>SNWL01000003.1 GCA_004362315.1 Mycobacterium sp. BK086
ACCACACCCCAACACGGGGGTATCAGAATGTGGCAAAAAACAACAACAAACAAAAACCACCAAACACACTATTGAGTTCTCAAACAACACACCCGACCGCGCAGTAAGCCCGCGACCCGAAGGCCGCGTACATATCGTGCGGACAAGAGGAACAACCCTGTTTCCAGGTTTGATTCCCGGGAGGTCTTCGCGCTCCCCGGCTTGGCCGGGCCGCTCTGACTCGGAATAAGTTACGTGAGTGCTAACACCGAGTCAAATCGCCTGCTAGACCGGCGTTTCGCGCAGGCTCCAGGAGCTCAAACCCGCTGCACGCCAGCGATATTCCGCTTCCCGCGACGCAGCACCAACCAGCGGCCGTGCAAGAAGTGGGACGGTTGTGCCACCCAGTCCTCGCTCTCGATCTTCTCGTTGTTGACGTAGGCGCCACCCTCGGCGACCGTCCGCTTGGCGGCGCCTTTACTCGCCGACAGACCGGTGGCCACTAAGAGGTCGACGATGCCGTCCGGGCTGCCCGCAGGCAGATCAGCCACCGAGGTCTCCCGTAACGCCCCGGCCAGGGTCGGTTCGTCGAGCCGGGACAGCTCACCGCGACCGAACAACGCCTGCGACGCATGCTCGACCGCATCCGTGGCGGCCTGCCCGTGGACCAACGTGGTCAGGTCCTGCGCCAACCGGCGCTGAGCAGCGCGTTCGTGCGGTCGGGTCGCCGTGGCTTCCTCGAGCTCGGCCAGTTCGTCAGCCGTCAGGAAGGTGAACCAGCGCAGGTACTTGACGACGTCGGCGTCGGCCGTGTTCACGAAGTACTGGTACCAGGCATACGGGCTGGTCATCTCGGGATCCAGCCAGAGGCTTCCGCCGCCGGTGGATTTACCGAACTTCGTCCCGTCGGCCGCGGTGACCAGCGGCACCGTCAACGCGTGGACAGAATCCCCCATCGTCTGACGGACCAGTCGCACCCCGGCGATGATGTTTCCCCACTGATCAGAGCCGCCGATCTGCAGTGCGCAGCCGTAACGCCTATGCAGTTCCACGTAGTCGTTGGCCTGCAGCAGCATGTAACTGAACTCGGTGTAGGAGATGCCGTCT
Organism: Mycobacterium sp. BK086; assembly: GCA_004362315.1. Taxonomy (GTDB): domain Bacteria; phylum Actinomycetota; class Actinomycetes; order Mycobacteriales; family Mycobacteriaceae; genus Mycobacterium. Next base: position 1,087 of record SNWL01000003.1, read on the forward strand.
CCGTCGAGCCGGCGCCGGATGGTGTCGCGGTCGAGCATCACGTTCACCGAGAAGTGCTTGCCGACATCGCGCAGGAAGTCGATCGCGCTTAGCTGTGATGTCCAGCTGAGGTTGTTCTCGACGATCGCGCCGCTGGCGGAATCGTCGAAGTCGACGAACCGCTCCAACTGCCCGCGGATCCGCTCGGCCCACTGCGCCACGGTGTCGGTGGTGTTCATCGTCCGCTCGCCGGTGTCACGAGGATCACCGATCATGCCTGTCGCCCCGCCGGCCAACACGATCGGCCGATGCCCGGCACGCTGGAATCGCCGAAGTGTGAGCAACGGCACCAGGTTTCCCGCGTGCAGGCTGGGCGCGGTCGGGTCGAAACCGCAATAGACGGTCATCGGTGGCTGCGCCGCCGCGGCGGCAAGCGCATCGATATCGGTGGACTGAGCGATCAGTTCGCGCCAGCCCAACTCGTCGAGGATCGTCGTGCCCATGCGTTGATCTTCCCGTATGGGGTGCGCTCAGTCGCTCGCGCCCGGCAGTGGCGCGCGGGGACTGCGCCGAAAGGCCGACACTTCCGGGCGCCCGGTACGCCACAACCGCCACGGCCGGTCGGCCGCCTGCGACACCCCGACCCGCGGGCCGCTGCTCTCCGGGCCGACCTCACCAAGTTGAAGCGTCACCGGCGAATCCGGGTCGAAGACATCGACACCGTTGTCCGCCATCGCGATACCCAGCGCCGAACACAGATTGCCCGGCCCTCGGGCCAGCGCGGTCGGACGCACCAGCGGACCCCGATGCGCCTGTGCCACCTCGAGCCCCGACTCGATCGCCGCCGCCCGGATCAGCACCGCCGCGGCCGTCCCGTCCGGCCCACACACGACGTTGGCGCACACATGGATGCCGTGGCTCAGATAGGTGTAGAGCCGCCCCGGCGGACCGAACATCACCCTGTTCCTGATCCCCGGACCTCGATAGGAATGCGCCGCGGCATCCGGCCACGGGCCGTCCGGTGGGCCGCCGTAGGCCTCGACTTCGACGATCAATGCACTGACTCCGCGACAGCGGAGCACCCCGCCGAGCAGCGCACGAGCAGCCGATACCGGGTCGGTGTCCAGCAGCTCGGCGCTCATCGAAGGAAATTCTGCCCCAAGCATTGACCCGGCCGACCCCGGGGAGGATTATTCATCACGTGATGAGTTCATCGAGTGATGAATTATTGATACGGCGTGACGACGCCGCCGTTGTGGCCACCAACCTGAAAGTGGTCCGCGGCAAGCGGGTCGCGTTGCACGACTTCTCGGTCACCATCCCGCGCGGCACCATCACGGGGTTACTCGGCCCGTCGGGCTGCGGCAAGACCACCCTGATGCGCAGCATCGTGGGCACCCAGATCGTGGCGTCCGGGACGGTCACCGTCCTCGGACATCCGGCCGGCTCCCCCGTCCTGCGTCACCGCGTCGGCTACGTCACCCAACAGCCGACCATCTACGACGATCTGCGGGTGATCGACAATGTGCGCTATTTCGCGGCTCTGTGCGGCGCCCCATCGGAAGCGGCCGACCAGGCGATCGACGACGTCGGACTGCTCGACCACGCCGGGGCGTACTGCGGCAACCTGTCCGGCGGTCAGCGCACCCGGGTGTCACTGGCCTGCGCCCTGGTCACCCGGCCGGAACTGATGGTGCTCGACGAACCAACGGTCGGCCTGGACCCGGTGCTGCGCGTCGACCTCTGGCAGCAGTTCGACACGTTGGCCCGCCGCGGCACCACGCTCCTGGTGTCGAGTCACGTGATGGACGAAGCCGATCACTGCAACGACCTACTGCTCATGCGCGAGGGCCGGCTGCTGGCCCACACCACCCCGGCCCGACTCAGAGAGGACACCGGATGCATATCACTGGAGGAAGCGTTCCTGTCCGTCATCAGGCACAGCACCGAACCAGCGGCAAGCTGAGCCCGCGCGCCTATCTGGCGACCACAACTCGCATTCTGCGCCAGCTGCGCTCCGATCATCGAAGTGTCGCAATGATTCTCGTGGTGCCCAGCGCGGTCATCACGCTGATGTACTTCATGTTCGACAACGTGCCGTCGTTCCCGGGCATGGCGTCTCCGTTCCAGACGGCCTGCCTGATCCTGCTCGGGTTGTTCCCGCTGTTCGTGATGTTCCTGATCACCTCGATCACCATGCAGCGCGAACGATCGTCGGGGACCCTGGAAAGGATCCTGACCACTCCCCTGCGCCGGCTCGATCTGCTGGCCGCCTACGGCACGGCGTTCTCGGTGGCCGCTGCCGCGCAGGCCGTGCTGGCCTGCGTTGTCGCGTTCTGGCTGCTGGGTTTCGACACCAAGGGCAGCCCGTTCTGGGTGTTCGTCATCGCGATCATCAACGCGGTGCTGGGTGTCGGACTCGGACTGCTGGCAAGTGCGTTCGCCCGCACCGAGTTTCAGGCCGTACAGTTCATGCCCGTGTTCATCGTCCCGCAGCTGCTGCTCGCCGGGATCATCGTGCCGCGCGATCAGATGCCCACCTGGCTGGAATGGATCAGCAACGCGATGCCGGCCAGCTACGCGCTGGAGGCGCTGCGCGAGGTCAACGCCAACACCGGGCTGACGGATATCGCGATCCGCGACATCGTCGTCGTCCTCGCGTTCGCGGTGGCTGCGATGGCCTTGGCCGCGGCGACCCTGCGACGGCGCACCCCGTGACCACGGAACCTCAGCAGGCGAAACGCCCCGGCCGTCCTCGTGGAGCCTCCGATACCCGGGACCGGATCCTGGCCAGTGCACGAGAGTTGTTCGCCCGCAACGGTATCGACAAGACGTCGATTCGCGCTATCGCTGCCGCGGCAGGCGTGGACTCCGCGCTGGTCCATCACTATTTCGGCACCAAGCAGGCTCTGTTCGCCGCGGCGATCAACATTCCGATCGACCCGATGACGATCCTGGTGCCGCTACGGGACACTCCGGTCGAGGACCTGGGCTACGTCCTGCCGTCGATCCTGTTGCCGCTGTGGGATTCCGAGATGGGCGCCGGGCTGATCGCCACCATCCGCTCGCTGTTGTCCGGTTCCGATGTCACCCTGATCCGGTCGTTCCTCCAGGAAGTGATCACCGCGGAGGTCGCGCCTCGCGTGGACAACCCGCTGGGAACCGGGCGGCTGCGCGTGCAATTCGTGGCGTCGCAACTCGTCGGACTGGTGATGGCCCGCTACATCATCGGGCTCGAACCCTTTGCCTCGCTGCCGCCCGAGCAGATCGCCACGACGATCGCGCCGAACCTGCAGCGCTACCTCACCGGAGATCTGCCCACGCTCCCCTAACCCACTATCGGGAATCGCCGCTCGCGGGCCAGACGGTCCAGCGCCCGCTGCATGACCATGCGGACATGAGCGTCGACCTCGTCGACATCCGGGTCGGCGCCGAACGCGGCCGGGTCGATCGGCTCGAGAATCCGCATGACGATCTTCGAGGGCAGCGGCAGATTCGGCGGCAACGTGACGCTCAGACCGAATGGCAGCCCGAAGGTCACCGGCAGGATCTCCATCCGTATCCGCGGCAAGCCCACCAGACGCGCCAAGCGGGTGCCCCTGCGGAGGAAGAACTGGGTTTCCTGGGCGCCGATCGACACCATCGGGACGATCGGCACTCCGGACTCGATCGCAGTGCGTGCGTAGCCGGTGCGACCGTCGAAGTCGATGACGTTCTGCCGCACCGTCGGCCGGTAGGCGTCGTAGTCGCCCCCCGGGAACACCAGCACAACAGCGCCCGAACCCAGCGCCGCCGACGCGTTCTCGGGACTGGCGTGGACGACACCCATCCGTGGCAGCAGCGGCCCCCACGGTACGAGGAAAATTCCGTAGTGCGCCAACGTGTAGACCGGGCGGTCATAGCCGAATTTCGCGTAGAACGCAGGACCGAACACCGGAACATCCGGAGTCAGCATGCCGCCGGAGTGGTTGCATACCAGCAGGGCGGCGCCCGATGGCGGGAACAACTCCAAGCCGCGTACCTCGGCGCGGAAGTACGCCCGAATCAGCGGCCAGACGGCGTTGTTGATCCGGCGGGTGAAGGCAGGATCCCACTTCCCGAGCTCATCGGAACGTTGCTCGGCGACGGCGATGTCAGCCATGCCGGCGACGCTACGCCGATACGCCTGCCCCCGTCAGGAACCCGCGAGCGCCATCAGGCGCTCGTGCTCCTCGGGGCTGACCTCGACCGCTTCGTCGACCAGCAGCACCGGAATGCCGTCTTCGATGCGGTAGGCCTTGTGCAGGCGGGAGTTGTAGAGAACGTCGTCGACGTAGACCAGCGGACCGCGGTCGGCCGGGCACACCAAGATCGTCAGCAGCTTGTCGTCGAGCATGAGCGTTACGGGCTGGCCGGTTGGCCCATCACCGGTGCGGTGTTGCCGCCGATGGTGGGAGCGCCGTCACTGGGCATCTGGCCGGCGCCCATCACCGCATTGTTCTGCTGCGCCTGCTGGGCCTGCTGCAGGATCTGCATCTGGGCGAAGATCTTCTGCTGATACCCGAGGGTGTTCTGCAGCGCCTGGATCATCGGCTTCTGGTTCGGCCGGTACTGCAGGGCGTTCTGGATCTCGGCGATATTGGTCCGCGACGGCTTGATGCCCTGGGCGCGCAGCTTCATCACCGACTTGATCAGATTCGACATCTGGCCGCCGCCGGCGCCCTGGTCGTACTCCTGATCGATGAACAGCAGCAGCTGGTCAGCGCTCTGGAACTGCGGGACGCCGTTGGCGTCGGCGCTAGGGGTGGCCGGCGTGGTGGTCGGATCGGCCAACGCCTGCTGCGTACCCATGCCGACCAGCAGACCAGCGGTCATGGCGCCGATAGCAGTGGCTCGGACGGCGCGACGCCAGTGACGTGAAGCGGTCTGGGTTGTCATGCATTCCTCCGGCGCTGTGGGCGTCTGCGATTATCGGCGAGCCTAACAGCGCTTCGCGACCTGGGCAGAGGCTCAGTCGCCGGTACCGCCGAGATGAGCACGTGCCGAAGCCGTGAAGCGCTTGTACTTCCCCGTATCGGGCTCGAGATGCCAGGCGTTACGAGAAACCTTGGGCACACCCTCGGCTTTCAGTGCCGATACCGTGGGCCGATAGGTGGCGCTGAGCGGGAAGTCGTCGACCACATGGACGACGTCCGGCGGCGGGCCGACCGGCATCGAGGCAAACGCATCGGTCAGATCTTCTGCGGTGACCGTCATACCGGGCCGCAGCGAGATGGCGGTGACGGCGATCGTCCCCTCGGGTCCGTCGACTCCGTAGGTTGCGGCGAGGTCGACCGCGCTGATGCGCCCAACGGCGTCGGTGACCGGCTCGGGGAACACCACGCCGCGCGCGGTGCGGATCAGCGTCTGACGGTTGCCCAGCAGCCAGAAGTCGCCGTCTGCGTCCCGACGGAAGACGTATTCGGTGGAGATCCAGGTGTCCCCGGCGGCGAAAACGCCCCGCTTGACGGACGCGGTCGGGTCGACCGGCCCCCACGGCCGGGCCAGCAGGACACCCACCTGGTTGGGTTCGGCGACCGCGACGAACCCGCGATCGTCCTCCATGATCAGATCGTCAGTCGCGTCGTAGGCGGCCAATTCAATCTGGCCGCCGCCGGGCAGCGGCCTGCCCTCGCTGCCGATCTTGTGGCCGGCGACGTTGGCCAACACGGCCTGGCCGTCGGTGGTCGCGAAGAATTCGACGACATTGGCCGGGGCGAAGGCGTCGACGGTCCGCTCCCACAATCCGGTGGGCATGCCGGACCCGATGAACAGCCGCACCGGGTGGTTACCGCGCAGCGTGAAGTTCGGGTCGTCGATCACCTCGCGCAGCATCGTCCAGGTGTAGGACACGACGGTGACGCCGTATTGGCGGATCTCGGCGAGGAAGCGATCTGGGTGCAGCCCGCGCGACAGCGCGATCCGGGTGCCACCGACCACCGCACCACCGAGGCTGACCAGCAGCCCGGACTGGTGATGCAGCGGCGTGAGGCAATAGACGGTGTCGTTGCGGCCCAGTGCGGCCGCCGATGCGGTGCCGAACGCCGACAGCGCCCAGCGGTAGTTGGTGATCTGCTTGGGCGCCAACTCCCCGCTGACGGTGTTGAAAGCGACGAACGCCAGGTCGCGGGCGAAGCCGGGGTTGGGCCGGTACCACCCGGGAAGCTCGACCGCATCGGGGTCGATCTGTTCCATGTCGATGACGTTGGAGTCGTCGGGCAGGTGCAGGTCGCGGGTCTCGCCGCCACCGAGCACCAGCACCTGAACCGGCAGCTGGCGCGCCGCCTCGAGGTTGCCGGGATCGGTGATGACCTCGCCGACCCCACCCAGCCGGACGGCTTCGGCGAGATCGGCGTCGGGCGGCATCAGCACGGCCACCGCCCCCAGCCGGGACAGCGCGGCGATGGCGACCAGCGCCGACGGACGGGTGTCCATCAGGACCCCGACCCGCACGCCCTGGCGGACGCCCACCGAGATGAGGCCGCGGACGACGTTGTTGATGCGGCGGTTGACCGCCTCATAGGTGTGCACCCGGCCGTCGAAGAGCAGGAACTCACCGTCGGGGGCGCCGCTGGCCTGCTCGTCGATGATCCGGCCGAGCGAAATGCGGGTGTGGTCGTTGATCTGGCCGAGCCGGGTCAACCGCGGCAGCGTCCTAGCGGTCTCTACGGCCAGCGTGCGAGCTGACTTATTGGCATAGATGACTGCCTCGGCCGCGCCGCGCACCGCCGACAGCGCCACCTCGGACGCCTCGGCCAGGCTGTGGACGATGCGGGCCGACAAGGCCACACCAGACTCGTCGGGCTCGGCGGTGCTGTCCTGCATCGGCGCGATCGCGGCCGGGCGGGAATCCAGGCCGGACTGCCAGCGGACCCAGTCCGCGACCGTCGGCCAGGTCGACGTCGCCGCCTTGGAACCCACGACCAGCCCGAAGTGACCGGCGCGGATCATCACCTCGTAGACCTCGGCGCTGGGAGCGGCTCGCTTGATACCGCGGACCGAGGCCGGCTGGCCGATGTCGTCGACCTCGCCGACGAATGCCAGCACCGGGCAGGTGATATCGGAGAGCGTGACGAGTTGGCCGTTGATGGCGAACCCGCCGGACATCATCCGGTTGTGCGCGATGAACTGCTTGAGCAACTCCGAGACGGCCGGCCCCGACCAGGCGATCCAGCCTTCGGAGTCCAGGAAGCGCCGCTGCTGCTCGCGTGGCAGCAGGGCGTCGCGGTCGTGCAGCTGGAACAGGAAGTCCAGCCGCGCCTTGGCGGTCTTGAGCGGGTCGAGCATCTGAAAACCGGTGCGGGCCAACCACCCCGGGATGTCGATGCGGTTGAAGACGTGGTCGGCCATGAAGTCGGCGGCGACGGCGCCGAGGTTGGCGGGGATGCCCATCGGCAGGGCGGCGAGGGTGTCCACCGGTGAACCGAACGCCACGATGCTGGCTATGTCCTTGGTCTGCCGCAGGGCGGCGGTCTGGTAGCAGAACATGCCGCCTTGGGAGTAGCCGGCGAGGTGCACGCTCTGGCCGGTGGCGTCCCGGACGGTGTCGATGGCCTCGTTGAGCCCGACGATGTGGTCGGTGAGGTTGCGTTCCATCCCGCCTTCGACTTCGTCGGGCGAGCCGAAGTCGATGACCCACGGGTCGATGCCCCCGGCGTGCAGGATGCCGACGGCACCGTCCTCGCGGGTGACGTCCCACATGTTCGCCGACATCATCATCGGGTGGACCATCAGCACCGGCGGTCCCGCCGGCGGCTGGCCCGGTCGGCTTTCCGGGAAGTAGCGCCGCAGCTTGTACATCGGCTTGTTCTCGACGATCTGGAAGGGCGAGGGCACGGCACCGGTTTCCAGGCCGCCCCAGCGCAGTACCTCGAAACCGTTCTGCGCCGTCGCCATCAGGCGTTCCACAGGTCTGGTGACCGCCGACAAATTCAGATCCACGGGTGTTCTCCCCTATCAAACGTGCCTGTCCCACGTCGCTGCTGCATGAGGGCCCCGACAGCCAGCACATCATGGCATAAGCCCGATCCGCTTCCTGCTGCTTTGGTCCCCCACCGCTAACGTCTAACCAGTGGCACACCTGCTCGGCGCCGAAGCGCTCCATCTCGAATATCCGACTCAGGTGGTCTTCGAATCCGTGACCGTCGGCGTCAACGACGGCGCCCGCATCGGAATCGTCGGACGCAACGGCGACGGCAAATCCAGCCTGATGGGCATGCTCACCGGCCGGATCGCCCCCGATTCCGGCCGGGTGACCCAGCGCGGCGGGCTGCGTGTCACCGCACTCGACCAGGCCGACACCATGGCCCCGGAGGCCACCGTCGGTGAAGTGCTGGTGGGCGATCTGCCCGAGCACGAGTGGGCGGGCAACCCCCGAATCCGCGACGTCGTCGCCGGACTGGTCTCCGACCTCGACTGGCAGGCCCCGGTGTCCCAGCTCTCCGGTGGCCAGCGGCGCCGGGTTCAGCTCGCCGAGCTACTGATCGGCGACTGGGATGTGATCGCCCTCGACGAGCCGACCAACCACCTCGATATCGAGGGCATCACCTGGCTGGCCGAGCACCTCAAAACGCGCTGGCCGCGCAACACCGGCGGTCTGCTGATCGTCACCCACGACCGCTGGTTCCTCGACGAAGTCGCCACCACCACGTGGGAGGTGCACGACGGGATCGTCGAACCGTTCGACGGTGGCTACGCCGCCTATGTGCTGCAGCGCGTCGAACGTGACCGCGTCGCCGCGGCCGCCGAGGCCAAGCGACAAAACCTCATGCGGAAGGAACTCGCGTGGCTGCGCCGCGGGGCGCCCGCGCGTACGTCCAAGCCGAAATTCCGCATCGATGCGGCCAACCAGCTGATCGAGGACGTGCCGCCGATTCGCAACGGCGTCGAGCTGGCCAAACTGGCCACCGCCCGGCTGGGCAAGGACGTCATCGACCTGCTCGACGTGTCGGTGTCGTTTGACGCCAAACCCGTTCTGCGCGACGTGGAATGGCGCATCGCGCCCGGCGAGCGCACGGGTATCGTCGGCGCCAACGGCGCGGGCAAGTCGACACTGCTCGGCCTGATCGCTGCGACGATCTCCCCCGATTCCGGACGGGTCAAGCGCGGCAAGACGGTTCGGCTGGCGATGCTCGACCAGCAATCCAGCCAGCTCACCGACATCGCAGGAGATATGGTCCGCGAGGTCGTGGGCCGACTCAAGACCGACTACCAGGTCGACGGCAAGGACATCACCCCGACACAGTTGTTGGAGCGCTTGGGTTTTCGTCGCGAGCAGTTGTCGTCGCGAGTGGGCGAACTCTCCGGCGGTCAGCGCAGGCGATTGCAGCTGATGCTGACGCTGCTCGAGGAACCCAATGTGCTGATCCTCGACGAGCCGACCAACGACGTCGACATCGATATGCTTTCGGCCACTGAGGATCTGCTCGACTCGTGGCCGGGCACGCTGATCGTGGTGTCACACGACCGGTATCTGCTCGAGCGGGTCACCGACCAGCAGTACGCGATCCTCGACGGCCACCTGCGGCATCTGCCGGGTGGTATCGACGAGTATCTGCGCATCAAGGCACGGCGGGAGACTTCCGCTGCTGCCCCTGCGGCCCGAGAGCCTGCCGCCCAAGCGTTGTCGGGTGCCGAATTGCGCAGTGTGGAAAAGGAAATCGCCTCCTTGGACCGAGCGCTGGTGAAGCTGTCCGACCGGGTGAACGCCAAGCACGTCGAGCTCGCGGAGTTCGACCAGTCCGATCATGTCGGCCTGGGCCGGTTGACGCAGGAGCTTCGCGCCCTGGAGGCCGAGGTGGCCGAGAAGGAGAACCGCTGGCTCGAGCTCTCGGAGCTGGTCGACTAGGGCATCGGGAAGACTCGGACGAGCAGGAGCCCGGCCGCCGCGACCAGGCCGCAGATCAGGATTGTCGTGCTCACTCCGACCTGGGTCGCGATGAGCCCGAACAGGAAGCTGCCGGCGGCCAGTGAGCCCTGGAGCACGAGCGTGTAGAACGACGTCATCAGTCCGCGCATGGTGTTGGGCGCGGCGGTCTGTACCGCCCACTGGTGCGCCACGGTGAGAATGCCCCAGCCGAATCCCGCGACCAACAGGAACGACGCGTCGAGCAGCATGCTGTCCCACTGGCTGATACCCAGCACCGCGAGCGAGAAGCCGCCCAACGCAATCGAACTCAGCACGTTCATCGATGCCCGTCGCTGCAGCCAGGGCATCGCCGACACCGCCGATACCGTGCCGACCGCCAGCGTGGTCAACAGTCCGCCGTATCCGATCACTTCGGTTTGGATATTCTCCTTGGCTTCGAGCGGCAACAGGGCCACCATCCCGGCACACGGCAGCATGAAGATTGCGCACCGAATCATCGGCCCGTACAACCGCCGCGAGGACCGCAGGTAGCGCCAGCCGTCGGCGAATGACGCAGCCGCGTCGCCGAAGGATCTGTCGTCCCGTTGCTCGGTGGGCTTCGGCACCCGCCGCACGACCGCCATCATCACCAGATGCGACAGTGCGCGTGTACCGAACACCAGGATGGCGCCCCTGACGCCCACCAGCACACCGCCCAGCAGCGGGCCGGCCACCTGGGCGAGCTTGTTGCTCAAGGAATTCAAGGAGATCGCACCGACGAGTTGATCCGCCGGAAGTAGGTCGTGCAGAAAGGGTTTCCACGCGGCCTGCTGAAAAACCAGTCCGATGCCGATCAACGACAAGCTCACCAGCAGCCACGCGGCACTCAGGTGCCCGCCGAACGTCAGGACCGCCAGCCCGGCCACCCCCAGCAGCATCCAGGTGTGCGCACCGAGCAGCACCCGCCGGTGACCCTGGAGGTCCGCGATGATGCCGGCGGGAATCCCCAGGATCAGGAACGGCAGGCTGGTGGCCGTCTGCACCATGCTGACCAGCAGCGGGTTCGACGTCATCGTCGTCATCACCCATGCCGCACCGAGCAAGAGCATGACCAGACCGAAACTGGACAGCACGTTGGCCAGCCACAGCGCCCGGAATTGACGCTGACGAAGCAGCGCGTATCCCCCGGCCATCCGGGAAAGCTATCAGGCAGGATGTCAGCCATGCGCTACGTGTTGCGGCCGCTGAGCCTGTGGGCGCGGTACTTCCCGCAACTGATCGCGTGCTACCTACTGGGCTTGTTGGGCCGGCATCTCGCCATCGAATGGGCCGCGTGGGCCGGCTACGACAACGACTGGTGGGCTTCGCTGATCATGCCGCTGGCCGGTATTGCCCGGCTGGGTTCCTATGTGGCGATGCTTCTGGTGCTGCGCCCCGCTTTTCCGGTGCTGGCCACCTTCGGCCGCCGGCCGGCCCGCAGCATCGATCTCTTCTCCACCGTCATCGTGCCGTTCTTCGCGATCTATCTGGCCTGGCAGATGTTCCGGGAGGACTGGCTGGCGTTCGAGAGCCGCGCCCTGACCTACCGGGTGGGTGATTCGATGATGGCCGCGGTGGCCGGCGGGCCGCCCACCGAATTGCACCCGCAATCACTGCCCGTCGGGGCGGGCACCTGGGTGCTGATCGGCGGGGCGCTGGTGGCCCGCTGGGTGTTGAGCAAGCTCAAGGACCGTTTGCCGTCCTGGCTCGTCGCGGTCCGGCTCTATGTCGACGCGCTGTGGGTGTTCCTGGTGCTGAGCTTCTCGGTCAACCAGGGCCTGACCATTCTCATCAATCCGACCGAGTGGATCGCCCAGCGCCGGATCATGGTGTGGCTCAGCACCACCCGCGCCGACCTGTTCTCCCATTTCGCACCGTTGGAGAAAGTCTGGGACGCAGTCATGTGGGCGTTGCGCACCGCGTTCGGCGGTGCGGCAGTCCCGCTGATCTGGCTGGCGCTGGCCGGCATCGTCTACGGCGTCACCCTGACCACCGGCTGGCGCAGCGTGGCCCAGCGCGTTGTCGGACGCCGTGCCGACAAGGTCTACGATCGATCCACCTCGGCCGGTAAGCGGTGGCAGCGACGCTGGTCGATCCTCCCGAAATCGCTGCGGGAGAAGGTCACCGAGCACGCCGTCGACCAGATCGGCAAATTCCGGCCCATCACCGACTCGGCGCGCATCGTGTTACACGCCGGGGTGCTGGCGCTCGCCCTGTATGTCCTGGCCTATGCCGGCCTGGCGTGGCTGGATATGACCGGCAGCTTCTACCGGGCTCAGCTCGGTGACGGCTATCTGCTGCGCGGCATGGCCTGGCTGCTGGGTCCACACCCCGCACCGTTCTGGGCCGGGTTCGGCCAGACGCTGAGCCTGGTGTCGCACGCCATCATCGAGCCGTTGCGAATCTGCTTGATCGCCAGCACTTTTGCCTACTGCCTTGAACAGGTCGCCCAGGATCCGGCGCCGAAAAAGCCGGTTACAGCTCCAGCCGCACCCTGATCCGGCCATCCAGATCGACGACGTCGACCGCGGTCGGCACGGCGTCGTGCGGCAGCAGGAAACTGAATTGCACCGGCCCCTTGCCAATACAGCGATCAGACACGCCGTCGGGCAGCTGCGGTCCAAACCCGGCCACTCCCTCGGCCTGCCAGCGCCGCCGGCCGTCGGTGAGCACGCCGGTGCACATGTCCCCATCGGGTGCGCCGGTGCGATTGATCGAGACCACCTGCAGCACCGTGCCGTCCGGTGGCGCCTTGAGGTGCCGCACCCCGGTGACGGTCCAGGTCTGACCGTCGAACGACCCGGTCTGGCCCGCCCCGACGACGTGGGCCGGGACGACGGTGTGTCGGTAGCGCGACCAGTCCGGCCCCAGTTCGCTCACGACCAGCACGGCGAGGACGAGCGCGGCCACGACGACGCCGATGATGTTGCGCTGCCACAGCTTTGCGGGCATCCGGAGCCGGCTCATCGTGCCACCGTCTGCGCCGGCTCGACGACGATCGACTTCGGCCTGGTGACGCTGGCGTCACCGAGCGGAACGTCGATGACCAGGCGCGAGTCGAGCCGTTCGTCGCCGCCCCACACCCGCAGCACCACCGATGTCACCGAGTTCAGTAGGTCGATCGGAACGTCGAAAACCCACGCACAGTGCAGCGCGAGACCGGGCTGAACCAAGCCGTTGGTCGACAGCAGCCGATCGGTCGGCGCGTAGGTGTTGGGTCCGACCAGCAGGTCGGCGTGTGGGAGCACGGGCGCCGTTGTAGCCTCCAGCGAGGTCGCCGCGACCAGCCACGTCCCGGCCGCGGTGACCGGTTTGCGCGACGGCGGCTTTTCGATGATCGAGGCAATACTGGCGCCGGTCACCGTGCCCGACAGGTTCTCCCCGACCGCTGCGGTGTTGATACCGGCATGCACGTCGAACGGCGCGTAGATCGCGGACTGAGTGGGCAGGTTGTGCCAGATCAGTGCCGCCAGCGCGACAGCGACGACGGTGAGCAGCGCGGCGCCTGCCGACCGGCGGGTCACGGCGCGACCTTGACCGGGACGCTGACCTGACCGTATTCGGTGAGACTGTCCAACCAGGTTTGGCCGTACGTCACCATCAGCTCGTGGAATTCTTTCTTCCACACCCGCAGCGTCACCGAATCACCATCGCGCAGTGCGTCTTCCGGCAAGATCCAGAGCGTGGCAACCTCTTCGCTCAGGCCCGGCCCGATGCGGGTGATGCGGCTGCCGTCGGCGATCCGGAACACCCCGAAGAAGCGTTTGTTCGGCTCGTCACGCAGATCGAGCTCGTCGTCGACCGAAGCGGGCACGGTGCCGTCGTTGTGCAGGGTCGCGACAACCGCGAGGTAGCGCAGGCCCTCGGCCTTCGGCGCCACCAGCCAGGTGCCCGCACGGATCTCTCGGGGGAACGACGCACGGTCGACGGTGACGGTGAACGGGCCGTCGCTGAGCTGGTCACCGGGTTGGAACGGGGTCACAGTGGTGCTCACGGTGTCCAGCCCGCCGAACAGTGCGGTCGCCCCGAGGATCGCGACCGTCAGCAGCTGGCCCATCTGCGAGAAGCCCAGACCGGCGAACCAGCGCCGGATCGGTCCTCGCGTTTCGGTGCCCCCCACGTGTGCGATCGTAGTTGCCGCGCCGTCGCGGTCAGCGCCGTAACCGCACCCGCAACCTGTCGGCGGTCTCTCGAACGACCCCGAGCTGGTTGGCCACCTGGGTCGGCGCCGTCCCGCCGCGGGCGTCGCGGGAGGACACCGAACCGTCGACAGTCAGGACGTCCCGCACGTCAGGCGTCAGCTCCGCACTGATCTGGGCCAGCTCCTGGTCGGTCAGCTCGTCGAGCCCGACACCGCGGCCCTCCGCGGTCCGAACCGCTTCTCCGGCGGCTTCGTGCGCCACCCGGAACGGAACGCCGCGACGGACCAGCCATTCGGCGACGTCGGTGGCCAGGGTGTAGCCGGCCGGGGCCAGGGCGGCCATCCGGTCGGTGTCGAAGGTCAGCGTCGCGACCAGTCCGGCCATCGCCGGCAGTACCAGCTCCAGCTGCGCGACCGAGTCGAACACCGGTTCCTTGTCTTCCTGCAGGTCCCGGTTGTACGCCAGCGGCTGAGCTTTGAGGGTGGCCAGCAGACCGGTGAGATTGCCGATCAGCCGCCCGGACTTTCCTCGGGCCAGTTCGGCGATGTCCGGGTTCTTCTTCTGCGGCATGATCGAGCTGCCCGTCGACCAGGCGTCGTGCAGCGTGGCGTAGCCGAATTCGGTTGTGCTCCACAGGATGATGTCCTCGGCCAGCCGGGACAGGTCGACGGCGATCATCGCCAGCACGAAGGCGGCCTCGGCGGCGAAATCCCGTGACGCGGTGGCATCGATCGAGTTGTCCGCCGCGGCAGCGAATCCCAGCTCCTCGGCGATCGCGTCGGGATCGAGACCCAGCGATGAACCCGCCAGCGCACCCGAGCCGTAGGGCGATACCGCGGTGCGGTCGTCGAAGTCGGCAATCCGGTCGACGTCGCGCAGCAGCGGATGGGCATGAGCCAGCAAGTGATGCGCTAGCAGGACCGGCTGCGCCGCCTGCAGATGCGTCTTGCCGGGCATGATCGCCGTCGGGTGTGCGGCCGCCTGCGTCGCCAGCGCCGACACCACCTCGAGCGCACCGTCGGCGACCCGCCGCATCGCGTCGCGCAGCCACATCCGAAACAGCGTGGCCACCTGGTCATTCCGCGACCGGCCGGCCCGCAATCGGCCACCGAGATCGGCGCCGACCCGGTCGATGAGCCCGCGCTCGAGCGCCCCGTGCACGTCCTCGTCGGTGACCAGCGGGATGAAGCTGCCGTCGGCGACATCCTCGCCCAGGCTGTCCAGCCCGGCCAGCAGACCGTCACGCTGCTCGTCGGTCAGCAGTCCCGCCCGATGGAGCACCTTGGCGTGCGCCTTCGAGGCCGCCACGTCATAGGGCGCCAGCACCCAGTCGAAGTGGGTCGACTTGCTCAGCGCGGCGAGCGCGTCCGCGGGCCCGTCGGCGAACCGCCCACCCCACAGCGAGCCCTCGTTGGTGCTCACGTCTGATTGCCTGCCAGGTCCCGTCGTGCGGCGATCTTCGACGACAGGCCGTGCACGTGCACGAAGCCCTTGGCCGACGACTGGTCGAAGGTGTCGCCCTCGTCGTAGGTCGCCAGGTTGAAGTCGTACAGCGAGGTCGGGCTGCGCCGGCCGTTGACGGCAATGTGCCCGCCGTGCAACACCATTCGGATCTCACCGGTCACGTGCACCTGAGTGTCGGCGACGAAGGCTTCCAGTGACCGCTTCAGCGGCGAGAACCACAGGCCGTCGTAGACGAGCTCGCCCCACTTGCGGTCGGTCCCCCGCTTGAACCGGCCGAGCTCGCGCTCCAGCGTCACGTGCTCGAGCTCGGTGTGCGCGGTGATCAGCACCATCGCGCCCGGAGCCTCGTAGATCTCCCGGCTCTTGATACCGACCAGCCGGTCCTCGACGACGTCGAGGCGCCCGACGCCCTGGGCGCCGGCACGGCGGTTGAGCTCGACGATGGCCTCCAGGACGGACACCGGCTTGCCGTCGATGGACACCGGAACCCCGCGTTCGAAACCGACGATCACCTCGTCGGGCGTGTTCCAGTTGAGCGTCGGGTCCTCGGTGTAGTCGTAGACATCCTTGGTGGGTGCGTTCCAGAGGTGCTCCAGGAAGCCGGTTTCCACCGCACGGCCCCACACGTTCTGGTCGATGGAGAACGGCGAGCGCTTGGTGACGTTGATCGGGATCGCGTTCTCCTCGGCGAACGCGATCGCCTTCTCCCGGGTCCAGGCGTAGTCGCGGACCGGAGCGAGCACCTCCAGATCGGGTGCCAGCGAGGCGAATCCGACCTCGAAGCGGACCTGGTCGTTACCCTTGCCGGTGCAGCCGTGCGCGACGATGCCGCCGCGGTGTTCGCGGGCGGCGGTCACCAGATGCTTGACGATCAGGGGCCGGCTCAGCGCCGACACCAGTGGGTAGCGATCCATGTAGAGGGCATTGGACTGGATGGCCGGCAGGCAGTACTGCTCGGCGAACTCGTCGCGAGCATCGACCACGACCGCCTCGACGGCGCCGCAGTCCAGGGCGCGCTGGCGAACGACCTCCATGTCCTCGCCACCCTGGCCGAGGTCGATGGCCACGGCCACGACCTCTTTGCCGGTCTCCTTGCCGATCCAGCTGATGGCCACCGAGGTGTCCAGGCCGCCGGAATACGCCAAGATGACGCGTTCGGACATGAAGTGCTCCTTTATTTTTCGGTCTTGTGAATGGTCTCGAACATGGTGGCCAGTTGTGCGCCGGTCATCGGCTCGCGGGCCACCACAAGAATGGTGTCGTCGCCGGCGATCGTGCCGACGACATCGGGCAACGCTGCCCGGTCGATGGCGCTGGCCAGATAGTGCGCCGCGCCGGGCGGAGTGCGCAACACGGCCAGGTTGCCGCTGGCGTCGGTGGACACCAGCAGATCGCCGAGTAGACGCGAGACACGCTCGGTGCCGCCGGACACCCCGCGCACCGGACTGCCGTCCTCGGGCACGACGTAGACGCCGACGCCGCCGTCGGCGCCGCGCAGCTTGACCGCGCCGAGCTCCTCGAGGTCCCGGGACAGCGTTGCCTGGGTGACCTCGATGCCCTCGTCGGCCAGCAGTGCGGCGAGCTCGCTCTGGCTGTGCACGGACTGCGAGGACAGCAATGCGACGATCCGCGCCTGCCGGCCCGCTCGCGTGGTGCTGACCTCGCTGGTCATCGCTTCTGCTCCAGCAGCCACACCAGCAGAGCCTTCTGCGCGTGCAGCCGGTTCTCTGCTTCGTCCCACACCGCGCTGTGTGGGCCATCGATCACCTCGTCGGTGATCTCGTGTCCGCGATGTGCCGGAAGGCAGTGCAAGACAACGGCCTCGGAGTCGGCGTGGCCGAGCAAGCCGGCGTTGAGCTGGAACGGGCGGAACGGGATGACACGGTCCAGCCCGTCGTTCTCCTGCCCCATCGACGTCCAGGTATCGGTGACCAGCACGTCGGCACCCTTGGCGCCGGCCACCGCGTCCGCGGTGAGCGTGACGCTGGCACCGGTCTGCTGCGCACGCCGCTCGGCCGCCGCGACGAACAGCGGGTGCGGCTCGAAGCCGGCCGGCGCGGCGATCGTGACGTGAATGCCCGCGGTGACACCGCCGAGCATCAGCGAGTGCGCCATGTTGTTGGCGCCATCGCCGAAGTAGGTCATCCGCAGCCCGGCCAACGACCCCTTGCGCTCGGCCAAGGTCTGCAGGTCGGCAAGCACCTGGCACGGATGGAATTCGTCGGACAGCGCGTTCACCACGGGAACCGCTGAGCCCGAAGCCATCGCGTTGAGCCGCTGCTGGGCGAAGGTGCGCCACACGATCGCGTCGACGTAGCGCGACAGCACCCGCCCGGTGTCCTCGAGGGTTTCCTCCCTGCCGAGCTGGGTGGCGCGGCCGTCGACCACCACGGCGTGTCCGCCGAGCTGGGCCACGCCCATCTCGAAGGAGAACCGGGTACGGGTGGAGTTCTTGTCGAAGATGACGGCGACACCGCGCGGGCCCTCGAGCGGGCGCCGGCTCATCGGTTCCTTCTTGAGTTCTGCTGACAGCGCCAGGATTTCGGCCTGCTCCTCGGGAGTCAGGTCGTCGTCGCGCAAGAAGTGCCGCAGGGTGCTCATTGGGCCGCCTCATCCAGGATCGCCGGTAACGCCGTCAAGAAATTGTCGATCTGCACTTCGGTGATGATCAGCGGCGGCGCGAGCCGGACCACGTCCGGGGCGGCCGCGTTCACCAGGAATCCCGCGTCGCGCGCGGCGGTTTCGACAGCCTTGCCCTGCGGCGCGGTCAGCACCACGCCCCGCAGCAGACCGCGGCCCCGGACATGGTCGACCAGCGGATGCCCGAGCGACTCGATGCCGTGGCTCAATGTCTTACCGAGCAGGTCGGCGCGGTTGACCAGATCTTCGGCGGCCAGCACCTTGAGCACCGCCAGTGCGGCGGCGGTGCACACCGGGTTGCCGCCGAAGGTGCTGCCGTGCAGCCCGGGGGTCAGCAGGTCGGCGGTCGGGCCGATGGCCAGGCAGGCCCCGATGGGCAGTCCCCCGCCGAGACCCTTTGCCAGCGTGACGATATCGGGGGTGATGCCGTCGTGCTGGTGGGCGAAGAAGGCGCCGGTGCGCCCGACACCGGTCTGGACCTCGTCGAGAACGAGCAGCGCACCGTGGCGGCTGGTGATCTCGCGGGCGGCGACCAGGTAGCCCTCCGGCGGGACGACGACGCCGCCCTCACCCATGATCGGTTCGAGGAACACCGCGGCGGTGTCATCGCTGACGGCTTCTTCGAGCGCGTGCACATCCCCGTAGGGCACGTGTGTGACATCACCGGGCAGCGGCTCGAACGGCGCCTGCTTGGTGGGCTGGCCGGTCAGGGCCAGTGAGCCCATCGTGCGGCCGTGGAATGCGCCTTGGGCGGCAACGAGTTTGGTGCGCCCGGTCAGCCGGGTGATCTTGAAAGCGACCTCGTTGGCTTCGGTGCCGGAATTGCAGAAGAACACCCGCCCCGGCGCGTCGAGCTGGTCGAGCAGCGCCTCGGCCAGTGCGATACCCGGTTCGGTGGCATACAGGTTCGACGTGTGCCCCAGGGTGTTGAGCTGTGCGGTGACGGCGTCGATGATCGCGGGGTGTCGATGGCCGAGGATGTTGACCGCAATGCCACCGAGGAGGTCGAGGTAGGACTTGCCGTTCTCGTCGGTCACCACGGCACCGTCACCGCTGGCCAATGCCAGCGGCGGGGTGCCGTAGTTGTCCATCATGACGTCGGACCATCTCTCAATGAGGGTCATGAGGGGATCACCTTCGTTCCGGTTCCTTCGTCGGTGAAAAGCTCGACCAGCACACAGTGTTCAACCCTGCCGTCGATCACGTGCGCACTGGGGACCCCGCCCTCGACCGCCCGCAGACAGGCTTCGATCTTGGGGATCATGCCGGTCTCCAGGTTGGGCAGCAGATCGGTCAGGGTGTCGGTGTCGATCTGACTGACCAGCGAATCCCGGTTGGGCCAATCGGTGTAGAGACCTTCGACATCGGTGAGCATCAGCAGTTTCTCGGCGCCGAGGGATCTGGCCACCGCGGCGGCCGCGGTGTCGGCGTTGATGTTGTGCACCACACCGTCGGCGTCCGGGGCGATCGTCGAGATCACCGGAATGCGGCCGGCGGCAATGAGATCCAGGACCGCGGCGGTGTTGACGTGCTCGACGTCGCCGACCAGGCCGATGTCGGTGATCACGCCGTCGACGGTGACGCCCCGGCGCACCGCCGTCAACAGTTGAGCGTCCTCGCCGGTGATGCCGACGGCGTACGGGCCGTGGGCGTTGATGAGGTTCACCAGCTCGCGACCGACCTGGCCGAACAGCACCATCCGGGCGACGTCGAGAACCTCGGGCGTGGTGACCCGGAAGCCGCCCTTGAATTCCCCTTCGATACCAAGCTTTTTGAGCATCGCGCTGATCTGCGGGCCGCCGCCGTGCACCACAACGGGGTGGATACCGGCATTGCGCAGGAACACCATGTCGTCGGCGAACGCGGCCTTGAGGCGGTCGTCGGTCATCGCGTTGCCGCCGTACTTGACCACGACGATCTTATCGTTGAGCTGTTTGAGCCAGGGCAGCGCCTCGGCGAGGATCGCGGCCTTGGTGTTCACGGTCGTAGTCATGAGCTGTACGCCGAGTTCTCTTCGACGTAGGCGTGCGACAGGTCGGTGGTGCGGATGGTCGCCTGCCCGTCGCCGAGCTTCAGGTCGACGTTGACGTCGACGTCGGCTCCGGACAGGTCGACGTCGCGTGCACCGGGTGCGCCCGCACCGTCGATGCAGACCGGGAAACCGTTGAACGACACGGTGATCTGTTGCGCCTCGATCGCGAAGGGCACCATGCCGACGGCGGCGAGCACCCGGCCCCAGTTCGGGTCGGAACCGAACAACGCGGTTTTGACCAGGCTGTCGCGCGCGACGATCCGGGCCGCGACGACGGCGTCGTCGTCGGTCGGCGCCCCGGTGACGGTGATCGCGATCCGCTTGGTGACGCCTTCGGCGTCGGCTTGCAGCTGAGCGCACAGGTCGTCGCACACCCGCAGCACGGCCGCATCCAGATCCTCTTGGCTGGGCGCGATCTCGCTGGCGCCGGAGGCCAACAGCAGCACAGTGTCGTTCGTCGAGCAGCTGCCATCGACGTCGAGCCGGTCGAACGTCTTGGCGGTGGCCCGGCGAAGCGCGGTGTCCAGAGCCGCGGCGTCGGCCACGGCGTCGGTGGTGAGCACCACCAGCATGGTGGCCAGCGAGGGCGCCAGCATCCCGGCACCCTTGGCCATGCCGCCGACGGTCCAGTTCTCCCCCGACTCGATCGAGTGGTGCAGCGCAACCTGTTTGGGCACGGTGTCGGTGGTCATGATGGCCCGAGCGGCTTCGTCGCCGCCGGTGAGTCCGCCGCCCAGTTCGTGGACGATCTCGGTGACGCCGGCCAGCACCTTCTCCATCGGCAGTCGGTCGCCGATCAGCCCCGTCGAGCAGATCGCGACCTCGACCGGTCCGGTCTCCGTGCCCCATTCGCTGAGCGCGGCCGCGACAGCTTCGGCGGTGGCGTGGGTGTCCTGGAACCCGCCCGCACCCGTGCAGGCGTTGGCCCCACCGGAATTCAGCAGGACCGCACGCAGCCGGCCGGTGGTCAGCACCTGCTGGCTCCATAGCACCGGGGCGGCCTTGACCTGATTGCGGGTGAACACCCCGGCCGCCGCGTAATCGGGGCCCTCATTGAACACCAGCGCCAGATCCAGGTTGCCCGACGCCTTGATTCCCGCCGCGATCCCCGTCGCGCGAAAACCGGCCGGCGCGGTAACGCCCTGCGTCCGAACAAGTTTCGTATCAGCCGCAAGCGTCATGGCGCCACCCCCACAATCGACAGTCCTTCGGTCTCGGCCCAGCCCAGCGCGAGGTTCATCGACTGCACTGCCGCACCGGCCGTGCCCTTGACCAGGTTGTCGATCGCGCAGACCGCGACCATCACCCCGGCATCGGCGTCGACCGCCACCGCCAATTGCGCGGCGTTGCTGCCGATCACCGCGCCGGTCCGGGGCAGTTGCCCTTCGGGCAGCAGATGGATGAACGGCTCTGCGTCGTATGCCTTCTCGTAGGCCGCCCGGATCTGCGACACCGGCGCCTGGGTGCGGGCCGTGCAGGTGGCCAGGATGCCGCGCGATGTCGGGATCAGTACCGGGGTGAACGACACGGTGACGTCCTTGTCGGTGACCGACCGCAGGCCCTGCGCGATCTCCGGGGTATGCCGGTGCGCGCCGGCGATGTTGTACGCCCGCGCCGAGCCGATCACCTCCGAGCCCAGCAGGTCGACCTTCGCCGCCCGGCCGGCACCCGAGGTGCCGCTGACCGCGACGACGGTGACGTCGGGTTCGACGAGGTCCTCGGCGAGGGCCGGCAGCAGAGCCAACAGCGCGGCCGTCGGATAGCAGCCGGGCACCGCGACCCGCTTGGTGCCGCGCAAGGCGTCGCGGCCACCGGGCAGTTCGGGCAGGCCGTAGGGCCAGCTGCCGGCGTACGGCGTTCCGTAGAACCGCTCCCACGCCCCGGCGTCGGTGAGCCGGAAGTCGGCACCACAGTCGACCACCAGGGTGTCGGGGCCCAGCTGTTCGGCCAGAGCTGCCGAGTGACCGTGCGGCAGTGCCAGGAAGACGACGTCGTGGCCCGCGAGGACGTCGAGTTCGGTGGCCTCGAGCACCCGGCCGGCCAGCGGCAACAGGTGCGGGTGGTGCTCAGAGAGGTGGGTCCCTGCGCTGGCGGCAGCGGTCAGCGCACCGATGGAGAGGCGGCCGTCCGCATAGGCCGGATGCCCGAGCAACAGACGCAAGATCTCGCCGCCGGCATAGCCGCTGGCGCCGGCAACCGCTACCGAAGTCATACTGAGATTCTGCATGGTTATGCAGAGCGATGCAAATACATTCTTGACCGGCGCGTCAGGCGCGCTGAACAGCCCCGACCGCCGCCGCGGCCGCGGCCACCGCGGCATCGCGGGCGGCACTGGCCTCGTCCTCGGTCAACGTGCGGTCCGGCGCCCGGAAACGCAGCGCGAGCGTCAACGATTTGCGGTTCTCGCCGATCTGCGGGCCGGTGTACACGTCGAACAGCGCCACGTCTTCCAGCAGCTCCCCGGCACCGGCACGCACCGCGTCGACCACGGCGGCAGCGGCGACGTCACCGGCCACCACCAGGCTGACGTCCTGGAAGACCGCCGGGAACGGCGACACCCGCGGGGCGGGCAGCGTCTCGGTCATCGGCACAGCGTCCAGGTCCAGTTCGACTGCGCAGGTGCCCTTCGGCAGGCCGCACCGTTCGATCACTGCGGGGTGCAGCTGGCCGGCATGCCCGACGACCCGTCCGTCGACCAGAACCTCGGCGCAGCGGCCGGGATGCCACGGCAGCAGCTGCGCGGCCCGCAGCGTCACCTCGACTCCACAGGTGCGAGCGATCACCCGCACCGCCTCGAACGCATCCGACGCCTCGACGGGCCGCCCCGGCCCCCACGGGCCGCGCGGCTCGCGCAGCCCGGTCAGCACGGCGCCGACGTGGACCGGCTGACTGGGCAGCGAGGCATCCAGCGCCGCGATCTCGTCATCACTCGGCCGGCGATGCGTCGGGATCAGCTCGACACCCTTGGTCTGCTCGGTGGGATGAACCACCTGCGCGATGGAGAACAGTGCGACATCGACGAAGCCACGGGAGACGTTGCGGGACAACGCTTCCAACAATGCGGGCAACAGCGTGGTGGCCAGGTGCGGCCGGTCGGCCTCGAGCGGGTTCAGCACGGAGGTGGTGGCGCGCCTGAGGTCATCGGCGGGCAGGCCCCACTGGTCGAAGATCCCGGCGGGCAGGAACGGGCTCGTCAGCACCTCGACGAAACCCGAGAGGCCCAGCGACTTGCCGACCGCGCGACGCCGCTTCTGGCCGGCGGTCAGTCCCCGGCCCGCCGGCGCGGTCGGCAGCACCGACGGGATCTTGTCGAGCCCCTCGAGCCGCAGCACCTCCTCGACCAGATCGGCGGGCTGCACCAGGTCGGGCCGCCAGCTCGGCGGCGTCACCACGAGGATGGCGCGATCGCTGTCGTCCTCGGTGACCTCGGCACCGATCTGGGTCAGCCGCTTCACGGCGGCGCCGCCCTCGTACTCGACACCGGCCATCCGGTCGGGCAGGTCGAATCGCATCCGTACCGGTGCCTGCGACCAGTCGGCCCGCGGCGGGTCACCGCGCCAATCGGTGAGCGTGGGTTCGATTGTGCCACCGGCGATCTCGGCGAGAAGTCCGGCACACCGGTCGAGGGCAGCCACCGAGATGGCCGGGTCGACGGACCGTTCGTAGCGCCTGCCCGCCTCGCTGACGAGGTGCAGGCGGCGAATCGTGCGGGACACCGCGGCGGGATCCCAGACCGCGGCCTCCAGAAGGATGTCGGTCGAGGCGTCGTCGATCTCGGTGGTGCCCGCGCCCATGACACCGCCGATGGCGGCGGTCGCGACGTCGTCGACGATCAGCACGTCGGCCGGATCGAGTGTGCGTTCGATGTCGTCGAGCGTGACGACGGTCTCCCCCGGCTTGGCGAACCGGACGATGAACTCACCGTTGACCCGGCTGCGGTCGTGCGCATGCATCGGGTGGCCGATTTCGAGCATCACGTAATTGGTGACGTCGACGGCCGGTGAAATCGGGCGGATGCCGGACAGCATCAGGCGGCGGCGTAGCCACCACGGCGACTGCGCCTCGGGGTCGATCCCGGTCACCGGGCGCAACGCGAAACGGCTGACGCCGGTGCCGGATTCGATGGTGACCGGCAGCTCGACGCCCTCCACCGGCAGGGCCGGCACGTCGGCCGGATCGACGAAATCAAGATCGTAGGCGCAGGCGATCTCGCGGGCGATACCGCGCACCGACATGCAGTAGCCGCGATCCGGCGTCACTGCCAGGTCGAAGATCACATCATCCAGACCGAGGACCTCGATTCCGTCGGCGCCGGGCTCGGCCGTTCCCGGCGGCAGCACAATGATGCCGGAATAATCGGTGCCCAAACCCAATTCGGCGGCCGAACAGATCATGCCGTCGGAGAGCCGGCCGTAGGTCTTGCGGCTCGCGATGTGGAAATCACCGGGCAGTGTGGCGCCCGGGAGTGCCACCACTACGAGATCGCCGACCGCGAAGTTCCGTGCACCGCAGACGATATCGCGGTCGGCGTCTTCACCGACGTCGACCTTGCACGCGCGAATCGGCTTCTTGAACTCCGTGAGCTCCTCGATCGCGGTCACCCGCCCGACAGTCAGCGGGCCCGACACCGGTCCGAGCGCGATGATGTCCTCGACCTCGTGACCGACGCGAATCAGCGCCTGCTCCAAGTCATGTGGCTCGACGTCCCAGCCGGGGGCACCCTGCTGAACGACCTCACGCAGCCAGCTGTACGGAAGGCGCATCAGACCCCGACCCCGAACGGCAGCGAGAACCTGACGTCACCTTCGACCATGTCGCGCATGTCGGGGATGCCGTTGCGGAACTGCAGGGTGCGTTCCAGGCCCATCCCGAAGGCGAAGCCGGAGTACACCTCCGGGTCGATCCCGGCGGCGCGCAACACGTTCGGGTTGACCATGCCGCAGCCGCCCCATTCGACCCAGCCGGCTCCGCCCTTCTTGTTGGGGAACCAGATGTCCACCTCGGCCGAGGGTTCGGTGAAGGGAAAGAAGTGCGGTCGCATCCGGGTGCGGGCGTCTTCGCCGAACTCCGAACGGGCGAACGCATCGAGCGTGCCGCGCAGATGGGCCATCGTCAGGCCGCGATCCACCGCCAAGCCCTCCACTTGGTGGAAGACCGGGGTATGCGTGGAGTCGAGCTCGTCGGTGCGAAACGTGCGGCCGATCGACACGATGTAGACGGGCAGCTCGCGATCGAGCAGCGTGCGCACCTGCACCGGGGAGGTGTGGGTGCGCAGCAGCTGACGTGATCCCTCCGGAGCGATGTGGAACGTGTCGGACTCGCTGCGCGCCGGATGATCGGGCGGGAAGTTCAGCGCGTCGAAGTTGAACTGCTCGGTCTCGACCTCCGGGCCTTCGGCCAGCTCCCAGCCCATCGCTACGAACGTGTCGGCGATGTGCTCGGCCAAGATCGTGATGGGGTGCCGGGCCCCGACCGGCTCGCGGGTCGAGGGCAGGGTGACGTCGATCGCCTCGGCGACCAGCACGGCCGCGTCACGCTCGGCGCGCAAAGCCGCCAGGCGCTCGTCATAGCTGCGCTGAGCATCGCCGCGGGCGACGTTGACCAGCTTGCCGGCCTCGGAGCGGTCCTCCTTGGGCAGGCCGGCCAGCGCTTGGCGGGCCAGCGCCAGCGGCGCGCGGTCGCCGAGGTGCTCGGTCTTGGCCCGGGCCAGCGCGTCCAGATCGGCAGCCAGTTCGAAGGCATGCCGGGCCGCGCTGACGGCCTTGGTCAACGATTCCTGCGACAAGTCGACGGGTTGCTCACCCACGCGGCGAGACACTCCTTGCACTACCGGGGTTATTTGCACCACGGATGTGACGCAAGTGCCGATCATAGGTGATGCCAGACTGACGCCCCGCAGGCATTTCACCGGTAAGGATGTCCCATGCTCAGAGCCCTCGTCGTCGCGGCCTTGTGGGTGGCGGCGCTGGCCGTCGCGGGACTGACGCTCGCGTTCAGCCCGTGGTGGTGGTTGCTCGCGGCGCCGCTGGTCGCCCTCGCGGCGTTGGGCACCTGGGACCTGCTGCAGACGCGGCACACGATCCTGCGGTCTTATCCGGTCCTCGGACACGCCCGGTTCCTGGCCGAGATGCTGCGCCCGGAGATCCGGCAGTACTTCATCGAATCGAATACCGAGGCCACTCCGTTCGACCGGGAAACCCGCGACATGGTCTACGAGCGGGCCAAGGGCACCAAGAGCGACGAGCCGTTCGGCACCGAGCGTGATGTCAATGCTCTCGGCTACGAATTCCTCCGCCATTCCCTGCGCGCCCACTTCGCGGCGGACCTGGCGCCGCGGGTGCGACTGGGCGGAGCGGACTGTGCCCAGCCGTACGACATCGCGTTGTTCAATGTCTCGGCGATGAGCTTCGGGGCGCTGTCGGGCAATGCCATCGAGGCCCTCAACGGCGGCGCGGCCCGTGGGGGTTTCGCCCACGACACCGGCGAAGGCGGCATCAGCCCCTACCACCTCAAGCACGGTGGTGACCTGATCTGGGAGATCGGCTCGGGATACTTCGGCTGCCGCGACGCCGAAGGGCACTTCGACGCAGGCTTGTTCGAAGAGAAGGCCGCACTTGCGTCCGTGAAAGCCATCTCGATCAAGCTGTCTCAAGGCGCCAAACCCGGCCTCGGCGGGGTGCTGCCCGGCGCGAAGGTCAGCCCGGAGATCGCGGCCACCCGCGGGGTGCCGATCGGCCGGACCGTCGTCTCGCCGCCCGCGCACACCGCATTTCACACGCCGGTCGAGATGATGCATTTCATCGCCACGCTGCGCAGCCTGTCCGGCGGCAAGCCGATCGGGTTCAAGCTGTGCATCGGGGCGCGCACCGAATTCCTGTCGATCTGCAAGGGAATGCTGCACACCGGCATCACGCCGGACTTCATCATCGTCGACGGCTCTGAAGGCGGAACCGGTGCTGCCCCACAGGAATTTGAGGACCACGTCGGAATGCCCCTGACCGAGGGTTTGATGCTCGTACACAACGCCCTTGTCGGTACGGGGCTGCGCGGCAACATCAGGATCGGCGCGTCGGGCAAGGTGGCCAGCGGCGTCGATATCGTCTCGCGCATCTGTCAGGGCGCCGATTTCACGCTGTCGGCGCGGGCGATGATGTTCGCGGTCGGCTGCATCCAGGCGATGAAGTGCAACACCAACAAATGCCCCACCGGCGTGGCCACCCAGGATCAGGGCCGGGCGCGGGCGCTCTACGTTCCCGACAAGACCGAGCGGGTGGTCAACTTCCAGCGGGCCACGGTGGCCAGCGCTGCCCAGATCGTCGCGTCGATGGGCCTGGACAGCTTCGGCGAACTTCAACCCTCAATGCTCAACCGCCGCATCGAAGGTCAACGCACCCGCACGTATGCCGAGATCTACGAGTGGCTGATGCCCGGCGAGCTGCTCGAGGATCCGCCGGAGTCGTGGCGCTCGGACTGGATCGAGGCGTCGGCCGACGAGTTCCGCTGAATCAGTTCGGCGACGAACGGCGCGTCGAACTTTTGCGGTCCCAATCCCCTTGCACCGCCGGGCGATCCGAGGTCGGCGAAGAAGTCGGCATTGGCCACCACGTACGGCTGCCAGTCGTCGGAGGCGTCATCGACATACGCGATGGCCTCGACCGGGCACACCGGTTCGCATGCCGCGCAGTCCACGCACTCGTCGGGATGGATGTACAACATCCGCTCCCCCTCGTAGATGCAGTCCACCGGACACTCGTCCACACAGGCCTTGTCCCGGATGTCGACACACGGCTCCCCGATGACGTAGGTCATGAAGCCGCCAGGTCGTCGAGGGCCGCGTAGGCGGCGTTGTATCCCGGCACGAACGTGATGCCCGGACCGCCATGACAACCGGCGCCACCCAGGTAGAGTCCCGCGATCGGAATCGCAATATCGAGAAATCCCTTGGGGCCGGGACGATTCGGACCCATCAGGTCCGGATGCAGAAGGCCATGGCAGAAGTCGCCGTCGGGCGCGCCGAACATCGTCTGCATGTGATATGGCGCGAACGTGATGTGCCGGATCTGGATATCCCTGAAGTTCGGCGCGAACTTACTGATCTTGTCGATCACCGTTTCCGCCATCTCCTGCTTCAGGCGCCCATGCTGCTCTCGGGGTGCCTCGACGGGGAACCCGTAGGCGTACGCGCTGGCGGCATGCTTACCGGGCGGCGCCAGACTCGGATCGGTCACCGACGGGATCTGCATACCGAATGACGGATTGTCGGGAAGCATCCCCGCCCTGGCCATCTCCCATTGCCGTTGCTGCTCTTCGGGTGTCCCGAACACCCCGACCGACTGCTGCATGCCGGGTTCGTTCAGCAGCTCGTAGGGAGACGCGAACTCCGGCAAACCATCCAGCGCGAAGTGCATTTGGATGAAGGTGGCCCGGTGGTCACGTCCGGCGAGTCGCTCCACCAGGTTGGCCGGTAGGTGTTCGGCGCCGACCAGGTCGATCAAGGTCAGGTCCGGCGACAGATTCGATACCACGACCGGTGCGCTCAGTATCGAGCCGTCACGCAATCGCACGCCGGTGACCCGCTCGTTCTCGACGAGGATCTGATCGACCTTCGTGCGATAACGGACTTCACCACCGAGCTCGGTGAACAGGCGTTTGAGGTGATCGCAGACGGCACCGATGCCGCCTTCGAGCTTCGTCATCATCGTGGCATTCATGTCGGGAACACCCATCGCGAACGCCAGACACGTTGCGCTGCCGGGCGTGAACGGTCCCCGATACGTCGAGTTGATGGCCAGGAACGCCAGCATGCCCCGGATGGTCGCGTACTTCTCCTTATCCGGGAAGTTGCGATCGATGACGTCCATCGCGGTACCGAACAACATCTCGTGGATCGCTCGGCGCTCGGATTCATTTGCCGCACAGGCATACATCTCGTCGAGGGTCTTCGGTGGTGTGCGCGCCTCGAAACGCCCCAGCGCGCGCGTCGGGCCCGTCGTCCATTCCAGCATCTTGGCCATCCCCAGCACCGAATCGGCTCCGTGCTTCTCGGACAGATGTGTCATGTACTTCATCGGGTCGCTGTAGAGGATCATCGGCTCCTCTCCTGCTTCACCGAGGTTCACCGATTGGACTTCGGAATGGACCTGCGGAATCGTGTGCAGCTCCAGGGCGTCGGCGACTTCAGGTGCGGTCGGGAATTGCACCGAACCGGCGATCTCGTAACGGAATCCGTCGATCAACTCGACGGTTGCCGCCATACCGCCGGAATAGGTGTTCTGCTCCAGGACGATCGTCCG
Source organism: Mycobacterium sp. BK086 (assembly GCA_004362315.1). Classification (GTDB taxonomy): domain Bacteria; phylum Actinomycetota; class Actinomycetes; order Mycobacteriales; family Mycobacteriaceae; genus Mycobacterium. The sequence goes on from SNWL01000003.1 coordinate 30,541, forward strand.
CAGCCCCTGGCGCTGCAGAACCGCCGCCGCGGTCAGGCCGTTGTGGCCTGCCCCGACGACGATCGCGTCGAAATCACTCATTGCTGGTTCTCCTCACTTGATTCCACTGATGTCACGACTGACGTGATTAGGCGAAAAGGATTGTGCGAAAATGCCGTAATGACGAACTTGCACGAGCGGCGCAGGACTTCTACGCGCGAGGCGCTGCGCGAGGTGGCGCTGGCGCGCTTCGCTCGTGACGGATTCGCCAACGTGACGGTCGCTCAACTCGCCGACGAGGCGGGCGTCACCCAGCGCACGTTCTTCCGGCATTTCCCGACCAAAGAGGCAGTCCTGTTCCAGGACTACGAGACTCAGCTCGAATGGCTTGCCGAGGCACTGGCCCGGCGCCCCGCCGACGAGTCGCTGTTCGACGCGGTGCTGGGCAGCGTGGTCAGCTTCCCGCACGACCTCGAGATCGTTCGGCAGGCCGCGATCCTGCGGGCCACTCTGCTCGACGGTGAGCGCACCGCGGGCCACCTCAGGGTGGTGCAGGCGTCCTTCGCTGAGGTGTTGACCGATTTCGTCAAGCGGCGCTACACCGATCTGGACGATGTCGACCTGATCGCCGAAGTCGCCGGCGCCGCGCTGGCAGCCGCCCTTGTCACCGCGGTGGAGCGCTGGGGCCGCGATGGGTGCACCACCGACCTGCGTGAGGTGGTCGCCACCAGCGTCGGACTGCTGCGGTCCGGCCTGGCTCCCCTTTCCCGCGAGGCCTAACACGGCAACAGGTCCTTCCACGACCTCGGCGCCGCGGGCGCGACAAGATCGGACTGCACATACCGCTGCCCGCTCGGGGTGACGAAGCTGCCGGTCGCCGGGTTGTAGGGCACCACCGATGCGCTGGGAGCCACCCCTGGCACCCTGCTGTCCGGTGGGACACCCTGCGAGATCAGGTTGGGGTCAAGCGGATAGGGCCCGACAGCATGCTGGCGCACCGCCGTCGGGACGAACCCCTGATCGCTGTCGCACAGCTCCACGGTCGGTGCGCGCTTCCCGGGCTTGCCGGCACACGGATAGTTTCTGGCGCCGCGGACCGCGATCGGCGAATCCTGCGGCAGTTTGCAGTACAGGCCGTCAGGGGTATCGATCGTGGTCGTATCGGCCGGGGACCGCCACGAGGACGGGGGCAGGAACCCCACGGTGCACGGCGGCGGATCCCCGAGCGTGATCGCGAACTCCCCCACCGGCAGGCCCGTCGGGTTGTTGGTCGGCAAGCCGAATGCTTGGGTGCTCGCGATCGCCGGCGGCAAGAGCACAAGCAGCTGCTCGAGGGAGGAGTTGTAGGTGACCAGGATCTGACCGACGACGTTCAGGTTGGCCAGCAGAACCGGCAGCGTGGGCTTGACCTGATCGAGCAGCCGGGTCACCTCGTTCGCTGCGGCAGGCCCGGTCTGCAGCAGAGCACGCACCTGGTCGTCGTCATCGGCGACCGTCTGGGTGACGTCGGCCAGCCCCCGTGCCCACACCCGCAGTGAATCCGTTGTGGCGACCTGTGAATCCAACAGGGGCACCGCGTCGTCCATCAGTGTCGCGGCGCGATCACCGACGCTGCCTACCGCGCCGGCGATGGTGGCCGACGAATCCAGCAGTGCGGACACGTCGTAGCCCGCACCGCGTAACCCCTTGTCCGACTCATCGATCAGCAGTGAGAGTTTGTCGCCGGGGATGCTGTTGACCAGCGCGCTCACCCGGTCCATCATCGGGCCCACGGCTTGGGGAACGGCGGTCTGCTGCATGCGGATCACCGCCCCGTCGCCCAGATACGGTCCTGACGCGCTCTGCGGCCGAAGATCCACGTACTGTTCGCCGATCGCGGATGCGCTGCGCACCTCGGCCCGCAGATCGGCGGGGATCTTCGGTGACGTGTCAAGAGACAGAGTGGCTTCCGCGCCCTGCTTGGTCAGCCGCAACGCGGTGACCTTACCGACCTGCACACCGCGGTAGGTCACATTCGAAAATCGATACAGACCACCACCATTGGGCAGCTGTAGGGTGACGGTGATCTTGCCGACACCCAGCAATGTCGGAACCTGAAGGAACAAGAACGTCATCAGCAGCAAGCCGACAAGAGCGACGACGCCGAAGATCACCAGCTGGATGCGGATGAGCCGGGTCAGCATCAGCCACCCCCGCTCGTCGGCGGGGTGATACCGGTCCGGAGCGGATCGTAGGTGTAGTTCAGGTACCACGGATCACCAGGCGCGGGAATGAGTTTGGCGTTTTGATCACCCCACCGGGTACCCAGGAACAGTGTTCGCTTCAGCCGCGGGACCGTCAGGTCGGCGACCAGGAACATGTTCACGTAGTCGCCCCGGACGGCGCGGTCGATGTAGCTCTGGCTGTACGGGTAGGTGACGGCAAAGGCCAGTGCGGTGTCGAGTTCGGGTCCGACATCGGCCAGCGCCTTGATCGTCGGCTCGAGATTGCGCAGGTTCGCGACCAGATCGTCCCGGGTGGCGTCGACCAGGTCGGTGGTCGACTCGCTGAAGGCCCTCAGTTTGTCGAGCGCGGTGACGATGCGTGGCCGTTCTCGGATCAGGACATCCAGGGCAGCGGGAAGGCGTTGCAGCGCACGGCTGATCACGTCCCGCTGCTGCGCGAACGTACCGGTGAATCTGGTCAGCTGGTGGATCATGTCGACCAGGTCGGCGCGTTGGCTGTCCAGTGTCCCGACAAACGTGTCGAGCCGCCGCAGCAGATCCCGTACTTGTCCCTGCCTGCCCGACAATGCGGTGTTGGCGTTCCTGATCACGTCGCCGATCTGACCGAGTCCCCCGCCATTGACGACCGCCGAGAGGGTGGACAGCGTCCGTTCGGTGGACGGGTAGGCAGACGACTTGCTCAGCGGGATCGTCGATCCCGGCTCAAGTCGGCCTCCCGGAGCCTCACCCACCGGAGGGTCGAGTTCCAGGTGCATCGACCCGAGCAGACTGGTCTGCCCGACGGTGGCGATCGCGTTGGCCGGCACGACGACATCGGGGCGAATGAACACCTCGACGTCGGCGTGCCAGTTGCGCAGCCTCATGGCACCGACGGTGCCGACCACGACATCGTCGACCAGGACCGGTGAATTCGACTCCAGCATGCCGACATTGGCGATCTCGACGTGAAAGACGCTGGCGCCGCTGCGGCCCTCGGTCCCCGGCAGGGGCAGGGAGTTCAAGCCCCGAAATCCGCAACCGGATGTCCCCGCCGCGATGACCACGACCGCGACGGCTGCCCCGATACGCCGGGACGTCATGGTGCCCCACCGGGGGCAAGCGCCGGATCGGAGTAGAGAAGGTTCTCCGGGGATGGCGCCTTCATCAGATACGGGCTCATCGGGAAGGGCACCAGGTTGAAGCTCAGCAACCGCAGTGCGGGGCCGAGATATTGGGCGCACAGCTTTCCGGTTTCCGGCGCGGTGGCGTTCTCGATGGCACCGATCTGTCCGCAGATGAACTGGATGGGATTGGCGAAGTCGTTGAACACGATGGATCCGATGTTGTCGCCGGTATCCGGGTTGTAGACGTTGTAGTAATTCGCAAACGCATTGGGCGCGACATGCAGAAGCTGCTCGAGGCTCTTGCGGTTATCGGCCAGATTGCGAATGACGTCGGTCAGGCGCTGAATCTGCTCGACGGTCAGCTCGCGGCTTTCCCCGACGAAGCGCTGCGTGTCGGATACCGCAGTCGTCAGATCGTGCAACGCGGCGTCGAGATCTCCGGTGTGGTCACCCAGCGTGCCCGTCACCGCGGCAAGTCGCTGTTCGAAGTCGACGATCGCGCCGCTGCTGTCACGCAGCGCCGTCACCAGCTTCTGCAGCCCGGTGATGATGTCCACCACGTTTGCGCTGCCATCGGCGAAAATCCTGGCGACGGACGACAACTGGGCCAGCATCTGCCGTAGTTTCACGCCGTTGCCGCCCATGGCGTCGGCGGTGTCGTCGATGAGCCGGGCCAGTGCGGGCCGAGCCGTTGCACTATTGGGTCCCAAATCGGTTGACAGGCGCATCAACTGAGTCTTGACGTCGTCCCACTCGACAGGAACGGCCGTTCGCTCGATGGGGATGACCGCGCCGGACGGCATAGTCGGGCCACTGTCCCGGTACGCCGGCGTGAGCTGGAGGTAACGTGCCGCGACGAGGTTCTGCGCAACGATAACCGCACTGGCATCTGCTGGAACCGATACCCCCGGGTCGACGCTGAGGACGATCTTGACCTGCGTGCCGTCGGGCTCGATGGAATCGATTTTCCCGACCGTGACACCCGAGACGCGCACCTCGTCACCGGCATAGATCGCGCTGGCAGCCGTGAAGAAGGCCGTGATCTTCGTGGCGGGATAGTACGTATGACGCACCAGGATTGTGGTGCCCGCAGCGGCCAACGCGACGAGCACTGCGGCGGTCGCGGCGACGATTCTGCTGCGGCCGCTCATCGTTGCCCCTCCTGGGGTTGCGGGGGAATTCCGTTGTACGGGAACGGGAATTCCGCGCGCGGTCCGGCGTTGTCGGGTGGCTGTCCCGCGTCGGTGCCACGGCGGAAGCCGAAGGCGTAGTCGAAGAACGGCTGCAGGAATTCCGCGGGTATGACGTTGGCGGTGTAGGCCTGGTAGTAGAACCCGCTCGACACGGCCTCACCCATGGTGATCTCGTACTTGGCGAGTCCGGGCAACGCCTTGGCGATGTTGTCGCTGTTCTTCTGCAACACGGCCGTCACTGAATTCAGCTTCTGCAGGGTGGGCGCCAGCTTGTCTTCGTTGTCGTGAACGAGCCCGGAAAGTTGCCTGCTCATCGCCGAGGTGTTGGCCAGCAGGTCGGCAATCGCTTGACGGCGCTGAGCGAGCACCGCGATCAGATCACGGCCGTTGAGAATGAGCGCGTTGACCTGCTCGCGGCGTTCGGACAGCACACCGGTGAGATCGGCTGCGCTGCGCAGGAGTTCACGCAGCGTGTCGTTGCGGTTGTTCATCGAGCGGGACAGCCGGGTCAGACCGTCCAGCATCGGCCCGAGCTGCGGGGCCATCGCGTCGATGGTGTCCGACAGCGTCTCCAGCGACTGGTTGAGTGCTGCGGTGTCCAGCCCGGCCGCGTTCGTGGTGAGGTCACCGACAGCGTCGGTGAGCACGTAGGGCGATGACGTCCGCGACATCGGTATCGGCTCAGTGGGTTTCTGTGAACCAGCACCGGCTGGAACCAGCGTCACGATCCGCGCGCCGAGCACGGTGCCGGTCTTGATGTGCGCGGTGGTCTGCGATCCCAGATGCACGGTGCCGTCGATGGTGAACGTCACCAGCGCGTCGCCCCGCATCAACGAGATGGCCGAGACTGTGCCGACCTTGATACCCGAGATCACCACATCGTTGCCGGCCGCCAGACCACCGGCTTCACCGAACACGGCCTGGTAGCGCACCTGGGTCGCCCACGACCACAAGCGTTGTGGCGCAAGGCCGACCAGGACGACCAGAACAGCGACCGAGACACCGATGAAACCGGCACGAATCACGCGACCGCCTCGGTATTTCAGCATCATGGCTCGGCGCACCTCCCACCGGTCTGCTTGAGCCACGGGAAGACCGCGGTCCTGCCCTCGAGATCGGTCACCCGCACCGACATCCCGCACACGTACATCTGAATGAAGCTTCCGTAGGCGCCGAGGCGGGTCAGTTTCCGGTAGTTCTCGGGCGCCTTCGCCAGCGCGCGATCCACCTTGTCCTTGTCCTGATCCAGAATCGGTGCCAGCCGGCTCAATTCGTTGACCGCCCCGGCCAGCGGCGCCCGCGCGTCGGCGAGCAGACCGGCCAGTGACGCGGTTCCGGCATCGAGGGCATCGATCGCCGCGCCGATCGGATCACGGTCGCCGGCGAATCCCGTGATCAGTTTCTCGATCCGGTCGACGACCGTCGAGAATCGGTCCCCCTCGGCCGTCAGCGAGGACAGCACGATCTTCACGTTGTCGATCAGCTCCGCGATCACCGTGTCGTTGTCGGCCAAGGTGTTGGTGAATGAGGACGTCTTGGCGAACAGCGATTCCACGGTGCCCCCCTGCCCCTGCAGGATCTGGATCAACGATGTCGTGAGCGCATTGACGTCGCCGGGGCTCAGGCTCTGGATCACCGGTTTGAGCCCGCTCAGCAGCAGGTCGAGGTCGAGCGCCGGCTGAGTCCGATCGATGGGGATCTGAGAGCCCGCGGGCAGCATGGTCGTGGGGCCCGGGGCGTCCACCAACTCGAGATAGCGATCGCCGACCAGGTTGAGATAGCGAACGGCCGCCTTGGTGGCGGTGGTGAGCACGACATCGCGGTCGGCATCGAAGGTGACTAGGACGGTTGCGTCGCCGCGCAGTGTGACGGTGTCGACCGTCCCGATCCGGATCCCCGCCGCCCGCACGCTGTCACCAGCTTTGAGCCGGGACACGTCGGCGAACACCGCGGTGTATCCGTTGACGCTGCCGGTGCGGTACTGCGCAAAGGTCACGAACAGGAACGCCGTCGCCACGACCATCACGACCGCGAATGCCGTGAACTTCAGCCCCGTTGCCCGCACCGACCGCATCAACCCGGCTGCCCGATCTGTGCGGAGTTGCGCGGCGGGCCGTCTATCGGGCCGTACAGGATCTGCTTGAGGCCATCGGAGTTGAGCAGAACCCCCTGGTTTCCGTACTGCGCCGGATTTGCCCCCACATCGGTGACCACGAAGGGCGGCTTGGTGTTCGGCGCCAGGTGCGGCAGTCCCTGGTCGGCACAGTGCGGTCCCCCTTTGGCGGCGACCTTTGGCAGGTCAGCGGGATAGCGATACCGCTCCAATCCCATGGTGAAGCTCACCGAAACCACGGCCCCGGGGTCGGGCTGCGGTGGCGCGAGAGCGATCGGCACCAGCCCGGCCAGAGTGCAGTTCAGTGCCTCGTGGTAGCGGTTGGTCAGATCGGTGGTGGGCAGCAGCATGTGCAGCACTTCGGTCAACGCCTGTCGGTTGACGTCGACGACCTCGGATCCGGTCTCGGCCAGCCCAATGGCGCTGAGCAGCAACGCATCCAGGTCGTCGTGCCGGTCTACCAAGGTCTGGCCGATCCGAGTCGCGTTGTCGACGGTCCTGATCAGGTCGGGCGCGACGTCCGCGTAGGCACCGGCCGCTGCGCTCGCCGCACTGATGTCATGACGCATGTTTCCCAGGCTGGGTTCGAGCCGGGCCAGCAATGTGTTGAAGTCCCCGAACATCTGGCCGAGCCGCTCGCCTCTGCCGTTCATCGCCCCGGCGAGGGCACCCAGTACCTCGTTCAGCTTCTCCGGCTGCACTTTTGACAGCACCGCTGTCAATCGCTGGAAGACGGTGTTGATCTCGACCGTCACGTTTGTCGCCTCGATGACCTGCCCGGAACGCAGCGATTGCGCCGACGGGTCAGTGGGCGGGGTCAGTTCGACGAGCTTGGCCCCGAAGACCGTCGGCGATGCGATGTCGACCCGCACGTTGCCCGGGATCAGCGGCAGCTGGTCCGGCTCGATCGAAAGGTGCAGTACCGCTTGCCCATCCGGGCTCTGATCGATCGCCGACACCGTACCGACTTGAACCGCACGCATTTTCACCTTGGCGCCGGGGTTCATCACCAAGCCGGCACGGGGCGAGAGCACGGTGATCGACACACCCGACGTCACGTCGCCGCGAAACATGGCCACGGCGCCGCCGACGATCGCGGCCATCAGGACGACGGATGCCAACCCCACTGCGGGGCGAACAGCACTGCGCACGAGAGAATTCGTACCACAGCGATGTCACAACTGACTAGATTTATGTCATATGTGACGCGGCCGGCCGATCCACGCGGCCACCAGCGCGCCCGGCACCCCCAACGCCAAGGTCACCAGGATCGACAGCCCGGTGTTGGCCATGATCAGGTAGCCGAAGGACGCCGCAACCGCCAGCAACGCATACCGCGCGGTCGTCCAGCGCGCCGGGTGGCCGAACCGGGTGCCGACCACCATGCCCAGCACCAGGGCGACACCGTGGCCCACGCTGGTGAAGTCACCGGCGCTGCTCACCACCGAGCCGACCGCCACAGCCAGCCACCAGCCGGTCCAGGCCGCTCGCCAGCGCTGCGGGATCGCCGCGGTCAGGGCGCCCAGGACGCCGACCGCGCCGTAGCTCATCCCGACATCGGTGACGTTGGCGATCGACCAGGAGGCCAGCCCCGCGGCCAGCGCCGCAGCCAGTCCGGCGGCGACCAACAGCGTCGCGCCCACGTGGGCGACGACGAACGCCACGACCATCCGGCGGCTGCGCCACAGCAGTTCGGCCAGGCCGAGAATCGCGAACAGGCCCGGCAGCCAGACGTAGATCGGCCCCTTCTCGGTGACGAACGCGCTGCTGATCAGCGTGCCGATATGGCCTTCGCCGAGATTGTGGAGGTTGGTGCTCGCATGCCAGATGACCTGGTCGCGGACGTGCGGGCCGAGCGCGAACAACGCGGTCGCCACCACCGCCAGCGCGGCGGCGTAGACCAACGTCACCCGGACGCGATCCAGCCGCGTCAGCACTGCGAAAACCATGTCCTACCTACTACGCCTGAGCCTCGAGATCATCCCCGTCGTCCTCGACTGGCAGATCCTTGCGGGTCTTGAGCCGGTACATCACCAGGTCGGTGGGTACCCCCGAAGCCCGCGGAGCGAACACCTGGCGCCGGATCTTCTTGACCGTCACCCCGAGCGACTCGAGCTGCTCGGCGTCGATCAGCTCCAACGTCTTCTCCGACACGATGAGCCCGCCGCGGGGCGCGCGGTCCATGACCCGGGCGGTGATGTTGACGTCCACACCCAGCCAGTCCGAACCGATACGTTGCGGGCGGCCGGTGTGGATTCCGGCGCGCATGCGGGGTGTGTACCCGTCAACCTCGACGGTCCGGACCGCCTCGCGGGCGGCCATCGTCGCGCGCACCGCGGTCGCCGGGTCGCCGAAGACGGCCATGATGCCGTCGCCCATGCGTTTCACGATGTGGCCGCCGGCGTCGAGCAGCGGGGGCTCGACGACCTGCGCGACCCGGCGCAGCAGGCGCAGGGTGGCGTCGTCACCGGCCTGCAGCGACCAGCTGGAGAAGCCGACGAGATCGGTGAAGACCAGCGTGACTTCCCGATTGGCCGGGCGGCCCGAGACCCGTTCGGTGAGCGCCTGCCAGAGCTGAAGGGTGGCCAGGCTCACCTCGCGGGTGGCGGCTTCCCGGTCGCGCAGCAACCGGTCGGCGGCGCGCGCAGCGGCGCGGGCGCCACCGGCACCGTCGGCCGAGAGCGGGTCACCGAAGTCGGGGTCGCCTGGCAACATCCGCCGGGCACGACGAACGAGGGCGATGATGCCCGGATTGTGGTTGGTGTTGTGCCACCACGCAGCGGGCCCACGCCCGGGTTGGTTGACGTCAACGAGGGAATCGGGTTGATCGTCGAACGGCTCGACGTCCACGAGATCCACCCTAGGGAACGGATTTCGGGCCGGCCAACCTGTGTGACGCGGTCGACGTATCGCTATGTCAAACGCATGGTCACAGCTTCGTCGCCGTTATGGACAACACGTGTTGTCAGCCCTATCGTCATCAAATGAGGTCAACGAAGACCACTCGCCCCGCTAAGCCGGCGCCGCTCGGGCCGGACTCGCTCACATGGAAATACTTCGGCGACCTGCGCACCGGGATGCTCGGTGTGTGGATCGGGTCGCTACAGAACATGTATCCGCAATTGGGCGCCGGAGTGGAAGAGCATTCGATCCTGTTGCGCGAACCGCTTCAGCGGGTCGCACGGTCGGTCTACCCGATCATGGGCGTGGTCTACGACGGCGAGCGCGCCCGGCAGACCGGTGAGCAGATCAAGGGATTCCACCAGGGGATCAAGGGCGTCGACAGCACGGGACGGCGCTATCACGCCTTGGACCCCGAGACGTTCTACTGGGCGCACGCCACGTTCTTCATGCTGATCCTGAAGGTGGCCGAGTATTTCTGCGGCGGGTTGACCGAGGCGGAGAAGCGCCAACTGTTCGACGAGCATGTCCAGTGGTACGCGATGTACGGGATGAGCATGCGACCGGTGCCCGAGACGTGGGAAGACTTCTGCGAGTACTGGGACCGCACCTGCCGCGACGAGCTCGAGATCAACAAGGCGACGCTGGAGATCTTCGACATCCGGATCCCGAAGCCGAAGTTCGTCTTGATGCCGACGCCGATCTGGGACCAGTTGTTCAAGCCGATGGTGGCCGGGCAACGCTGGATCGCCGCGGGCCTCTTCGACCCGGCCGTGCGCGAGCGGGCCGGGATGCGCTGGACGCCCGGCGACGAAGTCGCGCTGCGATTGTTCGGCAAGGCCGTCGAGTTGGCGTTCTGGGCGGTGCCCGACGAGATCCGGCTGCACCCGCGGGCGCTGTCGGCCTACAAGCGGGCCGCCGGGCAGATCCCGGAGGACGCCCCGTTGGTCGAGGCACCCGGTTTCATGGCACCCCCTAAAGACCGTCGGGGCATGCCCATGCACTATGTCCCTCGGACGAAGAGCCTCGTCGAGCGGGCGGGGTCGCTGGTCCACACGACGTTCTCACTTGCCGGTCTGCGGCCCGCCCGAGGACGTTCCAAAGCCGCCTGAACCGGAGAACCCATGATCGAATGGTCCGACGTCGATATTGCTGTGCGCGACGCCGTCCGTGACTTCGTCGACAAAGAGGTGCGTCCGCACCTCGACGAGCTGGAGAGCGGCGACATGGAGCCCTATCCCATCGTCCGAAAGCTTTTCAGCAGCTTCGGCATCGATGAGATGGCGCGGGAGTCGCTGACCAAGCGGCTGGACCGTCTGCGGAACGGCGGCGAGTCGAAGTCCGGCGGTGGCGGCGGCATGTTCGGCGACGGCAGTTCGGGCGGAATGGGTTTCGTCGTGATCAGCGAGCTCTGCCGGGTCAGCATGGGCCTGGTGACCGGGATGGGCGTGAGCCTCGGCCTGACGGTGCCCACCATCCAAAGCCGCGGCACTCTGGCCCAGCAGGAGCGCTGGCTGCCCGAGCTGGTGACCTACGAGAAGATCGGCGCATGGGCGATCACCGAGCCGGATTCGGGTTCGGATGCATTCGGCGGCATGAAGTCCTACGTGGTTCGTGATGGGGACGACTACATCCTCAACGGGCAGAAGACGTTCATCACCAACGGGCCCGATGCCGACGTCGTCGTGGTGTACGCCAAGTTGGACGAGGGCGACGGAGCCGACAAGCGCGACCGCAAGGTGCTTACGTTCGTGCTCGACAAGGGCATGGAGGGCTTTGTCCAGGCCAAACCGTTCCGCAAGATGGGAATTCACAGCTCGCGCACCGGCGAGCTGTTCTTCAACAACGTGCGCTTGGGCCGCGACCGGCTGCTCGGTGAGACCGAGGAGAACAAGTCCGGGGACGGGCGCGACAGCGCCCGCTCGAGTTTCGCCGCCGAACGGATCGGCGTGGTGTCGATGGCGCTCGGGGTCATCGAAGAGTGCCTGCGGCTGTGTACGGACTACGCCAAGACGCGGACGCTGTGGGGCAAGGAGATCGGCCAGTTCCAGTTGATCCAGCTCAAGCTGGCCAATATGGAAGTGGCGCGAATGAACGTGCGCAACATGCTGTTCCGGGTGATCGAATGCGGGCAGACCGGTACGCCGATCTCGCTGTCCGAGGCGTCGGCGATGAAGTACTACTGCTCGCAGGCGGCGACCGATGTGGCCATGGAGGCGATCCAGCTGTTCGGCGGTAACGGGTACATGACCGAGTACCGCGTGGAACAGCTTGCCCGCGACGCGAAGTCGCTGATGATCTACGCCGGCAGCAACGAGGTGCAGATCACCCACGTGGCCAAGGGTCTGCTCAGCGGCTAGTCGGGGCTCGGATGGGGCACCACCCACTATGGGGGTTGGTGCCCGCCTCCGAGCGACAACTGGCGAGCCTGCGCTCGTAGTGCCTCGACTCGCTGATTGATTCGGTGCTCGGTCCTGCGCGGGATACCAATGGTCGCGACGTAGCGCCCGCGCTCGCGGCGGCGCACCCGGTCGTGGCCTCTCTCCCATCGCAGAGCGTCCGAAATCACCTTCGATGGCCTGCCCGCGACGGCGAAGCCCCAGTCGTCGAGCGCGACGACGAGACCGGCAACCGTTGTCGGGCCGTTGAGTTGCAGATATCGGGTCAACACGTAGCGGAGGTTGGTCCCCCGCAGCATCAGCGAGTTATTCATGGCGACAACGTCGCACAGCGCACCGACAGCGGTCGGATTGTCGCTACGAGGCGGGCACCAACCCTATGAGCACCCCTGCAGGATCAAGTCGGCCGCGCGCCACGCCATGGCCATGACCGGGCCGTTCAGATTGCCGGCCAGCATCGTGGGCATGGCCGAGCAATCCACGACCCGCAGGCCGTCGATGCCCCGGACCCGCAGTTCGTTGTCGACGATGTCGTCATCGCTCGGGCCCATCGCGCAGCTGCCGATCGCGTGATAGCCGCTGTATCCGCCGTCGAGTGCCGCATCGGCCAGCTCGTCGTCGCCGCGCACGTCGGCGCCCGGGTAGAGCTCGTGGCTGATGCGGTCGGCGATCGGTGACGCGGCGAAGATCTCCCTGGCCCGGCGCACCAGCGCGGCGCTGGTCGCCCGGTCGTAGTCGCTGGTCAGATAGTTCGGGTCCAGCCGAAGCGACGCGTCGGGGTCGCGCGACGTGATCTCGACGCTGCCCTCTGATGTCGGCCGAAGCACGAAGCCCAGAACCGACAGTCCCGGCTCGCGTTCGATCGTCATCGGCTCGCCCTCGTTGTAGGCCGGGATCGTGAACGGCCCGAGCAGCAGCTGACCGTCCACCCGTGGTTGGTCGGGCGTGGTCTTGACGAAGGCGAGCACGTCGAACGTCGGCGTGGCCATCAGCCCCTTGCGGGTGAGCAGGTAGCGGGCCGCGGTCGCCGCCTGCCCCATCCGGCTGGCGAGCTTCCGGTTGTACCCCATGTCGGCGTTGAGCCGGAACCGCACCACCACACAGCGATGTTCACGCATTCGCCTGCCCACATTGTCTCGTTCCAGCAGCACGGGCACGCCCGCGGCGGCCAGCACCTCGCGTGGGCCGATTCCGGACAGCTGCAACAACTTTGGGCTTCCCATACTGCCCAGCGAGACGATGACTTCGCGACGTGCGCGGAGCTCCTCCGTGCTTTTGCCGCGACGAACCTCCACGCCGACGGCGCGGCCGTTCTCGACAATGATCCGGTCGACGATCGTGTTGGTGGCGACAGTCAGGTTGGGCCGCTGCCGAGCCGGCTTGAGGAACGCGTCGGCGGCGCTGACCCGGCGTCCGTTCTTGATCGTCGCCGGGCTGATTCCGATGCGCTCGTCGTCGGATTCGTTGATGTCCTGCACCGCCCGCAACCCACTCGCGGCTCCGGCGGCCACGATCTCGCCGCACAGCGGGTCCAGATCGTCCGCCACCGAGATGTGCAGCGGGCCGCCGACGCCCCGCGTCGGGGATGGCCCGAACTGATTGTCCTCGAACCCCTTGAAGATGGGCAGCATCTGATTCCAGTTCCAGCCCTTGTTGCCGCGGCGCTCCAACTCGTCGTAGTCGGCCTGCTGACCCCGGTTGTACACCATGCCGTTGACCGAGCTGGAGCCACCGAGAAGCTTTCCGCGGGTCCAGAACTCGGACTTGCCGTTGGGGCCGAACGGTGTTGTGGCATAGCGCCAGACGTACTTCTCGTCCTCCAGCAGAACAGCAGACGCCTTGGGGACGTGGACGAGCGGATGCCGGTCAGGTCCCCCCGCCTCGATCAGGAGCACCGTGGTGCCCGGATCTTCGGACAGCCGATTGGCGAGAACACATCCCGCAGAACCGGCGCCGGCAATGATGTAGTCATAACGGGACATCGCTCCCCCGGCTCCGTCGAAGAATCGGGCTTTACAGATGGAGCCCGAGATGTATCGCCGAGAAAGATAGCACGGCTCATCAATCCGCTTCTGGGGATTAGTCGCGCCGAAGCGAACGCGCGCTCTCGTACATGCAGATGGCCGCCGCGGCGGCGACATTGAGGCTCTCCGCGCTACCCCACATCGGCACCCGGACACGCTCATCCGCCAGCGCCGCGACGTCGGCGGCGAGGCCGTGTGCCTCGGATCCGAACAACCACGCCGTCGGACGAGTGAGATCCACCGCGTCCACGGACGTGTCGGCGTCCAGTGTGGTGGCGCGCACCGCCAGCCCCGCCGACCGCAACTCAGCGATGAGCGCGGCGGAGTCGGGAGCTTCGAGCACCGGCAGTGCGAAGATGCTGCCCGCCGAGGCGCGCAGGCACTTGCCGTTATACGGATCGACGCTGTCGTCGGTGAGCACCACGGCGTCGGCACCCATTGCGTCGGCGATCCGAATCAGTGTGCCCGCGTTGCCCGGTTCGGACGTCGCGACGGCGACGAGGACGAGCCGCGGACTAGCTGCCAGAACGTCGGCGAGGGCGACGTCGGGTGGCGTGCACACCGCGTACAACCCAACCGGAGTCACCGTGTCGGACAACGATTTCGCGGCCCGGTCGGTGATCGTGTGCACCGGCACGTCGATGCGCAGATCGGTGAAGCGCGCCAAAGCCGCTTCGGTGGCGTAGACCTCCACGGCCAGGCCGTGCCGCAGGGCCGCCTCGACGAGATTGGGCCCCTCGGCCAAAAACCTCCCAGCACGACGACGCCCGGTGTGGCGCTGCAGTTTTGCTGCAGCCACCACCCGGGCGGATCGTTCAGTGAGTGCCGTTATCAGGCGGCTTCACCGGAAGGTGCGTTGACATCCTCCGGCAGTGCGGCCTTGGCGGCCTCGACCAGCGCGGTGAACGCGGCCGGGTCGCTGACGGCGATCTCGGCGAGGTTCTTGCGGTCCACCTCGATGCCGGCGGCCTTGAGGCCCTGGATCAGCCGGTTGTAGGTGATGTCGTTGGCGCGGGCCGCCGCGTTGATGCGGGAGATCCACAGCTTGCGGAACTCACCCTTGCGGGCACGACGGTCCCGGTATGCGTAAGTGAGCGAATGCAGCTGCTGCTCTTTGGCTTTGCGGTAGAGCCGCGAGCGCTGGCCGCGGTAGCCCTTGGACGCCTTGAGTACTGTGCGCCGCTTCTTCTGGGCATTGAGTGCGCGCTTCACGCGTGCCATTGCGGTGTTCCTATTCTCGTTCGGTCAAAAAGTTAAGGGGTTACGGCGCTTAGCCGTTCAGCATCGCGTTGACACGCTTGGTGTCGTTGGCCGCCACGACGGTGCGACCGTCCAGGCGACGGGTGCGCTTGGTGGCCTTGTGCTCGAGCAGGTGGCGACGGTTCGCCTTCTGCCGCACGATCTTCCCGGTGCCGGTCTTGCGGAACCGCTTGGAGGCGCCGCTGTGAGTCTTTGCCTTGGGCATTGGTCCTCAGTTCTAGGTGGTGTCAGGTGCTTCGGTGGGCTGGGGTTCGGCCGGACGCCCTGCGGGGGTGTCGGCGTCATGCGCCGCCTTGGCGCGAGTCTTCGCGCCGCGGTGCGGTGCCAGCACCATCGTCATGTTGCGGCCGTCCTGCTTGGCGGACGTCTCGATGAAGCCGTAATCGGCGACGTCGGCGCCCAGCCGCTGCAGGAGTCGGAACCCGAGTTCGGGCCGCGACTGCTCGCGTCCGCGGAACATGATCGTGACCTTGACCTTCGAACCCGCCTCCAGGAAGCGGATGACGTGACCCTTCTTGGTCTGATAGTCGTGGTCGTCGATCTTGGGCCGAAGCTTCTGTTCCTTGACGACGGTCTGCTGCTGGTTCTTGCGAGACTCGCGCTCCTTGAGAGCCGTCTCGTACTTGTACTTGCCGTAGTCCATGATTTTGCAGACCGGAGGCCTGGCATTCGGGGCTACTTCGACAAGATCGAGATCGGCATCCGCGGCGACGCGGAGAGCGTCTTCGATACGCACGATGCCTACCTGTTCCCCGCCCGGTCCGATCAGTCGGACTTCAGGTACGCGAATGCGCTCGTTGACACGGGTCTCAGTGCTGATGGGGCCTCCCTGGTTCGGTTTCCTCTGCGGACCACCGCGGTGTCACACATCGGGAGCAGCTGGGGAGAATCCACGCCATCAGCGAGAAGGCCCTGCATAAAGCAGGGCCCGATGCCGACCGGTCACAGCTCGCGCCGCCTGCGAAACCGCAGAACAGATACCCTGACGGTATCCGTGACCGGACCGCTGTACCTGCGGAAATATCCGTGGCGAGCGGTGGGAGTGGGACTCCACTTGCTGTCCCTGGCGTACGCCGGGACGGTCGTGCATGCCAGTCTAGCAGGCATGACGGATCCCATTAACATCCGCGACCTGGCCGACATTCCCGCCGTGGAGGTGATCACCCGCGCGGCTGTCATGCTGATGAGCGCCGCCGCCGAGAAGATCGGGTTGTCCTCCCCCGACCCCGACGCCAGCGAACATCGTGACCTCGACGAAGCGCGCCGCCTGATCACCGCGCTAGCCGGCCTGGTGACCGCCTCGGCGGAGTATCTCGGCCCGCACGCGGGCCCGGTCCGCGACGGACTGAAGAGTCTCCAGTTGGCGTTCCGGGAAGCCAGTGCGGCACCCGAGGAACCCGGCACCGGGCCGGGCGAAAAATATACTGGCCCTGTCTGGTAGCGCACCACAGACATTTCGCATGCCGAGGGAATATCCTCGCGGCCTATGACCGTCACTACGAGTCGGCCAACTTCCCGGTTCCGCTGGGTGCCCGCCGCGGCCGGTTGGATCATCGGCGTCATCGCGACACTGTCGCTGGCGTCGAGCGTGTCCACGATCATCCGGCACCTCATCCGGATGCCGCGGGAGTTCATCAACAGCTACCTTTTCAACTTCCCGGACACCAGCTTCGCCTGGGCGTTCGTGCTGGTTCTGCTGGCCGCCGCGCTGGCCGCCCGCAAGCGCATCGCCTGGTGGATTCTCGTCTTCTACATGGTGGCCGCGTCGGTCTGGAACATCACCGACCTGCTCAGCGGCGACGAGTCTGCTGCCGTGGACGCCGGTGAGGTCATCGGCCTGGTCTTCCATATCGCCGCGGCCGGTGCTCTGGTTCTGGCCTACAACCAGTTCTGGGCCAGGGTCCGCCGGGGTGCTCTGCTCAAGGCCGCCGCCGCCCTGGTCGCAGGCATGGCCGTCGGCACCCTGATCGGCTGGGCCGTCCTCGAATTCTTCCCCGGCACGCTGGCCCGTGAAGACCGCTTCTGGTACGCGCTGAACCGCGTCAGCGCGTTCGCCGGGGCCGGCGCGGAATCCTTCGAGGGTCATCCGCACACGTTCATCAATGCCCTGCTCGGCCTGCTCGGCGCGCTGGCGCTGATGGTGGCCGCGATCGTGCTGTTCCAATCCCAGCGCGCCGAGAACGCGCTGACCGGCGAGGACGAGTCCGCAATCCGCGGGCTGCTCCTGGCCTACGGCAAGAACGATTCGCTGGGGTACTTCGCCACCCGCCGGGACAAGTCCGTCGTCTTCGCGGCCAATGCCCGCGCCGCCGTCACCTACCGCGTCGAGGTCGGTGTGTGCCTTGCCAGCGGTGACCCCATCGGCGACCCGCGGGCCTGGCAACAGGCGATCTCGGCGTGGCTGTCGCTGTGCCAGGAATACGGCTGGGCGCCGGGTGTGATGGGTGCCAGTTCGACTGGCGCCCAGGCGTATCGCGAAGCGGGCCTCAACGCGCTGCAGCTCGGCGACGAGGCGATCCTTTACCCCGATCAGTTCCACCTGTCCGGCCCCGATATGCGGGCCGTCCGCCAGGCCGTCACTCGCGCCCGTCGCGCCGGGCTGACCGTGCGGATGCGCCGGCATCGGGACTTCTCCTCCGACGAGATGGCCGCGGTGATCGCGCGGGCCGATGCCTGGCGTGACACCGAGACCGAACGCGGCTTCTCGATGGCATTGGGCCGGCTCGGTGACAGCGCCGACGGCGACTGTCTGCTGGTGGAGGCCGTCCAGGGCGACGGCGACGAGGTCGTCGCGATGCTGTCGCTGGTGCCGTGGGGCAACAACGGACTCTCGCTGGATCTGATGCGGCGCTCGCCGAAGTCCCCCAACGGGACCATCGAGCTGATGGTGACCGAGCTTCTGCAGAACGCCGAAGACATTGGTGTCAGCCGTATTTCGCTGAACTTCGCGATGTTCCGGGCCGCCTTCGAGCAAGGCGCCCAGCTCGGCGCGGGGCCGGTGGCCCGGTTGTGGCGCGCCATGCTGGTGTTCTTCTCGAAGTGGTGGCAGCTGGAAACCCTCTACCGCTCCAACATGAAATACCAGCCGCAGTGGGTACCGCGGTACGCCTGCTACGAAGACGCCCGGCTGATCCCCCGGGTGGGCGTCGCCTCCGTCATTGCCGAGGGCTTCCTGGTGTTGCCGTTCTCCCGGCGCGGCAAGCAGCACACCGGCCACTACTCGGCTGTTCCTGAAGACCTCGCCGCCACGGGACGCCTGCACGCCGACGGCAGCGCACCCGATCCCGTCGAGCCCGAAGACGAGAAGACCAGCCGCGGCCAGCGCCTGCCCGATCAGGTACGCGTCCGGATGGCCAAGCTGAAAGCGTTGCAGGGCAACGGTATCGACGCCTATCCGGTGGGCCAACCACCTACCCACACGGTCGCGCAGGCGCTGGTCGCCGATGACGCCCTCACCCTCAGCGTGGCCGGCCGGATTCTGCGCGCCCGCGACTACGGCGGTGTGGTGTTCGCCCAGCTGCGGGACTGGTCCGGCGACGTCCAGCTGCTGCTGGACAAGGCCACGCTCGACGGTGCTACCGAGGACTTCGCCTCCGTCGACCTCGGCGACCTGGTCGAGGCGACCGGACACATGGGCCACAGCAAGAACGGCACCCGCTCGGTGATCGTCGAGCAGTGGCGCATGCTCGGAAAGTGCTTGCGCCCCTTGCCCGACAAGTGGAAAGGCCTGCAGGATCCCGAGGCCAGGGTTCGGGCCCGCTACGTCGACCTCGCCATCAACCCCGAAGCTCGCGAGCTCATCCGCGCCCGCAGCAATGTCTTGCACTCGATCCGGGAAACGCTGTTCACCAAGGGATTTCTCGAAGTCGAGACGCCGATTCTTCAGCAGATCCACGGCGGCGCCAACGCCCGCCCGTTCAAGACCCACATCAACGCCTATGATCTCGACTTGTACCTGCGGATCGCGCCCGAGCTCTATCTCAAACGATTGTGTGTCGGTGGTGTCGAGCGAGTCTTCGAGTTGGGCAGGGCATTTCGCAACGAGGGCGTGGACTTCAGCCACAACCCGGAATTCACCCTGCTCGAGGCGTACCAGGCTCATGCCGATTACCGGGTGTGGATCGACGGATGCCGCGAGCTGATCCAGAACGCGGCGATCGCCGCCAACGGCTCCGCTGTGGTGATGCGGCCCCGTGACGGCGCCCCCGACCAGCTCGAACCGGTGGACATCTCCGGAACATGGACGGTCAAGACCGTGCACGACGCGGTGTCTGAGGCCCTGGGCGAACAGGTCGACGCCGAGACCGATCTGACCGCGCTGCGCCGCCTGTGCCACAGCGCGAAGGTCCCATATCTGACGCACTGGGATCCCGGCGCGGTGGTGCTGGAACTCTACGAGCGGCTGGTGGAGGACCAGACCGAGGCGCCGACGTTCTACACCGACTTCCCGACGTCGGTGTCGCCGCTGACCCGTCCGCACCGCAGCAAGCCCGGTGTCGCCGAGCGCTGGGACCTGGTGGCGTGGGGTGTCGAGCTGGGCACCGCGTACAGCGAGCTGACCGACCCCGTCGAGCAGCGACGCCGGCTGGAGGAGCAGTCGCTACTGGCTGCGGGCGGCGATCCCGAGGCGATGGAACTGGACGAAGATTTCCTGCAGGCGATGGAGTACGCGATGCCGCCGACCGGCGGTCTGGGAGTTGGCGTGGACCGCGTGGTCATGCTGATCACCGGGCACAGCATCCGCGAAACCCTGCCCTTCCCCCTCGCCAAACCGCGTTAGCTGGTGCGATCGGCTCACAGCGACCGCCAAGGAAGCTTGGTCACCATGGTTGCGTGACACCGGCCGATCACCAACACATTTCGTTGATGCACGGATGGTTGCCGCTGACTGTGCAGATCCTGGCCGGGCTGGTCCTGGTGTTGGCTATCGGCTGGCGGACGCGCCGCTGGCGGCTGGTGTGGCTGCCGCTGGCGGCCGTCGTGGGCATCGCGGCCGCGTGGTACGCCCAGTGGGCCATCTCCGACGACGGGCTGACGGGCGATCCGGCACCGCATCAGCTGTGGGTGTGGATTGCGGTGACCACGGTGGCGGCCCTGGTGGCGATCGTGGGCTGGCGCGGTGCGCGCTGGTGGCGGCGCGGCATGTCAGTGCTGGCGATCCCGCTGTGCGCGTTGGCGGCGGCGCTGATGCTCAACCTGTGGGTGGGCTACTTCCCCACCGTCGGGACCGCGTGGAATCAGCTGACCGCGGGCCCGCTGCCCGATCAGACCGACCGCGCGACCGTCACCCAGATGGTGGTGCAGCACGCCATCCCGGCCAAAGGCACAGTCGTACCGGTGACGATCCCCTCGGACGCATCCCATTTCGCGCATCGCGAGGAGCTGGTGTACCTACCCCCGGCGTATTACGCCACCAATCCACCGCCGAAGCTGCCAACGGTCATGATGGTCGGCGGCGAATTCAACAACCCCGCCGACTGGCTGCGGGCGGGCAACGCGATCAAGACGATCGACGATTTCGCCGCGGCCCACCACGGCAACGCTCCGGTGTTCGTGTTCGTCGACTCCGGCGGCGCGTTCAACAACGACACCGAATGCGTCAACGGACCGCGCGGCAACTCCGCCGATCATCTGACCAAAGACGTTGTGCCGTTCATGGTCTCGAACTTCGGTGTCAGCGCCGACCGGGCGAAGTGGGGTGTGGTCGGCTGGTCCATGGGCGGTACCTGCGCGGTCGACCTCATCACCATGCATCCCGACATGTTCAGCACGTTCGAGGACATCGCCGGCGATGACGCCCCGAACTCGGGCACCAAGGCTCAGACGATCACCCGACTGTTCGGTGGAAACGCGGCGGCCTACGCGAGCTTCGATCCCGCAACCATCATGACCAAACACGGTTCTTATCAGGGTGTTTCGGGATGGTTTGCGATCTCGGGCAATCAAGGCCCGGGCGGCCAGACTGCCGCCGCGAACACTCTGTGCGGAGTCGGCAGCGCCAACGGCATCAACTGTGCGGTGGTCGCCGAGCCGGGTAAGCATGACTGGCCGTTCGCGGCACGTGCCTTCGCATCCGCGCTCCCGTGGCTGGCCGGCCAGATCGAGACTCCCGGCGCCCCGGCGGTGCCCCTGCCCGGCCCACCGGCCCCGCCGCCGAGCCACATCACGATCGCCGCCGCCGGGAGGCCGCCGGGAGTACGGTGAGGGCTATGCCCGACCAACCCATACCGGATCCCGGCTACGACGACTCCGGGGTGCCTACGTTCGAATCGGTGCAGGAGAAGATCGAGACGCGGTTCGGAACCGCGCTCGGCTCAGCCGAATTGGCCGCGGAAACGCCTGAGGGCCGCACCGTCGAGGAGCAGTACGAGGCCCGGCAGAAGGCCGCGGCCGAACGGTTGGAAGAGATCCGCGCGTCCATGCAGAAGCCGGATCAGCCCTGACCGGGCCGGTCGTCGCGATCACGGGCGCGAGCAGCGGCATCGGTGCCGCGACGGCACGGCTGTTGGCTGAGCGGGGCGCGACCGTAGTCCTGGGTGCGCGTCGGGAGGATCGACTGCAGGAATTGGCTGACGAGATCCGTGCCGCGGGCGGGACGGCGCTGACCGTCGTCACCGACGTCACCCAGCGCGCCGACGTCGAGCGACTGGTCGAGGCTGGTGTGCGGGAGTACGGGCGCCTGGATGTGTTCGTGGGCAACGCCGGGATCAGCCGCATCGGCCCGACGAGCGATCTCGACGTCGACGGCTGGTCGGCGATGATCGACGTGAATCTGCGGGGCGTGCTGCACGGCATCGCCGCCGCACTGCCCGTCTTCCGCGAACAGGGCCACGGCGATTTCGTCACCGTGGTGTCGACCGCCGGCATCAAGATCGTGCCGAACATGGGCGTCTACGCCGCCACGAAGAACGCCGTGCGCACCTTGCTGGAGGCCCTACGGCAGGAATCCACCGATGGCGTCATACGCACGACGTCCATCTCACCGGGCTACGTGAACACCGAACTGGACTCGTCGATCGAGGATCCCGAGGCCCGTCGTGCCGCCCGCGCCGCCATGGACAGCTTCGGCATGCCACCCGACGCGGTCGCTCGCGCGGTCGCATTCGCGATCGAACAGCCACGCGATGTCGAGATCGGCGACATCACCATCCGCCCGACGGTCCAGAGCTAGCTGACCTTGCGCCGCCGGGTCGTCTTGGTGGCCTTCTTGGGCGCCGGTGCGGTCAGCACATCGGAGAGGAACTTGCCGGTATAGCTCTGGGTCTCCGCGGCCACATCCTCCGGGGTGCCCTGCGCGACAACGGTTCCGCCGCCCGAACCGCCCTCGGGACCCATGTCGACGATCCAGTCCGAGGTCTTGATGACGTCCAGGTTGTGTTCGATGACGATCACCGAATTGCCCTTGTCCACAAGGCCATTGATGACCTTGAGGAGCTTGCGGATGTCCTCGAAATGCAGGCCCGTGGTCGGCTCGTCGAGGATGTACACGGTGCGACCGGTCGAGCGCTTCTGCAGTTCGGCGGCCAGCTTGACGCGCTGGGCCTCGCCACCGGAGAGCGTCGGCGCCGGCTGGCCCAGGCGCACATAGCCCAATCCGACGTCGACGAGTGTGCGCAGATAGCGGTGGATCGAGCTGATCGGCTCGAAGAACTCGGCGGCGTCCTCGATGGAGAGGTCGAGCACCTCGGAGATGGTCTTGCCCTTGTAGTGCACCTCGAGGGTCTCGCGGTTGTAGCGGGCGCCGTGGCACACCTCGCACGGCACATACACGTCGGGCAGGAAGTTCATCTCGATCTTGATGGTGCCGTCACCTGAACATGCTTCGCAGCGGCCACCTTTGACGTTGAACGAGAACCGGCCGGGCTGATAGCCGCGGACCTTGGCCTCGGTGGTCGCGGCGAACAGTGTGCGGATCTTGTCGAACACCCCGGTGTAGGTGGCCGGGTTGGAGCGCGGCGTGCGGCCGATCGGCGACTGGTCGACCCGCACCAGCTTGTCGACGTGTTCGAGGCCGTTGATCCGGGTGTGCCGGCCCGGCACCTGGCGGGCGCCGTTGAGCTTGTTGGCCAGTACTGAAGCCAAGATGTCGTTGACGAGCGTGGACTTGCCCGAGCCCGAGACGCCGGTCACCGAGGTCAGCACCCCGAGCGGGAACGCGACGTCGATGTCGCGCAGGTTGTGCTCCCGCGCGCCGATCACCGTGAGCTGCTTGCGCCGGTCGATCGGGCGGCGGATGTCCGGCACGTCGATGCTCTGCTTGCCCGACAGGTAGGCGCCGGTGATGGAGTTCGGATTGCGCAGCAGATCGGCGTACGGGCCGCTGTGCACCACCTGGCCGCCGTGCTCGCCGGCCGCCGGACCGATGTCGACCACCCAGTCCGAATGCGCGATCGTGTCCTCGTCGTGCTCCACGACGATCAGGGTGTTGCCCAAATCCCTTAGCCGCGTAAGGGTTTCGATGAGCCGACGATTGTCACGCTGATGCAGGCCGATCGACGGCTCGTCGAGCACATAGAGCACACCGACCAGACCCGACCCGATCTGGGTGGCCAGCCGGATGCGCTGCGCCTCACCACCGGACAGCGTGCCCGCTGCGCGGGACAGCGACAGATAGTCCAGGCCCACGTCCAGCAGGAAGCCGAGCCGGGACTGCACTTCCTTCAGTACCTGCCCGGCGATCGCCGACTCGCGGGTGCCTAGCGTCAGGTCGTTGAGGAAGACCGAGCAGTCGGCGATGGACAGCTCGGACACCTCGGCGATCGACTTCGCGCCGTGCTTGCCCGCCGCCAGCGTGACGGCCAGGATTTCCGGCTTCAATCGGGTGCCGTTGCACTCCGGGCACGGCACGTCGCGCATGAACCCGTCGTAGCGTTCCTTCATCTGCTCGGACTCGGTCTGTTCCATGCGCCGGTGCAGGAAGGCCATCACGCCTTCGAATTCGGCGTAGTACGAGCGGGTCCGGCCGTAGCGGTTCTTGTAGCGGACGTGGACCTGCTCGTCGCAGCCTTCCAGAATTGCCTTGCGCGCCTTGGCCGGAAGCTTGCGCCACGGGGTGTCGACGTCGAAACCCATCGACTCGCCGAGTCCCGCCATCATCCGGGTGAAGTATTCGGCGGTGTGGCCCATCGCCCACGGCGCGACGGCGCCCTCGGCCAGCGTCATATCCGGATCGGGGACGACAAGGTCGGGGTCGACCTCCTTGCGGATGCCCAGGCCACTGCATTCCGGGCAGGCGCCGTAGGGCGAGTTGAACGAGAACGACCGTGGCTCGAGATCGTCGACGGCCAGCGGATGGCCGTTGGGGCAGGCCAGCTTCTCGGAGAACCGCTGTTCTCGGTGCGGGTGGTCGTCCTCGCGGTCGACGAATTCCAGCACCACGATGCCGTCGGCCAGGTTCAGCGCGGTTTCGACCGAATCGGTGAGCCGCTGCTTGGCGCTGGTCTTGACCGTGAGCCGGTCGACCACGACCTCGATGTCGTGCTTCTCCTGCTTCTTCAGCTTGGGCGGGTCGGTGAGCGAATGCACCACCCCGTCGACTCGGACGCGGCTGTAGCCCTGGCTGTTGAGCTTGTCGAAGAGGTCGACGAACTCGCCCTTGCGGGTGCGCACGACGGGAGCCAGCACCTGGAACCGCAGGCCCTCGTCCATCGCCAGCACCTGGTCGACGATCTGCTGCGGAGTCTGCCGGGCGATCTTCTCGCCACAGACCGGGCAGTGCGGGGTGCCGGCACGGGCGTAGAGCAGCCGCAGGTAGTCGTAGACCTCGGTGATCGTGCCCACGGTCGAGCGCGGGTTGCGGTTGGTGGACTTCTGGTCGATCGACACCGCCGGCGAGAGGCCCTCGATGAAGTCGACGTCCGGCTTGTCCATCTGACCGAGGAACTGGCGGGCGTAGGCCGAGAGCGACTCGACATAGCGGCGCTGGCCCTCGGCGAAAATCGTGTCGAACGCCAGCGAGGACTTGCCCGATCCGGACAGCCCCGTGAAGACGATCAGACTGTCGCGGGGCAGGTCCAAGTCGATGCTGCGCAAGTTGTGTTCGCGCGCGCCCTTGACCACCAGACGGTCAGCCACCAGCGCCCCCTTCCTGCAGGTTTATGGGCATGACGATGCCGAGCCCCCATGCTATGTCGACCCACCGACAAGTAACGTGGCGACCATGACAGTCGTCGACGACACCTACACCGGACACGTCGAACCGCAGGCCGCCGCCCGCCGGACGCTGCCCGGGGCCAGCATCATCAAAATGTCGGTAGGCCCGATGGACAACAACACCTACCTCGTGACGTGTTCCCGGACCGGCGAGAGTTTATTGATCGACGCCGCCAACGATCCGGAACTGCTCGTCGACCTGGTCCGCGAGCACGGGCCCGAGCTAACCCTGATCGTGACCAGCCACCAGCATTTCGACCATTGGCAGGCGCTGGAGGCGCTGGCCGAGGCGACCGGGGTTCCGACCGCCGCCCATCAGCTCGACGCCGAGCCGCTGTCGGTCAAGCCGGACCGCTTCCTGGCCGGTGGTGACACCATCACCGTCGGCGACTTGGTCTTCGACGTGATCCATCTGCGAGGTCACACGCCCGGATCGGTGGCGTTGGCACTGCGGCCTACTGCCGAGCGGACCGAGACGCACCTGTTCACGGGGGACTGCCTGTTCCCGGGCGGGGTCGGCAAAACGTGGGAGCCCGGCGCATTCGAGCAGCTGCTCGGCGATGTGGACAGCCGGCTGTTCGGCGTGTTCGGCGACGACACCGTCGTCTATCCCGGGCACGGGGATGACACGAACCTCGGAGCCGAGCGCCCGCATCTCGACGAATGGCGTGAACGCGGCTGGTGACTAGCTTGTACACCCTTTTGCCTCACGACTCACCGTCGTCGCCGGCTCCCTCGGCTTGGGCGGGGCTGTGCTGACGGTTCCCGGTCGGTTGGGGACGCCGCACGCGCATCTCAGCTCCGGCATTCTGAACTCGGCAAGTGACTGGCGCGGCCGTCTTCTTGATGGGACGTTGGTCGTAGCCCGGCGAGCTGAGCGAGGTAACCGTTGGACGCCAAATCTACTGAGCTGCAGGCCGAAATCGACCGGCTCGCAGATCGACTCGACGTTCGCACTGTGCCCGTCGGCTTGTTGACGAACGACGGTCGCAATATCTTCGTCGGCGACGACGGCTGGTACCACTACACCTTCTACGAGCGCGGAAAGCTCGGATTCGATCGGCGGGGCAATCTCGACGACGTTCTGTACTGGTTCTGCCAAGGTGAGGTCGGGAGCCTGGCACACAAGTATGTGGGTGACCGTGCACAGGCATTCCAGTTCGAATACGACGTCCTTCGCCGCTTCAACCCCGAATGGGCCAAGCGCAACGTGCGCGAAACGGCTGCCATGTTCCGGCAACACCATCCCAATGAGCCTCAACCAGAGGGTATTTCGCTGCTTCCCGACATCGGCGAAGCGTTGTGAGTTGACGTTTCGAAAACCGAAACACACTGGTTCGTCGTACGTAATCTGCCCTTCGCACCGTTCACCGCGCTACACGTGTAGCGAGCTCAGAGCCAGCCTTTCCGTTTGAACACGACATAAAGCAGAGCCGACAGCAACACGATGACCACCGCACTGGATACAAACCCGGCGGCGTCCTGAAATCCGGGATAGGGCACGTTCTGGCCGTACCAACCGGTCACCGCGGTCGGTACGGCAATGATGGCCGCCCACCCCGTGAGCTTCTTCATGATCGTGTTCAGCCGGGCGTCCTGCAGTGACAGATTCGTCTCGAACACCGTTGTGATCATGTCGCGCAACGACTCCGTCCACTCCGCCGCCCGGATGACATGGTCGTAGAGATCCGAATACCAGCTGTCGAGTTCGACGGTGTCAGAGCGTTCGGCGCGACGGCGCATGATCGTGTTGATTACCTCGCGCATCGGCAGCACGACGCGGCGCAGCTCGACGAGCTCCTTGCGCAGCCGGTACGTCGAGCGCTGGATCGTGCGGGTCACCGCCCGGTCGTCGAACAATCCGTCCTCGAGCGATTCGATCGCGTCGTCGAGCTGCTGAATGGTGTCGAACTGGCCGTCGACGATCACGTCGAGCAGGCCGTGCAGTAGCGCCGGCGGGCCCATCTTCAACAGGTCGGCGTTCTCATCCCACCGGCGAACCACCTCGTCCATATCGAAAACTGGCTTCTGCGGGTCGATTTCGTGCCGCACCGTGACAATCCCCGCGGGCAGCACGAAGATCGACACCCGGGTCAGGAGCAGCCGCGACTCGAGGTCGTTGGGCAAGGGCGGCGCGAGCGCGGTGGCATACACCGTGAGAAACGTGTGCGACGCATACCGGGTGGCCTTGGTGCGTTCGGCATGGGCAACGGTGTCTTCGACGGCGTGCTGATCGAAGCCGAGTTCGTCGGCCAGCTGGCACAACACATCGTGGTCCGGGTTGCACATGTCGACCCACACCAAGGCCCCGTCCTCGGACAGGTGGTCGGACACATCGTGGAGGGGGAAATCCTCCGACTTCAGTTCGCCATCGACCCACAGACGGGTCCGGCAGTGGGTCACCCGGTGGTGTGGACGATCAGCACGTCAGTCTTCGACCGGCGCGCCACGTTGGCCGGCACCGAGCCCAGCAGGCGGCCTGCGATCGTGCTCAAACCGACGTTGCCGACGATCAGCAGATCGGCGCCGACCTCTTCGGCCAAATCCACCAGGGCGTCGACGGGAGCTCCAACGACAGCGCGCTCTTCGACCTCGGCGGCGCCGGCTTCCTTGGCGCGATCACGTGCCTCGCGCAGGATCGCGTAGATGGGGGCGTTGCCCGCCATCTTGTAGCCCTCGTCCTTCAGCAGGTCGGCCGCACGGGTGTCCTCGGAGGCCGGGAAGTAAGCGGTCGCCACGATGACCTTGGAACCAGGTTCGGAGGCGAGATAGCCCGCCCGATCGACCGCACGCAGCGAGGAATCCGAGCCGTCCGTGCCGACGACCACGGTCTTGTAACCGCCCATTCGTACCCTCCAGTCTCCAATTTCAACGCCGTCTGGAACATTAACGCCTCAGCACGACGCAAGGATGCGATTCACGCCACGCGGCAATTCGGGCGCGCCGCGCGAGGCCACTCTACCGGGGAAAATAGCGCTGCCGACAGTTCCGTGAGGTGGCTGACACCGCCCGCAGTTGTAAATCCAGATCGCACCGGATTCGTGATTGTCGGGGCTACCACACATCAATGATGTCCAATGCCCTGAATTCAAAACCTGCCGAATTCACCGCGGGGCTACGATCCGGCTGAACAGGAAGCGAATCGGATGCTCGGACCTGGCGAAAAGCTCACCCTGCGCCTGAGTGACGGGCGATCGGTGTCCTACGCGCAATACGGAGCGGCTGACGGCGCCGTCGTCGTCAACGCCCACGGTGGCCTGGCCTGCCGCCTCGACGTGGCGGCGGCCGACAATGCGGCCCGCGCCGCTGGAATCCGGTTGCTCTCGCCGGACCGGCCAGGAATCGGCGATTCCGATCCGCAGCCGGGACGCACGATCCTGGACTGGACCCGCGATGTCGCCGGCATGCTGGATCAGCTTGGCGTAGAGCACTTTTCAGCGATGGGCTGGTCGATGGGCGGCCAGTACGCGGCCGCACTCGCGTGGGCGCTGCCCGAGCGGGTCAAACGGGTCGCGATCATCGCCGGCGCGCTGCCGCTCACCGAGCCCGGCGTCTTCGCCCAGCTGCCCGCCTTCGACCGGATCTATACCCGGCTATCTCAGCGTGCCCCGTGGCTGGTGAAGCCGTGTTTTGCGGCGATGGCCCTGACCTCCCGGACCGCACCCGGGCTCTACGGTCGGTTCGCCGCCGGCCAACTGGGCTCCGCCGATGCCGCCGTGGTCCGCGGCGAGGGCGATGAGTTTGCACGGATGTCCGCCGAGGCGTTACGCCGCCCGAGTGGCGTCGTCGAGGACTACCGGGCCTGGATGCGGCCGTGGGGTTTCGCCCCCGAACAGATCACCGTTCCCGTCGACGTCTGGGGCGGCCAGCAGGACGAGCTGGTGAACATCGCCTGGCCGCGCGAGCTGGCGCGCCGCATTCCCGGTGCGACGCTCCAGGAGCGGCCAGGCGGCCACTTTCTCGCCCACCTGTACTACCCCGACATCTTCGCCCGGCTGGCTTAGTCGCCGAACCAGCGGTTCGCGGGCGGCAACTCGGTGCCAAGGATGGCGCCCGCCGGTGCCCCGGATTCGGTGCCCGACTTGTGCGCCGACCACCCGGTACCCATGCACAGCAGGTCGCGCGGTGTCGAAATCGTCGACGGCAGCGGGATACCGAAGCCCGGGATGCCGGGGATCGTGATCTGCGGCGGCGTGAGCAGCGTGGCCACACCCTGCGCCATGGTCCCGAACAGCTGGGCCGGCGGGGTCGGCAGGGTGCCGGCCGCGTCGGAGATCGGCGCCGACGGGATCAGGCTGCCCAGACCGCCCGGCTGCGGGCCAATGTAGGAGCCCGGCCCACCCGGAAGCACAGTCGGCGGGGTCGGCGGGGTGGCCCCGCGGTTGTTGCCGGGGATCCCCGGCGTCGCGGCGGGCGGAGTCGGCAGACCGGCGCCGCCACCACCACCGGGACCACCGGGGACCGCGGCGGGCGGCGTGCCGGGAGTCACGACATTGTTGGTGAACGGAGTTCCGGGAACCGCGGCCGGCGGAGTACCGGGCACGCCACCACCACCGGGCACCAAGCCAGGAGGCACCGCAGCCGGCGGAGTACCGGGCACGCCACCACCACCGGGCACCAAGCCAGGAGGCACCGCAGCCGGCGGAGTACCGGGGACACCACCGCCACCCGGCACCAGGCCGGGAGGCACTGCAGCCGGCGGCGTGGGAATGCCCGCGCCACCACCGCCGAGACCTGCGGCGGGCACTGCCGCAGCGGCATCGGCCGGCAGACCGGCGGCGGCCGAGGCGATCGCTTCCGCGGGAACACCTGCCGACGGTGCGATCACGCCAGAGGCGTCGGCGACCGGCGCACCGACTGCGCCACCGGCGGCACCCGTTGCCGCACCCGGCACGCCCGCGCCCGCGGCGCCAGCACTGTCGGACAACGCGGCGGCAGGCGCGCCGGCAGCTCCGGCGTTGTCGGTGATCGGCGCGGCCGGAACAGCTCCGGCGTTGTCAGTGATCGGCGCGGCCGGAACCGCTCCGGCATTGTCGGTCAGCGGAGCGGCCGGGACGCCACCCGCACCGGGCACGCCACCGCCCTCACCGACCGGGACGCCGGGCACACCACCCGGAGGCGTGGGCACGCCACCGCCACCGACTTCACCGGGCGTACCCGGAACCGCACCCGGAGGCGTCGGCACACCACCGCCGCCAACTTCACCCGGCGTACCCGGAACCGCACCCGGAGGCGTCGGCACACCACCGCCACCGACTTCACCGGGGGTGCCGGGGATGCCGGCAGGCGGAGTCGATCCGGTCTCGACGACGTTGCCACCCGGCGTGCCGGGGACTGCGGCCGGCGGGGTCGGAACTCCGCCGCCAGTGCCCTCACCGGGCGTGCCGGGGACGGCCGCCGGCGGCGTCGAAAGTTCCTCGACACCAGGGGTTCCCGGCGTACCGGGAATCACCGTCGGGGGCGTCGGCGGGATCTCCATACCGGGCGTGCCCGGCGTGGGCGGCAGCGCCGCGGGCGTGCCGGGCACGTTCACGTTCACCGGCACTCCGGGGCCACCGGGCACCGCTGCGGGCGGCGTGACGATGCCCGGGGTGGAGGCCGCGCTGGGGATACCCGGCAGAGTCACCGACGGGGTGCCGGGAACGTTGAGCATGCCGCCGGGGGTCGGCACGCCCGGGATCGATGCGCCGGGAGGGGGAAGGGTTCCCGACGAATCGTTGATCACGTTGCCGGGCACAGCATTTGGCGGAAGTCCTGGCGTGTTCAGCGACAGGTTGTTGCCACCACCGGGCCCGCCGGGCACCTCGGCCGGCGGGGTGACGATCTGTGTGGGCACCTCGGCACCGGGCACGGCGGCCGGCGGAACCGGCGGAGTGCCGCCACCGCCGGGGATCTCGCCACCGGGCACGGCGGCCGGCGGAACCGGCGGAGTCACAACGGTTTCGGGGACGTTGCCACCGGGCACGGCCGCAGGAGGGGTGCCGGGCACACCGCCGCCACCGGGGATCTCGCCGCCGGGAACCCCGGCGGGAGGAGTGCCCGGGAAGCCGCCACCACCGGGCAGTCCGCCGGGAGGCACCTCGGCGGGCGGGGTGCCCGGGAAGCCACCGCCACCGGGGATTCCGCCGGGGGGCACTGCGGCGGGCGGGCCGGGAGGAAGCGCACCCCCGCCGGGGACTCCGGCGGGAGGAGCGGCAGCCGGCGGAGCAGGCGTCAGGCCGGAGGCGTCGGCCAGCGGCGCGGCCGGCACAGCGGCTGCCGGAGGCGGAACCAGACCGCTGGCGTCGGAGATCGGCGCACCCGCGTCACCGCCGGCAGCAGGCAGGGCGCCCGCCGCGTCGGCCACCGGAGCACCGGCTCCGCCGCCCGAGCCTGCGCCCGCACCGCCACCACCGGGCAGACCGGCCGCGGCCTGAGCGACCGGAGCGCCGCCCTCGCCACCGCCGGGCAGAGCACCGGGTGCGCCACCTACCGGCGCGCCGGGGCCACCGGCAGCTCCGACAGGCACGCCGGCGGCGTCGTTGATCGGAGCGGCGGGAACGCCGCCGGGCGGAGTCGGGATACCACCACCGCCACCACCGGGCGGCGTACCGGGAACGCCGGCGGGCGGAGTCGGAATGCCACCGCCACCACCACCGGGCGGCGTACCGGGAACACCGGCGGGCGGAGTCGGAATGCCACCGCCACCACCACCGGGCGGCGTACCGGGGACACCGGCGGGCGGCGTCGGGATACCGCCGCCACCGACACCGGGCGGAGTACCGGGAACGGCTGCGGGCGGCGTCGGGATGTTACGAGTCACGGTGGTACCGGGAGCGCCAGGGACAGACGCCGGCGGGACGGTCACCCCGCCGGTACCTGGCGCTCCCGGCGAGCCGGGGACGCTCGCCGGTGGCACCCGGATGCTGCCCGGCACTGTGGCGGGCGGAATCGGGCCACCGGCGGTGGGTGGGTTGTTGGTGAAGATGTTGTTCGACGTGCCGGGGATGCCCTGGGACAGGTCAGGCGGCGACGTCAGGCCCTGGTGGAGGATGCCCATGCACGGAACGCCCGGGGTGCCGATGTCGGCTACCGCACGGGGACTGAGCAGCGGAGCTGCCCAGAAAAACCCTGCAGTCGCCATGGCGGTGACCGCCGCCACGCGAGAGCTGGTCCGAGACATCATTTCCCCGTTTCTGTGAGAGGCCTGAAGGGCAAACTACAGACGTGTAAGTAGGGGAACCGCGGGACCATTCTGGCGGTTATCGAACTGTTGCGAACCAGTGCTGATGCGGTTACACCGGCGACAATTTCACTGCGCAAACAGTCAGGATTTCCGGGCGCGCTTGAACACCTTGTCCAGGTCTTTACCGCTGATACCCAGCAATTCGGCCTTGTGGACCTTGTTGAGCACCAGGGGGCAGCGCTTGCACCGTGGCTTGCTGCGGCAACACTTCTTCTTCGGCTTCACGCCGGAGAAGTCTCGCGCCTTGGCCACGGCAAGCCACGGTACAGATTCAAGATCGGAGCGAGTGACGGGATTCGAACCCGTGTGAACGGCTTTGCAGGCCGGTGCCTAGCCACTCAGCCACACCCGCGTGTCAGACAAGCAGTGACTTAACCAGCGTGTCGACGACGCGCCCAGCGTTTGGCTCAGCGTGATTGCTGACTGGGGCGCATACCGTGGCCACATGCAGACCTGGTTGGCCGATCCCCCGCTGCTCGGCGGACCCGGACAGGGCACGCGGCAGATCCTCGAACTGCTGATCGCGTTCGTCCTGACCGCCCTGATCGGCCTGGAACGCGAAATCCACGGCAAGAGTGCCGGACTGCGCACCCAGGCAATCGTGGGCACCGCGTCGGCCCTGATCCTGATCGTCAGCAAGTACGGCTTCTTCGACGTGCTCTCCGCGGGCACCGTGGAGGTCGACCCGTCGCGTGTCGCCGCCCAGATCGTCTCCGGCATCGGCTTTCTCGGCGCCGGCCTGATCATCACCCGCCAAGGTGCGGTACACGGTCTGACCACCGCCGCCGCGATCTGGGAATGCGCGGCCATCGGCATGGCCGCCGCGGCAGGCCTGGTCAAGCTCGCGATCATCGTCACGGTCCTGCACTTCGTGATCATTCTGGCGTTCAATCCACTGAGCAGGCGCCTCACCGCGCGCCTGGCCGGCTCGGTGCGGCTGCGGATCACCTACGAATCCGACCGCGGCATTCTCAGTCACATCCTCGCGACGTGCGACAAACACCAGTGGAGCCTCTCCGAGCTCAGCAGCGACCCCGACGGCGGTGTCCTGCTCACATTGTCGGGCGCCAAGATCCAGCACGCGCCCGCCACAGTCGCGGGCGTGCCCGGCGTCACCGGTGTGCGCCGGATCGAGGAGAAAGACGAATAGATCTGCTACACCTGACCGCGGCCCGAGCGATACGACGCCACGGTACCGATGGCCGCCAGGACCGCGAACGCACCGAACAGCATCGTGCTCGCCGACGCATCGGGAGCGGCCCGCAGGTTCACCACCACCCCGGCCAGTCCGGCGCCGAACGCCCCACACATCAGCTGGACGGTGTTGATCGCGGCAGCGGCCACCGCCTGCTGTGCCGGGTCGTCGACGATCGCGCCCATCGCCCACGCCGACAGATGCGGCCAAGCCATTCCGATGCCCGCACCGGTGATGACCAGTCCGACCGCCCACAGAACCACGATTTTGGTTGAGGCCGAATCGGTTTGAGTGAACGCCACCAACGCCAGCCCCACTGCCATCACCACCGGGGCGATCGCCACCACCCGCATCGTGGCACGGACATTGGTGATCGATGCGCTCGCGATCTCACCGACGGTCCAGCCCACCGACAGCGCCGCACCGAGGAAGCCCGCCACCACTGGAACCAGGGCCCCGAGCCGCTGCCCGAACAGCGGGACGTACATGTCCACCATCGTGGCGGCCATCAGCAGGCCCAGCGTCAGATAGATCCACTTCAACGGGCCTGGCGTAAAAGCCTTGCGCGGCAACACCGCAGCCGATGCCCGGCGGTCGACCACGACAAATATCACGACCAGCACCACCCCGACAGCGAGCAGGCCCGCGATGGCCAGCGCACTGTGCGGGATCGCGGCGACACTGACCGCCAGCGCTGCCATCCCCAGCAACAGCAACGACCGCACCGGGATCCGGGGTCCAGCCGCGTCCGGATCCGCTGGCGCACGGGCGGGTAGGGCCAGCGGAACCAGCAGACTCATCGCCACCGCCAGAATCGCGAGCAGCCCGAATCCGCCACGCCAGAAACCGAATTGGGCGAACAACCCGCCGGTCGCGGGACCGACCAGTGTGCCGATCCCCCACATCGCCGACACCACGGCCGACGCCCGGGTCCACAGTCTGTCCGGCAGCGCGGCACTGATCACCGCGTAGCCCAAGCCCGCGAGCACGCCGCCCGCGAGGCCCTGCACGACCCGGCCGACCAACAGCAGCGGCATCGTCGGCGCCAGCGTGCAGAGTGCACTTCCGGCGGCGAAGGACAGCAACGCTCCGAGGTACGCCGTCCGCGGCCCGAATCGGGTCAGCACCGGACCAACCGTCGTCGCCGCGATCACCGACGCCACCAGATACACCGTCGTCACCCACGCGTAGAGCCGCTCACCGCCGATATCGGCGACCGCGCTCGGCAGCAGGCTGATCGTGATGAATTCGTTGATGGCATAGATCGCCACGCCACCGGCCAGCACCGCGACGGCTCCAAGGTTCTTCGGGCCCAATAACTCACGCCAGGTACCGGTGGCGCTCGCGGTGTTCACTCGTGTGAGGGTAGGACCTCAACCGCCATTGAGATCAAATTGACTGCTACGTTTTGCCCTGTGCAGCGGTTCCTGGCCCGTATCGCATTAGTCGTCCTGCTCGTCGCCGCCACAAGCACGGGATGTGCCGACGACCGCCAAGCTCACGGCGCGCCCGTCACCTACCCGGTCGGTCTGAGACAGCTCGAGTTCGGTGAGCGCCACCTCGCGCTGAACATCTTCTACCCCGCGCAGCCCGCACCCGAAGGGGCCAAACCCTTTCCGATGCCAATGTTCACCAACCTGAGCTTCTACCCCGACTTGGCGCCAGCGGTCGACGGCAAGCGCCGGCCGCTGATCCTGTTCTCCCACGGGAGGGCAAGCAACGGTCTGTTCTACGCGTGGTTTGCCCAGAAGTTGGCCAGCCGCGGGTTCATCGTCGCTGCGCTCAACCACTACCGCGCCAACACCTATGACGCCTCGATCGTCTACCTCGCCAACAAGTTGTGGCAGCGCCCGCTCGACCTCTCCCTGACCGCAGACTTCCTGCTCGCCGACCCGTTCTGGAGCCCCCTGATCGACGCCAACCGCATCGGTGTCGCCGGCCACTCGCAGGGCGGGTTCACCTCCCTGTGGATCGGCGGAGCCCGGGTGGACGCCGACCGCTTCCTGGCGTTTCAACAGCACTGGAAGAACAACCTGTCGGTGCCCGCCGATCTGCGTGAACAGATGCCGCTCGACCCGGCTCCCGCACTCAACGTCGCCGATCCCCGGATCAAGGCGGCATTCGCCATGGCGCCCGGCGACATCAAGGCCTTCGGCATGGACGAAGACGGCCTGCGCCAGATGACGACGCCCGCCTATCTCACCGTCGGCGCCCACGACACGTGGACACCGGTCGAGAGCAATGCGGGATTCGCAGCGGCCCACATCCCCGGCGCCCAACTCAACGTCATCCCCGGCGACGTCGGCCACGACATTTACATCAACGAATGCGATCAGGAAGGGCGCGACACACTTTCGGAGGCGTGCATCGACGCGCCGGGTATCGACCGCGCCGCCATCCATCGCGAAGTATCCGACGCCGCCATCGCATTCTTCGGCGCCCACCTGGGCGGCGTCTGACCTATTTCAGGCCCGCGGCATCCATGCCGCGCAGTTCCTTCTTCAAATCGGCGACCTCGTCGCGGATCCGCGCGGCCAGCTCGAACTGAAGGTCGCGTGCCGCCGCCATCATCTGCGCGGTCAAATCCTTGATCAGATCGGCCAATTCGGCGCGCGGCATGCTCGCCGTGTCCCGGCCCTCGATGATGCCCGCACTGACCGCCCGGCCCGGCTCACCCTGGGCCCGGCGCCCGCGTGACGCATTGCGCCCGGAGCCACCGACCTCCACCGATTCGGTGTCGTCGGCCTCCCGGTACACCTGATCGAGGATGTCGGCGATCTTCTTGCGCAACGGTTGCGGGTCGATGCCGTGCTCTTCGTTGTAGGCGACCTGTTTGGCCCGGCGGCGCTCGGTCTCGTCGATGGCTTCCTTCATCGAGTCGGTGAGCTTGTCGGCGTACATGTGCACTTCGCCGGAGACGTTGCGCGCCGCCCGGCCGATGGTCTGGATGAGGCTGCGGGTGGAGCGTAGGAAGCCCTCTTTGTCGGCGTCGAGGATCGACACCAGCGACACCTCGGGAAGGTCCAGACCCTCACGCAGCAGGTTGATGCCGACCAGCACGTCGTAATCCCCCAGCCGCAGCTGCCGCAGCAGCTCCACCCGGCGCAGGGTGTCGACCTCGGAGTGCAGGTAGCGCACCCGGATGCCCATCTCCAGCAGATAGTCGGTCAGGTCTTCGGCCATTTTCTTGGTCAGCGTGGTGACCAGCACGCGCTCATCGCGCTCGGCGCGGGCCCGGATCTCGCCGATCAGGTCGTCGATCTGGCCCTTGGTCGGTTTGACCACGACCTTCGGGTCGATCAGACCGGTCGGGCGGATCACCTGTTCGACGAACTCGCCGCTGGTCTGGCTGAGCTCGAACGGCCCCGGCGTGGCCGACAGGTACACCGTCTGCCCGATCCGGTCGGCGAACTCCTCCCAGGTCAGCGGCCGGTTGTCGACCGCTGACGGCAGCCGGAAGCCGTATTCGACCAGGTTCCGCTTCCGCGACATGTCGCCCTCGTACATGCCGCCGATCTGCGGGACTGTGACGTGCGACTCGTCGATGACCAGCAGGAAGTCCTCGGGGAAGTAGTCCAGCAGCGTCGCCGGCGCCGAGCCTGCGGCGCGGGCGTCGATGTGGCGCGAGTAGTTCTCGATGCCGGAGCAGAACCCGACCTGGCGCATCATCTCGATGTCGTAGTTGGTGCGCATTCGCAACCGCTGCGCCTCCAGCAGCTTGCCCTGGTTCTCCAGCTCGGCCAGCCGCTCCTCGAGTTCCTGCTCGATGGTCGAGATCGCGTGCGCCATCCGCTCCGGGCCGGCGACATAGTGGGTGGCCGGGAAGATCCGCAGCGAGTCGACCTGCCGGACCACATCGCCGGTCAACGGGTGCAGGTAGTACAGCGCCTCGATCTCGTCGCCGAAGAACTCGATGCGAACCGCCAGCTCCTCGTAGGACGGGATGATCTCGACGGTGTCGCCGCGCACCCGGAACGAGCCACGGGTGAACGACATGTCGTTGCGGGTGTACTGCACGTCGACCAGCAGCCGCAGCAGACCGTCGCGCGGCACTTCGGTGCCGACCTCGAGTTCGACCGACCGGTCCAGGTAGGACTGCGGGGTGCCCAGGCCGTAGATGCAGGACACCGACGCCACCACCACGACATCGCGCCGGGACAACAGCGACGACGTGGCCGAGTGACGCAACCGCTCCACGTCGTCGTTGATCGAGCTGTCCTTCTCGATATAGGTGTCGGTCTGGGCGATGTACGCCTCGGGCTGGTAGTAGTCGTAGTACGAGACGAAATATTCAACCGCGTTGTGCGGCAACATCTCTCGTAGTTCATTGGCGAGCTGGGCGGCCAGCGTCTTGTTCGGGGCCATCACCAGGGTGGGCCGTTGCAGCTTCTCGATGAGCCAGGCGGTGGTCGCCGACTTACCGGTGCCGGTCGCACCGAGAAGCACCACGTCGCGCTCGCCGGCCCGGATCCGGCGTTCCAGCTCGGCGATCGCGGCCGGCTGGTCGCCCGCGGGCTCGTACTCGCTGACCACCTCGAACTCAGCGCCAGTGCGCACCAGGCCGTTGACGGCATCGGCGGCAGGCCTGTACTCCGAGTGAGCGAGCACCGGATGTTCAGTAGCGAATGCCATGAGATCAGGTTAAGCGCCACCACCGACACATTCATTCCCCGTTACGCTCACACCGTGGCCGTCCATCCGCCCAAGCAGGAGACGTTCGACCTCGTCGGCTACACCAACACCGACCCCAAAGGCATCGTGCGGGCGGTCGACGAATACGTGGTCACCCCGTGGGGGCTCTATATGGCCCGCCCGACCCCCGGCCGCACCCAGTTCCATTACCTGGAGTCTTGGCTGCTGCCGTCACTCGGGCTCCGGGCCAACGTCTTCCACTTCAACCCCGGCTACGAGCGTCCCCAGGACTACTACCTCGACATCGGGCGGATCACGGTCGGCGACGGCACGTGGCAGGCCGAGGATCACTACCTTGACCTGGTCGTTTATGCCGGTGACCGGACCGATCTGATCGACAGCGACGAGCTGTTCGACGCCCATCGCGACGGTCTGGTCAGCACCGAGACCGCCGAGGTGGCGTTGCAGCGCGTCGTCGTCGCGGTCGACGGCCTGGCCCGCCACGATCATGACCTCAACGCCTGGCTCGCAGCCGACGGAATGCCGCTGACCTGGCGCTGAGGTGCACCGGGCGGGCAACGAATCGGCACTCGTGTACCGAACGAGTAGTCTCGCTAGCTATGAGTCCCATCAAGCGCGGATGGCTGGCGGTCACCGCCGCGGCCGTCCTGGTCGCGGGTTCTCAGTTAACGGCGGGTGCCGCGCTGGCCGACCCGGAACCGGCGCCGCCGCCTCCACCGGCGCCCAGCCCGGTGGCCAACGGCGATCCCGACCCGAACCTGCTGCACAACATCACCTACCGGGCCTCGGCGACCGGCACCTCGCGCGGTGCCGTGGTTGCGTACAAGATCGACGACAACAACGTCAACAGCGACCAGCCGACGCTGCTGCCGGGCATGACCTTCGAGGTCAACACCGTTCTGCACGATCCCAAGAAGGCCGGCATGGAGGTCTCCATCCAGTGGCCCTATGGATCGAACCTGCACTGCGAGATCCTCGTCGATGACGAGATCGTCGCGCAGGCAGACCAATTCATCGCACCACGGCTGTTCCGCCCCAAGGACGACCCGCTCTACGGCACGCTGCAGTGCGGTGCACCCCTGGACACCCCCGCCCCGCCGCAGCCCCCGGCCCCGGCTCCCGCGACCTAGCATGCGCAAACCCGATCAACTCGCCGAAGTCAGCGCCTGGCTGCTGGAAAACGGGCACCGGCTGGTGCTCGCCCTCACCGGGGGCCGCTACCCGCGCACGGTGATGGGGATGTTGACCATCGAATTGCACACTGTCGGACGTAAATCCGGTAAACCGTTCGCCAACCTGCTGACGTCCCCGATCCATGACGACAACCGAATTGTCGTCGTGGCATCCAAGGGCGGCCACCAGGATCACCCCGACTGGTACAAGAACGCGATCGCGACTCCAGATGTCACCGTGACCGTTGACGGCGCGACAATTCCGATGCACGCCCGGACCGCCGGCCCGGACGAACGAGCCGAGCTGTGGCCGCGAGTGGTTAAGACCTACAAGGGATATGCGGGCTATCAGCGCAATACGCCGCGCGAAATCCCGTTGCTGATCCTGGAACGCCGCTAACCGTCCCAGCCGGTGCTCTCCGCCCAGAGCCACGCCCGCGAATACGCATCGAGGAACCACGGTTCCTTCGTCTCCGCGGTGCGCTTGACCTCGAGGTAATCGGCCTGCACCCCCGGGTTGGCGGTCAGCCAATCCACGAACAGCAAGGCGAACCGCTGATTGGGCCAGCCGTCCACCCTGATATGCACATGGGTGGGCCGCCCCGGATCACCTGACGCGTGAAAACGCTTGTGCCACAACACCGGATCGGTCCCAGGCTTCGGCACGTCGGTGGTGATCGACTCGACGCGGGGATAGCCGGACCGCAGCAGGTCCTCGGCGAGCTCGTCGGCGACCTCGAGAGAGGCGACCGTCACCTGGATGTCGATGACGTCCTTGGCATCCATACCCGGCACCGCCGTCGACCCGATGTGGTCGATGCGCACCGCCCGGTGCCCGCAGGTGGTGTTCAGCCGGGCCACGATCCGCCGGGCCTGATCTGCCCAGGTGGGGTCGGCCGGGACCAGCGCGGGCGGGCTCGGCACCGGGGTTCGGGTGGCGAGGTTGTGCGAGAACGGCAGGATCCGCTGGTACCAGAGCTCACGCGCCTTCTCGACGAGCTGCCCCGAGCTGCCCGAGTTGTCCAGCCACACGTCGGCGACCAGTCGTCGTTGCTCCTCGGTGGCCTGCATCGCGATGCGCGCCCGGGCGTCGTC
Organism: Mycobacterium sp. BK086; assembly: GCA_004362315.1. Classification (GTDB taxonomy): domain Bacteria; phylum Actinomycetota; class Actinomycetes; order Mycobacteriales; family Mycobacteriaceae; genus Mycobacterium. Next base: position 71,230 of record SNWL01000003.1, read on the forward strand.
CTCGCTGAATCCCCGGTACTCGATGAGCCGCTTCACCCGGACCTCGGGATCGGCGTTCACGATGATGACCAGCGGGAACATCGGCGCCATCTGCGATTCGACCAGCAGCGGGATGTCCTCGACGATCACCGCGTCTTCGCCGGCCGCGGCGATCAGCTCGGAACGCCGGGTCGCCACCAGCGGGTGGACGATCCCATTAAGGATTTGGCGGGTCGGCTCATCTTTGAACGCGATCGAGGCCAGCGCCGGACGGTCCAGGGCGCCGTCGGGCAGCAGGATCTTCGATCCGAACGCGTCGACGAGCTTTGCCAGGCCTTCGGTGCCCGGCTCGACGACCTCACGAGAGATGACATCCCCATCGACGACGATGCCGCCACATTCCGAGAACGTGGCGGACACCGTCGACTTGCCGGCGCCGATACCGCCGGTGAGTCCAATTCGCAGCACGGCAACAGTCTTTCAGGCAGCAGAGACGACGAACGCCCCGGCTCGGGTGAGCCGGGGCGTCAATCGTGGATTCTTAGGCGTTACCCGCCAGCTTCTCGCGGAGAGCCGCGAGCTGGGCATCGCTGGCCAGCGAACCGCCGGCCGACTCACCCGAGCTGGAGGACGACGACGAGCCGTTGGCCGCCGGACGCTCGGCCGCCTCGGCCTCGGCCTTGGCGAACTTCTCCATCTGCGCGGTGTGCATCTTGTGCCGGCGCTCGGCCTCCGCGTAGCGGGCCTCCCACTCGGTGCGCTGCTTGTCGAAGCCCTCGAGCCATTCGTTGGTGTCGGCGTCGAAGCCCTCGGGGAAGATGTAGTTCCCCGCCTCGTCGTAGCTGTCGGCCATGCCGTACTTCGAGGGGTCGAACTCCTCGGTGTAGTCCTCGTTGGCCTGCTTGAGGCTCAGCGAGATCCGGCGGCGCTCCAGGTCGATGTCGATGACCTTGACCATGGCGTCGTCGCCGACCTGCACGACCTGATCCGGCACCTCGACGTGGCGCTCAGCCAGCTCGGAGATGTGCACCAGACCCTCGATGCCCTCCTCGACGCGGACGAACGCACCGAACGGCACCAGCTTGGTGACCTTGCCCGGCACGATCTGGCCGATCGCGTGGGTACGGGCGAAGTGGCGCCACGGATCTTCCTGGGTGGCCTTCAGCGACAGCGAGACGCGCTCGCGGTCCATGTCGACGTCCAGCACCTCGACGGTGACCTCGTCGCCCACCTGAACCACCTCGGACGGGTGATCGATGTGCTTCCAGGACAGCTCGGAGACGTGCACCAGGCCGTCGACCCCACCGAGGTCGACGAACGCGCCGAAGTTGACGATCGAGGACACGACACCCTTGCGGATGGCGCCCTTCTGCAGCTGGTTGAGGAACTCGCTGCGCACCTCGGACTGGGTCTGCTCCAGCCACGCGCGGCGGGAAAGCACCACGTTGTTGCGGTTCTTGTCCAGCTCGATGATCTTGGCCTCGATCTCCTTGCCGATGTACGGCTGCAGATCGCGGACGCGACGCATCTCGACCAGCGATGCGGGCAGGAAGCCACGCAGGCCGATGTCGAGGATCAGGCCGCCCTTGACGACCTCGATGACGGTGCCCTTGACGGCCTCGTCCTTCTCCTTGAGAGCCTCGATGGTGCCCCAGGCGCGCTCGTACTGCGCACGCTTCTTGGACAGGATCAGACGGCCTTCTTTGTCCTCCTTGGTGAGGACCAGGGCTTCCACCTCGTCGCCGACGGACACAACCTCATTGGGGTCGACGTCGTGCTTGATGGAGAGTTCGCGGGAGGGAATGACACCCTCGGTCTTGTAGCCGATGTCGAGCAAGACTTCGTCGCGGTCAACCTTGACGATGGTCCCTTCGACGATGTCGCCATCGTTGAAGTATTTGATGGTCTTGTCGATGGCGGCGAGAAAATCCTCCGCTGAGCCGATGTCGTTGAGGGCTACTTGCGGTGAGGTGGCGACGGGACTTGGCATATTGTTGGGTTGCTCCGGACAGGTTGAATCGTAGGGACAGTTTTTCAGTGATGTCGTGATGTACCCGCAAAGTGCACACAGGTACCTCAGGAGCCTACTCGACTAGGCACACGCTGGACAAACCCGGGTCTGTGAGGCAGCTGGGAGCCGATTAATCTGCAGGGGTGAACAGCCCCGCGTTTCCGCGCCAGGTCCGCAAGGTCGGAGCGCCTCTGGCGGTCATCATCATTCTCGGTACGGTCGCCGCGCTGATCTTGGTCCTGCTGACCGCGGTGAACCCGGTCGGCACCGCCATCGGATTCACGCTGGCCACCGTCGCGCTGGCCGTGGTGCTGCTCTGCTACCTCTGGCTGGACCGCTGGGAGCCCGAACCACCCCGGCTGCTGATCCTGGCCTTCCTGTGGGGCGCCTCGGTGGCCGTCGTGGTGTCGGTGGCGCTGGAGATGATCGTCGACGCCGCGGTGAACACCGGCGGGACGGAATCCAGCCCGATCACCATCGCACTCGGTGCTCCGGTGGTCGAGGAGGCCGCCAAGGGCCTCTTCCTGCTGCTGATGATGACGGGCGCGCGTCGCCACGAGCTCAACTCGCTGACCGACTGCCTGGTGTACGCGGGTGTGACGGCGGCCGGGTTCGCCTGGCTGGAGAACATCTTCTACATCGCCGACGGCGGCACGCTGGCCGACTCGCTGCTCACCGCCGCCATGCGCCTCGTCATGGGCCCGTTCGCCCACCCACTGTTCACCACGTTCACCGCGATCGGTGTGTATTTCGCTATGCAGCAACGCAATTGGCTGAACAAGGCGGGTTGCATCCTGCTCGGTTACATCGCCGCGGTGATCATGCACGGGTTGTGGAACGGCTCGGCCCTGCTGGGCGCGGGCGCCTACTTCGGGCTGTACGTGGTCTGGATGATGCCGGTGTTCGCCCTGGCGATCGTCCTGGCCGTGCGCAGCCGCAAGCGTGAACAGCGAATCGTGGCCGAGAAGCTGCCCGGCATGGTCGCCGCGAGCCTGATCACGCCGGCCGAGGCCGGGTGGCTGGGCACGATCCGCACCCGCAAGGAAGTGGTCGCCGTCGCCACGCAGATGGGCGGGAAACCGGCCGGGCGCGGGGTGAAGAAATTCGCCATCCAGGTCGTCGAGCTGGCGTTCGTGCGCGACCGCATCGAGCGCGGTTTCGGTGATGCCCGGGTGTTCGAGTTGCAGCAGATGGAGGTCGACGGTGTCGTCGCCGCGCGGGCTGCCGCCGGTCCGGCGCTGCACGCGCTGAACGGCTACCGTGTGCGCTGACGACTGAGGGGGAATCGACGTGTCGGACGCTGCTGTCGACGACGTGGCCAACCTTGCGCTCGTGCCCCAGAATCCGCTGCCGCTGCGGCAACGGATGGCGGCCGCCCGCGAGTACCACGTCGGCCAGGAACTCTTGCGTGAGACCGGCGGCTCGGTCACCAGGGTTCCGCTCGGCCCGAAATGGCTGGCGCCGTCCATCGTGTTCGTGATGTCGCCGACCGGGGCGCGCGACGTGCTGTCGCGTCACCACGAATGGTGCGATCGCACCGAAGTGCATCGCCAGATCCGGCTTGTCCTGGGCGACAACCTCGCGGGATTGCCGAACAAGCCGTGGCTGAGCCGCAAACGCACGCTTCAGCCGTTGTTCACCAAACCGCACGTTCGTGAGTTCGGCGCACACATGTCGCAGGCCGCGACGATGATCGCCGGCGGCTGGGGTGACGACACACAGATCGACCTCGACACCCAGGCACGGACCCTGACCATGCGGGTGCTGGGCCGTTCGGTGCTCGGGCTGGACCTCGACCAGCACGCCGAGTCCCTCAGCGGACCACTCAACGTCGCGCTGGGCTTCGTCGCCGACCGCGGGATGCGGCCCGTGCGGGCGCCGCTCTGGCTCCCCACACCGGCACGGCAGCGGATGCGTCGAGCGACCGCGACCATGGAGAAACTGGCCACCGACGTGCTCGACCTGGTCCGCAACGATCCCTCGCACGACGCACCGCTGGTGCGGGCACTGCTCGAGGCCACCGACCCGGAAACCGGTCAGGCACTGTCCGACGCCGACATCGCCAGCGATCTCATCGCCTTCATGGTCGCCGGAACCGACACCACCGCGACGACGCTGGCGTACGCGCTGTGGGCATTGGGCCACGACCCGGCGATCCAGGACCGGGTCGCCGCCGAAGCGGCGGCACTCGGCGATCGGGAACTGACACCCGAGGATCTGCCGCACCTGGGCTACACGGTCCAGGTTCTGCATGAGGCGCTGCGGCTGTGCCCGCCGGTCGTCGTCGCGGGGCGAACCGCGTTGCGCGACATCGATGTTGACGGTTACCGGGTCGAGGCGAATTCCATGGTGCTGGTCGGCATTTTCGGGATGCACCGCGACCCGGCTCTGTGGCCCGACCCGATGAGGTTCGACCCGAGCCGGTTCGAGCCGGCGAACGCGCGCGCCCGAGATCGCTGGAGCTACATACCGTTTGGGAGCGGGCCTCGTTCGTGCATCGGCGATCACTTCGCGATGCTGGAGACCACCCTGGCGCTGGCGACGCTCGTCCGGGACACCGAAATCCGGTCACTGCAGGACGATTTCCCGCTCGCGGTGCCGTTCACGATGGTCGCCGGTGCACCCATACCCGCTCGGGTGCGCAGGCGAAAAGCGTCCTAGTGCGCTGCCGCGTCCCAGCTGCGGCCGTAACCGACCGACACCTCTAGCGCGACATCGAGCGGGTAGGCGCCGCCCATCTTGTCGCGCACCAGCTTCTCGACGGCGTCCCGCTCCCCCTCGGCCACTTCGAGCAGGAGCTCGTCGTGCACCTGCAGCAGCATCCGGGACTTGAGCTGCGAGGTGCGCAGCGCCTCGTCGACCTGGATCATCGCGACCTTGATGATGTCGGCCGCACTGCCCTGGATCGGGGCGTTCAGCGCGGCCCGCTCGGCGGCCTCGCGCAGCTGCCGGTTGCTGCTGTCCAGCTCCGGCAGGTAGCGCCGGCGGCCCAGCACCGTGGACGTGTAGCCGTCCTTGCGGGCCTGGTCGACGATGTCGCGCAGGTAGTCGCGGATGCCGCCGAACCGGGCGAAGTACTGGTCCATCTGGACCTTGGCCTCTTCGGTCGAGATTTTCAGTTGCGAGGCCAGACCGTAGGCGCTCAACCCGTAGGCCAGGCCGTACGACATGGCTTTCACCCGGCGCCGCAGCTCGGGCGTGACCTCGTCGATCGGGACGTCGAAGGCCCGGGAGGCGACGAACGAGTGCAGGTCTTCCCCGGTGTTGAACGCCTCGATGAGGCCGTCATCCTTGGACAGATGGGCCATGATCCGCATCTCGATCTGGCTGTAGTCGGCGGTCATCAGCTCGGAGTAGCCCGATCCGACGATGAACGCGTCGCGGATCTCGCGGCCCGCGTCGGTGCGGATCGGAATGTTCTGCAGGTTCGGCTCAGTCGACGAGAGCCTGCCGGTCGCGGCGATGGTCTGGTTGAACGTGGTGTGGATCCGCCCGTCGGCGGCTACCGACTTCAGCAGCCCGTCGACGGTGACCTTGAGCCGGGTGGCGTCGCGGTGCGCCAGCAGATGTTCGAGGAACGGGTGAGCGGTCTTGTCGAACAACGACTGCAGCGCATCGGCGTCGGTGGTGTAGCCGGTCTTGGTGCGCTTGGTCTTCGGCATGCCGAGCTCGTCGAACAGCACGACCTGCAGCTGCTTGGGCGAGCCGAGATTGATCTGCTTGCCGATCACCTCGTACGCCGCGTCGGCGGCCACCCGGATCTGCTCGCCGAATTCGCGCTGCAGGGTGTCGAGCTTGTCCTGGTCGACGGCGATGCCGGTGGTTTCCATCCCGGCCAGCACCGCCTGGACCGGCAGCTCCATTTCGCCCAGCAGTGACGACGAATCGATTCGGTCGAGTTCCTGGTCCAGCGCATCAGCGAGGTCGGCGACCGCGCGGGCCCGCAGAATCACCGTCTGCACTGCCTGGTCGTCCACGCCGTCGCTGTCGTCGAGCAACGAAAGTTGTTGTTGCTCAGGGTTGTCGGCACGCAGTTCGCGACGCAGGTAGCGCAAGGACAGATCGTCGAGGGCGAAGCTGCGCTGCCCGGGTCGCACCAGATAGGCCGCGAGCGCGGTGTCCGACGTGACGCCGGCGAGCTGCCAGCCCCGGCCGGTCAGGTCGTGCATGGCGATCTTGGCCTCGTGCAACACCTTTGGTGCGTCGGCGTCGGCCAGCCAGGCTCCCAGCGCAGCCTCGTCGTCGGGCGTCAGGCGAGCGGTGTCGATGTAGGCACCCTCGCCGTCGGCGGTCGCGATCGCCAGCGCGGTGGCATCACCGTCGTAGACCAGATGGGTACCGACCACCGCGACACCGGAGCGGCCGCCGGTGGCGTGCTCGGCCAGCCAGGCTTTGACCGCACCCGGTTCGAGCATCCCGCCGCGGACGTCAAAGCCCTCGTCCACCTCGGGTTCGACGGCGGCCAGGGTGTCGAACAGCCGGTCGCGCAGCACCCGGAATTCGAGGTCGTCGAACAGCCGATGGATCTGGTCGCGGTCCCAGGGCAGCATCCGCAGCGTGTCGGGCGTCTGAGCCAGCGGCACATCCTTGACCAGGTCGGTGAGCTCCCGGTTCAGCACGACACTGGACAGGTTGTCGCGCAACGAGTCTCCGACCTTGCCGCGCACCGAGTCGACGTTGTCGACCAGCCCCTGCAGGGAGCCGTATTCGATGATCCACTTGGCGGCGGTCTTCTCCCCCACTCCCGGGATGCCGGGCAGGTTGTCGCTCGGGTCGCCGCGCAGCGCCGCGAAATCCGGGTACTGCGTGGGCGTCAGGCCGTACTTCTCCACCACCGCCTCGGGGGTGAAGCGGGTCAGGTCGCTGACGCCCTTGCGCGGATACAACACGGTGACATCCGGGCTGACGAGCTGCAGCGAGTCGCGGTCGCCGGTGACCACCAGGACCCGGTACTCCTCCTGCTCGGCCTGGGTGGCCAGCGTGGCGATGATGTCGTCGGCCTCGAACCCCGGCTCGGCCAGCACGGTGATGCCCAGCGCGACCAGCACTTCCTTGGTGATGTCGATCTGGCCGCGGAACTCATCGGGCGTGGCGGAACGGTTGGCCTTGTACTCGGGATACCGCTCGGAACGGAACGTCTGGCGGGAGACGTCGAACGCCGCCGCCACGTGCGTGGGCTGCTCGTCGCGCAGCAGGTTGATCAGCATGGCGGTGAATCCGTACACCGCGTTGGTGGTCAGCCCGTTCTTGGTTTTGAAGTTCTCCGCCGGCAGCGCATAGAACGCCCGGAACGCCAGCGAATTGCCGTCCAAGAGCAACAGTGTGGGCTTCTGATCGGTAGCGCTCGCGGTCACGCCCTCACTCTATGCACCGCCGGTGACACTCAGTACCCGAGGAGCTTGCGGAACCGCTGCCCGACCGCCATCGACTGGCCCATCCGCTGCACCCAGCCGTCGAGTGCGGCCTTGGTGTCCGCCGGATCCCACCCCCGCTCGCGCTGAGCCAGGGCGATCATGCCGGGCTCGTCGGTGACGCCGTGGGCCTGCGCGAGACGAGCCAGTTCCGCATAGTTCTCCAGTGAGATGCCGTTGATCGGCTCCCAGATCGGGTCGCTGTCCGCGACCGATTCGTTCGACGGGCCGCCCAGCAGGGCCGGATCGCTCAGTTTCTTGAAAAGTCCCATGCCACGAGTCCACCCCCACCACTCCGCTACCGATCCCAACTTTCCGAACTGGAACACGTTTCAATTCGAGGGTCGCCATCGCATACGATGGCCCTCGTGCCAGCTTCTCCAGACGCCCCCACCCAACTACCGGCGATCGACGGATGGTGGGACCACGACGACGCCGGTGTGCCGCATCTGATCGGCAGCAAGTGCCCGCAGTGCAGCACCTACGTTTTCCCGCCACGGGCCAACAACTGCCCCAACCCGGCCTGCGACAGCGATGTGCTCGAGTCCGTCGCCCTGTCCCGCCGGGGCACGGTGTGGAGCTACACCGAGAACCGCTACGCACCGCCGCCGCCCTACCCGTCGCCGGACCCGTTCGAGCCGTTCGCGGTGGCCGCCGTCCAGCTCGCCGACGAGGGCCTGATCGTGCTGGGCAAGGTCGTCGAGGGCACGCTGGCCGCTGACCTGAAGGTCGGCATGGAGGTCGAGCTGACCACGATGCCGCTGTTCACCGACGACGACGGCGTCGAGCGCGTCACCTACGCCTGGAGGATCGCATGAGTCCCGAACCTGTCTACATCCTCGGTGCGGGCATGCACCCGTGGGGCAAGTGGGGCCGCGACTTCACCGAGTACGGCGTGGTGGCCGCCCGGGCCGCGCTCGCCGAGGCCGGCCTCGATTGGCGGCAGATCCAGCTCGTCGCCGGTGCCGACACCATCCGCAACGGCTACCCCGGCTTCGTCGCCGGCGCGACGTTCGCGCAGAAGCTCGGCTGGAACGGGATCCCGGTCACCTCGAGCTACGCGGCCTGCGCCAGCGGCTCACAGGCCCTGCAGAGCGCACGGGCCCAGATCCTCGCCGGGTTCTGTGATGTCGCCCTGGTGATCGGCGCCGACACCACGCCGAAAGGCTTCTTCGCCCCGGTCGGCGGTGAGCGCCGTGACGATCCCGACTGGCAGCGGTTCCACCTGATCGGTGCCACCAACACGGTGTACTTCGCGCTGTTGGCCCGGCGCCGGATGGATCTCTACGGGGCGACGCTCGAAGACTTCGCCAACGTGAAGGTCAAGAACGCCCGGCACGGCCTGAACAACCCGAGTGCCCGCTACCGCAAGGAAGCCAGCGTCGAGGACGTGCTGGCCAGCCCGGTGGTGTCGGATCCGCTTCGGCTGCTTGACATCTGCGCGACGTCCGATGGCGCGGCCGCGGTGATCGTGGCCAGCAAGGCGTTCACCGAGAAGCACCTCGGGTCCGTCGAGGGTGTTCCGTCGGTGCGCGCGATCAGCCTGCAGAGCCCGCAGTACCCGCAGCACCTCCCCGAATTGCCGGATATCGCAACGGATTCCACCGCGGTGGTGCCCGGACCGGACCGGGTGTTCAAGGACCAGATCCTGGACGCCGCCTACGCCGAGGCCGGTATCGGGCCCGAGGATCTGTCGCTGGCCGAGGTGTACGACCTGTCCACGGCGCTGGAACTCGACTGGTATGAGCACCTGGGCCTGTGCGCCAAGGGCGAGGCCGAGCAGCTGCTGCGCAGCGGGGCCACCACGATCGGCGGCCGGATCCCGGTCAACGCCTCCGGTGGACTCGCATCGTTCGGCGAGGCCATCCCCGCCCAGGCGATCGCCCAGGTCTGCGAATTGAGCTGGCAGCTCAAAGGCCAGGCCACCGGCCGCCAGGTCGAGGGCGCCAAAGTCGGCGTGACCGCCAACCAGGGCCTGTTCGGCCACGGCTCCTCGGTCGTCGTCGCCCGGTAGGTGGCCCACACCGTCGTCGTCACCGTCAAACCCGGCAGCCGCAAAGGACCGCTGGTCGAAACGGCCGGCGACGGCACACTCACCATCTACGTGCGGGAACCCGCGATCGAAGGCAAAGCGACCGAGGCCGCGGCCCGCCTGCTCGCCGGCCATCTGGGCGTATCCCGCAGTGCTGTGACGCTGGCGTCGGGTGCGACGTCGCGCGTCAAGCGGTTTCGCGTCGAATAGGCTGGCTGTCGATGATCGAACTCAAGACCGCCACCGAAATCGACAAGATGGCCGTCACGGGCCAATTCGTGGCGCACGTGCTCGCCACGCTGGCCGGCAGCGCCGAGCCGGGCGTGAACCTCATGCAGCTCGAGCACCAGGCCCGGGCGCTGGTCGCCGACCGCGGCGCGGTCTCGTGCTATTGGGACTACGCGCCGTCATTCGGCCGCGGCCCCTTCCGCAATGTGATCTGCCTCTCGGTCAACGATGCTGTGCTGCATGGCCTTCCGTGGGATTACGTGCTGCGCGACGGCGACGTGCTGAAGATGGATTTCGCCGTCTCGATCGACGGCTGGGTCGCCGACTCCGCGCGGACGGTCGTCGTCGGCGAAAGCGCCGACCCCGCGGACACCGCACTGATCGAGTCGACCCGGCGGGCGCTGCAGGCCGGTATCGCGGCCGCGGTGCCCGGCGCTCATCTCGGTGACATCTCCGCGGCCATCGGCGAGGTCGCTGCCGCGGCGGGATACGCCGTGAACACCGATTTCGGCGGCCATGGCCTGGGTCGCACGATGCACGAGGACCCGCACGTGCCCAATCGCGGCAAGAAGGGGCGCGGCCTGGTGCTGCGGCCGGGCCTGACGCTGGCGCTGGAACCGTGGTGGGGACGCGGCACCGACCGGTTGACGGTGGACCCCGACGGCTGGACGCTGCGCTCGGCCGACGGCTCGAACACCGCGCACTCCGAGCACACCATCGCGATCACCGAGCACGGCCCGCGCGTGCTCACCGTGACGGGCTAGGCCACCCCGAGGTAGGCCGCGCGAATACTGTCGTCGGCCAACAACTCTCGAGCCGGTCCGCTGCGGGTCACCGATCCGGTCTCCAGGATGTAGGCGCGGTCGGATCGGCTCAGCGCCTGCTGAGCGTTCTGTTCCACCAGCAGCACGGTGGTGCCTTGGGCGTTGATCTCGGAGATGATCTTGAAGATCTGCGAGATGATCATCGGCGCCAGCCCCATCGACGGCTCGTCGAGCAGCAGCACCCGCGGGCGCGCCATCAGCGCTCGCCCGATGGCCAGCATCTGCTGTTCGCCGCCGGACAGCGTGCCGCCGACCTGGGTCCGGCGTTCGGCCAGCCGCGGGAAGGTCTCGAACACCCAGTCCAGCCGCTCACGGTGAGCAGCCTTGGAATCGAATTTCCGCCCGTAACAACCCATTTCAAGGTTCTCCGTGACGGTCATGCCGGGGAAGACACCCCGCCCCTCCGGCGCCTGGATCAGCCCGTCGATGGCCCGCTGGTGGGCCTTGACCCGACTGATGTCGCGGCCTTCGAACCACACCGAACCCGACGTCAGTGGTCGCAGACCGGAGATCGCACGCATCATCGTGGTCTTGCCGGCGCCATTGGATCCGAGCAGCGTCACCAGCTCACCCTGGCGCACCTGGAGCGAAACCCCGTGCAGCGCTTCGATCCTGCCGTAGTGCACGACGACGTCGCGGATCTCGAGCAGCACGTCGGCCTCAGAGCTGGTCATCGGGCACCCCCAGGTAGGCCGCGATCACGGCCGGGTCTTCGCGGATCTCGGCGGGTAGACCGTCGGCGATCTTGCGGCCGAACTCCAGCACCACGATCCGGTCGGTGACACCCATGACCAGCCGCATGTCGTGCTCGATCAGCAAAACGGTGTAGCCGTCGTCGCGGATGGCGCGGATCAGGTCGATCAGTGCGGCCTTCTCGCTGGGATTGAACCCCGCCGCCGGCTCGTCCAGGCACAGCAGCTTCGGCTCGGTGGCCAGCGCGCGGGCGATCTCCAGCCGGCGCTGATCCCCGTAAGGCAGGTTCTTGGCCTTCTCGTCGCCGCGCTCGGCGATGCCGACGAATTGTAAGAGGGCAGCGGCCTTTTCGATCGCCGAGCGCTCTTCGCGCCGGTGCCTCGGCGTGCGGAGCAATGCACCCGGTACCGACGTCTTGTGCCGGGCATCGGTGCCGACGACGACGTTCTCCAGCGCGGTCATCTCGCCCCACAGCCGGATGTTCTGGAACGTCCTGGCGATCCCGCGCCGGGTGATCTGATGGCGTTTGATCCGCCCCAGCGGCGCCCCGTCGAACGTCACCGACCCCGAACTGGGCCGGTACACGCCGGTGATCGCGTTGAAGCAGGTGGTCTTGCCCGCACCGTTGGGCCCGATCAGGCCGAGGATCTCGCCGCGCTTGATGTCGAAGCTCACCGAGTCCAGCGCGGTCAGACCACCGAACTTCACGGTCAGATCCTTGGTCGCCAAGAGGGTTTCACCCTCGGCCACCTCGACGTCGCGGTCGAAGACGGCCAGGCTCTCGTCGATCGGGGTATCCGGGTCGTCCTGGGTGCGGCCGGCGGGCTGAGTCATGCGGCCGCCTTGGAGTCGTCGGCATTGCGCAACAGGTAGCGGGCGCGCTTGCCGTAGGTCAGCAACTGCTGACGCACCGGGAACAGGCCCTGCGGGCGGAAGATCATCAACACCACCAGCGCCAGACCGAAGAACAGGTACTTGAGGTCGCCGAGGTTGATACCCAGGACATGCACACCGAGCAGCCGGTTCGGCAGGTAGACGATCACGAACGCACCGAAGATGACACCGAGCTTGTTGCCCTGCCCGCCCAGCACCACCGCGCACAGGAACAACATCGAGTTGATGATGTTGAACGTCGGCGGCGCGACGTACTGCACCTGGCCCGCGTACAGCGCCCCAGACAGCCCGCCGATGGCGGCGCCGATGACGAACGCCCACAGCTTGAACCGGAACGTGTTGACGCCCATGACTTCCGCGGCGTCCTCGTCCTCGCGGATGGCCACCCAGGCCCGGCCTGCGCGACTGCGCTCGAGGTTGCCGACCAGCAGGAGGATGCCGATCATGAGGATCAAACCCAGCCAGAACCACCAGGTTCCGTAGTTCGCGTGGCCCGACGAGTTGCCGCTCGAGAACACGCCGTTGGGCAGGGCGGCGCTCTCCCCCAACCTCGGGTAGGCGACCTTATTCAGCCCGCGCGAGCCGTTGGTGATGTCGGACAGGTTGTCGGCGAGCAACCGGATGATCTCGCCGAAGCCCAGCGTGACGATGGCGAGGTAGTCACCACGCAACCGCAGGGTCGGGATGCCCAGGATCAGACCGGCAACCGCGGTGGCGGCCATGGCGAGCGGCACGCACGCCAGCCACGCCCACTTCTCGCTGAAGAAGCCGCTGGCGCTCAGCTTGTTCCACGGACTGTCCGGGCTGGTGAGCAGGGCGACGGTGTAGGCGCCGACAGCGTAGAAGCCGACGTAGCCGAGGTCGAGCAGGCCGGCCTGACCCACCACGACGTTGAGGCCGATCGCGATGATCGCGACCATGGCGAACTGAGCCATGGTGCCGCCGAAGCTGATTCCGGGTGTGTCGAAGAACGGTGGCGGGAACAGCGGTGACAGGGCCAGCAGCCCGAAGCCGATCACCCCGATGCCCCACTTCTGCACCCGACTCAGGCCCGACCACCACTCCCGCAGCCGGTCCCCGGGGGCCAGAAGTGTGCTGGTCATGCGCGCGCCTTTCCGAGGCTTTCCCCGAGTATTCCGGTGGGCCTGATCAGCAGCACGAGAACCAACAACACGAATGCGACGACGTCACGCCACTGGGTACCGAAGACCGCTTGGCCGTAGTTCTCCATGATGCCCAGGATCAGCCCGCCGAGCAGCGCTCCGCGCAGGTTCCCGATACCGCCGAGCACGGCCGCCGAGAACGCCTTGATGCCCAGCAGGAATCCGCCGGAGTAGATGATGCCCTGAGGCACCTTCAGGGTGTAGAGCAGCGCCGCCGCACCGGCCAGCAGGCCACCGATCAGGAACGTGGTCATGATGATTCGTTCCCGGGATACCCCCATCAGCGTGGCGGTAGTCGGGTCCTGGGCCACCGCGCGGATTCCGCGGCCGAATTTCGTCCGATTGATCGCGATATCGGTCAGCACCGCCAACAACAGTGCCGCCGCCACGATCACGATCGTCACGTTGGAGACCGTCGCGCTGAAGATATGGAACTGAACCTTGGGCTGCACCAGGGTGATCGGCTGCTGGGCGTTACTTCCGCCGTAACCCTTGATGATCTTGGGCAGCACGAAATGCACGAACTCCTGCAGCACGAACGACATGCCGATCGCGGTGATCAGGAACGTCAGCGGTCGCGCGTTGCGCCGCCGCAGGGGTCGGTAGGCGACCGCCTCCAAACCCATTGCGGCCGTGCCGGATACCAACATCGCGAACAACATGGCGATGGCGAGGTACAGCACCGTCAGCAGCACGCCCTTGTTGTAGGCGTTGCCGCTCGGCGTGAACCCCAGGATGATGTCCAGGCAGAAATAGGCGCCGAACATGCCGAGCATGAAGATCTCGGAATGCGCGAAGTTGATCAGGCGCAACACCCCGAACACCAGGGTGTAGCCGACAGCCACCAGCGCGTAGATCGCCCCCCAGGACAACCCATCGATGGTCAACTGCCAGAAGCCATTTCGCAGGTTATCGATATTGAAACCGATATCGCTGGCGAGGCAGGCGTACTGGCCGAGGCACTCGTGGATCATCCCGGGGCGACTCCTTACAGTCCGTCTTAAACGAAACGCGTCCGAGCCTTGCGGTCCCGGACGCGTTTCGCGAATCTGCTACTGAACCTTGTAGATCCAGATCAGGGTGGTGGTGAGCTCACCCTTATCGGTCCACTGGTACTTACGGGCGACGCCCTGTCCGTTGTAGTTCTTGACCCAGTCGAGCAGGTCCGGACGGGTGATCTTGCCCGCGTCGATGCCCTTCAGCAGCACAGTGCCGAGGTCGTAGCCCTCGGTGCTGTACGTGCCGGGAGCCTGACCGAACTTCTTGGTGTACTCGTCGGCGAAGCTGCCGGTGGCCGGGCCGCACGGGCAGGACAGGATGGCGTCCTTGGACGACTGGCCGGCCTGCTTGACGAACTCCGGATCCTTCGTGCCGTCGGCGCTGACGAACTTGCCGGTGTAGCCGCCGTCGCGCAGCTGCTGCACGAACGGTGCGGCTTCGGCGTAGTAGCCGCTGTAGAACACCGAGTCCGGCGACTGGCCCTTGACCTGGGTCACGGCGGCCGAGAAGTCCTTGTCGCCCTTCTTGACCGAGATGTTGCAGGCCGAAACCGCCACCGGGCCGAGGGTCTCGCGGACCGCCTGCGCCAGGCCGGTGCCGTAGTCGGTGCTGTCGTCGACGACGCAGACCTTCTTCTGCTGCAGCGTGTTCTTCAGGTAGTTGGCGACCGAGGGGCCCTGCACGCCGTCGTTGGCCAGGCCGCGGAAGAAGGTCTTCCAGCCCTGCTCGGACAGCGTGACGTTGGTGGCCGACGCCGTGGCCGCGACCAGACCTGCCTGGTCGAAGACGGCGCCGGTGGCCTTGGTCTCGCCGGAGAACGCGGGACCGACCAGGCCGATGGTGAAGGCGTCGTCGACGATCTGCGGAGCGATCGCGGTGGCCTTCTGCGGGTCGCCCTCGGTGTCGAAGGGCTTCAGCTGCACCTGGCAGCCGGGGTTGGCCGCGTTGTGCTTGTCGATGGCCAGTTGCACGCCGTATTTGATGTTGATGCCCAGCGCGGCGTCCGGCCCGTTGAGGGCCCCGGCCATCGCGATCGACACCGGCGGGCAGCTGGCCTTGCCGTCACCTGCCGGGTCGGCCGGGGTGGCGCCCGCATCGGGCTTGACCTCGGCACCGTTCTGGTCGATCTGCACCTGCTCGACGATCTTCAGATCGCCCTGCGACGAGTTTCCGCCAGTCGACGGGGACTGCTGGTTGCAGCCGGCGATTCCGAACACCGCCAGCAGAGCCGAACTAGCGGCGATTGCACTGCGTGTCGCGCGTCCGCGCACGTTTCACCTCCGGGTCAGTAGTTTCACGGCGCCGACATCGCAAGCCACGGTCCGGGCCCGCCCCTCGACACTGCGGTTGAACATAGTCAACCCGTGGCCGCAGCGCGTGATCTTGGCCAACGCCTGGCCGTGAGCATATTCCGTATCGCGACAAACGGCGCGGTCAGAGGAAACGCGAAGTTAACGGATCAATTCGACGGCGACGCGTCCTTGGGCGTGTCGAGCGTCTCCAGGACCACCTCGGCGACCCGCTTCATCGTCGTGCGCCGGTCCATCGCGGCGCGCTGGATCCACTTGAACGCCTCGGGCTCGGACATGCCCTGGTTGGTCTGCAGCAGACCTTTGGCCCGCTCGACCAGCTTGCGGGTTTCCAACCGGTCCGAGAGGTTGGCGACCTCACGTTCGAGTTCGGTGATCTCGCTGAACCGGCTCACCGCGACTTCGATGGCCGGGATCAGATCGGTGATCGAGAACGGCTTGACGAGGTAGGCCATCGCGCCGGCGTCGCGGGCCTTCTCCACCAGGTCGCGCTGGCTGAACGCGGTCAGGACCACGATCGGCGCGATGCGCTTGGTGGCGATCTCGGCGGCGGCGTCGATGCCGTCGCGGCGCGGCATCTTGACGTCCATGATCACCAGATCGGGGCGGAGTTGCTCGGCCAGCTCGACGGCTTCTTGGCCATCGCCGGCCTCGCCGACCACGTCATAGCCTTCTTCGCGCAGCATTTCGGCCAGGTCCAGCCGGATCAGCGCCTCGTCCTCGGCGATCAGCACCCGGCGGGATGAACGGTCAGGGGCGTCGGTCATGCGGACATTGTTGCCTGGACGGCGGCAAACAGCCACCTCGATCCGTCACCACCCACCGGTTTACGGCCCCGCCCCAGCAATCAACTATGGTGGAACACCGCCGCAGCGCGGCTCGCCCTCGTATCCCAACTGGCAGAGGAAACGGATTCAAAACCCGTGCAGTGTGAGTTCGAATCTCACCGAGGGCACCGGATACTTGACATCGTACGACGCAGGTCAGGAGCTTATCGATAGCCGACTTGCGGCGTCCCTTACCGGCTTTGGCTGCATTTTGGCTGCATCCATCGAGAAGCCGAGGACCGACAACCGCTGGTCGTGAGCATCTGCGACAGCCTCTGCGTCGCGGTCGAATAGGTCGGCGTAGGTGTCCAGCGTCATGGCCGCGGACTTGTGGCCCAGCATCTTCTGGACGGCTTTGACGTTCGCCCCGGCGGACACCGCCAGCGACGCGGCGGTGTGGCGGAGGTCGTGCGGCGTGATGCGAGCGAACACTTGAGTTGTGGGTTCGCGGTCCGGGTCGGTCTTCCGCTCGTCTGCCCGCGCGGCGTCGGCGGCCGCCCCGCAGCGAGTCACCGCACCTTCGAACCACGTGTGAACCCCTGGCGATTTGGCGTAGCCACCACTCGCGGCAGGGAAGACGATGCCGTCTCGCGCCTTGCCTCGGCATGCCGCAGACAGCGGCTCGATCAGGAATTTCGGCATCGGTACGGTGCGGCGCTCGTGCGTCTTGGGCGTGCCGACCTCGACCTGGCCGCCGACGTTCACCGCGTTGCGGCGTATGTGAATCTTGCGTCGCAGCGTGTCGACATCAGCAACGTGCAGGCCGGCCAACTCGCCCCACCGGAGGCCACAGTAGGCGAGCACCAGCACGACGACACCCTTCTCAGGGCCGGCCTGGCGCGCGAGATCCCACACCTGGTCATCCGTGAGGTAATTGTGTTCGCGCCGGACCTTTCGCGGCAGCTTGACACCGCGCGCGGGATTGGTCAGCAGTCGACGGTCGCGTACGGCGTCGTCGAGGATCCCGGCGAATACGTTGTAGGCCCGAACGACGGTGACGGGCCCGCCGGCGCGCTTCACGACTGCGCCGTCGGCGTCGGTGACCTCGCGGCCCATGTCCGCCACCCACGATTGGACGGCGCTATGGCGGATGTCGGCCAGCTTCGCCCTACCCCACGCCGGTTCGACGTGGACCCGCCACGCGACCTCTTCGACGCGGCGGCTCGACGGCTTCAGGTGAGTGCGACGCCCCAGCCATTCAGGCCCGAGCTCCCCAACAGTGACCTTGGCATCGGCAGGATCGATGTACTCGCCGCGCAGCTTGGAGACATGCGTGGTTGCAGCGAAGTCCTCGGCCTCCTTTTTGGTCTTGAAGCCGCGGCGCTGCGTAACTCGATGGTCGGGCGTACGGTACTGCACTCGCCAGCGCTCGCCCTTGGCCGTCGCGTATCTCTTGATGCTCGCCACCGCTATCTCCGTTCCTGACCTGACCGTGACCCGGGCCGCTTGCGAAGCTCTTCGTCGCCGAGCAAGCCCTCCTCCTTACAGCGTTCAATCCACTTTTTTGCCGTGTCAGTCGATGTCCAGAGCGGCTTCGGATGCCCCTCGTTTGCCTTGTCCAAGACGTACTGGCGGACGGCACGGTTCTCGTCTTTGGCCGTTCGCGCCCAGTTTGCAACCTTCACGAGAAATGCTCTCGTGAGCGCCGGCCGACCGCCTCGCCGTTTTACTGGCGCACCAGCCAATCGCTCGATAGCGTCGTCCAGCATTTTTGCCGAGGCGCGCCGCATCACTGACTCGGTGAGGACGAAGGATTCACCTCGGTTTCCGTACCAATCGTCAAACCGCTCGGCTAGGTCGCTGAAGTTCGGCGACTTCGACTCCCGCCGCAAGGCGTCAGCGAAATCAGCTCCGAATCCACTGTCGTCGCTCTCGAAATATGCGAGGACGCCAGCAACCCTGGCAGCGGGATCGGGATTACTCATGACGTCAGCAAGGTCGATTTCGGCCGCCAACCCCATGACACGCCCAGTTTCGGCTGCCTCGTCGGTGTCATGCCGTTTTGCGCTGCGGGCGAGCACTTCTGCATTGATTCTCTTCAGGCTGCGAGACGTTATGGGTGTTCCGGCATCCGAGATGACGCGCAAGTCAGTGATGACGGGGCCGTTATCGGTGTCGCTCCAAGCGAACTCGTATCGGTGGTCGTGGCCGTGACACGTCATTGTGACCGGTCGCGACTTTCGTCGGTCGACCCGAACGTCGATCACTTCTCCAGTTTTTTCTGACCCCCTCGGGGTTTTCTCCACGCAAAGTACCCTAGACGCATTTCACTAGGGGGTCAATGCTGATGACATGGGATCATTTGGGATCATTCTTGATGAGCTGCTCACGCCGGAGCAGGTTGCGAAGTACCGCAAGATGACTGTCGCCTCGCTGACACAAGAACGCTACCTCGGGCGCGGACCGCTCTTTATTCGAGACGGCCGCAAAATTCGTTACCGCGCAAGCGATCTCGCGGCATACCTGGACGCCAACACCCAGGAGCCGAGCTCCTGATGATCGCTCATCAGGCGGGGCCGCCGGGTAGACGACGAACGCCGCCCCTCGCATTGAGAAGCGGCGCCCACCACGACTGCCCGGTCGATAGCTCCGATACTAATGCAACCGTCGACACGAAGCCGGGCACGCCATCCGTGCGGGTCCCGTGCACCAGGGCACTGCCGACGCAGCATCAGATTCCTTGTGATCGACGGCGCCGCGACGCTGAATATCGCTCTGTGCCACTCGATTGCGGATGCCGGGATCCGTGGCCGTGCCGATGCAACGAGCCGCAGCTGTCTGAGCGTTGGGTGGACGCCGGCCGTGACGCCGCGCTGCACATCCTCGCGGCCGGCGAGATTCCCCGGCTCGAGCTCGAGGTGCTCCGGGCCCTATACCGTCGCGGGGGCGCAGACCGCGCGCTGGCGGAAATGCTGCACGAGGCGAGCGGCCAGGTAGCGTAGTGGAGCCCGCCGACATCCTTGCCGCATATACGAGTTCGTTCGACGACGATCCCGGTCCGCCCGAACCGCCCACCGGTGCCCACACGGCACCCGAGACCGCGGCGCCGGCACTCACGCGACTTCTGCTCTCCCGATCGGCACTGACCAGCCTGCCCGACCCCGAGCCACTGATCGACAACGTGCTCGACCACGGCACCGTCGGACTGCTATACGGCATGTGGGGGTCCGGCAAGAGCTTCATCGCCCAAGACTGGGCGGCATCAACGGCGACCGGCCGATCCTGGCAAAACAGACCCACCGAACAAACCCGCACCCTCTACATCGCCGCCGAAGGGGCATTCGGGCTGAAAGCCCGCCTCAGCGCCTGGGAAATCGGATGGCAGACCACGATTCCCGACGGAAGCCTGGACATCCTCCCCCGGCCGGTCAATCTCACCCACTACGCCGAAACCAACGAGCTCGCCGCACTCATCGACTGGAACGGCTACGGCCTCGTCGTCATCGACACCCTCGCCCGCTGCATGGTCGGCGCCGACGAAAACTCAGCACGAGACTGCGGCCAAGTCGTCGACGCCCTCACCCGACTCCGCGAACGCACTCCCAGCGGCCGCGGCGTCATCATCGCCGTCCACCACTCCGGCAAGGACGGCAAGACATTCCGCGGCTCATCAGCCTTCGAGGCTGGCGCCGACACCGTCTACTCAGTGACCCGCGACGGCGACGACGGCTCCATCATCCTCAACCGCGAGAAGCGAAAGGACGGCCCACAACACGACACCCACACACTGAAACTCGACCCCATCCCCGGCTCCGGGAGCTGCGCAATTTCAGTCTCATCCCCCGTGAGACACCAGCACCGCGCAGACGCCCTTCTGTCTCACTTTCAGTCTCACTTCGCGGCCACCGGCGCCACCGCAACACAGCTGAGCGAGACCTGCGAACTAAGCCGGGCAACGTTCTTCCGCGCCCTGAATGACCTCACCAAACGCGGTGACCTAATCAACACCGGTACCGATGCACGCCCCTTCTACAAATTGACCAACCCATGAACAATCAGTCTCACAGTCTCACCACCGGTATCACCAACAGTCTCAGTCTCATCTCACACCCGGGTCTTTAGACCCCGGGGAGTGAGACGAGACCACGAGACGAAACCAAGAGAAAGGCGACACCCATGAACGACAAACCACTCTGGGACCCAGACCGCATGCGGTTCCCCGAAGACCTCGACGTCGACAACCTCGACCAAGTCCAGGCATGGCTCGACCACCCCAACACCAACGCCATCGTCGAAGACTTCGGCCGCCAATTTCGCCAACTACCGGCCGAACAGCAGCGGCCCGAAATCACCCGAAGCATCCGCGAAAACGAGAAGCGCCGAGCCGAAGTGACCGAAATGATCCGACGTCACGGACCCGACGACCCCATTCGAGCCTCACTTCAAGAAGTCCTCGACGCGGTGAACCGATCAATCGACAGTGGGAAACTACGACTCCTCGAACTCGACGACGAAGACTGACCACGACAACCCGCCCCGCCCCCACTAGGCCGGTGGGGCGGGGTTGTCACCCGTCTGCGGTAGGACTGCGGTATGCCACAAGTGATGTCGTTGCGTGAGTCTCGGGAGCGGGCTGAGCGCGTGCACCTTCTGCGGGCTCTCGGCTTGTCCTGGGGTGCGATCCGCGACGCGGAGGGGTTCACGTCGGTGGGCGGTGCGCAGCGCGCCTGTGAGCGTCACAGGGCCCGTAACGCTATGCCGGACGCCAAGACCGTGGCGACGGAAATCGTTGAGCGCAAACGGTTCACAATGAGCAAGGCCGCCGTGGCGCTGATGCAGACTGATGACCCGCACGTCGTGGCGGAGCTGGTGCGCGCGATGAATGCCCAAGACGTCGAGCTAGCGAAGATGTACGGGCTCACCAGCAACGCGGTAGAAGTCAACGTGAACGTCCGGGACCCGGTGACCATCATCGACAACCTTCGAGACGAGCTCTTGGCATCGCTCGAAGCCAGACGCGGGACCGCCGACGAGGTGATGGATGCCGAGGCGGTCGATGCCGAGGTGGTCGAAATTGAGAAATAGATTTTCATACTCACCGAGGGCTGCCTTGCCGTGGCACATATCAGTGCAGGTAGAGGCTGTATCGGGCGAAATAGCAATGTGAGTCAGTCCAGCTTTGGCCACGCTGTGGCTACGAAATTTCATCAGAGAGCTTGTCGTGGAAAGGCATTCGACTGAGTGACGGCGAGGACGCAACTAAAAGCACAGCGCACGACCCGCCCCCCGATGAGGACGACGGCGCCCCGCTGCCCGACCATGTGACGGTGAGCCGGCCCGGCCGCACCAGCAGCCGGGACGAAGAGTCGTGATCACACTGGTTTGCCTGAAGTGTCCCAGGTCACTTTAAATACATTGCAGGTCAGGAACATCCGCACTTCCATTGCCGCAGTTCAGGGCCATCGCCGCAACCCTGCTAGGGGGCTGCTACGTCAAACCCCAGAGCTACTCTCATCGCATGACCGCAACCCGCGCCTCGGATCCCGTCGAGATGTCGCATGTATCAGGACGTTTGGGTGCTCTGAAATCTCGCGGTGTCCCCGACGATGACCCACGGGTCACTGAATGTCGCGACGCGTTGGCCTATTACAGGCTCCGCAATTCCATTGCCGCCGAACGGGGTCTGCTCTCCCCCGCCTCGATCACCCGGTTGGTATCGCAGCTGCGCGAGGCGGTGGCGTCGTGAGGGTGATGCGGCGGCCGCGCGCAGAGCGTATTGCTGCCCGCGACGAGCGGGCAGCACGGGAAGCGCCTGCGGCAGTTGTGAGACCAGAGTTCCGGCTACCGCGCGTTGGCGGGTTCTCTCAGGCTGAATCGCGTTCGCGTCGCCGGGCAGGCTTCGAGGTTCACTATGGTGGGGATTGGTCGCTGGTCGAGGAGGTCCGCGACATCTGCTCGCCGATAGCTAGTGAAGCGGCTCAGGCATTTTCGGGTTCGAGGCCGGTGTTGCGGGACCGCGAGAATCGTGGCGAGCTCGCGTTGCGGCCGGAGGTGGAGGCTCTGGCCGCGGCGGTGGCGGGCTTGCGGGCGGCAGTGGTGGAGATCATCGCTGATGCGAAGCCGTCTGCTCATGTGCGTGGCCGTGTGGTGGCGGTGGTGCATGAAGCGGGGCATGGTCGGGCACCTGAGATCTCCGACAACGTTCTGATGTCGGGTCGTTGGGGTGATGTGTTGGTGGGGCTGGTTGAGCCGCTGTCGTCGGATCTTGAGGCGGTGCTTGCCGGTGCCCAGGCGCCGGAGGGTTACGCGCCGCCGTCGTCCCTGCAGCTGAATCAAGCGCTGCGCTTGGTGGACAGCAGCGCGCGGGCTTTGACGTCGCGCCTGGCGCAGGTTGTTGAACGACAGGAGCTCCTGCTGAGCATTCCGCGAGTGGAGGCTGAGGGGCAGCGTCGGCGTGACAGCGAAAGGGCGCAGGAGACGGTGCGCCGGTTGGGTTTGTAGAGGCAATTGGGAGGTTCGATCGTGACGTCTTCAGTGCTCGATCCAGTGATGTTCGATGCACCGCTGGTCAATCCATCGCCAAATGGGCTCTTCGGTGCGACGCGTTGGCAAGAGGATGAGGGTCCGCTGCGGTGGCTGAAGCCTGGTGTGGACGTTCGGGTGTTCAACTATGGGGGCGAGGGCCAATTCGGCGTGTGGGAGGCCGACGTTTTGGCCACAGCTGACGATCTGGACGACGCTGAGGCGAAGCGCGGTGAGCGCCCCGAGTTCCCCGACACGTTCGTCTCGTTGACGTCGTGGGCCGCCGATGAGTGCATGTTGGGCGAGGCGCGGCAGGCGGAATCCCGGGTCCGTGCGTCCCAGGTGTTTCGGCTCCAGGAGCCCAACGCCGTAGAGGCGGCGGTGGCTGCGCGTCTGTTGGACGACGCCGGCACTCCCGCGGACGTCGATAACTTGGTAGCGGCGGTGGGATATCTCGAGGCGAAATTTGCGCAGACCAACACGTTGGGCCTCATCCACGCGTCAGCGAAGTGGGCTGCGCCGGCAGCGCAAGCGCAACTAGTGGTGCGCACCAACAGCGTTTTGAAGACCCCGCTGGGGCACACATGGGTGTTCGGCGGCGGCTACGTCGACACGCTGGACGACACGCTCGTCGCGACGTCGCCGACGTTCGGGTGGCGCGGTACAGAGCAGCTGTACGAATCGAACCGGGTTGAAGTGAACATGTTTCGCGCGATCGTTGAGCGGTCGGTGCTGGTGGGCTTCGAGGCGTTGGTGGGTGCCGCGGAGATCGGCAGTTGAGCTGGTGTCGGAGTGGGTGCCAAGGGCTATGTGCCGGTCCACTCCGGCACCAGCACGGGATCGACCAGAAGGGCTGAATGATGCGGACTTTGACAGATCTCCCTCAGCACGAGCAGTTGGCATTCATCACAGAAGCGCTGCAGCGGCAGCGGTCCGTCACCGCGCCCAAGGGTCACATGTCTGCCAATTGTGATTCCAGTTGTGCGTCTGCTCTTGCGACACCTGCTCTCACGGCCTCCGCCAAGCCGGCCCCCCGCGTTGTTGCAACGCTTCAAGCACCTGTAGTGGCCGGAACGCCTGAGCCCGACGATGACCCCAAGCTATCGGCGGAGGACCAATTTGCGTTGGCGTGCCATGAGGCAGGACATGCGGTGATGCACGTCCTTGCCGGAGGCCAGATCGTCAAGGCAGAGCTCTTACCCGACCGCGGACGCGATCGCCCCGACGGCATAGGTGGCCAATGCCAGTACGTGCCTTTCGGTCTGGCGGTCAGACAGCGCGAGTACGAGTTCGTCGCCGCTGGCGGGGTGGCGCAAGCGGTCGCGTTGTTCGGGCGTGAACCGACGGACGCGCAGATCCGCCATTTCATCAACCGGAGCCCTGACGGCAAGAGACTGAGCGGACTCGCTTCCACCGCTGGCTCATTGAAGTCACCCCGGACCGACGTACTGCCGGCGGTGTTGAAGGTTTGGCCGGCGATCGAGCAGCTTGCCGGCCGCATCGAGCGCGGCCCCGTCCTCCACAAGCACGTCGCCGCGGCACTAGGCCTGTCATCCGACTACGGCCGGCATCCGTTCGAGGTAGCCAACATTCGCGCCGGACTCCGCAGCGTTCCAGTGCTTGAGAGATCAGGAGGTCCTCATGGCGAAGGCTGATCACAGACTCATCTCGATAGATCCGACTCTCCCCGCTGGGTCGCAGTTTTCGTTGGGTGTGCGAGACGAATTCGCTGCCATCGTCGATCAAGAAATCAGCACCTTCGATGTCCCGGGCCGGATCGTCGCCGCGGTGGCCGCCGCCTCTACCGTGACCGACGCGGCAGCTGCCGCGATCGACGGTCTCGTCGGACCGGCTGTCGAAGACGCCATCACCGGCATTCTGGCCAACCCGGACTCGGACCTGACGAATTTCCTTGACGTCCGCTATGCCCCGTTCTCGCTGGCTGCGACGATCGGGAACGGCACCGACACCACCTACTACGTCACGCACAACGCATTCGATGACATCCTGGTACAGCTCAAGCTGGTCGCGACCGGCGAGCTAATCGGGGCCAAGGTGGTGGCGCTATCCGAGGCGGTCACACAGATCACCTTCCAGAACCCTCCGGCGACGAACTCGATCCGTGTGTTGCTGCAGCCCATCGGGAGCCTCGTCGCGGTTGAGGACACCACGCCACCCACTGCGCCGACCAGCGTTGTCGCCAGCGGCATCACCGGCAGCTCTGTGACGCTTACATGGGGAGCCTCAACCGACGCCGTCGGCATCGTGTTCTACTCGGTGTACCGGGCCCCAGGCTCGGGCGCCAGTTTCGGCTCGGCAACAATGATCGGCTCCAACGGCGTCACGCGGGCGTTCGCCGACACCACGGTGGCCAAGGCCACCGCGTACACCTACTTCGTAACCGCAACCGACTTCAGCCTCAACGAAAGCCTGCCGTCGAGCGGAATCAACGCCACCACCCCGGCCGCGGTCGGCACCGACCCGTCGACCCATCTGTCGTTGGTGTCGAACTTCGACGCCGCCCACATGGGCACGACATACTCCGACGGCGCCGCTATCGGATCCTGGTCCCCGACTGCCGGCGGGTCCAAGACCGACCCCCTGGTGCAGGCCACCGCTGCCTCCAAGCCGATGTTCATCGCGAATGCGGTCAACAGCCTGCCGGCGGCCGACTTCGACGGCGGCGACCTTCTCAAGGTCGATGCGGCGTCGTGGTCGATCAACAAGGGCGTCATCTACGGCGTCGTCCGGGCCGACACTCTCGCTTCGGTCGGATCAGCGAAGAACGCCATGATGTACGGCACCTACGGCACGGGGGGCAGCTACCGCTACATCGCGTCGCTGCCGTCATCGTTGTTCGGCCTGGGGCTGGGTAATTCGGGCGGCCAAGCGACCACGACAGTCGCGATCAACACCTGGTATGCGATTGTCGCCAAATTCATGGGCGGCACAACGGGTTACAAGTTGTGGCTCAATAACATCACGTCTGTCCCGACAGCAACATCGTCTGCCGGCGTCGCTATGAGCGGGTCGGTGAACTCGTTCTGGTTGGGCGCGAACGCCGCTGGCTTCTTCTGGGACGGCCGCATCGCCCAGGCCGGTGTCCTGAACTGCGACATCAACGAGGTGTCCGACACCGAGTGCGGCGAGATCTGCCGATTCCTCGCTGACAAGTTCGCGATCGCCGTCTAGGGAAGGCTGACACATGCGATACCTAGGGCCCACGGCCGCGAACCCCGATGACCTGATGATCAAGAGCGAGGTCCAGGCGCTTATCGCGGCCGGCAGCGGTTCAAGCGGCGCGGCGGCGTTCGGGATCCAGTACGGCGAGACCCGGGCGATGGCCCGATTTCTGCTGTCCCTTGGGCTGATCAACTCCCTCGCTGTGCCGGTCGTGTTCGCGGGTGACAGCATCACCCGGGGGTACAAGTCCGGGTCCACCATCGCGACCAAGCCGTACGTGACACGGTTCTACGATCGCCTTGTCGCGGCGTTCCCCAAGGACACCGGCAGCCACCCAGCATTGTCGGTGACGACGTCGCCGGGCGCCTATGGGACGCTGTCGGCCGGGATCAACCTGTTCAACTGCGGCATCTCGTCGACCAAGTCCGATGACTACTTCAACTCGACGATGCGCACCGCCGTCGGCGCGACAAACCCGCGCGCGGTGTTCCACAACGTCGGTACCAACGACTACCGCTACTACGGCATCCCAGTCTCGACGTTCAAGACCAATGTGCAAGGCGTGATCTCGGATCTGAAGTCCAAGATCGCCGGGCCGTGTGTCCACGTACTGCTGCACCACTACGGCACCATCACCTGCCAGCCAGGGATGCCTGTCGCGCCGTGGTCGGACTACGGGCAAGCGAAGCGAGAGATCGCAGCCGCCGACCCCGACAACGTAGCGTTTATCGACATGTCCGGCATGTTCTCCTCCATCGGCGTCCAGCTCGCCGGCGGCGACCCATTGAGCCTCCTGTCGGACAACGTCCACCCCACCGACGACGGTCACCTGGCGCTCGGCGACGCGGTCTACATGGCCGCGCTGGGCGGACCGTAGTCTCACACCGCCAGTTTCCTAGGACGACCTAGCTGCCGAATGCGGCTGCGATCGCCAGCTGGATTGGTGACGTTGCGATGGCAAGTGCGGCTTCTCGCGCGAACGGCCACATCATGGTCTTCAGTTTGTCTTTCCACCGGTCTTGTCTGGAGCTGGCCGCGGTTGCTCGAACCATCGCGGCGAGAAGGCGCTCGATTGCCTCTTGGAGGTCGAATTCACCGACGGCGTCGTAGTTCCTGATGCACCACTCCACATGCGCGAGCACCTGTTTGACGTGCCGTCGGAGCGATGCATCAGTGATTGAGTCGTCCTCGTCGAGGAGTTCACGGACGCCGTTGACGTAGGTTTGCACCGCATCCAGACCGCCGTCCTGCAGCTTCTCTACCACTCCGTTGAGCCGGTCGCCGAGGTGGTCCAGGTTCTCGAGTGCCGCGTCATCGATATGAAAATGAGTGGTCTGGGTCTGCCACTCGTGCGGATTATGGAGCGTCAGACCTACCCATTTGTCGTAGTACTTCCTGTACAAGGCCGTCCGCAGGCCAGCGTCGTCCATCACGTCGAGGAGCTCGGAGATCGCGTCAAGGTGCCGGACCGCGATCCGCTGCTCGTCTGGATCGGCATTGTGGCCCTTGTTCGCCCGCCACCGGGTCAAGGTTCCGTACAGCAGCTCGGCAGGATTGGCCATCGTTGGATCGTAAGCAAACCCCGCTCGAAACTGGGGGAAGGGCCGCCCACGACACCGAGCAAGGTGCCAGCCCATCACGCCACGGGCTTGTACGCCCGACACTTCACCGACGCCAGCGCCTGAGTCGTCGACGGAGGAAGACAGTCCGGAACCGCTGGACTAGATCCCGGTGAAGATCATCGAGATTCGGCACCAGACGCTCCTCGGCCTCAGTGATCGGCCCCTCTCGCGGGTCTGCGTACGCCGCTCGGGCATCCGCGTCCCGATGCGCGACGTAGATCGCTTCGGCTTTCTCCGCAACACCGCCGTCCAGCAGACGAAACTGCTGGACAAGTAGCTCCATCTGCCAAAGCTTCTCGCTAGCCCTGACTGGCCGATCCGGGCCGCGGTAACCCATCATGAACGACTCCGTGTAGTCCATCAGCTCGCTCTGACGCTCGGTCGACAACGCCAGAAAGCTGGCCGTCAGCTTCCATAACTCGCCGCGCCGCCACTGCTCGACGTCCCGCCGACCAGTCCGTGACTGCGTGTAGAGCACCCCGAACACGCTGACCGCGACCGCCAGCCCCGAGATCGCGATTGCCACCCAGGCCGGAACCATCAGGCCACACTAATCAGCACCCTGCGCGACCTCCCAGCCTGCCCTAGGTGCTTCGAGCGCGATCCTCCGCGCAGTTTTCGACGACGGCGTAACCTCCCTGCTCACAGGAAACTGGCAGGGGGGCGAATGACGCAGCCGGGGTGGTATCCCGACCCAGCGGGCGGGAATGGCCAGCGTTACTGGGATGGCCACGCTTGGGGGCCGGTCGCACCCGTTACGTCGCCAGCGCCGGTGGTGACCGTCCAGAACCGGTCACGCCACGGATGCCTCATCAGCCTCATTGCGGTCCCCGTCTTGTTCTTCGGCGGATGCGCCGCCCTACTCGCCATCGGTGGCTCGTCGTCACACGAAGACAAGACCAGCAGCAGCTCGTCGACCCGCAGCTACGTCTCTACCCCAACGCCCCGTCGGACCGGCACGTCGACCCCGAGTAGCGGTGACAGAGCCGACACCGTGTTCATCACCACCCTCGACATGTTCGACGTGCCCTACCGCACCAAGTCGGGCGCCATCGAGAAGGCCAAATCGCTCTGCCTCTGGTACAGCGCGAACAACGCATTCTTCGAGGACGGGGCACTCCAGGTCTTGAAGGAAAATCCCGGCTTCACCGTGGCAGATGCCGGCCATTTCGCTGGCGCGGCCACATCCGCGTACTGCCCACGGTTCGGACCTGACGAAAACTGATGCGCCGACTTGTCGGCCTCTCATGGCACTCGCAGGCGCGAGAGCCCTGAGGTTGATTGCCCCTTGCTCGGTCCCCGCGCGGGTGGGCAGGAGATGATTGCCGACTCTCCAGCCCACGCCCCCAATTCGTATAGTGGCCATCCATGACGGTCGGGGCATTCGCCGGTGTGCCACTTCAGGACGCCGCCGATCGTTGGAGAGCGGGCGCGGTGTTCCTCCTGCGCAAACCCGCCTCGGGCGACGCGGTGGTTGAGTTGAACGGTTGGACGACGACCGTGGTCGCCGGAGTGCGGGCAGTGGTCTCCTGCGGTCTGTCGACCGCGACCGACCACGCAGGCGTTTTCTCGGATGCGCTCCAAGCAGCAAATCACGGTTTGGACTACATGTCGGCGACCGGAAAGACGCACAGCCTGATTGACAATGCGCCGGGCGATTGCATTGTGTGGTGGCCCAATTCGACTGGCGGCTGTGTCATGCGCGCGTCGATCGTCTTTTCGATTCACGGGCTCGAAGTCAACTTCAGCGCGACTGTCACCGACGCTGCAGGAATTGTGCGGCCTCCGCCGCCGGCTCCAACACCCGTCGCGCGCGACGTGTTTCGATTCATGCGCATGGCGAAGACATCGCCTGACCTATTCGATGCGTACCGGAATCTCTTTCTTGCACTTGAATACCTGCTCGACGATATTCACCCCCACCAGGAGGGTGGAGAGGGGCAATGGTTCAAAGCCGCGTTGGCGGTGGCAGACGCGCTAATACCTGTATCGAGGCTTGCGCCAGCCGATGAAGCGGATCCGATCGAGTGGGTATATCAGAACGTATACGGCGATGAGCGATCGGGTCTGATGCATGCCAAGCAGCGACGGGGTTACCTGCTACCTCAGGACGCGGCCAGCCGGGCCGGCCTGACCACGTCCATGGAAACGCTGTGGCGATACGTCCGGGACCTCGTGGAAGCCCATCTCAACGTGCGATCAGGCGAGACACGATGGTCCGCCTACGGCTGGGCCGCTCAGATCGACCCCGTTTTGCAGCAGCTCGTTGTGTTCGTTTCAGACGACGAGACGCCCCTTACTGACTCCCCCTCGCCGCCGCCAACCCTTAAAGAGACGTCAACGACCATCGAACAACAGCCAGGCGCGCCTGCGGCTGACCCTGACGACCCGATGACGCGACGCATTTCGGGATCCTGGGCCGCCCAAGATCTACGCGGCATCCAGAGCATCCGGCGTATCGGCACAAAGGAGCCCGGCGTGGGCTCGGTTGCGACGGCGTGGTCCGAACTCATCGGCCCGCTACAGCTGGGCGATTCGGTAGCAAGGTTTGAAGTGGTCTCGGGAATCCGGTGCGTCAGCAGGAACGGCCCACCGGCACTGTTCTCGTCGTGAGTTTTCACTCGAATGGGTTAAGCCGGTCGATCGCCTCCACGCGTCGCTTGTCCGTGACGCCGGTATACAACGCTGTCGTGCTGAGGCGGGCGTGGCGCAGCAGGGTTTGAACAGTTCTGATGTCGACGCCTGTCTCGAGCATGGACGTCGCGAACCAGGACCGGAGCTTGTGGGGCGAGCCTGATATACCGGCACGCTGCATCGCCAGTGTGATGACGTGGGTTACGGACTTGCTGTGGACGTGCTTACCGGGCCTCGTCGAATTGGCCGGAAACCAGTAGCCGCTGTTGGGCATCGAGGCCGCGGCCTCGACAAGTAGCGGATGCAGGGGAATCGTTGCCGTCACACTGCCCTTGCCTCTGACCCGCAGGATCCGGCGATTGAGGTCTATGTCCTCGCCTCGGAATTTCGCTATCTCGTGGACCCTCAGTCCCGCCAGCGCGGCCAAGAGGATCATCACGCGCGTGCGCTTGTACATGCTCGCCTCGGCCACCAACTTGCGCACATCCTCCGTCGACGCAGGCAGCGGCTCGCTGCGCGGTTCGCGCGGAGCAATCAGGCTTTCGGTGACGTGGGTGCCACCCTGCATTTTCCACCAGCGGAAGAAGCCGTTGATGTGGCGGTAGTAGATCGCACGTGTTGCAGGGCCGAACTGCGGGCCAGCCAAGAACTGCGAGACGTCGTGCGGCGAACACGCGTCAATTGTTGTTCCTGCCTGCGTCTCCAGTCGGCGCAGCGTCGACAGGCTGTCTGTGATCCAACGCTGTGACCGGCCGGCTCCCCGGAGCTGTGTTTCGTAACGAGTCAGCAGCTCGATCCCACGTTCTGCTGCATTCGTGCGTGTCGACTTCTCGTCTCGCAAGGTGGTGACGCTGCCAAAGTCATCCACCGTGGAAAACGGCTGCCCGCAAGCGTTGCAAGCCAGGCTGCCGCCCGCGGCGAATAGTGCGCGAGCAGTTCGCCGGCGCCAATCCTTCAGATGTTCAACGCAGACTGGCCCTCCGCCGCACCCGTGCTGATCGAGATGTGAATGCGCGATTTTGCCGCACCGGCCGGTGGCAACTCGCATATCGCAGGTGATCCGGTCGAAGGCGACCACATTCTCGTCGGCGTTCATCACGGTGGTCATAGTGTCCTCCGCTATCGAAGTTGAGCGAGACATCCAGAGATTGCAGGCTAACTCGAAAGATAACGAATTATCAAGCCTCACAGTATCTTTCGCAGAAGAGACAACTTTCCGCAAATGCACGAAATGTCCAGCGAGGCACGAAATGTCCACATACGCACGAAATGTCCACATGCGCAGCAGAGCGTGTTTCCGAGGGCGGAGGGATTCGTCAGGCCCACAGGCCAAGGAGAGTTCCAGCGGCGGAGATCAAGACGCCGACTCCCGCAACACGTAGATCAACGGCCTGATGATCGTCGAGCTCATAGCGCAGGTCAGTGATTTGCGCGCTCACGCCGGCAACTGCGGATTCAAACGCGGCCTTGGCCGCCTCCCTGCTCGCATCAATGTCACGACCGAGCGTCACCAGGCGTTGATTCACTGAACTGAATTGCTGGGGCAGGGTCTGGACGTACGCCTCCAGCCGAGCGAGCCGCTCAGTCACAGTGAGTGACGCGTCTGGTGCGGAGTCGACTCGCACATCGGGCGTTCCCATCACGGACTGCGCCTGGGCCGACGTCGGCGTGACTACCTGATCTTGTCCCTTGTGTAGCCAGCTGCGGAGCCTTGCGCGGTGGCGGCGCCCCCACTCGGTCAGCCGCTCTTTCCAGGCTCGGACGCGCCCATACGCCGCCAACAGCCCGAACGCCGTGACCATTGCTCCGGCGAGCTGCAGGAAGATCCCCACCATGCCGACCGCAGAGAGGTTCACGCCCGCCAGCGTAGAAGTCCAAATCGGATCGGG
The DNA here is from genome assembly GCA_004362315.1 of Mycobacterium sp. BK086. Lineage (GTDB taxonomy): Bacteria > Actinomycetota > Actinomycetes > Mycobacteriales > Mycobacteriaceae > Mycobacterium. The sequence continues at coordinate 103,391 of SNWL01000003.1, forward strand.
CTGGGGAAGCGGCAATCATCCCCAGCCCGCCCGTCGGGACCGAGCAAGGGACTAGCGAGCTCGGGCACCGTGCCCGTTGAGTATGCGGCGAGGTACCGACAATCCCGCCCTCTGGGCACAATCGTTCGACCTGTCCTACCGGGTCGGGGGTTCGAGTCCCCTTAGCTCCCCAGTTGGACGAACCTGCGGACCTCGAACAGGTGGCCGATTGGCTGCGTTCTGGCTGCAACCACTCGGAATCTGGATTGATCTCGTGTGATCCAACGTTAGGGCGATTGCACAGCTCGCCGCCGGTGTTCGGCCCCTCGCGCAGGTCAGGGTGAATGCTCCATTTGAGTTCGAATCTCACCGAGGGCACCACGAAAGGTCAGACCGGAGCGCATTCTCATCGTGGCAGAGAGTGCACCGATCAGTCGCGCGGTATGACCGAAGAGTTCCTCTCCGCTGGGGACTGTGTAGACGTATGACCACGCGGATGTACTACGCGCTGGGAGCGCACCTGGCATGATTCCCGCCATGAGGTTCAGCGCGCCACCCGGCTGGCCGACTCCTCCGGCAGGCTGGGAACCTCCGCCCGGTTGGCAAGCCGATCCATCCTGGCCGCCGCCCCCTGCGGGTTGGCAGTTCTGGGTCGAAGATGTGAAGCCGCAACCACAGTTGCTGGCAGGCAGACACGGTCTCATAGACGCCGGCAGGACCCTGATCACGCTCTCTGGCGACCGTGCAGATGTGGCCGCGGAGGTCGATCGCGCCAGACACCCGGACGGATCGGTTCATTGTGTCGATTTCGCCGCATACCGCAAGTACAAAGACGGACCACTGAACGCTCTCCGAGTGTTGCTCGAAGACGAGGCCTGCACGGTATCGGTATGGGCTGAGAGCGGATTCGGTGCATTTCAAAAACGTTCTGCATCAAAGCAAGTCGAGCAGGTGTGCCTCAATGAAGGATTGGACGCCGCGATCGACTGGGCACTGAATAACGCCACGAATAACCGATTGGATGTCGAAGTGCTGCGCAGCATGTTCAAGTCCACTTTCGACGGAGACGCTACCGGCCATGCGCTGTTGACCATCGTCGAGCGCTCCGTGCGGAACTCGCGCTAGCAACGTCTCAGCCTTGGAGCAGAACCAGTGTGGTCGTCGTTAGTATCGTGATTTCACAGCGAATTGGGGGCCTCGATGGCATATAACGACCATTGCAGCAAGTGCCGCGAGAGGCGCTGTTCGACGTGCAAGGGCGCTGGCAAGGTATGGGGAATGTTCGGGGCCTGTACTGCGTGTAAGGGCACGGGCGGTACGCCGTGTTCCCAGCATCGCTAACCTAGACAGACGTTCTCGACCGACACGGACGATGCCGGTGTGCGGTCGATGACTTTGCGAGTTGGGCACCACGCGCGAGGGCGCTTCAAGGACCCAAGATGGGATTGCATCGACCGAATCGGGATAGTTCCGATGGGTGCTGCAACGCCCAACAAACGCAAGATCGGCCTGACCCCAACCCGTACAGTGTGACTGCGAAGCTCACCGAGGTCACCAGGAGCGCAGCGTCATGAGCATCACACGTTCTGCGCGCCACGCAGCCGCAATCACTTTGGCCACCGGTGCTCTCGCGGTCGGCCTGGCCGGGCCCGCCACCGCCGACCCGGCACCGAACTGCACCTCGGCCGATATGGCCGGGATCATGTCCGGCGTCGGTTTCTCGCTGTCGGGTTACCTGTTCACCCACCCGGACGTGAACCAGTTCTTCACCAGCCTTCAGGGCCTGCCGAAGGAGCAGATCCGCGCGAAGGTCCAGGATTACCTGGCGGCAAACCCGCAGGTGAACGACGACATCAAGGCAATTCGCCAGCCCACCATCGAATTCCGCAGCCGCTGCGACATCTCCTCGATACCGGCAGGGGTTCCCGTTCCGGCCCAGCCATGACGACCGGGCCGGCTCAGGTCAGCGGACGCAGTTGTTGCCGACGATTTCCTTGCAGACCGTTCCGGGCGGCGCCGGGTTGACCGTGGGCGAGAAGGAATTGGCGCCACCCGGCGACACGGCCTTCTCCGTGGGCGACGGCGCGACCGTGGTGGTCGGCGTGGTCGTCGTGGACGGGCTGTCCTTGGCGCTCGAGCTGCAGGCGGTGAGCGCCCCCATCCCGACGATCGCGGCCCCGCCAGCAAAGAGTGCGATCTGGCGAGTCAGGCGACCATGGCTCATAGCGTTTCCTATCTGTATGCACCGAATTGACTGATCGCCCCCGCCGAGGCTGGACGATCGCTGTGAGCGGAGCATAGCGCCCAGGCAAACGTCTGGGCGGCATTTTCTAGTACAGGTCGGTTCGCCGGTCGGACAACAGGTCTACGTACTCCGTCAGCGTCTTGTCGTGGGTGGCCGCCAGATCTACATCGGCGATCACGAGCCCGGCTCCGGGGCCCACCTCCGCAACCACCCAGCCGTCGGGATCGACGATCACGCTCCCCTCCGTCCACGGCTGCCCGCGTTCCACACCCGCGCGATCACACACCGCGACGACAACGCGGTTGAGCCGGGCGGTCGACATCGCGGTGATCACCTCGCCGGGGCGCTCGCCGTCCGGCCGCGGGAACAACGGCCAATTGACCGGTGCCGCAACAAGTTCCGCGCCATCGAGCGCGACGCGGCGAGTCACCTCGCCGAATTCGAGGTCGTAGCAGACCATCACCGCGATCGCCCCATGCCGGGTCTTCAGCACCGGAGGCAGGTCGGCACCCGGGGTGAAGATCAACTTCTCCCGATCCCACAGGTGGGTCTTGCGATAGGTGGCGATCACCCCGTCGCGGTCCAGTGCCACCGCGCTGTTGTAGAGCAGACCGTCGTCGCCGAGCTCGCAGAACCCGCCGATGACGATGGCGTCGCCGGCCGCCGACCGCCATGCGTCAAAGGCCGGATCGTCCGGGCGCAGCGCCGCCGAGCGCGCTTCGTCGGCATCGGCGAACATGTAGCCGGAGGTAGCCAATTCGGGTAGCACCACGACGTCGGCACCCTGACCGACGGCGTCGGCGACGACGCCCGCGGACAGCTCGACATTGGCGGACACCGCCCCGATGGTGGGATCGATCTGAGCACAGGCGATGCGGGTCACTCTTGCAGGCTAGACCCGCTGCACCAGCTCGGCAGAGGAGGAAAACATGACGGACGACATCGTCGGACCGGTCGACGCGACGAAGTACCCGCGCTACACCGAACCGTCGACGTTCGCGCGGCTGCCGCGGATCTCCGAGGTGCCCGGCGCCGACGTCCGGATCGTCGGGGTGCCGTTCGACAGCGGGGTGTCCTACCGTCCGGGGGCGCGGTTCGGGCCCTCACACGTGCGGGCCGCCTCCAAGCTGCTGCGGCCGTTCAATCCCGCGCTCGAGGTGGCGCCGTTCACCGCCCAGCAGGTGGCCGATTGCGGCGATATCGCGGTCAACCCGTTCAACATCGACGAGGCGATCTCCACGATCGACACCGCGATGACCGACCTCCGCAAGGACGGGTCGACGGTGCTGACGATCGGCGGCGATCACACGATCGCGCTCCCGATCCTGCGCTCGCTGGCCCGCGATCACGGCAAGGTGGCCGTCCTGCATTTCGACGCCCACCTCGACACCTGGGACACCTACTTCGGATCGCCCTACACCCACGGCACCCCGTTCCGGCGGGCCAGTGAGGAGGGGTTGATCGACATGGAGCGTTCGCTGCACATGGGCATCCGCGGCCCGCTCTACAGCAAGACCGACCTGGAACAGGACTCCGTGCTCGGCTTTCAGGTCATCCGGTCCGACGACTATGAATTCGACGGTGTGGCAAGCATTGTCGAGCGCATGCGCAAGCGCCTCGAAGGCGGTCCGGTGTACGTGTCGATCGATATCGACGTGCTCGACCCGGCCCACGCCCCCGGCACCGGCACACCGGAGGCCGGGGGGCTGACCTCACGCGAGCTACTCAACACCCTGCGTGGCCTGGTGGGCCTCGACATCGTCGGCGCCGACATCGTCGAGGTGGCCCCGGCCTACGACCACGCGGAGATGACCGGGATCGCCGCCGCCCACGTCGGATTCGAACTTCTCTCGGTGCTGGCGGCCAACAGATAGGCTGCGATTGTGGGCAGCCTGCGGAAACGCGCTTGTTCGGTGCCGTCGGACGGGCCGAATCAGCGTGCGGACTGCGAGCGCATGCAGCGCCGCGCGCCCGCCCGCAACCTGCACTGGGCGGAGTCCATCCAACGCCGCCAACGGGTACTCAACATCGCCGCCGCGATGGCGGCCGTCGTCACCGCGGTGGTGGGCATCCTGCAAATCCTCAGCGCCGAAGGCGTTCTGGGCATCGGGCTGATCAACCTGGGCACCGCCGCAGTGTTCGTCGCGGTTCCGCTGCTGCACCGGTTTGGCGACATCCTCGCCGCGCTGGTGTTCGTCTTGTTCGCGTTCGTGTCCCTGACGTTCGTCGGCTGGCAGGTCGGCACCGATTCCGGCATCCAGTTCTACTACCTGGTGTCGGCGTCGCTGGCGGTGCTCGTACTCGGCGTCGAGCATGTCGTGATGGCGTCGACGGTCGTCGCGATCGGCGCCGGGTTGACGGTCACATTGCAGTTCCTGGTTCCCGGCGACACCGGCCTCCAGCCGCGCTGGCTGGTCAACGCCGGCTTCGTCATCACGACCGTGTCCGCATGCTTATGATCTTCGCGACGGTCTGGTACGCCATGCGCCAGGTGTCGCGGGCAGAAGCCGCGATGGAGTTCGAGTACCTGCGTTCTGAGGCGCTGCTCGCCAATATCCTTCCCGCCAGCATCGCCGACCGACTCAAGGATCCGGCCCGTGGCGTGATCGCCGACCGCTTCGACGACGCATCCATCCTGTTCGCCGATATCGCCGGGTTCACTGAGCGGGCCAGTCAGATTCCACCCGCCGAGCTGGTGCGCTTCCTCGACCGGCTCTACACCACCTTCGACCGGCTGGTCGACAAGCACGGCCTGGAGAAGATCAAGACCACCGGCGACTCGTACATGGTGGTCAGCGGGGTTCCGCAGCCCAGGGACGACCACGCCGAAGCACTGGCGAACCTCGCCCTGGACATGGCCAAGGCGGTGCGCAACCTGCGCGACCCCAATGGGAATCCGGTGCCGTTGCGGATGGGCATGGCCGCGGGCCCGGTGGTGGCCGGGGTGGTCGGCGCCCGCCGGTTCTTCTACGACGTCTGGGGTGATGCGGTGAACGTCGCCGCCCGGATGGAGACCACCGACCTGGAGGGACACATCCAGGTGCCCCAGGACGTCTATGACCGCCTGCGCGATCGCTTCGTTCTGGAGGAACGCGGCGACGTCGACGTCAAGGGCAAAGGCGTCATGCACACGTGGTACCTGGTCAGCCGCCGGCCTGAGCCGGCCCCGGACAGCGATCGACCCGCCCAGGAAGAGTCTGGGCGGGTCGAAAGTCCAGCCGGCTAGACCTTGGCGTTCTCGGCCTTGATCAACCAGGCCAACTTCTCCAGTCCGTCGATCACCTGATGCAGGATGTCGGCCGTGCTGGGGTCCTCGGCATCGACGGCGTCGTGCACGTCGCGCAGTGTGCCGACGACCGCATAGGCCGCCGTGGTGATCACATCGACCACCTCGGTGGTGCTGTGCTCGTAGCCGGGGATCTGCGGAACGCTGGTGGTCGCCGCGACGGTGTCCGAACGGCCGTCCGGGACCGCATCGAGGGCTCGCATCCGTTCGGCGATGGTGTCGCTGGCCTCGCGGGCGAAATCGACGAGTTCGTCGAGCTGCAGGTGCAGATCGCGGAAGTTGGTTCCGACCACGTTCCAGTGCGCCTGCTTGCCCTGCAGGTGCAGTTCGATGAGATCAACCAGGACGCGCTGCAGGTTGCCTGCAAGTTCGGGTGATGCCTGGAATCCGGTTACCTCTGCTGAGTTTCGTCGTTGTCCGGTCGTTGTCGTCATGCGACTTTCAACACGGGGCGAGCGGCATTTCCTGCCCGGACTCGCTGTCTGCTTCATCACGTCGGGCGGCCAGGCTGCGGGCATAGCCGGTACCCATGGCCAGCAGCACCAGCCCGACCACGATGAAGGCCACCACCCGGAAGATGCCGTCGAGCGTGCCCAGGTCGAACAGGAACAGCTTGGCCATCGCCGCCGAGGTCAGCACCAGCCCACCCACCCGCTGCCTCCTGACGAACAGCGCTGCCGCCAGGCCGATCCAGCAGATCGTGGCCGCCATGTGCCCGGCGAGGAACCCCTTCTCCGGGCCACCGACCAGCACACCAGCCGTCACCGTGAACACCGTGACCCCGTAGACCGCGACCAGCGCGGCAGCCACCCAGCCGGTGCGGAAGGCCCACGCCACCGCCGCGGCCCAGACCACCAGCACAACGCCGCCGATCAGCGTCGACACCGCTGCCGGCACCGTGAGGCGCCAGCCATCGGCGAGAATATCGGGCGCGTACTCGACGAACATCAGTGCGCCGACAGAGCCCAATCCTGTTGCCGCCCAACGGGCGACGACGTCACCCCGCCCGGCGACGGCCACCACGGCGCCCAGCGCCAGCAGAACCGGGGCGGCCAGGTCACCATCGAAGGCCGCCGTGACCGCCACCAGAGCAGCCGCCGCGGACGCCGCCGACCACACCTGAGCCACCACACCTTCGACTCCGGGCAACCGATCCGCGACGAGCGATCGCCAGCAGGAACACCGACACCGTGGCGGCCAGCAGCGCCGGCAGCCAGCGATCCACCGCAATTCCGGCTGCGAGCGCGGGCAGCAGACCGGCGACGGTCACCACCGCCATCCACGCCCGATTTTCCGACGACGGGAGCAGCAGCAGGGTGCCGACAATGCTCAGCAGCGCGGCGATCCCGGTGGCGGCACCGAGCAGACCGGCATCCGCCGCCGACCCGAAGTGCGCCGCGATCAACGCGACCAGCAGCGGCAGCGTCACCGCCGCCGTACGCGCGGCATGCATCCACAGCCAGTCGCGGCCGATCTGGACCAGCAGGGCCGCGGCCGAGAGCGCGATCATGAATCCGATCAGCAGCAGTGTCACCCCGTCGGTGATGACCGGCGCGAGCAGCACCAGCGGCACCAGAACGAGCACCGCGAGGTGTTCGGAGCCCCAGCGGCGGGCCAGGCTCAGCCCACCGCCGCCGACGATCGCACCGATCACCAGCGCCACCGGCGCCGCCACCCAGTGGTAAATGGTCGTGACCGCCATGACGTCCATGTAGAGCGCGGCAATACCGGTGGCGCTCAAGGCAATCGCCCCTACCTGACCGCCCGGCCGGGCATGCAGGCGCATGCCGATCCCGACGAGGGCCGCCCCCAGCACGCCACCGGCAGCCACCCGCAGCTCGGGCCGCAGCAGACCGGCCTGCGCGGCGAGTACCAGCAGCAGCACCACGCCGATCAGGGTGACGCCGACACCGGCCACCGCCAGTGCCTTGCCGATCCAGCCCCGGTCCGGGTCCGGCTTGGGAACTGGCGGCGCCACGGGCGGCGTATACACCGGCGCCGCAGGCGGCTGGTGATAGACCGGCGGCGGAGGGGGCGACCAATAGGGCATGGGCTGCACCTGCGCCGCCCCGAGATTCAGTTCGTTCAGGGTTGCCGACACCCGGGCCATCTGCGCCGACATGGCGGCGAACTCCTGGGACAGCCGGGCCAGAACAGCACGCTGCGGATCGTTCATGAACCCATGCTCGCGGCGCGGCGCCCGAACCGGATGAGTAGTACTACCCGGTCCCTACTCTTCGTCGAGCCCGTGTTCGATCGCGTAGCGGGCCAGCTCGACCCGATTGGCGACCTGCAGTTTCCCGAAGGTCGCCTGCACGTGGTTCTCCACCGTGCGGTGACTCAGCGATAGCTTGGCCGCAATCTGCTTGGCGGTCAGTCCTTTTGCCACATACCGCAGTATCTCGGTCTCCCGCTCGGTCAGGCTCGCGGCAGGTCCCTGCGGACTCTTCGCCATCCGGCGGTACTCCCCCAGCACCAGGCCGGCCAGTCCCGGGGTGAACACCGCCCGACCGGCCGCGGTGGCCCGCACCGCCTCGGCGAGTTCGGCCCTCGACGCGCTCTTGACCAGATATCCGATGGCGCCGGCCTTGACCGCCTCGAGCACGTCGTCGCGCTCACCGGAGGCCGAAAGCACCAGGACCCGCGAGGACGGCGAAACCTCCAGCACCCCGGCGGTGGCCTGCGCGCCGTCACCGTCGCCAAGACGCATGTCCATCAGCACGACCGCCGGGTGCACCACCGCGGCACGTCGCCGCGCGGAGGCCACCCCGTCGGCCGTCGCGACGACGTCGAAGCCGTCGTCGGCGAGATCGCGGGCCACCGCGTCGCGCCAGATCGGGTGGTCGTCGACGACCATCACCGTGATCGCTTCAGCCACCACCGCTGCACCTCGGCACGCTCAGCTCCCACTCCGTTCCGCAGGAGTCGGACGACAACGACGCCGTACCGCCCAGCGAGTTCAGTCGTCCCACAATAGATTTCGAGATCCCCACCCTGCCGTCGGCGACGGCCTGCTCGAGCCGGCCAGCCGGGATGCCAACGCCGTCGTCACGGACGCTGACCGTGACGACGTCGCCGACATCCTCGAGGAAAACGAAGGCACTGGCGCGCGGACCGGCATGGGCAACGACGTTGTCCAGCGCATTGCCCACCGCGGCGTCCAATTCGGCGGCCACCGCCGAGTCCAGGAGTACCGCTGTGGGCGGCAGGCTCAGCGACACCCGATCGGTTTCCCGCCGCGACAACAGCATTCGCACGTCGACGGCACCCGAACTCTCTTCGGGACCGGCGCTGGAGATCAAGCGCCTAAGCGCGCGCTCCTGCTCACCGGCCAGCGCACCGAGTTGGCTCGCCTCACCGCCCCATTCGGGGCCCTTCTTGGCCATCAACGCCAGCACCTGGACCACACCGTCGTGCACCTGACGGGAAAGCCTCTCCCGTTCCTCCAGCGCAGCCGAAAGACGCACCGCGCGTTCGAGTTCGGCGTGCGCGCGGCGCGCGGTCTGCGCGGCCATCCCGACTGCCAGCCCCACCGCCAGTTCGATGACGATCGAGGCATTCCGGCCGACGTCGAGATTGACCTGGCCCTTCATCGCCGCCGCGGCCGCCATCACAGCCAGGCCGGCCAGCATGCCGGCGACCGGACCGCGCAGGATCGCTGCCGAGATCGTCGCATTGGTCGCCCACAACGTCGTCGCCAGCGACTGGTTCTCGGCGACCCACTGATCGGAGGCCACCAGCTCGGTGGACAGCATCAGCGCCACCACGATCACAACCTCGGCGACCACCCAGCCAACCCGCCGGCCGAAGCCCTGCAGATAGGCCGCCGCACAGGCCAGCGTCCACGCGCTGAGCACCCCGAAGAACACCCAGCCCAATGCCGGTCGTTCCAGTTCACCGATCCGGGTGATCTGGAAATAGCCGGCGTAGACGTAGCTGAGCAATCGGAACACCTGCGCCGCTCGCCACAGCGGCGTCGTGGGGTCCGCGCTGACCTGCACGCTGAGCTACATGACTTTCGACAGAAAGGCCTTGGTGCGGTCCTGCTGGGGGTTACTCAGAACCTCGCGGGGCGGACCGCTTTCGACGATCACCCCGCCGTCCATGAACACCAGTTCGTCGGCGACCTCGCGCGCGAAGCCCATCTCGTGGGTGACCACGATCATCGTCATGCCCTGGCTCGCCAGCTTTTTCATCACGCCCAGCACCTCGCCGACCAGTTCGGGATCCAGCGCCGAGGTGGGCTCGTCGAACAACATCAGCTTGGGGTCCATCGCCAGCGCGCGGGCGATGGCCACCCGCTGCTGTTGACCGCCGGACAGCTGAGCCGGGTACGCGTCGGCCTTGTCCGACAGGCCCACCTGCGCCAGCAGTTCACGTGCGCGCTCGGTGGCGGCGGCCTTCTTCACGCGCTTGACGTGCACCGGCGATTCGATGACGTTGGCCAGCGCGGTCCGGTGTGGGAACAGGTTGAAGTGCTGGAACACCATCCCGATGTCGCGGCGCTGTTTGGCCGCCTCCCGTGGAGCCATCTCGTACAACTTGCCGCTGCGCTCGCGATAGCCGACCAGCTCACCGTCGACGTAAAGCCTTCCGGCACTGACTGTTTCGAGGTGATTGATGCACCGCAGGAAGGTCGACTTACCCGAGCCCGACGGGCCGACCAGCACAAGCACCTTGCCCGGATCCACCGACAGCGTCACGCCCTTCAACACCGACAGCGCACCGAAGTCCTTGCACACCCGTTCGGCGCGCACCATGGGTTCACCTGTCATACGTGTCCAGCCTCCGTACCGGTCTGCGCCTTGGCCAGCGCCTCGAGCTGTTTGGAGGTCAGCCGGCGAGAGATGCCGCGGGAGAAGTACTTCTCCAGGTAGTACTGCCCCACCATCAGCACGCTGGTGACCACCAGGTACCAGGTCGCCGCGACCAGCAGCAGCGGGACCGGCTCGAAGATCCGTGCCGCGATCTCCCTCGAGGCGATGCTGTACAGGTCATACGAGTACGGCACGGCAGTCACCAGCGACGTGGTCTTCAGCATGCTGATGACCTCGTTGCCGGTCGGCGGGATGATGACCCGCATCGCCTGCGGAAGCACGGTGCGGCGCATCGTCATTCCCCACGACATGCCCAGTGCGGTCGACGCCTCGGACTGCCCCTCGGGAACCGACGTGATTCCGGCCCGGATGATCTCGGCCATGTAGGCGGCCTCGTTCAGGCCGAGGCCGATGACCGCGAGCAGGAACGGGATCGACAGATCCTGCAGATCGAGGTGGAAGAACGACGGTCCGAACGGCACCCCGAGCTGGATGTTCTGATAGATCGTCGGGATCAGGCCCCAGAACACGAGCTGCACGTACACCGGGGTGCCGCGAAAGATCCACAGGAAAACCCATGCCACCGAACGGAATACCGGATTCGGCGACAGCCGCATCACGGACATCACCACACCGAGCACGATGCCGAGCACCATCGCGTAGACGGTCAGCTGCAGCGTGTTGAACACGCCGAGCAGAATGCGATCGTTGAACAGGTATTCCCCGTACGTCGACCACCCGTATGCCGGGTTGGTCGCCGCGCCATAGAGGAACAGCCCGACCAGGACGATGATGACGGCCGCCCCCACCCACCGCCAGGGATGACGAAGTGGGACCGCGTTGATGGCAGGTGGGGCCGACTCGTCGACAGCCATAGCGCTTAGCTGGTCCCCCCGTTGATGACCGGCTTGGTGACCATCCCGGCCTCGACGCCCCAGTTGCTGGCGATGGTCTTGTAGTCACCGGTGTCGATGAGGTGCTGAAGCGCCTTCTGCAGCGACTGCGCCAGCGGCGAACCCTTGGCGACCGGCCAACCGTAGGGAGCCGAGTCGAAGATCTCGCCGGCGGCCTCCAGCTTGCCGTTGCTCTGCTTGATGGCGTACGCGGTCACCGGCGAGTCGGCCGACATGGCGTCCGCCTGACCGAGCACCACCGCGTTGGTGGCCGCGTCCTGACCGTCGAACTTCAGGATCTCGATGGCCGGCTTGCCGGCGTCGGTGCACGCCTTGCTCTTACCGGGCAGCTCATCGGTTTCCTCGGTGGTGGTCGCCTGTACGGCCACCTTCTTGCCGCACGCGTTGTTCGGGTCGATCGGCGAGCCGGGCCGCTGCGCCCACAGGATGCCTGCCGAGAAGTAGTCGACGAAATCGACCGACTGCTGGCGCTCCTTGGTGTCGGTGAACGACGACATGCCGACGTTGAAGGTGCCCTGCTGGATCGACGGGATGATCTTCGCGAAATCGGCCTCTCGGAAGTCGGCAGTCAAGCCGAGTGTGGAGGCGATGGCGTTCATCAGGTCGACGTCGAAGCCGACGATCTTGCCGCTCTCGTCCTTGTATTCGTTTGGCGCGTAAGGGATGTTGACCCCGACGACCAGCTTGCCCGACTTCTTGATGTCGTCGGGGACGGTCGCCGCGATCTCGTCGACCTTCTGCGCCTTGGCGGCGGTGGTCGCGGTCGACGGGCCCGAGCTTGATTCGTTCTTGCTGCTACAGCCGGACAACGCCAGAGCGCCTGTCACGGCTACCACTCCAGCGATCCGAAGCCAGTTCTGCACGGTTGCCTCTTTCTCCTCGACTGCATCCGGGCTGTCCTGCCCGAAACTAATGGCGTGGTTCAGGTTTTGTACTGCCGGTAACGGAACAGTAGTAGAGGTGTAACCATCCGGCAGCAGAACCACAGGTGCGAACTGTTCAATGCCCCTCGCGGCGAGGGCGCTGTGAAACACTTTGTGCCATGACAACTACCTCTGCCCCGCCGCTTCTGCCTCACCTGTGGAAGTCGGTCCTGCTGTCGGGCGTTCTGTCACTCGTGCTCGGCGTTTTGGTACTGGCCTGGCCCGCCAAGACCATCCTTGTTGCGGCGATCTTCTTCGGCGCCTACCTCCTCGTCACCGGTATCTCGCAGGTGTTCCACGCGTTCACATTGCACGTCTCGGCCGGCGGACGAGTCCTGCTCTTCATCAGCGGCGCCGCCGCGGTGATTCTGGCGGTGATGTGCTTCCGCAGTCTGCAGAACTCGATTCTGCTGCTGGCGATCTGGATCGGTATCGGCTTCATCTTCCGCGGCATGGCCACCGCGGTCTCGGCGATCAGCGATCCCGACACCCCCGGCCGCGGCTGGGAGATCTTCGTCGGGGCCATCAGCCTCCTCGCCGGCATCGTGGTGCTGGCGTCGCCGTTCGAGTCGCTGGCGACCCTGACCCTCGTGGTGGGCGTCTGGCTGGTCGTGATCGGCATCTTCGAGGTCGTGGCCTCCTTCGGGGTCCGCAAGGCGTCTCAGAACCTTCAATCTGGGGCCTAAAGCCCCTAGCGCGAACGGCGCGGATTCCTACTACACTCTGTCGTAGATAGGCGATCCGCGCCTTTCGCGTTGCTTGGAGACTTCAGCCATGAGTGCTCTTGACGTGTCCCGATGGCAGTTCGGAATCACGACCGTCTACCACTTCATCTTCGTCCCGCTGACGATCGGGCTGGCACCGCTGATCGCCGTCATGCAGACGATCTGGGTGGTGACCGACAATCCGGCCTGGTATCGGATGACGAAGTTCTTCGGGAAGATCTTCCTGATCAACTTCGCTATCGGCGTCGCCACCGGCATCGTCCAGGAATTCCAGTTCGGGATGAACTGGAGCGAGTACTCCCGGTTCGTCGGCGACGTGTTCGGCGCACCACTGGCGCTCGAAGGGCTGGTCGCCTTCTTCCTGGAGTCGACGTTCATCGGGCTGTGGATCTTCGGCTGGACCCGCCTGCCGCGGTGGCTGCATCTGACCTCGATCTGGCTGGTGGCGATCGCGGTGAACCTGTCGGCGTTCTTCATCATCACGGCGAATTCGTTCATGCAGCACCCGGTCGGCACCCGCTACAACCCGGAGACGCGTCGCGCCGAATTGGAGAGCATTGCCGAGTTGTTCACCAACAACACCGGGGTGGCGGCATTCTGGCATGCCGTGACGTCGGCGTTCCTCGTCGCGGCGACGTTCGTGGCGGCGGTGTGCGCGTGGTGGATGGTCCGTTCGAAAGGCGGCCCTGATGCCGTGGCGTTGTACCGGCCCGGCGCGATCCTCGGCTCACTGGTCGCCCTGGTTGCCTGCGTCGGCCTGTTCTTCACCGGAGATGTCCAGGGCAAGCTGATGTTCCACCAGCAGCCGATGAAGATGGCGGCCGCGGAATCGCTGTGCCACACCGAAACCGACCCCAAGTTGTCGCTTCTGACTGTCGGCACACACAACAACTGCGACAGCATCACCCGCGTCATCGAAGTGCCCTACGTGCTGCCATTCCTGGCCGAGGGCAAATTCACCGGTGTCACGCTCGAGGGCACCAAAGACCTTCAGCAGCAATATGAACAGAAATTCGGCCCGGAGTGGTACGTGCCCAACCTGTTCGTCACCTACTGGGCGTTCCGCGCGATGATCGGCCTGATGGCGATACCGCTGCTGTTCGCACTGACCACGCTGTGGCTGACTCGCCGGGGCCGGGTGCCGGGTAGCCGATGGTATTCGCGGTTCGCGCTGTGGACGATCCCCACACCTTTCCTGGCGACGATTTCCGGGTGGGTCTTCACCGAGATGGGCCGCCAGCCATGGGTGGTCGCCCCCAATCCCGATGGGGATCAACTGGTTCGGCTCACCGTCCGGCAGGGCGTGTCCCTGCACGGACCGGGTGTGGTGTGGGTGTCGCTGATCTCGTTCACCCTGCTGTACGCGGTGCTCGCGGTGATCTGGTTCTATCTGCTGCGCCGCTACGTCACGACCGGGCCGCTGGAGCACGACGCCGAGCCCGCACCGCCCACCCCACCAGGCGACGACGAAGTCGCGCCTCTGTCGTTCGCGTACTGAGCCGGAGAGGAGTTACATCATGGGACTGCAACAGTTTTGGTTCATCATCGTAGCGGTGCTCTTCCTCGGCTTCTTCGTACTGGAAGGTTTCGACTTCGGCGTCGGCATGGTGATGGCGTGGCTTGGCCGGATCGGCAAGGGTGATGCCGAGTCGCACCGCCGAGCGGTGCTCAACACCATTGGGCCGGTATGGGATGGCAACGAGGTGTGGTTGATCACGGCGGGCGGCGCGATGTTCGCGGCGTTCCCGCACTGGTATGCGACGGTGTTCTCGACGCTGTACCTGCCGCTGCTGGTGATCCTGCTGTCGATGATCGCGCGCATCGTGGCCATCGAATGGCGGGGCAAGATCGACGACCCGAAATGGCGCCGGTGGTGCGATATCGGCATCGCGATCGGATCCTGGTTGCCTGCGATCCTGTGGGGTGTGGCGTTCGCGATCCTGGTCAACGGTCTGCCGGTCGGCCCGGACAAGAACGTCGTCGGGCTGTCGATCACCGATGTGCTGAATCCCTACACACTGCTGGGCGGGCTGGCCACCTGCGCGCTGTTCCTGTTCCACGGCGCGGTGTTCCTCGCGTTGAAGTCCGGCGGTGCGGTGCGCACCGACGCGGTCGGGTTGGCACGCACGCTCAGTGTGCCCGCGACGGTCCTGGTTGCGGCGTTCGGCTTGTGGACCCAACTGGCCCACGGAAAGCCTTGGACGTGGGCCGTTCTCGTGGTGGCTGTGGTGGCACAGCTGGCCGCCGTCGCGGCCGCCTGGGGCATCCGCGAAGGCTGGGCATTCCTGGCAACGACGATCGTCGTCGCCGCGGTGGTCACCCTGCTGTTCGGGTCGTTGTACCCCAACCTCGTGCCGTCGACCATCGACCCGGCCTACGACCTGACCGTGTTCAACGGTTCATCGAGCCCGTACACCTTGAAGGTGATGACATGGGCCGCGCTGATATTCACCCCCATCGTCCTGATCTACCAGGGCTGGACGTATTGGATCTTCCGTAAGCGGATCTTCGCCGAGTCGATCCCGAAGTCAGTCGGCCTGCCGCTGAGGCACGTGTCCTGAACACGTTGTGGCGGGCCTCGTCTGCGGTGCGCCGCTATCTGATCGCGACGGTGCTCTGCGGAACGGTGATTTCGGGCTGCGCCATCGCCGGCGCCGTCGTGCTCGGCCGCATGGTGGCCGGCGTCATCACCGATCCGGCCACGCGCAGCCTGGCCCACTGGCACACCGAGCTCATCGTGCTGGCCGCACTGTGGCTGCTGCGCGCGCTGGTGCAGTGGCTGCAGGGCCGGTTGGGCCAGCGCGGATCCAGTGCGGTGATCGCCGATCTCGGCGGCCAGGTGCTGCGAGCCGTCACCGCGGCGCCCCCCGGCACCGCGCGGCGAGACGATGCCGCGACAGTGATCACCAGCGGGCTCGACGGTCTGCGACCGTACTTCACCGCCTACCTTCCCGCCTTGTTCCTGGCCGCGGTTCTCACCCCCGCCACCGTTGTGGTCATCGCGGTCAACGACTTCCAGTCGGCGCTGATCGTGCTCGTCGCACTGCCCCTGATCCCGATCTTCATGGTGCTCATCGGACTGGCCACCAAGGAGCGGTCGGCGGCGGCGCTGGACGCGATGACCACACTGCAGGCCCGGCTGATGGACCTCATCGCGGGCATCCCCACCCTGCGGGCACTCGGCCGGGCCGACGGCCCCGCCGACCGGATCGCCAAACTCAGTGCGGCGCATCGCCGGTCGGCGATGGCAACCCTGCGCATCGCGTTCCTGTCCGCCCTGGTGCTCGAACTCATCGCCACCCTCGGCGTGGCGCTGGTCGCGGTCAGCATCGGGCTGCGGCTGGTATTCGGCGAGATGAGCCTGGCAGCCGGCTTGACCGTGCTGCTGCTGGCACCCGACGTGTTCTGGCCGCTACGCCGGGTCGGTGTCGAGTTCCACGCCGCCCAGAGCGGAAAGTCGGCCGCCGACAAGGCGTTCGCGCTGATCGAGCAGCACCCGGACCCGCCGGTCGGCGGCCGGACCGTCGAGGCCGCGGGTGCGACGATCGTGCTCGACGAGCTGAGCGTCGCGGGCCGGGACGGGCTCTCGCCGGCCGGCTTGTCCGGGCGGCTGCTGCCCGGTGAGGTCACCGTGCTCACCGGAGCCAACGGCGCGGGCAAGACCACTACGCTGCTCGCGATCGCCGGGCTGGTCACTCCGGCCGGCGGCCGTGTCACCGTCGACGGGGTCGACGTCGGCGACCTGGATCAGGCTGCCTGGTGGCGGCAGTTGGCCTGGCTGGCGCAGCGACCAGTGATCATCCCGGGCACCGTCGCCGAGAACCTCGACCTGTTCGGCCCACTTGACGACCCTGAATCCGCCTGCCGCACAGCTGGTTTCGACGACGTCATCGACTCGTTACCGCAGGGCATCCACACTGTGCTGGGCCGCGGCGGGGTCGGGCTGTCACTGGGTCAGCGACAGCGACTGGGCCTGGCCCGAGCGCTGGGTTCCGCCGCGCCGGTCCTGCTGCTCGACGAGCCCACCTCCCACCTCGATGAGGCAACGGAACACACTGTGCTGCAGGCCATCAGCCGGCGCGCAGCCGAGGGCGCCACCGTCGTGCTGGTCGCCCACCGCGCGAGTGTGGTGGACATCGCCGATCACGTCATCGCGGTGGAGGCCGATCATCATGCCGCGGTTTGACCGAGCGCGTCTGCTGCTGGCGATCACACTCGGCTCGCTGGCGCTGGGCAGTGCGCTGGCCCTGGCCGGGGTGTCGGCGTGGCTGATCACCCGCGCGTGGCAGATGCCGCCGGTGCTCGACCTCTCGGTGGCGGTCGTCGCCGTACGCGCCTTGGGCATCTCGCGAGGAATCCTCGGCTACTGCGAACGCTTGGCATCGCACGACACTGCCTTACGGGCGGCCGGCGCCGCCCGCAGCGAGATCTACCGCCGGCTGGCCCACGGCCCGGCCGACGTCACCGCACGGCTGCACAGCGGTGACCTGCTGGCACGGGTCGGCACCGACGTCGACACCCGCGCCGATGTCCTGGTCCGCGCCCTCGTTCCGATCGGTGTCGCGGCTGTCCTCGGGGTCGCGGCCACCGCCGTCATCGCCGTCATCTCCCCTGCCGCGGCCGTCGTGCTCGCGGTGTGTCTGCTCGTCGCGGGCGTACTGGCGCCGGCACTGGCCGCGCGGGCGGTCCGCGCGCAGGAGGTGGTCGCCCGCCGCCTCCAATCCGATCGCGACGTCGCCGCGGTGACCGCTCTCGAGCACGCGGCCGAGCTGCGGGTGGCAGGCCGGCTGCCCGCCCTGATCAGGCAAGCCGAACAGCGCCAACGTGATTGGGGAGCCGCGATCGACCGCGCCGCCGCACCGGCCGCCGCGGCGGGCGCGGTGCCGACCCTGGCGATCGGAGCCAGCGTCCTGGGTGCGGTCATCGTCGGCATCGGTATCGCCGCACACACCGCGCCGACCACGCTGGCGGTGCTGATGTTGTTGCCGCTCTCCGCGTTCGAAGCGACCATGAATCTGCCCGCCGCCGCCGTCGCATTGACCCGCGGCCGCATCGCCAAGGGACGTCTGGCCGACCTCACGCCTGCCGAGGCGACACCGCGGGCCGTCACCATCACCCGGCCCACGGCGACTCCAGCGCTAAGGGCCGACGACCTGCGCGCCGGCTACCCGGGCGGCCCGGCCGGCCAAGCACTCTCGCTGACCCTGCAACCCGGTGCGCGGCTGGCGATCACCGGCCGCAGCGGTGCGGGCAAGACCGCATTGCTGATGACCCTGGCAGGTCTACTCCCCCCACTCAGCGGCGAAGTGACCGTCGACGGCGTCCCGACCAATGCGCTCAGCGAATCCGAATTACGCAGCGCCATATGCTATTTCGCCGAGGATGCACACCTGTTCAGCACCACCGTCCGGGACAACCTACTGGTGGCGCGTGGCGACTGCGACGACGAGGAACTCAGCCGTGCCCTGGCGACGGTGGGCCTCGGCGACTGGCTGGACGGCCTGCCCGAGGGCCTGGACACGATCCTGACAGGTGGCGTGGCAGCGGTGTCGGCGGGCCAGCGCCGCCGACTGCTCCTGGCTCGGGTGTTGTTGTGTCCTGCACCGATCGTCCTGCTCGACGAACCAACCGAACATCTCGATGCCGCCGACGGTCACCGAATCCTGGACTCCCTGCTCCAGGGGCGACTGCTGCCCGAAGGACGCACGGTGGTCATCGCAACCCATCAACTTGGCAACGACATCGCCTGTCCACGACTATCGATCGGCAACGACGGGTAACGTGCAAGCCATGACTGAGCCCCCAGAGCAGGCACCTCAGCAACCCACTCCGCCGCCGCCCCCTCAGGGTTATCCGAACCCCTATCCTCAAGCTCCGTATCCGGGCGGCTATCCACCCGCCCCGCCGCAGCCGTATGCGGGCTACACAGCGCCACCCACCGGCCCGCGTAACGGACTTGGCATCACCGCCCTGATCATCGCGATCGTGGCGCTGCTGTCGTCGTTTTCGGTGGCCGGCGGCATCGTTCTCGGCATTGTCGCGGTCATCATCGGCTTCGCAGGCCGCGGCCGGGTCAAGCGCGGCGAGGCCAACAACGGCGGCGTCGCACTCGCCGGCATCATCCTCGGCTTCCTTGCGATCATTGTCGGCCTGGCGTTCATCGCCGTGTGGGTCGGTGTGTTCAAGGAAGTCGGCGCCACCGACTACATCGACTGCCTCCAGAAGGCGGGCCAGGATCAGTCAGCGGTCCAGCAGTGCGCCGATGAATTCAAGCAGTCGGTCGAGGACAAGTTCAGCGTCACGCTGACGCCGACACCGTAGGGACGGGCAGGTGCCGCCGCCGCGGCAGGAACTCCAGCGACAACAGGACGACCAGCAGCGGCAGCACCCGGCTGAGCGGAAGCAGCACGTACCGGCGATCGCCGAGCGCATGGAACTTGCGCAGGTACCGATACAGCGACTCCAGTGCGATCAGCGAATCGCCCAGGTGGATCACGGTGTAGCAGACGTTGCGCAGCGGACTGCGTTCCTTGTCGTTGAAGATCTCGGGGAAAGCCGCAAATGCCAGCGAGAGTCGCTGCGCGCCAAGATCTTTCATCGCCTCGATCATGTCGACCGATAGCCGTTCGTCGATCCCGTTGGGTGCACCACGGCGCCGCCAGGGCACATCGAGGGTGATATCGCTGCCGCCGCCTGCCATGGCGTAGCGATGGAATCCCTGCACCCGCCCGGTTTTGTCGCGCGCGACGATCAGCAGGACGCCCGGATAGTGACCGGTGAGCGTGCCGTCCAGGATCATCGAGAACCCGCGCTCGGTATGCGCCCCCTTGGCCGACGACAGCAGCACATCGGCAAGCTCGGCCAACTGGTCGTCGTCCAGCTCTTGCTCGGCGACGATCTCGGTGGTGATGCCTGCGTTGTGGGTCCGCTGCACCGCCTGACGCAGGTTCCGAAACCGGCGACCGACCATGTCGAATGCCGGCAGGTCGATCACCACGTCGCGGCCGATGGGGATCGGTCGCAGATCGCGCCACAATCCGAGCCTCCGCTCGCTACAGCCCAGGACGACCACCCGCCAGCCGCGGGCATGGCACATCTCGGTGAAGTCAGCGACGAGTTCGGTGAAGCGGTCCTCGGCACCGATGGGGTCACCGCTGACCACGGCATAGCCCAGCCGGGTGCGGTAGGCGATCGCCGCGGTGCCGTCTGCACTGAAGAAATAGCTCTTCAGTAGCTGCATGGCGAACGGCGCCACCGGGTCGCGACTTGTCGCCTTGACCAGCGCCCATACCCGCGGTAGCTGTCCCGGCTCGGGCCGTGCCGTCGTCGGCCACATCAGCAGCAGCCCCGAGGAGGCGATCAGAACGCCGCCGGTCAGGTCGAGAGCCAGCAGGTGGGCGGCGAATCCGGCGAGGACGGCTACGCCCGCGGCGATGGCGTGGGCGGCGGTCACCGGCCTGCCCAGGAAGATGCCCCTGGCGATCAGCGCGACGGCGGCGAGGACGGTCAGTGACCAGGGCGTCCGCCCGACAGCGAGCCAGCTGGCCGCGATCAGCAATCCCAGGGCACCAACCCAGCGGGCGGCCAGGGTGTCGACATGGACGACAACCCGTTCCCTGGCGCGCAGGCGCAGCGCCACCTGGACCGGTGGATCGGTCACCAGAAAAACGATACGCCCGCCATCAGGCATTTCCCGGGAAGTGCTTGACGATTCCTTCCTGCACGACGGTGGCCACGACGTCTCCGACCGGGCTGAAGAAATGACCGGTTCCCAGCCCGCGCGACTCCGCGGCGACCGGCGAGTTGGTCGAGTACAACACCCACTCCGAGAAGTCGACCTGCCGGTGAAACCACACCGAATGATTGACGGTCACCGCGAAGATGCGGTCCCAGCCCCAGGACAGCCCATGGGTGGTGATGATCGAATCCAGCACCGTGGTGTCCGACGAGTAGATCATCGCCGCCGTGTGCAGCGTCGGGTCATCGGGCATCACGCCGTCGGCCTTCAACCACACCTGATTGCCGGTGAGCGTGCCGCCCTTCTCGCGCATGATCCACGACGGGTCATTGGTGTAGCGCCACTCGATCGGCCGCAGCGCTTCGACGAACCCGGGCACCACTTTCTCGTAGCCGACAAGCAGCTGATCGATCGTGGAGAGAGTCTCCGGCGCAGGCAGATTGGGCATCGGAACGCCGTGCTCCAGCCCACTTCCCGCCGACGTGTAGGACACCAGGGCGGTGGCCAGCAGCGTGTCACCCTGCATCGCGTCGACCCGCCGGTTGGCAAAGCGCCGCTCGTCCCGCAAGCGAACGACGCGGTATTCGATATCGGCCGCCGGATCGCCGCCTGCGATGAAGTGCACCGACAGCGCGCTCGGTGCGATGGCATTGGCCAGGGTGCGGCTGGCGGCGACAAAGGACTGCGCCATCAGCTGTCCGCCGAAGGTGCGGGGCGGATTCTTGCGGGGGTGGGCCCCGGCGAACACGTCGTCGCCGAGCGGGGACAGATCGAGAATGGCCAGCAGGTCGTCGAGATCTGAGTTGGCCAACAGTCTGTCTCCTTAGTGGTCGTCCTCCCCGATCCGGTGCACATGAATCAGGTTGGTCGAGCCTACTGTCCCCGGCGGCGCACCTGCGACGATGACCACGAGGTCGCCGCGCTTGTAGCGACCCAGCTCCAGCAGCGACTGGTCGACCTGCCGGATCATGTCGTCGGTCGCTTTCATGTGCGGAACGATGAACGTCTCGGTTCCCCACGTGAGCGCCAGCTGGCTGCGCACCTCGGGCAGCGCGGTGAACGCCAGAAGCGGCAGCGGGGTGTGCAGCCGAGCCAGCCGTTTGACGGTGTCACCGGACTGGGTGAACGCGACCAGCGCCTTGGCGTCCAGTCGCTCGCCGATATCGCGGGCGGCGTACGAGATGACACCCCGTTTGGTGCGGGGCACGTGGGTCAGCGGCGGGGCGGCCGTCGAGTTCTCCTCGACCGCGCCGATGATCCGCGCCATCGTCCGGACGGCCTCCAGCGGGAACTTGCCGACCGAGGTCTCCCCGGAGAGCATCACGGCGTCGGCGCCGTCGAGCACGGCGTTGGCGACGTCGGAGGCCTCGGCCCGGGTGGGCCGGGAGTTCTCGATCATCGACTCGAGCATCTGGGTGGCCACGATCACCGGCTTGGCGTTCTCGCGGGCCATCTGAATGGCCCGCTTCTGGACCAGCGGGACCTCTTCGAGCGGCAGTTCGACGCCGAGGTCACCACGCGCCACCATGACGGCGTCGAAGGCCAGGACGATGGCCTCGAGGTTGTCGATCGCCTCGGGCTTCTCCAGCTTCGCGATCACCGGAACCCGGCGGCCGACCCGGTCCATCACCTCGTGCACCAGTTCGGCATCGGCCGGCGAGCGGACGAACGACAACGCCACCAGGTCCACACCGAGGCGCAGCGCGAACTCCAAGTCCTCGATGTCCTTCTCCGAGAGCGCGGGCACCGACACGTTCATCCCGGGTAGCGATAGGCCCTTGTTGTTGCTGACCGGACCGCCCTCGGTGACCATGCACACCACGTCGTCACCGTCGATGTGCTCGACGACCAGCGCCACTTTGCCGTCGTCGACCAGCAGCCGATCGCCGGCCTGGGCGTCCTTGGCGAGCTGCTTGTAGGTGGTCGAGACCCGGTCGTGGGTGCCTTCGCACTCCTCGACGGTGATGCGCACTGTTTCGCCGTTGGCCCAATAGGTCGGGCCGTCCGCGAAGCGTCCCAGGCGGATCTTGGGTCCCTGCAGGTCGGCGAGGATGCCGACGGCACGGCCAGTCACGTCGGACGCCGTCCGGACACGTTTGTAGGCGGCCTCGTGGTCGGCATAGTCACCGTGGCTGAAGTTCAGGCGGGCGACATCCATGCCGGCGTCGACGAGGGCCCTGACCGATTCGTCGGTGCTGGTGGCCGGGCCGAGGGTACAGACAATCTTGCCGCGTCTAGTCACGATGACTCAGCATAGTCGCGGCTCACGGGCATCTCGACCGATACAGATCGCGGTGGCAGGCTATTCACTCAGACGACGGCCAATGGCAATTGGTGCGGCCGTACCGGCTCCGGGAGATCCGACTCCCCCATGAGAAACGCGTCCACCGCGTGCGCGGCGGCACGGCCCTCCGCGATCGCCCACACCACCAGCGAGGCGCCCCGGTGGGCGTCCCCGCAGACGAAGACACCGGGAGCGTCGGTCTGCCAGTCCGATCCGCAGCCGATCACCCCGCGTGGGGTCAGCGTGATACCGAGATCGTCGAGCAGCGTCATGTGCTCGACACCCTCGAAGCCGATCGCCAGCAATGCCAGATCGCAAGGGATTTCCAGCGATTCACCGACCGGCGTGATGACCCGGCGACCGTCGACGCGTTCGACCTTCACCTCGGCGATCTGCATCGCGCGCAGATTGCCGTCGTCGTCACCGACGAAGCGCTGCACGGCCACCTGGTAGTGAACGGTGCCACCCTCGGCGTGCGCGGGCGAGCTACGGAGCACCAATGGCCAAGTGGGCCAAGGGGAAAGATCCTCATCGCGGACGTCCGGCGGCTGCGGGTTGTAGTCCAGCTGAGTCACCGATGCCGCACCTTGGCGGTGCGCGGTGCCCAGGCAGTCGGCGCCGGTGTCGCCGCCGCCGATGATCACCACATGCTTGCCCTTGGCCGAGATCTCCGAGGGGCCGTCGCCCTCGCACTCGTGGTTGGCCGGAACGAGGTGCTCCATCGCCAGGTGAACGCCGTTGAGATGACGGCCCTCGACGTCGTTGTCCCGGCCGCGCAGCGCACCGACCGCGAGCACCACCGCGTCGAAGCGGTTGCGGAGCTCCTCGACCGAGACGTCCACCCCGACCTCGCACTCGGTGACGAAACGCGTTCCCTCGGCACGCATCTGGGCCAGCCGCTGGTTGAGCGTGGCCTTCTCGAGCTTGTACTCGGGGATGCCGTACCTCAGCAAGCCGCCGAGCCGGTCGTCGCGTTCGTAGACGGTGACGTGATGCCCGGCGCGGGTCAGCTGCTGCGCGGCGGCCAACCCCGCGGGCCCCGAACCGACAACGGCGACGCTCTTCCCGGTGCCGATGGCCGCGGGCTGCGCCTCGACGATGCCCATCCGCCAGGCCTGGTCGACGATCGTGTTCTCGATGCGTTTGATCGTGACGCTGCCGCCGGTGTCCTCCTCGGCGATGGACAGCACGCAGGCCGCCTCGCACGGTGCGGGACAGAGCCGTCCGGTGAATTCCGGGAAGTTGTTGGTGGCGTGCAGGCGTTCACTGGCGGCGTCCCAGCGACCCCGGCGGACCAGGTCGTTCCACTCCGGGATCAGGTTGCCCAGCGGGCAGCCGGCAGTTCCGGAGTGGCAGAACGGGATTCCGCAGTCCATGCAGCGACGGGCCTGCTGTGACACCTCGCCCGCGCGGTCCTTGGGGTCTTGACGTTCGTAGACCTCGCGCCAGTCGCCCACCCGCTCGTCGACGGTCCGCTTGGCGGCCTCGATCTTGGGAACCTTCAGAAATCCGGTGGGATCAGCCACGGGTCGCCTCCATGATCGCGGTGTCCACGTCACGCCCCTCGGCCTTGGCCATCCGGGTGGCTTCGAGCACCTTCTGGTAGTCGGTGGGCATGATCTTGGTGAATTGAGCGCTGCGCCTTGGCCAGTCCGACAGCACCGACTTGGCCAGCGTGCTGCCGGTGTGATGGACATGGCGGGCCACCACGTCGTGCAGCCACTCCAGATCGTCGGGATCCAGGCTCTGCAGCTCGACCATCGCCGTGTTGACCTTCGCCGGATTCAGGCCCAGCACATAGGCGATACCGCCGGACATCCCCGCGGCCATGTTGCGTCCGGTGCGGCCGAGCACGACGACGCGCCCACCGGTCATGTATTCACAGGCGTGGTCACCGACACCT
The DNA here is from genome assembly GCA_004362315.1 of Mycobacterium sp. BK086. Classification (GTDB taxonomy): domain Bacteria; phylum Actinomycetota; class Actinomycetes; order Mycobacteriales; family Mycobacteriaceae; genus Mycobacterium. Next base: position 128,205 of record SNWL01000003.1, read on the forward strand.
TCGGTCACCGCCAGCGCCCCGGAGTTGCGGGCGGCGAACCGCTCCCCGACCCGGCCGCGCAGGAACACCTCGCCCGACGTCGCCCCGTAGAGCAGGGTGTTGCCGGCGATCACGTTGTCCTCGGGCAGGAACAGGACGTCGTCCGGCGGGCGCACGATCACCCGGCCCCCGGAAAGGCCCTTGCCCACATAGTCGTTGGCGTCGCCGATGAGGTCGAGGGTGATACCCGGCGGCAAGAACGCCCCGATGGATTGCCCGGCCGAGCCGGTAAGCGTGATGTGGATGGTGTCGTCGGGCAGGCCCGCGGCGCCGTAGCGTCGGGTGACCTCCGAACCGAGCAGCGTGCCGACGGTGCGGTTGACGTTGCGCACCGGCAATTCCAGCCGCACCGCGTGGGCGTCCTCCAGGGCTCCTTCGGCCAGTGCCATCAGGGTCTGGTCCAGGGCGTGCTCGAGACCGTGCTCCTGATCGCGCAGGCGACGCCGCTGGGGCAGCGGACCACCGTGGGCATCGGTGGGCACGGCGAAGATCGGGCTCAGGTCCAGCCCCTTGGCCTTCCAGTGCGCCACACCGTCAGCGGTGTCGAGCAGTTCGGCGTGACCGACCGCCTCGTCGATGCTCCGGAAGCCCAGCTCGGCCAGCATTGTGCGGACGTCCTCGGCGATGAAGCGGAAGAAGTTCTCGACGAATTCCGGCTTGCCGTTGAAACGTGCTCGCAATTCCGGGTTTTGGGTGGCCACACCGACGGGGCAGGTGTCGAGGTGACAGACCCGCATCATGATGCAGCCCGCCACGATCAGCGGGGCCGTCGAGAAGCCGAACTCCTCGGCGCCGAGCAGAGCGGCGACCATGACGTCGCGGGCGGTGCGCAGCCCGCCGTCGCACTGGACCGTGATGCGGTCCCGAAGACCGTTGAGTACCAACGTCTGCTGGGTGTCGGCAAGGCCGATCTCCCACGGTGCCCCGGCATGCTTGAGGCTCGTGAGCGGCGCCGCGCCGGTGCCGCCGTCGTATCCGGAGATCAGCACGACATCGGCGTGCGCCTTCGATACGCCCGCCGCCACCGTGCCGACGCCGACCGAGCTGACCAGCTTGACGTGAATCCTGGCCTCGGAGTTGGCGTTCTTGAGGTCGTGGATCAGCTGGGCCAGATCCTCGATCGAGTAGATGTCGTGGTGCGGCGGTGGCGAGATCAGGCCGACGCCCGGCGTGGAGTGCCGGGTCTTGGCGATGTTGGGATACACCTTGAACCCGGGCAGCTGACCGCCCTCGCCGGGCTTGGCTCCCTGCGCCATCTTGATCTGGATGTCGGTCGCATTCACCAGATAGTCACTGGTGACGCCGAACCGGCCCGAGGCGACCTGTTTGACGGCGCTGCGCCGGCGCGGATCGTAGAGCCGGTCCTCGTCCTCGCCACCCTCGCCGCTGTTGGACCGCCCGCCGATGTTGTTCATGGCGATCGCCATGGTCTCGTGGGCTTCCTGGGAGATCGAGCCATAACTCATGGCGCCGGTGTTGAACCGGCTGCAGATGGCGTCGACGGACTCCACCTCGTGCAGCGGGATGGGCGCGCGCAGGCCCTTCTTGAAGGAGAACAGCCCGCGCAGCGTCCCGCCCTCCTGGGAGAGTCGGTTGACCTCGTCGGAGTACTTGGCGAACACCTCGTTGCGCCCGGTCCGGGTCGAATGTTGAAGCAGGAAGACGGTTTCCGGGGTGAACAGATGTAGCTCGCCCTCACGACGGAACTGGTACTCGCCGCCGACCTCCAGCCGGCGGTGCACCCGCTCGGTCGGGTTCTCCGGGTAGGCGCGGCGGTGCCGCTGTTTGACCTCCTCGGCGAGCACGTCGAGTCCGACACCGCCGAGCTGGCTGACCGTCCCGGTGAGATACTCGTCGACCACGTCCGTGCTCAGCCCGACGGCCTCGAAAGCCTGTGCCGCCGTGTAGGACCCGACGGTCGAGATGCCCATCTTGCTCATCACCTTCATGACGCCCTTACCGAGCGCCTTGAGGTAGTTGCGGACTGCCGCGCCGGCGTCGATCCCGGTGAGCTCACCTTCGCGGATGAGATCCTCGATCGACTCGAAGGCCAGGTACGGGTTGACCGCGGCCGCGCCGTAGCCGATCAGCAGCGCGATATGGTGGACCTCGCGGGCGTCACCGCTCTCCACAACCAGCGCCACCATGGTGCGCTGCTTGGTCCGCACCAGGTGATGATGGACTGCGGCGACGGCCAGCAGCGACGGGATCGGCGCCCGGGTGTGGTCGGAATCGCGGTCGGAGATCACTAGTGTGCGTGCGCCTTTGGCGATCGCCTCGGTCGCGCGGTGACGCAGTTCCTCGATGGCCTCGGCCAGTCCTTCCCCACCCCGCTCGACCTCGTAGAGCGCCTTGAGGACCGCGGTCTTCAGACCGGGCTGCTCGCCGTCGTCGTTGATATGGACGATCCGGTTCAGCTCGTCGTTGTCCAGAACCGGCCAGTGCACGAGGATCTGGCGGCAGGAGGCCGCGGTGGGCTCCAGCAGATTCTGCTCGGGGCCCATGACGCGGGCCAGCGAGGTGACGATCTCCTCCCGGATGGCGTCCAATGGCGGGTTCGTCACCTGGGCGAACAGTTCGACGAAGTAGTCGTAGATCAGCTTGGGGCGCTGCGAAAGAACGGCCACCGGGGTGTCGGTGCCCATCGATCCGAGCGGCTCCTGTCCGGACGCTGCCATCGGCGTGAGCATGATCCGCAGGTCTTCTTCGGTGTAACCGAAGGCGATCTGACGGCGGACCACCGATTCGTGATTGGGCGAGACGCGAGTGCGGGCGGGCAGGGTCGCGATGTCGAGCAATCCGGCATGCAGCCATTCGCCGTACGGGTGCTCGGCGGCCAGCTGACCCTTGATCTCGTCGTCCGAGATGATGCGACCGGCGGCGGTGTCGATCAGGAACATCTTGCCTGGCTCGAGCCGCCCCTTGGCGACGACTTCGCCCGGCGGGATGTCCAGCACACCGCTCTCGCTGGCGAGGATGACCCGGTCGTCGATGGTCCGCCACCACCGGCCGGGCCGTAATCCGTTGCGGTCCAACACCGCTCCGACGACGGTTCCGTCGGTGAACGTCACGCAGGCCGGGCCGTCCCACGGCTCCATGAGCGAGGCGTGGTACTGGCAGAAGGCCCGGCGGGCCGGGTCGAGGGTGGAGTTGTTCTCCCACGCCTCGGGGATCATCATCATCACGGCGTGCGGCAGGCTGCGGCCGCCGAGGTGGAGCAGTTCGAGCACCTGGTCGAAGGATGCCGAGTCCGAGGCGTCGGGCGTGCAGATCGGCGACAGCCGGCTCAGGTCACCCGGGATCTTGGCGCTGGCGAGCATGGCTTCGCGGGCGTGCATGCGGTTGCGGTTGCCGCGCACGGTGTTGATCTCGCCGTTGTGGGCCACGAAGCGGAACGGATGCGCCAGCGGCCACGACGGGAAGGTGTTGGTGGAGAAGCGACTGTGCACGATGGCGATCGCGCTCATGCAGCGTTCGTCACGCAGGTCGGCGAAGTACTTCGGCAGCTGCATCGTGGTGAGCATGCCCTTGTAGGCCAGTGTGCGACTGGACAGCGACGGGAAGTAGACGTCGCCCTGCTCGGCACGCTTGCGTACCGGGTAGACCAGGCGATCGAGGTCGATTCCGCCGGGACGGCTGCCATTTCGCTCGGGCGCGGCGACGAACAACATCGACATGTGGGGCATGCAACCCAGCGCTGTCGCACCGACCTCGGCGCCGCTCGGATCGACTGGCACCGCACGCCAGCCGAGAACCTGCAGACCTTCCTCGTCGGCGATGGCCTGCACCCGGTCCACGGCCGCCACCCGGGCGACCGGATCCTGGGGCAGGAAGCAGATGCCGGCCGCAAACGTGCTGCAGCCGTTGGCCGTCGGCGCGGGCAGATCGAATTCGACGACTTCCCTGAGCAATTCGACCGGCAGCTGCAGCAGAATGCCCGCACCGTCACCGCTGTTCGGCTCGGCGCCTGCGGCGCCGCGGTGTTCAAGGTGCTCCAGCGCGGTCAGACCGTCAGCGACGATCTGATGCGATCGGCGGCCCTGAATATCGGCGACCATCGCAACGCCGCACGAATCGGACTCGTTCCGGGGGTCGTAGAGACCCTGCGCTTCGGGAAGTGCTGAGAACAGCATTCCAGGCTCCTCCGCGGTCGGTCATGCGGCGGGAAGGCTGGTGCTGAATTGTGGCTTGCCGCAGTCTGACGTGTGTTGTCCAGGGACTGCATCGGCCCGATGAATTGCAGTTGCGATTGTATCAGCGCGCGCGGATCGCTACTGACTGATTAATGTGGGGACCAGCGGGAAGCCGGGCAGATTGCGCACCACGCCCCAGACGACGGCCGCGATCACGATCACGGCAACCGAGGGCACCGTGAAGGCTCGCTCCCCCCGCCTGATCCGCCACAACACCCAGATGGCGAGCACCGGCAGACCCACCAGCAGGAAGACATTGTCGACGACGGCGGCGCCGAGGTCGCCGTGCAGCAAGTCGTGGGTCATCCGCAGACCGCCGCAGGCCGGGCAGTTCCAACCGGTCAGCAGACGGAACGGACAGGGCGGGAACAGTGAACCCGGTACATGCGGGTCGACCACACCCACGTAGGCCAGGGCGCCGACCGCGAGGGCACCCGTACCGATCGAAAGGGCGCCCGTCCTGATCGAAAGAACGCTACGTGCCATCGCGCAAGGGCCGCCCCTGCGGGTCGCGCACCTTGTCGGTGAGGATCAGGATCGCGTCGACGATCCCCCAGACGACGGCGCCGATCCCACACGTGACGAGTCCGACGAGTAGCTGCGCGATGCCCAGTCCCGTGTAGCCCAGGTAGATGCGGCCGATGCCGACAAGGCCGAACAAGCCGAGCAGCTGCAGCAGGCCGCCGACGACCTTCGACTTGTCCGACAGCGGTTCACCGGTGATGGGATGCCGACCAAAAGGCGCCGACGGGTCGACGTAGCCTCCCGGGCCGGGATACTGCGGCGGCATCGGGTAGCTCTGCGGAGGCTGATAGTTGGGCGGGGGTGCGCCCTCGGTGCCTCCGAACTGGGGCTCAGTCATGCCACACAGCATGCCAGAGCGGGGGCCAACCTAGAAGGGTGGCGCGTCGTCATCCGAGCCCGGCGGGCCCGGACCAACCGCTGGTACGCGTTGCGCCCGGTTGCGGGCCCGCTCGGCCGCGATGTGGTGGGCGCGGTTCTGCGCTCGGGTGGTCCGGCGCCTGGGCATCATCACCGACCTGTCGCCGCAGCGATGCTCCGCGGGAGGCGGGGTCGCCGCCGGACCGGTCGGTGTCATCAGCGCGGGAAAGAGCACCACACTGCCCGGCGTCGTCACATAGGTTTCGCCGTCGGGAAGGGTCCAGATCACGGTGCCATCTGGTAGCTGTTGGTCTTTCCAGCCCCAGAAGGTCTTCATGATGTGGTGATCACGGCACAGGCATTTGAGGTTGGACGCGTCTGTCCCGCCGTAGGGCCACGGCACCGTGTGGTCGATGTCGCAGTGGGTCGCGGGCTTGTCGCAGCCCGGAGCCCGGCAGGTGAGATCGCGGCACCGCACGAAGTCCGCGAGTGCCCGCGACGGGTGATAGCTGGGGCACGGTGGCTCGTCGCACGGAATGACCACCGGGCGCTCACGGGCCTTCGCTTTGAGCTCGGCCAGCAGCTGCGGGGAGATCAGCTCTCCGGTGTCGAGCACGTAGGCAGGTTTGTTGGCCGTGCCGTCGAGCGTCGCCTGGTCGGCGACGACATGGATGACGACCGAGCCGGTAGGCGATTCGGTTGCGGGGCAGTCAGACTCACCACATTCACAGGTCAGCCGCTCCGCCCCTAAGCCGAGCGCCCCCAAAGAGTCGGCACGACGTTGGCCGACCGTTCGAGGATCCGTCTCGCAGACAGACTTGGCCATGGCGTCAATCCGCTTCTTCAGCGCCGCGCCGTTGGCGGCCGACAGGCGAGCGGTGAGGTCGATGTAACCGTCGCTGGACTCCCAGAACGTGACGTCACGATCAGTCCCACGGTCGTGTATCCGGCGGACCGCATCGGGATCGTGTTGAACCACAACGTCGTCGATCTCGGTCGCGAGCTTGCCTCGGGTCATCGACGGCCAGCGGCCGACGTGCGCCGCGAGCTCGGCGTCGATTTCTGCCATGGCGTCGGTGTCGGTGACGAGATGAGTGCGGTAGACGATCGTCTGATACAAGCGGACGTCGATGTCTCCCGCTTCGAAGACAGCGGCCACGGCTGGTAGGCGCAGCATGGCCAGCGCATAGTTCATGTAGCTGTTGGCTTTACTCAGGCTCAGCCGCAGTGCTGCTGCGACCTCCGCGCCAACCGCTTTCCAGGTATCCACGGCCCAGTCCTCGCGCTCGCCAAGCGATTCGCGGCGCATCTCGAAGACGTCGGCGATGATCCGCAGCCGCTGAGCGGCGGCCACGTTCTCCAGCCGCGACACATTGGTGAGCCGACCGATCAGCTCGCGTGACCGCGGCGTATCGGGCAGCTCGGCGTACTCGCCGGGCCAATGATCGAACATGTGTTCGAGTATGCCATAGCCGGACGACAAGTTCAGCGGCGGCGAAAATGGGTGGAGCACGAAAACGATCGCCTGATACGGTCGCGCCCATGTCTGGGTTCCGCTTGAGCCTGTCCTCGCTGCTACTTAGTTAGCGGAGGGCACGCCCCTCCGCGCCCCGGGCCTGAGTGGTGGAATTTGGTAGACGCACTGCGTTCAGAGCGCAGCGGCCGTGAGGCCATGAGGGTTCGAGTCCCTCCTCAGGTACTTGCAAGCCGCGTCAGTCGCGGTGGACTTCGACGCCCCAGAGAACACGACGGACGACGGCGCGGAATTCGCGTCGCTGCGCGGGCGGAGCTGCTGCGGGGACGGGTTCGGGCTCGGGCTCGGGCTGCGGCTCTGGCTCGGGTTCCGGCTCGGGCTCGGGCTCGGGTTCCGGCTCGGGCTCGGGCTCGGGCTGCGGTTCAGGCTCGGGCTCGGGTTCCGGCTCGGGCTCAGCTTCGGGCTCAGCTTCAGCCTCCGGCTCTGCTTCTGCCTCCGGCTCCGGCTCGGCTTCTGCCTCCGGCTCGGCTTCGGGCTCCGCCTCGGCCTCCGGTTCGGGTTCGGGCTCGGCTTCCGGCTCCGCCGCAGGCTCCTCGACATCGCCGGCGGCTGCGGCGTCTTCGGTGTCGTGTTCGGCCGCGACGGTCACCGCGGCGGCGATACCACCGCCCGTGGCGACGGCGACCAAGTCCTCGGCCATCTTCTCGGCCGGCGATTCCTCATCATCGGGCCCGCTGCTGACCTGCTTGCCACCCAGCGTCGCCGGATCTTCGCGGCCCTTGGGCGCCAGCAGGATGTACACGATCGCGCCGATGAACACGAACACCGACGTGAACGAGTTCACCCGGATGCCGGCGATGTGGGTCGCCGTGTCGTCGCGCAACAGCTCGACCCAGAACCGGCCGATGCAGTACGCCGCCACATACGCCGCGAACAGGCGACCGTGGCCGATCTTGAACCGACGGTCTATCCAGATCAGGAAGACGAACACTGCGACGTTCCACAACAGCTCGTACAGGAACGTCGGCTGCACCACATAGGCAACCTGGCCCGTCGACACCCCATCCAGCGAATGGACATCGACCATTCCCGACGAGTCGCGCCGGTAGAAGATCTCCAGCCCCCACGGCAGCGTCGTTTCGCGCCCGTACAACTCCTGGTTGAAGTAGTTGCCGAGGCGGCCGATCGCCTGCGCCAGGATAATGCCCGGAGCGATCGCATCGCCGAACGCCGGCAGCGGAATCCCCCTGCGCCGGCAGGCAATCCATGCCCCGACGCCGCCAAGTGCAACCGCACCCCAGATGCCGAGGCCGCCGTCCCAGATCCGAAGTGCCGCACCGATACCCGCGCCGCCCTCGGCGAAATACGTTCTCCAGTCGGTCATCAGGTGGTAGAGCCGGCCACCGATCAGACCGAACGGCACCGCCCACAACGCGATGTCGTAGATGACGCCCCGCTCGCCGCCGCGTGCCGCCCAGCGGCGGTCGCCGATCACCAGCGCGGCGATGATGCCCGCGATGATGCACAGCGCGTAGGCCCTGATCGGGACCGGGCCCAGATGCCACACACCCTGCGGCGGGCTCGGGAAATAAGCCAACACGGTTGTCGTCACGAAGCAGGCACCTTCTGTCGCACACCCACGGCCAACTCTTCGGTCAGCGTCCGCACTGCCGCCAACCCATCGGTCAGGGCCGACACTAGCGCCGAGCCGACGATCACGCCCTCTGCGAACGCCGCGATCTCGGCGGCCTGCTCACGCGAGCGCACACCGAGTCCGACCCCCACCGGAATGTCGGAGACCTCCTTGACCCGCTGCACCAGTTCGGGCGCCGCACTGGACACCACGTCGCGGGCACCTGTCACACCCATGGTCGACGCCGCGTAGACGAATCCGCGCGAAGCCTCCACGGTTTTGGCCAGCCGCTCCGGGGTCGACGACGGCGCCACCAGGAAGATCCGGTCCAAGTCGTGGGCTTCGGACGCGGCCATCCATTCGTCGGCCTCGTCGGGAATAAGATCCGGGGTGATCATGCCTAGTCCCCCGGCCGACGCGAGATCGCGTGCCCACGCGTCAATCCCGTAGTGCAGCATCAGATTCCAGTAAGTCATGACCACCGCGTTGCCGCCGGCGGCACTGATGGCCTCCACCGCACGCAAGGTGTCGCGAACGCGGACTCCGCCCTGCAGCGCGGCTTCTGTGGCCGTCGCGATCACCGGTCCGTCCATGCCCGGATCGGAGTACGGAACGCCGACTTCGACGATGTCGCAACCGGATTCGACCAGCGCCACCAACGCGTCGATCGAGACGTCAACGGAGGGATAGCCGGTCGGCAGGTAGCCGATCAACGCGGCCCGCCGCTGGTCGCGGCATGCCGAAAAGACCGAACCCAGCCGCCCGGATTGGCTGTGCTGAACCGTCATGAGGCTCCCGGGCCGGACTTGTCGAACAGCCCGAACCACTTGGCCGCCGTCTCCACGTCCTTGTCACCGCGGCCCGACAGATTGACCAGGATGATCGACCCGGGGCCCAGCTCGGCGGCGAGCTTCACCGCGCCGGCCACCGCGTGCGCCGATTCGATCGCCGGGATGATCCCTTCCAGGCGGCACAGCAGGCGGAACGCGTCCATCGCCTCGGTATCGGTGATCGGCTGGTACTCGGTGCGGCCGAGATCCTTGAGGAACGCGTGCTCGGGGCCGACACCCGGGTAGTCCAGTCCGGCCGAGATCGAATGCGATTCGATGGTCTGGCCGTCTTCGTCCTGCAACAGGTACGAGTACGAACCCTGGAACGCACCCGGCGTCCCGCCGGTGAAAGTCGCTGCATGCCTTCCGGTTTCGACACCATCGCCCGCGGCCTCGAACCCGACGAGGCGCACCGAGGGATCGTCGATGAACCGGTGGAAGATACCGATCGCATTGGACCCGCCACCGACGCACGCGGCCACCACGTCGGGCAGCCGGCCGGCCTGCTCCAGAATCTGCGCCCGCGCCTCCATCCCGATGATCCGCTGGAAGTCGCGGACCATAGTCGGGAACGGGTGCGGTCCGGCCGCGGTCCCGAAGCAGTAGTAGGTGTTGTCGGCGTTGGTGACCCAGTCGCGGAAGGCGTCGTTGATGGCGTCCTTGAGCGTCTTGGACCCGGACTCCACCGACACCACCTCGGCGCCCAGCAGCCGCATCCGCGCCACGTTCAGCGCCTGGCGCGCGGTGTCCACCGCGCCCATATAGATCACGCACTCCAGACCGAGCAGCGCACAGGCCGTCGCGGTCGCGACGCCATGCTGGCCAGCGCCGGTCTCGGCGATCACCCGGGTCTTGCCCATCTGTTGGGCCAGCAGCGCCTGGCCCAGCACGTTGTTGATCTTGTGCGACCCGGTGTGGTTGAGGTCTTCGCGCTTGAGGAACACCCGCGCCCCGCCGAGGTGTTCGCCCAGCCGGACCGCCTCGTAGAGCGGCGACGGACGCCCGGCGTAGTGGGTCTGCAGATTGTCCAGCCGATCGAGGAATTCCTGGTCGGTGCGGGCCTTTTCGTAGGCGGCCGTCACTTCCTCGATGACGGCCATCAGCGCCTCGGGCACGTAGCGGCCGCCGAAGACACCGAAGTGGCCGCGAACGTCGGGATCGTGGACCGTGGGCTCGGCGACGGCCGCACTCATGCGCGGCACGTTCGGGGTGGAGGTGTCAGCCACGACTCAGCGGGCGGGTTTCGGGCAGGAAGGGTGGGCTCCTGCGGTCACCAGGTCAGCGACGGCGCTGCGTGGATCCCCACTGGTCACCAGGCCCTCACCGACCAGCACGGCGTCCGCCCCCGCGCCGGCGTATGCCAGCAGATCACCGGTGCCGCGCACGCCGGACTCGGCGACCCGGATGGTGTCGGACGGCAGCCCCGGCGCGATCCGCGCGAAGCAGTCCCGGTCGACTTCCAATGTCTTGAGGTCGCGGGCGTTGACACCGATCACCTTGGCGCCGGCTTCCAGTGCCCGGGAGGCCTCCTCCTCGGTGTGCACCTCGACCAGCGCGGTCATGCCCAGCGATTCGGTGCGCTCCAACAGCGACTCCAGCGCCGGCTGCTCGAGTGCGGCCACGATCAGCAGCAGCATGTCCGCGCCGTGCGCCCTTGCCTCGTGGATCTGATACGGCCGAACGATAAAGTCCTTGCGCAGCACCGGAATTCGCACGGCGGCACGTACCACGTCCAGGTCGGCGAGTGAACCGTGGAAACGACGCTCCTCGGTCAGCACGCTGATCACCCGGGCTCCGCCGCTCTCGTAGGCGCGGGCCAACTCGGCGGGATCGGCGATGTTGGCGAGCTGGCCACGGGATGGGCTGGCGCGCTTCACTTCGGCGATGACGGCGATGCCCGGCGCGCGCAGTGCGGCCAGCACATTCAGCGGAGCCGGAGCGGCCTCGGCAGCTGCCTTGACCTCGGCCAGCGGAACGATCGCCTCACGGGCGGCAACGTCTTCGCGCACTCCCTCGATGATGGAGTCGAGCACGGTCGCCGAACTCATGCGAAGCGGATCCCTTCTCGCGCGCTGATGTCCCTGAAAGGGTAGTCGTAGTACGCCACGCATTCGTCACCGACCCTCGGTGTCGGGGCGTCGCTCGGTGGGATCGACACCCTCGTCCAGGGCGTCCCACATGCCCCGCTCGGAGATCGCCGGGTCACCGTCCTCGCTGTGTACGGCGTTGCGGCGGGCCGCGGGCGCGGCGTATTTGGCCGTGGCGCCCCGCCCGGAGCCGGCCGACCGCATCAAGAGCACGGCGGCGACCAGCGCACAGACCGCCGCGGCAATGGTCAGGCCGGCGCCGGTGACGTGCCGCTCGCTGGCCACCAGCGACGCCACCGGCAGCTGGGCCAGGTCGGCGCCACGCGGTCCGACGTCAGGCGTGATGATCAGGCTGACGCCGAGATAGCCCAGCAGCAGCGTCACCACGGCGACCAGCAGCGCGACCGCCCGTAGCCCCCAGCCCCGCACCGCGAGCCCGGCCACCGCGGCCGCCAGCAGCAGCACCGCCAGCGGGATCAGGGCGTTGGACCAGGCGGCACCGGTCAGCGTGACGGTCTTGGGCTGGCCGAGGCCGTCGAAGGACGTCACCGACACCCACGTCATCCGCGAGGCCACCCACAGCAGGAGTGCCGACACGACCAGCAGCAGCTGCCCGATGCGGATCACGGCGCGCCGAGCGTTTCCGCGGCCGCGATCGCGCTGAGCACCGCCTTGGCCTTGTTCGACGCCTCGGTGTACTCGTACGGCCCGTTGGAGTCGGCCACCACACCGCCGCCGGCCTGCACGTACGCGGTGCCCTTGCTCATCAGGGCGGTACGGATCGCGATCGCGAAGTCGGCATTGCCCGCAAAATCCAGGTAGCCGACGACACCGCCGTAGAGACCGCGGCGGGTCTTCTCGACCTCTTCGATGAGCTCCATGGCCCGCACCTTCGGCGCACCGGTCAGGGTGCCGGCCGGGAAGCACGCCGTGACGGCGTCCAGCGGCGTACGACCGTCGGCGAGCAGGCCGGTGACCGTCGACACCAGATGCATGACGTGGCTGTAACGCTCGATGTGGCTGTAGTCCTCCACACGCACGGTGCCCGGTACACACACCCGGCCCAGATCGTTGCGGCCGAGGTCGACCAGCATCAGGTGCTCGGCGCGTTCCTTCTCGTCGGCCAGCAGTTCCTTCTCCAGCAGCTGGTCCTCTTCCTCGGTCTGACCGCGCCACCGCGTTCCGGCGATCGGATGCGTTGTGGCCCAGCCGTCCTTGACCGTCACCAACGCCTCCGGGCTGGAGCCGACAATCGAAAACGCCGTTCCCCCAGCCTCATCCGGGACATGCAGCAGATACATGTACGGGCTGGGGTTGGTGACCCGCAGCATCCGGTACACGTCGATCGGGTCGACGGCGGTGTCCATCTCGAAGCGCTGCGACGGCACCACCTGGAAGGCCTCACCGGCCTCGATCTCCTTGACCAGTCGCTCGACGATCGCGCTGTACTCCTCGGGAGTGCGCTGCGAGCGGTGCCGCGGTTGCGGCCGGGAGAACGTCGCCACGGACGACGGCAGCGGCTGGCTCAACGCCTCGGTCATCACGTCGAGGCGGGCGACGGCATCGTCGTACGCCCAGTCGACGCGCTCGTCGGTGCCGTTCCAGTTCACCGCGTTGGCGATCAGGGTGATCGTGCCCTCGTGATGGTCGACGGCGGCCAGATCGGTGGCCAGCAGCAGCAACATATCCGGCAGGCCGAGGTCGTCGACGGCCAGTTCTGGCAACCGTTCCAGGCGCCGGACGACGTCGTAGGCGAAGAACCCGACCATGCCGCCCGACAGCGGCGGCATACCCGCCAGCGGGCCGGTGGACAGCAGCGCCATCGTCTGGTGCAGCGCCTGCAGCGGATCGCCGCCGGTGGGCGCGTCCTGCGGGGTGGCGCCCAGCCAGACCGCTTCGCCGTCACGAACTGTGAGTGCGGACGGTGCCCCGGCCCCGATGAACGACCAACGCGACCACGAGCGCCCGTTCTCGGCGGACTCGAGCAGGAAGGTTCCGGGCCGGTTGGCGGCCAGTTTCCGGTACGCCGACAACGGTGTCTCACTGTCCGCGAGCACCTTGCGGGTCACCGGCACCACGCGGTGTTCGGCGGCGAGCGCACGGAACTCCTCGCGTGTGGTGGTGGCGGCGAGGTTGGATTGCACCGATACATCCTCCCAGACCCGCTGGCCGCGTTTGACCGGCGTAGCCTGCTCCCCATGAAACGTGGAGACCGGGTTGCGGACTTCGAACTGCCGGATCAGACCGGCACCGTGCGCTCACTGACGAGCCTGCTGGCCGACGGGCCGATCGCCCTGTTCTTCTATCCCGCCGCGATGACGCCCGGCTGCACCAAGGAAGCCTGTCATTTCCGGGACCTGGGCTCCGAGTTCGCCGCGCTGGGCGCCAGCCGGGTCGGCATCAGTACCGACGCCGTCGAGAAGCAGGCCCGGTTCGCCGACTCCCAGAGTTTCGACTACCCGCTGCTGTCCGATGCCGACGGTGCCGTCGCGACGTCGTTCGGCGTCAAGCGCGGGCTGCTGGGCAAGCTGATCCCGGTGAAGCGCACGACGTTCATCATCGACACCGACCGCACCGTCCTGGAGGTCATCTCCAGCGAGGTCAACATGGACGCCCACGCCGACAAGGCGCTGGAGGTTCTGCGGTCTCGCTGACCGCGTACGCTACTCCTCAGACAAGTTGAGGAGTTCGTCGTGGTCACTCAGGTACAGCGTCATCCACTGGCGGCACAGACGGCTGCGTTGTTGATGACTCGCATTCGCAACGGTGAATGGCCGCTGGGACACCGACTTCCCGGTGAGACGACGCTGGCCGCACAACTGGGCGTCGGCCGTTCCACACTGCGCGAGGCGATCCGCGAGCTCGCGGGCAAGGGTGTGCTCGACAGTCGTCAGGGCGCAGGGGTTTTCGTCACTGCGCTCGAGGTCACCGAGGATTGGGACACCATCCTGCGGCGCACGACCATCGCCGCCGTGATCGAGGCGCGGATCGCGATCGAGGCCGAGGCCGCGGCACTCGCGGCCGTCCGGCGAACACCGTCGGACCTTCGCGCCATTCGCCGCACCCTGGCGGCTCGCGGTGTGACGGGCCAATCGGTGCCCGACCACGTCGACGCCGACGCCGCGTTTCACCGGGCGGTGGTCGCGGCAGCCCACAACGACGTGCTGACGCAGCTGTTCGACGCGTTCCTCCCCCGGTTGCGGCAGGCGATGATCGACATGCTCAAGATCCGGCCGGTTCCCGAAGACGAGGATCATCTCGCTCATCAGCAACTCGCGGATGCCATCGCCGACCGCGATCCGGTCTCAGCCGCCGCGGCCAGCAGATCGCATCTGAGCTCGCTGAAGGATTCCTACTCGTGACACCGGTTTTGGAGCTCGACGACGTGACGTTCCGTCGCGACGGCAAGCAGATCATCGACGGCATCTCCCTGACCGTGAACGCGGGTGAACACTGGGCGTTGTTGGGGCCCAACGGTGCAGGCAAGAGCACGCTGCTCGGATTCTGCGCGGCGGTGACGTTCCCGACGACCGGCGCGGTGACGATCTTGGGCAGCCAGATGGGGCGAACCGATCTGGCCGTGCTGCGGCACTCGATCGGACACGTGAATCCCCGTCACCGGCTGCAGTATTCGCTGACCGTGCGCGAGGTGGTGCTGACCGGCATCACCGCGACCATCGACATTCCGATGCGCTGGACCCCGACCGCCACCGAGGCAGAGCGGGCCGACGCGATGATCGCCGCGGTGGGGATGACACGCAAGGCCGACAATGTGTGGCCGACCTTGTCCCAGGGCGAGCGGGGCCGCGCTCTCATTGCGCGAGCGCTGGTTTCAGAACCGAAGCTGCTGCTGCTGGACGAGCCGACAACGGGTCTTGACGTCGCGGCACGTGAACAGCTGCTGGAGACGATCGACACGCTGGACCAGACACATCCCGACGTCGCGTCGATCTTGGTGACCCATCACCTCGAAGAGCTGCCGACCACCACGACGCACGCGCTGCTCATCGCCGACGGCCGCACCGTGGCCAGCGGCCCGGCGCGCGAGACGATTTCGACGGACAACGTGACCGCCGCGTTCTCGCATCCGATCGCGGTGGGGTACGACGAAGGCCGTTGGACGGCGCGGGCGAAGGCCAGCGCGATCGACGTCTAGTACTTGGACAGCGACATCATCCGCGGATAGAGAATCGCCGGACCGAGCCATCGCCCGAGGAAACGGCGTAGTTCGGCGCCATCCTGCGAAGCCCGCCTGGGGTCGGTCAAGAGGGATTGCACAGTGCGCGCGGTCATTTCACAGAGATCGCGCAGTGCCGTGGCGTCAAAGCCGTGAACTGCCCAGTCCACATCGAAGCGGTGAAAGACGGACAAGCAGAAGGTGATCGCCGTGTCGGACGTCAGCGAGGCGACGGCTTCACCCTCCTGACGCCGGGTCAACACATTCTCCAACTGCGGATCGCCGACGAGGTTCTCGATCCCGAACGACACACTCTCCACGACGGCACTGACCGGGTCGCTGAGCCCGCGGACATGTTCGACGACCTGGTCGATGAATCCGTCGACCGCTCGCATCGAGCTGGCGATGAGCAGCGCATCGGCGTTCGGGAAATAGCGGTACACCGTCTGGCGAGTCACACCGAGCGTGCGGGCGACATCGGCAAGGCGTATCGCCGATCCATGTTCGGCGACGACCTCGTCCACCGCGTCGAGAATGCGGGCGATAGCCTCCTCATCCGTGGCGGGGGTGGACCCGGCCCAGCCGCGACTACGCATCCGCTGTCACAAGCACTTCGGCGTCGAACTCGATGGGAAGTGTTGTCGGACCCGTCATTCCCAACACAGACTTCCACGGGGCCGGACCGGCGCGATGCACCGCAGGCAGGCGGCGAGTGAGGACCACCAGCGCCTCCGCCAGCTCCCGACGCGCCAGGTTCGCCCCAAGGCAGTAATGGGCGCCGCCGCCGAACGTCAGGATCGCCGGCACGTCGCTTCGGGTGATGTCGAACCGGTCAGCGTCGTCATAGATCGCTGGATCACGGTTGGCGGCAAAGGTATTCACGAGGACAAAGGTTCCGGCCGGGAACAGGTACCCACCGAACTCCGCATCCTCGACGGCCGCCCGCGGCACGATGCAGGCGGCCGGCGAGTGCCGCATGCTCTCCTCGACCGCCTGCATGGCAAGTTCCGGTTGGTCGCGTAGCGCCGCCCACTGATCCGGATGCTCGCAGAGCACCTGCACCGACGCCGCGAGTTGGTTTCGTGTGGTGTCCGTTCCCGCCATCAAGAAGCCGGCCACCAGTCCGCGGAGTTCCTCGAGGTTCAGCCGCTCGCCGTCACTTTCCGCGCGGATGAGCTCCGACACCAGGTCGTCGGTCAGATTGTCCCGGCGAGCGGCAACCATGCCGTCGACGTAATTGTCGAGTTCGCCCCACGCACGCATGATCTCGGACTCGTCGAACGCGGCGTCTGGCTGAAAGTTGAAGGCTTTGAAGATCTCCTCGGTCCAATCCGCGAACAACTGCCAATCCTCGCTGGGCGCTCCGAGTAGCGCGCAGATGATCGGAGTCGGGTAGCGACGCGCGATATCGGGGACGACGTCGCACTGTCCGGCGTCCATCACCCGATCGATCAGCCCGTTCATCACCTCGTGAATGGTGTCGGAAAGGCGGGACGTCGCGCGCGGAGTGAACGCCTTGGCGACCAGCTTGCGCAATCGGATATGCGGTGCGCCCTCCAGCCCCAGAAGGCTATTCGTCAACTTCTCGTACAGCGGGCCAGACGTGATGCCCTGCGCCGCCAGCGTGATACCGGGCGGCAGGCGGAATCTGTTGTCGCGAAGCATGTCTCGAGCCAACTCGTACGACAGAATCTCCGGACCGAGGGGGCCGATCGCGATGGGCGAGCGCGATTGCGCGCTGCGAAGATCGTCGAAGATGTCATTCGGCGTAGCGGTCATGTCGTAACTGATGGTGGGCAGGCCGGCTTCGAAGACGCTGGTAGCAGTCATCGCAATCTCTCGTTGACGGACATTTCTACCGCGAGTGTATGACCACTATTGCGAATGCGTCAATGACGGCCTACAGCGATCCGCTGTGGTCATACATTTTGAAGAAGAACGTCGGTAGCGGGTTAGTTCTCCGGAGCCAGCAGCTGGTCGGCGTCGAAGCAGCTGTGGTCGCCGGTGTGACAGGCTCCCCCGACCTGGTCGACTTCGAGCAACACCGCATCGCCGTCGCAGTCCAGTCGCACCGAGTGCACGTGCTGGGTGTGCCCCGATGTCGCGCCCTTGATCCACTGCTCGCCGCGAGAGCGCGAGAAGTAGGTGGCTTCGCGAGTCTCCAGCGTGCGCGCCAACGCGTCGTCGTCCATCCACGCCACCATCAGCACGTCGCCGCTGCCGTGCTCCTGCACGATCGCCGCGAACAGACCGTTGGCATCGCGCTTGAGGCGCTTGGCGATATCGGGGTCGAGGCTCATCGGACCGTGATCCCTTCGGCCGCCATCGCGGCCTTGACCTCACCGATCGTGAGTTCGCGGAAGTGGAAGACGCTGGCCGCGAGCACCGCGTCGGCACCGGATTCCACCGCCGGCGCGAAGTGGTCCACCGCCCCGGCACCGCCGCTGGCGATCACCGGCACCGTGACGGCCTTGCGGACCGCCCTGAGCATCTTCAGGTCAAAACCGGCCTTGGTGCCGTCGGCGTCCATCGAGTTCAGCAGGATTTCGCCGACGCCGAGTTCGGCTCCACGCGTTGCCCATTCGACCGCGTCGATACCGGTCCCCTGCCGCCCACCGTGGGTGGTGACCTCCCAGCCAGACGGCGTGGGCGCCGAGCCCTCGGGCACTGTGCGGGCGTCCACCGACAGCACGATGCACTGCGAACCGAACTGCCGCGACAACTCGGCCAGCAGCTCAGGGCGAGCGATCGCCGCGGTGTTCACCGACACCTTGTCCGCGCCGGCACGCAGCAGCATGTCGACATCGGCCACCGAACGCACTCCCCCGCCGACGGTCAGCGGGATGAAGACCTGCTCGGCGGTGCGGCGCACGACGTCCAGCATGGTCGCGCGCCCAGACGACGACGCGGTGACGTCCAGGAACGTCAGCTCGTCGGCGCCCTCGGCGTCATAGGCGGCGGCAAGCTCGACGGGATCGCCTGCGTCACGCAGGTTTTCGAAGTTGACGCCCTTGACCACCCGCCCGGCATCGACGTCCAGGCAGGGAATCACGCGTACGGCGACGTCCATTACAGGTAATCCTCCGGAGGTCCGACCCTGTCCAGGATCTCCATAACGGTGGCGTGCACGCCGGGTGCTGCCGCCAGCGCCGAGCGAGACGACGGCGTCCATGGCTGACCCGACAGGTCGGTGACGACGCCGCCGGCGGCGCGCACGAGCGCGACTCCGGCGGCGTGATCCCAGATGTGGTCGCCGAAGCTGATGGCCGCGCCCATGATTCCGGCCGACACGTAGGCGATGTCGACACCGGTGGCACCGTGCATCCGCATCTTCGAGCACACCCGGCTCAGATTCTCCAGCACCGCAAGCCGGTAGCGACCGGGGAACCGGCCGCGCCAGTCGACGTTGAAGGTGCCGAAACCGATCACGCACTGCCCGATCTCGCTGTGCCCGATCGGCGGCTGGGCGACGCCGTTGAAGTACACCGGGCCGCCCACCACCGCGCTGTAGCGCTGGTCGGTGAACGGCAGCCAGGTCAGGCCCGCGACCGGTTCGCCGTCACGCAACAGCCCGAGCAGGATCGCGGCCATCGGCGAACCCGCGGCGTAATTGAATGTGCCGTCGATCGGATCGAGGACCCAGACCAGCTCCGAATCGATTGCGGCCCCGCCGAACTCTTCACCGTGCACCCCGATCCCGGTCACCGACTCCAGCGCGGCGACAACCTGCCGTTCGATGGCCAGATCAACCTCGGTGGCGAAGTCGTTGCCCTTCTTCTGCACAGCCGAGGAAGCCCGATGTCCTGCGATGAACGGTTTGGACACCTCGTCCAAGATCACCGCCGCCTGGGCCACCAGGGTGTCGAGATCCACTACTGGCTCACCGCGGCAAGTGCCTCCGGCAGCGTGAATCGGCCGGCGTAGAGGGCTTTTCCAACGATCGCACCCTCAACACCGCTGTCGGTCAGGGTCGCGATCGCACGCAGGTCGTCCAGGCTGGACACCCCGCCGGAGGCGATGACCGGTGCGTCCGTGCACTCAGCAACCCCCTCGAGCAGGTCGAGGTTGGGTCCGGTGAGCGTGCCGTCCTTGGTGACGTCGGTGACGACGAACCGCGAACAGCCTTCGCTGTCAAGGCGTTCCAGCACATGCCACAGGTCGCCGCCGTCGGTCTCCCAGCCGCGGCCGCGCAGCCGGTGCTCGCCCTCGACTATCTGGACGTCCAGCCCGACCGCGACCTTGTCGCCGTACTCCGCGATCGCGGCGGCACACCACAGCGGGTTCTCCAACGCGGCGGTACCGATGTTGACCCGGGCGCACCCGGTGGCCAGCGCCGCCTTGAGTGACTCGTCATCGCGGATGCCACCGGAGAGTTCGACTTTGACGTCGAGCTGCCCGACCACCTCCGCGAGCAGTTCGCGGTTGGACCCGCGGCCGAACGCGGCGTCGAGGTCCACCAGGTGGATCCACTCGGCGCCGTCACGCTGCCAGGTGAGCGCGGCGTCCAGCGCCGAGCCGTACTCGGTCTCGCTGCCGGCCTTGCCTTGCACCAGGCGCACCGCCTTACCCTCGACGACGTCGACGGCAGGCAACAAAATCAGTGGCACTTAAAGCCCCTCAACCCAATTCGCGAGCAGCGCCGCACCGGCGTCGCCGCTCTTCTCCGGATGAAACTGTGTGGCCGACAACGGACCGTCTTCGACGGCGGCCAAGAACCGCACGTGATGGTCCGCCCAGGTCAGCAGCGCATCGGGTGCGCCTTCCCACTTCTGTGCGGCGTAGGAGTGCACGAAGTAGAACCGGGTGTCGGCGTCGAATCCCTTGAACAGCAGGCTGCCCGGCGCCGCGTCGACCACGTTCCAGCCCATGTGCGGGATCACCGGCGCGTCGAGCCTGGTGACCGATCCAGGCCATTGACCGCAGCCCGTCGACTCGACCCCGAACTCCACACCCCGGGCGAACAGGATCTGCATACCCACACACACGCCGAGCACCGGCCGGCCGGCGGCCACCCGCTCGGCGATGATCTGCTCCCCGCCGATCCCCCGCAGCCCGGTCATGCAGGCCTCGTAGGCACCGACGCCTGGAACGACCAACCCGTCGGCATTCAGCGCGCGCTGCGCGTCGGCGGTCACCTCGACGTCGGCGCCGACGCGTTCCAGCGCCCGCTGCGCCGAGCGCAGGTTGCCCGAGCCGTAGTCCAGAACCACGACGGATTTGGCTGTCACAGTGAGCCTTTGGTGGACGGCACGCCCGACACCCGCGGATCGGGCTCGACGGCCTGCCGCAGCGCCCTGGCCACCGCCTTGTACTCGGCCTCGGTGATGTGGTGCGGGTCGCGACCGTAGAGGGTCCGCACATGCAGGGAGATCCGGGCATTGAACGCCAGCGACTCGAACACGTGCCGATTGACCACCGTGTGGTAAGGCACGGTGGAGCCGGCGATCGTGAAATCGACCATGTAATCCGGTTCCCCGGTGTGGACGAAGTAGGGCCGGCCGGATACGTCGACGGCGGCGTGCGCCAGTGTCTCGTCCATCGGGATGAAGGCATCGCCGAATCGGCGGATGCCCTTCTTGTCACCCAGTGCCTGACCCAGCGCGGTGCCCAGCACGATCGCGGTGTCCTCGATGGTGTGGTGGCCCTCGATGTCGACGTCGCCCTTGGCGGAGATGGCCAGGTCGAAGCTGGCGTGGGTGCCCAGCGCGGTCAGCATGTGGTCGAAGAACGGAATCCCGGTGTGCACGCTGACATCCCCGGTCCCATCGAGGTTGAGCTCGACGACGATGTCGGACTCGCGGGTCTTGCGCTCGACCTTTGCGGTGCGGCTCATGGTGCTCCTATTTTGGCGCTGGCGGCAAGGAACGCGTCGTTCTCGTCGGCCAATCCGATTGTGGTGCGCAGGTATCCGGGTATCCCGACGTCGCGGATCAAGACACCGTCATCGAGATACTTCTGCCAGGCCGCTGCGGCGTCGGCGAATTCGCCGAACAGCACGAAGTTCGCGTCACTGGGGATGACGCGGAACCCGAGTTCGGTCAGCGCGGCACAGACCCGCTCCCGCTCCGCGATCAGCGTCGCGACGCTGCCAAGGGTGTCGTCGGCGTGGCGCAGCGCGGCCCTGGCGGCGGCCTGGGTGACCACCGAGAGGTGGTAGGGCAGGCGGACCAGCAGCACGGCGTCGATGATCGCCGGTGCCGCGACCAGGTAGCCCAGCCGCCCGCCGGCGAACGCGAACGCCTTGCTCATCGTTCGGCTGACGATGAGCCGGCTCGGGTACTCGTCGATCAGCGCGACCGCGCTGGGCTGGCTGGAGAATTCGCCGTAGGCCTCGTCGACGATCAGGATGCCGTGGCCCATGGCGTCCAGCAGCCGGCGCAGGTCCTCGAGCGGAATGCTCTGTCCGGACGGATTGTTCGGGCTGGCGACGAACACCACGTCGGGGTCGCGGGCGGCGATGACGGTCGCCGCGGTGTCGGCATCGAGACTGAAGTCGGCCGCGCGCACCGACTCGATCCACTCGGTCTGGGTGCCGTTGGAAATGATCGGGTGCATCGAGTACGACGGCACGAAACCGATCGCACTACGGCCCGGCCCACCGAATGCCTGCAGCAACTGTTGCAGGATCTCGTTGGATCCGTTTGCCGCCCAAAGATTTTCGGTCTGCAGCTCCACACCGGTCTGGGCTCGCAGGTAGGCAGCCAGGTCGCGGCGCAGCTCGACGGCATCCCGGTCGGGATAACGGTGCAGGTCGGCGGCGGCGGCTTCGACCGAGCGCGTGACGTCCTCGACCAGCGCCCGACTCGGCGGGTGCGGGTTCTCGTTGGTGTTCAGTCGAACCGGCACATCGAGTTGCGGTGCGCCATAGGGAGATTTGCCGCGCAGATCGTCGCGCAGCGGCAGATCCGCCAAGCTCACCTGAGCTCCTGGCACGGTCATCGCTCGAACCTCCGCCGGACCGCTTCGCCGTGCGCGGGCAAGTCCTCGGCCTTGGCCAGGGTGATGACATGTCCGGAGACGTCCTTGAGCGCCGCCTCGGTGTAGTCGACGACGTGAATACCGCGCAGGAAGGTCTGCACCGACAGGCCACTGGAGTGCCTGGCGCAGCCCGCGGTGGGCAGCACGTGGTTGGACCCCGCACAGTAGTCACCCAGGCTGACCGGCGACCACGGGCCGACGAAAATTGCCCCGGCCGCGCGGATCCGGCCCGCGACCTCGGCGGCATCGGCGGTCTGGATCTCCAGATGTTCAGCGGCATAAGCGTTCACGACGCGCACGCCGGTGTCGATGTCGTCGACCAGGACGATGCCCGACTGGCGCCCACGCAGCGCCTCGGTCACGCGTTCGCGGTGCTTGGTGGTGGTCAGCTGCGCGGCCAGTTCGGTTTCGGTGGCCTCGGCCAGTTCCGCGCTGTCGGTCACCAACACGCTGGCGGCCAACACGTCGTGCTCGGCCTGGCTGATCAGGTCGGCAGCGATGTGCACCGGATCAGCGGTGTGGTCGGCCAGGATCGCGATCTCGGTGGGGCCCGCCTCGGAGTCAATGCCGATCTGCGAGCGGCAGATCCGCTTGGCGGCGGTCACGTAAATATTGCCCGGCCCGGTGACCATGTCGACGGGAGCCAGCTCGGTGCCGTCGGTGTCGGTGCCGCCGTACGCCAGCAGCGCGACGGCCTGGGCACCGCCGACGGCCCAGACCTCGTCGGCGCCCAGCAGCGCTGCCGCCGCGAGAATGGTGGGGTGCGGCAGGCCGCCGAACTCGGCCTGCGGTGGGCTGGTGATCACCAGCGAGTCGACGCCTGCGGTCTGGGCGGGCACCACGTTCATCACGACGCTCGACGGATAGACGGCGTTGCCGCCCGGCACGTACAGGCCGACCCGCTCGACCGGAACCCACCGCTCGGTGACCGAGGCGCCGGGCGCCAGGGTCGTGGTGGTGTCAGCACGACGCTGGTCGGCGTGCACGATCCGGGTGCGCTCAATGGCGACTTCGAGCGCGGCGCGCACCTCGGGGTCCAGCCCGGCCAGCGCGTCGGCCAAGGCGGAGGCGGGCACACGCACGGTCGGGGGCCGGACCCCGTCGAACTGTTCGCCGTACTCCAGCGCGGCCACCGCGCCGCGTTCGGCGACGTCGTCGACGATCGGCCGGACCTTGGGCACCACCGCGTCGACGTCCACACCGCCGCGCGGCAGCGCCGCGCGCAGTTGAGCGGCGGTCAGCGTGCGACCACGCAGGTCGATCCGATTCATGGCGAAGCTGGTCATCGGTTCAATTGTCCCCGATCGGTGCACCCGAATAAAAATCGATTGAGCGCGAGTCGCCGCGGCCCGGATACTGCCGTTATGCAATGGGAGCTGTGGCTGGCCTTCGTCGGCGCCGCGATCGTCATCAGTGTCTCGCCGGGCGCCGGTGCGATTCAGTCCATGGCGACCGGTCTGGCGTACGGCCTGCGCCGCGGATATTGGAGCATCACCGGGCTCGAGATCGGCCTGATGCTGCAGCTGGCGGCGGTCGCCGTCGGGCTGGGCGCCGCGGTGGCGCAATCGGTGGTCGCGTTCACCGTCATCAAGTGGATCGGCGTGGTCTACCTGATCTACCTGGCCGTCCGCCAATGGCGCAGCACGCCCTTTGACCTGGATCAACAGGTCAGCGTGGACGCCGGCGGCGGACGATGGTCCCTGCTGGTGCGCGGGTGCCTGGTCAACGTCACCAACCCCAAGGGGCTGGTGTTCCTGCTCGCTGTGCTGCCGCAGTTCGTCGTTCCGACGGCTCCGCTGCTCCCCCAATATCTGGCGATCGGCGCGACGATGGTGGTCGTCGACCTCGTCGTCATGGGTGCCTATACGGGGCTGGCGGCCCGACTGCTGGGCTGGCTGCGCACGCCGCGCCAGCAGCGGGCGATGAACCGGACGTTCTCGGGCCTGTTCGCGACGGCCGCGGTGGTGCTGTCCCTGGTGCGCCGGGGCGCTGCCGCCTAACGTGGGCGCCATGTCGACCAAGGATCATCCGAACAACGCGCCCGGGGTGCCCATGCGGTTCCCGGTCTGGTTCGAGAACTTCCAGATCAAGTACTTCAACCCCGTGATGAAGCCGCTGGCCAAGTACATGCCGGGAATGTCGGTCATCTCCCATCGCGGCCGCACCTCCGGCACCCAGTACGAGACCGTGGTGTCGGCCTTCCGCAAGGGCGACACCCTCGCGATCATGCTCGGCCATGGCAAGACCAACTGGGTCAAGAACGTCCTGGCCGCCGGCGAGGCCGATATCCGGCACGGACGCAAGACTCTGCACCTGGTCAACCCGCGCGTCGTGCCCGCGGGTACCGACGACCCGTCGCTGCCCGGTGTTGCCCGCCGGGGTGTGAAGGGTGGCGTCGGCGCGTTCGTCGCCGATATCGCCTAGGCGTCTTCGGGAATCAGGTTCGTGATGCAGAACGGGTGACCGGCGGGGTCGATGAGAACCCGCCAGTTGTCCGGCTGAGGCTGCACGTCCGCCTTCGTCGCACCGAGCCCGATGATGCGGGTCTCCTCGGCATTAAGGTCGGACACCGCAAGCTCCAGATGGAGCTGCTTGGGCACCGGGCCCTCTGGCCAGTCGGCCACCCGATGGTCGGCGACGCGCTGGAACGTCAGGAACACGCTGCCCGCACCCTTGAGTGCGACGAAGTCCGGCGAGGTCATCATCTCTTCGAGGCCGAGCATCTCCCGATAGAACTCACCGAGTGCGGCCGGGTCGACGCAATCGATCGAAATCGCGCCCAGCCGTGCGGTTCCCGCCATGGCGACTCCTAGATGTTCTTTGCGATCCCTTGAAAGGCGTTCGCCTGCTCGGCCGCGATCGCTTCGATCTTGTCCCGGACTTCTTGTTGGATATCCATCATCTGCTGTTTGAGTTCGGCTTGCGACAGAGGGTCGACGGCCTGTGCCCTCTTCTCGAGGATCTCGCTGGTCTTGTCGTAGTCATACTGCTGCACCGCGTCCATCGCATCCAGCGAACTCATTATCTGGCCGACTCCCTGCACGATGGCCGCACTTTGCTGTGCTTGGTCGGCGAATTCACTGGCCTGCGACCTCTTTTCGGCCACCAGCGCCTGTCGGCCCTGGGCGTCCTGCGCGAGCTGAGCGAGTGCGGCCCCGGTGTCGTTGGTATCGAGAGCGGTGAGAACCGCAGCTTCGTCATCGGCGTCGGATGCCTCTATTGCGACGGTCGACTGAGCCGAGCTGAGCTGCTGGAGCGCCGAAAACTTGCTCTGAACATCGGCGTCCAATTGCGCCGTCTCGAGTCGCCTCGCGAGGGCCTGTTCCTGTGCTTTGGCCAAGGCGTCGGCCTTCATAGCGGTCCTGCTCTCGAGGTCCTGCCATGCCTTGGCCTCGGTGGCGGCAGTGCGCGTTGGTTTTGCCGAGGAGCTGTCGCCGGCATTGCGCGCCGAGCCAGAATCGTTCGGTTCAGCGGACGCGACAGGCGCGAGCACCATCCCGGCTACCGTCACGATTGCCGCAAGCGGCGCTTTACATCTCACAGGTCCAGCCCCACGTCGAGAACTCGCACTGAGTGAGTCAACGCCCCGACCGCCAGGAAGTCCACCCCTGTGCCGGCGTAATCCGCGGCGCTGTCCAGGGATAGGCCACCGGAGGACTCGAGCTGCACACCGGGGGCATTGGCGTCGCGGCGCTGCACGGCGATCTGGGTCTGCCAGACAGGGAAGTTGTCGAGCAGGATCAGCTGCACGTCCTCGGCCAGGACATCGTCGAGCTGCTCCAGAGTGTCCACCTCGACCTCGCACGGCAGATCGGGCGCGGCCGCTCGCACAGCCCGCAGGGCGGCCACCACCGAACCGGCCGCGGCCACGTGGTTGTCCTTGATCAGCGCGGCGTCGCCGAGGCCCATCCGGTGATTGACCCCGCCGCCGAGCCGTACGGCGTACTTCTGCAGCGCCCGCAGCCCGGGCAGGGTTTTGCGGGTGTCGCGGATCTGAGCCTTGGTTCCCTCGACGGCATCCACCCAGGCCGCGGTGGCGGTCGCGATGCCGGACAGGTGACAGACCAGGTTCAGCAGGGTCCTCTCGGCCGTCAGCAGCCCGCGGGTCGGGGCTTCTACCCGAAGCAGCGCGGCACCTGGCTCCAACCGGGTCCCGTCGTCGACGCGGTCGACCACCCGGTACCCCGCCTCGCCGAGCACCTCGTCGAGAACGAGTAAGGCCACGTCGATGCCGGCGGCGACGCCGGGCTCCCGGGACACCAGCGACGCGACGGTGGTGGCGTCCGCCGGCACGGTGGCCAGCGTGGTGACATCGGGCCCGTAGCGCAGATCCTCATCGAGGCCGCGCAGGATCGTGATACGAGCTTCGGCGAGCTCGTCGTCGGTCAGTTTCATCGCAGGCACGCCTCCGCGTGGTCCCCGTGCAGGGTGCGGCTGAACCCCTGGGCCGGATCGGTATCGGGGTGGTCGCCGCGATGGTGACAACCACGAGATTCGGTGCGGGCCAAGGCCGCTGCAGCGACGGCGCGGGCCGTGACCGTGAGTGCGACGTCCTCGGCGGCGGCGCGGGTGGTCATCGCTCGCGGTGTCGCGTCGGCGAGCCTGTCGGTGAGGCGACGCAGCCCGGCGGCATCGCGGACCACCGAGGCGTAGTCGGTCATCGCGGCCTGCAGTACCTTCCGGTCGAGCGCAGTGTGGTTCAGCTCCTCGGCTTTCGCCATCGGGGTGCCCGCATCGCCCGCGTGCTCGACGGCGGCACGTCCGGCGCGACCACCGACGACCAGCCCTTCCAGCAGGCTGTTCGAAGCCAGCCGGTTGGCTCCGTGCATGCCGGTGCGGGCCACCTCACCGGCGGCGAACAGGCCGGGCAGGTCGGTGCGACCGGACACGTCGGTGGCGACGCCGCCGCAACTGTAGTGCGCACCGGGAACGACGGGGATCGGCTCGCGGGTGGGGTCGATGCCGGCGGCGCGGCAGGCCGCCGTCACCGTCGGGAACCGTTGGGAGAAGCGGGCGACGGCGCGCGCATCGAGGAAGACGCACTCGTCGCCGGTCTCGCGAAGACGCGCTTCGATGGCTGCGGCGACGACATCGCGCGGGGCGAGGTCACCCATCGGATGGTGCGCCGTCATCGGTTCGCCACGAGCGTCGCGAAGTACCGCACCTTCGCCGCGCAGCGCCTCGGTGATCAGCGGGCGGCGCCCGGAACCGTTGCGGTCGAACAGCATCGTCGGATGGAACTGGACGAATTCGATATCGGTGACGCCCACACCGGCCCAGAGTGCCAGCGCGATGCCGTCGCCGGTGGAGCCTTCGGGGTTGGTGGTGGCGCGGTAGAGATGACCGAGCCCGCCGGTGGCCAGGATGACCGACGGCGCGTGCACGATACCGAGCCCGTCGGCATTGCGGACCAGTACGCCGGTGACCGCCGTACCGTCGTGAAGCACCTGCAGCGCAACATGATTGCGCCGGATGTCCAGGGTGGCGGCGGCGTGGTCCAGTGCGCGCTGCACCTCGGCACCGGTGGCATCGCCGCCGGCGTGGATGATCCGACGCCGGGAGTGGCCACCTTCTCTCGTGAGCGCCCACTGCCCGGGGGTGCTCTCGTCGAAACGCGCACCGTCGTCGACCAGGTCGGCCACCGCCCGGTAGCCGTCGGCGACGATGGACCGCACCGCGTCGGGATCACACAGCCCCGCACCCGCCGCCACGGTGTCGCGGACGTGGGCGTCCACAGAATCGTCGGTGTGCGGCAGCACCACGGCGATCCCGCCCTGCGCGTAGAACGTCGCGGTGTCGGGGGCCTTACTCAAAACGACTGTGCGGCTGCCCTTTCGGTGCGCGACCAGGGCGGCTGCCAATCCCGCTACCCCGGTCCCGATCACGACGACGTCGGCACGCTGCTGCCAGTCGACTCCGCCTGCGCCGGCGCCGCAGGCGAACGAGCGGGTCATTCCCCGCCGCCGGGCTGACCGATCTCGATCATGCGCTGCACGCTGCGTCGAGCGGCGGCCGCAGTATCAACATCGACGTCGACCTCGTCGGCACCCTCGACCAGGCAGCGCAGCAGCGCCGCCGGGGTGATCATCTTCATGTACTTGCAGGACGCCCGGTCGTTGACGGCCTGGAAGTCGATACCCGGTGCGGCACGGCGCAACTGGTGCAGCATGCCGACCTCGGTGGCGACCAGAACCTGCTTGGCGTTGGAGGCCTTGGCGGCGTCGAGCATGCCACCGGTGGACAGGATGTGGACTCGGTCGGCCGGGAAGGCCCCCTCACCGGCGAGGTACAACGCGGAAGTCGCGCAACCACATTCGGGGTGCACGAACAGTTCGGCATCGGGGTGGGTGCGGGCCTGGTCGGCCAGCTCATCACCGTTGATACCCGCGTGCACGTGGCACTCACCGGCCCAGATGTGCAGGTTGGTGCGTCCGGTCATCCGGCGGACGTGGGCACCCAGGAACTGGTCCGGGCAGAACAGCACCTCACGGTCGGCGGGAATGGAGGCCACCACCTCGACGGCATTGGAGGACGTGCAGCAGATGTCGGTGAGCGCCTTCACCGCCGCGGTGGTGTTCACATACGACACGACGACCGCACCGGGGTGCTCGTCTTTCCAGCCGGCCAGGTCCTCCGCGGTGATGGAGTCAGCCAGTGAACAGCCGGCCCGCTGGTCGGGGATCAGAACCGTCTTCTCGGGGCTGAGGATCTTGGCGGTCTCGGCCATGAAGTGCACGCCGCAGAACACGATGGTCTCTTCGGCGGCCTCGGCCGCGATCCGGGACAGCGCCAGCGAGTCACCGACGTGGTCGGCGACGTCCTGAATGGCCGGCAACTGATAGTTGTGAGCCAGAATGGTCGCGTTGCGCAAGGTGGCCAGGCGGCGCACCTCGGCGGCCCATTCCTCGTCACCGTTCACCCCGGTGTAACCACCGGGCCCGTCGGTGATGCGGGCGACAAGGCCGCTATCGACAGCGTCAGCACGATCCAAGACGGTCATTTCCGCCTCCTAGTCTCACTTCCGAGGTTTTCGACTTACAATCGAAAACGTGCCCAATACTAGCACCGAACACGAAGCGCTCGCCGTTGTATTCCAGGTTGGCGACGCACACTCCCGTAAACCCGCGCTTAACGTGCTGTTATGGCAGCGCGCGCTGGAACCGGAGCGGGGCAAGTGGTCACTGCCCGGCGGCCGGCTGCGCGCCGACGAGGACCTGACCAGTTCGGTACGCCGACAGCTCGCCGAGAAGGTCGATGTCCGTGAGATCGCCCACTTGGAACAGCTCGCGGTCTTCTCCGATCCGGGCCGGGTCCCGGGTATTCGCACGATCGCCTCGACATTCCTCGGGCTGGTGCCGTCGGTCGCCACTCCCCTGCTTCCGCCCGACACCCGCTGGCATCCGGTGAGCGAGCTGCCGGAGATGGCGTTCGACCATGCCCCGATGGTGGAATACGCCAGGACCCGCCTGGTGGCCAAGTTGTCGTATACCAATATCGGATTTGCTTTGGCACCAACCGAATTCGCGCTCTCGACACTGCGCGATATCTATGGCGCCGCGCTCGGCTACCAGGTCGACGCCACCAACCTGCAACGAGTTCTGGCCCGCCGCGGCGTCATCACCCCGACCGGCACGACCGCCCATCCGGGCCGCACCGGAGGCCGGCCGGCAGCCCTGTATCGCTTCACCGACTCCCAGATCCGGGTGACCGACGAGTTTGCCGCGTTGCGCCCGCCCGGGTGAGTCGACTGGATTCTTAGACCCCTCTTAAGGTAAGAATGTCTGAATGCATCCGGTGAGCGCCGGGGCTCCCAGCCCCGAATGGATCGGGCGCGCCCCGCATGAGACGTTCACGCGCGGCGCGCATCCTGCGCTTCCGGCCGACGACCCGTTCTACGAACCTCCGGCCGGCTTCGAACACGCCGAACCGGGCACCGTCCTGCGCTCTCGCGACGTGGAACTGGGCTTTCTGGGGCTGATCCCGCAGCGGGTCAGGGCCACGCAATTGCTGTATCGCACGACCGACCACAACGGGCTGCCGCAGGCCACCGTGACCACGGTGCTGATCCCGACCGGCCACACCCCCACCCAGGTCCGCAACGTCGTCTCCTACCAATGCGCCATCGACGCCGTTGCCTCGCGCTGCTTCCCGTCGTATGCGCTGCGCAGGCACGCCAAATCCCTCGGCTCGATCGCGCAGCTGGAATACCTGCTGATCGCGGCCGCGCTAGCCGAGGGCTGGGTGGTGTCGGTCCCCGACCACGAGGGCCCGAACGGCATGTGGGGCGCCCCGTACGAACCCGGTTACGCCGTCCTCGACGGATTGCGGGCCGCGCTCGGCTTCGAGCGTTTCGGCCTGGCTAAGGACAACCAGATCGGCCTGTGGGGCTACTCCGGTGGCGGGCTGGCCAGCGCCTGGGCTGCCGAAGTGCACGCCGAGTACGCGCCCGAGCTGAACATCGTCGGCGCGGTGCTGGGCTCACCAGTCGGCGACCTGGGGCACACCTTCCGCAGGCTCAACGGCTCCTACCTGGCCGCGCTGCCCGCGCTGGTGGTGTCGGCGCTGACCAAGACCTACCCCGACCTCCATCGGGTCATCGAGGAGCACGCCACCGAGGACGGTAAGGCGCTACTGCGGCGGCTCGAGCGGATGACGACGGCAGAAGCCGTCATCCGGCTGTTCCGCACCGATATGGACAACCTGGTGGGTCCGCCGCTCGAGGACGTGCTGGCGATGCCCGAGGTCCAATACGTCTTCGACAACATCAAACTCGGCAAGTCGGTGCCCGATCTGCCGGTGCTGATCGTGCAGGCGGTGCACGACTCGGTGATCGCCGTCGAGGACATCGACGACCTGGCACACACCTACTCCGCCGGCGGCGCGCAAGTGACCTACCACCGGGACATGTTCAGCGAGCACATGCTGCTGCACCCGATGTCGGCTCCGATGACCCTGCGCTGGCTGACCGACCGGTTCAACGGCCGCCCGATCGACGAGCACATCGTGCGCACCAAGTGGCCGACCCTGCTCAACCCGATGACCTACGCCGGCATGATGCGCCTGGGCGGCATCGTCGCCCGCGTAGTCACCGGCGGCCGGGTTCCCTTCCGCCCGCTGTAGATCAGGGGCGGCGCCCCCACAGCAGAAGGGTCCGCACCGCGGGATCGCAGTGCACGACATCGGTGACCGGACCCCCGGATGTAAAGACGTTGGGCTGCATGGCTGCAACCGTTGTCAAGGCATGTTCGGCAAGCCGCGGATCGCTGAGCGCGGCCATACTGATCGCATCGGAGCCAACGATGTCCCAACGGTGAAGCACCAGTTCGCTTTCGATGTGCTGGATCAACGTCGGCGCGTCCATCGCCACTCCGGTGAACATCACCCGCCGCTGCCCGCCGTCCACTGCCGCCAGCCGCTCGACGGCCACGGTCGCTCGCAGCGCTTCAGCAAAGAAACTGCGGCGCAACTTCTTCGGCGAAAGTGTTCGATACGGGGCCTCCCGTTCTTCGAAATCACGGGTCGGCCTGGAACGGCCCTCGACGAGTTCGAGTTGAATCAGGTCGGCGATCTCGGCCGAGCCCGCCGCCAGATGCGCGGTGAGTTCGTGCACAGTCCACCCCTCACACGCAGTCGGGGCATGGGCATCGGTTGCCGTCAAGGTGTCGGCCAGAGCGCTGAACGCCTTCTCGGCGGGCGGTTTGAGGAATTGCAGAACCTTGGTGGCTCCAGGCAATTCGGCGAGAGCGCGGGCGCACGAGGCCTGGCTTGTGCGCGAATCCAGGACATCGACCACGACTTTGTTCACGCCGCCAACAACACCATCGGCAGATACCGGTGCGCTGGCGGAATTGCGACCTCTAGGGCGCTGTGGCGCCGATCGGCGTGCGCTCCGCCTGCGGCTCGGCGCCCAGGTCGTCACGCGGCGTCGCCACCGCCATCAATGCATAGGTGAGCGCGCCCAGCGCGGCCGGGAACAGCAGCGTCGTCGCGATCTGCAGCGGGCCGCGCGCGAAGAAGACCGGCGGGGCCTCGGAGTAATAGAAGACCCGGTTCTCCGGGGTCACCGGAGCCGTGTCGAACGGCACCGCGCCGTAATGCCAGTGCACCAGCACCGCACCGACACCCGCCGCGGCGCCGGCGGCGGCCACCAGGCCCACCCACAGTGCCGTCGCGATCAGCGGTCCCCGGTGCGCACGCCACTGCCACACCAGCACGGCGGCAATGACCGCCATCGACGTCAGCAGCCCGATGAGCAGTGCCGCCGAGACGAACAGATGGTCGGATTCGCTGCCCAGGTAGGTCTGCACGCGCTGACCGGAGCGCGTCAGCGCGATCACACCATGAGCCGACGGGGCCAGCACCGACCACACGCCGCCGATGACAGCGCCGGCCAGCGTCAGGCCGATGACAACGGTGAGAGCCGCACGCTGCCTCACCGCTGCGCCTCGAGATCGTGACTGTCGACCCGGCCGTGCCGCGCACACTTGGCCCACCAGCCGTCGGGACGCACCTGTACGACCATCCGGCGGCCGCATTCCGCGCAGAACCGCGGCGGCTCGAGCCCCAGCTGGGCCGCGGTGGGGACCACACTGCCGGCAGGCCCGCCGGTGTAGACGTTGTAGATCCCGGCACCGACCGGTGCGGGCAGCTCTTCAACCATCACAGGCTGGCGTTGAGAGCCTTGATCGGCATCTGCAGATCCTCGAGCAACTCCAGATCCGCTTCGGCCGGCCGGCCCAGCGTGGTCAGGTAGTTCCCGACGATCACGGCGTTGATACCACCGAGGATGCCTTGCTTGGCGCCCAGGTCGCCGAGCGTGATCTCACGGCCGCCGGCGAACCGCAACATCGTGCGCGGCAACGCGAGACGGAACGCGGCCACCGCCTTGAGCGCCTCGGACGCCGGCAGCACCTCCAGATCGCCGAACGGAGTGCCCGGTCGCGGGTTCAGGAAGTTCAGCGGCACCTCGTGCGGATCGAGCTCGGCCAGGTTGGCGGCGAACTCGGCGCGCTGCTCGAGCGTCTCCCCCATGCCGAGGATGCCGCCGCAGCAGACCTCCATGCCGGCTTCGCGCACCATTTCCAGTGTGCCCCAACGCTCTTCCCACGAGTGGGTGGTCACGACGTTCGGGAAGTAGGACTGCGCGGTCTCAAGATTGTGGTTGTAGCGGTGGACACCCATCTCCTTGAGCCGGTCCACCTGCTCCTGGGTGAGCATGCCCAGCGAACAGGCGATCTGGATGTCGACCTCGTTGCGGATGGCCTCGATGCCGGCAGCCACCTGAGCCAGCAGGCGCTCGTCGGGCCCGCGCACCGCGGCCACGATGCAGAACTCGGTGGCACCGGACTTCGCGGTCTGCTTGGCGGCCTCGACCAGGCTGGGGATGTCCAGCCACGCACTGCGCACCGGGGAGGCGAACAAGCCCGACTGCGAGCAGAAGTGGCAATCCTCCGGGCAGCCACCGGTTTTCAGGCTGATGATGCCTTCGACCTCGACCTCGGGACCGCACCACTTCATCCGGACCTCGTGGGCCAGGGCCAGCAGTTCCTCGAGATGATCGTCGGACAGCTGCAGGACTTCGAGCACCTGATCGCGATTGAGGCCCTCGCCACGCTCGAGCACCTGCTCGCGCGCCAGTGCCAGTACGTCCACCGCTGCCTGCGTCACCTGCATGTCCTCCTACGTCCAGCGAACTTGAACAGTGTTCAGGCTAGAGTACCGGTGTGCAGCTCCACAAACGCGACGTGGTCGACGCAGCGACGACACTGCTGGACAACTACGGCATGGCCGATCTGTCGATGCGCCGGCTGGCCCGTGAACTCGCGGTCACCCCCGGCGCGCTGTACTGGCATTTCGCCAACAAGCAGGAGCTTCTCGGCGCGGTCGCCGACCGGATCCTGACCAACGTGGCCGACATTTCCGCGGACTGGCGGGTCCGGATCGCCGGCATCTGCGGCCAGCTGCGCGACGCCCTGCTGTCGCACACCGACGGCGCCGAGCTGGTGTCCGCCAGCTTCGCCGCGGGCCAGTCCGAGGCGATGGCGCGAATCCTCGATTGGCTGGCCGACGCATCGGCCGCCGCGGGCGTCGATACCGAGCACGCCGCGGTGGCCGCCCGCACCGTCCTCTACTACGTGCTGGGCTTCACCGCCGACGAGCAGTCGCGATTGCAGTGGGATGCCGCCGGCGCCGACCTCCCCGCCGATCAGTCCGTGCTGGAGTCCGATCCGGGCCGCCGGTTCGACTTCGGGGTCCAGCTGCTGCTCGACGGGATCGCGGCCCGGCGGATGTCAGCCGTGTGATCACCGTCGACCAGGTGCGGCCGATCGCGCTCGGATTGCCGCGGGCGTACGAAACGATCGTCAGCGACCGGATCACGTTCCGCGTCGGCCGGCTGGTCTTCCTGAAGTTCTCCCGCGACGAGACGCTGATGGGTGTCGGGTTCTGGAAGGAAGAACGGGCCGCGATGGTGGCCGCCGAACCCGAGAAATTCATGCTGCCCCGCGCGTCGGACATGCGCTACAACTGGATCCACGTCCGGCTGGACGCCGTGACCCTTGACGAGGTCCGGGATCTGGTGATCGAGGGGTGGAAGATGTGTGTGCCGAAAAGCATTGCCGCACAGATCAACTGATCAGGTAATCGCGTTTGGCATCGCCGTCCCAGCGCCGCAGCCCGATACTGCTGGCCCGGATGTCGGCCGCGATCCCGTCGACCGCCGCCAGCGCCTCACCCACCTGAGCCGCCGTGAACCGGCGGGCGAGCGTCACGTGGGGAGTCCACCGGCCCGGCGAGCTGTGGGCGAACAACGTCGACACGAACGGCCCGCACAGGTTGTAGATCTCCTGGTGCAGCGCCAGCAACGCAGCCGACGGAACGACGAGCCGCGCCAGGGTCAGCCGGTCGCTGCCGAAGGTCAGCGGCGCACCCAGAACAACGGGCAGCGGAAAATTGCCGACCAAGCCGGCCAACACCCGGTCGACGTCGGGGCTGATGCGTTCGGCGGCGATGAGCGTGATGTGCGGGCGATGGGTGGTGGCCGAGCGGACGCCCAGTTCTCGCCACATCTGGCGGATCGCGGTGTCGGCGCGCTCGTCGAGCAGTAGTTCGATCGAGTGCGCCATCTCAGATCAGGCCAGTGACCCAGTCCGGGTCGAACGCGCGTGCGCTGAACAACGCGAAGTCCTTCGGCGACACCGCGGCCACCCCGGCCGGCAGCGCCGCCCGCACCGGAGCCAGCCGGGCCAGCGCGTCACGGTTCGACTTCTCGGCGGCACCGGGCTGCGCAGGCCACGAGCCGATCACCAAGCCGGCACACGAAAGACCCTTTGCCGCAAGCCCTTCCAGGGTCAACGAGGTGTGATTGAGGGTGCCCAGCCCAGGTTCGACGACGACGAGCACCGGCGCGGCCAGCTCTACCGCCAGATCGCGCAATGTCACGCCGCCCGCGGCCAGCTCGACAACGAGGCCGCCCGCGCCTTCGACCAGCGTCAGCCGGCCGGGCCGGTCCACCCCGCGGATGGACGCCAACAGTTCATCGGCGCTGGGCAGGGGCAGCCCGGCCTGTTCGGCCGCGGCGGCCGGCGCCAGCGGCTCGGGATACCGGGCCACGCCCACCAGTTCGGAGACCCCGGAGAGCCGGGCAACCTCGGCCAGGTCGTCGTCACCACCGGCGGTCCCGGTCTGCACCGGTTTGCACACCGCCACATCGTGTTCGGACACCCGGGCGTGGCAAGCCAGCGCCGCGGTCACGACGGTCTTGCCGACGCCGGTGCCGGTTCCGGTGATGACCAGGATGCTCATCGCGGCTGCGCGCCCAGGACCGTGGACAGCACCTCGCGGGCGGTGTCCATCTCGTCGTCGGTCAGCGATGCCCGTGCGGTCAGCCGCAGCCGCGACGTGCCCGCGGGCACCGTCGGCGGCCGGAAGCAGCCGACCCGAACACCGGCGTCCAAGCAGGCGGCGGCCGCGGCCACCGCGATCTCGGGATCACCGAGGATCACCGAAACCACTGCGGATTCCGGAGTTTCGGGGACGTCGCACATCTGCGCGAGCTGTCGGGCCCGCTCGATCACAGCCGCGGCTCGCCGTGGTTCGGCGGTCATCACCGTCAGCGCGGCCAGTGCGGCGCCGACAGGTGCCGGGGCCAGCCCGGTGTCGAAGATCATCGTGCGAGCGGCGTCGATTAAATGGTCGCGGACCACGGCGGGCCCGAGCACAACACCGCCCTGGCTGCCCAGCGACTTGGACATGGTCGTCGTCATGACCACATCGGGTGCGCCCGCCAGGCCGGCCTCGTGGATCAGGCCTCGCCCGCCCGCACCACGCACCCCGAGCCCGTGCGCCTCGTCGACCAGCAGCACCGCCCCGTGCTTACGGCACACCTCATGCAGCCTGCGCAGCGGCGCCAAGGCCCCGTCGGTGCTGAACACCGACTCGGTGATGACCAGCGCCCGTTCCTCGTCGCGCTCGGCAAGGGCTGATTCGACCGCATCGACATCACAGTGCGCAGACACCACGACCCGCGCCCTCGACAGCCGGCACGCATCGACCAGCGAGGCATGCGACAGCGCGTCGGAAACGATCAGCGAGCCCGGTCCTGACAATGCGACAGTGGCGCCGATGTTGGCCGTGTAGCCCGACGAGAACACCAAACCTGCTTCGGCACCGACGAATTCGGCCAGCGCGGTTTCGAATTCCTCGTGCAGCTCGGTGTTGCCGGTGACCAGTCGGGAGCCGGTCGAACCCGCGCCCCAGGTGCGCAGCGCGGCCACGCCGCCGTCGATGACCGCAGGATGCTGGGACAGGCCCAGATAGTCGTTGGATGCCAAGTCGAGTTCGGTGGCCACCGCGGGCCGCGTGCGCAGCGACCGGCGCAGGCCGGCCTGCCTGCGCTGCTGCTCGACGGTGTCGAGCCAAGCCAGCGGCGAAAGACCTACGCGCGTCATCGTGCCCTCCTTGAACAGTGTTCAGGTTAATGCACGGGCGACGGCGACCATCGCCGAGGTGACCTGGGCTATCTCGTCGGGGGTACAGATGAACGGCGGCATCGCGTAGATGAGGTTGCGGAACGGCCGCAGCCAGACGCCGTTGTCCAGGGCGACCGGGGTGGCGACCGTGAGGTCGACGGGCTCCCGCGTCTCGATCACTCCGATCGCGCCGCAGACCCGCACATCGGCGACCCCGGGCAGGGTGCGCGCGGGTTCCAGGCCATCGGCCAGGCCGGCGCTGATCTCGGCGACCCGGCTCCGCCAGTCCTGGGCGAGCAGCAGTTCGACCGAGGCCACCGACACCGCGCACGCCAGCGCGTTGGCCATGAATGTCGGGCCGTGCATCAGCGCCCCGGCCTCGCTACCGCTGATCGTGCGCGCGATCTCCAGCGTGCACAGCGTCGCCGCGAGGGTGACGTAACCACCGGTCAGCGCCTTTCCGACACACATGATGTCGGGGCTGACCCCGGCGTGATCGGCGGCGAACAGCTCCCCCGTTCGGCCGAACCCGGTGGCGATCTCGTCGAAGATCAGCAGCACGCCGGCGCGGTCGCACATTGCGCGCAGATCGCTCAGATAGCGCGGGTCGTGGAACCGCATGCCGCCAGCGCCCTGCACCACGGGTTCGACGATGACCGCGGCGAGCTCGTCGGCGTGCTCGAGCAGCTGCGCCTCAAATGCCGCGATATAGGCCGGGTCATACGCACCCGGCACCGGCGGCGCGAAGACTTGCGGGAACAGGACGTCCGTCCACAGCGAATGCATCCCGCCGTCGGGGTCGCACACACTCATCGGGGTGAACGTGTCGCCGTGATATCCGCCACGCCAGGTCATCAGGCGGCGCTTGCCGAACCGGCCCGCGCTGCGCCAGTACTGCAGCGCCATCTTGGCGGCGACTTCCACGGCCACCGAGCCGGAGTCGGAGAAGAACACGGTGTCCAGACCCTGCGGGGTGATGTCGACGAGCAGCTGCGCAAGGCGCGCGGCCGGCTCGTGGGTCAGCCCGCCGAACATGACGTGATTCATCACCGAAAGCTGGCGGGTCATCGCCGCGTCGAGAACCGGATGCCCGTGCCCGTGTACCGCCGTCCACCAGGACGCCATCGCATCGAGGACCCGGATCTGCGTGCCGTCCCGGACGAGCGTCAGCCATGCGCCGTCGGCGCCGACGGCAACCACCGGAGCCATCGCCTCGGCGCCGATCGTGCTGTACGGGTGCCAGATGTGCGCGGCGTCGATCGCGCTGATCTGGTGGGGAGTCAACGCAGGCACGCTGTGTGAGCCTAGTCGAGCTCAGCAGCGTCGCCCGCGCGCGTTTGCTCAACGGAATCCGTCGTCAAGACGCGCGGTTCGCTGGAGATGAGAGACATACCCGGGTTGGGTAGATTGATTTCCGATCATGCTGACCCCTACTCGGACCCCGTTCTATCGCCACGACCTCGACGGGCTTCGCGGTGTCGCGATCGCCCTCGTTGCCGTGTTCCACGTGTGGTTCGGGCGGGTGTCGGGCGGCGTCGACGTGTTCCTGGTGCTCTCCGGATTCTTCTTCGGCGGTTCACTGTTGCGCACCGCGCTGAACCCCGACTCGTCGCTGTCCCCCTGGCCGGAGATCCTCCGGCTGGTACGGCGACTGCTGCCGGCACTCGTCGTGGTGCTTGCCGCGGGCGCGGTGTTGACCATCCTGGTGCAGCCTCAGACGCGCTGGGAGACGTTTGCTGACCAAAGCCTGGCGAGCCTGGGCTACTTCCAGAACTGGGAGCTGTCGGCAACGGCGTCGAACTATCTCCGGGCCGGTGAGGCGGTCAGTCCGCTGCAACACATCTGGTCAATGTCCGTTCAGGGGCAGTTCTACATTTCGATGCTCGCCGTTGTTTTCGGGTTTGCTTATTTCCTGCGCCGGCGACTCGGCAAACGGTTGCGTGTGACTCTTGTGACTTTGCTGGTCACCGTCACGGTCGCGTCATTCGTCTTTGCCGTCATCCTCCACCTCTCCGATCAGACGGCCGCGTACTACAACAGCTTCGCCCGCGCCTGGGAGCTGCTGCTCGGCACTCTCGTCGGTGCGGTGGTGCCCTACATCCGGTGGTCGATGTGGCTGCGGACCCTGCTGGCTAGCGCCGGGCTCGCCGCGATCGTCACGTGCGGCGCCTTCATCGACGGGGTGCGCGAATTCCCCGGCCCGTGGGCGCTGGTGCCCGTCGGCGCGACCGTGCTGATGATCCTGGCGGCGGCCAACCGACATGCCAGCCCCTCGACGCGCGACCGGCTACCGCTGCCGAGCCGCCTGCTGTCCGCGGCACCGTTGGTGACGCTGGGCGCGATGGCCTACTCGCTGTACCTGTGGCACTGGCCGCTGCTGATCTTCTGGCTCGCCGCCACCGACAAGAGCCATGCCGGCGTCGTCGACGGCGCGGTCATCCTGGCGATCTCGGGTGTGCTGGCGTACCTGACGATGCGCTTCGTCGAAGAACCACTGCGCTCCGGTCGGCGCGCCGGTTCGGTACCGAGCCCGCAGCAGATCACGCTCTCGTGGCGGGCCCGCCTGCGCAGGCCGACGATCGCGCTGGGCACCACCGTGGCACTGCTCGGGGTGGCACTGACGGCGACGTCCTTCACCTGGCGCGAACACGTCACCGTGCAGCGCGCCAACGGCAAGGAACTGGTCGCACTGTCCACCGACGGCTACCCGGGGGCACGGGCACTGACCCAACATGCCCGGGTGCCGAAGCTGCCGATGCGGCCGACTGTGCTGGAGGCACAGAACGACCTGCCGGAGTCCACCAACGACGGCTGCATCAGTGATTTCGACAACACCGACGTCATCAACTGCACCTACGGCGACAAGACCGCGACCAGGACGATCGCACTGGCCGGTGGGTCGCACGCCGAGCACTGGATCACCGCGCTGGACGCGCTGGCCAAGATGCATCACTTCAAGGTCGTCACCTACCTGAAGATGGGTTGCCCGCTGACCACCGAGGAACAACCTCTGGTGATGGGCGACAACCGGCCCTACCCCAACTGCCACACCTGGAACCAGAAGGTGATGGCCAAACTGATCAGCGACCACCCGAGCTTCGTGTTCACCACGTCGACCCGGCCGTGGAACATCAAGCCCGGCGACGTGATGCCGTCGACCTATATCGGAATCTGGCAAACGTTGTCGGACAACAATATTCCGATTCTCGCGATGCGCGACACCCCGTGGCTGGTGCGCAACGGCGCACCCTTCTTCCCGACGGACTGCCTGGCCAAGGGCGGTGACGCGGTGTCCTGCGGGATCGAGCGCTCCGAGGTGCTCTCCGACCGCAACCAGACCCTGGACTTCCTGCCGATCTTTCCGCTGATGCGTGTCCTGGATCTCAGCGATGCGGTGTGCCGTGCCGACGTGTGCCGCGCGGTCGAGGGAAATGTGCTGGTCTACCACGACTCTCATCACATCTCCGCGACCTACATGCGCACCCTGATCCCGGAACTGGGCCGGCAGATGGGTGCGGCCACCGCCTGGTGGTGACATCTCGCGCATCGCTGCCGCCACGTCGATAAGGTCGAGAGATGTCATCGAGCGAACCCGCACGGACCACGGTGTGGCCCGGTACCGCCTACCCGCTCGGTGCCACCTACGACGGCGCGGGCACGAATTTCTCGCTGTTCTCCGAGGTGGCCGACCGCGTCGAGCTCTGTCTGATCGCCAAGGACGGCACCGAAACCCGCATTGAGCTCGACGAAGTGGACGGCTTCGTCTGGCACGCGTACCTGCCGACGATCAATCCCGGCCAGCGCTACGGATTCCGGGTGCACGGCCCCTGGGACCCGGCCGCCGGCCACCGGTGCGATCCCAGCAAGCTGCTGCTCGACCCCTACGGTAAGTCGTTCCACGGCGACTTCGAGTTCAGCCAGGCGCTGTACTCCTATGACCTCAACGCCGAGGACCTGGCCTCCGGCGGGACTCCGCCGATGGTCGACTCGCTGGGCCACACGATGACGAGCGTGGTCATCAACCCGTTCTTCCAGTGGGGCTCCGACCACGCGCCGCGCACGCCCTACAACGAGACGATCATCTACGAAGCCCACGTCAAGGGTCTGACCCAAACCCATCCGGGCATCCCCGAGGAATTGCGCGGCACGTACGCGGGCCTGGGCCACCCGGCGGTGATCGATCACCTCAAAGCCCTCAATGTCACCGCGATCGAGCTGATGCCGGTGCACCAGTTCATGCACGACCACCGGCTGATCGATCTGGGATTGCGAAACTACTGGGGCTACAACACTTTCGGTTTCCTCGCCCCGCACTATCAGTACGCGGCGACCAGGCATGCCGGCGGCGCCGTCGCCGAATTCAAGACGATGGTCCGCTCGTTCCACGAGGCCGGCATCGAGGTCATCCTCGATGTCGTCTACAACCACACCGCCGAGGGCAATCACCTCGGGCCGACGATCAATCTGCGGGGCATCGACAACGCCGCCTACTACCGCCTGATGGACGACGATCTGCGGCTGTATCGCGACTTCACCGGTACCGGAAACAGTCTCAACCCCCGGCATCCGCACACACTGCAGCTGATCATGGACTCGCTGCGGTACTGGGTGCTCGACATGCACGTCGACGGTTTCCGATTCGATCTGGCCTCCACGCTGGCCCGGGAGTTCTACGAGGTCGACCGATTGAGCGCGTTCTTCGACATCGTGCAGCAGGATCCGGTGATCAGTCAGGTCAAGCTGATCGCCGAGCCGTGGGATGTCGGCGAGGGCGGCTATCAGGTCGGCAACTTCCCCAGCCTGTGGACCGAATGGAACGGCAAGTACCGCGACACCGTGCGCGACTACTGGCGCGGCGAACCGGCCACCCTCGGCGAGTTCGCCTCCCGGGTGACGGGCTCCTCGGACCTCTATGAGGCGACCGGTCGCAGGCCGGGTGCCAGCATCAATTTCGTCACCTGCCACGACGGCTTCACACTGAACGATCTGGTGTCCTACAACGAGAAGCACAACGAGGCCAACGGCGAGGACAACCGCGACGGCGAGAGCCACAACCGGTCGTGGAACTGCGGTGTGGAAGGCCCGACCGACGACCCGGAGATCCTTGCGCTGCGTCATCAGCAGATGCGCAATATCCTGGTCACCCTGATGCTGTCGCAGGGCACCCCGATGATCGCCCACGGCGACGAGATCGGCCGCACCCAGCACGGCAATAACAATGTCTACTGCCAGGATTCGCCGCTGTCTTGGATGGACTGGGACCTGCGCGAGACCAACGCCGATCTACTCGAATTCACCAAGAAGGTGACCGCACTTCGCAAGGCGCACCCCGTCTTTCGGCGGCGCCGCTTCTTCGACGGCGAGCCGATCCGCAGCGGCGACCAGGTCCGCGACATCGCGTGGCTCACGCCTGCGGGTCAGGAGATGACGCACGACGACTGGGGCTCGGGCTTCAAATTCGTGGGCATGTTCCTCAACGGTGATGCCATCCCGGAACCGGACTCGCGCGGCGAACGCGTCGTCGACGACTCGTTTCTGTTGTGCTTCAACGCCCATGGCAAGCCGATCGACGTCGTCACACCCGACGGCGACTACGCCGAGCAGTGGACGGCGGTCCTGGACACCTCACATGCCGCAGGCAGCACCGACGCGGTGGTGAAGGCGGGCGAATCGATCACCGTGCCGGGTCGATCGGTTCTGGTGCTTCAAAAGAGCGGCTAGCGGGAACAGCCACACCTATGGCCTTCCCGGTGCTGTCCACCTATCGCCTTCAGCTGCGCGGCCCTTCGGCCGGTGACGCTTTCACCTTGGCCGACGCCGAAAAACTCCTCGACTACCTCGACGGCCTGGGTGTCACGCACCTGTACCTGTCCCCCATCCTGACCGCGGCCCCGGGCTCCACCCACGGCTACGACGTCACCGATCCCACCGCGGTGTCCGACGAGCTCGGCGGCCCCGACGGGCTGGCCCGGCTGGCCGAGGCCGCCAAGGCGCGGGGCCTCGGGCTGATCGTCGACATCGTCCCCAACCATGTCGGGGTGGATCAGCCCGAACGCAATCCGTGGTGGTGGGACGTGCTGCGCCACGGTCGCGATTCGGCCTACGCGGCGTTCTTTGACATCGACTGGTCGGTGGATCCCGACGGCCGAATCCTGTTGCCGGTGCTGGGTTCTGATGACGATGTGGCCGACCTGACGGTGGACGGCGACACGCTGCGGCTGGGTACTCTCGCGTTTCCGATCGCTCCCGGCACCGGCGCCGGCAGTGGCGCCGAGGTGCACGACCGGCAGGCGTACAAACTCATCGGCTGGCGCAACGGCGTGTGCGGCTATCGCCGGTTCTTCTCGATCACCTCGCTGGCGGGGCTGCGCCAGGAGGACCCTGCGGTATTCGAGACATCGCACGCCGAAGTGGCCCGCTGGTTCCGCGACGATCTGGTGGACGGGGTGCGCATCGATCACCCCGACGGCCTGACCGACCCGACGGGATACCTTCGGTTGCTCCGCGA
Organism: Mycobacterium sp. BK086; assembly: GCA_004362315.1. GTDB lineage: Bacteria > Actinomycetota > Actinomycetes > Mycobacteriales > Mycobacteriaceae > Mycobacterium. The sequence continues at coordinate 171,975 of SNWL01000003.1, forward strand.
TCTGATCGGGCCGCGAGCCTGGATCGTGATCGAGAAGATTCTGGGCGTCGGCGAGCCGCTGGACCCGACCCTGCCGATCGACGGCACCACCGGCTACGACGTGCTGCGCGAGGTGGGCGGCATCTTCGTCGACCCGACCGGCGCCGAGGCGCTGACCGATCTGGCAGGCGAGGCCGGGTTCGAGTGTTCCTCTGCGCCGGAGATGTTGCGTCAGTTGAAGATCGCCACGGCCACCACCACCCTGGCCAGTGAGCTTGCCAGGGTGTGTCGCTCGATCGTCAGCGCCGTGGGTGTTGACCACCCGCAGCTGCCCGATGCGGTGGTCGCACTGCTCACGAATGTCGGCGTGTACCGGTCGGACTACCTGAATCTCTCGGCATTGCTGTCGGCCGCGTTGGCGCAGACGGTCACCGAGCAGCCGGCGCTGGCCGCACCGCTGGAACTGGTGTCGGCCGCATTGGTGTCCGCCGAGCCGGCCGCGCGGTTGCAGCAGCTCTGCGGGGCGATGACGGCAAAAGCGGTGGAGGACTGCTACTTCTACCGCGATCCGCGCCTGGTGTCGCTCAACGAAGTCGGCGGCGAGCCCGAGTGTTTCGGTATCAGTGCCGCCGAGTTCCACCGCAGCGCCGCTGTCCGCGGCCGGCTGTGGCCGCAATCGATGACCACCCTGTCCACCCACGACACCAAGCGCGGCGAGGATGTCCGCGCGCGGATCGGGGTGCTGTCGCAGGTGCCGTCGCTGTGGGCCGAGTTCGTGGCCAGCTGGCAGACCACGACGCCGGCACCCGACGCCACGACCGCACTGTTCCTGTTGCAGAACATCTTCGGGGTGTGGCCCGCTGACGGCGTGGTCACCGATGAGTTGCGCGAGCGGCTGCACGCCTACGCCGAGAAGGCGATCCGCGAGGCCGCGTGGCACACGTCGTGGAACGACCCGGACACCGAGTTCGAAGACGCCGTGCACTCCTGGCTGGATGCGGTCGTCGACGGCCCGGTCGCCACCGAGCTGACCGGGCTGGTGGTGCAGCTCGAACCTCATGCGCACAGCGATGCACTGGGCCAGAAGCTACTGGCGTTGACCGTGCCCGGTATCCCGGATGTGTACCAGGGCACCGAATTGTGGGAGGACAGCCTGGTCGACCCCGACAACCGCCGACCGGTCGACTACGCCGTGCGCGCCGGTGAGCTGGACCGTCTGTCGCACCCCAAGATTCGGGTCGTACGGGGTGCGTTGCAGGCCCGCCGGGATCGTCCCGACACATTCACGTCAGGTGAGTATCGGCCGGTGCTCGCGACCGGGAGCGCCGCCCACCACGTCGTGGCGTTCACCCGGGGTTCCGACGTGCTGGTCGCGGTCACCCGCTGGACCGTCCGGCTGCGTCACGACGGCTGGGGTGACACGATTCTGCCGTTGCCGGACGGGGTGTGGACCGACCGGCTGACCGGTTCACGATTCAGCGGACCGACCCCCGCAGGCGTGGTGTTCGGCGAGCTGCCCGTTGTGCTGTTGGAGAGGTCTGATGCCTGAATTCGCGGTGTGGGCACCACTGCCCAAGCTCGTGCGCCTCGACGTCGACGGGCAGCTGCACGAGATGACGTCCGGCGACGACGGCTGGTGGCGCGCCGACGTCGATTGCGCGCCCGATGCCCGTTACGGCTTTGTCCTGGAAGACGATCCGACTGTGCTGCCCGATCCGAGGTCGGCTCGTCAGCCCGACGGCGTGCATGAGCGCTCGCAGCGGTGGGATCCTGCGGCGGTGTCGTGGTCGGATCAGCAGTGGGCCGGTCGCTCGATCGAGGGTGCCGTCATCTACGAGCTGCACACCGGAACATTCACTGACGAGGGCACTTTCGAGGCCGCCATCGAGAAGCTGGACTATCTGGTAGATCTCGGGGTCGACTTCGTCGAGCTGATGCCCGTCAACGCCTTCAACGGCAGCCACGGCTGGGGATACGACGGTGTGCTGTGGTACGCCGTGCACGAACCCTACGGCGGCCCAGACGGTTTGGCGCGTCTGGTCGATGCCTGTCATGCCCGCGGGCTCGGCGTGCTGATCGATGCGGTGTTCAACCATTTCGGCCCGTCGGGTAACTACCTTCCCCGGTTCGGACCGTATCTGTCCGCCGTGAGCAACCCGTGGGGCGAGGGCGTCAACCTCGCCGGGCCGGACGCCGACGAGGTGCGCAACTACATCATCGAATGCGCGCTGCGCTGGATGCGCGACTTCCACGTCGACGGCCTGCGGCTGGACGCCGTGCACGCGCTCGTCGACAACACGGCCATCCATATCCTCGAGGAACTGTCCGCCGAAACCGATGCGCTCTCAGCGGTTCTGGGCCGGCCACTGTCGCTGATCGCCGAGAGTGACCTCAACGATCCGCGACTGATCACTCCCCGGGATCGCGGAGGCTACGGCCTGACCGCCCAATGGGACGACGACATCCATCACGCCATCCACACCGCGGTGTCCGGCGAACGGCAGGGCTACTACGCCGATTTCGGCTCGATGGCCACGCTGGCCAGCACCCTGCAGAACGGCTACTTCCACGCGGGCACCTACTCGTCGTTCCGGCACCGAAGGCACGGCAGGCCGCTGGACAGGGCGCTGATCCCGGCCACCCGGCTGATGGCCTACACCACCACCCACGATCAGGTCGGCAACCGGGCGGTCGGCGATCGGCCCTCGCAAAACCTGGATTTCGGCCAGCTCGCGATCAAAGCCGCGCTGGTCTTCGGATCGCCCTATACGACAATGCTTTTCATGGGCGAGGAGTGGGGATCGTCTCGACCGTTCCAGTTCTTCAGCTCCCATCCCGAGCCGGAGCTGGCGATCGCGACGGCCGAGGGACGCAAGGCGGAGTTCGCCGATCACGGGTGGGATGCCGACGATGTGCCAGATCCGCAGGATCCGCAGACCTTCCTGCGATCCAAGCTGGACTGGACCGAGATCGCCGGCGGTGACCATGCCCGGCTGCTGGAGTTCTACCGCGGTCTGATCGCGTTGCGCGACGACGAGCCCGACATGGCAAACGCGTGGCTGGGTGACCTGGTGGTCGACTACGACGAGGACGAGCGCTGGATCGTGATGCGCCGCGGCCGAGTTGCGATCGCCTGCAACCTCGGCGAGCAAACGGCCAGGGTTCCGGTCACCGGCGAGGTGTTGCTGCACTGGGGTGATCCCGCTGTGAGACCCGGCGGTTCGACCCTGCCCGGCCATTCCGTGCTGGTAGCGCTGACCGGGGTCGACGCGTGAGTAAATAATTTGTCAAACGCTCAGGTCGTTCTCAGGTTCGGCGGTATCGTCATCCGCTGTGGACGAGTCGTCCCTCCCGGGGGTTTTACGTGAGCGTGCCCGCACGCAGCCAGATGAGCAAGCAGTTACCTATGTCGATTACGAGCTGGATCCCGCAGGAGTTGCCGAGACCCTGACCTGGGCGCAGCTCTACCGGCGGACGTCGAACGTCGCGCGTGCGCTCAGGTCGTGTGGTTCAACCGGCGACCGCGCCGTCATTCTCGCGCCACAAGGATTCGAGTACCTCGTGGCCTTCCTAGGCGCGTTGGAGGCCGGACAGATCGCGGTTCCGCTACCGCTCCCAGTGTCCGGGTCGGAAGATGAGCGCGTCAGTTCGGTACTTCTCGACGCGTCGCCGTCCGCGATCCTCACCACATCGGCCGTTGTGGGCAGCCTCGCCGAGTACCTCCGGCGCAGCGCCGGCCAGGCCGCGCCATCGGTCGTCGAGGTCGACTTGCTGGACCTTGATCTCGAGGTGGAATCCGGCGCGGAGACAGTGAGCCTGCCGCGCGTCGCGCATCTGCAGTACACCTCCGGGTCGACCCGCACGCCGGCGGGAGTCATGGTTTCGCACGAGAACCTTCGAGTCAATTGCGAGCAGTTGCTCTCCGCGTATTACGGGCACGGCGTTCCGCCGGACAGCACCGTGGTGTCGTGGTTGCCGTTCTTCCACGACATGGGATTGATCACGAACGTCGCCTTTCCCATCTTCGGCGGATTTCGCACCGTGCTGACCAGTCCGCCGGCTTTCCTGCAGCGGCCGGCGCGGTGGATGCAGTTGATGGCCAGCAACAGCGAGGTGTTTTCGGCAGGTCCGAACATTGCGTTCGAGTTGGCGGCAGCAAAAACCTCAGATGACGACCTGGCCGGGCTTGACCTGGCGGGCGTGCGAAACATCGTCAATGGCGCCGAACGGGTGAACCCCCGGACGCTGCGGCGCTTCGCAGAGCGGTTCGCCCCGTTCAATTTTCGCCCTGAGGCGCTGCGGCCCTCGTACGGGCTCGCCGAGGCCGTGGTGTACGTGACGACCACAAAAGCGGGCCAACCACCGCAGACCGTGCACTTCGAGTCCGACAAGTTGATCGCCGGCCAGGCGTCGCGGTGCGCATCCGGCGAAGGCACGTCGTTGGTCAGCTACAGCCTGCCGCCGTCACCCACGGTGCGGATCGTCGATCCCGAGACCCGGGTCGAATGTCCCGAGGGAACTGTCGGGGAGATCTGGGTGCACGGCGACAATGTGTGTGACGGGTACTGGCAGAAGCCGGAAGAAACGGAACGCACGTTCGGGGCAACGCTTGTCGATCCGGCTGACGGCACGCCCGAGTCGCCCTGGCTGAGAACCGGCGATCTGGGGTTCGCTTCCGACGATGAACTGTTCATCGTCGGCCGGATCAAGGATCTACTGATCGTCTACGGACGCAATTACGCGCCCGACGATATCGAGGCGACGATCCAGGAGATCACCGCGGGCCGTGTCGTCGCGGTAGCGGTTCCCGACGAAGACGGTGTCGAAAAGCTGGTCACCATCGTCGAATTCAAGTCCCGTGGCGATTCCGAGGAGGCCGCGCAGCGAGTAACCGACGTCAAGCGCAAGATCACCGCCGCGGTTTCGAGGACCCATGAACTGGGGATCGCCGACCTCGTCATGGTGCCGCCTCATTCGATTCCGCTGACCACCAGCGGCAAGGTCAGGCGACGGGATTCGCTGAAGCTTTATCTGGGCGGCACGTTCACCCGGCTCGACGAGCTGATCCGACCGCCGGCGCGCCAAGCGGCCGAGGACACCGATGTCACCCCGGAGGCGGACTCCGGGTGGTCGCAACGCCTGCGCACTCTGCGTGCGCAGCAGCAGGACATCCTCCTCGGACTGGTGAGAGCCCAAGTGGCGAGTGTGCTGGACAATCTCAGCCCCGACGACATCGACCCGGAGGTCCCGTTCCGGGATCTGGGATTCGACTCGGTGAAGGCGACCGAGTTGATCGACCGACTCAAGAACGTCACCGCGCTGACGTTGCCGCCCACATTGGCCTTCGACCACCCCACCCCGAATGCGCTGGCCACCCATCTGGGGCACCTGTTGAGCGGATCTGTCCCCGCCGCGGCGCAGGTGGCGTCACGAGCCGAATCGGCGGAGCCAATTGCCGTGGTGGGCATGGCTTGTCGATTCCCCGGTGGTGTGGAATCGACGGCGGGGTTGTGGGATGTGGTGGCCAGTGGCCGCGAAGCGCTCGGCCCTTTTCCGACTGACCGCGGCTGGAATTTGGCGAACCTGTTCGATCCCGACCCCGATGCCGTAGGCAAGACCTACACCCGAGTGGGAGGGTTTCTGGCCGAGGCGGCCGACTTCGACGCGGAATTTTTCGCAATCTCGGACCGCGAGGCCCGAACCATGGACCCACAACAGCGGCTGGTGTTGGAGGTGTGCTGGGAAGCACTGGAGAACGCCCGGATCGATCCCGCCGGTTTGGCCGGTTCGAAGACGGGAGTGTTCCTCGGGGCCTGGGCCCAAGACTATGGCGCTGGGGGTTCCGAGGGCGCCGAAGGGTACGCCATGACGGGCGGGTCTCCCAGCGTTGCCTCCGGGCGCATCTCCTACACGCTGGGTCTGCAGGGACCCGCGATCACCGTCGACACGGCGTGCTCGTCCTCGCTGGTAGCCACCCATCTGGCATGTCAGTCGTTGCATAGCGGCGAGTCCAGCATGGCGCTGGCCGGCGGGGTCACCGTGATGGCCACACCAGCGGTGTTCACCGAGTTCGCCAGGCAACGGGGTCTTGCAGTCGATGGGCGCTGCAAAGCATTCTCCGCCGACGCCGATGGCACCGGCTGGGGTGAGGGCGCGGCTATGGTCGTCCTGGAACGGCTCAGCGACGCGCGCCGCAACAACCACCCGGTGCTGGCGGTCATCGCGGGATCGGCAGTCAACTCCGACGGCGCCTCCAACGGATTGAGCGCGCCCAACGGGCCTGCCCAACAACGCGTCATCACCGAGGCCGCTGCCAACGCCGGTGTCGGACTGGATCAGGTCGACGTCGTCGAGGCCCACGGCACGGGCACCACGCTGGGCGACCCGATCGAGGCCGGTGCACTGCTCGCCACCTACGGTGCGGCGCACGGGGATTCGCACCCGTTGTGGCTGGGCTCGATCAAATCGAACATCGGCCACACGCAGGCGGCCGCCGGCGTCGCCGGAATCATCAAGATGATCGAGGCGCTCAACCACGACAGCTTGCCCCCGACCCTGCACGTCGATCACCCCAGCCCCGGCATCGACTGGTCGACCCGCACCGTTCGCCTTCTCGCCCAACCTGTTCCGTGGCCGGAAACCGATCATCCTCGCACGGCGGCAGTGTCATCCTTCGGGATCAGCGGCACCAACGCGCACCTGATCTTGCAACAACCCCCGGCGGCCGAACCGGTTGAACGAACCGCAACCGCCGACTTCGGAGTGCGGATGTGGCCGATATCTGCGCGCACCCCTGCGGCATTGTGCGCGCAAGCCGATCGGCTCCATCGTTTCCTGACCGGCAATCCCGATCTGGATCTGACCGATGTCGCCTACAGCCTGGGCGCCACTCGCGCGCATCACCCCTATCGGGCTGCCATCGCTACCCCGGCGGACTCCGGCACCGCGCGCGACGACCTGCTGAGCGCTCTGGACGCTCTGCGCAGCGACGAACCCCATCCGCATCTGGTGCGCCACCACTTCCTGGCCCGCCTTCGGGGTAAGACCGTGTTCGTCCTGCCGGGCCAAGGCGCACAGTACGAGGGCATGGGCCGGGAACTCTACGAACACCACCGCGTCTTCGCCGAAACCGTCGATGCCTGTGATGAAGCGTTGCGACCGCTGGTCGGCTGGTCAGTCCGCGAGGTCTTACGTCAGGAGCCGTCGGCCCCGGCGCTGGACCGAGTCGATGTGGTTCAGCCCGTGCTGTTCACCATGATGGTCTCGCTGGCCGAGGTGTTGGCCGGCTACGGGATCGTTCCCGACGCGGTGATCGGTCACTCTCAGGGCGAAATCGCCGCGGCGTACATCGCCGGAGCGTTGACCTTGCCCGAGGCCGTCGCGGTGGTGGCCCGGCGCAGTCAGGCGCTGCGCGCCCTGCGAGGTACCGGCGGCATGGCGTCGGTGCTGCTGGCGGCCGAGCGGGTGGAGCCGCTCCTGCACCCCTGGGGCGATGCTCTCAGCATCGCCGCGGTCAACGGCCCGTCGCACACCATCGTCAGCGGAGACCCCGCCGCGCTGGAAGAGTTCAGTGCGGCATGCGATCGCGACGGCATCCACTTCCGGCTTATCGCCGTCGACTACGCCTCGCATTCCGCTCAGGTGGAACCGGCACGTGAGCGGCTGCTGGCCGAACTGGCCGACCTGAAGCCCACAGCCTCCAACATCCCCTTGTACTCCACCGTGGGAGGGGCGCTCGACACCAATCCCCTCGACACCACCACGATGACCGCCGAGTACTGGTACCGCAACCTGCGCGAGCCGGTGCGGTTCCATGACCGGGTAGCCCAGCTTCTGGCTGCCGGCCAAACCACATTTGTGGAGTTGTCCCCGCACCCGGTATTGGCCCCTGCGATCACCGACACCGTGACCCAATCGACAGATTCGGCCCAATCGGCGGTGGTCATCACGTTGCATCGCGACCGGTCCGACCGCGACAGCCTGGCCACCGCGTTGGCGCAGCTGCACACGCACGGACAGAGCCCGGCGTGGTCGGCCCTGTACCCAGGAGCCCGCAGCGTCGCGTTGCCCACCTACGCCTTCCAACACCGCCACTACTGGATAACACCCACCCCGGCGCCCGCCGCCGTCAGCAGTCCGGCCGAAGGGGCGCTATGGCAGGCGATCGACGATGACGCAGTCGATACGGTCGCCGAGCTGTTGGGTTTGAGCGACGGCGACAGCGCGGCACCACTGGGAACCGTCGTCCATGCGATGCGGCAGTGGCGCAGCACCCTTGGTCTCCGGTCCGCGGCGAATAAGCTTCGCTACCAAGTCAATTGGCGAGCAACAACGCCGAATACGTTCCCGTCGACCCGGCGCCGATGGCTCGTGTTGGCCTCCCCCGACCAAGCCGATGACGGGTGGATAACCGGCTTGTCGGAGCGGTATGCGGATTCGGTAGAACTGCTCACTGTCGATCCGGGCGAGGTCGACAGGAGCTCCTTATCGGCCCTGTTGACCACGGCCGCCACCCGCGCTCATTGCGACGGGATCATCTCGTTCCTGGCCACAGATGACCGGGAGCACCCGGATTTTCCCGGGCTGACGGTCGGCGTGCTCGCCACACTTCTTGTCGCACAAGCCCATTGCGATTCCGGTCTTGGATTGCCGTTGTGGGTGGTCACCCACAATGGGGTTTCGGTATCCCCCGACGACGGTGCCGCGCGGCCGAGCCAGTCCGCGGTATGGGGGCTAGGGCAGTCGGCCTGTCTCGAACATCCCGATCTGTGGGGCGGGTTGATCGATCTTCCGCCCAGCGCTACACCACGCGACATCGAGCAGCTTTACGCGATAGTGAGCTGCCCGCAAGCAGAAGACCAACTTGCGATACGTAGCCACGGGGTGAGCGCGCGTCGCTTGATCGAGGCCTCGCTGCCGTCGGAACTCTTGGACCGTCCCCACAGCTGGAATCCGTCGGGACCGGCGCTTATCACAGGTGCGACAGGGCGTTTGGGTAAACACCTGGCCGGCTGGCTGGCCGAAGCGGGCGCCAATCCCATTGTCCTGCTGAGCCGAAGTGCGGCAACCGATCCGCAGTTGGCCGAATTGGCGAGTGAGCTCCAAGCCCGCGGAGTGACCACGACATCGGTATCGGTCGATCTGACCGATCGGTCGGCGCTGGCGACCGTCCTGACCGACATTCGCAGCGCACACGGACCCATTCACACTGTCGTACATGCCGCGGCGGCCATCGGATGGAACACCATCACCGACCTGACAGCCGAGGTGTTCTACGACAGTTATGCCGCCAAGGCCGTAGGGGCCGAACACCTGGTTGAGCTACTCGACGACGACCCACCGGAAACCTTCATTCTGTTCTCCTCCGCCGCTGCCACGTGGGGCGGCGCCTACCAGGGCGCCTACGCCGCCGCCAATGCCCACATCGATGGGCTGGCGGCGCGGTTGCGGGCCAACGGCCGCACTGTGCTGGCACCGGCGTTTGGGCTGTGGGCAGACGAGTCCGGCAACATGCCGGCCGAGGTTCTCGACTCTTTCGAACGAATCGGACTCAACGAGATCCCGCCCACGACTGCGCTGGCCGCACTGCAACAGGCGGTCGAGGCACACGACACGCTGATCACCATCGCCGACGTCTCATGGGACAGATTCCTGCCCGCATTCACCGCTCGCCGCTCACACCCGCTGTTCAACGACGTGGTGTCACGACCGGATACCACCGAAACCACCAGCGGCACCGCTACCGCGAGCGCATCGGCACTTCGCGAAACGCTGGCCGCTCAAACCGCCGAAGAACAGCGACACACCTTGACCGCCATGGTTGCCGGTTCTGCCGCCGCGGTGCTGGCCCACCCCGACCCGGACGCTCTGCACGACGACGTGGCGTTCAAAGACCTCGGTATCGACTCCCTCACCGCCGTCGAATTGCGCAACTCGCTGGCCACCCGCACTGGGCTCAGCCTGCCTGCGACCCTGGTCTTCGACCACCCCACCACCACGTCACTGGTGACGCACCTCGTCGACCTACTGAGCGACACCGCTGCGCCTACGGCCGCGGCGGCTGCCACCAGCACCAGTAGTGAAGTGGCACCGGACAATAGGCTCGCACTCGTAGATCAGGCGTCCTATCTCGCGGAGCGAGCGGTCCATAGCGCGCTGATTCAATTCACCTGGGTCTACAACCGCGGCGTCGATGTCGACGGGTTACGGCGGTTTCACCGCAACCTTGGCGTGGGGTTGTTGGGCCGCAGGATCGAACGGTCCCCGATCCCGTTCGCCCGTCATCGCTGGGTCCTGTCCCCGGTGTCGGAGGACATCGACTTCGCCGCTACGCCGCGACGGCGCGACGAAATAAGCGAATGGGCAGACGAGCGGGCGCGCCGACCTATCGACGCCGAGCACGGACCCGGCTGGCATCTCGGGGTGCTTCCGCTCGAAGACGGCGGGGCGGCGGTGACTTTGGTGGTTTCACATAACATCGCCGACGGGATGGCCGTCGGCCGGGCGATAGCTGATGCTGTTGAGGGCAGGACGCCCGATCTCGGCTATCCACCCGCGGGATCTCGCGCCCGCGGCCGCGCATTCCGTGAGGATCTACGACTCACCGTCGCAGAACTGCCTGCCATTCCTCGGGCGATGACGGCCGTGATGCGACGGGCTCGACAGGGTCGCGATGAATTCACGTCACCGGGCAAGGGGGCATTGCCTGCCCGGCGGACGGCCGGCAACGCTCAAGCAGCGGAAGTGCCTGTCCTGACCGCATTCGTCGACCTGGCAGAGTGGGATGCCCGTGCGAAAGAGCTTGGCGGGAACAGTAACTCGCTGGCAGCTGGATTCGCCTGCAGACTCGCGGCGAGAGTGGGGCATGTCAATGCCGACGGAACGGTCACGCTACGACTTCCGGTAACCATTCGGACCGAGGACGATAACAGTGGTAATGCCCTTACGGCTGTCGACGTCCGGGCCGACCCGAGCCACGCCGTGACCGAGCTCGGGGAATTGCACGCGAAGATCACCCAGGCAACCCTGGAAGCGATGGACAACTCCGACGAATTCCTGGCGCCGCTCCCCCTCGTGCCGATTACACCGAAATGGGTGATCAGGAAACTGGCAGGCGCGGTGGCCGGTGGTGCCGGCCTCGTCACGTGTTCCAATGTCGGCGACATGCCCCCGGCGGTGAACCGGCCCGACGGCAGCGACGCCGATTACGTGTACGTCACACCTGTCGAGCCCGGTATCACGAAGAGCACACTGGAAGTCTTCGACGGGCGGCTGTTGGTCGTTTCGGGGCGGCTGCGAGGGAAGGTCGTCATCACGATCTCCGCATACCTTCTCGGTGGACCAAATTCGAAAACCGAACTACGAGAGATTATTTCGCAGACTTTCGCCGAATTCGATCTGACCGCAGAGATGGACTACAAGTAGTCAGGTCAAATACCGGTAGGCAGGCGAGCCTGGCTCAAGGGCTTCGACGTGGATACCGGAGGCGGTCATCCGCGCCCGCAGTCCGTCGAGCCCGGTGGCCGAGCCGAGTTCCACACCGACGAGCGCCTCACCGGTTTCCCGGTTGTTCCGCTTGACGTACTCGAACAGCGTGATGTCGTCGTTCGGCCCCAGCACCTCGTCGAGGAAGCGGCGCAGCGCGCCGGGCTCCTGCGGGAAGTCGACCAGGAAGTAGTGCTTGAGGCCAAGGTGCACCAGCGAGCGCTCCAGTACCTCACCGTATCGGGACACGTCGTTGTTGCCGCCCGAGATCAGGCACACCACCGTCGAGCCCGGTTCGACATCGGCCTCCAGCAGGCCCGCCACCGTCAGCGCACCGGCGGGCTCGGCGATGATGCCCTCGTTCTGATAGAGGTCGAGCATCGCCGTGCAGACCGCGCCCTCGTCGACCGTGGTGACCGAGACCATGTCGCCGGCGGCGGCCAGCGCCTGATACGTCAACGTCCCGGCCTGTTTGACGGCCGCTCCGTCGACGAACTGGTCGACGTGGTCGAGCTGCACCGGGCCGCCGGCGGCCAGTGCCGCGATCATGGATGCCGCGCCGGCGGGCTCGACGCCCAGCACCGCGGTATTCGTTGTCCGTTCCGCCAGGTAGGTGGTGATCCCGGCGATGCAGCCACCGCCGCCGACCGGCACGATCACCAGGTCGGGCTCGCCGTCGAGCTGCTCGAGGATCTCCACCGCGATGGTGCCCTGTCCGGCCATGGTGCGCGGATCGTCGAACGGCGGGACCAGGGTGGCCCCGGTGCGCGCGACGTCCTCCAGCGCGGCGTCGGCGGCCAGGTCGTAGGTGCTGCCACCGACGATCAGCTCGATGAACTCCCCGCCGTGGTAGCGGATACGGTCACGCTTCTGCTTGGGAGTCTTGGCAGGCACGTACACCCGCCCGTGCACGCCCATCGAGCGGCAGGCCAGCGCAAAGCCCTGGGCATGGTTACCGGCCGACGAGCACACCACGCCGGCGGAAAGTTCCTGCTCGGAGAGCTGTCGCAGCAGGTTGTAGGCACCGCGCAGCTTGTAGGACCGCACACTTTGCAGGTCCTCGCGCTTGAGGTAGACCTCGGCGCCGGTGGCCTGCGAGAGCCGGTCGCTGTGCTGCAGCGGGCTCTGGCTGATCACGCCGGAAATTCGCTGAGCAGCCTCATCGATGTCAGCCGCGGTAAGCGGCGCTGACAGTCGGTGCTGGCTCAGTTCGGCGGACACCGCTCAATGGTGCCACCACCGGGGGTCAATCAGAGAATCGTGGTGGCTCTGACCGGCGCCGCGAAGCGCTGCGCCAGCAGTGCCACCAGATCGGGGTGCGCGCCCAGCGGCGCGGTCACCGCGTGCGCGCCGCACTGGCCGAGCTTGGTGTGGAAGACCCCGGGCGCCAGCAGGTAGGAGGCGATGAACACCCGCCGGCCGGCGGTTCTGATACGGGCTACCAGGTCGGCGACCGTCGGCACGCCGGTCGCGACGAAGCCCAGGTGCACTTCGCCGACCAGCTCGCCAAGCAGCGTGGCGGCCTGCATCAGCTCCGCGCGGGCGGCGGGGTCCGACGATCCGGCCGCCGCCATCACCACCGCGTCGCCGGGTGACCAGCCGACCTCGAGCAGCCGGCCGTGCATGATCTGGGCCAGCACCGGGTCGGGCCCCAGCGCGGGCGTGATGGTCACGTCCGGATGGCCACTCTCGGCCACCCGGGCCGGCAGGTCGGCGTTGACGTGATAGCCCGACGCGAGGAAGGCGGGCACGACTACAGCGGAGCCGGCGGTGTCTTCCAGCACCTCACGCGGATTGGGCCCGAGGACATCGACGAAGGCGGTGCGCACCGGTCCGACGTGCTCGGCGACGGCCGCGGCGATCTCGGTGATGGTGTCCAGCCCCAACGGATTTCGGGTGCCGTGGGCGACCAGGATCAGTTCTGGTGTCATGTCGCGTCCAATGCGAGCCGATAGCCCCGCTTCACGACGGTCTGCACCACCCGGGGCGCGGCCAGGGCCGAACGCAGCCGGGCCATCGCGGTCTCCACCGCGTGGGTGTCGTCACCGCCGCCGGGCAGCTCGGCCAGCAGTTCTTCCCGGGACACCACCAGGCCCGGCGCCACCAGCAGCCGGCGCAGCAGTGCCATCGCGGCCGGCGGCAGCACCTTGAGCTCGCCGTCCACCTCGACGCTGGCACTGCGGACGCTGATGTCGTGCCCACCGGCGCTGTATTTCCGTGCCAAACAAGGCAATTCGTCGGTGATGAGCCTGGCCAACGCGCCCAGCCGATAGCGCTGCGGGTAGCGCGCGTCGATTCCCAGCCGGGTCAGTGGGGTCGCGGTCACCGGACCGACGCAGAACACCGCGACGTTGTTACGCAATGCGTTGATCAAACAATCAAGGGCGCCAGAGGCTTTCGCACGTTCCAGCATGGCCGCCACCGCTGGTGCGCTAGTGAAGCTCACCGCGTCGACGTCGGCGCCGATGATCGCCGCGATCAACTGATCGACCCGCCTGGAGTCCTCCGGCGGCTCCCAGCGATACACCGGAACCTTGACCACGTGGGCGCCCGCTCGCGTCAGGGCGTCGCAGATGTCGGTGTCGGGCTCCCACTCACTGGCGGCACCGTGCAACTGAACAGCGATCCGCAGCCCCTCCACGCCCTCGGACAGCAGCCGCTCCAGCACCTCCACCGAGGATTCCGACTCCGGGCTCCATTCCTCGCAGAGCCCCGCCTGACGCACCGCACCGCGAGCCTTGGGTCCGCGGGCCAGGATTCGCGTGGACTCCAGCGCGGCAGTGAGTTCGTCGGACACGTCCCAGCCGTGGGCGGCCTCGACCCAGCCCCGAAAGCCGATTCCGGTGGTCACGACGACCAGGTCCGGCGGCTGCTCGACGAGGTGCGTGGTCACCCGGCGCAGTTCGACGTCGTCGACCAGCGGCACGATCCGGATCGCCGGTGCGTGCACCACGGCGGCGCCGCGACGCTCCAGGAGCGTGATGAGTTCTTCTGCCCGGCGCGCGGCGGTCACCCCGACGGTAAAGCCGGCCAGCGGGTCAGCGACTTCTGATCTCGACGAATCCATCGACCACCCTGACGTCGTAAACCGGCAGCGACTGTGACTCGTCGTCGAGGCACCGACCATCGACAAGGGAGAACACCTGCTTGAGCAACGGCGACGCCACCGTCGGCTCACCCCGACGGTCCCCGACGATGCCGCGCGACATCACCGCGGCACGACCGAAGGGGTCGATATTGCCGACCGCACGCAGCGTTCCGTCGGCAAGGAGAAACAGCGCGGCCTGCTCACCGTCGGGCAGCAGCACCGCCGCACCCCGCCCCGCGAGCAACGCGCGCAACGAGCACGCAGGGGTCCAGCTGTCCAGGTCGAGCCCGGCACGGGTATCCGCGAGAAGTGTCATGGTTTCAAGCCTCCAAGACCTTGATAGAGGGGTCGTGTTTCACAACTGTTACGGACGGCTTTCCGCCGTGTTGACGGCGCTCGGCATGCCCAACAGCAGCGGCACCTTGCGCGGCCCGGTCTCGTCGAACACCACGGTCGGATCCGGCTCACCCGGCGCATTGACGAAAGACACGAAGCGCGAGAGTTTTTCCTGGTCGTTCAGGACGCCGGCCCACTCGTCGGCGTACCCCACGACATGACGGGCCATCGCCGCGTCCAGGTCGGCGGCGATGCCCAACGAGTCCTCACACACCACATCCCTGATGTGATCGAGACCACCCTCGATGGTTTCCTGCCACACCGCGGTTCGCTGCAAGCGGTCTGCGGTGCGGATGTAGAACATCAGGTAGCGGTCGATGTAGCGGACCAGGGTGTCGGAGTCCAGATCCCCGGCCAGCAGCTGCGCGTGCTTGGGGTTTGCCCCGCCGTTGCCGCCGACATAGAGGTTCCAGCCCTTCTCGGTGGCGATCACACCGACGTCCTTGCCGCGCGCTTCGGCGCACTCGCGTTGGCAGCCCGAGACACCCATCTTGATCTTGTGCGGTGAACGCAGTCCGCGATAACGCAATTCGAGGTCGACGGCCATGGCCACCGAGTCCTGCACCCCGTAGCGGCACCACGTCGAACCGACGCAGCTCTTCACCGTCCGCAACGACTTGCCGTACGCGTGACCGGATTCCATACCCGCGTCGACCAGTCGCTTCCAGATCAGGGGCAGCTGCTCGACACGGGCACCGAACAGGTCGATGCGCTGGCCGCCGGTGATCTTGGTGTACAGGTTGAAATCCCGGGCGACCTCGGCGATCACCATCAGCTTCTCCGGGGTCACCTCACCGCCGGGCAGCCGCGGCACCACCGAGTACGTGCCGTTGCGCTGGATGTTGGCCAGGAAGTGGTCGTTGGTGTCCTGCAGTCCGGCCGTCTCGTCGTCGAGGATGTGGTCGGACGAGGTGGACGCCAGGATCGAGGCGACGACGGGTTTGCAGATGTCGCAACCGGTTCCGGTGCCGTACTCGGCGATCAGTGCCGAGAAGGTGCGGATACCGGTGGTCGCGACGATCTGGAACAGCTCGGCGCGAGTCTGCTCGAAGTGCTCACACAGGGCCTTGGACATCGCCACGCCCTGAGACTCGAGCAGCCGCTTGAGCATCGGAATGCAACTGCCGCAGGAGGTTCCGGCGGCCGTGGCGCATTTGATGGCCGGCACGTCGTGGGCGCCCTCGGTGATCGCACCGCAGATGGTGTGTTTGGTCACCGCGTTGCAGGAGCAGATCTGCGCGTCGTCGGGCAGCGCACCCACGCCCACCTCGGCCCCGGCCGGTGAGATCAGCGTCGCCGGGTCCGCGGGCAGCGGCCTGCCGACCATCGGACGCAGGGTGGCGTATGCGGAGGCGTCGCCGACCAGGATTCCGCCCAGCAGCGTCGAAACATCATCGGAGACCACGAGTTTGGCGTAGGTCTGGTTGACGGCGTCGTTGAGCACGACTTCCAGCGCACCGGGGGTGGCGGCGTGGGCGTCGCCGAAACTCGCGACGTCGACGCCGAGCAGTTTGAGCTTGGTGGACAGATCGGCGCCTGGGAACTCGGCGGTCCCGCCGACCAGCCGGTCGGCCACCACCTCGGCCATCGTGTAGCCGGGCGCGACCAGGCCGTAGCACCGGCCCTCGACCGCGGCGACCTCGCCGATGGCGAACACCCGGGGATCGGAGGTGGCGCAGCTGATATCGGTCAGCACACCGCCGCGCTCGGCGATCGGCAGTCCGCACTCCCTCGCGAGGTCGTCGCGCGGGCGCACCCCCGCGGAGAACACCAGCAGGGCGCCGTCGAGCGTTTCGTCGTTGGACAGCGACACCGTGATGCCGTCACCGGTGTCGACGATCTCGGTCGATGCGACATCGGTGTGCACGGTGATGCCGAGTTCGGTGATCAGCCGGTTCAGCAGCGCACCGCCGCCATCGTCGACCTGGATCGGCATCAGGCGCGGAGAGCGTTCCAGCACATGCGGTGTCAGGCCCAGCAGGCGCAGTGCGTTGGCCGCCTCCAGGCCCAGCAGGCCGCCACCGACCACGATGCCGACCGCGCCGGGCTGGGCGGCTGACGCGGTGGCCCGGATGGCGTCGAGGTCTTCCAGCGTCCGGTAGACGAAGCAGCGGTCGAGTTCACTACCCGGGATCGGCGGCACGAACGGGTACGAACCGGTGGCCAGCACGAGGGCGTCGTACCCGATGCACTCCCCCGCTGATGTGACGACGACGCGGTTCTCCCGGTCGATCGCGGTGGCGGGCTCGCCGATCCGCAGGTCGACCAGATCGTCTCCGGCGTAATCGTTTCCGGACAGTGCCAGCGTCGAGCGGTCCCAGCCGTCGATGTAGGAGGACAGCCCGACCCGGTCGTAGGCGGCGGTGGGTTCCTCGCAGAGCACGACCACCCGCCACGCTCCGTCGCGGTCGCGGTCCCGCAACGCCTCGACGAACCGGTGTCCGACCATCCCGTGACCGACGACGACGACGGTCCTCGCCGCGGCGGTCATGCGACCGCTGCGGCGCTGTCGACCGCGGGGGTTTCGGAGCTGACGGCTGCTGCCTTCTTCGGGGTCCGGACGTAGGCCACCCAGGTGATGACCGCGCACAGTACGTAGAAGCCGAGGAATACCCAGAAGGCCATGGTCGCCGATTTGGCCGGTGACAGGTACGAGGCCCGCAGCGCGATGTTGACGCCGACGCCGCCCAGTGCCCCGATGGCACCGGCGATTCCGATCAGCGCGCCGGACATCCGCAGCGACCACGCCCGCTTGGCGGCGGCGTCCAGGCTGTCCAGGCCCCGCGACTTGGCCTCGAAGATCGACGGGATCATCTTGTAGGTGGAGCCATTTCCCATGCCGGACAGGATGAACAGGGCGATGAATCCAGCTGCGAGGGCGGGGATTCCGCTGGCGGCGACCAGCCACGCCGCGGCGGCGATCATGGCCACGAACGTGTAGAGGGTGACCCTGCCGCCACCGAAGCGGTCCGAGAGCCAGCCACCGAACGGGCGCGACAGCGATCCGAGCACCGGCCCGAGGAAGGCGATCTGCGCCGCGTGCAGCGATGCCTGCGCAGTCATCGCCGGGGTGACGGGTCCACCGTGCGACAGGCCGGCCAGGAAATTGATCTGCAGCACCTGGCCGAAGGCGAAGCCGAAGCCGATGAACGATCCGAAGGTGCCGATGTAGAGCAGTGAGATCAGCCACGAATCCCGTTGTGCCAGAACCTCGATCAACGAGCGGGCGTCGCTGCGCTGGTTGGTGAGATTGTTCATGAAGAACGATGCGCCGACGGCCGCCAAAGCGATCAGCACCAGGTAGACCGCGCAGACCAGGTGCGGAGCCCGGTTGCCGACGGTCGCGATGACCAGCAGGCCGACGAGCTGGATGACGGCAACACCGATGTTGCCGCCGCCGGCGTTCAGCCCCAGCGCCCAGCCCTTGTACCGCTGCGGGTAGAAGGCGTTGATGTTCGTCATCGAAGACGCGAAGTTGCCGCCGCCCAATCCGGCGAAAGCGGCCACGATCAGGAACGTCGTGTACGAGGTCCCCGGGTGCGCCATGAAGTACAGCGTCAGCGCGGTCGGGACCAGCAGCGCCAGCGCCGAGAAGATCGTCCAGTTGCGGCCACCGAAATGGGCGGTGGCGAACGTGTAAGGGATGCGCAGGACGGCGCCCACCAGAGTGGGAACGGCCACCAGGAAGAACTTGCCCGCGGCATCGATGTGGTAGACGTTCTGCGGCATGAACAGAACCATCACCGACCAGATCGACCACACCGAGAATCCGACGTGCTCGGCGAAGATCGACCAGATCAGGTTGCGGCGTGCGATTTTCGAGCCGCCGTTGTTCCAGGCGTCGACGTCCTCGGAATCCCAGTCGTCGATGTCGTAGCGACTGCGAGTGGTTGAAGTCTGCATGGGATCACGGTAGGAATTCTTTGTTGCGCCTTCGCTGCACGCGGTGATCGCAGTGTCACAACCTTCTCACTTTGGCGCGCGGGCCGCCGTGAGGTCAGTACACGTCGCGCAGATAGCGCTTTTCGGAGATGAGTTCGCGCTTGTAGTCGCGGGCGGCCTCCGGGCTCAGGTGGCCGTGCGTGCCGATGATGGCGTCCAGCGCGGCATCGACATCTTTGGCCATCGTGTTGGCGTCACCGCACACATAAAGGTGCGCGCCGTCCTGCAGCCACGACCATAGCTGTGCGCCGTTGTCGATCATCTTGTCCTGCACATAGATTCGCCTGCGCTGGTCGCGCGAGAAGGCGAGGTCCAGTTTGTTCAGGAAGCCGTCGCTGACCATGTCGGTCAGATCGTCACCGTAGTAGAAGTTCTCGGCGCGGTGCCGGTCGCCGAAGAACAACCAGTTGCGGCCGGTGTGACCACAGGCGCGGCGCTCTTGAAGGAAACCGCGGAACGGCGCGATCCCGGTGCCCGCACCGATCATCACGATCGGCATGGTCGTGTCCTCGGGTGGCCGGAAATGCGGCGACTTCTGCAGGAAGACAGGGACATCGCGGGCGCGGTCGGCCAGGAACGTCGAGCACACTCCCCCACGTCCGACGCCATCGGAGGTCTGAAAACGGACAATCGACACCGTCAGTTGCACTTCGTGCGGGCTGACCAACGGGCTCGACGAGATCGAATACAGCCGGGGCGTCAGCCGGACAAGGACTTCCTGCCACTGTTGCGCCTCGGCGAGAACCGGGAACGCGCGGACCACGTCGATCCCGTTGCGGCCCAACCGCCAGGTGTCCAGTTGCGCGCGCGCCGATCGCAGTGCCCTGGCCGCCGCCTTGTCGTCGGTCATCTCGGCGAGGAAGGCCAGTAGGTTAGGGGTGATGCGGCAGATGTCGTAACTTTCGGTGAGTGCTTGGCGCAGTGTGCATTCCACCCCGTCGAGCTCGACAACGTCGTTCCCACGCAGTCGGGTCGCGGCGAGCCAGGCCGTCACGTCGTCGTCGCTGTTGGTGGGTAACACTCCCAACGAGTCGCCGACGGCATAGCTCACGTCGTGTTCGGAGATGTCGAATCCCAGCTGCCGCACCTCTTTGTCGGCCGACGGCGGGGTCAGTCTGGTGTTACGCGTCAACCGGGCGGCCACCGGGGCGGCGCGGGTGAACGGCTCCGCGGGCCGTACGACGACAGGAGTGTCCACGGACGGTCCGGCGTTGACAAGCGCGATCACCCGCTGCGCCCATGCGGTCAGTGAATCCTGGTCGTGGGCCTCGCAATCGCTGCGGTCGAGCAGCCGGGCGCCACCCAACTCGGCCAGCCGTGTGTCGAGAGAACGTGCGTGGCCACAGAACTGGCCGTAGGACCGGTCGCCGATACCCAGCACCGCGAACCGCAGGCCCTCGAGTTCCGGGGCGTCCGGTGCTGCCAGGCGATCCCAGAAATCGGCACCGTTGTCAGGAGGGTCACCGTCGCCGAACGTGCTGGTGACCACCAGCACGTCGCGTGCCGCGAGATCGGTGACCGCGCAGTCGTTCATGTTGACCAGGCGAGCGGTCAGGCCCGCCGCGCCGAGCTGATCGACGAGCCGGCCCGCGAGTTCCTCCGCGTTTCCGGTCTGCGATGCCCACAGCACCCACGGCCCGGCAGCGGGCTCGGGTTGATTGCCGACGCGCGAGTATGTCCCGGCGAGAAGACCGTCGATCCACAGCCGGACCGGCCTACTGATCGGCGCGGACTCCGGGAGCACCGGAACACCCACGACGTCACCGCCCAATGCGGTGAAAAACCCTGCCAGGTAGAGATTCTCGTCGTCGGTGATCGCCGGCTGCGCCTGCCCGCTGACTGTCTTGGTGGGGCGCAGGCTCACCGCACAGACTTTGAGTTCGGGCTGCAGTGAGTCGTTGTCGACGGCATCACTGGTCAAGGCGTTGATCGCGAGGTACTCGCCGTGCTCATCGTTCCAGTGGAACGGCGCGAAGCAGTTACCCGGCCGCACGCGGTCGGTGACGACGGCGGGCAGCACGGCCCGGCCGCGCCGGGACTGCAGCTCGACGGCCTGGCCGTCGGCGATGCCGAGGGCACCCGCGTCGTCGGGGTTGATCTCGACGAACGGCTTACCGTTGAGCTTGTTGAGTTTGGCGACGCGGCCCGTCTTGGTCATGGTGTGCCACTGATGAGCGAGCCGGCCGGTGTTCAAGACGAATGGGTAGTCGTCGTCGGGCAATTCGCGGGCGTCCATGTGCGGTCGGGCGTGGAACACGGCCCGGCCGGTCGCCGTCGGGAATTCCAGGACACCGTCGGTGACGTAGCGGATGGGGTGACGATCCTGGTCGTCCCCGGGCGCGGACGGCCACTGCACGGGTGTTTCGCGCAGCCGCTCGTAGCTCACGCCGCGAAGGTCGTAACCGGTCTTGGGATTGGCGAACCGGCGGATCTCGTCGAAGATCTGCTCGCTGGACTCGTAGGCGAAGTGCGCGCCGAATCCCATGGCAGCGGCCACCTGGCAGATCAGTTGCCAGTCCGGGCGGGAGTGCCCGGCGGGTGACACGCACTGGCGCACAAGTGTCAGTGTCCGTTCGGAATTCACCATCACGGCGTCGGATTCGGCCCAGAGTGCCGCGGGCAGAACGATATCGGCGTACCGGTTGGTGGCGGTGTCGGCGTAGGCGTCCTGGGTGATGACGAGCTCCGCCGTCTCCAGGCCAGTGATCACGGTGGTGCGGTTGGGCACCGAGGCGACCGGGTTGGTGCAGATGATCCAGCAGGCCTTGATGTCACCTGCCGCCATCTGTTCGAACATGTCGATCGTGCCGCGGTTCATATCGCCGCGGATCGTTCCGGGCGCCACGTCCCACACTGATTCGACGAAGGCCCGGTCGTCGGCCGAGATCACGGCGCGCTGGCCGGGCAATCCCGGCCCCATATAACCCATCTCGCGCCCGCCCATGGCATTGGGCTGGCCGGTCAGCGACATCGGGCCGCTGCCGGGCCGGCAGATCGTCCCGGTGGCCAGATGGAGGTTGCAGATGGCGTTGGTGTTCCAGGTGCCGTGGGTGCTCTGGTTGAGGCCCATCGTCCACAGCGACATCCATTCGCCCGCCTCGGCGATCATCGTTGCCGCGGCGCGGATATCGGCTTCGGCCAGACCGGTCAGTTCGGCCACCCGCGCCGGCGGGTAGTCGGCGAGGAACTCGTCCATCGCCGCCCAGCCCTCGGTGTGCTCGGCGATGAACTCGGTGTCGATGTCACCGGAGGCGACCAGCAGGTGCAGCAGACCGTTCAGCAGAGCCAGGTCGGTGCCCGGCCGGATCTGCAGGAACAGGTCGGCCTTGTCGGCGGTGGCGGTGCGGCGCGGGTCGACGACGATCAGCTTGGCCCCGGCCCGCATCCGGTCCGCCATTCGCAGGAACAGGATCGGATGACAGTCGGCCATATTGGCACCGATCACGAAAAACACGTCCGCACAGTCGATATCGGCGTACGAGCCAGGCGGGCCGTCGGCACCCAGCGATTGCTTGTAGCCGGTCGCCGCGCTGGCCATGCACAGCCGGGAGTTGGATTCGATGTTGACGGTGCGGATGAAGCCTTTGGCCAGTTTGGTGGCCAGATACTGGGCTTCCATGGACATCTGGCCGGACACGTACAGGGCGATCGAGTCCGGGCCGTGCCGGTCGAGGATCTCCCGCAGCCGGGTTCCCGCCGCCGCGACGGCGTCCTCGACGGGAGCGGCGGTGAATTCCTCGCCACGAGCGGGGCGGATCAGCGCGGTGACCGCACGCCCCTCGCTGGTACCCATCAGTTCGGCGTGCGTGGCACCCTTCGTGCACAGCCGGCCCAGGTTGGTGGGGTGAAGCCGGTCACCGACAACGTTGGCGATGACCGGACCTGTTGGACCGGGTTTGGTGCGCACGTCGATGCCACACCCGACACCGCAGTAGGAGCACGCGGTGCGGATGGCCTCAGCGCAGTCATCCCCGGCAGCCACACCCGTCACCGTGCCCGGCGGACATTACGGGAGGTGCCTGGGCGCGTTATCGCGAAGATAAACCGCGCTCACTTTGGCCGTGGAGCCGATGTGAGAACTCGCCCGGCGATGTAACACTTGTCAACATGGCGACCGCCTCGTACCACCACGGCAACCTGCGCCAGGCGCTGCTCGACCACGGTGTGGAACTGGCCCGTGCGGGTGGCCCCGACGCGGTGGTGTTGCGTGATGTCCAGCGCATGGCCGGGGTGAGCAACTCGGCCGCCTACCGCCACTACGCCGACCGGCAGGCGCTGCTGGGAGCGGTGAAAGCCAACGTCATGACCCAGATGGGCGCTGCGATGGTGGCGGCGCTGGATGCGGTGTCCGGCGATTCGCGGCGGGACCGGGCGCTGGCCCGATTCCGCGCCTGCGGCCAGTCCTACGTGGATTTCGCGGTGGCCGAACCGGGCCTGTTCCGCACCGCGTTCGCGCCGGATGGCACCGAGCCCACCGAGGAGGCGGTGCCGGCCGATCGCCATCCGTTCCTGATTCTGCGCGGCTGCATCGACGAGTTGGTCGCCGCGGGGATGCTCGACGAAACCCGCAGGGATGGTTTCGACGAGGCGGCGTGGGCGGCCGTGCACGGTGCGGCGACCCTCTTTCTCGACGGGCCGCTGGGCATGGCGGGGACCGATCGCCAGCACCTGATCACCACCCGGCTGCTCGATGTCGTCGGCGAGGGCCTGCGGTAGTCCTATGTTGACAGCGCTAACTCGCGCTGGCATGCTCGCGGATGTTAGCGCCGTCAACATGAAGGGTTGCCCATGACCGTCGACGTCCGGCAGGTGCGGCCCGTCGCGATCCTCGCGGTGGTCCTGGTGGCCGCGCTGGCCATCAACGTCGAGACCACCATCGTCAATGTCGCTCTGCCAACCCTGAATTCGTCACTCGGCGCCTCGACCAAGGCGCTGCAATGGATCGTCGACGCCTACAACCTCGCCTTTGCCGCACTGGTGCTGGCCGGCGGTACCGTCGGCGACCGGTTCGGCCGCCGCCCCACCCTGATCGCCGGCCTGGTGCTGTTCGCACTCGGCAGCATCGGAGCCGCGCTGTGCACCTCGACCGGACCGCTGATCGCCATGCGGCTGGTGATGGGCGTGGCCTCGGCGCTGATCTTCCCCACAACGCTGGCGATCATCACCGACACGTTCCGCGATCCCCGGCAGCGGGCAGCCGCCATCGGGGTGTGGGGCGCGGTCACCGGGCTGGGCGTGGCCATCGGGCCGATCCTCGGCGGCGCCCTGTTGGAGGTGTTCTGGTGGGGCAGCCTGTTTCTCGCGCTGGCACCGATCGCCCTGGCCGCGGCGCTGGCCGCACCGTTCGTCATTCCCCGCGCCACCGCCGATCGACAGCACCGGCTGGATCGCGGCGGGCTCCTGCTGTCGGTGGTCATGCTGGGCGCGCTCGTCTACACGATCATCGAGGCGCCCGACCGTGGCTGGTCCAGCGCACCCACCCTCGCCGGGTTTGCCGTCGCGCTGGTGGCGGCGGTGGGCTTCGCGTGGTGGGAACGCGAGCAACAAGATCCTCTGATCGATGTCAGCCTGTTCACCAACCTGCGATTCAGCGCCGCCAGTGGCGCGGTGACCGTGGCCTTCTTCGCCCTGTTCGGCTTCATCTTCCTGATCACCCAGTTCATGCAACTGCTGCAGGGCTTCAGCCCACTGGAAACCGGTGTGCGCATCCTGCCGGTTGCACTGTCCATCGCCGTCGGCTCGATCCTGGGCACCCGGCTGGCGGTCACCAGGATCGGCACCAAAATCGTTGTCGTCGTTGGCCTTCTGCTACTGGCCGCGTCGTTCGGGTGGATCGCGGCGAGTGACCTCGGCATCACGTACCCGACGATGGCCGCCCAGATGGTGCTGCTCGGCGGCGGGCTCGGGCTCACCACCGCGCCCGCGACCGACTCGATCATGGGTGTGGTGCGACCGGAACAAGCCGGCGCCGGCTCGGCCGTCAACGACGCGACGCGTCAGGTCGGCGGCACGCTGGGCGTCGCGGTGATCGGCAGCATCTTCTCCACGCTCTACATCCGGCATCTGGGCGACAGCCAGGCGCTCGGTGCCATGCCGCCGGAGGCTCAGTCGACGGCCCGGGAGGGTCTGGCCCAGGGACTCGCGGTGTCCGCGCAGGCGCCGCCGCCGATCGCGGCGGCGGTGCGGGGAGCCGTCGACAACGCATTCCTGGCCGGGCTGCAGGCGGGGTGCCAGACCGCCGCCGCAGTGTGCCTGGCCGGCGCGGTGTTCGCGCTGGTCGCCCTGCCCGCCTACCCGAGAACCGCATTACCCGAATCCTAAGTTTCGGGTGCCCGAAAAAGTGCTATCGTCGACCCATGACGAGCATGGATCAGGTGCAGATCGCGGGCGTACCGTGGCCGCTGTACAAGCTCGTCGCGCTGGTCCTGGGCCTGATCGTGTTCGCGGTCGTCGGCCTGGTGACGGCGAGCGCGGCGCCGGCCGTGTTGCTGGCCGCGGGCACCTCCACCGTGGTGTGGCTGGTCTTCGGGCTGCGCCGCCGCTAACGCTCCAGCAGTCGTTTCAGCGTGGCCAGATCGGCCGTCACCGCAGCCGCGTCAGCGGCGTACTCGTCATCGGACATCTCCGGGCGCCGCCGCAGCGTGAACACCACCTCACACCATTGATCGCCGGCAGGGACCACCCGCAGCGGATTGAACACCTGCTCACCGGACGGCATCGTGACGACGTGGTCGAGCACACCGAGCTCGTTGGTCGGGCTGAACTCGATGGTGATCTCCCCCATCGGTGACTGCGCGACCCAGGTGTCGCCGACCAGCGTCAGCTCGCTGCGCGCCAGGCCGGCCGCCCATTCCGGCAAGTGCGCCGGATCGGCGGCATAGCGATACACGTCGATGGCCGAACGGTTGATCCATGCGCTGATGTGCTGGGACTCATTCACAGGCCATCGCCCACTCGATGATTTCCCGGGCACGCGCCAAAGTCGCCATCTGCAAATCGATTTCGGCGAGCTTGGCCTGTGCCAGCGCCCGGCTCTCCGGCCTGCCCGGCGCGTCGTCGTCGAGCAGCACGCCGATTTCGTCGAGCGTGAATCCGGCCGCCTTGCACAACCCGATCACCTCGAGGCGGGTCAGCACACCGTCGTCGTAGCGGCGCTGCCCGCCGGCCCGCGACGGCGCCGCCAGCAGTCCGATCTTTTCGTAGTACCGCAGTGTGGTCGGTGCGACGTCGGTGCGGCGCGCCACCTCCCCGATGGTCAATGCCGTGGTCATGTTCGCCTTCCGCCGCAATGCTTGACTTGGAGTCAACTCTAAGTCCTTGACTGTTCCCTATGAACTCCTTGCGTGCCAGCCGATACGCCTCGCTGCGGACCTACCGCCGCGACGGCCGACCCGTCGATACCCCGATCTGGTTCCAGCTGGACGGAACCACGCTGGTGTTCCGCACCAAGATCGGGCCGAAGACGAAGCGGATCGTCAACGACCCGCGGGTGGAGGTGAGGGCGTGCGATTACAAGGGCCGGGTGCCCGATGGCGTTCCCGTGGTGGCGGGAACGGCCACGGTACTGGCCGGCGAGGATGCCGAACGGGGCAATCGGCGGTTGAAGGCGCGCTATGGCTGGCAGTACAACCTGGTGCCGCTCCTGCCACTTCCCGGCGTCACGAACGTCGACGCCAGCCTGCCGTGGCGCGAGAAATGGGCTCGCCTGCGCAACCCGAACGTCTGGCCGGAGAGTGCGATCGTGCGGGTGGAGTTAGGCCCCGAGTAACAGCTGCACCGTCGCGCGTAGCTCGGCGAGCCGCTCCTGCCCCAGCACCTGCCGCCAATGCCGTTCGACGGCAAGAGCATTCGCCCGCATCACCTTAAGAGCCTGATGTCCGCGCGGCGTCTGTCTCGTCGGGAGAACGCACGATCGGCCAGGTCCGAAGCATGCAGCGCGCCCGCGGCCAGCGGCCAGCATGTGCATCTTGGTCGGAGGGGCGACGATGGTTCCATGCCGACTCGAGCCACCCGAACGTTGGCGATCGTCGCGATCAGTGCCGTGATCCTGGCAGTCGGGGGTTGTATGGGTGGCGGTCGGGCGACGGGCAGCCCCGAGCAGTCCACCCAGACGCTGTCCGTCGGCGGAGTGACCCGTTCGTTTCACATCTATCGACCCGCCGACATCTCCGGCCCCGCGCCACTCGTGGTGATGTTGCACGGTGGGTACGGCACCGGGGCACAGGCCGAACGCGCGTACCGCTGGGATGCCCAGGCAGATGACGGACATTTTGTCGTCGTCTATCCCGATGGGCTGGACCGGGCGTGGAACGCCGGCTCGTGCTGCGGCCTGCCCGCCCGATCCGGGGTCGACGACGTCGCATTCCTCAGCGCCATGGTCGGCGTGATCGAGCAGCAGATGCCGATCGACACCAGCCGGGTGTTCGCCACCGGCATGTCGAACGGGGCCATGATGGCGCTGCGGTTGGCCTGTCAGAGTTCACTTTTCGCTGCGGTCGCGCCCGTTGCGGGCACCCTGCTGACCGGCTGCTCCGGAGCGTCACCGACCTCGGTGCTGCAAATCCACGGCACCGCCGATGACCGGGTGCCGTACGGGGGTGGCCCCGGCCCAAGAGTCGACGGACCTTCGGTGGAGTCCGTGAACGCCACCTGGCGAACGATTGACGGCTGCGAACCGCCGGTCTCATCGAGCGACGGGGATGTCACGACGCAGCGAGCCGACTGCCCGGACGGCCGCGCCGTGGAGTTGATCACCATCGCCGGTGCCGGCCACCAGTGGCCCGGCGGTGCGACCGCCACGATCTGGCAGTTCTTCACCCAGCACCATCTGTAGCGCGCGGTTATGGTTGGGCACGTGCTGAAACGCGATGTGGGTGCGGAAATCGAGGTGGCGGTCACTGCGCCAACAACTTTGGAGTTCCAGATCGCGCTGGCACCGCTTCCCGGCGCGCGCGTTACCGAGTCGATCGAATACCGGCTCGACGGGAAACTCATCGGCCCCGATGAGATCATCGGCGACCATGGCACCCGGATCCACCGCTTCGAGGCGGGCGAGGGGACGGTGACCGCCAGCTACCGGGCCACCGTCGAGGGCCGGACCGGCCCACCTGCCGTCCGCGATATCGACCTGTTGACCTATCTGCGACCCAGTCGCTACGCCGAAGCCGACAAGTTCTTCGGCTACGCCGCCACCGAATTCGGCGAGTACGGGAGCTCGGTCACCTTATTGGAGAAGGTGTCGTCGTGGGTGGGGACGCGGTTGAACTACGTTCCGGGCTCGAGTGATCCGATCGACGGTGCCGCTGACACCCTGCTTGCGGGCGAGGGGGTGTGTCGCGACTACGCACATCTGGTGATCGCGCTTCTGCGTGCGGTCAACGTACCGGCGCGCCTGGTCGCGGTCTACGCCCCGGGCTGCGAGCCGATGGATTTTCACGCCGTGGCAGAGGCATTCGTCGACGGCGCCTGGCATGTCGTCGACGCCACGTGCCTGGCGCCTCGGCAATCGATGGTGCGGATCGCCACCGGCCGCGACGCGGCGGACACCGCATTCTTGGACAACCACAAAGGCGCGATCACGCTCAAGAACATGGAGGTCACCGCGGTCGTCGATGGCGCGTTGCCCTTCGACTCGGTGCACGATCTGGTGACGCTCTCCTAGCCGCCTAGGCAGCCGGGACCCAACAGCGCCTTCAGGTCACCCATCAGCGCCGAGGACGGCGTGACCCGCAGCGACTGATCGAGTTCCAGCGTGGTGATGCGATCGCCACTGATCAGCCGCAGATGCACCTGCGAGGTGCCGGGATGGCGGGCCAGCACCTGCTTGAGCGCGGTGACCTTATCGATGGTGCACTGTCGCGTCGGCAGGCTGACCGCCACCGGGCGGTCCACCTGCGCGTTCGAAAAGTCGGGCACCACAAGCTCATTGGCGATCAGTGAAATCCGGTCGTCCTGGATCCGTACCTTGCCGCCGACCAGCACCACCGCGTCGTCGGCGATCTCGGCGCCGAACAACGTGTAGGTCTGCGGGAAGAACATCACCTCGATACCACCGGTGAGGTCTTCCAACTGTGCTGAGGCCCAGGGCATTCCGTTCTTGTTGACCCGCCGGTTGACACCGGCCAGGATGCCGCCGACCCGCACCTGGGTGTCGTTGGCGACATCACCGCCGAGAATGGCGGGGATCTGGGTGTCGACCTGGGCGTTCAGCAGATGCGCGATCCCGTTGAGCGGATGCCCGGAGACATACAGCCCCAACATCTCCCGCTCGAGGGCGAGCTTGTGCTTGTCGTCCCACTCCTCGTCGGGAACCCGGATGGTGAACGCCGAATCACTGGAGTCCCCGTCATCCGAGCCGCCACCGAACAGGTCGAACTGTCCGATCGCCTCGGCCTTCTTGGTGCCCAGTACCGAATCGACCGCGTCGGTGTGGATCAGGAAGAGCCCCTTGCGGGGGTGGCTCAGCGAATCGAAAGCGCCTGCCTTGACCAGAGATTCGGTGACCTTCTTGTTGCAGGCCGCGATGTCGATCTTGTTCAGATAGTCCGAGAAGTCGGTGAACTTCCCCTTGTCGCTGCGGGTGGCGACCAGCGAGCTGACGACGTTGGCGCCGACGTTGCGGATGGCGCCCAGCCCGAACCGGATGTCGTTGCCCACCGAGGCGAAGTTCTGCACCGACTCGTTGACGTCGGGCGGCAGGACCGTGATGCCCAGCCGGCGGCAGTCGGCCAGGTATACCGCGGCCTTGTCCTTGTCGTCACCGACCGAGGTGAGCAGCCCGGCCATGTACTCGGCCGGGTAGTTCGCCTTGAGGTAGGCGGTCCAATAGGACACCAGCCCGTAACCGGCGGCGTGCGATTTGTTGAACGCGTATCCGGCGAACGGCAGGATGGTGTCCCAGAGCGCCTTGACCGCTTTCTCGGAGAAGCCGTTGGCGGTCATCCCCTCCTTGAAGCCCTGATATTCGGCTTCCAAGACCTCAAGCTTCTTCTTGCCCATGGCTTTTCGCAGCGCATCGGCCTTACCCATCGAATACGAGGCGACCTTCTGGGCGATGAACATGATCTGCTCTTGGTAGACGATCAGGCCGTACGTCTCGGCCAGGATCTCCTTGAGCGGTTCCTCCAGCTCCGGGTGGATCGGCTTGATCGCCTGCCGGTTGTTCTTGCGGTCGGCGTAGTCGTTGTGGGCGTTCATGCCCATCGGGCCGGGCCGGTACAGCGCGAGCACGGCGACGATGTCGTTGAACTCAGTAGGCTGCATGCGCCGCAGCAGATCTCGCATCGGCCCGCCGTCGAGCTGGAACACCCCGAGGGTGTCGCCGCGACCCAGCAGTTC
Source organism: Mycobacterium sp. BK086 (assembly GCA_004362315.1). Taxonomy (GTDB): domain Bacteria; phylum Actinomycetota; class Actinomycetes; order Mycobacteriales; family Mycobacteriaceae; genus Mycobacterium. The sequence goes on from SNWL01000003.1 coordinate 202,201, forward strand.
GTAGGCTTTGGGGTCGTCGAACGGCAAGGTGTCGAGATCCAGGTCGATGCCGCGGTTGGCTTTGATGTTCTCGATGCAGTCACCGATGATCGTCAGGTTCCGCAGGCCGAGGAAGTCCATCTTCAACAGGCCGATGGCCTCGCACGACGGGTAGTCCCAGCCGGTGATGATCGCGCCGTCCTGGGCCCGCTTCCACAGTGGGATGGCTTCGATGAGCGGCTGCGAACTCATGATCACCGCGCACGCGTGCACACCGGCGTTGCGGACCAGGCCCTCCAGCCCGCGCGCGGTCTCGTAGATCGTGCGCACATCGGGATCGGTGTCGATCAGGGCGCGAACCTCGGCGGCCTCCTTGTACCGCTCGTGGTTCGGATCGGTGATCCCGGCCACCGAGATGTCCTTGGCCATGATCGGCGGCGGCAACGCCTTGGTGATCCGGTCGGCGATCGCGAAACCCGGCTGGCCGTAGTGGACCCGGGCCGAATCCTTCAGTGCCGCTTTGGTCTTGATGGTGCCGAAGGTGATGACCTGGGCGACCCGGTCACTCCCCCACTTCTCGGCGGCGTAGCGCACCATCTCGCCGCGGCGACGGTCGTCGAAGTCGATATCGATATCGGGTGCCGACGGGCGTTCGGGGTTGAGGAAGCGCTCGAACAGCAGGCCGTGCGGGATGGGGTCGATATTGGTGATGCCGAGTGCGTAGGCCACCAGCGACCCGGCGGCCGATCCACGGCCCGGCCCGACCCGGATGTCGATGGATCGCGCGTAATTGATCAGATCCGCGACGATCAGGAAGTACGACGGGAAGCCCTTGCCGCAGATGACGTCGATCTCGTAGCTGGCGCGCTCGGTGTACTCCGGTGGCACCGCATCCGGAAAGCGCCGCCGCAGACCGGCTTCGACCTCGTGGCGAAGCCAGCTGCCCTGGTCGTGGCCGTCGGGCACCGGGAAGATCGGCATCCGGTCGGTCGGGGTCCAGACGTCGGCGTAGGACTGCACCCGCTCGCCGATCAGCAGCGTCGAATCGCAGGCCTCGGGCACCTCGGAGTCCCACAGGGCGCGCATCTCGGCCGCCGACTTGAGGAAGTAGCCGTCACCGTCGAACTTGAAGCGGTTGGGATCCGAGAGCGTCTTGCCGGTCTGGATGCACAGCAGCGCTTCGTGGTTGTGCGACGCATCGCGGGTGACGTAGTGGCAGTCGTTGGTGGCCAGCGCCGGGATGCCCAGCTTGCGGCCGACCTCCAGCAGGCCCTCACGGACCCGGCGCTCGATCGACAGCCCGTGGTCCATCAACTCCAGGAAATAGTTCTCCCGCCCGAAGATCTCCTGCCACTTGGCGGCCGCGGCCAGCGCTTCGTCGACGTGGCCGAGGCGCAGCCGGGTCTGCACCTCACCGGACGGGCAGCCGGTGGTGGCGATGATGCCCTCGGCATGCTCGGCGATGATCTCGGCATCCATCCGCGACCACTTACCGAGCTGACCCTCGAACGAGGCCAGCGTCGACAGCTTGAACAGGTTGCGCAGGCCGGTGGCGTTCTCGGCGACCATCGTCATGTGCGTGTAGGAGCCGCTACCCGACACGTCGTCGCTCTTCTGGCCCGGATCACCCCACAGGACCCGGCGGGTGTCGAACCGCGAACCGGGCGCGATGTAGGCCTCGACGCCGATGATCGGCTTGATGCCCACCTTGGTGGCCGCGTTGTAGAACTCGCTGGCCCCGAACATGTTTCCGTGGTCGGTCATGCCGATCGCGGGCATCTCGAGGCGCTGCGCCTCGGCGAGCATGGGCGAGATCTTCGCGGCACCGTCGAGCATCGAGTACTCGGTGTGGTTGTGAAGGTGTACGAAGGAGTCGTTCTTACCCATAGGCCCGTCAGTCTAGGGCCGCGGACCGACAGCCTTCGGCGTGTCGCGGTACGTGTCTAGGGTGATCCTCATGTTCACGCCCAAACCCCCGCTGCGCAGCGTGGGCACCGACCCCGACTACCGGTTCACGTTGGCCAACGAGCGGACGTTTCTGGCCTGGCTGCGCACCGGGCTGGCGCTGCTGGCCGGCGCCGTCGCGCTGGCCAGTCTGGTGCACGATTTCGGTCCGCGCCCGTTCCGGATCGCGATCACGGTCCTGCTGCTGGCGTTGTCCCTGACCGTCACGATCGGCGCCTACGCGCGCTGGGATCGCACCGAGCGGGCCCTGCGGGAGAAGCGGCCCCTGCCCACCGATCCGCTGCCCAGGATCATCGTCTCCGGGGTCGGGATCATCATCGTGGCCGCCGCCGTGCTGGTCTACCTCGCCGAGTTCTGAGTAGATGGACGATCCCGACTCAGAACTGCTGGACGCGGCCGGTGTCGCCGAGCGGACCGCACTGGCATGGCAGCGCACGATCATCGGGGTGCTCGCCGTCGGCGCATTGGTGGTCCGCTGGAGCATCGTCGAGCGGTTCCCGGCATGGCCGGGCGTCGTGCTGACCGCAGCGGCCGCGCTGGCGACCCTTGTTCTGGTCCGGCAGCGCTATCGGCGGGTGCGCGACACCGTGATGGCCGGACAGACCCCGCTGTCGCGCTACGTCGTGCCGGGCGCCACCGCGCTCATGGTCGTGATCGTGGTGGGCGTCGGCGGGGGAATCCTGCTGGAATACGCCAGCTAGGCCTCGTCCTTAAGCATCCTGGCGATCTCGGCGGCCTGCTCGGCCGTCACCTCGCCGGACAGCTGAAGGACCTCGCCGTCGATCTTCTCGGTGATCTTCGGCGCCCACACGACCACACCGGCCCGCACGAACGCGACCTGCTGGTCGATGTGCGAGGCCGTGTAGTCCGCGAACGCGCGAGCCGATTCCTCGGTCATCGTGACCTGCACGATCTGCTTGGCGGTCAGCGGGTTCAGGAACGAATCGACATCGGTCAGTTGGAGCGTCAGCACCTCCGGCCCCAGGTCGAACAGCGCGGATTTCAGGATGTCGCAGATCTTCAGCGGCGCGTCCGGCGGCGTCGGGGGCGGCGGATCGCAGTCGCCCGGGCGCACGACGTAGGCCCCGTTCACCGACCGCAGCTGCAGCGGCTTGATGGTCAGCACCGGCGGCGTGGTCGTGGTGGGCGTCGGCGTCAACATCGCGTCCTGCTGGTTGCCCCTGAGGATGGGAACCAGCACGGCAAGGCCCGGCACCACGATCGCCACCGCGGCCAGTGCGGCGACGATCGCGATCATGATCCGTCGGCGGCGGACATTGTCGGTCATGCGCGTGAAGCTACCGGACGGGGCGCGCGTCCTTGATCCCAAACCGGGCGAACAGCATCGCGGCGAGGGCGACCAGAGTCAGCAACGCCAGCCCGATCCCATACCCGGGCAGCAGCAACTCGTAGGTGGCGCCCATGATCAGTGGCGGGAAGTAGCCGCCCAGCCCTCCTGCCGCGCCGACCAATCCGGTGACGCTGCCGACACGTTCCGGCGGCGCCAGCCGGGCGACCCAGGCGAAGACGCCACCGGTGCCAAGGCCGAGAAAGAACGCGAGACCGACGAAGTCGACGCCGGCCGGCCATTCCAGCGGCGGTTGAAAGGCGACGACGGCGGCCAGCACGGCCGTGCCTAGCAGCGAGATGCTGACGACGGTCCGGGGGCTGATCCGGTCGGACAGGATGCCACCGATCGGGCGTGCGACGACGGCCGCGATCGCAAAGCCGGCGGTGCGGGTACCGGCCCCGGCGAGATCGAAGGAATAGATGTCCTTCAGATAGGTGGGCAGGTAGGTGGAGAACGCGACGAATCCGCCGAACACCACGCCATACAGCAGCGCCATCTGCCAGGTGACCGGAAGCTTCAGTGCCGCACGCAGTTTCGGCAGCACCGGGTCGAGGTTTGGCACGTATTTCGGCGAGTTGCGCATCCCGAACCAGCACAGCGCCGCGGTGGCGAGCAGTGCCACGGCCAGGATCACGTGTGTGGCGGTGTAGCCGAACCAGTTGACGAACCTCGGGGTGAACGCCGAGGACAACGCGGTGCCACCCATTCCGGCCCCGAAGACGCCGGTGGCGAAGCCACGCCGGCTCGGCGAGTACCACTGGTTGACGAATGGGATGCCGATCGCGAACGTGGTGCCGGCCAGGCCGAGCAAAAAGCCGAACACCAGCATCAGGGTGAACGATCCGGCGTTGCCCGCGAACGCCACCAGCAGGACCAGTGGCGCGGTGGCGGCGGTGACGACCGGGAACATCAGCCGCCCGCCGTAGTGGTCGGTGAGGGCGCCCACCGGGATGCGGCCGAGTGCCCCGACCAACACCGGTGTGGCGATCAGCAACGCCTTCTGGTTGCTGTTCAGGTGCATGTGCTCGGCGTAGCGAACGGCCAACGGGCCGATGACGTTCCACGCCCAGAAAGTCACCGCGAACGCCCATGTCGCCAGGGCCAGGTTGCGTCCCCGGCCGGCGAGGGCCACTTCTTGGATCTCAGAGGTGCTCATCGGTCTCGATCCGCCGTGCCGACTGCGCTCCACGCGGTGCGCGTGGCGCGGGTGCCTACCGGCCGCTGGTCACGCGAGCGGTAGACGATGTAGGGCCGGAACAGGTAGTGCACCGGCGCGGTGAACGCGTGAACGAGCCGCGTGTAGGGCCACACCGCGAAGAGCAGCATGCCCACCAGCGCATGGATGTGGAACTGGATCGGCGCGGCGGCCATGGCCGCGACGTCGGGCCGCAGGATCAGCACCGAGCGGAACCACGGCGCGACGGTGTCGCGGTAGTTGTGCGCCTCATGACCGGCCCCGATCGCGACGACCGTGGTCCACAGACCCAGAACGATCGCGCCCACCAGCAGCACGTACATCACCTTGTCGTTGCTGGTCGTGGCCATGAACACCGGACCGGTGGTGCGGCGCCGGTACACCAGGATCACGATCCCGGTCAGGGTGCACACGCCCGCGATGGCGCCCAGCGACAGGGCCATCGCGTGGTACAGGGTCTCGTTGACGCCGATGGCCTCGGTCCACGACTGCGGAATCAGCAGACCCACCACGTGGCCGACGATCACCACCAGGATGCCGAAGTGGAACAGCGGCGAGCCGATCCGCAGCAGACGCGACTCGTACAGCTGCGACGACCGTGTGGTCCACCCGAACTTGTCGTAGCGGTAGCGCCAGATCGAGCCACCGACCAGGCTCCCGATGCACAGGTAGGGCAACACACCCCAGAGCAGAATGTTCATGGCCTCCCCTGGTAACCGGTCAGGCCCACCAGCTCGGTGGGTGGGGGTTGCGTCGCGGCGGCCTGGCCGGCCGGCACTGTCTCGCAGACGGCGGCGACGGCATGAGCGTAAGGACTGTGCTTGTCCTGCAGGCTCTTCCGGAGCATGTCGAGGCTGGGCCGATATTCGGTGAGCAGCGCGCGGCCGGCGTCGAGGTCGGCGCGGGCGGCGAACTCCAGCACCAGCGGAAGGTAGTCCGGCAGTTCGCCGTGGGTATCCATGACCGCGCCGGCGGAGCGGTAGACGGCCTTGAATCGGGCGAGCACCTCGCCGCGGCGGCGGGTATCGCCGTCGGACCAATAGGAAAGGTAGAGAGCATGTTTCGCGCTGAAGTCGAACGTGTCGATGTAGCCGCGCTGGAGCTCGCTCAGCGAGCTGGAGCCCAGTTCGGTGAGCAGTTGGCACAGCAGCGCGACGGGTGACGAGTCGTCTTGCCCGGCCAGTGCCGCCGCACAGACCGGGAGCGACTCGACGAAATCAGCCGTCGGGTAGTCCAGGCACCGGGAGGCGACCAGGTAGGTCACCCGGTCATCGCGAGCCTTGCCGCGACGCCCGATCACGGGAACATGCCTGTCGGCGTGCCGTTGCCGTCCCAGTTCAGCAGGTTCACCCGTTCGGTCCGCAAGTCGTCGCCGGATGCTGCGACATCGGTGCGCTGGCGCTGGCGCAGCGCGGCGAACGTCTCGACCGCGACGGGTGTGGGCCGCCCGCTGGCCTCGCCGAACGGACCCGACGCGTACATCCCCGGGCCCTCGTCGAAGTCAAGGGAGCAGCCCATCTCCTCGAGTTCGTGAGCCTGCTCCTGATATGCGGTCGGGATCACATAGCGCTCTTCGTATTTCGCGATCGCCATCAGCCGGTACATCTCGTAGACGGCCTCCTCGGACATACCGACGCTGGCGGCGATCGCGGGATCGCCCTCGCCGCGCAGGGTGACCCCACGCATGTAGGACCGCATCGCCGCCAGCTTGCGCAACACGTCGGTGATGATGTCGGTGCGACCCGCGGTGAACAGCTCGGCCAGATACTCCACCGGGATGCGCAGCGCCTCGATCGCACCGAACAGGTTCGCGTGGTCCTCCCCGTCATGGCCCTGCGAGCTCAGCACGTCGACCACCGGCGACAGCGGCGGGACGTACCACACCATCGGCATGGTGCGGTATTCCGGGTGCAGCGGCAGCGCGACCTGGTAAACCTTGGCGAGCGCATAGACCGGTGACCGGCGCGCGGCCTGCAACCAGTCGTCGGGGATGCCGTCGCGCCGCGCCGCCGCCGCCACCTCGGGATCGTTCGGGTCCAGGATCACGTCGAGCTGCGCCTGGTACAGCTCACCGGGATCGGTGGTCGCCGCGGCCTGTCCCACCCGATCGACGTCGTAGAGGAACAGGCCCAGGTAGCGCAACCGCCCGACGCAGGTTTCGGCGCACACCGTCGGCAGGCCGACCTCGATGCGGGGATAACACAGCGTGCATTTCTCGGCCTTGCCCGATCGGTGGTTGAAATAGATCTTCTTGTAGGGGCAGCCGGTGATGCACTGCCGCCACCCGCGGCAGCGGTCCTGGTCGACCAGCACGATGCCGTCCTCGGCGCGTTTGTAGATCGCCCCGGACGGGCAGGACGCCATGCACGACGGATTCAGGCAGTGCTCGCAGATCCGGGGCAGGTAGAACATGAACGTCTTCTCGAGTTCGAAGCGGACCTTCTCCTCGGACTGCCTGCGGACCTTCTCGACGATCGGGTCACGGTCACCGTATTCGCTTGCCCCACCGAGGTTGTCGTCCCAGTTCGCGGACCACGTGACTGCGGTGTCCTCCCCCGTGATCAGCGATTTCGGCCGGGCCACCGGGAAGTCGTCACCCAGCGGGGCGTCGACGAGCGTCTGATAGTCGTAGGTCCACGGCTCGTAATAGTCGGCAAGCTCGGGCTGCACGGGGCTGGCGAAGATCCCCAACAACTTGGCCAGCCGGCCACCGGATTTCGGGCGCAGTTTGCCGCGGCGGTTCAGCTCCCAGCCACCGCGCCAGCGGTCCTGATCCTCATACCGGCGCGGATAGCCCTGCCCGGGGCGGGTTTCCACGTTGTTGAACCACACGTACTCGGTGCCGGCCCGGTTGGTCCAGGCCTGCTTGCACGTCACCGAGCAGGTGTGGCAACCGATGCATTTGTCGAGGTTCATCACCATGCCCATCTGGGCCATCACCTTCATCAGTAGCTCACCTCCTGGGTTCGCTTGCGTACGGTGGCGACGATGTCGCGCTGATTGCCGGTCGGCCCCAGATAATTGAAGGTGTACGACAATTGGGCGTACCCGCCGATGAGATGAGTGGGCTTGACCAGCAGCCGGGTCACCGAATTGTGGATGCCGCCGCGGCGACCGGTGGCCACCGACTTGGGGACGTCGATGGTGCGCTCCTGGGCGTGGTGCACGTAGACCAATCCGTCGGGGATGCGGTGTGACACGATCGCCCGTCCGACGAAAACGCCGTTGGCGTTGACACATTCGACCCAGTCGTTGTCGCCGACGTCGATGGCGGCCGCGTCGCCGGTGCTCATCCAGACTGTCGGACCGCCGCGCGACAGCGACAGCATCAGGAGGTTGTCCTGATACTCCGAGTGAATCGACCACTTGTTGTGCGGCGTCAGGTAGCGCACCGTCACCTGCGCGGAACCGTCCGCACCGAGACGCGGTTCATCGAACAACCGGTGCATGTCCAGCGGCGGGCGGTAGATGGGGAGTGCCTCACCGGCGTCCTGAAGCCAGTCGTGATCGAGGTAGAAGTGCATCCGTCCGGTCAGCGTGTGGAAGGGCTTGAGCCGCTCGATGTTCACGGTGAACGGCGCGTAGCGCCGGCCCCCGGTCTCCGAGCCGGACCACTCCGGCGAGGTGATCACCGGAACGGGTGCGCGCTGAGTGTCGGCGAAGGTGATGCGCTTCTCGTCGGATCCCTCGGCCAGGTCGTGCAGCTGCTTGCCGACCCGCTCCTCGAGGCTGCGGAAGCCTGCAACGGCCAACGCGCCGTTGGTGGTTCCCGAGAACGCCAGAATGGCTTCGGCGAGCTTGGCGTCGGTGTCGATAGCCGGTCTGCCGTCGCCGGCCCCGCCGAGCATCACTCCGTTCTTGGCGGCCAGCCGTGCGGTTTCCTCGGCCATCGGGAAGGTCACGTTCTTGACCGTGAATCCCGCGGTGTCCGCGAGCGGCCCGACGCTGGCGAGTTTGTCGGCGATAGCGGTGTAATCCCGTTCGACAATCGTGTAGACCGGTGCAGTAGGCCCGGGCGAAGGAGTCTCGCCGGGGGTGTCGTGCAGGAGCGGAACACTGACCAGATCCCTGCGGACACCCAGATGGGTGCGGGCGAGCTCGGAGAACCGCTGGGCCAGAAGGTGAAACGCGTCGAAGTCGGTCCTGGCTTCCCACGGCGGGTCGATCGCCGGAGTGAACGCGTGCACGAACGGGTGCATGTCGGTCGAGCTGAGGTCGTGCTTCTCATACCAGGTCGCGGCCGGTAGCACGACGTCGGACAACAAGGTCGTCGACGTCATCCGAAAATCGGCCGACACCAGCAGGTCGAGTTTGCCTTCTGGAGCGGCGTCATGCCAGACGACACCGGAAGGTCTTGGCGCGGCTGGATTCTCCTCACCGAGCACGTTGTGATGGGTGCCGAGAAGATGCCGCAGGAAGTACTCATTGCCCTTGGCCGAGCTGCCCATCAGATTCGACCGCCACAGCACCAGGGTGCGCGGCCAGTTCTGCGGGGCGTCGATGTCCCGGATCGCCGGTTGTAGCCGCCCGTCAGCCAGTGCGGAGGCGACGTAGGCGGCGGCGTTGTCTGCCGTGCCGGCGTCGACGGCGGCCTGGGCATCCTGGGCGACCTGCAGCGGGTTGGTGCTGAACTGCGGATAGAACGGCATCCAGCCGTTGGCGGCCGAGGTGGCGATCGCGTCGGCGGTGTGCGCGCCGGCCAGATGTCCTTGGGCCAGTGGCGAATTCAGTGAATCGGCGAGGTACCCGTCGTTGCGCCACTGGTCGGTGTGCATATACCAGTACGACGTGCCCGGCATGGTCCGCGGCGGGCGCGACCAGTCCAGCGCGTTGGCCAGCGAGATCCAGCCGGTGATCGGCCGGCACTTCTCCTGCCCGACGTAGTGCGCCCAGCCGCCGCCGTTGCGGCCCATGCAGCCGGTCAGGATCAGCAGCGCCAGGATCGACCGGTAGGTCACGTCACCGTGGAACCACTGGCAGATGCCGGCTCCCATGATGATCATCGACCGGCCTTGGGACTGTTCGCTGTTGGTGGCGAATTCGCGAGCGATGCGGATGCATTGGGCGGCAGGAACATTCGTGATGGTCGCTTGCCACGCCGGGGTGTACGGAGCGTCCGCGTCGTCGTAGCCGTCGGGCCACTGCCCGGGAAGACCCGGCCGGGATACCCCGTACTGGGCCAGCATGAGGTCGAAGACCGTGGTCACCAGGTGCCCCCCGACCACGCGCGCCGGCACGCCGCGTCGCAGCACCGAGCCGCTGCCGTCCGGCGCGTCGAACGCCGGCAGTAACACCTCGACTGCGCTCGCACCGTCGCCCGCCAGCGTCAGTGCGGGGCTGACACCGTCGAGGTCGAGATTCCATCGGCCCTTGCCCGACTCGGCGTAGCGGAAACCGATCGATCCGTTGGGCACCACCGGTGCACCGGTGTTCTCGTCGAGAAGGACTGTCTTCCAGGCATCTTCGGGCGCCGACCCGCCGGCCAGATCGGCGGCGGTGAGGAACTTGCCCGGTACGTGGGCGTCGTCGTGCGGCTCCAGCCTGATCAGGAACGGCAGGTCGGTATAGGTGCGGACGTAGTCCGTGAAGAACGGGACGCTGCGTTCCACGAAGAACTCGGTGAGCAGCACATGACCCATCGCCATCGCCAACGCGGCATCGGTGCCGGGCGCAGCGGGCATCCACTCGTCGGCGAACTTCGTGTTGTCGGCGTAGTCGGGGCTGACGGTCACGACTTTCGTTCCGCGGTACCGCACCTCGGCCATCCAGTGCGCGTCCGGGGTGCGGGTCACCGGGACATTGGACCCCCACATCATCAGGTAGGTGGCGTCCCACCAGTCCCCCGACTCCGGCACATCGGTCTGGTCGCCGAACACCTGCGGGCTGGCGACCGGCAGGTCGGCATACCAGTCGTAGAACGACGTCATGACGCCGCCGATCAGCTGGATGAAACGCGTTCCCACACAATGCGACACCATCGACATCGCGGGGATCGGCGAGAACCCGGCGCACCGGTCCGGGCCGTACTGGTCGATGGTGCTGACATGCGCGGCCGCGGCGATCTCGACGGCCTCCTGCCAGGACGCCCGGACCAAGCCGCCCTTGCCCCGGGCCTGCTGATAGCGCGTGCGGCGGTCGGGGTCGCCGGTGATGTCCCGCCAGGCCAGTACCGGATCGCCCAGTCGCTCCTTGGCCTCCCGGTACATCTCGAGCAGCACCCCGCGCACGTAGGGGTGGCGGACCCGGGTCGGCGAGTAGGTGTACCAGGAGAAGGCGGCACCGCGCGGACAGCCGCGCGGCTCGTACTCCGGGCGGTCCGGACCGACCGACGGATAGTCGGTCTCCTGCATCTCCCACGTGATGATGCCGTCCTTGACGTACACCTTCCACGAACAGGATCCGGTGCAGTTCACCCCGTGGGTGGACCGGACCACCTTGTCATGGCTCCACCGATCGCGATAGAAGACATCGCCGGCGCGGCCACCGCGGCGAAAGACCGCCCGGCCGTCATCCGACTCCGTCCAGCCGGTGACAAAACGGCCGAGCTTCAGCAGTGCCTCGGAGCCAGGATCCCCGCCCATCCCGCCAATTGTGTCGGCGTGCCAAACACCGCGCGAGGTCTTTACCGAAAAAAACGTCTGCGAAAGGTGAAGTCCTGTGTACCAGGGGATTACATGGGAACCGGCGCGCCGAAGCCGGGAATGATGCCAATCGGGATCACGGCCAGCAGGATGGCGCCGACAGCGAACACGACGAGTGTTCGCCGGGTGGGCGGCTCATCGACTTCGGGTTGGTCGCGGGTGTACAGCAAAAAAACGATGCCGAGGTCGAAGGCGATGATGACCCACCAGCGGACCCAGTCCACACCGGTGGCGAACACCGGCAGGATCATCACCACGCCGATCAGCATGGCCAGCGGCCGTGACCGCAGGACCGCGGTGAACCGACTGACCGGGACGCCCGCGACGTGGCCGATGGCCAACATGCTGATGACCAGCGTGACGATCCCGTAGACGGTCGAACCGGCCAGCGCGACGACACCGATGCCGCCCACGAACCGCAGACCCTCGACGAGGCTCATGTCGAACAGCGGCAGGAAGGCCCGGCAGTACCAGTCGTGGTAGTCGACGTAATAGTGGAAGCCGCTGAGCAGCTGGCCGATGGTGGGCTTTCCGGCCAGCGGATGGTTCATCGGAAAGTGTTGCACCATCTGACACAGCTGCGGGGAGATCTTTGTCTTGCCGAACGCGGTCAAGGCCAGCGCCACCAGGATCGACGGCCCGAGCGCCAGCACCACGCAGGCCCGAAATCCTTTGGTGCACAGCTGGTCTGCCAGCACCGTCAGCGCCGCCAGCGCGCCGAGCCCGAACAGGAACGGGGTGGCCTCGTGGATCAGTGAGAGCACCCCCAGCACCAGACCGAAGACCGCGCTGATGATCAGCCTGGCGCGGGTGGTGGTGGCCTTGGTCAGCGCGATCGCGAACCCCACGAGCGCGGTGCCGCCCAGCGCATCGGTGCGCGCCGAGAACAGGGCGAACGCGAACCCGAACGGTAGGACGGCGATGAGCAGGGCCAGCAGCCGCCGCCGCTCCGAACGGCCCGCCCTGACCGCGATCGACCAGGCCACCGCGGCAAGACCGAGTACGAATAATGCGGTCGGCATCCAGCGCAGTATGAGCAGCCCACCGAAGTAATGCTGCGGGCCGAACAGGCCCAGGATCTCACCGGCCAGCCCGCGCCGAACGAAGCCCACGCGGTAGTCGATGACGAAATAGGAATACCAGTAGCCGTTGGGGATCAAAGTGATCGCGATCGTCAGTAATACCGCGGCCCACACCGCCAACAGAACGGTGAACGTGATGAAGAAGCCGCGCCGGTCGCTGGTGGTGACCGCGGTGCTCGGCATCGGATGAGTATAGGGTCGGTTCACGTGAGCCAAGACGCGACGGTCGCCTATCTGGGCTTCCACGAGAAGGACAATCTCGGCGACGACGCGATCTACGACGCCGTCAAATCGCAGCTCCCCGGGGTCGTCTTCGACGACATCCCGCGTCTGCCCCATGAGTTCGTATTCCCGCCGTCTGCGGCGCTGGAGCGGGCGCGTCGGCCCAGCACGCTGGTGATGGGTGGTGGGACGCTGGTCGGAGTGCGCTACTTCCGGATGCTGGCCAGGCTGGGACTGGCGGTGACCAAGAACGTCGGCAAGTACGCGATCGGCGTCGGCGTCCAGGACCCCGGGTATGGCGGTCGCGGGAGCGGATCGGCACACGGCGAGCTGACCAAATGGAAGCCGATCCTCGCGGGGTTCGACTCGGTGTCGGTGCGGGGGCCGCGCAGCGTCGAGCTGCTGGCCGACATCGGGCTGACGGCGCAGGTGACCGGGGATCCGGCACTGATCCTGCCGCGGCCCGACGTAGCGGTCGAGGACGGACTGATCGGGGTGAATCTCGGTTACGGCGACGATCTGTGGGGACACGATCCGGCCGGGGTGGCCGAGCAGGTGCGCATCGCGGTGCGGGAACTGGCCGGCCGCGGCCACCGGTTCGTCGGCATCCTGATGAACCCGAGCGACCGCAAATGGGTGGAGGTGGCCTTCTCCGATGTGCACGCCGACATCCTGGTACCTGCCGACGCGGTAGCGGCGGCACGGGAGTTCGGCCGGTGCTCGGCGGCCATCGTCTGCCGCCTGCACGCCGGGATCCTGGCCGCCCTGGCCGACACCCCGGTGGTTTCCCTTGAGTACCAACCGAAGTGCCGTGATTTCGCGCTGTCCATCGACGACGAGGCATCGCTGATCCGCACCGACCAGGTGACCGGCGCGGCTGTCGTCGACCGGGTGCTCGGATCGCTGGCCGACGCCACCACGATCCGGGCCGCCAAACATGCCGCCGTTGACCGGCTGCGCACGCAGCTGGAATCGGAGTACGGGGCGCTGCGGCGTCAGCTCAGTATCGCCGGCGACTGACGGGCCCGGCGCAGCGCGTCACCGCTGAACACCAGCAGCGCCAGCCAGATCAGCGCGAAGCCGATCCAGCGGGCGGGCGGCATCGGCTCGTGGGCCACCACCACTCCCCACGTCATCTGCATGGCCGGATTCAGGTACATCAGCAGGCCGAGGGTCACCAGCGGCAGGCGCTGGGCAGCCGCGGCGAAGAACAGCAGCGGGATCGCGGTGATCGGGCCCGACAGCATCATCAGCGCGATGTGGCCCGCCCCGTTGTTGGTGAACTGGCCGTGTCCGCTCATCTGCAGCACGACGATGTAGACGATGGCAAAGGGTGCCGCGATCCCGGCCTCGACGCCGACGCTGACCCGCGGATCGGTGGGCACCACCTTCTTGACCACGCCGTAGAGGCCGAACGTCAGGGCGAGCCCGAGCGCGATGAACGGCGGCCCGCCGACCTCGACGGCCAGGATCACCACCGCGGCCAACGCGATCAGCACGGCCACCAGCTGGGCGCGGTTGAGCCGCTCGCGGAAGATGAGCACGCCGAGCAGCACGCTGACCAGCGGGTTGATGAAGTAGCCGAGGGCACCGTCGACGACATGGCCGTTGTTGACGGCGTAGATGAAGATGACCCAGTTGGCCGACACCAGCGCCGAGGCGCACAGCAGGAGCAGCCACGTCCGCCCGGTGATCGCCCGCAGGTCGGGCAGCTTGCCCATGGCCACCACGACACCGGCCATCAGCACCAGCGTCCAGACCACGCGGTGAGCCAGAACTTCAAGGGCGCCCGCGGGTTTCAGCAACGGGAAGAACGCGGGGAACAATCCCCAGGATCCATACGCGCCGATGCCGTACAGCAGCCCACGGGCCTTGGTGTCGCGTGGGGCCGTCGTCACGAGTCGTCGCGCAACGAGTCCAGGGCGTGCTGCAGATCGGCCGGGTACGGGCTGGTGACTTCGAAGTGCCTGCCGTCGGCGGGGTGTGCGAACGCCAGCGAGCGGGCGTGCAGCCACTGCCGTTCCAGCCCGAGCCGCTTGGCCAGTACCGGGTCGGCGCCGTAGGTCAGATCACCCGCGCACGGATGGTGCAGCGCGGAGAAGTGGACCCGGATCTGATGGGTGCGGCCGGTTTCCAGGTGGATGTCGAGAAGGCTTGCCGCCCTGAACATTTCGAGGGTGTCGTAATGGGTGATGCTGTGCCGCCCGGTCTCGGAGACGACGAATTTCCAGTCATTGCCCCGGCCCCTGCCGATCGGCGCGTCGATGGTGCCGCTTGAGGGATCCGGATGTCCCTGCACCACAGCGTGATAGCGCTTGTCGACGGTGCGCTGCTTGAAGGCCCGCTTGAGCACCGTGTAGGCCCGCTCGGACAGCGCGACCACCATGACTCCGGAGGTGCCGACGTCCAGCCTGTGCACGATGCCCTGACGTTCGTGAATCCCGGACGTGCTGATCCGGAACCCCGCCGCCGCAAGCCCGCCGAGCACGGTGGGGCCGTGCCAGCCGACCGTCGCGTGTGCGGCGACGCCCGGCGGTTTGTCGACGGCGACGATGTCCGCGTCGGAGTACAGGATCGTCATGCCCTCGATCTCGACGGGCGTGTTCTCCGGCGGCGGAGCTTCCTCCGGGATCTGGACGTGCAGCCACGCGCCGGCCTCGAGCCGGTCGGACTTGCCCGCCCGTACACCGTCGAGTTCGATGCCACCGTCCTCGGCGATCGCGGCCACCGCCGTGCGGGACAGTCCCAACAGCCGGGCCAGGCCCGCGTCGACGCGCAAGCCGGCCAGACCCTCGGGGACCGGCATCGACCGTTCCGCCATCAGGCGGTCTCGGCCTTGTCGTCGGTTTTGCTCGATTCGCTGGTGCGTCGGCCGGTGCTGTCGAAGTCGTAGCCGAACAGCGATAGCGCGACCAGCAGGATCGCGCCGCCGACCACCGCCGGATCGGCCACGTTGAACACCGGCCACCAGCCGATGGACAGGAAGTCGACGACGTGTCCGCGCAGCGGGCCTGGCGAGCGGAAGAAGCGGTCGACCAGGTTGCCCAGCGCACCGCCGAGGATCATGCCCAGTCCCAGCGCCCACCACGGTGACACCAGCCGCCGGCCCATCCAGAAGATGCCCACCACCACGCCGGTCGCGACCAATGTCAGTACCCAGGTGTAGCCGGTGGCCATGGAGAACGCGGCACCGGAGTTGCGCACCAGCGTCCAGGTGACCGTGTCACCGATGATCGACACCGGTTGTCCCGGGGTGAGCCAGCGCACCGCCAGCACCTTCGTGATGACGTCGAGGGCCAGCACCACGCCCGCGACCGACAACAGCAGCCGCAGCCGCCGCGGGGTCGTTGCACTGGATTCATCGGTCACGCCCCCATCATTCCCTACTGTGTTTCCCATGCCGCGACTTGTCGTCGTCACCACGGGCGGGACCATCTCCACCAGTGCCGATAGCGAGGGCGTGCTGCGGCCGGTGCACAGCGGCGCCGAGCTGGCGTCGGGCTTGGATGCGCAGGTGATCGACCTGTTCACCCTCGACAGCTCGCAGCTGACTCCCGCCGAGTGGGTCCGCATCGGCGCCGCCGTCGCCGACGCTGCCTCAGACGCCGACGGCATCGTCGTCACGCACGGCACCGACACGCTGGAAGAGACGGCGCTGTGGCTGGAGCTCACCTATGCGGGCGCGACGCCGGTGGTTGTCACCGGTTCTGCACTGCCTGCCGACGCCCCCGACGCGGACGGGCCCGGCAATCTTCGCGATGCCCTCACGGTGGCGGCCAGCCCGCTCGCACGAGATCTCGGGGTGCTGATCTGCTTCGGCGGTGCGCTGCTGCCCGCGCTGGGCACCACCAAGGTGGGCGGCGGGGGCTTCTTCGGCGGCCGCCCCCGAATCGGCTCGGTGAGTGACGGGGTGTTCTCGATGACCGGCGACACGCGGCGGGCGTACCTCGGTGTCGCAAGGGAGGTCCCGCGGGTGGACATCGTGGCGGCGTATCCGGGGTGCGACGGGGCGGCGATCGACGCGTTCGCGTTGGCCGGTGCGCGCGGGCTGGTCGTCGAGGCGATGGGTGCGGGCAATGCCGGCACCCCGGTGGTCGAGGCGGTACGGCGGGCCTGCGCACGCGGATTGGCGGTCGCGGTGACCACCCGGGTGCCGCTCGGCCGGACTGTCGCGCTCTACGGGCCGGGCCACGACCTCGTCGAGGCGGGCGCGGTGATGGTGCCACAGCTGCGCAGCAGCCAGGCACGGGTGCTGCTGATGGTGGCGCTGAGCCTGGGACTACCCGTGGCCGAGGTCATCGCCCGGTGGGGTTGAGCGGGCCCGGTCTTCCAGATCAGCGAGGTACTCGGGCCAGTCCAGGCTGTCGACCGGGTTCGCTTTGACCAGCTCGGGCATCTCGATCGGGAAGGTCCGCATCACGCCGGGACCGCTGCCCCGGGTCTCGAACCGCACGCTGACCACGCCGTGACCGGCACCCTGCACCCAGCCGTGTCCCAGCTCGGGGTGGTGGACGTCGTCGCCGATGCGCCAGGCCCCCGCGTCAGGCACCGGCGCGGGCACCGGCAGGTGGGTGTCCACCGTGTCGGCCACCTCTCCCCCGAGTTGGTCGAGATCGGGGAACAGCGACTCCTGGCGCACATCGGACAGACCCGAAAAGCCAACGCCGAGAAGGCGAATGGGCCCGACCTCGCGAGGGTCGAGCAGTAGCCGGTGCGCGGTGGCACCCAGGGTGCCCGCGTCGCCGGTGGCATAGGGCAGCGTTGCCGAGCGGGTCAGGGTTGTCATATCGGACCGCTTGAGCTTGACCGTGACAGTGCGGGCGCCGCGGCCGTCGCGTTCGAGGCGCCGGTGCGCGTGTTCGGCGATGGGCACGATGGCGTCGCGCAGCTGCTCGATGGTGGTCAGGTCGGCGGGGAACGTCGACTCGGCACTGATCTGCTTGGCCTCGGCCCGCTCGGCCACCGGCCGGTCGTCGATGCCGCGGGCCAGCCGGTGCAGCGCGGGCCCGATGGTGGCACCCAGGATGCTGGCCGCCTCGGCGTCGGTCAGCGCGGCCAGCTGCCCGACGGTGTCGATGCCGAGCCGGTGCAGCTTGTCCTCGGCCACCGGGCCGATACCCCACAACCGGCGCACCGGAAGCCCGTCCAGCAGAGTGCGTTCCTCGTCGCGGCGGACCACCCGCAGGCCATCGGGTTTGGCGAGATCGGAGGCGATCTTGGCGATCTGCTTGCCCGAGCCCGCCCCGACGGACGCCACCAGGCCGGTCTCCTCTTTCACACGGCTGCGCAGCCGCATCGCGAACTCCTCGACGTCCTCGGCGCTGGCCCCGAGCAGCTCGGCGGGTTCGCCGAACGCTTCGTCGAAGGACAGCTGTTCGAGCACCGGCACCATGGCGCGCACGGTGTCGAGCACGCGACGGCTGGCGACGCCGTAGACCACCCCGCGGGGCGGCAGCACCACCGCGGCGGCACCGACCATGCGGCGGGCCTGGTGCATCGGCATCGCCGAGCGGGCACCGAACACTCTGGCCTCGTAGCTGGCGCCGGCCACCACACCGCGGCCGCCGAGGCCGCCGACCAGGACCGGACGCCCGCGCAGCGTCGGGCGGGTCAGCTGTTCGACCGATGCGAAGAACGCATCCATGTCGAAATGCAGGACCCAGCGCTCCACGGGTCGATCGTATTGGCCGGCAGTGCAGTAGCCGACTACGTATGCCGTCGCACCGGGAGCGGTCGACGATCAAGGGCATGAACAGCGGGCATGTCGTCGGCTATGTCGGCGGGTTGGCGGTGGCACTGGGTGTCGGGACCGCCGCATGGCTGGCCACGCCGACCGCGTCGGCCGATGCGTCGTCGCCGTCATCCCACAGCGCGTCCTCCGGCACGGCCAAGTCGGCCCGAGCCTCGGCGAAAACCGGGCCCACGCGCAAGGCCCCGCCCGCCACGAAACAGACAACGGCACAACCTCGTCGGTCAGCCGCGGCGAACTACAGTCCGCCGTCCTCGGTGAGTGCCGATGGCACGCGCCAACTGGCCACCGTCGTGTTCACCGATCCGGAGAATCGGTTGAACACGACGCTGACCGTGAGCGACACCGCCACCGGTGACCCGGTGGGCCCTTCTCTCACCGTCCTCGGCGACGCAACCGCCTCGTCGACCCAGTTCTTGACCGCGGATGGTTCACGCGTCCTTCTCACCACGAGCGTCTACGGCTACGAGCCGATCGGCGGTGGCTACGTCCAGGGAGGCTTCAAAACCTGGACGCGGGTGGTCGATACAGCGACGGGCACCGTGGTCGGCAGCCCGGTCGTGATCCGCGGAAACCCCTCCGGAACTCTGATCACCGCAGGCGGATCACGCGCTGTGATCACCACCTACTACGACAACCCGACGACCCACAAGACGTCCATCCGGGTCGCCGTCATCGACACGGTCACCGGGCGTCAGGTCGGCAATACCATCCCTGTCAGCGGACAGCCTTCGAGCACAACGCCTTTGGCTCCGGGCAGCGACATCGTCGTCAGCCGAACCCATCTGGGGCTGGCCGCCATCGTCGACACCCGGTCCGGTGCCGCGCTCACGATTCCCGTCGCTTTCCCCTGGGGCATCGACTTGTCGCCGCTCGCGCCCGCGATCTTCGTCGCCAACCTGTTCCTCGGGGTGCTTGTCGTCGCCCCCGTCCTCGCCGTCGTGCGGATTGTCGAGGAAGCGCTGCACTCGATCAAGCCTTGGTGATCGCCACCCGCACGCCGTCGCCGATCTCCACCCCGTCGGTGGGCTCGCCGAAGTCGAAGCTGGTCGCCAGGATCTCGCCGGCGATGAGATCGGTATGGGCCCTGGCCCATTCGGCCCGCTCGGCCGGCACCGCCATGACCACCGTGATCCGGTCGCTGACGTCCAATCCGCTCGACTTGCGCAGGTCCTGCAATTCGCGAATACGGTCCTTTGCCCAGCCTTCGGCCTCCAGCTCCGGGGTGACCGTGCCGTCCAGCACCACCAGGCCGGCTCCGTCGGGCAGGGCGGCCGTCCACTGCGGTTCGGCCGCAACCAGTTTGGACGTGAACTCTTCGGGCAGCAGGACCGCGGGGCCCGCGGTCAGGGTGCCGTCGGCGTTCAATGCGTAGTCGCCCGCCTTGACAGCCTTGATGGCGGCCTGCACATCCTTGCCGATCCGCGGTCCCGCCGCCCGGGCATTGACCGCGAGTTCGAAGCGGCCGTAGGCGGGAACGTCACCGCTGAGCTCGACGGCCTTGACGTTCAGCTCGTCGGCGATCAGATCCGTGAACGATTGCAGGGCTGACGGGTTCTCCACCGCCACAGTCAGTTTCGGCAGCGGCAGACGCACCCGCAACTTGTTGGCCTTGCGCAGCGACGACGCCGTCGAGCATACGTCGCGGACCTGGTCCATCGCCTCCACCAACGCGGGGTCGGCCGGAACGACACCGGCCTCGGGCCAGTCCGTCAGATGCACCGAGCGCTCGCCGGTGAGCCCGCGCCAGATCACCTCAGTGGCCATCGGCAGCAGCGGAGCCGCCAGCCGGGTGGTGACCTCCAGCACGGTGTGCAGGGTGTCGATGGCATCGCGGTCCTCTTCCCAGAACCGCGAACGCGACCGGCGCACATACCAGTTCGTCAGCGCCTCGGTGAACTGACGCAGCTGCTCGCAGGCGCCCGAGATATCGCACACGTCCATCGCCTCGGTGAGCCCGTCCCGCAGCTCGGCGAGCTTGGCCAGGATGTAGCGGTCCAGCACGTGCGTCGAATCCGTGCGCCACGTGCCCTTCTTCGGCGCGTACAGGGCCAGGAAGCTGTAGGCGTTCCACAGCGGCAGCAGCACCTGCCGGACGCCTTCGCGGATCCCCTGCTCGGTGACCACCAGGTTGCCGCCACGCAGGATCGGCGAGGCCATCAGGAACCACCGCATGGCGTCCGAACCGTCGCGGTCGAACACCTCGTTGACATCCGGGTAGTTGCGCAGCGACTTGCTCATCTTGGCGCCGTCGTTACCGAGCACGATCCCGTGTGACACACAGGTTTTGAACGCGGGCCGGTCGAACAGCGCGCTGGACAGCACGTGCAGGGTGTAGAACCAGCCTCGCGTCTGGCCGATGTACTCGACGATGAAGTCGCCTGGGAAGTGGCTCGCGAACCAGTCCTCGTTCTCGAACGGGTAGTGCACCTGGGCGTATGGCATCGACCCGGAGTCGAACCACACGTCGAAGACGTCCTCGATCCGCCGCATCGTCGAATTGCCGCTCGGGTCATCGGGATTGGGCCGGGTCAGCTCGTCGATGTAGGGCCGGTGCAGGTTGTCCGGGCGCACCCCAAAGTCACGTTCGAGCTCGTCGAGGCTGCCGTAGACGTCGATGCGCGGATGGGCCGGATCGTCGGACACCCACACCGGAATCGGAGTGCCCCAGTAGCGGTTCCGGGAGATCGACCAGTCCCTGGCGCCGGACAGCCACTTGCCGAACTGACCGTCCTTGACGTGCTCGGGATACCAGGTGATCTGCTGGTTGAGTTCGACCATCCGGTCGCGGAACTCGGTGACCTTGACGAACCAGGACGAGACCGCCCGATAGATCAGCGGATTGCGGCAGCGCCAGCAGTGCGGGTATGAGTGGTCGTAGGTTTCCTGGCGGATGAGCACCGGGGTGTTCACCGCGGCGGAACCGGTGCCGTTCTTCAGGTCGCGGATGATCTGCGGGTTCGCATCGAAGACATGCTGGCCCTGATAGTCCGGGACAGTCACGTCGAACCGGCCCTTGGAGTCCACCGGGGTCACCGGCACGATGCCGACGGTGTCGGTGGTGGCCTTGTCGTCCTCACCGTAGGCGGGCGCCATGTGCACCACGCCGGTGCCGTCCTCGGTGGTGACGAAATCGCCGCGCAGTACCTGAAATGCGTTGGCGGACTCCAGGAAATACGGGAACGGCGGCAGGTAGTGCACGCCGAGCAGTTGCTCGCCGGTGAGCGTGGCCAGCACCGAGGGGTCCTCCCCCAGCTCCCGCGCGTAGGCGGCCAGCCGGGGCTGCGCCAGCACGAGTCGGCGGCCGTCGACCTCCACCACCACGTAGGTGACCTCGGGGTTGACCGCCACCGCCTGGTTGGACGGCAGCGTCCACGGCGTCGTCGTCCAGATCAGCAGATAGGCGCCGTCGAGGTCCGATCCGGGCTCGTTGACCCGGAACCCGACGGTGATCGCGGGGTCCTGACGGCTCTGGTAGACGTCGTCGTCCATCCGCAGTTCGTGGTTGGACAGCGGGGTCTCGTCGTTCCAGCAATACGGCAGCACCCGGACACCCTGGTAGGCAAGGCCTTTGTCCCACAGCTGCTTGAACGCCCAGATGACCGACTCCATGAACGACAGGTCGAGGGTCTTGTAGTCGTTGTCGAAGTCGACCCAGCGGGCCTGGCGGGTCACATAGTCGCGCCACTCGCCGGTGTACTTGAGCACCGAGGCGCGGCAGGCGTCGTTGAACGCACCGATGCCCATCTCTTCGATCTCGGCCTTGTCGGTGATGCTGAGCTGACGCTGCACCTCGAGTTCGGCCGGCAATCCATGGGTGTCCCAGCCGAACCGGCGTTCCACCTTGTACCCGCGCATCGTGCGATAGCGCGGCACGATGTCTTTGACGTAACCGGTCAGCAGGTGCCCGTAGTGCGGCAGGCCGTTCGCGAACGGCGGACCGTCATAGAAGACGTACTCTTGCGCGTCGTCGCGGCGGGCGATACTGGCGCGGAAGGTGTCGTCGGCTGCCCAGTAGTCCAGCACCTCGAGTTCGAGGGCGGGAAAGTTGGGTGAGCCACCGGCCGTCTTCGGATAGCCATTCTCGGTCACGGGCGCGTTCGTCTCCTGTGCCAGCTGCCTGGGCACGGGGACGACGACGCGCGGAGTGCGCGAGCGCCGCGGTACCACCCCGCTTACGCACGATGACGTGCGTCGCTCTTCACAGGCTGTGACGGGCCTGCCCGTTCGGGTCTACTGGGCCGGCAAAGGCTGTTCTTCCGAAGGCTCCCCGGTGATGGCCGGATCGGTGCCGTTGGGAAGAGATTCTAGCCTCAGGCCGGGACGGCCTCTGACGTCACACCGATCAGGCCGAGCCGGAACTGGGTCGTCAGTTCTTCGACCGTGCTGCGGTCGAGCCGCCGGCCGTCGAACCACCAGTCCATCTGCAGTTCCCCGCCGGCCCGGTAGGCCAGCACGCCCAGGGCCGGTCCGTCGGCGAGCTGCAACGGGCCGAGCGACGGATCGGGCGGCAACCCGAGGAACGAGAAGACCACGTCGGCAGGTGAGTTGCCGAGCTGCCTGGCTGGCGTCAGCGCCTCACGAACATCGGCCAACAGGGCGTTGGCGTCCATGCCTCGTTCTTCGGCACAGCACAGCCGAATCGGCTGCACCGTGGTCAAGCCGCTGACCGTCACGAATCCGACACCGATGGTCCGGGCGATCGCCCGGCCCAATGCGGCCAAGAGGACTTCCTCGAAACCGACTCCGGTGAAGTCGACGGCTCCGTCGAGTTCAGCGGTCAGTTCGTGGGACAGCGGCGCCGACAAACGGACCAGATCTTCTGGTCGTGGCCGGCCGGGAATCTCATCGTCAACTACCCGCACATTGCTAGACGGGTAGGTCACAGGAGCAACCATGCCCCCCACCGTAGCGGTCGTGTCCCATATTTGGGAGAGCAATCCCACAATCGTGACGACCATGTCAATAAATTCAACAATTTCCTGAATCGCGTTACCGGTACCCATTACCGGGAGTTCCGGGTTATTCTGATCGCGTGCCTCGGACTGATGAAAACGGACGTCAGCTCAAAACCTTGCTCGACTACCTCCTCGATGGCGACATCGACGCGAAGGACATCTACGACGCGCTCGGCACCTCTAGCAGCACGTATTACCGCAGAGTCAAGGAGCGCGACTACCCCAACGCCGAAGAGCTGCGCCTGGTCTCGACGCGCTTCGGCTTGAGCTACCCCGACCTTCAGGTCCGATTCGGGCTCATGAGCCGCGAGGAGCTCCAGCAATATGTCGATTCTTCGCCATTTACGGTGGCGACAATTAATGCGGTAACTGCGACACGCATTCCGGTTAAACTCTCAGAAATGAAACCCCGACTCGACGCACCATCGCTGTAGTATTTGCTGAAGTTATTCGGGGGCGTAAGGCGACGAAGGCATGGGTCTAGGCGTAATCATCACAGTCACGCTGTTGTGCATGGCGTGGAGCCTGTGGATTCGGCGCGTCACGTGGGGCTGCCGATGGGAAGTCGCCGCCACCCTGAATATCGCCCTGCAGGCCGGTGCCGTTCTGCTGATGTCGCCGTTCGCCTCCGAAACCGTCGGTCAATGGCTGCACTCATTGACGGGAATATGGAACCTCGAGGATTACATCGGGCACGACCTGTATGTCGTCGCCGCCTCCGCGGTCGTCTATAACGCACTCGGCCGCCTGCACGACGACAACGCCATGCAGACCGCATTCAAGCAATACGTCGAACGCCCCGCGACGCTCTGCATACCGCTCTTGCTGGCCGCATTCTCGATGGGCAATGGCGCGAAGGTGTATCGCTCCGACTTCTTCACGGTGCCCACCGACTTCTGGCTGTCCGCATATTGGCTGATGCTCTGCGGCACCCTGATCTACCTGCTCGGCTATGGCGCGCGAGCGCTGCTCGTCCTGCGCCAGGATCCGCGGTCCCGGCGCATCGCCAACATCTATCTGGCGGCCTCGGCCAGCGGCATCATCGCCTGCGCGATTCGTATCATCACCGCCTACGTCCCGCCGCTGGCCGAACTCGAGGGCGGCAAACTGGTCTGGTTCTTCGCCTGCTCCTGCGGTGCCGGATTCGCGCTGACGTCGGCGCACTCGTGGCGGATCAAGACCAAGTGGTTCACCCACGCGGGCGGATCCCGATAATGGGAACCGATGAAATTCGCGGTGAGCATCCACGGGACGCGCGGTGACGTCGAACCCTGTGCGGCAGTAAGTCTCGAATTACAGCGCCGCGGGCACGACGTCCACCTGGCCGTACCGCCCAACCTGGTGGACTTCGTCGAGTCCGCGGGTCTGCACGCCGTGATCGGCTACGGCCCCGACTCCCAGAAACAACTGCAGGGCGACGTCTTCGAACGCCCGGACGCACTCACCGCGGCCGGGCCTGCCGACTGGGTGCGCCTGGGCAACCCGCTGAACGCGCTGCGCAAGGCGAGGGCGGCGGCAACGCGCGGCTGGGCCGAGATGAGCGACGCGCTGCTGGCACTGGCCGACGGCGCCGACCTGATGGTGACCGGCACCGCCTACCAGGAGATCGCCGCCAATGTGGCCGAGTACCGCGGCCTGCCGCTGGCCGAGGTGCATTACTTCCCGGTCCGGGCCAACACGCAGGTCCTGCCGGTGCGACTGCCCGCGCCGGCGGTCAAGGCGGCGTATGCGATGGGCGAATGGATGCACTGGCGGCTGCTCAAGCCGGCGGAGACGGAGCAGCGAAGCATCCTGGGCCTGCCCGCCGCGACAACCCGGCCGGTGGCGCGCATCGTGGCCGGCGGCGCGCTGGAGATCCAGGCCTACGACAAGATCTTCTTTCCCGGGCTGGCCGGCGAGTGGGGTGAGCGGCGCCCTCTCATCGGCTCCCTGACGCTGCAGCTGCCCACCGAGACCGACACCGAAGTGGAGTCCTGGATCGCCGCGGGAACGCCACCGATCTACTTCGGCTTCGGCAGCATGCCGATCGACTCCCCTGCCGACACGGTTCGCATGATCAGCGAGGTCTGCGGCGAGCTCGGCGAACGCGCACTGATCTGCGCCGGGTTCTCGGACTTCGATGACACCGGCACCGCCGGACACGTCAAGGTCGTCGGCTCGGTCAACCACGCCGCGGTGTTCCCGTCCTGCCGGGCCGTCGTGCACCACGGCGGGGCCGGCACGACCGCGGCGGGTATCCGCGCAGGCGTCCCCACCCTGGTGCTGTGGGTCGCGGCCGAACAGCCACTCTGGGGCAAACAAATAGACCGGCTTGGTATCGGGACCTCGCGGCGTTTCTCAGCTTCTACACGATATTCGCTGCTGGAAGATCTACGAACCGTGCTGTCTCCGCAAACAGCCGAACGCGCGCGTTTGCTCTCCAGCCGGATGACCCCGGCGGCGGGCAGCGTCGCCACCGCGGCCGACCTTCTCGAGCAGACCGCCCGCAACCGCCGCCACGGGTGATGTCAACGCGGCCCCTGGCAGCGCGGCAAGGTAGAATTTCGCCTCGTGTGGACAACCGTGGTGCTGCTTGGCCTCGCGGTGAGCATCGAGCCCGCACGCATCGGATTGATCGCCCTGCTGCTGACCCGGCCGCGCCCGGCGCGTCACCTGCTGGTCTTCCTCTGCACGGGCCTGGCGCTGAGCCTGAGTGTGGGCTTCGCGGTGCTCTTTGTTTTCCACCACACCTTCCTGGGCAAGGCCAACTTCAACCCGGCGCTCATCCAGATCGGCATCGGTGTGGTCGCCGTCCTACTCGGCGCGCTACTGATGTCCAACATTCCGTTGCGTCAATTCGCTCGCAAGGAGATGGCCGACGTGCCGGCCAGCGGCGGCACGGAGACCGCCCTGGAGGCTGAGCAAGAACTGGCGCCAGGCCGGTTCAAGCGGCTGTCCACCAAGGTGCGCGGTTTCGCCAAGGGCGAGTCGTCCTGGTTCTCGGGCTCGATCGGGGCAGCGCTGGCAATGCCCAGCATCGACTACATGGCCCTGCTGGCGCTGATCATCGCGTCCAAGACTCCGCCGATCGAGCAGGCCGCCGCGCTGGTGACGTTCCTGCTGCTGGCCAGTTGGGCCGCGGTGATCCCACTGCTGAGCTTCATCGTGGCACCGGCCAGGACCCGGGTCTGGGTGCAGCGCTTCAACGAATGGATCCGCACCCGCACCCGCAAGCATGCCGGTGTGTTCGTCGCGATCGTCGGCATCATCCTGATCGGGGTCGGCCTGCACGGCATGTGAACGCCGATTATTCGATGACGCAGGTGAGCCCGAACTCGGTCAGCGTCTGATCGGCCAGATCGCGCAACCGCTGCTTGCTGTTCTCGGCGCCGATCTCGTATGCCTCGACGGAGATGACAACCTTGCCATTGACCCGCGCGGACACCACGACGAGCTGGCCGTGCGATCGCTCCATCTCGCGCATCGTCACGTTCTGGTCCAGCGCACGCAGGATGACGACCTCCGCGGTCGTGCCGTCGACCTGAGCGATCTGCGGCGGCAGATCGCCGAGGTTCGAACAGGACACCGGCAGGTCTTCTGAGTAGGAGAACAGCATCTCGGCGACGCCCTTGACGGCCGCCTTGGGCAACCACGGCATCAACGGGAACAGTTCCATCGTCGGGTCGGTCTGGTCCTTGGCCATCTGCCGGGACGCCCGCACGACCCCACGGGACTCGGTCAGGTCGACGGTCACCTTCTCCGGGTCGACGGTGGCGTTGGCGAAGGCCATCGCCAGGGCCCGGTCGTCCTCCAGGCTTTCGCGAAGGTTGATCGCGATCACCAGCGTCACGGCACCGTCGGACTTGCGGCGCCGGCCAAGCCGCTCCGCCAGCTTCGCGGTGATGCCCACGAGGAGCGAATAGCTGTTTCCGCCAAGGCTTTCCGCGCGCGCGTCCCACTCCGCCACATCGACGATGATCGCCACCGACGGGACGGTGACGAACTCCTCGCGCCCCGTACGGGCGCCCCCGGCACGTGACTTCCGGGACTGCGCGAGATCTTTGCGCTGGCTGTACACCAGCTTCGCGCCCTTGACCAGCGCCTTGCGGGTCGCGGGCAGGTCGCGAATGACCTGTCGGGCGTCGGCCACCAGCGCCTGCCTGCGCGTGCGGGTGCCCGGCTTCTCGTAACCCACGTCGCGGACGTTGCCGGTGACCGCCTCGAAGATCGCCAGGCCGGCTGCGGTGCCGTCCCCGATCACGTGCGAGCCCACCATGCTGATCGCGGTGGAACCGTCGGTCAGCGGCTGGACGACCAGATACCAGGTCGGGCCGTGCTCGGGGTCGATCGGCAGTGTAGCCAGTTCGTCGGCCCAGTCCATGAGTTCGTCTCGGGGACGGGGTGTTTCGTTGATCTGGATCTCAGACGGCGCGTGGCCGGGCTTGACCCAGCGCGGCCGGCCGAACGGCAGCGGTGACCGCTCGATGTTGCGACCGCCGAGCGACCCGGCGAAATTGCGGTGGAACCGCCGCAGCCCCTCGAAGTCGACAGGATGTTCGTATACCCAGACGCACTGCATGAGCTGGCCGCGCCCGGTCGCACGCATCAATTCGAACGCCGTCTGGTCGAAGAACTCGAGCCGGTGTTCCTGCGATTCGGTGGTCACTGCTCGAACCTCACTCGATCACGCTCGACAGCTCGAACTCTCCCAGGGTCTGGGTGATCATCTCGCGCAGGTGCGCACGCGAATTGTCCGCACCCGGTAGGTAACTCATCACCGGAAGGATCACCTTGCCGCCGAGGCGCATCGACGCCACCGTCATCAGGCCATTCCGCTTCTCCAAGGCACCACGGGTCAGATTGCGGTCAATGCCCCGGAAGTAGAACCGCTCAGCAACCGTACCGTCGAGCCGAAGCAGGTCGTCGGGGATGTCACCCAGATTCGAGCAGGACACCGGCACATCAGCGGTGAATTGGAAGGCCATGTCGGCGATGCGTCCCATCGCCCGCTTCGGCAGGAACGGGATCAACGGTAGCAGCTCGACCATCTCGTCCGGCGTCTGTCGCGCGGTCACCAAACCCTGCTTGATCGCGGCGCGAGCGCTTGTGAGATCGTTGGCGACCGGGGCGGGATCGAACGTGACATTGGCGATCGTCACGACATTGCCGCCGGTGTCCGCCGGATTGTCGCGCTCGCTGACCGGGATCATCAGCGTGACCGCGCCATCGGATGCGCGCGTGCGGCCGAGGTTCTCCGCTAGTTTGCCCGCGAATCCGGCCACAAGTGAAAAATGGTTCCCACCAAGGCTTTTCGCTCTATTGTCCCACTGGTCGATGTCGAGCATCGCGACGGCGAACGCGGTCTTGACGATCTCGTCGCCACCGTCGGCAGGCGCCGAGACCGGCGTGCTGGGGCGGGTCAGCTCGTCCCTCCGGCGAGTGGCGACCTTGACCGCCTTGACCAGCGTTCGCCCGATCTCGGGCAGGTCGGACCTCAGCTGGCGCAGATCCTCCCGCACCGCGCGCGAGCGCGTGCGGGAGCGCCTGGGTGGATAGTCGAGGTCTCTGCCGGTGCCGTTGACCGCGGCGATGGTCGTCGCGACGGCGCCACCGCCGTCGACGACGGTGTGCGACACGACCATGCCCACCGCGGTTGTTCCGTCGGTGAGCGGCTGGATCGCCATCCGCCAGGACGGCCCATGTTCAGGGTCGAGCGGCAGTTCGACCTGCTCGTCGGCCCAGTCGAACAGCTCGTCACGGGGAATGGGCTGCTCGGCGATCTCGAGACTGGTCTGCGGCCCTGGAGCCGCAACCCAACGATGCCTGCCGAAAGGCAGTGCCGAGCGCTCGATCAGCCGACCGAGGAGCCCGTGACCGTAGTTCTGATAGAAGCGCCGCAAACCGTCGAGATCGACCGGGTGCTCATAGAGCCAGATGATCTGCATGACGGCCTCTTGACCGGCACCGCGCAGCGCCAACAGCAGCGCCTGGTCGGCGTAGGGCACCACATTGTCGGGTGCGGGCCGGCGATCCTCGCCCACCGGCATCAGACCGTTGCGACGGGCAAGCGAGACGACGACACGAGCTCGGAGCGGCCGTCGGCCACCCGGAGGTAGATGCACTTCATCAGTTCGACGAACTCGGCAACCGACTCACGGGCGATCGGGTTGTCCGGGTAGGCGACGGTGATGATCGTGCCGCCGGTACGCCGGTTCACCCACATGCCGACCTGATTGGCCGCACCCAGGTCGGTGTAGATGTGGCCGTTCTGCGCATACCACTGCGACATGATGACCGGGTTCAGCGGCGGCAGGCCGACGTCGAGGTAGGACAGCATCGGCACACCCGGCCCGGCGGGACGGATCCGCGGGGTGGCTTCGGTCTCGGCCAGCTCGTAGACGCGTTCGATCGGCACGTTCGCCAGCGGCATCCCCGAGTCGAACGACTCCTGGGCGGCGCGGGCTACCTCGGCGAAGTTGCGGGCGGCGACGGGCACCGACAGCGGAACCACACCGGTGAACCAGCCCGTGGTCATGAACTCGGCAGGCGTGCTGCGGGTGGTCGTCGGGGTGATGACGTAATAGTCGTCGTCACCGGTCAGCTGCCGGTGGGCGATGGCCGCGGCGGCGAACACGCCACCGATGAAGCGGACACCGGCCGCGGTGCAGGCCGACTCGAAGCGGTCCGACTCGTGATCGTCCATCAACTGGACGGTCAGCAGGTCACCGCTGCAGTGCACCGACGGATCGCCGAGCGGCAGCGGGAAGGTGGGCATCGTTCCGCCGTTGTTCTCCAGGAACTCCAGCCAGCCCTTGACGTCGTCGGACTCCATGGTCAGCTGCTCGGTGTAGTCGTGCTGGCGCACGCAGTAGTCGTGGTAGCTGCCCGCGTCGGGCAGGCGCAGCGGCGCACCGCCGCCGGCCAGCGCCTCGTAGTTCATGTGCATTTCGACGAACAGCGCCATCATCAGCATCGCGTCGGCGTGCAGGTGGTCGACGCTGACGTAGAAGGTGAAGTGGTCGGCGCGCTGGATGACACCGAACCGGAAGCAGTCCCACTCCAGCGGGCTCGGGGTGTCGAGCACGTGCTTCTTCCACTGCGCCGAATTCATCTCGCCGTGCTTGGACGCGACGAACTGGATGTCGTTCGGGTTCTCGACGGTGTGGCGGACGATCTGATCGGCCTCGTCGAACGCGAACCAGCTGTGGTAGGTGTCGTGCCGGCGCAGGTAGGCATTGATGACGAAGGTCATCGCGCGGACATCGCACTTGCCGGGCATGTTCCAGGCTGGGATCAGCAGCCGCGCCATCTCCAGGCCGTTGGCCGTGTGATTGCGGTAGCTGCGGATGTGCTGGCCCTGCTGATAGCTCGCAGGCACCTCGCTGACCGGCGCATCCTGAACCTTCTTCAGGCATGCCGGTGACGGGCTCCAGGACACGACTGTGCCCGGCGCGTCAACCCAGTCATGGATTGCGGTGAGTGCAACCACTGTTAGTTTCCCCTATCGACCCAGTTAGTCAGCGCGCTGACGTGATGACGCCGGCGAGCGTTTCGCACAGGCTTTCAGCCAGCGACCGGACAGTCGTTATATCCATCGACCGAACACGGATTCCCGTTTCAGTTTCGATCCGAGTTCTCAGCTCGAGGTTCCCCAACGAGTCCAAACCGTACTCCGAAATCGGCCGGTCTGGGTCGATGGAACGGCGCAGGATCAGGCTGAGCTGCTCCGATACCAGACGACGAACCCGCGTCGGCCACTCGTCACGCGGCAGATCGTGCAGTTCGGCCCGGAAGCTGCTGGTGTCCGCGGGCCGGTCGCCACTGGCCTGGAATGCCTCGGCGAACGGGCTGCGGGCGGCCAGATCGGTCAGCCACGGCGTCCCGATGATCGGCGCGTAGCCGCTGTAGGCGCGATCGTGGCGCAGCAGCGCCTCGAAGGCATTGGCACCCTCGTCCGGGCTGATCATCGCGGTGTCGCCGGCGGCGGCGAGGTGCTTGCCCGCGCCGATCTCGTCCCATGCCGCCCACGCGATCGCGGTGGCGGGCAGGCCCTGCGAACGGCGCCAGTGGGTGAACCCGTCCAGCCAGCTGTTGGCCGCCGCGTAGGCGCCCTGGCCGGGCGAGCCCATCAAGGCAGCCGCCGAGGAGAACGAGCAGAACCAGTCCAGCGGCTGTGCCGTGGTGGCGCGGTGCAGGTGCCAGGCGCCGTAGACCTTGGGCGCCCAGTCCCGGTCGATCAGCTCGTCGCTGATGTTGGTCAGGATGGCGTCTTCGACGACGGCGGCCGCATGCAGCACCCCGCGCACGGCCAGGCCGGTGGCGGTGGCCACCGTGACCAGGCGGTCGACGGTCTCCGACAGGGCGATGTCGCCGCTGACGACCTCAACCTCGGTACCGGCGGCCCGCATCCGGGTGATCTCGGCCAGCGCGTCGGCCTTGGGCTCCGACCGCGAGTTCAGCACGATCCGGCCGCAGCCGGCCGCAGCCATCTTCGAGGCGAGGAACAAGCCCAGCCCGCCCAGACCACCGGTGATGATGTACGAGCCGTCGCGGCGGAAGACCTTGGCCTGCTCGGGCGGCACGACCACATTGCTGTGGCCCACCTTCGGCACCGACAGCAGCAGCTTGCCGGTGTGCTCGGCGGCCCCCATCACGCGGATCGCGGTGGCGGCGTCGGCCAGCGGGTAGTGCGTGGTCTCCGGCTGCGGCAGCACACCCTCGGCGGTCAGCCGGTACACGGTGCTCAGCAGCTCGCGGATCTGCTCGGGGTGCGTCGTGGCCATCAGCGCCAGGTCGACACCGTAGAAGGACAGGTTGCGCCGGAACGGGAACAGCCCGAGGCGGGTGTCGCCATAGATGTCCTTCTTGCCGATCTCGACGAACCGGCCGCCGAAGGCCAGCAGGTCGACGCCGGCCTTCTGGGACGCGCCGGTCAGCGAGTTGAGCACGATGTCCACGCCGTAGCCGTCGGTGTCCTTGCGGATCTGCTCGGCGAAGGCGGCGCTGCGGGAGTCGTAGACGTGGGTGATGCCCATGCCGCGCAGGATGTCGCGACGCTCGTCGGTGCCCGCGGTGGCGTAGATCTCCGCGCCGGCGGCCCGGGCGATCGCGATGGCGGCCTGGCCGACACCGCCGGTGGCGGAGTGGATCAGCACCTTGTCGCCGGACTTGATCTTGGCCAGATCGTGCAGGCTGTGCCAGGCGGTGGCCGATGCGGTGGACACGGCCGCGGCCTGATCGTCACGCAGGCCCGAGGGCAGCGTCACGGCCACGTCGGCGTCGCACGTCACGAACGTGCCCCAGCAGCCGTTGGGCGACATGCCACCCACGTGATCGCCCACCCGGTGCGAGGTGACCTGCGGTCCGACCGCGGTGACCACACCGGCGAAGTCGATGCCCAGCTGCGGGTGCAGGCCCTCGAAGCTCGGGTACCGACCGAAGGCCAGCAGGACGTCGGCGAAGTTGAGGCTGGACGCGGTGACCGCGACCTCGATCTGGCCCGGTCCCGGCGGGATGCGGTCGAAGGCGGCCAGTTCCAGGGTCTGCATATCGCCGGGGGTACGGATCTCCAGGCGCATGCCGTCGCGGGAATGGTCGACGACCGTGGTGTAGCGCTCGTCGGGCCGCAGCGGGCTCGGGTAGAGGTGCGCGGTGTACCAGTCGCCGCCGCGGAAGGCGGTCTCGTCTTCTTCCGAGCCGCTCAGCAGCACGCGGGCCAGCAGTTTGGAGTCGACGTTGTCGTCGACGTCGATCTGGCTGGGGCGCAGCTGCGGGAACTCGGCGCCGACCACGCGCAGCAGACCACGAAGGCCGGCCTGCTCGAGGTTCGGCCGATCGTCGGCCAGCACGGTCTGGGCGTTGCGGGTGATGACGTAGAGCCGCGGCGCCTCGCCTGCGGTGTCGGCCAGCTCGCGGGCGATGCGCACCAGGTGACGGACGTGATCGCCCCCGCGGTGCGGCAGCTGCTCTTCGGGGCAGCCGTTGCGCGCGCCACTGACGACGACGACGTTGGCGAAGCCGGCGCCTTCGGTGAAGTACGACCGCAGCCGCTCGGCGTTGGCCGCGTGGTCGGCCTGCTGCGGCCACGACATCGTGGTGACGTCGGCGTCGTTGAGCTTGAGTGCGTCGGTGAGCGCGGAGGCCAGCAGATCGGCGACGTCCGAGGTGCTGACGACCAGCCACGTCGCGCCGACGGTGTTCGTGATCTCGGCGACCTGGTGCTGGCGCCACTCGATGCCCAGCAGGCGCTCGTTGAAAACGCGGTCGCCCTCGTGATCCTCGGACATGCCGGTGCCCATCCGCAGACCCTGGACGGTGAACAGCACCGTGCCGTAATCGTCGAGCAGATCGATATCGGCCTGCACCGAGGATCCGTCCAGCGAGGTGATGCGGGTCAGGCAGTAGCGCGCGTTGCGGGTCGGGCCGAGCACGCGCAGGCGCTCCACGCCCAGCGGCAGCAGCAGCCCGCCGGTGCCGGAGGACTGCACGCCCGGGTGAGCCGCGACCGACTGGAAGCAGGCGTCCAGCAGTGCCGGGTGGACGCCGTAGGAGGTCTGCTGATTGCGGATCGAGGACGGCAGGCCGATCTCGGCCAGCACGGTGTCGGCGTTCTCGTCGGCGGCGTTGACGGCGACCAGCGCGGTGAACGCGGGGCCGAACTGGACACCGCGGCCGTCGAACCACTGCCGCACACCTTCGCCGTCGGCGCGGTTGGGGTGGGCGTCGCGCAGCGCGTCCATGTCGTAGGTCTTGGGCTGCTCGCCGGGCTGACCGGCGGTCAGCACGGCGCCGGCGCGGCGCTCGCGCTCGCCGTCGGTGTCGGTCTCGACGACGAAGTCGAGGAGGCCGGAGCCGTCGGCGGAGGCCACGGGGTGCACCGGGGTCTCATCCTTGAGCAGCAGCATCGCGTCGAACGTGACGTCGCGGACCTCGGCGTCGTCACCGAACACGGTGCGCGCGGCGGCCAGCGCCATTTCGCAGTAGGCCGCGCCGGGCAGAGCCGCGACGTTGTTGATCTGGTGATCGACCAGCCACGGGTGTGCGCCGGTACCGACCTCGGCGGCCCAGGCGTGCCGCTCGGGCTCCTCCAGCAGCCGGACGTGCGAGCCCAGCAGCGGGTGGGCGGCCACCAGGTGGGTGCCGCGAGCCTGGTCGACGCCGTCGGCGATCAGGATCAGGCTGCGATGGGTCCAGGTGGGCAGTGGCGCGTCGACCAGCCGGCCGACCGGGTAGAGAACCGAGAAGTCCACCTGCGCGCCCGCGGCGTACAGATCGCCGAGGAAATCGCCGAGGCCGTTGGGAACCTCCTGCGCGCGGCGCATGCCGGCCAGGGCCGCGACGCTGATGTCCAGCGTGCTCGCGGTCTGGTCGATGGCACGGATGAGCAGTGGGTGCGGGGCCAGCTCGCCGAACACCCGGAAGCCGTCTTCCAGCGCGGTCTGCACCGCCGCCGAGAACCGGACCGTGTGGCGCAGGTTGTCCACCCAGTAGTCGGCATCGCAGTACGGCTGCTCGCGGGGATCGAACGATGTCGCCGAGTAGTAGGGCACCTCGGGGGCCATCGGGGTGATGTCCTCGAGCATCTCGGCGAGCTCGTCGAGGATCGGATCGACCTGCGGCGAGTGCGATGCCACGTCGACGTTGACCTCGCGGGCCATGATCTCGCGGGCCTCCCAACCGGCGACGATCTTGCGGACGGTCTCGGTGGCGCCACCGATCACGGTCGACTTGGGCGACGCGACGACGGCGACGACCACGTCCTCGATGCCCTGCTGCTCGAGTTCCTCACGGACCTGCTGGGCGGGCATCTCGACCGAGGCCATCGCTCCCCCGCCGGCCAATCGCAGGCACAGCAGCGAGCGACGGCAGATGACCTTGACGCCGTCTTCCAGCGACAGTGCGCCGGACACGACGGCCGCGGCGACCTCACCCAGCGAGTGGCCGATGACCGCGCCGGGCTGAACACCGTAGGACGCCATCGTGGCCGCCATCGCGACCTGGACGGCGAAGATCGTCGGCTGGACACGGTGGATGCCCTCGACGGTCTCGGGTGCGGTCATCGCCTCGGTGACCGAGAAGTCGGATTCGGCGGCGATCAGCGGCTCGATCTCGGCAACCTTGGCGGCGAAGACGGGCTCGGTGGCCAGCAGCTCGGTGCCCATCGAGGCCCACTGCGACCCCTGTCCGGAGAAGATCCACACCGGTCCGCGGTCGTCGTGGCCGACGGCGGGCTGGTAGGGCTCATCACCTTCGGCGACCGCGCGCAGCTGCTCGATCAGCGAGCCGCGGTCCTCGGCGATGACGGAAGTGCGCAGCGAACGATGCCCGCGCCGGCGGCTGAGCGTGTAGCCCAGGTCCGGCAGCGACAGCTCGTCGCCCGCGTTCTCGACCCAGTCGGCCAGGTTCGCGGCGGTGTTGCGGAGTTCCTCGACCGAGGTGGAGCACACCGGGAACAGCAGCAGGTCCTTGGCGGCGCTGTCGACCTTGTTCGCGTCGACGACGACGGGCGCGTCGGGGGCTTGCTCGAGAACCGCGTGGACGTTGGTGCCCGACATGCCATAGGACGACACACCCGCACGGCGCGGGCCGTCCTCCTTGGGCCAGGGGATGTTCTCGGTCGGGACGAACATCCCGGTCTTGACCTTGGCGTTCTTCTCGGAGAGCTGGGTGAAGTGCAGGTTCTGCGGAATCACACCGTGGTGAACGGCGAGAACGGCCTTCATGAGTCCGAGCACACCCGCCGCGGACTCCGCGTGGCCGAAGTTGCTCTTGACCGACGTGAGGGCCGTCGGGCCCGCGTGGCCGTAGACCGTCGAGATGCTGTTGAACTCGATGGTGTCGCCGACCGGGGTGCCGGTGCCGTGCGCCTCGACCATGCCGACGGTGTCGGGGTCGACGCCGGCGGCGGCGAGCGCGGCCTGGAACACCGAAACCTGGGCGTCGCGCGACGGGGTCAAGATGTTCTCGGTGCGGCCGTCCTGGTTGGAAGCGGTGCTCTTGATGACGGCCAGCACACGGTCGCCGTCGCGCTGGGCGTCGTCGAGCCGCTTGAGGACGACGATCCCGCAGCCCTCGGCGCGGACGAAGCCGTCGGCGGCGACGTCGAAGGAGTGGCAGCGGCCGGTCGGCGAGAGCATGCCCTGGCCCGACGACGAGGCGTAGAGGCGCTTGTCCAGCATCAGCATCACGCCGCCGGCCAGCGCCATGTCGCTTTCGCCGTCATGCAGGCTGCGGACCGCCTGGTGGACCGCGACCAAGCTCGAGGAGCAGGCGGTGTCCATGGTGACCGCGGGGCCGGTCAGGCCGAGCGCGTGCGAGATGCGGCCCGAGGCCATGCTGAACGGCGCACCGGTGAACGCGTACGCCTGGTCGAAGGCGCCGGCGTCACTGGTGACCATCGCGTAGTCGTCGTGCGACATGCCGATGAAGACACCGGTCGCCGTGCCGGACAGCGACGACGGCGTGAAGCCGGCTTGTTCGGTGGCTTCCCAGCAGGTCTCCAGCAGCACGCGGTGCTGCGGGTCCATCGCCGTGGCCTCGCGCTCGTTGATCCCGAAGAAGTCGGGATCGAAGCCGGTGACGTCATCGATGAAGGCACCCCACTTCGACACCGAGCGGCCGGGAACACCGGGCTCGGGGTCGTAGAGGTCGTCAGCGTCCCAGCGGTCGGCGGGAATCTCAGTGACCAGATCAGCGCCCTCGAGCAACGCCTCCCACAGCTTGTGGGGCGAGTCGATACCACCGGGTAGCCGGCATGCCATGCCGACGACGGCGATGGGGGTGACAGATGTCTGACGCACGTCCGCTCACACCTCACTTCTTGACACTGGACAAGGCAACCCATCCCGGCCATGCAGCGGTAACTGCCCAGTCGAAGTTGCCAATGTGCTCGGTAGCTTAGCCGTTTTTCGTTAAGACCGCGAGAAATGTTTGATGTTTTCGATTAGGGATTGGCCAATGTGACCTTTGGCCCTAACGTCCTGCCCGGTCAGCCGCATATCTGATAGCTGCGGATCCAGCGGTGACGACCGGCGAGATCGTGATTACGGTCTTGAGATCCCGATCGTAAAAGCCGTCTACCAGCACATTCATCGCGACACGCTCGCCCACGCAAGCGCCCGGACAGCATCCGACGACCCGTCCGCGACGGCGAGGAGGAAGT
Organism: Mycobacterium sp. BK086; assembly: GCA_004362315.1. GTDB lineage: Bacteria > Actinomycetota > Actinomycetes > Mycobacteriales > Mycobacteriaceae > Mycobacterium. Next base: position 239,483 of record SNWL01000003.1, read on the forward strand.
TGCAGAGTGTTTACTATCGCAATTCCGACACAAATTGGTATCGATACGGATATAGCAAATAACGGTAATGAACCTATCTAATGACCCGAGCCTAATCCCGTTAAATTCAATGTCTCAGTAATTGAATAGTGTCAAATAGCGCCACTGGCGATGCCCGTGAGGCCCTGGATAGCGCAGCCATCCTGAGAGTTTCCGCAATCATGCCTCAGCATCCGATAACCCGTTAGCCTGCAACTATCATCTCGATCCACAGGAGATGGCTACTAACCTGAGAGTAGGCTGAGATTTCAATATTGGCAGCCGACTAAACGTGATCCAGACCACATTTCCAAGGGTATGGAGGCATCCATTACCGGTTCCCCGATATTTCCCGCAGCGAGTCAGCAAACGCGACAGGATAAATGACCGGCTATTCGTGGATATTTGGCGAACTTTCCACCGAAGATGAACTACGGGACAGTTCACAAGATGCCCGGTGACATTTATCACCCCTTTAGCCGGGTCTTGTGAACTCGCTGTGAAAGTTTGCTGGAGCCCTCGACAGGCGCATGTGGCGAGGTCAGTCGTGGCGTGGCGGGACCCCGCGACCAGGCAACACACCGGAGGTCCGGTCGGGCCAGCAAGGAGCCGGCTCGGGTGGAATTAGGGCCGAATTACCCTGCGACGACGCCGGACGAAATGGGCCCGAAGGGGGCACCGAACTCGGTGACGGGCTCGAAACCGTGCTTGCGGGCGGCAGCGGCACCCCGGCGAATCAACGCGGCGGTCGCAACGAAGCCGGCCTGATCGGCAATGACGAAGGGGGTCAGCAACCGGTTATGGATGAAACTGAAGGACAATCCGGCTTCCGGAATTGCCCAGCCCAGCGAGCCGCCCAGCCCCACATGCCCGAAGCCGGGCAATATCCCCGGGATCGGTAGCGAGTGATAACCCAGGTGGAAGCCGAGCGGCAGAACCAGGTTGCGGTCCCGGGTCAGATCACGGCGTCCGGTGAGCCCGGCGACCAGCCCCGGGGACAGATAACGCATGCCGTCGATCTCTCCGCCGTTGGCGATCGCGCCGTACATCCTGGCCAGGCTGCGAGCCGTGGCCACGCCATTGGCCGACGGCAGCTCGCTGTCGAGCAGTGGCATGGCGCCCTGGACCGTCGACCGCATGCCGGGGAAGTACATGGAACCGAAGATCGCGGACCTCTCGAATGCCGCGACCCGCGGAGCGATCGTGTTGAAGATCGGGTTCGGGATGTTCAGCTGGGGCCCGATGATGCTGGCGGCCCTGGTCGGCGCGCCGGCCGGCGGCCTGCCCAGGTGAATCCCGTCGGTGTTCAGCGGCTCGGCCACCTCGGTGCGGATCAGCTCGCGCATGCCCACCCCGGTGACGGCACGGGCCAGGCCGGACAGCAGCCAGCCATACGTGAGCGCGTGATACGCGGGCTTGCCGAAGAACCGGCCGACCGGAGCCGCCGCGACGCGATCCTCCATGACCAGATGGTCGAGCAAGTCACGGGTGCGCACGCCGTGCAGGTGCGACAGCCCGGCGCGGTGTTGCATGACCTCGCGAACAGTGATGTCCGCCTTGCCGTTGGCACCGAACTCCGGCCAGTACTCCGCCATCGGGGCTTCGTAGTCGATCAGGCCACGGTCGACGAGGCGGTGGATGACCGTCGAGGCGACGCCCTTGGTCGCCGAGAACACCATGGCGCCGGTGTCGGCGGACCAGCGTTCGCGGCCCCGACGATCAGACCAGCCGGCCCAGACGTCGACGACGGGCCTGCCGTCGAGGTAGACCGCCAGCGCGCCGCCGCCGAAGCGCGGGTGCGGGAACATCGCCGCGAAGCTTCGCAGCGCGCAGGCGAAGTTCGGATCGGCAGCACCCTGCAGCCCATGGGGCAGGGTGTCGCGGTCACGCATCGCCTGAGTCACAGATGGGAATTTAACGGGTCTAAGCACATCTGCAGCAAATTGTTGCCAAAACGTTAACTTGACACGCGGGCGGTCAGGTTGACTGTTCGGCCGCCTGGAGAATTCGCTGGGCAGCCAGTGCGGGAGTCAGCTCGCCCTCGCGAACCTGGCGTTCGATCTCGGCCCGTTCGGCGCGCACGGCCGGATGGCTCAGTACCCGGTCGAGCACGGCGTCGCGCACCATCGACCACGTCCACTCCACCTGCTGGGTGCGGCGGCGGGCGTCGAACTCGCCGGCCTTGGTCAACGCGTCGCGGTGCGCGAGCACCGTGTCCCACAGCTCGCGCAAGCCGGTGCCGTCGATCGCACTCATCGTCAAAACCGGTGGGCGCCAGATAGTTTCGCGGGGATAGATCAGACGGATGGCGGCCGTCAACTCACGCGCGGCCGACTTCGCCTCGGTGAGGTGGGCACCGTCGGCCTTGTTGACCACGACGATGTCGGCGAGCTCCAGGACCCCCTTCTTGATGCCTTGGAGCTGATCTCCGGTGCGGGCAAGCGTGAGGAAAACGAAGGTGTCGACCATGTTGGACACGGTCACCTCGGACTGTCCGACACCGACCGTTTCCACCAGGATGACGTCGAATCCGGCGGCCTCGGCGAGCACGATGGTCTCCCGTGTCGCCTTTGCCACGCCGCCCAGGGTTCCCGACGTCGGCGATGGACGGATGTAGGCATCCGGATGTACGGCAAGCTTCGCCATGCGCGTCTTGTCCCCCAGGATCGAGCCGCCCGTGCGCGTCGACGACGGGTCGACGGCCAGCACGGCCACCCGGTGCCCCTGCTCGATCAGGTACATCCCCAGCGCCTCGATGGTGGTCGACTTCCCCACCCCGGGCACCCCGGTGATCCCGATGTGCACAGCCTTGCCCGCGTCCGGCATCAGCTCCAGGAGCAGGCGCTGGGCCTGATCGCGGTGATCGGTACGGGTCGACTCGACCAGGGTGATCGCACGCGACAGCGCCGCACGATCACCGCTGCGGATCGCCTCGGCCAGTACCTCGACGTCGGCGGACATCAGCCGAGGTCGTACCCGAGCCGCTCGGCGAGCTTGTGCAGCAGATCCACGGCGGCATCCGCGATCACCGTGCCGGGCGGGAAGATCGCGGTGGCCCCGGCGGCGTAGAGCTCGTCGAAGTCACCGGGCGGGATCACACCGCCGACGACCACCATGATGTCGGGGCGCCCCACCGCGGCGAGTGCGTCGCGCAGTGCAGGCACCAGCGTCAGGTGCCCGGCGGCCAGCGAGGACACCCCCACCACGTGGACGTCGTTGTCGGCGGCCTGCTGCGCGACTTCCTCCGGGGTGGAGAACAGCGAGCCCACGTCGACGTCGAAGCCGATGTCGGCGAAGGCCGTGGCGATCACCTTCTGCCCACGATCGTGACCGTCCTGGCCCATCTTGGCCACCAGGATGCGCGGCCGGCGACCGTCGGCCTCGGCGAACTTCTCCACCAATGCGGTTGCGGCACTCACATTCTGGGCCTTTCCGACCTCATCCCGATAGACACCCGCGATGGTCCGGATCTCGGCCTGATGCCGTCCGTACACCTTCTCCAGCGCGTCGGAGATCTCGCCGAGCGTGGCCATGGCGCGGGCGGCATTGATGGCCAGCGCCAGCAGGTTGTTGCCAAGCCCGTCCTCACCGGCGGGCCCGGAAGCCTCTGCGGCACGGGACAATTCGGCCAACGCCGCCTGGCAGGCCGCCTCGTCGCGATCGGCGCGGAGTTGCTCGAGCTTGGCCAGCTGCTCGGCGCGCACCCGGCTGTTCTCGACCTTGAGGACCTCGATCTCCTGGTCCTCGGTGACCTGGTACTTGTTCACGCCGATCAGCGGCTGGGCCCCGGAGTCGATGCGGGCCTGAGTGCGCGCGGCGGCCTCCTCGATGCGCAGCTTCGGGATGCCCTCGCCGATGGCCTGGGCCATGCCGCCGTGCTCGGCGACCTCGGCGATGTGGGCCCGGGCCTTCTCGGCCAGCTGATGGGTCAGCCACTCGACGTAGTACGAACCGCCCCAGGGGTCGATCGGCCGGGTGGTGCCCGACTCCTGCTGCAGCAGCAGCTGCGTGTTGCGCGCGATGCGCGCGGAGAAGTCGGTCGGCAGCGCCAGCGCTTCGTCGAGTGCGTTGGTGTGCAGCGACTGGGTGTGGCCCTGGGTGGCCGCCATCGCCTCGACACAGGTTCGCGCGACGTTGTTGAACACGTCCTGGGCGGTCAGCGACCAGCCTGAGGTCTGCGAATGGGTGCGCAGCGACAGGGATTTGGGGTTCTTGGCGCCGAACTCGGCCACCAGCTCACTCCACAGCAGCCGGCCGGCACGCAGCTTGGCGACCTCCATGAAGAAGTTCATCCCGATGCCCCAGAAGAACGAGAGCCGCGGCGCGAACTTGTCGACGTCGAGCCCGGCATCCCGGCCCGCCTTGAGGTACTCGACGCCGTCGGCCAGCGTGTAGGCGAGCTCGAGATCGGCTGTGGCACCGGCTTCCTGGATGTGATAGCCGGAGATCGAGATCGAATTGAACTTCGGCATCTTGGCGCTGGTGTAGCCGAAGATGTCGGAGATGATCCGCATCGACGGTTTCGGCGGATAGATGTAGGTGTTGCGGACCATGAACTCTTTGAGGATGTCGTTCTGGATGGTCCCGGCCAGCTTCTCCGGCGGCACCCCCTGTTCCTCGGCGGCCACCACGTACAGCGCGAGGATCGGCAGCACCGCACCGTTCATGGTCATCGACACGCTGACGGTGCCCAGGTCGATACCGTCGAACAGCTGACGCATGTCCAGGATGGAATCGATTGCCACACCGGCCATTCCGACGTCACCGGCAACCCGCGGGTGATCGGAGTCGTAGCCGCGGTGGGTGGCCAGGTCGAATGCAACCGACAGACCCTTCTGGCCGGCGGCCAGGTTGCGCCGGTAGAAGGCGTTGGATTCGGCCGCGGTGGAGAACCCGGCGTACTGCCGGATGGTCCAGGGCTGGTTGACGTACATCGTCGGATACGGCCCGCGGATGAAGGGGGGCTCGCCCGGGAAGCTGTCCAGCGGGTAGCCCGCGGCGGCCACGGCGTCGCGGTCGGCACCGACGTAGACGGGCTTGACGGCGATGCCCTCGGGGGTCTGCCACTCCAACTGCTCGGCGGTGTAGCCGTGCGCCGACGCGGCGGCGGCGACGTGCTCGGCGACGGCGGCCTCGGTGGGCGCCGGGGCCGGCCGGTCGCCGTGCAGCGGGATGTCGGCGAAGCTGGGTACGGTGCCGGTGGTGGAAGCAGTCATATCAGGCCCCCAATCGGGTGAGCAGGGACGAAAGCGCTTCGACCGCATCGATTTTCGCGGTCAGATAACCGTCGGGTTTGTCCGCGGCATCCGCGACGGCCTTCTCCGGCCCGGCCAGATAGATCTGGCTCACGCCCGCGGCTCGTGCGGCGGCCACCACATCGGAGGCGTCGGTGCCATAGCGTGCGTCGGTGCCGCAGAGCACCACCACCGAGGCGCCGGCGTCCGCGATCGCCGCGGCTATCCCGGCGGCGTCGACGGTGCCGGGGTTGACCGTTTCGATCCCACCGGAGGCCAGCAGGTTGGCCGCGAATGTTGCCCGGATGTTGTTCTCGGCCAACGGTCCCAGCGGCAGCAGCAGAGCCGCCGGCCGCGAACCCATGCGCTCCAGGTACGCATCGGACCTGTCGCGCAGCGCCTCGAATCCGGCGGCGTAGCGCCGCACCGTCTCCGAGGAACTGAAATGCGGCAGTGGCGGTTCGGATAGGTTCGGGAACTCGTTCACGCCGGTGACCGCGGTGCGGCGGTGGGCGATGTCGTCGGCCCGGCGCGCCCGCACCTCTTCGATCTGCTCGGCGACATGATCGCGCGCGGCCACGAAGCCGCCCCGGGACTCGATGTCCTGGAAGTGCGACCATGCCTCGGCGGCAAGGTTTTTGGTGAGGTCTTCGACGTACCAGGAGCCGCCCGCGGGGTCGAGCACCCGCCCGATGTGCGACTCTTCGAGCAGCAGCAGCTGGGTATTGCGCGCGATGCGGCGGGCGAAACCGGCACTGATGCCGGGGAATCCACTGGGGATGGCCACGTCGAACGGCAGCACGGCCACCGTGTCCGCTCCCCCGACGCCGGCGCCGAACGCGGCCAGCGTGGTGCGCAGCATGTTCACCCAGGGATCGCGCTGGGTCATCATCGGCAGCGAGGTGACCGCGTGCACCGTCGCCGCGCCGCTGTCCGGCGCCTCCAGCACGTCGGCGATCCGGGCCCAGAGTTGGCGGGCCACACGGAATTTGGCGATCGTCATGAACTGGTCGTCGTCGGCCACCAACCGGAAGCTGATCTGGCGCAGCGCGTCTCCGACGTCGATGCCTGCGTCGACCAGCGCCCGCACGTACTCGACCGCGGCACCCAGCGCCCCAGCGAGCTCCCACGCGGCGTTGGCGCCGCGGTTGTGGAACGCCGCACCGTCGACGGTGATCGCGCGCACCCCTGCGCTTCCGATCAGATTCGCGGCGACCCGGGTCACGTCCTCGATCGCGGGCGCGTCAAAACCACTGAGCGGCGCGGTGAACGGGTCGGCGCCCAGGTCGATCGACATGGTGGCGCGTTGCGCATCGCTCGCACCGGACACCAGAGCCAGCACCGCATCCGCGGCCGCGCCGAACTGGGTGCCGGCGTCGAGGATCACGGGCGCGAGTTCCAGGTACACGCCCTCGAGCAGCCGGTCCAGATCGGCGGGGGCGACCCCGGTTTCGCCGACGCGCAGGATCAGCGCGCTCACTCCGTCGCCGAGGGCGCCCAGGACCGCGGCGTTGCCGTCGGCCACCGCACCGCCGGCGCCGAACTCCTCGGCGACCTTCCAGCCTGCGACGACGTCGCGGTGCGCGTCCGCGCCACGGACGAACGGCCAGGCGCCGGGCAGCGGCGATTCCGGCCGCGCGTCGAGCGTGGTGTACAGCGGACGGATCGGAAAGCCCTCGTAGGTGGGCGAGTCCAACAGCGTCTCGGGTTCAGCGGGCAGATCCGCCGGGTCTTTCCGGCTGCTCTTGGCCAGCACTCCGGCGACCGCGGTGCGCCAGCGGGCGCGGCCCTCCTCGACCTCTACTGACACCGGCAACTCCTGTTGTCGCAGCTCGTGGCAGCCCCTCCCCGGGAACGCCATCAGACCATCAGGCTAAATGATGGCCTCACGCGTCACGCCGCCGAGTCGGCGTGCCCGTAATCTTGGTCAATGTGACGTCGAAGACCGGCAGCACGCTGCGGAGCGTGAGTTCAGCGGTGGTATCCACCGCCCGGCAGGTGTCCCGGACACGCATCGTCGTCACCGCGATCGTCAGTGTGATTCTCGTCGCAGTCGTGCTGCTCGTGCCGCTGCCCACGGCCGTGCAGTTGCGGGATTGGGCGACCTCGCTCGGGGCGTGGTTCCCACTGGCGTTCCTGTGCGCGCACATCGTCGTCACCGTGTTCCCGTTCCCCCGCACCGCGTTCACCCTGGCGGCCGGCCTGCTGTTCGGCCCCGGCGTCGGTGTGGTGATCGCCGTGGTCGCCAGCACGGCGAGCGCACTGATCGCGCTGTTGCTGGTACGGGCGCTGGGCTGGCAGCTCAGCAAGCTGGTGAGCCACCCGGCGGTGGAGTCGGTGGATGCCCGGTTGCGGGCCCGGGGCTGGCAGGCGGTCTTCTCGCTGCGGATGATCCCCGCCGTGCCGTTCTCGGTGCTCAACTACGCGGCCGGGGCGTCCGCCGTGCGGGTGCTGCCCTATTTTCTGGCGACGTTGGCCGGGCTGATTCCCGGCACCGCCGCCGTCGTGTTCCTCGGGGACGCGATGACCGGCAGCATCAGCCCGCTACTGGTGCTGGTGTCGGTGTGCACCGCGGCCGTCGGTGTCGCCGGTCTGGTCTACGAGGTGCGCACTCACCGGCGCGGCGGTGACGACGTCGCGGCCAACACTCCGTAGATCACCAGCAGGCTCGATGCCGCGGCGAAGTTGCGGCCGAAGTCCCGGACGCGCAGATGCGATCCGACGGCAAGGCTGAAGTACACCGTCAACATGACCGCGGTGAATCGCGCCAGCGCGGGGAATCGCCAGACCGACGCCAGCCCGATCGCCGACGCGCCCTTGATCGGCGCGAAGATCCAGCGCTTGTCGCGCGGGAACTCGACCACGTCGAGGCATTCGGTGATGAACGGCGCGGGTATCGCGCACAGTGCGGCGTCGGCGGCCTGTCCCGCGGCCAGCACGGTGTAGACCCGCGGCGAGGCCAGCGGACTCACTGGCTGGGCCCGAGCTCCGGTGGAGCCGCGTGCTGGGGTGCGCTGCCGACCGCGGGCACCGAGGTGCGGGCTTCGGCCTCGGCGCGGGCCACGGCCTGCGCGATCGCCGGGTCGGTCTTGGTGTCGAACCAGTCGGCGACCTCGTCGGCGTCGTCGTCGGCCTTGGGCAGGTCGGGTTCGACGGGTGACGGCGTGTACCGGAACACCCCGTCCTCGCCGGGCGCGCCGAGCATCTTGGTGAATCCCTGCAGCGCCGAACCGAAGTCGCTGGGAACCAGCCACACCTTGTTGGCCTCACCCTTGGCCATCTGCGGCAGCGTCTGCAGGTACTGGTAGGCCAGCATCTCCGGGGTGGGACGGCCCGCCTTGATGGCGGCGAACGTCTTCTCGATCGCCTTGGCCTGGCCCTGAGCCTGCAGGTAGGACGCGGCGCGTTCACCCTGGGCACGCAGGATCCGGGACTGCCGGTCGGCTTCGGCGGCCAGGATCGCGGCCTGCTTGGCGCCCTCTGCGGCCAGGATCTGGGCCTGCTTCTGGCCTTCGGCCTGCTTGATCGACGCTTCCCGGTTGCCCTCGGCGGTGAGGATCATCGCGCGCTTCTCCCGGTCGGCGCGCATCTGCTTCTCCATCGAATCCTGGATGGACGGCGGCGGGTCGATGCTGCGCAACTCGACGCGGGCGACGCGCAGACCCCACCGGCCGGTGGCCTCGTCGAGCACGCCGCGCAGCTGGCCGTTGATCGAATCGCGGGAGGTCAGCGTCTGCTCCAGGGTCATGCCACCGACGACGTTGCGCAGGGTGGTGGTGGTCAGCTGCTCGACGCCGACGATGTAGTTGCTGATCTGATAGACCGCCGCCTGCGGGTTGGTGACCTGGAAGTACACCACCGTGTCGATGTTGACGGTCAGGTTGTCCTCGGTGATCACCGGCTGCGGCGGGAAGGACACCACCCGCTCACGCAGGTCGACCCGGGCGCGGACCTTGTCCACGAACGGAACCAGCAGCGTGAGCTGACCGGAAACGGTCTTGCTGTACCGGCCGAGGCGTTCGATGACGGCGGCCTCGGCTTGCGGGATCAGGGCGATCGACTTGGCGACGACGATGATCGCGAAGATCACCAGCACCGCCAACAGGACCAGACCGGCTATGGCACCGTCCATGAAGGGTTCTCCTTACCCGTTCTTCCAGACCACCGCGGTGGCACCGTCGATATGCATGACGGTGACGTGGTCGCCCGGCTCGTAGACATCGTTGTCGTTGTAGGGGCGGGCCGTCCAGATTTCGCCGTCGAGTTTCACCTGGCCTTCATGCTGGGCCACCCGGTCGAGCACCAGCGCACTTTTGCCTTCCAGCGCTTTGACCGGTTCGGGCAGGCCCTTGCCCGCGGTGAGCTTGCGGCGCAGCGCCGGGCGGACCAGCGCCACGAGCAGCACCGAAACCACCAGGAAAACCGCGCCGTCGGCCCACACCGGCCAGTCCAGCAGCCAGCTCGACCCGGCGGCGGCCAGCGCGCCACCGGAGAGCATCAGCAGGAACATGTCGCCGGTCAGTGCCTCGGCACCGGCAAGACCCAAGGCGAACACGAGCCAGATCAGCGCCGCGGGCATGACGCCAGGATATCGCGGCAAACCGCGGGAGGTTGGGAGAAAGCCGGACCAAGGTCGACCCACTACACTGCGAGCATCATGTGGTGCCCGAGTGTTTCGCTATCCGTGTGGGCCAACGCCTGGCTCGCGGGCAAGGCCGCGCCCGACGACATCCTTGACGCGCTATCGGCTTGGGCACCAACACATTCGGTGACCGCCTACGATTCGGTTGCGGCCGGCCACACCGGCCTGCCCTGGCCGGACGTCGACGACGCGGGTGCGGTCTCGTTGCTGCAGACATTGCGAACGGTGGCGGGCCGCTCGGTGGATGCCCGGCCGCCGGCCATCAGCGTCGCCCTGCCGGTTCCCGGCGACGTCCGGGGCCTGGCGGCCGGAACCCAGTTCCAGCGCGACGCCCTGGCCTCGGGCGAGGCGATCATCGTGACCAGCCCGGCCGGCGACACCATCGGCCTGGTCCCGGATTTCGAGTACGACGACACCGACGACGAACTGCCCGACGGCGACCGGGTGCCCGAGCTGTGCGCATTGTCCTGGACGGTGTATTCCCTGCCCGCGATCCCGGTGACCGACCATCTCGACCTGGGCGAGGCCGAGTACAACCTGCGCTCGGCGGTGCGATCGGCCGCCGATGCGCTGGGTGCGCTGCAACTCGGTGCGGCAGGCGGGATCGACGATCCACGCGGGCTCGTCGAGCAGGTGCTGGAATCCGGCAGCCATCACCGCGCGCCCGATCACGCTCCGACGCGGGCGCTTCGGGTGCTGGAGAACGCCGCGCACGTCGACGCGATCATCTCGGTCAGTTCGGGACTGATGCCGATCGGCATCCAGAGCGCCTCGGAGGCTCAGATCGCCAATGACGCACTGCGGCCGCTGGCCTCGATCGTGCGGTCAGCGCGGATCGCCGCGGTCACCGCGATCCTGCACTCGGCCTGGCACTAGCCACGCAGCCGGGCGTGCAGAAGGCGCCGTCGACGCTGGACCCGTAGCCCGGAACCGGCTGCGCGCCAACCACTCTCGCCGGGTCGCGATCGTTGCGTGCCTCGTCGACGAGATCGAGGACCAGCCTGGCGAACCGGCGCTGCGCATTGGGCGTCGACGCCCGCGCCAGAGCGATCCCGAGTTCGTCGGCCTGGTGCGCCAATTCGTTGTCCAGGTCCCACACCACCTCGATGTGGTCGGAGACGAATCCGATCGGGCAGACCACCACCGCCTTGGTGCCCGAGGCGGCCAGCACCGAGAGATGGTCGGCGACATCGGGTTCCAGCCACGGCACCTGCGGCGGTCCCGAGCGGGACTGCCACACCACGTCGTAGTCGTCGTAGCCGGCCGCGGCCGCCACCAGCGCCGCGGCGTAGCGGACCTGGCGGGCGTAGAGGTCCGGCCCGCACCGGTCGGCGGCGCGCAGCGGTATCGAGTGGGCGGTGAACACCAGCCGGTGGCCCGCGGGCAGCGACGCCGCGGCATCGGCCACGGCGTCGGCGAACATCGCCACCAGCAGGGGGTGGTCGAAGAACTGCCGCAGCCTCACCAATTCCGGTGCGCCGTCACCGACGGCGGCCCGGGCTCGGGCGATGTCCTCCTGGTACTGGGCGCAACCGGAGTAGCCGCCCCACGCCGAGGTGGCGAAGACCGCGGCGCGCCGCACGCCATCGGAAGCCATTGCGGCGACGGTGTCTTCGACGAGCGGATGCCAGTTGCGGTTGCCGAAGTACACCGGCAGATCGTCACCGCGCTCGGCGAGCTCGGCCCGGATCTCGTCGATCAGGGCCCGGTTGATGCCGTTGATCGGTGAGACGCCATCGAAGTGCAGGTAGTGCTCGGCGACGGCGGCCAGGCGCTCCGGCGGTATCCCCCGGCCCCGAGTGACGTTCTCCAAGAACGGCATCACCTGTTCGGGGCCTTCCGGGCCGCCGAAGGAGAGCACCAGGAGCGCGTCGAACTCCACGGCTAGAGCAGCTGCGTGCTGGCGCCGCCGTCGGCGAAGATGATCGTGCCGGTGGTGGCGGGCAGCCAGTCCGACAGCAGGGCGCACACCGTCTTGGCGACCGGGGTCGGGTCCTTCATGTTCCAGCCGAGCGGGGCACGCTGGTCCCAGCCCTCCTCGAGCAGCTTCATCTGGGCGCCGGCCTCTTCACCGAGCGCACCGCCGACGATCGCGCTCATCGCCAGGGTCCGGATCGGGCCCGCGGCAACCAGATTGGACCGCACCCCGACCTTGCCGGCTTCGCGGGCGACGAATCGGTTGACCGATTCCAGCGCGCTCTTGGCCACCGTCATCCAGTTGTAGGCCGGCATCGCGCGAGTCGGGTCGAAGTCCATGCCGACGATGCCGCCGCCGGGGTTCATCACCGGCAGCACGGCCTTGGCCAGCGAGGCATAGGAGTACGCCGAGATGTGGATGCCCTTGGCGACGTCCTCGTAGGGTGCGTCGAAGAACGGGTTGATGCCCATACCGGTCTGCGGCATGAAACCGATGGAGTGCACCACGCCGTCGAGCTTGTTGCCCTCGCCGATCTCCGCGGTGATCCGGTCGGCCAGCGTCGACAGGTGCTCTTCGTTCTGCACGTCGAGCTCGAGCAGCGGCGCCTTCTCCGGGAGCCGGTCGGCGATCCGCTGGATCAGCTTCATCCGGTCGAAGCCGGTGAGCACCAGCTGGGCGCCGGCTTCCTGCGCGACCTTCGCGATGTAGAACGCGATCGAGCTGTCGGTGATGATCCCCGTGACGAGAATCCGCTTGCCTTCCAGAATGCCTGCCATATCAGCCATATTCCTTTCTAGTGGCCCATGCCCATGCCGCCGTCGACCGGGATCACCGCGCCGGCGATGTAGCCGGCGTCCTCGGACGCCAGGAAGCTGACCGCCCCGGCCACCTCCTCGGCCGTCCCGACCCGCTTGGCCGGGATGAAGTCCAGTGCGCCCTCTTGGATCCGCTCGTCGAGCGCGCGGGTCATCTCGGTGTCGATGTAGCCGGGGGCGACGACGTTGGCGGTGACGCCGGCCTTCGACATCTCCCGGGAGATCGAGCGGGCCATGCCGATCAGACCGGCCTTGGCGGCCGCGTAGTTGGACTGGTTGCCGATCCCCCACATGCCCGACACCGAGCCGATGAAGATGATCCGGCCGAACCGCTTGCGCTGCATGCTGCGCGAGGCCCGCTGTGCCACCCGGAACGCCCCGGTGAGGTTGGCGTTGATGACGCTCTCGAAACGCTCCTCGGTCATCCGGATCATGAACGCGTCCTGGGAGATGCCGGCGTTGGACACCAGCACCTCGACCGGACCCTGATGCTCCTCGACCTCGGTGAAGGCGCGGTCGACGGCCGCACTGTCGGTGACATCACACACGACACCGAACAGGCCCTCGGGCGCACCGGAGCCGCGGTGGGTGACCGCGACCTTGTGGCCGTCGGCGGCGAGTCGCTGCGCGATGGCCAGGCCGATGCCCCGGTTTCCACCGGTGACCAGCACCGAACGGGACACGAATGGCGGCTTGCCTACCGGATTCTCAGCGGGAGTTTCGCTCATTGAAGTCAACTTAGTGCCTGCCATCCGCCGCGCCGAAATCGACACGGGCGGTATCAGCCCGGCAAGCGCCGGTTGACCAGGAGCGCGGCCAGGGCGGCCAGAGCCAGCACGAGTGCGCCCAGTCGCAGCCAGCCGGTGCTGGCCTCGCCCTTGATGGTCTCGTAGCCGATCTGGTCCTGCAGTGAGGTGAAAACCTCTTTGAGCTGCTGCAGGCTGGATGCGGTGTAGGCGTTGCCGCCGGACAGGTCGGCGATCTTCTTGAGCATCTCGTCGTCGACCGGGACCGGCTGGCGCTGGTCGTTGATCTCGACGTAGCCGTACGGGGTGCCGAACGACACCGTCGAGATCGGCACGCCCTGATCCTTGGCCGTCCGGGCGGCGGTGAACGCGCCCTTCGGGTTGTCCGGGTTCGACGGCACGGTCTCCTTGCCGTCCGACATCAGCACGATGCGGGCGGGCGGCGGGGTGTCGCCGCCACCGATCACGGCGCCGACGGTCGCGATGGCCTGCAGCGAGGTGAAGATCGCCTCGCCGGTGGCGGTGCGGTCGGCCAGTTGCAGCTTGTCGATCGCGTTCTTGGTGGCCTCGCGGTTGGTGGTCGGCGAGACCAGCACGGTGGCGGTGCCCGCGTAGGCGATCAGGCCCAGGTTGATGCCGGGGGTGAGCTGATCGGCGAACTGCTTGGCGGCCTCCTGTGCGGCGGCCAGCCGGCTGGGCTCGACGTCGGTGGCGCGCATCGACTGCGAGACGTCGATGGTCAGCATCACCACGGCGCGGTTGCGCGGGATCCGCACATCGTGCGTCGGCCCGGCCATCGCGATCGTCAGCAGCACCAGCGAGGCGATCAGCAGGATCGCCGACAGGTGTCGCCAGCGCGTAGGCCGTTTGGGCGCAACGCTTTCCAGCAGTTCCATGTTGGCGAACCGCAGGATCCGCTTCTGCCGCGCGTACTGCACGATGATGTAGAGCCCGACCAGCCCGGCGATCACGAGCAGGAACAGGAAGAACCACGGGTGTTCGAAGCCGGACAGCGTCATCGGCCCGAGCAGAGGCAAGGTCATTGGCTGCCCGCCAGAGCACCGCGGCGCCGGGACGCCACGAACCGCACGATGTCGGCGATCCAGTCCCGGTCGGTGCGCAGGGTCATCAGCGGCGCGCCACAGCGGCGCATGGTGCGCGCCACTTCCTCGCGGTGCACCGCGGCGGCGCGGGCGAAGTCGTCGCGCAGTTGCTCGTCGATGGTGAACTCACGGGTGACACCGGATTCGGTGTCCTGCAGCACCACATCGCCGACCGGGGGCAGCTCGACGTCACGCGGGTCGAGCACCTCGACACCGAGCACCTCGTGGCGAGCGGCGATCGCGCGCAGCGGTCGCATCCAGTTGATCGGGCCGAGGAAGTCGCTGATCACCACCGCCATGCCGCGGCGACGCTCGGGACGGCGCAGCGCGTCGATGGCGGCGGCCAAGTCGCCGCGCACACCGGTCGGCGCCTTCGGCATGGTGGCGATGGTGCGCAGCAGCGTCTGCTCGTGCATCCGGCCCGACAGCGCGGGCACCCGGGTGATCGTGTCGCCGTTGGCGACGATCGCACCGATCCGGTTGCCGCCACCGCTGTTGAGGTAGGTGATCGCCGCGGCCGCCGCGACGGCGAGATCGCGCTTCTCACAGCCCGTGGTGCCGAAGTCGAGGCTGGCCGACATGTCGACCACCAGCCAGGTTTCCAGCTCGCGGTCGGCGATCATCTGCCGCACGTGCGGGTGGGTGGTGCGGGCGGTCACCGACCAGTCCATCCGGCGCACATCGTCGCCGGGCTGGTACATCCGCGACTCGCCGGGCTCGGAGCCCGGGCCGGGGATCAGACCGAGGTGGTCACCGTGCAGAACCCCGTCGAGCTTGCGCCTGACCGTCAGCTCGAGGGTGCGCAGGGCCGCCGAGAGCTTGGCGTCACCGATCTCACCGCGCTGGAAGGACGGCGGGTGGACGGTTCCCGAATCACTCACCGACCGTTGGCACCCGCCCCGGCGGGAACCACCGGCGGCACCGAATGTCCTTGCTGCGGAACGGCATTGACCTGAGGCAGGGCAACGGTCTGCAGGATCCGGTTGATCACCGTCTCGGCCTTGATGTCATCGGCGAGCGCGTCGTAGGTCAGCACAAGGCGGTGGCGCAGCACGTCTGGGATCACATCGATCACGTCCTGCGGGATCACATAGTCGCGGCCGCGCACCAGCGCCAGGGCGCGGGCGGCGGCGATGATGCCCAGCGAGGCACGCGGCGAGGCGCCGAAGGCGACCCAGGCCTTGACGTCGTTGAGACCGAACTGCTCGGGCCGGCGCGTCGCGGTGACGACGCGGACCACGTAGTCGACCAGCGCGTGGTGGACGAAGTTGTTGGCCGCGACGTTCTGCAGGCGCAGCAGGTCGCCGGTCTCGAGGATCTGCTTGGGCTCCGGCGGGGTGACACCCATCCGGTAGATGATCTCGCGCTCTTCCTCCGGCGACGGGTAGTCGACGTTGATCTTGAACAGGAAGCGGTCGCGCTGGGCTTCCGGCAGCGGGTAGACGCCCTCGTTCTCGATCGGGTTCTGGGTCGCCATCACCAGGAACGGCTTGGGCAGCTCGTAGGTCTTGCCGCCGATGGAGATCTTGCGCTCGGCCATGACCTCGAGCAGTGCCGACTGCACCTTTGCCGGCGCGCGGTTGATCTCGTCGGCCAGCAGGAAGTTCACCACGACGGGGCCGAGTTCGATGTCGAACTCCTCGCGGCCCTGCCGGTAGATGCGGGTACCGATGATGTCGGTGGGCACCAGGTCGGGGGTGAACTGGATGCGGGCGAAGGTGCCGCCGACGACCTTGGCGAAGGTCTCGACCGCGAGCGTCTTGGCGACGCCGGGGACACCTTCGAGCAGCACGTGCCCCTTGGCCAGAAGCCCGACCAGGATGCGCTCGACGAGCTGGTCCTGACCCACGATGATGCGCTTGACCTCGAAGATCGCGCGCTCCAGGGTGTGCACCTCGCCGGCCAGGCCGTTACCGCCAGTCGAGATGGCCGGGGCTCCGGGGCCTGCGGGCGACCCACCTGGTGACGTCATCGACTTCCTCCACAGCTGTTGGTTTTATCGGGCACCTCGGTGCCCGCACACAACTATTCCAGGCGTTCTGGGATCCGTCGACGTGCCCCGTTAACTGGCGCGTCGAGGATTGAACGGACTAGGTCTCGATGATGCGCGTCAGGTACGGCGTCATACCCGCGGTCCGCACCGGGCTCACGGTCACCTGACCGGCCGCCGACGACGCCTCCAGCATCTGCCCGTTGCCCAGGTAGATGGTGACGTGCTGGGTGCCATTGGGCCCGTAGAAGATCAGGTCGCCGCGCTTTGCCTGCGACGGCGGGATGTGCCGGCCGGCGTTGTACTGGTCACCGGAGTACTTCGGGATCTGCACGCCCACTCCGGCGAAGGCATAGCGGGTGAAGCCCGAGCAGTCGTAGCCGACCTTGCCCGCGTCCTCTTCCACACCGGCGCTGGGCCCGTTGATCGCGCCGCCACCCCACGAGTACGGCACACCCCGCTGGGAGGCACCGCGGGCGATCACGTACTCGATGGCCTGCGGCCCGCGGACCCGGCCGCCGGGCAGCGCCGACGGCGACCCGCCGCCGAACCCGAGGCCGGCCAAGAACCTGCGGCCCAGATCCATGGTCGCCTGCGCGGACTGCTGGGCAACCTGCAGTGAGGCGTTCGCGACGGCGACCGGATCACCGGGAGCGCCCGCGGACAGGATCTTGGGCAGGGTCGGATCCCACTCGCCCGGATCGGCATTCGCCGGGCTGGCAACACCCAGCCCCAGTGTCAGTGCCGTCAGGACCGTCCCGACGAAGAGCCGTCGAGAAGTGTTGCGAGACATGGGGAAAACTCCGTCAGTATTCGATGTAGCGGATGACGAACGGTGTCATGCCGCTGGTACGCACCGGTGAGATCTTGACGTTCGAGCCGGTGTAGGGAGCCTCGAGCATCTGGCCCTGGCCCAGGTAGAGCGTCACGTGCTGGCTGCCGCCGGGACCGTAGAAGATCACGTCACCGCGGCGCATCTGCGACGACGGGATCTTGCGGCCCATGTTGTATTGCGAACCCGAGTAGTGCGGCAGCTTGATGCCGACGCCCGCGAACGCGTAGAGGATCAGCCCGGAGCAGTCGAACCCGACCGTGCCCGCGCCGCTGTCGATTCCGCGGCCGGGGCCGGTCGCGGTGCCGCCACCCCAGGAGTACGGCACGCCCATCTGCGACATGGCGCGTTTGATGACGTACTCGGAGGCTTGCGCGCCGTAGACATACGGAATCGCGCCGTTGGTGATTCCGGTGTCGTCGGGCTTCAGGATGCCGAGCTTCTGCAGGAAGCTCTTGCCCATCTGTTTGGTCGCGTTCAGCGAGGACGACGAGATCTGTAGAACGGCATTGATGATCTGGATGGGATCGCCGGAGACGAAGGCGCTGGGCACCATCGGCAACGTGGTATCCCATTCCGAGGCGCTGCCGTACGGCGGTACGACGCCGGCGTTGGGGGCCTTCGGTGATCCCGGCGCGGCCGGGTCCCAGCGATCCCCCGGGGTCGCCGGGCCGGTCGCCGCCGACTGCGGCACGGCGGCAGGTGAATTCGCCGGCGCCGACCATTCACGGGCGGCGGCGAGTTTGTCCTGGGCCGTCTTTCGCTCGGCCGCCAGCCGGTCGATCTCGGCCTGCTGGTCACCGAACGTCTTCTGCGCCTGGGTCAGTGCCGCGACCGCGTTCTGCTGACTGGCTTCGGCCTCGGCGACGGCCTGGTCGGCCTTCTCCTTGGCCAGCCGCGCGGCGGACTCCTTGTTGACCTGCTCGGTGCGGGCCCGCTGCAGGTCGGTGATCACCTGTTGCGAGCTCAGCGTCAGCGCCTGGGTGGCAGACGCGGTGGAGATGATCTCCTCGGGAGTGGACGCCATCAGCAGCGCCGACGACGGTCCATTCATATAGGCGGCGACCGCAAGCTCGTCGAATCGCTTCTGCGCGTCGGCAATTGCGGCATTCGAGTCCTTGACCGCCGCGGCGCTGACGTCGACCTGTTCCTGGGCGGCGGCGGCCGCATCCCGGGCGGTCTGGACGTCGACGATGGCCTTGTTGACGCTCTCCTGCTCGGCCTGAACCCTGGCGCCGACGTCCTGCAGGCGCTGGTTGGCGTCGGCGACATCGGCGATCAGTCCGGCGATCGTGTTGGGGCCGGGCCCGGGCTCGGCATGGGCCACACCGGGCACCGTCAGCGTCATGGCGACGCCGAGTGCCAACGGCCGGAAAAGAGAGCCGCGATGGGAACGTCTCATTCGACCCTGGTCTCCTCTGCTCCACGTGCAGTCACGCCAGTAACAGATGTCACTTCAGTCACATCAATAACAATGGCGACAGTTGCACCGTACGTCACATTTGTCGCAGAGGAAACTTCCGGCAGGAATTACATCTTTGTCATTTACGGGATGTTGCCGAAAAGTAATCTTATTGATTTGCCAGGTAGGGCTATTTTACCTGGTCAACAGGGGTGGCAGCATTTTGCGAGCGCCTGCCCCGGAGTTGTAGAACTCGGGTCAAAACAGCCCCTACAGCCACCCCGATCACGAGCGTGATCGTTAATCCCATCCAGGGAAAGTCGGGTGTTTGCAACTGGTCGACAAAGGCCTGCGTTCCGACCACCGGATTGGGCGCCGTCTTGGCCACATCCTGGCCGGCCTCGAGGATGACCCGGTCATAGGTGGTGCTGTAGGTCCCCGCCCATCCCGGGCTGAGCACCAACACCGTCGAGCCGGGATTCGCGGCACCGATCTCGGTGGCGATATCGCGCAGCGGAGTATCGATCGCCGGGCTCTTCTCCATCACGACGACCTTGAGATCGATGCCGTGCTGCTGGGCAGCGGTCACGATCTTCTGCAGAGCCGCCGCATCGGCGGCCGGCGCGGCGACCCCGTCGGAAGCCACGTCGGCTTCCACCTTCGCCAGGCACTGCTCGACCGGGGTCGTGGGGTCGAGCCCCACACTGCTGCACACCTCCACCGGGATGAAGGTCGGCGCGTGCAGAATCGTCACGATCCGAAACCGTACCCCTCGCGCCGATTCCGGGGTGGCACCACGCGCCGAGGAAGACAAGACTGAGACCCAGGACCGTTGCCCGCGTACGGGCATCGATCCGCCCGCTTAGTAGGACAAGCGTACTGTTAGTATTCGAGCGGATGTCGACACAGCCCGTCGGCATCGAGAACTACGCCGGGAGTTGATGTGAGCGATTCACTAAATTCATTTGGAGCGCGCGACACCCTTGAGGTCGGCGACAACAGCTACCAGATCTACCGCCTCGACGCGGTGCCCGGGACCGAGAAACTTCCCTACAGCCTCAAGGTGCTTGCCGAGAACCTTCTCCGCACCGAGGACGGCGCGAACATCACCAAGGAGCACATCGAGGCGATCGCCAACTGGGACCCGTCGGCCGAGCCCAGCATCGAGATCCAGTTCACCCCGGGCCGCGTGCTGATGCAGGACTTCACCGGAGTGCCCTGCATCGTCGACCTGGCCACCATGCGCGAAGCCGTTGCGGCGCTGGGCGGCGACCCGGACAAGGTCAACCCGCTCTCGCCCGCCGAGATGGTGATCGACCACTCCGTGATCCTGGACGTCTTCGGCACCGCCGACGCGTTCGAGCGCAATGTCGAACTCGAATATGAGCGCAACGGCGAGCGCTACCAGTTCCTGCGCTGGGGCCAGGGCGCGTTCGACGACTTCAAGGTCGTCCCGCCCGGAACCGGCATCGTGCACCAGGTCAACATCGAGTACCTGGCCCGCGTCGTGATGACCCGTAACGGTGTCGCGTACCCCGACACCTGCGTGGGCACCGATTCCCACACCACGATGGAGAACGGCCTCGGCGTGCTGGGCTGGGGCGTCGGCGGTATCGAAGCCGAGGCCGCCATGCTGGGTCAGCCGGTCTCGATGCTCATCCCCCGCGTCGTCGGCTTCAAGCTCACCGGCGAGATCAAGCCGGGCGTCACCGCCACCGACGTGGTGCTCACCGTCACCGACATGCTGCGCAAGCACGGTGTGGTCGGCAAGTTCGTCGAGTTCTACGGCAAGGGCGTGGCCGAGGTGCCGTTGGCCAACCGCGCCACCCTGGGCAACATGAGCCCCGAATTCGGTTCCACCGCAGCGATGTTCCCGATCGACGACGAGACGATCAACTACCTGCGGCTGACCGGGCGTACCGACGAGCAGCTCGCCCTGGTCGAGGCGTACGCCAAGGAACAGGGCATGTGGCACAACCCGGATAAGGAACCGGTGTTCTCCGAGTACCTGGAGCTGGACCTGTCCACCGTGGTGCCGTCGATCTCCGGGCCGAAGCGCCCGCAGGACCGGATCGAGCTGTCGGACGCCAAGAATGCGTTCCGCAAGGACATCCACAACTACGTCGAGGAGAACCACCCCGCTCCGGAGACCAAGCTCGACGAGGCGGTCGAAGAGTCCTTCCCGGCCAGCGACCCGGTGTCGCTGTCCTTCGCCGACGACGGTGCGGTCGACGCGCGTCCGTCGGCGGCCAACGGATCGGCGGGCCGGCCGTCAAAGCCGGTCACGGTCAAATCGGCGGATCGCGGTGAGTTCGTGCTCGACCACGGCGCCGTCGTCGTCGCCGGCATCACCTCGTGCACCAACACCTCGAACCCGTCGGTCATGCTCGGGGCGGCCCTGCTGGCCAAGAAGGCCGTCGAGAAGGGCCTGACCTCCAAGCCGTGGGTCAAGACCAACATGGCGCCCGGCTCGCAGGTGGTCACCGACTACTACAACAAGGCCGGCCTGTGGCCGTACTTGGAGAAGCTCGGCTACTACCTCGGTGGGTACGGCTGCACCACGTGCATCGGCAACACCGGTCCGCTGCCCGACGAGATCTCAGCCGCCATCAACGACAACGATCTGTCGGTGACCGCGGTGCTCTCGGGTAACCGGAACTTCGAAGGCCGCATCTCCCCCGACGTGAAGATGAACTACCTGGCGTCGCCGCCGCTGGTGATCGCCTACGGTCTCGCCGGCACCATGGACTTCGACTTCGAGACCGATCCGCTCGGCCAGGACACCGACGGCAATGACGTGTTCCTGAAGGACATCTGGCCGACGACGGCGGAGATCGAAGAGACCATCGCGTCGTCGATCAACCGCGAGATGTTCGCCGCCAGCTACGCCGACGTGTTCAAGGGTGACGACCGCTGGCGCTCGCTGCCCACGCCGGAGGGCAACACCTTCGACTGGGACGACGCGTCGACCTACGTGCGCAAGGCGCCGTACTTCGACGGCATGCCCGCCGAGCCGGAGCCGGTCAGCGATATCACCGGCGCCAGAGTCCTTGCGCTGCTTGGAGATTCGGTCACCACCGACCACATCTCCCCCGCCGGAAGCATCAAGAAGGGCACCCCCGCCGCGCAGTACCTGGAGGCCAACGGCGTCGAGCCCAAGGACTTCAACTCGCTGGGGTCGCGCCGCGGCAACCACGAGGTGATGATCCGCGGCACGTTCGCGAACATCCGGTTGAAGAATCAACTGCTCGACGACGTCTCCGGCGGCTACACCCGGGACTTCACCCAGGATGACGCCCCGCAGGCCTTCATCTACGACGCCTCGCAGAACTACCAGAAGGCGGGAATCCCGCTGGTGGTGTTGGGCGGCAAGGAATATGGGTCGGGATCGTCGCGTGACTGGGCGGCCAAGGGCACCAGCCTGCTGGGCGTGCGCGCGGTGATCACCGAGTCCTTCGAGCGGATCCACCGGTCCAACCTGATCGGCATGGGCGTGATCCCGCTGCAGTTCCCCGCTGGTGAGTCGGCGGCGAGCCTGAAGCTGGACGGCACCGAGGTCTTCGACATCGTCGGGATCGAAGAGCTCAACAACGGCAAGACGCCGAAGACCGTTCACGTGACCGCCACCAAGGCCGATGGATCCAAGGTGGAGTTCGACGCCGTGGTGCGCATCGACACCCCCGGCGAAGCCGACTACTACCGCAACGGCGGCATCCTGCAGTACGTGCTCCGCAATATGCTGCGGGCCGGCTAGCCGGACGTGCCCAGGGTCAGCGAGGATCATCTGGCGGCCCGCCGCCGCCAGATCCTCGACGGCGCACGGCGCTGCTTTGCCGAGTACGGCTACGACAAGGCAACCGTGCGCCGCCTGGAGCAGACCATCGGTCTGTCGCGCGGCGCGATCTTTCACCACTTCCGCGACAAGGACACGCTGTTCTTCGCGCTCGCGCGCGAGGATGCCGAACGGATGGCGGAGGTCGCCTCCAGCCAGGGCCTCGTCCAGGTGATGCGGGACATGTTGGCCGCGCCCGATCAATTCGATTGGCTGGCAACCCGATTGGAGATCGCGCGCAAGCTGCGCAACGACCCGGTGTTCCAGCAGGGCTGGGTGGAGCGCTCAGCGGAGCTGTCGGCGGCGACAAGCGACCGGCTGCGCAGGCAGAAGCAGGCCGGCCGGTTGCGCGACGATGTGCCCAGCGACGTTCTGCAGTGCTATCTGGACCTGGTCCTGGATGGGTTGGTGGCGCGGCTGGCGGCGGGCGAAGAACCCCAGCGACTCTCGGCAGTGCTGGATCTGGTGGAAGATTCGGTGCGCCAGCGCTAGCGGCGGGTGACGTGGTTGGGTCCACCACGACTGCGCATGGTGGTGCCCGACTCGCGCAGCAGCGCGTGGATCGAACCGTACGATCGGCCCGTCGTCGCCACCAGAGTGCGGATACTCGCGCCGCCCTCGTAGGCGTTCCGCAGATTGTTCAACAACTGGTCATGAGCTTCGCTGGGCTTCCTCATGATCACCCTCCCCGGTCGATCGACGCCGATAGACAGAAGAGTAGGAGCGCTTCTGCGCGGTTTGGCCGGATTGACCGAAATGGTTTATGCCAGTTGTCAGGCGAGCTCGATGAGGTCCCGATACTCCTCGGACCAGAAGTCCTCGGTGCCGTCGGGAAGCAGCACAACGCGCTGCGGATCGAGCGCTTCGGCGGCGCCGGGATCGTGGGTCACCAGCACCACCGCACCCTGATAACTGCGCAGCGCGTCCAGAACCTGTTCGCGCGAGGCGGGATCCAGGTTGTTGGTCGGTTCGTCGAGCAGCAGCACGTTGGCCGTCGAGGCCACCAAGCCCGCAAGCGCCAGCCGGGTTTTCTCACCGCCGGAAAGCGTGCCCGCCGGTTGCTCGAGCTGCGGGCCGGTGAACATGAACGCGCCGAGCAGGCCGCGCAGATCCTGTTCGCCGGTGTCAGGTGCGGCGTGGCGGATGTTCTCCCACACCGTCGCGTTGTTGTCGAGAGTGTCGTGTTCCTGTGCGAAATAACCGATCTTGAGCCCGTGCCCGGGTTCCAGCCCGCCGGCGTCGGGAGTTTCGGTACCCGCGATCAACCGCAGCAGGGTGGTCTTGCCCGCACCGTTGAGGCCCAGCACCACGACCCGTGAGCCGCGATCGATGGCGAGGTCGACGCCGGTGAACACCTCGAGCGAGCCGTAGTTCTTGGTCAGCCCCTTGACCACCAGCGGCGTCTTACCGCACGGGGCGGGTACCGGGAACTTGATCCTGGCCACCTTGTCGGCCACCCGCTCGGCGTCCAGTTCAGCCATCATCCGCTCGGCGCGGCGCAACATGTTCTGTGCGGCAACGGCTTTGGTGGCCTTGGCGCCCATCTTGGCGGCCTGGGCGCGCAGCGCGCCGGCCTTCTTCTCGGCGTTGGCCCGCTCCCGGCGGCGACGCTGCTCGTCGGTGGCGCGGGCGTCGAGGTACTTCTGCCAGCCCATGTTGTAGACGTCGGCTTCACCGCGCACGGCGTCCAGGAACCACACCCGGTTGACCACGTCGGCGAGCAGGTCGACGTCGTGGCTGATCACCACGAGGCCGCCGCTGTGGTTCTGCAGGAAGCCCCGCAGCCAGCCGATCGAGTCGGCGTCGAGGTGGTTGGTGGGCTCGTCGAGCAGCAGTGTGGTGGCCGAGCCGGATCCGGTATCGCTGGCGGCGAACAGAATTCGGGACAGCTCGACGCGGCGGCGCTGGCCACCGGACAGCGTCCGCAGCGGCTGGGTCAGCACCCGGTCCGGCAGACCGAGGCTCGCGCAGATGCGGCCCGCTTCGCTCTCGGCCGCATACCCGCCGAGTGCGGCGAAGCGCTCCTCGAGCACGCCGTAGCGACGTACGGCCTTGTCGCGGGCGGCGTCGTCGACCACCTCGGCCATCAACGCCTGTTGCTTTTCCAGGTCGGCCAGCAGGGTGTCCAAACCGCGCGCCGACAGCACCCGGTCGCGGGCCAGCACGTCGAGGTCGCCCTCCCGGGGATCCTGCGGCAGATAACCGACGTCACCGGACCGCACGACGGTGCCGGCGTACGGCTCGCCCTCCCCCGCCAGAATCCGCATCGTCGTGGTCTTCCCGGCGCCGTTGCGCCCGACGAGTCCGATGCGGTCGCCGGGCTGCACCCGCAGTGCGGGACCTTCGGCGAGGAGCAGCGTGCGCGCGCCGGCGCGGACCTCGAGGTCCGTTGCGGTAATCACGCGCACTACTCCTTAGTTACTTCTCGTCGGTGAAGACCGGGTCCCGGTTCTCGGCGCGCGCAGCAACCGCCTCTTCGAAGTTGGCGGTGAGCAGGCGCACATAGAGCTGCCCGAGACCCTCGGCCTGCATATGACTTTCCAGGCTACCGGCGTCTAGTCCACTCCATAGCGTCCGCTTGGTCAATTCCGTGCCCGGGCGGGAGAACGCCGCGATGCGGGTCGCGATCTCGAAGCACGCCGGCAACAGCTCGTCTTCAGGCACCTGACGGGACACCAGGCCGATCCGTTCGGCCTCCTGCGCGTCGACGTCGCGACCGGTGAGCATGATCTCGAAGGCCCGCGAGGAGCCGATCGCCCGCGGCAGCAAGTAGCTCAGGCCCAGCTCACTGGCGGTCAGCCCGTTGTTGATCCCGGCCGCGCGGAAGTACGCGCCATCGGCGGCCACCCGGATGTCGGCGGCCAGCGCCAGGCAGAGTCCGCCACCGATGGCCGCGCCGTTGACCGCGGCGATGATCGGCTGGTGCAGCTTGCGCATGGCGAGAATCACATCGTCGAGCACCGCCATCGAGCGCAGTCCGAACGACGGCCGGGTCAGTCCGGCGACGTGCGGAATCGACCCGGCGGACTTGTGGTCGGCGCCCGAGGAGAAGCCGCGCCCGGCGCCGGTCAGCACGACCGCGCGCACGGTGTTGTCGTGGCGGAGGTCGGTGAGGACTTCCAGCAGCGGCAGCATGACGTCGAACGCCATGGAGTTCATCCGCTCGGGCCGATTCAGGGTCACCAGAGCGATGTTGGGCTGGGGGTTTTCGACGAGAACGAAACCAGAGTCACGGATCACCGTTGCACGGTAACCCGCCCTGCGATTACTCGGTTGGCGACTGAGACGCGATGGCCGCGTCGACGTCGAACTCCTTGACCTGCGAGATGAGGTCCTCCAGCGCGGCGGGCGGCAGCGCGCCGGCCTGGTTGAAGATCAGCTTGCCCTTCTTGAACGCCATCAGGGTGGGGATGGAGCGGATCTCGGCGGCGGCGGCCAGCTCCTGCTCGGCCTCGGTGTCGACCTTGCCGTAGACGACATCGGGATGCTTCTCCGAGGACGCGGTGAACGTAGGAGCGAAGGCGCGACAGGGTCCGCACCACGACGCCCAGAAGTCCACCAGCACGATGTCGTTGCCGGTGATGGTGTCGTTGAAGTTCTGTGCGGTCAGGTCTTGGGTAGCCACGTCAGTCCTAACGTCGGGGTTCCGCTGTGTGTTCCCTGCAAGGATCAATACAAACTGCCCAGCGCGGCGGGCGCATCGAAACCGCCGAACTCGTCGAGCGTGCCGTCGCGCACCCGATTCACCCAGGCGGGATCGGCGAGCAGTGCGCGGCCGACCGCGACGATGTCGAACTCGCCGGCATCGAACTGGTCGAGCAGCGTGTCGATCGACGACGGCGGGATCGGACCGCCGCCCTCTCCGGGATTGAATTCGGTTTCCAGCCCGACCGATCCGACCGCGATCACAGGCAGACCGGTCACCTTCTTGGTCCAGCCGGCCAGGCTCAATCGCGGGTCCTCGTCTTCGAACCCGGGCAGATAGTGCCGTCGGGTCGACGGGTGCAAGACGTCCACCCCGGCCTCGACGAGTGGGGCCAGCAGCTCGCCGAGTTCGGCTCCGCTTGCGGCTATCCGGGCGTCGTACCGGTTCATCTTCCACTGCGAGAACCGGAAGATGATCGGGAAGTCGGGGCCGACGGCTGCGCGCACCGCCGCGACGACCTCGGCCGGGAACCGGGTGCGACCCGCCAGTGAGCCGCCGTAGCCGTCGGTGCGCTGATTGGTCTGCTCCCAAAGGAATTGGTCGAGCAGGTAACCGTGGGCGCCGTGGATCTCGACGGCATCGAAGCCGGCTGCCTTCGCGTTGCTGGCGGCCAGCGCGTAGGCGTCGGCGAGCTCGGGCAGCTCGTCGATGCTCAAGGCGCGCCCGATTGCGCTGCCCGCGAGGTCGATTCCCGACGGGCTGACCGGAACCTGATCGGGCGCATCGCCGTCGTGCACGCCGCGCGCAGCGCCCTGATGCCAGAGTTGCGCGGCGATCGTGCCACCTTCCGCGTGCACGGCCTCGGTGACCGCGCGCCAGCCGGCCAGCACCTCGTCGCCGTCGAGATTCGGGATGCGGTCCGGCCAGCCGGCGGCCGGGTGCGGAATGCGGATGCCTTCGGTGATGACCAGCCCGGTGCCGCCCGCGGCGCGGCGGGCGTAGTAGGCGGCCACGTCCGGTCCCGGGATGCCGCCCGGCGAGGCGGCCCTGGTCATCGGCGCCATCGCGAACCGGTTGCGCACGGTCAGCGAGCCGACGGTCAGCGGGGTGAACAGATCTGACACGCGAGCATCATCCATGACTCTGGACCTGCCGGAAGAAGGCGGTGATGGCGGTGGCCAGCGCGTCCACGTCGGCGGACAGATCCAGATCGTGCACGGCGCCGAACGGCGCGTTCCACAACGGCCCGGTGCGCGGCGCGCTCGCGAAGTCCCACGGCCCGACATAGGCGTACGGCAATTCGTGGAAGTCGTCGCCGGGCGATACGCCGTAGTTGACCTCGTCGGCACTGGCGGCGACATCGAAGTGTTCCGGCCACAGCACCGGATGACCGTGCGGGAGAACAGCATTGATGGCGAAGCCGCCGGCGTACAGGCACCGGTAGATGGCGTCGGCGGCGGTGGCGTCCAGGTCGAGGACGGTGCCGGGTTCCAATGGAACGACGGAGTCGTACACGCCGGCAGGCGGCCCGACATCGAGACCGCTGTCCCGGACCAGAGCACTCACCGGACCGGCGAGGGCCACGCTGCGGTCGTCGGCGACCAAGGTCGTTCCGTGGACCGCGATCGCCAGCGTGGTGGCGCTGAAGCCGTCGAGGCGCACCGCCAGCCGGATGGTTCCCGTCGCGCGGTATTGCGGTCCGGCGACGAAGCTCTCGGCGACGGCGTGCAGTTGGCGACGGGTCGCCACGACGGTGGCCGGCTCACTCACTCAGTTTTTCCTTTGGTGTTCTCGATGAGCACCAACGCGCGCTCCTTGGCGCGATCGGCGTTGTCCAGCAACCGGTCTCGCCGGCCCGGCCACCAGAACAGTTCGAACCCCAGCAGCACGAGGTACACGAGCGACGCGATCATGTCCCTGGTCGAGCCGAATACCGAATCCCACACCGCGGTCCCGATCCCGACGACGAGGACCAGCGGCAGCACCCAGCGGAACGGACGGCCTCTCTCCTCGGCCTTGTGCATGCCGTCGGCGAAGTCGACCACCGCCTGCGCCAGCGCGGGATCGCCGATCCGCCCACCCCAGTGCGCGATTCCGGCGACCCGTTCGCGTTGCTCACCAGTGAGCGCCGACGCGCCCGGCCAGTACCGGACCATCCGGCGACCCAGCCAGATGCCGTAGAACACCGTCATGACGGCCAGCACGATCAGGGGGACGAACCACAGCCCCGAGTCCAGCCATGAGAGCAGGCCGAGGAAGACGCCGGCGCCAAGTCCGACGATGACCGACCGCCAAAACGCATTGCCGCGCCAGACGAAGGCCGGGACGGTCAGCATCAGCTCACATTAAACAGTGAAGCCCAGAGCGCGCAGTTGTTCGCGGCCGTCCTCGGTGATCTTGTCCGGGCCCCACGGCGGATTCCACACCCAGTTGATCTTGGCTTCGTTGACCAACCCGGCGCCGACCAGCGCGGTCATCGTCTGGTCTTCGATCACGTCGGTCAGCGGGCAGGCCGCCGAGGTCAGCGTCATGTCGATCTTGGCCACCGTGCCGGTGTCGGCCTTCTCGACATTGAGGCCGTAGACGAGCCCGAGGTCGACGACGTTGATGCCGAGTTCGGGATCCACCACGTCGCGCATGGCTTCCTCGATGTCGGCCAAGAATTCTTCCGAGACAGGGTCGCTCATCGCTTCTCCTCCAAGTCCTTTCGATGCGACGCCTGCGCCACCGCATCTTTGAAAGCCAGCCAGCCCAGCAACGCGCACTTCACCCGCGCCGGGTACTTCGCCACGCCCGCGAACGCCACGCCGTCGCCCAGCACGTCCTCGTCGCCTTCGATAGTCCCCCGCGAGGACACCATCTCCGAGAACGCCGCCACCGTCTTGAGGGCATCGCCGACCGTCAGCCCGATCACCTGGTCGGTGAGCACCGAGGTGGCGGCCTGGCTGATCGAGCACCCCTGGCCGTCGTAGGAGATGTCATCGACGTGCTCGCCGTCCTCGGACAGCGCCACCCGCAACGTCACCTCGTCGCCACAGGTCGGGTTGACGTGGTGCACCTCGGCGCCGAACGGCTCCCGCAGCCCGCGGTGGTGCGGATGCTTGTAGTGGTCCAGGATCACTTCCTGGTACATCTGCTCCATCTTCACGAGAAGAACTCCACCGCCCGCTTGACGCCCGCGACCAGCCGGTCCACCTCGCCGACGGTGTTGTACACCGCGAAGGATGCCCGTGCGGTGGCGGCGATTCCGAACCGGCGGTGCAACGGCCAGGCGCAGTGATGCCCGACCCGCACGGCCACGCCCTCGTCGTCGAGCACCTGCCCGACGTCGTGGGCATGCACACCGTCGACGACGAAACTCACCGGCGAACTCCGGTGTTCCAGAGACCTCGGCCCGATGATGCGCACCTGGGGAATGGCCCCGAGGCCTTCCAGCGTGGCGGCCACCAACGCACTCTCGTGCGCCTCCACGGCGCCCATGCCAAGCGTGCCGAGATACCGTGCGGCCGCGGCCAATCCGACCACCTGCGAGGTCATCGGCGTACCGGCCTCGAACCGCTGCGGCGCGGGCGCGTAGGTGGTGGCCTCCATCGTGACGGTCTCGATCATCGAACCGCCGGTGATGAACGGGGGCATCGCGTTCAGCAGCTCGCGGCGACCGTACAGCACGCCGATGCCGGTGGGGCCCAGCATCTTGTGGCCGGAGAACGCGGCGTAGTCGACGTCGAGCGCGTGGAAGTCCACCGGCTGGTGGGGCACCGACTGGCAGGCGTCCAGCACGGTCAGCGCGCCGACTTCCTTGGCCCGCGAAACCAATTCGCCGACCGGAGCGACCGCGCCGGTGACATTCGAATGATGGCTGAACGCGACGACTTTCACCCGCTCATCGAGCTGCAGCGAATCCAGATCGATGCGTCCGTCATCGGTGACGCCGTACCACGTGAGCGTCGCCCCGGTGCGCTGGGCCAGTTCCTGCCACGGGATCAGGTTGGCGTGATGCTCCAGCTCGGTGGTGACGATGACATCACCGGGACCGACCGCATTCTCGAATCGCTTGTCCCCCAGGACATACGAGACGAGGTTCAGCGATTCGGTGGCATTCTTGGTGAACACCAGCTCGTCGGTGTCGGCGCCGACGAACGCGGCGATATCGGCACGACCATGCTCGTAGGCGTCGGTCGCCTCCTCCATCAGCTGGTGCGCGCCGCGATGCACCGCGCCGTTGGAGGTGGTCAGAAACTCGCGCTCGGCATCGAGAACCTGCAGCGGCTTCTGTGATGTCGCCCCGGAATCCAGGTACGCCAGCTGCTGCCCGCCCCGCATCACCCGATTCAGGATCGGGAAGTCGGCGCGGACGGCCGTGACGTCCAAGTCCACCGAGGCGGTCATGTCAGGCTCCCGCCGCCGCCTGCGTGAAGCGCACGTAGCCGTTCTCCTCCAGCTCGTCGGCCAGCTCGGGGCCGCCGGATTCGACGATCCGGCCGTCGACGAAGACGTGGACGAACTGCGGGTGGATGTAGCGCAGGATGCGGGTGTAGTGCGTGATGAGCAGCACGCCCGCATGCTCGGCCTCGGCGAAGCGGTTGACGCCCTCGGAGACGACGCGCAGCGCGTCCACGTCCAGGCCGGAGTCCGTCTCGTCGAGGATCGCGATCTTCGGCTTCAGCAGGCCCAGCTGCAGGATCTCGTGGCGCTTCTTCTCGCCGCCCGAAAAGCCTTCGTTCACACTGCGTTCGGCGAACTGCGGATCGATCTCCAAGTCGGCCATCGCGGCCTTGACCTCTTTGACCCAGTGCCGCAGCTTGGGCGCCTCGCCGCGCACGGCGGTGGCGGCGGTGCGCAGGAAGTTCGACATCGATACACCGGGCACCTCGACCGGGTACTGCATGGCCAGGAACAGGCCGGCCCGCGCGCGTTCGTCGACGGTCATCTCCAGCACGTCCTGACCGTCCAGGGTGATCGACCCGGAGGTGACGTTGTACTTGGGGTGGCCGGCGATCGAATACGACAGCGTGGACTTGCCGGATCCGTTGGGGCCCATGACCGCGTGGGTCTCCCCCGAGTTCACGGTCAGGTCGACGCCCTTGAGGATCTCTTTCTCGGTGCCGTCCTCGTTGGCGACGCTGACGTGGAGGTCCTTGATTTCCAAAGTGCTCATGGCTGTGCGGTTCTCGATTCAGTGATTGCTAGTTCTCGTTCGATGGCTTCGGTCAGGCGGTCGCGGACGGCGGGCACGGCGATCTTGGCGATGATCTCGCCGAAGAAACCGCGCACCATCAGCCGGCGGGCCGCCTCTTCCGGGATACCGCGGGCCTGCAGATAGAACAGCTGCTCGTCGTCGAAACGTCCGGTGGCACTGGCGTGTCCGGCACCGACGATCTCGCCGGTCTCGATCTCCAGGTTGGGCACCGAGTCGGCGCGGGCACCGTCGGTGAGCACCAGGTTCCGGTTGATCTCGAAGGTATCGGTTCCGGTGGCCTCGGCGCGGATCAGCACATCGCCGATCCACACCGTGTGGGCGTCCGGCTTGCGGGAATCCGGATCACCTTGCAGCGCACCCTTGTACAGCACGTCGGACTTGCAGTTCGGCTGCGCGTGGTCGACCAGGAGCCGCGATTCGAAGAACTGTCCGTCGTCGGCGAAGTAGGTGCCCAGCAGCTGCGCATCCCCACCGGGCGCGGTGAACCGCACCGTCGCCGAGGTGCGCACCACATCGCCACCGAGGGTGACGTTGACGTGTCCGAGGACGGCGTCCTTGCCCAGCTTGGCGTGATGGGCACTGACGTGCACCATGTCGTCGGCCCAGTCGGCGATCCAGATGACGCCGAGGCCTGCCGAATCGCCGACGATGATCTCGACGTTGTCGGCGTAGGTTCCGCTGCCCCGCAGGTCGACGACGACGATGGCGCGGGAGAGCTCTTCGACGCGAATCTGCAGGTGCCCGTAGGCGACCGCACCCTCGCCGGGGCCGTCGATGGTGATCTCGATGGGCTCGGCCACCTCGGTGTCCCGCGCCACGGTGACCACCGTCGCCGAGTTGAACGACGAGAATGCCTGTGCGGCAACCCGATCGGCCGGAACGCCGCCCTGGCCGAGCCGCTCGTCCCCGCGGCGGACGGTCTCCACCGTCACGCCGGGCTGTTCGTCGACGCTGATCTGAGCGGTGCCGGTGGCCGGCGCCGAACCGTCGTGCAGGCCGCGCAACCGCTTGAGCGGGGTGAACCGCCAGACCTCGTCGCGACCGCCGGGCACCTCGAAGGCGTCGACGTCGAACGAGCTGAATTGCTCGCCCTTGTTGATGGCAGTGAGGCGCGAACCCTCCACTGCCTTAGTCACGTTGCTCACTAGCCGACAGCACCTTCCATCTGCAGCTCGATCAGCCGATTGAGCTCCAGGGCGTACTCCATCGGCAGTTCCTTGGCGATGGGCTCGACGAAGCCGCGCACCACCATCGCCATCGCCTCGTCCTCGGTCATACCGCGGCTCATCAGGTAGAACAGCTGGTCGGCGCTCACCTTGGACACGGTGGCCTCGTGGCCCATCGTGACGTCGTCCTCGCGGATGTCGACGTAGGGGTAGGTGTCGCTGCGGCTGATCGTATCGACAAGCAGCGCATCGCATTTCACGCTCGACTTCGAGCCGTGCGCACCCTTGTTGACCTGAACCAGGCCGCGGTAGGACGCCCGGCCGCCGCCGCGGGCCACCGACTTCGACACGATGTTGCTCGACGTGTGGGGCGCCAGGTGCAGCATCTTGGCGCCGGTGTCCTGGTGCTGACCTTCGCCGGCGAACGCCACCGAGAGCACCTCGCCCTTGGCGTGCTCACCGGTCATCCACACGGCCGGGTACTTCATCGTGACCTTCGAGCCGATGTTGCCGTCGACCCATTCCATGGTGGCGCCTGCCTCGGCCCGCGCACGCTTGGTCACCAGGTTGAACACGTTGTTGGACCAGTTCTGGATGGTCGTATACCGAACCCGCGCACCGGGTTTGACGACGATCTCCACCACCGCGGAGTGCAGCGAGTCGCTCTTGTAGATCGGCGCGGTACAGCCCTCGACGTAGTGCACGTACGAGTCCTCGTCAGCGATGATCAGAGTGCGCTCGAACTGGCCCATGTTCTCGGTGTTGATCCGGAAGTAGGCCTGCAGCGGGATGTCGACGTGGACACCCTTGGGCACGTAGATGAACGAGCCACCCGACCACACCGCGGTGTTGAGCGCGGAGAACTTGTTGTCCCCGGCCGGGATCACCGTGCCGAAGTACTGCTTGAACAGCTCAGGATGCTCACGCAGGCCGGAGTCGGTGTCCAGGAAGATGACGCCCTGGGCCTCGAGGTCCTCGCGGATGGAGTGGTAGACCACCTCGGACTCGTACTGCGCGGCGACGCCGGCAACCAGACGCTGCTTCTCCGCTTCGGGGATGCCCAGGCGGTCATAGGTGTTGCGGATGTCCTCGGGCAGGTCTTCCCACGAGGCGGCCTGCTTCTCGCTGGAGCGCACGAAGTACTTGATGTTGTCGAAGTCGATGCCCTCGAGGTTCGATCCCCAGTTCGGCATCGGCTTCTTGTCGAACGTGCGCAGCGCCTTCAGCCGGATGTCGAGCATCCACTCCGGCTCGCTCTTCTTGCTCGAGATGTCGCGCACCACGGCCTCGGACAGCCCCCGCTGCGCGCTGGCACCCGCAACGTCGGAGTCCGACCAGCCGTAGCCGTAATTGCCCAGGGAGGCAATGGTTTCCTCCTGGGTCAGCGGCTGCGCCGGGGTGGCTTCCGGTGTGAGTGTCATGGCGACGCTCCTCAATCGATCGTGGCGGCTTCGGTGCGGGCTGAGCACCGAAGTGGTTCTGGTCTAGCGGTGTGCCGTGGTGAGCGGCACGTGGGTGGTGCAGGCGCAGTCGCCGTTGGCGATGGTCGCCAGGCGCTGGACGTGGGTGCCGAGCACCTCCGACATGGCCTGTCGTTCGGCCTCGCAGAGCTCCGGAAACTCCTCGGCGACATGCGAAACCGGGCAGTGGTGCTGGCAGATCTCGATGCCCTGAAGAGGACCGCCCACCCGCGTCGTCGTCGCCGCATAACCGGCCCTCGTCAACGCATCGGCTACCCGCTCAGCAGTGGATTCAACGCCGTCGGGACCTGGCTTTACTCCCGCCAGGATCGCGTCGATGCGGCGCCGGGCGAACGTTTCCACCGCTTCCTCGCCGCCGATCTCACGCAGCTGGCGAATCGCGGCCGAGGCCAGGTCGTCGTAGGTGTGCTCGAGTTTGGCGCGCCCGGCGGAGGTGAGCCGGTAACGCTTGGCGGGCCTGCCCCGGCCGGCCTGCTGCCATGCCGCCGCGGCGTTGGCCTCGGCGTCGCCGGCCTCGATGAGAGCATCCAGGTGCCGGCGCACGCCGGCGGCGGACAATTCGAGTCGGCGGCCGATCTCGGCGGCGGTGATCGATCCCGACTCGACCAGGAGTTGCACGATGGCACCCCGGGTCTGACCGTCATGCGGGATTTTCACAACACCAGTGTTACGCAATTCCCCGAACAGGTCTAGCAAGGGCACCCTTAGCAGCCACGAGCGTAAAAGGCCCGGCAGTTAGAGTGCTGTGGTGGCAGCCCGCCAACACTCGTTGAGTTCGTCAATCGCCCGCTTGCACGGCGATGAACGCACGGTGGGTTCGCCGCTCAACGCCGCCGAACAGCGCGCGATGCAGCGCACCCGGATGTTCGGCGCGACCGGAACAGTGCTGATGGCGATAGGTGCGCTGGGCGCAGGCGCCCGCCCCGTCGTGCAGGACCCCACCTTCGGCGTGCGGCTGCTGAACCTGCCGTCGCGCATCCAGACCGTGTCCCTGACGATGACCACGACCGGCGCGGTGATGATGGCGCTGGCATGGCTGATGCTGGGCCGTTTCGCCCTCGGCAGCCGCCGGATGTCGCGGAGTCAGCTTGATCACACCCTGCTGCTGTGGGTCGTGCCGCTGCTGATCGCGCCGCCGATGTACAGCAAGGACGTCTACTCCTATCTGGCGCAAAGCCAGATAGCCCGCAACGGCCTCGATCCCTACAAGGTCGGACCCGCCCCCGGTCTCGGTCTGGACCATGTCTTCACGCTCTCGGTGCCCAGCCTGTGGCGCGAGACGCCGGCACCCTACGGGCCGCTGTTCCTCTGGATCGGCCGTGGCATCTCCGCGCTGACCGGGGAGGACATCGTCGCCGCCGTGCTGAGTCACCGAGTCGTGGTGCTGCTCGGGGTCGGAATGATCGTGTGGGCGGTGCCGCGGCTGGCCCGCCGCTGCGGGGTCGCCGAGGTCAGTGCCCTGTGGCTCGGTGCGGCCAATCCCCTGCTCCTGATGCACCTGGTGGCCGGTATCCACAACGAGGCGCTGATGCTGGGCCTGATGCTGACCGGCACGGAGTTCGCCCTGCGCGGCGTCGACGCGGCGGGTTCCCTGGTCCCGCGACCGCTGCACTGGCCACATGGACGAGACCAGTGGATCGCCTGGAAACCGCTGGCCATGCTGCTCGTGGGCGCGGTCCTGATCGCGTTGTCCTCGCAGGTCAAACTGCCGGGTCTGTTGGCGCTGGGCTTCGTGGGCATGGCGCTCGCGCATCGCTGGGGCACGTCGTTCAAGGCGTTCATCGGAGCGACCACGCTGATGACGGCGCTGTCGCTGGTGGTGATGGCCGTTATCGGCTGGGCCAGCGGGCTGGGCTTCGGCTGGGTCTTCACGCTCGGCACCGCCAACGTGGTGCGCAGTTGGATGTCGCCGCCGACGCTGGTGGCGCTGGGCACCGGCCAGGTGGGCATCCTGCTCGGGCTGGGCGACCACACCACCGCCGTGCTGTCCCTGACCCGCGCCATGGGCGTGCTGATCATCATGATCACGGTCACCTGGCTGTTGCTGGCGGTGTTCCGGGGCCGCCTGCACCCGGTGGGCGGGCTCGGTGTGGCACTGGGTGCGACCGTGCTGTTGTTCCCCGTCGTGCAGCCCTGGTACCTGCTGTGGGCGATCATCCCGCTGGCCGCGTGGGCCACCCGCCCCGGCTTCCGGATCGCGACCATCGCGGTGACGCTCGTCGTCGGGATCTTCGGGCCGACCGCCAACGGCGACCGGTTCGCGCTGTTCCAGATTCTCGACGCCACCCTGGCCAGCGCGGTGATCGTGCTGCTGCTGATCGCGGTGACGTTCAACCACTTGCCGTGGCGCAAGGTGCCCGGCACCAGCGAGACGTTCAGCGGCCAGGAACCCGACCCGGACGAGCCTCCGACGCCACGTCCGGCGCCCGACGCATACGCTGAGTCCCCGTGAGTTCCGGCCACCAAATCCCCGTGCGACTGCGCGGGGTGTCCAAGCGCTATGGCACGACGACGGCCGTGTCGAGCCTCGACCTCGAGGTGCACGCCGCCGAGGTGCTGGCGCTGCTGGGCCCCAACGGGGCGGGCAAGACGACCACGGTCGAGATGTGCGAGGGGTTCGTCCGGCCGGACGAGGGCACGATCGAGGTGCTCGGCCTGGACCCGGTGGCCGACAACGCGCGGGTGCGCGAGCGGATCGGAGTCATGCTGCAGGGCGGCGGCGGGTATCCGGCCGCCCGCGCAGGCGAGATGCTCAAGCTGGTGGCCTCGTACGCCGCCAATCCCCTCGATCCGGCGTGGCTGCTGGACACGCTGGGGCTCACCGATGCCGCCCGCACCACCTATCGGCGGCTATCCGGTGGCCAGCAGCAGCGCCTGGCGCTGGCGTGCGCCCTGGTCGGGCGCCCCGAGCTGGTCTTCCTCGACGAGCCGACCGCGGGCATGGACGCGCACGCGCGGCTGGTGGTGTGGGAGCTCATCGACGCGCTACGCCGTGACGGTGTGACGGTGGTGCTGACCACCCATCAGCTCAAGGAGGCCGAGGAGCTGGCCGACCGCATCGTGATCATCGACCACGGCTCGGCCGTCGCGGCGGGAACGCCCGCCGAACTGATGCACAACGGCGCCGAAGGCCAGCTGCGGTTCACCGCGCCGCGCCAGCTCGACCTGTCGCTGTTGATCGCCGCGCTGCCGGAAGGCTATGTGGCACGCGAACATTCGCCGGGCGAATATCTGGTCGAGGGCCAGATCGATCCGCAGGTGCTGGCGACGGTGACGGCGTGGTGCGCGCGGCTCAATGTGCTGGCCACCGACGTGCGGGTGGAACAGCGCAGCCTCGAAGACGTGTTCCTGGAGCTGACCGGTAGGGAGTTGCGGCCATGACTCAGCTGTTCCCGCCGGGCACCTTCTCCCCCGATCCGCGGCCGAGCACGGTGCAGCGGATGCTGGCCGCCCAGTACGGCCTGGAACTGAAACTGTTGCTGCGCAACGGCGAACAGCTGCTGCTGACGATGTTCATCCCGATCACCCTGTTGATCGGGCTCACCCTGTTGCCGCTGGGCTCCTTCGGTCCACAGCGCGTCGCGGTCTTCGTTCCGGCCATCATGGCGCTGGCGGTCATCTCCACCGCGTTCACCGGCCAGGCCATCGCGGTGGCATTCGACCGGCGCTACGGGGCACTGAAACGCTTGGGCGCCACCGCACTTCCGGTGTGGGGCATCATCGCGGGCAAATCGCTGGCCGTGGTGACCGTGGTGTTTCTGCAGGCGCTGCTGCTCGGTGGCATCGGCCTGG
The DNA here is from genome assembly GCA_004362315.1 of Mycobacterium sp. BK086. GTDB lineage: Bacteria > Actinomycetota > Actinomycetes > Mycobacteriales > Mycobacteriaceae > Mycobacterium. The sequence goes on from SNWL01000003.1 coordinate 277,300, forward strand.
CGCTGGGCTGGCGACCGCATCCGGCCGGATTGCTGCTCGGCGCGGTGGTGATCGCACTGGGTACGGCAGGCTTCGCGGCGATGGGCCTGCTGCTCGGCGGAACGCTGCGCGCCGAGATCGTGCTGGCCGTGGCGAACCTGCTGTGGTTCGTCTTCGCCGGACTGGGCGCGCTGACGCTGGAGACCGACGCGATCCCGCGCGGGGTCGCATGGGTGGCCCGGCTGACCCCGTCCGGGGCCCTCACCGAGACGCTGACGCAGGCCATGTCACTGTCGGTGGACTGGTTCGGCATCGCGGTACTGGCGGTGTGGGGTGCGGTGTCGGCGCTGGGCGCGCTGCGCTGGTTCCGCTTCACCTAGGCCTCAAGCCCGGGCAGCAGGTGCTCGAGCTGGCCGACCTCCTCGATGTTGTGCCGCACCCAGGCCCGCAGCATGTCGTCTCCGAATCGGCGGGCCAGCACCCGGTTCACCGGAGCCAGTAGCGGACTGCGAGCACCCAGGTCCATCACGCTGACGTAGTGCGCACCGTCGGGGCCCGGTGACCAGGTGTGTTCGAGCTGGAAGATCACCGCGCCGGCCAGCCGCTGCACCAGACGGATGCCGGTGGCGTCGAGTTTTTCGACCCGGTCGACGACGTCGACGTGATACTCCGGGCGTCCGCCGAACCGCTCGACGATGCGGAATCGCGCGCCTTCCGCGGCACCGCCGCCCGGTGCGGGGCGGGCCAGTTCCCAGCGGATGTGATCCAACGGATGCCACGCGAGATAGCGGTCCATGACAGCGCCGCCGTAGCTCATCGTCCCGCCCAGGTTCGTGAACCAGTCCAGCAGCATCGCCGGGGTGACACCGGCGAGCGGGCGATGCACGATCGTCGCCCGGCGCCGGTGGTGCGGCGCGTGGGCGTATCCGACCGTCGCGGTGTCAACGGTCCGCAGTGGATAGACGACCGGGCGTGCGGCAGGTGTCAGCGTGACCATGTTCAGGAATGTATGCTCACTCGATTAGATACGCAAGCGTTTCTTATGGAGGAGTAATGGCACGCCGACGCGGTGCTGAGCTCGAGGCGGCGATCCACGCCGCGGTGTGGGAATTGCTGGTCGCCGGCGGCGCGAGCGCGGTGACAATGGAGGCGGTGGCGACGGCCGCGGGCACCAGTAAGCCGGTGCTGTACCGGCGCTGGCCGGACCGCTCCGCACTGCTGCGGGCCACCCTGCTGCAGACGGCGACGACGGCGATCCCGCACGACGACACCGGCAGCTACCGCACCGACATGCTCGCCATCCTGCGCGGCTGGGCGGCGCTGTTCACCGGCCGGGCGGCCACCGCGATGCGCGCGATCGTCGCCGCGATGGCACACGACGACGAGCTGGCCGGCGCGTTCCGCGACGGGGTCATCGGGTGGCGCAAGGACGAGATGGCGGCATTGCTGGCCCGCGGGGTCGCGCGCGGTGACGTTCGCGCCGACGTTCCGGTGGACATTGCCCGCGAACTGGGCCAGAGCGTGCTGTGGCATCGGCTGCTGATCACCGGCGACCCGATCGACGACGATCTCGTCGTACGTCTCGTCGACGAGGTACTGGTTCCCTTCGTCGCGCCGCACTCCCCTACTACAGCCCGTAGTTAATCGTCCTCTACGATCAGCCCGTGCGGTTTTTCCTGCGGCTGGTGGACCTGCTGCCACTGCCGAGCCTGCGCGTCCAGCGCATCATCGCCGCCGCGGTCATCCTCACTCAGGGCGGTATCGCCGTCACCGGCGCGATCGTCCGGGTGACGGCATCGGGGCTGGGCTGCCCGACGTGGCCGCAGTGCTTCCCCGGCAGCTTCGTTCCCGTCCCGCACGCCGAAGTGCCCGGCATCCATCAGGCCGTCGAGTTCGGCAACCGGATGATCACCTTCCTCGTCGTCATCACCGCGGCCCTGGCCGTCCTGGCCGTGACCCGCGCCCGGCGCCGCCGCGAGGTTCTGGTCTACGCCTGGCTCATGCCTGCTTCGACGGTGCTGCAGGCGGTACTGGGCGGCATCACCGTGCTGACCGGCCTGGCCTGGTGGACCGTCGCGATCCACCTGCTGGTCTCGATGGGCATGGTGTGGCTGGCCACCCTGCTCTACGTCAAGATCGGCGAGCCCGACGACGGCATCCCCACTGTGCTGGTGCCCAAGCCGCTGCGGCATCTGACCCTGCTCGGCGCGCTGACGCTGACCGCCACATTGGTGACCGGCACGCTGGTGACCGCGGCGGGACCGCATGCCGGCGACAAGAGCCCGCAGCGCACGGTGCCGCGGCTGGAGGTGGAGATCCTCACGCTGGTGCACATGCACTCGACGCTGCTGATCGCCTACCTGGCGCTGCTGGTCGGGCTGGCCGCCGGCCTGCAGGCGGTGTACGCCCCACGGCTCATCATGCGACGGCTGGCAGTTCTGGTCGCGCTGGTCGTGGCCCAGGGGTTGATCGGTGCGGTGCAGTTCTTCACCGGCGTACCGGCCGCACTGGTCGCGTTGCACGTCGCGGGCGCGGCGGCAGCCACCGCCGGCACCGCCGCGCTATGGGCGTCGATGCGACAGCGGACCGAGCCCAAGACGCTCGAGAGCTGATTCGACCTCGAGGGCGAACGCGCGCTGCTGCAGCGCTCGGGTCGTCTCGTCGAGCTGCAACCAGCCGAGCCCAGGCTCGATCACCTCGAGCTCGAGGAGCAGCGGATTGTCCGGGCCGCCGATGAGATCGACCCGGGCATAGAGCAATTCGGACGTGGCGATGCCCAGGTGGCTGCCCGCGGCCGCCAGCGCGGCGGCCCCGACCTCCCACATCGCGACGTCGGGATCGGCCGAGGCGAGCGTCTCGGTGACGTACGTGCCCGACTCGTCGAGCAGCGTGTCCTCGCCTTCGGGCGGCAGCATCGGGCCCTTGGTGAAGGCGTGCGACTGCTTGCCGCCGAGGAACACCAGCGCGGTCTCCCCCTGCTCGACGCGCGCGTCGTAGGGCTGCACCAGTGCCGTGCGCCCGGAGTCCTGCAGGGCCGCGACATGGGCGCGAGCGGCGGCATGGTCGACAAAGCGGCCGGTGTCGATCGAGCCGGCGCCGATCGCGGGCTTGACGACGATCTCACCCTTGGGCAGTTTCACCTTGTCGCCCGGCTCGAAAAAGTACGACGGCAGGCTCGGCACGCCCGCGTCGGCCAGGTCCTGCAGGTAGTGCTTGTCACTGTTCCACGCGACCACCTCGGGCGCGTTCAGCAGATTGCGCACCCGGGTCGTCCAGGCCAGGAATTCGTCGCGGCGTTCGGCGTAATCCCATGCCGCGCGCAGGATCACCAGATCTGCGGTCTCGGTCGCGGGATCGTCCCAGGACAGCCAGCGGGCGTGCAAGCCGCGTGCACGCAGCGCCCCGACCAGGCCGTCGTCGTCGCCGTCACCGGAGACCAGCCGCGGGCAGCCGGCCAGCACGATGCTCGGGTGGAAGACGTCGGGACGTGCCAGATTCGAGGGTCGGCTCACACCGGGGATGATAGTGACATGCACGCAATCGAAGTCGCCGAGACGGGCGGCCCCGAGGTCCTGAACTACGTCGAGAAGCCGAAGCCCGAGCCAGGTGCGGGCGAGGTGCTCATCGAGGCGGACGCGATCGGCGTCAACTACATCGACACCTACTTCAGGTCCGGCCTCTACCCGCGAGACCTGCCCTTCGTGCTGGGCACCGAGGTCTGCGGGACGGTCGCCGCCGTCGGCTCCGATGTCGCCGCGATCAAGCCCGGCGATCGGGTGGTCACCGCCCAGGCTTCCGGCGCGTACGCCGAATTCTGCACGGCGCCAGCCGATTTCATCGCTTACGTACCCGACAATGTCCCGTCGGACGCGGTCGCCTCGGCACTGCTCAAGGGCATGACCGCGCACTACCTGATCAAGTCGGTGTATCCGGTGCAGGCCCGCGATTTCGTGCTCGTGCATGCCGGTGCCGGCGGCGTCGGGCTGATCCTGACCCAGTGGGCGACCAGCCTGGGCGCGCGGGTGATCACCACGGCGTCCGGCCCGGAGAAGGCCGAGTTGTCGCGGCAGGCCGGGGCGATCGAGGTGCTCGACTATCCCGAGGACCCGGCCGATTTCGCCGCCACGATCCGTGAGCTCACCAACGGCCATGGCGTCGCCGCGGTGTACGACGGGGTGGGCAAGACCACATTCGACGCGAGCCTGGCCAGCCTGGCGATTCGGGGCACGCTGGCCCTGTTCGGCGCCTCCAGCGGGCCCGTCCCCCCGGTGGACCCACAGCGGCTCAACGCCGCCGGATCGGTGTTCCTGACCCGCCCGAACCTCGCGCACTTCACCCGCACGCCCGACGAATTCGCTTGGCGAGCCGGTGAATTGCTGGATGCGATCTCAGACGGTTCGATCACGATCACCGTCGGCGGGCACTACCCGCTGGCGGAAGCCGCCCGGGCGCACACCGATCTGCAGGGCCGCAAGACCACCGGCTCGATCGTGCTGCTGCCCTAGAGCAGGGTCGGCAGCGCCAGCACCGAATCGACAGCCAGCGCGACGAACACGACGGCCAGGTAGTTGTTCGAGTGCAGGAACAACCGCAGCGGCTTGACCGGGTTGCCGCGGCGCACGCCCGCGTGCAGCGTGTGGGCCATCACCAGGAACCAGGCCCCGGCCAGCGCGGCCACCGAGCCGTACAGCCAGCCGGCAGCGGGGACCAGCGCGAGCGTGGCCAGCACGGTGAGCCAGGTGTAGATCAGGATCTGCCTGGTGACCTGCAGCTCGGTGGCGACCACCGGCAGCATCGGCACACCGGCGGCTGCGTAGTCGTCCTTGTACTTCATGGCCAGTGCCCAGGTGTGCGGCGGCGTCCAGAAGAAGATGATGGCGAACATCACCAGCGCCTGCCAGCCGATCGTGTCGGTGACGGCCGACCAGCCGATCATCACCGGCATGCAGCCGGCCGCGCCGCCCCACACCACGTTCTGCGAGGTGCGCCGCTTGAGCAGCAGGGTGTAGACCAGCACGTAGAACGCGATGGTGGCGGCGGCCAGATGTGCCGACAGCAGGTTCGTCGTCCACCACAGCCAGAAGAACGATCCGACCGACAGCGCCAGCCCGAAGACCAGCGCGTGGCTGCGGGGCACGGTGGCCCGAGCCAGCGGTCGTCGCTCCGTGCGCTTCATCACCTTGTCGATGTCGGCGTCCGCCACGCAGTTCAGCGTGTTCGCGCCCGCCGCGGCCAACAGGCCGCCGAACAGAGTGTTGAAGATCAGTGGGAGGTCGACGGTGCCGCGGCCGGCCAGCAACATGGCCGGGATGGTGGTGACGAGCAACAGCTCGATGACGCGCGGCTTGGTCAGGGCGACGTAGCCCAGAAGCCGATCGCGGAATCGGATAGGCGCCCCGTCAACGAGGTGCACCTCACGAACTCTCACGCAACCGACTCCTGACAGACCTGCCGACGATCTACTACAGAGGATGGTAGACGGCCCGGTTCGAGTTTCAGAACTGAAGGGTCGATTCACGGCGATTACATCGTGATGACACAGTTCCGGGTGTAGAGCTTCACCGGCGGGTAACGCTGGTAGCAGCACTATGCAGCAAGGGACCCACCGGCATTAGGGTGAAGAGGACCACCCCAGCTTGCCAGCCCCTTTGACGATGCCAGGAGCGAGTTAGTGACCACTGTCGAAGAGATCGCCGCGCTGACCCAGCCGCACCATCCCGAGGATTGGACGGAGGTCGATTCGCGGGCCGTCGACACGGCGCGCGTGTTGGCCGCCGACGCGGTGCAGAAGGTCGGCAACGGGCATCCGGGTACCGCGATGAGCCTGGCTCCCCTGGCCTACACGCTGTTCCAGCGAGTGATGCGGCACGATCCCAGCGACACCCATTGGCTGGGCCGCGACCGGTTCGTCCTGTCCTGCGGGCACAGCAGCCTGACCCTGTACTTGCAGCTGTACTTGGGCGGGTTCGGCCTGGAGCTCTCCGATATCGAGTCGCTGCGCACCTGGGGCTCGAAGACCCCGGGCCACCCGGAGTTCCGGCACACCAAGGGCGTGGAGATCACCACCGGCCCGCTGGGCCAGGGCCTGGCCTCCGCGGTCGGGATGGCGATGGCGGCGCGCTACGAGCGCGGCCTGTTCGATCCCGACGCCCCCGAGGGCACCAGCCCGTTCGACCACCACATCTACGTGATCGCCTCCGACGGTGACATGGAAGAGGGCGTGACCAGCGAGGCCTCCTCGATCGCGGGCACCCAGCAGCTGGGCAACCTGATCGTGTTCTGGGACAACAACGAAATCTCGATCGAGCACAACACCAACATCGCGTTCACCGAGGACACCCCGGCCCGCTACGAGGCGTACGGCTGGCACGTGCAGGTCGTCGAGGGCGGCGAGAACGTCGTCGGCATCCAGAAGGCGATCGAAGAAGCCAAGAAGGTCACCGACAAGCCGTCGTTCATCGCGGTGCGCACGATCATCGGCTATCCGGCACCCACCAAGATGAACACCGGCGGGGTGCACGGGTCCGCGCTCGGCGATGACGAGGTGGCCGCCACCAAGAAGGTTCTCGGCTTCGACCCCGAGAAGAAGTTCGACGTCAGCGACGAGGTCATCGAGCACACCCGCAAGCTCGTCGCCCGCGGCCAAGAGGCCCACGAGAAGTGGCAGGGCGAGTTCGACGCGTGGGCCCAGCGCGAACCCGAGCGCAAGGCGCTGCTGGACCGGCTGCTGGCCCAGGAACTACCGGACGGCTGGGACGCCGACATCACCTACTGGGAGCCGGGTTCCAAGCCGCTGGCCACCCGCGCCGCGTTCGGCAAGGTGCTCAACGACGTCGCCCCCAAGCTGCCCGAGCTGTGGGGCGGCTCGGCCGACCTGGCAGGCAGCAACAACACCACCATCAACGGTGTGAAATCCTTTGGCCCGCCGTCAATTTCGACGGAGGACTACACCGCCGACTGGTACGGCCGAGTGCTGCACTTCGGTATCCGCGAGCACGCGATGGGCTCGATCCTGTCGGGCATCGTGCTGCACGGCCCGACCCGCGCCTTCGGCGGAACCTTCCTGCAGTTCTCCGACTACATGCGGCCCGCGGTGCGGCTGGCGTCGCTGATGGACATCGACCCGATCTACATCTGGACCCACGACTCGATCGGCCTCGGCGAGGACGGCCCGACCCACCAGCCGATCGAGCACTTGGCCGCGCTGCGGGCGATCCCCCGGCTGGCCGTGGTCAGACCGGGCGACCCGAACGAGACGGCCTACGCCTGGCGCAGCATCATCGCCCGCGGAAACACCAGCGGCCCGGTCGGTTTCATCCTGACCCGCCAGGGCGTTCCGGTGCTGGAGGGCACCAGCTCCGAGGGCGTGGCCAAGGGTGGCTATGTGCTCGGCGGCGGTAACCCGGCCGACGACGCCGACGTCATCATCATCGGCACCGGCTCCGAACTGCAGCTGGCCGTCGAGGCCCAGAAGCTGTTGGCGGCCAAGGACATCCGCGCATACGTGGTATCGATGCCGTGTGTCGAGTGGTTCGAGGCGCAGCCGCAGGAGTATCGCGACAGCGTGCTGCCGCCGGACGTGTCGGCCCGCGTCGCGGTGGAAGCCGGTGTGGCGCAGAGCTGGTACAAGATCGTCGGCGACACCGGCGAAATCGTCTCGATCGAGCACTACGGCGAGTCCGCCGACGACAAGACCCTGTTCCGCGAGTTCGGGTTCACCCCCGAGGCCGTCGCCGCGGCCGCGGAACGCGCAATCGACAACTGATTTCCGACCTAACAACGAGAGGCAACCGTTATGGCGCAGAATCCCAACCTCGCGGCACTGTCCGCCGCCGGTGTGTCCGTCTGGCTCGATGATCTGTCCCGCACCCGGCTGAAGACGGGCAACCTGCAGGAGCTGATCGACACCGTCAGCGTGGTGGGCGTGACCACCAACCCGTCGATCTTCCAGGCCGCACTCTCCCACGGAGATGCTTACGACGCACAGGTTTCCGAGCTCGCCGAGCGTGGCGCCGACGTCGACGCCACGATCCGCACCGTCACCACCGACGACGTCCGCGAGGCGTGCGACGTGTTGCGGCCGCAGTGGGAGGCCTCTGACGGTGTCGACGGACGGGTCTCGATCGAGGTCGATCCCCGACTGGCCCACGACACCGACAAGACCGTGCTGCAGGCCATCGAGCTGTGGAAGATCGTCGACCGGCCCAACCTGCTGATCAAGATCCCCGCCACCAAGGCGGGCCTGCCCGCGATCACCGCGGTTCTGGCCGAAGGCATCTCGGTGAACGTGACGCTCATCTTCTCGGTCGAGCGCCACCGCGCGGTCATGGACGCCTACCTCGCCGGGCTCGAAGCGGCCCAGCAGGCCGGTCACGATCTGTCCAAGATCCATTCGGTCGCTTCGTTTTTCGTGTCCCGGGTGGACACCGAGATCGACAAGCGCCTGGAGGCGATCGGGTCCGACGAGGCGCTGGCACTGCGCGGGCAGGCCGGCGTCGCCAACGCCCGGCTGGCTTACGCGGCCTACGAAGAGGTGTTCGTCGGCGGCGACCGGTTCAACGCGCTGGTCGGCGCCGGCGCCCGGGTGCAGCGGCCGTTGTGGGCCTCCACCGGCGTCAAGAATCCCGACTATTCCGACACCCTCTACGTCACCGAGCTGGTCGCACCGAACACGGTGAACACCATGCCGGAGAAGACGATTGACGCGGTGGCCGACCACGGCGTCGTCACCGGCGACACCATCACCGGCACCGCCGCGGCCGCCCAGGAGGTGTTCGACAAGCTCGAGGCCATCGGCATCGACCTGACGGACGTCTTCATCGTGCTCGAGGACGAGGGCGTCGACAAGTTCGAGAAGTCGTGGCAGGAACTGCTCGACGCCACCCAGGAACAGCTCGACGCCGCGGCCAAATGACCGTCGACCGTCCCGTGCCCGGGCTGGTAGCACCCGCTCCGGACACTTGGCACAACCCGTTGCGCGACAAGCGCGACAAGCGGATGCCGAGGATCCCCGGGCCGTGCGCCGTCGTGATCTTCGGTGTCACGGGTGACCTCGCGCGCAAGAAGCTGATGCCGGCGATCTACGACCTGGCCAACCGCGGGCTGCTGCCCCCGTCGTTCTCGCTCGTCGGGTTCGCCCGAAGGGACTGGAAGGACGAGGATTTCGGCAATATCGTCCATGACGCGGTGTGTCAGCACGCCCGCACCCCGTTCCGCCAGGAGGTGTGGGACCGGCTGGCCGAAGGGTTCCGGTTCGTCCAGGGCACGTTTGACGACCCCGACTCGTTCACCCGGCTGGCCGAGACGCTGGAGAAGCTCGACGTCGAACGCGGCACCGGCGGCAATCACGCGTTCTACCTGTCGATTCCGCCGAACGCGTTCCCGGTGGTCTGCGAGGAGCTGAAGAAGTCCGAGCTCGCCCGCCAGCGCGACGGGCGCTGGAGCCGGGTGGTGATCGAGAAGCCGTTCGGCCACGATCTGCAGAGCGCGATCGAGCTCAACAAGGTCGTCAACAGCGTGTTCCCCGAGGAGTCGGTCTTCCGGATCGACCACTACCTCGGCAAGGAGACGGTGCAGAACATCCTGGCGCTGCGGTTCGCCAACGAGCTGTTCGAACCGATTTGGAACAGCCACTACGTCGACAGCGTGCAGATCACGATGGCCGAGGACATCGGCCTCGGTGGCCGCGGCGGTTATTACGACGGCATCGGCGCGGCGCGCGACGTCATCCAGAATCACCTGATCCAGCTGCTCGCGCTGACCGCGATGGAAGAGCCGGTGAGCTTCCATCCGCACGAGGTCACGGCCGAGAAGATCAAGGTGCTCTCGGCCACGTCGGTGGCGCAGCCGCTGGACCTGACGTCCTCGCGCGGCCAGTACGCCGCGGGGTGGCAGGGCGGCGAGAAGGTCGTCGGGCTGCTCGACGAGGAGGGCTTCTCCAAGACGTCGACCACCGAGACGTTCGCGGCGATCACCCTGGAGGTCGACACCCGCCGCTGGGCCGGCGTGCCGTTCTATCTGCGGACCGGAAAACGGTTGGGCCGCAGGGTCACCGAGATCGCACTGCTGTTCAAGCGGGCACCGCATCTGCCGTTCGACGCGACGATGACCGAGGAGCTGGGCAAGAACGCCTTGGTGATCCGGGTACAGCCCGACGAAGGCATCACGTTGCGGTTCGGCTCGAAGGTACCCGGCAGCGCCATGGAAGTCCGCGACGTCAACATGGACTTCTCCTACGGCTCGGCGTTCGCCGAGGATTCGCCGGAGGCCTACGAGCGGCTGATCCTCGATGTGCTGCTCGGCGAGCCGTCGTTGTTCCCGGTCAACGCCGAGGTCGAATTGTCTTGGGAGATCCTCGATCCCGTGCTGGACTACTGGGCTTCACACGGCAAGCCCGATCCGTACGAGTCGGGCACCTGGGGCCCGGATTCGGCGTTCGAGATGCTGCAGCGGTCCGGCCGTGAATGGAGGCGTCCCTAGTGATTGTCGATCTGCCCGACACCACGACCAACGACCTGAACAAGAAGATCACCTCGCTGCGTGAAGAGGGCGGAGCGATCACCCTGGGCCGGGTGCTGACGCTGGTGATCGCGCCCGACACCCAAGATCTGGTCGAGGCGTCCATCGAGGCGGCGGTGTCGGCGAGCCGCGAACATCCCTGCCGCATCATCGTCGTGGTACCCGACGACAGGCTGGCCAGCAAAGCACGGCTGGACGGCCAGCTGCGGGTCGGTGCCGATGCCGGCGCCGGTGAGGTCGTGGTGCTGCGGATCTCCGGACCGCTGGCCAACCACGCCGACAGCGTGGTGCTGCCGTTCCTGCTGCCCGACACCCCGGTGGTGGCGTGGTGGCCGGGTACCGCCCCGGCAATTCCCGCCGAGGATCCGTTGGGCCGGTTGGCCATTCGACGGATCACCGACGCGACCGCGGCAGATGATCCGCTGGCGTCGATCAAGAGCCGGCTGCAGGGCTACACCGACGGTGACACCGACCTCGCCTGGAGCCGGATCACCTATTGGCGGGCACTGCTCGCCTCCGCCGTCGATCAGCCGCCGTACGAGCCGATCACGTCGGCATTGATCTCCGGGCTGAAAGACGAACCGGCCCTGGATATCTTGGCTGGCTGGCTGGCCAGCCGCATCGACGGCACCGTCAAGCGCGCCGTCGGCGACCTGAAGGTCGAGCTGGTGCGCCCGACCGAGACGGTGACGCTGAGCCGCCCACAGGAGGGCATCACCGCCACCCTGACCCGCACCGACCGTCCCGAGGCTTTACTCCCGTTGCCGCGCAGGGAAACCCGCGAATGCCTTGCCGAGGATCTGCGCCGGCTCGATGCCGACGAGATCTATCACGAGGCGCTGGCCGGTATCGACAAGGTGCAGTACGTATGACCAGGATCATCGAGACCTACCCCGACACCGAAGCGCTGGTGACCGCCGTCGGCGATCGGCTCGTGGGAGCGATCACGTCGGCCATCGCCGCGCGCGGTGAGGCGTTCATCGTATTGACCGGTGGCGGAACGGGAATCGGCCTGCTCAAGCATGTCGGCGCCCACGACGAGGCGATCGACTGGTCCAAGGTGCACATCTTCTGGGGTGACGACCGCTTCGTGCCCGCGGACGACGACGAGCGCAACGACAAGCAGGCTCGCGAGGCGCTGCTCGACCACGTCGACATCCCCGCCGCCAACGTGCACCCGATGGCGGCCAGCGACGGCGAGTTCGGCGACGACCTCGACGCCGCCGCGGCGGCCTACGAGGGCGTGCTGGTGCCGTCGTTCGATGTGCACCTGCTCGGAATGGGCGGCGAAGGCCATATCAACTCGCTGTTCCCGCACACCCCGGCCGTCGCGGAGACCACGCGTCTGGTCGTCGGCGTCGAGGACTCCCCCAAGCCGCCGCCCCGGCGGATCACGCTGACGTTGCCCGCCGTCACCCGCTCGCGCGAGGTGTGGCTGGTCGTGTCGGGTGCGGCGAAAGCCGACGCCGTCGCCGAAGCCATCGGCGGCGCCAGCCCGGACGACGTGCCCGCGGCCGGCGCGATAGGACGCGAGGCCACGGTTTGGCTTCTCGACACCGAGGCGGCGAGCAAGCTGCAAGACTGAGCCCATGGTTGACACCCCGCCACCACCCCGCACTGGTCGCGACCGGATCAAAACCCTGGCTCAGGCCGCACTCAACGCCGACGTCACCGTCGACCAGCTCGATACCATCCTGACCGGCATGAGCGAGGCGCTCACCGATCTGAACAAGACGATGAGCGGCATGAACGGCACCCTCGAGTACTTCGAGGAAACGCTGGGCGTGTTCAATTCCACGCTGGGCCGGATCGACGAATTGGCCCCCAGGCTGGATGCGGTAGTCGCGCGGATGGAAGGGATCGTCGAGCGGGTCGAACGCATCGTCGGGGTCGGCGAGGCCGTGTTGTCGCCACTGGCCGCCACCGAGTCCGCGGTGCGCGGTGCGATCAACGCGGTGCGTCGAGTGGGCCGGTAGCGGTTGGCTCATGGACCTGCAGATCAAGACCAAGACCCACTGGTTGTTGGGATACGGACTTGCGCGTGGGTTACTGAAGCTCCTGGCCCGCCGTCGTGACCCGTTCGCCCGGCTGGTGATCGACAACCGCAGACCGCAGGATGCCCATCTCCTCATTGAGCAAATCCGCGCCCGTGGACGAATATCGCCGGGATTCGCCAAGAATGTGTGGGTCACAGCGGATGCGCGCATCATCCGAGATGTGTTGCGGGATGACAGGTTCCGGACGATCAAGCCCCACGACCGATCCCCGATCCGTCTTGTTCGGTGGTTGGCCGCAAAGACCGACCCGGACTTCATGAACCCGGTGGAGCCGCCGTCGCTGCTGGTGGTGGACCCACCCGAACACGCACGGCTCCGTCGCCTGGTGTCGCGGGCCTTCACCCCGCGTGCGATCGACGGGCTCCGGCAGCGCATCGAGGACATCACCGAGGCCGCGCTCGACGATCTCGACGGCCAGACGCACTGCGACCTGATCACAACGTTCGCCAGCCGAGTCCCGATCGAAGTCATCGCCGAGATGCTGGGGGTTCCCCAGGAGGAGATCCCCCAGCTGCACGCGTTCGCCGACCCCGCCGCCAAACTGCTGAGCACGACGGTGCCGCCCTGGGCCGACTTCCTCACGGCCACCACGGCATTGCGGGAATTCGACAGCTATATCGCCGCGCACATCGAACGGCTGCGGCGCGACGGCGCCGACGACAGCATCCTGTCAGCGGTTCTGCAGGACAGCGAGCTGACCGACGAGGAGGTCAGGATGTTCGCCGGCCTCCTGCTCGGCGCCGGATTCCTCACCACCACACACGCATTCGGCAACGCCGTGGTCGCGCTGCTGGCTCACCCGGAGCAGCTGGCCGACCTTCAGGCGCATCCCGAAGGCTGGCCGAACGCCGTCGAGGAGACGCTGCGGTACGACTCCGTCATCCGGATGGGAGCGCGGGTGACCACCGAGACGGTGCAGCTCGACGGCAATACCCTCGGCGCGGGCGAGACTCTCTTCGTCCTCATCGCCGGCGCCAATCGGGATCCGGCACTCTTCGAGCGCCCCGCCGAATTCGACGCCACCCGGCTCAATGCCCGTGAGCATCTGAGTTTCAGCAGCGGGATCCACGTCTGCCTCGGCGCGCCGCTCGCACGTCTGGAACTGCAGATCGGCCTCGAGGCACTGTTCAGGCGTTTTCCGCAGCTGTCGCTGGCCGGCGCCCCGACGCCCACCGACAGCACTCTGTTGCACGGGATCAAGCATCTGCCCGTGCACCTCTGAGAGCTACCACCAGCCGTCGTCGGGGTCGGCGACCGACCAGTCGGCGAGCACGGGCGGGGCGACCAACGGCAGCGGGCCGATCAGTTCAGCGGTGTTCTCCAACGAGCAGTCGGGTTGTGTCATAACGGTTTCGACGTGAGCGCGCGGTACGCGGTTCCCTTGTCCACCGATTGGGGGACAACAGAATCAACCCACTGCCCGATCGACGGCCTATCGACACTGGGGCAGATTGATAGTCATGACGATCAAGAACCGCCTCGCAGGATTCCTCGCCGCGCCGGCCGTCGCCGCAGCGGTCTTCGCAGGCGCACTGACGCTCGCCGGGCCGGCCAGCGCCGACGTCTCGACCAACACCTCCTCGGGCGGCACTTCGTCTGGCGCACACCCCAACACCGAGATCGTCGTCACGCCCAACACCTACGCTCGTCCCTCGGTCTTCGTGCCGTGGCCCGGCTGGTACAACTAGCCGCTATTGCGTAGCGCCGAGGCCAGCCCGCTCATCGTCAGCAGGATGCCGCGCTGCACCAACTCGTCCTCGTCGCCGGACCGGAAGCGCCTCAGCAGTTCAACCTGCAGGTGGTTCAGCGGCTCCAAATACGGGAAGCGGTTGAACACCGAACGGGCCAGCGCCGGGTTGTCGGCGAGCAGATCGTCCTGACCGGTGATGAGCTTGTGCATGCGGATGGTGCGGTCATGCTCGGCGACGATCTTGTCGAAGACCCGATGCCGCAACTCCTCGTCGTCGACGAGCTCGGAATAGCGTGCGGCCAAACCCATGTCGGACTTCGCCAGCACCTGCGCCATGTTCGACAGCACGGTGGCGAAAAACGGCCACTTCACGTAGAGGTCCTGCAATATTTCCAAACGTCCGTCGCCCTCGGCGATCCACTCCTCGAACGCGGTGCCCGTGCCGTACCAGCCGGGCAGCATCACGCGTGACTGACTCCACGCCAGCACCCACGGGATGGCCCGCAGATCCGCGATCGACGTGGTGGGTTTACGCGACGTCGGCCGGCTGCCGATATTGAGCGAGCCGATCTCGCTCACCGGCGTCGACGCCTTGAAATACTCGACGAAACCCGGTGTGTCATGGACCAATTCGCTGTACGCCCGCTGTGCGCGGGCGGCGAGGTCGTCGAGCACCTGATAGGCAGGCTCGGCGGCGTCACCGAGGCCCTCCACATCGAGCAGCGTCGACTCCAGGGTGGCCGCCAGCAGCGTCTCCAGATTGCGGTGAGCGATCCGAGGTTCGGCATATTTCGCCGCGATGATCTCACCCTGCTCGGTCAGCCGTAGCGATCCGTTCACCGCGCCCGGCGGTTGCGCCAGAATCGCGTCATAGCTCGGACCGCCACCGCGGCCGACGGTTCCGCCACGGCCATGAAACAGGCGCAGCCGGATACCGGTCTTGCGGGCCGACTCCACGAGATCCAATTCGGCCCGGTAGAGCGCCCAGTTGGCGGCCAGATACCCGCCGTCCTTGTTGGAATCCGAATACCCGAGCATGACCTCCTGACTCTCGCCGCGGGCATGCACCATCGCGCGGTAGAGCGGAAGATCCAGCACCGACTCCAGGATGGCGGAACCGCGCTGCAGGTCGTCGATCGTCTCGAACAGCGGCACGATTCCGACGGGCGCGTAGGCCTCTTCCCCCGAAACATCCAGCAGCCCAGCTTCTTTGAGCAGGATCGCCGCTTCGAGCATGTCGGATACCGACTGACACATCGAGATGATGTAGTTGGGCACCGCCGCCGGCCCGAACACCCGGACCGCGCGGGCCGCAGCGAAGACGATATCGAGTTCCTTGCGAGCCAGCTCCGAGAGATCGGAGTCGTCGCGCACCAGCGGGCGCCTGGTGGCCAGCTCCGCCGCCAGCACCTCGACGCGTTCCGGCTCGGACAACGACGCGTAGTCGGGGTGCACGCCGGCCCACGACAACAGCTCGGCAACCACCTCCTCGTGCATCTCTGAGTTCTGCCGCATGTCGAGGCCGGACAGGTGAAATCCGAAGACGTCCACGGCATCTCGCAGCCGCGCCAGCCGGTCATCGGCGAGCAGCGCACTGCCGTTGGCGCGCAGCGAGGCGTCGATGACGTCGAGGTCGGCCAGCAGTTCGGCCGGGGTCTGGTAGGGGTCCATGCCGAGATCGAGCGTGTGCGGCGGGGTTCGGTCCAGGATGTCCTGACCGGTGGCGGTCAGTCGTGCGTGCGCCACCCGCAGCGCCCGGCGGTAGGGCTCGTCGAGGCGAGCCGGCTCGTTACACGAGCCGGCCAGCGCTTCCAGGTCATCGGTGGTTTTCACCAGCCGCGCCGACATCGACAGCTCCTGCTCCAGGTGCGTCAGTTCGGCGAAGTAGTGCCCCAGCGCCGTGTAGGCGGCGCTCCCGGTCGCCAGCCGCACCACGTCGGCGGTGACGTTGGGGTTGCCGTCGCGGTCGCCGCCGATCCACGAGCCCGGGCGCAGGATCGGCTCGGCCAGAAGTTCGGTGTCGGGCCACCGTTTGCGCAGGGCGTTGCGGACTTCGGCGTTGACCTTCGGGATCACCTCGAAGAACGCCGCCGGGTAGTACCGCAGCCCGACCTCGATCTCGTCCTGAATCTTCAACCGGGACAAGCGGATCAGTGCGGTCTGCCACAGCGTGAGGATCTGGCGGCGCAATTCGGTCTCGACCGGCTGTCCGTCCTCGGTCTCGTTCTGGCCGTGCAGCCGCACCCGCATGAGCTGGGTGATGCGGTGCTGGGTGTCGAACACGGTGCGGCGGCGGGTCTCCGTCGGATGAGCGGTGATCACCGGCGACACCAGCGCCCCCCTCAGTGCATCGGCGACGGTGCCCGCCTTCAGATTCGCGGCGTCGAGCTTCTCGTAGGTGGCGGCCAGCGTGCTGTTCTGCGGCGGCTCGCCGGCGGCCACGTGGACGGCCCGGCGGCGTTCCCGGTGGATGTCCTCGGCGACGTTGGCCAGCAGCGCGAAATGGCTGAAGGCCCGGATCACCGGGATCGCCTGGTGGATGTCGATGCCGTCGAACAACTCTGCCAGTTCGGAGCGGTCGATTTCGGACCTGCGCACCCGGAACGATTCGACACGAGCTTTCTCGACGAGGTCGAACACCTCCTCACCGTTCTGTTCGCGCACGGTGTCGCCGAGGATCGCCCCGAGCAGGCGGATGTCCTCGCGCATCGGCTCGGTGGCCTCCCGCCCAACCTTCGTGCGGGTGACCGCGCCGATCGGTTCCAGGGATTCGGGTAGTTCAGCCATCCCTCAAGTATCGGGGTGCTCGGTGGGTGGCGCAGGGCGTGGGTTTTCCACAGACTCGGGTTCATCCACAGGCGTGGCTTCCGAGGCTTTCATTCGAATGTTTGTTCGATAGCGTGGGCGCATGGCCCGCGAACCGCTCACCTGCCAAGGGGTGCATGACGCGGTCCGTGGTGAGCTCGATTTGATTGACGCCGCCCACGACCGGCTGCGGGCGATCGGTACCGACCTGGCCGGCAATGCCTTTCGCATCGAACTCGCCGAACGCCTGGAGCACCAGAACCGGGCCAACCGAGGGCTGTCGTACCGGATGTTCGGCGAGATCGCCGCCGGACCCAAGGTGCGCGATGTCCTTGCCGGCCGGTTGCGGCTGACCGCCGGAGAGGTCAAGCGACGGTTCGCGGTGGCGGCGCGCATCCGGCCGCGACGATCGCTGACTGGGGAGTCGTTGCCGCCCGAGTTGCCGACGCTGGCGGATGCCATCGACGCGGGCGATGTCGGCGACGACCATATCGCCGCGGTCTGTAAGACGCTCGACAAGTTGCCCGCCGCGGTGGCGCCCGCCGACCGCGAGGTTGCCGAGCGGGCGTTGGTTCACCATGCCCGGGAACAGGATTCGCAGTTCGTCACCGCGATCGGCACACAGATCTCGGACTGGCTGAATCCGGACGGAAACTTCACCGACGAGGACAGGGCGCGCCGCCGGGGCCTCGTGCTGGGTCCGCAGGGTCCCGACGGGATGAGCCGGCTGTCCGGATGGCTGGACCCGGAATCCCGCGCTTACGTGGAGGCGGTGACGGCCGCGGCCGGGCCCGGCCGGCATATGCCCGACGGCGCCGAGGAGCCAGACCGTCGAACTCCTGAGCAGCGCTGCCACGACGGCGTGAAGCTCGGGCTCAAAGCCGGGATCGAATCGGGCGCGCTCGGGCAGCATCGCGGCCTTCCCGTCACCGTCATCGTGACCACCACGCTGGGCGAGTTGGAGCAGGCCTCGGGGTGGGCGCGCACCGGCGGCAAGGGCCGCCTGCCCATGCGCGACGTGATCCGGATGGCGAGCGAGGCGATCCACTATCTGGCGGTGTTCGAGGACCACTCGGAGCGGCCGCTATACCTGGGCCGTGCCAAACGCCTTGCGACAGCGGACCACCGGATCATCTGCTGCGCCCGCGATCGCGGTTGCACCAAACCGAACTGCTTTGAGCCCGGGTACCACTCGGAGGTGCATCACGCCGTGCCGTGGAGCCAGGGCGGCCTGACCGACGCGGACAATCTGTACTTCGCCTGCGGCTGTGACCATTCGATGGCGACGGACGGCACGTATACGACGACCGTCACCGAGGAGGGTCGGATCGCCTGGAGCAACGGCACGGGTCCCCCGCGCGTCAACGACGTGCACCACCCGGAGCGGTTGGTCATCGATGACGACGATCCGGGCGGGTGACGGGCGGCGCCGGGTCCAGCATCCCCGCCAACAACGCACCCAACCGCTTCTGCTCGGCCGCGCTGAGCCGGGTGGTCATCGGGGCCAGCAGCCCGGCCACCTTCTCGGCAATCTCGGCGCTCTGGCGCTGCCCTTCCGCGGTGAGGGTGACATGCACCGAGCGGGCATCCTCGCGGCTGGCGGTCTTGCGGGCCAGCCCGCGGCGTACGGCGCGATCCATCAAGCCGCTCACCGACGACCGCTCCAAGCCCAGGTAGTCGGCCAGCTGGGCCATCGTCGGCTCGCGGTCACGCAGGATCGCCAGCGCACGCAGCTGCGTCAGCGACAGGTCGTTCTCGGCAGCGACCCGGTTGAGCACCGCCATCACCGCGAACGAGGTGCGCACCAGGTCTTCGAGCAGCTCGTCGTTCATGGCCTTAGCGTACCTCATTAGTTCGTATTACCATCTATTTTAATTCGCAATACCATCTATATTTGGAGACCTGATGTACGCAGCAGTTGTCACCGACTTCGCCAAACCACCTGCCTACCAAGACTTCCCGCAGCCCACTGCGACCGCCGACAGCGAAGTCGTCGTCGACGTCATCGCCGCGGGCCTGCATCCGCTGGTGCGCTCACGCGCGGCCGGAACGCACTACACCAGCACCGGTGCGCTGCCGCTCGTCCCCGGTATCGACGGGGTGGGCCGCGCCCCGGACGGCACCCTGCGCTACTTCGTCGTGGCCACCGACCTGGGCGCCATGGCCGAGCAGACGCTCGTCGACCTGCGCCGCAGCGTCGTGCTGCCCGATGACGCCGACCCGGTGGCGATCGCCGCGGCGATGAACCCCGCCATGTCGTCGTGGGTAGCGCTGCGCCGCCGCACCACCCTGCAGCCCGGCCAGACCGTGGTGGTCCTCGGTGCGACCGGCAGCGCCGGGCGCCTGGCCATTCAGGCCGCCAAGCATCTGGGCGCAGGCACGGTGATCGGCGTCGGGCGGGATCGCCGCCAACTGGACGCGCTGCCCGAGCTGGGCGCCGACCAGGTCATCGCGCTCGACGAACTCGGCACGAACCTCGAGCGGGTGATCGGCGCTGACATCGTCATCGACTACATCTGGGGCCCGCCCGCCGCCGAGCTGATGGCCGGCCTCGCGCGCGGCCGCCACGATTCAAGCCAGCCGCTGACCTGGATTCAAATCGGTTCGATGGCCAGCCTCAGCGCCGACATCCCGTCGGCAGCGCTGCGGTCCATGCCGCTACAGATCGTGGGCAGCGGTATCGGCTCGGTGCCGGTGGCCGACATCGTGGCAGAACTGCCGCAGCTGGCGGTCGCGATCGCGAACGGCACCCTGCGGACGCAGGCACGCGCGGTCCCGCTCAAAAATGTGGAACAGGTGTGGCAGCAGCCGGAGAACGGTCAGCGGGTCGTTCTCACGCCCTGAGGGCTCAGCTGTACTTGATCTGCAGTGCCATACCGACGATGGACACCACCCAGATACCGGTCACGAACAGCGTGAGGCGGTCGAGGTTCTTCTCCACCACGGTCGACCCCGACAGGCTGGACTGCACACCGCCGCCGAACAGCGTCGACAGGCCGCCACCCTTGGCGCGGTGCAGCAGCACCAGCAACACCACCAGCACGCTGGTGACCACCAGGATGATCTGCAGGGTCAAAATCATGGCGCCCAGACTACCTGGTTGAGACGCAGATCAAGGCAGCGGCCCACCTGCGGCGATCGCCGACAGGGTGGCGAACTGCTCGCCGTCCAGCGACGCGCCGCCGACCAGCGCTCCGTCGACATCCTTCTGCCCGACGATCTCGCCGACGTTCTTGGCGTTCACCGAGCCGCCGTAGAGCACCCGGATCCCGTCGGCGATCTGCTGCGAGGAGATATTGGCCAGCTCGGCGCGAATCGCGCCGCACACTTCCTGCGCGTCGGCGGCGCTGGCCACCCGGCCGGTCCCGATCGCCCACACCGGCTCGTAGGCGATCACGACGTTGGCCAGCTGCTCGGCGCTCAGCCCGGCCAGCGACCCGCGCAGCGAGTCGACGCAGAACTGGACGTGGTTGCCCGCCTCGCGGATCTCCAGCTGTTCGCCGATGCACACGATCGGGGTCAGCCCGTGCTTCAGCGCGGCGGCGGCCTTCGCGGCGACCAGTGCGTCGTCCTCGTGGTGATAGGTGCGGCGCTCGGAGTGGCCGACCACGACGAACGTGCAGCCCAGCTTGGCCAGGAACGCGCCGCTGATGTCACCGGTGTAGGCACCCGAATCGTGCTGCGAGACATCCTGCGCACCGTAGGTCAGCCGCAGCTTGTCGCCGTCGACGAGCGTCTGCACGCTGCGCAGGTCGGTGAACGGCGGGATGACCGTGACGTCGACATGGTCGAAGTACTTGTCGGGCAACGAGAACGCGATCTTCTGGACGAGCGCGATGGCCTCGAAGTGGTTGAGGTTCATCTTCCAGTTGCCCGCGATCAGCGGTTTACGGGACACAGCACTCCTAATTCAGGGTCCTCTAGTTCAGGACGGTGATGCCGGGTAGTTCTTTGCCCTCAAGGTATTCCAGGGATGCGCCGCCGCCGGTGGAAATGTGGGAGAAACCGTCTTCGGGCAGGCCGAGTTGGCGGACTGCGGCTGCTGAGTCGCCGCCGCCGACCACGCTGAACGCGCCCTTGGCGGTGGCGCCGATGATGGCTTCGGCTACGCCCTTGGTGCCCGCGGCGAACGCCGGGAACTCGAACACTCCCATCGGGCCGTTCCAGAAGATCGTGCGCGCATTCGACAACAGCGTGGTGAACCGCTTCACCGACTCCGGGCCGATATCCAGGCCCATCGTGCCGTCCGGGATACGATCAGCAGCAACGGTTTCCGGGGTGGAGTCGGCCGCGAACTTCTCGGCGACCACGATGTCCACCGGCAGATGGATCACATCCCCGTAGGTCTCCAACAGCCCCTTGCAGGTTTCGATCATCTCAACCTGGCACAGCGAGGTACCCACCGACACTCCTTGCGCGGCAAGGAAGGTGAAGCACATGCCGCCGCCGATGATGATGCTGTCGGCCTTGGTGGCCAGGTTCTCGATCACGGCCAGCTTGTCCGACACTTTCGACCCGCCCAACACCACCGCATACGGGCGGTCGGTCGAGCTGGTCAGCTGCTCGAGCACCTTGACCTCAGCGGCCACCAGCGTGCCCGCATAGTGCGGCAGCAGCGTGGCCACGTCGTACACCGAGGCTTGCTTGCGGTGCACCACACCGAAACCATCCGAGACGAAAGCGCCGTCGTCGCCGACCAATTCGACCAACGCCGCGGCCAGCTTGCCCCGTTCGGCGTCGTCCTTGCTGGTCTCCCGCGGATCGAACCGGATGTTCTCCAACAGCAACACATCACCGTCGGTCAACCCCTCGGCACGAGCCAGCGCATCGGTACCCACCACATCACCGGCGAGCTGGACGTGACGGCCCAGCGCCTCAGACAGCGCGGCGGCCACCGGTGCCAGCGAGAACTCCGGCTCCGGACCACCCTTGGGCCGGCCCAGGTGCGCGGTCACGATGACCTTGGCTCCGGCATCAGCCAGCGCCTTCAGCGTCGGCACCGACGCCAGGATGCGCCCCGGATCAGTGATGGTCCCGCCGTCGAGGGGGACGTTGAGATCCGAGCGCACAAGAACGCCCCGACCCTCGACACCTTCGGCCAGCAGATCAGACAGTGTCTTGACGGCCATCGCTACTACAGGGACTTGCCGACCAGCGCGACCAGGTCCACCAGACGGTTGGAGTAGCCCCACTCGTTGTCATACCAGGACACGACCTTGGCCTGGTTGTCGATGACCTTGGTCAAACCGCTATCGAAGATCGAGCTGTGCGGATCGGTCACGATGTCGCTGGAGACGATCGGTGCGTCGTAATACTTGAGGATGCCCTTGAGCTTGCCGTCGGCGGCGGCCTTCATCGCGGCGTTGATCTCCTCGGCGGTGGCCGACTTGCTCAGCTCGGCGGTCAGGTCGGTCACCGAGCCGGTGGGGATCGGCACCCGCAGCGCGTAGCCGTCGAGCTTGCCCTTCAACTCCGGCAGCACCAGGCCGATGGCCTTGGCCGCGCCGGTCGAGGTGGGCACGATGTTCAGGGCGGCGGCGCGAGCGCGACGCAGGTCGCTGTGCGGGCCGTCCTGCAGGTTCTGGTCCTGGGTGTAGGCGTGGATGGTGGTCATCAAACCCTTGACGATGCCGAACTCGTCATTCAGCACCTTGGCCAGCGGGCCCAGGCAGTTCGTGGTGCACGACGCATTCGAGATGATGTTCTGGCTGCCGTCGTACTTGTCGTCGTTGACACCCAGCACGATGGTGATGTCCTCATCAGAGGCCGGCGCGGAGATGATCACCTTCTTCGCCCCCGCATCCAGATGGCCCTGAGCCTTTTCGCGCTTGGTGAAGATGCCGGTGGACTCCACCACGATGTCGACACCCAGGTCGCCCCAGGGGATGTCGGCCGGTCCGGCCTTGACCTCCAGCGCCTTGATCTTGGTGTCGCCGACGACGATGGTGTCCTCGCCTTCGAGGCTCACCTCGTAGGGCAACCGGCCCAAGATGGAGTCGAACTTCAACAGATGCGCAAGAGACGCGTTATCGGTCAGATCGTTGACCGCGATGATCTCGATATCGGTGTTCTTGCCCTGCGCCTTCTGCGCGTCAAGAGCCCGGAAGAAGTTGCGCCCGATTCGACCGAAGCCGTTAACGCCAACCCGGATGGTCACCTTGTCTCCTCATAGTTGCTTCTGACACTTGCGCCCAGCCTAGTGTCCTGCTCACCGCCGTGCGCGACCGCCTAGAGGTCACCCGATCTCTGGTCGGCGCGGGGCGAGCCGGTCCAGCGTTCCCGGATCGCGGGCAGCGTCCCGTCCTGCTCGAGAGCGGCCTGCGCGACGTTGATCCGGCCGAGTAGCGCGGTGTCGGTGGTGGGCACCGCGATCGCGATCTTCTCGGTGGTGATGCCGCGCTGCACGACGGTGACGCCGGGCACCGCCTCGGCCAAGGTGGTCAGCACCGGGTCCAGTTTCATGAAGGCGTCGCAGCGGCCGGTGGTCAGGTCGCGCAGGGCGCTGCGGATGCTGCCGTAGTCGTAGACCCGCACCCGGGCCACTTTCTCGTCGGCCAGCAGCCGGTTGGCGATCGGCTGGCTGGTGTTGCCCTGTTGCACGCCGATCGTCAGGCCGTCGAGGTCCTCGATAGAGGTGACCTCGGGCAGCCGGGTGGTGTCGACGGCCAACGCCTGGCCGGAGATCAGGTACGGATCGCAGAACGCCGCTTTGAGCGCGCGGGATCCGGTGATCGTGGTGCCCGATGCGACGCAGTCGAAGTCGCCGGAGTCCAGCGCGTCGAAGATGCCGTTGAAGTCACGGCCCTCGTAGTGGATGAAACGAACTTCGGCGCCGAGCTGTTCGGCGATCGCGGTCATCAGCTCGACGTCGAGGCCGGAGTTCTGCGCAGAGTTGAACGGCGGATCCGGGAACGCCGCACCGACGCGCAGGACCTCAGCCATGACTCAAACGCTAGCCCCTGCGCTGCGGGCCCCACCGGTGCGCACCGCCGAGGAACGCCGTCCAGCCCAGCACCGCGCCGGTGTGCAGCAGGAGCGTGAACGTCACCGGTTCGATCACCAGCGCGGCGGCCGCGGCGGGCAGGCTGGCCCGGCCGGCATCACCGACCCAGCGGCGGTAGTGGCGTAGCGCCCACACCCCGAACGCCATGTCGATGACGAGCTTGCCGACGATCACCACCAGCACGGGCGCCAGCACGGTCAGGTTCCGGGTCGCCAGGAAGTAGATCAGCAGCCCGAATGCGGTCAGCCCGTAGAGCGGTGCCACCGTGTCGATGGCCTTGACCGGCAACATGACGGTGCCGAGCCGGCCGAACCGGGGATCACCGACCATGCCCCGATACCACCAGTGGGTCTGCAGGAACCCGCCGAACCAGCGGCGCCGCTGCCGAAGGAAGGCGGGCACCGACGCGGGCGCCTCGGTGCGGGCCTGAGCGTCACCGAGCACCCGAAAGCGCCAGTCCAGTCCGCGTTCTCCGGCAAACCGCCGCATGCGGGCCACCAGCTCGTAATCCTCGACCAGGCAGGCGTCGTCGAATCCGCCGACGTCGGTGACCGCATCGCGGCGAAAACCGGCGAACGCCCCGGAGATCAGTTGCAGGCAGCCCACCCGCATCCAGGCATACCGGCCCAGGAAGTTGCGGATGTACTCGTAGGTCTGGAACCACTGCATCGCGCGCCCCAGTGCGGTGGGCGGGCAGTGCGGGGTGATGACACCGGTGGTCGCGACCAGCTCGGGCTCACGCGAAAAGGCTTGGCGCACTGCGCTGATCGCGCCGCTGTCCGGCACGGTATCGGCGTCGACGGTGAGGATGATGTCGGCGTCGGTGCGCAGCAGCGCGGCGTTGAGGGCCGCTGATTTGCCCCCGTGCGGCAACCGCAGCCAGCGCAGCGCCGTCGAGCCGACACGTATCTGCCCCACCGATGGAACCGCGAAACCGTAATCCCTGCACAGCATTTCAGCGGTGGCGTCGGTCGATCCGTCGTCGGCGATGAGGATCTCGTCGGGTGGGTCGGTCTGGCTGAGCAGCGCCGCCAGGGTGTGTGGAAGCACGGTGGCCTCGTTGTGCGCGGCGACGATGACGGCCAGCGTCAGCCGGTCCGTGACGACGTCGGCCGGTGGCGCGCTACGGCCGAGCGTGCGGATCTGCCACCCGGTGAACACCTGAAGTGCGGCGTCGTAGCCGAGGTAGGCCAGGCCGACCGACCAGGCCAGCACCCCGCCGCGGCCAAACGCCAGCAGGAACAACGTGACCCACAGCGCGAACACCAGTACGTGGATTCCGATGCTGACAGCCGGGGTCCCTGGCCGCGCAAGCCGTGAGGACGCGCGGGTCAGCGCGGGTGTCAGTGAATCTGTCAACGGTTCGATGATAGAAGAACGGCATTGTGGCTGAGTCGGTTCGAACACACGCCCGGCTCGAATCATGCCCCGCCATTACGCTGTTGTGATGGCAAGCGTTTTGTCGGTCAATCTGTCGGCCCGCGCCCGAACGAATCCGGACACCAAGGCACCGAAGCCGACGGGCATCGACAAGGTCAGCACCACCGCGGCGGTACTGGTGCGTGCGCCAGGTCCGATGCGCGAGGGGCTGGGCAGCGGCCTTGTCGGTGACACGATCGGCAATCAGAAGTTGCACGGCGGTGACGACCAAGCCGTCTACGCCTACGCCCGCGAGGACCTCGACGAGTGGCAGACGCTGCTGGCGCGCCCGCTGGCCGACGGGATGTTCGGTGAGAACTTCACCACCGCCGGCATCGACGTGACCGATGCCCGCATCGGCGACCGGTGGCGAGTCGGCACCGACGGACTTCTGCTCGAGGTCTCGGCGCCTCGCACCCCGTGCCGGACCTTCGCGAAGTTCCTCGACATCGACGGCTGGATCAAGACGTTCACCAATGCCGGCAAACCCGGCGCCTATCTGCGGGTGATCTCACCGGGGACCGTGCGTGCCGGCGACACCGTCGAGATCGAGGACCGGCCCGATCATGACGTGACGATCGGCCTCGTCTTCCGCGCCAAAATGCTGGAGCCCGCCTTGCTGCCCCGACTGCTGGCCGCTGACGCCCTCTCCGAGGAACTGAAGGAATACGTGGCTAAGCGTCTTCCAGCAAGTCGGGCGTAACCGCCGACTCGGTGTCGGGGATGCCGTCCTGCTTGGCCTTGCGGTCGGCCATCGACAGCAGCCGCCGAATACGGCCGGCGACAGCATCTTTGGTCATCGGCGGGTCGGCGAGGCGGCCCAGCTCCTCCAGTGACGCCTGACGGTGTTCGACCCGCAGCCGTCCCGCGGCGGCCAGGTGGTCGGGCACGGTGTCGGCCAGGATCTCCAAGGCCCGCTCCACGCGGGCGGCGGCGGCCACCGCGGCGCGGGCCGAACGGCGCAGGTTCGCGTCGTCGAAGTTGGCCAGCCGGTTGGCGGTGGCGCGCACCTCACGGCGCATCCGCCGTTCCTCCCACGTCAGCCGGGTGTCCTGGGCACCCATCCGGGTGAGCAGCGCACCGATGGCCTCGCCGTCGCGCACCACGACGCGGTCGGTCCCCCGCACCTCGCGGGCCTTGGCGCTGACGCCGAGCCGGCGTGCGGCACCGACCAACGCCAGCGCGGCTTCCGGTCCGGGACAACTGACTTCGAGAGCCGACGACCGACCCGGCTCGGTGAGCGAGCCGTGCGCGAGGAACGCGCCGCGCCAGGCCGCCTCGGCGTCGCCGACGCTACCGCCGACCACCTGCGCGGGTAGCCCCCGCACCGGTCGGCCGCGCATGTCCAGCAAGCCGGTCTGGCGGGCCAGCGCCTCACCGTCCTTGGCGACCCGCACCAGATACCGGGTGCTCTTGCGGATGCCACTGGCCGAGAGCACGTGCACGACGGCGTTGTAGCCGTACAGGTCGTAGATGTCCTTGCGCAGCCGGCGGGCGATGATGCCCAGGTCCACTTCGGCCTCGACGACCACCCGGCCCGACACGATGTGCAGCCCCCCGGCGAAGCGCAACAGCGAGGCCACCTCCGCGCGGCGGGCAGTCACCGAATTGACCGCCAACCGGCTGAGTTCGTCCTTGACCTCGGCCGTCATCGCCACGGGTCGTCACCTCTCGGTCCGTTGCCAGTAGGTCCCTGCACCGCCGGCGGGAGGGAAGATGGCGCAGGAACCGTGTTCCGGGTGCGCACACCGTCAAGCGCTGCAGCCAGCTTCGCCGGGTCATGTAAAGGTGTACCAGGTCTGGAGACGTCGGCAAACCGAACTGAAGCTTCCAGCAGGCTTGCGGTACGTCTGAGTTGGTCACGTTCCCGGTCAGACGGGACACGGGCCGCGTCCACGACGATCTCGTCGATGACGAAGCCCGGCGCATGCTGAGCCAGAACGTGCAAATGGCGCTCCGCGGAGAAGCCGGCGGTCTCCCCCGGTTCGGCCGCCAGGTTCAGCACCAGCGCGCGGCTGGCGGGGGTGGCCTGCAGCGCCGCGACCAGTTCCGGCACCAGCACGTGCGGGATGACACTGGTGAACCAGGACCCCGGCCCGAGCACCACCAGGTCCGCGGTCATGATGGCGTCGACCGCCTGCCGGGTGGCGGGCGGATCGCCGGGCAGCAGCCGCACCCGGCGCACCTTGCCCGGGGTGGTCGCCACCGCCACCTGCCCGCGGATCACCCGGCTCATCCGTGGATCGCCGTCCAGACCCGATACGTCGGCTTCGATCTGCAGGGCGATCGGGCACATCGGCAGCACCCGGCCCTTGACGCCGAGGATGCGGCCCAGTTCGTCGAGCGCGGCCACCGGGTCGGCCAGCAGCTCGTTGAGCCCGGCCAGCATCAGATTGCCGATCGGATGCCCGGCCAGCGCGCCGCTGCCACCGAACCGGTGCTGCAGGATGGTGGCCCACAGCCGGCCGTGGGGGCTGTCAGAAGCCAAGGCGGCCAATGCCATTCGCAGATCACCCGGAGGCACGATATCGAGCTCGCTGCGCAACCGGCCCGACGATCCGCCGTCGTCGGCGACGGTGACCACCGCGGTGATGTCGTGGGTGAGTCGACGCGCGGCCGACAGCGTCGCGTACAGACCGTGCCCACCGCCCAGGGCGACGATACGGGTCATTCGCGACCCAGATCACGGTGCAGCACGCGGACCGTCAGGTGCTGGTTGTGCTCGAGCAGCCCCGCGAGCGCTTCGGCCATGGCGACACTGCGGTGCTTGCCCCCGGTGCAGCCGATGGCCACGGTCATATATCGCTTCCCTTCCCGGCTGTAGCCGTCCACGACGAGCTTCAGCAGCTGATGGTAGGTCTGCAGGAACTCCGTGGCACCGGGTTGGCTCAGGACGTAGTCGCGGACCGCCGCGTGCTGACCGGTGTGCGGCCGGAGCTCGTCGACCCAGTGCGGGTTCGGCAGGAAGCGGACGTCCATCACCATGTCGGAGTCCATCGGCAGGCCGTACTTGAAGCCGAACGATTCGACGGTGACGCTGGTCTGCGCGACGGTCTCGCCACCGAAGGCCCGTTCGATGCTCTCCCGCAGGCCGTGCACCGACAGCGTCGAAGTGTCGATGACCAAGTCCGCCGACGCGCGCACCGGGGCCAGCATCGTGCGCTCGGCAGCGATGCCCTCGGCCAGGGTCTGGTTGCCCTGTAGCGGGTGACTGCGCCGGTTGTTCTCGTAGCGGCGGACCAGGATGTCGTCGGAGGCCTCCATGAACAGCACCCGCGAATGGATGCCGCGGGTCGCCAGCTCGTTACGTACCCAGTCGAGGTCGCCGGTGAACCCGCGGGAGCGGACATCCATCACGACCGCCAGCTGGGTGATCCGGGAGCCGGCGGCCAGACCGAAGTCGACCATCCTGGCGATGAGTTCGGGCGGCAGGTTGTCGGCCACGTACCAGCCGAGGTCTTCGAGTACCTTGGCCGCGGTCCCCCGGCCGGCGCCGGACAGGCCCGTCACCAAGACCACGTCGATACCCGATTCCTCGCCGGTCTGGCCGGTGCGCATGTCTTCGCCTGTGCTGTGATCTGTCATGTGGTCGCCTGTTCAGCAGACTGATCTTCACCGACCGGCTCGCCCTGCGCAGCCGATCCCGCCGAATTCACTGTCACGCCTAGCGCTTCCAGCACCGCGGCGGCCGTTGCCGTCCCGATCCCCGGTACCGCGGTGATCTCGTCGACGCTGGCCTGCCGCAACCTGGCCAGTGATCCGAAGTGAGTCACCAGCGCCTTGCGCCGGATGTCGCCGAGGCCGGGCACCGCATCCAGTGCCGAGGCCGTCATCCGCTTGGACCGCTTGCTGCGGTGGTAGGTGATCGCGAAGCGGTGCGCCTCGTCGCGGACCCGCTGCAGCAGATAGAGGCCCTCGCTGTTGCGGGGGAAGATGAGCGGGTCCGGTTCGGCGGGCACCCACACCTCCTCGAGACGCTTGGCCAGGCCGATCACCGCAACGTCGGTCACGCCGAGATCGTCGAGCACCGCCTGGGCCGCGTTGACCTGCGGGGCGCCGCCGTCGACGACGTACAGATTCGGCGGGTAGGCGAACTTGCGCGACTTCCCCTCGGCGGAGAACTCCTCGACGCTCTGCTGCTGCTCGGCGACGTGCCGGGTGAAGCGGCGCCGGGTGACCTCCGCGATCGACGCGACATCGTCGGAGCGACCCCCGCCCGCGGCTTCCCGGATCGCGAAATGACGGTAGTCGGATTTGCGTGGCAGGCCGTCCTCGAAGACCACCAGCGAGGCCACCACATCGGTGCCCTGGACATGGCTGATATCGACGCATTCGATCCGCAGCGGCGCGTCGGCCAGCCCCAGGGACTCCTGAATGTTCTGCAGCGCAGCAGATCTGGCGGTGAAGTCGCCGGCACGCTTGAGCTTGTGCTGCTGCAACGCCTCCTGCGCATTGCGGTGCACCGTCTCGGCAAGCGCCTTCTTGTCGCCGCGCTGCGGCACCCGCAGTGCCACCCGCGAGCCGCGCAGCCCCGAGAGCCAGTCACCCAGCTCGTCGGCGTTCGGCGGCAGGCACGGAACCAGCACCTCGCGCGGCACCGGGTTGGTGGATTCGTCTGCGGCACCGCCCAATTCGGCCTGCTCACCGTAGAACTGGGTGAGGAACTGCTCCACCAGCTGGGCCTCCGCGGATTCACCGGGATCGCCGGGCTTCTCGACCACCCAGCCGCGCTGGCCGCGTACCCGCCCGCCACGGACGTGGAAGACCTGAACGGCGGCCTCCAGGTCGTCGTCGGCGAAGGCGACCACGTCGGCGTCGGTGCCGTCACCGAGCACGACGGCCTGCTTCTCCAGCGCGCGCTTGAGCGCGGCGATATCGTCGCGCAGACGGGCCGCCCGTTCGAAGTCGAGCTCGGCCGACGCGGCGTTCATCTGGTGTTCGAGCTCACGGGCGAAGCGGTCGGTCTTGCCGGACAGGAAGTCGCAGAAGTCCAGGACGATCTTGCGGTGTTCCTCGGTGCTGACCCGGCCGACGCACGGCGCCGAGCACTTGTCGATGTAGCCCAACAGGCAGGGACGCTCGATTTGGCTGTGCCGCTTGAACACTCCCGCCGAGCACGTGCGGGCGGGAAACACCCGGGTCAACAGGTCGAGGGTCTCGCGGATGGCCCAGGCGTGCGAATACGGGCCGAAGTAGCGGACGCCCTTGCGCCGCGGTCCGCGGTAGACGAACAGCCGCGGGTATTCCTCGCCCAGCGTGACGGCCAGCACCGGATAGGACTTGTCGTCGCGGTAGCGGACGTTGAACCGCGGGTCGAACTCCTTGATCCAGTTGTATTCCAGCTGCAGCGCTTCGACCTCGGTGTTGACCACCGTCCACTCGACCTTGGCCGCGGTGGTCACCATCTGGCGAGTGCGGGGATGCAGGGCGGAGAGATCCTGGAAGTACGACGTCAGCCGGCTGCGCAGGCTCTTCGCCTTGCCGACGTAGATCACCCGGCCGTGCGGATCCCGGAATCGATAGACACCCGGCTCGACGGGAATCGACCCGGGCGCCGGGCGGTAAGTCGACGGATCGGGCACGGTCCCAGGTTAGTCGTGCCGTCCGACTGCTCCGCGCCGACAAGCATTACCGTCGACGACGTGCCTGCAGCGCGCATCACCCGTCTCACCGAGTCGGACTGGGAACAATTCGCCGAACTCCGGCTGCGCGCCCTCTCCGACACGTTCGGCACCGCGGACCCGCAGTACGTCGCCGAGGCCCGCTTCACCCCTGCCGATTGGCGCAGACGGCTGCGCGATCACGCGCAATTCGTGGCGATCCAGGCCGGCCGGGCCATCGGTGTGGTCGCCGCCTACCAGGAGAGCGCGGAGACCGCCTACGTGTACTCGCTGTGGCTCGAGCCAAGTGCGCGCGGGCACGGGCTGGGCCGTCGTCTGGTGGCCACCGCGCTGGACTGGGCCGGCCGTCGTGGGGTGCGCACCGCGACGCTGCGGATGGCGCCCGACAACACCGACGCCCGCAAGGTCTACGAGGGGCTCGGGTTCACCGAGGTGCCCACCGGCGGGGCCGCGGGCGAAGTGGTGATGAGACTCACGATCCGGTGACTCCGTACTTCGCGGCCAGCGTGCGCAACGTGTCCATCGAGGTCACCGCGCGCTCCCGGTCCACCGACTGGATGGCCAACACCGGAACGTATTCGTAGTCGGCCAGATCAATCCGAGCCCACCGGGCACCCTGCGGAAAGGACACGTCGACAACGTCTTTCCACTCCACGACCCGTTCGGTCAGGATGTTGCGGACCCCGATGCCGGCGGGGCCGACCCGGACGCGCGGGGTGGCCAGCAGCAGGACCGCGGCGGCCAGGATCACCCCGAGGACACCCATCGACACCTGATCGGCGGTCTGGATGATGGCCCCGGTGTAGCGCAGCTTCAACAGGAATCCGACCACGATCCCGGAGGTGGCGATGATGAAGGCCACGACATAGGCGACGTACGGCGTCAGGCGGGGCCGCAGCACCACATCCCAGTCGCTGTCGGTCGTTGTCATGCCCCGCGCAGGTGGCGCAGTGTCAATGCGGTCGACAGCGCGGCGGCGACGGCCTGGGCACCCTTGTCCTCGGCCGAATCGGGCAGTCCGGCGCGATCGAGCGCCTGCTCCTCGGTGTTCGTGGTCAACACCCCGTTGGCCACCGGCGTCGACTCGTCGAGCGAGACACGCGTCAGTCCCTGAGTGACGGCGTCGCAGACGTAGTCGAAATGCGGTGTCTGGCCGCGGATTACGACGCCGAGCGCGACGACCGCGTCATGGGTACGAGCGAGTTCCTGTGCGACGACCGGGATTTCGATCGCGCCGAGCACCCGGACGACGGTCGGATTGGGCACGCCGGAGTCCTCGGCCACCTTGCGGGCACCGTCGAGCAGCGCGTTGCAGATTCTCGCGTGCCAGGTGCTGGCCACGATCGCCAGCGACACCTCCGATGCGTCCATCTCCGGAAAATCCGGGACGCCGGCGCCTCCACTCATACTCAGAGGGCTCCGGGCAGATCGCCGGGCACGACCTCGTCGTAGTCCTCGAGTCCGGTGAGGTCGTGACCCATCCGGTCACGCTTGGTCATCAGGTAGCGGATGTTCTCGGCGTTGGCCCGCACCGGCAGCGGCACCCGCTCGATGATGTGCAGCCCGTAGCCGTCCAGACCCACCCGCTTGGCCGGGTTGTTCGTCAGCAGTCGCATCGAGCGCACCCCGAGGTCGACCAGGATCTGCGCGCCGATGCCGTAGTCGCGCGCGTCGGCGGGCAATCCCAGCTCGAGGTTGGCGTCGACGGTGTCGGCGCCGGCGTCCTGCAACTGGTAGGCCTGCAGCTTGTGCATCAGGCCGATGCCACGGCCCTCATGCCCGCGCATGTAGAGCACGATGCCGCGGCCCTCACGGGCCACCATCGCCAGCGCGGCATCCAGCTGCGGACCGCAGTCGCAGCGCCGCGACCCGAACACGTCGCCGGTGAGGCACTCGGAGTGCACCCGGACCAGCACGTCGTGGCCGTCGTTCTCCGGCCCGGAGATATCGCCCCGGACCAGCGCGACGTGCTCCACCTCTTCGTAGATGCTGGAGTAGCCGACGGCCCGGAACTCACCGTGCCGGGTCGGGATACGCGCCTCGGCGATCCGCTCGATGTGCTTCTCGTGCTTGCGCCGCCACTCGATCAGGTCGGCGATGGAGATCAGGGCCAGGTCGTGCTCGTCGGCGAAAACCCGCAGCTCGTCGGTCTGGGCCATCGAGCCGTCGTCCTTCTGGCTGACGATCTCGCAGATGGCCCCGGCCGGCTGCAGACCGGCCAGCCGGGCCAGGTCGACGGCAGCCTCGGTGTGACCGGGGCGGCGCAACACGCCGCCGTCCTTGGCGCGCAGCGGAACGACGTGCCCGGGCTTGGTGAAATCCTCCGAGACGCTGGTCGGATCGGCAAGCAGCCGCATGGTCGTGGCCCGGTCGGCCGCCGAAATACCGGTTCCCACACCATTTTTGGCATCAACGGTGACGGTGTAGGCGGTGCCGTGCTTGTCCTGGTTGACCGCGTACATGGGCAGCAGCCCGAGGGTGTCGCAGATCTCGCCGGACAGCGGGACGCACAGGTAGCCCGAGGTGTAGCGGACCATGAACGCGACCAGCTCCGGCGTCGCCTTCTCGGCGGCGAAGATCAGGTCGCCCTCGTTCTCACGGTCTTCGTCATCGATGACGACGACGGCCTTGCCCGCCGCAATATCGGCGACCGCCCGTTCGACGGTGTCCAGCCTCGTCATACAGACAGTATGGACCACCCCGGGCGTCCACCTATTGCCCGTCCTGCTCAGCGGCCCGATCGGTGGTCGCCCGGGGTGACCGACCACGGATATCTGCAGGCCAGCCGGGCGGTGTGTGACGTACGTGACAGGACGGGCCCACGGGGTGAACGGCCGATGAACACTTCAGCGCCGCCACCCTCTGGAGCGCCTCGGCGCGCCATCGGTGCGATCTCATACCTCCCAGGACGGCACGTTGCGAATGCTGAGGAGTGCGATGAAGGGTCCCGGTCTCGACGTCGGTGTGCTCGGAGTTCTACCGGTCCGCGCCGCCCAGTTGGACTCTCCCGACGCGGTCGACGGGTGGCTTCGCTCGGTCGGATCGATGGAGCGAACCCGCCAGGTCGGCGCGATGTCGCGGGAGAAGCTCGCCGGTTTCGTGGCGCTGCTCACCGCGGCGACGGGCCCCGAACTGCTCGGCTCGGTGGACCCCGACCTGGCGACCCGGATCGTGCAGGCGGCGGACACCGCGCAGGCCGCCCGCTGGCTCGAGACGATCGAAACCGACGAGGCCGCCGAGATCCTTCGGCGGCTGACGAATCCGGCCCGCGACACACTTCTCGATCAGATCGATGAGTCGCAGGCAGCCACGCTGCGCGACGTACTGCGGTGGCCGCCGGCGTCGGTCGCCGCGCACATGCTGCCCGACGTGTTCACCGTCCCCGACTCGATCACGGCCGCCGAGGCCGAGGCACTGATCCGCGACCAGAGCGCCCAGGTACGCGGCCGGGCCAGGCAGGGCGCGCTGATCTACGTGATCGACGCCGACCGCAGGCTGATCGGTTTCCTCGACTTCCAAGATCTGGTGCTGGCCCGGCCCGATCAGGCCGTCGCGGAACTGAGCAGTGCGGATCCGGTCTGGGTGCGCCCGCTGGTCGATGCCGAGCAGGCCGCCCAGTCGCTGGTCGACTATGAACTGGCCGCGCTGCCGGTGGTCGACGACCAGCGCCGGCTGCTCGGGGTGCTGACCGCCGACGCGGCCGCCGACATCATCGAGACCGAGGCAACGCGCGACGCCGAACGCCAGGGCGGCTCCGAACCCCTGGAGGTCCCCTATCTTCGGGCCTCACCATTTCGGCTGTGGCGCAAGCGAATTGTGTGGCTGCTCGTGCTCTTCGTGGCCGAGGCCTATACCGGCACGGTGCTGCGGGCGTTCGAGGATGAGCTCGAGGCCGTCGTCGCGCTGGCGTTCTTCATCCCGCTGCTGATCGGCACCGGCGGCAACACCGGCACCCAGATCACCACGACACTCGTTCGCGCGATGGGAACCGGACAGGTGCGGCTGCGCGATCTCCCCCGGATCCTGGCCAAGGAGGTGTCGACCGGCTTCCTCATCGCCGCGACGATGGCCGTCGCCGCCGTGATCCGCGCGTGGACCCTCGGGGTGGGTCCGCAGGTCACCGTCACGGTGTCGCTGACGGTGGCCGCGATCGTGCTGTGGGCGTCGATCGTCGCGTCGGTGCTGCCGCCGCTCCTCAAGAAGCTGCGAGTGGATCCGGCAGTGGTGTCCGGACCGATGATCGCGACGATCGTCGACGGCACCGGGCTGATCATCTATTTCCTGATCGCCCACGCGACGTTGCCCCAGCTGGCCGGGCTCTAGTTACCCGTGCTGGTGGACGTGTTGTTCCACGTCTTCCACACCCGGGTCGGGTAGGTCGTATCGATCACGCCGTTGACGACACGGTAGTAGCCGTCGTAGACGGTGTCGGAGCGAGATCAGACCTGCTTCTGGCCCGGCGTGCTGGTCACCACGCCGTTGGAGGTCCTCCAGTACCCGTCGTAGACGGTGATGGTGAAGGAGGAGAACTTGGTGAGGGCGGCGGTGCCGAGGTTGAGGCTGCCGGTCAGGGAGTCCCCGGTGGAGACGATGTACCCCGAGCCGGGGTTGGCGTCATTGGGCGGGGCGCTGAGTTTCGTGGTCGAGATCGTCTCACCATCGGGATCGGTCGCTTTGATGGAGGTCCAGCTATTGCCGACCTTGACTGCGCTCGTAGTCGGGTCCCTGTTTTCGGCGTAGATCGGGACGACCACCGTGACGGTGCTGGTGCCGCCGTAGCCGTCGGTGACGGTGAAGTTGAACCAGTCCGTCTTTTGCGCCGCGGTGGCCCCCATCTTGGCCGCGGCGTGGAAGTAGGCCGCGCTCTGGCTGATCGAGTACGACATGGTGCCGTTGGAGTTGACGGTCACCGTGCCGCCGTTGGCGGTGGTGATGGTGCCGCCGCTGGCCAGGGCGAAGGTCGTGCCGCTGCCATCGAACTTGTTGTTGATCAGTAGTGCGTCGGAGTCGGCGTCGCTGGCGGCGAATGTCAGGCCGGTGATCGTCTGGACTCCGGCCGCGTTGGGGTTGGTCTTGGATCCCGGACCGGACACCGTGACCGTCCCGGAGCTGCCGTTGACCGTCACCGCGGGCGCATTGTTGCTCACCGACGGGGCGACGTTGATCGTGGCGATGATCACCGACTTGCCGGTGGCATCGGTGGCCTTGATGGTGAACGAATCGTTCGGGGTCGTGCTGTGGCCAAGGCCTGCGGTCCGCGTGTAGGTGTACGTGCCGTTGGCGTTGACCACCACGCTGCCCTTCGACGGACCGGTGCCCAGGCTGTAGGTCAGCCCCAGCCCGGTGTCGCCTGCGGGGACGTTCAGTGAGCCGTTCGTAACGCCCGCAACCCCGTTGGTGTTCGTCTGCGGCGACGGAGTGGTCAGCCCGCTGAGAGTGACTGTCGCCGTGGCGGTTCCACCGTGATTGTCGGACACCTGCACCTGGAACGTATCCGACGTGACGCCGGACTTCGGAATGTACGTGAACGAGGTACCGGACATCGTCACGATGCCGCCGTTGGAGCCGTACACCGAGCCGCCGGTGGTACCGACCAGCGTGTAGGTCAGGCCGTCGCCGTCGCCATCGGAGCCGCCGTTGATCGTGCCGCGCACCACGCCGAGGCCGCTCGTGTTCGAGCTGGCCACGCTTCCGCTCAAAGTCGGTGCGGCGTTCTGCTTTTCGATCGGAATGCCGTAGGTCACCGCGGTGGTGCCACCGAAGGCGTCACTGACGTTGATCGTGAACGTGTCGCCGGGGTCACCGGTGACGGCATGGTCGTGCCAGTAGCTGTCCGAGACGCCGAACCACGCGTACTTCTGGATCGTGTAGCTGAACGTGCCGTTGGCGTTGACGGTGATGGTGCCACCCTGGGCCGTGTTGTACGTACCGGCCGCCCAGGTGAGCGTGTCGCCGTCCGCGTCAGTCGCTTTCAGCGTGCCCGTGGTGTCCTGCTGATCGTTCGGACCGACGACGCGGGTCAGCGACGAACTGCCCACTGTCACACCGTTACCCACCGGCGCGCTGTTCGCGATCGTCGGAGTGACCGTGATCGTCGCGATCGTCACCGTCTTGCCGGTGCCGACCTCCGTCGCCACGATGGTGAACGAGTCGGTCGGGGTCGTGGAATGGCCCAACGTACCTGTGCGGGTGTAGCTGTAGCTGCCGTCGGCATTGACCGTCACGGTGCCCTTCGACGGGCCGGTTCCCAGACTGTAGGTGTACAAGCCATTTTCGCTCGCCGGGACATTGAGATTGCCGGTGACCTTGCCCGGTACGGCGGTACTGACATTCGCCGTCGGCGACGGCGTCGTGAGCCCACTGAGGTTCACCGTCGCCGTTGTCACGCCGCCGTGGCCGTCGTTGACGAGCACCTGGAACGAATCCGACGTGACGCCGACCTTCGGGGTGTAGGTGAACGAACCGTCCGAATTGATCTTGACGATGCCGCCGCTGGCGCTGTACACCGAGCCGCCCGTCGCGCCGATCATGCTGTAGGTCAGGCCATCGCCGTCGCCATCGGAGCCGGCGATGTTGCCGCGCACCACACCCATGCCCGAGGTGGTCTTGTTGTTGATCGTTCCGCTGTCCACTGTGGGCGGCGCGTTGAGCTTCGCGATCGGGACCGAGTACGTCACCGCGGTGACGCCGCCGAAGCCGTCGCTGACGTTGATGGTGAACAAATCTCCGGGGTCGCCGTCGACGGCGTGAGTGTGCCAGTAGGCATTGTGAACTCCGAAGGGGGCGAACACATTCTTGTCGTACGTGAATCGACCGTTCGCGTCGACAACGATCGAACCACCCTGGGTGGTCGTGTAGGTGCCGGCAGCGAACGTCAGCGGGTCGCCGTCGGCGTCCGTGGCGTTGAGCTGACCCGTCGTGTGCTGCTCGTCGCGCGGACCGCCCAGCGCGTTGTAGGTCGGCGCCCCGACGGGAGAGTCCGTCGTCAGACCGGCACCCACCGGCGCGCTGTTGCCCGTGGTCGCGTTGACGTTGACCACGGCGACGGTCACCGTCTTCCCGGAGCTGTCGGTGCCCAGGATCGTGAAAGAGTCCGTCGTGGGCTGCGATCCAGCCGTCGCCGACCTGGTGTAGACGAAAGTGCCGTCGGCGTTCACAACCACGCTGCCCCGCAACGCATTCGGGCCGGTGCCAAGGCTGTAGTTCATCAAGCCGGCGTCGGCGCCGTTGATCACCATGCCGCCGGTCACCTTGCCGGTCTTGGTGTTGAAGGTGGTCACCGGCGACGCGGAACTCACCGGTACCGTCACGCTCGTCGTATAGGTGTAGCCGAAGCTGTCGGTGCTGACGACCTGGAACGAGTCCGTCGTCGCACCCGATGCCCGGTTCGGGATGTAGGTGTAGGCACCGGTGGCGGCATTGAGCTTGACGATGCCGCCATTGGCGGTATACGCAGATCCCCCACTGCCTCCGCTCAGCGCGAAAGTTGTTGGGTTGTCCGGGTTCTGCGGAGTGCTGACCGTGCCGCGAACCACGCCCATCGGCGAGGTGCTGCCGACCGTATTGGTCATCGAACCGATGGCCTGGTTGTAGTAGACGGTCACCGTGACCGTCTTCTGCGTGGTCTGCGTGTCGCCGTCCGGCATGTACGGATGGAGCACGCTGATCTCGCCGTCACCCTGCGCGAGAATCGTCATGGTGAACGTCAGGGTCTTGGGGGTCGAGGGGCCCAGCGGATTCCAGTCCCAGACAGTCCAATTCATCCGGCCGTTCGTGCCGTCGACCACGGTGACGGTGAATCGGCTGTCGTTGGGTTCGGTGAAACCGTACGAGGTGATCGGATCGCCGTCGGCGTCGTAGAACTGGACGTAGCCCGAGACGGTGGTCCCGCTGGCGCCCGGGAGATGCTGACTGGTCTGCTTCATATCGGTCACGACGGGCGCGTGATCGGTCGCCACGTCCTCGAACCGCCGGAAGATCGCGACCACGACGACATACATCGCGAGCGATACCGGGTTCGGGTTGACGAGGTCGATTGTCTTGTCCAGCACGGTCGCCGGGGCGAGGAACGCGCCCGACGCAGCCGAGGTGATCGGGTCGTTCAAGCCATTGATGAGATCGCCCTTGGCCAGTGCGACCATCGCGGCCCCGAGGCTCAGGGCCTCATTCCCCCACGCGATGGGGTCGGGATTCTGCGACATGTTGAAGACGACGATGGCGCCGGCGAGAACCGCGGCCGTCACCGACGCCTGCGTGATGGTCGACGGCGCGCCGTCGACCATCTTGAACGGGGGCACGATCACGTTGAGCAGGCTGGCCGCGCCGTTGACGATGTAGGAGAACCGGTCGGCCGTGATCCGCGACACGAAGAACTGGCTCAGGATGTCGATCGGCATTCTCAGCCACGCGTTGGCGGGCGTCATCGGAGCCGCGAGTAGGGCATTCAGCTGGGCACCCCAGGCATCCAGCGTGGTCTGGAGGGCGTACTGCGCCGGCGTGGTGATCGGGCCGGCACCGGCCTGACCGTCCGACACTTCGCCGTTGAGCACGTAAGCCGGGGTGGCCGCCGCCGACGGGACCTTGGCAGCAGCCCTGGCCGATGTCGTCTTCGCGACGACCGCCTCGGTCGCGGGCGAATCCGGCGTCACGGAGACCGTCACGGTGGGGGTGTCGCCGGGCGCCGCCGTTGTCATCGTCGTGACGGGTGTGGTGCTGTCTGTCGGATCGCTGCTCGGCACCAGCGCGC
This sequence comes from Mycobacterium sp. BK086, assembly GCA_004362315.1. Classification (GTDB taxonomy): domain Bacteria; phylum Actinomycetota; class Actinomycetes; order Mycobacteriales; family Mycobacteriaceae; genus Mycobacterium. Next base: position 317,138 of record SNWL01000003.1, read on the forward strand.
GGCCCGAGCCGGTCGAACGGACGGACCCGGTGGCCCCACTGTTGGAGGCCGCCGCGGGCGCCTTGGCCGTCGAGCGGGTGCGCGCAGGTCCGGCGGATCCCTTTTTGGGAGTCGCCGAGTGGCTGGAATTGCTGCCGGCATTGCCCGTAGATCCGGAATCCGAGGATCCGCCATCGGTGGACGCAGCGGCCACGCCCTGTCCGACACCTGCCGCCAGACCCAGACCGATGGCCGCGGCGAACAGGCTGTTTTGCGCCGTGCGCCTGCCGTTGTGAGCCGAGCGCTTCCGGTGGCGGGCAGCCTGTTTCCGGTGGCGTCCCACCCGCTTGTTACTCACCGAATCTCCCGACGCGACCGATGGGTGACGGAATCCACACACGCCCGTGCACGGAGATGAACGTCACTTGAACCGGCCCGCAACGTAACACTGCTTACAGCTTTTTGCCAAAGCTTGTCTCAGTCAAGTTTTTAAGAAATTCGTTCACCTGCGGTTTTAATCCATATTTGACAGTTTTGTGTCGCGTGTCGATGCTGAGCATGTGCACAGCAAGCGAGGTTTAGCAAATTTGCAAACTGGAATAATTTCGACCGCGATCGCTAGATGCTGAGCGACCCGTCGTAATTGACGGTGATGGTGACCGTGACGGTATGGCCATTGGGGGCGTAGGGATGGCTGAGCCCCAGATCGAGCGCCTGGCCGGCGGTGTCGTCGATCGTGACGTCGAACGAGTCGGTGTCGTCGGCCAGCAGGTTAGACGTGCGGGTATAGACCCACGAGCCATCGGCATTGACCACGACGATGCCGTTCGTCGGTTGGCTGTACGTGTAGATCAGCGGGTCCTCGTCGGCGTCGGTCGCGTTGACATTGCCGGAGACGACGAGCAGCAGCTGCCCGGTCTGGGTGTTGTTGCTCGTCGGGAGATGGTTGAGGGCCACCCACTTGTACCGGTCGTAACACGCCACCAGCGCGACGTAGGCGATCAGGGAGAAGAAATTCGGCGTCGCACCGGTTGCGAACGTCATGTTCAGGATGCTGCCGGGGTCCGTGGCGCCGGCCGTCCCGCCCTCGGTGGCAGCGTCGCGCCAGTGTTCCGGGTTGAAATCGCCCGCCAGCAGCTCGTCGAGTACCTTGACCAGCGCGCCGACGGCTGCCGCCGCCACCTGGGCCTTGGTCAGGGTGAGGTTCTGCGGGGACTTGATCTTGTACGGCGGCACGATCCGGTTCAGGAAGGAACCGAACACGTTGAGGCCGTCGCCGAATGTATAGGCGGGGTCGATCGGCTGCAGGAACAGATGCACGATGCTCATGAGGTCACGCATCCACCGGGTGGCCGGGGTGGGGTGCGCGTAGAAGAAGTCGATCGTGGCGGTGTGGGCGTCGAGGGCCTGTTCCAGGGTGTAGTTCGCGGGTGTGACGAAGGTGAATGTCGGCGGCTCGGGCCAGCCCTTCAGCTGATCCAGAATCGCGTTGAGCGTGGCGATGAACTGGGCGGGCGACCCCAGCGGTGCGTCCGACGCCGATGCGGTCTTCGTGGCGCCCGCCGCTTTGGTCGAGGCCGCCGGCGCAGAGACGATCCGCGCCGAATGCCCGGTGGCCGGCGCGATCTCGGCGTCCAGGGCCGATCGCTTCGCCGTCGCGCGGGTCTTGGCCGGCGCCACGGGCAGCTTGGACCCGGGCCTGCCGCTGACAGCCTTCGGGGCCGGCGGCTGGTTTCCCCTCGCGGGCCCGGCCGACGGTGACTTGCCCGCGGACGCGGAGTTCGACGACGCGCCGGTGCTGGCGGACGCGGTGGCCTGGCCGCCGGCAAGCGCCGCGGCGAGTCCGACCCCAACCGCGCCGATACCGAGCAATTGCGCGTAGTTCGACGCGTCGAAGGTCGAAGGTTTGCGATGACGACCCTTGCCCCGGCGTGGCTTCCGAGGACTGGAGGCGGCCATGGCAGCTCCTTTGCTCCGTCACAAGACGTACCGTCCCGCAACGTAACATCGGCCGGCCGCCTCACGCGGGACAATTAACGCTGAAAACTCAAGCAATCTGCTGAACAGCCCGTTCCGCGATTCTGGTCCGTGCTCGTACCGCTTGACACCCGGCGGGTGGTAGACGTGGTGCGATCGGATAGCAAACGCCGCTCAGGCGACCGTATACGTCCTGGAGTTACTGGACAGTGCGGCGGTGACCGCGCCCCCGCTCACGACGTAGTAGCCGTCGTAGACCGTGATCGTGACCACGGTGCCGCTGCTGGCGCCGCTGGTGGACAGGGTCAGCCAGAACGAGTCGTAGGTCGCAGTCCCCTGCGTGGAGGTGACCACATACGTCAGGTCGTCACTGTCGCTGTCGCTCGCGTTGCCGACCCCGGTCCAGTAATTGCCCCACCGGGTGCCACCCGAGGTGGTGCCCGGGGCTGAGTTTTGCGCATAGATCGGCACGGTCGCCGTATAGGACGTCGAGCCGCCGAAGGCATCACTGACCGTTGCGGTGAACGTGTCATTCACCGCGGTGCCGGTGGCCCCGACCTTGGCTGCCGCGTGGTAGTACGAATAGCCCTTGCTGATGGTGTAGTTGAACGTTCCGTCGGCGTTGACGATCACCGTGCCGCCGTTGGCCGTCGTGAACGTGCCGGCGGTGTAGGTGAGGGTATCGCCGTCGGCATCGTTGGCATGCAGTGTGCCGGTGGAGGTCTGATTGAGATTGCCGATGCCGAGCACACGGTTGTCTTGCAGGTTGGACGAGCCGATCGTCGTCGTGCCGGGCGTCGGGGCCGCGTTGGTCACCGTCGGGTTGACGTTGATCGTCGCGATGATGACCGACTTGCCGGAGGCGTCCGTCGCCTTGATCGTGAACGAATCGTTCGGAGTGGTCGTGTGCCCCAGCCCTGCGGTGCGGGTGTAGGTGTAGGTGCCGTTGGAGTTGACGACCACGCTGCCCTTCGACGGTCCGCTGCCCAGGCTGTAGGTCAACCCCAGCCCGGTGTCGCCGCCAGGGACATTCAGCGAGCCGTTGACCACACCGATCGAGGTGTTGGTATTCGTCTGCGGCGACGGCGTTGTCAGCCCGCTCAGCGTGACCGTCGACGTCGTCACTCCGCCATGACCGTCGTCGACCCGCACCTGGAAGGTGTCCGACGTGACCCCGGACTTGGGAATGTAGGTGAACGAGGTGCCGCTCATCGTGACGATGCCACCATTTGACCCGTACACCGATCCCCCGCTGGCATTGACCAAGCTGTAGGTCAGCGTGTCGCCGTCGCCGTCAGAGGCACTGGCGATGGTGCCGCGCACGACACCGAGGCCGCTGGTGCTCGAACTGCTCACGGATCCGCTCAACGTCGGTGCGGCGTTTTGCTTTTCGATCGGAATCCCGTAGGTCACGTTGGTCGTGGCGCCGAAGGCGTCAGTGACCGCGATCGTGACCGTGTCACCGGGGTCCCCGGGCACCGCATGGTCGTGCCAGTAGCTGTCCGACACACCGAACCAGGCGTACTTCTGGTTCGTGTAGGTGAACGTGCCATTGGCGCTCACCGTGATGGTGCCACCCTGAGCGGTGCCGTAGGTGCCGGCGGCCCAGGTGAGCGAATCACCTTCGGCGTCAGTCGCTTTCAGCGTGCCTGAAGTATCTTGCCGGTCGTACGGGCCGAATATCCGGGTCAGCGACGAACTACCCACTGTCACACCGGTACCCACCGGCGCGCTGTTGACCACCGAAGGATTGACAGCCAGTTTCAGGGTGACGGTGCGGCCGGCGGCGTCGGTGGCGATCACCGTGACCACATCGCTGTTCGCCGTCGTACGGCCGACGCTCGAGGTATACGTGAAGGCGCCGGTTATCGGGTTGAAGGACGTCACGGTGCCCCTCGTCGGGCTGGCGCCCAACGCGTAACTGGTGAAGATGCCGGCATCGCCGCTCGGGACCGGTACCGAACCGGTCACGACGTAAGGCGTCGAGGTATTGAGATTGCCGGGGGTGATCGACGTGGTGTTGGCCACCGTGACGGTCGCGATCGTGGTGCCACCGTGGCCGTCGGTCATCTGTACCTGGAAGCTCTGCGTGGCCCCGGCGGTCGCCGACGACACGTAGGTGAAGGCGCCGGTGGTCGCGTTGAGGGTGACGATGCCGCCGTTCCCGGCGCCGTTCTTGGTGTAGGCGGAGTTGTTGCTCAGGCCGTTGACCGAGGACCCGACCAGCGAGTACGTCAAGGTGTCGCCGTCAGAGTCGCTGCCACCGACGCTGCCCCGCACCACACCCAGGCCGTCGGCGGCACCCGTCGTCGGAGACGCGGTGGGCGCGCTGTTCGATCCGTCGATGATCTGGATCTTGAAGGTGAGGGTGTAGTTGACGCCGTCGGCGGATGTCACCGGGATGTTCACGGTGTCGTATCGGTCGGCCTCGTTTTCCGACGTCGCCCGGTGGAAGAACGCCGCGCCGGGCAGCGTGTTCGTATACGTGAACCCACCGCCGCTGGTGTTGATGGTGACCAGGCCACCGCCTGCCGAGGTGAAGGTCCCGAGCAGCGACGTCCCGAAGTCCACCGGCCTGCCGTCGGGATCGACCGCATGGAAGGTGCCGGCCGCATACTCGGAGCGGGTGCTGTCGCCGCCCAAACTCAGTGTGTAGAGCCAACTGTCATAGGTCGTGCTCGTCGTGAACGTCGTCAGGACGGCAACTTCCTGGAACCGCTTGTACATGGCGACCAACGCGACATAGGCCACCACCGTGAACGGATTGACCTGCGCGGCAGTCCATGTCGGCAGCGTGATGTTCCAAGCCCGGGTCGGGTCGTAGTAGGCACCACCGTCGCTGAGTCCGAGGGTCAGGATGGCCGCAGCCTGCGCCGCGGCGATCTTGGTTTCGAGGCTGGTGGAGTTGGTGAGGTCAGCCCTCGTGACGGTGGCGCCGGTCGTCGCCTTGATGACGTCGATCTCCCACTGGGCCGGGTCATAGACACCGTTGAGCATGTCGGTCAGGACCGTCGCCGTGCCGACGACGGCAGCGCCCATGATCTTGTACTGCGTGATGATGCCGAAGGTCCCCGCCCCTGGGGCGATGTTGAACGGCGGCACGATCCGGTTGAGGAAGTCACCCCACGCGTTGAGGGTGTCGGAGAACGAATAGCTGGGGATCGAGGGCTTGACGAACATTCCCAGGATGCTGCTGAGGTCGGGAATCCACCGGGCCGGGCTGCCCGCGATCGCGTTGGCGATCAAAGCGTCGAGCTGGTTGTCGAGGGTGTCGAGGTTCTGGTCGGTCACATAGTTGGTGATCGTGACGAAGTTGTGGGGCAAGCCGGGCCAACCGGCGAGTCGGTCGACCGCCCTGGTCAGCACACCCATGAAATACCAAGCCGCCGAACCTGCTTCGGCGGTCGCCGCGGCGGTCGGTGTCGCCGATGCGGCCGCGCTGGGGGCGGCGCCCGACGGAGCCGCAAAGAGATCGTGCAGGCTTGCGGCGATCGGCGCGACAGACAACCGGATCGAACGTTCGAGATCCCTTGTCGCGTTAGCTATTTCGTCGCCGAGTCCGGCGCCGACACGATGGACGACCCGCGTCGCCAACTCCGACAGCTCAGTGAGGAGACGCGTGCCGTCGACATTGACCGGCGGAGGCGTCGGTAGCCGAACGGGGCCTCCGACCGGGCCGAGCCCGATCGAGTCCAGTGCATCGTTGAGGGCTCGGACATAGGGCGTCGGTGCCGCGACCGCGGCGGCGCTGCGTGTCGCAGTGGCCGGTACAGCCGAAGGCGCGGACACGGTGAGCGGAGCGGCCGGCTTGCGTTTGGAAGACTCCGACTGGCCGACCCGCGCGGACGGGCTACGCGGACCGGCGGCGGCCTTCGACGTACTGCGGTCGGATTTCCCATGACCTGTGCTCGCACCCGGATTTGCGGACTGCGAGTCGTCCGGAGCTGCCGAGGCAATGGCCTGGCTACCGACGATCGCCGCACCCAGCCCGACACCGACGGCGCCGACGCGCAACCACTGAGCACAGTTCGACGACTCGAACGCAGAGGGCTTGCGGTGACGACCAGTAGTCCCGCGCCGTTTCCGCGGACTAGTGGCAGCCATCCCACCTCCTTCACTCGCAGTGTGTTCACGCCGACACAGTCACTCCGGAAGACCCCTGTTGGGGACACGCGGAGGCCTGTGACGCGACTCGCACACATTGCTTGGGTGAGGCGCACCTTACGTTCGTCCGGCAACCTAACACGGACATTCATTTTCGCCAAGGACAATTACAGCCCCGGGCGCGACTGATCGCTTGAACAGGGCTTTCGCCGGGTTTAACTGCGAAAAACCGGACGGCTTAGCTCCACTTATTTGCGAAAAAGCGTAAATCCAGCAAATTTTGGTACTGATCAATTGATCAGTGGTTTGCCAGTCTTACCGGCCGCGATCGCTGAGCAGTCGCTCCACGTATTTGGCGATGACGTCCACTTCGAGGTTCACCGGCGTGCCGACGGGCGCGCGACCCAGCGTGGTCAGCGCCAAGGTTGTCGGAATCAACGAGACCTCGAACCAGTCGTCGCCGAGACCCGACACGGTCAGCGAGATGCCGTCGACGGTGATCGAGCCCTTCTCCACGACGTAGCGAGACAGTTCGGGCGGCAGCGCGACCCGAACCACCTCCCAGTGCTCGGAGGGCGAGCGGGACACCACGTGCCCGGTGCCGTCGACGTGGCCCTGGACGATATGGCCGCCGAGGCGGCTGTTGACCGCCGCGGCCCGCTCCAGGTTCACCGCGCTGCCGACGTCGACTGCGGCGAGGCTGGACCGGTTGAGCGTCTCGGCCATCACGTCGGCACTGAACTGACCGTCGGGCAGCACGTCGACCACCGTCAGGCACACGCCGTTGACGGCGATCGAGTCGCCGTGGCGGGCGTCGGCGGTGACGACGGGCCCGCGAATGACGAATCGGGCGGAGTCGGCCAGCTCGTCCTTGCCTACGACCTCACCCAGTTCTTCGACGATTCCGGTGAACACGCGCCCAATCTAGCCCGGCCCCGGCGACACTCGCTTAGCCCCACTAAAATCGCAGGTCAGAGCCGATAAGGCCGGGTAATCCCCACCTGGGCCATGACTCCGCGTCGGCGCGACCCTCTACGATGCACCTATGCCGACGTGCCGCCGAATGTTTGCCGTCCTTGTCGCCCTCCTCGCCACAGCAGCCCTGTTCGTCGCGGGCTGCTCGTCGTCGTCCAAGCCCTCTGAGCCGCTGCCCGACGCCGCCGGACTGCTGCAACAGTCCATCGCCGTCACCAAGGGCCTCAAGAGCGCCCACCTGGACATCACCGTCGGCGGCAAGATCGAGGGCCTGCCGGTCAAGAAGCTCACCGGTGACCTGACCAACGTGCCTGCCGTCGCGGTGTCGGGGAACTCCACGATCACGATGGGCGGCTCGGACGTCGACATCCAGCTGGTCGTGCTGGACGGCACCCTCTATGCCGCCCTGACGCCCAACAACTGGCTCGACATGGGCCCTGCCAAGGACATCTACGACCCCTCGGTGGTGCTCAACCCCGACAACGGCCTGGCCAACTGGCTGGCCAGTATCACCGATCCCAAGTCGGAGGCCAGCGAGACCATCAACGGCGTGGACACCGTGCGGATCAGCGGCAAGGTCAGCGCCGACGCGATGAACAAGCTGATCCCGCTCAAGGCCACCAACCCGCTGCCCGCCACGGTCTGGGTCCAGAAGGCCGACCCGCATCAGCTGGTGCAGGCCAAGGCCGACACGGGTAACGGCAGCAGCATTCAGATCACGCTGTCGGAGTGGGACAAGCCGGTCACCGTCACCAAGCCCAACGTCTGACGGCGCCGCTCATGGCTGAGTCCGTAGACACCGCCGCCGACCGGGCAACGAGCAGCGGCCGCAGCCGCCGGATCGTGATCAGCGCGGGCAGCCTGGCCGTATTGCTCGGGGCGCTCGACACCTACGTGGTCGTCACGATCATGGTCGACATCATGTCGACGGTCGGCATCCCGGTGAACAAGCTGCAGCAGGTCACCCCGATCATCACCTGGTACATGCTGGGCTATATCGCGGCCATGCCGCTGCTGGGCCGGCTGTCCGACCGGTTCGGACGCAAGCTGATGCTGCAGCTGTCGCTGGTCACCTTCGCCGTGGGCTCGGTGGTGACGGCACTGTCCACCGACTTGACCATGTTGGTGATCGGCCGGCTCGTGCAGGGCATCGCGGCCGGTGCGCTGCTGCCCGTCACGCTGGCACTGGCCGCCGACCTGTGGGCGGCCCGCAGCCGCGCCGCGGTGCTGGGCGGTATCGGTGCCGCCCAGGAGCTGGGCAGCGTGCTGGGCCCGCTGTACGGCATCGGCGTGGTGCTGGCGCTGGGCAAGTGGCAGGACGTGTTCTGGATCAACGTCCCGCTGACCCTGATCGCGATGGTGGCGATCCACTTCAGCCTGCCGTCCCACGACAAGGCCGCGAATCCCGAAAAGGTGGATTTCGTCGGCGGGGTCCTGCTCGCGATCGCGCTGGGCCTGGCCGTCATCGGTCTCTACAACCCGGCGCCCGACGGCAAGCAACTCCTGCCGCCGCACGGCCTTCTGCTCGTGGGCTGTGCCGTCGTGGCCGCGATCGCCTTCTTCGTGTGGGAGAAGTTCGCCCGCACCCGGCTGATCGAGCCTGCGGGCGTCCGGTTCCTCCCGTTCCTCGCCTCGCTGGGGACCTCGCTGTGCGCGGGCGCGGCACTGATGGTCACCCTGGTCAACGTCGAGCTGTTCGGTCAGGGTGTGCTGGGCAAGGACCAGACCCAGGCCGCATTCCTGTTGCTGCACTTCCTGATCGCGCTGCCCGTCGGGGCCCTGATCGGTGGATGGGTGGCCACCAAGATCGGCGACCGGATCGTCGCGGTGGTGGGCATGCTGATCTCGGCGGGCGCCTACTGGCTGGTGTCGGACTGGGGCGTCAACGTGTTGAGTGAGCGCCACGACCTCGGTTTCATCTCGCTTCCGGTGATCGACACCGACCTCGCGCTGGCCGGCATCGGGCTCGGCCTGGTCATCGGTCCGCTCACCTCGGCCGCCCTGCGCGTGGTGCCGGCGGCCCAGCACGGCATCGCGTCGTCGCTGGTCGTGGTGGCCCGCATGACCGGCATGCTGATCGGTGTCGCGGCGCTGAGCGCCTGGGGCCTGTACCGGTTCAACCAGATCCTGGCCACCCTGCCCAGCCCGGGTGGCAACACCTTGGCCGCCAAGCTCGCCGGCGAGGCCGAGCGCTATCGCACCGCGTTCGCCATGCAGTACGGCTCGATCTTCTTCATCACGGTCATCGTGTGCCTGGTCGGTGCGGCGCTGGCCTTGTTCATCGGCGGTAAGACGGCGCACGCCGACGAACCGGACGTCGAAAAGACCCTCGCCGCTTAGACGTCACGGGCCAGCAGGTCCGCCCAGGTGTCCCGGCGCACCACGAGCCGGGCGTCACCGTCCTTCGCGAAGACGACGGGAATCCGGCGCGCGCCGTTGTACTGGTTGGACATCGTGTAGCAGTACGCCCCGGTGACCGGCACGGCAAGCAGGTCGCCGACGGCCGGATTGTCAAGCGGCACACCGTCGATCAGCTCATCGCCGGACTCGCAGTGCCGCCCCACCACCGTGACGATGTCGGCACCGCCCGGCCGGTCGACGAGCGCGGCCTCGAACCGCTGCCCGTACAGCGACACCTCGAGGTTGTCCCCCATCCCGCCGTCGACCGCGACGTGGGTGAGCATGCCGCGCTTGACGGTGGTGACCCGGTAGACCGTGCACGCCGCGGTCGCGGTCATCGAGCGGCCCGGTTCGACGATGATGCGGGCGCCTGCGGGGACCAGCGCGCGGGCCTTGTCGATCATGGCCTGGGCGTAGGCGGCCAGCGACGTCGGATGATCGGCGTACGTGTAGCGGACGCCGAGGCCGCCGCCGAAGTCGTACACGTCGAAGCTGCCGAGCTCGGCGACGGGAGCCACGGCGGCGGCCAGCTGCTCGGCATCGAGCAGCTGGGAGCCGACGTGGGTGTGCACGCCGTCGCAGCGCAGCACCCTGCTGCGACGGATCTTCTCGATTGCCACCAGGGCGTCATCAGGCAGCAGCCCGAACTTCGAACCGGCATGTCCGGTCGCGACGGCCGCGTGCGTGTCGGCCTCGATGCCCGGCACGACCCGCACCAGGCAGGCCTGCCGCCCGCCCGATTCGACGATGCGCTCCAGCCGGTCGATGTCGTCGAAGTTGTCGACCACCACCAGCCCGACACCCTTGGCGACGGCCAGCTCGAGTTCCTCGTCGGTCTTGGCGTTGCCGTGCAACAACATTCGGGCCGGGTCGGCGCCTGCAGCCAGCGCCGTCATGATCTCGCCACCGCCCGCGACGTCGAGCAGCAGACCCTCTTCACTCATCAGGCGCTGAATGGCGGTGCACGGGAACGCTTTTGACGCGAAGGCTACATCGGTGTTCGGCCAGCGACCGCGGAACGCGGCCAGGTAGTCCCTGGACCGTTGGCGCACCGCGTCTTCGGCCACCACCATGACCGGGGTGCCGAACTCCGCGGCGAGTTCATCGAGGCGGCAGCCGCCGACGCTCAGGACGCCATCGTCGATCGCGGATCCGGGCGGGAACAGGCCGAGCACGTCGGGGTCGCTCATCAGGCCATCTTGCTCCACATCGCGGGCATTAACTCGCTGTCGGCGGGTACCCGGCTGTCCATGAGCAACGAACTTTCCGGAAAGCGCATCGCATTCCTGGTCGCCCCCGAGGGCACCGAGCAGGTCGAGCTGACCAAACCGTGGGAGGCTGTCGAACAAGCCGGCGGTACGCCGGAACTGGTCTCGACCGAAGTCGGCAAGGTCCAGGCGTTCAATCACCTCACCCCGGCCGACACGTTCGAGGCCGACAAGTCGGCCGACTCGGTGTCGGCGACGGACTACGACGGCCTGGTGCTGCCCGGTGGCGTGGCCAATCCGGACCTCCTGCGCACCAAACCGGCAGCAGTCGGCTTGGCCAAGAGCTTCTTCGAGGCGGGTAAGCCGGTGGCCGTCATCTGCCACGGGCCGTGGACGCTGGTCGAAGCCGACGTGGTCCGTGGACGTCGCATCACGTCGTGGCCCAGTGTGCAGACGGATTTGCGCAACGCGGGCGCCGACTGGGTCGACGAGGAGGTCGTGGTGTGCACCGGCGGCCCCAACACGCTGGTGTCCAGCCGCAAGCCCGACGACCTGCCGGCCTTCTGCGCCGAGTTGGTGGCGGCCTTCGCGGGCTAACCCGGGACCAGGCTCAGCAGCAGATCGGGGCCGATCCGGTCGACACCGTCGTACTGCCAGCGCAGCGCCCGCGCGATGCTGGGCACACCGACGTCGTCGACGGCGACGATCGGACCACCGAGCAGGATCGGGCCGACGTAGGCCAGGATCCGGTCGATCGCCCCGGCTCGCAGAAAGGCACCGGCCAGCGTCGGGCCGCCCTCGAGGAGCACATCGGTGCGGTCCGACAGCGCCTGGATCACCTCATGTGGATCATGGGTGCGGATCACCATCGTGCGCGAATCATCGTTCAGCACATTGGCTTCCGGCGAGATTTCGCGCTTGCCGACCACCACCCGCAGTGGCTGGCGCTCCGCCAGTCCCCCGCCGGGCAACCGGGCGGTCAGCGTCGGGTCGTCGATGTCCACGGTGCCGGTACCGACCACGATCGCATCGCACACCGCGCGGCGCACATGTAGATCGGCACGCGCCGCCTCGCTGGTGATCCACTGCGACGAGCCGTCGGCGGCGGCGCTGCGCCCGTCCACGCTGGTGGCGAATTTCCAGGTCACATGTGGCCGGCCGGTGCGTTGTTTGTGCAGCCATTCCCGCAGTGGTCCGCCCGCGACCTCTTCGGCGCCCACCCCGGCGGTCACCGTGATCCCGGCCGCGCGCAGCCGGTCGGCACCGCCGGCGGCCACGGGATTGGGGTCGGCGACGGCGTAGACCACCGCCGCCACCCCGGCCTCGATCAGGGCGTCGACGCAGGGCGGGGTGCGGCCGTGGTGATTGCACGGCTCCATGGTGACGACGGCAGTGCCGCCTGCCGCCCGCTCCCCTGCCTCACGAAGGGCCATCACCTCCGCGTGCGGCCCACCGGCGGGCTGGGTGCCACCGGCCCCGACCAGCTCGCCTGCCGCATTCAGAATGACCGCTCCCACAGGCGGATTCGGATACGTCGTACCCTTCACCTGCTGGGCTCGGGTGATGGCCAGCCGCATCGCGGCCTCGACCGCCGCCGTCATATCCGCAGATGCTGCGAGGCGGTGGCCGCCTGGCGGCGCAGCGCCTCGACCGCGGCGCCGGGATCCGCTGCGCCGTAGACGGCCGAACCCGCCACAAAGCAGTCCACCCCGGCCTCGGCGGCCAGCTCGATGGTGTCGGCGTTGATACCGCCGTCGATCTCGACCAGGATCGTCAGCTCACCGGAATCGACGAGCCGCCGCGCCGTCGTGACCTTCGAGAGCACCTCGGCGATGAAGCTCTGCCCGCCGAAGCCCGGTTCGACCGACATCACCAGCAGGGTGTCGAAGTCGCGCAGGATCTCCAGGTAGGGCTCCAGCGGGGTGCCCGGCTTGACCGACAGGCCGGCCTTGGCGCCGGCCGCCCGGATGTCGCGGGCCACCGCGACCGGGTTGTCGGTGGCCTCGGCGTGGAAGGTGACGTTGTAGGCCCCGGCTTCGGCGTACCCGGGCGCCCAGCGGTCCGGGTTGTCGATCATCAGGTGGCAGTCCATCGGGATGTCGGTGGCGGCCAGCAGGCTCTCGACCACCGGGAGGCCGAGGGTGAGGTTGGGCACGAAGTGGCCGTCCATCACGTCGACGTGCAGCCAGTCGGCACCTTCGACGGCGGCGGCCTCGTCGGCCAGGCGGGCGAAGTCGGCGGACAGGATCGACGGGGCGATCAGGGGTCGCATGGCAGTCAACCTTAGAGGGCCTTCTGCAGGGCAGCCGCGAACATGGCGTCGGTACCGTGCCGGTGCGGCCAGAGCTGGACGTGCGGACCGTCGCCCAGGCGTTCGGCCGGGGCGAACAGCGGCCGGGTGTCCAGGGCGGTGACCGGATGACGCCGCAGCGCGTCGGTGACCACCCCGACGGTCTCGGCCAGGTGCGGCGAGCAGGTGGCGTAGAGGATCACCCCGCCGGGACGGGTCAGGGCGATCGCGGCGGCCAGCAGTTCGCGCTGCAGCTTGGCCAGCACGGGGACGTCGGCCGGGGTGCGCCGCCACCGGGCCTCCGGCCTGCGCCGCAGCGCACCGAGCCCGGTGCAGGGAGCGTCGACCAGCACCCGGTCGAAGCTGCCCGGCGCCAGCTCGGATTCCCGGCCGTCGACGCGCAGTACCTCGACGGGCAGGCCGCGGGTGTTCTGCTCGACCAGGTCGGCGCGCCGCGGCGCCGGTTCGATCGCGGTCACCCGCCCTCCCCGCTGGGCGGCGATCGCGGCGATCAGCGCGGTCTTGCCGCCGGGGCCCGAGCACAGATCCAGCCAACGCCCGCCGTCCTCACCGGCCAGCGGGGCCAGCGTCAACGCCTGCGCCACCAGCTGGCTGCCCTCGTCCTGAACCAGGGCCTTGCCGTCCCGCACCGCGTCGAGCCGGCCGGGGTCACCGCCACCGAGATAGACCGCATACGGCGAATACCGGCCGATGGTCCCGTCGACCTCGGCAGCCAGCTCCTGCGCGGTCAGCACGCCCGGGCGCGCCGCCAAATGCACACCGGGCCGGCCATTGTCGGCGGCCAGGGTGGCGTCGAGCTCCCTCGCGTCGGCGCCGAGCGCGTCGGCGAACGACTGGGCGATCCAGCGCGGGTGGGCGTGCACGAACGCCAGATGCCCCACCGGATCGGTGTCCGTCGACGGAGCCAGCTCGGCCACCCAGGCGGCCTCGTCGCGCCCGGAGATCGTGCGCAACACGCCGTTGACGAAACCCGCTCGGACACTGTCGAATTCGATGCCCGCCTGCTCGACGGTGGTCGACACGGCCGCGTGCTGGGCAACGTTGGTGCGCAGCAGCTGATAACTGCCGAGGCGCAGCAGGTCCAGCAGCACCGGATCGATCTGGTCGACGGGGCGCCCCGCCGCGGCGGCGATGACGGCGTCGAGCAGCCCCAGCGTTCGGCAGCTGCCATAGGCGAGTTCGGTGGCGAATGCCGCATCGCGGCCGTGGATTCCGCGTTCGGCGAGCATCGCGGGCAGTACCAGGTTCGCGTAGGCGTCGCGCTCGGACACCGCGCGCAGCACGTCGAAAGCGGCCCGCCGGGCGGGATCCAGTGGCGTGCGAGAACGTTTGCCGCCCTGCGGCTTTCTTCTGTTGCCGGGACGCTCGCTCATGATGCCCGCACCGTCTCATCCAGCCGGGCACCGCGGGCCCAGTCGGCTGCGTTCATCAGCTTCTTGCCCGGCGGCTGGACCTGGCCCAGCACGACCGGCTGCGACCCGGTCCCGACCCGCACGCCCGACCGGTCCACGGTGATCTCCCCGGGCGCCAGCGGCGCGGCCGCCTCGTCGAGGGTCACCGGACCGACCTTGACCCGCAGGTCACCGATCATCGTCCAGGCACCGGGATTCGGGGTCACCGCGCGGATCCGGCGGTCGACGACATGCGCGGGCAGCTCCCAGGAGATCCGGGCCTGCTCGACGGTGATCTTCGGCGCCACGCTGATGCCCTCGGCGGGCTGCGGCACGGGTGTCAGCGTGGCGTCGGCGATGCCGTCCAGCGTCGCCTCCAGCAGACCCGCACCCGAGACGGCCAGCCGCCCGAGCAGATCGCCCGCGGTGTCGGCGGGCCGTACCGTCTCGGTCACGACACCGTAGACAGGCCCGGAATCCAGGCTGGGCTCGATGAGGAAAGTCGTTGCGCCCGTGACGGTATCGCCGGCGGCCAGGGCGGCCTGCACCGGTGCCGCGCCACGCCATGCCGGCAGCAGCGAGAAGTGCAGGTTGATCCAGCCGTGCGCCGGAACCGCCAGCAGCGCTTCACTGAGCAGCGCGCCGTAAGCGACCACCGCACAGCACTCCGGCGCCAGCTCGGCCAGCTCGGCGATGAATTCGCCGGAGTTGGGGCGCGTGGGGCGCAGCACCGGGATGCCCGCCTCGTCGGCCAGCCGCGCCACCGGTGACGGCGCGGGTTTACCGCGGCGGCCTGCGGCGGCGTCCGGGCGGGTCAGCACCGCGATCACGTCGTGGCGCGGTGAGTCGATCAGCCGCTGCAGCGACGGCAGTGCCGGTTCGGGCGTTCCGGCGAAAATGATTCGCATACTTCTACTTTGGCACCTGATAGAACTCACGCTGCGACACCCCGGCCATCCCGGCGACGAACATCGTCGGGATCGTGGTGGTCAACCGGTTGACGGTCGCGACGGCATCGTTGTAGTACTGCCGGGCGAAGGCCAGCTTGTCCTCGGTATCGGCCAGGTTCTGCTGCAGGTTCAAGAAGTTGTTCGAGGAACTCAGCTGCGGGTAGCTCTGCCCGAGGGCAAGCACCTGACCGACGGCGCTGTCGAATTCCTTTTCCGCCGAAGTACGTTGCGCCACAGACTTTCCCGCGGTTGCGGCGGTCAGTGCAGTCTGGGCATCCGCGATGTGATCCAGGACCGCCTTCTCGTGGGCGGCGAAAGTCTGCACAGTGTGCACCAGCCCCGGAATCAGCGAGGCGCGCCGGGTGAGCTGTACGTCGATCCCACCGAGTGCCTCGTCGACCCGGACGTCGGCCGCCCGAACCTTGTTGTAGCCCAGGACGAAGCCGACCAGCACCAGGACCGCGAGCACCAGTACCACGATCAGCACGAAGCTCACCATGAACCGCCTCCTCCTCCACCGCCGCCACCACCGCCACCGCCCCCGCCACCGCCGCCACCGCCGCCACTGCTGGACGATGACGAGGACTGCGAGGCGGTGTAGGCGCCGATCGACGACGACAACGCCGACTCGAAGCTGTCGAAACTAGCACCACCGCTGCTGGCCGCGTGCCAGCTGGTGCCCGACGACGAGTGATACCAGTCCGGCTGCGGGTCGACCTCACCGGTGGTGGTCTGGTACTTGCGCGCCCACAGGGCGGCGACCCCGCCGGCCACCGCGAACGGGATATAGGCGGTGTAGAGGTCCTTGCGGGCGGCGAAGTCGAACCGCGACTCGGCCGAGTCGGTGGACAGCATCCGGTAGAAACCGCCTGCCTGCGACCACAATTCGCGCCCGGCAGCGGTGCGGCGGCTGCCCACCCCCGTGACCCACGACCGGGCCGAGAACAGGAAGAAGACCGCGAACGGCAACCCCCACAAGGTGAACGAGGACCAGACGAAGGCGCACACCGCCAGCACCAGCGCGGCGACGTTGAAGAACCGCAGCCACAACTCCCTCGAGCGCTTGACCATGAGCCCGTCGAACGCCCATTTCATCACCGAGGCGCTCATGTCCGTCTTGGCCTTGGAGAGTTTCTTGCCCGCGGCCACAGTGCCGTTGGCGTCGAACCGGGCGTCGGGTCCGACGATCTTGAGCGCGCTGGCCACGTCCAGACTCACCCGGTCGATATCGGCCCACGCGGCGTATTCGGCGCTGCCGGTGATGCTCCACTTCTTCTCGCTGAGCTGGTGCAGGGTGATCAGCTTGCGCTCGGCCAGGTAGAACAGCGTCGCGGTCACCCCGTTGGCGGGCACCTTCTCGGTGCGGATGTATTCGCACTGCACCGGGCCCAGGCCCGGCGGCGGCGCGTACTGCAGCGGGAAGCCGGGCGACGGCTCGACCGTCGTCCGCCACCAGAGAACGGCGCCGAGGCCCGCTGCCAGCGTCAGGCCGACCAGCCACAGCACCGCAGGCAGTGACCGGCCCAGCACCGGATCCCAGCGGTAGCTCCACGGCAACTCGTCGCGGGCCGGGGTGGGCACGTCGACACCGGCCCGCACCGTGACCGGGGTGCGGGGATCCAGGTCGCTGGCCGACAGGTGGACCCTGTCGCCGCTGACGGTCAGGTCATCGCAGGCCCGCCCGACGCCGTAGCCGACCGAGCACTGGGCGCCGCTGACGCCACCGGGCAGGGTCACGAAGATGTCGGCCCGTTCGATGGTGTTGTTCCACGCCGGAGCGACGACGTTCCAGAAGAACGTCGACCGCGCCGACGGGTCGCCGGTCGAGGACGCGAACTCCTTGCCCGCGCCCGTGCCGCCGGGGTCGAGCACACCGTCGACGGTGTAGCGGATCCGGAAGACGTGAGTGCCGTAGTCGAGGTACTGGTTCGGATCGCCAATCTTGGCTATCCGGAAGCGTTTTCCGCCGTTCCACTGCAACACGTAGGGCACCGGCCGGTCGTCGAGCAGGATCTCGGTGATCCGCGGCTCCTGCCGGACATACGGGCTGTTGGCGTTGGTGACATCCCAGTACCGGAAGATGCCGTGCCGCCCGCTGGGGAATTCGCCGGTGATGATCTCGGTGGCGTCCATCCGGCCGCTGGAGTCGACGACGAATTCGGCGTGGTAGTCGGTGATGACGACGGGGTCGGACGGCGGGCTGCCCTGCGAGTCGCCGGTGAACACCAGCGGCCACAGCAGCCCGAAGACGATGAGCAGCAACGCGATCAAGGACCAGATGACCCGGCCGGTCGCTTTCATGCCGCCTCCCCCGTCAGATAACGGGTCTCACCCTATGTGCAACGGGTCGATCTGTACCCGAACCGCCTCGTGGTCGTGCCGGGCACTGGCGATGGCGATCGCATGCCGCAGCGACGCGGCCAGCCCCAGCCCGTCGTCCTTGGGGACCCGCACGAGCATCCGGATGACCGGTTCGCCCGGCCGGGTGGCGGGCGGGCGGCGCACGCCGGGCGGCAGGTCGACGGGGCCCAGCTGGTCGGCGTCCTCGGGCAGTTCGGCGTGCTCGAGCAGTGCGCTGACCGCACCCGAGCTGCCGTCGACGGCCGCCATGTGCACGCATGGCGGCAGCGCCACCTCGGCCCGGGCCTCCAGTTCGGCCTCGGCATGACCGACGGGATCCCACTTGATCAGCGCCTGCACGGTCGGGATGACCGATTCGGCGACCACCGCCACCACGCCACCGTCGCCGCGGGGCCTGACCTGTGCGGCGGCGGCCATCCAGCGCCGCAGGGTGTCCTCGGCGGCACGCAGGTCCTGGCGGCCCAGCAGCGCCCAGCTGTCCAGCAGCAGCGCGGCGCCGTACCCACCCGGCACGTGCGGCTCCGCCCCCGGCGTCGCGACGACGAGCGCCGGCCCGGGCTCGATCTCGGTGTGCACCGCATCGCCCGCCGAAGTGATCACCGTCGTCCCGGGGAAGGCCCGGCCCATCTCCTCGGCGGTGCGCCGGGCCCCGACGACCACGGCGCGGATCGCGTCTGACCCGCAGCGCCGGCAGCGCAGTGAGCTGTCCATCCGCCCGCACCAGCGGCACACCGCACCGGTGGCATCCCGCTCCGCGAGCGACAACGGCCCCATGCAATGCCTGCAGCGCGCGATCGTCCGGCAGCGGGCGCACGCCACCGACGGCACGTAGCCGCGCCGCGGCACCTGGATCAGCACCGGCGCCTGCTGTTCGAGTGCGCCGCGCGCCGCGCGCAGGGCCAGCGACGGCAGCCGGGCCGAGCGGGCCGCCGGGTCGCGTTCGTCGGCGTAGCCCTCGTCGTCGAGGGCGACCACCCGGGGTGCGGCCGCGCGCACCAGCGGCCGCGGTGCCACCAGGTCGTGCGCCCAGCCGCTCTGCACCAGCGCATGCGCCTCGGCGGTCCGGGCGTAGCCGCCGATCACCGCCGCACAGCGCAGCTGATGGGCTCGCAGCATCGCCACCTCACGCGCGTGCGGGTACGGCGAGCGCGGTTCGGCGAGCGTGTCATCGCCGTCGTCCCAGACGATGACCAGGCCGAGCCGCTCGACGGGGGCGAACACGGCGCTGCGGGTGCCGATGACCAGCCGGGCGTGCCCGCGCAGCGCCGCCAGCCAGCGCCGATAGCGGGCCGAGGGGCCCAGTCCGGCCGACAGGGCCACGACGGCAGCGGCATCGATCCGGGCCGTAGCCGCCTTCCACAGCGCGTCGATATCGCGCTGATCGGGAACCACAGCCAGCACGCCGTAGCCGCCGCTGACGGCGGCCGCGGCGGCTTCGGCGATACGGTCGCACCACTGCTCGCCGGGCAGCGCCTGCCAGACGGCGCGGGCGGCGCGGCCGTCGCGCAGGGCGGTCAGGAACCCTTCGCCGCGGCCGTAGCGAGCCCAGCCGGACGGGTCGACGGGGTCGATGACGGGCAACAGTGGCGGGTCGGCCTGGGTCTTCTCCGCGCGGGCATGCCGGGGTGGAATGGCCAGCCGGAGGACGTCGGGACGGGTGCCTGCGTAGCGGGCGGCGACTGCGTCGACGAGGCGGCGGACCTCGGGGGTAAGCACCGGCTCGGGCGAGATGACCCGGTCCAGCCAGCCGAGCTGGCCGACATGGTCTGTGTCAGAACGGCGTTCGAGCAGGAACGCGTCGACGAGGCGGCCGTGAAACCGGACCCGCACCCGCACCCCGGGCTGAGCGTCGTCGGATTGTTCGGCCGACACCAGATAGTCGAACTCGCGATCCAGATGCGGCACCGACAGCATCGGCAGCACCCGGGCGATGGGTTCGTGCTCGGCGGCGCGCCGGATCGGCATCGTCGAAGACTAACGACGGAGCCGACAGAGTTTTAGTCGGCCGCCGTGCGGCCGAAGAAGAACCCAGCGGTGATCAGCAACTCCGAGGCGGCGTACACCCACCAGATCGGCACTTCCAGCGCCTGCGAGTCGAGCACGAAGCGGCCGATGCCGATCATGCCGTCGGAGATCGCGAAGCACACCGCGCCCAGCGCGGTCCACGGTGTGGGCAGCTCGGCCAGCAGCGCCGAGCACACCATCGCGGCCAGCACCGCCATGTAGACCAGCACGGGGATCGTCAGCCCGTCGACGACCAGCCGCGGCCAGAACCAGATCAGCAGGCTCACGCACGCGACCACCACGACCGCCGACGCGATCAGGCCCGGCACGCGCGGCGCCCGCAGCGGCAGCAGGGCGCCCAGGAAGCAGAGGTGAGCCACCAGGAACGAGCCGAGCCCGAGCACGAACGACGGCTGCCACCACGGCGTCGCGAGGAAGAAGTCGCCGCCTGCCGAGAACAGCAGTGCCGCGATCAGCCAGCGTCGCTCCCGGGCGATCGGATGCGACAGAGCGGCCACCGCGAGTAGCACCGCCATCAGCGCCTTGACGGCAGGCTGGCCGGGAAACTGGCCGGTGAGCATCGAGTTCTCGGGCAGCCGCAGTGCAGTGATCACCAGGAAGATGCCGTAGCCGACGGCTGCCGCGGCACCGGCGAGCCACCAATTTGTCAGCGTGCGTAAGTACGGTGGGCTGATGCGACCGCCGGTGGATGACATCCTGCAAAAGGTACTGGAAGCGGTGCCGTTCCAATTGACCGTCGACGGCGGAATCGAGGAGGCGCGCCGCCGGCTGCGGGACCTGCCGCGCCGCCCGGTCCATCCCGACCTGCGGGTGGAGAACCGCCACATCGACGGCCCCGCCGGCCCCATCCCGGTGCGGGTCTACTGGCCGGATTCCGTGGAGAATCCACCGGTCACCATGTACTTCCACGGTGGCGGCTTCGCCGTCGGCGATCTCGACACCCACGACGGGACGGCCCGCAACCACGCGGTCAGCGCCGAAACCGTGGTCGTCTCGGTCGACTACCGGCTCGCGCCTGAGCACCCCTACCCGGCCGCCGTCGACGACGTCTGGGCCGCCACCCGCTGGGTGGCCGCCAACGCCGACAGCCTCGGCGCGGACGGCTCGCGGCTCGCCGTTGCCGGCGACTCCGCCGGCGGCACGCTGTCCGCGGTGGTGGCCCAGCTCGCGCGGGACAACGACGGCCCGCCGATCGCCTACCAATTGCTCTGGTATCCATCGACGATGTGGGACAACTCGCTGCCGTCATTCGCCGAGAACGCTGATGCGCCGGTGCTCGACCGGGGCGCCATCGATGCATTCAGCCGCTGGTATGCGGGGGACGTCGACCTGTCCGACCCGCCGGCGGGGCTGGCCCCCGGCCGGGCTGACAGTCTCGCCGGCCTGCCGCCCGCCTATATCGCCGTCGCCGGCCACGACCCGCTGCGCGACGACGGAGCGCGCTATGCCGAGTTACTTGCCGCCTCAGGTGTAACAGTCGAGCTGCATTTGGCCGACACACTGGTGCATGGCTATCTCGGTTACGCCGGGGTCGTTCCGGCCGCCACCGAGGCGACCGAACGGGGATTGGCCGCTCTGCGCGCAGCGTTGCACGCGTGATCGGCTGAGGAAAAGCACTGCTAGCAGCAACCTTGTCGGGATCGTCCGGACAGGCCACAATGGCAACAGAATTCACAATGTGGAGGGATTTACCCCATGAAAATTGCTGAAGCCGCCGCAACCCGGCGAACACTCGGCATCTGTTTCGGCGCCGTCACCGCCGGTCTGGCAGCGGCAGTCATCGCGGCCCCGGCCGCGGTCGCCGCGCCCGACTGCAGCCAGCCGGCCATCGACGCGCAGGTCGCGAGCTCGCAGGGCGCGATCCAGGGCTACCTGAACACCCATCCGGATGGTCAGCGGATGCTGATGAGCGCGGCGCTGCAGCCGCGTGCACAGGCCGCTCAGACCATCCAGACTTACGCGCAGGCCAATCCGCAGGAATACCAGGAGTTCACCGCGCTCCTGGCCCCGCTGGGCACGCTGCAGAAGCAGTGCGGCGTTCAGGTCGTCCCGCCCCAGTACCAGTGGGCGTTCGACCAGTTCGTCGGCTAACTCCGCACAACTCACCGGGACAGCCCGGCCGTCATGGCTCCGAGCCGACGGCCGGGCTGTTCGCGCATGCGCCCGCGAATGTGGCTCAAGCCCAACGGGAATGATCTGTACCTCCAGCCGCTTGTTCACAGTTGCCAATCCAATGGCTCCGACAGACAAGCAACGGAGGAACCCGATGACCGCTCCCACTCCCCTGGCCGGCCGGCGCGCCCTGGTCACCGGCGGCTCCCGCGGGATCGGCGCCGAAATTGTGCGGCGCCTTGTCGCCGACGGTGCCGCGGTCGCGTTCACCTACCAGTCCTCCGCACAGGCGGCTCAGGCCCTGGCTGACGAACTGGTGGCAGCCGGCGGGTCTGTGGTCGCGATCCAGGCCGACAGCGCCGACGCCGTCGCAGTCACCGCCGCGGTCGACGAAACCGTCTCTGTCCTGGGCGGTCTGGACATCCTGGTCAACAACGCCGGTATCGCGGTTGCCGGGACCGTCGAAGACTTTCCGCTCGAGGACTTCGACCGCCTGCTCGCGGTCAACGTCCGCGGTGTATTCGCGGCGATCCAGCGGGCCGTCCCGCATCTGGGCGAGGACGGCCGGATCGTCACGATCGGCAGCGTCAACGCCGACCGGGTCCCCATGAACGGGTTGGCGGTGTACGCCCTCACCAAGGCGGCGGTCGCCGGCCTCACCCGCGGTCTTGTCCGTGAGCTCGGACCCCGCGGAATCACGATCAACACGATCCAGCCCGGACCGGTGGCCACCAATATGAACCCCGAAGTGGGTGGGTTCTCCGATCAGGTACGCCCGTTCATCGCCGTCGGTCGCTACGGTCAGCCGCGCGATATCGCCAGCGCGGTGGCCTACCTGGTCTCTCCGGAAGCCGGCTACGTCACCGGGGTGACTTGGAACGTCGACGGTGGGTTCGTCATCTAGGGGTCTTGCCTTTCGGTGCGGCCAGCGGTCACCCTGGGGCGATGATGCCTGACTACGAGACGCTGATCGTGGGCGCCGGATTCTCCGGTATCGGCTCGGCGATCCTGCTCGACAAGGCCGGCCTGCGTGATTACCAGATCATCGAGGCCGGCGAAGGCCCCGGCGGCACCTGGTACTGGAACACCTATCCCGGCATCGCCGTCGACATCCCGTCGTTCTCCTACCAGTTCTCCTTCGAGCAGAGCCCGGACTGGTCACGCACGTACGCCCCTGGCCGCGAACTGCGCGCCTACGCCGAACACTGCGTGGAGAAGTACGGGCTGCGCAGCCGAATCCGGTTCAACACCAAGGTGACTGGCGCGGTCTTCGACGAGGAGCACGACGTGTGGCGGGCCGAGCTGGATTCCGGTGACGTACTGACGGCCCGTTACCTGATCAACGCCAGCGGTGTGTTGACGATCCCCAAGGCGCCCGAGATCGACGGGGTGGATTCCTTCGCCGGGCTGACCATGCACACCGCACGCTGGGACCACGAACACGATCTCACCGGTAAGCGGGTCGCGGTCATCGGCACCGGCGCATCGGCGGTACAGGTGATCCCCGAGATCGCGCCGATTGTCCAGCGGCTCAACGTGTTTCAACGCACCCCGATCTGGTGCTTCCCGAAGGCGGATCTGCCGATCTCCCGCGCCGCCCGCCTGGCGATGCGGGTACCCGGCGGCAAGGCCGTCCAACGGCTGATCAGCCAGGCGTACGTGGAGTTCACCTTCCCGCTGGCCGCTCACTATTTCACCGTCAACCCGCTGGCCCGGCAGATGTCCGAGATCGGAAAGGCGTACCTGCGCAAGCAGGTTGCCGATCCCGAGGTGCGCGACAAGCTCACCCCGCGCTACGCCGTCGGCTGCAAGCGGCCCGGTTTCCACAACACGTATCTGTCCACGTTCAACCGGGACAACGTCGAGCTGGTCACCGACCCGATCGACAAGATCACCGGCTCGGGGGTGGCCACCGACGGCGGCGGGACCTACGACGCCGACGTCCTGATCCTGGCCACCGGATTCAAGGTGATGGACACCGACAGCGTGCCGACGTATCCGGTGACCGGGCTGGGCGGGCAATCCTTGGCCCGATTCTGGGACGAGAACCGGCTGCAGGCCTATGAAGGCGTCAGCGTGCCGGGCTTCCCCAATATGTTCACCGTGTTCGGGCCGTACGGCTACGTCGGATCGTCGTACTTCGCCCTGATCGAGGCGCAGGGCCACCACATCGTGCGCTGCCTGACGCAGGCCCGCCGCAAGCACGCCACCCGCGTCGAGGTGACTCAGGAGGCCAACGACCGGTTCTTCGCGTCGATGATGGCCAAGCGGCACCGCCAGATCTTCTGGCAGGACAGCTGCAAGCTGGCCAACAGCTATTACTTCGACAAGAACGGCGATGTGCCGCTACGGCCGGCCAGCACGGTGGAGGCGTACTGGCACAGTCGCCGCTTCCCGCTCGACGACTACCGCTTCACGGCCTGACCGGCGAGCCTTTCACCGTCGATACTGCTCGGGCATGCACACCGCGCAGGGCCGGTATCCCGCCGCGATCGCCGTCTGTTCATCGGCGAAGAACACGCGATGGTCGGCGTAGCCGCCGGCGGCGATCGCGCGCAGCGCCGACGGGCAGTCCAGGAGTCCGTAGAGTTTGGTGCGGCGATGTCCGCCGAGCAGCCCCGGGGTCACGCTCGAAAAAGCTTGGCCGCCGGCATCTATCAACGTGTAGGTCTTCGTCACGCCGCGTCGTGAAAGATCAGGCCGAGTGTCATCCGCGATCCGGTGTGCAGTGTGGAGACCCCGTGGCGAACCGGGCCGGCTGCCCAGCCTCGTTTGGACAGCACCGGCCGCTCACGGGTGGTGATTACCAGCCCATGGCCGTGCGGGATCGATATCGCGGTGCCGCGCGACTGGGCACGGGGGCGCTGCTCGTAGAGCAGGAATTCACCGCCGGTGTAATCGATTTCGGGCCGGGTCAAGTTGATGACGACCTGCAGTGGGAACACCAGCTCGCCGTACAGGTCTTGGTGCAGCGCGCACCAGCCGCCGGCCGTGTACTTCAGCAGCAGTGCCGTAGTTCTGGTCTGCCCCGCGCGATGGCACGTGTCCAACCACTCGTCGAGGGTGTCGGGCCACGGTGGTTCGCGACGCAGTTTGGACCACCAGTCCCTGGCGATCGGCAGCAGCCGCGGATAGAGGGCGCCCTTGAGCTCACTCACCGCCCGGGGGTACGGCCGGTGGAAGTACCGGTACTGACCTTCGCCGAAGCGGTAGCGCGCCATGTCGATCGTGGAGCGGAACCGCGTCTCGTCAGGATAGATCGCCGCCAGTTCAGCGGTCTCCTTCGGACTGAGCAGCGGACCGGTCAGCGCACAACCGAGAGTCTCCAAATCGGTGGCGACCGCCTCCCAGTCGGTGGCCGCGACACGCTGTTCGTAGTCGATCATCAGGCAGCCTCCAGGTCGAGCAGCAGGCGCTTGGCCTCCGGGCCGCCGAGGTAGCCGCCCATCGCCCCGTCGCTGCGCACCACGCGGTGGCACGGAACAACAACGGGCAGTGGGTTTTTCGCGCACGCGGTGCCGACGGCGCGGACCGCTTTGGGGCTGCCGGCCAGCGCGGCGACGGCGGCGTAGCTGGCGGTCTGGCCGTAGCCGATCTCGGGCAGGTGGTGCAGCACCGCGCTGCGGAACCCGGCCGCCAGCCGCCAGTCCAGCGGCAGATCGAAGCTGCGGCGAGTCCGGCTGAAGTATTCGTCGAGTTCGCGGGCCACCGGGTCCAGGCGGGCAGGCGCGAGCAGGATGCGGGGGCTGATCTTGTCGGCCAGCTGCGCCAGCACGGCGTCGTGGTCCTCGCGGGCGTACGCGACGCGGACAAGGCCCTGCTCGGTCGCGGCCAGCAGCAGCGACCCGACCGGGCTGTCGACCGTGCAGTAGGCGATATCGAGCAGACCCTCGCGCTGGGCCGCGGTGGCGAGGCGCTGGTGCAGCTCTGCCATCGTGCCGGAGCCGGGCTGGGTGACTCGCTCCAGGTCGCGAACAAGACTGTCGCTCTTAGTCATTGGAGGTCTCCTTTCGTGCCGAGGTAGGTACGTCGAAGTGTGGCGATACCGTCGCTGGCCGCGCGGCGGGCCGCCGCGGCGGTGCCGCCGACGATGTCAGCGATCTCGGTGTAGGGCAGCCCGGCCAGATAGTGATAGGCCACGGCATGCTTCTGCTTGTGTGGCAGGCCATCGACCGCGGCGGCCAGATCGCCGAAGTCGGTGTCGCGCGGGGCCGCCGGTTCGGGGACGACGTCGGTCGGGACTGGTCGACGCCCACGGGCGCGGGTGATGTCGATGGCTTTGTGGTGAGCGATCGTGACCAGCCACGCCTCCACATTGGCGTCCCCCGGGAGGTCCGGGTACGCCTTCATGGCCGCCAGGAACGTGTCCGACCAGGCGTCGTCGGCGTCGTGCATGCCCACGATGGCGCAGCAGACCCGGAAGACGCTGGGGCCGTGGTCGCGCACCACGGTCTCAAAGGGCGGTTTGGCGTTCACAACCTGTAGACGCTCGGCGGCCGGCGTTTGTGAGGTGAAAACGCCGAAACCGACGTTGTGCAGGCGCGGTCTTGCATTTTGCCTGCCAAACGTCGGTTTGGGCGAAGAGAACTGACTAGACCGAGTTCTTCAGATCGTCGACCTTGTCCAGGCGCTCCCAGGGCAGGTCGATGTCGGTCCGCCCGAAGTGGCCGTACGCGGCGGTCGGCGCGTAGATCGGCTGCAGCAGGTTCAGGTCGCGCACGATCGCTCCCGGGCGCAGGTCGAACACCGCGGTGATGGCCTTCTCGATGCGCGCCGGGTCGACGGTTTCCGAGCCGAACGTCTCGACGAACAGGCCCACCGGGGCGGCCTTGCCGATGGCGTAGGCCACCTGGACCTCGACGCGCTCGGCCAGGCCGGCCGCCACGACGTTCTTGGCCACCCAGCGCATGGCGTAGGCCGCCGAACGGTCCACCTTTGACGGGTCCTTACCGGAGAACGCGCCGCCGCCGTGACGGGCCCAGCCGCCGTAGGTGTCGACGATGATCTTGCGGCCGGTCAGGCCGGCGTCGCCCATCGGGCCGCCGACGACGAACGTGCCGGTCGGGTTCACCAGCAGCCGGAAGTCCGAGGTGTCCATCGAGTCGTGGTTCAGGTCGGCCAGCACGGTGTTGACGACCTTCTCCCGGATGTCCGGGGCCAGCGTGCCTTCCAGGTCGATGCCTGCGGCGTGCTGCGTCGAGAGCACGACGGTGTCCAGCCGGACCGGGGTGGTGCCGTCGTACTGCACGGTGACCTGGGTCTTGCCGTCCGGGCGCAGGTAGTCGAGCACGCCGCTCTTGCGCACCTCGGTCAGGCGACGGGCCAGCCGGTGCGCCAGTGCGATCGGCAGCGGCATGAGCTCCGGGGTGTCCTTGATGGCGTAGCCGAACATCAGGCCCTGATCGCCTGCGCCCTGGAGGTCCAGCGGATCGCCCGCTCCCTCGACGCGGGTCTCATGGGCGGTGTCCACACCCTGGGCGATATCGGGCGACTGGCGGCCGATACCGATGTTGACGCCCGCGGTCTCGCCGTCGAAGCCCTTGTCCGACGAGTCGTAACCGATCTCGAGGATGCGCTTGCGCACGGTGTCGTTGATGTCGGCGAAGGCTTCCTTGGCGGTCGTGGTGACCTCGCCGATGACATGGACCTGGCCCGTGGTGACCGCGGTTTCGACCGCGACCCGGGACTTGGGGTCAGCCGCGAGCAGCGAGTCGAGAATCGAGTCGCTGATGGCGTCACAGATCTTGTCGGGGTGTCCTTCGGTGACCGACTCGCTGGTAAACAGCCGACCTGCGCTCACAGTGTCATTCCCTTCGAAAGCTTAGTTTTGCGAATCATATCTTCGCCCCTGACAGACCAAACCGGGACGGTACGTCCCGCGCAAGCGTTCTGCGCACTTTTCTTCTAAATGGTGACCGGCTAGGCCTCACGCCGCAGAAGAGAAGCGATCGCGTCCACGATACGGCTCGCCATCAGCGTCTTCGAGCCGTGCTCCAGCGCGGCCTCGGTGCCGTCTGCCCCCAGCAACCACCCGTCGTTGCTGTCCACCTCGAACGCGCGACCGTCGCCGACCGCGTTGACGACGAGCAGATCGCAGCCCTTGCGGACCAGCTTGGACCGGGCGTGGAACAGCACGTCACCGTTGGCGTCGCCGGTCTCGGCCGCAAAGCCCACAATGGCACGCATGTTCGGCAGCTGCCCGTCGGCGCGCTGGCGGACCGCACCGGCAAGCACGTCGTCGGTGCGCACCAGCTCGATGGCCGGCGCGTCCACGACATCGGGCTTCTTCTTGATCTTGCTGCTGGCCACATGCGCGGGCCGGAAGTCCGCGACGGCAGCGGCCATCACGAGAACGTGGGCGTCCGGCGCGTGCTTGCTCACGGCCTCGTGCAGCTGCGCGGCCGAAGTGATGTTCAGGACGTGCACACCGGCGGGCTCGGCGAGGCCGGCGGTGTTACCGGCGATCAGCGTGACATCGGCCCCGCGTTGAGCGGCGACCCTGGCCACCGCGTAGCCCTGTTTGCCCGAGCTGCGGTTGCCGATGAAGCGGACCGGATCGATGGCTTCCCGCGTGCCACCCGCGCTCACCAGCAGCTTGACCCCACTCAGGTCGTAGGGCAGTGCATCGGCGCGGGCCAGCAGCAGCTCGGCGAAGGTGGTGATCTCTTCGGCCTCGGGCAGTCGTCCCGGGCCGGTGTCGGCGCCGGTGAGACGTCCGGACGCGGGTTCGAGCACGACCGCACCCCGGTCACGCAGCGTCCCCACGTTCTGGACGGTGGCGGGGTGCAACCACATCTCGGTGTGCATGGCCGGTGCGAACAGCACCGGGCAGCGGGCCGTCAGCAGCGTCGCGGTCAGCAGGTCGTCGGCGCGGCCGGCGACGGCGCGAGCCAGCAGATCGGCGGTGGCGGGTGCGACGACGACGAGGTCAGCTTCTTGCCCGAGCCGAACATGCGGGACCTCGTCGACATCCTCGAAGACCCCGGTGCGGACCGGGTGCCCGGACAGCGCCTCGAAGGTCGCTGCGCCGACGAACCGCAATGCCGACTCGGTGGGGACGACGCGAACGTCGTGCCCGGCCTCGCTGAGCTGACGGACCACCGTGCACGCCTTGTAGGCGGCGATGCCTCCGGCGACGCCGACGATGATCCGCTTGCGGTTCATCAACTAGCCCGGGCTTGGTGGGCTACTCGCCTTCGGTGTGTTCGAGCAGATCGCCGTGGATCTCGCGCAGCGCGATCGACAGCGGCTTCTCCTGCAGGCCGGGCTCGACCAGCGGGCCGACGTATTCGAGGATGCCGTCGCCGAGCTGGTTGTAGTAGTCGTTGATCTGGCGTGCCCGCTTGGCGGAGTAGATGACCAGCGCGTACTTGCTCGACACCCGGTCCAGCAACTCGTCGATGGGCGGGTTGGTGATGCCCAGCGGTGTGTCGTAGGCGGTTGCGGCACCCGGGGCCGGATCGTAGTGATCCGTGCTGGCTTGCGTCACGTAGAACTTCTTCCTAGCGGATGATTTGGGAGCTTCGGGGCATCAATCTTGCGCGCCCACCAGCAAGGATACCAATTCGGCGCAGGCCGAATCCAATTGGCTGTTCACGACGACGACGTCGAACCCGTCCTGAGCGGCCAGCTCAGCGCGGGCGGTGTCCAGCCGGCGGGCCATCACCTCCGGGGTTTCGGTGCCCCGGCCAATGAGCCGCTCTTCGAGCGCCTCCCAGCTGGGGGGCGCCAGAAACACGGTCAAGACCTCGGGCATCGCCCGTTTGACGGCTTCGGCACCAGCCAGGTCGACCTCGATGAGGACGGGATGTCCCGCCGCGACCGCGTCGGCGACCGGTGCGGCCAGCGTGCCGGAGCGCTGCAGACCGTTGTGGATCTCGGCCCATTCGAGCAGGTCACCACCGTCGATCAACTGCTGGAACTTCTCGGGCGTGACGAAGTGGTAGTCGACGCCGTCCACCTCACCCGGGCGAATGGCCCGGGTGGTGGCCGACACGCTGAAATGCAGATCGGGCACCTGCTCACGCAGGCGGCGGACGATCGTCGACTTCCCTACCCCGGACGGCCCGGACAGCACCACCACTCGGCCGCGGTGGTCGGGCGTAACGCCCGCGCTGTCCGGCCTTCCGCCGGCATTCACCGCTGCTAAGCGGTGAAGTCGAACTTTTCCAGCAGTGCCTTGCGCTGCCGATCGCCGAGGCCACGCAGGCGGCGCGTCGGGGCGATCTCCAGCTCGGTCATGATTTCCTGCGCCTTGACCTTGCCCACCTTGGGCAGGGCTTCCAGCAGTGCGGAAACCTTCATCTTGCCGAGGACCTCGTCGGTCTCAGCGTCCTTGAGCACCTGCTTGAGGTTGGTGCCACCACGCTTGAGCCGATCCTTGAGCTCAGCTCGTGCGCGACGCGCGGCAGCAGCCTTCTCCAACGCGGCTGCGCGCTGCTCGTCGGTCAACTGGGGAAGGGCCACGGGTTCCTCCGTCTCATCACCATCATTGTTTTGCCTGGGCCGGGTACTTCAGCCAGCGACAGCGACCGTACCCACGCCCTCTGACGAAATCTAACCCCACCCCCTGCTTACCGGTGCAAACCCGCAGGATATGGCCCAAGATCACGTTGTCTGGACAGCTGTCGGGACAACATTCCGAGGCGGTTACGAGCCCGTTCGACGGTCTCGGCCCGCACCGAAAAGAGCCCGTCTACCTGCGGATTTTCAAGATCGCCCTGGTCGGGCGGCCCCGAGTCGACGCCCACTGGGAACTGGACCGCGTCAAATTTCACCTCACAGGCAGGTCACGGCGTGTCGGGCGTGTCGAGACGGCCGTCGGCGCTCGCTTACCGCACACACAGCTGCGCGACAGATTTTGCATAGCCGGGCTACCTAGCGTGGTCGGTGTCGGGGTTGTCAGTGGCAGATTCGAACCTCGAAGGGACGTGCCATGTCCATCACACAAACCACCCGCGTTGCTGCTGTGGCAGTTGGGATCGCGATCGCCGGGATGACGGTCGGAACGGCTTCCGCTCTGGCGGACCCCGGCCGTGGCGGGCCTGGCGACTGCGGATTCCAGGGCTGCCAGGGACCGGGCCAGCGCGGCCCAGACGGACCCGGGCCCGACCGCCGCGGCCCTGGCCCGGCCGACTGGCGCGGCGGCCCGGGTGGCGGGCCTGGTGGGCCGCAATGGCGTGGCGGCGACGACCGCGGCTGGCGTCCCGGACCGCCGCCGCCCGATCTGGGCTGGCGCGGGATCGACCAGGGCCGCTGGGATCACCAGCCGTTCAACTACAACGGCAACTGGGTCAGCCCGGTGTTCGACCAGGGCTACCAGGCGTGGGGGTTCTGGCTGTTCGGGGTGTGGATTCCGCTCTAGGCCGCTCTAGGCCAGATACGCGACTTCGTCGCGCAGCTTCTCCCCCGCCGCCCGGACCGCCTCGGCATCCGGTCCGGCGCGCAGGACCTCACGGGACACCGCAGGTATCAGCTGACCGGGCCGGGCGCCCCCGAGACCGCCGAGCACCTCGGGGCGTCCGCCCTGGGCGCCCACGCCGGGTACCAGGACCGGGCCGCCCAACTCGCTGAGATCGGGCACCACGTCGAGCGTCGCGCCGACGACGACGCCGACCGAACCCGGTTGTGAACCCGCCCGGTTGACGGCGGCGGCGTCATCGACGACCGACTGCGCCACCGTGCGCTCGCCTGCGATAGCGCGTTGCACCGACGCGCCTTCCGGGTTGGACGTCGCGGCGAGCACGAACACGCCGCGCCCGTTGGCTGCGGCCAGCTCCAAAAGTGGCTGCAGCGAACCGAATCCGAGGTACGGCGATGCGGTGACGGCATCCGCGGCCAGCGGCCCGTCACCCACCCAGGCCTGCGCGTAGGCGGCCATCGTCGAGCCGATGTCGCCGCGCTTGGCGTCGGCGAGCACCAGCACCCCGGCGTCCCGCAACCCGGCGATGGTGTTCTCCAGCACCGCGAAACCCGCTGAGCCATAAGCCTCGAAGAACGCCACCTGCGGCTTGACGATGGCGAATCCGGCGAAGGCCCGCACGCAGATATCAGAGAACCGCGCCAGGCCGTCGGCGCTGACCGGCAGATCCCAGGCGCGCAGCAGTTCCGGGTGCGGGTCGATGCCGAGACACAGCGGCCCGCGATCGGCGATCGCGGCCGCCAGCCTGGCGCCGAATCCCGCGTCAGTCATTGACCCACCTCAGTCATGACCCAGGGTGGCGTGCAACTCCTGCAGTGAGCGCACGTCGATATCGCCGCGGATGCCCGCCTCGATGCCCTGCACGGCCGCCGAGGCGCCCTGCACCGTGGTGATGCACGGGACGTTCATCGACACAGCGGCCGAGCGGATCTCGTAGCCGTCGATACGTGGGCCCGAGTTGCCGTACGGCGTGTTGATCACCATGTCGATGCCACCGGCGAGGATGGCGTCCACCGCCGACATCGCCGGCCGGCCGTCGCCGGGTTCCTCGAAATGCTTGCGCACGACGTCGCAGGGAATCCCGTTGCGCCGCAACATTTCCGCGGTACCTTCGGTGGCCAGCACCCGGAATCCCAGATCGGCCAGCCGTTTGACCGGGAACACAAGTGAGCGCTTGTCGCGGTTGGCCACCGAGACGAAGATCGTGCCGGTGCTGGGCAGCGACCCGTAGGCCGCGGTCTGGCTCTTGGCGAACGCACTGCCGAAATCGCGGTCGATGCCCATCACCTCGCCGGTGGACTTCATCTCCGGTCCGAGCAGCGAGTCGATGCCCGAACCGTCCGCCTTGCGGAACCGGTGGAACGGCAGCACCGCCTCCTTCACCGCGATCGGCGCGTTGGGTGCCGGTGTCGCCCCGTCGCCGCTGGCGGCCAGCACGCCTTCGGCACGCAACTGGGAGATGCTGGCGCCCAGCATGACTCGTGCGCAGGCCTTGGCCAGCGGGATCGCGGTGGCCTTCGAGACGAAGGGCACGGTGCGGCTGGCCCGCGGGTTGGCCTCCAGCACATAGAGCACGTCGTCCTTGAGCGCGTACTGCACGTTGAGCAGCCCGACCACCCCGACGCCGTGCGCGATCGCCTCGGTGGCCCGCCGGACCGCCGCGATATCGCTGCGGCCCAAGGTCACCGGCGGCAGCGCGCACGCCGAGTCACCGGAGTGGATGCCGGCCTCCTCGATGTGCTCCATCACGCCGCCGATGTACACCTCGGTGCCGTCGCACAGCGCGTCGACGTCGATCTCGATGGCGTCCTCGAGGAACCGGTCGACCAGCACGGGGTGCTCGGGTGAGAGCTGCGTGGCCCGGGTGATGTAGCCGTGCAGGGTTTCCTCGTCGTACACGATCTCCATGCCACGCCCGCCGAGCACGTACGACGGCCGCACCAGCACCGGATAACCGATGCGGGCCGCGATGTCGCGGGCCTGCTCGAAGCTGGTGGCGGTACCGAACTTCGGCGCGGGTAGTCCCGCGCTCTTCAGCACGTCGCCGAACCGGCCGCGGTCCTCGGCCAGGTCGATCGCCTCGGGCCGGGTGCCCACGATCGGCACGCCGGCCCTCTCCAGCCGCTTGGCCAGCCCTAGCGGGGTCTGCCCACCGAGTTGCACAATGACGCCGACCACACCCGGACCGCCCTCTCCGGAGACGGATTCGGCGTGGTAGACCTCGAGGACGTCCTCGAAGGTCAGCGGTTCGAAGTACAGCCGGTCGGCGGTGTCATAGTCGGTGGACACCGTTTCGGGGTTGCAGTTGACCATGACGGTCTCGAACCCGGCCTCGCTCAGCGTGGTCGCGGCATGCACACAGCTGTAATCGAATTCGATGCCCTGCCCGATCCGGTTCGGACCCGAACCGAGGATCAGCACCTTGGGCTTCTCGGTCTGCGGGGCCACCTCGGTCTCGGCAGCGGGATCGAGCTCGTAGCTGGAGTAGTGGTACGGCGTCTTGGCCTCGAACTCGGCCGCACAGGTGTCGACGGTCTTGAACACCGGGTGGATCCCGAGGCGCTGGCGCAGCGCGCGCACCCCGTCCTCGCCGGCCAATTCCGCACGCAGCGAGGCGATCTGGCGATCCGACAAGCCGTTGTGCTTGGCCCGCCGCAGCAGCCCCTCGTCGAGGACCGGGGCTTCGATCAGTTCCTGGCGCAATCCCACCAAGCCGTTGACCTGCTCGACGAACCACGGGTCGACACCGGAGGCCGTCGCGGTGTCCTCGACGCTCGCGCCCAGCCGCAGGGCGAGCTCGATGTCGTAAAGCCGGCCTTCGGTCGGGGTGCGCAACCGGTCCAGCACCTCGTCGACCGCACCGTCGTCGGAGCCGGTCCAGAACCCCGCACGGGTGGTCTCCAGCGAACGCATCACCTTGCCGAGCGCCTCGACGAAGTTGCGGCCCAACGACATCGCCTCGCCCACCGACTTCATCGTCGTGGTCAGCGTCGGGTCGGCGCCGGGGAACTTCTCGAACGCGAAGCGCGGCGCCTTGACGACCACGTAGTCCAGCGTCGGCTCGAAGCAGGCCGGGGTTTCCTTGGTGATGTCGTTGACGATCTCGTCCAGCGTGTAGCCGATCGCCAGCTTGGCGGCGATCTTCGCGATCGGGAATCCGGTGGCCTTGGAGGCCAGCGCGGACGACCGCGACACCCGCGGGTTCATCTCGATCACGATGAGCCGGCCATCTTTCGGGTCCACCGCGAACTGGATGTTGCAGCCACCGGTGTCCACGCCGACCTCACGCAGGATCGCGATACCCAGATCGCGCATCTCCTGGTATTCACGGTCGGTCAGCGTCATCGCGGGCGCGACGGTCACCGAGTCGCCGGTGTGTACGCCCATCGGGTCCACGTTCTCGATCGAGCACACCACCACCACGTTGTCGTGGTGATCGCGCATCAGCTCGAGCTCGTATTCCTTCCAGCCGTAGATGGATTCCTCGATCAGCACGTTCGCGCTCGGCGAGGCGGCCAGGCCGTCGCCGGCGATCCGCTCGATGTCCTCGGCGGAGTACGCCATGCCCGAGCCCAGGCCGCCCATGGTGAAGGACGGCCGGACCACCACGGGCAGGCCGAGTTCGGCGACGGTCTCGCGGACCTCGTCCATGGTGAAGCAGACCCGCGACTTCGCCGACTCGCCACCGACTTTGGCGACGATGTCCTTGAACTTCTGCCGGTCCTCACCGCGCTGGATGGCGTCGAAGTCGGCGCCGATCATCTCGACGCCGTACTTCTCCAGGACGCCGTCATTGTGCAGGGCGACAGCGGTGTTCAGCGCGGTCTGCCCACCGAGGGTGGCCAGCACGGCGTCGATCTTGTTGCCGCGCGCGGCCTGCTGGGCGAGCACCTTCTCGACGAACGCCGACGTGATCGGCTCGACGTAGGTGTAGTCGGCGTACTCGGGGTCGGTCATGATCGTCGCCGGGTTGGAGTTGACCAGGCTGACGGTCAATCCCTCGGCGCGCAGCACCCGGCAGGCCTGAGTGCCCGAGTAGTCGAACTCGCAGGCCTGGCCGATCACGATCGGCCCGGAGCCGATGACGAGAACGTGGTTGAGGTCGGTCCGGCGTGGCATTTAGCGCTTCCCCCCATCCATCAGGTCCACGAATTGGTCGAACAGGTAGTTCGCGTCGTGAGGCCCGGCCGCGGCCTCCGGGTGGTACTGCACCGAAAAGGCCTTTCCGTTGGCGAGTTTGATGCCTTCGACGACGCCGTCGTTGGCGCAGGTGTGGCTGACCAGGGCCGGTCCGAAGTCGGTGTCGAAGTGCTCACCGGCTTCGCCTTCCAGGGCGAAGCCGTGGTTCTGCGCGGTGATCGCGACGGTGCCGGTGGCGTGGTCGATCACCGGCACGTTGATCCCGCGGTGGCCGAACACCATCTTGTAGGTGGAGCGGCCCAGCGCCCGGCCCAGGATCTGGTTGCCGAAACAGATTCCGAACAACGGGATTTCGGCGCCCAGGACGGCTCTTGTCACTCCGACGACGTGGTCGGCGGTAGCCGGGTCGCCCGGTCCATTGGACAGGAACACCCCGTCCGGCTTCAGCTCGGCGATCTGCTCGAAGGTGGCCGCCGAGGACAACACGTGGGTGCGGATGCCCCGCTTGGCGAAGTTGCGCGGGGTGTTGGTCTTGATACCCAGGTCCAGCGCGACGACCGTGAACCGTTGCTCTCCAACGGGATCCACGATGTAGCTCTCGGGCGTGCTGACCTGGCCGGCCAGGTCAGCACCGAGCATCGCCGGCTGGCTGCGCACTCGGGCCAGCAGCTCCTCGGTATCCGCCAGCGCGGGCCCGGAGAACACCCCGGCCTTCATCGAACCGCCCGAGCGCAGGTGGCGCACGATCGCGCGGGTGTCGACACCGGCGATCCCGACGACGTTCTGGCGCTTGAGCTCGTCGTCCAGCGTCCCGGTGGCCCGCCAGTTCGAGGCGCGCGGCGACGGGTCGCGCACCACATACCCGGCCACCCAGATCTTGTCGCCGCGGCTCTCGGCGTCCTCGTGGTTCCAGCCGGTGTTGCCGATCTGCGGGGCGGTGGCCACCACGATCTGGCGGTGATAGCTGGGGTCGGTCAGGGTCTCCTGGTAACCGGACATCCCGGTGGAGAACACCGCCTCGCCGAGAGTCTCTCCGACCGCACCGAATTCGGTGCCGGTGTAGACCCGCCCGTCCTCCAACACCAGATGGGCTTTACCCGTCACGCTGCTTCTCCTGTTGTCGTCCATCGTGCATAGTCACTGCGGTCGTCACCGCGAAAACCTGTGTCGATCTCGGTGCCCGACGGCAGCCGCCAGCGGATGGCGAGGATTCCCGCCACTTTTCCCGCCAGCGCTCGCTCGGTGCGCACGTCGGTGATCGACTCCTGCGGCATCCAGATCGGGGTCGCCCCGGACCGCTCCAGCAGGATGCCCTCGGGATAGCGCGTCAGCACCGCCTTGGTCCGGAAACCCAGATCGCCCGCGGCAATTCGCTCCAGCCACGCTCCGGCCAGGGTACTGCCGACATAGAGACCTCTGGTCGGCGCGATGATCGCCGAGCTCAGCAGGTCCGGTATCGCAGGCAGTTCGCCCAGCAGTGCCAGCTGCCGGTCGGCGCGATGCCGCCAGCCGCGCAACATGCGGCCGATCAGAAAGCCGATGACGACGACGATGAGAAAGGCGAAGATGTACGCCCCGATCGCCGTCGGTGTATTCATGCT
Organism: Mycobacterium sp. BK086; assembly: GCA_004362315.1. GTDB lineage: Bacteria > Actinomycetota > Actinomycetes > Mycobacteriales > Mycobacteriaceae > Mycobacterium. The sequence continues at coordinate 354,093 of SNWL01000003.1, forward strand.
GGGCTCTTCCCGTCCCGCGCCGTCACGGTCCCCCGCAACAACGTCGCGGTGACCGTCGCGGGCAGCGTCATCGTCGCGAACGGGGTGTTGGCCGAGCGGCTGGCCAGTTCGGTGCCCTCGACGATCCAGGTGCCGTCGGGGTCGACGACGACGAGGTTGGCGGGCTCCCCCACCTCCAGCGGGCGGCCCTGGTCGTCGAGTCCGACAATGCGGGCCGGGTTTTCGCTCATCACCCGCGCGACGCCGCGCCAGTCCAGCAGGCCGGGCTGCACCATGGTCTCGACCACCACCGACAGCGCGGTCTGCAGGCCGAGCATGCCGGGCTTGGCCTGGGAGAACTCGCAGCACTTCTCGTGTTCGGCGTGCGGCGCGTGGTCGGTGGCCACGCAGTCGAGTACCCCGTCGGCCAGCGCCTGCCGCAGGGCCTGGGCGTCGCTGGCCTCGCGCAGTGGCGGATTCACCCGGTTCACGCCGTCGTAGCTGGCCAGCCGGCTGTCGTCCAGTAGGAGGTGGTGCGGGGTGACTTCGGCGGTGATCGAAATGCCTTGCCCCTTGGCCCATTTGATGAGCTCGACGGTCCCGGCCGTGGAGGCGTGACAGATGTGTACCCGGGCGCCGGCATCGCGGGCCAGCAGGGCGTCGCGGGCGACGATGGCTTCCTCGGCGGCGCGTGGCCAGCCGGCCAGTCCGAGCTTGGCGGCGTTGGGCCCCTCGTGGGCGACGGCGTTCCGGGTCAGCCGGGGCTCCTCGGCATGCTGGGCGATCAGTACGCCGAGACCCGTCGCATATTCCAGCGCCCGGCGCATCACGAGCGGGTCCTGCACGCAGATGCCGTCATCGGAGAACATCTTGACCTGCGCCACTCCGGCGGCCATCAGGCCCATCTCGGTGAGCTGCTTGCCTTCCAGCCCCACCGTGATCGCACCCACCGGATGCACGTCCACCAGGCCGACCTGCTGCCCGCGCCGCCAGACGTGGTCGGTGACCACCGGGCTGTCGGCCACCGGGTCGGTGTTGGCCATCGCGAACACCGCGGTGTAGCCGCCCAATGCGGCTGCCGCCGAACCGGTTTCGATGTCCTCGGCGTACTCCCGGCCGGGCTCGCGCAGGTGGGTGTGCAGGTCGACGAAGCCCGGCAGCAGCACCTGGCCGGTGGCGTCGATGACGTCGGCGTCCTGGGGCGCCTTCACCTTCGGCCCGATCTCGGCGATCTGGCCGTCGGCCACCAGGACGTCGACCTGATCGCCCTCGCCGTAGAGGCGGACGCCTTTGATCAACACGCTCGTCATACCGACACCGCCTCGTCCGTGCCGACCAGCAGATGGAACAACACCGCCATCCGCACGTGCACACCGTTGGAAACCTGTTGCAGCACAGCCGATTGCGACGAGTCCGCGACCGCGAAGGAGATCTCCATACCGCGCAGCATCGGGCCGGGGTGCATCACCACCGCATGTCCGGGCAGCACCGCCTGCCTGCGGTCGGACAGCCCGTAGCGGATCGAGTACTCCCGCTCCGACGGGAAGAACCCGCCGTTCATCCGTTCGGCCTGCACCCGCAGCATCAGCACCGCGTCGGCGCCTGGCAGCTCGGCGTCCAGGTCGTGCGACACCGTGACCGGCCAGTCCCCCACCCCGACCGGCAGCAGCGTGGGCGGCGCGACCAGCACCACCTCGGCGCCCAGGGTGGACAGCAGCGAGACGTTGGAGCGAGCCACCCGGCTGTGCACGATGTCGCCGACGATCACCACCCGGCGACCCTCGATGCCCCCGAGCCGCTGGCGCAGCGTGAGGGCGTCCAGCAGTGCCTGGGTGGGGTGCTCATGGGTGCCGTCGCCGGCATTGATCACCGACGGGCCGGTGCCGTCGGGCTCGACGGTCCACTCCGCCAGCTGCTGGGCCGCGCCGGAGGCGGGATGGCGGATGATCAGCGCGTCGGCGCCGGCCGCGCGCAGGGTGAGCGCGGTATCGCGCAGCGATTCGCCCTTGGCCGCCGACGATCCCGAGGCGCTGACGTTGATCACGTCGGCGCTCATCCATTTGCCCGCCACCTCGAACGAGACCCGGGTGCGGGTGGAGTTCTCGTAGAACATCGTGATGATCGTGCGGCCGCGCAGCGTCGGCAGCTTCTTGACCTCGCGGCCCAGCAGTGCCTGCCGGAACCGGTCGGCGTCGTCGAGGATCGCGGTGGCCTCGTCGCGGGTCAGATCGCCCGCCGAGAGCAAGTGTCTGATCGTCATCGGGCCGGTCCCCCCTGCGGTGCGATCCAGATGCCTTCGACGTCGTCGTCCTCGAGCAGGCGCACCTTGACGTTCTCGCTGCGCGACGTGGGCACGTTCTTGCCGACGTAGTCCGCCCGCAGCGGCAGCTCGCGGTGACCGCGGTCGACGAGCACCGCCAGCTGCACCACCTTGGGCCTGCCGATATCGCGCAGGGCGTCCAGAGCTGATCGCACCGACCGCCCGGTGTAGAGCACGTCGTCGACGAGGATCACCAGGGCACCGTCGATCCCGCCGGTCGGGATCGAGGTCTCCGCCAGCGCGCGAGGGGGCTTGGAACCCAGGTCGTCGCGGTAGAGCGTGATGTCGAGGCTGCCGCATGCGACCGAGACACCGGCGAACTCGTCGATCTTGGCGACCAGCCGGTTGGCCAGGGTGACGCCGCGGGTGGGAATGCCCAGCAGGATGACGCGCGGTGCGTCGGGGGCGTCGAGAGCGGTCTTCTCGATGATCTGGTGGGCGATGCGGGAAACGGTTCTACCGACGTCCGCACCGGACATCAATTCACGGTCGTCTGCGCTCACGAGCTGACCGGACCTCCTTCTCCGCCTCTCTGGACGGATCGTTAAAGGATGTCGAACTGCCGGGCAGCTTAACAGGTCTAGCCTCGAGGAGGTGACCACACCGCACCCGTCCCACTGGGACTTCGACGCCTTGTACCGCGGTGAGAGCCCCGCCGAGGGTATCCCTCCCGTCACTACTGTGCCGTGGGACACCAAGGGCCCCAAGGAAAGTGTCGTGGCCTGGCAGGAGCAGGGTCTGATCGGCGGCGATGTGCTCGACATCGGCTGCGGGCTCGGCGACAACGCGATCTACCTGGCCGGGCACGGTCATCGGGTGACCGCACTGGACATCTCCCCGACCGCCCTGATCACCGCCGAGCGGCGCGCGGCCGACGCCCACGTGGACGTCCGGTTCGCGGTGACCGACGCCACAGAGCTCACCGGCTACACCGACGCGTTCGACACGATCGTCGACAGCGGGATGTTCCACTGCCTCGACGACGACGGCAAGGTCGCCTACGCGGCCGCCGCTTACCGCGCCGCCCGACCCGGCGCGCGGCTATTGATCGCCTGCTTCTCGGAGGCCAACGACGACCCCATGCGCGGCCAGCGGGCGGTCAGCGAGGCGACGGTGCGCGATGTTCTGAGCGGTGCCGGGTGGACCGTCGGATCGGTAACCCCGACCACGGTGCACCGCCCCGACGGCGTCGACATGGGATTCTGGCTCGTGACAGCGAGGCGGCCGTCAGTAGACTCCTCCCGGTGAATCTCGGGGACAATCGCACCTCTGTCGTACAGGCGGTGGATGCCGGATTATTGGCCGGCGCCGTGACTCTGGTCTGCGAACGCGGAAATGTAGTGCAGGTCAATGAGATCGGCTATCGCGATGTCGAAGCGGGGCTTCCGATGCAGCGCGACACCATCTTCCGGGTGGCCTCGATGACCAAGCCGGTGACAGTCGCCGCGGCCATGGCTCTCATCGAAGAGGGCAAGCTCGCGTTGACCGACCCGGTCACCCGCTGGCTGCCGGAACTGGCCGATATGCGGGTTCTCGTCGATCCGACCGGCTCGCTGGACCGCACGGTGCCCGCGCAGCGGCACATCACCGTCGACGATCTGATGACCCACCGCAGCGGGCTGGCCTACCCGTTCTCGGTCGTCGGCCCCATCAGCCGGGCCTACGCGAACGTGTCCTTCCGCCAGGACCAGGACCATTGGCTTGCCGAGGTCGCCCAGCTGCCGCTGGTCCACCAACCCGGCGAACGGCTCACCTACAGCCATGCCACCGACGTGCTCGGCATCGTCGTGTCGCGGATCGAAGGCAAGTCCCTCCAGACGGTCCTCACCGAGCGGATCTTCGAACCGCTGGGCATGGCCGACACCGGGTTCTTCATCTCCCCCGACAAGCGCGCCCGTGCCGCCACCATGTATCGACTCGACGAAGAGACCGGTCTGCACCACGATGCGATGGGTCCGATACCGGTGACCGAACCGCGGTTCTGCCAGGGCGGGGCGAGCCTGGTGACGACCGTCGACGATTACCTACGGTTCGCCCGAATGTTGTTGGACGGCGGCGAAGTATCGGGCGCGCGGGTGCTCTCCGAGGAGTCCGTGCGCCTGATGCGCACCGACCGGCTGACCACCGAGCAGAAGCAGCATCCGTTCCTGGGGATGCCGTTCTGGGTGGGCCGCGGCTTCGGACTGAACCTCTCGGTGGTCACCGATCCGGCCAAATCCGCGCAGCTGTACGGCCCCGGCGGGGTTGGCACGTTCAACTGGCCCGGCGCGTACGGAACCTGGTGGCAGGCCGACCCGGCCAACGACCTGATCCTGATCTATCTGATCCAGAACTACCCAAACCTCAGCGCGCCCGGTGCCGCGGTGGCCGGCAACACCTCGCTGGCGAAACTGCAGTCGGTGCAGCCGAAGTTCGTACGCCGCACCTACAACGCACTGGGCCTCTAGACCATCGCGATCGGTGAGATCGGAACCCCGATCTCGCAGGCGCCCGCCAGTTCCCGGCTGACGTCGTAGTCGAACACCACATGTCCGGAGATGACGTCGATGTCACGCTTGGCACGCTGAAGCGGATTGTGCAGGAAATGCGCACCCGCGCCGGAGGATTCGAGGAGGTCGGCGACGACGGCCCGGGATTCGTGCACGATGTGCGCAGCCGCCACCCGCGCCTGGGCGCGCACCGGGCGCGGGATCTTGGCGCCGTCGGCGACCAGGGTCTCGATCGTCGCGACGGTCTCCCCCAACAGGCCGTCCAGCGCGCGTAGCCGCACCCGGGCATCGCCGAGGCGGATCTGCGCGGCGGGCTGCTGCTTCTGGGCCACACCGGAATACGCCAGCACACGCTCGCCCAGCCGGGTGGCGAAGGCGTCGGCGACGAATTCGGCCGCCCCCAGCGCGGGCATCGCCGCGAGCAGGGACAGCGCGGGAACCAGAGGCCAGCGATACGTGGCCGTGTCGTGCAGTGCGGCACCCGGCGCGGTGCCCCCGTAGATGTCGATGACCGTCACGAGGCGGTGTTCGGGCACGAACGCGTCGGTGACGACGACATCGTGGGACCCGGTCCCCCGCATTCCGTCGGTATGCCAAACATCCTCGACTGCAACATCTTTGACGGGCAGAAGGGCCAGAGCCGGATACATCCCGTCATCAGGACCACACAGCGCGCCGACCATCACCCAGTCGGCGGCCATGATCCCGGTCGCCCACGACCACCGGCCCGACAACCGCACCCCGCCGTCGACGGGCACGCCGCGCCCGGTCGGCGCCAGCGGTGCGGGGCACAGCACCGGTCCGTCGGCGAACACCTCGTCCTGGGCCTGCTCACCGAACAGCGCCAGCATCCAGTTGTGCAGGGTGTAGAAGCCGAGCGTCCACGCACTGGAGGCGCAGCCATGCGCCATCCGGCGCACCGGTTCGAGGATCGCGGGGAACGGGGCCTGCTCGCCGCCGTAGCGGGCAGGCAACAACAACCGGGCCAGGCCGCTGGCCCGGAAGTCGGCGATCGTCGCGTCGGGAAGCCGGCGCAGTTCTTCGGCGTCGGCCGCCCGCTGAGCCAGGCATGCCACGAAATCGTCACTGATCGTCCGCACGCCCGGGACGCTACCATACTTTTTGGTATGGAAATCGGGACGGTGCCGTCACCCGAGTCGCCGAGTGCGCCACCGCGACAGATCCGTCTCCAGCACTGCAGGATCGCGTTCGGGAAACACCTCTGAAGTGATCTCCAGGTGCCGGATGTGGTCGAGGTGAAATCCACGGATGCCCTCGCGCAGCCGACACCATCCCACGAACATCCACGAATCACCTCCGCGCAGCAGACCCATCGGCTCCACGTCCCGGGTGGTGTGGGTCTGGCGATCCTCGGAGGTGTAGTCCAACCGTACGACCCGGCGTGCGGCGATCGCCTCGGGAATCAGCGATATCGCCGCCTCGGACGACGGCTGCGCGTCGATGATGAACATCGACGCCAACGCTTCATCGACCGGCGCCAGCTGATCCTCACGGCTGACCGCGAGGACCTTCGCCCGCGCCCGACGCGCCGCCGCACCGTACGGCGAAGTCTCCAGCAGACCCAGCCCCGCGAGCACCGCCAGGGACTCGGGCACCGTGAGATTCAGCGGCGGCAGGGAGTGTTCCCGCAGGATCGAATAACCGCCCGACACCCCGTGGTCGGCATAGATCGGAACCCCTGCCAGCTGCAGGGACTGGATGTCACGCTCGATCGTGCGCTTGGACACCTCGAACTCCGCGGAGAGCCGAGCGGCTGACAACGGCAGGCGTGATGCCCGTAGCCGATCGACCAGCGCGTACATCCGCTCGGCTCTCCTCATGAGGGTGAGTCTGCCCGGTCTCAGGTCAGGTGCGTGCGCGTCCCGTTCACCGACCACACCTCGCGGATCAGCCCATCCTCGGTGAAGTCGAAGACATCGATCCCGCCCGCCGCAACCTCCCCGACCTGCATGTTCCACAGCATCCGCCCGTGCGCGCCGTCCACAGCCCGGGCGACCTCGGTGAAAACCACACCCGGATGCCCTTCGCGCCACCGACCCAGGAACCGGGCGAAACTCTCGGCACCCAGCACGTCATCGAACGGGTTCGACCCATCCGCGTCGGAGACCAGGAAATGAATCCGGAAGTCCGCACTGCAGATCCGGCGCGCGATCGCACTGTCGGTGTTCCACATCTCCAACCACACCGCCAGCGCCGCATCCGCAGCAGCCGAGTTTGTTTCCGCCATGTTCGCGTTCTCGTTCATGACCCCAGGATCAGACGCTGTCGCGACAACGGTATGTCGGTGTTTGCCTGCCCGTTTCGGACCGCCGAGGGCAATCGGCCTCAGTGCCGCAGCATGATGTCCAGGAAGCGTTGCTGCTGTTCGGCCGCACCCGCACCGGGCGCCGAGGACGACAAATGCAGGAACCCGACGCCGGCCGCGAATGTCGCGTCGGCCCGCACGGCGGCCTCTTCGACGCTGAAACCCTCGTCGAGGTAGGCCTGGCGTACCGCACGGCGCACCCGACGATCAGACGACGCCACCGCAGCGGCCACCTCGGGCTCCGACCGGGCCCATTCCCGCATCGCCCGCTCCAGCATCCAATGCCGTTGCCCCAGAAGGACTCCCATCATCCTGGTGAGCCGCTCCCGCGGTGAGAGGCCGGCGCCATCGGCGAACTCGGCGCGGTCGCTGTCATGGACCTCGGCCCAGGTGTCCACCAGCGCGCACCGATACGCACGCAAATCGGTGAAGTGCCAGTAAAAGCTGCCCTTGGTGGCGCCGACCCGTCGGCACAGCCGGTCCAGCGTCAAGGCCTTGACGCCCTCCTCGGCGAGCACGGAGAACCCGGCCTCCACCCAGTCGGCTGCCGACAGCCGGCCCCCGGCACCCTCGGCCATCAGGGTCGCCGTGCTGTCACGCACCACGACCCGGCCGGAACCAGGAAGCCCGCCCACCCGATGTCCACGATCCGCTCACCGGGGACGGCAGCCAGCGTCGCGAAATGCTGCTCGGCGTCCATCCCGGGGAGGTTACGCCTCGGGCGCCGCGCCCCGGACCGCGGCGGCTGCCGCGCGGATCTGCGGAGTGACCAGCATGACCTGCCCCAGAACCCCGTTGACGAATCCGGGCGACTCGTCGGTGGACAGCTCCTTGGCCAGCTCGACCGCCTCGTCGACGGCCACCGGCTCCGGAACGTCCTCGGCGTGCAGCAGCTCCCACACCGCCACCCGCAGGATCGCGCGGTCCACGGCGGGCAGCCGTTCCAGCGTCCAGCCCTGCAGGTGCGAGGTGATCAGCTCGTCGACGTGGGCGGCATGGGCGGCCACGCCCCTGGCCACGGTCACCGTGTACGGGTTGAGTGCCGACACGTCCGGGTTGGCCTCGGCCAGCGCGATGCGGGCATCGGCCACCTCGGCGGACGTCAGGCCGCGGGCCTCGGCCTCGAAGAGCAGGTCGACGGCGCGCTTGCGCGCCTGATGCCGACCCTTGTCGGCCTTGCGATCGGCCATATCAGGCGTTCACGCGCCCCAAATAGCTGCCGTCGCGGGAATCCACCTTGAGCTTGTCCCCGGTGTTGATGAACAGCGGAACCTGGATCTCGGCACCGGTCTCCAGCGTCGCGGGCTTGGTGCCGGCGCTGGAGCGGTCGCCCTGCAGGCCCGGCTCGGTGCTGGCGACCTCGAGCTCGACGGTCACCGGCAGCTCCAGATACAGCGCCGCGCCCTCGTTGAACGCGATCTGCACCGGCATGCCCTCCAGCAGGAAGTCGGCCAACCGGCCGACCAGCGACTCGGACAGCGGGTGCTGCTCGAAGTCCTCGGAGTCCATGAACACGAAGTCCGAGCCGTCGCGGTAGAGGTAGGTGGCGTCGCGCCGGTCGACGGTCGCGGTCTCCACCTTCACCCCGGCGTTGTAGGTCTTGTCGACGACCTTGCCGGAGAGAATGTTCTTGAGTTTGGTGCGCACGAACGCGGGGCCCTTGCCCGGTTTGACGTGCTGGAACTCGATGATCTGCCAGAGCTGGCCGTCGATGTTCAGCACAAGGCCATTCTTGAAATCGGCAGTGGATGCCACGGTCGGTCGTTCTCCTAGGTCAGGACTGCCAGTTCCTTGGGGAACCGGGTCAGCAGTTCAGGGCTTCGCTCGCCGACGACCAGGGTGTCCTCGATGCGGACACCGCCACGGTCGGGCAGGTAGACACCGGGTTCCACGGTCACCACGGAGCCAGCAAGCAGTGTACCGGCGGCGGCGGAGTTGATTCCCGGCGCTTCGTGGATCTGCAATCCGACGCCGTGGCCCAGACCGTGGCCGAAGTACTCGCCGTAGCCGGCGTCGACGATCACCTGCCGGGACGCGCCGTCCACATCCTTGAGCTGCGCCCCGACGTCGAGGGCATCGCGGCCCGCCCGCTGGGCGGCGGCCACCAGTTCGTAGATCTCCAGCTGCCAGTCGGCAGCCGCGCCGAGCACGAACGTGCGGGTCATATCGGAGTGATAGCCGCCGACCAGCGCGCCGAAGTCGATCTTGACGAAGTCACCGTGCGCCAGCACCGCGTCGGTGGGGCGGTGATGTGGGATCGCCGAATTGGCCCCGGTGGCCACGATCGTCTCGAACGACGGCCCGTCGGCGCCGTGCTCGAGCATCAGCGCCTCGAGCTGACGGCCCACCTCGCGCTCGGTTCGCCCGGGCCGCAGGCCGTCACTCGCCACCAACTCGGCCAGCGCCGCGTCGGCAGCCTCGCAGGCCAGCCGGAGCAGCGCGATCTCGCCGGCGTCCTTGACCTCACGCAGCGTCTCGACCGTGCCTGAGGCTCGGACCAGCTCGGCTGCCGGATGGTCGTCCAGTGCCCGAGCCAGGACGTCGAACCCGTCGACGGTGACGACGTGGCTCTCGAACCCGATCCGGGCGGCGCCGTCGGCCACCGCGCGGCCGACCAGATGCCGTCCGCAGGCCCGCTCGATGACCGTTTCCACATCCGGTGCCTGCAGCGCGGCCTGCGTCCGGTAGCGGGAATCGGTGGCCAGTACCGTCGGCGTGTCGTCCGCGAACACCAAAAGTGCCGCGTTCGACCCGCTGAATCCGGACAGGTATCGGACGTTGACCAGGTCACTGACCAGGATTGCGTCCAGTCCGTCGGCCGCCAGGCGGGCAGCCAGCCGGTCCCGGCGTTGGGAATGTGTCACGGTCGCTGACGGTACTCGCTACTCTGACTAGCCATGACTACGTGGTTGTTGCGCGGACTGGCCTTCGCTGCCGGCATGGTGATCGTCCGTCTGGTGCAGGGCACGCTGATCAATATCTACGAGACCAAGGCCGGGCTCATCAGCATCGCGCTGGTCGTGCTGTTCGCGATCGTGGCGTTCATCTGGGGTCTCATGGACGGCCGGGCCGACGCGAACGCCAACCCCGATCCGGACCGCCGCCGCGATCTGGCGATGACGTGGCTGCTGGCCGGGCTGATCGCCGGCATCCTGAGCGGCCTGGTCACCTGGGTGATCTCGCTGGTCTACAAGAACGTCTACGCCGAGGGCCTGATCAGTGAGCTCACCACGTTCGCGGCGTTCACCGCGCTGGTGGTGTTCATCCCGGCCATCGCCGCGGTCGCCATCGGCCGCTTCCTGGTCGACCGCAAGCGGCCGCCCCAGGAGCGCCGCCGTGAGGACGGCAGCACGGGCGATGTCTTCGACGCCGCCCGCGACGACGACAAGACCGGACCGATCGCCGGGCTCGGGTCCCACGAGGCCGCGGCGACCGAAGGGCAGACCTCCGCTGTGGCGACCGCCGAGCGCGACGAGCCGACCGAGCAGATCGACATGAGCAAGGGCAAGGACGCCTGACGATCGGCTAGATCGGCGCGATCGGCGACCAGTCGCCGACGTCGAAACCATCGCCGTCCGCGACGAGCACCGGGGCGCCCTGCCCGGGGTAATGCGCGGGAAAGACCGTCGCTTTGGCGCTGGCCGCCTCGGTGAAGACCCGCCTGCGCGTGCCCCGTGCAGCGGCCGCGTCGACATCGAAGGCACACGCGTCATCGGGCCGCCGGATCTGGATCGGGCAGTGCGTCAGATCGCCGACGAACACGGCGGGTGCGCCCGCATCGAGCCACAGCACCGACGAACCGGGGGTGTGTCCGGCCGCCGGGCGCAACCGCAGCGACGGGCTCAGCTGAAGGTCAGAAGACCACAGCTGAATCTGATCGGTCACCGGAATCACGCTGTCGGCCAACACCGTTCGCATGCCGTCGTTTTCGCCGGATCCCCCGGGTCCGAAGAACCGGTAGTCCGCCTCGGGCATCACGTAGCGGGCGTTGGGGAACGTCGGCACCCAATCGCCGTCGACCAATTGGGTGTTCCAGCCGACGTGGTCGGTGTGCAGATGTGTGTTGATCACGATGTCGACCGCCGCCGGGTCGAAGCCCGCCGCGGTGAACGACGTGAGAAAGTCGGTCGACAGGTGATCCAGCGGCGGCATGTGCGGGCGGTCGCGGTCATTGCCGACGCCGGTGTCCACGACAACCATCAGACCGTCGACCTCCACCACCCACGACTGCATCGCGATCCGCCACAGCTGCGCCTCGCGGTCCCAGAAGTGCGGCTCCAGCAGGTCGGCGTGGTCGTCCCAGGCCTGGGCAGGAGTGTCGGCGAACAGCGATGTCCGCATGCTGATTTGAGTTTCGACGACGCGCGTGACGGTGGCCGCGCCCAGCCCGATCCGGTTCTGCACTCCGGCGAGACTAGTCGAGCGTGACGTCCAGGGTGGCCAGATAGCGCAGAGCCAGCAGATAGCCCTGTACGCCGAGCCCGACGATGACACCGGTGGCCACCGCGCTCAGGTACGAGTGGTGCCGAAATTCTTCTCGCGCATGCACATTGGAGATGTGCACCTCGATCAGCGGGGCCTTCAGCTCGGCGCACGCGTCCCGCAACGCGATCGAGGTGTGGGTCAGCGCACCGGCGTTGAGGATCACCGGATCGCCGGCGTCGGCGGCGGCGTGCAGCCAGTCGATCAGCTGGGCTTCGCTGTTGGATTGCCGGACCACCGCGGAGAGCCCCAGTTCGGTCGCCTGCGACTCGATCAGCATGACGAGATCGTCATAGGTCGTGCTGCCGTAGATCTCGGGCTCGCGGCGGCCGAGCCGATCGAGGTTGGGGCCGTTGAGGACTAGGACGGTCGTCATTGCTTCGCCACCTCCGCGTAGGCCGCTGCGAGCAGCGCCGGGTCGGGACCTTCCAGACGACCCGGCTTGGCCAGACCGTCGAGCACCACGAACCGCAACACACCGGAGCGGGTCTTCTTGTCGCCGGCCATGATCTCGACGAGTTCGGGGAAGACGCCCGCCTCGTAACTGACCGGCAATCCCAGCAGTTCGAGCACATCCCGGTGCCGCTTGGCGGTCGCATCGTCGAGCCGGCCGGCCAGTCGGCCCAGCTCCGCGGCGAACACCAGCCCGACCGAGACGGCCGCGCCGTGACGCCACTTGTAGCGTTCCCGGCGTTCGATGGCGTGCGCCAATGTGTGTCCGTAGTTGAGGATCTCGCGCAGCGCCGATTCCTTCTCGTCGGCGGCCACCACCTCGGCCTTGACGGCGATGGCCCGCCGGATCAGTTCTGGCAGCACCGAGGACGCCGGGTCGACCGCGGCCTGCGGGTCGGCCTCGATGAGGTCCAGGATCTTGGGGTCGGCGATGAAGCCGGCCTTGACGATCTCGGCCATTCCGGCGACGAGTTCGTTGCGCGGCAACGTTTCCAGCATCGCCAGGTCGACCAGCACACCGGCCGGCTGATGGAATGCGCCGACCAGGTTCTTGCCCGCATCGGTGTTGATCCCGGTCTTGCCACCGACGGCGGCGTCGACCATGGCCAGCAGCGTGGTCGGCACGTGCACGATGTCGATGCCGCGCAGCCAGGTGGCCGCGGCGAATCCGGCCACGTCCGTCGCCGCGCCGCCACCGAGACTGACCAGGGCGTCCTTACGGCCGATCCCGATGCGGCCCAACACTTCCCAGATGTAGCCGACGACCGGCAGGTCCTTTCCCGCCTCGGCATCGGGAATCTCGATGCGATGGGCGTCGACGCCGAGTCCGGTCAGGTGCTCGCGGATGGCTTCGGCGGTCTGGGCCAGAGTCGGCTGGTGCAGGATCGCCACCTTGTGCCGCCCGCCGAGCAGCTCACCGAGCTCGCCGAGCAGGCCGGTGCCCACGATCACCGGGTAGGGCGGATCGACGGCGACCTCGATGGTCACCGGCGGGGTGGGCTCTGTCATTTGCGAACTCCGGCGCGGCGAGCGGCCAGCGCCGCCGGGGTGGCGGGCGTGACCGGGGTGGATTCGGATTGCTCCGTGGATGGTGTTGAGGTGGAACGCTTTTCGGTCGCCGACTGCGAGCGCCGCCAGGGCGGCCTGCGCCGCCGTGGCGGTTGCGGATTCTCCAGCCGCGACATGATGTGGCGCACGACAGCACCGGGGTTGCGACGGTTGGTGTTGATCCTGATGGTGGCGACGCGACGGTAGAGCGGCACCCGCTGGTTCATCAGCGTGCGGTACTTCTCGGCGTGGTCGGGGCCGGCCAGTAGCGGGCGGACGGTGTTGCCACTGGTCCGGCGCACGCCCTCGGCCGCGCTGATTTCCAGGAAGACCACAGTCTGCCCCGAAAGCGCTTTGCGCACACCGGGTGTCGTCACCGCGCCGCCACCAAGCGACAGCACCCCGTTGTGGGTCTTGAGCGCTTCGCGGATGACCTCTTCTTCGATGCGCCGGAATTCCTCTTCGCCGTCTGCTGTGAAAATGTCGGCGATGGTGCGGCCGGTCTTCTCCTCGATGGCGGCGTCGGTGTCGAGCATCGACACCCCCATCGCCTTGGCCAGCCGCCGTCCGATGGTGGACTTCCCGGAGCCGGGCAACCCGATCAGCACGGCCTTCGGCGCCATCGCGCTACCCCGACACCCGCACCGGCGAATCGGTGGGCATGCGCTCGGCCACGGACTGCAGGTAGGACTCCACGTTGCGCCGGGTCTCGGTCAGCGAGTCCCCGCCGAACTTCTGCAGCACGGCGCGGGCCACCACCAGCGCGACCATGGTTTCGACGACGACGGCCGCGGCGGGCACCGCGCACACGTCGGAGCGCTGGTGGATCGCGACGGCCTCGTCGCCGGTGGCCATGTCGACGGTGGCCAGGGCCCGCGGCACCGTGGAGATCGGCTTCATCGCCGCGCGCACCCGCAGCGGCAGGCCGTTGGTCATGCCGCCCTCCAGGCCGCCGGCCCGGTTGGTGGAGCGGACCACGCCGTCGGGGCCGGGGTACATCTCGTCGTGGGCCTGGCTGCCGCGACGGCGCGCGGTCTCGAAGCCGTCGCCGATCTCGACGCCCTTGATGGCCTGGATGCCCATTACCGCCGCGGCGAGCTGGCTGTCCAACCGGTTGTCGCCGCTGGTGAACGAGCCCAGTCCGATCGGCAGGCCGTGGACCACGACCTCGACGATGCCGCCCAGGGTGTCGCCATCACGCTTGGCGGCCTCGATCTGCTCGATCATGTCTGCCTCGGCGGCCTTGTCGGAGGCGCGGACCGGGCTCTCGTCGATGCGGTCCAGGTCCCCGGCGGCCGGCGGCGGTCCGTCATACGGCGCGGACGCCCCGATGGAGATGACGTGTGAGAGCACCTCGACGCCGAGCGCCTGGCGCAGGAAAGCCCGGGCGACCGTGCCTGCCGCGACCCGCGCGGCGGTCTCGCGGGCGCTGGCCCGCTCCAGCACCGGCCGGGCGTCGTCGAAGCCGTACTTGAGCATGCCTGCGTAATCGGCATGGCCGGGGCGGGGCCGGGTCAGCGGCGCGTTGCGCGCGACGTCGAGCTCCTCGGCGTCGACCGGATCCGACGCCATCACTGTTTCCCACTTGGGCCACTCGGTGTTGCCGATCTCGATCGCGATCGGGCCGCCCAGGGTCGAGCCGTGTCGGACCCCGGCCAGCACCGTGACCTGGTCCTGCTCGAACTTCATCCGGGCGCCGCGGCCGTAGCCGAGGCGCCGGCGGGCCAGCTGCTCGGCAATATCAGAAGAGGTGACCTGCACCCCGGCGACCATGCCTTCGACCACGGCTACCAGCGCGCGGCCGTGGGATTCACCGGCGGTCGTCCATCGCAACACGCGTCCCATCTTCCCACGCCGGTCACGGCAGACCAATTTGCTTTCACACCGACGTGAGGCCGGGGGCGTTCGATACCTGAGGTGACTAGCCGTCTCGATTGCTCAGCCCTAGCCTTTCCCAGGTGGGGACTCTTGATGTGAGTAGCGACGGCCTGCGAGCACTGTCGGCTCAGTGCGCGGCTGCATCAGAGCACTTGGCCAGCCCCATCGCTGCACCGGCCCCGGCACAAACGAGCCAGGCCTCAGTGGCGGCCGTCAGCACTGCGTACGTGGCAGTAGGTGAGACCAATGTCGTCCTGGCGACCAGGGTCCAGGCCACCGGTGAACTGTTCACCGAATCCGCAGCCCATTTCGCAACCACCGAGGCCCGATCAGCCGACCGGCTGGGCGCGCTCGGTGCCGCGGTCAGGCTGTAGCGGTGCCCGGCGTCGCTGATGCGGGGCTCCCGAGCCTGTCGCAGATCCTCGGCTGGGAGGTAGGACTCTTGTCCCGCGCCGCTGCCGAGTGGACGCGCACCGCCGAGGATTGGGAAGAAACCTTCGCCGGCGTTCACCGCGGCGCCCTAGCACCCGGCGGAACCGAATGGCAGGGGCTGGCGGCAGAAGCTGCGCAAGAACGCACCATGGGCGACCTGGTGGAGGTGCGCGGCCTGTCCGACACGCTGCATATGGCCGCCACACTCGCACAGCGCGGAGCCGATCAGCTGGAGTTCCTGAAAGGTCGAGCCGTCCACGCAATCGACGAGGCTCGTGGGGCGGGCTTCATAGTGGGCGAAGATCTTTCGGTAACCGACGCCAGCGGACATGGCAGTTCACGTATCACAGACGCACAACGACACGCCGCCACCATCTCAGCACGCGCCGCCGCCCTGCGCAGCGCCGATGTTGAAGTCGCTTCCAAAATCACTGCCGCGACAACGGAACTCAAAAATCACCAGTTCACCGAGAAGCCACAGAACATCATCCAGGCAGTGGATTTCAAAGAAGCCCCGCCTCCTGGATATCCGATCAACGATGTGATCGCAGAATCCACGGACCTCGACGGCAACCACGTTGTGCTCAGACGCGGCTATTACGATGGAAAGCGGGGATTCGGTTGGGACAAGATATTTCACAAGCACGGCATAACCAATCCCAACGTGTTCAATGATCTCATCTCGCATAGCCGGCCGATAAGCAGCAAGGACGGAGAGCTCATCTACAAGGTGCCGATCAATCGAGTTCACTGCGCATCACACTTGGGTGGCCTTTACACGTCGTGTGATGACACGGGCGAGAGCCTCGAAATGATGATCGTTGTCGATACCACCCAAAATCGCTGGGACGTACCCGATGGCGGGCAGAAAGGGGTGATAACCATGTATCCACTTCCTGGAGGTAGCGGAGTGGTCGAAGTCGCACCGAACTGGACGATGGCGCCACCGTGGGTGAGTAACAATGTGCCCATCAACTGAAGGCCCGCAGTCTCACGACAGTTTCGCCACCGATGTGCTGCGAAATTTGTTGCTACACATCGACGAACAGAACGCAGGCGGAAATGACCCGTTTGTCGTTTCGTACGGATGGACCGAAGGACCGGTGATGTATCTGGTCTACACCGCGCCGCCTTCCGCGATCACGTGGGGGTTGGTGCGCGACACGAGAGAGTCGAACATCGAGCCAGCGCCGTGGCCTTCGATGGAAACCGCCGTGCGCTATTACTACCTCCTTGATCTGTGCGAGGGGCGGGTGTCTGAATCCTTCACCCACCCCGGAAGTGATCCCGATTCGATCTTGTGGCACGGGGATCGGTCGTATGCAGACGGCTCATCCGGGGACCTCCCACAGCATCCATCAGAGATTTTCGATGGATATCGATACACGCCGCCTCCTCTCACCACTTCACCGGAGCCACAAGAACGACAAGGACCGGCGCCCGAACCTCGCCGTTACGGAAATGCGCCGTAGGGCGCGCTGACTGGCCTCACCACACCACCAACGCCGCGGCTGCCAGGCTCGCCAGGCACATCGATGGGCCGTGCGGCACTGTCGCGCTCCGATCCCGGACGGCGACAACGATTCCCACCAGGCCGGTCAGCACCGGCGCGCCGAGCGCGGCCAGCAGCCAGACATCGGGCCCGAACGCGCCCGTCAGCCCACCAACTCCTAGCGCCAGCTTGACGTCCCCGGCGCCCAGTCCGGCCGGGATCGCCAGGTGCACAACGAGATACAGCGCGGCCAGGCCGAGTGCCCCAGTCAGCGCCGGCAGCCCGCGGCCATTCAGACCCGCGACGGCGAGCACCGCGATGGCCCCGGGCAGGGTCAGCGCGTTGGGCAACCGACGGTGGCGGACGTCGAACACGGACAACACCGCCGCCCAGGTCACGGCAATTCCGAACAACACCGGCATGGCCGGACGCTAACCCAGCGCGGCCACCATCTGCTCACGCGGCGCCGGGCAGCCTGTGAATTGTTCGACCTGGCTGAAGGCCTGGTGCAGCAGCATCTGCACACCGCTGATCACCTCGCCGCCGGCGTCCCGCACGGCGGCGGCCAGCGGAGTGGGCCACGGGTCGTAGATGGCGTCCAGCAGCACCGGGACCCCGGCGAACACCCCGGCGTAGGCGGCGGCCGCATCGGCCGGGATGGTGCTGGCCAGGACGTCGGCGGTCGCCGCGACCTCCGGCAGCCGCGGATCGGCCAGATCGCAGAACTCGGTGGTGACGTCGACGGCCGCGCCGAGCTCCAGCAGCCGGGCTGCCTTGTCGCGGTTGCGGGCGACGACGGTGATCTCGATGGCCCCGATATCGGCCAGCGCCACGATCGCGGCGGGTGCGGTTCCCCCCGAACCGAGCACGATCGCGTGCCGCGGGTGACGCACGTGCCCGAGCGCACCGGCGACACCGTCGATGTCGGTGTTGTCCGCGCGCCAGCCGCGGCCGGTGCGAACCAGGGTGTTGGCCGA
Organism: Mycobacterium sp. BK086; assembly: GCA_004362315.1. Classification (GTDB taxonomy): domain Bacteria; phylum Actinomycetota; class Actinomycetes; order Mycobacteriales; family Mycobacteriaceae; genus Mycobacterium. The sequence goes on from SNWL01000003.1 coordinate 371,968, forward strand.
GCCGACGAGTTCGGCGCGTTCGGTGCGTTCGTCGGCGACTCGCAGGGCGGCGAACTTGCCCGGCATGGTGACCGACAACCCGACCCATTCGGGCCCCAATCCCCGTACCAGCGAAGGCAATTCGTCGGCGGTGCACTCGATACGGTCGTAGGTCCAGTCGGTCAGACCGAGCGCGCGGTAGGCGGCCAGATGCAACAGCGGCGATTTCGAGTGCGCGACGGGCGATCCGAGCACGGCCGCCTTACGCATTAGCGTGCCGAATCGAGGACGCCATTGCGTTTGGCCAGCTCGATGTTGGCCAGGTGCTGCTGATAGTCACGGGTGAACAGGGTGGTGCCCTCGGTGTCCACGGTCACGAAGTACAGCCAGTCCCCCGGCTCGGGCCGCTCGGCCGCCGCCAGCGCCTCTTCGCCGGGCGAGCAGATCGGCGTGGCCGGCAACCCCTCCATGGCGTAGGTGTTCCACGGCGTCGGCTGTGCCCGGTCGGCGTCGGTGGTGGCGACTTCCTGCCGGTCCAGCGGGTAGTTGACCGTCGAGTCGAATTCCAGCTTCTGTGGCACCGCCAGCCGGTTGTAAATCACCCGTGCGACCTTGGCGAAATCGTGCGGTTTGGCCTCGCGCTGCACGAGCGAGCCGACGACCAGGATCTGGTACGGCGACATGTTCATGGCTTTCGCGGTGTCCAGCAGACCACCGGCGACGTAGTGGTCGGCGCTCTGCCCGACCAGCTTGGCCAGGATCTCCTGCGGCGGCGCCGACGGGTCGACGTTCCAGGTGCCGGGCGCGATCAGCCCCTCGATGCGGCGATGGTTCTTGCCCAGTGACGTCACCGGCTGGCTCGCCCACGGCGGTACGTTCAGCTCGTCTGGGGGCGCTTGCTCGGCGGCCTTACGCAGATCCTCGGCGGGAACGCATTTCTGCTCGCCGTTCGACGGGACGCAGGTGGCCTTGGAGATCAGGGTGAAGATGCCGTCGGTGACCTTGCCCGAGCCGACCTCGGCGACGTCGTCGAGCTGCCGGCCCTCGGGGATCACCAGCTTGCCCACCCGGTTGTGCGGGTCGGCCAGCCGCTGCACCGCCGCCGACGCCGACATCTCGGTGCGCACCGAATAGAATCCCGGCTGGATGGCCGCGATCGCCCCGTTGTCCTTGGCCGCGTCGACGAATCCCTTGACGTTGGAGACGACGTTCTTGTCGCGCAGCGTCTGGCCGATCTGGGTGGTGGAGTCGCCCTCGTGCACCTGGATGACGACGTCGTCCTTGCCCTCACCGGTGTACTCACCGGAGCCGCCGCTGAACAGCTTGCCGCCCAGGTACACCGCGGCCACCACCACGACGATCAGCAGGGACGCCGCGGCAGCCCCGATCATCCTGCGGCGGTTACGGTTTCGCCGGGCGCGGACCCGATCGAGCCGGCTCATCTTTCGCCTCGGTGGACCGACCGCCACCGGGCCCGAGCGGTCGTGGTAGTCGTCAGACATCGTCGCTCCCGGAGTTCATTGCCCCCCGGCGCTGGTCCAGCCAGCCCTGCAGAATCCCCACCGCTGCGGCCTGGTCGATCACTCCGCGCTGGTCTTTGGCGCGCACCCCGGCGTCGCGCAGCGAGCGCTGGGCGACCACGGTGGTCAACCGTTCGTCGGCCAGCCGTACCGGCACCGGCGCGATCCGTTCGGCCAGCGCGTCGGCCACCTCGACCGCGTCCTGCGCGGACGTCCCGGCCCGGTCCGCCAGCGTGCGGGGCAGCCCGACGATCACCTCGATGATCTCGTGCTCGTCGACCAGGGCACTCAGCCGCCGCAGATGCTTGCCGGTGCGTTCCCGTCGCACCGTCTCCACCGGAGTGGCCAGGATGCCGTCGGGGTCACTGACCGCCACGCCGATCCGCACAGTGCCGACGTCGATGCCGAGCCGACGACCCCGCCCGGGATCGTCTGCGCCGGGCCGGTCAGGCACACGGTTCTGTGCGGAGAGCACTGAGGCTAGCTCCGCGCGATCTCTGCGCGAACCGCCGCCAATGCCGCATCGATCCCGGCCGCGTTCTTCCCGGACCCCTGGGCCAGGTCGGCCTTGCCGCCGCCCCGCCCGTCCACGGCCGACGAGATCTGCTTGATCAGCTCGTTGGCGCTGAAGCCCGCGTCCTGCGCGGCCGGGTTGGTGGCGACGACAAAGGGCACTGTGCCTTCGTCACCTTCGGCGATGAGCACCACGACGCCGGGCTCGGAGCCCATCTTGCCGCGGATGTCACCGACCAGGGAGCGCAGATCACCGGCGTTCATCCCGGCCGACATCCGTTGCGCCACAAGACGGACCTTACCCACCTGCTCGGCCCCTGCGGCGGCGTTCGCCCCGGCGGCCCTGGCGGTGGCCAATCGCACCTTGTCCAGTTCCTTCTCGGCGGCCTTGAGCTTCTCGACCAGTGTCGCGACCCGGGCCGGCACCTCTTCGGACGGCACCTTGAGCGACGAGGCCAGCCCGGCCATCAGCGCGCGTTCCTTGGCCAGATGGCGGAACGAGTCCAGGCCCACATACGCCTCGACCCGGCGCACCCCGGAGCCGACCGACGACTCACCAAGGATGGTGACCGGCCCGATCTGGGCCGAGTTCTGCACGTGGGTGCCGCCGCACAGTTCCAGCGAGAACGGCCCGCCGATATCGACGACGCGCACCTCGTCGGGGTACTGCTCACCGAACATCGCCATCGCACCCATGGCCTTGGCCTTCTCCAGGCCGGTGGTGAAGGTCTTGACCTCGAAGTCGGCCTCGACGGCCTCGTTGGTGACCTCTTCCACCTGGGCGCGCTGCTCCTCGGTCAGCGCACCCTGGTAGTTGAAATCGAACCGCAGGTATCCGGGACGGTTCAGCGAACCGGCCTGAACCGCGTTGGGCCCCAACACCTGTCGCAGTGCGGCGTGCACCATGTGCGTGCCCGAGTGGCCCTGGGTGGCACCGCGGCGCCACTTGGGATCGACGGCCGCGGTGACGGTGTCGCCCTCGACGAACTCACCGGACTCGACATTGACCCGATGCACCCACAGCGTCTTGGCGATCTTCTGCACGTCGGTGACGGCGGCCTTGGCCGAAGCGCTGCCGCCGGTGCCGCTGATCCAGCCGGCGTCGGCGATCTGCCCACCGGATTCGGCGTAGAGCGGGGTGCGGTCGAGCACGATCTCGACGCGTTCGGCCGCCTGTTCGCGACCGCCGTGCGCGGCCACCGGCACCCGCTTGCCGTCGACGAAGATGCCGAGAATCCGCGCCTCGGAGGTCAGTTCGTCGAACCCGGTGAATTCCGTCGGCCCGGCGTCGACCAGCTCACGGAACGCCGACAGGTCGGCGTGTGCGTGCTTGCGTGCGGCGGCGTCGGCCTTGGCCCGGCGGCGCTGTTCGGCCATCAGCTCGCGGAAGCCCAGCTCGTCGACACTCAGACCGGCCTCGGCGGCCATCTCCAGGGTCAGCTCGATCGGGAAGCCGTAGGTGTCGTGCAGGGTGAACGCCTCGGTGCCGCCCAGCATGGACTTGCCCGCGGCCTTGGTCGCCGAAGCGGCGTCCTCGAACAGCTTCGAACCCGAGGCGAGCGTGCGGTTGAAGGCGGTCTCCTCGGCCACCGCGATGCGCTGGATGCGATCGAAATCGGTGACCAGTTCCGGATACGACGGACCCATCGCGTCGCGGACGGTGACCATCAGCTCCGCCATGATCGGCTGCTCCACACCGAGCAGCTTGGCCGCGCGGATGATGCGCCGCAGCAACCGGCGCAGCACGTAGCCGCGGCCCTCGTTGCCGGGTGTGACGCCGTCGCCGATGATGATCGCCGCGGTGCGGCTGTGGTCGGCGATGACGCGATAGCGGACGTCGTCGGAATGGCTGCCCTGGCCGTATCCGCGGGGTGCCCAACCCGACACCTGGTCGATCACGGGCCGCAGCAGGTCGGTCTCGTAGACGTTGTCGACGTTCTGCAGCAGGCAGGCGATGCGCTCGACACCCATGCCGGTGTCAATGTTCTTGCGCGGCAGGGGCCCCAGGATCTCGAAGTCTTCCTTCGACGTTCCCTCACCGCGCTCGTTCTGCATGAACACGAGATTCCAGATCTCGATGTAGCGGTTCTCGTCGGCTTCCGGGCCGCCCTCGACGCCGTACTCCGGGCCGCGGTCGTAGTAGATCTCCGAGCACGGACCACACGGCCCGGGGATGCCCATCGACCAGTAATTGTCGGCCATGCCTCGGCGCTGGATCCGCTCGATCGGCAGGCCCGCGACCTCCTGCCACAGCTGCACGGCCTCGTCGTCGTCGTAGAACACCGTCGCCCACAGCCGCTCGGGGTCGAACCCGTAGCCGCCCTCGTCGACCGGCTTGGTCAGCAGCGTCCAGGCCAGTTCGATCGCCCCGCGCTTGAAGTAGTCGCCGAACGAGAAGTTGCCCGCCATCTGGAAGAAGGTGTTGTGGCGGGTGGTGATGCCGACCTCGTCGATATCGGGGGTGCGGATGCACTTCTGGATGCTGGTGGCCGTCGCGTACGGCGGGGTGCGCTGCCCGAGGAAGAAGGGCACGAACTGCACCATGCCCGCGTTGACGAACAGCAGGTTCGGGTCGTCGAGGATCACCGAGGCGCTCGGCACCTCGGTGTGACCTGCCTTCACGAAATGATCCAGGAACCGCTTCCTGATCTCGTGTGTCTGCACTGGCTTTCCTTGCGTTTCGGGTCTGACGCTTCGACCGCACTACATTACCGGTCGGACTACCTCCACTTATCCGCGCACGAAGCTCAGCCGAACCGACCGGCGCGGGTTGTCCCGGTTGAGGTCAACGAGCACGACGCTCTGCCAGGTTCCCAGCAGCGGATTGCCGTCGGCGACCGGAAGCGTCACCGACGGCGAGACGATGGCGGGCATCACATGATCGGCACCGTGGCCCGGCGATCCGTGCGAGTGCCGGTACCGCTCGTCGCGCGGCAGCAGCCGCTCCAGGGTGTCCAGCAGGTCGTGGTCGGAACCGGCTCCGGTCTCGATGACGGCGACACCGGCGGTCGCGTGCGGGACGAACACGTTGCACAGGCCATCACCGCGACCGCGGCAGAACGCGCGCACCTCATCGGTGAGGTCGACGATCCGCCGCCGGGAGCTGTCGACGTCGAGCACAGCAGTGTCCACAATTCCCAGCGTAGGTGACCTTGCAGGAGGAAGGTGGGTAGTGCCGGTGGCGCCACCGGGGCGCTGCCCCGAGTCGAAGGGGGTGGACCGTGCACGCACGCTCTACCACGTTTGACGCACGCCCTGATTGCGTCGATGCCGGGATCGCGATGTTTCGCGACGAGGTGATGCCGGCACTTCACGCCATGCCCGGATGCATCGGTATGTCGCTTCTGACCGACCGGGAATCGGGCCGCTGCATCGCCACCACCGCATGGGAGGACATGACGGCCCTGCGCGCCAGCGCCGACCAGGTCCGCCCGCTGCGGGCCAGGGCGGCCAAGGCGTTCAACGCCACCACCTCGGTGGACGAATGGCAGATCGCCGCCCTGCACCGGGATCACCGGTCGTCCGACGGCGCCTGCGTACGGGCCACCTGGCTCAAGACCAGGCCCGACCAGTTCGACCAGGCCGTCGACTTCTATAAGACGACCGTGCTTCCGGAGATCGAGCAGCTCGACGGCTTCTGCAGCACCAGCCTGATGAGCGATCGCACCACCGGCCGGGCCGTGGTGTCGACGACGTACGACAGCGGCGAGGCGATGGAACGCAGCCGGGATCAGGCCAGGTCGCTGCGGACCGCGCTGCTGCGCGACCTGGGCGCCGACCAGCTCGACGTCGGCGAGTTCGAACTGAGCCTCGCACACCTGCGCGTACCCGAAATGGCTTGATACATAAGGGACTTAAGCCCCTCCCCCGCGGCCCGCACCCGGACTACCTTCACCGGCATGGGTACGCACAGGCCGGCGCTGGCCGCGGGGATGGCGGCTGCCGGTATCGCTGGGTTATATCGCTGGGGTGTGCGACCGAGGTTGTACAGCTGGGGAGCCAGTGCCGAGGAGGCCGCCGCCGAACTGCCCGGCGACGCGTTGGTCGAGCCGTCCGCGCCGCGCACCACCCGCGGCATCACCATCGACGCCCCGATCGAGGAGGCGTGGCCGTGGCTGGCCCAGCTCGGCGACGACCGTGGTCCGCAATGGCAGGAGCCGCAGGCCGGTGACACGGTCTGGCTCGCCCGCCGCTACGGTCAGCGGGCCAGGCAGATCGCCGCGGAGGTGGTCCCGAAGTCGCATCTGGTGCTGATGTCGACGACCGACTACGAGCGCGTGCAACGCGGCCAGAGGGCATTGGGCTCGTGGGCCTTCTACCTTCGGCCGCAGCACAATCGGAGCAGGCTGCTGGCCCGCAGCATCGGAGGCACGGTCGGGGTCACCAGTTTCGACGTCGTGAACTTCGTGATCGAACGCGAGATGCTGCGCGGCATTCGCGCTGCCGCCGGGGTTAAACCGGTACCGCTTCCACCACACTGATCGGGGCCGCGGTGGCCACCACCCCGGTCATCCGGAATCCGGCCTGCGCCAACAGCGATCGGTACTGCTCGGCGGTGCGTTCCCGGCCGCCGGCCTGTACCAGCATCTCGAGATCGACCCACTTGCCGATGAAGTCGCTGTCGTCGTCGGGAATGACGAATTCGAGCAGCAGCAGGGTGGCGCCCGGTTTGATCGCGGCGCGGATGTTGCGCAGGATCGTCAGTGCCTCCTCGTCGGCCCAGTCGTGGATGATGTGCTTCATCACGTAGGCGTCGCCGCCGCCGGGAACCGTCTCGAAGAAGGACCCGCCCTGCACGTCCACCCGATCGGTGAGGCCGAATTCGGCGAGCAGCTTGGGCGCGTTGGCGACGACGTCGGGCAGGTCGTAGAGCACACCGCGCGCCGAGGGTGTGGCGGACAAGATCGCCGACAGCAGCCTGCCGTGGCCGCCACCCACGTCGATGATCGTCCCGAAGCGGCCGAAGTCGTAGGCGGCCACCGCGGGCGAGACCGTCATCTCCGACATGCCGGTCATCGCGTCGTTGAACAATCCCGCGAATTCCGCATCGTCGCCGAGGTATTCGAAGAACTCCTTGCCGCGCAGGGATTCGACGACAGGCTGGCCGGTCTTGACCGCGTCCAGTAGGTGCGTCCAGTGCTCGCGCTGCTGCCGGGAGCCGTAGAACAGCCCCGCCGCGCGCATCGGTGATCCGATGTCGGATCGCAGCGTCTCGCCGAGCGCGTTCAGCGCGTAGCGCCCGTCGCGGCCGCGCCGGAACACGCCGCGGCTGACCAGTGCCCGCATCAACCGGTCGACGCCGTCCGGATTGGCGTCGACCCTCTTGGCCAGTTCGGACGCGGGCAGTGGACCATCGGCCAGTGCGTCGGCGACACCGAGTGCGGCAGCGACGTGGATGGCCTGCGACACCCACGTCCCGAGCACCAGTTCCAGCATCGCGATTGGCGGCGGCACCATCCGCCCGCTCAGCCTCGACAGCGTGCTCCGCACGCGCTCGACGACCCGCACGACACGTGCCGGTGGCACCTTGGGCTGCGCCGTCATGACTGTGTTCCCCCTCGAGATGTTGTCAGCGTTTACGCCGGATGATCGCGCGCAGCTTGTCCAGCCGGCTCCCGATCTCCCGCTCCACACCGTGATTGGTCGGCTTATAGTAGTCGACGCCGGAAACCTCATCGGGTGGATACTGTTGCGGCACAACACCGTCGGGGTCGTCATGCGGGTAGCGATAGCCGACGGCATTGCCCAGTTTGGCCGCGCCCGCGTAATGCCCGTCGCGCAGATGGGCGGGCACCAAACCGGCTTTGCCTGCGCGGATGTCGTTCATCGCCGCACCGAGCGCGGTGGTCACCGCATTCGATTTCGGCGCGGTGGCCAGGTGCACGGTCGCGTGCGCGAGGGTCAGCTGCGCCTCGGGCATGCCGATCAATTGGACGGTCTGGGCGGCGGCGACGGCGGTCAGCAGTGCGGTCGGGTCGGCCATCCCGATGTCTTCACTGGCCAGGATCATCAGCCGGCGGGCCACGAACCGGGGATCCTCTCCCGCGGTCAGCATCCGGGCCAGATAGTGCAGAGCGGCATCGACGTCCGATCCGCGGATCGACTTGATGAACGCGCTGATGACGTCGTAGTGCTGATCGCCGTCGCGGTCGTAGCGCACCGCCGCCTTGTCCAGCGACTGCTCGATGGTGTCGACGGTGACGTGCTCACCCGATTCGGCGGCGACCTCCAGCGCGGTGAGCGCCCGGCGGGCATCGCCCGCGGACAGCTGCACCACGAGGTCCACCGCGTCGTCGTCGACCTCGACCGCACCGCCCAGCCCCCGGGGGTCGGCGATCGCGCGTTGCACGACGGTGCGGATGTTGTCGGCGGTCAGCGGCTGCAGCTGCAGGATCAGCGAGCGCGAGAGCAGCGGCGCGACCACCGAGAACGACGGGTTCTCGGTGGTGGCCGCAACCAGCAGCACGATGCGGTTCTCCACCGCGGCCAGCAGGGCGTCCTGCTGGGTCTTGGAGAACCGGTGCACTTCGTCGATGAACAGCACCGTCTGCTCGCCGTAGGCCGCCGCGCGCCGGGCGTTGTCGATCACGGCCCGCACTTCCTTCACCCCGGCGCTCAGCGCCGACAGGGCCTCGAACCGGCGCCCGGTGGCCTGGGACACCAGTGATGCCAGCGTGGTCTTCCCGGTGCCCGGCGGTCCGTACAGGATCACCGACGCCGCACCCGAGCCCTCGACGAGCCTGCGCAGCGGTGAGCCCTGACGCAGCAGGTTCTCCTGGCCGACGACCTCGTCGAGGCTGGCGGGGCGCATCCGGACGGCTAGCGGGGCGGTGGTCGGTCCGGCCGAGCTGACCCGGCCGTCGTCGCCCCCGGGCACGTCGAACAGGCTGTCGGACACGCCCTCAGACTTACCACGTTCGTAATGTGGTCGTCGTGACTGCACGCGGCTGGGTTCTGTTCGCCGCCATGAGTGTCATCTGGGGCATCCCGTATCTGTTGATCAAGGTCGCCGTCGACGAGGTGTCGGTGCCGGTGCTGGTGTTCACCCGCTCGGCGGTCGGGGCGGTCCTGCTGCTGCCGTTGGCGCTGTCGCGGCAGACCCGCACGCTGCTGCGACGGCACTGGAAAGCGGTGGCAGCGTTCGCGTTCTTCGAGATGATCGCGGCCTGGCTGCTGTTGTCGGACGCCGAGCGGCACTTGACGAGCTCACTGACCGGGCTGCTGATCGCGGCCGCGCCGATCATCGCGGCCGTTCTTGACCGGCTGACCGGAGGCGAGCGGCTCGGGCCGCTGCGGATGGCGGGGCTGGGCGTCGGGTTGGCCGGGGTTGCGGTGCTGGCTGGCCCCGGCCTGTCAGCCGGCGGAGCCTGGCCGGTGATCGAGGTGCTGCTGACGGCGACGTGTTATGCCATCGCGCCGCTGATCGCCGCCCGCTATCTGGCCGACGTACCGGGCCCTGCACTGACGTCGGCCTGTCTGGGGCTCGCGGCGCTGGTGTACCTCGCGCCTGCCGTCGCCACCTGGCCGCGGCACGCACTGACCGGGCATGCGTACGCGGCGATCGCGGCGCTCGCGGGCATCTGCACCGCCCTGGCGTTCGTGGTGTTCTTCGCGCTGATCCGGGAGGTCGGGGCCACCCGGGCGCTGCTGTTCACCTACGTCAATCCGGCGGTGGCGCTGATCGCCGGCGTCGCGCTGTTGAGCGAGCCGCTGACCTGGTTCCACATCGCCGGCCTGGCGCTGATCCTCACCGGCTCGGTGCTGGCCAGTCGGGTTTCGTCAGAAGACGTCGCCGACAAGTAGCCGGCAGGCCACGTCGACGTCGGCCAGCGCGTCCTCGGGGCTCAGCGCGCCGCCGACCGTCCACGTCAGGATGCCGAAGGCGGCCTGCTGCACCAGCCGGGTGCGGCGCAACTGTTCCTCGCTCGCGTGGTCGACGCCGGCGATCTTCAGGATGAGGTCGCGCAGGGTGGGATCGTCGGGCGCATCGGCCTGAGCGCGCACGATCTGGGTGGATGTGATCATGGCGTGACCAAGATGCTTGTGGCGCAACAGGTTTCTGCAGGCGAAGACCATCAGATTGGCGATGTCGTCGGCCGCAACCCCGCTGGGTGGCGGCGGGCGGAACCGCGACACCTGATCGTCGAGTACCGCGGCGAACACGTGATGCTTGGACGGGTAGTAGCGGTACAGGGTGCGCAGCGCGACGCCAGCTTCGGCGGCGATCTCCTGGGCCTGGATCCGGTCGATTTCCCGCGCCGAGCCCAGCCGGGAGGCGGCGGACAGGATGGCGCCACGGCGATTCTCCTGGTCGTCGGTCGCCGGGCGGGCCGGCGCCCGGGGCTCTGAAATCCGCGGCACGCCTCTCAGTATCCGGTATGGGCCTGGTCACCGCGCAGGAGTACCGATGAGCGAGACCCCTGCGACGGGTTTGACGCGAGCGGGTGACCATCGTTTTCGTGTCGTATTCACAGTACGGTCCGTGGGCGGTGATCGCCGGCGGCTCCGAGGGCGTGGGCGCAGAATTCGCCCGCCTACTTGCCGAGTCGGGCGTGAATCTCGTTCTGGTGGCCCGAAAACCGGAGCCGCTGGAGCTGACCGCCGCCAGGTGCCGTGCGCTCGGCGTCGAAGTGCGCACTGTGGCAACCGATCTCGTCGCACCTGCTGCGGTCGCTGAATTGACGCGCGCGACCGACGGTCTCGAGGTCGGGCTGTTCATCTACAACGCGGGCGCCAACACCTGCAGCGCGGAGTTCCTGGATGCCTCTCTGAGTGACTTTCAGCGAGTGATCGACCTCAACATCACCACGATGATGGCGCTGACCCAGCACTACGGACGACTTATGCGGGACCGGCGGCGTGGCGGCATCCTGCTGGTCGGATCGATGTCGGGCTATCTGGGATCGGTGCGCCACACGGTGTACGGCGGGGTGAAGGCCTACGGCCGGATCTTCGCCGAGGGACTGTGGCTGGAGTTGCGCGAGCACGGCGTCGACGTGCTGGAGCTGGTGCTCGGCGTGACACGCACGCCCGCGATGGAGCGCGTCGGCCTGAACTTCGACGTTCCCGGGATGCGGGTGGCCGATCCCGCGGACGTCGCGCGCGAGGGGCTGGATCAGTTGCCGAACGGGCCGGTGTTCGTCGCGGGCGGAAACGCCGAAGACGTTGCGCGGCGCAATGATCCGGATCGCACGAGGGTGGTAGCCGGCGCGCACCGGATGATGCAGAAGTTGATGGGGCTGACGTAACGCCCTAGTTGTTGGCGCCCGCCAGCGCCCGCGCGATCCGGGCGGCCGACGCGGAGACCAGCGGCTGACATCGCTGCGCGAGCACCCGGTCGGAGGTGACGATCCCGATCGCCGCACGCGAACCGATCGTCGCCGCCACCGACACCATCGGGCCGGTGTAGTCGCCATGGCGGACCACCACGCGGCGACGCACCTTGTGCAGCTCGCCCCACCACGCCGCGTCGGGCTCCCAGCCGCGGACATGATTCAGCTCGGCCACCACATCCTCGGGCGACAGCCCGGCCAGCGCGGCGACGCCCAGCGCGACCCGATGGCACGGGATCCGCACGCCGACCGACGTCGGTACCTGGCGTGCCGACGGCCCGCCCAGCTTGTCCAGATGAACGATCTCGCCGCGATCCAGCAGGCCCAGATGCACCACCGCACCGGTCCGCAACTGCATCTCGTGCAGCACGGGCGCCGCCACCGACCGCAGCCGGACATCGGCGCTGTCGCCCGCACCCCACGCCGACGTACGCGCGCCCAGCCGGTAGCCGCGGCCCGAGTGGGTCAGCCACTGCAGGCGCACCAGCTGGTCGAGGATGCGGTGCGTCGTCGAACGCGGCAGGTGTGCCCGCGCGGCGATCTGATCCAGCGTGAGCCCCGCGGAGGTGTCCTCAAAGGCGTCGATGATGGCAGTGAACCGGTCCAGCATCGATGCGGGAGCGGTGTCACTCAAAGCCGCGGTCATCAGCACTCCTGTCCGCTTGAGGAGAATTCGTTCTACCTCACCGTAGCGGTCTCGATCACCGGGACGCAAGCATTTCGCCTCCCGCGCGCCGGTTAGAACAGCACTGTGCGGATCGGACTGTCGACGCCGATGGTGATGCAGCTGCCCGGGGCGGCTGGCGAGTGGGAAGCGAATGCCGACGTCACCGACTTGGCCCGGATCGCCCGCGCCGCCGACGAGCTGGGCTTCGACCACCTCACCTGTGCCGAACACATCGCGATCCCTGTCGAGAACCATGAGCGCGGCCTGACCTATTGGGATCCGCTCTCCACCCTTGGCTTCCTGGCCGCCCACACCAGCCGGATCTCGCTGACCACGTCGGTGGTCGTGCTCGGCTATCACCATCCGCTGGAGATCGCCAAGCGGTTCGGCACGCTCGACCGGCTCAGCGGGGGCCGGCTGGTGCTCGGCGTCGGCGTCGGCTCGTTGAAGGAAGAGTTCGAGCTGCTCGGCGCGACATTCGACGGCCGCGGCGACCACGCCGACGACGCGATCCGCGCGCTGCGCGCTTCCCTGTCCACCACCCGGCCCGCCTACCAGGGCACCCACTACCGGTACGACGGTTGGGCGGTGCAGCCCTGCGCCGTCCAACAGCGGGTGCCGATCTGGGTCGGCGGGCGCACCAGGCGCTCGCTGCGCCGCGCGGTGGGGCTGGCCGACGGCTGGATCCCGTTCGGCCTGAGCGCCGCCGAGATCACGGCGATGCTGGCTGAATTCGACGCGCCGCCCAGCTTCGAGGTGGTGCTGTCCCCCGGGCGCCCGGTGGACCCGCTGGCCGATCGCGATCGAACCGCCAAGCGTCTCAGCGCTTTACGTGACGCCGGTGCCACCGCCGTCACGTGCTCGGTGACCGCCGACTCCCCCGACCACTACTGCGATCAGCTCGCCGCCCTGCGGGAGCTGGCCAACGAACTGTAGAGAGGACAGCGCCGTGAGCGACACCTTGGAGAGCCTCGAAAGACGGCTCCGCACACTGGAAGACGAACGGGATATCGCCAGGCTCATCGCGTCCTACGGACCACTCGTCGACTCCGGCAATCCGGACGCGGTCGCCGCGCTGTGGGCGGTCGACGGCGGCTACGACACCGGCGACTGGCAGATGAACAGCCGCGCCGACGTCGCCGCCATGGTGCGCTCCTCCGAACACCGCGGATTGATCGACCGGGGTTGCTGTCATTTCTTCGGTCCCCCCGCGGTCACCGTCGACGGTGACGAGGCCGTCGCGATCTGCCAGTCCATGCTGCTGGTGCGCCGGGAATCGCACGGCTACAACGTCGCCCGCGCCGGTGTGCACTTCATTCGCCTGCAACGAGCCGACACCGGCTGGGAGATCGTCAGCCGCACCGCCCGTCAGCTCGACGGCAGCGGTCAGGCCAACGAACTGATCGCCGCAGGATTGGCCGCCCGATGAGCGGCGCACTGGACGGCAAGGTCGCGCTGGTGACCGGCGCCGGCGCGGGCATCGGAGCGGGTATTGCGCGCAGGTTCGCCGACGAGGGCGCCCGGGTGGTGGTGGCCGAATTCGATCCCGCCAACGGGGCCGCGGTGGCCGACGAGATCGGCGGACTGTTCGTGGCCACCGACGTGTCCAACCGCGATCAGGTCGAAAATGCCGTCGCGGCAGCCATTTCCGAATACGGGTCGATCGACGTCCTGGTCAACAACGCCTGGGGCGGCGGAGCGATCGGCCGGGTGGAGAACAAGACCGACGAGGAACTCGCGCATGGTTTCGCGGTCGGCTACTACGGCCCGCTCTGGGCCATGCGCGCGGCCTTCGGCCACATGAAGGAGCGCGGCTGGGGCCGGTTGATCAACATGTGCAGCCTCAACGGCGTCAACGCTCACATCGGATCACTGGAGTACAACTCGGCGAAAGAGGCACTGCGCACGCTGACCCGCACGGCCGCCAGGGAATGGGCGCCGACCGGAGTGACGGTCAACGCCATCTGCCCCGCCGCGAAAAGCCAAGCCTTCCTGGCAGTTACGGCACAGCATCCCGAGATCGAGGCGATCGCCGACGCCGCCAACCCGATGGGCCGGATGGGCGACCCGTATGACGACATCGCCCCGGTCGCGGTGTTCCTGGCGAGCGAGGGCTCGCGCTACCTGACCGGCAACACGCTGTTCGTCGACGGCGGCAGCCACATCAACGGTGTGGCGTGGGCGCCCGATCTCGGTGACTAGCTGACTAGCGCAGCGGCAGACCGGTGAGCCGCCGCGCGATCACCAGCCGCTGAATCTCGCTGGTGCCCTCGAAGATCGTGAAGATCTTGGCGTCGCGGTGCATCCGCTCCACCGGGTAGTCGCGGGTGTAGCCGTTGCCGCCGAGGATCTGGATCGCCTCGTCGGTGACGTACACCGCGGTCTCGCTCGCGTGCAGCTTGGCCATCGAGCCCTCGGCCGACGTGAACGGCTTGTTGTTGCGCTGCATCCAGCCGGCCCGCCAGATCAGCAGCCGGGACGCATCGATGCGGCTCTTCATGTCGGCCAGCTTGAACCCGATCGCCTGGAAGTCACCGATCTTGCGGCCGAACTGCTCACGCTCGCAGGCATATTCGAGGGCGTACTCGTAGGCGGCCCGGGCCACACCCAGCGCCATCGCGCCGACGGCGGGGCGGGTGCGCTCGAAGGTCGCCATCGCCGCCTGGGTGGAGGTGCGGGTGCCTTCGCGGGCCTTGGCCATCCGCTGCTCGAAGCGCTCCATCCCGCCCAGGATGAGATTGCCCGGCAGGCGTACGTCTTCCAGCACCACCTCGGCGGTGTGCGACGCGCGGATGCCGTGCTTCTTGAACTTCTGCCCCTGGGAGAAACCCGGCGTGTTCGGCGGGATGATGAACGTGGCCTGGCCACGCGTTCCGAGTTCGGGATCGACCGAGGCGACCACGATGTGGACGTTGGCGATGCCGCCGTTGGTGGCCCAGGTCTTGGTGCCGTTCAGCACCCACTCGTCGGCGGCCGCGTCATAGCGGGCACGGGTGCGCACCGAGCCGACGTCGGATCCCGCGCCCGGCTCCGACGAACAGAACGCGGCCAGGTGCGGATCGCCTGGGGTGCCGAACATCTCGGGCAGCCAATGCCCGATCTGCTCTGGCGTGCCGCCCCCGGCCAGTGCCGCCGCGGCCAGCCCGGTGCCGAGGATCGACAGCCCGATACCGGCGTCGCCCCAGAACATTTCCTCGAACACCGTGAGCATGCCGATCCCGGAGGGCTCGGCGGACATCTCGGCGAACAGCTCAGGTGTGTAGAGACCGACCTTGGCGGCCTCCTGGATCAGCGGCCAAGGGGTTTCCTCGCGCTCGTCCCATTCGGCAGCCGCGGGTCGCACGACGTCGGCGGCGAACTGGTGCACCCAGTCCCGGACGGTGGCGACTTCTTCAGGCACTTCGAAGGAGAAAGTCATGACGGTGTAGCTCCGGACTGCAGTCGGCGGTAAAGCTCGTACGGTGAACAACTGTACACCGAACTGCTGTAAATACCGCCTGCGACATGCGTCACATGCGCAAGCCCACGTCAGGCGGGCTGCGTCACGAAATCTATGAGCTCCTCGACGCGGCCGATCAGTTCCGGCTCCAGATCCGTCCAGTCCCGAACCGACGAGCGGATGCGTTGCCAGGCCCTCGCGATGTCGGCCTGATCGCGGTGCGGCCATCCCAGCGCATCGCAAATGCCGTGCTTCCATTCGATGTTGCGCGGGACCGAAGGCCAGGCCTTCAGACCCACCCGTTCGGGTTTGACGGCCTGCCAGATGTCGACGTAGGGATGGCCGACCACCAGCGTGTGGTCGCCGCCCGGCCCGCGCCGGACCGTTTCGGCGATCCGCGCCTCCTTGGATCCGGCAACCAGATGGTCGACCAGCACCCCGAGGCGGCGCCCGGGGCCGGGCCGGAACGTTTCGACGATGCCTGCGAGGTCGTCGACGCCGCCGAGGTACTCCACGACCACACCCTCGACGCGCAGGTCCTCACCCCACACCTGTTCGACGAGTTCGGCGTCGTGGCGGCCCTCGACGTAGATGCGGCTGGCCAGCGCGACCTTCGCGCGTGCGTCGGCCACCTTGACCGAACCCGATTTGGTCCGCTGTGCGGCGGCGGGCGCGGCGCGGCGCGGCGCCGTCAGGATCACCGGTTTGCCCTCGAACCAGAACCCGGGGCCGAGCGGGAACACCCGCCGGCGGCCGTTGCGGTCCTCCAGCTCGACCCGGGCGGATCCTTCGACACCCACGACCGCGCCGACGAATCCCGACTGCGGATCTTCGACGACCATGCCCAGCTCTACGGGCTGTTCTGTCGACCGCGGCTTGCGCGAGTTGTGCGGGTTGTTGGCCAGTACGTCGGCGCCATAGCGATCAGCCACCCGGCGATCGTAGGGGGCCATCGCGGTGGTTCCACCCCTGACGCGCGGCGCGTCGGCATATCGTCTCGACAACAAGGAGGGCTGATCGTGCTCAAAGTTGCAGTGCCACCGGACTTGATGGGCGGCGACGTCGCCGAGGGTTACGGGAAGGTCGCCGACGCGTTCCGCGCGAATCTGGCGTCCGGCAAGGAGATCGGTGCGGCCGTCGCGGTCTACCGGGACGGTGTCAAGGTCGTCGACCTGTGGGGCGGCTACCGCAACGGTCTGACGAAGGCGCCGTGGCGCGCCGACACGATGGTCAACATGTTCTCCACCACCAAGGGCGTCACCGCGCTCGCCTTCGCCGTGGCGGTGTCGAAAGGCCTGCTGTCCTACGACGCCAAGGTCGCCGACTACTGGCCGGAATTCGCGCAGGCCGGCAAGGGCGAGGTGACCGTACGGCAACTGCTGGCCCACCAGGCCGGCCTCTGTGCGCTGACCCCGTCGCCGACGCTGGCCGATGTCGCCGACCCGGCCAGGCTCGCGCCCATCCTGGCCCGCCAGTCACCGGCCTGGCCGCCGGGCACCCGGCACGGCTATCACGCAATCACGTTGGGCTGGTATCAGTCTGAGCTGATTCGGCGAACCGACCCGGCCGGACGCACGGTCGGCCGATTCCTCGCCGAGGAGGTCGCCGCGCCGCTCGGATTGGATCTGCACATCGGGTTGCCCCGCGACGTCGACCGCGACCGCGTCGCGCACCTCCATCAGTGGAAGCGAGCCGAGTCGCTCCTGCATCTGAACGTCATGCCTGCCGGCTTCGCGGTGGCGGCGCTCAACCCGGTGGGCCTGTCCGCTCGAAGCACCAATGTGCCGAGCGACGTCAAACCGTGGGACGGCGACTACAACCGTGACGAGGTACGCGCGGTCGAGATGCCGTCGAGCAACGGGATCGGCACGGCGAGGGCGGTGGCCGAGTTCTACGGCAGTGCCGCGACGGGCGGTGCCCAGATCGGGCTGTCCACGGACGTCCTGGATCAGCTGACCGCACCGCCGAGTGCCCCCAGCGCCGGGACTCGCGACAAGGTTCTGAACGTCGATCTGCGGTTCTCCCTCGGCTTCTCGCGGCCGCTGCCGACCACCCACTTCGGATCGTCCGACAAGGCCTTCGGCACACCGGGTTTCGGCGGCTCGTTCGGCTTCGCCGATCCCGACACCGGCGTCGGATTCGGCTACGTCATGAACAAGCTCGGCTTCCACCTCTACAGCGACCCGCGCGAGCTCGCGCTGCGGCAGGCCGTGTTCCGCGACGTGCTGGGAGTGCGCCCGCAGTCCTAGGCCGACGCCACCTCGTCGATGACGGTGTGGATAAAGCGCATCTTCTCCAGCACCGGCACCGGCAGCACGAACGGGTACAGGTCGTCCTTGCCCATCGACCTGTTCACCATGTTCAGCGACCAGGTCAGCGGCAGCCACATCTCGAGAATATTATCGAACCCGCTGGGCCCCAACACCCTTCGCTCGTAGGTCGCGTTGGCCGGGGCGAGCCCGAACGCCGCGGCGGTGTCCAGGGTGTCACGGATGTGCAGGTAGTGCGCGAACGTCTCGGCCCAGTCTTCGGCGGGATGCATGGTCGCGTAGGACGAGACGTAATTCTCCTCCCAGCCCGCCGGCGGCCCCTCGCTGTAATGCCGGTCGAGAGCGGCCTGGTAGTCGGCGTCGGGGTCGCCGAACAGTTCGTTGAATCGCTCTAGATGCACCGGTGACGTGCTGACAAGCCGGTAGAAGTAGTAGTGGCCGATCTCGTGGCGGAAATGGCCGAGCAGTGTGCGGTACGGCTCGTCCATCGAGGTACGCAACTGCTCACGGTGAACATCGTCGCCCTCGGCGAGATCCAGTGTGATCACGCCGTTGTCGTGACCGGTGAACACCTTCTCCTTGGCGCTGGACAACAAATCGAAAGTCAGCCCGTACTGCGGATCCGCGTCGCGCCCCACGATCGGAAGCTTGAGCTCGTGCAGTTCGGCGATGAGCCGTCGCTTGGCCTTCTCGGCCAGAGCGAAGGCGGCCAGCGCCTCGGTGTCAGCGTCGGCGGGCCGGGTCCGGGTGAGGCCGCACGATGTGCACAGCTGACGGATCGGCTCCACCTTGACCAGCCAATTGCATTCGGCCAGATAGAGATTGGCGCACAGCTGATAGTCGGCGGCATCGACCGCTCCCCCGTGCTCGCTGTCTTCGCCGGAGGCGATAACCAGAAAAGCCATGGCGTCCAACGAGAATCCGACCGAGCTGCCGCACGACAGACAGACCGAATTCTCGAAGGCCAGATGCTGGCCGCAGTTGGGGCAGATGAAATCACGCATGCAGAGCGCCCTCCTCGTACGGGGCGACGTCCACCGAGACGTCGATCACACTCTGCTCGGAGTCGGTGTAGATGATGCCGCGCAGCGGCGGGATGTCCGCATAGTCGCGGCCCCAGCCCACGGTGATGTAGCGCTCGTCGACCAGTTGGTCGTTGGTGGGATCCAGTCCGAGCCAATCGTTTTGCGGGGTCCACACCGCGGCCCAGGCATGGGTGGCGTCAACGCCGTACATCCGTTCCTTCCCCGGCGGCGGGTCGGTGGCGAGGTATCCCGACACATAACTCGCCGCCAATCCGTTGGCGCGCAGGCAGGCGATCGCCAGCCGGGCGAAGTCTTGACATACCCCTTCCCTGGCCAGCAAAACCTCACTCACCTGTGTCGACACCGTCGTGGACCCGGATTTGTAGGTGAAGTCGGAGAAGATGCGCGCACTGATGTCACGCAGCACCTCGACCAGTGGGCGCCCGGGCGTGAAACTCAGTGCGGCGTACTCCCGTACGGCATCGGTGATCTCGGGTGGACGCAGATCGAGGGTGAACTCCGATGCCAGCGCGCCGTTGTGGCCGACCGGCCGGACGGCCTCCCAGGGCGCCAGCGCCCAGCCCGCCTCGTACAGCTCGGTGGGCGGCGCGTCGACCTCGACGACGGAGCGGCTGGTGACCGACAGCGCGTTGTGGCGTTCGGTCACATGGAAGTACGAGCTGATGTTGCCGTACACGTCGCGGCTCGTGGACCGGTCGGCGGGCACCGGATCGATGTCGAGTTCGTACGACAGGCAACGTTGCGTTGCGGTGTCGCGCGGGGTGAGGTGGCCGCGACCGTAGGAACTGGTGACCACATCCGAGTAGCCGTACTCGGTGCGGTGCGTGATCCGGTACGCCCGGGTCACGGCATCTCCCGGCGCTGATCCGGGCCCCACAGCGGCTGCATACCGCCGGGCAGCGACAGCTGGGCGCGGGTGATGACGTCGGAGAGGTCTCGCAGCGCGCTGTGGATACCGCCGAGCAGCCCGTCGAGTTCGGCACGGCGCCCATCGTCGTCGACGACTTCGAGATCGGCTGGATCGAGGCGGCGCAGCCGCGTGCTGATCTCGTCGACCAGCCGCTCCGGGCGCGACGAGCCCGACGCACCGGGCAGCGCGCGCAGGTTCGAGCGCAGCCGCTCCAGTTGGTAGACCAGCGATCTGGGGTTCTCCCCGTCGAACAGCACGAGGTCGGCCACAGCCGCCACACTAACCTTGCCGAGGTTGCGCCTGCGGTAGATGACCGAGGATTCACACACCACCAGCGCCGACTCGGTGATCGTCTGTTCGGCACCCGGGCTGCGTGCGATCGTGAGCGTCGCGCGCAGCAGCGCGGACAACGCGAGACCGCGTTCGATGCGCTTGCCGATGTCCATCATCGTCCAGCCCGCGTCATGCACCATCGACTCGGCAGCCACCCCGGACAGCGCCAGCATGCCGGCCAGCGTCTGCTGCTGGGCGGTGGCCAGCGCGGTGTCGTCGGCGACCCGAGCGCCCTGTTGCAGGCTGGGCGGGGAACCGGCCTGCTCGGCCAGCGCGCGTTCGACGGCGCCGAGCACCATCCAGGTGTCGTTGGACATCTGATCGCGCACCGAGCGGGCGGCCAGCCCGAGGCGCTCGACGGACTGGGCCAACGACCCCGAACGCCGCCGGTCGACGGTCAGCGACCACAGCGTGCGCTGCGCACCGGCCACGGCGTCGGCATAGGTTCCCGTTGCCTCGGTGTCGGTCCCGGTGAGCGCACCCAGCGCCTCCAGCAGAACCGGCACGCACTCGCTGCCCTCCATGTCCTGGCGGTAGCGGTATTCGTGGTAGCGCTCGCGGGCGACGATCAGCAGGCGGGCCAGGTTCTCGGTGCGCTCGCCGTACCGGCCCATCCAGAACAGGTCGGACAGCACACGCGGCGAGCTGATGAACCGGGTACCGCTGGGCAGCTCCACCGGTGGGATGGTCAGCGTGTCCGCCTTCAGCCTGGTCGGCGGGCGCACCCAAACATCTTTGGCCGCAACGGTTTTCAATTTGTAGGCGGCATTACCGGGCGCCAGCACGTAACCGAGACCACCGATCATCGGCGCATACCCGCCGCGCTGCGACACGGTGAACAGCCGCAGACCCACACTGGCCGCCGACAACCCGCCCCGGTAGTAATCGGTGGGAGCCGAGGAGAACTGCGGCAGTTCCTGGCCGACCCACTCCCAGGGCTGGGCTTCGATCCGGGCAGCCAATTCCTCGCGCTGCGCGATCGACAGCGCCGGACCCACGAGGGTCTCACCGCCGACCGTCGACTTGATCAGCAGGCTGTTCAGCCGCGCCAACAGATGCGACCGCTCCCGCTCGAACCCGCCCCAGTACAGCTGCGGGACATCCAGCAGCGGCTTCTCCCCCAGTAGCCGATCGGCCAACTGAGGCAGGAAGCGTTGCAGCCCAGGGCTTTCCAAGATTCCGGCGCCGAGGGTGTTGACCACGGTCACCGCACCGCGGCGCTGCATCTCGACCAAGCCGACGACGCCGAGGCGCGAATCCGGCCGCAGATCGAGCGGGTCGACGTACTCGGCGTCGATCCGGCGCAGCACCACGTCGACCCGCTTCAACGTGCCCAGCGACCGCATCCACAACTTGCCGTCCCGCACCACCAGATCGGCGCTCTCCACCAGCGGGAAGCCCAGCACCGACGCCAGATAGGCCTGATCGAACGCCGTCTCGGAATGGATACCGGGGCTGAGCACCACGACCACCGGATCCTCGGCCGCTTCGGGGGCGGCCTCGATGAGCGCCAGGCGCAGCGCCTGGGCGAACGGGGACGCAGGCCGCGGGCCGATTCGCTCGTAGACGTCGGGCACCGCATGGGCGACGACCCGGCGGTCGGCCAGCGCGTATCCAGCCCCCGACGGTGCCTGCGCCCAGTCCGCGTTGACGACGAATCGCATGTCGGCGGCCCGGCTCACATCGCAACCGAGCATGAACAGCTGATGCCGGCCCGGGTTCTCGATACCGCGGGCGGCCCGGATATAGCCGGGGTGGCCGAACAGCAGCTGCGGCGGCAGGATCCCACTGGTGATCGCGCGGCGCTCGCCGTACAGGTCGGTCAGCACCCCGTCGAGGATGCGGGAGCGTTGCACCACACCGGCTTCCAGCGTCTCCCAGTCCGATGCCGAGAGCACCAGCGGTATCCCGTCCAGGTGCCACGGGCCCGGCAGCGCGATGCCCTGGCCGTTGGTGACGGTCTCGCCGTCGTGGTCCACCTCGATGTAGGTGATGCCGTCGTTGTCGACGAGCCCCCGCACCACACCGCGCAGCCGTTCCAGCCCGGCACGACCGCGCTCGCCGATGAGTTCACCGAGTTCCTGCCAGGACGGGCGGACGGTACCGGTGGCGTCGACGAACTCGTCGTATCCGGTCCCACCGAAGGCACCCCCGCCGCCACGCAGGTCGAACAGCGTGTCCTGTGCGGAGGCGGCCCCATAACCGGCCAGCAGCCGGTCGGGGTCGTGGCTGGGCCGGCTCAAGCCAGAACCGGCGGCCGACAGCGACAACGGCCCACCTCCTGACTGAAGTACTGAAGCAAACTTACGAGAATGGCCCGCCCCGACCACATTCGGGTCGGCCGTAGCCATCAGTTCTGCAGCACGGTGCGCACCCGGCGCAGGTCGAGGATTCCCGCCGCGCCGACGTCAGTAGATTGCCGAGCCTGTTTTTCCCGCACGTCGGCGACGTCGACCTTGCCCGGAGTGAACCCGGTGGCCTCGAAGCGCCTGCTGCGCCGGGACTCGGCCTCCACGGCATTGACCGGCGGGCTGTCATAGGATCGGCCGCCCGGGTGGGAGACGTGATAGGTGCAGCCGCCCCGCGACGTCCCGCTGGCCATGTCCACCAATTCGAAGCGCAGCGGGCCGTCGACCGTGATCGTCGGGTGCAGTGCGCTCGGAGGCTGCCATGCGCGGTAGCGCACCCCGCCGACCTGGACGTCGGGATTGTCGGTCGCCAGCATCGGGATCGGATAGCCGTTGCACGTCAGCACGTGGCGCTGCCGGTCGGCGCCGATCGTGCGGACCTGGATCCGCTCGACCGAGGAGTCGACGTAGCGCGCGGTGCCGGTGCCGGTGGACTCCTCGCCCAGGGTGTTCCACGGTTCGATGGCGCCGCGCAGCTCGATCTCCACGTGGTCGAACACCGCGGTGCCCACGCGCGGGAACCGGAACTCGGTGAACGGGTCCAGCCAGCTGGTGTCGAAGTTGATGTCGTGGGCGCGCAGGTCGGCACACACATCGGCGATGTCGTGAATGATGTAGTGCGGCAACAGGTAGCGGCCGTGCAGGTTGAGCCCGTGCCGGATCAGCGGCGCGCGCAACGGTTGGTCCCAGAACCGCGCCACCAGCGCACGCACCAGCAGCGACTGCACCATCGCCATCTGGAAGTGCGGCGGCATCTCGAACCCACGCAGCTCCAGCAGGCCCAGCCGGCCGCGGGCGCTGTCGGGACTGTAGAGCTTGTCGATGCAGAACTCGGCGCGGTGGGTGTTGCCGGTGATGTCGGTGAGCAGGTGGCGCAAGGCGCGGTCGGTGACCCACGGCTTGGCCGAATGCGTGCCGGCGGCCGTCAGGCGGGCGATCTCGGCGAAGGCGATCTCGAGCTCGTAGAGCGCCTCGGACCGGCCCTCGTCGACCCGGGGCGCCTGCGAGGTGGTGCCGATGAACCGGCCGGCGAACAGGTAGGACAGCGCCGGGTGCCGCTGCCAGTACGTCAGCAGCGACACCAGCAGGTCGGGCCTGCGCAGCAGCGGCGAGTCGGCCGGGGTGATGCCGCCCAGCGTGATGTGGTTGCCGCCGCCGGTACCGCCGTGGGTGCCGTCGACGTCGAACGATTCGGTGGACAGCCGGGACAGGCGGGCCTCTTCGTAGAGCGTGCGCAGCTGTTCGCGCTGTTCGGCGAAACTCTTGCTGGGCGCCACGTTGACCTCGATGACACCGGGATCCGGGGTGACCGACATCGATTCCAGCCGCGCGTCCGACGGTGGCCCATAGCCCTCGATCACCACCGCGGCACCGACCTTGGCCGCAGCCGCCTCCACCCTGCCGATCAGGTCGATGAAGTGTTCCAGCTCCTCGGTGGGCGGGATGAAGATGTACAGCAGGCCGTCGCGCACCTCGGCCACCATGGCGGTGGTGGGTGCGGTGTCGGCGTCCTCCAGCTCCGCTTCGGCCGTCTCCCGCTCGACGGGCAGCGCGCGAGTCCCGCTCGCGATCGGGTCGGCAGGCAGCGACGGCCGCGGCGGATGCCAGCTGATCGAGCCGAGCGGCAGCCGCAGCCCAGCCGGCGAGTCACCCTCCAACAGCACCACGCGGCCCCGGCGAAGCCGCCAATCCGCACTGGCCCAGCCGGCGTCGTCCTCGCGGCGATGCAGCGGCAGCAGATAGGCGGCCGGCTCGACCACCGACTCCTCCAGCCGGGCCAGCAGCTCGGCCCGGCCCGCCGCGGTGTCGACTTCCAGATCCTGCGCGGCGTCGACCGGATCCCCGAGGGGCATCCGGACTTCCTGGGCCAGCCGGCTCAGCGGGTCCTCGTAAGCCGGCCGCACCTGGGTGGCGGGCAATCCGAGCTCCTCGGCGAACACCGCCAACACCTGCCGGGCGGCGTCGGGTTCCACCTCGATGTATTCGGTACCCCACGGGTCGGCCAGCAGCGCGGGGTCACTCCACAACGGCTTGCCGTCGCGGCGCCAGTGGATCCCGATCTGCCAGCGCGGCAACGGTTCTCCGGGATACCACTTGCCCTGGCTGCGCTGCACCAGACCACCCGGCGCCCACACCGCCTTGAGCCGCGCGGCCAGGGCCGAGGCCCGCTCGCGCTTGTGCGGGCCGTCGGCGTCGGTGGTCCACTCCGCGTCGACCTGGTTGTCCACCGAGACGAAGGTCGGCTCCCCGCCGACGGTCAGCCGCACGTCGGCGTCGGCGAGACGCTGGTCGATGCGGGTGCCGAGCGCGTTGATGGCCGCCCACGCCGCGTCGGTGTACGGCAGCGTGACCCGCGGATCCTCGTGGACGCGGGTGACGATATTGGCGAAATCCAGCGTCGCCTCGGCCACTCCGGTGGCGCCGGTGATCGGTGCGGCCGAGGACGGGTGCGGGGTGGCCGCCAGTGGGATGTGGCCCTCCCCGGCGAACAACCCCGAGGTGGGGTCCAGCCCGATCCAGCCGGCGCCGGGGATGTAGACCTCGGTCCAGGCGTGCAGATCGGTGAAGTCGGCGGCCGGCCCGGATGGCCCGTCGAGCGCTTCGACGTCAGACGACAGCTGCACCAGATAGCCGGAGACGAACCGGGCGGCCAGGCCCATCTCGCGCAGGATCGACACCATCAGCCATGCCGAGTCGCGGCAGGAGCCGATCCCGGTCTGCAAGGTGAAATCCGGGGCCTGCACGCCGGGTTCCATCCGCACGCTGTAGCCGACGTCGCCGTTGACCGCACGGTTGAGCGCCACCAGGAAGTCGATCGTCCGCGTCCCGGGCGCGACGACGAAATTGCGCACCCAGTTGGTCACCAACTCCCCCGGGCCCGAGCCCTCCTCGGCCTCGTCGACGGGCCGCAGATAGGGCTCGAGATCGTCCTTGAGCGCCTTGGGGTAGGTGAACGGGAAGGTCTCGGCGTAGTCCTCGATGAAGAAGTCGAACGGGTTGATCACCTTCAGGTCGGCGATCAGGCCGACCTTGATGGTCAGCTGCCGGGTCCGGGTCGGGAACACCAGCCGGGCCAGGAAGTTGCCGAAGGCGTCCTGTTGCCAGTTGACGAAGTGATCGGCGGGCTCGACCTCGAGTGAATACGCCTCGATGGGCGTGCGGGAGTGCGGCGCCGGCCGCAGCCGGACGACGTGCGGATGCACCTCAACCAAGCGGTCGAAGGTGTAGCTGGTCCGGTGCTCCAGCGCCACTTTGATACCCATAGGCCGTTAATCCCATCACAAGAAAAAGCGCTGTGCAGGTCGGCGAGCGATCAGCGGTCGATCCGCTAACTACGCCTTCCACCGTTGGGCAGCAAGGTGGAGTTGGCGCGTGACGGGCGAATCGGAAAAGCGGGCTGCTCGGCGGGGGCAGACGACGAGGTGGGGGTGGGCGGCACCGTCGCGTCGGGTGTCAGCGTGGCCTCAGGCTCCTCGGCCGGGATCGCCGTTTGGGTGGGGACCGCCGTCTGCGTGGCGGTCGGAACGCGCGTCTGAATCGGTATCTGAGTGGGCCGCACCGTCGGGGTGGGCGGCGGTGGTGGCGGTGGCGGTGGACTCGGGGGCGGCACCGTCTGCGGCTCGGGAGGGACAGAAACCGGCGTCGCGATGAGCGGCGGGGCGGGCGGCGGCACCACCCAGGGCGCCGCCGGAGTCGAAGGCGCCGGCGAGACATACGCGTCGTCGGGAGGGCTCGGCTGGTAGCGCATCGTGGCGATCGCCAGACCCGCGACCACGAGGCTGAGGACCGTCATCACGATCCCGCGAAGTGACACATGTTCTTTCAACGTCGCGAAGTCGGTCATCGACCCCGACATTAGTCGCTTGTGGGTGGCCGGGTTGAGCCGACACGAGTGCGACAATCGTCGGTGTGGATCAGCCCAAGCCGCGCTGGATACCCGCCCCGCTCTGGCCCTGGCTGACCAAGCGCTGGGTCAAGGCACTTCTCGTCGTCGCGGTGTTCGCGCTCATCGGCGTGATCCTGATGCTGACCACGGATCGCAAGGACGCCGCGTTCTGGAACGGCTACGCCGACGGGCAGCGTTGGGTCGACGCGGGCGGCTACAAGGCCCACGAGGAGTCGATCACGACGTACTGCGCCGGCGCATCCGCCAACCGGACTCCCAGCTACCAGCGCGGCTGCGTCGACGGCGCGCACAACGCCATGGACGGCATGAAAAGGCCTGGCTAGGACTGGGATTCGACCCGGATCGGCTCGGTGTTCTCCGCCGCCGGCCTGGGCCACGGGCTCGGCACCGGGCGCGGGCGCACCCGCTGCGGCCACCAGAACCAGCGACCCATCAGCGCCGCGATCGACGGCGTCATGAACGACCGGATCACCAGGGTGTCCACCAACAGACCCATACCGATGGTCGTACCCACCTGCGCCAGGATCGTCAGCTCGCTGAACGCCATGGCCGCCATCGTCACCGCGAACACGAGGCCCGCCGACGTGACCACCGAGCCACTGCCGCCCATCGCGCGGATGATGCCGGTCTTCAGGCCGGCCGGTATCTCCTCTTTGAGGCGGGCGACCAGCAGCAGGTTGTAGTCCGACCCGACCGCCAGCAGGATGATGACGGCCATGATCAGCACCATCCAGTGCAACGGCCGACCGATCAGGTCCTGCCAGATCAGCACCGACAGACCGAACGACGTGCCCAGCGACAGCACGACCGTGCCCACGATCACCGCGGACGCCACCACGGCACGGGTGATGATCAGCATGATGACGAAGATCAGACACAGCGCCGCGACGCCCGCGATCAGGATGTCGTAGTCGGCACTGTCCTGCATGTCCTTGAAGCTGGCCGCGGTGCCGGCGAGGTAGATCTTGGAACCCTCCAGCGGGGTGCCCTTGATCGCCTCGAACGCCGCGTTCTTGATCGGATCGACGTGGGTGAGGCCTTCCGGCGACATCGGATCACCCTCGTGAGAGATGATGAACCGCACCGCTTTTCCGTCCGGCGAGATGAACATCTTCATACCGCGCTTGAAGTCCGGATTGTCGAACGCCTCCGGTGGCAAATAGAACGAGTCGTCGTTCTTGGCCTCGTCGAATGCCTTGCCCATCGCGGATTGGTTGTCCTGCATGGCCGCGATCTGGTCCTGCTGGCCGGACTGCGTGCTCTGCAGGGTCAGCTGCATGGTCCGCATCGACCGCATCGTGTCGATCATCGGCGGCATCAGCATGCGCATCTGAGCCGTCAACAGGTCCAGCTTGTGCAGGTCGGGCACCAGGGTCTGGAAATCGTCGGTCATCGTGTCGATGCCGTCGAGGGTGTCGAACACCGACCGGATCGACCAGCACATCGGGATGTCGAAGCAGTGCGGTTCCCAGTACAGGTAATTGCGGATCGGCCGGAAGAAGTCGTCGAAATCGGCGATGTGGTTGCGCAGGTTCTGGATGTCGGCCAGCGTCACATCCATTTTGCCGACCATGCTGTGCGTGACGGCGTTGAGGTCGCCCATCAGGTTGTACATCTGCGTCATCGTGTTGATGGAGACGTTCATGTCGTCGCCCATCTTGAGCATGTCGCGCATCCGGTCCTGCATGTAGGACTGGTTGAGCGTCTGCGTGGTGCCCTGCATACCCAGCAGGAACGGGATCGAGCTGTGCTCGATCGGGCTGCCCAGCGGCCGGGTGATCGTCTGCACCCGTCCGATGCCCGGGGTGTGGAAGATGGCCTTGGCCACCCGGTCGATGACCAGGAAGTCGGCGGAGTTACGCAGGTCGTGATCGCTCTGCAGCATCAGCAATTCGGGGCTGAGCCGCGCTTCCGGGAAGTGGCGCTCGGCGGCCGCGAAACCCTCGCTCGCCGGGATGTCCGGCGGCAGGTAATGCCGGTCGTTGTAGTCGGTGTGGTAGCCGGGCAGCGCGAGCAGCCCGATCAGGCACACGAAGGTCGTCGCGACCAGAATCGGTCCCGGCCAGCGCACGACAGCGGTGCCGATGCGCCGCCAAAAGCGTTCGCGCGAGGCTCGTTTGGGCTCCAGCCGGCCGAAGCGGCTGGCAACGGTGACGACGGCGGGGCCGAGCGTCATCGCGGCGGCGACCACCACCACCATGCCGACGAACAGCGGGATGCCCATCGAGTTGAACATCGGACTTCGGGTGAAGTGCAGGCAGAACAGTGCGCCGGCGATCGTCATGCCCGACCCGACGATCACATGGCCGGTGCCGTGATACATCTCGTAGTACGCCGCCTCGGTGGTGGCGCCCTTACTTCGGGCCTCCTGATAGCGGCCGAACAGGAAGATCACATAGTCGGTGCCGGCCGCGATCGCCACCATCGTCAGCAGGTTGACCGCGAACGTCGACAAACCGATCAGGTGGTGATAGCCCAGGAAGGCCACCACGCCGCGGGCGGCCGCCAGCTCGAGGAACACCATGAACAGCGCGAGCAGCACGGTCGCGATCGAGCGGTAGACGAACAGCAGCATGACCGTGATGACGCCGAACGTCAGCAGGGTGATGATCTGCAGGCTCCGGTCGCCCGCGATGTGGGTGTCGTTGATCAGCGCGGCGGATCCGGTGACGTAGGTCTTGACCCCGGGCGGCGTTGGCACGCTCTCGACGATCTTCTTGACGGCCTCGACCGACTCGTTGGCGATGCCCTCACCCATGTTGCCGACCAGGTAGGCCTGCACGTATGCGGCTTTGCCGTCGGCACTCTGCGAGCCGGCCGCGGTCAGCGGGTCGCTCCAGAAGTCCTGGATGTGCTCGACGTGCGCTTTGTCGGCATCGAGCTTCTTGATGATCTCGTCGTAGTACTTGTGCGCAGCGTCGCCGAGGGGCTGATCGCTTTCCAGCACGATCATCACCGAGGTGTTCGACTTGAACTCCTGGAATGTCGCACCGATCGTGCTCATCGCGATCGACGACGGCGCATCCATCGCCGACATCGGCACCGACTGCTGCTGGCCGACGACCTCGACCTGCGGCACCACGATGTTGGTGAAAATGGTCAGCGCCAGCCAGCCCAGGATCAGTGGCACCGACAGCCAACGGACCCACTGCGCGATATGCGGGCGCTTGCCGTGCTCGTCGACCTGAGGCTTGTCGTCTTTGTTCAGCGTGATCATGCGGACTTGACCAGGCAGAAGGTCTGGGCGTTCACCCCGGTGTTGGTCTTCTCGTCCTTGAGTTCGCCGTTGACCGTGATCCGGCAGCCGATGGTGTCGGTGTCGCCCTGGGCGACGATGTTGGCCGAGGCTGCCGGCGCGGTGGTCGTCAAGGTGAGGGACCACGGAAGGGTGACGTCCCGCACGATCTGCGGCTGGGCGTCCAGGTCGAGATAGTTGATGGTCGCGACGGCTCCCGGGGGGCCGTAGATCTCGTACACGACGGTCTTCGGGTTGAACGGCTTGGTGTCGTTGGCCAGGCCACTGCCCGGGCGGGTGGTCTCGGTCTTGCCGAACACGCCATGCAGACGGAACACGCCGAACGCCGCGATCGCGACCACGAGGAGGATCACGATCGGCAGCCACACCTTGCGCAGCAGCTTCATCGGTCCGCCGCGCCGTTTGGTGCGCTGACCTGCGGGCTGAGCCTGCTGCTGGTCCGGGCCGGTCTGGCCGTCGTCAGCCGAAGCGCCCGAGGAGGTGTAGGTCTGGCTTTCCAGCGTCACGACCGGTCCCCCTTCTGGCCTTGCAGTTCAGCCTGTCGATTCACCGCGGCTGCATTTAGCACCGCTACATAGTAGGACTAACGGATCTCGTCAGCATAACCCGTGTGATGAGCCTCATGGGTCACAAAAATTTCCGGGGGCCATCACAGCGCGCCGGTCACTCGATCGTCGCGGTGAGCCCGAAACCATCGAGCACTCGGGCGAACGTGGCCTTCAGCTGGTCTCTACTGTTCGGTCCGCCGGGCTGCCACGCCGACAACGACAGCGAGACTTTTCCGTTGACCTGCCCGGACGCCAGAAACAGCGTTCCGCCGAGCCGGTCGAGAATATCGGCGGTGGTTCGGGACTCGATCTGCCGCAGGACGAGGTATTCGGCGTCGGTGCCGTCGGGCCGGTTCACCGCGGCGGGCAGCTTTCCGAGGTTGGAACAGCCGACCGGGGCGCCCGCGCCCAGGGCCATCCCCTCCAGACGGCGGGCCAGACCGGGCGGTACCAGCGGCGCCAGCGCCACCGGCCCCAACAGCTCGAAGCGTGCCTCGGACAGTGCCGTCAGATTTCGCTTCAGCTCGGCGCGCACATCGCTCAGGCTGGTCGTGACGTCGGCGGGATTGATCATCAGCGTCATACCGGTGAGCGCGTTGGCCCGGGTATCACCTTCGGTGCGTTCACTGACCGGGAACTGCAGCCGCACCAGACCGTCGTCGTCGACCCTGCCGAAGACCTGCCCCAGCTTCGCCCCGATTCCGGCGAACAGCGAATTGCTGGTTCCGCCAAGACTTTCCATCCGGCTCTGCCACTGCGCCTCGTCGATATAAGCCGCCACCGCGGGCACCGTGACCAGAGCCGCGCCGTCGAGCTTGGTGGGCGCGGGACCCGATCGCCCTACCGACGAGGCGAAATCCTTGGCGTTGTTGCGCGCCAGCTTGACCGCCGCGACCACCGCCGTGCCGATCTCGGGAATCTCGCGCAGGAACGCTGCCGCGTCCTGGCGCAGTGCCTGCCCGCGGGTGCGCGCGCCCGGTGGCGGGTAGCCCAGCTCCCACGTCTCGCCGCTGGCCGCCTGATTGACCGCCTGGGTGAGCGCCAGCCCGTCGCACACCGTGTGCGAGGCGATCAGCGTGATCGCGGCCCCGCCCTCGGTCAGCGGCAGCACCGCGACCCGCCACGACGGCCCGGCCTCCGGGTCGATCGGGATGCGTAGCTGCTCGTCGAGCCAGGCCATCACCTCGCCGCGCGGGCGTGCGGTGGCGGCGAGATCGATGTCCGCGGGGCCGCGCCAGGTGACCCAGCGGTCCCGCGCGAACGGCAGCGGCGATCGCTCGACGCGGCGCCCCAGCAGGCCGTGGCCCAGGTTGCGGTGGAATCGCCGCACGGCGTCGAGGTCGATCGGATGCTCGTAGATCCAGGCGTATTGAGCGAGCGGCCCACGACCGAGTGCCCGCAATCCGAGGAAAGAACCCTGATCGATGTACGCCAGCGTGGAGTCCACAACCGGCACTTTACCTATCTTCCCGGCGCAGCCGTGGGACCGCCCTTTCGCCTGATTTCCACACCCAGCTCCTCGGGCGGCACCAGATGACCTTCGGTGCAACGGATTTCGACGGTCGCGTCAGATCCGCATTTGAGGTGCGTCAGGCGCAGCCGGGTGTCGTTGCTCAGGTGCCGACGGCCCCATTCGAACATCGACCACACCACTGGCATCAGCTCGGTCCCGGCCTCGGTCAGCACGTACTCGTCGCGCACGCGCTGTCCCGGCTCGCGATAGGGCTGCCTGGTCAGCAGGCCGGCCTCGACCAGCTCGGCCAATCGCGCCGCGGTCGCGGCCTTGGTGATGCCGACCCGGCGGGCGAAATCGTCGAAGCGGGTGGTGCCGTAGTACGCCTCACGCAGGATCAGCATCGCCGACTTGGTACCGATGACCGCCATGGTCTTCTCGATCGGGCATTTGCCGACCGCCGACCAGGAGTCGCGATCGGCCAGGGGGCCCTGCAGCACTGTCACGGACGTCACTTTCTTTCTGAGTTGTTTTCACTATACCTAGGTGTTATAGCTGAGTATAGAAAGCAATACTCAGTAACGAGTTCAGGAGGACACCATGGCCGGTTACGCAGGACGTGACGCCGTCATCGTCGGAGCGGTCCGCACGCCGATCGGCAAGGGCAAGCCCGGCGGCGGTCTGCATTCGGTGCTGCCCGCCGATCTGCTGGCGCACAGCCTGTCGGAGCTGGTGGCGCGCACCGGTGTCGACCCCGCCGAGGTCGACGACGTCATCGCCGGCGCGGTATCGCAGGTCGGCGACCAGGCGGTCAACATCGCCCGCAACGCGCTTCTGGGCGCGGGCTTCCCCGAGTCGGTTCCCGGGACGACGGTCGATCGCCAGTGCGGCTCCAGCCAGCAGGCGATCTCGTTCGCCGCGCAGGGCGTCATCGCCGGCGCCTACGACGTGGTGATCGCCGGCGGCGTCGAGTCCATGAGCCGGGTCCCGATGGGCTCCTCGGTGCTGCCGGGCAGCGATCCGTTCGGCACCCGGTTCGCCGAGCGCTACTCCGAGGGTCTGGTGCCGCAGGGCATCAGTGCCGAGCTGATCGCCGCCCGCTGGGGGCTGTCGCGCAGCCAGCTCGACGAGTTCTCCGCAGGCAGCCACGAGAAGGCGGCGCAGGCCACCAAGGACGGGCTGTTCGACAACGAGCTGGCGCCCATCGCAGGGCTGCAGTACGACGAGATCATCCGTCCCGGCACCACGGTCGAGACGCTGGCCGGTCTGCGGCCCGCGTTCTACAACGAGGCCTACGCGGCGCGCTTCCCGCAGATCCAGTGGGAGATCACGCCGGGCAACTCCTCACCGCTGTCCGATGGCAGCGCCGCGGTGCTGATCACCACCTCCGAGGTGGCGCGCAAGCACGGTTGGAAACCGTTGGCGCGCATCCACACCACGACCGTCGTGGGCTCCGATCCGCTGTACATGCTGACCGGTGTGATCCCGGCGACCGAAAAGGTGCTGACGCGCGCGGGGCTGACGCTGGCCGACATCGACCTGTTCGAGGTCAACGAAGCGTTCGCGCCGGTGGTGCTTTCCTGGGCCGCCGACACCGGGGCTGACCTTTCGAAGACCAACGTCAACGGCGGCGCCATCGCGATCGGTCACCCACTGGGCGCCAGTGGAGCCCGGATCATGACCACGCTCGTGAACGCGTTAGAGCAGCGTGGCGGGCGCTACGGCCTGCAGACGATGTGTGAGGGCGGCGGCATGGCCAACGCCACAATCATCGAGCGGCTCTGACATGGCCACCGAGACCCGGTTCGACGGGGTGCGGGTGCGCTACGACAGCACCAAGAGTTACGACGAGGTCCTGGCCGCGCTGCTCGCCGACATCGGCGAGCAGCCGGTGCCGATCAACGACATCTCCGCGGCGGGCGGCGACTGGCAGACCTATCAGGAGAAGGTCGAAAAGTTTGTCGGCCCAAGCGGATTCATGTTATTCGGGCTGTTCGACCACGGCGCCTGGATCACGAAGGCCGGCATCGAGCGGCAGGTCTTGCGGGTGGTGCTCGGCAATCCGCTGATCGCGATCACCATGATCCGGCACGACGTGACCGCCGGCCTGTTCGCCCCGGTCGAGCTGTTGCTGCTCGACGAGGGCGACGGCAGCAGCATCACCTACGTCAAGCCGTCGTCGCTGATGGTCGTGGAGACCAATCCCGAGTTGCTCAGCGCCGCTGAGGCACTCGACGCCAAGCTGGCGGCACTGGCGGCCAAGGTCACCTAGCCGGTTCGGCGCGTCACATCGCGTATCGGCGAACAGTTTCCGGTTCGATGACCACACGTAGCCACTCTTCGTCGCGCATCTGAGCGAGGTCCGCAGCCCGGACGGGATCGTCGAGATCCCAGTAGCGGCCGGCGAGGCGCTCAACGAGTGCCCAGGCTCCGTCGGAGACCAGAGTGGTCGGGCCTGCCACCGACAACCAGCGTTCGCGCTCTCCGACGGGCGCGGCGACCACCAGGGATGCGCGCGAATCGCGGCGCAGCTGACGAACCTTGGGGGTGTCCACACCCGTGAACAGCTGGACGTGACCGGTGGTGGTCGCCTCGAACCACACCGGTCGCGGCTGTGGCGGCAATGCGCCGGCGGCGGTCGAGAAGAATCCATAGAGCGGACGGGCGAGAAACGAAAGGTCTTGTGCGCTCAACGTTTCGATGGTCATCAGCACCACGCTACCGTCGACCCGGCGCCGTCTTCGGCGCGGTTTCCGGCGCGCAGTGCGCGAAACCGCGCCGAAACCCGCCCTGCAGGGCAATACTTCTGCCGATGCAACTGAATCGAATGTCACTCGTGGGACTGGCAGCCCTCACGGTGATCGCGGCAGGCTGCTCCAGCAACGACTCGTCCTCGGAATCGACGTCGAGTGCGACCACAACCACGAGTGCGGCTGCCACGTCGTCGATGGCCGCCGGGGCGTTGGACGACTCGACCTGCCTGGATATCGGATTCGCCAAGGACAATCTGATGGTCGCAACCAGTGCAGACAAGGCGCGAACCAACGCCGACACGCTCGAGAAGTACAGCCCGCCCGACCCGGTGAAAGCCGCGATCGAGCACTTCGTCACCACCGTCGGCGCGCAGCCCAACGACGCCGACCTGGACGCCAATCGGAATGCGATCACCGATTGGCTCAAGCAGATCTGCCCGAACCTGAAGTAATTCGCGCCGAAATCGCTAGCTAGACCCGGGACAGCTCGAACAGCGGGATGATCCGGCTGGTCTTCTCCTGGTACTCGCCGAACCCGGGGGCTTCCGCCACAACCTTGGGGTAGGCCTCGTCGCGTTCCTCGCGCGAGAACTCGCGGGCGACCACGTCGTAGGCATCCGTGCCGATCTCGATGTGCGCCGACGGGTTGGCCCGCAGGTTGTGCACCCAGTCGGGATTGGTGTCGGCACCGGCCTTCGAGCCGATGATGATCAGCTTGCCGTCGACCTGGAAGTAGGCCAGCGGCGCCAGGCGCGGCTGGCCGGACTTCGCCCCGGTGGTGTGCAGCAGCAACAGCGGGCGGCCCTCGAAGGGCCCGCCGACGACCCCGGCGTTGGACCGGAACTCCTCGACGATGCTCTTGTTGAAGTCGTTCATGTACGCGGCGTCAGGGGTATCGCTCATGGAACCAGCTTAGGGAAGCACGGCCTGCGTCTGCGTCACCTGCGCGACCCTCTTGCCGCGGTCATCGGTGAGATCGGTCTGCACGACGATGGTGGTCCGCCCGACGTGCAGCGGCACGCACGTCGCGCCGACCACCCCGGATCGGACACCGCGAAAGAAGTTGGTCTTCGATTCGATGGTCGACGTGCCGGCGCCCGGCGGCAGGTTGAGGAACGCGCACACCGCACCGACGGTGTCCGCGAACGCCATCAACGCACCCCCGTGTAGCAGCCCACCCGACGTGCACCGCTCCGGCGCCCAGGCCATCGACCCCGTCACCCGGTCTGGTGCGGCGTCGTCGATTGTGATGCCGAGCGTGGCCGCCAGCGGCATCATCGCCGTGAAATCAGGTGTGCTCACACCGATCAGCGTGACGGATGACCTCGCCGCGCGTCGACTACCTAGGAGGTAATCGCCGGTTTCTTGGCCTCGGGTTTGACATCGATTCCGGATTCCTTGCGCTGCTGGGCCGTGATCGGCGCCGGCGCATCGGTCAGCGGGTCGATCCCGCCACCCGACTTCGGGAACGCGATCACCTCGCGGATCGAGTCCACCCCGGCCAGCAGCGCGACGATGCGATCCCAGCCGAAGGCGATGCCGCCGTGCGGCGGGGCGCCAAAGGTGAAGGCGTCCAACAGGAATCCGAACTTGTCCTGGGCCTCGGCATGGTCGATGCCCATCATGGCGAACACCCGCTCCTGCACGTCGCGCCGGTGGATACGGATCGAGCCGCCGCCGATCTCGTTGCCGTTGCAGACGATGTCGTAGGCGTTGGCCAGCGACGAACCCGGATCGGTGTCGAAGGTGGCCTCCGACGCCGGCTGCGGTGAGGTGAACGCGTGGTGCACCGCGGTCCAGGCGCCCGAGCCGACGGCCACGTCACCGGAGGCGGTGGCGTCGTCGGCCGGTTCGAACAGCGGCCAGTCGACCACCCAGGTGAACGCCCAGGCCGCCGGGTCGATGAGGTCCAGCCGCTTGGCGATCTCGATCCGCGTCGCGCCGAGCAGAGCGCGGGCGCCCTTCGGGGTACCGGCCGCGAAGAACACGCAGTCCCCCGGCTTGGCGCCGACATGGGCAGCCAAGCCGGCACGCTCGGCGTCGGACAGGTTCTTGGCGACCGGGCCGCTCAGTTCGCCGTCCTCGCCGATGAGCACGTACGCCAGGCCCTTGTGCCCGCGCTGCTTGGCGAATTCCTGCCAGCCATCCAGCGTCCGGCGTGGCTGCGACGCTCCGCCCGCCATCACGACAGCGCCGACATATGGCGCCTGGAATACCCGGAACGGGGTGTCGGAGAAGTACTCGGTGCACTCGACGAGTTCGACGGCGAAGCGCAGATCCGGTTTGTCCGAACCGAACCGCCGCATCGCGTCGGCATACGTGATCCGCGGGATGGGGGTCGGCAGCTCGTAGCCGATCGTGGACCACACCGCCCGCAGCACTTCCTCGGAAACGGCGATCACGTCGTCGGCGCTGACGAAGCTCATCTCCATGTCCAGCTGGGTGAACTCCGGCTGGCGGTCGGCGCGGAAATCCTCGTCGCGGTAGCAGCGCGCGATCTGGTAGTAGCGCTCCATACCCGCGACCATCAGCAGCTGCTTGAACAACTGCGGGCTCTGCGGCAGCGCGTAGAACGACCCCGGCTGCAGCCGTGCGGGCACCAGGAAGTCGCGCGCACCCTCCGGAGTCGAGCGCGTCAGCGTCGGCGTTTCGATCTCGACGAAGTCGTGTTCGGCCAGCACCGAGCGCGCGGCCGCATTGACCTTGGAGCGCAACCGGATTGCCTCACCGGGTCCGCCCGGCCGACGCAGGTCGAGGTAGCGATATTTGAGCCGGGCTTCCTCGCCGGCCTGCTCGTCGAGCTGGAACGGCAGCGGGGCGCTCTCCCCCAGCACCGTCAGCGATGTCGCGTTGACTTCGATCTCGCCGGTGGGGATCTCGGCGTTGGCGTTGCCCTCGGGACGGATTCCGACCTCGCCGGTGACGGTGACGCAGAACTCCGCGCGCAGCCGGTGCGCCTGGGCCAGTACGTCGGCGTCGTGGAACACCACCTGCGCAACGCCGGATGAATCACGCAGATCGATGAAGATGACGCCGCCGTGGTCGCGCCGGGTGGACACCCAGCCGGCCAGGGTGACCGTCTGTCCGGCGTCGGAGGCCCGCAACGAACCGGCGGCGTGACTGCGCAGCACTGGAAACTCCCTGAGAATCGGAAAACGGAGGTGATGAATCGAGGGATCAGTCTATGAGGTGGACCCGACCGGACATGTGCCGCCTCGATGTATGGTCTCCACGGAGGTAGCCCCGATGACCACGATGTATCCCTGCGAGCGCGTCGACCTGAGCTGGATCAAGACCGCGCCGTTCCGGTTCTCCAACAGTGTGGACCTGGCCGTCACGCCCGAGCAGCTCTTCGACGTCCTCGCCGACGCCGGCTCCTGGCCGCAGTGGGCGAAGGTCATCACCAAGGTCACCTGGACCAGTCCCAAGCCCTATGGGGTCGGCACCACCCGCACTGTCGACATGCTCGGCGGGCTGGTCGGCGACGAGGAGTTCCTGGCCTGGGAACCGTTCAGCTACATGGCATTTCGGTTCAACACCTGCTCGAACAAGGTGGTGGCGGCATTCGCCGAGGAGTACACGGTGGTGCCGACGCCGGGCGGCTGCCGGCTGACCTGGACGCTGGCGCAGAAAGCCAACGGGCCCGCCCGATGGGGACTGGTGCTCGGCGGGCCGGTGATGAACCTGTCGTTCAAGTGGTTCCTGGCCAATCTGCGCCGCTACACCGACAAGCACTGCACCTAGCAGCTAGTACAGCCCCGCCCAGGCTTCCCGGCGCGTTGCGTCGGGGTCGTCGATCGAGACGTCCCGGGCCGACCGGATGACGCGGGTGCGTCGACGCACGGTGTCGTAGTGCGGCCAGTCGTCCAGTGCGCCGTCGGTGGCGAAGGTCAGCCAGGTGCGCTGCATCCGGCGGCCCACCGCCGGCTGCACGCGCCGGCCCAGCGGATGCAACTTGCGACCCAGATACGAGCCGTAGCTGTGCTGGATGTGCACGATCTCGCTGCCGTGGGTGGCGCCCAGGCCCAGCATCCGCAGGGTCCAGGTGGTGTGGTCGAAGCGGTAGACGTGGGTGGTCGCGTTGGCACTGTAGGCGTCGGCGAATGCCCACGTCGGCGCGCCGAACATCACGTCGGAGCCCACCGCGATCTGCGACCGCCGCCGCGGAAAGTCGGGGTACGCGCCGAGCACCCGGTCCCGGGCCTCGGGTGCCACCCGGTCGAAGTAGGCGTCGATGCTGTCCAGCGTGGTCGGCAGCATGGGCGGCTTGGACCAGGCGAACATCGACGCCTCGTGGCTGTTCGTGCCGACGATCAGCGGCACGGGGTTGACCTCACCGGCCCGCGCCGCGTCGATCGGGTGCCGCGGCAGCAGGTCGACGCCGTAGGTGAGCCCGTAGGCCAGCGTCGGGCTGGTGGCGACGCTGCGGCGCTGGATCTCCCCCGCCGCGCGGCGCAGCACCCGCTGCGGCAGCACCGGAAAGGCCGCGGGATCGGCGCCGACGACGTCGACGAATTCGTGTGCTCGGCGGGCCCGGGTGGCGCGGTCGGCGATGAGTGGCAGTGCCGGGCTCTGGGCGATCGCGCGGGCGAACAGTCCCTTGCCCGCCGGGCTGGCCAGCAGCGCCAGCACCGAGGTGGCCCCGGCCGATTCGCCGAAGATGGTGACGCGCTGGGGATCTCCGCCGAATGCGGCGATGTTGTCCTGCACCCAGCGCAGCGCGGCGATCTGGTCACGCAGGCACAGGTTGTCGGCGAAGCCGGCCCCGAGATCGCCGAGTTCGAATCCGCCGAACACTCCCAGGCGGTAGGTCACGTTGACGACGACGACATTGCCGTTGGCGGCCAACCGAGAGCCGTTGTAGAGCTGCAGCTGTCCGGCCCCGTAGACGAACGCACCGCCGGGAATCCAGACCATCACCGGCAGTGGGGTCGTCGTTGTCTCCGGCGGGCAGGAGCGCAGCGACTCGGGATCAGGGCTGGGCGCCCACACCGTCAGCGTCAGGCAGGCTTCGTCGCGGATCTTCGGGTCGTCGCGACCGCCGCCGACGAACGACCGGCCCTGCGGGGGCATCGGCCCGTACTCGACGGCATCGCGCACACCCGGCCACGGCCGCGGTGGGATGGGCGCCAGGAACCGGCGCTCGCCGACGGGTTGTTCGGCGTAGGGAATGCCGCGCCAGACCCGCACGCCGTGCTCGGTGGCGCCGCGCACGGCGCCACCGGAGGTGTCAACCACGGTCGACGGATCGGCGACGACGGTCACGGCTGAATCGTAGTGTGGCAAAGTGAACGCGGCGGGTTGTCTGCGGTGGGGTGTCGATCTCGAGGAGTCACGATGACCTTC
Organism: Mycobacterium sp. BK086; assembly: GCA_004362315.1. Taxonomy (GTDB): domain Bacteria; phylum Actinomycetota; class Actinomycetes; order Mycobacteriales; family Mycobacteriaceae; genus Mycobacterium. The sequence goes on from SNWL01000003.1 coordinate 411,648, forward strand.
AACGAAGGTATGCAGATCGACACGAGTACGACCTCGACAGGTGGCGGCCGCGGTCGGGGCATCGCGATCGGCGGTGGCCTCGGCGGCCTGGTGGTGGTGCTGCTGGCGGTGTTCCTCGGTGTCGACCCCGGCCAGGTGATCAGCCAGCAACCGGCACTTCCGCCCGGCGCCGAACAATCCGGTTATGACCTGAGCAAGTGCCGCACGGGCGCCGACGCCAACGAGTACGTCGAATGCCGCGTGGTGGCCACCGGCAACTCGGTCGACGGCGTGTGGGAGAACCTGCTCAAGGGCTACACCCGCCCGAAGATGATGTTGTTCAAGAACAACGTCAACACCGGGTGCGGTCCCGCGTCCAGCGATATGGGTCCGTTCTACTGCCCGGTGGACCAGACCGCCTACTTCGACACCGATTTCTTCCAGGTGCTCAAGGACCAATTCGGTTCCAGCGGTGGACCGTTGGCGCAAGAGTATGTGGTGGCCCATGAGTACGGCCACCACGTTCAGGACCTGCTCGGCGACCTCGGCAAGGCGCAGGGCGCGGGTGCCCAGGGCGCCGGTGGCGGCGGTGTGCGCACCGAGCTGCAGGCCGACTGCTACGCCGGGGTGTGGGCGCACTTCGCCGCGATCACCAAGCAGCCCGGAACCGACGTGACCTACCTGAAACCGTTGACCGATAAGGACATTGCCGACGCGCTCTCGGCGGCAGCATCAGTGGGTGACGACCGGATTCAGAAGCAGGCGACCGGACGGGTGAACCCCGAGCAGTGGACCCACGGGTCGGCGGCCGAGCGCCAGAAGTGGTTCACCACCGGCTACCAGACCGGCGACCCCAAGCAGTGCAACACGTTCGCGGCCCGCGATCTGGGCTAGCCGGGCAACTCCGCGCTCATCTCGCATCGGTCGGCGTCGAAGCTGAAATATCCTGAGATGGCCGCTGTTTCGGGTAGCGGATCGTCGTAACTCCAGGCGACGTCCTGGACGTCGCCGGCCGCCCAGTAGGTCGCGTACCCCTTGTAGTTGCAGTAGCTCGACGTGTCCGTGCGGCGCAGCAGATCGGTGCGCACATGCGTGGGTGCGACGTAAAGCCGTGGCGCCAAGGATGTCTCGAAGACAATGACCGTGTCGTCGGTGTCGACGAGAACACCGCCGGGGACCTCGACGCGCAGCCGGCGCCGGGTCGGCCTGCAGTCGACGCGGTGGTACGGGTTCGGCGGGTAGTGCACCAGCGTGCGCCCCTCCTCCAGCCACGTGTCGACCGCATCCCACGGCACCCGAACATAGCCGGGCGCGAATTCTTCGGGTTCGGTTGGCAGATCACCTGTTTCACCGACCGGGAAGACGTAGCTCAGCGCCGCCCCCGCGCGGTGGACCATCAGTGCGTTCTCGGTGTCGATGACGACCCGGCCGTCACGCACCGCCTGCACCCGGCGCGGGTGCGGTTCGACGTAGACGATCGGCGCGGCCACCGGCGCGGAGAACCAGCCGGCCCGGTCCGGACCGAGTGGGCCGCGCCCGGCGACCAAGCTCATCGCACTAGATCCGGGCTTCGGCGGCGATCGCGTTGTCGGTGACCCGCAGCGGCCGGATCAGCGCGTCCTGGGTGAACGACGCGATCAGCTCGCCTTCCTGGGTGTGGATCGCCCCGCGGATATAGGACATGCCGGCGCCGACCTGGGTGCTCTCGTGGGTGTAGAGCAGCCAGCCGCCCCAGGTGACCGGCTCGTGGAAGCTCACCGTGACGGTCATCGGCGCGGTCGAGACCGTGAGGTGCGACTGCGCGGTGCCGATGCCTTCATGCGCGCGCATGGTCGCCGAGATACCCAGGTGCCCGGTGAAGTAGGCGATCAGGGCCTTGGCCAGGTCGTCGCGGGCCGGGATGGGCTCGTAGTGCAGCCAGGCGTAGACCTCGGGCGGGCCGACCTCGTCGGGGCTGTTGATGTCGACGACGTCGACGAGCTTGATCTGCCGTCCCGTCATCGGCATCTCGCAGTCGTTGGACTGGTCCGGCCCTTTCACCTCGGGGCGCGGCAGGTGATGGCGGATCACGTCGGGCGTTGGCACGTCGGCGAGCACGGTGAACGTCATGCAGCGCTTGTCATTCTGCGAGGCGGTGATGATCGCGGACGCGGTGGAGCGCCCTTCGGAGACCACGTCGATATCCAGCACCACCGGCGGACCGACCAGCACCGCGCGGGCGAACACACTGTGCACCGAGCGAATCGACTTGCCCTCGAAGCGTTTTGCCGCCGCGACGATCGCCTGGGCGAGAACCTGGGTGCCCTCGACGACCTGCCGCTCGTCGGCGTCGGCGATACCGGTCGGGGCGATGAAGCGGTCCTGGCTCTCGGCCTGGACGTCGAACAGGTCGAGCAGGCGCGCCACTGTCCAAACGGCGTCGCTGGAATCCGCAGTCATGTGTTCCCTCACCTCATCGTGTTCCAAGACGGTAACGTCATTCTCGTCACTGTAACCCGACCGATAAGCTGACCCGATGGCCAAGGCCAACGAACGATCAACCGAGACGACGACCGTCGATCCGGACTCCCGCGAGAGTCGCTTCATGCGCTCGGCGCTGTCGATCCTGGCCGAGACCGGTCGCACCGACTTCACCGTTCTCGAGGTCGTCGAGCGCTCGAAGACCTCGCTGCGCTCGTTCTACCAGCACTTCACCACCAAAGATGAGCTGCTGCTGGCGCTGATCGACACGATCATGGCCGAGTCAACCAAGGTGTGGCGCAAGGAAACCGACGGCCTGCCCGCCGCCGAGGCGATGCGCCTGCTGATCGATCGGATCTGCACCCCGGCCGAGACCACCAAGCAGGACAGCATCAACCGTGGCCTGACCTACTACAACGACCACCTCGCCGAGACCCTGCCGAAGGAGTACTCGCGGGTGCTCTCACCCCTGCATCAGCTGATCGGCGAGATCCTCGAACGCGGCAAGGACGAGGGCACTTTCCGCTCCGACCTGCAGTCCGAGACCACCGCGGCCCTCATCATGCAGGCGAACCTCGGGGCCATGCGGTTGCGCAGCCTGGGGGTCGAACTCAACGGCATCCCCATCGACGCGAAGCACATTTACGACTTCTGCGTGCGCGGCCTGCTCCCCTGACCTGTTTGCGCAGGTAGATCCCTCTTTTGCTGCAGATGTGTTTACTGTTGGGCTTACGTGGTAACGTCATTACCGTTACCCACTAAACAGACTCTCTGGAGGCGGACATGCCCTCGCGCCAGCTGCCCTATCCCGTTTTCGATGCCGACAACCACTTCTACGAGCCGCAGGAAGCGCTGACGCAATTCCTGCCGGACAACCGCAAGGGCGTCATCGACTACATCGACGTCAAGGGCCGCACCAAGATCGTGGTGCGCAACACCATCAGCGACTACATCCCCAACCCGACCTTCGAGGTCGTCGCCCGACCCGGCGCGCAGGAGGAGTACTTCCGCCACGGCAGCGGCGGCAAGAGCTACCGCGAGGTCATGGGCAAGCCGATGAAGGCCATCCCCGCGTTCCGCAACCCCGAGGCCCGCCTCGAGGTGCTCGACGGACTCGGCCTGGATTACACGATCATGTTCCCGACGCTGGCCAGCCTGGTCGAGGAACGCCTCAAGGACGATCCGGACCTGATCCTGGACATCATCCACGCGCTCAACCAGTGGATGTATGAGACCTGGCGGTTCGATTACGAGGGCCGGATCTTCTCCACGCCGGTCATCAACCTCAGCGTCGTCGACCGTGCGCTGGAAGAACTCGAGTGGTGCCTGGAGCGCGGCGCCAAGACCGTGCTGGTGCGTCCGGCACCGGTGCCCGGCTACCGCGGTTCGCGCTCGCTCGGCCTGCCCGAATTCGACCCGTTCTGGGACGCCTGCGTGAAGGCCGGTATCCCGGTGTGCATGCACGCCTCGGACAGCGGCTACGCCGAGTACCTCAACGACTGGGAGCCGGCCGCGGAGTTCACCCCGTTCAAGCCGACGTCCTTCCGGATGGTCGCGATGGGCAAGCGGCCCATCGAGGACACCATGGCCGCCCTGGTGTGCCACGGCGCGCTGACCCGCAACCCGGATCTGCGCATCCTGTCGATCGAAAACGGCGCGTCCTGGGTGCCTTACCTCTTCTACCAGTTCAAGGACGTCTACTCGAAGATGCCGCAGGAGTTCCCCGAGGACCCGATCCAGGCATTCAAGCGCGGTGTCTACGTGGCGCCGTTCTGGGAGGACGACTTCAAGAAGATGGGCGAGCTGTGCGGTATGGACCGCATCATCTTCGGCTCGGACTGGCCGCACCCGGAGGGGCTGGCCAACCCGATCAACCTCGTCGACGACCTGGTTGCCCAGGGTCTGAACGAGGAAGAGCAGCAGAAGGTGATGGGCGGCAACCTGGTTGACCTGTTCAAGGTCCCCAACGTGTCGGTCCACAAGCCCGACGTGCCCGCGCTCGTCATCGCTTGACCCTCTCGAAATCGTCGTGATGGACGTGGGCGCCGGGACGCCGGCGCGCACGTCCGCTGTGTAAGGAAAGCGAGGACGGCGCATGACGGATGTCGCCAATCCCGAACAACTGCTGTTCGTGTCGACGACCCAGGCATTCCTGGAGAAGGAAGCGTCCCTGAGCAAGGTGCGCGAGCTGCACGCAGCGGACACGTCCTTCGACACCGCCTGGTGGCAGCGTGCCGCCGAGCTCGGCTGGGCCAGCCTGCTGGTCCCCGAAGAGCTTGGCGGCGGCAGTGTTTCGGGCGACGGCTTGGCCGATCTCGCGTTGGTGGCCGAACAGATCGGGCACAGCGTGGCACCGGGGCCGCTGCACCCGGTGAGCGTCGTGCTGGCCGGCCTGGTCGAGGCTCCCGAGGGACATGAAGAGACCATCGAAGCGCTGGTGTCAGGCGAAGTGGTGGCATCGTGGGCGGTGTACGAACCGCGCAAGCCCCTGTCCCCGCTGACGCCGGGTGTGACGGCGACGCGCACCGAATCCGGTTACCGCATCGACGGGGTGAAGGACCGGGTGGAGGCGGGCGTCGAGGCGGGCGTCTTCCTGGTGGTCGCCGATTTCGAGGGTGCTCCGCGCCAGTTTCTCGTCCCGGCCGACCGCGCCACGGTGACCGAACAGCAGTCCGTCGACATGGTGAAGCGTTATGCCCGAGTCGAATTCAGCGGCGTTGATGTCGACGAGACCGCCGTCGTCGGCGACGCGGCGCAGACACCGGCGATCATCGAGCGGCAGCGACAGGTCGCCCTGGTGCTGCAGTGCGCGGAGATCGTCGGGATTCTGGACACCGTGCTGGCGATGACCACGCAGTGGATGTTCGACCGGCACAGCTTCGGTCGGCCGCTGGCGTCGTACCAGGCGCTGAAACATCGCCTCGCCGACATGAAGATGTGGTTCGAGGCGTGCCGGGCGACCACCGCGGGCGCGGTGGCCGCGGTGTCCGCACGCGCCGACGACGCTGCCCTGCTGGTCAGCGTCGCGAAAGCCTATGTGGCCGAGCGGGCTCCGGTGATGCTGCAGGACTGCGTGCAGCTGCACGGTGGCATCGGCGTCACCTGGGAGCACGACCTGCACCTGTTCCTGCGCCGTACCGCGCTCTACCGCGCGCTCTACGGCTCACCCGACGACCATCACCGGATGGTGTATGCGTTGAGCGCCAAGACCGTTCGACAGGAGGCTTCGGCATGACCGATGTAGCCATCTCCACCGCCACCGAATCGGTCGCCGACTTCGCCGCAAGGGCGCGAGTCTGGTTGGCCGACAACATGCCGCGTGTCGATCCCGACAATCTGCCAGTTGCCCTGCGGGCCGTGCAGTCCTCGTGGGACCGCGCCCAGGAACTGCAGAAGCGGTTGTACGAGGGCGGTTTTGCCGGCCTGTGCTTCCCGCGCGAGTACGGCGGGCAGGGCCTGCCGCTGGCCTATCAGAAGGCGTTCACCGCCGAGTGCCGCGGCTATGAGATGCCGCTGATCCTCAATGTGCCGTCGCTGACCATCTGTGCGGCGACAATCCTGGACATGGGCACCGAAGCCCAGAAGCGCGAACGTATTTCGGCCGCCATTCGCGGTGACGAGGTGCTCTGCCAGCTGCTCAGCGAACCCAGCGGCGGCTCCGATCTGGCCGGCGTCATCACGCGTGCCGACCGCGTCGGCGACAAGTGGATCATCAACGGCGCCAAGACGTGGAGCACCAGTGCGTTCGCCGCCGACTACGGCCTGATGCTGGCCCGCACCGACTGGACCGTGCCCAAACACCAGGGCCTGACCATGTTCCTGGTGCCGCTGAACTCCCCCGGCATCACCATGCGGCGGATCAAAGAGGTCAACGGCAACGAGGAGTTCTGCGAAGAGTTCTTCGACGGCCTCGAACTCGATGACGACGCCGTCGTCGGCGAGGTCAACAACGGGTGGGAGGTCGCGTCCCGGCAGCTGCACCACGAGCGCCGTGCGGTCGGCGGCGGTTCGGAGTTCGCCAGCGGCACCGACTCGGACAACGCCGAGGAGATGCCGCCCGATCACGTCGCCTACGTCGAGCTCACCGGCCAGGGCGACAACCTCGCCGTGCAGGCGCTGGCCGGTCAGGCATTGGCCCGCCGAATTGTCAAGGACCAGTTGATCGATCACGTCGGCAGCGCCATCGGCAACGGTTCGCTGCCGCCGAACGCGGGCACCTTGATCCGGCTGTTCCACGCCGAGACAACCGAACTCGAGGTCGACACCGCCCTGGCGATCGCCGGGACGGCCGGCGTGGTCGACGAGGGTGAGGAGCTGTCCGGTCTGCTGGACGCCATCGGCGTGCGGTACCTGTCGCGGCAGACCGGTTCGCTCGGCGGCGGCAGCAGCGAGATGGCCCGCAATGTGATCAGCGAGCGCATCCTCGGCTTCCCCCGCGAATTCGCCGCCGACAAGGGCGTGCCGTTCAACGAGGTCAAGCGGGGCCGCACCTAGAAGAGCGTCGGCTGCGGCTCCGGTTCGGCGACGGGCGGGGCGGCGGCACTGAACGGCCGGTGGTCGCGAGCCAGCCGGTGCTTGGCGATCAGCGGCGCGACCCGCTCGCGCAGCATGTCGCGGTAGTCGGCGGGCAGGTAGGCACCGCGCCGGTACAGCTGGCGGTAGGGCGCGACGAGTTCGGGATGTGAACGCGCCAGCCAGTTCATGAACCAGCCGCGCGTCGAACTGCGCAGGTGCAAGCCGAACACCGTCACCGAGGTGGCGCCGGCCGAGGCGATCTGGCCGAGCAGGCTGTCGAGGTGTTCGGCCGAATCGGTCAGGTGCGGCAGCACCGGCGCGACCATGACGTGGCAGTCCAAACCGGCGTCGCGCACCGCGGTGATCAGCCCCAGCCGAGCCTGGGGCGACGGGGTCCCGGGTTCGACGTCGCGGTGCAGATCGGGGTCGCCCACCGCGAGCGAGATCGCGACCGACACCGGAACCTGTTGTGCGGCATCGGTAATCAGCTCAAGATCCCGACGCAACAGGGTGCCCTTGGTCAGGATCGACAGCGGCGTGCCCGACCCCGCGAGCGCTCCGATGATGCCCGGCATCAAGGCGTAACGCCCCTCGGCCCGCTGATACGGATCGGTATTGGTACCCAGCGCCACCGCCTCCCGCCGCCACGACGCCCGGCCCAGCTCGCGACGCAGCACGTCGACGACATTGGTCTTCACCACGATCTGGCGGTCGAAGTCCTCACCCGGGTCGAACTCCAGATATTCGTGCGTGGGCCGGGCGAAGCAATACCGGCAGGCGTGCGAGCAGCCCCGGTAACCGTTGACGGTGAACCGGAACGGCAGCATCGCGGCCGCGGGGATCTTGTTCAGCGCCGACTTGCACAGCACCTCATGGAACGTGATGCCCTCGAACTGGGGCGTTCGCACGCTGCGCACCAGCCCGATGCGCTCCAGGCCGGGCAGCGCACCGTCGTCGACCGCTATCCCCTGGCCGCTCCACCGCACCCATCCATTCGAACGCACGTTCGATCATCTGTCAACGCCCGATATGGCGCAATGTGAGTGCTACGCCTATGACACGGCCGAGTAACGCCTTCCGTCTTCTCTTGAGGACAACAGCGGAAGGAGAACTTGTGACCGAGAAGTTCCATCTGGGTTGGTTTCTGAACTTCGTCGCCGACGAATGGAATGGCAACTGGGGTGACGGGGGGCGCGACTTCACCGGTGACTTCTACGTCGAGATCGCCAAAGACCTGGAACGGGCGAAATTCGACTACGTACTCATCGAGGACAAGCTCATGGTGTCGACCGCCTACGGCGGCACCATGGAGTTCGACCTCAAGCACGGTGTCAACCCCAAGCACGACCCCGTGCCGCTTGCCGTGCTGATCGCGGCTGCGACAAAGAATCTCGGGATCATCCCCACGATGTCGACGAGCTTCTACCCACCGTTCCTGTTGGCCCGGCTCTGCAGCACCGTCGATCACATCGCGCGCGGCCGGTTCGGCTGGAACGTCGTGACCTCCGCCGAGGACCGGGCCGCACAGAACTTCGGCATGGACAAGCTCTACGAGCACGACGAGCGCTATGCGATGGCCAGTGAGTACCTGGAGGTGGTCAGCAAGCTCTGGGAATCGTGGGAGCCCGACGCCGTTGAGCGCGACCATACGACCGGGACCTACGCGAACTACAAGAAGGTCCACACCATCGATTTCCATGGCAAGTACTACAAGAGCCGGGGCCCGCTGAACACCGCGCCGTCACCGCAGTACCGGCCCACCATCGCCCAGGCCGGCGCCTCACCGCCCGGACGCGAACTGGCCGCCCAGCACGCGGACACCATCGTCGCCCCCGCCAACGGCGCCGAGGCCATGAAGGCCTACCGCGATGACATCCACGAGCGGATGAAGGCCAACGGGCGCGATCCGTCGGAGTGCAAGGTGCTCTATCTGGTGTCCCCGATCGTGGCCGACACCCACGAGGAGGCGATCGCCAAGCGGGACCGCTGGTTCAACGACCCGCAGTACATCGAGTACATGCTCGCCGAGATCTCCTCGATCACCGAGATCGACTTCTCGCAGTTCGATCTCGACCAGCCGGTGCCCAACGTGACGACCAACGGTGAACGGGGCTCCCTGGAGAGCTTCCTGGCGCGCGGCAAGGGAAAGACGTTGCGCCAGATCGTCACCGGCAGCGGTCTGACCGCCAACATCCCGTTCATCGGCACACCGGAGGCGGTCGCCGAGGAGATGGGTGCGCTGATGGACGAGGTCGGCGGCGACGGCTACCTGATAACCAGCCCGGTGATGCGGCTCAACCGGCGCTACGTCACCGAGATCACCGACGGCCTGATCCCCGCACTGCAGAAGCGCGGGCTGACCCGCACCGAGTACACGACCACGATGCTGCGAGATACCTTGCGCGAGTTCTGATATGACGGTCATCGAAACGCTGGGCTGCGCGGTGGGCACAGCGATGGCGGACCTGCGCGAGGGTCGGATGGTGATCATCGTCGACGCGGACAATCCCGGCGACGACGGCGACCTGATGCTGGCCGCGGCGCATGCCACGCCCGAACGGGTGGCGTTCATGATGCGCCACACCGGCGGAATCCTGTGCGTACCGATGCTGTCGGCCGATCTCGACCGGCTGCGGCTGCCACCGATGGTGGCGCACAACGAGGATCCGCGTGGCGTCAGTTACTCGGTGTCGGTCAACGCCCGCACCGGCATCACCACCGGCATCTCAGCCGCCGACCGGGCCCGCACGATCGCGCTGCTGGCCGACCCCGCCACCACGCACGACGACTTGATCCGGCCGGGGCAGGTCTTTCCGCTGCGCGGGGCCGACGGCGGCGTGCTGCGCCGGGCCGGGCACACCGAGGCCGCAGTGGATCTGGCCGAGCTAGCCGGACTCCCGCCGGTCGCGGTGATCGGCGAAATCCTCGACGACGCAGGCGTTGTGGTGCGGGGGCAGGCACTGTGGACGTTCGCCGAACAGCATGGGCTCACGGTGGTCACGATGGCCGACCTGATCACCTATCGGCGGCGCACCGAGCGGCTCGTCGAGTTCAAGGCCGCCAGCCGGCTTCCGACCCGCCACGGTGTGTTTCAGGCGCACGGCTTTCGCTCGATCCTGGATGGCCGCGAGCACATCGCTCTGGTGATGGGCGATGTGGCGGGCCGACAGAAATCGCCGACATTGGTGCGCGTGCATTCGGAGTGTGTGACGGGCAACGTCTTTGACTCCGGCGGCTGCGATTGCGGCCCTTGGCTGGAGCAGGCGATGCAGATGATCGCCGAAGAGGGCCGCGGTGTCGTGGTCTATCTGCGCGGGGTCGGGGGCCAGCGAGGCTATCGACCGCACGACCCGTCCGCCGATGTACTCGACGCCAGGGAATACGGCCTGGGCGCCCAGATCCTGGCCGACCTCGGGGTGCGCCGAATGCGATTGCTGACCAACAACCCCGTCAAGCGGATCGGGTTGGATGCCTACGGTTTGACGATCGCCGGAACCGCGCGGTTGCGCCCGGCCGTGGCCGATATCTCTGCGGCAGAAGGTTGATGGCCTGCTGATGCGTTGCTCCGTCCCACGACGGTACGGGTCGCGGTGGTTCCTTCCGCTGATGGCCGCCGCCGGCGTCACGATGAGTCTCACCGCTCCCCTGGAAGTGCTGTTCATCCAGGCGGCGTCGGACAGCAGCACCTATATCGGGGTGTTCATGCTGGCCGCCTGCCTCGGCGTCATCATCGTGGACGTGTTCGGCACCAGGTTCGTCCCCGGGCTCGACGCCAGGGTGGCGCTGACCACCGGGTTGGCCATGTTCGCGATCGCCTGTATCGGCATGGGCGTTGCCGACGGCGGAGTGCTGCTGATGGCGTCGCGGATGCTGCAGGGGCTGGGCAGCGGGGTGGTGCTCGGCGCGGGATTGCAGGCCGCGGTGCGCGTTGCACCACGAGTCGAAACACCAATGCCACCAGGGCAATCCGACCCCGATATCGCGCGATGCCTGGCCCGCTTCAACGCGGCATTCCTGCTCGGCGGGGCGCTGGGCTCGCCGGGTGGTCTGCTCGTCGCCGGCATTGTCGAGGGCAGGGCCGGCTATCAGCTCGCCTTCGTCGGCACCGGCGTGCTGGCCCTGCTGGTCACCGCTGCGCTGGCGGTGGCACTGCCCAGGCTTGCCGCACCGCCGGGGATCGGGCGGCCGACCGTCGGGCTGCCACAATTCGTCCGCTCGCCGGGCAGCCGGGCCGCGCTCGTCCTGGCGATGGTCGGCGACTTCCTCAGAGGTGGCGTGTTGTTCACCGCGCTACCGCTGGCCGGTGCGGTCCGGCACTATCCGGTCAGCACGATCGCGGTGGCCATCGCGCTCATGTCTGTGGCCGAGATCCTGGCACTGCAGATCGCGTACCGCGTGATCAACCGCGTGGGTGTGGTGGCCGTGCTGGTGTCCTCGTTCCTGATGGGCACGCTGTGCGCCGCGCTGCTGGCGCTGGAGCCCAGCACCGGAACCTATTTCGTCGCCTCAACGCTGTTCGGCATCAGCCTGGCGGGCGCGACCGCCAGCCTGCCGGTGCTCGTCGTGGCACAGGTCAGTGAGTCCTCTGCGGGGCTGGCGAAGTTCCGTATCTCCGCGGGTATCGGCATGCTCGCCGGTTCGGTGGGCTGTGCCGTACTCGCCACCCAGATCAGCATGGCCGGTCTTTTCGCACTGATCGCGGTGCTTCTGTTGTGCAGCGCACAGTTGGCCCACTTTGTGGGCAAGCGCATGACGGCGGCGTAACCGGCGCGAATCAGGTCTGCCAGCAACCGGTAACAAACTCCTGGTGAAATATCGGCAAGGGACTTTGGTCCCCGATAGTTGGGAATCTGGCCGCCGGGAAGGAGACCTAGGTTGGCGCTTCACGACCCAGCGATGTACGGGAGCTGTCGAGCGGGATATCACCCTCGGGCCGCACTCCGGCCCGAGGTGGTCTATCAGCGCCAGCGCGCCAGCCCGGACCGGCTGAACAACTCCGCGCGGCGGACCTACGACCTCCTGCGCTCGACCCTGGTCACCACCGGACCCACCATGGCGCTGGTCGAAAGTGAACTGACCGACGCCCTTTCGGCGAGCCGCAACACGGTACGGGCGGTACTTCAGCAGCTGGCAAGGGAGGGCTTGGTGGTCCGCGAACCCAAGAACGGAACCCGCGCGACGGGCGCGCTGCTGTTGCCGATCGACGAGCTCGCACCCGTAGCGTCCCGCCGGCTGGATTACCGATCGCTGGGGTGCCCTCCCCTGGTCCGTGACCGACTGCGCCTCCCGGCGGGGTGGACCGTGCTGATGATCGAAAGCCTGATGCTGAAAGACTCATTACCACTGGGCATTTCGGTCAGCTACATCGCGTTGCCGGAGGGCCAGTCGCTCGACATCGACATCGACGACTCCGATGTCATCCTGATCCTCGAACGAAAACTGGGTATCCAGATCGGCGGCAGCCACTGCACCATCGGCGCGATCGCCGCCGACGAACAGAGCGCCGAACTGGTCGACGTGGAGGTCGGTGCTCCGCTGATCTGGCTCGAGGACGTCATCGAGGACGAGCTGGGACAGCCACGGGCGTTGTCGCAGTTGCGGCTACGCGGCGACCGAGTCGCCTTCTCCGCCACGGCCCGCCGGTTCGCCTAGCGTCGGCCTGTTCAGGTACCTGCGGCCGACCACAAGTGTGGCGGCCAGTGTCAGCAGGCCCACCAGAGCCGACACCAGCATGGCGCGCTGCGGGCCCAGCACGCTGGAGGTGACGCCCAGGATCACCATCCCGGTCGGCAGTGCCAGTCCGATCGTCGTGCTGAGAAGTCCGAGTGCGGCGGCACGTTCATGGATGCCGACCGCCGCCACCGGCAGCGTCGCCTGCGCCGACCCGAACAGCGCCTGCCCGATTCCGGCGATCCCCAACGCGACCAGCGTCACGCTCAACAGCGGTGTGGCCGCGACGATCCCGAGGCAGCCCAGGCAGAGCGCGACACCGCCGACGTACGCGGCCAGCGGACGCCGCACCGGGCGCATCACCAGAGCACTGCCCACCACCAACTGTGCGATCCCGGCCGCCGCACCGATCACGCCTGCCATCGCCGCACCCGCGTCGAGATGCTCGGCAATCACCGGAACCAGTGGCAGGAACGCGAAATAGCACAGATTGCAGATCACGGTCACCAGCAGGATCAGGGTCAGCGCCGGTGAGCGGGACAGCAGCCGCCAGTCAGTGCCCTGCCGCACCGGCACCGCGGCGAGCCTCGGCGGGGCATAGCGCCGGGTCGACGTCCAGAACAGCAGCACCGAGCCGGCGAGCAGCGCCGCGGGAACGCCGAATGCCACCCCGAGGCCGAAGACCGAAATCGTGAGCCCTCCGAGCAGAGGCCCCAGCATCATGGCGGCGGCCATGCTCGTCACTTCGATGTTGAGCACCCGAGTCGCGCGGTCCGGGCCGGCGAGACGGAACAGCAGCTCCCGCTGAGCGGTCATGTTGACCATGCCACCGAATCCGTAGGCCAGTTCGAACGGATAGATCATCCACATCGACACCGCCCCGGTGGACACCAGCACGGTCATGAGCACCGACACCGGCAGCAGCACGAGCTCGGTCACGAAAACCATGGTGCGAGGCTCGATATCGGATCGCGACGAGAAGTAGGCACCCGCGAGCATCGGCGCGAACATGGCCACCCCGACGAATTGGTTCGCGATCGGCGGACCACCGAGGTGGGTCACCAGGTAGGTGCCCAGGAACAGCCCGTTCCATCGGGTCAGGTGCCACATCCACGAGCTGACGAGCAGAGACGGCACCAAGTTCTACAGCGCCACTCTCGGATCGGCGAGCGATTGCATCATGTCGATGACGATATTGGTCACCACGTAGAGCGCACCGACCGCCAGCGTCACCCCGGCGATGGCGTTGAAGTCCGCCTTGTCGATGGCGCGCGATATGTAGAGACCGATTCCCGGTCGGGCGAAGATCAATTCGACAAGGATGCAGTTGCCGACCATCAACGCGAGCTGCAACCCCAGCAGGGCCAGTACCGGACCCACCGAGTTGCGCAGTGAGTGCACCACCACAATTCGCTTCTCCGACAACCCGATCGAGCGCGCAGTTCGGGTGTGATCGGCCCGCAACGTCGCTTCCAGGCTGCTCCGCAGGACACGACCCACCGCGACCGCGGGGGTCAACGCCAGGCAGAACGCCGGCAGCAGAAGGTGATAGATGTCGTCGGCGAAGATGTCCGGGCGGCCGGCCAACAGACTGTCGATCAGCAGGAAGTGCGTCGGTCCCGTCGGGGCGTCGACGTACGACGTCTGGCCGGTCACCGGCAGAATATTCAGCCACCGGTAGAAGACCAGCATGCCCAGCAGGCAGGCCAGGAACACCGGCACCGACGCGCCCGACACCATGACCACCCGGAGCACTCCCGAGCCACGCCAGCCCTGTGCGGTGATGAGGCCCAGCACGAAGCCGATGACCACGGTGAAAATCATTGCGGCGAAGAGCAACTCCAGTGTCACCGGCAGGAAGCTAGCCAGGTCAGACAGCACCGGGGTCCGAGTGACGGTCGACTGACCGAGGTCACCGGTGACCGCCTTGGTGAGGTAGTTCCAGAACTGCATGGGCAGTGGCTGATCCAGGCCGAGCTGGTGCCGCGCGGCCGCATAGACCTCGGGAGAAGCCTTGGCGCCCACCAGGGCTGCGATCGGGTCGACCGGCGCCAGCTTCTGCAAGGAGAACACCGCCAGGACGAGCATGATCAGCACCGGGATCGCGCCGAGCAGCCGGCGGGGCAGGACCGTGAGGATGGCGAGCATCAGCGGTCCCGAATCCGGTCGCGGATCGCGTCGCCGGCGAAGTTGGCGACCAGCGCGATCACCGCGACACCGACCGCGGGCATGATCGGAATCCACCACGCGCTGAAGATGTAGGTGACACCCTGCGCGCTCATCGATCCGAGTTCGGGTGCGGGCTGGGGAGCACCGAGTCCGAGGAATGACAATCCCGCCACAATCAGGACCAGGGCCGCGATGTCCAGGCTCAGGGTGACAATCGTCACCGGAATCGCGCCGGGCAGCAGATGCCGGTACATCAACCGCCACCGGCCGATTCCGCCTACCCGGGCCGCCTCCATGTGCGGTGAGGCCCGAAGCCTGCGCACCTCGGCCCGCACGATGCGGGTGTACAGCGGCCACCACACGATCGCCACCCCGATCAGGGTGTGCGTGTAGGACCGGCCGAGCGCGGCGACGACCGCCAGCGCGAGGATCGGCCCGGGCAGCGCCAGGAACGCGTCGGTCACCCGCATCAGGACGGCGTCGACCCAGCCGCCGCGGGCGCCGGCGACCAGGCCGACGAGGCCGCCGAAGATCGCGCCGAACGCACCCACCCCGAGCGCACCCCACCAGCTGGACTGCATGCCGACCAGCACCCGGCTGAAGATGTCGCGACCGACGGTGTCGGTGCCGAACAGGTTGGCGCCGTTCGGGGCCGCCATCGGCTGGCCGACCACCGCCAGCGGATCATACGGCGCGATGTGGGCGGCGAAGATGGCCAGGACGAACATGGCGGCCAGCCCGCCGAACGCGACGTAGTTGGGTACCGATGTGCCCTGGAAATACTGCCGGACGCCCAGCCCGAGCCGGCTGCGATACCGGACGAGTGGAGTCGGTACGTAATATTCGGCGACCGCCATGGAGTTCTCCTCGTTTCGTTGTGCCGGATCAGAATTCGCGCAGCGTCTCGCGCAGGGTGGACGTGCTGTACGACGTGCGGGTCAGCCCCAGCCGTTGCAGCTCGGGCACCAGGCCGTCGGTGATGGACGCGATGTAGTTGCGGTTGAGGTCCCAGCCGGGCTTCATGATCAGGAACCCGTCGCCACCGATCTCCTCCATCGCCTCGCCCATCTTGCGTGCGACCGTCTCGGGCGTGCCGACGAATTCCACGCCCGTGGTGGCCCAGTCGACGGCCAGCTGGCGAAGCGTCTTCGGTCCCGGGCTGCCGTCGCCGCGCATGAAATGCTCGAGTGAGCCACGTTCCCCGTTGGTCGTCAGGTCCTCGGGAAGTGGTTGGTCCCAGTCGAATTGCTTAAAATCGATCTCGGTGTTCGACGCGATGCTGACCAGTTGCTTCTCCACATAGCTCCGGGTCGCCGTGAGACGGTCGATATCGGCGCGCGCCTCCTCCTCGGTCGCGGCGACGACAGGCGATACGCAGAACATCAGTTTGATGTCGTCAGGATCGCGCCCGGCCTCGGCAGCCCGCTTACGAATATCGTTGCGGTAGGACCGCATTCCCTCGACTCCGGTGCCGACGGCGACGATCGCGTCGGCCGCGCGGGCAGCGAAGGCGCGCCCCCGCGGCGACGCGCCGGCCTGCAGGATCGTCGGCTTGTGCTGCGGTGAGGGCACCGTGTTCAACGGACCGCGGGACTTGAAGTACTTACCGACGAAGTCGACGGTGCGGACCTTCTTGTAGTCGGCATAGGTGTGGGTCTCGCGGTCCATGACCACCGCATCGGCATCCCAGGAATCCCACAGCTCGCAGACCAGGTCGTAGTACTCGTCGGCCACGTTGTAGCGCTCGTCGTGTTCGGGCAGTGCATCCAGACCGAAGTTCTGCGCCGCGCGGTCTTCGGCCGAGGACACGATGTTCCAGCCGAACCGGCCCCCGGCGATCGAATCGACCGTGGAGGCCAACCGGGCCAACAGGTACGGCGGATAGAACGATGTCGACATCGTCGCCACCACACCAAGGTTGGACGTGTTCGCCGCGATCAGCACCGCGAGCGGCACCGGGTCGTGTTTGGGGGCGAAGATCGAATTCTTCAGCGCCCCTTCCATGGTGCCGCCGTATGCGTCGGCGACCATGACGGTGTCTTCGATCATGATGAAGTCGAAGCAGGCGCGCTCCATGCTGCGGGCCATGTCCACATAGAACCGCCCATTGGACCAGTTCGCCACGTCCGGGGATGCCCACGGGGAATCCCATTCGGGCGGAATGAAATTCATGAACCAACCGAGGTGGAACTTGCTCGCCATTACCTACTCCTCTTCCTTGTTGATGTCGTCATGCCACTACGCCAGCAGGAGTTCCTCGGGCTGCCCGGTCGCGAGCAGACATGCCGCCATGTGCCTGCTGGTGCCGTCGATCGACAGCAGCTGCGGGGACTGGTTGGTGCACCGGTCGATCCGTTCCGGGCAGCGCGGATGGAACGCGCATCCGGTGGGCACCGCCAGCGGGCTCGCGGGCTCGCCCGCCAGCCGAACCGGTGCGGCTCCCGGGGACGGCACGGCCGCCAGCAGCGCCTTGGTGTAGGGATGTTTCGGGCTGTTGATCAGGTCCTCGGTGGGGGCGACTTCGACGATCTGTCCGAGGTACATCACCGCGATGCGGTCCGAAATGAACCGCGCGGCAGCCAGGTCATGCGTGACGAACATGACGGCCATGCCCAATTCCCGGCGCAGGTCCTGCAGCAGGTTGAGCACCGACGCGGCCAAGGAGGCGTCCAGCGCCGACGTCGGCTCGTCGCACAGCAACAGTTGCGGTGGCACGATGATCGCGCGGGCCAACGCCACCCGCTGACGCTGGCCACCGGACAGCAGACTCGCCTTGATGGCGGCGACGTCCGGCGGCAGCCCGACCTGGCGCAGGACTTCGTCGACGCGCTCACGGCGCTCGGCTCGCCCGGTGGTCTTGAGTAGCCGCTCACCAACGAGCTCGCCGACCGTCATCCATGGCGTCAGCGAGGCACCGGCGTCCTGGAACACCACCTGGGGGCGATTGCCGGTGTGCTCGACGCTGCCGCCGTCGGGATCGAGCAGCCCGGCGACCACCCGCAGCAATGTCGACTTCCCCGAACCTGATTCGCCCACCACGGCGATCGACTCCCCCGGCGCCACATCGAGGATGACATGTCGAAGGGCATGCAGGGCATCGCGCTTCAGAAGGCCGCGACTGACCCCGAACTGCTTGTCGACTCCGTTGATCTGCAGCACGGGCCGGTCTTCGTCGACGGGCGGCATCGGCGCGAACGAGCGGGTCTCGGAACGGGAATGCGTTGCCGCGGCCGCATTCTCGACAATGCATGCCACCAGCCCGGGATGGCTGCTCGCCGGTACCGGCTCGGGAAGGCTCTGCGAGCACGGCTCGATCACCGCAGGACAGCGCGGTGCGAACGCACATCCGGCCGGGTGGTTGCGCGGATCGGGTGGCTGGCCCGGCAGCGCGGCGATCGCCTGTCCCAGCGGAAGGTCAAGATCCAGACGCGAATTCAGCAACCCCATGGTGTAGGGATGCGACGGGGCGGCCAGCACGTCGTCCATCGCGCCGAACTCGGCGAGCCGGCCGCCGTACATGACTGCGACGCGGTCGCAGATCTGGGAGGCGACACCGATGTCGTGGGTCACGACGATGAACGAGGTGCCCAGCTCGTTGCACAGATCCCGCAGCAGGGCCAGCACCTGCGCCTGCACCGTCACGTCCAGCGCCGTGGTGGGTTCGTCGGCGATCACCAGATCGGGTTTTCCCGCCACTGCCATGGCGATCATGACCCGCTGGCGAAGACCGCCCGACAGTTCATGGGGATAGGCCTTCATCCGCCGCACCGGATCCGGCACACCGACGAGATCCAGCAGGCGCCGGGCCTCCTCGGAATCACCAGCCGCCTCGGTGATCTGCCTGCCCACCCGCATCGTGGGATCCAGGGACGTCATCGGGTCCTGAAACACCGCACCCAGGTGTGCCTTGCGCACCTGACGGCGTTCCTCGGGACTGGCCGCCACCATGTCCACCCCGCACACCTCGGCGCGGCCCGTGACGATCGGCGCGGGCTCACCGGCCAACAGCCCGAGCAGCGCAAGGCCCATCACGCTCTTGCCCGACCCCGACTCCCCCACCAAGGCCAGCACCTCGCCGGGCAGGACATCCAGGCTCAGCCCGCGCAGCGCGTGCACATCGACTCCGCGACGCTGAAAAGTGACGTGGAGATCCTGTACCCGCGCCCTCGGCTCGATCCCGGGGATGTCATTCGATGCGTTGTCCATAACTGCGCCCTTGTTCTGCGGGAGTTTCGACCAGGTGGTGAAGCTACGAGCGCAGCCGCCGTGGGCCGCTCGGACACCATCAGCAAAGCGGCACCGCATGACGCGTCCACGTCACCGACGTGTCGAACGTATTGCGCCGATACCCGGGAGACAGCGGTGCCGTGGCGCAATGCAGGCTTTACCACCCTGACGGTCGGCAGAAATATCCCCCGGTTTGACTCGCCGCTATGACCGTCGTTGTCGTAGGAAACCCCAAGCCCATGTCGCGGACCCGAGCCGCGGCCGAATTGGTCGCGCACAAGCTGACCGGCGTTGCCCCCCAGCATGTTATCGACGTCGTCGATCTCGGGCCGGGGCTGCTCGGCTGGGGCGACCCCGCGGTGGCCGCCGCCAAGGAGATCGTGAAGTCGGCGGACTCACTGGTGGTCGCGTCGCCGACGTTCAAGGCCACCTATACCGGGTTGTTGAAGTTGTTCCTCGACCAGTTCGGGCAGGGCGAGCTGAACGGCATCACCACCTACCCGCTAATGCTCGGCGCATCCCAGATTCATGCGCTGGCACCGGAACTCACGCTGCGTCCGGTGCTCGTCGAGATCGGCGCGAGCTGTCCGGCCCCGAGCCTGTACCTGCTCGACTCCGAGTACGAGACATCGCCGGATCTCGACAAATGGCTCGAGCTGGCCCGCCGCTTCGCCCCGCAGGTGTCGGCATGATCACCGCGGTCGACGGCAGGTTCGACCAGGCCCTGCTGCGTCAGGCGTTCGGCTGCTTCCCCAGCGGGGTGACCGCGTTCTGCGGTATGCGGGACGGCGTGGCCGAAGGCATGGCGGCAAGCTCGTTCACCACGGTCTCGCTCGACCCGCCGCTGGTGTCGGTGTGCGTCGCGAACACGTCGTCCACGTGGCCGAAACTGGCCGGCCTGCAACGCCTGGGCCTCTCGGTGCTCGCCGACGAGCACGCGCTGGTCGCCCGCTCACTGTCAGCCAAGAACGGCGACCGCTTCCGCGATGTCGACTGGACCTCCACCGAGAGCGGAGCCGTGTTCGTGCACGGCTCCACCCTGTGGCTGGAGTGCGCGCCGTTCAAACGGATCGAGGCCGGCGACCACCAGATCGTGGTGCTGCAGATCACCGCTCTGGCGGTGTATCCCGACGTGTCACCAATCGTGTTTCACCGCAGCGGCTTTCGTGAACTGGTCACGCCCGCTTGAGTGACTGCGGCCAGAAGATCGCCGGATAGAAGGAATTGTCCTCCACGCCGGACACATAGCTGTGCGAGATCGTGGAGTTCGGCGGCAGGCACAGCGGGATCCACAGGGCATCGTCGAGGATGATCTTGCTGCACTGCACATAGGTGGCCTGGGTCTCCTCCGGAGTCTGCGCCTGTACCGCCTTGTCCATGAGTGCGTCCAGCTCGGGGTTCGAATACTGGTAGAAGTTCAGGGGCTTGGCACCGGTGCGCGCGAGGATGCGGAAGGTGGTGTCCAGGTGCAGCGCATCACCGCCGAGGAAGCTCACCATCATGTCGGGCCGCTTCTCAGGCGGCTGGTTGGCCAGGTCGAATTGCTCGGAGACCGGGATGGTCCGCACGGTGACATCGAAACCGTATGCCGCGAGCTGGGTTTGGAGGAGTTCGGTCATCTGCTGGCGCGGCGCTCCGCCGTCCGCACTCCACGCCAGATCGATCTTCTTCGACGGCAGTGATCCCACCAGGGCCTTCAACGCCGCCCCGTCGACCTGACTGGGGAACGGCGCCAGGGTCGAGGAGAACGTCTGGTCCGGCCACATGCCCTTCTGCACGCTGGTGAGGCCGCCCCATGAGGTGGTGACCACCGATTCGCGGTCCAGCGCGGTCAGCATCGCCTGGCGCAGCGCCTTGTTGGCGAAGATCCCCGAGGTCGGGTTCAGCCAGACCGCCTCGCCGACACCACCGAAGGAGTTGACCACCGTGAAGGCCGAATTCTTCTGATAGGTCAGCACATCGGGGATCGCGAAACCCTTGGTGACCAGATCGAAGGCACCGGAGTCCAGTTGGAGCTTCTGGGTCGCGACACTGGGGGTGATGTCGATGCGTAGGGTCTTGAAAGTCGGCTTGGGGCCCCAGTAATCAGGGAAGGCCTCGAGCAGGTAGTGGCTGCCCGCCACGAATTCCTTGAACATGTAGGGCCCGGTGCCCGCGTCGTTGGTCTTGAGCCATTCCTGCGCCAGGTCGTCGCCGACGGCGTTCTTGGCGACCGCGGTGGGGCTGACCGCGAACGGCTGCCACGGACAGGCCATGTAGTGGATGAAGGCGTTGTTGCGTTCCTTGAGGGTGACGACGAACGTGGTGGGGTCGGGAGCGTCGGTCTTGACCACACCGGCCACCATGTAGGCCGGGCCCTGATCCACTTTCGCCCGCCGCTCAAAGCTTTTCACCCAGGATGCGGCGTCGGCGGGGGTGCCGTCGTGGAACTTCACACCGGGTTGCAGGGTGAAGGTGTAGGTGAGCTGGTCCGGTGAGACGGTCCACGACTTGGCCAGGTTGCCGATGATCGTCGACGAGCCGGGCTGGTAACGCACCAGACCCTCGTAGGCCGACTCCATCACCTGGACACCCTCGCCCTCGTACATGATGTCGGGGTCGGGCACCTGCATATCGGCGAGGAACGGCATGCGCAGGTTGAGGGTTCCGCCGTTGCTGGTGGTGCCGGGTCCGCCGCACGCCGCTAGCCACGACGCCAGTCCCAGACCGCCGACGGTGATGCCGCCGGCCTTGAGGAAGGCGCGCCGGTTCCACTCGGGGCCGGTGATCCGGGTCCCGGAATTCCTGTTGTCGTTCATGAATGCCTCCTGCTCGGCTGGTTGCGACGAGTTAAACGTGACTGGATGACACGGCCGCGTCGCCGCAATGCACCGCGTATTACGCCGGTGAGTCCTAGAATTCGAGGAGATTCTCGCGGAAGGTGCGGTGGGAATAGCCATCTCGGATCAGCCCGCGCTTACGCAGGGCCGATGCGAGACCGTCGGCGATCTCGGCGATGTTGCGCCGCGTCACCACCGGCGACAGTAGGAAACCGTCACCGCCGACTTCCTCCATGGCCTCACCCATCTTGGCCGCGACGGTGTCCGGGGATCCGACGAATGCCAGTCCCGCGTGGGTGTCGACGGTGGCAATCGCCTCCCGCAGGGTCTTGCCCCGCGCGCCCTCGATGAACGTGCGCAACGTGCTGGTCTCCCCGTTCCCCCACACGTCGGGCACTTCCTTGTCGAGATCGAAGGTGGAGAAGTCGAACTCCCCACCCGAGGTGTAACTCAGCCCCCACAAGGCCTTTTGGATGGCATGCTCGCTCCACCGGGCCGCCGCCATGTCCTCCTCGCGGGCCTGTGCCACCCGGTCGGTGTCGCCGAGGATGGGGTCGATCAGGAACAGGATCTTCAGTGTGCTGGGGTCGCGGCCGTACTCGCGCATCCGCCGGTGCATATCCAGCCGGAACGCTTTCATCGACTCGATGCTGGTGCCATGGGCCAGCATCGACTCGGCGTACTTGGCGGCCAGATCCCGCCCCGCCGGGGAGGCGCCGGCCTGCACGATCACCGGCCTGCGCTGCGGGCCGGGAATGGTGTTCAGCGGACCGCGGGTGCGGAAGTACTTGCCGTCGAAGTCGACGGTGTGCACTTTGGTGTGGTCGGCATAGCGCGGCGTTTCCTGATCGACGAGCACACTTCCCGGCTCCCACGAGTCCCACAGCGCACCAACGGCTTCCATCCACTCCTTGGCCATCTCGTAGCGTTCGCTGTGCAGCATCAGGTCGTCGTAACCGTACTGCTGAGCGGCCCGTGCCGAGCTGCCGGTGACGACGTTGAGGCCCACCCGGCCCTCGGTCAGGTGATCCAGCGTGGTCATGGTCCTGGCGGCCATGTACGGGTGGTAGAAGCTCGTCGACAACGTCACCGCGATGCCGATGTTCCTGGTGCGCTGGGTCAGCAGCGGAATCAGCGGAACCGGATCGCATTTGGGGGCCAGTATGCCGTACTTCAAGGTGGTTTCCATCGATCGGCCGTAGGCGTCCTCGACCATGCTGGTGTCCTCGACCAGCAGGTAGTCGAAACACGCTCGCTCCAGTGATGCGGCCAGGTCGACGAACAGGTCACCGCGCATCCAGTCGTGGCCGGTGCTGCCCGCCCACGGATCGAGCGCCCAGGTCTGCACGCTGAAACCGCTGCCCATGAACCAACCGAGATGAAACATGCCAAACCTCCTTGCCGCTCAATGTGACTGGTCGATGTTTCGGTCACCGCATTTTCGGTTCCACGCGCATTACGCTGGCGCCCACCCTTTTAGGGATTTCGGCGCGTTTTCGTTCGCCCAGCGGCGGTTTTCGCGCCGAAATCGCTACCGGCGTAATACGGATTTTCACGACGCGCCACAGTCCGGAAATCGCCTGCGGGTGAAGTCACAGTCATGGCGAAGAAGATGCATCTCGGCTGGTTCATGAATTACGCTCCGCCGCAATGGCTGAACCCGTTCGACCGGGTGAACTCGTCATGGGCGAACGCCGACTTCCACATCGAGATGGCCAAGATGCTCGAGGGCGCCTGCTTCGACTACCTCATGATCGAGGACACGCTGATGGTGTCCAATGCGTTCGGCAATTCCACCGAGGCCGCGCTCAAGCATGCGCTTCAGGTGCCCAAGCTGGACGCCACCGTGCTGGCCGGGGCGGTCGTCAAGGCGACGACCAAGCTCGGTGTGATCGCCACCGCGTCGATCCTGTCCTATCCGCCGTTCACGCTGGCCCGGATGATCGCCAGCCTCGACCACCTCTCCGACGGGCGATTCGGCTGGAACATCGTCACCTCAGGTGAAGAGCAGGCCGCGCACAACGTGGGGCTCGACGCCCTACCGCCGCGGCAGGTGCGCTACGACATGGCCGACGAGTTCGTCGAGGTGGTCACCAAGCTGTTGGCCTCGTGGGATGAGGGCGCCGTGGTGATGGATCGCGAGTCGGGGACCTACGTCGACCACACCAAGGTTCACGAGGTGAACTTCGTCGGCAAGTTCTACAAGTCACGCGGCCCGCTCAACGTTCCGCGCACCCCGCAGGGCCGACCGGTGTATCTACAGGCGGGCGGCTCCCCGCGCGGACGGCAGTTCGCCGCCGAGACAGCCGATTCCATCGTCGCGATCGCCGAAGGCATCGACGGAATGATCGACTACCGCAACGACATCCGGGCCCGCGCGCAGGCCGCCGGCCGCAATCCCGACGACATCAAGGTGATGTTCCTGGTGACCCCGGTACTGGGTGACAGCGCCGCGGACGCCGAGGCCAAGCGGTACTCGATGGTCAACACCGATGCGTTCATCACCAGCCAGCTGGGCATGATTTCGACCGTCACCGACATCGACTTCTCGAGCTTCCCTCTGGACGAAGAGCTGCCACCACTGACCACCAACGGTGAGCAGGGGTCGTTGAACAAGTTCATGCAGGCCGGTAGCGGTAAGACCCTGCGCGAACTGGCCACCACGGCAACCGGATTCGCCAGTTGCCTGCCGCTGGTCGGGACGCCCGCCGACGTCGCCGCCGAGATGGCCGATGCCATGGAAGCTGTGGGCGGGGACGGCTTCCTGCTGACCACGCCCCTGCAACACCTGAGCCGCCGGTATGTCACCGACATCACCGAAGGCCTGGTACCCGCGCTGCGCGACCTCGGCGTCGTGCGGGAGTCGTACGAATACGACACCCTGCGGGAGAACCTGCTGGCGTTCTAGCGCCCAGTTCGCCCCACCCAGGGTTAGTCCTTTTCGTCGTCCTTGGGAAGCAGTCGTTCGGGGTGGTGGTAGTCGTTGGTGCCGCCGCGTAGTGGGACGTCGGGTGGTGGGGTCCATTCTGTTTGGCCGTTAGGGAGTTGGCGGGTGTTCCAGCCGTCGTTCTCAACGAGCAGGTTGTCGCATTTGCAGGCCAGGGTGAGGTGGTCGATGTCGGTGGTGCCGCCGTGTTTCCAGTCTGTGGTGGCGTGATGCACTTGGCTGTTGTAGCCGTTGACGGTGCAGCCGGGTGCGGTGCAGCCACGGTATTTGGCGAGCAGCATGATGCGTTGATCCGCTGACGCCAGCCGCTTGCTGCGGCCCAGCCACAGGGATTGGCCGGTCACGCCGTCGAACACCGCCAGATAGTTGTACGACGGCGTCGCAGCCCGGATCAGGTCCGTCATGGGGATCAAGGTTCCGCCGGCGGTGACGGCCTGACCGGCTCCGGCCTGCAGGTCTTGCAGCGTGGTGGTGACGATCATGGTGACGGGAAGTCCTTTGTGCTGGCCGAGTTTCGGATCACCCAGCCGGTCCCGCACCAAGTGGGTTAAGGCGTCGTGTTGGCGTTGGGCGTGGCTGCGCAGATCCTCGGGCTGCGGTGCGGCGACTTTCGCAAACCAGGCGTCGAGCTGGGCCCGCAACATCGGATCAGCGATCAGCTTTCCCACACTCATACCGTCGGCGCGTTGACCGCCGCACCATTGGAAGCCGCGCTTGCGGGCGCGGTCCTCGTCGGAGAACTGCCCGTCGGGATTGAGGTGGGCGGCCAGCCGGTCAGCCACCTTCTCCAGCTGATCGGGCCGCATCGTCCGGGCATGCTCAGCTAGCGTCCGTTCGGCCTTCTCCACCTCGACCGGCCCGACATGATCGGGCACGTCCCGGAAGAACTTCTGAATGACCCGCACATGTTCGATGTCGAGATCACCTGCGTCCCAGGCTTGGCCGACTTCGGGGAGCAGAGCCGCCAACGGCTCGCCAGTCAGGCTGGTGCGCGGCGTGAGTTGTTCGGCATCACGCATCCGACGCTTGGCCGCGCTCCGGCTGATCCGCAGCACATCAGCCAGCACGATCGGAATCGGCGGACACCCCTCGTAGCGCTCCAACCGCAGGGTCTGCGCATGGGCCGTGGCGACCTGCCGACGGATCGCGTTCTCGAGCCGTTCCAACGCTGCGAACCGCTGCGGCGCAGGCAGGTCCCCGACATCGGCAGCAACCACACGTTCGACCGCGGCATCCAGCGCATCCAACGCCACTTCAATCGAACTCATGTTCGAAACATTACGGCCCACCGCCGATAAAACTGACCCCGGAAACCAGTCTGTGGATCAACCCGAGTCTGGGGATAAACCCCATCCGCCCAACCGAATTCGGCTAGTCGCCCAACTCCCCCGCGATGCCCCGCTCGAGTGCGGCTCTGGTCCGGTCGGGCAGCACGAGAAGCCCGTCGAGCTCACCGCGAGCCAGCTGGTACGCGCGCTCACGCTCCTGCGGGGTGGCACCGTGATCGGCGGCCACCCGCAGCAGGCTCTGCGCCCGCGTCATCCGCTGCTGGTCTTCCCTGGAAAAATCGCTGCGCCTGCGCCGGCGGGCCTCGCTCTCGGCGGCGTCGAACGCGGTCGCGTATTCCTCGACCGCCTCGAGATACTGCCGCGCCGCCTCCGGATCGTCGAGCAGATCCTCGGCCTTGCCCGGGCGCAGCAGCTCCGCACGCAGTTTCGCCCGGTGGAAGGCCAGCGTGAGCGGATCGCGCATATCGGTCATCGCCGGAAAGTCGAGCAGTTTGGCGGCGTCGAGCTCGTAGTCCAGCCAGCGCGTATCGGTGCGGTTGTGCTCGTCGATCACCCGGGTGACCGTGCGCCATTGTGCCGCATGGCTTTTGGCCTCGTCGCGGGCCGGCAGCGCCTCGGGCGCATCAGGGGATCGCTTGGTGAGCGCCGAGATACCCCGGAACGCCGCGTACAGCGCACCGACGATCGGCACCAGGACGAGCAGTAGCTCGACCAAGCGGAAAATCATCCCCACCTGGCCAGGATGCCACCTGTCTAGCCGGGTCCGTCGCTGGCCGCGGCAAGCAACGGCACCAAGACATCACTGATCGGCGTCGCCAGCCCGTGCTCGGCAGCCTTGCGAACGATGACGCCGTTGCGAATATCCCACTCCAGACGGCGGTGCGCTTCGGCATCGGTCAGCATCGACGTGGTCAGATCCTCCGGTGCGGCGACGAAGATCCCAAGCATCTCGTCGATGACCGAATCAGGCAGCGCCGCGCCTTCGGCACGGGCCACCGCCAGGCATTCGGCGACATAGCGGCGTGCCAGCGCGGCGACATCGTCGCGGCGGAACATCCCGGACCGTCTCCGCGCCAGCACCATGAACCCGGCCAGCGCGTTGACCAACAGCTTGCGCCAGGTCTCGGTGCGGAAGTCAGGATCCAGCTCTACCGTCATCCCGGCCGGACGCAGCACCGCTGCCAGCGTTTCGGCGTCGTCGCCGTCGGGCAGCACCAGCCGCACGCCGGTCCGCAGTCGCACCCAGCCGCCCGGCTGCGTCTCGGCCGAGAACCACACAACGGCCGGCACGATATGGGCCGACGGACTGAACTTTCCGACCCGCTCGACCTGCTCGACACCGTTCTGCAGCACGCACACGACCGTGTGGCCGTCGCACAATGTCTGCAGCCAGCCGGCCGCCGCTTCGTTGTGAGTGTCTTTCACCGCAAGCAGGACCACGTCGACGACGCCGCCGACGTCGGCGGGATCGGTCAACACCGGCCCGGGGACGACGATCGCGTCCTTGTCATCCGGCCGGACCTCAATCTGATCTCGCGGCGTGTGACCACACAACGTCACCTGATGACCGGCCGCATGCAGCAGCGCGGCGACGGTGGAACCTATTGCGCCGGGACCGACAAGCGCTATCGAGCTACCCACCGCTCCAAACGTACCGACGCAGTCTGTGGCTTTACCGTGAGCAGATGTTGTTACGCCGGGCCACCGCGGCCGATGCACCCGCCATCGCACACCTCGTCGAGCGGGCCTACGAGAAGTACGTCGCCCGCATCGGCCGCCGGCCCGCACCGATGGACGCCGACCACGCCGCGCTCATCGAGACCGCCAACACGTGGGTGCTGATCGACAACGACCAACTCGTGGGCAGCATCGTCACCGTCGTGATGGACGACCACCTGTTACTCGAGTCCATCGCCGTCGCGCCCGAGGCGCAGGGCCGCGGGTACGGCGCTCTACTTCTCCGCCGCACCGAGGACGACGCTCACGACGCCGGCCTGACCGAGGTCCGCCTCTATACCAATGCCGCAATGACCGAGAACATCGCCATGTATCCGCGGTTCGGCTACGTCGAGACGCACCGAGCCGGTCAGGACGGCTTCCGCCGGGTGTTCTTCACAAAGAAGTTATGAGGTCCACTTCGACAGGTAGCACTGCGGGCTGTAGGGGGCGTCCTGCGCGACGGCCACCTGGCCGTCGATCGACACCTCGCAGTGCGCGTTAGGGGCGCCCTGCCCACCGTGCGTGGTGCTCGCGACCTGCAGGAATGCCCACTGCGGGTCGTCGAGGGTGGTTTGGAAGACCCACGGCGCATCCGGCGACACCGTGATGGTCTCGCGCTTCATGAACGGGTTGGAATCCGCGTTGAAGGCGTCCTTGCTGGGCGGCTGAGCCGTCAGATAGGTGATGGTGAAGTCGTATGTGCCGCCCGTCGCGAGCGTGTAGGTCACCTGGTGTCCTGGCGCCGGATCGGCGTTCGACACCGCGTGAGTGGCCGCAACACCGGCAGCCGCCATCACCAGCGCCGCCCCAACCCTTGCTGTCACTTTTCGCATATCCGCCATATCGGCCACGCTACCGACAGCGTTACCCGTGTCGGCACCCCTCCGGAACCAGCGAATGAATAGCAGGTTAACCCGTTCGTCACACACAGATATGTCACAGAAACTTATGCGCTCTAACGTCCGGGTCGACACCAACCGTGGGTTCGGGGGCCAACAGGTCTGTCGCGGCCCAATGCTTGTCGTTCCCAACATGAAAGGGCCTCTATGCAACTCCGGCGTTCCGCTCTGAATCGATCGGCTTTGGCTGCGACGAGCGTGATGGTGACGGCAGGACTCGTGCTGTCCGGCTGCGGCAGCAAGGCGAGCGAGACGGACTCAGCAAAGTCCGAATCGTGCGTCGACACGTCTGGATCCAACATCAAGGTGGGTTCGCTGAACTCGTTGTCGGGCACCATGGCGATCTCCGAGGTCACCGTGCGCGACGCCATCAAGCTCGCCGTCGACGAGATCAATTCCAAGGGCGGTGTGCTGGGCAAGCAGATCCAGGTTGTCGGCGAGGACGGGGCCTCTGACCCGGCCGTTTTCGCGCAGAAGGCCGAGAAGCTGATCAAGGACGACTGCGTTGCCGCGGTGTTCGGCGGCTGGACCAGCTCGAGCCGCAAGGCCATGCTGCCGGTGTTCGAGAGCAACAACTCGCTGCTGTACTACCCCGTGCAGTACGAGGGCCTGGAATCGTCGAAGAACATCTTCTATACCGGCGCCACCACCAACCAGCAGATCGTGCCGGCCCTGGACTTCCTCAAGGAGAAGGGCGTCACGTCGCTGTATCTGGTGGGTAGCGACTACGTCTTCCCGCAGACGGCCAACCGCATCATCAAGGCCTACGCGGCGGCCAACGGGATCGAGATCAAGGGCGAGGACTACACCCCGCTGGGCTCCACCGACTTCTCCACGATCGTCAACAAGGTCCGCGCGTCCAACGCCGGCGCGGTGTTCAACACCCTCAACGGTGACTCCAACGTCGCGTTCTTCAAGGAGTACACCAACGCCGGCCTCACCCCGCAGAAGATGCCGGTGGTCTCGGTGTCGATCGCCGAGGAAGAGGTCACCGGTATCGGCGCGCAGAACATCGCCGGCCAGCTGACCGCGTGGAACTACTACCAGACCCTCGACAATCCGGTGAACAAGGCGTTCGTGGCGGCTTACAAGGCCAAGTACGGCCAGAACAAGCCCACCTCGGACCCGATGGAAGCCGCCTACGTGTCGGTCTACCTCTGGAAGAACACCGTCGAGAAGGGTAAGTCCTTCGACGTCAAGGCGATTCAGGACAACGCCGGCGGCGTCACCTTCGACGCTCCGGAGGGCCTGGTCACCATCGACGGCGAGAACCACCACATCACCAAGACCGCGCGGATCGGCGAGATCCATCCCGACGGCCTGATCTACACGATCTGGGAGTCCCCCGGCCCGATCACCCCGGATCCGTATCTGAAGTCCTACCCGTGGGCCAAGGGCCTGTCGGGTTAATCGGGGCGAGCGAAGCGACGGGGAATTAGCACAGTATGGAAGTCCTTGTCGGACAGCTGGCGACGGGATTGAGTCTCGGCTCAATCCTGTTGCTGGCGGCATTGGGGCTGGCGCTCACCTTCGGCCAGATGGGCGTCATCAACATGGCGCACGGCGAATTCATCATGGTCGGCTGCTACACCGCGTTCGTGGTACAGAAGCTGATCTCGAATGCCGGTGCATCCCTGCTGGTTTCGCTGGTCGTGGGATTCGTGGTGGGCGGCCTGCTCGGAGTTCTGCTGGAAGTCACCCTGATTCAGCGGATGTACGACCGGCCGCTGGACACGCTGCTGGTGACGTTCGGCGTCGGGCTGATCCTGCAACAGGCCGCCCGCAGTATCTTCGGCGCGCCCGCGGTCAACGTCTCCGCGCCGACGTGGTTGTCGGGCGGCGTCGAGATCCTCGGCGCGGTGGTGCCCAAGACCCGGATTTTCATCCTGGTGCTGGCGGTCGTCTGCGTTGTCGTGCTGGCGTCTGTCCTCAAGATGAGCCCGATGGGGCGGCGCATCAGGGCCGTCGTGCAGAACCGGGATCTGGCTGAAACCAGCGGTATTTCGAGCCGGCGCACGGATATCACCACGTTCTTCATCGGCTCCGGACTGGCCAGCGTGGCCGGTGTGGCGCTGACGCTGATCGGGTCCACCAGTTCGACCATCGGTCAGAGCTATCTGATCGACGCGTTCCTGGTGGTCGTGGTCGGCGGACTCGGCCAGATCAAGGGCACGGTGATCGCGGCGTTCGCACTCGGAATCATGAACTCGTTCATCGAATACAGCACCACCGCATCGCTGGCGAAGGTGATCGTGTTCGTGATCATCGTCATCTTCCTGCAGGTCCGCCCGCAAGGGTTGTTCACCGTGCGGACAAGGAGTTTGGTATGAGAGCGCTGGTGGGCCGGTGGCAGACCTGGGCCGGTTTCGCGGTCGCCGCCATCGTGCTGTTCGGCGTGGCGCCCGCGGTGCTGTCCAGCTTCCGGCTCGGCCTGCTGGGCCAGTACCTCTGCTACGCGATCGTCGCGGCGGGTATCGGGCTGGCATGGGGGCGCGGCGGCATGCTCACTCTGGGCCAGGGTGTGTTCTTCGGCCTTGGCGCCTACATGATGGGCATGCACCTCAAGATCGCCGACGCCGAAGTCCGCAAGCAGGCGGTTCCGGATTTCATGCAGATCGCGGGAATCCCTGCGCTGCCATCGTATTGGGAGCCCTTCGCCTCGACGGCGTTCACGCTCGCGGCGATCGTCGTGGTCCCCACGGCGATCGCGGCACTGCTCGGGCTCGGCGTGTTCAAGCGCCGCGTCAAGGGCGCCTACTTCGCGATCCTGTCCCAGGCGCTGGCCGCCGCGCTGGCGATCCTGCTCGTCGGGCAGGCGACATTGGGCGGCAGCAACGGGCTCAACGGCTTTCGGACGTTCTTCGGGTTCAAACTGTCCGATCCGGTGAACCGTCAGATGCTGTACTTCATCGCCGCGGGCACGCTACTCGTGGTCGTCGCGGTGGTGCGCCAGTTGATGCAGAGCCGCTACGGCGAGCTTCTGGTCGCGGTGCGTGACGGCGAAGAACGCGTCCGGTTCCTGGGCTACGACCCGGCCAACATCAAGGTCGTCGCCTATACCGCCGCCGCGCTGTTCGCCAGTATCGCCGGCGCGCTGTTCGCGCCGATCATCGGTTTCATCACCCCGGCCAACGTGGGCGTCGTACCGTCCATCGCCTTCCTGATCGGTGTGGCGATCGGCGGCCGGACCACCCTGCTCGGACCCATCCTGGGTGCCATCGGTGTGGCGTGGGCGCAAACGGCCTTCTCCGAACGCTTTCCGTCGGGCTGGACCTACGCCCAGGGCCTGCTGTTCATCGTCGTCGTCGGCTTCTTCCCCGCCGGACTGGCCGGTCTGGGTGCACTGTTCCGCCGGCGCAAGCGCACGAAGGACGCCGCCGAACCCAGTGGTGAGCCCGATCCGCAACCCGAATCCGAACCGGTGGGAGCTGCGCAATGACCGAAGTCGCGGAACCGGTAGCCGGCGGCAATGTCGGCATGGGCACGCAGTATCTCGAAGTCCGCGGTCTCACCGTCGATTTCGACGGGTTCAAGGCGGTCAACGAAGTCGACCTCACGCTGTTCCAGGGCGACCTGCGATTTCTGATCGGCCCCAACGGCGCCGGTAAGACCACCGTCATCGACGCGATCACCGGTCTGGTGCCCGCCACCGGATCGGTCGACAAATCGGGTGTCGATCTGCTGGGCAAGAAGGTCCACCAGATCGCCCGGCTCGGGGTCGGCCGAACCTTCCAGACCGCAAGCGTTTTCGAGCAACTGAGCGTGCTGCAGAACCTCGACATCGCCGCGGGGGCGGGCCGGTCGTGGCTGACCCTGCTGCGTAGGCGCAAGGCGGTATTGCCCGCCATCGAGGAAGCGCTCGAGACGATTGGGCTGTCCGACCTGGCGGATCGTCCGGCCGGCGTTCTGGCCCACGGCCAGAAGCAGTGGCTGGAAATCGGCATGCTGCTTGTGCAGAACGCCGATGTGCTGCTGCTCGACGAACCGGTCGCCGGGATGAGCGGCGAGGAACGTGAGGAGACCGGAAACCTGTTGCGCCGCATCGGTTCCTCGCGCACCGTCGTCGTCGTCGAGCACGACATGGATTTCATGCGGGCCTTCGCCACCTCGGTGACGGTGCTGGCCCGCGGCCAGGTGATCGCCGAGGGTTCGGTCGCCGAGGTGCAGGCCAACCCGAAGGTGCAGGAGGTCTACCTGGGCACCGCGGCGGCGGGCACCGACGGCATTCCGGACGAACTGATCGAGGAGACTGCCTGATGCTCGAATTGGTCGACGTCCGTACCGGATACGGACGATCACAGGTCATCCACGGCGTCAGCATCGAGGTGCCCTCCGACGGAGTCGCCGCGGTCATGGGGCACAACGGTGCGGGCAAGACGACGCTGCTGCGTGCGGCGGTCGGCCTGCTGAAATGCAGCGCAGGCAAGGTCTTGCTGCACGGTGACGATGTGACGAAGCTGCGGCCCAGCGCCCGGGTGAAGCGCGGGCTGGCCTATGTGCCGCAGGGCCAGCAGTCGTTCGGTCAGCTGACCACCGCCGAGAACCTTCAGGTCGTGGCCGATGGCCGCAGAGGAGGCAAGCAGCTGATCGACGAACAGCTCGACCTGTTCCCCGCCCTCAAGGAATTGCTCACGCGCCGAGCCGGTCTGCTCTCCGGTGGCCAGCGTCAGCAGCTGGCCATTGCGCGGGCACTGATCACCAGCCCGAAGATCCTGATCCTCGACGAGCCGACAGAAGGCATCCAGCCATCGGTGGTCGCCGAGATCGAAGCGGCGATCACCGCGCTGACCCGCCGGGGTGACCTCGGCGTGCTGCTGGTCGAACAGCACATCGGCTTCGCACTCGAATCCGCTCAGCAGTACTACATCCTGGAGGCCGGCCGGGTGACCTCCAGCGGGACGGGCGGGTCGGCGTCGGAGGCCGACGTGCGGGCCGCGATGGCCATCTAGTGGCTATCTAGACTCACCGGATGCCCCGCATCCTGCGTGAGGTCGGCGGTCTGGTGATCGCCGAGGACGGCCCCCTGGTTCTCGTCATCGACCGGGGTAACGGCCCGCGCGCCGTGCTCGCGTTCGTTGCCGGTGTCGTCGCGCTGGTCTTCGGCGGATTCGGTGCGGTCAGCCTGGCCGCGATCACGCCCGTGTGGCTGGGTCTGGCGTTCCTCGCCGTCGGGGTGGCGAGTGCGGCGATCACCGCCGTGGCGGTGCGGCACATCCGGGGCACCCGAGCGATCCCGGTCAGCGACTACCGCCCGGTGGCGGTGTTCGACCGCGCCGCGCGGGTCTTGCGCGACGGGAACGGAACCGTGGTGGCCACACTCGATGCCGTCACCATCCACCGCCGGATGCAGATCGGCTCCAGTTCACCCACGCTGGTGGCGCAGACACCTGCGGGTTCCTTCGTGCTGCTGCGGGGCAACCCGTTCACTGGCGGCCTCGGCGACCTCGACTCCGTACTGAGGGCTGCCACCGCCATCTAGACTTGCCGCGTGACGTGTGTCACGACAGTGAACAAAATCCGCCGGCAGCGCGTCCCCACATAGGTGACCAACCGTCCGCGCTGGGGAGTGAACGCCGCCGTCAACCGCCGGTCGGTTCTGGTCGGGCTGGGCGCGGTCGGCGCCTTTCTCGCCGTCGATCTGGGAGCCGTGGCCTACGCCAACAAGTGGATCGGGTCGGACAGCTCCCGCACGACGTTCCTGAACGGATTCCGGACCGTCAACGGTCCGCAGCTCGGCTTCCGCAAGAACCACGCCAAGGGCCTGGCCGTCAGCGGCTACTTCGAGAGCAACGGCAACGCCGCGGACCTCAGCCGTGCCGCTCTGTTCCGGCCGGGGCAGGTTCCCGTCGTCGGCCGGTTCTCGCTGTCCGGCGGCGATGCCCACGTGACCGACGCCCCCGGCGCACCCCGAGGCCTGGGACTGGCGATCGGGTTTCCCGGCCGCGACCAGTGGCGGACGGCGATGCTGAATCTTCCGGTGTTCCCGGATAATTCACCGCGCGGGTTCTACGACCGGTTGCTCGCGTCCAAGATCGTGCCGGGGACCGGCCAGCCCGATCCTGCCGCGACGAAGGCCTTCCTGGCCGCCCACCCGGAGACCGCCGCCGCTATGGACATCATCAAGAAGCACCCACCGGGTAAGGGGTTCGGCGACAGCACGTTCCGCAGCCTCAACGCCTTCTATTTCGTGAACGAGGCCGGCGTCCGCACCCCGGTGCGATGGTCACTCGTGCCGCAGCAGAACAGCGCCCCGGCCCCGCGCTCCGGGAATGCCAACGGCCTGTTCGACGCGTTGATCCGCCAGCTGCGTGGCGGGCCGCTGCGCTGGCATCTGCTGGTCACCATCGCGCAGCCCGGCGACCCGTTGACCGATGCCACACTCCCCTGGCCCGACGACCGCCAGAGCATCGATGTCGGGCTGCTCACGCTGACCGCGGCGGCGACCGAGGCGCCCGGCAATGCCCGCGACGTCAACTTCGATCCCCTGGTGCTGCCCGACGGCATCGAACCGTCCGACGACCCGTTGCTTTCGGCGAGATCCGACATCTATGCGGCGTCATATCGGCAGCGCACGGGCGAACCGAAGTCGCCACCGGCGGTTCAGGTGTCAGAGGTCGGCCCGTGACCGAGATCGACCGCTACCCGGTCCGCACCCGAATTCTGCACTGGCTCACCGCCGCCCTGGTGTTCAGCGCGCTGTTCATCGGGTTCGTGATGGTGAACTCGCTGGGCGGCTACGGCGCGCTGGTCGGTGTGCACATGACGCTGGGGGTGCTGATCCTGCTGATTGTGGTGGTGCGCGCGGCCAACCGCTTCACGCACCGCACACCGCGATTGCCGGACACCGTCGGCTCGGTCGAGCATCTATTGGTCGTCGGTTCCGAAATCGGCCTGTACGCACTGATGTTGGCGCAGCCGCTGATCGGGTGGGCGATGGTGTCCGCGGCCGGTCGCCCCGTCGTGGTGTTCGGCTCGGTTGCGCTGCCGCGGATCGCGCCGTTCGACGCCGATCTGTTCTTCGTGCTGCGCCAGGCGCACTCGGTACTCGCGTATCTGCTCGTAGCGGCGATCGCCGCGCACGTGTCGGCGGTGTTGTTGCACACTCTCACGCTGCGCGACCGGATGCTCAGTCGCATGACTTTCGGCACGCGGCACGACTGAGCCAGGCATCATGGCTGGCATGCGTACAACGCATGTCGTCACCGCGGCCCTTCTGGCCGCCGGAATGCTCGTCGCGAGCCCCGTTTCGACCGCGGGTGCATGCGCCTGCGGTGGCATCGTGAGCCCCGACCTCGACGCCCGGGTGACCGGGGAACAGAGCCTGGTCGCCATCGACGGCACCAACGAGACCATCGTCATGCGCCTGGACTTGCACTCGGTGGCCGACAACGCGGCGCTGATCGTGCCGACTCCGACGCCGGCCACCGCCACCTCGGCCAACCCCCGCCTGTTCGCCGAACTCGAGCGGCTCACCGCTCCACGGATCGAGCCCAGCCGGACCGCAGGAAGCGGGCTCGATGAGGCCGGCGCCGTCCCCGCCGGGGGCCCGACCGTCGTCGCGCAGGTGCAACTCGGCCCCATCGAGGCGACCACCTTGACCGGTGGCGATCTCACCGGCGTGCGTCAGTGGCTGGATGGACACGGTTATACGATGCGCCCGGAGGTCACCGCCCAGCTCGACCCCTATCTCACACAGGGCTGGTCGTTCGTGGCGATGCGACTGACCGGGGAACGGCCGCTCAGTGGTCAGCTGGACCCGGTCCGGCTGGACTTCACCTCCGACAAGCTGGTGTACCCCATGCGAATGTCAGCCGCCGCCAACGATACTCAGCGGGTGGTGGTCTACACCCTGGCACAGCACCGGATGCAACGAACCGACGCCGACGCTACCCACCAGGACGTCGCCGTCGACTACGCCGGCTCGATCCAGGGCCGCACCAGCGACCAGACACTGACCGAGCTGAGCGCCAAAAATCCCTACTTGACCAGGATTTCGACGACAATCATCCAACCGTCGTCCATCACAACGGATTTCACCTTCGCCCCGGCGTCCACCGATGACCCCTATCAACGGGTGATCCACCATGGTTCCGACAGCGACGACGGCGGAAATCTTCTGGTGACGCTGGGCGTCGCGGTGATCGTGATCATCGTGGCGACGGCGGTCGGGCTGATCTGGGTGTTCACCCGCAGGCGAGGGGTGCGCTGAAACTAGCTCTGCAGGCTCAAGATCCGCCGGCCGGCCTCGAGCAGCCGTGCGCGCAGGGTGTCGTCGTCGATGTCGGGTGGCGCCGTCGCGGCACCGCCTGCCAGTCCGGTCAGGGCCACCGCCGCGTTGATGGCGCCCGCCGGGCAGCTCCGGTCGGTCAGCAGCGCGAGCTGACGGTCGATGACGGCTGACCATTCGGGCTGGTTGCGCAAAACGTCGCGAACACTGGGGTCGAACGTGGTGACCGCGGCCAGCGTCCGATGGGCCGCCACCACTCCGGCATAGCCGGCCAGCATCGCTTCGGTCTTGGCGCGCGCGCCGCGCTTGCGCTCGGCAGCATCGACCACCTGGGCGATCTCGGTGAGGATGGGCTTCATCAGGGCGAGCAGGAGTTGCTCCCGGGTCCGGAAGTGGTAGTAGATCGCCGCTTTGGTCAGGCCCAGCTCGTCGGCGATCAACTGCAACGACGTGCCGGCGAAGCTGTACCGGTTGAACAGGTCGATCGCGGTGTCCAGCATCCGCCGCCGGGTGGTCGGGGTCCAGCCGGTGTCATCGGCCAAGGGCGCTTCCGCGGTCACCCGGCCACTGTACTTGCCGAGCGGAAAGGTATTCACAAAACCGTGCATTTCACGCGGAGTTACATTACTTTACGATCAGCTAGTAAATCTGTTTGATTGCGGGACAGTCAGATTCGATGGAGGTGCAACCCTGAACCCGGATACCCATGCGATCGGGGAAATGCTCGACCGGGAGTCGATCCGGCAGTGCCTCGCGCGGTTGGCCCGCGGTGAGGACCGGCGCGACGCGGCCCTGATCGACGGCGCGTTCTGGCCCACCGCGACCGTGGATTACGGCATCTTCGCCGGATCCGTCGACGACTACCTGGCCTGGGTGGTCCCCGGTTCTGTCGACGTCGTGGTCACCCAGCATGTGCTGGGGCAGAGCCTGATCCAGTTGCATTCGGATACCGCTCTGGCCGAAACCCACGTTCTCGCCTATCACCGGATTCGCGCCACACCAGAGGACCGCGACACGATGATCGGCGGCCGCTATCTGGACTGGCTGGACAAGGTCGGCGGCCACTGGCGGATCGCGCGCCGCACCATGCTCTACGACTGGTACCGCGACATGGGCGAGGCCGTCGACTGGTCGGCCGGGCTCATGGGCATGCCGTTGGACGCCGGTCGCTACACGGGGCGCGCCGTCGGCGACCCGAGCGGAGCACTGCTCGGCGAGGAGACAGCGTGACGTCGCTTGCCGGGGCGGTCGCCGTCGTCACCGGGGCCAGCCGCGGCATCGGGAAGGGCATCGCGCTGGCACTCGGCGATCATGGCGCCGTCGTGTACCTCACCGGCCGCACGACCGCCGCGGGCCAGCACGATCTTCCGGGCACCGTCACCGAGGCCGCGGTCGAGGTCACCCGGCGCGGCGGCACCGGGATCGCGGTCCCCGTCGACCATTCCGACGACGCACAGGTGGCCGCACTGTTCAGCCGGGTCCGCGCCGAGCAGGGCAGGCTCGATATTCTCGTCAACAATGCGTTCGCCCTGCCGGAGAATCTGACCGACCCCGAACCCTTCTGGGAGAAGCCGCTTTCGGATTGGGCGATGGTCGACGTCGGCGTGCGCTCCAGTTTCGTGGCCGCCCGCCACGCCGCCGAGATCATGGTCGGACAGGGCTCCGGCCTGATCGTCGCCACCTCCGGCTATACCGGCGCCACCTACACCTACGGCGTTGTCTTCGGACTCTGCAAGACCGCCGTCGACCGCATGGCCCGTGATATGGCGATCGAACTCGCGCCGCACCAGGTCGCCTCGGTGTCCCTGTGGCAGGGACTGACGATGACCGAACGCGCGCACCGCAACCTCGCCGCACGGCCCGAGATGACCAGGTCCCCGGTCACCATGCCGAGCGCCGGCAGCTCCCCCGAGTTTCCCGGCCGGGTGATCGCGGCCCTGGCCACCGATCCCGATCTCATGGACCTGTCGGGCGGCACGTTCATCACCGCCGAACTCGCCGCGCGCTACGGCATCACCGATATCGACGGCCGCATCATCCCGTCGCTGCGGTCAGAACGCGGATCGCCCATCTGGGGTCCCCTCGCACAGGAGTCTCATGACCGACATTGATCAGCGGCTACGCACCGTGCTCGACCGCCAGGACATCACCGACTGCCTGACCCGGTTCAGCCGCGGCATGGACCGCTTCGACCGGGAACTCTTCGTCTCAGCCTTTCACCCCACCGCCGTGATCGCCGCCGGCGACTTCACCGGCGGACCCGATGACCTGTACCAATGGGCGCACGGCATGCACGAGGACGGTCAGATCGCGACACACCACTATCTGCTGAACCACAGCTGTGAGATCGACGGCGACGTCGCACACAGTGAGACCTATTACCTGTTCGCCGCGCGCAACCGCGACGACAGCAACTGGCTGGCCGGCGGCCGCTACCTCGACCGGCTTGAACGCCGTGATGGCGAGTGGCGAATCATGCTGCGTGACAATGTCATCGAATGGTCCGGCATGCTGCCTACCATGCCGATCCCGTTCGCCGACAGTGGTAACAACCTCGTCGCGGCGCGTGACCGTACCGATCCGTCGTACCTTCGATCCTGACAAGGCTGAACCGCATGCACCGTAATCTGTTGAAAACCTTCATCATCGACGTTCCGTCGGCAGCGAAAGACGACACCGTCTCCTTCTGGGAGCACGCGCTCGGCGCCACCGTCGTGCCGACCGGTGTCGACGAATACACCTACCTCCACGACGCGTCGCCGGACAATCGGATCGTCGTCCAGGATGTCGGATCATCGCGCGCGGGAGTGCATTTCGACATCCACACCGATGATCTCGACGCCGAGATCACC
This sequence comes from Mycobacterium sp. BK086, assembly GCA_004362315.1. Lineage (GTDB taxonomy): Bacteria > Actinomycetota > Actinomycetes > Mycobacteriales > Mycobacteriaceae > Mycobacterium. The sequence continues at coordinate 451,420 of SNWL01000003.1, forward strand.
CGGCTGCTCGCGCTGGGCGCAACCATGGTCGACGACTCGTTCGCCACACATCCCGGCCGCTGGGTCATCATGCGCGACCCGGCAGGGCTCGACTTCTGCGTGGTCGACGCCGCCAACCCGCTACGCGGCCAGGAAGCCTTCGACGACTTCCAGCGCCGGGCCAAGACCGTCGGCTCTCCTTAGCCCGCGTCGAGCAGATGCGTGGAGTCCGACGGGGACGCCACCAACGCCCTGAGCCGGCCGAACAGGTCGATCGCCGACTGGACGGCCTGATCGACGAAGGTGCCGAACTCGGCACCACCCGATCGGTAGCGCCGCTCGGCCAGTACCCCGACGAGACGCGGATCCGAGGACTCGAAGACTGCGGCGGTCACCTGCGGGTCGGCGTCGTTCCACTGGTCGACGAAGTCGGCGACCCGCGCGCGGTGCGCGGCCGGGTAGTACCGCTCGGCAGAGATGCTGATCCGCACCGCCGCCCCGTCGGGCCCGCACGGCTGCAGGTGGACGTGTAGGCGACCGTGGTAGGCGCTGACGAGGAAGAAGTACTCGTCGTCGTGGTGTCCGCGGAAGCACCGGACCTGCCGAGTGCGCAGGTAACTCTCGATGAGCTCAGTACCGGCCGCGGTGTTCATAGTTGTCAAACGGGCCGCGGGAACGACACGGTTCCCGAAAAGCCCAAGGGTCCACCAAGAATCCCTTGAGAATTGGTTAAATGAGGGAGCACGGCCCACAACTTGAATTCATGTCCCAAAAGGCCCGGTTTATCGGCGCGTGATTGGCGCGCCCTCGAACTTTGGGCTTTCCCTGCGCATCTGCTGAAAACCTAGTAACTTCTGCCGCAGCAGTAACTCCAATGCACACCACAAGGGACAAGAACAATGATCAAAGGTTTGTTGACGGCGGCTGCTGCCGCCGGGGCCATCGCGCTCGTCGGCGCGCCCGCAGCGTGGGCGATCACCAACGCCGAGGCTGACTACATCAAGGATCTGACCAGCGCCGGAATCGCCGGTGACCAGGCAGCTTTGATCGCCGACGGCCACACCATCTGCCAGGCCCTCGCGGGTGGCGCAGACCCCAACCAGCTGTCGCAGACGTACTTCACCAACTCCGGCCAGATCAGCCACGCTCAGGCGGACGCCGCGATCAATTTCGCGAAGACCGATCTTTGCCCGGCTGGCTGATAGCCAACTGAACAATGCGAAACGCGGCTGGCCTTTTTAGGCCAGCCGCGTTTTCACTTCTGTGATAACCGCATCGACCGGAACGTCGACCTGTGTGCCGGTCGCGAGGTCCTTGACCCCAACGGTGCCGGCCTCGATGTCGCGGTCGCCCGCCACCAGGGCGATCCGTGCGCCCGAGCGATCGGCGGCCTTCATCGCACCCTTCATGCCCCGGTCGCCGTAGGCCAGATCGACCCGCACGCCGTCGGCGCGCAGCCCCGCCGCCAGTGTCGCGAGCATCAATTTGGCCTGCTCACCCAGCGGCACCCCGAACACGTCGCAGCGGCTCGGGTTTCCGGCGGTCTTGCCCTCCGCCCGCAGTGCCAGCACGGTGCGGTCAACACCGAGGCCGAAGCCGATACCCGACAGGTCCTGGCCGCCGAGCTGACGCATCAACCCGTCGTAGCGGCCACCGCCACCGATCCCGGACTGCGCCCCGAGGCGAGAGTGCACGAACTCGAACGTGGTCTTGGTGTAGTAGTCCAGCCCGCGCACCATCCGCGGGTTGATCACGTACGGAACCTTCAGCGCGTCGAGGTGCGCGAGCACGGTCTCGAAGTGCTGCTTGGCGACATCGGAGAGGTGATCGAGCATCACCGGTGCGTCGGCGGTCATCTCGCGCATGTGCGGGCGCTTGTCGTCGAGCACCCGCAGCGGGTTGATCTCGGCACGGCGCTTTGTGTCGTCATCCAGGTCCAGCTTGAACAGGAAGTCCTGCAGCAGCTCCCGGTACTGGGGACGGCAGGAATCGTCGCCCAGTGAGGTGATCTCGAGGCGGAAACCGTCCAGCCCGAGCGAGCGGTAGCCCGCGTCGGCGATCGCGATCACCTCGGCGTCCAGCGCCGGGTCGTCGACGCCGATGGCTTCGACTCCGACCTGCTGCAGCTGCCGGTAGCGCCCGGCCTGCGGGCGCTCGTAGCGGAAGAACGGGCCGGCGTAGCAGAGCTTGACCGGCAGCGCACCACGGTCCAGCCCGTGTTCGATGACCGCGCGCATCACGCCGGCGGTGCCCTCGGGCCGCAGCGTCACCGAACGATCACCGCGGTCGGCGAAGGTGTACATCTCCTTGGACACCACGTCGGTGGATTCACCGACGCCGCGGGCGTACAGCCCGGTGTCCTCGAAGATGGGCAGCTCGACGTCGCCGTAGCCGGCCAGCCTGGCCGTCCGCAGCAGGCCGTCACGGACCGCGACGAACTCTGCCGACTCCGGCGGCAGATAGTCGGGAACACCCTTGGGTGCCTGGAATTCACTCACTGAGTCAGACCTTCGAGGAATGGGTTGGTACGGCGTTCGAGACCAATGGTGGTGGATTCACCGTGCCCCGGTAATACCAGGGTGTCGTCATCGAGCACCAGTAGTTTTTCGACGATCGAGCCCAGCAGGTCCCTCCCGCTGCCGCCGGGCAGGTCGGTACGCCCCACCGACTGTTTGAACAACGTGTCCCCGGTGAACGCCAGCTGGTCGCCGAGATCCACCCGGAACACCACCGATCCCCTGGTGTGGCCGGGGGTGTGATCGACGGTCACCGTGATGCCCCCGAGCTCGAGTTTGTCCCCGTCCCGGTCGAGTTCCACGACCTGCTTCGGCTCGCGGAACAGCGCCCCGAACGCGATCTGCCCGAGCCGGGGCCCGAAGCCGCGGATCGGGTCGGCGAGCATGAACCGGTCCTCGGGGTGGATGAACACCGGGCAGCCGAACGTGTCGCCCACCTTCTGCGCCGACCACATGTGGTCGATGTGCCCGTGGGTGAGCAGCACGGCGGCCGGGGTCAGCCGGTTCTCGTCGAGAATGCGCCGCAGGTTGGCAAAAGCACGCTGGCCCGGGTCGACGACGATGGCGTCGGCCCCGGCGCGTGGGGCCAGCACGTAGCAGTTGCATGCCAACATGCCTGCCGGGAACCCGGTGAGCAGCACATCGTCCAGTTTCCCATCCCGTATCCAGCCCGCTCGCAGGTATCCGGCCCAAACCCGCCGCGCGCGAGATAATTGACGTCTTAAATAATTTAGACGGAACACGGGCCACCTCGCCGAAGGAGAATCGGGCCAGGCAATGACCGAAGTAGACCGCGACGCGATCGTGGACACCGCACTGGAACTGTTCGTCGTGCACGGTTTCTACCCGACGACCCTGGCCGATATCGCGGCCGAACTCGACGTTGCTCCCGATGCGCTCGCCGCCTCGTTCCCGGACAAAGAGTCTTTCGTCTTCGCCGTCGTCGACGATCTCTTCGGCGCCATCCTCGCCGACCTCGCCGCCTCGCCGGAATCAGAAGACCTGGTCGAAGGGCTGCGAACCGCGCACCAGAACACCGTGGCCCGGGTCGTCGCCGGCGACGGACCGGTGCCACTACATCGTATGCAGCGCATGGGCCGGGTCATCGCGGCCAATCCGTCTGTGGCGCAAGCTGTCTCGGTTCGCCGCAAGCAGGTGCTCGGGTGCGGCCTTGCCGACCAACGCGGAGTAGGCCACGACGATCCCAAGATCGCCAGAGCCGTGACGGTGTGGTCGGCGGTGATGGCCTGCACGCACGCGGCGGCCGCCCACGACGAACCGGATCTCACACCGCAGGCCGACCGCTTCTCGACGGATAACACGACTCATCGGCTGAACCTCACGTTCAACCTGGTCCGCGGGAGTGCGTCGGCCGACGCGCCGCCGCAGGGCCTGCCACTGCGCCCCTACTGGTAATCCGTCCCGCGGGCGTCCAAGCAACCGCACGTAGAGTGGGGCGTCAGTCTCAACCGACTCCAACGGAGGACCACCCCGGTGCCCACCAACGAACAGCGACGTGCCACGGCCAAGCGCAAGCTCGAGCGACAGCTGGAGCGTCGCGCCCAACAGGAGAAGCGTCGTCAGCTGTTCGTCGTGATCGGCGGCGTGGTGGCCATCATCGTGGCCGCGGCCCTGGTCGCCACGTTCGTCCTGACCAACAACGACAAGAAGGACACCGCGTCCGCCTCCACCTCGGCGCCGAGCAGCGCCCCGGCTGATCCCGGTGCACCCACCGACGCTCCCCCGCCCGCCGGCGGCCTGCCCGCGTTCAAGCCCAGCGCGAACCTGGGTGCCAACTGCCAGTACCCGGCGTCGCCCGAGCCGGCCAGCAAGAAGGTCGACCCGCCGCACAGCGGCAAGGTGCCGACCACTCCGGCGACCGTCAGCGTCAGCATGAGCACTACCGACCGCGGCAACCTCGGCCTGGTCCTCGACAACGCCAAGGCACCGTGCACGGTCAACAGCTTCGCCAGCCTGGCCCAGAAGGGCTTCTTCGACAACACGCCCTGCCACCGGTTGACGACGTCGCCGTCGCTGTCGGTGCTGCAGTGCGGCGATCCGACCGGCAGCGGAACCGGTGGACCGGGCTATCAGTTCGCCAACGAGTACCCCACCGACCAGTACCCGCAGGGTGACCCCGCGCTGCAACAGCCGGTGACATACCCGCGCGGCACCCTGGCCATGGCCAACGCCGGCCCCAACACGAATGGCAGCCAGTTCTTCCTGGTCTACAAGGACTCGCAGCTGCCGCCGAACTACACCGCGTTCGGGACGATCGACGCGACCGGACTGGCCACCCTGGACAAGATCGCAGCCGCAGGTGTGGCGGGCGGCGGCCAGGACGGCAAGCCGGCGACCCCGGTGACCCTCAAGTCGGTCCTGCTGGACTAGCCGGCGATGAGCCAGCCGCCGCCGTACTACCCGCCACCACCGCCGCCTTACGGTGCGCCGTACGGGCCGTATCCCTATCCCGCGCCGCAGCCGACCAATGGGATGGCGATCGCGTCGCTGATCTGTGCGTTCCTGTTCGCACCGCTGGGCATCGTGTTCGGCCACATCTCGCTGTCCCAGATCAAGAAGTCCGGCGAGGAGGGCCGCGGTCTGGCGATCGCCGGGCTGGTGGTCAGCTATCTGGTGACTGTCCTGAGCATCGTCGTCGTGGTCGCCAGCATCGCGTTCTTCGCGTGGATGGCGCGCGAGCTGGAACGCACCGGCGGCGCGGGCATTCCGCGGCGGACCACCACCGCGGCACCCGGCAGCGACCAGCTGCCGCCGTTCAACCCGCCGGCCACCCTCGGCGCGAACTGCCAGTACCCCGCAACGGCGACACCGGCCTCCAAGCCCGTCAAGCCGCCGGCCCCCGGCAAGGCGCCGACCACTCCGGCGACCGTCGACGCGACGGTGGTCACCAACTCCGGGCCGATCGTGCTGCACCTGGACAACGCGAAGGCGCCATGCACGGTCAAGAGCTTCGAGAGTCTGGTCCAGCAGAACTACTTCGACGACACCCCGTGCCACCGGCTCACCGACGCATCGTCCTTGTCGGTGGTGCAGTGCGGTGACCCGACCGGTCAGGGCAGCGGCGGGCCGGGCTACCGGTTCGCCAACGAGTACCCGACCAACCAGTACCGCCCGTTCGATCCGGCCCTCAAGCAAGCCGTGAAGTATCCGCGCGGCACGCTGGCGATGGCGAACTCCGGCCCCGACACCAACGGCAGCCAGTTCTTCATCGTCTATCGCGATTCGATGCTGCCGCCGACGTATACGGCGTTCGGCCAGGTCGACAAGACCGGTTTCGGGATCGTCGACGGCATCGCGGCGACGGGCATCGCCGATGGTGCCGACGACGGGAAGCCGGCCAAGCCGGTGACGATCAAGTCGATCCGGCTCAACTGAGCCTGCGCCCGTCAGCCGGGCAGGCCCTGCTCTTCGGTCGGCAGCGGTGCCGGCCCCTTGATGGCGGGTACCGCCACCGGAAGGTCGGCCTTGGCCGGGCCCGGAGACTGGGTAACGGTCACTCCGGTGGACATCTCCGAACTGACGAATGTGCCACCGTCGGCCTGCGGGTTGGCCGCCACCGCGGCGAACACACCCAGCGAGACCAGGGCGCCGGCCCCGATAGTGGCTGATAACACGTGAAATCTGTTCATAGCGAATCTCTTTCCAAGAGGCGTCTTGGCCACTACGAACAAGAGCGTTGCGCCCATTGGATATTCCGTCGATTTCAATGAAATAATCTGCGGCGCAGAGGCGTTCAACAACGTGTTATGTGTACTGGCCTGCAGCGAAACGTCCATGTCGTTCTCGGCATACTGGCGGCGATCACCATCCTCATCGCGCCCGCTGTCGTGACGAGTGCCGAACGGTCCGGCTCCGTTGCACAGGGCTGCTACGACGGGGTGATCCCCTGGAATCCCTACCTGCAGAGTTGCAGCCTGCCGCGCACGCAGCCGAGGGTTCGCGGTGCCGCACCGGATGCCGGGGCGATCATCGCGTGCCGGCACCATCCGGGCTGTCTTGCGTGGTACATCAACGGCGGACCGTGAACCTCAGGCCGCGCTGGTCACCCGGTAGACGTCGTAGACACCCTCGATATTGCGGACCGCGTTGAGCACGTGGCCCAGATGTTTGGGATCACCCATCTCGAAGGTGAAGCGGCTGATGGCAACTCGGTCATTGGAGGTGGTCACCGAGGCGGACAGGATGTTGACCCGCTCATCGGCCAGTACCCGCGTGACGTCGGAGAGCAGCCGGTGCCGGTCGAGAGCCTCGACCTGGATGGCCACCAGGAACACCGACGTCGGCGACGGCGCCCAGTTCACCTCGATGATCCGTTCGGCCTGCTGTTGCAGCGACGCGGCGTTGGTGCAGTCGGTGCGGTGCACACTCACCCCGCCGCCGCGGGTGACGAAGCCCATGATGTTGTCGCCGGGCACCGGCGTGCAGCACTTGGCGAGTTTGGTGAGCACCCCGGGCGCGCCGGGGACGGCGACTCCGGTGTCGTCGGTGCTGCGCTGACGCACCGGCATGGTCGCCGGCGTAGAGCGTTCGGCCAGTTCATCTTCGGCGCTCTCGGCACCGCCGAGCTGGGCCAGTAGCCGCTGCACGACGTGCCGGGGCGAGACATGACCTTCGCCGACCGCGGTGTAGAGCGACGAGACGTCGGCGTAACGCAGCTCCTGGGCAAGCGCGCCCATCGCCTCGGCGTTGACCAGTTTCTGCAAGGGCAGCCCGCCGCGTCGAACCTCGCGGGCGATGGAATCCTTACCGGCCTCCAGCGCTTCTTCGCGGCGCTCCTTGGCGAACCACTGCCGGATCTTGGCCTTGGCGCGCGGTGAGACCACGAAGCCCTGCCAGTCGCGCGACGGGCCGGCGTTGGGCGCCTTGGAGGTGAAAACCTCCACCACTTCCCCGTTTTCGAGCTTGCGTTCCAGCGCCACCAGACGGCCGTTGACCCGTGCGCCGATGCAGCGGTGACCGACCTCGGTATGCACCGCGTAGGCGAAGTCCACCGGCGTCGACCCGGTCGGCAGCGTGATCACGTCCCCCTTCGGGGTGAACACGAAGATCTCTTGTACGGCAAGGTCGTAACGCAGCGACTCCAGGAACTCGCCGGGGTCCGCGGCTTCCCGCTGCCAGTCGAGCAGCTGGCGCATCCAAGCCATGTCGTCGATTTCGGCGGCCGTATAGCCGGCGGGTAAACCGTTGCGGCCCTTGGTTTCTTTGTATCGCCAGTGCGCCGCGATGCCGAACTCCGCGGTGTCGTGCATATCGCGGGTGCGGATCTGCACCTCCAGCGGCTTGCCCTCCGGCCCGACGACAGTGGTGTGCAACGACTGGTACACCCCGAACCGGGGCTGGGCGATGTAGTCCTTGAACCGGCCCGGCATCGGCTGCCACAGCGAATGCACAACTCCCACAGCCGCATAGCAGTCGCGGATCTCGTCGCACAAGATGCGCACACCCACCAGGTCGTGGATGTCGTCGAAGTCGCGGCCTTTGATGATCATCTTCTGATAGATCGACCAGTAGTGCTTGGGCCTGCCCTCGACTGTCGCGCTGATCTTCATTCCCGACAGCGCGGAGGTGATCTCGGCACGGACCTTGGCCAGATAGGTGTCCCGCGACGGCGCCCGGTCGGCGACCAGCCGCACGATCTCCTCGTAGCGCTTGGGATGCAGGATCGCGAAGGACAGATCCTCCAGTTCCCACTTGACGGTGGCCATACCGAGCCGATGAGCAAGCGGGGCAATCACTTCCAGCGTCTCGCGAGCCTTGCGGGCCTGTTTCTCCGGCGGCAGGAACCGCATGGTGCGCATGTTGTGCAGCCGGTCGGCGACCTTGATGACGAGCACGCGCGGATCGCGGGCCATCGCGATGATCATCTTACGGATGGTCTCGCCCTCGGCCGCGGTGCCCAGCGCCACCTTGTCCAGTTTGGTGACACCGTCGACCAGGTGGGCCACCTCTTCGCCGAAGTCGGCGGTCAGTGTCTCCATGGCGTAGCCGGTGTCCTCGACGGTGTCGTGCAGCAGAGCGGCCACCAGTGCGGTGGTATCCATGCCGAGCTCGGCGAGGATGTTGGCGACGGCCAGCGGATGGGTGATGTAGGGGTCACCGGAGCGGCGCAGCTGATCGGCGTGCTTGGCCTCGGCCACCTCGTAGGCGCGCTGCAGGAGCGCCAGATCCGCCTTGGGGTAGATCTCGCGGTGCACCGCCACCAGCGGCTCGAGAACCGGGTTGACGGTGCTGCGCTGCGAGGTCATCCGCCGCGCAAGCCGGGCGCGCACTCGCCGCGACGCGCTGCTGGTGGCCTTCGGGGTCTCGGCCCGGGGCTCGGCGGGCGGGATGTCGCCGACCGGCAGCGGCGCAGCGGTCACGGCACCGTTGTCGTCCACCACGCCGTCACCTCCTCGCCATCGGACCGACTTCGAGGATATCTCCCCGCGGGCGGCCGGGTGGCGAGGCCGGTCAGTCGGCGGTCGAGCCGATCGGCTTGGTCTTGATGACGTAGCTCCCCACACCGTTGGGGTCGGGCGTGGAGAAGGTCGCCCCGTTGAGCTGGTACGTCGAGTTTCCGATCTTGATCGTGAAATCGCCGGTCACGTTCCACACCGGCACCGAACCCTCGATCCAGGAGGTGTAGCCGGGGGCCACGGGGACCGTCATCGTTTGGGTGAAGGTCTTCGAGTTGGTCCAGGTGTGCCCGTACTTCGCTGTGATCTCGAGGTTGATCAGCGACGCGAGCTTGGCCAGCACGCCGCCGGACAGCTTGACGCTGACCTCGACATTGTCGGACTGGGTGACCGTGTCGGACAGGGCGACGGTGTACGTCGTCGGCGTTGACGTGGTGTTGGTGACCGGGGTGCCGATCGTGCGCACCGGGCTGAACCCGGCCACCTGACTCTTGGCCACATAGGAGCAGCCCGCCTGCGACCCGTCGTAGCAGATACCCGGAAGCACCTTGGCGATTTTGGCCGCGTCGTCGGCGCCGAGGGTGATGGTCGGGTTGCCGTTGTCTTTCGCGATCGCGAGACGGTCGTTGGGGACGTCGCACTGGCCGTTACCGCCGGCACTGCAGGTGGTGGCGCGCGAGTTGGTCTTGAATCCGATCTGGAAGGTGGTGCCGACGTAGCCTGCCGGGACGTAGCCGAAATCAGAAGGCGTGTAGCCGAATCCGACGGTGCCGAAATTCGTTGTGACAGAACCGGAGCTGAACAGGTACCAGGTCACGTCCCAGGGAGCCTCCCCGCCGGGCAGGATCACCGTGCCGACGGCGGGTCCGGAATCCAGATCGCCCGTGCTGCCCGCGTAGCCGTTGAACTTCAGCGGCGCCAGGGTGTAGTTGCGGAACCAGAAACGTTCGGTCACACCGAGAGTGGGTTTGACGGAGATGTTGATCGGCACCACCGCAAGGTCGTGCTGCCCGTCGTCGGCGATGACGATGGCGGTGTCGGTGCCACCGGATTCGGCGAAGTCGTCGTTCGGCTTGTAGTAGTAGGTGCCGTTGGCATTGATGGTCAGCGTGCCATTGGCAGGGCCCTGAGCGATCTGATACGTCAGCTTGTTGCCGTCGGGGTCCGAGGGCATCAGATCGCCGAGCACCTCACCGGTGACGAATTGGTAGAGCTCTCGGGGATGCAGCGCCGGAACGCCGTTGACGGGATTGGTGTCCGTTGCGCGCCGGTAGGCGTCCACGGCGTCGAGCAGCACGGTGCGCAGCGGCAGGATCGCGCCGATGCCCCCGAGGTTGGCAGGTTTCGGGGTGTAGCCGAGCATCGTGGCGAGATTGGCGGCGACCACGTCGACGCCGATCGCGATCGGTGAGGGTCCGCGCAGCTTCCTGGCGGCGGTCGCCGATGCGACGGGCGCGGGCGAGACCCGGGCCGCGCGGGCAGTGCCGGTCTTGGTGGCCGTGGCCGTCGGCGTCTTCGTCGCCGCGCGGGCGGGCCCCTTCGTCGCGGTCCGAGCGGTACTCGCCGTCGATGACGAATCCGCCGCGCCCGAATCGGCCGACGCCGTCGCGCAGCTACCGATCGCCAGCCCTACTCCGATGGCGAACGCCGCCGCGGCCAGCCGCGGAACCAGAATTGTTGATTGCACGGATGCCTCCTACGACAGGCCCCCGACAGGCCAAATATGTTGTCGCAGCAAGCATTGCGGACGTACCCGGCGCGGGCCTACGTGAATGTCAGACCGCCATCAGCCATTTGCCGGGCCGCCACCTGGCCACCCGCAGCGTTAACCGGAGTCAGACGGTTTGCAGGCTCGCCACCTGCAGAGGGGACACCTTGTCCCGGCCGCCGAGTCCGGACAGTTCCAGCACGACGGCCGCCACCGGCACCTCTGCCCCGCTGGCGGCCAGCAAGGCACCCGCCGCGGCCAGTGTGCCGCCGGTCGCGAGCACGTCGTCGATGATCACGACGCGCCGCCCGGCCAGATCGATCCCGTCGGCGGGAATCTCGAGTGTCGCGGTCCCGTATTCGAGGGTGTAGCTCTGGCTGTGCACGGGCGGCGGCAGTTTTCCGCCCTTGCGGATGGCCAGCACGCCGATGCCCAGCCGATGGGCCACCGCACCACCCAGCAGGAATCCGCGGGCGTCGATGCCTGCCACCAGGTCGGCGCCGTCGGCGATCTCGGCGAGCGCGTCGGTGACCACGGCCAGGCCGTGGGGGTCGGCGAGCACCGGGGTGAGGTCCTTGAACTGGATGCCGGGTTCGGGGAAGTCGGATACCTCGCGGGTCAGCGACTTGATGACATCGACGACGGATTCATTCACTTCTCGTACACCCATCGGTCCATGTTCCAGCCCGCGCCCCATTTGGTCGGATTGCCTTCTACGGCATACATCTTCTTCGATGCCAGCACCGTGCGCTGCTGACGGTACAGCGGCAGGGTCGGCATGTCGCCCCACAGGATCGGCGAGCTGTCGCTCAGCAGCCGGGCCTGTTCCTTGGCATCGCCGGTGACCGCCAGCGCCGAGATGATGCCGTCGATCTGCGGGTTGACGTAGCGGGGCAGATTGTTGCCGTCGCCGGAGAACAGCGTGTAGGCGTCCAGCGCCGACGACCCCGTCGACCCGCTGCCCGCCGCGCCGCCGGTGCTGGCCAGCAGGACGTCGATCTTGCCGTCGCGCAGCGTCTGCGGACCCGTGGTGTTCGTGGTCGTGTCGACGATCGTAATACCTGCTGCGGCACAAGATTTCGTGATGGCACCGACGGTGGCCGCCAGGCGGGGGTTGGGCGCCTGATAGCCGAGGCGTACGACCAGAGGCTGACCGCCGAGCGCATCGCGGGCGGCATCGGGGTTGGCCGGACCGAACTGGCCGGCGATCGCGACGCCCTCGATCGCACCGAACGCGTCATCGCTGGCGGGGTTGAGCCGGACATTGGAGATCGGGGTTTCGGAGTTCAGCGCGATCAGATCGCGCGGAGTGCACAGTGCCACCGCACGCCGGGCCGGTGTCGCCGCCAGCGGGCCGTCGGGGGCGAAGATGAGCTGCTCGATACCGCCGGAGGGAAATTCGTGACGGTCGTAGCCGTCGGGGGTGGTCAGGGTGCCCGACGATCCGGTGGCGACGTCGACCACCTGGAAGGTGCCGTTGTTGATCCGGTCCTGCACGTCGACGCCGCGCGGCCACACGGTGATCCGCTTGGTGATCGGTTTGGCGCCCCACCAGCGGTCGTTGGCGGTCAGCACCACCGCACCCTCGGGCAGCACCGAATCGATCTTGTAGGGACCCGACGACGGGAACCGCTTGAGGTCCACACCGGGCTTGAGATCCCAGATCGTGTTCCACGCCTGGGCGATGCGATCGACGGCGGCGGAATCACCGCTCTGGATGGCCCGGGTGACGTCCAGGCCCAGCACGTCACCGATCACGTGGGACGGCATCATCGATGTCGCGGTGAACAGCTGCTGGTAGTCGATGACGGCGCGGCCCGGCAGATAGGTCACCCGGGCCTTCTTCTGGCCGGGCTGGCAGTCGATGCCGTCGATGTCCAGGTAGCCGGCCCGGCTCGCGGCGTCGAAGGCCGGGAACCGCCCGGACTGCGCCGCCCACGCCAGCACCATGTCGTCACACGTCACCGGCTTGCCGTCGGAATAGGTGGCCTTGTCCGAGATCTGGTAATCCAGCACCAGCGGGTCACGGCCGACCACCGACACCGAACCGAAGTCGTGGTCGGCCAGCACCTGCCCGTCAGGGCCGTGGAAGTTGAACCCGGCCAGCACCCTGGCGAAGGCCTGCGGGCCTGCCGAGGCAGCACCGGTGACGGTGTTGGTGTTGTAGCTGGTCAGCATGCCGTCGACGGCATAGTTGATCTGGTCTGCCGGGCTTCCCGAACACGACGTCAGCACACTGGACGCGATCACTCCCACGACAGCCGCCGCCACCGCGGCGGCGCGCCGGCGCCCGACTGCCATGGCTCGCTATCGCCCGCGGGTGCTGCGTTTGCCCGTCGGCCGGCTCGGCCGGGCACCCGGCGAGGGCTTGTTGCCGACGGCCGGCGTGCCGCCGATGGCGGCTTCGGCCGGGACCGATCTGGCGGCCTTGTCCAGGCTGACGGCACCCCCGGTGACGACCTCGCTGGCGCTGGCACCGGCCGCCGACGGCTTGCGCCGGTTGAGCACTCGGCGGGTGTGGGTCCGCACCAGATCGGTGCGTTCACGCAGCGACACGAGCAGCGGGGTGGCGAAGAAGATCGACGAGAAGGTTCCGACGATCACGCCGACCAGCTGCACCAGCGCGAGGTCCATCAGGGTGCCGACTCCCAGCAGCCAGACCGCGACGACCATCAGCGCGAGGATCGGCAACACCGAGATGAGGCTGGTGTTGATCGAGCGCATGAAGGTCTGGTTGACCGCGAGGTTGGCCTGTTCGGCGAACGTTCTTCGGGTGGTGTGCTCGAAGCCGTGCGTGTTCTCCTCGACCTTGTCGAACACGATGACCGTGTCGTAGAGCGAGAAGCCCAGAATCGTGAGCAGACCGATGACCGTTGCGGGCGTCACCTCGAAGCCGACGAGTGAGTACACCCCCGCGGTGACGACGAGGTCGAACACCAGCGTCGCCAGCGCCGAGATCGCCATGTAGCGCTCGTAGCGGATGGTGATGTAGATGGCGGCCAGCCCGAGGAACACCGCGAGCGCGTACAGCGCCTTCTTGGTGATCTGGCCGCCCCAGGTCTCCGAGACCGCCGAGTCGCTGATGACGTCCTTGCTGGCCTGGCCGTCAGAACCCTTGGGGCCGAACGCATCGAACAGCGCGGTGCGCAACTCGTCGGTCTCGGTGTTGTTCAGCGCCTCCGAGCGGATCTGCACGGTCGCCGACGCGCCGTTGCCGACCAACACGACGGACTCCGGCGCCTTGCCGAGCGTCTTGCTGTAGACGTCCTCCACCTGCTGGGTGGTGACGACGCCGTTCTTGCCGGCAACCGGCATCGAGACCTTGGTGCCGCCCTCGAAGTCGATGCCCAGGGTGAAGCCCTTGATGGCGATGCTGGCGATGCAGACCGCGACGATCAACCCACTGATCGCGTACCACATCTTGCGCCGGCCGATGACCTCGAACGCGCCGGTGCCGGTGTAGAGGCGAACGAAGAAGCCGTGCTTGGGCGCGGCGGTGGCTTCCAGATCGGGCGCCTCGACGGCGGTGGACTCGGTGTCGTCCGCGATGTCCTTGGCCATGTGAGTTACCTCCGTCCCGTCGCTGTTTCGGCCGCTCGGCGTTCGCGGGCTATCTGCTGGATCGCGCCAAGACCGTTGAAGGCGGGTTTGGCCATCGTGGGCGACTTCGACGCCAGGTACACCAGCGGCCAGGTCACCAGGAACACCACCACGACGTCGAGGATCGTGGTCAGCCCCAACGTGAACGCGAAGCCCTTCACCTGACCGACGGCCATGATGTAGAGCACCGCAGCCGCCAGGAACGTCACGGCGTTGCCGGACAGAATCGTCTTACGGGCCCGTGCCCAACCGCGTGGCACCGCCGAGCGGAACGAACGCCCTTCTCGGATTTCGTCTTTGATGCGTTCGAAGAACACCACGAACGAGTCGGCGGTGGTACCGATACCGATGATCAGACCCGCGATACCGGCCAGGTCGAGGGTGTAGTTGATGTATCTGCCCAGGAGCACCAGGATCCCGAACACCATGGCGCCCGAAGCGATCAGCGACAGTGCCGTCAACAAGCCCAGCACTCGGTAGTAGAGCAGCGAATACAGCAACACCAGCGCAAGTCCGACCGCACCCGCGATCAGACCCGCCCGAAGCGACGCCAATCCCAGTGTCGCCGAGACGGTTTCAGCCTCCGAGGATTCGAACGACAGCGGCAGCGAGCCGTACTTGAGGACGTTGGCCAGCTGCTTGGCGCTGTCGGCGGTGAACGGCGGGTTGCCGCCGCTGATCTGGGTGCGCCCGCCCGGAATCGCTTCCCGGATCTGCGGGGCGCTGACGACCTGCGAGTCGAGCGTGAACGCCGTCTGGGTGCCGATGTTGGCTGCGGTGAAGTCGGCCCACGTGGTCGCGGCCTGGTCCTTGAAGGACAGGTCGACGACGTAGGCACCGCTCTGGTTGTCCAGCCCGGACGTCGCGTCCTTGATCTGGTCGCCGCTGATGATCGACTTGTCCAGCACGTAGATGTACTTGTGGTCCTGCGAGCAGGCCACCAGCGGCTTGTCCGCGTCGTCGTTGCCGGCCAGGATGTCGGGCTGATCGCACTTGCCCGCCATGTACTGCACAGCGATCAGCAGCAGATTCTGGTTGGTGCTCTGGCGCAGTTCCTTCTCGAACTTGATGCGCGCGGCGAGGTCCTTACGGGGGTCCGGCGGCCCGGGTGCAGGCGCGGGAGCGCCGGGTGCGGGCGCTCCTGGCGCCGGGGCCGCGGTCGGCGGGGCCGGCTGGCCGGGGGCCGGCGCGGGTGCCGGGGCGGGCTCGCCTGGCGTCGGAGACGGCGACGGTGCCGGCTCGGCCGGGTACGGACGTGGCTGGGGTGCGGGCGCCGCCGGGTTGGCCGGGGCAGGCGCGGGTGCGGCCGGTGGCGCACCGGGCGCGGGAGCTGGGGCACCGGGAGGTGCGGGCGCGGGTGTCGGTCCGCCCGGGCCTTGCGCCCCGGGCACGCCTGCGGCCTGCATCTGCTGCTTGATCGCCTCGATCGGGATCGGCTGGCCGATCACCGGCCGGATGAACAACCGGGCGGTCTGGCCGAGGTTGCGGGCCTCGTTGCCGTCGTTACCGGGCACCGTGATGACCAGGTTGTCGCCGTCGATCACGACTTCCGAACCCGCAACGCCGAGTCCGTTCACGCGGTCGTTGATGATCTGCTGCGCCTGGTTCAGCGCATCGGTGGTCGGCTTGGATCCGTCCGGGGTGCGCGCGGTGAGCGTGACACGGGTGCCACCCTGCAGGTCGATGCCCAGCTTGGCGTTGGCGTGTTTGTCCCCGGTGAGGAAAACGAGTGCGTAAACCCCGATGAGCAGGACCAGGAACAGCGCCAGCCAGCGGTAGGGATGCACCGGCGCCGAAGACGATGCCACGTTGTTGTCTCTCCTAGGTTTTGTGCCGCGTCCCGCTGGGTCTTTGTGCCGCGTCCCGCGAGCGCCTCCTCCGAGCTTCCGCTAGAGGGTACGTGGTGTGCCTGGCGATCAGTCTTTGGTGAGGCGGGGCGCGTCGGTGTCGGTGATCTCGGTGGCAGTGGATTCCACCTCATCGGCGTCGGGCTCCTCGTCCACGATGACGTCGCGGACGGCGAGCTTCAGCCAGGTGGTCACCACGCCGGGGGCGATCTCCAGGTCGACGCTGTCGTCGGTGATCCCGGTGATGGTGCCCTCGATACCGGAGGTGGTGTGCACCCGGTCGCCGACGGTCAGCGACTCGTGCAGGTCGATGGTGGCCTGCATGGCCTTGCGCTGACGCCGGGAGGCGAAATACATGAATGCGCCCATGATGATGATCAGGGGCAGGAAGACGAGCAGGTCCATGGCGGAAACGATTCTTTCGTATCGGGTGCGGGGTAAGCGCTCCGCGACCGTCAGGTCACGGGCTTCATAGCTGCCCAGTCTGCCATTGTCCGGGTTCGGGTCCGACCGGCACCGTCCATGGAAGATGGTCGGATGGACCTGATCGACACGCTGCGCAGCACCGGCTCGGTGCGCGAGTTCACCGATGAGCCCGTCGACGATGCCGCCCTGGCGCGGATTCTGGACACCGCGCGCTTCGCCCCCAGCGGCGCCAACGCGCAGGCCTGGCGGGTGGTCGTGGTCAAGGATCCGGCCGTGCGCGCTCGGCTGCGCGACCTCTATCAACAGCCCTGGGCCGACTACCTGACGCTGACAGCCGCCGGCCTGCGCCCCTGGTCGCCGGTCAACGACCGCGACGCCGAGACGGCCGCGCTGGGGGCCGGGGCGGACATCACGGTCGGCGGAATGGCCGCGCATCTCGACCAGGTGCCGGTGCTGCTGGCGCTGTTCGCCGACCTCGCGCAGCTGGCCGCGGTCGATCGTGACCTCGACCGGTATTCACTGGCCGGCGGCGCGTCCGTCTACCCGTTCGCCTGGAACATCCTGCTGGCCGCGCGGGCCGAAGGCGTCGGCGGCGTGCTGACGACGATGTTGATCCGGGCCGAAGACGAGGTGAAGCGGCTGCTGGGCGCCGAAGATCCGCTGGTGTTGGCCGCGGTGATCGCGCTGGGACATCCGGTTCACCAGGTCCGCAGGCTCACCCGCGAGCCCGTCGAATCGTTCACCACCGTCGATCGGATCGACGGGGCGCCGTTCTCCCCCGGCACCGGCTAGACACCAACCGATTACGTCGATTTTGCCGTCCCCAACGACGTAATCCATTATCGATGGCGCCCTCAAACCGGGTTTTCAGTTGCACAGCGCCGTCTCCCGACTAGGCTCGGATGGCCCGCTTCGTGCAGTGCCGCCTTCGTCTAGGAGATCAGAAGTGACCACCCTCGAGCAGAGCCGCAAACTCGTCACCGACATCCCCGGCCCCGCGTCCCTCGAGCTGTCCAAACGCCGAGTCGCCGCGGTCTCGCACGGTGTCGGCGTGACGATGCCGATCTACGCCGCCCGCGCCGGCGGCGGGATCATCGAGGACGTCGACGGCAACCGGCTGATCGATCTGGGTTCCGGGATCGCGGTGACGACGATCGGCAACTCCTCGCCGCGGGTGGTGGACGCGGTGCGCGCCCAGGTCGCCGACTTCACCCATACCTGCTTCATGGTGACGCCGTACGAGGAGTACATCGCCGTCGCCGAGCACCTCAACCGCCTCACCCCCGGCTCGTACGAGAAGCGGTCGGCGCTGTTCAACTCCGGCGCCGAAGCGGTGGAGAACGCGATCAAGATCGCCCGCGCCTACACCCGCAAGACCGCGGTGGTGGCCTTCGATCACGCCTATCACGGGCGCACCAACCTGACGATGGCGCTGACCGCCAAGTCGATGCCCTACAAGAGCGGCTTCGGCCCGTTCGCGCCCGAGGTCTACCGCGCACCCATGTCCTACCCCTACCGCGACGGTCTGATCGACAAGGAATGGGCAACCGACGGTGAACTGGCCGCCGAGCGGGCACTGACCGTGATCGACAAGCAGATCGGCGCGGCCAACCTGGCCGCCGTCGTCATCGAGCCCATTCAGGGTGAGGGCGGCTTCATCGTTCCCGCGCCCGGATTCCTGCCCGCGTTGCGGGCCTGGTGCACCGACAACAACGTCGTGTTCATCGCCGACGAGGTGCAGACCGGGTTCGCGCGCACCGGGGCGATGTTCGCCTGTGAGGACGAAGGCATCGAGCCCGATCTCATCGTGACCGCCAAGGGTATTGCCGACGGCCTGCCGCTGGCGGCGGTCACAGGGCGTGCCGAGGTCATGGATGCCCCGCACGTCAGCGGCCTCGGTGGCACCTACGGCGGCAACCCGGTGGCGTGTGCGGCGGCGCTGGCCACCATCGAGACCATCGAGCTCGACGGTCTGGTGGCGCGCGCCAAGCAGATCGAAGCGGTGATGAAGGACAAGCTGGGCCGGATCCAGGCCGACGACGATCGCATCGGCGACGTCCGCGGTCGCGGCGCGATGATCGCCGTCGAGCTGGTGAAATCCGGTACCGGCGAACCGGATCCGGAACTCACCAAGAATCTGGCCGCCAAGGCGCACGCCCAGGGCGTGCTGGTGTTGACCTGTGGCACGTTCGGCAATGTGCTGCGGTTCCTGCCGCCGCTGACGATCAGCGACGAGCTGCTGCTCGAAGGACTCGGGGTGCTGGCCGACATTCTGGCCGAGCTCTGATGACCAAGAACTTCATCAACGGCGAGCTGGTGGACTCGGTCAGCGGCGCCACCATGCCGATCGTCGATCCGTCGAGCGGCGAAAAGTACGGCACCGCACCGATTTCCAACGAGCAGGACATCGACAACGCCTACGCGGCCGCCGCAACGGCGTTCGCCGACTGGAAGCGCACCACCCCGTCACATCGGCAGAAGGCGCTGCTCGGTTTCGCCGACGATGTGGAGAAAGCGGCTGCCGACCTGGTTGCCGCCGAAGGCCGCAACACCGGCAAGCCCAACCACGTGACGGCCGCCGAAGAGATTCCGCCGATGGTCGACCAGATCCGGTTCTTCGCCGGTGCGGCACGGATTTTGGAGGGCAAGTCGGCCGGCGAGTACATGACCGACCACACCTCGTGGATCCGCCGCGAGCCGGTCGGGGTGATCGGCCAGGTCGCGCCGTGGAACTACCCGATGATGATGGCGATCTGGAAGTTCTGCCCGGCCATCGCCGCGGGCAACACCGTGGTGCTCAAGCCCAGCGACACCACCCCGGTGACCACCGTGATGTTGGCCGAGATCGCCGCCGAGCATTTCGGACCCGGCGTGCTCAATGTCGTGTGCGGCGACCGGGTGACCGGTGCGGCCGTCGTCGCGCATCCGACCCCGCAGATGGTGTCGATCACCGGATCGGTCGCCGCCGGCCGTGCGGTCGCGGTCAGTGCGGGCGGCCACCTCAAGCGCACGCACCTGGAGTTGGGCGGCAAAGCGCCGGTGATCGTATTCGACGATGCCGACATCGCCACCGCCGCAGAGGGAATCGCGACCGCGGGATACTTCAACGCCGGTCAGGACTGCACGGCGGCCACCCGGGTGCTGGCTCACGCCGGGGTCGCCGAGGAACTGACCGCCGCACTGGCCGAACAGGCCAGGGGCGCGGCCACCACGTTCGGCCGGGCCGCCGACGACGAGGACGCGTGGGTGCCGCCGGTCAACAATCCCAACCAGCTCGACCGGGTGCTCGGCTTCCTCGCCGACGTGCCGTCACACGCGACGGTCGCCGCCGGCGGAAACCGGCAGGGCGACAAGGGTTTCTACATCGAGCCGACGGTGATCGGCGGGCTGCGCCAAGACGACCGCCAGGTACAAGAGGAAATCTTCGGCCCGGTGATCACCGTGCAGTCGTTCACCGACGAGGACGAGGCTCTTCGCCTGGCCAACGGCACCGAATACGGCCTGGCCTCGTCGGTGTGGACCAAGGACGTCTCCCGGGCGATTCGGGTGTCCAATGCGCTGGACTTCGGCTGCGTGTGGATCAACACCCACATCCCGCTGGTCGCCGAGATGCCGCACGGCGGCTACAAGGCCTCAGGGCACGGTAAGGATCTGTCGATGTACGGATTCGAGGACTACACCCGCATCAAGCACGTGATGGCCTACACCGGCTAGAAATGCGCGGCGCGGTCGACCACCGACGCCGCGAAGTCACCCAGTAGCGTCGTCCGCAGGCGCGCCATGTGCGCGGCGCAATGTTCTTGCGCGCCTTCGGGATCCCCGGCGGCAATCAGCGCGACGAGCTGTTCGAACGAGCGGATCGTGCGCCGCCGGGAGGCGGCCGGTTCGTCCTGGCTGATGATGAGCGCATCGGCCACCGCGCGCACGATCACCTCGTTGATCATCTCGCAGATCAGAATCAGCGTCTGATTGCCGGCCAGTTGCACGATATCGCTGTGGAAGCGCACCATGACGCTGGTGCAGGCCACCGGATCGTCGACGGTGCGCTTCATCTCGAGCACGAGTTCGTGCAATTGCTCGGCCGCCCGTTGATGATCGCGCGATGCGGCCACCATCCGGGTCGCTGCCGGCTCGATCACCGCGCTGGCCTCGAAGACGTCGGCCAGCGAGACGCTGCGTGATTGCAATACCAGAGCAGCAGCGCGGGCGGTCATCCGCTGATCGGGCCGGTGCACGACCACGCCACCTTGGGCCCCGCGGACGACCGAAATCAGGCCCTCTGCCTCCAGGATGCGCAACGACTCTCGCAGCGACGGTCGCGACACATCGAACCGTTCGATCAACTCGGCCTCGGTGCCCAGCAGGTCCCCCTCGTCGAGGTCACCCGCGATGATCAGGCCGCGCAGTTCGTCGGCGACCTGCTTCGGCTTGCCCGCCGGCATGTGGAGTCCTTTCGGTCGACGCGGATCTTTACAAAGATACCTCTAGAGGATTAAATGTGCGATGTCGCCGTCCCCGATCCGTCCGAGGGAGTGCTCATCGATGAAATCCCAAGCGGCAGTGCTGCACGGCGTGGGTCAGGACTGGCAGATCGAAACCATCGAGCTCGACCCGCCGCGGGCCGGCGAAGTGCTGGTGAAGATGAGCGTGGCGGGTATCTGCCACTCCGATGACCATTTCGCGACCGGTGACAGTGTTCCCGACGACAATCTGGTGGCGTTGATCGAAGCCGCCGGAATGCCTATGCCCGAATGGTTTCCACTCCTCGGCGGCCATGAGGGTGCCGGTGTCGTCGAAGAGGTCGGCCCCGGGGTGACCACCCTGAAGCCGGGTGACCATGTCGCAGTGTCCTTCATCCCGTCCTGCGGAAGTTGCCGGTGGTGCGCGTCTGGTGCGAGCTATCTGTGCGACGTCGGCGGTCGGGTGTTCAGCAAGAACATGATCACCGACGACACACCCCGACGTCATCTCGATGACCAGCACCTGATGGCTTTGATGCAGGTCGGCACCTTCTCCGAGTACGTCGTCGCATCCGAGCGGTCGTTCATCAAAGTGCACGACTGGATACCCCTGGATGCCGCCTCGCTCGTGTCCTGCGGCGTGACAACGGGTTTCGGGTCGGGCAGTTCCTGCGCGGGAACCAAACCCGGTGATACGGTCGTCGTGATCGGCACCGGCGGGGTCGGCATGAACGCCGTCCAGGGAGCCCGTGCCGCCGGCGCGAAAAACGTCATCGCCGTCGACCCCGTCGACTTCAAACGCGATATCGCGCCGTCGTTCGGGGCCACCCACACCGTCGGCGACGCCGGCGAAGCACTGGCGCTCGTCAAGGAACTCACCTGGGGAGTCATGGCCGATGCGGTCGTGCTGACCGTCGGTGTGCTCCACACCGACTTGATCCCACTGGCTTTGATGCTGACCCGCAAGGGCGGCACCTGTGTCGTGACGGCGATGACTCCCCTGTCGCAGATGTCCGTCCCGCTGATCCTGTCCGACCTCGTCAACTCCTGTAAGACACTCAAGGGAGCCCTCTACGGCGAGATGAACGCGCGCGCCAGTATGCCGATGCTGCTGTCCATGTACGAGGCGGGCACCCTCAAGCTCGACGAGTTGGTCACGCGTCGCTATCGCCTCGAGGACATCAACGACGCCATCGGACATCTGCGCGAGGGAAGCAACATTCGCGGCATCATCGACTTCAGCCAAGGAGCGTCCCATGCCCGTTGACTTCGAAGTCGCCACCCACGCACCGACACTCGACCACTACCGGCGATCCTGGACACCAGGCGCCGGGGTCGGCCTGGCCGGGATGTGGGTCAGTGCCGTGGTCAATGACGCCGCCGGACAAACCTATTGGGGACTGCGTGGTGCCGACGACTTCCTGACCGGCATGACCCACGTCGTCTCGCCGATCACCGGCTTCAAGCGGCTGCCGCACTCATTCGATCCCGACCCACCACACCTCTTCGCCGAATACTCGACGATTGACTGGTTCGAGCCCATGCAGTATGCCGAAACCGACGACAGTTCCGTGCTGAGCTTTCCCAGCGGCCGGATCGAGCGCGACGCAGGAGGATTCCACTGGCACGACGCCAGCGGCCGCTGGGAGATGCACGGAACCAACGTCACCGACATCTTCACCGTTCACGTGCCCGAACAGAACGAGATCGCCGACCAGGCCTACTACCGCCACGAATTACTCGCCGCCACCGGGATTGTCGACGGCGTCGAAGTGTCGGGTTACCTGCATCAGGACTTTGCGTACGGGCCGCCGGGCACGGTCTATCCGGAACTGCCGATTGCCCGTCAGCTTCAGGGAATGTGGGTGTCCTGGTTGCACGAGTACCCCGACGGCGACTGGGGCGGCGGCTCGTTCTGGCAGGGCCGCGACGGTCTGCCATTCGGTCCCGGGTACCAGCTCAAGGCGGGTGTCACCACCGCCCACAACGACGTCGTCGCGACGCCCACTTTCGACGCCGAGGGAAAGCTAACGGTGTTGGACGCGACGATCGGCACGGATTCGTACACGTTCACCTTCGACACTGCCGGCAGCTATGTGCATTACTTCGGCTGCCTCACAAGCAGTTCCGATGCACGCAAACCGGCACGCAGCTGGTGCTGGGTCGAGTACGCGGGCGCGATGCTCGGTCCGGAGATCCTGGACATGGTGATGCATCAGTACCGCCTGGCACGCGGACGGTGACCGGACCCTCCCCCGAGTCCGGCCACCGAGCTCCGCATCAGTGCGCGACCGGCGTGCGGCGCGAACCGCCGAACATGTGACGCCAGCTGCGATGTCGAGGCTCCTCGTCGAACTCCTCGGGAGCGCGATGCCGGCGACGCTCCACGTCGACCGGCTCGGCGGTCACGGCCGTGACCGGCTCCGCCGCAACAGGTTCGGCGACGACGGGCCGCTGGGCATAGCGAAGGTCACGCAGGCTGCGCACCGACACCCGGCCCAGGGCCATCGCGCCGAAGAAGATGATCAGCGCACCGAGACCGCTGAAGAACGCCAGCTCCATCGCGAGCTGCCCGGTGATCGAGTTGGACGCCGGCGATCCGAAATCGCCCAACCCCAACGGCGTCGCGAACATCCGGCCGACGACGAACCAGGCGCCGGCGACCACAGCAAGCCAGCCACCAAGTATCGCGGTGGCGCGATTGCGCGACATCAGCAGCAGCACGCCACCCAGAACGGTCACCGCCCCGGGAAGAACCTCCAGCCAGCCGCGCGCTGTCGTCCACGTCCACGCGACGGCGGGATCGAAGGCGAAGTTGAAGTACGGGCCGACGAACGGAATCAGCGCACCCCACGTGCCCAGCAGGATCAGCAGGAAGCCACTGGCCGCGCCGCGACTGCGGGCGATCTCCATCCGGCCCGCACCGGTGTCGATACGGGTGTCTACGTCTTTCATGACGCCTCCTTGGGTCGGGGGATGTCCCCGTGATGACGCACGGGTACCCCAGTCGCCCGAGGCTCTAACCGGGGGCCTCAAGGGAATCGAGAGCAAGTTCACAGCCGATTCCGAGGGTCACCGGGGAATACCGTTAGCCTTGCTAACGTATTTTTCATATGGGCGCAGCGTTGCACCCACCAAATCTTCTTTCTCGCTTGTCAATGGAGTCTTGTCATGTCGACCGATACTCGCGAAGCCCGCTTTGAGCAGCGTGTCAGCGATCTTTATGCCACCGATCCGCAGTTCGCTGCGGCCACCCCCGACGCCGCTGTCACCGCGGCCGCCGGCCGGCCCGGACTCGGCTTGCCCGAGGTCATCAGGACCGTGTTCGACGGTTATGCCGACCGCCCCGCACTGGGGCAGCGCGCCGTGCGGTTTGTCGAGGACCCGCACACGCACCGCACGACCGCCGAGCTCGCACCCCACTTCGAGACCATCACCTACCGCGAGGCCTGGGACCGCGTGCAGGCCGTCGCGGCCACCTGGTCCGATCGCGGCGTCAAGCCCGGTGAGCGAGTGGCCATTCTCGGCTTCACCAGCGTTGACTACTCGATCGTCGATCTCGCGCTGACGCAGCTCGGCGCGGTGTCGGTTCCGCTTCAAACCAGCGCTGTCGTCACGCAGTTGGAACCGATCATCGCCGAGACCGAACCCGTCGTGATCGCGTCGAGCATCGACAATCTCGACGGCGCCGTCGACCTCGCCCTCGCCGGACCCGCACCGAAACGGTTGGTGGTCTTCGACTTCCGGCCCGAGGTGGACGATCAACGCGAGTCGCTGGCCGCCGCTAAGGACCGATTGGCAGGCGCCGGTGTCACCGTCGCCACCCTTGCCGAGGAAATCGCTGAGGGCACTGGACGTTCGGTTACGCCGCCCGCGACTACCGAGGCCGACCCGCTGGCCCTGCTGATCTACACCTCCGGTAGCACCGGCGCCCCGAAGGGCGCCATGTACCCGGCCAGCAAGGTGGCCGACATGTGGGCGGCCGCCGCCGCGCACTGGGACGAGAAACAGGGCTCCTACCCCTCGATCGTGCTGAGCTTCATGCCGATGAGTCACGTGATGGGACGCGGCAGCCTCTACGGCACGCTCAGCAGTGGTGGCACAGTCAATTTTGCTGCCCGCCCGGACCTTTCGACATTCCTCGAGGATCTGGCGCTGACCCGCCCGACCCAGCTGAACCTGGTGCCACGGGTGTGGGACATGATCCATCAGGAGGTTCAGAGCGAGGTCGACCGGCGAGGCGAAGAAGCCCGGGTGCTGGCCGACAAGCGCGACAGTCTGCTGGGCGGCCGGTTCGTCTCGGTGATGACCGGGTCGGCACCGATCGCACCCGAGCTCAAGGCGTGGGTCGAGGCATTCTTGGACATGCACCTCATCGAGGGATACGGCTCGACCGAAGCCGGCGCCGTGTTCGTCGACGGTGTCGTGCGCCGTCCCCCGGTCACCGACTACAAACTCGTCGACGTTCCCGAACTCGGCTACTTCGGCACCGACCTACCTCATCCGCGGGGTGAGCTGCTGGTGAAGACCACACAGCTGTTCCCCGGCTACTACAAGCGGCCCGAGGTGACCGCCGCGATGTTCGACGAGGACGGTTTCTACCGCACCGGTGACATCGTCGCCGAGCCCGCGCCCGACCATCTGCGGTACGTCGACCGGCGCAACAACGTGCTCAAGCTCTCGCAGGGCGAGTTCGTCACAGTGTCCAAACTCGAAGCCGCATTCCTGGGCAGCCCGCTGGTCCACCAGATCTACCTGTACGGCAACAGTGCCCGGCCCTACTTGCTGGCCGTCGTGGTGCCCACGGCCGAGGCGGCCGCCAGCCACGACGCGGCGGAGCTCAAGGCGCTGGTCGGCGAATCACTGCAGGATGTGGCCCGCGCCACCGGCTTGCAGTCCTACGAGATCCCCCGCGACTTCCTCATCGAGACAACGCCTTTCACGGTGGAGAACGGTCTACTGACCGGCATCCGCAAGCTCGCGTGGCCCCGGCTGAAGGAACGCTACGGCGCCGCCCTGGAACAGCTCTACACCGATCTGGCCGACGGCCAGGCCGACGAGCTGCGGGCGATTCGCCAGAGTGGTGCCGATGCACCGGTGCTGGCCACCATCACCCGAGCCGCCGGCGCGCTGCTGGGTGCCGCGGCCACGGATCTGCAGCCCGACGCGCACTTCACCGACTTGGGCGGAGATTCCCTGTCGGCGTTGACATTCGCCAATCTGCTCAACGAGATCTTCGACCTCGAGGTGCCGGTCGGCGTCATCGTCAGCCCGGCCAACGACCTGCAGGCCATCGCCGACTACATCGAGACCGAACGCAGTTCGGGCGGCAAGCGGCCGACGTTCGCCTCCGTTCACGGCGCAGGCGCGACGGTGGCGCATGCCGGCGATCTGACGCTGGACCGCTTCATCGACGCCGAGACGCTCGCAGCCGCGCCGGAGCTGCCCGGCCCGAGCACCGAGATCCGCACCGTACTGCTCACCGGCGCAACCGGATTCCTGGGTCGTTACCTGGCCCTGGAATGGCTCGAACGGATGAGCCTGGTCGGCGGCACGGTGATCGCCCTGGTGCGTGCCCGCACGAATGATGAGGCGAGGGCTCGGCTCGATGCCACCTTCGACAGCGGCGATCCCAACCTGCTGAAGCACTACCGCGAACTGTCCGGGCACCTCGAGGTGATCGCCGGCGACAAGGGCGAGCAGAACCTGGGCTTGGACACTCACACGTGGCAACAGCTGGCCGACACCGTCGACCTGATCGTCGACCCTGCGGCTCTGGTCAACCACGTGCTCCCCTACCGGGAATTGTTCGGCCCCAATGCTGTTGGCACCGCTGAACTGATCAGGATCGCGCTGACCACCAAAGTGAAGCCATTCGTCTACGTGTCGACGATCGGTGTCGGGGCGGGTATCGCGCCGGGACGGTTCGTCGAGGACGGCGATATCCGGTCGATCAGCCCGACCCGGGCAGTCGACGAGTCCTACGCCAACGGTTACAGCAACAGCAAGTGGGCCGGCGAGGTGTTGCTGCGCGAGGCCAATGACCTGTGCGGCCTGCCGGTTTCGGTGTTCCGCTGCGACATGATCCTGGCGGACACCACCTACGGCGGGCAGCTCAACCTGCCCGACATGTTCACCCGGATGATGCTGAGCCTGGTGGCCACCGGTATCGCGCCCGTGTCGTTCTACGAGCTCGACGCCGACGGCAACCGCCAGCGTGCCCACTACGACGGCCTGCCGGTCGAATTCATCGCCGAGGCGATCTCGACCCTGGGGGCCCACGTCACCGAGGGGTTCGAGACATACCACGTGATGAACCCCTACGACGACGGCATCGGGCTCGACGAGTTCGTCGACTGGCTCATCCAGGCCGGCTACCCGGTCCAGCGGGTCGGCGAGTACGACGCGTGGCTGCAACGGTTCGACACCTCGATGCGCGCACTGCCCGACCGGCAGCGCCAGTATTCGCTGCTGCCGTTGCTGCACAATTACCAGCGGCCCGAGCATCCGGTCAACGGATCGATCGCTCCGACCGACC
Organism: Mycobacterium sp. BK086; assembly: GCA_004362315.1. GTDB lineage: Bacteria > Actinomycetota > Actinomycetes > Mycobacteriales > Mycobacteriaceae > Mycobacterium. The sequence continues at coordinate 478,910 of SNWL01000003.1, forward strand.
GGTTCCGCGCCGCGGTGCAGGACGCGAAGATCGGCCCGGACAAGGACATTCCGCATGTCACGCCGGACGTCATCGTCAAGTACGTGACCGATCTGGAGCTGCTCGGTCTGCTCTAGTCGGCGACGAGATCGACACCAGGGTCGCGATCAGCGCGGATCGACGACCCTGGTGTCGATTTCGGCGTGCCTCCAGCGCTTCGGGAGCCGCGAATTTGTCGGCGCTGAGCACGATCACCTCACACCGCGACCGTACAACGGGCGAGCCCAAGACCGGAGCAAGTACTATTGCGGCTCAGACTTGCAGCTCCTGGGGGCCGGCTGTGGGCGGTTGCGGGAGCAGATGCACAAGGACGTGGGCATGGCGGCGTGGATCCGCCGCTGGTGGAAACAGCCCGGCCAGTACGACTGGATGTCCGAATATCTCGCCGCGCGCCATCTGCAGCGCTTCAGCCGAATCCTCATCGCGTCGGTCGTCATCATCCTCGGCGTGGTGCCGCTGGTGATGCTGTTCAGCCCGTCGGGTCCGCAGGGTGACGTCCACCGGACTGCTGCGATCGTGATGTCAGTGCTGTCTTTCGCAGGGGCGTCCAGCTGGCTGATCGGCTGGCCGAGCCGCCGTCAATCCGCGCTGTTCGCCATCGGCGCCAACGCCGGTGTGACGGTTGCCGTCGTGATTGCCGGGACCCCCGCGACCGGCTTGTTGGCGTGCGCGACCTTTGCACCGATCGCCGGCTACGTCGGTTTGTACCACTCCAGCCGGTTGTTGGCGGCGACGCTTCTCAATGCCATCATCGCCACTGTTTTCGCCGGGGTACGGATCGCTGAGGCCGGCGATCCCGCGATGGCTGTCGGCCATGTGCTGGGCGTGGTGATCGCCGTGCTCGCGGTCCCGTTCGGAAGCCAATTACTCCTGCATCTGCTGACCCTCGACGCGAGGATGTCGGACACCGACCCGCTGACCGGGCTGCGCAACCGCCGTGGCTACGACCAAGCCGTACTGCAGCTGATCGCCGAAGCACGCGGGTCCCAGTCCCAGTGGCTGGCAGTGACACTCATCGACCTGGACAGGTTCAAGCAGATCAACGACACCCACGGCCACGCCTACGGTGACGCCGTTCTGATCGCGGTGGCCGATAACCTGCGCCGCACCAGCGCCATGAATTCGGTGGTCGCGAGGCTCGGCGGGGAGGAGTTTCTGATCGCCGAACTGGCGCCGCCGGGCGACCCCGGCGCCAGCGCGGAGCGGCTGCGTGAAGCTGTCGCCGCAACCCCGGGCGGGGTGACAGCCAGCGTCGGGATGACGGCGGCCGCGCTGACCGACCTCGACGCCAAGGACGTGGCCACCACGATCTCGGAGTTGGTGGACACCGCCGACGCGGCGATGTACCAAGCCAAACGAGCGGGCGGCAATCAGGTCCGCTACCGCATCACCGTCAGATGAGCGCGATCACCAGCAGCACCACCGCGACCAACGGGAAGGCTCCCTGAGTCACCGCCGCGCGGGCCTTGTCCGGCGCGGATGCCAGCAGTACGACGGCCGCCGCCAGCATGGAACCGACACCGGCGAACACCAGGGCCGCGCCGATGGCCATGCAGCCCTGCACAATTGCGACGATTCCGACGACGCTGATGATCGCGAGGAACAGGTTGTAGAAGCCCTGGTTCAGGGCCATCAGCTTGGTGGTCTCGGCTTCCTCGGCGGTGGTGCCGAACACCGCACGGGTGCGCGGCGTCGTCCAGGTCAGCGACTCCATCGTGAAGATGTAGACGTGCAGCAGCGCGGCGAGGCCGGCGAATATCAGCGCGGCGATGACCATCGGGGCTCCCATCACTCGAAAAGGCCGGACTGACCGAGCCCGCTGGCCCGCGGCGGTGGAACCATGCCGAGGTGGGTCCAGGCTAACGGCGTCGCGACCCGTCCGCGGGGAGTCCGCGCGATCATGCCCGCGCGCACCAGGAACGGCTCGCAGACCTCTTCGACGGTGGTGGCTTCCTCCCCCACCGCGACAGCCAGTGTGGAGACCCCGACCGGTCCGCCGCCGAAACTCTTGGTCAACGCCGTGAGCACCGCGCGGTCAAGGCGGTCGAGCCCGAGTTCGTCGACGTCGTAGACCGCCAGTGCCGCCTTGGCGATGTCTCGGGTGATCACGCCGTCGGCGCGCACCTCGGCGTAGTCGCGCACGCGCCGCAACAACCGGTTGGCGATACGCGGGGTGCCCCGCGACCGGCGGGCGATCTCCGCACCGGCCTCGGCGCCGACCTCGATGCCCAGGATGCCGCCCGAGCGGGCCAGCACGCGCTCCAATTCGGCGGGCTCGTAGAAGTCCATGTGCGCGGTGAACCCGAAGCGGTCGCGCAGCGGCCCGGTCAGCGCGCCCGACCGGGTGGTGGCACCGACCAGGGTGAACGGTGCCACCTCGAGCGGAATCGATGTCGCCCCAGGGCCTTTGCCGACGACGACGTCGACCCGGAAGTCCTCCATCGCCAGGTACAGCATCTCTTCGGCGGGCCGCGCGATGCGATGGATCTCGTCGATGAACAGCACATCGCCCTCGACGAGGTTGGACAGCATCGCGGCCAGATCGCCGGCCCGCTCCAGTGCCGGTCCGGAGGTGACGCGCAGCGACGAGCCGAGTTCGGCGGCGATGATCATCGCCAGCGAGGTCTTACCCAGCCCGGGCGGGCCGGACAGCAGGATGTGATCCGGTGTGCCGCCGCGGTTCTTGGCGCCTTCGAGCACCAGCTGCAGCTGTTCGCGAACGCGTGGCTGGCCGATGAATTCGCGCAGCGACCGCGGGCGCAGGCTGGCGTCGATGTCGCCTTCGCCGACGGTCAGCGCCGGTGAGACGTCGCGTTCGAAGTCGTCGTCCTCGCCGTCCCCGTCGAACCTGCTCATTTCTTACCCAGCATCGACAACGCCGCCCGCAGCGCGCTCTGCGTGGACGCATCTGGATCACCGGCGAGCACCTTGTCGGTGGCTTCCTCGGCCTGCTTGGCCGCAAAGCCAAGTCCGACAAGGGCTTCCACGACCGGCGCGCGCACCGCATGCCCGGTTGCCGCGGCCACACCCGCGCCACCGGCGACCGCACCGATCTTGTCACGCAATTCCAGCACCATCCGCTCGGCACCACGCTTGCCGATCCCTGGCACCCGCGTCAAGGCCGTGACATCGCCGTCGGCGAGCGCCTGGCGCAGCGCGTTCGCGTCGTACACGGCCAGCGTCGCCAGCGCGATCTTCGGGCCGACCCCCGATACGCCGAGCAGGGTGGTGAACAGGTCGCGGGCGTCGGACTCGGCGAAACCGTAGAGCGTCTGGGAATCCTCGCGCACGATCATCGCGGTGATCAGCCGGGCTTCGGTGCCGCGCCGCAGCGTCGCCAACGTCGACGGGGTGGTCATGATCTTGTAGCCGACGCCGGCCGCCTCGATGACGACGTGGTCCAGTGCGATGTCGAGGACTTCCCCGCGTACCGAGGCGATCACGCGCGGGCCGCCTTCAGCCGGGCCTGATATGCCCGCTTCTGCTCGGCGGCCATCTTCTCGGCCTGCGCCATGCGGGCGATCATCGGGGCGCGCCAGCAGTGGCAGATCGCCAGGGCCAGTGCGTCGGCGGCGTCGGCCGGTGTCGGCTTCTGCTGCAACTGCAGGATCCGGGTGACCATCGTGGTGACCTGCGCCTTGTCCGCCCGGCCGTTGCCGGTGACGGCGGCTTTCACCTCGCTGGGGGTGTGGAAATGTACGTCGATATCGCGGCGGGCCGCCGACAGGGCGATCACTCCCGCCGCCTGGGCGGTGCCCATCGCGGTGTTGGCGTTCTGGTTGGCGAACACGCGCTCGATTGCGATCACATCGGGCAGGTGGGTGTCCATCCAGTGGTCGACGGTGTCGCTGATCGTCATCAACCGGCGCTGCAGTGGCTCGTCGGCCGGGGTGCGCACCACGTCGACATCAAGAGCGATGACCTGGCGACCGCCCCGGCTCTCGATCATCGAGAGACCGCAGCGCGTCAACCCTGGGTCGACTCCCATCACCCGCACTGATCACCTCTTTGACTACGAACAGTTGTTCGATCACAGTAGCGGGCCGCGCAGACAGGAGCCATCAGGACACGCGGTGGCTATCGTCAGTTCATGGGCGGCCCCGACGCATTCCATCCCGACCTGTCCGACAGCCTGCCGCCGGGTCACCGGGTGCACCACGTCAAGGCGGGCGATCTGGACGGCGGCACCTCCCAGACCGGCGGGATGCAGCGGTTCGCCGCGATCAGCGGCCGCAGTGTGGGCTCGGAAAAACTCTGGATGGGCGAGACGCACGTGAGTCCGGGCGTGGCGTCGGCGAATCACCACCACGGCGACTCGGAGACCGCGATTTTCGTGCGTAGCGGCCACCCCGAGTTCGTCTTCCACGACGGCGTGGCCGAAGTGCGCATCAGTACCGGGCCGGGCGACTACATCTTCGTGCCGCCCAATCTGCCGCACCGCGAAGAGAATCCGGATCCCGACGTGCCGGCCGTCGTCGTGATCGCCCGCAGCACCCAGGAAGCGATCGTCGTCAATCTGGATCGGCTGTACCCGCTGTGAGCGTCGAGGACATCACCGCCGTACCCAAACCCGGCCGCCCGCGCAGCGAGCAGTCCCGCGCGGCGGTGGTACGGGCGACGTCAGAACTGTTGCACGAGATCGGGTTACGGGCGATGACCACCGAACAGATCGCGGCCCGCAGCGGGTCGAGCAAGGCGACCATCTACAAGTGGTGGCCCAACAAGTACGCGGTCGCCGTCGATGCGTTCTTCTCGCAGATGCAGGCCGACTCCCCCGATCCCGACACCGGCTCGGCCCGGGGAGATTTCACGGTGTGGCTGCGCGGGTTGTGCCACTTCTACACGGGCCCGAGCGGGCGAGTCTTCGCGCAGTTGGTCGGTGAGGCCCAGTTCGATCCCGAGGTATCCGCCGAGTTGCGCGAGGGGCTCGTCCGGTCACGACGCGCGGTGCTCGAAACGGTGTGGGATCGCGGGGTGGCCCGCGGCGAACTGCGCGCCGACGTCGACCGCGACGTCGCGATCGACCTGATCATCGGGCCGGCGCTCTACCGGCTGATCACGGGCCGCGGCGCTCTGGACGACGCCACCGCCGACGCCATCGTCGACACCGCCCTGCGCGGCCTGTCGCGGTGAGAGAACTCACCAGCAGACGGGACTAATCGGGCGTCTGCCAGCGTTTTTAATTTCGAAACTGTACGTTCAGTTTCGAAGGAGAACACTCATGAAGGCGAACACTCGCATCGTCGCCGGACTGCTTGCCGGCGGTGTCGCCATGGCCATTGCCGCCGCCCCCGTCGCCGCCGCGGCCGGCGACCCGCATCTGGTCTGTACCGCTGTCAGCGACGGCAACACCGCGTGCGAAACACCGGGCAACGCCCAGCTGACGTCATCCCCGCCGGACGTCCCCTACCCGAGCCTGTATCCGTTCCTGTTCGGTGGCGGACTGATCTTCCACGACGGCGGCGGTCACGGAATGCGCTGATCAGGTCTCGGTGGTGAATTGGGTCAACGCGCCGTCCTGGGCTGCGCGAGCCAGCTCCTCCACGCGCTGACCGGAGCGCTTCCAGCCCCGCACCTGCTCGCTGCCCACTTTGGTGCCGTCGCGTTTGATGTCGATGGTCCACGCCGCACCAAGCCACTTCGACAGCAGCCAGAACGGCCACAGCAGCATGAAGGGCAGAACGATCAGGAAGATCAGGGCGTCGAGGGTGGCGAATCCGGTCTCCCACGGGATCGTCTTCCACCACCAGCGACGCACCGACCACCTGATCCCGTCGGGGTCGATAACCTCGGCCATCCCCGCAGCGTACGGTTCTCTTCCATGGTCACGGGCGATACCCGCGTTGTGCGAAGTTTCTGCCGGGTCTGCACATCGGTGTGCGGCATCCTGGTCGAGCTCGACGGCGAGCGCGTGCTGGCTGTGCACGGCGACGGCGAGCATCCGTTCTCCAAGGGCTACACCTGCCCCAAAGGCCGTGCGCTCCCCCAGATTCACCATCACCCCGATCGCCTCGAGCGGCCGATGCTGCGCGTCGACGGGCGCCTGACCGAAACCAGTTGGGAGACATGCCTGGACGACCTCGGCGCCCGGCTGCGCGCCATCATCGCCGAGCATGGACCCGCCGCGGTCGCGATCAACTTCGGCACCGGGGTCGGGATGGACGCCGTCGGCTACCGCACGGCCGAGGCGCTGCACCGCGCGATCGGCACACCGGCGAAGTTCAGTCCACTCACGATCGACGGTACCGCCAAGGTCCTGGTCGCGGAATTGATGGGCGGCTCGTCGGGGCTGACCGGACGCCCGGACTACGCAAACGCCGATCTGGTCGTTTTGCTCGGCAGTAATCCTGTTGTCTCCCATGGCCATACCGTCGGCATGCCCAATCCCCGCGGCCTGTTCCGCGACATCGCCAAACGGGCACAGCTCTGGGTCGTCGACCCCCGCCGCACCGAGACCGCACGACTGGCGACCCGCCACCTGGCACCGCGACCGGGCACCGACTATGCGGTGCTGGGCTTCCTGGTCCGCGAAATCCTGCGCGACGGCGCCGACACGGACGTTCCCGTCCAAGACCTGGACATCCTGGCGGCTGCCGTCGAACCGTTCACCGCAGAACATGCCGCCGCGCTCGCCGACGTCGAGCAGACCGATCTCGAGGACCTGCTGGCCGCGGTCCGCAAGGCCGGACACCTCGCGATCGACAGCGGCACCGGGATCACGATGTCAGCGAGTGCCAATGTGACACAGTGGTTTTCGTGGGCTCTCCTGATCTTGACGGGCTCGATGAACACCCCCGGCGGGATGTGGTTCCACCCGGGCTTCGGCTACCAGCTCGAACTGTTCGAGCTGCCGATCGCCCCGCCCGAGGGCAAGTCGAGACCAGGCCCGCGCAGCCGCCCGGAGACGCGGGCGTTCATGCGGGAATGGCCGTGCGCCACACTGGCCGACGAGATCGAGGCGGGCAACATCCGCGCGCTGATCAACCTCGGCGGCAACCTGCTCACCGGATTTCCGGCGGCCGACACACTGCGCGCGGCACTGCCCAAGCTCGAAGTCCTCGCCACGGCCGAGATTCTGCCCAACGAGACGACGGCCGCGTCCACCCACGTCCTCCCCACGAAGGGTCAACTCGAGCGGCCCGACGTCACGCTGTGGGATTTCATGAGCACCCGAATCTCGTCCCAGCACACGCCCGCGATCACCGGCCCGGTGGGCGAGCGCCGCTCGATGTGGTGGGTGCTCGCCGAGATCGGCAGGCAACTGGGCCACGACATCGCCGACACGACGATGGGCGACGAGCAGATGCTGGCCAAGCTCAACGCCGGTGGCCGCACCGGCTATGACGAACTGGTGGCGACCGGCTGGACCGAGGCCGAGCGCGAGCTTCCCGCACCGTGGGTGACGCGCCATGTCGAGCGTCTCGGCGGCTGGCGACTCGCTCCCCAGGTACTGGTCGACCAGCTGCACGGCCTGCGCCACAGCATCGGCCCGGTGTTGGTGCCGCGCCGCCAATTACGAAGACTCAACACCCAATTGGAGTTCCTCGGCGAGCTGCCCGAGATCATCGTGAGTCCCACGGACGCAACCGCCGCCGGTATCGCCGACAACCAGACGGTGGTGGTGCGCACCGAACACGGTGAGCTCACCGGTATCGCGAAACTGGACCCGTCGGTGCGCTCGGGGGTGGTGTCGGTGCCGCACGGTCACGTCGGCGCGAACGTCAACGTCCTGACGTCCAAGGACGACTTGGATCCCCCGACGGGGATGACGCGCTACTCAGGGGTGCCGGTCAGCCTGCATCCGGCCTAGGTCAGTCGTCCTCGAGCTGCGCCAGGACCTCGTCGGAGATGTCGGCGTTGGTGTAGACGTCCTGCACGTCGTCGCTGTCCTCCAGCGCGTCGACCAGCTTCATGATCTTGCGGGCACCGTCGGCATCCAGCGGGACCGTCACCGACGCCTGGAACCCGGCCTCGGCGGAGTCGTAGTCGATGCCGGCGTCCACCAGTGCGGTGCGCACCGCGACCAGATCGGTGGGCTCGGAGATGACCTCGAAGCTGTCGCCGAGATCGTTGACCTCCTCGGCGCCGGCGTCCAGAACCGCCAGCAGGACGTCGTCCTCGGACAGGTCGTTCTTCTCCAACGTGACCACGCCCTTGCGGGAGAACAGGTAGGCCACCGAACCGGGGTCGGCCATATTGCCGCCGTTTCGGGTCATCGCGACCCGGACCTCACCGGCAGCCCGGTTGCGGTTGTCGGTCAGGCACTCGATGAGCACCGCGACGCCATTGGGGCCGTAACCCTCGTAGGTGATGTTCTGCCAGTCGGCGCCACCGGCTTCCTCGCCGCCGCCGCGCTTGCGGGCCCGCTCGATGTTGTCGTTGGGCACCGAGGACTTTTTGGCCTTCTGGATGGCGTCGTAGAGGGTCGGGTTACCAGCCGGGTCGCCGCCGCCGACGCGTGCTGCGACCTCGATGTTCTTGATGAGCTTGGCGAACATCTTGCCGCGCTTGGCGTCGATGGCGGCCTTCTTGTGCTTGGTGGTAGCCCACTTGGAATGGCCGCTCATCGGGTTCTTCTCCGTACTTTCCGTCCTGGCGTAACCCGACGAGTCTACTGGCCCGCGCGCTGCACTCTCGACGCTCGCCGTCTAACTCAAGTCGCCGTCGACGTAGCGCTGTAGGTTCGGCGCGACGGCCGCGACGATCTCGTCCTCGCCCATCGACGCCAGCGGCTCGATGTTCCAGATGTAGCGCATCATCGCCAGCCCCATGATCTGAGACGAGATCAGCCCGCTGCGTTTGAGGCGATCGGCCTCGTCGACGCCCAGCTGCGACACGCCCATCAACTGGCCCTCGACGACTCGGCGCAGCTTCTCCCGGGTGCTCGGCTCGTGCGCGGCGGTCTGCAATACCGACCGCAGGATCGGCCCGATCTCGTCGTCGGCCCACGCGCTCAGCATCAGCCGCAGGAGCGCGGCCCCGAGCTGCGGAACCGGCGTCGTCCACGTCGTCGCGACGTTCTCCAGCCAGCGCTGCGGCGGATTGGTCGCCGCGTCGAGGAGGCGGTCCTTGGAACTGAAGTAGTGATAGACCAGGGCCGGATCGACGTCGGCGGCACGCGCCACCGCTCTGATCGTGGTGCCCGCCGAGCCGTGCTGGGCGAATTCGCCCCGCGCGGCATCCAGGATCCTGGCCGCCAGCACCCCCTTCTCGTCGCGGGGTCCCGGCGTCGTGGTCTTCGGCACGGTGACGACCCTACCAAAAGTTTCTCGTTGCGTTGAGACTAGTTTCATCGTAGCGTGAAACTCATGACGACCGAACGCCAGCTCAACGGGCCGCAGACCACGGGACGCGAGTACCGCAACCTCAGCGCGCCGGAGCACGGCATGACCACCGAGATCAACGTCGCCGTCCCCATGCGCGACGGCATCCCCCTGCTCGCCGACGTGCACAGACCCGACGGCCCCGGAGCTGAGGGGGCGCGCTTCCCCGCCCTGATCGCCGCATCGCCGTACCCCCGGCAGATCCAGGACCTCGGCGCCCCGGCCGGGTTCATCGAGGCCGGCGCGACCGACTTCTGGGTGCCCCGCGGCTACGGGCACGTCATCGCCAACCTGCGCGGCACGGGCGGCTCCGGCGGCACCTTCAATTTCTTCGACGCCCAGGAACGCCGCGACATGTACGACCTCGTCGAGTGGGTGGCCGCCCAGCCGTGGTGCGACGGCAACGTCGGGATGATCGGCATCAGTTATTTCGCGATGACTCAACTGGAAGCCGCCGTCGAGCGTCCGCCACATCTGAAGGCCATTTTCCCGGTGGCTGTCACCGCCGACCTGTACGAGGCCGCGGTGCATCACGGGTTGTTCTCCTCGTCGTTCGTGACGCCGTTCCTGTCGATGCTGGGCCTGACCGCCGCCCGCACCGACAAGTTCTGGCGCAGCCGCCCCCTGGGCCTGGCCCGCTGGGTGCTCAACACCAAGCCGCTGCACCACAAGTTCGCCACCATGAACGGCGAGGCGGCCGTCACGATGATGCGCGGCCTGCTGAAGCTGCCGCACGACCCGCAGCCCTGGGATGACCTGTGGCTCGACGCGGCGGTGCGCCACCCCGTCCGCGACGGATGGTGGGATGAACGCAATCTGCTGCCGCTTCTCGAAAAGATCGACATTCCAGTCTATTTGGGCTGCGATTGGCAGAACGTCCCGCTGCACCTGCCCTCGACGTTCACCGCGTTCGCCGGGCTGACCAGCAGTCCCGCGGTGCGGATGGGCATGCTCGGCCAGTATGGCCTGACGTGGCCGTGGGAGAGCCTGCACGTCGAAGCCCTTGCCTGGTACGACCATTGGCTCAAGGGCCGCGACACCGGCATCCTCGACGGCCCCGCCGTCCGCTACGTCTTGCCTGGGGCCGACGAGTGGCGCACCTCGGATTCGTGGCCACCGGCCGGCACCCATCGTGAACTCGCGCTGCGTGCCGACGGCGGCCTCGACGCCGACGAAGGTACTTCTGGTGCACGGGAATTCATGGTGCTCGGCGCCGGCCTCGGCCGGGCCAAGCCCAGTGAGATCGATCCCCCGCCGTCACTGACCTGGACGAGTCAGCCACTGTCCGAGGCGCTCGACGTTGTCGGCGACGCCGAATTGCGCCTGCTGGCCAGTACCACCGCCACCGATACCGCGTGGATCGTCACACTGAGCGATGTCGCCCCGGACGGCACCAGCGAGGCGGTCACCGCCGGGTGGCTGCGCGCCAGCTTGCGCGAAGTCGACGAGGCGAACAGCCGCCCCGGCGCGCCGGTGCTGCCGTGCCGTCACCCGGTCGCGGTGCCCGTCGGCGAGGACGTGGAGTACCGAATTCCACTGGTGGCCAACGCCCGCCGATTCGCGGCCGGCCATCGCATCCAGGTCACCATCACGAGCGACGACCAGGATCCCGGCACCCCCGCGATCATGAACTTCCGCCACGCCAGCGTGGGAGCCAGCAGCATCAACACCGTCCGCTCGGCGTCGCGACTGCTGCTACCCGTTCTGAACTGAACCGAAGACGAGCGGCAGTTTCGGCAAGGCCAGTGAGGCGGCCGGCCACTCGACCACAGCGTCGAACCCGGGCGCCACCTCGAACTCGGGGATGCGACGCAGCCACTCGGTGAGAACGAGTTTCAGCTCGAGGCGGGCCAGGTTCGAGCCCAGGCACCGATGCGGACCGCCACCAAATCCCCAGTGCCGGTGCAGTTTACCGTCCATCACCAGCTCGTCGACTGAAATGGCGTCGCTGCCGTCGCGGTTGATCGCGGCCAGCGGTAGCCGTACTTTCGCACCCGCGGGCAGCGTCACTCCCGCGATCGTCACCGGCCGGGTGGTCACCCGCGGAATCATCGGGGCCGGTGATTCCAGCCTCAGCAGTTCCTCGATGAACACCGGGATCTGGTCGGGGTCGGCGCACAGCTGCCGCCGTGCCTCCGGATGGCGGGCCAGCATCAGCAGCGCCGAGCCGATCGCCGAGGTGACGGTGTCCAGCCCAGCCAGGATGAAGACGTAGCCCAGCCCGAGCGCCTCTCCGTCGTCGAGCGGGTCGGGCCCGGTGAGCACCCCCGAGAGGACGTCGTCGCCGGGATTGCCGCGGTGCTCGGCGATCGCCTCGGTCAGGTAGGTGGCCAGTTCGATCGCCGGTGTCAGGTCGGCGTCGTCGAGGTTCTGCGCCATCCCGATGTCGATGATCGCGTCCTTCCAGGCCACCAGACGGTCGCGGTCGGCCAGCGGCAGGCCGAACAAGGTCAGGAAGACCTGTGAGGGATACGGAATCGCGAGCTCCTGCACCACTTCACAGCCGTCCTTCGCGGCGATGTCGTCGATGACGTCGATCGCCTGCTGCTGCAACGACGGGAGCATCGCACCGAGGGTCTGCATGCTGAAGTACGGGTGCAGAATGCGGCGGAATCGGGTGTGCTCGGGCGGGTCGAACGCGATCGGGACCATCGGCAGCGGACTGGCCAGCCCGTCGAAGGCCGCCTTCGACGAGTAGACGTCGGTGTTGCGCAACGCCTCGAGGACGTCGTCGCGGCGGGTGAGCGTGTAGAAGCCGTCACCCTCGATCAACGGACCGGCTTCGCGCAGCATCGCCCAGCCGGCGCCCCGGTCGGCGGCCATCGGCAGGTCGGCGAAGTCCAGCCGCGGAATCGTGGTCATCGGGCCTTTGTAGTACGCGGCCAGCGGATAAGTCAATGACTCAAGTCAGTGAAAGTGGCGTTGCGGGCGCAATGCGATCATGAACGGCATGGACAAGGCGACATACGACAAGGGACGACAGATCCGCGCCGCGGTGCTCGGCGAGGAGTACGTCGCCAACGCCGAGCGGCAGGCCGACGACTTCAGCAGGCCGCTGCAGGACCTCCTCACCGAGTACTGCTGGGGTGCGGTGTGGGGCCGCGAGGAGCTGCCGCTGAAGACCCGCAGCATGCTGAACCTGGCGATGATCTCGGTGCTGAACCGCCCGCACGAGCTGAAGACGCATGTGCGTGGAGCACTGACCAACGGGGTCACCCGCGAGGAGATCCGCGAGGTGCTACTGCAGGTCGCGATCTACGCAGGCGCGCCCGCCGGTGTCGACGGCTTCCGCGTCGCGCGCGAGGTCTTCGCCGAACTCGATGCCCAGTGACCATGGAGATCGGGTTCATCGGCCTTGGCAATATGGGCTTTTCCATGGCTGCCCGTCTGATTGATGCCGGTCACCCGGTGATCGTCTTCGACACCCGTCCTGAGGTCGTCGCGTCGGCCGTCGCACTGGGTGCCCAGGCGGCCTCGTCGCCACGCGACGTCGCCGACCGCAGTGAGACCGTGCTGGCGAGCCTGCCGTCGGTGCAGGCCTCCCGCGACGTCGCCACCGGCCCCGACGGAGTGATCGAGGGGCAACGGGTCAAGCGGTTCATCGACCTGTCCACCGTCGGCAGCACCGCCGCACAACAGATCCAGGCTCAGCTGGCCCAGCGCGGGATCGCGATGCTCGACAGCCCGGTCAGCGGCGGTGTCGGCGGTGCGACGAAAGGCAAGCTGGCGCTGATGGTTTCGGGACCGCGCGACGAGTTCGACCTCGTCCAGCCGGTGCTGGCGCAGCTGGGTACACCGTTCTTCGTCGACACCAAATCCGGTGCCGGCCAGACGATGAAACTGGTGAACAACCTCCTTGCCGCCACCGCGTTGGCGACCACCTGCGAGGTGGTCGTGATGGGCGTCAAGGCCGGTCTGGACCCGTCGGTGATGATCGACGTGATCAATGCCGGATCGGGTGCGACCAACGCGAGTCGGGACAAGTTCCCGAATTCGATTCTGCCGCGCAGCTTCGACTACGGATTCGCCACCGGCCTGATGGTCAAGGATGTCCGGCTGTATCTGGAAGAGGCCGCTGCACTGGGCCTGCCCACCGAGGTGGCCGCAGCAGTCGGACGGCTGTGGGAGACAGTGATGGACGAGGAAGGTCCCGACTCGGATTTCACGTCGGCGATCAAACCCCTCGAGCAGGCTGCCGGTGTCATCGTGGATGGGCGGAATCGAAGCTAGAGCGCGCGCCACCAACTGATCGGGCGTTCCACGGACGAGGAGCTCTGCCAGGCCGGGCGCCACAGGCCCTGCGTCGATTTCCCGGACTGGCTTCCCAGTAGTCGATGGACGCGGCAACTCAACCAGCCCAGTGACATCATCACGACCTCCTAGTGCCGCGCCGCGTGCCGAGATATCGAGTATGGGCACGGGCATTGGCCATGGTGGGTCTGCCCAGATTGACGTTGTCTAAACGTCGGACGACGAATTGGCGCTGCTAGCCGCCGAAAAGCAGATACAACCCGGTAAAGGTGTAGGCCACCATGGTCAGCATCATCACCAGCTGCCCGGTGATCTGGTGGCCGGACGGCAGCAGCCGAATCGCGCTGTCGTGCGCGGCGATCACACCCGCGATATGCCCGGCCACCACGAAACACACCTTCAGAGTGGCCAATACCGAGGGGTGAGCCGACAGCAGATAGTTCACCTCGAGCCCTGGGATGCCCAGCAGCGCGATCACGGTCTGCTGACCCTTCTCGACGAGGTACGAAAGATAGTGCGCGAACACGTATCCGATGACGATCGGGATCAGTGAATGCGCCATCAGCCCGGGCAGCTCGCGGCGGCGCGCACGGTCCACCCCGCCGACGGCCTGCGCGGCCGTCCAGAAGCTCAGCGCCACCACCAGAACGAACACCAGCAGCCCGACACTGCGCGTAACCGCCGGATTCACGGCAAGACCGTCGGCGAAATTGCGCCAGTCCGGACTCGCCGAGAAGCTGTCGAACGCCGTGGATCCGAGCAGAACAGCCAGCACCGCAACGGTTCCCGGTCGCACCGGCAGTGTCAGCAGATGATTGAACGGATTGACCAGCGTGACCAGACCGCTGTCACGACTGCGGCCGAACACCGCGAGCCGCGACGCCACCACGCTGTACACCTCGAACGGATCGGCCCGAGCCAGCCAGCGCTGTCCGCACAGCAGCGTGCCGCCGAGCGTGATCACCACGTAGCAGGCCAGCCAGATCTTGATGGCCCGCAACGATCCCGGGTCCGGGCTGGCCAGTTCCAGCCAGACGAATGCCAGTAGACCCGCCGCGCCGGGCCAGTAGCCCAGCGCATCCGGATAGCGCCGGGACGCACGCACGGGCACCGGCCGCATGACGGTGCGCAGCGGCGAAAGAAGCCGCCAGACCGGGCCGATCAGCACCGAGAGGGCAGGCACCCCGACCCACAGCAGCACGTAGAAAGCGCCAGGCAGCGCGTTGCCGGCAGTCTGCGGACCGAACAGCCCGACGGTGACAACCCACACCGCCAGCGCCAGCCCCAGGCCGCGCACCACCCACCGGGTGACCGGTGAATCGACGACCGCACCGACCCAGCCCGGCACCGGGCGGCCCGGCCGGTCAGGGTCGAAACGCGGTTTCCGCCAGGCGAATACCACCACGGCAAAGGTGAGCGTCAGCGCCCAGGCTGCACCGATGAGCGCGTAGGCGTACGGGATCGGCAGATCGGTGGAGCCGCCGAGGCCGTGCGCCAGGACCGCGACCGTCACGGCTGGACTTGGATGGTGGCCACCGTCCGGTCGAGGTGGTGCAGTTCGACCGCGACGCTGCCGGGAACGTCGACGGTGAACGAGAACTCTTGCTCGGGTTTGGCCACGACCTCGAATTCGTGGTCCGGGGTGGAGTGCACGTGCAACTCGTCGTCGGTATCGCTGTTGACCCGCAACGTGATCGGCTGGCCCACCTTCGCGGTCAGTGTCGCGTTGGTGGGTGTCACCGAGCCGTGGGCGATGGTGATCTCGACGACCGGTCCGGCCGCCTGCGGCACCGGCGGTTTGGTCGACCCACACGCCACCGCGGCGGTCATCATCGCAGTGGCCGCAATAATGTTGGACACCTTCACTTTTCGTCTCTTTCGGAATCGGCGTCGACGTCGCCGCGGCGACGATCGCGGATTGCTATGAACAACACCACGCCGACGAGGATGACGGCAGGCGTCAGCGCGGGCAGCGCCAGCACCAGAGCGTGGTGGGCACCGTATGTGACGGTCACACCTGCGGCCCCACCGGTTCGTCGAGGCGGGCGGGCTCCTCCTCGGTGCGGTTGATCCGGCCGCCGCCCCACGTCAGCGCCGCGATCAGGATGAGCGTGCAGATCAGCACCACCACTCCCCCCGCGGCGAACAGCCAGGTCGGGTGGTTGAGGTTGCGTTCGCGCTGCAGGATCTGGATCTCCGGAACGAACGGCCGGGTACTCGTCAGTTCCGCGGGCACCGCCTCGGCGTTGATTCCCGGATCGGCAGGCAGGTAGATCGGCACGCCGGCCATCGTGGTGCCGTCCTGCACCCGCAACAGGGTCTTCCACGAACCCCAGATCGGGACCGGGCGGGTCGACCGATAGTGGCCCGGCCCGACGCGTTCGAGCCGGTCGATGACCAGGCCGCGATCGTTCGCCAAGCCACCCTGCCAGGACAGGATCGTCACCCATTCGGGGTCTCCGCTGACCAGGTCCGGCGGATTGATGCGCACGTCAGCGTTGGCCATCCGCTGTCCGGGCGGGCTGGGCAGGTCGGTCAATGCGATTGTGGCCGTGCTGGATTGGGGCACCTCGACGCGCAATCCGTTGGCAACGGCCCCGCCGATGGCCAGTACCGTCACCACGACGACGGTGATGCCGATCGCGGGCCGTGGCAGCCGCTGACCGTTGAGGACCATCGACAACAGGGCGCCGCACAGGCCCATCATCACCGCGACGGGCACCGCCATGGTCAGGGCTTCGCCCCACATACTCGTCGGCCACGGGTAGTGGTAGACCGCCCCGATCCACAGCGACTCCAGCCACAAACCGAGGGTTCCGACGGCCAGGCCGGCGACTGCGCCAAAGACGATGGGCCGCTTGGCCAGCGGGGTGAGGGCAACGATTTCGACCACCAGCGCGGCACCCAGGTACAGCGGGAACCAGCTGTTGGGCCCACCGAGGATCGGGCCGACCACCAGTGCCACACCGCCGCGCAGCGC
The DNA here is from genome assembly GCA_004362315.1 of Mycobacterium sp. BK086. GTDB lineage: Bacteria > Actinomycetota > Actinomycetes > Mycobacteriales > Mycobacteriaceae > Mycobacterium. Next base: position 495,503 of record SNWL01000003.1, read on the forward strand.
GATCGCCAGGATCGCGGCGATGATGGCCGCGCCACGGCCGAGCGTCAGCCGGGCCGCAACCAGCGCCATCGCGGCCGCCACGCCGATCATCATCGGCTGCAACACCAGCCGGAACTGTTCGACCCCGAAGTCGTACTCGATCTGGAATACCGACAGCCCGACCACCAGGCCGCCGAACGACAGGTACTGGAGAAACTTCACGAACCGGGTGTCGGGCGGGGCGTCGGATCCCATTGCGCGACGGCCCTCGTACTCGAGGTACAGCACCGCGACCAAGGACAGACCGGCACCGCCGATCAGCATCAAGTGCGTGGGCCCCCAGAGGGTGACGTCTTGGCCGAAGATCCGGTGCCAGACATCGTCGAGCGGGAAGCCGATCAGCGCGTAGAGACCGCAACCGGCCATCAGCACACCACCGACCGGGGCATACCAGTGCCGGGTGATCCGGACGGCGGCCGACCCGGGCTTGTCATACGGCAGCACGACCGCCAGCACGCCGGCAATGAACAGCAGGAACAGCCCGAACAAGATGAAGTAGTGCGCGGGGTTGGCCAGCGGCCCTGCATCGCGGCCCTTGCCGATGTGCAGGCTGACATCCCAGATGAACCCGAACAGCGCGCAGATCAGCGTCGCGGAGAACAGCATGATGCTGACCGCCACCCACGGCGGCCTCTTGAACTTGGCACCCGCGCGCTCGGCGGTGCCGGCCAGCCAGGTGATGCGTTTGGCGCGGTGCTGATAGCCGATCCACAGCAGCACCGCGGTGACCACCGCCGCCACGATGGACAGGCCGATCACCTGGTCCAGTGCCGCACCACCGCCCTCGGACGTCGCCGCCAGAACCGTCGTACTGAGCCCACCACTCATCGTTGATTCGCTCCGTGGTCGAAGAGTTACCGGTCAGGGAATGACCCTATTCGCCGGAATAGATACCCGGTACCGCCGGTTCCGAATCGAAATTTTCGCGCGAGTTAATCCCGGCCGGTGACGATCTCCACGAACAGCTTGTGCACCCGCCGATCCCCGGTCATCTCGGGGTGGAACGCGGTGGCCAGCACCCGGCCCTGCCGCACCGCCACGATGTGGTCGCCGGCGCGCGCCAACACCTGCACAGCCGGCCCGACCCGCTCGACCCACGGCGCACGGATGAACACCGCATGCGCGGGACCATCCAGGCCCTCGAAGTCGATGTCGCCCTCGAAGGAATCCACCTGACGCCCAAAAGCGTTGCGCCGCACCGTCATATCGATACCGCCCAACGGCACCGCCTCACGGCCCGGCGCACCGGCGTCGAGGATCTCGGAGGCCAGCAGGATCATCCCCGCACACGAACCGTAGGCCGGCATCCCGTCGGCCAGGCGCTCCCTCAGCGGCTCCAGCAGGTCGAATTCACGTAGCAGGTGGCTCATCGTGGTGGATTCGCCGCCCGGGATGACCAGGGCGTCCACCGTGTCGAGTTCGCTGCGGCGACGCACCGTGCCCGCCTGTGCACCGGCCTCCTGCAGGGCCGCCAGGTGCTCACGGGTGTCGCCCTGCAGAGCCAGCACGCCCACCCGCACGCTCACGAGCCGGTGTATCCGCGCTTGTAGCGCGTCAGCCCCTCCTGCATGACGGCCGCAACCATCTCGCCGTACCGGTTGAAGATCCGGCCCTGGGTCAGCGAGCGGCCGCCGCACGCCGACGGTGAGGACTGGTCGTAGAGCAGCCACTCGTCGGCCCGGAACGGCCGCATGAACCACATGGCGTGATCCAGTGAGGCGATGTTGAGGTGCTTGCGTTCCTCGGGATGCGTGACCTGCGCCGAGCCGAGCAGCGTGAGGTCGCTCATATAGGCCAGCGCGCAGATGTGCAGCACGTGGTCGTCGGGCAGCGGGTCCTTGTGCTTGAACCAGACCTGCTGTTGCGACGCCTTGCCCGGCAGCCGGGCCACCTGGTCGCGCGGGACGATGCGGACGTCCCATTCGGCGAACTGGGAGAAGCCCGCGTCGTCGAACACGCCACCCTTGGAGATGAACCCGGGCAGGTCGTCGGGCGGCGGCGCGGCCGGCATTTCGTCCTGGTGCTCGATACCGCTCTGATCACTCTGGAACGACGCCGACATCGAGAAGATGGTCTCGCCGTGCTGGATCGCGTTGACCCGCCGGGTGACGAACGAACCGCCGTCACGCAGCCGCTCCACGGTGTACACCGCGGGGGCGGTGGCGTCACCGGGCCGCAGGAAGTAGCCGTGCAGCGAGTGCACCTGGAATGCGGGATCCACGGTGCGCACCGCCGACACCAGGGACTGGCCGGCCACGTGGCCACCGAATGTCCGCTGCAGGAAACCGGATTCGGGGCTGAAGACCGCACCCCGATAGATGTTGACCTCGAGTTGCTCGAGATCGAGGATCTCTTCGATCGCCACGCGTTACCAGCCGCGCTGGGCCAGTCGGTGCGGCTCCGCGATCTCCTCGACGTTGATTCCGACCATGGCCTCACCCAGTCCACGCGACACCCGTGCCAAGACATCGGGATCGTCGAAGAAGGTGGTGGCCTTGACGATGGCGGCGGCCCGCACGGCGGGGTCGCCGGACTTGAAAATGCCGGAACCGACGAACACGCCTTCCGCGCCGAGCTGCATCATCATCGCGGCGTCGGCCGGGGTGGCGATACCGCCGGCGGTGAACAATGTCACCGGCAGCTTGCCCGCCCTGGCGACTTCCACAACCAGGTCATAGGGCGCCTGCATGTCCTTGGCGGCGACGTACAGCTCATCTTCCGACAGCGACGACAACCGCCGGATCTCCGCGCCGATGGATCGCATGTGAGTGGTGGCGTTGGAGACGTCGCCGGTGCCGGCCTCACCCTTGGAGCGGATCATCGCCGCGCCCTCGGTGATGCGGCGCAGTGCCTCGCCCAGATTGGTCGCGCCGCAGACGAACGGGACGGTGAACTTCCACTTGTCGATGTGGTGGGTGTAGTCGGCCGGCGTCAGCACCTCGGACTCGTCGATGTAATCGACACCGAGGCTCTGCAGGATCTGCGCCTCGACGAAGTGCCCGATGCGGGCCTTGGCCATCACCGGGATGGTGACCGCCGAGATGATGCCCTCGATCATGTCGGGGTCGCTCATCCGCGATACGCCGCCCTGGGCGCGGATATCAGCGGGGACGCGCTCGAGCGCCATGACGGCCACCGCACCGGCGCCCTCGGCGATCCGCGCCTGCTCGGGGGTGACGACGTCCATGATGACGCCGCCCTTGAGCATCTCCGCCATGCCGCGCTTGACCCGAGCGGTACCGGTCTGCGCGGGGCTGCCCGAGCCGTTGGTATCCACTGTCAGTCCCTTCGTTTGATACGGATCCAGTGTAAAGGGCGGACCCAAACTGAATAATTCCGCTGTTCGTCAGCGGATCGGGTGTAATTCCGTGTCCGGCCCGCCACGTCCGTCGGCCAGCAGATTCGCCTCCTCGAGCAGTTCCCCCAGCTGCAGCGGATACACCGTCTGCCCGCCCGCGGCCAGCTGCTCGATCGTCGCGGAATCACACCACCGGTGGCCGTGAATGTACCGCAGCTCCAACTGGGTGCGCCCGGCCGCGGTCGGTTCGAACCGGGCCGTGCGGTGCACGAAGTAGAACTCCTGGCTGGACACCACGGTGCCGTTGAAGTCGATCAGCGAATCACGGCGCCAGACCGGGCCGACCATCTGGACCGGGTCCACCCGCAGCCCGGTCTCCTCGGCGATCTCACGGACGGCGGCGTCGACCAGCCGCTCCCCCGGTAATGCCTGCCCGCCGACGGTGAACCACCAGCGCGGTGCCACACCGGTCGTGACAGCTGGATCGGATCCGCAGAACAGCAGCACCGCGCCCCGGTCATCGAGCAGCACGACGCGCGCCGACGTGCGGCGGTCGACCTGCTCGACGGCTCCCGACGGCGCGGTGTCCGCGCGTTCGGCGATCTCGAAGTAACTTGGCAGCGGAGCGGTACCGGCCAGCCGCAGCCACCGGACCGGGCGCCGTTCCCGCAGCGCCAGGGTGTCGCGCACGGCATCGTTGTGGAACCGCCGGGCCAGCAGCACTCGGGCTTCGGCGTCGGCGAGCTCGGCGACCAGCGATACCGGCATCGATGTCGGGTCGACGGTCGCCAGGGCCGCCGACAGCTCGTTCTCGGCGGCTTCACGGCCGGAGCGGGGCGCGCGTTCGGCAGCGTCAGCCAGTGTGGCGAGGCGCTTGCCCTCGGGCCGTCCGCGGTAGGTGTCTGCGGCTACCGCGCGGGCGACCACCGCCCGGCGGGCCAGCGCGCCGTCGAGTGCCTGCCAGGACAGGTCGTAGCGGATGTGCAGCCGGTCCAGCCGGCTGGCGGTCTGCAGGGCCAGCAGCGCGCTGACGACCAACACCAGGATCAGCAGTGCGGTCAGCGTCCAATACAACCCCGGCGCCATCTCAGTTCGATCCCCGAGTCGCTTCGCTCCGGCCCGCCGATCCAGCGACCCTGACCTTCATCCCCGCGCCGGCCACCGTCTCGTAGACCCGCATGATCTGGTCGGCCACCACCGGCCAGTCGTAGCGCAGCACCGCGGTATTCGCCGCCGCCACGTAGCGCTTGCGCAGGGCGTTGTCGTCGAGCATCTCGATCAGCGCGTCGGCCAACGCGTCGGAGTCCTCGACCGGAACCAGCCGGCCCGCCTCGCCGTCGAGCAGCACCCGCCGGAACGCGTCGAGATCGCTCGCCACCACCGGGGTCTGCGCGGCCATCGCCTCGACGAGCACGATGCCGAAGCTCTCACCACCGGTGTGCGGCGCGCAGTAGACGTCGGCACTACGCAGCGCCGACGCCTTCTCGGCGTCGTCGACCTGACCGAGGAACCGCAGATGTCCCGCCAGATCGCCGCACTTGTCCCGCAGCTCGTCCTCGTCGCCGCGCCCCACGATCAGGATCTCGACGTCGGCGAAGCGTTCCACCAGTGTCGGCAGCGCGCCCACGAGCACCTCCATGCCCTTGCGCGGCTCGTCGAAACGGCCGAGGAACAGCACGGTCTTGCCCGGCCGTGGATAGCCCTCCAGCCGCGGGGCCGACTTGAGGGCCGCGACGTCGACGCCGTTGGGGATTTCGACCGCGTCGGAGCCCAGCGCCTCCATCTGCCAGCGCCTGGCCAGATCGGAGACCGCGATCCGGCCGATGATCTTCTCGTGGAAGGGCCGCAGAATCCCCTGAAATACGCTGAGCGTCAACGACTTTGTGGTCGAGGTGTGAAACGTCGCCACGATCGGCCCCTCAGCGGCCTGCAGCGCCAGCATCGACAGGCTGGGCGCGTTGGGCTCGTGCAGGTGCAACACGTCGAATTCGCCTTGGGCGAGCCACTTCTTGACCTGCCGGTGGGTGGCGGGCCCGAACCTCAGCCGGGCCACCGAGCCGTTGTAGGGAATCGGCACCGCCTTACCGCCGGAGACCACGTAGTCGGGCAGCTTCACATGCGGCGACGACGGCGCGAGCACGCTCACCTCGTGACCGCGGGCGCGCATCACCTCGGCGAGCTGCAGGATGTGCGACTGCACCCCGCCGGGCACGTCGAACGAGTACGGGCAGACCATGCCGATACGCATCAGTTGTCCCCGAGCCGGGCCCGCCGCTCATCGGACAAGTCAGCCAGCCACTGCGGCTGCAGCATGTGCCAATCCGCTGGGTGCGCCGCGATATTGGCACCGAAGCGGTCGGCCAGCGCCTGGGTGATGACGCCGACGTCGCCGCTGGAGCAGTCCAGCTCCGGATAGAGGTCGACGACCCAGCCGTCGTCGGTGAACCAGGAGTGCACCGGGATCAGCGCGGCGCCGGTCTCCAGCGCGAGCTTGGCCGAGCCCGCGGGCATCCGGGTGGCCTCACCGAACAGGTCGACGGGCACGCCGGAGCGGCTCAGATCGCGCTCAGCCATCAGGCAGACCACGCGGTTGTCGTTGAGCCGTTCCACCAGCACCTCGTAGGCGGGCCGGTCGCCTCCGGTCAGCGGCAGCACCTCGAAGCCGAGGCTCTCGCGATAGTCGAGGAACCGCTTGTAGAGCGATTCGGGCTTGAGCCGCTCGGCGACCGTCGTGAACTGGCCGTTCAACTGGACCAGCCAGACCCCGGCCATGTCCCAGTTGCCGCTGTGCGGCAACGCGAGGATCGCGCCGCGCCCAGCCGCCAGCGCGGCCTCGAGGTGCTCCTTGCCGAACGCCGTCTTGTCCAGCTCAGGCCCTAGTTTCGTGTGGTCCATCGTGGGCAACCGGAATGCCTCCCGCCAATATCGGGCGTACGAGGCCAGCGAAGCACGAACCAGCGATTCCGGCACCTCGGCGGGCGTGGTGCCGATCACCCGGGCCAGGTTCTTGCGCAGCTGCCCGGGCCCGCCGCCCTGCGCGGCGTACCAGGCGCCGGCGTCGAACGCGTTGCGCGCCACGAACTCCGGCAACGCCCGCACCATCCGCCACCCGGCGGCGTAGCCGAGATCGCTGAGATAGTCGGTGCGCGGCATCCGGTTCCGGCCCGCTGTCCACAGCTGCCCCGGCGTGCTGATCACTGCTCGGTACCTTCGGGCTCATCGCCGGCGGTCTGCGGCTGTTCCGGCGCGATCTTGTCCATGGCGCCGGGGCTGGAGCGCACCGAATGCACCCGCTGGCCGACGGTGACCAGGCTGGCTACCGCCAGGACCCACATCGCGATGGGCAGCAGCACCGGGATCGGGAAGAGCGGGAAGTCGGAGAGTCCGGCACCGACGAGCACGATGATCAGCCGCTCGGGGCGCTCGATGAGTCCCCCGCCGCCGTCGAGCCCACTGGCCTCGGCCCGGGCCTTGACGTAGGAGATCACCTGCGAGGTCACCAGGCAGATCAGTGTGGCCACCACCAGGGACGTGTTGTGGAGTCCGAATGCCGCCCACCACAGCAACCCGCAGAACACCGCGCCGTCGCTGATGCGGTCACAGGTGGCGTCGAGGACCGCGCCGAACCGAGTGCCGCCGCCGCGCTCGCGCGCCATCGCACCGTCGAGCATGTCGGCGAGCACGAAGAACCAGACGGCCACCGCGCCCCACCACAGTTGCCCGATCGGGAACCCGATCAACGCGGCAAGCACCGAACCCGCGGTGCCGATGATCGTGACCATGTCGGGGGTCAACCCGATCTTCAACGCGCCCTTGGCCAACGGCGTACTGAGCTTGGCGTACGCGGCGCGGGTCATCAGGTAGAAGTCGCTCACGGCTGGCTGGCCCACTCGTCGGCGAGAAGCTTGCGGGTGTCGCGAAGCAGCTGCGGGATGACCTTGGTTTCACCGACGATCGTGATGAAGTTGGCGTCGCCCGACCAGCGCGGCACGACGTGCATGTGCAGGTGTTCGGCCAGTGAACCGCCCGCGGATTTGCCCAGGTTCAGCCCGACGTTGAACCCGTCCGGACTCGACACCGACTTGATGATGCGAATCGCCTTCTGGGTGAACGCCATCAGCTCAGTGCTCTCATCCGCGGTGAGATCCTCCAGCTCCGACACCTGCCGGTAGGGCACCACCATCAGATGGCCGGGGTTGTACGGATACAGGTTGAGCACCACGTACACCTGCTCACCGCGAGCGACCACCAACCCGTCCTCGTCAGACAGGGTGGGGATGTAGGTGAAGGGTTGCGAGGATCCAGCAGATCCTTGCTTCTGAGCGTCCTTCTGTGCGGGCACATCCAGGATGTAGCTCATCCGGTGCGGGGTCCACAGGCGCTGAAGCCGGTCCGGCTCACCTATGCCCCGATCGATGATCGCGTCCGGTTCGTCAGCCACCGTCGACCTTCACCAGTTCAGCTGTGGGAACGGCATTTTCGCGGTCCGCGATCCACTTCTTGATCGTGGCGGCGGCCTGCGCCCGGGGTATCCCGTTGATCTGGGTGCGGTCCCCGAAGCGGAATGACACCGCGCCCGCTTCGACGTCGCGGTCCCCCGCGAGCAGCATGAACGGCACCTTCTGATTGGTGTGGTTGACGATCTTCTTGGCCATCCGGTCGTCGCTGATGTCGACCTCCACCCGAATACCCTGCGACTTCAGCTCGGCGGCAACGTCTTTCAGGTATTCCTCGTGCGCTTCGGCGACCGGGATGCCGACCACCTGCACCGGCGCCAGCCACGCCGGGAAGGCGCCGGCGTAATGCTCGGTGAGCACTCCGAAGAACCGCTCGATCGAGCCGAACAGTGCGCGGTGGATCAGCACCGGACGCTGGCGGCTGCCATCCGAGGCGGTGTACTCCAGCTCGAAACGGTCAGGCATGTTGAAGTCGAGCTGGATGGTGGACATCTGCCAGCTGCGGCCCAGCGCATCCTTGACCTGCACCGAGATCTTTGGGCCGTAGAACGCGGCACCACCGGGATCGGGCACCAGCTGCAGACCGGATTCCTCGGCGACCTGACGCAGGGTCTCGGTGGCCTCATCCCACATCTCGTCGGAGCCGACGGACTTCTCCGGGTTCCTGGTGGACAGTTCCAGATAGAAGTCGTCGAGGCCGTAGTCGGCCAGCAGGTCGAGCACGAACCGCAGCAGCGAAGCCAGCTCGTCGCGCATCTGCTCGCGGGTGGTGTAGATGTGCGCATCGTCCTGCGTCATGCCGCGCACCCGGGTCAGGCCGTGCACCACACCGGACTTCTCATAGCGGTACACCGAGCCGAATTCGAAGAGCCGCAACGGAAGTTCCCGATACGACCGCCCCCGCGACCGGTAGATGAGGTGGTGCATCGGGCAGTTCATCGGCTTGAGGTAGTAGTCCTGCCCGGGCTTGCGCAGCTTGCCGTCCTCGTCGAACTCGGCGTCGATGTGCATCGGGGGGAACATGCCGTCGGCGTACCACTCGAGGTGACCCGAGGTGATGTAGAGCTGTTCCTTGGTGATGTGCGGGGTGTTGACGAACTCATAGCCCGCCTGCTCGTGCTTGCGGCGTGAATAGTCCTCGAGCTCACGCCGGATGATGCCGCCCTTGGGGTGGAAAACCGGTAGGCCAGAGCCCAATTCGTCCGGGAAGCTGAACAGGTCCAGCTCGACACCGAGCCTGCGGTGGTCGCGGCGCTGTGCCTCCTCGATCAATTCGAGATGACGGTCCAGCGCCTCCTGCGACTCCCACGCCGTGCCGTAGATGCGTTGCAGGCTGGCGTTGCTCTGATCACCACGCCAGTACGCGGCCGAGCTTCGGGTGAGCTTGAACGCCGGGATGTATTTGGTGGTCGGAATGTGCGGGCCGCGGCACAGATCACCCCAAATACGTTCGCGGGTGCGGGGATTGAGGTTGTCGTAGGCGGTCAGCTCATCGCCGCCGACCTCCATGATGTCGGCGTCGCCGGACTTGTCGTCCACCAGTTCGAGCTTGTAGGGCTCACCGGCCAACTCGCTTCGCGCCTGGTCTTTGGACTCATACACCCGCCGGGAGAACAGCTGACCGTCCTTGACGATCTTCTGCATCCGCTTCTCGAGCTTCTCCAGGTCCTCGGGCGTGAACGCCTCGGGTACGTCGAAGTCGTAGTAGAAGCCGTCGGTGATCGGCGGGCCGATGCCGAGCTTGGCTTGCGGGAAGAGCTCCTGCACCGCCTGAGCCAGCACGTGGGCGGCCGAGTGCCGGATCACGCTGCGCCCCTCGTCGGTGTCGGCGGCCACCGGGATGACGTCGGCATCGGTGTCGGGCGCCCAACTGAGATCGCGCAGCTTGTCCTCACCGTCGCGCACGACGACGATCGCACCGGGTTCGCCACGGCCGGGCAGTCCCGCTTCGCGCACCGCAGCGCCCGCCGTAGTCCCGGCAGGCACCCGGATCGGGGCTGCGGGTGCGGGGTGTGCGGGGGCGCTCATTGCGGGCCTCTTTCAGCTGTTGGGGAGACGGCTAATCGCCGACCATGCTATCGGGGCGCTGGTCAGGCACCGAGGCCGATGGGGCTGTCCAACGCGGGATGGTCCAAGCCCAGCAGGCCCGCCGACCAACTCACCGCACCGACCAGCCACAGCGTGGCCACCACCACCGCGGCGGTGAACACCGCACCGAGTGCCTGCACGAACCAGCCCTGCCTGCGGAACCAGACCATGACACTGTCGTAGCGGTCTTTGGTGAACGACAGGGTGCGGTGCGCCCAATAGAACTCGGTGGCCAGGATCGCCAGGCCGAGGAACACGATCGCCCAGCCGGGACCCGGGTAAGGGATCGCCACGATCCCGACCAGCAGGACGGTGAGCCCGACGGCGGCCACCACGACGCGGTAGGCGAAATCGGCGACCGGACGGTCCCGGAGCAGATCGCGCCGCCGGGCCCATGCGCGCAGCCAGTTCTTCACGGCTGCCCCGGTTTGAGCAGGACGAACAGGCCCTCGCCGTCGGCGAGCAGGTCGTCACCGTCGGACAGCCGGACGTCGACGAAGATCTTGCGGCCTTCGGTGCGCAGCACCCCGGCATCGATCTGCAGTTCCTTCTCGATGGGCACGATCTTGCGGTAGTTGACGTGCAGATAGGCGGTGCGCTGGAAGGGCCCGCCGGTCACCAGGAACGAGGTCTTGCCCAGCACCCCGTCGAAGAGGTGGGCGATGAACCCGCCGTGCACGGCCCCGTTGCGGCCGAGGTGATAGCGCCGGAAACGGACCCAGCCGCGCAGTCGGCCGTCCGCTCCGACCTCGGTCTCGTTGGGCACCCCGACGATGCTGCCCCGCATCGGCAGGTCCATCCGCCGACCGGACGGGGTGGTCCACTCGTCGGCGTCGTAGGGCTTGAGCAGGGCCGACACCCGCTCCAGCAGATCCGCCGCCTCGGTGATGACGTCGTCGGGAGCGTCCGCGGCCCGTGCGCGATCCTGCAGGTCACGCACCGCCTCGATGAACCGGCCGTAGTCGGGGCCGCCCTTGGCGGTCGGCTCCGGCGGATTGAACCCGCCACCCGGATGCAGCTCCGCCACGACCTCACGGATCGCCGCCGTGTCTTCTCCCACCTCGTTACCGTAGACCGGTGAAGCTCAGCGACCTGGCCGGCCGCCCGTTGACCTACGCCGAGGTGGGTGCGACGGCAGCGGATCTGCCTGTGGGCTACCACCATGTGCGGCTGTCCTCGCGGATCGGAAGCGGGCGGGCCCGTTTCGAGCAGGCGGCGCATGCCGTGATGCGCTACGGCATGCTGCGCGGCGCGGGACTGCGGGTCACCGCGACCACCGAGGTGGCCGAGGTCGGCGCCGACGTGCTTGGCCGGCTGGGACCGTTCTCGGCGCCGTGCCGGGTGGTCTACGTGGTCGACGAGGCCAATCGGCGCGGTTTCGCCTACGGCAGCCTGCCGGGGCACGCGGTGGCGGGTGAGGAGATGTTCGGGGTGCGCTTCGAGCCCGCAGACGAATCGGTGCATGCCGAGGTGGTGGCGTTTTCCAGGCCCGCAACATGGTGGAGCCAAATCGGGGCGCCGGTCGCCTCTGTTGTCCAGCGGGTGATCACCCAGCGCTACCTGTCGGTGGTCTGAAGGTTGAGCTGTGCCCGGCCGTGGGTATGGCACATGTCATGTCGGTCGACAACGGATCCCCGCCGACTGACGGAGATGTGGCGGCCCGCATCGCCGACATCGCCCGGGGACTGTACACGCGCAGGAGCCACAGGGGCGGGGTGATCGCCGGACTTGTGGAGCACGCGGTCGCGGAGCTACCCGGGGTGGACTACGCGAATGTGACTGTCCTGTCGGCTCACAACGACATCGAAACGCCGTCGGCGACGCACGAGTGGGCGGTGCGCATCGACGACATCCAGCGCCGCCACCGCGAAGGCCCATGCCTGTCGTCGGCCTGGCACCACCAGGTGGTCCACGTCGATGACCTGCAGCACGAGACCCGGTGGCCGAAGTTTCGCGCCGACGCACTGGAAACCACCCCGGTACGCAGCATCATGGGATTTCAGCTGCATCTGAGCGGCAAGCCGATGGGCGCGCTCAATGTATTCGCCGAGCGCGCCAACGCTTTTGGCGATCAAACCAGGCAATTGGGATCGTTGTTGGCCGCGCATTCGGCGCTCGTATGGGACGCCGCCCAGCGCGAGGTGCAGTTCCAGGAGGCGCTGGCCAGCCGTGACATCATCGGCCAGGCGAAGGGCATGATCATGGAGCGCTACACCATGAACGCCGACCGCGCCTTCGAGATGTTGCGTCAGCTCTCGCACGACACCAACGTCCCACTGGCCGCGGTAGCCGCCAAGATCGTCGATGCGGCACAGTCGAATCCGCACTGAGCCTTTCGCGGGTGTAAAACCCACAATCAGCGGCTATTTAACAGGGCGTGACACCAGCACGTTTCGACCACGCAGTGGTCGTGATTCCCGCACACAACGAGGCGCGCGCATTGCCCCGCTGCCTGACCGCGATGCTGACCGCGGCTGTCCGGGTCGACATCCCGGTCAGCGTCATCGTTGTGCTGGATGCGTGCGACGACGACAGCGCCGCACTCGCGGATCACTTCGGATCACGCGTTCATTTCGTCGAGGTCGACGCCCGCAATGTGGGTGAAGCCCGAGCGGCCGGTTTCACGTTCGCACGCAATCAATTACACGACGGCCTCGACGCCGCGCGCGTCTGGTACGCGACCACCGACGCGGACAGCTGCGTCGACCGGAACTGGCTGGCGAGGCAGCTCAGCGCGGACGCCGACATGGTGCTCGGCATCGTGCGCATCGCCAACTGGCGTCACCTCCCCACCGCGGCCATCCAGCGTTACCGACGCGCGTACCGCGCCAAGATCCACCCCGGCCATGATGCCCATGACCACATCCACGGTGCGAACATGGGATTCACCGCCGACGCGTACTGGCACATCGGCGGATTCGCCGCCCTGACAAGCGGCGAGGACGTCGATCTCGTCCGCCGCTTCGAAGTGGCCGGGTTTCGCATCCGGCGCGACACCCGCCTGTCGGTGGCCACCTCAGCGCGCCGGATCGGCCGCGCCCCGGCCGGATTCGCGGCTCACATCCGTTCGGTTTTGAGTGGGCCGGAACGGGATTCGGCATGACAGCCGCAATCGTCCAACGATGGCTCGACTCCGGCGAATTGAACCTGCCCCTGCCCGGTTCAGGCCAGACCCAGGTGCGCTGGAACGCACTGGCCGACCTGTGCGAGCGCGACGTGGTGGCGGGCCGGCTCGCCGAGGCACACACCGACGCGGTGGCGATTCTGGCCGAGCTGGGCGGACCGCCTGCGCGGCCCGGCCGACTGTGGGGCGTCTGGGCGGCCGAGACGCCCGAGACCTGCCTTCAGGCCCATCAGAGCAGCGGGGATCTGGTGACACTGAGCGGAACCAAGGCATGGTGTTCGGGCGCCGGCCTCTGTTCGGACGCGTTGGTGACCGCGCGCACCGACACCGGCGAGCGCGGGCTGTATGCGGTGGATCTGCGCGCTGCGGGTGTTCACCCGCTGCCGAGCAGTTGGCGTAACGCGGGCATGGCCGACTCGGACACCCGCTCGGTGCAATTCAGCGCGGCACCAGCGGTTTCGGTGGGCAAACCCGGCGACTACCTGCGCCGACCCGGATTCTGGCACGGGGCGGCCGGTGTCGCCGCATGCTGGCTCGGGGCCGCCCGTGCCGTGGCGGCACCGCTCTATCGCAGAGTGGCCGAGCGAGCAGACGGCGACCCGCACGCCGCAGCACATCTCGGCGCGGTCGACGCCGCGCTCGCCGCAGCGCACGCACTTCTGGTGCGGACCGCGCAAGAGGTCGACGCCGCTCCGCGCAGCGAGCACGGCGAAATCTCGGCCCGCCGACTACGCGCGGTGGTCGAAGTCGCCGTCGATGAGGCAATCGGACGGACAGCTCGCGCCTTGGGCCCCGCCCCGCTCGCCCTCGATGCGGCGCACGCACACCGTGTCGCCGATCTGACGATGTACGTCAGGCAGAGCCACGCGGAGCGAGATCTCGCGACGTTGGGCATCTTGGTGGCCCGATGAGCACCGTCGTGCCCGGCAACTGCGCGCGGTTCGCCGCCGCGCCGATCGCAGACGGCGGGACACCTGTCACGGAGTGGCTCGCGTGGCAGCCCGACTTCCCCGCTTTGCGTCTCGACCGATGTCCCGGGTTGGTGGTCGTCGCCGCACATCCGGATGACGAGACACTCGGCTTCGGCGCTGCGGCCAGTGACATCGCCGCCCACGACATCGAGGTGCACACCGTCATCGCCAGCGACGGCGGGATGGCATGGCCGGACCTGTCGGCCTGGGAACAGGACCGTCTTCAAGAGTCACGCCGGCACGAGTCTCAATGCGCGGCAGACCTATTGGGCCTTCCCCGGCCGTCGTTCCTCGGGCTGCCCGACGGCGGTCTGGCAGCGCACGAATCACATCTCGCCGACATCCTGACCGATATCCTCACCGCCCGCGGAGCGGGCATGTGGTGCGCGGCTCCCTGGCGGGGTGACGGTCACCCCGACCACGAAGCCGCCGGCCGCGCCGCGGCGATCGCCGCCCGTCGCACCGGTGCGGTGTTGATGGAGTATCCGATCTGGATGTGGCACTGGGCGCACCCGGACGACGCCGACGTCCCGTGGAATCGTGCAGTCCGCCCCTCGTCGGAACCTGTTGCGGCACTACGCAAACGGCAGGCCATCGACGCGTTCCGGAGCCAGCTCCACCCACAGGCGAGTGATCGTGACGCGATCTTGCCGCCGTTCGTCGTCTCCCGGATAGACCAGATCGGCGAAGTGGTGTTCCGGTGACATTGCCCGACACATACTTTGATGACCTCTACGACGGATCGAGCGACCCGTGGCAGCTATCGTCGCGATGGTATGAACGGCGCAAGTACGCCATCACCATGGCGCTGCTGCCCGACGACCGCTACCGGCATGCCTTCGAACCGGGCTGCTCGGTGGGTGTGCTCACCGAGCAGCTGACCACCCGCTGTGATCATGTGACTGCTACCGACATCGCCGAAGCCGCACTGAGGCAGGCCGACCTCCGGCTTCGGCAGTGCGGGCGCCGCGAGGCCGCGACCCTGCTACGACAGTCCTTCGACATGCCCTGGCCGGCAGCCGATTTCGACCTGGTAGTGATCTCGGAGATCGCCTACTACTTCGACAGCTCGTCGCTGCGGTCGATACTCGATCGTGAACTGCCTCGCCTGGGAGCCCACGTCACAGTGGTCGCCGCGCACTGGCGCCATGCGGTCGCCGACTATCCGCAATCCGGCGATTCCGCGAACACCGTCATCGGTGCCACCGCCGGGCTGCATCGCCTCGGTGGATATCGAGACGACGACGTCGTCATCGATGTGTTCGGCACTGGGACAACACAGTCGGTCGCGGCGCGAACCGGGGTGCCGGGCGCGCAATAGCCGCTCAGGGCATCTGGTTGAAATTCGGGGCAGGCGGTAAACCGGGGATCCGCGGTGGAGGAGGCAGGCCGGGGATCAGCGGCCGCCGAGTCGTGGTGGTGCTGGTGTCCCACTCGGTGGTGGTCGTCGTCGGTGTGGTCGTGGTGGTCGTCGGCGTCGTCGTCGTGGTCGTGGTGGTCGTTGTTGTCGTGGTGGTAGTCGTGGTGGTTGTGGTGGGCGGCGTCGTTGTCGTCGTTTCCACCGTGACGACGGTGGTTTGGGGCGGCGGAGCCTGCACCTGCTCGGTGACGGTGCTGATCGGCGGGTTGGTCATGGTGACCGTTTCGGTCGGCGCCGCCGGCGGCGGGGCCGCGGGGCTCTCCATGGAGTTGACCACGGTGGCCGGCGCGGGCTTCACCGACTGGGTGGCCGGTGTGTCCGGGGTGCTGGCACCGGTGAGGGTGTAGGCGAAGCCGCCGACCGCGACGGCAGCGACGGCCGCAGCCCCGCCGAGTAGCAATGGCACGCTGCGGGTCAGGCCCGATCCCCGCCGCGCGGGCTGCTCACCGCCGAGGATGGACAGATCCTCGTCGTTGGTCGCGTAGTCGTCATATCCGGTGCGGTAGCCGCCGTAGTCGTAGTCACCGTACGCGTGCGGCTGGCCTTGCGAGACCGGCTCTTCGGGGGTTTCGTCACTCGACCACGCCAGCGCGGCCGCCATGGTGGCTGACTGTGGGCCGACGTCGGCGATCAGCGGAGCCGGCGCGAGTCCGGTCGGCGCGTCGGCAGCGAACTGGCGCGCCGCGGCCAGGCTGGCCCCCAACGCGGCGTCGAGTTGCGGATGGGCCGACATGATGACCGGCAGCCGCAGATGTTCCGAGAGTTGTTGAGCGGCCGATGCTATCGCGTCTCCATCGCCGATAGCCGCGACGGCACTGAGGTTTTCGCGGGACATCCTGGCCTGACCCAGCGTGTCGTCGACAAACCCGCCGAGCTCGGCGAGAACCCCCGACCGGTGCGCGGTCTCCCCGATCTGACGGTAATCGGCGCCGGCATCGGCCAGGGTCACCGAGGCGCCGTCGGCACCGATGTCGCACACCAGGATGACGCCGTTGCGCGGCAGTCCGGGGTCGCTCTGCAGTGAGCGCAGCGCGGCGGTCGCGTCGGAGACCAGCAGCGGCGGCGCCGCGGCACCGGCCAGCGCGGGCAGGCTCCACATCGCGTCACGCAGCGCGTCGCGGCGGCCCGGCCCCCAATGCGCCGGAACTGCCACACCCGACACCGCCGCGAGACCAGCCCCCTCGGCATCCGCCAGCGCGGACAGCGCCAGAGCCAGCAGCTGCTCGGCGCGGTAGGAGCCGCCGTCGTCACCGACGAGTGGCATCGGGTCGCCGACCCGATCGACGAAACCGGTCCACACCTGGTCACCGAGCGTCAACTCAGCCGGGCAGATCAACGAGGGGCCCCCGGCGCGGGCCGCGACCAGACTGGTCGGGCGCACGGAGATACCCAGTGGTTCGGTCACTCAGCCATGATCACCACGGCCGGCAGCGAATGTCACTCAGGCGCGCCGAATCGGCGCATGCCTATGACCTAACTGTGACTTAGCTTGGTGCTCATTGCGTTTGCCCATGTCGATCGAGGTACGAGCAGATCACGTCGACCAGCGCCGTCAGCTCCCGGCTGTTGTGCAACGGGCCCGCCATGACCAGCTGGGTGATCACCAGACCGCGCATGGTGGCCCAGATCAGGTCGCCGATCGCTGCCGCATGCGGATTGTCCAGACCCTCGGCGATATCACCACTCAAGTCTGTTATCGCCCTTTGCAATTCAACCAGGTGGCGGGTGGCCCGCTTGTCTCGCATGGCCCTGGTGCCGATGAGGATCTCCAGCGAGGCTCGCGAAGTCGGGCTGGAGAACGCCTCCCAGGCGGCGTGCACCACCAATTCGACTCGCTTGCGCCGGGTTTGCGCGGGCGACGGGGGCGGCAGGCTGCGCAACAGTTCCAACAGCTCGGTGAAGCCCCGGTCGACCACGGCCATCAGCAGGCCGTCACGGTCGCCGAAGTGGTACTGCACCACCCCCCAGGTGACCCCGGCTCGTTCGGCGATGTGTTTGGCACTGGCGGCGGCGAAGCCCTCCTCGACCACACAGCGCACCGTCTCGTCGAGCACCGCCGCACGGGTGCGGTCGGCGCGCAACTGGCCGCCGCCTGGCGGCCGCCGGGGCGCGATTTTGGTCACGTCACCACATCACCGAGTCGGCATGCGCGGTCGGCAGGTCCTTGACCGACAACAGGCCTGGCGGTGCCGCGCACACCGCGTCGATGGCGTTGACAGCGCGCGCGGCAGTGGAGATGACACCGCCGTCGTTGTGGTCGACGCCGTCCAGACCCAGGTGGGTGTTGATCTCCACACCGGGGTTGCCATGCACGACGACCCGGTGCACACCGAGCCGCCCGTCCGGCGGATAGGGCCAGTCCGGCGCGGTGACCGGGGTGAGCCGGTTGACATGTTCCATGGTGATCACCGGCCGGCCGTCGCGTATGCCCTCGACCGCGAAGCGAACCGCGGCCACCTGGCCGGGCGCCACGCTCATCATCGTGCAGTGGATCGGCTCGGGGGTCACCCAGCTTTCGTGCCGCTCGCGCACCTCGTCGAGGGTCACCCCCAGCACGTCGGCCAGTGAGCGGACCTGCCCACCCCACAGGGAGGACAGCACACCAGGGGCGAACATGATCGGAGTGTGGTCCGGTGCGGTTCCGAAACCGAAACTGACACCGGTGAATTCGGCGTCGTCGTAGCTGCCGTAATCGCAGATCTCCGACACCGTGATGCCGGTGGCCCGCCCGGCCAGGGTCAGCGCGGTGTAGACCAGGCTGTCACCGGAATAGCCCGGGTCGACGCCGTTGATGTACAGCGACGTGCCGCCCTCGGCGCAGGCCGCCGCCAGCGGTTCGCGAATCCAGGCGTCGGCGTGCTGCGGGGCGACCAGCCAGACCATTGACGTGCCAACCACATTCGTGCCGGCCCGCAGGAATCGGCAGATCTCGTCGATCGCCTCCTTCGGGCGCATCTCAGCCTGTGAGGTATAGACGACGCAATCGGCGCCGAGCGCCACCAGGGCATCGACGTCGTTGGTGGCGATGACACCGGTGGGCTCGGATAGGCCGCACACGTCAGCGGCGTCACGGCCCACCTTGTCGGCACCGTGCGCATGCAGCCCGACGAGGTCCAGGTCGGGACGTTCGATGATCATCGGCAGCGCATGCTTGCCGACGTTGCCGGTGGCGAACTGGATGACCCGCTTCACAGCAGATCCGTGATCGTCTTGAGGCCCGCTTCGTAGAGCACTCCGGGCATCATGCCGCCGTCGATCTCGATGGTCGTTCCGTTGATGAAATCGGCTGTCCCACTGCACAAGAACACCACCGCGCGGCCGACCTCGGCGGGCTCGCCGGCGCGGTGCATGGGGACGGCGTGGAAGTACTTCTCCCCCGTCGGGTCGTCCTTGGGCAGCACGAACGACTTGAAGTTGTCGGTCATCGTCGGCCCCAGCGCCAGGCAGTTCACCCGCACCTTCGGTCCCCATTCCTCGGCCAGCGACCGGGTCAGATGGTTCAGGCCGGATTTGGCCGCGCCGTACGACACCAGCGTCGGCGATCCGGCGGGATGTCCTGCGCCACTGGAGATGTTGACGATCGAGCCGACACCGTCCTGCTCGCGCATCTGCCGGTACGCCCGGATGGCGAACCACATCGGGCTGATCAGGTTCATCTGAATGGCGAAGGCGTGGAACAGCACCGTGCGTTCGTAGTCGTCGTCGGCCGCCGGGGCGCCCTGGATGCGCGAGACGAGTTCCGGGATGTCCTCGACGTGCGGAGCGGGCACGGTGCCGCCGGCGTTGTTGACGAGGATGTCGATCCGGCCGTAGTCGGCGACCACCGCGTCGACGAACGCGTCGATGGCCCGGTGGTCGCCCTGATCGCAGACCCGCTGCGATGAGCGGGCCAGCCACTCCGGATCGTCGACGCCGGGGATGGCGTCCAGCGGCCCACGCGAGCAGCCGATGACGGTGGCGCCGGCGCGCAGCAGTTCGTGTGCGATCCCGAGTCCGACGCCGCGACTGGTGCCGGTGACGACGGCGACCTTGCCGTCCAGCGGTGATGCCACTGTGAGGTACCTCTCCCTACAGGCAGATTTTCATTAAGTGCTCAATATGATTACATGCTCAATGTTATTGGGCAATGATTCGACGAAGGGCAGCGGAATGGGCTTGCGCGGAGAGGCCGCGATCGTCGGCTACACCGAACTCCCCTCGACGAAACGACCTACCGGGCCGCTGGAGTTCACCCTCGAGCAGTGGGCCCGACTGGCCGCGGCCACGCTCGCGGATGCGGGCTTGTCGGCCGCCGACGTGGACGGCATCTGCACCACGCATTTGCAGGAGTCGCAGATCTTCGTGCCCTCGACGGTCATCGAATATCTGGGCATCAAAGCCAATTTCGCCGAGATGGTCGACCTCGGTGGGGCCAGCGCGGTGGCGATGGTGTGGCGCGCGGCGGCGGCCATCGAACTCGGGCTGTGCAACGCCGTGCTGTGCGTGATCCCCGCAACACCGCTGACCCCGACGACGCCACAGAAGCCGCTCGACGTCAGCGAGCTCATGTACTTCGGCGCGTCGAGCAACCGGTACGGCTCACCGCAGGCCGAATTCGAGATCCCCTACGGCAATCTGGGGCAGAACGGGCCCTACGGACAGGTCGCGACCCTGTACGGCGCCAGCTACGGCTACGACGAACGGGCCATGGCCAAGATCAGCGTCGACCAGCGGGTCAACGCCAATCACACTCCGGGGGCGATCTTCCGGGACGCGCCGATCACCGTCGACGATGTGATCAACAGCCCCATGATCGCCGCGCCGCTGCACATGCTGGAGATCGTCATGCCGGTGATGGGCGGCGCCGCCGTCCTGGTGACCAACGCCGAGCTGGCCCGTCGCAGCACGAATCGGCCGGTGTGGGTCAAGGGCTTCGGCGAGCGCGTGCCCTACAAGACCCCGACCTACGCCCACGAGCTCCTGCAGACGCCGATGATCAAGGCTGCGGCATCAGCCTTTTCGATGGCCGGGCTGACACCGGCCGACATGGACATGGTGTCGATCTACGACTGCTACACGATCACCGTGCTGCTCAGCCTGGAAGACGCGGGCTTCTGCCAGAAGGGCAAGGGTCTGCAGTTCGTCGCCGAACACGATCTGACCTTCCGCGGCGACTTCCCGATGAACACCTCCGGCGGTCAGCTGGGCTACGGCCAGGCCGGAACGGCCGGCGGCATGCACCACGTCTGCGACGCCACCCGCCAGATCATGGGCCGATCGGGTGCCACCCAGGTGGCCGACTGCAACCGCGCATTCGTCTCCGGTAACGGCGGCATCTTGAGCGAACAGACCACCCTCGTTTTGGAAGGCGACTAGTCATGGGCGATTTCACCAAGCCGATGCCGATCCCGACGCCGACCACCCAGCCGTTCTGGGATGCGCTGGCCGAACACACGATCCGCATCCAGTACTCGCCGTCGGCGCAGCGCTACGTGTTCTACCCCCGGGTGCTCGCACCGGGCACGCTGGCCGACGACCTGGAATGGCGGGAGATCTCCGGCGCGGCCTCGTTGTACACCTACACCGTCGCCTACCGGCCGGTGGCACCGCATTTCGCCGGCGACGTGCCGCAGCTGCTGGCCGTCGTGCAGTGGGACGAGGGGCCGCGGTTCTCGACCGAGATCGTGAATGCCGATCCGACCGAACTCGAGGTGGGCATGCGGCTGAGGCCGGTGTTCGTCGACTATCCCGATTCGGGTGTGACGATGCTGCGCTACGAGCCGGCGTGAGCTAACCGACCGCGAAGTCGGCGTCGTCCTGGCGGGCGTAGAAGTGCTCGAAGCGCAGGCACACGGTGGTGCCCAGCGCCGAGGAATCGATGGTGAGCTCGTCGGACAACGCCCGCATGAGCGGGATACCGCGACCACGCGACCGGCTTTGGGTGGCCGGGGTGGATTCACGCCAGCGCCCCTGGTCGGCGATCGTGATGGTGAGGGTGGAGCCGTCGTAGATGGCTTCTACATCGATGGTTCCGGGACCACCGCTGTGCAGATAGGCGAACTCGGCGGTATTGGCGAGCGCTTCGTTGACCGCGAGGACGACGTCGCTGAACCGAACCCTGTCGAGATCTCCGCGCGCCCGCAGCCAGGTCGCGAACTCATCTCGGACCCTGGCTGCGTTGTGCGCATCAGCGACGACATCGTTACGGATGAAACGGTCACCGTCTGCTGTGGGACTTGGGTAACTCGGTGTCGTCATGGCAAATCTCTTATACCCAACTTCCGAGAATTACTCACCCAATGCGGCGCGTGCCTCTTCCAGTGTGGCGTACAGACCGACAATATCGGCCAAACCGACCAGTTTCAGCGGTCGGGATGTCGCGGGTCCGCTGGCCACGACCCCGAAACCGATCTCCGCGGATGCCTTGTCGCGGGCCGCGACCAGGACGCCCATCCCCGCAGAAGCCAGGAAGTCGACGTCGCTCAGATCGACGATGATCGCCGTCGGGTTCTTGTTCAGCGAGGTGGCGATGCTGGTCTCCAGTTGCGGTGACGTCAGCATGTCCACCACACCTGCCGCGGAGATGACAACCGTGCGGCCGAACCACTCCTCGTTGATCACGCAACCTGTGTTGGCAGCGGTGGTCGTGCCGGTCGTGGCTGTGGCTTGCTCGTCCAAGATTCACCTCATTAGCGCGTGCGGACAGCACGCTCGCGATACAGCGTGGGTGCGAGGCTGCCGTCTGAACCTGGCATCAAAGTAGTAGCAGTCGTGCACCGGTCTGCTTGCGGCGCGTGGTCGATCCCGGAAAATCTACCGAACCGACCCGTCCAGGCTAACGCACATCCCCCCTGGATGCCGGAACCACAGTCATCGCCAAGCGTCGACCGCGTCCGCTCAGCAACGTCTTGTCTCTCGCCCAAACCGACAAACCGCAGGAGAACTGCGAGACGGGCCCTCACTTTCGTCGATCTCGGCGAACAGCGATGCCTCTTTTCTATACTGGACTCATGTCTAATACGCCGACGCCGTCGCTGCCGCCGGGCCCCTCTCTTCCCCCCGCCATCCAGGCCGTGCTGATGCTGCGCTACTGGCCGCGCTTCGTATCCGCCTGCCGGCGGCGCTATGGCAAGACGTTCACACTGCGGATCGCGTCGATGGGCACACTGGTGTACCTCGACGATCCGGCCGACATCAAACAGGTCTTTGCTGGCGATCCGGCGATTTACCATGCGGGCGAGGCGAATTCGATGCTGTCGGGCCTGCTGGGCCCGGCGTCGGTGCTGGTGGTGGACGACGAGGTGCACCGCGATCGCCGACGGCTGATGCTCGAACCGTTCCATCGCGACGCCGTTGCGAGACAGACCGAGGTGATGGCCGAGATCGCGGCGACCAGCATCGCGGGCTGGCCGGTGGGCAAGCCGTTCCCCGTCGCACCGAAGATGTCGCAGATCACCCTCGAGGTGATCCTTCGCCTGGTCATCGGCGCAAGCGATCCGGCCCGGCTGGCCGCGCTGCGCGAGGTTCTCCCCCGGCTGCTGAACCTGTCGGCGTTCGAGCTGCTGGCGATCGGCACTCCCCGCCTGCAATACAAGCGGCCGTGGCGCGGGGTGCGCCGGCGCATCGAGGAGGCCGACCGTCTGCTGTACGCCGAGATCGCGGAGCGTCGCACCGATCCGGAGTTGGCGTCGCGCACCGATGCACTGGCGATGCTGGTGCGCGCCGCTGATCAGGACGGCCGCACGATGACCGACTCCGAGTTGCGCGATCAGTTGATGACGTTGTTGGTGGCCGGGCACGACACCACGGCCACTGGCCTGTCATGGGCGCTGGAGCGGCTGACCCGGCATCCGGCGGTGTTGGCCAAAGCCGTGCGGGCCGCCGAGTCAGGCGACGACGAGTACTTGGACGCGATCGCGAAGGAGACGTTGCGCAACCGGCCGGTGGTGTTCGACGTCGGCCGGATCCTCAAGCAGCCGGTGGAGATCGCCGGCCATCTGCTGCCCGCCGGTGTGATGGTGGCGCCCGGGGTGGGATTGGTGCATTCCGACGACCGGGTCTATCCGGACGCCGATCGGTTCGACCCGGATCGGATGATCGGAGCGACACTGAGCCCGACGACGTGGCTGCCATTCGGTGGCGGGGCGCGCCGGTGCTTGGGCGCGACATTCGCGATGGCCGAGATGCGGGTGGTGCTGCGTGAGGTGTTGTTACGGACCGAACTGGTGACCACGACCGCTCGCGGTGAGGAGCAGCGGGTCAAGCATGTGATTCTCACGCCGAAACGTGGTGCGCGGATCACGGTCTCGCGCATCAAGACCCCGCGGCCGACCGTGGACGCGAGCCTCACGCAACCGACGGTGTAACCCGCTGCACCGCATCAATATTCGCTGCCGGGTTTCGATTTGCCTGATTCTGTGAATCAACTGCGTGCCGTTTCCCAGCGAGAGAGGTTCCCAGTGAAGCGAATCGTGCACTCCATCCTTGCAGCGTCGGCGGCCGCGGCCGTGTTCAGCGGTTGCTCGGCCTCGGAGATCGTCAACACCGGCGGCGACACCAAGTGCAAGGACTTCCTCGGCCAGGACGAGAAGAAGCAGAACGACGAAGTCAGCAAAATGCTCAAGGACAAGAGCGGCCAGGATCCGACGAACCTGGAGATCACTGCGACGAAGACGTCCGTCACGCTCTACTGCCAGACCTTGGGCAAGGAAGACACCAAGATCTCCGAGGCGCCGCACGGCTGATCGGATTACGAAAAGCCGCCGACGAGAAGGTGATTCAGCCTTCGAGCTGACGCGGCTCGGGTCACGACACGCGCATGGTTCCGCTTGGCGCCACATCGAACGTATGTTCTACTGAATGTCATTGCCAGCCGCGTGCAGCGGACGATGTTCAGGAGGAGACCTACGTGACCATGACTGTAGACACCCACGCCCCCTCGACCGAGGCCGCAACGCCGGACGTATTGCTCCGCCCGATCGGCGCCGAGGTGTCAGAGAGCGGACCGGCGCCGTCCCCCGCCTCGCAAGAGCCGGCGAAAGTCCCGGCCAAGAAGGCCGGCAAGAAAGCCAAGACGCTTGAGCTCACCCTCACGGTCACCGGTACCGCCGACGGTGAATGGCGGGCCGAGCTCAAGCGGGGCACCACCTACGTCGCCCGCGACCTCGCGATCGCGGCGGCCGCGGTATCCCGGGCGGCCAAGGAACTGCACGATGACCTTGCCACCCCGATCGACGAGGTCATCGAGGAGGCACGCTCGGAGCAGGCCGCCAAAGTCGCCGCACTCGAAGCCGAATTGGAAGCCGCCCGCCAGGCGCTCGCCAACCTGGACTGAGGCGGGCTCCGAAATTCGACGATTGAAGCTCGCCCGTTGACGGGTATGTAAGAACCGCTCGTGCACCCCGACTGAAGCGGAAGGAACCACCGTGGGCGATAGCGGACCGGAAGAGGCCGTCAAGGGCATCGTCGAAGACGTGAAGGGTAAGGCCAAGGAAGTCGTCGGCATCATCACCGACAAAGACGACCTGCGCGAAGAAGGCCGCGCTCAGCAGGACAAGGCTGAAGCCGCACGTGAGGTGGCCAAGAAAGAGGCGGAAGCCGAAGCTGCACGCGCCGCGGAGAAAGCCGCCGAGGCACGCCAAAAAGCCGCTGAATAGTCATTGCACCACCGGGTCGGCTGCGCGCCGGCAATTCTGGCCATCGACGCCTGCGTCTCACGCTCGGCTACGCTCTATAGCGCCAAGCCGTCGGGGCGCTTTGCTGGCGCGGCGCACGAAGTCTTTGGTCGCGGCGCGCGCCGCGTGTGCTTGGAGGTATCACTCATGCGTTCGTTCAGCGTGGCATTGGTCGTCTCTATTGCCGCCATTTCCCTTTCCTCCGGGACGGCCGCGGCCGCCCCGAAGGATTACTGCGCCGACCTCAAGGGCGGCAGCACCGGCAGCACCTGCGAGATCCAGCTCTCCGATCCCGCGTACAGCGTCGACATCAGCATCCCGCTGGATTACCCCGACCAGAAATCGGTCGCCGACTACATCTCGCAGACGCGTGACTCGTTCCTCAACACGGCCAAGGCCGGCTCCCCCGGCGCGTGGCCATCCAAGTTGACCATCAAGCCGGCGGAGTACAACTCGTCGATTCCCCCGCGCGGCACGCAGGCCGTGGTGTTCACGGTGACCCAGAACATCGGTGCCGCCCAGCCACAGACGACGTACAAGGCGTTCAACTGGGACCAGAGCTACCGCAAAGAGATCACCTACACCGCGGCACCCGATGACAAAGAAAACACGCCGCTGTGGCGGGTGGACGATCCGCTGAAGACCGTCGCGCCCATCGTCCAGTCCGAGTTGCAGCAGCAGTTGGCTCCGCCGCCGCCGGCAGCGCCGCCCACGACGTCCACGTCGGCCACGCCCACCACGACGACCACGACCACGACCACACCGCCACCTCCGCCCCCGCCGTTGCCGTTCGCACCTGGCGCGCTGTACAACCCGGCCAATTACCAAAACTTCGCAGTGGTCAACGACGGGGTGATCTTCTTCTTTGACCAGGGGGTGTTGTTGCCTGCCTCAGCCGGTGCGTTGCACGTGCTGGTGCCACGGTCGGCGATCGACCCGATGATCGCCTGACAGTGTCAGGCTCTGGTTCCGACTATCGCCCGGCAGTCGCCGACAACCGCTCGACCGCCCGCTCGATTCCGTGCGCCAGTTCATCGACATCGGGCGCCGCGTCGTAGTCGGCGGTGATCCCGAACACCAAGCTGTCCGCATAGCTGAGAATTGCGATGCCGGTTCGAAGTTGAAGCGCGATAGGCGGAATGGGTAAGACCCGGACAACATCTCGCCCCATGATCTGAGATTTCTTCCGTGGTCCCGGGACATTTGTCGCGAGGGTGACGACTCCCCGTTGCGGCAGTCGGGTGAGCGCACGAACCGCCCACGCTGTCAGCGGGAAGGGCAACAGATTCATCGCCGACACAAAGACACTGCCGGCTTGGCGCTGACCGCTGGCCTTGGTTCTCGTCAACCGGCGATGCACTGCTTGGAGCTGGTCGGCCAGGTCCTCCTTCTCGACGGGCAGAAAAGGAAGCATGACCGAAACCCTGTTGTCGACGATCTCTTGGGCATCGTTGGTTCGGATCGACACCGGCACCAGCGTCCGCAGCGAATTACGACGTGGCTTCTCGCCCCGCCGGACCAGCGCGGCCCTGAAACTATCGGTGATCGCCGTCAGCGCAACATCATTGACGGTTACTCCGAATTCGCGACAAATCGTCGTCACCTCATCCAGACTCACGCACGCCGCGCTGTAGCGGCGCTTCGAGCCGAGCGGGCCGGCGAGCGAAGACGCCGCCGCCGGGCGCAACAGACCACCCGTGAGCTCGATGGCGCCCTGGGCCGCCAGCACCGCCGCGTTGGTCAAGCCGGTCGCGGCCGACCACATGCCGGTCGCCCACGCGAGAGGATTCAGACTGATGCCGGGGACGTGGATGTGCGGCCGCGTCGCTTCTCGAGCTGCGCGGATCTCGGTGGCGAAAGAGTCGTCTTCGCCGTCATCGCTGAGGCCGGCGAACATGTGCATGGTCGCGATCCCGTCGGCGATGCAGTGATGGATCTTCATCAACACCGCCCACCGGCCATCGGCGAGGCCCTCGATGATCCAGCACTCCCACAGGGGACGGTCTCGATCCAGCCGGCGCTCCATGACATCGGCAGCAAAACGGTACAAGGTCTGTTCGTCACCGGGCCGGGGCAGCGCCGCTCGGTGAAGATGCTGGGACACATCGAAATTCGGATCCTCTACCCATTCCGGTGAGCCGAGGTCGAGTACGTGGGTGTGTAGCACCTGCCGGAACCGAGGAACCTTGAGGATGCGCTCGACGATGCCATCCGCGAGCGACGCGAAATCCGGCATCGGGCCCTCGATCACCGAGATCCCGCCGACTGCCAAGCTCACGTGCCGGTCGGAATCCTCGGCCTCGAGGAATCCGGCATCCAGAGTGGTCAACTGCTCCACGGGGACCAACACTCCGCCCGCCGCCAACACTGGACAAGGGACGAAGGTCCCTGTCTCCGAGGACACTCGCCGGTGACCGCAGCCGGTGACGTCGATCACCATGTGGAGATGACCCGCACTCGCTGGTTGGTGATGGAGTCGCCGGAAGACGCTGTGGCGGCACCGTATCGCACCCGCGTGGCCGGAGCGGGCAGGCGTCTGCCCGAGACCCACCTCACGACCGACGAGCTGATGTCGTCCACGCGGCACCGCACTCACATCGATCTCGAACGGCTGACCGGAATCCACGAGCGCCGGGTGTCGGTCGGCGATGAGGACTCCTACAGCCTCGCCGCTGGGGCGGCGGTCGATTGCCTGGCCAAGGCCCAGCGACCAGGCGAATCGATCGACGCCGTTATCAGCTGCAGTATCACCAAGTTCCGCGGCGGCCTCACGCAATGGCTGGAACCACCGATGAGCGGCGCAGTGGCCAGGGCGGTCGGCGCCGAAGCAGCCATGACATTCGACGTCGCCAACGCGTGCGCTGGCATGCTCACAGGCGTCACCATTGCGAACAACTGGATCAGGCAGGGCAGCATCGAACGGGCCTTGGTCGTCAGCGGTGAATACATCTCGCAGCTGGGCCAGAATGCGGCCCGCCACATTCGCTCCATCATGAGCAGGGAACTCGCCTGCTTGACGCTCGGCGACGCAGGCGCAGCGCTTCTGCTGGAACGGGCGCCGGCCGGTTCGGCCAGCATCAGTTTGGCCGGCTTCACCACGGTCGCGGACTACAGCCGATTGTGTCTGGCCTATCCGAAGGGACAGGATCCCGGCGGCCGGATGTTCACCGATGCGCGCGGAATTCATCGGGCGGCGATGTCCGATACACCGGTGCTGCTCCGTGAAGTCCTTGAGACCGTTGGTCTTTCACTACACGATATCGACCACGTGATCACCCACCAGACGTCAGCTCGGGCGATACGCAAAGGCATGGCCGAACTCACCGTCGCGTTCGGCGACCACCCCCGACACGACGCGGTGATCACCGTGGACCGGTACGGCAACACCGCCTCGACAACACACACCGTCGCACTTGTCGAGGAACTCGAAGCGGGTCGCATCCGTCCCGGAGAGACCGTCGCCCTGATCGCCTTGGCCTCGGGTCTCGAAATCGGTGTTGTCATACTGACATTGGACGAGCAGCTGGTGAATCGATATGGGCACGGTAATTGATCGGGTCGCCCTGGCCAAGAGCGGCTGGCGGCACCGGCACAGCGCCCTGCATCTCGCGGTGACCACAGCACAGGACTGCCTCCGATCGGCGGCCCGCCACCCGCATGATGTCGACCTCTTGATCAACGCGGGAATCTACCGAGACAGAAATCTCGGGGAACCGGCGCTCGCGGCCTTGATCCAGGACGATATCGGCGCCAATCCGGAGGATCCACACGGAGGCACACACGGAACGTTTTCGTTCGACGTGGCCAACGGCACATGCGGCGTTCTCACCGCATTGCAGATCGCCGACGGTTTCTTCAGGTCACGAGCGATCGACTGCGCGATGGTGGTGGCTAGCGACGCGGACCCCGGCCACGGCATGAGCGATCACTTCCCGTTTTCACCGACCGGGGCAGCACTGCTGTGCAGCTGGACCGACGGAGATGGCGGCCTCGATCACGTGCGGTGGACGAATACTCCCGATGATGGTGAAACATTCAGTGCCACAGTCGGTCTTGTGGACCATGACAATGTGCTGCGCTTCCGGGAATCATCCGCACGCGACGAACGCTTCGCCGTCGCCGCGGCCGAGGCCGCCACGCGTTGCCTACAGACGTCGGCACTGGCGATCGACGACATCGACGCAATCGTCGCTGCGCCTGCGCGGCCTTCCTTCCGCCTGTCGCTGGCGGACAACCTGGGTGTGCCCCCTGACCGGGTCGTCGTCGCACGCGACGAGAACATGCACACCGCTTCGCTCGCAGCGGCTTTCGCGCAGGCTTCCGGGCAGCTCCACGAAGGGACGACCGCGCTGCTTGTCGCGGCAGGCGCGGGAATCACCGCCGGTGCCGCCCTTTACCGCGCGCGCTGATCCGACGGCAGACGACAGGGACTTTGGACTCCCGCCTCAGGGACCCATATCCCCTGCTTCCGGCCGCGAAAGAGCGCACGATAACTCCATGGAAAGAGCGGTGATCGACGCCGCAGGGCTGGCGCAACTCGTATCCACACTGATCGACCGCGGGTACCGAGTGGTAGGTCCGACCGCGTCGGACAACGCCATTGTGCTGGCCGAGATCACGACGGCCGACGAGTTGCCCAGCGGGTGGGGCGTCGACGTGGGTCCCGGGCATTATCGGCTGCGCCGTCGCGACGACGACGCGGTGTTCGGCCACTCTGCAGGTCCGCAGTCGTGGAAGCAGTTCCTTCACCCACCGCGCCAACAGGTGTGGTCCTCCGACGGGGCACAGCACGAAGCGCAGCCGCGGTATGCCTTCCTCGGAGTGCGGGCCTGCGATCTCGCGGCCATCGCGACACTCAACGGAGTGTTGGGGAAGCCCCCCTACCCCGATTCCGGTTTCGCGGGCCGGCTCGGGGGCACCTTCGTGGTCGCCGTCAACTGCACCGAACCGGGCGCCCTGTGCTTTTGCGCGTCCATGGGCACCGGGCCGCACGTCGGCCCGGGCTACGATCTCGCGCTCACCGAGCGCGCTGACGAAGCGGGCCGATGCTACCTCGTCGAGGTCGGAAGCGAGGCCGGCGCCGACCTCCTGACGGCCGTTCCCCACCGAGTCGCCAGTCAGGATGAAATCGACTCCGCCAGAGGAGAAGTGGACGCCGCGGCCCACCATATGGGGAGGCAGATGCCCACCGTCGACCTCCGTGAACTGCTGATCGAGTCACGACAGTCACCACACTGGGACGAGGTGGCCAGCCGTTGTCTGACGTGTGGCAATTGCACGATGGCATGTCCGACGTGTTTCTGCACCAGCGTGGAGGACGTCACCGACCTCACCGGCGAGCATGCCGAACGCTGGATGAATTGGGCATCGTGCTTCGAGACCGACTTCACGTTCATCCACGAAGGCAGCGTGCGCCAATCCGCATCGTCGCGGTATCGACACTGGATCACCCACAAGCTCGGGACCTGGCACGACCAGTTCGGAAGCAGTGGATGCGTGGGCTGCGGGCGATGTATCGCATGGTGCCCGACCGGGATAGACATCACCGAGGAAATGCACACCCTCGCCCGTGCGGCGGACGGCGATGACTGACACCGACCGCTGCCAGGCTCCCACCTCGGCGATGACCCCGGTCCCCTATCGGGTCCGTCGCCGCGTGTCGGAGAACCGTGACTCGGCCACGTTGGAGCTCGAACCGGTGGACCAGGCGCTGACCGCTCCCCTGCCAGGCGAATTCATGATGATGTACGCCTTCGGGATCGGCGAGGTCGCGATCTCCGTCAGCGGTGTACCCACCGGCGCCGACACGACCATCACCAATACGATCCGGTCGGTGGGTGCGGTGAGCCGCGCGCTGCACGACGCACAGCCGGGAACGGTGATCGGGATGCGCGGCCCGTTCGGCACCGATTGGGGCCTCGGGACCGCAGCGGGCCGCGACCTCGTCATCGTGGCCGGCGGAGTCGGACTCGCACCGCTGCGACCGGTCGTACTCGGCGCGCTGGCCGATCGCGATGCGTACGGCACGGTCACCCTGATCGCTGGGGCCCGCTCCCGCGAAGACTTCCTGTTCGACGACGAACTGCGGCGCTGGGCCGAAGGCGGCGTCATCGACGTGCACCTGACCGTCGATGTGCCGGTACAGGGCTGGCCCGGCGAAGTCGGGTTCGTCACCGAACCCCTACGCAGACTGAGACTGCGCGGCGGCAACACCACCGCATTCCTCTGTGGACCCGAAGTGATGATGCGCAACAGCGCCGTCGAGCTGCTCCGAAAGGGATTGGCCGCCAGCGATATCCGGGTTTCGCTCGAGCGAAACATGCAATGTGGGGTGGGTTGGTGCGGACACTGCCAGTTGGGCCCGCTGCTGTTGTGCCGCCAAGGTCCGGTGGTGGGTTATGACGCCGCCGAGCCGCTGCTGGCAGTCGAGGAGTTATAGATGAGCAGCACGCCCACGCTGGCAGTGTGGAAGTTCGCGTCGTGCGACGGCTGTCAGCTCACCCTGTTGGACTGTGAGGACGAACTGCTCACCCTCGCTGCGCAGATACGCATCGCGACGTTCCTGGAGGCGTCGAGCGATATCAGCCCCGGACCATACGACGTGTCGCTCGTAGAAGGATCGATCAGCACCGCGGCCGACGTGCGGCGCATCAAGCTGATTCGTGAGCAGTCGAACGTTCTCGTCGCCATCGGCGCGTGCGCGACCGCCGGCGGTATCCAGGCCTTGCGCAACTTCGCCGACAGCGATGAATTCACATCAGTCGTCTATGCACGACCCGACTACATCGACACGCTCACGACGTCCACTCCCGCGTCGGCGCACGTGACGGTCGACTACCAATTGAACGGTTGCCCGATCGACCGCGGGCAGCTCCTCGACACCCTGGCCGCACTTCTGGTCGGTCGCAAGCCCGCGCTCCCGGCCAAAACAGTGTGCACCGAATGCAAACTACGCGGCGTCACCTGTGTCGCCGTGGCCGACGGCATCCCGTGCCTGGGCCCCGTGACTCACGCCGGTTGCGGAGCATTGTGTCCGTCCTACCATCGAGGCTGCTATGGCTGCTTCGGTCCCGCAGCAGCCCCCAACACCGCGGCTCTGATCCCCCTCCTTCGCCGGGACGGGATGTCGAACTCTGCTGTGGAGCAGGTCTTCTCAACATTCAATGTGACCAGATTCGCCGCCGAACGGAACGACGGATGAACCCCGAGATTCGCACACTGTCGGTGGGCGCCCTGACCCGGGTCGAGGGTGAAGGCGCACTGCACGTCACGCTCGCCGACGGTGCGGTGAGCAGTGTCGAACTCAACATCTACGAGCCGCCGCGATTCTTCGAGGCCTTCCTGCGCGGCCGCGCACACACCGAACTGCCGGATCTCACCGCACGCGTCTGCGGTATCTGCCCGGTCGCGTATCAGGTGAGCGCATGCAACGCGGTCGAAAACGCCTGTGGGGTCACGGTCGACCCCGAATTGGTGGCCCTGCGCCGGCTGCTGTACTGCGGCGAGTGGATCCACAGCCACGCCCTGCATATCTTCCTCCTGCACGCCCCGGACCTTCTGGGCTACCCGGACGGCATCGCGATGGCGAAGGATCGCCCCGACCTCATCCAACGCGGTCTGGAGATCAAGAAGACCGGCAACCGGTTGATGGAGCAGGTGGGCGGTCGTGCCATCCATCCCATCAACGTCCGGCTGGGCGGCTTCCATTCTGTGCCGCACAAGCGCGATCTCGACCCGCTGGCAGAGATGCTGCGCCGCTCACTCGACGACGCGGTGGACACCTTGACATCGATCGCCGAGTTCGACTTTCCCGATGCCGAATTCGACCATGAGTTGCTGTCGCTGTCGGACGGAGACCGATACCCGATCGAAAACGGCGTCATCAATCGCAGCAATGGACCGGCGTTCGACGTCGCGGACTTCAGCGATCACATCGTAGAAACGCAGGTGAAGCACTCCACCGCCCTGCACGCCGCCCTGGATGGTCATCGGTATCTGACGGGACCGCTGGCGCGGTATTCGCTCAACTCGTCGACCCTGTCCCCGATCGCCCGCGAGGCTGCCGCAGCGGCCGGGTTGGGGCCTGTCTGCCGAAACCCATTCCACAGCATTCTTGTTCGTGCGGTCGAGGTGATCTACGCGATCGAGGAGTCGCTGCGCATCATTGCCGATTACCAGCGCCCCGCGAGGCCTTTTGTCGACGTCCCGGCTCGTGCCGGCATCGGGCACGGAGTCAGTGAAGCTCCCCGAGGCCTGCTCTACCATCGATATGAGATCGGCGATGACGGCACCGTCCGTGCGGCGACGCTCGTACCGCCCACCTCGCAGAACCAGGGCGCCATCGAGCACGAGATGGCCGAACTCGTGGCAGCCAATCTCACACTCGATGATGCGACGTTGACGTCATTGTGCGAGAAGTCGATTCGCAACCATGATCCGTGCATCTCGTGCTCGGCGCACTTCCTGACGCTCAGCATCGACGGCCGATGATCGGCGGGGCTCTGGTCATCGGTATCGGCAACGACGTGCGGGGCGATGATGGAGTCGGTCTCGCCGTCGCCGCCGGCATCGCCGAGCGGCACCATCCTGGCGTCGAGGTCCTCTCGGCGACATGCGATCCGGCAACGATCCTCGACGCCTGGACCGGTCTGCCGTTGGTCGTGGCGGTGGATGCGGCCAGCGGGCCGGGCGCGGTACCGGGCAGAATCGGACGCTGGACCCCTGGCGAAGAACAACAACCGAGTGTCCTGAGCTCGCATTCGCTTGGACTGCAGGAGGTCTACGCGCTGGGCCAAGCCCTGGGCCGGTTACCGCAGAGATTGGTTGTCTTCACTGTCGAGATCGAAGGCGCCGGTTACGGTGTCCAGCTCACAGCACCCGTCGCTGCCGCTGTGTCCGTGGCGGTCGAGGCGGTGCTGGCCGAGATCCAGACGCTCGACATTTCCTAGGAAGTTAGCCGGCCTGGTTCGGCCGGATTCGTCGTTTCCCGACCGGCTGCGGTTTTGGCACAGGGTTAGGGGACTTTCGTCCCTTCACTGCCCCAGCCCAGGCCGCCATCGTTGAGACGGGGTGGCCGTAAGGAATTGTGATGACGACTGTCAGTGCGGCAAGTGCGATCGCCGAGTGCGAACTCGACACCATTGCGTGGGAATTCCTCTGCTCCCCCTACACCTCGCAAACCTACTGGGATTGGTCCTTGGAACGGCGCCTCGACGCCTACCTGCGCCACCAAGATCGCGCCGACGTCCTCAACAACGGCGCCGCCTACGCAACCGTGCTGGACCGGGTGATGGCCAATCTGAGCCGGGCGCGCCGCCACGGCAAGCTGTCGCCACCCCAAATCTGAGCAGGATCCATGGACATCATCCGCAAGACCGCCGACGACCTCCGCGTCGTCCCCAATCTCGCCGACTACGAGCGGACTCGTTCGTCATTCAGTTGGTCTGCGCTCCCCGACCTCTGCACCGGAATGGGCCCGGCCGGGTGCAACATCGCCTACGCCGCGGTGGACCGACACGCCGCGGGGCCCGAGGCCGACCGAACCGCCCTGCGCTTCATTGCCAACGACCCAGAACTCACGATTTCGGACCTGAGTTACGGCGCACTCGGCAGGCTGACCCGGCAGTTCACCAACGTGTTGCGTGGACTGGGCATCGGCAAGGGCGATCGGGTCTTCGTCATCATGGGTCGCCGACCCGAGCTCTACATCAGCATCCTCGGCGCCCTGCGCAACGGAAGTATCGTCTCACCGCTGTTCTCGGCGTTCGGCCCTGAGCCGATCGCCACCCGCGTCAGCATCGGGTCCGCCGATGTGCTGGTGACGACGGCAGCGATCTACAAGCGCGCGATCGCCAAGATCCGTGCCGAACTCACTTCGGTCAAACACGTTCTGGTCGTGGGCGACGACGTGGCGGGGACCGAGAGCTTCGACCGGTTGATGGACGCCGCAGACGACGACTCACCGATCGAGCACACCACCGCCGACGACCCGTCGCTGTTGCACTTCACCAGCGGCACCACCGGAACACCCAAGGGAGCCCAGCACGTCCACGGCGCAGTTGCGATGCACTACATCACCGGCCGCTACGCACTGGATCTTCACCCGGACGACGTCTATTGGTGCACAGCAGATCCCGGCTGGGTGACAGGAACGTCGTACGGAATCATCGCTCCGCTTCTGCACGGCGTCACCTCGATCGTCGACGAAGCTGATTTCGACGTTGCCCGGTGGTACCGGATCCTGCAGGACCAGCAGGTGTCCGTCTGGTACACCGCACCGACAGCGATCCGCATGCTCATCAAAGCGGGCCCCGAGTTGCCCGCGCAGTACCGTTTCCCCCGCCTTCGGTTCATCGCCAGTGTCGGCGAGCCGCTCAACGCCGAAGCAGTGTGGTGGGGAAAACGGGTGCTGGGCTTGCCCATCCACGACAACTGGTGGCAGACCGAGACCGGCGGCATCATGATCGCCAATACCCCGGCCTTCGACATCAAGCCGGGATCGATGGGCAGGCCGCTGCCCGGCGTCGACGCCTGCGTGGTGCATCGCGACGAGACAGGCGCGGTCGTCGTGGTCGACGAACCGGATGTCGAGGGTGAACTGGCGTTGACGGTCGGCTGGCCGTCGATGTTCCGCGGTTACCTGCACCAGGATGAGCGCTACCGCAAGAGCTTTGCGGGCGATCTTTACCTGTCGGGTGATCTGGTCAAACGCGATGCCGACGGCTACTTCTGGTTTGTCGGGCGCGCTGATGACGTCATCAAGTCGGCCGGGCACCTCATCGGGCCCTTCGAGGTCGAAAACGCGCTGACCGACCATCCGGCCGTCGCCGAGGCCGCCGTGATCGGCAAGCCGGAACCGACCTGTGGCGAGGTGGTCAAAGCGTTCGTGACGCTCAAGACGGGCTACACCGGCGACGACGAACTACGGCGCTCTCTGCTGGGTCATGCGCGAAAGAGGTTGGGGGCAGCGGTCGCGCCGAAAGAGATCGACTTTGTCGACTCGCTGCCCCACACCCGGTCGGGGAAGATCATGCGCCGGCTGCTCAAGGCCCGTGAGCTGGGGCTACCGGAAGGCGACACGTCAACGGTGGAGGTGTCCGCGTGATCGACAGGGATCTGGCGCGCGGTCTGCTGGCCGACATGATCCGGGTTCGCCGGATGGAAGAGAAGTGCGCCGAAATGTACAGCGCCGCAAAGATTCGCGGCTTTCTCCATCTCTACGTCGGCGAGGAGGCGGTGGCGGCCGGTTCGCTGCGCGCACTGGGTGCCGAGGATGCCGTGGTAACGACCTACCGAGACCACGCCCATGCGTTGCTGCGCGGCATTCCGATGACCAGGATCATGGCCGAGATGTACGGAAAGGTCGAGGGCTGCTCAGGCGGCCGCGGTGGATCCATGCACCTGTTCGACGCAGGCCGACGGTTCTACGGCGGCAATGCGATTGTCGCCGCGGGCCTGCCGCTGGCAGCCGGGCTGGCGTTTGCCGACGCGCAACTGGACCGAAAGAACATCACCGCATGCTATTTCGGCGAAGGAGCGATCGCCGAGGGCGCATTTCACGAGTCCATGAACATGGCCGAACTGTGGCAGCTTCCGGTGCTGTTCTGTTGCGAGAACAACCGGTACGCGATGGGCACGGTGATCGACCACGAGCTGTCGCAACCAGATCTGGCGGCCAAGGCGGCGTCGTATCGCGTGCCCAGCGCGTCGGCCGACGGGATGGATGTGCTCGCCTGCCATGCCGTCATGCAGCAGGCGGTCGACCACATCCGTACCGAAGGTGGACCGTTCTTCATCGAATTCCGTACCTATCGCTTCCGCCCGCATTCGATGTTCGACCCCGAACTCTATCGGGAGAAGTCCGAAGTCGAGGAGTGGCGCAAGCGCGACCCGATCCACAGTTTCAGCGAGAAGTGTCTGGCCGACGGCACGGTCAGCGCCGAGGACATCGCCGCGATGCAGACGTCGGCCGAGACCGAGGTGGCCGAGGCAGTCGCCTATGCCGAGGCGGGTACCTGGGAGAGCGTCGACGACCTGGCGCGACACCTGATGTCTCCGATGAGCGCGGAGGCCCTCCGATGAAGACGACCTACCGCAACGCGGTGCATGACGCGATTCGCCATGCCATGCAGCAGGATTCCCGCGTTTTGCTGCTGGGCGAGGATGTCGGGGCCTACGGCGGCACCTACGCCGCCTCGAAGGGACTCCTCGAGGAGTTCGGCCCCAAACGAATCTTGGACACCCCGTTGTCGGAGTTGGGTTTCGTCGGCATCGGGGTCGGCGCCGCATTGGGCGGCCTTCGCCCGATCGTCGAGGTGATGACCGTCAACTTCAGCCTGTTGGCGCTGGACCAGATCGTCAACACCGCTGCCGCACTGCGCCACATGTCCGGTGGGCAATTCTCCGTTCCGCTGGTGGTGCGGATGGCCACGGGCGCTGGGCGTCAACTCGCCGCCCAGCACTCGCACAGTCTCGAGGGCTGGTACGCGCACATCCCCGGTATCAAGGTGCTGGCGCCGGCCACAGTCGCGGATGCCTACGGAATGCTGCTCACCGCGCTTGCCGACCCTGACCCGACCGTCATCTTCGAACATGTCCAGCTCTACAACACGTCGGTCGACGTCGACACGCTGGAGCCCACCGACATCACCCGGGCAGCCGTGCGGCGCAGTGGGACCGACGTCACGCTGATCACCTATGGAGGCTGCCTGCCCAAGACCCTCGATGCCGCCGATCAGTTGTCGCTCGCCGGAATCGATTGTGAGGTAATCGATCTGCGAGTGCTACGGCCGATAGATGACGAAACGATCCTGGCTTCGGTCCGCAAGACGCACCGCGCCGTCATCGTCGACGAGATGTGGCGCACCGGCAGTTTCGCCGGTGAGATCTGCGCCCGCATCGTCGAAGGCGCGTTCTACGACCTCGACGCTCCTGTCGCCCGGGTCTGCACCGAGGAAGTGCCGATTCCATACGCCAAGCACCTGGAGGATGCGGCTCTGCCGCAGGTGGACGACATCGTGGCCGCGGTACACGGTCTGTTCGGGGATCACCGATGATCGAGTTCACGATGCCCGCACTGGGCGCTGACATGGACGAAGGCACTCTCGACGAGTGGCTGGTCAAGCCCGGCGACTCGATCAGCCGCGGCCAGATCGTCGCCGTGGTCGAAACCACCAAGGCCGCAGTGGAGATCGAGTGCTGGCACGACGGCGTGATCGGTGAACTGCTCGTCCCGGTCGGAGAGACGGTGGCCGTCGGCGCGCCGTTGGCCACATTGCTGGAACCTGGCGATGCACTCACACCGCAAACCGCCGCGCCCGCTGCGACAACGCCTGCAGTGACACCCGCGGGGCACCGGCTCTGGGTCTCTCCCCTGGCGCGGCGCACGGCCGCCACGCTCGGCGTCGACTTGGGCGCGGTGACCGGAACAGGACCACAAGGGTCGATCACCATCACCGATGTCGAGCAGTTCGCGGCCGCCAACCACCACGACGAGCCCAAACCTGCTGCTGCGGAGGAGATTTCCGCACCGCAGTCGGCCGCGAAGAAGGCCGTCGAACGTGGCGAGGCCATGCGCGCAGCGATCGCGGCGGCCATGGGGCGCTCGAAGCGAGAGATTCCGCACTACTATCTGGCAGACGAGATCATCCTCGACACCGCCGCGGGCTGGCTGACCGACCAGAACACTCACCGGCCCATCACCGACCGGTTGTTGATGGCCGTGCTACAGCTCAAGGCGGTGGCGCTGGCAGCACAACGGTTCACCGATTTCAACGGGTTCTGGCGGGAAGATCGCTATCAGCCGGCACCGGGTGTGCATGTGGGCGTGGCGATATCGCTGCGGGGTGGCGGATTGGTCGCTCCCGCGATCCACGATGTCAACGAGAAGAAGCTCGATGAACTGATGCGTGATCTGACTGATCTGGTGGCCCGCGCCAGAGCCGGTTCCCTACGCAGCTCGGAGATGTCGGACCCGACCATCACCGTGACCAATCTCGGGGACAACGGAGTCGACACGGTGTTCGGTGTCATCTACCCGCCACAGGTCGCGCTCGTCGGGTTCGGGCGCGCGGCGCAGCGCGTTGTTGTAGTCGATGGCGGCATCCGTGTCGCCACGACGACGCAGGCCAGTCTGGCGGCTGACCATCGCGCCAGCGACGGGCATCGCGGCGCACTATTCCTGGCCGAGATCAACCGGCTACTTCAGAAACCCGAAGAACTGTAGAGAGGGAACTCGACATGGGAGATACCGCGCCCCGTTCTCAGATCGTCGATGAGCTGCTGATGGTCGCGCCTGAGATCGAACCAGACGAGCTGGCCGACTCTGTAGCGTTGCGCGACCAGATCGACCTGGACTCGATGGACTGGCTGAACTTCCTC
This sequence comes from Mycobacterium sp. BK086, assembly GCA_004362315.1. Classification (GTDB taxonomy): domain Bacteria; phylum Actinomycetota; class Actinomycetes; order Mycobacteriales; family Mycobacteriaceae; genus Mycobacterium. Next base: position 534,932 of record SNWL01000003.1, read on the forward strand.
ATCCGGGTGAGCAAACGCTTCGCTGTCGACATCCCGGAATCGGCACACGCCTCATTGCGCACGATCGATGATCTGACACGCTACGTAGACACCCATCGTTAGCCTTCTGGGCGACGACGGTCCTTGCGCCAGTGTGCATTACAGCCCCGTCGGATATGTCTCCGGTATCTCGCCGGATTTCCACTGGCTGGTCACCTCGAGCGGCTCGAGGGCGCGGGTGTTGTCGATGTGGATCATCGCGTCATACTGCTCGCCCGGTCGGACATGGTAGTAGTGGCTTTGCCGTTCGGTTGCCGGCTGATAGATGACGCCGATGGCGCGCCCGAGTCGCACCGCGTCAAGTGGCTCGGCTGCGTCGCGACTGATCATCGGCGAGATCAGGAAGGCCGGCCGGCCGGCCTCGTGGAACAGCTCTTCCACACTGCCCGGCAGCGCCGGCCGAACGACCTTACGTTCGGCGTGGGCCCCCCACTCGCTGGCGGCGGTGACCGTGCCGCTGTAGGTCGTCAGGCCGATCAGGCGCACCGCGTCACCGTACCGTTCTCGCGCCAATTGCCCGAGTGTGAGCTGACCGTCGGATCCCACCTCGGTGGCTCGCGCATCTCCAACGTGAGAGTTGTGGGCCCACACCACTATTCGTGCTGACTGATCGTCGTGGCGATCAAGATGGTGCATCAGGGCGTCGAGGGTCTGGGCCATGTGTCGATCACGCAGGTTCCATGATGTGACACGCCCGCTGAACATGGCACGGTAGTAAACCTCGGCATTGGCAACGGTCTGCGCGTTCTGCTGTGCGTAGAACAGTTCGTCCTCGGCGAGAAGGCCATCACTTCGCATGAACTCCCCTGCGCTGCGGTGCATCTCCGCGAGTTGCTCGACAGCCTCGCGTTCGCAGGAGACGCCGGCACCGAAGGCAGCGGCGAACCCATAGGCCTGACCATCATCGGCCGACGTGTGATCGAAGCAGCTGTAGCGTTCGCGCGCACGTGAGGCTGCCAGCGGGTCGATGTTCTCGAGGTAGGTGATCACTTCCTTCATCGAGCGGTGCAGACTGTAAAGGTCTAGGCCGTAGAAGCCCGCTGAGGAGCCGCCTTCGGCTTGCCGGCGCCGGTTGTGGTCACGCAGCCAGTGCGCAAAGTCACGCACCACGACGTTGCGCCACATCCAGGCTGGGAAACGTTCGAAACCACGCAACGCCTGCTCAGCGGTCGTGTCGTCGCCACGGCCACGCACGAAGCGGTTGATGCGGTAGGCATCCGGCCAGTCCGCCTCGGCGGCGACAGCGCAGAAACCCTTCTCTTCGATGAGCCATTTCGTGATGGCAGCGCGTGTTTCGTAGAACTCGTGGGTCCCATGTGAACCCTCACCGATCATCACGATGCGTGCATCGCCGATGACTTCCTCCAGCGCCTCGTACGGCGGCAGGCCGCCGGGCGCATCGACGGAGTTGTGGGCGACGATCTGCGCCGGAGTTTCGCGAGCACTGATCGGCGCAGTTCCCGGCCCGACGGTTGGAAGGCTGAGCAGGTCGCGAACCTCGTCGTCATCGACTTGGCGGAAATCCCAGAATGATTCACCTACCGCCAGAAACGGCGTAGGCATCGATGCGCAGACCACATCGTCGACGATTGCGGCGAATTCGCGGCACGTCGACTCGGGCGCCGCGGGTACCGCAATCACGATTTCGGCGGGGTCGGCTTCGCGCAACGCCTGCACCGCGGCAAGCATGCTCGACCCGGTGGCAAGCCCGTCGTCGACGAGGATCACTGTCTTACCGGCAACATTCAGCGGCGACCTCCCGGCACGGTAGGCAGCCTCGCGCCGATGCAATTCACGGCCCTCGCGCTCAGCGACGTCGCGAAGCTGCTGCGGAGTAATGCGTAAGGCGCGCATGATGTCGTCGTTGACGACAACGCGGCCGCCGCTCGCCAGGGCACCGAACGCGAACTCTTCATGCCCCGGGGCCCCGAGCTTGCGGACGACGAACACGTCCAGCGGGGCACCGAGAGTCGCTGCCACCTCCCAGGCGACGGGCACCCCGCCGCGGGGCAGCGCCAGGACGAGGACATTGTCCCGCCCACGGTATGCGCCCAACAGGTCGGCCAATACCCGGCCGGCCTCTCGCCGGTCACGGAAAACCCGCCTGGGTGAGTTCTTCGCCAGACTTCGCGTATCGGCCATTTCAATACCTCCAACAGGTGGGTGTCTCGTCAGCGGGCGTGAAGGGGCGGCCCCGCCGCTGGTAGCGATAGTCGCGGGACCCCCCGCGCCGGCCCCGCCACTGACGCAGCGTTTCACGGGGCCGCCCCGCGCCGGTTAGCTCACTGATGCGATGTCAACGCGTTGCTCTGTCGGTTTCTGGGAAGTCTGCTCATGACTGCTCCTTCATTGACGGGCTTCCCCACTCATCGGACCACCACAGCCTCGGGGCTGATAGGTACCGAAGTCCCGGGTAGCGAGGCCCTTCGTCGAGGCGATTTGCGTCGCCCGGCGGGGACCACCGGCACTTCTGTGGGCGCGTGGACCAGCGCATTGTTGATCCATGAAAGCGACGGTGATGCGTGCCGGTGTGACAACCGCATTGCTCTATGCGGCCCGGCGGTTCTACCGCAATTGGGGCACGACCAAGGACGAGTGCCGGCTGTGGCTGCCGGGTGACGAGCTGGTGACTCAGCCGGCGCTCGTCACGACAGAAGGCATTTCTATCGACGCGACGCCGCGCGCCGTGTGGCCGTGGCTGGTCCAGATCGGTCAGGACCGTGCGGGACTGTACGGGTCGCACGCCCTGCACAAGCTGGCCCGGTTGGACAACCACGACGCCGATCGGATTCATCCGGAATGGCAACACCTCGGCGTTGGCGACACCGTGTGCCTCGCGCCACCTGAATGGTTGGGTCTTTCGAACGGGATTGTGGCCACCGTCGCCGATGTCGACGCCGAGCGATCTCTCGTGCTGGGCATCAGAAGCGCTAAGGGCACGTGGAGCATCCTCTGGTCGGTGAATCTGTTGCCGCACTGGGACGATCGCTGCCGGGTACTCATCCGCACCCGGGTCGCGCTGCGTCACCCGGGAGCAGTGCTGGTTGCCGAGCTTGCCGGACCCGTGAACGCCCTGGTGACACGAGGACTGCTGATCGGTGTCAAACGACGCGCAGAGCGCAAGGCACAAACCGACGCGGCCGCCGCGTGCGGCGAGTAGCACCCACCTCGCAATCCTGTGAATCATGGTGACAACAGCTGCTATTCACGAACATCAGCTGGCCACGCCGGGGCGAGGGTGGAAACGCGTCGTCGTTGTCGCGTCGACCGGCGGCATCCAGGCGTTGATCGGGTTGGTGAGCGGACTCAACGACGAGTGGGATCTGCCGATCAGTGTGGTCCTGCACCGCAAGGCATCAGCGCGCACGCCCGATGCGCTGGTCAAAATTCTGGAGCACTACACGAATGTCGATGTCTGCGTTGCAGTCCAGGGTGCGCCGGCATCCCAGCCGGGTATCACGGTCATGCCAGGCCACACCATGGTCGCCATCGATGCCCGAGGATGCTGGTCATTCGGGAACGTCGAATGGAACAACAGGCCAGGCGACCGCCTGCTGGAAAGCTCCGCCGCCCTTGGGCCGACCATCGCCGTCATCCTTACCGGCCCGCTCTCCGACGGATCTCAGGGGTGCCGCGCCGTGAAGCTCTGCGGAGGTCTGGTGATCGTCCAAGATCCGCAGGAAGCACGAGCCCCCGAGATGCCCACCCACGCCATCGCTACCGGCTGCGCCGACGCCGTTCTACCGACGCGTGACATCGGCGCAATGCTCAGCCTGCTCACGGGGGCTCGATAAGCGACGCCGATTCGGCGGGAGTTCGTCAGTAACCGGGCAGTGCGAAACGCAACAGGGCTCCGATACCGTCAGCCAATCGCAGATCGTCGGGAGCGTGGACGAGGCCGGCCCCGGATGACAAGGCCGAGTAGGGCACTGCTTCGTCGGCACGCAGCGTCCGCGTAGGGGCAACACCGAAATTCGAGAGCGTATCTGCATCGGGTGCGACGACCGTCAGATCATCGCCGGCAAGCACCGTGCGATCGGTCATGCCACCGACGATCAGGGTGGCTACCGCGTATTCGCGCAGTGCCGCGGTCACCAGCTCGAGACCCTCGACGGCCAACCCCGATTCACGGCCGGCTTCGGCTCGATATTCCTCGGCTACCCGATAGCTCTCACTGCTGCGCCTGTTGGCGAGTTCGCGCGTTATGGCACTGTCGACGGCTTCGTCGACGCCCGTGTGGCGAGCACCTACACCTGGCTGCACCACAAGCTTGGCAACCCGTTCTGGCAGCATCGCGGCCAACTCGGCCCGTGCCCGATCTTGCCCGATGAGGACGACGAACTCGGCTGGGCGCGAGTCGATCTCGTGTGTCAGATGACCGGCGACCGCACGGAGGTTTTTCCGCACGACCTCCTCTACCCGATGTTGCTGGTCGCCCCAGGCATTGAGACCGGCCGCGGCGGCCTTGTGCACCGGATATCCGCCGGCCTCAACCGTTTCAGAGGAGGTTGATTTGCCGTGGAACCGAGTGAATTCGGCACCGACCTGGTCGACGGCCACCACCACGTACGGGCCGTGTAGTGCCCCATAGTCGAGCAGCGGAATGAGGTAGGGAATGTCTGAGACTCGGGCGAGGGAGGTGACCGGCGGTGAAAACAGCGGCTCGTCGACCGCCACCCCGCTGGTGGCGACGATCAAGCCTCGACCACTCGCTTCCTTGCCAGTCCGCCGTGTCATCGCTTCCCCGACCGAGGTGATGAGTGCCTGGGGGGCACCGTTTTCCGCGAGTTCGCGCGCGATGTCTCGTCGAGTCACCTCGAGGCGGGCCTCCGCATCGGGAGTGTCGTGGGAATCGTCGTAGAAGACCGAGGCAAACGGACCGCGCGCGGCCAGAAGCTGTTGCGTCAGAGGAGAATATGTGGCTGCGGTCGTCACCGGAGAGCTCCTTCGTGTAGGCAGTGCTGCTGACAGCGGGCACGGCTGCTGTAACCATGCGCCGCCTGAACCCCGTCGAGAAGTGACAAAGGTCGTAATCGACGGCACCCAGATCGATGCCCTTGGTCCCCAGCAAGGGGTATCAGGGTCGTCAGTGTCGTACCAGAAGAACCGAACAATCGGGGTAGCCCAGAATTGGATGACAATTCGGCACGTCGAGTGAGGCGATACCGGCCGCGTCAGAGGGTCCGACGACGGCGAGCCCGACGTGATCTGACTCATCGGACGGAAACATCGATGCGGTGCCAGCGGCTACCGTCTCGACGTGGACGTCCGGGAAACGGCGAATCCAGCTGTTGAGACGCCGATCAATCTGGCGGACAGTGGCTTTACGCAATCGTCCCTCGCGCATGGCCAAACCCACGACCTCATCGTTGTCAGCGTCGTCGGTCAGCACAACGGACACCACGCCTTGGGTGCGCGGGCTACCGTCCTCGGCGCTGCGGATGATCGCCACCGGGCACCGGGCATGGGCGGCGAGGTGAGCCGCCGTCGCACCGATCAGCCGGCCCGCACACAACCGCAAGGGACGGGCACCAATGCAGACCATTTCGGCGTGGCACGATTCCTCATCGAGTACCTTCTCGGGCGACCCAGCGATGCACGCCGTTTCCACCCGCACCGTTTCGCGTGCCTGTCGTGCGGCGTCTGCCGCGTCAAGCACCGTGGTGTCGCACCGTCGGGCATCCCGCCCGGGTTTCGCCGGCGGAATCACGTGCACCAGCCGCAACACGACATCGCGGTTCACCGCCTCCGACGCCGCCCACCTGACCGCGTTGAGGGCCCACGGGGAATCGTCCACTCCCACGACAACGGCACCGATTGAGCGAGAATCCTTCTCTTGCCAGGCCATCGTCTGACGCTAATGAGGATGGCTGCCGCTCGATAAGGGCCTTTCGTCGATGAATCGCCAAACCACGCCGAACTGTGGACTCGAGCACACCGGTGAATGACATTGGTCCCTAGCCGCACCGACTTCGGCGCGACAACATAGACCGTCATTCGGGGCGACGATGCCCCTGGGAAGGGCCGACATTGTGGCGTCCGCCGACTCGGTGGTGTGGGGTGAACACATCGGTCACCGACAGAGTTCGAAGCTACCCGGCGCGCTACAGAGTCTTGCTCAGATCGACTCGGTACTCGACGGTCGCTGTCCCGCTGTCTTTCTTGACTTCGACGGCACGCTTTCCGACATCGTCGACGACCCGACCACAGCCACATTGGTTCCCGGTGCCGCACAAGCATTGCGCGCATTGAGTGAGGTGTGCCCGGTCGCGGTCATCAGCGGCCGCGCCCTGGCCGACATCCGAAGCAGGGTGGGTATCGCCGGGTTGTGGTACGCCGGATCGCACGGCACGGAACTGGTAGGACCGGAGGGCGAAGCACACCGCCATCAGCCCGCCGACGATGCGATTCCCCGTGTCCAGAACGCCGTCGCCGACCTGGGCCCGCTTCTGGACGCAATCCCCGGCATGCTGATCGAGAACAAACAGCTTGCGGTGGCGGTGCACTACCGGATGGTGGCCGCGGGCCGGGTATCAGAGATCGTCTCTGCGGTGGAGTCCGTGGGCCGACGTCACCAGCTTCGCGTCTGCCACGGCCGAAAGGTCATCGAACTGCTGCCAGAGGGCAAGTGGGACAAGGGCGACGCGACCAACTGGATCATCAGCTGCCTCAACCGTCCCGAAGGTCTTGTGCCGATCTATATCGGTGACGATCTGACCGATGAAGACGCACTGGGCGTTGTCCGACATGACGGCATCGGCGTCCTTGTGCGGAGCAGCGAGACTGGCACCCGCAGTACCGCAGCACATTTCACTCTCGACTCGCCCCACGAGGTCGCCCAATTTCTTGAACACCTGGCCGAGCAACTCATCCTGATTCGCCAGGAAGCCGACGGTTGGAGACTTGTCTTCGATGACTACCGCCCCGAGTCCGAGCGCCTGCGGGAGGTGTTGTGCGCCGTCGGAAACGGCTACCTCGTGACCCGTGCGGCCGCACCCGAGGCCGTCAATGGTCCCGCCCACTACCCCGGCACGTACGCCGCCGGCGTCTACAACCGGTTGACCGACGTCGTCGACAACGTGTCCGTCAGCAACGAGAGCCTTGTCAACCTCCCCAACTGGCTTCCCCTCACCTTCCGCATCGACAGCGGATCGTGGTTCGAGGTCGACGACGTTGAACTGCTGTCCTATCGGCAGACCATCGAATTCCAGCCGGCGGAGTGCGTCCGCGAGCTGCGCTTCCGCGACGCCGAGGGGCGCTGCACCTCCGTGACCCAGCGCCGATTCGCCTCGATGCGCGATCCTCATGTCTGCGCACTGCACATGACAATCCATGCCGAAAACTGGTCAGGCTCTGTCGAACTGCGATCCGGTGTCGATACCACCGTCACCAACAGTGGCGTCCCGCGGTACCAACGGCTCTCGGCCCAGCACCTCGGCAGTATCCGGATCAGCGAATTGAGCGAGGGCGCGGTCCTGGTCGACGCGCAAACCGTCCAGTCCCTGGTGCCCATCGCGGTGGCAACCCGCACCAGCCTCTGGCACGGCGATCAGGCCGTCGCGGCTACGTTCGTGTTCGACGATGAGCCGGCGACCGCTGGACACCGCATCACCACTGCAATGCAGATCGGCGAGTCGCTCACCGTGGAGAAGGTGGCAGTCGTCTTCACCGGTCGCGACCGCGCAATATCGGTTCCCTCCGACGCCGCCCAAGACCTTCTCGGCACGCTCGGCCGGTACTCAGATCTGTTCGACGACCACCGCAATATCTGGGCACAGCTATGGCAGAAATTCGATTTCTCAGCAGCCGGCTTTGTCGACTCCGAAACCGTTCTGCGCCTGCATATCACGCACCTGCTGCAGTCGCTCTCGGGTTACACCGCCGAAGTTGACGCGGGAGTGCCCGCACGTGGCCTACACGGAGAGGCCTATCGAGGGCACATCTTCTGGGACGAACTGTTCATCGTGCCGTTGCTCACCTTGCGGCTGCCACAGGTTTCGCGGTCACTGCTCGGTTACCGCAGCCGGCGCCTTCCGCAGGCCCGCCGAGCGGCGAGTATCGCGGGCTATGCCGGGGCGATGTACCCATGGCAATCCGGCAGCGACGGCCGCGAAGAGAGCCAGCAACTGCATCTCAATCCGCTCTCGGGGAGGTGGAACCCCGACGGCAGCCACCTGGCCCAGCACATCGGTTCGGCTGTGGCTTACAACATCTGGCAGTACTACCAGGTCACCGGCGACCGTCAGTACCTGATCGACCAGGGTGCCGAGATTGTCGTGGAGATAGCCCGATTCTGGGCCAGCCGCGCGCGATACGACAGCAACCATGGACGGTATGTGATCGACGGCGTCATCGGGCCTGACGAATTTCATTCCGGTTATCCGGATCGGCCACATGAGGGGATCAACAACAACGCCTACACCAATGTGATGGCGGTGTGGGTGATCGTGCGCGCCTTCGAGGTCCTCGCGACCCTGCCCCTACCCGACCGTCTAGACCTGCTCGATCGACTTCGCCTATCGGAGTCCGAACTCGCACACTGGGATTCGGTGAGCAGGCACATGTTCGTTCCTTTCCATCATGGGGTGATCAGCCAGTTCCAGGGGTACGAGCTACTGGAGGAACTCGACTGGGACGCCTACCGCCGGCGTTATGGCGATATCGGCAGGCTCGACCGCATCTTGGAAGCGGAGAACGATGATGTCAACCGCTACAAGGCCAGCAAGCAGGCCGACGTGCTCATGCTGTTCTACCTGTTGTCGGCCGACGAACTCAGGGAGCTGTTCACCCGGTTGGGCTACGAGTTTCGGCCGTATCAGATTCCGGACACCATCAACTATTACTCCGCCAGGACCTCCCACGGGTCAACCTTGAGCGCGGTCGTCCACTCCTGGGTCACCGCTCGCGCCAATCGTGATCAAGCCGTGCGGTATTTCCAGCAAGTACTCAGCGCCGACATCGCCGACGTGCAGGGTGGCTCGACGACGGAAGGGATCCACCTGGCGGCGATGGCGGGCAGCATCGACCTACTGCAGCGGTGCTTCACGGGGCTGGAAACGCGCGGTGAAAGGTTGGTGCTCGGGCCGATGTGGCCCGAAACCGCGGGCCCGCTGCGTTGTTCACTGTGGTATCGGGGTCACCGGCTGCACCTTGTCATCAGTGGACGGGAGGCAGACGTCATCGCCGACCCGACCGGCGCACCCGAGATCGAAGTCAGCTGTCGAGGACGCGTCCAGCGCCTGGCCTCTGGGTGCACCATTCACGTCAGGTAGATCTCCTGCGTCATTCCGCCCGTGCCGTCTGACACGTGAGCGCTCCGAGGGGTTCAGGCGCCACCACCGTGGATCTCGCGACCTGATCGTAGAAGCGATCGACCTCGTCGAGGGCGAAGGCCGCTGTGCCCGGCGTCTGAAGCTTGGCGGTGGCGGCGGCGATGCCGTACCGCACGGCGGCGTCCAGCGCCCACCCCCGCTGCAATCCCACCACGATCCCCGCCACCATCGCGTCTCCTGCGCCCACCCCGCTGACGGCGTTGGCCTCGACGGCGCTGAACCACCGGGCTTCTTCCGATGTCACCAGCAGGGCCCCCTGAGCGCCGAGGGATACGACGATCACGTCGGCGACTCCACGCTCGATGAGCTCGCGCGCGGCGGCCGCCTGCTCGGATTGAGTACGAAGCTGACGGCCAACGCACTCCTGAAGTTCGCGCAGGCTCGGCTTCAGCAAGTACACGCCCGAATTGATGTGCCTCAGACCGCAACCGGAGGTATCGAGAATCAACCGGACGTGTCGCCGTTGACAGATGTCGGCGACCCGCTGGTAGAAGTCGGCCGGCACACCGGGCGGTAGGCTGCCGCTCGCCACGATGAATTCGGCTTGTGTCGCAGCGTGGTCGACAAGGCTCAGACAGCGCGCCTGGTCGTCGTCGGACAGCAGCGGTCCGGGCAGAACGAAGCGGAACTGCCGCCCTGTCGAACTCTCGTTGACGGTGAAGCTCTGCCTCGTCACACCCCGCACCGCGACGGGCTCAGTGGAAACTGTCGCGGCATCCATGAGTTCCAGCAGGTGCGCTCCGGTCGGCCCACCGACAGTGAGCACAGCTGTGGCCGACGCACCAAGCGCATGGGCGAATCGGGCGACGTTGACTCCGCCCCCTCCTGCGTCGTATCTGTCTGCACGGCAACGGATCTTGTCGGTCGGCCGAACCTCGTCGGCGTCGACTGTGATGTCCAGTGCTGGATTCATGGTGAGCGTGACGATCAACTGGACCTCCGAGGGTCGGATCGGATACGGCTGTCAGCGGCGGACGTCGAGCACGTCGGCCAGTGGTCGGCGCGGGGTGGCCGGAGGGGTTTGCGCAGGCGGTGGCAACGAGCCGATACGGATCAGCACCTGCGGACAGTCCTGCGCGCCAGTCAGTTCCCGGACAACCTCGCGGCTGGCCTCGAGCTCGGTCATATGGGTCAACGTGCAGGTGGCCAGCCCAGCCAGAGTCGCCTCCAGCAATACCTCGGAAAGCACCTCGCCGCAGCCCAGTGCATCCCGCCGGGTGTCTCCCCAGGTGGACAACACCACGATTGCGGACTGGTCGTGCTGGATTTCCGGTCGCCGGTCGGACTGTTCACCGGCGGGAAAGACGCGCGCGACATCGAGCCGCTCCCGCTCGGCAACCGACACCAGATTGCTCAGCGGCACTCCTTCGGAAACCTCGTAGTCGGCGGTCCACCACTGCAGCTCAGCGTGATACGCGCTGTCGTACCGTCGCAGTGACTCGGTGAGTCGGGAGGCCTCGGCCAGCTGGGGGCGCACCGATGCGGGCAGCACGTGCAGGATGGCCTGCTCACTGTCGATCGTGGTGCGTAACACCGCCTCGAAGGCGCCCCAGTCCGGCGGCGCGGCGAACGGCAGCCGGTCGGTACGACGCGTCAGGATCGCATCGGCTCGGTCGCGGTCAGCCTCGGTCACGAAGCTCGCCGGGCTGAATTCGACGGTCGCCAAGTGGCTGGGGTCATTGGGGTTGGGAAATCGGGACATGCTCGCCCGCCAACCGGCCGCGGCCATGGCGACGCGCAGATGGTCGAGCACTGCGCCACAGCTGATGACCGCTTCTCGGCCGGTGACATCGGTGGCGTGCGGTACCCGATGGGTTGCCAAGAACAGCTTCAGCGACCGATCGTCGGCGACCCAGTGCCAGGGCTGGCTGTTGTGCACGGACGGAGCGCGGCACGCCAACTCCACGGCGTCCGCAATGACCTGAGGATCGGGCGTCGACATGGTCACCACCGCTTTCTCTTCTCGGCTCGACCCTAGGACTGGTGCCCGCTGATGAGAGGTGCCAGAAGTCACTTCGGGCGGAACGGTTCTGGGGGGGCTTTGGGCCCTGGCGGCGAGGACCTTCAACCTCCGGGCCGCGGCCGTATTGCCGCTTTCCGCCGGTCACATGCCGGACCAGGATCAGCACCATGGGATCCAGACCGCGCACCGCATCCGCGCCGCAGATCGTCGAAACCCACACTGGGATGGTGTTCCTCGCCGGCGAGAGGGCATTCAAGATCAAAAAACCTGTCGTCACCGACTTTCTCGATTTTTCCACGCCGGAGCGCCGCGAATACGCGTGCGCCCACGAGGTCGCCCTCAACAGCCGCCTGGCGCCCAGCAGCTATCTCGGCGTTGCGCACTTCACGTCGCCCGGCGGCGAATCCGAGCCCGTCATCGTGATGCGGCGCCATCCAGACGAGCGACGATTGGCAACAATGGTGCGCCGCGGCGAGGCGGTCGAGGACGCGCTGACGGACATCGCGATCGTGCTGTCACGTTTCCACGCATCGGCTTCCCGGGGTCGTGAGGTCGACGCCGCGGGCAGGATCGACGCGATCACCACACGCTGGCACGAGAACCTCACGGAGTTGGCGCGCTACGCCGCCGGTGTGGTACCCGGCGTCGATCCCGAACTGGTCGCCGAGATCGCGAAACTGTCAACCGATTTCATCACCGGACGATCGGTGCTCTTCGCGCGCCGGATCAGTGAGCGAAAGATCGTCGACGGTCACGGCGACCTGCTTGCCGACGACATCTTCTGCCTCGAGGACGGTCCCGCACTGTTGGACTGCCTGGAGTTCGACGACCAGCTGCGCTACGTCGACGTCATCGACGATGCCGCCTTCTTGGCCATGGATCTCGAGTTCCTCGGCCGGCCCGATCTCGCATCGGCATTTCTGCGCACATACAGCCAACTGTCCGGCGAGAACGCGCCCGCCTCCCTGTCCGCCTTCTACATCGCCTATCGCGCGGTCGTTCGGGCGAAGGTCGATTGCGTACGGCACAGCCAGGGCGTCACCGGCGCCGCCGATGACGCACGCCGTCATCTCGAGATCGCACGCCGGCACCTACAGGCCGGTGCGGTGCGTCTGATCCTGGTAGGTGGGGCCCCCGGCACCGGCAAATCGACGCTGTCCCACTCCCTGGCCGAGGCTATCGACGCACGAGTGGTCTCGACCGACGACACCCGCGCAGAGATGGTTCGGCTCAACGAAATATCTGGTACGCCCGGGATCCTCGGCGAGGGTCTCTACACCGCGGAAAAGGTGGACGCCGTCTACGCAACCGTATTGCGCCGGGCCCACCTGATGCTCTGCGAGGGCCGCAGCGTCGTCCTCGACGGCACCTGGGGTGACCCCCGGCATCGCGACGCGGCCCGCTGTCTGGCCTCTGAAGCCGCCGCAGTGCTGACCGAATTCGCCTGCGTCACATCGCAGGATGCTGCCCTCGCCCGGATCGCCAGCCGTGGCGCGACCACCTCGCAGGTGACGCCGGAGATCGCCACCGCCGTGGCAGATCGTGCTGGCGTGACATGGGAGGGTGCGCACTTCATCGACACCAGCGGACCCCGAGAGAAATCCCTGGCCGAGGCCCAAAATATCTGCGCTATGGGCGTTTGAGGTCGCGATCGAAGGAGATGACCCATGCCGAGTCAATACGTCGAGGACATCGCGAACCTCAGCCTGGCCGATTCCGACGAGGCCGGCGGCAAGGGAGCCAACCTCGGCGAGATGGTCGCTGCCGGTCTGCCGGTTCCTCCCGGCTTCGTCCTGCTGCGTAGCTGCTACCTGGACTCCATGCGGGCGGGTGGTGTCGAGGACGAGCTGAACTCGTGCCACCGCTCCGCCACGGCGCATACCGATGCGTCCGATGAACTAACCGACAGGTGCGAGCGGATGCAGGCCCTCGTGGCCAAAGGCGGCATGTCCGACGACGTCCGGGATGCCGTGCTTGCCGCCTACCGCCGAATGGGAGCGGACGTCGTGGTGGCGGTTCGCTCCTCGGCAACCGGCGAAGACGGCCGCGACGCGTCATTCGCCGGCATGAACGCCACCTTTACCAATGTCACCGGCGAGCAGCAGCTCCTCGATGCGGTGGAGCACTGCTGGGCATCACTGTTCAGCCCGCGGGTGGTGACCTACCGGGCGAGCCGCACGTTCACCGCAGACCCGGCAATGGCTGTCGTCGTGCAACGCATGATCGACGTGGAGCGCGCCGGCGTCGCGTTCACCGCCGACCCCAGCACGGGCGCAGCCGACTGTGTCGTCGTCGAGGGCGCGTTCGGCCAGGGCGAGGCGGTGGTATCGGGATCAGTCGAACCGGACACTTACGTCGTCGCGAAGGACACCGGCGAAATACTGTCGATGCGAATGGGATACAAATCCTTCAAAATCGTCCGCGGCCAAGACGGCCACGACGAGCAGATCCCGTTGACGGATGCCGATGCACAGTCGAGGGTCCTCACCGACGACGAGCTCCGTGACATCGTCGCGCTCGCCATCGCCAGCGAACGGCACAGTGGGTGCCCGCAAGACACCGAGTGGGCGATCGGCGAAAACCAGATCTGGATGGTCCAAACCCGACCCATCACCACCTTGCCTCATGCTGTTGCGGCCGAGGCTGATTCGGTGCTGGCGCGTGGTCTGGCCGCCGCACCGGGCCAGGCCACCGGCGTTGTTCGTGTGCTTCGGACACCCGAGGAGGGCGCCAAGTTGCTGGACGGCGAAGTGCTGGTGGCCCCGATGACCAACCCGGATTGGCTGCCCACGTTGCGCCGTGCCGCAGCGTTGGTGACCGACACCGGCGGGATGACCTGCCACGCGGCCATTGTCGCGCGCGAACTGGGCGTGCCCTGCATCGTCGGCACCCGCACGGCGACAACCGACCTGCCTGAAGGCAGCCTCGTGACCGTTGACGGCACGCACGGCCGGGTACTGGCTGCACAGCCGGCGAGCGGGGCGCTGAAAACACCCCGCCTGGAACCGGTCGCCAGCGCTCCCCCGGTTGTGCGGGAGGCCACCGGCACCAAGATCTACGTCAACCTGGCAATGCCGGAGAGCGCGGAACGGATTGCCGCCCAAGATGTCGACGGGGTGGGTCTGCTGCGCGCGGAGTTCATCCTGACCGATGCGCTGCACAATCGGCATCCCCGCGACCTGATCGCACGGGGCGAACAGGAGACCCTCGTAGACGCGCTCGCGGCCGCGGTGGGACGAATTGCCGCGGCCTTCGCACCGCGGCCGGTCGTCTACCGTGCGACCGACTTTCGCACCAACGAGTTCCGAGACCTCGACGGGGGCGTCAGCTATGAGCCCGTCGAGCACAATCCGATGATCGGCTACCGCGGTTGCTACCGGTACATCAAAGAACCCGAGGTATTCGCCCTCGAGCTGCGGGCGCTCGCCCGAGTTCGCGAGCAGAACCCCAATCTGCATTTGATGATTCCGTTCGTCCGCACCAAATGGGAACTGGAGCAATGCCTTTCGCTGGTCGATGCCAGCCCACTGGGCCGTCAGCGCGGGCTGCACCGTTGGGTGATGGCAGAGGTACCATCCGTGGTGCACTGGCTCCCCGAATACGTGGGCATGGGCATCGATGGCGTGTCCATCGGCAGCAACGATCTGACTCAGCTCATGCTTGGTGTCGACCGCGATTCAGAAGTCTGCGCAGAGCTCTTCGACGAGTCCGACGCAGCGGTGCTCGATGCGATCAGCCGCATCGTTTCCACTGCCCGCCGCCTGGGGATCACGTCCTCACTCTGCGGCCAGGCGCCCTCCACCAAGCCAGCGTTCGCCGAATATCTTGTGCGGATGGGCATTACGTCTATCTCGGTCAATCCCGACGCTATCGACCAAGCCCGCCACATCGTCGCTGCCGCC
Organism: Mycobacterium sp. BK086; assembly: GCA_004362315.1. Lineage (GTDB taxonomy): Bacteria > Actinomycetota > Actinomycetes > Mycobacteriales > Mycobacteriaceae > Mycobacterium. The sequence continues at coordinate 550,168 of SNWL01000003.1, forward strand.
GAGCGGCGCCTCATGCTGGAATCTGCACTCTCACAGCGGAGCTGATGCGCAGGACCAACGCAGTCATGAACAGGGACCTTCGGCACTGATGCCGCTGGCAGACCGGCCATACCCTCAGGTAGGGGGCATCAGCAGAGCTGAGGTGTGCCATGAATGACGGCGCGGTACCGCGGCCATCGGTGGTCGTCGGGATCGACGGTTCACGCGACGCGCTGACCGCGGCGCTATGGGCAATCGATGAGGCAGTCCTACGGGATATCCCATTGCGCCTGGTCTACGCGATACACCCCCGTCCTGGAGCAACACCCGAGGACGCGGCGCGGGACTTGGCCGTCGCCGACACCGCGGTCCGGATGGCGCTGATCGCCATCGAATCGACGGACAAGCCCGTCAAGGTCGAGATCGAGATCATGCAGGGCCGGCCCGTGGACATGCTCCTGGAAGCCAGCCGCGCGGCGGAGATGACCTGCATCGGGGCGATCGGGATCGGCACGGCGACGGGCGTCCGTCTCGGTTCGACGGCCCTCGCCCTGGCCAACAACTCACATGGTCCGGTAGCGATCATCCGAGGATTCGATCCGGTGATCCGTAACAAAGCCGTCGTCGTCGAGATCGATGCATCGGCCGAAAGCGATGTCGTGCTGCAGCGCGGAATCGAGGAGGCGCAGCTTCGCCACGCACCCCTCGTGGCGATCTCCACGTGGCGAACGGAGGCCGACAGCCGGAACGGCGCCGGTGCTGTCGCCGAGCAGAACCGGGTCCTGACCGCCGCCCTCACCAGGCGGTTGGCGCGATCGGGGCACAGTCGTCCTCAGCGTGACGTGACCCCGATGGCCGTGCACGGCAGCTTGCCCGCCTATCTGGCGGAGCACGCCCGCACCATTCAACTGGTGATCGTCAGCCGTCGGCGCCCACACGGAATCGCCGAACTGGTCGGGCCGCCTTGCTCGCTGGCCCTTCACGGGACCGACTGCTCGGTGCTGATCTGCGAACCGATGAGACCGCTGTGACCGAGTCGAACATCTGGAGGAACCATGGTGACCGTTGTCCTTGTGGACGATCATGAGGTGGTCCGTCGCGGCCTCATCGAGTTGCTCAGTGCCGATCCCGACCTGGAGGTCGTCGGCGAAGCCGCATCCGTGTCGGAAGCGTTGGCACGAATACCCGCACTGCGACCTGACGTCGCAGTTCTCGATGTCCAACTGCCGGACGGCAACGGCGTCGAACTGTGTCGCGAGCTATTGGCACGCCTGCCGGATCTTCGGTGTTTGATGTTGACGTCGTTCACGTCGAACGAGGCGATGCTGGACGCCATCCTCGCCGGAGCGAGCGGATACGTCGTCAAGGACATCAGGGGCATGGAATTGGCCAAAGCCATCAAGGATGTGGGAGCGGGCCACTCGCTGCTCGACAACCGGGCGGCGTCGGCACTGATGGCGAAGCTGCGCAGCACGGCCGACCAGTCAGGTCCCCTGTCGAGCCTCACCGACCAGGAACGGGTCCTACTCGGGCTGCTGGGCGAGGGGCTCACCAACCAGCAAATCGGCGATCGAATGTGTCTGTCGGAGAAGACCATCAAGAACTACGTATCACGACTTCTCGGCAAACTCGGAATGGAGCGTCGCGCCCAGGCGGCAGTGTTCGCCGCCAAGCTCGACCAGCCGTCCGCTGACTACACGCGGCCAACCCTTCTCCCCTAGCTTCGCCTCTCCCGTAGCTTCGCCATGACTTTCGCCGGAGCTTTCGGTGTCTTCCCCCTGGCCACGCCGTCCCGTAGCATTGGCGCCTTCTCTAATTCCTGAGCTGGAGGGCCCGGCACATGGAAGCCGATGACGGTTCAGCCTTCGCAGCTCTCGGGCGACGCGCGTTGGTCGGCAGCATGCACGCCCAGCTCGACGAACTGCTCGGCGCACGGGATCAGATGGAGCACCTCCTTAGGATCATTGTCGGGCTGGCCGCTGACCTCGACTTGGACGCCACACTGCGACGCATCGTCACCGCGGCCATCGAGCTGACCGGCGCAACGTACGGCGCCCTAGGGGTGCTAAGCCCAGACGGCAGCCTGGCGTCGTTCCTGCATTCGGGACTCGATGACACCACCGCGGAGGCCATCGGCCACCTGCCGGTCGGTAAAGGAGTTCTCGGTGTGCTTCTCGAGCACCCAGCCCCGTTACGGCTCAGCGATCTCACAGCCCATCCGTCCGCGGTCGGATTCCCCGAGCACCATCCGCCGATGCACGCATTCCTCGGTGTGCCCATCACGATCCGTGACACCGGGTTCGGGAGCCTGTACCTGACCGAGCCGAAGGGGCGGCGGGAATTCTCGGAATCGGACGAAGCTGTTGCGCGCGCGCTGGCGTCTGCTGCGGCAGTGGCCATCGACAACGCCCGGCTGTTCGAAAACGCACGCTCGGCGGCCACGTGGGTCGAAGCGAGTCGCGCCATCACCACCGCGGTATTGTCCGACACCGAACCGGTGCAGCAGCCACTGCGCCTGATCGCCGAGAAGGCCTGCGAACTAACCCATTCTGAGCAGGGCATCGTTCTTGTCCCCAGCGATCCAGACCTCCCGGCCGACAGCGTCGAGGAACTGGTGGTCTCCACAGCAGTGGGTCTGATGGCCGATACGGTGGTCGGTCAGCTCATACCGGTCGAAGGCTCAACGACCGGTGAGGTGTTCCGCTCCCGGGTACCACTGATCACCGAATCGTTTCGTCATCCCATCCAGGCCTTCACCGACGTCGGACAGCGCCCGGCGATCGTCATGCCGCTGTGCGATCAGCAGTCCGTGCTCGGCGTTCTCGCCGTAGCACGCAACATGCACGAAACTCCCTTCGACACACATCATCTGAAACTGATGCGAGATTTCGCCGACCATGCGACCGTCGCACTGAGATTGGCCGAAAGCCGCGAACAAGCACAGGAAATGTCGCTGATCGCCGACCGCGAGCGAATCGCACATGACTTGCACGACCACGTCATTCAACGACTCTTCGCCGCCGGCATGGATCTGCAGGGGACCATCGCGCGCTGCCGGTCCGAGGACATCAACAAACGACTGGACCGCACCATTGACGACCTGCAGTCGACGATCGAGGAGATCCGCACCACGATCTTTGCGCTGCAATCCCGAAGCCACGACGCCGACGGGTTTCGCAAACGAATCCAGACCGCCATCACCGAACTCACCGACGATCGTGACATCGAAACGTCAGTACACCTGTCGGGGCCTCTGCAGATCGTGGAGGCGGGCGTCGCCGCACATGCCCTGGCAGTTGTTATCGAGGCGGTCAGCAACGCCGTGCGCCACTCGGGCGCAAGCCATCTCAGTGTCGGCGTCGACGTAAGCGACCACCTGACAGTCGACGTCGTCGACGACGGGTGCGGCATCGATCAAACCAACCGGCGGCGCAGTGGTTTGGCGAATTTCGAGCGCCGCGCCCAATTGGTCGGCGGCACCTGCACCATCACCACCGCACCCGGCAGCGGCACCCACATTCACTGGGCCGCGCCACTGACTACTGAGCGTTGAACGCTCGAGCACTGAGCAGCGGCACGCGTGTGATCGACTAGTCGTCGGTGTCTGACTTCGACAGTGCCCGATCAGCCGCCTTGAGCAAGCTGCGATGGAAGTTGTATTGCGCTTTGACCAGATCATCGGCGAGCTCGAGCGCCGCGTCGACGAGCTTGTTGCGCAGCGGCTGAACGGATTCAGGCATTGCTGCGTCCACCGCATCGTGGAACTTTCGCAACGCCTTTCCAGCCGCGTGTTGGCCGGCCTTGGCCGACTCGCGCACCTCGTCCGCCAACTCGTTCGTGGCCGATCCGGCAGGGACGTCTTTCGTCGTGTGCGTCATGGCGCAACTCCTCTCGGTTGGTTAAGTACTGCGAGACCAACACTATTGACCGCGGCGCGGGCATCCTATGGGCGAAGGTCCCCCGACGAGGAGCCGCTGGTCGGCATGATCTGGGATCGACACTGCCGCCGACCACGATGACCGGTGTGACGAGAGCCTTGTCGCGCGAACCCTTCACGGCTGGCTGAGCATCACCAAATGTCCTCGTCGGTCGTGACCTCCGGCTCTTCTTCGCCCACGTCCGGCGTAGTCAGATCGAGGTATTACGAAGCGAAGCCAAGGAGGACAGCGATGGCAAACGCTACAGGGATCGTTGTGGCGGTCAATGGTTCACCGTCAGCACATCCCGCGATCCGTTGGGCAGCTCAAGAAGCACACATGCGTCATCTGCCGCTCACCGTCGTCCACGTGGCTGCGGACATCCCATTCCCGGTGTCCACATTGGGGTGGCCGGCTGGACGGGTGCCCGAGGAAGTGCTTGCCGGCTGGGAGGAAGACATCGAAGAACTCCTCGCCGACGCGGTGGACATCGCCAACGACACCGTCCTGGACGGGGACCCGCTCGACATACACAGCGAGAGGGGCAGCGGAAACCCCGTTCCCACACTGGTCGATCTGTCCAAGGACGCGCACATGTTGGTGGTGGGCAGCCGCGGACGAACGGGATGGACCAGCCGCCTGCTCGGGTCGGTGAGCTCCGGGGTCATCCATCACGCCCACTGCCCGGTAGCCGTCGTCCATCGCGAAAGCGTGCTGCCGCGCCGGCTCGGGAAACGACCGGTGTTACTGGGCGTGGACGGCTCACCCGCTTCTGAGCTGGCGACGTCCATCGCATTCGACGAAGCATCCAGGCGGGCAGTGGATTTGGTGGCAGTGCATGTGTGGAGCGACGATGACATGTCGCTGTTCTCAGGCCTCGAGGATTCGGTCCTCCGTTCAGCCGCACGGGAAACACTGGCCGAGGCGCTGGCCGGCTGGCAAGAACGCTATCCGGATGTGGTGGTACACCGCCTGGTCGAGGTGGCTGATCCTGCCCGCCACCTGGTGGCCCAGTCCGAGAGGGCGCAACTGGTGGTGGTCGGCAGCCATGGCCGCGGCGGTTTCGCCGGAATGCTCCTCGGTTCAGTGAGCACCGCTGTCGTGGAATCTGTACAGATACCGGTGATCGTCGCACGACACCGTTGAGCGTGGGTGCAGGTTCAGCCCGCATGGCTGAATCGTGCTGCCCGCCGGTGGATTCGGTGTTCGATGCCACGAACGCGATGCGGCTGTCCATGCAGTCGCAGCGGATCGGCGTAGAACACTGTCTTCGTCAGTTCGACCAGCACGAGGTACAGCACCGTCATCGCAACGAGAGCGGCGAAGAACGACATCGGCAAAGCGGTGAAACCCAGCATCCCGGCAAGCGGGGACAGCGTCAGTGCCACTCCTAGCGCAACGACCACGAACGTGGACACCGCCAACACTCCCCCGGGCCTGCTGCGATAAAAAGGAATCCGACGAGTACGGACCGCAAAGATGATCAATGTCTGTGTGGCAAGGGATTCCACGAACCAACCGGTACGGAACTCGACAGGGCCCGCGTGCAGGACGCCGAGCATCAAGCCGAAAGTCAGAAAGTCGAACAACGAACTTATCGGTCCGAAGGTGAGCATGAAGCGCCGGATGAAGGAGACATTCCAATGCGCCGGGGCATGTAACTGCTCCGCGTCGACTCGATCGGTCGGAATCGCCAATTGAGAGCTGTCGTAGAGCAGATTGTTGAGCAGGATCTGGCTGGGCAGCATCGGCAAGAACGTGAGAATCGCCGAAGCGGCTGCGGCACTGAACATATTGCCGAAATTGCTGGAAGTGCCCATCAGCACATACTTAATGGTGTTGGCGAAGATACGACGGCCCTCGGCAACGCCGGTCGCCAGCACTCCGAGGTCTTTCTCGAGCAGGACCACGTCCGCGGCATCCTTCGCGACGTCGGTGGCGCAGTCGACCGAGATTCCGACGTCCGCTGCATGCAGAGCCAGCGCGTCGTTGACGCCGTCACCCAAAAAACCCACGGCACGGCCGTGCTGACGGGCTGACGTGATCAGCTGAGCCTTCTGCTCCGGTGAGATCCGGGCGAAGATGGTGCAGTTCTGCACTCGGTCGTCGAATGCACTGTGATCGAGGGCCTCCAGTTCCGCGCCGGTGACCGTTCCCTTCGACACCAAACCGAGTTCTTGACAGACCTTTTCGGCGACTTGGGGGTTATCGCCGGTGGCCACTTTGACTTCGATACCGAGCTCTGTCAGTTTCACCAGGGATTCGCGGGCTGCGGCCTTCGGCTCGTCAGCGAACACGAGGAAGCCAGCCAATGTCAGATCGGATTCGTCGGCCGCCGTGATGCCCGATAGCCCAACAGCCGCTCTGCTGGCGACGGCCACCACTCGCCGACCATCCTCGAACAGCGCCGCCACGACGGGCTGCGGCCCGTCGCCGATCCCTGCGCACCGGGCGAGCACTTGTTCGGGGGCTCCCTTGACGATCAGCGTTCGCTCCGCGCCGTCGCCGACGAGAACCGATGCGGCGCGGCGGGTGTGGTCGAACGGCAGAGTGGCCACCACGGACGGTTGTTCGGCCGGGGCGCAGCGTCGGGCTCGCGGCGACTCCCACAGTGCGGCATCGAGGGCGTTGGACGCTGCCGCACCGCTGGCAGGATCCAGGGCAGTAGCCAACAGGCCCAACTGAAGGACTCGGTCTGAACTGTGTCCTTGGGTGTCCAGCGCATCGATCAAGGTGATGCGGCCCTCGGTCAGCGTGCCGGTCTTATCGGTGACCAGAATGTCGATATCGCCGAGGTCTTCGATACACACCAGCCGTTTCACCAGAACGTTGAGTTTGGCCAACCGACCGGCACCGGTGGCCAAGCTGGTACTCACTACGGCGGGTAAGAGTTGCGGCGTGATGCCTACGGCAATCGCCAAGGAGAACAGGACGGCCTCGATGATCGGCCGATGCAGCAGGAGATTGCACACGAGGATGACCGCGGTCAGGGTCAAAGCCACCCACAGTAAGAGGTAGGAGAACCGGCGTAAGCCGGACTGGAACGCCGTCTCGGGCTGGCGCATTCCCAATCCCACCGCGATGCGCCCGAATTCCGCCGCAGACCCGGTCGCATAGACCATCCCGCGACCCTCACCGGCGGTGACCACCGTGCCCATCAACGCCAGATCGGCCCGGTCAGCGATGGAGATATCCGAATGCACTGGAGTGCAGAGCTTTTCAACTGGAACAGACTCGCCGGTGAGGATGCTCTCGTTACATTCCAAGCCAGTGGCCGCGAGTAGCTTGACATCGGCCGGCACCACCTCTCCCAGCCCGAGCTCGATGACATCGCCGGGAACCAGTGTGGTGACATCAACCCGGACCCAGTGCCCATCGCGCAACGCGACCGCGCTGTGACGCAGGCTGGAATGCAATCGAGCCGCCGTCCGCTCGGCTCGGTATTCGTTGGTGAAACCCAGGCCGACACTGGCCAGCAAGATCACCCCGATGACGAGCGCCTGGGTACTGTCACCGAGGAAGAAGGACAACCCGGCGGTGGCGGCCAACAACAACAGGATCGCACTGCGGAGCTGACGGACCAGGATTGCCAAGGCGCTGACCCTGTGGCTGCGTACGGCGTTGGGGCCCAGTCGAACCAGACGTTCTTGCGCCTCAGCGCTGGTGAGCCCGTCAGTGGTGCTGTGGAGCCATCGTGCCACGTCTTCCGAATCGGCGGCGGCCACCGACGACGCCGTGAGCGGGCCCGCGCCCTGAGGTGATACGTCAGTAGCGCTCAACGCCCGATACCAGCCGCGTCATTCAGATTTGCGCACGACGAGCACCGGTACCCGCGCCCGCTGCACAACGGCGGCACCGACCGAACCGAGCAGCATGCCGGCAAAGCCTCCACGACCGTGGCTGCCGACCACCACGAGCTGAGCATGTTCGGATTCTTTCAGCAGTTGGTCGGCTGCGCGATGGGCAACCACCACGCGTCGCACGTGGACGTCCGGATACCGCTCCTGCCACCCGGCCAGTCGCTCGGCGAGCACCTCCTCGCCCCAGATCTCCACATCCGACCAGTGGACGTCAGGATGATCCCATCCGTCCCAGTCTGTGCACGCGTGAACCGCGACCAGTTCCACACCACGTCGGGAAGCCTCATCAAAGGCGAGTTCGGTGGCCGATTCGGAGAACGACGAGCCGTCGATGCCGACGACCACCGGCGCCGTGGTGCTATCGGGAAAGACGTTGTCCTCGTGCAGAATCGCGACCGGACAGTGCCCATGATGGGTCAACCCGGACGCGACCGATCCCAGCATCGTCCTGAATCGCGACCGGCCACGAGCCCCCACCACCATCATCTGAGCATCTTTCGACAAGTCCGCCAGCGTGGAAATTGGCACGCCCGTGGCGATCTCACTGGTGACGTCGATCGGGTCGGCCACCTCATGAGCCCGCGCCACCGCGGCGTCGAGTGCGTCACGACACGCGGCTTCCTGCCACATTTCAAATCCCGTCGGCAATGCCACACCGGGGGCCACCACCATCGGCGGCGGAAGCACGTACACCAGCCTCAGCGGCAGACGGCGCATGGCCGCTTCGCGCGCCGCCCAACCAACCGCAACCTGCGAAGCGGGCGATCCGTCGACACCGACGACGACACCATGATGCGTTGCGGCCCTGGCCATTATCGTCTCCCACCCGTTGCGACCCGTTGACATCACCGACGGTATGGTGCGACGGCCACGATGCCGCAGAGTCGTTGGTCACCCGACTGCGGCATTCCGACCTTGCTTCCAGGGTGCCCTCGCCATCGGGGCCGAGTCCATTGGTCATCGGCCAGCGGGACCAACGACACTCCCCTCCCGTTGTGCTCGAGCCGTGTCAGACGACGAATACCGATCCATCCAGCCATCGCACCCCCTCGCCCAAGGGGCGCCGAGGGGTTGCGGGCAACGGCTCAGCGTTCAGCGGCGGCCAGCCCACCCGCAGCACGGCCTGGGGAAAACGTTCACCGTCGAATGTACTGGTGCGCAACGCCGCTCGCGTGTCATCCACTTCGAGAACTTCTGATACGTCACACGAGGCCAGACCCTGCGCGGTGGCGGTCAGCATCACTGCGCTGGTAGCCTCCCCGGCCCGCAGCGCAGCGCCCACATCATCGGAGGCAGTACCCAGCGCCAATATGCTGCCGTGGCCGTCGGCAACGACATCGGCTGCCTCGTAGCGGCCAGTCCAGTTCCTCATCTCGAGGGTGTAGCCCTGATCGCCTGCATGGGCGTTGATCGCTTGGGCAATCAGAGCGGTGAACGCGTCGCTGCATTCGACGCGCCGCAGCGTCACACCGAGCCGAGCCGCACGGGCACTCATCAACACGATGTCCGCCATGGCGACCGGCCACGAGCTGTAGTGACGCGGATCGGTTCGCCGCCGCGGGATAGCGGCGGCCAGCGCGACGTCGACGCCATCGGGTGCTCCGCTGTTGGTCTGCAGAAAAGCGAGGTGCTCGGGCTCAGCCGAATCCGGAAACCGGCGAATGAACGTGCGCCAACCTAGTGCGGCGAGCGCGACGGCGGCGTGATGCAGGGTGGCCCCACAACTCACCATCGTGTCGCGATCTCGGGTGTCCGTGCGTGGCAGTCCGCCATCGGTGCTGGCGTAGAGACTCATGCTGTGCGGCCCGACGCGCCACTGCCAGGGCTGGCTGTTGTAGATCGACGGCGCGCGGTTGGCCAGTTCGAGGGCGGCGCACAAGGTGAGGTGGTCAAGGGAGTCCGTGGTCATGTGATCACCAGCTCGAGAGAGAGAACTACCGCGTGTGATCGACATTGCTCGGCGGCCATTCCAGCTACCAGTGCCGCAAGTCCCCGGATTTGAGGACGAAGACTCGACGGACGTCACTGCGGTGGGAAGGAGGTTTCGAGGTCTATCGCCGGGCGGCCTACACGGGCCTTCATACCGGGCGATTGGTGGTGGTCCCGGCTGGTATCGAACCAGCGACCTTCCGCGTGTGAGGCGGACGCTCTCCCACTGAGCTACGAGACCGGGTGGCGGACCGAACGTGAACACTAGCACGACAAGGCCATCGGGCCGGAATGCGCCAAGGCGCCACGCGTGAACAGTGGGGATTTGTGTGGCTTCGGTTGCGTCGACTATTGTCGTCCTTCGCAGCGGGCGACGATCTCGTTCGAGGCGTGCGGATGTAGCGCAGTTGGTAGCGCATCACCTTGCCAAGGTGAGGGTCGCGGGTTCGAATCCCGTCATCCGCTCGAAGGTGCAAGCGGCATCAGACCCAACGGTGGAGTGGCCGAGTGGTGAGGCAACGGCCTGCAAAGCCGTGCACACGGGTTCGATTCCCGTCTCCACCTCCAAGTTTTACCCCGCGCGATTAGCTCAGCGGGAGAGCGCTTCCCTGACACGGAAGAGGTCACTGGTTCAATCCCAGTATCGCGCACCAGAGTTTACGCAGGTCAGAGCCTCAGAAGCACGTAGCTCGGCGGTCAGGTTCGGTTGAGGACCTCGGCAGACGTCAGCCGTACACCCAATCGATGCGGGCATAGGCGGGGCCGCCATTGCCGCCTCGACCAGAGTTGTTGCCATTCAGGCTTGCTCCCCCGCCGCCACCGGGTGCGCCGTAGCTGATGCCGTCCGCACCGGCCTGGGCAGCGGTGGTGATCGACGCAGCGCCGCCACCCGCACCGGGGCCGGTCAGCCCCGGGACCGCACCCGAACCCGCGGCCGGGAGCGTGCTGTCGACGACCCCACCTGCCGGGGAGGTACCGGGTTGCGACATCCGTGCTTCGCCGCCGCTGCCGCCGTTGGCCGCGACGTTGGCGGCCGTGATTCCGCCGCCGGCCCCGGCGCCCCCGCAGATATCGATCCATCCGACGCCGGTCCCGTTGCCGCCGGCACCGCCGGATGTGGACGCGCTCGCACCACTGGCGCTTGCCGGGGCGGTCGGCGCGGCTGCCCAGTTGCCGCCGGCGCCTGAGGTTGCGGTGCCGCCCTTGCCGGGGAGCGTGACCGTCGACGACATGGCGCTGTACCGCTGACTGCCCATCTGGAAGTAGGTGAAGCCGGGGCTGCTCGCGTCGTTCCCGTCGGTGTTGTCGGTGGTGACGGCCGCTCCGCCGAGGCAGGGAGCCGACACGGCCAACCCCCAGGTGGTGTTGGACCCGACCGGGATGAAAAAGTCACGGATCACCCCGAAGGCTCCACCACCGCCGCCTCCACAGCGGACGGTACCGGCGGCACCGCGGCGACCCGAACCACCGCCGAACCCGCCGGGAATCATCGTCACCCGCACCCCGACGGCACCGGCCGGGATCGCGCGGTTGGTGAGGTTGACCGATGATGCGCCCGCCGACACCGTCCACTCCTGGGACAGGTCGTTGCCGGTGTGCTTGCCGACGAACAACGTTGCCAATGCGGCCTTCACGTTCGCCCACGTGAGTTTCTTCAACGTCCACGACGCGGCGCTGTCCGCGATGGCGAGCTCGTCGGCGTCGACAGGGGTGCTCTTGCCGAGCAAGGTATGGGTGACCATCGAGTCGAGAGTTGCGACCACGTTGACGCCGTCGATCGTGATCAGCGACCTGCGCGTGTCGCCTGGGTCGAACTGCGACACCATGGCGATACCGACGCTGGTGCCGTGACCGCTGCCCGGGACACCGGGCCCCTTGGCCCGGATCACCGGATCTCCCCATGGGTTCTCTTCAGTCCGAACGTAATTCGCGCTGTCGCCCCGCACTCCGAAGCGTCCCGGATCGCCGATGGTCACGAATCCGATTTCGTTGCGGGCATAGTGTCCGAAGCTGGGGCTGTCGACGCGTCCGGCGAAGACGACTTTGTAACTGTCCGGCGCGATGTTTCCGGCGACGAACGGGGCCGAGAAGTCGTTGAAGATCAGGGATCCAACGCCACGCAGATTGCCCCCGCCGTGCCAGTTCATGTCCACATGCCCGACCGCGCCGGCGTTGGTGGTCTCGCCCGACCAATCCATCCCGGCCTCGATATGGACGTAGTCGTCGCCATCGCTGCCGAACGTGAACGCCACCCCGGAGTTCGTGGCCCCAGGATTGCAATTGAACTTCATCGCCCACGTACAGCCCACGGCGGCAACATGATTGCGCACGATGACGCCGTTCTGATCGGCCTCCGCGCTGAACCCCCAGTCGAGCATGTTGTAGGACCACGACGTGGTCCCGTACGGGAGCGGGTGATCGGGGTGAGCCTCAAGCACGAAGTTGGTGGTGTTGTTGTCTCCCTGAATCCGCAGCCTCCCGTACTCGCACCACGAGTAGCGGTTCTGGCCGAGGAAACCAATACAACCCTCGGTGGTGAAGCCGGAAATGCGGACGTCCTCGACCACCGGGGCGACGAGATCGCCGAGCTGCAGGCCGATCGCATCGTCGTTGGTGTTGTTGACACCCAAGATGGTGACGCCACCGAGGACGCCCCCACCGCGACCGGGGGCGGTGGTTCCCCCGGTGGAAACCGTAGAGTCCCAGACCTTGAGGGCTGGACCAGTACCGCGGAAATCGATGCTGGTGACACCCAGGCCGGGGAACTTGAAGTACTGCCCCGGGTGGGCGAGCACAGCCGAACCGTCGAGCCGATAGGTGCCGACACCGAATTCGATGACGCCCGAATCGGTTCCGAGTTGAGCGATCGCCGCCGCCACCGCGGTATCCGAGGGAGTGGTACCCGTCGGGTCACTACCCGGGAAACTGTCCACACAGATGGCCGTATCGCAATTCGTCATGCTCCTGCCCTCCGAGCCGCTTGTTGTGTCCCCGCCCCCGTCTTACCGAACACCTGTCGCGGGCCACGGTCAACGCCCGTCGGTCGTACCTTTTCCGGTGACCTGGGTAAAGGTGCGGTCCAGCCGGCCGCCCATGCGATCGGTATCGATCAGGTCGACCTGCGGGGTGTCGTCGATCTTGTCGTTGATGCCGGCCGCATAGGTGGCGGTCACCACTGCCGACCACACCGTCACGGCGCGGGTGATCTCGGGGTCGTCGACACCAACGCCGCGGTGTTCAGCGAGAGCTCGAGGCAGCATCTTCTTGCGCCGATCCGAAATCATCTGTGCCACATCGGGATACTTCATCGCAACGATGCCCATCTGCTGCATCCTGAACAAGGGCACCGGCCCTTCTCCGGCGACGGTGCGACTCAGGACAATCTGATGCGCGTCCCGCAGCGCCTCCACGAGGTCCTCGGCGGCCGCGGCGGTGGCGAGCTCCTCGAAGACAGCGGCGAACATGTCGTCGACCACGGCAACGATAAAGGAGTCGTTGTCCGGAAACTCGGCGGCCAACGTATCAAGATCGACACCGCTCGCTGCCGCGATGTCGGCCAGGGTTGTCGAGGCGTATCCCCCGCTGATGAAGAGTTCGAGTGCGGTGTCCACGATTGCGTCGCGGTCCAACTCGGTCATCCCGAAGCCTCCCAGGTCGGCGCGCGTACCTCGGCATGGAAATTAGCAAGAGACTGACGGAATGAACATGTTTATCGTTCGGCTTTCAGAGTGCGCGACAGACAGTTTGCCGTTGCCGCCAGGCATCTCTCGCACGATTGGTCATTTCCGGCGTGAACCTAGGCCCGTTCGGCAGCCATGTTCATATCGACAGTGCCCTGGCACGCCCCGCTGTAGATCTCGGTATGCATTGTGCCGGAAAGGGTCCCGTCAGCTTGAGGTGTGTAATGCACCTCGGCGTGCGCTGGATTCCACTGGATCGTCTCGTCGGGCATCATGCACTGCCACTGGAAATCGCTGGCTTGGGTCCACGACGATCCATCCCAGGTGAACACGACGGGCTGCGGAACCGTCGGGTTGCTGGGTGGCGGACCGCTGGTGATCGTGGCGGTGCACTTTGCGTTCGTACAACTCGACTGGAACCCATACGTTTCGGTGTGTTGTTGCTCGGGCTGGCCGGCCGCCATGCTCGTTCCGGCTTTCGGACCGACGATGAACGTGATCGCGTACTCACCATTCCAGGACGCGGTGTCGGCGGACGCGACGACAGGCAAGCACACTGCGGTCACAGCGGACGCGGCGCACAATCCGATAAGCGCGCTCAGGTCGCGACGATCCAGGTGAACCACCGCTCGATACTAAAGCCCACGCAAACAAGACCAATAGTCTTAAAAAATCTCCCGCGCGGCCCGAGGCAGTCGTACGCTGCCAACCATGACCGCCACCGCGCAGCTGCCGTTTCGCCAGAGCCATCCCCTGCGCTCCCCCGACCAACTGCGCGCACTGCAGGGCACCGGGCCGATCCACAAGATCCTCACCGCTGTCGGCGACGAGGCCTGGCTAGTCACCGGCTACACATTGGTGCGGCGGCTGATGGACGACGAACGGCTGGGTCGCACCCACCGCGATCCTGCCAACGCGCCGCGCAGCCGGACGTCGGCATTGTTCGGCGGCCCGATCGGCGACTTCGACTCCGAGCCCACCGACCACGCCCGCATGCGCCGGCTGCTGCTACCGCATTTCGGGCCGCGACACATGCGCACCCTGCACCCCAAGGTCGAGGGCCTGTGCACCGCGCTGCTCGACGACATGGAACGCCATGGATCACCCGCGGACCTGTTGACCGGCCTGGCTCAGCCGCTTCCCATTCTGGTGATCTGCGATCTACTCGGCGTGCCCTATGCCGACCGAGATCGCTTCCGGCTGTGGGTCGATGACGCCGCCTTCTCACCCGATGACGACGTCTCGCTGAAGGGACTCGAATCCCTCCTCGGCTACGGCATGGAACTGGTGACCGCCAAACGCGCGCATCCCGACGACGACGTCATCTCCCGGCTGTGCGACGAACCCGACCTCTCCGATTTCGAAATCGCCACCCTCGCAATGCAGTTGCTCTTCGCCGGGCATGAAACAACCGTCACCCAGATCTGGGTGGGCTCGCTGCTGCTGCTCACCAACCCCGACCAATGGCAGGCACTGCTGGCCGACGCCGATCTCATCCCCAAGGCCGTCGAGGAAATCCTGCGTGCCGGCATGGTCGGTGGCGTCGGTGTCCCCCGATACGCACGAGCCGATATCGACGCCGACGGTGTGACGATCCGGGAAGGCGATCTCGTCCTGCTCGATCCCGGTGCCGCCAATCACGACCCTGAGTTCTTCGCCGACCCCGACCGGCTCGACCTCGCGCGCACCGGCACAGCCCACGTCGGTTTCGGCTACGGCCTGCACTACTGCGTCGGGGCGGCGCTGGCCCGGCTGGAACTCAAGACCGTCTACTCCCAGCTGATCCCCCGGTTCCCGACCATGCGGTTGTGTGCCGATCCCTCGACGATGACCGCCGGCTTCCATTCCCTGTCGCACGGCCTGGTCGCACTGCCGGTGACCTGGTAGAGCTTGCCTTACTGATTCGTCAATTTTTCTTGCGAAGTCGGCTTCCCGCGGGCGCGGATTGTCGTACATTTTGACGAAGCTGCGAACACAGCCGACCGGTCGGGGTCCGGTACAGAATCAGCCGAAACCTGACCGTCACAAGCGGGTCTCCAGGGGTGGGTTACGCGAAGGTGGCCACCCCCTTGGGCCACCGGCCCCCCGCCCCTGGGGACCACTTGGACGTTCGTCAGAGAGTGACCTCGACACCGCCGGATGCCGGCTCGACGCCACCCGACGTCAGCACATCGCCCGGTGAGATATCGCTGCGATCGAGGTCGGAGAACAGCAGCCCGACGTTGTCGCCGACCACCGCCTCGTCCACCTTCTTGCGGAATTGTTCGACGGCCGCGACCTGGGCGGCACGGGCGCCGTTGACGCGCACCTCGTCGCCGACCCGAACCTCGCCGAGTTCGACACGACCCGTGGCGACGAGACCGCGACCCTTGATGACAAACACGTCCTGGAC
This sequence comes from Mycobacterium sp. BK086, assembly GCA_004362315.1. GTDB lineage: Bacteria > Actinomycetota > Actinomycetes > Mycobacteriales > Mycobacteriaceae > Mycobacterium. Next base: position 565,925 of record SNWL01000003.1, read on the forward strand.
CGTCAGGCGAAACATGCGCAGACCCTACCCGCCCTGATCCTCGGACCACAGGCAGTTGCCGCTGAGCGTGATCGTGAACAGTTTGGGCAGCACCTCCAGTTGCACTGGCTGACCCGGCTGCCCCTGCGAATGCACAAGGGGTGCAAGCACTCCCGCGCTCACCACAGTGACCTGATCGGCACCGCACACGGTGACCGGATCCAGCGGGCTGGCCGTCCACGATCCCGAACGCAGGTTCGGGTTGCGGAATCCCTGACCGTGCAACGTGATCTCCGGCCCGTAGCTCAGCCATCGACTGCTGGGGTCGAACGGGGCGTCGACCGAAGCCCAGTTGCCGGCCCGGTCCGGGACGGGCTGGCACACCAGGAAGTCCCGTCCGCCCGGCAGCTGCGTCATGACGTTCGCGAACGTCTGCGGGCACAGTGCGCCGGCCTGGGGCACGGGATCGTCGGCATGTGCAGGCACTGGAAACGACAGCGCGACAACCGCCGCCGCGATCAGGGCGCCGCGCCGCCGCACGGCTACCCGTACAGCTCGTCGATGTCGTCGTGGAAGTTGTCCACGACCGCTTTGCGCTTGAGCTTGAGACTCGGCGTCAAATCGCCTGCCTCGACGGTCAATTCACGATCGATGATGGCGAAGCGTTTGACCTGCTCCCAGCGGTTGAGATGCTTGTTGAGGGTCTCCACATACCCCTCGACCATCTCCCTGGTCTTCTCGTCGCGAGCGACCTCGGTGAACGACTTGCCCTCCATGCCGTTTCTGTCGGCCCATTCTCGGATCGCGTCCCCATCCAGGCTGACCAGCGCCACACAGTACGGCTTGCCCTCGCCGTAGATGATGATTTCACTGGCGAACGGGCACAACCCCTTGAACGACGCCGAGATCGCCGAGGGCGCAACATATTTGCCCTGCGAGGTCTTGAACATGTCCTTCTTGCGATCGGTGATCCGCAAGTACCCCTCAGCGTCAAGCTCACCGATGTCTCCGGTGTGGAACCACCCGTCGTCGTCGATTGCCTCGTCGGTGGCCTCGGGCAGGTCGTGGTAGCCGCTCATCACGCCCGGCCCCTTGAGCAGCACCTCACCGTCGTCGGCGATCTTCACGTCGGTGTACGGCAGTGTCCAGCCGACCGTGCCGAACCGGTAGGCATCGGCACGGTTCAACGACGACGCCGCGGACGTCTCCGTCAGGCCGTACCCCTCGAGGACGGGGACGCCGACAGCATCGAACCATTGCGCGATGTCACGATCCAGCGCCGCCGACCCGGAGATGAAGAATCGCAGCCGCCCGCCGAAGCGCTGGCGGATGGTGGAGAACACCAGCCGGTCGGCCAGCTGTTGCTGTATCGCCAGCAGCGGCCCGACCCGATGGCCGGCCTGCTTGGCGCGCGACACCTGCAGGCCCACGTCGACGGCCCAGTCGAACAGCTTCTTCTTGACGCCGCCCTCTTCGGCCATGGTCTCGGTGATCCGGCCGTGCACCTTTTCGAAGATGCGCGGTACCGCACCCATGAACGTCGGCTTGATGATGGCCAGGTTCTCGACGATCTTGTCGACCCGGCCGTCGATGACCGTCGGGAAGCCCATCACCAGCGGCATGGCCAGCATCACCTTGCCGAACGAGTGCGCCAGCGGCAGCCACAGGTAGTTGAGGTCTCGGTCGGACAGCACGTGCAGCGATTCCAGCGCGGCCGCCGTGTAGGTCCACGCCTCGTGGTGCAGACGCACACCTTTGGGCTTGCCGGTGGTGCCGGAGGTGTAGATCAGCGTGGCCAGCTGGGTGGCTGGGATCGCCTCGATGCGATCGGTCACGGCCGTGGGGTTGTCGGCCAGCAGCTGCTTGCCGAGTTGCTCGAGATCCTCGAGGGTGATCACCCAGTCGTCTTCGCTGTTGCCGTCGATCATCACCACCTTCTCGACGGCGGGCAGCTGATCCCGGTTGGCGACCAGTTTGTCGACCTGAGACTGGTTCTCCGCCACCACAATCCGGCTGCCGGAGTTGGCGACGATGAACGCGGTGTCCTCGGCGTTGGTGCTGGGATAGACCGTTGTGGTGGCCGCGCCGGCCGCCAGGATGCCGAAGTCGACCACCACCCACTCGTAGCGAGTGCCCGATGCCAGCGCGACCCGGTCCTCGGGGTTGATGCCCAGGGCGATCAGCCCGGCAGCGATCAGTTCGACGCGATCGCCGACCTGCTGCCAGGTGACGCTCGTCCAGCCGTCGTTGTCGGGATAGCGAAATGCTTCGCTGGTGGGTGTGGCCGCGACGCGATCCAGGAACATCCGCGGCACCGACGGCGCCCGGTTGTCGATCCTGCTCAGGTCGGGCCGCTCTTCGGATTTGCGCGGGCCTGCCATGGCCGCGAGTTTATTGAGCCTGCCGCGATGCCGGTGGCGGAATCGGTAAGCGCGCTGCATGTGAGTTTGTGTCTGCCCGCCGGCGCAATCGCCCGCGCACGTCAGGTGAACTCGGCAGGCTCGCGGCTCTCGGCGAGGTTTGCCAATCGCCAGGTGCACTCGCGATTGCGCGGCCAGAAGCTGGTCAGTTGCACCCGATCGGGCACGAATCGCATCGGCCCCTCGACGGCCACTTCAGACATCTCGAGGCAGCAACCGCCCTCGATATCGCTGAGCCGCAGCGTGATCCGTGCCGCTCCCGCGGGGCCCAGCCGGGCCAGCAGCACCAGTTCCTCCTGCGGTCGACAGCTGAGCACGACCGTTTCGTCATCGATGACAGCCGGCCACACCCCGATGGAATGCAGGATGCGCGTCCCCGGCGCGGGCCAGTCGGAGTCGACCGCCCGCATGCGGCTGTTACCGACCACCCACTGCGAATAGGTCCAGCCGTCGGCCAGAACCTCCCAGACCCGACTCCGCGATGCGCTGATGTTGCGTGTGACGCTTGTTGGCATAGCGCGCGGGTACCCGCCCGCCCGCGGGCTACACCGTCAACCCACGGTTGACGAATCCCCATCGTCAACTTACGGTTGACGCATGGAAGAACCGGCTCGCATCGCCTACCCCGTTCGCCTCGACGACCTGATCGACGCCATCAAGCGCGTGCACACCGACGCCCTCGAACAGCTGGCCGACGCCGTGCTCACCGCGGAAGCGCTCGGCGACCTCGCCGATCACCTGATCGGCCATTTCGTCGACCAGGCTCGCCGCTCGGGCGCCTCCTGGACCGACATCGGCAAGAGCATGGGCGTCACCAAACAGGCCGCGCAGAAGCGCTTCGTGCCCAAGCTGACCAACCTGGACGCCAACGATCTCGACCCCGCCCAGGGCTTCGCCCGCTTCACCCCGCGCGCCCGCGGCGCCGTCGTCGCCGCCCAGAACGCCGCGCACAAAGCCGGCAACGCCGAGATCACCGTCGACCATCTGCTGCTCGGCCTGCTCACCGATCCGGCCGCGCTGGCGACTCCCCTGCTGCGCGCCCAGCAGATCACCCCCGAGACGGTGCGCGACGCGATCACCTTGCCTGCACCCGCCGGCGAAATGCCCGCCCTGATCCCATTCGACGCGCAGGCCCGTAAAGCGCTGGAACTCACCTTTCGCGAGGCACTTCGGTTGGGCCACAACTACATCGGCACCGAGCACATGTTGTTGGCGCTGGCCGAAGCCGAGAACGACGAAGGCACCCTGCACCGCCTCGGGTTCGACAAGTCCCGAGCCGAGGCCGATATCGCCGACATGCTCGCCGCGATCACCGCGACGACGGAATCCTGATCAGCCGGACATCGTCCCGCGCAGGGTCGCCAAACGCTGTTGATACTCGGCATCGTCGATCTCGCCGCGGGCGAATCGGGCAGCCAGGAGTTGTTCGGGCGATTCGGGGTACGCCGGATATCGCGGAGCTTGGTACGCCTGCGCGGAACCGGTGGAAAAGCGCACCAGCGCAACGATTCCGACGATGACGAGAATCCAGAACAACACCATTCCGACAGCCATACCCGCGTAGCCCCATCCGCTCATGTCGTGGACGGACCAGAACATCATGGGACCTTCCCTCCTCTCGACGCCAGGGGTTTCCGGTACCACTCTGCGCGTGACCGGACGGGGTTTCGGTGTTGGTTCGGTAAAGATTGGCTCAAGCGCGTGAAGCGGCGCCGCGGCACGGCACCATAAAGGCATGGATCTCAGATCGCAGACGGCTCCGCACGGGGCTGACCTGGGGTATCGCGCCTTGGTGGTCGACGACGAGAAACCGCTGGCCGACGTGGTCGCCAGTTACCTGGAGCGCGAGCACTTCGAGGTGACGGTGTGCTTGTCCGGTGCCGACGCCTTGGACGTGGCGCGGCAGGTCGATCCCGATGTGGTGGTGCTCGACCTCGGACTACCGGGCATCGACGGCTTGGAGGTGTGCCGGCAGCTGCGGACCTTCTCAGACGCGTACGTGGTGATGCTGACCGCCCGCGACACCGAGGTGGATACCATCGTCGGACTCTCGGTCGGTGCCGACGATTACGTGACCAAACCGTTCAGTCCGCGCGAGTTGGTCGCCCGGATCCGCGCCATGCTGCGGCGACCTCGCTCGGTGCACGCACCCGTCGCTCCCGCCGGCCGACCACCGGATGATGAATTGCCGCCGCGGGTGTTCGGGTCACTGTCGATCGATGTGCCGAGTCGGCAGGTGTTCCTCGACGCCGCGCCGATCTCGTTGACCCGCACCGAGTTCGACATCCTGGCGGCGTTGTCGTCGCGGCCCGGTGTGGTGTGGAGCCGTCGCCAACTGATCGACGCCGTCTGGGGTGAACCGTGGGTGGGCAACGATCATCTCGTCGACGTCCACGTCGGGCACGTCCGGCGCAAACTCGGTGACAACCCCGCAGAACCGAAGTTCGTGCTGACCGTGCGGGGTGTGGGCTACCGGATGGGAAGCGGACAGTGACCGGGCTCAGCGGATTCGGGATGCGCCGGCGGCTCTTGCTCGCACAGAGCGTTGTTCTCGTAGCCGGCGGCGTGACGACGTGGGTCGTAGCATCCGTCGTCGGGCCGCCGTTGTTCCGCAAGCATCTGAACATGGCCGGCGTGGCTCATGGCTCCAACGAGCAGTATCACGCAGAGCAGGCCTACCAAAACGCCACCGCGCTGTCGATCCTGGTCGCCATCACCGTGGCGGCTGTCACGGCCCTGATCGTCACCATCTATCTGAGCAGGCGACTGCAACGCTCGATCGCCGAGGTATCCGACGCCGCGTCGGCAGTCGCCGAGGGGCATTACGACATTCGGGTTGCCCCTCCTCGACTCGGCCGCGAGTTCGACGACATGGCAACAGCTTTCAACAAGATGGCAGAGCGCCTACAGGCAGTGGAGTCAACCCGGCGCCAGTTGTTCGGCGATCTGGCCCACGAGATCCGCACACCGGTCTCGGTGCTGGAGGCATACCTGGAAGCCGTGGAGGACGGCGTGCGGACCCTGGACGAGCCCACGATCGCGATGCTGCGCGAGCAGACCGGGCGATTGGTCCGATTCTCGGCCGACGCCGCCGCCCTGGCTCAGGCCGAGGAGGCGCACGCCAGCATTGCCCCGGCCTGGCTCGAAGCCGGCGAGATCGCCAGATCCGTCGTCGCCGCAGCGTCCGACAGCTATGCGGCCAAGAACGTCGCCTTGAGCCTTCACGCCCGCGACGCGATCCGACTCTGCGCAGACCGCCAGCGACTGGCGCAGGTGTTGGGCAATCTGCTCGACAACGCACTGCGCCACACAGCATCTGGTGGACACGTCACGGTCACCGTCACCGGGGTCGCGGACGACGTGGTGTTCAGTGTCGCCGACGACGGTGACGGCATCGCCGCCGAGCATCTACCGCACGTCTTCGATCGGTTCTACCGCGCCGACTACGCACGCGACCGCCAGCGAGGAGGTTCGGGCATCGGACTGGCGATCGTACGAGCTCTCACCGAAGCCCACGGTGGCCACATCACCGTGACGAGTGGCGGACTCGGTCATGGCTGCGTCTTCACTGTGGCGCTGCCGGTGCTGCCGCCGGTGGCAGCACCCGACAGCGACCGCGTCGACGCCTGAGCCGTCTACAGGGTGCCCAGAATCTGGTTCATCGTGTCGATCTGCTTCTGCTGGCTGGTGGCGATGGACTGGGCCAGAGCCACCTCATCGGCGGATTGACCGTTCTTGGGTCTCGTTCTGCGCCATCGTGATCGCACCCCGGTGGTGTTCGATCATCTGGGTCAGAAACAGCTTGCTGGCCGCGACACCCTGGGCGTTCTGCAGCGCTTCCATATCGGCCGGCGACATCATTCCCGCCATGCCCGGCATGTCATCCATGTCGGGCATGCCCGGCATCATCGAGCCGTGCATGCCGCCGTTCATCCCGGGCATGTTGGGCGCGCCCCACTGATCCAACCAACCCTGCATCATGTCGATCTCCGGTCCCTGAGCCGCCTTGATCTCCTTGGCCAGCTCAATCACCCGCGGATCGATCCCCTGCTTGGCAAAAATCATGTCACTCATCTGAATTGCCTGCTGATGGTGCGGAATCATCATGTGGGCGAACATGATATCGGCCTGGTTGTGGGTGCTCGCAGGCGTCGTGGGTGAACTTTGCGTGGTGGGCGACGCTACCGATGTCGCTTCCCTGGTCGCCGGACCACTACACGCGGCGATGGCGGCCAGAACGGCCAGCACACCTAGCGTCGCCATCCCGACGACCACGGTCGTTCGCTTCTTCACAGCGCATCCCTTTCGTCAGGTCTTCCCATTCGTTCAAGCCCAGCGTGGTCGGGCTCGATAGGGTCGTCCTAGTCGTTCTGTGAAGATTCGGTATAGATCGCCGTTCCGATTTGGTCGTCGTCGATCAGAGTCAGCGCCAACCGTGGGCACCGGGCGACCGCGCGACGCGCGTGCTTCGCCATCCGCCCGGGTACCGATGGTTCTCGCGAATTGTCCCGGGCCAGCGGATATCCCCAGTCGTCACGACTCAGCAGCTGTGGCAGGAGTTCGCTGCACAAGCCACGGCCGTCGCACCGTGTCCAATCGATGTGCAGCCGCAGTGCTCGCGCCGGCTTGGCGGTCACCGGGGTTCTCCCCCGCACGCGGCGGGCACTGCTTGGCAGCACCCGCGACGATGCTCGGCGATGTCGCTGTCGAAGACGGCGAGGGCGGAACGAACGAATCGTGCCGTGCCGTCCGGGTGGCGGCACGATCCGCGGCCATCGACCAAACCCACCATTCGATGGATCTCGTCGAGGAGACCGTCGTCGACCTCGCTGAAGGCGAGCTGGTCGAGCAGCCTCGACAGCCGCGGCAGGCCGTACCGGCACGGTCCACACTGCCCCGCACTCTGATCGGCGAGGTACGAAGTGATTTCAGCGGTGCGGGCCAAGCCGCATTCGTCCTGCCCTAAGACGTGGATGACACCCGCCCCCGGGGTTACGCCTGATGCGCCGAGGCTGTCTGAGCAGAGGCGAGCCTGTTTGATCGCGCCGACGGGGATCCAGCTGCCGTGATAGCCGCCCACGAGCACTGCCTGGAGCCGATTCACGGTGTCAGGATCAGTCCGAGCGATCAGATCGCACAACGTAATTCCGGTTGGAACCTCGAGAACTGTGGTCGGCATGACTGATCCCGACACGGTCGCGAGCATGGTGCCCGGCTGGGCCGCGTCGCCCACAGCGCGGAACCACTTCGGGCCGTACCGAGCAATGAGGGCGATGTGGGCGAAGGTTTCCACGTTGCTGACCAACGTCGGCCGTCCTCGCACACCGGATTTCGTGGTGAGCTCCGTTCGGTCTCGCGGCAGGGCCGGGCCGCCGCCGATGCGGCGGACCACCGCCGATTCCTCACCGGCGACGAAGACGTCGGGCGCCTCGACAAGAGTGATTCGGGATCGACTCGCTGACGATCGCTCTCGCTCGCGGAGCGCATACTGCAAGCCAGCAGAGGCGACGGACGGGGCGTACAGATAGACCGATTCCGCCGCAACGGCATTGGCGGTGAGGGTCAGGCCGTCCAGCACCAACTGCGGGGCACGGGCCAGCAGCGTCACGTCCTTGGCGCTGAGTGGTTCTCCTTCGGCACCGTTGCCGATCACCACCGGTGGCCGGTCGCCGAGCGAATCGATCTTGCGCCCAGTCGGGAAGCCGGCGCCGCCCCGGCCGGTGAGCCCGGCCTCGGTCAGGTGCAGGGCGAGTTCGTCGCGGGACAATGCCGGCAGGTCGCCGAACCGTTCTCGATGCTGATCGATTCCTGGCCCAGCGGCGGCAAACAGGCGTTGAGTTGTCATGCGCCCACGGAGTTTCGCGCGCGGGCATACTCGGCGAATTCGGTGCGCAGGCGCCACACCAGGGCTCCCCCCGCCACTACCACGCAGCATCCGGCGAAGATCAGAAACCAGACGTGGCCGGTGTCGGTTCCGTTGCCAAATGCATGTGCCAGCGCGATCGGCCACAACGCATACGACGTCCAGTGCACTACCCGGAAGGCACGCACGCCCAGTCGGAGCCGGAACATGCTGCTGACCACCACGACGATGAGAAGGTCGCAGGCCAGGGTGCCCAGCCCCTGCCACAGCGGCCGATAGTGGCCGAGGAGGGGCACGACGAAATCGATGAGATATAGCTGCGCATAGGGATCTGCGAACAACAGGCCCACATGTAGTGCTACCAAGAGGGTTCCGGCCAACGCGGCAAATCGGTGCACTTCGGCAACGGCGAACCTCGGTAGCGTCGGCAACCGGCGACCGGACCGGGTGATGATGCCAAGGGCCAGTGAGAGTGTCAGGAATCCCAACGCGGTGGTCCCACAGCCACGGCCGAGGGCCCACAGTGTCTCGCTCGTCATCGCCACCCGCCAGCGCTCTCGGGCGGCCATCCACCGAGGGTGTGCACAATCCCGTCGCTGTCCACCAGTCGGGCTGGAAACTCCTGCGCCCGAATCCATTCCACGGCACGCCATCCCCGAACGATGGCGGCGGTGCTGACCGTGTTGGCGGACAGACAACTATCGGCCGCCACGCTGACCGTGCGCCACACCGGATCGGCTGACCGGCACGACCGCGGATCGATGATGTGGTGCATCACCTGCTGCCCGCGTTGCCACCGGCGCCGCAGGGTGCTCGATGTGGCCAGAGCCATTCCCGACGGCAGCGCGACCGCCGTCGCCGGTTCGTTGTCGCCGTCGCAGACCAGTACCTGCCAACCTCCTTCGGGAGCTTCTCCCGCAGTGGCGATGTCACCGCCGAGGTTCACCAGCACTCCGGCACCGGTAGCGCGATACGTCCGTGCCGCACAGCGGTCGGCGGCCACGGCCTTGGCCGTCGAGCCGAGGTCGAGAACCACCCCGCGGGGTACGCCGGCGACTCGCCCGGCAAGTTGGACCATCGACCAGTCGGCGGGCTGGGCGACCGACATCGTCAGCGGCACAGACCAATCCGTTGCGGCAAAGGCGTGATCGTAACCGAGCTCGATGAGCCTGGCCCCGATCGTCGGGTCGACGTCACCGTCGGTCTGATCGGCCGCCCACAACGCCGCCGCGAGCAGTTCGGCAAGCAACTCACTGACTTCCCTAGGCCGGCCAGACTGTGCCAGGGCGTTGATCTCGGAGTCCGGATTGAACCGCGAGGCGGCGCTGTCGACGGCATCGAGTTCAGCGTCGGTCTCCCGGCGCGCAGTGGCCAGCGCCTCGGGTCGGGTGACGATGATCTGCATGTCCATGGTCCAACGCCGCCAACGGTCTTCGGCCGTCGACCGGCCGTGCTCGGCGGTCAAATCGTCAGCGGTGATCATGATCCGCGGGAAACCGTGATGTGCGGAGGTGAGTACTTCGGCGACTGCACGGTCGTCGGCGTGTTGATCCGGCGGGTCGTCGGTGGCGCCGCCTTGGTAGTCGGAGCCGGTGCCGGCGGCTTGCGTACGGCCACGACAGGCGTGTCGGGCTCGGCGCTTTGCACGGGAATGGGCTTGGGGACGCGTGGCGCAGACGTCACCGGCGCTGGTGCCTGCGACACCGGGGGCGGAGGCTCGACCGCCGTGGGAACGACCGGCACGTCGACAGCTGGTGTCAGCGACACAGCGGGGTCGTCAGTGGGCTGGGTCGCCGACTCGGTCGGGGGTTCCGCGGCAGGTTTGAGCGTATCCGCATACGCCAATGTCGACGCGGCCGCGACTCCGGCTACACCGATGCCCGTCAACACCCATGACGCCACCGCCGCGCGGCGTAGCCCAGAACCAGGTGAGTCCATGACGAGATGCTCACACCCGATTTTTTGAATCTTCGAAGAATCTCACCGGCGCGACATTCGGCCGGCGCTGGTAAACACCTGAGCGAGCGCTCGTCTTGTCGCGCCACGACGGCGATCGACTCTCCATTGACGCGCACTGATCTGATCAATCACTCTGAGCGGCAGGCAGACTCAGGGCGAACGTCGCCCCCTGGCCAGGCGCCGACTCGACCTCGACATCCCCGCCGTGTGCATGGGCAATCTCGCGTACCAGCGCCAGCCCGATGCCGTAGGACGGCCGGCCTGTTCGGGTGGTGTGCTCGGTACCGTGCGCAAAACGGGTGAACAGCGTGGCCATGGTGCCGGCGTCGATGCCGACGCCGTCGTCGGCGACCTCGGCCCTGACCATCGAGCCCCGGCGACTCAGGCGAACGTCGACCACCCCTCCGGGGTGTTCGTGCCCGAGGGCATTGTCCACCAATGCCGTCAGCGCACGCCGCAGCGCAGCCCTCGAGCCGACGACATCGAAACTCTCTGTCCCACTTGACTCTTCCAAATGAAGACTCACCCCGAGTGCGGCCGCATACGGGGCCAGGCTGTGGTACACGTCGGCTGCCACCGACGCCAGGTCGACCCGATCGCGTGGCGAGTCGCCCGCCGTCATCGTCGCCGACGCAAGAAGGTCATCGACGATATCGCTCAGTGCCCGAGTATCAGCGACCAATGCTTCGGCATCCGCCCGAATCACTTGGGGTTCGGCCTTGCCCGCTCGCTGGGCCAGCATCTGCGCTCGCGTGTGCAACACCGTCAACGGAGCTCTGAGCTCGTGCGAGGCGTCGGCGACGAACCGCCTCTGCAGTGCCAGCGCCTGAGCCAGCGGACGCACCGAGCGTCGAGTCAACAACGTGACCACCGCGATCGAGGCCAGAATGCCGGCCAGTTCGGCGAATGCCACTGACATCAGCAGTCTATTTCGACCGGCACCGTAAGGCGCCAGGTCCGTCATCGCCACCACTCGGCCCTCGGCTCGATCGACGACTAGCGTCCGGTAGTGCCGCCCATCGGTGCGAAGGTCGCCAAACCCGGTCGGCCCCGACAGCAGCGGCACACCCGGTTGGCCGCCATCGCTGGTCGAGATGTCACCGCTGCGCCCGCGCATCGCGAGTTCCATATCCGGAGGCGGGTCATTGGCGTCGTCGGCCGACATCGCCAATGTCTGCAACTCAGCGTCGATCTGGCGGTTCTGTGCACGCACGTAGACGGCGAACACCACCCCGCCGACGACCAGGAGCACGGCAGCAAGAGCAGCCGAGGCCTGGATCGCGGCGATGCGGCCCGCCCGCTTGACCACCGCCAAATCACCGGCGGGAGTCATTCGAGCCCGAATCGGTAGCCGGAGCCGTGCACGGTGCGGATCACCTGCCTGCCGAGTTTCCGTCGCAGATAGTGGACATAGAGATCCACCGCACCGCCGGATTCGGCGCCCTCGAAGACCACGTCCAGTAGCTGCGCTCGGCTGAACACGCGTCTGGGGGCTGCCATCAACGTCGCCAACAACGACGCTTCCCGTTCGGACAACTCGACCTCTTCGTCGTCCGGTGTCCTACCTGTCACCCGTCGGGTCACCCGATCCAGGCGCAAGCCACCGGCCGTGATCACAGCCGCGGCGTTGTCGAGGCGGCGCAGCAGCGCCCGCACCCGCGCCAGCAATTCGGGCACCTCGAACGGTTTGACCAGATAGTCCTGCGCGCCCGCGTCGAGACCTTCCACGCGGTCGTCGACCGCCCCGCGGGCCGTCAAGATGAGGGCCGGGGTCGCAATACCTTTCGACCTGAGCAACGCGATCAGGTCCGAGCCGTCCATCACCGGCAATCCGCGATCGACGATGAGGGCGTCGTAGCGACCGGACAGACCGCGGTGCAGGCCTTGCTGTCCGTCGTACGCGGCATCGACGCGATACCCCTCCTCGGTGAGAAGCGCAGCCAGCATCGCGTTGAGTGCCCGGTCATCCTCGATGACCAGAATCGCGGGTGCGACGTCCGGCATGGCCACTCAGCGAGAGTGCCACGCGGCGCCCTGCCCCACCCGCCGAAAGCAGTTTCTTTCAGTACTCAAAGAAGATGACGTGGCCCAGCCTGTTCAGATCGCGGACCCGTGACTTGAAGCAAGAAGCAGACCAGATACCACAAACTCGATGACGTTGGTCCCTGACGGGATCAGCGCGACGGCAATAGCGTTACGGGATCGCGGCGCTTGCAGGAGGTCAACGTGTTGACAATACGATCCCACGTAACCGTGCCGGGTTTGACTGCAACGGAGGTCACCGACTTTCTGTCCGACTGCACCGATGAGGGTTACCAGAAGTGGTGGCCCGGCGTGCACCTGCATCTGCACCCCCTCAATTCGGGTAACGCCGCCCACGTCGGCGACGCGGTCTTCATGGACGAGTTCATCGGCGAGCGTCGCCTGCGCATGACAGCGGTGGTGATCGAAGCTGACCGAGGACGAAAACTGGTGTGGCAAATGAAGAAGGCCATCCGCTTGCCGGCTTGGTTGACGATCGAGGTCACCGATCGCGCCGATGGTGTCGATGTCTGTCACACGATCACTGCTGGATGGACCGGACCCGGGCGCCTGCTGGACCCGCTGTTGAAGCTGTACTTCTCACCGGCATTCGCTACGGCGATGGACAAGCACGTCCATACCGAATTTCCGCTGATCCGTGAGCGGCTACACCCGGCCGCACAGTGATACCGCTTCAGGAAAGGACCTGGACATGAACCGCGAAGTGTGCAAATTCTTTTCGGGATCGTTCGCCGCCCTGGGCTACGCCCACGCAGCGTATGCCGTGGCGACCACCCGCGGGATCATCAGCGAGCCGATCTTCCTCGGACGGCGTTGGGGCGTCGGCTCCATGTGGTCAGAAGCAGCGGTATACACCGCCCTGGCCGTGGCATTAGGGTACGCAGGGTGGGGTGGCGAAGATCTAGAGCGGCCCCGGAACATTGCGGACAGTCAGATCGCAGACGTGGTTGGCTCTGCGCCGCCGGTACCAGTGCAGTGACGTCTGACACCGCGGACCCTGTCCGGTCCGCGATGCTTGCTGTCGGCGCGGGCACGTCGCGTTGAACTTCTCGGAACTGCAGCTCTTCGTGGTGGCCTTGGCCATTGGGCTGTTACTGGGTTTCGAGCGCGAGCGCAGCCACAGCCGCAAGCTGGCGGCCGGGTCGCGTTCGTTCGCGCTGCTGTCCCTCGTCGGCGCCGTCGCAGCGAGCTTCAACATGTGGACCGTCGTGGCCGGAATGGTCGGCGTCAGTGCGCTTTTGGCACTGGCTTACCTCCGTACGAGCCAGGAGGATCCTGGGACCACCACCGAGATAGCCGGTCTCGTCGCATACCTGCTCGGAGCGCTGGCGTATACGCGGCCGGCACTTGCCGTGGCCCTGGCCGTGATCGTGACGCTGTTGTTGGTGTCGAAGGCCCGTATCCATCGGTTCGCCCGTGAGATCGTCAGCGAGGTCGAACTCGAAGACGCGATCAAGTTCTTCGTGGTCGCCTTCGTGATCCTGCCGCTGCTGCCTGATCGACAACTCGGACCGTACGGTGTCCTGAATCCGTCCAAGGTGTGGTTGCTTGTCGTCTTGCTCACCGGTATCGGCTGGGTCGGTTATGTCGGCGTTCGTGCGCTCGGCCCCCAGCGCGGTCTGCTGGTGACCGGTTTGGCCGGTGGGTTCGTCTCCGCGAGCGCAACGACGGCGTCGATGGGGCGTGCCAGCCACACCGCCCACAACGTTCGCGCCCCGCTTGCCGGTGCGCTACTCGCCAGCGAGGCGACATTTCTTCAGCTTCTTCTCGTCATCGGCGTGGTCGACCTCGATGTGCTGCGCCGGCTGTGGCCGCCCGTCATCGCGGCAGCCGCGGTCCTGATCGTCGTCGCTGTGGCGGTATACCGCGGTCGCGCCGCGGATCACCATCAGCAGACCGAGCCGGAGCCGGACGCCAAATCCCCCTCGACCGCCCGGCCTTTCGCTCTTCGGCCCGCGCTCGTGCTGGCCGCAGTTCTGACCCTCGCCCTGCTCATCGGGCGTTGGGGCGCTGACGTATTCGGACCACAGGGCGCCGTGCTGGCCGCCTTTGCCGCCGGGCTAGCTGACGCGCACGCCGGATCCGTCGCGGCGGCGAGTCTCGCGGCCAAAGGAGATATCACGGTCGACACCGCGCTCGTCGCGATCGCCGCAGCGCTCGGATCCAATCTGCTGGTGAAGATCGTGCTGGCCTTCACCGCAGGCGGACGACGCTTCGGAATGGGATTCGTCGCCGGGATGGCCGGACCGGCCGTCGTGTTCGCAGCGTCGGTGACCGCGGTGATCGTCTTTTCCTGAGCCATCAAGATTGGGCTCATCGGCGTCAAGGCGCCGTCAAGAATTCCCACCCCAGGCGGGTGTGGGCGTATCGATTGAGACATGACGCTTTCGGAATTGCTGCCCTCGCTCGGCCACCCCGGCCTCGACCGCCGGGTATGGCCGTCGAGCACCCACATAGACGACCTCGGTCAGGCCTGCATCGGCGGGGTGCCACTGACCGAGGTCGCCGACAAGTTCCGCACCCCCACCTATGTCCTGGACGAAGGGGACTTCCGCGGCCGCATCCGCCGCTACCGCGCCGCCTTGCCCGGTGTGTCAATCGCCTACGCAGGTAAGGCGCTGCTGACCGCCGCCGTCGCCCGCTGGATCGAGCAGGAGGGCCTCGGACTCGACGTGTGTTCGGGCGGTGAACTGGCCACCGCACTGGCCGCCGGTGTGGATCCGGATCGAATCATCCTGCACGGCAACGCCAAAACTCCTGATGAACTCCGCGACGCAACCGCCGCGGGGGTGGGCCGGGTGGTCGTGGACTCTCCGCTCGAGATCGCCTTCCTGGCCGGCCAGGTACGTCGGCGCCAATCGGTGCTGCTGCGGGTGATCCCCGGCGTCGACATCGGCGGCCACCCTGCGGTCACCACCGGCGTCGACGACCAGAAGTTCGGCTTCACCATCGGTGGCGACCAGGCCCTCGACGCCGCCGCGCGCATCCTGCGCCAACCGTGCCTGTCGCTGGCCGGCCTGCACTGCCACATCGGGTCCCAGGTCGCCGACCCCGAACTGTACGGCCGGGCGATCACACGGATGGTCGCCCTGATGGCCGACATCCGGGCCCGGTTCGGCGTCACGCTTCCCGAGCTCAACATCGGCGGCGGTCACGCGGTGCCCTATGTCGCAAGCGACCAGGAACTCGACCTCGCGCGGTTCCGTGACGTCGTCGAGCAGAGCATCGAATCCTCCTGTGTGGCAGCCGGTTTCCCTCGGCCCGCGCTGACCATCGAACCCGGCCGAGCCATCAGCGCACGCGCCGGGGTGACCCTCTACCGGGTGGTCGCGGTCAAGTCCCAGCCGGGTGGTCGCACATTCGTGGCCGTCGACGGTGGCGTGAGCGACAACCCGCGGGTGGCCCTCTACGGCGCGAAATACACTGTCACCCTGGCCAATCGGCACACCGCAGAGCCGAGCACGACGGTGACCGTGGTGGGCCGACACTGCGAGGCCGGTGACGTCATCGCCCGCGACGTGGAGCTGCCCGCCGACATTCACCCCGGCGACCTGCTGGCCGTGGCCTGCACCGGCGCCTACCACCACAGCATGGCGTCGAACTACAACATGGTCGGCCGTCCCCCGCTGGTCGCTGTCGCCGACGGCCGATGCCGCCAGCTGATCCGGCGTGAGACCGTCGCGGACCTGTTGTCCCGCGACTGCAATGTGCCATCATTCTCCAGGGGGTGAGGAGGGCAATCGTGCGTTCTGTGCTGTCGGTGGCGCTGGCCGTGCTGACGCTTCTCGCGGCGGGCACCACCGCTCCCGCTTCGGCCGTCGACGCCCCGATCGGACGCATCGGCGACACATTGCGGGTGCAGTCGAATGGAATCGTCGCCGACGTCACCGTCACCCCCGTGGTGCCGTCGGACATCCCGCCGGGCTTCGGCTACCCGCCGCACTCGCCGCGCTTCCAGCTCTACAGCTCCACGGTGGCCATCCACGCCGTCACGGTGCCCAGCCCGTCCGTCATGGCGCCGATGTTCTCCTTCCGCGGTGTCACCCCGACCGGCGACGCCTATCTGCCGCGCAACAGCGACGCCCCCGACGCGCTGCAATACGCGATGCAGAACGCGCCGCAGGGCTCGACCGTCGGCGGCCGGGTGTTCTGGGACTGCTACCGCGACCTGGTGTCCACCGTGGTTCTGATCAACCCACGCACCGGTGAGCACCTCGCCCAGTGGAACGTGTGAACCTGTTCGGTCCCAACACCTTTGACGCGAGTGCGTTGATCAACCCCAGAGTCGGGGTTTCTTCCAGGCTTTTTCGTCGCCGTCTACGCCGGTCCACTGGCCTGATTCGTAGCGGTGCGGCTTTCGCTCGCCGCGCCGCACGACATCAAGCGAGCCGTCGTTGTGCTTGACATACGAGTCACCGAAACGCATGTACTCGTCGGATTCGCCGTCCGGCAGCGTCACAATCACGGTCATGACCGAAACCTCAGCGGATCTTTTCGGGAATTGAATTCAGCGCGTGCAGCACTTTCGCAGCCACTTCACGCGCAGCCTTGTCGCCGAGCTTGGATTCCGACTTGATGATGTCGGCAACCAGATCGAGACGATGGAGGTACGGCGAACGGACCGTTGTTGGCGAAGCCATGAAATTCCTTCTTTGACGGGCATGTCTGCTCGTAATCGAGCTGCCCGTTACTGCCGACAGTACGCCTAAGCCGTCGCTCTGGGGGCCGATAGCCCGCATGGTCTGAATCGCATTGGTTTTCAAGATCTCTCGGACCAGGGCGTAGAGTCGAGGGATCGGGGCCATCAGGGACCTGTAAGCAAAGGTCCAAAAACATTAATGTACAACCACTTTCACTGGGCATTCTCGCTCGCTCCCGCAAGGAGAATGAGCGGCGTTTGCCGATCCATCCGGCACATCTGAGCAGGATCGACCCAGCGCTGCGATCGCGGATATTCCTCGAACACGGCTATGGCTCGGACTTCGGAGCCACAGATGACGCGCTGCGCGACCTTGTCGGTGGAGTCTGCACCCGCACCGAGCTCCTGGCCGACTGCGACATCATTCTCCTTCCCAAAGTCCAGGCCGAAGATCTCGCGGAAGTCAATGAGCGGCAAGTGGTTTTGGGGTGGCCACACTGCGTACAAGATACCGCGCTCACCCAGGTCGCCATCGACCGTCGGCTGACACTGATTGCCTTTGAGGCGATGAATCACTGGCGCGCCGACGGTGGGTTCGGGTTGCACGTCTTTCACAAGAACAACGAACTCGCGGGCTACTGCTCGGTGTTGCACGCGATGGAACTGATCGGGGTCACCGGCAGCTACGGCCGCCGCCTGCGTGGCGCCGTCATCGGCTTCGGCGCGACCGCACGAGGTGCCGTCACCGCCCTGAACGCCCACGGCGTCGACGACGTTCGGGTCCTCACTAACCGTGACGTCGCCGCCGTCGGCTCGCCGATCCCCTCCACACAGATCATCCAAATGGGACAACACCCGGACAGGCCCGACCAGGTCTGGGCCGACGCCGCGGACGGACCAGTCCCGGTGGCCCGCTACCTCGCGGACAACGATATCGTCGTCAACTGCGTTCTGCAGGATCCCGCCGCGCCGCTGATCTTCGTCACCGAGGAGGAGCTGGGCGAGTTCGTCCCGGGCAGCCTGATCGTCGACGTCTCGTGTGACGTGGACATGGGCTTCAGTTGGGCCCGGCCGACCTCGTTCACCCACCCGATCGTCGAGGTGGCCGAAGGCGTGCATTACTACGCCGTCGACCACAGCCCGTCCTATTTGTGGAACTCGGCGACCTGGGAGATCAGCGAGGCGCTGTTGCCCCACCTCGAGGTCCTCCTGGCCGGGCCTGCGGCGTGGAAAAGCAGCCCGACGATCTCGCGCGCCATCGAGATTCGCGACGGGATCGTGCTGAATCCAAAGATTCTGTCGTTCCAACATCGCGACGAGTCCTATCCGCACGCCGTTCGTGTCGGCCGACACCGCACGCACGTGTCAAAGTCGTTGGGCGCGTTGGCTGCGAACTGAACGCTATCCTCCAGATGATGCGCGATCGGACTGTGAATCCATCCGGCCTCGAGCTCGGCAACGTCGCCCATACCGACGTCGACGAGCTCGCCGAACTGGCCGCCGCCACGTTCCCGCTGGCCTGCCCGCCCTCGGTACCACCCGACGATGTCGCGGCGTTCATCGCCGCGAACCTGTCCCGCGCGCGCTTCGCGGACTACCTCGCCGACCCGTCGCGCACCGTGCTCGCCGCTCGCGACGGCGGCCGCATCGTCGGCTATGCCATCCTCGTCGACGGGATCGGCCAGGACCCCGACGTCGCCCACGCGGTGACAGTACGGCCCGCGGTGGAGCTGTCGAAGATCTACGTGCTGGCCGCTAGTCACGGTTCGGGTGCCTCCGCCGCGCTGATGGCTACCGCCGTCGAGCGAGCCACCGCCGCCGGAGCCCGCTGCCTGTGGCTGGGCGTGAACCAGAAAAACGAACGCGCGCAACGGTTCTATGCCAAGCATGCTTTCACCGTCGCCGGTACCAAGACGTTCCCGATGGGCGCACACATCGAGCAGGACTTCATCTTGGTCCGACCGCTCTGATCTGGGACTCTGCGCCGACAAACGCCCCTGGTTTAGCGAACTGGTCGTAATGTGAACCCCGTTGGCTGATCACCCTGGCCGGATCTAGCCGAAAGGACACTTGGTGGACGTTGGCTCGGTCTCCGGCCCGGACGACCATGTCGGTCGCGATCTGTCGCAGGTGGACTGGGCGGCGACCCCGCTGGGAGTGTCGTCCGAGTGGCCCCAGAGCCTGCGAACCGCCGTCAGCATCATGCTGTCCTCCCGCTTCGCCATGTGGATGGCCTGGGGCCCTGACCTCACGTTCTTCTGCAACGACGCCTACCGACGCGACACCCTGGGCCGCAAATACCCCTGGGCTCTGGGCCGGCCCGCTCGCGAGGTGTGGGCCGAGATCTGGGACGACATCGGCCCCCGGATCGACCGGGTGCTGGCTGCAGCGGAGTCGACCTGGGACGAGGCTCTGCTGCTGTTCCTCGAGCGTTCGGGGTACCCCGAGGAGACCTATCACACCTTCTCCTACAGCCCGCTACGCGACGAGGCCGGGCAGGTCGTCGGGATGCTGTGCGTCGTCAGCGAGGACACCGACCGGGTGATCGGTGAGCGGCGGATGGGCACGCTGCGCCACCTCGGGTCCGACCCGTCGGTCGCGCGCACCGAGAGCGAGATGCTGGCCTTCGTCGCTCGCCAACTCGAGGGCAACCCCCGCGATCTTCCGTTCACGCTGACGTACCTGTTCGACGACGACGGCAACGCGCAATTGGCACAGACCACCGGCATATCCGCCGCCCATCCGGCCGCACCGGCGACGCTGCCCGGCGGCGGCACCTGGGTGTGGCCGGTCGGCGAGCCCGCCCGCGGCCACTCCGTACTCGTCGATCTCGACGGGCCGCCGTTCACCGATCTCCCGACCGGCCAGTGGCCGGATCCCCCGCGCCAAGCGCTCGTCACACCGCTTCAGGCGCAAGGCGGTACACCGTCGGGCTTTTTGGTCGCCGCCCTGAATCGCTACCGCCCGCTCGACGACGAGTACCGCGGTTTCATCAGCCTGGTCGCGGGCCATATCGCAACCGGTATCTCCAGCGCCCGCAGTTTCCGCCAGCAGCAGCTCCGAGCCGAGGAACTCGCCGAGCTGGACCGCGCCAAGACGACGTTCTTCTCCAACATCAGCCACGAGTTCCGCACCCCGATCACCCTGATCCTGGGACCCGTTGCCGAACTGCGCGCGCACTCGCCGGGACTCGACGAGCACGCCCATCAGGAACTCGACGTGATTCAGCGCAACGGGTTGCGGCTGGCCAAACTGGTGAACACGCTGCTGGACTTCTCCCGCATCGAAGCCAATCGGGTGCAGGCCCACTACGAGCCGGTGGACCTCGCCGAGGTGACCGCCGAACTGGCCAGTGTGTTCCGCTCGGCGATCGACCGCGCGGGGCTGCGGATGGTCGTCGACTGCCGATCCGTCGAGGATCCGGTCTATCTGGATCGCGACATGTGGGAAAAGGTCATCCTCAACCTGCTGTCCAACGCGTTGAAGTACACCTTCACCGGCACCATCACGGTGCGGGTGGTCCGCGAGGGCGACGAAGCGGTGGTGACCGTCGCCGACACCGGCATCGGCGTGCCCGCGGTCGAGATGCCCCGGTTGTTCGAGCGGTTCCACCGGATCGAGAGCGCGCGCGCCCGCTCCACCGAGGGCAGCGGTATCGGGCTGGCCCTGGTCAAGGAACTCGTGGGTTTGCACGGCGGCGAGATCACCGCAGAGAGCGTCGAAGGCGCGGGCACGACGTTCTCGATCCGGCTGCCGATGGGATCGGCCCACCTTCCGGCCGACGCCCTCATCGCGGCCGGGACCGAACGGATGTCCTCCGGTATCGCCGAACCCTTCGTGCAGGAAGCCCTGCGCTGGCTGCCCGACGATCACGCCGACCAGCTACCTGAGGTCGCCGAACGCCCGCCATCGATCGTCGCGCCGAGCCATGTGCTGGTGGCCGACGACAACGCCGACATGCGCGAATATCTCGTCCGGCTGCTGCGCGGCGCCGGCTACCGGGTGGACGCGGTCGCCGACGGGCACCAGGCGCTGGACCGCATCCGGGCCGAACTGCCCGACGTGGTCGTCAGCGATGTGATGATGCCGCGACTGGATGGGCTGTCTCTGGTCACCGCGTTGCGGACCGATCCGCGTACCGTTGGCGTGCCGGTGCTGCTGCTGTCGGCCCGGGCCGGCCAGGAAGCCTCCGTCGAAGGACTCAACGCAGGCGCCGACGACTATTTGGTGAAACCCTTCGCCGCGGCCGACCTGCTGGCGCGGGTGCGGGCCAATATCGAGCTGGCCCGGCTTCGCACGCACCACAGCCGCTGGCGCACAGCGCTGGTGGAGTCGCTGCAGGAGGCATTCTTCGTCTGCGACGAAGTCGGTGCCGTGATCGAGATCAACAACGCGTTCACCGAGATCCTCGGCTTCGGCCCCGAAGACCTGCCCTACGCGCCAGAGCACCCCTGGTGGCCCAACGCCGAAACCCAACCCGAAGCACACCGGCTGATCGTCGAGGCGTTCTCCGGCATCCCCGACAAACCGCTTGGCAGCTACACGATTCCGGTGAATCATCGCGACGGCCACCGGGTGTGGATCACCGCGAACATCGCCCACGCCGAAGACCCCGACACCGGCCGCGACGTGATGGTCGGGACGTTCCGCGACGTCACGCTCGAGCACTACAGTGGGCAGCGTCAGATCGCCCTTTCTGCACTGAATCAGCAACTCGCACAAGCAGATACCGTTGACGATGCGTTGCGCGGCGCGATCGAGCAGCTGCGCGCCCAGTGGTCGGCAGACCGTATCCTGGCCGCCGTCTTCCCCGTCCGCAGCGCTGCGGCCGCGTCGGAGTCAGACCCTCCGGAACTGTTCGGCGACATCGACGAAGGGTTGTGGGCCACCGTGCCCGAGGCGGTCCGGGACCGGATCACCACGCTGGGCAGCACCGCCGATCTGCTGGCCACCGACGCCGGCATCACGGGTTCGGCAGGCATCGCGCTGCAACACCCACGCGGCATCCTGGTGATCTGGATCGACCTGCCCGCGGAGCGGCCGTTCACCACCGAAGACCAGACCCTGCTCACAGTGCTCGCCGGCCGACTCGGGCAGGGCCTGCAACGCGTCCACCAGGTCGACCAGCAGCGGGAAACGGCTCTGGCGCTTCAACACTCGATCCTGGGACCGGCCTCCCTGCCCGCCGGCTTCGCGGTGCGCTACCAGCCCGCGTCACACCCGCTCCAGGTGGGCGGCGACTGGTACGACGTGATCGCTCTCGATGACGGCCGCATCGCTCTCGTGGTCGGTGACTGCGTCGGCCACGACCTGGCCGCCGCCACTGTGATGGGTCAGCTGCGCAGCGCCTGTCGCGCGCTGCTGCTCGAGAAGTCCGGTCCCGCCGCGGCATTGGCGGGACTGGACCGCTTCGCGGCGCGACTGCCGGGTGCGCAGTCCACCACCGCATTCTGCGCCGTGCTGAACCCCGACACCGGCGAACTCGCCTACTCCAGTGCCGGGCACCCGCCGGCGATCATGGTCTGCGCCGACGGCACCACCCACCTTCTCGAGGGCGGGCATTCCATCGCCCTGGGCATCCGGCCGGACCGGGTTCGCCCCGAGGCCCACGTGACGGTGCCGGCGCAGTCGACCCTGCTGCTCTACACCGACGGACTGATCGAACGCAGGCGTCACTCGCTTGACGAGGGAATCAACCAGGCGGCCAACCTGATTCGCGACGACAGCGCGCTGGACCTCGACCCGCTGGCCGACCAGATCATGCAAACCCTTGCCCCGCCGGGCGGCTACCAGGACGACGTCGCCCTGCTGCTCTACCGCCATCCCGCGCCGCTGAACGTGATCATCCCGGCCGATGCCATACACCTGGCCCCCGCACGCGCCGCGCTGCGCGAGTGGCTGAACTCGGCCGGGATCGACCACGATCAGGCGCAGGACGTTCTGGTGGCCGCGGGTGAGGCCGTCACCAACTCCATCGAACACGGGTATCGCCACATCGAGGGCGGCACCATCACGCTGCAGGCCACCTCGGAGGTCGACCAGCTGCGCCTGACGATCACCGACACCGGCGCGTGGAAGCCCAAAGACACCGGATACAGCCACCGCGGCAAGGGCATTCAGATCATGCAGGCGCTGATGGAAGATGTCTCGATCCTGCGGGACACCACCGGCACCATCGTGCACCTCGCGACCAGGATCCGCCGATGAGCACGCCACTGACCGTTCGCATCGACCGCGGGGCCGACGGTCATCTGGTGTTGTCCGCCCGCGGGGAGATCGACGCCAGCAATGTCGCCGACTTCGCCCAGGCACTCGACGCCGGCACGGGCGGCGACTCCGAAACCCTGACCGTCGACCTCAGCGCGGTCGAATATCTGGACAGTGCGGCGATCAATGCCCTTGCGCCCCATGCGGAAACCCTGCAGATCATCGCCAACCCGGTGTTGCTTCGTGTGCTCACGGTCAGCGGCCTTGCCGAGCTCGCGAAGATCCGGCCGGCGTCCCCCTCGGAGGGCTGAACTACAGTCCCCCGGGGCTGGTCAGCGCCAGCAGCCGTGATGTCGCCCGCAGGTACTTCTTGCGATAGCCACCCGCCAGCATCTCCTCGGAGAAGACGGTGTCCAACTTGGCGCCCGATGCCACCACCGGAATGCCGGCGTCGTACAGCCGGTCGGTCAACGCCACCAGTCGCAGCGCCACATTCTGGTCGTCGATCGGATGCACGCCGGTGATGTAGACCTGCGAAACGCCTTCGATCAGGGTGAGATAGCGCGACGGGTGCATCGTCGCCAGATGCGCGCACAGCGCGTCGAAATCGTCGAGGGTGGCGCCCGGCAC
Source organism: Mycobacterium sp. BK086 (assembly GCA_004362315.1). Taxonomy (GTDB): domain Bacteria; phylum Actinomycetota; class Actinomycetes; order Mycobacteriales; family Mycobacteriaceae; genus Mycobacterium. The sequence goes on from SNWL01000003.1 coordinate 589,665, forward strand.
CTCGGCCGCCCGCTCGGCCACCGCCTCGTCGGACAGCGGCTCCGGAGCCGGCGGCAGTCCACGATGACGGTAGTCCGGCCCCTCGATCCGCACCGTGGTGAAAATGCTTGCCAGGGTGTTGATTTCACGCAGGAAGTCCTGGGCCGCAAAGCGCCCCTCCCCGAGTTGCTCGGGCAGTGTGTTCGACGTCGCGGCGATCGACACACCGCGCTCCACGAGCTGAGACAGCAGCCGCGAGATCAGCGTCGTGTTGCCCGGGTCGTCGAGCTCGAACTCGTCGATGCACACCACCACGTACTCGGCCAGCAGGTCGATGCACTCGACGAAACCGAAGACACCGGCCAGCTGGGTCAGCTCCCCGAACGTCGCGAACGCCTTGGGATGTTCGGCCGAATCGGGCAGCTGCCGATACGACGACGCCAGCAGATGCGTCTTGCCGACACCGAACCCGCCGTCGAGGTAGATGCCGACCCCGGGCAGGGTTTCGCGCTTGCCGAACAGCTTCTTCTTGCCCGCCCGGCGCCGCTCGGCCTCCTCGCAGAACGCCCGGCACGCATCCACCGCGGCGGCCTGAGTGGGCTCGGCGGGGTCGGGGCGATAGGTCTCGAAACGAACGTCGGCGAACGTGGGTGGCGGGATGAGCTGGGCCACCAGCCGTTCCGGAGAGACCGTCGGATGCCGATCGACGAGGCGGTCCATGACACGCACTGTATCGACGTGTTGGAATCGTGCGCATGGCCGACCCAAGCCCCGATGACCCGGATGGGACGCACTTCACACTCAGTGATGGTGGAGCAGTCGACGATGACCGCCTCGCCGAGCTCTACGCCTACCCCGCGGAACTGACCCGCTGCCTGGTGCGCGGCAACATGATCACCAGCCTCGACGGCGGCGCCGCCACCGACGGCACCTCCGGCGGACTCGGCGGCGCCGGCGACCGGCGGGTGTTCCTGCAGCTGCGCGAGCTCGCCGACGTCATCGTCGTCGGCGCAGGCACCGCCCGCGCCGAGAACTACTCGGGTGCCCAGATGAGCGTCCCCGACCGCGCCGACCGGCAACGACGCGGCCAGGGTGAGGTGCCGCCCATCGCGTTGGTCACCCGCTCCGGCGCGATCGACCCCGACCTGCCGGTGCTGACCCGCACCGAGGTGGCCCCACTGGTCCTCACATGCGACAACGCCCTCGCCGACACCCGTTCTCGATTGGGCGGCGCCGCCGAGGTGATCGCCTGCTCCGCGGCCGATCCCGCCGCGGTCGACCCGGCTGCCATGCTGACCGCCCTGTCCGACCGCGGGCTCTATCGGGTGCTGTGCGAAGGCGGTCCGAGCCTGATGGGCACGTTCGTCGACAACGGTCTGCTCGACGAGCTGTGCCTGACCACCGCACCGAAGCTGGTCGGCGGCGCGGCGCCGCGGATCGTCGCCGGCTCCGGGTCGGTGCTGACCGACATGCGCCGCGCACACCTGATGTTCGACGCCGAGGGCTATCTGTACGGGCGGTATACGCGCGTCGGCTGAGTCGTACTGGGCGGCGGTATCGCTACTGTGGTGGGCATGCGCGATCGTCGGGTCCGTGCCTCCCAAGCCATAGCCGGCATCGGCACCGCGGCATTGACGGCCCTGCTCACCGGATGTGCCCCCTGGCTGGCGGCAAACCCGCAGTTCGCCAGCGACAAGGCGCACAACCCGTCGGCTCCGACCACCACCCAGCAGCCCGGTGGCCCGCAGGGCATCGCGGTACCCAAGAACGAGCTGGGGTGGAAGGACTGCACGTCGAAGGTCTTCGGTGACGCCGGCGCGCCGCCCGCCCCCGGCGTGATCCTCGAATGCGCGAACTACGACGCCGACCTGGACCCCATCGCCGGCGCGACCGGCACCGTCAGCATCGGCGTGGTGCGGGCCCGGTCGGTGCAGACCCCGCCCGACGCCGGCCCGCTGGTGTTCACCACCGGCACCGACATCCCGTCGTCCATGCAGCTGCCGGTGTGGCTGTCCCGCTCCGGCGCCGATGTGCTCAAGAGCCACCCGATCGTCTCGGTGGACCGCCGTGGTCTCGGGATGTCCAGCCCGGTCGACTGCCGCGACGCGTTCGACCGCCAGGAGATGCGCGACCAGGCCCAGTTCGAGTCGGGCGACGACCCGGTGGCCAACCTGGGCGCGATCACGATGACCGCGACGACGAGCTGCACCGACACCATCGCCCCCGGCGACTCGGCCTACGACAATGCCCGCGCCGCCGAGGATCTCGAGCGGCTGCGCAGTACCTGGGACGTGCCCGCGCTGGCCCTGATCGGTGTCGGCAACGGCGCGCAGATCGCGCTGGCCTACGCCGGATCACACCCCGACAAGGTGGCCCGCCTGGTGCTGGACTCCCCCGTCCCGCCCGGCGTCAACGCCGAAGCGGCCGCCGAGGAACAGGTCAAGGGCCAGCAGGCCGCGCTCGATGCGTTCGCCCAGCAGTGCCTCGCGGCCACTTGCGCGCTGGGACCCGACCCGAAGGGCGCCGTCGACTCAATGCTGGCCGCTGCCCGCGCCGGTCGCGGTCCCGGTGGCGTGTCGGTGGCGGTGCTGGCCAACGCGATCGTCACCGGCATGGGTTTCCCCAGCGGCGACCGCATCGGCAGCACCATCAGCTTGGCGAACATTCTGGCTGCGGCGCGCAACGGCGACGCCAACCAGCTGAACAGCCTGATCAACCGGGCCGAAGCGATGCGCGACAGCGACGGCCAGTTCGTCAACTCGTGCAGCGACTCGCTGAACCGACCCACCCCCGACCGGGTGCGCGAACTCGTCGTCCAGTGGGGCAAGCTCTACCCCCAGTTCGGCACGGTCGGCGCGCTCAGCCTGGTCAAGTGCCTGAACTGGCCCAGCGGCGCCGCCCCGAAGGACCCCAAGGACCTGAAGGTCAATGTGCTGCTGCTCGGCGTGCAGAACGATCCGATCGCCGGCAACCAGGGCGTGCCCGCATCCGCGGCGGCCATCATCAACGCCGGCGCTGCCAGCAAGCGGGTGATGTGGCAGGGCATCGGGCACGGGGCCAGCATCTACTCGGCGTGCGCGCTGCCGCCGATGATGAGTTATCTCGACAGCGGGAACATGCCGCCGACCGACACCTACTGCCCCGCCTGAGCGTCTGGCGCATCGCGCCGGTGTACGGTGCGGACGTGGCGCTAGCTGACTCATTTCGGCCCCGGACCAGCCCGCCGACCACGGCGGCCGTCCTGCGGTCGGTTCTCTGGCCGATCGCGATCATGTCGATCATTCACCGCAGCTACGTGCTGTCGACCAACGGCTACATCACTGACGACTTCGGCCCGGTCTACCGGGCGGTGTCCAACTTCCGCCGTGGCTTGGACATCTACAACGAGCACTTCGACTACGTCGACCCGCACTACCTGTATTTCCCCGGTGGCACGCTGCTGCTGGCGCCGTTCGGGTATCTGCCGGTGTTCGCCTCGCACAACTGGTTCGTGTTCTTCAACACCGCGGCGATGATCATCGCCGCCTGCCTGCTGGTGAAGCTGTTCAAGTTCTCGCTGACCTCGGTGGCGCTGCCCGCTCTGCTGCTGGCGATGTACTGCACCGAATCGGTGACCAACACCCTGGTGTTCACCAACATCAACGGCTGCATCCTGTTGTTCGAGGTGCTGTTCTTCCGCTGGCTGCTCGACGGCAAAATCAGCCATCAGTGGTTGGCCGGTATCGCAATCGGGCTGTCGCTGGTGCTCAAGCCCGTGCTCGGGGTGCTGTTGCTGCTGCCGCTGCTCAAGGGGCAGTGGCGGGCCATCGTGGCCGCGATCGCGGTGCCGGTGGCGTTCAACGTGGTGGCCTGGCCGCTGGTCGCCGATCCGATGAACTTCGTCGAACGCACGCTGCCGTACATCTTCTCCACCCGCGACTACTTCAACAGCTCGGTGCTGGGCAACGGCACCTACTACGGGCTGCCGACCTGGCTGATCCTGGCACTGCGGGTGCTGTTCCTGGCGCTGGCCGTGGCCAGCCTGTGGCTGCTGCACCGCTACTACGCCAAGCGCGACCCCCTGTTCTGGATGCTGACATCGTCGGGCGTGCTGCTGATCGCGTCGTGGCTGGTGCTGTCGCTGGCCCAGGGCTACTACTCGATGATGCTGTTCCCGTTCCTGATGACGGTGGTGCTGCCGAACTCGGTGGTGCGCAACTGGCCGGCCTGGCTGGCCACCTACGGATTCCTGACGATGGACCGCTGGCTGCTGTGGCGCTGGCCGACGACCGGACGGTTCCTGGAGTACATGAAGATCACCTACGGCTGGTCGCTGATGCTGGTCGTGGTGTTCTGTGTGCTGTACTACCGCTATTCCGACGCCAAAGCCGAGGGCAGGCTGGCCGACGGGATCGATCCGCTGTGGATGCGCGAACCCAAGGCGGACGCCACGGTAACGTGAACCCATGAGTTCGATCCCAGCCCCCAAGCTCGAACTGACCGACGACGAATGGCGCAAGCGGCTCAACCCAGCTGAGTTCGCGGTGCTGCGCGAGGCCGGCACCGAGCGCCCGTTCACCGGCGAGTACACCGACACCAAGACCGAAGGCATCTATGCCTGCCGGGCCTGCGGTGCCGAATTGTTCCGCAGCACAGAGAAATTCGAGTCGCACTGCGGTTGGCCGTCGTTCTTCGACCCGTCGCACTCCGAAGCGGTGATCCTGCGGCCGGACGACACCCTTGGCATGCACCGGGTGGAGGTGCTGTGCGCCAACTGTCACAGCCATCTCGGTCACGTCTTCAGCGGTGAGGGATACCCGACGCCGACCGATCAGCGCTACTGCATCAATTCCATTTCACTGAAGCTGGTGCCGTCCGAGGAGTGACCGACGGGCCGAAGCGTTCGAGCACGGTCTCGACGTCGACGGGCCTGCTGTAGAAGTAGCCCTGCCCGATATCGCAACCGTGCTGCCGGAGCCAGGCGGCGGTGTGGGCGTTCTCCACACCTTCGGCCACTGTGGTGATGCCCAGCTCCCGCGCCAATCCGACCACGGCCCGCACGACGGCCGCAGCGGTCGGATCGGTGAGCACCGGTGCGATGAACTGCGGATCCAATTTCAGTTCGTCACTGGGCAGTTCGCGCAAGTAGGACAGCGTCGAATAACCGGTCCCGAAATCGTCGATGGCGATGCGGATCTGCTGCTCCCGCAACCGCTGCAGAATGGCGCGCGTCTGCTCGACGTCACCCAGAATCAGATGCTCGGTGATCTCGATCGTCAGGAACGAGGGCGGCAGGCCACTGTCGGTCAGGGCGGCGGTGATCCTGCTCGGCGTGGACGGATCGGCCAGCGACGGCGCGAACATGTTCACCGCGACCGACGCGTCGATGCCTGCGGCCCGCCACCGTGCGGCATCCGCCGAAGCCAGCCGCAGCACCAGATCGGTCACCGCGTCCATCAGTCCGTGGCGGCGGACCATCGGCAGGAATTCATGCGGCATGAGCACGCCACCGTCGGCCTGTGGCCAACGCAACAGTGCTTCGAACCCAACGAGTTCGCCTGTCTCCAAAAGGAACTGCGGTTGGTAAGCCAACGCCAGCTCGGCATGGTCGACGGCCTGCCGGAGCTCGGCAAGCAATGTCAGCACCGCCGAACTGTTGCGAGCCGGAACCATGGTGGTGCGGAACAACTCTCGATCGACGCGAACGGTATCCATGTCGGCGGTGAAGACGTGGACGCCACCGGACCCGGCCCACTTGGCCGAGTACATCGCGGTGTCCGCCTGCTTCAGCAGCGCCTCGGCGAAGACCGCGGAGCCGTCTGCCTCGGCGACGGCCAATCCGGCGCTGGGCCTCATCGACAACACGTGACCGTCGACCAGGAACGGCGCATCGAAGGCTCCGACCACCCGTCGTGCGACGCGGTGGAATTCCTCGACCGCTCCGGTCATCACGATGCCGAACTCGTCACCGCCGAGACGGGCCACCGTGTCGCCGGCACGGACCGCCTGGCTGATCCGGTAGCCGACCAACATCAGCAGCCGGTCACCCGCGGGGTGGCCGTAACTGTCGTTCACGAGCTTGAAATCGTTGAGATCCAAGACCATTACCGCCACCGGGGTCCGGTCGCGTGCACGTCCGTCCATCGCCTCGGCCAACCGCTGGTTGAACCGGGTGTAGTTGGCCACTCCGGTGAGCGGATCCCGCAGCGCCTGCTCGGCGGCCTCGGCAAGCAGCCGCTGGTTGTCCCTGATCGCCAGAAACTGACGGGCGAAGACCGCCAGCGCCAGGAATGCACCCAACACCAGCACCGGCCGTGAGGTCAGGTCGGCCACCGGCTCGCTCGTTGCGGCGGCCACCACCAGGAACGCGGTGAGCGCGGGAAGCCACACCGATACCCAGGCCGACTCCGTGCGGACCTTCCGCGCGGAGATCGTCTGCTGGCGTGAGGTGAGTGCGGCACTCGCGATCAGCAGCATCCCGGCGATCCAGCCGGTGTCGACCAGCGATCCGTGCTCGTAGGCGCCGTGAACCGAGATATACGTGTACACGCCGTCCGACACGATGATGCACATCAGGCCCGTAGTGAGCAGCGCCAGTGTCGCGCGCCGGCTGGACGGACCGCGCAGCAGCAGGAGCAGCGCGAGCGTCATGACCGCGATCTCCATCGCCGCGTACACCGCGGGCAGCAGCTGAGCCACCTGTCGGATTCCGGCGGTGGCCTTGTACGACTCGTCCATGACGATCAGCCAGAACACCAGGAAGAACGACCCGGCGACGACGACCCCGTCGAGGAGGAACCGGCCCGCATGTCGCTTACTGATCCCGGTCGGGAACAACAGCAGCGCAGCGCCCAGCCCGATCGGGAACAACACGAACGGCCAGGTGTCGCCGCTGGACAGCGGATGCCCGGTGCGAAGGAGTTCGACGCGGATGACGGACGCCGCGCCCAGCGCCCAGCCGACGAGCCCGGCAGACAGGCACACCCAGGCCACTCGCTGACGACCCGACGACGACCACGCGGCCCACACGGCGCTTCCCGCGGCGAACCACGGCGCCGAGATGAACAGCGCGTGGTTGACCTTGGCCAGCACGACCTCCGGCACCCAGTCCGCGATGAGCCACATAGCGATCGCGACGGCCGCACCGACGATGAACACCGCCGTACGTCCGGTTCGCGCCCGGTTATCCACGGTTATCCACGCTGACACCTATGAATGATTAGTCAGATTTGGCAAAATCGCCAGCGCTAGGTTAGCAGCGTCCTCGCTGCACATATGCCGATATGACGGTCTGGCAGCGACTTGTCGGCCCACCTAGGTCGGTGACCACGGAACGGCCACGCCTGCGGACCTGAGACCGGCCAAATTGGGCACCTCTGCGGGCGTCACCGGCATCCCGAAGTAGAAGCCCTGCCCGATATCGCAGCCGAGCCGGCGCACCAATGCCGCGGTCTCGGCGTCCTCAACACCTTCCACCACCACCGTCAGGCCCAGCACATGCGCGAGGTCGACCACCGCCCGCACCACGGCGGCGGCCCGTTGGTCGACCAGGATCGACGCGATGAAACTGCGGTCCAGCTTCACCTCGTCGATCGGCAGATCCCGCAGATAGGACAGCGCGGAGTAGCCGCTACCGAAATCGTCGACGGCGATGCGGATTCCGTTGTGCCGTAACTGTTCCAGCACCGTCCGTGCCCGCTCCGTGCTGTCCAGGAACAGGTCTTCGGTGATCTCGACGGTCAACGCCGCCGGGGACAGGCCGTGAGCGGCCAGCGCCTGCGCGATCCTGGCCGGCAGGCCCACGTTGGCCATCGACGGCGCGAACAGATTCACCGCCACCGGCACCTCGACCCCGGCGCCCCGCCAGGCCACGGCGTCGTCGAGGGCTTTGGTGATGACCAGCTGGGTGACCCGGCCCATCAAGCCGTGCCTGCGGACCACCGGCAGGAACTCCTCCGGCGATATAGCACCTCCACCGGGAAGGGGCCAGCGCAACAACGCCTCCACCCCGACGATCCCACCGGTGCTCAGATCGAACTTCGGCTGGTAAACCAGCGTCAGTTCGTCGTTGTCGATGGCCAGCCGCAGTTTCTCCAGAAGTGCCAGGGAGGCAGCACTTCCGGCGTCGGGTCGGCCCACCGCGCCCCGCTGCTGCTCGTCTCCCCCGTCGGCCTCGAATTCCATCTCCGGGTCATAGCTGCGCACCCCGCGAAACCGCGACCGCTTCGCCGTGTACATCGCAATGTCGGCGCGCCGCAACAGGTCATCGGCGGACAGGTCCGGTTCGTCGGGTGCGGCGATGGCCAGTCCGACGCTCGGCCGCATCAGGAGTTCGTGGCCGGCGAGCAGGAACGGCTCCTCGAAAGCCTCCACGACACGGCGTGCCACCAGTTCGGCCGCCACGGGGCTACTTTCCACCAGCACCGCGAACTCGTCGCCACCGAGCCGCGCCACCGTGTCGCCGACCCGCACACACTTCCGCAGCCGCTGGGCCACACCGATCAGCAGGTCGTCGCCGACGGGGTGACCAAGGTTGTCGTTGACGAGCTTGAACTCGTTGAGGTCCATCGACACGATGGCCGGTGACAGATCCTGTCGTCCGCGCATTTGCATTGCGTGGTCCAACCGTTCGTTGAACAGGGCGCGGTTGGCCAGCCCGGTCAGCGGATCGTGCAGTGCTTGTCTGGCGACGGTGGCGACGAGCCGCCGGTTTTCCCGCACGGCGAGGAATTGGCGGGCCAGCACCGTCACCCCCAACACCGCAGCGACGGAAATGACCAGCCCGCTCTGCAGCAGCGGAACCGGTTGCGCGGCAGCGACGAATCCCGCAACCAGCAGAGGCGTGTAGGGCAGCCAAACCGACGCCCAGCCCGGCAGCGCGAGCGATTCGGGCTGATGACGGATCTCGTCCCGGCCCGCCGCAGCGGCCACCGTGATGAGCAGCAGACCTGCGGCCCACCCGATGTCGATGACATCGCCCGAGCCGTAGTCGCCCTTCGCCGACAGATACGCAAAGGCACTGTCCGACAACGCAAAACAGGCCAACCCAACGGTCAGCAACGTGAGCGGCAATCGTCGGCTGTCCACCGATCGGACCAGGACCACGCCGGCCACGGTCAGCACCAGGATGTCGGAGATCGGATACGCCAGCGCGATGATGAACCCCAGCCGATTGGACGCCTCCGATTGGTAGAGCGGATGCAGGATCGTCACCCAACTGACCAGGAACAGCGATCCCGCCATGATGACCCCGTCGAGGAACAGACGGCCCCGCGAATTGGTGCGCTGCTCGGTGGGAATCAACAGCAGCGCCGCGCAGGCGCCCACCGGCAGCAACAGGAATCCCGCATCGGCGATCGAGGGGTATGGAATCTCGTGGAGATGAACCTCGTAGTACGTCCAAATCGCTTCGCCGACACCCCAACCGATCACCCCGATCGCCAACGCCAGCCAGGCGAGCCTCAACCGGCCGTGCAGCGATCGGGCCGTCGCGGCGGCGAAGAACGCGGCGGGAATCGTCAGCACGACGAAGACGACATCGTCGATGACGGTCAGCGTTGTGCCCTCAGCCCAACCGCCCAGGATCAGGATGAGAACGGCGATGAAGACGACGCCTGCACCAGCGGCGACATGAGAGGTCTTCGGCAGTTCGGGCCTCCCTTCCCCATCCGCCAGGCAGATCGACGATGGATACCTAGCGCATCAGCTCGATCTGCGGAACGTCGGATTCGACCCACCGACAGGAGCCTTCGCGCACCGAACACCCCAATGTCTGGCATGTTCCATCGCTTTCACACTTCTTCAAGATCTCAATCAGCTTCTCCGACGTCAGCGGCGGACTGAAGTAGTAGCCCTGCCCGACGTGGCAGCCGTGCCCGCGAAGCCAGTCCGCGGTCACCGCGTTCTCGATACCTTCGGCGACGGTGGTCAGCCCCAGCTCGTCGGCCAGGTTCACGACCGCCCGCACCACGGCGGCCGCACGTTGGTCGGCGGGAATCGGCGCGATGAAATTGCGGTCCAACTTCACCTCGTCCACCGTGAGATCACGCATATAGGACAGCGCCGAATATCCACTGCCGAAGTCGTCGATGGCTATCCGAATACCATGCTCCTGCAACTGATTCAGCACTGTCTTGGTGCGTTCCATGTTGTCCAGGAACAAGTCCTCGGTGATCTCGACGGTCAGCTGCGACGGGTCGATCTTGCGGTCGGACAACGACTTGGCGAACTTGCCGGGCAGCCGCAGATCGGCCATCGACGGCGCGAACATGTTGACCGCGATCGGTACGGTGAGTCCCTCTGCGCGCCAGCGCAATACGTCATCGAGAGCCTGGTTCACCACCAGATCGGTGATCGAGCCCATCAATCCGTAGCGGCGGACCAGCGGGAGGAACTCATCAGGCGGCAGCAGGCCCCGTTTGGGGTGCGGCCAGCGCACCAGCGCCTCGACGCCCACGATCGCCGCGGTGCGCAGGTCGAATTTGGGCTGATACACCAGCGTGAGTTCGAACTGATCGATGGCCTGTCGCAGCTCACCCAGCAGCCGGATGGTGGCCGCTCCGCTGCGGGCGATCGGCAGCGGTCCGCTGGCGAACAGGTCGCTGTCGGGCGATTCGGCCAGCAGCATCTCCGAGTTGAACGGGTGCACGCCGCCGGTGCGGGACCGCTTGGCCGAATACATCGCGATATCGGCCCGTTTCAGCAGATCTTCGGCCGTCAGATCGGGCTCGTCGGATTCCGCGACCGCGAGCCCGACGCTGGGCCGGATCAGCAGGTCTTGGCCGTCGACGACGAACGGCTCGTCGAAGGCCTCGACCACCCGGTGAGCGACCAGCTGCGAATTGTCCACCCGGCCTTCGATCAGCACCGCGAACTCGTCACCGCCCAGGCGCGCCACCGTGTCACCGGCCCGCACACACCCGGCGATCCGGTCGGCGGCCAGGCTCAGTAGTTCGTCACCGACGGGATGACCGAGGGTGTCGTTGACCACCTTGAAATCGTCGAGGTCCATCACCAGCACACCAACCGAAAGGCCGTCGCGCTGGCGCATTTCCATGGCGTGGTTGAGGCGGTCCCGGAAGACGATCCGGTTGCCGACACCGGTCAGCGGATCGCGCAGCGCCTGCTCGGCAACCGCCGCCAGAAGGATACGGTTCTCGCCCATCACCAACACCTGACGGGCACCGAACGCCAGCAGCAGCACCATCCCGATCACCGGAATCGGCCCCGACCGGATCTCGTCGGGCGACTCGGTGAACACCGCGAAGCTGGCGAACATCACCGGCACAAACGGAAGCCATACCGAGGTGAACGAAACCGGTTGCGCTGCAACCGCATCCCGATGCGCAAAGCCCGTTCCGGTGATGGCCGCCGCAATGAACAGGGCCAGGCCGATCAGCCAGCCGAGATCGAGGAGTTGCGTGCTCGTGTGCTGGTGCGTCGCCGTCAGATACACGAAGGCGCCGTCGGAGATCGAGATGCCCAACATGCCCAGGGTGAGCAGGATCAGCGTCAGGCGCTGACCGCGCTGGGCCCGCGCCACCACAAGGACGCCGATGGTGAGAACGGCGGCATCCAAGACCGGGTAGCTGACCGAGACCGCGACCTGCATGCGGTCCCTGGGCTCCGAATCCCACAGCTCGTCGATCACCGCGGCCCAGCCGACGATCGTGAACGACCCGGCCACGATCAGCGCGTCGAGGATCAGCCGGGTGCGCGACGTCCTGCTGAGCCCGGTGGACAGCAGCAACAGCGCGATCGCGGTCGCGACCGGCAGCACGAGGTAGGCCAGGTCAGCCAGCGAGGGATACGGATGTTTGTAGCCGACGAGCTTGTAGATGCGCCACAGCACGGCGCCGAGGGTGAAGCAGACGAGGCCGAACGCCACGATGATCCATGCCAGGCGCACCCGCCCACGCCCGCTTTGCGCGGTCAGGGCCGCCGCGATCGCTGCGACTACGGACAGCTCGATCATCACGTTGTCGGTGTTGGTGAACACCGACAGGAGCGAATCCCCGGCGCCGCCACCGAGCGCCAGCAAAACCCCGACGAGCACGACGGATGCCACCAGAGCGACGACCAAGGCCATCGTCCGCGTCGCGCTGAGCCCAGTCACACGGGCCTCCCGATCGTCCCGGCCGCGCGAGAAATCACGGCCCCGCAATCGTAGCGAACTTCGGGTGAGTGGACGGCGTCTTTGTGCAGCTAGGGCAGCTTGGCGACCAGTTCCTCGACCCCGATCCGGGGGCCGGTGAAGAACGGGATCTCCTCGCGGACGTGGCGACGAGCCTCGGTGGCCCGCAGGTCTCGCATCAGGTCGACGATCCGGTACAGCTCAGGGGCCTCGAACGCCAGGATCCACTCGTAGTCGCCGAGGGCGAAAGCGGGCACCGTATTGGCCCGGACGTCCTTGTAGCCGCGGGCGGCCATCCCGTGGTCGGCCAGCATCTTGCGGCGCTCGTCGTCGGGCAGCAGATACCAATCCAGCGAACGCACGAAGGGGTAGACGCACACGTAATTGCCGGGCTCCTCGCCGGCCAGGAACGCGGGGACATGGCTCTTGTTGAACTCGGCGGGCCGGTGCAGTGCGACCGCACTCCACACCGGTGAGACCGACCGGCCAAGGGTGGTGGTGCGCCGGAAGTCGCTATAGGTGGCCTGAAGCGTCTCGATCCGCTCGGCGTGCGTCCAGATCATGAAATCGGCGTCGGCACGCAGGCCTGCGACGTCGTACAGACCTCGGACCACCACACCGTTCTCCTCCTGCTGCTTGAGGAAGGTGGCGGTCTCATCGACGACGGCGGCGCGGGATTCCTCGTCGTAGCCCAGCTCCCCCGGCTCGGCGGCGAACACCGAGAACATCACGTAGCGGATTGTGGCGTTGAGCTCGTCGTAGTCCAGTTTGGCCATGGCACCCATCGTGCCACGCGCACCGATCGCTATCGGCGGATGGTGGCCTTCGCCACGTGCTCCGCCGCACGGCCCGCGACCGCCACGCAGGCCGGCACCCCGATGCCGTCCAGATAGTTGCCCGCGATCGCCAGGGTGGGCGGCAACCCGGTTCGCAGTCCGGCGGTCAGCTCGCGATGGCCAGGGCCGTACTGCGGCATCGCATCCAGCCATCGATGCACCAGGAAATCGAGGGGCTCCACTTTTGTGCCGAAGACGGACTGCAGATCTTCCACCGCCCACGCCTGCAGGTCGGCGTCGGAGGTGTTGCGCGCCACCTGGTCGCCGAACCGGCCGAACGACAGCCGTAGCAGCTCGGCGTTACCGCGCGCCCCCCACTTGCGGGTGGACAAGGTAATTGCCTTGGCGTGCAAGCGTTCTCCACTGGCAACGAGCACTCCCGACTGCTGTGGCAACGGGGTGCCGCCGGGGACGGCCAGCGCCAGGACCGCCGCGGAGGCGACCGGGATCCGGGCGGCCGTCGCGGCGGCTGTCGGCGCGACCTCGGCCAGCAGCGGCGCCAGCCGCGGCGCAGGCACGGCGATGACCACCGCGTCGGCGTACCAGTGCTGCCCTTCGTCGTCGCGCAGGTTCCAGCCTGTGGCATCGGGCGCGAGGTGGGTGACCGAGGTCGGTATCCACCGCAGCCGGCTGCGGGCCACCAGTTCGTCCAGCAGTACCTGATAGCCGCCCTCGATGGCGCCGAACACCGGGCCCTGCGTGCTGCCCGGGAGCGCGCGCCTGCCCGCGTCGGTGAGGCTGGGCGCGCCGGCGTCCAGGGCGGCGGCCACCGTCGGCGCCGCGGAGCGGATGCCGATGGTGGCCGCCGAGCCGGCGTAGACGCCGGACAGCATCGGGTCCACCGACCGGGCGACGACCTGGCCGCCGAAGCGGTCGGTCACGACCGCGCCGACGGCCGGGTCGGCGCCGGGCTGCCAGCGCAGCGGCCGGTTCGGCTCGGCGGCCATCTGGGCGATCGTGGCGTCGTCGACCAGGCCGGTCACCGACGCCGCCGACGTCGGAATGCCGTTGACGGTGTCCGCCGGCAGCGGGTGCATACGGCCCTGGCTGAAGATCGTGGGCCGCACCCCGGTGGTGCTGATCTGACGCCCGGCCAGGCCGAGCTCGGCCAGCAGCGCGGGCACCTCAGGACGGCGCACCACGAAGGCTTCGGCGCCGACGTCCATCGACTGGCCGCCGAGGCGTTCGGTGCGCAGGATCCCGCCGAGCCGGTCGGCCGGGTCGAACAGCGTGATGTCGGCGTCCTCGCCGACCAGCATGCGTAACCGGTAGGCGGCGACCAAACCCGAAATGCCGCCTCCGACAACGCAATACCGCTGTCTGGTCACAAGGAGTGCACCAAGCCCACCAGATCCGTCAGCAGTGCCGGATCGGTCGCGGGCAGCACCCCGTGGCCCAGGTTGAAGATGTGCCCGGCGGCGCCGGCGTCGACCGCCCGCCTGCCGTCGTCGACGACCGAGCGGGCGGCCCGCTCGACCGCGGGCCAGCCGGCCAGCAGCACGACAGGATCCAGGTTGCCCTGCAGAGCCAGATTCGGGCCGACGCGCAGCGCGGCATCGGCCAGCGAGGTCCGCCAGTCGACGCCGACCACGGTGGCACCGGCCTCCCCCATCGCGCCGAGCAGTTCAGCGGTGCCGACACCGAAATGCGTCATCGGCACCTGGTAGTCGGCCAGTGCGGCGAACACCCGCGCACTGTGCGGCAGCACATGGCTGCGGTAGTCGGCCAGCGAGAGCGTGCCCGCCCAGGAGTCAAACACCTGGATGGCGTCCACCCCGGCGTCCAGCTGCACCTTCAGGAAGGCGATGGTCAGGTCGGCCAGCATCTCCATCAGCGCGTGCCAGGTCGACGGGTCGGCCAGCATCATCGCCTTGGTGCGCTCGTGCTGTTTGCTGGGGCCACCCTCGATCAGATAGGACGCCAGCGTGAACGGCGCACCGGCGAAACCGATCAGCGGCACCTCGCCGAGTTCGCCGACCAGCAGCCCGACCGCCTCGGAGATCGCGCTGACCCGCTCAGGGTCAAGGCTTTTCATGGCGGCGACGTCGCCGGCGGTGCGAATCGGATGATCGATCACCGGGCCGACGTCGGGGACGATGTCCAGTTCGATGCCCGCGCCGCGCAGCGGGACCACGATGTCGGAGAACAGGATCGCCGCGTCAACCCCGTGCCTGCGGATCGGCTGCAGGGTGATCTCGCAGATCAGCTCCGGGTCGAAGCAGGCTTCCATCATGGTGTTCTTGGCCCGCAGTTCGCGGTACTCGGGAAGCGACCGGCCGGCCTGGCGCATGAACCACACGGGCACACGGCTGGGTTTGCGGCCAGTGGCGGCGGCCAGGTAAGGCGCCTCGGGCAGCTGGCGACGGGTACTCATCGCGTCCATAGTCCCACGAGCCCCGGCACCAAATCGGCGCGCCTGCCCCCTCGACCTCGACGATAGGGCTAGCGTCAATTGCTGTGACCACTGCGGAACCGGCGCTTTTCCGCGAGGCGGTGGCGGCGATGAACACCGCCGAGGTACGGCCGGAGATCGAGCTCGGTCCGATCCGCCCACCTCAACGTCTCGCGCCGTACAGCTATGCGCTGGGCGCGGAGGTCAAGCACGCTGAGACCGAGATCGTCCCGGAGACCTCCGAGGGCGACGCATTCGGCCGGCTGATCCTGCTGCACGATCCCGACGGTTCGGAGGCCTGGGACGGCACCATGCGCCTGGTCGCCTACATCCAGGCCGACCTGGACTCCAGCGAAGCGGTCGACCCGCTGCTTCCCGAGGTGGCCTGGAGCTGGCTGGTCGACGCCCTGGACAGCCGCGCCGAGCACGTCACCGCCCTCGGCGGCACGGTCACGGCCACCACCTCCGTGCGCTACGGCGACATCTCCGGTCCGCCGCGCGCCCATCAGCTCGAGATGCGCGCGTCGTGGACCGCCACGACCATGGCCCTCGACACCCACGTCCAGGCGTTCTGCGAGGTGCTCGAGCACGCCGCGGGCCTGCCGCCGGTGGGAGTGACGGATCTGGGTTCACGCTCCCGCGCCTGATATGCCAGAACTCGATGATGACGCCGCCGATGCGGTGTCCGACACCCCAGCTGACGACGCCCCCGAGGCGACTCCCCTGCTGTGCCCGTCCGAGGGCGTGCCGCCGGTATCGATCAGCGTCGACGAGATCGCCCGGGCCGCAGAGCAGCTCGCCAAAGGCACCGGGCCGTTCGCGGTCGACGCCGAGCGGGCGTCGGGCTTCCGCTACTCCAACCGCGCCTATCTGATCCAGATCCGGCGCACCGGCGCGGGCACGGTGCTGATCGACCCGGTCAACCACGGCAACAGCCCGATCGACGTGCTGCGCCCGGTGGCCGAGGTGCTGGCCGAAGACGAGTGGATCCTGCATGCCGCCGACCAGGATCTGCCGTGTCTGGCCGAGGTCGGCATGCGCCCGCCCGCCCTGTACGACACCGAGCTCGCCGGCCGGCTGGCCGGCTTCGAGCGGGTGAACCTGGCGGCCATGGTGCAGCGCCTGCTGGGGTTGGGGCTGGCCAAAGGACACGGCGCGGCGGACTGGTCCAAGCGGCCGCTGCCCGACGCGTGGCTGAACTACGCCGCCCTGGATGTCGAGGTGCTGATCGCGCTGCGTGAGGCGATCGCCGATGTGCTCAGTGAGCAACGCAAAAGCGACTGGGCCGCAGAGGAATTCGAGTATCTCCGGTGTGCGGAAGCGACACCGACCCGGCGTGATCGGTGGCGCCGGACGTCCGGGATCCACAAGGTGCGCAACCGGCAGGCGCTGGCGGCGGTTCGGGAGCTGTGGACGGTGCGCGATCAGATCGCCCGGCGCCGTGACATCGCGCCGGGGCGGATCCTGCCCGACTCGGCGATCATCGCCGCCGCGGTCGCCGACCCCAAGACCGTCGAGGACCTGACCAAGCTGCCGATCTTCGGCGGGCACAAGCAGCGCCGCAGCGCGCACGTCTGGCTGGCCGCACTGGAATCGGCCCGCACCAACCCGGAGCCACCGGACACCGCTGAGCCGCAGAACGGACCGCCGCCCGCGGTACGCTGGGCCAAGCGCAAGCCGGAGGCCGCGGCCCGATTGGACGCCGCCCGCGCCAAGCTCTCCGAGCTTTCGGAGCAGGTGCACGTGCCGACCGAGAACCTGGTCTCCCCCGAACTCATCCGCAGGTTGTGCTGGGACTGGCAGGACAGCGGCGATGTCGGCGCCGCGATCGAGAACGTCCTGCGCGACGGCGGGGCCAGGCAATGGCAACGCGCGCTGGTGGTTCCGGCGCTGACGGTGGCACTGAGCCCACCGGCCGAGGCGGACTGAGCGCGGTTACCGCTTGTCGGCGGAGTCGGTGACCGTATCGTCGAGCGCGTTCAGCGCGGCCACCCAGCCGGTGACCTGGCGGGCGATGTTCTGCTCGGTCAGCCCGATGTCCTCGAGCACCTCACCGCGGCCTGCGTGGTCCAGGAACTGTTGCGGCACAGCGATATCGCGGCACGGGATGTCGATCTCGGCGGCGCGCAACGTGGCGGACACCATAGAGCCCACGCCACCGCGCACGCCGTTGTCCTCCATCGTCACCACCAGCTTGTGCGACTTGGCAAGGGGCACAACCGCATCGGGCACCGGGATCACCCAGCGGGGATCCACCACCGTCACACCGATCCCCTGATTGCGCAGCCGCTGGGCGACCGCCAGGGCCATCGACGCGAACGATCCCACCGCCACCAGCAGCACGTCGTTGCCCAGCCCCTCAGTCGGGCGCGCCAGGACGTCGATGCCAGACACCCGCTCCACCGCCGGAATATCCTCGCCCACTTCGCCTTTCGGGAAGCGAATAGCGGTCGGACCGTCGTTGATCTCGAGCGCCTCACCCAGCTCCTCGCGCAGCCGGGCGCCGTCCCGCGGCGCGGCCACCCGAATTCCGGGAACGATGTTGAGCAGCGAGAGGTCCCACATACCGTTGTGGCTGGCGCCGTCGTTGCCGGTGATCCCGGCCCGGTCGAGCACCATCGTGACCGGCAGCTTGTGCAGCGCGACGTCCATCATCACCTGATCGAACGCACGGTTGATGAACGTCGAGTAGATCGCCACCACCGGGTGCAGCCCGCCCATCGCGAGCCCGGCGGCCGACGTCATCGCATGCTGCTCGGCGATCCCGACGTCGAACAACCGGTCCGGGAAACGTTCCCCGAATGCCGAAAGGCCGGTCGGGCCGGGCATCGCCGCGGTGATCGCGATGATGTCGCGCCGCTTGGCGGCATAGGAGATGAGCGACTCGGAGAACACCGACGTCCAGCCCGGGGCCGAGGACTTGGTCGCCAGCCCGGTGTCGGGATCGATCGGCCCGCAGGAGTGCATCTGCTCGGCCTCGTCGTTCTCGGCCGGCGCATAGCCCATGCCCTTGCGGGTGACCACGTGCACGATCACCGGGGCGTTGAAGCCGCGGGCGTGCCGCAGCGCGGTTTCCACGGCGTGCTCGTCGTGCCCGTCGATCGGTCCGACGTACTTCAGGCCGAGGTCGGTGAACATCACCTGCGGAGACAGCGCATCCTTGATGCCGGCCTTCACGCTGTGCATGGCCTGGTAGGCGGGTTCGCCGACGACCGGCACACCGCGCACCGCGACCCGGGTGCGCTCGAGGAGGCGTTCGTAGCCCGGCTGCAGGCGCAGGCCGGCCAGGTGGTCGGCCAGGCCGCCGATGGTCGGGGCGTAGGAGCGGCCGTTGTCGTTGACGACGATCACGACCGGGCGGCGGGCGGCGGCGATGTTGTTCAACGCCTCCCAGCACATGCCGCCCGTCAGGGCGCCGTCGCCGACCACCGCCACCACGTGGCGGTTGCGATGGCCGGTCAATTCGAAGGCCTTGGCCAGACCGTCGGCGTAGGACAGCGCTGCCGAGGCGTGGCTGGACTCGACCCAGTCGTGCTCGCTTTCGGCCCGCGACGGATAACCCGACAGGCCGTCACGCTTACGCAACGTGTCGAAGTCGGCAGCGCGACCGGTGAGCATCTTGTGGACGTAGGCCTGGTGGCCGGTGTCGAAGAGGATAGGGTCGTGCGGCGAGTCGAAAACCCGGTGCAGCGCCAGCGTCAGCTCGACGACACCGAGATTGGGCCCGAGATGTCCGCCGGTGGCAGCGACCTTGTGGATCAGGAACTGGCGAATCTCAGCGGCCAGATCGGTCAGCTGCGCTTGTGACAGGTGCTGCAGATCGGCTGGGCCGCGAACCTGTTCGAGCATTTGGCCAGTCTACGCACTGCCGCGTAGATCAGTCCTGATGAGACTCGTAGATGTCGGGCACACCGTCATGGTCGAGATCGCGGTTCTCCAGCTCCCACACCATGCGGTAATGGCGGTTGCGCAGCCGCAATACGATCGCCGCCAGCAGAGCGGCCAGCAAACTTCCCGTGAGGACCGCGACCTTCACGACGTCGTGCCGTTCGGAGCCCGGATCGTAGGCCAATTCGCCGATCAGGAGGGATACGGTGAACCCGATCCCGGCCAATATCGAGATGCCGAACACGTCGATCCAGCGCAATGCCGAGTCCAGGCTGGCGCGGCTCAGTTTGGCCAGAGTCCAGGTGGTGCCGAACACGCCGAGCGTCTTGCCTACGACCAGAGCCGTGACGATGCCCATCGCGATCGGATCAGTCAGAGCTGTGATCAAACCGTGATAGCCGCCGAATGTGACACCGGCGGCGAAGAACGCGAACACCGGGACCGCGAAGCCCGCCGACAACGGCCGCATCCGGTGCTCGAAGTGCTCGGCCATCCCGGGTCCGGCCTCCGGTCCGCCGGCCGCAGCGCTGCGCACGACCGGCACCGTGAAACCGAGCAGCACCCCGGCCACCGTCGCGTGCACGCCCGACTCGTGGACGAACGCCCAGGTGAGTACCGCCAGCGGGATGAGCAGCCACCAGGAACTGATCCGGCGCTGGACGAGGACCGCGAACAGCGTGAGCGGGATCAACGCGACCAGCAGCGCGACGACGTTGATCGTGTCGGTGTAGAACACCGCTATCACGGTGATCGCGAGCAGGTCGTCCACGACGGCGAGGGTGAGCAGGAACGTGCGCAGAGCGCCCGGCAGATGGGTGGAGAGGACGGCCAGCACGGCGACCGCGAACGCGATATCGGTGGCGGTCGGGATGGCCCACCCGCGGCTCGCGCCGCCACCCACGTGCCAGGTGAAGGCGACGAAAATGACGGCCGGCGCGACCATGCCACCCACCGCCGCGGCGATCGGGAGCGCGGCCCGGCCGGGGTCACGCAGATCGCCGGCCACGAATTCGCGCTTGAGTTCGAGTCCGACGACGAAGAAGAAGATCGCCAACAGCCCGTCGGCCGCCCAGCCGCCCAGGCTCAGGTCCAGGTGCAGGCCGAGCCGGTCGGTTCCGACGTGGAGATCCTCGAAGCGGTCATAGGCCGCCGCCCACGGCGAGTTGGCCCACACCAAGGCGATCGCCGCGGACAGCAGCAACAACGCCCCGCCGACGGTCTCCTTGCGGAGGATCTCCGAGACGCGTGAGGTCTCCGACCAGGAGCCGCGGGCGAACAGCGCCCGCTGCAGCAACGGCTTACGGTCGGCCAACATTCACCTCAGGCATCGAGAGCACGGAAAACTGATTGCCGACCAGACTTCCCGGCACACCTGAAGCCTGAGCCTAGTCGGCGGTGATGCATCTCACCTCGTGAGTAGCGCCACGCACTCGACGTGGTGGGTCAGCGGGAACGAGTCGAACACCCGCAACTCCTCGACGGTGTAGCCATGCCCGCGATACAAGCCGATATCGCGCGCGAAGGACGCGGCCTCACAGCCCACATGGATCACTCGTGGCACGCCGGCCTGGGCGAGCAGATCGATGATCTCGCGCCCGGCACCCGAGCGCGGCGGGTCGAGCACCGCGATGTCGGCGCCCTCGCGCTGCGCGGTCAGCGCGCGACGCACCGAATCGGTGAGCACCTCGACCTGGGGCAGATCGGCCAGCGCCGCGCGCGCCGCACCGGACGCCGCGCGGGAGGTGTCGACCGTGAGCACCCGGCCACGCTCACCCACCGCATCGGCGAGCACCGCGGCGAACAACCCGGCACCGCCGTAGAGATCCCACGCGGTGGACCCGGTGAGGTCCTGAGCCCAGCCGGCCACCAGCGCGCTGTAGGTCGTGGCGGCGTCGCGGTGCGACTGCCAGAAACCGGTGACCGGCACCTGCCAGGCACGCCGGCCCACCCGCTGCACCGCGTCGAATTCCCCCTCGGCTCGGTGACCGCGTCGCTGCTGTTTGTTGTTGCAGACGATGTGGCGGGTGCTGTCGTCGTCGACGACCACGTGCACCTGATCGCCCGGCTTCCAGCGCGACCCGTCCAGCCCGTCGACCAAACCGTCGCGCAGCTGGCCGCAGTTGAGGTCGGTGACCAGCTCGGCGCTGTGATAGCGATGAAATCCGGCGTGGCCGTTGCCGTCTACGGCCAGCCGCACCCGGGTGCGCCAGCCTCGCACCGCGCCGTCGCCGAGCGGTTCGGCCAGTCCCTCCCAGGCGAAGTCACCCAGCCGGGCCAGCTGGTTGGCCACCACCTGACCCTTGAGCACCCGGGCCGCCTCCGGCGTGGCGAAGGCCAGATCACAACAGCCGGCCTTGCCGACGCCGGCGATCCCGCACAGCGAGTCCACCCGGTCGGCAGACGGTTCGAGGATCTCGATTGCCTCTGCGTGCCAATAGGATCCGCGGTCGCCGGTAACCCTGGCCCGCACCACTTCGCCGGGCAGCGCATAGCGAACGAACACCACCCGCCCCTCGTGGCGGGCGACGCAACTGCCCCCGTTGGCGGCCGCGCCGGTGGTGAGCACCAGCTCGACCGTATCCCCCTGGCTCACTATCGAGTCACTCCAAAAAGCCTCGGCGCACGTCGCCGGGGGCGTTCTGCGCCTGCAACTCGTGCACCCGCTCCGACGAATTGAGTTGCCAGGGAACCGAAGTCACCATGACGTTGGGCATGAACAGCAACCGGCCCTTGAGCCGCAACGCGCTCTGGTTGTGCAGCACCTGCTCCCACCAGTGCCCGACGACGTATTCGGGGATGAACACCGTCACCACCGTGCGCGGGGCTTCCTTGCTGATTCGCTTGACGTAGTCCAGCACCGGACGGGTGACCTCCCGGTACGGGGAGGCAACGACTTTCAGCGGGACAGTGATGTCACTGTCCTCCCACTTGTGCACGAGCTGACGCGTCTCGGAGTCGTCGACGTTGACGGTGATGGCCTCCAGCACGTCGGGCCGGGTCGCCCTGGCGTAGGAGAGCGCGCGCAGCGTCGGCATGTGCAGTTTCGAGACCAGCACGACGGCGTGGTTGCGGCTGGGCAGGATCACCTCACCCTGTTCGGCCTCCTGCTCGGCCAGCTCGCGCGCCACCGTGTCGTAGTGCTTGTGGATCGCCTTCATCAAGACGAAAAGGCTTGTCATGGCCAGGATTGCGATCCAGGCGCCGGCGACGAACTTGGTGACCAGCACGACGATCAGCACGGCGCCGGTGGAGATGAACCCGATCGTGTTGATCACCCGCGAGCGCATCATGTGGCGACGGGCGCGCGGGTCGGTCTCGGTGCGCAGGTGGCGCGTCCAGTGCCGGACCATGCCGATCTGGCTCAGCGTGAACGACACGAACACGCCGACGATGTACAGCTGGATCAGCGCGGTGACTTCGGCGTTGAATGCGACGACGAATGCGATCGCGGCGGCCGCCAGGAACAGGATGCCGTTGGAGAAGGCCAACCGGTCGCCGCGGGTGTGCAGCTGGCGCGGCAGGTAGCGGTCCTGAGCCAGGATCGAGCCCAGCACCGGGAATCCGTTGAAGGCGGTGTTGGCGGCCAGCACCAGGATCAGCGCGGTGACGCCGGTGATCAGCCACAGGCCCAGCGGGAAACCGGCGAACACCGTGTCGGCGAGCTGGGCCACCAGGGTCTTCTGGTGGTAGTTGGCGGGAGCGCCACCGAGCTGTTCTTCCGGCCGTTCGGCGATCTTCACGCCGATCTTGGTCGCCAGCACGATGATGCCGATCAGCAGCGCCACCGCGATCGAACCGAGCAGCAGCAGGGTGGTGGCGGCGTTCTTGGACTTGGGTTTACGGAACGCGGGCACCCCGTTGCTGATCGCCTCGACACCGGTGAGCGCCGCACAACCCGATGAAAACGCCCGCGCCACAAGGAACACCAGCGCGAATCCCATGATGTCGCCGTGCTCGGAATGCATCTCGAACTTCGCCGACTCGGCCTGCAGATGGTCACCGAGCACATAGATCTGGAAGAAGCCCCAGATGAGCATGATGAACATGCCGATGATGAAGGCATAGGTCGGGATCGCGAACGCGGTACCCGACTCGCGGATACCGCGCAGGTTGGCCGCCGTCAGGATCACGATCGCGGCGACCGCGAACCACACCTTGTGCTGGGCGATGAACGGGACCGCCGAGCCGATGTTCGACATCGCCGAGGCCATCGAGACCGCGACCGTCAGCACGTAATCGACCAGCAGGGCGCTGGCCACCGTCAGGCCCGCCGTCGGGCCCAGGTTGGTCGTCACCACCTCATAGTCGCCGCCACCGGAGGGATAGGCGTGCACGTTCTGCCGGTAGGACGCGACCACCACGAGCATGACCAGCGCGACCGCCACCCCGATCCACGGCGCCATCGCATACGCGGACAGACCCGCCACCGAGAGCACCAGGAAGATTTCCTCGGGCGCGTAGGCCACCGATGACATGGCATCCGAGGCGAAGACCGGCAGGGCAATGCGCTTGGGCAGCAGCGTGTGGCTCAGCTTGTCGCTGCGGAACGGCTGCCCCAGGACCAGCCGACGGGCGGCGGTCGAAAGCTTAGACACGAGTGCCAAGAGTAGGCCCATGGCGGTTTGGCTGTAGCGTTCCCCATACGGTCGGGTCGGCGCACGACGAAGTCGAGAGGACGCCAGGTGCGGGTAGTGGTGATGGGATGCGGCCGTGTGGGCGCGTCACTGGCCGATGCTCTGTCCCGGATCGGCCACGAGGTGGCCGTCATCGATCGGGATGCGACGGCGTTTCACCGGCTCTCGCCGGACTTCTCCGGTGAGCGGGTGCTCGGCATGGGGTTCGACCGAGAAGTGCTGCTGCGTGCGGGAATCCAGGACACCGATGCGTTCGCCGCGGTGTCGTCGGGCGACAACTCGAACATCATCTCCGCGCGGGTGGCCCGCGAGACGTTCGGGGTGCAGCGGGTGGTCGCCCGGATCTATGACGCCAAGCGGGCCGCCGTCTACGAACGCCTCGGGATCCCCACGGTGGCGACCGTGCCCTGGACCACCGACCGGCTGCTGAACGCCCTCGTCCGGGACAACGAGACCGCCAAGTGGCGTGATCCGACCGGCACGATGGCCGTCGCCGAGGTGACGCTGCACGAAGGCTGGGTCGGGCACCGGCTCACGTCCCTGGAGGAAGCCACCGGCGCGCGAGTGGCCTTCGTGATCCGGTTCGGCACCGGGATCCTGCCCGAGCCGAAAACCGTCGTCCAGGCCGGCGACCAGGTCTACGTCGCGGCGGTGTCCGGGCGCGCCGCCGAAGCGCTGGCGATCGCCGCGCTGCCGCCGGGCCCGGACGTCGGAGAGGGGCACTGATGGGCGACAAACGGCTCAAGGTGGCGATCGCCGGGGCCGGCGCAGTCGGCCGGTCGATTGCCCGCGAACTGCTCGAGAGCGAGCACGAGGTGACGCTCATCGAGCGCAACGCCGAACATCTCGACATCGATGCGATCCCGGCCGCG
Organism: Mycobacterium sp. BK086; assembly: GCA_004362315.1. Lineage (GTDB taxonomy): Bacteria > Actinomycetota > Actinomycetes > Mycobacteriales > Mycobacteriaceae > Mycobacterium. The sequence goes on from SNWL01000003.1 coordinate 614,378, forward strand.
CACTGGCGCCTCGGCGACGCCTGCGAGATCAGTCTGCTGGAGTCGGTGCACCTGCACGATTTCGACGTCGTCGTCGCCGCCACCGGTGACGACAAGGCCAACGTGGTGCTGTCCCTACTGGCCAAGACGGAGTTCGCGGTCTCGCGCGTGGTGGCCCGGGTCAACGATCCCCGCAACGAGTGGCTGTTCGACGACTCGTGGGGGGTGGACGTCGCGGTGTCCACGCCACGGATGCTGGCCTCGCTCGTGGAGGAGGCCGTCGCGGTGGGCGATCTGGTGCGGCTGATGCAGTTCCGGCAGGGCCACGCCAACCTCGTCGAAATCACCCTGCCCGACGACACCCCGTGGGGCGGACGGCCGGTGCGCAAGCTGATCCTGCCGCGGGACGCCACGCTGGTGACGATCCTGCGCGGTCCCCGGGTGATCGTGCCCGAGGCCGACGAACCGCTGGAGGGCGGTGACGAGCTGTTGTTCGTCGCAGCGCCCGAGGTGGAAGACGAGCTGCGCAATACCGTCCTGAAGGCCTCGACCGGCTAGCGCGTGGCCGGCGGCGGCCCGTCCCGGTCCTGACAGGCCGCGACGGCGGCCTGCGAGGGCGCGGACAGATCCGGCACCCGATCGTTGATCCCGACCGCCGACACCACGGCGGCGATCACGAGCAATACCGCGGTGGCGATCACCCCACGCCGAAATCCATCCAGATCGATTGCGCCACCGACGATTACCGCGGTGAAGGCGATCGCGATCAGGCCCGAAACCCGGGCCACCGCATTGTTGATCGCCGACCCGATCCCACTGTGCACGGGCTGAACCGCCGCCAGAATCGCGGCGGTCAACGGCGACACCGTCACGGCCAATCCGATGCCGAACAGCACCAGGCCCGGCAGCGTCTGTACCCAGACGTTGCCGGTCGTCACCGCCATCAGCACGAAACCCGCCGCAGCGATCAACGGTCCCGCGGCCATGAAGCGGCGGGGGCCGTGGCGGCCCGCCAGCTCGCCGAAGCGAGCGGCCAGAAGCAGCGACAGGATCGGCACCGGCAGCGTCGCGAGTCCGGCCTGCGCCGGCGACAGTCGTCCGGGCTCCTGCAGGAACAGCGCGAGGAGCACCTGGCCCAGCGAGACACCCGCGTAGAGGAACACGGTGGCGAGGTTGCCGACGGCGAAGTTACGGGCGGCGAAGATGCCCGACGGCACCATCGGCGCCCGGGCGTGGCGTTCCCACCAGACGAACGCGATCAGACAGGCCGGACCGACGACGAGACCGGCAAGGATCGCCGGGTTGGTCCAGCCCAGGCGCTGTTGTTCGATCACCGCGAAGACCGTGCATCCGAGGCCGACCGCAGTGAGCGCCGCGCCGACCACGTCGACACTGCCGCCGCGTGCGGCGGTGCGGTCGGCCAGCTTCGTGCTCAGCGCGAGCGTGACGGCCAGCGGCACCACGTTGACGGCGAACACCCACCGCCAGCCGAGGCCTTCGACGAGCAGACCGCCCAGCAGCGGGCCGATCACGAACGCGGTTCCGGTCCATGCCGTCCAGATCCCGATGGCGCGGGACTGTTCGGCTCCGGTGAACCTGGCGTTGAGCATCGCCAGCGAGCTGGGGACCAGGAAGGCGGCGCCCAGGCCCTGCAGGCAGCGCGCCGCGATCAAGATCGCGCCGCTGGGCGCCAGCGCGCACAGCAGGGAGGCCAGACCGAACAGGACCAAACCGGCCCGCAGCGCCCGCAGCCGCCCGAAGGTGTCGGAGATCGCGCCGGCGACCAGGATCAGCGCGCCCAGCGTCAGCAGGTAGCCGTCGAGAACCCACTGCTGGGTGAGCAGCCCGCCGCCGAGTTCGGCTTGGATGGCCGGCAGGGCGAGGTTGACCACCGAGCCGTCGAGGAACGCCACGAAGGAGGCGAGCACGGCGACCGCAACCAGCAGGCGGTCGTCGCGGCCGGCCACGAAACGTCAGTCGTCGCCGGCGACGTCGGCGTCGTGGCTTTCGGCGTGGGCGGCGTGGATGGCCTTCTGCGCGACCCGGATCGCGAAATAGGTGACCAGCGCCGCCACGGCGGTCAGCGGCCAGCCCATCGAGATGCGGGCCACCCCCAGCCAGCCGGTCTGGTCGAGGTCGTAGAGGTGGCGCTGCACGACGAACCGCGACGCGAACACCAGCACCCAGGTCAGGGTCGCGATGTCGAAGGCCAGCACGGCGCGGCGGCTGCTGCGCCAGCTGCGGTCGTGGCTCTGGATCCAGCTCCAGGCGTAGCCCACCACCGGCCTGCGGATCAGCACCGAGACCGCGAAGACCGCCGCCCAGATCAGTGATGACCAGATGCCAAGCAGGAAATAGCCTTTCGAGGCGCCGACGATCCATGCGATCAGTGCGCTGATGCCGACTCCGATGAAGCCCGAAATGGCGGGCTGGACGGAGTCGCGGCGGATCAGGCGCCACACCAGGATCAGGGCGGCGACGCCGAGTGCGGCGTAGATGGCGGGCATCAGGCCGAAGGCGGAGTTGACGGGGACCAGCACCGCGACGGGCAGTGCGGAGTAGATCAGGCCGCTGATGCCACCCATTTGGGCCAGCAGCGCCTGGGCGGGCGTCTTCTCAGGGGTCGCCTCGACGGAATCTTGGGAGCGATCGCTGTCTTCGACGGGAAGGCTCAAGTCTGGATCTCGTAATGCGGGTTGTAGATGGCCTTGGTGCCGTTCTCCAGCGTGCCCAGCCTCCCGCGTACTCGCAGGGCGCGTCCCGATTCGATGCCCGGGATCCGGCGCTGCCCCAACCAGACGAGCGTCACGGTGTCGGTGCCGTCGAACAGTTCGGCACGTACGCCCCCGGCGCAGCCTTTGGCATTGGTCTCGACACTGCGCAGGGTGCCCACCATGGTGACTTCCTGGCCGCGCTGGCAATCGATTGCTCGCTGCGCTCCGGTGCCGGCGGCTTCGTCGGTGAGTTCCTCGACATCGCGCTGCTCAGGATCCTCCGTCAACCGACGGGTGAGACGGCGGACAAAACTTTCGGCCGTAGCCATGGCCTCTCCTGATACTTCAGCGGATCACAATGCCAACGCAACGCTAGACCTGTTGGTTCCCGAATGCCACGTGGCATACCCGCGGCGGCCCTTGCTGATACGTCACAGGGAAGATCATGAGATGACGATCACATTCCGCGGCACCACCGCGGTACTGCTGGCCGGTACCGGCTCCGACGACGACTACGTCTACCGGGCGTTCGCCGGACCGCTGCACGGTGTCGGCGCGGTCGTGACGACACCGCCGCCGCAGCCGGCCCGGCTGGTCGCCAGCTACCTCGAAGCCCTCGACAACGCCGCTCGTCAGGGCCCGATCATCGTCGGCGGCGTATCCATCGGGGCGGCGGTGACGACCGCGTGGGCGCTGGCCCATCCGAGCCGCGCGGTGGCGGTGCTGGCCGCGCTGCCGGCGTGGACCGGTGCGGCACCGTCGGCTCCGGCCGCACTGTCGGCCCGGCACACCGCACACCAGTTGCGGACCGCCGGTCTGGTCGCCACGACGGCGCAGATGCAGGCGTCCAGCCCGGCCTGGCTGGCCGACGAGCTCACCCGCAGCTGGCTCGGCCAGTGGCCCGAACTGCCCGACGCGATGGAGGAAGCGGCCGGCTACGTCGCACCCAGCATCACCGAATTGGAACGTCTCAGCGTGCCGATGGGCGTGGTGGGGGCATCCGACGATCCGATCCATCCGCTCGAAGTCGCGCTGGAGTGGGTGTCGGCGGCGCCGCGCGCGGCGCTGCGGACGGTCAGCCTCGACGACTTCGGTCCCGACCCGTCGGTGCTGGGGGCAGCGTGCCTGGCCGCTTTGGAGGAGGCGGATACCTAACCGCCGGTGCTGGTGCTGCGCAGCTGCTGCATGGCCGAGCCCGACGCGCTGCGCCGCTCGGTCGGCGGCTGGCCCTGGGCCTGCTGCTCCTGCACCAGCGCCTGCTGCGCGGCGACCATCTGCGCCTGCTGTGCGGCGGCCTGACGCAGCTGCTCCAGCATCGGCTCGGGCAACTGCACCGGCAACGGAGTGCGCACCGGCAGCGGTGTATCACCTCGCCGTACGACGGTGTCGCCCAACGCTTCTCGCGCTTCGGCGACGAGGTTGTCCATGGCTTCGGGGGCACCGTTGACCACGCAGCGGATCATCCAGCGGTAGCCGTCGACCCCGATGAAGCGCACCACACCGGCGCCGGTACCGACGACCTCACGCCCCCAGGGACCGGACTGGATGGACACCTGGGCGTTGTCCTTGCGCAGCGAGTCGGCCAGCTCGGAGGCCACTTCCCGCCACAGGCCCGGCGACTTCGGCGCGGCGTAGGCCGCGATCGTGAATCGCCCGTTGGGCGTGACCACCCACACCGCGCTGGGGACGCCGACCTCGTTGAGCTCCACCTGAATCTGGCCGGCCGCGGGCATCGGCACGAGCACCGAGCCGAGGTCGAGGCGAGCCTCGAGGGCGTCGTCGGGGTTGTCGAAATCCTCGACATCGAAAGGGCCGCCCTCGAACTCGGCAACATCGTCGATGTCGTCCGCCTCGTCGGCTTCGGTCACCGCTGGGGCCTCAGCAGCTTCTGAGTCCTTGGGAGTCTCGTCCGCAGGGGTCTGCGGTTCGTTCTTACGTCTGCCGAATGCCATCACAAACTCGCATGTCCGCCGGAGGATCCGTAGCCGCCCTCGCCACGGGTGGTGTCAGCCAGTCCGGCCTCGTCGAACGAGGCCACCTCGACCAGCTCTGGGAGTTCGACCCGCTGGACCAGCAATTGGGCGATGCGGTCACCGCGCCGAATGGTGATCGGCGTGGTGGGGTCGAGGTTGATCAACGACACTTTCACTTCGCCGCGATAGCCGGCGTCGATCGTGCCGGGGCTGTTGACGATCGAAAGTCCCACGCGCGCAGCCAAACCGGAGCGGGGGTGGACCAGACCGACCATGCCGTGCGGGATCGCCACGGCGATTCCGGTGCCCACCAGCGCACGATGGCCCGGCGCCAGGTCGACGTCTTGCGCACTGAACAAATCCACGCCCGCATCACCGTCATGGGCGCGGCTGGGCATCGGGAGATCGCGGTCTAGGCGAACCACCGCGAGACTGGTCGGCACGATGCCACAGACTACCCTTGGCCGCGTGTCTGGTTCGCGTGTGACCTCGCAAACCGTGCGGTACCGCGAGCGGCTCTGGGTGCCGTGGTGGTGGTGGCCGCTCGGCCTGGGGCTGGCGGCGCTCATCGCCAAGGAAGTCACCATGGGTGTGCGCACCCTGCCCATCTGGCTGCCCTACAGCCTGCTCGGCGCCGTCGCGGTGGGCGTGTTGCTGTGGCTGAGCCGCACCGAGGTGCGGGTCGTGACCGACGGCGCCGAGGTCGAGCTGTGGGCCGGTCAGGCACATCTGCCGACGTCGGTGGTGTCACGGTCGGCAGAGATCCCCCGCACCGCGAAATCGGCGGCACTGGGCCGCCAGCTCGATCCGGCCGCCTACGTCCTGCACCGGGGCTGGGTGGGCCCGCTGGTCCTGATCGTCCTCGACGATCCCGACGACCCGACGCCGTACTGGCTGGTCAGCGCGCGCCACCCCGATCGGGTGCTGTCCGCGCTGAGGAGCTGACCGCTACGCGGCGCAGTCCGTGCAGATCATCACGCCGTTCTTGTCGCTGGCCAGCCGGCTGCGGTGGTGTACCAGGAAGCAACTCGAGCAGGTGAACTCGTCGGCCTGTTTCGGGACCACCCGCACCGAGAGCTCCTCGCCGGACAAATCGGCGCCGGGCAGCTCGAAATTCTCTGCGGAATCAGTTTCGTCGACATCGACCACCGCGGACTGCGCCTCATTGCGCCGTGCCTTCAGTTCCTCGAGCGAGTCCTCGGACACCTCATCGGTCTCAGTGCGCCGTGGGGCGTCGTAATCGGTAGCCATTCTTGTCCCCTCCAAACCTCAGCATGGCTTTGTATCAGCGTCGAACGGATCCGCCAAACGATTCGTGCCCAGATCACCCAGATCCACGTGTGATTTACGTCACACAGATTGATCTGGTTCAACGGGCGTGTTCCACAGACACCCAGCGGGTGGCTCTAGAGTGCATCCGTGGTCGCTCAAATCACGGAGGGCACGGCCTTCGACAAGCACGGTCGTCCGTTCCGTCGGCGCAACTACCTGCCCGGACTCATCGCCCTCGGCGTGATGTTCGCGATCACCGCCGTGGTCTGGGGATTCGTGCTCACCCGCCCGGTCGACGTGCGGGAAGCCGCGGCCTGCAACCCACCGCCGCCGGCCGCCGATCCGGGCGCTCCCACGCTCGGCGAGCAGGTGTCGCACGCCTCGATGCTCGATGTGGCGCCGGCCAAGCTCGTCGACACCAAGATCCGGGTGCTCAACGCCAGCGGCCAGGGCGGGCAGGCCGGTGAGGTCGCAGGCGCACTGCGGGATCTCGGCTTCGCCCAGCCCACCGCTGCCAACGATCCGATCTACGCAGCCACCCGGCTGACCTGTCAGGGCCAGATCCGGTTCGGCTCGAGCGGGAAGGCAGGCGCCGCGGCCGTCTGGCTGGTGGCGCCGTGCGTGGAGCTGTTCCAGGACGATCGCAAGGACGATTCGGTGGACCTGTCGATCGGCACCGACTTCACCACGCTGGCCCACAGCGACGACATCGACGCCGTCCTGGCCGGCCTGCGCCCGGACGCCACCGAGCCCGCCGACTCGGCGCTGGTGACCAAGATCCACAACGGCACCTGCTAGAGCGACCGCAATCCCCCGGCCCGATCCAGCGCGTCGGTGAGCGCGGCCGCGACGCCCGGCGCGGCGGCCACCAGCAGTGCCCCCTCCTCGTCGGCCGAGGGCAGCACCACGCGCGCGCCCGCCTCGGTCGCGATCAGCGCCCCGGCCGCCCAGTCCCAGATGTGCAGACCGTGCTCGTAATGCGCGTCGAGGCGCCCCGCGGCCACCAGGCACAGATCCAGCGAGGCCGAGCCGATCCGCCGGATGTCCCGGATCTGCGGCAGCAGCCGGGCCAGGATCTGCGACTGTTCGGCGCGCCGCTGCGGCGCGTAGCCGAATCCGGTGCCCACCAACGCCATCGACAGCTCGGTCACCGCGCTGCAACGCAGCGGCCGGCGCTGCCCGTCGCTGTGCACCTGCGCGCCCTGACCCGTCGCGGCCGAGTACACGTCGCCGCTGACCACATCGACCACCGCACCGGCCACCGACTCACCGCCGATCTGCGCGCCGATCGAAATCCCGTATGCCGGAATGCCGTAGACGAAGTTGACCGTGCCGTCGATCGGGTCGATCACCCAGCAGACACCCGCGTCGTTCCCGCCCGCCGGACCGCCACCCTCCTCGCCGAGGATCACGTCGTCGGGCCGCAGTACGGCCAGCCGATCCCGCAGCAGCAGTTCGGTTTCGGTGTCCACGATGGTCACCGGATCGGTCGGCGTGCTCTTGGATTGAACAGAATCCTTGCCGACGGCGTCGCGCCCGTCGGTAAGGATCTCCGCCCGCCGGCGGCGGACGAATGCGGCGGCTTCGGCGGCCAACTGCTCGGCCACCGTCCGTAATTGCTCAGGCCGGTTGTCGGTCACCGGCCTATCGCAGCACAGAGGGGCGCGCAGCCACTAGTGTGGGCAATCGCGCAGAACGCCCGCCTCGCCGAGGAGCAGCCCATGCCAGAGACCGAGTCCCCCAGCCCTGGACAGAATCGCGGCTTCGGGGTCGACGTGGGCGGCAGCGGGGTCAAGGGCGGCATCGTCGACCTGGACACCGGGCAGCTCATCGGGGATCGCTTCAAATTGCTCACACCCCAGCCGTCGACGCCCGACGCCGTCGCCAAGACCGTCGCCGAGGTGGTGCGGCACTTCGACTGGACCGGCCCCCTGGGCGTCACGTATCCGGGCGTGGTGGTCAACGGCGTCGTGCAGACCGCTGCCAACGTCGACAAGGGCTGGATCGGCACCAACGCCGCCGAGATCATCAGCGGCGCGCTCGGCGGCCAGCATGTCACCGTCCTCAACGACGCCGACGCCGCCGGCCTGGCCGAGCAGCGTCACGGCGCCGGACGCAACAAGAGCGGCGTTGTCGTGCTGCTGACGTTCGGCACCGGAATCGGCTCGGCCGTGATTCACAACGGCCAATTGCTGCCCAACACCGAGTTCGGCCACCTCGAGGTGGGCGGCAAAGAGGCCGAGCACCGCGCCGCCTCCTCGGTGAAGGAGCGCAAGGACTGGAGCTACGAGCGGTGGAGCGAGGAAGTCACGAAAGTGCTGGTCAGCATCGAGAATGCGATCTGGCCGGACCTGTTCATCGCCGGCGGCGGCATCAGCCGCAAGGCCGACAAGTGGATTCCGCTACTGAAAAACCGCACTCCGGTGGTCGCCGCGGAATTGCTGAACGAGGCGGGCATCGTCGGCGCGGCGATGGCGGCTCAAGCCGACGTCACACGCTGATTTTTCGCCGCTCGCGCGGTAGATGCTCGCACTGTCGTTACAATGGTCGACGGCGGCCGCCTACCGGATAGCGGCGAGTATCCGCAAACGAGATCCACGCCAACAGTCCTCATAGCCGACGCATTCGGTGGAGCCCCCGCGCCCACCGAAAGCCAGCACGACCGAAAGGGTGTACGTGGCAGCGACCAAAGCAAGCCCGGCAACCGAAGAGCCGGTGAAGCGCACCGCCACCAAGACTCCCGCGAAGAAGCCTGCGGCCAAGGCCGCCAACGGTTCCGCGCCTGCCAAGCGTGCCGCCAAGGCCGCGCCGCGCGCCGCCGAGGCCGGCGAGTCCGATGTCATCGATGAGACGGCCGCCCCGGCCAAGGCCCGCGCCGCCAAGGCCCCCGCGAAGAAGGCGCCCGCCGCTCGCGGCCGCAAGAAGGACAGCGCCGAGGACGGTGCCGCCGAGGGCGATGCCGAGCTCGGTGGCGATGACGAACTCGACGGCGATCTCGACGACGCCGACATCGACGTAGCCGACGACGACCTGGAACTCGACGATCTCGAGGACGTCGCCGACGAATCCGACGACGACACCGAAGACGACACCGAGGACGCCGAGGCCGAGGGCGGCGAGCAAGCCGCCGCCCCGAAGAAGGCTCCCGCGGCCGAGGGCGAGGCCGCCGACGACGAGGAGATCTCCGAGCCGTCGGAGAAGGACAAGGCCTCCGGTGACTTCGTCTGGGACGAAGAAGAGTCCGAGGCATTGCGGCAGGCCCGCAAGGACGCCGAGCTGACGGCATCGGCCGACTCGGTTCGCGCCTACCTCAAGCAGATCGGCAAGGTCGCGCTGCTCAACGCCGAGGAGGAGGTCGAGCTCGCCAAGCGGATCGAGGCCGGCCTCTACGCCACGCAGCTGATGGCGGAGAAGACCGACAAGGGCGAGAAGCTGCCGGTGCAGCAGCGCCGCGACATGCAGTGGATCTGCCGCGACGGCGACCGCGCGAAAAACCATCTGCTGGAAGCCAACCTGCGTCTGGTGGTGTCGCTGGCCAAGCGCTACACCGGCCGCGGCATGGCCTTCCTGGACCTCATCCAGGAAGGCAACCTGGGTCTGATCCGCGCGGTGGAGAAGTTCGACTACACCAAGGGCTACAAGTTCTCCACGTACGCCACCTGGTGGATCCGCCAGGCGATCACCCGCGCGATGGCCGACCAGGCCCGCACCATCCGTATTCCGGTGCACATGGTCGAGGTCATCAACAAGCTCGGCCGCATCCAGCGCGAGCTTCTTCAGGACCTGGGCCGCGAGCCCACTCCCGAAGAGCTGGCCAAGGAGATGGACATCACGCCGGAGAAGGTGCTGGAGATCCAGCAGTACGCGCGTGAGCCGATCTCGCTGGACCAGACCATCGGCGACGAGGGCGACAGCCAGCTCGGCGACTTCATCGAGGACTCCGAGGCCGTCGTGGCCGTCGACGCCGTCTCGTTCACCCTGCTGCAGGATCAGCTGCAGTCCGTACTCGAGACGCTCTCCGAGCGCGAGGCCGGCGTCGTGCGGTTGCGGTTCGGCCTGACCGACGGCCAGCCCCGCACCCTCGACGAGATCGGACAGGTCTACGGGGTCACCCGCGAGCGCATCCGCCAGATCGAGTCGAAGACCATGAGCAAGCTGCGTCACCCCAGCCGCTCGCAGGTGCTGCGCGACTACCTGGACTGAGCCGAACCAATTCAGGCGCGCCCCCGCCGCTTTCAGTCGGCAGCACGAGCTGCCGGTTGCGTGGTGCTGACTCTGGTCGCAGCGTGCTCCCACGACGCCGGGCCGAACGCCTCGGTTGGTGAGCAGGTCCGCGTGGTGCCGGTACCGACTGCACCGGTCCGGCCGGTCGGCCCGCCGACACCGGACATCGCCGCGGTGTCGAAGATCATGACCGACGCCATCGCCGCGAACCGTCTCCCCGGCGCGGTGGTGGTCGTCGGTCACAGCGGCACGGTCGTCTTCCGCAGGGCCTTCGGGGTTCGCAAGCTCGCCGGCGAGCGGGGCCTCGACGGATTGCCCGCGCCGGCCGAACCGATGACCGAGGACACGATCTTCGACCTGGCATCGCTGACGAAACCGATGGCCACCGCGACCGTGGTGATGCAGCTCTTCGAACAAGGCCGCGTGCGTCTCGACGACCCCGTGCAGGACTATCTGCCGGGTTTCAACACCGCGAACGATCCCAGGCGCGCCGAGGTGACCGTGCGGATGTTGCTCACCCACACCTCGGGCGAAACGGGCGACGTCGAACTCAAAGATCCGTGGGGATTGGCCGCCCCGGACCGCACCGAGGGCTTCCGCCGGGCGCTCACCACGCCGCTGGAATCTGCTCCTGGAGAGCAGTTCCGCTACTCCGACATCAACTTCATCCTGCTCGGCGCGCTGATCGAACAGGTCACCGGCGAGCGGGAAGACGTCTACGTCGAACGAGAAGTGTTCGCGCCGCTGGGCATGACCGAAACCCGCTACCTGCCGGTGGCCAAAGCGTGCGGTGCGCACGCGGTCACGGGCGCGGCGGTCCACTGGTCACCTACCGAATCAACCGAATGCACTGCTGGGCAATGGGATACGAGCCTGCTACCCCGCATCGCACCCACCGCATGGGATGAGGAGAACCCCGGCGAGCAGAGCCGCAACCCCGATTTCGGCCACCTGCTGCGCGGCACGGTGCACGACACGACGGCACGCCGGATGGGCGGGGTCGCCGGGCATGCCGGGCTGTTCTCGACCGCCTCGGATGTCAGCATCTTCGCCCAGGCCCTGCTCGACAGGCTCGCGGGCCGGCCCAGTGCCTTTCCACTTCAGCAGTCCACCCTTGCCCTGATGACTTCTCCGCAACAGCCCGGGCACGGCGCGGGCCAGCTCGACGCAGCCAACGCTGCCGCCGCGCAGGGCCGCGATCCCGCCAACCCCCTGCTGGCCGAGCGTTATCCCGCGATCCGTGGACAGAACCTCCGCGGCTTCGGCTGGGACATCGACACCGGCCAGTCCACCACCCGTGGTGCGCTGTTCCCCATCGGAAGCTTCGGCCACACCGGGTTCACCGGCACCTCACTGTGGCTGGACCCACCCTCGGATACCTACGTGGTTCTGCTGTCCAACGCCGTCCACACCCGCGGCAGCGCGCCGATCTCGGCCCTGCGCGGTGAGGTGGCCACCGCCGTCGCGCAATCGCTGCGGCTCTACGGCTGAGCACGCGTCGCGCGTAGCGACTCTGACCCGGCGCCATCCGATCTTCTGCCGATCGCAAATATGGGCCTGTCGTCGTTGCTGCCGTGCCATGATCGGGCTGATCAGCTCACCCGGAGCTCCCCGGCCGAAGGGTTGCCATGTCTATACCCAGTGCTTGCCGACTCGGCTCCCCAACTCTGATGGCGACCGTATCGCTCGCCGCCGGAACAGCATTCGCGAGTGCGGGTCTGCTCTTGGCCACCGCAGGCACCGCTTCGGCGGCACCCGCCGAGGCATCCTCGCCCAGCGGTCTGCAGTGCTTGATGACCAGCACGGGATGTAGCGCGAGCGGCCCGGTGCGGGCCAGTTCATCGGCCGCCTCCCCTACCGCGCTGGTCGCTGCCGTCAGCGATGTCTCCGTGCGCGACGTTCCGATCATCGGCATCTTCATCGGCAATGGCGCCGACGCCCAGCCCGGTTGTGTCGGCAGCGCCTGCAACGGCGGCAACGCCGGACTGCTGTTCGGCAACGGCGGTAACGGCCTGGACGGCGGCAACGGCGGCGCGGGCGGCCTGTTCTTCGGCCGCGGCGGGAACGGCGGAGCCGGTGTCACCGGCACCTCAGCCACACTTCCCGGGGACGACGGCGGGCACGGCGGCAACGGCGGCAGCGGCGGCGCGGGCGGCTTCTTCTTCGGCCGCGGCGGCGACGGCGGCGCCGGCGGCGTAGGTGGAGGCGGCGGAAACGGAGCTTCCGACTCCCCGACATTCGGCGGCAGCGGCGGCCAGGGTGGCAATGGCGGAGACGGCGGAGCAGGCGGACGAGGAGGATTCTTCGGCCTGTTCGGCCTTGACGGCTCCACCGGCAGCGGCGGCGACGGCGGGACCGGCGGCGCCGGTGGCGGCACCTTCACGACGCAATTCGCCGGTGCCGGCGGAAACGGCGGCAACGGCGGCAACGGCGGCCAACTCGGCGGCACGGGCGGCACCGGCGGGGCCGGTGGCGTCGGCGAAACCGGCGGCGACGGCGGCAATGGCGGTCAGGGCGGCAGCGGCGGCACGGGCGGCGCAGGTGGCACCGGTGGCGCGGGCGGCCTGGCCTCCGAGGGCAACGGCGGACCTGCGGGCAATGGCGGTCAGGGCGGCACCGGCACCCAGACCGGTGGCGCCGGCGGAAACGGCGGTTACGGCGGCACGGGCGGTCCCGGCGGCAACGGCTTCGACGGCGGCGCGGGCGGAGCCGGCGGCACCGGCGGCCAGGGTGGCACCGGCGCCACCGGTGGCGCCGGAGGGACGGGCGGCACCGGCGGCTTCGGCGGCGTGAACTTCGACTTCGGACAGACCAACACCGCCGGTGCCGGCGGCACCGGGGGCGGGGGCGGCGCCGGCGGTCTGGGAACCGTGAAGTCCGGCGGGCGCGGCGGTGCCGGCGGCACGGGCGGCTTCGGCGGTAACGCCGAAAACGGCCAGACGAACACCGGCGGTGCCGGTGGGTCTGGTGGCGCAGGCGGCCAAGGCGGTTCCGGCGCCAACGGGGCCAACCCGGGCGGCACCGGGGGTACCGGTGGCACGGGCCAATCCCAATCCGGCGGCGTCGGCGGGAAGGGCGGCTCGGGCGGCGGGGGTGGCACGGGCGGCGCCGGCTGAACAGCAGTCACCATGCGCGAAACTCAGGTGCGCGGGCAGGCCGCACCGCCTTACGCTGACCGGCGTGGCCGATCGGGTGAAGCTGTCCTCTGACTCCGTCTACGAGCCCGAGGTCGGGTACTCACGAGCGGTGCGCACCGGGCCGTTCATCGCCGTCTCCGGCACTACGGCGGAGGGCGCGGACATCGCCGAGCAGACCCGAAATGCGTTGCAGCGCATCGAGAAAGCGCTGTCCGAGCTGGGGGCGGGACTATCCGATGTGATCCGCACCCGGATCTTCGTCACCGACATCTCCCGCTGGCGGGAGGTGGGCGCCGTCCACGCGGAGTTCTTCGGCGCGATCCGCCCGGCCGCCACCATGGTCGCGGTCGCCGCCCTCATCGAGCCGGGTCTGCTGGTCGAGATCGAGGCTGACGCTTACGTCGAGGCCTCGAACGGCTGAAACCGGCCGTCCGGTCCTGGCTCGTACGGGGTGACGTTCGTCACGGCGTCCGTGGGCAGCCGGCCGTAGAGGTGCGGGAACCTCATCGACGTGGGATCCGTTGGCACTCCGGGTTCCCATCGCACGGGCGCGTCGAGTCCATGCGGGTCGATGTGCAGGAGTACCAGGTCGGTGCGGCCGGCGTAGAGCCGGTTGGCGGGCAGGTGCACCTGCTCACGCGTCGACAGGTGGATGAACCCGACTTCGCTCAGCGACGCGGGGCAAAGTTCGCCGACGGCCTTGGCGGCGAGCCAGTCCCGCTGTCCGCACAGGTGGAGTAAGAATTCCGGAATCGGGTACATACGACCACACTGCACCACCCGCAACACGACAGGGCGTGAGACACGACACAGCGTTAAACCCCCGGGGAACAAGGCCGAAACACAGAACGTCTGAGACAGTGGAGATACGTGACGGTGGCACCGAATCACCGAAGCGCTGAGCACCTTACGGAGGAGCCCAAATGAACGCGACCCTGACCAGTCCGGAATTGACCAAGGCTGATCGCTGCGACCGCTGTGGTGCGGCTGCCCGGGTCCGCGCGAAGCTCCCCTCTGGCGCCGAACTCCTGTTCTGCCAGCACCACGCGAACGAGCACCAGGCCAAGCTCATCGAGCTGGCCGCGGTGATCCAAGTCTCCGCGTCGGAGGCCTAGCCGCAACTCACGGCCGCGTCGCTGGGCAGGACCGCTGTCGTCAGGAATGCTGGACTGGTCATGACTGACCAAGCCGCCAAGCCGTCTCGCCATCACATATGGCGGATCTCCAAACGGACATTGTCCAAGAGTTGGGACGACTCGATTTTCTCCGAGTCGGCCCAGGCGGGTTTCTGGTCGGTGCTGTCGCTTCCCCCGTTGCTGCTGGGGATGCTGGGCAGCCTCGCCTACATCGCTCCGCTGTTCGGCCCGGACACGCTGCCCACCATCGAGAACCAGCTGATCAACTTCGCCAACAGCTTCTTCTCGAAGAACGTCGTCAACGAGATCATCGAGCCGACCGTCCACGACATCGTGCAGGGCGCGCGCGGCGAGGTGGTCTCGCTGGGCTTCGTGATCAGCCTGTGGGCCGGCTCGTCGGCCATTTCGGCGTTCGTCGACTCGGTGGTCGAGGCCCACGACCAGACACCGCTGCGCCATCCGGTGCGGCAGCGATTCTTCGCGCTGGGGCTCTACGTGGTGATGCTGGTGTTCGTGATCGCCGCGGCGCCGTTCGTGGCGCTGGGTCCCCGCAAGATCTCGTCGTACCTGCCGGACAGCTGGGACAACGTCCTGCAGTACGGCTACTACCCCACCCTGGCGCTGGCCCTGGTGCTGGCGGTGACGATCCTCTACCGGGTGTCGCTGCCCAAGCCGCTGCCCACGCATCGCCTGGTGTGGGGCGCGCTCCTCGCGACGACGGTGTTCGCGGTCGCCACGTCCGGCCTGCGGTTCTACCTGACCTGGATCACCAGCACCGGTTACACGTACGGCGCGCTGGCGACGCCGATCGCGTTCCTGCTGTTCGCGTTCTTCCTCGGCTTCGCGATCATGATCGGCGCCGAGCTCAATGCCGCGATCGAAGAGGAGTGGCCGGCCCCGACTCCGCACGCCGAGCACGTGCGACGGTGGTTGCGGCACAAGGCGAAGTCCTTGGGCGACAAGGACGTCGAGGACGAAACGGTGCCCCAGCCCGACGAGCAGGCGCCGGTCAGCCCTTCTTGAGGCCCTCGTAGACGCGCTTGCAGTCCGGGCAGACCGGAGAGCCCGGCTTGGCCGCGCGGGTCACCGGAAACACCTCGCCGCACAGCGCGACGACGTGGGTGCCCATGACCGCACTCTCGGCGATCTTGTCCTTCTTGACGTAGTGGAAGACCTTCGGCGCATCGTCATCGGTGCCGTCGTCGGCGCGTTCGTCGGTGTCGGTGCGCTCGATCGTCTGGGTCTGCATAGAAGACATTGTGCCCGGTCGGGCAGCCGGGCGAAACCGGCCTGCATATCGAGCGCCGAATGTGGAACAGTAGATGTATGAAGCGCGAGCTGGGTTTCGACGACGAAGGTCGCCCCGTGCTCATCACCGCCGCGTCGACCCCCTATGAGGAGCAGCACCGCCAGCGCGTGCGGAAGTACTTGACCATCATGTCCTTTCGCATCCCCGCGCTGATCCTGGCGGCCGTGGCCTACGGGTTGTGGCACAACGGACTGATCTCACTGGCGATCATCGCCGTGTCACTGCCGCTGCCCTGGATCGCGGTCCTGATCGCCAACGATCGCCCGCCGCGCAAAGCCGAGGAACCGCGTCGCTTCAATGACACCCCTCGGCGCAATCAGCTGTTCCCGCGCGCCGAACATCGCGCGCTGGAAACCGGGATCCCCGCGGCGCAACCGCATCCGGCCGGTGGCGCCGACCGCGGTTCCCACTGACCGCCTGCGCGGTCGTTTCTCAGGACATTCTCAGGGCTCCGTCGCATTCCTGCACTTCAGAGGGTGTGAGAAGGCGACCCCGCGGGAACTCTTTGCTCTGATCGAACGTTGGACCGTTTGACAGTTGCAGCCGATCAGGAGGCCACCATGGCAAATGCCACCACCAGCCGGTTTGATAGCGACCTGGACGCCCAGAGTCCAGCCGCGGACCTGGTGCGCGTGTATCTGAACGGCATCGGCAAGACCGCTCTGCTCACCGCAGAGGACGAGGTAGAGCTGGCCAAGCGCATCGAGGCCGGCTTGTTCGCCGCACATCTGCTGGAGACCCGCAAGCGCCTGTCCGACAACCGCAAGCGCGACCTCGCGATCGTGGTCCGCGACGGCCAGGCCGCCCGCAGCCACCTGCTCGAGGCGAACCTGCGCCTGGTGGTCTCGCTGGCCAAGCGCTACACCGGGCGCGGTATGCCGCTGCTCGATCTCATCCAGGAGGGCAACCTGGGCCTGATCCGGGCGATGGAGAAGTTCGACTACACCAAGGGTTTCAAGTTCTCGACCTACGCCACGTGGTGGATCCGTCAGGCCATCACCCGCGGCATGGCCGACCAGAGCCGCACCATCCGGCTGCCTGTCCACCTGGTGGAGCAGGTAAACAAGCTGGCGCGGATCAAGCGTGAGATGCACCAGAGCCTGGGCCGCGAAGCCACTGACGACGAACTGGCCGAAGAGTCGGGCATCCCGGTCGAGAAGATCAACGACCTGCTCGAGCACAGCCGCGACCCGGTGAGCCTGGACATGCCGGTCGGCAGTGACGAGGAAGCCCCCCTGGGCGACTTCATCGAGGATTCCGAGGCCATGTCTGCGGAGAACGCCGTCATCGCCGAGCTGCTGCACACCGACATCCGACACGTGCTGGCCACGCTCGATGAGCGTGAGCAGCAAGTGATCCGGCTGCGGTTCGGCCTCGACGACGGCCAGCCCCGCACCCTCGACCAGATCGGCAAGCTGTTCGGCCTGTCCAGGGAACGCGTCCGCCAGATCGAGCGCGAAGTGATGTCCAAGCTGCGCAACGGCGACCGGGCCGACCGGCTGCGGTCCTACGCCAGCTAAATCAAGCAACCCCCTTAGCGTGCCCGTCGGCGATGCCGGCGGGCACGCTGCTGTGGGCGGTGGTGTTGCACAACCATTTCCCCAGCTAGCCAAGTAGACTCGGGACCGACGAAGGGTGCCCCATGAACGACCTGGTCGATACCACCGAAATGTATCTCCGCACGATTTACGACCTCGAAGAAGAGGGCGTGATCCCGCTGCGCGCACGCATTGCGGAACGGCTGGATCAAAGCGGTCCGACGGTCAGCCAGACGGTGGCGCGCATGGAGCGCGACGGCTTGCTGCACGTGGCCGGTGACCGGCACCTCGAACTGACCGATAAGGGTCGTGGGCTGGCGGTTTCGGTGATGCGCAAGCACCGGCTCGCCGAGCGCCTGCTCGTGGACGTCATCGGCCTGCCGTGGGAAGAGGTGCACGCCGAGGCCTGCAAGTGGGAGCACGTGATGAGCGAGGACGTCGAGCGCCGCCTGGTGCAGGTTCTCGACGACCCCACGGTGTCCCCCTTCGGTAACCCGATTCCGGGCCTGTCCCTGCTGGGACTGGACATGGGCCAACACGAGGACGCCCACCTGGTGCGGCTGACCGAGCTGCCCCCGGGCACACCGGTCGCGGTGGTCGTCCGCCAGCTGACCGAACACGTCCAGGGTGACGTCGAACTGATCGGCCAGCTCAAGGACGCCGGCGTGGTGCCCAATGCCCGTGTGCAGGTCGAGAACAGCCCGGCCGGCAGCGTGACGATCGTGATCGGCGGGCACGAGAACGTGCAGCTCCCCCACGAGATGGCCCACGCCGTCAAGGTGGAGAAGGTCTAAACCGCACGGCGGCCGTACGACCGCCGCGGCGGAAGCCGCACCCCGAGCCGCTTCGCCAACTGGTAGCCCGTGCGGGCCAGCTCGCGAATCTGTTCGGGTCGCATACCGGACTGCAGCGCACTGTCGAGCATGCCGGCCATCCGATGCTCGGGATCACAGCGCAGTGCCGCGTCCAGCGACAGACCGGCCAGCGGCCCATCGCCCCGCGCATAGGCCGAAAAGGCCAGCAGCACAAGCGCTTCGGCCCGCCACGGCTCAGGAAGGGTGCGCGCCAGCAGCGCCCACAACGCCTCGGCCCGCGCAGCGTCGGCGCCGACGGCCAGCGCGTACAGCGTGTCGCGGACGGCCACATCGGTCAGCGCGCAGGCCAGCCCCGCCAACTCGTCCTCGTCCAGTTCCCCGCCGTCGCCCACCCGGGCACCGAACGCCATCGCCGCCTCGACATCACGTCGGCCGCACCCGTCGGGATCGGTGCGCCACTGCGCCTCCCGCACCTCACCGCGCTCGGAGATGACTGAAACCAGCGCCTCGCTGCGTGCTTCGTCCGCCACCGCGATCACCGCTTGCAGGTCGGACCGGCGCCGATACAGCCGGCGCCCGTCGAGCACGGCCGCAGCCGCCAGTGGCGAGGCCATCGGATCCTCCACCGCGCCGGTTGCCCCGCACCCGTCGACACAATGCCAGCGCCCGCCGGCCTCGATCCGGTCGACGACATGACCCGCATAGAGCTCCATGTCCTGCGCCACGAGCGCTGCCGTCAGCTCGTCGCACAGCTCCCGGTAGTCCTGGTTGCACATCGGGCATCCGGCGCCTTCGGCGTCCACGATCACCGCCACCACCGTGTCCGCACCCGAGGCGGAGGCGAGCTCGGCCAGATGCGTGAGATCACCGTCCAACGCCTTGGGCAGGTCCAGACGCATCACGGCGCCCATCTCGCCGTGCTCGAGGGACACCAGCACGAGCGAGCGCTCCGGCACGAAGCCGAGAACGGCGGGCAGGGCGGCGATCAGCGCGCCGGGGCGGGTGAAGCGGTGGTCGGGTTCGTGTGTGGTCATGGCGGTGACGCTGTCAATCGGCACCGTCGAGACCGTGCCGCGCGCACGCCGGGGAGCCGGGCCCTGTGGATGAAGTCGGGACTGGGGATCAGCGGCGACGGGCGTCACAGCGAATGTTCATGTCGTATTGACATGGTCGGCATGCGAGATTCGGCAAACCGGCGTACACCTTGTCCTCATGGGTGTGGAATACGACCTCGTCGTCATCGGATCAGGACCCGGCGGCCAGAAGGCCGCCATCGCCGCGGCCAAGCTGGGCAAGTCGGTAGCGGTCGTCGAGCGGGGCCACATGATGGGCGGCGTCTGCGTCCAGACGGGCACCATCCCGTCCAAGACACTGCGCGAGGCCGTCCTCTACCTGACCGGGATGAGCCAGCGCGAACTCTACGGAGCCAGCTACCGGGTCAAGGACAAGATCACCCCCGCCGATCTACTCGCCCGCACCCAGCACGTGATCGGCAAAGAAGTCGACGTCATCCGAAATCAGTTGATGCGCAACGGGATCGAGCTCTACATCGGCCGTGGGCGGTTCGTCGACGAGCACACCGTCGAGATCGAGGACCCGAGCCGAGCCGAGCACTTCACGATCAGCGGCCGCTACGTCATCGTCGCCACCGGCACCAAGCCGGCCCGGCCGGCCGGTGTCGAATTCGACGAGAACCGGGTGCTGGACTCCGACGGCATCCTCGACCTGAAATCCATCCCGGGTTCGATGGTGGTGGTCGGCGCCGGCGTCATCGGTATCGAGTACGCCTCGATGTTCGCCGCCTTGGGCACCAAGGTCACCGTCGTCGAGAAGCGTGACACGATGCTCGACTTCTGCGACCCGGAGATCGTCGAGGCGCTGCGGTTCCACCTGCGCGATCTGGCCGTGACGTTCCGCTTCGGCGAGGAGGTGACCGCCGTCGACGTCGGCGCGGCCGGCACCGTCACCACCCTGGCCAGCGGCAAGCAGATCCCGGCCGAGACCGTCATGTACTCGGCAGGCAGGCAGGGTCAGACCGACCATCTCGATCTGGAGAACGCCGGCCTGGAAGCCGATAACCGCGGCCGAATCTTCGTCGACGAGAAGACATTCCAGACCAAGGTCGACCACATCTACGCGGTGGGCGACGTCATCGGCTTCCCCGCCCTGGCCGCAACGTCGATGGAGCAGGGCCGGCTGGCCGCCTACCACGCGTTCGGCGAGCCGACGGCCGGCATGACCATGCAACAGCCGATCGGGATCTACTCGATCCCCGAGGTGTCCTACGTCGGCGCCACCGAGGTGGAGCTCACCAAGGACTCGATTCCCTATGAGGTCGGGGTGTCGCGCTACCGCGAGCTGGCCCGCGGCCAGATCGCCGGCGACTCGTACGGCATGTTGAAGCTGCTGGTGTCCACCGAGGACCTGAAGTTGTTGGGCGTCCACATCTTCGGCACCGCCGCCACCGAGCTCGTGCATATCGGCCAGGCCGTGATGGGGTGTGGCGGGACCGTCGAATACCTCGTCGACGCCGTCTTCAACTACCCGACGTTCTCCGAGGCCTACAAGGTCGCCGCGCTGGACGTGATGAACAAGCTGCGTGCGCTCAACCAGTTCCGCAGCTGATTCAGCACTCGCTGTCGAATGATGCCGGCGCGGGATCGCCGGGACCGCCCGCCTCGGCGCGCGTCAGCAGTGCGGCCGTCGCCGCATCGAACGGCGACGAGTAGGACACGTCGTCCTGGCAGCCGCCACCGTTGCGCCCGCCGATCACGCCGACGACCGTCGCACCCGTGATCCAGGGCCCGCCGCTGGTGCCGTCGACCAGTCCGCCACAGCGCACCGCGGGGTATCCGTCGGCGTCAGTCGCGGCCGTCGTGTCGCAGCCGAGCG
This sequence comes from Mycobacterium sp. BK086, assembly GCA_004362315.1. Taxonomy (GTDB): domain Bacteria; phylum Actinomycetota; class Actinomycetes; order Mycobacteriales; family Mycobacteriaceae; genus Mycobacterium. Next base: position 635,367 of record SNWL01000003.1, read on the forward strand.
GTGGACCGCCGACGCCCTCGGGGTACCCGACCACCGTCACCGCACCCGGCTGCCCGGGCGCCACCCCGAGCGTCAACGCCCGGCCGGCAACCGATTCGACGGCCCCGCCAGTCGCCCGGCTGACCCGCGCGAACGCGTAGTCCGCCTTGGGGTCCTGGGAGCCGACCCAGCGCGGGTCGAGGTAGACCGCGCCGACGGTCCACACGTCGTCGGGTGCGGCCTTCTCGTTGAACCCCGGCACGAAGGTCGCGGGCATCCCGTCGGCCAGGCAGTGCGCCGCGGTCAGGATCAGATCCCCGGTGCTGGAGTGGACGACGGACGCGGTGCAGGTGTGCGCGTCGGTGCCGCCCAGGAACAAGGCCCCGACCTCCGGTTGGGGCGCGACCGGTTGGGCGCTGGCGGTCCGGGAGTGTCCGCTTGCAGGCTCGGCGGCCTTGGCCGGCGGTTCGGCCGACGAGTGGCAGCCGGCCGCGAGAACCGTGGTCACCGCCAGGTTCAATGCCGCCGCAACCCTCCGCATCTGCTCGATCATGCCTGATGGGGAACGGTGCGCGCCGAGTCTGCGTTGTGCAACACAGGCACTCTTGCCAGCGCAGGCCCGAATCTAAGAGACACTGGGTGTCCCGGTACAAGGGCATGACACCATGCCCGGGCACCGCGAAGGAGGCGGAGACGATGACTGACGAGCAAGGACAGCAGTACCAACCCGAGCAGACCGGAATGTACGAACTGGAGTTTCCGGCGCCCCAATTGTCCGCGCCGGACGGGCGTGGACCGGTGATGATCCATGCTCTCGAAGGGTTCTCCGATGCCGGCCACGCCATCCGCCTGGCCGCCGAACACCTGCGCAGCAAGCTCGACACCGAGCTGGTCGCGTCGTTCGCGATCGACGACCTGCTGGATTACCGGTCCCGACGGCCGCTGATGACGTTCAAGACCGACCACTTCACCGACTACGACGATCCGCAGCTGAACCTGTATGCCCTGCGCGACAGCCTCGGCACGCCTTTTCTGCTGCTCGCCGGCCTGGAGCCCGACCTCAAGTGGGAGCGGTTCGTCACCGCGGTGCGGCTGCTGGCCGAGCGGCTCGGGGTACGCCAGACGATCGGCCTGGGCACCATCCCGATGGCGGTCCCCCACACCCGCCCGGTGACGCTGACCGCGCACTCCAACAATCGCGAGCTGATCACCGATTTCACCCCGTGGGTGGGTGAGGTGCAGGTGCCCGGCAGCGTGTCCAACCTGCTGGAATACCGGATGGCTCAGCATGGCCACGAAGTCGTCGGGTTCACCGTCCATGTGCCGCACTATCTGGCCCAGACCGACTACCCGGCAGCCGCCGAGGCACTGCTGGAGCAGGTGGCCAAGCTGACTTCGCTACAGGTGCCGTTGCGGGCACTGACCGACGCCGGCGCGGGTATCCGCACCAAGATCGACGAGCAGGTAGAGGCGTCGCCGGAGGTCGCTCAAGTGGTGACCGCTCTGGAGCGCCAGTACGATGCTTTCGTTGCCGCTCAAGATAACCGGTCGCTTCTGGCCCGCGACGAGGATCTGCCCAGCGGCGACGAATTGGGTGCGGAATTCGAGCGGTTCCTGGCCCAGCACGCCGAGGACTTCAAGGACGGTTTCACCGACAACGGGGATACCTGAGCAAGTCCACCGCACCGACGACGGGGTTGCCTATGACGCAGCGAAAGCCCAATCTGCAACCCGTACGGGAAGTGACGCCCACACTGCACTTCCGGACCATTCATGGCTACCGGCGAGCGTTCCGGGTGGCGGGATCGGGCCCGACGCTGCTGCTGATCCATGGGATCGGTGACAACTCGACGACGTGGCATTCGGTGCACAGCAAGCTGGCTCAGCGCTTCACCGTCATCGCCCCGGATCTGTTGGGCCACGGCCAGTCCGACAAACCGCGGGCCGACTATTCGGTGGCCGCCTACGCCAACGGCATGCGTGATCTGCTCAGCGTGCTCGAGGTCGACAAGGTCACCGTCGTCGGGCATTCGCTCGGCGGCGGGGTGGCGATGCAATTCGTCTACCAGTACCCGCAATTGGTCGAGCGGCTGATTCTGGTCGGCGCCGGCGGGGTCACCAAGGACGTCAACGTCGCGCTGCGGGCCGCCTCGCTACCGCTGGGCGGCGAAGCCCTGGCGCTGTTACGGCTGCCGCTGGTGCTGCCTGCCCTGCAAGTCGCAGGACGCGCGCTGGGTTCCCTGTTCGGCTCGACGGGGTTGGGCCGCGACCTCCCTGATGCGCTGCGAATCCTGACCGATCTGCCCGAGCCGACCGCGTCGTCGGCGTTCACCCGCACGTTGCGCTCGGTGGTGGATTGGCGTGGGCAGGTGGTGACCATGCTCGACCGATGTTATTTAACGGAATCCGTTCCCGTACAACTTATTTGGGGCGACCAGGACGCGATGATCCCGGTCAGCCACGCTCGGATGGCACATTCGGCAATGCCCGGGTCGCGGTTGGAGATCTTCGGCCGCTCCGGGCATTTCCCGTTCCACGATGATCCCGACCGCTTCGTGGAGGTGGTCGAGCGGTTCATCGATTCCACCGAACCCGCACAGTACGACCAGGACATGCTGCGCGAACTGTTGCGCACCGGGCTCTCCGAGGGTTCGGTCACCGGCACCCTCGACACCCGGGTGGCGGTCCTCGATGCCATGGGCACCGACGAGCGCAGCGCTACCTGACCGCGAGCCCGGCGCGCCGTCGTAGAGTCGGAATATGACCGTCGACGTGACTGTGTTGCGGGTGTTCACCGATTCCGATGGCCAGTTCGGCAACCCGCTCGGCGTGGTCGATGCGGCCACCGTGCCCGCCGCCGAGCGGCAGCGGATCGCTACCGAATTGGGTTACAGCGAAACGATATTCATCGACCTGCCCAACAACGGGTCGACGACCGCGCACGCCCGCATCTTCACCCCGGCCACCGAGCTGCCCTTCGCCGGGCATCCGACGGTGGGCGCGGCGTGGTGGCTGGCCGAACGCGGCACCCCGATCCGCACCCTGCAGGTACCGGCAGGCATCGTCCAGATCACCTATGACGACGCGCTCACCGTGGTGAGGGCGCGCGCGGAGTGGTCACCGGAGTTCGCTCTGCACGAGCTGAATTCAGTGGACGAACTGCTGGCCACCGAGCCCGACGACTACCCCGACGATGCGGAGCATTACCTGTGGACGTGGCTGGATCGCGATAGCGGGCACATCCGCTCGCGCATGTTCGCCACCGACCTGGGCGTCGTCGAGGACGAGGCGACCGGATCCGCCGCGGCGCGGATCACCGACTACCTGAGCCGCGACCTGACGATCACCCAGGGCAAGGGCTCGCAGATCTATACGACGTGGAATTCCGAAGGTTGGGTGCTGGTCGCGGGCCGCGTGGTCAACGACGGCACGCGCCAAGTGGATTGACGATTCAGCCGGAGGTGCCGACGGCGCGGTGGGCGCGCAGCGCCTCGATCTCGCGCTCGAAGTCCTCGGCCGAGCTGAACGAGCGGTACACCGAGGCAAATCGCAGGTACGCGACCTCGTCGAGCTCGCGCAGGGGGCCGAGGATGGCCAAGCCGACCTCGTGGCTGGGGATCTCGGGTGAGCCGGCGGCCCGCACGGTGTCCTCGACCTGCTGGGCGAGCAGATTGAGCGCGTCATCATCGACGTCACGGCCCTGACAGGCCCGTCGTACGCCACGCATGACCTTCTCGCGGCTGAACGGCTCGGTGACGCCGCTGCGCTTGACGACGGCCAGGACTGCGGTCTCCACGGTGGTGAACCGCCGTCCGCATTCCGGGCAGGATCGGCGCCGGCGGATGGCCTGGCCTTCGTCGGCCTCGCGGGAGTCGACGACGCGCGAGTCGGGATGGCGGCAGAACGGACAATGCATGACCGCTCCTTCGACTCCGCCGCAGCTCGATGCTTCGAGCCACCCAGAGCCTACCTGGGCCATCCGTCGAGCGGCCACGTCCTGGAATGCTGGTCAGCCGATGGGTGCGATGAGGGTCTGACCGGCGTCCAGCGCGGCCGAATCGAGCTTGTTGAGGTCGCGAATGCGCTGCATGACCTGACCGGCGGGCGCGTCGGGCGCCACCCGGCCGGCCAGCTGTTGCAGCGTCTCCCCCGCCTGGACCTGTACGACAGCCAGCTGATCGGGCATCTGCTCGGGTGCCGCAGCCGAACTGCCGCTGACATGGCCCACCAGGCCCAGCCAGAGAGTGATGAGTGCGGCCACCCCGGCCAGGGCGATGGTCACGGCGGTGCTGACCGGCCGGCGGGTGTGCGGGGCCCGCGAGAAGGCGACGCCGGTACCGCGGTACTGGATCGGCGCGATGGCCGGGCGGGCCGGATACGGCCGGTGGGCACGGGGCCCCGCCGGGCGGCGCCGAGCGGGCGCGACGGGCTTGACCGCCGCCGGACGGCGGATCGGTCGCACCGGAACCGAGGGGAAAACCTGTCGATCGTCGATGACTGTCACGTCTGTTTCCTTCCTTCAAGACGCCCACTGTTCGCTCTTGTGTTCGAACTGTACTCGATCATCCGTTCGAAAACCGAACATGTGAGCGAGCGTGTCTGAAGAATAAATCCGGCCACCGACAAGTTTTGATTCCGAGTAATTCGCCAGGTCACCCGCTCGACCCCCGCCGGCGCGACACGCCGCCGTCGAACAAGTGTTTGATTATCTGGAGGCCCGCGACTACATTCGGGCCCATGAGCGACCGCAGTGAGACATCAGGTGCCGACTCCGGGCTGACCGAGCGGCAGCGAACCATTCTCGAAGTGATCCGGGCCTCGGTCACCAGCCGCGGCTATCCCCCGAGCATCCGCGAGATCGGCGACGCCGTCGGCCTCACCTCGACATCATCGGTGGCGCATCAGCTGCGCACTCTGGAGCGCAAGGGCTACCTGCGCCGCGACGCCAACCGCCCGCGCGCCGTGGACGTCCGCGGCGCCGACGACAGCGTGACGGCCGTCCGTACCGAGGTCGCCGGTTCCGACGCGCTTCCCGAACCCACGTTCGTGCCGGTGCTGGGGCGCATCGCCGCCGGCGGCCCGATCCTGGCCGAGGAGGCCGTCGAGGACGTGTTCCCGCTGCCGCGCGAACTGGTCGGCGAGGGCTCGCTGTTCCTGCTCAAGGTCGTCGGTGAATCGATGGTCGACGCCGCGATCTGCGACGGCGACTGGGTCGTGGTCCGCCAGCAGAACGTGGCCGACAACGGCGACATCGTCGCGGCGATGATCGACGGCGAGGCCACCGTGAAGACGTTCAAGCGCACCAGTGGTCAGGTCTGGCTGATGCCGCACAACCCGGCATTCGACCCGATTCCCGGTAACGACGCCGCCATCCTCGGCAAGGTCGTCACCGTCATCCGCAAGATCTAGCGGACCAGAGCCTCACTCCGCCTTGAGGAATCCGTTCGCCTGAGCGAGTTCCTCACTGGCGAACCACACTTCGGGAACCGTGTGGTCGTAGAGAGCCGAATCGGGAGTGTAGTACAGCCCCGAATGCGTATTCGCCTTGATCACATAGCCTTCCGGTGCCTGATACGGATCCGACAGCGGAAGGTGGATCGCCGGCCGCGACGACGCGCCCCCGGCCGGGACATCGGACTGAAGAACCTCCGCCGGCTCGGTGATCGACTGGGCGTCGTCGTCAAGGTCGTCGACCTCGGCGTCGACGATCTCGGTTTCCGCGAACCCCTCTTCCGGTTCCGGCTCGGGTTCGGGATCCGGCTCGGCCGCGCGGCGACGCCCACCCGGCCTACCCGACTCGCCCAGGTTGAGGCGCCAGATCGACTGCGACTCGCCGAGATTCACCGCGGCATGGCGTCCGGAGTCGGCGGCGCTGTCGTCGTCCTCGATCTCTTCGATCTCGGCGTACTCGTGCTCGACGGCCACCTCGGGTTCGGCATCGTCATCGCCGAGATCCGCGGGCTCCTCGGGAATCCGCGTCGGCGTGGTGTCGATGGAGTCCTGATCGCCGTCGAACACATCCTCGGGCCCGGGCTGCGACTTGTGCTCGTCGTCCGGTTGCGCCCAGCCGAACCCGGGAGCCTGGGCGATCTGCCCGCGACCGCCGTCGGGGTAGGTCGAAAAGCGGTCCGCAGCCGTCGGTCCCGACGAGACGGGGTGCTCGCTGGGCCAGTGGTCGTCATCGTCGTCGTACTCGGTGTCATGGAAGTCGTCGTCGACCTCGATGTCGTTGCCACGGCGCCGCTGCAGCCAGAGCAGCCCCAGCGCGATCACCGCCACCAGCAGCAGCGCCGGAATGATGATCAGCAACCACCACCAGTGCCAGGTGAAGCCCTTGTCGGACTTCGGTGCCGGGCCCGCCTGCGGGCCGGTCCCGTTGGGCACCTGCAGCCCGGCCAGCTCCCCGGCCAGCTCCGGCGGTTTGGTGGTGAACTTGCTGCTGGCCTTGTTCCACGAGAGCTCGCCACCGGTGAACTTCTGAGTCACGGTGTCGCCATTGACACTCTGCTCCGCGGTCGGCGCACCGAGCTTGCCGCCGCCCCCGCCGAGCTTGGCCCATGCGGCGTTGATCGCGCCGCGCACCACGATGGCGCCGTTGTCCGGCGTCCAGAAGATCACCGGCTTGTCGGCGGCGCTGAACGAGCTGACGCGACTGTTCGGGGCTCCGCCGTCGGCCTCGGTTCCGGTCGGCAGGCCGAGATCGCCGGTCGGTCCGCCCTGGGCCTCGTACTTCGCGAGGATCGCGCCCGTCACCGCGTGCGCACCGGTCGCCGGCGAGTAGAAGATCTTGCCGCCGGCGTAATCCTGCACCGCACCGTCGGAGCCGACGGGACTCTGCGCGCCCTGGCGGGCTCCGAGCGGCCCCGAGAGTCCACCAGCGGCACGCCACGCCTCGTTGATCGCCGAGGTCGCGTCGCTCGGGACCTCGAGACCGGCCAGGGTGCCGGCCAGTTCGGGCGGAACCGTGGTGAAGGTCTTGGCGCTGTTGTCGTAGGAGATCTCGCCGCCGGTGAACTTCTGATTCACCATGGCGCCGTCGAAGGTCTCGTCGCCGGTCGGGACGCCCATCGTGCCGGCCGAGCCGCCGAGCTTGTCCCATGCCGCGTTGATCGCGCCGCGCACCACCCACGCGCCGGTGTCGGGCGTCCAGAAGATCGCGGGCTTGTCGCTGGCGCTGAAGGTGCTGACCCGGCTGTCCGGACCTACCAGGCCGGCGACCTCGTCGATGGTGGGAAAGCCGAGATCGCTGTCGGCCGGACCACCCAGTGCCTGGTACTTGTCCAGGATTGGTCCGAAGAGCAGATGGGCGCCGGTCGCGGGGGTGAAGAAGATCTTGCCGCCGCTGAAGTTCTGGGCGAATCCGTCACCGACGGCGTAGACGTCGCCGTCCTTCGTGCCTACTGGGGAGGTGTCGCCACCTGCGGCCTGCCAAGCCTGGTCGATGGCATCACTTGCATCACTGTCGGGGGTTGCGATCGCCCCGGGTGCGAACAGCAGCGCCGCAGCAGCCGTCGCGACGACGGCGAGCGCCATCCTCCCGACGCCTCTACTGAGACGACTTCCAAGCCAGGTCATGCACTCTCCCCGCAGTTTCGGTCAAGATGCTTCCCCTCATCCTCCGCGTCAACCGTGCGTCAGCACTTCACGACACGCGGCGTTTACCGAGATAAGCCCCGCGGTCGAGGGGGTAAAACTCCGAGAAAAGTCGAGCACAAAGTCGGCATATTCGGGTAATCGCGTCCCGAATTGTGACTTTTGTCAGGATGAAATACCAGCTCAGGCCATAGGCCTGGGTTAGACACCCAGGCTGCGGCCGATGATTTCCTTCATGATTTCGGTCGTCCCCCCATAAATGGTCTGGACGCGGGCATCCAGGTAGGCCCGAGCCACCGGATATTCGCGCATATAGCCATATCCGCCATGCAACTGCAGGCAGCGGTCCACCAGATGGACCTGCTTCTCGGTGGAATACCACTTCGCCATCGAGGCCTGCTCGGCCGAGAGGTTCCGGTCGAGGTGCAGCCTGATGAACTCGTCGACCATGATGCGCACGGCGGTCGCTTCGGTGGCCAACTCGGCCAGCAGGAAGCGGCTGTTCTGCTGGCTGCCGATCGGCTTACCGAAAGCCTTGCGCTCCTTGGTGTACTGCAGCGTGTCCTCGAGGACGCTCTCCATGGCGGCAGCTGCCATCACCGCGATGTTGAGGCGCTCCTGCGGCAGGTTCTGCATCAGATAGATGAAGCCCTGACCCTCCTCGCCGAGGAGGTTCTCCGCAGGAACCCGGACGTCGGTGAAGGACAGTTCGGCGGTGTCCTGGGCGTCCAGGCCGATCTTGTCCAGATGACGGCCGCGCTCGAAGCCCTCCATGCCGCGCTCGACGACCAGCAGCGAGAAGCCCAGCGCCCCCTTCTCGGGGTCGGTCTGGGCGACCACGATCACCAGGTCGGCGTGGATGCCGTTGGTGATGAACGTCTTCGAGCCGTTGAGGACGTAATGGTCGTCCTGCTTGACCGCCCGGGTCTTGATGCCCTGCAGGTCGCTCCCGGTGCCGGGCTCGGTCATCGCGATCGCGGTGATGTACTCGCCGCTGCAGAACTTGGGCAGCCAGCGTTGCTTCTGCTCTTCGGTGGTCAGGTCCAGCAGATACGGCGCGACGACGTCGTTGTGCAGGCCGAATCCCAGGCCGCTGTATCGCCCCGCCGCGGTCTCCTCGGTCAGGATGACGTTGTAGCGGAAGTCCGCGTTGCCGCCGCCGCCGAACTCCTCCGGCACGGCCATCCCGAGAAAGCCCTGCTTGCCGGCCTCGAGCCAGACCCCGCGGTCGACGATCTTGTCCTTTGCCCACTGCTCGTGGAACGGCGCCACATGCCGATCGAGGAACGCCCGGTAGGCCTCGCGGAACAGGTCGTGCTCGGGCTCGAACAGGGTCCGCTCGTACTTGACGGTGGCGTTCTTGTCGACAGCCATTGACTTCCTTCCGGATGGCATTCTGGGTTTGCGAACGAGGATAACCAACCGGATGGTTGGTCGCCAAAGCGGGACCCGCCGGTCGGCGTGAGCCAGATGTTCGCGCGAAGTTCGGGAGCCGGCCTCCGCGCGGCGCTACCGTTGGCAAAGCAGCAGGTCGAGGGGGCTCAACATGCTGACATGGCTTCGTGTCATCGCGGCGGCGGTCGGACTGGGAGCAGCGCTGTTCATCTGGCCCGCGGCGGCGACGGCGGCACCCAGCTCCTCGGATTCGGTGGCGGGCCATCGCGCCCATCCGCGGTCCGCCTCCGCATCGGCACCCCAGCGCATGCGCACATCGGCGATGGCGTCCTCGGCGAGGAAGAACCGCCGCCCGGTCGTCGCGGCGCCGCCACAGGCACAGAGCCCCGCCCCGCAGCCGCAAGCTGGCGAACCCGAGCGGCGCACGCTGGTGCTGACGGCCTTCCCCGCCGAAGCCGACGCCGTCCTGGCGCGGACCACGCTGGATCCCGAACCGTCGGTGGTGGTCGACGGCCGGCACTTCTACCTCGGCGAGCTGGGTGGCAAGAAGGTCATCGTGGCGATGACCGGCATCGGCATGGTCAACGCCACCGACACCACCCGCGCCGCCTTGGACCACTTTGCCGGTGACACCGGGATCGCCATCGGCGCAGTCGTTTTCGTCGGCGTCGCCGGCGGATCGGGCCGAAGCAGCATCGGCGCGGTGACAGTGCCAGCGCGCTGGACCTCCGATGGTGGCGAGAGCTGGAACCCGGTGGACTCCGGCATGCTCGCGGCGGCCAACAGCCTGACGGTCGACCTGCGGAGTTCCGACAGCATCGTCGATCCCGCATTCGGCTGCGGACTGCTGAATTCGGTTCTGCGGATCGATCTGCGGCGCGAACCGGGGGTGTTCGTCGGGGGCGACGGGACCAGCGGCGACTACAACAACGGCACCGCCTTTCCCAATATCCCGCTCGGCGGGTGGGTGTTCGGCCCCCAACCGTTGGCCGCACCTGATTTCTCGCCGCTGTTCACCGGCAACTTCTTCCAGGCGATCGGGCCGTTCCTCGCCAAGGGGCTGATCGGCAACATCACCGGATACCTGGGGACCACCATTCCGCCAGTGGATGCCGTCGACCAGGAAACCGCCGCGGCACAACAGGTCGCCGACAGCTTCGGGGTTCCCTTCCTCGGCATCCGCGGGGTTTCGGACGGCCCCGGCGACCCGCTACACCTGCCAGGCATCCCGTTCCTGCAGTTCTTCGTCTACGGCCAGATCGCCGCGGACAACGCCGCCACCGTGGCCGAGGCCTTCCTGCAGACCTGGCAGGCGGACACCGCCGCATAAGCTCTGGGCATGGCCGGTGCCCGCAGGAGCCTCACGCACTGGGGCGCCTTCAGCGCAACGGTCTCCGACGACGAGATCACCGCGGTCGCGCCGATGCCCGGCGACGACGACCCCTCTCCCCTGCTCGGCAACATCCCCGGCTCGCTGCGCCACCAGTCCCGCGTCGCCACACCCGCCGTCCGTCGCGGGTGGCTGCGCGACGGACCGGGGCCCAGCGCCACACGCGGCGCCGACGCGTTCGTCGCCGTGAGCTGGGACGAACTCGCCGATCTGCTCGCCGGGGAGCTGCGCCGGGTGGTCGACACCTACGGCAACGAGGCGATCTACGGCGGCTCCTACGGCTGGGCCAGCGCGGGCCGCTTCCACCACGCGCAGAGTCAAGTGCATCGCTTCCTGAAACTGCTTGGTGGATATACCTTTTCGCGGCACTCCTACAGTCTCGGGGCCACCGGCGTGATCATGCCGCGGGTGGTCGGCACGCACGACGACCTGTTCAAGCGATCCACCGAGTGGAACGTCATCGTCGAGCACACCGACCTGCTGGTGTGCTTCGGTGGGGTGAACCTGAAGAACACCGGGATCAACCACGGCGGCACCACCGGCCACCCCGCGCGCGACGCGCTACGGCGGTTCCGCGCCAAGGGCGGGCGCATCGTCTCGATCAGCCCGCTGCGCAGCGACGTCGACGGCGACTGCCAGTGGCTGCCCGCCATCCCCGGCACCGACGTGGCGATCATGCTCGCCCTGGCCCATGTGCTCGCCAGCGAGAACCTTGCCGACCGCGCCTTCCTCGACACCTACTGCACCGGCTACGAGAAGTTCGAGCGCTACCTGCTCGGCATCGACGACGGTCAGCCGAAATCTCCGCAATGGGCCGCGGACATCTGCGGTATCGACGCCGCGGTGCTCACCGACCTGGCGAGAACGATGGCCGCCAAGCGCACGATCGTCACCGTCAGCTGGTCGCTGCAGCCCCTGCGCCACGGCGAGCAGGCCCCATGGATGGGACTGACGCTGGCCGCCATGCTGGGCCAAATCGGCCTTCCCGGAGGCGGTTTCGGCCACGGCTACGGCTCGATGAACGAACCTGGGCTGCCCCCGGTGCGGGTTCGGCTGCCCTCACTGCCGCAAGGGTTCAACCCGGTGCAAACCTTCATCCCGGTCGCCGCAGTCAGCGACATGCTGCTGCATCCAGGCGAGACGTTCACCTACAACGGGCGCACGCTGACCTACCCCGACATCAAATGCGTGTACTGGGCCGGCGGCAATCCCTTTCACCATCACCAGAATCTGCCCCGGCTGCGCCGCGCGCTGGCCCGGGTCGACACCGTCGTGGTGCACGACCCGTACTGGACACCGATGGCCCGGCACGCCGATATCGTCGTCCCGTCCACCACGGCATTCGAACGCGACGACTACTCCGGGTCACGCAACGATCCGCTGCTGGTGGCGATGCCGGCGCTGGCGCGGCCCTATGCGCAATCCCGCGACGACTACACCACATTCGCCGCGCTGGCCGAACGGTTGGGCTTCGGCGACCACTTCACCGAAGGCCGTACCGCTCGGCAGTGGCTGGCGCACATGTATGAAAAGTGGTCGGCTGAAGTCGATTTCGCCGTGCCCGACTTCGACCAGTTCTGGGCCGACGGCGTTCTGACGTTGCCGGTCGAATCCGGCCTGACCCTGCTGGCGGACTTCCGGGCGGACCCGCACGCGCACCCGCTGGCCACGCCGAGCGGCCGGATCGAGATCTTCTCCTCCGATATCGACGGGTTCGGCTATCCGGACTGCCAGGGACATCCGCGGTGGTACGACCCGGTCGAGTGGCTGGGCGGCCAGCGCGCCGAGGCCTTCCCGCTGCACCTGCTGGCCAACCAGCCCGCCACCCGGTTGCACAGCCAGCTCGACACCGGCGCCGTCAGCCAGGACGCGAAAGTCCACGGCCGCGAACCACTGCGCATGCATCCCGCCGACGCCGCGCAGCGCGGCCTGACCGGCGGCGAGGTGGTCAGGGTGTTCAACGACCGCGGCGCGTGTCTGGCCGGGGTGGTCATCGACGACGCGTTGCGCCCGCGGGTGGTGCAGCTGTCGACCGGCGCCTGGTACGACCCGCTGGATCCGGCGGACCCGGACTCGATGTGCGTGCACGGCAACCCGAACGTCTTGACCGATGACGTCGGCACCTCGTCGCTGGCGCGTGGCTGCACCGGGGCGGCCGTGCTGGTCCAGGTGGAGAAGTTCGCCGGCCCGTTGCCGCCCGTGCGAGCGCACGAGCCCCCGGTAATCCGCTGACCACAGCGTTTTTCTCAGGTTCTTCTCACATTTCACTGCGGACATAAGTCCGCTGATGCGAAGATTTCACCCAACCTCGTTGCTCCCAAAGAAGGTTTGCTGATGTCTCAGATAGTCCGCACCGCCACCCGCTCGGTCATCGTGTCGCTGCTGGCGATGCTCACCGCGGTCGCTCTCGCGGTGGGCAGCACCATTTCCGCCGCCGTCAGCCTGGCCGCGGTGGCCCTGATCGTGCCCGGTACCGGCACCCCTAACCCGGCCGTGCCGCCGCTGGGCACGAACTACATGGAAAACGCGGTGAACTACTACATCCAGCCGCTGGATCCCGCTTGCGCGACGACGTGTACGCCCGAGCCGGTCCCCTACACCGCGCAGTTCTGGCCCTTCCCGTTCGCCGGCTGGGGCGGGCTCAACGGCGCGAAGTGGAACGTCTCGGTGGCCAGCGGGGTGGAGAGCCTGAACACCCAGATCGCCGCCACCGATCCCAATGACGACGTGGTCATCTTCGGCTACTCGCAGGGCGCGACGGTCTCCAACATCGTCAAGCGGCAGCTCGCCGACGCCAACGGCGGCGTCATCCCCGACCGGTACTCGTTCGTCTTCATCGGCGACCCCAACCGCCCGAACGGCGGCCTGTTCGAGCGCCTGGCCGCGCTCGGCACGGTGCCGATCCTGGACGCGACCTTCGGTCAGCCTGCCCCCACCGACACCACGGTGCTGCCCGCGGTGAACACCACCGATATCGCGTTCCAGTACGACGGCGTTGCCGACTTCCCGGCCAACCCGCTCAACGCACTGGCCGTCCTCAATGCGCTGGCCGGGTTCTGGTACATCCACGGCAACTACATCTCCCCGCGCGGCACCCAGCCGTCGACCGAGCTGCCCTACGGGTACACCATTCCCGAACTCGAGACGGCGATCGACTGCTCGCAGAGCCCGAAGAACTGCCAGACCTTCAACGACACGCTCTACATCACGATCCCGGCCAAGACCCTGCCGATCATGCAGCCACTGCTGGACATCGGCGCCGCGACCGGCACCACCGCGATCATCAAGCCCTTCGTGGACCTGATCTCACCGGTCACCCGAGTTCTGATCGAAACCGGTTACGACAGAAGCAATTACGGTCAGCCGATGCCGTTCAACATCTTCACCCCGATCAACCCGGTGAAGCTGACCGTCGACCTCGCCAAGGCCGTCGTCCAGGGCATCCACGACGCGCTCGGCGACGTGGGCGTCTCGGTGCCCGCGCCCGCCGTGCCCGCGCCCGCCGTGCCCGCGCCCGCCACCTCGTCGACATTGGCCGCGGCCAGCACCAGCCAGCCGGCCACCGAGGCCGCCCCGAAGCCGGTGCAGCGCAAGGCCGCTGCCTCGAGCCGTCCCAGCACGGCAGCCAAGGTCAGCAAGCCCAAGACCGGTGACGACGAGAAGAACACGGTCAGCAGCTCCGCACCCAAGGCGGCCAAGGCCGGCACCGGCAAGAGCGGAAGGCCTTCCGCCGCAAAGGATGCCGCCTAGCTGCTGTACTGGCGCAGGCCCGCGGCCAGCGCCGCGGGCACTCGCGCTTTGAGGCGGGTGCCCGCCTCGGTGTGCTCGACGGCGTCGACGTGCCCGTCGCTGTGCAGGCGTGCCACCAGGTCGCCCCGGTCGTACGGGATCGTCACGTCGACGGTGATCTCCCGCGGTTCGACGAGTTCGCCGAGGCGGGCGCGCAGGCGTGGCAGCCCTTCTCCGGTGTGCGCCGACACGAAGACCGCGCCAGGCAGCGCACGACGCAGCTGAGCCAGCATCAGATCGTTGGCGGCGTCGATCTTGTTGACCACCAACAACTCCGGCGCCGGCGGGGCGTGGTGATCGTTCTGCACCTCGCGGATGACGTGACGCACCGCTTCGATCTGGGCCATCGGGTTGCTGTCGGATCCGTCGACCACATGCACCAGCAGGTCGGCGTCGACCACCTCTTCCAGGGTGGAGCGGAACGCCTCGACAAGCTGGGTCGGCAGGTGCCGGACGAAGCCGACGGTGTCGGTGAGGACGAACGGGCGGCCGTCGTCGAATTCGCCACGGCGCGTGGTGGGTTCGAGCGTGGCGAACAGCGCGTTCTGCACCAGCACCCCGGCGCCGGTGAGCGCGTTGAGCAAGCTGGACTTGCCGGCGTTGGTGTAGCCGACGATCGCGACGGAGGCGACATCGCTGTGCAGCCGGCGGCTGCGTTGCGTGTCGCGGATCTGCTTCATGTCCTTGATCTCGCGGCGCAGCTTGGACATTCGCTCGCGGATACGGCGGCGGTCGGTCTCGATCTTGGTTTCACCGGGGCCGCGGGTACCCACCCCGCCCCCGGCGCCGCCGGCTCGGCCACCGGCCTGCCGCGACATCGACTCACCCCAGCCGCGCAGCCGCGGCAGCATGTATTCCATCTGCGCGTAGGCGACCTGCGCCTTGCCTTCCCGGCTGGTGGCGTGCTGGGCGAAGATGTCCAGAATCAGCGCGGTGCGGTCGATGACCTTGACCTTGACCACCTTCTCCAGCGCATTGAGCTGGGCGGGGCTGAGCTCACCGTCACAGATCACGGTGTCGGCGCCGGTGGCGATCACGATCTGCCGCAGCTCCTGAGCCTTGCCCGACCCGATGTAGGTGGACGGGTCCGGCTTGTCGCGGCGCTGGATCACTCCTTCGAGCACCTCGGAACCCGCGGTTTCGGCCAGTGCCGCCAGTTCGGCGAGGCTGGCCTCGGAGTCGGCGGCGGTGCCGTCGGTCCACACCCCCACGAGGACGACCCGCTCCAGCCGCAGCTGGCGGTACTCGACCTCGGAGATGTCGGTGAGTTCGGTGGATAGCCCGGCGACGCGCTTGAGGGCGGCGCGGTCCTCGAGCGCGAGTTCGCCGACGCTGGGGTCGGGAAAGTCAGATTTCGTCATAAGCCGTAGTCGATGGTGTCACGTCACGCTGGCGTCGTGCACTCCAATAATGTGCCGTCAGCGCTGGGCCGCCCACCACGCGTCGGCGACTTCACCATGCGCCACCAGGCACGACGGCCCGCGCAGGGAGCTGCTGGAATCGGTGATCCCGACGGTGACTTCGCCGCCCGGAATGCGTACCCGCAGCGTGCCCGTCGCCAGGTTGAGGTGCGCGAGCGCGGCCGCCGCGGCGGCCACCGTGCCGGTGCCGCAGGAGCGCGTCTCACCGACCCCGCGTTCGTGGACCCGCATGCTGACCGCGCCGTCACCGGCGATGGTCAGCACCTCGACGTTGACGCCGTCGGGGAACTGTTGGTGGTCGAATTGCACGGGTGCGGCGACGTCGAGCGCGGCCAGCGCCGCCTCGGACAGGCCGGGGTCGAGGCAGGCCAGGTGCGGGTTGCCGACGTCGACGCCGATGCCGGTGAAGTGCCGGCCGCCGACGGTGGCGGTGCCGGCTCCGAGCCGGTTGACCTTGCCCATGTCAACGGTGACTTCGGCGGCGAGCGCGTCGGCGTGGTGGACGATGACTGGCCGTGGCCCGGCCAGCGAGCCGACGACGAACTCGTCGCGCTTCTCCAGGCCGCTGGCCCGCAGATAGTGCGCGAACACCCGCACGCCGTTGCCGCACATCTGGGCGATCGAGCCGTCCGCGTTGCGGTAATCCATGTACCAGTCGTCGGCGTCGACGCCTTCGGGCAACCGGTCCAGCACGCCGGCGGCGACGACCGCGCCGGCGGTGGTGACCCGCAGAACACCGTCGGCGCCCAGGCCCTGACGCCGGTCGCACAGCGCGGTCACCGCGGACGGTGCCAGCTCCAGCTGTGCGTCGAGGTCGGGTAGCAGCACGAAGTCGTTCTCCGTGCCGTGCCCCTTGGTGAAGATCACCTGATCAGGATACGTGCCGCCACCGGGCGATCACGTCGTCGGCGAGGCTGCCGCCCGCACCGTCGAGCCATACGATGCGATGGTCGCGCCGAAACCACGACCGCTGCCTGCGCACGTAGCGGCGGGTGCCGATGAAGGTGAGCTCGCGCGCCTGCGCCAGCTGCTCGTCGGTGCCACCGGCGTCCAGCGCGGCGATCACCTGGGCATAGCCCAGCGCGCGGGCGGCGGTCACCCCGTCGCGAAGCCCGTTGCCCAGCAGCACCCGCACCTCCTCGACCAGGCCTGCGTCGAACATCGCATCGGTGCGCTGGGTCAGCCGTTCGTCGAGAATGCTTGTCGGCCAGTCCAATCCGATGATCAGCGTGTCCCAGCGGGGCGTGCCGATGCGGGGTGCCGACGCGGCGAACGGCTGGCCGGTCAGCTCGACGACCTCCAACGCGCGCACGATCCGGCGTCCGTCGGTGGCCAGGATCGCGGTCGCGGCGGCCGGGTCGCGGCGGCCCAGTTCGGCGTGCAACGCGGCCACCCCGATGTCGGCGAGCTGCTGTTCCCACCGGGCGCGCACCTGCGGGTCGGTGGCGGGGAACGCCCATTCGTCGAGCAGCGACTGGATGTAGAGCATCGAGCCGCCCACGATGACCGGCGGCACCCCGCGGGCCACGAGTGCTTCGATGTCGGCGGCGGCAGCCTCCTGATAGCGCGCGACGGTGGCGGTCTGAGCGACGTCGAGCACATCGAGCTGGTGGTGCGGGATGCCGCGGCGCTCGGCGACGGTCAGCTTGGCGGTGCCGATGTCCATGCCGCGGTACTGCTGCATGGCATCGGCGTTGACGATCTCGCCGCCGAGCCGTTCGGCCACCTCAAGAGCAAGTGCGGACTTACCAGTGCCGGTCGGCCCGATGACCGCGATGGGCCTCATGGGACCCAGACGCCCACGAAGTAGCCCACCCCGTACGGCGCGCCCCGCACCAGCTCTTTGGCCGCCCGCGGCCCGGAGCCGATCAGCCCGGCCAGCACCTGGTAACCGACCCGTCCGACGATCCCGTCGGGCAGCCGGGTCAGCGCCTCGGTGTCGCCGGTGGCCAGCGCGTCGTCCAACGCGGTCTGAACCGGCTCGGCATTCGGGTCGTATCCGCCCGGTGCGGGCGGCGTCAGCGTGTTGGCGCCATCAGCGACCACCAGCACACCGATCGGTTCGCCGGCGGCGTCGATCTCGGCGCGCAGGGCGCGGCCGGCTGCCACGGCAGAATCGGCGTCGTGGTCGGCGCGATACACCCGGACCTGCGCGCGGGCCGCCGGATTCGCCTGCCCGCGCAACCATCCGGTGAACAGCGCGCAGAGCGGCAACGCCGTCACGTCCGCCGGCGCGTCCGGGGACAGCGCGGCGGAGACGTCCACCCCGTAGCCGGCGAACGTTCCTCGGGTCTCGGGGTCGATGGTCCGGTCGTCCGGTCCGACGCCGACGGCGATCCAGCGCTGCGGCAGTTCGGCGGCCGCGGCCAGCGCCGCGGCACGGAATTCGGCGACTTCGGCGGCCGCCGCGCCGGCCAGCTCGGGCACCAGGACGGGCGCCGACGGAGTCAGGGCGATCGCGGACAGCACGCCACCACGGTAGTGGCCGTCAGCCGGGGACACTCTCGCTGGCGGGCTCGCCCGAGGAGGTGACCTCGCCGCGAGCCAGCGCCGCAGTGGCGAACACCATGGCCGCGACGGCGACGATCAGCACGAACCAGCCCGCCTCGCCGGGCCGCAAGGTCTCGCCGAGCACGAAGATGCCCAGCACCGAGCCGACGATCGGTTCGGCGACCGTCATCGTCGGCAGAGAGGCCGCCATCGACCCGGCGCGGAACGCCGACTGCTGCCACGCGGTGGCGCCCACCGCCACCGCGGCCCACGCGTAGAGCTCGGGGCTGACCAGGACGGCCTCGATTCCGTGGTCCAGGCGGCCGACGACGCCCTTGGTCAGGACGGCGAACAAGCCCCACAGCGAGCCGGACACCAGCGCCAGCAGCACCGCGGCGGCGGGCTTTCCGGACCACACCCGCGCGCCGATGATGCAGGCCGCCAGCGCGGGGCCCATGATCGCGATCACCCAGATCCACAGTTCGATGCCGGCGCGGGAGTGTCCTTCGGTGGGGTTGCCGACGGTGACGATCACCGCCACCGACGCGGCCAGCAGGACCGCCCACAGCCATTGCGAGCGGCTGATCCGCCGGTGCGCGAAGTAGGCGCTCATCGGCAGGGCGAACAGCAGCGAGGTCACCAGCAGCGCCTGGACCAGCAGCACCGAGCCGAATCCGAGCGCTGCCGCCTGAAATCCGAAGCCCGCGCCACCGGCGATACTGCCCACCCACCAGGTCTTGTCGCGCAACAGCCGGGTGAACAGCTCGACGGGACTCACCTGTTCGTCGGTGACATCGTGAGCAGAACGTTGCTGGATGACGTCGCCGATCGCGATGAAGAAGGCGGCGCACAACGCAAGCAGGACAGCGATATCCGCCTTTGCCATGGTCAGTCTCCTCCACCCTCGAACCCGCCAGCCTGCCCGCCGGTGACGGGCGTCCGCAACCTCAGACCACTCAACCCGGACGCATATGTGGCATCGACCTGGTTCAATACCAACGAGGACGGCCGCCCGCAATTCGAAGGGGGTCGTCGACCATGCAGTAGTGGCGCCGCGTCGCGCGGCAGATGCGCGGGCTTTCCGCGCGGAGGGTAGGTGAGGCGAGTGACCATCGACGAACCCAATGCCGGCGGACCCCCGCGGCCGGGACCCCGACCGGGACCGGCGCGGCCCGTGCCCAAGCCCCACCCTCCCACTGCCCCGCTGGCGGTGCCCCCGTCCAGTGACCCGCATCGTTTCGGCCGCGTCGACGACGACGGCACGGTGTGGCTGATCACCTCCGCCGGCGAGCGTTCCATCGGCTCGTGGCAGGCCGGCGACCCCGAGGCGGCCTACGCGCACTTCGGCCGGCGCTTCGAGGATCTCGCCACCGAGGTCACGCTGATGGAGACCCGGCTGGCCTCGGGTACCGGCGACGCCCGCAAGATCAAGGCTGCCGCGGCCTCGCTGGCCGAAACCCTGCCGACCGCAAGCGTTCTCGGCGATCTGGATGCGCTGGCCGAGCGGCTGGGCGCGATCCGGGACCACGCCGAGGAGACCGCCGCCGCCGATCGGGCGCGCCGCGACGAGCACCGCGCCGAGCAGACGGCCCGTAAGGAAGCGCTGGCCGCCGAGGCCGAGGAACTGGCCAACGCCTCGACACAGTGGAAGGCCGCAGGCGATCGGCTGCGCACCATCCTCGACGAGTGGCGCACGATCACCGGCCTGGACCGCAAGACCGACGACGCGCTGTGGAAGCGGTATTCGGCCGCCCGCGAGACGTTCAACCGCCGCCGCGGCTCGCATTTCGCCGACCTGGACCGCGAGCGCGCCGGCGCCAAGCAGGCCAAGGAAGCGCTCTGCGTGCGGGCCGAGGAGCTGTCGGGTTCCACCGACTGGTCGGCGACGGCGACGGCATTCCGCGATCTGCTGACCGAGTGGAAAGCGGCGGGCCGGGCGGCCAAGGACGTCGACGACTCGCTGTGGCACCGGTTCAAGGCGGCCCAGGACACGTTCTTCGCTGCGCGCAACGCGGTGAACGCCGAGCGCGACACCGAGTTCGCCGCCAACGCCACCGCCAAGGAGGCGTTGCTGGCCGAGGCCGAGAAGCTCGACACCTCCAACCTCGATGCCGCGCGCTCGGCGCTGCGGCACATCACCGACAAGTGGGACGCGATCGGCAAGGTGCCGCGCGAGCGGTCCGCCGATCTGGAGCGACGGTTGCGCGCGGTCGAGAAGAAGGTGCGCGACGCCGCCGACTCCGGCTGGACCGATCCGCAGGCCCAGGCTCGCGCCGAGCAGTTCCAGGCCCGGGTGGAGCAGTACGAGAAGCAAGCGGAGAAGGCCGAGGCCGCGGGCCGCACCAAGGACGCGGAGGCGGCCAGGGCCAGCGCCGAGCAGTGGCGGCAGTGGGCCGACGCCGCGGTCGAGTCGCTGGGTAAGAAGCGCTAGCTAGAGTCGTCGTCGCGGCGGTCGACGTCTTCGAGCAGGGTGCGCGACTGACTCTCCGCTGACGCGATCCGGCGTTGTTCTTCGGCGGCCAGCTGTACCGCGGTGCGTGTCCACACGACCCGCGCCCAGTGGAACGTCAGCACGATCACCGCGAGCCAGCCGAGCAGCAGCCCGATGCCCGGACCGGGATGTCCGTGCGTGGCGGTCTGCCGAGACCAGACGGCCAGCAGCCCGACCGCGCTGGACAGCGCCGAACCGGCCAGTGCGATCCAGGCCAGCACCCAGCGCCGGGTGGTCAGCGCCAGCATCGAGAACCCGACGCCGAACACCAGGACCAGCCAGGTGAAGATCCGCGACGGCAGGGCGATGCCCACCCCGATCGCCTTGTTGTCCCCGGCCAGAACGTCGATGCCGCGGGCGTCGCCGGTGTGCGGCAGGATCAGCGACACCAGCAGGACGAACACCAGGATGGCCACGACCATCGCCCGGGCGCCCGGCTGAATCTCGCCGGCGACCTTGCGTTCGGCCTTTTCAAGGTCCGAGCGGTAGGCCTCCCATCCGTCGTTTTTTGGCGACTTGCTCACCGCGAACATCCCGTCGTCTCTTCGATGATGGGCTTGCCGATCGGGGGCAGCCCTAACCCGACGGTACGGGGACGCAGCCCTGCGGCGTGGGCATCACCGGCCCGGGTGCGGCGGTGGCTGAGCAGTGGCGCGTCGGCGATCAGGTGGTGCGGGGCCGCGCCGGTCACCGTCGTGGTGACGATGTCGCCCGGGCGCAGCTCGATCCCACCCGGGGTGAAGTGCACCAGCCGGCCGTCGCGGGCGCGTCCGCTCATCCGGGCGGTGCTGGCGTCCTTGCGGCCCTCGCCGGTGGCGACCAGCAGCTCGACCTCGGCGCCGATCTGGGCGGTGTTCTCCTCGAACGAGATCCGCTCCTGCAGCTCGATCAGACGGTCATAGCGTTCCTGCACAACGGCTTTGGGCAGCTGTCCGTCGAGTTCGGCGGCCGGGGTGCCGGGCCGCTTGGAGTACTGGAAGGTGAACGCGGCGCTGAAGCGGGCTTGGCGCACCACGTCGAGGGTGGCGGCGAAGTCGTCCTCGGTCTCGCCGGGGAAGCCGACGATGATGTCGGTGGTGATCGCCGCGTGCGGCATGGCCGCGCGGACCCGATCGATAATGCCGAGGTACTTCTCGGCGCGATAGGAGCGGCGCATCGCCTTGAGCATGCGGTCGGACCCGGACTGCAGCGGCATGTGCAGGTTCGGGCAGACATTCGCGGTCTGCGCCATGGCTTCGATGACGTCGTCAGTGAATTCGGCCGGATGCGGCGAGGTGAACCGCACCCGCTCCAGCCCGTCGATACGGCCGCAGTCGCGCAGCAGCGCGGCGAACGCGCCGCGATCCCGCGGGGTGCCGGGGTCGGCGAACGAGACGCCGTAGGCGTTGACGTTCTGGCCGAGCAGGGTGATCTCCAGGACGCCCTGATCCACCAGTGAGCGCACCTCGGCCAGGATCTCGTCGGGGCGGCGGTCCACTTCCTTGCCGCGCAGCGACGGCACGATGCAGAACGTGCAGGTGTTGTTGCAGCCCACCGAGATGGAAACCCATGCGGCGTAAGCGGATTCGCGAGCCGCGGGCAGCGTCGACGGGAATTCCCGCAGCGACTCTTCGATCTCGACCTGAGCCTGCTGGTTGTGCCGCGCCCGGTCGAGCAGCGCCGGCAGCGAACCGATGTTGTGGGTACCGAAGACGACGTCGACCCACGGCGCCTTCTTGAGAAGTCCCTCGCGGTCCTTCTGCGCCAGGCAGCCGCCGACGGCGATCTGCATATTCGGGTCAGCCTGCTTGCGTGGCGCGAGGTGGCTGATGTTGCCGTACAGCTTGTTGTCAGCGTTCTCGCGCACCGCGCAGGTGTTGAACACCACCACGTCGGCGTCGGTGCCCTCGGGCGCCCGGTGGTATCCGGCGGCCTCGAGCAGCCCGGCCAGCCGCTCGGAATCGTGGACGTTCATCTGGCAGCCGTAGGTGCGGACCTGGTAGGTGCGCCCAGCGCCCGAACCAGGCAGTTCGCCCGCGGGGTGGTCGTTGGTCAGCACCGATGTCACACGCTCATCGTACGGAGGAGGTGGGGTGCCCGAGAAATCGCGGATTGGTCAACGCTCGGCAAACTGGGGGTTACCTGGGTAGGGTCTGAACGCATGGGGCGCAGCGGCGAAGAGCCGATGATCTCGATCAAGGGCGTCAACAAGCATTTCGGCGACCTGCACGTACTCAAGGACATCAACCTCGAGGTCGATCGCGGCCAAGTGGTGGTGGTGCTCGGGCCGTCGGGTTCGGGTAAATCGACGTTGTGCCGCACCATCAACCGGCTGGAGACCGTCGATTCCGGCACGATCACCATCGACGGTCAGCAATTGCCTTCGGAGGGACGCAAACTCGCGGAGTTGCGGGCCGATGTGGGCATGGTCTTCCAGTCGTTCAACCTGTTTGCGCACAAGACGATCCTGGAAAACGTTGCTCTGGCCCCGGTGAAGGTGCGCAAGGTGGGCAAGGACGAGGCGCGCAAGAATGCGCTGTCGTTGCTGGAACGGGTCGGGGTGGCCAATCAGGCGGACAAGTACCCCGCGCAGCTGTCCGGTGGTCAGCAGCAACGCGTCGCGATCGCCCGGTCCCTGGCGATGAACCCGAAGGTGATGCTGTTCGACGAGCCGACCAGCGCGCTGGACCCGGAGATGATCAACGAGGTGCTGGCGGTCATGAGCTCGCTGGCGTCCGACGGCATGACGATGGTGGTGGTCACCCACGAGATGGGCTTCGCCCGCCGGGCGGCCAACCGGGTGGTGTTCATGGCCGACGGCGCGATCGTCGAGGACGCCGTACCTACCGAGTTTTTCGACAACCCCCAATCCGACCGTGCCAAAGACTTTCTCGGCAAGATCCTCAACCACTAGGGCGAAAGGAAACACCCGATGGCTTCTCTTTCTTGGCGGCTCGTTGGCGCCGCCGTACTCGCAGTCGCACTGCCATTCGCGGCCACCGCGTGCGGCGGCGGTGACAGCGGCGACAAGCTGGTGATCGGCACGAAGTTCGACCAGCCCGGTCTGGGGTTGAAGAAGCCGGACGGCACGATGAGCGGCTTCGACGTGGACGTGGCCAAATACGTCGCCAAGGAGCTGGGCTACCCCGAGGACAAGATCGAGTGGAAAGAATCGCCCTCCGGTCAGCGGGAGAACCTGATCCAGAACGACCAGGTGAAGTACATCGTCGCGACGTACTCGATCACCGACGCCCGCAAGGAGAAGGTCAGCTTCGCCGGGCCGTACCTGGTCACCGGCCAGAGCCTGCTGGTGCGCGCCGACAACTCCGACATCACCGGCGCGGAGTCGCTGCAGAACGGCAAGAAGCTGTGTTCGGTCAGCGGGTCGACCCCGGCGCAGCGGATCAAGGACAAGTACCCGGGTGTCCAGCTGCAGCAGTACGACACCTATTCGGCGTGCGTGGAGGCGCTGAAGAACGGCGCGATCGATGCGGTGACCACAGATGAGGTGATCCTGGCCGGATACGCAGCGCAGACGCCCGGCACGTTCAAGATCGTCGGCCAGCCGTTCTCCGAGGAGCGCTACGGGATCGGGCTGAAGAAGGGTGACACCGCGCTGTGCACCAAGATCAGCGACGCGCTGAAGAAGATGGTGTCCGACGGCTCCTGGAAGGCCGCGTTCGACAAGAACCTCGGCCCGGCCGGGATCACCGCTCCGGCCCCGCCCGCACTCGACGCCTGCTGAGACCGCACCGACGTGGAGGTCTTCAGCGAGTATCGCGGCCAGATCTTCGAGGCGTTCTGGACCACGATTCAACTCACGGTGTTCTCCGCGATCGGAGCGCTGATCCTCGGCACGGTGCTGGCCGCGATGCGGCTGGCACCGGTGCCGATGCTCAACTGGCTGGGCACCGCCTACGTCAACGTGGTGCGTAACACTCCCCTGACGCTGATCATCCTGTTCTGCTCGTTCGGGTTGGCGCAGACGCTGGGGATCACGTTGGTGGATCCGAAGTCGATGACGTCGATCGAGGACAGCAACTTTCGGCTCGCGGTGCTCGGATTGACGGTCTACACAGCGTCATTCGTGTGCGAGACGGTGCGCTCCGGGGTGAACACGGTTCCGCTGGGCCAGGCCGAGGCCGCGCGTTCGTTGGGCTTCACGTTCGGCCAGAATCTGCGAATGATTCTGCTGCCGCAGGCTTTTCGCTCGGTGATCATTCCTCTTGGTTCGGTGCTGATCGCGCTGACGAAGAACACGACGATCGCCTCGGCGATCGGTGTGGCCGAGGCGGCGCTGCTGATGAAGGGCATGATCGAGAACACCGCGGCGCTGATCACGGTGGGCACCATCTTCGCCGTCGGCTTCGTGATCCTGACGTTGCCGATGGGTCTGCTGTTCGGCTGGCTGGGTAAACGACTGGCGGTCGTGCGATGAGTACCGCGTCAGTTCTCTTCGATGCACCGGGCCCACGGGCGCGGGTACGCAACCGCATCATCTCGGTGGTGACGATTGTCGTTGCCGCACTGGTGATCTGGGCGGTCATCGCGAAGCTGGCCAGCAAGGGCCAGCTGACTTCAGCCAAGTGGCACCCGTTCGTGACGGGCAACCTGTGGACGACCTACGTGCTGCCGGGTATCGAAGGCACGCTGACCGCCGCGGCCCTGTCGATCGTGCTGGCACTCATCCTGGGGTTTCTGCTGGGGGTGGGACGGCTCTCGCATGTGGCCTTCATCCGCTGGCCCTCGGCGGTGATCGTGGAGTTCTTCCGCGCTGTGCCAGTGCTGATCATGATGATCTTCGCGTACTTCGTGTACGCGCTGTACGACACGTTCCCGTCGAAGTATCTGGCGCTGGCCGGTGTGGTGACGGGTCTGACGCTCTACAACGGCGCGGTGATCGCCGAGATCGTGCGTGCCGGCGTCGGTTCGCTGCCGCGGGGACAGAGCGAGGCCGCGTCCGCGCTGGGGTTGCGCTGGGGACAGACGATGCGGTCAATCCTGTTGCCGCAGGCTATTACCTCGATGCTGCCGGTGCTGGTGAGCCAGCTCGTGGTGGTGTTGAAGGACACCGCGATCGGGTATCAGATCACGTTCGTCGAGATGGTCCGCCAGGGCACGGTCGTCGGGTCGTCGTACGGCAATTACGTTCCCGCGCTGATCGTGATCGCGGTGTTGATGATCAGCGTGAACTTCGCGTTGTCGGTAGCGGCGACGCGGCTGGAGAAACGGCTACGGCGGTCCAAACGGACGGCTGCGCCGATGCATGCGCAGGCGGCGTTGGAGCCCGGAGACTGACCCTCAGACCGAGACGGAAAGCGGGCTGAGCAGGGCGCCGAAGGGTGTCTCGAAGACCACACTGAATTGCGCCCCGATGCCTCCGAGAGCCAACGGGTCCACATTCAACTCCGGCTGCAGCGGTGTCACCGCTCCGGCCGCCACCTCCAGCAGAGCGCCGCTCGCCGCGCTGTACACGTGCATCACGAACGTGGGGGCGCCCGGCACCAGCTGCGGTAGGTCGGTGGCCCGAACGTGCACGGGGCCGGCCACTTCCGACTCCGCCCCGACCCCGGGTTCGACACCGTCGACGTCGATCCAGGCCGGAACCGAGATCGGGCCCCACGGCGATTCGACACGGTCGCCCTGCGGTCCTGTCGCGCTCAGTTCCGGCGCGACGACCACGTCGACGCCGGGCACCACCATGTCTTCGTCCGGATAGCGCACCGCGACGGCGACCCCGGCACGCGACCACGCCGGCACGTGGATGGTCGCCGTCCCGGCGAACACGGCCGCGTCGGCCGGCGACGGCGCCAGGTCCGCGACGGCGATCTGTGGCCAGAACCAGGGGTCGCCGTCGGTCGATGCCTCGACGAATCGCGCCTGAATCGGTTCCTGCGCATAGCGATTGAGCACTGCGGCCTGGACGCCGCGAACGACGACCGTCGCGGTCACCGGAATGCCCGCGGCTTCGGCTTCGCCGGCCCGGGTCAGTGTCAGCTCAGGAGTGGGCGGCACCTCGTCGTAGGGCACCACGACGAACACCGGCTTGACCGACGCGAACGGCGGCTCCACACCGTCGCGGACGACGCGGCCGGCCGTGTCGAGTTCGGCCGTGACCGGGACCGCACGGGCGGCGAGGACGTCGACGGTGCCCGCAGGTACGTCGAGACGGGCGGTGGCCACGCCGGCCTTCACCGGGACCGGCTCGGACACTGCCAGCATCGAGGCTGCTCGCGCGGTCGCCGGATTCTGCACGTTGAGCTGTTGTGCGCGAGCCGCTCTGGTCGCCGCCGTCAGCGGGTTCAGGGCCGCCGCGGTACGTAGCGCCGATTCCGACGCCAGGTAGAACCGATAGGCGCCGTCGTCACGCGGGGCCCGCACCGTGAGCGTCACCGACACGCTCGGGTCGGCGGCGCGCCGCGATGTCGCCAGCATGTGCGGGGCGACGGTGGGTGGGCGCAAGGCGCGCGAGTCACTGGTGTCGAGTTCGAATGTGACTGTGCCGGAGCGTGTTCCCGCATTGTCCTCGGCATCCGCCTCGATGGTGACGCGGTGGTGCTGCCCGGGAACCGTTGCCGGTGCCGGGAATTCGGCACGCACCAATAGCGCGGCAGCATCCGGGCCCGCCACGATCCCGGTTAGGTCCAGCGTCGGCATG
This sequence comes from Mycobacterium sp. BK086, assembly GCA_004362315.1. Classification (GTDB taxonomy): domain Bacteria; phylum Actinomycetota; class Actinomycetes; order Mycobacteriales; family Mycobacteriaceae; genus Mycobacterium. Next base: position 662,552 of record SNWL01000003.1, read on the forward strand.
ACTGTGCCATCGGCGCGCCAGTTGACGCGCCGCAACGGTAACGCTCCCGGCACGGTCGCCGTGGGCACCCGGAACCGCACGTGTACGACTCCCGGGGAGGCCGGCGCCGCGCCGGCCGGGGTCTGGCGGGCCAGGCCGGCGTCAATGGTGGGCGGTGCCGGTGGCAGCGGGCCGGGCGGATACAGATCGATGCCGGCCGGGTCACCCCATCGCCCAATCCAATCGCTCAGAGCGACAGACCAGGTGATGGGGACCATCGTATCGCCGTCCGGAACGTCTTGGCTACCCGCCAATGTCGAGGCGCCGGTGTCGTCGTCCCACCCGGGAAGCAGCGGGGCGGCTAGACCGGTGCCGTCGATCTCGGGGTGCAGTGTCTGCGGCTGCGGGTCGACGCGCAGGAACGCCACCGGCGACCGCGGGACGGGTCCACGCAAGGCGTAGGCCGTCCTGGGCGGCGCACCGATGACGATGGTCTGCTCCCAGCGCCGCGGCTCGTCGGGTGCCCATCTGGGCCCGAACGGCGGCGGTGCCAGAACCGGCTGGACGGGACGCGACGGGGTGACCCCGGCGAAGTACGGCAAGGGAACGTGAGCCAAAAATACTGCGGGAGACCCGAATTCAGGATGAGATGGCCAGGACTCGACCTCCTTGAGAAGGTCCAGATAGGCACCACCGGCACTGATGCGGTCGTCATAGATACCGTCGTCAGTTGCGTTGTCGGCCAACGTGACACCGACAGGCAGACGCCCGCGATAGAGGTGCAGAGGAACCGTCGCCAACAGCACGCCCTGCCACGGCGCGTTGACCAGTCCGTGTGGCAGTATCCCGGACCGGCCCAGCCAGCGCGCCACTCCAGGATCGAGTGAGCCGACGCCGAGCGCTGCCGCAGCCGTCTGGGCCGCGACCACCCGGTACGACTCCCCCGGATCGGTACTCGCCGCCTCGATCAGGCCACGCGCGTCCGAGCCAAGCGCGTCATATGCCATGTGCACCCAATCGTTCACCGAGTTCCCGGATCTGGCGATCTGCTCCGCCCGGCGCAGCTCGTCGTCGGGACTCCAGGGGCCGCCGGGGTCGTTGAGGGCATAGGGCACCGGTTGCCGGGGCGCGGCCAGCGCGATCCGGTCCTTCCAGGACGCCAGGATGCCGGGGCTGGTGAAGCCGTGAAGCGGCAGGATGTCATCGGGCGGTGCGTGAACCTGCGGATCGCCGGGGATGTCGCCGATGTCGGCCGCGAAATCGGTGGGCAACACGAAGAACGACGACTCGATGATGCGGCCGTCACCGCTCACCACCAGGCCGGCCATGTCGTGAGCGGCCACGGCGTACGGTTCCCGATCGCGCGCGGATATCTCCACGTAGGCGCCGCCGACCGCGACCCGGCCTGAGATTGCCGCGACGCGCAGATTACCTTCGCCCTGGATCAGCGCCCAGCCGACCATCGCGCCGGGCGGCGTGCGCGGCAGCAGCAAAACCGGCGAGTCCGGGGTGACGCGCAGGCCGGGCTCTGGTGGCTGTTGCGTGGCGGCGTCAATCGCTTCCACCCCGACCGGGTCCTCGACCCGCAGGTGGCGCAGCAGGATTGGACCGGCGGGCAGGTCCGTCACACCCCCCGGGGTGACTCGCCAGTACAGGCCTTCGGGCACGCTGTCCTCTTGGCCGGCGTCGATGTAGGCCGCCTCGCCCAGCGCGACGATCGAATGACAGAACTCGCTCATGCCCGTACCGCCTTGATCGGTCCCTGCAGGAATCGTGGCACAGGCTCCACCCGTACCCGGCGCTGGAACGCCGTGCCTCGGTCATCGGCGGTCACGACCAGCGCCGCGGGCGCGGCCGGCGCGCTGGGTTGGTGCCGCAACCACAACACTCGGGTGCCGCTGCGCGACGCCCGCATTACCGGGAACACGGTGCCATCGAGCGCCGCCGCGTGAATTCCCATGCGTCCGGGCCGGTTCAGTGGTTCTGAGGATTCCAGCAGCAGGCCGGCCACGCCCCACCGCCCCGCGGAGAGCGCCCAAAGCACGGTGCTGCGTGGCGCCGGAACGGGCCGCAGCGGAGGCAGTCCGAGCGCGGCCAGGGTCTGTTCGAGTTCGGCGTCGTCGGCGATCGAACCGTCGGCGAGGCCGGCCAGTGCGCCAGGGGCGCCGTCGCCACCGTTGCCGATCGGCACGTCCCCGTGCGCGGTCGGTGTCGACGCCAGCGCCAGAGCGCTGTCAGCCAGCTGGAATGCTTCGATCAGTTGCGTCGGGCCGGCGTATGCCGACGTGGTGAAGGTGACGCCATCCAGTTCCGGGTCACCCAGCGTGAATGTCTGACCGGTCAGCGGCAAGCCGACGGACAACTCGTACGGGGTCAGCGGTTGCAGGGGCAGGTTGCCGCTGAGCTGCGCACCGTCGGGCAGCGACTGGCACCCCGCAAGGCCGGCCGCCTTCGCCAGCAGGTCGGCCGCCGACAGTCCCGGCCCGTGCACTCCGGCGGCGAGGATCGCGGCCTCGAGTCCGGGGATCAGGAAGATGTGCGGGCTGTTGCTGCGGTCGGTCCGCCGCGCGGCAAGGCCGATGGCGCGACCCATTGTGGTGGCCAGTTGCGCGATGTGCGGTGCGCGAAATGTCGCCGTCACCGGGTCGCCGGTGAAGTGGAACGGCTCGTGATCGGCTGGGGTGTAGCCATCCAGATAGCGCGACAGAAAGCCTGGATCGAATCGGTCGACACGCCTGGATGTTGTCTTGTACGAGACGATCTCGGCGTTCTTCTTCCATGCCGCGACGACGGTGTCGCCCCACGGCGTGTTGTCGACGGCTCCCGCGACACCAGATTGGGCCGCGTTGACTTTGGGATCCTTCCCAGCGGTGCGGAAGAACCAATGCACCGTGCGCTCATCGGTCGCCGTCGAGTTGGTCTTGGCGTCGACGCGATCGTGGTAGGCCAGTGTGGCGGTGATGCGGTACTGGCTGGCCGCGTCGAGCACCACGCGGCCGGACCCATCGACAAGAGTGTCCGGCGGCAAGGCGGCCAGGGCGGCGGCGTCCGACGCCGAGGAACTCGCGCCGTCGTACATCGCTGCGGCGAGCGCGTACAGTCCGAGGATCGCCAGGGGGCGTAGCGCGCGCGAATTGAGTTCGGCCCCAACCGCACTGGACTGCCCATGCTGGGCGAGATGCACGCGCCAGAGGCCCGCACCCACCGGCTCGATCGGTGCGGGGCGGCTGCCGGTAGCGGTGAATACGGTGGCGCTCCCCCACGGCGTGTCCTCGTTCTCGCGGCCGGTATCGACCAGCAGGTAGCCCTCGGCGACCGGCTCCCGCAACTCGACGGTGTGCCGCGCATCCGGATGCCGTTCCTCGAGGACCGCTGACGTGCGCCCCCACAGCCGCAGCGCCCCGTCGAAGGACGCCCCGTCGGCGTCGACCGCCTCGGCGAAAGCCACGACGCCGCCATCGTCGATCCACCCGGTCTCACTCAGGCCTGCCAGCAGATCGCCCGGGTCGTCGGCCGGGCTGACGATGTCGAATCCGACGGCACGGCTGAAATTCGGCCACCCTGTGGGGAACCCGATCTGGTTCTCCCGGGGCAAGACCCGCCACGATCGCCGTTGCGGTAGCCGGCGCGCGTCAGCGCCGTAGGTCCATGCCGCTTCAGCGTTGGGGTGCCAGTGGCATTTGTCGGCACCCTGGGCGACGTTGGGCGGAATGCTGCCGTCGGCCGGGGGCGCCTGATGTACCAGCGAGAGCCCTTGTTGCACGGTCAGTAGGGCGAGCTGCCGCTGGTCGGAGGTGACGGCCGATGGCGCGTCGGGAGCGACATCCGAGGGGATCTGCCAGGCGGACACGGTGTTCAGCGGTACCCCGGTGGCCCCGGCGTTGGTGATCCTCTCCAGCGCAACCCGCGTGAGATGCCATTCATGTTGGAAGCGTCCCGATCCGGACAATCCGGCGTGGACTTCGTTGCGTACTCCGGCCGCGGTGTCGACGACGGGGGCGATCGGGAAGGTCAGCAGCGGGATGGTGTCGGGCCATACCGTCGGCGTCGATTGCCAGCCCCCTGCAGGCGTGTCGCCGTTCTCGAACACCAGATGTCCGGCCGCGGGTTGGTTGGGATCGGTGAGCAGCCGGCCGATGCCGTCGGCCAGCGTGACCGTCGGCAGTGGCCACGGATCCGGTGGCGGCGCTTGGGTCAATGCTGTGGTGTCGCTGCCGATCTCGATGCAGCCTTTGAGTTCGGTGAAGAACAGGTCGACGACGGCACACACTTTGAAGTGCAGATCCACGTGGCCTTCCGACAGCAGCATCGTCGCGGTCGCGGAGACACCGATGCGGAACGGCCCCAGTCCGACAGCGCCGTCGAGGTGGCCCTGCGCCCACACGGTGACCGGGCGGGTTCCGATCGCGGCGATCAGGCTGGCCGACACTTCGGCCCAGATGACGGGTTTGACCCCGAACACCTGACGGAACCCGATCCCGGCGGCAACCGCAAAACCGTTGAGGGTCTGGTTGGTTCCGGCGAGTTTGTCGATTCCGTTGCCCCGGATCATCAGGAACGCCCACCCCGCGTCGACCTGTAGGGGGCCCAGCCCCGGGAAGACGACGGCCTTCACGGGTCCGGGGGGCCGGCCGGTGTGCACCCCGCCGATGCCGTCGTCGGAGCCGAGGTGCAGCCACCAGCTCGCGGCGTCGAAATGTCCGGCGGCCGGGATGTCCATCTTGAACAGGTAGGGCACGCTCAGGTGGGCTTCGAGACCCATGTCGAGCGCATTCTTGTTGGCGGACAGGCCGCCCAACACTGTGAGACCAGGGGTGTTGTCGTCGGTTTGGATCTGGTCGCGGTCGGGCACCAGGTTGTGACGCTGTTGCACGAAACCGGCGTCCAGGCCGATACGTAGGGCGAAGTCCGGCACGGTGACTCCGACAACGCCTAGCGCGTTGGCGGTGAAGCCGTCATCGACGGCGGTGCCCACTACGACGGCGGCGCCGAGGGTGAGATCGCCGGGCGGCGGAAGCAGTCCGTCGTCTGCCCAGGGCCGCCAACGGCGCAGTGACTTCATTGGGTCGGCCGGGTCGGCCAGTGGGATTCCGGAGTTCGTGGCGATCGTGGCCGCCAGTGAGAACAAGCCAAGACCTGTAGGCCCCAACAGAATCGGAGCAGGGAGATCAACACCGGCCGAGAGCTTCACCTGTGGTCCGTCGAGCGCCACCGCGACAAAGGCATTGACGCGCAAGGGCACGATCTGGGCCCACAGGTCGACGTCGAGCTTCTCGGCAACGGTCACCTTACCGCCGCCGCGCAGCACACCGGGCAACTCGACGGAAGCATCCAACCCACGCAGGCCGATATCGGGAGTGAGGGCACCGTCAGCGAACGTCGCGCGGATCGTCGCTCCGGAGACTCGGACCGGGCCGAGATCCACGGTGAAGCGCAGATCCACTTCGAACCAGCTAGACCCGGAGCCGCCGCGGCTGCCGATCACCTCGAACAAGTTGCCGGGGCCGTCGACGACCCAGCCGCCGGGGTCGACGACATCCGGACGCGCCCCCTGGAGATCGACTTGTATCGCATCCTCGATCGATGCCGCCGCCACATCGATCACCGCGCGAATGCTGCGCCACCGCACCCGCATCGGACGGCTCATTCCGATCTTGAGCAGCGGCTCGACTTTCCATTCCTTGGCCTGCACCGCGCCTTCGAAATCCAGGGTCACCGGCACCTTGCCGTCGGTGGTAGATGCCTGCAGGGTCACACCGTGCAGCACCATTCCGCCCAAGGACGCGAATGCGGGACCGAAACCTCGTGCCGCGGCGTACAACAGACCCAGTGCCGCGATCCCTTGAGCGCCACCGCGGGCTGCCATCGCGGTCCCGAGCACCGTGGTGACGCCGGCCGCGATCGCCGCCGCATCCCCGGATTCGCCGATATGGGCCAGCCCGGCGATCCCATCGGATTCCGCCGTCACCGCGACCTGCACCGCGGCCGGATCTTCCGGCGGGCGTGAGGCAGTGACACGCACCCGAATCGTCTCGGGCACATGCGGTCCTGTTGCGCCGAACGGTGAACCGCCACCGGGCAGCTCCAACACGGCCGATATCGCGATGGGCACCAGGTCGGACAACGATGCACGCGTCCCGAGGTGGAAGGTCACGGTGCCGGAGACGTGCGGACCATCCGGTCCCGCCGGAGTGCGCGGCACCTGCACAGTGATATCGGTGCCGTGCGCGACGGCGGACAGGTCGACGGGCAGTACCAGGCCACCGACGATGGGAAGTGCTGTGGGGAGGATCAATTCGATCGCGCCAAGCGCCGGGCCACTGTTGCTCAGCGCAATCTCGGAGCTGGGCAGACTCAGTCCGAAGCCCCCGGGAAGCACCAGGTGACGCGACGACAGAACCGCGCGGGCACCGGCATCCGGTGTCACGCTCGTGGGATGCGCTGGTGAGCCGCTGATGACCAGGTCCCCGGCGAATGCGACCGTCATCGGTGCACCGCTCGGCGTCATCGAGGCGCGGGGCGGTTCGGTGGCCAGATCATCGCGGTTCGCGGCCTGCACCTCGGCGATCGGCGTACCGGCGCCCGCAACGGCGCCGGTGACCCGCACGACGAAACCGCCACCGCCCCCGGCCGGTTGAGACAGCGTGCAGTGCACCGTGCCGCTGAGCGGGGAATCCAGTGCGCCCGGGATGCTGGCCCCGGAGCCTGTGGCATCGAATGCCCCGCCGGCCGGCGGGAACGGCCCGTCGACTGTCAACGAGTCGAGCACGGTCGCGATATCGGCAGGCACGACCGTGCTCGCCGCGATCAGGTTCTGACGGATGACGTCGAGCAACGAGTTCATCTACTCACCCCGTAGTCGTTCAGATCGCGGACAAGAGCCCGAACAGCGCGGCGTGGATCTCTCGTTCCACCTTGGGGTATTGCATGCTCGAATCGGGCCAGTATCCGCCGTCGTCGTCATCGGGGTCCGACGGATTTTGCCCCAACTCCCAGCCGGCTTCCAGGGTGAACGTGTGGGTGTTGAGCAACAGCGGATCGGCGAATTGACGGCTGAACGTGAAGTCGTCGAATGCGCCGGTGGTCGGATACAACAGCGAGGACGGCTGCGGGATGTAGGTCGAGCGTTGGATTGCCGTGGCGTCACTTCCGGCGGATGCCGCGATCGCCGTCGCCATCGAGGCGGCCAACGACTGGTGCCGCGACAGCAACGGTCCGCGGGCATCCGCGAAGTTGTCGGGGATGTACTCGGCGTAGGTGCCGTTGGGCACGACCCCGTCGCGCTGGAAATCGAACAACGGGTTCAGGAAGCTCTGCGTCTGGTCGACAGACTGGTTCTGTTCAATTCCCCACGGGTACAGGATGGTTCGCCCGAACATGTGTACGTCCACCAGGTAGGTGATACCCGTCTGGGTGATCAGCTCCATGAGGTTCATCGTTTCGGGCTCGATCGACGGTCCATCCGGCGGCGGCGCCACGGTGTAGCCGCGGAAGATCTCACTGCACGGATTCTTCGACGTGTGGGCTGCCGGTGCCGCGGCGGGCGAATAGTAGATGTCCTGATCCCAGGCGATCGGGAAGTTCCGATTGAGGTCCACGCCCTCGCACCCCGGGCCGGGACGGCGGTTCTTGCGCCACAGCCGGTTGAAGGATGCGCTGCTGGACAAAACCAAGTCACGGCCATCCGGATTGACGCAGGGCACTACGTACAGGTCGATCGTGCTGAAGATGGCATTGACCGTCGCAAGCGGTATGACGAACTCGTCGTAGACCACCCCGGTGGCGTCGGTGAACGCGGGATAAGTGATGTCGGTTCCGTTGGTGAACGCGCTCAGCAGCTGGTTGCAGAACGACAACAGCGCATCAGGTGGCGCCAGCTCGCGGCTGTGGACGCCGCCGGTGAAGAGCACCGGTATCGCGTCCGCGACTCCCGTGTTGATCTTGACGAACGGTACCGGCTGATTGTCCTGGGCGGTCAGGTGATTGAGGGTGAAGCGTGTGCAGTTGAACGAGAAGTTTGCCTCGAGTGCGGTGACCGCATTGGCGATCGCTGCGGATTTCTTGTAGGCCATCGCCCGCCTTCTTCCTGATCTATTCGTCTTCGATCTGGTTGTCGATGGCATCCCACCGCTGCTGCAGTGCGACCTCGTCACGAAGAATCGAGACCTCGTAATCCAGTGCCACCAACGTGTCGAGCGTTTCGACCGGCGCGTAGGCGACGACACTCCATTGCCCGTCCGCCACCTCACTCGCCGTTGCCCGAACCAAGGACACGTCAGCGACGGTGACCAAACCGGCCATCGCTTCTTGTGTGCCGCTGATCAATGCGCATGCGACCATTTCGGCCCCGCTTTCGGTTGGTTACCAGATGTGGTCGATCGCCGCGGTGCCGTCAGCACCCTTGTAGGCAACCTCGTACGGCTCGTCGCCGATATGCAGCTGAGCAAACAGGCTCCAGCCGGGTTGCCAATTGCGATATAGCAACGTGTCCACGCCGGTTCCGTCCGGCCGCACTCGGTCCACCGACATCAGCCCGTCGCCGGCGCGATAGGCAACGTAGAAGGTGTCGCCGAACCGGGTGAACGGTGTGAAGGCGGTCCAGCCCGGGCTCCAGGTGAAGTTGGCGGTCGTGGTGACGTCTTGGCCGTCCGGTGAAATCCTGCACAGTTGGGCTCTTCCGGCGGCGGTGTCATAGAGAAGCAGCCGCTGGCTGGGTCCGGTACTCAGCGGCACGAAGTGGGTCCAGCCCGACGACCATGTCGACCCCATCGTGTTCTTGAATCCCGAACCGTTGGACAGCAGCTGATCGATCGCCACACTGCCGGTGGCTTGTTTGTACGACAGCAGGAACTGGTTGCCGCCCAAAGTGAATGGCGTGAAGTGTGTCCACCCGGTCGACCAGTTCGCCGTCCACCGAGTAGTGACATCAGCCCCGTCGGCGCTGACGTCGTCCAGTTCGACCCCGCCCGTCGACGCGCGGTAGAGCAGCAGATGCGCTCCGGCCGTCGACTTCAACGCGGTGATGCCGGTCCACTTGCCACCCCACGTCGACCCCATCCTGTTGTCCCAGCCGCTGGCATCCGCGCGCAACCGGTCGATACTGACGCCGCCGCTCTGCAGCTTGTAGGACAACATGTGGCACACACCGGCCAGGTCAAACGGAACGAAATGCGTCCATCCCAGCGACCACCCCTCCCGTAAGACTTCTTCAGGGCGGTGCGCGAAGCGGGACAGGGTTCCTGAGATTTGTTTTTGGCACACCGGGCAGAACGGTGCGGCGAGAGTCTGCATCTTGCAGTCGTAGGACGGGCGGAAAATACCGCAGTGGAAGTTCAATCCGCCTTCATAGGCACCGACATCGCGCGGACCCAACGGATTGGCACGCGTATCGCAATGAGTGCAGTTCGGATTCTTCAACGTGGGCAGTGCGGTGTCTGCCACGGTGAGCGAGTCGTGCCACTTGACCGTCGACCATGCCGTCGACGCTGTGATGTTGGCCTGAGACGGCTCGCCGCCGGTGTAGGCGTCATGCGCCGGGTCTGTTTCGCCACACCCTTTGTAGGTCGGATACTCGTCCGCGAGCCCAAAGGACGAATGACCCATTTCGTGGATCGCGATGCGCGCGGAATCCGGGTGCAGTGAGAAGGTCGCGACTTTGCCGCCCGAACCTCCGTATTGGGGGCTGTTGACCAGCAGCATCGGCTGACTCGTCTGAGGCAGCGCGGCCTTGGCCGCCGCCTCGACCCTGTCGGCGTCCGCACGGTGCGGACCGAGCAGTCGGTGTATCTCGCCGTCAAGGCAGAACGTCGAGTCGAAGAATGTGCGGGCGACAGCACCGGTTCCCCGACACGGTTCCCCGGCCGGATCATCGGCGCCGGCATCGGTGGATGTGACGTCGAGGCGGTACACGTTGATGGCCGTTCGGTAGATATCGAAGGGCGGCGTTGCGAAAAGGGTGTTGACGAACTGTAGGACACCGGCGGCGAAGGCCGCCTGGTCGACTTCCCGGAAGCCATCGGCGGCAACCATCACATTGAAGCGACGCGCGGCAGGTCCGTGTTCTCGTACGATTTGGCTGCCGATGATGGCGCCATCGTGTTCAGTCATTGCGCGTCCTAGAGTTCGACGGTGGCCAACGCGACTGCCGCGATGCCCTGGTCGTTGTCCACCGGGTCGGGCCCAAAGATGACGAGGGTCGTGGCGTTCCCGAGCGCCGGCGTGAGCAAGTCGAACGAACCAGCTGACTCATCACTCTTCGCACGAACGAAAGTTCCATCCTCGGTGGGTATTTCGTAGTGCGGAGACATCGGGTTTTCGGAGATCCTGCGGAAGAGCACAGCATCGTTTGTGTCGCGTAGCTCGTACCAGAACCCGGCGAAGCCACTGATATCGTCAGTCCGGTCAGACGGGCCAGTACGCATTTCCACGTTGGCGACGTCGGTGACCGCGAGCGCCGCGCCATCGAAGGCCATGCTGAATCGCCATGTCAGGTCTTGGCTGGGAGGGTCGTCAGGCATTGCGCTGCTCCTGCCTATTTGGTATCCGTATTCCGTTGTCACACAGCAATATCAGGAGATAGCGGCCCGTTTTGCCGAGCAAGCACATCGCCGCCAGATCGGTTGCACATGACGATCCCCCTCCCCGCAGGTTCGATGTCGATGACCCGAACACTGCCCCCCGTTCACGATAGGACGGCGGAACAAGCCCGCCACAAGTAGCGGCCTACTTAAAAACGCGAGCTTCCCCACGTAGCACGATGAGTAGTACGAAGGTCAGAGTGCTGCGCACCGCTCCAACAGCTCGGCTGGCGGCGGCTGGTAGAAGCTCAATACCGCATGCTCACAGCCCAGCTCCGCGAACTGCGGCAGCAGATCCAACTGCTCCTCGACCTGCTCGGGTTGGTCCGGATACAGGAAGACCTGAACCGAGCGGCGGATCGTGGCAGGGTCCCGGCCGACCTCTTCGCACGCCTCGGTCAGCCGCACACTCGCATCGCCCCAGAGCTGCGGGGCGCCATGGCTGGGCATGTTCCATTCGTCGGCGTGACGCGCGATGACCCGCAACATCTTGGGCTGCGATCCCCCAACGACGATCGGGGGGTGCGGCCGCTGGATCGGCTTGGGTTCGCAGAGCGCGTCATTCAGCGTGTAGAACCGGCCCTCGAACGCGACCGTCTCCTCGGTCCACAGCCGGCGGATCACCGTCAAAGCCTCGTCCAGCATCGCGACTCGCGTTCCCGCACTGGGAAATTCGATGCCGTACCCGAGATGCTCGGCCTCGTGCCAGCCCGCCCCGATACCGAAGTCCAGCCGCCCACCACTGATGTGATCGACGGTGACAGCCATCTTCGCCAGGATCGCCGGGTTGCGATACGTCACGCCGGTGACCATGCAACCGATGCGGGCTCGCTGGATCACCACCGCCATCGCGGCCAGCATTGTCCACCCCTCGTGCGTCGGTGCGGCGTTCTCGGCCAAACCGTAGAAGTGGTCGTAATTCCAGATCGCCTCGAAGCCGAGCTCGTCGGCAGCGCGCCAGAACTGCTCGAGCTCGGGATAGGTGAACGTGGGTGCGAGCTTGGCCGAGATCCGCATGCCTGCAGCCTACGTTGGCAAGATCCCATCGCCAGCTGTCAACCGCGCCACTGTTGGTGACCGGCCGCTGCATCCGACGATGTCGGCATGCATGCACAGATAGTCCTGTTCGACGGATTCGATCCCCTCGACGCCATCGCTCCCTTCGAAGTGCTCGCCGCCGGTAGCGATGCCGTCGGCGGCGAGCTGGTGGTCGAGATGGTCACTGCCGAAGGCCCGCGGCCCGTCACAAGCGGCACCCGCGGGTTGGTGATCGAAGCCACCGGTCAGCTCGACCCCGCCAAGCCGGGCTACATCATCGTGCCCGGCGCGTCCGGACCCATCGAGGGCGATCCCGACGAGGGTGTCGAGACCATCCCGGTCCTGCTGGCCCGATTTGGCGAAACCGCGGCAGTCCCATTGCTGCGCAAGGCGTTCGACAACCCGGACATCACGGTGGCCACGGTCTGCGGCGGGTCGCTCGCGTTGGCGATGGCGGGACTCATCGAGGGCCGCAACGCAAACACCCACCACCTCGGCATCGACGTCCTGGAAGCCACCGGCGCCACGCCGATCCAGGCCAGGGTGGTCGATGACGGCGATCTGGTGAGCGCCGGCGGCGTGACATCGGGCCTGGACCTCGCCCTGCACCTGCTGCACCGAAGTTATGGTCCCCGAGTGGCTTTGGCCGTCGAGGACATGTTCGCCTACGAGCGGCGCGGAACGGTGTGGACCAACACCGGCCGAGTCCCGGTGGCGGTGTGAGCATCCTCGGCGACTGGGACGTCGCGATCAAGACTCCAATCGGCACACTTCATGTCGTCTACAGCTTCACCCAACACGACGAAGGCGTCGCCGGAACCGCGGCGGGCAAGGACGAAACCGTGCCGCTCAGCGACATCGTCGTCGCGCCAACAGCCGACGGCGAACGAGTCACCTGGCGTCAAACCGTCACCAAACCAATGCGATTGAAGCTTGATTTCGACGTGCAGGTGCACTCCGACCAACTGAAAGGCCACTCCCGCGCTGGCCGGCTACCCCGAACCGCGGTCACCGGCCAACGCCGAACCTGACCCGAGCCAGCCAGTCGCAAAGGTATCGTCAGCGAGTGCCGAACCCGCTCGACGTCCTGCCCGTCGCCGACGGTGTCGGGCTGCCATGGGATGTCGCAGTCGACGATGCGGTGGGTGCGATCGCCGCGGCCCGCGAACGCTGCGGCGACACGTTCGTGGTGGAGAGCGGGGGCGATCGGTACCTCTTCACCTTCTCCCCCACCGGCGTCGAATCGTTCTACGCACTCGCCGAAGAAGCGGCGAGCAAGGGGGTAGCGGATTTCCTCATGCTGCGGCGCAAGCTGCCCGACGAGGTGTTCGCAGGCCGACGACTACTGCCGAGCTCGCTATTTCGCCGCGACGACGTCACGTCCTACCTCGCGAACCTCGACCGTGCCCTCGACGCGACCGAAGTCGAGCTCGGCGAAAGCGGCTCCGTCGACCTGTTCGCACTGACCCGACGGCTCGGCCATCGCATGGGGTTGGCGTCGTGGGCCGGCCCCGGCTGCGCCGACGGCGAGGCGTTCGAGGCGCTGGTGCGCGCATTCGACGTGCTCGACGGTTCGGACGCCTTCGTTCACCCCGACGCGATGGCGGCCGTGGCCGCCTCGGGTATGCGTGCTGAGCGAGCTGCCTTGGCGGAAATCTCCGAGATCATGGAAGTGTCACTGCGGCAGCATGATTCGACACCGGAGGTCGGCGATGGATTATTCAGCCGCATCGTCGACGCCTGGGCTTCGGAGCCGCCAGACGTCCGCAACCGCGGCATTGCGATGGACGTCGCGCTCATCCACATCGCCTCGATGTCGAACCTGATGGCAGCGCTCGGCTGGGCGCTCGTCGACCTGATCGTGCATCCCGAGCACCTCCGCCTCGTCGCGGCCGGGGATCGCGACCTCGCTACCAGCTGCGCGCTCGAAAGCACCCGGCTGGCACAGCGTTCGATCATGTCCCGCGCCGTACTCGAACCCGTCGCATTCGACACCGGCGCAGGTGTGGTCGACGTACCGAAGGGCTGGACCATCGCGACGCTCCTGCCGCTGCTGAACACGTCGGCGGCGGCCGGCTTGGAGAATTGGGATCCCAGTCGGTGGCACCGGCACCGGCTCGCCGATTCAAGCGCGTTGCCATCACCGATGCTGGTGACTGCCTTCGGGCACGGCAGGCATTCCTGTCCAGCACAGCCCTTTTCGTTAGCCGCGATGACAATGGCGATGACCCGCCTCGTGGGTCGCTACGACATGAAGCCGGAGTGGAGTGACTACCCACGTCCGGTGCCCGCTCAGATCGGCGGCGTGGCGCGCGCGGCCGATCCCTGCCCGGTCGGCTACACAACGCGCTGAGCCGTGATTCTCTTCACTACCGGCGATCGCGGGGTTGCGCGGTGTCGCACGGTGGGTACCCGTTGCCGCGGAGGGATACCGACATGTCGAAACAGTTGGCCAAGGCCGGTGCAGGTGCTCTGATCGCGTTCAGCGTGCTCGCTGGATGCTCGTTGCGAACTGCCACCACATCACAACAAGCTCCGCCCGCCCAGCCGGTCGGATACGAGGAGCACAACGATGCCGACGTCGCCTTCGTTCAGCAGCTGATTCCCCTTGAACGACAAGCGGTCACCCTGAGCGACGCACTACTGGCCAAGCCTGGTGTCGACCGCGGTGTTGCGGACATCGCCACCGCCATACAGGAGAATGATCGCCCGGAAATCGCCCAGTTGCAGGGCTGGCTGAACGACTGGGGAGCTCCGGCCGCCGTGAAGAACGGCGCAGCGGAGCTGGCAACTCACCAGTCGGCCGCTGACCTGCAGGCCGCCGATCCGAGTCGGGCCGCCAAGCTCTACCTCGAGCAGATGATCGCCAACCGCGAGCGCACCCTCGCCCTGAGCAAGACCGAGGTCGACCATGGCACCTACCGCGCGACCGTGGCGGCCGCAGGCGGCAACGAGGCCACTCAGGAACGGCAGATCAGCACCATGAAGACGCTGCTGGGATCGCCCTGACCTAGACCCGCCGGCGGTCCCGCTCGGCCGCCAGCCCTTCGCTGACCACGGCCACGGCCATGCTCTGGTTGTAGCCACGCCGGGCCAGCATGCCGACCAGCCTGCGCATCACCTTGGCGTCGTCGTCGCCGTCGAGTTTCTCCCGGCGCAACTTCTGCTCCACCAGCTCTTCGGCACGCTGCCGTTCGGCACCGGCGTCGATCCCGTCGAGCGCCGCGGCGATCAGGTCGTCGTCGACGCCTTTGGTCCGAAGCTCAGCAGCCAAGGCGCGCTTGCCTTTTCCGGCTCGTTGCCGTCGTGAGCGCACCCATTGTTCGGCAAAGTCCGCATCGTCGATCAAGCCGACGGCGGCCAACCGATTCAGTGTCGTCGCGGCGACCTCGTCGGAGTAGCCCCGCTTGGCCAGTTGCCCGGCGAGTTCAGATCGCGTCCGCGACCGCACGGTGAGCAGGCGCAAACACAGTGCGTGCGCCTGCTCCTCGCGGGTCTCAGAAGTCGACTGGGGCGGGGAGAACGTCATCGATGGGCCCATCGGTCATCACCGCACCGATACCGAGCTTCTCTTTGATCTTCTTCTCGATCTCGTTGGCGACGTCGGGGTTCTCCATCATGAAATTCCGGGCGTTCTCTTTGCCCTGCCCGAGCTGCTCGCCCTCGTAGGTGAACCACGATCCGGACTTGCGGATGAAGCCCTGGTCGACGCCCATGTCGATGAGCGAGCCCTCGCGGCTGATGCCCTTGCCGTAGAGGATGTCGAATTCGGCCTGCTTGAACGGCGGCGAGACCTTGTTCTTGACGACCTTGACGCGGGTGCGGTTACCCACCGCGTCGGTGCCGTCCTTCAGCGTCTCGATCCGTCGCACATCCAGGCGCACCGAGGCGTAGAACTTCAAAGCCTTACCGCCGGTGGTGGTTTCGGGCGAGCCGAACATCACGCCGATCTTCTCGCGCAGCTGGTTGATGAAGATCGCGGTGGTGCCCGAGTTGTTCAGCGCGCCGGTCATCTTGCGCAGCGCCTGGCTCATCAGGCGGGCCTGCAGGCCGACGTGGCTGTCACCCATCTCGCCCTCGATCTCGGCGCGGGGCACCAGGGCGGCCACCGAGTCGATGACGATGAGGTCGATGGCGCCGGAACGCACCAGCATGTCGGCGATCTCGAGCGCCTGCTCACCGGTGTCGGGCTGGCTGACCAGCAGTGCGTCGGTGTCCACCCCGAGCTTCTTGGCGTAGTCCGGATCCAGCGCGTGCTCGGCGTCGATGAAGGCCGCGATACCGCCGGCCGCCTGCGCATTGGCCACCGCGTGCAGTGCGACGGTGGTCTTACCCGAGGATTCCGGGCCGTAGATCTCGACGACGCGGCCGCGCGGCAGTCCGCCGATGCCGAGTGCGACGTCCAGCGCGATGGATCCGGTCGGGATGACCGAGATGGGCTGGCGCACCTCGTCGCCGAGGCGCATCACCGAACCCTTGCCGAAGTTCTTGTCGATCTGCGCGAGCGCCAGCTCGAGGGCCTTCTCGCGATCGGGTGCCTGCGGAGCCATGGTGATACCTCTTCCGGTAGTCGTCCTCTGACCGTTTTGGTCGATTGGCCGTGACGCTAAATCAGGCCACCGACAAAACCCGACGGTCGAACACGGACCACGATAGCGAACAGGTGTTCGAAAGCAAGCAAGGCGCGCCGAGCGTGTCGGCTACCACTGATCGCGCGGCACGTCGAAGTCCGCGCACAGCGCCCGCCACACGTCGCGGGGCTCCACGCCGTCCTCGATAGCCTGCGCGGCGGTGCGTCCGCCCAGCTGGGCCAGCACGTGATCGACCACCAGCGAGCCCCCGCGAACCGGGCCGAACTGCCCGTCGACCAGTTCATGGAATTCCGTCAGCCGCACGTCACCAACCTACCGATTCATGGCACACCTGTACCGGATCGGTGACCTGACCGATGCTCTCACCCGCGCGCCGGGCCGCCTCCCGGTACCCCGGCGACGCCAGCACCTCTCCCACCTCGGTCACCAGCGCCTCGGCCGACAGCGGCCGGATCAGGCGCGCACTGCCTTGCCGCACAACACGATTCGCCAACTCCCATTGGTCGCCACCGCCGGGCAGCACCACCATCGGCACCCCGGCGAGCAGAGTCTTGGCCAGCATCCCGTGCCCGCCTCCACACACCACCAGATCGGCGTGGCCCAGCAGCTCGTCCTGGCGGCCGAGCCCGACACTCGCCCACGGCGGGACCTCCAGGTCTTGGCCGCCGAGGCGAGAGATCACCACGCGCGAACCCGCGGGCAGCGTGCGCCCCGGAACCAGGTGTTCCAAAGCGAGCTCGGCCACCCCCTGGGCTCCCGTCGTCGCGGTCGACGGCGCCACCACGATCACCGGGCCCTCCCCCGGCGGGATCGGCAACACCGCGGCGGTCGGCTCGAAATGCAGCGGTCCGACGACGACGGCCTCGGCGGGCCAGTCCGGGCGCGGCACCTCCAGCGCGGGCAGGGTGGCGATCAGCCGGCGAGCCGGACCCGGTTCGATCGCCGGCAGGCCGATCTCGACCCGCACCGCCGAGCGCTGGCGCAACCCCGCCTTCAAGGACCGGGCGGTCAGGGCACGCATGACCGAGTCCCGAAGCCGGCCCCGGATACCGGTGCCCGGCGCCAGCCCGCTGCCCAGCGGTGGCAGGCCGCGTGACGGCAGGTACAGCGGGTGCGGATTCAGTTCGACCCACGCAATGTCGAGCAGTTCAGCTGCCATCCCACCGCAGACGGTGATGACGTCGGAGACGACGAGATCGGGCGCCAACTCGCGCAGCACCGGCACGTTGAGCACCGCCATCCGCGCCGCGCGCTGGTGGATCTTCTCGCCGGCGTCGGTGTCGTCGTCGCCGACTTCCAAGTCCAGGCCCACGAGTTCGACGGACTCAATGCCGGCCGCCCGCGCCGTCTCGAGCCATTCGGTGCCGGTCAGCAGAACGGGGTCGTCCCCGGCGGCGGCCAGACGCAGGCACAACGCGATCGCGGGAAACGCATGGCCAGGATCCGGGCCGGCCACCACCGCGACACGCACGGGCCTACCCTGCCACAGCGCTTTTCAATAGGCTGGCGAGCATGACCGAGCAGACCACCAATGTGAGCTCCGACATCGACAACGCGCATACCGTCGAGGTCTTCCTCGCCGCACTGCAGGACCAGGATCTGACGACCGCCGACGCGCAGCTGGACGACAACCTGGTCTACGAGAACGTCGGCTTCCCCACCATTCGCGGCCGCGCGCGGGCCATCAAGATGTTCAAGGGACTTCAGCGACCCAGCTTCGGGTTCGAAGCCAAGATCCACCGCATCGCCGTCAACGGTCCGGTCGTGCTGACCGAACGCACCGACGTGCTCGCGATCGGACCGGTGCGGCTGCAGTTCTGGGTGTGTGGCGTCTTCGAGGTGCACAACGGCCGAATCACCCTGTGGCGGGACTACTTCGACATGATGGACATGCTCAAGGCGACAGCCCGCGGGCTCATCGGTGCCGTTGTGCCTGCGTTGCGTCCGACGCTCTAGGCGCGGCGGAGCTGGCCCAGCTCGTCGAACGCCTGCGCCCAGCCCATCAGCCGGTCGGTCGCACCGGCCAGCTCGTTGCGGTAGCGCTGCTGGGACATCGGCGAGCTCGACATCGATCCGGTGTTGGCCGCCGACACCAGTTGCGCTGCGGCGGTGACCATTTCGTTGTACTGGCGCACGCCGGCATTGAGCTGAGCGGTGAACGCGTTGATGGTCGGCGCCAGATACGACTGCGAATGCGGCGTCTCGGTCGCGGCACGCTCCATCGAGACCACCTCGGCCGCCGTTGCCGCCATGGTCGCCGCGGTGCGGTCCGCGGCCTCGGTCAGTTCGCGAATTTCCTCCGGCGGCAACATGTTTCCGCGTGTCATCACGCCGAGCAGCGAGTGGAACCCCCGCTCGGAGGCACCCAGCGCCGACATCGACGGCCGTGCCACCGATCCGTGCGGGGGCAGCCGACGGCCGCTGACCTGACGCGCCGGCGGCAGCGGCTCGCCGCGCAGCCAGCGATAACGCAACAGCAACAGGGTCGCCGGAACCGCAGCACCCGCGGCGATCACACCGGTGATGATCAGGCCCCAGACCGGGACACTCCACGTCGCGAGCAGCCCGGTCACCGCCACCCAGAACACCGTCGCGAAACCGAAGAACAAACCCAGCCGCAGCGCCCAGCGCCGCTTACGCAGCAGCCGGGCACGCGGATCGGCAGCGGCACTGAGCTTTTGGGCCGCGGTGTCGGCGTACTCGCTGACGGTGTCGATACCCCGCTGCATGGCCGAACGCCATTGGCGCGATACGAATCCCGGTTTGTCCGGTGTCACCGCCATCGAAGAATTCGCCTCCTACTGTCCGAGTGGCTTCTCAGCCTCGGGTGTGACGGCCGGGGTGGCCGGTGCGGCGGTACCGCCCGCGGGAAGGGCATCTCCGCGCATGGAGGCACGGATCTGCTCGAGCCGGGAATGCCCGGCCATCTGCACGCTGGCCTGCTGCACTTCGAGCATCCGGCCCTGCACCGAGTTCTGCGCCAGTTCGGCCGACCCGATCGCGTTGGCGTAGCGGCGCTCGATCTTGTCGCGCACCTCGTCGAGGCTGGGGGTGTTGCCCGGCGCGGCGAGCTCGCTCATCGACCGCAACGAGGCGCTGACCTGCTCCTGCATCTTGGCCTGCTCGAGCTGGCTGAGCAGCTTGGTACGTTCGGCGATCTTCTGCTGCAGCATCATCGCGTTCTGCTCGACGGCCTTCTTGGCCTGGCCCGCGGCCTGCAGCGCCTGGTCATGCAGGCCCTTGAGGTCCTCCACGCTCTGCTCGGCGGTGACCAGCTGCGCGGCGAACGCCTCGGCGGCGTTGTTGTACTCGGTGGCCTTGGCGGCGTCACCGCCCGCGACCGCCTGATCGGCGAGGGTGAGCGCCTGACGGACGTTGACCTGCAGCTTCTCGATGTCGGCGAGCTGGCGATTCAGGCGCATCTCGAGCTGGCGCTGATTTCCGATCACCTGCGCGGCCTGCTGAGTCAGCGCCTGATGCTGCCGCTGGGCCTCTTCGATCGCCTGCTGGATCTGGATCTTCGGGTCGGCATACTCGTCAACCTTGGAGTTGAAAAGCGCCATCAGGTACTTCCACGCCTTGGTGAACGGATTCGCCATCAGATGCCCGCCTTCATATCGAGTGCCGCAATGAGATCGTCGAGCCCCAATTTATCGGTTCTCGATGCCTGGCCACACCCCTGTACGTATGTGACCCGGACCTGACCCGGTCAAACGGGCTCAGGCGACCGCCATCGCGACCGGATGCGGGATGACCACCTTGGTGGCGACGTCGATCACGCTGTCCTGAGCAGGCACGGCGGTCAACCGGGCGATGCGCTCGCGGTCGGCCATCTTCTCCCCGGCGTCGGTCAGTACCCGCGACAGCGGAACCTGGAGTGCGCTGCAGATCGCGCTGAGAAGCTCACTGGAGGCCTCCTTGCGGCCACGCTCCACCTCAGAGAGGTAGCCGAGGCTCACACGGGCCGAATCGGACACCTCACGAAGGGTGCGTCCCTGCGAGGTCCGGGCGTCACGAAGCACGTCACCGACCACCTCACGCAGCAGTACGGCCATTTGGTGTCCTCCTCCAAGAATTGCACTGACTACTGCAACGCCGAGGAGAGCCGAATTGGTTCCCAGGAAATCTCAAGTTCGCTCGACCAGGCCGGACAGCCGGCCGATGGCCTCGCGAACCGCCCCCAGTCGGATGTCCCACCGGGAGCCGTCGAGCGCCAGTTCGGCGACCTCCGTCGGCCCCGGGCCGGCCAGTCCTAGATAGACCGTGCCCACCGGATGCCCGCCGTGCGGTTCCGGGCCTGCCACCCCGGTCAGGCCGACGCCCCAGGTCGCGGCGCAGCGGTCGCGTGCCCCCTCGGCCAGCGCGGCCGCCGTCGGGGCGGCGACCGGGCCGACGTCGTCGAGCAGCTCACGCGGCACTCCGGCCAGCGTGATCTTGGTTTCGACGGTGTAGGTGACCAACCCGCCCCGAAGGACGACGCTGGCGCCGGGAACCCCGGCCAGGGTGGCCGCGAGCAGCCCGGCGGTCAGCGATTCCGCGGTGGCGACGCTCTGACCGCGCGCGGTCAGAGCCGCGACCAGCGCCCGGGCCGCATCATCGACCAGCGGATCGCTCACGGGAGTCCTTGATCGCCGACACCACATAGTCGATCCCGGTGAGCACCGTGAGTACGACCGCGGCCCACATGATCACCCAGGCCACGGTCAGCCACGGCGAGGGCCAGTTGTGCAGCGGCAGCACGAACAGGCCGATCGCGACGGCCTGAACCAGTGTCTTGAGCTTGCCGCCGCGGCCGGCGGGGATGACGCCGTGACGCAGGACGACCAGGCGCAGCACTGTGATACCGAGCTCACGCACCAGGACGACCACCGTCACCCACCACGGCAGGTCGCCGAGCATCGACAGGCCGATCAGCGCGGCGCCGATCAGCATCTTGTCGGCGATCGGATCAGCGAGCTTGCCGAATTCGGTGACCATGCCGTACGTGCGGGCCAGTGAACCGTCGAACCGGTCGGTGATGACCGCGACCGCGAAGATAACGAAAGCTGTTATCCGATAAGTGGTTTCGTGGCCGTCGCCGGCGAACAGGGCCAGCAGTAAGACGGGGACCAGGACCAGCCGGACACCGGTCAGCAGGTTGGCGACGTTGGCCACCCGCACGCGCGGGACTTCTGAACCGGTTTGGGGTTGTCCCGACACCGCAACAGAATATCGGTTGGCAGGCGGGCGCCTCACGCCCGATACTCTGCACCCGTGAGCCCTGATGTCGTCGTCCGCCGCGCCCGCACCTCGGATGTCCCCGACATCAAGCGTCTGGTCGACACCTACGCAGGCAAGATCCTGCTGGAAAAGAACCTGGTCACGCTGTACGAGGCGGTCCAGGAGTTCTGGGTGGCCGAGCTCGACGGCGAGGTCGTGGGCTGTGGGGCGCTGCACGTGCTGTGGGCCGACCTCGGCGAGGTACGCACCGTCGCCGTCAACCCGAAGGTCAAGGGCCGCGGGATCGGGCACGCTGTCGTCGACCAGCTGCTCACGGTCGCCCGTGAGCTCGAGCTGCAGCGGCTGTTCGTGCTGACCTTCGAAACGGAGTTCTTCGCCCGGCACGGCTTCGCCGAGATCGAGGGCACACCCGTCACGTCCGAGGTCTACGAGGAGATGTGCCGCTCCTACGACATCGGTGTCGCGGAGTTCCTCGACCTGTCGTACGTGAAGCCCAACATCCTCGGCAACACCCGGATGCTGCTCAAGCTCTGACGCGTGAGCGCTCAACCAACTTCAGAAGTCGTCGTCGTCCGAGTAGTCGGTGCCTTCGTCGTCGCCGCCGCCGCCACGGATCGCCATCAGCGTCGCGGCCAGTTCATCGGGCTTGACCAGCACCTCGCGGGCCTTGGAACCCTCTGAGGGCCCCACTATGCTGCGGGTCTCCATCAGGTCCATGAGCCGGCCGGCCTTGGCGAACCCGACCCGCAATTTGCGCTGCAGCATCGAGGTCGAGCCGAACTGCGACGACACCACCAGCTCGACCGCCTGCAGGAAGACGTCCATGTCGTCGCCGATGTCGGGATCGACGTCGCTGCGGTCCCCGGTCGGCTTGGCGTTGGTGACGCCCTCGGTGTACTCGGGCTCGGCCTGGTCCTTGCAGGCCTGCACGACGGCGTGGATCTCCTCGTCGCTGACGTAGGCGCCCTGCAGCCGCTCGGGCTTGTTGGCGCCCATCGGCAGGAACAGACCGTCGCCCATACCGATCAGCTTCTCGGCGCCCGGCTGGTCCAGGATGACCCGACTGTCGGTGAGCGACGACGTCGCGAAGGACAGCCGCGACGGGACGTTGGTCTTGATCAGGCCGGTGACCACATCGACGGACGGCCGCTGGGTGGCCAGCACCAGGTGGATACCGGCCGCGCGGGCCTTCTGGGTGATCCGCACGATCGCCTCTTCGACGTCACGCGGCGCGGTCATCATCAGGTCGGCGAGCTCGTCGACGACGGCCAGGATGAGCGGGTACGGCTTGTACACGCGCTGGCTGCCCAGCGGCGCGGTGATCTCCCCGGAGCGCACCTTGGCGTTGAAGTCCTTGATGTGGCGCACCCGTGAGGCCTTCATGTCCTGGTAACGCTGCTCCATCTCCTCGACCAACCAGGCCAGCGCCGCGGCCGCCTTCTTCGGCTCGGTGATGATGGGCGTGATCAGGTGCGGAATGCCTTCGTACGGTGTGAGTTCCACCATCTTGGGGTCGATGAGGATCATCCGGACCTCATCGGGGGTCGCGCGGGCCAGCAACGAGACCAGCATCGAGTTGACGAAGCTGGACTTACCCGAACCGGTGGAGCCGGCCACCAACAGGTGCGGCATGTCGGCCAGGTTGGCCGAGACGAAGTCGCCCTCGATGCCCTTACCCAGGCCGATCACCAGCGGGCGGTGGTCGCCACGAGTGGACGGCGCGGTGAGAACGTCTGCCAGACGGACCATTTCGCGGTCAGTGTTGGGCACCTCGATGCCGACGGCAGACTTGCCGGGGATCGGGGCAAGGATGCGGACGCTTTCGGTGGCCACCGCATACGCGATATTGCGCTGCAGCGCAGTGATTTTCTCGACCTTGACGCCGGGGCCGAGTTCGACCTCGTAGCGGGTGACGGTCGGCCCTCTGGTGCAGCCGGTGACCGTGGCGTCGACCTTGAACTGCTGCAGGACGGACGTAATCGCCTCTGCCATCTGCTCATTGGCCGCGGTGCGCCGCTTCGGCGGGTCACCGGCGACCAGCATGTCCAGCGACGGCAGCGTGTACGGCCCTTCGACCACCCGATCAAGAACCTTGGTGTCCTGCACGGGCTTGGGAGCGGGCTCCGGCTTGGGCGCAGGTTTCTTGCGCCGCGCCTTGACCGGCTCGGGAACCGTGGGCGCATCCTCGTCGAGCGGGTAGTTGTCCAGCGGCGTGCCGACCGGGCCCTTGGCTCCCGGCCAGGCCGCGGCCTCGTCGGTGTAGGACCGTGGGTCGTCGTAGTAACCGTCGGAGAAGTCTTCTGGCTCAGCCGGTTCGACGGCTTCGGGCTCGTCGTAGTCGTCGTACTCGTCCTCGTCGTCGTAACGGGCACGGGTACTGAACATCGCGTAGACCGTCTCGGGCACTTCGCGAATCGTGGTGCCGGTCAGCAGCAGCAGCCCGAACAACGCGGCGATGATGAGCAGCGGGGTGGCGATCCACGGGGACAGCCCATCGGACAGCGGGCCCCCGATCGCGAAGCCGATGAAACCGGCGGCGCGCTGACGGGCGGCCGGATCCTGCGGCGCACCCGACCACAGGTGCCACAGCCCCAGCACCGGCAGGGCGATCATCGCGCAGCCCAGAATCAACCTCGGCCGGGCGTCGGGGTTGGGCTCGGTGCGCATCAGAAGGACGGCGACCACGCAGATGATGACGGGCAGCAGAACCACCGCGCCGCCGACCATGGTGCGCAGCACCGAGTCGATCCAGGCGCCCACCGGCCGGGCGGCGTCGAACCAGGAACTGGCCGCGATCACCACCGAGACGGCGAGCAGCCCGAGGGCCAATCCGTCTCGGCGATGACCGGGCTCGATGTCACCGGCTCGACCGACCGAACGGGCGGTCGAGCCGGCCCCCTTGGCCAACATCAGCCAGGTCGCCCGCGCAGCCCGCCCACTGGCTGCTGCGGCGGTGGCGACCGGCGACGAGTTCCGCTTCTTGGCAGGCTTGCGCCGCGGGGCCGGCTTTGCCGACCGCGTCGCACCCTTTGACCTGGTCGTTCGCGCGCTTGAGCGAGCGGCCGTCTTGTTCGCCATGCGGGTCAGCCTAGTCCCAATCGCCCCATCTGCACCACCCACAACACCCGTTACACGGCGCGTCGTTGCCAGACTGCGACAAACCCCGCCAACGGCCGATAAATGCGCCCTGAGCCGCTCACCGGGACCCCATCACGTACCGATACGAAGTAGGGCTAACGTAAGCGCCGTCACACCTACCCGAGAGGCTCGCTCATGCCCGTCGTCGTCGTTGCCAGCTTCACCGTCAAGCCCGAGTCCGTCGATGCCGTCCGCGAGGCCTGCAAGACGGCGGTCGCAGCGGTCCACGAAGAGCCTGGGTGCGACCTGTACGCCGTCCACGAGGGCGACAAGACGTTCGTGTTCGTCGAGCAGTGGGCCGATGAAGAGGCCCTCAAGACCCACAGCACCGCGCCCGGCGTGACCGCGCTGTTCGGTGCGATCGGTGAGCACCTCGACGGTGCCCCGGACATCAAGATGCTGGAGGCCATTCCGGCCGGCGACCCCGCCAAGGGCCTGGTCCGCCCCTAAGCCATGGGTGAACTCGACGGCAAAGTCGCACTGATCACCGGCGCGGCCCGGGGGCAGGGCCGCGCGCACGCGCTGAAACTGGCCTCCGAAGGCGCCAGCATCATCGCGGTCGACCTGTGCGGCCAGATCGCCAGCGTGCCCTATCCCATGGCAACGCCCGAGGACATGGCCGCCACGGTCAAGCTCGTCGAAGACACCGGGGCCCGCATCGTCGCCCGCGAGGCCGACGTCCGCGATCGGTCGGCGCTGAAGGCCGCCGTCTACGCGGGCATCGAGGAACTCGGTCGGCTCGACATCGTGATCGCCAACGCCGGTATCGCCCCGATGGCCGACGACGGCGCCTGGCAAGACGTCATCGACGTCAACCTGACCGGGGTCTATCACACCGTCGACGTGGCGATGAAGCCGATGATCAAGCAGGGTGACGGCGGCGCGATCGTGCTGACCAGCTCGGTGGCCGGACTGGTCGGCATCGGCGCCCCCGTCGCCGGGTCACTCGGCTACACCGTCGCCAAGCACGGTGTGGTCGGCTTGATGCGGGCGTACGCCAATTTCCTTGCCGCATTTAATATTCGGGTCAACTCGGTGCATCCAGCCGGGGTGAACACCCCGATGATCGACAACGAGTTCACCCGATCCTGGCTCGAAGGCTTCGCTCAGCAGATGCAAGGCGGCCCTGATATGAGCAATGCGCTGCCGGTACAGGCGCTGGAACCCGAGGACATCGCCAACGCGGTGTTCTATCTGGTCTCGGATGCCGGCCGTTATGTCACCGGGGTCACGTTGCCCGTCGACGCGGGTTTTACCAACAAGCGCTAGAACTCGTCTCTGCTGAAGATCCCGTCGCGGAGAACCACCTCGGCGCCGACGATGTCGCCGGCCAGGGCCCACGCCATCAATTCCTGGTCGTGGCTGCGGGCCACGGCGCGGCGGCCGTCAGGCAAATCGGCCACGACGATCGCCCGCTCAGGCCGATCACCGTCGAACACAACGGTATACGCGACGATCCGCGCGGTTCCCTGAGCGTCGACGGCGACCGGCAGCTGCGGTTCCTCGCCGGCGACCGCGTCGGTGACGTCGATGGTCTCGAAGGCCTCGGGCGGCGCCTCGGCGGTGATCACCAACGCCCCCTGCTTGGTGTACAAACCGCTCACACTGCTGATCAGCGCGGCACGAGAGTCCGGACCGGTCAATCGCTGTGCTGCCGCGGCAATCGCATGCAGGACATAGCTGTTGAGCGGACCGCCGGCGAAGGACATCCCACCGGTCAGGGTCAGGTCTCGTCCCGCCGGGACACGCAGCGCCTGAGCGCCGATGAAGACCGGTGCGGGAAACGCGGAGTACAAATCCAGCAGCTCGATCTCGGACACGTCGCGCTTCATCCGCTGAGAGATCGTCTCGCCGATGATCCGCATGGCCGCCGGCTGGCTGAGCCGGGTGCGGGCAGCCACGGGCACAACGTGATTGGACTCGACGGCCACGGCCGGGTAGCGCCGCGCCGCCGCGGGGATGCCGAGTTCGTCGGCGTGGCGGTGGGTCGTGATGACCAGCGCGCATCCTTGATCGACGGTCCAGGTCGTCGACAACAACTTGGTGTAGGGAAACGCCAGCATCGGATTGCTCTCCGACGGGTTGCGCAGCTCGTCTGGACGATAGCCGTTGGCACGCACCGCATCCGGGTTCTTCTGCGCGATCTCGGCGAATCGGGCGTACACCCGGGCGATCTCGTCGCGGCGCTCCTCGACCCCCTGCCCGTTCTGACTGCGCCAAAAGCTGTCGATCAGGGCGTAGTACGCCGGAGTGGCGGAAAGCCCGGCGGCGACCTCTGCCGGGTGTGACATGCTCGCGTCGAAATCCGGCGAGGTCAGCGACTCGTCGGGCACCACACCCGCCGCCTGGGTGGTGACAGGCACATCGTGCCCGCGGGCGGCCGCCCTGACCTTCCGATAGTGCGCCTCGCCACCGACTATCAGCGCCACGCGGTGAGTCCCGGTCTGGACGGCCCGGCAGGCGTGGCTGACCAGTGACTGCTGCATCACGCCGATATGCGCGAGCACCGTGTGCACGTCGGCGGCGCCGATTCGGTCCGCCACCAGCCGCGCGGGATCCGCGTACCGGGTCAGGCCCGCGGTGGCACCAATCCAGTCGATGTCGGCGGCGTCCACACCCGATGCCTGCAACGCCCCACGCGCCGCGCTTGCCATGAGGTCGGCTGCTTCCTGACCGTCGCGAGGATCATGGTCGCGGCGGCTGAGCGCATGCCAGCCGACGAGAACTGGAGTCGACGGGTCGATGGCTGACACGCAAGCTGTCTACCACACGCTGCACTACGATCGGGTGACGATGACACCCGATCTGGACCTCACCAGCGTCCCGGCGTGGGCCGTCGAACCCGCTTGTCCGACCGCCGATCTGACCGGCCGGCACTACACGGTGCTCGCCATCGGGACCGACGCGGCGGAGATCGCTGAGCAATGGACGGCGCAGATCATCGCCGAGCATCCTGAGGCCCAACCGCGCGTGCATCTCGTCACCGATGCCGACGCGGCCCGCGCCGCACTGGACACCGACCTCGCGGACGCGGTGGTCGGCTGGCGGCTGCTGCTGGCGGGTCCCGCGCACATGTGCCTGCGGGTCCGCGCCCGCGCACTGGAAGCCGGCGCGGCCGACGACGAAATCACCGTCGCGAGCACCGAAGTGGATACCCGCGAGATCTATTGCGCGCACTGCCGGATCACCACGACGGCTTCCGCGGGGTTGTCCGACGAGATCCCCTGCCCCGCCTGCGGCCGTGGGCTGTTCGTCTACCACCACGTCTCGCGGCGGCTCGGCGCCCACCTCGGATTCGCGACCGCTGCCGACCGGGCACCATGAGCGCGCTGACGCTGGAGGTCGTCACGATCGACGATCACGTGCCCGGGATCAGGACTCTGAGCCTGGCCCGCGCCGATCGTGGTGTGCTGCCGTCCTTCACTCCCGGCAGCCACATCGTCATCCAGTGGGCCGGCGGCGCCAACGCCTATTCGCTGACCGGCGAGACCGCCGCACCCCGTGAATATGTGGTGTCGGTGCTCGAATGCCCGCAGGGCCGTGGTGGATCACGCTGGATTCACCGGGAACTAAGGGTGGGCAGCACAATCCATACTCATCTGCCGCGCAGTGCGTTCGCCCCGGTCCTGCGCGCCAGCCGACACCTGCTGGTCGCCGCCGGCATCGGAATCACTCCGATGATTTCGCATCTGCGCAGTGCCCGGCGCTGGGGCCGCGACGTGCGACTGCTGTACATCCACCGCGAGGGCCGCGGCGCCTACGTCGACGAGATCGCCTCGCTCACCGACCACGCGTCGTTCTTCACCGACCGCGCGGCATTTCTCCACGAGCTCAAGGCAGCACTGGCCGGACAGCCGTTCGGCACGCACCTCTACCTCTGTGGCCCAAGCCAATTCATCGACGACGTCGTCGTCGCCGCCACCGACCTGGGCTGGCGGGCCAGCCGCATCCACGTCGAGCATTTCGGCGGCGAGCTGGCACCCGGTGACCCATTCGAGGTCGAATTGGCAAGCAGTGGCGATGTTTTCACGGTTGAGTCGGGTGTCTCGCTGCTGGAGTCGCTGACGGCTCACGGGCATAATGTGCCCAGCCTGTGCCATCAGGGTGTGTGCGGCGAATGCCGGGTGCCGGTGCTCGCAGGCGAGGTGCTGCACCGCGACCTCTACCTCACCGCCGAGCAGCGCCGCGACTCGATGATGGCCTGCGTCTCCCGCGGGACCGGCCGGGTGGAGTTGGACCTATGACCGTATCCGCACCGGATCTGGTGGCGTCGTTCCCTTTTCCCTACACCGCCGATTCCTACCGCTACAGCACGAACATCTCCCCCGCCGCGGTCGTCGTCGAAACCGCGACCGGGCAGTGGGGCCAGCGGGTGGTGGATATCGACAGCGAGTACGCCCATGAGATCGCCGAGCGGCGCCGCATTCTGGCGGCCGACCCGTCACGTCACGCGGTGCTGCCGCACATGCGCGTCGCGTGCTGGGACACCCTGATGGTGTTGATGACCGAGCTCGCCACCGCCTACCCGGACACGATGTCGCTGACCCGTGACGGCGACAGGTGGCACTGGCGCAACCAATTGCTGGGTATCGAACAGGATTTCGTGATCGGCGACGAGTCCAGCCTGCCGTGCGATCCGCTGGCCTACATCGCCGACCAGGTTCAGGAGGACATCGTGCTGCTCGACCAGCGCGATGGCGACCTCTTCGCCGATGCGGGTGTGGTGACCTTCGCCGCGGGCTGGTCGTTCGGTTTCGACGTCGGGATGACGTTCCTGGAGATCCACGGGCCGGTTCCCCGGTTGCGCGAGACCGGGGTGATCACCCGGGCGCGGGAATTCCTGATGCGCCTGCAGCCCAACGACATGTACCGCCGGACCAATTGGTCGATGACGGTGGGACGGCGCCTGGACGTCTCCACCGAAGCATTTCCCGAGTGGCTGCCCGACCGCGATCACCTCGACGCGCTCGACGACGATGCCTTCGGCCGGCTGATCCACCTGCGGGTGGAGGTCCAGCATCTGATCCGGCTGCCCGAGTCCGGGGCGATCTGCTTTCTGATCCGCAGCTACATGCTGCCGCTGGTCGATATCGCGACGGTGGACGAGTGGCGCACCCGGATGGCTGCGGTGCTCGCCGAATTGCCTTATGACATGGTCGAATACAAGGGGCTCAGCACCTATCGGGACCGCGCGGTGTCCTGGCTCGGCGCGCGCTGAACACCCGGAGCCCGTAGCGCTGAAGCACCCGCGACAGCGGTGAGCACCAACATCGTCACCAACGGCCACACGGCGGGTGCACCTTCAGCGATCAGGCCGAGGGCGAAGCCCGAGACGATCATTGCCACACTGATGACGATGTGGGTACAGCTGATGAGAACGGCCGCGTCGGCGCCGTCGGCATGACCGAAGATCCAGTCGTAGGCGGCGGGCAGCAGAGCCTGGTTGGCGACCGCCGACAGCAGCATGGCGGGTCCGAACGCCCACAGACCCGGCACGACGTGCCACTGCTGCGACGCGATGCACAGCGCGGCCGCCACCACACTGATCAATGCGCTACACAGGTACACCCCGCGCGCACCCCACTGCCTGCGCACCAGCCGCCACAGCGGGATCCCGGCCAGCAGACCAACCCCGACGAAGACCAGGAACTGGTCCACCTTGACGCTCTCGGCGAGGAACTCGGCAGCATAGATGGCATAGAACGTGGGCGTGAGGATCACCGGGACGAATACGAGGTTGGTGGTCATAAACTGCCGCAGCCATCGGTTGTTCAGTAACTGAGTGCGCCCCTCGCGCAGCGTGTCGATCATCCGCGCCGGACCGCGCGCCAACTCCACACCAGGGGCCCGCAGCGTCGCGCAGCACACCGCGCCCACCAGCATCGCCACCACGGAGACCCAGAGCAGGTCGGCGTCGTGCCAGCGAGGCGAATCCGGCAGCAGGTGGCCCGCCGTGAAGGCGGTGATGAGGACCACGAGTGCGCCGCTGTACCCCGCCTGTCGCAACATCAGGTCGCCGCGCTCCTGCGCCGACAGCAGCGCCGACATCGCCATCGGTGAGACCACCTGTGAGCTTCCGGTGACGGTGCCGATGAGCAGGCACGCCAGCAGCAGTGGATAGGCGAACAGCCAGCGTGGCGCGAGCGCGATGTCCAGTGCCACCAGCGCGGTCAGAGTGGCCTGGGTGAGCGCGATGCCGACCAGCAAGCCGGTGACCGACACGGCCATGCGTAATACCTTGGGGCCGAGCATCGTTCCCACCATGGTGCCCGCGGTGAACGCCGGCGCCAGCAACGCCACCACCACGGCGGGACTGCCCAGCTGATCGGCCATGTACGGGATGACGGCTGAGATGCTGCTGACCTGGACGCCGACTTTGAAGAAGGTGCCCTGGGTCAGCAGCACCCGATAGTTCTGTCCGCCTTGCAAAGGGCGCGCCATAACTCAGAAAGCATAGGAAATCTCAGAGCGAGCGGACGTTAAATCTCGATGACGGTCGGCACGATCATCGGCTGGCGCCGATAGGTCTCCCCCACCCACTTACCGACCGTCCGCCGCACCACCTGCGCGATGCGGACCGGATCGGCGACCTTCTCGGCGGCTAGCGATTCCAGCTCCGCCTCGACCTTGCGGGTGACCGGCTCCAACGCCTTGGGGTCCTCGGAGAAGCCACGCGAGTACAGGTGCGGCGGGCCGGCCAGCCGCCCGGTCTCGCGATTGATCACGATCGTCGCCGCCACGAACCCCGAGCTCAGGATCAGCCGCTCACCCAACGTCGCCTCGCCCACGTCGCCCGAGATCAGCCCGTCGACGAACATCTTTCCGACCGGCACCGCACCCGCGATCGAGACCCGGCCACCCACCAGGTCGACGCTGACGCCGCTCTCCGCGACCACGATGTTCTCCTCGGGCACGCCGCTACGGGCGGCCAGCTTGGCGTTGGCGCGCAGCATGCGCCAGGTGCCGTGCACCGGCATCACGTTGCGCGGCCGCACCCCGTTGTAGAGGAAGAGCAGCTCACCAGCGTAGGCGTGACCCGAAACATGCACCCGGACTTGCTGATTGGTGACCACTCGGGCGCCGATCTTGGCCAGGTCGTCGATGACGCCGTAAACGGCCTCCTCGTTACCCGGGATCAGCGACGACGACAGGATGATCAGGTCGTCGGAGGTGATCGTGATGCTGCGATGTTCCCCGCGCGACATCCGCGACAGCGCCGCCATCGGCTCGCCCTGGGTGCCGGTGGTGATCAGCACCACCTGTCCGGGCATCATCTCCTCGGCCATCGCGATATCGACGACGTTCTGGTCGTCGACATTCAGGAATCCCAGTTCCCGGGCGATCGCCATATTGCGCAGCATGGACCGCCCGACGAACGAGACCCGGCGGCCCAATGCGATTGCGGCGTCGACGATCTGCTGCACGCGGTCGACGTTGGAGGCGAAGCACGCCACGATCACCCGCTGGCCTTCGGCGCCACGCATCAGCCGGTGCAGATTGGGCCCGACTTCGCTTTCCGACGGCCCGACCCCGGGAATCTCCGAGTTGGTCGAGTCGCACAGGAACAGATCCACTCCGGCGTCGCCGAGGCGCGACATGCCCGGCAGGTCGGTCGGACGGCCGTCCAGCGGCAGCTGATCGAGCTTGATGTCGCCGGTGTGCAGCACGGTGCCGGCGCCGGTGTGGATGGCGATCGCCAGCGCGTCCGGAATCGAGTGGTTGACCGCGAAGTACTGACATTCGAACACCCCGTGGGTGCTGCGCTGTCCCTCGGCGACTTCGACGAATACCGGATTGACCCGGTGCTCACGGCATTTCGCGGCCACCAGGGCGAGGGTGAACTTCGATCCCACCACCGGGATGTCGGCGCGCATCTTCAGCAGATACGGGATCGCGCCGATGTGGTCCTCATGGGCGTGGGTGAGGACCAGGGCTTCGATATCGTCGAGCCGGTCCTCAATCAAGCGAAGGTCCGGCAGGATCAGGTCGACGCCGGGTTCATCGTGGTTCGGGAAAAGCACACCGCAGTCGATGATCAGCAAGCGGCCGAGATGCTCGAAAACGGTCATGTTGCGGCCGATTTCGTTGATGCCGCCCAGCGCGGTCACGCGCAGACCTCCCGGGGCCAGTGGCCCGGGAGGTGACAGCTCCTCGTTCATCGCAACACTGCGGCCGCACGCAGGTCGGCGGCCAGTTCGTCGAGTTGTTCTGGGGTGGGAGACATTTGCGGCAACCGTGGCTCGCCCGCGTCGATGCCCTGCAGCTGCAGGCCGGCCTTCGCGAAGGTGACCCCGCCGAGGCGGGTCTGCGCGGCGTTCAGCGGTGCCAGCGTGACACCGATCTTGCGCGCGGTCGCGATGTCACCGGAGTTGAAGGCGGTCAACATGTCTCGCAGCTGGCTGGCGGCGACATGTCCCCAGACGCTGACGAAACCGACCGCGCCCATCGCCAGCCAGGGCAGGTTCAGGGCGTCGTCACCGGAGTAGTAGGCCAGGCCCGTCTCGGCCATGATCTGCAGACCACCGTGCAGGTCCGCCTTGGCGTCCTTGACCGCGACGATGTTGGGGTGCGCAGCCAGGGTGCGCATGGTGTCCCACTCGATCGGGATGACCGAGCGCGGCGGGATGTCGTAGAGGATCACCGGCAAATCAGTGGCATCGGCAATCGTGGTGAAGTGCGCAACCAGACCCGACTGCGGCGGCCGCGAGTAATACGGCGTGACGACCAGCAGGCCGTGGGCACCCTCGGCGGCAGCCGTCTTGGCCAGGTGCACGCTGTGCGCCGTGTCATAGGTGCCGGCGCCGGCGATGATGCGGGCCCGGTCGCCGACGGCCTCGAGAACCGCCCGCAGTAGGGCCAGCTTCTCCGCGTCGGTGGTGGTCGGCGACTCACCGGTGGTGCCGGACAGCACCAGGCCATCGCAGCCGGAATCGACCAGATGGGTGGCTACCCGCGCGGCGGCGACCGTGTCCAGCGTGCCGTCGGGCTTGAACGGAGTCACCATTGCGGTCAGAACGGTGCCCAACTGGGCGCTGACATCGATTCCGCTGGTGCTCACGGACACCTAGATTACCCGCTCCGGGTCATGCCTCCGTAGCCAGCGGGGACGTCGCGACCTCCGTGCCGTCGGCCAGTTCGCTGATCTCGAAGTCGGCGAAGACCGCGGGTGCGGTGTCGGCCAGTTGACGCAGGCAGGCGATCGCGAGCCGGCGAATCTCCACGTCGGCGTGCTCACTGGCCCGCATCGCGATGAAATGCCGCCAGGCCCGGTAATTGCCGCTCACCACGATCCGGGTCTCGGTGTCATTGGGTAGTACCGCGCGGGCCGCCTGACGTGCCTGCTTGCGCCGCAGCATCGCGTTGGGCTGGTCAGCGAATTTGGCCTCCAGCCGGGTCAGCAGCTCCAGGTAGGCGGCGCGGCTGGCGTCGGCCGCCTCGAGCAGGATCTGCTGCAGCTCCGGGTCGTCCTCCAGTCCGGGCGGCACGACGACCTGGGCGTCGTTCTCGGGCACGTACCGCTGCGACAGCTGAGAGTAGGAGAAGTGCCGGTGCCGGATCAGCTCGTGCGTGCAGGATCGCGAGATGCCGGTGATGTAGAACGACACCGACGCGTGCTCGAGCACCGAAAAGTGGCCGACATCGATGATGTGCTTGAGGTAGGAGGCGTTCGTCGCCGTCCGGGGATTCGGCTTGGACCAGCTCTGATAGCAGGCGCGCCCGGCGAACTCGAGCAGCGCCTGGCCACCGTCGGCGTCGGTGTCCCAGGGCACGTCGGCAGGCGCCAGGAACTCGGTCTTGGCGATCAGCTGCACGCGCAGCGGCGCGATCTCTGCCACGGGCTCACCTTAGTGCGCTTACGCGCCGTCACCGGTCAGGTCCCCGGCATACCGAATCTGATTCCCGCCGCTGCGTTTGGCGTCGTACATGGCGGCGTCGGCCCTCGCGATCAGCCATTCGATGAGCTCGAGCGGTTTGAGCGCCGGGGCGCGAATCACGGTCGACGCCAAACCCAGGCTGGCTGTCACGCCCCACGGAAGAGCGGCGATGGCCCTGCGCAACTCCTCGGTGCGCTCCCGCGCGTCGTCGAGGGTGGCCAACTGGGCGAAGAGGAATTCCTCGCCGCCGGCCCGGGCGATCGCGGTGTCGCTTCCACTGGCGTGCCGGAGGCTGTCGGCGACGGCAACGAGAACCGCGTCGCCCGTCGGGTGGCCCATGGTGTCGTTGAGTCTCTTGAAGCCGTCCAGGTCGATCATGGCGACCGTGAAGTACGGCCGGGATCGGTAGTCCGCCTGCCGCAACAGCGTGCGCGCGGATCGGAAGAAACCGCGGCGGTTGGGCAGACCGGTGAGCGTGTCGGTCGACGACTTCACGGCATCGATCGACAACCAGTGGACGAGGACCTGCCCGCAGAATGGGACCGCCAACATTCCGCCACACAGGATGAGCAACTTGGCCACCGCCATCGCGGTATCGCCGGTCATCGCGATCCGCACGGCACTGACAGCTGCTGTGGCCACGCCGGTGCCGAGTGTCAGAACCAGGAGCGGTGCGGTGTGAAAGAACGCGACGTAGCCGGCCAGCCCGACGAAAGCCACCGCGCCGATCATGGCGGTGCGCGGATCGGACTCCGCCAGGACGCCCGCCGCCACGCACGCATTACCTGAGATCGAAAACACTTGCGACTGAATGCGAGTCGGCCACCGACAGAGGTACCACAGCGCCGTACCTGCCAGCACGGCGCTGGCCAGGCAGGTGACGATGCGCTGCGCGGGAGTCTGCGGCCCGGACGGGCTGGCCAGGGCCAGCGCGATCGCGGCAGCGATCGTGAGCAACACGGCGAACATCAGCCCGCGCATGAACGGCTGAAGGTGGCGGGCCTTCAGGTAGGACGACAGCCAGTCATAGTGATCTGGCTGCCGCCACCACAGACCGATGCTGTGCACTTGTCCCCCGCGCCCCATGCTGTGACCGTGATTTGCCCCCGATGGTAGTGATGTGGGAGGGCTGTCATAGCAACTTCACGCAGGTCGGTCTGATCATCCTGCGCGACAACGGTGTTCGCGTCAGCGCAGGGCTTGCCGCAGAGCGGGCGCCAGATCTCCGCGTCGTCCGACCGTGAGATCAGCAAGTCCCAGCCAGGACGCCATCGACCGGAGTTCGGCAGCCAGCCGGGGCGCGACGACGGCGGGCTCATGACCCGGCTCGGTGAACGCGCCGACCACGTTCAACCGATCGCTGGTCCGCTCGGCCTTGAGGTCGACGCGACCGACGAGGCGC
Organism: Mycobacterium sp. BK086; assembly: GCA_004362315.1. Taxonomy (GTDB): domain Bacteria; phylum Actinomycetota; class Actinomycetes; order Mycobacteriales; family Mycobacteriaceae; genus Mycobacterium. The sequence goes on from SNWL01000003.1 coordinate 698,373, forward strand.
CCGTCGAGCAGAAACGGCCACACGTAGTAACCGAACTGACGCTTGGGTGCGGGCGTGTAAATCTCTATGCGGTAATGGAATTCGAACAGTCGCTCGACCCGCGGGCGGAAGAAGATCAGCGGGTCGAACGGGCACAGCAGTGCGGTGCCACGGTCCACCCGCGGCACGGTCTGCCCAGCGCGCAGATAGGCCGGAGCCGACCAGCCGTCGACCTCGACCTCCTCCAGCTCACCTTCGGCGACCAGCGCGGCGACCGCCGGCTTGCTCTGCTTGGGGTTCAGCCGGAAGTAGTCGCGCAGATCGGTTTCGGTGCCCACCCCGAGCGCGCCGGCCGCGCGCAGGATCAGCTCCCGCACCGCCTCGACGTCGTCGACGTCGCGGGCGAACACGTCGGGCGGCAGCACCCGCTCGCTGAGGTCGTAGTGCCGGGCGAACCCGACCCGGGTGGCGGTGGTCAACGCCCCCGAGGACCACAGCGCCTCGGCCACCCACTTGGTGTCACTGCGGTCCCACCACGGGCCCTTGCGGCCACGTGGTTCGGATTCCATGTGCGCCTCGATCTGCCCCGCGGTGCTCGGGCCGCGCTCGGCGACCGCGGCGAGAATGTTCTCGGCCAGCCGGGGGTTTTTCTTGACGATCTCGGTACCCCACCGCCCGTGGCTGTATTCGCGCATCCGCCAACGCATTAGCGGCCAGTCTTCGACGGCCATCAGCGCGGCCTCGTGCGCCCAGTATTCGACGAGCAGCCGCGGCGCGCGGGCACTGTGGCTCCATGCCGCACTGTCGAGCACATCGCGGTCGTAGGGGCCGAGCCGGCTGAACACCGGCGCGTAGTGGGCGCGCACCGCCACCGACACCGAGTCCAGTTGCAGCACCTGGATGCGATTGATCAGCCGACGCAGGTGTGCCCGGGTGACGGGTCCGCGCGGCTTGGGCTCGGCCAGGCCCTGCGCCGACACGGCGACTCGCCGGGCCTGATCGGCAGACAGCCGGGTCATGCGCGCAAGTAGCGATGGAACCGGTAGCGCAGCCCTGACGTGCTGGTCTGCCAGTCCCCGGACGTGCCGACCCACGATTCGTCGAGGAGGGGTGCCAGCGCGTCGTCGTCCTGCAGGCGCAGGTCGACGTCGAGTTCGGTCACCTCACAGTGCGTCGCCAGGGGCAGGGCGAGGTGGTAGATCTCCGCCCCGCCGATCACCCACGCACTGTCGTCGGTCACCTCGTCCAACCCGCTCACCACGGTCGCTCCGTCAGCCATGTAGTCAGCTTGCCGGGTGAGTACGACATTTTTCCGGCCCGGCAGCGGCCGCACCGAGGCGGGCAGCGACTCCCAGGTGCGCCGGCCCATCACCACGGTGTGGCCCATCGTGAGGTCCTTGAAGCGCGCCAAGTCCTCGGGCAGGCGCCACGGGATACCGCCGTCGCGGCCGATGACACCTGAGGTCGACTGCGCCCAAATGAGGCCAATACTCATACGGCGACGGGCGCCTTGATCGCCGGGTGCGGATCGTAGTTGCGGATCTCGACGTCCTCGAACTGGTAATCGAAGATCGAATCACGATGAGCCAAAACAAGTTCCGGGTACGGACGCGGGTCACGGCTCAGTTGCTCGGTGACCTGTTCGATGTGGTTGTCGTAGATGTGGCAGTCACCGCCGGTCCACACGAACTCCCCGACATCCAGGCCGGCCTGATCGGCCATCATGTGGGTCAACAACGCGTAGCTGGCGATGTTGAACGGCACGCCCAGGAACAGGTCGGCGCTGCGCTGATAGAGCTGGCAGCTCAGCCGTCCGTCGGCCACATAGAACTGAAACAGCGCGTGGCACGGCGCCAGCGCCATCTGCGGAATCTCGCCGACGTTCCACGCCGAGACGATGATCCGGCGGCTGTCCGGGTCAGTGCGCAGCAGGTCCAGAGCGGCACTGATCTGGTCGACGTGCTCACCCGACGGCGTCGGCCACGACCGCCACTGCACGCCGTAGACCGGACCGAGATCGCCAGTGGGAGAAGCCCATTCGTCCCAGATACTCACGCCGTGCTCCTGCAGCCAGGCGACGTTGGAGTCGCCGCGCAGGAACCACAGCAGTTCGTAGACGATCGACTTGAGGTGCACCTTCTTGGTGGTGATCAGCGGAAAGCCGGCCGATAGGTCGTAGCGCAGCTGGTGGCCGAACAGGCTGCGGGTGCCGGTGCCGGTGCGGTCGGATTTCGGGGTGCCCTGCTCGAGCACAAGTCGCAGCAGATCCTCGTACGGCGTGGCGATCGGCACGCCGCTCAGCTTACGTCCGGCAGCGGAGAGTACAAACGAAGCCATGCCGACCATCTCTGACACCGTCACCACTGCCGATGGCACCTGTCCGGTCACGCTCGCCGTTCCCGACGGGCAGGGACCGTGGCCCGCGGTGATCATGTATCCCGACGCGGGCGGTACCCGCGCGACGTTCGTGGACATGGCGGTCCGGCTGGCCGGCCTGGGCTACGTGGTGCTGGTACCCGACGTGTACTACCGCAGCGGTGACTGGGCGCCGTTCGACATGGCGACCGTGTTCGGTGACGGTGCCGAGCGGCAACGGCTGTTCTCGATGATCAGCACCGTCACCCCCGAAGCGATGGCGTCCGACGCCCGGGCGTTCTTCGACTATCTCGCGGCCCGACCCGAGGTCAGCGGTGAGAAGTTCGGCACCACCGGCTACTGCATGGGCGGCCGTACCTCACTGATCGTCGCCGGCCGGGTCCCGGAGCGAGTGGCAGCGGCGATGTCGTTCCACGGCGGCGGGCTGGCCGCCGAAGACCCGGCGAGCCCGCATCTGCTGGCCGACAAGATCTGCGCGGTGGTCTACGTCGGCGGGGCCCAGGACGACGCGTCCTTCACCGCCGCCAATGCCGAGACCCTGGACAAGGCATTGACCGACGCCGGCGTCGAGCACACCATCGAGTGGTATTCAGCCGCCCACGGTTTCGCGGTGCCGGACAACCCGCCCTACGACGAATCCGCGGCGCAGCGGCACTGGGATGCGATGCGCGACGTCTTCGGAGCGCACCTAACTCGTTGAGTCGTGGTGGTGGTTGCGGCGCAGGCTGGCCACCGCGCGGATGACGCCGCGGGAGGCGTAGACCGCGACGATGCCGGACAGCACGATCAGGATGATGAACATGATCAGCCAGTTGCTGCGGCTGTGCGGCACGTTCCACCAGACGATGGTGAACAGGACCGCGCAGACGAAGACCACGATGTCGCGCCAGTTGCCCTTGTAGGACGCGGCGATCTCACGCAGTTCGCGGCTTTTCTCGGTGGCGGTGATGAGGTCAGCGATGCGCTCGTCGATGCTCTTGCGCAGCGCCGCGCGTAGCTCGGCGTTCTCTTCGGGGATCTTGTCCAGCAGCTCGATATCGTCCTTGATCGCGCCGCGGATGTCCGGGCCCCGCAAGTTGCCCGCGGCGACGCCCAGCAGCGCACCGCCGGCGATCGGGGCGGCTCCCAGCGCGATGTCAGCGATTCCCATGCCTGAAGACGGTAGGACCGACCGGCCCGCCGGTCCAGGAAGCGCGCTAACTCGTGTCGGTCTCGAACGCTGCTAGAGGCGAGGTCGCAGGCACAATGACGTATTTTGACTAGGCGAGCCGATCACGACCGGAGGGCGAGACCGATCCCACCCACACGTCAGCAGAGTGACAACGCCAAGCGTCGCGACGAGCGTCGCAGCGCCGACCGGCGGGCGTCCAACGAGCGCTGGCGCAGCATCCTGGCCGGCGCCGCGGATGTCTTCCGGCGCGAGGGCTTCGGCCGGGCCCGGCTCGAAGACGTCGCCGCGCAGGTGGGCATCAACCGGGCCTCGCTGTACTACTACGTCGGCACCAAGGAAGAACTGCTGATCGCGCTCATCGAGGAGCCTGCGCGGGAGATGACCCGCCACTGCCGTGAAGCGCTGGAGTCCGAGGGGCCTGCCGATCTCAAGCTGCGCCGCGCGCTGCGCCATTTCGTCGATGACCTGCAAAATCACCCCGAACTGTTTCTGCTGTTCGGCGAAAGTCACCACATCACCGCGATTCCGGAAGCCGACGGCATCATCGCCAACGCCGAGGACTACCGGCAGACCCTGCTCGCGATCATCGAGGACGGCATCGCCACCGGCGACTTCCGGCAAGATCTGGATGCGCGGCTGGTGATGTACGGGGTGCTGGGCATGCACAACTGGATCCACCACTGGTATGTGCCGGGCGGACGGAACTCACTGGCCGAGATCGGCGATGTCTTCGCCGAAATGGTCCTCTCTGGACTACGCCCCTGCGCTAGCCACCCATGATCGTGCTGAAGAGTTCGGCCATCTCGTCGGCCGGCCCCGACGGCACCGTGTAGTCGCGTTCGTCGCGGATCTCACCGAGGTGGTCGCGGACATCCTCGACCGAGAGCCCCGGGGCGTAGTAGCCCTTGGTTCTGCCGATGAAGAAGCGCGCGACATGTCCGGCGCCGACGGTGAAGATCTCGCCGGTGACCGGGCAGTCGTCGTGGGCGAGATAGGCCACTACGGGCGCGACGTGTGCGGGGTCGAGCCGGTCGAGGAAGGGGCGCATGATCTCCTCGGCCGCCGCGACGGCGGCCGGATCGTCGAGTTGGGCGACATTACCCAGCGAGTAGTCCAGCATCCGCGTCGCGGCGATGGGCGCGATCGCGTTGACCCTGATGTCGACGTCGGCGCTCTCCGCGGCGAGCACCCGCGTCAGTCCGATCAGTCCGGTCTTGGCGGCGCCGTAATTGCTCATCCGCGACGATCCGAGAATGCCTGCGGCAGAACAGGTATTGACAATGCGGCCGTAGCCGGCCGCTCTCATCGCCGTCCATGCGGGCCGCGTGACGAAGAAAGCTCCCTTGAGGTGCACGTCCAGCAGCGGACTGAAGATCTCCTCAGTCATCTCTTCAAAGGGCGAATCACGCACCGTCCCAGCATTGTTCACCAGGATGTCGATCCGGCCCCAGGCGTTCAGCGCGGTGTCGATGATCGCCTGTCCGCCGTCGCCCGTCGCAACGGTGTTGGTGTCGGCGATGGCTTCGCCACCGTTGTCGATGATCTCGCGGACTGTCGCGTTCGCGGCGCCGGTTTCCGATCCGTCGCCGGTCACCGACCCGCCCAGGTCGTTGACGACGACGCGGGCGCCGCGCGCGGCGAGCAACAACGCGTATTCTCGGCCCAGTCCCCGGCCCGCTCCGGTGATGACGGCGACCCGGCCGTCGAATCGCAGTTCGCTCACAGCGGCCAGCTGTCCGGGATGGGCGCGCGCCGAAGTGCCACCGAGGGAGGCAATTTGCGTGGCTCCGGTGTGGTGATCGCGTCGAGCATCAGTGCGACGTAGCGGCGGGAGCCATCGCTGCCGGGGTCCATGGTCCACAGCACGCTGTTGAGCATCGCGATGATGCGGGGCAGGTCATCGGCGACGAGGTCGGCACGCACCAGGCCGGCCTCCTGGGCGCGGCGGGTCAGGTCGTAGAGCGCCTCGTCGAGCCGCACCGACACGTTGTCCAGTGCGTCAGCCTTTCTGGCCGCCGCGAGGATGCTGTGCTCGCGCGCGCCAAGCGCGATCGCGGCCTCGATGAGATCGGCGAGCCCGCGCAGCGGGTTGCGGTTGTTCACCGCTTTTTCGATTGCGGGAGAGAGATTTTCGGCAATGCTCTGATCCAGCACGGCTCTGATCAGAGCAGCCTTGGTGGGAAACCGGCGATACAGCGTGCGCTCGCCGACTCCGGCCCGGCTGGCGACAAGCTCCATCTGCGCGTCCGGTCCGACCTCGGCGTACACCTCGCGGGCCGCGCGCAGTATCCGCTCGGCGTTGCGTGCGGCGTCTGCTCGTACTCCGGCGATCACCAGGTGACCGGGAGTTCCTTGAGACGCCAAATGGCTTGGTCGTTCATGAAGTCCAAGTCCTCCTCCGGTACCGCCAGCCGCAGCGTTGGGAGCCGGCGCGCCAGCGAGGTCAGCGCGATCTGCAACTCCGTACGTGCCAGGTTCTGACCGACACACTGGTGGATCCCGTACCCGAACGCAAGATGCCCGCGGTTGTTGCGGTCGACATCGAAGAGCTCGGGACGCGCGGTGAACACCGGATCATAATTGCCCGCAGTCAGGTTCATCATCACGTGGTCGCCTTTGCTGATCAGCTGCCCGCCGAGTTCGAAGTCCTCGGTGGCGACTCGGTCGACCAGTCCACTGTGCACAATCGTCAAGTAGCGCAACAATTCATCGACAACCTGAAGACCGGCCGCCGAGTCGCCATCCCGCAGGATCGCGAAGGCGTCCGGATTCTTCAGCAGCACCAACGTCCCCAGCCCGATCATGCTGGCGGTGGTCTCGTGACCGGCCTGCAGCATGACCCATCCGGTCATTGCGGCCGTCATCACGGAGATATCACCGTTCGCGACATTCTCGTTCATCAAGCGGGACAACAGATCATCACCCGGCTCAGTCTTCTTGCGCTGCAATAGTTCGGTGATGTAGTTGATCATCGTCATGATCGATTCGATCCGCTGCTCGTCGGTGGTCTTGACGTCCAGCCCGGCGACGCTGTGTTCCTCGAAGAACTCGTGGTCTTCGTAGGGCACCCCCAGCAGCAGGCAGATCACCAGCGACGGAACGGGTAGCGCGAAATCGCGCACGAGGTCGCTCGGTGGCCCGGCCGCAATCATGGCGTCCAGGAATCCGTCGACGAGCTTCTGGATGTCGGGTGCCATCTCCTTGGCCCGCCGCACAGTGAAGTCTCGGGTCAGCATGCGGCGCAAGCGGTTGTGTTCGGGATCGTCGGTCCGGGCGAAGAACACCGGCGTCTCGTCATCGTCACCGGTGACCTTGGTCGAGTCCGGAAGCGAGTTGGCGCTCAGACGGGGGTCGGTCAGCGCAGCGCGGATCTCCTCGTATCTACTGACCACCCACGCCGACTCCCCGGTGAACAAGTTGGTTGCGTGGCACAGCCCCGGGTCCTCGCGCCACCGCGCGAAGTCGGCCGGTGGATCAAGCGGGCACCCGGACGAACGCGGCGCCGGCATCGTTGGGGTGGCCACGGCATCTCCTCACGTCGATATCCGACAGTGGACTGTCATTTCGGCCGAGCGTAGACAGCCGCTAAGTGACAGTCAACTGTCAGTGACGGAAGGGCCTAGCCTGAACAGATGGCCAGCACCGAGGCAGTCACCGCCGACAACTTCACCCGCGCCGAATCCGACCTGTACTTCAGCCACATCGCCGAAGACGACGGGTTCGGGCAGTTCATGCACTATCGCGAGCTGAGTCCGATCGACCACCAACGAGTCATCCGGCAGAACCGCGACACCCTGTACTCGGCCTCGGTGTTCGACCTCGCGGCCGGCCCGGTCACCGTCACGCTGCCCGACGCGGGCCCGCGCTTCCTGTCGGCGCAGATCATCACCGAGGACCATTACGTGCCGCGGGTGATCTACGGCGAGGGCCAGGTTCGGTTGACGCGCGAGGAGATCGGCACGCGGTATGCGGTGGTGGCGGTGCGAATCCTGGTCGACCCGAACGATCCTGACGACCTGCCGGTCGTACACCGGTTGCAGGACGCCATCGGGGTCCAGCAGGGCAGCCGGGGTCAGTTCGAGATCCCGTCGTGGGATCCCGTCAGCCAGAACACCGTCCGCCAGGCGCTGCTGACACTGGCCACCACGCTGACCGACACCAAGCGGATGTTCGGCACCCGCGAGAGCACCGACCCGGTCCGGCACCTGATCGGCTCGGCCTCGGCCTGGGGCGGCAATCCCGAGAGCGACGCGTTCTACCTGACGATCACCCCGAAAGACAACGACGGCAACACGATTCATCGCCTGACCGTCAAAGACGTTCCCGTCGATGGGTTCTGGTCGGTCACTGTCTACAACAAGGACGGCTATTTCACCGCCAACCCGTTGAACCGCTACTCCTTCAACAGCCTGACCGCGGTGCCCGACGCCGACGGCGCCACCACCATCCAGTTCGGTGGCTGCCGCGACGACACTGCCAACTGCCTGCCCATCACACCGGGCTGGAACTACCTGGTCCGCCTGTATCGGCCGCGGCCCGCAATCCTCAACGGCGACTGGACTTTTCCCGCCGCCCAACCCGTGTGAGGCTCACTCCCCCATCAGCGTCGCCGCCACGGTCGCACCGAGGTTCCAGCACGCCTCGACGTCTGCCTTGGCCGGCTTGCCCGCAACCACGACCGTCTCGGCCGCCTTTACCCAGCCCAATCCGGCGGTGATGCCGTCGATGGCCCGTTCGGCGCCCTCGGTGCCCTCATTGCCGTGCAGGTAGACGCCGAACGGCCGACCGCGGGTGGAGTCCAGTAGCTGGTAGTACGACTGGTCGAAGGCATGTTTGAGTGCGCCGCTGATGTAGCCGAGGTTGGCCGGTGTGCCCAGCAGGTAGCCGTCGGCCTCCAGCATCTCGGCCGACGAACACGTGAGCGCCGGCCGGCGAACGACTTCCACACCCTCGATGTCGGGATCGGTCGCGCCCGCGAGCACCGCCTCGAACATCTCCTGGCAGTGCGGAGACGGCGTGTGGTGCACGATCAGCAGCCGCTTCATGTCTGCTCGGCTTGCATCGCAACAGCTTTGCGCATCGTCTCCCGGGCGCGGCCGCGGTCGCCGGCGTAGTCGTAGGCCCGGGCCAGCCGGTACCACCGCTGCCAGTTGTCCGGGTCGGCTTCCAGCTCGGAGCGCACGGTGTTGAACAGTGCGTCGGCGGCGTCGCGGTCGATACGGCCCGCCGGAGTCCGCGGCAGGTCGCTCACGTCGAGTTCCATGCCGTCCTCGCCCGCGAGCCGGGCCAGCCGCTGATGAGCGAAACCGGCCCGCAGCGTCGCGACCATCGCCCACGCCCCGACGACCGGCAGAATCAGCACCCCGATGCCCAGGGCGATCGCCACCGGCGTCCCGGTGCCGATCAGCGTGATCCCGGTGCGCCCCAGCAGCAGGAAATACACCACCAGGGCCGCACACATGAAGCCGATCAGCAGCTGGAGACGCAACGCGGGATTCACAGGTCGAGCAGCGGTTCGATTCCGATGGTGAGCCCGGGCCGGGTCGCCACCCGGCGGACGGCGAGCAGGACGCCCGGCACGAACGAGGTTCGATCGAGGCTGTCGTGCCGGATGGTCAGCGTCTCGCCCAGCGTGCCGAACAGGACTTCCTGATGGGCGACCAGCCCGGTCAGCCGGATGGAATGCACCGGAATACCGTCGACGTCGGCGCCGCGAGCCCCCTCCAGGCCGGTGCTGGTGGCATCGGGGTTGGGCGGCAAGTCTTTTCGCGCCTCGGCGATCAGTTTGGCGGTGCGCGTCGCGGTGCCCGACGGGGCATCGGCCTTGTGCGGGTGATGCAATTCGATGACTTCCACCGATTCGAAGTACGGTGCGGCCTTCTGCGCGAAATGCATCGACAGCACCGCGCCGATCGCGAAGTTGGGGGCGATCAACACCGCCGAACCCGGCTTGTCGGCCAACCACCCGCTAACCGTGTCGATTCGTTCGTCGGTGAACCCGGTGGTGCCGACGACGGCATGGATTCCGTTGTCGATGAGGAACTTCAGGTTGTCCATCACCACATCGGGGTGGGTGAAGTCGATGACCACTTCGGTGTCGCTGTCGGTCAACAACGACAGCGCGTCGCCGGCGTCGACTTCCGCACTCAGCGTGAGGTCGTCAGCCGCACGCACCGCCTCGCACATGGTGGTTCCGACTTTGCCTCGGGCGCCCAGGACCGCAACTCGCATGCGTGCAGCCTAGTCGGCGGACTATCGCACCAGGGTGGACAGACCGGCGTAGGCGACGGCGACGAAGACGACCCCGAAGAGCGCTGCCGCGAACATTCCCTCGGCGACCGGCACGAGCCGCCGGAATCTGACCGAGAGAAGCACGACCACGCCACCGAGAACCGCCGCATACGCCGGCGCGAACAGCCAGTAATAGACCAAGGGCGTCGCTGCCATCGCGAACAATCCGAGCAACAGGCCGATCACCAGCGGCGCGAGTCGAGGCGCAGCCGGTTCCCAGGACATCACAGCCTCCACAGCCAGGACTGCAGCGCAACGGTGCCGACCACGATCCATCCGGACAGCGCGCAGAGAACCAGCGCCAGCCCCACGGTGCGCACCAACGACCGCAGCAGCAGAAGCAGTGCGCAACCCACGAACAGGGTCAAAGCGCTGGTCGCGACGAAGGTGAGGAGGTCGGCCGGGGTCATCCAGCCCCGGTGGGTCGGGCCGTGTTCATGAGCGGTCACGAGCGTCGACAACAGCCCCCAATAAACACCACCGAGCACGGCTCCGAAAAAGACCGCCAACCTGTATTGAATGCCGGATCGCTGCTCTGTCATCGGCCACCTCCTTTGCCGCGTTGAGCAAAAGCTAGGCGATCGGCCGACACCGCACTAGTCACCCTGACTCAATGCGGCAAACCCCGCTCACAGAAGGTTGCCAGGTCCTACCATCGCCAGTGGGGAGGTCGGGGGATGTTCAAACAAGCAGGCTTGGCCGTGCTGATGAGTGCCGCACTCATCACGTCGGCCCCAATGGGTAATGCCGCGACGGTTCTGACACTCGAGGGCGGCTTTGTCGGCATGCAGCACATCTGGCACTTCGTGCCGCAGCAGCTGCAGGGCGATCTGTGTAAATCGCCCAACCACTGTCAGCCGGTCGACTATTTCGCATTTCCGGGTGGCGCCTTCACCGATTCGGGCGCGGCGAAAGTCGTACAGGCGATCGATGCGTTGCCCGACGACGAGCAAATCATCCTGTTCGGGCACAGTCAGGGCGGCCAGGTCGTCTACTCCGATCTGCGCCGGTTTGCCGCCGACCCGTCCAGCGCCCCGGACCCGTCGCGGCTGACGTGGGTGTCGATCGGCAATCCGGAGAACCCCTACGGGGGCCGGCGGAACAAGACCGAGACCCCCAATCAGTGGCTTCCGCCCGACACCGCCTACACGGGCATCGAGGTGATCCGGCAATACGACGGCTGGGCCGACTGGCCCGATGATCCGCGCAATCTGCTCGCGGTCGCCAACGCCGTCGTCGGGATGTTCTCCATCCACGTCGATTACAAGAACGTCGATCTCGACGACCCGAACAACGTCCGCTTCACCCCCGAGGTGAACGGGCAGCCGGGCAACGTCACCTACGTGTGGTCGCCCACCAAGACGCTGCCGCTGGTGGCGTGGGCCGGACCGCTGGCCCCGGCGCTGGACAATGCGCTGCGGCCGATCATCGAGAAGGCCTACCACCGGCCGGTCGACATTCCCGATCCCACCCCGCCATCGTCGGCCGCCGTCACAACAGCCCAAAAGAGCACCGCACCAACGAAATCGACGGGATCAGTCAAGCGCGCCGGTGGGAAATCCAATGCGAAGCCCGCGAGTGGACCTAAACCGAAAGGCACGGCGTCCTCGGCTCGACACAACTGAGTTTTCTGTCGGTGGTCCGGAGTAGTCTTTCGAACATGGGTTCGATCGACGGCTTGTTGGATGCGCTCGACGATGTCGTCGCGTCCATCGCCGCGGTCGATCTCGAGACCTTGCCCCCGCCGAAGCGGTTCGCAGTGTTGGCACGGATGGAGACGGCCCAGCGAATCCAGGCGGCGACGTCCCATGCCGGAGTGGCCAGCCTGAAACAGTTCCAGGGCTGCCCGCCGGTCGGCATTGCGCTGGCCGATGCATTGCGGATCAGTCCGCGTGAGGCCCGGCGGCGGATGCGGGATGCAGAGCAGTTGGCGCCGCGCACCACGTTGACCGGGCAGCCCCTACCGCCCGTCCTGCCGGCAACAGCTGAAGCGTGGAACGACGGGCAGCTCGATGGTGAGCATCTACGGGTGATCCAGAAGTTCTTCCGCGAGCTGCCCGATCATGTGCCACCGACCGAGGTGGAGAAGGCCGAACGCTCGCTGGCGCAGAAAGCGGCAGTGCTGCGGCCGGATCAGCTGGAGAAGGTCGCACACCGACTGGCGTTGCATCTGAATCCCGACGGAAAGTTCTCCGACGTTGACCGGGCGCGCAAGCGTGGCTTCGTTTGGTGCGGCGGCCAACAGGTCGACGGGATGAGTGTGGGCCGGTTGATCGCCGACCCGGAGTTGCGGTCGGAGTTGGATGCGTGGTTCGCGAAGTTCGCCGCTCCGGGCGTGTGCAATCCCGACGACCAGAATCCGACGACGAGTCCCACAGATGAAATGGCCGAACGCGATTCGCGCACCTACGGGCAGCGCCAACACGACGCTCTCAAGGCGTTGGTGCGTGGCCGGCTTGGGGATCCGAAACTGGGGCAGCACAACGGCTTACCCGTGACAGTGATTGCGACGGCCACCATCCAAGATCTCCAGGAAAAGACCGGGCATGCGGTGACCGCGGCTGGCACGCTGCTGCCGATCCCGGACCTGATCCGGATGGCCAGCTATGCCTACCACTACCTCGCGTTGTTCGACGGCGTCAACGGGCGAGCGTTATGGCTGGGCCGTGATCGACGGTTCGCCACCGCCGACCAGCGAATCATCCTGCACTCCAAGGACCTTGGTTGTACACGGCCCGGCTGTGATGCACCCGCCTATCACACCGTGGTCCATCACGCCGCCCAAGACTGGAAGAACGGCGGCAAAACCGACATCAACGACCTGGGCCTCGCCTGCCCACCCGACAATCAACTCGTCGAAACCGGTGGCTGGGAAACCAGAAAACTCCCCAACGGCGACACCGAATGGATCCCACCACCCGACCTGCCCATGCTCAAAGGCGGCGTCAACGACTACCACCACCCTGAACGACTACTGGGCACCGACAGCGACCCGCCGTCCGGTGGCGCGGGCAATGACGCCGCCTAGAGCGGCGCGGCGCCGCGCAGGTGTTCGAAGATGAGCGACGTCTGGGTGCCTGCCACATCGGGGTCAGCGTTGAGGTTCTCGACCACGAACGAGCGCAGATCGTCGGTGTCGCGGGCGGCCACGTGAATGATGAAGTCCTCGGCGCCGGCCAGGAAGTAGACGTCCATCACCTGGGGCTTGCGCCGGATCTTCTGGATGAAGGTGTGAATCCGGCCGCGGGCGTTGGATTGCAGGCTCACCGAGATCATCGCCTGCAGCGAGAGCCCGATCGCCGACGGATCGATATCGGTGTAGAAACCGCGGATCACGCCGACGTCCTGGAGCCGCCGCACCCGCCCGTGACAGGTCGACGGGGCGATGCCCACCGCATCGGCCAGTGCACTGTTGGACATCCGCGCATCGGCGTGCAACGCCGCCAGAATCCGGCGGTCGACGTCGTCCAGCTCGGCGGCCCGAACATTCTTCGGAGCAGCGGACGATCCGACATCAGTTTTCGTCGATCCTTCGGACATAGCGACATATTAATGAATTTTCGTCGTCATGATTGCGATCACACCGAAAGTTCTTCACAATTCTTCTAAGCCAATTCCCGAACTAGGAGCGATCATGCGTGTCGGTATCCCGACCGAGATCAAGAACAACGAGTACCGCGTCGCCATCACCCCGGCCGGCGTGTCCGAGCTGGTCCGCCGTGGCCATGAGGTGATGGTCCAGGCCGGTGCCGGCGAGGGATCCGCCCTCCACGACGCCGACTTCAAAGCCGCCGGCGCCCAGATCATCAACACCGCCGATCAGGTGTGGGCCGAAGCCGACCTCCTGCTGAAGGTCAAGGAGCCCATCGAGGCCGAATATTCGCGCATGCGCGAGGGCCAGACCCTGTTCACCTACCTGCACCTGGCCGCTTCGCGTCCGTGCACCGACGCCCTGCTGGCGTCGGGCACCACGTCGATCGCCTACGAGACCGTGCAGACCGCCGATGGCGCACTGCCGCTGCTGGCCCCGATGAGTGAGGTCGCCGGGCGGCTCGCCGCTCAGGTCGGCGCCTATCACCTGATGCGCACCCAGGGTGGTCGCGGTGTGCTGATGGGTGGCGTCCCCGGCGTCGCCCCGGCCAAGGTCGTGGTGATCGGCGGTGGGATGGCCGGCGACAACGCCGCCGCAGTCGCCTGGGGTATGGGCGCGCACGTCACGGTGTTCGACCTCAACGTCAACATCCTGCGCAAGATCGACGCCGAGTACTGCGGCGCGATCGAGACCCGTTACTCCTCGCAGCTCGACCTCGAGGACGCCGTCAAGCAGGCCGATCTGGTCATCGGCGCGGTGCTGGTGCCGGGTGCCAAGGCGCCCAAGCTGGTCACCAATGCGACTGTGGCACAGATGAAGCCAGGCGCGGTGCTGGTCGACATCGCGATCGACCAGGGTGGTTGCTTCGAGGATTCCAAGCCCACCACGCACGACAACCCGACGTTCAATGTCCACGACGCGGTGTTCTACTGCGTGGCCAACATGCCCGGCGCGGTGCCGCGCACGTCGACGTACGCGCTGACCAACGCGACGATGCCCTACGTGCTCAAGCTGGCCGACAAGGGCTGGCAGGGCGCCTGCCAGGCCGATGCGGCCCTGGCCAAGGGTCTGTCGACCCATCAGGGCCAGCTGCTCAGCCACGAGGTCGCCCACGACCTGGATCTGCCCTACACCGATCCGGCCGGCCTACTGGCCTGAAAACCTTTGTGAGCCAACGGCTCACCTGCACACAGCGGACCGGGATAGCTCACTGAGCGTCCCGGTTCGTTGGTATTCAGGCCATGTCGGCCGGTGGATGCCCGAGGCAGATCAGCGCGCCCAGCGGATCGCGCAACACCGCGAGCGTGCCGTACGGGGTCTCCTCGCCGGGCATCAGGATCTCCGCACCGAGCGCTTCGGCCTGTTTGACCGTCGCGGCCACATCGTCGACCATGATGTACACCTGCCAGAACGACGGCACCTCGGCGGGAAAGAGCTTGGCCGCGTCCATGATTCCCGAATACGCGCTCTCCCCGGCGAAGACCTGTCCGTAGCGGTCGGGGCCGACGGCATCCGGGTCCCCCCCGGTGCCGATCTCGTCGATGCGGGCACCGAGCACCGTCCGGTAGAACGCCAGCGATGCGTCGTAGTCCTTGCTCTGGCATTCGAACCAGTACGGCGTGCCGTGCTCACCCCACTCGGTGAAACCGGGATGAGTTCCCGGCTGCCAGAAGCCGATAACCGCGCCGGCCGGGTCGACGACGACCATCATCGACCCCAGATCGCCGACCGGCATCGGCGGCACCATCACCGACGCGCCCGCCGCTTCGGCCGCCGCGACCGTGGCGGCGCCGTCGGCGGTATGCAGATACACCGACCAGATGTTCGCCGGACCGTCGCCCATCGGCGGGATCAGACCGGCGACCCGCTTACCGTTGCGGGTGAAGTTCTGGTAGCCGCCGAACTCCGGGTTCGCGGGCCCCTCGAGCGTCCAGCCGAAGATCTCGCCGTAGAACTCCGCGGCGCGGGCGGGATCGCTGCTCATCAGGTCGAACCAGATGGGCGCCCCGATCGGGGCGGTGTACTCACTCACGATGAATCCTTTCGGCGGTTCTTCGGTGTCCTCAGTACTGACATTCCCATTCCCCAAAACTCATCGGCCCGCGCCGGTCAGTCGAAGAGATCACCGTCGACGTAGAACCAGCGGCGCGCCCGCACGGCGAACCGGGACCGCTCATGCAGCGTGCCCCTTTCTCGGCCGTCCCGGTAGTGCGCCCGGAATTCGACTTCGCCGTGCTCGTCGCCCGCCTCGCCGTCGACGGTGTCGAGGATCTGCAGACCGGTCCAGATCAACTCACCGGGTGACAGCGCCTCGGGCCGGGTGCGCGGATGCCAGGTCTGCCACACGTAGTCGAGATCGCCGACGGCGTAGGCGCTATAGCGGGACCGCATCAGCTCTTCCGCGGTGGCGGCCTGCCGTTCGCCTTGGTGCAGTGGCAGGCAACAGCGACCGAACGGCTCACCCGATCCGCAGGGGCACGCGTCGGTCGCTTGCACCGTCGGCTAGCTCTTGCCGAGCAGGACCGGGAGCGCCAGCGTCGCCACTTCCCCGACGAGGTCGCGCAGCGCGGGCGTGTTCGCGTCACTGGACTGCGTGCGGGTCATGATCGCCAGCAGCAGGCGTTCACCGCTGGGCCCGAACGCGATTCCGACGTCGTTGGTGCTGGCGAAGTCACCGCTGCCGGTCTTGTCCGCGGTGGTCCAGCCAGGCGGCAAGCCCGCCCGCATGCTGGACGTGGTGTTGGCGCGCATCCAGTCTTCGAGCTGCGTGCGGTGCGGTTCGTCCAGCACGTCACCGGTGAGCACGGCCAGGATGCCGCCGCCCAACGCCCGCGGGGTGCTGGTGTCCCGCGGATCGCCGGGCAGGGCCGAATTCAGTTCGGTTTCCCAGCGATCCAGCCGGGTGGTCTGGTCGCCGATGGACCGCGCGAACGCGGTGATCGCCGGCGGTCCGCCGATCACCCGCAGCAAGAGGTTGGCCGCGGTGTTGTCGCTGACCTGCAACGCCGCGGCACACAGATCCGAAAGTGCCATCGGCTTACCGACATTGGGCTCGGTGCGCGGAGAATTGGGCCGCAGCAGCTCCGGATCGACCACCACGGTGTCGATGAGTGCCAGCTCCCCGGCCTGGGCCTTCTGCAGAACCCGCGCCGAGAGGTAGGCCTTGAACGTCGAGCACATCGCAAACGGGTCGCCGTCGCGGTGCGCCACCACCTGTTTCGTATCCAGGTTCTGGCCGTACAGACCCACGAATGCGTTGTGCCGCTTCTCCAGTGCCGCGATCCGCTGATCGAGTGGCGGCAGCGGTTCGGCCGGGTCGCTGAGTGTCGGGTGTGCGGGCGTGGTCGTAGGACTGCATGCGGCAGCCGTCAGCGCCGCACCAACGACGAGGAAGCCCCGGCGCGAAAGGCTCACCCGATCTCCCCAGCCAGGGCCGCGACGATATCGGCGGCGCTGCCACTGCTGGTCCGCCGCCACGACGTGCCCGCCCACAGATTGGTGCCGTGCGGATCGCCCGCGGCCACCGAGGCTCTGCGCAGCGGACCGGTCATCTGGTTGACCTCCGGATAGCCCAGCGGTGCCACGTCGTCGTAGCGTCTGGTGAAATCGTTGGCCAGTCCTCGCGCATACCGACCCGAGAATGCCCGCGTCACAACGGTTTCGGTGAACTTCTCGTCAGTCAGCGCAGCCCGGTGGGCCCCGTTGGTACCCGCCTCGTCGGACAGCAGAAACGCCGTTCCGGCTTGAGCCGCGGCCGCTCCGGCGCCCAGGACCCGCCGGACATCCGCCGCGCCGGCCAGGCCACCCGCGGCGATCACCGGCACACGGTGGGCCGCGACGATCGCCGCCAGTAGACCGTCCAGTGGTTCGTCACCGGGACGGGCCACCGGATCGAACGTGCCACGATGGCCGCCCGCCTCCGGGCCTTGCACCACCAGCGCGTCGGTGCCGGCGGACACCGCCGTATTCGCCTCGTCCAGGCTGGTCACCGTCACCGCGGTCAGCACGCCGCGGTCACGCAGGCGGCCAAGGACTTCCGCGCTCGGGCACCCGAAGGTGAACGAGGCCACCTCCGGCGCGAGATCGGCGACGACATCGAGTTTGGCCTGCCAGGCGTCATCGTCAGGACGGGGCTCCGGGACCTCGGCTCCGTACTGTTCGGCCAGCGGTGCCAGTAGTTCGCGATAGCGTTCCAACTCGCCGGGCGTCGCGGCCGACGGCCCCGGCACAAACAGATTCACCCCGATCGGCGCCGACGTGAGCGCACGCGCCGCGACCACGATCTCGGCGAATTTCTCGGCGCTCAGATAGCCTGCCGCCACGAATCCCAGGCCGCCGGCATTGGATACCGCCGCCGCCAGTGCGGGAGTGCTCGGACCTCCTGCCATTGGTGCACCGAGAATGGGTACCGCCAAATCCTGCAGGCCGAAGGTCACGGCTAGCTCCTGATCATCCGAAGGGGTTGTGGCAGTGAGCGTTTAGACTTGTGCGGGCCGAGCACGGCGCCGCCGAAGGGTTTGGTCAGCACCTGGCGGGCGATCGCGTTGACCTCGTCGAGGGTCACCTCGTCGATGCGCTGAAGCGTGGTGGAGATACTGCGGTATTCACCGTAGTTCAGCTCGCTGCGGCCCAGCCGGTGCATCCGCGACGCCGAATCCTCGAGGCCGAGCACCAGGCCGCCCCGGATCGAGCCCTTGGCGATGCGGCATTCCGCTTCGGTGATGCCGTCGCGTGCCACATCGTCGAGCACTTCGGTGGTCAATCGCACCACCTCGTCGAAGCGCTCGGGAAGGCACGCCGCATATACCGACAATGCCCCGGTGTCGGAGAACGTGTCAACCGACGAGAACACCGAGTACGCGAGGCCTCGGCTTTCCCGAATCTGTTGGAAAAGACGCGAACTGAGGCCACCGCCCAGTGCGGTGTTGAGCACCGAGAGAGCCCAGCGGTGCGGCCAGTGCCGCCCGGGAATCCGCACGCCCAGCGACAGATGGGTCTGCTCGGAGTCGCGGTTGATCAGCGCCAGCGTGGGCGAGCTGGTCAGTCGGCCGGTGCCCTTGCGGGGCGGCTGCGGGGTCCGGCCCTTCTGCAGGCGACCCGCAAAGTGCTTGCGCACCAGCCTGACCACCTCATCGTGCTCGATGTTTCCAGCCACCGCCACGACCATGCGCTCCGGGGTGTAGCGACGGACGTGGAACGAATGCAGTTGCGCACGGGTCATGTCGGAGACCGACTCGACGCTCCCGATCACCGGTCGCCCGACGGGATGGTCGCCGAACATGGCGGTCAGGAAGACATCTCCGAGAGTGTCTTCGGGATCGTCGTCGCGCATCGCGATCTCTTCGAGGACCACGTCGCGTTCCAGTTCGACGTCATGCGCCGCGCACACGCCGTTGAGCACCACGTCGGAGACCATGTCGACGGCGAGCTCCAAGTCGTCGTCGAGCACGTGCGCGTAGTAGCAGGTGTGTTCCTTGGCGGTGAACGCGTTCAGCTCACCACCGACGGCGTCGATGGATTGCGCGATCTCGACCGCGGTACGGGTCGGGGTCGCCTTGAACAACAGATGTTCCAAGAAGTGCGCGGCGCCGGCCACGGTCGGGCCCTCGTCACGGGAGCCGACATTGACCCAGACACCGACCGAGGCCGAACGCACCGACGGCACGAACTCGGTGACGACCCGCAGGCCGCCGGGAAGTACGGTGCGCCGCACCGCAACCGGCGCCTCGCTGGGGAGGCGCCGGCTACGGCGAAGTGAGGGGTTAGGCGCCGGCGGTCGCGGCATCGGCATCAACAGGAGCCGGTGCATCGTCGGGCGCGGCTGCCCCTTCCTCGTCCACCAGGACCAGAGAGATCTTGCCGCGGTTGTCGATGTCGGCAATCTCCACACGGAGCTTGTCGCCGACCTTGACCACGTCCTCGACCTTGTTGATCCGCTTGCCGCGGCCCAGCTTCGAGATGTGCACCAGGCCGTCACGTCCGGGCAGCAGCGAGACGAAGGCACCGAAGTCGGTGGTCTTCACCACGGTGCCGAGGAACCGCTCGCCGGTCTTGGGCAGCTGCGGGTTGGCGATCGCGTTGATCCGGTCGATGGCCGCCTGCGCCGACGGGCCGTCGGTGGCACCAACGAACACCGTGCCGTCGTCCTCGATCGAGATCGAGGCGCCGGTCTCCTCGGTGATCGAGTTGATCATCTTGCCCTTGGGGCCGATGATCTCGCCGATCTTGTCCACCGGCACCTTGATGGCGGTGACCCGAGGCGCGTACGGGCTCATCTCGTCGGGCGCGTCGATGGCCTCGGCCATCACCTCGAGGATGGTCAGGCGCGCGTCCTTGGCCTGCGCCAGCGCACCGGCCAGCACCTGCGACGGAATACCGTCGAGCTTGGTGTCCAGCTGCAGGGCGGTGACGAAGTCCTTGGTGCCCGCGCACTTGAAGTCCATGTCGCCGAAGGCATCTTCGGCGCCGAGGATATCGGTCAGCGTGACGAAGCGACGCTCGGTCTTGCCGTCGACCTCGACATCGTCGGACACCAGACCCATCGCGATACCGGCGACCGGGGCCTTCAGCGGCACACCGGCGTTCAGCAGCGACAGGGTGGACGCACACACCGAGCCCATCGAGGTGGAACCGTTGGAGCCCAACGCTTCCGACACCTGGCGGATGGCGTACGGGAACTCCTCGACGCTCGGCAGCACCGGCATCAGCGCACGCTCGGCCAGCGCGCCGTGGCCGATCTCGCGACGCTTGGGCGAACCGACCCGGCCGGTCTCACCGGTCGAATACGGCGGGAAGTTGTAGTGGTGCATGTAGCGCTTGGAGGTCTCGGGGCCCAGCGAGTCGATCTGCTGAGCCATCTTGACCATGTCCAGCGTGGTGACACCCATGATCTGGGTCTCGCCGCGCTCGAACAGTGCGCTGCCGTGTGCGCGCGGGATGATCGCGACCTCGGCCGACAGGGCACGGATGTCGGTGACACCGCGGCCGTCGATGCGGAAGTGGTCGGTCAAGATGCGCTGGCGCACAAGCTTCTTGGTGAGCGAGCGGTAAGCCGCGCCGATTTCCTTCTCACGCCCGGCGAAGGTCTCGCCGAGCTCTCCGAGGACCTCGTTCTTGATCTCGTCGGTGCGCTCGTCGCGCTCCTGCTTGCCGGCGATGGTGAGCGCCTGCGCCAGCGAGCCGCCGGCCACGTGCGAAACGGCCGCATACACGTCGTCCTGATAATCCGGGAACAGCGGGTAATCGGCGACCGGCTTGGCGGCCCGCTCGGCCAGCGCCGACTGGGCATCGCACAATGCGGCGATGAACGGCTTGGCGGCTTCCAGGCCTTCGGCGACGACGGCCTCGGTGGGCGCACCGGCGCCACCGGCGACGAGCTCGATGACGTTGTCGGTGGCCTCGGCCTCGACCATCATGATCGCGACGTCGTCACCCGCCTTGCGGCCGGCGACGACCATGTCGAACACGGCGCCTTCGAGCTGCTCGACGGTCGGGAAGGCAACCCACTGGCCGTCGATCAGGGCGACGCGCACGCCGCCGACCGGACCCGAGAACGGCAGACCGGAGATCTGGGTGGAGGCCGACGCGGCGTTGATCGCCAGCACGTCGTAGAGGTCCTTGGGATCCAGGCTCAGGATCGTGACCACGACCTGAATCTCGTTACGCAGACCCGAGATGAACGTCGGGCGCAGCGGCCGGTCGATCAGGCGGCAGGTCAGGATCGCGTCGGTGGACGGTCGGCCCTCGCGACGGAAGAACGAGCCGGGGATCCGGCCCGCGGCGTACATCCGCTCTTCGACGTCGATGGTCAGCGGGAAAAAGTCGAAATGGTCCTTGGGGCTCTTGCTGGCGGTGGTCGCCGACAGGAGCATGGTCTCGTCGTCGAGGTAGGCGACGACGGAACCGGCGGCCTGCTGAGCCAGCCGGCCGGTCTCGAAACGAATGGTGCGGGTGCCGAAGCTCCCGTTGTCAATGACGGCGGTCGACTCGAAGACGCCTTCGTCGATTTCAGCTACAGACATGGATGTCCGTTCAGCCTTTCTGAGTTCACTGTTCAGCTGTTTTGCGTCGTCACAGATGAACCCAGGTAGACCTGGGCGCTACGAGGCTTGGGCCTGAGTGCGGCTACGGCCGTCGATCGAAGCGGCCGGGCACTTCCCAAGTTTCTTGAGGCCAAGTTCCTTGGGGCCCGGCAGCCACTACCGAAGACCGCCCGCGCAGGGAAGCTTCGCTATGACGCGCGGGAACGGGACACGCGGATTGCATGCACCGCACCCGATGTTCGAGCCGGAAAACGGCTCACAACGGCCCCTATGTTACACGGCGTGTTGCGCCGCTCAGCGGCGCAGACCCAGCCGCTCGATCAGCGAGCGGTAGCGCGCGACGTCGAGGTCGGCGACGTACTTGAGCAACCGGCGACGACGGCCGACCAGCAGCAGCAGACCGCGCCGCGAGTGGTGGTCGTGCTTGTGCTGCTTGAGGTGCTCGGTGAGGTCCGAGATGCGCTTGGTCAGCAGCGCCACCTGCGCCTCCGGCGAACCGGTGTCGGTCTCGTGCAGACCGTAGGAGCCCAGGATTTCCTTCTTCTGCTCGGCGGTAAGCGCCACGAAAACATCTCCATCAATCGGTACCGCGAATGAAATCAAGTGGGTGGCCACCGCGGACTGCAGCACACCAGGTTGGCAACTTTAGCAGCGAACACGCCGCGCACTGAAATCGCGGCAGGTCAGCACCTTGACAACATACAACCAATTGGTTGTATGTTGATGGGGTGACCGTAGATCAGGAGGACCGGGCGGACGCGTTGTTCCATGCTCTCGCCGACCGGACCCGGCGCGACATCATGCGTCGGGCGCTGGCCGGGGAGCACTCGGTTTCCGCCCTGGCAGACAAGTACGACATGAGCTTTGCCGCCGTGCAGAAGCACGTCGTCGTACTCGAGAAGGCCGGCCTGCTCACCAAGCGACGGAACGGTCGCGAGCAGTTGGCCAGCGGTGATGTGACGGCCGTGCGCTCGGTGGCCGCCATGCTCACCGAGCTGGAGCAGATCTGGCGCGGTCGCATCGCCCGCATCGACGAACTCATCGCCATCGACGAGAAAGAGACTGAATAAATGCCTGTCACCGACGTCAAGCACGATCTCGAGAACCTGACGCTGACCATCACCGCGGATTTCGCGGCACCGGTGCAGCGGATCTGGCAGGTCTACGCCGACCCGCGCCAGCTGGAGAAGGTGTGGGGACCGCCGACTCATCCCGCGACGTTCGTCGACCACAGCCTGACCCCCGGCAGCCGCGTCACGTATTACATGACCGGCCCGGACGGCGAGAAGTACGCCGGCTACTGGGACATCACGGCCGTCGACGAGCCGACCAGCTTCGCGTTCCGCGACGGGTTCGCCGACGCCGATCTGAACCCGAATCCCGACATGCCGGTCTCGGAGAACACCTACACCTTCACCGAGCACGACGGCGGCACCCGGGCGGTCTACACGGCCAAATTCGCGTCGGCCGAGGGCCTTCAGCAGGTGCTGGACATGGGTGTGGTCGAGGGCTCCACGCTGGCGATCAACCAGATCGACGAGCTGATCGCGTCCTGAGCGTCCTCAGTCCTGTGCCGACAGGATCGTTCGGGCCTTCTCGGTGTCCTTGCCCATCGCCTCGACCAGGTCGTGGACCGAGTCGAATTTGAGCTGGCCACGCAGGCGGGCGACGAAGTCGACGGCGACGTGCTGGCCGTACAGATCGGCGGCGGTGTCCAGGACGAAGGCCTCCACTGTGCGGGTGCGCCCGGAGAACGTCGGGTTGGTGCCCACCGAGACCGCGGCCTGATAGCGCTCCCCCGGTACCACCGAGCCGGTGACCGGCCCGTGGCCCAGCACGGTGAACCAGGCGGCGTAGACGCCGTCGGCCGGGATCGCCGAGTACATCGGCGGGGCGACGTTGGCGGTCGGGAAGCCCAGCACCCGCCCGCGCCCGTCGCCGCGCACCACCACACCTTCGACGCGGTGCGGGCGGCCCAGGGCCTCAGCGGCCGTCACCACATCGCCGGCATCGACGCAGGACCGGATGTAGGTCGACGAGAAGGTGACCGTTTCGCTCTGGTGGTGCTCGGCGACCAGCGACAAGCTCTCGACGGCGAAGCCGAAGCGGTCGCCGGCCTTACGCAACGTGGCGACGTTGCCTGCCGCCTTCTTGCCGAAGGTGAAGTTCTCGCCGACGATCACCTCGACGACGTGCAGGCGCTCCACCAGCAGCTCGTGGATGTAGCGGTCCGGTGTGAGCTTCATGAAATCGGTGGTGAAGGGCACCACCAGGAAGACGTCGATGCCGAGTTCCTCGGCCAGTTCGGCGCGCCGGGCCAGCGTCGTCAGCTGGGCCGGGTGACTACCGGGGAACACCACTTCCATCGGATGCGGGTCGAACGTCATCAGCACCGTCGGCACACCGCGGGACCGGCCGGCCTTCACCGCGCGGGCGATCAGCTCGGCGTGCCCACGATGTACGCCGTCGAATACGCCGATGGTCACCACACATCGGCCCCAGTCCGAGGGGATCTCGTCCTGTCCGCGCCACCGCTCCACGTCGGCAAGCCTACGGCGCGGGGGTGCAGCCGGACGCGCCAGATCCCCAGATCAGGTGATGATTGCCTAAACTTTTGGATGTGAGTCCTGACAACAGCCCGAACCCCGGGGTACGCGACCTGACGACGGTCGCTCAGGACTACCTCAAATGCATCTGGAGCGCCCAGGAATGGTCGCACGAGAAGGTCAGCACCAAGCTGCTGGCCGAGCGCATCGGGGTGTCGGCCAGCACGGCCTCGGAGTCGATCCGCAGGCTGGCCGATCAGGGTCTGGTGGACCACGAGAAGTACGGCGCGGTGACGCTGACCGAGCGGGGCCGCTCCGCCGCGCTGGCGGTGGTCCGCCGGCACCGCCTGCTGGAGACGTTCCTGATGCAGGAGCTCGGCTACGGCTGGGACGAGGTGCACGACGAGGCCGAGATCCTCGAGCACGCCATCAGCGACATGATGCTCGACCGCATCGACGCCAAGCTGGGCTACCCCACTCGCGATCCCCACGGCGACCCCATCCCCTCGTCCGACGGCCAGGTGCCCACACCCCCGGCCCGCCAACTGTCGGCGTGTGTCGACGGCGAACTCGGCACGGTGGCACGGATTTCCGACGCCGACCCCGAGATGCTGCGGTATTTCGACACCGTCGGCATCAGCCTGGACTCCCGCCTTCGGGTCCTCGCGCGGCGCGACTTCGCTGGTGTGATCTCGGTGGCGGTGGAGTCGTCCGATGGCGCAGCAAACACCATCGATCTGGGCAGCCCTGCGGCCCAGGCGATCTGGGTCGTCGGCTGAGACAACCGGCTGGCAAACATTGCCGCCAGGGTGCGGAAATCGCGTGCTCAGCGCCATAATTCCGTAAAATCTGTCCCATCCACGGGAGGGACGGGGCGGATGGCGTGGTTTCCTGTCGACCCGCAGTCGGTGACCGCGGGCTGGCTTAGCAAAATCCTGGATGCAGACGTTCGACACTGCCGGCTCGAGCAGATCGGGATCGGTGTCGGACTGCTCGGGAGACTCTTTCGCGCCCATCTCGAAGGTCCGGATGTTCCGGCTTCGGTCGTGGTCAAGCTCCCGACCCTCGATGAGCGCGCCCGGTCAGAAGTCTGCGAACCGTTGGAGTTCTACCTGCGCGAGGTGCGTTTCTATCGCGACGTCGGGCTGGACAATCCGCTGCCGCCCGCGCGGCCCTACTTCGTGGGGTTCGACGAACTCACCCACGACTTCGTCCTGGTGTTGGAGGACCTGGGCCGGCTCCGGGTGGCCGATCAGACCGTCGGATGCACTGCCGAGGACGCTGAGATCGTGGTCGACGCGATCGCGCGCCACCACGCGCACTGGTGGGACGATGAGCGCCGCTCGACGCTGCCTTGGCTGAGCTCGTACACCGCACCACCGTTCCCCGCTGTCCTGGCGGAGAACTTCGAGGTCGCCTGGCCCCGCTTCCTGGAAAGAGTCGGATCGAGCCTGTCGCCCGACATGCACTCGTTCGGCGAACGATTCCCGTCGCTCGTGCCGTGGTACCTCGACCAGATCATGCGGCCACCCCACACCTTCCTGCATGGCGATCTTCGGCTCGACCAGTTGTTCTTCGCTGTCGAACCTGACGATCCGCCGGTGACCGCGCTGGATTGGCAGGTCACCTGCATGGGCCGCGGCGCCTACGACGTGGGTTACTTCCTGAGTCAGAGCCTAAACATCCACACCAGGCGCAGCTGCGAGGCCGACCTGATCCAGCGGTACGCCCAGCGGCTCGCCGAACACGGAATCAACTATCCCGCAGACGAATTGACGCGGGATTATCGCCTGACGACCGCCTGGTGCTTCGCCTATCCGGTGATCGGCACGGGTCAGGCCGACACCATTACCAACGAACGCCACCTGGCGTTGCTTCGGACGATGGCGATCAATGCTGCGAGTGCGATCGAAGACCATGATGCCCTGTCGCTGAGGCCGGACTAATGGCCGCGTGCGGCTCGTGCGGAAGCGCCAACGAAGCCGATGCCCGATTCTGCGAGAGCTGTGGGAACCCTCTGCAGCGCTCCTGTGGCGCGTGCGGAGTCGTGGCCAGCGCGACCGCGCGATTCTGTCGGTCCTGCGGTGCATCGCTGAATGACCAAGGCGCCCAAGAGGTTGCGAGCCCGACGCGCAAAACCGTGACGGTCATGTTCGCCGACTTGGCCGGCTCGACGGCATTCGAAGAACTCGTCGACCCCGAGACAGCCCGTGAAGTCATCGGTCAGTATCACGAGCTGCTGCGCTCGACCGCCCAGCGCCATCGCGCCGGAGTGACCAAGTACATCGGCGACGGGTTCATGGCGGTCTGGGGCGTGCCCGAGATCGGAGCGGGCGATGCCGGGCACGCCGTCGATGCCGCGGTCGAGCTACAGGAGCGATTCGTCGGGCTGGCCGGCCGCCTGTCGGATGCCCACGGGGTGGACCTGGCGCTGCGTGTCGCCGTGAACACGGGCGAAGTCGTGGTCGGCACCGAGGACGCCGACCTGGTCGGTGACGCGTTGAATGTCGCGGCCAGGCTGGAATCGGAATGTCCGCACGGCCACGTCGTCGTCGGCGAGGAGACCTGGCGCGCGACGCGCGGGCAGCACCGCTACGACCCGCTGGGCGCCGTGCAGGTGAAGGGCCGCAGCGCCGCGGTCCCCGTCTACCAATGGGTCGGGCGGGCCGACGCCGCGGAATCCGTCCCCTTCGTCGGTCGATCCCCCGAATTGGGGCGCCTCCAAGCGGTTTTCGACGCGGTCGCCACCGCTCGTACGGCTCGTCTGGTCACCGTCATCGGCGATCCGGGTGTCGGCAAAACCCGGCTTGCGGCGGAATTCATCGGAGCACTCGGCGACGGAGTGCAGGTGATCCGGGCGCACTGCGCGGTCGAGGGCAGCCCGGCCCTCGCTCCCCTTGTCGACGTATTGCGAACCCGCGATCTCGACGACGACATCTCGGCCACGATCGCCGAGCGAGACCGAATTCTGCGCGATCTCACCGGTATGACGGCCGGTGTCGCGGGCTCCGTCGAAGAGGCATTCTGGGCGCTTCGCCGCTACGTCGAAATCCTTGCCACCCACCGTCCGCTCGTCCTCCTCGTCGACGACATCCAGTGGGCCGACACCCTGCTGCTCGATTTTGTCGAGCACCTCGTCGAGTGGGTGCGGGACGCACCTGTCCTGCTGATCGCACTGGCACGCCCCGAATTGCGGGAGACGAGGCCCGATCTGGTCACTGTGAGCGGCTGGGTCGCCGAGGCACTGCGGCTGCGCGGCCTCGACGCCGACGCCACCGCAGAGCTCGCGGCCCGTGTGCTCGGCAGCGATCAACTGCCTGAGGAACTCCTGGCCCGTCTGCCATCGTCGACGGGCGGCAATCCGCTGTTCGTCCGGGAGCTGGTCGGGATGCTCGTACACGACGGCGTTCTGATCGCGAAACCCGGCGGTTGGAGCCTGACCGTAGACGTCGACGCCGTCTCCGTCCCGCCGACCATCCACGCCCTGCTCGCGTCCCGGCTCGAGCGTCTCGGTTCCACCAACCGGCGGGTACTCGAAGTCGCGTCGGTGATCGGAACCGATTTCTCGCCCAGCGCAGTGGCGGCACTGGCAGGCGTCGGCGTAGCCGAGATCATGTCGGGCCTGAATCGGTTGCGCCGCCTCGACCTTGCCCAGCCGAGCGGCGCGTACGCCGGTGACGAGCCAGTCTGGCGGTTTCATCATGTCCTCATCCGTGACGTCGCCTACCGAAGGCTGCTGAAGGCCGAACGCGCCGAGCTCCACGAGCGCTTGGCGAATTGGGTGCACGCCGGCGGACCCAGTGCGGCGTTCGAATCAGACGAGGTGATTGCGCGCAATCTCGAAGCGGCCCATGGCTACCGGTGCGAGCTCGGTCTGCGCGACGGTCACACCAGCGAGCTCGCCCTGCGCTCTGCGCGCAACTATCTAGCATCGGCCAGGCGTGCACTCGACCGTGACGAGCTGGGTTCGGCGGGCAGCCAGGCGGCGCGGGGCGCATCGCTGGCGACCGCCGACGCGGCGCTGCATGCCGAGCTGCTGATGACCGGCTGTGAGGCGTTGCTGTCCGCCGGCGACGTGGCTGCCGGCGCGCCACTGGTCGACGATCTGGAAAGCGTTGCGGGCCTGGACTTGACGCCATGGGCGACCTGCTATCGGTGCCAGCTCCTGGTGTACACCGATCCCACCCGGCTGCTCGAGGTCGATCAACGGCTGCAAGCAGCGATCGACGAGTTCGAGGGCCGCAACGATGCCGTCGGTCTCGCGAAAGCGCACCGGGTGCGGGCGAGCGCGCGGGCGCGGCTCGGCCGGATCGGGGACTGTGAATCCGACCTGTTCGAGGCACTGATCGCCGCACGTCGAGGTGGGGACCACCGGCAGATCACCGCCGCATTGGGTGCCGCACCCAACGCCGCGCTATGGGGACCGAGTCCGGCGCCGAAGGCAGGAGGCCGGTGTCTGGATGTGGTTCGGATGCAACGCATGACCACCGCGACGCCGTCATTGGAGGCGACGTCGCTGCGTTGTCTGGCGGTACTCGAATTGCTCCGCGGCCGTCCCGACAAGGCACGCACGATGCTGGCCGACGCCCGCCAGATCGTCGCCGACCTGGGTCTGCGGCACGGCCTCATGGAAACAGAGTTGTTCGCCGGAATCATCGAGCTGATGGCAGGCGATGCGGTGGCCGCCGAACCGCATTTCCAGGTCGCGCTCGAAGGACTCGACGCCCTCGGGGTCGGTGCCGACGCCGGCCAGGCGGCAGCACTGCTTGCCAGATCGGTTCTGGCGCAAGGCCGTGTTGACGAGGCCGATAGATATGCCGGGGAAAGCGAACGCATCGCCGGCCACAATCTGAAGACGGCCATCGCCTGGCGTTCGGTGCGGGCCGAAATCCTCTCGGCGTCAGGCGAAGACGACCAAGCCGTCGCGATGGCTAGAGGTGCGGTCACAGTGGCCGAAGGAACCGATCTAGTGCTCGACCATGCCGATGCCTGTCTGGCGCTGAGTCGAGTCCTGACGGCTGCGGGTGACGAACGCGGCGCGGCCGACGCCCGGCGTGACGCCGAAGTGCTCTACGCTGTGAAGGACGCGGTGTTCATGGTCGCCCGAACCGCGGATCCAGCGGCGAGCGGTGCCTCAATCGGATCCGGAGCCCAAACGCCCCCGAGACCGGTAACCGCCAATCGGGCAAGCAGAATCGTCGACCTCGCCCGCCAGGCCATGACGGCCGGCGACCCAGATGCGGTGGTCGCGTTTTACTCCGACCAGATGGTGTACGACGATCGCCGACGACTCAGCGGCGATCCGATCAACAGCGTCGAGGAATTGCGCACCGCCGCGCAACGCATGATCAATCACTACCACCACGTCGAATCGCGAACTGTGGGGGTCCGCGGCGACTCGCTGGTGCTCTACCTCGATACCTGGTCCGATGACTTCGGCAACCGGACAACGACTTTCAACCTCTTCGAGGTGAGAAGCGACGACCTTGTCAGCTACCATGGCAGATTCGACGAGAACGACGGTGATGAAGCCGAGCACGAGCTCGACAAGCGTTACGCCGCCGGCGAAGGCCTCGAGAAACCGGCCCCCAGCCGGCTGGTGCTCGCCAACCGAGCTAGCGCAGTCGGCGATCGCATGATCGCAGCCATGCAGGCCCACGATGTCGACGGCACCATTGCGACCTGGTCCGACCAGTTCGTCTACAACGACCAGCGGCGACTTGGCGGGAGCCCATTGGAAGACGTTGCCGCTCTGCGAGCCGCTATCGAGCGAATATGCGTGCAGTACAGCCACTTCGAAGCTCACAATCTGGCCTTCCGTGGCGACAATGTCTACATGGGCTGGACCTGCTGGTCTGACGACGCCGGCAACGAGTCGAGATACATCGGCGTCTACGAAGTCAATGCCGACGGATTGGTGTGTTACCACAGCCGATTCGACGAGGACGAGTTCTGGCCGGCGTACCGGGACATGGAAACCCGTTACTACATGGGCGAAGGTGCTCAGTTCGCCATCAATGGCCTCCCCGCGGCGGAGTGGGTGATCGGCATCAGCCAGGGTGACATCGATGCCGTCCGACGCGTGTCGGACCCCGAATTCCGTTGGCATGCCCCACCTTCAGCGCTTAAAGAGAAAGTGCGTTCGGTCGATGACATGTTTCGCTGGACGCGGGCCAGGGGAAGCCAAGTCTCGTCTCAACGCCACTGGGTGCCCGCCCTGGTGTGGCTGTCCCCCACCTGCAACGTCGGGCTGGGCGAGATTGAAGGTGTCGGTCCAGACGGCGAAGAGTATCGATGGAACTTACTGTTCGTCTGCGAGTGTCGCGACGGGTTACTGGTATCGACGACAGAGTTCGACACCACCGACGAGGACGCGGCATTTGCCTATGCCGCGTCGCTGGTCGCCGCGCGCCCAAGCCGTTTCGCGGTCACCAACCGTGCTTCCCAGATCAGTGACCGCCTGGCCACGGCACTGGAATCCGGAGACATCGTCGCCGCCGGTGCGCTGTTCTCCGCCAAGGTCGAATACGACGACCGACGCGGCTTGTTCGGCGAGCTTTCCCGAATCGTCGGTTCGACGAGCATACGAAAAACGATCGAAGGCCTCCGCGGCCAGTTCACCCGATTCGACCTGCGCACGTTGGCCGTTCGAGGAGGTCAACTGAGTCTCGCCCAATTTCGTTGGTTCGACGACGCCGGAAACCAGTCGACCGGCCTGGCAGTCGGCGAGATCGATGACAACGATCTCGTCTGCTATCAGGGCTACTTCGACGAGGACGACTTCGACGGCGCCTACTCCGAACTCGAGCGTCGCTACTTCGCGAGCCTTGGCCCATCCCGGGCCGCGCTGCGCGAACCACTGACGGAGCTCGTCCTCGCAGAGAACCGCGGCGACCTGGACAGCACGTTCCGGATCTTCGCGCCAGGTCTGCAGATCGAGAGCCGGTCCCGTTCGGTATTCCCACGACGCACCGTCGCGGAATTGCGCCAGAGCGTCGAATCGCTCAGCGCGATGGTGGAGTCCTACCGGGTGTGGGGCTCGGCGATGTGCTGGGTATCCGACGACGTGTTCGTGTCGCGTCACGAGCGGGAAGCCATCGGGCTCGATGGCCAGCCATTTACCTGGTCTCGGCTCTACGCGGCACGGATGCAAAACGGACTCTTCACCGCGCTGTGCGAATTCGACGTCACGGACGAGGACGCGGCGTTCGCCTACGCCGAGGAACTCGCGCGCACTGGTTCGAGCGGGCTGGCGCTCGCCAACCGTGCCACCGAAGCCGCGGTAAGTGTGGCGCAGGCGGCGGAGGCCCGCGAATTCGACGCGCTGAGCGCGCTCTACTCTGACGAGTTCCACTACGACGACCGTCGCCAACTCAGCGGTGATCCGATCGTCGGATCCAGCGGTCTGCGAGCTGCGTTCGAACGACTGCGGGCGCAGTACACCCGATTCTCGTTGCGCATCTTGGCCGTCCGCGGTGACAACGTGCACCTTGGGCAGACCACGTGGTCGGACGAGGACGGAAACGAGGCGATCAACCTGGCGGTGGGTGAGGTCGATGACGATGGTCGGGCGAAATATCACGCCGTCTTTGAGGAGGACGATTTCGCGGGTGCCTATCGCGAGCTCGAACGCCGTTACTACGCAGGCGAAGGAGCGGCCGCAGCCCATTCGGGACTGACCAACGCCGACTATGTCGCCGCCCTGAACCGGGCCGATTTCGACACGATCTTCACCGAATTGAGCTGGCCCGACCTGCAAATCGAGAACCGTTCACGCTCAGGCTTTCCCGATCGTTCAGCCGCCGAACTCCGCGCCAGCCTCATCGAACTGCAGAAGATGGTCCCCTCCCTGCGATCGTGGTTCTCATCCATCCGCTGGTTGGCGCCGGACCTCTTCGTCGGACGCATGGACCGCGAAGGTCTTGGACACGACGGCGAGCATTTCACCTGGGCACGGATTCTCGTCGGCGTTTACCGTGAGGGACGCCTGGCGCGGCTATGCGATTTCGACGCCGACGACGAGGACGCGGCGTTCGCCTACGCACACGAGTTGCTCTAGAGCGTCGCGGGTCGGATCACCACGACGGGTTTGGTCCGGCCGCCCTTGTCCTCCAGCAACGCGATCACCCGTCCATCGGGATCCGTTGCGGCATAGACACCGTCGATTCCCCCAGCGGTCAGCGGGCGGCCGTGGCTGGTGTCCTCCGCTTCTTCCGGTGTGATATCGCGGCGCGGAAACGCCAGCAGGCACGCCTCGTCGAGGGAGTAACTGAGCTGAGCACTCTCGGCGAGTTCGTCCAGCGACCGGGCATGGTCGAGCCCGTAGCCCCCGACCCGGGTGCGCCGCAACGTGGTCAGGTGTCCCCCGACGCCCAGCCCGTCACCGAGATCGCGCGCCAGGGCCCGGATGTAGGTGCCCGATGAGCAATCCACCTCGACGTCCACATCGATGAAGGGTCCGTCGCGCCGGACGTCGTGCACATCGAATCTGTCGATGCGAACCGTGCGCTCGGCGAGCTGCACATCCTGGCCCTCGCGCACGAGCTGGTAGGCCCGCTTGCCGTCGACCTTGACCGCGCTGACCGACGATGGCCGCTGCGAGATCTCGCCACGCAGGTTCGCAATCCCCGCCTGAATCTGCTCATCGGTCACGTGCTCGGCGGAAATATCCTGCAGCACTTCACCTTCGGCGTCTTCGGTGGATGTCGACCGGCCCAGCCGAATGGTCGCGGCGTACGACTTCGACGTCGCTGTCACCAGGCCGAGGATTTTGGTGGCCCGCTCGATGCCAACCACCAAGACACCGGTGGCCATCGGGTCCAGCGTTCCGGCGTGGCCGACCTTGCGGGTGCCGAAGATCCGCCGGCAGCGGCCGACCACGTCATGGCTCGTCATACCGGCGGGTTTGTCCACCACGACAATTCCAGGTGCCGGGCTCACAGCACGATCGCCGTCAACGCCAGCCCACCACCCACCGACCACCGGCCGGACAGCTCGGTCAGCGGCGGGCCGAAGCGCGCGGCAGGATCGATGAGGATCTTCGAGACGAACGTGCCCGCGAGCCCGGACTCCTCGACACCGAAGGTGATGTGGGCGTCTTCGAACCCCAGCCAGCGCTGCGTCAGCGGAAACCACGCCTTGTAGGTTGCCTCCTTGGCGCAGAACAGGATTCGATCCCAATGCAGGCCGCCCGGCAACGCCCCGATCTCGTGTCGCTCGACGGGCAGGCTGATGGCATTGAGCACCCCGTCGGGCAGCACACCATGCGGTTCGGCGTCGATACCCACCGAACGAACGCTGGTACTGCGCGCCACCACCGCGCCTCGATATCCCTGGGTGTGGGTGAGGCTACCGACCACTCCGTCAGGCCAGCACGGTTCACCCTTGTCGCCCTTGAGGATCGGCACCGGCGGCAGGCCGAGCTTCTGCAGCGCAACCCGAGCGCAGTGCCGGACGGTGATGAACTCGTTGCGCCGTTTGTCCACCGATTTCGCGATCAGCGGCTCTTCTTCGGCCAGCGGCACCAGATCCGGCGGATCGTCGTAGGTCTCGGCGTACACCAGGTCGGCCATCTGCGGGAGCACCGCCGCCATGAGATCGCTCATCCGCGTCGGCTTTGCAGCCGCTCGCGCAGTTTCGCCGACTGCTCCTTCATCTCCTCGGTGATGACGAAATGCCCGCCGAAGTCGTTGAGGTAGCCGGGCGCGTACTGCGGGTCGGGCAGAATCTGGCGCAACCACCGATAAGGCTTGCGGCGCCGCCACTCTCGCGGATAGCCGACTGATACCTCCTCGAAGCGCACACCGTCATACCAGGTGGTCCGCGGAATGTGCAAGTGTCCGTAGACCGAGCAGACAGCGTTGTAGCGGGTGTGCCAGTCGGCGGTCTCCACGGTGCCGCACCACAACGAGAACTCCGGGAAGAACAGCACATCGCACGGTTCGCGGCGCAGCGGGAAATGGTTCACCAACACCGTCGGCTGCATCCAGTCGAGTTCCTCGAGCCGGGCCCTGGTGTGCTTCAGACGATCCCGGCACCACGCGTCGCGGGTGGCGTACGGCTCGCTGGACAACAGGAATTCGTCGGTCGCCACGACGTTGCGCTCGCGGGCGATCGCCAGACCCTCGGCCTTGGTGGCCGCTCCCGCGGGCAGGAATGTGTAGTCGTAGAGCAGGAACATCGGCACGATGGTCGCCGGCCCGCCCTGCTCGGTCCACACCGGAAACGGGTGCTCCGGTGTGACGATGCCCATCTCGTCGCACATGTTGACGAGGTAGTCGTAGCGGGACCGGCCGAACACCTGCACCGGATCCTTGCCGGTGGTCCACAGCTCGTGATTGCCCGGCACCCAGATCACCTTGGCGAAGCGCCGGCGCAGCAGATCCAGCGACCAGCGGATGTCGTCGGTGCGCTCGGCGACGTCACCGGCGACGATCAGCCAGTCGTCCGGCGACGAGGGATACAGCGATTCGGTAACCGGTTTGTTGCCGGTGTGACCCGTATGCAGGTCACTGATCGCCCAGAGCGTGGGTGCCACAACACGCCAGACTACTGGCGCGCGGCCGGTTAGACTGCCAGCGGTCGGGGCTGACCGCTTAGGGGGGAGACATGGCCGCCGCAGTGCGCCTCTCCGTCAGCCTGTTCGCGATCGCCGCCGCCGCGTTGATCACCATCCAGACCGGTCCGCCGACCGGTGCCGGCCCGACGGCAGTACAGCTGCGGTCCACCGACGCCCCGATGACCGACGTGTCGACCACGATCAAGTCCCCGGTCATCGCGCTCACCAATCCCAACCCGTTCGACCCGTGCAACGACATCCCGCTGGACGTCATCGCCGGGCTGGGACTGGAAGCCAGCCCGCCGACGCCGATGGAGAGCGGGCGCTGCCAGTACGACGCAGGCAACTACCAGATGGCCGTCGAACCCATCATCTGGCGCACCTACGCGCAATCCCTGCCACCCGATGCCGTCGAGAGCGAGATCAACGGCCACCGCGCCGCGCAGTTCTGGGTGATGAAACCCACCGATTGGAACAACCGCTGGTGGTTCTCCTGCATGGTGGTGTTCAAGACCAGCTACGGCGTCATCCAGCAGTCGTTGTTCTACTCCCCGATCTACTCCAACCCCGATGTCGACTGCATGCAGGAAAACCTGATGCGGGCCCAGCAGCTCACGCCGTTCTACAAATTCTGAATATCCTGACCGGTGTGCGCAGCCGTCGTGCCCACCGATTCGTCGACCGCGCCTTATCCCGCCACCTGCGGATAGCGCCGCCGACCGTTGACTACCTCGTGCATCGCGCTGTCGGCATCCCGATGCGCGACGGTGCGGTCCTGCGCGCCACCCACTACGCACCGAACCTCGACAAGCCGCTCGGCACCATCCTGGTCCGCGGGCCCTACGGCCGGTCCTTTCCGTTCTCGCTCGTCTACGCGCGCCTGTACGCCGCGCGGGGCTATCACGTCGTGCTGCAGAGCGTGCGCGGCACGTTCGGCTCGGGCGGCGAATTCGTGCCGATGGTCCACGAGGCCGACGACGCCGCCGACACCGTCGTGTGGCTGCGCGAGCAGCCGTGGTTCACCGGCAGCTTCGCCACCGTCGGGCTGTCCTACCTGGGCTTCACCCAGTGGGCCCTGCTGTCTGATCCGCCACCCGAACTGGCCGCCGCGGTGGTCACCGTCGGGCCGCACGACTTCTACGAATCGTCGTGGGGCACCGGGTCGTTCTCGCTCAACGATTTCCTGAGCTGGTCGGACTCGATCGCCCATCAGGAAGAGGCACTGGCGCGGAAGTTGGCGCTCCAAAACCGTGCGGCACGGCGACTGGACCAGGCCATGCACGGCCTCCCCCTGGGCAGTGCGGGCCGGGGGCTGCTCGGGGCGAACTCACCGTGGTATGAGTCGTGGGTCGAGCATCCTCGCGGCGACGACCCGTTCTGGGACGCCATGCGGATGAACTCCGCGCTCGATCGAAGCGATGTGCCGGTGCTGCTGCTCAGCGGCTGGCAAGACCTGTTCCTGGAACAGACCCTTGAGCAGTACCGCCGCCTACGTGACAGAGGCGTTGACGTCGCGATGACAGTCGGGCCGTGGACCCACAGCGAGATGATGACCAAGGCCGGCGGAACTGCCGCCGCGGAGTCGCTGGACTGGCTCGGCACCCACCTGGCGGGGGCGCCCGCGACCAGGCGCAGCCGGGTGCGGGTGTACGTCGCACACCACGGCTGGATCGACATGCCCGATTGGCCACCCGCCACCGGCGAGGGCGTGCTGTACCTGCAGCCCGCAGGCCGGCTGGCCGCGGCGCGCCCACCGGCAGACGCCACGCCGTCGACCTTCCGTTACGACCCCGCCGACCCGACCCCGACGGTGGGCGGCCGATTCCTGACCCAGAACAAGAGCGGCTACCGGGACGACTCCGCACTGGCCCGACGCACCGACGTGCTCAGCTTCACCAGCGGCCCGCTCGACGCCGATCTGTACGTGTTCGGCAGCCCTGTCGTCGAACTGGCCCACGACTCCGATATCGACCACGTCGACCTGTTCGTGCGCATCAGCGAGGTGGATGCGCGTGGGCGCTCCCGAAACGTCAGCGACGGCTACCGGCGGCTGAATCGGCCGGCGCCCGGTCCGGTCCGGGTCGAGCTCGACGCCATCGCACACCGCTTCCCCGCGGGCACTCAGATCCGGGTGCTCATCGCGGGCGGCTCGCACCCCCGCTACGCCCGCAACCTCGGCACCGGCGAACCGGTCCTCACCGGGCAGCGGATGGTCCCGGCGCTGCACACCGTCCGCCACGGCGCCGGCGGGCTGTCGCGGTTGATCCTGCCCGCCTCGGCCGGCCTGCCCT
Source organism: Mycobacterium sp. BK086 (assembly GCA_004362315.1). Lineage (GTDB taxonomy): Bacteria > Actinomycetota > Actinomycetes > Mycobacteriales > Mycobacteriaceae > Mycobacterium. The sequence goes on from SNWL01000003.1 coordinate 735,219, forward strand.
CAGCCGACGGCGGCGCGAACCCGGCCGGCGATCTCGTCTAGCGCAGTGGCGTCATGGACCGGCCGGCCCCGCTGCGCCGTCGCGGGCAGTTGCACCCAGCTGGTGCAGCCCCCGTACTGCGGCTCGCGCGACAGCCGGATCGGCTCGACCAGCGGGGCGGCCTGAACCACGAGCACGGTCAAGTGGTGGCGGGGCCGGAAGTCCAGCCGGTCGGCCCGCACCGAATCCGCGGTCCAGATGTGCAGGTCTTCGATGTCCGCCAGCCCGTCGGCATTCGATACCGCCACGGCGGCAACCACTTTCGCCGCAGCACGGATCACAAGGTGGTCATCGGTGCTGTCGGAGGCTGATCCTGCGAGGAGGTCACGATGCTCGGGGCGCACCCGTTCGGCATGACTGTGCGCGACCGTCGGGAACAACAGGAAGTCCTCGGCCGCCACCGCGAACCGCTTCTCATGGATGCCGCCCTTGCGCAGCAGCACGGTTTGTCGGCCGTCGAGCAGCGCGTGCACGGCGGCGCTCCACTCCTTGAGCGCGGGCGTCACTTCGAGGCAAGCCGCGCGATGACTTCGGGTCGGCGCAGCGGCGGAACGGTCTTCGGCGGCTGACGGCGGGCGGGCAGCTCCGAGAGCAGCCGCGTGGTGATCGTCGCGACCTCGGCCACCGCGGCCTCGAACGCGTCGACATTCGCCTCCGAGGGACGGGTGATTCCGCTGACCTTCCTGATGTACTGGCGGGCGGCCGCGGTGATCTCTTCGTCGGTGGCCGCCGGCTCCAGGCCGCGCAACTCGGTGATGTTTCGGCACATAGCCCCCACGATAGGCGGATCCGCGCGCTGGCTACGGTGTGACGATGACCGGCGACGACATCCTCCTCATCGACACCACCGACCGGATTCGCACGGTCACGCTGAATCGGCCCGGCGCGCGCAACGCGCTGTCGAGCGCACTGCGCAGCCGCTTCTTCAGCGCGCTGCGGGAAGCCGACGCCGACGAGGATGTCGACGTCATCATCGTCACCGGTGCTGACCCGGTGTTCTGCGCGGGTCTGGACCTCAAGGAACTCGGTGACACCACCGAACTTCCCGACATCTCACCGAAGTGGCCGCCGATGACCAAGCCCGTCATCGGGGCGATCAACGGCGCCGCGGTGACCGGCGGCCTGGAACTGGCGCTGTACTGCGACATCCTGATCGCCTCCGAACAGGCCCGCTTCGCCGATACCCACGCCCGCGTCGGGCTGCTGCCGACGTGGGGCCTGAGCGTGCGTCTGCCGCAGAAGGTCGGCGTCGGCATGGCCCGGCGGATGAGCCTGACCGGCGACTACCTGTCGGCCGAGGACGCCCTGCGCGCCGGGCTGGTCACCCAGGTCGTCGCGCACGACGAGCTGCTGCCGGCCGCCCGCGCGGTGGCCGCCGCGATCGTCGGCAACAACCAGAAGGCTGTGCGCGCGCTGCTGGCGTCCTATCACCGCATCGACGAGGACCAGACCGGTTCAGGGCTGTGGATCGAGGCGATGTCGGCCAAGAAGTGGATGGCGCAGACCTCCGGGGATGACATCGCCGCAAGCCGCGCCTCGGTGATCGAGCGCGGCCGCTCGCAGGTGAAATAGGTTCTCGTCACACCGCTTTCGCGGCATCGATGAGGCTCTGCCACTTCACCAGCGTGCCGGCGTCCTTGGCGATGATGTTGCCGATCTGCAGCTCACTCAGCGTCACGCCCGCCAGGGTGTAGCTGCTGTTGTTGCCGACGATGGTGATCACCGTCGAGCCGGACGTGTCGGAGACGTCGAACGCGGTGGCCTGCATCCAGACGAAGTCCAGCGTGTCTTTGGCGGGATCGAAGGTCAGTACCGGGTTGGCGCCCCACGCCCAGCCGATCGTGGTCGACGTGCCGCCGGTCACCGGAGTCGCGCCACCGCCACCGCCACCGCTGGAACTACCCGCCTTCGTGTAGTCGACGACGTTGATCGTGCCGTAGTCGTTGAACACGTTGCTGAAGGCACCCTGGGGATCGCTGAGCCCCGAGGCACCCGTCGTGGCCTGCCCGAGAGTGCCCGGGATGTCGCGCAGGACCTGCCACATCGACAGCATGCCGATGCCCTTGGTACGAGCCCAGTCTTCGAGGGCCTGCGCGTCGGCGACAGTGAAGACCTCGGTGATGACATCGTTGACGCCGAGCATCGGAGTGACGCCGATATTGCTCCAGCCGAACGTCCTTCCTTGTGCGGCATACAGCGCGGCCAGCTGGGCGTAGGTGGACTCCGCGGACTCAATCGCGTAGGCGCCCATGGTCTTTGCGTTCGGTCCGCTGGTGGGCGCGGCGGATTCTCCGTAATCCATGGCCATCACGTTGACGCCGGCGAGTGTGACACCCGCCTTGAGTGCGGTGTCCACCACGTTGACGCCGTCGGCGGTCAGCCCACTCGGCAGGACCGGCAAGGTGTACCAGATCTTCAGGTCTGGCTTGGATTTCTGCAGCAGTGCCAGCGCCTGGGCGTTGAGCGTCACTGACTTCGGGTCGGCCACCGCGGCCCCTTCGATGTCGAAGTCGATCTGGGTGATGCCGTATGTGTCGATCACCGCGGCGTAGGCGTCGGCCAGCTCTTGGGCGCTGCGCCCCTTGGCCGCGTAATCCTGTGCCAGGCTGGTGCCGGCCGCACCGCCGAGCGAAATCATGACGTCGCCGCCGGCGGCCTTGAAGTCGGCGATCGACTTGTTGATCGCGATGGCCTGTTCGTTGGTCGAATTCGGTTCCAGCGCAGCCAATCCCGCCCAGGCGAGGTTGCCGTTCTGGTCGGCCTGCATGAAGCCCAGCGTCACCAGCGACGTGCCGTATGTCTTCGACAGCGCCAGGAGATTCGGCACCGGGTAGGCGCCCATGTCGATATAGGGCGCAAAGAAGCTCTTGCCCCACTGCGCGGTTCCGCCCGGCGTCGTGGCGGTGTCGTCGTTCGTGATCGTGCCGGTTGCGGACGTGTTGACGAGCGTGGCGCCCACCGGATTGGACAGCACGACCGTGAACGTCTCGGTCGGCTCGACTGTCGTGTCGGCCAGGACGTTGACGGTGATCACCTGCGACACCGAGCCGGGGGCGAACGTGACCGTGCCCGAAGCCGCGGTGTAATCCTGACCGGCGGTCGCCGACCCGCCGCCCGTTGTGTAGGCGAGCGTGACCGTCGTCGCCGTGGCTTTGGACAGAGTCACCGTGAACGTCATCGCGGTCGTTCCGCTGTTGCCCTCGGCGACGGTGGCGCCGGCGACGGACACCGTGGGCAGTTGCGGGACGCTGGCGTCGTCATCGTCGGTGATCGTGCCCGTCGCGACGGCCCGGCCGATCTTGGCGCCGAACGCGTCGGACAGTGTCACGGTGAACGTCTCGGCCGGCTCGGCCTTGGTGTCGCCCAGCACGTCCACGTTGATGACCTGCGACGTCACCCCCGGAGCGAAGACCAGCGTGCCCCCGCCGTTCACGTAATCCTGCAGGGCCGTCGCCGACCCGTCGGCCGTCGCCCAGCTCACGGTGACGGTCTTGGTGCTCGCCTTGGACAGCGTCACGGTGAAAGCCGCGCTGGTGGTGCTCCCGCTGCCCTCGACCAGGCTGGTGTCGGTGATCGAGAGGCTGGGCGTGGTCTGCGGACGCAGCAGGTTCTCGATCTCGCGACGGATGAGCGCGAGCGCACCGGTGATCAGTTCGACCGGTGAGGGTGGCAGGCCCTTGATCCCGAACAGCGACAGAAACCCTTTGACGAGATCGGTCGGGGTGACCGCGGCCCTCGCGGTCTGGCGAGCCGGGGTCACCGCCTTCGGCACGGATACAGCGGTGTCGACCGGCTCGGCCTTGGCAACCGAAACCTGAACCGCGGCAGCTGATTCCGTGAGGGCATTCTGAACTGATCCCGTTGAATCCGCCGCTTTGGCCGGCGTTGGGGTTTCGGTGGCCGGCACGCGCGTGTCCGGACGGCTCGCGGCGGCAGGTCGTGAGGTCGACGGCGTGCGGGCGGACCTCTTGGGAGCCTCAGCCTTGCTGCCCGCCGGCGCCTGCGCGGCACGGCGTGACGTCCCGACCGCTGATTTCGATGGTTTCGACGGTTGCGACGCCGAGCCGGTATCCGGGGTGTCAGCTACCGCGATACCCGGGCTGGCGGCGACCGCCATTCCAAGGCTCAGCGCAAACGCGGCGGAACCGACGCGAAATCCAAATGCTGTCGAACTCATGGCACCCCCGTACCTGGATGGTCTGTCAGCAACGCCCAGTATTAACGCACAGAGGAGGGCCGTGGAGCCAACTCAGCAAAAATTCAGATCGAAGTTTCAGGCGCATCCCCTACGCTTGGCCGCATGAATGAGGCGCATGAGGTCTGTGGCAGCGACGAGTGGCGTCAGATCATGCGCGAGCAGATCCTGCCCTGGGTGCTGGGTGGTATCGACCTCGGTGACGACGTCCTGGAGGTGGGGCCCGGCTATGGCGCCGTCACCGATGTGCTGAGCACGGCTCTACCCCGGGTGACGTGTGTGGAGATCGACGAAAAGTTGGCGGCGATGCTCACCGAGCGGTTCGCCGGCGTGCCGTCGGTGCAGATCCTGAACGCCGATGCCACCGCGCTGAACTTCCCCGACGACCGGTTCTCGGGGGCGGCCTGCTTCACGATGCTGCACCACGTGCCCACTGCCGAGCTGCAGGATCGACTGCTGGCCGAGGTCGCCCGCGTACTGCGGCCGGGGGCGACGCTGGTTGCCAGCGACAGCATCGGCAGCGACGAGATGGAAGCCGCACACGAGAGCGACACCTACAACCCGGTCGACCCGGCCCGTCTTGCGGACCGTCTGGTCGCCGCGGGCTTCGCGGACGTCGACGTCCGCACCAACGACTTCGGTTGGGCCGCAACCGCTCACGTGCCCGGTCGCTAGATCTCCCGGTGCTGATCGAGTACCTATCCGGTACCCGACACCAGCCAGCGTCCCGAAAAGGCCCGCCAGCCAACGAAAATCAGCCGCAGCACCATGAACGTGGTCAGGCCCGACCAGATGCCCAGCAGGCCCCAGCCGAACGCCAGTGACAGCCAAATCAGTGGCAGGAAGCCGATCAGCGCGCTGGCCAACGTCGCGGTACGCATGAACGCGGCGTCACCTGCACCCAGCAGCACCCCGTCGAGCGCGAAGACGACACCCGCGATCGGCAGCTGCGCCACCATGAACCACCACGGCACCCCGATCTCGCCGAGCACCGAGCGGTCGTCGGTGAACAACGACGGCAACACCGAGGCGCCGACCGCGAACACGAAAGCCAGCACCGCTGCGGCGATCGTCGAGAAGATCGTCACCCGCCATGCCACCGACTTCGCATGCGTGGTCCGGCCCGCGCCGAGCGCGGCGCCGACCAGCGACTGCGCGGCGATCGCGAGTGAATCCAGCACCAGGGCAAGGAAATTCCACAACTGCAGCACCACCTGGTGGGCGGCCACGGCCGCGGCTCCGAACCGTGCGGCCACCGCGGCGGCCGACACGAAGCAGGCTTGGAACGCCAGCGTCCGCACCACCAGATCGCGGCCCATCACCACCTGCGCCCGCAGCACCGAGGTGTCCAGGCGCAGCGGCACCTTCTCGACCAGCAGCGCGCGGCAGAAGAGCACGGCGGCCAGCCACTGCCCGACCAGGTTGGCGATGGCCGAGCCGGCCAGCTCGAGGCGGGGCAGGCCCAGCCAGCCGTACACCAGCAGCGGGCAGAGCACTGCGGAGACGCCGAAGCCCACCAGCACGTAGCGCAGCGGGCGCACGGTGTCCTGCACGCCGCGCATCCAGCCGTTGCCCGCTGCCGAGATCAGGATGGCCGGTACGCCGAAGATGGCGATCCGCACCCACGGCATCGCGGCGGCCGCGATATCGCCTCCCGACCCACTGCCCGCGATCGCCGACACCAGCGGCACGGCCGCCAGCTGCACCGCGGTCACGATCACCGCACCCATCGCCAGCGCCAGCCAGGTCGCCTGCACGCCCTCCCCGACCGCCGCGACCCGGTTGCCCGCGCCGAAGAACCGCGCCGAGCGGGCCGTCGTGCCGTACGACAGAAACGTGAGCTGCGCGCTGACCACCGAGAGGATGAGACCGCCGATCGCCAGGCCCGCCAGACTCAGCGCACCGAGGCGCCCGACGATCGCGATATCGAACAGCAGATAAATCGGTTCGGCCGCGAGGACGCCCAGTGCGGGAATCGCCAGCCCGGCGATCCGCCTGCCGGTGACCGAAACACTCCCCGGGTCGCTACGCTCCTGCCCGCCGGCGGCGTCGTCGGCCGAGTCAGTCAAGGGCTGCGGTCAGCTGCTTCACGACGTGGTCGATCGGCCCGGATGCGGAATACCCGGCGGCCAGCGTGTGCCCGCCGCCGCCGAACCCGCTGGCGACCTTGGCCAGGTCGTAGCTCTTGGCCCGCATCGATACCGACCAGTGCTGCGGCTCGATCTCCTTGAAGACCGCCGCGACCTCGGCTTCATGGGTGGTGCGCACGATGTCGACGATGCTCTCGACCTCTTCGGACCGATTCTCCATCCAGTCCTCGTGGGCGACCACCGCATAGACGAGGCCTCGCCCGTCGGCCGCCTCGGGCACCAGCTGGGCGCTGGAGAGCACTCGGGCCAGTAGGGGCAGCCACACGAACGGGTGGGTGTCGAACAGTTCCCGGCTGATCGCCGCGTTGTCCACACCGAGCTCCACCAGCCGGGCCGCCAGCCGCAGCGCGCGCGGCGACGCCCACCGGAACGAACCGGTATCGATGGTCAGGCCGGCGTACAGACAGGTGGCCACGTCCCGGTCGATCGTCTTCTCCCACGCGTCGAGCAGCTCGGCGACCACCATGGTGGTCGAATCCGCCTTGGGATCAACGAGATTCAGGCTGCCGAACAAGGTGTTCGACTTGTGGTGATCGATGACGAGCACCTCACGGCCGGGCGGGGTCAGCTCGGCCAGCGCGCCCAGTCGGTTGATGCTCGGGGCGTCGACGGTGACCACCAGATCGGCGTCGCGGCGCATGTCCTTGGGCGCCACCAGCAGGTGGCCACCCGGCAGCATGTGCAGCGACTCCGGCAGGTTCGACGGCGTCGCGAAGCTCACCTGCACCTCGACACCGTCGCGCTCGAGGATCAGCGCCAGCGCCAAGCCGGCGCCGATGCTGTCGGCGTCGGGATGGACGTGACAGATCACGCTGACCGAACGGGCGCCACGCAAGGCCTCGACAGCACCGTGCGCATCCACCCGCCTACCGAGGCGGGTGATCTCAGTCGTCGAATCGATCGCGGTCACCGGTGTCCTGGTCGTCCTGCTGCGAGGATGTGTCCTCTTCTCCTACCACACGGTACGGCTGCGCGTCTCCCGCAGGAGTGGCTCCTTCACGAATCCGCGCGACATCGGCGTCGGCGGCACGCGCCTTCGCGAGGAGTTCCTCCATGCGATGAGCGGCGTCCGGCACGGTGTCACGGACGAAGCTCAGCGTCGGGGTAAAGCGGACACCGGTGCCGGCTCCGACCTTGGAGCGCAGCACACCGGTGGCCTTGTCCAGCGCCGCCGCCACCGCGGCATAGTCGGGTTCGTCTTCGATCGAGCGTCCGATCACCGTGTAGTACAGCGTGGCGTCGTGCAGGTCGCCGGACACCTTCGAGTCGGTGATCGTCACCCCGGTGAGCCGGGGATCCTTGATCTCGTACTCGATCGCCGAGGCGACGATGGTGGAGATTCGCTTCGCCAGTCGCTTCGCCCGTGCGGGGTCAGCCATGGAAATCGCCGCGCCTACACACGGGCTTTTTCTACCAGCTCGTACGTCTCGATGACGTCGCCTTCCTTGATGTCGGAGTACGTCAGCGTCAGACCGCATTCGTAACCCTCGCGCACCTCGGTGGCGTCGTCCTTCTCGCGCTTGAGCGAAGAGACCGTGAGGTTCTCGGCGACGACGACGTTGTCACGCAGCAGCCGCGCCTTGGCGTTGCGCCGCATGATCCCGGACTGCACGAGGCAACCCGCGATATTGCCGACCTTCGACGACCGGAAGATCGCCCGGATCTCGGCACGGCCGAGCTCCTTCTCCTCGTAGACCGGCTTGAGCATGCCCTTGAGCGCGCTCTCGATCTCGTCGATCGCCTGGTAGATCACCGAGTAGTACCGGATCTCCACACCTTCGCGGTTGGCCAGCTCGGTGGCCTTGCCCTCGGCGCGGACGTTGAAGCCGATGATGATTGCATCCGACGCCGACGCCAGGTTGACGTTGGTCTCGGTGACGCCACCGACACCACGGTCGATGACGCGCAGCTCCACCTCGTCGTCGATCTGGATGCCCAGCAGAGCCTCTTCCAGCGCCTCGACGGTGCCGGAGTTGTCGCCCTTGAGGATCAGGTTCAGCTGGCTGGTTTCCTTCAGCGCCGAATCCAGGTCTTCCAGGCTGATGCGCTTGCGGGTACGGGCGGCCAGCGCGTTGCGCTTACGCGCGCTGCGCCGGTCAGCGATCTGACGGGCGATGCGGTCCTCGTCGACAACCAGGAAGTTGTCACCGGCACCCGGCACCGACGTGAAGCCGATGACCTGCACCGGTCGCGACGGCAGCGCCTCGGTGACATCCTCGCCGTGCTCGTCGACCATGCGGCGGACGCGGCCGTAGGCGTCGCCGGCGACCACCGAGTCGCCGACCCGCAGCGTGCCGCGCTGAATCAGCACGGTCGCCACCGGACCGCGACCGCGGTCCAGGTGCGCTTCGATGGCCACACCCTGGGCTTCCATATCGGGGTTGGCCCGCAGGTCCAGCGCCGCATCGGCGGTCAACAGCACGGCCTCTTCGAGCGCCTGAATATTGGTGCCGTTCTTGGCCGAGATGTCGACGAACATGGTGTCACCACCGAAGTCCTCGGCAACCAGGTTGTACTCGGTGAGCTGCGCCCGGATCTTGGCCGGGTCGGCGCCTTCCTTGTCAATCTTGTTGACCGCAACCACGATCGGCACATCGGCGGCCTGCGCGTGGTTGATGGCCTCCACCGTCTGCGGCATGACGCCGTCGTCGGCGGCGACCACCAGGATCGCGATATCGGTGGCCTTCGCGCCGCGGGCACGCATGGCGGTGAACGCCTCGTGACCCGGGGTGTCGATGAAGGTGATCGGCCGGACGACACCGTCGTGCTCGACGGTCACCTGGTAGGCACCGATGTGCTGGGTGATGCCACCGGCCTCGCCCTCGCGGACGCTGGCCTTGCGGATGGTGTCCAGCAGTCGGGTCTTGCCGTGGTCGACGTGGCCCATGACGGTGACGACAGGCGGGCGGACCTCCAGGTCCTCTTCGTCGCCCTCGTCCTCGCCATAGGTGAGGTCGAAGGATTCCAGCAGCTCGCGATCCTCGTCCTCCGGCGACACGACCTGGACGACGTAGTTCATCTCGCTGCCGAGCAGCTCCAGCGTCTCGTCACCCACGGACTGGGTGGCGGTGACCATCTCGCCGAGGTTGAACAGCGCCTGGACCAGTGCGGCCGGGTTGGCGTCGATCTTCTCGGCGAAATCGGACAGCGACGCGCCGCGGGCCAGCCGTATGGTCTCGCCGTTGCCGTGCGGCAACCGCACGCCACCGACGACCGGTGCCTGCATGCTCTCGTATTCGGCGCGTTTTGCGCGCTTCGACTTACGGCCACGACGCGGGGCACCGCCGGGACGGCCGAACGCACCGGCCGCGCCACCGCGCTGGCCGGGACGACCACCGCCGCCACCGGGACCGCCGCCGCCGGGACGACCGCGGAAACCACCGGCAGCCGCTCCACCAGCACCGGCACCGGCACCACCGGGGCCGCCGGTGCGGTAGTTACCGCCACCGCCACCACCACCCGGACGACCACCACCGCCGCCGGGACGGGGGCCGCCGCCGGGACGGGGCGCACCCGGACGACCGGGTGCGCCGGGACGGGCGCCGGGCGGACGCGGCGGCATGTTGCCGGGCGTGGCGCCACCGGGACGCGGACCACCGGGGCCCGGACGCGGACCGCCGGGGCCGGGGCGCGGGCCTTGCGGGCGCGGAGCGGGACGCTCGACCGGCTGGGCCGAGGAGAACGGGTTGTTGCCGACGCGCGGCGGGCGGGGCATACCCGGCTTGGGCGCTGCCGGGCCGGGACGGGGACCGGGCGTCGGCGCGGGCCCGGGACGGGCCGGCGCCGGGGCTGCCGCAGATGCCGCAGGAGCGGGCGGGGCCGCGGGTGCGGGCGGCGCAGGCGGCGGCGCCGCGGGGGCGGGGGCTGCCGGCTTGGGGGCCGCCGGCACCGGTGCCGCGGGCGCGGCAGCACTGGGTGCGGGCGCCGGCTTCGGCGCTCCGTTTCCGGCGCTGGCCGGTGCGGGCTTAGCTGGGGTTTTGTCGGGCTTGCCGCCGCCGAACGATTCACGCAAGCGGCGCGCCACGGGGGCTTCCACCGTCGACGACGCGGATTTGACGAATTCGCCCTGATCGCTCAGACGGGCGAGAACTTCCTTGCTGGTGACACCGAGTTCCTTGGCCAACTCGTGCACGCGGGCCTTACCTGCCACTACATCTCCTACTCAAGAGGCGACAGCGGTGGTAGGCCGCGCCTCGGGTTTAGCTACGACGCATGGTCATCGTCGGGACTTCACGGTGTGCTCATGTTCTTCGCTTGCCTGTTCTCTCTTGCCGGGCTGGGCGAGCTATCCAACTTCTCGACGTACTCGACCACCGCGGAGGTGTCCGGTGAACCGGTGATGCGCAACGCTCGGCCAAAAGCTCGCCGCCGAATCGCTGCCTCAAGGCACCGATCAGTAGGATGCAGCCACGCACCCCGACCCGGGAGGTTACCGGCTTGGTCAACGTTTACGGCGCATTCACCGTTCCCGTTCGACACCGCTACCACTCGGAGGAGATCGACGGCCAACTCTCGCTTCCGGCACCCGACGCACGTCCGCACCGGTCCTTCGGTACGTCGATGCGGTCTCTCGGGAGCCGGAGTCTCGCGCTGGATCACGGCATAGTCTACCGTCATCGCGGCACCACTCCGAACCACCCTTCGCTGGCCCGATCCAGGCCGGGTTCCGGCCTCGCGGAGCCCCGCTGATCAGCCCACTTTCTCCTGATATGGCGAATATTCGTCGCGTCCCACCACGCCGGAGTGCCGCGCAGACATCGTGGCGACGCGCGCACCCAGGCGCATGGCCTGATCCAGGTTGATGTAGATCCCGGCCCCCTGGCGCCCGGTGCTGATGACACCAGCGCCGAATCCGCGCAACGCCTCGTCGAGCAGGGCCAGCTGATCGGCCGACGCGTCGAAGTTCGAGTAGGCGTCGGTGGCCACCTCGGATCCGAGGAAGTCGATCGCCCCGCCCGGAAGCAAGATCGACATGTCCTTCAATGCCGTGACGGCGACATCGAACGTCTCCCCCGTCGGCACCGTGTACTCCAGCCCGATGACGCCGAACGGGCAGTGCAGGCTCTGCCACTCGCCGTAGTTGTTGAACCGGTGTGCGCGGACGCCGGCGTCGTGGGTGTACAGCCACTGGTATCCGTGCCAGCTGGCCGGGCAGTCACGGACGTGGACGACGCCGACCACGAGATCCCGCCGCCCCGACCGCTGTGCGATGGCGACGCCCAGCTCGTCGAGCCCCAGACTCATCGCGAGATCCTCGGGACGCCCGGTGGAGATGACCCTCTTGCACGACACCGTGGTGTCCCCGCCGGGACCCGCGACCGTGACCGAAATCCGGCCGCCGGCGGGGGGCGCTATCGCCGTCACCCGGGAGTCGAACAGCCAATTCACTTGATCGCCAAGCAATTCGGCCAGCCCCGACCACAGCACGCCGACTCCGCCCTGCGGATAGAAGAACCGATCGATGACATCCGCAGGCCGCGCCGTACGACCGGGTTTGGGGATCGCGGTGGCCAGCACCGAACCGAGACCGGGCGACAGGATCCGCTGCGCCGCCCAACCTGCCGGGATATCCCGGGGATCGACACCGAAGACCTTGCGCGCGTGTGGCGCCATGAACGTCTCGGCGAGAAACGGCCCGTACCGGTTCTTCACCCACTCGTCGAGGTTGTGATCTTCGCGACCGGTCGGCGCCCGCAGTTTCCAGGCCGCCAGCGAGGCGGCGCCGCGGGCACGGACCGGCCAGGGAACCGAGGCGCGGAACTGCTGAGTGTCGAAGGGATAGGCCACGACGTAGCCGTCGCGCAGGATGCCGCTGCGCCGGCCGATGTCCGACATCGATACCCCGCCCAGGCGATCGGCGAAATCCAGCCAGGCGCGCCGCTGTTTCGGCGTCGCCGACAGCAGGCGGTGACCACCGAGGTCGATTTCGTTGCCCGCCACGGTCGCCGAGCGCGCCAAGCCACCCACCCTCGCCGTGCGTTCCACGATCGCCACTGACGCGCCATCGGCCACACAGGCGTCCGCCGCCGTCAATCCCGTTGGACCGGCACCGATTATCAGAACATCGACTGTAAGGGGAATGTCGTCGCCGGAATTAATTGCGACCACCGATACCCATTCGGTCTGAGAAAGTGTTTGCCGCCGTGCGCGTGAACATCGTCAAGACATACCCCCCTTCGGCAAACCCTATAGTCCCGACATCGTATTCAACTGCCGGAAGGGATTATCCAGTTACCGAAGGACCGCAACCGGTTCGATATCTCTTGAGCCGACTCGGCACAGCGCCCCAGTGAATTTCGCTGCGATCGCATATTCCGTCGCCGCGTCGCGAAACGAAATACGACGGCTTCGAAAACGAGACAGCGAAGTTCGCTCGCCCGCCATGTGCGCGATATTTATGCATTTCACGATTCCGGGCGAGATCGGCACACGATTTGCCGATCAGCCCTCCGCGTCGGCGCCTTCCGGGGCCGCGGCATCGCTGCGAATATCGATGCGCCAACCGGTCAGCCGAGCGGCCAGCCGGGCGTTCTGCCCTTCCTTGCCGATCGCGAGCGACAGCTGGAAGTCCGGGACGACCACCCGCGCGGCGCGGGTGCCTGCGTCGATGACCGAAACCGACACCACCTTGGCCGGCGAGAGTGCGTTGGCGACGAAACGAGCCGGGTCGTCGTCGAAGTCGATGATGTCGATCTTCTCGCCGGACAACTCGCTCATCACATTGCGCACCCGCTGGCCCATCGGACCGATGCAGGCGCCCTTGGCGTTGAGCCCGGGAACCTTTGAGGTGACCGCGATCTTCGATCGATGCCCCGCCTCACGGGCCACCGCCACGATCTCCACGGAGTTGTCGGCGATCTCGGGCACCTCGAGAGAGAACAGCTTGCGAACCAGGTTGGGGTGGGTGCGCGACAACGTGATCAGCGGCTCGCGTGCGCCGCGACTGACGCCGACGACGTAGCAGCGCAGCCGATCGCCGTGCTCGTAGCTTTCACCGGGAACCTGCTCGGCGGCGGGGATGACGCCCTCGGCGCCCTTGGTCTCGCTGCCCAGCCGCACGACCACCAGCCCGCGGGCGTTGGCGCGAGCGTCGCGCTGGATGACTCCGGCGACGATGTCACCCTCCCGCGCGGAGAATTCGCCGTAACTGCGTTCGTTTTCGGCGTCCCGGAAGCGCTGCAGCATGACCTGGCGGGCGGTCGTGGCCGCCACGCGGCCGAATCCCTCTGGGGTGTCGTCCCATTCACTGATGAGGTTGCCATCGTCGTCGGTCTCGCGGGCCATCACCTGGACGACACCGGTCTTGCGGTCGATCTCGATGCGCGCGTCGGGCTGATGTCCCTCGGTGTGCCGGTAGGCGGTCAACAGAGCTGACTTGATGGTGTCGAGCAGCTCGTCGACCGAGATGCCGCGATCGATCTCGATCGCGTGCAGGGCGGTCATGTCGATGTTCATGCTCCAGCCTCCGTTCCCGCTGTTCCCGCCAGCTCGAGTTCGCGCGCTTTTGGTGGTGAAAACTCAACTTGGACAATGGCTTTGACGATGTCCGCAAATGGGATGCGGCGCACTGTCCAATCATTGCGCTCGCGCACCACCAGGTCGACCGCGTCGTCGGACACCACGCCCAGCCTGCCGGTGACCGTGGTCCCGTCGGCGAGTTCGGCGTCGACCTTGCGGCCATGGGCGCGACGGAAATGCTTCTCGGCGGTCAGCGGCCGCTCCACGCCCGGTGAGGTGACTTCCAGGACGTAGGCGTCGTCGCCGTCCAGGCCGTCGAGCAGAGCCGACGCCGACCGCGACAGCTCGGCCACGGTGTCCAGATTCAGGGGGTTGTCGCCGTCGGCGATCACGGTGATGCGGCACGGCTGCGTGCGGGAGTCGATCAGGACATCTTCGATTTCGTATCCGGCGCGCACGAACTCACCACCGAGTAGCTCGATCACCTGCTTCTGGGTTGGTAGCCCCGTAGAACGGCCAGCCACGGCGAGCTCCTCATCTTGAGTTGTTCTGATCTGCGTCGGATGCAGGGCTCTGCAAGAGCCAGCCATCAACGATACGCCAGCACAGGCCGTCTCAATGGCAGGATGTTGGCGTGCTGAGCCCAGATCCCAGTCCTTTCCCAGGGATAACCCGCCGCCGCGTTCTCGTCGAGGGCGGCCGGGGGCTGGCGTTGTTGGCGCTGCTCGGCGCCGCGAGTACCGCATGCGGGACGAACCCGCCGCCCGAACCGGATCCGCTCGAGCAACAAGCCGAGCTGGCCCGCCACGACAGCGAACTGGCCGCGGCCGCGGCCAAGGCCGCCCCACCCGCGCTGGCACCGGTGTTGGTCGAGGTGGCCGCGGAGCGCGGGCAACACGCGAGCGCGCTGGACCAGGAGGTCGCCCGGTTGGCCGGCAAACCCAGCAGCACCGCGAGCAGCAGTACGACCACCCCGTCGGCGGCCGCCGCACCGCCACCCAGCGTTGCCGACGTCGTCGCCGCACTGCGCAGCTCGGCGGACAGCGCCACCAAGCTGGTACCGACGCTGTCCGGCTACCGGGCGGGGCTGCTGGGCTCGATCGCGGCCTCGTGTGTCACCGCGTACACGGTCGCGCTGCCGTCAGGAAAGGCCGGGCAATGACATCACCGACCTCACCGACACCGTCGACCACGCCTGATCCCGACCGGCCTTCGGATGCCGCCGTGGCCGCCCTCCTCGACGCCGTCGCCGCCGAACACGCCGCGATCTACGGCTACGGCATCGTGTCGGCGCACAGCTCTCCCGACGAGAACGATCTGGTGTCCGCGGCGATGGCCGAACACCGTGAGCGCCGCGAGGCGGCGATCGCCACGCTGACCGGCCACTCGGCCAAGGCGCCGCTGCCTGCGGCGGGCTATCAGCTGCCGATGCCGGTGAACAACCCGACTGACGCCGCCAAGCTCGCCGTACGGATGGAGGACGACTGCGCGGCGGCCTGGCGCGCGGCGCTGGAGCGGGCGAGCTCCGACCAGGACCGCGCGTTCGCCGTCACCGCACTGACCGAGGCCGCCGTCGCCTCGGCACGCTGGAAGCAGATCCTGGGCATCAAGCCGGTGACGGTCGCGTTCCCCGGCGGCACTGAGTAACTAGGGCTGCGGATCGGCCAGCGCCGCCGCGATCTCCGTGACCGCGCCGTCCGCACCGACCTCGCGCTTGTCACCGGTGAACCGGTTGCGCAGCTCGACAACTCCGTCGGCCCAGCCGCGCCCCACCACGACGATCCACGGCACACCGATCAGTTCGGCGTCTTTGAACTTCACCCCGGGCGAAGCGGTGCGGTCGTCGAGCAGGACCTCGATGCCCAGCCGATCCAGATCGCGGGCCAGCTCCTCCGCGCCGGCGCGTGCCTCGGCGTCCTTGTTCGCGATCACCACGTGAACGTCGAACGGTGACACCGACGCCGGCCAGCGCAGCCCGAGCTCGTCGTGTTGCTGCTCGGCGATCACCGCGACCAACCTCGAGACACCCACGCCATAGGAGCCCATGGTCAGGCGCACCGGCTTGCCGTCCTCGCCGAGCACGTCGGCGCTGAACGCGTCGGTGTACTTGCGGCCGAGCTGGAAGATGTGACCGATCTCGATACCGCGCGCCGAGACCAGCGGCCCGGCGCCGTCGGGTGACATGTCGCCGTCGCGCACGTCGGCCGCCTCGATGGTGCCGTCGGCGACGAAATCGCGGCCGGCCACCAGACCGACGACATGCTTGCCGATTTCATCCGCGCCGGTGATCCAGCTCGTACCGTCCACCACACGCGGGTCCACCAGATAGCGAACACCGTTGGCCAGCAAGCCTTTCGGGCCGATGTAGCCCTTCTTGAGGAACGGGTACTTGGCGAAGTCGGCGTCGTCGATCATCGCGTACTCGGCCGGCTCCAACGCCGCGCCCAGGCGCTTGTCGTCGACTTCGCGGTCGCCGGGCACGCCGATCGCCAGCAGCTCCCAGTCGCCGCCGGGCGCCCGCACCTTGAGCAGAACGTTCTTGAGCGTGTCGGCCGCGGTCACCTCTCGGCCCAGGCCCGCGGAATTGGCCCACTCGACGAGGGTGGCGATAGTGGCGGTGTCCGGTGTGTCGTGGACGACGGCCTCAGGCAACCCGTCGACGGGAAGCGATTCCGGGACGGCGGTGATGACCGCCTCCACGTTGGCGGCGTACCCGGACTGCAGACAGCGCACGAACGTGTCCTCGCCGATCTCGCTCTCGGCGAGAAACTCCTCGGAGGCCGACCCGCCCATGGCGCCGGACACCGCCGAGACGATCACATAGCGAATTGCCATGCGCTGGAACATCTTCTGGTACGCCTCGCGGTGCGCGTGATACGCGTTCTTGAGGCCTTCGTCGTCGACGTCGAACGAGTACGAGTCCTTCATGATGAACTCGCGTCCGCGCAGGATGCCCGCGCGGGGCCGGGCCTCGTCGCGGTACTTGGTCTGGATTTGGAACATCAGCAGCGGGAAGTCCTTGTAGGAGCTGTACTCCCCCTTCACCGTCAGCGTGAAGAATTCCTCGTGGGTGGGGCCGAGCATGTAGTCGTTGTCGCGGCGGTCCTTGAGCCGGAACACCCCGTCGCCGTATTCCGTCCAGCGGTTGGTGGTCTCATACGGCGCCTTGGGCAGCAGCGCCGGGAACAGGATCTCCTGCCCGTTGATCGCGAGCATCTCGTCGCGCACGATCTTCTCGACCTTGCGCAGCACCCGCAGGCCCAGCGGCAGCCAGGTGTACAGCCCCGGCGCCACCGGCCGGACGTATCCGGCACGGATCAACAGTTTGTGGCTGGGCACTTCGGCGTCGGCCGGGTCATCGCGCAGCGTGCGCAAGAACAGCTCGGACATGCGGGTGATCACAGTGGGCAAGCCTAGCCGGATAGCGATGGCGAGCCTCCGATGGTCAGCGGCGGGCCTATCAGCTGATCCGCAACGTGCTCACCTGGGTTGAGAGATGGAACAAATTCGACGGGGCCCAAATGGTGAAGCCCACCACCAATGCTCGAGTGCCGTCGGGGCTCATGACAGGAGCTGGCGGCCGCCAGAACTGGACGGAATTGAGACCGGAGATGGTGACGGTCCGGCCGGTGCCCGTCGCGGTGTCGATCACCGTCCACTGCTCAGCCTGGAAAGACTGGGCGAGCTGCACCACCGGACCCAGGACAGGGAAAAAGATCAACAGGGGAACGAAGAAGATCATGGCGGCGGCCGCCAAGACGTTGACCACGGCAGCTTGGCCGGTCGGGATGCTCGCGATGAGCGCACGCGAACCGTCCGCACTCAGGACCAGGCCGTTCATCTCGGTGTCGACCGCTACACCGGCAATTCGTAGCGTGGAGCCCACTTGTTCGCCCGTTGCGGTATCGACTATCGCCACCCGCATGGTGTCGGTGGTGACCACCGCGCGCGTGCCGTCGGCGCTCAACGCAGTCGAGGCGGAGCCCGTAACGGTGAGTGCCGAGCCCATTTGGTTGCCTGTGGCGGTATTGATCACCACCACCGTGGACGAGAAGGAGTACTGATCCGGGTCGTAGGTTCGGACGGTGACCACGGCACGCGAGCCGTCGCGATTCAGCACCGTTGACGCAGCGCCGGTGGGAAGGGTGGTGACGGTGGAGCCCACCTGATCACCGGTGGCAGTGTCGATCACCGCCACCGTCGACGAACCGAGAGTGCTGCTCAAGCCTGATAGGGACGCAGTCAACACAGCTCGAGAACCGTCGGCACTCAACACCGTCGACCCTGCACCGGTAAGGCCGAACGTCGAACCCACCTGATCACCTGTGGCCGTGTCGATCACCGCCCACGACGTCGCGGAAACGCCGTAGATGGCCGGATCATAGACACCGGCAGCCACCACCGCCCGAGAACCATTGGCGCTCAACACCGTCGACCCATCACCGGTTAGGCTGAACGTCGAACCCACCTGATCGCCGGTGGCCGTGTCGATCACCGCCCACGAGGTGGATGTCACCCGATATACGGTCGTGTCGAAAACACGGGCAGTTACCAATGCTCGAGATCCGTCGGTACTCAATACCGTTGACCCGCCCCCGGCAACAGTGACCGGCTCACCCACCTGCAAGCCGGTCTTGGTGTCAACCACCACAACGGTCGTAGGGCCGTCATCCGAACCAAAGGGTGTCGCCGTCACGACCGCCCGAGAACCGTTGGCAGTCAACAGTGTCGACCCATCACCGGCAACAAAGACCGTGTCACCGACCTGGACACCGGTCTTGGTGTCAACCACCGCAATGGACGTAGAGCCATCTTCAGAGCCAAAGGGAGAGTGATAGGGCATCGCGGTCACGACAAACCGAGAACCGTTGGCAGTCAACAGTGTCGAGCCAACACCGGCAACGGAAACCGTGTCGCCCACCTGAGCACCGGTGTCCGTGTCAACCACGGTGACGCCCGTGCTGGTGGAACCAGTGACCGCATCGGAGCCACTGGAAGTGATCACGGCACGCGTGCCGTCCGAACTCACGACCGTCCCTGACACTGCGCCGGCAAGGCTGAGCGTGTCACCCACCTGGGCACCGGTCGTGGTGTCCACCACCACCACGCTCGTGCTCAGCGAAGCGGCGCCGGAATCGAAAACGGTGTATGCGACCACCGCTCGTGAGCCAGTGGAACTGACGGCCGTCGACGCAGTACCCGTCACGGTCAGGGTGCTACCCACTTGCGCGCCGGTCTTGGTATCGATCACGGCCACTTTCGAAGAATCGGGCGTGTACCAATCACGAAACTGCGCGGTGACCACGGCACGGGAACCGTCGGAGCTCAACAACGTAGACCCATCACCGGTAAGGCTGAACGTCGAACCCACCTGTTTGCCGGTGGCAGTGTCGATCACGGCCCACTTGGTGGACGTCGTCTGAAGGGTGTCCGCATCCAGAATGGGAGTGGTCAGCATGGCGCGGGATCCGTCGGCGTTGAAGGCCACTGTCGTGACACCGCCGCCGGGCACAGTGACCGTTGTGCCAAGCTGTTTGCCGCTGGAGGTATCGAACACCGCCACCCGCGTCGCTGAGCTTGAGCCCGCCGTGTAGACCACACGGGATTTGTCCGGACTCAACCACTCGGAGAGATCCGCTGGATCACCTCTGAGTATCGTGTTGCCGGTCACCGATACCCGGGTGAGCGTGCGGCCGGCCTCACGCGCGGCCAGCGCAAGGCCGTCGAGCTGACCGACACCAATCCGCGTCAGCACATCAGCCAGAAGCGACGTCACCGTGACGGGACGCGCCGGCGATGAGGGCGCCCCCGCCGCAGGCGCCAAGGACGCGACGTCGCGCCGGGAAACACCTAATGCCGACACCGCCGCTGTCGATCTCGCTCCCCGCACGTGCGGCTCCGCACCAAGGCGTGCCCGTACCGCCGGCGCGCGCGAACCGCCAGTCACCGACGCGGCGGCTGCGTGCCGAGCGCCGCGCGCTGACTGCGACGAACCCGCAGCCGACTGCTGAGAACCCGAGGGCCGCGATCCACCGTCGTCGGCGTAGGCAACCCCCTGTCCGAGCCACAGCCCGGCACCGACACCGAGCGCCGCCGCGAGTAGTCCTACCCGCCCCACGAACCGGCCACCATTCACAGCGCACTCCTCGCCCCGCGACACCACGCCAAAGCCGAATGGACTCGCGCGATAAGCAATCGTCACCGGGCGCTGCCGTGAGATATGCAGTAGCGGGCTACTGCATATTCACCGGCAGGCGGATAGTTCGTGGTCGGCCAGTTGGGCGTCGGCCGGATCGTCTTCAGTCGCGTCCCTGCCAGGTGCAGACGCAGGCCTCGTTGCCCTCCGGATCTGCCAGTACCCACCACGCCGGTGCGGCGGCATCCGACAACAGGGTCCCGCCCGCAGCGAGCGCGGCCTCGATGCGGGCGGCGGCCGCGTCGTGCGGTACGTCGACGTCGAGGTGGATTCGATTGCGCTGCGGACGCGGAGCGTCCATCTGCTGGAACCAGATGGTCGGCCCGCGGTGCAGCGGGTCGACGAGCGCGGACCCGTCGTCGAGCGGACCCGGCTCGGTGACGTACCCGAGGATCGCCGCCCAGAACGGGCGGATCGCGGCGATATCCATCGCGTCGATGCCCAATTCGATCTCCTGCACCGCCGAACCGATTCCGGGTGTCGGTGAGAATCCTTGTGCGGTAAGCGCTTCCGTTATCTGCCGCGCCACTCTCAGGTCTCGACCCGTGGTGGCGCCCGCGGCCGTGTCCATCAGCCGCATCACCACCAAGCCGGCGCGCAGGTCGAGGTCCAGATGCCCCTCGGCGTCGGGCCCGGCAGCGGCCGCGGCCACCGCTGCGACGGCGGCGCCTTTCGCCATGGACGGCACGCTGACATGGGTCTGGATCGCGCCGAGGATGAGCCGCCAGCCCAGGTCATCGATCGCATCGGAGATCTCCTGACGGCTCGGCCGGGCGTCGTCGGTGATCACGCCGCCGCCTTCTGGCCGCGGTGGAACATAGCCGCACCGAGCAGGCTCACCACCACCCCGCCGGCGATCCAGCAGACCAGCACCACGATCGAATGCGTCATGCCGTGGCCGTCGAAGTACACGATCCGGCGGATGGCGTCGGTACCGGCTCCGTTGGGCAGCACACCGCTGATCGCGCGCCAGAACGGCGGCAGCACCGACGGCTGATACGCGCCACCGGCCGACGGGTTGCCCAGGATCACGAAGATCACCACGGTCAGCCCGATCCCGATGACGCCGAACAGAATCTGCAGCGCGATCGTCACCGTCGCCGCCGACAACGTCACCAGCGTGCCGATCCCGGCGATCGACCAGAAGTGCCCGTTCATCGCTCCCAGCACCGGCTCGGCCACCACCGCACCGCCGAATCCCGAGGCCAGCGCGTACGGCACCGTGGCGCCCAGCCGCCAGACCGACCGCGGAAAGGTCGCCGGCCGTGAGCCTTTCGCAATGCCGAGCATCGACGCGAACAGATAGCCGCCGACCACCCAGCCGACGACGAGATAGAACCCGGACAGCCCGCGCGCGTCGCCGGAGAACAGCGGGACGACGTCGTCGACGGCGACGGTGCGCTGCTGGGCCGCGGTCACCTTGGTGAAGATCTGCTCGAGCGCCCCGGAGACTGCGGTGCCGCCACCGGACGCCACCAGCAACCGGTCTTCGGTGCCGGCGGGGTTGAGGACGTAGACGCCGGAGATGTCGCCGGCGCGCAGGGCTGCGCGGGCCGCGGCCTCGTCGGTGGCGGCGGAGGCGGCGACTGGATCACCGGCCAGGTCGTTGAGCTGGCCGACGACCTGATCGGCCACCTGCGCGGGTGCGACGACGGCGACCGGGATCTGGTGCGGGGTGGGCGAATGGAAGGCGCCGAGGTAGGACAGGATGAACGCGAACTGCAACAACAGCACGCCGACGCCGAGTGCCAGCGTTCGCGGGGCGACCGCGTCGCGGAACCGGTCCTGCCACGTCTCCGGCGCTTCGGGGGCTTCGTGCTTGTTGACCATTCGGCTCATCTTCCTCCGCCGGAAAGGTGCTCGTCCCCGGCAACTAGGGTGGATGGGTGACACCTGAATCGTCGCCCACAGGATCTTCTCTGGCGGCCCAAACCTACTCCGGCCGGATGCCCTCGCACGTCGGTGACATGGCCGTCGAGACCCACGGCATCGCACCCATCCCGCCGGCCAACCGCTACGGCACCGCGCGCCGGCTGTTCACCGTGTGGTTCGCGCCGCAGGTGAACATGACCGTGGTGTTCACCGGCACCCTGGCCGTGGTGCTGGGGCTGGGCTTTTGGCTCGGGCTGCTGGCGATGGTGATCGGCACGGTCGTCGGGTCGCTGGCCGTCGGCTACCTGTCCACGTGGGGCCCACGCACCGGTACCGCGCAATTACCCAACGCGCGCATGGCATTTGGCGGCACCGTCGGCGTGGTCGCGGTGATCCAGTGGTTGTCCTCGATCGCCTGGGACGGGCTGGTCGGGCTGTTCGGCGGCGAGGCGCTTGCCGAGTTGGTCGGTATGCCGTTCTGGCTGGCGGTGGTGATCGTGCTGGCTGCCCAGGGGGCCATCGGCGTCTTCGGCTACGAGGTGATCCACCGCGTGCAGGCCGTGATGACCGTCGTGCTCATCGCCACGTTCGCGGTGTTCGCCTGGAAACTGGTCAGCGGCCATCAGGTGATCTCGCTACCCACCTTGACTGGCGCCGATCTGGCCGGCGCGTTCGTGCTGGAGGTGACGATCGCGCTGAGCCTGGCGATCTCGTGGGCCAGCTACGCCTCCGACTACAGCCGCTATCTGCCGGTGAACACCTCACGAAAAGCGGTGTTCGGCTACACCTTCGGCGGGCTGGCGGTCGCGTACATCGCCGTGCAGGCCATCGGGGTGGCCGCGGCGGGCACGCTCACCGATCAGACCGCGCAGGGCGTGCGCCAGATCATGGGCGGCGGTGTGCTGGGTGCGATCGCGCTGCTGGTGATCGCGCTGGGCTCGGTGGCCTCCAACGCGATGAACGACTACAGCGGTTCGCTGGCGCTGCAGACCGTCGGGGTTCGGGTGCGCCGGCCGGTCTCGGCGGTCGTGGTGGTGGTGATCGCGTTCGCGCTCATCATGTGGCTGCACTCCGGCGATATGGCCGCCCGCTTCCAGGGCGTGCTGTTGTTTGTCAGTTACTGGATTCCGGCATTCGTCGCGATCGTTGCCATCGACTGGCGCTACCGCAGCGCCGGGCGGGACACCGTCAACCCCGCCACCGAGGTGACGGCGCGCACCAACGGCCTCGTCGCTCTGGGTGCGTTCTTCGTCGCGTTCGCCGCGGCGGTTCCATTCATGCACACCAACCTGATCGTCGGCCCGGTGGCCACCGCGCTGCACGGTGCCGATCTGGCCTACTTCGTGAATTTCCTAGTCGCGGCAGCTGTTTACGGCGGCTACCGGCTGACACGAGCGCGCCGCTGAGCCCTACAGGTTGAAGCGCAGCTGCAACGCGTCGAGGAGCCGGCGCAGTTCGTTGATGCGCGCGTTGAACCGCTGCATATCGTGACGCAGCCTGATCTCACTGTGATCCGCTCGGGCGCTCCGGAGTCGCGCGGCGAGGATTTCGACCTCGTCGAGCTCCCGGCGCAGCACGTCCTCGAACAGTCGCGCCTGCGCCTGATCAGCGGGATGCGCCGACCGGCTGGGCCACGGCTCGAAGTCCTCGGGAGAAACAGCAACCACGCTCATCACCCATAGCCTCGACCCCCTTCCGCCCGGATCAATTACCGTGCCGTACCGGCTTGGTAAGGAGAAATTCACGCGGCGCCATGCCGCCGTGTGAGCCCGTTCTACAGTTCGCCGGCCTCGACCGCTTCACGGGTGTGCTGAGCGGCGGCGATATCCCTGGTCGAGAATCCGATCCCCAGCGCGGCCACGCCGACGAGCAGCGCGATGCCGGCCACCCACAGCAGCGAGTAGGTGTAGCCGTACCCGAGCGCGTCGAGCTGGGCGGGCGTCATGTACTTCACCGGCCCCGTAGTTCCGCCCAGGTACAGCGTGCGGGACGTCTGGACGGCCTGGACGATCACCAGGACCAGCGGGCCGCCGAGGTTGAACACCATCAGCGTGATCGACGAGACCGGGCCGATCTCCCGCGGGCCGACGTTGGCCAGCGTGCACAGCGGCAGGATCACCGAGATGATGCCGATCCCCAGGCCGCCCACGACGATCGGGACGAAGAGGTCGGGGAAGTACGGGATCGAGCGGTTCAGCGTCGACCCGTAGAGCATGGCGGCCAGCACCAGCAGGCCGCCGCCGAGGATCACCCAGCGCGGCGGAATCCGCAGTGCCAACTTGGTGGCCGCGACGTTGCCCACCACGAAGGCCGCCGCGAACGGCATGAAGCAGATGCCGGCCCGCAGCGGCGAATACCCGAGCACATCCTGAACCAGCAGGCCGATCATCACGCTGAGGGTCAGCATCACGCCGCCGGCCATGAAGTACGCCAGGAACGACGCGACCCGGCTGCGATTGTCGAACACCTCGAACGGCACCAGGGGGTTGTCGGCCTTGCGCTCGACGACCAGGAAGGCGATGGAGAAGACGACGGCGGCCACCCCCGCGCCGATCACCCACGGATCGATCCAGCCGCGCGGCGGCCCCTGGGTGAACACCAGCACGGCCGACGTGCACGCCAGCGTGGCCAGCAGCGCGCCGGTGACGTCGAGTTTGAGGCGTTCGTGCCGGGTTTCCTCGAGGCGGGTGAGCCCGACGACGATGATGAAGATGCCGATCGGCACGTTCACCAGGAAGGCCAGCCGCCAGGACAGGCCGGTCAACGCCCCGCCGAGGACGAGCCCGAGCACCGACCCGAGGCCCTGCATGGCCGCCGAGACCGCCAGCGCCTGATTACGGGCATGCCCGACGGCATAGGTGGTGGCGATCAGCGCCAGCCCGGTGGGTGCGGCCACCGCGGCGCCCACGCCCTGCACCGCGCGCGCGACGATCAGGGTCCACTGTTCGTTGGCCAGCCCGCAGGCCAACGAGGCGATGGTGAAGACGCCGACCCCGGAGATGAACGCTCGCTTGTGGCCGACGGCGTCGCCGACGCGCCCGCCCAGCAGCAGCAGACCGCCGAAGGTCAGCACGTAGGCGGTGATCACCCAGCTCTTGGACGCGTCAGACAGGCCCAGCTCGGCCTGCATGCGCGGCAGCGCGACGATCACGATGGTGCCGTCGAGGGTGGACATCAACTGCATACCGGTGATCGCGACGATCGCCAGGCCCAGCACACGGGCTGCAAGGGGTCTGGTCGCCGGTAGCGGACCGCTCGCGCCAGACATGGGTAGCAACCCTACCGTCCGAGATTGGGCGGGCTTTCGAGCGCCGGGCGCATGAAACCGCGCCGAAACCGGATCGAGACTAGAGCTCTCCGGCGTCGATCGCGTCTTTGACTTCCTGCGCGTGGGCGACCTGAGCCGCGGTGTAGCCGATGAACAGTGCGACGGCGCCCACGATCACCGCGACGGCGGCGACCCACAACAGGCCGTAGGTGTAGCCCTGGTCCAGGGCGTGCAGCTGCGCGTCGTTCATCTTCTTGACCGGGCCGGTGGTGCCGCCCAGGTAGAGCGTGCGCGAGGTGATCACAGCCTGGATCACGGCCAGCACCACGGGTCCGCCGAGGTTCTGCAGCATCAGCGCGATCGCGGTGACCGGGCCGATCTGATCGAAGCCGACGCCGGCGATCGCCGAGACGGTCAGCGGGACCACGATCATGCCGATACCGAAGCCACCGACGGTGATCGGGATGACGAGGTTCGGGAAGTACGGGATGCCGCCGTTGAGCGTGGAGCCGTAGAGCATCGCGGCCAGCACCAGGACGCCGCCGGCGATCACCAGCACCCGCGGCGGGAAGTACGACACCAACTGCGACGACGCGCCCAGACCGATGCCCAGCGCGATCACGAACGGGATGAAGCCGATCCCGGCCTTCAGCGCGCTGTAGCCCATGATGTCCTGCACGTACAGGCCGATCAGCACGGTCAGGGTGAACATCACGCCGCCGGCCAGGAACACGGCGGCGAAGGTGGCCAGCCGGTTGCGGTCGCGGAACAGGCTGAACGGGACAACCGGGTTGACGGCACGGCGCTCGACGAAGACGAACGCGACGAAGGCGATCACAGCCGCCGCGCCCGCCGCCAGGATTATCGGAGACGACCAGCCGTTCTCGGGAGCTGACGCGAACCCGAACACCGCGGCGGTGCAGCCGATGGTGGCCAGCAGTGCGCCGGCGGCGTCCATCTTCATCCGCTCGCGGTGGGTTTCCCGCAGGGTGTTGCGCGCCAGGTAGATCATCAGCAGGCCGATCGGCACGTTGACCAGGAACGCGAAGCGCCAGGACACCTCGACCAGTGCGCCGCCGACCACCAGGCCCATCACCGAGCCGATGCCGGTCATCGCGGCGAACACCGCAGTCGCGGCATTACGTGCCGGCCCCTTGGGGAATGTGGTGGCCACCAGCGCCAGGCCGGTGGGTGAGGCGATCGCCGCGCCGACGCCTTGCAGCAGGCGCGCGATCACCAAAGTTGCTTCGTCCCAAGCGATACCGCACAGCACCGAGGCGATCGTGAACAGCGCGACGCCGGCGATGAAGGTCCGCTTGCGGCCGATGGTGTCACCGAGGCGGCCACCGAGCAGCATCAGTCCGCCGAAGGTCAGCACGTAGGCGGTGATCACCCAGCTGCGGCCCGCATCGGACAGCGCCAGCTCGTCCTGGATCTTGGGCAGAGCCACGATCGCGACGGTGCTGTCCATGGTGGCCAGCAGCTGCATCCCGCCGATGGCGGTCACCGCGGCGAAGAAGCGGCCCGACGGGAGCCAGGCCGGGTACTTGCGCGTGCGCTCCAGAGAGGTCGGCTCGACGCGCATCGGAACAGCGCGCTCGGAGCTGTTGGCGGTCGCCCGCGCAGCGTCGTTGAGAGCCGTCATAGCGGCCAACCCTACAGGAATCTTAAGAAGAGTTTAAGCCGCGAAGGCTGCCACGGGACCGATCACGATGATCGCCGGGGGCCTTATGTTGTCCTCGCGAATCCGCTCGGGTGCCGCACTCAAAGTGGTCCGGACAATCCGTTCGGCGGCCGTGGTGCCGTGTTGCACCACGAGTACCGGCGTTTCCGCAGGTCGGCCGCCCGCAATCAGTGCCTGGGCAAACAATTCGATGCGTTCGACCGCCATCAGCAGAACTAGCGTCCCAGTCAATTTCGCCAGCGCATTCCAATTCACTAACGATTCCGGATGGTCGGGGGCCAAATGGCCGCTGACCACGACAAATTCATGGTTGACGGCCCGATGGGTGACCGGCACCCCGGCCATTGCGGGCACCGATATGGCACTGGTCACACCCGGCACGACTGTGACCGGGATCCCGGCCTCGGCGCAGGCGATGACTTCCTCATATCCGCGGGCGAACACGAACGGATCCCCGCCCTTGAGACGCACCACGAAGCGCCCTTCCCGGGCCCGTTCTATAAGAACGTTGTTTATGGCTTCCTGGGCCATCGCCCGGCCATACGGGATCTTGGCGGCGTCGATCACCTCGACGTGCGGCCCGAGTTCGGCGAGCAGCTCCGGCGGCGCCAGCCGGTCGGCGACCACCACGTCGGCGCGGGCCAGCAGGCGCCTGCCGCGCACGGTGATCAGCTCGGGGTCACCGGGCCCGCCGCCGACCAGGGCAACGCTGCCGGGTACCGCGTCACTGGTGTCGGCCGCGATGAGGCCCTGCTGGAACGCCTCGTGGATTGCCGAGCGGATGGCCGCCGAACGGCGATGTTCGCCGCCGGCCAGCACCCCGACCACCAGTCCGTCGTGGTCGAACGACGCCGGGGTGACTGCGGAGCCCTCCACCGCGATGTCGGCGCGCACGCAGAAGATCTGGCGGCGGTCGGCCTCGGCGACGACGGCGGCGTTGACGGCCGGGTCGTCGGTGGCGGCGATCGCGTACCAGGCGCCGTCGAGGTCGCCGTCGCGATAGTCGCGCAGGGCCAGGGTGATGCCGGGCGAGGTCGTGGACAGGACTTCCACCGCCGGGGTCGCGGCCCGCGCGATCACGTGCACGTCGGCGTCACTCCCGATGAGCAGCGGCAGTCGTCGTTGGGCGACGGTGCCGCCGCCGATCACGACGACCTTCTTCCCGGCCAGTCGTAAGCCGACGAGGTACGCGTTCTCGGTCACCGGGCGAGCTTAAAGCGTGCCGACGTGCTCAGGCTGAGCGGTCGTCGCCACCGCCCTTCTCGGGCGTTCTTCGGTTGAGACCTGCTAATGCGGTGTCAACTTCAGTTCCCGCGTCATTCAGGCTGGTTTCACCGGCACGCGCAAGGTGCAGGTCAGTACCGTCCCGTCGGCGGGCATTGGTAGCTCGGCCTCGTTGCTTCGAGGTCCGAGGATCTGGTGATATACGGTCTTCGCTCCAGCGAGCCAGATTCACGGCCGCATTGGTGTCCCGGTCCGCCAGATAGCCGCAACCGCACGCGAACACTCGATCGGCGAGCGTTAGACCACAATCAATAACACCGCACTGTGGACAAAGCTTGCTCGACGGGAACCAGCGATCAGCCACGACGAGTTCGCCACCACGCCAGGCCTGCTTATACGTCAACATACGGGCGAACGCGGCCCAACCGGCATCTGAAATCGCTTTGGCGAGACGGCGGTTCGCAAGCATCCCCGACACGTTCAGGTCTTCAACAACGAGCCGGTCGTGCGTCTTGACGAGCGAGTTGGAAACCTGGTGCAGGAAATGTCGGCGCACATTAGCGACGTGCAGATGGTGACGGGCGAGCCTAGCTGAAGTCGTTCTTCGGTTACGCGATCCTTTCTTCTTGCGCGACAACGATTTCGCCAACCGGCGCTGTTTCGACATCCCGGTGGCCAAAGCTTTGGGGGGCGCGTCGATCCGGTCGACTTCCTTGCCGTCTGCAGTGGCGGCGACCAAGAATACCGAGAGACCACGGTCGATGCCGACCCAACCACCGTGCCGGTTAGGCTCGACGCGGGGCTGATGCTGGCGAGCCGAATGAAACTCCGCCGCAACGACATTGAGCGATACCCACCACCGACCACCGCGACGGCTGACAGTCGCGGACAAGATTCGGGCTCGGTGCTTGGCAAGCATTCGCCGCAGCGGTCGGGTGTCGTCATGCACCCTGAGCTGCCCAATGCCGGGTAAACGAACGGAACGCACTCGATTCTCGTCGCCCAAGCGGATAAGGGAAGGCATGCCTTTGCGGTGATTGTTGCGCAGCCGAAACGTCGGCGCCGCAGCTGACTTCTTCTTGAACCGCGGAAAGCCAATTCGTCTGCCTCGTCGCTGACCGCCTCGCGAATTCGACCAGGCGCTCAGTGCTCTGCCGAGGTCTACGGCAGCTTCCTCAAACACCTGTTGGCATACGTCAGATCGCCATGCCAAGCCCGTCACAATCGTGTCGACGACACCCCTTGAGTCGACGGCAAAGACCCGCCCAGCGCCTTCAGTCTTCTTCCAACGGTTGAACAAGTTGATCAAATCGAAGGCAGTCCAGGGCACGTCAACGGAGGCATCGACGTTGCGTTTGTCGAGTGCGCATTTGACTAGCCGAAGGCACTGGTTATAGGCAAACCGGGCTGCGCCAGCGTGACGAGCAAGTGCCGCCTCCTGCTCCGCTGTCGGGTCGAGGCAAAACTTGAACGTCGTGTGCCGAGTCATGTCACCGAGAGCGTCTCACGATGCACCGACAACAATTGGTGGCAGCGCAACCGACATTCGAAGTCCAGCCAAGGTCGCAGTCAATCACGTTTGGTGATCAATTGCCGCCTCGATTGCGACCAATCCCATCAGCCACCGAACCACCTACCCGATGGGTTGACATCCGGCGGCATGTTCGACAAACCGTGCGACGGACTGCGGCTGCGCGGCGGAATGGGTGTGCAGATACGAGGCGTGCACCCCCGCGCACACCGCACCCTCGGTCACCGGGTGGCCGTCGTGTGCCCGGAACCCCCAGGCCGGATCAACTTTCACACTGAAT
The DNA here is from genome assembly GCA_004362315.1 of Mycobacterium sp. BK086. Lineage (GTDB taxonomy): Bacteria > Actinomycetota > Actinomycetes > Mycobacteriales > Mycobacteriaceae > Mycobacterium. Next base: position 765,116 of record SNWL01000003.1, read on the forward strand.
TCGGCTGTGGTGCGGTGGAATTCGTGGCCGACGACCCGCTCCCCCGCCGCGTGCAGCGACGACTCGGACAGCGCGACGGCCTCCCGGTAGCCCAGCGTCAGCCGTTGGGTGAACCGGGCCGAGCCGGTCAGCACCCCGCACATCGGGTGCCCGTCCAGATTGTCCATCAGATAGGCCAGGCCGCCACATTCGGCGTGTACGGGCGCGTGGCGAGCCAACTCGCGGATCTGGTTGCGCAGTTCAGCATTGGCCGACAGGTCGGCGAGGTGTTGTTCGGGGAAGCCGCCCGGCAGCACCAGCGCCGCCGTCTGTGCGGGCAGTGACTGCGTCAACGGATCGAATTCGACGACGTCGGCGCCGGCGGCGCGCAGCAGCTCGGGGTGTTCGGCGTAGCCGAAGCTGAACGCCTTGCCTGCGGCGACGGCCACCACCGGTCGTGTCTCGGCGGGTTGCCCGACGACGTCCTCGGGCGACCAGGGCGCCGCGGTGACCCGGGAGCCGCCGAGTGCGACGACGGCGGGCAGGTCGACATGGCGGGCGACGAGCGCGGTCATCGCGGCGACCGCTGCCGTGGCCTGCTCGCCGTGTTCGACGGCGGTGACCAGGCCCAGATGCCGCGAGGGCACCGACAATTCGTCGTGGCGTGGAATCGCGCCGAGCACCGGCACTCCGGCCGCCTCGCAGGCTTGGCGCAGGATCTGCTCGTGGCGGGCGGTGCCCACCCGGTTGAGGATCACCCCGGCGATGTGGACGCCCGGGTGGAATGTCGAAAATCCTTGCAGCACAGCGGCGATACTGTGGCTCTGGCCACGCGCATCGACCACCAGCAGTACCGGGGCGCCGAGAATTTCGGCCACATGCGCAGTCGATCCGCGGGCCGGGGTGACGATGTGCTCGTCGATACGGCCGTCGAAAAGCCCCATCACACCTTCGATCACGGCGATGTCGGCGTCGCGGGTGCCGTGCCGGTACAGCGGGCCGATCAGCTCCTCGGGCACCAGGACCGGGTCGAGGTTGCGGCCCGGCCGGCCGGCGGCCAGCCCATGGTAGCCGGGGTCGATGAAGTCCGGGCCGACCTTGAACGGCGCGACCCGATGCCCGGCGGACCGCAGCGCGCCGATCAAACCCGTTGCCACAGTGGTCTTTCCGCTCCCCGATGCGGGAGCGGCGATCACGACGGCGGGGATGGACACCATGCTTACCACTCGATACCGCGCTGGCCCTTGCGGCCGGCGTCCATCGGGTGTTTCACCTTCGTCATCTCGGTCACCAGGTCGGCAGCGTCGATCAGGCGTTGCGGCGCATCGCGTCCGGTGATCACCACGTGCTGACCGCCCGGGCGCGCCAGCAGCGTCTCGACCACCTGATCGACGTCGACCCACCCCCATTTGAGCGGGTAGGTGAATTCGTCGAGGACGTAGAAGTCGTGCCGCTGATCAGCCAGCCTGCCTGCGATTTCGGTCCAGCCCTCGGCCGCGGCTACGGCGTGGTCGTCGTCCGAACCCGCCTTGCGGGTCCACGACCAGCCCGAGCCCATCTTGTGCCACTCCACCGCGCCGCCGATGCCCTGCTCGGCGTTGAGCCGGCCCAGCGCGGCGAACGCCGACTCCTCGCCGACCTTCCACTTGGCGCTCTTGACGAACTGGAAGACCGCCACGCTCATCCCGGCGTTCCACGCCCGCAAGGCCATTCCGAAGGCCGCGGTCGACTTGCCCTTGCCGGGCCCGGTGTGGACGGCGAGAACGGGGGTGTTGCGACGGGCCCGGGTGGTCAGGCCGTCATCGGGCACGGCAACGGGCTGACCCTGCGGCATGGACGGTCCCCTTCTGCTTCAGGCAGCGCGGCGCACGGCCTGTGCCAGATAGTCTGCGCGCAGCTGCTCCAGTTGCAGCAGCTGGGCTTCCAGATGCTCGGCCAGATCGGCGGCCAATCCCAGCCGGACGTACGACGTCTCGCAATCCACCACCACCGCGGACGCACCCTCGGCCACCAGGCGACGCGCCGCGGAACGGCTGCGGCCCAACGGATCCGGACCGCCGGTGGCCCGGCCGTCAGTGAGCACCACCACCAGTGGACGACGGGTGCGATCACGCACCCGCTCACGCACCACGATGTCTCGGGCGGCCAGTAGGCCCTGCGCCAACGGCGTGGTGCCACCGGTGTCGAACCGGGTCAGCCGCCGCGAGGCGATATGCGCAGACGTCGTCGGCGGCAACAGGACGCGGGCGCCGTCGGCACGGAAGGTGATGACAGCGACCTTGTCGCGACGCTGGTAGGCATCACGCAACAACGACAGCGCCGCCCCCGACACCGCGGACATCCGGTCGCGCGCGGCCATCGACCCCGACGCGTCGACCACGAAAATCACCAGGTTGCCTTCGCGGCCCACCCGCACCGCACGACGGATGTCCTCGGGCTGCGGACGCAGCCGGCCGTTGCCCGCGGCGCCCAGCACTGTGGCGAACAGATGCAGCCCGTGGCCCTGTCCGGGGTCGTCGGTAGCGGTGACGACCGCCCCGGATCGGTTGCGCGCCCGCGAGCGGCGCCCGGGGTTACCCTCCCCCACCCCGGGCACGGTCAGCGCACGGGTGCGGAACGTCGCTGCGGGCGGAGCGGCCGGCTTCGGTGCCGACGATGACGAATTCCCTTGCGGCGCAGATGGACTTGACGAACCATCGACCGACTGCCCGCCGCCCGGCGGGTCGGGATCGGGGTCGGGCTCCGAGCCGCCGTCAGTCGACGCCAGCGCCTCGTCGAGCTGCGCGGGATCAAGCCCGGGATCGTCGAACGGGTCGCGCCGGCGCCGGTGCGGCAGGGCCAGTTCAGCGGCCACCCGAATGTCCTCGGCCGCCACGGTTTGCGCCCCGCGCCACGCCGCATGCGCCACCGCGGTGCGCGCCACCACCAGATCGGCGCGCATCCCGTCGACGTCGAACGCCGCGCACAGCGCCGCGATCCGGTTCAGTTCGGCGTCGGGCAACACCACGTCGGCGACCCGGTCGCGGGCGTCGGCGATGCGGCGAGCGAGGTCACTGTCGACAGCGGCGTGCCGCGCGGCGAACCCGACCGGGTCGGCCTCGTAGGCCAGCCGCTGGCGGATCACCTCACTGCGTACCGCCACATCGCGGGAGGCATGCACGTCGACGGTCAGCCCGAACCGGTCCAGTAGCTGCGGACGCAGTTCGCCCTCTTCGGGATTCATGGTGCCGATCAACACGAAGCGCGCCTCGTGGGAGTGCGAGATGCCGTCGCGCTCGATGTGCACCCGGCCCATCGCGGCGGCGTCGAGCATGATGTCGACGAGGTGGTCGTGCAGCAGGTTGACCTCGTCGACGTACAGCACGCCACCGTGCGCGCGGGCCAGCAGGCCGGGCGAGAACGCATGCTCGCCGTCGCGCAGCACCTTCTGCAGGTCCAGTGAGCCGACCACCCGGTCCTCAGTCGCCCCGATCGGCAACTCCACCAGCCGCGACTCGGAGTCGACCTCGGCCAGCACCGCGGCCAGTGCCCGCACGGCCGTCGACTTCGCGGTGCCCTTCTCGCCGCGGATCAGCACGCCGCCGATTTCGGGGCGCACCGCGCACAGGATCAGTGCCAGTCGCAGCTGGTCGTGCCCGACGATCGCGCTGAACGGAAAAGCGGGCGCGCTCAAGGCTGTTCGACTTCGCTGGCACCCGTACGCCGCACCATCGGCACGTGCGGGATACCGTCTTCGACGAATTCGGCTCCGGCAGCGACGAAGCCGTGCCGGGCATACATGTCGGCCAGGTAGGTCTGGGCATCGATCCGGCACACGTAGTCGCCGACTTCGGCGATGGCCGCCTGCAACAACCGCGTCGTGTGGCCATGCCCACGAGCCGCTTTCTGTGTGCAGACCCGGCCGATACGGAACGTCTTCTCCCCGCCGGCGTGCTCCTCCATCAACCGCAGCGTGGCGATCACGGTGCCGTCGGGCTGTTCCAGCCAGAAGTGCCGCGTCTCGGCGAGGAGGTCACGGCCGTCGAGCTCCGGATACGGGCACGCCTGCTCGACGACGAACACCTCGACCCGCAGCTTCAGCAGCTCGTAGAGCGTGGCCGCGTCGAGATCCTTGGCCCAGAAGCGGCGCAGGGCGACCGTCACACCACCCCCGCGGGTTCCGGGCTCCCGGAACCCGACGTGACCGGCGCGGTGTCGGCCCCGGCAGCCAGCGCAGCGCGGCCGGCGTCGGTCCGGCTCTCCAGCCCGAGGACCTTGGTGCCGTGCGACCACACCTCGGCGAACAGCTCCGGATTCTCCGAGAGCTTGACGCCCAGCGACGGCACCATCTCCTTGAGCTTGGGCAGCCAGCCCTGGTAGCGGTCGGCGAAGCAGCGCTCGAGGACCTCGATCATCGCCGGCACGGCGGTGGAGGCACCCGGGGAGGCACCGAGCAGACCGGCGATCGAACCGTCGGCGGCGGCCAGCACCGTGGTGCCGAACTCGAGCACACCGAGCTTCTTGGCATCGCGGCGGATCACCTGGACACGCTGGCCGGCGATATCGATCTCCCAGTCGGAATCCTGTGCGGTGGGCGCGAATTGGCGCAGATCGTTCACCCGGTCGGCTTCGCTGAGGGCAAGCTGGCTGATGAGGTACTTCAGCAGACCCATCTCGGTCAGCCCGACGCCGATCATCGAGGCGAGGTTGTTGGGTTTGACCGACAGCGGCAGGTCGGTGACCTTGCCTTCCTTGAGGAACTTCGGCGACCAGCCGGCGAACGGGCCGAACAGCAGCCACGAACGCCCGTTGATGACGCGGGTGTCCAGGTGCGGCACCGACATGGGCGGGGCGCCCAGCGGGGGCGCGCCGTAGACCTTGGCCTGGTGCGCGGCCGCCAGCTCGGGGTTGCCGGTGCGCAGCCACTGGCCGCTGACCGGGAAGCCGCCGAAGCCCTTGGCCTCGGGGATACCGGCCTTCTGCAGCAGCGGCAGCGCACCGCCACCGGCACCGACGAACACGAACTTGGCCGACAGCTTGCGCTTCTGTCCGGTGCGCCGGTTGTGGATCTTGACCGTCCAGCCGCCGTCGGATTCCTTGTGCAGGTCGAGCACGTCGTGGCCGAACAGCGTGGTCATACCGCGCTGGGTGCCGTAGCCGAGTAGCTGGCGGGTCAGTGACCCGAAGTCGACGTCGGTGCCGTCCTCGGTCCAGTTCAGCGCCACCGGCTGGGAGAAGTCGCGACCCTTGGCCATCAGCGGCAGGCGGCGGGTGAACTCGTCGCGGTCGTCGATGAATTCCATCGTGGCGAACAGCGGGTTGCGCACCAGGGTGTCGCGGCGGCGGCGCAGGTAATCGATGTTCTCAGCGCCCTGCACGAAACTGACGTGCGGGATGGGGTTCAGGAAGCTGCGGACGTCGGGCAGGATGCCGTTTTCGTGTGCGTAGCTCCAGAACTGGCGGGTGACCTGGAACTGTTCGTTGACATTGATGGCCTTGGCGATGTCGATGGTGCCGTCGGCCTTCTCCGGCGTGTAGTTCAGTTCGCACAGCGCCGAGTGCCCGGTGCCTGCGTTGTTCCACGGATCGGAGCTCTCGGCAGCGGCCGCGTCGAGGCGCTCGACAAGCGTGATCGACCAGTCGGGTTGGACCAGCCGCAGCAACGCCCCCAGCGTCGCACTCATGATTCCCGCGCCAACCAGCACCACGTCGGTCTTGGTCGTATCAGACACCGCTTTGTCGTCCTTTACTCGTGACAGCTGTTCAGACAGTCAGGTTATCCCGCCCGATACCCACTTATTCTTCAGAGTCGCCAGCACCACACCCCGATGTAGCCAGCGCCACACCCGGCTAGGGTATGGCGTGTGACGGCAGCTCGGGCCGAATGGGCCGACGATGTCCTTACCGGCTACCAACAGGCCACCATGGCGTTGGGGCCGGATCCCGATGGTGAAGGCGATCTGTTCGCCACTCTGGTGCGCCGCGCCGAGGGCACTCCGGCCGCGCACACCGTCCTGGCGGTGCACGGATTCACCGACTATTTCTTCAATACCGACCTCGCCGATCACTTCGCGGCGGCCGGGTTCCGGTTCTACGCGCTGGACCAACACAAGTGCGGCCGATCGTGGCGGGAGGGTCAAACCCCGCACTTCACCACCGACCTGGCGCGGTACGACCGTGAGCTGGAGCGCGCGGTGGCGGTCATCGCCACCGAGAACCCCGGCACCACGATCCTGGTGTACGGGCATTCGGCCGGCGGGCTGATCGTGTCGCTGTGGCTGAACCGGGTGCGTCGCCGCAACGCGACGGCCGCGCTGTCACTGGGCGGGCTGGTGCTCAACAGCCCGTGGCTGGACTTGCACGGACCGGCAATCCTGCGGACCAGGCTGACGTCGACGGCGATCGGCGCGATGTCGCGGGTGCGCAAGACCAGGGTGGTGCGCGGCACCAGCAAGGGCGGCTACGGACTGACGCTGCACCGCGACTACCACGGCGAGTTCGACTACAACCTGGTGTGGAAGCCGCTCGGCGGCTTCCCGGTGACCTTCGGCTGGATCCACGCCATCCGCCGCGGCCACGCCACCCTGCACCGCGGTCTGGATGTCGGTGTGCCCAACCTGATCCTGCGTTCGGATCACAGCGTGACCGAGAGCGCCGACGCGGCCGGCATGCAGCGCGGTGACGCCGTGCTCGACGTCACCCAGATCGCGCGCTGGGCCGGCTGTATCGGCAACCGCACCACCATCGTTCCGGTCCGGGACGCCAAACACGACGTGTTCCTGTCGTTGGAGGGCCCTCGGTCGGAGTCCTATCGCGAATTGGACACCTGGCTGGATTTCTATCGTGCGCATCTGGGGTCGGCCTCGTCGGCCGCGGGTCGCGGTTAAGGGGATTTTGTTGCAGCACTTCGATATTGCGATCATCGGCACCGGCTCGGGCAATTCGATTCTGGACGAGCGCTACGCAGGCAAGAAGGTGGCGATCTGTGAGCGGGGCGTGTTCGGCGGCACCTGTTTGAACGTGGGATGCATCCCCACCAAGATGTTCGTCTACGCCGCCGAGGTGGCCCAGACCGTGCGCGAATCGGCGCGCTACGGCGTCGACGCACACATCGACGGGGTGCGGTGGAACGATATCGTCTCGCGGGTTTTCGGCCGCATCGATCCGCTGGCAATCGGCGGCGAGCACTACCGGCGGTCGTCGCCGAATGTGACTGTCTACGACAGCCATACCCGCTTCACCGGCCGCAGCGAGGCCGGCTATCAGCTGCGTACCGAGGCCGGCGACGAGCTCACCGCCGAGCAGGTGGTGATCGCCGCGGGCGCACGGGCGATGATCCCCGAGGCGATCGCGGGTTGTGGCGTACAGGTCCACACCAGTGACACGATCATGCGCATCCCCGAGTTGCCCGAGCATCTGGTGATCATCGGTGGCGGATTCGTCGCCGCCGAGTTCGCGCACGTGTTCTCCGCGTTGGGATCTCGGGTAACCATCGTCATCCGCGGCGGCGGCATGCTGTCACACTGCGACGACACGATCTGCGAGCGGTTCACCGACATCGCCGCCAAGAAGTGGGAAATTCGCAGCCACCGCAACATGATCGGCGCACACCACGAGGGATCGCAGGTGGTCGTCGAACTCGATGACGGTTCGTCGGTCTCGGCCGACACCGTGCTGGTGGCCACCGGCCGGATTCCCAACGGCGATCTGATGGACCTGGATCTGGCCGGCGTCGAGATGGACGAGAACGGCCTGGTCGTGGTCGACGAGTTCCAGCGGACCACCGCGCGCAACATTTTCGCACTCGGTGACGTCTCGTCGTCCTATCAGCTCAAGCACGTCGCCAACCACGAGGCCCGGGTGGTCCGAAACAACCTGCTGCAGGACTGGGACGACACCGACTATCTGATGCCCTCGGATCACCGCTTCGTGCCGTCGGCGGTGTTCACCGATCCGCAGATCGCCTGCGTCGGACTGACCGAAAACGAGGCTCGCGCAGCCGGTTACGACATCAAGGTCAAGGTGCAGGACTACGCCGACGTGGCCTACGGCTGGGCGATGGAAGACACCACCGGCATCGCGAAGATCATCGTCGAGGCGGACACCGGAAAGATCCTGGGCGCGCACATCATGGGCCACCAGGCGTCGTCGCTGATTCAGCCGCTGATCCAGGCGATGAGTTTCGGGCTGGCCGGCCAGGACATGGCCCGCGGCCAGTACTGGATCCATCCGGCTTTGCCCGAGCTGATCGAGAACGCACTGCTGGCGTTGTGCGGTGAGCCGCGCTGGCCACCGTCCCGGCGACATTGACGGTTAGCGCGCGGGAACGACGAAGCCCCAGGGCAATTCGAGCCGGTGTGCGGCCAGCAGATCACTGTCGGAGAGCACCGCGGTGACGGTGTCGTCGGCCACCACCACGCCGGCGTCCAAGACGATGGCCCGGTCGCACAGCTGGGCCGCATATGGCAGATCGTGGGTGACGATCACCATCGTGGCCGACAACGTCGCCAGCGTCTGCGCCAGTTCGCGGCGCGCCACCGGATCGAGGTTGGCCGACGGTTCGTCGAGCACCAGAATTTCCGGCTCGCAGGCCAATACGGTGGCCAGCGCCGCGCGCCTGCGCTGACCGCCGGACAGGTGCGCGGGACTGCGGTCGGCATGCTCCGTCATCGACACCACGTCCAGCGCGGCGGCCACCCTGGCAGCCAGCTCGTCGCCGGTCACGCCGAAGTTGGCCGGGCCGAATGCGACGTCCTGGGCCACCGTCGGCATGAACAGCTGGTCGTCGGGATCCTGGAACACCAGCCCGACCCGGCGCCGGATATCGCGAAGGGTCTTGCGGGTCAACGGGATTCCACTGATCTCGACCGCACCCGACGTCGCGGTCAGAACACCGTTGAGGTGCAGCATGAGCGTGGTCTTGCCCGCCCCGTTGGGCCCGAGGATGGCCACCCGCTCACCGGGGGCGATGGACAGATCGACGCCGTCGAGCGCACTGCGGCCGTCGGGATAGCGGTAGCGCAGGCCCTCGACGCGGATCGCCGGCGCGGTCATCGCAGCACCCACGCGCAGGCCGCCACCGTGGCCGCCGCCACCGCAGGCATCAGCGCGTACACCCACTGCGCGCCCGACGCACGTGGCCCGGCACCGACGATCGCCAGCTCGGGAACCTTGCCGTCGAAGCCGCGCGACGTCATCGCCAGGTAGACGCGTTCACCGCGCTCATAGGACCGAAGGAACAGGGCACCAACACCTTTGGCGGTCGCGCCGATCTGGTGGATGGCGCGCGGGGAATCGCCGCGGGAGATCCGCGCCATCCGCATCCGGCTCACTTCGGCCGACAGCAGGTCGATGTAGCGGATCATCAGCACCAGCATCGAGGTCACCAGGCCCGGCATCCCGAGCCGGCTCAGCGCCAGCGGCAGTTCGCGCGCCGACGTCGTCGCGGCGACGGTCAGCGAGGCGGCCACGCCCAGCGTGCCCTTGACGACGATCCCCCACGCGGCCCACAGCCCGGTCACCGACAGCTGCAGGCCCGCGACCTGAACGCGCGCACCGCCCTCGGCGAACGGCAGCAGTACGGCCAGCACGATGAACGGCGCTTCGATGAGCATCCGCGGCAGAATCCAGCGCAGCGGGATAGCCGCCACTCGCCATACCACCAGCACAATCACGGTGTAGACCGCGAACGGCCAGATCATTTCGCGCGGGGTGGCCACCACCGCGAGGACGAAGAGCACCAGACCGGCGATCTTGACCTCCGCCGGCGCGCGGTGCACCACCGATTCGCCGTCCCGATACAACGGGTGGGAATGTCCGGCGCCCATCTCAGCCCTTGGTGCGACGGGTGCGCGCGATCAACCAGAACGCGCCGAAGGCGATGGCCAGCACGACGACGGCGCCGATGATGCCGGCCGGCCCGTTGGTCGCGGGGTGCCCGAAGATCGTGTAGTCGGCCAAGGGCGAGGTCGACATGGCGTGCTGGGTCGCGTGCTGGGCGATGCAGCTGCCGGTCAGCTCTTCGCCGTGCGCGGTCTGCACCACCTGGCAGCCCTGCAACGTCGCCGAGTCCAAGCCGTCCGGGCTCGAACTGGCGAAATAGGACACCACGCCGGCGATCAGCAGGATCGCGATGCCGAAGGCCGCCCAGAACTGCCAGCGCCGGGTCACCGTCTGCGCGCTCATGCCGCCACCGCCTCGCGGTCGCGGCGCAGCAGGTATACGAGGTCGGGACGGGACCGGGCGACGGCCATCACGGTCACTGCGGTGATCACGCCCTCCCCGATTCCGATGAGCACGTGTGTGCCAAGCATGTAGGCCGCCACGGTACTCAGCGACGTCGACGCGGCGCCGCCGATCGCATATTCGACGACGAATCCCATTGAGGCACAGACGGTTCCGATCAGCGCCGCCAGGAAGCCAACGACCCCCAGCGCCGGCACCGATCCGGCGCGACGCCGTCGCACCACGGAGTACAGGACCAGGGCGGCCGAATAACCCGCGGTCACGCCGATCAGCGCCATGTTGGTGATGTTCATGCCGAGCGCGGTGACCCCGCCGTCGGCGAACAACAGCGACTGGACGACCAGCACGATCGTGATGCACAGCACGCCGGTGAAGGGGCCGACCAGGATCGCGGCGAGCGCGCCGCCCAGAAGGTGGCCACTGACCCCGGGAAGGATCGGGAAGTTGATCATCTGGACCGCGAAGATGAACGCAGCAACCAGGCCGGCCAGCGGGACCGTGCGCTCGTCGAGTTCGGTACGCGCCCGCCAGCCGCAAAACGCCACAACGGCGATCGCCAGAATCCCGAAGACCACCGAGGTGGGTGCGTTGACCAGGCCGTCACTCATGTGCATGGCCGTGATCTGGACGCTCGACATGCCTCGAACCCTAGGCGCGCAGGCGACATCTGTCTACCTGTACAGATATTCGAATGAACCGACCAGCTCACTCCGTGTGGGCGGCACCGATCCAGTGCAGAAGGTCGTGCACGGTGTGGTCCTCGAGGCGGTAGCTGGCCTGCCGGCCCACCCGCGTCGAGGTCACCCAGCCCTGCTGACGGAGCACCCGCAGGGCCTGGGAGACAGCGTTTTCGGAGCGGCCGACGGCCGCGGCGAGGTCCCCGACGCAGATACCGGGCGCCCGGTGCAGGCCGAGCAGGATCTCCAGCCGGTGCGGGTCGGACAGCAGGTCGAAGCGCTGGGTCCAGCCGTGGATGTCGACATCGGCCAGCGCGGAGGAGGCAAGCACGACCTTGCCCTCGTCTCCCGGCCCGTCCATGACTAGGAATCTAGCCCAGGACCGACATTGAGCTCGGGACGCTGGAACAATCCGGGCCGCGTACGCGACTATTGCACCGTGGACTGCGATGTCGCCCAGGAGGCGTTGTCAGCCCGGATCGACGGCGAACGCGAACCCGTTCCCGCGGCCCGGGTCGACGAGCATCTCGCCACCTGTGACCCCTGCCGCGCCTGGTACGCCCAAGCCGTCGAGCAGACCCAGCAGCTGCGGCGACTGGCCGGCCGGTCGCAGGTGGCGGCCGTCGCCGCGCCCGGTGACCGGCCGGCGCCGACACGGCGGTTCCCGTCGTCGCGCACCTGGCTGCGCGCGACGCTGGCCGTCGTCGGGCTGATGCAGGTCGCGCTGGCGGGTGCTCAGGCCTTCGGTGTCAATGTCGGAACCTCGGCGGCCGCCCACCACGCGATGATGGGCGGTCACCTGCTCAACGAGTCGACGGCATGGTCGGCGGCCTTGGGCGTGATCATGGTCGTCGCCGCGGCGCGGCCGACCGCGGCGGCCGGCCTGGCCGGCGTGCTGACAGTCTTCACCGGAATCCTCGCCGGCTATGTCGTCAGCGACGCGCTGGCCGGCGCGGTGAGCCTCGACCGGGTCCTGTCGCACCTGCCGGTGCTGGCCGGCACGATCCTGGCCCTGCTGGTCTGGCGCACCACCGGAAGTTCCGGGCCGCAGCCCCGGTCGGATGCCGCGCCGGTCACCGCCGATGTGGTGTTGCCCGACAACGCCTCTCGCGGCCGTCGGCGCGGGCACCTCTACCCCACCGACGGCTCGGCTGCCTGACTCCCCTCGCCCAAACCGACATTTCGCACAAGAACTTCGAGTAGATCGCGACAAAACGTCGATCTCGGCGCTACAGCATCACGCCGAACATGATCGCCATACCGGCGGCCATCATCGACTGGCACAGAATCCCGAGTGGCTGGCCCGCGTCGGCGGGCGCACCGCTCATCCGCACGGCCAGGTACCGGTAGAGCCAGTAGGCGGTGGCGACGGCGAAGCCCACGGTGCACACCCAATTGACCGTGTCGATGTAGGCCGGGTACCCGCCGCCGTGGTCGGTGACGGTGGCGTCCGGCCCCGACATATCCATGCCCGGCATGTTCATGCCCGCGTGCCCGCCATGACCAGTGGCCGGGGTGGCGACGGCGTCCCCCGCATACGACGCCTGGCCGGGCAGCAGTCGTCCGTTCATCACCGCGTACATCCAGGCCATCGCGAGCATCATCAGCGCGTGGTACGAGCCGGCGATCCGGTGGCCGGCGCCCAGCGGGCTTGCTGTCACGCCGACGAACCAGCCGGTCGCCAGCAGGAAGAACACCATCGGAGCGACGGTCGGCAGCGCGGCACCCCATGGCCAGGCCATCACCGCCATCGCCACCGCCATCACGATGTGCAGCAGCTGACCGACGATGGCCGCCGGTCGCCGATTGCCGGCCACGAGCGCATACAGGCACTCCACTGCGGCAAGGACGAACAAGATGGTGACGAACCATCGCAGCGCGAGATCAGCGATCACCGGTCTGTTCCTCCCTTCGGTCGCGCCTGAGCATTGGTCGATCCATCGCACCAGAAAGTTCCCACCGCGGCGACTCGACTACGACGGCCAGTCGTAGACTCTCGCTGATGGAGTCGACCCAGGCAGCACCCCGGCCGACGGGTCGATGGATCCTCGGCGGCTACCTCGTCATGGTCGCCGCCCTGGTCGGCTATGCCGCGGCCTCCGGTGATCGGCGCTTCACCGCGAACGGCGATTCGTACCCGGGAGCGGCCACCAGCATCGCCGAGATCGTCGGCTACTTCACCGCCACCCTGGCCGCCGCGATCTGCCTGGGCGCCCTGATCTTCGTCGTCGTCACCGCCGAGCCCGACGATCGCGGGGTGCTCGACGCCGCCTCATTCCGCGTGCACCTGCTCGCCGAACGCCTGGCGCCACTGTGGTTGGTGAGCGCTCTGGCGATGGTGCTGATCCAATGCGCCAACGCCGCCGGGGTTCCGCTGACCCGACTGATCGGCGGTGGCGGTATCGGAAGTGCGCTCGGCGCTTCGGAAATGGCGCGTGGGTGGGTCGTTGTCGCAGCGGTGGCTGCCTTGGTCACCGTGGGGTTGCGGCTCACGCTGCGCTGGGTGTGGCATGCCGTGCTGGTGATCCCGACGCTGATCGGGGTGATCGCGCTGCCGGTGAGCGGCAATGCCGGCCAGGGCCCCGACCACGACTACGGGACCAGTGCCGTCATCGTGTTCGCGCTGGCCCTGGCGGTGCTGGCGGGAGTGCAGATCAGCGCCGCGATCGCCCCGCCGAAAGCCCAACTGCGACGGCGGGTTCGGATGATCGAGGTTGCCGCCGGCGGGGTGGCGCTGCTGTACGGCGCGGCACTGCTGGTGTTGTTGGCCACGCCGGCGGGGGTGACCGGCTCCGACTACGGACGGCTGGGGCTGCTGGCCGGGGTGGCAGTGCTCGGCAGCATGCTCGTGAAGCGCGCGGCGGTCGCGTCGTCGGCCGCGATTGTGGCCGTTGCCGCCGTTTCGGCCATGGCCGTGCAGACCGCACCGCGACTGCTGGCCCACCGCTTCACCGCGTGGGATGTGTTCCTCGGCTACCAGCTACCTGATCCCCCGAATGTTCTTCGGCTGCTGACGGCCTGGCGCTTCGATGTCTTGATCGGCATAGCGGCCCTGGTGCTGGCCGGTGCGTACGTGGTCGGGGTGGTCCGGTTGCGGCGCCGGGGCGACAGCTGGCCGCCCGGTCGGCTGGTGGCGTGGCTGTTCGGTTGTGCGGCCTTGTTGTTCACCACCGGATCGGGCGTCCGCGCCTACGGGTCGGCGATGTTCAGCGTGCACATGGGCGAGCACATGGCGCTGAACATGTTCATCCCGGTCTTCCTCGTTCTGGGTGCGCCGATCACGCTGGCCTTGCGGGCATTACCCACCGCGGGCGCGGGGAACCCGCCGGGACCGAGGGAATGGCTGCTGTGGCTGGTGCATTCGCCGGTGTCGCGCTTCCTGTCCCATCCCGCAACGGCTTTCGTGCTGTTTGTCGGTTCTCTGTACGCCGTGTACTTCACGCCGATATTCGACACGCTGGTGCGCTACCACTGGGGCCATGAGTTCATGTCCCTGCATTTCCTGATCACCGGATACCTGTTCTTCTGGGGCATCATCGGAATCGATCCCGGCCCCAAGCGCCTCCCGTTCATCGGCCGCCTGGGACTGCTGTTCGCGGTGATGCCGTTCCACGCGTTCTTCGGAATCGCCACGATGACCATGACTTCGGTGCTCGGCGGCTCGTTCTATCGCAGCCTTCACCTGCCGTGGCTGAGCAGCTTGACCGACGACCAGCATCTCGGCGGGGCGATCGCCTGGGGGTCCAGCGAGCTGCCGATCATCGTGGTGGTGGTGGCGCTGGTGGTGCAGTGGGCCCGCCAGGACCGGCGGACCGCAGCGCGTACCGATCGGCACGCCGACGCCCACTACGACGACGATCTCGACGCCTATAACGCGATGCTGGCCGAGCTGGCCAAGAACCGCCGCTGACCCAAAATATCAGTCTGGTTGAACAGATGGACATGTGTTAGGTTGGCGACGACAGGCCGGGCGCGGGCGACTGAGTCGATGCAGCACATCAACGAGCCTTGAGATCAAGGTGGTGGCTCGCGACCGGCCTTGCCATACTCTGCCAACCGAAGTAGTTGATACACAACCCTATTCACTCGATGGGTTCGTCACCCAAGACCGTGGTGCGCAACATCAATCGGCCCGAGTCGTCGGCGTACTGCCCGGCGCGGTGGAGCACCCCGCGGTTGTCCCAGATGACGGTGTCCCCGACCGACCAGGTGTGGCTGTAGACGTTGTCGGGGCCGGTGGCCTTCTGCAGTAGTTCGTCGAGAACGGCCCGGCCTTCCTCGACGTCCATGCCGACGATGTAGTCGGCGGAGGCCCCGAGCACCAGTGACTTGCGTCCGCTGCGATGCGTCCAGACCAGTGGGTTCTCGTGGGTGGGACGAGAACGCCAGCGGGCCAGGTCTTCTGGTGACGGATCGGGCGTGGTCTTGCGCTGTGAGGCCTCCAGGGAGTGCACCACACGCAGTGAATCCACGCGCTGTTTGTCGTCGTCGCTCAGCATCTCGTATGCGGTGTAGGCGCTGGCGAAGTCGGTCTCCCCACCCTCGTCGGCCACCTGCTTGGCCGACAGGATCGTCGCCATCTGCGGGCATTCGTCGTTCATCGGCGTGCAGCCGTCGATGTGCCACAGGAACGCGGCCCGCAGGTAGTTGGCGCTGGCGTTCTTGGTCTTGTCCATGGTGATCGGGTAGATCCCGGAGACCGGGTGCCGGCCGTCCGAGGAGTAGTCCACCTCGCCGAGCCGGGAGCAGAACGCCACCTGAGCTTCCGGCGTCAGGAACAGAGCCGGGAACACCAGAACTCCGTTGTCCTCCAAGGCCTCCAGCACGGCGGCGGCCAGGGCGTTGTCGGTGCCGAGTTGGTCGCTACTCACGCCGGTCACCTCGGCGCCAACCGTGTCGGTTAGTTTGGTGATGGTCAGCAGGCTCATCGTCATCCGCCTAGGGTCTCGGTTCGCTGATACGGGTCATCACGGCGTCGCATGCGTCGACAGGTCTGGGCTGGTGCATGATCTCGACCGACATGGCCACCATGATCAGCGAGTAGATCAGGTACAGCAGGTTGGTCGCGTCCTGCGGCAGCTCGTCCAGCGAGAACTTGTCGCAGTACTCGATAGCCTCTTCCAGCCGTGGGAAGAACGCGGCGTAGAACTGCTCCATCTCGGCCATCGTGCTGTTCACCCGCCGGTCCCACCGCTGCGTCTCGGTCGGCAGGCACCAAATCGGGGCGAACTCCTCGAGTTCGGCAAAGGCACTGGGCAACAACGCTTCTGACATGCCTACACCCCTACCCCAGTGGTTTCGCGCTGATAGTCCTCAACCCAGTCGACGACAGCCTTGTGCAGGTGCCGGACCAAGATCTCCTGATCGTTGAGCGGGAACTCGTCGATCACCCCGGTTTCCAGAGCGGCCTGAGTGCCACCCAGCATGCCCGCGTCCTGCAGGGCGAATTCCTTGAGCACGACCGACGCAACCTCGTGCTCGATGCGCTCGCGGACGGTGCGTGCCGGACTGAAGTAGGTGAAGGCTTCGAACCGGTGGGTGTTGTGCGATGTCGGCCAGTAACGATAGAGCAGGTACCAGCCGCCGTAGATCAGGATCTCGATGTTGGGGAAGATCTGGAAGTTCGAGATGCCCCACGGTTCGATGTTGCCGGGATTCAGGCCGGCAGGCAGCTCGCCGATATCCGGTGTGCGCCAAGGTCCAACGAGACCACTCTGGGTGGCGAGCTCAATCGGATACATGTACTCGGCAGGCAGGAGCCAGCGCCGGGTTCCCGCCGTCGACACCACCCGGTGCGGCCCGTCGAGCTGGAAGTGGGCACACGTGAAGCCGGCGCCCGGAACTCGAACCTCCGGCGGCACCTGCTGCGGGTGCAAGGATGGCACGTGGTAATACTCTTGAAAGGCGTCGGCGAAGATCTTCCAGTTGCTGTTGTTGTCGGCCACCCATTCGTAGCGTTCGGTGAGCTTGTCGAACGGATAGCCGTCGAGCGCAGTCACCATGGGCCCCAGGAATTCCCGCAATGTCTGCCGGGGTTCACGGTCGAGGTTGATGAAGATGAACCCGCTCCATATGTCGCAGTGCACCGGACTGAGCCCGAAGTCGGCATGGTCGAAGTCGAAGAACTCCGACTCCTGCTGGACGAAGTTCAGTGTCCCGTCCAGGCCGTAGCGCCAGCCGTGGTACTTACAGGTGAACTGCCGGCAGTTCCCGCGGACCTCTTCGGTGGGAAAGTCGTTCCACATCAGCTTGTTTCCGCGATGGCGGCAGATGTTGTGGAAGGCCCGAATCGTCTCGTCCTTGCCTTTGACCACGATGACCGAGGCCCGGGCGACCTCGATCTCCTTGGTGAAATAGCTTCCCACCCGGGGCAGTTCCTCGACCCGGCCGATATTGAGCCAGGCCCGCTTGAAGATGGCCTCGCCTTCGAGCTTGTAGAACTCCGGCGAGGTGGAGTCCCGGAACGAGATCGGGCCGGTGCCCAGCTCGGGGTAGTGCTCGGTCCAGCTGCCCTCCGGGGGCTTGGGCCAGGTGACTGCCATGGGAACCTCCTGCTGATGTGGAGCTGACTAGATGACTGAGCCGCCGTTGACGCCGATGACCTGACCTGTGATGAAACCGGCCTCGTTGGAGGTGAGGAAGCCGACGGCAGCGGCGATATCGTCGCCGGTACCCAAGTGCCCCACCGGGATATGGCTGGCGATCGTTTCGTTGGGCGGCAGGATTCCGGCAGCCTGCTGCTCGTGCTGCATGGGCGTTTCGATACCCGATGGCGGAATGTTGTTGACCGTGATGCCCCGCGCGGCGTACTCACGGGCCAGCGATTTGGTCAGGCTCAACACCCCGCCCTTGGCCGCGGCATAGTGCGCCATCACCGGCGAACCGCGCTGGGCACTCGACGAGGAGATCATCACGATGCGGCCCCAGCCCGCGGCCACCATGTCGGGCAGCGCCAGCTGGCAGGCGTGAAACGTCCCGGTCAGGTTGACGGCGATCACCCTGTCCCACGCCTCGATGGTCAGTTCGTCGAACGGCGAATAGCCGAACAGTCCGGCGCTGGTGACGAGGATCGTCGTCGGCCCGAGCTCGGAACGGACCTTGGCGAAAGCGTCCTCCATCGCCGGCCGGTCGGTCACGTCGGCGCCGACCCCGATCGCCGTCGCCCCCTCGGCACGCAGGTCGTCGGCGACCCGTTGGGCCGCAGCCTCATTGAGGTCGAGGACGGCGACCTGATGGCCCCGGCGGCCCAGCTCGTGGCACGTCGCCTCACCCATACCGGATCCGCCGCCGGTCACCACCGCCACCCGACCCATCGCCGACTCCCGCCTGCTACTCATAGATGATCCGAACGGTCTTGGTGGTGGGCAGCGCCTGGCAGGTCAGCACCAGGCCGTCGGCCACTTCGTCGTCGGTGAGCGCATTGTTGTTGAGCATGCGCGCCGCGCCGTCGGTCAGCTGCGCGATACACGTTCCGCACGAGCCGGTTTCGCAGGACGAGGGCGCCTTCAGGCCGGCCATCCGGGCCGTCTGCAACAACGTGTTGCCGGCCCGGTACTGCGTTGTGGTGGTCCGCCGGTCGAGTTCGATGATCACCTCTTCGGTGACCTCCGCCCCGGTGGGCACCGGATCGGGTGTGACGGCCACGAACCGCTCGAGGTGCACCCGGTCGGACGGCACTGCGGACTGGTGGAGAGTGGCCTGCACGGCGTCCATGAATGGTGTTGGGCCGCAAACGAAATACTCGGCGTTCCCGCCGGCGAGGAACTGCTCGAGGGTCTCGGCGGTGACCACACCACGATCGCTGTCGAGGTGATGGTGCACCGTGACACGATCGCCGTAGTCCTCGACCAGCCGGCGCAACGGCTCGTCGAAGATCACCGAATCCGCGCTGCGGTTGGCATAGAACAGCCGAACCCGCCGCGGAGTGCTGGCCAGCGCCGTGCGGATCAGCGAGAACACCGGCGTGATGCCACTGCCACCCGCGAATGCCACGATGTCGCGTCCCGACGAGTCCAACACGAATCGGCCTTGCGGCGCTTCGGCGTGGATCTCGGCCCCGGCGACGACAGTGTCGTTGATCCAGTTCGACACCACCCCGCCCGGGTCGCGCTTGACGGTGATCCGGAGGGGTTCGGCCAGCACCGGCGACGACGACATCGAATAGCAGCGCCGGTGCTCGACGCCCGCGACCGTCACCCGCAACGTCAGGTACTGGCCGGCCGCGTAGCGGAAGCGATCCTGATGGTCCGAAGGCACGTCGAAGGCCAGCGAGACACAATCGGCGGTCTCGGACTGCACATCGGAAATCCGGAGCCGGACGACTCCGTCGGTGCTGTTTGTCGTTCCCATCGCGGGCAACAATATCAAGTACTTGTCATTAGTATCAAGCACTTGCCATATTTGTCAGTCGGCGTCCGGGTGCAGGGTGAACGAGACCTCCCCGTGGCCCTGTACAACGATCCGGATCAGCAACTCGGCCAACGTCTTTCGCTCCTCGGCGGTCAGCACCGAGAACAGCTCGTCGTGGGCGATCACGGCGTCGGCATTGGCCGCGACGACCGTGCGCCGGCCCTTTTCGGTGAGGTAGGCGCGCTGGATGCGGCCGTGTTCCGGGTCGGGTTTGCGTTCGATGAGGCCGTTTTTCTCCAGCGTGGCCAACGCCAGTTGCGCACCCTGCGGGCTGATCAGCAACCGGCGGCCCAGCTCGGCTCCGGACAATCCGGGTTCATCGGCGAGCTGGCGCAGCAGACCGGTCTGGGCACTGGTCACACCGTGCTTGCTCATCGCCTCGTTGACCGTATGTCCGGAGTAGTGAAAAGCCTGCTTGAGCAGCCAGAGGAGGTTCTCGTGCCCGTTCTTCATACCGCTGCCGCCTGTTTGTAGATCTCGCCGCCCTTCATGACGAATCGCACGTCCAGGGTCGTCGTGATGTCCGTGGAGGGATCTCCGGGTACGGCGATGATATCGGCAAGGAAGCCCGGAGCCAGGCGCCCGAGATCGTCGGCTTCGTCGATCAGGTCGGCACTGGTGATCGTGGCGGCGCGCAGCGCTTGCATCGGAGTCATGCCCCGATCCACCAGCGCGCAGATCTCCTTGGCCTGCTGGCCGTGCGGGATCGCCGGGGCGTCGCTGCCGCACGCGATCTTCACCCCCGCCGCGATCGCCTTGGGCAGCATGGCCTTGGCCTTGGGGAACACCTCTTCGGCCTTGCGGCGCAGTTCCGGAGCGATCCGGTCGACGGCCATCGCCTCGGTCAGATAGGTGGTGGAGACCAGGAAGGTGCCGTGGTCGACCATCATCTGAATGGTCTCGTCGGAGGCTAGGAAGCCGTGTTCGATGCAGTCGATACCGGCGCGGATGCAGGCCTGGATCGCGCTGTCCCCCACCGCATGTGCGGCAACACGAAGACCGGCCCGGTGGGCCTCGTCGGCGATCGCAACGAACTCGGCGTCGGAGAACTGTTGCGAACCCGGCGAGGTGCTGTGCGACATCACGCCACCGGACGCCGACACCTTGATCAGCTTGGCGCCGTGCCGGATCTGATACCGCACACAGGCCTGCACATCGGGCACCCCGTTGGCGATGCCCTCGGCCACGCTCAGCGGCATGATGCCCGGCGCCAGGCGCTGGAACACCGTCGGATCCAGATGTCCGCCATAGGGTGTCACCGCATGCCCGGCCGGATAGATCCGCGGCCCGATGTGCCAGCCCGCCTCGATCGCGCGTTGCAGCGCGACGTCGAGGAGATAGCCGCCGGTCTTGACCATCAGGCCGAGGTTGCGGACCGTGGTGAACCCGGCCTCCAGCGTGGTGCGCGCGTTCACTGCTCCCCGCAGCGTCCGGTAGGCGGGATCGTCCTGCACCCCGTGCATGGGGCTGGGTAGCCCGTCGGGGCCGCCCGGTCCGCCGATGAGCAGGTTGAGTTCCATGTCCATCAGGCCCGGCAGCAGAGTGACGTCGCCGAGATCGATGAAAGTAGCCGAATCCGGCAGTGGTTCAGCCGGATTCACCGCGGTGATGCGGTCCCCGTCGACGACGACCACCGCGGGCGACCGGACCTGTCCGGCCTCGATATCGGCCCAGCGTGCGGCCTTCAGAACAACGGTCATGGCACCGGTTCGGAGACGCAGTCGAGGCTGACGGAGCCGGTGTCGGGAACCTTCGGCTGTTTCCAGCACTCCACCGGGAACGACACGATGATCATCGAGTACAGCAGCCGCATCAGGTTCAGCACGTCCTCGGGCAGGTCGTCCAGAGAGAACTTGTCGCAGAACGCGATTGCCTCTTCGGCACGTGGGGTGATGGCGTCGTAGAACGCTTGCATCTCGGTCATCGTGCTGGCCAGCCGTTTGTCATAGCGCTGCGTCTCGGTGGGCAGGCACCAGTCGGTGAACTCTTCGAGATCGGCGAATTCCGTTGGCAACATGGGCATCGGGTCACACCCCGGCTTTCTTGCTCTGGTAATCCTCGACCCAGTTCGCGGTCTCCTTGTGCAGGTGGCGCAACAGCACCTCCTGGTCGTTGAGCGGGAACCGGTCGACGTAGCCCGACTCCACCATCATCTGGGTGGCCTCCAGGGTGTTGGCGTCCTGCAGGCCGTATTCCTTGAACGACGCCGCCGCCAGTTCCTGCGCGATGCGTTCGCGGGGAGTGCGGGGCGGCGGGAAGTACGCCGACCCCTCGAAGATGTGGGTGTTATGCGAGGTCGGCCAATAGTGGTAGGTCAGGTACCACCCCATACCCCAGATCAGGATGACGAAGTTAGGGAAGAGCTGAAACGAGTCCAGCCCCCACGGCTCACACTTGGCGGGGTTGAGCCCTATGGGCATCTCGCCGAGGTCGGGTCCGTCCCAGGGGCCGAAAAGTCCACTGCGGCAGATGTCTTCGATCGGCTTGCGCATCTCGGCGTCCATCTCCCAGACCCGCACACCTGAGGTGCTGACCAGCCGGTGCGGCCCGTCGAGCTGGTAGTGCGGCGCCTCGAACCCGGCTTCCGCCGCGGCCTTCGAATACTTGGTCGGCGACTGGTTCGCGTGCAAAACCGGTGCGTGATAGAACTCCTGGAACGCATCCAGGTACAGCTTCCAGTTCGCTTTGACCTCGGAGCGGTAATACCAGCGTTGAGTCAGTTCGCCGAACGGATACCCCTCCAGGCCGGTGACCATCGGTCCGAGGAACTCGCGCAGCGACTGCTCGGGTTCGGGAGCGAAGTTGACGAAGATGAAGCCTTCCCAGACGTCGCAATGCACCGGGACCAACCCGTAGCGGTTCTTGTCCAGGTCGAAGAACTCCTCCTCCTGCTGGACGAAGGTGAGGTTGCCGTCCAGGTCATAGCGCCAGGCGTGGTACTTGCACACGAATTGACGGCAGGTTCCTGAGCTTTCGGCCCGCGGATCGTCGTCCCAGACCAGCTTGTTGCCGCGGTGCCTGCAGATGTTGTGGAAGGCGTTCACCTTGCCGTCGCGGTTGCGCACCACGATGATCGAGGTGTTGACGACCTTGAGTTCCTTGGTGAAGTAGTTCCCGGTACGCGGAATCTGTTCCACCCGGCCGACATTCAGCCAGGCCCGCTTGAAGACCGCATTGCGTTCCAGTTCGTAGAATTCCGGGCTGATGGAATCCTCGTAGGAGACCGGCGCGGTACCCAGTTCGGGGTAGTGCTCGGTCCAACTGCCTTCGGCCGGCTTGGGGAAGCGAGGCAACGTCTGCTCCTTCGACTCGTAGACGATCGACGGTAAGGCTGCCCCAGCAGAATAACAAGTAGTTGATATTGCCCGGCCGTAATCAGCCCAAGACGGCCTCGCGGATCACCGCGGCGAAGCGCTGGCCGATGAGCTCGTGGGCCTGCGGACCGGGATGCAGCCGGTCGGCCAGCGGGAATTCGGCGAAGTCCGCGGGACCGTAGAGGTCCAGGCCGTTGACATAGCGCAGGTTCGGATCGGTGGCCGCCCGCTGGGTGACGATGCGGGCGAGCTCGTCGCGAATCACCCGCAGGGTGAGCTTGCCCGCCCGCACCTCGGCCGGGTCCCCGGTGGCCATGAAGGCCATCACTCCCCCACTGAAGTCGGGAACCAGCGGTCCGGGCGTGTCCTCGTGGATCGGACAGTGCACCGCGGAGACGACGATGATCGGCGTGTCGGGGTGCCCGTCGCGGATGGTGTCGAGGAAGCCGTGGACCGCGGGGCCGAACGCGCGCAGGCGCATCAGGTCCGCGTTGACGATGTTGATGCCGATCTTGAGGCTGATCAGATCGGCGGGGATGTCGCGCATGGTGCGGGCGACGAACGGGTCCAGCAGCGCCGACCCACCCATCCCGAGGTTGATCAGCTCGACGCCGCCGGCCGCGGCGGCCACCGCGGGCCAGGTTCCGGTCGGGTGTGCAGCGTTCGAACCGTGGCTGATCGAGCTGCCGTGATGCAGCCACACCGGCCGGGTGATCGGGCTCGGCTCCAACGGCTGGTCACTGCGCAGCGCGATCAGTTCGGTGATTTCGTTGTGGGGCAACCAGATCTCGACGGACTTGCGCCTGTCGGGCAGGCCGGCGAATCGAATTGTGCCGGGAGCACCGGGCAGGAGTTCCTCCGTCCCGGCAGCGGCATCCTTCATCAGGACGTTGCCGCCGGTGAGGCTGGCCCGCGCCGTCAGCTCGCCGTCGACGAGCAGGTCGTAGGTGCCGTCGGGTCGCATCGGCATGCCCACGTAGGCGGGCCGGGTGCGCAACGCGTCCAGTTCGATCTCGGTGGACCGGGTGTGAAACACCAATCGGCAACCGGCAGGCTGGGATTCGGCCATCGCCAGCTGGGGGTCGGCGCATTGTGCCCGCGCCCATTCGGGGAGCCGGTGTGGCAGCAGGCCGTGGGTCGTCTGCTCGATTTGCACTGCGCCGCGCAGGAACTCGAAAGAAATTGGGGCGCTCAGCATGTCAGCCGACGACGCTGTAGTCACCCTCGTCGGCCAGTGCGGCCCGGACCTGCTCGACGCTGAGATCGGCGGCGGTGTCGACCCGCACGGTCGACGCACCCTGCGCATCGAGGTCGACCTCCACCCCACTGACCGCGGGCAGCGCGGTGAGCGCGCCGCTCACCACGCGCACGCAGCTCTGGCAATGCAGGCCGGTGACCATGAAGGTCTGCTGGGACATCGGATCTACCTTTCGGTGACTAGCGCCTGCGGGCGTCAAAGGTGCGCAGCCGCAAGCTGTTCGAGACGACGAAGAACGACGAGAAAGCCATCGCCGCACCCGCGATGAGCGGATTGAGCAGACCGGCAGCGGCGATCGGGATGGCCGCGACGTTGTAGCCGAACGCCCAGAACAGATTGGTCCTGATCGTGCGCATGGTGGCCTTGGCCAAGTCGAGTGCCTGCGGGACGATCGCGAGATCGTCGCGCACCAGGATGATGTCGGCCGCGCCGATCGCGACGTCGGTGCCGCGCCCGATGGCCAGGCCGAGATCCGCCGATGCCAGTGCGGGGCCGTCGTTGATGCCGTCACCGACCATCGCGACCACCCGGCCCTGCTCGCGCAGCTGCTCGATGACGTCGACTTTGCCTTCGGGCAGCACCTCGGCGATGACCTCGTCGATGCCGACCTGAGCGGCCACCGCACCGGCGGCAGCGGCGTTGTCTCCGGTGAGCAGCACGGTGCGCAATCCCCGGTTGTGCAGCGCCGCCACGGCATCGGCGGCGGAGTCTTTGACGGCGTCGGCCACCGCGATCGCGCCGCAGACCTCGTCGCCGATGGTGACGAAAACGACTGTCTCGCCGCGGGATTCACCGCTACGACGGGCGGTCTGCAGCGACTCGGGCACCAAAGCCTGGCCGGCAGCCCAGGACGGCCGCCCGATCACGACCCGGTGGCCGGATACCGTGCCCGTCACGCCACGGCCGGCGTGGGAACGGAAGTCCTCGACCGGGCGGCGTTCCTCGGTGGCGGTGGCGATCGCGACGGCAACCGCGTGTTCGGACGCCACCTCGACGGCGGCGGCCAGCGCCAAGATCTCGGCACGCTGCCAGCCGTCGACGGCGGTCACCTCGGTGACCGCCAGGTGCCCCGTCGTCAGGGTGCCGGTCTTGTCGAACACCACGGTGTCCACCGCGCGGATGGCTTCCAGCGCGCGGTAGCCCTTGAGGAAGATGCCCAGCTGCGCGCCGCGCCCGGAGGCCACCATCATCGCGGTCGGCGTCGCCAGCCCCAAGGCGCACGGACAGGCGATCACCAGCACGGCCAGCGCCGCGGAGAACACCCGGTCGGCGTCGGCCCCGGCCAGCAGCCACCCGGCCGCGGTGAGCGCGGCGATCACGAACACCGCGGGCACGAACACCCCGGCGATCCGGTCAGCCAGTCGCTGGGCGTCGGCCTTCTGGGCTTGTGCTTCCTCGACGAGGCGCACCATGCCGGCGAACTGGGTGTCGGCACCGACCGCGGCGGCCTCCACGATCAGGCGCCCGTCGAGCACCACCGTCCCGCCGATCACCGGGCCACCCGGATGGGCGCGCGCCGGCTTGGCTTCGCCGGTCATCGCGCTCATGTCGATCGCGGCGCTGCCGTCGACCACCAAACCGTCGGCCGCGATCGTCTCACCGGGGCGCACGACGAACCGCTGCTGCTCCTTGAGCTCGTCGGCGGGCAGCACCATCTCGGTGCCGTCGGCCAGCAGCACCGACACGTTCTTGGCGCTCAGCGCTGCCAGGGCACGCAGGGCGCTACCCGCCCGCGACTTCGCCCTGGCCTCGAAATACCGGCCGGCCAGGATGAACACTGTCACGCCCGCGGCCACTTCGAGATAGATGGCGTCGCTGCCCGTCACGGCCTGCCAGATGCCGTCGACCGTCCGGTCGTGGTGTCCGAAGAAGATCGTGTAGAGCGACCACACGGTGGCCGCGGTCACGCCGACCGAGATCAGCGTCTCCATGGATGCGGTGCCGTGGCGGGCGTTGCGCAGGGCCACCCGGTGGAACGGCCAGGCCGCCCAGGTGACGATCGGCGCGGCCAGGGCCGTCAAGGCCCATTCCCAACCGGTGAACCGGGTGCTCGGGACGACGGCGAACATCACCGACAGGTCGGCCAGCGGCACGAACAACACCGCGGCAACCGCCAGCCGGAGCAGCAGATTGCGGGCCAGACGATCGTCGGGATCGGCGGGCTCGGTCGGCGATGCCGAGCGCGGGGCGGCGTCGTAGCCGGCCTTGCGGATCACCGCGCACAAATCCTCGACAGGCATCGATTCGGGCGCGTCGACGCTGGCCACACGGGTGGCGAAGTTGACCGAGGCGCGGACGCCGTCGAGTTTGTTGAGCTTGGTTTCAACCCGGGCGGCGCACGCCGCGCAGGACATGCCCGAGACGTCGAGTTCGACGCGGTGCGCGACGTCGGCGGTCGGACCGCCCACGACGGATGCCGTCGTCATCGCCCTCCTTGGCTCAGTGGTGCCCCGGAAAAGAGTCGGCTCCCGAGGCTGTCGGGTTCCCGGCCACCCAAAATACGCTCACGCGACCGGGCCCCAGATGTGCCGGGCGCGGTGATCCCCTAGTCTCACTGACCGTGGGTGAACGCGACGACGACCAGGTGACGGTGCTCGCCCTGGCTGCCGGGCGGGGCGATTCGGCCGCACTCGACGCGTTCATCAAAGCCACGCAACGCGATGTCTGGCGCACGGTCGCATTCCTGGGTGATCCCGGTTACGCCGACGACCTGACGCAGGAGACCTTTCTGCGGGCGCTGGGCGCCCTGCCCCGGTTCTCCGGCCGGTCCTCGGCACGGACCTGGCTGATGTCGATCGCCCGCCGGGTGGTGGTCGACCAGATCCGCCGCAACCAAGCCCGCCCGCGCACCGCGTCGGCGATCGACCTGGATCAGATGCTCGACACCCGGCCCAGCGCGGCCCGGTTCGAGGACATCATCGAGATCAGGATGCTGCTCGACGGCCTGGACACCGACCGCCGCGATGCGCTGATGCTGACCCAGGTGCTGGGCCTGTCCTACGCCGAGGCGGCCGAGGTGTGCGGCTGCCCGGTCGGCACGATCCGCTCCCGGGTGGCACGCGCCCGTGAGGATCTGATCACCGCCGCGCACCGCGACGATCAGGTGGGCTGAGCTCTACCCGTCAGCGCCATTGCTGCCGTTGGTGCTGCTGCCTTGGCCGCCGGTACCACCGCTACCGCCGGGAGCTCCGAGCCCGCCGTGGCCACCCCTACCGCCATTGCCACCGGCACCGGTGCCCGTGCTGGTGTTGCCGAGACCACCCGAACCACCCTTGCCGCCCCGGGTGGCGACGCCGCTGTTGCCGCCATTGCCGCCGGCGCCGCCCTTGGCCGTACCGACTGTTGACGTGCCGTTGCCGCCGTTGCCGGCGTCGCCACCTTTACCGGTGACACCGCCGCGACCGCCATTACCCCCGCGACCGCCGGTGGACGTGCCGGTGCCGGTCACTGCGCTGCCGCCCTTACCACCGCTGCCGCCGGAACCGGCGATCGTCGCGTGGCCACCGTGGCCGCCTGCCCCGCCGGTGGCTCCCCCGACGGTGTTGGACCCGTCACCGCCGTCGCCACCAACACCACCGTTTCCCGACGCAATCCCGCCGTTACCGCCGTTGCCGCCCTTTCCGCCGGTCGACGAACCGTTGCTTGCGGAGTCGCCACCGTCACCGCCGTCACCGCCGTCGCCGAACAGACCGGCGTGACCGCCGTTGCCCCCCGCCTGCCCTCCGACGCCGTCACCGCCGTTGCCGCCGTTGCCGAACAACAGGCCGCCGTTGCCCCCGTTCTGACCTGGGCCACCGTCTGCGCCGTTACCGATCAACAGGCCACCGTTCTGGCCCGGCTCGACCCCGTTTCCGATCAGCCAGCCGCCCGGGCCGATGATCGGACGGCCCGCGAGGCCGGCGAGCATGGGGCCGGGAGTAAACGATGCAGGCCCGCTGGTCGCCGCGAACAGACGCGGCGGCGTGGCCGACGTCGAACTCACGACGTGTGGCGTGGGGATCACAGGTGCGGCCGAGGCCTCACCGGCAAGGGCGGTGGCGACCCCGACGTATACGCCGGTCGTCACGAAGGCAGTCATTGCGATCTTCTGCATAACGGTCATTGATTGGCTCCTCTAGGTCTAGGCCGGCTTGGTCGCAGTAACGAGCAGGTACTCCGCGTCGTAGCTCGTGCGCCCCGGATCGGTTGACTGGTCCCAGGTTTCGAGGAATGCCAGGAAATCCCGATCCAGATTTGCCACTTGCTCTGGCCGGTCCTGGTTGAACGCGTAGACGGCAATGGTGGGACCGTAGTTGCGTTTCCAGTATTCGCGGAACTCGATGGGACTCGGGCTCTGGTCGATGCGGATCGTCTGCCGCCGGAACGTCAGATCGACGACGTTGTCGCCGAACAACTCTCGCACGTGGTCCTCGGTGCCCCACAACGGTGCCGGCTGAGCTCCCGGTGGCAGTGGTGCCGCGTACGGCTTCATCGTCGCGAACAGCTGGCCGATGAATCCCTGGGGCGTCCAGTTGATCATCGCAATCGTCCCGCCCGGCCGGCAGACCCGCACCAGCTCGTCGGCGGTGGCCTGGTGGTGCGGTGCGAACATCGCGCCTAGGCATGACATCACCACGTCGAAACCGTTGTCGGCGAACGGAAGTGCCTCGGCATCGGCCTCCACCCATTCGAGCTCGACACGGCGGTCGGTAGCGATCCGCCGCCCGGCGTCGAACAACTCGGGGGTCAGGTCACTGGCGGTGACGGTTGCACCCACCGCGGCGGCCGGGATCGCGGCATTGCCGGAGCCCGCGGCCACATCCAGTACCAACTGTCCGGGTCGAATCCCGGCGGCCGTCACCAGTTCGGGTCCCAGTGCCGGAATCAACTCCGCGGCGACGGCCGGATAGTCACCGGAGGCCCACAGCGCCCGATGCTTCGCCTTGAGTGTGCGGTCGGTTGAATTGTCTTGCTGCTGTGTAGTACTCATATTCCAATCTCCTTGTCTACCGATTCCGGCCATTTGGCCCATTGCTGCCGTTGCGGGTGCTGCCGGTCCCGCCGGTGCCGCCGTCACCGCCAGGCGTGCCGGCTCCGCCCGGCCCGCCGTTACCGCCATAACCGCTGCCGGTGTTGGCATTGCCGTTACCCGCGTTACCGCCGTTACCGCCCTTGCGCCCCGGACCGCTCGCACCGCCGACGCCGCCGTTGCCGCCCTTGGCGGCGCCGTTGACGATGTCGGCCACGCCGCCTGACCCGCCGTTTCCGCCGGTTCCTGCGATCACGCCTCCGTCGCCGCCATTGCCGCCGTGGCCCGCGGTCGCATCCCCCTTGCCCCCGACCGCGATTCCCGCGTCGCCGCCCTTGCCGCCCGCCCCGTTGATACCGGCGTCGCCGCCGTCGCGGCCCGAACCACCGAAGGCGCTCCCGTCTTCGGACCGGCCTTCACCGCCTGCGCCGCCGGCGCCGCCGTTGCCGAAGGCTCCGCTGTTGCCGCCGTAGCCACCGGATCCACCAAACGCGCTCTTCTGCCGGCTGAACGCGAGACCACCCGCGCCCCCATCGCCGCCGTTGCCGGTGAACGTCCCACCCGCGCCGCCGGAGCCGCCCAGTCCGCCGGTCGCGGGTCCGAAGCTGGAGCCGATGCCGCCCGCGCCTCCGGCACCGCCGTTGCCTCGCAGCCCACCGTCGCCGCCGTCACCGCCGAGGCCGCCATAGGCCAGGTTTTCGGCAGCCCCCGCGCCACCGCCTGCGCCGCCGGCACCGGCATCACCACGCAACCAGCCCGCGTTGCCACCCTTGCCGCCGTTGCCTGCGTAGGCGTCGCCGGTCAAGAGGTTCGCAGCATTGCCTCCGGCACCTCCTGCGCCACCGGTTCCGAACAAGCCGGCGTTGCCGCCCCTGCCGCCGTCACCAGCGCGGGCCTCGTCGGGTGAGTTCTTCACCATGTCACCGCCGATACCACCGGCGCCGCCGTTGCCGAATATCCCTGCGTCGCCGCCGTTTCCACCGGCCTTGCCGGGCAGCGCATCGCCACCGCGGCCACCGTTACCGAACAGCAGGCCGCCATTGCCGCCGTCCTGGCCGGACGCACCGTCCGCACCATTGCCGATCAGCAGCCCGCCGTCCTGACCCGGCTCGACACCATTGCCGATCAGCCATCCGCCGGGGCCGATGATCGGGCGGACACCGGGCGTCACTGTCATCACCCGGACTACCGGTGCCGCAACCTTTTCGGCGTCTCCAGTCGGAGCTGCGATGCGCGGCACGG
Source organism: Mycobacterium sp. BK086 (assembly GCA_004362315.1). GTDB lineage: Bacteria > Actinomycetota > Actinomycetes > Mycobacteriales > Mycobacteriaceae > Mycobacterium. The sequence goes on from SNWL01000003.1 coordinate 795,227, forward strand.
TAGTCGGGTAGACGATGAGCGGCTCGGAGTCGGACGCCAGTTGGACCGCGACTTCGACGCGGGGCGGTGTGCTTGACGGTGTGCTGTGCGTGATGAGTGGCGCGGTCCCGACCCCCAGGGCCACCGCGAGCGCTCCGACGAATCCGATGCATTCGGTCATGCGACGACGATGCGCGCGGGCGTTTCAACAATGATGAAACAATCGTGAAATCCGCAGGTCAGGAGCTAAGGCGGCGCAGGCTGGCCCGGGCACGCGCCACGGCGTCCGCGCCGGTCAGCGCGTCGGTTCGCGGCACACCCAGACCCGTGCCGAGCTTGACGATCTGAGTCTGACTCAACGGTGAGGGCTTGCCCGCTTCCACGAGTGCTCGGTGCAGCACGGCGGCGTCCTCGTCGGCACCGAGGCGAACCAGCAGGCGGGTCACATAGCGCAAGTTCAGCCACTGCTGGCTCCAGTCCCCCACCCTGTCCCAGTGATCGAGCACGGCGACGAAATCGCCTGCCGCCGTGTGGGGATCGCCATGGACGGCACGGGTAGACGCCGCTTCCATCAAGGCGATGCCGTGCCACCAGAAGTTGTGTGCCGACGCCGCCAGCTCGGCCGCCTCGTCGAAGAGTGCCAGTGCCCGATCCGGCTGAGACTTCTTGAGCACCAATCCCATTGCATAGTCCGCCATCGACCGGGCGGTCGGATTCGCCGTACCGTCGGCAACGACGCAGGCTTCCTCGGCCGCGTGAAGGCCGCCGTCCGGGTTACGCAGTGCGGCATAGCAGATCGCCATGTAGAACAGCGTCCACACCAAGCGGATCGGGTCATTCTCGCTCCGCGCCCGGATGACCTCGGCCTCGTAATGGCGAAACGCAGTCTCGGGGTCGCCCTCGTAGAGAGCCACATCAGCGAGCACGTCACCGGGATAGGCGATGCGGCCATTGCCTCGGCCGGGCACCCGGCCCGCGACATGACTCGCCCATGCGCGCGCGGCAGCATGATCGGCCCGAATCCACGCTCCCCGCGCCGCGAATCCCGCGGCGGCGGGAACCAGCGGGTGCTCCGGCGGCGCGACGCCCAACACCCGCTCGGCCCACAGTGCGGGTTCGTAACCGATGCGCAGGAACACCGGCTCGGGCAGCGACGTCACCAACCGCAGTGCCCGGTCGACATCGCCATCGGCCATCGCGCACTCGAATCCCGCCCGCAGGTTGTCGTAGTCGGGCAATATCCTTTCGGCCCAAGTCCTTTCATCAGGGGTGTGCATACCCGCCGCCGCATTCTCGGCCAAGCCGGTGAAATACTGCGAATGCCTGGTAGCGCAAGACTCCGCGATCCCGTTCTCCCGCAGCTTGTCTCGACCGAACGCCCTGAGCATCTCCAGCACGGTGAAGCGAGCAGACTCCGGCCCGGATCGCACCACGACCATCGACTTGTCGACCAACCCGCTGAGCAGGTCCAGGGTGTCGTCCTCGGTGGCACCGTCAGGAGCACATACCCCGTGTGCCGCAGCGAGATCGAAGCCGCCCACGAACACAGACAGCTGAGCGAACAGCGCCTGCTCCTCGTCGGCGAGCAAGCGGTAGGACCAATCGATCGTCGCGGCCAGGCTCTGATGGCGGGGATGGGCACTGCGCACACCGCCGCTGAGCAACCGCAGCCGGTCCAGCCGGCGGGCGACGTCGAGGCTGGACATCGCGCGCATTCGCGCCGCGGCCAATTCGATGGCCAACGGCAGCCCATCGAGGCGGCGGCAGATCTCGGCGACGGCGCCGACCGGCTCGCGGTCGGGATCGAAATCCGGGCGGCCCGCCCGGGCCCGGTCGACGAACAGCTCGGTGGCCTCGTCCACACCCAGCGGCGGGACCGCGACGATGCGCTCCCCCTCGATGCCGAGCGGCTCACGGCTGGTGACCAGCAGTGACACCCGCGGACAGTGGCGAACGATCTGGTCGATCAGCCTCGCGGCATCGTCGAGGACGTGTTCGCAGTTGTCGATCAGCAGCAGCACTTCGCGAGCTCGCAGGTATTCGATCAGCGTCTCGTCGATGCTCAGCCCCTGGCGCTGCTGCAGGGTCAGGGCGGCGGCCACCGCGTGACCCACCGCCACGCCGTCTTCGACCGGGGCAAGTTCGCACAGCCACACCCCGTCGGCGAACCGATGTTCGTCGCGGCCCGCGGCCTCCAGTGCAAGCCGCGTCTTGCCGACGCCACCGACCCCGGTCAACGTGACCAGCGGGCCTTCCTGCAGCGCCTTTCCGGCGGCGACCACCTCCTGCTCGCGACCGACGAAACTGGTCGCCCGCCGCGGCAGACCGGCATGCGGGCGAGTCCTCACCGGCTGCGCAGGCACCTCGACTCTGGCTCCCTCGTCGCCGTCGAGGATCGTCTGGTGGACCGCACGCAACGACGGGCCCGGATCGACGCCCAGTTCCTCAACGAGCCGGTCTCGCATCCGACGGTAGGTGTCGAGAGCCTCTGCCTGCCGGCCACTGCGGTACTGGGCCAGCATCAGCTGACCGGCCAGCCGCTCATCCAGCGGATGGGCCGCGAGCGCGGTGACCAACTCGCCGAGAAGCTCGTGATGCCGGCCCGCGCGCAGGGCCGCGTCGTTGCGGTCGAGGACGACCGAAAGCCGTTCCACCTCAAGGGAACCCCGAACATCGAGGATCCACGGGGTGTCCAGCGCGGCGAACGGCTCGCCGCGCCACAGCGCCAGTGCTTCGTCGAACAGACTGGTGGCCGCGACCGGATCGTCTGTCGAGCGGGCGGATGAGGCCAGCTGCCGGAACAGGTGCACGTCGATGGACAGCGGATCGGTGCTGAGCTGGTAGCCACCGGGGCCACGCCCGATGCTGACACCGTCCACTCCGGCGAGCAGGCCGCGCAGCCGGGAGACATAGCCCGCCAACGCATTGCGGGCCCGACGGGGCGGGGCATCGGCCCACACCCGGTCCAGGAGTTGATCTACCGACACCGAACGGTTGACATCGACCAGAAGCGCGGCCAGGACGCAGCGCTGACGTGCATGCCCGGCATCGAGCGGCCGGCCGTCGAGATGAACCTCGACGTCACCGAGCAGGCTGAACCGCGCGCCCATCGGTCACTGACCGCTCGCGTGCGGCAGCACCCGTCCACAGCTCACGCACTCAGAATCTAGTCCAAAAAGCCGTGTAGCAGGGCAGCTGATCCGGCAACATGCGCCTGCATGGCCGCGCCGGCCGCATCGGGGTCGCCGGCCAGGATGGCGATGACGATCGCCTCGTGTTGTTCGTCGGAGTGCGCGATATTGCGCCGCAGCAACGGAATCTGGTCCAGCAGGGCGTTCAGCCGCATCCGGTTCTCGGCCACCAACGGCACGAGCGACGCAGATCCGGCCGCCTCCGCGATCGCCAGGTGCAGCCGGGAGTCCAGCCTCCGGTAGTCGTCGGAGCACGCGGAGCGCACGTCGGACAGCCGGGACCACAGCCCTTCTCGCTCCGTGGCGGTCAGCGTCCGGGTCGCGGCCATCCGGGCGGCCCCCACTTCGAGAATCTCCCGCAGCCGCAGCGCATCGTCGATATCGGCGCGGCTGAACCGCACCACCCCCTCGGTCGGCGCGGGCAGCGACTCCGCCAGGAAGGTGCCCCCGTAGCGGCCACGCCGCGACACCAGATAGCCCGCGTCGGCCAGCGACTTGATCGCTTCCCGGACGGTGTCGCGGCTGACCCCGAGCCGGGCCGCGAGCTCCCGTTCGGGCGGCAGCGAATCACCCGGCGTCAGCACACCGAGCTTGATCGTCTGCAGCAGGCGGCCGACGGTGTCCTCGAAGGCATTACCGAGGCGCACCGGACGCAGCAGTGCCTCATGGGCCTGCTGCGGTTCCGGAGCTGACATGAGTTCTTGCCTCCTACAGCGGAGTCACGTAGTGGCCGGTGATGCCGCCGTCGACCAGGAAGCTCGACCCGGTGATGAACGACGAGTCGTCGCTGGCCAGGAACGCCACCGCGGCAGCCAGCTCCTCGGGCTCGGCGAACCGGCCCATCGGCACGTGCACCAGCCGGCGGGCCGCCCGCTCGGGGTCTTTGGCGAACAGCTCCCGCAGCAGCGGGGTGTTCACCGGGCCGGGGCAGAGGGCGTTGACCCGGATTCCCTGGCGCGCGTACTGGATTCCGAGCTCCCGCGACATGGCCAGCACGCCGCCCTTGGAGGCGGTGTACGAAATCTGGGAGGTCGCCGAGCCGTTGACCGCGACGAACGACGCGGTGTTGATGATCGAGCCCTTCTGCGCGGGCACCATGTGCCTCAGCGCGGCCTTGCAGCAGAAGAAGACCGACTTGAGGTTGACGTCCTGCACCCGGTCCCAGGCGTCGATGCCGGTGGTCTCGATCAGGTCGTCGTCGGGCGGGCTGATGCCGGCATTGTTGAACGCGATGTCGACGCCGCCGTGCACCTCGAATGCGGTGTCGAACAAGCGATTCACCGCGACCTGGTCTGCGACGTCGACCTGGACGAAGGTCACGTTCAGATCGTCCGCGACGGTCTTGCCGGTCGTCTCGTCGAGATCCCCGATCACGACGATCGCACCCTCGTCCCGCATCCGCTTGACCGCTGCCAGTCCGATACCGCTCGCACCGCCGGTGACGACCGCGACCTTGTCCTTGAGTCGCTGCGACAGATCCATCTAGCTCTCCTCTACTGCAAAAAAGACGTTCTTGGTTTCCGTGAAGTGCAGGGGTGCGTCCGGGCCGAGCTCGCGGCCAAGTCCGGACTGCTTGAAGCCGCCGAAGGGGGTGTTGTACCGCACCGACGAATGCGAGTTCACGCTGAGGTTTCCGGCCTCGACCGCCCGCGACACTCGCACCGCCCGCGACAGGTTGTCGGTCCAGATCGACCCGGACAGGCCGTATTCGGTGTCGTTGGCCAGCGCGATGGCGTCGGCCTCGTCGTCAAACGGCAGCACGGTGACGACCGGACCGAAGATCTCCTCGGTGACGGTCCGGTCGGTGCGGTCGGGGGTGAGTACCGTGGGCGGGAACCAGAAGCCAGGCCCGCTGGGCGCTGAGCCGCGGAAGGCGACTGGTGCGTCGTCGGGCACATAGGCGGCCACCGAGTCGAAATGCTTGCGGCTCACCAGCGGACCCATCTCGGTCTCCCTGGCCGCGGGGTCACCGACGACCAGGCCCTTGACGGCCGGTTCGAGCAATTCCATGAACTTGTCGAATACGCTGCGCTGCACCAGGATCCGGCTGCGCGCACAGCAGTCCTGCCCGGCGTTGTCGAAGACCCCGTACGGTGCGGTGGCGGCCGCTTTCTCGAGGTCGCAGTCGTCGAAGACGATGTTGGCGCTCTTGCCGCCCAATTCCAGGGTCACCCGTTTGACTTGATTGGCCGCCCCGGCCATCACCTTGGTGCCGACCTCGGTGGAGCCGGTGAACACGATCTTGCGGACATCGGGGTGGCTGATGAAGCGCTCGCCGACCACCGAACCACGGCCGGGCAGCACCTGGAACAGGTCTTGCGGCAGACCGGCTTCCACCGCGAGCTCACCGAGGCGCATCGAGGTCAGCGGGGTCCACTCCGCCGGCTTGAGCACCACCGCGTTACCGGCAGCCAGTGCGGGCGCGAAGCCCCACGCCGCAATCGGCATCGGGAAGTTCCACGGTGTGATCACGCCGATCACGCCCATCGGCTCGTTGAACGTGACGTCCAGGCCGCCCGCAACCGGAATCTGCTTGCCCGACAGTCGTTCCGGGGTGGCCGAGTAGAACTGCAGCACGTCGCGTACGTGGCCGGCTTCCCATTCGGCAGCGCCGATCGGGTGCCCGGAGTTGGCGACTTCCAGCGCTGCCAGCTCCCCCACGTGGGCATCGACCGCGGCCGCGAAGGCGCGCAGCGCGGCCGCCCGCTCAGCGGGAGCGGCAGCGGCCCAGGCCTTTTGCGCGACCTTGGCGCGCGCGATCGCGTCGTCGACCCCGGCGACGTCGGTCAGCTCGACCGTGCGCAGCGCCTGCTCGGTCGCGGGATTGACCAGCTCAGTCGTACTCAAAACCCTGCTCTCTCTGTCGTGTAGATCCGTGCCGCCTCGACCAGGCCGGCGAACAGGCGAAGATCGTCCAGCGTCTCCTCGGGATGCCACTGCACCGCGAGAACGAAGTCTTGGCCCGGGATTTCGACGCCTTCGATCACCCCGTCGTCGTCCAGCGCGCTGATCATCAAACCATCACCGAGGCGATCGATCGCCTGGTGGTGATAGCACTGCGCCTTCGTGCTCTCCCCGACCAGCCCGGCCAGTCTGCTGCCTGCGACGGTGCTGATCGAGGAGGTGCTGAACACCGCGTTGCCCTGCTGATGGCGGGTATGCCCGACGATGTCCGGCAAGTGCTGGTGCAGCGTGCCGCCCAGCGCGACGTTGAGAACCTGTGCGCCCCGGCAAATTCCGAGTATCGGCAGATGACGGCGCAATGCGGCGGCCACCAGTGCGAATTCCCAGGCGTCGCGACCGCGATCCGGCTTGTCGGTGGTGGGATGCGGGTCGTGGCTGTATGCGGCCGGGTCGACATCCCTGCCGCCGGTGATGATCAGGCCGTCGATCCCGTCCAGGATCTGGTTCGCGATCTCCTCGTCGACCGGCTGCGGCGGCAGCAGCGTCGCGATGCCGCCGGCCAGCGACACCCCTTCGAGATAGATGCCCGGCAGGAAGCTGGCGGGCACGTCCCAGATGCCGGACTTCGCCTGCTGAAGGTAGGTGGTCAGGCCGATCACGGGCCGCTTAGAGGCGCTCAAAGCCGCGCACCCTCTCCCAGTCGGTGACCGCGGAATTGAACGCGGCCAGCTCGATCCGGGCATTGTTGAGGTAGTGCTCGACGACCTCATCACCGAACGCCTCGCGAGCCACGGTCGAGCCCTCGAAGAGCGCGGCGGCTTCGGCCAATGTGGTCGGCAGCCGCTCGGCGCCACTGGTGTAGGCGTTGCCCGCGAAGGCGTCGGGAAGTTCCAGCCCGTTGTCGATGCCGTACAGACCGCCGGCCACCAGCGCGGCCACCGCGAGGTATTGGTTGACGTCTCCGCCGGGCGCGCGGCACTCCATCCGCATCGAATGGCCGTGACCCACCACGCGCAGCGCGCAGGTCCGGTTGTCCAGGCCCCAGGCCACTGCCGTCGGAGCGAAGCTGCCCTCGACAAATCGCTTGTAGGAGTTGATGTTCGGCGCGTAGAACAAGGTCAGCTCACGCAGAGTGGCGAGCTGGCCTGCGATGAAACTGCGGAACATCGGCGACATCCCGAGCGGCTCGTCGGCGTCGGCGAACACCGCGGCGCCGTCCTCACCACGCAGCGAGATGTGGATGTGGCAGCTGTTGCCTTCGCGCTCATCGTATTTCGCCATGAACGTCAGGCTCTTGCCGTGCTGGTCGGCGATCTCCTTGGCACCGTTCTTGTAGATGGTGTGGTTGTCGCAGGTGACCAGTGCGCTGTCGTAGCGGAATGCGATCTCCTGCTGGCCGAAGTTGCACTCCCCCTTCACGCCTTCGCAGTACATGCCCGCGCCATCCATGCCGAGACGGATGGCGCGCAGTAGCGGCTCCATCCTGGTCGACGCGTGGATCGCGTAGTCAACGTTGTAGTCGGTGGCCTTGGACAGTCCCCGGTACCCGGCAGCCCAGGCGTCGCGATAGGTGTCGTCGAAAACCATGAACTCCAGCTCGGTGCCGACGAACGCCTCCAGCCCGCGCTGGGCCAGTCGGTCCAGCTGGGTCTGCAGGATGGAGCGTGGCGCAGGACCCACCGGGCCGCCGTCCACCCACGACAGGTCCGCCATCACCAGGGCGGTGCCGGGCAGCCATGGCAGCAGGCGCAGGGTCGAGAAGTCGGGTGTCATCACCATGTCGCCGTAGCCGGACTCCCAGCTGGACATCGCGTACCCGTCGACGGTGTTCATGTCGACGTCGACGGCCAGCAGGTAGTTGCAGCACTCCGACCCATGCGCGGCAACCTCCTCGACGAACAGCCGGGCCGCGACCCGCTTACCGGTCAACCTGCCCTGCATGTCGGTGAAGGCCACAATCACCGTGTCGATCTCGCCGGCGGCCACCATGGCCTCGAGTTCGGCCTGCACCAACAGACCAGGCCGGCGGCGGCCTACACCATCTGGCGTCACAGGTGCCCCTCTCGATAAAGCCGGTTCGATCATGATTCGACGGAAAGTCAACCATTGGATGCCACCGCTGCGGTGACGTCATCATCCAGATTTACATAAACGTCACTCCAAAGGTAGGACACCAGACCAATAGCGGCCTATTGTCCCTACTCAGAGAGCGCCGGTCGACGCTCGCTGCTACCACGCCCAAAAGGAGAAGAGCCGTGCCAGAGGGTCACGAACTACTCGACGAGGACGAAAAACATCTCGCCAGTCTCGGTTACACCCAGGAACTGCACCGGTCCTGGTCCGGGTTCAGCAACTTCGCCATCTCGTTCTCGATCATCTCGATCCTGGCCGGCTGCTTCACGTCCTTCGGCCTCGGCTGGAACAACGGCGGCCCGGCAGCCATCGCCTGGGGCTGGCCACTGATCTCGGTCTTCATCCTGATCATCGGCCTGTGTATGTCCGAGCTGGTGTCGGCATTCCCGACCTCGGGCGGAATCTATTGGTGGGCAGCCAAACTCGGCGGCCCGAAGGCCGGGTTCTACACCGGCTGGCTGAACCTGATCGGCCTGATCGCCATCCTGGCCTCGGTGGCCTACGGGTCGGCGACGTTCCTGGACCTGACGCTCGGCACCTTCAGCGAGAGCTGGCTGGCCGGCTACAGCCTGACCCGGACCTTCATCCTCTTCGTGGTCATCCTGCTGATCGTCGCGACCATCAACATCTTCTCCAGCCACCTGCTCGCGGTCATCAACAACGTGTCGGTGTGGTGGCATGTCTTCGGTGCCGCGGCCGTCATCGTCATCTTGTGGGCCCTGCCCGAGCAGCACGCCAGCTTCTCCACGGTGTTCGCCACCACGGTCAACAACACCGGCTTCTTCGGCGGATCCACCTCCGGATTCACGTTCCTGCTGTTCGTGCTGCCGATGTCGGCGATCCTGACCCAGTACACGATCACCGGATACGACGCCTCGGCTCACCTGTCCGAGGAGACCAAGAGTGCGGCCGACGGCGCCGCCAAGGGCATCTGGCGCTCGATCTTCTACTCGGCGATCGGTGGCTGGATCCTGCTGCTGACCTTCCTGTTCGCCGTGCAGGACGTCGACGGGGTCACCTCGGGCGGTGGCGCCGTGGCCACGATCTTCAGCCAGGCGCTGACCTCCAAGTGGGCCGGACTGGTCCTGCTGATCTCCACGGCCGGCCAGCTGTTCTGCACGACCGCCTGCCAGACCAGCGCCTCGCGGATGCTGTTCGCGTTCAGCCGTGACCGGGCGGTGCCCGGACATCAGCTGTGGGCCAAGCTCAGCGCCAGGAAGGTCCCGGCCAACGCGGTCATCGTCACCGCGGTGATCGCGGCCATCATTACCCTGCCCGCGCTGGTCAAGGTCGATATCAACGGCGCCCCGGTGCCGATCGCGTTCTTCGCGGTGGTGTCGATCGGCGTGGTCGGTCTGTACCTGTGCTTCGCGGTGCCGATCTACTACCGCTGGAAGGCCGGCGATTCGTTCCCGCTGGGCAGGTGGAATCTGCGTGGCCACCACAAGTGGATGGCACCGGTGGCGCTGATCGAGATCATCGTCACCTCGATCATCGCGATGTTCCCGACGTCGATCGGCGGCGCACCGTGGGATCCCAGCTTCGAGTGGAAGTTCGTGAACTACACCCCGCTGCTGGTGGGCGGTGTGCTGATCCTGCTCTACATCTACTGGCATGTGTCGGTGAAGAACTGGTTCACCGGCCCGATCAAGCAGGTCGATACGACCGGCGAAAAGCTGGAGGGGGTTTCCTGAGTCGCTGAAGGAGACCACACCCCAGGCCCGCCCCCAGGCGGGCCCCGCGCCCCTCGTGCCCCCAGGCCGAGGGGCGCGGTTTGTGTGGAGCCCCGTCTTTTGTGAGCGCCGTCTCCGCCCGGGTTAGGACCCGTCACGCGCGGGTAAATAGGAGGGCCAAGTCAGCGAACAGACGGGATAGGTCGGGACGATGTGTGGAGCGGCGGGCGAAGTCCGCCTCGACAGTCAGGCCCCCGATGTGGCGGCGGTGGCTGCCATGGCGGAGACGATGGAACCGCGGGGCCCGGATGCAGCCGGGGTGTGGTCACAGGGCCGGGTGGCGCTCGGGCACCGCAGATTGAAGATCATCGACCTCTCCGAAGCCGGTGCCCAGCCCATGGTGGACGCCGACCTCGGGTTGACGATCGCCTGGAACGGCTGCATCTACAACTACGAATCGCTGCGCGACGAACTCGCCGGGCACGGTTATCGGTTCTTCTCGCACAGCGACACCGAGGTGCTGCTGAAGGCCTACCACCACTGGGGTGACCGGTTCGTCGATCATCTGTACGGGATGTTCGCCTTCGCAATCGTCGAGCGCGACAGCGGCAGAGTGCTACTGGGCCGTGACCGCCTGGGCATCAAACCGCTTTACATTACCGAAGATTCGCATCGAATCCGGTTCGCGTCGTCGCTACCCGCCCTGCTGGCCGGCGGCGGTGTGGACACCCGCATCGATCCGATCGCGCTGCACCACTACCTCACCTTCCATTCGGTGGTACCCGCGCCCCACACCATTCTGTGCGGCGTGCGCAAGCTCTCCCCCGGCACGTTGCTGGCGATCGAACCTGATGGCACGCGACGCGAAATCACCTACTGGGAACCCGATTTCAGCCGCCGCGCCGACCACGCCGGCTGGAGCGAACGCGATTGGGAGGACGCGGTTCTCGACTCCCTGCGCAAGGCAGTGAAGCGACGCCTGGTCGCCGACGTGCCGGTCGGCTGCCTGCTCTCGGGCGGAGTCGACTCCAGCCTGATCGTCGGGCTATTGGCCGAAGCCGGCCAGCACGGCCTTTCCACGTTCTCCATCGGGTTCGAATCGGTCGGCGGGGTCAAGGGCGACGAGTTCGTCTACTCCGACATCGTGGCCAAGCGGTTCGATACCGATCACCACCAGATCCGCATCGACACCGCCCGCATGCTGCCCGCCCTCGAAGGGGCGATCGGCGCGATGAGCGAGCCGATGGTGTCGCACGACTGCGTGGCTTTCTATCTGCTCAGCCAGGAAGTGGCCAAGCACGTCAAGGTCGTTCAGTCCGGGCAGGGCGCCGACGAGGTGTTCGCCGGCTATCACTGGTATCCCCCGATGGGCGAGCCGGATGCCGCCACCGTGGCCGGCTCGGTGGCCAGCTATCGAGGAGCGTTCTTCGATCGGGACCACGACGGCGTCGCCGACCTGCTGGCCGCGGACCGGATCAGCGACCAGGACCCGAGTCTGGCGTTCGTGGCCGAGCACTTCGCCCGGGCCGGTGCGCAGACCGGTGTGGACCGCGCGCTGCGCCTGGACACCACCGTGATGCTGGTCGACGATCCGGTCAAACGCGTCGACAACATGACGATGGCGTGGGGGCTGGAAGGCCGGGTGCCCTTCCTCGACCACGAACTCGTCGAGCTCGCCGCCACCTGCCCGCCAGAACTCAAAACCGCCCACGGCGGCAAGGGTGTGCTGAAAGAGGCTGCGCGGCAGGTCATTCCCTCCGAGGTGATCGACAGGCCCAAGGGATACTTCCCGGTGCCCGCACTCACCCACCTGGAGGGTCCGTATCTGGACATGGTCCGCGATGCGCTGTACGCGCCGCAGGCCAAGGAGCGCGGCTTGTTCCGGCCCGATGCCGTGGAACGCCTGCTGGCCGACCCCAACGGCCGCCTCACCCCGCTGCGCGGGAACGAGCTGTGGCAGATCGGACTGCTCGAACTGTGGCTGCAGCAGCACGGAATCACCGGGCCGGCAGCGTGACGTCGCATACCGAGGCCATCACGCTGAGCCTGCACGAGGCGTCGCCGGAGGAACTCGTCCGGGAGATGTCCGATGACACGGTGCTCGAACTTGGTTGGGGCCGACTGATTTTCGGGCAGACCTTCGATGATCCCGACAAGCTGGCCGCCGTGCTGCAGCAAGAAGTCCGGGGCCGCAGGGACATCTGCATCTACGCCCGCGAATCCCATGTGCTGGTGGCGAAGTCACCGGCCGAGCTGTTCATCGACCCCAGCCACACCTACCGGTGGCGACTGTCTCCCGACGATCCGGACCCGAGCCAGCCGATCGGCTTCTCGGTGCGCGCGTTGCGCGACAAGTCCGACGCCGACGAGATGAACCGGGTTTACCTGCGCTGCGGCATGGTTCCCGCGCCGACCGAGGTGATCTGGAACAACCACCTGCACTGCGATGCGGTCGAGTATCTGGTCGCGGTACGCGATGACGACGGTTCGATCATCGGCACCGTCACCGGGGTGGACCACAAGCGGCTGTTCAACGATCCCGAGGACGGCTCGAGCCTGTGGACCCTGGCCGTCGACCCGACGACGAGTCTGCCCGGCATCGGCGCCGCGCTGACCCGCACGCTGGCCGCGATGTTCCGTGACCGGGACCGCGCCTACATGGACCTGTCGGTGGCCTACGACAACGAGGCCGCGATCGCGCTGTACGAGAAGCTCGGTTTCCAGCGGGTCCCGGTGCTGGCCGTCAAACGCAAGAACGCCATCAACGAGCCGCTGTTCACCCCGCCGTCGGAAACCGTCGACGATCTGAACCCCTACGCGCGCATCATCGCCGACGAGGCCATGCGTCGCGGTATCCGGGTCGAGGTGCTCGATGCCGAGACCGGCGAGATGCGGTTGTCGCACGGCGGGCGCAGTGTGGTGACCCGGGAATCGTTGAGCGAATACACCTCTGCGGTGGCGATGAGCCGCTGCGACGACAAGCGGCTCACCCGTCGCATCGTCTCGGAGGCCGGCATCGTGGTGCCCCGCGGCAGGCTGGCCACGTTCGACGCCGAGGACCATGCATTCCTGTCCGACGTCGGCGACGTCGTCGTCAAACCGACCCGCGGCGAACAGGGCAAGGGCATCACCGTCGGGGTCGACGGACCCGAGGCGCTGGATTCCGCACTCGCCCGTGCCCGTGAACAACATCCCGAAGTGCTGATCGAGCAGCGCGCCGACGGAGACGATCTGCGCCTGGTGGTCATCGATGGCAAGGTGGTCGCGGCCGCGCTGCGCAAACCCGCCGAGGTGGTCGGCACCGGTAAGCACACCATTCTGGAGCTGATCCAGACCCAGAGCCGCCGGCGGGCCGCCGCCACCGGCGGCGAGTCACGCATTCCGGTCGATGACGTCACCGAATCGACCGTGGCCGAAGCCGGCTTGTCGTTCGATGACGTGCTCGACGAGGGGGTGCGCCTGCGGGTGCGCCGGACCGCCAATCTGCATCAGGGCGGCACCATTCACGACGTGACGGCCACCGTGCACCCCGAGCTGTGCCGGGTGGGGGTGGCGGCGGCCGCCGCCATCGGCATTCCGGTCACCGGCATCGATCTGCTGGTGCCCGACGTCACCCGCGACGAGTACGTGTTCATCGAGGCCAACGAGCGTCCCGGGCTGGCGAATCACGAGCCACAGCCGACCGCACAGGCATTCGTCGACTTCCTGTTTCCCGGGCAGCCGGGTCTACCGCAGGCGTGGACTCCTGAACAGCCGCCGCGCTGAATTCACCAGGTGCTGGTGCGCAGCACGATCTCGGCGGCCAGCTGTGCGGTGGATTCCGCGGCGTTGCGCCGCCCGGTGAATTCGACCAGGCGGAAATCGCTGTAGACGTAGCGCTGGCTGGCCCGGGCCAGCGCCCTGGCGGCCGGGGTGCTCACCAACGCGGTGGTGTTGATCTCCACCGGCGGGCAGTCCTCGTCACGGACCACACCGTTCTGGTCGGGAACCTTGGGGTGCCCGCGGTCGATCACGACCAGACCGGTGAACCGGTCGAGGCGGGTGGCGGCCAGCTCCCAGGCGAGCTCCGCGCCCGCCCGGTCGCCCACCAGGATTCCCCAGCGGACATCGAGCGCGTCGAGGATGCCGATGACGGCTTTGGGATGTAGCCGTGGGTCGGCACCGATGACGACGGTTCGCACCGAAGCCGTGTGCAGGCGCTGACAGACCCCGTCGTAGGCGGCCGGTGCGTGCTGGGCGGCACCCAGCACGACGACGTAGGGGCCCTTCTCCGGGCCGGTCACGCTGACCGGCACGGGGAACCCATCGACAGTCACCATCGTCGAAGGCATTTCGCCACGTTACTGTGAAAGTGGCTTACGGCGGGCGGTTTTCGCAGGGTCCCTCAACTCCTACTCAGGTAGCACGGCGAATCTTGGCGGCCTGCTTGGCAAAGACGTCCAGAAACGTCTGCGGCAGTGTCGCTTTGGCATCGACGCTGGGATCGGGCGTGGGAAAAGCGATTCCGAACATTCCGTATCTGCCCACGTTTTGGAATGCCATATAGACACTACTGGGAGAACCCATCAGCTGCATTGTTTGCTGGTACGCCAAGAGGCCGTCCCCCAAAGGGGGTAGCTCGGTGGTCGTGATGGGGATGCCCTTGCTCCGCGGATCGAAATAGGCTTCGAATTTCGCACAGCGCCCGGCCGCCGCCTCGAGCTTGTCCAGATCCAGTGGCCACGACAGCACGGTCATCACGATGCGCGCCCCGTCGTAGGTGGCGGCGTATTTCGAGGCGCTGCCGGGCCCGCGTTCCGCCGATTCGGCGATGACGTTCGTCATGGCATTGGCGCAGCCCTCGGGACGGGACAGCATCGACGGCGGGCTGCCTGCGTTGTCGGGCTGACCGGCCTGCTCGACGATGCGGTCGTACTGCACGCCGGGCGGGAAATCTGCCGGGCCCAGCGTGGCCTTCTCCAAGAACGCGCCCGGCCACGTCGCGGTGCCGGTGACCGTCGATCCGCAGCCGGCGACCAGCACGGTGGCAGCAATCGCCGCGGTGACCAGTGTCGTCCGACCCGACATGGTTTTCAGGCTACCGATTCAGTCGCGTACTCACCGTGGGGCGCACGGCCGCACCGCCGTCGAGCAGCGACAACAGTGCGTCGATGTCGAGGTGGGCGGCCAGCAGATCGGCCATGACGTCGAGTTGAGCGTCTCGGCGGGCGGGCACCAGGGTGTCGGCGGCAACCCGAAATCCGTGCCGTCCGGCGGCGGCGGCCGCGGTGGCGAGCCAGTCGCGACGGAATTCGTCGTTGTCCAGCAGGCCGTGCCAATGGGTGCCGAACACGGCGCCGCGGACGTAGCCCTGCACGGCGCCGTCGGCCTCGAACCAGCTGTCCTCGGCGCAGCGGGTCACCCGTCCGTGGTGGATCTCGTAGCCGCTCAACGGACTCGGCCAGTGCCGCAGCACCTTGTCCTGGGCGAAGTCGATGTCGGCGTCGAACAGTCCCAGCCCGTCGACGTCACCGGCACGGGTTTCGACGGTGTCGCCGATGTGGCGGCACAACATCTGGAAGCCGCCGCAGATACCGAGCACCGGACGCCCGGCGCCGGCATGCGCGGCGATCGCGTCGGCCAGCCCCCGTTCCCGCAGCCAGCCGAGGTCGGCGACGGTCGCTTTACTACCCGGGATCACCACGATGTCCGCGTCGGCCACCTCGGCCGGTTCGGCGGCCCAGCGGACCTGCACGCCGGGCTCGCAGGCCAGGGCCTCGATATCGGTGGAGTTGGAGATCCGCGGCAACCGAATGGCCGCCACCCGCAGCCACTGCTCACCGAGCGGCGGCGTCGGCACACCGACCACATGACCGGCCACCACGGACACCGAATCCTCGGTGTCCAGCCACAGCTCGTCGCTGTAGGGCACGATCCCGTAGGTGGGCCTGCCGGTGAGCTGAGCCAGCTGATCGAGGCCCGGCGCCAGCAGCGCGGGATCGCCGCGGAACTTGTTGACGATGAAGCCGGCGATCAGCGCCTGGTCTTCCGGTGAGAGCACGGCGAGGGTGCCGAACAGGTGGGCCAGCAGGCCGCCGCGGTCGATGTCGCCGACGACGACGACCGGCAGTCCGGCCGCGCGCGCCAGGCCCATGTTGGCCAGATCGGTTGCCCGCAAGTTGATCTCGGCGGGTGACCCGGCGCCTTCGCAGATCACGACGTCGAATTCGGCTCTCAGTGAAGCTAATTCGTCGGCGACCACCCCGGCCAGCCGATCGCGGTGCTCGATGTAGTCGCGCGCGCTCACCTGCCCCACCGCATGCCCCTTGACCACCAGCTGCGAGGTGCGGTCACTACCGGGCTTGAGCAGGACGGGGTTGAACCGAGTGGTGGGTTGCAGGCCCGCCGCCCGCGCCTGCATACCCTGGGCCCGCCCGATCTCGCCGCCGTCGACCGTGACCACCGAGTTGTTGCTCATGTTCTGCGCCTTGAACGGCGCCACGCGAATTCCCTTGCGCGCCAACAGCCTGCACAGCCCGGCTACGACCATCGACTTGCCGGCGTCGGAGGTGGTGCCGGCGATCAGCAGCGCGCCGCCGGTCACGGCGCCAGGGTCAGGATCTCCGCGCCGTCCTCGGTCACGACCAGGGTGTGCTCGAACTGGGCGGTCCACTTGCGGTCCTTGGTGGCCACCGTCCAGCCGTCGTCCCAGATCTCGTAGTCCAGTGCACCGAGGTTGATCATCGGCTCGATGGTGAACGTCATCCCGGGCTCCAGCACGGTCTCCACTTCGGGCTGGTCGTAGTGCAGCACCACCAGACCGTTGTGGAACGTGGTGCCGATTCCGTGCCCGGTGAAATCACGAACCACGTTGTAGCCGAACCGGTTTGCGTATGCCTCGATGACCCGGCCGACGACCGACAGCGCCCGGCCCGGCTTGACGGCCTTGATGGCCCGCATCGTCGCCTCGTGGGTGCGCTCCACCAACAGGCGGTGCTCCTCGCTGACGTCACCGGCCAGGAACGTGGCGTTGGTGTCGCCGTGCACACCGTTGATGTAGGCGGTGACGTCGATGTTGACGATGTCGCCGTCCTCGACCACGGTCGAGTCCGGGATGCCGTGGCAGATGATCTCGTTGAGCGAGGTGCAGCACGACTTCGGAAAACCCTTGTAGTACAGCGTCGACGGGTAGGCGCCGTGGTCGACCATGTAGTCGTGGGCGATGCGGTCGAGTTCGTCGGTGGTCACGCCGGGGGCGACCGCCTTACCGGCCTCGGCCAGCGCGCCGGCTGCGATGCGTCCCGCGATCCGCATCTTCTCGATCACCTCGGGTGTCTGGACCCACGGCTCACTGCCTTCGGCCACCGTCGACTTACCGACGTATTCGGGACGCTCGATGGACTGGGGAACCTGCAGGTCCGGTGAAACCACTCCGGGCCGGAGTGCACTGCGTACGGGCATGTAGGCCAGCCTAATGGCGACGCAGCAGCGGACGCTTGGGACCGCGGACGTTGACCGAACCCATGACCACCCGGCCGGTGAGCACCACGTGCGGGGTGCCCTCGGCGGGTGCGTCCTTGCGGCGGTCGCGGGCGCTGCCGGCGTAGACGGTGATGTCGTCGATGGACGCGCTCGCGCCGTCGGGCAGGCGCAGATCCACCGAGCCACGCACCATGTCGAGTTCGATGACGACGACCGGACCGGCGAAGCGGGCATTGGTGAGGTCGAGGTCGACCGAGCCCATCCGGCGCACCAGCGCCAGCCGAGTCGGAACCGTCCACTCCCCGTGCCGGCGCAGTGAGCCCATCCAACCGCGCAATTCGACCCGGTCGGCCGCCGAGGTGACGATGGCACCGGGACCGGGTAGGTCGTCGACCAGGATCTCGAGATCGGTCTGCATGCGGGCGGCCGACACCTGCGCCGAGCGCTCCTCGAACTCACCGATATCGATCAGCCCCAACGCGACGGCGTTGTGCAGCCGCCGCAGGGTCCCGTTGCGGTCGGCATCGGAGACCCGCAGCGCGGGCGTGTGGTCGATTCCGGTCATAGCCACTCCACGGTACCTGTTCGCCCTGGCCACACGCCCATCTCGGCAGCTCTCGGCTAGCCTGGGCCGATGTTCGATTTGCCGCGCCGAACCGTCCTGATCGGGGCCGCTGTCGCGCCGATCGCCGCCTGCAACAGCAATACCGGCGAGCTCACCGCGTCGCCGACGACGACCGCACCGGGTCAGGTGTTGGCCCCCACCGCCGACATCCCGGTGGGCTCGGGCAAGGTCGTCGGAGACACCGTCGTCACCCAGCCCAAACCCGGGGTGTTCGAGGGGTTCGTGGCCCGCTGCACCCACGCCGGGTGCAAGCTGCCCGGGGTCACCGACGGCACGCTCAGCTGCCCGTGCCACGGCAGCCAGTTCGGTCTCGACGGCGCGGTACTGCGCGGGCCTGCCGTGACGCCGCTGACGCCGGTCGCGGTGAAGGTTCAGGGCGCCGACGTCGTCGCTGGCTGACTCAGAAGCGGGCCGCGGCCCCGGTCAGCGCGCTCTGCGCGCCCTCCCAGGTGCTGCGGACGATATCGGCCACCGGTAACACCTCGACGATGCGCGAGCAGACCTGGCCGGTGTTGGCCACGCTGGCCTCCATATCGCCCTCGAAGTAGAGCTCGGTGACGCCGCTGATCAGCGGAGCCGACGCTCCCTCGGTCGCGACGCGACGGGCCAGCCCCACGTGCAGCACGCGCATCGTGGGATTTCCGGGCAGGTTCAGCAGGATCGTGCCGGCGTCGTCGGCGGCGACGATGGCGTCCTTGAAGTTGGTGTGCACGCCCGCCTCACGGCTGGCCAGCATGCGGGTGCCCATCTGGACACCTTCGGCGCCCAACACCACTGCTGCGGCGGCCGACCGGGCGTCGCAGATGCCCCCGGCGGCGATCAGCGGCAGGTCGATCTGTTCGGCGATCAGCGGGAGCAGCACCATGGTCGACGCCCCGAGTGCGGATTTGAACCCACCTCCCTCGACGCCCTCGACCACCAACGCGTCGACACCGGCGTCGACCGCCTTGCGGGCGCCGCCCAGTGAGCCCACCACGTGCACCACCGTCATGCCCGCGTCGTGCAGCCGTGCGGTGAAAAGGCCCGGGTCACCGGCGGAGGTGAACACATGGCGCACATCGGCTTTCACCAACACGTCGACGATGGACGGGTCACGCTTCCAGCCCTGGATCATCAGGTTGGCGCCGACCGGCCGGTCGGTGAGATCGCGAACCTTGAACAGGTCCTCGCGGCCCTCCTCGGTGAGGGTTTCGATGACGCCGAGGCCACCGGCCTCCGATACCGCCGCGGCGAGCTGCGCTCTGGCGATGTAGGTCATCGGCGCCTGGACGACGGGATAGGTGACGCCGAGCAACGTCTGGATCCGGTTGGCCACGCATCATCTAAACACACCGGCCGCGACGCACCGAAGTTCTTGTCCCACTTGAGAATCGCGGTTGGTCAGGCGACCTTCAGCGCGTAGAGAACCAACACCAGGGTGGCCGTGAACATCATGGCCACGAGCAGAAATTTGGCGATCGGATTCAGTCCGCCGCTGTAGCGAGCCTCATATCTGAGCCGTCGCCGAAATCGCATCCAGCGTCGCCGAGTCCAATCCATGGTCACGAGCCCGCCCCCACCGTCCGTCACGTCTTTCACACCGCTTCGCGAGACGACGTCGGCCCTCGGTACTCACCATCATCGTGGCGGCCGATTTCGATGGATATGGGCTCGCCGAAGATTTAACCCAACGGTTGCCTTCGGTCAGGCCAGGTAGTCGGTGGGCAGCTCGCTGAACATCATCTTCACCATCCGCACCGCGTATTCCGAACTGCCGCCGCCCACGATCAGCGCCGCAAACGCCAAGTCCCCGCGATAGCCGGCGAACCAGGCGTGCGAGCCGCCCTCGAATTCGGCCTCACCGGTCTTGCCGCGCACATCGCCGGCGTCGTTGATGTCCTTGGCAGTGCCGTTGGTGACCACCTGCCGCATCATCGGCCGCAGGCCGTCGAGCATGGCCGGGGTGATCGGCGGATGATCACCGGTCTCGGCGGTCTGACTGCCCACGATCAGGTGCGGGTTGGGCGTTTTGCCGGCGGCGACGGTCGCCGCGGCCAGCGCCATCCCGAACGGGGTGACCAGAACCTTGCCCTGCCCGAAGCCGTCCTCGGTGCGTTCGGCCAGGTTCACCGTCGGCGGCACCGTGCCGGTCACGGTGGTCAGCCCGTCGATCGTGTAGTCCGGCCCGATGCCGTACTGCGAGGCCGCCACCGTCAGCGCGGTCGGCGGCATCCGGCTGGCCAGCTCGGCGAAGGTGGTGTTGCAGGAGTTCGCGAACGCCTTGGACATCGGGACCGTGCCCAGGTCGAACTTGTTGTAGTTCGGGACGATCCGCTGGCCGATTTCGAGCTCACCCGGGCAGCCCAACAGGGTGTTCGGGGTGGCCATATCGCGATCGATGGCCGCACCCGCGGTGATGATCTTGAACGTCGAACCCGGCGGGTAGAGACCGGTCGTCGCCGCCGGACCGTCGGCATCGGCCGCGGCGTTCTGGGCGACGGCGAGGATCTCACCGGTCGACGGCTTGATGACCACCATCATGGCCTTGCGGCCCTGGGTGTCGACGGCGTGCTGGGCGGCGTTCTGCACCGAGCGGTCCAGCGTGATCGAGATGGACGGCGCGGGCGTCGGCGGCACCTCCTGCAGCACGTCGACGTCGTTGCCGTTCTGGTTCACGCTGACCACCCGCCAGCCGGACTGACCGTCGAGTTCGTCGATCACCGCCTTCTTCACCTGGCTGATGACGGCCGGGGCGAAGCGATCGTCGGTGGGCAGCAGATCGGCCTGCGGGGTGACGACGACGCCGGGCAGCGCGTCCAGCGCCTGGCCGACCTTGTCGTGGTCGGACGGTCGCAGCGTGACGAGCTCGAGTGGCTTACTCGAGGAGCTGGCCTGCTCGGCCAGGCGCTGTGGGTCCAGGGTGTTGTCGAACTGGCGCAGCTGATCGGCGACCACTCTCGAGGTCGCCATCAGCTGACTGCCGGCCTTGGCCGCGTCGAGCTGGTAGCGGTACAGGTTGGCAGGCGCCAGCACGTCGGTGCCGCCGAGTTCGTTCACCGAAGCCCGCCGCGGGGCGTCGGAGCGCAACGTAAAGTGCTGGTGCTCACCGAGTTTCGGGTGCAGTCCGGCAGGTGTCCAGCGCACTCGCCAGGTGCCCTCGTCGCGGATCATCTGCAGCACGCCGTCGTAGGTCCAGGTGCGCTTCTTGGGCAACTGCCAGGTGAAGCGGTAGTTCACGCTGCCGGTGTCCTCGGTGTAGCGCGAGCCGAGGACCTGAGCGTCGAGGTGGGTGGCCTGCAGCCCGGCCCACGCCTCGTTGAGGGCGGCCTGCACGTCGGCAGGGCGGTCGGAGAGCTGCGCCGCGGCCGAGGTGTCGCCCTTGGTGAGGTCGGCGAAGAACTTCTCCGCGGCGGGGCCGGGGCCGTCGGGGCGCGGGGTGCACGCCGACAGCGTCGCCGACGCCGCCACCACGGCGAGAAGGGAGACCACGCCTGTGACTCGTGTTGCTAATGGGGTGCAAGTAACCATTGGGACAAATGTTATGAGCCCGTGATCCGAATCCCGTGCCAACACACCGGCGCTCGGCGAGTCATTCCGGACGCCTCAGAGCGCGCGTACGGTCAGCTGACGGCGGCTTGCGAATACTGCTTGGCCCAAGCCACTTCCATCTGCGCACCGGCGGCGATGTCGGGCCCCATCACGTCCAGTTGGATGCACAGGTGCATCGACCCCGGCGGGAATGTCGACTTGTTCGTCGAGGTGAACAGCGGAACGCCGTCCACGTACGTGACGATCTGCGTCGGCGTCCACTTGACCGCGTAGGTGTGCCACTGTGTGGCGTCGACCGCCATGCTGGCCCTGATCTGTTTGTTCGTCTGGCCGTAGTGCAGGACTGAATTGACCGTCTGGCGTGCGGGGTCGTCCCACATCTCCATGAAGTCGACCTCGCCCCCCTTGGGCCAGTTCTCGGCGTCGGGCCACAGCAAGAGGACGGGGTCGTAGTTCTTGGCTCCCGGCGGCACGCGCAACCGAACCTCCCACCCGCCGTACTTCTGGCCGCCCGGCACCCAGGCGATACCTTCGTCATGCCCCTGCGCGTCACCGGTGATCGTCATCGTGCCGTTCGAGAACGACAGCATCTCCGGTGTGCGAATGCCGTCCGGGTATGTCCCGGTGTAGACCACGAACTGGGACAGAACCGAACTGTCGGTGAAAGTCACCGTGCGCGTCGGCGCACCCCAGGTGCTGGGACCGCCGCGTGGCGCGGGTGTCTTGATGCCCACCGCCGCAAAGGCGGTCTGCACTTGCCGGAAGAACGAGTTCACCGCAGCGGTCACCATGGCCATCGGATTGGGCGACGCCACCTTCGGCAGCACCGGCGCCTGCGCCGTGGTCGGCGCACCGGTTGCTGACGCCGCAGCCAGCGTCTGGGTCACTGTGTTCCGCGGTTGCGCGACAGCCGCCTTGGCGTCTGACCGTCGAGATGTGTTGGCAGGAGCGGCAGATCGCGGCGCGCGGGCGGCGTGCGCGGTACCCGCCGACGTCCCCCTCGCCGAATGTGCCGGCGCTGACGATGCGGAGCCCGATGATGCGTCGGCCGCCGCGGCGCCGGCGCCGGACAGGATCGCGGCCCCGACCCCCAGTGCCGCCACCACACCGCCGGCCCATCCCGCGTACGTCGCGATCGTGGAATTGCCTGCCCGCCCGCAGCGTGCACAAGATTGTCGTTCCATGGTTCCCCCTGCCCTGCGAGTCCGACGATAGACCGAATTGACGCCCGCGATCGTCAATCAGGTGAAGGAGGCGTACGAGTACTCCTTGGCCCAGGCGACCTGCATCTGCGCGCCCGCGGAGATATCGGAGCCCAGCATGTCGAGCTGGATGCACAGGTGCATCGGCCCCGGCGGGAACGTCGAGGTGTCGGTGGTGGTGAAGATCGGCGTGCCGTCGACGTAGGTGGTGATCTGGGTGGGTGTCCAACTCACCGCGTAGGTGTGCCATTGAGTCGCGTCGACGACCTTGGTCGCGCCGGCCTGCTGATTGGTCGCCCCGTAGTGCAGGACCGAATTCACCGCCTGCCGGGAGCCATCGCCCCAGATCTCCATGAAGTCGATCTCGCCACCGGTGGGCCAGTTCTCGGCGTCCGGCCACAGCAGCAGCACCGGGTCGTAGTTGGGCGCGCCCGCCGGGATCTTGACCCGAACTTCCCAGGCGCCGTACTTCTGTCCCGGCCCCCACGCGATGCCCGCGTCGTTTCCGTTGGCGTCGCCATTGAGCGTCATGATGCCGTCAGCAAAGGTGATCTGGTTCGGTGTCCGATTGCCGTGCTGGGTCCGGCCGTTGTACACCCACCAGTCCGACAACACCGAGAGGTCGGTGAAGTACGCGGTGCGCGACGGCGTTCCCCACGGTCCGACGCTGCCCGGATCGCCGGGCGGCAGGATCGCTCCGAGCACCTTGGCGGTCAGCTTTGCGGTCGAACCCCACCCGGGAACCAGCATGCCCATCAGCCCGTGGAACTGTCCGGGAGTGGCATCGCTGACGGTGGCGGTGAAGATGTCGCCCGTCGTGGATACGAAGTCATCTCCCGGGGTGAAGGTGAAATTGCCACTGCCATCGATTGTTACGGTTCCCTTGGCCGCGGTGCTCACCGAGTACTTGAGCGCGTCGCCGTCGGCGTCGTTGCCGACGACCTGCCCGGTGATGGTGCCGTCGTCGTGGATGACGTTGTCGGAGCCGTCGTAGGTGAGCGTGGGTGTCCGGTTGAAGAATTTGACTTGGATCTGTCGGGCGATCGAATTCAGGAAGCTGAACGGATTGGCAAGTGCTGAAGCACTTTTGGTGGCCGAGGCACTTTCCATCGAACGGACCGTCGTCGTCGCGGCGGCCGGTTCGGGCACCACCAGCGCAGCGACTCGGCGTCCGGTGGAGCCGACGGCGGCCTGCGGTCGCGTGGTGCGTGCGCCGGCCACCACCGCTTTGGGCTGAGACGGCCGTGCCGACTGCGCCGAGGTAGCTGAAACATGTGACGAGGCAACGGATTGCCGCGAATGCGCGGTCCCGGACGCCGTCGAGCCGTCGGCCGCCGAACCCGTATCAGCGGCGGCCACCGCACACCCCACGGTGACCGAGGCGCCGAAGCCGAGCGCTACCAGAGCACCCAAGCCGAGCTGATGTGATGAACGAGACCAACGCATGAGGACCCCCCGACCCAACACTGCGAAACCGCCGGTCGCAAACCCCCCGTTTGCCATGGAGTCCCGGCAATAACCCGACTTACGTCGCGCTTCACCGATATTGACACAGATCGCGCAGACGCGTCCCTAATCGAGCAAATTGATTTCGACGCTCAGTCGAGCAGCACGGTCGCGAACATACCGACCTCGGCGAAGCCGACCCGTGAGTAGGCCGCGCGCGCGACCGCATTGAAGCTGTTGACGTAGAGGCTGGCGATCCGCCCGCTGTCGACCACGGCGGCGGCCACCGCCGCGGTGCCCGCCGTGCCGAGTCCATGGCCGCGCCACTCGGGGTGCACCCAGACTCCCTGGATCTGGCCGACCACCGGGGACTGCGAACCGACCTCGGCTTTGAACACCACCTGGCCGTGCTCGAAGCGGGCGTAGGCCCGTCCCGCGGCGATCAGGCTCGCGACCCGGCGCCGGTATCCCCGGCCACCGTCACCGATCCGCGGATCGATCCCGACCTCGCCGATGAACATGTCGATCGCGGCAACCAGATACGCGTCGAGTTCGTCGACCCGGACCCGGCGCACCGCCGGGTCGATCCGGCACGCCGGCGGAACACCGAGTGCCATCAGCGGTTGACGGTCGCGCACATCACGAGCGGGACCCCACGCATGCTGCAGCCGGTCCCACATCGGCAAGACCAGTTCGGCGCGCCCCACCAACGACGAACAACGTCGTGCGGTGCTCATCGCCTTGTCGGCGAACGCGTGCAAATCGGGTTGCGCACCGCGCAACGGGATCAGATTGGCCCCGGCGTAGCACAGGGATTCCTCGGCCCGCCGCCGCGTCCACAGCTCTCCGCCGATCGCCTGCGGCTCGACACCATGGTCGGCGACCCGCGCGGCCACCATGCAGGAGCCGACCGGATCGTCGGCCAAAACCCGTCCCACCGCCGCGGCGTCGCGCACCACCGAGACCCGTCGTTCGTCGACCAGACGAAACAGTGGCGGAGCCGACATGGCGGTAACTTTCTGGCGGGTGTGAAAACCCCTGCGGGGTTACGCCATCAGCTTACGGTCACCACCGGCGAACCGCTGGCACTTGCATCCGTGCCGCCCTGCTCTTCGGCGAGTCGCATCGCCTCTTCGATCAGCGTCTCGACGATCAGCGCCT
The DNA here is from genome assembly GCA_004362315.1 of Mycobacterium sp. BK086. Taxonomy (GTDB): domain Bacteria; phylum Actinomycetota; class Actinomycetes; order Mycobacteriales; family Mycobacteriaceae; genus Mycobacterium. Next base: position 820,530 of record SNWL01000003.1, read on the forward strand.
CGGGCACGGTCTTGATCACCTCGCCCTTGACGAAGATCTGGCCCTTGCCATTGCCCGATGCCACCCCGAGATCAGCCTCGCGGGCCTCACCCGGACCGTTGACCACGCACCCCATCACCGCCACCCGCAGCGGCACGTCGAGGCCGTCGAGACCGGCGGACACCTGGTTGGCCAGCGTGTAGACGTCGACCTGGGCCCGCCCGCACGACGGACACGACACGATCTCCAGCCCGCGTGGTCGCAGGTTCAGCGACTCCAGGATCTGGGTGCCGACCTTGACCTCTTCGATGGGCGGCGCCGACAGCGACACCCGGATGGTGTCACCGATCCCCCGCGACAGCAGTGCACCGAACGCGACCGCCGACTTGATCGTGCCCTGAAACGCGGGGCCGGCCTCGGTCACGCCGAGATGCAGTGGGTAGTCGGACTTTTCGGCCAGCAACTCATAGGCGGCGACCATGATGACCGGGTCGTTGTGCTTGACGCTGATCTTGATGTTGCCGAAACCGTGCTCCTCGAACAGCGAAGCCTCCCAGAGCGCGGACTCGACGAGCGCCTCCGGGGTGGCCTTGCCGTACTTCTCCATGAAGCGCTTGTCCAGCGAGCCGGCGTTGACGCCGATGCGGATCGGGATGCCCGCCGCGCCCGCGGCTTTGGCGACCTCGCCGACCCGGCCGTCGAACTCCTTGATGTTGCCGGGGTTGACGCGCACGGCCGCGCAGCCTGCGTCGATCGCGGCGAAGATGTACTTGGGCTGGAAGTGGATGTCGGCGATCACCGGAATATTGCTGTGCTTGGCGATCTCGGCCAGCGCGTCGGCGTCTTCCTGACGGGGGCACGCCACCCGGACCATGTCGCACCCGGCGGCGGTCAGCTCGGCGATCTGCTGCAGTGTGGTGTTGACGTCGTGAGTCTTGGTGGTGCACATGGACTGCACCGAGATCGGGTAGTCGCTGCCGACGCCGACGTCGCGCACCATCAGCTGACGGGTTTTTCGTCGGGGCGCCAGTACGGGCGCCGGCGGAGCCGGCATACCCAGGCCTATCGAAGTCACTTCATCTCCTACTGGAACAGTCGGATGGGGTTGACCAAGTCGGCGGTGACGGTCAACAGCATGTAGCCGACCACCACGACGAGGATCACGTAGGTGGCGGGCATCAGCTTGAGGTAGTTCACCGGCGCTGCGGCGACCTTGCCGCGCGCCGACCGGACGAGGTTGCGGATTTTCTCGTACACGGCGATCGCGATGTGGCCGCCGTCGAAGGGCAACAGCGGCACCAGGTTGATCGCGCCGAGCACGAAGTTGAGCTGGGCCAGGAAGAACCAGAACGCCACCCACAGGCCGTGGTCGACGGTATCGCCGCCGATGATGCTGGCGCCCACCACGCTGATCGGCGTCTCGGGATCACGCTCACCGCCGCCGATGGAGTGAATCAGGGCACCGACCTTGGTCGGGATCTTGGCCAGCGACTTGCCCAGCTCGACGGCCAGGTCACCGGAGAACGCGAACGTCGCGGGCACTGCCGACAGCGGGTTGTACTGGGTGGGCGCGAACACCTCGGGCGCGACGCCGATGGCGCCGACGGTGGTCGGTGCGGTCGCGTCTTTGGAGGTCCACCGCTGCGTGGCGGTGACGTCGACGGTCGTGGTGAATTCGCGGGATTGCCCGTTCTCGACGCGGTCGACGGTGAACGCCGTGGGACCGTTCACCTTGCGGACGGCGGCGACGAGGTCGTCGAAGGTCCCGACGCGGGCGTCACCGACCTTGGTGATGACATCGCCCTTCTTGATTCCCGCCAGCGCTGCCGGGCCGGGCCCGGTGCAGTCGCCTGCCTTGTCCTTCGCCAGTTGCGGTGCAACACAAGCGGTTTCACCTACCATCGCGTTGGTGGGCTGGTGCAGGTTCGGCAGGCCCCAGACGATCGCGATGCCGTAGACCAGCACCAGGCCGATGATGAAGTTCATCGCGGGCCCGGCGAACAGCACCGCGACCCGCTTCCAGGTGTCCTGCTTGAACATCGCGTACGGCCGCTCTTCGGGCTTGAGCTCCTCGACGGACGTCATGCCCGCGATATCGCAGAAGCCGCCGAGCGGGACGGCCTTGATGCCGTACTCGGTGGTGCCGAGTTTGTTGGGCCGGTGTGTGGACCACAGGGTCGGGCCGAAGCCCACGAAGTAGCGGCGCACCTTCATTCCGGTGGCGCGCGCCACCCACATGTGACCGCACTCGTGCAGTGCAACAGAGATGAGGATGCACAGTGCGAACAGCGCGATGCCGATAACGAACATCATCGGATTGAAGCGACCTCCTGTGTGACGGCCGCGCGGGCTCGCTCCCGTGCCCATCGCTGCGCGTCAAGTACTTCTTCCACGGTAGCGGGTTGCGCGGCCCACTGGTCGGCGGCGTGCAGGACGTCGGCAATTGTTCGCACGATGGCCGGGAACCGGATCTTGCCGTCGAGGAACGCCTCGGCCGCCTCTTCGTTGGCCGCGTTGTACACCGCGGTCAGGCAGCCGCCGGTCTGGCCGGCGTGCCTGGCCAGGTCGACGGCCGGGAACACCGACGCGTCCAGCGGCTCGAATTCCCAGGTGGAAGCTGTCGAGAAGTCGCAGGCCGCGGCGGCGCCGGGCACCCTGGCCGGCCAGCCCAGCGCCAGCGAGATCGGCAGCTTCATATCCGGCGGGCTGGCCTGCGCGATCGTCGAGCCGTCGGTGAACGTCACCATCGAGTGCACGATCGACTGCGGATGCACCACGACCTCGATGCGCTCATAGGGAACGCCGAACAGCAGGTGCGTCTCGATCAGCTCCAGGCCCTTGTTGACCAGCGACGCCGAGTTCAGCGTGTTCATCGGGCCCATGTTCCAGGTGGGGTGGGCACCGGCCTGTTCGGGTGTGACGGGCTCGAGCTGGGCGGCCGACCAGCCGCGGAACGGTCCGCCGGAGGCGGTGAGCACCAGCTTGGCGACCTCGTCGGCGCTGCCCGAGCGCAGGCACTGAGCCAGCGCCGAGTGCTCGGAGTCGACGGGCACGATCTGGCCGGGCTGGGCGGCCTTGACCACCAGCGGTCCCCCGGCCACCAGCGATTCCTTGTTGGCCAGCGCCAGGCGGGCACCGCTGGCCAGCGCGGCCAGGGTGGGCTGCAGCCCCAGCGCCCCGACCAGGGCGTTGAGCACGACATCAACGCCGTTCTTTTCGCAGGCGTCCTCGACCAGCCGGGTGACGCCGTCGGGGCCGCTGTAGGTGACGTCGCCGATCGTCTCCGCGGCGGCCGGGTCGGCGACCGCGATATTGGTCACCCCGGTCTCGGCGCGCTGGCGGGCCAGCAGGTCGGGGTTTCCGCCACCGGCGGCCAGCCCGACGACTTCGAAGCGGTCCGGGTTCTCGGCGATGACCTCCAGCGCCTGGGTTCCGATGGAACCGGTGCTGCCCAGGATCAGGACCTTCAGGCGGTTGGCGGGGCTCACCGCTCAATTGTGCCGCGTCCCGCCCGTGATTTCGGCATCGGCGATCGTCGCGGTCGAACATCGCTTCGGATTTGGGTCGCACCGCCACGATTTGCACCCATCCGGATGGCCGAGTGCGCCGAATCACCTGTGCATTGCCGACCACACAGGACAAGGGAGTCACTAATGGCATTTCACCGGACCGTGCTGAGCGCCGTCGGATTGACCGCGGCTGCCGTGCTTTTCGCCGGCTGCTCGTCGACCGGCACCACCGCGGAGTCATCGACCGCCACCTCGGCGGCGACCACGATGATGACCACGACCACGGCCACCAGCACCGGGGCTGCCGCACCGGCCGGCACGCTCGTCGGCCCCGGGTGCGCGGGCTACGCCGAACAGGTACCCACCGGCCCCGGGTCGGTCGCGGGCATGTCGAAGGACCCGGTGACAGTGGCGGCAAGCAACAACCCGCTCCTCAAGACGCTGACGTCGGCGTTGTCGGGCAAGCTCAACCCGAACGTCAACCTGGTCCAGACCCTCGACAGCGGTCAGTTCACCGTGTTCGCACCCACCGATGACGCGTTCGCCAAGCTGGACCCGGCCACCGTCGAGAAGCTCAAGACGGACAAGGATCTGTTGACCTCGATCCTCACGTATCACGTCGTTCCGTCGCAGGCCAGCCCCGCCCAGGTGGTGGGTCAGCACAAAACCGTCCAGGGCGGAACGGTCACGGTGACCGGATCGGGTGACAACCTCAAGGTCAACGACGCCGGTGTCGTGTGTGGCGGGGTCCAGACGGCCAACGCCACGGTGTACCTCATCGACACGGTGCTGATGCCGCCGGCGCAGTAATGCCGCGGGCCCGCGACTAGTTCGGGCGGTGGCCAGACAACCGCTCTGACCCAAGGGGGAGCATGGAAAAGATGCCCGCACTGCTGTGGTTTCGCCGCGATCTGCGCCTGCACGACCTACCGCCTCTGCTGGAGGCCGCGGCTGACGACGCCGACGTGCTCGCGTGCTTCGTCCTGGATCCACGGCTGGAGAAATCCTCGGGCCCGCGCCGACTGCAATTCCTCGGTGATTCGCTGCGCGAGCTCAACGATGCGCTCGACGGGCGGCTGCTGATCACGCGCGGCCGCCCGGAGAAGCGAATTCCCTTGCTGTGCAAACAGATCGGCGCTTCTTCGGTTCACATCTCGGCCGACTTCAGCCCGTTCGGGGTGCGGCGCGACGAGGCGGTGGCCGCTGCGTTGGCCGAGACGGGTGCCGAGCTGTGCGCCACGGGTTCGCCGTATCTCGTGTCGCCGGGACGGGTCGCCAAGGACGACGGAACCCCCTACAAGGTGTTCACGCCGTATTTCGCCAAGTGGCGCGACGTCGGCTGGCGCAAGCCCGCGGCGTCCGCGACGGCCGCGGTGAGCTGGATCGACCCGCCGTCGAAACACCGGGTGGACGCCCCCGACCCCGGTGTCGAGCTGGACCTCCCGGCCGGTGAGAAAGCCGCACTGGACCGCTGGGCCGAGTTCGTCGATGACGGCCTGGCCGACTACGCCGAGGACCGCAACCGCCCGGACAAGCCGGGCATCAGCCGCATGTCGGCGCACCTGAAATTCGGCACCATCCATCCCCGGACGATGGCCGCCGACCTCAACGTCCGGGCCACCGGGGCGAGCGCCTATCTGCGGGAGCTGGCGTTCCGCGATTTCTACGCAGCAGTGCTGCACGAATGGCCCGACAGCGCGTGGTGGAACTGGAATCGCAGCTTCGACGCCATGGAAGTCGATACCGACAAACACGCCGACGAGCTGTTCGAGGCCTGGAAGCAGGGCCGCACCGGCTTCCCGATCGTCGACGCCGGGATGCGGCAGCTGCGCGACTCGGGCTTCATGCACAACCGGGTGCGGATGATCGTGGCGTCGTTTCTGGTCAAGGATCTGCACCTGCCCTGGCAGTGGGGCGCACGCTGGTTCCTCGAGCAGCTGGTGGACGGCGATATGGCCAGCAACCAGCACGGCTGGCAGTGGTGTGCGGGCTCGGGCACCGACGCGTCGCCCTACTTTCGGGTGTTCAACCCGATCACACAGGGCCAGAAGTTCGATCCCGACGGTGACTACGTGCGGCGCTGGGTGTCCGAGCTGGCCGAGGTCGACGACGTCCACAAACTGAAAGGTGGCCGGCCCGACGGTTATCCGGAGCCGATCGTCGATCATGGCGCCGAGCGCGCCGAGGCATTGCGGCGCTACGGCCAGATCGGCTGAGCCCGCGGCAGGCGGGTGTGCCAGAATTACGGCGATTGCCGATCGCAGTGACAGGAGCCGCAATGGTCAGCACCGAGGTGGAGCGCTACACAGACGTCGACACCGGCGACGTACCCTCGGCCGCCTGGGGCTGGAGCAAGATCACCCCGCGCACCTGGCACGGTGTCGGCATCTTCGTCACCCTGTTCCTGCTCGCGATGCTGCGCGGCAACCATGTCGGCCACGTCGAGGACTACGTGCTGATCGTGTTCGCCGTCCTGGTGTTCGGCGCCACCGTCCGTGACTGGTGGGGCCGTCGCCGCGGTTGGATCCGCTAGCCGCTAACCGCTGGCGGCGAGCTGACCGCACGCCGCCGCGATCTCACGCCCGCGGGTATCCCGCACCGTGCACGACACTCCCTGAGCCTTGACCCGGCGGACGAACTCGCGTTCGGCCGGCTTGGGGCTGGCATCCCATTCGCTGCCCGGCGTCGGGTTCAGTGGAATGAGGTTGACGTGGGCCAGCGGGCCCAGCGCCTTGTGCAGCTTCTTGCCCAGCAGGTCGGCCCGCCAGGGCTGGTCGTTGACGTCGCGGATCAGTGCGTATTCGATCGACACCCGCCGGCCCGTCGTATCGGCGTAGTACCGGGCCGCATCCAGCACCTCGCTGACCTTCCAGCGGTTGTTCACCGGCACCAGGGTGTCGCGCAGTTCGTCATCGGGGGTGTGCAGTGACAGTGCCAGCGTCACACCCAGGTGCTCGTCGGCGAGCTTGCGGATCGCGGGGGCCAGCCCGACGGTCGACACCGTCACCGAGCGCGCGGAAATACCGAAGCCGTCCGGCGCCGGGGCGGTGATGCGCTGCACGGTGGCCAGCACCCGCGCATAGTTGGCCAGCGGCTCACCCATGCCCATGAACACCACATTGGACAGCCGCTCACCGAACTCGTCGCGCGAGGTGACCGCGGCCGCGCGCACCTGCTCGAGGATCTCGGCCGTGCTCAGGTTGCGAGTCAGCCCGCCCTGGCCGGTCGCGCAGAACGGGCACGCCATGCCGCAGCCGGCCTGCGACGAGATGCACACGGTGTTGCGGTTCGGATAGCGCATCAACACCGACTCGAAGGTGGTGCCATCGTGGGCGCGCCACAACGTCTTTCGGGTTTCCCCCGCGTCGCATTCGATCTCTTTGGCCACCGTCAGCAGTGGGGGGAACAGTGCATCGGCGACCGTGTCGCGCACCGCGGCGGGCAGATCGGTCATCTGCTGCGGGTCGGCGAGCAGCCGGCCGTAGTACTGCTGGGCCAGCTGCTTGGCCCGAAATTTCGGCAGCCCGAGTTCGGCCACCGCGACCGCCCGACCCTCGGCGTCCAGGTCGGCAAGATGGCGCGGCGGCAAGCCACGCCGCGGCGCCTCGAACACGAGGTCTTGTTTCATTACGTCCAGTATGGCGGTCAGGCCAGCAGGGTCAGCACAATCCAACCGGCGACCGCCGACGGCAGCATCGCGTCGATGCGGTCCATGATCCCGCCGTGACCCGGCAGCAGCGTGCCCATGTCCTTGATGCCCAGATCGCGTTTGACCTGCGATTCGACCAGATCGCCGAGCACGCCGGTGATCACCAGCATCAGCCCGAGCGGCAGTCCCACCCAGGCGGGCTTGTGCAGCAGGAACGTGACCGACAGCACGGACGCGGCGATGCCGAACAGCAGCGAACCGCCGAGGCCTTCCCAGGACTTCTTGGGGCTGATCGCCGGGGCCAGCAGATGCTTACCGAACAGCACGCCGGCGGTATAGCCGCCGATATCGGCGAACACGACAGTGGCGATCACGGTGAAGACCCGCGCGCCGCCGTTGTCCTGGAAGATCAGCAGCGCGGTGAAACTCGCGAACAACGGCACCCAGGTGGCGAGCAGTACCGAGGCGGCGATATCGCGCAGATAGTTCACCGGCGCTTCGCGCAGCCCCTGGCCGAGCAGGCGCCACACCATGGCGACGACGATCGTTCCGCCGTAGGCACCCAGCGTCCCGGCCACGCCCCACGGCCAGGCCAGCCAGATCATCGCCTGCCCGCCCACCAGCAGCGGCACGACGGGCATCACATAGCCGTGCTCGCGCAGCCTGCGGATCACCTCGTGAGTGGCGATCGCCATGGCGATGGACAGCAGCGGGAACCACCACTTCGGCGCGAACAGCAGGCTGCCGATCGCCATCGCGCCCAGCGCGGCGCCGACGGCAATCGCGGCAGGCAGATCACGACCGGCGCGCGAGGTCTTCTTGTTCTCCGGCGCCGGTGTACCGGGGGCGTCGGATTCGGTGTCTGCCACGGGCAATCGTTGCTGAGCGGTCATCAGACCTCCAGCAGCTCGCCTTCTTTGTGCTTGACCAATTCGTCGATCTGTCCGACGTAGGTCGCGGTGGCCTTGTCCAAGTCCTTCTCCGCGCGACCGACCTCGTCTTCGCCGGCCTCGCCGTCCTTGCGGATGCGGTGCAGTTCCTCCATCGCACGACGACGCACGTTGCGCACCGACACCTTGGCGTCCTCACCCTTGGACTTGGCCTGCTTGACCAGATCCCGGCGACGCTCCTCGGTCAGCTGCGGGATCGACACCCGGATGATGTTGCCGTCGTTGGAGGGGTTGAGACCCAGGTCCGAATTGCGGATCGAGTCCTCGATCGCCCGCAGCTGCGACGCCTCGTAGGGCTTGATGACGACCATGCGCGCCTCGGGCACGTTGATGCTCGACAGCTGCGTGATCGGAGTCGGTGTGCCGTAGTAGTCGACGACGACGCGCGCGAACATGCCGGGATTGGCCCGTCCGGTCCGGATGGACGACAAGTCGTCGCGGGCGACCGAGACGGCTTTCTCCATCTTCTCTTCGGCATCGAAGAGAGCCTCTTCAATCATGTGACGTGGGTCCTCCTCAGCTGACCAGAGTTCCGATCTTCTCACCTGCGACCGCCCGAGCGATATTCCCGTCGGTCAGCAGGTTGAAGACCAGGATCGGCATCCCGTTGTCCATGCACAAACTGAACGCCGTCGCGTCGGCCACCTGAAGGCCGCGATCGATGACCTCTCGGTGGCTGATTTCGGTGAGCATCTCGGCGTTCGGGTCCTGGCGCGGGTCCGCGGTGAAGACACCGTCGACCGCCTTGGCCATCAGGACGATGTCGGCGCGGATCTCCAGCGCCCGCTGCGCGGCAGTGGTGTCGGTGGAGAAGTAGGGCAGTCCCATGCCGGCACCGAAGATCACCACGCGCCCCTTCTCCAGGTGGCGCACCGCACGCAACGGGATGTAGGGCTCAGCGACCTGACCCATGGTGATCGCGGTCTGCACGCGGGTGACGATGCCTTCCTTCTCCAGGAAGTCTTGCAGCGCAAGGCTGTTCATCACGGTGCCGAGCATGCCCATGTAGTCCGAGCGGGTGCGTTCCATCCCGCGGTGCTGCAGCTGGGCCCCGCGGAAGAAGTTTCCGCCGCCGATGACCACGGCGACCTGAACGCCGCTACGCACCACTTCGGCGATCTGGCGGGCCACCTGGGCGACGACGTCGGGATCGAGCCCGACCGATCCGCCGCCGAACATCTCCCCGCCGAGCTTGAGTACGACCCTGTTGAAGTGCGGCCGCAGCTCCGTCTCCCCCATCAGACTCCTCCGAGATAGTCTCCGCTCCTGGCACGAGAGTGCCATCCCGGCGACTCTCGGGACGGCACTTCCATCCTGCCTTATCGGAGAACCTGGTGATTTCCCGGGTTATGCCTGGTGCGGGTCACCAAATCACGGCGATGCCCGCCGCCGCCAGCGACAGGACACCGACCGAGACGAAGACCGGACGCGGAACCGGAGCACCGGTGCGGCGCTGCCGGGCATTGCCCATCCCGAGCAGGCCACCGATCACCACGAGAATGGCCAACTTCACCCCGATCTTGGGGTAGTTCAAGACAATTCCCGCCGGCCACGGCGCCGCCAGCGCGATTCCGGTGAGCAAGGAGACGAGGAGTCCGTAGTCCATCAACCGGGTAGTGCGAAATCGCCGGGCCGCCGCCTCGGCCGTCCACGCACCGAAGGTGACGGCGAACCCGACGATATGCACCAGCACAACTACATGACGTAGTAGTTCCATGCCGGTCACACTACGACACGCCGGGGTCAGCCGAGGTGAGCTTGCAGCAGCCACGCCGGCATCGACTTGCGGCCGTTCGGCTCGTCGCGCAGATCGCCGCCGGCGAATTCGACCATCGTCGCCATCGCCTCAGGGACGTTCGCGTGGATGCGCGCGGGACGGATCTCGTCGATCACCCAGTACGGCTCCACAGCGGCACGCAGTTCGTCGGCGGTCACCGGATGAGCGGGGCCATTGGCCGGCATGGTTCCGGCGTCGAAGACCAGCACGAAATACGACGCTCCCGGCGCGGCCGCTCGCACGATCGAGCGTTGATAGCCGTCGCGCAGCTCGACAGGCATCGAGTGGAACAGTGTCGAGTCGACGATGGTGCCGAATCTGCCGTCGTAGCCGCCGAAGTCGCTGATGTCGGCGACGTCGAAGCTGGCCGTGGTCACCCCGCGCTTGGCGGCCTCGGCGCGGGCGAGCTCGATGGCGGTCGGCGAGAGGTCCAGGCCGACAGTGGTGAAGCCGCGCTCGGCGAGGAACAGCGAGACCGCCGCTTCCCCGCAGCCGGCGTCGAGGACGTCGCCGTGGAACTTGCCTTGCTCGATGAGCGCGGCGATCTCGGGCTGCGGCTCGTCGATGCTCCACGGGGGCCGGAAGCCCTCGAACTCCGGGGCCGAGCGCTGGTATGCGGAATCGAAGAGATCTTCAGTGGTCATACCTCCACGAATATCAATCAAGTTGATATATGTCAATATCATTGACATGAGTGCCGCCCACGACGAGCCGCTGGGCTATCTGCTGTACCGGGTGGCCTCGGCCCTGCGCGCCGAAGTGACGGCAACGGCGCTCGAACCCGTGGGGCTGTCGTTCCCGCAGTACATCTGCATGCGGATCCTGTCCAAGTTCCCCGCCCGCTCCAATGCCGAACTGGCCCGCGACACCGGCGTCTCGCCGCAGGCGATGAACATGGTGCTGCGCAGCCTCGAAGAGCGCGCACTGGTGACCCGCCCGGCCAGCGTGGATTCGGGCCGCTCCCTGCCGGCGAAGCTCACCCGCGCGGGAATCGACCTGCTGGCGCGCACCGATGCCGGGGTGCGCGCGTCGGAACAGTCATTGATGGCCGATCTGAGCGACGAACAACGGCGGGAATTCCGCAGGATTCTCGCCACCCTGGGCGCCTGAGGAATGTTCCCTTACTGAGTTCAGTTGGCTATACCCAGAAGGAATTCTTCCGCGCGTAAGGAAACCCGATGGCAGACAACGAGTTGTTTCTGGTCACCGGCGCCACCGGCAACACCGGCGCCCCCACCGTCAAGATTTTGCGCGATGCCGGGCGGCGTGTGCGCGCACTGGTCCACACCGCAGACGAACGCGCCGACGAACTGGCCACCCTCGGCGCCGAGGTGGTGGTGGCCGACCTGCTCGACCTGCACTCCACGAGTTCGGCCCTGGCCGGAGTGAGTGCGGCCTACTTCTGCTTTCCGATCGCGCCCGGTGCACTACTGACCGCCACCACCATCTTCGCGCAGGCCGCCAGCGAAGCCGGGGTCAAAGCGGTGGTCAACATGTCTCAGATCTCGGCCCGCCGGGAAGCCAAAAGCCATGCCGCCCAACAGCACTGGCTGGCCGAACGGCTCCTGGACCGGTCGGCTTTCATCACCACACACCTGCGCCCCACCTTCTTCGCCGAATGGCTGCGCTGGACGTGGCTGCGCAACGAGGACGGTGGCGTCTTGCAGCTGCCGTTCGGGGACGGCCGCCACGCCCCCATCGCCGGGTCCGATCAGGCCAAGGTCATCGCCGCGATCCTGCAGAACCCGGCGCCACACGATCGGCAGATCTACCCGCTCTTCGGAGCGCAGGAACTCAATCACCACGGGATCGCCGCGCAGATCGCAGGAGAGTTGGGCATTCCGGTGCGCTACGAGTCGCTCGACATCCCTACCTTCGACGCGGCGATGGCCGCCAACGGGCGGGCCGACTTCTTCATCCAGCATCTGAGCAACGTCGCCCAGGACTACCGCGACGGCATCTTCGCCGGCGAGAACAATCTCGTCGAGGTCATCGGTGGGAGCAAACCGCTGTCGGTACCCGAATACGTCCGGGCCAACCGCGCCGCGTTCGATCACGATGGACCGTTCTCACTGCGCAAAGAACTGCCCCAACGGTAAAGGACCCGAAAGCCAAGCAGCGGCGAGAATTCCGCAGAATTCTCGCCGCTGCTCGCGTCCGCTAGTGGTGGGAGTGACAGGCCTTCGGCGGTGACGGCGGCAGGTCCAATGCCGGGTTACCGTCGAAAAATCCGATCGGCTTGAGGTGGAATCCCACGTACGCACACGGCATCACCGGCCAGTCCTCCGGACGGACGATGTGGTGAGCACCGAGGGTGTACCACAACACCACATCGGTGTCGTCCAACGGAGCATCATCGGCGATGAATTCCGGCAGGCCCTGAGCATCCGGCGACTGGTACATGTAGTCACCGGCGGCGAACTTCTCCCCCGGCTCGTACTTCGTCACCCATAGGTTGTGCTGGACGAACTTCGCCCGGTCGTAGATGTAGGACCCTTCCTGCACCATCACCGGAACGATCTCGCGCGGCACCAGCTTGTAGGCCACCGGGCTTCCGAGTTCGTTCTTCTTGGACGGGTTGGTCACCTTCCAGTACCGGCCGGTGTTCCAGTTCCAATCCCTGGCACCTTCGGCTTCCGAGGCCACCAGCGTGTCCCTGGTGATCCAGGCGTTCTTGTGTGGATTCAGCTCCGGGTCAGGCTCAGGAATCGAATCCACCTCGTACACACTGTTTTTCGCACCATCGACGCTCATGTCGAGACGGAAGTTGAAGAAATGCTGATGATTCGGACCGTAGATGCCCGGCGCGACCAGCTTGCCCCATCGGGGCGACTCCCCTTCCGCGACAGCACCCGTGGTGAGCACGCCGGAGAGCTTGACCTCCACCTCGATGGACGCATCGTTGTAGAAGTACCAGAAGAAGCCGTACTCGTAGTTGCCCACCGTGCAGATCATCGAGATCACCAGCCGGCGCGAGCGCCGCACCTCGACCTCTCCGGTGCGGAAATCGGTGTGCTTCCAGGAGATTCCGTAGTCCTCCTCGTGCATGCAGATCGCGTTCGGAATCGTCACGGCGTTGCCGTCCGACTCGTTGACCGTGCCGTCGAAGTAGAAGATCTCACCGAGGCAGTCACAGCCCAGAGTCAGCGGGTTGGCCGAGAATCCCATGCCCACTTCGCCCATGTCGAACACGTTCTTGTTCCAGTGCGTCGGCGAGGTGTCGCCGTACGGCACCACCATCTCCGAGAGTGAACCGCGGTACAGAATCGGCCGGGTCTCGCCGCGGTCGGTGTAGGTCACCTCATGGATGGTGAGGCCCTCGCGCGGATTGAAACCCACCCGCAGAGACCACTTCTGCCACTGGACTTTCCAGCCGTCGACGGTGAAGCTCGGGCCTTCGGGCTGGGTGATGTCGATGGTCTTGACGTCGTCGCGGAACCGGGTGAACGCGGGCCGGTTGTCCTCGCTGAACATGAACTCCGCCGAGTAGTTGCCCGCCTTCGGCGGCAGCGGCACCACCCCGTGATCCTCGACCTCCAGCACTTTCATCGAGTCCAGGTCGAAGGTGACGATCACCCCTTCGACCGGACGCGCATAGCCGTGCTCGGAGGCCGCCGCCCGCATGAACGTCAGCGGCCGGCAGATCAGCGGTGAGTTCTCGTAATGATCCTGCGCGCCGTAATAGCCGGCCGGCCACGGGTCGATCATGGCCAGGTCGAAATCGGTGATGCCACGTTTGAGCATCGCGTCCTGCCACCGCGGGTCGGCGCGGACCACCTCCTCCACCCCAGTCATGTGCTCGACCAGATAGGACGGGAATCGGCCCGGGATAGCCGTCCACGACTCCACCACCCGGGCGCCGATATCGACGACCGACTCGTAGATCAGCTTGGCCGCCGCGTCGTACATGGTGATGAAAGCCCGGCGCGGCACGTCGGACATCGACTGATAAGTCAGCTGCTCGTTCTTGTCCGGCTCCGCGAGCTGGATCATCACGAACTTCAGTGTCGGAGTGGCATATTCCGATTCCTTCACGACGGCCGCAGCCGCCTCGATCTCGGCGCCGCTCAGTGGGTCGAGAGGGTAACAGGAACGGTCATCGGTCATCCCCGTGCTCAGCACGGTGCTGTCCATGGTCATATCGAGCTAAACCGCCTCAGGGCTAGGTGTTTCGGACTTCTTGAGATCCAGCACGGCCAGGTGGGCCAGTGCGTCTTCCTGCGTCATCTTGTGTGCGGAACGCCGGCCGAAGATGTAGACGACCACACCGAGGGCGAACATGCCCGCCGCGATGCTGCCCGTCCACGTCATCCAGGTGCTGTCCGGCACGTCGGCAATCCAGGACTTGGCGAACGAGTAGTAGATGCCGCCGAGGGTGCCCACCGAGCCGATGACGATCGTGATCCACACGCCGACCATCCCGCCGGGGATGCGCCAGAACTTCTCAGCCGCATAGCGATCGGCGTACTTCTTACGCGCGATGATGACCGGGACCAGGAAGAAGAACCCCGAGATCAGCCACGCGATGGACAGGCCGCCCTGCAGGAACACCGTCACGTTGGCCATGCTGCTCTGGGAGTACAGGCCCACCAGGATCAGCGAGGACAACACACCCTGGATGAGCACCGCGGTCACCGGGTTACGGGTGCGCGGGTTGAGGTGGGTGAAGATCCGCGGCAGGTGGCGTTCCAGGCCGGAGACGAAGATCAGCCGCGAGTAGGTGACCTGGTAGCTCATCAACGCCACGAACACGATCAGGGCGAGCACGACCGCGGCCACTTCCATGACACCCGCGGGCGCGGCGGTACCGAGCATGCCGATGACGCCGGTGACCGGGTTGATCTCGTCGGCGGGCAACACCATCACGGTGCCCAGGGTGGTGAGCAGGTAGATGAGGATCAACGCGATCGAGCCCCAGACCACCATCTTCGGCCCGCTCTTGCGCACCGACAAGAACTCCGCACCCATGTTGTACGGGGTCTCGACGCCGACCAGGTAGAGCAGCACGGTGCCGTAAAGGAAACCGGCGCCGGCGAAGTCGGGCACCAGCGCAGCGTGCGCGGTGAATTCCTGCGCCGACCCGTTGCGGATCGCGTAGATGACGCCCGAGACGAAGATGACCGCGGTCAGCACCCAGTACACGACGAAGACTGCGTTCATGATCTTCTGGTTCGCCGCGAGTTTGGCCAGCGCCAAACCGATGACAGCCCACAGGATCACGACCTGCAGAATGATCGTCAGCGTCAGACCGAGTTCGGCGTGGAAGGCCAGCAGCAGGAACTGCAGGATGATCGCCGGCGACGACGCGGAGTTCAGCACCACCGGGATCCACGACAGATAGCCGCCGATGAATCCCCATGTCTCGCCCATGGTCCGGGTGGCCCAGATGTACACACCGCCTTCACCGGGCCACAGGTTGCCCAGTTCGGCGACGGCCATGCCCGCGGGGATCAGGAAGGTGAGGATGCCGAGGATCCACATCGGGATCGCGGTCCAGCCACCGGCCGCCATGATCGACGAGCCGGTGATCCAGCAGATGATGAAGACGTAGGTGGCCGTCAGGCCGAAGGTCGTCATCACCTTCGGCAGCACCTGCTCGGGGACGAGCTCTGTGGTCAGAAGCTTGTCACGCTGAGCCGACGCTGGCGCCTCGAGTTCTTGCGTCATACGTGTTTTCTCCGAATCCCGATTGGGGCAGTTGGATTCCCCTGGGTCAGTTGATGATTTGTCCGTCTCTCATACGGACGACACGGCTCGCTTCGTCGGCCACCGTGGGATCGTGGGTGCTGGCGACGACCGTGACGCCAAGCGTCGAACACAGGTCGCGCAGCATGCGCACCACCGTCTCCCCCGTGCGGTGGTCGAGATTTGCCGTCGGCTCGTCGGCAAGAACGAGCGTGGGGCTACTGATCAGCGACCGCGCGATCGCGGTGCGCTGCTGTTCACCACCCGACATCTTGGTCGGCTGGTGATGTACGCGGTGGCTCAGGCCGACGAGGTCGAGCAGCTCCAACGCCCTCTGTCGCAACGACTTGCGGTCGTAGGGCTCGAACATCAATGGCAGTTCCACGTTTTCGACCGCCGACAGGAACGGGATCAGATTGTAGCTCTGGAAGATGAACCCGATCGTGTCGTGGCGCAGCGCGGCGAACTGGCTCTCGGTCAGCTTGGCCGTGTCGCGACCGGCGATCGTCACCGAGCCCTTGGTGGGCCGGTCGAGGCCGCCGATGATATTCAGCAGGGTCGACTTGCCCGAACCACTCGGGCCCATCAAGCAGACGAATTCGCCTGGCATGACGGTCAGTTCGGCGGCGATCAGGGCCTTGACCACCTCGTCGCCGAGCTTGTGCAGCTTCCATACATCGCTGATCTCGATCACCGGCGACGGCTCGGGCGACGGCGCGATATCCGGGGTGGCGTCTTCGACTGCGGTCATGTCTAACCTCCGGTCGACAGGGAGCGGATGGGGGGACGCGACGCCGCGTTCCACGTGGGCACGATGCTGGTAGCGAGGGCGGCGATGATGCTCACGATCACGGCGATCGCCGAGCCGAGGCCGAGTCCGGCCGAGGAGACCCCGGTGGGGACCAGGCCGAGGACGCCGAGCACGATCGCCGCGATGACGGCCAGCACGACGCCGGCCACGGCACCGAGTACGGCAGTGACCGCGGGTTCGACGAGCAGGGCGGCGATTACGGGCCTGCGGGGTACGCCGGTGGCTCCGAGGACGCCGAGTTCACGGGTGCGGTGAGCAATGGTCCGGGTGGTCGCGACGGCAACCTCGACGACTCCGACGAGCAGCACCGTGATCGCGATCAGGATGACCGCACGGCCGATCTCGGCGGCATGGCCCAGGGATGCCGACTGGGCCTGGATGCCCGCCGACATGCCGAAGACGATGACGACCAGGAAGGCGCCCGTCGCGGTGGTCACGATCGGCAGCACCATTTCACGCACCCGCCGCCGCGCGGACAACCAGCCGTAGGACAGTCCGAACTTGATCATCAGCGCGCTCCGAGCAGGTCGACCGGACGGTTCTGCAGCAACCGGTGCACGGGGATCAACGCGCCGACGATCGACATCGCGGGCAGGAAGCCGGCCACCATACCGGCGGCCTGCAGCCAGGCGATCGGGGTGGCGATGCCCGGGATCACCAGCCACACAGCGATTCCCGCGGTCAGCACGCCCAACACGTAGGCCGCCACGAACACGACGGCGGACTCCACCAGGAAGAAGTAGAGCACTTCGTCGGCCAGGCCGATGCTGGACATGATGCCGAATTCACGCCTGCGCTCCTGCACCGCCGCGAGGAAGGACGACACGGCGATGATGAAGCCCAGCACCAAGCCGATGATCGAAATGATGCCCAGCGTCGAACTGGTGACCTTGCCGGAGAACAGCGCCGAATACTTCTGGTCGAACGTCAGCGGGCCGTTTCCGCCCACCGTGTCATAGATGAGGCCGGCCCCGGCCGGGTCGGGTTTGACGGACGGGTCCGACGTCGAGGACAGACCGACCGCGCCGCCGAAGGTGGTGCCCAGAGTGCGACTCTTCTCCTGGCCCGCCGGCGCGTAGACCGTCCACCACCCGTTGTCTCCCACGATCGACGCGGCAAGCGGTGTCGTCACCGTCACCGACTGGCCGCCACCACCGACCCGCACTACGAGAGACTGGCCGCCCACGACGATGGGGTCACCGTCGTGAACGCCCAGCCGCTGTGCCACCTCTGAGCCCAAAACTGCTTGGCCAGTAGCAGTTTCGTCGCTCCCCCGCAACGAGACCGGCGTCCCGTTGATTTCGGCCGTACCCGACAGCGTCTTGATCGCACGCCACCCCCCAGGGGCGTCGATCGCGGGTGCGGGCCCGTCGGCTACCAGTGCCTGCACCGTGCTGTCGTAGTGCACTCCGGCGGCCGGAACCGCCCAGAGCTGTGCGCCACCGAGCACCTCGGTCACCGAGTCCGCGCCGGTGATGGCGAAGCTCGACGAGATGGTGCGCACGACCGTCACACACGTGAGGGCGAGCGCAATCCCCAGGACAGACAACACAAACCGTTCGGGCCTGCGGCGGATGTTCGCCCACGCAAAGCGGAGTAGACACACGAATGTGTTGTTCCCCGAAGAGGTGGCGATCGCCGATGGTCGCGAAATCGTTGTGGAGGCAGAGGTTTCCACATCGACAATATTCTGCTCGCCCTGTTTCGCGGACCGAAGCCGCTGATGTCGGTCCGGTTACGCCACCGGCCCCGCTGTTAAATCAACGTGTCGACGCGAGGCCACGGTTTGGCCTCTTCGAGTTCGTACGCCAGCTCCAGCAGCCGCCGCTCGTGGCCGAGTGGACCGGCCAGCATCATGCCGACCGGCATCCCGGACGCGGATTGGCCCAGCGGCAACGAGATTGCCGGCTCCCCCGTCGCGTTCTGCAGCGGCGTGAAGGCCACCCAGTCGATCAGGCGGTCGATGATCTGTTGGTAGTCCGCGGTGGGGTCCAGGTGCCCGATGCGCGGCGTCTCATCGGCCAGCGTGGGCATCAGCAGCACGTCGTAGGTCTGGTAGAGCCGGGCGGTGACCCGACGCAGCCGACGCAGCCGGGTGATAGCGACCGGCAATTTGTGGAGGTTGCGACTGGCGTGCCGGTCGAGCCCCAGGGTGAGGTTGTCCAGCTTGGTCTTGTCGAAGCTCTCACCGAACGTCTTCTGGCCGGTGCGCACCAGGGTCATCGCCAAAAGCGCCCAGTACAAGAGGAAGTCGTCCAGGAAATAGCGCGGCACCGGCGGCTGGTCGAGGTATTCGACACTATGGCCAAGTCCCGCAAGCAGTTCGGCGGTCTGCAGGGTGATGTCGCGGACGCTCGGAGCGGCTTGCCGCACCACCGAGGACGTGACGACCGCGACGCGCAGCCGCGCGGTGCCCGGGCCGGTGACGGCGCCGATCGGCTGCAGCCGGCGGTTGCGCCAGATGCGTTCGGTCTCCCGGTAGAACGCGGCGGTGTCGCGCACGGTGCGGGTGAGCACGCCGTCGTTGACGATGCGCACCGGCATCTGCCGGGTCATCTTGTCCAGCGGCAACCGGCCGCGCGACGGCTTGAGCCCGACGAGGCCGTTGCACGCCGCGGGAATTCGGATGGACCCGCCGCCGTCGTTGGCGTGGGCGATCGGCACCACGCCGGCGGCCACGAAGGCGCCCGAGCCCGACGACGACGCACCCGCCGTGAAGTCGGTATCCCACGGGTTGCGGACCGCGCCGATGCGGGGATGCTCGGCCGAGGCGCTGAAACCGAACTCCGAGAGTTGGGTCTTCCCGAGCGGCACCAGTCCGGTGGCCAGGAAGAAGGCCGCGAAGTCACCGTGCGCGGTGTGCGGGCGGGGCTCCCACGCGTCGGTGCCCTGCATGGTCGGCATGCCCTCGACGTCGACGTTGTCCTTGATGAACGTCGGTACGCCGTCGAAGTAGCCACGCCCGCCCGCGTAGGCCCGGGCCAGCGCCCGCTCGAAGGTCTGGTGCGCCAGGCCGTTGAGGATCGGATTGACCTTCTCGGTGCGGGCGATCGCGGCCTCGACCAGTTCCGGCCGGGACACCTTGCCGGTGCGCAGGGCGTCGACCAGGGCTACCGCATCCAGGGTGCCGAGGGCGTCGTCGCCGAAGGCATTCACGTGCTGCATTCGGTCGACGCTAGCAGGCACGTGTTCAATAACGGCCCGGCTCACCCGGGAAGGTCGGCCGCCACCGCTTCCAGCGCCGCCAGGTGGCCGTCGACTCCGACCAGGCCCGCGCCCATCGTGTTGATCGAGACGTGGGTGGCGCCGGCCGTGCGCCACGCGTCGAGCTCCTCGCCGACGGTGTCGCGCCCGCGAGACCAGTCGACCCGGCCCTCCATGCCCAGCGCGGCCGGATCGCGTCCTGCGGCAACCGCTGCCCGCTCAACGGCGGCACGCGCCTCGTCGAGCCCGTGCGCCGGCGGTATCATCGGGAACCAGCCGTCACCGAGACGCCCAGCGCGTTCGTAGGCTTTCGGCGAGGCGGCACCGAACCACACCGGGATGGGCCGCTGCACCGGCAGCGGCGCGATGCCCGCTCCGGTGATCGTGTGATAGCGCCCCTCGAGCGTCACCGATTGTTCGGTCCAGAGCCTGCGCATCACGTCGACCTGTTCCTCGGACCGGCGGCCGCGATTGGAAAAGCCTTCGCCGAGCGCCTCGTATTCGACTGCGTTCCACCCCAATCCGATTCCGAGCCGCAGCCGGCCGCCGCTGAGCAGATCCACCTCGGCGGCCTGCTTGGCGACCAGAGCGGTCTGACGCTGAGGAAGGATGATCACCCCGGTCACCAGCTCCACGGTCGTGGTGACCGCCGCGAGGTAGCCGAACATCACCAGCGGTTCGTGGAAGGTGGTGTGGACGTCATAGGGCCCGGCCCAGCCCTCGTGCACGTCGCGGTCGGCGCCCAGCACGTGGTCGTAGGCCAGGATGTGGGTGAACCCCAGCTCCTCGACCCGCTGCCCGTAGGCGCGGACCGCGCCGGCGTCGCCGCCGAGTTCGGTCTGGGGGAAGGTGACTCCGATGCGCATGGCTCATCCAACCGCAGGCGGTTCGCGATGCTTCCCGAGAATGGCAAAACCCCGCGTCGCCGGGATCGCCGGAGGTGACGCGGGGTTTTCCAGTGGGCCGCTTGATGCGCGGCCCAAGTTTTGTCAGGCCTGGCCGACCTCGAAGCGGGCGAACCGTGTGACGGTCACGCCGGCCTCGTCGAGCAGCGCCTTGACGGTCTTCTTGTTGTCGGACACCGACGGCTGCTCGAGCAGCACGACGTCCTTGTAGAAGCCGGTGACGCGACCCTCGATGATCTTGGGCAGCGCCTGCTCGGGCTTGCCCTCGGCCTTGGCCGTCTCCTCGGCGATGTGGCGCTCGTTGGCCACGATGTCGGCGGGGACGTCCTCACGGGTCAGGTACTTGGCCTTGAGCGCGGCGATCTGCAGGGCCACGGCGTGCGCCGCCTCCTTGCCGTCACCGGTGTACTCGACCAAGACACCCACGGCGGGCGGCAGGTCGGCGGCACGCTTGTGCAGGTAGGCCTCGACGGTGCCGTCGAAGTACGCCGCACGGCGCAGTTCGAGCTTCTCGCCGATCTTGGCCGACAGCTCGGCGACGGCCTGCTCGACGGTCTTGTCGCCGATCTTGGCGGCCTTGAGGGCCTCCACGTCGGCGGCCTTGGACTCCAGGGCAGCTGCGACGACATCGTCGGCCAGCTTCTGGAATTCGGCGTTCTTGGCGACGAAGTCGGTCTCGGAGTTGAGCTCGATCAGCGCACCGCCCTTGGCCGCGACCAGACCTTCGGCGGTCGCGCGCTCCGCGCGCTTGCCGACGTCCTTGGCGCCCTTGATGCGCAGCGCTTCGACGGCCTTGTCGAAGTCACCGTCGTTTTCGGCGAGGGCATTCTTGCAGTCGAGCATGCCCGCGCCGGTGAGCTCCCGGAGCCGCTTGACGTCGGCAGCGGTGTAGTTAGCCATGTGGCCTTCCTATGAATTAAGAAGCGTCAGTGGTGGTTTCAGCGGCTGGCGCAGCCTCATCGGGGGCCGTCGCGGTTGCGCTGGCAAGCAGCTCCTGCTCCCACTCGGCCAGCGGTTCGGCTGCGGCTTCAGGCTTGTCGCCCGCACCGGCGCCGGAACGAGCCTTCAGGCCCTCGGCCACCGCGGAGGCAATCACCTTGGTCAGCAGGGCTGCCGAGCGGATCGCGTCGTCATTACCCGGGATCGGGTAGTTGACCTGATCGGGATCGCAGTTGGTGTCCAGGATCGCGATGACCGGGATGCCCAACTTGATGGCCTCGCTGACAGCGAGGTGCTCCTTGTTGGTGTCGACGACCCAGACGGCCGAGGGAACCTTGGCCATGTCGCGGATACCACCGAGGCTGCGCTCGAGCTTGTTCTTCTCACGCGTGAGCATGAGGATTTCCTTCTTGGTGCGACCCTCGAAGCCACCGGTCTGCTCCATGCCCTCAAGTTCCTTGAGGCGCTGCAGACGCTTGTGGACGGTGGAGAAGTTCGTGAGCATGCCGCCCAGCCAGCGCTGGTTCACGTAGGGCATGCCGACGCGAGTCGCTTCTTCGGCGATGGATTCCTGCGCCTGCTTCTTGGTGCCGACGAACATGATGGAACCGCCGTGGGCGACGGTCTCCTTGACGAACTCGTAAGCCTGATCGATGTAGGTCAGCGTCTGCTGCAGATCGATGATGTAGATGCCGTTGCGGTCGGTGAAGATGAACCGCTTCATCTTGGGGTTCCAGCGTCGGGTCTGATGCCCGAAGTGCGTGCCGCTGTCAAGCAGCTGCTTCATGGTTACAACAGCCATGATTGGCCATACCTCTTAGGTTGTCGGTTGCCGCCCGGCTTCGGGTGAAGCCAAGCCCTGGCGCCTGAGGCATGCCGACCCGGCCGAAACATCTCAGACGGGACCAACCGGCATGCGTTGTGCAAGTCAATGAAGCGGACTTGCGGAACAGACGCGCGAAGTCAACCCGCTCGCGCGAGTTGCGGATCAAAGTTTACACCGCCGCAACGGGTGCTTTGTCCACAGCGGCTGGCCGGTCCACAGTGTGCCGTTCCCGGGCTACCGCTCGGCCGGTTGGGGCGCTGAATTGGAGTGATGCGAGTCTTCGCGGTGCTTGCGGCCGCTGTGCTGCTATCCGCGGGCGTCGGCCGGGCCGATTCCGGACGACTGGTGTGGCCACTGCGACCCCCGCCGGCGGTGACCAGGACATTCGACGCTCCCTCCCCGGACTGGCAGCCCGGACACCGCGGCGTGGACCTGGCCGGGGCGCCCGGGCAGCCGGTCTATGCCGCCGGACCGGCGACGGTGGTGTTCGCCGGCACGCTGGCCGGACGCCCGGTGGTGTCGCTGGCCCATGCCGGCGGGCTGCGGACCAGCTACGAACCGGTCGAGGCCTCTGTGCGGGCCGGACAGCTGGTGGACACGTCGACCGCGCTGGGTCGACTGTTGCCTGGTCACGCGGGGTGCCCGGCGCAGGCTTGCCTGCACTGGGGCGCGATGTGGGGTCCGGCGTCACGGGCCGACTACGTCGACCCGCTGGGTCTGCTGGGCAGCACACCGGTCCGGCTCAAGCCGCTGACGGGATCTAGCTGAGCGTGTAGGCGTCGTGGGACACCTGGAACGACCTGCCGGACTTGCTGTCGGCGCAGGTGACCCCGGCCCGCTCGATCGTGCAGGTGATGCTGCCCACTGAGCGCCGTGCGCCGTAATCGAGGGTCGGGGGCGCGTACTGCCCGGTGAAGAACAGCTGACTCATGACGAACCCGAAGCAGGGCGCCTGGCCTTCGGCGAGCTGAAGGTTCTCACCCCCAGGTTCGCCGATGGCCCCGGGAACGTTGGCGCGCGGGCAGGTGTCGGACTCCGGGGTGGCCCAGCTGTGCTCGTTGACCTTGCACCAGGCGAAGGCCGTGCGATCCGGGGCCGTGCCGAGTTGGCAGCCGACGTTCCCGGATGGGGACAGGAATTGAATCCTCGAGTTCGCCGCGTAGGCGTTCGGCGCCATGGCCACGGTCGTCAGTGCTGCCGCCGCGGCGACCATCGCGATTCTGAACATGGCGGAAGTCCACTGCGCCGTCGGGGCTACCGAACCCAAGTTCGGCGTCCGTAGGCTGGTCAGCGATGAGCATCGCGCCTGACACGACCGTCGTCCTCGGCCACCGATTCGCCACCGAGGTGCCCGAAATCGCGCTGCCCTGGCAGGCCGAGTCCGCACCCGATCCGCGCGTGCTGGTGCTCAACGAGTCGCTGGCCGCGGAGCTGGGCCTGGATCCCGCGTGGCTGCGCAGTCCCGACGGAATCGGTCTTCTCGTCGGGACTCGTCTGCCTGAGGATTCCGAACCCGTCGCCCAGGGATATGCCGGCCACCAGTTCGGCGGCTGGGTGCCGCGCCTGGGCGACGGTCGCGCCCTGCTGCTGGGCGAACTCGTCGATGCCGAAGGCCGGTTGCGCGACCTGCATCTCAAGGGATCGGGGCGCACCCCTTTCGCCCGCGGCGGCGACGGGCTGGCGGCGGTCGGGCCGATGCTGCGCGAATACCTGATCAGCGAAGCGATGTATGCACTGGGCATTCCGACCACCCGCTCGCTGTCCGTGGTGGCCACCGGGCGCACTGTCCAGCGCGAAACCGCTTTGGACGGTGCCGTTCTGGCTCGCGTCGCGGCCAGCCATCTGCGCGTCGGTAGCTTCCAATTCGTCGGCGCGTCAGGCGATCTCGCGGTATTGCGCCGCCTTGCCGACCACGCGATCAGCAGGCACTACCCCGCCGCCGCCCAGGCCGACAATCCCTATCTGACCCTGCTGGATTCCGTGGTCGCCGCGCAGGCGAGCCTCATCGCGCGGTGGATGCTCGTCGGATTCATCCACGGCGTGATGAACACCGACAACATGACGATCTCGGGCGAGACGATCGACTATGGCCCGTGCGCATTCATGGATGCCTTCGACCCGAGGACGGTGTTCAGCTCGATCGACTCGGGGGGCCGGTACGCCTACGGCAACCAGCCACCGATCGCGGTGTGGAATCTCGCCCGTTTCGCCGAAGCCTTGTTGCCGTTGATTGACGAGGACCAGGACCGGGCGGTCGAGCTGGCGATGGCGTCACTGCAGCAGTTCGAAGGGTTGTACACGGCGGCGTGGTCGGCGGGTATGCGCACGAAACTCGGGCTGCGCGACGGCATCGACAACGCGGTGGCCGAGCAGCTGGTCACCGACCTGGTGGAACTGCTCACGAGCGAGCACGTCGACTACACCTCGTTCTTTCGCGCGTTGGCAGCTGGCGTGGTCGACCCGGCATTCGCGCAGTGGGCCACCCGATGGCGCGCCCTGAACCCGGACGTGGAGGCGATGCAGCGGGTCAACCCTGTCTACATTCCGCGTAATCACCTGGTCGAGGAGGCGCTGACCGCCGCGTCGGCAGGCGACATGGAGCCGTTCGACCGCCTTGTCAGGGTGGTCAGCGCCCCGTTCGACGAACGGCCGGGTTTCGAGCGCTACGCCGATCCCGCTCCTGACGACTTCGGAAAATGCTTCCAAACCTTCTGCGGCACTTGATCGTTCAGGCGCGCGGATGCGCCTGGTCGTGCACGGCGCGCAGCCGCGCAACGGTCACATGGGTGTAGAGCTGCGTCGTGGCCAGCGTCGAGTGGCCCAGGATCTCCTGGACGATGCGCAGGTCAGCGCCGCCTTCCAGCAGATGCGTTGCGGCACTGTGCCGTAGGCCGTGCGGACCCATGTCGGGGGCGCCGTCGACCGCCGAGACGGTCTGGTGCACGACGGTGCGGGCCTGGCGCGGGTCGAGGCGTCTGCCCCGCGGGCCGAGCAGCAGTGCGGGACCGGAGTTCTCGTTGACGAGTTCGGGCCGGCCGTCGGTCAGCCAGGCGGTTAGCGCAGCCAGCGCCGGCGCGCCGAACGGGACGGTGCGTTGTTTGTTTCCCTTACCCAGCACGCGGAGCAGCCGCCGGCCGGTGTCGACGTCGTCGACATCCAGCCCGCATAGCTCGCTGACACGAATCCCGGTGGCGTAGAGCAATTCGACGATGAGGCGATCGCGGATGGCCAGCGGGTCGCCCTGTTCGGCGCCGAGGTCGGCGGCGGCCATGGCGGCCAGCGCCTGGTCCTGGCGCAGGACGGCGGGCAGAGTGCGGCGGGCCTTGGGCAGCTGTAGGCGCACCGCCGGGTCCTCGGTGAGCAGGCCGCGACGGGTGGCCCACGCGGTGAACGTCTTGACCGCCGAGGTGCGGCGGGCCAGCGTCGTGCGGGCTGCCCCGGCGGCGGATTGCGCGGCCAGCCACGACCGCAGCAGCGGCAGGCTCAGGCCCGCCAGTCCGGCACCGGGAGCGCGTTCGTCGACAAAGGCGAACAGCGAGCGCAGGTCGGTGAGATAGGCGCGTTGCGTGTGCTCGGAGCGGGCACGTTCCAGCGCGAGGTGCTCGGCGTAATCGTCGAGGATCGCCGAGTAGTCGCCGGGGTCCACGTCCCTACGGTGGCACTCGTGCGCGTACCCCTGTGGATGCGCGCGCGGCGTGTCCCCGCGTCGTGACTATTCCGTTAGCCCTGGCCCGCTTCGGCGTCGGCCAATTCCCTCTTCCACTGCTTGAAGGACTCCTCCGTGCGGCCTCGGCGCCAATAGCCGGAGATGGACGCCCATTTGGCGTCGACGCCGCGTTCCTTGCGGATGTAGGGCCGCAGGTTGTGCATGACGGCCTGGGCCTCGCCGTGAATGAAGACCTGCGCTTGGCCTGGCAGCCACGGGGTGGTCTTGACGGCCTCGACCAGAGGGGCGTTGTCGCCGGCCCGGTCGTCGCCGACGAGATCGGCACGCCCACCGCGGTAGATCCAGTTGATCGCAACGGATTCCGGTGCCACCAACTCGACCTCGTCCTCGGGACCGGCAACCTCGATGAACACCTTGCCAACAGCGTTGGGCGGCAACGCTTCCAGCGCGGCGCTGATGGCGGGCAGACCGGCTTCGTCACCGGCGAACAGATGCCAGTCGGCGGCCGGGTCGGGCGAGTACGCACCACCGGGGCCCATCAGATAGATGGTGTCGCCCGGCTTCGCCGATGATGCCCACGGCCCGGCCACGCCGTGCTCGCCGTGCACCACGAAGTCGACGGTGATCTGGCGGGCCTGGGGATCGACGCGCCGCACAGTGTAGGTACGTACGGTGGGCTGCTGTTCGGGCGGCAGCTTGTTGAAGATGTCCAGCGTGAACGGCGTGAAGCGGCCCTTGAGCTTCGCGACGTCGACGTCGTCGCGCACGAAGACGAACTTGACGTAGGAGTCGGTGAACTCACCGGGTTTGAAGGTGTCGAAGCCGGTACCGCCGAGCACGACGCGCACCATATGCGGTGCGAGCTGCTCAGTACTGACGACCTGAAATGTGTGTAGTGGTCGACCCGCCACATCGCCTCCCGACGGAATTCGTTAGCCAACCTCTTCGACTATACGTTTCGCGATTGTGTTCGGGCTGGCTACGCCGGTCCCGCGGGGCCTATCTCGTGTCAATCCATGAAACCCTTGACGGTCGCCATGTCGTCGAGGCGCTCTGCGTGCGACCGCGCGACCGGATCTGCGAGAACGCAGGTCACACCCGCTGCCTTCATCGCAGCGATGCGGTCCGCAACCTCCGCGCGACTGCCGATCAGCGAAATGGCTCGCACGAACTCCTCTGGAACAGCTTCGGCAGCCGCACTTTTCGCGCCGGCCAAGTACCGTTGCTGGATGTCGGCCGCTTCCTGCTCGTACCCATACCGGGCGAACAGCGTGTTGTAGTAGTTCTTGCCGACGGCACCCATGCCGCCGACATACAGGGCAACGTTGTCACGCACCGCGTTCAGCGACGCTTCCTTCGCGGCATGATCGTCGGAGATCAACAACGGACTTTGGACGGTGATGCCGAGGTCGCCGAGGTCAGTGTCGCGCATCCGTTTCCCGCTGGTGAGGGCCTGCCCGAATGCACGATCGGCCCGTTCCGGATGGAAGAGAATCGGCTGCCATTCGTCGAACACTTCGGCCGCGAGCGCAACGTTCCTCGGCCCGATCGCCGCCAGGGCCATCGGAATGCGGTCCCGGACCGGTCGACCGATGATCTTCAGCGGCTTCCCCAATCCCGATCCGCCGGCGTCGGCATCCAACGGCAACGTGTAATGCCTGCCGTGAAACTCGCTGGGTTCCCGCCGCCAAATCGTGCGGCAGATGGTCACGTGCTCCCGGGCTCGCTCGACCGGAGCATCGTATTTGACCCCGTGGAAGCCCTCGATGACTTGCGGCCCCGAAGCGCCGATGCCCAAGACGCAACGCCCGCCACTGACGTAGTCGATGCCAGCGGCGGTCATGGCCAGGTTGGTGGGCGTTCGTGAATACATCGGCAAGACCCCGAAGGCCAACTCCGCGCGGCGAGTCTTGGCCGCCACGTAGCCCATTTGGCTGACTGCGTCCACGCTGTACGCTTCGGCGATCATCACCCGGTCCAGTCCGACCCGCTCAAAGTCGACCAATCGGTCTGCGGCAGAAGCGAACTCGTCCCCGCAATAGTGCAGGGGCATACCCAGCTTCACAGGCTCTTCTCCTCAGTCGAAAAGGCCGCCGGGACGGCCGGATCTGTTTTCACCCCGCGCCGCCACACGTCATTTTCAAAGCACGATTCGACAGCATGTCGATGGCGTTCACCTCGTCGTAGTTCCGCAGACTAGCAGTATTTTTATTTCATGTTAAATTTTGTTTCGTGAGCAGAAGAGCGGCGCGAGCAATGCCATCCGCATCGGTGGCACCGATCGAGCACGGTCTCCATGAGCTGACGGATAACGTCGTCTGCGTCCCACTGCCGCTCCCCATGCCCGACCTGCAGGTCGTCAACGCCTATGTCATCCACTGCCCCGATGGGGTGACTCTCGTCGACCCGGGTTGGGCGTACCCACCTGCCGAGACGGCCTTGCTCAAGGCACTCGACAGACTGGGATTCGCTGTCGGCGACGTACGCCGGATAGTCGCCACCCACCAACACTGGGATCACTACTCGCTCGGTGTGCAGTGGCGTGACCGGTACGGCATCGAGCTGATGCTCGGACACGAAGAACATCACAGCATCACCGCGTTCGCGCGCCAGCCCGACGAGGTTCACCCGGGCCAGGTGGAGATGTTGATCCGAGCCGGTGCACCGCAGGTTGCCACTGAGATCAAGGCGCTCGATTGGCAAGAATACGAACGGAATGTGGCGTTCTCGCCGC
Source organism: Mycobacterium sp. BK086 (assembly GCA_004362315.1). Classification (GTDB taxonomy): domain Bacteria; phylum Actinomycetota; class Actinomycetes; order Mycobacteriales; family Mycobacteriaceae; genus Mycobacterium. The sequence goes on from SNWL01000003.1 coordinate 849,165, forward strand.
CCGATCGCTGGCTCACCGACGGCGAGGTGATCGACTGCGGCTCCGTACGAATGATGGTGCGCACCACTCCAGGGCACACCAGAGGCCACGTCGTGCTGCACGATGCGCGGCAGGGCCTGATCTTCACCGGTGACCACCTGCTGCCCAGGATCACGCCATCGATCGCATTCGAGCGTGCGCCCGAGCACTTGCCCCTGCGCTCGTATATCAATTCACTGCGCTTGATGCTGGATCTACCCGACGCACGAATGTTGCCTGCCCACGGCGCCACCGAGCGCACCACCCACGCGAGGGCCCACGAGCTGATCGAACACCACGAGACCCGACTGAATCGGATCAGCGAGCTTGTTGCGGCCGGCGCGTGCACCGCCTACGACGTCGCGAACCAGATGCTCTGGACACGGCGCGATCTTGGGCTCGACGACCTGCCGCCCGTGCACCGCATGACGGCGATCCTGGAGGTGCAATCGCATCTGGATGTGCTGGAGCTGCACGGAACGTTGAGGAGTTCCGACGACGCTGGTGTTCGAAGCTTCGCGGCAGCGTGACGGTGGCGGTGCGGTCATGCCGGCCGCCGCACCAACTTCCAGCAGCCGTCCTCACGGCGAGCCAGGCCGGCGATCTCCAGCATCGCCAGCGGGCCCAGCACTCCTGTGGGCGGCAGACCGGAAGCGACCGCGATCTCGTCGGCGCTGAGCACGCCACGCGCGGGCAACGCCTCGTAAACCTGCTTCTCGGCGTCCGTCAGCCCATCGAGCGGGCCCACGGGCCGCGGCTCTTCGTCGGCGAATTCACCTGCCCGCCCGACCAATTCGACGACTTCCTCGGCACGGGTCACCAGCTCGGCACCGCCGCGCAACAAGGCGTGACACCCCATCGACGAGGCTGAGGTCACCGGACCCGGCACCGCACACACCACCCGGCCCAGCGCGCGGGCCCAAGACGCGGTGTTCGCGGCCCCGCTGCGCACACCGGCCTCCACCACCACAGTGGCGACTCCCAGTGCCGCCACCAGCCGATTGCGGGTCAGAAAGCGGTGCCGAGCAGGCCGCACGCCGGGCGGATATTCGGTGAGCAGCAGCCCCGAGCCGCTGATGCGGTGCAGCAGTGCCGAGTGTCCGGCCGGGTACAGCACGTCGATGCCGCCGGCCAGAACGGCGACCGTCTCCCCCTCGACAGCCAACGCGGCACGATGGGCCACCCCGTCGATGCCGTACGCGCCACCCGAGACGACGGCCACCTCACGCTCGGCCAGCCCCGCGGCCAGGTCGGCCGCGACATGCTCGCCATAGCTGGAACACGCGCGGGTGCCCACGATGGCCGCGGACCGTTCGGCGACCTCGTCGAGCCGAGCCGGGCCGATCGCCCACAGCACCAGCGGCGGGCGACCCTGCTGCTTGTCTCGCACGGCCGATCCGCCGAAGCCCGCGAAGGCCAGCCGCGGCCACTCGTCATCGTCGGGTGTGATCAGCCGGCCACCCCGCCGCTCGATCATGTTCAAATCCTCTTCAGCCGCATGGATGTTGCGGCGGGCTGCCGTGCGGTCGCGCAACGCGTCGCTCACCTCGCCCGCCGCAACCCGATACGAGGCCTCCACCGGGCCGAGTTCGCCGACCAGCGCTGCGATTTCGTCGCACGGCGGTTCGGCAACCCGGGACAGATACGCCCATGCCAAGGTCGTGACATCGTCGCTCACGGCTTCACCTCTCCCCGGCGGAAACTCAGCGCCACCGCAACGTCGTCGATGTTCGGTGTGGTGCGTCCGGCCAAATCCGCCATGGTCCAGGCCACCCGCAACGATCTGTCGACGCCGCGGATGCTCAGCACCCCACGCTCCAATGCCGTCTTCAATGGGGCCATGGCGGTGCTATCGAGCCGAAACTTACGGCGCAGCACCGATCCGCTCACCTCGGCGTTGGTGAGGAATCCGTAGTGGCGCCACCGCTCAGCGGCTGCCGCGCGGGCATGCGCGACGCGCTCGCGCACCGCAGCGGTGCTCTCCGCAGCCTCCGGAGTGAAAGCGCCAGCCCGCACCATGTGCATCTCGACTCGTAGGTCGACGCGGTCCATCAGGGGCCCGGACAGCTTGCCGAGATAGCGCCGTTTATCCAGCGACGTGCAGATGCAGTCTTTCGGATCGGTCTTGGCACACGCGCACGGGTTGGCTGCCATCACCAACTGGAACCGCGCTGGATAGCACGCCACCCCGTCGCGGCGGGCAAGCCGAATCTCACCGTCTTCCAACGGTGTTCGTAGCGACTCCAAGACACTGACCCGAATCTCAGCACACTCGTCGAGAAACAGGACACCCCGATGCGCACGGCTGACCGCACCCGGACGTGCCAAGCCCGAGCCCCCGCCGACGAGTGCCGCCACGCTCGAGGAGTGGTGCGGTGCAATGAAGGGCGGACTCGTGATCAACGGGGTGGTTTCCGACAACAGCCCGACAACCGAATGGATGGCGGTCACTTCCAGGGCTTCACTCTCGGTGAGCTCCGGCAGTAGACCGGGAAGGCGTTGCGCCAGCATGGTTTTCCCGACACCGGGTGGGCCGGTGAGCATCAGGTGATGCGCCCCGGCGGCGGCCACCTCGACGGCGAATCGGGCGTGGGTCTGCCCCACCACGTCGGCCAGGTCGGCAATGGACGCAGGCTGCGGTGCCGGCGCATCGACGCGCTCGTCGAGCGTGGCTTTCCCGTTGAGCCAGGCCTGTAGTTGACCCAGCGTGGCGACTCCCAGGACTTCGATGCCGTCGACCAGGCTGGCTTCGGGCAGATTCGCACGGGGCACCACAACTGTCGGCCAGCCGTGCTGCTTGGCGGCCAGCACCGCGGGCAGAACGCCACGCACCGGCCGAATCCGCCCGTCCAGAGCCAACTCTCCCAGCAGCACCGACTTCTCGAGGCGCTCCCACGGCTTCTTGCTCTTCGCTGACAGCACGGCGGCGGCGATGGCGATGTCGTAGAGCGAGCCGGTCTTGGGCAAGGTCGCCGGCGACAACGCCAGCGTGAGGCGCGACTGCGGCCATTCGTTGCCGCAGTTGGTGATTGCCGCGCGCACGCGATCGCGGGACTCGCGCAACGCGGCGTCGGGCAGCCCGACCAGGTAGACGCCGGGCAGCCCCGAGCTGATATCCGTTTCGATCTCGACGATCTCGCCATCGAGGCCGCGCACGGCGACAGAGTAGGCCCGTCCCAGCGCCATCAGCCGACCGCCTGAAGGTGGGTGATCTCCGGGGTGCGCTGCCGGCCGATGCGTACACCAATCACGTCGATGCGGACACTCGCCCAGCTCGCATCTTGGCCGGCCAGCCACAGCCCGGCCAAGCGACGGATGCGGCGCACCTTGGCAGGTGTGACGGCGTACTCCCAGCCGCCGAAACCGTCACCGGTGCGGGTCTTGACCTCCACGAACACCGCGGTGCGATCGGGGCCTGCGGCGATCACGTCGAGTTCGCCATAGCGGCAGCGCCAATTGCGGGCCACGATCCGCAGGCCCAGCGCGGTCAGGTGGTCAACCGCAAGCTGCTCCCCCAGCGCCCCGAGTTGGTTGCGCGTCAACGTCGTCATGGATGCAGCGTCGGCGAGTGAACCGACACACGCCGACACTCACTGCCGGATACCTGCCGAGAATGGGCGAGTTGTCCCCAGACCCGCGCTCATCCACAGCGTCGCCACCAACGGCGACGCTGGCATTCATCGCCGTCCGTGCCGACCCGGCCGATGCCGAACTCGGCGGCTTCCGCGCTGCTCATGCGCGTCATCAAGCGTTCGGATCGCTCGTCGTCTAACTGGGCGACCTCATCCCACCAGGCCATGATCTCCCCCTCAACCGAGTACGTGACATCGATCGTCGCGCTGGAGAATCACGGCCGCACGCGTAGTTCGGCACTCGACTTCTCGGGGCTACTCACTGCGCTACTCGACGGTCCGAAACACGCTGTCGCTTCAGGTGAAGGGATGAAGCTCGAACCGGCCCCACGCCACAAACGCGAAGGCACAGATGAACAGAACATCACCGAGCATCGAGCCCCATTCGCTGCGGCGGAATCGAGTCGTGGCGGCGCCGGCCATGAACAACATCAGCCCGGTTGCCGCCAGCGGGACCAGAACCGGCGCGACGTTCATCAACGCGGGAAGCACGAGCCCCGCGGCGCCGACGAGCTTGATCGTTCCAATCGCCTTGATATGTCCCGGGCTGAAGTCGTCAACCCAGTGCTGACTCGTCGAGAGGGCCCGGTAGCGGGCCTTGCTCAGCAAGATCTGGCTGGCACCGCCGACGGCGAATGCGACGGCGAGCACTGCGGCGGCGACCCAAAGCACTGTGTTCATGATCTCGCTCTCTGTGGTTACCTCAGTCCTTGCGGGCTCGTCTTTGGTGTTGACGGGTTCCGACGACGCGAGGTAACAACATGACGAATGACGCCGACACTGTGGAGCAATTCGCGTTACAGCGAGGTCGTCTGCTGACGATTGCGCACCGAATTCTCGGGTCACATGCCGACGCCGAAGACGCTGTACAGGAGACGTGGCTGCGATTCTCGCGGCAGGACCCGGCGTCGATCGACAACCCCGCAGCCTGGCTCACCACAGTGGTCGGTCGCATCTGTATCGACATGCTGCGCGCCCGCGCCGTCAGGGCCGAGGTCCCATTCGGCGATGATCCGTCCGACATCGTGGTGGTCGATGATGCCGAGACCCCGGAGGACACCGCCGTGCTGGCAGATCTGGTCGGCATCGCCTTGTTGTCCATACTGTCTTCGCTCGGACCGGAGGAACGACTGGCCTTCGTTCTGCACGACATGTTCGCCGTCCCCTTCGTCGACATCGCCGCCATCGTCGGCAAGTCGGAGGCCGCGACGAAGATGGCCGCGAGCCGTGCCCGGCGCAAAGTACACGTGGCACCGACAACGCCATCCGCCCTCCACGAGCAGCGCGCCGTCGTCGATGCGTTCATGCGCGCCGCTCGCGATGGCGACTTCGACGCCTTACTCGACGTCCTGGCCCCCGACGTCAGGTGGGAACAGCAGAGTGCGCGTGGGGTTACCGTCACCGTCGGTGCCACCGAAGTCGCCGACGCGGTACGACGCGGAGCACGCGCGAAGGTCACCACTCGACGCGTGTTAATCAACGGGACGCCAGGCATCGCGGCGTGGAGCACCACGGGCAGACCCCTCGGCATCATGGTGTGCACTGTGACAAACGGACGGCTCACAGCCATCACGTCGATCTCCGACCCTGCGCGTCTGGCCGCGCTGGATCTGCCGGAGCCGTAGAGGTCAGATCAGGTCGATTGCCTCGGCGATCGACGGCAGCACCCGCGCCGGGCGGAACGGATAGCGCTCCACATCTTCGATCGTCGTCGAACCGGTCAGCACCAGGATCGTCTCCAGCCCCGCCTCGATACCGGCCACCACATCGGTGTCCATCCGGTCGCCGACCATCACCGTGCTTTCCGAATGCGCCTCAATGCGATTCAGTGCGCTGCGGAACATCATCGGGTTGGGCTTGCCGACGAAATACGGCTCCCGCCCGGTCGCCTTGGTGATCAACGCGGCCACCGACCCGGTCGCCGGCAACGGCCCTTCCGCCGACGGTCCGGTGACGTCGGGGTTGGTCGCGATGAACCGCGCCCCCTTGCCGATGAGTCGAATTGCCTTGGTGATCGCCTCGAACGAGTACGTCCGCGTCTCTCCGAGCACCACGAAATCGGGGCCGGTGTCGGTCAGCGTGTACCCCGCCTCGTGCAGCGCGGTGGTCAGCCCCGCCTCGCCGATCACATACGCCGACCCACCCGGCAGTTGGTCCACCAGGAACGCCGCAGTGGCCAGCGCGGAAGTCCAGATCGCCGACTCCGGCACGTCGAGTCCGGAGCGTGCCAGTCGTGCCGCCAGGTCACGCGGGGTGTAGATCGAGTTGTTGGTCAGCACCAGGAATCGCCGCTGCTTGTCGATCAGGCACTGCAGGAACTCCGCCGCCCCGGGCAGCGCATGTTCCTCGCGCACCAGGACACCGTCCATGTCGGTCAGCCAGCACTGCGGTGTCGCACGCATGGCCCTCCCTTCGAGCACATCCTCGGAATCAGTGTTCCCCGACACCGCACTGCCAACCCCGTTTTCGAGCAGCGGCGTCATGACGCGATCCCAGCAGCAGGCCGACGCTGCACCACCCGGCCACCGATGCATGTCTGGGTGAAGGCTGACACCGGGGTCACCCGGAACGCGGTGTCGTCGACTGCAGGCGGAACAGCTTGGCCACCAACGGATTCAGATCCGTACAACACGCCCCAGCCCACCGAGCCGTCGCCGTCGGAATGGGCGACCAGAAGCGTGTCCCGCGAAGACATCTGATCCAGCACGGCCTCCAGCAGCTGATCCGGTTCGGCCAGCACTACGACCGGCTGAACTCCCGCAGTAGTCAACCGCGCCACCTCGTCGCGCAGCCCGGCCCGCTCGGCCAGCAGGATCTGCAACAGCATCCGATCGCTGGATTTATCCCGATGCACCGCACCGACTTTGGTGCGCACCCACATGCCACACACCAGGCCCTCGATGTGCTCGACGACAGGCGGCAGCGAGCGCCGGTCCACATGCAGCCGGGAGGACAGGCAGGTCCGGTACGCCGCACGCGCCTCAGCGAGAGTGTTGGCACCCCCGGCACATCCACTCGGAACACCCCGGAACGCGATCTCCGGCTGATGTTCGGGGTCGTAACGGAAGACCACATGGTCGGTCATCAGATGACCTCCCGTCGGACCGCCCGCTCTCCCAGGACGATCGTCACCCGTTGTCGGGCAGGCAAATACAGATCGACACACAGCGGATCGCGCCGCCGAAGAAGAGCCACCAAGAACCGGATCATGAGAGCACCGCCGGCGAACGACGTTGCAGTGCCACCGACACGGTGAGCACCACGAGCCCGATAACAGCCAGTACGGCGCCTGCCGCGGCCGGTGCGGTGTACCCGTAGCCGAGCGCGATCACCAGCCCGCCGATCCACGCGCCCGACGCATTCGCGATATTCAAAGCCGAGTGATTCAACGCCGCGGCCAGCGTCTGCGCCTCGGCGGCCACGTCCATCAGCCGGGTCTGCAACGCGGGGGCGATCGCCGCTCCGCTGGCACCGATGCCGAACAAGACCAGCATGGCCGTATACGGGTTGTGCGCGGCGGCAACGAAGATCGCCAGCACCACCGCCAGCGACGTCATCGAAATGTAGAGGCCGCGGATCACCGACCGGTCGGCCATCCGGCCGCCGGCGAAGTTGCCGACCACCATGCCGACACCAAAGACCATCAACCCCAACGGAACCCAGGACTTCGAAACTCCCGCCACGCCGGTCAGCGTGGTGGCGATGTAGGTATAGACGGCGAACATGCCACCGAAGCCGACCATTCCGATCAGCAGCGCCAGCCACACCTGCGGACGCCGCAGCGCCCCCAGTTCGGCACGCGTGCTGGTGGCATACCCCGGGGCGACGTCCGGCAGCCAGATCCAGATCGCCACCAACGTCATCAGCCCGATGATCACCACCAACGCGAATGCGCTTCGCCAGCCGAGCAATTGGCCCAGCCAGGATGCCAGCGGAACCCCGACGACCGTCGCCACGGTCAGCCCGGTCATCACCTGCGCGACGGCTTTGGCCCGCCGCTCGGGGCCGAGCAGTTGGGCGGCCACCAGCGCGGCCACACCGAAGTACGCGCCGTGCGGAAGGCCTGCGAGGAATCGTGCCCCGATCAGGACCGGATAGTTGGGTGCCAGCACGGTGGCCACGTTGCCGACGGCAAACAGCGCCATCAGGCTCATCAGTACGACCTTGCGGTTGAACTTGGCCGTCATCGCGGCCAGCAGCGGCGCGCCGAGCACCACGCCGAGTGCGTAGGCGGAGATGACGTGGCCCGCGGTTGGCTCGGAGATGCGAAAGCCGCCGGCGATCTCAGGGAGCAGCCCCATCGCGACGAACTCATTGGTGCCGATGCCGAACGAACCCAGCGCCAGAGCCAGGATGCCGAGTCCTGACCGGGTCGGGCACATCGCGGGTGACGCCGCCGGGGTGGCGGGCCGAGAGGTGAGAGTCACGGGGATGTCGCCTTTCTGTGCGGTGGCGGTGTGCTGCCGCAGTGCAGCGTCTGATCCCTGCCCACGACTCTAGCGCCACTTAGGCCGCTCCTCCAACCGACTTTTGTCTAAATACGGTCAAAGTGACACGCATCTCCATTACTTTTGATCGGCGATAGATCTTGGTTCAATGGAAAGATGCCGGTCACCAGGCGTTCTGCCGCCCCCGCTACGGCGGGGGAAGTTTTCGCGCTCATCCGCGACGGCGTCGCCACCACCCGCACCGAAGTTCGCGAGCTGACCGGACTGTCCAGGACTGCCGTCGGAAGCCGTATTGCCGCCCTGGGCCGCCGCGGACTGGTCTCCGAAGGCGAGGAAGGCCCGTCGACCGGCGGGCGCCCGCCGGCGCTGGTCCGATTCAATGCCGAAGCCGGGGTGGTCCTCTCGGCAGCCATCGGCCGCAGTCGCACCCGCCTGGCGGTCTGCAACCTCGCCGGCGACATCCACGCGCTGACCGATATGGACTCCGAGATTCGCATCGGCCCCGACGACCTGATGCCCGACCTGGCCAAGCGCCTCGAAGTGCTGCTCGACGAAACCGGACGGCCCGCCCGCGATGTCCTCGGGGTCGGAGTGTCGCTACCGGGCACCGTCGACCAGCAGCGCGGCTGCAGCCTGGCCTCACCGGTGATGAGCGGCTGGGACGGTGTTCCCCTGGAGCCCTACTTCCGCAAGCTGACGTCGGCACCGGTCGTGCTCGAGAATGACACCAACGTCCAGGCCCTCTCCGAACGCCGCGGCCCTCTGAAAGTCCACGACGACCTACTGCTCATCAAGGCGTCCACCGGCCTTGGGGCCGGCATCGTGTCCGGCGGCATCCTGCAGCGCGGCGCGCTGGGCGCGGCCGGCGAGTTCGGCCACAACAAAACCGCTGCGGCCGAAGGCATTCCGTGCCGCTGCGGAGACACCGGCTGCCTGGAAGCCATCGCCGGCGGGTGGGCACTTGTGCGCACCCTGCAAGAGCAGGGCCGCTCGGTCAACCACATCCGCGACGTCGTCGAGCTGGCCAACCACGGTGACGGCGAGGTTCGTCAGCTGCTCCGCGAGAGCGGCCGCCACGTCGGTGAAGTGATCGCTCCCGCGGTGAACCTGCTCAACCCCGAGGTTCTCGTCGTCGGCGGCGACATGTCGGGCGCCTACGACTTCTTCGTCGCCGGCCTGCGGGAAACGTTGTACGGCAACGCAACCGCGCTGGCCACCCGCCACCTGCACGTCGTGCCGTCCACCTACGGCGACAAGGCAGGCAATATCGGCAGTGCGGCACTGGTTTTGGACAAGATCTTGTCGGCCGAGGCCATTGACGCGTCGCTGCGCTGACCGCAACTAGTGCGGGGCGACCGTGTATCCGAGATCCTCGAGGATGCCGAGCTCGACCGGGCTCAGGACGCGCGCTTCCGCTCCGTCGCCGTCGTCACCGGGATTCATCAACTTCTTGTTCTGGCCGGTGAAGACATGGCCATCCAGATGCGTCACATTGCTGACGCTCCACGTGGGATCCGTGAGAAGCGGCACCGGCTTCCCGTCGTAGGCAGCCATCGCGTTCGGGCCGCCGAAGAACAATCCGCCGTTGCCACCGGTGAGATTCGGGTCGAAGGCGGTGTCGAACGTGTAGTCGTCCTTGATCACCTTCGCGCCGTCGGCGTTGACGATGAACTCGTCGAAGGTGGGTCGGTTCTTCACCGGTGGCGACCCCGGGCCCTGCACGTTGGTGTCGAAGCCCAGCGTGTGCACCAACTCATGCATGATCGTCGCCTTGAAATCGTCCGGGGCCTGCGCGTCGCCGTCGTCCTTGGCCACGTCGTCACCCAAGGCCCAGTTGGAGTTCCAGTTCACGTCGATGTCCCCGTCGGGCAAGGCGGCGTTGGCGTCCTCGCCGGTGATCAGCTTCTGCTGAACCACCGTGCGGAAGTAGCCGGGTGACTCGTCGTCGATCCGATCGCTGGACGCCTGCGCGAGGTGGCTCGGCTCGTTGTCGTCGGCGATCTTGTAGGTGAGGGTGACGGGTTTGGGAACCACGAGGTAGGACGCGACGGTATCGGCGGCGTCGTTCAGCGCCGCTTTGGCCTCATCGGTCCAGTGGCCGTCGCCGTCGGGGTAGATGAAATCGAAGGTGATGGCATTCTGATCGCCCACCAGGTGGGCGGGCTTGTCCGGCGCCGACGCCACGACGCTGTCCGCCGTCGAGGTCGGCTGCGCCTGGGGTTGATCGGACGAACATCCCGCGACGAACAGACCCACAACCGCACTCGCCGCCCCGACCTGTAACCACCCCATCACCGGAAGCGTACGTGATCAGGCGCGTGCAGTACGCGGATAGGTTACCTGTGCAAATATGTTGTGCTAGACCGGAAGTCGCTACCGAGACGTTTATTCGGGCAGCCGCAGTTCGGGCTTCTCGACCTCTTCGATGTTGACGTCCTTGAAGGTGATCACCCGGACCTGCTTGACGAACCTGGCCGGGCGGTACATGTCCCACACCCAGGCATCGGTCAGGCGCAGCTCGAAGTAGACCTCGCCGTCGGTGTTGCGCGGTACCAGCTCCACACTGTTGGCCAGATAGAAGCGGCGCTCTGTCTCCACGACGTAGCTGAACTGCCCCACGATGTCCTTGTATTCGCGGTACAGCGAGAGCTCCATCTCGGTCTCGTACTTTTCGAGATCTTCGGCACTCATCGGCTCAGCGGTCCTCTTGTCGTTTCATCGGTATCCATCTTGACTCACAGCGTGTCCTCGCGTGCGACTGGTGGGCACTCGACCACCATCTCGGTCCCACCGACACCGGCCACCCGCCGAACATTGATGTAAGAAAACCGGTGCTGACGGCACGGACCGAGGCTGTTCAGCGCCGCGCTGTGCGCCGGGGTGCTGTACCCCTTGTGCCCGGCGAATCCGTATCCGGGATGTTCGGAGTCCATCGCCACCATCAGCCGGTCACGGCTGACCTTGGCCAGCACGCTGGCCGCCGCGATACACGCCGCCGCCGCATCCCCGCCGATCACCGGCAACGACGGCATCGGCAGCCCCGGCACCCGGAAGCCGTCGGACAGCACATACCCCGGCCGTACCGACAGACCCGCCACCGCCCGGCGCATCCCCTCGATGTTGGCCACGTGCACTCCCCTGCGGTCTACCTCGGGGGCCGGGATGAACACCACGTGATAGGCCAGCGCGTAGCGCTTGATGATCGGGAACAGCCGCTCCCGTTCTGCCTCGTTGAGCTTCTTGGAGTCGTCCAGCGCCGCCAGGCTCTCGAGGCGATTCGGGCTGAGCACACACGCTGCCACCACCAACGGGCCCGCGCAGGCCCCGCGACCCACCTCGTCGACCCCCGCCACCGGCCCCAAACCGCTTCGGTACAAAGCGGATTCAAGCGTGCGCAGTCCCGACGATTTGCGGATCACCGTCCGCGGCGGCCACGTCATCGCCGGCACGGTCAGCCCTGCTGCGGGTTGACCGAAGACACACCACCCCAGCGAGAGGGCGGCCACGCGATGAACCGCGCCTTGCCGATGACGTTGTCCACCGGAACGGTGCCGGCCATCGGGTCACCGGTGCACAGGATGCCCTTCTGCGCGTCCTCGGGGGTGCTGGTGCAGTGCGCACGCGAGTCGGCCGAATGGGTGCGGTTGTCGCCCATCACCCACAGCCGGCCGTCGGGCACCTTGACCGGGCCGAACTCATTGCCCAGGCACGGGTACACCAGCGGGTCGGCATTCATGGTCTGCGCGTTGAGGTAGGGCTCCTTGAGCGGCTTGCCGTCCACGGTCAGTCCGGTGTCAGCACGACACTGCACGGTCTGGCCGCCGGTCGCGATGACGCGCTTCACCAGGTCGTTCTCGTCCGGCGGCACGAATCCGACCACCGAAAGCGCGTTCTCGAGGTAGCGGACCGCCGTGTTCTCCGAGCGGATGGACTTGTAGCCCACATTCCAGTTCGGCGGGCCCTTGAAGACGATGACGTCACCGGGGCTCGGCTCGCTGAACCGGTAGGTGACCTTGTCGACCATGATGCGGTCGCCGACGCAGCCGGCACAGCCGTGCAGCGTGGGCTCCATCGATTCCGACGGAATCAGGTACGGACGCGCGATGAACGTCAGCATCACGTAGTACAGAACCAGCGCGATCGCGACGAGGATCGCGCCCTCTTTGAGGGCTGACCGCTTCTTTTCGCCCTTCTCAGGGGCGTCGTCAGCGGTGGTGTCGCCCGGAGCGTCCGTCGCAGTGACGGATTCCGGAGTGGCGTCGTCCGAGCCGGGTTTGTCGGTCACGTCGTTAGCGTAGTCAGACGAGCTGACTGGTCAGTGCCGCCCACACTCGAAGCTCAGCGCTTCTCCTTGATCTTCGCCTTCTTGCCACGCAGCTCGCGCAGGTAGTACAGCTTGGCGCGACGCACGTCACCGCGGGTGACGACCTCGAGGTGGTCGATGTTGGGCGAATGCACCGGGAAGGTGCGCTCGACGCCGACGCCGTAGCTTTCCTTGCGCACGGTGAAGGTCTCGCGGATGCCACCGCCGGAGCGGCGCAGCACAACACCCTTGAAGACCTGGATGCGCTGCTTGTTGCCCTCGATGACCTTCACGTGGACATTGATGGTGTCCCCGGGGCTGAAGGTCGGGATGTCGTCGCGCAGCGACGCCTGGTCGACGAAGTCCAGCGTGTTCATCGGTGACACTTCCTTGTAGTTCGCGGCGCAGCCAACTCACCTGCGCAAACGCGCTGGCGGTCGCCGGGCCGATGGATTCGGGCACGTGGTGTTTGGCGCAGCAGGCGGAAGAATCCAGTCCAGCCCGCGCGGCAACTGCTCAATTGTGCCAGATGCACCGCGAGCAGTGAAATCGCACGACCCGCCGGGGTAACAGAATGATTCGGCTAGCTAACCGCGCGGTGTAGAAAAGGTACGGTTAACCTGAATTACGGTCGGGCGGCAGCGCAGCACCCAACATTATGGCGTTTCCCCAGGCCCTCGAGGAGATGGACATGCGACGGCATCTGTCGGTGCTGGTCACCGGCACTGCAGCGGCACTGATCGGCGTGCTGGTCGCCGCGTCCTCCGCTCAGGTCAGTGCCGGCCCCAACGACCGATCCGCCCGGCCCGTGAATCTGCTCTCCGCCGACCCGAACGCGATTGCCCAGGCGCCCGCGATGGGCCCGCTGGCCGACGCCCCGCCCGATGCGACGATCGGCCTGGATGTCCGCGCCAAGGCGGCGGCATCGGAGGCAGCCAAAGACGGCGCCGACATCAGCTTCACGGTGCTCGACCGCAACACCGGCCGGACGATCTCCGGCGGCGACGGCGCGCCCTTCCCGATCGCATCGGTGAGCAAACTGTTCATCGCCGACGATCTGCTGCTTCAGGTGGCCAAGGGCCAGCGTCAGATGACCCCAGAAGAGCGCCAGTCCTTCGATGTGATGTTGCGCTCGTCCGACGACAGCGCGGCCGAAGTGTTCTGGGGCGAGGGCGGCGGCAGTTCGATCGTCGGCCGGGTGAGCTCGCGATACGGCCTGGGATCAACCAGCGCGCCCTACGACGGCAACTGGTGGAACACCATGAGCACCACCGGCGACCTGGTGCGCTACTACGACATGCTGCTCGACGGCGCAGGTGGGCTGCCCGCCGATCAGGCCGCCCTCATTCTGGGCGACCTGTCGAAGTCGACCCCCACCGGAGTCGACGGCTACCCGCAGCGTTTCGGCATTCCTGACGGGCTGTTCGCGGAACCCGTTGCGGTCAAACAAGGTTGGATGTGCTGCTGGAACGGCGGCAACTGGCTGCACATGACCACCGGCGTGATCGGGGCCGACCATCGCTTCGTGATGGCCATGGCCTCACTGCAGCCGGTCGACGACGCCACCGCGCGCGCGACGCTGACGCAGGCCGTCAAGACGATGTTCCCCGGCGGGCGGGTCTGACCCGCTAGCGCCGCGGCGGCCCCGGCGGCCGCTCACGGAATTCGGCGCGGGCCCGGAACGGCCGGGTCGGTACGTTGTCCTCCGCGATTGCCGGCCCCATCTGCAGACGAGTGGTCGGCGCGGTCGCGCTGGCCGCGGTGCGCTGCGGACCGAGCACCATCGGCCGGGTGTACTGCTCGGCGCCGCCGTCGTTGTCTGCCAGCACGTCGCGCGCAATGCGTTCGATCGCGCCCTGGACTTGCATCCGGTCGGGTCGGCCCTCGAAAGCCGGTGAGCGGGTGAGGGTGTCGGTGATCCAACTCGCGAGCATGTTGCGGGCATGGTTCACCTCCGCTGCGCCGGCCGGGGTGAGCCACAGCTGATCGCCGCTGCGCTGGGCGTAGCCGCTCGCGACCAGCCGATCGAACGTCGGCTCCAAGATCTCGACCGGTACTCGGTGGTGGGCGGCCACGACGCTGAGGTCTGCCGTGCCTGCCACCTGCGCATGCCGGTAAATCCGCAGCGCCGCCCACATCAATGGGACGTCGAGGCGGGTGCCGCCCGCCCGCGCCAAAGCCGGCAGGTGCTGGCCGCGGTTTTCCCGCAGCAGTCGGCTGACCGCCACCTCGAGCACCTTCTCGGCTGGCTCGGTGGTCGGCATCCCGAACCCCTCGCCGAGGTCGGTGCTGCCCATCGCCGCGGCGTCGCGCAGCGGAACCTGCTTGAGGAACAACGCGAGAACGAAGCCGACGACGGCGACCGGCGCGGCGAACAGGAACACCTTGCTCAACGAGTCGGCGTAGGCCTCGACAATCGGCGCGGCGACCTCGTGGGACAGCTTGTGCAAGGCCTGCGGGGACTGCGCGACCTCGGGCGAGGCGCCACTGACGGCCAGTGCCGCGGGCAGCCGGTCGGCCAGGAAGTTGCTGAACAGCGAGCCGAAGATCGCCGCGCCGAACGAACTGCCGATGGTGCGGAAGAACGTGACACCGGAGGTGGCGACGCCGAGGTCGGTGAAGTCGACGGTGTTCTGCACGGTCAGCACGAGCACCTGCATGCTCAGCCCGATGCCGGCACCCAGGATCAGCAGGTCAAGAGACTGCACCAGCACCGAGGTGTGGGCGTCCATGAACGACAGCAGGACGAATCCGACCGCCATGATCGCGGTGCCCGCGACCGGGAAGATCTTGTAACGCCCGGTCCGTCCGACGATGACGCCGCTGGTCAGCGAGGTCGCCAGCAGACCCACCACCATCGGCAAGGTGTGCAGACCCGACACCGTCGCCGACACCCCGTCGACGAACTGCATGTAGGTCGGCATGAAGGTCAGCGCGCCGAGCATGGCGAAGCCGACGACGAACGACAGCACGCAACACACCGTGAACACCGGATCTTTGAACAACCGGATCGGCAGGATCGGTTCGGCCGCACGACTTTCGACGACGACGAACACCACGATCGCCACCAGCGATCCCACGAACAACCCGATGATCGTCGCCGAACCCCACGGATAGGTGGTGCCACCCCAGCTGGTCGCCAGCGTCAGCCCGGCCGCGCCGAGCCCGATCAGCACGATGCCCGGATAGTCGATGACCGGGCGGGACGTGCGGCCCAGCTGCGGGATCGCCCAGGCGGCGACCGCAAGCACCACCACGGCGACCGGCACATTGATCCAGAACGCCCACCGCCAGCCGAGATGGTCGGTGAACAACCCGCCGAGCAGCGGCCCCACCACAGTCGTGACGCCGAACACCGCACCAAGAGCGCCCTGGTACCGGCCGCGTTCCCGCAGCGGAATCACCTCGCCGATGACCGCCACGGCCGTCACCGTGATGGCGCCGCCGCCGATACCCTGCAGGGCCCGCGCGCCCACCAGCATGGTCATCGACCCGGCCAGCCCGCACAGCACCGAGCCGGCCAGGAAGAACAGGATCGCGGCCTGGAACACGACCTTGCGGCCAAAGGTGTCGCCGAGCTTGCCGACCACCGCCGTCACGATCGTCGAGGCCAGCAGATAGCTGGTCACGACCCAGGATTGGTGGCCGGCCCCACCGAGATCGGCGACGACGGTCGGCAGTGCGGTGGCCACGATCGTCTGGTCGAGAGCCGCGAGCAGCATGCCCAGCACCACGGCCAGAAAAACGAGATTGCGTTGCCGGCCCGTCACCTGCGCGGCCGCCGGTTCTGGCGGAGCGCCGATTTCTGGACGAGTCACGCCACCCTTCATACCCGGCGGCGGGGGTGGATAACCTGTTAGTCCGCCAGCAGGTCGGGCCTGCGCTCCCGGGTCTGCTGCAGTGCCTCGCGGTGACGCCAGGCCGTGACCTTCCGTAATCGTCAGAAACTTCGAGCCGACGGCCCTTTTCCGGGGTGCGCGAAACCTTTTGGCGGGACCGTGGATTGCCTATCACGTTGGGAGAAGCGAACCGTCACGGACTTTGATGGGACCTGGCTTCCCATTCCCGACGGGTCGCTGCGGAACAGGCTCCACACAGCGGCATTGGATGTGCGCGTGTCAACGTATCGTTGACACCCACGAAGGGCCAACTTATGATCTGAGACGGCACGGCTCAATATACTTATGTGACGACCTGATCGAGTGCCCGGTTCAGCAACACATCAGAGTTTGCGCGTTGTTTATCAGGATTGAGCCCACCAACGCCGGCGCCGGTCGCTGAGCTACCTGGCGAGGAGTCATCGACCACCGTGGCGGTAATAGACCGGGGCACTTCAGAGACGAGCACCGTCAAGCAACGGCTCATCGAGGCAGCCCACGATGAGATCACCGAGTTCGGTCTGGACAATCTGCAGATGGACGCGGTGGCCCGGCGAGCAGGGGTATCTCGTGCCACCGCCTTTCGTCAGCTGGGGGGCATCTCCGAGTTGGTGATCCAAGTAGCTCTTCTGCGCTCGGACCGCCATCGCGAGGTACTCAACCAAATCATGGCCAACAAGGTCGGGGTCTTCGCGAAGCTTGAAGCGGCGCTGGTCTTCTCCGCACGCGAGTTACCGGCCGATCCCCCAATCGCCGCCCTCATCGCGCGGCATTCCGAGTCAGCGCAGGATCCGCGGGTGCGACGGCGCGCCCTCGACGTCCTCGGTCAGGTACTGCTCGCCGGTCAAGAAAGCGGTGAAATCCGCACCGACCTGGAGCTCGACGAACTCGTCGACTTCATCGTGGAACAGACCTATCTGGCCGCAGACGATGTCCACCGCTCAGAAGCCGCCTCCCGCAGGCGATTCCGTCATTTCGTCGTGCCCGCGATAAGTGCGCGCGAACTGTGCAGTGGTGAACTTGCATCACGAATCACCGAGGTCCACGCCGCCTCCGAGGCTGCTCGCGATGCGCTCGATGCCCTGACTCAGACACTGCAGATCGCACGACCGTAGTTGGGTGCCTGTCGAGTGTAGTCGGCGCGTTGCCAGGATGTTGTTGACACATTGTGCCGAATTAACTTGCACCGCAGTCCACTAGGAGCAAGGAACCATCGCCAGTCGTTGTCAAAGCACGCAGTTGTCAAGACCCGGCGGTTGACCGGCCGGCATTCTTTGCGCGGCGTTCGCAGAATTTATCGCTGAGTAAAATAACCATTGACTGCTTTCGTTCCGGTGGTGCCGCCAACACCCGTATGGTTGTGGATATGTGGAGGAAACTTGCGGTGGTTGCCGCTCTACCGGTGATGATCGTGCTTGCGGCGCAGGCACACGCCACTCCTGCCAACACCCGCGACTTCCTCAAGCAGCTCGAACTCGACGGCATCGAGATCAACGGCCGCACGGCAATCCAAGAGGGTTACGACATCTGTAGCTTCATGAAGCCGCCAGACGGTGGCGCACTTTGGGACGCCGCACAGAAGGTCAAGTCGGAGCATCCGGATTGGACGATCGATCAAGCGCTGACCTTTTCCGACCGGTCCACACAGTTCATTTGCCCGGACGGGGAGTCGCACCGTCCGTAGAGGTTGGACGCGTCCACTTCGCCCGGGCGTCCGCCCACTAGCAGTGGTGGCGCTGAAATACGCTTGAGCACAGGTTCATTCACAATTTGATGCACACCGATGTCAATGGCGCTATCAATGCGCGACCCGCGCTGAGGCGATCTGCCCGCGCGGCCGAACCCAAATGACTGCGACTCAGGGACCGACAAGGTCAGTGAACTGAGGGCAATACGTCCTGACGGCCAACACCAAAAAAGGGTGGGCTTGACTCGGTGGATCGACCCTGGTGTAGCGGACGATGCGGGCTTCCACCTCAGCGGGAGCCCGTTTGCGGACGAGAAAATAGCACGCGGATTCCGCTTGACTAATCAGGTTGTCGGACGCCTGCAAGAATCCCATGGCCTGGACGTCCCGCACGAATTCGGCATCGTCTGCACGCGCCACGGGCGAGGCCAGGAACCCGAGTGTCGCCCCAATCGTGACGAAGCTCGTCGTCAGCGCGCGTATTCGCATTGCATTTCCGTTCTTTGGGGAATGGGGTCGATCGGGGAAGGGGTACCCCTGGGATGCATCACGGGCACCAGGGCCTGTCGGTGGCACCTCCCCCGCTGCATTGCCCTTACGGACACAGGTAGATGAGCGCCAGCTGGACGATTGCCGGCGACTGGAAGGTGGTTTCGGCCCCGACTTGACCAGCGCGGCGCATATCGCAGACGAATTGACCCCTGGTCAACAGCTCGCCATCGCTACGGAAAGCCGAGGGATCGTGCTTGGCCGCAAACACTTTGCGCAGTTGGTCGAGGTATTGAAGTTCGCCAGGTGTCAGTGGAGTCAGCGGCTCGGAATGAGCCGGAGGACCGGCGGCCACGCTGACGACCACGGCTACGAGCGCTGCAACCGTCAACCCCTTTCGGCTGTTCACGACATCTCCCATCACGTTGCGCCGGCTGTCAAAAAAATCGAAACACGTTGTCTGCCAATTACTTATCTCGCCACTCCTTGCGGACTTCCTACGGCGGGGCGAGCCAGGTCCGGGACGGCGTGACGAAGAACCTGAAGGGACCGCGCTGGCAGTACGTACTGGTATCGGCCATGGTGGCGCAGCGGGTCCCGTTGTACTCGATGTAAGTCCGCGGCGGAAGGTCCCGCTCCGCCCTGCCCGGCGGCATCAGAACGGCGAAGCCGGGATCCCACCGCATCCTGATCTGCCCGCTGACCCACCCGATGTTCGTGGTACCCGGCGGTGCGCCGCGGATATCGCCGGTGCATGCAAACGCCCCGCGGTCCCAGATACCGCAATTGAGCCCGAGTGGGGTTGAAAACCACACGCCACCAGAACTACTGGTGAAGTACTCGTCGTACTTCACCCTGCCGTAGTAGTTGAGGATCAGGTTGGTCGTCGGAAACGGGCTGTTCGGATCGCCGGTGTTTGGCTCTGCCTGCACCCCGGGCGACGTAGCGAGGAGTAGCCCGCTCACACACGCGGACACCGCAAGCCAGCGGCCCAGCCGTGGTGCAGGACCTTCCAGCCGCCCGGTCATGGCAGATTACCCGGCGACGATTCGTTCTTCGCGGTGTGCGGCACACTGCCATAGCAGGTGGCGTTGCCTAGATCGAGGATGCTCTCGCAAAGCACGTCGCTTCCTCTCGTGATGCGAACAGTTACGAAGTGCCCCTGCAGAACTCGTGCCACGGTTGCAGCCGTCCGAAAGTTTGGTCGCCAGTCTGCCCGCAGTTCGGCACCGTCGCTGGTCGGGCTCTCCGCATCAACCACCGGCACCGTCAGCGTCCAGGGCAGAGGCACGTCCTCGATCAAGTGTTTGCCCGCGGTGTCGCGGTACTCGACACCGGCCAGTTGCCCGACCGAGTCGGAGAAGATGTCATACCTCACGGTGTCCTCGGCGTGCGCCGTCGGTGCGTAAGCGAAGCCCGCCAGGCAAACAGCTATCGCGACCGCGCTTGGGTGAATGCGCTTCACATGGCTCCTTCGGCTTCAACGAAATGAGATACGACTAGTAATCCGAACGGGTCTCGGTCAACCAACCAGGACAGCGGTGGCTAGGACCACGTCCTTCCTGGCGTTGTACGTCGTGGCCACACCGTAGGCGGTATACGAGCAGTCGGGCAGTGTCGAGAAGCCCAGCAGTAACAATCCCTTGATCGACAAGACCGCGGTGGTCGCGGAGCCCGACAAGATTTGTGCCTTGCCGGCGCCCTTGTAGCCGAGGTCGTTCAGCAACGGCAGCGCGTCGGTCTCCGGAACGGCACGGGCCGCGAAGTTGAGGTACCGGTCCGTCGTATCGTTGATTTCCTTGGCCACCTGGTCGATCAACGGGTCCGAACGGAGCGGCCCACATGTCGATGGCCGTGCTGCGGCCACCGCGTCCCTCAGGCTTTCGGTCGCATCTGCCGATGCCGCGGGCGCAAGGACGACGCCGACAATCGTCAGTCCGGCTGCGGCAAAGCACATTCCGAGTCGAGCGCGGCGGCGAGGGGCTATGCGGCCCCGGCCGCCTTCCACCACGCCTGACCTAGGTCGCCGAGTCGTCATCGTCGCTTCACTTTCGCATTCGAGTTTCATCCTTCGCACACATGCGAACGATGGATGTCGGAGCCCCAGCGCTTCGCCTTCTGTACCGACGGGCCGGTGAACCAGTCGGGTTGATGGGCCAGGATGCCGTTGTTGACGTTGGACAACTGCTCCCACAGTTTGAAGAAGGCCTCGCCCTCGTAGATGGGGAAATAACTGTCGCCGAACGGGTTTCGTGCTTGAGTCAGCGACTGGGCCCGCGGCGCCAGGAAGTCAACAGCTTGTCCGATGTTTCCGGTGACGATGTCGACCTGCTGCTGAATGTTGTCTCGCGTGTAGTCGTAGTCCTTGCCGGTGACGTCGTCGATCCGGTTCGTCTGCAACCTGTCGATCTGGAATCTCAGCGTGGCGTACTGAGCGTTGTACCACTGACACATCTCGCTCATCGCCGTGATGTCGGCGGGCGTCACCGCGTTCTTCGTCTGGTCGTACGGAAACGGAAATTTGGGCGTCCACGACGACGCCGTCGGCACGACGATGGGCAACGGCCTGATGAGCGAACTGTCCGAGGGCGGCGAAGGAAGGGGAACCACGCCACCGGGATCGGCCTCAGGATCAGCACCTGCTGGTGGTCCCGTCACGACGACCAGCGCCGACCACAGCAGTGCGCAACCCACTGCGCCCGCGCCGCGTCGGATTGTTTCTCGAATCGTCACCGTGACTCCATTTCTCGCAGCGCTCGCGGGTCGTTACTTCGGCCCCATGGCAGAGCCGATTCCGCCAACGTCGGTGATCTGCCAGTTGCCGTTGCTGTCGATCGTGGTGCTATAGGTCGCCGTCGACTGCAGTGCCTCCGGCGCCTGGACGGTCTTGGTCTGGACGCTGACGAAACTGTCCACCACGTAGATGCCGCCCGTGCTCGACCTCACCTTGGCCACCAAGGCTTGTGCGGTCGAACTCCACTGCAACGGCACCAAGACCTGTTCCATGGAGGTGCCGGCTTCGGAAAGCTTCTTGCCGAGCTCCGGGGAGGTCCCAGCCACAAGTCTGACCTTCCAACCCTGCAGGTCCTTGTAATCCATCGTCGCGGCATTGACCGCATAGTCGAGGGCAATCTTCTCGGCTCGTGCGTCGTTGGACTTTCGGGTAGCTTCAGCCGTAAGTTGCTGGCGCGCATCGACATAGAGCCAGCCCATTGCCGCCGTCGCGGCTACCAGTGCCACGATCAGTCCACCGACGATCAGGCCTCGCAGGCTGACCGACACCGACTTTGATTGACGCTTCGGCTTCGCCCCGCTGGTCGATGTCTCTGCGTTTGTCTCGTTTGACTGGTTCGCATTCGACTCGGTCGTGCGCGCCTCGGCGGCATCCGAATCGAGTGTCTCCTGCACTTCAGTGTCATTGATGGTCATCTCGAACCTCTCTTGGTGTGTGCCCTAGAGCAAAACTGTTGCGCGCGTGTGATTCACGGCCTGACGCGGAGGGTGATCATCCCGTCAGCCGGTACCTGGTCGAGGAAGTTGTCCAGAATCTGGCCGCTGTCGAAGTTCATGAGTGTCGCCGCGATGGTGTTGAGTTTCGGCTGGAATGCCTCACCCAGCACTTTCAGGTCGCCGCCGTTGTTGTCCAGAAGGCCCTGTACGCGATCCAACAGGTATTTCAGCTGCCTGACGCCGTCTGGATTGTCCCGCGAGAAGAGGATGGGCAGATGCTTGAAGAAGTCCTGCCAGTACAAGCCAAGTAACGCCAGATTGGGGGTGAAAGCCGTGAGATCAGGATTGATCCACTCCGAGTTGCGGATCAGCGTTCCGAAGTTGCTCAGAAGTGTGCGTCCCTCGCCGTTCAGGCTATTGAGCATGTTGTTGAACAACGTGGTAGTCCGAGACAGGTTGGGAAGCACTCGCACCGGGTCCGGTAGGGCGGCATCGCCCTCGGCGATGATGCGTTGCAGAGCGCCGGGTTCCATCTGATTGAGGATTCGCGTAGCGGTCGTTGCCAATTCGGAGACCGACGCCGGCGCCATCACCGACTCCGTGGAGATGCGTTGGTTGTCCTTCAGAAACGGTCCGCCCTCGCTGCGCGGCACGAGCTCGATGTAGGACTCGCCGAGCGCCGACAGGTTCTGTAGTTCCACCTTGGTGTCGACGGGAACCTCGTACTGGCCCCCAACCCAGAAGTCGATGGATGCCGAGTCGATGCTGGTGCTGGTCTTGACTACCTTGCCAACGGGCACACCACGGAACAGCACGTTCGAGTCGGGAACCAGACCGTTGATCTCGGGCACGTTCATGGACAGGTTGGTTCGGTGGGACGGCGGGCTGACGCGCAGCCCAAGCGAACCGAAGTACCACAGCGCGATCGCGACGATGACCGCAAAGACCAGATAGGAGATGACGTCTTTGATCTTTATCGCGTTCACGGCATAGCCCCTAGGATCCGCAGCACTTCCTGGACGTTGCCCGATAGCTCCCGACCGTCAGGCCCGATGATCGACTGGATGTTGATGGCCGGATACTTGTCGGTTGGCAAGAACATGTCGGTGAAGATCCTGCGGTACTTCGGTATCTCCGTCTCGCCGGCCACCTTCGACTCCTGCAGCGCGCCAACGGAATCCGCCAGCGAATTCAGGAAAGGAACGAGCCAGTAACCACCGAGAGTGATGCTGCCGATTCCGGGCAGGACGGTGCCCACGTAGTTCCCCACGCCGATGAAGTGCTCCCACCCACGTTGCCCCGTCGGTGAGAACAAGTACTGCAAGTCCGGTGTGCGGTCGTTCGCAACTGCTGCAGTCTCCGCCAAACCATTGAGTGCCTGGTCGACTGAATCGAGGTTGTCCGCCAGCGCCGAAAGGTCGGTTTTGATGCGACCCGTCAGAACCCTCACCTCGTCGGTAGGCGGTGCGATCCGGTTGAGGCGAATGATCGTGTTCTGGGCCCGCTGAATCGATCCGCTGGAGACGAAGTTCGCCAGGCTGGCAATGGTGTCTTCCAGCTGCGGCGGGGACGTGGTCTGCGAAACCGGAATGGCTGCACCGGCTTCGAGTGCTGGTACCGGCGCGGTTCCCGCTGACGGCGTTTGCGTGGCGTTCGCCGTCGGTCGCTCGAGCGCTACGTAGATGTCGCCGAGCACCGTCGCTTGCTGCAGCACGGCGTGAATGTCGGAGGGAACCACGACACCGTGCGCCATCCGCGCCGTCACGTCCACGTCACGATCAGTGAGAGCCACGTGGGACACGACTCCGACGGTTACCCCGTCCAACACCACCTTTGCCCGCTCGGGAAGATTGAGAACGCTCTCGA
The DNA here is from genome assembly GCA_004362315.1 of Mycobacterium sp. BK086. Taxonomy (GTDB): domain Bacteria; phylum Actinomycetota; class Actinomycetes; order Mycobacteriales; family Mycobacteriaceae; genus Mycobacterium. The sequence continues at coordinate 872,936 of SNWL01000003.1, forward strand.
ACCGCATGACCAGGTCGTATCCGTCGTCGTATGACGGGCCAGGCTTTGGCAAGGCGTCCACACTGATGGCCGCGCAGGACGAGACCGAGAGGACGGTGGCCGTCGCGGCGGTGGCGGCGACCAGCCGGGTTCGCAATCTCACTTGTTCGCCGCCTGGGTCAGCACGTACTGAAGCAATGCGACGTCCACGGCGTAGGGCGTGCCCTTGACGTTTGCGCAGCTACCTGGCAGGGACGCATTCATGATGTTGCACGCAGCGACGCCCTCAGGCGCGCGTAGGCGGTACGTCGGCGGCCGGTAGTGCAACGTGAAGTCGTGGTTGTTCGACATGTTGATCAGGCCGTTGATCACGCGCGGCGTCACGTTCAGCAGGCTCGCGTAGAACGGGGCGCGTGGAGAGGCTTTCCTGAGGACAACCGAGACCGCGTCGAGCAATTGCTGTACCTGCGGGCCCAACTCCTTCTCGATGCCCTGTGCCGCAGCGATGATGTTGATGATTCCATTGAAGGCGTCGTCGGCGCCGAGGATAACTTCGCGCAACTCGCCCCCGACCGGAGACGCCAGGTTGTCGAATACCTGCCGCGTCGCCGGGTTGAGGTCGTTCAACGTGCCCGTCAACTGCCCGAGGTTGCGGGTGATGGAAGCCAAGTCACCGATGGCTTGGTCGGGAGAATCGAACACCGAGGACGAGGTGGCCAGCAGCTGGTTGACGTTTGGCCCCTGATTGCGAGCCGCCTCGTCGACGCCTTTCACGAGATCGCCGACGTTGTTCGATCCTGCCGGGTTGATCGAGTTGAGAAAGTTGGTCGACGCTCCGATGACCTCGGAGAGGGTCTTGGGAGTCAACGACCGGCCGAGGGGGATGCAGTTCCCCGGGCGTAGGTGATCACTCTTCTCGTAGTCGCCGACGAGTTCAAGGGCTCTGTCCGCCAGGATCGAGGTCGACCTGGTGACTGCCTTGGCATCCGCCGGAATGGTTTGTCCGCCATCAATTTTGAAGTCCACTCGGACGGACTGAGCTGACGGAGTAATGGACGAGACCTCCCCGATGGGATACCCCAAGTGGGTAACGGGGTTGCCGACGTACAGCCCGACGCTGTCGGGCATCGTCGCGCAGTAGTCGGCGGCATCCGACTTGGTTGACGACGAGCACGAGGCACCCCCGAGTACGGCCGCCAGAGCTACCGACACCGGCAAGACTCGCCGGAACGGGGGCAAGAATGACGAAGGCATCAGCAGGCACTCCCTGGAGTCGGCACGCACAGGTCGGTCGCCAACAGTCCCGGGTCTGCGTTCTGCGCGTTGAGGATCCGGTCGAACAAGTTCTGCGTGCGCTTGAGTGCCCGGATGGTGAGCCCGTTACGCTCGACGAACAATCGCCCTCGGTACAGGAAGTCCCGCACCTTCTCGATGAACTCCAGCCGGTGACCGTCGTAGAAATCGCCGAGCGGCTTGAGAGCTTGCAGGACATCTCCGAGCCCATGCAGCGTGTCGGAGAAGCCCTTGTCGTAGATCTCCAGGGTTTGGGTCACGATCGACAGTTTCCTGACGAGCGACACGAGCTTGTCGCGATAGTCATTGAGCGCCGTGATGTATTCATCAGAGAGATCCAGGATCTTGGTGATCTGGCCCCGCTGCCGTTCGACCGTCGACATCAACGCGTTGCCAGCGTCGATGGTCGCCGCGACCACCTGGACATTCGTTCCCGTCAACCCCGTCGAGATCTGATTGAGCGATTCGTTGACGGGCTTGGTGTCGACCTTCTGGGTGACCTTGGTGGTGTCGACGAGCGTCTGCATCAGGCTGTACGGCATGGTCACGCGCGACAGCGGAATGATTGTTGAGCCCAAGGGCGTGTTGCCCATCGAAGCGACATTGACGTAGTAACCACCCACGATCGTGAGCATCCGCACGTCTATCTGCGACTGATCGCCGACGAAGGCGGTGTCGTCGATCTTCGCCGTGACGAGCACCTGGTTCGGTTCCAGTTTCAGATTGGAGACCGTCCCCACCTTGATGCCGGCCATCCGCACCTCGTCGCCGGCGCGTATCGCATTGGCGTCATCGGTGTAGAAGGAAACCAACTGGCCCTTACCCGGCGGGTTGACGTATACGTACGTCAGGATCATGCCGACGATGACCGCAAACACCATGGCGGTTACCCCCCAGGTTAGGGGGTTGCGCAGCACCTCTTTCGAATTCAGCGATTGCACAGCACCACCCGCTGCCCGTTCAGCAACACGTCCATCGTCTCCGGTAGTTGGAAGTTGCCGCGCGAACACGGCTCCACGGCGGTGCCGTCGTCACCCGGTGGCGGGATGTTCTCGTTGATCACCGGCACCAACTTGAAGGCGTCAAAGAAGTTGTCGAGATTGCTGAATGCTCGGTCGAGTGAGTCGTCGACGTTGATGCCATTCCTGAACCCAGCGTTGTGCAGGAGGCGTACGACGGGATCGAAGAAATCCTTGCTGTACAAGAAATCCTTGCGAAACTCGTCCAAGATCATGCTGACCTTGTCGACGGGCTGATTCAGCAGGTCGATCATGTGAATGAATCGTTGAGAATTGCCACCGATGCCGTCGGCGACGCGAGACAGGTTGTTTATCAGCGTCGACACCACCTGCTGGCGATCCGTCACGAACTCGGTCAGTTTGCGGATGCTGTCCAAGAGGGGCGCCAATCCGCTTCCGTCGCCGGTGAGGAACGATGCCGCATTGCCGGTGAAGGTGTTTATCTCGTCCGGGCTCAAGGTGGCCAACACCGGCTGCAGACCATTGAAGAGGGCCGTCACGTCGAACGACGGCTGGGTCATCGATGTGGGTATCTGCGTTATGAGGTCGCCGTCCCGATACCCCTCGGCAGGATTCGTGACATCCATGTAGCGCACACCCGTCAAGGCCTGGAACTTGATGGCCAGCCGCGTGTCTTTCACGATGCCGTACTTGTGATCCAAGGTGAACTTGACCTGCGCGACGTTTTGTCCGTTGGCCCGCGCAAGGTTGACCGAATCGATCTTGCCGACCCGAACGCCACGGACTCGCACGTCGCCGTCGGCATGGAGCCCGGAAGCGTCGGTGTACTCGGCAACGTATGACCGCGTATCGACGGCTACCGGATTGATCAGGGTGTTCGACAACAGGATGAAGAGGAAGACGGAGACCCCCAAGGCCACCCCGATCCGCCATGCGGCTGCTCTTGGACTCATGGCGTCCTCTCCGTGGCAATTCCGATCGGTGCCGCGACACCCGGCAGGCTGTCTAGTAGGAGCCGGACCGAAACTGCGCGCTGATCTCCGTTGCCGGCGTAGAGCCTCTCGAAGCGCGAGCGCAATTCGGCGAGCTTCTGCGCGACGTCGCGTGGGCGCAGCAGGACGGGCCCGGTGTCCGTCAGTGCCTTGAGCCCCGAGATGAGTGGGTAGAGATCGTCGACGTGACTGGCGACCAATCTGCCGACGGACTTGAACAGGCCGTTTTGAATCGCATCCAGGGACTTGTCGAAGTGCTCGTCGTAGTACTCGTTGGGTATGTCACCCAGACTCGGGACCGTCACATCCTTGAGATACGGGTAGCTGAGCTTCGGGGTGCTCGACTCCGCCGGCGACCGAGTTTGCCCAGGGTAGTAGCTGTAGTCCTGGACTCGCCTGAGTCCGATGATCAACTCATTGGCGAACGGCGGAACGGCGATAAGCGCCGACCCCAGTCTGCCGACCTGTTCTTCGGTGGGTTCGGTCTGCACGGCTTCGACCGCCCTCGTTATCGTCACCAGCGACTCGAATAACGGGTTGAGTCCGTCGGTGTATCGGGTCACGCGATCGATCACACCGACCAGCTGCGGTGTCAGAGAAGCCTGCGAGACGTCGCCCAGCTGATAGAGCAATTCAGCGAGGGTGAAGTTTCCTGTGGGCACCAGGGTCAGCTGGCTGCCGTCGCGGAGGGCTTGGCCGCCGGCCTTCGGAATCAGGTTGATGCCCGGCACGCCGAAATAGTTGATGGGCCGGTAATCGATGCCCACCTCACTCGTGAGGCCCCTGGTGGGTTCGGCCTGAAGGTCGGCGGCGAGCCGCACCTCACCACCGGGGGTGTTCTTGACGTTGGTGACCTCGCCGACCTTTACGCCGTGCAGGACGACCGACGTCCCTTCCTGCACGCCCTGGCCGATGTACGGCGTCGTGATCGCAATCGAGTAAAGCCCCCTGGCCCGTCCACCGAACGGGTTGAGGATGGCGACGATTAGGGCCAGAACGATGAGCAGCACCACACCACCACCGATGCCCAGCAGCACCCGCTCCTGGTGCTGGTCTGATCCTCTCAACATGAGCAGCCCTTATCCCTTGAAGATGAACACGGGCTGAAGGCCCCAGATGAGGATCGACGTCGTGAGGTCCAGGACGACGATCGTCACCAAACTGGCACGGACCGCGCGACCCGACGCCATGCCGACACCGACAGGCCCCCCCGAGGCGAAATAGCCGTAGTAGCAATGGATTAACGTCACCGCCACGCAGTAGACACTCACCTTGATCGTCGAATAGAGCAGATCCATCGGAGACAGGAACATCACAAAGTAGTGGTCGTAGGTGCCGGCGTGTTCGCCGTTGAACAGGACCACAACCAATTCGATCGTGTAGAAAGTGCCTATCAGCGTCAGCAGGTAACCGGGCACGACGCACGTCAGCGCGCCAATCAAGCGGGTGCCCACGACGAATGGGATTGGCCGCAAACCGATCGCTTCGACGGCGTCGATCTCCTCGGCGATGCGCATGGCACCGATCTCGGCGGTCATGCGAGTGCCCGCCTGAGCCATGAATGCGATCCCGGCGACGATGGGGCCAAGGACGCGGACGGCACCGATGCCGCTGATGATGCCGGCCAGCGGCCCAAAGCCCAAGATGTTCAGGACCGCGAGCGCCTCGATTCCCAAAGTGGCACCGGTCGCAGCACCAAGCAGGAGCAGGACGCTGATGGTCCCGCCGTCAACGATCATCGACCCTCTGCCCCACGCCATATTGATCGTGGCCGCAAGCGTCTGCCGGCTGTACCGACGGACCGTCAGAGGTAGGTAATAAAACACTTGACCGACGAACAGCACCCACTGTCCAAACCCCCGCACTGGGGTCTTCGTTGCATCGAGGGCGGCTGAACCGGCCCGGCCGAGGACTGACGACGGTGCCGCCATCACGCCACCGCCGTCGGGAAGAACATAGTCGAAATCTGCGCAATGACGAGGTTCGCGAAAAGGATCAGGATGGTGTTGATCACGACCGCCGCATTCACGGCGTCAGCCACACCTCGCGGGCCGCCCTTGGCTTCCATCCCTCGCATCGAGGAGATGATTGCCACGATGGCGGCGAAGACGAGGCCCTTCCCGATCGCGAAGTAGACGTCCGTCATCTTGGCAAACGTGCCGAAGGATTGCCAAAAGCTGCCTGGCGCAACACCGCTGACCGTGACCGATAGAAGGTAAGCCGACGCCGTACCCGACACGATGATGACCAACGTCAGGATGGGCGCGATCAACAGCAGCGCCAGAAATCGCGGCACCACCAGCCGCCGGATGGGGTCGACACCTAGCACCCGCATCGCGTCGAGTTCCTCGCGAATGGCACGTGCCCCGAAGTCCGACGCGATGGCCGAGGCCGCTGCCCCGCCCATCAACAAGCCGGCGGTAACGGGCGCGCCCTCCCTCAGCACACCCACCCCGCTGGCCGCACCCAATAGCGCGGTGGCGCCGACCTGGGCGACCAGACCCGAGACGATGACGGTGACAATCCCGCCGATCGGAATGGCCATCAACACTGCCGGCGTGGCGGTCACCTTGAACAGCGCCCAGGCTTGCCAAAGAAACTCCCCGACTGGCAGCCGCAAGGTGAGGGTGTCCGTGACCGCGTAGCGGACCACGTTGACCGCCATACCGACGCCGCGACCGGTGGTACCGGCGGCGTCTACCGGCTTCTTGCCGAGGTTCGATACCTTTCGACCGGCCGCGTGGAGCACGGAAGGTGCTCGTGGCGGCGCGTGACTAGCCAACGTCGATGCTCCTCTGCGCGGCACTTGTGGCCATCTGCACTTCCTGTCCGTCGACCGACATCGGCTGTGAGCCTGGCCATTCCGATGCGACTTGAAGAGCCGATCGTATTAACCGTGAGATTCAGGTATTTTTTAGTCGCACAGTCTCAAAATGTGATCTCAGATTAGTGGTGGCCGTCACAGCTTGTCAATCATTAGTCGTGGATCACCACGAGAAGCTCACCCGTTCGGGAACTTTCGGCGCAGTATCGGCAGCGACGAAAAGCAGCGCTCAAGTCAATTGCTTAGATTCGCTTTGGAGACAAGGATTTACGACATCGTCAAATCTATAGTAAAAAACATTCGCCGCATCGGGGGCGATTGGATGTCAGTTGGCGTCATCGTGACATCGGACGATTGCCCCGTCGGACGGCAGCTCCTTGCGATTCGAGATAGGTGCGACAGAGACGTCATTACTTAGCGCACCAATCCAATACTTCTGTCGTCGAACAGGTTACGAGGAACCATCCCGGCACTCCGCGATTGTCCGACACCTAGGACGAGTCGATATCTGGGTCGCCCTTGATCGGATCACGCTGAACCTCAACAGATTTCGACGGGCGTCGAGGTATATTGCGCGATCGCACCTTCGCCGTTATTTGACCGCTGCGTCAATCAGCCCCCTGGCTACCCGCTCTCTCCGCGCAGTATGGAAAGACATTGCTCCACAGAATTATTCAGACGGCGTCCGCGGGTGGCTCCGCCACACTCCTGGTCGCCGTCCGGCGCGCCCACCGCCTACGCCGATAACACCCCTGCGCTGACTCAAGCCGCGGAATGGCACGCAGACCGTGGCAATCATTACCGCCCCTAGCGATCAACACCATGGACGTTATCAACCAGTGGTACTACGACTCGGTCGTGGTGGGGTTTACGGCCAGCCAGCCTGATGACGACCGACTGCCCCAAGACCGCTGACTAGTCTCTGAGCAGGTCGGGGCGACGCTCCCGGGTTCGCTCCAGCGCCTGTTCGCGGCGCCAGGCAGCGACTTTGCCGTGGTCACCGGACAGCAGCACCTCGGGCACCGGTAGCTCACGCCATACCGGCGGGCGGGTGTAGCTCGGCCCCTCCAGCAGACCGTCTACCTCCGGCGAGTGCGAATCATCTTGGTGTGAGCGCGGATTGCCCATCACATTGGGCAGCAACCGGACCACCGCCTCGAACATCACCAGGGCCGCCACCTCGCCGCCGGCCAGCACGTAGTCACCGATCGACACCTCTTCGACCCGCATCCGCCTGCGCGCGTCCTCGGCGACCCGCTGATCGATGCCTTCGTAGCGGCCGCAGGCGAACACCAGGTGCGACTCCCCCGTCCAGCGCTGGGCGTCGCTCTGGGTGAACAGCCGACCCGCGGGTGTCGGGATCACCAGAAGTGTTGACTCGGTACAGATTTCGTCGAGGGCCGCACCCCACACCGGCGCCTTCATCACCATGCCGGGACCGCCCCCGTACGGCGAATCATCGACGGAGTGGTGCACATCATGGGTCCAGCGGCGCAGGTCGTGCACCTCGACATCCAGGATGCCCGACTCAATAGCCTTGCCGGGCAAGGACTGTCGCAGCGGCGCTAGATAGTCCGGAAAGATCGTGACGACGTCAACGCGCATCTCAACTCAAGCCGTCCAGATCCAAAAGCCCCTCGGGTGGCTCGATTTCGACGACGCCGTCGGCCAGCGACACCGATGTCACGATCGCTGCGACGAACGGCACCAGCACTTCGGCACCGTCGGCGTTGCGTACGGCCAACAGCTCCCCGCCCGCGGTGTGCAGCACCTCGGCGACCGAGCCGAGAGCGCGGCCGTCGACCGTGCGTACCGAAAGCCCTTCGAGCTGATGGTCGTAGAACTCGTCGGGATCGTCGATCTCGGGCAGATCGGCGGTGTCGACGACGAACAAGTTGCCGCGCAACGCATCGGCGGCGTTGCGGTCGGAAACCCCGTCGAGCCGGACCAGCAGGCGGGCGCCGTGCGGACGCGCCGCCTCGACGACGACATCCCTGCCGCCACCCCCGCGGGAAGGCTTGAGGTGCAACCGATTACCGGGAGCAAAGCGCTCGTCGGGGTCGTCAGTGCGGACGTCCACCACCAGTTCGCCGGTGATCCCGTGAGCTTTGGCCACGCGTCCGACGACGAGCTCCATGGCGACCTACTGACCTACTGGTCGGTGTCCACCACGTCGACGCGGATGCCCCGGCCGCCGATACCGGCGACCAAGGTGCGCAACGCGGTCGCGGTGCGACCACCGCGGCCGATCACCTTGCCGAGATCCTCGGGGTGAACATGGACCTCAACCGTGCGTCCCCGCCGGTTGGTGACCATGTCGACGCGAACGTCGTCCGGATTGTCGACGATCCCGCGGACCAGATGCTCTACGGCGTCGACGACGACCGAGCTCATTCTGCGGCGGCTTCAGTGGCTTCGGCGGCCGGCTCGGCAGGAGCCTCGGCAGCGGCTTCAGCAGCCGGCTCGGCCTCGGCGGCCTCGGCCTTCTTGGCGGGCGCCTTCTTCTTCTTGAGCTGGGCAGCCTCGCCAGTCGGGGCGCCATCGGCCTCGGCCAGCGCGGCGTTGAACAGATCGAGCTTGCTGGGCTTGGGCTCCTTGACCTTCAGCGTGCCCTCGGCACCGGGCAGACCCTTGAACTTCTGCCAGTCACCGGTGATCTTCAGCAGGTTCAGGACGGGCTCGGTGGGCTGGGCGCCGACGGACAGCCAGTACTGGGCACGCTCGGAATCGATCTCGATCAGAGACGGATCTTCCTTGGGGTGGTAGCGGCCGATGACCTCGATCGCACGGCCATCGCGGCGGGTGCGCGCGTCGGCGACAGCGATGCGGTACTGGGGATTACGGATCTTGCCAAGCCGGGTGAGCTTGATCTTGACAGCCATGAACTAACTCCTTGGGTATCACGCTGCAATTCAGCGAGCCGGCGGAAGTGCCGGATCCGGTTTTGCCTCGCGTGCGTGACCAGCCTGCGACCGTGGTCGCGGGTCGGACAGCCGCCCATTGTGCCAGAGGAGACCGATCAGGTGTTAATCGCGCACAGCCGCGACCGCCCTGTTCAGACCACCTTCTGGATGCACTTGCTTTCCACGCGCCGCGTCATCCGCCAGCCCTCGGCGGTGCGGATGAACGCGTCGTCGTACCAGAGGCCGCAAAACATCACCTGGCCGTTGTCCCCGAGCGCCATCGGGTTGAACAGGATGGTGCGCGACGTCGCGGAGTCGCCGTCGATGCGGATGTCGAAGTTGCCGAGCATGTGAAAGTAGGCCGGGAAATTGGGCAGCACCTCAGCCAGCCACGCTTTGACATCGGGAAACGTGCCCGCGATTCCGCCGAGCTCGGTGTAGTCGATGTGGGCGTCGGGCGTGAAGACGCGATCCAGGTCGTCGAACCGGCGACTATCGATCGCGGTGGAGTAATCCACCAGCAGCTGCTGGATCTCCAACCGATCCGAAATCTCTTCAAGACTCAGCATTCGAGTGATTCAACACCGCTGCCTCGGGCCCCGGTGGGGAGGTCCACGCCAGTGGGACAACTCCACTAAGGTAAACCTAACCAAAGTCGACTATCGAGCGGAGGACGAGTGTCGGAGCGCCCCGGATTCTCACTGATCATTGGCTACGCCAGTGACATGGGCACCGCCGAGTACATCGCCATGCAGCTGGCCGACGCCGTCAAGGCCGTCGGCATCGACGTCACCGAGACCGAGCTCAACGACCTCTCACTGGACGAGGTGGCCGCCGCAACACACTTCATCGTGGTGGCGTCGACGTTCGGCGAGGGCGAAGTACCCGACAACGGCAACGTCTTCTGGGAGGAACTGGCGGCCACCGAGACCCGCTTCGACGGCCTCGGTTACGCGGTACTCGCGCTGGGCGACAGTTCCTACGAGCTGTTCTGCAACGCCGGACGGATCTTCGACACCCGGCTGGCCGAACTGGGTGCGCACTCGCTGACCGAACGCGTCGAGTACGACTGCTATCGCGAGGGCGACGCCAAAGCGTGGATCGCCGACATGGCCAAGATGATCGAGGAAGCCAGCACCACCGCGACCGGTCACACCGCGACCGCACCGGTGACGCCGCGGCCGACGACGATCCGCAACACCACCCCGTGGACGGACGCCAATCCGTTCACGGCGACGGCCGCGGTGAACCGGCTGTTGACCGCGACCGAATCGGACAAGGAAGTCCGCCACATCGAACTCGATCTCTCCGATTCCGGGATCACCTACGAGGCAGGCGATTCGGTGGCGGTCCACCCGCTGAACTCCCCCGCCTTGGTCGAGGCGATCCTGGCGAAACTGGGGGTCGACGACACCTACCTCGTCGCCGGTGCCGAAAGGCCGCTGGGCGAGCTGCTCGCCGGCCATCTCGAGATCTGCACTCCGTCGCGGGCATTGCAGGCGCTGGTCGCGGCCCGCACCGAGGACGCTGAGGCAGCGGCCGCGCTGAACTCGTCCGACCCGGCCGTGGTCTCGGCGTGGTTGTACGGCCGCGACGTCCTGGATCTCCTCGAGCTTGCCGACCTGACCGTCGACGAGGTGCTGGAGACGTTGCGGCCCTTGCAGTTTCGGGACTACTCGATCGCGTCCAGTCCGCTGGCGCATCCCGGCCAGCTGCACCTGACGGTCGCGACCGTGCGCTACACCTGCCGCGACCGCGATCGCGGCGGTGTCGCCTCCACCTTCCTGGCCGACCGGGGCCAAGCGGTGCGAATCCACTTGCGCCCCAACCACAATTTCCGGCTGCCCGCCCCCGACGTGCCGATAATCATGATCGGGCCCGGCACCGGCATCGCGCCGTTCCGCGCCTTCCTGCATGAGCGTCACGCCACCGCGGCACCGGGCAAGTCCTGGCTGTTCTTCGGCGATCGTCGTCGCGCCACCAGCTTCCTCTACGGCGACGAGCTGTCGGGATTCGTCGAGTCCGGCGTGCTCACCCACCTGGACCTGGCATTCTCGCGAGAGAGCGACGGGCCCAAGACCTACGTCCAGCACCGGATGAAGGAGAACGCGCCAGAGTTCTTCGCATGGCTGCAGGACGGTGCGCACCTCTATGTGTGCGGCGACGCCGACCGGATGGCCAAGGACGTCGACCGGGCGCTGCACGAGATCGTCGCCGAGGCCGGCGGCATGGACGCGGCGGCCGCGCACTCCTACGTCAACGAGCTGATCAAGGCCCATCGGTACGTCCGCGACGTCTACTGAGCCAGCACCTCTCCGGACCCTCCGGTTAGGCTCAGAGCCCATGCGCAGACTTCTCGCGAGCGCGACCACGGCGCTGCTCCTGCTGACCTCGACCGCAGCCATCGCCAACGCCGACACCGACCAGCCCGCGGGTTCGGTACCCATTCCCGACGGCCCGGCCGCGGCATGGATCATCGCCGACATGGACACCGGCCAGGTGCTGGCGGGCCGCGATATGTACGCCGCCCACCCGCCGGCCAGCACCATCAAGACGCTGCTCGCCCTGACCGTTCTCGACGAACTGCCCGACCTCAACGCCACCGTCGTCGCCAACAACACCGACGCCCTTGTGGAATGCAATTGCGCGGGCGTGCGGCCCGGCCGCACCTACACCGCCCGCCAGCTACTCGACGGGCTGCTGCTGGTGTCGGGCAACGATGCCGCCAACACCCTGGCCGACATGCTCGGTGGCTTCGGCGCCGCGGTCGACAAGATGAACGCCAAGGCCGTCGCGATCGGTGCCACCAACACACACGCGACCACGCCGTCAGGACTGGACGGTCCGGGCGGGCCGGGGTGGACCACCCCGCACGACCTGGCCGCCATTTTCCGTGCCGCCATGGCCAATCCGGTGTTCGCCGAGATCACTGCACAGCCGGTGGCGATGTTCCCCACCGACACCGGTGACAAGCCGTTGGTCAATCAGGACGAACTCCTGGCCCGCTACCCGGGCGCGATCGGCGGCAAGACCGGCTTCACCGATGCCGCCCGCAAGACGTTCGTCGGCGCCGCCGACCGTGACGGCCGCCGCCTGGTTATCGCGATGATGTACGGGCTGATCCACGAGGGCGGCCCGACCTATTGGGATCAGGCCGCCACCCTGCTGGACTGGGGCTTCGCCCAGAACCGCTCGGACAGCGTCGCCGCGCTGTAGTTCGCCGGGTTAGCGGTGTCCGCCGCCTGAATTGAACCCGGGCTGAGCCGCATCACCTTCGGTGATCTGATACGGCGAGGTGGCCAGGTCGTTCGGCGTGGCCACGATCGACGAGTTGCCTTCCGACGGCGCCGGGCCGCCGGCGGCGGCCTGGTCCGGCACGACCTGGAAGTTCTCGTCGGAATCCGGCACGACGACCGGCGCCGCGGTGCCGGGATCACCAGGTACCCAGGCCAGGAGGTCGCGGGTGCCGTCGTTGAAGACGACGCTGTTCGGGATGGGGCCAACGACGTCGAAGTAGAGCTTTCCGGCGTTCGATGCCCCCCAGATCGAGGGGTAGAAGTCGCCGGACTCCGCCCGGGCACCGAAGCGCTCGATGAATATCGGGTAATTGGCACCGAACCCGTCGACCACCAGCTTGGCCGCGTACAACGTGCCGTTGTGTGGCACCGCGTCCGAACTGGGCGCGAGCTTGCCCACGGCATAGCCGATATAGGGCAGGCCATTGGGCCCGTTCAACGTTTCCTGCTGGCCGAACACCTTGATGCTGTCCGCTGCCCAGGCCGGCGCGGCGGTGACGCCGGCAAGGCCCAACGTGACAACGGTGGCGGCCACTCCGGCCATTTTCGCGAATTTCACAGTCTCTCCCCAGCTGATCAGTGCCAACATCCCCGACGCTTGTTCGGACAACTTTACTGTGACTTACCTAACAAAAACCTGCTTTCAGCGGCATCCCCAAGGACAGCGGCGCCGCGACCTAAACCGGTAGTCGCTGATCGCAATGCTTTCGAGATTCGATCGCGTCGTTGCCGAGGTGCTGGCCAAATAGCCTCGGCACCCATGCCGGCCCGCCCCTTCATCGCGCTGCTGAGCATTGCCATGTCCATGGTTCTGGTGGCACCGGCCGCCGCGGCACCCGCGCCCCAGCCGGCCGGAACGGTCGCCGCCCCACCCGACGGCCCCGCCCAGGCCTGGCTGGTCGCCGACCTCGACACCGGACAGATTCTCGGCGGCCGCGAGCCCTATAGCTCCCACGCACCGGCGAGCACCATCAAGGCTCTGCTCGCGATGGTGGTGCTCGACCAGTTGGCGCCGGGCACCGCAGTGCGCGCGACCGACGCCAGCACCCAGGTCGAATGTTCTTGTGTCGGTTTGGTTCCGGGCCAGGTCTACACAGCGCGACAACTCCTCGACGGGCTGCTGCTGGTATCGGGCAACGACGCCGCCAACCTGCTCGCCGACATGCTCGGCGGCTCGCAGGTCGCGGTTCAGAAGATGAACGCCAAGGCCTACCAGCTCACGGCCCGCAGCACCAGGGCCGGATCCCCCTCCGGCTTGGACGGACCCGGCTGGGAATCTGTCACCACGCCACACGATTTGGCGGTGATCTACCGAGAAGCGTTGCGCTACCCGCTGTTCGCCCAGATCGTCCACCAGCCCTCCGCGTTGTTCCCCGGCAAGTCGGGGTTCAAGGAGATCAAGAACCAGGACCATCTGTTGCGCAGTTACCCCGGCTTCATCGGCGGCAAGAGCGGATACACCGACCTGGCACAGGAAACCTACGTCGGCATGGCGCAGCGCAACGGGCGACGGTTGATCGTGGTGCAGATGTACGGCAGCGAGGACCTGTGGGACCAGGCGGGGAAATTGCTCGATTGGGGTTTCAGCCACTACAGCCAGTGATCGTTGAGTCAGAACCGGGAGCGAAGATTTCGTCGAAATCTTCGCTCCCAGTTCTGACTCAACGCTAGTAGACCCGCCCGCGCAGGATCACCACGTCCGGGTTCGACAGCACGTCGGCGCCCCCACGCGGATCTTCGGTGAAGCACACCAGATCCGCCGGGGCGCCGTCGTCGATGACCGGCCGCCCCAGCCACCGTCGGGCGTCCCAGCACGCCGCACCGAGCGCGTCGGTCGGGGTCATCCCGATCCGCGTGAGGGCATCGACCTCGTCGGCGATGCGCCCGTGTGCGATCGTGCTGCCCGCGTCGCTGCCGGCATAGATCGGCACGCCGGCCTCGCGGGCCGCGCCCATCCGCGCATAGCAGCTGTCGTAGAGAGCGCGCATGTGAGCGGCGTAAGTCGGGTATTTCGTTGCGGCGTCGGCGAATCCGGGAAAGTTCTCGATGTTGATCAGGGTGGGCACCAGGGCGGTGCCGTGCTCGACCATCATCGCGATGGTGTCGTCGGTCAGGCCCGTGCCGTGCTCGATGCAGTCGATGCCCGCTCCGATCAGGCCGGGCAGCGCGTCCTCACTGAACACGTGCGCGGTGACCCGAGCGCCCTCGTCGTGCACGGCCGCGATCGCGGCGCGCAGGACATCATCGGACCACAGCGGTGCCAGGTCGCCCACCGACCGATCGATCCAATCGCCCACGAGTTTGACCCAGCCGTCGCCGATCCGGGCCTGCTGCGCCAGCGCCTCGGGCAGCTGCCACTCGTCTTCGAGTTCAATGGCGAAACCGTGCGAGTAGCGCTTGGGGCGCGCCAAATGCTTTCCGGCCCTGATGATCCGGGGCAGATCGTGGTGATCGTCGAGGCTGCGGGTGTCGGTCGGCGAGCCGCAGTCGCGCAGCAGCAGGGCGCCGACCCCGCGCTCCACCTCGGCTTGGGCGATGGCGTCGTCGAGCGGGATCTCGCCGTGGTCCCCCAACCCGACGTGACAGTGCGCGTCGACCAGGCCGGGCAGGATCCAGCCGCCGTCGAACACCGTCTCGGCGTCGGCGACCGGTTCGGCGCGCAGAATTCCATCGACGATCCACCACTCGACGAGCTCGCCGTCGGGCAGTCCACGGCCCCGAACGTGGAGGGCCCGCACGCTAGTTCTTGCCCGGGAACTTCAGCTTGGACAGATCGAAATCCGCCAGGCCCGGCGGCAACTCGTTGAGACCCTGCGGCATTCCGGACAGGTCGGGCATGCCGGCAAGCAACGGATTCTGCTTCGGCGGCGTCGGCCCGCGACCGCCACCCTTCTTCTTGCCCGCCTGCTTGTTCTTGCCCTTGGCCTGCTTCTTCGAGGAGCGACGCCCGAACGGCATGCCCATCGCGCCTGCCATCTGCGACATCATCTTGCGGGCCTCGAAGAACCGGTCGACCAGCTGGTTGACCTCGGACACGTTGACGCCGGAGCCGTTGGCGATGCGTAGGCGCCGCGAGGCATTGATGATCTTCGGGTCGGCCCGCTCCTGCGGGGTCATGCCGCGGATGATCGCCTGCAACCGGTCGAGCTGCTTGTCGTCGACGGTGGCCAGCGCGTCCTTCATCTGGCCGGCGCCGGGCAGCATGCCCAGCAGATTGCCGATCGGGCCCATCTTGCGGATCATCAGCATCTGCTCGAGGAAGTCCTCCAGCGTCAGCTCGCCCGAGCCGATCTTGGCGGCGGCCTCTTCAGCCTTCTGCTGATCGAAGACCTGCTCGGCCTGCTCGATCAGGCTCAGCACATCGCCCATGCCGAGGATGCGGCTGGCCATCCGGTCGGGGTGGAAGACGTCGAAGTCCTCGAGCTTCTCACCGGTCGACGCGAACAGGATCGGCACGCCGGTGACCTCGCGGACCGACAGTGCCGCGCCACCGCGGGCATCGCCGTCGAGCTTGGTCAGCACCACACCGGTGAATCCGACACCCGAGCCGAAGGCCTCGGCGGTGGCCACGGCATCCTGGCCGATCATCGCGTCGAGGACGAACAGGGTCTCGTCGGGGTGCACGGCGTCGCGGATCGCGGCGGCCTGGGCCATCAGCACGTCGTCGATACCGAGACGGCCCGCGGTGTCGACAACGACGACGTCGAAGTGCTTGGCCTGGGCCTCGGCCAGGCCGGCGGCCGCGACGGCGACCGGGTCACCGGGGCCGGCGCCCTGGGTGTCCGCGGCGTCGGGCGCGGTGCCCGGGTGCGGGGCGAAGACATTGACGCCGGCGCGCTCGCCGACGATCTTGAGCTGGTTGACCGCACCGGGACGCTGCAGGTCGCAGGCCACCAGCAGCGGGGTGTGTCCTTGGCCCTTGAGCCACTTGGCGAGCTTGCCGGCCAGCGTCGTCTTACCGGCGCCCTGCAGGCCCGCCAGCATGATCACCGTGGGCGGGTTCTTGGCGAACGCGAGCTGACGGGTCTCGCCGCCGAGGATGCCGATGAGCTCCTCGTTGACGATCTTGACGACCTGCTGGGCGGGGTTCAGCGCGCCGGAGACCTCGGCGCCGCGCGCCCGCTCTTTGATGCGATTGACGAACGTGCGCACGACGGGCAGCGAGACGTCGGCCTCGAGCAGGGCCAGCCGGATCTCACGCGTGGTGGCTTCGATATCGGCGTCGGTCAGCCGGCCCTTGCCACGCAGGCCGGCCAGCGCACCGGTCAACCGGTCGGACAGGGATTCAAACACGGGGCAAGCCTATCTGGCGGAATTCGGCGACGAGATCTACACCATGGTTGCTCGGCGCCACGAATTACGACCATGGTGGCGGTTTCGCGACTCCAACACGTTGTATCCGCATGTGACGTGGTCTGATGCGCTAGCTGGCTTCCTCGGCGGGCTTGGCCGGCGGCGGCGCCGGCAGCACCGCGTAGAGCTCGCTCTCGAGCTGCTTGCGGACGTCGTCGACCGAATTCTGCGGCTGCACCGAGATGCCGAACGCGTCGACCACCGACGAGCCCAGCGTCGTGATCTTGGCCCAGGAGATGTCGGCGGCGGCACGCTCGAACACTCCGGTGAGCAAGGCGAGCAGCCCGGTGCGGTCGGTGGTGCGAATCTCGACGATCAGCTGACCCTCGCCGCTGCCGTCGTGCCACAGGATGCGCGGCGGCGCCGGGACGGCGTTGATCGGCACGGCGGGCTTGTGCTCCCCCACCCGGCCGGTGCCGTACTGCGCGGCCTCGCGGTCGCGCTTCTCCAGTGCGGCGATGACGTCGAGCTCGCCGTCCAGGGCCAGGATGAACTGCTGGCGCAGGAGCTCGGCTGCCGGTGGGGCACCGAAATGGGGTGACACCACGAACGTGTTGATCGCTGAACCCTCGGCACTGTTGACCGACGCCGAATGCACGCGAAGCGAATTCAGCGCGAGCACGCCCGCCGCCTTGGACAGCAGACCGCGCCGGTCGGGCGCGATCATCGCCACGTTGTAGGTGTGAGCGCTCTCCCCCGGCGTCATCTCGACGTGCACACCGCGATCGGCGGCGAGCGAAAGATGGTGCGGGTCAATCGGATCCGCCTGCGGAAGTGGCTCACCGGCCAGCACCAGCCGGCACCGACGGACCAGATCGCCGATGAGCGACGACTTCCAGTCACCCCACACCCCGGGCCCGGTGGCCAGCGAATCCGCCTCGGCCAGCGCATCCAGCAACTCGAGCAGCACCGGGTCACCGCCGAGCGCGTCGACGACGCGGGCGATGGTCTTCGGATCCTGCAGATCGCGGCGGGTCGCGGTGTCGGGCAACAGCAGGTGATAGCGCACGATCGCCGACAGCAGGTCGATATCCGACGGCCACAACCCCAGCCGCGTGCCGACCTGAACAGCCAGCTCCGCACCGATCACACTGTGGTCGCCGCCGCGGCCCTTGCCGATATCGTGCAGCAGAGCGCCGAGCACCAGCAGGTCCGGTCGCGATACCCGCGTGGTGAATGCGCTTGCCCGCGAGACGGTTTCGACGAGATGACGGTCGACGGTCCAGATGTGCACGACGTCGCGGGGTGGGAGGTCGCGCACGGCTCCCCACTCGGGGAACAGTCGGCCCCACAATCCCGTGCGGTCCAGCGCCTCGACGGTGGCCACCGTCGTCGGCCCGGCGGCCAGCAGCACCAGCAGGTCCTTGAGCGCGTCACGGGGCCACGGCGCGCGCAGTTCGGGGGCCGAGGCCGCCAGCCGGCTCAGCGTGGAACCCGAGATCGGCAGCCCGGTGGTCGCCGAGGCCGCCGCGACCCGCAGGATCAGGCCCGGGTCGCGCTCCGGACGGGCGTCGCGGGCCAGGATCACCTCGCCAGCGAACTCCACCACACCTTCGTCCAGCGGGCGCCGGGTCGGACGGCGCAGCACCGAAAGTCCGCGCTTGGGAAGGGCATTGGCCGCGGTGCGCAGCCCGGCGTCCACGTAGTAGCTGATCGTGCGCGCCCCGTCGGAGAGCACTCGGGCCAGGTCGAACCGGTCACCGATACGCAACGACGCACCGATCTCGTCGGCGAACTGCGCCAGCAGATGGTCACGGTGCCGTTTGGACACCCGATGCAGTTCGGTGCGCACGTTCAGCAGCGCCAGATGCGCCCCACCGAGGGACCCGGTCGGCGAAGCGAGTGAGCTGCTCGGGTACACATCGGCCAGCTGGGCGATCGCCAGCGCATTGAGCAGCTGGACATCCCGCAGGCCGCCGCGGCCGCATTTCAGGTCGGGTTCGGCGCGATGGGCGATCTGCCCGCTGCGCTGCCAGCGGTCCTTCGTATGGTCGACGAGCTCGTCGAAGCGGGAGGCGATCCCGGTACGCCACTGGCGCCGGGCCCCGCCGATCAGCAGCTGGGAAAGTTCGGAATCGCCCGCGATGTGCCGCACCTCCAGCATCGCCAGCCCCGCCGAGATGTCCTCGCTGGCCACGGTGAGCGCCTCGGGCACCGTGCGGACACTGTGATCGAGGCGAATGTTGGCGTCCCACAACGGGTACCAGAGCAGCTCGGCCACCTGGGTGACGATGTCGGCGGGCATGTTGTCGTGCAGCAGCATGAGGTCGAGATCGGAATACGGCACGAACTCGCGGCGACCCAGCCCGCCGGTGGCGACGATCGCGAATCCACTGGTCGGGGTGATGCCGATCTCGGTTGCCTTGGTGGACAACCAGAATTCGTGCAGGTCCTGCAGTGCGTCGCGAAGCGCGGCCGAATCCAGTTGGCGCTGACCGCCTTCCAGCAACTGCTGGCAGGCCTTCGCCAGATCCTTCGCGGGCTTTGACGAGCCCGCCGCCGGTGCCTCCCATCGGGAAGCGCCGGCGGCGGAATCTCTTGATTGCTTTGTCATCTCAGTCCTCCCACGGCCGACCCCCAACTAACGATCATTCGGTGTGGCCGCACGAGAACGTCACATCGGATGCGTCAGAGAGCGTCGGACCCCCGCTCGCCCGTGCGGACCCGAACAACGGTCTCCACGGGGCTGACCCACACCTTGCCGTCACCGATCTTTCCGGTGCGGGCGGCCTGCACGATGACATCCACGACCTTGTCGACGGCAGAGTCATCGACCACGACCTCCACGCGGACCTTGGGCACGAAGTCGACGGAGTACTCCGCGCCTCGATACACCTCAGTGTGGCCCTTCTGGCGTCCGTATCCCTGCACCTCGCTGACGGTCATCCCGAGGATACCCGTCTGCTCGAGGCCGGTCTTGACGTCTTCCAGCGTGAACGGCTTGACGATCGCAGTGATCAGTTTCATGTCCCTCATTCCTCCGCGCCGTGTTTACCGAGAACCGAGCCAGTGCCGGCGGTGGCGAAGTCGTACGCGGTCTCCGCGTGCTCGGCTTCGTCGATGCCGGATGCCTCTTCCTCGCGATCAAGCCGCAGTCCGATGGTGTACTTGACGATCAAGGCCAAGATAGCCGTACCGACAGCGGAGTACCCCAGAACCGCGAAGGCACCGATGGCCTGCTTGATCAGCTGATCCGCGCCGCCGCCGTAGAACAGGCCGGAGACCGCTGCCGGCGCCTCCGAGGTGGCGACCAGGCCGACCATCAGGGTGCCGAACAGACCACCGACAAGGTGCACACCGACCACGTCGAGCGAGTCGTCGAAGCCCAGCTTGTACTTCAGTCCGACCGCGAGAGCACAGACGATACCTGCGCCCGCGCCGATCGCCAGCGCGCCAACCACATTCACCGACGAGCAGGACGGGGTGATCGCGACCAGGCCGGCCACGATGCCCGATGCCGCACCCAGGGTGGTGGCGTGACCGTCGCGAATGCGCTCAGTGAGCAGCCAGCCCAGCATCGCCGCACCGGTGGCGACAGTGGTGGTGATGAAGGTGACACCGGCAATTCCGTTGGAGCCCACCGCAGAACCGGCGTTGAAGCCGTACCAGCCGAACCACAGCAGACCGGCGCCGAGCATCACGAACGGCAGGTTGTGCGGCCGCATCGGGGTGCCGGGCCAGCCGAGGCGCTTGCCGAGGATGATCGCGAGCACCAGGCCCGCGGTACCGGAGTTGATGTGCACCGCGGTTCCACCGGCGAAGTCGATTGCCTTGAGCTTGTTGGCAATCCAGCCGCCCGTCTCACCGGTGACACCGTCGAAGGCGAACACCCAGTGGGCAACCGGGAAGTAGACGAACGTGGCCCACAGGCCGGCGAACACCAGCCAGCCACCGAACTTCAGGCGGTCGGCGACCGCACCGGAGATCAGGGCGACGGTGATGATCGCGAACATCAGCTGGAATGCGACGAAGACGACCTGCGGAATGGTTCCGGCCAGCGGGATCGAGACGGCCGCGTCCTCCGGCTTGAGCTGCAGGTAGGTGCCACCGATCAGCCCCTTGAGGCCGAAGTACTGACTGGGATCGCCGAACAAGTTGAACTTGTCATTGCCGAACGCCAGTGAGTAGCCGTACAGCACCCACAGCACCGTCACGACGCCCATGGCACTGACGCTCATCATGATCATGTTGAGCACGCCCTTGGCACGCACCATGCCGCCGTAGAAAAAGGCCAGGCCCGGCGTCATCAGCAGCACGAGCGCGGAGCTCGCAAGCATCCATGCTGTGTCGCCGGTGTCCGGCACACCCATTACGGGAAATCCATCCACTCGCAGTTTCTCCTTCACCCATGCCACGGTTAGGCACCGTTGACCTAGGGCAAGACAATGCGCAGTGGTTGTTTCAGCTAAGACGCTTAGGTGTTTCGCGCGTGTGAACGGATAGGCAGTCTTCGTTTCGCCGGTGTTACATCCCGCAATTCGCCCCGCTCAGAAGGGATTTGCAGGCTATCCCAACAGCGCGTCGACGAACGCCGCCGCCTCGAACGGCGCCAGATCGTCGGGTCCCTCGCCCAGACCGACCAGCTTCACCGGCACGCCCAGTTCCTGCTGTACGCGGAAGACGATGCCGCCCTTGGCCGTGCCGTCGAGCTTGGTGAGCACGACCCCGGTGATGTCGACGACGTCAGCGAAGACTCGAGCTTGTGCCAGACCGTTCTGGCCGATCGTCGCGTCCAGAACGAGCAGCACCTCGTCGACCGCGGCCCGCTTTTCCACCACGCGCTTGACCTTGCCGAGTTCGTCCATCAGGCCGGTCTTGGTGTGCAGCCGTCCGGCCGTGTCGATCACGACGACGTCGGCGCCGGCTTCGATGCCCTTGTCCACCGAATCGAAGGCCACCGAGGCCGGGTCGGCACCCTCGGCGCCGCGAACCACCTCGGCACCGACTCGCGACGCCCAGCTCTGCAGCTGGTCGGCGGCGGCGGCCCGGAAGGTGTCGGCCGCACCGAGCACGACCCGGCGACCGTCGGCCACCAAGACTCGGGCCAGCTTGCCCACGGTGGTGGTCTTTCCGGTGCCGTTGACCCCCACGACCAGCAGCACCGACGGCTTGTCGGCGTGCGGCAGCGCCTTGATCGAGCGGTCCAGCCCGGGGTTCAGCTCGGTGATCAGCACGTCGCGCAGCACCGCGCGGGCGTCGGCCTCGGTGCGCACGGTCGCGCTGGCCAGCCGGCTGCGTAGTTGCTCGATCACCGAGGCGGTGACCACGGGTCCGAGATCGGCGATCAGCAGCGTGTCCTCGACCTCCTCCCAGGAGGCCTCGTCCAGGTCGCCACCGCCGAGCAGACCGAGCATGCTGCGGCCGAGCGCGTTCTGCGATTTGGCCAGCCGCCCGCGCAGGCGCTCGAGGCGGCCTTCGGCCGGGGCGATGGCCTCGATCGCGGGGGCTGCCGGAGGCGCCACCGGAGCTTCGGGTTCGACCGGAGGAACTTCCGGGGTGACCTCGGTAACAGGCTCGTCGACCACCGGCGGCTCGGGCAGCGCCACATCGGCGATCGGGCGTTTGACCGAATCGCGCGGCAGCGCGGCGTCGTCACCCACGCCCGGCAAGCCGGTGGTGTCCACCGTCGGCGTCTGGCTGAACGAAATGCCTGTCGACGCGGTGTATCCACCGGATCGGTCAATCGGTGTGGGACCCTCTGAGCTGGGGCGCAGACTGATCTGACGCCGCCGGAACCGCACCAGACCGACGACGAGTGCAGCGATGACCAGGACGGCGATGACCGCGATAGCGATCCAGAGACCCTCTGACACCGTGCCATTGTTTCAGGGCGCGCAGTGGGCCTGCGCCACCCCTGGGGGTATGCGGTGAGCATGGACCGCCCCTCAATGGCCAGCCGGAAGCTGCGCCACATCGACGCCTGCTTGCACGGGCCTGTCTCCTACGAGACTGTGACCACCGGCTTCGAGCGTTACCGGCTGCCGTACAACGCGCTGACCCAGACCAGTCTCGACGCCGTCGACGTGGGCACTTCCTTCCTTGGCCGCGGGTTGCGCGCGCCGGTTCTCATCGGGGCGATGACCGGCGGTGCCGAGCTGTCTCGCACGATCAACCGCAACCTGGCCGAAGCCGCCCAGAAGCTTGGGATCGGCATGATGCTCGGTTCGCAGCGCATCATGCTCGACGACGACCTGGCTGCGACCAGCTTCGAAGTCCGTGAGCTGGCACCCGACGTCCTCCTCATCGGCAATATCGGCCTGGCTCAGCTTTCCGACGCTCTGATACCCAAACTGGCTGCCGCACTGGATCGGATCGGTGCGGACGCACTGGCGGTACACACCAACCCCCTGCAGGAGGCGATGCAGGAAAACGGCGACACCGACTTCAGCGGCTCACTGCGGCGGTTGCACACACTGGCCGAGGAACTCCCCTACCCGGTGCTGGTCAAGGAGGTCGGCCACGGTATCGGGGCGGCAGCCGCCGAACGGCTGCGCGGCCTGCCGATCGCCGCGGTCGACGTCGCCGGTGCGGGCGGGACGTCGTGGGCGCGGGTCGAGCAACTGGTGCGCGATGGCGAGGTGCGCGACCCGGCGATCGCCGAATGGGGTGTCCCGACCGCACAGGCGCTGACCGAGGTCCGTGCGACGCTGCCGGGTATGCCGCTGGTGGCCTCCGGCGGCATCCGCACCGGCCTGGACGCCGCCAAAGCGGTGATGATGGGCGCCGACGTGGTGGCACTGGCCCGCCCGCTGCTGGCCCCGGCCATCGAGTCGCCTGCCGCGGCGCTGGACACACTGCACCGGTTCATCGAGGAGCTGCGGGTCTGCCTGCACGGCTGCGGCGTCCCCGACCTGACCGCGCTGCGCGATCTCGGCGCTCCGCTGCGAATCAGCTGACTTTGTCGACGGCGTCCTGCAGGGTGGCGACGACGTCGAACACCTCTGTCAGCCCGACGAGCGCGAGCGGCCGACTGGTGCTGCGGCCCTCGGCAACCACCGCGAATCCGATGTCCGGCGTTGCTGTGGCGTGGACGTTGACCAGCACCTGCATTCCGGCCGAACTGAGGAAATCCACCTCGGTCAGATCGACGATCAGCGCGGTCGGCCCGTCGTTGAGCGTGTCGGTGAGAAGTTGCTCCAGACGCGGCGATGTCAGCAGGTCCAGGGCGCCCGACGCGGCGACCACGGCTGTTCTTCCCAGCCAATATTGACGGGGATCGTGTGCGTCCAAGGCCATCCTTGCGCGTCCGGTGCCCGGCCGACGGGCGACTGCTGATTTGGTGAGGCTGCTGCTGAACCCGTTGCCACGTTAGCTCGCGGCCGTCGCCACGATGGCCAGAAGGCCTGCAAGTGGCGTTCGGTTGACGCTAGCGTGGAGCACGATGGCAAACGAATCGATCCCCGACGCCCCGCCGCGAGACGATGACGTCGAGTTTGCGCTCAACGGGTCGCTGAATCTGCGGCGGACTGTCCTGAAACTGCTCACCACCGTGCGGCCCGCGCTCGCGGATTGGGCCGTGGTCGCCATGCCCGATCACCGAACCGGCGGTCTGGCGCTCTACGGCGGAGCCAATGTCGGTTTCTCCGCGGTCATTTCGCGATCGTCGGTCACCGAGCGCGGCTTGGACCAGGTGCTGCGCACCGGCCAGCGCGTCCACCGTCTCATCGGTACGGACGAATCGGCCGCCGACATCTCCGGACGGCTGCGGCATGCCGGCCTGGCCACCGAACTCGCCGGACTGCGCCCGGTCGACGTCTTGGTGTTGCCGCTGATAGCGCGCGGCACGACGACGGGGGTTCTCGTATTGGCCCGCACTGCCGGGCGGCACTTCGACGACGACAGCATCACCGAAGCGGAACGGATGGCGGCGACGGCCGCGGTCGCCCTCGACTCCGCCCGAAGCTATGAGGAGCGCGGCCAATTGGCCGCGGTGCTACAGCGCACCCTGCGCCCACCAAAACTCCCCCAGCTCAGCGGCTTTCGGGTCGCCGCGCGGTACCGTCCCGCCGTCGAACACCTCGAAGTCGGGGGCGATTTCTACGACGTCATCGGCACCGACGACGACTTGCTCGCCACGTTGGGCGATGTGTGCGGCAAGGGCGTGGACTCCGCCGCCCTCACTCTGCAAGCCCGCCAAACCGTCCGTACCGCAGCCCATTTCGACCGCAGACCCGCGTCCGTGCTCGATGCGCTGAACTCGGTGCTGTGCGAGCAGAGGGCGAGCGGCTTCGTCACCGCACTGTGCGCCCGGGTCCGCAGCGCGCCTGACGGAGCCGAGGCGGATATCGCCGCCGCCGGGCACCCGGCACCGATCCTCATTCGGGCCGACGGCAATGTCGAGCAGGTGGAGGTCGCCGGAATCGCAACAGGGGTGAAACCCGGTGTGGTGTACCGGCCCGCAACCGTGCGACTGCAGCAGGGCGACACCATGCTGATGTTCACCGACGGTGTCGAGGAGGCCCGCCGCGATGAGCGTTTCTATGGCGTACCAAGGCTATTGGGTATCCTTCCTGCCTATGCCGGCGCCGGCGGAGATGTGATCTGCGAGGCGGTCGAGCGCGACGTCCTTGAGTACCTCGACGGCGACCCGCACGACGACATCGCCCTGCTGGCGGTCACATGCGAGAGATGAGCTCGGCCTCTGACTATCGAAAAGCGTTGGCGGCCAGGGACCGTGCGCAGGCAACGGGAATCGTCACACAGCTGGTCACCGACGGCGCCGACCCGATAACGGTTCTGACCGAGGTGATCGCCGCATCTCAGCGCGACGTCGGAATGCGTTGGCAGCGAGGCGAATGGACGGTTGCCGACGAGCACGCCTGCACGGCGATCTCGGTCGCCGCCACCCAGGCCGTCGCCGACTTGGTCGCGCAACGCCCGCTGCGGGGCAGCTCGGTTGTGGTGGCCTGCGCTGAGCGCGAATGGCATGAGCTGCCTGCCAAGATCATCGGCTGCGCCTTACGCGCCCACGGGTGGGACACCACCGTGCTGGGCGCGGCCACGTCGCCACTGCGGCTCAGTCAGCATGTCTCAGATCACGGGCCCGACGCGGTGGCGATCAGCTGTTCGGTGCTGGGCGCACTGCCGACCACCCGCCGTTTCATCGAGGCGGCCACCGCGGCCGGTGTGCCGACGCTTGTCGGCGGTCCGGCATTCGGCTACGACGACGAGCGGGCCCGCGCGCTCGGTGCAACGGCCTGGGCACCCGACGCACGTTCCGCGGTCGCGACCATGGAGTCATTGCCCGCGGTGGTCAGCGTGCTGCCGGAGCGGCCGGCTGCGGCCATCACCGAGCAAGCCCTGCTCGACCTCCATCACCGTCGGATTGTCGAATCATTGCGTCAGCGTTGGTCATTGACCCGCGAGCCCAACCCGAGCGCGGCCTTCGCCGACCTCGCGACAGACACCCTGAGTCAAGCGCTGCATGCAGTATCGGCAACGCTGCTCACCGGGGACAGCCGCCCGATCTCGGAGACTGCGTACTGGATCGTCGATGTGTTGGCCGCCCGCGACGTCGGTCCCACGGTGGTGGCCGAATTGAGTGGGCTGTTGGCCGCCGAGCTCGGCGAATTCCCGCTGGCGCGCGAACTCGTCGCGCAACACTTCGCCGCCGGTTAGTTGGCGGCCGACACCAGCTCTTCGCCACGCATCCGCTGCGAGATGACCGTGGTGATGCCGTCGCCCTGCATCGTGACGCCATAGAGCGCGTCGGCGATCTCCATCGTCGGCTTCTGGTGGGTGATGACGATCAGCTGTGACTGCGCCCGCAGCTGCTCGAACAATCCGATGAGCCGGCGCAGGTTCACGTCGTCGAGCGCGGCCTCGACCTCGTCCATGACGTAGAACGGTGACGGGCGGGCCCGGAAGATGGCAACCAGCATCGCGACCGCCGTCAGCGACTTCTCACCACCGGAGAGCAGCGAGAGCCGCTTGACCTTCTTGCCCGGCGGGCGGGCCTCCACCTCGACGCCGGTGGTCAGCAGATCATTGGGGTCGGTCAGCAGCAGCCGGCCCTCGCCGCCGGGGAACAACGCCGAGAACACCTGCTCGAACTCGCGCTCGACGTCGGCGTAGGCCTCGGCGAACACCTGCAGGATCCGGGCGTCGACGTCGGCGATCACGTCCAGCAGATCCTTGCGGGCTGCCTTGACGTCCTCGAGCTGGGTGGCCAGAAAGTTGTAGCGTTCCTCCAGCGCCGCAAACTCCTCCAGCGCAAGGGGATTCACCCGGCCCAGTTCGGCCAGCTCACGTTCGGCCCGCTTGGCGCGGCGCTCCTGGGTCGGCCGGTCGAACACCATCGGCGCGGGCGCGGTCACCTGTTCGCCGCGCTCCTTGGCCTGCTCGTATTCGGCCATTTCCAGATCCGACGGAGGCAGCGAGATGTCGGGTCCGTATTCGGCGATCAGATCGTCTGCGGCCATACCGAACTGCTCGAGCACCATCTGCTCGAGCTGTTCGATGCGCATGGCGGCCTGAGCCTTGGCGACCTCGTCGCGGTGCAGTGAATCGGTCAGCGCGGTGATGCGACTGTTCAGCGCGGTCACCTCTTCGCGGGCCGCCGCCATGGCGGTGGCCCGCTCCTGGCGTTCGGCCGCCAGACCGTCGCGGCGGCGGGACGCCGCCGCGACCACGCCCGACAGGCGGTCGGCGACGCGGCGGCCGGAATCGGCCACCGCGGCGGCGACCGCCGCCGCGTGCTCGCGGGCGGCCCGGGCGCGCTGAGCGCGGATCCGCGCCTCCCGCTCGGCCGCCGCGGCGCGGCGTAGCGAATCCGCTCGCCCGCGAACAGCATTCGCGCGTTCTTCGGCGGTGCGTACCGCAAGCCGGACCTCGACCTCGACAGCCCTGGCCTCCTCGGCGGCCGCCTGCATGTACTGCCGGTCCACCGGCTCGTCGTCGATGATCGTCTGGTCGTCTTGCGCTGCAGCCAAACGGTTTTCGAGTGCCGTGAGCTCTTCGACCGTCTGTAGCCTGTTGGCCTCGAGCTCGCCGCGCTGGGCCAGCTGCCTGCGCCACTCCTCCTCGGCGGCCCTGGCTTCCTGCCCGAGCCGCCCGAGCTGTTCGTAGATCGCCGAGATCGCGGCGTCGGATTCGTTGAGCGCGGCCAACGCCTGCTCGGCGGCGTCCTGGCGATCGCCCTGCTCACTGAGCGCGCCGGTCAATGCCGCCGACAGTTCGGCGACCTGCGTCTCGGACGCAGCGAGTTCGGTTCTGGCCTTGTCGATTTCGCCGGCGATCTCCAGAGTGCTCGGCTTGCGGTCAGACCCGCCACTCACCCAGCCGGCGCCGACCAGATCGCCGTCGAGCGTCACCGCGCGCAGCGTCGGCCGTGCGGCGACCAGGTCGAGCGCGGCCCCCAGATCCTGGACGACAGCGACATCGGACAGCATCGCGGTCATCGCGCCCTGCAGGCGCCCCGGCGCTTCGATCAGATCCAGCGCCCAGGACACACCGTCGGGCAGCGACCCGAACTGTCGCGCGGTTATCGGCCAGTCGCCCAACACGATTGCGGCCCGGCCACCGTCGGCTTCCTTCAGTGCCCGCACCGCGGACCGGGCGGCGTCAGAGTTGTCAGCGGCCACCGCGTCGGCAGCGGCGCCCAGCACCGTCGCCAGCGCCACCTCGTAACCCGACCGCACCTTGACCAGTTTGGCAATCGTTCCGAAAAGTCCTGCGCCGCCACGGTTCTCGGTCAGCCAGGCCGAGCCGTCCTTGCGCTCCAAGCCGACCGCCAGCGCGTCGATGCGGGCCCGCAGCGAGGCCACCTGCCGCTCGGCGGCGCGTTCGGCGGACTGCAGTTCGGCCACCCGCTCGTCGACCAGTCGCAGTGCGGTGATCGTGCGGTCGTGATGCTCGTCGAGCCCGACCTCGCCCTGATCGAGCTCACCGACCCGGCCCTGCACAGTCTCGAACTCGGCCCGGGCGTGCTGGGTACGGGCGCCGGCCTCCTCGATCGCGTTGGTCAGCCGCGCCACTCCGTCGTCGATCGATTCCACGCGGGCGCGCAACGTATCCACCTGGCCGGCCAACCGAGCCAGGCCCTCGCGACGGTCGGCTTCGGCGCGCACGGCCGCCATGTGGGCCCGTTCGGCCTCGGTGGCCGCGCGTTCGCGTTCGCCGAGCTCGGCCCTGGCGACCTCGAGCCGGGACTGGGCCTCGGACAGCTCGAAAAGCAGCTCCTGCTCGCGGGCGGCGACCTCGTCGGCCTCGGCCTCCAGGGCGTCTGGGTCGGGTCCGGTGCTCGCGGTGGGTTCGGCGTCCAGATATTGGGCCCGCTCACTGGCGATCCGCACGGTGGCGCTGACCCGTTCGGCCAGCGCGGAGAGCCGGAACCAGGCCTGCTGGGCGGCGTCGGTGCGTTCGGACAGCGTCGCGACCGCGGCCTCGTGGGCGGTGAGCGCCTCGCTGGCCACCTCGAGGCGGGTCGTCGCGTCGTCGTGCTCCCGGCGCAGCGTCGTCTCGGTGTTGTCGGCGCCGGCGAACTCGGCGCGGCGGGTCACCAGGTCGTCGGCGGCCAGTCGCAGCCGGGCGTCACGCAGGTCGGCCTGGATCGTCTGGGCGCGCCGGGCCATCTCGGCCTGGCGGCCCAACGGCTTGAGCTGGCGACGCAGCTCGGTGGTCAGGTCGGTGAGCCGGGCCAGGTTGGCCGACATCGACTCGAGCTTGCGGACCGCTTTTTCCTTGCGCTTGCGGTGCTTGAGCACGCCGGCGGCTTCTTCGATGAACGCCCGGCGGTCTTCGGGCCGCGACTCGAGAATCTGCGACAACCGGCCCTGGCCGACGATGACGTGCATTTCGCGCCCGATACCGGAGTCGCTCAGCAACTCTTGAACGTCCATCAGCCGGCAGCTGCTGCCGTTGATCTCGTACTCACCCGCACCGTCGCGGAACATCCGCCGGGTGATCGACACCTCGGAGTATTCGATGGGCAGCAGGTTGTCGGAGTTGTCGATGGTCAGCGTCACCTCGGCGCGCCCGAGCGGCGCCCGCGACGAGGTGCCCGCGAAGATGACGTCTTCCATCTTGCCGCCGCGCAGCGTCTTGGCGCCCTGCTCGCCCATCACCCAGGCCAGCGCATCGACGACATTGGACTTACCCGAGCCGTTGGGACCGACCACGCAGGTGATGCCCGGCTCGAAGCGCAGAGTCGTCGGCGAAGCGAAGGACTTGAAGCCCTTCAGCGTCAGACTCTTGAGGTACACGGCGTGCCAGACTACCGCTCGGAAAAGCCGCTGATGGGTTCGCCGCGCGGTGACCAGTCGACGACAACGTTGTCGACGTGCCCAGGAGTTTTCTCACTACGTAGCAGCTGTAACAGCTGTTCACATGCGTCACGCGGACCCTGTGCCACGACGAGCACCCGGCCGTCGGCCTGATTGCTCGCATAGCCGGTCAAGCCCAGCTCCAGCGCCCGCGAGCGGGTCCACCAGCGGAAGCCGACGCCCTGGACGTGGCCATGCACCCAGGCGGTCAGCCGGGTTTCAGACTCGGCCAACGTCGGTCACCTCGAATCGGACCTCGGTGCCGGACTTCAGCGTGCGCCCGACGGTGCAGACCTGGTCGATCGCGCGGCTGACCACCACGACCAGGCGCTCGACCTCTTCGGCGGACAGCCCGGACAGGTCGATCTCCAGCTTCTCCTCCAGCAGCGGGTAGCGCTCCTGCTCGCGGTCGGCCGGCCCCGAGACTTTGATCTGCGCCTGGTAGTCATCACCGAGGCGGCGACGCAGGGGCTGATCGCTGCTCAAGCCGCTGCAGCCGGCCAGTGCGATCTTGAGCAGCTCACCGGGGGTGAAGACGCCCTCGTCGGTCTCCGAGCCGATCAGCACCTCCGCGCCGCGGCTGCTGCGCCCGGT
The DNA here is from genome assembly GCA_004362315.1 of Mycobacterium sp. BK086. Classification (GTDB taxonomy): domain Bacteria; phylum Actinomycetota; class Actinomycetes; order Mycobacteriales; family Mycobacteriaceae; genus Mycobacterium. The sequence continues at coordinate 903,412 of SNWL01000003.1, forward strand.
GTAGCGCCGCACGCCGGTGCGTTCCACCCACAGATCAGTCATGTTGTCGTCCACTCCTTGGTAGTCGCGCTGCCGTCAACCCCGGGGGCGCGGCTTGGCCGGATTTCGTTGACACTGCGGGCAGTAGAACGACGAGCGGTTCATGAATTTCTCCCGCCGGATCGCCGTCCCGCAGCGCGGGCAGGGCAGGTCTTCGCGGCCGTAGACGTTCAGCGACCGGTCGAAGTAGCCCGACTGGCCGTTGACGTTCACATACAGCGAGTCGAACGAGGTGCCGCCCTGGCCCAGCGCCTCGCGCATCACCTCGGTGGCCGCGTCCAGCAGCTCGCCGAGCTGGCGGCGAGTCAGGTTGGCGGCCAACCGCGCGCCGTTGATCTTGGCCCGCCACAGCGACTCGTCGGCGTAGATGTTGCCGACACCGGACACCACAGTCTGATCCAGCAGCTGCCGTTTGATCTCAGAATGCTTGCGGCGCAATACCGTAACGACGGCATCGCGATCGAACAACGGATCCAGCGGATCACGGGCGATATGAGCCACCGGCTCGGGAACACGGCTGCCGTCGACGTCGACCAGGTCGGCCAGCTGCCACCCGCCGAAGGTGCGCTGGTCCACGAAACTCAGCGTGGTGCCGTCGTCGAGAAGCGTCGCGATCCGCAGATGGTTGGTGTTGGGCACCTCACCGAGCAGCATCTGCCCGCTCATACCCAGATGCACCACCAATGCCGTCTCTCCGTCAGAAAGATTGAGCCACAAGTACTTTCCGCGACGATCGGTGCCGGTGATCTCGGCGTCGAGCAGCCGTGCGGTCAGGTCGGCGGCGCCGGCCTCATGTCGGCGCACCGCCCGCGGATGGTGCACCCGCACCGCGGTGATCGTCTTGCCGGCCACATGGGCTTGCAGGCCGCGCCGGACGACCTCGACTTCCGGCAGTTCAGGCATCCGGTGAGTTGTCCGTGATGGCCTGCCAGGCCTGCGCCGCGGCCTTCTGCTCGGCTTCCTTCTTGGAGCGGCCCACACCGGTGCCGTACTCCGACTCCCCCACCACGACGGTCGCGGTGAACTGCTTGTCGTGGTCGGGCCCCGTCGAGGTCACGACGTAGGTTGGCGGCCCCAAACCCTTTGACGCACAGAGCTCTTGAAGGCTGGTCTTCCAGTCCAGACCGGCGCCCAGCGTCGGTGCGGTGTCCAGTAGATTGCCGAAGAGCCGCAGGATCACCTTGCGTGCGGTATCGATACCGTGCTGCAGGTAGACCGCACCCAGCAGCGACTCCATGCCGTCGGCCAGGATCGAGGATTTGTCGGCGCCGCCGGTGTTGACCTCACCGCGGCCCAGCAGCAGATGCGCCCCCAGCCCCTCATCGGTGAGGCCCCGGCCCACGTCGGCCAGCGCCTGGGTGTTGACGATGCTGGCACGCAGCTTGGCCAGGTCGCCCTCGGATCGATCCGGGTGGCGGTGGAACAGTTCATCGGTGACCGTCAGGCCCAGCACCGCGTCGCCGAGGAACTCCAGGCGCTCATTGGTGGGCAGCCCGCCGTGCTCGTAGGCGTAACTGCGGTGCGTGAGCGCAAGCGTCAGCAACTCGTCGGACATGTCGACACCCAAGGCGTCCAGCAGATTCTCGCGTCCCGGGTTCACGAATCGCCCGCCCCCGGTCCGGGGGTGTTCTCCTCGTCTGCGGCGGGAAACATGTTCGCCAGCTTGGCAAAACGAGGATCGATCTGGTCGTGGTGGTGGCCCGGCTCGCCGGCGAGGGCGACACCGCACTGCGGGCACAACCCCGGGCAGTCCTCGGTGCACAACGGAGCGAACGGCAGGGCCAGGCCGACGGCGTCGACGATGGACTGTTCGAGATCGATGGTCTGGTCGACGACGTGGCCGACCTCGTCTTCCTCGGTGGTGGATTCCGTCGCGCTGTCCGGATAGGCGAACAGCTCGGTCAGCGAGATCTCCACATCGCCGGTGACCGGCGTCAGGCACCGAGAGCATTCACCGCTCGTCGGCGCGTGCACTGTTCCGGTGACCAGCACCCCTTCGGACACCGATTCCAGCCGCAGATCCAGGGTCAGATCGGCACCGCGCTCGATTGCGATCAGGTCCAATCCGATCCTGGACGGACTCGGCACCGTCTCGTGCAGTTCGAGCATGGATCCGGGGCGCCGCCCCAGCCGGGAGATGTCGAACACGAGCGCCGACCGCGATCTGTGCTGGGTTCGGGCACTGCGTGGCGTTGCCATGAATCCAATCTTAAAACGCGGTGCGGCCCGATCCAGTAGGTAGGCGCGGGCCGAACCGGTCAGCGCTGGACGTAGTCGTGTGTCCCCGCGGCGGTTCGCAGCTGGTGACGACCCCGGCTCACCGAGCGCAGCGTGCCGTTGAGGTAGTCCTCGAACTGGGCCAGCTTGTTGTCGACGTAGATATCGCACTCGCCGCGCAGCCGGTCAGCCTCGGCGTGTGCGGTGTCGATCAGCCGGCTCGACTCGGCGTTGGCCGCCTGGACGACCTCGGTCTGCGACACCAGCCGCTGCTGCTCTTTGATGCCTTCCTGCACGGCCTTCTCGTACGACATGTTGCCGTTCTCTACGAGCCGGTCGGCCTCGGCCTTGGCCCTGCTGGTGGCGGCCTCGTACTCGCGCTTGGCCGTCGCGGCCAGGCGGCCGGACTCCTCGCGGGCCTCGGTGACCGTGCGCTCGCTGTGCTGACGGGCCTCGGCGACCATCCGGTCAGCCTGCGACTTGGCCTCGGCCAGCAGCCGATCGGCCTCGGCGCGAGCATGGCTCAGCAGCGAGTCAGCCTCGGCGGTGGAGTTCGACACCATCGACTCGGAGTGCTCCTTGGCCTCCCGCAACAGCGAATCGCGGGCGTCCAGCACGTCCTGGGCGTCATCGAGCTCACCGGGGATGGCGTCCTTGATGTCGTCGATCAGCTCCAGCACGTCGCCGCGCGGAACCACGCAACCAGCCGTCATCGGCACGCCACGGGCCTCTTCGACAATCGCGCTCAGCTCATCGAGCGCTTCAAAAACTCGGTACACGGCGCCACCCTCCTGGGCGTAGTTGGTAGTGACTAGTGTGCCTGGTGTTACGCCTGTGACTGCGGTGACATGCCGGTGTGTCGAAAAGACGTTTTTGACAAGCGCACCGGTCAGAGGGCGTCCCGCTGGTGATTATGTCGACTTCAGAAGCTGCTCGGCGGCCGATTCCGCCGCAGAATCTCAGCGTTCGGCGAGCTTGGCCTGCAGGCGGCGATTGACCGCCTCCGGCAGCAGCGCCGAGACGTCGCCACCGAAGGTCGCCACCTCTTTGGCCAGCGACGACGAGACGAATGAATACTGCGGCGTGGTGGCCACGAAGAATGTGTCCACCCCCGCGATGTGCTTGTTCATCTGGGCCATCTGCAGCTCGTATTCGAAATCGGTGCCGGTGCGCAGACCCTTGACGATCGCGGTGAACCCGCGCTCCTTGACGAAGTCGACGACCAGCCCCGTCCCCGCCTCGGCACGCAGGTTGGGCAGATGGGCGGTGGCTTCGGAGATCATCGCGATGCGCTCGTCGATATCGAACATCCCCGACTTCTTGGGGTTGATGAGCACCGCGACGATCACTTCGTCGAATTGCGCTGCGGCGCGCTCGAAAATATCGACATGGCCCAGCGTCACTGGATCGAACGATCCCGGACACACCGCGCCACTCATGACCGAAGACGCTAGCAGGCCACCGTCCAGACCATCCCCCAGGAAGCCGAAACCCGCTGCGTTCGGCCCGATTCGGTTAGTCTGTCGCTGACCTACGGAAGGCGGGTTCGATGGCCCAGTTGTTCCAGGCGTCGGGCAAAATCATTGAAGCGCGGTTGGAGAACACCGCGATCAAGGCACTCAGCGGCTCGATGGTCGCCTACGAGGGCAACGTGTCGTTCAAGACCGCCGGTTTCGGCGGCGGAGCGGGCCTGGTGGCCGGCATCAAGCAACGGGCCACCGGAGAATCCCTGTCGCTGATGGAATGTCAGGGCCACGGCCGGGTCTTCCTGGCCGTCAACGCCCAGCACGTCGCCGTCATCGACCTGAACAACGAACAACTGCGCGTCGAGTCCCGCCAGCTGCTGGCACTGGCCGGCAACCTGCAGACCAACGTCACCTTCGCGGGGCTGCGCGGCGCATCGTCAGGACAGGGCCTGTTCACCACGGTGGTGTCCGGCGTCGGGCAGGTGGCCCTGTTGTCGGCCGGTGGTCCGCTGATCCATCTCGAGGTGTCCCCGCAGTACCCGCTGGTCGTCGATCCCGACGCGTTCGTCTGCGCCAAGGGCAATCTGCAGCAGTCCTTCATCACCGACGTGTCCTGGCGCACCGTGGTGGGCCAAGGATCCGGCGAGGCGTTCTCATTGCGTTGGGACGGAAGCGGTTTGGTGTCCATTCAGCCGGCGGAACGGTAAGCCGATGGTCTTCACGAAGGTCAACTCGAAAGTCGTCAAAGTCGACGTGGCCGCGGCCGGCGGTGTCGTCGCCCGCACCGGCGCCATGCTGCTCTACACCGGAGACGTCGCTTTCAGTCCGCATCAGGTTCCCGGTGCCGCGCAGATGGGCGGCATGGGCGGTCTGATGCGGATCGCGGGGCGGATGATGCAGGGTGAGCACGAACGCACCATGCTCGCCCAGGGCTACGGCGAGGTCCACTACGGCTACGCCGGCCTGGATCTGCACATCGTCGAGATTCAGCCCGGCGCGGTCCTGACCGTGGAAGCCTCACGGCTGCTTGCCAATACGGCCGGCCTACAGAGCGCGATCGTCTCGGTCGCCGGCGGTTCGGGTGGCGGCGGTGGCGGCATGATGGGCATGCTGCGCGGCGCCGCGACCGGGGCGCTCACAGGTCAGGGCATGTTCACCACCCAGCTGTCCGGGCACGGTGCGGCGGTGCTGCTCGCCCACGGCGGCGTACTCGAATTGCAGGTGGGCGGCCCCGCTCCGGTGGTGGTGGACCCGCAAGCCTTCGTCGGCGCCTACGGCAATGTCACCACCGAGCTCAAGACCGCGATGAGCTGGCGCGACGCGGTCGGTCGCGGATCCGGCGAGGCCATGCAGCTGAACTGCCAGGGCCAGGGCACCGTCTTTGTTCAGGCATCGGAGGAAAAGCTGTGACGCAGATGGTCAATCCGTCGAACCTGCCGCCGGACGACAACGTCCCCGGCAACAACTATGCCTTCAACATCAACCTGACCGCGCCGTGGTTCATGCGCAAGGGCGCCATGATCGCCTACTACGGGCAGATCGAATTCCGGGCGCTCACCACCGGCCTGCACGCGGGCCTACTGCATATGGTGTCGCAAAATTTCTCCGCCCCACTGTATTTGGGCGACTACGTGGTGGCAGAAGGCCAGGGCAATCTGATCATCGGCGACCGCGGCTACGACATCAATTCCTATGATCTCGACGACGGCAACCTGACCATTCGAGCCGCCAATCTGCTGGCGTTCCAACCCGGTCTCGCGATGAACCAGTCGATCGTGCCGGGGTTCGTCACCCTCATCGGCACCGGAAAATTCCTGGCCTCATCCAACGGTCCGGTGCTGTTCGTCGAACCGCCGGCGCGGGTGGACCCCGAAGCGCTGGTCGGCTGGGCCGATTGCCCGGCGCCCAGTCATCATTTCGATCAGCGCTGGATCAGTGGGTTCGTCTCGGCAGGCGCCGCCCGCATGGGCATCAACACCGGCGAGGAGCGCCAGTTCGATTTCACCGGCGCGGGAACGATTCTCGTGCAATCCAGCGAGAAGGTGATCAGCGACTCGGCGATCGTGCGCTCCATCGAATCCCAGCTGCACGGCCTGACCTTCACCGGCCTGCAGCACCTGGGCTCGGTGATCAATTCACAGATGGCCGCACAGCAGCAACAGCGCTGACGCTCAGCCCGCCAGGGCTGACGTCTTGTCCTCCTGGGCCGCACGGCGATTGCGCATGACGCTGGAGATGAAGGCCGCGGCGATCAGGACCACGCCGATCAAGCCGGTGACGATTTCGTTGACATGGACGCCAAGCGAGATGAGCAGGATGAACGCCAGCGCGCCGATCGCCCAGTGCGCCCCGTGCTCGAGGTACACGTAATCCGACAGGGTGCCTTTGCGGACCAGGAAGATCGTGATCGACCGCACGAACATCGCCCCGATGAAGCCCAGGCCCAGCGCAATGATGATCGGGTCGCTGGTGATGGCGAACGCACCGATCACCCCGTCGAACGAGAACGACGCATCCAGTACCTCGAGGTACAGGAACAGGAAAAAGCTTGCCTTGCCGGTGGTTACGGCCAGCGCCGAGGGGCCATTCGAGGTGCCCTCCCCCGCTTCCTCGTCGTCGTCGATCTCGAACATCGAGCCCAGTCCGTCGACCAGGATGTAGGTCCCGATGCCCAGAACTCCCGCCAGCAAGACCGTCGGCCGATGCTCGTCGGGAGCGAGGAATTCCGCGGAGATCACCAGCAGGCCAAGCGCCACCACGACCGCCAGCTGGTCGAGCTTGCCTGCCTTGCCCAGTGGGCGCTCCAACCAACTGAGCCAGGTGATTTCGCGTTCGCTGAAGATGAAATTCAGGAACAGCATCATCAGGAACATGCCACCGAACGAGGCGATCTGCGGATGCGCGGCGGTCAGCGCGGTCTCGTAACTCGGCGATCCGTCCGCGAAGTACGGCGCGCCGCCGGCCGGCGGGTTCAGCGCGATGTCAAGGGCGCGGACCGGATCCAGGCCGGCGGTGATCCACACGACGGCGAGCGGGAACACCAGCCGCATGCCGAACACCGCGATCAGGATGCCCACGGTCAGGAACATCTTCTGCCAGAACTCGCTCATCCGGCGCAGCACCGTGGCATTGATCACCGCGTTGTCGAACGACAACGAGACCTCGAAAATGCCCAGCACCGCCGCCAGGATGAGGGCCTGCGGCCCGCCGTAGAGGAACGCGACAACCAGCGCTACCGCGGAGACGAGAAACGAGATTCCGAAGACGCGTAAGACCATGGCGATCCCCTTGACAAGTGTGGAAATTGGCGACGGCCACCGGCGCGGATCGCGCCGGTGGACGTCGGTGGGTCGGTGTTAGACGTTCACTCCGTAGTCACGCGCGATGCCGGCCAGACCCGAGGCATAGCCCTGACCGATCGCGCGGAACTTCCATTCCTCGCCGTTGCGGTAGAGCTCACCGAACACCATCGCGGTCTCGGTGGAGGCATCCTCGGACAGGTCGTAGCGCGCCAGCTCCTTGCCGTTGGATCGGTCGACCACCCGGATGAAGGCGTTCTGGACCTGCCCGAAGCTCTGCGAGCGCGAGTCGGCGTCGTAGATCGACACCGGGAAGAAGATGTTGGTGATGCTCGGCGGCGTCGCGGCGAGGTCGACGGTGATGACCTCGTCGTCGCCTTCACCCTCACCGGTGAGGTTGTCGCCCTTGTGCTCGATCGAGCCTTCCGGGGACTTCAGATTGTTGAAGAAGACGAAATGCTTGTCGCTGAGCACCTTCTTGTCGGCGCCCGTGGCGATGGCGCTGGCATCGAGGTCGAAGTCGGTTCCCGTCGTCGTCCGGATATCCCAACCCAGGCCAACGGCCACCGCGGTGAGGTTCGGTGCCTCCTTGGTCAGCGAAACATTTCCACCCTTGGTCAGACTGACACCCATGCGATGCTGCCTTCCTTTAACTGTGAGAAAACTGTGTGGAACCAACAGGCAAATGTCTGTGGTGCTGCGCGCCGGCGCGGTCGGCGCCGCGCCCCCCACCGTAGTGGATGCGCGGATGGGTGAAATTGTTTCAGCTAATCGCCGTCGCCTCCACCATTAGGATCGAACCGTGCCCAGTCGCTGGCTGAGGTTGTCTCGCAGCCCGCGCGAGGACAACGACACCCAGATACCCGCTGAACTCACCAGCGCGTTCCTTGATATGGAACGCCGCCTGGGTATCGCGGAGCAGGCCGTCGAGATCGCCACCGCCCTGCAGCATCACGCATCGCTTACAGCTGAATGGGCCACCGCCCGTGACCGGGCCTACGCCGCCACCGCCCAGTACCTGGCGGTCGCGGCGCCGGATTCCACGAACGCGGGCCCCCGGGCGCCGCTGGCCGAGGTCGCGCGCAGCATCGACACCGCGATGGCCGGGCTCGACGATTTCTACCACCGGCACCGGCGCACCCTCGACGGCGCTACCGGGGCGGCGGTGTCCGCCAGGACCCAGGCCGACCAGGCGCTCGCCGCTGCGATCCCCGCGCTGCAACGGCTGGCGGCGCTGGACCCCGAATTCGCCGACTATCCGTCCGTCCGGGCCGCCAGGGAGTTGGTCGAATCCACCCGCACCGAGACCCAGGCCGTCGTGCACCGCGGCGACATCGCAGCCACCGGTACGTCCGCGCAACGGCTGCAGCGCGCCATCGCGGCCCTCGACCAGGCCGTCGCCGCCGCCCCCGGCCTCAACGAACGCACAACTCGCACAATGGCTTCCGTGCGCACCCGGCTCGATGCCATCACAAACCGCGCGGGCACCATCGATACCGCGTATTCGGCGTTGCTCAGAGAATTCAACGTCGCATCGTCTGAAGACCTGGACGACAACAAAGAACTCGCCCAGACTCACCTCGACGTCGCACGGACCTGTATCGACCGCGCCGCACGGGAACTCGGCGCACACCACCCTGAGCAGGCCGCGGCCCTGGCGGCGCAGGCCAGAGAAGAGCTGGCGCGCGCCGAGGGACTCGTCGACGCGGTCACCGACCGGCTCGGCATCCTGCGTGCCCTGCGCGCCGACCCCAGTCAACCGGAGCGGGACATCCGATTCCGGATCCGCGACGCGCAGCGCTTGGCCGTCGACCGCAACGCGACAGCCGAATGGGGCACGGCGCTCGACGCCCAGGTGCCCCGCGTCGACCGGATCGTCGAGGCCCTGCGCGGTCCCCACCCCGACTATTGGCGATACCACGTCGCCCTGGACGAGGTCTCGCAGTTCGTCGCCAACATCGTCAACCGCATCCGACAACAATCGGCGACACGATGACCGCAGCCCGAGCCGTCCACGGACGAGCAGCCTTTCAGCACTTCCACCACCTGGGGCCGGACGAACGGGACCGGCTCTTCTATCTCGCTCCAGAGGAACTCTCCGCCGACGCCGACCGCGACCTGCTCGCGACCGCACTGGGCGCCACGCTGTACATGCCTGCCGATCGCGCCGACCTTCCCGCCACGGTCATTCGCCGCTCCGCCGAGGGCATCTGCTCGATGGTGCTCGACCTGGAGGACGCCGTCGAGGAGCGTGGTGTCGCGGCCGCCCTGGACAACGCCGTGGCCGCACTCGACGCGCTGGCCGAGCTACCCGGTCCGCTGCGGGCGATGATCTTCGTCCGCGTCCGAAGCCAGCGCTGCATCGAGAGGATCACCGCCAACCTGGGCCGCGGAGCCGAGGTGTTGCTCGGCTTTGTCATTCCCAAATTCGAGGCTGCCACCGGCGAGACCTACCTGGCCCAGACCGCGGCCGCCGCGGACACCCTGGGCCGGCGGCTGTATTGCATGCCGGTGCTGGAATCCGCCCGCGTCATCTACCGGGAAACCCGGGCCGCGGAGCTCGAGGCCGTATCTGAACTGCTTGGCAAACACCGGGATTCGGTGCTCGCCGTGCGGGTCGGCGCCACCGATCTGTGCGGGAAGTTCGGCATCCGCCGCGACCGCGACCACACCATCTATGACGTGCACGTGGTGGCCTCTGCCATCGCCGACATCGTCAACTACCTCGGACGTACCGACGGCACCGGCTTCGCGGTCACCGGTCCGGTCTGGGAGTATTTCGCCGACCACGAGCGGTTGTTCCGGAGCATGCTGCGTACCACTCCGTTCGCCGAGCACGACGCGGTGCGCTTCCGCGACAAGCTTGTCAGCCGCGATCTCGACGGGTTGCTGCGCGAAATCAGCCTGGACCGCGCCAACGGCATGATCGGCAAGACTGTCATCCACCCGTATCACGCGCCGGTGGTGCACGCCCTGTCGGTGGTGACCCACGAGGAGTACCGCGACGCCACCGACATCCTCGCCGCCGAAGCCGGCGGAGTGCGCCGTTCGGAATACCGCAACAAGATGAACGAGGCTCGCCCACACAGGATTTGGGCGACACACGTGCTGCGCCGCGCCCAGGTGTTCGGTGTCGCCAACCAAGGCGTCACGTTCGTCGACTTCCTCACGCGTCTGGCGGCCAAGTGAACGCGACGACGCCGTGGGCGACCGAGCGATTCGGGTTGCGGCTCCAGGACGACGCCGGCGGCACGCACCGGTTGTCGGGGCTGGTGCTGCCGGGGTTGCGGCGCAACCCACGCCGCGCTCACCTGCTCGTGTCGACCGTGCTGGGCAAGCACATCGCGGTGTCGCCGACGACCGTGCGCGACGCCGCCGACAGGCTCGGCGATACCGTCGCCGCACTCGGCGCCAGCGAGGCCGATGTGCTCGGCATGGCCGAAACCGCCACCGGGTTGGGCCACTGCGTCGCCGACCGGCTCGACGCTGCGGTCTACCTGCACAGCACCCGGCGCCAGGCCCCCGCCCGCCAGATCTATGCCGAATTCCAGGAAGGGCACTCGCACGCTACCGATCACCTGCTGCAGCCCGCCGGGCCCGCGGTGTTCACCCAGTATCGCCCCCTGGCGATCGTCGACGACGAAATATCCACCGGAACAACCGCTTTGGCGACGATCGAAGCCCTGCACCGGCAACACCCCCGACCCCGGTACATCGTTGCCTCGCTGGTCGACGTCCGCACGGCCGCGCACAGGGCGCTGGCCGACCAAAAAGCCCAGACCCTCGGGGCGGCCATCGACTTCGTCAGCCTCGCCAGCGGCCAAGTCAGCATCCCCGATGCCCTGACCGCACAGGTGTGCGCCCTACCCGCACCTCGGCTCAACCCCACCCACCACGACGTTCCCGGCAGCTGCCGGACGGTGACGCTGCCCTGGCCGGCAGATGTCCCCGACGGCGGCAGGCACGGCTTCCTGCGCAGCGACGCTCCGGCGTTCGGCGCCGCCGTCGCGGAGGCAGCCACTGAGCTCAGCGCGGTGCTCGACCCGGGCCGGCCGCTGCTGGTGGTGGGCCATGAGGAACTCATGTATCTGCCGCTGCGGATCGCCGAGTTGCTGGCCGCCCGTGGCTTTGCCACCCGCTTTCAGTCCACCACCCGATCCCCGGCCTATGTCGTCGACGGCCCCGGCTATCCGCTGCGCACCGGATTCGAGTTTCCCCCAGGCGAATCCGGCGAGACCGGACACCGCTATCTCTACAACGGGTGGCCGGGTGCGCGCGCCCAGCTGGTGGTCGTGATGGACGAGATCGCGTTACCCGGCGCCGGGGAACTCTCCGCTGTGCTGACCGCGGCCGGGTACGACGTCGTCCTTGCCGTGGTCGCCGGACCCGGTTTCGATGCACTGACCAGCGCACGGGCGGCGACATGAAGACCCCGCTGGCCGGACCGGATTTCGGCAGTTACGCCCCCGACGAGGTCAGCTGGCTGCTCACCGACCTGTCGGACATGCCACTGGAGGCCGACACCGCCCGTCGGGAGCGTGAAATCCAGTCCGGGCGTGCCCATTACGCGGAATCGCTGCCCATCGAGTATCAGCCCAATCCCGAATATCGCGCCTTGTTCACCGAGGTACTCACCGAAACGGCAGCCCGGCTGGCCACCGCCGTCGGCGTCGTCACCGAACTGGTTCTCGCCGAGCGCGGTCACGACATCTGCCTGGTCTCGCTGGCCCGCGCCGGCACCCCGATCGGCATCCTGATGCGCCGCTGGGCTGCCCGGCATCACGGACTGCGGCTACCGCACTATGCCGTGTCGATCGTGCGGGACCGCGGGATCGACACCGCCGCACTGCATTACCTCAGCACGCACCACGACCCGGCCTCTGTCGTGTTCGTCGACGGCTGGACCGGTAAGGGCGCGATCACTCGGGAGCTGACCGCGGCCCTGGCGGCGCACGCCGCCGAGACCGGCGTCCACTTCAACCCCGACCTGGCGGTCTTGGCCGATCCCGGTGACTGTGTGCGCACCTACGGCACCCGCGACGACTTCCTCATCGCGTCCGCGTGCCTCAATTCGACGGTGTCCGGACTGATCTCCCGCACCGTGCTCAACCGTCGATTGATCAGCGTCGACGATTTCCACGGCGCCAAGTTCTATCGCGAACTGGCCGCCGATGACCGCTCCGGCACCTTCCTGGACGCCGTGAGCGCGTGCTTCGACGAGGTGTTTACCTGCGCGACAAAGCAGAGTGCCGAGCTGATGTCGGCCGATCGCACCCCCGGTTGGGCGGGGATGGCCACCGTCGAACAGATCCGCCGCGACTATGGCATCACCACAACCAATTTCGTCAAACCCGGGATCGGCGAAACCACCCGGGTGCTGCTGCGCCGGTTACCCCGACACATCATCGTGCGGGATCCCGACGCCCCCGAGCACCGGCACATCAGGCTCTTGGCCGCCGAACGTGGTGTGCCCGTCTCGTGCAAGCCCGACCTCGCCTACGCGTGCGTGGGCCTGATCGATGACGTGATCCAGTGACCGCGCTCATCGCCAGCGACCTGGATCGCACGCTGATCTACTCCCGCCGGTTCTTCGAGGTCGCGCCACCGGTGGAGCACTGCGTCGAGATCTACCGCGACGAGCCCATCTCCTTCATGACTCCGGCTTCGGCAGAACTGTTGTGGCAGTTGACTACCCAACACCTGGTTGTGCCCGTCACGACCCGCACCGTCGCGCAGTACTCCCGGATCACCCTGCCCGGCGGCCCGTTCCGCTACGCGATCACCAGCAATGGCGGCACCATCCTGCTCGACGGTGTTCCCGATCTCCTGTGGGCAGACACCATGGCCACCCGCATTCGCGCCAGCGGACCTCCGCTGGCCGAGGTCATAGCGCAGCTGCAGAACCGCATCGACGACAGCTGGGTCGACAATCTGCGCACTGCCGAAGACCTGTTCTGCTACCTCGTCGCGGACGAAGCCGCGCTTCCCGCCGACTTCGTGACCGAGTGGCAGACGTGGTGCGCACCGCGCGGCTGGAAGGTGTCCCAACAGGGCCGCAAGATCTACACGGTGCCGGAGCCCCTGTGTAAATCCCAGGCGGTGGCCGAATTGCATCGCCGCCTCATCGAATCCGGCCAGCTGCCCGAGCACGCGCCGATCGTGGCCGCCGGCGACGGCGCGCTGGATGCCAAACTGCTCGAGCTGGCAGACGCGGCGATCCGCCCCGCCCACGGCGAATTGCACAGCCTGGACTGGCAATGCGCCGATCTGCACGTGACCACCGGCAGCGGAGCCATCGCCGCAGAGGAGATCCTCACCTGGTTCAGTCAGCAGGTAACCACCGATATGCACCATTAACCACCCTGTGCGCCTAGAAGATTCGAGGAAGGACATCCGTTGACGACACCATTGAGCAAAGGCCAGAACGGACCGCTCAATTCTGCCGAGCTGGTGATCTCTGTTGAGCTTGCGGCACCGGCAGATCTGTCGGCGCTGTTGGTGACCGAGGCCGGAAAGGTCCGCAGCGACGCCGATTTCGTTTTCTTCAACCAGCCCACCGGACCCGGTGTGCGGCTGCAGCCCGGTCCTCCCGGCCAGCCGGCCAGCCTGGGCGTCAGCCTGGCCGCGGTGCCGGCCGACATCGCGCGGGTGCGCGCCGTCATCACCCTCGACGATGCCGGCTCCACCTTCGGCCAATCTGCCCCGCCGGTCGCCCGGATCAGTGACACCGCCGGAAATGTGCTGTACGAGTACCGCATCGAGGGGTTGTCCAGCGAATCGATCGTGATCGCCGCCGAGGTCTACCGCCGCCAGGACACCTGGAAGGTGCGCGCGGTCGGCCAGGGGTACGCCGGCGGATTCGCCGCACTGGTCACCGACCACGGGGTGAGTGTGGACGATGCACCCGCCGCCGCCCAGGCCGCGCCACCACCACCGCCACCGCCACCGCCACCTGCGGCCTATCCGCCCCCGGCACCGCCGGCACCACCGGCGTACCCGCCCCCAGCACCGTCGGCGTACCCGCCCCCTGCCGCACCGGCGTATCCCCCGCCGGCCGCACCGCCACCACCGCCGCCACCGGCGGGAGACGGCGAAGTCAGCCTCGTGAAGGGCCGGACCGTCAACCTGACCAAGGGCCAACGGGTTTCGCTACGCAAGGACGGCGGAGTGGCCCTCACCCAGATCCGGATGGGCCTGGGCTGGGACCCCATCAAGCAGCGCGGCATGTTCGGCAACCGCACGCCCGACATCGACCTGGACGCCTCGGCGATTCTCTTCGCCGACCAGCAGGTCGCCGACGTCTGCTACTACGGCCAGCTCGCCTCCAAGGACGGGTCCATCAGGCACCAGGGTGACAACCTCACCGGTGAGGGTGAGGGCGACGACGAGGTCATCAACGTCGACCTCACCCGGGTCCCCGCCTACGTCACCACGGTGATCTTCACCGTGACCTCCTATCGCGGGCACACCTTCGACATGCTCTCCAACGCGTTCTGCCGGCTCGTGGACGCGACCACCAACGCGGAACTGGCTCGCTACACCCTGCAGGGGGCCGGAATGCGCTACACCGGCATGGTGATGGCCAAGTTCTTCCGGGTCGGCCAGGAGTGGAAGATGCAGGCCATCGGCGAGGGCATCACCGCCAAGCACGCCGGCGAAGCGATCCCCCAGATCACCCGGTTCCTCTGATCCCATGGCACAGCTCAGCGCCGGCCAGAACAGCGAATTAGGCTCCCCCGAGCTGACATTCACCGTCCAACCGGCGCGTGCGTCGGTTGCGGCGCTGGTCCTCACCGACCAGCGCCGCGCCGTGCCGGACGGGTACCTCGACGACACCGGATCGTCACGACACCCCGGCGTCGACGTCCAGCCCGACCGGGTGCTCATCGACCTCGGTGCGATGGCTCCCGAGATCGGGTACGTCCTCTGCGCGGCGCTCGACCCCCAACCCGGCGCCGATGCGCTGTCCTTCACCCTGACCGACGGGCGCGGCCAATCCACCGAATTCACCATTGCCGCCGCCGAGGTGCACCCCGTGATCATCGGCTTCGAGCTCTACCGCCGGGGAACGGGGTGGAAGGTGCGGGCGGTCGGGCAGGGGTATGCCGGCGGCGCAGCCGAAATGGCTCGGGCTCATGGCATTACGGCCACCGCGACACCCGTGCCCGCGCCGCCGGCAGCCGCTGCCCCGATCACCCCACTGGGCGATCAGAATCCACTGGAACGCATCTCGATGATCTACGAGGACGCAGCCCGCAGTTCTGGCGCGCTGCTGACCGCGCGCACCTTCGCCGCCGACCGGCTCGAGACAGAGATGTCCAACGCCGTCGCGGATCCCGCCACCCGCAACACCGCCGCCGGCCAGGACGCGATGACGCAAGCCCAGCGCCGTCATGACGATCTGATCGCTGCCGCCGCAGCCGACTACCAGCGCGACGCGGCCCACCTGGCAGCCGAACTCGAGGCCCTCGACGGCGAACTGCCCGCCGCACTGGCCTCCTGGGCGTCCCCTGTCTGGCAGCGCCCGCCCCAGCCGAGCACCGGTATCCGGCTGGGTGTGCTCACCATGCCCGACGTGGGGACATTGACGATCCCCATGTGCCTGCAGGCCCCCATGCGCCGGCCGGTATGGATCGACACTCGCGAGCCCGCGGCCGCCGCCCCGGTCCTCGCCTCGCTGCTCACCAGGCTGCTGGCCGCGGCGCCGCACGACAACACCGCGATCGACATCATCGACCTCGCCGACACGCTCGGCCCGCTCACCGAACACCTGCGGGCCTATCTGCCCCGCCCGGCCGTGACCGATCACACCGATGCGGCAGAACGCCTGCAGCACTTGGTCACCCGCGCCGAGCTGGCATCCCTGCCGGACAGCGACGACGCGTCGGCAAGCATCGTGGTGATCACCGACCCAGGTTACGGCTTCAGTCCCGACGCCATCGGCGCCACCGTCGCGCTGATCAACAGCAGCGTGGACGCGGGTATCTCGGTGGTCTTCGTCGGCGATCACGCCGACGCCGCCACGTCCACATCCGTTCCGCTGCTGCGCGAGATCGCGGAATTCAGTCACCACATCCGCGTCGACAGCGACGACTCCGGGATGCTCGACCCGTGGACCCATAACGCCTGGCGGTTCATCCCCGACACCCTGGCGCCGGGCCCACAGCTGGCCGACGTGATCGGTCTGCTGTCAGCAGGTCGCTAGCTCGACACGGGTGTCTCCGTAGCGGCGGTCCGGCCATGCCGTCCATCCCGCAGGCCAGCCGATTTCAGCAGCCGACACCGGGCGTTCGACCACGACGATACTGTCCGCACCCAGCCATCCGTTGCGTACCAAGCTGTCCAGCATCACCTCGATATCGGCGGTCGACACCTCGTAGGGCGGGTCGGCCAGCACCAGGTCGACCGGCTTGTCCGACCCCGCCGCGAGCACCGCGGCCACCGCACCCCGCCGCACCGTCGCACCCTGCAGCCCGAGGGCCTCGATGTTGCGTTTGATGACCGCTGCTGCGCGCGAATCACTTTCGACGAACAGCGCAGAAGCCGCACCCCGTGAGAGCGCTTCGAGTCCGAGCGCTCCAGATCCGGCGTAGAGATCAAGGACCCGCAGTCCGTCGAAATCCCGGCGCGCGGCAAGAACATTGAACAGCGCCTCGCGGACGCGGTCCGTGGTCGGGCGGGTCCCGCGGGCCGGTACGTCGATGCGGCGGCCGCCGGCACTGCCCCCGACGATGCGGGTCAGGCTGCCCCTCCGGTGAGGTCGGCCTTGGCCGGGGAGCCGATCACCACCAGCAGGTCGCCGCCCTCGACCTGCGCGGTGCTGCCAACGGCGACACGGTTGACGATGCCTGCCTTGGGTGCGGTGATCGCGGCTTCCATCTTCATCGCCTCGATGGTGGCGATGGTCTGGCCGGCATCCACCTTGTCGCCGACGGCCACCCCGATGGTGACGACGCCGGCGAACGGGGCCGCAACGTGGTCCGGGTTGGTGCGATCCGCCTTCTCGGCGGTCGGCACGGTTTCGGCGATGCTGGTGTCGCGCACCAACACCGGACGCAGCTGCCCGTTGATGATGCACATGACCGTGCGCATCCCGCGCTCGTCGGGTTCGGAAATCGCTTCCAGCCCGACAATGAGGTCGACGCCGCGCTCGAGCACGATGCGGTGCTCGTCACCGTGGCGCAGACCGCTCCAGAACTGGTTGGCGCTCAAACCCGAAGTGTCGCCGTACTCCTCGCGGTGTGCCTCGAATTCCTTTGTCGGACCGGGGAACAGCAGCCGGTTCAAGGTGGCCTGGCGCAATGCACCGGGTTCACCGAGGATCTTCTCGTCCTCCACCGACAGCGGCTGCTCGGGCTTGGCGGCCCCACGGCCTTCCAGTGCCTTGGTGCGCAACGGCTCGGGCCAACCACCGGGCGGATCACCCAGCTCGCCGCGCAAGAACCCGATCACTGAGTCGGGAATGTCTTGGCGTGCAGGGTCTTCGGCGAATTCCTCGGCCGTGATCCCGGCACCGACCAGGGCCAGAGCCAGGTCGCCGACCACCTTGCTCGACGGGGTGACCTTGACCAGGCGTCCCAGGATCCGGTCGGCGCCCGCGTAGGCGTCCTCGATGTCCTCGAAGCGTTCACCCAGGCCCAATGCGACGGCCTGCGTACGCAGGTTGCTCAGCTGACCGCCCGGGATTTCGTGGTGGTACACCCGCCCGGTCGGCGCCGGCAGGCCCGACTCGAACGGGGCGTACACCCGCCGCAACAACTCCCAATACGGCTCCAGGTCGCACACCGCGTCCAGGTTGATGCCGGTGTCGAACGGGGTGTGCGCCGCAGCGGCCACGATCGCCGACAACGGCGGCTGGCTGGTGGTACCCGACAGCGGGGCCGCCGCACCGTCGACCGCACTGGCTCCGGCCTGCCAGGCCGCGGTGTAGGTGGCCAACTGGCCGCCGGGGGTGTCATGGGTGTGCACATGCACCGGCAGGTCGAAGCGACTGCGCAACGCCGACACCAGGGCCGCGGCCGCGGGCGGGCGCAGCAGGCCGGCCATGTCCTTGATCGCCAACACGTGCGCACCGGCGTCGACGATCTCCTCGGCCAGCCGCAGCCAATAGTCCAGCGTGTAGAGCTTCTCGGCGGGGTTGGACAGGTCGCCGGTGTAGCTCATCGCGACTTCGGCTACTGCAGAACCGGTTTGACGCACTGCGTCGATCGCGGGCCGCATCGACTCGACATTGTTGAGCGCGTCGAAGATACGGAAGATGTCGACGCCGGTCCGGGTGGCCTCATCGACGAACGCGTGCGTCACCGCCTCCGGGTACGGCGTGTAGCCCACCGTGTTGCGGCCACGAAGCAGCATCTGCAGACAGATGTTCGGGATCGCCTCACGCAGCGAAGCCAACCGCTCCCACGGATCTTCCTTCAGGAAGCGCAGGGCCACATCGTAGGTCGCACCGCCCCAGCACTCGATCGACAACAGCTCCGGGGTCATCCTGGCGATGTAGGGAGCGACCTGCAGCAGACCCGAGGTGCGCACCCGCGTCGCCAACAGCGACTGATGCGCATCGCGGAATGTCGTATCGGTCACCCCGACGGCTGGAGAATCCTTGAGCCACTTGGCGAATCCCTCGGGGCCCAGCTCGACGAGACGCTGCTTGCTGCCCGGCGGCGGCGTGGTGGCCGCGATGTCGAGGTCAGGCAGCTTGTCCTGCGGGTAGACGCGATCACGATCCCGGTAGGGCGAGTTCACCGTCACCTCGGCCAGGAACTTCAGCATCTTGGTACCGCGGTCGGCCGAGGTGCGCGCCGTCAGCAGTGCCGGGCGCTCGTCGATGAACGATGTGGTGATGCGTCCGGCCTGGAAATCCGGATCGTCCAGAACCGCTTGCAGGAACGGGATATTCGTCGACACACCGCGGATCCGGAATTCGGCGACCGCGCGCTTCGCCCGTGCCACCGCCGTAGGGAAGTCCCGGCCCCGACAGGTGAGCTTGACCAGCATCGAATCGAAATGCGCAGCGACCTCGGCACCCAGATGCGTACCACCGTCGAGGCGGATCCCCGCCCCACCCGGCGAACGATAGGTGGTGATGCGGCCGGTGTCGGGCCGGAACCCGTTGGCCGGATCCTCGGTGGTGATGCGGCACTGCAGCGCCGCACCGTGCGGTGCGATCGCGTCCTGACTCAGACCCAGATCGGCCAGCGTCTCCCCCGAGGCGATCCGCAACTGCGCCGAAACCAGGTCGACGTCGGTGATCTCCTCGGTCACGGTGTGCTCCACCTGAATCCGGGGGTTCATCTCGATGAAGACATGCCGGCCGCGCTCGTCGAGCAGGAACTCCACAGTGCCCGCGCAGCTGTAGCCGATCTGTCGGGCGAATGCCACCGCGTCAGCGCAAATCTGGTCCCGCAGAGCAGGATCCAGGTTCGGCGCCGGGGCGAGTTCGATGACCTTCTGGTGGCGGCGCTGCACACTGCAATCACGCTCGTAGAGGTGAACGACGTTGCCGTGAGTGTCGGCGAGGATCTGCACCTCGATATGGCGCGGATTCACCACGGCCTGCTCGAGGAACACCGTCGGATCGCCGAAGGCGGACTCCGCCTCCCGGCTGGCCGCCTCGATCGCCTCGGCCAGCGCCGACGGATCGGCCACCCGGCGCATACCGCGCCCGCCGCCACCGGCGACAGCCTTGACGAACACCGGGAATTGCATGCTCTTGGCGGCCTCGACCAGTTCCTCCACCGACGCCGACGGCTCTGAGGACGCCAGCACCGGCAGACCCGCCGCACGGGCCGCCGCGATCGCGCGCGCCTTGTTGCCGGTGAGTTCCAGGATCGAGGCGTCCGGCCCGATGAAGGTGATGCCCGCAGCCGCACAGGCCGCCGCCAATTCGGGGTTCTCCGACAGGAAGCCGTAGCCCGGATAGATCGCGTCCGCACCCGCCGCCAGCGCGGTGGCGACGATCTCGTCGACCGACAGATACGCCCGCACCGGGTGTCCGGTATCACCGATCTGATACGACTCATCGGCCTTCAACCGATGCAGCGAATTTCGATCCTCGTACGGGTAGATCGCCACCGTGCCGATACCCAGCTCGTAGGCAGCACGGAAAGCGCGGATCGCGATCTCACCGCGGTTGGCAACGAGGACTTTAGAAATCACCCAAGCACCCTACCCGCGTCTGCTACCCGAGCGTCGGGCGACTAGATCAACGTCGACCAGTAGTTCCAGAACCGAACCAGGATCAGCAACACGATCGCGGTGAACCAGAGCGCCACCAGCGACCAGCGCCACGTGTAGAGCACCCTGGCCACCACGTTGCCGGCCAGCGGACGCAACGCGATCGAGGACACCACGACCAGCAGCGGGATGGTGACCGACCAGACGACCATGCAGTACGGGCACAGCGCGCCGATTCGGTAGAGCGTCTGGAAGATCAGCCAGTGGATGAACACCACGGCCAGCGCCGTGCCGATGGCCAGGCCCGACCAATACCACCGTGGCAGCCGCACCTTCGCCACCGCGAGAACGCCGGTGACCACCACGACCGTGAATCCGGCGATCCCGATCAGCGGATTCGGGAAACCGAACGCCGAGGCCTGAGGGGTGATCATCACCGAGCCGCACGACAACACCGGGTTGATGCTGCAACTCGGCACGTAGGACGGATTGACCAGAATCTCGATCTTCTCGATCGTCAGGGTGACCGAGGAGATCAGTCCGACAACACCGGCGATCAGCACCCACCACGCGCTGGCCGCGCGCACCCTGATGCCGCCCGGCGCGGCCCCCGCCTCGGGGTCCGTCGGTTCCACCGGCGCCGGGGTCGTCACGCTCACGGCGTCGGCGTCGCAGGGGCCGGAGCGGCGGGAGCGGGAGCGGCCGGAGCAGCAGGTGCCGGAGCCGCCGGAGCGGCGGGAGCCGCGGCCGGAGCGGGCGCACCCGGGGTCGGCGCGGCATCCAGGCCGGGCACGTTGCCCACGATGGTCTTGACCTTGGCGATCAGGTCCTCGGGCGATGCCGGGCTGATGTCCTGGCCGTTGAGCCGGATGGTCGGCGTCGCGGAGATCTTGGCGGCGGCGGCCAGGCCCTCGACCATGTCGCTGTGCTTACCGGAGTTGATGCACTGCGGGACACCGCCCGCCGCACCGGCCTGACGCGCGGTCTCGATCAGCGAGTTGTTGTCCGGCGCGGCGCCCGAGCCTTCCTCGGGCTGCTGGGCGAACAGTGCGCCATGGAACCGCAGGAAGGCGTCCTTGTTCTCGTCTGCGACGCAGTAGGCCGCATTGGCGGCGCGCGTCGAATAGTTCTTGTTGATCGGCGAATTCAGGATGGCGACCATGTAGTAGTCGGTGGCCACGGCACCGCTGTCGGTCAGCTTGGTGATGGTCGGGCCGAACACCTTCTCGAACTCGCGGCAGTGCGGGCACTGGAAGTCCTCGTAAAGCGACAACACTGCCTTGGGCTCGTCGCTGCCGTCCTTCTTGATCAGCTGGCTCGAGGCGATCCGCACCGCCTGGGCATTGCCGTTGCCCTTGTTCTTGTCGTGGCCCATCACGATGTAGAGCACCAGAGCGACGGCGAAGACGACGACGATTGCGGTCAGCCCCAGCTGGATGAACAGGTTCCGCTTGCGGTCCTGCGCCTTCAGGTCGTATTTCGGGGTGCTTTTCTTATTGGTGGCCACGGGTCGGCTCGTCCTCGCTGTCAAGACTCGGTGTTGGCGCCTCTAGAGTACCGGCGGCGGATTTGCGACCGGTCACACGCCGAACGTAACGCCAGGGCGCGTTTCGGTGCCGAACGCAACCCTGGGGTTACGTTCGCGGGATCAGCCGCGGGCCAGGTGGGCCCGCAATGCCGAGATCATCTCGGCATTGGCCTGGCTGACCTGCCCGCCCAGCGCATTCATGTTGAGGAACGCGTGGGTCATCGGGCCCATCCGGCGGGCATCGACCGTGACACCGGCCGCCCGCAGCTTGTCCGCATACTGTTCGCCCTCGTCGCGCAACGGGTCGAAGCCTGCTGTCACCACCAGCGCCGGTGACAGGCCGGAGAGGTCGTCGGCCAACAGCGGGGACACCCTCGGGTCTGTCACATCGATGCCTGACCCGCCGATATAGGCGTCCTGGAACCAATCCATGTTGCGCTTGGTCAGCAGGAAGCCGTCGGCGAACAATGTCCGCGACGTGCTGTTCCCCCGCAGGTCGGTGGCCGGATAGATCAGCCACTGCAGGGTGGGCAGCGGCGCACCGGCATCGCGGGCCAGCCGGGTCACGACGGCTGCCAGATTGCCGCCGGCGCTGTCACCGCCGACCGCCACCCGGCCGGGGTCGGCACCCAGTTCGGCGGCGTGCTCACGAGCCCAGAGGTAGGCGGCGTAACTGTCCTCGACGGCGGCGGGCGCCTTGTGTTCGGGGGCCAGGCGGTAGTCGATGGCGAGCACGTGAACGCCGGCGTCGCGGCAGATCAGCCGGCATGCCGAATCATGGGTCTCCAGGTCGCCGAAGACGAATCCGCCGCCATGGAAGAAGACCAGGAGCGGCGCGCCGTCGTCGCCTGCCGGACGGTAGTGGCGGGCGGGAATGTCCCCGGCCGGTCCCGGAATGGTGAGGGCGTCGATACCGGCGGCGTGGACGTCGACCTCGTCGAGGCTGGCCGTGGCTTCCCGGTTCTGCCTGCGGGTCGCGATCGGATCGCCGGGGACCGCCAGGCTGCTCATACCCACCGCACGCTGCGCGACCAGCATCATCTGGATCGAGGGATCAAGGGTGTTTCCGTCGATCGTGATTGCCCGGCCGCCCGACAACAGGCGTTTGAGGGCACCCGGCAGGCGCGGGATGACCTTCACTCCGGCCCGGCTGCTCACGGCCTGTGCACGCTTGGAAAACCGGCTCTCTGCCATCACTGCTCCCCTCACTTGTGGTGTGTGGTCGGCATCGCCGCAGCGTACGGGACCCGGACTGGCAGGGGTCTGTCAGCCTCCGGTCAGGACCATCGACTGACGAACCCGACAATTCGGGCTTCCGCCCCGGGCGGCGCGCCGGGCCTGCTCAGCTGACATATCGCTGTAAGGACTAAGGTCAACGCGACCAACTTGATTCCACAGGCAGGTGAAGAAGATGCCGGCGGCCACCATCCCCACCGTCACGCTCAATGACGACAACTCCATCCCGGTGCTGGGACTCGGCGTCGCCGAACTCTCCGCCGAGGAGACCGAGAGCGCGGTGGCCAGTGCCCTGGAGGCCGGGTACCGGTTGATCGACACCGCCAAGGGCAACGAAGAGGCCGTCGGCCGCGCCATCGCCTCATCGGGCATCGCCCGCGACGAGGTGTTCGTCTCCACCAAGCTCGCCACCGAGGATCAGGGTTTCCAGTCCTCTCAGGACGCGATCAAGGCCAGCCTCGAGCGTCTGGGCCTGGAGTACGTGGATCTCTATCTGATGGACTGGCCCGCCGAGGCCAACGGCAAGTACATCGACGCCTGGGGCGGCATCATGCGGTCCCGTCAGGACGGCCTCATCAAGTCGATCGGCGTCGCGAACTTCACTGCCGAAAACCTGTCGGACATCATCGACTTGAGCTACTTCCCGCCCGTCATCAATCAGGTCGAGCTGCACCCGCTGCTCAACCAGACCGAGCTACGCCCGGTACATGCCGAGCACTCGATCATCACCGGCGCCTACATTCCGCTGGGTGAAGGCAAGTTGGCGGAGAATGCCGCGATCGCCGAAGTGGCTGCCGCGCATGGTAAGTCGCCGGCACAGGTGCTGATCCGCTGGAGCCTTCAGCAGGGCGACGTCGTGGTTGCCCGCGCCAATCCGGCCCAGATCGCCGAGAACGCCGACGTATTCGACTTCGAGCTGAGCGCGGCCGAGGTGGAGACGCTCAGCGGGCTCGACGACGGGACCCGGTTCCTGCCCAATCCAGGAGCCTAGGGTTTCGGCCCCGGGCGCCCGCCGTCGAGACTGCAACCAGCGCAACGATTACCCGTCGAGCAGCCAGTCGTTCGGGCTGAACAGCTCGCAATGCACACGCTCTGACGCGATCCCGCGAGCGGTGAGCTGACCGCGCACCGCTTGGACGAATCCCGCGTTGCCGCAGAGGTAGACCTCGGCGTCGCCCGCGATCTCGACACCCTCGAGGTTCATCAACCCCTCGTGGATTCTCGCGTTGTCGCCATCGACGCCCTCGGCGTACCAGAGCTGCAGGCTGGCGTCGGGCAGGATGTCCACCAGTTCCTGGTGCCGCTTGCGCAGCGGGTGACTTTCTTCGCTGCGGTCGGCGTGCAGAACCTGCACCGGAGCCTGGTGCCCGTGCGCGACAAGGTATTCCAGGAGACCGACCATCGGGGTGACGCCGATACCGGCGGAGATCAGGACCACCGGCGATCCGCTGCGCGGCTCCGGCAGGTCGCCGAACGGCACCGTGACGTCCAGCAGGTCGCCCACCCTCACGTTGGCGCGGATCCAGGTGGACACCTCGCCGGCCGGGTTCGTCCCGTCGGCGTCCACCGGCTTGACCGCGAAGGTCAGCTCCGCGGCACCCGGGGCGTTCACCAGGCTGTACTGGCGAAGCTGGCGAGCACCGTCGGGCAGCGTCACACCCACCGAAACATACTGTGCGGCAGCCGTGTTCGAGCTTCCGTTGCCACGAACCGTCAGCAGGACCGTCCCGGATGGATCGTCTTCACGGGCGGTGACGCGCAGTCGACGGAAGACGTCGCCGTCGTCGACACCGGCGCCGCGATACAGGTCGTGCTCCATCGCGATCAGGGTGTCGGCCATGATCCAGTACACCCGGTCCCACGCCGCGGCGACGTCCGCGGTCACCGTGTCGGCGCCGAGCACCTCGACGATCGCGGCGAACAGATGCTCGTGCACGATCGGGTACTGGTCGGCGGTGACTCCCAGTGACGCATGCTTGTGACCGATACGCGAGAGCAGTTCGGCCGGGTGCGGCAGCTCCGGAGTCACCAAATGCGTTGCGAAGGTGGCGATCGACGCGGCCAGCGCGCGCTGCTGAGAGCCCTGTGCCTGATTTCCGCGGTTGAACAGGTTCCGCAGGAGCTCGGGATGACTGCCGAACATCCGGCGGTAGAACTCGACCGTGATCTCGTCGACGTGTGCCCCGACGAGCGGCAGTGTCGCCCTGATGATCTCGGCGTGGCCGGACTCCAGTTCGGCTGCGGTGGTGGTCATCCCAGTTTCCTTTCAGTGGTGAGTTGCAGAACGACAGGCAGCGACGTGCTGCCGACGAGATCGGCGATGGTGTGGCGGTCGAGTTCGGCGTAGAACGCCTCTTTGGCGTCGGCGAGCACCCGGCGCAACCGGCAGCCCGCGATCAGCGGGCACGCGGTCTGGCCTTCGCAGTCGACGACTTCGCGGTCGCCTTCGAGCTGACGCACCAGCCAGCCCAGCGATACCTCCCGGCCGGCGTCGGTGAGTTCCAGCCCGCCGCCACGGCCGCGCCGGGCGTACACCAGGCCCATGTCGGTCAATCGCGAGACCGCCTTGGCGACGTGGTTCTCCGAGGCGCCGGCCGCGGCGGCCACTGTCCTGGTGGTGACTCGCTGCTCACGTGTCTGGCCCGTGGCCAGCAGCATCATGGCCCGGAGTCCCAGGTCGGTGAACCGTGTGAGCTGCATGAATGCGACGCTAGTTTATTGCGCATCTGAAATGCGCATTTAGCGGGTGTGGGCTTGAATACTACGAATCGTGCGGTTTTTTGACCTGCGACGACCCGTCAGCTGAGTCAGTTCTTCGGGCAGGTGGCCGCGGCGTCGCGCAGTTCGTCGGCCGACGACTGGTCCACCGGCAGTGAGTAGCCGCGCAGCACCGCGATGAACTGCATCGCGTACTGGCACCAGAACGCGTGGTTCGGCGGCATCCAGGCCCCGGGTGGCTGATCACCCTTGTCCTGGTTCACCTGTCCCGCCACCGACAGCAGGTTGGCCGGATCGTTGGCGAACCGCAGCCTCATGTCGTCCGGCCAGTCTCGGGCACCCATGTCCCAGGCGTAGGCCAGCGGCACCAGATGGTCGATCTGCACCGCCTGCCCGACATTGGCGCCTCGGGTGAACGGAATCGTCGCGCTGGTATAGGGATCGTGCAGAACGCCGGTGGCCACCGCCTGCGGACAACGTTTGGTGAAGACGTAGGTCTTGTCGACCAGGTCGCGGTCCAGGATGTCGTCCCGGGTGTCGCACCCGTTGTGTCCGCCCGGCGCCGCATTGTTGTCGTCCCAGGCATCGCCGAACGCCGCGCGCCGGTAGTCGTAGCCCCGGACCCGCTGCGCGACGATCACGATGCCGTCGAGAACGTCGGTTCCCGGTGCGACGGTGGGCACGTCCGCGCGCGCGACCATCCGGTCCGGTTCCCCGGTCGAGGACATCACCTGAACGGCGACGATCACCGACAGCGCCGCGATCACCGCCATCCAGATCAGCGGACGACGCCTCATGCCTTGTCCAGATAGTCGATACGGTCGCCGCCGGTGAATTGCCCGGCCAGGGTGGCCATCCCGCGGTTGCCGGGGTCGTGTGCGTAGATCGTCTGGGCCACTTCCCTGGCATCGACGATCACATCCAGGTGCTCGGCCAACGACAGGAAGCGCAACGTGATGGGCCGCCCGGACTGGTTGAGCCCCAACACATCCCCTTCACGGCGCTCCTGCAGGTCCAGATCGGCCAGCGCGAAACCGTCCAGTGTGCTTGCCACCGCTCGCAACCGGTCGCCCGCCTTGGAATCTTCGGGAAACTTGGTCGCCAACAGGCACAGGCTGGCGTGCGCACCCCGCCCGATGCGTCCACGCAGCTGGTGCAGCTGGCTGATGCCGAACCGGTCGGCGTCCATCACGACCATCACCGTCGCGTTCGGCACATCGACGCCCACCTCGATCACGGTGGTGCACACCAGGACATCGATCTCACCGGCCCGGAACGACGACATCACCGCGTCCTTCTCATCACCGCTCAATCGGCCGTGCATCAGGCCCAGGCGTAACCCGGACAGCGGACCGTGCCCCAGGTGTTTGAACAGCGCGAGGACGGTCTCGGCGGGCGGACCTGCCTGCTCCCCACTGGCCTTGTCGTCCTCGTCGATGCGTGACGCGACGACGTAGGCCTGCCTGCCCTGGCCGACCTCCTCGATGATCCGCTGCCACGCCCGGGCCAGCCATTGCGGCTTGTCCTTGATGAAGATCGTGTTGGTGGTGATCGGCTGGCGCCCGCGCGGAAGTTCGCGCATCGTCGAGGTTTCCAGGTCGCCGTACACCGTCAGCGCCACCGTGCGCGGGATCGGGGTGGCCGTCATCACCAGCAGATGCGGGGTCAAGCCGTCAGGCGCCTTGGCGCGCAACCGGTCTCGCTGTTCCACGCCGAACCGGTGCTGTTCGTCGACGACGACGAACCCCAGTCGGTGGAACTCCACCGCATCCTGCAACAGCGCGTGGGTACCGATGACGATGCCGGCCTCCCCCGAGGCCACCTCGTCACGCACCTGACGCTTCTGCGCCGCCGACATCGATCCGGTCAGCAGTGCCACCCGGGTGGCGCCCTCTTCGCCGCCGAGCTGCCCTGCCATCGCCAGCTGCCCGAGGACATCGCGGATCGACCGGGCATGTTGGGCGGCAAGGACTTCCGTCGGAGCCAGTAGCGCGCACTGGTAGCCGGCGTCGACCATCTGCAGCATCGCCAACACCGACACGATCGTCTTGCCCGAGCCGACCTCGCCCTGCAACAGCCGGTTCATCGGCTTGGTCGTAGCCAATTCGCGGGCGACCACGCCCAGCACCTCCTGCTGCCCCGCCGTCAGCTCGAACGGCAGGCGCTCCAGCAACGCGGCGGCCAACCCGTCGTGACGATGCGGTGCGGGCGGGCCGGACTCGCCGAGCTCGCCGTGCCTGCGCTCGGCCAGCGCCCACTGCATGCCGACGGCTTCGTCGAACCGCAGCCGTTCGCGGGCCGCCTCGCGTTCGGGTTCACGCTCGGCGATGTGGATGTCACGCAGCGCGGTGCCCTCGTCGATCAGGCCGCGCTGCTGCACAACGGTTTTCGGCAGCGGGTCGACGATCGGGTCGAGCACGGCCAGCACCTGCTGCACGCAGGCGTAGATATCCCAGCTCTGCAGCTTGGCGCTGGCCGGATAGATCGGAAAGAAGTCGCGCTCGAACGCCGACATCGTCAGCTCACCGGCCTGCGACGTCGAGGTGTCGGCGATCGCCTTGAGCGACCTGCTGCCGAACACCCGGCCCTTCGGCGAGTTGAGCGCCAAGAAGTCCGGGTGGGTCAGCTGCATATTGCCTTTGAAGAAGCCGACCTCCCCGGAGAGCATCAAGCGGACGCCCTCGATCAATTCCTTCTTGAGCCACTTGGCGTTGAAGAACGTCGCGGTGACCTTCCTCCTGCCCTTCCCCAGCGTGATCACCAGGTACTCGCGTTTGGGCTGGCGATTGGTCCAGCGCACCTCCGCCTTCTCGATCTCGCCGACCAGGGTGATGTGCTCGCCCTCTTCCGGCGGGGCTTCATCCTCACCCCACACGGACATGCCGTGGATGTACTTGCGCGGGTAGTGCCGCAACAGATCGTCGACGGTCTGGATACCGAAGACGTCGTCGAGCAGGCCGGCGGCCTTGCCGCCGAGGATCCCGTCGAGCCGGTCACTGAGATTGACCACGGCTACTCCACCCCGATCAGCAGCGCGTCGCCACGGTGACCGGTGGCATAGGTCGCGAATTCGATTCCAGGATGGCGGCGGTGCACGTGTTGCGAAAGCGCCTCGGCGACAGCCGGATCGGTGTCCTCGCCGATCAGCACGGTCACCAGCTCACCGCCGGCCACCAGCAACAGGTCGATCAGCCCGGTGGCCGCGCCGGCCACATCCTCGGCGACCACCAGCACCTCGTCACCGGCGATGCCAAGGCCGTCGCCGGGCTCACAACTGCCCGCCCAGGTCAGCGCCTGCTCGGTGGCGGTGCGCACCGACCCGTGCCGGGCCGCGGCCGCCGCCCTGGCCATCGAGAAACCGTCGTCGACGGCCTGGCGGCTCGGATCGTGGACGGCGAGCGCGGCCAGACCCTGCACCATCGATCCGGTCGGCAACGCGACAACGTCTATGCCCCAACCAATTCCGGCCGTACATCCAGCGACCAGCTCCTCGGCCGCCACATAGCCGTTGGGCAGCACCATCACCTGAGCGGCCCCGGTGTCGACGAGTGCGCGCACGAGTTCCCGCGCGCTGACCCCGTTGGCCGGGTCGGCCAGCCCGGCATCCGGGCGCAGAACGCAGGCACCCTCCTGGCCGAAAAGCTCTGCGGCGCCGTCGCCGTCGACGACGGCCAGCACCGCACGCTCGCGGCTCCAGCTGCCCGGCGAAACCCGGGCAGGGCCCGCGCTGAGCACCGAGATCTGAATGCGGCTGACCGCACCGGCATCCAGTCCGGCTTCCACCGCCGCACCCGCGTCGTCGGTGTGCACATGAATGGAGTAGCGGTCCGCTTCGGTGGATGCGGCGATCGCAACCGAATCGCCGAGCTGCTCCAGCCGGGTGCGCAGCGGGTCGAGGGCGGCGCCGTCGCAGTCGGCGAGCAGGTACATCACCTCGAACTGCGGCGGCCGCGGTGCGGTGACGGCGCTGTCGAGTCGCGGCGGTCCTGGCTCGTAGGCGTCCCGATGGGGCGCGTGCCCGGTGACGGTGGCGGTCAGCGCATCAATGAGGACCAGGAATCCGCGCCCGCCCGCGTCCACCACTCCCGCCGCCGCCAGCGCGTCGAGCTGATCGGGGGTGCGTTCCAGCGCCGTGACCCCCGCGTCGCCACCGGCGGTCAGCGCCTCGGCCAGCGTCGCCCCCTCGGCGGCGCGCTGCTGGATGGCTTCGGCGACCGCCTGCAGCACCGACACGATGGTGCCGGCCACCAGCTCGCCGCCCATCGACGACACCACCAGCCCGACGGCGTGCCGCAGCGCCGCTCCGAGCAGGACGGCGTCGATGTCGGCCAGCGCACCATCGGTGTCTTCTGCCGCGGATGCGGTCACGTCGGCCAGGCCGCGCAGGATCTGCGACAGGATCACCCCGGAATTGCCCCGGGCGCCGTGCAGCGCGCCCTCGGACAGCGTGGCGGCCATCAGGCTGACATCACCGGACCCCGCGCCCGATTTCGCCGCGTCCAGCGCCGCGCTCATGGTGAACAGCAGGTTCGTCCCGGTATCGGAATCGGCCACCGGGAACACGTTGAGCCGGTTGATCTCGTCGGTGTGGGTGATCAGGTCGCCGACGGCGGTGTGAGCCCAATCGCGCAGGGCCGATGCGTCCAGCCGCCGGTCCGGCATCGGCACCTCCTCGCGATCCCTGCACACCACACGGCTGTGTCGCGCCAGCCTATCCAGTTCACCCGACAGTTCGACGCCAGCGGGAGGCGCGACGGTGCAATGTTACGATCGCCGCAGGTCACAGGCGCTTGCGTGGATTCACGGCAGGACGACTGGGGAGCATTTTGGCGTTCGGTTCACCGGACGGCTATCCTGGTCAGGTTGTCGGGTCACCCTTCGCAGGTCGTTGGCCCCCTTTGACTACTGATTTAGAGGAGTTCTACATGGCTGCCGTGTGCGATATCTGCGGAAAGGGCCCCGGCTTCGGCAAGTCGGTGTCGCATTCCCATCGCCGGACCAGCCGTCGGTGGAACCCGAACATCCAGACTGTGCACGCCGTGACCCGTCCCGGTGGCAACAAGCAGCGCGTGAACGTCTGCACGTCCTGCATCAAGGCCGGCAAGGTCACCCGCGGCTAATTCCTCTCTTCTCGCGCCCAAACCGACGTTTGGCCGCGAAAGGTCGAGAGAACTCCTGCATAACGTCGATCTCGGCGTGCGCTAGGGAAGCTTCCAGTCGATCGGCTCGGCACCCATCCCGGTCAGCAGTTCGTTGGCGCGGCTGAACGGTCGCGAGCCGAAGAATCCCCGTGATGCCGACAGCGGCGACGGGTGCGCCGACTCGATGACGCGCGTATGCCCCAGCATCGGCTTCAGTGTCGACGCATCACGCCCCCACAGAATCGCGACCATCGGCGTGTCACGAGCCACCAGTGCGCGGATAGCGCATTCGGTGACCGCTTCCCAGCCCTTGCCGCGGTGCGACGCCGGGGTGCCGGGCTGCACGGTCAGCACTCTGTTGAGCATCATCACGCCGCGTTGCGACCACGGCGTGAGGTCGCCGGTGGACGGCTGCGGATAGCCGAGGTCGGCGGTGTACTCACTGAAGATGTTCGACAGGCTGCGCGGCAGCGGCCGCACGTCGGGCGCCACCGAGAAACTCAGGCCGACCGCATGTCCCGGCGTCGGATAGGGATCCTGGCCGACGATCAGCACCCGCACGTCGTCGAACGGGAAGGTGAAGGCGCGCAGCACGTTCGGCCCGGCGGGAAGGTAGCGCCGGCCGGCCGCGATCTCGGCGCGCAGGAACTGGCCCATCTGAGAGATCTGATCACTGACCGGGGCCAGTGCCTGCGCCCAGCCGTCGTCGACGAGTTCGGTCAGCGGCCGCGCGGTGGTGGTCACAGACGCCAACCTAACGTCTGCGCTCAGTCGAAGGACTGCCAACCCGCCGAGCCGGCCCAGGGCTGCCCGTCCACCCGGACCTCAGGTGGGCCGTCGACCACCGTGCCGATCACCCGCCAACCCGCAGGCACCGCACCGGGGAAGCATGCGACGAGCGCGTGATCTTCACCACCCGACAGCACCAGCGACAGCGGGTCGACACCGGCCGCCGTGGCCGCCGCGCTCACCGCATCGACGTCGGGCAACAGTCCGTCGGAGACGAGATCGACAGTCACGCCGGAACCTTCGGCGATGTGGCCCAGATCGGCGAGCAGTCCATCGGAGACGTCGGTCATCGCCTGGGCGCCGGCTTCCGCGGCCGCTATGCCCTGGCCGTACGGCGGACGCGGCACCAGATGCCAGCCGCGCAGCTCGTCGAATCCTTCGATTTCCTTATGCCACAACAGATATCCAGCCGCCGAGCGGCCGAGCTCGCCGGCGACGGCCACCACCGAACCGGCGCGCGCACCGCTGCGCAAGACGGGTGCACGCCCACCCAGATCACCGAGCGCGGTCACCGACACCACCCACTGCGGGCTGGCGACCAGATCGCCACCGACGATCCCGGCGCCCAACGCCAAAGCCTCCTGCCACATTCCGTCGGCCAGCTCCTGCACCCGCGACACCGCGGTGTCCGGCGGGGCACCGAAGCCGACGACGAACGAGCTACACCGCGCGCCCATCGACTCGACGTCTGCGGCGTTCTGCGCGATGGCTTTTCGGCCGACGTCATGGGGTGCCGACCAATCCAGCCGGAAGTGCCTGCCCTCCACCAGCATGTCGGTGGTGACGACGACCCGCCCGTCGGACGTACTCACCACTGCCGCGTCGTCTCCGGGACCGACGCTCACCCCGGCGGGCTGGCGACGGTCCGATACCAGCCGATCGATCATGGCGAACTCGCCCAGCTGGCGCAGATTGGGTTCACAGGAGTCGGCCACGGCGCCTCCCCTCCTGTCGCACACGCTGATCGGTCCGGCAACCTGCGGTACGTTTTCTCTGCCGGCCTACGAACACGTCAGTCTAGGGCGGCACCGCACACGGGCGAATATCGAGACGAGGAGGCGACGGATGGTTGAGGCCTACATGCTGATCCAGACCGAGGTCGGCCGCGCCGAGGTCGTCGCCAAGCAGGTGGCCGCACTGCCCGGTGTGCTGTCGGCGGAATACGTGACCGGACCCTATGACGTCGTGGTGCGCGTCGGCTCTGCCAGCGAGGACGACCTCGCCGCCACGATCGTGCCGAGCATTCAGCAGATCACGGGGATCACCCGAACCCTGACCTGCCCCATCGCCGATGCCAACTGAGCCTGTCCCCGCCGCCACCGAGGTAAGCCCGCCGGACGGTCCACCCCGCGCCCTGCTGATCGCGGCTGTGGTGGTCGCGGTGGCCGCGATCGCCGCGGTACTCGGTATCGCTGCCACCCGGCAGGCCCCGGTCCAGCCGGTGGTCATCGCGTCGGTGCCCGCGCCGAAGGCCGACTCCTCGACGTGCCGGGCCCTTCTCGAGGCCGTGCCCACCAACCTCGGCGAGTTCAAACGCGCGGTCGCGGCAGACCCGGTACCGCCGGGAGCGGCGGCCTGGCGCGGATCGGCAGACAACTTTCCGGTCATCATGCGATGCGGGATCGACCGGCCCGCCGAGTTCGTGGTCGGCTCCCCCATCCAGATGGTCAATGCCGTCCAGTGGTTCCGGCTCGACGATCCCGACGTCGACCGCAGCACCTGGGTGACCGTGGACCGGCCGGTCTACGTGGCCCTCACGCTGCCGAACGAGTCGGGGCCGACGCCGATCCAGACGCTGTCGGATCTGATCGCACGCACCATGCCCGCGGTTCCGATCGATCCGAACCCGGCGCGCTGAGTCAGCGCAAGCCGGTCCCGCGGGCCAGCGCGGTCTCGACCATGGTGGTCACCAGCGTCGGGTAGTCGATGCCGCTGGCCGCCCACATCCTCGGGTACATCGAGATCGTCGTGAACCCCGGCATCGTGTTGATCTCGTTGACCACAGGTCCGTCGTCGGTGAGGAAGAAGTCCACTCGGGCCAGGCCCTGACAGTCCAGTGCTTGGAACGTTTGAATTGCCAAGCGCTGCAATTCGGATGCCACATCGTCGTCGATCTTGGCAGGCACGTCGAGTTCGGCGCCGTCGTCGAGATACTTGGTGGCGAAGTCGTAGAAACCGTCTTCGCGGCCCCGAACTCCCGCCACCCGGATCTCACCGATCGCGCTGGCTTGCACTGAGCCGTCCGGGAATTCGAGAACTCCGCATTCGAGCTCGCGGCCAGGAACGGCGGCTTCGATGATCACCTTCGGATCGTGGCGACGGGCCTCGGCGATCGCCAACGTCAGCTCGTCGCCGTTGGTGACTCGGCTGACCCCGATCGACGAGCCGCCGCGCGCCGGTTTGACGAACATCGGAAAGCCCAGTCGCTCAATATCATCCAGCGTCGGCGCCGTCTGTTGCGCCCGCAGCACGACGTGGTCGCCGATCGGCAGGCCGGCGGCGGCCAGCAGCTTCTTGGTGAACTCCTTGTCCATCCCGGCCGCACTGGCGAAGACTCCGGCGCCCACGTAGGGCACGCCCGCCAGCTCCAGCAGTCCCTGGATGGTGCCGTCCTCGCCGTAGGGGCCGTGCAGGATCGGAAAGACCACGTCGACCGACGTCAGCATCTGGCCGGGAGTCTGCCCCAACGACACCATCTCACCGGGCCGCACCGGATCGGCCGCCATGACCAGCGCCGTTCCCGACTCCCCGGTGACCTCCGGCAGCGTGCGGTCGGTGATCGCCAGGGTTTCGGGACGGCCGTCGGTGAGCACCCACGAGCCCTGCGGGGTGATGCCGACGGGCACGACTTCGAAGCGTTCCGGGTCGAGATTGCGCAGGATGCTTCCCGCCGACACACAGGAAATGGCGTGCTCGGAGCTGCGTCCCCCATAGACGACAGCGACACGGATGCGGGAAGTCACAACCTAGAGAGGCTACAGCCCGGGTATTACCGGCACGATCCGACGCCGTGAACAGGCATTTCAGGCTTCGAGCGCGGCCAGGACGTCGGCGACGAGGTCGTCGGTGTCCTCGAGGCCCGCCGAGATCCGGGCAAACCCGTCGGCCACCGGATCGCCCCAGCGGGCGCGGCGGTCCACCGAGGTGTGGATACCGCCGAAGCTGGTGGAGGCGACCAACAGCTCGCTGTGCCGCACCAGCGCATGCACCGCGGCGGCGTCGGCGAGCTCTAGGGACACCAGTCCACCGAAGCGGCGCATCTGAGCGGCGGCCGCCGGATGGGACGGGTCGTCGGGCAACCCCGGGTACCGCACCGACCGGATTTTCGCGTGGCCCCGCAGCACCGTCGCGAGGGCCAGCGCGTTCTGGCACTGCCGCTCGAAGCGCAGCCCGACGCTGCCGAGGCTGCGCAGCACCAGCCAGGCCTCGAACGAACCGAGGATGGCGCCGGACAGCAGCCGCTCACGCTCCAGGGCCGCCATCAGCTCGGGGTGGCTGCCCGCCAGATAGCCGGCCAGCAGGTCGCTGTGCCCCGCCAATGCCTTGGTGGCGCTGGCCACGACGAGATCGGCGCCCAGTGACAACGGCTGCTGCCCCAGTGGTGTGGCGGTGGTGTTGTCGACCAGCAGCCGCGCGCCCCGGTTACGGCAGATGCCGGCCAGCCGATGCAGATCGACCACGTCCAGCGCGGGGTTCGTCGGGGTCTCGGCCAGCACCACATCGGCGCCCTCGGCGGCCTGATAGATCTGCTCGGCGGTCGCCTCGCGGACCGTGACACCAAGGGGCGCAAGGCTTTCAGCGGCATAACGGCGCACCTGGTAGTAGCCGTCGGCCGGGACGACCAGCACCGAGCCCGGGGTTGCGGTCACCCGCAACGCCGCGGTGATGGCAGCCATCCCCGACGAGAAGCTCAGCGCGGCGGTGGCGCCTTCCAACTGGGCCAGCGCCGACTCGAGCTGGCGCCAGGTCGGATTGGAGCCGCGACCATAGGTGTTGGCCTCGCTGCCCTCGTCGTCGGAGAGATGAAACGCCGACGCCAGCACCGGTGCCGGGCCGACCGGCTCGCCCGGAATCGGTTGGGAGCTAACAGCTTTGACCGCACGAGTGGAGTCGCCGTACTGATCGCTCATCGGGTGCTCACTCCGGCTTGATGCTACGGCCCAGCAGCAATGCCACCGCCTGGTCGACCGACAAACCCTTGTGGCACACCTGATACACCGCGTCGGTGAGCGGCATCTCGACGTCGTAGCTGGACGCCAGCGCCAGGATCGATTGACAGGACGCGACGCCCTCGGCGACATGGCCACCGGCGGCCAGTTGGGCCGCCTCCATGGTTCCGCCCTGGCCGAGACGTTGGCCGAAGCTGCGATTGCGCGAATGCGGCGACGTACAGGTGGCCACCAGGTCGCCGACGCCGGCCAGCCCGGCCAGCGTCGCGGGCTTGGCGCCCACCGCGATTCCGAGCCGCATGATCTCGGCCAGCCCCCGCGTGATGATCGCGGCCGCGGTGTTCTCCCCCAGGCCCACGCCGGCCGCCATCCCGCAGGCCAGCGCGATCACGTTCTTGCACGCGCCGCCGATCTCGGTGCCGATCACGTCGGCGTTGGTGTACGGCCGGAAGTATCCGGTGCTCAATGCGCGCTGCAGGGCAACCGCGCGACCGGAATCGGTGGAGGCCACCACTGTCGCGGCGGGCTGTTCGTGGGCGATCTCGTCGGCCAGGTTCGGACCGGAGACCACCGCGACCTGACTGGGGTCGACACCGGTGACCTGAACGATGACCTGACTCATCCGCATGAGGCTGCCCAATTCGATGCCCTTGGCCAGGCTCACCAGAGTGGCGCCGCCGGCGATCGAGCCCCGCCACTGCTCGAGGTTGGCCCGCAAGCTCTGGGACGGGACTGCCAGCAGCACGGTGGTCAGCCCGTCGAGCGCCTCGGCGGGGTCGGTTGTGGCGCGGATCGCGCCCGGCAACTCGATGCCCGGGAGATAAGGAGTGTTGACATGTGTGGCGTTGATCTCATCGGCCACCTCGGCGCGGCGTGCCCACAACCGGACCTCGGAACCGGCCTCAGCCAGCACCTTGGCCAGTGCGGTTCCCCAGGCGCCGGCGCCCATCACCGCGGCAGTTCCCACCGTGCTGGTCATGGTCATTAACGTAGCCCACGCCCCCGCGACTGCTCGCCGACCAGGAATGCAGGGGCGCCGGACGACGCTGGAAGGATGGTGAACATGAGTGGCGCAGCCGATGTGGGCGTGATCATCGCGGTCAAGCGCCTCGTGGCCGCCAAGACCAGACTGAGCCCGGTCTTCGAGGCAGGCACCCGCGAACAGGTCGTACTGGCGATGCTGATCGACACGATCACCGCAGCCAGGGACGTCGATGCCGTCCGGTCGATCACCGTCGTCACCCCCGACGACACCGCAGCCGGCGCCGCTCGTGATCTCGGGGCGGCGGTGTTGTTCGACACCACGGCACCCACCGAGCCCGACCCGCTGAACACCGCCGTGCGGTTGGCGTGGTCCACGGTCAGCAAGCAATCCGCCAATACCGTTGTGCTGCAAGGCGATCTACCCGCACTGCAGACCGATGAACTGGCCGAAGCGCTGACACAGGCACAGTCACATCGGCGCAGTTTCGTAGCCGATCGCCACGGCAGCGGTACGGCGGCGCTGTTCGCCTTCGGTGCACCACTGGATCCGCTGCTCGGCCGGGATTCGGCCCGCAGGCATCGCGACTCCGGAGCGGTCGAACTGACGGGCGCGTGGCCGGGGCTTCGCTGCGATATCGACACCATCGAGGATCTGGAATCGGCCCAGCTGCTCGGTGTCGGCGCGGCGACCACCAGGGCAATCGCGCACCGGTGATGGTTAACAACTCCTGAACGCACTTCGACTTTCGGCTGCCGAGGTCCAAGCATCCTCCAGATGAGGGATGATCGGGACTGTGACCGACACCGAAACCGACGCCCGATCCACGGATGACGACTGGCAGCCCGGTGAGGCACCTGAAGCCCCGCCCGCGGCCACGGACACCGCGGTCGACAACGAGTTGCCCGAGAATCGGTACCTCAATCGCGAACTGAGCTGGCTGGATTTCAATGCCCGGGTGTTGGCCCTGGCCGCCGACACCTCACTGCCCCTGCTCGAGCGGGCGAAATTCCTGGCGATCTTCGCGTCCAATCTCGACGAGTTCTACATGGTCCGGGTGGCCGGCCTGAAACGCCGCGACGAGATGAGCCTCTCGGTGCGGTCGGCCGATGGTCTCTCTCCACGTGAGCAGTTGCGCCGCATCGGCGAGCGCACCCGGCAGATCTCGTTGCGCCAGGCCGAGGTCTTCATCGAGTCGGTGCGTCCCGCGCTGGCCGAGGAGGGCATCCGCATCGTCACGTGGGCCGAGCTCACCGACGCCGAGCGCAGTGAGCTCTCCACCTATTTCCACGAGCAGGTGTTCCCGGTCCTCACCCCGCTGGCCGTCGACCCCGCGCACCCGTTCCCGTTCGTCAGCGGCTTGAGCCTGAACCTGGCGATCACGGTGAAGTCGCCCGACGACGGCGGCGAGCACTTCGCCCGCATCAAGGTTCCCGACAACGTCGACCGGTTCGTCGAACTCAAGGGTGCCAACGGAGACAGCGACGTCGTCCGGTTCCTGCCCACCGAAGAACTCATCGCGGCATTCCTGCCGGTGTTGTTCCCCGGTATGGAAATCGTGGAGCACCATGTCTTCCGGATCACCCGTAACGCCGATATGCAGGTCGAGGAAGACCGCGACGAGGATCTGCTGCAGGCGTTGGAACGGGAACTGGCACGGCGGCGATTCGGCTCTCCGGTTCGCCTGGAAGTCGCCGACGACATGACCGAGCACATGCTCGAACTGCTGTTGCGCGAGCTCGACGTCCACCCCGGCGACGTGGTGCAGGTGCCGGGGCTGCTTGACCTTTCGTCCCTGTGGCAGGTGTACGGCGTCGACCGCCCGGCACTCAAGGACCGTCCGTTCGTGCCGGCCACCCATCCGGCCTTCGCCGAACGCGAGACACCCAAGAGCATTTTCTCGACGCTGCGAGACGGCGACGTGCTGGTGCACCATCCCTACGATTCGTTCTCGACGAGCGTGCAGCGGTTCATCGAGCAGGCCGCGGCCGATCCGAATGTGTTGGCCATCAAGCAAACGCTGTACCGGACCTCCGGCGACTCCCCGATCGTCAACGCGCTGATCGACGCCGCCCAGGCCGGCAAGCAGGTGGTCGCCCTGGTCGAATTGAAAGCGCGCTTCGACGAACAGGCCAACATCAAGTGGGCACGCACACTGGAAGATGCCGGCGTGCATGTGGTTTACGGCCTGATCGGACTGAAGACACACTGCAAGACCTGCCTGGTGGTTCGCCGCGAAGGCTCGACGATTCGCCGCTACTGCCATATCGGTACCGGCAACTACAACCCGAAAACCGCACGGCTGTATGAAGATGTCGGCCTGATCACCGCCGCCCCCGACATCGGCGCCGACCTGACGGACCTGTTCAATTCGCTGACCGGGTACTCCCGCAAGGTCAACTACCGCAACCTTCTCGTCGCCCCGCACGGCGTGCGCAAAGGCATCATCGAGCGCGTCGAACGGGAAATCGAGGCGCATCGGCAGAACGGCAACGGCCGGATCCGGCTGAAGGCCAACGCCCTTGTGGACGAACAAGTCATCGACGCGCTGTACCGGGCATCACAGGCCGGGGTTCGCGTCGAGGTCGTCGTCCGTGGCATCTGCGCTCTCAAGCCGGGCGCCGAGGGCTTTTCCGAGAACATCGTCGTGCGCTCGATTCTCGGCCGCTTTCTGGAGCATTCACGGATCTTCCACTTCAATGCGATCAACGAATTCTTCATCGGAAGCGCCGACATGATGCACCGCAATCTCGATCGCCGCGTCGAAGTGATGGCGCAAGTCAAAGACCCCCGCCTCACCGGATACCTCGACGAGATCTTCGAATCGGCGATGGATCCCTCGACGCGATGCTGGGAGCTCGGCCCCGACGGCAGCTGGACGGCCGCACCGCAAGACGGCCGACAAGTCCGCGACCATCAGGTGTGGCTGATGGAACGTCACCGGCAGCATTAGGTGCTCCCTCCGTTGCGACCCACCAAATCCGGTCCCACGCAGGGACCCGAATTGAACTGCGGGAGTTGAGGTGGCCAAGAGAGCGTCACGTGACAGCTCGAGGTCCAAATCGACGAAGAAGACAGCGGCCAAGAAAGGTAAGCCACCCCAGCGGCCGATCCTGGCCGCCGGCGCGGCATTGTGGCGCCCCAACCCGGACACCGGCGAGCTACGTCTCGCCCTGATCCATCGGCCTCGCTACGACGATTGGTCGCTGCCCAAAGGCAAAGTCGATCCTGGTGAGAACGAACCGGTCGCGGCCGTGCGCGAAATCTGGGAGGAGACCGGTCAGCGATCGCAGCTGGGCCGGCGCCTGATCCAGACCCACTATCAAGTGGCGCAGGGCTCCAAGGTCGTTCACTACTGGGCGGCCCGGGCACTCGGCGGCGAGTTCACTCCCGGCTCCGAAGTCGATCGGCTGGAGTGGCTACCGATCGCCGATGCCGTACAACGGCTGACGTATCCCCACGATCGGGAAGTGCTCAAGGCCTTCGCCAATCAACCCGCCGATACAGCGACGGTGCTGATCGTGCGGCACGGCACCGCGGGCATCAAGTCCCGCTACAAGGGCGACGACCGCGGCCGGCCATTGGACAAGAATGGTCGCGCACAAGCCGAATCACTGGCCGGACAGCTGATCGCGTTCGGAGCCACCGAGGTGTACGCGGCCGACCGCGTCCGCTGCATTCAGACCGTCGAGCCGCTGGCACAGGAACTCGGGGTAACGATCTCGGCCGAGGCCGACCTCACCGAAGAGGCGTACGCCAACGATCCCGACGCCGCGCACAAGCGCATCACCGAGATCGTCGCTCGCGGCGGGACGCCGGTCATCTGCACACAGGGCAAGGTGATTCCCTACCTGCTGGCGTGGTGGCGGGGCAACGACAAGCCCGACAAGTCGCGCAATCGCAAGGGCAGCACGTGGGTGCTGTCGTTGGACGGTGACCGGATCATCGCCGCTGACTACATCGGCAGCCCACTGGCCACTAGGCCCTGACACGCAAATACGCCGCGGGCGTTGAGCCCGCGGCGTATTCGACGGTGAAACTTAGCGACGGCCCTTCTTGGCCGGAGCCTTCTTGGCCGGAGCCTTCTTCGCGGGCGCGGCCTTCTTAGCAGGCGCGGCCTTCTTGGCCGGAGCCTTCTTGGCCGGAGCCTTCTTGGCGGGCGCGGCCTTCTTGGCCGGAGCCTTCTTAGCCGGAGCCTTCTTGGCGGGCGCGGCCTTCTTAGCAGGCGCGGCCTTCTTAGCCGGAGCCTTCTTCGCGGGCGCGGCCTTCTTAGCAGGCGCGGCCTTCTTGGCCGGAGCCTTCTTGGCCGGTGCAGCCTTCTTCACGACCGCCTTGCGGACGGCCTTCTTCACGGCAGCCTTCTTGACCGGGCCGGCGACGGCACCGCGCTTGACGGCGGGACCCTCGGACGGAAGCTTCTGTGCGCCAGAGACGACGGCCTTGAATTGAGCGCCGGGACGGAAAGCGGGAACGGAAGTCGGCTTCACCTTGACGGTTTCGCCGGTGCGCGGATTGCGCGCCACACGGGCGGCACGACGCCGCTGCTCGAAAACGCCGAAGCCGGTGATGGTCACGCTGTCGCCCTTGTGCACCGCGCGCACAATGGTGTCGACCACGTTCTCCACCGCCAATGTTGCTTGCCGACGGTCTGAGCCCAATTTCTCCGTGAGTACGTCGATGAGCTCTGCTTTGTTCATTCAATTCCTCCGAAGCCAGTGGTCCACTTTGGACCGACTGCAGAACACGGTAAACCCAAGACCTGCAGAATTCCAAGAGCCACGCCCAATTTCAGGCATCACTTAGAAGGATTTCAGCAATCCGCTTGCCGCCCTTGGGCGGTGATTCCGAGGGGCTGAACCCCCCGTTCGGGGGCGGGAATTCGGCGTCCCGCCCCGTTCAGGAGACCGTCGAAATGCGCGGCTTCCAGCTCGGGCGCCCAGCTTCAAAGGCTTCGATTTCAGGGAGTTTTCGCAGCGTAAGGCCTATATCGTCGAGGCCTTCCAGCAATCTCCAAGCCGTGTAATCGTCAATCGTGAACGGCACCACGGCTGTTCCCGCGGTGATATTTCGATCTTGAAGATTGACAGTGATTTCCAGTCCCGGATTCTGCTCGATGAGCTTCCAGAGAAGTTCAACATCATCTTGAGCGACTTCGGCCGCCAGGAGCCCCGCCTTGCCGGCGTTGCCGCGAAAGATGTCGGCGAAGCGGGACGAGATGACGACCCGGAATCCGAAGTCCATGAGCGCCCAGACCGCATGCTCGCGTGACGATCCGGTGCCGAAATCCGGTCCTGCGACCAAAACCGAACCCTGGTCGAAGGGGCTCAGATTCAGAATGAACGAGGGATCGGTGCGCCACGCGGCGAACAATCCATCCTCGAAACCTGTTCGGGTGACTCGCTTCAAATACACCGCGGGAATGATCTGATCGGTGTCGACATTGGACCGCCGCAACGGAACGCCGATGCCGGTGTGAGTGTGAAATGCCTCCATCGTGGGTCTCCTTAGCAGGTCTAGTTTTTGAGATCGGCGGGCGAGGACAGAGTTCCGCGCACGGCGGTCGCCGCGGCGACCGCCGGCGAAACCAGGTGTGTGCGGCCACCCTTGCCCTGTCGGCCTTCGAAATTCCGGTTGGACGTCGAGGCGCACCGTTCGCCCGGTGCCAGCTGATCTGGATTCATTCCCAGGCACATCGAGCAGCCGGCCTGACGCCAATCGGCGCCCGCCGCGGTGAAGATCTCGCCCAGCCCTTCGGATTCGGCTTGAGCGCGCACTCGCATCGAGCCCGGCACGATCAGCATCCGCACCCCATCGGCGACCTTTCGCCCGCGCAACACATCGGCCACCACCCGCAGATCCTCGATGCGCCCGTTCGTGCACGAGCCGACGAACACCGCGTCGACGGTGACGTCTCGCATCGGGGTGCCCGCCTGAAGGCCCATGTAGGCCAACGCCTTCTCCGCGGCCTGCTTCTCGGAATCGCTGGTCATCAATTCGGGGTCGGGCACCGCCTCGGACAGCGGAACACCCTGGCCGGGGTTGGTGCCCCATGTCACAAAGGGACTCAGCGTCGTCGCGTCGATGTAGACGTCGGTGTCGAATTCGGCGCCCTCGTCGGTCTTCAGCGCCTCCCACGCGGTCACCGCCGCATCCCAATCCGCACCGGTCGGCGCGTAGGGGCGGCCGCGCAGGTACTCGTAGGTGATCTCGTCGGGAGCCACCAGACCCGCGCGGGCGCCGGCCTCGATGCTCATATTGCAGATCGTCATCCGGCTTTCCATAGACAGCGATTCGATGGTGCTGCCGCGGTATTCGATGACATAGCCCTGGCCGCCGCCGGTTCCGATCTTGGCGATAACGGCCAGGATGATGTCCTTGGCACCGACGCCCGGCGGCAGCGCACCGTCGACATTGACCGCCATCGTCTTGAACGGACGCAGCGGAAGTGTCTGAGTGGCAAGCACATGCTCCACTTCGGAAGTACCGATGCCCATGGCGATCGCGCCGAACGCACCGTGGGTGGAGGTGTGGCTGTCACCGCACACGATCGTCATTCCCGGCTGGGTCAGCCCCAGCTGTGGGCCCATCACGTGGACGATGCCCTGCTCGGCGTCACCCATCGGGTGCAGCAGCACACCGAATTCTGCGCAGTTGTGCCGCAAGGTCTCCACCTGAGTGCGCGACACCGGGTCGGCAATCGGCTTGTCGATGTCGACCGTCGGCACGTTGTGATCTTCGGTCGCGATCGTGAGGTCGGCGCGGCGCAACGGCCGGCCGGCCAAGCGCAATCCGTCGAAGGCCTGCGGACTGGTCACCTCGTGGATGAGATGGAGATCGATGTAGATCAGATCGGGTTCACGCGATGCACCGCTGCCGGCACCGGCGACGACGACGTGGTCGTCCCAAACCTTCTCGGGCAGTGTCCTGGGCTTGTCGGACTGAGCCATGAGTTCTCAATTCATTCTTCGATTCCCGGAACGTAAGTCTGGATATCTCACATTTCGGGACGCTAGTATCTCGATATGAGACAGGATAGCGGCATCGGCGTGCTCGACAAAGCCGTGGGCGTACTCCACTCGATCGCCGATTCCCCGTGCGGGCTGGCAGAACTCTGTGAACGGACCGGGCTCCCCCGCGCGACCGCACACCGGCTCGCCGCCGGCCTCGAGGTCCACCGGCTGCTGGCCCGCGACAGTTCGGGGCGCTGGCGCCTGGGACCGGCGATCAACGAATTGGCCGCCCAGGTCAACGATCCGCTGCTGGCCGCGGGTGCCGCGGTATTGCCCCGCCTGCGGGAGATCACCGGCGAGAGCGTGCAGCTCTACCGCCGCGAAGGCACCACCCGGATCTGCGTTGTCGCGCTGGAACCCCCTGCCGGGCTTCGCGATACCGTGCCGGTCGGGGCCCGGCTGCCGATGACGGCCGGATCGGGCGCCAAGGTCCTGCTCGCCTACAGCGACAGCGCCACCCAGCAGGCCGTCCTGC
The DNA here is from genome assembly GCA_004362315.1 of Mycobacterium sp. BK086. Lineage (GTDB taxonomy): Bacteria > Actinomycetota > Actinomycetes > Mycobacteriales > Mycobacteriaceae > Mycobacterium. Next base: position 947,657 of record SNWL01000003.1, read on the forward strand.
CGACCGCGAAGTTCACCGAACGCACCCTGGCCGAAGTCCGGCGCCGCGGCTGGGCGCAGAGCGCGGCCGAGCGCGAACCCGGGGTGGCCAGCATCTCGGCTCCGGTGCGCGACCGCAGCGGCGCGGTGATCGCGGCGGTGTCGGTGTCCGGCCCGATCGACCGGATGGGCCGCCGGCCCGGGGCACGCTGGGCAGCCGATCTGGTGGCCGCCGCCGACGCCCTGACCCGCCGACTGTGATCCCGCCGACAACCGCCAGACAGCGCCTGACAAACTGACGCGATGGGAACCAATCAGCGCAACCAGATCGTCATGTCGGACGCCGAGATCGCCGATTTCGTGGCACGCAGCCGCACCGGCACGATGGCGACGATCGGGGCCGACGGCCAGCCTCATCTCGTCGCGATGTGGTACGGCGTTCTGGACGGCGAGATCTGGGTCGAGACGAAGGCCAAGTCCCAGAAGGCTGTCAACCTGCGCCGCAACCCGCGGGTGAGCTTCCTCATCGAAGACGGGGACACCTACGACACGCTGCGCGGTGTCGCGTTCGAAGGCGTGGCCGAGATCGTCGAGGATCCCGACACCATCTTCAAAGTCGGCATCAGCGTGTGGGAGCGCTACAACGGCCCCTACACCGACGACCTCAAGCCGGCCGTCGACATGATGATGAACAAGCGGGTGGCGGTGCGCATCGTCGCCAACCGCACCCGCTCCTGGGACCACGGCAAGCTCGGTATGCCCCCGATGCCGCTGGCCGGGTCCACCGCGCCCGCCCAGTGACTACGACGGGCGCCCGTAACGGTCGCCGTGCCAGCGGAAGCTGTTGACGTACTTGCCCATATCCATGGCCAGCTCGAGGTTGGCGCCCGACGGATGGCCGTCGCCGTAGTCAGGGCCGAACCGGTGATACGGGCCGATCGCGGCCGCGATCAGGGCGTAGTCGTGCTTGACCGCGGCCATGACGATCACCCGCAGCGGGGTGTAGGTGGCCGAGGAACTGGTGGGAAACACATCGGCGACGACACCGTAGCCGGGCTGGTAACCGACCGATGCGTTGGGGATTTCGTAGTCGATGGTCGCGCCCGGGTACCTGCTGTCCACGATCTGCGCAACGACCTGCCTGGCCGTGCGATCGCGGGCCGGCTCACCGAAGAGTGTGAGCGTGCCGGTATCCCCACCCGTGTAGGTGAGTTCGACACCATTCACACCGGGTGGGTCGAAGGCGACGTCGTAGGCGGACCCGTTGCCGGGGTAGGCGACCGAGAACGCGCCGTCGTCACCGCTGAACCGCGGGTTGGTCTCCACCGGGGTGCCGAGTGGTGGCCGACCGCAATCCGGTGGACAGGCAAAGACTTCCGGTGCGGGGGTGATGCGCGCCGATACGACGACGCCCACGACGACCGCGACACTCAGGCCGGCGGCCAGCCATCCCAGCACGCGGGGGTAACTCGATTGCCCAGTGGCACGGGCCTCCTCGGGTGTTCGGCGGCGCGTCACGGCCGCGAGGACGAACCGCAGGACAACCATCGCCGCCGCGGCGATCAGCAGATGCAGCACCCCGTACCACGCAGACGGCATGGCGATGACGTCGACGACGCCCATCGCGGTGACCACGAGCAGCACCAGCAGGAGCGCGGCAGAAGCGCGAGAAGCCTTGGCGGGCTTGGTAAACCACAGTGCGATACCGATGATGCCACCGGTTGCCACACCCACCAGTGGCCATGCCACGCCCTCGACCAACGCCTCGACGAGGAGGCTGCCGACCGAGCGGTCCGGCGCGGTGACACCCATGGCCAGCTGGGGCACGAGCAGAATCGCGGTGGCCGCGCCGGTGAAAACCGTTGCCCCGAAGGCGCCGATCGCGAACCCGCCGAGCGGGTCGCGGGGTGAGCGGTCCGTCAGCCGCACGACCACAGCGGGCACCATCATCAGCAGGGCTTCGCTGACGGGCACCGCGACACCGAAGAGCAGGACCTGTCCCACATCCGCCTGCGCACCCAGCGCGACGTCGTAGGCACGCGCGACGATCGGGCCGGCGATCAGCGCCCACCCAACGGCCAATCCCAGTCCCAGAAGACCGGATACGACGACCCCTCGCAGTCCGACTGTGCGGCGAGCATCGATCTCGCGCAGGTAGATCACGAACAGCAGCGGCAGCCCACACACCGCGGTCGCGATCATCGGCGCCTGCCAGCGCAGCTCCGCGAATGCCACCAGCACCGCCACGAATACGAGGAGGGCGACCCGAAAACGATTGCGGGACCCCTCAGTCAGCTGCGGGAACAGCGAACTCGTCAGCCAGGAACGAAGAATCGGCACGCCTACCCGCCGCCGGGTGCGAAGCCCGCGGCCACCGATTGGGCCTTCTGCACGTCGAGCAGATTCTGGGCGAGGTTGTTGGCGATGGGGCTGCCCAGTCCGGTCACCAGGTCATACCCACGCTTGGGGTTGTCGACGGCGTTGCCGCCCAACGTGATGTCGTGGAATCCCGCCAGCCGCGATCCCTGCGCGGCACGATAGAGAAGAGGGTTGATATCGCCGAGTGGCCTGCCGCCGTGGTCGAGCACATACTGATTCATCAACGCCGCCATACCCGCCCAGATGGGCGCGGCCTGAGATGTTCCTCCCCCGATCCTGATCTTCTGCTCGAACACGATCTGCACGCCGGTGAACGGATCGGCGACCGCGGCCACGTCGGGAACCAGCCGGTGGTCGGTATCCCGGTCGACGTCCACGCCACGTTGATAGTCGGGGCGGGGGAACAACCGGGACACCCCGCCACTGGAGCCCTGAGACATCGGCACGTCGATCCAGGCCCACTCGTCCAACCACTTACCGGTCGTATCGGTCGACAGCGTCGTGCCGCCTACCGAGGTGACCTCCGGCAGCGAAGCGATGGTGTCCACCCCGATGTCGTCGGGCCCCGGCGCCGACGACCAGTCCTTGCCGCCTTTGCATTCCAGCCCGCCGGTGTCGCCGCTGGCGTCGAACACGGTGATGCCCCGATGGTGTGCATTCGTCAGGGCCGCCCGCACGGGCGCGACGTCGGCCGCGTTGACCAGAGCCTCGCAGCCCCAACCGATCGACAGGCTCCACACCGAACCCGGATATCGCTGGGCCGCAGCGTCGAACATCGCACCGATCTTCTCGAAGGTCCCGCCCCCCTCGACCGTCGGCCGTGCGTTGACGACCACCAGGCGAGCGTCCGGCGCGATCGCGTGGGCGATCTCGAGGTCCATCACGGCCTCGCCTTCCGCCGGCCCGAGCGGACCGCCGATCACCTCAGGCGCGAATCGCGGCAGTCCCCACAGATCGGCGAACATGTCGAGGTCGCGCTGATCGAAGCCGTCGAACACGTAGAACACCAAGGTCTGGCCGGCCCCCCGGTAGCCGGCCGCGGCCAGCGGGGCCGCGCTGTACGCGGTCAACAGCTGCTGAGGCGTCAACCCGGGTCGCGGCACGTCGCGCGGAATTACCGGCCGTGCCATCCGATGTGGCAGATAACTCAGAATTCGGCCGACGGCGGTGACGTCGCCGCGCAATGGCTCCGGCAGGTCCGGCTGCCGCGGCGAGGCGTAGAACACCTGGCCCTGCTTGCCCCGGTAGTCCCGGACAGGCACGCCGAAGGCGTTTGCGATGTGGCCGGCGGCGCCGGTGATGATGGCGAAGTCCTCGCCGGGCCGCCATCGCACCGCGAGCCGGCGCGCGCCGGCCCAATCGATCAGCGTGGCCGGACGGGCACCGTCGCGCAGGGTCACGGTGAGCTGAACATCACCGGCCCGTGATGGCCCCAGATTGGTCGACGCCGCCAGGAGCGATGCGTACGGGCCGGTGATGATCTGGGCCACACCCGCGCGTTGCCACGCCGAGGGTCCTGACACCGCGGCGACCATCAGCAGCACTGCCGCGATCGCGGCTGCCGAGCGGTACCGCTGCATCGGACGCACAGCTCAATGTAGATGCTGTCCTGGACAGACGAACTGCCCGAAAAGACGAATCGCCCGGTCGATGACCGGGCGAGTTCGGATTGGTAGCCCCGATGGGATTCGAACCCACGCTACCGCCGTGAGAGGGCGGCGTCCTAGGCCGCTAGACGACGGGGCCAGAACCAAATCCGTGGCGCACCTTGCGGCGCACCGGGTAGCCAGCATAGCTCAGAGGCCGTTGCCGACATAATTGCTGGGGTACCAGGACTCGAACCTAGAATGAGGGAATCAGAATCCCTAGTGTTGCCAATTACACCATACCCCATTGGCTGCCTATAACCGCAGGTCAGAAGCCTTTATCCCGGTGTTGCCAGGGAGTCCAGGCCGCTTCCCCTTGGATGCGGGCCGACGAGCAGACTATCAAAGATTTCAGCCGTCTTTTTCGCCCACCCCGGTGTGGTCACGCGCTGCGCGCAGTCGGCGCAGGCTGCGGTCCTTGCCCAGCAGTTCCAGCGACTCGAACAGCGGCGGGCTGATCGTGGCGCCGGTCGCGGCCACCCGGATCGGCCCGAACGCCTTGCGCGGCTTGAGCTCGAGCCCGTCGAGCAGTGCGGCCTTCAGCGCCTCCTCGATGGCCGGTGTCGTCCACTCGGCCACACCACCCAGCGCGGCGATCGCCGCGTCGAGCACCGGTGCGGAATCGGGACCGAGTTCCTTGGCCGCCGCCTTCGGATCCAGTTCGTAGACATCGTCGTTGAGGAACTTCAGCAGCTCCCAGCCGTCGGACAACACCACGATGCGGGTCTGGATCAGCTGCGCGGCAACGGCAAACCCCGCGTCGTCCAGCCCGGTGTCGTGGCCGTGCGCATCGAAGTAGGCCCGCAGCCGTGAGGCGAACTCCGCCTCGTCGAGCCTGCGGATGTGCTCGGCGTTGATGGCGTCGGCCTTCTTCTGATCGAAGCGCGCCGGGTTGGAGTTGACGTCGACGACGTCGAAGGCCGCGACCATCTCGTCCAGGCTGAAGATGTCGTGGTCCTGGGCGATCCCCCAGCCCAGTAGGGCCAGATAGTTCAGCAGCCCCTCCGGCAGGAACCCGCGGTCGCGGTGCAGGAAGAGGTTGGACTCCGGGTCGCGCTTGGACAGCTTCTTGGTGCCATCCCCCAGAACCGGTGGCAGGTGGGCGAATTCGGGCACGAAGTCGGTCACACCGATGCGAATCAGCGCCTTGTACAGCGCGATCTGGCGCGGTGTCGACGACAGCAGATCCTCGCCGCGCAGCACGTGGGTGACCTTCATCAATGCGTCGTCGACCGGATTGACCAAGGTGTACAACGGTTCTCCGGTCGCGCGGGTCAGCGCGAAGTCGGGAACGGTCCCGGCGGCGAATGTCGTTGTGCCGCGGACAAGGTCGTGCCAGCTGATGTCCTCGTCAGGCATCCGCAGCCGCAGTACCGCGTTGCGCCCCTGCGCCGCATAGGCGGCGCGCTGCTCGTCGGTCAGGTCGCGGTCGTAGTTGTCATAGCCCAGTTTGGGATTACGTCCGGCAGCCAGGTGCCGCGCCTCCACCTCCTCGGGGGTGGAGTAGGCGAGATAGGCCTCCCCCGACTCGAGCAGGCGGTCCAGCACATCGCGGTAGAGCTCGGTGCGCAGCGACTGCCGGTACGGCTCGTAGGGGCCACCGACTTCAGGCCCCTCGTCCCAGTTCAGGCCCAACCAGCGCAACGCGTCGAGCAGTGCGGCGTAGCTTTCCTCGGAATCGCGCTGGGCGTCGGTGTCCTCGATGCGGAACACGAACGTGCCACCGGTGTGGCGGGCGTAGGCCCAGTTGAACAACGCCGTGCGCACCATGCCCACGTGCGGAATGCCGGTCGGTGACGGGCAGAACCGCACGCGCACTGGAGTGTTGGCCGCCGCAGTCATCAGTTGCCCTTCCGGATAACAGGATTCGTCAGTGTGCCGATGCCCTCGACGCTGATGCTGACGGTGTCACCGTTCTCGATGGGCCCGACACCCTCCGGTGTCCCGGTCAGGATGAGATCGCCCGGCAGCAGGGTCATCACGGCCGAGATCCACTCGATGATGGCACCGATGTCGTGAATCATCAGCGACGTCCGGCTCAGTTGCCGCACCTCGCCGTTGACCTCGGTGCGGATCTCCAGATCCGACGGGTCGAGGTCCGTGACGATCCACGGACCGGTCGGGCAGAACGTGTCGTGCCCCTTGGCGCGCACCCACTGACCGTCGGCCTTCTGCTGGTCACGGGCGGAGACGTCGTTGGCGATGGTGTAGCCCAGGATGTTCTCGGCGGCGCGCGCGGCGGGCACGTCCTTGCACGGACGGCCGATGACGACCGCCAGCTCACCCTCATGGTGAACCGGGGAAGCGTTGGCAGGCAACTGGATTGGCACGCCCGGTCCGATGATCGCAGTGTTGGGCTTGAGGAAGATCACTGGATCGTCGGGCGCCTCGCCGCCCATCTCGTCGATGTGGGCCTGGTAGTTCTTGCCCATACAGACCACCTTGCTGGCCAGGATCGGCGCCAGCAGGCGCACATCGGCCAGCGGCCAGGTGCGGCCGGTGAAGGTCGGCGTGCCGAACGGATGCTCGGCTATCTCACGAACGATTTCACTCCCCGCATCCCCTTCGATACTGACAAAGGCGACCCCATCGGGGCTGGCGATTCGACCCAAGCGCATTCCTCAGAGCCTAGTGGCCAGCGCCCAGTTCCTCGTCATCGCCTACGTCTCCCAAATAATGAGATACAGATTCAGCATTGTGAGATTGGACGTGGAATCATTGCCGCATGGACGTCGACACGATCAGCACCGTGCGGCGCTGGATGATGCTCGCGATCGCGCTGTTCGCGACGTTGTCGGCCAACGTGTTCATCAACGGGGCTGCGTTTCTGATCCCCACCCTGCACACCACGATGGGTCTCGACCTGGCCAAGGCCGGCCTGGTGTCGGCGATGCCGAGCTTCGGCATGGTGCTCACCCTGATCCTGTGGGGCTATGTGGTGGACCGCGTCGGCGAACGCTTTGTACTCAGCGTCGGCTCCGCCCTGACCGCCGCGGCAGCGCTGGCGGCCGCCTTCTCGCACTCGCTGATCCTGGTGAGCGTCTTCCTGTTTCTGGGCGGAATGGCCGCGGCGAGCAGCAATTCGGCCAGCGGACGGCTGGTGGTCGGGTGGTTTCCGCCCCATCAGCGCGGGCTGGTGATGGGCATTCGCCAAACCGCGCAGCCGCTGGGCGTTGCGGTCGGCGCACTGGTCATTCCCCGCCTGGCCCAGTCGTACGGAGTCGGATCAGCGCTGCTGTTCCCCGCGATCGTGTGCGGGGTGGCGGCGCTGGTGTGCGCCGTCGTCGTGGCCGATCCGCCGCGCCCGCCGCGGGCCGAGGCACCCGCCGAACATCTGGCCAATCCCTACCGCGGATCGTCCGTGCTGTGGCGAATTCACGCGGTGTCGGTGCTGCTGGTCGTCCCGCAGTGCGTGGTGTGGACCTTCACGCTGGTGTGGCTGATCGCCGACCGCGGCTGGTCGGCGGAATCCGCAGGCGTGCTGGTGATGGTGGCCCAGGTGCTCGGCGCCCTGGGCCGCATCGCGGCCGGACGCTGGTCGGACCGGCTCGGGCTGCGGCTGCGGCCGATCCGGATGATCGCGGCAGCGGCGGCGGCATCCATGACGGCGTTGGCACTCACGGACGCACTGCACTCGCCGCTGAGCATCGCGGTGATCGTCGTCGCGTCGGTGATCACGGTCGTCGACAACGGGTTGGCGTTCACCGCGATCGCCGAGATCGCCGGGCCGTTCTGGAGCGGACGGGCGCTGGGCACGCAGAACACCAGCCAGTTGCTGACCTGTGGGCTCGCCCCACCGTTGTTCGGGGCGCTGATCGGCGTCGTGGGCTACCCCATCGCGTTCGCGGTGTGCGCGCTGTTTCCCGTCGTGGCACTGCCCTTGGTGCCCACCGATCAGCCCGCCAAGAACTGACTAGAGCGCGGCGCGGATCCGGTCGCCGACCTCACGGGTCGAGTATGTCGCATCGCCGCGGGTCGCCAGATGATCCCCGACGGCCTTGTCGACGCGCGCGGCCGCCGCGTCCTCGCCGATGTGGCGCAGCAACAGAGCCACCGACATCACCGCCGCCGTCGGATCGGCGATGCCCTGGCCCGCGATGTCCGGCGCGCTGCCGTGGACGGGTTCGAACATCGACGGATTGGTCCGGGTGGCATCGATATTGCCGCTGGCGGCCAACCCGATGCCGCCGCAGACTGCAGCCGACAAGTCGGTGATGATGTCGCCGAACAGGTTGTCGGTGACGATGACGTCGAACCGTCCCGGGTCGGTGACCATGTGGATGGTGGCGGCGTCGATGTGCTGGTAGGCGACCTCGACCTCGGGGAACTCGGCGCCGACTTCGGCGACCACCCGCGACCACAGGCTGCCCGCGAAGGTCAGCACATTGGTCTTGTGCACCAGAGTCAGATGCTTGCGCCGGGCCTGCGCGCGGGCGAACGCGTCCCGCACCACCCGCTCGACACCAAACGCGGTGTTGACGCTGACCTCGGTGGCCACCTCCTGCGGCGTGCCCACACGCAGGGCGCCGCCGTTGCCGGTGTACGGACCTTCGGTGCCCTCGCGCACGACGACGAAGTCGATGTTGGTCACCCCGGCCAACGGGCTGCTGGTACCGGGATACAGCCGACCCGGCCGTAGGTTCACGTGATGGTCCAGCGCGAACCGGAGTTTCAGCAACAGTCCACGCTCGAGAACTCCGCTGGGCACCGACGGATCGCCGATCGCCCCGAGCAGGATGGCGTCGTAGCCCTTGAGCTCCTCGATGGTCTCGGCGGTGAGCAACTCACCGGTCGCGTGGTAGCGCCGCGCGCCCAGGTCGTACTCGGTGCGCTCCACACCGGGCAGCACGACATCGAGCACCTGCAGCGCTTCGTCGATGACCTCCGGGCCGATACCGTCGCCCGCGATGACCGCCAATTTCACGACAGATCAACCACTTCCAGTGTGGTGGCGCCGACCGCATTGGCGATCGCAGCGCGCACGTTTTCGGGGACATCGGTGTCGAGGCGCAGGATGATCGTCGCGCTTTCACCGTTGGCGTCCTGGGACAGCTGCGCGGCCAGGATGTTGACATCCGCGCCGCCGAGCTCGGTACCGATCTTGCCGAGCGCGCCCGGCTGATCGGAGTAGTTGACCACCAGGTTAAAACCCTCGGCGCGCAGATCGAAATTGCGCCCGTTGATCTGAACCAGCTTCTGCACCTGCTGCGGGCCCGACAGCGTGCCCGCCACGTTGAACGAACTCCCGTCGGCGTACACAGCGCGGACGTCGACGACACTGCGATGGTTGGGGCTCTCCGTTGCGGTGGAGATATCGGCGGCGACGCCACGATCCTTGGCCAGCGCCGGAGCGTTGACGAAGGTGACCTGTTCGTCGACCACGGCCGAGAACAGTCCGCGCAGCGCCGAAAGCTTCAGCACCTCAACATCTTCGGCGGCCAGCTCACCACGAGCCTGCACGCTCAGTGACACCGGCGCGGCGTCGGACAGCGATCCGACCAGCAGGCCCAGCTTGCGCACCAGGTCCAGCCACGGGGCCACCTCTTCGCCGACCACGCCGCCGGCGACGTTGACCGCGTCCGGGACGAACTCGCCGGCCAGCGCGAGCTTGACGCTGGCGGCGACATCGGTCCCCGCCCGGTCCTGAGCTTCTTCGGTCGAGGCACCCAAGTGCGGGGTGACGACCACCTGCGGCAGCTCGAACAGCGGGCTGTCGGTGCACGGTTCGGTCGAGAACACGTCCAGGCCGGCACCGCGGACGTGGCCGCTGGTGATCGCGTCGGCGAGCGCCTGCTCGTCGATCAGACCGCCGCGGGCGGCGTTGACGATGATCACACCCGGCTTGGTCTTGGCCAGGTTCTCTTTGCCGATCAGCCCGGCGGTTTCCTTGGTCTTGGGCAGGTGCACCGAGATGAAGTCCGCGCGGCCCAGGAGTTCGTCCAGGGTCAGCAGCTCGATGCCGAGTTGGGCGGCGCGGGCGGCAGAGACGTACGGGTCGTAGGCGACGATGTGCGCGCCGAACGCCGCGAGCCGCTGCGCGACGAGCTGACCGATCCGTCCCAGACCCACCACGCCGACGGTCTTCCCGAAGATCTCGGTGCCGGAGAACTTCGAGCGCTTCCAGGTGTGCTCGCGCAGGGTGGCGTCGGCGGCGGGGATCTGCCGCGCGGCCGACAGCAGCAGCGCCAGTGCGTGCTCGGCGGCGCTGTGGATGTTCGACGTGGGCGCGTTGACGACCAGGACCCCGGCCGCGGTGGCGGCATCGACGTCGACGTTGTCCAGGCCGACACCGGCGCGGGCGATGATCTTGAGCTTGGGCGCGGCGGCGATGACCTCGGCGTCGACCGTGGTGGCCGAGCGCACCAGCAGCGCGTCGGCGTCAGCGACGGCGGCCAGCAGTTTCGGCCGGTCCGGGCCGTCGACCCACCGGACTTCGACCTGGTCACCCAGGGCCGCGACGGTCGACTCGGCAAGCTTGTCCGCGATCAGTACAACGGGCAGATTCACGCCGGTCAGCCTAGCGTGGCAACGATACGGTCCATAAACGGCCGACGACTAACCGATGGCTATAGCCGTGACTGCCTTACCCACGTACCGTCGATCGTCGATTTGATCCAAGAGGACGCCGGCCAGCGCGGTACGCGTGAGTTCGGAACGCATCTTCGCGCTGACGCTTTCACCGATCGCCACCTCACCCACGGGTTGGCCGTCCATCAGTCGGGGCGGACGAACGATGGTCCAGTCCAGTGCGTCTCCCGCCGAACGGATTTCCGCCTCCGCCGCTTCGGCTTCTGCGAGCCGATCCTTACCGACAACGAGCCGCCACACGATCCGGGCCATGCGACTCTGGTCGGCGACGCTGGAGCCAACCCCGATCGTCGACACCGCGATCAGGCGACGCACGCCGCACCCGCCCATCCGCGCGACCAGACTGGCCGTGCCCGCGGAGCGGACCGTTCCGGGAACCTGTCCTGCCCGGACACCGAGGCAGCTGATCACGGCGTCGACGCCCGCGAGCGCGGCCGCGACGGCTTCGGCATCAAGGACATCCCCCACCACGACATGGGCGTCGGGGAACTCCGCGGCTGCGGCGCTGTCGCGCAGCAGAACACTTACGTCGTGGCCGCGCTGCAGCGCTTGCGCAACTACCTGACGTCCAGTCCCGCCGGTTGCGCCAATGACCAGAATCTTCATGTTCCGTCTCCTCCACCGAACCCATAATGGATACTTACACTCTCCATCATAATGGATAGTGGCTCTATCCGCTATCCGTCGGCGCTATCATTCAGCGATGCGATTAGCCGAGCTCAGCCGGGCAGCGGGCCTCTCCCCGACGACGGTGAAGTGGTACATCCGAATCGGCCTACTTCCGCGAGGCGAACCGACCGCAGCCAACCAGGCGCAGTACGGGGCCGACCATCTACACCGGTTACGCCTGATCCGCGCACTCGTCGATGTAGGCGGCCTGAGCACTGATGCTGTCCACGACGTATTGGCGGCCATCGATGACCCGCAACGGCCGATCAACGAAGTGTTCGCCGTGGCCCGCAGGGCCGGTGCAAGCCCCGGCGCGGACATCGCGCGGGAGGCAATCGATCGGGCTGACTCCTTCATCAATCACCGTGGTTGGGATGTCCCCCCCGCATCGCCCACCCGGCGTGAACTCGCCGCGATACTCAATGCCATGGCCGTCCTGCAGCCACCGCCCGACAGCGTCGTGCCCGCACCGCAGGTCGGCGACGACGCATCGGTGTTCGCGCTACTCGACCCGTACGCCGATGCAGTCGAGCCGTTGGCACGCGCCGAAATCATCAACACTTCAACCGATTTGCCCCGTGACCTTCTCACTGAACGCGTGGTGGCCGGCACCGTCCTGATGGAGCGGGCGCTCGCGGCACTGCGCAGACTCGCTCAGGAGCACTACTCAGCCCGGCATTTCACGTCCTGATCCTCCTATCGGGACCGCGGGTTTCACCTGCCCGCGGTGGTGCGGTCTACTTGTCGGGTGGACGTGACCGTCGTCGGCAGTGGTCCCAACGGGTTGGCGGCTGCCGTCATCTGCGCGCGAGCCGGTTTGACGGTGCGCGTCATCGAGGCCCAGCCGACGTTCGGCGGGGGTGCCCGCACCGCGGCCGATCCGGAGTTCCCCGACATCCGCCACGACGTCTGCTCGGCAGTGCACCCGCTGGCGATCGCCTCGCCGTTCTTCGCCGAGTTCGATCTCGCCGCCCGCGGGGTGCAGCTGGCGGTGCCGGAGATCTCCTACGCCAACCCGCTGCCGAACCGGCCCGCCGCGATCGCCTACCACTCACTGGAGCGCACCTGCGCCGAACTCGAGCACGGCGACTCGTGGCGCCGGTTGTTCGGTCCGCTGGCCGACCATCCCGAGGGTGTCCTCGGTTTCTTCCTGGGCGACAAGCGTTCGCTACCACCCGATCTGGTCACCACGGTGCGGTCCGGGCTTCGGGTGCTCGCCCAGGGCAGCCCCGCGTGGGGCGTGCTGCGTGGCGAGGAGGCTCGCGCGCTGTTCACCGGCGTTGGGACACATGCGATTTCGACCATGCCGTCGCCGGTCAACAGTGGAGCCGGCATCATGCTCGGCACCGTGGCGCATACCGCAGGGTGGCCGGTTCCGGTCGGCGGTAGCCAGGTCATCGTCGATGCCCTGCTCGCCGATCTGCGGGCCCACGGTGGCGAACTCGTGGTCGGCGAGCCGGTGACCTCACCGCCCGAGGGTGTCGCCATCTACGACACCGCACCGACCGCGCTGCTCGACATCTACGGCTCCGCCGTGCCGGACCGGTACGCAAAGGCTTTGCGGCGCTACCGGTTTGGACCGGGCGTCTGCAAGGTTGATTTCGTGCTCTCCGGGGAGATCCCCTGGCGCGACCCACGGATCGCGACCTCGCCCACCGTGCACATGGGTGGAACCAGAGCACAGATGGCGTACTCGGAGAAGGAGATCGCCTCGGGGCGCCACGCCGACTGGCCGATGACCCTGGCGGCGCTCCCCCACGTGTCGGACCCGTCGCGCATCGACTCCGCGGGCCGGCGCCCGCTGTGGACCTATGCCCATGTCCCCGCGCACTCGACCGAGGATCTGACCGAGACCATCATCGGGATGTTCGAGAAGGCCGCGCCGGGGTTCCGGGATCTGGTGCTGGCATCGCGGTGCGTGACCGCCGCGCAGATGGCGACCCACAACGCCAACTACGTCGGCGGCGACATCATCGTGGGCGGCGCGACATTGTTCGCCGCGATGGTCGGGCCGACCCTGCGCTGGAATCCGTGGACGACGCCGATACCCAAGGCGTACCTGTCCTCGTCGGCGACCCCGCCGGGCACCGGCGTACACGGGATGGCGGGCTATTACGCGGCACGCACCGTGCTCAAGCGCGAATTCGGCCTGCCGCTACCGTCTCTCGCGCCCTAACTCTTTAGCGATTTCGGCGCGTTTTCGTTCGCTGGGCGAACGAAAACGCGCCGAAGTCACTAGGACACCTGGTCGAACAGCAGCGCGAGCTGACCCGGCGAGATCGCGATACCGCACTGATTACGCAGATCGCGCAACGGTCGGGCGATGTTCTGCAGGTCATTCAACTCCCCGAGGTGGCCCGCGAAGTACGACCGCACCGAGTTCCGCGCCTCGTCGGCGGGCTGACTGGCCGCGGCGGTCAGCACATCGTCGGCGCCGGGGTGGGTGGCCAGATAACCGCCGGCATCTGCCAGCACACCACTGGCCGTGGTGGACAGTCCGCTGGCGGTGCACGGCGCGGCGGCCGCGGCCGGCATCGCAACGGCGGCCCCGACACCGAGTGCGCCGATCACCAGCGCGCCGAACGCGCGTCCCCTGAACGTCATTGTCGAACTCCCTCTGCCGTCGCTGTGAATCACGTGAAGCGTGTCACACGACGGTGTACCCCGTTGCTCGGCGACGATACAGAGATCCTTACTGTTGTAATTTCCGGAAACGCGTCATCACCGGTGTCGCGACGTTCTAGCATCAGCGGCCATGGCCACCATCGCCGCTGAAACCGCCACCGTGCGCACTCCGATCCCGCTGCGCGAGCGTCGCTACGACTGGTTCTTCATCGTCGTGTTCACCATGTTCATCGGGTCGTCGTTCACCGGCGACATCGTCAACATGGTGTCCCGCCCGGACCCCGACTCCGACTTCTTCCTGGCCCGGGTCGTCTATCACGTCTATGCCGGCGGCACCGACCCGCTGCTGATCGCCAACCCGCGGTTCCTTCAGGTCGGCGCCAGCGTGTCCGCTGTGGTGTTCGGGACCTTCTACGTCCTGCTCGTCTACTGCTTCATCCGCGGGCGCGAGTGGATCCGCAAGCCGTCGTTCATCTACACGGGCATGGTCGTGCAAACCACATTCATCGTCGTAATGGTCGGATTCGCCGGTGACGCACCGCTTTTCCAGGCGGTCTGCAACACGGTCTACGACTACACGTTCACCAACGTGCCAAAAGCGCTCGCCTACAACCTGCCCTACATCATCGTGCCGATCCTGCTGACCGCCCGGATGTGGCGGCCCCATCCGTTCACCCGCTTGGAGTCGCCGAACTAGCCGCCTGCAGGCTGGATATTTGCTTGGCAATCGCTGCGCGTGTTCTGCCAGGTCGACATACGATCGCTCTGGCGAATTCGCTGGGCCGCGGTGCGGCAGTCGAGCACACGGCTGACCCGTTCTACTCGCGCGTCCAGATCGGACCAACAGGGGCGGGGAATCCATGAGTGCAATCACACCTTCGTTGAAAACTGGGCTGGCGTTGACGGCCGCGGGAGCTCTGTTGGCGGCGGCGGTCGCCGCAGAACCGGCGCACGTCGGCAGGACAACTGAAAGCGCCGCTCCGGCAAGCGAATCAGTGTCCATCGGTATCCGACTCGCGCTGGCGTCCGTGCCGGCCGAGAATCCGGTCACCGTCGTGGCTCCCGCGCTCGATCCCCTGCCGACGACCGTCGCGCTGCTCCCAATCACGAGTTTCACTCGGGCCGTCGACCGACCGGGCATTGCGGTGCGCAAAGCCACACCGAGCGCGGCGCCGGCCAGCCATCGCGTCCGGGCGACGACCGCCGCTGCGACCGGTGGCGGCGGGAACGCGCAGGCAGTGGCCGCTGCGGTACCGATCGCCTCCGCCGCCGCCGACCCACTCAGCTCGCTTCTTCTCGCCGTCACGTTCGGCGCAATCGGCAACGGCGCCAACGCCACGGCGCCGGGAGCCAACGGCGGCAACGGCGGCTGGCTGATCGGCAACGGCGGTGACGGCGCGAATGGGGCCGCCGGGCAGGCCGGCGGAAACGGCGGCAGCGCAGGCATGTTCGGTAACGGTGGCAAGGGTGGCAACGGCGGCGCCGGCATTGCCGGCACCAACGGTGGCGTGAGCGCAGTGCCCGGCGCGCCCGGGATCGACGGCACCGACGGGACCGCAGGCGGCGCCGGTGGCAATGGCGGCAGCGGCGGTCGGCTCATCGGCAACGGCGGGGCCGGCGGCAACGGCGGCGCAGGCGGATTGGCCGGGACCGGCGGCGCCGGTGCGGCTGGAGTCACGGGAGTCAACGGCGGAACCGGTGGAACCGGCGGCAACGGGGGCGCCGGGGGTAACGGGGGCGCCGGCGGCAGCGGCGGACTCACGGGGGCGCCGGGGGTAACGGGGGCGCCGGCGGCAGCGGCGGACTCACGGGTGCGACCGGCAAGGGCGGCACAGGCGGGGCTGGTCAGAACGGCGGCACCGGCGGCGAGGGAGGCGCAGGCGCCGGCACCGGGGGTACTGGCGGAAACGGCGCCGCCGGCGGCCTCGGCGGGGCGGGCGCAGCTGGCGGCAGCGACGGTGACGGCGGCGCCGGTGGCGCTGGCGGGGCAGGCAATCCGGGTGTCGCCGCTACTCCCAGCGGCGGCACCGGCGGAAACGGCGGGACCGGTGGCAGTGGCGGCGGTAACAGCGGAAACGGCGGCGCGGGCGGTGCCGGCGGGGTAGGCGGCGACGGCTATGGGGTTGGTGAGGTAATCCCGCCCAGCTCGTTCGGCGGCGCAGGCGGTGCCGGCGGCGTCGGCGGAACTGGTGGCGGTGGTCGGGCCAACGGTGTCGGCGGAGTCGGCGGCACTGGTGGCAACGGCGGCGCCTCCAGCATCGGTCTCTTGCCTGGCACCTATCCGAGCCCGGGGGCCGGCGGCCACGGCGGCAATGGCGGAAAGGGCGGCGCAGGCAACGGCTCCGGGGCGGCCGGAGGGAAGGGCGGCACCGGCACGTTTGGCGCGGGCGGCGCCACGGGTGGCACCGGCGGCGCCAGCGGTGGCGGCACACCCGGTTCACCGGGCAGCCCGGGGAACCCCAGCGGCAGCGGCGGTGGCGACAGCGCGGGTGGGGCCGGCGGCGCGGGCGGCGTCGGCTAGAAACGACTTCGGCGCGCTAACCGGTGCTGAGCACCGGTTAGCGCGCCGAAATCTGTTGCTGCTAGGCGGTTTCGGTGATCGGCCGGTCGACCCAGCTCATCAGGTCGCGCAGCTTCTTGCCGGTGACCTCGATCGGGTGCTCGGCGTTCTGCTTGCGCAGACCCTCGAGCTCCTTGTTGCCGCCCTCGACGTTGGCGACCAGGCGCTTGACGAAGGTGCCGTCCTGGATGTCGGAGAGGATGTCCTTCATCCGCTTCTTGGTGTCGGCGTCGATGACCCGCGGGCCCGACAGGTAGCCGCCGAACTCCGCGGTGTCGGACACCGAGTAGTTCATCCGCGCGATGCCACCCTCGTACATCAGGTCGACGATCAGCTTGAGCTCGTGCAGCACCTCGAAGTAGGCCAGCTCGGGGGCGTAGCCCGCCTCGACCATGACGTCGAAGCCGGTCTTGACGAGTTCCTCAGTGCCACCGCACAACACGGCCTGCTCACCGAACAGGTCGGTCTCGGTCTCGTCCTTGAAGGTGGTCTTGATGACACCGGCGCGGGCGCCGCCGATGCCCTTGGCGTAGGACAGCGCGAGCGCCTGGCCCTCGCCGGTCGGGTCCTGCTCGACCGCGATCAGGCAGGGCACGCCCTTGCCGTCGACGAACTGGCGGCGCACCAGGTGGCCGGGGCCCTTCGGGGCGACCATGCCGATCGTGACGTTGGCCGGCGGCTTGATGAGACCGAAGTGGATGTTCAGGCCGTGACCGAAGAACAGCGCATTGCCGGCCTCCAGGTTGGGCTCGATGTCGTTGCGGAAGATCTCGGCCTGCGCGGTGTCGGGCGCCAGCAGCATGATGACGTCGGCCCACTTGGCGACCTCGGCCGGAGTATCGACCTCGAGGCCCTGCTCGGTGACCTTCTCACGCGACTTGGAGCCCTCTTTGAGGCCGACCTTCACCTGCACACCGGAGTCGCGGAGGCTCAGCGAATGGGCGTGGCCCTGGCTGCCGTAACCGATAACCCCGACCTTGCGACCCTGAATGATCGACAGGTCGGCGTCATCGTCGTAGAACATCTCAACTGACACGATTGAACTTTCCTTCTGTTTGGTTACTTCGGTGGGGTCTTTACTTGGTGTTCGTCATCCCGCGAGGCCCGCGCGACAGCGCCACCACGCCGGACTGCACGATCTCACGGATGCCATAGGGCTCGAGCACCCGCAGCAGCGCCTCGAGCTTCTCCGGGGTTCCGGTGGCCTCGACGGTCAGCGACTCCGTCGACACGTCGATGACCTTGGCGCGGAACAGGTTCACCGCCTCGATCACCTGGCTGCGGGTACCGGCATCGGCGCGCACCTTGATCAGCGCGAGTTCGCGCGAGACGAAGTTGTCGCCGTCCTGCTCCACGATCTTGATCACGTTGATCAGCTTGTTGAGCTGCTTGGTGATCTGTTCGAGCGGGGTCTCCTCGGCGGTGACCACGATCGTCATCCGCGACATGTTCTTCTGCTCGGTGGCCCCGACCGCCAGCGACTCGATGTTGAACCCGCGCCGTGAGAACAGCGCGGCCACGCGGGCCAGAACACCGGGCTTGTCTTCGACAAGCACCGAAAGGGTATGGGTGACAGTGTTTCCCGCCATCAGGCTCGACCCTCCTCGTTGTCGTCGAACAGCGGACGGATATTGCGCGCCGCCATGATCTCGTCGTTGCCGCAGCCGGCGGCCACCATCGGCCACACCTGGGCGTCGGCGCCGACGATGAAGTCGATCACCACCGGACGGTCGTTGATCGCCCGGGCCTGGTTGATCACATCGGCCACGTCTTCGGCACGCTCACAACGCAATCCGACGCAACCGTAGGCTTCGGCCAGCTTCACGAAGTCCGGGATGCGGTGGCTGTGGGTGGCCAGATCGGTTTGGCTGTACCGCTCTTCGTAGAACAGCGTCTGCCACTGACGCACCATGCCCAGGTTGCCGTTGTTGATCAGAGCGACCTTGATCGGCACCCCTTCGACCGCGCAGGTGGCCAGTTCCTGATTGGTCATCTGGAAGCAGCCGTCACCGTCGATCGCCCACACCTCGGCCTCGGGCCGGGCCATCTTGGCGCCCATGGCCGCCGGGACGGCAAAGCCCATGGTGCCCAGACCGCCCGAATTCAGCCAGGTGCGCGGCTTTTCGTAGGACACGAATTGCGCGGCCCACATCTGGTGCTGGCCGACGCCCGCGACGTAGATGGCATCCGGGCCGGCGATCTTGCCCAGCTGTTCGATCACGTATTCCGGGCTGAGGCTGCCGTCGTGCTGCGGGTCGTAGCTCAGCGGATAGGTGGACCGGATCCCGGACAGGTACTCCCACCAGTTGTCCTGGTTGGCCTTCGGCGAACCGCCCGTCTTCCGCAGCGCCTCAGTGAGTTCGGTGATCGCCAGCTTCACGTCACCCACGATCGGCACGTCGGCGTTGCGGTTCTTACCGATCTCCGCCGGGTCGATGTCGACGTGGATCACCTTGGCCTCGGGGGCAAAAGAGTCGAGCTTGCCGGTCACCCGGTCGTCGAATCGAGCACCCAGCGCGATCAGCAGATCGCTCTTCTGCAGCCCGGCCACCGCGGCCACGGTGCCGTGCATGCCCGGCATGCCCAAGTTCTGCGGGTGGCTGTCCGGGAACGCGCCGCGCGCCATCAGCGTGGTGACCACCGGAATGCCGGTCAGCTCGGCCAGATCCAGCAACTCCTCGGTGGCCTCGCCGCGGATCACGCCGCCGCCGACGTAGAGCACCGGCTTACGCGCCGCCGCGATCAGCTTGGCCGCCTCACGGATCTGGCGGCTGTGCGGCTTGGTGTTCGGCTTGTAGCCGGGCAGATCGATCTGCGGCGGCCAGGCGAACGTGCACTGCCCCTGCAGGATGTCCTTGGGGATGTCGACGAGCACCGCGCCGGGACGGCCGGTGGAGGCGATGTGGAACGCCTCGGCGATCACCCGCGCGATGTCGTCACCGTTGCGCACCAGGAAATTGTGCTTGGTGATCGGCATCGTGATGCCTGAAATGTCGGCTTCCTGGAAGGCGTCGGTGCCGATCAAGGTCCGCCCGACCTGCCCGGTGATGGCAACCACCGGGATGGAGTCCATCTGCGCATCAGCCAGCGGGGTCACCAGGTTGGTGGCACCGGGCCCCGACGTCGCCATCATCACGCCGACCTTGCCGGTGGCATGGGCGTAGCCGCTGGCCGCGTGACCGGCGCCCTGCTCGTGGCGGACCAGGACGTGGCGCAGCTTCTGCGAGTCGAAGAGCGGGTCGTAGACCGGCAGCACCGCGCCGCCGGGGATGCCGAAGATCGTGTCGACGCCGAGCACCTCCAATGAGCGGACTACTGCCTGGGCGCCCGTGAGCTGCTGCGGGGCGACGCGCTTGGCGGCGGTCGTGCCGTTCTTACCGGCGGTGTGTGCCGCGCCGGGGCTGTCAGCGGAAGCCGTTGGCTCGGGTGGTCGCGTCGTGGGTGCGCTCACGGTCTGGTCCTTTTCCATCTCTTCGTTGCTGATTATTCTCTCGGGCAAGAAAAAACCCCCGTCAGCTCGGCGGCTGTACGAGGGTTGCGCGCTGGTGCGTGTGGCTATGCCCGTGTCGGGGCAAGCGCGACACCAACGCGCTGGCCAATTACTACGAGCATTCCGCCGGACTTCATAACCTGCGACGGTAGCCTCCGCACTGGTCAAGCGTCAAATCCCGCCCTGGTCGGCGCGGCGGCCACGCTGAGAGTGGGAAGATGGCTTCATGCCCGCCGGTCGTGCCCCTGATGCATCCACCTCCAAGCCCGTCGTGATCCGGATGTCCCCGATGGCGCATTTCGCCTCGGGATTCCTGGCGCTCTGCCTGCTGGTGATGATCACGATGTTCCCCACGTGGGGGGCGATATTCATGGTGTTGCCCGTTGTCGCGTCGGTCGCGATCGTGAGGTTCCGGACGGTCGCCGACCGCGACACCGTCACGGCCCGCACGATGTTGAGTAGCCGCACAGTGTCGTGGGACGAGGTCGACGGGCTGCGTTTCGACCGCAGCTCGTGGGCGCGGGCACACCTACGCGACGGGTCCGACCTGCTGCTGCCCGCCGTCACCTTCGCGGTGTTGCCGTTGCTGGCCGAGGCCAGCGGTGGACGAGTGCCCAACCCCTACGAGTAGTACGAATAGTTAGGCCAGCGGGTTGTTCCCGTGCAGGAAGAACCACGCCGCGATGCCGCCGCCGATGCCGAGCAGCAGCGCGATGAATGAGCCGATGAACGGACGACGGGCCCAGCCGCGTCCGCCGTCGAAGCCGTAGCGGCCCGGGCCGACCAGGATGACGGCACCGGCCGCCGCGATCAGCACCAGCAGGTACTCGAAGCCGTCGGGGCCGAAGACTGCGAGGTAGCCGTCCTGGCGCTGGGCCGCGACGATCGTGAGCACGCTGTTGACCAGGTAGGCCACTCCGCCGGCGGCGGCAAGCGGAGTGAACAGCCCGAGGATCAGCAGTACACCGACCAGGATCTGGGCGCCGGCACCGACGTACGTCAGGATGCCCGCGTGCTGGTAGCCGGCGTCGGCCAGCGCGGTCTTGAAGCCGTCCAGGCCCTGGCCACCCCACCAGCCGAACGCCTTCTGCAGGCCGTGACCGATGAAGACGGCGCCGACGGTCACCCGCAACAGCAGCAGCCCCAGGTCCTGGGTGCCTCTGCGCCCGGCGGCCTTGGCCCGCTCCTCTGCATCGATGGGCTCGATCTCCATCGGCGTCGCCTGCGAGGGCGTCGGATCGATATGCGGCTGCACATAGGGCAGCGGCTCGGGATCGTGCAGCAATCCGTAGCCGGTCGACGGCGCGGAGCCGGGCAGCCCGGAACCGTAATGGGGAATCGTCGTGGTCTCGAAATCGCCACCGTAGGTGGCCGAAGGCAGGTCGTCCTCGGGGTCGACTAGCTGGGCCGACACCGGTCGGGCCGAGGAGTCGTCGGGGCGCTGCCAGTGCGGATCGGGGCCTTGACTCGTCACGAAAGTCAGAGTAAGTGCAGTTCGCCGCAAATCGGGGATTTGAGCGGCGCTTCTGGCGGGCAATATTGCCTGGATTTCGCACCGCACACGGACCGTCGTGGCGAACATCGGCGCGATATCCGTAACCTGGCGGGCATGCAGGTACGCCGGTCGGTCCGTGGGGTGCTGGCCGTGTTTTGCGCAACGACGGTCGTGGCAGGGTTTTCGGCGGGGTGCGCGAAGTTCAACAACGACATCTCGCAGCCGTTCACCACCGCCCCACAGCTGGCACCCGGCCCGTCGACGCCGCCGCCCCCACCGCCGCCCCTGCCGCCCAAGCCGTTCCCGAAGGCCTGCCCCGCACCCGGCGTCATGCAGGGCTGCCTGGAGAGCACCAGCGGGTTGATCATGGGCCCCGACAGCAAGACCGCCCTGGTGGCCGAACGCACCACGGGCGCGATCAAGGATGTGTCCGTCAGCGCCGAGCCGAAGATCCACACCGTCATCCCGGTCGACCCGAGCGGAGACGGCGGACTGATGGACATCGTGCTGTCCCCGACGTACTCGCAGGATCGCCTGATGTACGCCTACATCAGCACGCCGAGCGACAACCAGGTGATCCGCATCGCCGACGGCGACATCCCCAAGCCCATCCTGACCGGGATTCCCAAGGGCGCCACCGGTAATACCGGGTCGATGATCTTCACCAGCCCGACGACGCTGGTGGTGCAGACCGGCGACGCGGGCAACCCCGCCCTGGCGACAGACCCGAAGTCATTGGCGGGCAAGGTGATCCGCCTGGAACAGCCCACGACGGTCAATCCCGCGCCGCCCACCACCGCACTGTCCGGGATGGGCCCGGCAGGTGGAATGTGCATCGATCCGACCGACAAGTCGCTCTACATCACCGACCGCAACCCGGCCGGCGATCGCCTGCAACGCATCTCGCCGGACGCCAAGACCACGACGGTCTGGACGTGGCCGGACAAGCCCGGGGTCGCCGGATGCGCGGCGTTGGACGGCACGGTGCTGGTGAACCTGGTCAACGCCAAGCAGACCGTCGCGGTCCGGCTGGCGCAGGGCACCGGCGCGGTGACCGGCGAGCCCGAGGTGGTGCGCCAGGACACCCACGGCCACGCCTGGGCGCTGGAAGTGGCACCGGACGGAAACATCTGGGGCGCAACGGTCAACCGCACCGCCGGGGACGCCGAGAAGCTGGACGACGTGGTGTTCCCGCTCTTCCCGCAGGGTGGCGGCTTCCCGCGCAGCAACGCGGACAACACCTAAGGCGTCTACCAAACGGATCTCCCGCCGGCCGTCGTCGGCAATCGACATTCGCAGGTGAGCGCCCTGTTGCCCACGTGACTTCTGGTAGCGTCTACCAAATATCGGGTCAGCGGGGTACGGACTACCAGCCTTTGGAGGAGTCGTGGGGCGTTCGCGCATGACGCCAAAGCTGGGCACGGGCAACGCCTACGACGACGGCACCCGGCGAACCGAGATATTGCAGACGGCGGCGTCGATCATCGCCACCTCCGGACTGCGGACCTCGCTGCAGGAAATCGCCGACGCGGCAGGCATTCTGCCCGGTAGCCTCTACCACCACTTCGACTCCAAAGAAGCGATCCTCGTCGAGCTGCTGCACCGCTACCACGAGGATCTCGATCGCATTGCGGCCGAGGCACAGACCAGACTGAACGACCCCACCTTTCGGCCGGCCTTCGACCAGATCGCCGAGCTGTCCACGGCGATCGCGCAGTGCGCGGTGACTCATCGCGCGGCGCTGCAGATGTCGTTCTACGAGGGCCCCAGCTCCAATCACGAGCTGACCACACTGGCGGCCAGACGCCCGACCGCGCTGCTTCAGTCGATGCTGGAGACCCTTCGCGCGGCGCGGTGGAGCGGCTACCTGCGATCCGATGTCGACCTGGCCGTGCTGGCCGAGCGGATCGTGCAGACGATGCTGCAGATCGGACTCGACGTGATCCGGGGTAACGCGGGACCGGACAAGTCCGCGGTGCTGCTGTGCCGAATCCTGCTGGAGGGCCTGGCCGCCGGTAGCCCCACCGACGAACAACTGGACGCCTCGGCGGCTTTCCACGCCGCCGATGCGGTCGTCCGGTCGTGGACCGACGACGCCGATGCCGAACCCGATGACAAGGCCGCCCACGTACGAGCCGTCGCCAGAGCCGAATTCGGCAAGAAGGGCTATGAGGTCACCACCGTTCGTGACATCGCGTCGGCCGCCGGAATGGGCACGGGCACCGTCTACCGGCTGATCGGGTCGAAAGATCAACTGCTGGCCTCGATCATGCAGTCCTTCGGCGAGAAGGTCGCCATGGGCTGGTCCGAGGTGCTTGCGGCCGACTCCACGATCATCGAGAAGCTGGACGCATTGAGCTGGATCAACACCAATGCGATGGACCGCTTCGCCGACGAGTTCCGCATTCAGCTGGCGTGGATGCGCCAGTCTCCCCCGGACACCCCCAACCCCGGCTGGTTGTTCACCAAGCGGGTACGGCAGATGAAAAGCCTTCTGGCTGAAGGGATCAAGTCCGGCGAGATCGATATCGACTGCCCGTCGAACGATCTGCTGGCACGGTCGATCATCGGTGTCGGCTGGATACCCGAATCCATCCTTCGGGAGGTCGGCACCCGCGCGTCGCTGCTGTGTGTGCGGGACACGATGCTGCGCGGTGTGGTCGTGACGTGACGGTCCGCTAGCTGGGATCGAACAGCACCGGCAGCGACGTCGGCGACCGGAACACCTGGCCGCGGATGTGCGGGTCGTCGCCGTCGGGGTCCATGCGCAGGTTGGGCAGCCGGTCGAGCAACAGGTTGACGGCAGTCCGCATCTCCAGCCGTGCCAGATGCATGCCGAGGCACACGTGTACGCCGTATCCCCAGCCGAGATTGCTGCGCGGCTCGCGGAACAGGTCGAACGTGTCCGGATCCGGCCAGCGGTCCTCCTGCCGGTTCGCCGCACCCAGCATCGGCATCACCGACGCGCCCGCGGGGATCGCCACCCCGCCGAGTTCGGTGTCACGGGTGGCGACCCGAGTGATGGTGAGCAGCGGCGGATTCCACCGCACCCCTTCCTCGATCGCCGCAGGCAAGAGCGAGCGGTCGTTGCGCACCGCCTCCAGCTGAGCGGGATCCGACAGCAGGGCGAACAGCAGATTACCCAGCGACCGGTAGGTGGTTTCCACGCCGGCGGGCAGCAGCAGACGCAGGAACGAGAAGATCTCCTCGTCGGCGAGCTTCTCGCCGTCGATCTCCGCGGCGGCCAGCAAGCTGATCAGATCATCCCGCGGTTCAGCCCGGCGGGCCTCTAGGATCGGCCGGTAGTACTCGACCAGTGCGGCCGAGGCAGCAAGGCCGCGTTCGGGATTCATGATCCAGCTGAGTAGCGAGATCGACCAGCGCTGAAATTGCGGATAGTCCTCCTCGGGAAGGCCGAGCAGTCCGGCGATGATCCGGCTCGGGTAGGTGAACGTGAACTCCTTCACCAGATCCGCCTTGCCATTCGCGACGAACGAGTCGATCAGCTCGTTGCCCACCCGCGCGACCAACTCGTCCTGGAACCGGGCAAGTGACTTCTGCGAGAACGCTTTCGAGATCAACGCCCGCAACCGGCCGTGCACCGGCTCGTCCATACCCAGCATCACCCGCTCGCCCAGCACCGGGCCGAAGGCGGCGATGACGCCCGACGACGAGAACGTCTCGTTGTCGCGCAGCATCTGCTGCGCCTCCTCGAAGCGGTACACGATGAAAACAGGTAGACCGGCCTCTCCGGGCATCGCCGACCCTTCGATGCGCTGCACCGGCTCCTCCCGACGCAGCCGTGCCAGTTCCGGGAACGGGTCCCGCACATTGCCGGACACGACGTCGTCGAAGGAACCGAAGTCCTCGAGGTCGTCGAAAAGCTGTTCCATTACTGCTCCTTCTGTTGCTGCGGTGGCTGTTTCGCAGCTGAACGTTTGGCGGCGGCCGCGACGAGGCGCTGCATCACCGGCTGCGGGATGACTTTCATGGCAAGCACCATGGCCCGCTGGGCCGCGGTCAGCGGAAACGCACCGCCACGCATCGAGCCTTGGCGAGGGATGCCGAGCACGATCCGTGACATATGGTGCATACCGGACGCTGGAAGAATTCTGTTGGACACCAACAACATCGATGCATCCGGACCGACGCCGTGGCGACGGAACGGACCGCTGTCGGCGAGTGCATTCACCAGTCCGTCGGCAAAGCGTTCCGGCGGTCTGGCAAGTTTCATCGCAAAGCGGCCACGGGTGTCCATCGTTTGGTGCAGCCGCGCGTAGGGGCCGCTGAAGTCGCGGTCATCCGTTGTCCCGGCGTCCGTGATGATCTCGGTGTCGTAGGTGCCGGTGATCAGCACAGTCACGCCGAGACCGAACGGCGCGATCTCGGCGGCCAACGATTCGCCCCAGCGTTCCATTGCCCCCTTGCTCGCGGAGTAGGGCGCGGTGGCGGGCTGCCCGCGTACCCCGGCCGAGCTGCACACCAGAACGATCCGGCCCTCCCCTGCTGCCCTCATCGACGGCAGAAGCGCATTGGTCAGCACCACCGGACCGATCACGTGGGTGGCGAACATGCGTTGCCATAGCTCCACGTCCGTCTCTTCGGACATCCCGGCCGAAGAGATTCCGGCGTTGTGCACCACGGCGTACGGCGCACCGACCTGTTCTTCAATAGCCTTGGCGGCTGCCGAAACCGACGCATTGTCCATGAGGTCCAGCTGCACACCGATCAATCGGTCGTCGTCCTCACTCGCACCGGTCGCTTCGCGGAGTAAGGGCATGCCACGGTCGGGGGTGCGCATCGCGGCGACCACCCGCCAGCCTTCGCGGTACAGCCGCACCGCCGAGGCGAACCCCAAACCGCGGGCCGCGCCGGTGATGACGACGGTGCGATCACCCATTGGCGTTCTCGGTTGCGCATCGGTTACTCGTCGAACCGAGTTCGACGTCGGTGTTTCGCGACGGCCCCTGCTGCCACGTGGACCACTTGCCTACCGAGTAAGGTCCTTGCGCTCCATTCGCCCGGTAATAACCCTGCGGGTCGTAGACCTTCGCTTCGGGATAGGGCCACGGACACGCCACCGAGGTGGCCGCGCCGCTGGCCTTGATCACCCAGAACCAGCCGCCGTAGACGAAATACGAGATGTTGATGATCGTGAACATCACGATGAACATGCCCAGCACCGGCTTCGTCGGGAAGAGCTTGGCCTTCGCGGCAAGCTTCTCGGCCACCGACTTTCCGGTGTCGTCGCGGTAGACGAGAATCGCCGCCGGGATCATCACGAACGTCACCGACAGTGACTCCCACAGCAGCGGGAACTGGAAAGTGCTGCCGGCGAACAGTGTTCCCCACGGAATCGCCTGTGAGTAGATGTAGAGCCCGGTCCAGACCAGGCTGATCTCCAGCATCGCGTCGAAGAGGAAACCGATGACCAATACCAGCAGTCCGAGGCTGATCAGCGGGTGCCGGCTGACGAATGACTCGGGACCCTTTCTGGCCTGCAGCTTGCGCAGGATCCAGATCGCTGGGAAGTACGGGCCGAAATAGAAAGTCACATAACCGAACACGATGAAGGGCTCCACCGTCGGCGACATCATGATCAGGTACCAGGACTCCGGCCAATGCATCAGCGCCGGGTTGTACACCGCGTATGGCGACCAGTTCATGATCGGGTCCTGCCACACGATCAGCGTGGTGACCAGAACCATCATCAACACCGGGCTGCCGGGGTTCTTGCGCCAACCGCGAATGAAGACGACGGTCAGCACCACGACCATGATCGCGGCGCCGATCTGCGGGACGAGCTGCCAATGGTCCCAACTGTTGAGGAAATCGACCGGACGAGGCCGGCCTTCGACATTCGGGTTCGCCACTCGCGGGTCGACAGCGGTGCGCCCGACCACGAGGAACAGTCCGAGGAAGCCGAGCCAGGCCAGCAGCGCGACCACCCGGCCCCAGTTCGGCCCCGTGCGCTTCGGCTCCACCGGCGGCGCCGGTTCGACAAGAGGTTCTTTCGTGGTCATCGAGTCAGCCTTCCTCTCCGAAACGATCGACCAAGTGCGAGTTCACCCCGTCGGCGTCGAGCGTGCGGGCCACCAGATACCCCGACCCCATCCAGGCCCGTCGCGTCCACTTGCCAAGGGACACCCGGGTTCCCGGCGCACCGGAAGCCGCGGGCAGCATCTTCACGCGCTCCAGCGCCTCCTTCACGCCCCGTGGGCTGAGCGGATGCGCGTCGGCGAAGGCGCGCACCAGCGTGGCGGCCACGTCGTGATTGACGACAGTCACGCAATACTCGGGCCGACTCCCGTCATAGCGCTGCGCGTAACGGTCCAGCCATGCCTGCCCGATCGGGTTGCCCTCGTCGTATTGGTCGACCCCGATCCAGCCCATGAAGGCGTTCCACATGATCGGGTTCACCCAGGCGTTCTGGAACGCGGTGGTGGTGAACCGTGGCGGATCCCATTCCAGCGCCTCCAGCACCGGGTTGATGAACACGATGCCGAAGCCAAAGCCCAGGTGCACAACGGCCTCGGCCTTCGCCTCGTGCAGCGCGCGGACGGCCCCGTCGATGTCCTGCGCTGTCTGCGCGATCGCAGCCTCGGCGACGATACGAATACCCTTGCGGCGGCAGGCACTTCGAAGGTTCTTCAGATAGCTCTCGCCGATCAGGCTCTGTTCGACGAGCACGCCGATCTCGGTCAGCCCCCGCTTGGCAATCAGGTCGACGATGAAGATCGGCTCGTCGGTCATCGAGCCCTGAGGGAACGCGAAAGTCCATTCCCCGAGCCAGTCGTCGGTGCCCGTCACGCTGATCGCGGGCACTTTGAAACGTTCCTCGATCGCCTCGCGCACCGGCACACAGTTGTCGGTGATGTTCGGCCCGAACACCACCAGGCAGCCCTCGTCGACGAGCTCGCCGTAGGCATCGATCACAGCCTTGACGCTGCCCTTGGGCAAGCCCTCGACTTCCTTGTAGATCATCTGAACCGGCCGGTCGATATAACCGTCGGCCATGGCTTCTTCGAAGACCAGCTCGAAGCACCGGGTGAACGACAACAGGAGTTCCTCGGGGAATCCGGGTGGCAGTGTGAAGTCCATCAGGTAGCCGACTTTGATCGGCTCGGCGGTGCTCTCGTAGGACATGCGGTCTCCCGGTGGTCAGTTGGCTGCGGACAGGTAGACGTCGATCATTTCCGCGAGGCCACGGCCGACGACGGCATCGTCGGTCAGCGGACCCGCGATCGCGGCCAGCGCCGCCTCGCGCATCGGCAACCCTTCGGCGATCAGCCGGCCGGCCGCGATCAGCACCCGGGTCGAGGCCACCTCGCGGAGCCCGCCGGTCTCCAGCCTGCGTACTGCCTGACCGAAGCGCACCAGCTCCGCGGCTACCGCCGGGTCCACGCCCGCTTCGTGAACCACGATGCCCTCCTCGACTTCCGGTGCGGGGAAACCGAATTCGATGGCGACCATGCGCTGCCGGGTGGAGTCCTTGAGATCCTTCAGGACACTTTGGTAGCCCGGGTTGTAGGACACCACGAGTCCGAAACCGGGTGCGGCGTCCAGTGTTACGCCGAGCCGCTCGATGGGCAGCTGACGGCGGTGGTCGGCGAGCGGATGCAGCACCACGGTGGTGTCCTGGCGGGCCTCCACCACCTCGTCGAGGTAGCAGATGGCACCGTCGCGCACCGCGCGGGTCAGCGGGCCGTCGACCCACACCGTCTCGTCGCCGCGCAACAGGTAGCGCCCGACCAGGTCGGCGGTGGTGAGATCGTCGTGGCACGCGACAGTGATGAGCGGACGACCGAGATCGTGGGCCATCGCCTCGACGAAGCGCGTCTTGCCGCACCCCGTGGGCCCCTTGAGTACCAGCGAAAGCCCTTGCCGATAAGCCGCCTTGAAGACGGTCTCCTCGTTTCCGACCGGTCGGTAGTAGGGGCGCTCACCCACAGGCAGGCATGCGGCCCCGTTCTGGCGCTCGAGCTTGTCCGCAACCACTCAGTCTTTCCCTTCCCCGCGTCGCTGCGGTGTTTCGCAGCCTATCCGGAACAGATGTTTGTTTCAAGCATGGTCACGACACCTGCCGTCGGACTTCGGCGGCGCGGACCGCGGACCGGAACAGCGGCCCGATCACGCCTGTGAGCTGCTCGGGACGGCCCACCATCGCGTATGCGGCACTGCCGAAGATGTCCCGGAGCGACGCCGAGTCGACGTTGGCGCCAACGGTCAGACATACACAGCCGGTGCCGCTGCGGCGGGCTTCGGTCAGCGCCCGGCGCGCATCGGCCGCGCCGTATCCGCGCTCGTATCCGTGGTCATAGGCGAGACCATCCGACACCACCACGAGCAGCCGCCGCGAGGTGCCACCGCGCTCCTCCAGCACCCGGGTCCCGTGCCGGATCGCCGCACCCAGCCGGGAGTACGCGGCGGGTTGCACGCTGTTGAGCCTGCGCATCACCCGGGTGTCCAGATGATCGTCCATCCGCTTGATCGGAATGATGTTCACCGCCGAGCGGCCCTGGGAGTTGTATCCATACAGCGCGACGCGATCACCGAGGTCGTTCAGCGCGACGACGAGGTTGGCCGCGGCAATCAGTTGCTGCTCGTGGACGGTCTTGCCCACGGTGCCGGCCTCGGCGGACGAGCCCGACACGTCGAGCAACACCAGTACCGACAGGTCCCGGCGACGACGCAGGCTGTCGAGGTAGACCGCCTCGTCCGGGACCGAACCGGCCCGCACCTCGACCCTCGCCGCGACGGCGGCATCGATGTCGATGTCATCGCCCTGGGACTGGCGATGCCGACGGTGCAGACCCATGCCGAGGCGTGCCAGCGGCCGCCGGAATGCGATGGCATCGTCGATGGCGGGCGACGCGTCGGGCTTGATCCGCGGTTCGACTTCGCGCACGGTGCACCAGTCGGGGCGGTACTTCTTCTGATCGACATCCCACTCGGGATAGGTCACCCCACTCACTGTGGGATCCGTTGCCTCCTCGGTGATCACCGAGGCGGTGGAGGCCACAGCGTGGCGGCCACGATTCGCCGAATTGACGCGATGGGTGGGCGAATCCGCTCCCGGCGGCCCGCCGCCTGAACTGCCCGCGCGCGTCGAGGACAACAGCTTCTTGAACCACTTTCCGATGAAGCCGCCGCCACCGACGGGGCTACTGAACAGGTCCGGATCGTCATCGCCCGTTGGTAATTCGCCATCGTCGAGCTCGTCGAGTTCGCGGTTGCCCTGATTGCGCGGAACGTGGCCGATGGCGTCCTTGCCCACCGCTTTCGCGGCGCGCTCAGCGAGGTCGAGAATCTGCTTCGGCCGGATCACCCCGAACGACGCAGGCGCCTCCGCGACCGGCGCCGAACTCTTCGCAATCGCCAACGAGTCAGCAGCAGAGCGGCTTTGGCTCGCACAGAGGTCAGCCGGCCATGCCAGAGCGGCGGGAAGAATGTCGGCGTTGGCCAGCACCGCGCGGCGCCCTTCGACCGCGAGATACCGCGTCGCAGTCTTTCTGCTCTTGGCGAGCTTCTTCACGATGCCGGCGTCGAGACTGCCCGCCGCGATCAGCGAGGCCTGAACGGCAATCGCCTCGATGATGGCGCGCGGCGAGGCCGACGGGTCGACGACGATGCTCTGCCCGTCGGTCCAGGGCGGCGAGCCGGACGCGCCGGGCGTGACGACTACCAGTTGCCCGGCGAAAGCCGACGCAGTCACGGCCAGTCGGGTGAGCACATCGTCGTCAGTCAACGAGCACCTCCACGCCTCCGGCCGTCCACGATCTTTGTTGACCAAATATCTGTTCCAACGTATGGTTCGAGCGGGCGGCCGTCAACCGACCCTCTGGGCGGCCGCACCTAAGCACCGAATTGACAAGGGTGATGACATGATCGACTTCACCGGCCAATCAGTGATCGTGACCGGCGCCGGACGTGGCCTGGGCCGGCTCTATGCACTCGATCTGGCTCGCCGTGGGGCGGCGGTCGTGGTCAACGACATCGGGTCGACGATGCGCGGAGACGGGACCGACTCCTCGGTCGCCGATGCGGTGGTCGACGAGATCCTCGGCGCCGGCGGGCGCGCCGTTGCCTCGCACGACTCGGTGGATACCGCCGAGGGCGGCGCGGCGATCGTGGAGACCGCGGTGAGCGCGTTCGGCCGCCTGGATGCCGTCGTCAGCAATGCGGGCATCTTTGGCAGCGTTGCCTTCGACGAGCTTTCACACGAAGACTGGGCCCGGATGTTGCGGGTCCACCTCGACGGAGGTTTCCACCTGTCTCAGCCCGCCTACCGGGTGATGAAGGCAGGTGGTGGCGGACGGTTCGTGTTCATCTCCTCGTCGGCCGGAGTGTTCGGGCAACCGATGGAGGCGCACTACGCGGCGGCCAAGGCCGGTCTCATCGGGTTGACGAATGTCATTGCGATAGAGGGCGAAGCGCACGGCATCCTGGCCAACGCCGTTTTGCCGACCGGCTTTTCCCGGATGGTGACCGAGACGGTCGGCGACGAGAAATTCCTCGCCGAATCCGGTTTCATGCGTGTCATCCGGCCCGAACTGGTGGTGCCGTTGGTGGTGTTCTTGGCAAGTAGGGCTTGCACTTTCACCCACCGCAACTATTCGGCGTGCGCGGGACGCTACGCCAGGGCGTTCGTCGGGCTCAGCGACGGCTGGCTGGCCGGTGCCGATGCCGAGCCGGCGGCTGAAGACATCGCCGACCACCTTGAGCAGATCTCGGCAACCGAGAACTTCATCGTGCCGAACTCGATCGTCGACGAGGTGTTGGAGGTGTGCGACCGCTTGGGCGTCAGCGCGATGCCGGGCGACGCCGAAGTCGAATTCCCCGAGCCGGCGTAACTGATGGACGCCGAAACGCTGCTCAGCAC
The DNA here is from genome assembly GCA_004362315.1 of Mycobacterium sp. BK086. Taxonomy (GTDB): domain Bacteria; phylum Actinomycetota; class Actinomycetes; order Mycobacteriales; family Mycobacteriaceae; genus Mycobacterium. The sequence continues at coordinate 979,969 of SNWL01000003.1, forward strand.
AACACGATCCGTCCGCAAGGCGCTCGATGTCGGTGCGCCTGTCGATCTCACGGAGATCCGCGACTGCCTGCGGATCGGGCTGCAAGCGGCCAACGGATCCAACCAGCAGGCATGGCGCTGGGTCATTGTCACCGACCCGTCATTGCGTACTGCCATCGCCGACCTGTATCGACAGTCCTATCTCGACAAGGTGGGCGGCCAGTTCCTCGCCGGGTTGTTGCCCGCAGGGACTCCCGGGGCGGCACTGATGAGCTCGACCGAGTGGCTGGTGGAACACCTGGCCGATGTGCCCGTGTTGGTCATCCCGTGCTATGAGCCGACGTATCCACGGCAAGAGGGTGACGAGTCCTTCCGCCTGGCCACGCTGTACGGCTCGATCTTCCCCGCAGTGTGGAACTTTCAACTCGCGCTGCGCACCCGCGGGTACGGCACCTGCATCACCACCTTGCACCTGCATCACGAGGCAAGGGTGCGAGATCTGCTGGGTATCCCGGAGACCTATGTTCAGGGGTGCCTGTTGCCGGTGGCCCGGCTGCGCGCGGGTTACGAGTTCCGCCCGGCACCGCGCAGACCGCTCGACGAGGTCGTCGCTGTGAACGGCTGGGACGGCATGGCGCCGTGATCGACGACGATCTGCTCCCCCATCTTCGGGAGATGAAGGACCGTGCCGACATTCACGACTGCATGCAGCGGTACGCCCGAGGGATGGACCGCCAGGACCGCGCTCTGCTGCGCTCGGCCTACCACGACGGTGCCATCGACGATCATGTCGGATTCATCGGTGACGTCGAGGATTTCATCGACTGGGCGTTCGCCTATCACTCGACCCAGACCCGGTATCAGCACTTCTTGCTGAACCACTCCGCCGAGATCGACGGCGACACCGCGCATGCCGAGACCTACTACCTGTTCGTCGGCACCGACCGGCAACCTCCTGATCACATGACGATCTCGGGCGGACGCTACGTCGACCGGCTGGAACGGCGGGACGGGCGGTGGGCGATCATCGCCCGGGTCTGCGTCGTCGAGTGGAACACCGAATCGACCTCGCAGCTGACCGACGCGATCATCGCGATGGTGCCGGCGATGCGGCCCGCGACCAAGGATCACACCGACCCGTCCTACGATCGCCCGCTGGTGGCCGAGCGCCCGCCTCACTGAACGCGTTGACACGCAGGCATATCGGTTTCATAAAGGAATCGGCCGGATCTTGTGTTGACCGCCCATCCCGATGACGATCTTGATGGCCAATCGAGATCGTCACGGACGGGGAATCGTGTCACCGAATATCCACCGCCCGGCGGTCATCTCGGCCTGTAGCGCGGCCCTGATCTCGTTGAGCTGCATCAGTAGTCCCCTGGCCGGCGCCGAGCCCAGCCCGGGCGTGCCGTGCGGCAGCATCATCGAACAGTTCGCCGCTTCCCCGACAGCGGTGCCGGACATGCTCGGCAACGCCGCCTCGGCCGTCGGCGGGGCACTCCCTGACTCCGCGGCACTGGCCCCGGCTCCCGTCCCAGTCGCCGCTCCCGCTGCCGCGGAGCCGGTGGTGGCCGCACCGATCACCGATAGTGCGCTGACCCCCGCGCCGCCGGCCGCAGTACCCGTCGTTCCCGTGGCCGCCCTGCCTGTGCCGGTGGTACCGGCCCCGGTGGTCGTGCCCGCCGCCCCCGTCGGGGCAGCCGCCGTACCCGCACCTGTCGCGGTGCCCGCACCCGTCGCGGTGCCCGCACCCGTCGCGGTGCCGGCCGCGGCTCCCGTTCCGGTCGTACCTGTCGAGGCCGTCGCGCCGATGGCAGCCGCCCCGGTACCCGGCCCGGCACCCGTCACCGATGTCGTCCCGGTCGCCGACATCTCGCCGGCTCCGCCGATCACCGCGCCGGCAGCCGAAGCCGCCCCGGTCGTGGAGGCCGCCGCGGCTCCCCCGGTGATGCCGGTTGAACCCGCGCCACTGGCCGCGCCGGTAGCCGCCGGCCCGGAAATCCCGGCGGTGCCTGCGGGCGAGCTGTTCTCACTGACCCCGGAAGCCGCTGCCGTTCCGGAAGTGGCACCGATTCCCGACACCGCCGCGGTGCCGATGGCCGCGCCCGTCGAAGACGCCGCGCTCGTCGCACCGGCGCCTGTTCCCGCAGCCGCGGTACCGGTCGTGGTGCCGCCGGTTCCCCTGCCGGTGGGCGCACCGGTACCTGTCGTCGTGGCTCCCGCGGCCGCGCCGACGGCGTTGACGCCGCCGCTTCCGGTTCAGGCCCTCGTCGACGCGATACCGGGCGGACAGCTGCTCCCCGACCAGATTCCGTTGCCGCACGATCTAGTGTGCGAAGGCACCGCATGGTCGGCCCACGCCACCACCGATGGCACCCAGCACGAGCCGCACGCCGCGCGCCCGCCGTTCTGGGCGGACAAGCCGTAACGGCTACTGCAGCCACTGAACGCGCACTCCTAGTTGAGGATGTCGATACCGGGTAGTTCTTTGCCCTCAAGGTATTCCAGGGATGCGCCGCCGCCGGTGGAAATGTGGGAGAAACCGTCTTCGGGCAGGCCGAGTTGACGCACGGCGGCTGCTGAGTCGCCGCCACCGACCACGCTGAACGCGCCCTTGGCGGTGGCGCCGATGATGGCTTCGGCCACTCCCTTGGTGCCCGCGGCGAACGCCGGGAACTCGAAGACGCCCATCGGGCCGTTCCAGAAGATCGTGCGCGCATTCGACAGCAGCGTGGTGAACCGTTTCACCGACTCCGGGCCGATATCCAAACCCATCGTCCCGTCCGGAATACGATCAGCGGCAACGGTTTCCGGGGTGGAGTCGGCCGCGAACTTCTCGGCGACCACGATGTCCACCGGCAGATGGATCACATCCCCGTAGGTCTCCAACAGCCCCTTGCAGGTTTCGATCATCTCAACCTGGCACAGCGAGGTACCCACCGACACTCCTTGCGCGGCAAGGAAGGTGAAACACATACCACCACCGATGATGATGCTGTCGGCCTTGGTGGCCAGGTTCTCGATCACGGCCAGCTTGTCCGACACTTTCGACCCGCCCAACACCACCGCATACGGGCGGTCGGTCGAGCTGGTCAACGCCTCGAGCACCTTGACCTCAGCAGCCACCAGCGTGCCCGCATAATGCGGCAACAGCGTCGCGACGTCATACACCGAGGCTTGCTTGCGGTGCACCACACCGAAACCATCCGAGACGAAAGCGCCGTCGTCGCCGACCAATTCGACCAACGCCGCGGCCAACTTGCCCCGCTCGGCGTCATCCTTACTGGTCTCCCGCGGATCGAACCGGATGTTCTCCAACAGCAACACATCACCGTCGGTCAACCCCTCGGCACGAGCCAACGCATCGGTACCGACCACATCACCGGCGAGCTGGACGTGACGGCCCAGCGCCTCAGACAGCGCGGCGGCCACCGGCGCCAGCGAGAACTCCGGCTCCGGACCACCCTTGGGCCGGCCCAGGTGCGCGGTCACCACAACCTTCGCTCCGGCATCAGCCAGCGCCTTCAGCGTCGGCACCGACGCCAGGATGCGCCCCGGATCAGTGATGGTCCCGCCGTCGAGGGGGACGTTGAGATCCGAGCGGACCAGAACGCCCCGACCCGCAACACCTTCGGCCAGCAGATCAGACAGTGTCTTGACGGCCATCGCTATTACAGGGACTTGCCGACCAGCGCGACCAGGTCCACCAGACGGTTGGAGTAGCCCCACTCGTTGTCGTACCAGGACACGACCTTGGCCTGGTTGTCGATGACCTTGGTCAAACCGCTATCGAAGATCGAGCTGTGCGGGTCGGTCACGATGTCGCTGGAGACGATCGGTGCGTCGTAGTACTTCAGGATGCCCTTGAGCTTGCCGTCGGCGGCGGCCTTCATGGCGGCGTTGATCTCCTCGGCGGTGGCCGACTTGCTCAGCTCGGCGGTCAGGTCGGTGACCGAGCCGGTGGGGATCGGCACCCGCAGCGCGTAGCCGTCGAGCTTGCCCTTCAACTCGGGGAGCACCAGGCCGATGGCCTTGGCCGCGCCGGTCGAGGTGGGCACGATGTTCAGCGCGGCGGCGCGCGCGCGACGCAGGTCGCTGTGCGGGCCGTCTTGCAGGTTCTGGTCCTGGGTGTAGGCGTGGATCGTGGTCATCAAGCCCTTGACGATGCCGAACTCGTCGTTGAGGACCTTGGCCAGCGGGCCCAGGCAGTTCGTGGTGCACGACGCATTCGAGATGATGTTCTGGCTGCCGTCGTACTTGTCGTCATTGACGCCCAGCACGATCGTGATGTCCTCATCAGAGGCCGGCGCGGAGATGATGACCTTCTTCGCCCCCGCATCCAGGTGGCCCTTGGCTTTCTCCCGCTTGGTGAAGATGCCGGTGGACTCCACCACGATGTCGACACCCAGGTCGCCCCAGGGGATGTCGGCCGGTCCGGCCTTGACCTCCAGCGCCTTGATCTTGGTGTCGCCGACGACGATGGTGTCCTCGCCTTCGAGGCTCACCTCATAGGGCAGCCGGCCCAGGATGGAGTCGAACTTCAGCAGATGCGCAAGAGACGCGTTATCGGTCAGGTCGTTGACCGCGATGATCTCGATATCGGTGTTCTTGCCCTGCGCCTTCTGCGCGTCAAGAGCCCGGAAGAAGTTGCGCCCGATTCGACCGAAGCCGTTAACGCCAACCCGGATGGTCACCTTGTCTCTCTCCCGTCGAGTACTCGCATTACCGGGACACACCGTAGGGGGCGACGTACGGCTGCGGTGTCCCCCAGATAGGGGGAACCACAGTGGGATAACGGTGTCCGTAGTCACCACATCACCCCGGGAGCCCCCGCTACGGGGGTAGGCGCCGTAATTGCCAGCCGACAATCTGTACCGATCAGCTAGCCCGAAGGAGCACAGCGATGATCATGCAATGGCGCGGCACCGCCGGGCTCGATCCGATTCATCTGTCCACAGGCGATCGCGTGCGGGTGGCTTCGGGCGTATTCGGCAACTCCGGTCGGATCCGGTCAATCTCGGCCGGGCACATACTCGTTCACTATGATCACGGCGGTCGCGAGGTCATCGATCCCACTCGCCGGCCCGTCTGGTTCATCGGTGCCAGCGCCTGAGTTAGGCGATCACTTCATGATTGAACGCGGAATCTCAATAGACAAGCTGATGTTCGGACAGCAGCATTCCGTACAAGGACGTTCAACGCGACTATCACCGGAAATTGCAGCGAATCATGATGACTGAAGTTATCTCCAACCACGACCGATCGCGGCGCATGGTCAGCGCGATCGACGGCGCGACGGTGTCGGTGACGCTGTCCGGACCGGCCTTGGGCCGGACGATCATCATGCTCGAGGAGCCGGACCGAAGCCCGGCTGCCCGAGCTGCCGTGCGAGAACGGCTGCAGGTGGCGATGTTTCGCATTCTGAGTGTGCCGGTCGACCCTGGGCTGAGCGCGAAGTCGGTCGTCGGGTTTTTGGACCAACTGCGGATCTCGAGCGGACTGCTCGTCGGCGACGGTATCGGGGCGGAACTGGCATGGGATCTCGCCGTGGCCCACCGCGAGCGCTTCACCGGTCTGGTGGCAATCGATCGCGGCCACCCGGGAGTGCCGGATGCGGACGGCGCCGTCCGCGACGGCGATTGCCCCGCAGTCGAAGTCGATACCACTGTGCTGGTCGAGGGTAGATCGGCGCACGCCGTTGCCCGCGCCAGCAGACGTCACGTGCACGCGGACTTTCGGCTGGTCGACGCCGCGGGTCCGCGCAACTCCCGGCACTTCACCGCGCAGCTGGCCACCGAGATCGTGATGCGCGCGCTGTGCCGGTGACATAGCCTGTGTCGCCCTAGCCAAGTCCCCATCGCTGCAGCGCATCACGGCTCCGCCGATCGCCGGCCACCACCTCGGAGGTACCAGCCCGCCAGGCCGCGTCCGCAACCACACGCAGCGCGGCGAGTTCATCGTCGCCGCCTTCAGACGTCAGCGTCACCGCACCCTCGGCGACCGTCGCGCACCAACCGGGCTGGGCGCCGATCCGCAGGGTGGCCTCCGGTTCACGCAGCCCACGCAGATCCTCGGCAAGGTATGTCGGGCGCAGCCCATCAGGGGCGCTGATCACGTCTGTTGGGGTACTGACACCGCTAAAAACGAGCATACTCGGGAACCCCGTCGCATTAGCCGCTGCGATATCGGTGTCGAGACGGTCACCGATCACGAGCGGCGCGTGAAATGCCCCACGAGACAGAGCATCTCGTAGCATTGTGGGCGCCGGTTTGCCGATCACATCGGGGTTCATCCCGGTTGCCGCTCGCAGCGCTGCCACCATCGAACCGTTTCCCGGCAGCAGCCCGCGATCGGTCGGCAGCGTCACGTCCGCGTTCGTCGCAACCCACAGTCCGCCATCGCGGATACACAGCATGGCTTCGGCAAGGTCCGCCCAACCCGTCAGAGGTGAATGACCTTGGACGACGGCAACCGGTGCGTCGCTGAACAGACGTACCGGTTTCAGCCCGACACTGGCGATCTCGGTGGCGAGCGAATCGGTGCCCAGCACCAGAACCGTGGAAGATGGCGGTAGTTGCCGACTGATCACGCGCGCCGCACTCTGCGCGCTGGTCACGACATCGCCGGCTTCAGCGGCAAACCCGAGCGCCACCAAGTGGTCTGCGACCTCACCGGCGCCCCGGGAAGCATTGTTGGTCACGAAGACCTTGCGCGCGCCCACGGCCGCAAGCACCTCGACGGCGCCCGGTGTTGGCGAGTGTCCGCGAAAAACCGTCCCGTCGAGGTCGAGCAGCAGGCAGTCGTGCGCATCGACAAGGGCCCCGGGGACCTCAGCCGCCCGGTGGTCGATCTGTGCCATAGGTCAGCAGATTCTCGGAAGCTGTTCGCCCAGTTCTCGTTCGATCACTCGAGTGGTGCCGAATGCGGTGCGACCGACCACCATGCCCGGGTGCTCCTCGACCGCGCGTCCGATGACCACCGCACCCCTACCCTCGGATCGGGATCGCATGGCAGCCAACACCGCCTCGCTGTGTGCGGGATCGACGAATGCCACCAACTTGCCTTCGTTGGCCACCTGAAGCGGATCGAGTCCGAGGAAACTGCAGGCCGATGCGACGCTGTCCGGTACCGGGATGAGCTGCTCGTCGAGCTCGACACCAACACCGGAGGTACGGGCGATCTCGACCGCCGAAGCGACCAACCCACCTCGGGTCGGGTCACGCAGCACGTGAACGGCACCTGCGTCGGAGACCGCGGCCAGCATGGCGGCCACCAAGAGATGCAACGGGGCACTGTCGGTGGTCACCGTCGTTCCGAAGTCGATGCCCTCGCGCACGCTCATGATCGCCACGCCGTGCTCGCCGATGTTGCCCGACACGATGACGTGGTCGCCGGGCCGGGCTTGCTCGGGTCCGATGCGCACCCCGTCAGGAACCACGCCGACACCGGCGGTATTGATGAAAAGACCGTCCGCACTGCCCTTTCCGACGACCTTGGTGTCGCCGGTGACGATATCGACCCCTGCCTCGGCCGCCGCCTTACCCATCGTCTGAGCGATGGCCCCGAGCACGTCGAGCTCCAATCCCTCCTCGATGATGAAGCCCGCCGTCAGGCCGATCGGCTGCGCGCCACTGCAGGCGAGGTCGTTGATGGTGCCGTTGACGGCGAGATCGCCAATGTTGCCGCCCGGGAAGAACAATGGGTTGACCACGTATGAGTCGGTGGTGAGCGCGATGCGGCCGCCACCCACCGTTAACACCGCGGAGTCGCGGGACGGTCCACCTGCCGAGCCAAAGGCCGGAAGGAAGAGGTTCTCGATCAGCTCCTCGGAGAGAATCCCGCCGCCGCCGTGTCCCAGCACGATCCGCTTGGTCTCCCGCAACGGTAACGGGCACACCCAATCCGACGGATCGATCGCCACCGAATCCAACTCCCGGGTCGCTTCGCTCTCCCCCTCGCCTGCGGCTGGGCGGTACCCCCAGCCCACCGAATCAGACATGAGCCGCGGTTTCGAGCCTGCGGAACTGGTAATAGGCCGCACACGCTCCCTCGCTGGAGACCATGGTGGCGCCCAACGGTGTGCGCGGCGTACAGGTCTTGCCGAACGCGGGGCACTGGTTGGGCTTGAGCAGACCCTGCAGCACCTCACCGCTGTGACATTCGGAAGACTCCTGCACCTGCAGATGGCCCACCCCGAACTTGAGCTCGGCGTCGAATTCGGCATAGCGCGGCGACAAGGCCCAGCCCGATTTGGGGATCATGCCGATACCGCGCCACTGCCGATCGACGACCGAGAACACATCGGCCAGCGCCTCTTGCGCCACGATGTTGCCCTCTTGGCTGACCGCTCGCGGATAGGCGTTGCGCAACTCGACATTGCCGGATTCAAGCAGGTCAACGACCTGGCGTACGCCTTCGAGCAGGTCGAGCGGTTCGAATCCCGTGACCACGATGGGCACATTGAACTGTTCGACGAGTGGCCCGTATTCACCCGTGCCCATCACGGTGCACACGTGGCCGGCCGCCAGGAAGCCCTGTACCCGGTTGGTGGGTGAGCTGAGGATCGCCGTCATCGCGGGGGGAACCAGCACGTGCGAGATCAACACCGAGAAATTCGTCAGACCCAGCCGCTGGGCGTGCAGCACCGACATCGCGTTGGCCGGCGCCGTCGTCTCGAACCCGACGCCGAAAAACACGACCTGCTTGTCGGGGTTGTCGGCAGCGATCCGGGTCGCGTCCAACGGGGAGTAGACGATCCGGACGTCCCCGCCGCGGGCCCGCACGCTGAACAGGTCATGGCGGCTGCCGGGTACTCGCAGCATGTCACCGAACGAGCAGAAGATGACGTCCTCACGGGCGGCGATCTCGAGTGCCCGGTCGATCATCTCCAGCGGTGTGACGCACACCGGGCAGCCGGGCCCGTGGATGAACTCGACGGCGCCGTCGAGCAACTGGTCGATGCCGTTTCTGATGATCGAATGCGTCTGCCCACCACAGACTTCCATGATGGTCCAGGTCCGGGTGGACCGCCGTTGGATGGCTTCCACCAGGTTCTTCGCCGCGGCCGGATCGCGAAACTCGTCGAGATACTTCATGCCGGTTCCCTCCTCCCCTGTCCTTCGGTGCCGCCGAGTTCTTCCTCGAGAACACCCAGGTCTTCGAACATCTTCAACGTCTCGTTGGCCGAGGCCTCGTCGAGTCGGGTGATCGCGAAACCCGCATGGACGATGGTGTATTCGCCGATCTGCATGTCAGGCAGGTAGGCCAGGCACACCGTCTTGGTGGTGCCACCGAAGTCGACCGTCGACATTCGGGTGCCGGCCTCCTCCCAGATTTCGATCACCTTGCCGGGGATTCCGAGGCACATACGCCGTTCCTTTCTGATCCAGCCGTCGATTCCGCATCGACGAGCGCGGCGACGATGGCAGCCTGGCCCAGTGCCAGGCCACCGTCGTTGCATGGCACGATTCGGTGGCTGAGGACCTCAAGCCCGCTCTCGGTGAGCGCGAGCCGAAGGCCCTGCAGCAGAAGCTGATTGGCGAACACCCCGCCGGTCAATCCGATGGCGGAGATCCCAGCCGCTCGGGCACATTCGGTGGCCACCATCGTCGTCGCGCGAATGACCGCGAGGTGAAAACCAGCGGCCAGATCGGCGACCGGGGTGCCGTTGCGCAAGCCTTCCACGATTCCGCGGATCACCGGCGCGGGATCCAGCACGCCATCGGCGACAGAAAAGTCCAGCGCGCTCGGCGTCCCGCGCCTGGCCACGTGCTCGAGCTCCACGGCGGCCTGGCCTTCGTAGCTGACCTCTTGGCAAACGCCGAGCAAGCTTGCCACGGCGTCGAAGAGCCGGCCCATGCTGGTGGTGGGCACGCACCCGAAACCACGCGGGATCTGCTGGCCCAGAATGTGCAGAGCGTTCTCGTCCAGCGCGGCCACGGGCGGCAGGTCGGGCGCCCAGTCGATTCCGGCGCGGTGCAACAGGTCCAGGGCGATACGAGCCGGATGGCGGACGGCACCATCTCCGCCGGGTAACGCGAACGTCCGCAGGTGGCCGACCCGGGTGAACCGGGCGGTATCGCTGATCGCCAACAGCTCACCGCCCCAGATGGTTCCGTCGGTGCCGTAGCCGGTGCCGTCGTAGGTGACCGCGATGACGGGGGTGCCCAATCGTCCGTGTTCGGCCAACAGTGACACCGCGTGGGCGTGGTGGTGCTGAACGGCGACCACCGGCCTGCCCAGGGCGTAGCGCCGTGCCCACGAGGTGGTGGCATAACCGGGATGCATGTCGCAGGCGATCACATCGGGTGTGCGATCGGTCATGAAAGCCAGGTGCTCGAGGGCCCCCTCGAAGCACTTTTGGGTGCGCGGATCGGCCATATCGCCGAGATGCGAGGACATGTGGGCGTGCCCGTCGGCACCAACTAGGCAGAAGGTGGTCTTCAGATCACCGCCGGTGGCGAGAATGACGCGGTCCGGCAGTGGGCCGGTGACTGACACCGGCAGCGGCGCGTATCCGCGGGACCGGCGCAGCGGTAGCGGCGCCCCGCGGTCGTCGATCGTGATGACCGAGTCCTCGCACGGCACATGGATGGGCCGGTCATGGGTGAGCACCGCATCGGCGAGCCCGTCGATCCAGTCGAGATCGTCATCGCGGAACACGATGGGTGAGCCGCCCCGGTTGGCCGATGTCATCACCAGCGGAACGGATCCGAGCCGATCGAACAGCAGATGGTGCACCGGAGAGTAGGCGAGCATCACGCCCAGGTCGGTCAGCCTCGGCGCGACCTCTTCGGCGATCCCGCTCCCCCGCCGGGCGACCAGCACGATGGGCGCCGACGACGAGGTGAGTGCGGCAGCCGCCGCCTCGTCGAGTGCCGCGATGTCGCCGGCGGCCCGCACATCGGCGACCATCACCGCGAACGGTTTGGCTGGCCGGCTCTTGCGTCGGCGCAGCTCGCGGACAGCGGACGCGTCGTCGGCGCGGCACGCCAGATGAAAGCCACCGATCCCCTTGACCGCGACGATCAGCCCGTTCCGCAGGGCGCGCACCGCAGCGTCGATCGGGTCCTTCGTCCCTGCCATGCCGTCCGCCTGCCATCTCAGCCGGGGCCCGCACTCCGGGCAGGCGATGGTCTGGGCGTGATAGCGACGGTCCAGCGGATCGTGGTACTCCGCGGCGCACGCCGGGCACATCGGGAAGTCGGCCATTGTGGTCATCGGTCGGTCGTAGGGCAGATCGGTGATCACGGTGTAGCGCGGTCCGCAGTTGGTACAGGTGATGAACGGGTGGCCGTAGCGCCGGTTGGCCGGGTCACGCATGTCGGCCAGGCAGTCGTCGCACACCGCGATGTCCGGTGGAATCAGGGTCCGCGAGTCGTCTCCACAGCGGCTACCCACGATTTCAAAGGTGTTGTCGCCGTTGGGTTCCACTCTCTCACTGCGCAACGTATCGATACGAGCCATCCGCGGGCCACGCTGCCGGAGTGCCGCGATCGCCGCATCCACGTCCTCTGCTGGGCCTTCCCACTCGCAATGCACCGACCCGGCGTCGTTGTACACGAAACCACCGAGCCCGAATTCGGCTGCGATCCGCGCGACCGCCGGGCGAAATCCGACGCCCTGCACCACACCGGTGATGTCCAGACGGACCCGCACCATCATCGGATCGCCGTCACCTCGGGCCCGGCAGAACGCGGGCGGAAATCGATGCTCATGAACCTCCTGAGCAGAAGAAGGCCACTCGCGTCGATGGGCTGTCCACGCGGGTAGATCACCATCACGCTAACCCCGGCGTTCTATGACCACAATCACAATTTCGCAGCGAAAGTCTGCGTTTTTCCGTCCAAAAGGCCCTCGGCTGCCTCATCGGTGCGCTGTAGGGTGCAGGCCTGCCGACACGGAGAATGGGAAGACCGACTGTGCACGAATTGTCGCTGTGCCATGCGATCGCCGGGGTGGTGAAGCCGTACGCGGCCGGCCGCCGCGTCGACGTCGTTCGGGTGCAGATCGGCGCGTTGCGTCAGGTGGTGCCCGAGTCACTGTCGTTCTGCTGGACGCTGGTCCGCGACGACGAGAGCATGCCAGAGGCCGAGTTGGAGCTCGAGTTCGTCGCGGCTGAAGTGGACTGCCACGGCTGCGGGCAGCATTCCGAGATCACCTCACGGTGGTCGGTCTGCTGTCCGCACTGTGCGAGCGCGGACGTGCAGGTCGTTCGAGGCAACGAATTCCTGGTCACCTCGCTGGACGTGACGTGACGCGGGAGACGAAAGGTAGTCAGCATGGGTAGGTTTCACCGTCACGACGACGGCACCGTGCACAGCCACGAGCACGACGAGCATGGGCAGCATTCCCATGAGCACGGCGACCACAGCGGTTACGCCACCGGTGCGCAACGCATCGAGGTGCTCGAGCACATCTTCGCCGAGAACGACACCAGGGCCGACATCAACCGAGCAGCCTTCGAGAGCAACGGGATCCGGACACTGAACCTGATGAGTTCGCCGGGATCGGGAAAGACGACGGTGTTGGCCGCCACGCTCGACGAGCTGGCCGGTGAGCTTGCCGTGGGCGTGATCGAGGGTGACATCGCCACTGACCTCGACGCCGCCAAGCTCGGCGGTCGTGGTGCCCAGATCTCTCTGCTGAACACCAACAACGGGTTCGGCGGCGAATGCCACCTGGATGCCCCGATGGTCAACCGTGCGCTGCAAGGCCTGGATCTGCCGGTTCTGGATCTGGTGATCATCGAGAACGTCGGGAATCTGGTGTGCCCCGCGGAGTTCGACGTCGGCGAGCACGCCAAGGCGATGGTGTACTCGGTGACGGAGGGCGAGGACAAGCCGCTGAAGTATCCGGTGATGTTCCGATCCGTCGACGTGGTGCTGCTGAACAAGATCGACCTCGTCCCTCACCTCGACGTCGACATCAACACCTACATCGCCCGGATCCGTGAGGTCAATCCGACCGCAACGATCTTGCCGGTGAGTGCGCGCACCGGGGAGGGCATGTCGGCATGGTTCGATTGGCTGCGCGGCTTCGCATCAGTACCGGTGATCGCTAACTGACCTGAACGGGCTTTGTCTGCAGGCGTGTTCGCAACGCGCCGACGACCGCAGCGGTCAGAGTCGCGGGATCCAGGGGATGCGGCACCGCGGCGTCTGCACGTGACCAGCGAGCCAGCCAGTCATCGATGGGCCTACCTGTCAGGACGATCAGCGGCGGGCAGATATCGAGTTCGTCCTTGAGCTGCTTGGCAACTCCCATTCCGCCCGCCGGCGCGGCCTCGCCGTCCAGGATCGCCAGGTCGACACCATCAGAATCCATGCGCTGCACCACCATCGCAGGAGTGGCGACTTCCAGATAACGGAATTCGGGCAAATCCGCGACCGGGCGAGACCCCAGTGCGGCGATGGCGCGTTGCCGCGTCGAGCGGTTGTCGCTGTATACCAACACTGTGATGGGTGCACTCATAGCGCGATCGTAGGGCCGCAATCGCGCTTGGCGACAGGGCAATACGACTTCCCCCCGGCCATCCACCCGCCCGGGGGATGGGCAGTCCGCTCCCCCACCAGGACCATCGAACTGACCCGAAGTCGTGGGTTCAGTCACGCGCCCGGATCGCGAGGAGGAGTGCAACTCATGCTCACCAACCAGACCACCCTGGTGCGGTTCCTGATCGAGGAGCGCCGTCAGCACCCCGATGCCAGCGGCGAGCTGAATGCGTTGATTCTCGACGTCGCGCTGGCCTGCAAAGCGATCTCGAACCGGGTGGCGCAAGGCGAACTCGGGGGTGTGCTGGGCTCCGCCGACGTGGTCAACGTCCAAGGCGAGGTCCAACAGAAACTCGACGTCCTGGCCAACGAGTACTTCCTGCGGGCCTGCGAATGGGGCGGGCAGGTGACCGGAATGGTCTCCGAGGAACTCGACGACCCGTACCCCTTGCCCATCCAGTACCCACGGGGAAAGTATCTGCTGATCTTCGACCCACTCGACGGCTCTTCCAACATCGACGTGAATGTCTCGGTCGGCAGCATCTTTTCGATCCTGCGCGCACCCAACCCGGGTGTGGACGCCACGCTGGAGGATTTCCTTCAACCGGGCACCGAGCAGGTGTGCGCAGGCTACGCGATCTACGGCCCGTCCACCATGCTGGTGCTCACGGTCGGGACCGGCGTGCACGCGTTCACCCTCGACCCCGGTCTGGGCGAGTTCTTCCTCAGCCGGCAATCCATCCAGATTCCCAGCCACACGAAAGAATTCGCGATCAACGCCTCCAACCGCCGATTCTGGGAACCGGCGGTGCAGCGCTACATCGAGGAGTGCCAGGCGGGTCAGACCGGACCGCGCAACAAAGATTTCAACATGCGCTGGGTGGCATCGCTGGTCGCAGAGACTCATCGCATCCTCACCCGTGGCGGAGTGTTCCTCTACCCGCGCGACTCGAAAGACCCGTCCAAGCCGGGCCGGCTTCGCCTGCTCTACGAGGCCAACCCGATCGCGTTCCTCGTCGAACAGGCGGGCGGTCTGTCCAGCACCGGCCGTGGCCGTCTCCTGGAGGTTGCGCCGACCAGCTTGCATCAGCGAGTGCCGTTGATTTTCGGCGCCGCCGAAGAGGTCCGCCGGATCGAGGACTACCACACCGACAGCAATGACCGCCCAGATGGACTGCCGCTCTACGGCGTTCGCGGCCTCTTCCGGTCGTCAGCGAGCTGAAAGGAGCTCCGATGTCTCGTCTACATCCGATCATCTCGGTCACCGGCTCGTCGGGGGCGGGCACCACGTCCGTCATGCGCACGTTCGACCAGATCTTCCGCAGGGAAGGCATCGACGTGGCCTACGTCGAGGGCGACAGTTTCCACCGGTTCGACCGAGCCGAGATGAAGGTGCAGCTCGCCGACGCGCATACCCGTGGTGACCACGCGTTCAGTCACTTCGGACCAGAGGCCAATCTGTTCACCGAGCTGCAGGACCTGTTCTACTCGTATAGCGAGACCGGAACGGGCAAGGTGCGCAAGTACTTACACAACGCCGCCGAGGCCGCTCCCTACGATCAGGAGCCCGGGACGTTCACCCCGTGGGAGACGCTGCCCGATGACACCGACATGCTGTTCTACGAAGGTCTGCACGGCGCCATCGTCACCGACGACGTCGACGTCACCCGATACGCCGACCTCAAGATCGGTGTGGTCCCGGTGATCAACCTGGAGTGGATTCAAAAGCTGCACCGCGACAAGATTTCCCGCGGGTACACCTCGGAAGCGGTGACCGACACCATCCTGCGCCGGATGCCCGACTACGTGAACTACATCTGTTCCCAGTTCTCCTACACCGACGTGAACTTCCAGCGCGTCCCCATGGTGGACACGTCGAACCCGTTCATCGCCCGGTCGATCCCGACCGCCGACGAATCCATGGTCATCATCCGGTTCCGCGATCCGCACGGCATCGACTTTCCGTATCTGCTGTCGATGCTGCATGACTCGTTCATGTCCCGGGCCAACACCATCGTCTGTCCCGGCGGGAAGATGGAACTCGCGATGCAGCTGATCTTCACACCGATGGTGCTGCGACTGTTCGAACGCCGTAAGGCCGAACTGACCGTGCGTTGAGGTTCAGTTCAGAAAGGCCCCGGCGGCGTCGGCGAGGTCCAACAGCGGCTGGGGCATCAATCCGAATGCCAGTGTCACCACGGCGGCCGCAGCGATAGCGGCCCCCGTCAGCCAATCCGGCGTGTGCACCCGCGCCGGCTGCAGGGGTGTGCCGTCGGCGTACATCAACACCACCACCCGTGCGTAGACGAAAGCCGTGACGGCGCTGGCGATCACACCGACCAGCACGAGCATGAGCTGACCGCCGTGTGCCGCTGCCGAGAAGACCGCGAACTTCCCGATGAACCCACTGGTGAGCGGGATACCGGCGAAGGCCAACAAGAACAGTGAGAACACCATCGCGGTCACCGGGTGCCGCCGCCCCAGCCCGGCCCAGTTGACGATCGCGGTCTCCTCACCACCGGTGTGGTTGCGCACCAAGCCGATAAGGGCGAAGGCGCCCAGGGTGGTCAATGCATACGTCGCCAAGTAGAACAGAGTTGCCGAGAGCGCGGTACCGTCCGCGGCGACCACGCCGGTGAGGATGAAGCCGGCTTGCGCGACGGCCGAATATCCGAGCAGTCGCTTCAGATCTGTCTGTCCGACCGCCAGCACCGCGCCGGCCACCATCGTCACCATCGCTATGAGCGACAGGACAGGGCGCCAGTCGTGATCCAGACCGGGCAGCGCGACGTCGAAGATGCGCAGCATGGCGCCGAACGCGGCGACCTTGGTGGCCGCGGCCATGAACGCGGTGATCGGGGTCGGTGCGCCTTGGTAGACGTCGGGGATCCAGGAGTGAAACGGCACCGCGCCTACTTTGAACAGCACGCCCACGGCGACCAGCGCGGTACCGACGAGACCGAGTGTGTTGTCGGTGTTGGTCTCGATGGCCCGAGCGATTCCGGTGAGACTCAGGGTGCCTGCGCAGCCGTAGAGCAGGGCGATGCCGTAGAGGAAGAAGGCTGACGAGAATGCGCCGAGCAGAAAGTATTTCAGCGCGGCTTCTTGGGAGAGCAGTCGCCGGCGGCGGGCCAGGCCGCACATGAGGTACAGCGGTAGCGAGAACACCTCCAGCGCAACGAACATCGTCAAAAGGTCTCCCGCCGCGACGAATATCAGCATCCCGGCGACGGAGAACATCGCCAGTGGGAACACTTCCGTCTGCACGCTGGAGGTCCGCAGCGCGGTCTTCTCCGCAACACTGCCCGGCACCGTCGACGCCTGTGGCGTGAACGACCATGAGCCACCACCGGGCTCACGTTGCGCGACCAATGCCATTGTCGCCAAACCGATCACGAGCACGACGCCCTGAAGGAACGTCGCGGGTCCGTCGGAGATGATGGCCCCCGAGACGGCGGATCCGACGGTGCCTGCCAACGAGATGACAGCGATCAGTCCCGCCGTCAGCCCGGTGATGCTCAGGCAGATCTGCAGATGGTGTCGGCGACGGCGCGGCGCGAAGGCTTCGATCAGCACCCCGGCGACGGCCGCGCCGAGGACGATCAACATCGGTGAGAGCTGGCCGTATTCGATGCTGGGCGGGTTCATGGGTGTACCCCTTCCGCGACGGTGGGTGAAGGGTCGGATTCGTGGACGACACTCAACGTGTGGCCGACGGCCGGGTTGATGACGTCGAGGGCGACTTTGGGATAGATCCCGAGGCCGATCAGCAGGGCGATCAGGGGTGTCACCACGAGCATCTCGCGGGTGCTGAGGTCGCGGACCTTCTCGTTGCCGTCGGTGACCGGTCCGGTCATCATCCGCTGATACATCCACAGCACGTAGACCGCCGACAGGACGAGCGCGGCGGATGCGATGACGGCGAAGGCAGGGTGGCGGGTGAATGTGCCGATGAGGACCAGGAATTCACTGATGAACGGTGCCAGCCCCGGCAAGGCGAGCGTGGCCAGACCGGCGACCAGGAAGGTGCCGGCGAGGACGGGTGCAACCTTTTGGATTCCGCCGTAGTCGGCGATGACCCGGCTGCCGCGGCGGCTGACCAGGAACCCGGCAATGAGGAACAGTGCGGCCGTGGAGATGCCGTGGTTGACCATGTAGAGCGTCGAGCCGGCTTGGCCTTGGCTGGTCATCACGAAGATGCCCAGGATGATGAAGCCGAAGTGACTGATCGAGGTGTAGGCGATCAGCCGCATCACGTCGGTCTGCCCGATGGCCAGGACGGCGCCGTAGACGATCCCGACCACCGCCAGCGCGATGATCACCGGCCGGAAATAGGTTGCCGAGTCGGGAAACAACGGCAGGCAGTAGCGCAACATCCCGAACGTGCCGACCTTGTCCATCACCGCCATCATCAACACCGCCGACGCCGGCGTCGCCTCGGCGGCCGCCCCGGGAAGCCACGTGTGAAACGGCCACAGCGGCGCTTTCACCGCGAACGCGACCAGGAACCCGAGGAACAAGGCATGACCGACGGCAGGATTCAGAGTGAACGCACCGGCGGTGACGGCGTCGGCGATCACGCGGAAGTCGAACGTGCCCGCGCCGAACGCTCCGCTGCGCGAGGTGAGAACGTACAGCCCGATGACCGCGGCCAGCATCGCGAGTCCACCGCAGAGGCTGTACACCAGAAACTTCAGCGCGGCCTTGGACCGTCCGGCTCCGCCGAAGCCGCCGATCAGAAAGTACATCGGGATCAACATCGCCTCGAAGAGGACGAAGAACAGCAAGATGTCCAGGGCCACCAGCGCCAGCAGCACCATCGCTTCGACGGTCAGGGTGAGCGCGATGTAGGCGCTGACCGAGCGGGAACGCTCCTCGGCGTCGTTCCACCCCGCAACGATCAGGAGCGGCATCAGAACGGCGGTGAGCACGACGAGTGCCAGCGCGATACCGTCGAGGCCGAGGATGTAGCCGGTGCCGAATGACGGTATCCACGGATGGTTTTCGACGAATTGGAACCGCTCACCACCCGGGTCGAAGCGCACCGCGATCACGACGGTGATGACAAGCACGCCGACCGCGATGCCGAGGCCGGTGAACTTCGCCGACCGGCCGGCCTGTGCCGGGACGATCGCGACCAGTCCTGCGCCGAGGAGCGGAACCACCCACAGCAGGGTCAGCCAGGGAATCTGATCCATCACAGCCTCACCATCACCAGCATCGCAACCACCACCGTGGCACCCAGGAAGATCGACAACGCATAGGAACGAGCGAATCCGGTTTGGAAGCGGCGCACAGAGTGTGACGCCATCGCCACCACGGCGGCAATGCCCTCCACTGCCCCGTCGATCGCGCGCCGTTCGGCAGCGAGGAGCCCCGCGGTCAGCGCCTGGCCGGGCCGCATGAACGCAGCCTCGTTGATCGCGTCGCCGTAGAGGTCGTTGCGCGCGGCGATCGTCGCGGGCGAAACCCATTCGGAGGCAACCGGGTTGACAGTACGGACGACATACATCCGGACTGCGACGGCGATGCCGATGGCGACGACGCCGAGTGCGGCGAGGGTGGTGATCCAGGCGGGGATGAGGTGGTGGGTTTCGTGGCTGCCGACGACGGGTTCGAGCCAGTGCTCGAGGGTGTTGCCGATGGCGAGTAGCGCACCGGCGCCGACGGAGCCGACGGCCAGCACGATCATGGGTGCGGTCATGCTTGCGGGGGATTCGTGGGGGTGGGTGTCGGGTGTCCAGCGTTTCTGCCCGAAGAAGGTCAGCAGCATGACACGGGTCATGTAGAAGGCGGTGATGCCCGCACCGAGGAGTGCTGCCCCACCCAGAAGGAAGCCCTTGGCTCCGCCGCTGTTGAGGGCGGTTTCGATGATGGCGTCTTTGGAGAAGTACCCGGCGAACGGCGGGACGCCGATGATCGCCAGGTAGCCCAGGCCGAAGGTGACGAACGTGATGGGCAGCAGGGTGCGTAGGCCGCCGTAGCGCCGCATGTCGGTTTCGTCGTCCATGGCGTGCATGACCGAACCGGCACCGAGGAACAGGCCGGCCTTGAAGAAGCCGTGCGTCAGCAGGTGCATGATCGCCACCGCGTAGCCGGCCGGCCCGAGTCCGGCGGCCAAAACCATGTAGCCGATCTGGGACATGGTCGACGCCGCGAGGGCCTTCTTGATGTCGTCCTTGGCGCAGCCGATGATCGCCCCGAACAACAGGGTGACCGCACCCACGGTGACGACGGCGGTCTGGGCGGCGGGGGCGGCGGTGAAGATCGGACCGGACCGCACGATGAGGTAGACACCGGCGGTGACCATGGTGGCGGCGTGGATCAAAGCACTGACGGGGGTGGGGCCTTCCATCGCGTCGCCGAGCCAGGACTGCAAGGGGACTTGGGCGCTCTTGCCGCAGGCGCCGAGCAGTAGGAGCAGCCCGATGGCGGTCAGCACTCCTGATGTCATCTGCGGCACTGCGGCGAACACGGTGCTGTAGGTGACCGAGCCGAGGGTGGCGAACAGCACCATCAGTGCGATGGCCAGGCCCATGTCGCCGACCCGGTTGACGATGAATGCTTTCTTGGCGGCGGTCGCGGCGCTGGGTTTGTGCGACCAGAATCCGATCAGCAGGTAGGAGGCCAGACCGACCCCCTCCCAGCCCATGTAGAGGCCGAGGTAGTTGTCGGCCAACACGAGCAGCAGCATCGCGGCGACGAACAGGTTGAGGTAGGCGAAAAACCGGCGGCGGCCGGGATCGGTTTTCATGTAGCCGATCGAATACACGTGGATCAAGGATCCGACGCCGGTGATGAGCAGGACGAAACACATGGACAGGGCGTCGAGTTGCAGGCCGAAGTCGACTGTCAGCACGCCGACGGGGACCCAGGAGAAGCCCACCTCGTGCACGACCCGGTCCTCGCCCGGCAGGCCCAGCAGGTGGGTGAACAGCACGGCGCCGCAGGCGAAGGCGCCGATCACGGTGGCGCACCCGAGTAGGTGTCCCCACGTGTTGGTGGCTTTGCCGCCCAGCAGCAGGATCACCGCCCCGGCCAACGGCAGGGCGATGGTCAACCACACCAAGGTCTGCATCAGTGCCGCAGCAGGTGAGCGTCGTCGACGTTGGCGGAGCGTCGGGTGCGGAAGATGGTCATGATGATCGCCAGGCCGACGACCACCTCGCAGGCGGCCACCACCATCGTGAAAAAGGCCACCACCTGACCGTCCAGATGGCCGTGCATGCGCGAGAACGTCACGAACGCCAGGTTGCAGGCGTTCAACATCAGCTCCACGCACATGAACATCACGATGGCGTTGCGCCGCAACAACACCCCCGCGGCACCGATCGTGAACAACAACGCCGACAAGTACAGATAATTGTCAGGATTCATTGGCTCACTTCCCGATTCAGTGCGTCATCGTCTCCGTGATCGTGCGCAACCAGCAGGGTCAGGACCGTGCCGTCACGGGTCAGCGTCCTGCTCACCGACAGCGCGCAGTCACTTCCGTCCGGCAACCGAGCTGGGGTGTCGACCGCATTGCGAAGCGCGTACACCCCGGGGTTGGGCAGCGGGGTGGCGCGGGCCCCGGTCTCGAAGCGTTCGACGACCAACTCGCGCTGAGTCTTTCGCCGCTCGAAACGTTCCCGGTGGGCCAGCACCATCGCACCCAGCGCCGCGGTGATCAACAGCGCACTGGTCAACTCGAACGCCCACAGATTCCGGGTGAAGATCAACGTCGCTAGGCCCTGCACGTTGCCGCCGGCGTTGGCCTCGACCAACCCGACGACGTCCGATGTCGCCACACTGCCGATCGCCGCGATCAGCAGAATGCCGAACCCCAATCCGGTCAACACCGCGGCCAACCGCTGCCCGCGCAGCGTCTCGATCAGCGAGTCGGCCGAGTCGACTCCGATCAGCATGAGCACGAACAGGAACAGCATCATCACCGCGCCGGTATAGACCACGATCTGCACCACACCGAGGAACAGTGCATCCTGCGCGACGTACAGCACGGCAAGGCTGATCATCGCCGCACCGAGAAACATGGCGGAATACACGGCTTTTCGACTCGCGACCACTCCAATGGCGGCCACCAGAGTGAGCGGCGCGAGAACCCAGAACACCAGAGCACTCATCGCTCAGCCCCCTTCACATTGCCGAGGTAGTAGTCGTCGTCGGTGGTTCCCGGGGCCATGGCGTGTGGCGGTGGTTGCATGCCGGGTTGCAGGGGTGCCAGCAGTTTGTCCTTGCCGTAGATGAGGTCTGAGCGGTTGTCGTCGGCCATTTCGTAGACGTTGGTCATGGTCAGTGCGCGGGTGGGGCAGGCCTCGATGCACAGTCCGCAGCCGATGCAGCGCAGATAGTTGATCTGGTAGACCCGCCCATAGCGTTCGCCCGGCGAAAAGCGTTCGCCCTCGGTGTTGTCCGCGCCTTCGACGTAGATGGCATCGGCGGGACAGGCCCACGCGCACAGCTCGCAGCCGATGCACTTCTCCAGCCCGTCGGGGTAGCGGTTGAGCTGATGGCGGCCGTGATACCGCGGCGCGACCGGGCCGGGCTTCTCCGGATACTCCTCGGTGATCGGACGTTTGAACATCGTCCCGAACGTCACGCCGAAACCCTTGACCGCATCAAAGAACTCAGGCATCGCCACTCCCCCACGGCGCGACGGCCACTCGGTCGTGTACATGCTTTCCGTTGCGCATCGGCACTCCATATGTCAGGGCCGGCCAGGCAGCGGGGACCCGCTGGCCGGGAAGGGGCGGCACGGGAAATCCGCCGGCCATCGGGTCGAACTCGGTTGTCGTCACGGGTGTTTCATGCGATCGCGCGCGTCGGGCGAAGCGCCAAATGCCAAGGACCAAGGCCACCAGTGCTGCCGCGGCGATGAGGTTGGGGATGATGCCGATGTGGCCGACCGCGTGCAGGACGGCCACGATCATGATCCAGACCAGCGAGATCGGGATGAGTAGTTTCCAGCCCAGTGCCATGAATTGGTCGTAGCGCAATCTTGGCAGGGTGGCGCGTAGCCACATGAACACGAACAGGAATGTCCATACCTTGGCCACGAACCAGATCAGCGGCCACCACCCGGTGTTGGCGCCCTCGATCAGGCTGATCGGCCACGGTGCGTGCCAGCCGCCGAGGAACAGGGTGGTGGCCAGGGCGGAAACGGTGGTCATGTTGACGTACTCGGCGAGCATGAACATCGCGAACTTCAGCGAGGAGTATTCGGTGTGGAAGCCGCCCACCAGTTCGCCTTCGGCCTCGGGCAGATCGAACGGGGCCCGGTTAGTTTCCCCGACCATCGAGGTGACATACACCGCGAACGAGGGCAGCAGCAGAAAGACGTACCAGGTGTGTTCCTGGGCGGCCACGATGCCCGACGTGGACATGGTGCCCGCGTAGAGGAACACCGCCGCGAACGACAGCGCCATCGCGATCTCATAGGAGATCACCTGCGCACTCGAGCGCAGTCCACCCAGCAACGGGTAGGTGGAGCCCGAGGACCAGCCGGCCAGCACGATTCCGTACACCCCGATGCTGGTGACCGCCAGGATGTAGAGCACCGCGACCGGAAGATCAGTGAGCTGCAACGGCGTTGCATGCCCGAACACCGAGACCACCGGGCCCAGCGGGATCACCGCGAACGCCAGAAACGCCGGGATCACCGAAATCACCGGCGCCATCAAATAAATCGGCTTGTCCACCCCGGCCGGCGTCAAACCCTCTTTCAGCGCGAGTTTGATGCCGTCGGCCAGCGACTGCAGGATCCCGAACGGGCCGACCCGGTTGGGGCCGTACCGCATCTGCATACGGCCCAGGATCTTGCGCTCCAGCAGGATTGCCACCAACACCGTCAACATCAAGAACACAAACACCGCCACGGCCTTGGCAACCATCAGCCACCACGGATCCTGGCCGAACACCGTCATATCCGGATAGCTCATGCGCCCGCCTCCCGCTCAATGCACACGACCGCACCCGTCGTAACGCCCAACGCCTCGTGCACCGCACTGCCCGGCGACTTCAACGGCAACCACACCACCCCGTCGGGCATCTCGGTGACCACCAAGGGCACCCGGATCGCACCCCGGCCGGTCGACACCGCAACCACATCCCCGTCGGCCGCGCCGATCCCGGCCGCCGTCGCCGCCGACAACCGCACCACCACCGGTCGCGCCGTACCCGCCAGGTACGGTTCCCCATCCTGTAATCGGCCGTCGTCCAACAACACTCGCCAGCCGGCCAACACCGCCTCACCCGGGGCGAGCTCTGCAGGTGGCGTCGGCAAGTAGTCGGCCAACGGCGAACGCGTCCCGTCCCAGCTGCCGAGCCGAGCGATCTCCGCCCGAACCGTCGTGGCGTCGGGGGTGCCGAGGTCGACTCCCATCGCGGCCGCGAGGTTGTGCAGAATCCGATGATCGGAACCGTCGCCGGTAGAGACGGCCGTCTCGAAAGGCCGAACGCGGCCCTCCCAGTTCACGAACGAACCCGTCTTCTCGGCAACCGGCGCGACCGGGAACACGACATCGGCGCGGTCCGTCACCGAGCTCTGGCGGACCTCCAGACTCACGACAAATCCGGCAGACTCGATCGCTGCGAGTGCACCCTCCGGATCGGGCAGGTCGGCCGGATCCACGCCGCCGATCAGCAGGGCACCAACCCCCAGCGTGACCATCTCACCGAGATTCAGGCCGGCGCTTGCCGGCAAACCCGTTGTTCCCCAGATCCGTTCGACCTGCTCACGAGCGCGGCCATGCTGCACCGGCCGCCCGCCCGGCAGCAGGTTGGGTAGGCAGCCGGTATCGACGGCGCCGCGGTCGCCGGCGCGGCGGGGAATCCAGGCCAGCCGGGCACCGGTCCGCTGAGCCAACCGTGCCGCGGCCGACAACGCGCCACGGCTGGTGGCCAACCGCTCGCCGGCAAGGATGATCGCGTCCGGTGATAGTTCACTGGTCAGGCAGTCAAGCGCGACCGCCTCCTGGCCGGGTTCGGTGGCCACCACTCGGGCGGCCAGCTTCACCGATCCCGACGAGGCGAACGGCGCGATCGTCACCACCTTCAGGCCGTGTTTGCGCACCGCCTTGCGCAGCCGCAGGAACACGATCGGCGACTCGTCCTCGGGTTCGAACCCGACGAGCACCACCACCGGGGCGTTCTGCAGATCGGCGTGGCTCACCTCACGGCGGCCGGCCACCGCCGCGGCCAGGAATTCCTGCTCCTCCACCGAGTGTGGTCGGGAACGGAAGTCGATATCGTTGGTGCCCAATGCAACCCGGGCGAACTTGGCGTACGCATACGCATCCTCGACGCTCACCCGGCCACCCACCAGCACGGCCGCCCCGTCGGCGGCCGCGGCGAGACCGCGGGCAGCAGCCTCGAGGGCTTCCGACCACGCCGCCGGGCGGAGCTGTCCCGCCTCGCGGATCAACGGGGTGGTGATGCGGTCGCCGACCCGGGTGTAGGTGAAGGCCCACCGGCCCTTGTCGCAGTTCCACTCCTCGTTGACTTCCGGGTCGTCACCGGCGAGCCGGCGCAGCACCACGCCGCGGCGATGATCGGTGCGCTGGGTGCAACCCGAGGCGCAATGCTCACACACGCTGGGACTGGACACCAGATCGAAGGGGCGCGCACGGAACCGGTAGGCGGCGCCCGTCAACGCCCCCACCGGGCAGATCTGCACCGTGTTACCGCTGAAGTAGGAATCGAACGGCTCACCCGGAGCGATGCCCACCTGCTGCAGCGCACCGCGCTCCAGCAGCGAGATGAACGGATCACCGGCGATCTGCTCGGAAAACCGTGTGCAGCGGGCACACAACACGCAGCGTTCCCGGTCCAGCAACACCTCGGTGGACAGGTTGATCGGCTTGGGATACGTCCGCTTCGCCTTGTCGAAACGGCTCTCCGCACGTCCACTGCTCATCGCCTGGTTCTGCAGCGGGCACTCCCCGCCCTTGTCGCACACCGGGCAGTCCAGCGGATGGTTGATCAACAGCAGTTCCATCACCCCGTGCTGAGCCTTGTCGGCGGCCTCCGAGGTGTACTGGGTGCGCACCACCATGCCCTCAGACACCGTGGTGGTGCAGCTGGCCATCGGCTTGCGCTGGCCCTCCACCTCCACCAGGCATTGCCGGCACGCGCCCACCGGCTCCAGCAGCGGATGATCGCAGAACCGCGGGATCAGCACACCCATCAACTCCGCAGCCCGAATCACCAACGTGCCCTTGGGAACCGCGACCTCGACACCGTCGATGCTGACGGTGACCATCTCCACGGGGGGGGCGTCGTGCGTATCGGTATCCGAGGTCTGCGTCATCACGCTCCCACCCCTGCTGACGAGAGCATGGCGGCTCGTGGATCGAACGGGCAGCCACTACTGAGATGATCTTCGTACTCGCCGCGAAAGTGCTTGATCGACGAGATCACCGGTGAGGCCGCACCATCCCCCAACGCGCAGAACGACTTTCCGTTGAGCGTGTCGGCGATGTCGAGAAGATTGTGCAGATCCGCGTACGTTGACCAGCCGCTCTCGAGGTCGGCATAGATCTGGCTGAGCCAGTACGTTCCTTCGCGGCAGGGTGTGCACTTGCCGCACGACTCATGGGCGTAGAACTCGGTCCAGCGCCGCACTGCCCGTACCACACAGGTGGTCTCGTCGAAGATCTGCAGCGCCTTGGTGCCCAGCATCGACCCGACCGAGGCCATGCCTTCGTAATCCAGTGGCACGTCCAGGTGTTCGGCAGTCAGCAACGGGGTCGACGATCCGCCGGGAGTCCAGAACTTCAGCTCGTGCCCGGCCCGCACCCCGCCCGCGCGATCCAATAACTCACGCAACGTGATCCCCAGCGGTGCCTCGTACTGCCCGGGTTTCGTCACATGCCCGGACAACGAGTAGATGGTGCAGCCCGGTGACCTCTCGGTGCCCATCGAGGTGAACCAGCCGACCCCGTTGAGCAGTATCGGCGGCACCGTGGCGATCGATTCGACATTGTTGACGACGGTCGGGCAGGCATACAGCCCGGCCTCCGCGGGAAATGGTGGGCGCAGCCGGGGCTGGCCGCGCCGGCCTTCCAGCGAGTCAAGCAGGGCGGTCTCCTCACCGCAGATGTAGGCCCCGGCCCCGGCGTGCACGATCAACTCCAGATCGAAGCCCGAGCCCTGGATGTTTGTGCCGAGATAACCCGCCTCGTAGGCCTCGGCCACCGCGACCTGCAGACGGCGCAATACCGGCACCACCTCACCACGGACATAGATGAAGGCGTGCCGGGCCCGGATCGCATACGCCGCGATGATCGCACCCTCGACCAGCGAATGGGGTGTGGCGTACATCAGTGGAACGTCTTTACACGTACCGGGTTCCGACTCGTCGGCATTCACCACCAGATAATGCGGCTTGGCATCGTCCTGCGGGATGAACGACCACTTGGCCCCGGTCGGGAAACCCGCACCGCCCCGTCCGCGCAGTCCGGACTCCTTGACGGCGTCGATGACCTCGACGGGTGTCATCGTCAGTGCCTTGGCGAGGGCTTGGTAGCCATCGTGGCGCAGATAGTTGGCCAGGGTCCAGGACTGCGGGTCATTCCAATGACGCGTCAGCACACGGTCAAACGTCATCTCAGACCTCTTCCTCAGCGGTGGGAGCGAGCCCCGCCAGGGTTCGTGCGGTGTCGCGGAAGGAGCAGACTTGTGAGCCGCGGGTGGCGTGTGGTGTGTGGCCGGCGCGGATGTGTTCGATGAGTTCGCGTGCGGTGGAGGGTGTTTGGTTGTCGAAGAATTCCCAGTTGACCATGATGACGGGGGCGTAGTCGCAGGCGGCGTTGCATTCGATGTGCTCGAGGGTGATGGCACCGTCGGCGGTGGTGTCCCCAGCGTGGACACCGAGATCGGTTTGCAGGGTGTCCAGGATGGCGTCGCCGCCCATGATGGCGCACAGGGTGTTGGTGCACACCCCGACCAGGTACTTCCCGGTGGGGGTGCGGCGGTACATGGAGTAGAAGGTGGCCACCGCAGCGACCTCCGCCTCGGTCAGATCGAGTTGACGGGCGCAGAAACCGATTCCGGCGGTGGTGACATACCCGTCTTCGGATTGCACCAGATGCAACAAGGGCAGCAAGGCGGAGCGGGCTTGGGGGTAGCGGGCGATGATGGTGGCGGCATCGCCGGCCAGCCGTTGTTCGGTGTCCGCCGGATAGCTGGTGGGTCCGCTGATGGGGGGGCCGGGTTCCTCGGGCCGCGGCCCGAGCACGAGGTCGATGGGATTCATCGGTCGACACCTCCCATGACCGGATCAATACTGGCGACGGCGGCGATGACGTCGGCGACCATGCCGCCTTCCGACATCGCGGCCACCGCTTGCAGATTGGTGAACGACGGGTCGCGGTAGTGCACCCGATAGGGGCGGGTGCCACCATCGGAGACCATGTGCACGCCCAACTCGCCGCGCGGGGATTCCACCGCGGTGTACACCTGCCCGGCGGGCACCCGGATGCCCTCGGTGACCAGTTTGAAGTGGTGGATCAGGCCTTCCATCGAGGTGCCCATGATCTTGGCGATATGGGCCGGGCTGTTCCCCAACCCGTCGGGGCCTAACTGGAGGTCGGCGGGCCAGGCCAGCTTCTTGTCGCTGATCATCACCGGGCCGGGCTCCAGCCGCTCCAAGCATTGTTCGACGATCTTCAGTGATTGGTGCATTTCGCCGACCCGGATCAGATAGCGGCCGTAGCAGTCCGCGCCGGTGGCGGTGACAACGTCGAAGTCGTAGGTCTCATAGCCGCAATAGGGTTGGGTCTTGCGCAGGTCGTGGGGCAGGCCGGTGGAGCGCAGCACCGGGCCGGTGATGCCCAAAGCCATGCAGCCGGTCAGATCCAGATAGCCGATCCCTTGGGTGCGGGCCTTCCAGATGTAGCTTTCGGTCAACAGGTCTTCGAGTTCGCGTAACCGGCCCGGCAGAATCTTGAGCAAGTCCGCGACGCGTTGGGGTCCGTCGTCGGGGAGGTCGGTCGCCAGCCCGCCGGGGCGGATGTAGGCGTTGTTCATCCGTAACCCGGTGATCGCCTCGAACACATTGAGAATCAACTCGCGTTCCCGGAAGCCGAAGAACATTGGCGTCATCGCGCCCAGCTCCATGCCGCCGGTGGCCAGTGCCACCAGATGGCTGGAGATGCGGTTGAGTTCCATCAACATCACCCGCACCACACTGGCGCGCACCGGGATGTCGTCGGTGATGTCCAGAAGCCGTTCCACACCAAGGCAATACGCGGTCTCATTGAAAAACGGCGAGAGGTAGTCCATCCGCGTCACGAACGTCACACCCTGCGTCCAGGTGCGGTACTCCAGATTCTTCTCGATCCCGGTATGCAAATAACCGATACCGCACCGCGCCTCGGTGACCGTCTCACCCTCGATCTCCAAGATCAACCGCAACACCCCATGGGTCGAGGGATGCTGCGGACCCATATTCACCACAAGGCGCTCTGCGCGGTCTTCGACCGCCGCGGAAGTGATGGCATCCCAATCGCTTCCATTGACCGTGAACGTCGCTTCGACCATCAGCGATACGACCTCCGCTCATCTGGGGGCGCGACACGTGCGCCGTGATACTCAACGGGGACGCCGCCCAGCGGGTAGTCCTTGCGCTGCGGGTGGCCCACCCAGTCATCCGGCATCTCGATACGCGTCAAACCCGGATGACCGTCGAACACGATCCCGAAGAAGTCGTAGGTCTCCCGCTCATGCCAGTCAACCGTCGGATACACCGAAAGCAACGACGGCACATGCGGATCGGCATCCGGGCACGCCACCTCGACCTGCACCCGCCGGTTATGCGTGATCGACATCAACGGATAAAACGCATGCAACTCACGACCACTGTCATCCGGATAATGCACACCCGATACACCACAACACAATTCGAACCGCAACGCCGGCGCATCTCGCAAGGCGCGTGCGACCACGAGAAGCATCCGACGCGCCACGTGCAGCGTGAGCTGCCCGGCCTGGACGACAACACGTTCCACCGCATAGCTGAACTCGTCGCCGAGGGTGAGCGCGAGTTCGTCGACGATGTCGTCGAAATAGCCGCCATACGGGCGGGGTGTGCTGTCCCACCCGGGCTTACGACGAACCAGTCGACCGTATCCCGAGACATCGCCGCTCACCGCAGCAGTCCCTTGAGTTCCAGGGTGGTGGGGGCAGCCAGTGCGGCTTGTTCAGCCGCCGCGATGGCCTCAGCGCGATGCACCCCCAACGGCATCTCGGCGATCTTGGCGTGCAGAGCCAGAATCGCGTTCAACAACATCTCCGGACGCGGCGGACAACCCGGCAGATAAATATCCACCGGCACCACATGATCCACACCCTGAACCACCGCGTAGTTGTTGAACATCCCCCCACTGGAGGCACACACCCCCATCGCCAGCACCCACTTCGGCTCGGCCATCTGGTCATACACCTGCCGCAACACTGGGGCCATCTTCTGGCTCACCCGCCCGGCCACGATCATCAGATCCGCCTGCCGCGGCGTGGCCGAAAACCGCTCCATCCCAAACCGGGCGATATCAAACCGCGGCGAAGCCGTTGCCATCATCTCGATCGCACAACACGCCAACCCGAACGTCGCCGGCCACAGCGACCCCTTACGGACGAACCCGGCCACCTTCTCCACCGTCGACAGCAAGATGCCGCCCGGCAGCTGCTCTTCTAATCCCATTCCAGCCCACCCCGGCGCCACACATACCCGTACGCCACGAATACCGTCCCCATGAAAATCAGCATCTCCACCAGCGCGAACGTCCCCAACGCATCAAAAGAAACCGCCCACGGATAGAGGAACACGATCTCGATGTCGAACACGATGAACAACATCGCGGTCAGGTAGTACTTGATCGGGAACCGCTGACCGGTCGGCTCCCCGGCCACCGGCTCGATCCCACACTCATACGCCTCGAGCTTGGCGCGGTTGAACCGCCGCGGACCGATCACCAACGCGATCACCACCGACACGATCGCGAACGCCGCGGCAATAACCCCCAACACCAAGATGGGCAGATACAGGCCCAATCCCCTGCCCTCCTTCTTCAGTAGCGGCGCGCAGCGCGCCGACGGCGCCAAGCGGTAGCGGTAGCGGTATGTCTACCGCTCATCGCGGCACAGGTATCCCCCAATAGGGGGGAGAAGCATGGGGAGGCGGGGGGTGAAATTCGATACCCGCCAGTAACTTTCGCGATTCAGTGCACGGCGAGATGCAAATACGCGTGTCGCCGTGCGAGAACACTCGGCAACCAGGGCCCGACGTCGACCGCGTCGAACCAAGCGGTGCGTTCGAGCATGAGCCCTAGCACTGTCATCGCTTCCAGCCGTGCCAGCGGTGCCCCGAGACAGAAGTGGACACCCCTGCCAAAGGAGAGGTGCCCCTTGGTTTTCGGCCGGTTGAGCCGAAACTCATCCGGCGACTCGATGTGCTCGGGATCTCGGTTGGCAGCTCCCCACAGCAGCAGCACCCGGGAGCCGGCGGGCAATGTGACACCGCAGAGTTCGGTATCACGCACCACGTGGCGATAGTGCGCCCGAAAAGGCGGCTCCAACCGCAGTGTTTCTTCGATGAAGGCGCCCAACAACTCCGGATGAGCGCGCAGCTGCGCTTGAAGATCCGGTTCGGTCGCAAGTAGTGACACCGCCGTCCCGAGCAGCGACGCCGTGGACTCGCCGCCCGCGCTGAACAGTGACACCAGGATGAGCTGCGCGGTGAAGTGGTTCAGCCGATCCTCAATGCACGCCCTCGCGAGCTCACCGATCAGATCGTCCTGGGGATCTGCGATGGCAGTCCTCAGATGTTCGGCGATGTAATCGCTGAGCTCGGTGATAGCGGTCATCGACGCGGCCAGTTCGTCGGCCGACATCAAGCCGTCGAGCAATTGGGTGGTGGCATATCCCCAGTGCGCCAGCCTGTCGGTGTCGGCGTCAGGAACACCGATGAGGCGCGCGACAATCGTCATCGGCAACCGGTTGGCCACCGTGTCCATCCACTCGATACCACCGTCGGCAAGGCCGGCCGACCACTGCCGCTCGAAGACGTTGGCGATCAACGGGCCAAGCCCCGCAACACGCTTCGCCGTGAATTGTGCAAGCACCAGCTTGCGATGCAGGGAGTGCACCGGATCGTCAGCGGTCACCAGGATATGCGTCGCGCCCCCGACCCCGTCCATCGTGAATGGTGCCACGCCGCCGTCGGCGGTGTAGGTCATCGTCGCGGTGAGGTTTGACGAGAAATCCTGCGGCCGCGCAGTGACATCGGTGATCGACGCCCACGTGGACGCCAGATAGAACCCCGAATCACCGACCTGATGCACCGGCCCCGCCGCCCGCAGCCGGCCGTAGAGCGGATACGGATTCTGGATTGCGTCCGCGCTGAAGAATTCAGCCGGATCGACGACGGTGGTCACGCGATCAAGCCCAGCAGCCCAGGATCAAAGGTTGCCCGTGCCGCCACCGACGCGGCGGCCGCCGAAACCACCAGCGCCGCATCACTTTCGTAACCCTTCGGAAAGACGATCTCGGCGCTGTCCGGGCTCTCGCGGTGCGCCATCAGCCAGTCGTAGAGCAGCCAATCCACCGCGCAGGTCACCGTCAACGGATCGGCGTCCGCTGAGCGGGAGGCGGCGACCAACGCCTGCAATGCATCGCGATGTTCCTTGCGGGCGGCGTCCTTGTTCACCCCCGAGCTGTCGAAGAACAGCATCGCCAGGGTCAGCGGAAACCGTTGGCCCGCTTCGGTACGCACCAGCCAGCGGCCACCCTTCCACGGCTTGTCCGGGTCTACCTGATGGAATTCACCGAAGCCACCGACCACTCCGATCGACGGGTCGTCGAGTTCGCCGTCGAACGGTGCCGGCCCGAGCAGATCCAGCGGCAGACGCGCCCGGATCGAGAACAAGGCCGCAGTCCCGATGATCTTGCCGGCCCGTAGGTCCGCGCTGAAGCCCGACTGCTCCAGCGCCGCCGCGTATTCGAAACACAAACGGTCGAGCGTGCGGTGAAGCTCGAACAACCCGTCTCGCTCGTCAGCGTCAGCGGGCAGTCGGCCGCCACCCAGGATGTCGCCGAACCGGCCCGCCGCGATGATCAACGCGTCATCCAGTGCTTCAAGGTGGGTGGCGACCAACCGGTCTGGTTCGTCGTCGTCGGCGACGAGGGCCTGCAACGAGATCGGCCTACCGCTCGCTGCCGCCCAGTAGAACCCGATCTGCCCGTCTTCCTGGATGATTCGTGGTCTCACGTTCGCCGCCAGATCATCACCCGGTTGTTGCCGGAATCCGAGACCGCCAGCAGGTCATCGCGCAGCGATAACCCGTACGGCCAGCACAATGTGTCGCGTTGCACCGACGTCCAGCGGTTCTCGCCGTTGGAACTGAAATCCGGCTGGGCCAGTACATGATCGGCACCGCGCCCATCCGCCGGTATTCCGTCCCACAACAGAACCCGGTTGTTGGCGGTGTCGGCCACCGCCAGGCGCTCACCGTCCAGGCATGCCGCGTACGGGAACCGAAAACGATCCGACGTATGCGGCCCATAGGGCCATTCCAATGCACTGGTGAAGTCCGGCTGGCCGAGAACCGAATCGGCATCCTGGTCGGCACCCGGTGGCGGCGACCACCCCAACAGCCGGTGATCCCCGGCATCGGCCACCAGAAGCAGATCCTCGCGACCGGTGATGTCGTGGGGCCAACGGAACGTGGCCGGCCCGACGGCGCCGCCTCGATTCTCCTCCCGCGCGGCGGCATCGGGCTGCCCGAGCACGATATCGGCAGGCTGATCGGGGTCAGGAATTCCGCTGCGCCAGCCGAGAACCCGGCGATTGCCGGTATCCGCCACCCAAAACATCGAACCGGTGATCCCGACACCGAACGGCCAGTACAGCGTCGAGGCCGAGCACTCACCGCCGCGGTTTTCCGTCACCGAAACTGCGTCCGGCTGGCCGAGCACAAGATCGGGCGCCACGTCACTGCTCTGCGGCACGGTGTTCCAGACCAGAATCCGGTGATGCCAGGCATCGGCGACGACCAGCCTGCCGTTGTGCACCAATACTCCGGTCGGCAGATTCATCCCGCGCTCCGGACCCCGGCCGCCGGCCGCGCGGCCTTCCGATTCACCATTGGGCTGCCCAAGCACCACGTCGGCAGGTTGCTCATCGCAATCGGGTATACCGTGCCAGATCAGGACCCGATGGTTACCGGAATCGGCCACCACCACATGCCGGTCGTCGATGAACACTCCGCGCGGCGAATACATCCACGCCATAGACGGTTTCGCCGGCGGCAACGCCAGCCCACCCGGTGCGGGCGCACCCAGCCACAGCTCGGGTGCCCAGCCATCGGTGAGGTCGATGTCCGGAATGACGTCAGCGCGGGTACCCAGGCCGCTGATGTTGTGCCGGACGGTGTATCGGCTCATCCGCCGACACGGACCCAGACGACGCCGTCGTCGACACGTAGCGGCAGCTGTTCCAGCTGAGCGCCGGGCGCACTGAGGCACTCCCCCGATGTCGCGTCGTAGCAGAATCCGTGCCAGGGACAAGTCAGCGTGTTGCTACCGATGTCCAACACGGCGTTGTCCAATGGAAGGGCTTCGTGCGCACATTCGTTGCGGTAGGCCGACAGCCGCTGGCCGGCGTTGACCACGATGACCTCTGCCCGCTCGCCGGTGGCCGATGTCAGGCTCAGCGGCGAGAGCTCGTCGACAGCCAAGGCTGCGGCGGGGCCGACCTCGACCCACCCTTCAGCGGCGGGGTCGAGGCCGATCCGCAACGCCTCGATCGGAATCAGGGTCGGCGTGGGCTCGTTCGGCAGTACCTCCACAGCCGAGATCGCCGGGACTTCTTGCACCAGTGCCTCTTCGACGAGGTTCCGTAGCGTCACCGACGACATCGAGCAACCGTTGCACGCCCCCTCGAGACGTACGAACGCCGTGGCATCCTCGACCCGCACCAGCGTCACATCCCCACCGTGGCTGTTCAATTGCGGACGTACCGAAGCCAGCACCTGGTTCGCGTGGGTAACGGGATCCGGTCGCACGATCCCGTGCAAGGAGAGCAGCAGGTGGACAGTCGGATCGTCCACCAACTCGAACAACACGTCCCGGGCGGAGTCGTCGGACCGCATCCGGCGCACCATCGTCACCAATCCGGCCCGGTGGATCTGCTCGATTGCCGCCTTCAGTTCCTCGGCCACCTCACGCGCTGAGGGGTCCAACCCGTCCAGCGCGGTGACGGCGTCGTCGACGCGCTTGGCAAGGTCTTCGAAAGTGGCTTCGGTGACCGGTCTTTCAGTGGTCGTCGACATCACTGCCGTCCGTCCTGCCCAGGGCGATTTGCCGGGCGATCTCATCGAGTATGCCGCGCACCGTCCGCACGGCTTCGTCGTCGCCGAGTTCCTCGAACAGGAACCGGGCTTCATACAGCTTGGCTTTGGCGTGGTCGAAGGATCCCAGGTGTGCCAACACATTGCCCTGATTGGCCAGCACCCTGGCCCGGCCCATCGGATCACTGTCACGGTCACGGGCGTCCAGGACCGCCTCGTAGAGTTCTACGGCCTCGACCAGGTTGTCTGCCTGGTGTTTTGACGGGGTGTACACCAAGGAATTCGCGAGGTTGAGCTGCACACTGGCCCACTGGTCGGGATAGTCCTCGCGGGTGTACACCTTGAGCGCCGAGCGCAACGACTGTGCGGCGATGCCCAACCGCAGCTGACCGGAGGCCTCCGTCATCGGCATCGTGAGGTACGCCGTCGCCAGGTTCGCGTGCGCCGACGCCCACAGCAGTGGAGCTTCTTCGCGCAGGATCAGCTGTAGGGCCGAATGGTAGTGCGGCACAACCGCTGCCAACAGCTCGGGCCGGTCCGGCGCCTGTTCGTGCAGCAGCCCGGCCAGGTTCAGATGAAGTTCAGCCCGGGAGATGCGCAGCCCGTCAGCGCCCTCGAGGGCTTTCAGTGCGGTCTCGAAGCGCCGGACGGCATCTGGGTGGCCGCCGTGGGCGGCGATCGACGCCGCGGCACCCAGCAGCACCCCGCTCAGCGGCCTCGACACGCGCTCGGCTTCGTCGGCCGCCTCATCAAGCAACGCGGTCGCACCTGGCGCGTCGCCGTCGTTGAACGCGCTACTGGCCTGAGTCGACAACACCAGGGCCGCGAGCTCGGCGCTGGCCGAACCCACCTCCGGTGCGACGTCCGAGCGGCCGACGGCGAACAGTACGACATCGACCAGTACACCGAATTCGCCCAACAGTGACCGCAATTCGGCGGGGTTGTCGCCGTCGGGATCCATGACGAATCGGTTGTATCGGCTGACCGGGTCATCACCATCCAGCGCCGCCAGTGCACCGTCGCGGTCGCCGGCCAGCGCCAGCTCGTGTGCCCGCAGCGTCTCAGGCCACTGCGGAATGTTGCCGGCGAGCAGCGCAGCGCGGGCGTCCTCGGTGTCCGCGGAAGCGGGAATCAGCATGTAGCCCAGGGGAAGGGGAAACGCCCCCAGCGGCTGTGGCCGCACCGCGAGCACGTCGGTGTCCACCGGTTCGGTATTGGCGAGTGTGGTCACGAATCTTCTCCCCTCATCCGTGGATGGGTCCGCGGATATCGCGCTCGG
This sequence comes from Mycobacterium sp. BK086, assembly GCA_004362315.1. Lineage (GTDB taxonomy): Bacteria > Actinomycetota > Actinomycetes > Mycobacteriales > Mycobacteriaceae > Mycobacterium. The sequence continues at coordinate 1,016,064 of SNWL01000003.1, forward strand.
CTGCGCGTTTGATCAATCGAGCCGACAGTTCGGCACGGGCTTTGGTGTTGTGGGTGTCGATGCGCTTGCGCACCACTCCATCGGCGAAGACCACGACGATGTCGACGGCCCAACGCCCGCGCTCTTCGACGACGACGGTGTGCACATCCAATGCCTCGTCGGTGGAGCTCTCGCTGCGGGGCGTGGTCTTCGGCCGAGGCTCTTCACACATGACGATCACCGGGCCAACCCCAGCGGAATCCGCAAAGCCTGCTGTGCATCGTCCCAGAATGCCTGATGAACACCGGTGACGGGACGGTCCGCGAGTACTTCGCGCACCAGAAGGGACCGGTCGCCCGCCGGGTTGCGCTGTTTGAGTAACAACCCGCCGCTGCGAGGACCCCGCAGCGGGATCAACCAGAGGTCGTCCTCGCGTACCATCGCCGCGACGGCATCCGAAGGAAATCTGCTGGCCGCCAACGCCGCATCGAGGCGCACATAGCCGTCGTCGGTGAATCGCACCGAGATGTCGTCGCCGATCCGCGGCCGCAGTGGGCCCAGATAGTCCCGCTCGAGAAGGTCGATCACCTGCTCCATCCCGGCCTCCACCGGTTCCGACAGGTCGGCGCCCAACTCGACGCCACCCGCCTCGATCAGGAACACGGTGATATCGCTCGGGCAGGCATCGGCCAGCACCCAACGGGCAAAGGCGATTGCGTGATCCCACCGAAAAGAGTGGGTGTGCAAGCCCTGCAGTGGCGGCAGATCGGCCAGCTCCTCGCCGGGCACGCGGTAGACGGTCCCGGGCCGCGCACCCGTGGCGGACGCGTCCACGATCACCACCCGCTCGGCGCCGCGCATCTGAAACGCGACGTCCATGCCCGCGGTGCCGCCGTCGACGAGACGGGCCCCGGTGGGCACGCCGCGCTCCCAGAGGTGCCGGACCAGAACCGGCCCGACTCCGTCGTCGCCGCGCAGCAAGTTACCGCAGCCCACCACCAAGACCGCACACCCAGGCGGTCCGATGTCCAGCGAAGGGGTGCTGGCATCGGAACCGCCTGGGTTGCTGCGGGAGTCGTGCGCCCCAGGCTCGATCGCCGGGATCACACCATTCCGTTAATGACGAACTTCGACAGCTCCTTGCCGGTCTTACCGTCATAGGCGTGCACGGTGCACACCAGGCAGGAGTCGAAGCTACGTGCCACATGGCCGAGTTCGACGGGATCGTCGGGATCGACGATCGGCGAGCCGACCAGCGCCTTCTCGATCGGGCCCAGAACCTCGTTGCCGTCCCTGGGCCCGATGTTCCACGCCGTCGGCGTGATCACCTGGTAGTTCTTGATCTTGTTGTCTTCCAGGACGATCCAGTCGCTGAGCGAACCGCGAGCCGCCTCGGTGGAGCCGAAACCCTTGCCTTCGGCGTACTCGGTGGGCTTGGTGTAGAAGCTCTCTTTGAGGTCGAGCTGGTCGAGCCAGCCCTTGACCCACTTGTAGTACTTCGGGCCCTCGTGCATGCGGGCCAGCTGCCGGGTCAGGACACTCGGCCCAATCTTGTTCATGATGTCGACGAACAACGGGTCGTTGTCCTGGTGCGGTGCGGCGTTGGGGCCGCCCGCAGCCATCCGGCGTGCCAGTGGTCCGGCTTCCAGCGGAATGTTGCCCAGATCGCCGACCGTGTAGCGCGGCGACTTGGCCCAGCTGTACTTGCCTTGCTTCCTGCCCTCTTCGGGATCGACCGGGATGGTCTCGCCCTCGAACGGGTGCAGCGGCTTGCTGCCCTGATAGAAGGAGTGGCTGGTGTCCTCGCGGACGTTGGCCTGGTCGAACTCGTGCCACTGGCCCTGTGCGTAAATGCCACCCCGGCCGATCAGGGCCGCGTTGCGACCGTCGATGGTGGGGTTCTCGTACAGCGTCGGGTCGAAGTACGTGCCGGTGGCGATGTAGTTGCCCACACCTTGGCCGTACTTGTCCAGACCGATGTCGAGGCAGTAGCGGATGAAGAAGCCGCAGTCGCTGTTGTACTGCGACTCGTTCTCGTCGACCCAGGCGAGGACGTCTTCCCAGGTCTTGTTCTCCAGCCAGCGGTCGATACTGCAGCCCAGCCACTCGCCCTCGAGCCAATTGTCCTTCCAGTGCTCGAGAATCGCGATCGAGCGCGTCACGTCCGACAGCGTCGGCGCGCACATCACCCCACCGGGCACCATGAAACTGGAATGCGGCCACTGCCCGCCGAAGATCGCGTAGACCTCGACCGGCTTGTTGGACAGCACCACACCCTTCTGGTAGCTGGTGCCCACGTACGGGGCGAAGCGGCGAACCGCCTCGTCGTAGAGTTTGGACTTGGCGTAGTTCTTGTTGGTCAGGTCGATGGCGAACAACGCGTAGAAGTAGCGCGGAATCGACTGCAGCGTTTCACAAGCCTGCGCGATGTTGCGGATCAACGTCGCGTTCGGCGGCATGTGGGTGCGCCACGCGGTGTCCAGGGCGTAGGCCGACTTGTACAGATGGCTGCCACCACAGATGCCGCAGATGCGGGGGCACACGACGAGACCGGACTGCGGGTCTTTGCCCCGCAGGATGATCTCGAAGCCGCGAAACATCGCGGCCTCTGTCCAGGCCGATGTGACGATGCCGTCGTCGATGGTGACCCGGACGTCGAGGTCACCCTCGACACGGCCCAGTGGGCTGACGTAAAGGTCGAGCGCGGTCATGAGAAAGTCCTCCAAAAGGTGAGAGCTGAACCAGGGCTGGTGGTTTCAGGCGGCCTAGACGACGAACATGTCTTCTTTGGACCACTGCGGCGCCGCGATGCGGGCCGCCGCCGCGTGTGCCATGTACGTCAGGTGATCGGATCCCTCCGGCACTTCCTTCGGGATCATTCCGCCGACTTTCTGGGTCTTGAACAGCGTCCCGGGCGCGAGGTCGAAGTGCGGGAACTCCGGCTCGGTGCAGCCCAGGCACGGCATGCCGGCACGCGTCTTGGACGATTGCCGGTTCCACAGGATGCGGTTGCACGGCGAGTGCGTCATCGGTCCGCGGCAGCCGAATTCGTAGAAAAGGCAGCCGGTGCGGGTGCCTTCGCCGAAGGACATGGTGGACTGCTTGTACTCAAAGAATTGCACACGGGTGCAACCGGTTTGGGTGAACGTCTTGAAGAACGTCTCGGGTCGGTGCAGCTCGTCGAGGGCGATGTCGCCGGCGCGACCGGTGGCCAGAGCGACGATGATCTGGGTGATCCAGTCGGGGTGAGCAGGGCAGCCCGGAATGTTGATGACCGGTAGTCCCATCTTGGAACGGAAGTCCGGGCCCAGAAAGCCGCCCTTGTCCCGCTTGTGGAATTGCAGGCCGGTGGAGGCCGAGGGGTTCGGTTCCATCGCGGGGATCCCACCCCAGCAGGCGCAGTCACCGATCGCGACGACGATCTGCGCGGCGCCGGCCAGATCGGTGACCCAGTCCTTCATCGGCCGGTCGGCGAAGATATCCATCCGGCCGGTGCCGTTCGGCGCTTCGATGACGCTGCCTTCGAAGACGAAGATGTCCAGGGGACGATCGCCTTTGGCGCAGTCCCAGAAGACCTTCTGCGCGTTGGCGCCGAGCTCCAGGCCCAGCGACGGATGCCAGATCAGGTCCAGGCCGAAGTCGACGATCAGGTCGACGACGTTGGGCTCTTCGGCATTGAGGAACGACATGGTGTTGCCACTACATGCCCCTCCCTGAAACCAGAGGACGGAAGCCATGGAAGAACTCCTCTCAGATGACGGCCGAGGGCGCGGCCGAAATTCGTTGGGCTGAAACGACTGTGGGACGGTAAGTCGGACAATTGGGGGGCACTACTGGCCAACCTGACGGCCAAAGGCACGGGCGATCTGGATCATGAAGCCCAGACCTCGGGACACGTCGGGGTCTTTGGTGACCTTCCAGAACCCGAACAGTCCCTTCGGCCCTCCTGGATCGGCGGCCGCCGCCGCGCTGCCCTCGGTGACCGCCTGCCCGAGCTGAGGCAGCAGCATGTTGAGCGCCGGCGCCGCAGCGATCAGCGAATTCGACAGTGTGGCAAGGCTTTGCATCAAACCTTGCACGTCAACGTCCTTGAGCGCTTCGGCGCTCGGCAACACCCCGGAGACCGATACGCCCTTGAAGTCGTTGACCGCGGACGCCAGGGACTCGGTGATCAGATCGCCGCGACGGACGAACCCGTCCAAACCGGTGACCAGCACGGCCAGCAGATCGGCATGGTCGAGCAGGGTGTTGAGCGCGGCGGCGACCGTTGGGTCGTCTAGCCGATCGCGGATCTGATCGGCGGGCGAAACCGCGACTGCCTGCCCGTTTGCCGTCATGCAAACCTCCCGATCGCTCGTGTTGCGTCTTCGTCGGCCAATGTGGCCTCCGTCACAAGCTAGCTGGGCATTTGCGCGATGCCTATCGCTTTCGCGCAGGAGCTGTCAGTATTACGCAGAGTTCAGTGCGTTGGTGCGCGCTGGGGTGCTTGGAGGCTTGCGTGATCACCGCGAATACTTTAGTCAAATCTTCACTATTCGGCCGGAAAAGCCATGGTCAGCGCTGATGTCCCGACTGACCCGTCTCGGCTACATCGACGTCCGTCGCACCAGCAACCCGGTGCGTCGCAAAGTCCGCTCGCGCGGCGTCCCGCCGGCACTGGCTAACAACGAAATCTTCTACACCGAGGATGTGTCGGAGGCTTCCCGGCTGATCGCCAAGACGCTCGGACCGCTCAACCTCACCGTCGGTCCCGACGAGATCAGCGGGTTTGCTGCCACGATGCACGGCGTGCGGCTGCGCAACGTGAGCATGCTCTATCTCGACGTACACGTGGCGGCATCCATCGACATCCCGATGCTCGGCCCGTACTTCGGGGTCCACATGCCGATGAACGGGCGGGCGCTCGTCGAGCATCGCGGACATTCATTTGAAGCCAACACGATTCGGTCGGCGGTGACCAGCCCCGGGGTTTCGCTGCGAATGACGTTGGACCACGACTCCCCACAGCTGATCATCCGCGTCGAGGAGCGCGCCATGGTTGCGCACCTGACCCGCCTACTCGGACGCAGTCTGAAGCGCCCGCTGGTCTTCGATCCCGAGTTCGATTTGGCAACCGAAGCCGCAATGCGTTGGCACACCGCGGTGCAGCTGATCCATACCGAGGTGTTTCACGAGGGCTCGCTGATCCAGCGCGGTCAGGGTATCGGCGCGGTGGAAGAACTTGTCATGAGCAGCCTGCTGCAACTGCAGCCGTCGAACTATCACGAGGAGTTCCTCGCTCCGCCACCGTCGGATCAGCGTCGTGCCGTGGTCCAGAACGCGATGAACTACGTCGATGACCACCTTGCCGAGCGGATCACGATGGATGCGATCGCCAAAGCGGTGCACATGAGTGTGCGCTCGATCCAGCAGGGATTTCGCGAGGAACTGGGCATGAGCCCGATGAGCTTCGTGCGGGAACGCCGGCTGGAACGCGTGCAGGAGGAACTCGCCGATGCACTGCCCTCCGACGGCGTCACTGTCACCCAGGTCGCCGAACGCTGGGGTTTCCATCACCTGGGGAGCTTTGCCGTCGAATACCGCAAGCGCTGGGGTGAGGCGCCATCGGAGACCTTGCGGCGCTGAGTGATTCGAGCGGTCAGGACGCGGCGCTACGGACCCCACTGATCGGACGCCAGCCCAGCCCCCGCTGCCCGACGAGGTGCTTGACCAACAGCTCGGTCGACATCGTCGGAGCGATCTGGCTGACCAGATGCCACGGCCGGTTCAGCGGTGTGCCGGGCACCGGTATCTGCACCAGGTCACCGCTGTCCAGGTGCGTCTGCACCGCCTGCTGAGACACCAACGTGACCCCGAGGCCCGCAGCGGCAGCGGCGACCACCGCACCGTGCGAGCCGAGAACGAGCAGCGGCGGACTCACGTCGAGGTCGTCCAACAACGCCATCGTGGCCGAACGGGTGCCTGAACCCGGCTCGCGCAGCAGCCACGTCGCCGCCGCGGGTTCGAAATCGGCTGCTGCAGAGGGGGGCCCGACGACGATCAGCGTGTTGGGACTCGCGGCACGCACTCTGGCCTTCTTACGCAGGTCATCAGGCGGGCGGCCGGCCACCACAAGGTCGACCTCGTGGCGGGCCAACATCGGCCACACCGCATTGCGGGAGGCCACCTCCAAGTGCAGCACCACGCCTGGGTACTTGGCCCGAAACGACGCCAGGGCCGCGGGGATCAGCAGTTCACCGGCCGTCGTGACCGCGGCCAACCGCACCGACCCGTTCTCCGGGTCGGCCTCCCCGCGGGCGGCCAGAATGGCCTCGTCATGCAGCCCGAGGATGCGGCGGGCGTACTCGACGTAGCGTTGCCCGGCAGCAGTCAGTTTGACGCCTCTGCCGTTTCGGTCGATCAGCGCGATACCGATCTCTTCCGACAGCGCACGCACCGCCGACGAGATCGACGATTCCGTCACCACCAATCGCTCGGCGGCACCACGCACCGATCCCGTGTCGGCAAGCTCGACAAGTGCACGCAGCCTGGCCTTCGTCGTCATCGCGGCGCCTCACTCTCCCCATCGTCGAACACCCGGCTGCTCAACAGATCCGCGGGCTCGATCGTCGACAACTCTGCCAGGCCGACCATGCCGGGCTCGGCCAACAGCCGCCGCGCGTGTCGAAGCCGCGCCCGTTCGAGCGCATTACGCACACTGCGGGCGTTGGCGAACCAGGGCTGGTCCACCCGACGGCGCAGGTAATCGCCGAATACCGCTGCGGCCTCTTCGGAGAAGCGATAACCCATGGCATCGCTCATCAATGCCGCGATCTCCCCCAGCTCGGCGACGGTGTAATCCGGGAACGAGATGTGATGGGCGATTCGGCTCTGCATACCGGGGTTGGCCGAGAAGAACTGGTCCATCTTGTCGGCATAGCCGGCCAGAATGACCACGAGATCGTCGCGATTGTTCTCCATGACCTGCAGCAGGATCTCGATCGCCTCGGAGCCGTAATCACGCTCGTTCTCAACCTTGTACAGGTAGTAGGCCTCGTCGATGAACAGCACACCGCCCATCGCGCGTTTGATCACGTCCTTGGTCTTGGGCGCGGTATGCCCGACGTACTCCCCCACCAGGTCATCCCGGGTCACGCTGACCAGATGGCCGCGCCGAAGGTAGCCAAGCCGGTGCAGCAGGTCGGCCATCCGCAGCGCCACCGTCGTCTTGCCAGTGCCCGGATTTCCGGTGAAGCACATATGCAGTGTGGGTTGAACAGCGTCGATACCGAACCGCGCCCGCATCCTGTCGACCAGCAGCAGGGCAGCGATCTCGGCGATGCGGGTCTTGACCGGCTCGAGGCCCACCAGCTCGACATCGAGCCGGTCAAGAACATCGTCGATACCCGAATCCTGGCGGGCTGCACCAAGATCCACGACGGCATCGGCCGACAGCACCTCGGGTGCGGTCTCCTCGGATCGGAATCCGAACGACACCCGTGGATTGGCGGCCGTGGTCACCGTCGCCTCACTCGCCGGGGTACCGCAGGCCGGCCGGGCGATCGGTGGCGTAGGCGTGGGTGGTGTAACCGATCGTGCGGTTTGCCTGCTCGGCCCGGTCCAGCCGGAATCCGGGCTCATCCGGCGGCCGGTTCACGATGAACGACAGCGCGGTGGTCTGCCTGCCGAGGCTGGCATCGTAAGCGTTGAGCCGGATGTAGTGGTTGGGGTAGGCCGCCCGACACGCGTTGACTTCCAACAAGACTCCCGCGGCATCCATCAGGTCGAACATCGGCAGTCCCCACATCTCCCAATAGATGTTGCGCGGGTGCGGATCGTCGGTGAACTCCACCGACAGCGGCCAGCCATGACTGAGCGCGTAGTCGATCTGCGCGGTGATCTCCTCATCGGTGAAGTCGGGCAGATACGAGAAGGTGCCCTGGGTGATTCGCATGCTCATCTCCTCAGATGCTCGTCGGCGTAGCGACGACGTCAGGGGTGTCGGTGGATTCGTAGTTGAAGGTGATGTCGCCCCAGGTCGCCAGCGCTGTGTCGAGCGCACGATTGCGGCTCGCGGCCTTCTTCAGAATGTCGGGACCCTCTTTGTAGTAGTCGCGACCTTCGTTGCGCGCCTTGATCATCGCCTCCAACGCAACCCGGTTGGCCTCGGCGCCGGCCGCGATACCCATCGGATGCCCGATCGTGCCGCCGCCGAATTGCAGCACCACATCCTCGCCGAGGTAGTGGATCAGCTGGTGCATCTGGCCGGCATGGATACCACCGGATGCCACGGGCATGACCCCCGGCATCGACGCCCAGTCTTGGTCGAAGAACAGGCCTTTGACGGGGTCGGCGTCGACGTGGTCCAGGCGCAGGGTGTCGTAGAACCCGGCGGTCGTGTTGGGGTCGCCTTCCAGCTTGCCCACGACGGTGCCGGCGTGAATGTGGTCGACACCGGCCAGCCGCATCCACTTCGAGATCACCCGAAAACTCACGCCGTGGGTCTTCTGCCGGGTGTAGGTGCCGTGGCCTGCGCGGTGCAGGTGCAGAATCACGCTGTTGTTGCGGGCCCACTTGGCCATCGATTGGATCGCGGTGTAGCCGATGGTCAGGTCGATCATCACGATGGCCGATCCCAGCTCGGCGGCGAAATCCGCGCGCTCGTACATCTCCTCCATGGTCCCGGCGGTGATGTTGAGGTAGTGACCCTTGATCTCCCCGGTCGCCGCCTGTGCACGGTTGACCGCCTCCATGCAGTACAAGAACCGGTCTCGCCAGCGCATGAAAGGCTGGGAGTTGATGTTCTCGTCGTCCTTGGTGAAGTCGAGTCCGCCGCGCAGGGCCTCATAGACCACGCGGCCGTAGTTGCGCGCCGACAGGCCGAGCTTCGGCTTGGTGGTGGCACCCAGCAGCGGGCGGCCGAACTTGCCCAGATGCTCCCGCTCCATGACGATTCCGTGTGCGGGACCCTGGAAGGTCTTGACGTACTGGGTGGGGATCCGCATGTCTTCCAGCCGCAGGGCCTTGAGCGGTTTGAAGCCGAAGACGTTGCCGATGATCGAGCTGGTGAGGTTGGCGATCGAGCCCTCCTCGAACAGGTCCAGATCGTACGCGATCCAGGCGATCCACTGGCCGGGCGTGCCCGGCACCGCGTCGACCCGATAACACTTGGCCTGGTAATGCTCGAATGTCGTGAGCCGGTCGGTCCACACCACCGTCCAGGTGGCCGTGCTGGATTCACCCGCCACCGCGGCGCCGGCCTCCTCGGGAGGCACACCGTCCTGCGGGGTGATCCGGAAGGCGCACAGGACATCGGAGTCCTTCGGCACATAGTCCGGTTGCCAGTAACCCATTTCTGCGTAGGGGATGACCCCCGCGTTCCATCTCTCCGTCATGCCCCGAATGCTGCCCGTTCGACAATGAACCTGTCTATCTAGAATTCTGCCCTAATCATTAACCATTTACTTCAGTATTGGGAACTCCCCCCAGCCCTCCACCTCCTGGGTGAGGCCGCGCCCGATGGCCGTCCCTACCGTGGCCCCGAACGCCGAACAGACGCAAAAGTCCCCAATTACCCGGCGTGTCGGGGGCTTTCGCGTCTGCTCGCGCCAGAACCGGAACCAGGGAGGCACACCGTGACCACGACTCGACAGATCGCCCAGCAGATGACCACCTTCGGCAAGGGCATCCTGGCCGCTGATGAAAGCATCGGCACCATGTCATCGCGACTGGAAGGTGCCGGCGTCAACCCCACCGCGCTGAGTCGCCGCGACTACCGTGAATTACTCGCGACCGCACCGGATCTGGCGAACGGCGTGTCAGGCATCATCCTGTGCGACGAGACCTTGAACCAGGCCTTCGCGGACGGTACCCCGTTCCCCGAGGCGTGCCGGGCACTGGGCATTTTGCCCGGTATCAAGGTCGACACCGGCGCCAAGCCTTGCCCCGGCCTGCCCGACGAGACGATCACCGAAGGCCTCGACGGACTGGCCGGCCGCCTGTCCGAATACGCCAAAACCGGTGCGGCGTTTGCCAAGTGGCGTGCGGTGTTCACGATCACCGCCAACACGCCCAGCCTTGGTGCGATCGTGGCCAACGCCAATGCGCTGGCTCGCTACGCGGCCGCATGCCAGGAGGCCGGCCTGGTCCCGATCGTCGAGCCCGAGGTGCTGACGGCAGGCGCCCACGGTATCGGCCAATGCGCCGAGGTCACTGCGGCCGTTCACCAGACGGTGCGCGAGCATCTGGCCCTGTTCAACGTCGACCTCGCGGGCATCGTGCTCAAGCCCAACATGGTCACCGAGGGTTCGGATAATCCCCACCCGGCGACACCCGAAGACGTTGCCGCTGCCACCGTCGAGGTGCTGCGCGCGTGGCCAGGGGATCTCGCGGGGGTGGCGTTCCTGTCCGGTGGTCAGCCCCCGCAGCGGGCCACGGCGAACCTTGCCGCCATGCAGAGTCACGACACGCCCTGGCCGCTGACGTTCTCATTCGGGCGGGCGCTGGTGTCTCCAGCGCTGGCCGCCTGGCACGGCGACGAGCAACTGATCGGTGACGGTCAAGCGGCGCTGTCCGCACATGTCGCCGCCAATGCGGCCGCCGTGCGGTTGCGCGGCAAGCTTCAGTCGGTCTGAGGGGTCTCGGCCACATCGAGCGGAATGGTCACCGTGACAGTGGTTCCCGATCCCGGCCGCGCCCGAACCGCGAGCCGACCGCCGACGAGTTCAGCCCGCTCGGCCATCGACAACATGCCGTAGCCACCGACATTGTTGGTACCCGGAACCCGTTCGACACCCGGATCGAACCCAATACCGTTGTCGGACACCTCGAGTCGAGCGGTACTGTCACCGACGGTGAACGACACGGTCGCCGTCATCGCGCGCGAGTGCTTGACGACGTTCTGCAGGCTTTCCTGGGCGATGCGGTAGAGCGCGACCTCGATGTGCTCGGGTAGCCGATCGTCGGCGAGCTCCAGCTCGAGGTCCACCTCCATGATCGAGGAAGCCAGACTGGCCAGCCCTCCAGCCAGGCCGAGGTCGTCGAGAACCGGCGGACGCAGGCCGCCGATGGCCGAACGCGCCTCGGCAAGCGTCAGATCCGCCAGATCGCGGGCCTTTTCGATCTGCTCCGCGGCCTCGACGGTGTCTGTGTCATCGACGGCCCTGGCCGCAGCATCCAACCGGTAGGTCAGGCTGACCAATCTCTGCGAGATCCCGTCATGGATATCGGCGGCCAGCCGGCGACGCTCGCTTTCCTGAGCGGCGATCACCTGCTCAGCGAAGTTCTCGTGCGCTCGCTCACGCGCGCTGAGCTGCCGGTGAAGCCGGGCCTGGTGCAGGGCCCCGGCAATCAGGCGCCCGATGACAAGCAGCAGCTGAATGTCGCGCGGGGTGAAATCGCGCCGAGAGATGGTGTGTACGTTGAGAACACCGACAAGCCCACCCGGTTCGGTCTCCATCGGGACCGACGCCATCGAGGTGAAGTCCGAACCGCGCAGCGACCCGATCGGCACGTAGCGCGGGTCGTCTTCCTTGTTGCTGATGATGACCACCGGCTCGCGGTGGCTGGCCACCCAACCCGACACGCCTGACCCCAGCGGTAGCCGCACCCGGCCGACCTGTTCGTCGAAGGGCGGGGTGGCACCGGCCAAGGTCAGGGACCGGTCGGTGTCATCGAGGACGTGGACGAAGCACACATCGGAAGCGGTGGCGGCGGTGATCATCCGAGCGACCGCGGCGGCCATCGGCTCCACCCCGGGACCGCTGGAAGTGGCCGCGATGATGTCGAGCAGCAGCGCAACCTCACGGTCGGCGTCAACCAGGCCGTGAACGTCGTGAGCGCCCAGTCCCCCAGACGGCGTCACTGGAAGATTCCCTCCCGCAACGCGGTGGCCACCGCGCTCGTTCGATCGCTGACGCCGAGCTTGCGATAAATGGACCGGAGATGGCTTTTCACGGTCTCGTCGCCGATCACCAGCTTGCTGGCGATGCCACGGTTGGACAGGCCGGTCACCACGAACGACAGGATCTCGCTCTCCCGTTGGGTCAAGCCGTGGCGGGCACCCGGCCAGAACTCGTCGCGTTGCAGCCGCGCCGCCGTGTCGACCGCACGTGCCGCGAGCCCCGGGTCGATCGCCGTCGCCCCACCCTGCACCAATTCCAGCTGCCGCACGAGTTCGTCGCTGCTGATCCCCTTGAGCAGATAACCCGATGCACCTACCCGCAGCGCCTGGAACAGATACTGCTCGTCGTCGTAGACCGACAACAGGATCACTTTGCGCTCGGGGTCGCGCTCCCGAACCGCACGGCACAGGTCAAGGCCGCTGGCACCCTGCATACGCACGTCGCACAGCACGATGTCGGGCTTGAGGCTGGCGATGACGCTCAGTGCCAGATCGACACCCACGGCCTCGCCCACCACCCGCACCCGGTTCTTGAACGGGGAGAGCATGGCCTTGAGACCTTCGATCACCATTTCGTGATCGTCGACAAGAACGACCCGCACTGGTCCATTCGTCGGCGCCGTCATGGCACCACGATAAGGCACCCGTCTTTTCAACCCCGGCAACTTAACTCGATCGGTCCCCCCTTCGGGGGACATCAGCCTCGCCGTTGCGGCCCTAGCATCTGGCCAAACACAAGGAGGGATGTGCTGATGACTGTGAAGACGACGTCGGCCCCGAAGCTGGTTGCCTCGGTGCTGCCCGCGGATTTCGCCGAACTCGGGCGTGATGTCGAGCAGATCGACCAGGCCGGCATCGACCGCATCCAATGGGACGTGATGGATGGGTCATTCGTGCCCAACCTGACTTTCGGACCGGACGTGATCGCGGCCAACCGCGGCCGCACCCCGATCGGATTCGAGGCCCATCTGATGGTCGACGATCCCGATCCGATGCTGCACCGGTGGGTCGACGCGGGCTGTCAGATCGTCATCGTGCACGCCGAGGCCTGCCGTCATCTGCATCGAACCCTCTCGCACATCAGGGATCTCGGTGCACTGGCAGGAGTGGCACTCAATCCGGCCACACCGCTGGAGGCCGTGGTCAACGTCCTCGATGTGACCGATCTGTTGTTGGTGATGACCGTCAACCCCGGCTTCGGTGGTCAACGCTATCTGGCCGACATGGAGCCCAAGATCGCTGCGGCGCGCGCTGAAATCGAGCTCCGCGGTTTGGATATCGAGCTGGAGGTCGACGGTGGAATCAGCACCTCGACAATCGGAGCCGCCGCGGCCGCCGGTGCCGACGTTTTCTGTACCGGCTCCGCACTGTTCAGCGGGCCGGGCACCATGAACGAACGTGCGCGTGAGATGCGCAGCGCCGCAACACAAAGGCTGGCCCTGCGATGACCTCAGCACCGACCCTCGAAGACGAGGCTCGCACCAGCGAGCTCGATCTGCTTGCGATGAACACAGTTCGATTCCTTGCGGCCGACGGCGTGCAGGCGGCTGACAGCGGCCATCCGGGGCTCCCACTCGGCGCGGCGGGAATCGGGTGGGCGCTGTGGTCACGACATCTGCGACATGACCCGGCCAACCCACAGTGGCCGGATCGGGACCGGTTTGTGCTCTCGGCCGGCCACGGCTCGATGTTGCTCTACGCTCTGCTGCACCTGTTCGGCTACGACCTGCCGATCGACGAACTACGCCGGTTCCGGCAACTCGGTTCGCGGACACCCGGACATCCCGAATACGGGCACACCCCCGGTGTCGAGACCACCACGGGTCCGCTGGGGCAGGGCCTGGCCAACGGGGTCGGTCTTGCGCTGGCCGAGCGAATGCTGGCCGCACGCTGCAACACCGGTGAGCACACCGTCGTCGATCACCGAGTCTGGGTGCTCGCCGGCGATGGCTGTCTGATGGAAGGCATCAGCCACGAGGCCGCGTCGCTGGCCGGCCGACTGGGCCTCGGCAAGTTGACGGTGATCTTCGACGACAACGACATCACCATCGACGGTCCGGCCCAGCGCAGCTGTGCCGACGACGTCGAAGCCCGGTTCGCGGCATACGGATGGCACGTGCTGCGGGTCGACGACGGCAACGACGTGCCCGCCCTGGACCGTGCGTTCTGCCGCGCCAGGGACAACGACGACAAGCCGACGTTCATCCGGGTGAAGACCACCATCGGCTACGGCGCACCGGGTATCGAAGGCACGTCGAAAGCCCACGGCAGCCCTCTCGGCCCGCAGACGCTCGCCGCGATGCGCTCACGCCTGGACTGGCCGGACAGCGAATTTCACGTTCCCGCTTCGGTCGCCGACACCGCGTCGGCGTCAGCCGCACAAGGCGGAGCCGCCCGAGCAGTGTGGGAGCAGACATACGCGGACTGGTCGGCGGCGAATCCTGGCCTGGCTCAGCACTTCCCGCTCGACAGAACACCTGAGCTCACGACGGTCGACGTGCTGCGACAACTCAGCGTTGATACATCGGCCTCGAAAATGGCCACCCGCAAGGCATCTGGAACCGCGCTGACCGCGCTGGCCGAAGTGTACCCCGCTCTGATCGGCGGATCCGCCGACCTGGCCGCGTCGACCAACACCGCGATCCCCGGGGGCGATATCGCCCCCGGGGACTACGCGGGGCGCACCATCCACTTCGGGATCCGCGAACACGCCATGGCAGCGGTGATGAACGGGCTGGCCCTGCACGGCGGCCTGCGTCCGTTCGGCAGCACGTTCTTGGTGTTCGCCGACTATCTGCGTCCGGCGCTGCGATTGTCGGCACTGATGCGACTGCCGGTGATCTACCTGTTCACCCACGACTCCGTGCACGTCGGCGAGGACGGGCCCACCCATCAGCCCATCGAGCAGCTCGAGTCGCTGCGATTGATACCCGGCCTGACGGTGTTGCGGCCGGCCGACGCTGCCGAGACCGCACTCGCCTGGGAACTGGCGGCCACCAACCTGGATGGGCCGACGGCGCTGATTCTGTCCAGACAGGACCTTCCCGTGCTGGACGCCGCCGGCCTCGACGACATTCGCGTGCACGGCGCGCGCACGGTCCGCGCCGTGCCCGGCAAGGCCGATATCGTGCTCGGCGCATCAGGTTCGGAGGTTGCCCTCGCCCTGCAGGCCGCCGACCTGCTGGAAGAACGTGGGGTGAACGCTGCCGTCATGTCTGTGATGTGCCGGGAGTGGCTCGATACCGCACGCGGTTGGTCGGACGTGCCCGCCGTCTGGATCGAGGCGGGAGTTCCGACCGGCTGGCGGGCGCTGGCCGGCCCACGCGACGCCGTGGTGGGCATCAGCCGCTTCGGCGAGAGCGGGCCGGGGCCACAGGTTGCCGAACACCTCGGACTCTCGCCGGCAGCGGTGGCCGAGACCGCACTGCGAACTCTCGGCCGATCGGCCGACGAACCTCCGGATAGCGATGGCTGACAAGATGATTCGGATTCGTCGCGCCTCGCACGAGGACCGTCGTCGCCCGGTGCTGCTGGCCATCGCCGGGGACAGCGCTGCCGGCAAGTCGACGGTGGCCAAGGGCATCGCCGATGCTCTCGGACCGCAGCGATGCACGATGCTGTCCACCGACGACTACCACCGCTACGACCGTTACGAGCGCGCACACAAGCCGTTCACCGCGCTGCATCCCGACTGCCACTATCTGCCGATCCTGGCCCAGCATCTGCAGTTGCTGGCCACCGGCCAGCCGATCCTCAAACCGGTCTACGACCACAGCACCGGACGACTCATCCGTCCACAGCTGGTCGAGCCGGCCGAGGTGATCATCGTCGAGGGACTGTTGCCGTTGCACAGCAAGCTGGCTCGGGCCTGCTTCGATGTCACCGTCTACCTCGACCCGCCCGAACAGATCCGGCGAACCTGGAAGATCACGCGCGACACCACCAGTCGCGGCTATACCGAGGAACAGGTGCTGGCCGAGCTGGTCGAGCGAGAGTCCGAATCCGCGGAATTCATCCGACCCCAGCGGTCACACGCCGACATCGTCGTCCGCTTCGCCCCGATCGAAGCCCGCGACGACGCACCCGGAACGCCGCTGTCGGCGTCATTGCTGCTGCGCACGACCATCCAGCAACCGGACCTGTCGGACGTGCTGCAGCCGGGCATGGCGCGAACGATCCACATGCGCCTGGCCCGTGACGGCGACGGGCGTCCCGTGGACAGCGTCCACGTGCACGGGTACGCCAGCCCCGAGGAGAGCGCCACCGCCGAGAAGTTGGTCTGGCATGCGCTCGGTCGGGACGGCTCTGCCGTTCCCGAAGCTCTGGGCCGGATCGGCGCCGACGAACGCAGCACCCCGCTGGCGATCACCCAGATGGTGCTGATGCATCACGTCCTGGCCGCCGGCCGGTAGATGGGGGCAGACCATGGCACGGGTGAGGTTTGGCTATGCCAATCCCCTGATCGGGGGATGCCGGGGCGTATCGGCCCAGCTCATACTGCGTGGGTGGCGGTCATGCACGCAGACACCATCACCAGGAATCGCTCGTTCTGGTGGGACCGGGCGCGCTGCGCTTACGCCGACGTGCCCGAGCTAGAAGCCGTCATCTTCGATGTCGACGGGACCATCGCCGACACCGAACGCGACGGCCACCGTCTGGCGTTCAACGCCGCATTCGCCCACCACGGACTCAACGTGTACTGGGATGCCGTCGAGTACGGACGACTCCTGCGGATCACCGGCGGCCAGCGCCGGATCACCGCCGACTTGCTGGCCCGCGGATACGGACAAGCCGCCGACGAGTTGGCCACCGCGGTGCACCGCACCAAGACCGCGCTGTTCCGCGACTCGATCCTCAACGGTGATATCGACGCACGGCCGGGATTGCTCGACCTGATCTGGGGCCTGCACTGTGCCGACATCCGCATCGGGATCGCCACCACGGGCCGGCGCTCATGGGTCGAGCCGCTGGTCCGGCAACTCATCGGCGACGGTGTGGTCGAGGTGATGATCACCGGCGACGATGTCACGCGACTCAAACCCCACCCGGAGGCTTACCAGCGGGCGTTGCACGAATTGGGCATTCGGCCCGATTCCGCGATGGCCATCGAAGACTCGGCATTGGGGCTGCAGGCCGCCCGAGGCGCCGGATTGGCGACGGTCATCGTCACCACGGACTACACCGCCCACCAGGATTTCACCGGTGCGGCCGCGGTGCTACCCGGGTATGACGGTCGCGAGCCGCTGTCGGCGCGGCACTGCAAGCGGCTGCACGATCGCTGGTGGCTGGGCCAGCAACAGTAGGTCTCAGCTCTGGCCGCAGGCGGCCATCACCAATTCGCGCACCCGCGCCGCGTCGGCCTGCCCCTTGGTCGCCTTCATCACCGCACCGACGATCGCGCCGGCGGCCTGCACCTTGCCGCCGCGGATCTTCTCGGCGATATCGGGGTTGGCGGCCAGCGCTTCATCGACGGCGGTCTGGATCAGCGAGTCGTCGCGAACCAGCGCCAGACCGCGATCGGTCATCACCTGCTCGGGCTCACCCTCACCTGCCAGCACGCCCTCGATCACCTGGCGGGCCAGCTTGTTGGACAGCTTGCCCTCGTCGACCAGCGCGATGACCTTGGCGACCTGAGCCGGCGTGATCGCCAGCGCGTCGAGTTCGACGCCACTCTCATTGGCCTTCTGCACCAAGAAGTTTCCCCACCAGGCCCGGGCCTGCTCGCTGGACGCCCCGGACTCGACGGTGGCGGCGACCAGCTCGATGGCACCGGCATTGACCAGGTCCCGCATGACCTCGTCGGAGATCCCCCACTCCTCCTGAATTCGCTTGCGCGACAACCACGGAAGCTCGGGGATCGTGGTGCGCAGCTGCGCCACCAGGTCGTCGCTCGGGGCGACCGGCTCCAGATCGGGCTCGGGGAAGTACCGGTAGTCCTCGGCGGTCTCCTTGTCGCGACCGGGCGAGGTGAATCCGGCTTCGTCGAAGTGCCGGGTCTCCTGGTGGATCCTGCCGCCTTCGACGAGAACCGCTGCCTGACGGCGCATTTCGTAACGAACCGCCACCTCGACGGTCTTGAGTGAGTTGACGTTCTTGGTCTCGGTGCGGGTGCCGAACTCTTGCTGGCCGATCGGCCGAAGCGACACGTTGGCATCGCAGCGCAGCGAGCCCTGGTCCATCCGCACATCGGAGACGCCGAGGGCGCGCAGCAGATCCCGCAGCGCGGTCACATAGGCGCGGGCGACCTCGGGAGCGCGCTCACCGGCACCCTCGATCGGCTTGGTGACGATCTCGATCAGCGGCACGCCGGCCCGGTTGACGTCGAGCAGCGACGTGGTCGCCCCGTGGATGCGGCCGGTGTCGCCGCCGACGTGGGTGAGCTTGCCGGTGTCCTCTTCCATGTGCGCCCGCTCGATGGCGACGCGGAAGGTAGTGCCGTCGTCCAGCGGCACGTCAAGGTAGCCGTCGAACGCGATCGGCTCGTCGTACTGCGAGATCTGGTAGTTCTTCGGCTGGTCGGGATAGAAGTAGTTCTTGCGCGCGAAGCGTGACCACGGCGCGATCGAGCAGTTCAACGCGAGCCCGATCCGGATGGCCGACTCGACGGCGGCCTCGTTGAGCACCGGCAACGCACCCGGCAGGCCCAGGCACACCGGGCAGACCTGGGTGTTGGGCTCGGCGCCGAACGTCGTCGAGCAGGGGCAGAACATCTTGGTGGCCGTCGAGAGCTCGACGTGCACCTCCAGACCGAGCACCGGATCGAAACGGGCGACGACGTCGTCGTAATCGAGCAGGTCGGCCTGCGCTGCAGCAGTCATGTCATCGATCCTAATGGGTCACTTTTTCCTCGCGAGCAGACGCAAACGCCTCCGGAAAACCCCGGATAAGGGGGATTTCGCGGCTGCTCGCGGAAGAACGGTGGGCACACAGCTCGGCCAGCTCCTGCTTGCTCGGTCCCGGCGGAACGGGTGGGCGCCAGCCGCGGCGGTAGACCTCCTGGGCGAGCGGCCGGGCAGCGGTCAGGCTGGCCGGCAACGCCTCCATCGCCAGGTAGGGCCCGACGATCGGCTGCAGCCGGGGATCAGCCTCAGCGGCCGCGACGATCAGGTCGGAGGGCAGCGGGCGGCTCGGGTCGATGTCTGCGCCCGCCCACCGGAGTTGACGCTCGCTGTCGCAGTGCACATGGTCGATGAACCACGGCTTGATGTTGGTTGCGCACCACTGGTCGAAACCCATTGTCGCCGAATGCAAATCGTGACGGTGGTCATCGAGCTGACGAACAAGCCCGCGAGCCTGCAGGAATGCCAGGGCGACTCCACGGCCGGCGAGTGGGGTGGTGGTACAGACTGCGTCGCCGACCGAGATCAGCCCAGGCAGAGCCGGTCGGCCGGAGCCGTCGAGCTGTCCACGATACGTGTTCTCGAGCCTCCCCCCGACCTGCACAGGCGTGAGGGGAACCGACCGCCGGGGGTCCACCCACTCGCACAGGTGCGGGATCGCGGAGACGGCAGCGTCGAACACGTCCACGTGGCGCAGCTCGCGCAGGCGGCGGTCGGTGCCGTCGTGCACGAGTGCTATCGAGAATGCCCGGTTGTCGTGCAGGAACGCGATGGCCCAGTACCCCGGATAGCTCAGGGCCAGGCCCAGCACGGAGTTGGTCGGCCCCGGAGGCGCCCCCGGCTGGAGCTCGTATTGCCGACTCAGATAAACGGCCCCACACGGGGCGCCCTCGGGCAGCGGCCGGATGCCGTCGGTCAGTCGGCTGGCCCGGCCTGACGCGTCCAGCACCAGATCCGCCCGCACGTACCTGCTCCCCAGCCGCACGCCGACCGCACAGCCACGTTCGGTGAGAATCTCGTCGACGTGGCCGGATACCAGGGTGACGCCGGGCTCTGCGGCCGCATGAACCCGCAGCACCCATTCCAACAGGCTCCGCCGGCACCGCAGGACGGCCGGCCGGTCCGCCGGATCGGGCCCGCCCGCCACTTCGGCTCCCGCCGCGATGACGGCTGCCAGAACGTCTGGCAGTTCGACGGCCAGCGCGTCGATCACCTGATGGCGAAACGTATGTGGCAAGTGGAACTGCATCACCCCGACGCGCTGCCAAGTTTCGCCGTCGCCGGGAGGCCCGGCATCACGGTCGAACACCACGACGTCGTGGCCGCGGCGCGCCAACATCATGGCGGTGAACAGTCCGGTGAGACCGCCTCCGACGATCGCAGCTCGCACGTGACACTCCCCAATTGAGGTAACAATGAGTGTAATGAATACGTGTAGAGTTACGTAGAATGAGCTCTCCTGTCAAGCGGCAATACCGGTCGGAGCTGCGCAGCGCGCAGGCTCGGACGACGTGTCGTCTCATCGTCGAGGCGGCCGAGCGACTGTTCGCCCAGCGGGGCTACGGGGCGACGACGATCGAGGCGGTCGCGACCGAGGCAGGAGTGAGCCGCAAGACCGTGTTCACCGCCATCGGCGGTAAGGCCGAGATCCTCAAGCTCGCCATCGACTGGGCGATCGCCGGAGACGACGAACCCATCGCGTTGCAGGAACGGCCGGAGGTTGACCGCCTTCTTCGAGCCGACGACCCCGATGCGCTGTTGAATGGCTGGGCGACGGTTCTGGTCGAGATCGACACCAGAGTCGCTGCGCTGTGGCAGGCACTGGATATCGCCGCGGGAGTGGATCCGCAAGCCCGCGAACTGCATCAGCAGCTAGCCGACCAACGGCTGACCAGTGCCCGCACCGTCGTCGACCGGCTCGCCGAATTGGGTGCTTTGCGAAAGGATTTGAGTCACGCCGAAGCCCGTGACATTGCCTGGCTGGCCAGCGACCCCGTCCTGTTCGACCGGCTGGTACGCCAACGGCGCTGGGCCGCAATCCGTTTCGAACGGTGGCTCGCGAGTCACCTCGTCAGCGAGCTGCTCGGCCGAACGACGTGATCTCTCAGCCGAAGAAGGCGGCCGCGTCGTCGTAGCGGGTCTGCGGCACCAGCTTGAGCTGACGCACCGCGTCGGCCAGCGGCACCCGGCCGATGTCCTGCCCGCGCAACGAGACCATGATCCCGTACTCGCCGGCATGGGCGGCGTCGGCGGCGTTCACGCCGAAGCGGGTGGCCAGCACCCGGTCATAGGCCGTCGGGGTGCCGCCGCGCTGGACGTGGCCGAGCACGGTGACCCGCACTTCCTTCTTGATCCGCTTCTCGACTTCCATGGCCAGCTGCTGGGCCACCCCGGTGAACCGTTCGTGGCCGAATTCGTCGGTGCCGCCCTGGCGCAGCTGCATCGACCCCTCGGCGGGCTTGGCCCCCTCGGCGACCACGATGATGAAGCTCGACTCGCCACGCTGAAAGCGCTTCTTGACCAGCCGGCACACCTCTTCGACGTCGAAGGGCTGCTCGGGGATCAGCGTCATATGCGCACCGGAGGACAGCCCGGCATTCAGCGCGATCCAGCCCGCGTGGCGGCCCATCACCTCGACGACCATGACCCGCTGGTGTGACTCCGCCGTGCTGTGCAGCCGATCGATGGCGTCGGTGGCGATCTGCAGTGCGGTGTCGTGACCGAAAGTGACGTCGGTGCAATCGATGTCGTTGTCGATGGTCTTCGGCACGCCGACGACGGGCACGCCCTCTTCGGACAGCCAGTGCGCGGCGGTCAGCGTGCCCTCGCCGCCGATCGGGATCAGGACGTCGATCCCGTTGTCCTCCAACGTCTGTTTGATGTCGTCGAGGCCGGCGCGCAGCTTGTCGGGATTTGTGCGCGCGGTGCCGAGCATGGTCCCGCCCTTGGCCAGCAGCCGGTTGTTGCGGTCGTCGTTGTGCAGTTGGATCCGGCGGTCCTCGAGCAGGCCGCGCCAGCCGTCGAGGAAACCGACCACCGAGGAGCCGTAGCGGGCATCGCAGGTCCGCACGACAGCACGGATCACGGCGTTCAGGCCGGGACAGTCACCGCCGCCGGTGAGGACTCCAATACGCATGGGCCCTATCCTGCCTCGTCAGATCGCCGTTGGCAGCGGACCGCGGGCAACCTCATAGGCCGCACCTACCCGGTACAGCCGATCGTCGGCCAATGCGGGCGCCATGATCTGCAGCCCCACCGGCAGGTTGTCGTCGGGTGACAGGCCCGAGGGCACTGACATTCCGCAGTGCCCGGCCAGGTTCAGCGGCAGCGTGCACAGGTCGAACAGGTACATCGCCAGCGGATCGTCGACCTTCTCCCCCAACCGGAACGCGGTGGTCGGGGTGGCCGGCGACACCAGCACGTCGACCTTCTCGTAGGCCGCGTCCAGGTCACCCGCGATCAGCGTGCGGACCTTCTGCGCCTGGTTGTAATAGGCGTCGTAGTAGCCCGCCGACAACGCATAGGTGCCAATGATGATGCGGCGCTTGACTTCTGGGCCGAAGCCGGCGGCGCGAGTCAGCGCCATCACCTCTTCGGCGCTGTGCGTGCCGTCGTCGCCGACGCGCAGTCCGTACCGCATGGCGTCGAAGCGGGCCAGGTTGCTCGACACCTCCGACGGCAGAATCAGGTAATAGGAGGACAGCGAGTAGTCCAGGTGCGGGCAGTCGACCTCGCTGACCTGCGCACCCAAGGCCGACAGCTGCTCGACGGCGGCGTTGAACGAGGCCAGCACGCCGGGCTGGTAGCCCTCGCCGCTGCGCAGCTGCTTGACCACGCCGATGCGCATCCCGGCCAGGTCACCGGCCGCCCCGGCCTTGGCCGCGCCGACGACATCGGGCACCTCCGCTTCGACCGAGGTGGAGTCACGCGGGTCGTGCCCGGCGATCACCGCGTGCAGCAGCGCGGTGTCGAGGACCGTGCGCGCACAGGGCCCGCCCTGATCCAGCGACGACGCGCAGGCCACCAGTCCGTACCGCGACACCGTGCCGTAGGTCGGCTTGACCCCGACGGTCGCGGTCAGCGCGGCTGGCTGGCGGATCGAGCCGCCGGTGTCGGTGCCCATCGCCAGCGGCGCTTGGAACGCGGCGAGCGCGGCCGCGCTGCCACCCCCGGAGCCGCCGGGCACCCGATCGGTGTCCCAGGGGTTGCGGGTCGGGCCGTACGCGGAGTTCTCCGTGGAGCTGCCCATGGCGAATTCGTCCATGTTGGTCTTGCCGAGGATCGGAATCCCGGCGGCCCGCAGCCGGGCGGTCACCGTCGCGTCGTAGGGCGACACCCAGCCCTCGAGGATCTTCGACCCACATGTCGTCGGCATGTCGGTCGTGGTGAAAACGTCCTTGAGCGCCAACGGAACGCCGGCCAGCGGCGACGGCAGCGTCTCCCCGGCGGCGGTCGCCTTGTCGATCGCAGCCGCACTGGCGAGTGCCTCGTCGGCCGCAACGTGCAGGAAGGCGTGGTACTGCTCGTCGGTCGCGGCGATCTGGTCCAGGCAGGCCTGCGTCACCTCGACCGAGGAGACCTCCTTGGCCGCGATCTTCTCCCCGAGGGTGGCGGCGTCGAGGCGGATCAACTCGCTCACTGCGACTCCCCCAGGATCTGCGGAACCGCGAACCGGCCGTCGGCGGAGGCGGGCGCCTCGGCGAGCGCTTCCTCTTGGGTCAGGCACGGCTGAACCACGTCAGGCCGGGTGACGTTGACATCGGTGAGCGGGTTGCCGGTCGGCTTCGCGTCACCGGTGTCGACGGCCTGGATCTGGCTGACATGGCCCAAGATGGCGTCGAGTTGGCCGGCGAAGCTGTCGAGTTCGTTGTCGGTCAGCGCCAGCCGGGCCAGCTTGGCCAGCCGGGCGACGTCGTCGCGGGAGATCTGGGACACGAGGCTCAAGCCTAGGTGACCGCTGGGGCGGGCGTGGAAGGGTGATGCGCGTGCAGCGTGTGCTCGCCGGCGCGGTGGTGACGCTGGCCGCTGTGGTGGCGGCCGTGGTCGGGCTGGGAACGGTCGGCCGGCTGACCGGCCCGCTGCTGCTGGCGGTGCTGGTATGGGCGGCGCTGGCCGCGCTGTTGGTGGCCCGCCGACTCCAGGTGCCGTGGCCGCACCTGCGGTGGCGGGAAGCTGTCAGCGTCGAGACGCTGCCAGTGCTGCTGGTCGGGACGGGCGGGGTGATGCTGGCCGTGGTCGCGGCCTACTACCTGCCGGTGTGGCAATGGGACGCGCTGGGCTATCACCTGCCGTACGTGAATTTCGCCCTGCAGCGCGGCACGTTCGCCGACGTCCCCGCCGACGTGCCCTATCTGTCCAGCTATCCGCACATCGTCGAGGACGCGTTCATCGCCTGGCGGGCGCTGCTGCCCGACGACCGGCTGGTCGAGCTGGCCCATGTGGTGTTCGGCCTGCTGGGTGCTCTGGCGATCGCGGCGATCGCCCGTCAGTCCGGAGCGCGACCGGACCACGCGGTGGCGACCGGGGCGGCCTGGCTGACGCTGCCCGCGGTGTTCCTGCAGCTGCCGTCGAACTACACCGACGTGGCCTCGGCCGCCCTTCTACTGACCGCGGTCGCGTTCGTGCTGGCGCCGGCGGGCCGCCCGCAGCTGCTGCTGGCCGGGCTCGCGATCGGTCTGTTCCTGGGCTCCAAACCGAACGCGCTCGTCGCCGGTGGGCTGCTCCTCACGGTGCTGACGGTCCGCGGTCTTCACGCCGGGCAGTGGAAAGTGCTTGTCCCGGCCTGGCTGGCCGCACTGCTGTTCGGCGCACCGACCTACGTGATCAACGTCGTCCGTCACCACAATCCGGTATGGCCGGTGCGCATCGACGCCGGCCCGCTGCATCTGCCTGGCACACAAGCTCTTTCGACCCTGCTGCACTCGGGCGCGGCCTCGCCCCACCTCGACGGGCCGCTGCTGAGCCGGGTGCTCCGTTCGTGGACGACGATCGCGCCGCCCCTTCCGGTGTTCGACATGCGCATCGGCGGGCTGGGGCTGGTGTTCCTGGTGGCCTTGCCGGTCGCGGTGGTGCGGGCCGTGCGCACCCGATCGCCTGCGGTCTGGCTGTGTTTCGCGGCCGCGCTGGCCACCCCGGATCCCGCGGTCGCCCGCTACGTGCTGGGCTTCGCCGGCCTGGTGCTGGCCTTCGCGGTCCCGGCCGTGGGGACGCTGGGCAGGCGCTGGCGTCAGGGGGTGTTCGCCGCGGTCGCGATCGCCGCGGCGCACGGACTGTGGCTGTCCTATCCCGGCCTCACCGGCGAAGGACCGCCGCTGAGTGCCTATCCGGCGATGACCGCCGACCAGCGCCGCGCCGCGGTCGGTGCCGACGGTCCGCCGGGCGATTTCCTGGCCGTCGTGGACCATCTGCCGCCGGGCGCGGTCACGGTGTTCGACAGCACGATGGACCTGCCCTATCTGGCCTGGCCGGCCGATCTGTCACATCGCGCGATCCGGGTCCCCGACGACATCACACCCGCCCGGGCGCGTGATTTACTCGCCGATCCTGACGTGGCGGTCCTGATGGTCGGCGACGACTCCGTCACCGGCCAGCTCGCACGGTCTGACCAGCGATTTCACCCGGCTTTCGGTTGCGGGGCCGCGCGCTGCACGGTCTATGTGCGGGGCTGAGCACACCTATCTGCCGGAATGCTGAGTCCAGGTGGCTGTGAAAGGGTGTCCGCGTGCCTTCGTATCTGCTGCGGGTCCAGCTGGTCGACCGGCCCGGTAGCCTCGGCTCGCTCGCCGTCGCCCTGGGTACGGTCGGCGCCGACATCCTGTCGCTCGACGTCGTCGAGCGCGGCTCGGGGTACGCGATCGACGATCTGGTGGTCGAGCTGCCGCCCGGTGCGATGCCCGACATGCTGATCACCGCCGCCGAACGTCTCGAAGGCGTGCGGGTGGACACCATCCGGCCGCACACCGGCCTGTTGGAGGCCCACCGCGAGCTGGAGCTGATCGACCACGTCGCCGCCGCCGACCGCGAGGACAGGTTGCAGGTGCTGGCCGACGAGGCGCCACACGTGCTGCGGGTGGGCTGGTGCACGGTCGCGCGCTTCTCGGAGTCGGGTTTGCAACGCATCGTCGGCAGCCCGGGCGCACCGGAGACCCAGGCGACGTCGGCGCCGTGGCTGCCGCTGGCGCACGCCGAGGCGCTCGACGGCGGTGCCGACTGGGTGCCCCAGATCTGGCGGGACATGGACACCACGCTGGCGGCCGCGCCGCTGGGTGATCCCAACACCGCAATCATGCTCGGGCGGCCCGGCGGACCGTTGTTCCGCCCCTCGGAAGTCGCCCGGCTGGGTTACCTGGCGGGCATCGTCGCGACGATCCTGCGCTGAGTCATTCCTCGGACTCGGGCTCCTCGACCGCTGGCGGCCCCTCGGCAAGCAAGGTGCGGAACCCGTCCTCGTCGAGGATCGGCACACCCAGCTCGACGGCCTTGTCGTACTTGGATCCGGGCGCGTCGCCCGCCACCACGAACGACGTCTTCTTCGACACCGAGCCGACGGCCTTGCCGCCGCGGGTGATGATGGCCTCCTTGGCCTCGTCGCGGGAGAAATTGGGCAGCGACCCGGTGACGACGATCGAAAGTCCTTGCAGCGTCGGGGTTATCGCCGCATCGCGGACGTCTTCCATCCGCACGCCGGCCGCGCGCCACTTGTCGACGATCGCGCGGTGCCAGTCGACGGCGAACCACTCGACGAGCGAGGCGGCGATGGTCGGCCCGACACCCTCGACATCGGCCAGCTGCTCTTCTGTCGCGGCCATGATCGCCTCGAGGCTGCCGAACGCGACCGCCAGCGCCCGCGCCGCCGTCGGCCCCACGTGCCGGATGGACAGCGACACCAGGATCCGCCACAGCGGGCGCTCCTTGGCCTGTTGCAGGTTGATCAGGAACCGCGCGCCATTGGCCGACAGCGCACCGTCTTTGGTCGTGAAGAAATCGGAGGTCAGCAGGTCCGCGCTGGTGAGGCTGAACAGGTCGCCCTCGTCGCCGATGACCTTGGCGTTCAGCAAGGCCGTCGCGGCTTCGTAGCCCAGCCCTTCGATATCCAGCCCGCCGCGGCCGGCCAGGTGGAAGACGCGTTCGCGCAACTGGGCGGGACACGACCGGGCGTTCGGACAGCGGATGTCGATGTCACCCTCTTTGGCCGGGGCCAGCGGGGTGCCGCACTCCGGGCAGTGGGTCGGCATCTCGAATTCCCGCTCGCTGCCGTCACGCAGATCGACCACTGGCCCCAACACTTCGGGGATCACGTCACCGGCCTTGCGGATCATCACGGTGTCGCCGATCAGCACGCCCTTGCGCTTGACCTCCGAGCCGTTGTGCAGGGTGGCCATGCCGACGGTGGAGCCGGCGATTTTCACCGGGGTCATCACCGCGAACGGGGTGACCCGGCCGGTGCGTCCGACGTTGACCTGGATGTCGATCAGCTTGGTCTGGGCCTCTTCCGGCGGGTACTTGTAGGCCACCGCCCAGCGCGGCGTGCGTGACGTGGCGCCGAGGCGGCGCTGTAGCGCGAAGTCGTCGACTTTGACCACGATGCCGTCGATCTCGTGCTCGATCTCGTGGCGGCGCTCACCCCAGTACGCGATCTTCTCCTGCACGGCAGGCAGTCCGGCCACCTGAGTGGTGTGGTCGGAGACCGGCAGCCCCCAGGCCTTCAACGCGAGATACGTGTCATGCAGCGTGGCCGGGGTGAAGCCCTCGGTATAGCCGAGGCCGTGGCAGATCATCCGCAGCCGGCGCTTGGCGGTGACCGCCGGATTCTTCTGGCGCAGTGAGCCCGCGGCACTGTTGCGCGGATTGGCGAAGGGATCCTTGCCCTCCTCGACCAGGCTGGCGTTGAGGTTCTCGAAGTCGGTGAGCCGGAAGTAGACCTCGCCGCGCACCTCGAGTACCGCCGGGACCGGGAATTCCTTTGCTGCGGTGAGGGTTTCGGGAATGTCGTCGATCGTGCGGGCATTGTTGGTGACATCCTCGCCGACCCGACCGTCACCGCGGGTGGCCGCGCGCTCCAGCCGGCCGTTGCGGTACACCAGGGCCAGCGCCACCCCGTCGACCTTCAGCTCGCACAGGTAGTGCGGGTCGCGGCCGATCTCGGTTTCGACCCGGTTGGACCAGGCCACCAGTTCGTCGGCGTTGAACACGTCGTCCAGCGACAGCATCCGCTCCAGATGGGCGGCCTCGCCGAATTCGGTGGTGAAGCCGGCCCCGCCGACCAGCTGGGTCGGCGAATCGGCGACGCGCAGCTCGGGGTATTGCTCCTCGAGGGCGAGCAGTTCGTTGAACAGCTTGTCGAAGTCCGCGTCGGAGACGATCGGCGAGTCCTTGATGTAGTACCGGAACTGATGCTCACGCACCTCGCCGGCGAGATCCTGCCAGCGCCGGCGCACATCCGGATCGATGGGATCAACCTCGGAATCGGTTGTCTGCGGAGCCACCCTCGCAGGTTATCGGAGCCGCCCGACAGGTCCCGATCGTGGCAAGGTGAATCCATGCCGCACCCGATCATGTTCGACGACGCCGACCCGATCCTGGCCAAGCTCCGAAAGATCGCGCTGGCGCTGCCGGAGGCGACCGAGAAGATCTCCCACGGCCGGCCGACGTTCTCGGCACCGAAGATGTTCGCGGTCTACGGCGGCAGCCAGAAGAATCCCAGCGGCCCGATGATCCGGTACAACCATGCGCTGCTGGTGAAGGTCGACGACAGCGAGCGGCAGGCCTTGCAGCAGGATCCACGCTTCTTCTATCCGGCGTATCTGGGTCCGTACGGCTGGCTGGG
Source organism: Mycobacterium sp. BK086 (assembly GCA_004362315.1). GTDB lineage: Bacteria > Actinomycetota > Actinomycetes > Mycobacteriales > Mycobacteriaceae > Mycobacterium. The sequence continues at coordinate 1,044,589 of SNWL01000003.1, forward strand.
TCTGGACTTCGACGCCGCCAAGGTCGACTGGGGTGAGGTCACCGAATTGGTGGACGCGTCGTTCCGGTTGCAGGCTCCGGCGCGGCTGATCAAGCTGCTCGACAGTTAGCCGGTCCGCGTGAGCTCCGGCTCGTGAACCCGCTGTGCCCGTGTGAGATTGGCGCGAAGGATCCGGGCCAGAATCGTGGGTCGCATCAGCTGGGTAGGCGAATCGAGCATTCCCAGCACTCGGAGGAACTGACTGGTGACCACAAGATCGGTCTCGACTGCGGTGAGCACCCAGTCGGAGAACCTGTTGTTGATCCGGGTCGCCAGCGTCCGCTTCCCCGCGACCTGCGGCAGCGAGAGGTCGGCGTTGGTGGCGTTGCGCCACGCCACGCCAATGGTTTTGGCACTGGCCCGGAAGAACCGTCTGGGCAGGTCGCGATCGCCGACGCGCAGGCACTGCCGCAACACGACCGCCTCCATGGCCGCCACCGTCATGCCCTGGCCGTAGATCGGGTTGAAGCTGCACACCGCGTCACCGGTCACCACCAACCCGTCCGGCAGCCGCATCATGTCGTCGTAGCGGCGCCACCGGTTCGACGGCGTGCGGTAGTGGGCGGTCTTGCCCTCCGGTTCGGCCATCTCGAGCGCATCGAGAACCTGCCGGGGCAGCCGGCGCCGTGCTATCCGCATCATGTCGGCGAAATTCGCGGCCGGCTCGGCACCCCCCATCACCCCGGTCGTCATCAGCCAGGTGTCGTTCTCATGACGGAGCAGCGCGACGGTAGTCGGGTCGGTGGGTTTGGGGAATGTCGCCACCATGTTCTGGGTGATCGCGCCGGACGGCAAACGCAACCACTGGCTGGTGTAGGCGAGGTTGATCACCAGCTCGTCCTCGCGCGGGCGGTCGTATCCGAGGTCTTCGAGGAAGATCGGTGTGCGCGATCCCCTGCCGGTGGCGTCGATCACCAGATCCGCACCGAGCACAGTGGCTTCGGTGGCGTCGCGGCGCGCGATCGTCACACCGGTGACCCGTTGCCCATCTGCCGAGGCCGTCAGCCCCATCACATCGCGCCCCCCGAGGATCGTGACATTGGGCATTGCCGAAAGGCGTTGCATCACATGCCAGTCCAGGAAGGGTCGGCTCGGTAGATAGGACGTCACCGGGTTGATCAGCTTGCCTACCGGCAGGAACCGGTGCCCACCGTATTCAGCGATCACCCGATCCAGGTCGCCATCGCTCCAAGAGGGGGCACCGTGGGTCACCATGTCCTCGAGAATGCCGGGGAGCAGTTCGTCGAGGACGGCCACCCCGCCGGCCTGCAGCACGTGGCCATGGCATCCCTGTGGTACACCGCGACGCTGAGCCGGCCGTTCGGCCGGCATGTCCCGGTCGACGACGACCACCTCCCGGTAGTGCTCGGCGGCCACCCGTGCGGCCAGCATCCCCGCCATGCTGGCTCCCAGCACAACCGCACGTTCTCCGAGAATCGTCATCGTCGCCCCCGTTCGTCAGTGCGGCGTGATGCCGCTGATTCGAACGCTAGGTGCGATGTCCGGCCGGGTTGTAAGTAGAGCGATACTCCATTTCCCCAGTGCTCCGACTATCCGGGCGCGTGGATCCGCTGGAAAATGATGCCGCGCTTTTCGTAGTAGACCGGCGTGTAGTCGCTCCTGAACCGGGGATCGTTCAACAACGCATCCAGGGCGACGAACCCGGTGTCATATTTTCCGTCCACGTCCGCCGGACGCTTGTTTCGCAGAATCACCGCGACGACGTAGTCGAAATTGCGTGACAGAAAATACTGATTGTCGATGCGCGCGAAGTGTTTCCCCGCAACGTCACGTGCGACGTGCTTGTCCATCAGCCCGTACAGGTCAGTGAATCGCAGGCGATCGTTGAGATACGGGATGACACCCGCCTCGCCGAGCAGGACGGTCTGGTTGGGCGAAGCGATGTCACCCAGCTTGCGGGCGATGTCGTAGTAATCCTCGTTGTAGGGCACGAATTCCAGGGCCCAGCCCGATGTCAGAGGCTTGTAGGTCTTGACGTAGTACCGCTGCACCACCCACGAGGAGCCGACGACAACGGCCAGGATCAGCACCGCCGCAAGCAATTTCTGATCGAGAAGACCGCGCAGATCGACCTGATCGACCACCAGGAACAGCAGTATCGGCAGCACCGGCAACGCCAGCCGGAAGGCGGGCATCCAGTCGCCCCCCGCGTAAGCCGCGAAGGCCAGTTGCGCAACGACCACCAGGTAGATGGGTAGATGCGCACGCACCAGAAGCGGCGGCCGCTTGAGTAGGGCCAGCAGGAGGTAGGGGCCAAGCGTCATGGCGCCGAACAGGGCGACGTAGCGCGAACCCTCCTTGAACGCGGAGAGACTCGGATTGTTCTTGGCGAACAGGCTATTGGGGAGCAATTCGCCGTAGTAGGAGAACCGGAAAGCGAGGAACGCCACGACGATCGCCACCACGACGGCCGCCGTCGCTGCGGTGAACGGTAACCGTTCGTCTTTCCTGCGGGCTCCGATCGCAACGATGCCGGCGTAGATGGCGACCGGATACATGATCGCTTCGGGTCGAGAAGTGCTCAGCACTCCGAGCACGACGGCGAAACCCACGGCATAGCCCAGTGTTCGGCGCGCGCGCCACAAGCAGTAGAGCAGAACGGTCAGCGTCAGCAGGAATGTGACGAGCGACGTTTCCATACCCGAAATGTTGTAGACGTTCAGGAACGGGCTGGCCGCGACAACGACGACCAACAGCGCGACGACGGCGGTGCAGTTGTCGTGCAGCTTCGCAAGTCGGTACAGCACAACCAAATTCGCCAGCCCGAGCACCATGCACAGCACTTTTGCCAGATAGAACAGCGCGAGATGACCGGTCAGGCCCGTGACCGCTGAAACGGCGGTGACCAGGAACAGCCAGGTCGGATTCGAGTATCCCTCGACTGCATCACCCGGGTTGAACACCGCGCCCTCGCCGGCCAGCAGGTTGCGGCTGTAGCGCAATGTGATGAACACGTCGTCGATCTCGACGTTGACCATGTCCAGGCAACCCAGTACGTACACGACACCGGTGCCGATCAGGAACAGCGGGAACCATCGCGTCGCGAGCTTCTGCGCCATGTCCATACCGCTAGATCGCTTCGGGATCCTCGGTGACGGCGTCGGCGGCCCGCTGACACAAGCCGACCGCCACCCGCGCCCACGCCGCGGTCGCACCGGCCAGTCCGCAGGCCGGGCTGACGCCTATGCGATCGCGAACCGAACTGCGGGAGAAGCCGATTCGGTCGGTGATCGCCACCGCGGCGGCGGCCACCTCCTCGGCCGACGGCCGCGCTGCCGGCGCGCTCGTGGGCAGCAGACCGAAGATCGCCGCGCGGCCCGAGTCCAGGAACTCCCCCAACCCATCCAGATCGGCATCACCGAGCGCGCCCGCATCCAGCGATACCGCATTGATCATGCTGCGCTGCAAGACATTCCAGGGAACGTCGGCACAGCTGTGGAGCAGCACCTCGGTGCCCGCCCCCGCCACGCACTCGTCGAGCAAGGTGATCGCCACCGCCTCGTCGACCGGATGCACCGGGTTCAGTGCCGTCACCCCGGTCAGCCGGCCGGCCAGCGCGGCCGACAGCACCGGTTCGTCGTACTGCACCACCACCGTCGTGTCCAGCCGGCGCGCCAGTTCGGCCCGGTGCCGCCCCACCCCTTCGGCGAGCGAGGACGCCAGGTCGCGGACCGCCCCGGCGTCGGTCAGCGCGCGATGCCCGTTGGGTAGTTCCAGCTGGGCGGCCAGCGTGATCGGACCCGGCGCCTGCACCTTGACCGGACGCCCCGAACCCGGCCCGCCGGCCCTCTCCCACGCCTCCTCGATGGCGTCGATGTCCTCGTCGAGCAGACTCTTCGCCCTGCGGGTGACCGCGCCCGGGCGGGCGGTGATCCGGTAGCCGCGCGGCACGGTGTCGATGGCGATATCGACCAGCAGCGCCCCTGCGCGGCCGATCATGTCGGCGCCCACGCCACGCGCCGGCAGCTCGACCAGGTGCGGCAGCCGGTGCAGCTCCCCGACCACGATCTCGGCCGCCTCGCGCGGAACCGAACCCGGCCACGAACCGACCCCGGTGGCCGCCGCGAAAACACTCACCGGGCAACCGTATTGGACGGCCCGTCAAAACCGCTCATCCGGGGGCCTAACGTGGGGGTCATGACGGTGCGCGCGGGGCTGGCCTGTTGCGCGATGGCGGTCCTGCTCAGCGGGTGTACCCAGTGGGTCGACGGGTCGGGCCTCCGCGCCCTCAGCGAGCCGCCGTACAGCCCGCCTGGCATCGTCGACGTCGATCAGGTGCTGCTGACGCAGGCTCAGATGCAGGCGATCACCGGCGGCGGTCAGGACCTGACGATCATCCCCACGATGGACGGCAAGTTCCCGATCGACATCGACCAGCTCGCCGAGTCGGTTCCCCTGGATTGCCGCTTCTTGTTCGCCGAGACCGATACCTTCGGCACCGACGTCGAGGACTTCCACAAGACCAGCTTTCAGCACCCCGCCCGGCGCGCCCTGATCTCGGAGGGAGCCGCCGCCTACCGCGACGGCGCCACCGCGCAGCAGGCCTTCAACACGCTCTCGACCACGGTGCACCGTTGCGAAGCCGGTCCGATGGGGTCATATCTGGTCGGCGAGGTCACCGCCGACACCGAATCGCTGCACACCCGCCCGGGCCGGTGCGGCCGCGACTACCGGGTGAAGGCGTCAGTACTGGTGGAGGTGACGTTCTGCACGTATCCCGAGTCGGTGCCCGAGATCGTCATGGCCAATATCCTCAACAAGATTCCGGGTTGAGGCGGACCTTCAGTCGGCGAACGCCTTTCGCAGAAACGGCGTGGAGTCAGGCAGGGACGCCAGCACGGTGCCGCTGTGGTCGTCTTCGGGATAGATCCGCAAGGTGACGTTCTGGTTGTTGGCGACGAGCTGGTCGTAGAACGACAGCGTCGATGCCGGTGGAACGTCGCGGTCGAGCAGGCCGACACCGAGGAAGATGGGCCGGTCGAAACCCGTTGACGGGGTGCCCATGTAGTCGTAGAGCGCATCGGCCATGCCGGGGATGGAGTCCAGCGGCGCGATGAAGAAGCCGGCCGGTGTCATGTGTGCGAGCGCATCGGAAAGAGCCAGGGTGCAGAGGGTTTCGGCACGGTTGGCGGCGTCCAGGCCGGCGGGGCTGAGCACGCTGTCGATGTCGAGGTCGGGGCGGGCCTCGCGCAGGGCGGCCAGGATGTAGGCGGTGTAGGCGTTGGCGATCGGGCCGAGTTCCGGCACCGCGAATTCCGGTCCGGCCTGGTGGATGAGCTTGTCGATGTTGGCCGGCGTGCCGGTGGCAACGACGCCCCGGTAGTCCAGACCGCTCCCGTGGCTGAACTCGGTGGCCCACCGTGCGCTGCTGATCGCCGCACCGCCACCCTGCGACTGGCCGACGATCGCCCATTTCGGTGACAGCGGCAGACCCATCCGGTGCGCGGCGACCACCGAGTCGATGACGCCGTGGGCGGTGGTGACGCTGTTGAGGTAGCTCATCAGCCCGGGCGTGCCCAGGCCGACGTAGTCGCTGGCGACCACCGCGTACCCCTCGGCCAGCCAGTGCGACAGATAGTCGTTGTCCCGTGGGGTTCGGGGCAGCGCCGAGGGGGTGCAGTCATCGCCGAGCCCGACGGTCCCGTGCGCCCAGGCGATGACCGGGAATCCGCCGGGCGGTGCCGGACCCGGCGGCAGGAACACCGCACCGGTGCTGACGGCCGGCTGGTCGTGTTGGTTGACGGTGGAATAGAGCACCCGGAAGGCGGGACCGGCGCCGGTGAGCGACAACGCCGGGTCGAGCGGGACCGACTCGATGGTGTTGCCCGGCGGCGGGATCGGGCCGTCGTAGAACCGGGCATCCAGGCCCGACCAGCGCGGCGCATCCGCGTGGCTGATGGCAACCGGGAGTACCGACAACGCCGCGATCAGCAGCATGGCGAGCCAGTGTCGGTGGCTGCGCTTCACTGCCGATGGGTGATCGTCGCGCTGGCGATGACCTCGTCACCGGCCGGGTCGGGCCGGTAGAGCACCAGCGTCTGCCCGGGCGCGACACCGCGCAGCGGGGTCCGCAGCGCCACCTGCAGCTCATCGCCGACCACTTCGGCGACCGCGGGAACCACCCCGCCGTGGGCGCGCACCTGGACCTCGCACTCCACCGGCCCCGCAAGCGCGACGCCGGAGGTGAACACCGGGCTCGCACCGGTCAGCGACCGGATCTCGAGGTCTTCTTTCGCGCCCACCCGCACCGTCTGGGTGTCGGCGTCGATGGCGGTGACGTAGCGCGGCAGTCCGTCGGGCCCGGGTCCGGCGATGCCGAGACCCTTGCGCTGCCCGATGGTGAAGCCGTGCACGCCGTCATGCTCGGCGAGTACGGCACCGCTGGCGTCGTCGATGACCGCGCCGCGCCGCACCCCGATTCGGGCGCCGAGAAAGGCCTGGGTGTCCCCCGACGGGATGAAGCAGATGTCGTGGCTGTCGGGCTTCTCGGCCACCGACAGCCCGCGGCTGGCGGCCTCCTCGCGGATCGCCGGCTTGGGGGTGTCACCGACCGGGAACGCGGCGTGACGCAGCTGCTGTGCGGTCAGCACGCCCAGCACATAGGACTGGTCCTTGTCCACGTCGACCGCACGGCGCAGCCGGCCTTGCGACAGCCGGGCGTAGTGGCCGGTGGCCACCACGTCGAAGCCCAGCGCCAGCGCCTTGGCGGCCAGCGCGGAGAACTTGATCTTCTCGTTGCACCGCACGCACGGGTTGGGGGTTTCGCCGCGCTCGTAGGACGAGACGAAGTCGTCGATGACGTCCTCGGCGAATTTGTCGCTGAAATCCCAGACGTAGAACGGGATTCCGAGCACATCGGCGACGCGGCGGGCATCGCCGGCGTCCTCCTTGGAGCAGCAGCCGCGCGAGCCGGTGCGCAGCGTTCCGGGCGCCTTGGACAGGGCGAGGTGCACACCGACGACGTCGTGGCCGGCGTCGACCATCCGGGCGGCGGCCACCGACGAATCGACGCCGCCGCTCATCGCGGCCAGCACTCTCATCGCAGCGCTCCCAATGCCGAACTGGCCAGTGCCGCCTGGCGGGCGCGTTCGACGGCGGCGGGCAGCACCCGCAGCGCCGCGTCGACGTCGGCATCGGTGCTGGTGTGCCCCAACGACAGTCGCAACGAACCGCGGGAGGCTTCGGCATCAGCACCCATGGCCAGCAGGACGTGCGACGGCTGCGCCACACCGGCCGTGCAGGCGGACCCGGTGGAGCATTCGATTCCGTTGGCGTCCAACAACATCAGCAGGGAGTCGCCCTCACAGCCGCGGAAGGTGAAGTGGGTGTTGCCCGGCAGCCGCCGGTCGCCCAGCGCGCCGTTGAGATGCGTGTCGGGGATGGAGTCCAAGACCCCGTCGATCAGCCGGTCACGCAGAGTGCGCAGATGGGCGCCGGTGGCGTCCAGGGTCTCGACGGCGATATCGGCCGCCGCGGCCATCGCGACCACGCCGGCGACATCCGGTGTGCCCGAACGCACGTCGCGCTCCTGGCCACCGCCGTGCAGCAGCGGGACGCACGCGGTGGCGCGGCGCAGCAGCAGGGCGCCGACGCCGGTGGGCCCGCCGAATTTGTGCGCGGCCACACTGATGGCCGACAACGACGAGCCTGCGAAGTCGACCGGGATGTGGCCGACCGCCTGCACAGCATCGCTGTGGATCGGCACGTCGAACTCGCTGGCCACGGCAGCCAGTTCGGCGATCGGCATGATCGTGCCGACTTCGTTGTTGGCCCACATCACCGAAACCAGCGCCACGTCATCGTGCTCCTGCAGGATGTCGCGCAGCGCTGCGGCGGTGACCGAGCCGTCGGACTCGGTCGGCAGGAACGTCACCTCGGCGCCTTCGTGCTCGGCCAGCCAGGTGACCGCGTCGAGCACGGCGTGGTGCTCGACGGCGGTGGTCACGATGCGGCGGCGAGCCGGTGCCACGTCGCGGCGGGCCCAGTAGATGCCCTTGACCGCGAGGTTGTCGCTCTCGGTGCCGCCGGCGGTGAAGATCACTTCGGACGGACGCGCGCCCAGCCGCGCCGCGATGCTCTCCCGGGCCTCCTCCATCCGGCGACGGGCGTCGCGGCCCGCGGTGTGCAGCGAGGAGGCGTTACCGACGGTGGCCAGCGCGCCCGTCATCGCCTCGATGGCAGCAGGATGCATCGGGGTGGTGGCAGCGTGGTCGAGATACACCGGACCGGTGGTCGGGCTCATAGCCCGTCCAGGATACCGGCCGCCGCAGGTCGCCCTGACCACGCCGAACGTCGCGCTGCCGTTCGGCGGCCGAATCAGCCCGCCAGTGCGTGGGTGTGCTCGAAGCGGGGGGCGTTCTGACCGCGCACGGCCACCTCGCAGCGGGCCGCCAGTTCGCGCCGGTCAGCACCGGGCAGCTCCAAGGAGGTGACCTCCACGTCGACGACGGTCAGCCGGGCCCGCACCGTGCGGCTCAGCGACTGCCAGAGCGTGTCGTCACCGACGAACGCCGTCACCGTCGAGGGCCGCCCGTCGCGGTGGTGGTAGGTCAGCCGCAGCGGCTGAACCGGGCGGCCGGAGTCGACTGCGGCCTGGAACATCGCCGGGCGGAACTGTCCGTAGGCCAGCCCGCACCAGGTGGTGCCCTCCGGGAAGGCGACCACGGTCTGCCCGTTGCGCAGCCGGTCAGCCACCTGCGCGACCACCTGCGGCAGCCTGCGCAGGCTGGCGCGGTCGATGGGGATGACCTTCATGATGCGGGCGGCCAGCCCGACCGCGGGCCAGTCGATCAGGTCGGCCCGCGCGACAAAGGCACCCGGCAGCACCGAACCGATGACGAAGATGTCGATCCAGGAGACGTGGCCGCTGACCACCAGCACACCGCGAAGATTGCGAATCGGCCCACCCGACACCGTGATTCGCACGCCGAGGCAGCGCAGGAATGTGCGGCAGTACAGCCGTTGCACCCGCGAACGACCAGGCATCGGGACCGCCAGCAGCGGGACCATCAGCAACAGCAGTAGCGCCGCGGTGATGCGCAGCGTGGCGCGCAACCCGGCGATGAACCGCCGCGACGGCGGCGCACCGCCGGCGCGCACGCAGCTGTCGTCGCACAGGGCCCGGGGCAGCCAGGCGTGCTCGGGGGCGGTCATGCCGACTCCTCGATCCCGCCGGCCATCTCGCTGGCCGCCGAGACCGATCGCAGCCTGGTCAGGTACCGAACGTCGGCCTGCCGCTTGTCCAGCAGGGCCGGGAAGTCGCCGACGCCGAACTCCGGGTCGTGAGCCGGTTCACCGCAGACCCGGGCGCCCAGCCGCAGGTAGCCGCGCATCAGCGGCGGAATGGTGGGCCTGGCCGGTGGCGCGATGTCGTCGAGCCCGACCCCGTCGAGGACCACCGGGCGGTACGGGTGGACCGTGAGCTCGGCCGGGGCAGCATGCCGGCGCAGGACGAAGTCGCGCACCCCGCGAACCTGAGAACCTGGAGGTGCCCCCGCCGGGTCTTCTGAGTGGGTGGGCACCGAGACGCAGCCGGTCACGTAGTCGTATCCGCAGCGGTCCAGGTAAGCCAGGATTCCGCCCCACATGAGCAGCACCACCGCGCCGTTACGGTGGTCGCCGCGCACCACCGCGCGGCCCATCTCCACCAGCGACGGCCGCAGCACATCCAGCGCGCTCACGTCGAATTCCGTTGCGGTGTAGAGGCTTCCAGCGGCAATCGCACCGGGCGGCGGCAACATGCGGTAGCACCCGACAAGTTCGCCCGAGATGTCCTCGCGCACCAGGAGGTGGTCGCAGAACTCGTCGAACCGGTCAGCGTCACGGCCGTCGCCGTCGGCTGGCAGTGCGTAACCGGGCTCGGTGGTGAACACCTGATAGCGCAGCCGCTGGGCCGCCTCGATCAGGGTGGGGTCGGTGGACAGCAGCAGCGAGTAGCGGGGGCCGCGGAGGGCGGCGGTCTCGGTCTGGTCAGGGGCTATGAGTACAGAGGCAGTGCTCATAGCTGCACGGTTGCCGAGGCGGTCGGCGAGATGTCAACGCCCGCGTGACGTGTTCGTGCACGCTCGATGACCAATAGAAGCGAAAAGCCCCCGAGCACCGGAAACCGGTGCCGGGGGCTTTTCTGAGGTACTTAACCCTTGCGGGCCTTGACCGCGTCGGTCAGCTGCGGCGTGACGTTGAACAGATCGCCGACGATGCCGTAATCGGCGATCTCGAAGATCGGCGCTTCCTCGTCCTTGTTCACCGCGATGATCGTCTTCGAGGTCTGCATACCGGCGCGGTGCTGGATCGCACCGGAGATGCCCAGCGCGATGTACAGCTGCGGCGAGACCGTCTTACCGGTCTGGCCCACCTGGAACTGGCCCGGGTAGTAGCCGGAGTCGACAGCTGCACGGGAGGCACCGACGGCGCCACCGAGCGAGTCCGCCAGGTCCTCGACGACCGAGAACTTCTCGGCGCTGCCGACACCACGGCCACCGGAGACCACGACGCTGGCCTCGGTGAGCTCCGGACGGTCGCCCGCGACGGCAGGCTCACGCTTGGTGATCTTGGTGGCGTTCTCGGCCTGTGCGGGCACCTCGACGCTGACCTGCTCGCCGGCACCGGCGGCAGGCGCCGCGTCGACAGCACCCGGACGCAGGGTGATCACCGGGGTGTCACCGTTGGCCTTGGCTTCGACGGTGAAGGCGCCACCGAAGATCGAGTGGATGCCCACCCCGCCTTCCTTGACCTCGACGACGTCGGACAGCACGCCCGCACCGGTGCGTGCGGCCAACCGGCCGGCGATCTCCTTGCCGTCGGCGTTGGCGGCCAGCAGCACGGCGGCCGGAGTTGCCGACTCCACCAGCGACGCCAGGACGTCGACGAACGGGGTGATCAGGTAGCCCTCGGCGTCGGCCGACTCGGCGACGTAGATCTTCGCCGCACCGGCCTCCTTGAGAGCGTCGACCAGCGGCGCGGCGGTGCCGGGGGCACCGATCACGACGGCGGACGGCTCGCCCAGGGTGCGGGCGGCGGTGATGAGCTCGGCGGTGACTTTCTTCACCGCACCTTCGGCGTGCTCGACGAGCACAAGTACTTCAGCCATAGCTGTTCAGCCTCTTAGTCTTTCGAATGGTCCGGGTCGGGGTTCTAGATGATCTTCTGCGAAACGAGGTACTCGGCGATCTTCGTGCCGCCGTCGCCCTCGTCGGTGATCTTCTCGCCTGCGGTCTTCGGCGGCTTCGGCGTGGACGCCGTCACCGTCGTACCGGCGTTGGCCAGGCCGACCTCGTCGCCCTCGACACCGATCTCGGCCAGCGTCAGGGTGGCCACTTCCTTCTTCTTCGCGGCCATGATGCCCTTGAAGGACGGGAAGCGCGGCTCGTTGATCTTCTCGGTGACGCTGATGACCGCGGGCAGAGACGCCTCGACGGTGAACACGCCGTCGTCGGTCTCCCGCTCGCCGGTGATCTTGCCGCCCTCGACGGTCACCTTGCGCAGGTGCGTCAGCTGGGGCAGGCCGAGGTACTCGGCGATGATCGCCGGGACCGCACCGCCGGTGCCGTCGGTGGCCTCGTTACCGGCGATGACCAGCTCGGTGCCCTCGATGGCGCCCAGCGCGCGGGCCAGGGCCCAGCCGGTCTGCACCATGTCGGAACCGTGAAGGCCGGCGTCGAGCAGGTGAACGGCCTTGTCCGCACCCATCGACAGCGCCTTGCGGATCGCCTCGGTGGCCCGCTCCGGGCCGGCGGTCAGCACGGTAACCGTGCCGCCTGCATCGCCCTCTCGCTCCTTGATCAGCAGGGCTTCTTCGACGGCGCGCTCGTTGATCTCGTCCAGCACGGCATCGGCGGCGTCGCGATCGAGCGTGAAGTCACCGTCGGACAGCTTTCGCTCGGACCACGTGTCTGGGACCTGTTTGATCAGGACCACGATGTTCGTCATGAGTCTTCTACGTCCTCCTGGCAGGCGTCCTGCGGCCAGCGAAGGTCGCAAGACTTTTGGTCATTCCGCAACTCACATCATGTTACCGATGGGTAACTTAGAGTGGTTCGCACGAACACCATAGCTGGTCGAAGTTTGTGTATTAGCAGCCCATCGGTACCGAGCAGTTCGCGAACCGCCAACTTCGGGTTAGCCTGCCTTGCAATGAGCGCATTCGTGACTGACGCAGGTGACAGCGGTTTACCGCTGACCGGCGAGCGGACCATCCCCGGACTGGCGGAAGAGAACTACTGGTTCCGTCGCCATGAGGTGGTCTATCGCCGCCTGTTGGACCTCTGCGCAGGTCGCGACGTGCTCGAGGCCGGGTGCGGCGAAGGCTACGGGGCCGATCTGATCGCGTCGGTGGCCGGCCGCGTGGTGGCCGTGGACTATGACGAGGCGACGGTGGCGCACGTGCAGGCTCGCTACCCGAGGGTGGAGATGCTGGCAGGCAATCTGGCCGCGCTGCCGCTGCCCGATGCTTCGGTTGACGTTGTGGTGAACTTCCAGGTCATCGAGCATCTGTGGGATCAGCCACAGTTTGTCGCCGAATGCGCCCGCGTGCTGCGACCTGGCGGTTTGTTGCTGATGTCGACGCCCAACCGGATCACCTTCTCCCCCGGCCGCGACACTCCGATCAACCCGTTCCACACCCGCGAGCTCAACGCCGACGAAATGACGGAGCTGCTGACCGGCAACGGCTTCCGGATGCGCTCGATGAGCGGGGTTTTTCATGGCGCGGGTCTGGTGGCGATGGACGAGCGGCACGGCGGCTCGATCATCGACGCGCAGATCGCGCGGGCGCTGGCCGATGCGCCGTGGTCCGCGGACCTGCTGGCCGATGTGGCCGCCGTGGCGTGCGACGACTTCGATCTGCTGGACGCGGCCGAGCGCGATATCGACGACAGCCTCGATCTGGTGGCGATCGCGGTGCGCATATGAGGGGCGAAGTACCCGGCCAGTTCACCCTGGTCCTGCACACCCACCTGCCGTGGCTGGCCCATCACGGTCGCTGGCCGGTCGGCGAGGAATGGCTCTACCAGTCTTGGTCGGCGGCCTACCTGCCGTTGATGCGGGTACTGCGCACGCTTGCCGCCGAGGGCCGCCGCGGTGTGCTCACCCTCGGTATGACGCCGGTGGTCACCGCCCAGCTCGACGACCCCTACTGCCTGGACGGCATGCACCGCTGGCTGGCCAACTGGCAGCTGCGTGCGCTGGAGGCCGCCACGCTGCGCACCCCGACGGGCGCCGAGCCCGGCACCGCCACCACGCCGGAAGCGCTGCGCGAGTTCGGCATTCGCGAGTACGACGAAGCCAGTAGGGCGATGGACGAGTTCGGCACGCTCTGGCGACACGGCGCAAGCCCGCTGCTGCGCCAGCTGCTCGACGCGGGCACCGTGGAACTGCTGGGCGGTCCACTGGCCCACCCGTTCCAGCCGCTGCTCAATCCGCGGCTGCGCGAATTCGCGCTGCGCGAAGGGCTGGCCGACGCCGGTCAGCGGTTCGCCCACACACCCAAGGGCATCTGGGCGCCCGAATGTGCTTATGCCCCAGGCATGGAACTCGATTACGCCGCCGCGGGTGTCGGCCACTTCATGGTCGACGGCCCCTCCCTGCACGGTGACACCGCGCTGGGCCGGCCGGTCGGGTCGACGAACGTGGTCGCGTTCGGGCGTGACCTGCAGGTCAGTTACCGGGTGTGGTCGCCGAAGTCGGGCTACCCAGGCCACGCCGCCTACCGCGACTTCCACACCTACGACCACCTGACCGGGCTCAAGCCCGCGCGGGTCACCGGACGCAACGTCGACTCAGATGCCAAGGCGCCGTACGACTCCGAGCGTGCCGACAAGGCGATCGACACCCACGTCGCCGACTTCGTCGGGCTTGTGCGTCAGCGGCTGATCTCCGAATCGGAACGCATCGGCCGTCCTGCCCACGTGGTGGCCGCCTTCGACACCGAGCTGTTCGGGCATTGGTGGTACGAGGGACCGATCTGGCTGGAGCGGTTGCTGCGTGCGCTGCCGGAGGCCGGTATTCGGGTCGGCACGCTGAGCGATGCATTGTCCGCCGGGTTCGTCGGCGCGCCGGTCGAATTGCCGCCCAGCTCTTGGGGATCCGGCAAGGACTGGCAGGTGTGGTCGGGTGAACAGGTGGCCGACCTGGTCCAGCTCAACACCGAGGTGGTCGACACGGCGCTCACGACAGTCGACAAGGCCCTGGCGCACAGCGCACCCAGCCGCGATTTCGTCGCCGACCAGATCCTGCGCGAGACACTGCTGACCGTGTCCAGCGACTGGCCGTTCATGGTCAGCAAGGATTCCGCGGCCGATTACGCCCGCTACCGTGCACACCTGCACGCCCATGCCACCCGGGAGATCTCCGACGCACTGGCGTCGGGACGCCGCGATGCCGCCGAGCGGCTGGCCGCGGGATGGAACCGCGCCGACGGCCTGTTCGGTGCACTGGACGCCAGGCGGCTCAAATGAGAACTCCTCTCCGCGAGCGTGCGTGTCGGCGCGCCGACACGCCGCTACAGCGAGCAGTTGACGCGCCCTCGCGGAAGAAAGTCATGCCGTGAAAATCCTTATGGTGTCGTGGGAATACCCGCCGGTGATCATCGGCGGGCTGGGCAGGCACGTCTATCAGCTGGCGACCGCGCTGGCCGCTGACGGCCACGACGTCGTCGTGCTGTCGCGGCGGCCATCGGGCACCGACCCGAGCACGCATCCGACCACCGACGAGGTCCACGAGGGCGTGCGGGTGATCGCCGCCGCGCAGGATCCGCACGAATTCGACTTCGGCCGTGACCTGATGGCCTGGACGCTGGCCATGGGCCACGCGATGACCCGCGCGGGGCTGACTTTGCACGCCAAGGGCTGGCAGCCCGACGTCGTGCACGCCCATGACTGGCTGGTCGCTCACCCGGCGATCGCATTGGCTGAATTCTTCGACGTGCCCATGGTTTCCACCGTTCACGCCACCGAAGCGGGGCGACATTCCGGCTGGGTGTCCGGCCAGATCAGCCGTCAGGTGCACGCGGTCGAGTCGTGGTTCGTCCGGGAGTCCGATTCGCTGATCGCCTGCTCGGCGTCGATGGCGGACGAGATCACCGACCTGTTCGGTCCCGACCTCGGCGAGATCGTCGTTATCCGCAACGGAATCGACTCCAGCCGTTGGCCGTTCGCACCCCGTCGCGCACATTCCGGGCCGCCGGAGCTGCTGTACATCGGCCGACTGGAATACGAGAAGGGTGTGCACGAGGCGATCGCCGCGCTCCCCCGCATCCGGCGCACCCATCCCGGGACCACACTGACGATTGCCGGCGACGGCACCCAGCAGGACTGGCTCATCGAGGTGGCCCGAAAGCACAAGGTGCTCAAGGCGGTTCGCTTCGTCGGCCGGGTCGACCACGACCAGCTGCTGCGGCTGCTGCACCAGACCGACGCCGCCGTGCTGCCCAGCCACTACGAACCGTTCGGCATCGCCGCGCTGGAAGCCGCGGCCGCCGGTGCGCCGCTGGTCACCTCCAACGTCGGCGGTCTCGGTGAGGCCGTGATCGACGGCGAGACCGGGGTGTCCTTCCCGCCGCGCGACGTCGGTGCGCTGGCCGACGCGGTACGTCGCGTCCTCGACGATCCCGTTGCCGCACAACAGCGGGCGAACGCCGCGCGGGCGCGACTGACATCCGATTTCGACTGGCACACCGTGGCCGCCGAGACCGCGCAGGTCTATCTGGCCGCCAAGCGCCACGAACGCGATCCGCTGCCGCGCCGGCCGATCATCGAGCACGCCCTGCCCGGGCGCTCATAGTTCGACGGGCATCGAATCATTCCGCACCTAGCGTGCGGGTATGGCTCCACAACGCTCGTCGACCCTGACCCTGGTCGCCGCCTACCTCGGGCTGGTACTCGGCCTGATCGACAGCAATGCCGTCAATCTGGCGCTGCCTGCGATCAGTACGCATCTCGGTGGGGGCCTGACGGCCGCGCAGTGGACGGTCGACGCCTACAACATGACGTTCGCCGCGCTGCTGCTCGGCGCCGGGACTCTCGGCGACGCGTTCGGCCGGCGCCGGTTGCTGCGGATCGGCGTGGTCGTCTTCGTGGCCGCCTCGATGTGTTGCGCGCTGGCACCGTCGTTGCCGGTGCTGCTGGCCGGTCGGGCCGTCCAGGGAGCAGCGGCGGCGCTCATGCTGCCGCAGGGCCTCGCGATCGCGGCGGCTGCCTTCCCTGACGCGCCCGGGCGAGCCCGGGCCACCGCGGCGTGGGCGATCGCGGCCGCGTCCAGCACGGCGCTCGGCCCGATCCTCGGCGGAGTCCTCACCCAGTCGGTGAGCTGGCGCGCCATCTTCTGGCTCAACGTGCCCGTCGGCGTCGTCGCACTGGCCATCAGCTACCGGTACCTGCCGGAGTCGTCGGATCCGCGGCGCCCTCGCTTGGACATCGGCAGCCAGTTGCTGGCCGCCACCGGCCTGGCCGCCCTGACCCTGGCGCTGGTGCAGGGTCGTCACCTCGGCGCGGCGCCGACTGCGGCCCTGGTCGTGGTCACCGTCGCTTGCATCACCACTTTCGTTGTGCGGCAACGACGTATCGCCCAGCCGATGGTCCCGCCCGAGCTGGTCCGTCACCGATCGCTGAGGGCCGGGCTGGTGGCCACGTTCGCGATGACGTTCGGCACCTACGGCCTGGTGCTCATCAACAGCCTGGCCTTCCAACAGCTGCGGGGAGCCACCCCGCTGACCACCGCACTCCAGTTCCTGCCGCTGCCGATGACCTATCTCGCCCTGATCCCGGTGGTGAACGTCGTCGCCCGGCGCACCGGGGCCCGCGTCGCGATCGCGGCCGGCCTGACGACGCTGGCCGCCGCCCTGACGATCTACGGCGCGGCGGGCCCGACCGCCCCGCTCGGGTGGATCGAGGCCGCGCTCGTACTGGCCGGCGCGGGTCTGGCCGTCACCACCGGTCCGGCCGTGAGCGTGGCGCTGTCGTCGGTGCCATCGCAGAACACCGGTCTGGGGTCGGGACTGGTCAACCTGTCACGGCTGACCGGCATCACGGTCGGCACCGCGGCGCTGGGGTCGCTCTACGGCTCCGGTGGTGGTGCGCGCGCGGCGATGGCCGTCGGTACGGCGGTGCTGCTGATCGGCGGGGTTCTGTCGGTGCGGTGGGGTATGCCGGAGGAGGCCGCAAGCGATCCGGCGGTCGAGAAGGAGGCCAGTCATGCGTGACGCCGCCGAACTGCCCAGCCACGGCGACGCCGATATTGCCGCGGTCGCCTCGCTGCTGGCCGATCCGGCGCGCTGCAAGGTACTGCTGGCCCTCGACGACGGACGGGCGCTGCCCGCCAGCGTGCTGGCCGACGAGGCCGGTGTCAGCAGACCGACCGCCAGCAGCCACCTGGCCAAGCTGACCGAAGCAGGCCTGCTGCGGGTGGAGGCCCACGGCCGGCATCGCTACTACCGGCTGGCCGGCCCGCAGGTCGGCGAGCTGATCGAAAGCCTGGTCCGGCTCTCGCCGCCGCGCCCGGTCCGTTCACTGCGCGAGGGCACCCGAGCGGCGCGGCTGCGGTCGGCGCGCACCTGCTACGACCATCTCGCCGGGCGGCTCGGCGTCGCGGTGATGGCCGCCCTGCTGGACAAGGGCGTGCTGATCGGCGGGGACGGCCGCTACGACCCGGACCGCGACGCCCGCGATTCCCCGAGCAACCCGGGCCACGACATCCGCTACGAGCTCACCGGCGCGGGCCGGGAATTTCTGACCGCGCTCGGTGTGGTCCTGCCGACCGGGGGCCGCCCGCTGATCCGCTACTGCGTGGACTGGACCGAGCAGCGCCACCACCTGGCCGGCGGGCTCGGCCGCGGCCTGCTGGACCGGTTCGTCTCCGCGGACTGGCTGGCCCGCAGTTCGCGCGGTCGTGCGGTGACCGTGACCGCCGCGGGCCGGTCAGCGCTGGCCGAGCATTTCGCTGTCGACTGGTAGGTCAGGGCGTCCAGATCAACAGGTCTTGCATGCCGTTGTTCATGGTGACCGTGGTCGGCGGCGGACCGGTGACGTCGAAGTGGATCTTGCCCGTCGCCGTCGCACCCGCCGGGATGGTGGCGCCGCTGATGTTCATCGGGGCGGCGACCATCCACAGCACCCGGTAGGCCGCCTGGTTGGGGGCGACCGCGTTGAACTGCGAAATGGCAGGCGTGACAGGACCATTCAGGGCATTGACGGTGGCCGTCGCCTCCCAGAGCTTGCCGGCAACCGGGTAGCCGGGCATGACGTCGTTACAGGGTTTCAGGTCGCTGACCGTCCAGGTCATGGCTACCTGGCCGACACTGTCGGTCATCGTCAGCGGGCTACCCAACCTGCCGACGATGGGATAGTCGGCCGCCGCCGAAAACGGCGCGGCCGCCAGCACGATGAGCATGCTCACCGCGGTGGCCAGTACTGCCTTGATGATTCTGGAGATCGTCACAGGGCCCTCCCCAACGAGACGTGAATGGATGTCTCTGGCATAACTCCGGACAAACGCCGGACCATAGTGCCCAAAGGCCCGCCCTGTGGTGACCTAAGCCTCTAGACGAGACGCCTTTTTCCGCTCGATGTCCGCCAGGTTCGCTGCCAACTCGGCGCGCTGAGCGGCCGAGGTGTCCCAGGCCAGCTTGCGGTTCTTGACGACCTTCGCCGGCGAGCCGACCGCAATAGAGAAGTCCGGGATGTCGCCCTTGACCACGGCGTGCGCGCCGAGCACGCAACCGCGCCCGATCGTGGTGCCCCGCAAGACCGTCACCTTCGCCGCGATCCAGGTGTCGGGGCCGATGCGCACCGGGCTCTTCACGATGCCCTGGTCCTTGATCGGCATCTCGATGTTGTCCATCTTGTGGTCGAAGTCGCAGACGTAGCACCAGTCGGCCATCAGGGCCGAATCACCGAGTTCGATGTCCAGGTAGCAGTTGATGACGTTGTCGCGGCCCAGCACCACCTTGTCGCCGAATCGCAGCGAGCCTTCGTGGGCGCGGATGGTGTTCTTGTCACCGATGTGCACCCACCGGCCGATCTCGAGCTGCGCGAGCTCAGGGGTCGCGTGGATCTCGACGTTCTTGCCCAGGAAAACCATGCCGCGGGTGATGACGTGCGGGTTGGACAGCTTGAACTTGAGCAGCCGCCAGTAGCGCACCAGGTACCAGGGCGTGTACGCCCGGTTGGCGATGACCCACCGCAGGGATTCCTTGGTGAGGAACCTGGCCTGACGCGGATCACGCAGGCGAGAGCCCTTCCACCTCTTGTGGACCGGCGAGCCCCACATCGACGTCATGGGCTGAGAGCCTAACGGCAACAGCGGGACGCGTTACCCTCGCCTGTACTGTCCGGTTCGGGTTGGCGTGATGGAAGGTGGCACGGGTGCTGCGGCGATTGCTGGCTACGGCGTCGGCCGCGCTGGTCGTGACCGGCTTGGCCGGCTGCGGCAATACCGACTCCTGGGTCGACTCCACCGCGGCGCACGGCTGGTCCGCCCAATACGGCGACGCCGCCAACAGCAGCTACACCACCACCGGCGGAGCCTCCACGCTGCGCCTGAAGTGGAGCCGATCGGTCAAGGGTGAGCTGGGCGCCGGAGCCGCCCTCGGCGACGGCAGCTACCTGGCCGTCAACGGACAGACCGCAGGCGGTTGTTCGCTGATGGTGTGGGAGAACGACAACAACGGCCGGCAGCGCTGGTGCATCCGCCAGGTGCTCGGCGGCGGATTCGCCAGCCCGTTGTTCGACCAGTTCGACAATCTGTTCATCGGCCAGCCGGGCACCATGCAGGCCTACCCGCCCACCCAGTGGATCCGCTGGCGCCAGAACGTCATCGGAATGCCCACCACGGCAAGGTTTCTCGGGGGCGGCCAGCTGCTGGTCGTCACCCATCTGGGACAGGTGCTGGTGTTCGACTCGCATCGCGGTGACGTGACGGGGACGCCGCTCGATCTCGTCGAGGGTCTCGACCCGACCGATTCCACCCGCGGGCTGACCGACTGCGCCCACGGGATGCCCCAGTGCCCGGTGTCGGCTCCCCCCGCCTACGCCGAGAAAACCCACATGATCGTGGTGAACCTGTGGCTGCCGGGCGCCAAGGCGTCGACGCTCGTCGGCCTGCAGTACCACCCCGGCCAGACCCCGCTGCTCACCCGGGAGTGGAGCAGCGACGCCATCGCCGACGGCGTGCTGGCCGCGCCGGTGGCCTCGGCCGACGGCACAGTCGTGTACGTCACCGGCCGCGACCACAAGCTGTGGGCTCTGAACACCTCCGACGGCAAGGTGAAATGGTCTGTGCCGCTGGACTTCCTACCGCAGACACCGCCGTCGGTGTCACCGGACGGGCTGATCGTCGTCGGCGGCGGCCCGAACACCCACCTCGTCGCGCTCAAGGACGGCGGCAATCACGCCGACATCGCGTGGCGCCGCGATGACGTGACGCCGCTGAGTTCGTCGAGTCAGGCCACGACGGTGGGCTACACCGTGGTCGCCAATCCGCCGTCCGGCTTGTCGTTGCTGGCATTCGATACCGCCAACGGCCGCACGCTCAACAGCTATCCGCTGCCCGAGGCCGACGGGTTCCCGGTCGGGGTGTCGGTGGGTCTGGATCGCCGAGTCGTGGTGGCCACCAGCGCCGGTCAGCTGTACAGCTTCGATCCCGCGTAAGTCATAGCGCGAGCGGGGGCAGCGCGGCCCGTGGCACCGAAGCCGATGTGGCGCCCGCATCCGAGGGCAGCAACTCCCCCTGGCCGAAGAAGAAGATCACCGCATCGTCGGTGACGGCGAAGTTCTGGTAGTGCGACGGGTCGAGTCCGTCACTGGTCGCGATGACGCCGGTCAACCCGGTCTGGCGCTCGAGATCGCGTTGCACGATGGGAAATATCGCGTTGACGGCCTTCACGTCGGGCGCGAAGAGCGTGTCGAATGTGACCGGCTTGCGGTGCGCCACATCGTAGGTGAACGCCTTGTACCACGTCGTCGGATGGGCGCCGCCGACATCTTGGAACAGTTTGAGCACCACACTCTGGGTGCCGCCGGTCGGCGGCCCTGAGGTGAATGACTGTGTGGTGACATCCATTTCGTAGGGGGCGTTGCGCGCGGCCGGGGTCTGCGCGACGTTGGTGAACCCGTCACGATTCTGCGTCAGATAGTCGAGGACGGCCTGCTCGTCGGCGTAGTTCGTGGGGAACCGCAGATCCATCGTGTAGCTGGACGCGGCGCTGTGCACATGGCAGATGTTGTCGGCCTCGACCGCTCCGCCGAGCGCCGCGCAGTCGGTGGCCGCGCCGGCGACCGCCATCGTGTGCTCGCCCAGCACAACACCCGCTGCCAGAGCTGTCAGGATGAGAATGCGCATTCGTCGATCGTCCTCGCGCTGTGAGACGGCACTGTAGCCGTCGACGCCAGCGTACCCGCGCTAGCCCACTGCGGCCGATGGTCTGCACAGGAACGCACACGTGCGTTCGCCTGCGCCCGAGCCGATCCGGGTGATCACCAGCGACATCGAGGCACGTCCCGTGGGCCGCAGCCGTCTGCGCAGCGCGTCGGGGTCCACGTCCACTCCGCGCACCAGAATCTCCAGTTGCCCGCAGTCGTGCTGCGACAGTGCGTGCCGCAATACCTTGTCCCGCAGCGGCAGTTCGTCGAGCACTTCGAAACCGCGCACGCCGGCAGGCACGTGATCGCCACTGAGATAGGCGATGTCGGGATCGAGTTGCCACAGTCCGTGCCGGGCGGCGTAATGCCGGACCAGCCCGGCGCGGACGATCGCGCCGTCGGGGTCCACGATCCAGCGTCCGGCGGGGCCGACCGCGCTGTCGTCGGGATCGGCGTCGGTGACGACCTCGTCGCGGTCCAGCACGCAGGCCCGGCGGCGCACGCCCGGCGTGGCCAGCTCAGGCGACCACAGGCAGGCCTCCCGCACCGAACCACCGGCCGAGGTCACCTCGATCTCACCGTCGAATCCCAGTTGGCGCACGGCGTCGAAATCGATTCCCGGAGCACATTTCACGACGGTGGCCCGCCCGCGGTAAGCATCGAGCAGACCGTCCAGCGGCGGGACGTACGCGCTGGGGTCGAAGCGCCGACGCCCGCCCGATCGGCGCGCCGGATCGAGCAGGACGACCGCGTCCCGGGTGACGGGATGCAGCGCGTCAGCGCGGCACAGGGTCACATCGGGCACGTTGTGGCGGGCCATCGTCAGCCGAACGTCGTCGATATCGCTGCCGATGATCTCGGCCGCCACCGGGCGCAGCGCGGCCAGCTCGGTGCCGATCGAGCACGTTGCGTCGTGCACCACCGCACCGGACAGCCGGGCGGCCCGGTGCCGGGCCACCGGCGCCGCGGTGGCCTGCTGCAGCGCGTCGTCGGTGAACAACCACCCCGACACGTCACCCAGCGCGCCGAGCTTGGCGACGGCTTTGCGGCGCAGCAGCGTGGTCTCGATCAGGGCGACCGAGCGCTCGGCGAACCGGTCGCGGATGGCCGCGACATCGGCCAGCCGGCTGGCGTCGGTCAGCGGGTAGCGGGCCACCTCGGCCAGCGCCGCCACACCGGCGTCACTGGTCAGGTAGGTGACGTCGTCGCGCCCGAAGGTCAGGACGGTTTGACCCCGGTGATCATGACGTTGTAGTACCAGCCCTTGGGCACAACCTGGCGCCAGATGTTGTCGTCGACCCAGCTCAGCCCGATCCAGCTGTTGAACGCGAACTTGGCGTAGCCCCAGCCCAGCTTTCCGGGCGGGATGGCGGCCTCGAAGGTGCGCAGCGGCCAGCCCAGCATCGCGGCGGTGAACTCGGTGGTCGACGTCGACACGTCGACCGCACCGGCGCTGCGGGCCATCCGCTCGAGGTCGTCGGGATCGAAGGTGTGCAGGTCGACGACTGCCTCCAGCGCGGCCGCGCGCGACGACTCGTCGAGTTCGGCCTGCGGGCGACGCCAGCCGTCGAGGCCGGGCAGCTTGGTGACGTTGGTGGCCACCCGCCAGGTCAGCGTCGACAACTCACGTGCGTACCGGTTGCCCACCGTGGTCGGCTCGCCGGCGAACACGAACCGGCCGCCAGGCTTGAGCACCCGCACGACCTCGCGCAGCGACTTCTCGACGTCCGGAATGTGGTGCAGGACGGCATGACCGACCACCAGATCGAACGTGTTGTCCTCGTAGGGGACGCCCTCGGCGTCGGCGACCCGGCCGTCGATGTCCAGGCCCAGGTTCTCGCCGTTGCGGGTGGCGACCTTGACCATGCCCGGCGACAGGTCGGTCACCGATCCGCGCCGGGCCACCCCGGCCTGGATCAGGTTGAGCAGGAAGAAGCCACTGCCGCAGCCGAGCTCCAGCGCACGGTCGTAGGGCAGCTCACGCAATTCCTCGGGCGGCACGGTGGCGTCGAAGAGATTGCGGGCGTAATCCACGCAGCGCTTGTCGTACGAGATCGACCATTTGTCGTCGTAGCTCTCGGCCTCCCAGTCGTGGTACAGGATCTGGGCGAGTTTGCTGTCCTTCAGCGCCGCTTCCACCTGCTCGGCAGTGGCGTGCGGCTGCGGGGCGGGGTCGATCGTCGTCATCAGGGCAGCCTAACTGGCATCGCCCGCAGCGAAGACCTCACCGTAGCGTTGGGCCTGCTCACCGGCATCGAGCCGGCCGTCGATCAGTGCCTTGGCACCGGCCAGCGCGCTCGGCGCCGCGTCGGTGAACCGGCCGGCCCACACCGCCGCGGCATCGAAGACGTGGTCGGGGGCCACCATCTCGTCGATCAGCCCGAGCGGCAGTGCCTCCTTGGCGTCGACGAACCGACCGCTGAACGCCAGTTCTTTGGCGCGCGCCGACCCGACGGTGTCGGCCAGCCGTTGCGCCCCGCCGCCGCCGGGCACCAGACCGGCGAGGATTTCGGTGGCGCCGAGCTTGACGTTGTCGCCGCTGACCCGCCAGTCGGCCGCGAGCGCCAGGCTCAGACCGGTGCCCAGCGCGTAACCGGTGATGGCCGCGACCGTCGGCTTGGGGATCGCCGCGACCGCGTCGATGGCCTCACGGCGCAACAGATCGGCGGCCTCGGCCTCGGCGCGGTTCAGGGTGCGCAACTCAGGGACGTCGTCACCGACGGAGAAGATCTCGTGGCCGCCGAACAGGATGACGGTGGCGATGTCGGCGCGCTCGGCCAGCTCGGCCGTCGCTGAGATCAGCTCGCGGTAGGTCTGCCGGGTCAGGGCGTTGGTCGGCGGCCGGGACACCAAGAGCACACCGACGCCGGGGTGCTGCTCGCCGACGTGGATGCTGACGAACTCGCGCACGTCAGTAACCCTGCGGCGCGCGGCGGTTGCGGGCCTCGTTGTAGCGGTCGCTGTTGAAGAACTCGATCTCCCAATTGCCATTGTGGACAGCAAGATTGGGCTGCACCACCACGATCTGACGGTCCAGTGCCAACACCTCGCCGACCGTGCGTCCGGCCAGCGAGTCCAGCTGCGTCCAGGTCGGCGGCAGTAGGAAGGTCCTGGCCTCGGCGAAATCCTCGAGCGCCGCTTCGGGGCTGCTCCACGCCACCTGTTCGGATTCGGTGTTGTGGCCGTCGGCGCGCTGACCGTCCGGAAGGGCGCCGACGAAGAAGTACGTGTCGTAGCGGCGGGTGCGCTCCTCTTCGGGAGTGACCCAGTTGGCCCACGGCCGCAGTAGGTCGGCGCGCAGCACCAGGTTTTCCCGGCGCAGGAATTCCGAGAACGACAGGCTGCGGTCGACCAGGGCCGCACGGGCATCGCGATAGATCGACGTGTCGGCGACGATGCCGTCGGGATCGTCGGCAGGCCCGGCGAACAGCACCCCGGATTCCTCGAACGTCTCGCGCGCGGCGGCGCACACGAGCGCTTCGGCGAGGTCGTCTTCGATGCCGAATCGCTGCGCCCACCAGTCCGGCCCCGGGCCGTACCAGGCGATGTCGGAGTTGCGGTCGCGGTCGTCGACACCGCCGCCGGGAAACACCGTGGTGCCACCGGCGAACTCCATGGCGCGGTGCCGCCGCATCAGAAATACCGAGATGCCCTCGGCGGTGTCCCGGATCAACATGACCGTCGCCGCCGGTCGGATCGGCAGCGGTTCGGGCTTGTCCCCGGTCACTTGCTCGCTCACAAACGCCTCCTGTGGGCCGCGCGACTGCGCACGCGCCGGGCGAAGTAGCGGCCGTCAATGTTGTCCAGCGCGATCGATTGCCCGAACGCGGTGGACAGGTTTTCCGATGTCAGCGTGTCATGCAGCAGTCCGCCGGCCACCACCTGGCCCTCGGACAGGATGAGGCAGTGGCTGAAACCGGGCGGGATCTCCTCGACGTGGTGCGTGACCAGCACCAGCGCCGGCGCATCGGGATCGGCGGCCAGATCGGCCAGCCGGGACACCAGCTCCTCGCGGCCGCCCAGGTCGAGACCGGCGGCCGGTTCGTCGAGTAGCAGCAGCTCCGGATCGGTCATCAGCGAACGCGCGATCAGCACCCGCTTGCGCTCACCTTCGGAGAGGGTGCCGTAGGTGCGTTGGGCCAGGTGCTCGGCGCCGACGCTCTCCAACGTGTCGACGGCCCGTTCGTAGTCGACGTCTTCGTAGGTCTCCCGCCAGCGGCCCAGCACCGCGTAACCGGCCGAGACGACCAGATCGCGGACCACTTCACCATCGGGCACCCGCTGCGACAGCGCCGAGCTGCTCAGGCCGACCCGCTGGCGCAGTTCGGCCATGTCCGTGCGGCCCAGGCGCTCGCCCAGCACGTGCGCGGTGCCCGACGACGGATGTTCCATGGCGGCCGCGATCCGCAGCAGCGAGGTCTTGCCGGCGCCGTTGGGGCCGATCACCACCCAGCGTTCGTCGAGTTCGACCTGCCAGGTGATGGGTCCGACCAGGACCTGTCCGCCACGGCGCAGCGATACTTTCCGGAAGTCGATCAGCAGGTCGGGGTCGACCTCGTCGGCGGCATCGGGCACTGCACCATCGTGCCGCATTCGTCTCGATCCGCACGTCTGGGGTCGTTGCGATTTCGGGTGTGTCCGACCAGATGTGCCCAGCCGCTCACGGCCAGGACCGGCTTGGGTGTCAGCCGCAGCAGCAGCTGAACCATCGGTCCGATCCCGAACGCGTAGATGACGGTGCCGACACCGACGCTCCCACCCAGCAGCCAGCCGAGGGCCAGCACGGTGGCCTCGATCGCGGTACGCACCAGTCGCACCGAAAGGCCGGTCCGCGCAACCAATCCCGTCATCAGCCCGTCACGGGGTCCGGGCCCGAGTCCGGCGCCGACGTACAACACGGTGGCCACGGCGTTGAGGACGACCGCCCCCAGCATCAGGGCGATGCGAGCCGGCATCGACTCGGGTGCGGTCAGCACGGCCAGCCCGGCGTCGACGGTGATCGCGATGACGATGACGTTGGCGACGGTGCCGATGCCGGGCTTGTTCCGCAACGGAATCCACAACAACAGCACGACGACGCCGACCACCGCCGAGGCCACTCCGATGGTCATCGGGGTGTGCAACGTCAGGCCCTGGTGGAACACGTCCCAGGGGTCCAGCCCCAGACTGGCCCGCACCATCATGGCCATCGAGAAGCCGTAGCAGGCCAGTCCGGTCAGCAGCGCGACTCCGCGCAGCGCCGCCCTCACCGGTGGTCGGAGAAGCGGACGCGCAGCGCGTCGAGGTCACCGCGTAGCCGGCGGGCGTCGGCGTCGACGTCGTCCCAGCCGGTCGTCGTCGGGTTCCATGGGCCGTGATCGGCGTCCAGCAAGGTCGCCAGTCGGTGGGCCACTCGGGAAAACCAGGTACTCATGACAGCCATGCTTCCTCCCGACTGGCTTGCCCATCAATAGCCAGTTCGGTCATACTGGCATGCAAATGGTGACTCCTATGACGACCAGAGCCCTTGATCCGGACCTGTTGGCCCGCGAACTGGGCAACTGGCGTACTTCCAGCCGCAGTGGCCCCACCTATCAGGCGCTGGCCGACGGCCTGCGGATGTTGATCGTCGACGGCCGGCTTCCGGTCGGGTCGCGCCTGCCCAGTGAGCGCGTGCTGGCCGAGGCGCTGCGGGTCTCCCGCACCACCGTCACCGCGGCCTATACCGAGCTGGGCGAGAGCGGCTACCTGCATGCCCGCCGCGGTGCCCGCAGCACGGTGGCGCTCCCCCACACCCCGATCGCCGTGCCGAGTGATACGCCGGCCCGGATCAACCTGGCCGAGGCCGCCCTGGCCGCCCCGGCCAGCGCCGTGCAGGAGGCGTTCTCCGAGGCCGCCCGCCAGTCCGCCACGTACCTGCAAGAGACCGGTCACGACATGCGCGGGGTGCTGGCATTTCGCACCGCGATCGCCGAACGGTATTGCGCCAGAGGGCTTCCCACCACCGCCGATCAGATCATGGTGACCAGCGGCGCACAGCACGCGATCGCGCTGATCCTGGCGACCTACATCCAGCCCGGCGACCGGGTGCTTGTCGAACAGCCGACCTACCACGGCGTGCTCACCGCGATCGCCACCGCGGGCGCACGACCGGTCCCCGTCGCAATGACAAGGGAGGGTTGGGAACTCGACGCCGTGCATGCGGCCGTTCGTCAGCTCGCCCCGACCCTGGCCTACCTCGTGCCCGATAACCACAATCCGACGGGGTTCTCGATGCCGGCCGCTGATCGCAAGCGATTATCCGACATCATCGCCGAGACCCGCACCCGCACAGTGATCGACGAGACCATGACCGACATCTGGCTCGATGAGCCGGTGCCCCCGCCGGTGGCCGCGTCGATGGGTTCGCGGACAGACCTGATGATCACGATCGGCTCGATGTCGAAGTCGTTCTGGGGCGGCATGCGCATCGGCTGGATCCGGGCCGAGCCGAACGTGCTCGCGACGATTCGCGCATTGCGCCCGTCGATCGATCTCGGCACGTCGGTGATCGAACAGCTGGCTGCCGCATGGCTTCTCACCGAGCGGGCCGACGACGTGCTGCCTGAGCGCCGGGAGATCCTGCGCGGCAGAAGGGCTTTGCTGCTCACGCTGATCGAGGAGCACCTGCCGGACTGGCGTCCACTGCCGGGCAACGGCGGGATGTCGATGTGGGTGCAGCTGCCCGCCCCGGTGAGCTCGGCGATGTGCGCGTCGGCGTCCCGGCTCGGTGTCGAGTTGCCGCCGGGCCCTCGCTTCGGCGTCGACGGCACACTGGAGCGATTCGTCCGAATTCCGTTCGCACTGCCCGAAGCTGAGCTGACCGAGGCCATCGAACTGCTCGGTCGGGCGTGGCGCAACATCACCGGAGCAGCTATCCCCGAGACAACGGCCGTCGTCATCTAGCGCGCCGACAGTAACGCCATGGCGAAATACCGCAACGATTTCCGCCGTGGCGTTACGCTCGCCTACTCCGGCGCACTGGCGCCGAGATCGACGGTAGCGAGGGCGCTTCTCGAACATTCCCGCGCCAGCGTCGATCTCGATGTTGCTTTGCGCGCCCAGCGTGGGCGTTATCGGTGAAAAGACCGACGATCGTCAACGAAAACCCGCACGCTCGGCGGGTCGCGCCTCTACTCCGGCGGGATCGCCACCCGGCGCAGCGTGCCGTCGACCGCATCGGCCGCCTCGATCTCGGCACGGGTGATACCCAGGATGAACAGCACGGTATCCAGGTAGGGATGGCTCAGCGAGGCGTCGGCGACCTCGCGCAGCGCGGGTTTGGCGTTGAACGCCACGCCCAGGCCGGCGGCCGCCAGCATGTCGATGTCGTTGGCGCCGTCGCCGACGGCCACCGTCTGCTCCATCGGAACGCCGACCTGTTGCGCAAAGTCCCTCAGCGCCTTGGCTTTACCGGCGCGGTCGACCACCTCACCGACCACCCGGCCGGTCAGCTTGCCGTCGACGATCTCCAGTTCGTTGGCAGCCACGAAGTCCAGCATCAGCTCGTGTGCCAGCGGGTCGATGACCTGACGGAAACCGCCGGACACCACGCCGCAATGAAAACCCAAGCGGCGCAAGGTCCGGATCGTGGTGCGCGCACCGGGGGTGAGCTCGATCTGGTCGGCGACCTCCTCGAGCACCTCGGCGGGCAGGCCGGCCAAGGTGGCCACCCGGCGATGCAGTGACTCGGCGAAGTCCAGCTCGCCGCGCATGGCGGCCTCTGTGACAGCGGCGACGGCTTCCTCGGCGCCGGCGTGGGCGGCCAGCATCTCGATGACCTCGCCCTGGATCAGGGTCGAGTCGACGTCGAACACGATGAGCCGCTTGGCCCGTCGCTCCAGGCTGTAGTTCTCGACGGCGATATCGAGACCCTGCTCGGAGGCCACCCGGGCCAGCACCGTCTGCAGTTCGCTGCCCACCCCGGCAGGCACCGACACCCGCAGCTCCAACCCCGTCACCGGGTAGTCGGAGACGCCGCGGATGAAGTCGATGTTGACCCCGAGTGCGGCCGCGCCGCGGGCCACCACACCGAACGCCGCGGCGGTGATCGGCCGCCCGAGCACCACGATGGTGTGGGTGGACGGTTCGCGGATGATCGGCATGTCGTCGCTGCGCTCGATCGTGACGTCCAGCCCGACGCGGTGAATCGCATCGGTGACGTCGTCACGAAGCTGGGCACCGTCGGCCACGTCGGCGCGCCCGGACACCAGCACACCGAGCGTCAGACGCCCGCGGATCACGACCTGTTCGACGTTGAGCAGGTCGACCTCATGGCGGGCCAGCACCTCGAAGAGCGCCGAGGTGACCCCAGGCTGGTCTACACCGGTGACGGTGATCAGCACCGACACCTTGGACATGGTCATACCGAGAGTTTATGAATCCCGGGCTAGGTGCGGACGTGCTCGTCGTCGAGGCGCGTGACGTCACCGTCGTCGGGGCCGTGCGCACGACCCACGTGAGCTTCCTTGCGCATCCGCTCGATCATGTGCGGGTAGTGCAGCTCGAAAGCGGGCCGCTCCGAACGGATCCGGGGCAGTTCGGTGAAGTTGTGCCGCGGCGGCGGGCAGGAGGTCGCCCACTCCAGCGAGTTGCCGTAGCCCCACGGATCGTCGACGGTGACGACCTCGCCGTAGCGCCAGCTCTTGAAGACGTTCCAGGTGAACGGCAGCACCGAGACACCGAGGGTGAACGCGCCGATGGTCGAGACGATGTTCAGGGTCTCGAAGCCGTCGGACGGCAGATAGTCGGCGTAGCGGCGCGGCATGCCCTCGTCACCCAGCCAGTGCTGCACCAGGAACGTGAGGTGGAAGCCGATGAACGTCAGCCAGAAGTGCACCTTGCCCAGCCGCTCGTCGAGCAGGCGTCCGGTCATCTTCGGGAACCAGAAGTAGATACCGGCGTAGGTCGCGAACACGATGGTGCCGAAGAGCACGTAGTGGAAGTGCGCGATGACGAAGTAGCTGTCGGAGACGTGGAAGTCGATCGGCGGGCTGGCCAGCAGCACGCCGGACAGGCCACCGAGCAGGAACGTCACCAGGAAGCCGATGGAGAACATCATCGGCGTCTCGAACGTCAGCCGGCCCTTCCACATCGTGCCGATCCAGTTGAAGAACTTGATGCCGGTGGGCACCGCGATCAGGAACGTCATGAAGCTGAAGAACGGCAGCAGCACCGCGCCCGTGACGTACATGTGGTGCGCCCACACCGCCACCGACAGCGCGGCGATGCTGATCGTGGCGTAGATCAGGGTGGTGTAGCCGAAGATCGGCTTACGGGAGAACACCGGGAAGATCTCCGAGACGATGCCGAAGAACGGCAGCGCGATGATGTACACCTCGGGGTGCCCGAAGAACCAGAACAGGTGCTGGAACAGCATGGTGCCGCCGTTGGCGGGGTCGTAGATGTGCGCACCGAGGTGGCGGTCGGCGGCCAGGCCGAACAGCGCCGCGGTCAGCAGCGGGAAGGCGACCAGCACCAGGATCGACGTCACGAAGATGTTCCAGGTGAAGATCGGCATCCGGAACATGGTCATGCCGGGGGCACGCATACAGACCACGGTGGTGATCATGTTGACGCCACCGAGGATGGTGCCCAGACCACCGACGGCCAGGCCGAGGATCCAGAGGTCACCGCCGGCGCCGGGGCTGTGCATGGCGTCCGAGAGCGGGGTGTAGGCCGTCCAGCCGAAGTCGGCGGCACCACCGGGGGTGATGAAGCCGGCCAGCGCGATCATCGCGCCGAAGACGAACAGCCAGAACGACAGCGCGTTCAGCCGGGGGAAGGCCACGTCGGGGGCGCCGATCTGCAGCGGCAGCACCAGGTTGGCGAACCCGAACACGATCGGCGTCGCGTAGAACAGCAGCATCGCGGTGCCATGCATGGTGAACAGCTGGTTGTACTGCTCGTTCGAGAGGAACTGCAGGCCCGGAACGGCCAGCTCGGCGCGGATGAACAGCGCCATCAACCCGCCGAGGAAGAAGAAGATGAAGCAGGCGACGCAGTACATGATGCCGATCAGCTTGTGATCGGTGGTGGTCACCAGCTTGTAGATCAGGTTGCCCTTGGGACCCATCCGTGCAGGCATGGGCCGAGTGGCCTCGAGTTCTCCCCGCGAAGGCACTACGGCAGTCAACGGTCCTCCAAAATCAGTTAGCGCACCCGAGAACGTGCTCCTGATCCTAACCGTCCGGGGCTGCCGATGGGCTGTGGGTCCTACATTCTGTCGTAATTGACAGCTCGACACCCTGCCCCGCAGGTCAGCGGCCCTGCCGCGGGCGGGTGTTACCGTCGGCGTCGTGTTGATCGGCGGGAAGCGTTCGGGCGTCGTGATGGCGGCCGGAGCGGTGCTCGCAGCGGTCGCCATGACGGTCGCCAGCGGCTGCTCCGGTTCGTCCAAGAACCCCGCGCCGTCGGCCGCGAGCAGCATCGTCACCAGCACCACCAAGATCGCGAGCGCGGGCGTGTTGGGCAATCAGCGCCGCCCCGACGAGTCGTGCGCACCCGAGCCGGCCCGGCTCGACCCGGGCGGCCCGGACCCGCAGCGCATCGTCGTGCTGGCCGGCGACGAGCTCGACGCCCTCTGCGCGCTGGGTCTGCAGTCGCGGATCGTGGCCGCCGCGCTGCCCGACGGGTCGGCGAGCCAGCCGTCGTATCTCGGCACCGTCATCCACGACGTGCCCGGCGCGGGCACGCGCAGCTCACCCGATCTGGCCGCGATCGCGGCGGCCAAACCCGATCTGATCCTCGGCTCGCAGTTGTCAGCGCAGTCGCATGACGCACTGGCAGCCATCGCGCCGACGGCGTTCACCGATGCGCCGGGCGCCAAGTGGCAGGACAACCTGCGCGCGATCGGCGCGGCGACCGGAAGGGCCGAGGCCGCGAGCGATCTGGTCGGTGACTTCACCGAGGCCGCCAAGCAGAAGGGCCTGGCCAACGATGCCCCGCACTTCCAGGCGTCGATCGTCCAATTCACCGACACCACGATGCGGGTGTACGGCGCCGAGAACTTCCCAGCCTCGGTGTTGGCCGCCGTCGGTGTGGATCGTCCTGCGGCCCAACGATTTACCGACAAGCCCTATCTCGAGATCGGGATCTCCGACACCGACCTGAGCCATGCGGATCTCTCCCCCGCCGATGGCGACATCATCTATCTCTCGTTCGCGTCGCCGGCGGCCAAGGACCGCGCCCCGGCCGTCCTGGACAGTCCGGCCTGGCGCAAGCTGTCGGCCAACCGTGACAACCGGGTGTTCGTGGTCAACAACGAGGTGTGGCAGACCGGCCAGGGCATCGTCGCCGCCCGCGGCATTCTCGACGACTTGCGCTGGCTCAACGCCCCGATCAACTAGAGGTAACGTTCGTCACTGTGTTCCATGTGTTGATCGGCACGTACACCCAGCCCGCCGAGGTCGTCGAGAAGACCCGTCCCGCGCACCTGGCGTGGCTGCAGGACGAGGTCGACGCCGGTCGTCTGCTGATCGCCGGCCGCCAGGAGTCCGGTGCCGGTGGCCTGCTGTTCACCGCGGACATCGACACCGAAGCCGTCCAGGACATCATCGACCGCGATCCGTACACGCAGGCCGGGGTCGCCACCTACCAGCGGGTGTCCTTCAACGGCGCAATTCGCGCAGCCGGGTTATAAATCTCTCAGGCGGGAATTGCGCACGCGTCTCGCCCGGTTGTTTCCCGTAGGTCGCAACGTCGCGGCACTCTCCCACACGCTGACTCGATCAGTGCTGCCCGAAACGTGAACTCAAGGACAACGATGAGCACAGTTACCGCATATGCCGCCACATCCGCCACGGAGCCGCTGGCCAAGACCACCATTACCCGCCGTGACGTCGGCCCGCACGATGTGAAGCTCGACATCCACTTCGCCGGCATCTGTCACTCCGACATCCACACCGTGCGCGGCGAGTGGGGCGACGTGGAGTATCCGATGGTGCCCGGCCACGAAATCGCCGGTGTAGTAACGGAAATCGGCCCCGAGGTCACCAAGTACAAGGTCGGCGACCGCGTCGGCGTCGGCTGCTTCGTCGACTCCTGCCGCGAGTGCGACGCCTGCCTGGCCGGTGTCGAGCAGTACTGCACCAACCCGGGAATGATCGGCACCTACAACGGCGTCGGCCGCGACGGACAGCCCACCCAGGGCGGGTACAGCGGTGCGATCGTCGTCGACGAGAACTACGTGTTGCGGATCCCGGACAGCATCGCGCTGGATGCCGCTGCCCCGCTGTTGTGCGCGGGTATCACCCTCTACTCACCGCTGCGGCACTGGAATGCCGGGCCGGACAAGCGGGTCGCCGTCATCGGCCTCGGTGGCCTCGGTCATGTCGGCGTGAAGCTGGCCAAGGCGATGGGCGCCCACGTGACCGTGCTGAGCCAGTCGCTCAAGAAGATGGAAGACGGTCTGCGCCTGGGCGCCGACGAGTACTACGCCACCAGTGACGCAACGACTTTCACGACCCTCAAGGGCACGTTCGACCTGATCCTCAACACCGTGTCGGCGAACCTGGACCTCGAGTCGTACCTCGGTCTGTTGGCCCTCGACGGGACGCTCGTCGAACTCGGCATGCCCGAACATCCGATGGAAGTGCCGGCCGCGGCGCTGATCTTCGGCAGGCACAGCCTGTCCGGGTCCCTGATCGGTGGCATCGCCGAGACGCAGGAGATGCTCGACTTCTGCGCCGAGCACGGCGTGACCCCTGAGATCGAGGTCATCGCACCGGATTACATCAACGAGGCCTACGAGCGGGTGCTCGCCAGCGATGTGCGGTACCGCTTCGTGATCGACACCGAGTCGCTGCGCGCCTAGCGACTATTCGCCGACCGTGTCCTCGGTCACGCCGGCCAGCGGCCAGCCCGCCGCGGCCAGCGTGGCCGCCACACGCTTGACATTCTCCGGCCCGGCGTCGTGGTGGCTCACGTCCTTGATGAATTCGGCGATCTCGTCCTCGTCGATCCCGCCGTCCAGCGCGGGCGAATCCTTGGCGGTGAGGTTGGCGACGACCTCTTTGATCTGGTCCTCAGTCAGCGGGGTCGCGCGCAGCAGCGCCAAGAGCGGGACCCGGTCGGGACCGGGAACGCCGTTCGGGTAGCCGGCGCGCAGCCAGTTGAGGATCGAGTGCAGAAGCGACGTAGTGGTCACGTCGCCCAGTCTCTCGGTTGCGTCCGGACAGCGCCAGCACCGGTTGGACAGTTCGCCGCCGGTTCACACCGCGTTCACCGTTCGTCGGGGCACCTGGCCAGGAATTCCACCACCGCCTCGGCGAACAGGTCGTTACGATCGCCGGCCACCATGTGGCCGGCGCCGGCGACGTCGACGAACTCGATCCGCGGGAACCGCTCCAGAAACGCGTCGGCGCGGTCCTGGGTGACGAGATCGCTCATCTGCCCGCGCACCAGGAGCATCGGGACGCCGGCGGCCAGGATCGCCTCGACCGCCGCATTCATCCGCTCGGCCTCGGTGACCTCGACGGGCGGGCTGGCCGCGGTGCCGTCGATGAACTTGGGATCCCAATGCCAGTACCAGCGGCCGTCGCGCTGACGCAGGTTCGCGCGCAGACCGTCGAGGTCGGCGGGCCGCCGCCGGTTCGGGTTGTACTCCTGGATCATGTCGGCCACCTCGTCGAGCGACTCGAAGCCCGACTCCATGCGGTCGTACATGAACTGGTGGATCCGCTCGGCTCCGGACGGGTTCATGTCGGGAACGATGTCGACCAGGACCAGCGCGCGCAGGGCTTCGGGGGCCAGCTCCCCGGCGAGCAGCATTCCGGTGAATCCGCCCAGTGACGCACCGACGAGCACCGGCCGCGGCGGCAGCTCACGCAGGAGTTCCAGTACGTCACCGGCGAAGCTGACGACCCGGTAGTCACCGTCCTCCGACCAGTCGGATTCACCGTGTCCGCGCAGGTCGACGGTGATCGCCTGCCAGCCGCGCGCGGCCACCGCGGCGGCGGCCCGCCCCCAGGAGCGGCGGGTCTGCCCGCCGCCGTGGAGGAAGACAACGCTCGGCGCGCCGGGATCGCCGAAGCGGTCGGCGGCAATTCTCACGCCGTCCACGCCGAGGGCGCTGAACGGTTCGGGTGCGGTCACGCCCTTCAGCATCCGCGATGTAACCGCCGGCTCAAAGCACCTGTCCCATCCGAATGAAGCCCATGGGTGTCGATAGGTGGGACAAAGGGCCCTACAACGCCGCGTGACGGGCGCGGACCTTCAAGTACGTGAACAGGGAACCGTCGTGACGCACCGTGGCGTCTATCCCCGGCTGACCCGCGCCGCGGAACGGCCGTGGTACGTGCTGGGCCGGGTCGGCGATCAGGCGCTGTTCTACGCCAAAGCGATCGCGGCCATCCCGACCGCGGTGCGCTACTACCGCAGCGAGATCATCCGCCTGGTCGCCGAAATCAGCATGGGCGCAGGGATCTTGGCGATGTTCGGCGGAACGTTGGTGGTCGTCGGATTTCTCACGGTCGCGACCGGCGGCACGCTGGCGGTGCAGGGGTACAGCTCGCTGGGAAATATCGGCATCGAGGCGCTCACCGGCTTCCTGGCCGCATTCATCAATGTGCGCATCTCGGCGCCGGTCGTCGCCGGCATCGGTTTGGCGGCCACATTCGGTGCCGGCGTGACAGCCCAGCTCGGCGCGATGCGGGTCAACCAGGAGATCGACGCGCTGGAGGCTATGGCCATCCAGCCGGTGGCCTTCCTGGTGAGCACCCGGATCGTCGCCGGAATGATGTCGATCGCTCCCCTGTACGCCGTCGCCGTCATCCTCTCCTTCCTGGCCAGCCGGTTCACCACCGTGGCTCTCCTCGGCCAGTCGGCGGGGTTGTACGACCACTACTTCTCGACGTTCCTCAGCCCGATCGACTTGCTGTGGTCGTTCGCCCAGGCCATCCTCATGGCTTTGGCAATCCTGTTGATCCACACCTACTTTGGATTCTTCGCGTCCGGAGGACCGTCCGGAGTCGGCGTTGCGACAGGCGACGCTGTGCGGACCTCGCTCGTCGTCGTGGTGTCGGTGACACTGCTCATCTCGCTGGCGATCTACGGCAGCCAGGGGCGGTTCAACCTTGCCGGCTAGCACATTGCGGTCTCACGATTTCGCCACCGCCGGCCTCGCGCCGAGCGATAGCATCCCCCCGTGATGCGCGTGGCCATTGTGGGCGGTGGGGCCGCGGGAGTGCTCGCCGCGATCCACCTGCGCCGCAACACGCCGGATGCCCAGATCACCCTGATCGACGCCTCCGGACGCCCCGGCACCGGCGCGGCCTACGGCACCAGCGATCCGTCCCACTTGCTGAACGTTGTCGCCCCGCGGATGTCGGTGTGGCCCGACGATCCCGACCACTTCCGTCGCTGGCTCGACGAGCGCGCTGTGACGGCGGTCGAGGGTTTCGCTCCACGCCTCGCCTATGGCCGCTACTTGCGCGAAGAACTCATCGCCGCGAACGTCCGTATCGAGACGGCCGAGGTCGTCGGCCTGGTTCCGGGAACCGCCACGCAGCTGAAGCTGAACGACGGCAGGACGTTGTCGGCCGACGTGGTCGTGCTCGCCTCGGGCCGCCCTGACGGAGGCATGCCGGATTCCCTGGAGCGTGCGTTGGCTCCGGTATTGGCCGCCGACACCGACGGCAGAGTGGTCGTCGATCCGTGGGCGCCAGGGGCTCTCGCCGCACTAGGTGCGCGTCGACCCGAGACCGTCCTGGTGATCGGCTCCGGACTCACCGGCGTCGATGTCGCACTGCATCTCATCGCGCGCGGCGCCACGGTCACGTTGCTGTCCCGCAATGGTGCACTCCCCCAACGGTTCCGCAATGCGGGTGCACCGGCGGAGCTACCTCATCTCGATGCGCTCGGCCCCGAGATCTCACTGGAGCAATTGCGCGCCGCCCTCGGTGCGGATCTCGAGCAGGCACGCCAAGCAGGGTTGGACTGGCGACAGGTCATCGACGCGATCCGGCCACACACCGCCCGGCTGTGGCGTTCGCTCGGGTGGGAGGACCAGCGCCGATTCCTGCGGGAAGACTTGCGGCAGTGGGAGATCCTGCGCCATCGCATGCCGCCATCGGTCGCCGATGCCATCGAATCGGCGATCGAACGCGGCCAATTGGCCGTCGCGGCGGGTGAGGTCGCCGATGTTTCGCTACGCGGCGACGGCGTCGAACTGGTCGTCACCACCAGCGACCAATCCATCCGCCGCCGCGGCGATGCGGTGGTGGTCGCCACCGGCACCGCGTGGGACCGGCGATCCTTGCAACGTTCCCCGCTGTGGGCGAACCTGCTCGCCTCCGGCGTCGCGTCCTTGCACCCGTGCGGGATCGGCGTGCGCCTCGACGACGACGGCCGCCTCGTCGACGAGTCCGGCGCGACGGTCCCCGGCATCGTGTGCCTCGGGTCGATTCGCCAAGGTGAGGAGTGGGAGACCACCGCCATTCCCGAGATCCGTGCGCAGGCCGCGGCCGCCGCGAAACTGGTCGCCGACGACATCCGCGGTCACCCACCGCAGGTGCCACGTCGTGTCCCGGCGACGCCGCAATTGACCGGCGCCGCAGCGTCATACGCCGAAGGTGTGCGGCGTCTGCTCGCCGTCCAGGACGGCGCGTCGATGGCGTTCGCCGCCGCTGTCGCCGAAGATCCCGGCCATGCCCGGGCGCACGTTGCGCTGGCGATGATCGCCATGGAACGGCCCGACCGCGCCGGCGGTCCCGACGCCGTCGACGGCCATCTCGCACGGGCGCGGGCAGCACTCGCCCGAGGCAGTGCCGAGGACCGCAGTCACGTCGAGGCGATTGCGACGTGGTGCGAGAAGGGAAATGCGGCAGGCACGGAGGCGCTGATCGAGCATCTCGAGCGGGCACCGGATGATGCCGTCGCGCTGCTGGTTCTCGCGCCCTCGATCGCGTTCGCAGGAGCCGGTGACGCGTTGCCCGACGCGTGGCAGTACGTCGAGCAATTCACCGGCGTGCACGGTGAGGCGCCGTGGTATCTCGGTCTGCGCGCCTACGGCCGGACCGAGCAGGGCCTCTGGTACGACGCCGCCGATCTTGCCGACGCCGCACTCGAACTAGACCCGGCCAATGGCAATGCAGCACATGCCCTTTCGCACGTGCACTACGAAACCGACGCGCACGGCGCCGGTTTGAAGTGGCTGACCGACTGGATCCCGAGCCACGGCAGCACGCAGCGCTACCTCCCGCACTTCCAGTGGCACGCCGCGCTGCACGAGCTCGCCATGGGTGACGCGGCCGCGGCGGCTCGCCGGTACGCCGCGTTCCTGGCCCCGCCGCATTCGCGGGACGTACGCTGCCTGGTCGACGCCGGCTCGCTGGCATGGCGGGCGCGCCTGCATCCGGATTGGGTCACTCCGCCGGATCCGATGCCGCTGCTCGCCGAGGCCGGTTCACTTGCCTACGCGCCGCAAACGGCGTTCATCGCGTTCCACGCGCTGCTGGTGCTGGCCGCCGCCAACGATCCGGCCGCGATCCGCGCGATCACCGTTCCGGGCGCGACCGACGAGCAGTCAGCCACGCTCGGGTTGATCGGTGAAGGTCTCATCGCGTTGGTGGATGGCGAACCCCGCGCCGCACTGGACCATCTGCTCGAGTCACTGCCGGGCCTGCCCTCGATCGGCGGGAGTCGTGTTCAGCAGGAAGTCATCCTGGAAACCGCCTTGGCCGCGATGCTCCAGCTCGGGGCTCCAGGCCAGGCAGGCCGGCTGTTGTCGCGACACCGTTCGTCACCTGGCCCACAGGTGACGCGCGGCGCCGTGAACTGATTGCCGTAGTGCGCTACTGAGCCCCT
This sequence comes from Mycobacterium sp. BK086, assembly GCA_004362315.1. GTDB lineage: Bacteria > Actinomycetota > Actinomycetes > Mycobacteriales > Mycobacteriaceae > Mycobacterium. Next base: position 1,083,822 of record SNWL01000003.1, read on the forward strand.
CTGCTCGGCGCAGAGTGACGATTGCCCTCAGCGACACACAAGGGGCAGGGCAATGGGTATGACACGGCGCATTGGCACTTCGGTCGGCGCGGTCGTCCTCGCGGTGGCCGCGACGGTGACACCGGTGGCGGTGGCTGACGAACCCGATCGAACGGCCCTGATCTTGTGCGGAACCACGTGTCCGACACCAGACGAAACCTATATCGACATCGTCAAGAACCAGTACATCGAGCCGACCCATCCAGGCGACGTCATTGATTACGTCCCGGTGACCGCGCCGCAGCAGATGTGGCCCGTCACCGGCGTGTTGCGCGTGGTCGGTGTTGTTTTCGGAGATCCGCGCCTCTTCGGACCCGGCGGACCGGCGTGGCCTGACGAGCCCTGGTGGAAACTCACCGGACTCTTCGACCTCACGGCCAATCAGTCGCTGGCACTCGGGGCTGCCGATCTCGAGGCCGCGATCACTGCGCACGGCGGCGATCATCTGACCATCTACGGCCTGTCGCAAGGCGCCGGCGTCGCCAACGTGGTGAAAAAGAAACTGGCAGAACACTATCCGGAGGGGACGACCGCCCCCGATATCGACTTCGTCTTGAGTGGTGATCCGAATCTACCCAACGGCGGCTTGATGTCTCGCTTCGGCGGCGCCTACATTCCGATTCTCGACTTTCCGTTCAACGGGCCCGCGGCGACTGACACCCAGTTCAAGACGGTCGAAATCAACCGGCAATACGACGGATTCACCGATTTCCCGCTCTATCCGCTCAACGTCGTCGCAGACCTGAACGCGATTATGGGCATCCTCTACCTACATGCCAATTCATTCGATGTCAGCCTGCCCGCCGATCCAACGACATCGCCGGCGTATCAAGGCACCCACGGCGATACCAGCTACTACTTCTTCGAAACTCAGCATCTCCCACTGTTCGCCCCGCTGCGGGCGCTCGGGGTGCCCGAGAAGCTGATCGACGTGGTGGAACCGTTCTTCCGGGTGATCGTGGAAGCAGGCTACGACCGCACCATCAAACCGTGGGTGCCCACCCCGGCCCGGTTGCTCCCACCGTCGCCCGATCCCGGGAAGTTCGCCGCGGATCTCGCCGGTGCGATCGACGACGGCATCAACAACGCCAAGGCGCTCGTCGGCCCGCTACCGAAACCAGGGACCGGCTTGGGTCACTATGGCCCCACATCGCCCAGCACCGCGACATCTACCAAGCCGAACGCTCGGCCCGTCAAGGCAGCATCTCAGCCCACGCAAGGTGCCCCTCGAAGCCGAGCGACTTCGCCATCGCGCGGTAGCGATCACGACGGTCGCGGTACGTCGGCTCGTCGCCGGTAGCCTTGGCCAGCAGCGTGTGCATCCTCAGTAGCATGATCTGGCAGATCGGCGAATCCGCGGGCAGGTCCCACAGGCTGTCGACCGCCTCGCGCGCCTCGGCCACGTCTGCGGGCGCCGTTCGGTCGAGCAACACATCCACCAAAATGCTTGTGCCCCAAAGACCATAGAAGACGTTTCCCGCACTGCGCAGCTCGGTCACGGCTGCCCGCGCCAACTCGATGGCCGCGTCGAGGTCGCCGCGTCGCGCCTGCTCACGCGCCGCCCACACGTCGGTGACCGGGATGAGGAACAACGCGCGCTTGCGCAGCCAGACGCCGCGGGCACGCATCATCAGTTCAAGCCCGCGCGCACGATCCGATGGATCGTCTCGATTCAACAGCGCAACGGCCAATGTGTATGCGGCCAAACCCAATGCACGATCACTACTAGCCCGCTCGGCGGTCTGCACCGCGTCCGCGCTCACCCGCACCACGTAGGCACTCGTCTGAAGCACGCCGTACTGAATCGCGAAACCGTAGGTCCACGCGACGGCACCGGACAGTGTTTCGGGGTTACTGCGCCGGGCCAGCGCGATGGAGTCCTGGAGGTCGAGACGCCATCCCGGACGCCCCAGCCACCACTGGGCAGTTCCGCGCCACGCCAACGCGATCGCCAGCGGTGAACCCATCCCGAATCCGGCGCCTTTGTCCGGGTCTCCTGCCGCAAGGTCGACGATCGTGTCCGACCACCGCAGAATCTCGCGGAATTCACCGACGCCGAGCCAATTGACGAACGCCAAGAACGCCAACCCCATGGTCGGGGTGGGATCTCTGATCGCCTCCAGCAGGGCCATCTGTTCGGTCGCGAGTTCGCCCGCCTCTCGGGTGCGGGCGGCGTAGCAGAGGTCGGCCGCCAGGGCGGTCATGCCGATGGCCAGTGAGGTCTTATCCCCTGCCGCGGTGCATAATTCACGCAACTCTTCGAAACGTTCCCGGCTGTCTAGGACCGCGCGGGCTTGCCAGTCGGTAGCACACAGCATGGTTCGCGGGGCGATACGCATCGACAACTGATCGGTTTGGTCGTCAGGTAGCCGGTCGCCGATGGCGCGTGCGCGCTCCCAACTTATCCGAGCCGCGGCAAGATCACGGTTGGTCGACCAGGCGCCGGCACGCATATGCCAGCCGTAGGCGGCGCGCAATTCTCCTGCGGCTTCGAGCTGTTCGGCGATCAACGCCGCGTTCTCGTCCAGGGATCCCGGCGCACGTTCTTGGATGGCGGCCGCCAGACGCCGATGCCATCCCGCGCGATCCGATTTCAATTGCGATTCATAGACAACCGCATGGATCAGCGGATGGCGGAACGCGTACTCGGCGCGTGGCCCGAACCGCACGTGCTCGATCAACTCGGCACGCAACAGCTCGTCGAACACGGGATCGATACCCAGCGCGGCCAGTAACCCCGCCCCGAAACGCGCCCCGATCACCGATGCGGCGTTCACCGTCCGCCTGGCAGGCTCGGTGAGCCGGTCGATGCGCGCCCCGATCGCTGCCTGCACCGTGGCGGGCACGCTCACGTCGGCGATATCCGTCTGGCACACGTAATCACCGTGGTACCCGGTCAGCACGCCGCGCTGCACCAGCTCGCGCACCATCTCTTCGGCGAAAAAGGGATTCCCCGCCGAACGCTCGGCGATGAGCCTGGCAAGCTCACCGACGGAGGAATGCGACCCCAGCAGCTCGCGAAGCAGGGCCGCGCTGTCCGAATCATCCAGTGGGCCAAGCCCCAACGTCTGCGCACCGGACACCCCCACCAACGCGCCCTGGTATTCGGGGCGTGAGGTGATGACCACCATCGACGGGGTCTGCGGGATCACCGCAAGGAAATCGGCCAGCATCGATTCGCTGACCGTGTCGATCCAGTGCACATCTTCGATGACGAACAGCGCCGGTCGCGTGCGCGCCAGCGATGCGGAGTTGATCAGACCGGTCAGCCGGCGCCGCCGTGCGTCCGGATCGATCTGGGCCACCGGCACTTCGGGGTCGGCGATGCCGAGCAGATCGTCGAGCAGCAGCAGATCCTGCGGGTCGGCGTCGGGAAACTGTTCGCGCACGCGGGCGCGCGCCGCTTCGCCGTCGAGGTCCCCGATTCCGATGCGTCCGCGCAACAACTGGGCCACCGCACCGAAAGGGATATCAGCGGTGTGCGATTCGCAGAAGGTCCAGTACACCGTGAACCCGTGCCGGGTCGCCAGGGCCGCGGCCTCGCGGGCCACCCGGCTCTTGCCGACGCCAGGCGGGCCCACCACATTCACCACAGCACCGCCACCACGGGTGGCGTTGTCGACCATTGCGTCAAGTGCCGCCAACTCCCGGCGGCGCCCGACCAGGCTGGCCTCGGTACGCGCAGACCCCTGATCGCGCCGCCCGATCCCGAGCAGTCGGCGCACCGGCACGGGTTCGTCGGCGCCCTTGATACGTGCCCACGCGCGGTCCGCCAACAACACGCGACGCTGATCGACAAGTGCGGCGGTCGATTCGGACAGCATGACGCCGCCCGGGGGCGCAGCAGATTCCATCCGTTGCGCCATCCCGACGTGTTCGCCGGTCGCGCGGTATCCCAGTGAGCCCGAACCGATCTCGCCCGCGATCACCCGTCCTGAATTGAGTCCCACCCGCAGTTGCAGCGCCACCTTGTCGGTCCGGTGTACCTCGGCCCCCAGCCGGGTGGTTTCTTCCTGGATCGCGACGGCGGCGAGGCAGGCCCGAAAGGCGTGGTCCTCCAGAGCAACCGGCGCACCGAAGATCGCCATCACCCCGTCGCCGGTGTACTCCACGGTCCCGCCATAGCGGCGCACCACGGCCGCCGAACGCTCCAGTAGCTCGGTCATGATCTCGCGCAGCCGCTCGATATCGACCGACGCCGCGATGTCCATCGACCGCACGACGTCGGCGAAGAGCACCGTCACCTGCTTGTACTCCGCCGACCGTCCGGCAGGCGCGACAGCTGCACCACACTGATTGCAGAAACGGGAGTTCAGCGGAAGGTCAATACCGCACGATGCGCACGACAGCACTGATGCCGCCTGTTCATCGCGACCGTCCCCCGACGCGCCCACGCCCACATGGTGTCACCGCTCGCCAGCGGTGTCACGCCAATTCGCTCGTGGAGCCGGAGCTAAAAGTCCCAGTCCTCGTCTTCGGTAACGACGGCCTTGCCGATGACGTACGACGAGCCCGACCCGGAGAAGAAGTCGTGGTTCTCGTCGGCGTTCGGTGAAAGCGCGGACAGGATCGCCGGATTCACGTCGGTCTCGTCGCGCGGGAACAGTGCCTCGAAGCCCATATTCATCAGCGCCTTGTTGGCGTTGTAGCGCAGGTACTTCTTGACGTCCTCGGTCAGCCCGACCGCGTCGTAGAGATCCTGGGTGTACTCGATCTCGTTCTCGTACAACGCATACAGCAGTTCGTAGGCGTAGTCCTTGAGGTCCTGCTTGCGCTCATCGGTCTGGGTCGCATAACCCTTCTGGAACTTGTAACCGATGTAGTAGGCGTGCACGGCCTCGTCGCGGATGATCAGCCGGATCAGGTCGGCGGTGTTGGTCAGCTTGGCCCGGCTCGACCAGTACATCGGCAGATAGAAGCCGGAGTAGAACAGGAACGCCTCGAGGAAGACCGAGGCGATCTTGCGCTTGAGTGGATCGTCGCCGCGGTAGTAGTCGAGGATGATCTGCGCCTTGCGCTGCAGGTTGACGTTCTCCTCGGACCAGCGGAAGGCTTCGTCGATCTCGGTGGTCGAGCACAGCGTGGAGAAGATCGAGCTGTAGCTCTTGGCGTGCACCGATTCCATGAATGTGATGTTGGTCAGCACCGCTTCTTCGTGCGGGGTCAACGCGTCGGGGATCATGCTGACGGAGCCGACCGTGCTCTGAATGGTGTCCAGCAGCGTCAGCCCGGTGAACACCCGCATGGTCAGCTGCTTCTCGTCGGCGGTCAGCGTGCCCCACGACGGGATGTCGTTGGACACCGGAACCTTCTCAGGCAGCCAGAAGTTGCCGGTCAAGCGATCCCAGACTTCCGCGTCCTTTTCGTCAATGACACGGTTCCAGTTGATCGCCGTCGCCCGGTCGATCAGCTTTGTTCCATCGCTCACCGAAACCCCACTTCACCACGCTGTTTGCCCCGTTGCCGGCTGATGACCAAACACTACCCCTGGGGTCGGACAACAAGCCGCAACACAACAACTTGTGTTTCGCGCGTCCCGAATCCACAGGTCCGCCGCGCGTGTCGAAAAGAGCCCGGCGTGTCGGGCGATCAGCCCGCCGCGGCCCGCGTCGACGGCCGTGCCTGCGCCCCGGAGCCGACCCCGGTGAAGCGGTACTCCGACTTTTTCAGCGAACGCGTCGCCAACCAGTACTGCCACGTCATGCCGCTCCACAGCGTGCGGTTCTTGCCGTGCTCGTCGAGATACCAACTGCTGCATCCGCCGGTGCTCCACACCGCCCCGCCCAGTCGCTGCTGCAGTTCGGCATTGAAGGTGTCCTGCGCCCAGCGACTCGGCGCCAGCGCCTGCGCCCCGGCCTTGTCGACGGCATCGATCGCCTGGCCGACGTAGCGGATCTGCGACTCGATCATGAACACCACCGAGTTGTGGCCCAGGCCGGTGTTGGGTCCAAGCAGAAAGAACAGGTTCGGCATGTCGGCGACGGCGATCCCGCGGTGGGCCTGCACGCCCTCGCGGTTCCAGCGGTCCACCAGGTCCTCACCGCCGGGGCCCTTGATGCCGACGTAGGTATAGGAGTCGGTGACGTGGAAACCGGTGGCGAACACGATCACGTCCACCTCCCGCTCAGTGCCGTCCTCGGTGGCGATGCCATGTGGGGTGATCCGGGCGATCCGATCGGTCACCAGTTCCGAATGCGGTCTGTCGATTGCACGGAAGTAGTTGTTGGAGAAGAGGACTCGCTTGCATCCGACCTGGTACTTCGGTGTCAGGCGACGGCGCAGCTCCCGATCGCGGACCTGGTGACGGATGTTCCACTTGCCGGCCTTCTCGCCGAGCACCAGCAGCTCCGGTCGCTGGGTCATCGCGAAGCCCAGCGCTTCCTGGAACCAATAGATGCCGGTGCGCAGCGCCGCGCGGGCGCCGGGAACCGTACCGAACGCGTTGCGCATCCAGTCCGGGATCGGGTTGTTGGACCGCGGCAGCACCCACGCGGGCGTGCGCTGGTAGAGCTGCAGCTCGCCGACCTTGTCGACGATCTCGGGGACGAGCTGAATGGCACTGGCCCCGGTGCCGATCACCGCGACCTTCTTGCCGGTGAGGTCGACGCTGTGGTCCCACTGTGCTGAATGGAACGCCTCGCCCTGGAAGTCGGCCAAGCCCTCGAAGTCGGGCACCGCCGGGATGTGCAGCGCCCCGGCACCGGAGATCAAGAATTGAGCGACGTACTCGCGGCCGTCCTTGGTGAAGACGTGCCAGCGGTATTCGGCGTCGTCCCAGTGAGCGCGGTCGACGTGGGCGCCGAAGCGGATGTAGCGGCGCAAGCCGTGCTTCTCGGTCACGCCCCTGAGGTAGTCGAGGATCTCCGGCTGCAACGACCACATGTAGGTCCAGTCCGGCTTGGGCTCGAACGAGAAGGAGTAGAGGTGCGCCGGGATGTCGCAGGCGCAGCCCGGGTAGCTGTTGTCGCGCCAGGTGCCGCCGACGTCGTCGGCCTTCTCCAGAATCAGGAAGTCGACGCCGCGACGCTGGAGTTCGATCCCCATGCCCAGCCCGGAGAATCCGGTGCCGATGACCAGCGCCCGGGTGTGGACGGGCTCGGTGGTGGCGTCGGCGACGGTCGGTTCAGCAACAGTCATGCCACCAAAGTACCCAATACCGGCGGTATCGCCTATAGCGTCCGGTGGCTCAGCCCGCGGCGCGCCGCTGCATCGCGTCGTGGATGGGACGCTCGGGATCGAGGTGCACGCCGAGGAGGTCGGCGGTGCCGTTGACCGTGCCGAGCATGATCGTCGTCAAGTGGTTGATGAACTCGTCGGTCGGCATCCGGCGCGGGCTGTCCGGGTCCGGGCCCAACCACCAGTCGGTGGCCGCCGACGCCGCACCGAACGCGGCCGCGGCGGCCAGTTCCAGGGCCGCCGGGTCGAGCTGCATGCCGCTGAGCTCGTTGTTGAACGTGTCAGCGAACGCCATGGTGATCTCGCGTCCTTCGTTGAGCGCGATCTGGGTCGATTCCGATTGCTCGGGAAACCGGCCCTGCAGCATGAAGCGCAGCACGTTGGGATGCTGTTCGACGAGGTTCACGTACTCGGCGACACCGCGGCGGACGACCTCGCGCGTGGGGTCGGTGGCGGCGTCGATGTTGGAGAAAATCGCCGTCCACAACATGTCGCGCAGCCGCTTGCCGATCGCCTGGAACAGGTCGGACTTGTCTTTGAAGTGCCGGTAGATCTTCGGCTTGGCAGTGCCCGCCTCTTCGGCGATCTCGCGCAGGCTCACCTCGGGCCCGTGCTTGTCGATGGACCGGAACGCGGCGTCGACGATCTCGCGGCGCACCTTCTTCCGGTGCTCGCGCCAGCGCTCGCTGCGCGCGTCGACCTTGCCCGGTTCCGCGCCGGATCGCGATCTGGACACTCTGCGCACGTCAAGCACTGTACTCGGGCCAGCCCCGGCGGTCGGCGATGACGATCACACCGACCTACGCCGAGGCGAGCGATTCACCGTTCTCGGATAGCATCGAGGCAATCCAATCATCGAAGCGAGACGAGACACGTGACCGAGCGATTCGACCTGGTGATAGCCGGCGGAGGGCCATCGGGGTCCGCGGCAGCATGGCAGGCCGCGCAAACTGGCGCGAAAGTGGTGGTCCTCGACAAGGCCGAATTTCCGCGGGACAAACCCTGTGGTGACGGCCTGACCGCGCGCGCGGTGAGCTACCTGCAGAAGATGGGCCTGGCCAAGGAGATCTCCCACTTCCACAAGATCAGCGGTGTCACGGTCTTCAGCCCGTCGGAGTGGGAACTGTCGTTCCCGAAGCGTCCCGGCATGCCCGACTACGGCCGCACGGCCGGCCGCGCCGAACTCGACACCATGCTGCTCAAGCACGCCGAGTCCGCCGGCGCGGTGGTGCGCCAGGGCTGCGAGGTCGCCGGTCCCGAGTTCGATGCCCGGGGCCGCGTGATCGGTGCGGTGCTCAAGAGCGGCGAGAAGGTTCTGGGCGACGCGGTCATCGCCGCCGACGGCGCCTACTCCCCCTTCAAACGGGCACTCAAGATCGACTCGGACTACAACGGCTACTCGGCGATCGCGATCCGTTCGGAGATGCACGCCAACCGCGCGGACTCCGATCGCTTCGAGATCTACCTCAAACTGCTGTTCCAGGGCGACCAGCTGCCGGGCTACGGCTGGATCTTCCCGATGGGCGGCGGCCGGTTCAACATCGGGCTCGGCTACGTCAACAGCTACAAGAACTGGCAAGCCATCAACGCCACCCACTTCTTCGGCGACTTCCTGCGCACCCTGCCTGCCGAATGGGAGCTGCCGTCGGTCGAAGAGCTGAAGAAGAACAAGACGGTCCGGGCCTGGCGGCTGCCGATGGGCTTCACCGCCTGGCCGCCGTGGCGCCCCGGGGTGCTGTTCGCGGGTGACTCGCTGGGCGCGGGCAAACCGGTGTCGGGCGCGGGTATCTCCAAGGCGCTGGAATCCGGCTTGGCCGCCGGCGAGTGTGCGATCGCGGCGCTGGAAAACGGCGGACCCGACGACTTCACCAACTACCAGCAGCGCATGGAAGCCGCGTGGGGACGCGAGTACAAGCGCGGCCGCTTCTTCAACAAGCTGGCCGGCTACCCGAAGGTGTCAGAAACCGGGCTAAAACTGCTCGATAACCACACCTTCCGTGATCTGCTGCTCAAGTCGTTGTACAAGAAGGCGCAGAGCCCCCAACACACCTAGCCTGCTGGCATGTTCGACGACAGCACGGTGACGATGACACCCGGTCTCACCGACGAGGAATTGGCCGGCGTCGAGGCCGAGTTCGGATTCGAATTCGCCGACGACCACCGGTCGTTTCTGTCGTCGGGACTGCCCGTCGGTGCATCGTGGCCCGACTGGCGGGACGCGCCGCGCCGGAGTCTGCAACAGCGATTACGGATGCCCGCCGAGGGAATCCTGTTCGCTGTCGAATGGCGGGACTTCTGGAGCGCCGACTGGGGCGTGCGCCCGGCCCGAATGAAGGATGCGTTGCGTAGCGCGAACTACCATCTGGCGCGGGTACCGCAGCTGGTGCCGGTGCATTCCAATCGCTACCTACCCGCGGGCCGGGGAAGTTTGGGGCATCCCGTGTTATCGGTGTACCAGACCGACGTAACAAACTGCGGCACTGGCCTTTTCGCTTACGCAGAACGCGAACTCGGGCACCACGACTCCGACCCGGCGTTGCAGACGGCGTCGACGGTGCGGTTCTGGTCCGACCTGATCGGCTGAACGGCACGCCACTGATACCGTCGGGCGGTGGCATCGCTGGACGACGAGCTGAACGCGGCATTCACCCTCACCGATGTGGGCGACGGGGTCCTGCGGGCGCCGTACTTCACCGAGCGGCGCGGCGTCGTCTTCGGCGGCCAGATGGTGGGCCAAGCAGTGGTCGCCGCCACCCGGAGCATTCCCGACAAACGGGTGCGCTCGGTGCAGACGGTCTTCGCTAGGGGCGCGCAGCTCGACCAGCCGGTCGATATTCGGGTCGAGCCGATGCATGTCGGACGCAATATCGGCAGTGCGACAGTGACATTCGTTCAGAACGACCGACTGTGCGCACGCTCGCTGGTATTGCTCGATGTCGAGGAGCCGGATCTCGTACGTCACCAGATCCCGATGCCCGACGTACCGTCGCCGGACCCGGCGAAAGCTGTCGCCCACTGGCTGGCGGCCCCGCACACCATCGTCGTCGGCGACGTCGACATCGCCGACCCCGCACTCACCGGGCCGCCGACGTTACAGCTGTGGATTCGGTTCCCCGAGGCCCCGATCGGTGATGCGACGGTGGCGCGAGCGCTGCTCGCCCACGCCAGCGATGGCTGGCTCATCGCGACCGCGATGCGGCCCCATGCCGGCCTGGGTCAGTCGATGGCTCACACCGAGGTGTCGACCGGTGTGCTGACCCAGGATGTGACCTTTCACGACGAGTTCGACGCCCGGCAATGGCTGCTGATCGATCACGAGGCTCAGGCCACCGGAGCGGGGCGCACGTACGGCTGCGGGCACGTGTTCACCGAAGACGGCCGACTGGTCGCGTCGTTCGTCCAGGAGGCGCTGCTGCGCCGGTTTCCCGACGGTCAGGACCCGCGCGGGAAGACGTCGACGATCTTCTAGGCACCGAGCGTGTAGGACGTCATCGACAGCGATCCGTAGGTGCAGCCGTCGGTGAGCACCTCGACGTCGTCACCGTCGGCGGCCAGTCCGGCGAAATACAGCAGGGGCAGAAAGTGATCGGGTGTCGGCACCGCGGCGGCGTAGTCGGCGTCTTCACGCAGCCGGACCGCATCGCCCGGTGCCTCGAACAGCTGCGCCCTGGCGTGGTCGTCGAAGCGCTGAGCCCAGTCAAAACCCTTGTCCCCCAACGCCGGTTCCATACCTGCCAAATTGTGGACGACGTTGCCACTGCCGAGGATCAGCACGCCGCGCTCCCGCAGCGTCGCCAGCTTGGCTCCCAACGCGAGGTGATATTCCAGCGGTTCGAACGCGTTGATGGCCAACTGCACCACCGGCACTGAGGCATCCGGGAAGGCATGCACCAACACCGACCAGGTGCCGTGGTCGATCCCCCAGCTGTCGACGTCGGCGCCCACCCACGTCGGCTCGACGACGTCGGCGATCTCATCGGCGAGCTCCGGCAGTCCCGGCGCCGGGTACTGCACGTCGAAGAGTTCGGTCGGAAAACCGAAGAAGTCGTGGATGGTTCGCGGCAGTGCCATCGCGGTGACGGCGGTCGCGTTGATGTACCAGTGCGCGCTGACGACCAGGATCGCCCGCGGCCGCGGCACCGACTGACCGAACGCCCGCCACGCCGCCGTATACCGATTGAGCTCCAAGGCGTTCATCGGGCTGCCGTGTCCGATGAACGCTGCGGGCATGAGTGCGGCCATAGGCTCCAGTGTTACTCGCTATGGGTCAACTGGTCGGCGAACGCCGCACTCGAATTGCCATTGAGCTTGGCCGCATCGAAGCCATAGCCGATCGCATCGCCACGGATTGCGCGCAGCGGGTCCTCGAAGTCGCGGAAGTAGCCCATTGCCCACGCGCCCTCCTGATAGCCGATCAGTTTCAGCAGGTCGTCGTCGAGTGTGCGCGCGACTTCGGGTGGTACCGAAAGGAATTGGTTCTCCTCCTGGCGCAACCAACCGAGGCAGTAGTTGACGTTGATGGCACGCCGAACCCGGTCGCTGCGGTTGGCGGCACCGCTGTGCACGATCTTGCCGGAGTAGAGCAGCACCGAGCCGCGCGACATCTCGGCCTGCAGGCATTCTTCGTCGGCGTAGTCGGTCGGTTTCTTGTCACCGATCTGGCTGCCCGGGACGACGCGGGTGGCGCCCATCTCGGCGGTGTAGTCGGTCATCGCCCACAGCGTGTTGCACTGCACGTGGTAGTCGTCGGGGAACGGGTAGAAGTCGAAGGCGTTCTGGTCGCGGTGCAGTGCCTGGTCGGATTCGCCCGGCTCGATCGAGATGACCTGGGTCAGCATCAGCTGGAAGGCGCTGGCGTGGCCGAGAAAGTCCTGGCACACGCCGAGGATGGTCGGATCCTGGATCAGCGTGCGGCAGGCCGGCGAACGGGCGACGAGCGCGCCGGTGCGGCGGGTCTTGCGACCGATCATCGCGTTGTAGCCCATCGGCGTCGCGTCGAGATACGGCGCGAGTTCGTCACTGATGCTGTCCATCAACGCGTCCGGAACCAGGTTGTCGACGATCACGTAGCCGTCGCGGCGCAGGTGGTCGGCGAGTTCGGAAGGCGATGTGGTGGCCGGGACGTGGTTCAGCGTCATGGCTTCCAGTATCTCGGAGCACGTGTGTTGACCAGGTAAAACAGCGTCACACGCCCGTTACGCCGCTAGCGCTTGCCGCGCTTGACCGGCTTACGTGCCACCTTCCCCGCCGCGGCACGCGCGGCCTGCTTGGCCAGCGTCTTCTCCCGTGCGGTCCGTTTGGGTGCCGGCTGGGCGGCCCCGCGCGACGAGCCGGGCTTGCGGCCCCGCACGATTCCGGTGAACTCCTCGACCAACGCCGACGGCTGCCCCTCCGGGAAGGCGAGCGCCACCGCACACGTCGGCGCGCCGGCGATTGGCCGATAGGTGAGGTCCTTGCGGTGATACAGCCGGGCCAAGGACTGCGGAACGATCAGCGCGCCCAATCCCGCGGCGACGAGTTCGATTGCGGCCTCGGTGGTTTCGGGCCGATGCTCGAGCGGGGTGCCGGGAGCGTCCGCCCAGGCGACGACGTCATCGAGGGGTAGCAGCGTCGGTTCATCGTCGAGGTCGGCGACGGTGGCCTCGTCGGCGGCGCCGAGAAGGTGGTCGGTGGGTACCACGACGACCGTTGTCTCCTCATAGAGCGGGATGACGGCCAACCCGGAGGTGTCGGCGGGGAGTCGGAGCAACGCCACGTCGACGGTGCCGGCCCGCACCTCGGTGGCCGCGTCGGCCGCGGCGATAGTACGCAATGTCAGGGGTACGTCGGGATGACGATCGGCCCAGATCCGCGCCCATTTCGCCGGCGTCGCCCCGGGGACGTATCCGAGGGCGAGCGAGGGCGAGGTCACGGCATCAGGCTACCGATAGGCTGAGGCGATGAGCAGGCCTAACGCGCAGTCCATGAAGCCCATGACGGCGGCGAAGAAGCTGGACGTGTACCTGCCGGCGACGCCCGAGGAGTTCCAGGCGAACGCGATCACCCGCGACGAGCTGGCCGCGCTGCAGGCGGATCCGCCGCAGTGGCTGAAGGATCTCCGCAAGAACGGCCCGCACCCGAAGAACCTCGTGGCCGCCAAGCTCGGTGTCTCGATCGCGGGCCTCGCTCGCGGCGGTGTGGTGGATGCCCTGACCACCGAGCAGATCGACGCGCTGCTCGCCGACAAGCCTGACTGGCTGATCGCCGAGCGCGAGAGCTACCAGGCGGTGCTAGCCGAGGAGCGTCGGGTCAAAGCTCAGCGGGCCGAGAAAGCTCGTTGATTCAGTTCTGACTCAATGAGTCGTCGGCCCAGAAGATCTGCCAGGAATGGCCATCAAGATCGTTGTAACTGCGCCCGTACATCGACCCGTGGTCTTCGGAATCCCCGTCGGTGCCACCCGCGGCGATGGCGCGATCCACCAAAGCATCCACGGCATCACGACTCTCGACGCCCAGGCAGACCACGCATTCTTTGACCTTGGCCGCGTCGGCGGTCTCCACCGGGTGCAGCGAGTCGAAGGCCTCACGCTGCAGCAGCATCGCGAACTGATTGTCACCCAGCACGAGGGTCACTGCGCTCTCACCGCTGAGCTGTTCGTTGATCGCGTATCCGAGACCGGAGAAGAACTTTCGCGAGCGGTCGACGTCGGCGACAGGCAGGTTGACGAACAGCATTGCGTGCATGGGTTCCTCCGTGGCTTGCGCGGGATCCTGTTGGGATGCCATCGAAGAAATAGACCCGACAGCTTCGCGAAACTCATCGAAATAGAACTGAGAGCGCAGAATCCGCGGATTCTTCGCTCTCAGTTCTGACTCAACGCATTGGTACAATGGCCGCTACAACATGCAGCTGACGCAACCCTCCACCTCAGTGCCCTCCAGCGCCATCTGGCGGAGACGGATGTAGTACAGCGTCTTGATTCCCTTGCGCCAGGCGTAGATCTGCGCCTTGTTGACCTCACGGGTATCGGCGGTGTCCTTGAAGAACAGCGTCAGCGAAAGGCCTTGGTCCACATGCTGGGTGGCCGCCGCGTACGTGTCGATGATCTTCTCGTAGCCGATCTCGTACGCGTCCTGGTAGTACTCCAGGTTGTCGTTCGTCATGTAGGGCGCCGGGTAGTACACGCGGCCGATCTTGCCTTCCTTGCGGATCTCGACCTTGGACGCCACCGGGTGAATCGACGACGTGGAGTGGTTGATGTAGGAGATCGATCCGGTCGGCGGGACGGCCTGCAGGTTCTGGTTGTAGATCCCGTTGGCCTGCACCGACTCCTTGAGCCGCAGCCAATCCTCTTGCGTGGGAATGCGAATGCCCGCATCGGCGAACAGTTCACGCACCCGCTCGGTCGCCGGCTCCCACACCTGCTCGGTGTACTTGTCGAAGAACTCGCCCGACTTGTACTTCGACTTCTCGAAGCCCTTGAACGCCGACCCGCGCTCGATGGCGATCTTGTTCGACGCCCGCAGCGCGTGGTAGAGCACCGTGTAGAAGTACATGTTGGTGAAGTCGATGCCCTCTTCGGACCCGTAGAAGATCCGTTCGCGCGCAAGGTATCCGTGCAGGTTCATCTGGCCGAGGCCGATGGCGTGCGAGTCGTTGTTGCCCTGCTCGATCGAGGGCACCGACCAGATGTGCGTCTGGTCGCTCACCGCGGTCAACCCGCGGATGGCCACCTCGATGGTCTGTGCGAAGTCTGGCGAATCCATCGCCTTGGCGATGTTCAGCGAGCCGAGGTTGCACGAAATGTCCTTGCCCACCTTGGCATACGACAGATCCTCGTTGAACAGCGAGGGCGTCGACACCTGCAGGATCTCCGAGCACAGGTTGCTGTGGGTGATCTTGCCCTCGATCGGGTTGGCCCGGTTCACGGTGTCCTCGTACATGATGTACGGGTAGCCCGACTCGAACTGCAGCTCGGCCAGCGTCTGGAAGAACTCGCGGGCCTTGATCTTGGTCTTGCGGATCCGGCCGTCGTTGACCATCTCGTGGTACTTCTCGGTGACCGAGATGTCCGCGAACGGAACGCCGTACACCTTCTCGACGTCGTACGGCGAGAACAGGTACATGTCCTCGTTCTTCTTGGCCAGCTCGAACGTGATGTCCGGAATCACCACGCCCAGCGAGAGCGTCTTGATGCGGATCTTCTCGTCGGCGTTCTCCCGCTTGGTGTCCAGGAAGCGGTAGATGTCGGGGTGGTGGGCGTGCAGGTAGACCGCACCCGCACCCTGCCGCGCGCCGAGCTGGTTGGCGTAGGAGAACGAGTCCTCCAGCAGCTTCATGATCGGGATGACGCCCGAGCTCTGGTTCTCGATGTTCTTGATCGGGGCGCCGTGCTCGCGAATGTTGGTCAGCAGCAACGCCACTCCGCCACCGCGCTTGGACAGCTGTAGCGCCGAGTTGATCGAGCGGCCGATCGACTCCATGTTGTCCTCGATGCGCAACAGGAAGCAGGAGACCGGCTCGCCGCGCTGCGCCTTGCCCGAATTGAGGAACGTCGGGGTGGCCGGCTGAAAGCGGCCGTCGATGATCTCGTCGACCAGCTTCTCGGCCAGGTCGGTGTCACCGGCGGCCAAGGTCAGCGCCACCATCACCACGCGGTCCTCGAAGCGCTCCAGGTAGCGCTTCCCGTCGAAGGTCTTCAATGTGTAGGAGGTGTAGTACTTGAACGCGCCGAGGAAGGTCGGGAAGCGGAACTTCTTGGCGTAGGCGCGATCGGTCAGCGTCTTGACGAAGTTCCGCGAGTACTGGTCGAGAACCTCACGCTCGTAATAGTTCTCGCGAATCAGGTAGTCGAGCTTCTCGTCCTGATTATGGAAGAAGACGGTGTTCTGGTTCACGTGCTCGAGGAAGTACTGGCGCGCGGCCAGACGATCCATGTCGAACTGGATCTTGCCGTCTGCGTCGTACAGATTCAGCATCGCGTTGAGCGCGTGGTAGTCGGTCTCCCCCGGCAACGCGTGCCCTGACGTCGTTACAGGCTCAGCAGCTGTGACTGTAGGTGGCACGTGTCCTCGTCCTTCCAGAATTTCGTCAATTCCGCACGGACGGCTTCCACGTCCTCAGCGGTTCCCATCATTTCGAAGCGGTAGAGCAGCCGCACCTTGCACTTGTGCGAAACCAGTCTGGCCGCAAAGCAGTACTCGGCACCGAATTGTGTATTGCCGGCCCCGACCACCGCGCGGATGTGGGACCGATTGTTCTGATTGTTCAAAAAAGCGATGACCTGCTTGGGCACATATCCTTTGGCGTCGAGCCTCGGGCTGTCCCCCCGGCCTCTGCCGTAGGTGGGCAGAAGCAGAACATAAGGCGCGTGAACCTCGATGCGCTCGTGCAGGGGAATCCGGATGGCCGGCACGCCCAGCTTCTGGACGAAGCGGTGGGTGTTCTCCGAAACGCTGGAGAAGTACACCAACCGCTCCGCGCCGGCCAGGTTCGGGCTGCCATCCGGATTCATCACTTCGCTCCTCGTGGCGCCCGGACTGCTATGCGCTCAGTGCGGCACCGGTGAGGGCTTTGATCCGCTCCGGCCGGAAGCCGGACCAGTGATCACCACCGGCGACCACGACTGGCGCCTGCAGGTAGCCCATCGCCATCACGTAGTCGCGAGCCTCGTCGTCCACGGAGATGTCGATGACGTCGTAGGCCAGCCCTTCCTTGTCCAGGGCCTTGTAGGTCATGTTGCACTGCACGCACGCGGGCTTGGTGTAGACGGTGATGGTCATCTTTGGTATGGCTCCTCAGCGAAACATGGCGATGGACTCAAGACGGTCACGGGACGAGCTGTGCGCAGGCACTCATGAACTTTCAGCGAGCTTTCGGACCGTGAAATTCCTGGCTGTCGGGGCCGCTTGAACCGACATCTCAGCTTCGGTTCCGGCGATCCGGCGGCCCTGTGACTCTCGGGTCTGTCGGCCTGTCGAACACTACACCTAGTGTCCGACAGCGAGAAGAGATACAAGATGTTCTGAATAACATTTCTGAAATTCCCTGGTCGTAACCGCTCCGGAGCCTCTGCGCTCGGCGTGTCGCATGTCACAACACGCCGACCGGCACCCACTAGCCCTAGATGTACCACCGGGTACCGACATCGCCGGCCGATCAGCCCGGAGAACACCCGTAGATAGCAAAACCGCCGGCGCATCGGCACCGGCGGCTTTACAAGCTGGGAGGACGCGCTCAGCCGACCTCGGCGGCGAGTTTGCCGACCACGTCACGCACCGCCGCGGCGACTTCGGCGTTCTCCCGCGGATGCTTGCCGTCGAGCGTCTTGGCAGGCACCGCCAGCTTGACCGACTCCACCACCCGAGGACCGGCGACCCCGAATGACTTACGCGTCTCGTCTTGGGCCCACACGCCGCCGTACTGGCCGAACGAGGCCCCGATAACGGCCAGCGGCTTGCCTTTGAGGGCGCCGTTGCCAAACGGTCGCGACAGCCAGTCGATGGCGTTCTTCAAGACACCGGGGATGGTGGCGTTGTACTCGGGCGTGACCACCAGGGCGGCGTCAGCCTCCGCGGCCGCCGCGCGCAGCGCCACCACCGCGGCGGGCGCGTCCTCGGTGTCGATGTCCTCGTTGTAGAACGGCAGATCGCCGAGCCCCTCATAGATCGTCAGCGTGACGCCGTCGGGTGCCGCCTCGGCCGCCAACTCGGCGAGCTGGCGATTCACCGACGCCGCGCGCAAGCTGCCTACCAGCGTCAGAACCTTGATATCGGCCATGTCTGCACATCCCTTTCGTCGCCTGAGATCTTCGCACGCAACAACCGGACTACGGTCCGGTTTATTTCCGGCTGAGCTAAAGTGTGGGAGTGAGCATCATCGGATCGGCCAATGAGCTGCCGGTTTCCGCGCCACAAGAACGAGGCGACGCTGCCCGCAACAGGCTTCTCCTGCTCGACGCCGCCCGCACCCTGATCTCCGAGCGTGGCGCCGACAACGTCTCCATGGACGATATCGCCGCGGCGGCCGGCGTGGGCAAGGGCACGGTGTTCCGCCGCTTCGGCAGCCGGGCAGGCCTGATGATGGTCCTACTCGACGAGGACGAACGTGCGATCCAGCAGGCCTTCCTGTTCGGACCGCCGCCCCTGGGTCCCGACGCCCCTCCCCTGCAACGGCTGCTCGCCTTCGGTCGCGAACGGCTGCGGTTCGCGCAGACCCATCGCGACCTGCTCTCGGAAGCCAATCGCGATCCCGACACCCGCCACAACGCGCCGTTCGCGGTGATGCACACCCATATCCGGGTCCTGCTGGACGCCGCAGGCACCACCGGCGACCTCGACGCGCAGGCCGATGCGCTGTTGGCGCTTCTCGACGCCGATTACGTCGCACATCAACTCGACCGCGGCCAGACGCTCGACGGCCTCGGCGACGCCTGGGACGACGTCGCGCGCAAGCTGTGCGGGAGATGACCGCGCCACCGTCGCGACCATGGGTCCTGCACGTGGACCTCGATCAGTTCCTGGCCTCCGTCGAGCTGCGCCGCCACCCCGAGCTGGTCGGCCTGCCCGTAATCGTCGGTGGCAGTGGGGATCCCACCGAACCACGCAAGGTGGTGACGTGTGCGTCCTATGAGGCCCGCGCGTTCGGGGTGCACGCCGGGATGCCGTTGCGCAGCGCGGCGCGCAAGTGCCCGGACGCGACGTTCCTGCCGTCCGACCCTGCCGCCTACGACGAGGCCTCCGACCAAGTCATGGGCCTGCTGCGGGATCTGGGCCATCCGGTGGAGGTGTGGGGCTGGGACGAGGCCTACGTCGGCGCCGATATCGCCGACCCGGCCGAACTGGCCGAGCGGATCCGGACGACGATCGCGGCCGAGACCGGGCTGGCGTGTTCGGTCGGCATCAGCGACAACAAGCAGCGCGCCAAGGTGGCGACCGGATTCGGCAAACCCGACGGGGTCTACACCCTCACCGATACCAATTGGATGGAAGTGATGGGCGCCCGACCGGTGGACGCCCTCTGGGGTGTCGGCCCCAAGACCACGAAAAAGCTTGACAGTCTGGGCATTACATCGGTGCGTGAACTCGCCAACGCCGAGGCCGAATTGTTGACGGCCACGTTCGGGCCGCGCACCGGCCTGTGGTTGCTGCTGCTGGCCAAGGGCGGCGGGGACGCAACGGTCAGCGCCGAGCCGTGGATCCCCCGCTCACGAAGCCACGTGGTGACCTTCCCGCGCGATCTGACCGAGCGCGCCGAGATGGATTCCGCTGTGGTCGATCTCGCCCACCAAGCGCTGGCCGACGTGGTGGCCCAGTCGCGCATCGTCACCCGCGTCGCAGTCACGGTGCGCACCAACACCTTTTACACGCGCACCAAGATCCGCAAGCTCGACCAGCCGAGCATCGACGCCGAGGTGATCACGGCCGCGGCGCTGCGGGTACTGGACCTCTTCGAAATCGACCGCCCGATAAGGCTTCTCGGCGTGCGCCTGGAACTCGCACCGGTGGAGTGAGTCAGCCCGGCGGAATGAAGGTCGCACTGCGGGGCCGCAGTACCCGGGTGAAGAACACGTTGACCCGGCGCATCGCCACGCTGTACGGCCACCACGCCAATCGCTTGAATGCGTAGAGCGCGCGGATATCTGGTGATGTGTAGATCAGGAAGCGGTTCTTGGCGACCCCGGCCAGGATGGCGTCGGCGACTTTTTCCGGTGTCACGGCGTGGCCGCTGAACAGTCGCACCCACCGCTGCACCTTCGGGTGGTCCCGATCGACACCGGCGATCTGCACGGTCTTCACCAGTGGCGTGTCGACCGCGCCGGGCACCACCAGCGAGACGCCGATGTCGTGGCGGGCCAGATCGAACCGCAGCACTTCCGAAAGTCCGCGCAGCCCATACTTACTCGCGCTGTACGCGGCATGCCAGGGCAGCGCGACCAGGCCGGCCGCCGATGAGACATTGACCAGCTGACCACCACGGCCCGCGGCGACCATCGGCGGCAGGAACGTCTCGATGACGTGGATCGGGCCCATCAGGTTGACGTCGATCATCGAACGCCAGTGCCGGTGGGTCAGCTGTTCCACGGTGCCCCACGCCGAAATGCCCGCGATGTTCATCACGATGTCCATCGCCGGGTGGTGGGTGTGGATGTCGGCGGCGAATCGCGCCACCGCGTCGTAGTCAGCGATGTCCAGGGCGCGATGCTCGGCCACTACGGCACCCAGCGCACGGACGTCGGCCACGGTCTGGTCCAGCCCGTCGGCGTTGACATCGGTCAGATACAGCTCGGCGCCGTCGCGAGCCAGCCGAAGGGCGGTAGAGCGCCCGATACCGCTGGCCGCGCCGGTGATGAGCACCCTCTTGCCCGCGAAGCCGTCGACCATGGACTAGGCGCCGACCTGTCCGCCCCAAAGCGCATGCAGCCAAAGCTTTTCCAGGATGAGCACCGCCTCGTCCATCTTCCGGTTGGGGCCGACGAACGCGGAGTCACCAGACAGTGTGAAGGCCGTCGTCGCCGCGAGGGTTCGGACCAGTCCCCGGATATCGTCACTGATCGGGGACGCGGTCTGGTTGCGCAGTTCAGCCTCGACGATCGGCACGATCTGGTCGACGACCGTCTCGTTGTACGCGTCGAGGATCTCCCGGATCTCGGCATCAGTGTGGCGGGCCGCGTTGCAGGCCGACATCACGGGGTCATTGTGGGCGTAGACCACCGCCGCACTGCGCACCATCCGCTCGGCGAAGGCCGTCGGATCTTCGTCGGCGCCGCGCGGCGCGAAGGACTGGGTGAGTTCCTCGAGCTCTTGGCCGGCCTCGCCGACGATGTGCGCCAGCACGGCGTATTTGGAGTCGAAATAGAAGTAGAAGCCCGAGCGGGCGACGCCGGCCCGGTCGCTGATCGTACTGACCGACAGTTCGGCGAACGGCTTTTCCTCGAGCAGTTCGCGCACGGCCTGGACGATGGCGTGCCGCTGCTTGTCACCCCGGCGACGGGGCGCCTCGAAGGGTTCCTGCTGGGCGGTCACCCGTTTACCTTGCACCACGCCACGGCGGAAATGAAACTTGACACGCGTCAAGAATGTTGGCGAAGATGGTGCTGCGTGTGGCCCCGGCCACACCAGTCCGGTTGCCCGCCCCCGTGCCCAAGGAGCGTTGATGCCCACGATCAGCACCCCGCATTATTTGCTGGACCAGGCCAAACGCCGTGTCACCACATCGCCGATGCTGACGCTGCCCGGTATGGGCCAGCTGGAAAAGCGCCTCAACGCCCGCGACTGGCCGCAACACGCAATGGCCGAGCCGCCCGCGGGCAGCGATCTCAAGGCCGTGATGGGCGATGCGGGCCTGCCGATCATCGGTCACATGGTCGAGATGTTCCGGGGCGGACCGGACTTCTGGCTGCAGAAATACCGCAAGCACGGCCCGATCATGCTGCTGGATTCGCCGATCATCCCCACGGTGGCGGCGCTCGGTCCCGACGCGGGCCAGGCCATCTACTCCAACCGCAACAAGGACTTCTCTCAGCAGGGCTGGACCCCGATGATCGGGGCGTTCTTCCACCGCGGGCTGATGCTCATGGATTTCGAAGAGCACATGTTCCACCGCCGGATCATGCAGGAGGCGTTCGTCCGCACCCGCCTGGTCGGCTACACCGAGCAGGTCGACAAGGTCGTCTCGCAGGTCGTCGCCAATGACTGGGTGGCCAACGACCCGCGGTTCCTGCTCTACCCGGCGATGAAGGAACTGACCCTGGACATCGCCTCGATGGTGTTCATGGGCCACGAGCCGGGCACCGACCGGGAACTGGTGACCAAGGTGAACAAGGCCTTCACGGTCACCACCCGCGCAGGCAACGCGATCATCCGCACCGGAATCCCTCCGTTCACCTGGTGGCGCGGCCTGAAGGCGCGCGAATACCTCGAGGGCTACTTCCAAGAGCGGGTGAAGGAAACCCGCGGCAAGGAGGGCTCTGACCTGTTGTCGGTGCTGTGCCAGTCCGAAGACGAGGACGGCAACAAGTTCTCCGACGACGACATCGTCAACCACATGATCTTCCTGATGATGGCGGCCCATGACACGTCGACGTCCACGGCGACGACGATGTCGTATTACCTCGCCGCCAACCCGGAGTGGCAGGAACGCTGCCGCGACGAATCCGACCGGCTGGGCGACGGTCCGCTCGACATCGAGGCGTTGGAGAAGCTGGAGTCTCTCGATCTGGTGATGAACGAGTCGATCCGGTTGGTCTCGCCCGTGCAGTGGGCCATGCGCCGGACCGTGCGCGACACCGAGCTGCTGGGCTACTACCTGCCCAAGGACACCAACGTCATCTACTACCCGGGCATGACCCACCGGCTCGAGGAGATCTACCCCGACCCGTACAAGTTCGACCCGGCCCGCTTTGCCGAGCCGCGCAACGAGCACAAGAAGCACCGGTACGGGTTCTCACCGTTCGGCGGCGGTGCGCACAAGTGCATCGGCATGGTGTTCGGCCAGCTCGAGGTCAAGACGATCATGCACCGGCTGCTGCGCCGCTACCGCCTCGAGCTACCTCGCCCGGGATACGAGCCGCGCCAGGACTACGGCGGCATGCCCGTGCCGATGGACGGCATGCCGATCGTGCTGCGCCCGCTGCACTGAGGCGCCGGCTCAGCTGAGCAGACGGTTGGCGCAGGCGATGACCGCCCGCAGCGCCGACTGGGTCGGATCCTCCGACCAGCCCATCGCCCATTCCCGGCGCTGGCCGTCGCTGCCTTGGACGAACGTCGCGGTGTGCGCACCGGACGTCAGCTGGTGAAAACCGGTCATCTCCACGCCGATCCCGCGCTCGTAGAGCATTGCGGTCAGCGCGGCGACAGGACCGCCGGCCTGGGCGGTCGCCGTCTCGATGCGATCGCCGACGGCCAGGGTCGCGCGGAACCGGCGGGGGGCCGGACTGAGCCGAGACGCGTCGTCGCATTCCCAGGCGCCCAGGCGCACCGGGCCGCCGGTCGGCCTATAGGTCGCGGTGAACACACTCCACGGCATGGTTTCGGCGTGCTCACGCAGCCCGGCGGGCAGCGGCGTGCAGAAGTGGGGTGAGGGTTCAGAGATGGTGGTGCTGTGCGGAGCCATGAATCGGTCTTCTCGTCGAACGGAGGCTGACCGACGTCGTAGTTTCGACCCACAGCGGGGGGTCGGTCTGGATCAGACCCCGCTGCGGGTAGCTACTACGACAAGCGCACGATGCACGGACGCGATGTTAGACCTCGGCGAGCAAACGATGCAACCGAGTTAGGCCAGGGCCAGGAAAAGCTTCTCCAGCTCGGCTTCCGTCATCGGAGCGTCGCCGTTGGCGGAGGCACCGACGACACACTCCCGCAGCCCGGTCGCGACGATCTTGAAGCCGGCCCGGTCCAGTGCGCGTGACACCGCGGCCAGCTGGGTGACGACGTCCTTGCAGTCGCGGCCCTGCTCGATCATCGAGATCACGCCGGCGAGCTGACCCTGTGCGCGGCGCAGCCGATTGAGGACTGCGGCGATGGCGTCTTCATCACCAACCATGGTGAAACCTCCTCAGGTGAATGGGACCAGTTTACCCGAGGGGGTATAACGACAGGGGACGGTGTTTCATGCCCGGCCGTCGGCATAAGCTTTCCGCGCAAAGGAGTTGAAATGTGCTATCCCGTTGAGTGTCCGCGCTGCCACAAGACCACCTGGGCAGGATGTGGCGAGCATGTCGACCAGGTCATGCGTGATGTGCCCCCGGCCCAGCAGTGCACCTGCGAGCGGGCCGGTCAGCCCCAGCGCTGACGCGCTCACACGAACGGGTTGTCCCCCGTCGTCACCCGCACGCCGAGGCCGATCAGCCGGCTCGCCGAATCATGCAGGCGTTCACCGGCTTCGCGATGCGCCTGCCCGGCAAGGAACCTCGAGTACGTGCCCTCGATGACGATCGCCAGCTTGAAGCACGCCATCGCCACGTACCAGTCCAGGTGTTCGGTGGGCCTGCCCCCGGCATCGGCGTAGGCCGTGACCAGTTCGGTGCGGGTCGGCAGACCACCGAGCGCGGCCAGTTCCCGGCCGGCGTTGATCGGGTCGGGATCTTCCGGCCAACACACCAGGATCCAGCCCAGGTCCAGCAGCGGATCCCCGATCGTGCACATCTCCCAGTCGACGAACGCCGCGACTTCGGGTGACTCGCGGCGCAGCAGCACGTTGTTGAGGTGCGCGTCGCCATGCATGATCCCGGGCTCGCCGTCGGGCGGGCGATGATCTTCGAGCCAGCCCGCGAGCCGGCCGACATCGAGGGTCTCCGGCCGGTACCCCTCGTGCCGGTAGCTCTCGAGCAGTCCGAGGAAATTCGGGACCTGGCGCGCCAGAAAAGAACCCGGGCGGTGCAGCTGCTCCAACGGGCGGCCCTGCCAAGGCGCGGCGCTCAGCCGGGCGAGATCGGCCGCGTAGTTCAACCCGACCTGATGACGCATCCTCCGATCGGCCACGTAGGCGGGAGCGACCTCGGTCAGCGGGTTGAAGCCGTCGACGTCTTCCATGAGATAGAAGACGACGCCGAGGACGTCGAGATCCTCACAGCCGGCGATGAATTCGGGATGGGGTACCGAGCTGCCGGCCAGTGTCTTCAGCACCGCGATCTCGCGCTGCATCGTGCGGTTGCTGTTGGACCGCGGGTGCGGCGGCGGCCTACGCAGCACCATCCGGCGACCGCCGACACAAAGCCGCACCACCACGTTCTGGGTGCCACCGGTCAGCGGCTCGACATCGCTTATACCCGAACCGATTCCGCGCTCACGCAGCCATCCGCTCACGGCCGCTGTCGCGGCGTCGTCGAACGTCAACCCTGCCCACATCCTCGCGATTCGAACGCGCCGAAGCGCACTGCGACCACGCAGACGTCGTCGTCGCGGGGCGGCGGGGCCAGGGCGTGGGTGAGTTCGCGGCAGGCCTGGGGAAGCGACTCGTCACCGTTCCACTGGGCAACGAGGTCCTGCACGCGGGTCATTCCGGATTCGATGTCCTGGCCGCGCCGCTCGATCAGCCCGTCGGTGTACATGACGAGAATGTCGCCCTCGCACACCTGCACGTGGCCCTCGCTATAGGACGCTCGCTCAACCGGGCCGAGCACCGGGCCGTGCGCACCGGCCAGACGAATCACCGTCCCGGTCCCCGCCCGGCGCAGCAGCGGCGGCGGATGACCGGCCGATGCGTAGGTCAGAGTGGCCGACGCCGGATCCAGCGCGGCGACACCCATGGTCGCGAACTTGCCGTTGCTCGCGTGCCGGGTGAACATGTTGAGCGCGACCAGCAGCTGCGCGGGGGGCAAACCCTGCAACGCCAGCGCCCGTCCGGCGCTGCGAAGCTGCGCCATGTCCTCGACGGCGGGGAGCCCGTGCCCCACCACGTCACCGACCGCCAAATACGTTTGGCCGCGCGGTAATTCGAGTGCGTCATACCAGTCGCCGCCGAGACCCTGCACCACGTCAGCGGGTTCGTAGCTCACCCCGACGTCGAGACCGGCGATCGCGGTCGGGCTGGTCGGCAGCACCGCCGCCTGCAGCACCGCCGCGCGAGCATGTTCGTCGGCGTACACCCGGGCCCGCACGAGTGCCTGGCCGATCATCGTGGCGACCGCCGAGGTGTAGGCCAGTTGCGCGGTGTCCAACGGTTGAGGATCGGCCCACGCCAGCACCAGGGCCCCAATTGCCTTGCCGCCCACCGTCAACGGCCAGCTCGCGACGGCCGCGCCCCCACTGGCAAGCATCCATTTGGCGTTGTCGGGGTATTTCCGGCGGTATTCGGCGACCGTCCGGATCACCACGGGCTTGCCGGTGCGAACGGTGTCGGTGGCCGCGGTGGCGTCACCCAACGCCACGCCGTCGGCGAACTGGTTGGCGACGAATTCGGGATAGCCACCCATGGCCACCCATTCGAGTTCGGTGCCCTCGTCGTTGACCAGGCCCACCGCGAGTGCTTGCGCGCCAGCATCGTTGATCACCTGGCCGAGGACGGCGTCACCGATCTGGTTCTGGGTGAATGCACCCGACAGCAACTGGCCGAGGTTGGCCAGCGTCTCCAGCCGCGCCCGCTCTCGCCGTTCAGCCTGGCGCTGCTGGACGGCGGTGACGCGCCCGGCCGCCTCCTGCGCGGTCAGCATCGCCACCAGCACGACGACGCCGATGAACGCCTGGCCGATCGCCAGCTGCCCGGGCGAACGCAGATCAAGACTCTCGAACGTCGTATAACCGGCGTTGGCCATGGCGTTGGCCGTGAAGGCCAACACCCCGCCACCGAGCGCCGCACCGATCATGTCGAGCCGCAAGGCCGCCCACGCCATCACCGGCAACAGGAACAGCGCCGGTGGGAGCTCAAGACGGAACGACACCACCGTCAGTCCCCCCATGGCAACCAGAACCCCGACGGTGTCCAGCATTCGGGCGCGAAGCAGATGAGATTGGAAGCGCCACAGCAGAATCGGTGCACCGATCAACAGCACGCCGACCCCGTCGCCGGCCCACCAGTGCAGTATCGCGATCACCGACCACGTGCCATTGGTGACCGCGGTGGTCACCCCGCCGATGAGGCCGCCGACCAGCGGACCCAGGACCATCGCTCCGGCCACGAAGCGGAACAGGTCGGCTCGCTCACGGAGGTCAGGCGGCCCATTGCACCACGCCAGCACCAGCGACGCCCCGACCAGAGGCTCCACCGAATTGGCCACCGCGAATCCGATGGACGTCCCCAGGGCGGCCCCGTACCGGAGGTCGACAGCAAGCTCGGCCACCACGATGGCAGCCACGATCACCGGCCACAGCGCCCGCCGGTTGAGCAACATGGCCGCCACGGTGACTCCGGCGGACGGGAAGAACGCGGGCCCGATACCGGCACCGAAGGTCTGCCACGACAACACTGAACCGGCCAGATAGGGCAGGGCGACCCAGCCGAACAATCCGGCCGCATATCCGATTCGGTCGCGCACGCTCGGCTCGCTCATGAGTGCGGTCGACGCGATCGCTGGATGAACCGGCCCGCGTGCACGTGACGAGCGTAGTCATCCGGCGGTCAACCGGCGGGCTTCTCAGTGATCGCGAGCAAACCCGTCAGCGGTCGCGTCGGCGTTGGCCGAAGAATTCGACGGCTTCGCGGATCGACTCGTGCACATCGCGCGGCTGCCAGCCCAGCTCGCGGACCGCCTTGCCGTGGTCCATCGGGGCCATGATGTCCATCAGCCGCACAGTCGTGGGGTTCAGCGGCAGGTCTTTGCGGGTGACCGCGGCGGCGAGACCGCCCAGCACGCCGATCGCCTTCATCACCGGCTTGGGGATGCCCAGTCGGGGCGCCGGCCGTCCCGCCGCGCGTGCGGCAGTCTCGTAGAGCTCGCGGTAGGGCAGGTAGCGCTCGGAAATGATGTAGCGCTCCCCCACCCGCCCGTTGTCGGCGGCCAGCACCAGAGCCCGGGCGGCGTCCTCGATGCCCACCACTTCGGTGGCCATCCCATCCATGTAGAACGGCAGCTTTCCGGCCGCCGCGGCGGCGACCAGGGAGCCGTGTGGGGTGGGCTGCCAGTCCCGCGCCCCATACGTGTTGGACACGCACAGCGCCACCGCCGGGAGGCCCTTGTCGCGGCTGTAGTCCAGCACCAGCTTCTCGGCCGCGACGCGCGAGCCGATGTAGCCGCCGGCCTTGTTCCCCCAATTGAACGGGGTGGCCTCGTCGACGACGCCGCCGTTGCCCAGCCCTATGGTCCCGATCGTGCTGGTGAACACGAACCGGCGCAGATCGGCGTTCACCGCGACGTCCAGCACATGGCGCAGGCCATCGACATTGGTGCGGTAGAGCGGGGCGGGGTCGCGCAGATTGGCACGGGTGTCGACGACGCAGTAGAAGACGACATCGCAGCCGTCCATCGCCTCTTTCAGCGCGGCGTCGTCGAAGATGTCGCCATAGAAGCGCTGCACCGGCAGGTCGTCGATCGCCTTGGTCGAGCTGCTGCGGCGCAACATCACCCGCACCGTCTCGCCACGCTCGACCAGTTGCCGTGTCACATGCGAGCCGAGGAAACCGCTCGCGCCCAGAACCAGTTTGTCGGTGCCTGCCACGCCCGCAGCATGCCCGATGACAAGGGAGAAGACAAGATTGCCGAAGTGTTCACAGCTGATTTTCGGGGAGCGTGGTTAGGATCGGCCGCCGAACTGAAAAATGCGGAGGTCAAGCCACAGATATGAACGCGACAAGAGGGCCAGGCGCCGTCGCGAATCGGAACTGGTTTTCGGCAGTTCTGGGCGCGCTCGGCATCCTTGCCCTGGGGGTCCTGGTTGCCGCCGTCGTGAGCATGTCCCACGAGTCGGCACATCCCGTCGGGCAGCCGCGGCCCGCTGCGACCACCACCGCCTCGGTGGTGCCGGTGCACAGCACCGCACCCGTGCCGTCGTCCTCGGCGCAGCCGCCCGCCTCATGGAGCGTGACGGCCGTCGCCTCCACCCTCGCGACACCGCCAGCGCCCGCCGCGCAGCCCCGCGAACCCAGTGTGCGGCAACGACTTCACGACATGTTCCCCAGACTGATCCCCGGTCACTGATCGCGCGAGGCGTGGCTCAGTCCTTGAGGCAGGCCTCGGCCCCGTTGAGAACACCGTTGCGGAAGTGCTTGATTCGTTCGAATCCGGCGCCTTGGCGTTCGACGTCCCCGTCGCCTCGGAACACCAGCAGCGCGGTGATGGCCTCGTCGAGGTCGCCGGGCGAGATGCCGAAGCTGCTGGTCTCCTTGCGATTCTGCAGCAGGACGCTGGCGGTGTAGGCCCCCGCGAAGCAGTCACCACGCAGTGACTGGGTCTTGTCGTCGGACTTGTCGTTGGCCCGCGTCATCGCGGCCAGCCCGAACTGGGTGGCAAGCAGGGTCGCGACCGCATAGTCACCACCCTTGTAGTACACCGTCGGCATCGCGTCGACGTTGTCCCATCCGATGTAATCGTCTGGGACGCAATAGAACAGCGCATACCCCTCAGCGCGCGTGTCGCCGCACATCGGCGGGTTCGACGGGTCGAACGGCTCCAGGCCCTTCACCGGCACCCACGGCTCGCCGTTGGTCAGCTCCGGATACACGTGAGCCCAGTAGTCCTCGATGTCGTAGGGCACGTCGTTGACCATGGAGTCGTACGGCAACTCGCCTCCGGAGGCTTCGTCCTCGGCGTTCTGGAACGGAAGCTCGAGAACCATCGGGTCGTCGTCGCGATACGCCTTGCATGCGGTGGGCCCGTTGTCGAATCCGTCCTGGAACGCGCTGACCCGGTCGAATCCGCTGCCGTGCGCCGAGGGGTCGATCTTGCTGGTGCCCGGTGAATCACGCAGTTCCAAGATGCCGGCCAGAGCGTTGTCCATATCGGCGGCGTTGACCTTGTATTCGCCGGAATTCTTTGCGTGCTTGGCCCACCCGCCGGCGAAGCAGTCGGCCTGCAGTTCCTGAGTCACCGTGCGGGCGGTGAAGTTGGACCGGGCCTGAATGGCATGGCCCCATTCGTGCGCCAGCACGATCGGAATGACGAAGTCGCCGAATTTCTTCTGCAGATCGGGCATCAGCTGCTCGGAGTCCCACGCCACCACGTCCTTGGTCGGGCAGTAGAAGGCGTTCATGGAGATTTCTTTGGCATCGGACACACACGGCGGAAGCTTCGCCGATGACGGCACGACCGCAAAGAAGCCGCCAGCCACCGGCTTGTAGTCACCGCCGTAGAGCTTCGGATACTCCTCGGCCCAATACTTCTGCAGGTTTGCGATCGCCTGAATGGCGATCTTGTTCACCGGAGCAGACGCGTCGCCGGTGATCTTGATGTCGTCGGTCTTGGCGACCTGCGACGTGGGAGACGGGACGACGGGCTTGGGTCCTCCGCACGCCGCCAGGATGACGGCCAAGGCAGCAATTGCCAGAGCACGAGTTCGCATGGGCGAACATTAGCCAATACCCGCAAATTCTGCGATGAATAGCTCAAAAACGGTTTGCCAACTGTGCAAACCCTGTGTGAGTTACTTGATCAGCGGGTCCCGGGGCATGCCGAGGATGCGCTCGGCGATCTGGTTGCGTGTGATCTCCGAGGTCCCCCCGGCGATCGACAGGGCGCGCGAGCCCAGTGCGGTGCGGCCCGCCATCTCTCCCTCGCCGCCGTCCAGCGCCACGTTGGGGCCGACCAGAGCCGCGGCGATCGTGCCCTGCTCCTGGAACTGCTCGGCCAGGATCAGCTTGGTGATATTGCCTTCCGGGCCGGGCCCGGCGCCTTCGAGCGCGCGCACCACGCGACGCAGATTCAGCAGACGCAGTGCCTGATCGCGGGCGAGGAACTTGCCGACCCACTGAATCGCACCGGCATGCCGCTCGCCGTATCTCTTGGCCAGCGAGACCAGCCAGGCGGCGGCAGGCGCGATGGTGCCGGCCCCGCCACCGATGCTGACGCGTTCGTTGCCCAACGTCGCGCGCGCGACGGTCCAACCGGAATTCGGCTCACCGACCACGTCCTCGTCGGGGACGAACACGTCGTTGAAGAAGACCTCGTTGAAGTCGGCGCCGCCGGTGATCTGACGAAGGGGCCGCACCTCGACACCGGGCGCCTCCATGTCCAGGATCACCGTCGTGATACCGGCGTGCTTGGGCACCTCGAAATCGGTACGGACGGTGGCCAGGCCACGCTTGGAGTAGTGCGCCCCGCTGGTCCATACCTTCTGACCGGTGATCTTCCAGCCGCCGTCGACCCGGGTGGCGCGCGTCTTGACCGCCGCGGCGTCCGAGCCGGCCGACGGTTCGGAGAACAGCTGGCTCCAGATCTCGTCCTTGCGCAACGCCTTTTCGACGAACCTTTCGATTTGCGAAGGGGTTCCATGCTGGATCAGCGTCAGGATCACCCAGCCGGTGATGCCGTAGTCGGGTCGCTTGATACCGGCCGCCGCGAACTCTTCTTCGATCAGCAGCTGCTCGACGGCACCCGCCGCGCGGCCCCACGGCTTGGGCCAGTGCGGCATGATGTAGCCGGTCGCGATCAGCTCGTCGAGTTGCGCCTTCTCGTCCAACTTCGCCAATTCTGCTGCATCGGAACGGATCTGGGTGCGCAGCTCGTCCGCCTCGGCGGGCAGATCCAGGCTGTTGGCCCTGCTAACACCGGACTCGGTCAGGGTGAACACGTCGGTCACCGGGCCGTCCCCGCCGAGCAGCGCCTGCACCGTCAGTGCGCGGCGCAGATGCAGATGCGCGTCGTGCTCCCACGTGAATCCGATGCCCCCGTGTACCTGAATGTTCAACTCCGCGTTACCCACATAGGCCGGAAACGCCAATGCGGCCGCCGCGGCGGCGACAAGCTCGAACTGCTTCTGATCGTCCCCGAACGCGCGAGCGGCATCCCACACGACGGCGACCGCCGACTCGGACGCCACGATCATGTTGGCGCAGTGGTGTTTGACCGCCTGAAACGTGGCGATGGTGCGGCCGAATTGTTCACGCACCTTGGCGTATTCGACGGCGGTGTCGACGCAGTCCGACGCTCCACCAGCCGCCTCGGCGCCAAACAGTGTGCGAGCCAGGGCAACTGCCACCGAGCGCGCCCCGGACAGCACCGTCACCGGCGCATTGTCCAGCGAGACGCGGGCCGAGCGTCGGGCCCGGTCGAGACTTCCCGGCGCATCGACCGAGACGCCGTCGGCGCCGCGTTCCACCAGCAGCACGTCGGGCCCGGACGTCAGCACCAGCAGATCGGCCAGACCCGCACCGAGCACCACGCCCGCCTCGCCGCTGGCCTTGTCACCGGAGGCAGTGACGTCGCCACCGAATCCGATTGCGGCCGTGACCGATCCATCGACGAGACCGGGCAGCAGACGAGCCTTCTGCTCGTCGCTACCGGTCGCCGAAACCAGGGCGGACGCGACGACGGTCGGCACGAACAGGCCGGGCGCGATCGCCCGGCCGAGCTCGTCGATGACCACCACCAGCTCCGGCAGGCCGAAACCCGAACCGCCGTACTGCTCGTCGACGTGCAGGCCGAGCCAGCCCAGCTCGGCCAGCTCCGACCAGAACGGCGGGCGGGTCTCCTCGGCATCGTCGGCAAGGAGATCCCGCGTCGCCGCCCTGGCTTTCTGCGTGGCAAGGAACGAGCGCGCCACCTCGCTGAGTTCACGGTGGTCGTCGGTCAGTGCGATACCCATCGGGTCCTCCTCGAGGCGGCGGTGCCTGTTCCTCTAATGCCTTACCACAGAACGGATTACTTCGGGGCGAAGCGCTGCCCGGCATCCAGGCGGATGCACTGGCCGTTGAGCATCGGGTTCTCGACGATCGCCGACACAAGCTTGGCGAACTCCTCGGGCTTGCCCAGGCGCTTCGGGAAAGCGGCGTCCTTGGTCAGGGCCTTGGCGAACTCGTCGGGGATGCCCTTGGTCAGACCGGTGGCGAACAGGCTGGGCGCGATGGCCAGCGCGCGGATGCCGACCGGACCCAGATCGCGAGCCATGGTCAGGCACATCCCGGCGATGCCGGCCTTGGCCGCGGTGTAGGCGACCTGGCCGATCTGGCCCTCGAATGCGGCGATCGAGGCGGTGTTGATGATGACGCCGCGCTCTTCGTCCTCGGGCTCGTTGTTGGCCATGTGCGCCGCGGCGAGCCGGCTGAGGTTGAAGCTGGCGATCAGGTTCAGGTTGATCGTGCTCTGGAAGGTCTCCAGGGCGTGCGGGCCGTTCTTGCCGTACGTCTTCTCCGCCACACCGCCACCGGCGGTGGTCAGGATGACGTGCAGCCCACCGAGCGCCTCGACCGCGTCGGCCAGGACCTTCTCGGTACCCGCGAAGTCGGTGACGTCGACAGGCAGGAACGGGCCGCCAACGCCGGCCGCGACCTCGGGGCCGTCGGTGCCCTCGCGGTCGAGAATCGCCACCTGGGCCCCACGCGAGGCCAGCAGTTCAGCACTTGCCCGCCCGAAGCCCGATGCGCCGCCCACGACGACTACCTTCTTGCCCGAGATCTCCATCCGATACTCCTGTCGGTTGACGCCGGCACGCTAACCGTGCGGCTTACAGTTCGCTATTCCATTCGCGGACACCCCGGTGGCGTCCGAGCCGGTACGCACGTTACCGGCCGTCATAAATCGGTCATGAACAAGGGTGTCTACCCAGCGGTAGGTTGGGCGCATGGCCCAATCCACCACCGGTCCGCGGATGGGCGCCGGGGTGGCAGCCGCCGCCGTCGCTCTCGGCGTCGTCGAGCTGACAGCAGCCTTCTTCTCCCCGGCCGCCGACGCCCGCACGTCAGTGGGCACCGCAGTCATCAACCTGACGCCCGGCCCGGTCAAGGAATGGGCGATCCAGACATTCGGCACGGCCGACAAGCTGTTCCTGTCGGTATCCGTTCTCGCGGTGATCGGAGTGCTGGCCGCCGTCGCCGCGACGTGGGAACGCCCCCGCATCCCGGTGGCCACGCTCGCGTTCGTGGCGGCCGCGGTGGCCGGCAGCCTCGCCGTGCTGGCCATTCCCGGCGCCCGAGGGATCGACATCATCCCCACCCTGCTCGGCGCGGTCTGCGGGATCGCGGTGTTGCGATTCCTGATCGGCCGGATCGACGCGACCGAACGAGAAGAGCCCGAGCGCAACGACGCAGGCGTCGATCCCGGACGCCGGCTCTCCCTGCTGACGTTCGGGATCGGCGGGCTCGGACTGCTGAGCGGTGTCGCCGGGGCCGTGATCAGCCGCCGGTTGCACTCGGTGTCCGGCGACCGGGAGAGTTTCGCCCTGCCATCGGCCGCGCCAGCGTCGCCGGTTCCAGCCGACGTCACCCCGCAGGGCGTGCAGTTGCCCAGCTTCATCACGTCGAACAAGGACTTCTACCGCATCGACACCGCGCTCAGCGTTCCGCAGCTCGCGCGCGCAGACTTCCGGTTGCGAATCCACGGAATGGTCGATCGTGAAGTCACCTACACCTTCGACGACCTGGCGAAGTTCGAGCCGATCACCAAGGTGGTGACGCTGACCTGTGTGTCCAACCCGGTGGGCGGCGACCTGATCTCGAACGCCACCTGGACCGGTTATCGGGTCGCAGACCTGTTGCGCGACAGTGGGATCCATCCGGACGCCGACATGGTGCTGTCGACATCGGTGGACGGCTTCACCGCGGGAACCCCGGTGGAGGCACTGACCGACGCGCGCGAATCGATGCTGGCGATCGGGATGAACGGGGTGCCGCTGCCGGTCGAACACGGCTACCCCGCGCGCCTGGTGGTGCCCGGGCTGTACGGCTATGTATCGGCCACCAAATGGGTGGTGGACCTGGAACTCACTCGCTTCGACCGGGCACAGGCCTACTGGACCAAGCTCGGGTGGTCCGAGCGCGGCCCGATCAAGACGGAGTCGCGGATCGACGTCCCGCGCGACGGCCAGAAAGTGGCCAAGGGCGCGGTGACGTTCGGCGGTGTGGCGTGGGCACAGAACCGCGGCGTGAAGGCCGTCGAGGTACGCATCGACGACGGGCCATGGCAGCAGGCTCAGCTCGGGTCGTCCTACTCGAACGACACCTGGCGGCTGTGGAGCTTCCCGTGGACAGCCACTCAGGGCGGATTCCACACCATCACCGTTCGGGCGACCGACAACACCGGTGCGGTGCAGACCGAGGACCAGGCGCCGCCGGCACCCGATGGCGCGACGGGCTGGCCCGCGGTGTCGTTCGAAGTCGCCTGACTCCTGTCGGGGTGTCGTGCGAATCTGGACCCATGGTGCTCGGTGACGTCGCGGCGGCCTCGGTCGATGTGTCGGCGACGTCGTCGCGGCTGGCCAAGGTGGCACGGATCGCCGAGCTGTTGACCGGGCTGGATGACCCGCGGCTGGTGGCGGTCGTGGTGTCGTGGCTGTCGGGGGAATTGCCGCAACGCCAGATCGGAGTCGGCTGGGCCGCGTTGCGCTCGCTGCCCGATCCGGCGGCGGAGTCGACGCTGACGGTGTCCGACGTCGACGCGACCTTTACCGAGATCGGTGCCGTCGCGGGTAAGGGCTCACAGGGCCGCCGGGCCGAGTTGCTCACCGGGCTGTTCAGCGCGGCCACCGAGACCGAGCAGGTGTTCTTGCGGCGGTTGCTCGGCGGCGAGTTGCGCCAGGGCGCGCTGGCCGGGGTGATGGCCGACGCCGTCGCCAAGGCTGCGGGCCTGCCCGCCGCAGCAGTCCGCAGGGCCGCGATGCTCGGCGGTGCGCTGCCCGCGGTGGCGGCCTCGGCCCTCACCGGCGGGGTCGAGGCGCTCGACTCGTTCACCTTGACGGTGGGCCGGCCGGTCGGTCCGATGCTCGCCCAGACTGCGACCGGCGTGGCCGATGCCCTCGAACGCCTCGGTGGCGACGTCATATTCGAAGCCAAGCTCGACGGTGCCCGCGTCCAGATCCACCGCTCCGGCGACGATGTCACGGTCTACACCCGCAGCCTCGACGACGTGACCGCCCGGCTGCCGGAAGTCGTGGACGCCGCGCTGGCGCTGCCAGTCCGCGACCTGATCGCCGACGGCGAGGCCATCGCCCTGCGCCCCGACAGGCGGCCACACCGCTTCCAGGTCACCGCGTCACGGTTCGGGAAGAGCACCGATGTGGCCGCAGCCCGGACGGCACAACCACTTTCGGTGTTCTTCTTCGACATCCTGCACCTCGACGGCGTCGACCTGCTCGACGAGCCGACGCACGCCAGGATCGCGGCACTGGACGCCATCGTGCCCGTCGATCAGCGTGTCGACCGGCTTGTCACCACCGATGCCACTGCGGCACAAGAGTTTCTGGACACCACCCTGGCCGCAGGCCATGAGGGCGTGATGGCGAAGTCACCCGACTCCTCCTATGAGGCGGGCCGCCGCGGCGCGGGCTGGCTGAAGGTCAAGCCGGTGCACACCCTGGATTTGGTGGTGCTGGCCGTGGAGTGGGGTTCGGGGCGACGCACCGGCAAGCTGTCCAATATCCATCTGGGCGCACTGGATCCGCAGACCGGCGGATTCATCATGCTCGGCAAGACGTTCAAGGGCATGACCGACGCGATGCTTGACTGGCAGACGACGCGGTTCACCGAGCTCGCGTCCAGTCCCCTCGATCAGTACGTGGTGCACGTACGTCCTGAGCAGGTTGTCGAGATCGCGTTCGACGGGGTGCAGGGCTCCAGCCGCTATCCGGCGGGCATGGCGCTGCGATTCGCCCGGGTGCTGCGCTATCGCGACGACAAGGCCCCGGCCGAAGCCGACACCGTCGACACGGTGCGGTCGTTCTACGAGCGGCCCTAACCGGCCGGGATGGGCTGGTCGTCGACCCGTGTACCGAAGACGCCGAACCCGTGGATCATCTCCTCGGTGGGCGCCGGCGCCCAGTCCCACGCGGCGATCTGCTGCAGGGATCGGCGACTCAGGTTGGCGCGCAACAGTTCATAGCCGTCGGCCCGTAGCAGCGTCATCGGTTCCCCTGAGCCGCAACTCCACTGGTGGTCTTCGTCATCCACGATGAGCAGGGTCGTGCTGCGCCGCAGTTGCCTGCCGAGATACAGCATCGTCACATCCAGAAACGGCTGCCAATGCTCGCGTTCGACCCGTGGAAGTCCGAGCGCCTCATGCATATCCGACTCGTGGCAGATGGTGTCGATGGCCAGGTTGGGTCCGTAGAGATGGTCGTCGGTCAGCGAAGCGTCGGCATCGGCG
Source organism: Mycobacterium sp. BK086 (assembly GCA_004362315.1). Taxonomy (GTDB): domain Bacteria; phylum Actinomycetota; class Actinomycetes; order Mycobacteriales; family Mycobacteriaceae; genus Mycobacterium. The sequence continues at coordinate 1,120,679 of SNWL01000003.1, forward strand.
GCAATACGATCCCATTCGGCCAAGAGTTCGCCGACGGATTTGCACCGGCGTTCCCGAACGTGCCGCGCGGTCCACTGATCGGTGGTCACCCCGTCCAGCCTTCCGCTGACGGCATCGGCAGCGACTCCGACCAGGTGTGCCAGCAATTCGTGCACCGTCCAGCGCGGCGTGGCAGGCACGTGCGAGCGGAGCTGTTCCTCGTTCAGGGTGACCACGAGCTCACACACCCGCCCCCGCGCGGCGCGATAAGTCGTCTCAAGCATGGAAGAGCCTCCGTCTCAGTATGCGGTGTTCTGCGAAAAGGCAAGCAGCCAGCCATCGTTGGTGCGCACAGCGACACTGGTGTTGCGCCGCCTGCCACAACGCAGCCGGCCCGCTATCGCGGCGCGGGCTTGGATCAACGCCACATCGGGTGTCAGGTATCGCAAGCGGGTGATCTCGGTTCGCCCTGTGCGGCGACGGGCCTGGCGGTCTACCAGCGCGCGAATTGCCTGTTCGTCGGCGTGGCTGATCGTCGAGTGCGCAGCAGCTGTCGAGCTGCGCCGATTGGGCCGCAGGTTGGCCAGCAGGATCCGCGCGAAGAACGCCGGTTCGCGCAGCCGTGTCGGCGGATCGATGAGACCGCGTACGCGCAGGATTCGTTCGGCCACAGCGATATCCGTGCTTGCGGCCCGCGTTGCCGCGCGCTGTATGGCGGCGTTCAGGCGGGACGGGCGTTGGGCCACGGCCGGTGACCGATCGTTGGCTCGGTTCTCGGACCACACCGGTCGGATGTGTTGGGCCGCAGCGAGAAAGAACCGCCGGGGCACGTCGTCATCGCCTGCACGCAGGACGTCGCGCAGCGCGAGTGCCTGCAGGGCCGCCATCGTCATACCTTGCCCGTACAGCGGGTTGAGACTGCACAGCGCGTCACCGAAGACCACCAGACCCGCCGGCAGGCGCGACATCCGGTCATAGCGCCGCCACACGGCGGCGGTGTTACGCGAGACGGAGATCTCCCCGACCGGTACCGCCTCCCGCACTGCGCCCATGATTCGTTCTGGCAGCATCTGCGCGGCCGCGTCCCTCATCTCCGCGAAATCGGCCGGCGGCCTGCCCAATTCCGTCGGACGAGAGATGGCCAGCATCCAGGTGTCGTGTTCGTAGGCCACGAACAACGCTCCTTGCGCTCGGGGACCCTGGTTGATGAACACCATCCGCTCACGGATACGCCCCGGCGGGATCCGCAACAACTGGCTGCTGTAACCCGTGATCGAGGCGACCCGCTCCTCCGGTACCGTGCCATAGCCCTGACTCGCCAAGAAGTGCGCCGTGCGCCCAGCCCGTCCCGTCGCGTCGACGACCAGTCCGGCCGCCAGGATCGACGAGATACCGGTGTCCCGGTGGATGATTCGCACACCGGTCACGGCATCACGACTCAAGACCGGCGCCACCATGTTTCGCCGATCGAGGATCTCGACATTCTCCAGTGCCGCCACCCGCCGCCGAAGGTGAAATTCCAGGAACGGGCGGCTGGACTGATAGGCCGCCAACGATTGTGGATCTGCCAGGCGACCCGCCGGATTCAGCTCGTACTGGCCAACCCGCACATAGAGCCGCGAGAGGTCGTCGCCGTCATCGACGACAGCGCCCGCCGCCCCGAGCTCACCCAGGATCCCGGGAAACAGCTCACCGATCGCCTGCGTGCCGCGACTCAGGAGGCTGTGCAGATGCCGCCCCTGTGGCACCCCTGTCCGCTGCTCGACGTGATCGGGTAGTGCGTCACGTTCGACGACGGTGACCGACGCATAGAACTCCGAAAGCACCCTGGCAGCCAACAGCCCGGCGAGGCCGGCCCCGAGAACCACCGCGTGTGAACCACGTTCTGCCATGCCGGGACCGTACCCCAAAAATAAGAATATTAAGAGAAACTTGTGGTAACACTAAGAACGCTGAATCCAGGCGTCGCGTTTGGCGTTCCCCTCACTGGCGAACCTGTGAATGAAAGGATCACCGCACCACCTGACACGCACGTCTCGTCAAGGGAGAAACACAGTGGCTGCACCGACCGCCGAGCCGTCGGAACACATCGAGGAAACCAAGGGCGACGTCACCTATATCCGCACCGAGAAGGATCTACCGCCGGTCGCCATCATCGACCGGTCGCCGATCACCACCCGGCACAAACTGATCTTCGGGGCCATCGCCGTCGTCGGGGCCATCGCGTGGGCGATCATCGCCTTCTTCCGTGGCGAGACCGTCAACGCCGTCTGGTTCGTGATCGCGGCGATCTGCACCTACGTCATCGGCTACCGGTTCTACGCCCGGCTGATCGAGATGAAGATCGTCCGCCCGCGCGACGAGTTCGCGACGCCCGCCGAGCTGTTCGAGAACGGCACCGACTACATGCCCACCGACCGGCGGGTGCTGTTCGGGCACCACTTCGCCGCGATCGCCGGGGCGGGCCCACTGGTCGGCCCGGTGCTGGCCATGCAGATGGGCTACCTGCCCGGCACGATTTGGATCGTCGTCGGGGCGGTGTTCGCGGGCTGCGTTCAGGATTACCTGGTGTTGGCGATCTCGACCCGCCGGCGCGGGCGCTCGCTGGGACAGATGGCCCGCGACGAACTCGGCGCCATCGGCGGAGCCGCGGCCATCATCGCCGTGCTGGCGATCATGGTCATCCTGCTCGCGGTGCTGGCTCTGGTCGTGGTGGGTGCGCTCGCCGAGAGCCCCTGGGGTGTGTTCTCGATCGCGATGACGATTCCGATCGCCATCTTCATGGGGCTGTATCTCCGGTTCCTGCGGCCCGGCCGAGTCTCCGAGGTCTCCCTGATCGGCGTAGCGCTCCTGCTGCTCGCTGTCGCATCCGGCGGCTGGGTGGCTGGAACCGATTGGGGCACAGACTGGTTCACGCTGTCGAAGGTCACCCTGTCGTGGTGCATCATCGTCTACGGGCTGGCGGCGTCGGTTCTCCCGGTGTGGTTCCTGCTGGCCCCGCGCGATTATCTGTCCACGTTCATGAAGGTCGGCACCATCGTGCTGCTGGCCGTGGGCATCCTGCTGGCCAGGCCGATCATGGAAGCCCCGGCGCTGTCGAAGTTCGCCGAAAGCGGGTCGGGCCCGGTGTTCGCCGGTTCACTGTTCCCGTTCCTGTTCATCACCATCGCCTGCGGGGCGCTGTCGGGCTTCCACTCACTGATCTCCTCGGGCACCACGCCCAAGCTGTTGGAGAAGGAAAGCCAGATGCGGTTGATCGGCTACGGCGGCATGCTCACCGAATCGTTCGTCGCGATCATGGCGTTGATCACCGCGGCGATCCTCAACCAGCATCTGTACTTCGCCATCAACGCCCCCTCCGCCCAAACCGGCGGCACCGCCGAGACAGCCGCCAAATACGCCAACAGCCTTGGCCTGTCCGGAGCCCCGATCACCGGGGTCGAGATCACCGAGGCCGCCAAGAGCGTCGGTGAGCAGTCGATCGTCTCCCGCACCGGCGGGGCGCCGACACTGGCGTTCGGCATGTCCGAGGTGCTCCATCAGGTGTTCGGCGGTACCTCGCTCAAGGCGTTCTGGTACCACTTCGCGATCATGTTCGAGGCGTTGTTCATCCTCACCACCGTCGACGCCGGGACCCGGGTGGCCCGGTTCATGCTGTCTGACGGCCTGGCCAATCTCGGCGGCCCGCTGAAGAAGCTGCGCAATCCGAGCTGGCGAATCGGGGCGTGGATCTGCAGCGTGCTGGTGGTCGCCGGCTGGGGCTCGATCCTGCTGATGGGTGTCACCGATCCGCTCGGCGGCATCAACACGCTCTTCCCGCTGTTCGGCATCGCCAATCAGCTGCTGGCCGCGATCGCGCTGACCGTCGTCACGGTCGTGGTGATCAAGAAGGGCCTGCTGAAATGGGCCTGGATACCCGGGATTCCGCTGCTGTGGGATCTGACGGTCACCCTCACCGCGTCGTGGCAGAAGATCTTCTCCGGCGATCCCAAGCTCGGCTACTGGACGCAGCACTTCCAATACCGGGCCGCCGCGGAGGCCGGCAAGACGGCGTTCGGCTCGGCCAAGAATGCCGATCAGCTGCATGCCGTCATCCGCAACACCTTCATCCAGGGCACGTTGTCGGTGGTGTTCGCGGTCTTGGTGATCATCGTGTTTCTTGCCGGTGTGATCATGGCGCTGCGAGCTATCCGCGGCGGCGGCCGTGAGTTGACCGAGGACGCCCCGGTGCCGTCCAAGATCTTCGGGCCGTCCAGCCTGATCTCCACCTCCGCAGAGAAGGAGGTGCAGAAGCAATGGGACGCGCTACCCACATCACACGCCAAATCCGTTGGTACATCAGCGCATTGATGGGCGACAGCCACTACCGTCGCTACGTCGAGCACCGGGCGCGCACCCACCCGGGCGAGCCGGTACTCAGCGAGGCGCAGTACTGGCGGATGCGGCACGACCAGCAAGACGCCAACCCCACCGCCCGCTGCTGCTAGTCGACCTCGAGGACGCGGTCGCACACGTCCCGCGTCGTCGCGATCAGCCGGGCGTTCGGTTCGTCGACCTCGTCGACCCACGCCGCGGCAGCCCGCGGTGACCGTCCCCCGTCAATATGGCGCGCCACCAACCGTTCTCGCCGCACCTCCGTCGGACAGTCGACGTAGTACAGCCGCTCCAGCAGTGGACGGACCGCACCCCACTCGCCGTCGCGCACGCCCAAGTAGTTGCCCTCGGTGACGATCAAGCGGCATTGGGCGGGTACGACGTGGCCGGCCGCTACCGGTTCGTCGAGGCCGCGATCGAAGGCGGGCACGTACAGGTCTCGCTGCTGATAGTCGGCACGTGCTCGCCGCAGCGCGGCGACGTAACCCGCGACATCGAAGGTGTCGATCGCACCCTTGCGGTGGCGGCGACCCAACTGGTCCAGTACCGCATTGGACAGATGGAAGCCGTCCATCGGCAGATACGCCGCACCTTCGAAGGCCGCCACCAACTCCAGCGCCGACGTCGACTTCCCGGCCCCGGGCGGTCCGGTGATGCCGACGATTAGCCGGCCCGGCACGGCCTCGATCAGGCCCGAGACCTCGGCGATGAGCAGTTCGGCGGCAGACACGATGACCGAAAAGCTACCTGAGCAGACGAAAGGCCCGGTCCCTTGTCCAGGGACCGGGCCTCTCAGTGTCACGTTTGCGGGCCATCCGGTTGCGGCCTCAAGCACTGTTCCCCGGCCCTTGGCTCCTCAAACACCGCCGCGCAGAATAAGTCAGACACCACCCTCAGCAGGCCCGCGAAGCCCGACGAGCTATGGTCATTTCTGAAAACAGCCGTGCGCAGATAAGGGGACAGCAGATGGACCTGTCGTGGTCGGCGAAAGATCTCGAGTTCCAGGACGAGGTGCGGACGTTCCTCGACGAGAAGCTCACACCGGATCTGCGGCAAGCGGGCAGGCTGATGACCAGCGTCTATGCCGACCACGAGGCCAGCATGGCGTGGCAGGCGATCCTGCACGAGCGCGGCTGGGCCGCCCCCGCCTGGCCGGTCGAGCACGGTGGCTGCGACTGGACGCTGACCCAGCACTACATCTTCAGCCGCGAATCCACGCTGGCCGGAGCGCCGTCGTTGTCGCCGATGGGCATCCGGATGGTGGCCCACGCGATCATCGCCTTCGGCACCCCGGAACAGAAGGACTTCTTCCTGCCGCGCATCCTCACCGGTGAGGTGTTCTTCTGCCAGGGCTACTCCGAGCCCGAGGCGGGCTCGGACCTGGCGGCGCTGACGATGGCTGCCACCGACGACGGTGACGACCTGATCTGCACCGGCAGCAAGATCTGGACCACCCACGCGACCGAGGCCAACTGGATCTTCGCCCTCGTGCGCACAACGCGCTCAGCGAAGAAGCAGCAAGGCATCACGTTCGTGCTCATGGACATGAGCACGCCGGGCATCGAGATCCGGCCGCTGGTGATGACCTCCGGTGAGAAGGTGCAGAACCAGATCTTCTTCGACTCCGTGCGCGTGCCGAAGGCGAATGTGATCGGCCAGATCGACGACGGCTGGACGGTGGCCAAGTACCTGCTGGAGTTCGAACGCGGGGGCGGCGCAACAGCACCCGCACTGCAGGCGTTGGCCGGCTCGATCGCCACCGAGGCCGCCGAGCAACCGGGTCCCGGCGGTGGCACGCTGATCGACGACCCGGCGTTCGCGGCCAAACTCGCCGACATCCGCATCCGCGCCGAAGTGCTCGAGATCCTCGAATACCGGTTCCTCACAACGGTTGCCGAGGGTGGCAATCCCGGCGCAGCATCGTCGATGCTGAAGGTCTTGTCCACCGAACTCTCCCAGGCCATCACCGAACTCGCGATGGAAGCCGCCGGACCGCGGGGCCGCGCGTATCAGCCGCACGCAACCTTTCCCGGCGGGCCGGTCTCGGACTTCGAACCACCCGCCGACGGCTATGTCAGCGGCGAACCCTGGCAGGCGGTCGCGGCACTGCGCTACTTCAACGACCGGGCCGGCTCGATCTACGCGGGCAGCAACGAGATTCAACGCAATATTCTGGCCAAGGCGACATTGGGGCTGTAATGGACTTCAACCTGAACAAAGAGCAAGAGCTCCTGCGCGACGGCCTCGGCAAGTTCTTGGCCACCCGCTACGACCTGGAAAAGAGCCGCACCGCGGCCAAGCTCGGCCCGGGCTGGCAGCCCGACATCTGGCGCGGCCTGGCTGACGAACTCGGCATTCTCGGCGCCGCGTTCCCGGAGTCCGTCGGCGGAATCGGCGGGGGCCCAGTCGAAATCATGGTGATCGCCGAAGAACTGGGTCGCGCCCTCGTGGTCGAGCCGTTCATCGACACGGTTGTGGTCGCGGGCGGCCTGCTGCAACGAGCCGACCATCCGGCCGCCGCCGCGCTCCTGGAGCAGATCGCCGAGGGCAGCGCCATTGTGGCCCTGGCGAACACGGAGCCCGATGGCGAACATACGGTGTCGACGACGGCGGTGCGCGACGGCAATGACTGGGTGCTCACCGGCGAGAAGATCGTCGTCACCGCCGCTCCCCTGGCGACCCACCTACTGATCACCGCACGCACAGAAGCACAAGGTGTTTCGCTGTTCCTGACCGAATTCGATCCCTCCGCACCCCCGGCAGGCATCGAGGTGCACAGTTACCGCACCATCGACGACCGCCGTGCCGCCGACCTGTCGATCAATCAACTGCGCCTTCCCGCCGCCGCGCTGCTCACCGAAGACGCGGCGAGCTCGCTGGCGCAGGCCCGCGATGAGGGCGCGGCCGCGGTATGCGCCGAGGCGGTCGGAGCGATGCGAAAGGTGCTGTCGGACACCGTCGAATACTGCAAACAGCGTCAGCAGTTCGGTCAACCGATCGGCACATTCCAGGTTCTGCAACACCGCATGGTCGACATGTACATGGAAGTCGAACAGGCCGTCGCCGCCGTCTACCTCGCGGTGCTGAACCTGGAGGCCGAGGCTCACACGCGCGCCCGAGCGGTCTCGGCGGCCAAGGTGACCATCGGCCGAGCCGCCCGGTTCCTGGGCCAGAACGCCGTCCAGCTGCACGGCGGCATGGGCATGACAGAAGAACTGGCGATCGGTCATTACTTCAAGCGGCTGACCGCGCTGCAGTACGAGTTCGGCTCCACCGACCAGCACCGCACGCGGTACGCGAAACTGACTCGCCCCTAGCCGGTTTCGGCGACCCGAGCGCGTTCGCGCATCGACGCGATCACTCCACCGTCGTTGAGCAGGTCCGTGCCGGTGAGATAGCCGGCGCGGTCGCTGGCGCAGAAGGCGAACAGCTCCGCCATCTCCTGCGCCGTTCCCCATCGCGGGACGGCGGCATTGGCGACCATCGCACCCGCACCGGCCTCCGCCTCCAACAGACCCATCTCGGTGTCCACCGAGCCCGGGGAGACCGACACGATGCGCAGGCCCCGGCCGTTGAACCGTTCAGCCTGTGACGAGCTGTACCACCGCACGAAGGTCTTGCTGATGCTGTACGCCAACCCCGAACGCATCTCCTCGCCCGCGATGTCGCACGCCGCCAGCAGCTCGGCGAGGAACCGCGCCTCGTCGGTGAAGGCGAGGTCGAAACTCTTTGTCGGCACGAGTTCCTCGGGCAGCATGTGCGAGGCCATCGACGCGACGTTGACGATCGCGGCGCCTTCGCCTGCCGAGGCGAAGAACACCTCGTTGACGTTGAGGGTGCCGATCGCATTGGTGGTCATCACGTAGTCGGCATCGCCCATACTCGGGCTGACTCCGGCGGTGTGGATCACCGAGGCGATCGGCCCGAGGCCGGCCGCGGTCTCGAAAAGCCGCCCGACGGCATCGCGGTCGGTGACATCGCAGTTGACCGCCGTGGCCGTAATGCCCAGCTCGCTCAGCTCGGCCGAGGCGGCATCCAGGCGATCCTGTCGCACATCGCAGAGCACCAGCGTGCGGTCCTGACCGACGATCTGTGCCGTCGCTCGACCCATGCCACCCGCGCCACCCGTGATAATCGAAACCCGACTCATGCCCGGACGATATACGGCGTGCCCCGGCCGACGGCTCACGGGCTCGCAAGTGCGTCAGAAATATGTCAGCGACTTTCACCTGAGTTTTGGGTATCTCATGCGATGACGAGGGAGGGTTGACGCATGCTCAAGACAATCGCGGACGCGGTAGTGCAGGTCGCCGAGGGCGTGGGCAACATCGTGGGCATCCGGCTCGGCACCGAGGAACCCGCCTACACGGTCGAACGGGAGATCGACGGGGTCCAGATTCGCCGGTACGGCCCCCGCGTCGCCGCCGAGACCGCTGTCGGCGCCGACGAGGAGTCGGCCCGCAATCAGGGATTCCGGGTATTGGCGCGCTATATCTTCGGGGCCAACTCCGGCAACGCCAGCATCGCGATGACGGCGCCGGTAGCTCAACAGCCCAGCGAAAAGATCGCGATGACGGCGCCGGTCGCCACCCAACGGCGACCGTCCGGTGAATGGGTGATCCGGTTCTTCATGCCGTCGAAGTACACGCTGGAAACGCTGCCGACCCCGAACGACGACCGGGTCGCTCTGGTGACAGTTCCCGAGGAGACCGTCGCGGTCCTACGGTTCACCGGGAGCATCGACCCCGGCGCGGTCTCCGAGCGCACCGAGCAGCTCTTGAACATCCTGTACCGCAACAACATCGAACCCGCTGGCGATCCGCTGGCCTGGTTTTATGATCCGCCGTGGACTCTGCCGTGCCGGCGCCGCAACGAAGTCGTGGTGGCCCTCGCCGAGGATTCGTGAGCCGCTGACCCGCGCCGGAAACGTGGAGGTGCCACAATTCCGGTCGTGCCCACCACCGCGCCGCCCATCTGGCTGGCCCCGGCGATCCGGCCGTACCGGGCGAGTTGGCTACGGGCCGACGTCCTGGCCGGGCTGAGTACCGGCGCGGTCGTCATCCCGCTGGCGATGGCGTATGCGACGGTCGCCAACATGCCCGTCCAGATGGGCTTGTACACCTGCATCATCCCCGTGCTGGTGTACGCCTTCATCGGCGGTTCCCGCATCGCCAGCGTCACCACGTCCTCGACGGTCTCGACACTCACGGCCTCGACGATGTTGGCCGGCGGCGTCCTGATCGGCTCTGAGGATCAGCGCGGCGATCTGATCACCCTGACCCTGCTGGTGGGCTTGTTCCTGTTGGCGGCCAGGGTGTTTCGCCTCGGCATGCTCGTCGACAACATCAGCGACATGACGCTCGTCGGTATCAAGGTTGCCGTCGGCCTGACCGTCATGGCCGCGCAACTGCCCAAGCTGCTCGGTGTTCCTCCCCATCCGCACACGACCGGGTTCTTCAAGGTGGCGTGGGCGGCCCTGTCCGACATCCCCGCGGCCAGCCTGGTCACCGTGGTGGTGTCGGCGGCCTGCCTCGTCGTGCTGCTGTTGCTGACCAAGTTCGCGCCGCGCGTCCCGGGCCCACTCGTGGTGATCACGATCGCGATCGCGGTGAGCGCAGTCGTGGCGCTGCCGGCCCACGGTGTCGCCTTGATCCCGACCGTGCCCTCCGGGTTCCCCATCCCCGAGGTTCCCCGGCTCGATCGCCACATCGTGCCGCTCGTCCCCGGCGCCTTGGCGATCGCGGTGATGGCATTCCTGGAGACGATCGCGGTGGCCCGTACCTCGCGCCGCGCCGAGGACCACCCGATCGAACCGGACCGCGAACTGATGGCACTGGGGCTGGCCGCCGTGGCGGGGGCGTTTTTCCACTCGCTGCCGCCGGCAGGCGGATTCGCCCAGACCTCGGTGAACCTGCGCTCCGGCGCGCGCAGCCAGATCAGCGGTCTGGTTCTCGCCGTTCTCGCCGTACTCGTCGCTTTTGTTGTCGCGCCGGTCCTGAGCCTGCTGCCGCAAGCGGTGCTCGGCGCGGTCGTGGTCGTCGCGGTCACCCGACTTGTCGACATCGGCGCGCTGCGCCGCCTATACCTCCTCAATCCCCGCGAATGCTTCGGCGCTCTCGGCGTCGCGCTGATCGGGTTGGCGTTCGGACTCATCCCCGCCGTGGCGGTCGCGGTGGCGGTCACCCTGTTGGTGGTGCTGCATGTGGTGAACTCCCCACACGTCGTCCAAGTCGTGCGCCACGAGAGCTGCGCGTGGATCGAACAGCCCGAGAACGCGGCGCTGGTCCCGGCCGAACCCTTGGTGCTGCGATGCCTCGTCCCGCTCTACGCGGCCAACGTGCGGCCTAACATCGCCGCCATCCGCGCCGCGACACTGGAGGCCGACACCGCGCCGGCGACGGTGGTGCTGGACCTGGTTCGCCAGACCGTTCTGGAGTCGACGGTGCTGCACATCCTGGTCGACCTCGACCTCGAGTTGTCCGGCTCCGGGGTCCGGTTGATGATCACCGCGCTCCCCGAGCGGACACTGCGAACCGTGCGACGCACCGAATGGTGGCAGGAGTTCGAGGCCGAGGGCCGCTACCAGCCCGACCTCGACGCCGCGGTCGAGGCCGTCGACAAGATCTAGGGAGTCGTGCCGGGATCAGCAGCGGGCGGCACCGCGGACGTACCGACCGGTCCGGTCGGGCCTGCGGGCATACCGGGCGGCGGGGCGGCGTTGGCGTCGAGCGGACGCTGGGTCAGCAGCAGGAGAGCGTCGCTGCCCGACACTTCCTGGGTGCGCATGGCGTGCAACAGGTCGCGCCAGTAGCCCAGCCTGCCCTGCGGCGGCTCGTCGGTCGAGGTGGTGCCCGGCGGCAGGTTGTCCGGGCTGGAAAGGTGCTGGACCGGAGCGGGCGCGGCTGCCGGGGCGACTGCGGGCGCCGGGGCATTCGGATCGACGACGACCGGGACCGGCGCCCCCGGATCAACCGGGTCGGCAGGGTCTGCCCAGGCCGTTGGTGCCGCCAGAAACGCCGCAGAAACCGCCAGCGCGCCGAGCCCTAGACGGGCATTCATCGTGATCGTCACCGTCGCGTCCTCCGCGGTTGCAGGGCGGCGTCCCCGTGCCGTGAACGCCCTGTACAGGTGATTTCGGCCATCAGCTCAATTCGTTACATCCGTCACTGCAGTCACCTCAGCCTCAGTACACTCCCCTTCCTCGAAAAAGTCGGCGGTTCGGCTTGAAAACCCAGCGGCGGACGTAGTAAAAAATTTTTGCCCGCAGAACCTGGGACGGCGATGGGTTCTGCCTTCATGGCACTCGTCGACGTCCGGGCACCTGCGGTTTTAGGAACAGGATGACAGCCGCAGGGTTGTTGGGGCCGAGGGGTGTCGATGGTTCTGGGGAAGGATCCGGCAGCGGGGAACGGTGACGGCTACGACGTGGCCGGGGTGCGACCGCAGCAGGTGGGGCGGTTTCAGTTCTACTTCGATGACGAACACTGGGAATGGTCGGACGAGGTCCAGATCATGCACGGCTACGAGCCCGGCACCGTGTCGCCGACCACGGAGCTGGTCCTCTCCCACAAACACCCGGACGACTATCAACAGGTCGCAACCACTCTGGACGATGTCCGTCGCCACCACCAGGCGTTCAGCACGCGGCATCGGATCATCGACACCGCGGGCCGGATTCATCACGTGATCGTCGTGGCCGACAAGCTGCAGGACGAGGCGGGCATGGTGGTCGGCACCAGCGGCTTCTATGTCGACGTCACCCCCGCCGAGGACCGTAAGCAGAAACAGCTCAGCGCAGCCATCGCCGAGATCGCCGAGAACCGGGCTTCCATCGAGCAGGCCAAAGGCATGTTGATGGTGGTGTACGGCATCGACTCCGAGGCGGCATTCGACCTCCTGCGCTGGCGTTCCCAGGAGGCCAACATCAAGCTTCGGCTGCTGGCCGAACGGGTCGTCGCCGATTTCGTCGAACTGTCGCAGACCGAGCCGTCACCACCTCGGTCGGCCTACGACAACTTGCTGCTGACCGCCGATCAGCGCATCGTTAGCCCGCATGAGACCGACGCGGACTGACCGACTCGCGCTGGCTGCCTTGGTCACGATGGCGACCGCGGTGGCTGTGGCACCCGCGGCCGCGGCGGCGCCCGGCGACGTGCCGCCGGTCAGCCCGCAGGCCGCGGCGGCCGGTTTCGTCGACGTTCGGACGGTCGTGCCCGACGCGGTGGTCGACCTGCGATATGCGACGCCACACAATTTCGTCGGCGTCCCGTTGTATCCCGCCGATGCCCGCTGCCTGGTGCATGAGTCGATGGCACCGGGCCTGGCGAAGGCCGCCGAGGCGCTGCGGGCCCAGGGCGAGGTGCTGGTGTTCTGGGATTGCTACCGCCCGCACGACGTTCAGGTGCGGATGTTCGAGGCGGTGCCCAACCCGGCGTGGGTGGCCAAGCCCGGGCCGTATGCGCGCAGCCATGAGGCGGGGCGTTCGGTCGACGTGACCATCGCCGAACACGGCCAATTAGTCGATATGGGCACCGATTTCGACGACTTCTCCGCGCGCGCCCAGGCATTCGCCACCGACGGAGTGAGTGCGGCCGCCCAGGCCAACCGCGCCCGGCTGCGAGCGGCGATGGCCGATGGCGGTCTTGCCGTCTACTCCGGTGAATGGTGGCATTTCGACGGCCCGGGCGCCGGCGTGCAGCGCCCGATCCTCGATGTCCCCGTGGACTAGCTGCGGCGCGATCGAGACCGCGACAGCACCACCAGCCCGGCCACCAGCAGCGGCGCGGCGATGATCGCCAGAATCGTGTTGATGCCACTGCCGGTTCCGAAGCCGTTGTCCTGCAACGCTTCCAGCGCGGTGCCCGCCACCGCTATCCCGACGCCGGCGACCGTGACGAGAAATGTCAGTGTGACACCGGCGGCTCCCCCGGCACGCTCCGGTGCGACGACGGCCTGTGTCGCAACGGTCGTGAAGGCGTACACCAAGCCCATCGTGAAACCACAGGCTGTCAGCGCCGCGACGTACACCACCGAATTATTCGCTGCGGCCAGCGATCCCAGCGCCACCGCAGCTGCCGTACATCCGGTACCCATGACCGCGATCGGCGAACGTCGGGCGGCGAGCCGGCCCGAGACCACGCCACCCAGTGCCGCACCTGCCGACGGGCCGAGGAACAACAAACCCGCCACCAGCGGCGTGAGTCCGCGGACCTGTTGGAGATTCAGCGTCGACAGGAACACCGTCACCGCATAGGCGACATTGGCCACCGTGCCCGCAGCCACCAAGACGACGAAGCCGCCGTTGTTCAACAGCGAGAGATCCAACAGCGGCCAGCGCGTGTGCCGCTCGACGACGACGAAAACCGCGAGCAGGGCGACCGCCGCGGCGAACGCACCGACAGTCGCCGTCGACGTCCATCCCCAAGACGGCGCACGATCGACGGTCAGCGTGAAAAGCCCGACGCCCGAGGTGATCAGCGCAAGACCGGGCAGGTCCAGGCGGCGCGGCACGGTGTGGTCGAACGTCTCAGGCACCGCCAGCGCGCCGAGGATCAAGGACACCACCGCGAACGGGACCAGGAGCCAGAACACCGCCCGCCAGCCCAGCGTGTCGGTCAAAACGCCACCGACCACCGGGCCTGCCGCGTTCCCCAGACCGGCGATCCCGTAGGCCAAACCGATTGCCCGGCTTGACTCTTGCGCCGAGTAGGCATTCGTCAGCACACTGACCGACACCGGGAAGATCAACGCCGCCCCGATCCCCTGCACCGCGCGGGCGGCGATCAGAAGCCCGGCATCCGGTGCGATCGCGCAGCCGACCGACGCCACCCCGAACAGCGCGATGCCCGCCAGCAGCGCGCGACGGCGGCCGAAGATGTCACCGATGCGGCCCGCGGGCACCATGAACGCCCCGAGGGTGAGCATGTAGACACTGATCACCCACTGCAGGTCCGTGGTGGTGGTGTCCAGGTCGGCGGCGATACGTGGCAGCGCCAGGTTCACCGCGAAGTAGTCGATCTGGACGCAGAACAGGGCGATCGAGACAGCGGCCAGAATCCATTTCGAGCCCCAACGGTCGCCGGTCACGGCATCACGATACGGCGCACGCGCACTTCGTTGTAGCGTGCCTTGATGTGGGCGAACCCGAACTGATTGCGCCGTTGGCGGTTCATCGTTTTGACACCGAATCATTGGCGCGTTACCTGAGTCCGCGGTTGCCGGGGTTCGACGAACCGTTCGACGTGTCCCAATTCCAAGGCGGCCAGAGCAATCCGACGTTTCACCTGCGCACCTCCGCGGGCGATTACGTGTTGCGCAAGAAGCCGCCAGGCAAGCTGCTGCCGCGTGCGCACGACGTCGAACGCGAACACCGGATCATCTCGGCACTGGCCGGAAGTGAGGTGCCGGTGCCCGAAGCCCGACTGTTGTGCACCGATGACTCGGTAGTCGGGACACCGTTCTTCGTGATGGATTACGTCCGGGGACGGATGTATCCCGACCGGGTGATGCGTGAGGGCACCCCCGACGAGCGTCGGGCGATCTACACCGATCTCGCGCGGGTGCTGGGTCTGCTTCACCGCGTCGACTGGCGCGCATGCGGGCTGGAGGGTTTCGGCAAGCCCAGTGGCTATATGCAACGCCAGCTGGCGCTGTGGACCAAGCAGTGGGACGCCGTTCGCGCCGAGGACAACCAGGATATGGACAGACTGGCCGAGTGGCTGGCCAGGCATCTACCCGCCGAAGAGGACGACTCGTGCATCGCCCACGGTGACTACCGGCTGGGCAACGTGCTGATCCACCCGACTGAGCCGCGCATCGTCGCGGTGCTCGATTGGGAGCTCTCCACGATCGGGCACCCGCTCGCCGATCTCGGATATACGTGTATCACTTACCATTTCGCGGCCGGGAGCAGCGGACTGTCCGGTCTGCTCGGCGAAGACTTCAGCCACACCGGCATTCCCGACCAGGAGACTTTTGTCGCGGACTACGCCCGATATGCCGAGTGCGAGCCACCCGAAGGGCTGACGGCGTTCGTGGTGTTCTCGATGTTCCGGCTCGCCGCGATCACCGCAGGCGTGTGGCGGCGCGGCCTCGACGGGAACGCGGCCGATGCGCGGGCGGCATCATCGGAATTCCGGGACCGGTACCGCGATTTGGCCAGTACCGCATGGTCGCTCGCGCATGCGGGCGCGTCTTAGCTCTCGTTCTCGGCGATCATCCGCTGTGCGGTGGCATACAGCGCCTGCCCGTGGATTTCGAACATCGCGACGAGATCGACACTGTCGCCGCCGACCTCCTTGGCGATGAACAGCCCGTCGGCACCGGCAATGGCGTACGTCGCCAATTGATGCACCTGAGCCTCGGTCAGACCCACTGCCAGATCATTGAGACTGCGCGTCAGTGCGCCGAAGGCTTGCTCGCGAACCTGGACGAACATCGCCCGCGCGCGGGGCTCGACCGGGCGCCGCTCCAGGGCGAGCATCAAGCCCAGACGCAGGAAGTCCGGTGAATCCATGATCGCCTTGGCGGTGCCGGCGGCCACCTCCACAAGCCGGTCGATGGCGACCAGATCCTCGGGCAGCTGCCACACCTTCAGCCAGTTGTTGAAGCTGCGCTCGATGACGGCCGCGATCAGGTCGTCCTTGTCCTTGAAATGCCAGTAGATCGAGCTCGCCGGTAGGCCGCATTTGGTGCTCACGGCCCCGATGCTCGTGCCCTCGTAGCCGCGCTCCGCGGCGATCTCGGTGGCCGCGTCCAGGATTCGGGCGCGGGACAACTCGCCGTCGGCACGGCGCTGCCGGGTCTTCGGTTCCTTCGGGGCCATCGATTCCACCTCTTGACTCTGTAGTGATCACTACATTACCGTATCGATCACTACAGAACAAGCTCAACGGATGAGAGCCCACCATGAGTGACGCAGCCAGCTACGACGTCGCGATCGTCGGCTACGGCCCGGTCGGCGCCACCGCCGCCAACCTGTTGGGCCAGATGGGCCTGAATGTCGTTGTGATCGAACGTGATCCCGATATTTACTTCCGGGCCCGGGCCATTTCGACCGACGAGGAAGTGCTGCGGATCTGGCAGCAGGTCGGGCTCGCCGATCGTCTCAATGCCGATATGCAGCCGGGTGCCGGCGCCACCTTCGTCGATGCGGCCGGCGTACCGATCGCCAAGCTGCTGCCCGCCGACCGGGGTAACGGCCATCCACCACAGCAGTTCATCTACCAACCGGCCGTCGACCGGGTCCTGCGCGAAGGCGTCGACCGCTTCCCGAACGTCTCACTCCTTCTGGAACACGAGTGCCTGCGATTGATCCAGCACACCGATTCCGTCGAGCTCATGCTTGCCGACCTCACCCGCGACGAGTTCAAGCGCATCCGGGCCACCTACGTCATCGCGGCCGACGGCGGATCGAGCGCCATTCGCGGACAGCTGGGTATCGGCTTCACCGGCCGGACCTATTCGGAGCGCTGGATCGTCATCGACACGAAGGTCCTCGAAGAGTGGCCTGGACACGATCGCCTGCGTTTCCATTGCAACCCGGCGCGTCCGACCGTCGACTGCCCCACTCCGCTGGGCCACCATCGTTGGGAATTCCCGGTCCGCGACCAGGAGGACGAGAAGGACCTCCTGACCGATGAGGCCATCTGGAAAGTCCTTGCCTACCAAGGCATCACCAAGGCGAACGTCGCGATCATCGGCTACGCCTGCTACAACCACCATGTCCGGTTCGCCGACCGGTGGCGGGTCGGCCGAATCTTCCTCGCCGGTGACGCCGCACACGCGATGCCGCCGTGGATCGGCCAAGGCATGTGTGCGGGCGTGCGCGATGTCGCGAACCTGTGCTGGAAATTGCACGCCGTGATCGCCGGTTCGCTACCGGACTCCGTCCTCGACACGTATCAGGACGAGCGCCTGCCGCACGTCAAGGAAGTCACCAACCGTGCAGTAAAGGTCGGCGAGATCATCATCGAGCGCAGTCGCATGCGGTCGGCCGTGCGCAATCGATTCTTCCGCTTGGCCACCAAGATTCCGGCATTCACGACGTGGTTGCGCGACCATCGCTGGCTGCCTGACGCGCGCTATGCGGCCGGTCTGCTCGCGCACAATCGCAATCCGGCGGCGGGCTGGCTGATCCCCCAGCCGTGGGTGACTGACGAAAAGGGCGAGCACGTGCGCTTCGACGACGTCATTGGCGGCCGATGGGCCGTGCTGTACACCGGCGCGGAACGCCCGTGGCACGAGTGGCGCTCGGCCGGGGTATCCGCCTACCGGATCGTGCCGTCCGGGGGGAGCCCGGGCGCCGACCGCATCGTCGACCGCGACGGCACACTGACCGCCTGGATGGACAGGAAGAGGGCAACGGTCGTGGTCGTCCGGCCCGACGGATTCATCTACGCCGCCGCAAGCGACGGCCAGCCACTTCCCCTACCACCGACCGGGTTCACCAGCCCGGCCATCCGAGCGAAGGACCACGCATGACCACGTTCATCTCCGAATACCTCGTCCGCGTGAACGGCCACGATATCTTCGTCGCCGAAAAGGGCAGTGGCCCTGTGATTGTCATGCTGCACGGCGGCGGGCCCGGCGCCTCTGGACTTTCGAATTACTCACGCAACATCGACGCACTCGCCGAGCACTTCCGGGTCGTCGTGCCGGACATGCCGGGCTACGGCCGCTCCAGCAAGCACGTCGATCACAGCGATCCGTTCGGCTATCTGGCCGACACCATGCGAGGCCTGATGGACGAATTGGGTTTACTGTCAGCCCATCTGGTCGGCAATTCCTACGGTGGGGCCGCAGCGCTGCGGCTGGCCCTGGACACCCCGCAACGCGTCGGCAAGCTGGTGCTGATGGGCCCGGGCGGCATCGGTACCACCCGCGGCCTTCCGACCCCGGGGCTGAAAAGCCTGCTCTCGTATTACGGCGGGGACGGGCCGAGTCGCGAGAAGCTCTCCGCGTTCATCCGCACCTACCTGGTCTATGACGGCGCCGCGGTGCCCGACGACCTGATCGAGCTGCGCTACCAGGCCTCCCTTGATCCGGACGTGGTGGCCAATCCGCCGTTGCGGCGGCCGTCGGGCCTGCGCACGCTGTGGCGGATGGACCTGACCCGCGACAAGCGCCTCACGACACTACCCAACCCCACCCTGGTGCTGTGGGGCCGCGACGACAAGGTCAACCGCCCCGCCGGCGGACCGCTGCTGCAGCGACTCATGCCCAACGCCGAACTGGTGATGACGTCGCACACCGGACACTGGATGCAGTGGGAACGCGCGGAGCTGTTCAACCGGCTGGTCGCCGACTTCCTCTCCCCCGAATCAGATCTGGCGATCGCATGAACGTCTTCGGCAGAGTCCGCCTCGGCTACCTCGTCATCGAGACCGAAAAGTTCGCCGACTGGCGCAGATTCGGCCGCGACGCCATCGGCATGCACCTCGACGAGAGTCGGTCCGACGCCATGCGATTTCGTCTGGACGACAACACCTGCCGCTTTCTGCTTACGCGCGGCCCTGCCGAGGACACCACCGCACTGGGCTGGGAGATCGACGATCACGCCACCTTCGAGGCCATCGAGGCACGTGTCCGCAGCCACGGGGTGCTCGTGACCGCCGGTGCCGCCGAGGAGGCTGCCCTGCGCGGTGTCGAGCGATTCGCCCGCTTCCCCGGCCCGAACGGACTGGCCCAGGAGATCTACGTCAACCCTCGCATCGGCGCCGAACCGTTGCGGCTCGGCGCCAGTGGTGGATTCGTCACCGGCGCCGCTGGGATGGGGCACGTCGCGATCGCCACCAAACGCCCGCACGAGATGCGCGGTTACTACAGCACGGTGTTCGACGCCCGCCTATCCGACTACATCGACGAGACGATCAGCGGCCTCAAGTTCAAGATCCGGTTCCTGCGCGTCAATGAACGTCACCACACCGTCGCGATCGCCGCGACGACCCGTCTACCGCTCAACCCGATACGCACCAGAATTCAGCACTGCAACGTACAGGTAGCCGGTCTGGACGATATGACCGAAGCCCACTACCGGGTCAAGCAACTCGGATTCGACATCGCGCTGTCGGTCGGCCAGCACACCAACGACAAAGAGCTCTCGTTCTATGCAGTCAGCCCGTCGGGATTCGAATGGGAGGTCGGCTGGAACCCGATCGTGGTCGACGAATCGACCTGGGAGCCAACCACTTACCAAGGAATCAGCATCTGGGGACACACACCCGAGGGGCAGAATATCGTCGAAACATTCGGACGGTTCAAGACCGGCGTGCACTCGGTCCTCCACCGCGAACCCACCGTGCCCGCCCTGGCCGGAGCCGGTATCGCCGACAGTTGAAAGGAACCGCCATGGCACGTATCGATACCCACGCCCACGCCATCCCCGCCGACTACCTGGCGGCGCTACGCAAGGCCGGAGTCTGCGACGCGGGCGGCCGAGAGATGCCCGCGTGGAGCCCGCAGGCGGCACTGGCCGCGATGGCAGAACTGGATGTCTCGACCGCGATCCTGTCGGTGTCTGCGCCCGGCACCACGTTCCTCCCCCAGGCCGCCGACGCCGCCGCTCTGGCCAGGGACGTCAACGACTACGCCGCTTCGGTGGTGGCCGACAATCCAGACCGGTTCGGATTCTTCGCCACCCTGCCGATGCCACACGTCGAGCAAGCGACAGCCGAGGCAGTCCGCGCGCTCGACGATTTGCATGCCGACGGAGTGGTGTTGCTGGCCAACCACGCAGGTGTGTATATCGGCGAGGAAGGTCAGGATGAACTGTTCGCTGCCCTCGACGCCCGCTGGGGCGTGGTGTTCATCCACCCCGCCGAGCTGCCGGGCCCGACAGTGCCCGGAGTCCTGCCGTGGGCCACCGACTTCCTTCTCGACACCTCGCGGGCTGCATATCTGTTGGTGCGCAACAATATCCGGCGACAGTATCCCAACATCAGGTTCATCCTCAGCCACGGCGGCGGTTTCGTGCCCTATGCGGCGCACCGGATGGCGCTGGCGATCATGAGTGAGACGGGCCGCAGCATCGCCGACATTCTCGACGATTTCTCGAGCTTCTACTTCGACACCGCGTTGTCGTCCAGTGCGGCCGCCCTGCCGACACTGCTGTCCTTTGCCCAGCCCGGACACATCACGTTCGGATCCGACTTCCCGTTCGGGCCGGTCGTGGTCGGCAAGATGTTCGCCGCCGGTTTGGAGTCCCACCCCGGACTCGACGACAGGCATCTTGGGGCGATCGAGCGTGACAACGCGCTGCGCTTGTTTCCCCGTCTCGGCAGTGCCGCTCCGCTGGAGACGCCGTCAGTGCCCGATCGGGTCAAGCATGCGGCCAGCCGTCAGGCAATGCGGGCGGTAACCCGGTTGATCAGCACCCGCTGAGAACCATTGGCAAGCAACAGGACTGATTCACCGATCGGTTCGCCGGCCGCGGGCGAGATCGTAGCCACCAAGCACGACAAAGACCGCACCCGCCACCATGCCGATGATTCCGCCGGTGGTCGCGCCGTAGTGATACTCGACCCAACCCGCGATCACCATGATCAGGCCCAAGCCGAGGATGAGATACGGCTTGACTCGACTCTTCTGCTTTTCGCCGGTCACTGCCACCTCCGTGCGTTCGACCAACAGAATTTTCAGCGTACGTCGTGACCAGGTGTGCGCCGCAAGTCAGCATTCGGCTGGTCCTCGGGTGTCAGGGGTGACTACCGGCCCGGCGGTTGTGGTGTCACGATGTTCTGATGTGGTTGACCCTGCTCAAGATCCTGCTGGTGATATTCCTGGTGGGAAGCGCCGCGGTCATCGTGGTCGTCGGGGTTCGCCGGTCGCGGGCCAATCGCGGCGATCCGCGGTGGTCGCAACAGCATCAGGGCCAGCCCGGACATCTGGCTTCCATTCGCGGGATCATGCCGAAGACGCCACTGCCACCGCCGTTTTCGCACGGCGATACCGAGAACGACAACCCGGAACGATCGGCCTGAGCCCCGGCACGGGCCGCAATCAAGCGGTGGCGCGCACCAGGAACGGCAACAGCAGGTCGGCGAACCGCTTCGGGCATTCGATCTGCGGCATGTGGCCCACTCCGTTGAGCAGGTGCACCTCGGCGTGCGGGTACACCCGCATCGCCTCGTCGATGTGATGGGCGGGCAGGATCCGGTCCTGCGTGCCCCACATGATCAGCGTCGGCCGCGGTGTTCGGGCGACGGCCGCGGCGAGTTCGCGCCGCCACTGCGGCTTCACCCCGCGCGGCGTACCGAGGGCCAGCGCAGCTTCGCGCATGACGGCACCGGCGCCGGGCTGAGACCCGACGGCGTGAGCGTGGTCGATGCGCTCTTTGGTCGCGACGGCCTTGTCGGCGTGGATGGCCCGCTCGAACAGCACCGCGCTCATCCGGTTGGGCTTGCGGGTGCTCATCGGCCCCAGCACCGGCATGGTGAGCATCCGCAGCAGCAAGGTGACCTCACTGCCGAAGCCCGCACTGTTGATCAGGGCGAGGCTGGCGACGCGCTCGGGCTGGTCGGCCAGCAGTCGCTGCGCGATCGCGCCGCCGAGTGAGTTGCCCACCACGTGAACGGGCCTGGTCTCGCCGAGTGTGTCCAGAGTCTCGGTGACCCCGCGGGCCAACGCGGGCAATGTGATTGCCTCCCTGGTCCGTTCGGAGAAGCCGAACCCGGGCACGTCGACGGCGATCGTCCGATACGACCGCGCGAGCTGTTCGTACTGGGGAGCCCAGTCCTCCATGCTGCGCCCGATCCCGTGCACCAGCAGCACCGGCGGGTTGTCGGGATCGCCGTCAACCCGAATCCGGGTACGCCGGCCGTCGACCTCGATGAAGGCCGGCCGACTCATGCGGTGGCCAGCCCCGACACCGCTTTCGCCGGAACCGACGTACCGAACCGCAGCGCCGGATCGTCGATGTCGCCCTTGCGCAGCCGGGCATGGTCGGACCAGTAGTCCATCTCGACCGTCCATGGCCCGGTCGTGCCCTGCTGCGGGAACAGGTCCACCGAGCGCTGGATGTAGCCGGCTGAGAAGTCCAGCATGGGGCGCTTCTCCATCAACGGGTTGTCGACGACGGGGACGACGGTGGTGTAGCCGTGCCGATCCATGTAACTCAGCATGCGGCACAGGTGTTCGCACACCAGTCCGACCTTGAGGGTCCATGACGAGTTGGTATAGCCGAACGCGAACGCCATGTTGGGGATATCGGAGAGCATGAAGCTCTTGTAGACCAGTGACTGATGCGGGTCCTTGACCTCGCCGTCGACGGAGACCTGGATGCCGCCGAACGGGAGCAGCTTCAAACCTGTTGCGGTGACGATGATGTCGGCCTCGAGGGTCGCGCCGGATTCCAGCAGGATCCCGTTCTTCGTGAAGCGCACGATCCGGTCGGTGACCACGTCGGCCTTACCCCGGCCGACGCAGCGGAACAGGTCCGCGTCGGGCACGGCACACAGGCGCTGATCCCACGGGTTGTAGCTGGGCTTGAAGTGGGTGTCGACGTCGTAGCCCTCCGGTAGTGCCTTGACGTTGATCGAGTGGATGAGGCGTTTCGCCAGCTTCGGGTGGCGCTGGCACAGGTTGTAGATGAACCGGCCCTTGCCGATATTGAACCGGCGCGTCGCAGCATAGGCGGCCTTCTCCGGCAGCACCTTTCGCAACGTGTTGGCGATCGGATCCTTCCGCGGCAGCGGCATCACATAGGTCGGCGAGCGCTGAAGCATGGTGATGTGTTCGACATCGTCGGCCATCGCGGGAATCAACGTCACCGCGGTCGCGCCGCTACCGATGACGACGACCCTCTTGCCCTTGTAGTCGAGGTCTTCAGGCCAGAACTGCGGGTGCACGATCACGCCTTCGAAGTCCTCTTCACCGGCGAAGTCCGGGCGGTGACCGCCGGCGTAGTCGTAGTAGCCGGTCGCCCCGAACAGCCAGTCGCAGGTCACCTCGAACTGTTCGCCGGCGCGCTCCAGGGTTACCGTCCACTGCGCGACTTCGGAGTCGAAGTCTGCACGGATCACCTTGTGCTGCAGGTAGATCCGACGGGCCAGATCGTCCTCGTCGACGACCTCGTGCAGGTAGTCGAGAATTTCGTGGGCGTCGGCGATCGCGTTGTCGGACGTCCACGGCTTGAACTCGTACCCGAACGTGTGCAGGTCGGAGTCCGACCGAATACCGGGATAGCGGAACAGGTCCCAGGTGCCGCCGATGGCGTCGCGACTGTCGACGATCGCGAAGGTCTTCCCGGGCTGACTGGCCGCCAGGTAGTGCCCCATCCCGAGGCCGGAGATTCCGGCGCCCACGATGAGCATGTCGATGTGGCCGGACAGCGGCTGAGTCGGGCGGGCCTGGTTGAGCGAGTTCACGGTCATCGAGGATTCTCCGGTTCGAGCGTGGAAACTATAACGCGAATAGTGTTATAGTTTTCCGGACAACTGTCAAGGGTCCCCAGGAGGTATGCGATGACCACGGCGTCGATCCCGCGCCGGGCCCCTGTTCAGGCCCGTAGCCGGCAGACCGTGGCCCGCATTCTCGATGCCGCCGCCGCGATCGCCGACGAAGAGGGTGTCGACGCCGTCACCACCCGTACGATCGCCGATCGCGCCGGGGTGTCCTATCCCTCGCTGTACCGGTTCTTCGCCGACCGTGACGCCATCCTCGACGAGCTGATGGAACGGCACTGCGCCGAGATCGACGCCCAGTGCGTGGCCGCCGAGCAGACCTGGGAGATCACCTCGATCGCGCAACTGCTCAACAACGAGCTCGATCTGCACGTCGACTACTACCGCAAGCATCCCGGCGCGGCCGGGCTGTGGATGGGTGGGCGTACCTCGCCGACCGTCACCAAACATGTGCACGTCCGGATGCAGACCCTGGCCGACCGGTTGCACGACATCCTGGTGGCCGCCGCACTGCTTCCCGCCGACACCGACCGGCGGGCCATGCTGGTGGCCGTCGAGATGGCCGACCGCATGTTGGAGCTGTCCTACCGGGACAACAACGACTTCGACGAGGCGATCCTGGAGATCGGCAAGGTGGGGCTGGTGGCGTTCGGCGAGGCCATGGCTTCCGGCGCGTCGGCCTGAGCGACTACGACACAGACGACGGCGGTGCCATCGTCGAGTTCGGTGCACCCCAGTCCGTCGAGACGAACCGGTGCGCGATCAGCCAGGCATCGCCGACCGGAGTGAAGACGTCCCGATAGCGGCCGTAGTGGTCCAGCCCGATTTCGGTGAACACGGTGAAATAGGACGAGACCTGCGCGCGCTCCGGCGTCAGTTCGGTGAAGCGAATGTTGGTCAGGGTGTGCCGGACGATCCGCTTGACCCCTGGTTCGGGCGGGGTTGCGGCAACGCCGCCGAGGAACTCCGCAATCGCGGCGCGGCCTGTCACCGTGGCGGTACCACGGACCTCGAGTTCACCATCCGGACAGAAGGATTGGGCCAGATCGTCGACCCGCCCCGCGTCACCGGACCAGTTGTACAGCGCCAGGGTGTCGCGAATTCGCTCGCGCGCCACCAATTCCCACATCTCCATTGCTCACCCTTTCAGCGGTGTTCGAAATGTTGATAGTCGATCGGGTTGTGCCAGTCGCCGCCCCAGGCCCACCCACGATCGGTGAACGTCCGCACCGCCGGGTCACCGGCGTGCAGGATTCCCGGGTCGGTGCAGGCGCGATTCAGGTAGGCCCCCGCGGTTGTCGGCTCGAGATGACCGGTCCGGTCGATGTACGGATTCAGCAGCGGATTGAGGTCGATGGCGCGACCGTAGGCGTGCAGCGACCAGTTGGCGGAACCGGGTAGTGGCCGGCAGTTGAAGGCCGAGGTGTTGTTGTCCTCCATCGACAGTTCGTCGGCGGCATCGGGGTAATGGTCGACGGGTTGCATCGTCGCGATCGGATAGTGCTGCCGCGCCAGCTCGTCGAAGATCGCGATGACGTCGGCCACCAGCGCCTCGTGCACGACAAGCGCCCCGCGGTGGGTCTGACCGTCGAATCCGACATAGTCCAGTTCGACCCGGCGCAGCTGTTCCGGCCCGACGGGACAGCCGGGCCGCCAGGTGGCACCGAGCTCGGCCACCGTCACCGGATGCACGACAGGTCGGACGAGGGTCGTACTGGTCGGCGTCGTGGGGGCCGACGCGATCGGTGACTCGGACGGCGCTGCACAGCCGGCGACGGCAACGGCAATGCCGATTGCCGCTGTCAGCGCTACTCGATTGATTACGCAGCTACCTCGGGCGCGGGTTTGCGGCGCCGGGTCGCACCCCACAGGCCGACCCCGATGCCCACCACGGCGCCGCCCAGTCCGATGATCTGCTGTCCGCGCGTCAGATCGCTGTGCACGCTCGAACCACCCAGCAGGTCGGCGGCATCGGCTCCGCCCGACGCCAGGAACCAGCCCCGGGTGTTGCGTCCGCGGAGGCCGGCCGACAGCAGAAGTCCGCCGATCAGCGCGTCGCGATAGCCCATCGACCGCAACAGCAAGCGTGCCGACGGGCCGGGGTCGTTGGGCTCGCCCCAGAGCTTGTTGGCTCCCATCGGGTCCACCAGGAAGTGGACACCGGAGGCCAGCCGGATACTGCCCGCGACAACCGCGGCCTTGTCGATCGACATGGGAGTTCCTAGAGAGTCGCGGTGAACGGACCGAGGAGCTGGCAGTCGGGAGCAACGTTCTGCCCCAGCCAGACCGGGCAGCCCCGGCCGGTCGCGATATAGGTCGTGCCGGGCTGGTAGGGCACCGTGATCGTCGCGGGATCCGCGCCGCGTCCCTGCGTGCAGTGCGTGACCCCGTCAGCACCCAGCAGGCAGGCGACCGCCTTGTACGGGCCCCCGGCCGGTCCGCATCCCGCCAGCTCCGCGGTGGCGCTGACCCCGCCCGGCCCGACTACGGGCGGCGAGAGCGTGTACGTGCAAGGCGGCAGCGGTCCAGCGTGCGAAACGGCACCTCCGGTCAAGCCGGCAAACGCCAACGCAACAGCCATCGACACCAGGTAGGTCGGCCGAATCATGGCCGAATACTAGATCACCACGGGGTGCGTCGATGTATATTCCGCGGATCGCCAGTACTCCCCGACCTGCGCCGATCAACCATGGGACAATATGCGAATGCCTAGCTCAAAAACCCGCCTGTTGATCGCCGGCGCCGTGGCCGCAGTGGGCACCGTAGGCCTGCTGACCACGGCACAGCCCGCGCACGCCGATAACATCGGTTACCTGATCAACGTCACCGTCCGGCCCGGGTACAACTTCCCCAACGCCGACGCCGCACTGGCCTACGGCAACGGCGTCTGCGATCAGATCAACTCCGGAGTGAGTTACGGCCAGTTGGTCAACAACATCAAGGCCGACTTCAACACCAGCGACGAATTCCAGGCGTCGTATCTGATCAGCCAGTCCGCGCAAGAACTCTGCCCCGCCGCGATCTGGCAACTCCGCCAGTCCGCCGCCGGCTACGTACCGTCCGCATAGTAAGGAAAGACGTTGGTATCACGAGCTATCCATGTCGCGACAGCCATCGGCGCGATCACGCTGGTGACCGTTGCCGGCGCACCCGCCGCGCACGCTGACAACACCCGCCTCAACAACGGCGTGGTCGCCAACGTCTACACCGTGCAGCACCAGGCGGGGTGTTCCACCGACATCAAGAAGAATCCCGCGCTGACGCAGGCCGCGGAGTGGCACGCCAACGACGTCCTCAACGACCGGACGCTCGACGGCGATCTCGGCTCCGACGGCTCCACACCGCAGAGTCGCGCTGCCGCAGCAGGTTTCAACGGGAAGGTCGCCCAAACGGTGGCCATCAACCCCGCACTGGCGATCAACAACATGGACGTCATCAACCAGTGGTATTACGACCCCGCGGATTTCGCGATCATGTCGGACTGCGCGAACACCGCGATCGGCGTCTGGTCGGTGAACAGCCTCGACCGCTCGGTTCTGGTGGCGGTCTACGGCCAGCCGGCCTGATAACGATCGATTACCTCCAACGCCGGGATCGTGGTGCGCCCTATCATGTTGCGATGGCCAGGCGGACCTCTCCCTCACGGCATTCCGCCAATGCCGCGGCCGATGATGTGAGTGCCGACTCCAAGTCGGCACTGACTCGCGCCCGGATCTTGGATTCCGCCGCGCACGTGTTGTCCGCCAAGGGTTACGCGGGACTGCGTCTCACCGATGTCGCCGCGAGTGCGGAACTGCAAGCGCCGGCGATCTACTACTACTTCCCCTCGCGTGACGAACTCATCGAGGAAGTCATGTGGGCCGGGATCGCCAATATGCGAGAGCACGTCATGGCGGCGCTGGATGCGCTGCCTGACGGAACCCCGCCTCTGGATCGTCTTCTCGCCGCGGCCGAAGCCCACCTGCGCCACGAACTGGAGATCTCCGACTACACGACCGCCGCGATCCGCAACGCCGGCCAGGTCCCGCTGGCGATTCGTAAACGCCAGATCCGCGAGGAGGAACGCTACGGCGAGATTTGGCGCGGGCTGCTCAACGAGCTGTCGCGAGAAGGCGGTCTACGGCGCGAATTCGACCCCTACGTCGCGCAGATGCTGGTGCTCGGCGCACTGAATTGGGCCGTGGAGTGGTGGGATCCGCGCCGGGGCTCGATCGAGGCCGTCGTGGCCAATGCTCAATGCCTTATCCGGCATGGCCTTTCCACCGGGACGACGCTCGACCAATATCATTGAACGATGCCTAGAAAATCTGCGGCGAGGGCGTCCGCTGACCCCGAGGGCGAGTCGAAGTCGCAACGCACGCGCCAACGCATTCTCGACGCCGCAGCGCACGTGCTCAGCGTCAAGGGATTCGCCGGCACGCGGCTGTCGGACGTCGCCGAGTACGCGGAGCTGCAGGCACCGGCAATCTATTACTACTTCCCTTCACGCGAGGACCTCATCGAAGAGGTGATGTTCTGCGGTATCAGCGATATGCGACGGCACCTGCAGGAGACCCTCGACGCGCTGCCTGCCGGTACTCCGGCGATGGATCGCATCATGGCGGCGGTGGAAGCCCACCTGCGCCACGAGCTCGAGCTTTCGGACTATGCGACAGCGACGATTCGTAACTCCGGCCAGATTCCCGAACATCTTCGCGCCCGACAGGAAAAAGAAAGTGCGGCATACGGCCGGATCTGGCAGCGATTATTCGACGATGCCACCGCCGACGGTGAGATGCGCGACGACCTCGAACCCAGGGTGGTGCGGGGTCTGGTGCTGGGTGCACTGAACTGGGCGGCGGAATGGTGGGACCCGAAGCGTGGATCCCTCGACGGAATCGTCGCCAATGCCCAGACAATCGTGCGCAGCGGAATCAGCCCGGCCGCCGAGAGCACCGCCAGCCGGCGCAAGCGCTCCCCCCGCACCACCGGATAGCCGTTATCCCCGGCCACGAGGACGATTCCCGTAGTTTTTGATTCTATGTTAAATTAATCCGGTGAACGAGGCATACATCATCGACGCTGTCCGCACCCCTGTCGGTAAGCGCAAGGGCGGACTGGCCGGTGTGCATCCGGCCGATATGGCGGCACACGTGATCAAGACGCTCGTGTGGCGCCATGACATCGATCCTGCCGCGATCGACGACGTCATTCTCGGCTGCCTCGACAACATCGGCTCGCAGGCCGGTGACATCGCTCGCACGGCCGCCCTTGCCGCCGGCCTGCCCGAATCCGTGCCGGGTGTGACGATCGACCGCCAATGCGGATCTGCCCAGCAGGCAGTGCATTTCGCGGCTCAAGGCGTGATGAGCGGCACGGCCGATCTCATCGTCGCCGGCGGCGTCCAGAAGATGAGCCAGTTCCCGATTCTCAGCGCGTTCGGCGCCGGCGAACCGTTCGGATCGGTCGACCCGTGGACGGACTGCAAGGGCTGGGCAGAACGCTACGGCGACCAGGAGATCTCGCAGTTCCGCGGCGCGGAGATGATCGCGCAGCACTGGAACTTGTCGCGCGAGGATAACGAGCGTTTCGCCTTCGCAAGCCACCAGCGCGCGCTGTCCGCGATCGCCGAGGGGCGTTTCGAGCGGGAGATCACCCCGTTTGCGGGCATCAGTGTCGACGAGGGCCCCCGGGCCGACACGTCACTGGAGAAGATGGCCGGGCTGCCCACGCTCGTCGAGGGAGGTGTGCTGACCGCCGCTGTGGCCAGCCAGATCTCCGACGGTGCCGCCGGACTGTTGATCGCATCCCAGGCCGCTGTCGACCGCTTCGGTCTCACGCCCCGTGCGCGGATTCACCATATGTCAGTGCGGGGCGCCGACCCCGTGATGATGCTGACCGCCCCGATCCCGGCGACCCAACATGCTTTGAAGCGCACCGGCATGTCCATCGCCGACATCGACGCCGTCGAGATCAACGAGGCCTTCGCCCCGGTGGTCCTGGCCTGGCTGGCCGAGATCGACGCCGACCCCGAAACCGTCAACCCCAACGGCGGCGCCATCGCGCTGGGGCACCCGATCGGCTGCACCGGGGCGCGACTGATGACGTCTCTGCTGCACGAGCTGGAGCGCACCGGTGGCCGCTACGGGCTGCAGACGATGTGCGAAGGTGGCGGCCAGGCCAACGTCACGATCATCGAACGGCTCTGAGATGCAACGCTCGCTGTACGGCCCCGACCACGAGGCCTATCGGGAGACAGTGCGGGAGTTCCTGGCCCGCGAAGTCGTTCCGCACCAAGAAGACTGGGATCAACACCGGTGGATCGACCGTTCGGTGTTCGCGCGCGCGGCCAAGGCCGGTATCTATGCGCTGCAGATCGGTGAGCAGTACGGCGGCGCAGGCGAACCCGACTACCGCTACCGCATGGTGGTGTGCGAAGAGGTCGCGCGGGTCAACGCCCTGTCCTTCGGCGTGACGATCAGCTTGCAGGACGATCTTGTGCTGCACTACCTGCTCGACCTCACCAATGACGAGCAGAAGCAGCGCTGGCTGCCCGGCTTCGTCGCAGGCGAGATCATCGGCGCGCTGGCAATGACCGAGCCCGGCGCCGGCAGCGACTTGCGCGGTATCCGCACCACGGCGCAGCGCGACGGCGATCAGTGGATCCTCAACGGCCAGAAGACGTTCATCTCGAGCGGAATCATGGCCGACGT
The DNA here is from genome assembly GCA_004362315.1 of Mycobacterium sp. BK086. GTDB lineage: Bacteria > Actinomycetota > Actinomycetes > Mycobacteriales > Mycobacteriaceae > Mycobacterium. Next base: position 1,151,124 of record SNWL01000003.1, read on the forward strand.
CGTCGTGGTGGCGGCTCGCACCGACAACACCGGCGGCTCCGGCGATTTCAGCCTCTTCGGGGTGGAACGCGACACCCCCGGCTTCGAACGCGGACGCAAGCTCGACAAGATCGGCTTGCCCGGACAGGACACTGCGGAGCTGTTCTTCCACGATGCGGTCGTGCCGGCCGCCAACCTGCTCGGCGAACCAGGCCGCGGCCTGCAGTACCTGATGAGTCATCTTCCGCGCGAACGCCTCGGGGTAACCGCCGAAGCGATCGCCACAACCCGCGCCATTTTCGAACTGACCGTGGAGTACTGCCAATCCCGCCAGGCGTTCGGCGGACCGCTGACCGACAAACAGCATGTGCGCTTCGAGCTGGCCGAGATGGGCACCGAGATCGACATCGTGCAGGCCTACGTCGATTCCTCGGTGCTGGCCTACAACGCCGGCGAGTTGACGCCGGTGGATGCCGCCAAGGGCAAGTGGTATGTCAGTGAGCTGCAGAAGCGCGTGATCGACCGCTGCCTGCAATTGCATGGCGGGTACGGCTACATGACCGAATACCCTGTCGCACGTGCGTATCTGGACACCCGGGTCAAGACTATCTACGGCGGCACCACCGAGATCATGAAGGAAATCATCGGCCGGGAGATCGCCGGCTCTACGCGGTAACGGTTTTCAGAGCCCGGCGCATTGCGTCGAACATGATGAAGAACCAGGCTACGAAGACCGCCACCGGAATCCAGAACGCCAGCACCCCGTTCCAGGCCATGGGCCCGGTCGTGAAGAACGGGATCGCGCACGCGGGGATGAGGAGCAGACCCACCCACAGGTTGGCGTAGCCCACCCAACGCGGGAACAGTGGCCGCCCGGAGCTGTCCTGCAAGATGGCCAGACCGATGGCGAAGTACTGGAACGTGAACGGCGCGACCGGCGAGAACGTCATGATGAAACCGAGGTCGTGCAGCGGCTGGAGAACCTGCGGCGGCAGGTCCGGCCGGTAGGCGACCGCCGACAAGATCACAAAATTGAGTGTGAAGAACACCGTCCCGAAGGTGCCAAGCGCCGTTTGCGCAGTGGCCAGCACCGCGTGTTCGGACTGACTGCGACGCAACAGAATTCCCACCGCCACGGTGAACGGCACATACATCGTGCCGCCCCAGATGCAGAGCACCATGCCCGCCCGTTTGAGATTGGCGTGGTCCGACCAGAGGGCGGTCAAGCCGCCGCCGGTGATCGTCGGAGAGGGTGGCGGCAGGAACCCGGCGAACACCATCCAGCCCAGCAGGACGAACGCGATCCCGACCGGTCCGGTCCAGACCAGCAGCATGAGGTTGCGGGTGGATGTCATCACTGCCTCCGCGCTACGGCCACCAATTCTGCTGCGTCGGAATACTTCACCCGCGGCCGCGCACTGCCGGCGGCTCGGTCTCGCTCGGCGGCATCGATCGTCCGCCAGCCCTGCCAGTCGACAACGGGAACGCTCCTCGACGCCAGCAGCGCGTCCACGTCACTGTTCGTGCCCACGGGCCGCCCGAGCCTGCCGGCCATGAAATCCTCGAACAGTGCGTCGACCGTCTCGAGCGCGCATCCCCGGTTGGTGCCGATGACTCCCCGTGGACCGCGTTTGATCCAGCCGGTGGCATACACGCCGGGCACTGTCTGTCCGTCGGCCAGCACCCGCCCGCCTTCGTTCGGCACCACCCCGCGCGAGGCGTCGAACGGCAGATCCGCAATCGGTGTACCGCGATAGCCGATCGACCGCAGCACCATGGCGGTATCGATGGTCTGCTCGCCCTCCCCCGTCCGCACGCGCAAACCTTCCACTCGCTGCGCGCCGACGAGTTCGACGGGCGTGGTGGAGAACCGGAACACCAGTCGCTTGTTTCCGGGTGTGGCTGTCCTGCGACGGTATTCGACCGCGATGTCGTATTTGAGGGCGCGTTCGAAGTCGTCGTCCGGACGGTCTCCGAGCTCGCCTTCGATCGCGATGTCGACCCCGGCGATCTCACCCAGCGCCAGGAACTCACCGACCGAGAACGCCGCGTCCGCGGCACCGCGACGGGCCAGGATGACGACCTCCTGGATGGACCCGGCCGTCAATCGCCGCAACGCGTGGTCGGCGATGTCGGTGTTCGCCAGTGCATCCGGCGTCATCAGCAAGACACGGGCCACGTCGAGTGCCACGTTGCCGTTGCCGATGATCACCACGCGGGGCGAATCGAGGTCCGGGTCGTCGTGGACATGGTCGGGATGACCGTTGTACCAGGCCACGATGTCGGCCGCTGCGTGGTGGCCGGGCAGGTGTTCGCCGGGGACGCCGAGGCTGCTGCTGGCGGAGGCTCCGACGGCGTAGATGACGGCGTGGTGGTGGGCCAGGAGCTCGTCGTGACTGATGTCGGAGCCGACCGCAACGTTGAAGTAGCACCCTGCGCCTGGGCCGCCCAATGCCGGTTCGAAGAGGCTGACGACCTCCTTGGTGCGCTGGTGATCTGGCGCCACACCCGAGCGGATCAGCCCGAACGGAGTGGGCAGTCGCTCAAAGACATTCACCTCGACACCGTCGTTCTCCAGCAACTCGGCGGCGGCGTAGCAGGCCGCGGGGCCCGACCCCACGATCGCGACGCGCAAAGCACCGGAGGGAACAGCGGGCCGCACCGCCACGGGCGTCGCCGCGCGGGTCCTGAGCGGTTGCCGCGCGAAGAAATCGGCGTTGATGTCCCGGAACTTCGCCTGCCCGGTCGGCAGGTCGTCCTCGTAGTAGATGGCGCCGACCGGGCACACCTGCAGACACGCCCCGCAGTCCACGCACGCCGCCGGATCGATGTACAGCATCTGGTTGCCGACGCCTGAGGCGTTCGGCACGGGCCGAATGCAGTCGACGGGACATGCTGGCACGCAACTGGCGTCGGTGCAGCAGTTCTGGGTGATCACGAAGGCCACGACATTCTCCTGATTGGTGGTGCGAAGAGGCCGCTCAGGCCCTCATCATTCAGTGATCGACAGCGCCCCGGTCGGGCAGTTCGAGACCGCTTCTTCGGCAGCGCTCCGCTCGGATTCAGGTGGCTCGGGGTCGATCACCTGCGACTGCCCGTCGTCGCCGATCTCGAAGATCGCCGGGGCGGTCATCTCGCACAACCCGATTCCGGAACACTTGGTGTGGTCGACGTGCACCCGCATCAGAACAACTTCCTCATGAGCTTGAGCGCGCGATCGCTGTACGGCGGGTAGACGATCGACGGATCGGGCCGACTCGGCTTGGCGAGCACCGCGCGCCGGTGCGACAACGCCTCGAACCCCCACTTACCGTGATAGGCACCCATTCCGCTGGCTCCGACACCGCCGAACGGCAGCTGCGGAACAAGACAGTGCATCATCGCGTGATTGACGACAGCGCCGCCCGATGGCGTGCGGTCGATGATGTCACGCGCCGACGCCGAGCTCTTGGTGAAGACATAGAGCGCCAACGGCTTCGGCCGGGAGTTGACGAATTCGACTGCTGCGTTGACAGATTCGACGCGCATGACCGGCAGGATCGGGCCGAATATCTCGTCGGCCATCACCGCGTCGTCCGGCGACGGATCGACGATCACGGTCGGCTCGATGCGCAGGCCTGCCCGCTCGGAGCCACCGCCGGTGACGACGGTGCCGCTGGTAGTGGCGATGAGCGTTGTCAGCCGGTCGAATTGGCGTTCGTTGACGATCGGCAGCGACGGCGCGTTGCGGAACTCCGCGATGTTGGCGACGATCTTGGCCACCAGCTCGTCGGCAATCGCAGCGTCGGCAAGCACATAGTCGGGGGCGATGCAGGTCTGTCCGGAGTTGATCAGCTTGGTGTACGCCAGCCGCCGGGCGGTGACGTCCACGTCGGCGTCGTTGGCGACGATGGCCGGACTCTTGCCGCCCAACTCCAGGGTGACCGGGGTCAGGGTCGCGGCGGCCGCGGCCATGATCTTGCGGCCGATCTCGGTGCCACCGGTGAAGAAGGCATGGTCGAATCCCGACGCCAGCAGATCCTGGGTGGTCTGTGCGTCACCCTCCACGACCCGGATCGCGTCGGGATCCAGGTATTGCGGCACCAGGCGCGCGACGAGAGCCGATGTCGCCGGAGCCAGCTCGGACGGCTTGATGACGACACCGTTGCCGGCGGCGACCGCGGCCACCACCGGCCCCATCAGCAGATAGAACGGATAGTTCCACGGGCCGATCACCAGCACGACACCCAACGGGTCGTACTGGATCCAGCCGCGGCCAGGCAGCTGGGCCACGGGCAGCGAAACCCGCTGGCGGGCAATCCACTTCCGCAGGTGCTTACGCGCGAACGCCGCCTCGGCCTTCGTCGACGCGACATCGCCCAGCCACGCCTCCACCGGCGTGCGGCCAAGATCGGCCGCCAACGCCTCGGCGATGTCGGCTTCGCGTTCCTCGCACAGTCGCTCGATGCCGTGCAACTGCCTCAGACGCCAGTCGAGCGAGCGGGTCCGCCCCGTGGCGAAGACGCGACGGACATCGGTGAGAACCTGCGCCGCGGTACGTGCTTCTGTCTCGTGAATCGTCAAGACTGCACTCAGATTTCGGGTGCCGGAACCACACCGGAGGCCACCGCTCCGCTGATTCCGCCGTCGACGGCGAGCGCCTGTCCGTTCACCCAACGCGCGGCGTCGGAGGCCAGGAACAGCACCACCTCGGCGATGTCCTCGGGCTCGGCATGGCGGCCCAGCAGTTCCTCGAGACCGTCCAGAGTGTCCTTACCCATCGACTCCTCGAAGTCCACCAGGATCGGCGTCCGCACGGGTCCGGGCAGGACGGCGTTGATCCGGAAACCCATCTGCGCCATGGCCAGACCCATCGACAGCGTGTAGACCGTGCTGACTTCCTTGGAGAAGTTGTACGCGTTGCCCTGCTGCGGGTTGGCCTTGAACCAGGCGGCACCTTCCTCAAAGGTGTCGGTGGCCAGCAGATCGCGGATCGCCTCAAGGCGCTCGGGCCAGCCGAATCCGGCGGTCGAAGACACGATGGTCACCGAGCCGGCGGGCGCCAGCCGCTCGAAGAACGCTTCTGTGAGATGGCGCACCGCAAGCGAATTGACCGCGAACACCAGCTCGCCCGCGGCAGTCCCCGGGATGCCGGCGACGTTCATCAGCCCGTCGTATTCGCCGTCCAGCTGTTCCAGCGCGGCGTCGATGCTGGTCGGATTGGCCAGGTCCACCTCGATGTGGGTGTGCACCTTGGCAGTCGGGACGTTGCGGTCCAGGCTCGTCACCTCGGCGCCGTGCGCCAGCAGCTGTTCGGCGACGGCGTGGCCGATCCCGGAGGCGGCACCGGTGACGACGTAGCGTCGCCCGGAAAAGTCAGCCATATCGGTTGTCTCCTAGTCGAGGGTGTAGGGCAGGTGCTTGACGGCGGTGATGAAGTTCCCGGTCAGATACTCTGGTTCGCCGACCCGCAGATTCGGTGCACGCAAGATCAATTCGCGGAAGATCGACTCCAGCTGCATCTTCGCCATGAATGCGCCCATGCAGTAATGCGGTCCGCCCCCGCCGTAGCCGACGTGCGGGTTGGGCGAGCGGGTGATGTCGAACTCGTAGGGATTGGTGAACACCCGCTCGTCGCGGTTGGCCGACGAGTACACCATCGTCACCCAGTCGCCCTTACGAATGTGCTGACCGTGCAACTCGGTGTCCTGCGTCGCGGTGCGGCGGAACGTCATGACCGGAGTCGTCCACCGGACGAACTCCTCCATCGCGGTCTTGATGTGTCCGTCGAAATCCTTCTGCAGCAGCGCTTTCTGCTCGGGGAACCGGTCCAGCGCGATGGTGGTGAACGTCGTCGTGGTCTTGGTGGTGTCGTTTCCGGCGACCGACAGAAGCACGAAGTACGGGCCGAGTTCGTCGTCGGTGAGTTGACGACCGTCCACCTCGGCCTGCACCAGCAACGTCATCAGATCGTTCTCGGGCTTCTCCCGGCGCGCCTGGGCCAGGCCCATGCCGATCTCGAGCAGCCCGACCATCGAATCGGTGAGCACCTCGGCCGGTTCGCGTCCCGCCGCGACCTCGGGGTCGGCCCAGGCCACCATGCCCTCGGCCAGCTGCGCCGCTTCGTCGCGTTGCTCGTCGGGCAGACCGAGCATGTCGTAGATCGTCCACATCGGCAGCCGCTTGGAGACCTGCTCGACGAAGTCGCCCTCTTTCGTGGCGAGCAGATCGTCGACGATTGAGCGGGCCTGATTCTCGATCTGGTCCTTGATCTTGGCGACCTGCCGTGGCGTGAACACGGAGCTGACCAGCCTGCGCAGGCTCGAATGCTTGGCGCCATCCATGCCGAGGAACGACTGAATGGCGTCCAGCATCTCCTCGGGAACCGCTTCGAAAGTGATGCCCTGCCCCGAACAGAAGATCTCGGGGTTCTTGCTGACGTAGGAGACGTCCTCGTGCCGGGTGACCACCCAGACACCGTCGATCTCGGGCTCCATCATCGAACCCTCGATCGGGCGGTGCCAGCTGACCGGCCGTTCGTCGCGAAGGATCTTGAACGACTTCTCGCGATCGTCGAAGCTCTGCGCCCAGAAATCCACCGAGGAGATGTTCACCGGGTCGAACGGTGGCCGGTCGATAGCTGTCGAAGTGTCGGGCTGGACACTCATGCTGATGCCTCCACGTAGCTTGCTTTCAATATTCGTTTCACGAGTTTTCCTGTCTCAGAACGCGGTAACTGGTCGACGAAGTCGACCGAACGCGGCGCCTTGAAGTGCGCGAGACGCTCTCGCACGTACCCGATGATCTCGGATGCGAGCTCGTCGGACGGGCTGACGCCCTCGCGCAGCTGGACGACGGCCTTGACCTGCTCGCCCATCTCCGCATCCGGCACGCCGATGACGGCGGCGTCGAAGATCTTGGGGTGCAACGCCAGAACGTTCTCGACTTCTTGCGGATAGATGTTCACGCCGCCGGAAATGATCATGAAGGACTTGCGGTCAGTCAGGTACAGGTAGCCGTCCTCGTCGAGGTAGCCCATGTCCCCCACCGTGGCCCAGTTTTGGTGGGCCGGATGCCGCGAGCCCGCGGTCTTCTCCGGATCGTTGTGGTAACTGAACGCGGGTTTATCGCGTTCGAAGTAGACCAGCCCGACCTCGCCGGACGGTAGTTCGTTGCCGTCGTCATCGCAGATGTGTGCCACCCCGAGCACGGCTCTGCCGACCGATCCCCGCTTGCTCTCCCATTCGGCACTCGACATGACCGTGGTGCCGTGGCTCTCGGTCGCTCCGTAGTACTCAGTGAAAATCGGTCCCCACCAACCGATCATCGCGTCCTTGACCTCGGGTGGGCAGGGCGCGCCGGCGTGGACGGCAAGCCGCAGGGACGAGATGTCGTAGCGCGTCCGCTGTTCTTCCGGTAGCTGCAGAAGACGCACGAACATCGTGGGCACCATCTGGGTGACGGTGACTCGATAGCGCTCGATGGCCGCCAGCGCCGCGGCGGGGTCGAACTTCTCCATCATGACCACGGTGCCGCCGATCGCGTGCACCGCCGCTGACCACTTCAGCGGCGCGGCATGGTAGATCGGGGCCGGTGAGAGGTAGACATCGGCATTGGTGACCGCGAATACGTGGGCGAGCATCATGGCGATGATGTCCGCGCCCGGCTCGTCGACCGAGACTGCGGGCAGCGCCAGTTTGATGCCCTTGGGATGGCCGGTGGTGCCCGACGAGTACAGCATCTCGGCGCCGCGCGGCTGATCGTCCAGCGGCCCGGGGCGACCCGATTCGCGCAGCTCACGGTACGAGGCGAAACCGTCGATCGTGCCACCGAATGCGTAGCGGCGGACCAGATCCGGGACCTCGGCGGCCGCCCGGCCGGCCAGCTCGTCGAGGGCGGCGGAGGCGAAAAGCACCTGTGCGCCGCTGTCGGCCAGGATGTGGGCGATCTCCGGGGCCGTGAGATGCCGGTTGACCGGAGTGATGTAGAGCCCCGATCGCAGGGCCGCCCAGTAGATTTCGAATACCTCGGCGGCGTTGTCACTCAACACGGCGATCACATCGCCGGGCCGCAGGCCCAGCCCACGCAACGCCGACGCCACCCTGGCGGAGCCCTCGTCGAGTTCGCCGTAGGTCAGTGTCCGGCCGGTGCCGGCGATGATCACCGCGGGCCGGTCGGGGTCAGTGGCTGCGTGGGTTCCCGGATACATGGCGCTAGACGATCAGGTCGGTGCGGCCGTCACCCTGGAGCCGAGCGATATAGGTCGGGTAGAGCTTCTTGCCCAGCGGTGCGAGCTTGAGCAGGCTCGCGACATTGCCTTCGACGGTGATCTTCTTCTTGGCCATGGCCAGCGGCAGGTTCACCTTGCCCTGCCAATAGGCGTTGCCGGTGTCAGCGGTCATGAACATGGTGGCCATCGGCGCGGTACCGCCTGCCACTCCCTCACGGGTCGTCTTGTTGGCCATGTCGATGACGACGACGGCCTTGGGGTCGGTGAAGTCGAACGCCACCACCAGCCCGGTCGCCTCGAGCTTCGGGCCGATCTCAGGGTCGTCGAATGCGGCCTCGAAGATGCCGCCGATGTACTTCGCCACCTCGGCAGAGTCGGTGAACCCCATCGTTCTCCTTAATTTATTTTCGATTCAAAACTGTACCTGAAAGAGTACAACATCGACAGGATTGGATATGTGCATCGTCACATCCCGGTGCTGCCTCGTCAACTTCCGTCGGCCAGCGCAACCCAAGATTATGAACGACACTTCATGATTGAAATCTGATTCATTGCAGCGGTAGGGTCAGCCCAATGAGCACCGCCACTACCCCGCTGGACCTCCGCAGTGACATCGACAAGTCGCGCCGGATCCAAGTCTTCTGCACCTGGTGCGGGCCGGTCTTCGTACTGTGCCTGTTCGGCGGCTGGGGCCTGCTCGGCGGATTCATCCCGTTGATTCCGGCCACCGACTCGGCCGCCGAAGTAGCGGCCGTCTACAGCACGAACCCGACGCTGCATCGGATCGGATTGATCATCGCGATGGCGGGCGCCTTTCTGACCCTGCCGTTCGCCCTGGCGATCAGCATGCAGATGCGCCGCACCGAGTTGAGGACCCCGGTTCTGTCCATCCTGCAGTTCGCCTCAGGACTGATCGTCACGGTGGTGCTGATCATCCCGATCCTGTTGTTCGCCGGTAACGCCTTTCGCCCGGAGCGCGCAGCCGAACTGACCCAGCTCGTCAATGACCTGTCCTACGAGATGTTGATCCTTCCGTGGCCGCCGCTCATCGGCCAGCTGGGCGCCCTCGCGATGGCGGTCTTCACCGATCGGCGAGCCAATCCGGTGTTCCCGCGGTGGATCGGCTACTACAACGTCTGGGTCGCGGTTCTGCTATTGCCGGCAAGCATGATCCTGTTCTTCAAGTCCGGACCGTTTGCCTGGACAGGTGTCATCGGATTCTGGATTCCCGCAGCCGTTTTCGGCACCTGGTATCTGGTGATGACGGTGTTCCTGCTGCGTGCGATCAAGCAGGAGTCCGACGAAGGTCTGAAGGAGATCTGATGTCCGCACTGAAGGCGCTGTCGGCGACGCGGGCGGCGATCGGCACGAGCGGGTGGGCGATGCCGATCACGGCAGGGAAGCTGTTCGGCATCGACGCATCCAAGGATGTCAGTGCCGCGTTGTATCTGCGGCTGGGTGGAACCCGTGACTTCGCCCTGGCCGCAGGCCCGTTGATGACCGCGGGCCCTGCTCGCCGGAAGCTGCTGGCCGTCGCGGCCGCGTGCGATCTGGGCGACATCGCGGCCGTGACGATCGCCCAGCGTCGCGGGAAGATCTCTCCGCTCAGTGCGGGCCTGTTCACCGCGGCGTCGCTGGCGTGCCTGGGGCTGAGCGCCAAAGCGATCGCGGATACCCAGACCAAGTAATCCCACGCGCTCTTGCGCCGAGATTGACGCTAGCGCGGGCGCCTCTCGCACTTTCCCGCGCTAGCGTCAATCTCGGCGAATCCGCACCCTCCCGCGGCGACCCAAAAAACTAGCCCATCGCCTAGTCTGCGTGCCCGGCCTTGGCCTCGTCCTCACGCGTGAGGCCGGAGGCGGCGATCAACTCTTCGTGCAGTTCGAACCAGACGGTGTGATACGAGTCGATGATCGGGCGGGTGAACCATGCGGTGTCACCGGCTTGGACCTTACTCAAGGCTGACTCCAGCTTGTCCGCGTAAGCAGCCAGCCGCGGCACCACGTCGACGACTGCGGCGAGGACCGGTGTCACCCGCTGATGGACATCGGTGAGGCGGTCGAGGATCGCGGCGTCGTAGGCAGCGTCCTCGTGGGTATTGGGTTGACCGTCTTTGAGCTGCCAGTCCGCGACCAGAGCTTTGAACTCGTGGTTGACCGTGCGGAATTCGGCGTAGCTCTGCGCAAGAGCCGCGTGGTCTACGCTCGATCGCTCCTGGGCCAGCAGGGTATTGAGCCGCGCTCGCCCCTCCGGGCTGAGACGCAGCGAGGTACCCTCCAGGAGCAGCCCGCCGGCGGTCAGCTGAAGCACTGTCTGTGCCACGTCAGTCGCGTCCTCGCCCACCGTCGCCACTAGCTGCGGTTCGACGATGCGGCCTTTGAGCCGCACTGCCTGCAATACGGTCAACTCAGACATTGACTGCCCTTTCTTCGCTGAGTCGGAGCGCAACGAGCATCGTGATCAACGGATGCGCTGAGACGACGTCGGTGTGCCCGGCGGCCAGCGCATCGGCTACCACCGTCGGGGATGAATCAGTCAGCACCGGGTAGGCACCGCTGGCGTAGGCACGCAGGGGGCTGACGCGCCGCGCGATCTCAGCGAGTCCGGTCAGATCCGGCGACTTGGTCTCCGACCAGGCGGCGCGTTCGAGTATCCCTTCGCGCACCTCCCCTTCGTCGCCGTCGACCGTAACCAGCTTGCCGGCCAGCGCCGCGACCACTCCGGCGCCGCAGCCCACCACGGCCGGGGTGCCGATCTCGCGGCTGACCACCGCGGCGTGCGAGGTGGCCCCGCCGATCTCGGTGACGATGGCTTGAGCGGCGATCATGCCCTGCACGTCATCGGGGCTCGTCGCGGTGCGAACCAGGATGACGTCCTCCCCCGCGTCGGCCGCATCCAGTGCCTCGTCGACGTCGGTGTACACCCGGCCCGATGCCACTCCCGGGCATGATGGCAGGCCCCGGGCCAGAAGTGGTGCTGCCAAGCGTGTTTCGGGCTGCAATGACGGCGCGAGCAGCGCGTCGATGTGCGCCGGTGTCACCCGGCGCAGCGCCTCCGCGTCGTCGATCAGTCCTTCAGCACGCAGTTGCAGGGCTAGGCGCACCGCGGCTTGGGCCGATCGTTTGGCCGATCGCGTCTGCAGCAACCACAGCTTGCCCTCTTCGACGGTGAATTCGATGTCTTGAACATCGGCCGCCAGCCTCTCGAGCGTCCGTGCGGTGGCCATCAGTTGGTCGTAGACCGCCGGTTGCTCGACGCTCAGGGCGGCGATGGGTTCGACGCCGACGCTGCCGGAGACGACGTCCTCGCCTTGCCCGCCGGCCAGCCACTCCCCGAAGGGTGCGTTGGCCCCGGTAATCGGGTTACGCGAGAACAGAACCCCGGTGCCGGAATCATCCGCCAGGTTGCCGAACACCATGGCCTGCACGATGACCGCCGTTCCGGCGCTGTCGTCCAGGCCGTGGTGCGCCCGGTAGTGCACGGCCCGCGGACTGTTCCACGAAGCGAATACCGCTTCGATCGCTCCCCGAAGCTGCGTCCACGGGTCGTCGGGCACCTCGGCGCCTTCGACGCTGCCCAGCACGATGCGGCGGTACATGTCGGTGAACCGGATTCGGGTGTCACGGGCGAATGCGGCGCTCGCTCCGTCTGCGAGAGCATTCTCGACCGCATTGTCGATGCCGAGGTCCAGGACTGTGTCCATCATCCCTGGCATGGATTGCGCCGCACCGCTGCGCACGCTGACCAACAGCGGGCGCGGTCCCCGTCCGAACGTGCGCGATGTCTCGTCCTCGAGCCAGCCCATCTTCTCCCGGACATCGGACCAAATGTCATCAAGGCAGCCTGCCGCATCGGTGAGGAACCGGCCGCAGACTTCGGTGGTGATACAAAAGGCCGGTGGTACCGACAAGCCCTCGCGGCGCATCGCGTCGATGCCGTAGCCCTTGTTGCCCAGGATGTTTCGGGGAAGGTCTGCGCTGCCGTCCAGCATTACGACGGTACTAATGCCGCACCTCCGATCAGTTCGGTGCCGCGTTCGCGGGCCGCCGCGGCGATCACAAGATAGGCGGTGACGCAGATCCAGATGAAGAAGATCGCGACCCCGATTCCCCAGACGATGATCCCGTTCCAGGCCAGCGGACCCTCCTTGAAGAACACCACCAGGCCGGCCGGGAAGACGCCCATCACAGCGAAGAAGTTGAGGTAGGCATACCAGCGTGGATAGACCGGATTCGGACTCTTGTCCTGCAGGACGATCACCCCGATGATGGCGTTCTGCACCAGCACTGTCGTCGTGGTGCCGATGAACGTCAGCCACGCCACGTCATTGAGGGCCTGGGTGATTGCGGGATCGCGGTCGGGCCGATAGAGGATGCCCTGCCAGAGCATGAGCGGCAGGATGATCTCGAGCGTCGTGCACGCCGCCGCGGCCAGCTGGCCGTAGACCAAGGTGCGCGAGACCCCTTCGATGCGGCGCATCTGCTGCGAGATCACCGCGTAAAACGGTGCGAGCAGGCCGGTTCCGACCATCGCGATGAACACACCCAACCGCTTGGCGACGGTGTCGTCTTGGAAGAACGCCGCGATCTGCGCCGCGCTCTCCGACGGCGCCGGTGGCCAGATGAAATGGGCCAGGGGCAGCAAGCCGATGAAGAACAGCAGCGTCATCAACGGCCCGCACCATGCGCAGACCACCTGATTGCGATAGTTCACAGCACTTGCTCCGTCACATTGGATTCAGCGGCAACAGTTTTCTGCTGCGCGTCTTCGGCGGCGATCGCACGCAGCACCAGAAGCGACATGACCACCATCCAGACGGCGAATGCGGTCAAGGGCAGGTACCAGACCAGGATGCCGTTCCAGGCGAACGGACCGGTGTGGAAAAACACCGTGATCGAGCCGGGCAGGAACAGCATCGCGATCCAGAAATTGAGGTAGGCCGCCCAACGCGGGAACACCGGGTTCGGGTTGCCGGCACTGTCGAGGAAGATTGCGGTTCCGATGGACAGCGTCTGCAGGATCGGGGTCGAGGTGATCGCCACGAACAGCAGCCATGCGGTGTCGTTCATCGCCAGCAAGACCTGCGGGTCGCGTGGCCGGAATGTCATGGACTCCCAGATGATCAGGGAAATGATGAATTCCAGGACGAACAGGGCTCCGACCGCGAGGTTGGTGTAGGCAAGCGCGGCAACGCGGCGCTTCATGCGCATCATCTGCGCGGTGACGGCCGCACTCCAGGACGCCAGCAGCGCGGAGCCCATCAGCGAGATGATCATGCCCAGCCGGATGCGCACGGCGTCCTCGGTGAACAGCTGGGCAAGTTGTTCGCCGGTGAGGGTTGGAGGCGGCGGCGGAATGAAACCGGCAACCAACCAGAATCCGACGAAAAAGATGACGATGCAGGCGATCCCGCTCCACGCGCACAATCGCTGGGCCGTGGTGTTCATCCGTTGAACCTCCTCGTCGAGGGGCTAGTTCTCGGCGCGCTTGAGCAGCTGCACGGTCCCGGCGGACCCGTCGACCCGCACCAGGTCGCCGTCGCGCAGCACCCGACTTCCGTTGCCGGTGTTGACCACGCACGGCAACCCGAGCTCACGCGCCACCACCGCGGCATGGCTGAGCACGCTGCCGATGTCGACGACGAGGGCCGACGACACGAACATGATGGACGCCCAACTCGGGTCGGTGGTCGGTGCGACCAGGACCTCGCCTGGTTCGACGTCAACCACCGCCGGATCGAGCACGACACGCACCCGCCCTTCGACAGTCCCACTGCCGGCACCGATCCCGGTCAGTAGCAGATCGTCGGCAGCGTCGGGCTCGCTGTCGGCAATCACCGTCGGCTCGGGCGTGCCCCGCCACCACGTCGGCAACTCGAGCCGCTGGTACTCAGTGCGCCGTTCCCGGCGCAGCGCCACCAGATCCCGTGCGCCGAGCGGAGATCCGTCGACGATCTCGTCGACCGTCAGGTAGAACACATCCTCGGGCTCGTCCAGGACGCCGGTGGAGGCGAGGTGCTCACCGACCCGGCGGGCCGCCGCTCGCGCGACGTCGAGTGCCTGCAGGAACGACACTTTTCCGACCCCACGCAGCGGGATGGTGCGCGCGGCGTGATTCAGCAGCAGTTTGACCGCGGGACGTGCCGGTGCTGGAAGTTCCGCCAACAGCTCGGTCTGCATTCTCGGCAACCGATCCCGCGCCATCCGTTCCCGCGCAACAGGACTCGCACTGTCGTCAGTGGCGGCGTAGCGCTCGATCACCGCCGCCAGCGGGGCCGGGTCCTCGCGCCACACCCGCGAGGAGATCTCGCCCTCGAGCGGACCGTGATACCCGTGGCTGGCGACCACCTCATCGAGGGTGAGCTCGCCACGTGACGCCTTCCAGATGTCGTCGACCATCTTCAGTTCCGCGCCACCGGCACCGGAGAGCACGCCGACGTCGCCGACCCCGGTGCGGGCCACCAACGAAGTCAGTGCGTTGACCAACGGTGTGATCGCCGCGAACAGCGCGATGCCGTGCAATGTCATTGCGGTGGAGAAGCGGCGGCTGGCGTCCTCGAAAATCGCCACCGCACCGGCCAGGTCTGCGTGAGCCACCCGAGTGGTCTCCGCGCGCCACCAGGCATCGATCTGGGGTACCAGTCGGCGCACTCGGCCCGGCATGCCGAGCGCGGCGCGCGGCATCCGGTAGGCGATGACCGGATAGCGCCGCATCGTCGGGGCAAACGTCATCGTTGACGGTGCCTCACCCAGCATGCCGGTGATTGCGACTTCGCCTGTGGTGCCCGGCATTCGGTCACCGACCGCGGCCAGCCACTCGGTGCGCATGGCGATCCGCCCGAAGAAGACGGTGATGATCCGGTCCGGGCCCGGTGGCGGTTGCTTGCGCTCGCCAGCGCCGAAAACTCCGAGGGCGTAGGACAGGTCGCGGCACATCTGGTCACCGATATCCGACCAGATCGACCAGCCCAGCGGAGTGGCGACGCCGGGGACCGCCTCGCCGACGTTGACGGTCGACCAATGCGTGTCGGGTCCGCCCGGCTGATGCAGGGGATCCCACGCGTCGACCGGGTAGTGCGTCACGCGAGCCGGATCGATCGTTCGGTGTGGCCGTAGCCGATTTCGCCGTCCCATTCGAATCGCGACAGGTTTTCGAAGTTCGCCGTCGCGGTGACCGCGGGGTCGTACCCGATGCAGATGTCGTTGGGACCGTCGAAGCCGTTCGGGAAGGGATGCAGGATCTCGCCGCGGATGCGGTGATCGCCGAGTTCGAGCACATAGGGGTCGGCGTGCTGAGCCCGCTCGGTCAGCACCGGAGAGTTGTGCATCTCCACCGCCGTCAACACGCCGTCCTCTTGGATGACCGCGCGAGTCAAGAGATTTCCGTCGACAACCAATTGCAGCAGGATGAAGCCACGGCCGCTGGGGAAGTTTGCCCATGACCAGATGTGGCTGGAGAAGACGGTGAAATCGCGTGGGCCGCTGGTGTGGTCACGCAGTCCCTGTCCGTCGAACGGGATCTGCTCGCCCGCGACGGTGATGCTGCCGCGCACAGTGACCAGTTGCTCGTAGTGCAGTTTTCCCCACTGGTGCGCAGCCTCGACCTCGCCCCAGTCCCACACGGCTCCATGGCATTCCAGACTCAGATCAAATCCGAGCCGTTCGTGCCGCCTGTCGCCGGCCATACCGTTGTAGAGCCGGTCCACGGTGGTGCGGATCGACCCGCCATCACGGCTCATCCGCCAGGACCGAAACGGCTCGACGCACTGAAACGCCATCGTCGCTCCGCCCGGGCCGCGCGGTGTCTCGGAACGGCCGTAGCCCTTGCTGACCAGCCGTTCCCCGTCGGGCAGATACAGGAACGACAGCTCCCGCCATAGCGTCGGATCGAACGGCGCCCGGCCCAGATGCGTCCACAGACCGATCTGGGAACCGGGGTCGTAGGCGACGAAGCAGTAGTTCTCCGTCCACAGCGGAATATCGGGATAGGACTGGATCGGGAATTCCGATTCAGGCGTCAGACCCGTAGGGGCAATGGCGCCGCTCATGCGCGTGACCGGCTTTCGTCCCAGGACAGCATCAACCGCGCCGGGCCCCGGAACAACAGGGCGTCGGTGTCCCATTCGAGTTCTTCCAGGCGCAGCCCGCTCAACCGACTCAGCAGGGCTTGCACCGCAATGTCGATCACCGCCCGGGCCATGTGCTGGCCGGGACACTTGTGCGGTCCGTGACCGAACGTCAGATGGTCTGGCGGCACATCGCGGCTGATGTCGAACTGCTCGGCATGCGGGCACCAGCTCTCGTCATGATTGGCCGCCGACAGGTAGACCATGATCGGCGTATCGGCCGGGATCTGGTGGCCACCCAACTCGATGTCCTCGCTCAACAGACGGTGGGTGCCGTGCACGGTACCGATGTGACGCAGAATCTCCTGAACTGCGTTGGGCAGCAACGTCATATCCTCTTGCAATGCGCGCAGCTGGTCGGGGTGGCGCAGCAGCGTCACCATCGCGTTGCATATCGACAGCGCACTGGTGTCGTGTCCGCCGACATAGATGCTCCACAGGTTGGCGATCAACTCGTCTTCGGTGAGCGTGCCGTCGTCGGTGTCGGCGATCATCTTGTTGACCAGGTCGTCCACCGGCTCTTCGCGCCGCCGCGCCACCAGACCCCGGAAGTAGGTGTCCAGCGCCGACATCGAGTCGTTGGCGACCTTCAGCTGATCGGCGTCGAGCGGAAGCATCTGCACGGCCAGCTTGAACCCGTGCATCCACTGATAGATATCGGCCTCGTCCTCGTGTGGCACGGCGAGCAGCTGGCTGATCGCCGAGAGCGGCAGCGGGGACGCGAACGCCGCCATCAGCTCGACGCGGCCGGGGCCACCGGAGGGGTCGACGAAGGCGTCGATCAGCTGGTGGGCCCGATCGGCGATCGCGGGCCGCAGCGTGTCGACCAGACCGGGCCGGAAGTTGCGCTGGAAGGTCTGCCGCACCCGGCGGTGATCCTCCCCCGCCTTCATCAGCACGCTGTCGGCCATGATCGTGAAGTACGGCTGGTTCACGACGTCGTCGCCGTGGCGCATCCGCTGGAACTGCTCCCACCGCAGATCGCCGTCCTTGCGCGCCAGCACCTCCCGTGCCGGATCGTGTCCGGTCACGACGAAGGAGCCCAGCGCTTCCGCGGCGAAGACGGGATCGATGGCGCGAAGTCGCGCCAAGATCGGGAAGGGATCGACGGCCAGCTCCGGGTCGAGAGGGTTGAACACGTAGTCGTTTTCGGCGGTGGTCATGCGATGCTCCGAATTTTCCAGGCTTCGATCAACTTGGCGTTCTGGGCGGGAGTGCTTCCATAGGTGGCGATTTCGTCCGCGCCCGCGTCACGGAACCGCTGCAAGGAGGTCACACACTCGTCGACCGACCCGATGGCACACGTATCGATCATCCACTCGTCGGGCACGATTTTCGCCGGTTCCAGCAACTGGTGGCGATGAAACAGCCGATCGGCCACCTTCTCGTTGGCGGCCAGCTGCTTGTGTGCCCGCAACTCGTGGACTACCGACATGTCCCAGCCGTTTTCTTCGACCAGGGTCTCCCCGTAGCCGGGGTACTGCAGATAGCCGACCGCCCGGCCGTGCGCCAACGATCGGGTTTCGATGTCGTCGAGTCCCGGTGCGGTGATGACCGCTTGGCAGATCCGGATCTCGGCGGGATCGCGGTCGATTCGCTGGCACGCCAGGCGGATTCGCTCGACCGCCTTTGCGGTGGCTTCCGGGGTGAGCACCGGTGGCAGCAGGACTCCGTCGAAGGACGACGCGAGTAGTTCGGCGCCCTTCTTCTTCGCGAACGTTCCGAGCCACACCGGTGGCGGCGGTCCAGTCACGATCTCGGAGAAGGCCAGCGACGGGAAGTTCCCGACCGGCCCGTCGTACGACACTGTCTCGCCGCGCCATAGCCGGCGCAGGATGTCGACATAGTCCGCCATCTCGGTGAACGTCGGCATCCGAAGACCCATGCCGTGCCAAATCGCGTCGGTGCCACGGCCCAGACCGAGGGTGAATCGCGGACCGTAGCAGGCCTGCATGGTCGCCGCGAGCGCGGCCATCAGCCACGGCTGGCGGGTGGGCGGGCACACCATCGCCGTGCCGACCTCGATCCGCGACGTACGTGCTGCCGCACCCGAGAGGATCACGTCGGCCTGCTTGATATCCCACCGCTCGGAGAGCCACGCCGCACGAAAACCGAGCCGTTCGGCTTCGACAACATCGTCGATGCCCTGTGCCGGGGTGCGCATATCCGAGTCGTAGTCGACGTCGCCTTGCACCGCGCTCACCGCTCCGGAGATGACGTATGCGCTCAAATCGTCGACGACATCGACGTGCTCACCTTGGGACATTCGGTCTTCCGTTCGATGTCTGGCCCGCCATTGGGCTATTCTTACGCTTGTAAGAACGGTAGCTTCTACTTTTACAGTTGTAAAGGAATCCTTGGATGGCGAGTCAGGGCCAGCCTCGGCGCGGTCGGAAACCGACGCTGAGCCGCGAAATCGTCATCGAGGCGGCACTCGATCTCATCGACAGCGACGGGCTCGGCGCGCTGAACCTGCGCAAGCTCGCCGACCGGATGGGCATCAGCGCGATGACGCCGTACCACTACTTCGAGGACAAGGCGGACCTACTGTCCGCGATGATCGAGTACGCGATGACGCCGCTGGCCAACGATCTCGATCCGAACCTGTCCTCGGACAAGCAGATTGGTGCGGCCATGCTCGATCTGCACCGGATCCTTGACCGCCACCCCGGCGTCGTCGACCTGATCATCGCCGAGTCGGACAAGCTGCGACTCGACGAGTTCCGCCAGAGCCTCATCGCTACCCTGCAGAAGGCGGGACTCTCCCGCCCCCGCAGTGCCGACGTCCTGCGCTCGCTGACCAGCTACGTACTGGGCTACACGATGCTCAACCGGCTGCGCCCGGAACAGCCGAACCGGAGCGCGCCGCCGGATTCCTTCGACGTCGGACTCGAGATGATGATGCGTTCGCTGCGTGAGGAATTGGGCGGCTGAGGGTCACTCGGCAGGTCTCCGATTGGACTCAATCGGTTCATCCTTGACAGCCCGCAGTAAGTAGTACGTGACGACGTTGTACCAAATCGCGAAGACCGCGAGGGGCAGATAGAGGCCGAAGATCCCGTTCCACGCCAGCGGTCCGGTGTAGAAGAAGACGATCGCGCTCGCCGGAAACATACTGAGCGCGAACCACACGCTGAGGTAGCCGACCCACGAAGGAAGCACCGAGCTGCGATTCATCAGTATGCAGAGGCCGAGTGCCGCGGCCTGAACGAAGAAGAACGGCCAACTGACAATCCATGAGATCCACGCGAAGTCGTTGAGAAGCCCGATCGTGTCACTGGCGTGGCCGGACCGATAGGCCATGGCCAACCACACCAGGGGTGAGATCGCGAAGAACACTGCTCCGAGGCCTGCGGAGATCGCTTGAACTGCGCTGAGAGCCGGGAAGCGTGACCGTTCTAGCCGCAGCATCTGACCGGAGACCGCCACGCCCCACGGTAGATACAGTGCCGACGCGAACGCACAGACCGACATGCCCACCAGAATGCGCACGTGGCGCCCGTCGAAAAAGGCCATGACGGCGTCGGGGCTCCAGCTCGGCGCGGGTGGGGGGATGAAACCCGCCACCACGACAATTCCGAAAAGATAGAGAACGAAGAACGCGTAGCCGCTGTAGAGATAAACCAGCTGGCTTCGCCTGTTCACACTAAGCGTCCCATTCGAATTCGAGACGCTCCGGTCGATGGAAGATCATTCCGTCCTGCACCCGGATCTCCTGACCATCGACGAGACGCAGATTGGGCAGTCGAGTGATCGCTGTTTCGATCGCGACCTTCATGTCCATTCGTGCGACATTGATGCCGATGCAGGTGTGGGGGCCGGTGCCGAAATGCATGCTCTTGCGCATCTCAGCAGGATCGCGGTCGATGTCGAATCGCTCGGGGCACGCGAACACGGTGTCGTCATTGTTGGCGGATTGGACCAAGGCAAAGATATTCGCCCCCTTCGGAATACGTTGACCCCGAATCTCCACATCCTCCTTGACCCGGCGGACGATTCCGCGTGCCGGACTGAGCCGGCGCAACGACTCTTCGACGACTCTCGGTACCAGACTCAGGTCATTCCTGACCCGCTCCAGTAAGTCGGTGTGCTGGCTGAGTGTGTACAGCGTGAAGCTGATCCCGCCAGCACTGGTCTCGAACCCTGCAATGACCAATTGCCCTATCACGCCGAGGATCTCACGGTCCGTCAAACTCTTTTCGCTCTGCTCTTGAGCGAGAATCAACCCACTGATCAAGTCGGCACGCGGGTCGGCACGCCGCCGCGCGATGGCATCCAGCAGATACTCGTTGAACCCGACCTGATCACGGGCGAGCTCCAGACGCCGAGCATCGGAGATCGACGGGACGAACAGTTCAGTGATACCGAGCGTCCAGTCGCGGAATTTCTGCCGATCCTCCGCGGGTACTCCCAAGATCTTGATGAGCACATCGATCGGCATCGGGGTGGCGAACTGCTCCACCAGGTCGGCTCGACCGTCACCGGCGAAGCTATCGACCAGAGAGTTTGCGGCCGCGCGGATCACGTCTTCGTGTTGTTTCACCGCGACGGGTGTCAACGGTTTGGCGGCAAGTTTGCGAATCCGGGTATGTTCCGGCGGATCTGTGTTGATCAAGGCTGGCTGCCATGGCGCATAGCCATGAGGCAGTTGCTGTTTCAGTTCGTCCGGCACCTCGCCGACAAGGTCGTCCGGCATGCAGCCGAATCGGTCCATGTCCTTGACGATCGCCAACACATCGTCGTATCTGCTGATCACCCAGGCATCGAGCTCGGGAACGTGCAACACCGGTGCATGCTCGCGCAGCGGCCCGAACAAGGGGCAGGTATCCCAGGTGCTGCGAAACACGTCCATCATCGAAGGCTGTGTGTCGGTTTGGTCAGTCACTGTCACACCTCGGGTCGGCGGTAAGGGGGATAATCGGATGAATCCGGAAAGCACTGCAGGAGGCCAGGATCCTCGGCAAGGAGTCTCTTCCAGTACTTGCGGTAGTGCCGGAAGCTCATGAAATCCTGGTCCTCGCCATAGACCACCTGCCCGTCGTATTCCCAACGCACCAGCGACCACCAGTTCAGAATGTCGCTGTTGATCGGCCATTTCAGCCAGTTCATCGTTTGACCGACGGCGTGCAGCTCGCGGCCCAGTTCGTCCACACAGTCGATGACCTGGGACAGCACGCGTCCGTCTCGGCCGCGTTCAGCACGCCGGGTACCCCCGAGGATCCTTGCCTTGACTCCGTCGCGGATGTAAAAGCCGGTGGTCACGGTCTCCGTCGTGCCTTCGATCGGATCGTCGTCGAACTGCAGCGTCGTCTGCGGGTCGTAGAGATGCCAACCACTGTCGGCGGACGCGAAGACGTACGGCCAACCAGCACGCAGCGGGTCCTTCACGTCGGCATGCCGCGGGCCCCATCCACGGTCACGCAGGCCGCCGCAGTCGATATCGATGATGTCCCCCGCGATTTCGAGGGTGCCTTTGATCCAGCCGGCGTGCTCGTAGTGCCCGACCGAGTAGTCCCCTTCTTTCTTGACCCAGTTCTTGATTCCCGGATCCTCTTCACCGTCGCTCGCCAGTTGCATGTAGTGCGGCTCCGCGAGTGCGGTCCAGGTCAGGTCGAACGTGACCCCGTGGCGGTCGTAGCGCAGCCGGTACTCGCGCTGCGGCTCGATCATGGTGCAGCTCAGGGAGTTCGACAATTCGAAGTCGTACATCTGCGCACCGTCGGGGATGGCCAGATGCTGATCCCACCCGTAGTACAGGCAGTTGTAGACGTCCTCGCCGGTGTGGTCCCACATCGCCGGGCCGGCCACCACCAGGTTCATGTTCGGTCGGAAGTAGAAGTAGATGAATCCGCAGAGGTTTCGCTCCGGAACGGTGAACCCGAAAAGGCTGTTCTCACTCCAGTACGGGTCTGCGCTGCGTTGGTGAAAGTACTCGTCCGCGACGTCGATCTGGTCGGTCCACCCCATCGTCACACCAGCCCTGCAGCTTGCGGGGCGTCCAGGTCCAGGGCCATGTCTGCGTAGCGACGTATCTGGTCGATGATGATCCGATCCGCTTGCTCGCTGGACTCCACCTGACTGGCCATTCCGACGAAGAGGAGCACGCCATACATCGCCCCCTCGCGGTAGGCGGACCAACACTCGTCGCGGTTGAAGCCCTCCACACCTGAAAAAACCAGGCGGTCATGATATTCGGCGATCAATTCGCGCTCAGCCGCCCGGCGGTCCGCCGTAGGCAGCGATGAGCCCAGGTAATACGCAGGGTCGAGGCCCGGCGGGCCCAACCGGACCGTCTGGAAATCGACGACGACAGCTCGATCGGATTCCGGGTCGGTGGCGAACATCAGGTTGTCGCTACGAAAGTCGCCATGTTGGATGACGGTCGGGGCCTTCCAGCTGCGCACCCATTCGCCGGCGCGGGGCACCACGGACTCGAACAGGCTGACGTGGGACGCCGCGAGGTGGTCGCCGAACCGCTCCAAGAACGGTGCGAGGCCCGCCGGAAGAGAATCGAAAACCCCGATGGTTCGTCGTGGGTCTGCGAGCCAGGCCAGGTCCGCGAGTTGCGCACTATTCCACAACGGTGCCTGAAATTTGACGAGTTCGCCTAACGCCGTGGAACATTCGGAAGGCGTCGCCGTCTCGAGCACGTTGCCGGCCCGCATCCCCGTGCCGAGATCCTCCAGGACCAGGTTGAATGTTGCCGCATCCTCGGAAAGTTGAGCCGAGTAACACTTCGCCAGCCCCAGATTCGGCACCAAGGGAGCGATGTCGCGGTAGAACAGGGTCTCCAGCTCGTACATGCCCATCGCCACGGCAAGTCCCCGGCTGCCGGGATCATCACTGGGAAACTTCACGACAACTGATGCGGGTGCGTTCGTTGTGCCGGTATAGGTCAACCTTGCTCGCATCATCCGGGCAATGATCCCGCCTTCCACGGGCTCGAGATCGACGGCGGCGAGGTCAGCTTCGGCCAGCAGTCCCGCCTCGCCGAGGACAGCCCGGAACCAATCAAGAGTCATCAATTCGACCTCGCCCACGATCGGCGTCGGATTTCCGTTGCCGCCGTTGATAACAACGGACGGAATGGCGTTGCTCATCGAGTAGCGCTCCTACAGGGCAGAAGAGGGATCTGGTGCGTCCGAGCGTCGATCTCGCTCAATCTCGAACATCTAATTCGAACACTATGTACGATTAGCCCGCGTTGTCAATCCCCGCGAACGGAGACCATCTACATGAATCCCAGCCTGCGCATCCTCGGCGTGTGGAGCGCTGCCGCGTTCTTCCTGCTCTGGCTTGTCGGCTTCGTGTTCTTCGCTCAGTGGATTCCGCCGATACCGCCATCGAACTCGGCCGGGGAGATCGCCGATCTCTTCAAGGCCAGATCGGTCCCCATCCGAATCGGCATGGTGCTGATGACAATCGGCACGGTCTTCTACCTACCGTGGACCGTGGTGCTCTCCGATTTGATCAAGGAAATCGAAGGCAAGTCGTTCTTCCTCGCCGGTACCCAGCTCACGGCGGGCGTTGTTTCGGCAATGACGTTCTTCCTGCCGGCCTTCGTGTGGACCACGGCGGCGTTCCGCCCGAACCGAAGTCCTGAGATCACACAAGCTCTCGTCGATCTCGGCTGGTTGTTCTTCATCACCCCGATCGCGCCGTTCATCCTTCAGTACGTGACCCTGGCGATCGCCATCTTCCGCGACAGACGACCCCGCCCGGCGTTTCCGCGTTGGGCGGCTTATCTCCAACTCTGGGTGAGCATTTCGTTCTTGCCGGCTCTAGGTGCGATGTTCTTGAAGACTGGGCCGTTCGCGTGGAACGGGCTACTCGTGTGGTGGATTCCGTTCGCAATGTTCACAGGATGGTTCGTGTCGATGATCGCCCTGACCTGGCGAGCGGTTCAACAAGTGCATGAACCAGCCGAAATTGATTGAGGCGCTAGGCTATCGGTGAGTAGAGGGTCCGCCAGACCACGGTTGTCATGCCGTCGAGACGCTCTTCGACATCATCACCGGTGCTCGTCAGCTCGTAGAGACCGCGTTCGATCATCCAGGTGAGCCATGGCGCAACGGCCGCGACGTCGACCTCGGCGGGGATGAAGCCGGCATCCTGCTGCCCACGGAACCCGACTCTGAGGTCTTCTGCCCTGCGCTCCATAACGCCTGCGAACTGAGCACGGACTCGCGCATCATGGGTGGCGGTCTCGACGACAGCAGCCAATAAGTAGCGATGGGCGGTGTAGGCGTCCGCGATCTGTTTGAGCGCCGCCTTCAGATCAGCGGGGGTCGAATCCGGGGGCAGACTGAACCACGCGTCGGCAGCCTCTCCGACCTTTTGGGTGACGCGTTCCGCCAGTTCAGTAAGCAGTTCACCCTTGTCCTCGAAGTACACATAGAAGGTCGACCGCGCGATCTCAGCGCCAGTGATGAGCTGCTCCACGCTGATTTCCGCGAAGCCAGTACCCTCGGCGAGCAATTGTTCGGCGACAGCGAACAGCCTGCGAGCGATTTCCTCACGCCGAGCCGCGCGGCTGACCCTGCCCTTCCGAACCGTCACTGCCATCGCGCGATACGCCTGCCCGTCGTGTGAATAGTCGCCCAGTTTCTGGGATTCTACTCAGCCATCGCAGATCGCCGTGGATCCCTTCGCGATCACTCACGTTCGAGCCGCCGCAGTGCGCGGAATGCGTACGGAGTCAGGACGGCGATGAGAACGAAGAACATCACGAAGACCGCCCAGAAGTTGAGCAGACCGTGCCACGCGAACGGTCCCGTTCGGACGAACGGCACCAGAGTCAGCGGAATGTAGACCAGCGCGGTCAGGAAGCACACGTAGGCGACCCAGCGCGGGAACAACGGTTGTTCGCGGCGGTCGATCAGGATCGCGATGCCCAGCGCCACGCTCTGCAGGAACGAGAACATGAACGTGAGGTCGAAGAACAGCCAGCCGAAGTCGTAGAGGGTCTGAACGGTTTCCGGAGAACGGCTTTCCGCCCGGAACGTCGCGGTCTGCCACACCACGGCGGGCATCGCTGTCACGAGCGCGGTCATCAGGCCGCCGACGAGTTCGGTCATCGACAGCGGCCCCATCGGGCCTTCCATCCGGCTGATGATCTTGGACAGCGCCACACTCCAGGTGTAGTAGCAGGGCGCGCCGACGACCATCAGCACCATGCCGATTCTGATTGCGGTGCCGTGGGTTTGGAAGTACTCGGTGATAGCGGCGGCGTCAAGGTTCTCACCCGGTGGTGGCCAAAATCCGGCGAAGACCGCGAAGCCCAGCAGCCCCAGGCCGACATACAGACACACCGACCACAGTGCTGCACGCAGCAGGGTGAAGTCTGTCTTCGTGCCGTATCGCTGTACTGAAGCGGTTTCAGACGTCGTTGTCATGGTTGCCTCCTAGTCGGTCTTTTCCGGGGAATGAGGGTCGTCGAGGTTGGCGTTTCGCAGCACCACACCCATCACGATCAGGAATGCGGCGTAGGCGAACAGCGCGAGCCAGAAGACGAATACGCCGCGCCACGAGAACGGCCCGGAGTGGAAGAAGAAGGCCAGCACGTCAGGGATGAATGCCGCGGCGACCCAGAAGTTGAGGTAGCCGACCCACCTTGGCAACACCGACTGTCTGTGCCCCAGTATGGCCGTGCCGATCGCGATGTTCTGAATCATGAACGGCGCGATCGGCGTGAGGAACAGCAGCCACGCGATGTCGTTGAGGGTGACGGTGAGTTCCGGGGTGCGGTCGGGCCGGAACGCGATGATGGCCATCAACAGCATCGGCATCAGCAGTAGCACACCGGTGGCCGCGCCGGTGATCGCTTGGATGATCGTCAACAACGGCGTGCGTCCCTCGATCCGCCACATCGTCAGCGTGATCAACGCGATCAGCGGGAAAACCAGGCAGACACCGAGTTGCGCGATCACCAGGCCGACCAGGACCCGGGTGTCGTGACTGTAGAACGCGACGACTTCCTCGGTGGTGCTCGACGATCCCAGGGGGAACGGAAGGACGCCGGCGATGAGCCAGCCGATGAACGCCACCACGACCGTCGCCGGCCCGGACCAGGCGCACAACCGCTGCAGTGTCCCCGACATCGTCAACTGCGGACGATCGGACGGTAACTGGCGACGATCTTGTCGGCCACGAGCTTCGCGGTTTCCGCGCACGCGGTAGTGCCGCCGTTGGCGTACTCCTTGACCGCATCTCCGACGTTCCAGAGGCCCTCGAGCGGAGTTTCGTGGGGTAGGTCGAATCCGGCGACCGCCCGCTGAGGGGGCCAGCCGTCGCGGGTGACGGCGACGTTGAGAATCCTTGCCCGAGTGTCGAAATCGTCGATAGTGTCACGAAGGTCGTCGAACAGCAGCTCGGTCTCGGCGGCCTCGTCGAAGTCACCGATCGACGGCTGCGGCACCGACGTACCGACGTAGAGGTGCCAACCCGCTGGCGCCATCTCCGGACAGAGGTCGGTGAAGTTGGCGATGTACGCCAGCCGGCGGGATTTCGCGAAGCTCAGCATTCCGGGCGCGGCGATCAGTGGTTCGGTGCTGGCGAAGTTGACCGAAATCATCGAAGTTGGCCGGTCACCCAGTGCGACCAACTCGCGGTAGTCGGCCGGAACGGTGTCCGCGCCGAGCAGCGTCAGCGTCGCTGCGGGTCCGACGTCGCTGATCACGATCGGTGCGTTGACCGTGACCGCAACTCCGTCACGCACGAGCTCGACACCGGTCACCCGGCCATCGGCGGATGCGATGCCGGACACTTCCGTCGACAACCAGATCTCACCGCCGTCGCGCTCGAGGGCTGCGGCCAGTCCCTTCCAGATGCCGATGGTTCCTTCGGGATGGAAGCCGAACCGCTTGAACGCGCTCTTGCGGGTGAAGTAGGTCAGGAACACCCGCGCGGGCAGGTCTTCGGAGCCGACGGCGAAGATCGACGCGCACATATTGCGGAAAATCCCATGCACGCCTTCGTTCTTGGTGTACTTGGCCACCCACTGCGCCGTGGAGATCTCGTCCTCCGGCAGACCGGAGTCGCTCCGGGCTGCACCGATCCCCTTCACCAGCTTGGCGCCCTGCCGGGTCAGCTTGCCGAGCAGCAAGCCCCAGCCGCCGCCGGTGACGTCGACATCTTTACCGCCGATCCGGTAGAGCAGCGGGGGCTTGGGCTCCCGGATGTCGAACGGTGCGCCGACCTCCTCGCACGTCTCCTGGGTAATGCCACCGACCTCGATCACGATCGCGCCGTTGTTGACTTTGAACCCATCGATGTCGTCGGTGGACGCCCGGCCCCCGACCTTGTCGAGGCGTTCCACGACCAACGTGCGAAAGCCGCTGTGCGCCAATCGTGCTGCGGTGAACAATCCGCCGGCACCGGCGCCGATCACGACGACGTCGAAATCGGTTGTTGTCATTGACGTTTCTCCTCTTCCGTGGTCAGTACGAACGGGGCAGACCCAGTGAGGTCTGGGCGATGAAGTTGAGGACCATCTCGCGGCTGACCGGAGCGGTGCGCATCAGCCGTGTCACGAACCACAGCTCCGACAGCCCGTATTCGTGAGACAGTCCGTTGCCGCCGTGTGTCTGGATGGCTTGATCCAGCGCGGCGAGCGCCGCCTCTGACGCCGCGAACTTCGCCATGTTGGCGGCCTCGCCTGCCGACTCGCCGGCGTCGAACAACTCGGCGCTGCGCATCGTCGCCAGCCGGCCCACTTCGACGTTGATGTGACATTCGGCCAGCGGATGGGCGACGCCCTGGTGAGATCCGATGGGCGCCGACCACACCGTGCGTTCCTTGGCATAGTCCGCCGCCTTGTCGACCGCGTAGCGTCCGAGGCCACCGCACAAGGCGCCCACCAGGATCCGTTCCGGGTTCAGGCCGTCGAATACCTGCCGCAGGCCGTCGCCGACGCTGCCGATCAGGGCGTCGTCGCCGACTTCGACGTCATCGAGAAACACGGTGAACTGCTGATCGGGCGACACGATCGAGGTATCGATCTGCTGGTAACTGAGCCCGGGTGCGTCGGTGGGCACCACGAACAGCGACAGCCGAGATTTCTCGGGCGTCGACTCGTCGGCGTCGCGGGTGACGAGCAGGATCGCGTCGGCCTGGTCGACTGCCGAGATGTAGTATTTGGCGCCCGAGATCGACCAGCCCGAATTGGTGCGCCGCGCTGTCGTTTTGACGTTGTGGCTATTGGATCCGGCATCGGGCTCGGTGAGCCCGAAAGCCATCTTCTGTGATCCGTCGGCGATGGCCGGCAGCCAGCGACGCTTCATCTCCTCGGATCCGTGGTGGGCCAGGATGCTGCCGCAGATGGCCGGCGAGATCACCCAGATCAATAGCGGCATCCCGTGGGCGGCGAGTTCTTCGACCACCACCACGGCCTCGGCCATGCCCCCTCCCCCGCCGCCATATTCGTCGGGCAGGTGCACGCCGAGCAGGCCGGCCGCGCCGAGGTCCTTCCAGAGCTCCTCGATGTCGCCGCCACTGCGGGCGCGGCCCAGGAAGTATTGCGGGCCATAGCGATCGGCGATCGCGGCGACGGTGGCGCGGATGGCGCTGTGTTCTTCTGAATCGTGGATGAGTCCGGACATCGGCTACCTTCCGGTGAATTCGGGTGTGGTTTTGGCCGCGAACGCGGCGATGGCGGCGGCCGCATCGGCGGTGTCGCCGGTCAGGCGCAGTCCGTCGGTTTCGGCGACGAGCTGGGCCGGCAGGTCGCGATGCCACGATTCGCGCATCAAGCGGCGCATGGTGGCGAATGCTTTGGTCGGGCCGTGCGCGAGTTCACCGGCGACGGCGACGGCGCGCTGCCGCAGCTGGTCGGCGGGCACAACCTCGTTGATCAGTCCCCAGTCCAGCGCCTCGCTGGCGGTGATCGGGGTGTTGCGCAGATACGCGGCCGCCGCGCGGCGAGCCCCGATGAGCCGAGGCAGATGCCAGGTCCCTCCACCATCGCCAGAAACGCCGATCCCGGCGAACGCGGTGACGAAACGAGTTCCCTCGGCGGCGATTACAAGATCGGCGGCGTAGACGTACCCAAGCCCGCCGCCAGCCACGGCCCCGTGTGCGGCGGTGACGATCGGCACGTCGAGTCGGCTGAGGATGGCGAACGCTTCATGGAAGGGCGTGGTCATCTCGATGAATAGCTCACCGAATCGCTCCCGGCCGCCGTCGAGGAAGAACCCGATATCGCCGCCGACCGACAGGGACGGGCCGTCTCCACGGATCAGAACGCAGCGCACGGTGGCGTCGGCGGAGATGCGGCGGGCGACCTCGAGGGTTTCCTTGGCGACCCGCAGGTCGATGGCGTTGCGGTCGGCGGGCCGGTTGAGGCACAGCGTGGCAATGCCGTCGTCGACGAGGTAGTCGATCGTCGCCAACGGTGGCGGCGCGTCGAGAGCCGCGTGCCACGCCGCGGTATCGGTGAGCTGGTGCAGTGTCGTGATCCGCCCGTCCGGGGCGAAGGCGAGAAGGTGGACGAACTCGGCGTCGAGCGGTTGACCGGAGCGGCGCGCGGTTCCCCGGTAGCGGCCGGCGACCATCAGGCGTCCGTCGCCCAGGAGCTGGAAATCGCCGGGGATCGCGCGGGCGGTGAAGTTGCGACCGATGCGCCACCAGAGGTTGGCGCACATCGCGTCAGCCCCGACGTGGCGTCCGCCCATGTCGAGCGGCAGTCCCTCGGCGGCATGCCCGACGAAGTCGGGATGCAGAAGTGCGTCGATGCCCTCACGATCTCCGGCAGCCAGCGCGTCGTAGAGCCGTTGAACTGCTGCGACACGGGGGTCAACGGCGACGTCCGACACTGGGGCGCTCCTCTCCTGAAACAAAATCTAATCGCTATTAAAAATAGCCGGCAGCACATAGGCTGTTGCCCGGTCCGGACGGTATCACAGTTTTTAGTTGCTGTTAAAAATTTGAGCGAGTGCTGGTAGCCGGGAGATCAGCCCTCTGGCACCTGAAGGCCGCGAACCGTCAGGATCGTCATCGCTTCGATGACCTGCCGGTAGGCGGCATCCTTGTGCAGTCCCATCCAGTCGCCGTGCAACGCGACCGACAACACCATCGCGAACATCGCCCGCACGGTCGGTCCCAGATCGAAGCCGGAGAATCCCCGCTCGCGTGACTCGGTGCCCACGACCTCCTCAATAACGGTGAGCACCTCGGCGAAGGCCTGATCCACCTGGTTGGCCGCCTCCGTTGGGAGGTCGTCGAATTGGCGGGCGGACATGAGCGCGAGGAGGACTTCCCGCTCGCCGTGCAGGACCTCGAAAAGGCCTGTGTAAAGGTCGAGGCCCTCCTCATAGGGGCTGCGCACGCCGTGTTCGCGGGTGCGGTAATCGACCAGGTACTGCTGAATGAACGCGGTGAACGGGGCAACGACCGACTCTTGGAAGAGGCCGGCCTTCGTGCCGAAGTGACGGAAGATCATCACCTCCGTCACTCCGGCACGTTCGGCGATGTCGCGAGTGGACGTTCCCTTGTAGCCACGCTCGGCAAAGATGTCACGCGCGGCGGTCAACAGCAGCTGTCGTCCCCGGCCCCGCACGCTGGCGGTGGGTTTCACGGCTGCCATGCCACGTGACACTAGCCTGTCGTGAAGTCGATCTTGGCCCGACGGTAAAGCAACACGGTATTCACCGTCATACCCGCCGCGAAGAACACTGTCGGCAGCCAAATTCCGACAATGCCGTCCCACGAAAACGGTCCCGATTTGAAGAAGACGGCCGCCACACCGCCGGCGCCGATGGTCGCGACCCACAGGTTCATATAGGCCGCCCAGCGCGGCCAGGTCGGGTCGGGTCGGGTGTCCATGAAACCGGCGATCGCCATGCAGACGTACTGCATCGAGTACGTGGGGATGAGCATCGTCCAGACCAGCCACCCGTAGTCGTTGAAGCCGCGAATGATCTCCGGGCTGATATCAGGCCGGAAGCTCGCCAAAAGCCAGAACAGGCAGATGATCTGGAAGAACGCGACGAGGATCACGGCCCCGCCGAATTGAATGGGTGCCAGCAGTGCGCCGCGGCCCTCGATCCGTCGAATCTCTTTGGACACGACGGTGTAGAAGGGCAGCAGGAAGCTGGAGGCAAACAGCGCTCCGATCAACCCGAATCGGATCGAGGCTTGGTTGTCGAGGTAGAACCTTGCGATGTCAGCGGCACTTGCTCCCGGCGACGGTGGCGGGAAGAAGCCGGCGAGGAAAACGAACGGGATTCCGAAGCCGATGATGGCGACCGGCCAGGCCCAGATGCACGCGTAGTGCAATCGGCGCCGGATCGCGGATGCCGCCTGGGACGTCGCCTCGGCGCCGACGGCTGGGTAGGTGGTGGACATGGCATGCCTTTCTGGTGTGGGAGATTTCAGATGAGGTTCTGGGACATTCCGAAGATGACGACGAGCACTCCGCAGGTCACCACGCAGTACGCCTCGAAGACACCGCGCAGCGCTATGGGGGCGTGGCGCAATTCCATGAAATACAGTCCGATGAAACGGATCTTGACGAATGCGATGAGCAAGATGCTGAACCCGGCGAGCGAGTGACTACCGCCCACGCCCGGCACATGGCGGCTACCACCCAGCGACCAGGTCAGCAGCGTTGCGAGGATCAGAACGAACCAGACGATGCTGGTTCGGGTTCGCAGCAGGGGTGCAAGCATATCCATCCGTGCTCTCAATTCAGAAGGTAGATAAGGGGAAACAGGGCGATCCAGAGCAAATCGACCATGTGCCAAAAGCAGCCGCCACCTTCGAACCACGCAAGTTGGCGTGTGTCATGGTGTTTCCGGCGGGCGGAGAACATGAGATAGGTGAGCACCGCCAGGCCGAGGAGTAGATGAAACCAGTGCAGTGCGGTCAGCAGGAAATAGAACATGTAGAACGTGTTCGTCTGCGGCGTGATGCCGGCGTCGATCTTGCCGACGTACTCGATGACCTTGAGGACCGAGAACGCAAGCCCACACCCGATCGCTCCGGCAATCAACGGTTGTGCGGGCTGAGGTACTCCGCGGCGGACAGCGGACACCGCCAGCACCACCAGCATCGAACTCACCAGCAGCAGAAGCGTATTGATCAGACCGAAGGTGGCGTTGAGATGCAACTGGGAGCTGTCGAACAGCGCGACGTCCTTGTTCCGATACACCAGGAAGGTCCCGAACAGTACGGCGAATACCGCCATGTCCCCCAGAATGAAGATCCATATCCCGGGCTCGCCAGGGACGTGCTCTCGCATTGCCGCCCCGTCACGTAACCCGGCGCAGTCCGCTACCTGAGTTGTGCTCATCGGGACAACCTGCGGCGCAGTGACATCCGGCTCTTCCATCCACGAAGGACTGCGCGCGCCGCCTGCTGACCGGGTATTCCGCAAATCCCTGCGCTGGGATGAGTGCTGGCGCCACTGAGGAACAGGCCATCAACGGGCGTGCGATAACCGGCAGCGCCGCGCAGTGGTCGCAATGGGCCGAAGCGAGTGGCGACCGGGTCGACGTGATAAACGTTGCCGTCTGGTGCGCGAAAGCGAGCTTCGATGTCTTCGGGCGTCATCACCCGCCGGTCGATCTCGAGCTTCTCGAGTCCGTCGATGTACTTGGCGGCGTCACCGAGAACATGCGCGGCAGTGGAAGCGGCCAGCTCTGGCCAAGGACGAGCGGGGTTCGCGGGCGCAATGCCCGACCAGAACCAGAATGTGTCCTGACCGTCGGGTGCTTGCGAGGGGTCCATTCCAGTCGGCAGGATGGCGAAGCCCGGGAGTGGGTCGGCAACGGCACCGCGAGCGCAGGCACTCCAGGCAGCAACGTGATCGTCAAAAGTGGTCAGGCACAGCGCTGGTCGACGCAGATCGACATCGTCGCGCCGATTGTTCTGATGAGTCGACAGCTCCGCACGACCACTCAGAGCGACGTCGATCTTGAACGAGGACGCGTGCGTAGATGAAGTCGGAATGTAGGGCACCCGCTTGGCGAGACTCTCCGGCAGCACACCGTCCGGCAACCAGTCACCAAGCACCGTGCCGGCATTGTTGCTGGTCACTACGCTGTGGGCGAATAGCTGCTCGCCCGATTCCAGCTGGACGCCACTGACTCGGCCGCCACGAACCACCAGGGATTCGACGGCAGTATCCAGCCGGACCGAACCGCCTGCATCAGCGAAGCACCGTGCCAGCGCGTCGGTGATCGAGCCCGTCCCGCCTTGGAATCGACCGACGCCGACCCGATGGATCAGCCCGAAATAGATGAGCACCCAGGCAGTTCCATCGGCACCGATCGGCGCAAAGCACGGAACTGCCGCCAACAGCGACTTGATGCGATGGTCCGAGAAGCGGCTGTCGATGAACTCTGCCTGGGACGTCGTCAAGAATTCGGTGAGCGGCCCAAAGCGCCGTGGGTGGCGCGCGGAACGAACGGCTCCCCTGGCGATTTCGGGCAGAGCCGGCCGCAACGGATTGCTGTTCATGTACGGCACCGCGATGTTCATGGCCGCCTCGAGCGCATTGGCGAGCTCAAGGTAGGCGCGGCCGTCCGCCCGGTTGAACCGGCCGACCTCTTCGGCCGTGCGGACAGGATCGCGGTGGATGCACAGCGAACTGCCGTCGTCGTCCAAAAATGCGTACGGCGTGTCGATGTCGAGTTCGCGCAAGCCGTAGCGAGCGAGGTCCAGGTCCCGAGCAATGGTGGTCGTCCGCCAGAGCGAGGAGTCCATCGCACCCTCGTTGATGCGGTGTTCGGGCGCGCCGGGCAGGACCGCGTTGGTCGACGTCATGCCCCCGACCGAGGGTGACGACTCGACGATGAGCACGTTCAGCCCGGCGCGCGCGAGATAACACCCAGCTGTCAGGCCATTGTGGCCCGCACCAACGATCAGAACATCGGGTTGGGACCCCTGCTGCGACATCCACACTTCCTTCGTCGAACCGATAGTTGTATGTTAAGTACCTGCTATACATACATAGTGACAATCTGGACTTCAAGGAGACGAATGTCAACTGCCACTCGGTCGCAACCACGCGGGAGTGCCCTGGCCGATCCCCAGATGACCTTTCAGCGGATCTGCGCCATCAGCGGAATCATCTGTCCGCTGTTGTTCTTCGGCGCCTTCATCGCCGCCGGTTTTGTCCCTCCGTTGGCGCCGTCGTCCAGCGCGAGCGAAATCGCCTCGCATTACCGCGAACATGCGAATGGCATCCGGCTGGGAGCCGGGATCATGCTGTTGAGCGGGATGTTCTACGCGGCTTATACCGCGGTGATGTCAGGGCAGATGCAGAGAATTCGCGGCGTGCACCAAACGGTGGTCTTCACCCAACTCGCCGCCGGCGCGTTTGCCTGTCTGACGTTCCTGGTGCCTGCAATGTTCTTTGCCGTCACGGCGTTTCGGCCCGAGCGCTCGCCAGAGACCACCCTGCTACTCAACGACGTGTCGTGGATCTTCCTGGTGATGCCCTGGCCGCCCTTCATGGTGCAGAATTTCGCCTTCGCGTTCGCCATCCTGTCCGACAAAGGCCCGCGGCCAATCCTGCCCCGCTGGGTGGCCTACCTGAACATCTGGGCACCGATCGTGTTCACCCCCGGCATCATTCTCCAGTTCTTCAAGTCCGGACCATTCGCCTGGAACGGAATATTCGTGTTCTGGATCCCTGCAACAGTTTTCGTCGTCCAGTTCGCGGTCAACATGGTGTGGTTGCTGCGTGCAATCAAGGCCGAGCAATCAGAAGCACTCGCCGCCTGAGCAGGTCCCGGCCTCAGCGACCCTCGAGCCTCTCCACGAGGCGGAACTTCTGCACCTTGCCGGTGGCCGTCGTCGGCAACTCGTCGGCGCCGCACAGCACGACCTTCTTGGGCACCTTGAACCGCGCGAGCCGGCCGCGGCATCGGTCGATGATCTCGTCCTCGGTCAACGCGACCCCGGAAACCGGAACCACTACGGCACAGCCGATCTCGCCCCACCGGTCGTCGGTCAGGCCGATCGCATACACCTGGCTGATGTCGTCGTAGCCGGCCAATAGATCCTCGATCTCCTTCGGCATGACGAGCTCGCCGCCGCTTTTGTACAGCTCCTTGCTGCGTCCGGTGACCCGCAGATACCCGTCGGCTCCGACGCAGCCGATGTCGCCCGAGTGCAACCAGCCGTCCCGCAACGCCGCTGCCGTTTCCTCTGGCCGGTTCCAATAGCCGATCATCGTCGTGGGACCGCGGGAGACGAGTTCACCCTCGAAGCTCGAGTACTCCACTAACGCGTCGGTGCCCTCGACACCGGCCGCACCCGCGAGCTTGGGGCGGCCCACCGTCTCGGCGCACCGCGTCAACGGATCCTCGGGCAGGGTGAGCGTCATGGCTCCGCCACACTCGGTCATGCCGTAACCGGTGACAATCTCGCTGACGCCCAACACCTCTCGGATCTGCTCCCACAATCGGATCGGTGCGGGCGCGGATCCGCACAGCACGGCGCGCAGCGAGCTCAGATCGTAGTCGCCGCGTGCCGGACTCTCGACCATCGCGAGCGCCATCGTCGGCACACACAACATGTCGGTGGCCCCGTGGCGGTCGATACCGGCGAAGTACCCCTCCGCACTGAACGTCGGCTGCAGGATTACTGCGCCGCCGACGAACATCGCCGACAGCAGGCCTTCGATGTAGGCGAACATGTGATAGCACGGCAGCGAGAACAGGATCCGCCGACCGTCTTCGTAGGCGCGGGTGAGGGCGGAGGCGTACGCGGTCCGCAGCACCGCATCGTGAGAGGTCAAGACGCCCTTGGGAAACCCGGTGCTGCCCGACGTGTAGAGCATGTCGGCGGGCGCGTCGGGTGAGACCAGTGCTGACGGTTTCCCGGATCCGGGGAGGTCGGCGGTCCGCACCACGGTGACGTCCGGCCCTTCCCACCCCGAGAGAATCTCGTCGAACATCGCGCAATAGTCGACGTCACCGAAACGGCTCATCGCCACGACCACCCGGCAGCCCGAATCGGCGAGCACATAACGAAGTTCGTCGCGCCGGTACAGATAGTTGAACGGGACAGCGATCGCGCCGAGTCGGGCGATGGCGAATTTCACCGTGACGAAATCGGCGCTGTTGGCCATCACCATTCCGACCCGGTCGCCCGGTCCGACGCCGAGCGCGGCCAGTCCGGCGGCCAGTCGTGCCGCCTCTTCGGCCACCTCCCGATAACTGAGCGTCACCTCATCGGTGATGACGAAGGGCCGGTCGGGA
Organism: Mycobacterium sp. BK086; assembly: GCA_004362315.1. GTDB lineage: Bacteria > Actinomycetota > Actinomycetes > Mycobacteriales > Mycobacteriaceae > Mycobacterium. The sequence goes on from SNWL01000003.1 coordinate 1,187,644, forward strand.
AACCACGCCGCACAGCGCTCTAGCCAATCGGCCAACGTCATCGGTTCCCATATCGGAAACTGCGCACGCAGCGCATCCCGGCGCGAGTCGATCGTGATGCTCACAGCTCGGAGATCCGGCCCTGCACGATGGCCTCCCGTACCGCGAATCGCTGGACCTTGCCGGTCGGGGTGACGGGGAACTGGTCGGTGACATACCAGCGGGCCGGCACCTGGTATCGGGCGAGCCTGCTCTGTGCGTGCTCCAGCAAGTCTTGTTTGAGCACGTGATCGTGGTTCGCAAGCTTGAGAACGGCCGCGACGATCTCGCCGAGCCGGTCGTCGGGCAAGCCGACGACCACCACGTCGAGTACCGAATCATGTTCGGACAGAATCCGTTCGACGTGCGCTGGCGAAATGTTCTCGCCACCGCGGATGATGAGCTCCTTCAGACGCCCACTGATCGTGAGATAGCCGCGGTCGTCCATGGCGCCGAGGTCGCCGGTGTGTACGAAACCGTCGAGATCCACCGCGGCCGCGGTGGCCTCGGGATCGTGCAAGTAGTGCACAAACTGCTGGTAGCCCCGGGCGCACAACTCGCCGACCTCGCCGGTGGCGACCACCTGACCCGTCGCCGGATCGGTCACCTTGCAGTCCACCTGCGGCAGCGGGCGCCCGACGGTATGGCGGCGGTCTTCCATGCCGTCTGTCGGTCGGGTCAGGCTCAGCACCGGAGCGAGTTCGGTTTGGCCGTAAAGGTTGTAGACGTCAGCGCCGAACAGGTCGGAGGCGTCGTCGATGAGGCGGGGATCCACCGGCGAGGCCCCGCCCATGATCACCTCCAGGCGCGGAGCAGTCAGATCGCTGGCCCGCTGATGGTCGACCAACGCCGACAACACGGCCGGCACGTAGAACAGGACCTGGACCGCTTCCTCGCGCATGGCCGCCAGCACCGGCGCAGGCGCAAACCGGTCGACCAGGATGATCGTGCCGCCCGCCCACAGTGGCCCCAGCGTGCCGATCACACATCCTGCGGTGTGGAACATAGGCAGTGGATTCAGACACACCGGCCGATCGGGAAGCCCGGCGGCCTCGACGGTGAGCTTCGCGACGTTGACCAGCGAGCGGTGCCGCAGCGCAACGCCTTTGGGTCGCCCGGTGGTTCCCGACGTGTACTGCAGCATGGCGATCTCGTCGGCGTCGCCCACTCCGTCGTCGAGCACCGCGGGATCGGGGACGTCGGCGCACCACACCGTGTGATCGGACAACGAGATACACCGCAGGCCGGGGATTGTGCCGGCCACCCGTGCCGCGATCTCGGCCATGGGGTAATCCCGGTTGGCATCGGCGTGTAGCAAGATCGTCGACCCGGAATGAGCCACCGCGTACTGCAGATCATCCTCCGGCAGGACCGGGTTGAGCGCCACCAGCACCATGCCGGCCAGTGCGGCACCGTATTGGATGATCGGCCATTCCACGACGTTCGGCGCCCACAGGGCGATGTGGCTGCCCCGGTCGGTCAACCGGCCCAGTGCGGTCGCCACCCGGCACGCCTCGACGAACAGTTCCCCGTACGTCAATCGCACGGGAGTGATACCGCCGTGGCGGGTTCCGACCAGGGCAGTGCGCTGCGGGTCGCCGCCGGCCCGCTCGGCCAGCAGCTCACCCACTGTCAGGTCGACCAGCTCCGTGGAGCGGTCGGCCGTCCAGTAGGCAGAGGCAGAGCCGAGGGTCATACGGGATTGGTGCCCAGCTTCGCCTGGCTCATATCGCTGATCTCCGACCAGCGCGCGGTGATTTCGTCCAGGTCCGGGGCCGCGGCGAACGTGACACCGTCGTTCTGGAACTGGGCGACCCGCTGGACCAGCCCGCCGCCGACGACGAACACCGAACCGGTGTCGTGATTCTGCTCCGACAGCAGGTAGCCCACGGCCGGTGCGACCAGCTCGGGGTTGAGCTTGTCCAGGACTTCCTGAGGCGCGATGTCGGCGGTCATCCGGGTGGCGGCCAGTGGCGCGATCGCGTTGGCGGTGATGTCGTACTTGGCGCCCTCGATCGCCAGTGTGTTGATCAGACCGACCAGACCGGCCTTGGCTGCGCCGTAGTTGGCTTGCCCGAAGTTGCCATACAGCCCGCTGGTGGAGGTGGCTACGACGATCCGGCCGAAGCCTTGCTCGCGCAGATGCGGCCAGGCCGCGCGGATGACGTTGTAGCCGCCGTGCAGGTGCACCTGCAGCACCGCATCCCAATTCTCCTGTGTCAGCTTGTGGAATGCGCCGTCGCGCAGGATTCCCGCATTGCTGACGACGCCGTGCACCGCACCGAACTCATCCAGCGCGGTGGCGATGATGTCGGCGGCACCTTCGGCGGTGGCCACCGACGAGTAGTTGGCGACGGCCCGGCCACCCTCACTACGGATCTCCTGCACCACCGCATCGGCCATGCTGGTGCCCGATCCCGATCCGTCCCTGGCTCCGCCGAGATCGTTGACGACGACCAATGCGCCATTGGCGGCGAGGAATCGCGCGTATTCGCGACCCAGCCCTCCCCCGGCACCAGTGACGATGACGACGCGATCCTGCAATCCTGGCACTAGCTGTTCTCCTTGAACTCGTCGATTATCAAGAGCCGCAACGCGGCTCGCGGGACACCACGGATATGAACGAGACGCATCCGCCCGGGCGGCCTCCGAGATTGTGGGTGAGTGCGGTGTGCGGATCGGACAGCTGCCGCGCGCCGGCCTCCCCCCGGAACTGCAGCCACGCCTCGTACAGCATCCGCAGCCCGCTGGCCCCGACGGGGTGTCCGAAGCTCTTCAGCCCACCGTCGGGATTGATCGGCAGCCGTCCCCCGGCGTCGAATTCACCGCCCAGGGCGTCCTTCCACGCGTGGCCGGGTTCGGCGAATCCGAGGTCTTCCATCAGAATGATCTCGGTCGGCGTGAAGCAGTCGTGAACCTCGGCCAGCGACAACTGAACCGCCGGGTTGTCGATACCGGCCTGCGCGTAGGCATCCTTGGCCGACTTCACCACCTCCGGGAACGTGGTGAAGTCGTAGCCGGGGTCGGTCGTGCCCCTGGTGGAGCCCGCAACCAGCGATAGGGCGTTGACATACATTGGGCTGTCGGTGAATTCGTGAGCCCGCTCCGCAGGCACGATCAACGCACATGCCGCACCGTCGGAGACCCCCGAACAGTCATAGACACCCAACCGACCGGCGACCTTGGGTGCGGCCTCGATGGCCTCTTTGGCGACCGACTTGCGGAATTGCGCTTTCGGGTTCCGCGAGCCGTTGTCGTGGTTCTTCCAGGCGACGTGGGTCATCGCCGCACGCATCTCGTCGGGGTGCACACCGTATCGCGCGCAGTAGGCCGGGTCGAGCAGCGAGAAGGCCGCCGGCGCCGTCATCGACAACTCGGCCGCCGTCCCGTCGGCCGGCGGGTCTTGGCGCAGAAGTCCGGAATAACCAGAGTCCTTGAGCTTTTCGACGCCGACCGCCATCGCGACGTCATAGGCGCCGGAGGCGACCGCATAGCAGGCGTTGCGGAACGCTTCCGAGCCCGAGGCACACATGTTCTCCACGCGGGTGACGGGCTTGTCGTCGCTGCCGAGCGCGCGGCTCAGAGTCAGCCCCGACATCCCGGAGCTCAGCGTGCCCAGCCAGTAGGCGTCGACGTCGGCGGGCGTCAGTCCACCCGCCCCCGACAGGCATTCCTGGTAGGCCTCGAGAATGAGGTCCTCGGTCGAGATGTCGAATCGCTCGCCGAAGTGGCTGCAGCCCATCGAGACAACGGCGACCCGCCCCGCGATTCCGTTACTGGCCATCGCGCAGCACCGCCTTCCAGAAGTAGTTGTGCACACCGTCGGCGGTGAACAGGCGGCGGAATGTGAAGCCGACCCGGTCACCCACCTGCACTTCCCGAGCACCGACATCGGCCAGCTCGACGGTGAATCGGCCGCCACCGTCGACGTCGACGACGACCTGCACCATCGGCGGCGACGGCGAGTACGCCAGCCGGTCGACGGTGTACGTGACGACCGTCGCGCCGAGTTCGGCGATTCGGACCATACTCATCGGCTCCGTCGAACCACACGCCCGGCAGACCCGCAGCGGCGGAAGGTGCACGAATCCGCAGGCATCGCAGCGGGTTCCGGTGAGACCGAATTTCCACTCCTGCGCGCGTGCCGATGGCGGTCCGGCCGGCTTGTCGGGTTCCGGCCGCCGCGGTGGCTCGAAGTCCACCAAGCCCCGCCAAGACAGGTACTTCAGGTAGTCGGCGGGGATGCCGTCGGCCCGTTGGGACGCGACGGCGCGCTGTTGGCGCGCGGCACGCAGCGCCGCGGTGGCTTGAAGCACCATGGCGTCGCAGCCGTCGGTCGCCGATACCACCAGGATGGTGTCGCCCGGCTCGGCGGTATCGAGGACATCGCAGAGGGCGATCGCGGCGTCAGCGGCACCGCTGTGCCCGGCCGGTGAGGATCGGATCGACTTGCGGCCCTTGACCAGAGCTGCGGCGCTCTTGACGATCCCGGCGTTGGGGCAGGCGATGACGACGTGGTCGGCTTCCACTACACCCGCCGCATCCAAGGCTTGTTCGGCGGCGGCGCGCACGAGTGCGGAGTAGCGCTGGAAGCCGAAGCGCTCCTCCCATTGCCGGCCGGTGATCTCGGTGGGGACCCGCCAGCGGTCCAGGAATTCGTCGGTCAGAGCGGTGGTGGCCAGCACGTCGGCGATCGACGGGCCGTCACCGAAGAGCAACGCTGCCGCCCCGTCGCCGCCCAGCTTCTCGTCGGCCGAGCCCGGCCGGCCGACGCGGACGTCGGCACACACCGCGAGGCCACCACCGGCTGCCGCGGCACGGATCGCGGCGAATCCACTGCGGCCCCCACCACCAAGGTCCGCAGCGAACACATCCGGCGAAAGGCCCAGTGCAGCGTGGATCGCCGTCGCATTGGTCTTATCGGCGTACGCCGGGCTGGAGGTGGCGAAGTAGATCGCCTGCAGTGCACCGCTTTCACGCAGTGCAACGCCCGCCGCGGCCACCGCCATCGTGGTGGAGTCCTCGTCGTAACTGGCGACGACGCGGTCGCGCTTGGGCATCCCGATGTCGGCCCCGGCCAGCCGGAACCGAGGCAGATAGCTCCCATAGGACAGCAGCCCGGCCATCACGCCACTCCCCGGAACACCGCGGCGATCCCCTGCCCGCCGCCGATGCACATGGTCTCCAGTGCCAATCCGCCTCCGCGACGGCGTAGCTCGTGCAACATCGACGTCAGGATCCGCACCCCTGTCGCCCCGATCGGATGGCCCAGCGAGATCCCCGAGCCGTTGACGTTGAGCCGGTCCTCGACATCATCGAGTTTGACGCCCCAGCCACTCAGCACGGCCAATACCTGCACGGCGAACGCCTCGTTGATCTCGATCAGATCCAGGTCGTCGAACCCCAGTCCCGTTTTGGCGAAGAGCTTTTCGACCGCCCCGACCGGGCCGATGCCCATCCGGGATGGCTCGCAACCCACAGCGGCCCACCCTTCGAGATAGCCGATGGGCTCCAGACCGAGTTCGCCGAGCCGGTCCTCGGCGACCACCAGACACGCGGCGGCGGCGTCGTTCTGCTGGCTGGAGTTGCCGGCGGTGACCGTTCCGTCGGGCACCACGGTGCGCAGCCGGCCCAGTGTCTCGGGCGTGGTGTCGGGGCGCACGCCCTCGTCGCGGTCGACGACGACCGGCTCACCGCGGCGTTGCGGCACCTGCACCGTGATGATCTCGTCGTCGAAGGCGCCGGTCTCTTGCGCGGCCGCGGCACGCTGGTGGCTGCGGGCCGCGAACGCATCGGCGGCATCACGGCCGATGCCGAAGTCGCGCGCCAGGTTCTCGGCGGTCTCGATCATCCCGCTGATCGCCCCGAATCGCCAAGCCGGCTGCGACATTTCGCGGCCCCTGTCGAGCCGGTCGTAGAGCGTCTGATTACCGGATCGCGAGCCCCAGCGCGCGGTGGTGGTGTAGTGCTCGATATTGCTCATCGATTCAACGCCGCCGGCCAGCACCACATCGGCGGCGCCGGTCTGCACGGTCATCGCCGCGGTCACCACCGCCTGCAGCCCCCCGCCGCAGCGGCGATCGATCTGCAACCCGGGCACGGTGATCGGCAGGTCCGCATGCAGAGCCACCCAGCGGCCGATACAGGGCGCCTCGGAGTTGGCGTAGGACTGCGCGAACACGACATCCTCGATCAGTGCCGGGTCGACCCCGCTGCGGTCGACGACGGCACGGGTCACGTGCGCGGCGAGGTCCTCGGCCCGCAGGGGACGCAGCGCCCCACCAAAGGTGCCGACCGGAGTACGCAGCGGAGCGACAATCGCGGCCCGCCTCACGCTTCGTCGCCCCAGCGATTCGCCGATGGGTCCAGCAGCGCCGTGAGGCGCTCGTCGGGCAGCCACACGAGGGTCTCCAACTCCAATGCGTCGAGGTAGCGCACCCGGCCGGTACGCAGGTCTTCCAGCCGCAGCCGGGGCCCGTTGGCGTCGAGGTCGACGGTGACCGAGACCTGGGCGAACTCACTGGCCACCACGGATGGCTGTACGTGATCGGATTCCATGCGCAGCTCAGATCAGGAAGCCGAGGGTGGGCAGCGGCCGGTCGTTGTCGACCAGCACGACCTTCTTGTAGACCAGTCGCAGGCCCGTGTCGGTACGGCGCAGCCGGTAGGTGGTGCGACCACCCCACAGATGCGTGCCGCGAGCGCGCGATTCCAGCAGCAGGAAGTTCGCGCCGACCTCCAGGTCGGTACCGCCCGCGGGATTGGTCCTCCCGCCGAGGAATTCGATGTTGCTCAGCAGGCGGCGCATGTTCGAGGGAGGCGCTTGGGCATAGCGCTTGCCCGTCCGGATCTGTTTGAGCCGCGTCCCGATCCGGCTCCGGTTGTCGTTGATGATCGCCATCTGGTGACCGGAATCGTCGCCAAAGCCGTTGGCAGGCACCCAGTAGTGCGCGTCGTCGGTCCACAGCGCTTCCCACGAGTCGTAGTCGTTCTCGTCGGCGAAGCGGGCTTCGCGGAACAGGAACTGCTCAGCCTCGTAGCGGTCGAATTCAGTTGGTACAGGTAGGAGTTCATTGTTCGCGGTCGCGGTGGTCATCGTCAGTCCTGTTCCATCAACTGCTTGTAGTGCGACCAGAACGCCCGCATACCGGTCTCGTCGGTGTTGGTGCCGATAGTGAATCCGTGCTCGTCGACCCGCTCGCGATTCAGCCCGCGCCGTACGTCGAGCCATTCCGGGTTCAGTACCTCCAGGCCGGCCTGATTGCGCTCGTACATCTCGGTGTCGTCGGCCAGCAGCATGCCCGCCGGGCCGACAGAGGCCAGACACTGAGACACCAACCGCTTGTTGAGCTCGGGAGCACCCACCAGCTGAACTGCCGTGGAGTACTGCACGCATTCGCGGACCGACACCGGCTGCAGGTTGAACACCTGGATCTCAGCGATGAACAGGTTCGGGAAGATCATCACGTGCGGGGCGCCCTCAATGAGGATCTGTTCGGCCGCTTCGCCATGACGCGCTCGCATGGCCGCGACGTATTCGGGGACTCGGGATTCGGTGGTGCCGAACCAGCGCATGGGTGTCGCGTGCTTGCGGAACTCGGGTCGCAAATCGTTTTCGCTGTGGCCGTTGCCCAGATCGCGCGTGACGGCGGTCGAGGAGTCGCTGTAGAGCGGGCCGATCGTGGATTGTGTGACGCCGAGGATCGCGCCGTGCACGAACTGCGGGTGGTAGCCGTCGGTCTCGTTCTCCACCACCAGCTTCCAGTTGGCCCGGGTCTGATGTTGCAGCCAGCCGGCATTCAGCTCGATCGAGCCCTCCGGGGACAACCCGCACAGGCGGTCGATCTCGCCAGCGGCAGCACCGAGGTGCTCGAGCAGGCTGGGCCCGTCGGCGGCCATGCTGCCGAACACGAAGCCGCGATAGGACTCCATGCGCGGAACCCGGCCCATCGGCATGTCGAGCTGGCGCTGACCGTAGCCCTTGAAGAACGGAAACCCGATCAGCTCACCGGTATTGCGGAAGGTCCAGCCGTGGAAGGGGCACCGGAAGGTGCTCGAATTGCCCTTGGCGTCATCGCAGACCTGGTTTCCCCGATGGCTGCACCGGTTGAGGAGCAGGTGGATCTGCCCGTCCCGGTCGCGGGTCATGATCACGTCCTGCAGTCCCAGTTTCTTGCGGACGTAATCGTTCGGGCGGGCGACTTCGCTCTCGTGGCCGACGAATACCCAACTGCGGTACCAGATCTTGCGCAGTTCCTCGGCGAAGATCGTCGGCTCGGTGTACATCGACCCGTGCACCTTGTCGTGGCGGATCAAGCGGTCGTAGCGGCCCGCGGTATCCGCGGCCGGATCGATCACCGAGGTCATTGCCGTACTCCTTGTCTGGTTCCGAATACCGGGGCCCGCTTGGCGGCGAACGCATCGATGGCTTCGGCGAAGTCGTCACTGCCGAAGAGGCGCGCCTGTTCGGCAGCCTCTCGGTCGAGGACATCTAACGGGTGCATGGTCGGGGCGATGGCCAGCATCGCCTTGATGACGCCGAGCGCTTCCGCTGGCCGCTGTGCCAGCGTGGCGGCGTCCGCGACCGCCGCGGCAAGCGCTTGGCCCGGCTCGGCCAGGCTGTCGACCAACCCGAGTTCGAATGCGTCGGCGGCAGACAGCGGAGCTGGAAACAGGATCAGCTGACGGGTTCGGGCCACGCCGATTCGGGCCGGCAGTGAGACGTAGGTGCCCATGTCGCCCGACAGTCCGACGTTGGTGAAGGTGGCAGCGAAGCGGGCGTCGCGAGCGGCGATCACCCGGTCGCATGCCGCCGCCAGCCCTGCGCCCGCACCGAATGCCGATCCTTCCACCGCGGCCAGCACCGGTTTGGGGGTCGCCCAAATCGCACGAATCACCTTCTGCGCCAGATTGATGCGCTCAAGGGCGGCGTCGTGAGTCATGCGTGTCATCGTGGCGATGTCGCCGCCGGAGCAGAACGAGCCCCCCGCACCGGTCAGCACGATTGCCCGCACCTCGGGATCGGCGTCGGCCGCCTCGATCGCCTCGGCCAGCGCGATGCGCAGCGGCAGGTCGATCGCATTGCGGACGCTCGGCCGGTTCAGGGTGATCGTGCGAACCGCGCCGTCGTCGTCGACGAGGATGCTCATAGTCCGCCGAACTTCGGTGGGCGCCGCTCGATCACCGCGCGCAACCCTTCCAGCGCGTCGGCTGTGCCCGACAGTTCGGAGACCGTGCGAGCCTCCTCGGCCAGGCGCTGTTCCACCGACTGCCCGACCCCGCTCCACACCAGTCGCTTGGTGGCCGACAGCGCCGCCGTGGGCAGTTGCACCAGCTGGGACGCCACGTCCTCGACACGCGCCGTCAGCGCCTCGTCGTCGACGACCTCGGTGATGAGTCCGATCTGCGCGGCCTCGTCGGCGCCCAGCGTGGGGTTCGTCAGCAGTATCCGCAGCGCCTGCCGCAGTCCGACCAGCTGTGCCAGCGTGACCGACGAACCGCCGTCGGGCGCCATCCCGACCCGCACGGCGCCGGAGAAGAATTTCGCCGACCGTCCGGCCACCACGATGTCGGAGGCACACACCAGGCCCAATCCGCCGCCGCCGGCCGCGAAGCCCTGCACCGCGGTGACGACGGGCACCCGTAGCTGGATCAGCGCGGCGGTGGCCAGCTGCAGCCACGCGGTGGCTTCGCGCAGGTAGTCGGGCAGATCCGCGCCCTTGGATTCGAACGTCTTGACGTCTCCTCCGGCGCAGAAGTTGCGTCCCTCGCCGGTGAGCACCACGACACGCACCGCGGGATCGGCGTGGCAGGCCAGGATCGCTTCGTGCAGCGCCTTGAGAATCTCGACGTTGAGACCGTTGGACGCGTCGGGCCGGTTCAGCCGCAGCCGGGCGATCCCGTCGCTGACCGCCAAGACCACCGGGGCCTCGATCGATGTCGTCATGCACGAACCTCTCTGCTCTGGAATGCCGTCACGCTGTCCGATCCCGCGTCACCCACGATGTGGCGGACCACCGCATCCATCTCGGCGTCGAGTCCGTTGCGTAGGCCCTCGTCGATTCCGACGGCCACGAGCCGTTTGATGGTGATCACCGCGTCGCGGCGACGTTCGGCGAGCTGGGTGACGAAACGTGTTATGCCATCGTCGAATTCATTCTGCGGAAAGGCCCGGTAAGCCAGCCCCAACCGCACCGCGTCGAGCCCGGACAGCCGGTCGCCGGACAACAGCACACCCAGCGCCTGCTGCCGGCCCAGGAGGCGTGGCAGCCGGGCGGTGCCGCCCCCGCCGGGGACCATGCCGAACTTGACGTGGTTGTCGGCGATCTTGGCCGTCTCACTGACCAGGACGATGTCGGCGGCCTGCATGAGCTCGAAGCCACCCGCCGCCGCAGACCCCTCGACCGCGACGACGACAGGGATCTCGACACCGGCGATCGCGTCACACGCTTGACGAAAGGCCGCGAACAATTCGGCCAGTGCGGCGGGACCCTCGGCGCGTAGTCGTTCGACCTCTTCGAAGTCGCCGCCGGCGCAGAAGTTTCCGCCGCTGCCCCGGATCACGATCACATTGACCGCAGGATCAGCGCCCAGGGATTCGATGGCGTCGCGCAGTGCACTCGCCAGGCCGACGGTGATCGCGTTCATCCGGTCCGGGCGATCCAGGGTGATCCACCCGACGTGACCGTCGAGCGACGTTGTGACGCTCATCTGGGTCTCCTCGAAAGCCGGATATGGACAAATCTAATCGTAATTTCTAATCTAGGTTAAACCAATCGCTGGGGTGGCCTCAAGTGCGCCCCGACCAGGAAGGGTCAACGTGGATCTGGGACTGGCCGACGCCCGCGTCGTGATCACCGGCGGCGCGTCCAACATCGGGCGCGGCATCGTGCACCGATTCGCCGCCGAGGGTGCGCGGATTGTGTTGAACGACATCGACGAACCGCAGGCCGAGAAGGTCAAGGCTGAAGCGCTGGAGGCGGGGGCGGCCGCCGTCGAACTCGCGATCGCCGATCTGACCACGCCGGAAGGCGGCGAGGTCGCCGTAGGCACCGCGGTCAAGCACTGGGGCGGGATCGATGTGCTGGTCAACAACGCGGGATGGAGTGTGCCGGGGTTCATCGCGACCGACACCGACCGCGACAAGTGGCAGCGCACCATCGAGATCAACCTGTTCTCGGCGATCGCCGCGACCCAGGCCGCGATCGGACCGATGAAGGAGGGCGGCGGCGGGTCGATCGTGTTCATCGCCAGCGACGCGGCCTTCGGGCAGATCCGCCAGGGGGTGTACGGCGCGTCGAAGGCGGCGATGGTGGCACTGGCCCGCACCGCGGCACGCGAGCACGGCCGGCACGGCATCCGCTCGAATATCGTCTGCCCCGGCCTGGTGGTCCCGGAGAGCCCCGATGCCGTCGGGGCGGCCAGCCTGTGGTCCGTCGGCCAGGACGAGGTGTTCAACCCCAAACAGATCGAGTTCATGCTCAAGGACACCCCGACGCGTCAGCTCACCACCGCCCACGATGTCGGCAACGCCGTGTTGTTCTTCGCCTCACCGGTTGCCGCCGGCCAGGTGACCGGCCAGCTGATCTCGGTCAGCGGCGGCTACACAATGCCCTGAGTCGCGACCCCCCGCGAGCCTGTAGTCATGGATACGTCCACTCGCACTTTTGCACGCTAGCTACAGCCTCGGCGAAATCTGTCGGCCGCTGCTGTCAGCATTCCGCCATGAGGAAGCTCATCGTCGGCAGTCAGGCCCGGCAGACGCGAGCCGTGACCGAATACGAACTGCGCCACCGGTATGTGCGCATGCACCGCGATGTCTATGTGCCCAAAGGATATTCGCCAGATCTAGTGGATGTCATCGACGGGGCGTGGCTGCGTTCTGGTCGCAGAGGCGTAGTCGCCGGGATTGCCGCGTCGGCGCTGCACGGCGCTTCCTGGGTTGACGACGACCTTGTCGTCGAGCTGATCTGGAATAACACCAGGCCACCGAAAGGGATCATCGCTCGCGCCGAACGCCTGGAGCCAGATGAGATGACCACGCGTCAATGCATTGCAGTCACCACGGCCGCCCGAACCGCATACGACCTCGGTCGACACCTTCCGCGGCTCGAGGCACTCGTTCGACTCGACGCACTCAAGCGCGCGACGAGCTTCTCCAACGATGACGTGCTTGGGCTTGCGAGGCGGTACAAGGGCGCTCGGGGTACGCGCCAGTTGCTCGAATTGCTCCCCATAGTCGACGGGGGCGCCGCCTCTCCGCAGGAGACGCGGTTGCGGCTGCTGTATCTCGACGCTGGATTTCCGCGGCCTGTTACGCAGGTCGCTGTGTTCAAACGGGGCTGGGAGGTCTTACGCACCCTCGATATGGGCTGGGAGGAATTCAAAGTCGCCTCCGAGTACGACGGCGATCAGCACCGAACCAATCGCGTGCAGTACGTCAAGGATCAACGACTGATGCCCAAGGTCGCGCAACTGGGTTGGGATGTCATCCGGGTTATCAAAGAGGACAGCGACGCAGACACTCTCAACCGCACATTCGCGGCCTTGATTGCGAGAGGATGGGACGGTCAGTTGCGTCCAACGCGGAAGAACCGCTGGTGGCGGCCTCCGCCGGTACTCGGCAGAGCTGCGAGCCTGTAGTTATCGCGTGGGTTACTCGAACTTCTTGTCGACAACGACAGCTTCGGCGGGCACCTTCGGCTCCACGAGCACTCTGCCCAACAGCCCGACGGTGCTGGCGATGCCGGCGACCACCGTCAACGCGGCCAGATGGACGAGCACCATCGGCGGATTGTCGACCGAATGGCGCACCGACAGATACAGGATCCCGGTGCCGAACAGTCCGGCCGCGAACGCCATCGGCACGATCGGGATCAGGGAGAGGTACGCAATTCCACGCAGGTGTGGCGCCAGCCGGTAGATCACGATCCCGCTGACGAGCGCCGACATCGCGTTGGTGAAGCCGAGGAAGATCGGGTAGCCGAGCACGACGAACGGCTGGCTGTCCTGGTACTCGTAGACTTTCAGCACGCTGACGTAAGTCATCTCTGCTGCGATCGCCATCACCACGATGAACCCGTACATCGTCCACACCGTGCGGATCGCCGGGCGGCGCGCAATGGTCCTGGCGATGAACACGCTGGCGCCACCGTAGAAAGCCAGATACGCCGCGGGCACCCAGATCGGTTGGTGGCTACCGAATGTCGTGTAGAGGTGCCACTGGCCCTGTTCACGGAACCACAAGCCGTACAGGTGATCGAAGAGAGGTTCCATCAAACAGGTGAGCGTCCCGCTGACCAGAACGAACAGCGGCCAGACGATCGATTCCCGGCGGCACAGCCGCACAACCCACACCACCACCATGGCCGCCAGGGCGAACGTGAGCGCAGTGGCGATCCATTGACCGGTCGGCCAGACGGACGTATCGATTCCCAGCGTCGTTACCGGTGCCATCACGTCCTCCGATCAGCCGGCCAGCAGATAGCTGGGCAGATTGGCATACGACGTTCCGATCAGCCCTAGCCAGTTGAACGGCAGGTGGTACACGAATACCAATGTGACCATGCAGAATCCGAGGACCGCGAAGTTCCGGACGTGACCACGAAGCGACGGGCGCCACCGCTCGGCCCCGAGCTCGATGGGCGACTCCCCCGCCGGCCGCTCCTCGGCCTCCATCCGCGCCCAGGTGAATACGCATCCCACGAAGGCAACGAGGACCGACTCGTAGATCGGGAACTGGTGGACCTCACCCGCCCACAACGTCAGGGGCTCATAGGTTTTCGCGAATGCGTACGCGTGAGTGGTCCTGATCACCACGTTCTCCACCACGAAATCGAAGATGAATTCGAAAATGAAGATAAAGACAAACAGCCGGAACTTGGACATGGCCGGCCACCGACGCCGCACCCGCTGCGCTTCATGGCAGGCCACGATGGCCACCCCGGCGCAGAAGTAGATGTACATCGGCGGGCCCCAGATCAGGGACTCCGCATAGCGACTCGGCGCATCCGGATTGTGGAACGGGAGGAATCGGACCCAGACGCCGCGATTGACATTCGCACTGTTCCACGCGAACAGATACTGCTGCACATTGAGGAAGGCATCCGCGACGAAGCAGATGATGCCGCCGATGACGAACTTGCCGTCCAAGCCCATCTTGCCGGTCTGACGAATCGGCTTCACGACGCAGTACCAGATGAAGGCCACCATCACCGCCAGGCTGATCGCCTCGAAGATCCGCAACGCGATCAGCCGCCAGTCCTCCATGACATCGGGCCCGATTCGCGGCGCCGGGGTGAACTCCTCGCCCGAAGTCACCCATCGCACAATGACTTCCACGCAGATCACAAACCACACGACGCCGATGAACGCCAGGAACGTCGCGGGCCCTTGCCGCCCGAGCGGCGGTGGCTTTAACGCTCGCTCCTCGGCGACTGCGTCACCGCGGCCGGTGGTCAAGGACATCTAAACCTCCAGTAGACAAACTAGGTCATTTGTAACCGTATGGGTGATAATGACTACATGCCTGACCAGATGTCAACCACACCGCGGGCCGCAGCGCGGCAACGCATACTCGACGCTGCCCGGGACTTGTTCCGCGCCAACGGAGTACGTGCGGTGACGATGACGGACGTGGCCCGAGGCGCCGGCTACAGCCGGCAGATGGTCTACAAGGTGTTCTTCGATCGCCGCGAGTTGGTGCTTGCCGCCGCCATCGAGCGGATCGTCGAGATCGCCGATGCCGCGACGCCCGGCGCGAGCGTGCCCGACGGGAGTTTCACCGAGTCGTTCGTCGAGTTGTCCGTCCAGATCATCGAGACGCTGCGCAACGACCCGGAATTGTCGGAACTGCTCGGCGACGGCAGCCCGATCACCGCGCACGAGGCGCTGTGGTCGCCCGAATTGGTCGAGCGCGGTCTGCGGTTCTGGCAGCCTTGGCTGGACGTCGGGCGCGCCCGGCACCTGCTTCGTGACGACTTGTCGAACCGCGATCTCTCAGATTGGCTGCACACCGTTTATGCGTCGATCATCTTGCGCCGCAACATCCCTCAGGACGACGAGCGCGCGATGATCGAACGTTTTGTGATGACATCGCTGGCCATGGCTAGCGTCGCACCCCGCTGAACTCAGTTGCCGTAGAGCGTGCCGTTCCACATCGCCACGAGTGGGCCCACCATGGCTTCCTCGTCGGTGAGCTCGGGATCCACCCCCATACCGGCGATGTGCAGCACCCGCTCGGTACTCCAGAACAGCGTGGCGGCCAGCGTCCGGCTCGGCAGGTCCGAGGTGATCAACCCGGCCTCGCGCTCCCGATCGATCTCGACGGCACCGGCGGCGACGAAGCGCTCCACAACCGCGAGCCAGAGCGAACGCAGCGGCCGCTCGCTGTGCCAATGCTGGTTGGCCGCCTGCAGCACCGCCCGATGCCGGTGCCACGCATGGGTCACCGCTCGGATACTGCGCTCCAACGCCAGTGCCGGCGGATCGTCGGGCGAGCGCTCCAAGAACGGCTGCACCGTCCCGAAGATGTCCTCCATCGCCGCCTCGAGCAGGCCGGAGAGCACCGAGAACTTCGACGAGAAGTAGAAGTAGAACGTTGCCCGCGAGACGTTCGCCTCGGTGAGGATCTGCGCCACGCTGATATCGGCGAACGGCTCACGTTCCATCAGTCGCGCCGTCGCCGCGTAGATGGCATCGACCGGCGGCACCCCGTTGAGGTCAACCGATCTCGGTCGACGCGTCGCCTCGGTCATCGCAGCCACCTTACCGTCGCCGCGCACCGCCTCAGACGGCACGTGCAACAAATTTAATCCAATTTCAAACAGGGTATACACAATGTCTAGACACGATGTTAGTGTGAGCTGGTCCACAGTCGCCAGATGGCGGCATCGCGCCGGTTGCCGCGGAGAAACCGCAGTTGAAGCGGGCTTGCGGGCACACGATCATAAGGAGAGGCCGAATCGATGAGTCCCACCTTGAGCCTGAATTGGTCCCCCCTGGTCCAGGGGCAGGGCTGGCCGCCTAACATCCAGCCGGCCCCCGGAGCTTTCAGTGTCAGCCTGACCGCGGAGATCGCTTTCTTCCTCATCGCCGGCGCCCTGGCGGTGGTCGTGGCACTCCCCTGGGCGATCCGGGCCGCGGTGCGCAGCCGCAACTACGTCCCGCTGATCGTGCTCGCCAGTGGCCTGATCTGCAGCCTGCTCGAGCCGATGCTCGACTTGCTCGGCCATCTGCACTGGGCCAACAACCTGATCCCCGCTTTCACCAACTTCGGCATCACCGTGCCCCTCCTGATCCCGCCGTGCTACATGGCGTTCCTGGGACTCGAGGCGTACTTCTGCTACTTCGTGATCCGCAACGGCGCCCACGCGAGCCACTTCGTGATGCTGCTGGGGATGGGCATCGTCACTGATGCCGTCATGGAGACTGCGGGTATCAACCTGGGCACCTACGTCTACTACGGGGTGCAGCCGTTCAGCTTCCTGAACTTCCCGTACTGGTGGGGCTTCATCAACGGCGGTTCGTTTGTCACGATCGGCGCCATCCTCGCCTTCGCGGTCCCGAGACTCAAGGGCGCCCAGAAGCTCTTGCTGCTGCTGGTGGCTCCGTTCGGCATGATGGTCGCCTACTTCGGTGTGGGCTTCCCGCACATCCTGATCCACAACTCCACGCTGCCGACCGCGGTCCGCTGGCTGGGCGCCGCCCTCATGATGGCGATGATGGTGGGCTGGATGTTCCTGCTGCATCGCCTTGTGGGACGGCCGAATTCGCTGCCCGCCCCCAAGTGGACGTTCTGGCGGGTCTTCGCCTACGGCAAGTTCATCCCGACCCGCAAGGGCCGCCAAGAGCTGTGGCGCAAGATGTGCGAGGAAGGTGGCGTCAAGCCCGGCGACGGGATCGCCGTCGACCCGGAGGATCCCGCTCAGGCCCTCGTGGTCGGCCCGACCATCATCATGAACGGCAGCCAGCAGAACCGCCAGCCGGCCGCCTCCCGCTAACCCTCGGAAGCGGTGGGCCGGGTCCGAGTGCAAACCGGTTCCGGCCCATCGCTTTTCCACCCACCACCCCTACTTTCGATGAGGTTTTGTCATGTCCCAGAATGCCCAGCCCCCGCGTGAAGCCGATGTCGTCGTCGTCGGCTCCGGGCACAACGGCCTAGTCGCGGCGGCCTACCTGGCCAAGGCTGGGCTGAACGTCCTCGTCGTGGAGGCCGCTGCCACCGCCGGCGGTATGACGTCGACGAACTCCTTCGCACCGGAAGCTCCGGAATACACGATCAACGAAGCCTCGATCCAGGCGTCGCTGTTTCGCACCACGACCATCAACGACGACCTCGAGCTGTCGACGCGTTACGGCCTGCGCCAGACCGTCATCGATCCCGCCCACTTCCAGCTGGCCGCCGACGGCAGCTCCCTGGGACTCTGGCGCGACCCGCGTAAGACGGCATCCGAGCTGGAGCACTTCTCCCGCAAGGATGCTCGTGCGCTCCTGGAACTCTACGAAGTGATCGACGCCGCCGTCGAAATCGGCCTGCCCATGATGCAGACCAACGTCGTGACACCCGACATCTCGGCAATCCTGAAGGCCGCCAAGGGCGTTGCGAAGAATCGCAAGCAACTCAGCGCGATCGGGCGCTGGATGGCGAGTTCGCAGACCGAAGCGGTCGAGGAGAGCTTCGAGCACGACATGATCCGGGCGCCGTTGCTGACGTCGCTGCCGTTCATGCCCTTCGACGCCGACCTGTCCGGGTGGTCGCTGATCTACCTCGGCGTACTGTCCAAATATGGCGTCGCCATGTTCCACGGCGGCACCGGTTCACTGCCCAAGGCGCTGATCGGGGTCATCAAGGACAACGGCGGTGACATCATCACCAGCTCGCCGGTGGAAGAACTCATCGTCGAGTCCAACCGTTGCGTCGGTGTCCGGGTCCGCGGCGGCACCGAGATCCGCGCCCGCCGAGGGGTTTTGACCGCCTGCAGCCCCAAGACCACGCTGACCCGGCTACTCCCCCGCGGCATTCTCGAACACAAGAAGCAGGTCGCCGCCGATCACATCCCGACCAAAAAGCGCGGTATCGCCGACGCGAAAGTCAATGTCGCACTGTCTGGTCGGGTCGACATGTCCAAGCACGAAAAATGGCGTGGCGACGGCATCGACCTCCGGCTGGCATGCAACTGCTACCACACCTACGAGCAGGCCAAGGAAGCCGCGAAAGCCTGTGTGCGCGGTCAGGTACCCGATGCGATCCCCGGCTTGGCGCAGGTCACCAATGCTTTCGATCCGTCGATGTCGCCGCCCGGCAAGGATCTGTGGTGGTTCTGGACGGGCCTGACCCCGTCGTTCCCCGAAGAGGGCTGGGATGTGGCGCGCAAGAAGATCACCGACAGCATCATCAAAGATGCCGACCAGTACTACAAGGGTGTCGAGGACCTCCAGGTCGCGGTGCGGCCGCTGGTGCTGCCCGATATCGAAGAGCGGTTCTGGGCCATCGACGGTTCGGTCTACCACGTCGATCCGACCATCAGCCGGTTCGGGCCCAACAAGCCGGTAAGCGGATTCGCCGGCTACCGCACACCGGTGGAAGGGCTCTTCCTGACCGGATCGGGCACCCACCCGGTCGCCGGGATCAGCGGGATGCCCGGCCAAAACGCCGCGCGCACAATGCTCAAGCAATTCCGGCTGGAAGATCAGGGCGGGCGTCTCGGGGCACTGAAAGACCGGCTACGCCGGGAACGCCGGCGCGCCGCGGTCACCGCGAACCCGTACACGAGCGGGCCCAACGATCCCTTCCCGGGCCGATGACGCGCGAGATCCAGCGCACCATGGCGATCTGTGGTGCGGCGTTCGTGCTCTTGCTGTTCCCGTCGATCATCATGATCGGCCTGCTGCCGCCGATGTCGCCGCTGCGGACCGCGGATCAGGTGGCGCAGTTCTGGTCGACCAACACCGGCCTCAAGCGCGTCGGCCTGGTGATCATGTTGGCAGCAGCGGGATTACAGGCACCCTTCGGTGCGCTGATGGCGGTCCGCATTCGGCAGATGGAGGGCACCAGGTATTCGGCGCTCGCCTACACCCAGCTCGTGGGCACCGGGCTGGCGGTCGTGGCGATTCTGATGCCGACGTTCGCGTTCGCCGCCGCGTCCTACCGCCCGGAACGCAATCCCGAGATCACCCAGGCGCTCAATGATCTGGGCTGGCTCCCGTTCGTGATGAACTGGCCGGCCGCCACCATCCAGTGTGTGGTGATCGGGTTCGCGATCTTCGGTGCCAAGACCGCCGTCTGGCCGCGGTGGCTGGGCTACTTCAACGTATGGTGCGCCTTCATCTTCGCCGCCGGTGGGCTGGTGGTGCTCTTCAAGGACGGCGTCTTCGCGTGGAACGGGCTGCTGGCTTTCTGGCTGGTTGCGGTGTTCTTCGGGGTGTGGTTCCTGGTGATGTCGTGGCAGCTGTGGGTCACCGCATCGAGTGAGGACGAATCCCGCACGGCAGAAGGCGTATTGGCGTCGTGACAGTGCTCGACGACGACGTCAAGCCCACCAACGCGACCGAGCGCCGGATTCCGGGCGAGGAAGGCATCTGGGTCTTCGTCCTCGGCGACATGACGGTATTCGCGCTGTTCTTCGCGACCTTCATGTACTCACGGGGAAAGAATCCACAATCCTTCGCCGCGGGGCACGCCGATCTCCACGTCGCCCTGGGAACGGTGAACACCGTTCTGCTGCTGACCAGTTCGTTGCTCGTCGCGATCGGCGTCCAGCGGGTGCTCGGTGGCGCACACCGGGACGCCACCCGCCTGTTCACCGCCGCGATCGGATGCGGCGCCGGATTCGTGGGTGTCAAAGCGATCGAGTGGACCCAATTGTTCAGCGCCGGCAAGGGTGTCGGTAGCGGTGAATACTTCTCGTACTACTTCGTGTTCACCGGCATCCATCTGATGCATGTCCTGATCGGCATGGCGATCCTGGGCCGGCTGGTCTTCCTCACCCGGCGTCCCGCACTCGAAGCACCACAACGACGGCTGTGCGAGACCGGTGGAATCTTCTGGCACATGGTGGATCTGCTCTGGGTGGTTCTGTTCGCACTGTTCTACTTGGTGAGGTGACGATGACTGCCACGCGTCGGTTGACCTTGGTCTGGGTTGTGCTGCTGGCGTTGACCTTCGGATCGTTTGTGGTCGGTATCGAGCAGAGCGCCGATTTCGCCGGGGCCGCGGCGATCGCGATCATCGGGATCGCGCTGTTCAAGGTGCGGCTGATCGGCCTGCATTTCATGGATGTGCGGATCGCTCCGACCGCATTGCGCGTGCTGTTCGAGGGTTACGTGCTCGTGGTGTTCGCGGCGCTGGTCGTCCTCGACGTGGTGGTCAAGCCCTAGTCAGCTCCGCGAGCCTGTCGTTACCGACACAATCACTCGCACTTGTGCTCAACAGCTACAGCTTCGGCGAAACCGCCAGAGTGGCAGGGAATTCCCTATACAGTCAAACCGTGAACGATCGTTCGACGATATTCGTGATCGGCGCCGGCCCCTCTGGACTGGCCGCCGCATGGCGACTGCGCGAGGCCGGTCGCGATGTGGTGGTCTTTGAATCCCGCGACCGCGTTGGCGGGCAGCTGTTGTCGGTCAGACGTGACGGCTTCCTAATGGAGGCAGGCACGACGATCCTGCCCGAGGCCTACGACAGCGTGATGGGTCTGGTCCGCGATATCGGCATGACCAATGACCTGGTGCCAGCGAACTCGCTGATGGGGTTCATGCGAGGCAATGAGCTCCATCTGATGCGGTCCAACCGCCTCATCTTCGACGCCGCACGTACCAAGCTGCTGTCGCTGCGCTCCAAGATCAAGGTCGCCAAGCTTGCCCTGGACTCGTTCAGGCTGCGGAAATTGCTCAGCTACGAGGATCTTTCGATCGCGGCCGACTACGACGTCGAAACCCCCGAGGACTACTGCCGCCGCCGCGGCCTGGACGGCGAACTTTACGACTACCTGATCGAGCCGACCGTGCGAGGGGGCGCGGGAGTTCCAGGCGACGTCATCTCGGTCGTCGAGTTCTTCTTCCTGTGGCAGAAGGTGCTCGGCACCAGACTGTTCGCGTTTCGGGACGGCTATTCCTCATTCCCACAACGTCTGGCGGACAAGCTGTCCGACGTCCGGCTGAACACCCGGGTCCACACGGTCGTCGAGGACGACGACGGGGTCACCATCACCTACGAGGACGCGCGCGGAGTCCACACCGAAACCGGTGCCGGCGCGATCGTCTCCAGCATGGGCAACGAGGTCCCCGATCTCGTCCCCCAGCTCGACCCCGACCGAGCGGACTTCCTGCGCCAACTCAACTACACGTCCACCATGTCGATCAATCTGGCGCTCAATCGAGTTCCCGATTGCACGGCGTCCTTCATCGTGGTGCCCCGACCGGTCTCCGAAGGCCTGTTCGCAATCATCCTCGAGCACAACAAGGTTCCCGGTCGCGCTCCCGACGGGAAGGGACTGGTCTCGCTCTTCATGATGAACCAGTGGGCGATCGACCACATGGACGCCAGCGATGAGGAGATCGTCACCGACGCGCTGCGCGAAGCGGAGAAGGCGCTACCGGGGCTGGGCACCGATATCGAGTTCACTCGCGTCAACCGCTGGTATCCGGTCCTGGTGTACAGCCATCCCGGCCTTTACAAGAAGCTCGGCCGCTTTCACGCCGCCAGAGATCTGAATAGCCGCATCCACCTTGCCGGTTCGTACAACTCCTCGGGCAACGTCAACACCGCGACGACCGCCGGTGAGCGCGCGGCCCGCGAACTGCTCACGGCTCTGCGGCGCGGGTGAGCCATGCTCTTCGCCACTGAGCAGTTCAACATCCCGGTCCCACCGGACATGATCTTTCCGCGCGTACCGCAGATCGCGGCGGAAGTGACACTGTGGCTCGTCGTCGCCGGCTTCGTGATCTACGCCGTACGAGAGTGGCGCCGAACCGGTTCGCCGCTGGCACTCATCTTGCTCGCCGGCGGTGGCATCGCGCTGCTCAACGAACCACTCGACGACATCCTCGGGCTGGTCCATCACCCGCGCCCCGGCCAACACGTGATCTTCGAGACCATGGGGCCGATCCCGCACTGGGGCCTGCCCACCTACATCATCTTCTTCGGCGGCATCGCCTACGTGCTGCTTGCCGAACTGCGAAAGCTGAAGTTCACGCCGAAGGCGTTCTGGACCGGCATCGCCATCACCTTCGTCGCCGACCTGCTGATCGAGGTGCCATTATTGCACTTTCGGCTCTACACCTACTTCGCCTACGGTGACGTCCCGATGTCGATCGGCGGCTTCCCGCTCTACTGGTTGTTCATCAACACCACCGGGCCGATCCTGACCGCCGCCATCCTGTTTGCCGCGCCGAATTACTTCCGCGGCTGGCGCGCACCGCTGGTCATCTTTCTGCCGCTCGTCACGGACACGGCCTGTAGCGCAGCCGTCGGATTGCCCGTCTACAACGCGCTGCACACCCCGGGAGCCCCGGCATGGGTGACCTGGGGTGGCGCGCTGGCATCGTGCGCGATCGGAATGGTGTTGCTAGACGCCATGGCTCGGTGGATCTACGCCCGAACCCGCGACTTGCAGCAGCACGCCGCAGACACATCGCGGCCCGTGAAGGAGTCGATATGAAGGCACGCAAGACCGCCAAGCGGGCAAGCGCGGTGGGCGGCGGTGCCTGCGTGGGGCTGGTTCTCGGCGGCCTGCTCGTCACCCGGATGCTCCCGCCGTGGGCGCCCTTGGCCTGGCGGCCAGGCCGGGTACCTAAGGTGCGTCAGCCCTTGGCGTGATCGCGAAGTGCGGTCTGCGCAGCCAGCTTTCCTGGCAACGCGCACACTCCCCCGACCGGGTGAGTGCCCGCGCCACTCAGGTACAGACCCTTCACGGGAGTGCGGTAGGCACCCAGGCCCGCAGCAGGCTTCAGTGGCCCGAAGCGGGTGATCAACGGATCGACGTGGTAGACGTTGCCGGCGGGCGCGTTGAAGCGCTCCTCGATATCCGGGCCGCCCAACACTGCCCGGTCGATCTCGAGACTGTCGAGTCCCTCGTAATAGATCGCACTGTCACGCAATACCGAGTCGCCGATCTTGTCGCGCACGTCCTCCCACGGTTCGCGTGGCGTCACCGGAATCACGCCCGACCACAGCCACAGGTTGCTCTTGCCCGCCGGCGCCTGCGACGGATCGACCGCTGACGGGATGATCGCACAGCTCACCGGGACCGGATCCGGCCATTCACCGCGGACCAGAGAGTTCCACCCGGCGTCCTGCTCCTCGAGGGTGTGCCACGCGACCAGGTACTTGCGCAGGTCGAGATCGTTGCCCCGCCACTTCTCGTGGCGCTGCATCGAGACCTCGCCGTCGATGGCGACGTTGATCTTCAGCGAGGTGGCGTGCGTCTTGCGGATCGGGATGTCCTTGGCCCGTGCGGACAGCTTGCTGTCCAAGACACCTTCTGGCAGAAGCTCATTGAGTGTGATGACCGGATTGCACGTGGCGATGACGGCCTTGCGGGCCTTGACGACCTGCCCGGTGTCGAGCTCGATCCCGGTAACGCGGTCACCGGCCATGACGAATTCATGGACCCGGCAATCGGTGTGGACCGTTCCACCGAGCGCGAGCAGACAGCGGTGCAGTGCCGCCGGCAACGCACCCGTGCCGCCGACCGGCATCGCGTTCGCCACCTTTTGCACCACACCCAGATAGATCATCGCCCACGCTGTCATGTCCAGGCGCATCTGGGAGAAGGCCGCCATCGCCGCCAGCGCTCCCTTGGGCAGTTCTGACTCGAAGGTCTCTTCCAGAAACTCGGTGTGCGACGCGGTGGCCATGTTGCGCAGCGACCACAGCCGCTTGGGGTGACGCGCCGCCCGGGCAAAAGCCTTGCCCATCTCGGCATTCCAGGGCCGCAGCGGATGCGACTTCATGTAGGCGACCACCACGTCCATCGCGGGGTCCAGGGCATTGGCCAGATCCAGCCACGCCCGCGCATCCTTGGGTGAGAAACGCCGCAGCTCGTCGGCGGTGCGGCTGGCGTCTTTCCAGATCGCCAATGAGCTTCCGTCGGGGGCCAATTGGACGTGGGCCGGGTCCACCGAGATCTGGCGCAACCCGTACTTGTGGAGCTCGAGGTCCTCGGCGACACCGGACAGCCGGAAGATTCCGGTCAGCTGGATGGCGCCCTCGTTGAAGAAGTGGCCGGGCGCGCTGGGCAGGGTGGCGTTCGTCGACGTCATGCCGCCGACGGTCGGCGACGCCTCGACGACGGCGACGCTGTGGCCCGCACGGGCCAGATAGCAGGCCGCCGTCAGTCCGTTGTGTCCCGCACCGACGATGACGTAATCGGCTTCCTTGGGCAGAGGTTGGGTTTGGGTTTGCGATGACACGGGGTGCACTTCTCCTCGACAGTTATGGCGTTACGGGACCGGGAAGCATGTAGGACGGCGGAGTGATGATCGAGTCCGGGTTGACCGACATCCAGCTCCAGGGGATGAAATAGGCGAGGGCTGCCCATACCGCGCAGAACCCGATGACGGCCAGAAGTTTCACCGGTGTCCGAAACTGGCTGGGCCAGCGCTGGATCCCGCGGTGAAGGAACGCAGTGCCATCGGCACTATCGTGCGCCGACATCCGCAGGTAGGTGAAACCGGCGGCGTAGATCGCCACGAAGAGGCTCTCGTAGACCGGGAACTGATAGGGCGTGCCCGCGAACAGGGTGAAGGCCTCCCATGTTCGGGGGAACGCGTACACCCGGGTGCGGATGAACACCTGCTCGATCACGACGTCGACACCGAGGATGGCCACGAATGCAAGGCCGAATGAGCGGATGTTGGCGATGCCTGGGTAACGCCGACGCAGCGCGAGGATGATGCGGCACTCGATGGCGGCCAACCCGATACCCAGGTACAGATACTGAGGCACGAACCAGGCCAGCCCCTCGGCGTACCGCGTCGGCCCCTGGTGTAGCGGGAAGAACGCCAGCCACGATCCGGCGTTGAGCGCGTGGGCATTCCAGGCGAACGTGTAGTGGAAGTAGTTGATCAGCGGGTCGATTCCCGAGGCCAGCAGCGAACCGATGACGATCATCCCGTCCAGCGTCAGCCGGCGCTGCACGATCAACGGCTTGACGAGAAACACCCAGATGGTTGCGCCGGCGATCAGCAGGCTGACGACCTCGATGATGCGCAGTACGAGCAGTGCGGTGCCGTCAAAGGTGTCCGGCCCCTGGATGGGTGCCGGCCCGAACTGCGTGTCGGACAGGATCCATCGGGTCCAGGCCTGCCCGACGAAGAGGATCCACGCCACCCCCAACAGCGCCCACAGCGACACCGCGCCGCGCCGGGCTTCGGCATCGTGCGCGACCGAACCCGTTCGACTGGAAGGACTGTCGGTCAGCACGGGCTGCTCAACGGTTGCCGATGAACGTCGCGGTCTCCCCTGCCAGGGCCGAGAGGCCGAGCAGCTTGGCCAAGAGCTGGCTGGCCGGATTGTTCAGTGCCATCGGCGAATCCGGGGGCATCAGGCCCATCGCGATCATCATGTGCGCGGCCCGCACCATGATGATCGACAGCTTGGTGGCGGCCAGGATCTCGAAGTAATCGATGTCGACCGGAGTGTGGCCGGTGATCGAGGCGTAGTACGCGAGGGTCTCATCCCGGTCCGGAATCCCTTCCGGCAGCGGCAGTCCGATCCCCTCGGTGTGGTGGCGCATCAGGAACAGCCACCAGCCGAGGTCGAGTTCACGGCTGCCCAGGGTCACCATCTCCCAGTCGAGAATCGCCGCGGCGGACAGATCGTCGCCGAAGATGATGTTGCCGACGCGGGCGTCACCCCAGTTCAATACCGTCGCCGACGGTGCGGTGGGAACGTTGTCGGCGAGCCACTCCAGCGCGTGCTCGATCGTCGGGTTCGCTTCGCCCTCCGCGCCCCACGTGAACGAGTCCCGCCAATTGGCGATCTGCGCGTGGACTCCTCTGCCGTTGGCATCGGTGTCCAAGAAGTCCAGACCGAGCGCCCGCCAGTCAGCGGCATGGATCTGTGCCAACGCCGCAAGACTGTTGTGCCACATCGTGGTTCGCTGTTCGGGTGTCAGGTCGAGGACCCAACCGCCCGCGGTGAACGGCGGATCGTCCGACGGCACCCGGCCGTCGACGCGCTGCATCACCAGGAACGGCGAGCCGAACACTGCGGGATCCTCTTCGAAGAAGTACACCTCGGGTACCGGTACCCCGACCGACCCCAGCGCGCTGATGACGGTGGCTTCCTTACCCAGGTCGTACGACGCGAACACACCCTGCCCGGCGGGTTGCACCCGGGCCACCATCTTCCTGGTGTGGGGCTGCCCGTCCTGGTCCCAGGAGGCGGTGAAGAGCACCGTCTCGTTGGACAGGCCGGCCGAGGCGGGCACGTCTAGGTCGGTCACTCGAACCTGCTGAGCTCCAGTGATTTTCGACTCGATCCAGGATGCAAGTCGCCGCGACGCGTCCTCGGTGTCGATCTCGTTCTTCAACGCCATCGTGAAATCCCTCTCATGCCGTCGGTGTCGGTAGCAGGCGGTGGCCGAGCATCGCCCGCTGGTAGGTGTCGAACCAGATCTCCTGGTATGTGGCGTGGGTGACGCGCCCGTGGTCGTCCTCCCAGCGATAGACGCTGTCGTGGAACGAGACATTGGGCCACGCGGGAAGTACCGCGGAGGCGATCGCCTCACCGTGGAAGCGGTAGGTGTCGCCGTGCTCGTCTTGGGCGGTGATCTCCTGGCGGGTGGCCAGGTGGATGGTGGGGTGATACTCGAGCACGTCTCGGCGCACCGAGGTGACGGCTCGAGTTTCCTCGCCCCGTTGCACCCAGGCGAAGTGGTGCGACGGGCGATCGCCCACCTCGTAGAGGCCCGCCCAGCGCGGATCGGTGTCGAGCGGTTCGAAGCTGATCTGGTTGAAGACCAGGTCGGGCCCGAAGTACATGGGCGACCACCCGACGGGCGGGCTGGGAACCGCGCCGCGCCGTTCCACCCGGATCTGACGCCAGGACCGGTCTCGCGGCGCGAAGCAGTCGACGTCGTAGCCGGTGCCATCGAGCTGCAACCGCCCGGTGACATGCATGAACTGCTCACTGCCGCCGGGCTGCCGGGACTGGTCGTGGTGCGCGTCCTCGCCCGGCATGACATGCCCGCGGGCCAGCAGGGGGGTCACCGCGTCGGCCACCAGATCGAACGACATGCGGTCGTCGACAGCGCGATACCGCAAGCGGGCCGTCTTACCCGGCTCGACGAATTCGATCGACAGACCGTTGTCCGTCGTGATCGTGTTCCCTTCCACCGTCGGCCACGGCATCGTGATCTCGTAGTCGTGGAACGCGATGTCGGTGAGTTCGACGTTGTCGTTGCCCTGGAACACGCACACGCCGCCTTGCGACAGCGGGAAGGCCGGCTGATAGCGGATATAGAGGAACGCTCCGATCGCAGCCTCGGGCACCGAGAAGCCGAAGTAATGCGTGTGGATCAGATGCGGATCCCAGTGCTCATCCGGTCCGGGCAGTGGTATCAGCAGATCGGTCTCTGGAGCGTGTACAGCCAACTGCGAACTCACTGCAATCCATCCTCATCGTCAACCGGCCCAACCTTCGCTAACATAACGCTCGATGAACGCACTATCAAGTATGAAAATTCATTCATGTTGAAGAATCACGGTGTGCCGCCACACGAAAAGCCCGCGACGCGGACCGAACGCCAGCGCGAACGAACCCGCCGGCAACTGCTCGATGCCGGCCGGACTCTGATCGCCGCGAAAGGCGTTCCCGGACTGCGCATCCAAGAGATCACCGAGCAGGCCGACATCGCGCTGGGCTCGTTCTACAACTACTTCCCGTCCAAGGAAGAGTTCCTCGAAGCGGTCATCACCGAGAGCCTCTCCGATCTGGCGTCGGCCACGATCAGCAATGTCGACGACACGACCGATCCGGCGGAGGTCGTGGCCCTTGCCAATCTCCGGGTGATCCGGTTGGCCTATGCCGAACCCGATTTCGCCCGGCTGATCGTCAACATCGGCCACTCCGAGGCGTTGTTCGGCGCGGCCGTCCATCCTCATGCCCGGGTGGCCGTGGAGCGCGGGATCGCCAGCGGCCGTTTCGATGTCGCCGATGTCGAGGTGTTGCTGACGACGGTGATCGGTGGAGCCTTCGCGCTCATCCGGGAGATCCTCGACGGGCGTCATGGCGATCATGCCGAACGAGCTTTCGCGCGCCTGGTCCTTGCCGCACTGGGACTCAGTGCGGCCGAAGCCAAGACGGTGGTCACCAAGGTCGCCAAGCTCGAGCGTTGACCGGTCAGGCCGTCGCCGGTTCCCTGGCTTTGGCCGTCTCGTCGGCCCCGAATACCGCCGCCTTGAGGATGCCGACCTTCGACTTGATGAACACCTCCTCGTCGGGGCGCGCCACGACGAACGACAGCACCCAGACGTAGGTCAGTGCCAGACCGAGGGTGACGAGCCAGGCGAAGTGCGTGACCCACAGTGACGCATCGAGATTCAGCGCCGTCCACACCGGCCAGGCGGCCGCCCCGTTGGCGATCCCGTCCGACATCGGAATGAAGGCGACGACCAGAGCCAACCGCCATCCCGGCAGGTGTTGGCGCATCCGGTAGATCAGGGCGCCGGCCGTCATCGGCATCAGCGGGTTCACGCACACCCACCACAGCGGCAAGCCCCAGAAGTTGAGCGGCTGCGGGCCGTAGTACTCGTAGGCCCCCATCAGGACACCCGGGCTCTCCAGAAAGATGTTGATGCACACGTCGATCACGTAGAGCTGGAACATCTGCTTACGGGTCACCCCGGTGGAGTAGATCCGATAGGCCAGGTAGGCCAGGCCGCCGACGTACCAGATGTAGACGAAGTTGATGAACAGCGGGAAGTCACGGCCCATCGAGGAGAAGGTCATCGTGACGGCGCCCTGGCGGATGTAGCACAGGCCCAGCGTGTCCACGATCGGCTCGAACAGGCACGCAATCCCGCCGCCGATCAGGCAGAACAGCAGCAATGGACCCTTGCCGACGATCAGGTGCTTGACCGCGAAGAACACCATGACCACCACCGGGATGCCCAGGAAGATCGTGAAGATCACCTCGGGCACAAACGGCATCGGGGTGGTCGGGTGCGCGGGTATCGGGGGTGCGGCAAGCACGTACTCGAGCGCAGACATTCTCTCTCCTTGAGTGCTGATGCATCGGCACCCGGAGCGTAACGTCGCGTGAATCAGTATTCAAGTATGAAAATGCATTCAGGGAAGGATGCGCAGTCCCCACTGCCCCAGCAGGGGCTGCACCAGAGTGAAGTACGTCGTGTAGTCGTCGCCGTCGGGCGAGGACATCAGGATCCCGACCGCGCTCACGGTGCCGTCTGGATTCTTGACGAAGCCCGGACTGCCGCTGTCACCCTCGAGGCTGTAGACGCTGGCTTCGACGACATCACCCTCGACGCCCTTGACCTCACCACAGGTTTCGCCAGTGACAGCACCAACCTTGCAGAACGGCATGCCGACACTGAGTTGATTGGCGCCCAGCACATCTCGCACCGGATACCGGCCGCCGACATCCCCGTTGGGTGCGCCCGCGGCTGGGTCGAGGCGAATGATGGCGGCGTCCCGCTTGTCGCCGTTCACCTCGCTGGCGCTGATCGTCCCGAGCAGCGTGTCGTCGCTGCCGTACGTCCAATCCGACCCGTCGTGAGCATCACAGTGGCCGCTGGTCAGCAGGTAATAACTGCCGTCGTCGCCCTGTGCCGCGAAACCGGCTGTGCACCTTCCACTTTCGTCATCGACCTCAATACCCGGTGTCGGCGGAGGTTCCGCTACAGCGGGACGGGCCAGTCCGACCGCCGTAACCAGAACCGCACCCGCAATCGCCGGAACCCATTTCCCCGTGGCCATCTCGGCCTCCTCCCCGAATCGACCAGATGCTACCGAGCGGGCGTACACGTGGGAGAGTTTCTCCAGATGAAAGCGACAGTCGCAGTGATCGGGGCCGGGCCTGCGGGGCTGGTGGTGTCGCGATGGCTGCTGTCGCAGGGATTCGAGCCGACGATTTTCGAGCAGGGCCCGACGCTGGGCGGCCAGTGGACCGCTGCCGCGGGACGAAGCGGTGTGTGGCCGGGAATGCATACCAACACCAGTCGCATCTTGACCGCATTCAGCGACCTTCCGCACGACGGCGACCTCGTCTTCCCGTCGGGCCGTGACGTCTTGGACTACCTGCACCGCTACGCCGCCCTGTTCGACCTCGAGTCCCGCGTGCGCTGTGACACCAGCATCGAGACCGTCACCCGCTCTGAGAAAGGGTGGCTGGTTCGGCACGGCGGCACGCAGGAGGCATTCGACCGAGTCGTGGTGGCAGCGGGCCGGTTTCACACACCGGCGATACCGGATGTGCCCGGGCTGGACAGCTTCAGCGGCGACATGGGCGCCATCGCGTCCTACGCGTACCGCGGACCGTCGTCGTATCGCGGCAAGCGGGTCCTGGTCCCGGGCTGCGCGGTCAGCGCCCTGGAGATCGCCACCGAACTGGCCAGCCGGGGGGCCGCGCGCGTCGCCGTCACACAGCGACGACAGCGCTACGTCTTGCCCAAGTTCGTCGCCGGCGTGCCCTCGGATCACCGGATGTTCACCCGGTACGCAGCCCTTGCCGACGAAGCCCTGACTCCCGCCGAAGTCGACCGCCAGCTCAAAGAGATCGTCATCGAGTCCGCGGGCAGTCCGGAGCAGTACGGCGCCCCACGCCCGGCGGAGTCGCTCTTCACCGCCGGTGTGACGCTCAGTCAGAACTACCTTCCCGCCGTCGCGGAAGGATCGATCAGCGTGCGCCCCTGGCTGCAGTCGATCACCGGAACCGAGGTGACCTTCGGCGACGGCACCGTCGAGGAATTCGACGGCATCGTGTTCGGGACGGGTTTCGCACTGAGCTTGCCGTTTCTCGATGACGAGGTGCGTGCGGTCCTCAACCTGGACGCGGGCGGCTTCGACACCGACCGGCACACGTTCCATCCCGATCTGCCCGGACTGGCATTCATGGGTATGTGGGACCAGTCGGGCGGCTATTTCGTCCCGCTGGAACTGCAAGCCCGCTGGATCGCCTACACCTGGGGCGGCGTCATCGCCAAGGCGAGCGAGGCCGACCAGCGCGTGGCGATCGGCGCGGTCCATGCCGACGGGGTGCGGAAGACCCGGATGAACCTGGCCGCGGTGACCTTCGCCCGCGCCGCGGGCGTCGAACCCCAGCTCGACAACTGGCCCGAGTTGCGGCGCGCACTGCTGTTCGGGCCGCTGGCACCGAGCTGCTTCCGGCTGGAGGGCCCCGATGCGCTGGCCGACGCGCCGGCGCGGTTCGCCCACGAGGCGGCTACGTTCGGCGCGATAACCGACAACGAACTGACCGCCCGAGAGCGCAGCTACTGGTCGAGCGTCGAGGACGCGTTAACAAACGGACACCAAACGGGTGCGTCGAAGTAACGGCCGAGCAGCCTCATCGCAACGAACGGCAATCTGCCTGACGACCATCGGGCTGAGAGCCGCCCGGAACATAAGGGCGTTCTGGCAAATATTTTTAGCGACGTATTAGCGCTATGAGCTCGACACCTTATTTTTGAGCCCTAACTTGAATCACATGTTGATCGACGTTCGCTGGCTTCAGTTCCTGCTGAAGCGCCCCGCGCACAAGTAAGCCCGCTCCCCCGCGGCGACGGTCGACCTGCCATGTGCAGGGGCGGCCGGCCCGGACGTCATCGTCGGACGACGATCTTGCCCACCATGCGGCTGGACTCGACCGCTTCATGCGCTTCACGCAACCCCTCTGCGGTGAAATCTCCGATGGTCCGCGTCACCGTGCTGCGAATGACACCGTCGTCCACCAGCTGAGCAGTAGCGGCAAGCAGATCTTGCTGACCCTCGAGCCCGAACAGCGGCTTGGTGAACATGAACTCCCAATGCCAGGCGATGCTCTTGTCCTTGAGTGGCATCAAGTCGAGGTTCACCGGGTCGTCGATCGCGGCAACATGGCCAAACGGCTTGAGGATGGCGGCATAGTCTTCGACGTTCCCGGCCGAGTGCGGAGAGAACAGCCAATCGACTCCGTCGGGTGCGGCGGCGATGGCCTCGTCGCGCAGGTTGTGGTGATTGATCACCGCGTCGGCACCCATGCTCCTGGCCCAGTCGGCTGACTCCGGCCGGCTTGCCGTCGCGATCACCCGGACCCCGGTCAGTGCCTTGGCCAGTTGGATCATCGCCGATCCCACCCCGCCGGCGGCACCCAGGATCAGCAGGTCACCGCGAGACTCCCGAGTCAGTTCGAACCGGTCGAACAGCGACTCCCATGCGGTGATCGTCGTCAACGGCAGTGCCGCGGCGTCGGCGAACGACAACGACCGCGGCTTACGTGACACGATCCGCTCGTCGACGGCGTGAAACTGTGCGTTCGTGCCGGGCCGGGAAATATCTCCGGCGTACCAGACCTCGTCACCCACCGAGAGCGTGCTGACCTGCGGGCCGACGGCTGTGACAACGCCCGCGGCGTCGAAGCCGAGGATCACCGGTGAGGTGGACGGAGCCAGCGACCCGCGCCGCTTGATGTCGACGGGGTTGACCGACACCGCGGCCACCTCGACCAGCACGTCACGGGGACGAAGCTCCGGTATGTCGACGACGACGTCCTGCAGCGCCAGCGGATCGTGGACGGGCAGGCCCGCGAATGATCCAATCGCCGTCATCGTCGTCATCAGCGGTCTCCCTGTTTGTCGAGCTCGAATCCCGTTGTGCATCAGGCAGTTTCCATCACAGTACCGGCTAGCGGTAATACAGCCGTCCGGACAGCGTCACCCGCCAATTGGTGGACAGCCGCGATGACGGTAGTGCTACCGAAACGTCAAGGTAAGTACTGCGTCGCGGGCAACAGCTCGTAGGCCGAAAGTATTCCGACGACGAAAGCCTGTGATTGAGATGACTGATGACAAGACCGTCCACGCAGCGACTTACGACCTGCTCCGAAAGCTCGGCCTGACAACGATATTCGGCAATCCCGGATCCACCGAGGAGACGTTCCTGCAGGATTTCCCCGAGGACTTCACCTACGTGCTCGGGTTGCAGGAAGCCTCCGTTCTGGCGATGGCCGACGGATTCGCCCAGGCGACCGGCCGGCCGGCCGTGGTCAACCTGCACACCGCCGCGGGTACGGGCAATGCGATGGGCAGCCTGGTTGCCGCCTACCGGGCCAACACCCCGCTGATTGTGACCGCCGGGCAGCAGACCCGCGAAATGTCGGTGATCGATCCGTATCTGAACAACCCGAACGCCACGATGATGCCGCAGCCGTGGGTGAAGTGGGCCTATGAGCCGGCCCGCGCCGAGGACGTGCCCGCGGCATTCATGCAGGCCTACGCGATGGCGATGCAAGCGCCGAAAGGCCCGGTGTTCCTGTCCATCCCGCTCGACGACTGGCAGAAGCCCGCTCAGGGCGAAGCGACCATCCGCACCGTCAGCGATCACGTCGCGCCGGATGCCCACCGCCTGGCCGCCTTCGCTGAGCGAATCAATCAGGCCCGAAACCCGCTGCTGGTGCTGGGCCCGGAGGTCGACCGGGCCGGCGGCTGGGACGCCGGAATCGCCTTCGCCGAGAAGCTCGGCGCTCCGGTGCGCGGCAGCGCACTCCCCGACCGGATCTCCTTCCCCGAGAACCATCCGCTGTACGGGGGACCACTGCCGATGACGATCGCCGAGGTCGATCAGGTGGTGCACGGCCACGACCTGGTGATCGTGATCGGCGCGCAGGTGTTCCGCTACTACCCGTACGTGGCTGGTGAATACCTGCCCGAGGGCACCGACCTGTTGCAGATCACCGCCGATCCTCACCTGGCCGCGGTGGCCCCGGTCGGTGACAGCCTCATCGGTGACGTCCGGATCGCTCTGGAGATGTTGGTGGACGCGATCGATGCGCCCGTTGACCGGCCCGCGCCGGCCCCGCTGGATCGCAGCCGCGCAGTCCGGACCTCGGCTGCGTCGGATCCCCTGACCGCCGACGAGGTGTTCGCGACGCTGAGCGCCGTCAATCCCGACGATTCGGCGATGGTCATGGAGTCCACGTCGACCATGGCTGAACTGGCACAGTGGCTGCCCACGACGAAATCGGGCAGCTTCTTCGCCACCGGCAGCGGCGGTATCGGCTGGGGTGTGCCGGGTGCGGTGGGGATCGCCCTCGGCGACCGCGAGCGGGGTGTCAAGCGCACCATCGTCGCGACGATCGGTGACGGCTCGTTCCAGTATTCGATCCAGGCTCTGTGGACCGCCGCCCAGCACAAGCTGCCGATCGTGTTCGTGGTGCTGCGCAACGGCGAATACGCGGTGTTGAAGTCGTTCGCCGAGTTGGAGCACACCCCGGCCGTTCCAGGACTGGAGCTCCCAGGACTCGACATCGCCTCGTTGGCAAAGGGTTTCGGCTGCAACACCGCCGACGTCACCACGACCGACGAGCTCGCGGGCGCCTTCACCACGGCACTGCACGCGGACGGCCCCACCGTCATCGTCGTCAAGACCCAGCCGCAACTCCCGCATCTGGGCTGAAACGCCACACCCGGTGGGGGCCGTCAAGACGGTCCCCACCGGGCTGTCGCACAAGGAGAAGTCATGCCGATTTACACCTGCACCACCACGCAGTCCACGATCGACACCGATACCAAAGCTGCGCTGGCCCGTGAAATCACCCGCATCCACTCGGTCATCAATCACGTTCCGAGCACCTATGTGAACGTCGTCTTCCACGAACTGCCCGCCGACTGCGTCTACACCGACGCGGTGCCCGCGCGTCCACTGCTCATCACCGGCTGGGTTCGCGACGGCCATCCCGAGGCCGAGACGACGAGGCTGGCGATGGAGATCGCTGCGGCAGCCTCCCGGGTCACCCTCATTCCGGCCCAGCGCGTCCTGGTCGTATTCGAAAGCAGCCCTGCGCATTATGCCGTCGAAGGCGGTCGCGTCCTGCCTGAGCCCGGCGAAGAAACGGCGTGGCTGGCCGCCGGAGCCCATTGAGCCTCGCTCAGCACTGGTCCACGACCTCGATCGACGACAGCCGGCTGAGCGGCACGCGCACCCGTTTCCCGTCGGTCTGCAGAATCACCGCCCCTGAGCCGCTTTCCACGAGATCACCGCATGCCGTCCCGGTTCCGGTCGCCACCGCGACCCGCGGCACCGGTGTGGCCACATCCGCATGCTGTTGCGGCCACCACCAACTCAGCGCAGCCAGTGCCGTCAGCGAGACCGCGACGAACGTGACGATGATTCCCGACCGCAGCCTGCGCGCGGCGCCCACGGCCGTCATCGTGGTGAACGGATGCGCGACGCTGGCCACGACGATCACCGCGATCAGCGCGGCTACCAAGCCGGTCAACGCGATGATCCCACTGGCGTCCTGCACCCACGGCGGACGCGAGGCGCTCGCGTCTCCGCTGAACAGTCCGCACAGACCGACGAATCCGAGCACACCGATCTGCAACTGCTGCCAGCCACGTGCCGATGCCTGCAGCGGATGTCCTTCCTGCATCGGATAACTCGCCTCGGGCCTCATGCCGCGTCGCCCAGGCAGCGGCGCATGTTGGCCCGGCCGCGGTGCATCCGCGACATCACGGTTCCTTCAGGAACACCCATGATGTCGGCGGTTTCCCGATACGTCATTCCCTCGACCGCGACCCAATAGAGCGTCTCGCGCATCTCCGTCGACAAACAGGACAGCGCCGCGCTCACAGCCGGGTCCCACTGATGCCGAAACACCTGTCCTTCGGCCGACATTGCGTGCTCGGTCCCATCGTCGATTTCGCCGACCAAGCTCTCCTCAGGCCTGCGCAGCCGAGCCCGGTAGTCGGAGATCCAGGTATTGCGCATGATGCGCAGCAGCCATGCCCTCAGATACGTATCCTCACGTAGCCTGTCGAATGCGTTGAACGCCTTCAACATCGTCTCCTGCACCAGGTCCTCGGCGTCAGCGGCATTGTGCGTGTAGCCCAATGCCCGCCGATACAGCTCGGCGTGCAGCGGCACGACGTCTCGTTCGAATTCGGTGTCGTGGTTCATGAAGATAGCCCTGTCCTAATCGATTTCACGGCGCTGGCACCGCTTCACCCATGCTTCTCAGCGACACATGTCGCTGCTTGGTGATTGCGTGGAGATCGCGTGGAGATCGCTTGTACGATGCAGTCACTTGCCAGCAGATAGAGACCGATCCGTGTCAGAACCAACCGTTCAATTCCGCCGCCTCGCCGAGCAGGTCGCCGACCAACTGCGACGGCGCATTCTGCTGGGTGAACTCGCCGACGGCAGCATCCTTCCCAAGGAAGACGAGCTGCTGCGCGAGTTCCCGGTGAGCAAGCCCTCGCTGCGGGAGGCCATGCGGATCCTGGAGGCCGAGGGGTTGCTGCGGGTCCGGCGCGGCAAGCTCGGCGGCGCGGTGGTGCGCCGCCCCAATGCCGCGAACGTGGCCTACACGATCGGCCTGGTGCTCGGCTCCCAGGACGTGAGCCTGTCCGACGTCGGCGGCGCTCTCCGGCAGATGGAGCCGGCCTGCGCCGCGCTCTGCGCCGAGCGGCCCGACCGGATGCGCACGGTGGTCCCGGCGCTGCGCCGGCTGCACAGTGAAGCCGTCGAAGCCGCCGACGATTTCCCGCAGGCCATCTCGGCGAGCAGGCGCTACCACGAGGCCCTCGTCGCCAACTGCGGCAATCAGACCATGATCATGCTGGCCGGAGCGCTCGAGACGCTCTGGTCGGCGCACGAACAGAGCTGGTCAACCCAGGTGCACGACCACAGCATCGTGCCGGTCGACGAGCGGCTGGCGGTCCTGGAGGAGCACCGTCGGGTGATCGACGCGATCGAGGCCGGCGATTCCCGCCTGGCCCACGACCTGGCCGCCGCCCACCTGGTCAACGCCCAGCACTACCCCGGATCAGCGGGAACAGTGGACCCGACGATCGTGCGCCATTGGGACCATTGACGCCGCTCCTTATTTTCATATGATTTGGTGATGGCTGTCGACGCTGCCGTCACGACCAGCGCCGAGGCGGCGCACTACCGGGCCGCGGGCTGGTGGTCGGACACCACGCTGTCCGACTGCGTGCGTCGCAATGCGGTGTCCACCCCCGACAAGGTCGCCTTCGCCGACTTCACCCTCGACGCGCCGGACCGGGCACTGACCTGGTCTGAGTTCGACAACGCCGCCACCAACCTGGCGATCGACCTGCACGTGCTGGGCGTGTCACCTGGGGACCGGGTGGCGATCTGGCACCGCGACAGCGTTGCCATCCATGTCCTGCTGATGGCGATCGAACGGTGCGGCGCGGTAAGCGTGGGGCTCGGGGCGCGCGCCGGCGTGCGCGAGGCCGTGCAGATCATGCGGACCGCGCAGCCGTCACTGTTGGTCAGCGATGCCGCCCGGGGTCCGCAGGCGGCCGAAGCTGCCGCCGACGCCGATCCCTCGTTGCGTGCCGTGGTGCTCGGCACCGGCGGGCTCGGCATCAACACCGCGACTCCTGGCCCGGGGCCTCAGCTGTCGCAGGTGGGACCGGACGACGCGTTCCTGATCAATTCGACCTCGGGCACCACCGGGCTGCCGAAATGCGTGGTGCACCATCAGAACCGGTGGCACTACTTTCACCAAAAGGCGGTCGCCAACGGCGAACTGAACTCCGACGACGTCTTCCTTCCGGTCATCCCCACACCCTTCGGGTTCGGGATCTGGACCTCGCACACCACCCCGATCTACCTGGGCGCGACGACCGTGCGCATCGAACGGTTCGACCCGGTCGCCACCTGCGCGGCCATCGAACGCCACAAGGCCACCGTGTTGTGCTGTGTCAGCACACAATTGATGATGATCGTGGCCAATGCCGCCTCGCGGGAATACGACCTGTCCAGCCTGCGCATCGTCTTCACCGGCGGCGAGCCGTTGCCCTATGCGCAGGCCGCTGCGTTCGAAGAGCTGACCGGCGTCACCATCCTGCAGTTCTACGGTTCCAACGAGACCGGCATGCTCAGCGCCACCACCGTCAAGGACTCGCTGCACCACCGGCTGCGCACCGCCGGGCAGATCGTCCCCGAGATGCAGGTCCGGCTGTTCGACGGCGACGAGGATGTCACCGAATCCGGTCGCGGACAACCGGTCTGCCGCGGACCGGCGCTCAGCCTCGGCTACCTGGGTGGCACCGACCACGACAAGTTGTACACCAAGGACGGCTGGATGCGGATGGGTGACATCTGCGATCTGGACGACGACGGCTACCTGGTACTGGCCGGTCGAACCTCCGACTTCATCCTGCGCGGCGGCAAGAACATCAGCGCGGTCGCCGTCGAGGAGGTCGTGGACACTCACCCCGCCGTCGCAGTCGCTGCCGCCGTGGCCATGCCCGACCCGCTGTTCGGGGAGCGGGTGTGCGTCTTCGCCGAACTCGTCAATCCCCTCGACACGCTCGAGCTGACCGATCTGGTCGAGCACCTGCTGGCTCAGGGCGTCTCCAAGGAGCTGTTGCCCGAACGCCTCGAGGTGCTCGACGAGCTTCCTCGATCCTCCGGCGGCAAGATCGCCAAAGGCCAACTCCGCGAAACCATCCGATCAATACTGGAGCGATCATGAGCACATCAGAAGTGCGCCAGGGCGGGCTGGGTGTCTGGGCACCGTCGAAGACGCCGCCGATCGGTGTCGAGCTGAGCGACGAGCAGAAGATGGCGGTGGCATTCCGCCACCTCGCCGACATCGGGTTCGCCGAGAACATGGCCGGGCACATCACCTGGCAGCCCGAGGGTCACACGGACATGTTCGTCAACCCGTGGGGACTGTGGTGGCAGGAACTGACCGCGTCGGACATCTGCGTGGTCGACGAGGACGCACACGTGGTCCGTGGCCGCTGGGATGTCACACCGGCCATCCACCTGCACACCGAGATCCACCGGCAGCGTCCCGACGCCCGAGTGGTGATCCACAACCATCCCTACTACGTCAGCCTCATCGCGGCCCTCGGAGTGTTGCCCGATCTCGTGCACCAGACCGGCGCCCTGTTCCTCGACGACATGTACCTGGTCGAGAAGTACGACGGCGAGATCGACGCCCCTTGGCGCGCAGCCGAACTGGCCGGTCAGATCGGCACGGCCAACCTGATCATCCTGGCCAACCACGGCGTCATCGCCACCGGGCACGACCTGGCCGCGGCGGTGTACCGCGCAGTGTCGATCGAGCGGGTGTGCCGGCTCGCCTACGACGTGATGGTCACCGGTCGCATCCCGTCGGAGATGAACCGCGGCGACATGATCGGGATGCAGGCCTCGCTGATCGAACGCGCCGCCGACGTGTACTGGGCCGGCGCGGCCCGCATGACGATCAAAGCCGACCGCGGCGTACTGGACTGAACGAGGAGATCGGGCCATGGCTTCCATCGACGAATTGCAGTCGAATCTGAACTTCACCACCGCCAAGACTGGTGCGGACCGCACCGTGACGTTCCTGCCGGAACCCGAACGGGCCGAACGATATTACACCGTCATCTCCGTCGACGATCATATCGTCGAGCCGCCCGATACCTTCGAAGGACGGGTGCCGGCCAAGTTCGCCGACCGTGCGCCTCGGGTGGTCGACACTGCCGACGGCGGGCAGACCTGGATGTACGACGGTCAATCGCTGCCCAACGTCGGGTTCAACGCCGTGGTCGGCCGGCCGGTCTCCGAATATGGTTTCGAGCCGGCCCGCTTCGACGAGATGCGCCGTGGCGCATGGGATATCCATGCCCGGGTCAAGGACATGGATCTCAACGGTGTATACGCCTCGCTGAACTTTCCGTCGTTCCTGCCGGGGTTCGCCGGGCAGCGACTCCAGCAGGTGACCACCGACCGCGATCTGGCGATGGCGTCGGTGCGGGCCTGGAACGACTGGCATATCGAGTCATGGGCCGGAAGCTATCCCGGGCGGATCATTCCCTGCCAGCTGCCGTGGCTGCTGGAACCCGAGGTCGGCTCGAAGATGATCTACGAGAACGCCGAACGCGGCTTCCACGCCGTAACCTTCAGCGAGAACCCGGCACTTCTGGGATTCCCGACCATCCACTCCGGCTACTGGGAGCCGATGATGCGGGCCTGCGCCGAGACCGGCACGGTGGTCAACCTGCACATCGGCTCGTCGGGCACATCCCCGTCGACAACCGATGATGCCCCGCCAGACGTGGCCGGCGTACTGTTCTTCGCCTACGCGATTTCCGCCGCGGTCGACTGGCTGTATTCAGGAGTGTGCACCCGGTATCCCGAGCTGAAGATCTGTCTGTCCGAGGGCGGAATCGGCTGGGTAGCAGGTCTTCTGGACCGTCTCGACCACATGCTGAGCTATCACGAGATGTACGGGACGTGGAAGGCGCTCGGCGAAACGCTGACGCCGGCCGAAGTCTTCAGCCGCAATTTCTGGTTCTGCGCGGTTGAGGACCAGTCGTCATTCATCCAGTACGAACGGATCGGCGCCGACAACATCCTGCTCGAGGCCGACTACCCGCACTGCGACTCGACGTGGCCGCACACCCAGCGCACCATCCGCGAACAGATCAACGGGCTGCCCGATGACATCATCCGAAAAGTGACCTGGGAGAACGCCTCACGGCTCTACCAGCATCCCGTTCCCGAGGCCGTCCAGCAGGATCCGAACGCCTACTGAACCTCGCGGTCCAGCCACTCTGTGATGGCCGCAACGGCGTCGCGATAAAAGATGCGATAGGGACGGTCAGCGACGTAGCCGATGTGCGGGGTGGCGATGACGTTGTCCAGCGTGCGCAGCGGATGACCGGCCGGCAGCGGCTCGGTGTCGAAGACGTCGAGCGCGGCGGCCCGGATGCTCTTGGCTCGCAGCGCCTCGACCAAGGCGGCCTCGTCGACCAGAGGTCCGCGAGAGGTGTTGACCAGCACCGCAGTTGGCTTCATCAGCGCGAGTTCGCCGGCGCCGACCAGACCGGTGGACCGTTCACTGAGCTTCATGTGAACGGTCAGCACATCGGAGCGGGCGAACAACTCCTCCTTGCTGACATGGGTAGCGCCCGCCTCGGCGGCCGCCTCCGGGGTGAGGTTCTGACTCCACGCGATGACCTGCATACCGAAGGCTTCGCCGATGCGCGCGACGCGGGCACCGATGCGGCCCAGGCCGAGAACGCCCAACACCCGGCCGGACAGCTCGTGGCCCACCGACACCTGCCAACCGCCATCCCGGATCGACACACTCTCGGCCACGAGGTTGCGCGCAGCGGCCAGGATCAGCGCCCAGGTGAGCTCCACCGTGGATGCCACGGTGCCGCCGGTGGTCCCGACGTGAATGCCGTGCTCCTCGGCGGCCGCCATGTCGATGGAGGCATTGAACGGCCCGGTGGAGGCGATCATCTTCAGCCGCGGCAGGCGTTCGATGATGCTGCGCGGCAGCGGGGTTCGTTCCCGCATCACGAAGATCACGTCGAAAGGTGCCAGCCGTTCGACGAGTTCGTCAGGATCGAAGACATGGTCGTTGAAGACGGTGATGTCGGCGCGCTCGGCGACCGTCGACCAGTCGGCCATCTGCAGCGCCACGTTCTGGTAGTCGTCGAGGACCGCCACCTGCACCCGCGTCACGCGAGCGCTCCGATGAACTCGTCGGCGGTCATCGGCCGGGAGAACATCGGGTAGTCGTACTTCAACGCATTTTCGTGCTCCTCGACCGATGTTGCCGCGACGCAATCGCTCAATGTGATGACCTGATAACCATTTTCGTAGCCGCTGCGCATGGTCGACTCGACACAACAGTTGGTGAGGAAGCCGCCGAGAGCGATCGTGGTAATGCCCTTGCTGCGCAGGATGAAGTCCAGGTTGGTGCTGGCGAAGGTATCCAGGCCGCGCTTGCCCTCGATGACGATGTCACCGTCAGCCGGCGCCAGTTCGTCGACGATCGCCGCGCCCCACGACCCCTTGACGAAGGCGTTGCCGTCGACCACGCCCTTCAGAATTCCGTACGGGTGGTTGGTGATCTCGCCATAGCCCTCGGCGAACGCGATCGGAGCGTGCATGACCGTCGCCCCCGCGCTGCGCGCCGCGGCGACCACGTCACGGGTGTG
Source organism: Mycobacterium sp. BK086 (assembly GCA_004362315.1). Taxonomy (GTDB): domain Bacteria; phylum Actinomycetota; class Actinomycetes; order Mycobacteriales; family Mycobacteriaceae; genus Mycobacterium. Next base: position 1,229,803 of record SNWL01000003.1, read on the forward strand.
CGAGAGCATGTCCGTCTTCGCCATCACCTCCGACACCGCCCCGTGCAGCACGCCGCCGTCAGAGGTGAAGTCGTTCTGGTACTCGATCAGCACCACGGCGGTGGTCTTCGGGTCAATGGTCATGTCCGCAGGCTAATCCGATCGGCGCTAGAGTCAACGATCAGTGAGCCCACTCAGCTACGCCGCTTCCACCACAGTGCTTGCCGAGGGCAGGCCATGGTTGTTCGTCGGCCAGGTGCTTCTGTTTCCCGCGATCGGGGTCCTTCTTCTGGTCCTTGGTCTGCGTGAGCGGTCGAAGGCCCGCCGGGCGCAGCCGCCGCCTCCGCCCGGCTATCCCGCGTATCCCCCGTATCCGCCGCCGGGCTATCCACCGCAGGGTTATCCCCCGCCCGGCTACCCACCGCAGGGCTACCCGCCCCCTGGCTATCCACCACCGGGCTACCCACCGATGCCGCCGCCGCGCCCGACCGCCGGCCGCGGTTTGATCATCGCGGGCGCGATCATCATCGGGCTCAGTCTCGTATCGACAGCTGCGCGGGTGGCCAATTCTGCGGGTGAGCACAAGGCAGCTGAGAATACCGCTCCCTCAGTGAAAGTCGGTCAATGCATCACCGGCGAAGCGATGGCATCGGGTGTGATCGGTCCGCACGATGTGACCATGTGCATCGACCCGGCCGGAGTCTTCGAGGTCGCCAGCACCGGTGGCCGGGACGCGCCGTGCCCAGACGGAGCCCGAAGCGATACCGATTTCGCCCGCTGGACCAATGACGCCTCGACCGTCTGCTTCATCCCGAACCTGTTGACCGGCCAGTGCTATGCCACGGTCAAACACCCCGTGGGTGATCGCAAGCGCACCGACACGATCAAACCCGTCGACTGCACTGACTCCTCGGCGGAATTCAAGGTGGTGCAGCGCTTCGACAAGGCCGACTACGACCTCTGCGACGCCGGATTGCACCAGAAGATCTGGACCATGCCGCCCCGGACTTACTGCACCGGCCCGCCGTCGTAGATCTGTTGCCATCGCTAAAGAACTGAGTATCGAGCTGGCATTCGCAAAGGAATTCGCGTACGCAACTACCCGTTTGTTGAGGTCCCCGGGCTCGTAGTGTGTCGGCCATCAAGCGCGTTGACGACGAGATCGCTACGAACGGTGGTAGCCATGCCTAAGCTTGCCGAACGAATTGAAGACTGCAAAAAATCGCGCAACGGGTCCGTTGCGGTTCTCACGCAGTTCTGCCAATACAGCGTCATTTTCTCCGCTGCAACCTGGTTGGGGCTCAATGACTCGGTGAGGGGCCGCAGGCACCTCGCGTATGTCGGGGTATGGATGGTCGGGTTGTTGGCGTTGTTGAAGTTTGGGCCGTTCACCGGTGTGGCGGCTTTCGTCGTTGTGGTTGCGGGCTTGTATCGCTTACAAGATCTCGTGTTCGCCTCTCTTGACAATGTATTCGGGTTGACCCGCCGGGGTGACAAATGGCGGTCTGTACCGGCAGGAACGTCGGTGGTGATCAACCTTCTCAATATCATCCAAGTGATCGTGGTCTTTGCGCTCGCGTATCAGAACGTGCACGGCGGTGGCAACGATGGCTTCGAACATAGAGACCTGCCTGATCTGACAGACCCCTTCAGCTTTCTCTACCTGAGCTGGACAACGCTCTTTCCTCCGGGCAGCGGGTACCAACCCACGTCGCTGGGAACCCGGTTGCTCGTGATGGCCGAGGGCACCAGCGGTCTGCTGATCATCGGTGTGACGCTCGCTGTCTTGGTCGCACGCATGCCCCCACGCACACAGCCGGAACCGCCGGAATCAAGTTCGACACACCCACCTCAGCCAACCGGCGACACCCGACTTGTCCAAGACATGACCGCGATGATCGCCCTGATCCTGGCCGCCACAGCGCTCGGCGGCTTCACAGGAGGTGTCCTAGCAGGGATACAGATTTTTGGGTGAGGCCGCGAACTTCGGCGCGCTTTCAGGCGCCCAGTGCACGTGAGCGCGCCGAAACTCCCGGCGTATGCGCTCGTACCCGCAGATCGCGTGCTCCCCGCTCGCTGGCAGTCGTCGCACCCCACACGCCGTACGGCTCGGGCGTATTCAACGCGTGCTCGAGGCAGCGGGGCCGCACCGGGCAGCTCCCGCAGATTCCCTTGGCTTGTTGTTCCAGCCGGCGGCGCTCGCCACGCGGACTGTCCTCGGGAAAGAACAATGAGCTCGGCTGGCCGACACAGTTGCCCGACGACTGCCATTCCCACTGCCAGACCGCCGGTTGCAAGGTATGCCGACCACTCAGATGCACGATCCCGATCATCGGCATCGGTCGCGCGCAACTGGAGGTATTGGATCGACGTGAATCTGAGCGCGGAATAGCTCCCGGTGCGCTGATGTTGAGCGAGCCATGACTGAACACGCCGAGTTGAGCCCCACCGATTGGGTGCGCGAGCAGACCGAACAGATCCTGAAGCAGGGCACCACCGACGGGGTCGAGGTATTGGACCGACCGATCGTCCTGTTCACCACCACCGGAGCCAAGTCCGGCAAGAAGCGCTACGTGCCGTTGATGCGCGTCGAGGAGAACGGCCGCTACGCGATGGTCGCCTCCAAGGGCGGTGACCCGGCACACCCGTCGTGGTACTTCAACGTCAAGAACAACCCGACGGTCACCGCTCAGGACGGCGACAAGGTCGTCACCCTGACCGCGCGCGAGGTGTCCGGCGACGAGCGTGCACATTGGTGGGACCTGGCCGTCGCGGCCTACCCGCCCTACGCCGAGTACCAGACCAAGACCTCCCGGTTGATCCCGGTTTTCGTCCTGGAATAGCCACTAGCATTCAGCGCATGTCGGGGGAGATTTCCCGCCAGGCGTTTGTGCGGCGTGCACTCGGCGGGTTGGCGGGCGCGGCGCTTCTGGGATCGTGCCGGTCGGTCACACCCGACGCGGTGTCGAGCCCGGCCCCACCGGACTGGACCGCACTGGGCAACCAGCTGGACGGCAGGCTGAGCCTGCCGTCCTCCGCGGACTACGCCACCGCCAAGGGCGTCTTCAACTCCCGGTTCGGCGGCTCCACCCCGGTAGCGGTAGTCGCCGCAACCTCGGTCGCCGACGTGCAGAAAGCGATAGCGTTCGCCGCGACAAACCACATCGGGATCAGTGCGCGCAGCGGCGGTCACTCCTACATCGGCGCATCCGCCCTCGACGGGACGCTGGTGATCGATCTGCGCGGGCTGCCCGGCGGGGTCACCACCGGCACGGGACCCGACGCGGTGACGGTGACACCGGCGACCGATCTGGACTCGGTGCAAACCCAGCTCGCGGCGAGCGGGCGGTCGATCCCGTCGGGCAGCTGCCCGACTGTCGGTGTTGCGGGACTGACGCTGGGCGGCGGGCTGGGTTCCGACGCCCGACGGTGCGGGTTGACGTGTGACGCGTTGACGTCGGCATCGCTGGTCTTGCCCAACGGCGAGGTGGTGACCGCATCCGCCGACGACCACGACGACGTGTTCTGGGCGCTGCGCGGCGGTGGCGGCGGCAACATCGGGGTCATTACGTCGCTGACGTTCCGCACCTTCCCCGCGACCGACCGCGATGTGGTCACACTCGCATTCCCGGTGGAAGCCGCCGGAGAGGCGATCGCCGGCTGGCATACCTGGCTCAGTGCGGCCGACCGAAACATCTGGGGCATGGTCAACATCACGGTCGGCGACGGTCCCGGCCGCTGCACCGTCATCCTGGCGACACCATCGGGCAGCGGCTCCGCCGTCGCCGGCGACATGCTGTCCACGGCAGGATTGTCGGCGTCGTCGAGCCGTACTCGCACGCTGAACCGCGTCGATTTCATCCACTATTTCGAGGGCGGCGACGCCGCCCGGGTTCCGCGAGCATTCGTCGCCGGTTCGGACATCGTCGGCGAGATGAGTCCGGCTGCAGCAGAATCCATCGTTACGGCAATGTCAGCATGGCCGCAGTCAGCGGGTTCGGCGACGGCGGTGGTCGAGTCCCTGTCGGGCGCGGTCGGTGATATCGGCCCAGCCAGCAGCGCATTCCCCTGGCGCGCCCAGGCGGCGTCGGTCCAGTGGTACACGGAGGCAGCATCCGACACGGCCAGCGCGTGGCTGACCGCCGCCCATCAGGCTTTGGGGGCGGCGTCGGCGGGCGGCTACATCAACTACCCGGAGGCTGGCGATCCCCTCTCCCGCTACCTGGGCCCTAACCTACAGCGGTTCAACACCATTCGGCAGAAGTACGATCCGACCGGATTGATGCGGTCCGGCATCGGCGGCTAGGCGGCGGGACTCACGACGACCTGGACGGCCGTCGCACCCGGGTCCGAGGCGATGACCAACCGGGCGGCATTGGCGGCCGAGACGACATGCCCGCCGGTGACGGTCACCTGATAACCGTTCGGATACTGCACCTCGGGCACCGAGATCGTACTGAGCGACCCGGCGGCGAAGCTACCCGAACCGTCGACTTTCGCTGTGGAGTAACCGAATTCGAAGGTTCCATCGGTGAACGACCAGACGCTCGGGGTACCAGACACCACCTGCGGGTACGGCGATGACAGGATCGCCAGGTTGCCGGCATTCACATTGTCGCCGGTTGGGTCCTTGGTGGGGTCGTACACCAGCGCCTCCACATCCGGCGATCCGGTGATGTCACCGACACCCGTGTACGCCCACTCCGCCCAGCCCATCAGATAACGGTCAGCGGAGCGGATCGTCTTGGTGAGCGTCGGCGCATCACTGGTGGCGCCGAACTCGTTCATAAGCGCCGGGATGTTGTGCTGCTTCGAATAATTCTCGGCCTGAACGGCAAGCGTGTCGACGATCTTCGTGCAGAGCACGCCGCCGATCGGACCACAGTAATTGTGGAACGCCAGAACGATATTCGGATCAGTGACGTGCCCCAGCAGGGCTACCGGCAGACCGAGCAGAGTGGGAACTTCCGTCACCGCCGGATTCGGCGGTTCCAGGTACAGCGCGGTCGTCGCATCGACGGACCGGATCGCCGCCGCCACCTGGTTGTACATCGGGGTCAGCTGTTGCGTCGCGAAGAACGAGCCGCCCAGAAGAGCGACCGGATACGTCGAGCCCGCCATGGGCTCGTTCATGATGTCGTAGCCGATGACGGCCGAGTTGCCGTTGAAGTAGGTCGCGACGTGCTGCCAGACCAGCGCGTAATTGTCCTGCAGCCCGATACCGTTCGGCGCATCGGCGTTGCCCCAGAAGGCATCCCAGGCGTGATGCAGAGCGGCGTTGACGTAGTAGTTGCCGGGGAATCCGGAGTTCTTATTGGGCCGGCCACCGCTGTAGGAGGCCCACTCGGGCGCACCTTCGCCGTAATAGGTGCTGCTGTAGAGATCCTGGTGCATGTCGATGATGGTGTAGATCCCGTGATCAGCCAACATCTGCACGGTCTGCTGGATCGAGTCGAGGTAGGCGGTGTCGATCACCCCGGGCTGCGGCTCGACGCCGGCCCAGATCACGCCCAACCGCACGACGTTGAATCCGTTGTCCGCCAAGAACTGTGCATCAGCTTCATTGAAGCCACTGGCAGAGGGTTCGTACGGCGCGAGCTTGTACACCTCGTTGAGACCGTGCAGGATCACGACCTGCCCATCGCTGGTGGTCAGCCAGGTGCCCACACTGGACACGGGCGGCAATGATCCGCTCGGCGCGGTCGCGGCAGCCGTGGCACCGGAATTGCCCACCGCGCCATGGTTACCCAGCCAGCCGGCCGTTCCGCCGGCACCGCCGAGCGCAGGCAGGCCCGTCGCGACACCGCCGACGTTGCTCTTGCCGGCGTCGCCCCCATCGCCCCCGCTGCCCAAGAACTCGGCGCCGTTACCGCCGTTACCGCCCCGGCCACCGTCGGAACCGTCACCGCCGGCGCCGCCGTGGCCACCGATGCCGAATACCAGCCCGGCCCCGTCGCCGCCCGCACCGCCGACCCCGCCGGCCGCACCCGCAGCGCCGGCGCCACCAGCCCCGCCATCGCCGCCGATGCCCATCAACCGACCGCCGGCACCGCCGTCGCCTCCGGCAGCACCAGCTCCACCGCCACCGCCGGCCCCGCCGTTGCCGAACGCTCCGGCCGCACCGCCGTTGCCGCCGACGACCCCGTCCTCGGTGCTGTGCCAGCCGGCGCCGCCGTCGCCGAGAAGCCACCCGCCGGCGCCGCCGTCGTGGTGCTGCTCTGTGCCGGGCGCGCCGTTGCCGATGACATACGACCTCGCCGCTTTGTTGATGAAATCGTCGACCTGCCTGCCGACCTCACTGACAATCCAGGCCTGCACAACGGCGTGTAGTGGGGTGTAGACCGCCTGCTGCACCACCGCGGTCAAGTTCGGGGGTGCCGTGATCTGCGCAGCGACGGCGGATGCCGGCGTCGAACGCGCGGTGGTCCGAGTCGTCGACCTCGGGGTCGCTGATTTCTGGGTCGGTGTCTTCTGGGTCGGTGTCTTCGGCTTTGCGCCGGCGGGTGCCTTTGCGGCCCGCGGGCCCGCGTGGCCGCCGGCCGATGCGGACGTGGAGTGCCCCGAGGCAGAGCCATCAGCGTCCGCCCACGCAACCGCGCTCGCCGAGGCCACAGCCGCGCCGATTCCCAGTGCGATGGCCAAACCGCCGACCCGGCCGATATGAGCGGACGCGTTCATAGATTTGTGTATACGGGACTCGCTATGCGGTGGAGTCGATTTCCGGTACATCGACCGCGCGTGTTTGCCGGCGACCATCACACAGCAGCACGGAAGGCGCCAACTCCTATTGCAACTCGATCGGGAGGGGTTGCACGATGACTCATGCTCGGGCATCTGGGGATCAACGTCACTGATCTGGCTGCGGCCAGGACCTACTACAACGAGCTGATGCCCGTGGTCGGGTTCGAGCTGTTCCTCGACGATCACGACCAGTTCGCCTTCCGCCCCGCCGCGGGCAAGCCGGGGACCTATCTGTTCTTCTACCCGGCCGGTGACTCAGCGCCGTACGCACGCGACCGCGCCGGGTTGCAGCACCTGGCTTTCATGGTCAAATCCCGCTCGGCGGTACGGGACGTTCACCGCCTGGTGCAAACCCTCGGCGGCGAGATAGTGCATGAGCCGCAAGTGTTTCCGCAGTATCCGCCGCCCTATTTCGCGACCTTCTGGCTCGATCCGTTCGGCTTGATGCTCGAAGCCGTCTGCCATCACGACCGTGAGTGAGCCGCCGCGGCCACGCACAGCAGTCTCATCATCGCCATAAAGCCCAATCCCAGTTCGACAGCCGACTGTGAAGCCATGACTCTTCCTGTTCCGGCCTCATCGATGCGGCGCGGGTACGCGCTGCCCGTCCTCGTCGGCATCACCGATCTGTCGATAGCTGCCTGCGGTTCGTCATCCACCACCTCGAGTTCGTCGCCGCAATCCGCGACATCGGGAACGACCAGCGCGGCCGCGCCGACCACATCGGGATCATCACCGGCCGCCAAGGGCGGCGGCAAAGATCATGCGGCCGGACTGATCACGTCGGTCACCGGCAGCACCCTCACTCTGAGCAACGACAATGCCAACTCCACGGTCGGCTTCTCCTCGGCGACGAAAGTCTCCGAGCTGACCCCGGCCGCCCTCACCGACGTGACGGTCGGCAGCTGCGTATCCGTGCGGCCGGCGCGGGGCCCCAGTCCCGCCCCGGACGGCTCAGTGACGGCGGCCGCCGTCATGGTCAGCACATCGCGGGACGGCCAGTGCTTCCCCAACGCTCGTCCATCCGCCGGCTCCCCCACCCCGGCCCCGCCCAGTGGGCGTCCGGGTCACGGTGGCCTGCGCGGGACGGTGAGCTCGGTTGGTGACAACACCTTGGTCGTGACGACGGCTGGCGGAAACGCGCCGGCCAATGTCGGCCTGTCCGGCACCACGACCTACACCAAGCGGGCCCCCGCCGACGTTCAGGCGATCGCCCAGGGCAAGTGCCTGACCGCGCGGGGCACCACCGACGGCAATGGCACCTTGCAGGCCGACGTGATCAGCCTGCGGCCCGCTGACAACGGCAACTGTCCGTCGATGCGGCACTAGCAGGCCGGCCGGCGACGGAAATTTAGAGTAGTCGACTACTCGTTTCCAGCGGCGACGGCGACTGTACGGTGTCGCGCGGGGGAAGACCGGTCTGGCGACACGACGAGGTGCCCTTATAGCGACGGAGAGCTCGACGCACTTGCGGCTGCTTGCCAGCATCGATCCCCGGCTATGGGATGTTCTGTTTCCTCCACAACCCAAGTGGGGCGAGGTCGTGCCCGCCGGATCCGTGGCGTCCCCTGCCGAACCGTGGGGTACTGAACGCAGTGACTTTCAGCTCGAAGTTCAGATCGCGGTTCGCGATCTGACCCGCCGAATCGTTGACGCCGCCGCTGCCGCAAGTACGCAGGGTGGTGACGGTGCCGCCGTGATCGCGAGCGCGGTCGACGAGTGGGTCAGCGTCGATGACGGTGATGGCATCGGGTTGGTACCGATCAAGCTCTTCTTTCCGCCATTGTGGTGGGTCGACCTACCCCGGCCCTCGCGGGCGAATGATCTGGTCGACGTGGTTCCCGCATTTGCAGCGGCGGCCTGGTCGTTCTTGGTGATCGCCGAAACGATCCGCGATCCATCGCTGAACAACGCGATTCACGAAGCGATCGAGAGCATCCTCGGCAGAGCCGAGCGCTCGCTGCATCATTGAGCACTCGTTCCAACGAGTGCTACGGGTAGTCAGATCGGGTAGCGCCTTACTCACCGCGACCGGGTGCGATCGCCGTACGTTGGCGTCAGGTATCAGTCTGATGAGACGGGGGCTTCTGATGGCGATCGAAAGTTCGACGCTCATGCGGCTGTTGGCAAGCATCGATCCCCGACTGTGGGAGGTCCTGTTTCCACCGCAGCCACCCTGGGTTGGCAAGGGCCACGGCACCATTCACGATCCGTGGAACGACGTCCAGCTACAGGTTCAGATCGCGACTCGCGATGTCGCCCGCCGGATCGTAGAGGCCGCGGCCGCCGTCAGGGCACAAGGGGGTGACGGCGCCGCGGTCATCAAGCGGTCGGTCGATGAGTGGGTGCAGGTCGACGACGGCGATGGCACCGGCACGATCCCCCGCTTCTTCCCAGCACCGTGGCCCTACGACCCGCCACGACCGCCGCGTCCGAATGAGTTGGTCGACCTAGCTCCGGCATTCGCGGCAGCCGCCTGGTCGTTCTCGACGTTCGGGGCCACGGTTCGCGATCCGTCCCTTCAGCAAGCCATCGGTGCGGCCGTCGACACGATCATCGACGCGGCTGCAAGCCTGCAACGGTGAATGCCTAAGCGGCCGTGCAACGTTGAGGGTCCGATTCGCAGAGCGGTGTGACCCCGCGAAAGCGATACCGATGCGCAGCAACCCACCGATAGACCATCTCTTGGACAGGACCTACGCCCGGGATGCCGTAGGCGACAAGCGGTAACCGCGTACCCAACGCCGTCGAGATTGCGGCATTGACCGCCTTCGCGCCCTCGAATACGGCCCCGGACGAGTCCAGCCACCAGGAGCTCTGCAGCAACCGTTCGGCATCGACGCCGACCCGCTCACGCACGCCGGGAGCCTGCATCGGTTCGGTCGCAAGACGTCCCGTTCGGTTGAGTCGCAGCAGCCCGTTGCGCGCCCGGGTACACATCCCGCAGTTTCCATCGAAGACAAAGACGCCGTTCATGTACCCATTGTGCTCCTGAGATCAGCGGACTGGCAGCAGAGTCACAGCCAACTGATTACCATCCGCTGGTGCCCATAATTGACGAGATCGTCGATACCGTCGGATCTGGTTCCCCGCGAAGGGATGCCCCGTTGACATGAACCCTGCTGATTCCTTCTGGCTCGGCCATACCGTCGTCTACACACTCGGCCTATGGGTGCTGTGCGCTGTTGTCGGTGCGGCGATCAGCAAGAACTGGAAGAACCGCGGGGTCGCCGAAGGGTTGGTACTCGGCGGCCTGCTCGGCATCCTCGGCGTGGCGATTGCGGCGTGCCTGCCCAAGCAGCTTCCGCCGGCACCCCCGGGCATGATCGCGGTGCAATGCCCGCGTTGCAACGCCGTCCAGAACGTGCCGATGGGTCAGCCGCAATACCAGTGCTGGCAGTGCCACACATCGACTCCCACGCCGGGCTCCTACCTCGAATTCGATGCACTGGCCAATCGCGAAGCGGCACGGCAGACTTCAGCCACCCGCAAGGTGCGGTGCTTCAATTGCAAAACAGTGCAGACGGTTCCAGATCTCCCCATGGCGCACTGCAGTGAATGCGGCAGCGTGATGAAGCTGGCCGATCGCAAAGCACCACCACAGAGCGCACCCACGCGCACGGTGCGTTGCTTCAACTGCAAATCAGTGCAGGCCGTTCCAGACCTTCCCATGGCCGACTGCAGCGAATGTGGAAGCGTGATGAAGCTTTCAAATCGATAGCAGAGCAACGGAATTGGTGGCTCCGACGCGGACCGGAGCCACCAATCCCTGCTAGTACGGTCTCCCCCTATTGACCGTTCTGCCCGTTGGCTCCGTTGGTGGTCGTGCCCGTGCCGCCCTTGCCGCCGACACCGGGCCGGCTGCCGACCAAGCCGCCGCCACTGCCGCCGTTGCCACCCTTGCCACCGGTGCCGACGCCGGTGACCGACGTACCCTTGCCGCCGGTTCCGCCGGGGCCGCCGGAGCCGGTGTACGCACCGCCACCGCCGCCGTTGCCGCCCAGACCACCAGTTCCGTTGCCGCTCACCGATGTACCGTTGCCGGCGGTGCCGCCCTTGCCACCGTTACCGGCGAACGAACCACCCCGGCCGGCATTGCCGCCGTCGCCGCCGACACCGTTGCCGGTGGTAGCCGTGCCGCTGCCACCCGTGCCGCCGTTGCCGCCGTTACCGCCGAAACCGGACGCCGCGCCCCGGCCGCCGGTGCCGCCGGTAGCATCTCCGGTCGCCGAGATCACCGAACCGCCGGAGCCGCCGGAGCCGCCGTAACCGATGGCCCCGGACACGCCGCCATCGCCACCGTTGCCGCCGGTTGCATCGCCGACCGCAACGAGGTTGGAGCTGCCGTCACCGCCGTTACCGCCGTTGCCGTAGAACTGGCCACCGGTTCCGCCGTTACCGCCGTTGTAGGCGGTCCCGAGCACGGGGTCGACGTTGGCATTGCCGCCGTTGCCGCCGTTGCCGACGCCACCGGAATTGCCGCCGTCCCCGCCAGCCCCGCCGAGAATGCTTCCGTCGCCGCCGTTTCCGCCGTTGCCGTAGAAGCCACCGTTGCCGCCCTTGCCGCCGTCGGCGATGGCGAGCGGGTTGCCGGCACCGCCGTCGCCGCCGTTACCGTAGATCAGGCCGCCGTTACCGCCATTGCCACCAACGACACTGGTGCCACCGTTGCCGACCAGCCCTGCGTTGCCGCCGTTGCCGTTGACCAGCGCGTTGCCGCCGCTGCCCAAGAACAACCCGCCGTTGCCGCCGTTGCCGGCGAGCACCGCGTTGCCACCGTTACCGATGAACCCCGCATTGCCGCCGTTGCCGCCGGCCAGGCTGTCTCCGCCGAAGCCGTAGAACAGGCCACCGTTGCCGCCGTTCTGGCCGGGAAGCACGCCGGCCGCACCGTTGCCGATCAGAAATCCGCCGTCCTGACCGGGAAGCACGCCGTTACCGACCAATCCGGCCGTGAACACCAGCGTGAGCGGATTGGCCAGGATCGGCGTGATGAAGGTGTTGAAGGCCACCAATGGGTCGAGGCCGGGGACGCCGGGCGCGGCATTCGCTTGGAGGAGTGCTTGCGTGACAGCACCGGCCCCCGAGTCTCCGACCAGTGACGCGGCCGGCAAGGCACTGCACAACTGCGCGAGAGTGCAAGCCGGCGCAGCAGGTGCAGCCGACGCAGTCGCCGCGCCGAATGCACCGGATACCCCGGCCGTCAAGGCGGCACCGACCATCACTCCGCCGGCAGCCCTTTTGGCCACCATCGCCCGCCTGACTTCTACTTTTTGGTGTTTGCCAATCGTCTTTGATTTGGACATGGTTGATTCCCTCCAGAGTCCGGATCCCCCGATCCGGTGATAGATGCACTGATCGATGTGTGATAGCTGGAGACAAAGTAGTTGCCAGCTAGGCAGATTGGACCCCCGGCCACAGTGGCTACGCCTCAACCACTGCGATCAGTACAGAAACTCCGTATGTGCAGGCCCACGCCCGACTCGTGACGTCCACCTAAGCTCTTCAGAAGCGGACAAGCACGACCGTAACAGTTAGCTACGGAATGAAGACGAATATTGCGTCAATAATTTTGAACAATAATTTGACGTATACGTCCATTATTTGGCGATATTAGCCCTCAACCATATATCGACTTATTTGCATCGTTAATTAACACCGCAAATGCTGTCAATCTGCTGTGGACGGTCGCGGGCTCGCCATGCGGTAATCCGCGCGGGCCCAGCGCAATTGGGTCAGTACTCCTGCAGGCTCTCTCGCAGGGTCGTGCCGGGATAGCGGGTGCGGTACCGACCGCGTCGCTGCAACTCGGGCACGAGTAGCTCGGTCACGTCGTTGAAGCAACCGGGTGTGTCGGTGGCTAGGAGCATGAAGCCGTTGCACCCACCGTCGTCGAGATACTGCTCCATCTGGTCAGCGACATCTGACGGCGTGCCGACCGCAACCGGGGCGCCCATCGACACCCCGTAGATCTGAGCCGCCTCGCGGACGGTGACCGGTGCCCCGTCCTTGGCTTCGAGGATCGCATCGAACAACCCGCGGATTCCCTGCACGTCGGCGTCGACGACGTTGTCGTCGAGACCGAGCGTCGAGAAGTCGAAACCGGTATGCCCGGAGAGAATTCCGAGTGCGCTCTCGATCTGTACGTTCTCGACGAACTCGGCGTACTTGTCGTTGGCCCGCGACTTGTCACGGTCGATGATCGTCTGCAGGCCGTAGATCAGCTTGACCGACTCCGGGTCGCGGCCGTGGTCGTCGGCGCGCGTGCGGATGTCGTCGGCGTAGGCCCGCATGCTTTTGGGCGTGGGGAAGATGCCGAACACGGATTCGGCATGCTTGGAAGCGAATTCACGGCCCTGGTCCGAGGAACCCGCCTGCCAGAGCACCGGGCGCTTCTGCGGCGACGGCGCGACGAAGTGTCTGCCCTTCGACTTGAAGAACTGTCCCTGGAAATCGATCTCGCGGACCTTCGACGGGTCGGCGAAGATCCCGTTCTCCCTGTCGTAGACGATCGCGTCGTCATCCCAGGAATCCCATAGCTGGTAGAGGATCTCCATGTACTCCTCGACCACCTCGTAGCGCTTGTCACGCGGCGTGAGATTGTCCTTGCCCATCGCCTGGAACTCGCTCTTGGAGTAGGACGTCACGATGTTCCAGCCCACGCGGCCACCGGTCAGGTGATCGAGCGACGACAGGTGACGCGCCATCATGTACGGCGGCACAAACGATGTCGACAGTGTGATGCCGATCCCCAGGTGCTTGGTGAATGCCCCGACGATCGGCACCAGTGTGGCCGGCTCGTGCACCGGACACTGGCCCGCATACTTCACGACGGGATCGGAGTTGCCCTTGTACGTGGTGTACGGCGCGAGCTCGTCGGCGATGAACATCGCGTCGAACAATCCACGCTCCATGATGCGGCCGAGGTCGCGCCAGTATTCGGGCCGCGACCAGTGGTAGCCGACCTTGTCGCGGGGGTGCGCCCACATCGTCGATGCGTGATTCATCACGCCGTGCTGGACGAAACCCAGCAGGTGAGCTTTTCTCTTGTCCTGCGTCACTTCACAATCCCAACCCGGTCGCCACGCAGCTCGATGACAAAGGCCACGATGACCGCCGCGGCGGTGCCGAGGCCGCTGAACGCCAGCACGTACCAGAAGGCGCCGCTGTACGAGGCGATGACGAGTAGCACAAGCGATGTCAGTACAGCGACGGTCGCCTTCCAGGTGAAGCCGGGAACCAGCGCCACCTCGGACGCGTCGAGTTCACGATCGAGTTCGTCGATACCGGTGCCGGCGGCCAGCTCTCGCCGGATGCGCAGGAAGCTCAAGCCGCCGACGATGAGGTAGACGACGGCCAGCACCGCGCCGATGGCCGCGCCGATGTAAAAGAGAGTCACGAGAATGCCTTTCGCGTGGTCGACTACTGCTGGCCGGCCAGCTCGGCGGCGGCCGTTTTCTTTGCCGCCGTTGCGGCGTCACGTTCGAGAAGGGCCGCCGTACCGTCGGCCAGGGTCGCGAAATCGAACCGGGTGTTGGCGCGAAGGCTGACCACCACCGACACGATCGCCGATGCCGCGATCAATCCGATGATCCCGAACAGCGGTCCGTAGGTGGGCCCGAGCGTCTCGCGCAGCGGACCACCGACGAGGATGCCCGCCAACACGCCGGCGACGTAACCGGTTCCCGTCATGCGCGACCAGAAGATGCTGAGGGTGACCGGGATGAGCAGGCTGGTGCCGTAGAAGTACACCGTGGTCACCAGGTTCACATAGTCGATGCCGGTGAGCACGACGCCGCCTGCGATGGCCGCCGCCACGATCATGCTCGTCTTGGTGATGGTGAGCAGCGTGCGCTCGGATACCTTGGGCCAGTAGCGGTGCACGATGTCCACGGCGACCAGCGAGGTCACACCCGAGAGGGCTCCGTCGATGGCCGCGAAGCACGCGTTGACGACCACCAGGGTGTAGAGCGCGATGATGAACACCGGCAAACCCAGGCTGGCAATGACGTGCGGTCCGATCGCACCCGCACCCAGCGATCCCAGCTGTGCCGGCGTCACGCCGTAGGCGACACCGATGAAACCGAGCAGGCCGAGCGCCAACGGAATCGGGTAGAACCACACCCCCGCCCAGAGGAAGCTGCGGCCGAGGTCCTTGGGGCGGATGGCCCACACCCGCTGCCAGAACGACTGATCGGCGATGACGTTGGTCAGCAGCCCGAGCGCCAGGGCAAGGCCGAAGCTGGCGGCGGTGACCGGATCGAACGGATTCAGGTGCTGGTCTTCGAGGGCTTGGACCTTGTCGAAGACGAGTTCGGCACCACCTGCCTTCGCCAGGGCGAACAGCACCACGACGGAGGAGCCGACGCCCAGCAGCAGCGTATTCAAGGTTCCGGTGACCGCGGAGGTCGTCAGCCCGCCGAAGTAGGAGTACACGGTCACGACGATGATGCCGGTGACCACGATGCTGAACGGTGAGAGCCCGAAGATCTTGTTCATGATCAGCACCAGGCCGGCGAGGTTGATCATGATGACCCCGAGCAGGGCGCCGATAAGGAAAACCAGTGTCGCCACGCTGCTGATCGAGTTCTGGAAGCGCGCGCGGATGAACTCCGCGAGCGTGTAGCCCGACGGCATCTTCTGCCGCAGTTTCAGGGCGAACGGCACCATGATGATCACCGCGAGCCCGTTCGGCACGATGAACCAGACCAGCCCCGAGGTACCCCAGGTGTAGGCCTGAGCCGAAGACAGCATGACGGCCATCGACCACGTCCACACCGAGATGAGCGAGGCGACACCGAACCCGAATCCGAGGAGCCGGCCAGAGATCACGAAGTTGTGCGTGGTCTTGACCGCCCCTTTGACCGCCAGCGCGATGAGCAGCAAGACGATGCCGGGACCGAAGAGCAGCGCATATCCCAATGCGCCTGACTGCTGTATGAATTCGAGGTTGGGCATATCGATGGCTCCTTGACGAGTGTGAGGGGTTGCAGCGCTACCGAGCGCGGAAATTCATTGGACGACAGCCGGTTTCCAGCCCAGCTCCGGCGCGATGTCCTCGGCGAACAGGCGCAGCCGCTCGACGTCGAGGTCCGCTCCGGCGGTGCCCTCCCGCACCGACGGGAACAGTCCGGTCGTGGGGAAGAAATCGGTCACAAAACCGAACAGGGCGGGATCGTCCTGCAGCTGCTGCACGATCTCTCGCGCAGAACCGGTGCGTGCCACCGTCTTCAGGTACTCCCTGGGCGACGCGGCCCCCAGTTGCGGGAACCTGTCCGCAAGGCCTCGTTGCGTGGACGCGACGTGCGCATCGAGCGCTTCGGCCACCGCATCCGCACTCTCACCGTGATAGGTGAATCTCTGTGCACCTATTCGCGCGTCATCGAGATTGCCGTTGAGCGCTGCCCACTCTTCGAGGTAGCCGACGATGTACGGGAGCTGATGGTGAATGACATGGTCGTGGAACGCGCCGATCATCAGACCGTTGCCGTTTCGTGCGATCTTGCGCGCCCTGTCCTCGCTGCTCGCGGTCTGCCACAGCCGGCGCCGCAGCGTCGGCGCGTTCGGGAAGAGACGCTTCGGGTCTTGGTCGGCGGTCGCCTGTTGCCCGGCAACGGAATCCGATGCACTGAGCCGCGCCTGAGCCGTAGGAGCGGGGTTGGTCGCCTTGACGAAATCGGTACAGGGTCGCTGTTCCAGCAGATGCTGCAGTGTGGCGAGATGGCGGTCGAACAACTCGTGCCGTTCCGCGAAATCGACACCGAACGTGGTGAACGCCTGTAGATCTCCCCTGGCTCCGCCCAATCCGACCTGGACCCGGCCGCCGGAGATCTCGTCGAGTACCGACAGGTCCTCGGCGAGCCTGATCGGGTGTTCGAACGGCAGCGCGATCACCGCGGTGCCGAGCTGGATCCGCGTGGTCCTCGCCGCGGCGGCCGCCAGAACGACCAGCGGCGACGGAACACTGCCGTCCTCGGGACTGAAGTGATGCTGCCCGATCCAGACGCTGTCGTAGCCGATCTCCTCGGCGGCGACGATGGTCTCCACGAGTTCGTCGTACGTCCTGCGCGCAGTCCTATCGGCAGGGCCGGGCACCTGGGTGAAGAATCCCAGGCTGAACTGCTTACCCGGTTGACGCAGGCGTGCAGCCCGCTCGTCGAGCGTGTGCACCTGTTCAGACATCGGTACGACGTACTCCGTTCTCGTCGAACGCTTCCTGGAACAGGTAGCTCGAGATGTAGCGGTCGGCGGAATCCGGAATGAGCGCGACGATCGTGCGGAGCGACGGGTCCCGACGTTCGGCGATCTGCCGGGCCGCGGCGACCGCGGCTCCGCCGCTGACGCCTGCGGAGATCCCGGCGTACCTGGCGAGATCGCGCGCGGTGGTTGCCGCATCCTTCTCGGTGACCCGCAGGATCTCGTCGACCACCTCGTCGGCGAAGTTCGGACTCTTGAAGTTGGGCCCCAGACCGTAGATCGTGTGCGGGTTGAACTCCTCGCCGCTGAGTACCGCGGAATTGTCCGGTTCCACCGCGAAAATCTTGATCCCCGGATTCTTCTCCTTCAGAAACGTACCGACTCCGCTGATCGTCCCGCCCGAGCCGACACCGAGGATCGCGGCGTCGATCTCGCCTGCGGTGTCCTCCCAGATTTCGGGTCCCGTTGTCTGTCGGTGTATTTCGCGGTTGATGGGGATGATGAACTGATTGACGAAGAACGCGCCCGGTGTCCTCGCTGCGATTCGCTCCGCCTCCTCCACCGAGCCTCGCACGCCGTCGGCCTTCGGGGTCAGCACGAGCTCGGCACCGAGGTTCTGGATGTAGACCTTGCGCTCGTAGCTCGTGTCCTCGTAGATGACGATCACGACGCGGTATCCGCGGCTGGCTCCTGCCGCCGCGAGCCCGATGCCGAGGTTGCCACTGCTCGCGGCGACGATCGTGCCTCCCGGGCTGAGCTGCCCGTTCTTCTCCGCGAAGTCGATGGCGCCGATGGACAGCCGATCCTTCACGCTCGCAGTTGGATTGAGGAACTCGAGCTTCACGAGGAGCTCTGTGTTCTCGAGGGTGAAGTGATGGTTCAGCCGCACGAGCGGGGTGTTCCCCACCGTCTGTGTCACATCGTCGAGGATTCTTTTTCGACCGGTCGCCAGTGTCATCTCATGTATCCGTAGTTGTCGTCATGGAGCGCATCGCCAATGCGTATGCGGGACTCCGGTTTAGGAGTTATCGGGTCGCACTGAGTAGAGGCGTCAGCGCGGCTGAGCCTCGGGTGTCGTCAGGTGGAATCAGCCCTCGGTCGAACGTCGTCGTTAGGAGAGAGGGCAATACGTCTGATTAGGCAAAGTACCGACGGGCGGCAAGCCGCGGAAGAGTTAATTGCACTGCGAACGAAAAGGCGTGAGCTGCCACGCGCCGACCTAGGCCACAGACCTCGCGACCGTGCGGTCTCATGCGCACCACGCCGCCGTCCGCGTATCACACCGCACATTCGACGAACAGCAACCTCGTCCGCAAACCAGAAACCCGCCTCGACCGAAGTCGGAGCGGGTTTCCAAAAGTGGAGCTAAGGGGACTCGAACCCCTGACCCCCACACTGCCAGGAGCGGGCAGAGTCCGTGACCAGGCACGATAGGTCGCAAGTTGTCGTGTAGGGGACGTCGTTGAGGCAGCAACTGTCGTCAGCGTTGTCGTCAAAACTGTCGTCACTCGCCTCGTAAAAGCGGTGCCACTAACGGGCCGCTCCCCATGCGGCCGTCCTGTCGCTGCGATCGGTTGTGTCAAGGGTGGCGAAGCCACGACGAAGTCGCGCCGAAGGCGCTCTTTACTCGGCCGATCAGCGGGCCAGACACTTCGGAAATGGAGGGTGGCAGCCGACCAGCTGCGCGTCGCGACCGCCGCCGGGGTCTCGTGACAACAGGCGTCTCGGCGTCGGTGGGCAAAGGTCGGCTTACGGGGCGATTGCCGCTTCAGACCGCTGCTTATGGGCCCAGAAAAACGCTGGGTGAGCTCTTAGGCTCGATTGATGGCTTCCTCACCGCTTCCTTCCGGTGCTCGTAGCGGCCGTCCAGCCCGGTGGCGACGTTGGATGCTCGAGGGGCTGTACAGTTTCGACCGCCGCGCAATCGCAGACTGGACAAGCCTGATGTCCAGCAACCTCCAGCGCCCTCAAGGCGCGGCGCCGACCGCGACCACCCGCTACATCGTGGACCTCATTCATTACACGACCGATCTCCGATATGCAGCACGGGTGCTGGCGGCACACGGTCATCCAGCCGGCCGCGCCTCGCTGGCCGATGCCGCGCTTGACTTCAATTCAGCATTAGATGGGCTTTGCGCCGCCCGCGACAAACTGCTGAAAGTTGTTTCCGCTGAACAGGTTACCGACACCGACGGCTAGGCGAGGTCGCATCTAAGCGGCCCGTGTTACGTAGGACCACGCGACCCCCGGGAAGCGGCGGTGGCACGTTTTCGCAGTTCAGCAGCAGTTGTAATGGTTTCAGGGCAGCTCGTGACATTGACGGACGCGCACGCCGTTCGGCATCGCGCAAGCCGTTTGGCCCCAAAGTGGTCCCAGCAGAGAACGGTGCCGCGAACAACCACGCTCGTGGTCAGGCGGGGCCCCTCTCAGGGGCCCAGGAGTGCCTTTATCTGAGACAGATTAGAAACTCTGTTGCATAGTTGATCGCGTAGTGCTGAGTCGTGTGCATACTGATCACGTGGCGACAAAGTCATTGCGCTGGGGCGCGTCCGCTGCGGCGGATGGGAGATCAGGGCGCGACCGATTGCTCGACGCCGCTGAGCGCTGCCTTGAGGTGCAGGGTCTCGCAGGCACCACTATGGAGGACATCGCCAGAAATGCCGGTGTGTCACGGGCGACGGTTTACCGGTACTTCGCGAGTCGCGAGGCCGTGATCTCTGGGGTCATCATTCGCGCCACCGAAGAATACCTACGCCGGATGGAACCGCGGTTGTCCGGCCATAGTGACTTAGGTTCTGCGATCGTTGATTTCATCGATCACACTGTGATTGCGGCCCGCCGAAGGCCCATCATCGGCGTCCTATTCGGCAGCGATCGTGAACTCGCGGGTGTGGGCCTTGCCGAGGGAACATCGACCATGCTTTTCGAACTCGTCACCGAGTTTCTTCGGCCTCTCTTCGCGACGCACTGGAACCAGTTGGCGCCCGGGGTCTCCGTTGATGACGCCGCGGAATGGATACTTCGCACCGTGCTGAGTCTGCTCACCGTTCGTGGCCCAAGGGATCGAAGCAGAGACGGACTGCGCACCTATCTGCAACGTCTTCTTCTACCCGCAATCGTCTCTGGCCAAGACGCAACGTGATGTAACAAGTCAGGCGTAGTGTCTCAAACACCAGCCCCCACACCGAGGAGAGGTGAACATGTCCGCGAACTTCGCCGCATTCGACGCGCAGGTCGCCAACCAGTTAAAAGGGGCGGCGTTGACGGCCGGCGGCCTGGCTGGCTACTTAGGATTTCGTCATACCGATTTCTTAGCGGGACGCCTCGTCGTCGAGATGGACGCCCGGGACGACTTAAAGACGCCCTTCGGCTCGTTGCACGGTGGCTGTCTGTCGGCGCTCGTTGACCACTGTCTCGGCGTCGTGTTCTATCCCGTCATTCCTGCCGGATCCTGGGTTGCGACCACCGAATTCAAGCTGAACCTACTCCGACCGGTGTCCAGCGGCACGTGCGTCGCGGTAGCCGAGATCATCTCGCTCGGGAAGAGCAGCGGTGTCGCGAGAATCGATATTACCAACGACGGGCGGGCTGTGTGCGCTGCCCAGGGCACTGTGACTGTTGTGGGCCAGAAGGCGGCCTCGTGATGTCCCCCGGGCTCGGCAGGCGGCGCAGGGTAAGACCTGTCCTCCAGCGAGTGCCCACCACCGACGGAGTCTCCTTGGCGGTCGACCTGTATCCGTGCGCGAAGCCGCGGGCAGCCGTATTGCTGCTACACGGAGGAGGCCAAAGCCGTCATGCGTGGGATGCGACAGCGCAGCGCTTACACGCACGCGGCTACCTCGCGGCGGCCTACGATGCGCGCGGACACGGGGATAGTGACTGGGACCCGGATGGCCGCTATGACCTTGATCGACTCGGCGGCGACCTGCTCGCGGTGCGTTCGCACGCGGCAGGTGGGCACCCTGTTGTGGCCATTGGAGCTTCCCTCGGCGGTCTGACGATCCTGGGCACTCACCTACTCGCATCACCTGACCTGTGGGACGCCGTGGTGCTGGTGGACATCACTCCACGCATGGAGATGCAGGGCGCACGGCGCGTCGTCGCATTCATGGCGGCGCACCCCGACGGTTTCGCCGATCTTGAGTCTGCCGCCGAGGTTATCGCCGCGTACAACCCACACAGATCGAAGCCAAGCAGCCTCGACGGACTACGGAAGGTCTTGCAGCAGCGCGCCGACGACCGTTGGGTATGGCGGTGGGATCCGGCCTTTGTGGCGTCGAATTTTGGCTTCCTGCAAGGTAATCCAGATGAGGGCGCAGCGGAGTTCGACCGGATGAGCATGGTGTTGATCGACGGCGCACGGCAGGTATCTGCTCCTACGCTTCTTGTGCGGGGGCTGTTGTCGGACGTGGTGTCGGAGGAGACAGTGAACGACTTCGTCGACCTCGTGCCGCACGCGCGCACGGTGGACGTGACCGACGCTGGTCACATGATCGCTGGAGACGACAACGACGCGTTCTCCGAAGCCGTCATCGATTTCCTCGACGAGGTTGTCTAAATCGAGCTAGAGGGAGAGCTTGTCCCGGGCACGTTCAAGCTCGGCCGGGTCGTGGCATGCAGTCACCAGGACACGCGACGCCCAGGGGCGCGTGCTGATGTAAGCGACGGTCGGCCAGGTCACGAGAATGCCGAACGCCAATAGCGCGGTCGCTGCGGGATCCGACAAGGAACGCACCCCTTGACGAATGGTCCCCAACGACTCGTTTGCTCGAAGTTGCCCGCCGTGCCCGTCGCAGCAAAATGCACAGCACCACCGCCGCACCCACGAGCTGCAAAATAGGACCTTCTGGTATCGCTCCGATACTAGCAGTACCATAAATACAACACATCGGAGTGTTGAACAGGAGACCGACATGCATACGCAGTGGATCGAACAGCGCACCGTCCAGCGAGTTTCGTTGCGAGAAGGCCTGGTTCTGAGTCTCGACGACTACAACGAACTCGTCATCGCGCGGCCCATGAGGCTGACCTTGCCGGCGATCGGGTCGCATCCGTCCGAAGAAGTGCTTATCGATCCCGCCCGGGTGTCGGCTCAGGAGCGTCCACTACTCGATTTGGCCGGCGCAGTGTGCACACGGGCCTGGTGCGATGACGAGGGGGCGCTGCATTTGGGCTTCTCCCGCGGGCATTGCATCGATGTCGATCCCGACAGCCACGAGACGGCGTGGGAGCTGTACGGCAAACGGCATGGCTACATGGCTTGCCTCCCGCATGGACGTGTGCGCGTCGTTCGCCATGACCTGGTCGATGACGAAACTGACGGTGCTGCAAATTGATTCGATGATTCGGAGCCGGGTTGCCGAGATAGCCGCCGTTTGCCCGGGGGTCGCGCGGGCAAATAGGAAACCGTTAGTATCGGTGCTATACCGATAGTTCCACTCTTGAGGGGGCGTGACGGTGGCTGATGATGTCCACGGTGTCGGGACCGTTTCTCGACGCGTCCGTCTTGCCGACCCCGCAGCGTCGCCGGAATACAGTGCGCGGCTGGCCAGGCTTGCCGCCTTCACGGTTCACCACAAGGCGCTCGTGATCGGTGGGTGGCTCGCCATTGCAGTGGTGCTAGCGCTGTTGTTCCCACAGCTCGAAACCGTTGTGCGGCGACAGTCGGTCGACCTCATTCCCCGGGACGTGCCGTCATTTCAGACTGTTGACCGCATGAGCGCTGCGTTCGGCGAGCAAGGGTCGAAGACGATGCTGTTCGTCGCCATGGAAAGCCCCGCTGGGCTGACGCAGCAGGCGCGGGATCGATACTCGAGGCTCGTCGAGCGCCTTCGAGCCGATCACGCCCACGTGCTGCTGGTGCAGGACTTGCTGGCCGATCCCGTGATGAAGGCACAAGCCGTCAGCGCAGACGGCAAAGCGTGGTTCCTACCGGTGGGGGTGGCCGGGACTCTGGGTGATCCCACTGCAGCGGAATCGGTGCAGGCAGTCCGCGCCACCGCCCAACGCGCCTTCGACGGGTCGGACATCACCGTCCGCGTGACCGGTCCCCCGGCAACCTTCAGTGACCAAATCGCTTCTGCCGAACACGATTTGCTGTTCATCTCGATCGCAACGGCCGGGTTGATCGCGTTGATCCTGCTGATGGTCTACCGGTCGTTGTTTACCGCGTTATTGCCCTTGCTAGTCATCGGGCTGAGTCTGGCCGTCGGCCGTGGTGTCTTGTCCGCATTCGGGCAGCTGGGCATGCCGGTTTCGCAGTTCACCGTGGCATTCATGACCGCGATCCTTCTCGGCGCAGGAACCGATTACACAGTCTTTTTGATCAGCCGGTACCACGAACAGCGGCGCGCCGGTACCCCTGCCGATCTCGCTGTCATTCACGCGACGGCCAGCATCGGACGAGTGATCTTCGCGTCGGCAGCTACTGTCGCCCTGGCTTTTCTGGCCATGGTCTTCGCCACGCTGAGCGTGTTCGCCGGATTGGGACCAGCGTGCGCGGTTGCCGTACTTGTGGGCTTCCTGGCTACGGTGACACTGTTGCCGCCAGTGTTGGCGTTGGCGGCCCGACGCGGTATCGGTGAACCCAAGCCCGACCGCACCCGCCGGTACTGGAACAGCGTCGCTGTGGCGGTCGTGCGTCACCCTCGGCCGTTGCTCGTTGCTAGCTTGATGATCCTCCTGGCTCTTTCCGGTGCAGCTGCCACGATGAAGATCAGCTACGACGACCGAAAAGGACAACCTCCCACCACGGCTAGCAATGAGGGCTACCAGCTCCTCGACCGACACTTTCGCAAAGACGTCGTCATCACCGAGTTCCTAGTGGTCGAAAACCCCGTCGACATGCGCACCGGGAAAGGGCTGGCCGACCTCGACGAAATGGCATCGCGCATCTCCCAGATCCCCGGCGTGGTCAAGATATCCGGAGTCACCCGTCCGGCAGGCACCCGCCTTGACCAAGCGCAATTATCGTGGCAGAACAGGCAAATCGGCGACAAGATGGCCGGTGCCGTCGCCGATGGCAATTCCCGCCGCGATGACCTCGCCAAGCTCACCGATGGAGCCAACCAACTGGCCAACGGACTCGCGCAGCTCGACACATCTGTACGGACCGCACTGAAACCATTAGGCCCAGTGCTCACCCAAGCACAGTCCGCCGGCCAGGACTTCCAACGGTTTGCCCCACTTCTGCACCAACTCTCAGCGACCAGCCCCAGTATCGACAACGCAATACAAGCCGGCCCAGGCATCCGCCCGCTGGCCGAACGCACACAAGGCGCCATCGACACCCTGAACCCGCTCGTCGACCTGCTCAATGGGTCACCCTGGTGCGTCACAACTCCCCAATGCGCTCAAATCCGCGACCAGGTCCAGATCCTGGTTGCTCTGAGAAACAACGGATTCTTCTCCCAGGTCGCCGCGCTGGGTGACCGCTACGACCCCGCCACCAACGCCACCGTAACCGGCACCATCGCCGACGTTCAGACTGCCGTCAATGCCATGAACAAGGCATTCGGCGCGCTGGGAAAGCCCGCCGATCTCGCGGCCAACATCACCCGGCTACAAGACGGCATCAGCCAGCTCGCCTCCGGTTCCCGCGCGCTGGCCGATGGGGTAAAGACGCTGGCGGACAGCAATATTGAGATGCTATCCGGTATGAGCCAAATCGCCACCCAGCTTCAGAACTCGTCTCGCGCGTCCGCGGGTTCGGATGCCGCGTCCGGCTTCTACCTGCCCGCAGACGCCTTTGCGAACCGCCAATTCGCCGACGTCGCAAAGCAGTTCCTGTCACCCGATGGGAAAACGGCGCGATTCGCAGTGGAGACCAGCAACGATCCCTACAGCGTCGAAGCGATGGACCTTGCCCGCCAGATGACCCAAGTCGCCGATGGAGCCAGGCCGAACACCTCGCTGGCGAACGCCACGATCTCTGTCGCCGGCTTCCCCGCGGTCAATTCTGATATCCAGCGTCTGCTCTCGTCCGACTTCATCCAACTTGCCATCGCCACCCTGGTCATCGTTGGACTCATCCTGGTGGTGCTACTGCGCGCGCTCGTGGCACCGCTGTATCTCCTTGGCACCGTGGTGCTGAACTACCTCGCCTCACTCGGCATCGGAGTCATCGTTTTCCAATGGATACTCGGTCATGAAATCGCCTGGCCTGTACCGCTATTAGCCTTCATCATTCTGGTGGCAGTCGGTGCCGACTACAACATGTTACTGGTATCGCGACTGCGGGAGGAGAGCGGCAGCAATCTGCGTATCGGCGTTCTACGGACGGTCGCCACCACAGGCTCGGTCATCACCTCCGCCGGCCTGATCTTCGCCGCGAGCATGTTCGGCTTGATGATCGGCTCGGTCGCGATCATGATCGAGACCGGCCTCATCATTGGCTGCGGACTGCTGTTGGATACTTTCCTGGTCCGGACGCTGACCGTACCCGCCATCGCTACTTTGCTGCGCGAACGGAGCTGGTGGCCACAACGTCTCGCCACTAGACCAAGGACTGCGGCACCGTCGCGATACCGCCCGACAGTCGACGTCGGCGCGTGAGCATGCAGCTTGCCCTCACATCACGTTTGAGCCGTTGACCGCCCACGGCGCTTGGACTCACTGGGTGGGCGCCCATTCCACCGAATATGGGCTCGAGTGAATGCGGCCGTCTCCGAATAGCCAAGTCGGCGTGCAGTTTCCTCGACAGTGAGTCCCGAACTCAACAGCTCGGCGGCCAGCGCTGCGCGAACCTCGTCTGCGAGTGCGCGGTAGCTGGTTCCCTCTCCCGCCAAGTGACGGTGCAACGTGCGATCGGTGATGCAGAGTTCCCTCGCGATGGTCGCCATGGATGGGATCTGGGTCGAATCTTGGATCATCCGCATCCGCACCCAGGCTGATATGCCACGACGGGTTCGTCGACGGTTCAATAACTCCTCGCACTGGCGGATACAGATCGCCGCAGTCTGGGGATCTGGCGCGGGCATCGGTTGGCTCACCAGATCAGCGGGGACAATCAGGGCGTTGCGCACCGCGTTCTCCACAGTGACCGTCACGTTGTCGATCTCCACCAGACTTGCCGGCAGCTGCAGATCCGCCACCTCCAGTCGCATCGCGATCGGCGCGTCAACGCCACGCATGAGCGGCGGCAAGATCTGCAGGAACATTGCAAAATCGCGTTCGAGCAGAAACCTCCGCACATCGGGAGGAACCTGGGCGTTATCAAGACCGATGACCGCTTCGGTGTTGTTGAGTTCTGGTGCGGCCAGACTCAGGTAGACGGTACTGAGTGCGGCGTACCGGCAGGCGACGTCTATCGCGTCCCCAACGGTTGGACTCGAAATCAGTGCATAACCCAGAATGCCCATGTCGGCGAAGGTGTAGCGCGCACCGGTTTCCGTACCCAGTCCCGGTTGATCGCCGAGTCGGCCGATCAGGTTGCGAATCATCGTCAGTTCCTGACTCGCATGCATCTCGCTGGTCGGGTCCCTCAACCCCTGCGACGTGAGTCCTGTTCCAGACAAACAGATTTCAGGATTGAGGCCGTGGTGTACCGCGGTCTCCAAGATGTGTCGACCCGGCGCCGAGGAGCGCGCCACGTCCCACACCGGGGCCATCGGACTAGGCATGTGTCTGAAAATATCAAATGTCTGTCTGATTCTGTCATTATCGAGCCATTGCGACCGGCCTAACGTCATGTTATGTCGACGGATCTTCTACGGCCCCCACCACGCGCGGTGCTTTCTGCAACTCGCAGCTCCGTCACTGATCTGTGGCGTCCGGTTGCGACAGGGGCTTACCGCGATCTACGGCGCCCACGCACTGCATCGGCGCCGAAGTCGGTGCCACGAACCACATTCGATCCGACGCTCGCCGAGAACATCGCCGACCCCTATCCCGAGCTGCTGCGCATTCGTGAGCATCCGGTGGTCGTCAACGAGCGGCTCGGCGTCTGGATGATGGGGCGCTACGAGGACGTGCACAAGGCCGTTCGCAACAATGAGGTGTTCTCGTCGAGGGACGGCATCATGCTGCGGTCGTTTGTCACCAGTGCTGTACTCACCACAGACCCACCCGATCACACCCGCCTGCGGCATCTGACCGCGCCCATGTTCAGCAAGCGTTCGGTACAGACTCTGGCCACAGATATTCGCGCGTTGTCCGATGAGGCGATCAGGCCACTGCGAGACGGCGACGTCATTGACATGGTCGCGGCGCTGACGATCCCCATGCCCATCAACGTCATTGCCACAATCTTGGGTATTCCCCATCCTCAGTGGCCGGCCTTTCGCACCGTATCCAACAAGTTCGCGAGACTATTCGGACCGCGGTCGGTGCACGAGGTCATGCGATACGTCGGTTCGCTACTTCAGTCCTACGTGCAGATGCGCAGCTTCATAGACGTCGAGATGGGCCGGCGGTCCAGCACGTCGGCAGACGATCTCTTGGGTTGGTTGCAGGCAGCCAAAGAATCCGGCGAGCTCAGCGATCAGGAAGCTTTCTTCTACGCGCTCATCCTTCTGGTCGCCGGCAACGAGACCACTACAAACCTGTTGGGCATGCTGCTCGTCAGGCTCGCCGAGGACCGCGAGTTCTTCCTGACGTTGAAAGCCGACCGCAGCCTGCTTCGCCCGGCGGTCGAGGAGACCGCGCGTTGGGGCTCGCCGGTGCAGTGGGTCACCAGAACCGCTACCGCGCCCTATCGGATCGGCGACACGGTAATCCCTAAGGGCGCAAAGGCGTTGCTCTTCTATGCCTCGGCGAACCGAGACCCGGCGAAGTTCAGCGACCCCGATCGGTTCGACCCTCATCGCGACACGACCGGGCACCTGGCATTCGGCCATGGACTTCACTTTTGTCTGGGCGCTCATCTCGCACGACTCGAAGTGATCACAGCGGTGGACCATCTGCTGGACGAACTCGACGGCCTGGAGCTTGCTGGACCCGTGCGCTGGGGTACCAATCCTTCACTGCGAGGACCTGTTTCGATTCCCTTACGCGTCCGGCGAGGAAGCGCTTCCTGAGCGACTGCATGCCGCCCCAATGTCGCTGTCTCCCAGTTCCATCGGAATATGACGATTCTATGTATCGAGGCCGCTGAGCGCCGCTTCGACGTAGTCGTGGACCGGTGGGTCCGCAGGCCTGCTCGTCCTAGGGATTGATGGTGTTTTCACCGACCTGGCGTCCCCACACATATTCGGTAAGCAATGGCTGCCCGAGTTCGAGGTGGTTGTAGGGAGCCAGTGATGCGCCGGTGTCGGCTACCAGGTAAGGGGCGGGCCAGAAATCCTTGGTGACTGTCTGCCAACATCCAGGGGCGCCGCCCGGGCCGCCTCGCGCATTGGAACGGGGCAGGTTATCCGGATAGACGTACGGATTCGGCGCACCGGTGAGCCCGATACGGAAGTCGATCGAGTAGCCGTTGCCGCCTGCGGATTCAACAGTCTGCGGCAGGATCGCAGCATAATTTCTTATGCTGCACAGGAATTCGGGACTGTAGGTGTTCAAGGTGCCGGTGGTCGTCACCAGGTCAGCCAGACCTCGCACCAGGTAGGGACTTCCCCGCCCCACGATGTCAGCGCCAGCGTTGCCGAAGCCCGCGGCAGCCAGCAGCGCCGCATCGAGATCGGCTCGCTGCTCATTGACGGTGCCTGCCGTGGTCGCTGCATTGTTGAGGAATTTCCAGAAATCGGGTGAGGATTGGGCATAGACGTCGGCGAGGTCGGTAAGGCGTTTGATGTCTTCGCGGATCTGCGGCATTTCAGGGTTGATGTCGTCGAGGACAGCATTGCCCGCGATGATTGATCGGCCGAAGTCGAGGCCGTGCCCGTCCAGTGCCTCGGCGGTGGCCGCAAGAGTCAGGTTGAGTTTGACGGGATCGACTTTCTGCGCGATCGACATCAAGGTTTCGAACAGGGTGTTGAATTCGGTCGTCACGTGCGAGACGTCGATCACCTGCGAGCTCGACACGCGCGCAGATGCCGGTCTCGACGGGCTACGGAAGGCTACATACTTGTTGCCGAATACCGTGCTGGCCTTGATCTCGGCGGTCACGTTGGCCGGGATCAGCTCGATGTACTTTGGAGCGACGTCCAGGGACAGTTTCGCCTTGGTGGTGTCATCTTGCTGGATCGCGCGCACCGCGGCGACCCGGCCGATTTCGACGCCGTTGTAGGTCACTTTTGCCCCGGGCTCCATGACCAGCCCAGCGCGATCCGACACCAGGGTCAAGTGCATGGCCGGAGTGAACTCACCGTGAAATTGCAGGTAGACCGTCGATACCACTACTACGACCAGGGCCAGCGCCACGGTCCCGGCCGTTCGTAACGGTGGATGGTGCCGCCAGTGATTCAGCGTGCGACCAACAGCGGCGCGATTCGACGAACGACTCACGCGGACAGGGGTTTTCATATGACGGGCTCACTGGATCGTGGTCGACTGAACCTCATAAGTGTACCTATAGTAGCACAACGCTACATAGCGTTTTGAAACTGTTAGTAGCGTTTTCTCAGCGCGGCTGGCGGATGGCGATGACGCAGGGTCACCAGGAAGTTTCAGCCAGGCCCAGTGCGAGCCGCCCGGTCCCAGCGACGACAAGCCGCAGGCGAACCGCCGGCGCACCTACCAATTCGCCGTCACGCCTCGGTTCGGGTGCGTGAGTGTGCGGCCAGAAAGTCGTCGACGATGCGGACGCACTGGTCACGGCTGATGGTGCAGAGTCCGGTCATGCGTGCGAAGACCAGCGGACCGACGAGCTGGCACTCAGCCAATTCGAGGTCGAATTCGTCAAGTTCTTCGCGAGCCTGGTCGCTCGACAGGATTTCGTCGAACGGTTTGCGGTATTGCTCGACGACCCTAGAACGCAGGCTGCCAGCCGGGCTGTCCTCATCTGCGGTGCCGTCAGCAGCAGGATCGGTGGGCCCAAGGGCGACCCAAGCCAGCGTGGTGACCTGGATCGGGGCATCGGCAAAGAGTGCGGCCTGCCGGCTGAGGATTTCAATCAGCCTCTGCCGCAGCGACCCCTCGTCGGGTGTCGGTGTAGTGACGTGCGGCAGCAGGCGCTCGAATGTGGCCGCCAGCAACTGTGATGAGCTTGCGAAATGCCGATAGAGGGTGGTGCGAGCCACCTTGGAGGCTTTGGTCACCGCGTCGATCGTGACGGCTTCGATTCCCCCGGTGGTGAGGAGTGCCGCCGCCGCGTCGAGCAGTCGGTTACGCGACCTGATCCGGCGGGGGTCGATGTCATCATCGTCGTCTGCGTATGCCGCCGGTTGAGTGCTCACTGCGTTGTCCCTTCGGAAAATGGGACCTGCGGGCGGCGTTTCCAGCAGGCGTCAAGGTATGGTACCAAGAGTAGCGTAGCGAAACTGTTCGTAGGTTTGTCCGCGGTTACGGAGAACACCCTGGTCGGTAGGCATGGCCGTCGTGTCTACGCGGGAGGGTCTTGGTGCGTCCAGAAGCTGCCAAACGAAGGCTCGTTGCAGTTGCGGTGCGGGCCCGACGATATCGCGAATCAGTGCGAAACAAGGGGATGACGATGGGTGACACAGCACATCCGGGGCCATATCTACTGCCTCCGCATACCTCGACGTGTACCGGGTGCGGGCCCGCGAATTCGCATGGATTGCAGCTGGTTGTCTATCGCGACGGTGACGAGGTCTACAGCGATGTGACGTTCGATGAGCGCCATATCGGCGCCCCAGGACTGGCGCACGGCGGCGCAGTAGCGACAGCCTGTGACGACGTACTGGGCTTCACGTTGTGGGTGGCCGGCACGCCCGCGGTGACACGCAGTCTGACAGTGGAGTATCTGCGACCTGTCCCGTTGCACGAACCGCACAGGATTACTGCCCAGATCACCGGCCGCCAAGGACGTGCTCTTCACGTCAGCGGAACGGGAGTCAGTCACGATGGCATCACCCGGTTCACCGCCAGCGCAGTCTTCGTGACGGTGGGTGTCGATCATTTCGCTGCGCACGGCGACGTGAGCGGATTCGAGGACCTGTTTGATCGGCTAGCCGGCGCGCTTCACCAACCAATTGGTGATCACAGCGTCTGAGCGTGGCGTTGGCAGCATGGCTTCGAAGTTGAGGCAGCATCGCCCCGATAGGGCGGCCGACCTTGGCGGTGTCGACACGTACCGCCGTAACAGTGCAGTAGATGCCGCGATGATGCTGGCAGTTAGCGGCGGTTACGAGGCTGTGCACGTTCGCGCGGTGGCCGCGCAGGTCGGAATCGGCGTCAGCACGCTGTACCGGTACTTCCCCTCCAAGATCCACCTCTTGGTGTCGGCGTTGACCCGCGAGTTCCAAGAGTTTGGAAACAGCCGCGATTGGACCGTCACCGCGTCGACACCGCGCGAACGCCTTCGCTTGCTCGTCGACTGCCTGCACACCGAATGGCAACCAAGACCCGCGCTTGACCGAGGCGGTGACGCGCGCCTTCGTCCTCGCCGACCACACCGCCGCCGCAGCCACCGATGAAGCGATCGACGTCATTGAAGGTCTGCTGGCAAGGACTTTGAGCGGCGGCGAGCCCACGGTCAGAGACCAGCGACTAGCGGGGCTGATCGCTGATGTGTGGCTTGCCAATTTGGCGGCGTTCAGCAGTGGGCGAATATCGGGTGAAGTCGCTCGGGATCGAATCGATAGGGCCATCGACCGCTTTGTGGACGCCACTCATGGCGATCCCGAAGTGGGCTGAGAACCTGTTCTTGATAACAGTAGAGAAAGTTCTCACAGCCTCGATCCGATAGGCATTTTTCGGTCCGTGGTGGCGGACGGGAGCGCCAGCGGACGGGAGCCGCCGCGGCGTGGATCTTTCGCCCAAATCGCGTCGGTGCTGTGTCGGGCACATTCGTAGACTTGCATCGTGGTGACGGACGCGGCACGTGCACGGGCGATCGCCGAGGAGCGACTGGCCGATCTGCCGCATCGGTGGGCCCATGTCTGCGGAGTCGCGGCGACGGCGGAGCGATTGGTCGTCGGCTTGGGCGCCATGGATGCCGACGCGGTGGTGGCTGCCGCGTGGCTTCACGATGTTGGCTATGCGCCGTCAGTTCGATCGACTGGTTTCCACCCCGTCGACGGCGCAGTGTTCGTCCGCGACGAGGGCTTTCCCGCAGTGGTGGTCTCGCTGGTGGCCTATCACACGGGCGCGGTGTTCGAGGCGCGGGAGCGCGGCCTCTTAGACGCGCTGGCCGAGTTCACGGCACCTCCGTCGTTGTTACTAGACGTGCTGACGTGCGCGGACTTGACCACTGGCCCGCAGGGCTCGCCTGTGCGAGCTGAAGATCGAGTCACGGAGATCCTGTCGCGTTACCCCGATGGGGATCCTGTGCATCGTGCGATCGAGCGGGCGGCGCCGAGCCTGTTGGCGGCGGCAGCACGAGTTAGTGCCTCCGCCGGCTAGAGACGACCTTGCCGGGCTACCCGAGGTATGGGCTGTCGCGGCGTTGAAGGTAGTGCTGAATGCGCAGCCGCATCGAGGGGTGGACGTCCAAAGATGCAAGTTCGCCTGGTGACGTCCAGGCGATGTCGGTGCTTTCCGAGTCGACTCGCAACTGTCCACCGAGCAGCCGGGTGGTGAAGCACAGCGAGAACTGTTGACGGACTTCACCGTCGGCGTAGGCCATAACGTGGCGAGGATTGGTGTAGACGCCGATGAGTCCGCTGATCTCGACGTCGAGACCGGTTTCCTCTTTCACTTCACGAACCGCCGCGTCGACGATGGATTCGCCCAATTCCATTGCGCCACCCGGCAATGCCCAAAGGTTATTGTCGCGGCGGCGAATTAGCACGATGCGATCATGTGAATCGGTGACGACGGCGGTAGTGGAGGGCACCACACTGTTTGCGGCTGGCGCGTGGGGATCGTTGTAGTAGTCGGTCCGGGCCATACGGTTCTCCAATCGGCAGGTCAGGCGTGCGTGGGTAATGGTTGGGCGGTGTTCCACACCCGTTCGAAAGAGAGTTGGTGATCGCGCCACAGCTCGGGCGCGTCGTCACGTCGAATAAAGAGGACGGGATTGTCGCTGGCGGGAGCACCGTATAGGTGCGGGTTGGCAATCAGGGTGTTGTCCGCGCGGAACATCGACGTGTACAGCGGTGTGGCGTGTGTGCGCACCTCCAAGCCTGGGGCGTCGGCGAGTGAAGCCAATCGTGCGAGTGTGATCTGGCAGCGAGCTGCTAGAACTGAGCCAATCGTCTCCTCTTCCCCGCGTTGGCTTACCGCAGCGCAATCGGGATCACCCACGATGAAGCGAATGGCGACTCCGCGTTCGGCCGCGACTGCGAGCGTTGAGCAGAACCTGGGAATGCCGTCGAAGAGGAAGGTGCCCCCGTAGACCAGGATGTCGATCTGCTCGGCGGCGCCGCCGAACAGTTGGGTCCACACGGCGACAGGGACGTCCGCGCGGCTTCGGTACACACTGACCGCGACCGTGCCGGTACCAGGTGGGCGCAGGGTGGGAAAGATGTCTGGCCACAGCGTCTGCGGATCACAGCCCAGTGCGTCGGCGGTGGCGCGCGCGTTGACCGCCTGGGGCAGTGATTCACCCCTGACCCAGCGGCCCACCGTCTTGACGTCGACACCGGCGGCTGTTGCGAGTCTGGCTTCGCTGAAACCCTTTTCACTCATTCGCGTCGTCAGTGCGTGGTTAGGAACAGGTAGCTTCTCGATCTGCTCATGCTAGGAGCGCGGTGCCAGCGTTAGCGACGCCCAAAGCACAAAAGTTGGCGCGCGATTGTCGTCCGAGTGTCCGCGTTGTCCAGGCGTCTGTCCGCTTTGTCTAACTGATGCCCTGGGAATGTCCGAGTTGTCCGCCTGAACTGGTGGTCGCGGCCGAGCGGTCGCGAGAAAACAGCAGGAAGGACAGTTGGAATGAAACTACGTATTAACACCGGCGGTGTGTCATTTGTGTGCACGCGGGCACCCGAACAGCGGATCGCGTTTGACACCGGCCAGCCGAAGCTGGATCGCGAGACGGGTCTGCCGCTGTGGCAGGTCCAGGTGATGGCGCTGGACTC
Source organism: Mycobacterium sp. BK086 (assembly GCA_004362315.1). Lineage (GTDB taxonomy): Bacteria > Actinomycetota > Actinomycetes > Mycobacteriales > Mycobacteriaceae > Mycobacterium. The sequence continues at coordinate 1,263,738 of SNWL01000003.1, forward strand.
CACGGGCGGCGACGTCATCACCGTGACGGTTGCCGGCGACCCGAATGTGACGGTCGGGCAGCCGATCCACATCGAGGGCTTGGTTGCCCTGCCGTGGAGCCAGGACAGTCGCAGCGGAGTCGCGTTCCGCGCTGAAGCGATCCGCGCTTCAGGTGCACCACTGGCGGGAGTCGTTGCCGCACCTCGGAATGCGTCACCGAGCGGCGTACCCGGCGGCACGAGCAAGCCGGCCGCCTGACCCTTTCGTCGAGTGGGCGCAGCACCGCAACACCAAGAGACGGTGGTGCTGCGCCCGCTCGGCCGAAGCCTCTCCTTACCCCGATCCCGCAAGCCTGCCGGAAGGTCTGCCATGCCTGGCCACCCACGAGCTCACCGCTCCAACCGCTCTCTTCCGAACCACTCGGACTCCGATGACATTGCCCTCCGTGCAGCCACGGCGCTTGGCAAAGCGACTGCTGCGCTGGTATGGGCGTCGGTGTTGTTTCCGATGATCAGCATTCCGGCCATCACAAGCGTCTGGATGGCCGTCACTTGCGGTCCCTTGGTCGGCCTCTTGGCGGCGATCTGGTCGGCTCTCGCATTGTTCAGCTGGTTTCTGTTATCCCCCCAAACGTTCCGTCAGTGGGTGACGGTACGTCTGCGGGTCCAGTGGCGCACATGGGGTATCTATCGAGGCCGATGGGCCACGGTCTGCACGCTGTGTGGCCTGACCGCCGGTCTCGACGGTCACGTCATGGTGCCGATTCTGCGTTCGGTGACGATCGGTGTCACGAGCGACGTTCTCGAGGTACGCATCCTCACGGGCCAGTCGTTGGCCGACTGGCAATCCCGAGGTGACGCGTTAGCCGAAGCGCTGAGCGCCCAGCGGGTGACCATTCGCTCGACCCGACCGGGCTCGATCCGCATCACCGCCCATCACGGCGATCCGCTGACGACACCCATCCAACTTCCTCGTCCGGCCAGGGGCACCACACCGGACCTGTCCCGCCTGTGGGTGGGGCTCACCGAGGCCGGTGAGCGTTGGCGCCTACCGCTACTGGGACAGCACATCTTGGTCGCAGGCGCGACCGGCTCGGGCAAGGGCTCGGTGCTTTGGTCAATCATTGCCGCCGTCGGCCCCGCCGTGCGGGCGGGCTGCGCACGCCTCGTCGTCGTAGATCCCAAGGGAGGGATGGAGTTCGGGCGCGGACAAGTGTTGTTCACCTCGCTCGCCCATGACAACGGTGAACAGACACTCGCTGCGCTGCGGGCGGTTGTCGCGGTGATGCAGAAACGTGCGCAACGGCTGCGGGGGAAGACTCGGCTTCACACTCCGAGTGTCTCCGCACCACTGATTGTATTGATTATCGACGAAATCGCCTCGCTGACTGCCTATCTCGGGGACCGCAGAACACGCGCCGAGGTTGAGCAGCTGCTGGGGCTGCTGCTGTCCCAGGGCCGCGCAGTCGGTATCTCGGTGGTCGCCGCGGTACAGGACCCGTCTAAAGATGTTTTGCCCATCCGGCAGCTCTTCTCCATCCGGGTCGGGCTGCGCATGAGTGAAGCCACCCAGACCGCGATGGTGCTCGGAGCCGCCGCCCGAGAAGCCGGCGCCTTGTGTGATGGAATCTCCACCGGTACTCCCGGTGTCGGTTACGTCTGCACTGACGGCAACGCTGAACCGTTGCGAGTTCGGGCCTTCCACGTCACCGATTCCGCCATTGATGATCTCGTCGCTCGCTTTGCCCCCACAAGAGCGCATCCTCGGACCGCCGAGACTGAAGGTCGCCAGTCGTGACCACTGCTGCGCTGGGCATTGCGGTTTCGACACTGCCAGGCCTTCCGGCCGGTACCGACACCATCGGCGTGGTGGCGCAGATGGTGCGTCGCGCCGCCTCCCGCGACTTCGAGACCTGGTGGAATAAAGCGGAGAATGCTGGGTTCTGTGCGAATCCGATCCGTCTGACAGGAACCGACAGCTTCGGTCGCGAGCTTCGGGTGTGGACCCGATGCAACAACCGACGCGCTGTCGCCTGCCCGTCCTGCTCTGATCTCTATGCCCGCGATACCTGGCAACTCGTACACGCCGGCGTGCACGGTGGCCATCACGATCTGCCGCCCACAGTCGCCGAACACCCTCAGGTGTTCGTCACGCTGACCGCGCCCAGTTTCGGGGCCGTGCACACCACACGCGATGACGGCCAGCGAGGCCAGGCTCGGCGGTGCCACGACCGGGGCCGGAATGCCCACCAACGTTGCCAGCACGGGAGACCCCTGTGGTGCAGCTCCATCCACCACGAGGGCGATGCTCATGTCGGTCAGCCGCTCTGCGAGGACTGTTACGACTACATGGGGCATGTCCTGTTCGCCTGGCATGCCCCTGAACTGTGGCGGCGCTTCACCATCGCCCTGCGCCGGCTGTTGCGTAGACGCTTACGCGCGCTCGGCGAATCCCCCACCGCTGCCCGAATCAATTTCGTGAAGGTGACCGAGATGCAACGTCGGGCGATCCCGCACTTCCACGCCGTAATCCGCCTCGACGAGCCGCCACAGCCGGGCCAAGCCCCAACACCACCCAAGTCCTCAATCACAGCCACCGACCTGGCCCTCCTAATCCATCAGGCCGCAAGCGGCGTCGCACTCACTGTCGCCGCCCCAGCACACGGCGCTGAAATCAGTAGCCGTGTAATACAGTTCGGCACTCAGACGGATGCGCGGCCATTGCGGTCGGACAGTAGTGACTGCGGCGGGGCAACACCTCGCCAGTCGCGTCGGTCGGTCCCGGCCTACCTGGCCAAGTACGTGACCAAATCCGTCGCCGACTTCGGCGTTGGGGTCCGACGGATGTCACCGCTCGCCGTTCCCGATTTAGACGTCCCCACACATATCCGGGCGATTCTGACCACAATTCTCGATCTAGCCGATCATGGCGCCTACTCGGAGATAGACCGCTGGCTGCACACTCTCGGCTTTCGTGGGCATATCACCACCAAATCCCGGCTGTTCTCCACCACGATGAGTGCGCTGCGCGAGCATCGAGCTGAGTGGACTCGGGAGCAACGCCACCGCTCAGACCTCGCGACCGACGAACATGATCGGGCGCTTCACGGTGCCGAAGAAGAAGTGGAATGGACATTCGATCGAGCCGGGCTGGGCAATCTCGGTGAACGCACTTTGGTCGTGTCTGCGGCGCACCGAATGATCGAACATCGCCACATCGTCCGTGCGAATCGCTGGACGCACGATCAATCCTCGCCACCAGACTGGTCGACATGACTACGCCCGTATTCGATCGCGAGAAGACCGGTCCCGGGACCCTGCGAATAGCTGAAATTGCCTCGCCCGCAGCACAACCCGTATGTGTTACTTCACCCCCACAAGCCGTACGCCGGCATTCCGAATTACTTCCACACGGAGAGGAAAACGGATGCATACTGAATTCAGTGCTGAGCTGATCACCGTGCAGGCCGCGGCGGATCGTCTCGCAGTCAGTCGATGGATGGTGTACCGGCTGATCTGGGACGGACGTGTCAGATCGGTACAGATCGGTAGGTGCCGGCGGATCGTGCGGCAGTCTTTCGACGACTACCTATCCGGCTTGATTGAAGGAGCCGCGTGATGGCTGCAGGTGGGAAAGCACGTCGCAACGCGAACGGCCAGGGCGGCGTGTACCGACGAGGTGATGGGCGCTGGGAGGCGAAAGTCTTCGTCGACACGCCGGACGGACGACGGAAGCGCATCAGCGTCTACGGCGATAGTGAGCGTGCCGCCTTGGACGAACTCGGCAAGGTTCTCGATCAACAGCGACGCGGCATACCCACTGCAACAACGACGTTGACGGTCGCTGAGTACATGACCTACTGGCTAGAGCACATTGCGGAGCCTAGCGTTCGGCGCACGACGTATGCGACCTATGAGGGCGACGTGCGCCTGCACATCATCCCGGGAATTGGCAATCGGAAGCTGAAGTCACTGCAGGCCTCGCATATTCGCGCATGGCTGACCGGATTGCAGACCCGATGCCAATGCTGCGCCCAAGGGAAGGACGCAGCGCGAGGGCGCAAGTCGCAGGCACGGTGCTGCGCTCTCGTGCCTGCCAAGTGCTGCAACGACGCGTTGTCTGCCAGCTCGATTCGCCACATTCTGCGCGTTTTGCGGGCTGCTCTGCAGGATGCGGTCGACGAAGAGATGTTAAGCCGCAACGTCGCCCGACTCGTTCAGTTGCGCGTGACCGATGACCGGAAGGTGCGCTCTTTCACGCGGGCTGAGGCGATGCGCTTTCTCAAGACCGCTGAGACGACGCGACTTTATGCACTGTGGGCAGTCGCGCTGTCGATGGGACTCCGTCGTGGTGAGGCGCTCGGGCTGCAATGGTCCGACGTCGATCTAGACGCTGAGCGGATTACAATCAGGCGAGCGTTGCACCGCGTGGACGGCCAGCTGAAGCTTGAGAACGTCAAAACTGAAGGATCCGTCGCAGTTCTGCCAGTACCTCGGACGCTTGTGCCGATTCTGACTAACCACCGCCGGCGCCAGCTGGAGGAGCGCCTGGCCGCCGGATCAACGTGGCGCGACACGGGACTGGTTTTCACGACCCCTAAGGGCGGCGCGTTGGAGCCGCGCAACGTCAACCGAATGTTCCACAGCCTGTGCGCGAAGGCGGAGGTGCCGCAACTTCGCGTCCACGACCTCCGACACTCGTGCGCCACCCTGCTCTTCACAATGGGAGTTCAGCCGGCGACGGTTCAGAAGATTCTGCGCCACAGCTCAATCACGGTGACGACGGGAACCTATGTCGAGGTCATCGAAGCCGTTCAACGGGATGCTTTGGACTCGATGGGCTCACTGTTCGCCTCCAACAGCCTCGGCGACGAAACCGGGTAGCGTTCGCCTGATGGAATTCAGCGGATACGTTCAGCTTCGAGTCCGTACAAGTCGACCGCAACGACGCGCGATCGAGTGCCGCAAGCCGACGATGACGTTGCCGTTGTCGAAATATCAAAGGTCTCTGGTTACGACGGCAACGGCTGAGACGGAAAAAAGCCGAATCGGCCTTCCCCCGCAACGCCTGTGAAAAATACGTCGGTTGACTCCTTCCGGAGTCCAGATGGTGGATCCATGTTCTCCATGATGATGACCTGCCCACCAACCGACTGCTGAATGTCGTCGTAGAACCGCGCAGCAATGCCGATGTCGAGAACCTCACGATCGACGGCTTCGCCAGGCTTCGGTGGGCGATAGGTCACCAATGGTGAATCCAGAACGACAAATCCAGGGTGTGGAAGATCATTTTCAAAGCAATACTGAGCAAGGCCAATGGTGAAGGCGGAGTGGAGGATTGCGCGAACGCCTTTACCGTGAGCAGAGCGTAATTGATCGCCCGCTATCAGATCCTGCTCATCCCGGTCATAACGGACCTCATCACCATCAGGGACCTGCCACGCGGAAAGCCTCTCACCGATCGCTTTAGAGAAGCGCCGCACAGTACTCCCTCCAGCAAGCCAAAACTGCCGCCCTCGACCCCCCTGGTGAGCGTGACGTCTTCACCAGTCGGCGTCCGAATTCCCAATAGGACTGTGCTGTAGCCCGCGCGCTGCGGAATCTCCCGAAGAGTGGAACCACGAAGCATGAAGTCAATGGCGTCGACAATGAACGACTTCCCTGTGTCAGAGGGACCATGGATGACAGTCGTTCGTGGCCCGAAATCAACCGTCGCTGGAGCCTTGCCGGGCCCCACGAAAGTCAGATGCGTCAGGCTAATGCGGTTTGCCATTGTTCCCGTCCGTATCGGGCCAGTGAAATTCTTCGGACCAGGAATCGAATATCGCCTTTGTCTGCCGTCGCAGATTCGCTTCGTCCAGATCGGGAAAACTTCCCAACACCCATCCGACACGATCGCGCAAGCGATGTGAGTACGACGAGCCCAAGACTCCCACGAAGTGCAGGGCGCCGTCGCCGGCAAGAAACCGCACCCCGTTCATTCCAACCGCAATCTCGGCGAGATGCAGCCTCAGCAGAAGACCAATTCCTGCCTCGATAGATTCACGCTTGGCCGCAATCTCGCCTGCACGGATCGGCAGAGCCGGATGCAGACTTTCAGGGCCACCGACGTCCCTGCTGTGGAGCACGAAGTGATCAAGCAGGACAAGCTGATTCAGGTCGAGTTCAGCTGGGAAGGCCTGGGTCAAGATCATCAACACGCGGATGCCGACCTCCAAAGGGCCGTTCAGCGGCGATTCATTGATGCTTTGCGGCCTCCGACGGTCGCCCGCTGGACCGTTCGGTGCCCGATTGTCGTAGTCATTCATTGCGCGACATCCATTGAATCCGATCGACGTTCGCCAGCTGGTGGCACATGCCCTGTCGATCATCGATCTCGACCACCGAAATCAGACGATGCCGACTCAGATCCAGCTGTCCAACTAGCGAAAGCACACTCGTCAAACGTCTCAGGCCCGTGGCGTGGTGGTCCTCGACTACATCGATAACACCCGAATGAATGTCATCCTGCAATCGCTCAAAAGTCCCCGGCGGCACTGAATCCCGCGCGTACACTCGTAGCGCCTCCGCCTTGTAGAAGTTCTCGCGGTGGCGGCGAAAGCGTTCGCCCACTCTGGGATTTGATGCCACTGATTCGGGTTGGAGGCTTTCCTCGGGGTGTGCTTCGGCGTAAACATCAACCAGTTGTTGTACGTATCTCCGTTCGTGTGTCGCCAAGTCACCGGGAGCTGGCACATGAGCGGGTCGCGGCTGAAGCGCTGTGGCGAATCGGTCGCTGTACCAACAAGTTGTCTTATGCAGTTCAAGCACATCAGTCAGCTCGACGGATCGGAACATCGAGAAATCCGTGACCGACGCCAGTTCCTGAACCGAAGAGACGAGGTCCGACTCAAGGCCCCTCGCGAGGGTGCTGTCGTCGTCGGCCAAGTGGTCGAGGAACTTTTTCCTCAACTTCTGCGGGCTGCTGAGCATCCGACCGCAGTTTGTACTGCAACCGCGGGGAGCCAAGATCTGGTAGCTGTCCGGCAGAACGCACTCTCCGACAACAGTTGCCACGAAGATCTTCAGAATCTCGGGAAGTATGTCTCCTAGGGCGAGAGGTTCTGCATAGTGCTTGCACTGGAAACAGTCCCAAGCACCTTCTAGGCCGTTTGCAGTCTTGAACGCCGCAATGTCCGCGCCCCTGTCACCGGCTCCACCGAACCGCTTGACCTGAACGTAGCCGGATCTCAGGGCATGCACCCATTCAAGGATGAATAGTTCCCATTGGACGTCGTCGTACAGGGAAATGCGTGCCATGGGCGATATTGGTGGCCCGGACAGCGCGACACCAGTCTCTCCATGTAGGGGTTCTGGTATGTCGCGAAGACCACTAGAGGGACCCCCAGGAGCCTGGCTATCTCCGCTCTGAGCTGCGTTCAACCGACTCTTGCCTCCCGGCGGTCAGGATACGACAAGTCGTAGGATCGCCAGCCGAGACACGACATGCCCCGGCCGGGAGGCTCACGGTTCGCGAGCAGGCATCATGCTGCAGCGTGACGGAAATTCGACGATCGGAGCGGGGACGCTGACCGCCGCTGGTTGGTTGGGACCAATGGCATGGCCATCACCCCGCCACACCGCAGGGGCCGTCACGCCGCAGGGGCGGACTGTGTTGACCGACAGCGCCGTGGCGGCCATCCGGGAGCTGATGAGAAGGGGGCGATGCGCTCCTGCTCACGGCTGAGATGAACCGAACTGTCGTCAGAACTGTCGTCAAACGACCTTCTGAGCACTCAATCGAGTGCTGTTTTGCCTGGTGGAGCTAAGGGGATTCGAACCCCTGACCCCCACACTGCCAGTGTGGTGCGCTACCAGCTGCGCCATAGCCCCAGGTGTGCCCACCGAAGTTACACCACCGGCACGTGCGCTTCAAAATCGCTGGTCAGGGCAGCTCGCCAGCGGCCTCCGGACCTAGCGGACGCGGCGGGGTGTGCTCCAACGGCGGGGCATCCCGCGTTTCGGGTGCCAGCAGCCATCCGACCGAGGCCAGGACGAGGATCGCGCCGCTGATCGCGAACGCCGACTCGAACGAGAAGTGCTGGGCGATCTCCCCCACCCCGAGAGACCCCACGATCGACCCCAGGTCGGACATCATCTGGAACGTCGCCACCGCCGTCCCGCCGCGCGCCTTGCCGATGATGTCGGCCACCGCGGCCTGCTGGGGCGAGGTGAACACCCCGGTGCCGGCGCCTGCGATGAACGCACCGACGAGAAAGATCGGCAGTGACGTCGCCGCTCCGACCACCGCCGTCGTCAGCCCGGACGCCGCCAGCCCCGCGATCAGCAGCGGGCGGCGGCCGGTCCGGTCGCTCAGCCGCCCTGACGGGATCACCGCCGCGACGTTGCCGGCTGCGAATGTCGCCAGTGCGGCTCCCGCAACCCCGGGTCCGCGATGCAACGCCTCAGTGATGAACAACGGCACCAGCGCGACCCGCAAGCCGAACGCCGACCATCCGGTGGCGAAGTTGGACAACAGCGCCGCCCGGTAGGCCCGGTGTTTCAGCGCCACCCGCAATGTCACCGTGAGCTCGTCGGCCGGGGCGGGTGCGGCCAGGTGCGAATGCCGCAGGCTGATGAACACCACCGCCGCGGCGATCAGTAGCGCCAGCCCGTAGATAAGGAACGGCGCGGCCAGGCCCAGCCCGGCGGTCAGGCTGCCCATCAGCGGGCCGGCCACCGAGCCGACCAGAAACGCGCTGGAGAACATGCCCGCCACGCGGCCACGGGCATCGTTGGGACTGATCCGGATCATCAGCCCCAGTGCGGAGACGAAGAACATCGTCGAGCCGATCCCGCCCAGCGCCCGGAACACCAGTAGTTGCCAGTAGGTGTGGGCGAACGCGCAGGCTCCGGTCGACAGCGCCACGATCAGCAGGCCGCTGACGTAGATGCGGCGCTCCCCCAGCCGCTGCACCAGCATGCCGGAGGCCGGGGCGAAGACCAGCCGCATCACCGCGAAGGCGGTGATCACGAACGTCGCGGCGCTGATGCTCACCCCGAAATTGCGGGCGAACTGCGGAAGCACCGGCGCAACCACGCCGTAGCCGAGGGCAATGACCGCGTTGGCGGCGATCAGCACCCAGACTTCGCGCGGAAGCTTGGCTTCGGCTTCCGAGGGACAGTCGCCCTCCGCAACAGAACTCACGAGATGACTGTATTCACCACTTCCCGAGCCGCATCCTGGACCTCCGCCAGATGCTCGGGGCCCTTGAACGACTCGGCGTAGATCTTGTAGACGTCCTCGGTGCCCGACGGCCGCGCGGCGAACCAGCCGTCGGCGGTCGTCACCTTCAGCCCACCCAGCGACGCGCCGTTACCCGGCGCGCTGGTCAGCTTGGCGGTGATCGGCTCGCCGGCCAGCTCGGTGGCGGTCACCTGCTCCGGCGACAGCTTGGCCAACCGCGCCTTCTGCTCCCGGTTGGCCGGGGCATCGACGCGGGCATAGACCGGCGCCCCGTACTTGTCGGCCAGCTCGGCGTAGCGCTGCGACGGCGACGATCCGGTGACCGCCAGGATCTCCGAGGCCAGCAGGGCCATGATGATGCCGTCTTTGTCGGTGGTCCACACCGAACCGTCGCGGCGCAGGAACGACGCTCCCGCCGACTCTTCACCACCGAAACCTATTGTGCCACTGATCAATCCGTCGACGAACCATTTGAAGCCGACCGGCACCTCGATGAGCTTGCGGCCCAGGCCGGCCACCACCCGGTCGATGATCGACGAGCTCACCGCGGTCTTACCGACCGCCACGCTGGCCGGCCAGTCCGGCCGGTGTGAGTAGAGGTAGTCGATCGCGACCGCCAGATAGTGGTTCGGGTTCATCAAACCGGCGTCGGGAGTGACGATGCCGTGCCGGTCGGAGTCGGCGTCGTTACCGGTCGCGATCTGATACGCGTCCCGGTTGGCGATCAGCGACGCCATCGCGTTCGGTGAGCTGCAGTCCATCCGGATCTTGCCGTCCGTGTCCAGCGTCATGAATCGCCACGTCGCGTCCACCAGCGGGTTGACCACGGTGAGGTCGAGGTCGTGCCGCTCGGCGATGGCCGCCCAGTAGTCCACGCTGGCCCCGCCGAGCGGGTCGGCACCGATGCGGATCTTCTGCGCGCGGATGGCATGGATGTCCACGACGTTGGGCAGGTCCGACACATAGGCGTCCATGTAGTCGTGACGCTGGGCGCTGCCCAGCGCCCGTGCCAGCGGTATCCGCTTCACATCCTTGAGGCCGCCGCGCAGAATCTCGTTGGCGCGCTTGGCAATCGCGCCGGTGGCATCGGTATCGGCCGGTCCACCGTTGGGCGGGTTGTACTTGAATCCGCCGTCGCGCGGCGGGTTGTGCGACGGGGTGACCACGATCCCGTCGGCCAAACCAGAGGTCAGCCCCCGGTTGAACGTCAGGATCGCGTGGCTGACCGCCGGGGTCGGCGTGTATCGATCAGCCGAATCGATCATGGCCACAACGTCATTGGCGGCAAGCACCTCCAGCGCCGACACCCAGGCCGGTTCGGACAGCCCGTGGGTGTCGCGGCCGATGAACAGCGGCCCGGTGGTGCCCTGCTCAGCTCGGTATTCCACAATCGCCTGTGTGGTGGCCAGGATGTGCGCCTCGTTGAAAGCCCCGTCCAGACTGGAGCCCCGATGCCCCGACGTTCCGAACACCACCTGCTGGTCGATGTTCTCCGGGTCGGGGTTCACCGTGTAGTACGCGGTGACCAGATGGGGCAGATCGACGAGGTCTTCGGGGAGCGCCGGCTGTCCGGCGCGGGGGTTAGCCGCCATGGCGCCAATTCTGCCTTCTCAAGCGGGATACTTGCTCGCGGATTCATCCACGGTTAAGGGGGTTGCCGATGTTCGGCCATGACAACCGGGAACTGGCGGCCGTGTTCGTCGGCGGCGCGGTGGGCACCCTGGCGCGCGCGGTGCTGGCGACGGTCTTCGTCACCGACCCGGCACGCTGGCCGTGGGCGACGTTCATCGTCAACATCGTCGGCGCATTCCTGCTCGGCTACTTCACCACCCGCCTTCTGGAACGGCTGCCGCTGTCGAGCTATCGCCGTCCCCTGCTAGGCACCGGGTTGTGCGGCGGACTCACCACGTTTTCCACCATGCAGGTCGAGACGCTGAAGATGATCGAGCATCACCACTACGGATTGGCCGCCGGCTACACCGTGGCCAGCATTGCCGCGGGCCTGATGGCGGTCTACGTCGCGACGGCACTGGTGCGCCGGGTCAGGATCCGCGCATGACCATCGCGATCTGGGCCGGCGTCATGTTGATCGGCGGGGTGGGCTCGGTGGCGCGGTTCATGGTCGACCGCGCGGTCGCCCGCCGTGCGGCGCGGTCCTTCCCGTTCGGCACGCTGGCGGTCAACATCAGCGGCGCGGTGCTGCTCGGCTTCATCAGCGGGCTGACCCTGAGCCACCAGGCCGCGCTGCTGGCCGGTACCGCCTTCGTCGGCGCCTACACCACCTTCTCGACCTGGATGCTGGAGACCCAGCGCCTGACCGAGGAACGCCAGATCTGGCCCGCGGTCGCCAATCTCGTCGTCAGCGTCATCCTGGGTGTCGCCGCGGCGATGCTCGGCCAGTGGATTGCGAGCCTGCTGTGAGCGATACCTACCTCAAGCTGACCGCCTTCTTCGGCGAGCGCCAGCGCGACGGCTCCCGCTTCCTCGCCGAAGCGATGCTCGATCTCTACGCCGAGCGTCAGGTCGCCGACAGCGTGATGCTGCGCGGCATCGCCAGCTTCGGCCCGCGCCACGTCATCCGCAGCGACGAATCACTCACCCTGTCCGAGGATCCGCCGATCGCGATCGCCGCCGTCGACACCGCGGAGACCATCGGCGCTCTGATCGACGACGTCGTGGCCATCACCCCGCGCGGGCTGATCACCCTGGAACGGGCCCGGCGCTATGGCGGAGAGCTGCCCGAGAGTGACGACGGGGTCAAACTCACCATCTACGTGGGGCGCCGCCGCCGGATCAACGGCGCGGCCGCCTTCTACGCGGTGTGCGATCTCCTGCACCGCCATCACTTCGCGGGAGCGACGGTGTACCTCGGGGTGGACGGCACCGCCGACGGTCGACGGCGCCGCGCGCGTTTCTTCAGCGGCAACACCGATGTGCCGATCATGATCGTCGCGATCGGCTCGGCCGCGCAGGCCCAGCGCGCCTTGCCTGAACTCGAGGCATTGATGAACGAGCCGCTGGTGACGGTCGAACGCGTCCAGGTCTGCAAGCGCGACGGCGAGCTGCTGACCCGCCCGCCTGCGTTGCCTGCTGTCGACGCCCACGGTCGCGAACTGCGCCAGAAGCTGACGATCCACACCGACGCGGCCACCCACTACGACGGGGCGCCCATTCACCGAGCACTGGTGCGCCGGCTGTGGGAATCGCAAACCGTCGGCGGAGCCACCGTGCTGCGCGGCATCTGGGGTTTCCACGGAGACCATAAGCCGCACGGCGACAAGCTGATTCAATACGGACGCCAGGTGCCGGTGACCACGATCGTCGTCGACACTCCCGAAGCCATCGCACGGTCCTTCGACATCATCGACGAGGTGACCGGCCACCACGGCCTGGTCACCTCCGAGATGGTGCCCGCTCTGCTGATGCTCGACGGCGACATCCGCCAGGGCGCGACCGATCTGGCCGACTACCGCTACTGATCAGCTGTCGGCCAGGACCGTCAGCAGGATCACCGAGTCGTCGACGGCGTGCAGGCCGTGCCGTTCGCGCGGGACGACCAGTAGATCGCCTTCGGAACCTTCCCAGGTTTCCTCGGCGGTCGTCAGCCGGACGTTGCCGCGCAAGACCTGCAGCGTGGTCTCCCCCGGACTGTGGTGCTCGCTGAGGTCGCGGCCGCCCGCCAAGGCGATCAACGTCTGGCGCAGTTGGTGATCGTGGCCGCCGTGCACGGTGTGCGCGGCGCGCCCACTGTTCGACGATCGTGCCGCGGCCAGGTGTTCGTCGGCGAGCTGGGACAGCGAAACCGAATCCATGACATCCTCCAATTCTCAAAAATCAAGCAACAGAACGCCACCCACGAGCAGCGCCACCACTTTGACAACTTCCACCACTACGTAGACGTAGTGCGCGTTCGACCGCCCGGCCTCGGCCTGGCTCGGGTCGGCCAGCACCGCATCGGAGCGCCGCGTCAACGCCGGCCGCACGAGCAGCACCTGGATCAGCAACGCGGCGATGGCCACCAGGGCGGCGGCGATGACTCCGGTACTGGGCGTGCCGATCACCAACGCAACGACGACGACCGCGGCCAACACGGCTTCGCAGGTGTTGAGCGCGCGGAAGACGAGCCGGCCGATCCCCAAGCCGAGCGCGATGGTGACTCCCGGAGCGCGAAACTTCAACGGCGCCTCCAGAAACGAAATGGCCAGCACCATTCCCAGCCAGACGAACACCGCCGCCGCCGCCACCGCAGTCCAGTGCGCCACCGTCTCTCCCTACTGCCAATCGCTCGCGAGCTCGGCCACCCAGGCACCGGCATCTGCCGGATCCTGCGGTGGCGACGCCACCAGCACAAGCTCGTCGACACCCAACTCTTCCAAACGGCCCGCCTGCGACCGATCCGGTTGGCGCAGTGCGACCGCCACCCGAAGCTCGCCGAGGTCACGCCCGGACTCCGCACACAGCCGGCGCAATGTCGTCACCTTGGCCGCGACATCGTCGACGTCGAGCAGGTTGAAGCCGTACCAGCCGTCACCCCAGCGTGCGACGCGGCACAGCGCGGCGTCGCTGTTGCCACCGCAGACGATCGGGATCGCACCCGCCTTCGGTCTGGGATTGACCCGGATCTTCTGGAAGGTGGCGAATTCTCCTGCGTGAGAGGCGATATCGTTGGACCAGATGGACCGCATCGCGACCACGTAGTCGGCGGTACGAGCCGAGCGCTGCTCGAAGGGGACCCCGAGGGCGTCGAATTCCTCACGCGACCAACCGATTCCGATGCCGAGTGAGAATCGGCCACCGCTGAGCTTGTCCAAGCTGGCAGCCTGCTTGGCCACGATCACCGGGTTGTGCTCGGGCAACAGCAGCACACCGGTAGCCAGACCGATGGTCGTCGTTGCGGCCGCGGCGAAGGACAATCCGATCATCGGGTCGATCCAGTCGGCGTCCGCAGGCACCGCGATCTTGCCGTCGTCGGCGTAGGGATATCGCGATGCGGAGTCGTCGACCATGACGACGTGCTCCCCCGCCCACAACGTGGCGAAACCGCTGTGCTCGGCAGCAGCAGCCACTGCCTGGATCACCGCGGGTTCGGCACCCGTGCCGATACCCAGAGCGTGCAACCCGAGTCGCATACTGCGCATCATCCCACGCGTCATGATGGTCGCCATGAACGATGACCCGGTCGCGGCGCTACAGCGGTGGGAGGACGCCGGCGCGCACTGGGCGGTGATCGATCGTCATCGCGACTCGGTCACCGTCGGCCTGTATCGCTGCGACGGCGGTGAGGAGGTCGACCGATTCACCTCAGCCGATCCCGCACTGCTGAGCTTCGTCCGCGATCGCGACAGCAGCTTCTAGAGCTGGATGAAGCCGCCGTTCCACCAAACACCCCAGGCCGGCAGGTCGGCGTTCCAGACCACCGGTAGCCACGGCGCCCACGGGGGCGGAGGCGGCGCCGGCGGCGCCCAGACGGGCACGACGTCGTCGACGACGCCGATATGGCCGGGAGGGGGCAAATAGCCCTGTCCGGGCGGTAGGGGGTTACCAGGCCTGCCAACGTTGGCACCCGGCCCACCAGGAACCCACGGCGGCCCTGGTGGAGGGTGCGGATCGGCCTGGGCCACGCCCGCCCCGGCGCCCAGCGCGACGGCCCCAACCACGGTCGCGAAAGCCACCTTGGCAGTCATCAAGATCGTCATAGCGAGAACACCTGTACCCGGCCGACGCTGTCCGGTAAACACAGGGAGATGCGCACCACGGCCTGGGCGGCGGTGGCCGGACTCGCCCTCACCACTGTGGCGGCCTGCGGTGGGAGCAGCGACACCACACCCACGCTGACCACCACGAACACATCCACCACCACCACGATCGCGGCCGCACCGGCACCGCAGCCCAAGACCGTCAAATGGGTGGAGCTCAAGGCCGGGGACTGCCTCGCCGATCCGCCGCCGGACGATCCCGCGGTCGTGCTGGTCACGGTCGTCGACTGCGCTCAGCCGCATCTGGCCGAGACGTATCTGCGGGCGCCGATCCCGGTGAATGCGGCCCTGGCCGACGTCGCCACCGGCGAATGTGCGACCGGCTTGCAGCACTACACGGGCGCTGGACCGGGAACGGCCCCCTACACCACCACCTATCTCATCGATTCCGAGCAGGATCGGACGTCCGACAACCCGTATCCGAGCACGGTGATCTGCCTGTTGGAGGGCATCGACGGGAAACCACTGACCGGCTCGGCGCGACACTGATGACGCCCCGCTACCTGCACATGCCAGGTCCAACCGGTAGGGTCGTTATGTTGTCTACTCAATACCCAGGTCAAAGCGCGGCCGATCTCAAGATGAGGATCTGATGGCCCATGCGCGCCCCCTATCACCCTGAGGTGCTCAACCCGTCCGGCTTTGCCGGCGCCAACAAGCGACCGATTTCGCTGCTGCTGATCGAAGACGATCGCGGTGACGCCATCCTGGTCGAAGAGTTGATCGACGACGCGGGCGCGGACATCACGGTCGAGTGGGCAGCCTCGATCGCCATTGCCGAGGAGAAGCTGGCCGTTGGCCGGCCGGACTGCGTCCTGCTGGATCTCAACCTGCCGGACGCGAACGGTATCTCCGCGGTCGACCGCGTCACCAAACTCGACGCCACACTGCCGATCGTGGTGCTCACCGGTCTCAACGACGAGCACTTCGGCATGTCGGCGATGGCCTCCGGAGCCCAGGATTACCTCGTCAAGGGTCACGTCGAGCCCGAGACCCTGCACCGCTCGCTGCTTTATGCCATCGAGCGCAAGCGGGCGGAGTTGACCGCGGTCGACCTGCACACCACTCAGGTGCGAGCCCAGGAGAACGCCCGGCTCGAGCGGGCCCTACTTCCGCTGCCGCTGCTCAACGAGGACCCCGGGGTCGAGATCGTCACCCAGTACCGGCCCAGCCGGGAGAACGCCCTGCTGGGCGGCGACTTCTACGACATGGTCCAGACGCCCGACGGCACCGTGCACGTCATGGTCGGTGATGTGGCCGGCCACGGCCCCGACGAGGCGGCGCTGGGTGCCGCATTGCGAATTGCGTGGCGCGCCTTCACTTTCGCCGGACTTCGCGGCAATGAGCGGATGCGCCGACTCGAGCAGATCCTGCGGGCCGAGCGAGCCGGCGCGGGTATCTTCGCGACGGTGCTCAGTGTGGCGCTGTGGCCCGATGGTCGGGGCTTCACCGCGGTGCGCGCGGGCCACCCCGGCATGCTGCTGCACGGGCCGGGCACCGTCGAATGGCTCGAACCGCCGGCGGGACCGGCGTTGGGACTCGGCGCGCAGCAATGGCCGCAGAACGAGTTGGAGTTGCCCGACGGCCACGCGCTGGTGCTGCTCACCGATGGCCTGTTCGAAGGCTATTCCGGTGTCGGCAATCAGCGTCTGGGCGAGGACGGTCTGCTGGAGCTGGCCCGTTCGATCGCGACGCTGCCCGGTCCCGAGTTCGTCAAGTCCCTGATCGAGGCCGCGGAAGCCTGCGCGCTGTCACACGGCGGGATCAGCGACGACATCGCGGTGCTGCGCGTGGAGCGGACTCGCTGATGAAAGAGGTGGCAGGCACCCGCCTGTCTGGTCTGACAGTACGAGGCTGGCTCAGCGTCGTGCTGGTGGTGGTCGGGGTCGTAGTACTCGGCGGCGCGGTGATCGCGGCGGTGCTGCTCAACCGCACCGACGAGACCAGCCGCCAGCTCATCGACAACATTCAGCCCGCCCGCGTCGCCGCCTATCGGCTGCAGGCTGCACTGCGCGACCAGGAGACCGCGGTACGCGGTTACGTCATCGCCGCCGACGGACAGTTCCTGACGCCGTACTACGACGGCCAGAAAGCCGAACAGACTGCTGCGCAAGCCATTCGAGGCCAGCTGGCCGGCCGCCCCGAGCTGATCGGCGATCTGGACGCGATCGAACAAGCCGCGGCGACGTGGCGTTCCGGGTATGCCGAACCGCTGATCGCCAGCGTGACGCCGGGGTCACCCAGTGTGGTGACGAAAGCGGATGCCGAGGCCGGGAAGTCGAAATTCGACTCTCTGAGAGCCCTTTTCGATTCCCAGAACACTCATCTGGCGACCGCCCGAAACGACGCCGTGACACAGCTCGACACCGCTCGGGCCTGGCGCGATCGGGCCTTGGGCGTGGTGATCGCGACCTTCATCATCACCGGGTTGGTGATCACGATCCTGGTGCGCAACGCGGTCACCCGTCCGCTCGACGCGCTGGCCGCGGCGTGCCGCCGGATCACCAACGGCAGCTTCGGTCAGCACATCGTTCCCGAGGGCCCCAAGGACATTCGTGCCATCGCCGCCGACGTCGAGGACATGCGGCAACGGATCGTCGACGAACTCGACGCGTCCAGCGCGGCCCGCGCAATGCTGGACGAACAGGCCGGCGAGCTGCGTCGGTCGAACGCCGAACTCGAACAATTCGCCTACGTCGCCTCGCACGATCTGCAGGAGCCACTGCGCAAGGTCGCCTCGTTCTGCCAGCTGCTGGAGAAGCGGTACGGCGATCAGCTCGACGAACGCGGCCAGCAATACATCGATTTCGCGGTCGACGGCGCCAAGCGCATGCAGATCCTGATCAATGACCTACTGACGTTCTCCCGCGTCGGCCGGCTCAACGCCACCCAGGTGAAGGTGAACCTCGACACCGTGCTGGACGAGGCGATCGCCAATGTATCCACCTCGATCGAGGAAACCGGTGCCGAAATCACGCGCCCACAGCCACTCCCACGGGTGATGGGCGATCCGACGCTGCTGATCATGCTGTGGCAGAACCTCGTGAGCAACGCCGTCAAGTTCCGCCGCGAAAACCAGGCCCCCCGCATCGCCATCACCTGCGAACCCGCTACGGGAGAACAGGAAGGGCAGTGGATGTTCACCTTCTCCGACAACGGAATCGGCATCGCCGACGAGTTCGTCGACAAGGTGTTCGTGATATTTCAGCGACTGCACGGCAAGGATGCCTACGCCGGCACCGGAATCGGACTGGCACTGGTCAAGAAAATCGTCGAACACCACGGCGGCAGCATCTGGATCGACACGTCCTACGAGGACGGAACGCGCTTCCGGTTCACGCTGCCCGCCATCACCGCATCCGAGCTTCAGCCCCAATTGGAAGGAACCGCTTCATGACCGACAACGGTCGCGCGATCGATGTCCTACTCGTCGAGGACGATCCCGGTGACGAATTGATCACCCGGGAGGCGTTCGAGCACAACAAGCTCAAGAACACCCTGCACGTCGTGCACGACGGCGAGGAAGGGCTGGACTACCTGTATCGGCGCGGCCAGTTCACGAACGCCACCCGGCCCGATCTGATCCTGCTCGACCTGAACCTGCCCAAGTACGACGGGCGCCAACTCCTCGAGAAGATCAAGTCCGACGACGACCTGCGCTCCATTCCCGTCGTGGTGCTGACCACCTCGTCGGCGGAAGAAGACATCCTGCGCAGTTACAAGCTGCATGCCAACGCGTATGTGACCAAGCCGGTCGACCTCGACCAGTTCATGAGTGCGGTCCGCCAGATCGACGAGTTCTTCGTCCAGGTGGTCCGTCTGCCGGGCGGCCAGCCCCGCTGACGTTCAGCAAACCCCAAGGTGATTCGGCCGGGGGTTGCGGTGGGCGCCGGCGCTAGGGATTCGGCCCTCCCCCGGGCCCAACGCGATTCCACGGACGAACGGCGCCGTGGTGCTGGTCAAACCCGAGTCAGGCGGGCGAAGTGATCGGCCGCTAACTCTTTGGGGGTAGAAATTCGCCCCCATCGAGGAGCAGCAGGTGTAGCAACGCTCACGATAGCGTTCCGCCATGCCGTCGGTCGTCATCGTTGAACCCGGGCCGCCGACTCCATCGGCACCTGGCGGCATCTCGTGACCGCGACATATCCCCTAGCCAAGCCCGTGCGCGCGTTCGGCGGGTTCATCGGCATGTCGCTGGACACCTTGATGGCGATGTTCCGGCCGCCATTCGCCTGGCGTGAGTACTTGTTGCAGACCTGGTTCGTCGCGAGGGTGTCGGTGCTTCCCGCTCTCATGCTCACGCTGCCCTACTCGGTGCTGCTGGTGTTCACGTTCAATATCCTGCTCGGCGAATTCGGGGCAACCGACTTCTCCGGTACCGGCGCCGCAATCGGCACCGTCAACCAGATCGGCCCCATCGTGACGGTGCTGGTCGTCTCCGGGGCCGGAGCCACCGCAATGTGTGCCGACCTCGGCGCCCGCACCATTCGCGAAGAACTCGACGCGCTGCGGGTGATGGGAATCAACCCGATCCAGGCCCTGGTCGTTCCCCGAGTCCTGGCGGCAACCACTGTGGCACTGGCACTTTCGGCGACGGTCATCCTGGCCGGACTGACCGGTGCCTACATCTTCTGCGTGTACATCCAGCACGTCTCACCCGGCGCGTTCGCGGCGGGGTTGACCTTGTTGACCGGCATGGGCGATGTGATCGTCTCGCTCACCAAGGCAACACTTTTCGGCCTCGCCGCGGGCCTCATCGCCTGCTACAAGGGCATTTCCGTCGGTGGCGGTCCGGCGGGCGTGGGGAACGCCGTCAACGAAACCGTCGTGTTCACGTTCATGGTGCTGTTCGCGATCAACGTCATCGTGACAGCCGTCGGCATCCAGTTCACCGTCTCGTGAGGGCCGACCGGTGAGTGCCAATGCGCCAAGCAGATTGCATCCCAGGCTGGCGGACAGCCTGCAAGGTGTAGCCGGGAGCTGGAACCGCATCGGAGCCCAAACCCGGTTCTACGCCACGACACTGGCGGCGATCCCGGAAGCGGTGACCCGCTACCGCAAGGAGCTGCTGCGGTTGATCGCGCAGATGGGGCTCGGGGCCGGAGCACTCGCAGTCGTCGGCGGCACCGTGGCGATCGTGGGCTTCTTGACGATGACCACCGGCGCTCTGGTCGCCGTTCAGGGCTATAACCAGCTGTCCTCAGTCGGTTTCGAGGCCCTGACCGGTTTCGCGTCGGCGTTCTTCAACGTGCGGCTCATCGTGCCCGGCACCGTCTCAGTGGCTCTGTCGGCGACCATCGGCGCCGGCGCCACGGCCCAGCTCGGCGCGATGCGGATCAACGAGGAGATCGACGCACTGGAGGTCATCGGGATCCGCTCCGTCACCTACCTGGCCTCCACCCGGGTGCTGGCCGGGGTCATCGTGGTGATCCCGCTGTACTGCATCGCGGTCATGATGGCTTTCCTCGCCGCCCGGACCGGGACTGTCGCCATCTACGGACAGGGATCGGGTGTCTACGACCATTACTTCAACACCTTCCTCAACCCGACCGACGTCATCTGGTCGTTCATGCAATCAGTCGCGATGACGATCGTGATCATGCTGGTGCACACCTATTACGGATTCACCGCCAAGGGCGGGCCCGCGGGTGTTGGCGAGGCGGTTGGCCGCGCAGTCCGAACGTCCATGGTGGTGGCCGCGGTGGAGATCGTGATGATCTCGCTCGCCGTGTACGGCCAGTCCGGCAACTTCAACCTCGCCGGGTAACGATGGAAGACCGACCTGGTGAGAGCCGCCTTTCGGACGGCTGGTGGACCGTCATCCTGCTGGTGGCCATCGGCGCGTTCTTCTTTGTGACGACAACGGCATTCGCGGGAACGTTCCGGTCTTACGTTCCTGTCACGCTGACATCGGACCGGTCCGGGCTGGTGATGGAAACCGGCGCGAAGGTGAAGATGCGTGGGGTCCAGGTCGGCCGGGTCAGCGGTATCGACGGCGGGCAGGGCGACACCAGCCTGCGCCTGGAGATCGAGCCCGACCAGATCCGCTATATCCCAGCCAATGTCGGAGCTCAGATCAAATCCACAACGGCGTTCGGGTCCAAATTCGTCGACCTGGTCTATCCGTCCGAGCCCAGCCCGCAGCGGCTGGCCGCCGGAACGGTTCTGCGGTCGGCCAATGTCACCACCGAGGTCAACACCGTCTTCGAGAATGTGGTGAACCTTCTCGACATGGTCGACCCCGCGAAGCTGAACGCGGTGCTGACTGCCGTTGCCGACGGCGTGCGCGGGCAGGGACCACGCATGGGTGAGGCCACCACCGACCTCAATCAGGTACTGAAGGCACTCAACGATCGCAGCGACACCATCCGCGACGACTGGAGATCGTTCAAGAAATTCAACGACACCTACGCAGCCGCAGCCCCCGACATCGTGGCAATCCTCAACTCCGGAACCACGGTCAGCAAGACGATCGCCGATCGCGCCCAGGCACTGGACACGTTGTTGCTCAACACGATCGGCTTCACCCAGTCCGGCCAGGAGCTCCTCGGTACCAGCGGCGACAAACTGGTGCAGGCGGTGAACACGCTGGAGCCCACGACCGCACTGCTGATGAAGTACAACCCCGTCTACACCTGCTGGCTGCAAGGCGCGACCTGGACGCTGGACCACGGCGGCTATGAAGCGTGGGGCGGGAAAGACGGGAAGTCTGCCGTGTACGACATCGCCCTGCTGCTGGGCAACGACCCGTACCAGTACCCGGACAACCTGCCGATCGTGGCGGCCAAGGGCGGGCCGGGCGGCAAGCCGGGCTGCGGATCGATGCCCGATCCCACCAAGAACTTCCCCGTCCGCCAACTGGTGACCAACACCGGCTGGGGCACCGGCCTGGACATCCGGCCCAATCCCGGCCTCGGACATCCCTGTTGGGCCGACTGGTTCCCGGTCACCCGCGCCACACCGAAGCAGCCGAGCATTCGTCAGTGCCTGCCGGGGCCCGCTCCCGGTCCGGTCGTGCCCCCGGGCATGCCGCCCTACGGCGCGGCCTGGTACGGGCCGGACGGCACCCCGCTGTGGCCGGGTGTGCCACCGGCACCAGCACCGGATCCTGCTGCAGCACAACCACAGCCGGGGCCACCGACAGGAGATCAGCCGTGAAGGACGACCTCAAGGGCACAGTCTGGCGACTCGGCATCTTCCTGACGGTCTGCCTGTTCGGGGCTTTCGCTCTGCTCGCGGTGTTCGCACAGTTCCGGTTCGGCGGCGGTACCACCTACAACGCCGTGTTCACCAATGTCACCGGCCTGAAGAAGGGTGACTTCGTGCGTATCGCCGGAGTCGAGGTGGGCAAGGTCGAGGACATCGCGATCGAGCGGGACGCGACGGTGCGTGTCGAGTTCTCCGCCAACGACGCGGTGATGCTCACCGAGGGAACGCGAGCAATCATCCGCTACGACAACGTGATCGGCGGCCGCTTCCTCGCTCTCGATGAGGGAACCGGCGGGGTGAAGCGCCTGCAGCCCGGCCAGACCATCCCGGTGGACCGCACCGCGCCCGCCCTGGATCTGGATTCCGTCATCGGCGGATTCAAGCCCTTGTTCCGCGCGCTCAGCCCCGAGCAGGTCAATGCGCTGAGTGGCCAACTCAATCAGGCCTTACAGGGGCAGGGTGCCACCATCGGCTCGTTCCTGAGCCAGGCCGCCGTGTTCACCAACACTCTGGCCGACCGCGACAAATTGATCAGCGAGGTGATCACCAACCTGAACGCGGTGTTGGGCTCCCTGGGTAGCCAAAGCGCGCAACTGGACAAGGCCGTCACGAATCTGTCCGGGTTGGTCGACGGGCTCAACGCCCGTCGTACGGATATCGCCAATGCCTTCGCCAGTACCAACGCGGCCGCCGCGACGGTGGCCGACCTGCTGACGCAGGCGCGCGGGCCGTTCCAGAAGGTGGTCCAGGAGACCGACCGGGTCTCCTCGATCGCCGTCGCCGACCATGAGTACCTGGAGAAGCTGATCGACACGCTCCCCGACAAGTACCGCGCGTTGGGTCGCCAGGGCATGTACGGCGATTTCTTCAGCTTCTACTTGTGCGATCTCGTTCTCAAGGTCAACGGCAAAGGCGGGCAACCGGTTTTCGTCAAGGTGGCCGGCCAGGACACCGGGCGGTGCACGCCCAAGTGAAATCCTTCTCCGAACGTAATCCGTTTGTTCTCGGCGTCATTGGCGCCGTCGTCATCAGCGGCGTCGTGATGGCGGCGCTGAACTGGCAGAAGTTGCCGTTCCTCAATCCTGGCCACAACTACTCGGCGTACTTCGCCGACGCCGGCGGATTGTTCACGGGTGCAGGGGTGGAAGTGTCGGGGCTTCCTGTGGGCAAGGTGTCCGACATCGAGCTGTCCGGTCCGCAGGTTCTGGTGACCTTCCGTATCAACGGCGACGTGCATCTCGGTGAGCGCACAGTGGCGGCGATCAAGACCAAGGGTCTGCTGGGCACCAAGATGCTCGACGTCATCCCCCGGGGCGATGGCGAGCTGTCCGGCCCGATTCCGCTCGATCGCACCACCTCGCCCTATCAATTGCCGGACGCGCTGGGCGATCTGACGACGACGATCAGCGGCCTCAATACCGACCAGCTGTCGGATTCGCTTGCCACGATGGCAGAAACGTTTGCTCATACTCCACCGGATCTGCACAACGCGGTGGCCGGGGTGGCCCGATTCGCCGACATCCTCAACAAGCAGGACGCCCAATTACGCAACCTGCTGGCCAATGCGGCCAAGACCACTGATGTGCTGGCCAAGCGCACCGACCAGATCGTCGACCTGGTGCGACAGACCAACTCACTTCTGGTCGCCCTGCAGACACAGAGCCAATCGCTGGATCGCATCTGGCGCAACATCTCCGGAGTCTCCCAGCAGCTCAAGGAGTTCATCGCCGAGAACCGCACCACGCTCAAGCCAGCACTGGAGAAGCTCAACGGGGTGCTGACCATCGTCGACGACCGCAAGGCCAAGGTGCAGGACGCCATCAAGCGCCTCAATGCCTACGCCATGTCGCTGGGTGAGTCGGTGTCCTCGGGCCCGTTCTTCAAGGCCTACCTCGTCAACCTCTTCCCCGGACAGTTCGTGCAGCCGTTCATCGACGCCGCCTTCTCCGACCTCGGCCTCGATCCGGCCACCCTGCTACCGTCGCTACGCACCGATCCTCAAGTGGGCCAGCCGGGTACGCCCGCGCTTCCGGTGCCGTATCCGCGGACCGGCCAGGGTGGCGAGCCGCATCTGAACCTGCCGGACGCGATCACCGGCAACCCGGGCGACCCGCGCTACCCCTATCGTGAGCCGCTGCCCGCGCCGCCCCCTGGTGGACCGCCGCCGGGCCCACCGGCCGTGTCACCGCCCGGGATCGCTTCTGTTCCCGACCCCGTCCAGGCGCCCTTCTTCGTGCCGGCACCCGGTGAAGGACAAGGAGGACAACAGTGACGAAGCTGCGTAAGCCGCGCACGGTGCTGGCGGCCGTTCTGGTACTCGTCCTTGTCGCGGGGTCGCTGCTGGCCCTGCGCGCATACAACCGGGCCGACCGGATCGAGGTGGTCGGCTACTTCGACAACAGCACAGCGCTTTTCCCCGGTGACGATGTGCGCATCCTCGGTGTGCCGGTCGGTCAGGTGGCCAGTGTCGAGCCACAACCCGACGGGGTGAAGATCTCATTCTGGTACGACCGCAAGTACAAGGTTCCCGTCGATGCCAAAGCGGCGATCCTGTCGCCGATGTTGGTCACTGGGCGTGCTATTCAGTTGACTCCGGTGTACACCGGCGGTGCCGCCATGCGCGACGGTGCCGTCATCCCCCGCAATCGCACGGTCGTTCCGGTGGAGTGGGATCAGGTGCGCGTCCAGTTGCAGCGGCTCACCGAGCTGCTCAAGCCCACGGCGCCGGGCGGGGTGAGCACACTCGGATCGTTCATCAACACCGCCGCGGACAACCTGCGCGGCGAGGGCGGCAACATCCGCGACACGATCATCAAACTGTCCCAGGCGATGTCAGCGCTGGGCGATCACAGTGGCGACATCTTCGCGACATTCAGAAATCTCTCGATCCTCGTGACAGCGCTGCGTGGCAGCAGCGACCTGCTCGGCGCGCTCAACGAGAACCTGGCTTCGGTGACGGGCCTGCTCGCCAATGACCCAACCAAGATCGGGGACGCCTTCGCTCAGATGAACGCGGTCATCGGGGACGTGAAGACATTCATCGACGACACCGGCGAGACCATCGGCACCACTACCGACAAACTGGCCTCGATCAGCACCGCGCTCAACGAGAGCCTCGACGACATCAAGCAGACGTTGCACATCGCGCCGACGACCGTGGCCAACTTCACCAACATCTACGAGGCGTCCAACGGCGCGTTCACCGGCGCGCTCGCGGTCAACAACTTCGCCAACCCGATCTCGTTCCTGTGCGGTGCAATTCAGGCCGCGTCCCGGCTGGGCGCCGAGCAGTCGTCCAAGTTGTGTGTGCAATACCTGGCGCCGATCATCAAGAACCGGCAGTTCAACTTCCCACCGATCGGCGAGAACTTCCTCGTCGGCGCGCAGGCCCGGCCCAATGAAGTGACCTACAGCGAGGACTGGCTGCGCCCGGACTATGCCCCGCCTCCGGCCGCACCTGCGTCGCCGGCACCGGCCCCGCAGACCCCGCTGGCCGCGGAAGGCGCGCCCCCGGATACGACGACCGTCTCCACGAATCCGTCTGCCGGATTGACCGGAATGATGGCCCCGACCGGCGGTGGCTCGTGAGGCGGCCGTATCGCGCAGCGGTCGCCGTCTCGGTGATCCTCGCCCTGGCGGCGGGCACATCGGGCTGCGGGCTGAAGAATTGGCAGGGTCTGAACTCCCTGTCGCTCCCCGGCACTGAGGGCAACGGGCCCGGTTCGTTCACCATCGAGGCAGAAATGCCCGATATCAACAACATTCAGCCCAACTCGCGGGTTCGTGTCGGTGATGCGACGGTCGGCCATATCACCAAGATCGAACTCAAGGGCTGGCACGCGCTGGTCACAATGCGCCTCAACGGCGATGTCGTGCTGCCGGCGAATGCGATTGCCAAGATCGGGTTGACCTCGATCCTCGGCTCCCAGCACATCGAGCTCAGCGCACCGGCCACCACACCCCCGCAGGGCCGGCTTCACGACGGATCGCTGATCCCGCTGGCGAACTCGCAGTCCTACCCCACTGTCGAGCAAACCCTCGCCGCCGTGTCCACGGTGCTCAACGGTGGCGGACTCGGCCAGATCCAGGACATCACCGAGGCGTTCAGCACGGCATTCCGGGGGCGCGAGCAGGACCTGCGCAGCATCATCGGCGAAATCGACCGGTTCACGGCCAATCTCAACGACCAGACCGACGACATCATCGCCGCCACCGAGAGCCTCAACACACTGGCGGGTACGTTCGCGGCCAGCCAACCGGTGCTGGACAAGGCTCTCAAAACTGTCCCCGAGGCACTCGCCGTCCTCAACAACGAACGCGACAACCTCGCCAACGCAGCCGACGGGCTGGGCAAGTTCGCCGACTTGGTCATCACCACCGTCGACGGGAGCAAGGCGAATCTGGTCAAGGAACTCAAGGACATTGGCCCGGTGCTGGAGTCACTGGCCAATGCCGGTCCCAGCATGACCCGCGCCCTGTCCCTCATTCTCACGTTCCCGTTCCCCAACGAGACCATCGAGAAATGGCAGCGCGGCGACTACGCGAACATGACGGCCGTCGTCGACCTCACGCTCAGCCGCATCGACCAGGGTCTGTTCACCGGCACCCGCTGGGAAGGCAATCTCACCGAACTCGAGATGCAATGGGGACGCACGATCGGCCAGTTCCCCAGTCCGTACACCAAGACCAACCCGTTGGTCGCGCCGTACCGCTTCGACCAGGGGCCCTGATATGCATCTCAGCCGGCGAATACTGTTCCAACTCGCCATCTTCACCGTCATTGCCTTGAGCGCGGTGGCCCTGATGAGTCTGTACTTCCTCAAGCTGCCGGCAAAGGTCTTCGGCGTCGGCCGCTACACCGTGAGTATGCAACTGCCCGAGACCGGTGGACTGTACGGCACCGGGAACGTCACCTACCGCGGTGTCGAGGTGGGACGCGTGCAGTCGGTACAGCTCACCGATACCGGTGTGGAAGCGCAATTGTCACTGAAATCCGGCATCGACATTCCCTCCGACCTCAGCGCGGAGGTGCACAGCCAGTCAGCCATCGGCGAGCAATACGTCGAGCTGATCCCCCGCAACGGCACGTCCCGCCCGTTGAAGGACGGCGACATGATCCCGCTCTCCGAGACGTCGGTTCCGCCGGACATCAATTCGTTGCTCGACGCCGCCAACTCCGGGCTGCACGCGATTCCGAGGGACAACCTCAAGACCGCGGTCGACGAGGCGTACACCGCCGTCGGCGGACTGGGTCCGCAGCTCGCCGATATCGTCAAGGGCTCAACAGCTTTGGCGATCGATGCCCGCAAGAATCTCGACCCGCTCATCGCGCTCATCGACAACTCCAAACCCGTTCTGGATTCCCAGGTCCAGACCTCTGCCGCCATCCAGGCCTGGGCGTCACACGTGGCGACGGTGACGGGCGAGTTGGAGAAGGAGAACGACGCCGTCGCCGGATTCATCGACCAGGGCGGCATCATCGTGAGTTCTCCGGAAACGCAACGCCTGCTCGACCGGATCAAGCCGACCTTGCCGATCATCATGTCCAACCTCTCCAGCGTCGGCCAGGTTGCGGTCACCTATCAGAACGACATCGAGCAGTTGCTCGTGTTGCTGCCCCACGCCGTATCCGAAGGCCAGGGAACGTTCCTGGCGAACGCGAACACCAATCAGGCCTACCGGGGCGAGTACTTGTCGTTCAATCTGAACATCAATCTTCCGCCGGCCTGCACCACCGGCTTTCTGCCCGCCCAACAGGCTCGGGTTCCCAGCTTCACCGACTATCCGGAACGACCCGCAGGCGACTTGTACTGCCGTACTCCGCAGGATTCCCCGTTCAATGTTCGTGGGGCCCGCAACATTCCGTGTGAGACGGTTCCGGGTAAGCGGGCGCCGACGGTGAAAATGTGTGAGAGCAACGAGCAGTACGTCGCGCTCAACGACGGCTACAACTGGAAGGGCGATCCGAACGCCACCAGCACCGGTCAGGCGATCCCCCAGTTACCGCCGGGATCACCGGAATCGCCACTGGGAATGCCGACCGCTCCACCACCGCCGGCGCTGGTGGGTGTGGCCGAATACGATCCCGCCACCGGAACGTACGTCGGCCCCAACGGGCGTGAGTACACCCAGTCCGACCTGGCCCAACCCGCCAAGCAGGACAACTCGTGGCAGTCGATGTTGTTGCCGCCGGGCTCCTGACCTCGCCCAGCCAGTAGCGCGCCGGTATTCACCTCAGCCGATGCGATTGCAGAGGTGAATGGCCATGCATAATGAATCGGCATACACATTGGGAGGTGAGGACGATCGGCGCTGACTCGCGTGGTGTGGCACCCGCCCACGTTCGCACTCGCGACCCCGAACGCAAGACCCGCATTTTGACCGCCGCGGCAGACCTCGTCGCCCGCAAGGGCTACCACGCGGTGTCCATCGCCGAAATCGGCGCTGCCGCAGGAATCACCGGCTCCGGGGTATACCGCCATTTCGACAGCAAGTCAGCCGTCCTGGTGGCGCTCTTCGACCGGGTCATCGACGACTTACTCCGCGACGAGCAGGAGATCCTCGACGCCACCCGCGACCTGGGTGACGCGCTGAGCCAATTGATCGCCGGTCAGGTCGAATTCGTGGTCGGCGACCGGGAATTGGCGCAGGTGTATCACAACGAGATCAACAATCTCCCCGAGGAGGATCAGCGCAGGCTTCGCCGCAAGCAACGCCTGTATCTCGAGGAGTGGGTCCATCTGGTCGACGAACTGCGCGACGATCTCAACGACGCCGAGGCACGGACCGTCGTGCACGCGGCGATCGGGGCCATCCAGTCAACGCTGTTCCACGGCGTCGGCCTAGCCGAGGACCGGTTGCGGATGCTGCTCACCGAGTCCGCCCGCGCGGTGCTCGGCATCGGCGGCTGACGCCTCGTCGGGCAGAAACCTACTCAGCCCGTTGACGACAACGGCGCACAACACGATGGACAGGATCGTCGCCAGACCGATCACCGTCCGGGTCGCCAGGCCGTTGTCGAGATGCATCGCGATGATCACCGGGGCGCCCAGGCCGAAGTTCGCGCCGAAGAATGTCATGGGGAAGACGATGAACAACCCCAGCAGTCCCCAGTTCGTCGCGGCCTTGCGCCAGACGAGAACCGCGACGACGGTGAACAGCACAACCTGGGTACCTTCCAGGACACCAATCACCAAGGGGTAGTTCCAGATCCGTCCCAGGTAAGGGCCGTAGTAGGTGTAGACGTTGGTGGCGGTGCCGGTCACTTCGAAGACACACGAGCCAACGATCTCGATCCCCCATACGGTGAACAATCCGCGCCGGCTCAACCGGCCGTCGTAGATCAGCCGTCCGGCGTAGAGGCACGCGGTGGCGTACAGGATGATGTAGCCGCTGTGCGTCCAGTTCGGTTGGGGTACCGCGAATGCCGAGAAATGCACCAGGCCCGCACCCGGTGTGCCGTCCGCGTGCGCGTCGTAGAACCAGAGATCGAAGGCGACGTCATAGAGCGGTTCGGCGAATGCCGCCAGACCCGCCGCCAAGCAGGCGATCAGGTAGAACGGGGTGCGCTGTTTGAGCCCCATCCACACGGCGATCATCAGCATCGTGAGCACGATTACCCAGCTGGCCCAGGTGAATACGTTCTGCCACACCAGGCTGAGCTCATGCTGCATGACATCGGTCGGCGTTCGGCCCATTCGACAGCTCCTCAGTGAGTGTTTCCTCACTAAGCTATGACCGCGATGGCCGCCACCACACATCCACCGAGGAGGATTTACCTCCCCACTCGGGGGTGAGGAGCACGTTTGGGACCGCAGGCCATGCCAGGCTGCGGGCGTGTACGTAGACAGCAATATCGGCGGCGGTACCGATGGAACCGGCGGTGCCGATTTCGGCGTTCTCACCGGACAAATCACAGAGGCGGAACGAATCGGTTTCGACGGCGTGTGGTCCACCGAGGTGAGTCGAGATCCATTCCTGCCCTTGGCCATCGCTGCGCAGACAGCTCCCGGACTGCAGATCGGCACCGCGGTCGCGGTCGCCTTCGCCCGCAGCCCGATGACCATG
The DNA here is from genome assembly GCA_004362315.1 of Mycobacterium sp. BK086. Taxonomy (GTDB): domain Bacteria; phylum Actinomycetota; class Actinomycetes; order Mycobacteriales; family Mycobacteriaceae; genus Mycobacterium. The sequence continues at coordinate 1,293,975 of SNWL01000003.1, forward strand.
GCCGCGGTGGCCAACGACCTGAACACCTTCAGTCAGGGTCGGTTCGTCCTGGGCCTCGGCTCCCAGATCCAAGCTCACATCGAGCGGCGGTTCAGCATGCCATGGTCGGCACCGGCGGAGCGGATGCGGGAATACCTCCAAGCGCTGCACGCGATATGGGCCAGCTGGCAGAACCACGAGAAATTGGACTTCCGCGGCGAGCACTACCGCCACACGCTCATGACACCGATGTTCAGCCCGGAGCCCAACCCCTTCGGCACTCCCCGGGTCGTCCTGGCGGCTGTGGGGCCGAAGATGACCGCCGTAGCAGCCGAGCTTGCCGACGGCCTGCTGGTGCACGGGTTCACCACCACCCGCTACCTCGCCGACGTGACTCAGCCGCTGATCGACGCCGGCCTGCGGGCGACCGGTCGACAGCGCACCGACTTCAGTGTCTGCTATCCAGGTTTGATCGTCACCGCTGCCGACGAACAGAGCTATGTCGCTGCGCTACAGCATGTTCGGCGCCAGATCGCGTTCTATGGCGCCACTCCGGCGTATCGGACGGTGCTCGACCTGCACGGCTGGGGCGAGCTGCATACCGAATTGCACCGGTTGTCCAAGGCCGGCGACTGGATCGCAATGGCCGAACTGATCGACGACGAGGTGTTGTCGACCTTCGCGGTCTGCGGCGAGCCCAAGCAGGTCGGTGCCGAGATCGTGCGCCGCTTCGGCTCCCTGGTGGACCGGTTCACCGTGTACACGCCCTATCCCCTCGACGAGGCCACCCGCGCGGCCGTCGTCGAGGGGATCAGGCGAGCCGATCAGGCCTGATTGGCGGCCGCGGCCGTATTCAGCAGGAATTCGCCGATGTAGGTCTGGGTCTGGTCGGCGTTGAGCGGCTGGAACATCGACGCGGCCGAGTCCCGGTAGAGACGCTCGAAAATGGTTCCCTTGCGGAAGGATTCACCACCCACCAGGCTCATCGCCTTCCGCGACATGTACAAGACGTTCTCGGAGGTGAAGGTCTTGGCGATACCGAGGTAGGGGAATCGCAGCTCCGGCTGCCAGTCCTTGTCGCGCCCGTTGATCAGGTCCTCACAGGTCTGGTAGACCACGCGCTTGGACAGCTGGACCCGGGTGGCCATGTCGCCGATGCCATCGATGATGTGGCCGACGTTCTTGACCTCGGTATCAGCCGCGACGATCGCGCCGAAGGTGGCGCCGAGGTGCTTCTTGGACAGTTTGGCCACCGACTCCTCGAGAATGCGGTACTGCATGCCGAGGTAGATGCTGGCGAACATCAGCGACGCCCACTCCAGGACACCGAATGCGCCGGCGCGCCAGGGTGATACAAAACCATCCTCAGGGATGAAGAACCCGTCGAAATGGATGACCTGGGTGCCGGTGGCGTGCATGCCGAGCGCGTTCCACGTCTTCTCGATGCGCACGCCGTCGCCGATCCCGTTCTCGTCGACCTTGAAGTCACCGATGAAGAGCTTCTCGGCGGCGACCCGGCCTTCGAACGTGTCCGGCAGGTTCCCGTCGGCGTCGGTCTCGGTGGCATTGGTGGTGATGATGTCGGCGGCCTCGCTCAGCGTGCCCCACGTCTTCTTGCCGTAGAGCTTCCACCCACCGCCGGGCTGCGGCACGGCCCGCATGTCGGCGAGCCCGGAGAACCCGGCACGTTTCTCGGAAAACGGGCCGAAGACCAAGTCGCCGTCGGCGACCCGTCCCATCCAATACTTGTTCTGCTCCTCGGACATCAGATTCCCGGCGATGCCGACCATGATGTAGTGCATGTTGTAGGCCAGCGTGATCGCCGAGTCGCCCCGCGACATCTCGGACACCACCTTCGACACGTGCAGGATGTTGCCGCCCGGGCCGCCGAACTCCTTCGGCACCGGAAGGGCGGCCAAGCCCGACTTCTTGAACACGTCGATCGACGGGTAGGCGAAGGTGTTCTCCTGGTCGTACTTCGGGCCGATCTCCCGGAAGAGCTGGGAGACCTCCTGAGCCTTGGCGAAGTAGGGGGCGAACTCCTCGTCCGTCATGTCCTGGTTCAGCATCACGTTCTCCATATCCGATTGGCGCTGTGACGCCGATGCTGCCTCCGCGCAGGCCGTGGGCACACCCCTCACTGGGGGTAACTCGCTCCAACGACAGGGGAACCTCTCCCCCCTTGGGGCAGTCGGTTTCCTCCCGGTGGTAGTCGTCCGCATCTCCCGCACTGCCTAGCGTCGGATGGGTCGTTGCACCTGCTTCCAGCCGCAAGGAGACCCGTCCATGAGCCACGCATTCGCCGTCAAATGGCTGAAGGCGTTCCGGGAGAGCGCCGAAGCTGTCGTCGCTCTCTACGCCGACGACTTCCTGTTCGAGGACCCGATCCTCGGCCAGTCGATCACATCCAAGGACGAGCTGCTGCGCGTGTTCGCGCCCTACGCTAACGCCGACACCGAGAACGGCATCGGCATCAACAACTTCCGCATCGACGAGGTCGTCGGAGATGAGAAGGCCGCCATCTACCGCTGGACCTGGCGAGCACCGACCGCCGGGGCGTTCATCGGCGTGCCCACCAACGGCACCGTTCCCGGGGCCCGTGGCATCACCTTCCACATCTACGACACCGACGGACGGATCAAGCGCGAAGAGAGTTTCTGGGACGCCGCCACCGCGGTACGCGACCTCGGACTGCCCGTCGATCCCACCGCCGTCGCCAAGTCGCCGGCGCTGGTCTGAAAGGAACACCTGACATGAGCCTGGCCACCGACCACGCCAACCGCTGGGTCACCGCGCTGACCTCGGATACCGCCGCGGCGGTCGCCCTCTACGCCGACGACATGGTCTACGACGATCACGCCGACTCCGACCACGTGATCGACACCGCGATCACCAAGGCCGAGCTGGCACCCCGGCTGGCACCCTTCGCCAACACCAACAGCGGTAACGGTGTAGGGCGGCACCGATTCACCGCCACCGAGGCGTTCCAGCTGGCGGGCGTGAACGGCAACCCCGCCGTCGTCATCCTGTGGGACTGGGCCGGCGACGGTCTGGCCACCTATCGGGGTGTGCCAACCGACGGCAAGTCGCTGCACACCCGCGGGATCACCTGGCACCAGCTCGACAGCGACGGCAAGATCGAGCGCGAAACCACCTACTGGAACGACACTCCCGTACTGCAAGAGCTCGGGCTGCCGATCATCACGCCCGAGTACTGGGTCGAAGGGTTCGACCCGGCCTCGCTGGCTCCGCAGTGACCCGAGAACACCGCGGAATGTGGGGGGTGCTGCCCGACGTACTCGACCGGGCATGCACCTACTACGCCGACCAGACCGCGATCATCGACGCGGATCGCAGCATCACCTATCGGCGACTCCAGCAGTGGCGCAATCAAATTGCGCGCGCCCTCATCGATTGCGGCCTTCAGAAGGGCGAGCGGGTAGGGCTGCTGATGCCCAATTGCCTGGAGTTCATTCCCATCCAGCACGGCATCTGGGCGGCAGGAGGCGTGCTGGTGCAGATGCCGACCCGCGCCGCCGCCGAGGGATTTCGGTCTAATCTCGCCGTCACCGACGCGACCACACTGATCTATCACGCCAAGTTCGAGAGCGCGGTCGCGGCGATCAGAGCCGATCTGCCCAAGCTGCAGACCGTCATCCGGGTCGGTACCCCAGACCGGATCGAGGTGGACGCGATCGCGTTCGACGCGATTGTCGACGACCAGCCCGACGCTCGGCCCGATGTGGCCATCGACGAGCACGACGAGGCCTACGTCCTGTTCACCTCCGGTAGTACAGGAGAGCCGAAAGGTGTTGTCAATTCTCACTTCACCTGGAGCTACTACAGCATCTCCGCGGGGCTGGAGATCGGCGACATCGCATTCGGCGAGGTGTTCGCGCACGGCGCCCCGCTGACTCACTTCTCCCAGATCTTCGTGATGCCCACCTTCGTCCGTGGCGGAACCAACGTGATGCTGCCCGGGCTGGAAGTCGACGGCCTGATGGCCAACATCGAACGGCATCGCATCACCGCCACCGCCCTGGTGCCGACGATCATCTACCTTCTCCTTGACCACCGAGGCCGAGGTGATTTCGATCTGAGTTCGTTGCGGACGGTGGTCTATGCGGGCGCTCCGATCGCGCCTGAACGGCTGCGCGAGGCGCTTGCAGTGTTCGGCCCCATCTTCATTCAGACCTACGCGGGAACCGAGCAGGGCTACGTGTCGTGCCTGCGCAAGAACGAACACCGAATCGACGACGAACGCTGGACCGCCCGGCTGGCCTCGGCGGGCCGGCCGATGTTCCCGGTTCAGATCAGCATCCAGGATGACGAGGACCATCCCCTGCCCGTCGGTGAGACCGGCGAGATCTGTTCCCGTCAGCTCGGCCAGATGCTGAGTTACCTTGATCCGGACCGCAATACCGAAACGCTGCGCGACGGGTGGGTGCACACCGGCGATATCGGTTACCTCGATGAGAACGGCTTCCTCTTCATCGTCGACCGCAAGAAGGACATGGTGGTCAGCGGTGGGTTCAACGTCTTCCCACGTCAGGTCGAAGACGTTCTGTCCGCTCATCCCGCGGTGTCGCAGAGCGCGGTCATCGGAGTGCCACACCCGAAATGGGGTGAGTCCGTTCTCGCCGTCGTGGTCGCCAGGACCGGTGAGGTCACCGGTGCCGGCCTCGAGACCGAACTGATCGACCACGTGAAGGCCGCGCTCGGATCGGTACCCGCCCCCAAGACGGTCCTGTTCACCGACGAATTGCCGCTGAACCCGGCAGGCAAGGTCGACAAGAAGGCCATCCGCAAGCCCTACTGGCAGGGACGAACCCGCCAAATCGGTTGATACAGAGGAGTTGTCATGCCCAACCATTACTCGATGTACATCGACGGAAAATGGGTCGAGGCCGACGAGCTTTACGAGATCCGCAGCCCGGCAACCGAAGAGCTGGTTGCGACCGTGGCCAAGGGCGGCATCGAACATGTCGACGCCGCCGTCGCGGCGGCCAAGGATGCGTTCGACGAGGGCACTTGGCGCCGCACCCCGCCGGCCGAGCGGGCGGCACTGATCAATACCGTCGCCGAGAAACTCGCTGCCCGCACCGACGAACTGGCCGCGTTGCAGACCCTGGAGAACGGCGCCACGATCCGCATCACCGGTGCGTTGCATGTCGGACTCTCGGTCGGTCAGCTGCAGTACCTGGCGGCCATCGCCCAGCAATACCAGTGGGAGACGCCCGGCCCGGCGATCGAGCCGATCGCGGCCGACGGCATCGTCGTGCGTGAACCGATCGGGGTCGTCGCCGCGATCGTGCCATGGAACATCCCGTTGCTCACGACGGTGTGGAAGGTGGGACCGGCTCTGGTGGCGGGCAATTCGGTGGTCCTCAAGCCAGACGAGCACGCTCCCCTGCTGGCGCTGGAACTCGCTCGCGAGTTCGAGTCCGCCGGGTTGCCGCCCGGGGTGCTGAACGTGGTCACCGGCGATGGTGAGCCGGTCGGCGCCCACCTGTCCGGGCACCCGCTGGTTCGCAAGGTCGCCTTCACCGGTTCCACCGCGGTGGGCAAGAGCATCCTGAGGCAGTCGGCTGACTCGGTCCGTCAGGTGACTCTCGAACTCGGCGGCAAGGGCGCCAACATCATCCTCGACGACGCCGATATCGACATGGCGGTCGACGGTGCGTTGTTCGCCTGCATGGCCAACAACGGTGAGGCCTGTGAGGCCGGCACCCGCCTGCTGATCCCGGCGAGCCGCAAGGATGAGATCGTCGACAAGCTGGTGCGCCGCGCCGCCACGCTGACGCTCGGAAATCCCCTCGAGCCGACGACGAATGTCGGGCCGATCATCTCGGCGACACAGCGCGATCGCATCCTCGACTACTTCCGTATCGCCGCCAACGAAGGGGCGACGACGGCGATCGGCGGTGGCGCGCCGTCGGGACCGGGCTTCGACAAGGGCTATTGGATCGAGCCGACGATCTTCGTCGACGTCACCAACGACATGCGCATCGCCCGCGAGGAGGTCTTCGGTCCGGTGCTAGTGGTGATCGCTTATGACTCGGTCGAGGAAGCGATCGCGATCGCGAACGACACCAAATATGGTCTGTCGGCCGGTGTTTGGGGTAGCGACGAGCGCGCGCTCGCCGTCGCAAGGCAGTTGGAATCCGGCTCGGTGTGGATCAACAACTGGCACATCATCCATCCGGCGTACCCGTTCGGCGGCTATAAGGAGAGCGGCTTGGGCCGCGAGGGTGGTCCGCACGCGATCGACGAATACGTCGAAGAGAAGTTCATCGCACTGGACCGCTCAGGCGGGATCGAGAACAAGGCGTTCGCGATCGTCATCGATCCGGCTGTCCAGTGACCATGGTCGGGATCGATATCGACATCACCCAGAATCGGCCCCTGCGCTTGGGAGTGCTCCTGGCCGGCGGGGTCGTCTGGGACACCGACGGCGCCGTCGAGCGGGTCCGGGCAACTGATCTCGGCGAGATGGGGCGCATGTCGGCTCGGCTGCGGCGCGCGCATCCCGGGGTCGACGTGGTGGCCGATATCGACGTCGTCATCGCTGCTGACGCGCGCACGGCACGGGCATTGGCGGGTGGGGCACATGACAGTGCCGGCCACACACTGCTTTACATCGGAACGCCCTCGGGCTTGGCAGGGCTGATCGCCGATATCCATGCGCTCGGCATCGCGGACGGCGCGGTGTTGATCCCGCGGGCAGCCGGGGTCGCTGAGCTCATTCGCGACGCTGTGCTGCCCGCGTTGAGCGCCTGAGGATCTCAGCGATCGCGCAGCGCCCAGGCGATGGCCTGCGCCCGATTGACCGCGCCGTACTTCCGCAGGATGTGCTTGACGTGTGATTTCACGGTGCCTTCGGTGATCACCAGCTGGTCGGCGATGGCCTGATTGGTCGCACCGGTCACCATCAGCTCCAGTACGTCGGATTCCCGGTCGGTCAACTCGACTCGTCCTGGCGCGCCTCCCGGCGAATCGATGTCGGGCTCGTCGCACGCCCGCGCCGACTCCAGGCCTGATTCGCAGAGCTGGTCGATCCTGTCGACCGTGCCGAAGAACAACTCCCGCACACTGTCACGCTGAGCACGCAGCCGCTCGAGAAGTACCGCCCGCTCGTAGATGTGGCTGAAGCCATCCGCGAACGCCCACAGGACATCTCGGTCGGACTCGTCGACCCTTCGAGGCAACGGGTGATGGTCGGTGTGCAGGAACCCGATGACGTCGTTGCCGAGAAGCAGTGGTGCGACGACGTAGGAACGGGACTGTCCGGCCGCAACGATGAGCGGACGGTACACCGGAGCATTCGCGGTGTCATAGACCAGCGATGGCCGTCGCCGGGACAGCATCTCCGCCTCGGGAGCCGTCTCGGAAAGCGGGACACGCTGATTGATCCAGGAGCTGAACCACGACGCATTCGCGCTGTCGCCGCGCTCGTGCAAGATCAGCGGCTTCCAGCTGCGACTCTCTACCTTGGACAGCACGGCCCGGTGAAATCCGCAGCGCAGCACCAATTCTTCGCACGCGCTGTCGACGAGCGCGGCCGAACCGGCCAGGCCCCGCAATCGGGTGAGACCCGCCGCGCAATCGGCCAGCCGCTGCCCGCGCATCGCGGTGTCATGCAGATACCAGTCCATGGCGAGCTGTTGCAGATTCAGGACCTGGTCGCAGAGCTGACGAGCAGCGTTGACCTCGCCATCAGGAGTTCGACGGAGTCGGTCGATGCAGGCATGGGTCAGTGCGGAGATCAATTCCGCTGCCCGCCATGGCACGTCCCATTCGACAGCAGGCAAGGTCAGCTGAGTATCGAGAATTGTCTGGGTGTGCTCACTGGCCACTCGCAGGCGCTCGACCAGTTCGATCTCTCGGGACCACCAGTCGGCCCTGGAACGTGCTGAACCGGAACGTGTTCCGTCACTGGCAAGGGACACACTCATCGCGGCCGCCGTTCGTCGAGTTTGGCCTCCCGCAGATAGCAGGCGATGGCGGCGGCGCGATTGCCGGCGCCAAGCTTGTGCAGGATGTGCTTGACATGGGACTTCACGGTGCTTTCGGCGACCGTCAGACGATCGGCGAGCTGAGCATTGGTTGCCCCGCGGGCCAACAGCGCCAGCACTTCCCGCTCCCGCGCGGTCAACCGGGACATCCTGCTGGATTCCCGGACTTCGCCGCGATCCCAAACAGCGCCACCCACACCATAATTCGACACCGGGCGCGGTGCCGCATCGAGAGCAAGGCTGGGCACCTCGTCGATCTCGGCCAGCGCACGAACCGCCGCATCGCAGACCTCGGCGACACTGCGCCGTTGTTGATCAGCACGATCGGCGAGAACCGCCCGCTCGTAGGCCACCCCGACACCATCGGCGTAGAGGCGAAGCAGATCGCGATCCAGCGCGGCGACTGCCGGTCCCGCGACGCGGTCGGCGTGCACGAGCCCGACGACCGTCGACATCGCGATCACCGGGGCCACGACATAGTCGCGGGTGCCGGTCCGCTCGATCAGGGGCACATGGGCGCGCGGCTCATTCTGCGCATCGTTGACCAGGGCAGGCACTCGGCGCCGAACCACCTCGGCCTCGACCAGCGGGGAGGCCAGCGCGACCTCGAGATCCTCGATCACGCCGTCGATCTGAAGGCTCACCTGCCCGTCGGCGTCCCTGACGTAGAGCGCCTGGGGTGACCACATCGACCCGCGGACCGCAGACAACATCACTCTGTCGAAAGCGCCACTGGCGCACAGCTGCCGCGGCGCTGCACCCAGCACCGAAGCCGTCGTCGACTCCTGGCGCACGCGATCGAGAGCGTCCAGTACGCCCCTGAGCGCCCCGGCAGAGGCATCGCTGGATTGCTGCACCGACGTCAGGCGGGCAGCACTGACCTCCGCCAGCTCATCCGCAAGCTGAGCCACGCCCAGCGAGTCGGGCCAAACATCCGTGTCGATGGGGTGCGCTCCTCGCATGTCTCCGGACCAATGCGGATCCAGATTAACTAATCCAGACATCATTCGTGAGCTGCATCACTTTTGTCAACTGCCCTTTCGCTCAAAAATATGCCCGCAATCAGCGTCCAACCGAGCCCACGGACCGCGTCGGCCGCACCACCCGAGTTGACCCGTTAGTTATTGTTCATTCACTAAATCCCGACAATCGGTAAAGGTGACCAGTGCACACTCCCCGACCATGGCAGAACCGGCTCGCCCTGCCCGCGATCGCAGCCCCCATGACTGCGGTATCCGGGCCGGATCTCGTCATCGCCGCATGCCGTGCCGGAGCGATCGGCGCCTTCCCCACCCACAACGCCCCCAGTTCGGCCGCGCTCGACGACTGGCTCGGGCATATCCGCGCCGCCCTGGCGCCCGACTGCGCGCCGGTGGCCGCCAACCTGGTGGTCCATGGCTCCAATCGGCGACTGTCGGCCGACGTCGAGATTCTCCAACGGCATGGCATCGAGCTGGTCATCACCAGCGTGGGGTCACCGGAGCCGGTCGTCGGACCGCTGCACGACGCGGGAGCGCAGGTCTATGCCGACGTCGCCAGCATCGATCACGCCCGGCGCGCGCTGGCGGCGGGCGTCGACGGGCTGATCCTGCTGACCGCCGGCGCAGGCGGGCAGACCGGATGGGCCAACCCCTTCGCGTTCGTGCGGTCGGTCCGGGAGTTCTACGCCGGGCCGGTAGTGCTCGCCGGCGGCATCACCGACGGTCGATCGATCCTGGCCGCCGAGATCCTCGGTGCCGATCTCGTGTACCTGGGCACCCGATTCATCGCCACCCACGAGAGCATGGCCGACGACGCCTACCGGGCTGCCCTGGTCGCCGCCAGCCTGGACGACGTCAGGCTGTCCACCCGCGTCGGCGGAATCCCCGCCAGCCTGCTCGCCAGTTGGCTCGACAAGGCCGAGCAGGACGCGCCGCCGGAAGCTTCACCCGACACCGGCTTCAACCAGGATCGGTTGCTGTCCAACAGCACTGCCTGGAGTGCCGGCCACAGCGTGTCGGGTGTCGGCGCTGTGACATCGGCGGCCGAGCTGATCGCCACCCTCGTCGGGCAATACACCGCCGCACGCCACGATTCGGCAGGCCTAGTGACCAATGACTAGCACCAGCGCCAAGCGTCTACCCCCGTCGGATCGTCTATCTCACCAGATAGAGGTGACTATCGGGATTCCGTTGGAGTTCCGCCCACGCACACTTAGTGTTTCATCGTTCACTATCCGACTGCGGCCCTTCCGATACCGCCGCCGCGACAAGGAATTCTGATGCCGGCCTTGAGTACCGAAGTCGACACCGCTTCGCCCGCCTACCTGAGCAACCTGGAAGCACAGTCGGCCGCCGTCGCCGCGCTCAACGAGCAACTCGAACTCGTTGCTGCCGGCGGCGGTCCGCGCTACGTCCAACGACACCACGAGCGCGGGCGACTGCTCGCACGCGAACGCATCGAACTGCTGGTGGACCGCGACGGTCCGTTCATGGAGCTGTCCGCACTGGCGGCCTGGGGCACCGAATTCAACGTCGGTGCGGCGATCGTGACCGGCATCGGGGTGATCTGCGGTACCGAGTGCATGATCATCGCCCACGACCCCACCGTGCGCGGCGGCACGATGAACCCCTACACGCTGCGAAAGAACTTGCGGGCCTTGGAAATCGCCCGGATCAACCGGTTGCCGGTGGTCTACCTCGTCGAATCCGGCGGCGCAGACCTGCCCACCCAGGCGGAATTGTTCGTTCCCGCGGGGCGGATCTTCCACGAGCTCACCGAGCTGTCCGCCAAGGGGATCCCCAGCGTCGCTTTGGTATTCGGCAATTCCACCGCAGGCGGGGCATATGTGCCCGGCATGTGTGACTACGCGGTGCTGGTCGACCGGCAGGCGAAGGTCTTCCTGGGCGGGCCTCCCCTGGTGAAGATGGCGACCGGCGAAGATGCCGACGACGAGGATCTCGGCGGGGCCGATATGCATACCCGGGTCTCAGGCCTGGGCGACTACTTCGCCGTCGACGAAGTCGACGCGATCAGGATCGGCCGCGATATCGTCACCCACCTCAACTGGCACAAGCTGGGTCCCGGGCCGACCCGTCCCGCCGACGAACCCCTCTACAGCACAGAGGAATTGCTCGGCATCGCCTCGGGCGACTCCCGGGTTCCCTTCGATCCGCGGGAAGTCATCGCCCGAATCGCCGACGGCTCCCGCTTTTCCGAGTATAAGCCCCGCTGGGGCACCAGCATCGCGACGGGTTGGGCATCGATCCACGGGTTCCCGGTGGGGATCCTGGCCAACACCCGCGGTGTGCTCTTCTCCGAAGAGTCCAAGAAGGCAACCGAATTCATCCTGTTGGCCAACCAGACGGACACTCCGCTGATCTTCCTGCAGAACGTCACCGGCTATATGGTCGGCACCGAGTACGAGCAGGGCGGCATCATCAAGGACGGCGCCAAGATGATCAACGCCGTCACCAACAGCACCGTCCCGCACATCACCGTCAACATGGGCGGGTCGTTCGGCGCCGGCAACTACGGCATGTCGGGCCGCGCCTACGACCCGCGCTTCATGTTCAGCTGGCCCAACGCCAAGCTCGCGGTGATGGGCGCCCAACAGCTCGCGGGCGTCCTGTCCATCGTCGGAAAAGCCTCGGCCGCGGCGGCCGGGCGCGACTTCGACGTCGAAGCCGACGCGGCCCGAACCGCTGAGATCGAAGAACAGATCGAACGCGAATCGCACTCGTTCTACGTGTCGGCGCGGATCTACGACGACGGTGTGCTCGATCCGAGGGACACCCGCTCCGCGCTGGGCATGGCCCTGTCCGCCGCCCATTCCAACGTCATCGAAGGACGCCGGGGCTTCGGCGTTTTCAGGATGTGAGGACCGTGTTCCACAAGCTGCTCATCGCCAACCGCGGGGAGATCGCCGCCCGCATCATCCGGACCGCTCGCGAGATGGATATCGCAACCGTCGCGCTGTACTCCGACGCCGACCGCAACATGCCGTACGTGGCCGCCGCCGACGAGTCGGTTCATCTGCCCGGCACAGCTCCGGGCGACACGTACCTGCGCGGTGATCTGGTCCTGGCCGCCGCCGCCCGCACCGGAGCCGAGGCGATCCATCCGGGATACGGATTCCTCTCGGAGAACGCCGATTTCGCTGCTGCGTGCGCCGCGGCCGGAGTCGTGTTCGTCGGGCCGAGCCCCGATGCGATCACCGCGATGGGCTCCAAGATCGCCGCCAAGGAGCTGATGGCGGCGGCCGGCGTCCCGGTGCTGCCCGGCGCGACCGTCCAGAGCGGTGGCGACCTCGATCCCGCGCACCTCACCGAGGCGGCAGCCGCCATCGGCTACCCGATCCTCGTCAAGGCCGCGTTCGGCGGCGGCGGCCGCGGCATGCGGATCGTCGCCGACGCCGGCTCGCTGGTCGAGGCAGTACAGAGCGCACGCCGGGAGGCCGCGTCGGCCTTCGGCGACGGGACGGTGTTTCTGGAGAAGTTCGTCGAGTCTCCGCGCCACATCGAGGTGCAGATCTTCGGTGACAGCCACGGCAGCGTCGTCCATCTCGGCGAGCGGGAATGCTCGATCCAGCGGCGCTATCAAAAGATCGTGGAGGAGGCACCGTCGACCGCGGTCGACGCCGCGCTGCGGGCCGAACTGGGGCGGGCTGCGGTGGCCGCGGGTCAAGCGCTGGCCTACGAGGGGGCGGGCACCGTCGAATTCGTGATGGCACCGGACGGGTCGTTCTATTTTCTCGAGGTCAACACCCGCTTGCAGGTCGAGCACCCGGTCACCGAGCTGGTCACCGGTATCGATCTGGTCCGCGCCCAGCTGCTGGTGGCCAGCGGGCAGCCGCTGCCACCCGAGATGCTGGACTCCGCACCGCGTGGACACGCGATCGAGGTTCGGCTCTACGCCGAAGACGTTGCCGCAGGCTTCATTCCGGCCTCGGGTACCCTGAGGACCCTCGAATTTCCCGACTTGCCCGGTGTCCGCATCGATGCCGGATTCGAGTCGGGGTCGGCGATCAGCACGTTCTACGATCCGATGCTGGCCAAGGTGATCGGCTACGGCGCCACCCGCGACGAGGCCTGCGCGCGGGTGGCGCGCGCCCTCAGTGAGACCCGAGTGCACGGCGTGGCCACCAACCGCGACCTGCTCATCGGCATCCTGCGTGAACCGGAGTTCCTATCCGGCGCGATCGACACCGGCTATCTCGATCGGCACACCCCGGCCGCCCTGGTCGGCGAGGGCGCTGCCACGGCACAGGTCCACGCCTTGGTGGCCGCCCTGGCCGCCCAGGCCGATCGTCGCTCCACCACACCGGTGCTGCCCGGGCTTCCGTCCGGATGGCGGACCCTGCCGTGCGCGGACCAGCGGGTGGCCTTCACCGTGGGCGAGACCGAGATCGACGTGTCGTACCGCTTCACCCGCGGCGAGGTCGACGCGTCGGTGGCGGGGGCGCGGTTGGCAGTCCGCTTGCACAGTCCCTCAGCCACTCTCGTCGATGCCGAGATCGACGGGGTGCGTAGGCAATACCGGGTCGTGCGAGATGGGCTTGATCACTACGTCGACAGCACGCTGGGTTCGACGGCGCTGCGCGAGACCGAGCGGTTCCCCGATCCGACGTCGGTCGCCGAAGCTGGCTCGCTGGTGGCCCCGATGCCGGGCGCGGTGGTACGCATCGAGGTCATCCAGGGCAGTCGCGTGCTGGCCGGTACACCGGTGGTCGTGCTCGAGGCGATGAAGATGGAGCACACCGTCCGTGCCCCGGCCGACGGTATCGTCGCGACGATTTCGGTGGCTGCCGGAGATCAGGTGGAATCGGGTCAGGTCCTGGCGGTCGTCAGCGCGGACGAACCGGCATGACCGTCGAGTACGACGTCCGAAACGGCGTCGCGTGGTTGACGATCAATCGTCCGGAGGCCCGCAACAGTCTCGACAAGTCGGTGCGCGACGGGCTCTTCGACGGAGTGCGCCGGTTCAACACTGATGACTCGGCAAAGGTCCTGGTGCTGACCGGAGCCGGAGACAAAGCGTTCTGTGCGGGCGGCGATCTCAAAGAGATGTCGGCGCAGCGACTCGGTATCCCGCCCATCGATTTCGTCCCTCAGTTCGGCCGCAACATCGATGTCGACAAACCGACGATCGCCGCCGTCAACGGAGTGGCGTACGCGGGCGGATTCTTGTTGGCACAGACCTGCGACCTCTGCGTGGCCTCCACGACAGCGTCATTTGCGATCACCGAGGCGCGGGTTGGCCGCGGCTCTCCCTGGGCAGCACCTCTTTCCGCGATGATCCCGCGGCGCATCGCCATGGAACTGATGCTCACTGCGGCGCCCCTGGACGCTCAGCGCGCCTACGAGATCGGATTCGTCAACCGTCTTGCCGAGCCCGCCGACCTCGTCGCCGTGACCCAGGCACTCGCCGAGCAGATCAGCACCAACGCACCGTTGTCCGTGGCGGCGGGAAAGCAGACCGCGGGCCTGATCGCGCAACATCCGCTCGACGAGGCGTTCGAGGTCGCGGAAAAGATCTGGGCGCCGGTCTATCTCAGTGACGACGCCCAAGAAGGTATGCAGGCCTTCAAGGACAGGCGTCAACCTGTCTGGAAGGGGCAGTGATGAGCCTGGACTATCCGGGTCTACTGGCCGACTTCCGCCAGGAGTCAGAAACCCTCATCGCCTGCCTGCGAGAGCTGGAGCGCGGTCAATGGGCGCAGCCCACCCCGGCACCCGGATGGACCATCCACGACCAGATCTCACATCTGGCGTTCTTCGACAAGGCCACCAGGCTGGCCTTGACCGATCCCGAACAGTTCCGCACTGAGGCAGACGATCTCATCGCAGGGGGGATGGACTTCCCCGACCGCATCGCCGATGACTATCGCTCCATCGCCCCCGACGAGCTCCTTGCCTGGTTCGTCGATGAGCGACGCAGCCTCATCGAGGAATTCACCCGCGACGATCCCCGTCGCCGTGTCCCCTGGTTCGGGCCCGACATGAGCGTCGCATCCTCGGCGACCGCACGCCTGATGGAAACGTGGGCACACGGCCAGGACGTCTATGACGCCGTGGGCCTTACCCATCCGCCCAGCCCCGGCCTGCGCAGCATCGCCCACCTGGGTGTGGCCACCTTCCACTTCGCACATGTATTGCATGGATTGCCCGTTCCCGACGAGCAGGTTCGCGTGGCACTGCAGTCCCCGCAGGGCGACATCTGGACGTGGGGGCCAGACGCCACCGCCAACCACATCACCGGTACCGCTGAGGATTTCGTCCTCACTGTCACCCAGCGGCGCCATTGGACGGAGACCGGCCTTGTCGTCGAAGGCGACGTGGCACGTGGCTGGTTGGATATCGCGCAGGCATTCGCGGGCGCACCGAGCCGGCGCGGAGCATCCCGATGAACCGACCCGTCCGTATCGGGAATGCCTCGGGGTTCTACGGTGACCGACTCACCGCCATGCGCGATCTGGTCGCCAAGGCCGATATCGACGTGATCACCGGCGACTACCTGGCCGAGCTGACCATGCTGATCCTATGGAAGGCGCGCCAGAAGAATCCCGAAACGGGCTATGCACGAACGTTCCTGACACAGTTCGAACAGGTCGCCAAGGCCTGCGCTCGGCGAGGCATCAAAATCGTTGTCAACGCCGGCGGCCTGAATCCCGCCGGACTCGCCGACGCGGTGCGATCGGTCGCCGCCGAGGCAGGCGTCAACCTGAATGTCGCCCACGTCGAAGGCGATGACCTCATGCCCCACCTGGTGGAACTTCGCCAGTCCGGTGTGCCCTTCGCCCATCTCGACACCGGACAGAGTTTCGATGACGCCGGCGTACAGCCGGTTTCGGCCAACGCCTATCTGGGCGGTTGGGGCATCGCCGCGGCGTTGGCATCCGGAGCCGATGTCGTGGTCACCGGCCGGGTGACCGATGCCGCCCTCGTCGTCGGAGTGGGTGCCTGGTGGCACCGCTGGAATCGGACGGACTACGACGCCTTGGCAGGCGCCGTGGCCGCCGGTCACATCATCGAGTGCGGCCCGCAAGCCACCGGCGGCAACTACTCGCAACTGCGGGAGATCGCCGACCGCCGTTACCCCGGCTCACCGATCGCCGAATTGGCCTACGACGGAAGCTTTGTCATCACCAAGCCGGTCGGCACCGGCGGGCTGGTCTCCCCCGGCACCGTGATCGCACAGCTCCTCTACGAGGTCGGCTCCCCGCGGTACCTCAACCCGGATGTGGTGGCGCACTTCGACACCATGACGGTCACTCAGGAGGGTCCGGACCGGGTCCGGGTCAGCGGCACCACAGGATCGCCACCACCGTCGACCCTCAAGGTCGCGATGAACTACGTGGGCGGCTACCGCAACGCCATGACCATGGTGGTCACGGGACTGAACATCGAAGAAAAGGCCGAGTGGGCTGTCGAGGAGCTCTTCGAATTGCTCGGTGGACGTGACCAATTCGACGAGGTCGACATGCAACTCCTGCGTTACGACAAGCCGGATCCCACGTCGATGGCGGAAGCGACGGCGCACCTGAGGGTTACCGTCAAGGACCGCGAGCGAACCAAGGTCGACAGGGCGTTCTCCAATGCGGTGGTGGAACTCTATGTGGCCGGCTTTCCCGGCTTCCACACCACATCACCGCCGTCCTCGGCGAGCGAGTTCGGCGTCTACTGGCCGACCGTGGTGCCCGCCACGGCCGTCCAGCATGTCGTCGTGCATGCCGACGGCTCGCGCGAAACCATCCCGCACAGCGGTCCCGCCGACGGCACGCTGCCTGAGGTGATTCAACCGGAGCTGCGCCACAGTGACTTTGGGCCGACGACCCGACGTCCTCTGGGAACCATCGTGGCCGCGCGGTCGGGTGATAAGGGCGGCAACGCCAACGTCGGGGTGTGGACGGACTCCGAGGAGCGATGGGAATGGCTGCGCAGTCATCTCACCGTGGACCGCTTTCGTAAACTGGTGAGCGAATCGGCCGACTTCACGGTGCTTCGTCATGAATTCGCCAACCTGCGCGCGCTCAACTTCGTGATCGTCGGCTTCCTCGGCGAGGGCGTGGCCTCGTGTACGCGGCCCGATCCGCAGGCCAAGGCGCTCGGCGAATACCTGCGCGCCCTGCACACCGACATTCCCGACGCATTGGTGCCCTGATGGACTTCACCGAGCCAGAAGAACATCAGGACCTGCGCAAGGCGGTCGCCGCAGTCACCGACCGTTACAGCGCAAGCTACTTCGCCGAGCGTGCCGTCGCCGGGGAGCCGACCACGGAGCTGTGGCGCGATCTCGGCGCCCACGGGTTCATCGGGATCAACTTCCCCGAACAGTACGGTGGCGGCGGCGCCGGGATGGCCGAGCTCGCGATCGTGTGCGAGGAGACCGCCGCCCGCGGCTGCCCGCTGCTGCTGTTGCTGGTCTCCAGCGCGATCTCGGGGGAACTGCTCAGCCGCTACGGCAGCGACGAGCACCGACGAGAGTGGTTGCCGCGGATGGCATCCGGTGAGACGAAGGTCGTCTTCGCCATCACCGAACCGGACGCGGGATCCAACAGCCGCCAGATCAGCACCACCGCGGTCCGCGACGGCAACGACTATCTGCTGAACGGCACCAAGTACTACATCTCCGGCGTCGACGAGGCGGGTGCCTTGATCGTCGTCACCCGCTCGGCACCGGAGCGCCTATCACTTTTTCTGGTCCCAACCGATGCACCGGGATTGGTCAAGCACCGACTGCCGGTCGGGATCAGCGTTCCCGAAAAGCAATTCACGCTGCACTTCGACAATGTGCGGGTGCCGGCCTCGAGTCTGATCGGCGACGAGCACGAGGGTTTCCGGCAGGTGTTCGACGGTTTGAACCCCGAACGGATCACCGGCGCCGCGGTGTGCGTGGGCGTCGGGCGCCACGCCGTCGAGCAGGGCGCCGAGTACGCGCGCACGCGGACGGTGTGGGGGCCGCCGATCGGCTCGTATCAGGCCATCGCGCATCCGTTGGCCAAGGCCCAGATCAATGTGGATCTCGCCGCGATGATGACGGCGAAAGCCGCGTGGCTCTTCGATCAGGGGCTGCCCGCGGGCGAAGCGTCCAACATGGCGAAGTACGCGGCCGCCGAAGCCGCGGTGGAGGCCGTGGACCACGCCATCCAGGTGCACGGCGGCAACGGACTGGCCACCGAGTACGGGCTGCTGCCACAGTGGGGTTTGGCTCGGTTGTTGCGCATTGCGCCGGTGAGTCGCGAGATGATCCTGAACTACGTGGCCCAGCACACCCTGGCGCTACCTCGATCGTATTGAGGATGGTATGAAACTCGGTCTGCAGCTTGGCTATTGGAGTGCTCAACCTCCCACCAACCATGCGGAGTTGGTGGCGGTGGCCGAAGAAGCCGGCTTCGACACGGTGTTCACCGCCGAATCATGGGGTTCGGATGCGTTCACCCCGTTGGCCTGGTGGGGGCGTGAAACCACCCGGATGCGGCTGGGCACCTCGGTCGTCCAACTCTCGGCGCGCACCCCCACGGCGTGTGCGATGGCCTCGCTGACCCTGGACCACCTCTCCGGTGGGCGCCACATCCTCGGCCTGGGTGTCTCGGGCCCGCAGGTCGTCGAGGGCTGGTACGGGCAGAAGTTCCCCAAACCCTTGGCCCGCACCCGCGAATACATCGACATCATCCGCCAGGTCTGGGCCCGGGAAGCCCCCGTCACGTCAGCGGGCCCGCACTACCCGCTGCCCCTGGCCGGCGAGGGAACCACCGGACTGGGTAAGCCGCTCAAGCCGATCGTGCACCCACTGCGCGCCGACATCCCGATCATGCTCGGCGCCGAAGGCCCCAAGAACGTCGCGCTGGCCGCCGAGATCTGCGACGGCTGGCTGCCGATCTTCTACTCACCGCGGCTGGCCCCGATGTACAACGAATGGCTCGACGAAGGCTTCGCCCGCCCCGGCGCCCGGCGCTCGCGCGAGGACTTCGAAATCTGCGCCACCGCCCAGGTCGTCATCACCGACGACCGGTCCTCGATCCTGGACCTCATCAAGCCGCACCTGGCGCTCTACATGGGCGGAATGGGTGCTGAGGACACCAACTTCCACGCCGACGTCTACCGCCGCATGGGCTATGCCGACGTCGTCGACGAAGTCACCCGACTGTTCCGCAGTGACCGTAAGCACGGAAAAGAACTAGCCGCCAAGGCTGTTCCCGACGAACTGGTCGATGACTCCGCGATCGTCGGCGACATCGACTACGTGCGCAAACAGATCGTCGCCTGGGAAGCCGCCGGCGTCACCATGATGGTCATCGGCGCCCGCACCCCCGAACAGATCACCGAAGCGGCAGACCTCGTATAGCTCAGCGGGCGTGGGCGGCGAAGAACTGCCCGATGGCCGCGGAGGCGTCGAACCTGGCGGCAGGCGACGTCGGCCAGGTGTGTCCCCAGCCGTCGATCGTGACGAAGGCGACCTCGGTGCCGGCCGCACAACCCGTGGTGGACAGACGTTCCCCGCCGGGGATCGGCGCCTGGACCGCCGGCGGGCAGTGGTCGAAGGCAAGCCAGCGGTCGGCCATCGTCGGCGCCGCCACGACGGTGCTCGCGCCGCCACGGCCGATCATCCGCCCGCCGGTATAGCGCACCACCGAGTCTTTGGTGCCGTGAACCGCCAGCACCGCAACAGGTTTCGACGGGTTGCACTGCACAGTGCTGCCCAGTGTGCCCGACACCGGCGCGATCGCGGCAACGAGATCGGCACGCTCGCAGGCCAACCGGTTCGTCATGAACGCTCCCGCCGACATCCCGGTGACGAACACCCGGCCGGCCGGGACGCCGTAGGCCTGAGACAGCCGGCCGATGAGCGCGGCCAGGAAGCCGACGTCGTCGACACCCTGCCGGTCGGGCTTCGACGCACCGCGGCCGTCGGCCCAGCTGAGATCGACGCCGTTGGGGTAGGCCACGATGAAGCCGTACTTGTCGGCGACAGCATTGAAGTTGGTCTCCGCCGACTGCTTGGGCCCCGTCTGGCTGCCGCCATGCAGGTTCAGTACCAGTCCATTCGGCTTCTGCAGGCCCGCGGGCACATGCAACAAATAGGTGCGCTGGATCCCACCGAATGTGAAGGCACCGGGCGGATCGGGACTGGCAGGAGCCTGCGTGGCAGGCAAGGTGAACAGGAGCAAGACAGCAACGGCAAGCGCTACCACACGGCGCATCACGCGAATCCTTCTCGGGAAAGAACTGAATTCGCGCGATCAGCTACGCGTGCAATTGGGGTCGGCCGGCTTTGACGGCCAGACGCAGACGTTGATGAACGTCGTGGTGTTGAAGCCACCTCCGTCGAACACGCCGTAGGCGGCGCCGTTGGTGCCCGTGTACGTGGCACCGCCACCACCCGGGCCACCCGAGGTGACGATGGTCGTCACCGCCCAGCCCTTGTCGGTGAGCGCCGACTTGAACGCAGCCATCGCGTCACTCGGCGGTGAGTTGACTTCGAAGTGCAGGTGAATTCCGTTGTCGCCGATGCTATCCGGACCCTTTTTGTCTCCGGTATTCGCCGGCGTGGGCACCAGACCGGGGAGCTGGTCGGCCGCCACCGGCGCCGCGCTCGACGTGGATGTCGCGGTGCTGCCCGTGTCAGACTTGCCGCAGGCGGTTCCGGTGAGTCCGACCGCCAGCGCGACGGCCGCTATCGCGCACAGTCCACGATTCATTGCTCCCCCTCGTTCGTCATGGGCAGATTAGCCCAAAGCCGGTCTCCCAGGTTGCGACACGGTCACGGATGAATACCTATCGATGCAGGACTGGTCACAAGGGGCTCACGGCTCCCTATCGTCACATGGGATAACAGACGTCACAGCGACGTCCCGCCCCGAAAGGTGTGCCGTGTCGCCGCGCCCCCGTATGTCTCCGCTGCCACTGGCGTCGGCGCTCGTCGTCGGGCTGTGCGCGGCCACCGGCATCGCGGCGCCGGCAGCCAACGCGGATCCCTGTGAGGGCGCCTCTGCCGCAGCACAACCCGCGGCGAACCAGGCCTTCCAGATTCCGAACCCGTCGGCGATCGCACCCTTCGACCGCCCTATCGGGCACAAACCCGTCGGCGCGAATGACCAAGCGCCCCTTCCCGCATTGGGCAAGATGCTCATCAACGCATTCATGCCCAATGCCGGGCAGGTGCAGAAGCAGGCCGCCGTCGCGCCGTCACCGAAACCGGCGCCCGCGCAGCCCGCCCCCGCGCCGGCCGCGGCGCAACCGGCACCGTCCACCGCCCCGCCGGGGACCTCGGTCGTCGGCTGGGTGACCGGACCGGACAGTCCGAACCAGACCATCCAGAAGTTCGCGGTCACCGGAACCGACCTCGGAATCATGTGGGACAACGGCGATCCCGCTCGCCGGCAGGTGCTGATGGCCTTCGGCGATACGAACGGGTTCTGCGGGATCCCGGGTAAGCAGTGGCGCTACAACGTGCTGATGCGCAGCACCGACGGCTCGCTGGCCAACACGGTCGCGGTGCCCGACGGGGCCGTCGGCAACAAATACTCCGGCTCGCCAGTGTGGCGACCCGGGATCGCCAAGCAGGTGATCAACAGCATCAACCGTGCGCCGGAAGAGACGGGCATCATCCCGACCTCGGGTGTCGCCGTCGGGCAGAACCAATTCATGAACTTCATGTCCATCAGGAGCTGGGACAACTACGGCGCATGGACCACCAACTACTCGGCGATCGCGACATCGACCGACAACGGTGAGACGTGGGGCGTCTACCCCAACACCGTGCGCCAACCGACCAACGGCAATGAGAAGTTCCAGATGGGCGCCTTCCTCAAGCCCGGCCCCGGAGATCCCTACATCTACTCGTTCGGAACCCCCAACGGACGCGGCGGGTCGGCCTACGTCGCGCGGGTGAGCCCGGGACTCATCCCGGACCTGACCAAGTACGAGTACTGGAACGCCGACTCCAACTCCTGGGTGCCCGGCAGCCCGGCGGCGGCGACGCCGGTGATCCCGGGTCCGGTCGGCGAGATGTCGGCCCAGTTCAACAACTATCTGAAGCAGTACCTGGTGCTGTACTGCAACGGAAACAACGACGTCGTGATGCGCACTGCGCCGGCACCGCAGGGACCGTGGGGCCCCGAGCAGATGCTGGTGTCCTCGATGCAGATCCCCGGCGGCATCTACGCGCCGTTCCTGCATCCGTGGTCGACGGGCCGGGAGCTGTACTACAACCTCTCGCTCTGGTCGGCCTACAACGTAATGCTCATGCACACTGTGCTCCCCTAGCGTCCCATTTACCCCCCGAACGGCCCAGTAGTGGGACACTCAGCGACATGGACGACACCAGCGATCCACGCGTCGAAGACTCCATCCCGACCGACGTCCTGGATGGCACCGAAACCGAACAGGCGGCCGAGATCGTGGTCGACGCCGCCATCCGCAAGACCATCTCGCCTGCCGCTCTGGGCCGGATGCTGGTCGATGCCGGCCGCAGCATCGCCGACGAAAACGACCTCCTGACCCTGTTGCAGCAGGTCGCGGCCATCGCGCACGAGGCGATCGAGGGTGCGGACTACACCGGCATCACCATCGACCTCGGCGGTCTGACCTATACCGCGGTCCACACCGATGAGCGCACGTTGCGCATCGACAGCGACCAGTACGAGGTCGGTGACGGCCCGTGCCTGCACGCCGCGCGCACCCGCAGTATCGTGCTGCTCGATTCCGAGGACGCGATGCAACGCTGGCCGGCCTTCGCGGCCGCCGCGCGCACCGAGGGCGTCCACAGCTTCCTGGCCGCTCCCCTGTATACCGACGACCTGACGCTGGGGTCGTTCAATTTGTACGGGCGGGCGTTTCACGCCTTCGACAGCCTCGATGCCGAGATCCTGGACCTGTTGACCACCGCGGTATCCCGGGCGATCGGCGACTTCGCCCGGTTCAAGTCCGCCGAGGACACCGCGGAGTCGATCCAGCGCGTGCTACAGACGCGGGCACCGATCGAGCAGGCCAAGGGCGTGCTGATGGCGATGCGGGGCATCGATGCCGACGAGGCGTTCGATGTGCTGCGCGTGCAGAGTCAGGCGACGAATGTGCCTGTCCGAGTACTTGCTGTGGATTTCCTGGACAAGGTCACCGGAAGCGCCGGCGAGCAGAACTAGAAGGTATTGACCAGCGTTCGGCGCTCGGACATTTCCCGCGACA
Source organism: Mycobacterium sp. BK086 (assembly GCA_004362315.1). Lineage (GTDB taxonomy): Bacteria > Actinomycetota > Actinomycetes > Mycobacteriales > Mycobacteriaceae > Mycobacterium. The sequence goes on from SNWL01000003.1 coordinate 1,317,133, forward strand.
TCGTGTAGTGGTGGTAGTGCGTTGCGCACTTGACCACGCTGACGAACAAGACGCCGGGATCGGGCCGGCTGCGCAGCATCTTCCACATCCGACGCCGATAGACCTGCCGTAGGTGTTGATCCGGCACGTTCTTCATCAACAGCAGGAACAGACCGAACGCGCGGCCGCCGTCGAGCAGCTGCGCCTTTCTGCGCCGCCACGGATGGGCGTTCAGGTAGGCGTTACGGGCCCGTCCGAAGTCGAATTTGCGTGTCAGATAGAGACTTTCGAGCCGCTCGAAGTAGGAGTCGGGGTCGTAGAGGTCTCGCATCAGGGCGATGTAGCCGTCCCGCAACTCGTCGCGACTCATGTTGAGCGGAATCACGTTGGTGCCGAACGTCTGCTCGTCGTCGAGATCGAGGCGGCCCTCGGTCTTCAGGCGCGCGTGCAACGGGGTCTTGGGAATGGCGGCGAGCATGCCGACCATCGCGTGCATGATGTCGGTCTGATTGATGAATTCGGCTTGTTCCTTGAAGATTCGGGCATCGTCGTTGTCGAAGCCGACGATCATGCCGCACCAGACTTCCAGGCCGGAGTCCTGCACCTTGCGGACCCGGTCGACGATCGTCCCGCCCTTTTTCACGTTCTGATACTTCTTCGCCTCTTTCAGCGAGTCTTCGTTCGGGCTCTCGATACCGATGAAGACCACCGTGATGTTGGCGGCGACCATCAACTCCATCAGCTCGTCGTCTTCGGCGAGGTTCAGTGACGCCTCGGTGAAGAACTGCAAGGGATAGCCCTCGCGTTCCTGCCACGCGTGGACGTCGGCCAGTAGCACCTTGACGGCGGCTTTGTTGCCGATGAGGTTGTCGTCGACGATGAAGCCGATCGACAGGCCCGCCTTGCGCATCGCTTCCAGCTCGGCGATCACCTGGGCGCTGGTCTTCAGCCGCGGCTTGCGACCGAACGTGACGATGATGTCGCAGAACTCGCACTGGAACGGGCAGCCCCGGCTGAACTGAATGCTGCCGAAGACGTAGTTCTTGGTCTTGAGCAGGTCGTAACGCGGCACCGGGACCGTCGTCATATCGGTGCGGTCGGCTTGCTCATAGCGGTACTGGTGCCGGCCGTGCGCCCAGTCGTCCAGGAATTGCGGCCAGGTGGTCTCGGCTTCGCCGACGAAGATCGCGTCGGCCAGGCCGTCGAAGTAGTCCTCCCGCACGCTGACCCAGGGTCCGCCGACGACGACGAAGACGCCGCGGGACTTGAGCTCGCCCAGGATCTCGCGCATGCGCTGGCGCTGCACGATCATGCCGGTCAGCCCGACGATGTCGGCCCGCGCGACCTTCTCGAAGTCGATTTCCTCGACGTTCTCGTCGATGAGCGTGACGTGATGTTCGTCGGGCGTCAGCGCGGCCAGCAGCGGCAGGCAGGCCGTCGGCACATTGCACTTCTTGCCGAGCAGCGGAAGTGCGTGTTCCAGGCCCCAGTAGGACACCTGAAACCGAGGATTGATGATGACAATGTTGGCCACAGCGTCTGCTCCGAATCGAACTCGTAAGACGTCAGTCGGCGTTGCTTGCCAAGCGGAGCCTAGCAACATGACCTGGCCAAACGAGTCAATCGCACATAGTCGGGACGAGGCCCGGATGGAGCCTCTGCCAAATTGACGGTAACGCTGCGTCCTCGGTTCGGTCACGACCTTTCCCGGGCTCTGCCGATTTGGTCCTCACGGTGGTGTGATCGGACCGTGGATGCGGTCGGAGCGGTGAGTTATGTCCTCATCGGGGTCGCCGCCCTCGCCGCGCTCGGCGGCTACATCGCCGGGGTCGTGCGGCAGCGCAACAAGCGCCGCGTGCGTGGTTACTTCGCCCTCGGCGTCGTCACCGGATTCATGGCGGCGGTGATCACGCGACGACGGCTCGATCGGCTCGTGCCTGTCGCCCGTCGACTGGCACTCCCCCAGCGATTCGACAATCCGCTGACTCTCGCAACCTTGCAACTGCGACGGGGCTTGAATTCGGTGCTCACCCGGTAGCGTGCGGGCGTATGCGCTTCGGTAACTTCATGGCCCCCTTCCACCCGACGGGGCAGAACCCGACTCTCGCGATCGAGCGCGACCTCGACTTGATTGTGGCGATGGATCGCCTGGGGTTCGCAGAAGCCTGGATCGGTGAGCATCACTCGGCGGGATTCGAGATCATCGCCTCGCCCGAGGTGGTCATCGCCGTTGCCGCCGAACGCACCAAGCACATCAAGCTCGGCACGGGTGTGAGCTCGCTGCCGTACCACAATCCGTTGATGCTGGCCGACCGCATGGTGCTGCTCGATCACCTCACCCGGGGCCGGGTGATGCTGGGCTGCGGACCGGGACAGCTGACGTCTGACGCACACATGCTCGGTATCCCCGCCGACGAGCAGCGGCCACGCATGGAGCAGTGTCTCGACGCGATCATGCGGCTGCTGCGCGGCGAGACCGTGACCATGCACACTGACGGGTTCATCCTTCAAGACGCGCGCCTGCAACTGAAGCCCTACAGCGATCCGTGCTTCGATGTCGCTGTCGCAGCGTCGTTTTCGCCCACCGGGCCGCGCGGCGCCGGCAAGCACGGCATCGGCATGCTGTCGATCGCGGCGACCGCGAGGCAGGGCATGAACATGCTCGCGCATCACTGGGCGACCTGGGAGGAGGTGGCGCGCGAGAACGGCCACGTCGCCGACCGCTCGCAGTGGCGGCTCGTCGGGCCGATGCACCTGGCCGACACCCGCGAGCAGGCCGAGCGTGACGTCGAATACGGCATCGCCGAGTTCTCCCGCTACTTCAGCCACATCCTGCCCGCGGGTCCGGTCCAGGGCGACACGGTGGCCGAGATCATCGCCAACAACCGCGAATCGGGCTTCGCCGTGATCGGTACGCCTGATGACGCCATCGCCAAGATCGAGGAACTCATCGAGGCCAGCGACGGCGGCTTCGGTGCGTTCCTGCTTTTCGATCACGACTGGGCGCCACCGGCGGCCAAGCTGCACAGCTACGAGTTGTTCGCGCAGTACGTGATGCCTCATTTCACCGGCCAGCTCACGGGGCCGGAAGCGTCGCGGGACTGGGTGACCGCAAGCGGGACGCAGTTCGTGGACCGGGCCGCGCACGCCATCGGCAAGGCGATCGAAGACCATGCCGCCGAGCAGAAAGCGAAAACGTCCGCGCAATAAGCGGCTAGTGAAGTTCGGCGGCCAACGCGGTTTGCGACGACGAGGTGGGCGCGGTTGTGGGCGCGACCGTCGCGGGGGCAGGCACTGGCCCCGGCGCAGTCGGCCCGGGCGCCTCAGCGGGGTACCCGGGTGGCAGACCGTGCGAGGCGCTGTCGGGGTCGTAGCCCATGGTCGCCGGACCGTAGCCCGTCGTCGCCTGGTCATATCCGGGCGGCGGCCCATAGCCGGGCAGGTGTTGGGTGTAGCCGGCCAGCAGCTTCGCCGCGGCGAAGGACGCTGCCTGATCCGTGTAGCCCGGGACGTAGCCCTGGGTGTGCCCGCTCCACTCATTGCCTGGACCCGCGTGGCAGATCGGGTCGGCCGGATTGCACATGTCGATGGCTTTGTTGCCGAGCAAGGCGCTCGTCGTCGGCAGCGCTTGATTCGTGCGGGTCGCGACGTTGCCGAAGGTGGCCACGGCCGCGATGTTCTTCACGTATTCGGGCGGCAGCGAGCTACCCCACGGGATGCCGCCCACCGGAACGCCGGCGACGATGTCCATCACGCTGGCACCTTGCGAGTAGCCGCCCAGGATGATCTTGGTGTCGGGGCACGACGACACCGTCTGCTTGATGTGGGAGATCACGTCGTTGGCACCGTCGCCGCCGTGTAGCTGCAGCTTGCCGGCTTTGTAGTTCACCGCGTAGCTGTCGATGTTGAGCCCGGTGGCCTGCTTGCGCAGCGCGTCGACGAAGGCGTCACCCACCCGGCCCATGCCCGGGGGCTCATCGGTGCCGCGGGCGAAGATCACTTCGGCGTCGGCGCAGTCCGCGGCCGAAGCGACGGGCAGTGCAGTGGGAGCGACGAGCAGGACGCCGGCGGTCAGCAGTGCCGACGCGCCGAGCCCGAGCCAGCGGCGAGGAGCCCGCGTAGAGGCCACGAGGGTGCCAGGTAGGCGGACAGTCGGCATGCTGGGCTTTACCCCGCGTGCAGGCAGGGCAAACTTTTGTGCCTGGGATCACACAGCTGAGAATTTAGAGTGGTCGACTACGCATGACTGCTAGGTAGTGCACTACCTACGCTCGCCGGATGACCGCCAGCACGAGTGATCGCGAGCGAGCGTGGAGCTCGTTGTTCGCCGAAGTGAAGCGCCGCTTCCTCGATGTGCGACTCGACGGGCCCTGGGAGCTCGGGCACCGCAACGCGATCGAAGAGGCGGACAACCCCGTTGACTTGGTCGTCGAGCTCACCGGCTATAGCGCCGGATTGGCGGTGCACGGACGCGACAACAAGTTCGTCCAGCAGAAGATCGACGACGCGCTGGCGTTGTTCGTCAAGTACGGCTGAGCCGTCGGGGCAATCGTTGACACAGGCGCCGACACAAGACGGGCCAGGACTTTCGTCCTGGCCCGTCTTTCGTTCGGTGGAGCTGCCGGGAATTGAACCCTTAGGAGCAAAGCGATAGGCGCTGGTCACAGCCGGAATTGTTCGAGACAGCAGGTGCAAACGGACTTGCTTCTACCTGGGCAAACCGGAGGGTTGGTTGAAATTTTCAACAGCACCAGTGGGTCACTCACCCCTGGCCGCAAAGTTCGCTGCAGCCGCTCAGCAGCACAAATGCTGACAGTCCTCATCGTCGGCGGCATGGTGTCCATCCTGTCCATCGCAGCCCTCACCAAGGGCATGTACACCCACACCGAACCCGCCTGGTGGGGCCTGCTGGCCGCTGCCATCGTCGGAGTGGGACTTCTGGCGTGGTGGCTCGGTTCGATCGTTTACGCCGCGCTGCTGCCGCATATGCACCACCCTCTAATCGGATAGTCAGAAGGAGCTGAGATGACACAACACGTCTGCCAGCGCTGCGGCCACGAGGAGCCGTGCAGCTACGGGAGCTGGCCCGACCGTCACCCGGTAGTGGCTACCGTTGGCGGCCTGTTCGCTCTGGTCTTCATGGGGATGATGCTGAGCGTCCACCCGGTCTCCTCAGCTGTCATGATCGCCCTGGCGCTCAGCTGGGCCGGTGTGCGCGCCATCGCGCGGGAGTGGCGACGGCGGAACGCGCTGGTCGCCCGTGCCGACTACGAGCACGCTCAGATCCAGCTGCGGTCCACAATCCCGCCGCTGCCGACGATGCCCTACCCGCGCCGGCCGAGTGACCGATTCTCAATCGCCTGCCCGCCGGCCCGGACGCGCCCACTACCGCAGCGCAGATGATCCGGATATTGGTAGCGACCACCGCGGTCAGCGTGGCGTCGCTGATCGCCGCGCCCGCCGCTGCCGCCACTCCCCTGCCCGGCTGCTACCTCGAGCCCAGCGCCTACAACTGGTACAACCCGTGCAGCGGGCAAGCCCCGTGGAACCAATCGAATTACAGCGGCACCAACGGTGTTCCCGGCCAGTACGGGCCAAACGGCTACACGGCTGACACCGGCCAGCCGGGCGGCCCTCAGTGGTGCTTTGAGCACACCGGATCGTTCACCTGCCCCTAGCGTCGATGAAGACGTCAGCGAGAGCGATCCCGGGCCGGCGTTTCGCGACGAGGCTGGTGGCGTGACGGCGCGCCGCCTGCTCGGTGTAGTGACTCATCGTCGAGGCCTCGGCCCGCCCCTTGCGGCTCTCCGTCCAGTCGAGACGCCACATCGGCCGGCCATCCTCATCGACATCCATGCTCAGCGTCACGCTGGTGACATACGTGCTCATCGTCGCGCCCACGATACGACGAAAGCCGCCCCCCAGCCGGAGGCTGAGGGGCGGATCCCGGAGAGAACGTCAGGTTAAGGCGGGAACGACTTACCCGTCACTTCACGCGCCTCACGTCGATCGTTCTGCTGCTCGCGCACCAAGATGATGATCATGGGCACATAGATCAGCGCGGGGAACGTGTAGATCACGAACCGGATCTGCTGGCGGAACGCGAACTCGGCAGCCCACCACTCGATCCACACCGACGCTGCGGCCTGCAGCAGAAACGCCGACATCGCGACACACTTCACCAGGTACGGGGCGCCAATGAGGTTGGTCCACCACTTCGACCGGAACCCGTACAGGGTAGTGAACGCGGTGACTAGGACCGCAGCGACGGCCAGTGCGATATTCGCCAGGCGCTCGTAGTCGATGTCGAGCCAGATATCGGAGATGAACGTAGCCGGGATCAGCAGCGCGCCAATCCAGTACGCCCACAACAATATCGGCGGTGTGTTCTTCACGCGTGACCCCTCTTACCCCACGATTCCTGCAACATTTCAGTGAACCCGTTGCGCTCGAGCTGCCGCCGCAGCCCAGCCGTCGACCGCCGAGACTCGATGTCCATTACTGCCGCCGCCAGTAGCCGGCGGTCGGCGTCGGCGTTCTTCTGTTGGGCCTCCACCGTCCGCAACTCGGCGTCCGTAGCGCGCTGCCTGGCATCCGCAATATCGCCGCGAGCCCGATTCCAGAACCACATCAGTCCGCCCGCCCTTCACGAATGGCCGTGAGGATGCGTTCATTGACGGCCTCGATGGCGGTCTTCTCCGAGATCGACGTGGACAGCACCGCGATAGTGGTGTCCTTCTTTTCGTCGCTGGCCCGAAGCGCGGCGTTCTCGCGTTCCAGGGCGGCGATCTCGCGATCCCGGCCGGCGATCACCTCCCGGTGGTGGACACCGAGGATCAGGCTGCCGCGCTGCAGCGAAACCAGCAGGATCATCGCGACGATCACGATGACGGTGACGACACCGATGCCGTTCAGCACCTGCGGGTTCAGCAGTCCGCCCATCAGGTCGGCCCGGCGGGCAGGTACATGGTGTGGGTGAACTGGCGTTGGTAGGCGCCACCCCCACCGATCTTCACACCGCCGCCCTCGCCGCTGGACACCGCGGTGCCGTCAGGCAGGGTGACGGCCGTGTGGTGGCTATTCCAGGCGATCACAAGGGAGTTCGGGGCGCTCCCGTACCGGAACCCCCGCGCCAGGAGCGCGGCTTCCTCGTTGCCGGTGTGGAACCTGTCCCCGAATATGGGCCTGCCAGTGGCTGCGTTGGCCACCCACGAGGCCAGCCCAGAACAGTCGGTGCCCGCCGGGGTGTCACCGCCGGGGATGTACGGTGTGCCGCTCACCTGGACGATCAGCGCTGTGACGACCGTCAGCCAGGCGGGCATCAGCACGGTTCCCATCGGCCATTGCGGATGAAGCCGTGCAGTCCGCAGTCCGAGCAGCCGCAAGACGGCGAAACCGTCAGCGGCTCATGCTCGCCGGAAACGATGGTGTGGCCGTTGGGCTCGTTGAGCACCAGGCGCGGCGCGCAGATGATCACACCGCGCTTACCACCGCGATCGCAGGTGTGCCGCACACCGATCGAACCGTCCGGGTACCAAGCGGTCTCGACGCCGTCGCCATGATCCAACAGCACGTTGAAACCTCGGCTGAGGTCAGCGAGCACTTTCCCGGGCATCAGAGTCTGATCGCGTTGAGTCGGGCAATGTCGTCGCGGACAACATTGAGGCTGGCGATGCTCGGCGGCGGTTCCCGATCCTCCGGCAGCGGCTTGCCTTCACGGCCGAGCCGGTGGGCCTCCTCCAGTTCCGCCCGCCGCGCCTTCGCGATGCAGCACCGCGGATCCTGCGGCCCGTAAGCGCAGTTGCAGGCAGCGAGTGAGGGCATCACGGGGTCTTGCCGCGCAGGAACTGGTCGACCAGCCCACCCGGGGCCACGACAGCGGACAGGCCCGGCACGGCCGCGGCCACGCCCTGCACCAGCTGCACGCCCTGGGCTACCGACTGGCTGAAGTCGGTGAACGCGTTCGAGACGGCCTGCACTGACTGGACGGCCGACATCGCCGGCGGCAGCTCGGGTGCGGGAGGCGGCGGTGGCGGCGCATCGAACGTCCCGTTCTTCACCTGCTTGTTCGTCTTGTTCGCGACGAATCCGAACCCGAACGCGCCGGCCAACCCCATCGCGGCGGTGCCAAAGCCGGTGATCGCGTTGGCCTGATCTGCCGACAGCACTCCGAAGGTGGCCAGCGCGCCGATGAGCGGGAAGATCACGGCCAGCACGGCGTAGGTCTTGGTGCGTGTCGGGGCGTTGGGGTCGACGGGTCCTGCGGTCTGAACTGGGGTGGTCATCATGCGGCCTTTCCGATGGCGTTCTGCAACGCGGTCGGGTTGACCGCGAGGATGTAGTTGAGGACGCTGGTGGCCTGCTCGACGGCCCACGGGTCGATGCCGGGGTTGGGGTTGCCGTCGTTGACTTCCCACCATTTGGTGGCGCCGACGCCGCCGTTGGCGGTGGCCTTGACGAGGAGCAGCGCCCACAGCGCCCCGCGGATCGCGTTCGTTTCGACCCAATTCATGTGGCTCGTGGCGTCGGCGCCGAACGAGGCGTCATCACCAGACATGGTGCGGTCGTTGCTCGTTCGGTAAATCGACCGGGAGGTTTGCAGGGCCATGTGGTTCTCCAGTTCTGCGAGACGGTTGTAGAGCTGCTCGGCATCACCCATTCGGGTGTCGTAGCGGTCAGGGAACGCCGAAGACTGCACGGCCTGCGCATAGCTGCCCGGGCTGTTGGGGCCGTTGTAGTTCAAGCGCGCGAGCCGGTCGTAGAACAAGCCAGCCGACAGGGTGGGGTCCATGCAGGTGGCGGCATCACCCCACCACCAGCCGTTGGCGCCGTGGACGACCTGCTGCTGGAAGATCCCGACGCTGAACCCGTCAGCGCCGACCGCTTCACGCAGCGGATTCGTCATGGAGTCAGGGACTTTCGCGTTGGCATAGATGATGAAGTTCGACTCGACGTAGCAGGTCGCCAGCGCGATCTGGATTCCGCGGGGTGTGATGAGCCGCCGGTGTCCTTCTTGGATCACGTCCAGGGCGTGCCGGTCCTTGGCGTTCAGGTCGTTCGGCTCGGGGACGTGGACCGGTGCGGCCTCGCCGCTGGTGTTGGCGTAGCAGTAGCCCTTCGGACTGATCAGCCCGACGCACTGCTCAAGGGTCACCCAGTAGAAGAACGGCCGGAACCCGCTGTCGGCGATGCACACCGCGCGGCCGCCGCGGCCGTCGTAGTTGTCGTCATAGCCGACTGCCGACACGTAGTGGTAGATGGTGTAGCGGCCGTACCCGTCAGGGCTCTGGGAACCTTTGATGCCGCGGGGCGGGTTGGTGGCGGGACTGACCCAGTTGTTGATGACGCCGTGGCCGGTGTCGATCGACTGCTTCAGATTCCGCCAGTACGTTTCGATCTGCGCCGCCGAGGGCGGATCGTTGCGCACGTACACGGTGGTGTAGTTGGCGTCGGGCAACCGCACATCGAGGCAACGGTTTTCGATCCAGCTGACATCGTCGGTGCCGTTGGTGGTGGTGCCGATCTCGGCGATCAGCTGCGTCTCCGTGACGACAATCCCGACGGCGTTGAGGACGACCTGGGTGGCGGCGGGCCCGCAGTCCCAGCCCTTCTCCTGCGGGATGATGCCGTGATCGAACGCCAACACTTTCTCGGTCATGCGGACACTCCGATCGGTGCGGTCGCATCGCCCTGCTCGGCGAGCAGTTTGGTGAACGTGGCGAACGTCATGAAGAACCGGCCATCCCGACCCCATCCGTCACCCCAGCTGTTGAGGAAGGTGAGTGTCTTTGTCTCGTAGGAGATTCCGAGGCACAGGTACTCGTGCCCGCCCTGCACCGCGCCGCGTGGCCACACGAACCCTTGGATGTCGGGCGTGAACATCGCCTCATACCAGTTGGTACCGACGATCACGGGCTGCAGCTGCACGGCCGCTGCGAAGTGGTCGAATCCGAAGCAGTGCCGGTACCCAGTGAAGTAGCCGAGCTTCTTGCCGGCCTTCGCCGCCCCCAGCCCACTCGATCCCTCATCGGTGGGCGGGTAGGTATTGCTGGCGATGCCGTCGAGTCTGGTTGCCAGCGAGTAGATGTGGACGGCGTCGGCCTCGGTGAGGAATCCGCTCGGCAACGCCGGCCGCTGCGTGCTGCGGGACGGTTCGAAAAAGTCGGTGTTGATCAATTGCGCCGTCGCGTTGCCAGTGCACGCCCCCAAGTCGCCCTGATCGAGCACGGGTGCATGGTGGCCCCACAACACAGAGCGGGGCTTGGTGGCGCGCCGAGCCTCGAACTGGCGGGATCGCGCGTCATGATCCAGGAGGCGACCGAGAGTAGGCATCAGGCAATCCCTTTCGAGTAGCTTTGGGAGTAGATGGATCAGCGCAGGTCAGCGCCTGAGCAGCGGAGCCTGCTGGTTTTCAGCAGGTTTAGAGTTCGCGGATCAGCGGTGGCGTATCTCGTGCCAGACGTAGTGGCCGGCGGCGCCCAGGAGAATGAGGGCGAATGCGATCAGCCCGACCAGGACCAGGAGGTCCCAGTCGAGCTGGATGGTCATTTCACCAGTCGGGTTCGTTGCCGAGTGGCAGGTGGCCGAGGATGAAGCCGACGACGGGGATGATGCGGTGCCGACACCACGCTTTCCACCAGTAGCGGAACGGCACGTGATCGATGATCGGGCAGTCACACACGATGCAGCGCTGCTCGGCCATGGCGGTACCTCAATCCCTGGCAATGGCCGGTTTCCACAGATCGCCGTCGAACACCTTCGCCGCGACCGGATAGAAGCTGCCGTTCAACTGAACCACCGCACGACCAACGCTATTGGGGTCAAACGGATCCCGCACCACCGCATGCACCGAGCCAGTAAACACCTGGTCGTCGTGGCCGTAAAGGTTCGAGGCGCGCACCGTGGCGGTGTAACTGCCTGCGGTCGTGGGTGTTCCCGTGATTACACCGGTGTCTTCGTCGAGGTCGACGCCGACCGGGAGTTGGCCTGATTGCACCTCCCAAGTGATTGGCGTGGTGCCTGTGACGGCCAGCGTCTGGCTGAAGGCCTCCCCCACGGTGAGATCGTTCAATGCGGTTGTGGAGATGTCCGGTGCGCCACCGAATCCCACAGTGATGGCGCTGAACAGCCAGGCCGCGATCTTCGCGTAGCCCGAAGCGATCGGGTGAAGAAGGTCGGTGTAGAAGTCGGCGGTGACGAGGTTGATCTGCCGGCTGTCGATCATCCATACACCGTCTTGTGTGGTGGACTGCTGGATCGGTGGGGTGAGCGACAGATCCTCGCCGGGGACGAGGGTGGTAATGAGCGCGTTGAACAGATCGACGAAAAGGACTGTGTGGCCAGGCAGGAACGACTCGTAGGTGATGAACGGGGTGTGCTGGGTGGTGGCCAAAATTGGCGCCCCCGGGCAGCGGGTCTTGACGGCGTCGATGAACAGCAGATACTGCGCCGTGAAGGTGCCGGTGCTGATTTCATTGAACCCGTCCCAGATGATGACTAGTTTCGGGTTCGAGACGGGCAGTAGGTTCGCCTTGTAGGAGTTGTAGGTGGCCATCACCTGGCTGGGGATTCCGCCGAGCATCACCGTGATGGTGGGCGCCCTACCGCGGGTGGCCGTGCGCAACGAGACCGCCGCCCGGTACCCGTTGTTAGTGGGGTAATTCCACAGGTACACCTGAACATTCATGTCGTAGAGGTCACCGAGGAGAACGGCCAGCGGACCTGCCCAACTGTATTGGCTCAGTGCAGCATTCGGCGGGTAGTAGGAACCGTAGGCGGTGGAGTCGCCGACGACTTGGATGGTGGCCGACTGATCGCTGTTCAGCGCCGTGATCAACTGATCGAACGGTCCCGCCATCTATGCCGCCAGGTCCACGGCCATGCCGAGAACGTTGTTCGGTGTCCCGGATGCGACTGTGGCGGTGAACGTCACCGACGCCGCCCCGGCGGCTTCACCGATCTGCATGGGACGGTTCGGGGATGCCCCGGTTGGGTTGTACCGCGAGGTCTGGTTGTAGGCACTGAAACCACTGCCGACGACACCAGCCTTCAGGAAGCCCTGACAGATACGGTGACCCGCCGCCGAGGTGACCGTCTGCGAGGCGCTGGTCGTTCCGGCCGGGTTCGCGGTCTGAAGCGCGCCGACCGTTCCCACACCGGTGTAGGAAATGCTGTTGCACTGGGCAACCCAGGTGATGCCGCTGACACTGACCCCGACTGTCTTTGTGCCCGACGTCGAGTTGGTGTACTTGAACAGCGCCCCGAAGACGTGGTTGGCACCCGACGAACCGTAGTCGACCGGCGAACCCACCATCGTCATCGATGCCCCCCCACACGTCGCCGTCACGGTGCCCGACGAGCTCGACGGGCTGATCCATCCGACAAACAGCAACACCGTGGTGTTGGCGGCCGCCGTGATGGAGTGGGTCATGCCCGACGAGGTGAAGCTCGCCGACGTGGCCGAACCGCCGCCGATCGCGTCGAACGCAATGGGCGGGTTGACAGTTCCGGAATACACCGTGTCGGTGTGGCCGATGCTGTTCGTCACCCGGATGGTGAAGCTGTACGCGCCGGGCGTGGTGGGGGTTCCGGAGATCGTCGCGGTAGCCGAGTCGAACGTTAGGCCAGCGGGCAAAGACCCGGAGGGGTTCGACCACGTGATCGTCGGATAGCCGCTGGCATGCAGCGTTTGGGAGAACGCCACCGACGTGGTGATCGAGTCCAGGCTCGACTCGGTGATCGAGGGGGTGGATTCCAGCACAGATCCGGAGAACGCCTGATCGACAGACCCATAACCGTTGGTGGCCCGCAACGTGAAACTGTACGAGCCTGCTGCGCTGGGGGTTCCGGAGATCTCCCCGGTAGACGTGTTCAGTGACAGCCCAGACGGTAGCGACCCGGTGGGCTTGGACCACGTGATCGGTGTCGCCCCCGTCACCGACGGGGTCAGTGAGAACGCCACCGCCCGGTACAGGGTTCCCAAGCTCGACGTGCCGATCACCGGTGTGCCCGCCGCGATGGTGCCGGTGTATTGCTGGGTGTCGGAGCCGAACGCGTTCTCAGCCTGCACCGTGAAGTCGTAGGCACCCGAACTCGAAGGGGTTCCGTAGATCTGACCGGTGCTGGGGTCCTGCGACAGGCCTGTCGGCAGAGTTCCCGCGCTGACCGTCCAGTCGATGGGGGCCGTCCCTGTATGGACAGGGGTTTGAGAGAACGCCGCGCCCTGGCTCAACGGGTTCAGTGACGTCGTGGTGATGTTCGGAGGTGCCCCCGCAATCGATCCGCTGAAGGCCTGATCGTCGTAGCCGGCGGCGTTAGTGGCACGAATCGTGAACGAATACGCCCCCGACACTGTGGGGGTTCCGGAGATCACCCCGCTGTCCTCGTCGAGGTTGAGGCCGGTGGGCAGCGAGCCAACTTCCACGGCCCACGTCATGGGCACGGAGCCGGTGGCCACGATCACCTGCGAATAAGGTGTGCCGGCCTGCGGGGTGCCCCCGAGTGCGGTGGTGGTGATCACGGGGGCTACAGCGGCCAGGACGGTGCCGGTGAAATGCTGTGTGTCGGTGCCGTACCCGTTGGTGGCGGTGACGGTGAAGTCGTAGGCCCCTGTGGCGGTGGGGGTACCGGACAGCACACCCGCCGAGGTGACTTGAAGGCCCGCGGGTTCGGCACCGGCGGTGACCGTCCACGTGATCGGCTCGGTGCCTGCGGACACCAGGGTTTGTGCCACCGGGATACCTTTGTGGAGGTCGTCCAGGACCGTGGTGGAGATGGCCGGTGAACTGCCGGAGTAGTCCAGCCAAATGTCGCCTTCGAGAGCGTTCTCGGGTGGGACGGTGCCGGCCCAGATCACCGCGGAGGAGTTGTCACTAGGCCGCACATAGTCGGCGTTGCTGCCATGGGTGATGACTTGGCCCGAACCCTGGATCACGGCGGCGGCGACGAACTGCCAGATGGTGCCGTTGTACACGGCGTAGTCACCGGACGCGAACTCCAAACTTCCCGACCCGAGGTTCGCTGTGCCTTCAACGGTGGCCAGCCACGTATCACCTGCGGTGCCCGTGCCATCGTGCAGCGCAGGAATATTCGTACTCGCGTTCCACGTTCCCCGGTACCGCAGCGCAACACCGACGGGGCCTTCCGGGCCCTGTGGACCGTCAGGCAACCTGACGGGATCACCGACGGGAACAGAATCCCCATCAGCATTGGTTTTCATCGGCTGGGCGTAGCGGGTGTCGTCGTCCTGCGTGAACCCATCGAAACCCGCCCCGTCCTTCCCGGGGACGCCGCGCGCTTCTAGGTCGGTGGCGGGAACGGGGGTGAGTTCGTTGAGGGTTCCGGTCCACCCGGGGTTTTGGGCGGTGAACCAGAACGCCGCAAGGTTGATGCGTTTGCCGCCGATAACGAATTTCCCTGGCACATACTGCCATTGGAGTGTGTCATCGAACATGTCATCGGCGGCGGTGAGGGTGACGCCGGGGGTGTCGCTGACGGATTCCTCGTTGTGCTCGTCGAGGAGGATCTCGTACAGCAGGCCGTCGTCGCCGACGACGAACCGCCGCTCGGGAACGTACTCCACGCCGCCGTCGACGGGGACGGGCTGGCCGGCAGGAATGTTCGACACGAACTTGCCACGCAACCCGACCAGAGACTCACTGTCCTGCGGGCCAGCACCACTCGCGACGCGCTGCGACGCGCCGCCCGAAATGTGGAATTCGCCGAGTGTCATAGTCTGCGGTCCTCCATAATCAGGTACTCAGTTGCGTTGAGGGTTTGGCCCGCACTGGTGGTGATGGTGCAGCCCACCGGGTAGGTGCCGCCGGGATCGCCCCCTGAGATCAGAGCCCACGCGGTTTGTTCTTCAATGCCGAAGTCCTCGACCGTCAACCGTTCGGATGTGCTACCGAAGTCGACCTCGGTGACCGTTTCGTCTTCGGCCAGATCGTTGGACCAGTCGAACGGGCAGATCGCCGCACTGGACGGGTCCTTCGCCGGCCACACCGAAGCGGGGGGTGCTTCCAATCCGGGGATGATCCAGTAGCGGGCTGAGCGGTCGGCCTGGCGGGGCTTGTAGACGCTCATGTTGGCGACGGAATCGAACTCGCTCATCGTCGCCGCGGCGCTGAGGTGCACCGTGGCGGGGGTGAGGTCGAAACCCATGGCCGCCCAGTCGTCGTTGCCGCCCGCGCCGGGGAAAATGTATTGGGCGGCCGACAGGGTCACGTCATCATCGCCGGGGCCGTCGCCGAGCATCAGATGCCCGTACAGCACCTGAATGGCGTTAGCCCGCTGCACACCGCCGCTGTAGGCGCCTGTGAAGCCGGCCGCGACCCCGGCGGTGCAGTGCAGGCCCACGACGCGGTGGGCGGCGTTCACAGAGTCCACTTCGACGGCGTTGGCGGTCGCCGTCGACCCGGTGTTGACGGTGACCGCGGACCCCACCGATTCAACCCCGCCGTAGGAGGCCGCTGAAACCAGAATTGCCCGCGGTGACACCTCTGTCGGGATGCTGGACACCACCACACTCAGGGTGTGCTTCCCGAGGTCGACGTCCTGCAGAGCGAACGCCTTCATGAGCCGATGGTTGGAGGCCCACGCCACCGACGCCCCCGAGATCGCCGACAGGGCGTCACCGTTGAAGGTGGCCGCCATTCCGGCTGTCGAAATGTTCGTTCCGCCGACCAGGGCAACACCGACGATCAGGCAGGAATCCTCCAGCGCCGTCGACACATTCAGATCGACCGTGAGGGTCTTTGTTGTGGTCGCACCAGTGATGACCGCGCCGACAGTGCGGGCGGTGTCTTCAAGTACAGGCATCAGCCAGCCAGCCCAGCCGCCGGATAGGTGATGTCATCGGCGTCGAGAACCGGGTTGTCGCCGTCGGCGAGGATCCGCGCCGCCGCGAGCTTCCCGGATCGGATGAACGTTCCCCCGGTGGGTGCACTCCACTCGCTGATGTGGCTGGCGGTCCCGCCCGCGGTGATGGGGAACGGGGCCGTGCCGGCCGACAAGCTCACCGAGCCGCCATCGGCGGCGTTGTGGTTGAGCTGCTGGCGGGTCGCCGACCCGGCAAGGACGTGGGCGGTGCCGTTGGCGCCAGGGTCGCCGTCGTGCAACTGCAGCCACACAGAGCCGAATGAGAACGGGATGTTGTTGTAGACCGCGTCGAGGAACGAATTGATTACCGTGACGCTATATCCAAGGGTCATAACGGATTTCCTCTTCTTCTAGGTCTCTTGGATGGAGATGACGAATGACCGGTCGTCCTGGCGTCCCCGGTTGGTGGTGATGTGGCAGACCACGGTGTAATCCGTGTCGACAGTGCCGCCGCCGATCCAGGCGATAGCGGCGACATCGGTGAACGCCGGCTCGGACGCGAGATAGATACCGGATTCGAGTTCGAATCGGGTGGCGACGATGAAGTCCCCCCGCACAAGCAGGTTCCGCCAGTCGCACGGATAGTCCAGCACTGCGCTGGGGTCTTTGATGTGCACCGGGTGGTAAGGGTCTTCGAACGGGTTGTATCCCTTTGTCCCGGTGCCGAGTCCGACGATCGCAGTCATGCTGTGGCCTTCCGACGAGTCGTGTGGCTAGGAGGGCAGTGGGCCATAACGGGTTTCGTAATCGGCCTGGCTCAGGCTGGCGAGGACGCCGTTGACGGAGACGACGATGTTGCCGACCTCGACGAGCAGCTGCTGGCTGCCCTTGGTCATCTGCATTTTGTCGCCGTCGGCGTTCTCGAAACACATGACGCCGCCGAACCAACCGGCGGCCTTGAGCTCCTTGTAGAGGGCCCACATTTTGTCTTCATCGGAGATCACCCACCGCTTGATCCCGACGGTTACGGTGACATCCTCAGCGGAGCTATCGGTCACGGTTAAGCCCTTTCGTACCAAGAGAATGTGTCGATCACCGGCGCGGCGACGATGCTGGGGAATCCGTCGGCTGAGCGGCCGCCGACCACGATGTCGACGTAGGCCGGGTCAGGCGGGTAGGTCATCGCGGTGTCGTCGTAGGTGTGGAGCTCGAGCCCGTTTCTGCGGACCCGGAACATGTAGTCGTTGCTGCCGTCGGCTTCCCCGAGGTCGAACTCCCAGTACTCGCCGTCGGCCCGGGTATAGGACGACGGTGAGCCCAGCGAATGGAACCCTGGTGTGCCGCCCGACTCCACGATGTAGCCGGCCTGAATGGACGAACTGGTGACCAACACGCAGTACCCCTCGCCTGCAGCGAGATTGATGCGGTTGAACAGCAGCAGCGCCGAGCCTGTGCCGGGGATCTTCGTCGGCAGGTACACCGCCGTGGTGGTGGTGTTGCCGACGAAGTGGATGTCGTTGCGGCCGAAGATGCTGGCGTTGCCGAGGATCCCCGAGGTGGGGAACCGCATCTTGCCGGTGCCGTCGCGGTAGTACTTGTTGGCCGCCCCACCCCAGTGCCGTTCGTCGTACAACGGGCCCGGTGTGGTGAGGGCGGATCCGTCGAAGTTGTCTGAGCCGCACGTTCCGGAGCCCAACGTGATGCCGGCGACGGCGGCGTTGAGGGCCGCGATCTGCGACCATCCGTCGTCGGCGGTCTGCTGGGCGTTGTTGCCGATCCCGAGAAGCCCTGCGATGGTGTCGAATACGTCGGAGAAGATGCCGCCGGGGTTGGTCAGCCCTTGGAAGCCGTGGACGATCGCGTCGATCAGCTTCTGCAGGTCCTCGAACAGGGCCAGCAGGCCTGTGGCGGCGAGGACATCATTGATGAAGGTGGTGGCCGCGGTGACGACATCGAAGGCGGCGTCGGCGAAGTCGATGCCGCCGAGCATGTCTCGGAGGTTCTCGAACGGCTTCAGCAAGTCGGGTAGCGGGGAGTTGACCACGTGCCCGTCGTGGAACCCGAGAACCGCGACCAGCCCGTTGACCCAGTTGATCACCTTGGTCAGCCACACGATCCACGGGTCGATCGCGTTGGTGATCAGCTCGCCGATATCCCCGAAGATGCTGGTGTCGATACCGCGGAACAGGTCGACGATCGGTTTCAGCGCCTGCGCGAACGGCCCCAGGTCAGCAGGGCCGATACCGAGAGCGCTGAACAGTTCGTTGAGCGAGGGGAAGAGGCCGCCGATGCCGCCGAACAGGTCGCTGATCGCGGTCAGGAGAGCTTTGACGTCGGCGACGAACTTCTTGTCGACACCGAACACGCCGGCCCAGGCGGTGATCATGCTGTTGATGACGTCGACGAACTGCTGCTGGGGCACGACGTAGCCGAGGAAGAACTTCTGGGCGGCCTCGAAAAGGCTGATCGGGAACGGCCCGTCGCCGAACCCGAATAGGGCGCCGATCGCCGGCAGGATGTACTGCAGGTCGCCGAAGTCCAAGACACCTTCAGCGAGCTGCCCGCCACCGAGAAGCACCGTGATGTTCGCGACGAACTGCTGCAGCTGCTGGATCGGGTTCTGGGTGGCCTCATTGAGGCCTTGCATCTGCTTCTGTGCCTGTCCGGCAAGGAATTTGATCGCGTTGTCGTGGGTTTGGAGCATCCGGACCAGGTCCTCTTGCCCCATCGACAGGTCGAGGCCCTTGGACTCCTCAATGTTGGAGAGCGCCCGGTTCTCTTGGGTGACGTAGGGCTGCCCGCCGAAGTTCGGCATGCCGCTGGTCATAGCTTGATCTCCGCGTCGTCGAAGCAGACCCGACCTGCGGTCATCCCAGCGCCGACGTGCAGGCGCAGAGCGACTTTCGTCGACCCCGCGGGGGTGAGGACGTTGCCGGTGAGCTGCTGCCACGCCACCAGGCCGCGCAGCCCTTTCGGTGTGGCGATTTCGATGGCGTGGGTGGGGGTGAGGTCGTCGTCGTAGAACTGGGCGACCAGCTGGATCGCGCTGTCACTCGATGCGACGGCGTCGAAGCACTTCACCCACGCGGTCAGGGGGAAGATCTGGAAGTGGCTGACCCCGAACGGATCGCTGAGCAGATCGTGGTCGGTGCCGTCGGCGGTGATGGTGGCGCAGCCGAGCGCATTGTGGCCCTGGCCGGCGTCGTGGGACCAGCCGGGACCGGACGCCGTCCAGTTGTTGAGGTTGAAGTCGAAGCCGCTGTTGGCGTTGATGGTGCTCGACCCGTTCGGGAAGAAGATCGGGTCGTAGTTGAATTCGCCGTCGGCCTTCAGGGTGAGCGTGTAGGTGTTCTTGACGTCGTCGACGGTGATCGCGATGATCTTGTGGTCCTGGGAGATCTCCCCCACCCACGGCATCTCCCCCGACACCGTGATGGTGTCCCCGACGTCATAGGTGCCGAACGGGGCGTTGTCGTGGTGCGGGTCTACGGTGATCGACTCCCAGTAGGCCGGCGTTTGGCGGCGCGCCAGCAGCCGATGCGCCCAAGCTGCGGTGCGCTCGTTGGAGTCGAGGTTCGCGTCGATCTCGTTGAGGTAGCGGCGAACCCGATCGGGATCGGCGTTGGACAGCTCGCTGGAGTACTCGAAGCCCGGGTAGAAGCCCTGGATGCCGATGTCGCTGACCCAGTCGATCTGAGTCTCGATGTGCGGCTTACCCGATGTGACGTTCTCGTTGAAGATGAACGCCAGGTGATCCTGGATCACGCCGAGCCGCGGGTAGCCGAGTTCGATCTTCTTCGTGATGTCGGTGCGGTCGCCGTTCCATGCGCTGCGTTCGGCGTAGTCGAACGGAATGGTGCGGGCCAGGGCGTCGATGTAGTCGCCGCAGTCCAGCTTGTCTACGGCCCGCACGAACGTGGCGAAAAAGTTGATGCTCATCGCCGCGCCGGTGTAGTTGTAGCCGGGCAGCATCTCGATGCCACTCGTCTTCGGGAACACCTCGACACCGAGGTCGCCGTTGGGGAAGTCTTCCTGCAGGTGCCGCCAGATCTCGACCGGTGCCTCGAAGGCGTCGTTGGCGATCCAGTTGAGGTCCTCCAGCCACGGGATGCCCTTCGGGTAGCAGGCGAACCCCTTGGCTTTCAGGTGCAGCACACCGGTTTTCTCGTCGATCGTGGACGGCTGCACGATGCCGGTGGCCCAGATGCGGCGCTTACCCTGCATGGCCTTCTCAAGGTGGATCAGGTGGCCCCACGGCTTGAAATAGATGCCCTGGGCATCGTTCGGGTTGACGTCGAATTGGATGTCACACGGGCCCGAGAGCGCCCGCTGCACGATCAGGTTTGTGAACGTCATGTCCGGGCCGACGATGTCGCCGCTGACAATCTCCTGCACGTGGATCCGCCACCGGTCGTCCGGCCACACCACACCGTCGTCGCCCACCGCGCGCACCAGGTTCCACCGGATGCGGGCCGAGGCGTGGCCGGCCTTGGGGCTCGATCCCATCGCGGAGCCCGTCCACGAGACGCTGCCGCCGGCGGCCGCGAGGCGTTCCCGGCGGCCTACCGCTGAGCCAGCCAGTGCGATCGTGCCGCCGGCCGTACCGGGCATCTAGGAAGAGGACCCGTCGACCGCCAGGGCGGACACGGTGTAGTTGCCGTCGGCGTCGGCGGTGAGGTCGCCGGACAGCAGGAAGTTGCCCATCCACACCGCGCCGGGGCTGGTGTTGGTCCACAGGGAAACCCACTTGATGTCGCCGTTGGGCGCGCACCCGGTGAAGTTCACGGGTGCCGCCAAACCGTAGTCGCCGTCGCCGGTCACGACCGTCCAGGTCGGCACCTGCATGGGTGCGCTGCTTCGGTTGGCGGCGGCACCGTCGCCGGGGTTGTCGGTGTGCAGCCGCATCCCTCCGCACGCTGAGCGGATTGCGTTGGTGCCCACCACCATCGCTGCGTTACTGAATGGCATCGTGTGCTCCGATCAGACGGTGTTGTAGGCGTCGCGCCACAGCACGAGGCACTCGCTGTTGCGGCCGGTTCCGGTCGCAACCCACGAGATGGGGATGGAGGTGTTCGGCGGCATCGTCAGCCGGTCGAGGTACTTGCTGTTCCCGATCAGGGTGCGGCGGCGATTGATGCTGTTGGTGTCGACGATGCGCCGCTGCCACGGGTAGCTGCTGACCTCGACGGTGACACCCTCGTCGATGACGGTCTGCAGCTGGATCTGGTCGTCTCCGACGATCACCAGCGGGTTGGTTTGCGGGCCGGTGAGCAGCACCCGATACCAGGAGTTGGCGTCGCCGCCGTCGCGGGTGAAGCACACGGGGTCTTTGCCGTTGTACACCTCAGCTGCGAACTCGGCGTCGGTGTAGGTGAGGGTGTCGATGCGGGCGAACTCCGCGTTGACCCTGTGGAAATGGCTTCCCGGGCGCTTGCGGGTGTATTCGAATTTCCTTGGGCGGCCATAAATTCGGCGCACGGACCCGTATCCATCGCAGTAGATCAGCGGTTTCAGCGCGCCGTACTGCAGCCTCACCTCGTCGGCTTTCCACTCCGTCTGCAGGGCGGTGAGCAGCTTCGAGGACTTGATCACCAGGTCGTCAGGCAGGCTGTTCGGGATGTAGCCGACGGGTGCGTTGTCGAAGACGCCCATGGTGAAGGTGATCGGCCCGGCCTGCTGGGTGTCCTGACCCATAGTGACGGTGCTCGACAGCGGCACCATGAAGTCCTGGTTGTTGACGTTGTAGGTGCCGATCTTCACACCGACGACCGGGTACTTGGTGTGCTCACCGAAGACGACGTCACCGAGCTGCCACTGGTACGGGCGCAGGTTCTTGCTCATCAGAAGTTCGCCGCCGACAGGGCACCAGTGGTGCCGCCCGTGTGGACCAGCCACATCGTCTCGTTCATCATCTGCGCCGGGGACTGACCCGGTCCGGCGAAGATATTCAACTGAGACGGGCCAGGATTGGAGTTGCCGCGGCCGTTGTAGTCGTAGAAGTAGCGCATCCACGACGGCACCTGGGCCACGTTCTTCTGCTCCGGGTTGTCCATGCTGTAGGACAGCAGCTGGCCGGTGTTTTTGTTCAGCAGGAACCCGACGTTGCCCATCAGCTCCGTACCCCCGAGTCCGGTGAGGTAGCTCATGAACCGGCCGGCATAGCTCATCGTGATCTCGTACACCTGCTGGCCGAAGTCGATCGCCGCGTTAACGCCCTGCAGGACACCGGAAATCAGCGAGGCGATCGACCCGGCGGCCTGCAGCCCCTCACCGGCCGCGGCACCAGGGTTGCCGCCCATCGGGCCGCCGGCCGCTTCGGCGATCGACACAATCGACCCGATGGTCGACAGGATCTGGCCGGCCGAGCTGGCGATGTCAGCGGCGAACGTGATGTATTTCTGGACGTCGTCGACGATGTGGCTGATGTCCTCGGTGTTGCGGATGCCATACACCAGGCGGTCGGTGATGTCCTGTGTGGCGGTGAGCGATTCGAGGCCACTCTGGATCGCCTGGAAGACACTCGTCACCGCGTTTCCGGCGCTGCCCAGGATGCTCGATGCGGCGTCGATCGGGCCCTGCTGATTCTGAGTGAAGCCCTGCTGCTGCGCGATCTTGCTCTGCGTGGACTGCAGCGCGTCGATGGTGTTCTTGTTGCCGACCGAATCCTGCTTCTGCAGGGTGGTGATGGTCGAGCTGATGTTGTTCAGGGTGTCCGAGACGGTCTGATCGCTGGCGCCGGGCACCTGGGCGGCCGAGATCTGCTGAGCCAGCTCCGGGTTGCCCTGCAGATAGGCCTGCAGCAGCTGCTCGTTCACGCTGGCGTTGCGGGCCGTGTTGTCGGTCAGCTGATCGAGGCTCTGCCCGGACGGCAGCACGAGGCCCGCACCCGCGGCGGTGCCGGCCGCCGGGCGCGCCGGTGGGGTTGAGCCCGGGGTGAGCAGCGGGCCCGGCAGAAACCGGGCGTGGAAGTGGTCACCGTGGTTCTCGGTGACGCTGCCGCGGTCCTCCATCGGGGAGCTGGTGCCGTCGGCGTTGTACTGGGTCTGATCCCACAGGCCGTACTGCAGCCCGAAGTACTTGGCGTTGCGCAGCAGATAGTCCTTCAGCTGGTTGCCCAGCGCCTGCCCGGCCGCGGTGCGCACACCCATCTCGCCGCCGGGGTTGATGGAGAAGTCGATCGCCTCACCAGACGAGTGCTCGTTGTAGCCGTCCTTGGGCCGGTAGTCGTTGTTCACGGTGACCCCGGGGAACAGCTGCTTGATGATCTCCTCGGCGTTCGCCACGTTCGGGACGACCGCGCCCTGGGTGTCCTCGGTGTGAGGGCCGGTGTAGATCGATCGGCCGGTCGGCGAGCGCCCCGATGTCACCGTCCCCGAAGCAGTGCTCAGCGATGATCCAGCCAGCTGCGCCCACGACGGCCCCTTGGTCGTCGGCCCATAGGCGGTCATGATGGAATTCGCCAGACCCAGCTGCTGGGTCACGGCATTCCAGTAGTCCGAGCCCTTGGCGTTGCCTGCTAGCTGCGGGTTCTGCGTCAGCACCGCGGCCAGCAGCGGATCGCCGGGGTTCTTGCCGAGCTGCTTGGCGAACGCGTCGTAGAACGCGTTGATCGCGTAGTTCGGGTCGTTGACCTGTTCCAGCGTGCCCCACCCCGAGCTGGGTGACTGCTGGAAGAGCCCCGACACCAGCCCCGCAGAACCCTGGACACCGCCGGAAATCGTTGGGTTGAAGCCACTCTCGGCGGCGGCCACCGCCAGCGCGGTCTGGATCGCCGAATCGTTGAGGCCCCGCGCGCGGCCGGCGGCGATGATGGCCTTCTGGATGTCGTCCTTGCTCGAGGTCGGCGACAGGCCCAGTGGGATGTTCGGTCCGCCTGGTGTCGCGGAGTCGCCGCCCATGACGTCGTTCCACGTCGGGCCCTTCTTCTGCGCCTCGATCGCCTTGCGCTGCAGCTCGGACTGCTGCTGGGCGGTGATCTCCGCGGGGGTGAGCTTGCGCCAGCCGCGCTCGTTCAGGCCGGGGATCATGCCGAGTGCCTGCAGCATCGGTGAGATGACCTGCTGGGTGCCCAGATTGAAGCCGTTCTGGATGACCTGCAGGGCGTCGCCGAGGTCCTTCGCCAGGCCCTTGAGGCCGCGGCGGTCGGAGAACTGGTGACGCAGGTAGGCGGTGAGGATGCTGGTGTCAGCTGAAGCGATGTTGTCGGGCAGGAGGGCCCCGTCGGCGGTTGACCGGCCGCCGGCCGCGGGGGCGCCGCCAGCACTGGACAGGGCGCCCACGACGGCGCCGGCCGTTGCGCCCGCTGCCGCGGCGGCGGCCGGGTGTGCGGCGGCCATGCCGGCGGCGAAGTTGCGGACCACGTTGCCGCCCATCTGGTTGGGCGATGCGTCGTGCAGGGGGCCGCGGGCGGCGGGCGACTTGGTGAGCCAGAAGTCGGCGACGATATCCGCGATGTGCTTGGCGGCGTTGGTAACACCGCTCACCCCGACGCTGTCCGCGAGGCCCTGGGCGAAGTTCTTGAGCAGGTTCTTGCCCCAGTCCTTCGCGTCATCGACGAGTTTGTCCCAGATCTCGCCGACGTAGCCGAAGGCCTGACCCATAGCTGTCCAGACCGCATCCGGAATCCGGAGAATCACATCGCCGAACCCATCAGCCACCTTGCCGAGCCAATCCAGGAACGAGGTGAGCGCGTTGATGTTGAAGGTGATGACCTGGATCAAAGCGGTGATGGCGGTGACGAATTCGCGGATCAGCCCGATGATCGTCGGCATGTAGGGCATCAGCGCCTGGATCAGGGCGGTGAACGATGCGAACAGTTTGGGCAGCTGGGGCCCCACCCGAGTGGCCAGCTCCAGGAAAGTCTCTGTCAGCGGCGCGATCTGGGGCAGTAGCGCGACGAACGCGTTGGCCAAGTCGCCGAAGATCCTCGGCAGCTGCGGCCCGATCGTGCCCATCAGTTGCGCGAACGCCTTGGCCAACCCGGTCAGGAACGTGTTGATCGCCGGGGCGGTCGCCGCGATCTGCGGGCCCAGCTGCGCCATCACCTGAGCGAAGGTGTTGAACACCGTCTGCCAGCCCGGCGCGCTCGCCACACCGAGCTGGACGAACGCGGCACCGATCGAGCCCAGCCCGTTCAGCAGGGGCGGCAGCATCGGCAGGAACGCGTCGGTGGCTTGGCGCATCAGGGTGAAGAACCCGATCAGTGACTTCTGCCCGTCGGCGGACTGTGTCCAGTTCGCAAAGGCCTGCGTCAGTTGCTGCAGCCACCCCAGAAGGCCGCCGCCGCCGAACCGGTCCGCGACGTCCATGATGGTGCCGAACGCCGAGCCGAGGTTGAATACGATCTTGCCCAGGTTGGCGAGCCCGTTGATGCCGGCTTGAATCCAGTTGCGCAGCTGTCCTGATGCCACCATGTGCTCGATGACGGCGGCCAATTCGGTGATGCCCTGGGCTAGTCGGGTACCGATCTGCTCGAAGAACTTGGCGCCGACGACAGTGACGAGCCTGAACATTTGCACCAGCGGTGCGATAGCCGGGATCAGCGCCCCCAGGCCCCGGCCGACGTTAGCGACGAAGTCCTGGAAGCCCTGCATCATCACGGGCTGCTGCAGCAGCCCGATGAACTCGTGGGCGGCCTGCCCGAAGATCCCGGCCAGCTGCGACATGCCCGACGTCACCGCGGGCAGCCACGTCTGGATCAACGGGGTGATGTCGGCGACGATCTGGGCGAAGAACGACTCCTGGACCTCGCCGCCGGCCAGCTTGAACTGATCGCGGAACTGCGCGATCCCGATCATCGCCTGGGCGGCCAGCGGGGCCATGTTCTTGATGTCGTCGAGGAACTTCTTCGGGTCGTCGGCCATCATGTCGGTGAGCGCGTCACCGACCCCGTGGAAGGCGAGTTTCAGTGTCCCGGCGGAGAACACGACACCGGAGATGACAGCCGGCAGCAGTCCGAGCCCGCCCGAGAGCTCCCGGACCGCGTCGGCGAGCTCCACGATGCCCATGACGGAACTTCCGCCCGCCAGCCCGGCCAAACCACCCAGCGAGGTGACGCCCAGGATCAGGCCGGAGATCTTGGCGAACTCCATCTCGAAGCCCGCCATGGCCTTGAACCCGCCGACAGCGGCGTTCACCGCGACGGTCAACGTGTCGACGCCGACGGCCGCGCCCTCGAAGCCGGCCGCAACCTCCGGTTGGCCGAGCATCATCGCGCCCTTGGCGACCAGGCTCAGCGACTGGGACAGCTTGTTCGCCTTGTCGGCCGCGTTCCCGCTCTCCGCAGCTGAATTCGCCAGCCGTGTGGTCCACCCGTCCAGGCTGAGGTTGAGCCGCGGAATGAGCGACGCCATAGTGCTCAGGCCCTCGATGCGGGCAGCCTCGGCGGCGGCCAGCGCAGCGTTGGCTGCGGCGTGCTTGTTCTTCGCCTCGGTCAGCGCCTCCTCAGACGCTTTGATGTCGTCGAGGGTGGACTTGGCGTCCAGAAGCGTTGAGCGGCGGTTCTTCTCGGCAACCTCGACATCGCGGACCGCCGACACGACGTCCCGCTGGCGGCGTTCGTAACCGCTGGCTGAGGTCCCCGCCGAGTCGTAAGCCCGTTCGGTGTTCTCCAGCGTCCTGTTGGTTTTCGCCAGCGACTTGTCGGCCTCTTCCGACGCCACAGCGACCCGGTGCAGGTCGGTTGAGGCCTCGTCGGCGCCCTTGCCGTCGTAGTCGATGTCGATGCGGCCGTGGGCCCGCCCCAACGAATAGTCAGGCATCTAGGTCGAGATCCATGTCATCGGTGTCAGGACGGTCCTCGCCGCCGACGCGGCGGCTGTGGGGGGTCATCGACTCGCCGGGATCCGCGAAACCGGTGGTGGACGTGCTCATGTCAACTCCCATCAGCCGCTCCCACTCCCGTGTCCGTTGGATCTGCGCGATCGCCGCGTTGTTGCTCTGGCTGGCCTTCTCGAGCTGCACGGTGACGTGCCGGCCGAACGCCCAGATGCCACGGTCGAAATAGAAGCGGCCAATGTCGCCTACACACTCATCGAGGAGCGCAACATCACTGGGCCGTTGCCCGAAATGCTTTGCCCGCTCGTAGATCTCATACGCCAGATGTCGGTTGCTGGCGTATACTTTTCAACGCTTCGAGCTGCTCTCCAACGGCAGCCATGAAGATCGCGACCTTGTCTTCGAGTTCGATCTCGGCGACGTTGATCTGGGTGTCGGTGGACGGCTCGTCGAGGACGACCTTCGGGGCGACGACCGCCGCAGCGATGACACGGTCGATCGGGCCGAAGATCTTGGCGTTGCTCTTCGGATCGACCAGCGCGCGCAGCGCTGCTCCCTCGGCGGCTTGGGCGTCCTCGCCGCCGATATCGGCCAGCAGTTCGGGGGTGAACCCGTCCATCACCTCAATGAGGTTCAGCTGCAGCAGGTTGCCCTTGTTGAGCTTGCGGTAGCGCACGAATCCGCCGCTGGGCAGCTCGATGTCGTGCTCGCCGGCCTTGTTGAACCCGTATGCACGGGGAGCCGCCGCCGGCACCTCAGTGGGTGGCGGCGGCGGCTCCTGTGTCTGTACCGGGTCGACGACATCGACCGGCCCCGTGTAGTCCACGGGGTTGTCCTCGCGCGGCTCGTAGGCGCACCCGGGAGTGTGCGGATCCGTGATCGGGGTTCCGCAGCACCAAGTCCGCAGGGGCGGCGCCTCGGCTGCTGCCGGGGCCGACGCTGCGGGCTTGGCGCCCTTCTTGCTCTGCTTGGTGATCGGTGTCGTCATCTTGGCCTCCTACGGGCTCGAATGCGCTGAAGCGCAAGGGGTTGGGACTAGCTGGCGGCAGTGGTGAAGGTGACCGGCTCGCTGTAATCGCCGGTGACGCCGTCGACCACCGCGGCGACCACCGCGTAGTACGCAGTGGCGGCGGTCAGCGTGGTGACGGTCGTGCCGCTGCTGGACGGCTCGCCGCCATGGCCCGACGTGACCGCGGTGTAGGTGATTCCGTCGGTGGAGACCTTCACCTTGAAGCTGTCGGCCACCGCGATGTCGTTCCAGTCGAGGACCGCGGTGGTGGCCGTCAGCGTGCCGACGGTCAGGTTCGACGGGATGGGCAGCGGGTTCGGGGTCGGGGTCGATCCCAGGGTGGTCCGCTGCTCGTTGAAGTCGAACTCCCACAGGTAGTCGTCGGTGTCGCCTGGCATCGGGGAGCCCTTGATGTCGATCGTCGGGCACATGAAGGTGCCGTACTTCATGTCGGCCGAGATCTTGCCGTTGGCCTTGCAGCGGAACACCCGGGCGACGGTGTCGCCGCCGCCGTTGGAGATGACCTGGCCCTCGACGCGGAAGTATGGGCGCGGGTCGCTGGATCGCTTGCGCAGCTTGCGCTGCACGTTGGGCTCCACACCCGACTCGATCAGGCGGGCGCCGCTGAAGATCGAGAAGCACATCAGGTCCAGACCGCCGGCCTCCAGCGAGCAATCGGCGGTAGCGCCCTTGCCCTGCTGTGCGACGCCGGCCTTGTCGTCGCCGTCGAGGCTGTCGGTGTCCTCGGACTCGGCGAAGGCGAACGTGCGGGCCAGCGGCAGCCGGTAGCTGGTGTCGGCCAGGATGGTGCCGTCGGTGTCGATGTAGGGGGTGATCCACACCCGGTGGAGGCCGTAGGGCTTGGCGTCCGGGTTACCCAGTGATGCAACCATTTTAGGAATGGTCCTTTCGGTGTTTCCGGGCTCGGTGGCCTCCGCTAAACGGGTCTTGGAATGTCAACGTTTCGATGGGTTTGCAGTCCGGCAGCGAGTACCGGTGCAGTGCAACGGAATTGCCGGTGGTGCACCGGCGGTCGTTGCATTTGACCTCGAGCGTGTGGCCGTCGATGACCTTGAACTGAAGCGCCCCGCCTGCGCAGCGAACTTCAGCGACCGCCTCACGGGCGGCCACACGCTCAGAGCTCACTAGACCTTGTTGCCGTCGGCGTCGACCAGCTCGAACCGCTTGCTGTAGGTCCGCAGGTAGTCGAGCTGCTCTTCGGTGAACAGGGTCGCCGCGAGCCGGTAGTTGTTCGCCAGGCTCCACTCGTGATCGCGGGTCGCCGCGACACCGACCTTCTTCCAGTCGGCCACACTGATCCTGGCTTCGGTGCCCTCACCGAGGACCGGCTTGCGGGTCTTCAGCGCTTCGGCGGCCGCGGCCAGCTTGCGCGGGCCCGTGTACAGGACGAACTGTCCCTTGTGCGGATGGGCCTGCACCGCAGCCTCTTCGGCGGCGGCCACCTCGGCCTTCTCGTCGTCGGTCGACGCCCGCTTCGCCGCGGCTGCCGACTGGACCTTCGATTCGGTGCTTGTTGCCACCATGTTGAGTTACCTTTCGGTGTTTCTGTTGCCGCGCGGGATTACGCGTTTGCGTTGGAGCTCAACGCCATGTAGGAAGCCGGACGGCAAATCGTCTGGTAGCCGTCGTCTTTCACGTCCATGCCGCGGCCTTCGAACCCGATGTAGTCCAGGCGCAGACCGTCGCTTCCGACGAACGGTTCCCCGGAGTTGCAGGCCGCGCGGAAGATCGCGTCGACGCGGTCCAGCAAGCTGTTGACGCGGCCGAAGTCGGTGGATCCGACACCACCGGGGGTGGCCGGGACCGGCCAGTGGGCGTAGACGTCGAAGTGCTGCTCGGCGTTGTCCTGAATGTCTTCATCGAAATCGGTGTGCCGCCAGCAGATCACGAGGAATCCACCCAGCAGGTTCGGCGCCTGGTCAGCCTCGTGCTGCGGAACCACCACGAACCCCGTACCACCCAGGCCGGCCAGGGTGGCATCGCCGCGGAGTAGCTCGAGGACCGCGGCGCGCGCCATTATCGCTTCCGCAGTGCGGTGAGGCTGCCGCGCAGGCTCTTCATGAGCTTGCGACCCATGTAAGCGACTGTCGGCATGATGATTTGGTCCTTGCCGTGGTTGCTGATCTCCAGCCAGATGCCCCAGTCGACGCCGTGGCTGAACAGGATCGACTTGTGACTGCCGGCCAACTCGGGAGCGGTGAACAGGGCGGCGCGAGTCTCGCCGGGTGTCCGGTCGTCACGGTTGCCGGTGCTGTCGCGCCACGGGGCGTGCTCTTTCATCCGCTCCGCGCCCTGGACGGCGGTGAGCGTCATCAGCGAGTCGACGGTTCGCTCGAAGTCGGAGCCGATCGCGCGGGCGTCGTCAGCCATCGCGACGAGGCCGACGCTGAGTTCGGAAAGCCGGCCGTACCGCTTAGGCGCCATAGCTGTGCCCGGTGACCTTCAGGAAGGCGATGACGATCGCTTTGATCTGGTAGGGCTGAGAGTTGTCGACGCTGTCGACGACGTACTTGGCGGCGTAGTCCTCCCAAGAGTCGCCGACCTCGATCACCGCGTCGTGGGCGCCGACCATCTCGTACCGGAACTTGCGGGTGGTCCCCCGGTCGGTTTGGGCGTTCTCGACGCCGTCGAGGGCCTGCTTGTTGAACTTGGCGAAGATCTGCGGGTCCCGCGGCGCACCGGGCGTGTAGTCCTTGCCGCCGCCAGGCTTCTCGACGACGGTGCCGGTGGCCGGGATCAGGCTAATCGGCTGGCCGCGCAGCGTCAGCAGCTCGTCGACGGCGGCGCGGGCGTCGTCGGTCATGCCGTCGACGGGTGCGCTCATCAGCGGGTGATGTGCCCCGGGGCGACCATGATGGAGCCGAATCGCCGCTTGGGCTTGATCAGTCGGCACTTGTCGAGCTCGGCCGTGGTGAATTCCACCTTGCCGCGCGTCGGGTCCGACGAGTAGTAGCCGCGGCTGGTGGTGATGTCCGGGGTGGTGGTGCTGCGCTGGCTTGCGCCGTCGGGGTTGCGGAACAGGTCCAGAACCTTGTTGGCGACAACGCTTTTCACCCGGTTGAGGCGGTCAGGGTCACCCGCCGCGGTGGACTCGGCGGCGATCTCACCGGTCGACTTCCGCAGCGACGGGACCTGGTACATCAGCTCGCTCTCGACGTCGCCTATGCGGAGTCCGACCCAGGGCAGGCGGCTGTCGGGGAAGTTCCCCTCGTACCGGCCAGTCACATCCTCCGGGGATGCGAACTTGCCCTGGGTCGGCTCCGGATCAGTCATTCGACGCGGATGCCCTCAGCCTTCAGCGCTTCGACGATCTCGTTGCGCTTGAGGCCTTCGACTTCGAACCCCTGCTTGGCGGCGTAGGCGGCCCAGTCCTTCACCCCGGAGCCCTTGCCGATCATCGGGGGCGGCGGGATGTCCTCCGGGTCGACGTCGTCGTCCTGGCCGCTGTCGGCGTCGGCACCGGAATCATCCGCGTCGTCGACCTCGACGACGGCCGGCGCGCCGTCGGTCTCCTCCCCCAGAACGTAGGGGTTGGTGACCTGATCCGCGGCCCAGGCCGGGATCTTCTCGCCGGGCAGCACGATGACCGGGGCCCCCGTGCTGTCCTTGAGGTGCAGAGCGAACTGACTCTTGTTGACTGCCATGTGATCTCGCTCCTATCGGACCGTCGCGACGAACAGCTTGCGGCCGTCCTTGATCACCGGCATGACGACGGCGTCGACGTACGCGTGCTTGGTGAACGGCGGGTTGTCCTCGCGGATCAGCATGCCGACGATGCCCTGGGCCATGTTGACCTGAACGTTCTTGGCGTTCAGCTCGTACACGGTCGTCGGGACGCCCCAGGCGGTGAAGCCGACCTCGCCGGGATCGGCCGGCAGGAACAGGAACTTGTTGGCGGCGAGCACCCGGGTGGAGGTGCCGTCGACGTCGAAGTTGCTGTTGTAGATCGAACCGCCGGTCATGCCGGGGTTGGGCATCTCGATGGGAGGGAGCCCGAACCCGGCGATGAAGGCGTTGATCTCCGGGAGCGACACGTACGTCGCGCCGGTCTGAGCGCCCTTGATCGCGTTGATCAGCTGGGTGTTCTGCATCAGGTCCGATGCGACTTCCATGCTGGTCAGGATGCGGCCCGGCAGGGTGCCGTTGATGGCCACCCACGCATCACGCCAGGCGAGCATGTCCGTCAGCGGCACCGAGCTGCTGTGGTTGGACCACAGCGCACCGGACGGGGTCGTGATGTTGCCGGAGGGCACCCCGAAGTCCAGCGTCTGCACCA
Organism: Mycobacterium sp. BK086; assembly: GCA_004362315.1. Taxonomy (GTDB): domain Bacteria; phylum Actinomycetota; class Actinomycetes; order Mycobacteriales; family Mycobacteriaceae; genus Mycobacterium. The sequence continues at coordinate 1,349,013 of SNWL01000003.1, forward strand.
CGCCGTTCTCGTTGAGGGTGAGGACACCGTCGGTGAGGACGTCGCCCCACGCCAGCTCGAGCCGGTTGTAGGCGTAGGCCGTCAGCTGCTCGAGGTCGTTGTAGATGGCCGTCTGCAGCCGGGCGATGTTCGTGCCAGCGGTCGCCAGATGCTCGATCTGGCGGCGCTCCCACTCACCTTCCTCCCGGAAGCCGCCCATCGGGATCAGCTTGACCCGGCCGACCTTCGCGGTATCCCGCGCGACCGGCGCGAACGAGCCGTCCCAGTTGCGGAACTGCAGAGTCCGGTTGGTCACGGTCAGCGTCGACAGGTCGATCGAGTCGGTGTCCTGATCCTCACGCGGGAACAGCTGCGTGAGCATGTTGTTCGACGGGATCGGCTGCTCCTGAACGAACGACAGGACATCCTCGGCGCCGATCGGCGCGGTCGAGTCGATGAGAAGTGACATTGGTTATGCCTCCCAACGGATCAGCGGAAGATCCGCCTTGCCATTTGTGTCGATTGCGCCGGAACCGGCTTGGAACGGCAGCTTGGCCACCGAGACGTCGCCGCGGACCATCTGCGACGAACCGACCTTGGTGGCCGTGGTGCCGTCGTCGCGGATCGCGCGGACATCGGTCCACAGCACACCGGTGGCCACGTTGCGTCCGTCGCCGGCCGAGTCGTCGTACGGGCCGTACAGGCCGGTCGCGGTGACCTTGCCCAGGATCGTGCCCGACGGGATGTACCCGTTGGCATAGTGCGCCGGGGTGATCGTCGCGATGGTCACCGTGTGCGTATTGCCGGACAGGCCAGCAGCATTCGCGGTGAGCAGTGCGATGTCCTGGCTGCCCAGGGCGCCCAGGAACGTGACCGTGTACGGGCCGCCGTCGCTGCCGGACACCGAGACGTTGCCGGCGCCCACAGTGGACAGCCCCGCCAGCGCGGTCTGCACCGCAGTGGCGGCCGCGTTGTAGGCGATGTTGCCCGTGGTCTGGCCGGCGTAGGTCAGGGTGAAGTTGCCGCTCGTCGCGTCGATCGTGACCTTCTGGGCCTCGTTCTGCGAGAACTTCGCGATGTCCAGGGTCACGTTGGGGCGATAACCATTGCCCTCGCGTGACCGATGCCAGGTGCGGTTTCCGACCTGAAAGGTCTTCGACTGCATCGAAATGTCGGTCGACATGACGTTGCTCCTTCTTGATTACTTGGTTTGTTGCTGGTTTTTGGCGCGGCGTCGTTCTGCTTCCGCGCGGCCGCCGTCGCCGGGCTTGCTGTCGGGCAGAGGCCCACTCCCGTTGCCGCCTTGACCCCAGTCGTACTGCTGCTGTTGTTGCCCGCCGCCTGCAGCGGGTGCGCCGAAGAGGGTCGTGAGGTGAGCCATCACCTTCGCCTCGTCGAGCTCGCCGGTTTCGCCGACGAACAGCTTCGGATCCGTGCCCGCCATGAAGGCGTCGCGCTTTTCCTTGTCTGGAATCACGCTCGACACAAGAGCTTTCATCTCGGACCGTAGGTACTTCGGACCCCACTCGGCGTCCGAAGCGGTGCGGCCAGACTTCTCCGCATCCTTCAGCGCCCTGTCGTTGGCCGAGAGTTGCTGCTCGTCTTGCTCCACCAGGCGCTTCCAAAGCGTGTCGACGTCATCCGGTGTGAAACCATGGAATCCGGCGAGCTTGTTGTCGGCCTGTCGGTTGTGGAACTTGTAGTAGGCGAGCTGCTGCTCGGTGGTCATGTTCGCCAGCGGCGTGTTCTCCGGGAACCCCTTATCGGCGTTCGGAGGCTGCTGTTGGGGGGCGCCTGCTCCCCCACCTGCCCCGGGGCCGTCCGTAGCGGGCGTGGCCGGGTCGGTGTTGGGTGTGAACAGCGACAGGAATCGGGCATTGTTGCGGTACATGGGGCTCCCATATCGGGGTGAGGGTTTGCCCATAGCGGGCCGACCGCCGGTTTCGGCGGAAGATTCTGGGGATACGAAAGAACCCCGGGAGCGTCAGCTCAGCGGGGTTCTAAGTGTGCGAGAGGTGTTATGCGGTTGCGCGGTGCTCGAGCAGGTGACCGAAGCCCTCGCTCTTGAGGGTGAACACCATTGCCCGCCCGGGGGTGTGTGTTCTGAGCCAGTCACGGATGCCGGCTTCCTGGCGCGCCCGGTCGGCGTCGTCGAGGTGCAGATGATTCAGCAGCGCCAGCGCCGACGTCGGCACGTAGTCAGCGGGCGCGACGAGGTCAAGGTTGTCCGAGAAGCGTTCGCTCACGGCCGGCTCACCTCCACCTCGATCACTGGCACCTCGCCTGAGGTGTCCACGTCCACGATACGCAGCAGAGCGCCCGTCTGAAAGAGGAGTTCACCCTGATAGGCCATCGTCGGATCACCCAGCGGTGGCATCCAGACTGCCTTGACGCCTGCCTTGGCGGTGATTTTCAGCATTGCGGGGTTGCGGCCAGGCTGAGTGAATTCGTCGCGCGCAACCTGTTCGTGGACCGAGGTCGACAGGAAGCGGCGCATGATCTCGTCCGGCCGGCCAGCAACCTGCTCTATGCCGGTACCGAAGGTGGCCTCGATCGACCGGATCCCCCGCCATACCTGCACGTCTTCAGGTAGCGGGAGCGTCAGGCGGCGCAACCCCTCAGCGACCGCGATTGAATCCTCTGACGCTGACGGGTCGTCGACGGCCGCTGCTTGCACCTGTTCGTAGTAGCGATCCAGCGACTGCCAGCGAGCGGCCAAGTCCTTCTGTCCCGCTGTCGCCCCGTCAGCTTGTCCGGCGAACAGCGCGTTCATCCGGTCCTCGGGATTGTCCCCCGCGGCTGGAGAGCTGGCCTTGGGTGGCTGCGGTGGCTTTCCGCCACCACCGGCGCCGGCCGCGGTCTTGGGGGCCTTCTCCGACCGGGATCCGGTGGAACTGCGGGCCTTCCGGGCATCGGCGGCGAGGTCGTCTTGCATCCGCGCGATCGTCGACTTGTGGTAGGTGACCTGGGGCGAGTCCTCGGCTGCGCCGGCCTCGCGGATTTTGGCGAGGTTGGCTTCCAGGATCGGCAGGTGCCGGTGCGCGATGTCGGCCTTTGATTCCGGTTCGGACGGGGCGATCGCGGCGGCGGCCCGCTTGCCGGCGGCGCTGCGCGGGTTGTATTTCTTGTCGGGCACCAGGACTGCGCCGAGTTCGCCGTGCTCGTCGACTTTGTATCGGGTGCGCTTCAGGTGCGCGGCCGATGTGCCGCCGGACTGCTTGTAGATCTGGCCCAGGTCGATGGCGTTGAGGTCGTCAGCCGGGTCGTAGTCCTCGGTGACCGCGGCGATGGTGCAGTTGCAGCCGCCGTGGATGGGCAGCAGCTCGGCCACGTGGTAGATCCGGTCGGAGGCCACGATGCACATGCCGCACGTTCCGGTGCGGGACAGCTCGGGGTGGATCACCCGCCGGTATCCGATGACCTTGACGCCGCGGCGGCCGCGGCTGCGCTTGCCGGTGTCGTCAAGGTTCGCGGCCCGCACGATCATCTCCTGCGAGGCGAATCGGTGCGCCAGCATGAGATTGGTGTCGACCAGGTTGTCGATGCGCCCCAGCGCTAGGTCGGCGGCGTTGGGATTGCCTTGCGACTGCGCCCACCGGTACAGCGCGGCGGGCCGGTTGAAGATCCCCCGAGTGGTCATGTCGGCGCGGGTCAGCTTCGCGGGCCCGTCAGCACCGGAGTAGTCGACGCTGACCGAATGACGCTGCAGCGCAAGCAGACCCTTCTTAAGAGTCGCCCCAGGTGCTCGGATATCCAGTGGGTTGGACGGGGCGGCCTGGATCAGGATGCCCAGGCTGGCCAAGCTTTGCTGCGTGCCCGCCGCGGCCATCCGCGCCACCGCGGTCTGTGCCGACTCCATCAGCGAGGCCGCCCGCTCGGTGAAGGCCTTCACCTGCGCTGCGTTGTACGGGTCCACCGTCAACCAGAGCTGCCGGATCATCGCCTTCGCCCACGTCGACGCTGTGTCGATCGTGGCGGCGGTCTGTTCCGCCGTCGCCGTCAGCGTGACGACCGGATCCGGCTTGGCAGACCTCGCGGCCACGATGGCCGCGGCGGCGGCCAACGCCTGCTCGTAGGACGCTGGGGCGTTAGTTGGTGCCGTCATCGGCGGCGCCGCCGTTTGCGTTGTCAGCGGCCGGCGGCGTCGGCGCCGAGCTGGCCGATGACTGCTGCTGGGTGCCTGGGACAGTGGCCAGTCCCATCAGCCTGTCGGCGTTGAGGCGGGTGATGTTTCGCGCCGTCTCATCCGGCGACATGTCCCAGATCCGCTCGCAGCGGTCCTCCAGCGACAAGGTCCCCACCGCTTGCGACGAGGCCGATGCCTGCTCGGCGAGGGTGTGGAAATTAATCGGTCCCCACTGCACCTGAATCCGGCGGGCCCGCTGCTGGTCACCGGCCATCGCAAACAGCATCCGCCACAGCAGCTTCGAGCGAGGCTCCAACCGTACACGCCGGTCACGGCACTTCGACGTCAGCGTCTCACGGAGCAGCCCGGCCCCCTCAGCGGAGCCGTCGGCTGCCTCCGGGGACACGTAGTGCAGCGGAGTTCCGGTGAGCGCGGCGAACTCCTGCACGTCGTCGCGCTTGCCCTTGAGGATGCTGTCGAAGCTAGTCTGCTGCGATTCCCAGATCTTGAAATCTGCTGGGATTTGCCATAATTCACCGGGTCCGGCGCGGAACACCTTGTTGAGGTCTATGGGTTCCTTGGACTCCGACCGTGGGCTGTCCTGGTCTTCCTCTTCGTCCTCGTCGCCGATCAGGCCGCGCTGACGCAGCGCCTGATACCAGAACCCGATGATCCGTTGCAGCGTGGTGTCGATGATGCGGTCGAGTAGATCCAGATGCGGCTCGTACTCGCCGAGCCCGAACTTGTTCGGGAAGTGGACGATTGGGATGCCGCCGAGCGCATCCAGCCCGTTGATGTCCTCAACCGTTCCGTCCCAGGTCCACAGGCCCGTGTTCTGGTTGAACAGGATCGGGTATTTCTTGCCGGGCAGGTACAGGAAGGCTTTGCGCTGCTCGAGGATCGGGTCGTACTGGTGCACCAGCGCTGCCCGTAGGCGCATCGGGTTGTTCAGGTCGGGGATTCCGATGCAGCGCCGCGGGTCGATCGCGTGGGCTGTAGGCATCGGCTGGCCGCTGGAGAGCTTGGGGCCGCCGGCGGTTCCGGGCACCGCCATGGCGTAGCCCTCGCCCATTGCGAATGTGTACTCGAACACTTCCTTGCTGACCGCACCGAAGCCGGTCTCTTCGATGATCTCGGCGGCCATGTCGTCGCCATCGGCATCGTTGTCGACCAGTGTCGAAATGTCCTGGACCTCAGTACGGTCCAGCATCGGCGCGATGCACATAGGCGCGTAGTTCGAGCGCGCCTTACGGAGTACTCCCCGGAACACCTCGTGGTATTCGGGCTGCAGCTGGGGCAGCGGTGGGTCACCGACGTTGTAGGACCACAGCGTGTCGAGGAACTCGTTGCGAGGTGTGGTGTAGCGACTGCCGCAGCTGCTCAACTCGCGGGTGTCCACCCGTCCGTTGAACATCGTGGGCCGGGTGTGCTTGTCCTGCCAGGGCCGCTGAGTCGGCTTCCCGAACATCGCGTTGAGCTTGAGGAACCATTCCTGCGGCTCCAGATCTGAGGTGGCACTTGTCAACTCGGCCACCCCTTCCTATCTGATTCGTCTGAATACACGCTTCTTGGGCTTCGGAACTTCGGGCAGCACGTCCATCCGGGCCTGCCAGGACAGGACGCCGGAGACGTTGAGGTCGAACTTGCGATCCGGGTGGATCTTGGTGAGCAGCCAGACCTTCTCGCCGGTTTCCTCATCGGCGACCAAGGTTGTGTTCTTGCGGCCGGCGTTTCTGGTGTGCCTGGTCAGATCACCGACGGTGCTCGGGTCGCGACCATCGCCTGGGGCGCTGTTGTGCTTGACACTTCCGCTGGCGATCGCGTCCTCGTAGGCGCTGAGCGCCTTGTACATCCGGCGGCGCTGGTTGGTCCAGAACTCTTCGACCTTGTCGGGGTGGTGCGCGGCCCAGGCGCCGACGGTGTAATTCCAGTGCGGCGGATCGGCGTAGAGCTTGAGCACCCGGTACTTGCTGAACAGTTCCTTGCGCTTCTCGTTGACCTCGTCCTCGTCGACTTCCCAGTCGTCGCCGGCATTGTGGGGTCGCTCCCACAGTCCTTCGGCCTGCTGGAGTCCGGTCTTGACGTCGGTGACCACAAAGCCGGTGGCGTCACGCTTGCGGGCGCCGTCGAATCCGATCGTGACGAACGCGCGCAGCGGAATGAACAACTCCGGGGTGTAGAGGGTGTCCCACTTCTTGACGTCCCAGGCCTGGGCGCCCTGCTGCGTCCAGCGGTTCGTCCACACCCGCTCGAGGTAGGCCTTGTCCGCCTTGGGTTTATCCCACCTGCCCGCCAACCGTTCGAGGTCGGTGCGCTCAGCGAGGTCATCCCCTGAGGCTTCGCGGATCGCCGCGATGCGGTCCTCGAACTTGTCCATGTCCCAGCCGTCGGAGGCCTGGCGGTGGAAATAGAACGTTGACACCGTCGACGATCGCTCGACCTCGCCGCGCGCGACGGCCTCGGCTTCGAAGTGGTCATCCTCAGCGACCGACTCCTGACCGGGTTCGCCGGCCGTAGTGACAGCCATACTCCACGGGTCCTGCGCGTAGCGCTTGCCGAGGTTTTCATCCATCGTGGTGACGGCCGCTTTTTCGGTCGGCAGGTAAAGGCGGTGCGTCTCGTCGAACCCGTTGAACGTCGTGCGGCCACCGTCGTTGGTGTCCGGCGCGGTGGCCACCGGGACGGCCTTGCCGTCGGCTTTCCCGTCGGGGCCTCTGCGGATGATGCGGTCGACGCCGACGTCGAAGAAGTCCGGGCCCAGGCAGTCATCGCCGCACCAGTGGCAGCGGTCGCCGTCGCATTCCTTGCAGTAGCAGCGCGCGATTCGGCAGTTCTCGCAGATGAATTTCAGCGCGCCGTAGGCCAGCTCCTCGACCTGGATCTTGGCGTTCGCCAGCAGCGGGATGAAAGGGTCGACGACGGCGCGGCCGGCTTTGAGTGAGCCGTCGCGGTTGTAGCCGTTGAATCGCACCGGCGCGTACGGGTGGAGCTCGGCGAACGAGATCTCACCGAGGAACTCGGTCTTGGCTGCGCCCTTCCGGATGGAGACGTTGGTCCGGTTGAAGCGGCGGCGGCCGGCGCGGTTGGCGCCTTTCGGCCAGTGCTCATACGAGCGGTAGGTGACGTACTGCCAGTCGTCGGCCATCGTGTAGGGCTGACCTTTGAGGTCGCCCGGGCCGAACACTGAGTGGGCTTCGAGGAAGTCGCAGACCTGATCGCCCAGAGTCGGCCAGAGGACCTTGTCGTCGGGCGGGACGATCAGCTCCACGCGGAGCCCTTACTTGACGGCGGCGAGTGCGCGCGCAGCTCGAGGATCGGTGCGCTTCTGCCCGGCCGATCGCGCCGAGCTGGCTGGGCCTTCCCCTGCGCGGCGCGCCGCGGTCTGTTGGGCGGCGGCCTCGCCGCGTTCGATCTCCCACTGCAGCGACCGGCGCGCCATCGGCGTCAGGCCACACGTCGCGAGCAGCTGCCGGATCTCGCCGGCCAACGCCTTGCATGTTCCCGCGGTGGTTCCGGGCTTCCAGAACAGCTGCATCAGCTTGGCTGCGAGGTACATCGTGTCGATGTCCGACTCGGTCCATTCGGGGACCATCGGCGAGGACCAGGCCCGCGTCCACCAATCCCGTACTTGCGGATGCCATTTCGTGCCCGCTGGCAGATCTGGAATCTCTGGATTCTCAACAGGTTTCAGCGTCGCCCGTGTGGCGGTCTTGTTCCGGCGAGCGCGAACGGACGGGTCCTTCGAATGTGCAGGCATTGGCGGGCTCCTATATCAGGACAAACGCAGCACCTCCCATAGCGGGAATGTGTTGTGGCACAGCATGTTTCGCTGGACATCAGCGCGATTTCGCCCCGGATCCGATTTTTCGGGAAGCGTACAGAGCTTTTTTTGCAGAACTACGCGGCGAGGGCGAGGGCTACCCGGGGGGACCTGGTACCCCTGGGGGGTGCGGCTCGCCCTCGCGCGGCGGCTCAGGCAGTCCGCGGTCAGCGGTCAGCGCCTTGAGGTCGTTGCAAGCACGGCACGCTGCTCGTGCGTTGTGCTCGTCGAGCGCCAGGCTCGGACGCCGGGACGCTGGCTTCTCTTTGTCGACCACCGTCGCGTGCCCGGTGCACACACCGACGTATCGGATCTGGCACTGGCGACCATCGCGATCGAGGATAAAGGTGCGGAACTGCTGCCACTCCCAGCTCGACGTCGCCTTGCTCGACGCTGTCCGTTCACCCTGCCAAGCGACCGTATGCGTTGGGCAGTAACGACGGTTGACGATCAGCTCTCGGCACGTTCCCTTACCGCCAGGACAGCGGCGTGGCGCTCGTGGCACCTAGCGCCTGAGGTGTGCCAGTGCCTGGCTGAGCAGGCCGTCGGTGACGTAGACGGGTTGTGAACCGTCCTTGGGGAAGTGACTGGTGATGCCGCATCGGTCACCGTCAGAGTCGATGTACATCGACCCAACAACCAGGACGTAGTCCGTTGGTATCGCCGGTGGATCACCCGGGTTATCGGTGTCGCGCTCCAGCAGCCGGAACAGCTCCGTCGCTGCCTCATCTAGCTTGCTGTAGGCCTTACGCCAATGCTCGTCCTGGCTCATCGCAGCCTCCCGCAAAACGAAACGGACCAGGCCCTGATTTTGGGCATGGTCCGTCGACGTCAACATTGTTGCACGCAACATCGCAGGTTGTCACGCAATTCGTGCCGTGTCGGTGTGTCACTGGTCGCCCGACGCTTGTGCGGCCCTGCGGTCGTTGTCCAGCCTGCGGGCGGTCGTGGAGCGCGTGCTGGTGTTGGCTTTGGCGTACTCGTAGACCTCGCTCGCCAGGTACAGGCTGGAGCCGTCATCAGCGGTGATGGGCTTGCTGATGTGGCCGCGGAAGGCCCAGGACCGCACCGTGGCCGGCGCGACGCCGACGAGCGCGGCTATGTCCTTGTCGGACATGAACTCCCCCGGAGCGGGTGTGTTCTGGGCGGCCAGGATGGTGGCTGCGAATTCTGCAGCGGTCACATCAGGGCAGTCCAGTGCCAGGGATATCTGCCACTCCCGCTGCGCCAGCAGCCACTCAGCTAGCTCGGCGCGCGCCTTCGTCTTGGCCAGCTCTTTTTCGAGCTTTTCGCGTTCCATCTCGTCCTTCCGAACCCAGATCAGGGTTAGATTCCGGTACTGCTCGTAGGGCCAGTCCAATTTGCAGTTCGCGCAGTTGATCTGGTCGATCTCTTTGTGGCCTGGTTGCTTCTCGTGACGGCGGGTCAGCGACCGGCTGGCGTTGCAGCGTGGGCACGGGAGCGACAGCCATTCCTTGTCGCCAGGGCTGGTGAGGGCCAGCAGTTTCCGGGCACGGCGGCGCAGCACAGTGAGGTGCTGGGCGATCTGCAGGCCTGTGTAGTCGTCCACGACGGTGTTCGGGATGTACACCGTGCCGAACTCAGACTGGTACTCAACAGATTCGCCAGGGAAATCGGTCTCAGCGGCCCCCAACCACACCGACACCTCGCAGTCCCCAAGACTGAGCAACGTGTCCACGTGCGGGCCAATCAGGGCCGTGCACGCCACCAGTGTGCGGATCTGCTCGGTGTCGCTGTTGTTCGTCGGCTTAGGCGCTGACGCGTTCAGTGTGTCGGCAACCGCGGCGGCGGCGCCCACCATCCACTCGACAATCGACACCTTCAACGCATCGACATCGGTGTTGACGTTGATCGGCGCCGACGGTGACCCTGACACCTTCTGGCTGATCCGCCGGCCGCTATCGCCGATGGCCACATGCAGCGACAGCCACGTCTCAACCATGTCGTCGATAGCCCGCTCGAACGCGTACAAGCAGGCCTCACACACAGAGCTGGGCTCCGACGTCAACGCTGGCTGATGCTGGCCGTCGGCGAACACCCGGCCGCGGCAGTCCTCACCAGACAGGCAGCGGTGGATCTCGCTGTCCGGGCGGGCGTCGCTCGTCGACTTCTCAAACACGCTGCCCCCTAATCCGATTCCGAGGTGCTTAGGCTGGCCGCGACGTTCTCCACCTCGGCGTGATTGTGTTTGTGGCACGGTCTGATTGGGTTGCGATAGCAGAGCGTCCAGTGGCGGTCCCGCCAACTCCACGTCCAAACCCGCAACAGGTCGGCGCCGCGGCGCTCCTGGGCCTCAAGATCGCGATGCGGCTCACGCCGGATGTGTGCGCGCGCCGCATACCGGGCGGTCCGGTCGCTGCGGTAAACCCCCAAGATCGTCAACGACTCCTCGTAATCCTGGACCGGGTCGACCAGCACCCACGCCCGATGGCTGTGCTCGGTAGCAGTCACGCTTTTGTTCGTCCTCTCGTGCTGATAACGGGTTCATATGTCAGGTTGACGGCTGCTCGCTGGTTTGCCGACCGATAGGCGGGTCGTACTCGTTTTGCCCGCAGTGTCCGCACGTTCGACTCTGGCCCTGATATCGCTCCCCAACGTCGATTGGCTCCCATTCGCCCCACTGATGGCCGAGCGTGGCGCAGGCCGATTGCTCGACGCATCGGGCGCACATCAAAAACCCTGTCGCCGGTCACCACCCAGTCGCTGTTGTGCAGCTCTTGCTCCAGGGCTTCACGGGTCTCGAAGTGGACTGCCCCGCCGTCGTCGTCGTAGCCGCCGAATGGCTCGTTGCATTCGTCGTCGTCGCAGCGGGCCTCAAAGCAGCTTGTCTGCTTGATCACTGGCTCAACCGAGCCTTGCCCGCGTGGACCATCTCAGCAAGGTTCTCCCAGACCGCAGCCCAATCCCCGTCCCCGTCTTCACCGATCAGGTGGTGGAGGCCGGTAATGTCCAGGACGTCCTGGTTCTGGCGGCGGATTATCTTGCCGCACTCCTCGCCCCCCCGCTTCAGTTGCTCGACTTCAGCTTTGAGTCGTTCGATGACACCCGTTGCCGACTCATCACGTCGGCGGAATTCCGCTATCAGCTGCTCCTGGCGCTCGACTTCGCTCAGCAGCTCGGGTACGAGAGTCCTGGCTGCTGCGATGAACTCGGCGTTACGCTCACTCGTCGGACCATCACCGGTGACCGCCGGCACGATATACGCGTACTTGGGATCCGGGCTCTCCGCGATGAGCACGTGGAGCTGCTCGCCACCGACCAGGGTCCCCGCCATGAACTGGGCGTGGGTCTCTGTGTCATCGTGAGGTGCCGTCCGGCGCTCCCACGGCGCGGGCGTGATGCCTTCCAATGCTGCCTTGGTTCGGTCGACGAGCGTGGCACGCCAGCACCACCAGCACTCCCGGTCGAATCCCTCAGCGTGTCCACCGATGTAGCTGCACTCGGCTGTCGTTCCGGTCATTCTTGATCACCTCTCAGTGCGCGGATGGCCCGGCGGACCCTCTCAGCGGCGTTGTCGTCGTTATCCATCAGGTGGGCATGGTGGCGCGGTCCGATCCACTCCCGAACGAACGCGTCGAAGGCGCCCACCGCCTCCTCGACGGGGTCCGTTAGGAATTCGATCGCCGAGAGGTCGGCGTTCGATGCGTGGAAGATCTCGCCGCGCTCGCACATCTCCTGGAACCGTTGGTTGGCCGCCTTGCCCGCTTCGGACTGGTCCCACTCGGCCAACTTCACAGGGTCAATCCCCATGTCCTGCAACGACCGAGCTATCTGATCGTCAGATGTCATGCTCTATTTTTTCCTTTGCTGGATGTGGTCGGATTCAGCCGATAACCGGGGCGGGCGGTCATTCGTCGCGGTCGTACTTCGACTCGTCGCAGTCATCGCCGGGATGCGCCGGGCAGTCCGGCTTTCCGATGATTCGCTCGTCGGGATATGCGGGATGCCACAGGCAGATGCACTTCACATATTCGCAGTGGACGGCCTGGATCATCGAGGCGAGGGCATCGACTCTCGGCGTTGCGCTCATGTCAGCTGTCCGGGTTCCGGCCGCGCCAACGCGGTGACAGGGACATCGCCACGTAGCCCGGTTCAAGCCCGAACTGGCCACCGGGCACCAAATGGGTCACGCACCGTAGGCACGACCGTCCCGAGTAACCGGACTCTGGGCTCCACTCGGCAAGTCTCAGCAGATCGCCGACCTTGAACCCTCGGTCGTCCTTACGGAGTTCGACCGTCTTTACCTTCGACTGGATCGCTTCGAACATGTCCGGCCACGTCTTGAGATCGTGAATTGTCACATCATTCTCCTAGTTTGCTGTCTGTGCCGATAAACCTGCGAATCGTTGGATCAGCCGTTAGTAGTACGAGGATTCGGGGTCGGGCCTATCTGACGCCTTCAGTGCAGCCGCAGCATTCCGCAGCAACGTAGCTACAGCCGCTTTGAGATTGCTGCCGCCCAGATCAAATCCGTTGTCCAAGTTCGACGCTGCGCGCTCGAACATTGTGGCGTCAGAGTCGCATGGGCCCTTGAATGCCACAGTGGGGATGGTCACGGGAAGCTGTCGGTGACCATCGGGGACCGGGCAATGTTCGAGAATCAGCTCGGTGCCGACATGACGCCAATGCCGGCCATCGTGATAAACACAGCCCTTACACACTGGGCAATGCCGTCCCGCGCTCGCCGCGGTCTCGTCGTTAGGCTTCACGACTCACCCCTCACCTGCGCGGATGGCCCGGCGGACTCTCTCAGCGGCGTTATCGTCGCTGTCCATCAGATGGGCGTGGTGACCCAGCGCCTCAAGCTGGCCGTCCGAGATGCCCAGCGCGACAGGGATGTTCTCGTGATTCGCCCACGAATCCCGCTCGACCCCGTTGTCAAGGGCCTGCGAGAACAGGCACTCCCTCAGATCCAGACCGGACTCGAAACACTCACGTGAGTGCAGGATGTAGATCTTCTGATCCGCCGTCACCATCCGGCCAAGATGGAACGTCGGATGCCGATCAACACCCACAATCTGCTCAATGTCCCCAGCCGGAACGAGATCCGTCATTGCGGGCCCCGGCGCGCCAGCTCGACGTCGAGAGCCGCGGCGATCAACGCGCCAGCCTTCGCCAAGCTCTCCACCGCGTCATCAGAGGGGCTGAAGGTCGATGCGTCCCACGGCCACCACGCGTCCGGGCCCTCACGGTCCCCCAGGTCCTCGCCCGCGGCCTCCGCGATCCGATCCTGCGCCTGCGCGGCGTAGGCGAACGCAGCCCGGATCAGCTCGTCGGGGCCATGCTCGGCATCGTGGTCGGGGGTATAACCCGTCACGATCTGGCGGGCCCGCTCGGCAGCGATCCAGCGCAGCCCCTCGGCGTTGACCTCGATGGTGTGACCCTGCAACTCAGGCATTGGATTTTCCCTTTCCGATATAACGAACAAGGCACGGAGAGTGCCTCGTCGAGGTGATCTTCACGAGCCCCAAACCCGCACGGAACTCCTCGGTTTCGAACGTGCACTTCACCCCAATCACGGCCCCACAGCCTTTCGCCACCGGCGGTGGACACGGGAACTTCAACGCACCCGTCTCCACGTACGGATCAGACGCATCGAGGCTCTGAGCGCGGCCCACGATCTCCTCATACGGCTCCGTCGTCACGCGCACTCCCCGCGGTGATGGGTGAAGCACTCCCGGCACAGCGGCGGATCACCGCGGCGCACGCTCTTGGCGCACTCCCGGTGCATCAGCTCCTCATCGACGTACTCGACGTCATCACCCGGGCGGATCCGGCCGTCGCCGTAGTTGCAGCTGTCAGCGGCGCAGTCGCCGGCATAGCGGGCCTCGAAGCTCATGCCGTGTGCTCCCGTCTCGGCTCACCGCAGTGCGTCGCGTCGGTGCCGTCGCGGCGGTAGGTGCACTCGTCGTCATCGGGATGTCCAGCAACAGGCAGGAAGTCGTGGCTGAGGATCGGGCCACCCTGCGGAATAACCCGGGTCGGGACATCGATGCCGAGCGCCAGGGCGACCGCCAAACGGTGGTGACCATCCCACAGTTCGCCGTCGTTCCCGACGATGATCGGCTCCTGGATACCGTCAGCGATCACCGCAGCCATCAGGACCAGCATCGAAAACTGGTCGTGCTCCCACAGATTCGCCAGCACGGGCGGCCAGGCTCCACCACTCGCCGGCTCGACGAGCTGCATCACCGCCGCCGCAGGCGTGGACTCGACAGGCACGTGGTCAAAGCACCGCCAGATAGCGTTGTAATCCGGGTCGAGCTGCCAGTCGCTCACGCTGCACCCCCGCGCAGCTTGCGCTTCATCCGGCGGCGCTCACGCTCCGACATGCCGCCCCACACCCCGAACCGCTCATCATGAGCCAGCGCGTACTCCAGGCAGTCATCACGCACGACACACCGCAGACAGATCCGCTTCGCCTCCCTGGTGCTACCACCGGGTATCGGGAAGAACGCTTCCGGATCCGTCTCGCTGCACAACGCATCCCGAACCCACGGCTCCTCAACGACGTTGATCTCCAACCCCGACGCCACCAACGCCTGACCGCGCAGCACCGTCGGGAATGCCTTGGCGTGGCCCATCGTTCCGCGATCCTCAGGCATGGCGCACCTCGTCTCCGCGCGCGCGGTCAGTGGGTTGCGGAGAAGTCCCCGATTTGCGTAACCCGGTAGTCAGGTTGCGGTAGAGGTTTTTGGTCCGTCTTGCACGCAGTGCATGACGGGTTCTGTTCTTGGGTAACTGTTCTACGGTGTTGCACGTACGGGGGTGCAAGGTGAGTTGCACGCTGGCCGTGCAAGATTCGAGGGTCTGATGTTGCACAAAAAAACGTGCAACATCGCGGCGGCCATCATGCACGGGAAGCGTGCAAGATCCGGTCAGCCATGTTGCACGGGAAGCGTGCAAGATTGGCGTGTTGATGTTGCACGCCTGCGGTGCAAGAAAATTCACTCCGCACCCCCCGAATTCGAATCCAGAACGATCGGCTGCGAATACGTCAACAACTCCTCAGGCTCAAACTTCCGACCACCCGCACACACCACGTACTGATGCCGACGCTCCACCAACGCCCCATCCCGGAAGTAATGCCGCTTGATCAGCCGGCCGTCCTTCTCCGCAGCCACCAGAGCCCTACGTGCCCGCTCCCGGTTCGAACCCCACCCGAGCTGCCTGGAGATCTCCGAAGCCGACGTCTCCCACACCCGGTTGTGCGGGTGCACACCCCACGACAGCAGATACGCCATCACCACAAACCCATCCGAGCCCAGCGCCTTATCGTGGGCGCCCGCCCTGATCAGGTCATGGCACAACACGGTGAACCGCTGACGCGGCGAATCACCAATCACGTGAATCGGATTCCTACGCCCCATCAGCCACCACCAGGGTCGGGCAGTTGTCCTTATGGCCCTGCGTCTCGACGTGGCAGCCGCAATCCGGGCAGCGCCCCATGCCCACGAGCACCGCTCGTGGGTAGGGAAGCCACATCGGAGAGTCAGACATGGGCAGGATCACCCTCCAGCTTTGCTAAGGCCGCCCGCATCCCAGTAATGGCGTTCTCCAGTGCGTCCAGCTGATTCCGCACCGGCCAGCCCGTCTGGGACGTCAATCGCCGCGCCGCGGCCTTCGCGGATGTGACCTCGTCGAGCACCGCGCGGATCTGCTCGATCTCACCCAACGTCGTGTGGTTGATGAAGCCGGGCCGCTGGTCGTCCCACACGATGTTGTGGCCCAGCGCCTTCTGCAAAGCCTGTAGCCGCTCGCGAGTGGCGCCCAGTACCCGACCGTCACTCTCGGCCTGGGCGAGCTCGACCTTCATCCGAAGTTGAACGCGATCCTCTACCTCTGCCGTGGCCGCTTGGCGCGCCTGCTCTTTGGCATCGGCGATGGCCTGAGCCCGTAGGGTGTCCCAGCGCGCCATCACCGACCGCACGGCATCCCACGACGGTGTATGGCCCTCCGGTTTACGCGTGGCCTTGACGAGTGCCCGCATCCGGGTCTTCGACGGGCCGGGCACCAACAGCCCCCACCCCGCGGGAAGTTCCCCGTCGTGCACGATCGCCGGATCAGAAACCACCAGCCACCACTCGTGGCACTGATCGGCCCAGCGATCAGCCTTCCCCGGCTTATTCAACTCCGAAAGCCAGTCAGAGCGACTGACTTTCAGCTCATGCCCCACTAACAGGCGACCGCTGGCCGACGTGAAGCCCACGTAAATCGCGTCGCACCCGCCTCCGGCGCACCCATTCCAGCCCACCTCAGGCAGGAACACGCCACCCGGCAGATCAATCCCAGGCTTGATGTAGTGGCGCTGAAGTAGCGCCCGGAGGTCCAAGGTGGCGCTCACCGAGCAGCCAACTTCTCGATCGCCGAGACCAACGTCTCAGCCACCTCGACGAGCCGATTACCGTCAGCAGGGCTCAGCTCGTCATTCGGGTCGACAGCCTCGATGATTAGCTGGACCATCACCGCGAACGCCCGGGCCGTGAGCGCGGGCATACCGACGTTGTCGGACAGCAGTTCCTGGTAGACCTCGATCAACTTGCCGAGACGCTCGGCGGCTTCCGCCCGGTACTGATCGGTCTCCGCCACCCACGCCGGTGACGGTGTCTTGAAAAGCGGGTTAGGTGTCATCACGCCACCCCCTGCTGGGCGCGCAGCGCGGCGAGCGCTGCCGATGGCTCCTCGTGGCGTTTGCAGGCCTCTGTGACCGCTGCTGGCGAGACGCCGGTGATATCCGGGTCGGCGGACACCGGGCGGCCGTACCATTGTCTGGCCTCCTGAACGCACTCGACGGAATCGCAACTCCCCATGGGCTGTTCACGGTCCTGACTTCCAACGCGGCGCATGTGATCGACGAGGCAGTGACCCGGGCTGGACGTATCGATGTCGTCGAGCATTTCGACAACGCCGACAGCCGCCAGGTGGCGCGCCTCATGGCCCGCTAAGGTGACGCCGCCGTCCTCGTCGTCGCGCTGCGTGGCGGCATGGAACACGTCGACGTCCTCCATCAGCAGCATCGAGCGTGGGCTGATCCGGTTGATCACGGCCAGCAGGTCGCAGTCCTTGCGGACATCACCGAGCGGCAGATACCAGATGTCCAAGCCGAAATGGGAGGCGATCGCCCGGGCCACCGACGTCTTACCCGTCCCGGGTGGGCCCTCATAGAGGTGGCCGCGATGCCACGGGATGCAGCGACGGGTGTACTCGTCCTCTTTGTCGAGGAAGGTCCCGACGTCGGCGACCAGGCGCTCCAGCTGCCCCGGCGGCAGAATCACACTGTCGAGGTCCCGGACAGGCAGATCATCCAGCCGCTGCCAATCCCCCCACTGATTGAGCATCCGGAACACAGGTGTGCGTTTCGACTCATGGCTACGCCGCGCCACCTGGCTGATCTCACCGAGCAACGCCTGCTGTGCCGCCAACGAGCTGGCGGTGAACTCGATCTCCGCTGGCTTCCAAAGCCGTTCGCTCTTCCCCGAGGTCTCCCCCGTGTACACCACAACCCGGATCCTGTGACCCGCGATCGTGACGACCTGCTCACGAGAGCCGTCATAACGCAGCCGCAGCCGCGGTGGAGTCTTGACCGGGCTGTCAGACGCCGGCATGTGGTTGTCGCTGCGCTTCGCCGTCCACGCCACCAACGCGTGATGCCGCTGCGGCGGCAACAACCCCAACACCCACTCATGCAACTCGTCGTAAATCTCATCCGTCGCCGACACCTTCACCGTGTACGTGGTGCGCTCACGAACCTTGTCGCGCAACGCCTTCGCCGCCGGCCACGCCAACTGACCAGCCGCCAACGTCATCGCGGTCCTGGGCGCGCGGTGCAGCAGGGTGGAGATCAGATCCGAGGCGTTGGACGGCGCTGCGGGCTTGACGGTTTCGGTCACGCGAAGTTCCCTTCGGCCAGGAAGTCGACGAGGGCCAAGACGCGGTCGACGTCGCCCGACCGGATCAGATCGGCTGGTGACTTGCCTTCCAGCATCCGGTTTTCCGCGTCGAGCCAGATCTTCACGCCGTCCGGCTGGTAGATCTCCAGCGCGGCTTTGAAGACCCGTTGACGTTGGGTCGCATAGAGCTGCTCCGCGCATTCGGTGCGCCACCTATCCCAGCTCGGGTCCGTCAGCTTGTGGTTGATCCACTCGTCGGCATCGAGTGTCGGTTCGAAGGGCTCCCGCTCGGTAGCGCAGCGGTCGCAGAGCTGGGTGCCCGCCGTCAAATGGTCATAGCAGAAGAACAGGCCGCAGCCCCGGTCACCGCCGTAGACGTCGTTGCCACACACGTAGGCCAGGCCGCGGTTGATCTCGGCGCCGCAGTCGGGGTGATCACACTGAGCCGGGACCCCGTACCCGACATCCCGATTCCAGTTGCTGTCGTAGCCGACCGACCAGCCCATCAGGCAGCGTCCTTGACCGGTCCGAACAGGCTGAAGCCCCGGGGCTGGTCGGCGACACACTGGGCATTCAGACCCTCGATCCAGATATCCCGGTCGATGCCCGTCGGGTGGAACTTGCTGTCCGGACGGTCAAGCCACGCCTCCCTCACTGCGGGATCGGTGGCCCACCGCAGCGCCTCAGCGTGGCTCGGGAAGTCGCCCGCGCACGCGTCCTGCTCGTGACAAGCCCAGGCCCGGGACGGCCGAAGAACCCGCCACAGAGCGCCCACCTTGAAGACGGCCCACGTGTTGCGGGTAACGAACGGGCACTCCCGGTCCTGCTCCGCGACATGACGACTCACGAGACCTTCTTTCGGGCGCGGGGGGCAGCCTTTGCTGGCGCCTTCTTCGCGGGTACGGCCTTCTTTGCGGTCTCAGCGGCCGGCGGCGTTGGCCTCTCCAGCCAGTCCCGCGTCCAGCTGACATTGGTGTCGCCGCTGAACCGGACCGGCATTACGACACCGACGAACTGATCGCCGATAGACACCAGTGCGCCCTTGTTCGGACTGGAGAGCTTGATTGCCATCTGGCGTGCGTTCTTGACCTTCGCGAACCGGGCGATCAGTTTCGGATCGAAACCGATGACCTGGACTGATCCCTCGATATCGGCTGCACGTTCCTCAACGATCTTGCGCCACTCAGGAAAAGTGTGCTCCTCCAGCTGCTTTGGGAGCGTCAGTGATTCACCGGTGGCGAACTCGAACGTCACCTGTGTCTCCCTGTTCACGACGGTCGCATAGAGCATTGATGCCCTGCACGCCTTCGCAACAGCCGCAACCAGCTTGGCCTGGTTGAGTGTCAACGACACCGAGAACTCGGCGCCACTCGCACCCTCCAGGTAATGGGCGGCCGCGGATCCCAGAACGAAGCGGTCCGTCGCGACGGCGATAATCCTGGTGCTAGTCGACTCCAGGTGGATCGCGTTGATCATCGGCAGCGTGGTGTCGCGGCTGGCGAAAAGCGCAGCATCTTCCACGATTCGGATCAGGTCCCCGATGAGAAGACGTCCACCCTGAAGACCTGCCCGTCTACTAGCGATGGCCTTTCGTCTCGGCGCGCGGCTAGTCACAATGCGTCCACCTCTCCGAAATCCAATGCCGCATCACGCAACCGCTTCGGGTGACGCAGCGACAAATCCAGATACTCGCTGTTGATATCGATGCCGATGTATCGGCGGCCGCTGCGTTGTGCGGCCAAACCTGTTGTGCCTGAACCGCTGAACGGGTCGAGGACTGTTCCGCCCGGCTTACAGCCAGCCACGACGCAATGCTGAGCCAGCGCCAACGGCATCACAG
This sequence comes from Mycobacterium sp. BK086, assembly GCA_004362315.1. Taxonomy (GTDB): domain Bacteria; phylum Actinomycetota; class Actinomycetes; order Mycobacteriales; family Mycobacteriaceae; genus Mycobacterium. The sequence goes on from SNWL01000003.1 coordinate 1,368,689, forward strand.
CGAAATGCGCTGCGGTGAACGGCTGAGTCGGAACCACCCACACGTCGCCCGGATTGCGGCCCCGCGTCAACGACTCCTCTGTAGGGTCTGGCCGTTCGCGGTGCTGGCGGGCAGACTGGCCGGGAACATCGGCCTCTTTCGTCTCGCGGTTGAACGACAGCGACGCTGGCACAGCCCGATCCGCGCGCCACGGTGTGGCGATGCTGTTCTCCTTGTTGGTTGCCCCGGAACGCGCGGTGCGCGAGGGCGTCCGGTCGCCGCTGTATTCGACTCGTACAGCGTCGAGATCAAACCCGTAGCGGGGCTGCTTGGAGAACAGGAAGACATTCTCGTAGCGACCAGACAGACGGTCGGTGATGCTCTCAGGCATCGCGTTCGGCTTGTGCCACACGATCGCGTTGCGCAGAATCCAGCCGTCATCCTGGAGGGCGAGTGCGACCCGCCACGGGATGCCCATCAGATTCTTCGCGGGAGGGGTTCCTGGGCGGATCGATCCCAGATGAGTGCCGGAGCGGTAGGCACCGCCGCGACGGCGGGCGGCGTTCATGTCGTCGCGATCGTCGTCGTGGCCCTGGTTGCCCCAGCTTCCGGCGTAGCTGTCGCCGAGGTTGATCCAGAGCGTGCCGTCATCGGCCAGGACGCGGCGCAGCTCGGTGAAGAGCAGACGAAGGTGCCCGACATAGGCGATTGGATCTGGCTCCAAGCCAAGGCAGCACGTCATTGCGGGAACGGCCACCGGCGGGGCGCCGAACACCGGCGAATACCGCAGGTCGGGCCAACTCGTTGGTTCCACACCGTAGTCGCGGAGCCCGAAGTATGGCGGCGAAGTGACGATGGAATCCACCGCGCCGTCTGGCAGTTTGGCGCCAACATCGAGCGCGTCGCCGTGGTAAAGGGTGACCTGGCCGTCGTCGAAGAACGGTTTCATGGCAGCCTTCCCACCGCTCGGAGGACCGCGGCGGCGGCCTGGACGAGATCGAGGTGCAACTGGTCGCCCTCATCAGCGGCGTCCGAATAGGCGCGGCGGTAGGCCTGCACCGGGGTCCACAGATCAGTCCCGTTGCCCTCTTCGCCCGCAAGGCTCTTCAACAGCTGTTCGGCAGCCTTCACCGGTGACATCGGCTTCATCACGCCACCTCGCGGATCTCGCGGTGATGGACGGCGCAGACATCGTCATAGTCGGCCAGGCCGGGGATCCACAGATCGTCGTAGTCGTCAGACCACGGGCACACGCACGGCCGCATCTCGCAATCGCCGCAGCACGCACCGATGAGCCAAGTCAGCGGCTTCACGCGGCCGATTCCCGACGCTTACCGGTGAACGTGTTGTTGGACACCAGAATTCGACGGCCCGGTGTCTTGTTGTACAGCGTCATCACCGCGATCGCCGTGCGCACCGGGCCCGAGCCGGCGGTGATCTCCCGCAGCTGGTGGGCGTTCGACTTCAGCTGTCGCGGATTCACCGACAGCATCACGTCGCCGAGACGCTTCAGATCGATCGGATCGTGCAGGTACCACAACACCAGAGCCACACCGTGAATCACCGCGGCGTCCAAACCATCCCGACGACCACCCCACACCTCGACGATCAGGTTTAGGGTCTGCGCCAACAGATCCAGGCCGCCGAGCTTGACGACCTTCTCCAGCGTGGACACACACGAGATCCGGTAATCACACGGCGACATGTCGACCTCGAGCCCGAGACGAGTGACGACCCGCTCGATGTCGGTCACCGCGGTGTCCCCCGACACCCTGCGTGCCTTCCAGTGATCCCAGGTGCCGGTCTGCTTGCGGTTGCGGTTCAGCTTGTCGAACAACTCCGCTTCGTCGGTGACCGAAAGCCCCTCGTGCACATTGACGACCAACTGGGGGGGGTCCACCAGAAAGCCCGCTGCCGCCCACCGGTGCTGCCCATCCACCACCGCGTAGCGGGGGCTTATCCCATCACCGCGGTCAGAAACCTCGATGATGCCGGCCAACCTGCGGTCCCACGTGCCGGCCATCTTCCGGGCGCGCGCGACGTCCAGGATCCGTTGATAGGTGGGGTCGGCGAAGATCTCATCGACCCGCAGCGTCGTCACGTACATGTTGCCGCTCACGACTCACCTCCGAGGATTCGTTTGACGGTGGTGAAGCCGACGCCGAGTTCGCGGGCGATAGTGCTCGGCGCGGTGCCCTGGCTGTTGGCGTAGAGGACGCGGGCGACCTTGACGCGGTCGATGTTGATGCCGACCACCTCAATGACGTGTTCGGCCGCGGGGAGGAACTTGGCTTCGTCGGTGGTGATCTCGTCATCGAGTCGGGCGACCAGCTCGGCGACTGATACGCGCGCTGCGGTGCGCTCGTCAGCGCCGGCCGACGCGGCGGCGTGAACCTCGGTGTGCACCTGGACGCTGACGGGCGCGCCGGGGTGCGCATCGCTGAGCATGGGCTCCACGTGGCGTTGTGCACTGCTGAGCGCCAGCAGGGACAGGGTGCTCCCGGCGATGCCCAGATCGATGGCTAGGGGCCACAGCCAGGCGATTTGTGTGCTCCAGCCGCCCCACCGGATCGCGAGATCCCGCAGCGCACTGAACGACAGGATGAACGCGGCCAGCGCCAGCGCGGCGGTAGTGCACAGCGCTGCGTAGTACGGAGCGCCGCCGATTCGGGCCTGCACGAGGACGTGCACGCCGTGTGTGGCGAACAGCATGACGATCGGGAGGGTGATCGCCATCGACGCTGCGATAGCGGGTGATCCGGCGTGCGGGGTGAGAAGTGCGTGGCCCACGTTGCCGGCCACCGAGGCGGCGGTGGCCGCGATCAGCCACACCCAGAAGAACCGTGTCGCTGCCGTGCGGGCAGCCTGAATGTCGGTCATGCTGCCGCCTGCGGGATGATCTCGCCGTCATCGGTGAGCTTCACCAACACCCGGACACCCTGGGTGATGTCGAAGCGCCACACCTCGACGTCGGCCGGCTCGATGACCTTGCCCTTGACGGTGTAGCCCATCTCCGCGGCCCAGTCCGGGTTCGCGGTGATCTTCCCGTGACACCCTGTCGTGCCGGATCCGCACGCCAACATCAGGTTCGACAGCACATCCAGGCCGCCCTGCGACTGATTCCGGCGATGATGGGCGTTCGTCGCGTGAGGGGCGCCGCAGATCTCGCAGCACTCCTGGGCGCGCTCACGCAGGTCGGCGCGCACCCGTTTCGGGATCTGCTTGCTCACTCGATACCGGCCAGCTGCTTGAGGAACGCCACCGCGTCAGCCGCCACAGCCTTCCTGGTGGCCTCGTCGGTATCGTCGGCCAGGACTTCCTCACCGAGGCCCAGAACGCGGGCCGTGGCGCCGAGGACGGCCAGCGACGTCGCGGCGGCGGCCATCGCCGGATCCTGGGGAACGTAGTTCTGGCCGCGCCAGTTCAGCACCGTGCCGTCGGCCTGAGCGAAACAGGCCGGACCGATCTCGATGATGTCGCCCAGGTGGTTCGGGTACGCCGAGCGGATCAGCTGATCACCGTGCTCGGCGCGCCGCAGGTACACCATGGTGGAGATGCCGAACTGCTGGCCGATGTTCGCCAAGGCGTCGGCCTCGTTGAAGTAGCGTTCGCCGTGGCTGAGGATCTCGTGGTTGCCGGCGTTCTCGGCATGCCAGCGGAACGGCTGAAAGTCGTTGAGGTAGTGGGCGTAAGCCTCGTCGCCCTCATCCTCGGTGAGCGCATTCCGTTCATCGAACTCCGCGCGCGTCACCGGCTGGTCCTCGATCAAGTCGACGTACACGACAGCGTGGTCGTCGTCTTTGGCGTCGTCCAGGGTGGTGTCCATGTCCATGTGTCTCTTTCTGTGTCAGGTGATTACGAACGGTCCACGACCAGCTCAGCGCCGCTTCTGAAGACGAGCCCGCGCCCAGACGATGCCGACAGCGATCGGGAAGGCCGCGAGACCCGCCACGATCGCTTCAGCGACGACGACCGCAACGAAATGCAGGGTGTCGGGCATCAGTCGGCGACCATCCGCTGCTGCTCGGCCTGCTCGCGCTGCCGGCGGATCTCGTAATCACCGGGGGCAATGCCCATGTAGCCGTGCTCCGGATGCGCCAGGTAGGCCTCAGAGCCCTCAGGGACGGACAGGGTGGCCACCCGAAGGTCCCGCGTCGAGGCGGGCTGCACATCGCAGTACACCGGCCCGTCAGCGGCATAGATGGCATGGGTGTTGCCACCCGATTCGCCGCGCACCACCGGCGTGCCCGCAGCCGGGACCGCGGTCTGCGCCCTCACCGCGGCGGGCCGCACCAGCACGTCACCCTGACGCTGCATCCCTGACTTCACCGGGATATCCAGATCGAAGTCCTGATCGGTGACCACATGCACACCGGTGGCCTCGATCAGCTGAGTCGTTGTTGCCATATCGATTCTCTCCCTTACTGTTTTCGACCCGGCTAGGTTGCGCGGGCCAGTTCCTTGTATTCCGACACCGGGACGTCGAACGTCCAGGCGGCAGCTTCCAGCGCGGTCTTGCAATCCGTGGGGATCGTCAAACCGAAGGTGTGGCGGGTTCCATCCCGCTCAACGGTGGCGTTCGTCGCGACCAGGGCACGAACGGGTAGATCGAGAACCTTGCTTGGGATGTCGTACAGCTCCAGCACCTGGCCGGGGTTCGCCGGATCGTCGCAGGTGTCAACGTGTTTGAACCCTGACGTTGCGATGAACTCTGGCCAGCCCATCTTTTCGATCGCACACCGCCGGATTTCGGTGTTGTCGTTCGCCATGATCTTGTCGGCACCCCAGTTGGTTTCGATCAGATCAGCCGGAACGCGCGTGCCATGCCACGCGTGATAGCTGTAGCCGTCCGCGAACAGCAGGGCAGGCCCGGTCGCGCTGTGCAGACGGCCCTGCTGGTCGCGCGACAGCACCGTGGGCCGATCGGTCAAGACCGCTGCGCCCTTCATCGGCCACCACCACCCGAGCTGTCGGCACGCCTCTGCTAGAGCGTCAAGCTGCGGCGAATTCTCCAGCCCCGCAAGGGGAAGCGCGCAGGTGTAGTACGCCAACCAGTACGCGTCCCACCACAGCGACAGCTCCATTCCGAGCTGATCCCAGAGCTGACCCCTGAGCTGATCCCCGAGCTGACCCCCGAGCTGACCCCCGAGCTGACCCCCGAGCTGATCCCCGAGCTGACCCCTGAGCTGACCCCTGAGCTGACCCCTGAGCTGATCCCCGAGCTGACCCCTGAGCTGATCCCCGAGCTGATCCCCGAGCTGATCCCCGAGCTGACCCCGCCCAAGTTCTTTGATGGCGGCAGCGGCGAAGACGCCCCCCATCGGGGAATCCATCCACACGATGACGCGAGGTTCCTCGATACCGGCCGCGCGATACGCGGCCCGGACGGCGGCCTCGGCCGCCGTCCGGGCGCAGCGCTCCGTGGAGAGTCCGAGTTCGAACCAGTCGGCCCCGACGCGCTGGACTTCCGCGACTTGGTCGGCGGTGAGCGGGGCGCCAAGTGAGACTTGAGGTTTCCCGGTCACAGTGCCACCACCTGGAAGCCCGAGAGGTACAAACCGGCCATCGACTCCAGTGCTGCGACAGCACCGCCGCGGTCCAGGACGGTGAATCCGCCCTCACCGGTGTCGACATCGGAGGGCGTGGCGTCACGCGCGACCATCACGGTCCAGAAGCCGAGCGGCTTGCTCTCGACCGCGAACGCGATGCCGATACCTGCGAACTTCAGCTCGACGACACGCTCCCCATCGGCGGTGACACCAGGGATCAGGTCGTACGGACGTTTGGCGACTAGACTTGCCACTGACATCGGGATTCCTTCCTAGTTGTGTATTCCGTTGTCGAACTGGTCCGTCGCTCATGCCCGAGCGGCGGACCGTCTACTTGCGGGAGATGTTGAAGCTGCCCAACAGATTCCAGGCGTAGCCCCGGTAGATCTCACGGCCGTCGTCGTCGAGGAACTCGTCAAAGAAGCCCTCACCAGACGCGGTAGGCCCCAGCTTGGGCACCAATGCGGTGCGCGCGAACTCGTCCGCCAGGACACGGGCGATGTCGTCAATCAGGTTGGGGCGCCCCGGGTCCGGTGCCTGGTTGGGGGGTGACACCGGACCCGGGGCAACATCCGCGCAGACCTCCCGGCACTCCGCGGACGATTCAGAAGACGAACGTCCCGGGCCCACGCTGATGCCGTCAGCGGTGTCGGGCCCGGGACAGCCCGCTGCAACCTGCTCGTGAGCGGGAGCGGACGATCCAGGGGGCGGGGCAAGCCATTCGGCAGGCCCGGTGCCGTGCCACGGCTCAAGGACCTCGGCGCGCTCCTCGGCCGCCGCCAACCGGTCGGCGCCGCCCATCGTCAGGAACGACTTCGCCCGGGCATCCAGCGGCCAGAACAGCTCCACGAGCGAGTCAGCCATGCGGCCCAGAAGCTCGACGGCGGCGTCGAACACCCGACGCGCGGTCACCAGCGGTTCCCGTCGACGTCCGCAGCCGACACTCCGACCGGCACCCGCGGCGCAGCATCCAGCTCGGCCTGGACACGCTCAGCGAAACGCCGATCCTCCCGGACCCACCAGCCCTTCGCCGCCCAACTGAAGCCGAACGCCGCAGTCAAAGCGAACAACTGGACCGTCATGACGCCGACCTCAACCGCCGACGCGACCCCTCCGACAACCCCTCCCAGAACGTCAGATCTTCGGAGTCGACCAGCGGGGCCGCGGGGACCTCGGCCGGCGTTGTCGGCTCCGCGTTGCGCCACCGGCGTGTCAGGTTCTCGACGTCCTCGTCGGTCATCCGCCACGAACGGCCAACCTTGAACCCGGTCAGCTCGCCGCTGTTGAGACGCCGACGCAGCCACCGAACACTGTCGGTCCATTCCGGCGGAAGATGAGCCGCCGCAACCTCTTCGAGCGAATGGGAGCGCTTCATACCGTTCTCACCACCCGGACGTGAATGTCCTGCGTTGCCGGGTCAGTGGTTACTTCGTAGACGCCTGGGCAAGGACTGCCGGGATCGGAGAGTAGATTGCCCCGCCACGACAACGGCTTTTCTTGAGCGGGGTCGGGGTGCCACACATGCTCAGTTCGGATGCTGTTGTCGATCCAGGCACCGGTCTTGACTTTTCGGCCATCAGAGTAGGTACCGCGGTCCCCGAATTCGGCAGCGAGGCCGTTGATCTCAGCCACGATGTCGGCTATCGCGCCGCACTCATCTTCGTGGCCGTGGCAGGCGTCGGATCCACCGATGGAGTCAATCGCCCAGTCCGTGCAGGAGTGTAGCCGCGCCGCAGCGTATTTCAGTGCGTCGTCCGCGCGCATCAGGCGGCCACCTCGCGGGCGATCAAGCGCGCGACCGCTTCAGCACCGTGCGGGGTGATCTTCAGGGTGTGCATGACCTCACCCTTGAATCGGGGTGCTTCGTGCGTCTCGATCGGCTTGAAGTACGAACGTTTGTGCGCGTAGGCCGAGTAGCGTCGGCGGATTTCGACGCAGCCCTTCGATTCCGAGTAGCGACGCTCCGTTTCGACGTAGATCCATCCCTTGTCGATAAGGAGGTCCCGCAGCCACTCTTCACCAACGTTGTTGTTCGCGGCGACGGTGCGGACTTTGAGGCAGTCGGTGTCGGCGACGTAGACCTCGAAGTAATTGACCTTGGGGCGTCGAGCGCGATCTTGTCCGCCTGCTGCTGGTTTTCCATGGCGAGCCGCTCGGTTCGGGTCCGGAGGATCTGGAAGGCCTCGAATAGCTTCTCGTCCTCGGTGAGTTCCCGGACGGGTGAGACCTGCTCGGCGTCGAGGAGGTAGTCACGGGTCTGGCGTGCGACCGGAGAGTCACGGAGCACCATCCCCAGCCGCAGGACGGCGCGCCGAGGGTACAGCCCGATTGATCCTGCGTTACGCGGCATCCCCAACTCGTCGGGAGTCAGTGACAACTTGTCACTGACTTCGAGCCTGCCGAGCACCTGATAGCCGTCATCGTCGAGCTCGTCGCGATTCCGCTTCACCGCTTGCCGAATCGCTTCGACAGACGTCTCGTAAAACTCGGCAACCATCTCCGTGGTCGCGTGCATGTCGTCGGGCAGGCATCGAAGAACACCCACCTTGTCGAGCACGTCGGTGCGGCCAGCGAGCGCGTCGCGCTCTGCGCGGGCATCCGGAAGTGTCAGGTCTGCGGACATCAGGCAACCGACTTCCCGCGCCGCGGTGGTGTGGCCGGCTGCACCGGGGGGCGCAGCGGCCCGTGCCACACGTTCAGTGGCTCAATCCCGAGCGCCTTGGCCCACGCGATCAGCAACCGGTCGCTGGCCTTTTTGTTGCCGTTCTCGACGTTGGAGATTCCTGCGTCAGTGATTTCCACACCCAGTTCGGCGATCCGGTCGGCCAACTGCACCTGACTCAGGCCGAGGCCTATCCGAACATCTTTGATCCGAACCATCGGTCCTAGCGGTTCTATCGCTGGCATAGCGACAACCCTAGACAACCATCGCTCGAATCGCAATACAATCGCCGATTTAGTTTCTGAGGTGCAAAACGACAAGTGTGTAACTATCGAAACCGTCGCTGAGCTGGCGCTAGACTTGTCATGACTTCACTGGACCTGTCGCGGTGGTGGCTGGAAGGCTTCACGACATGACAAATGAGACCCCTGCCCAGCGCCTGGGACGCCTAGTTCGTGCGCGCAGAAAGTCGCTGAGGCTGACCCAGGTTGATGTGCAGGAGCTAGGCGGCCCGTCGACCGCGACGCTCAGGCTCATCGAAGGTGGCAAACACTCCGACTTTCGGGACGGGACCGGAGCAGCCCTGGAGTCAGCACTTCAGTGGCTGACCGGGAGCATCGACGAAGTCCTCCGAGGTGGGGATCCGACACCGACGCGGACATCGCACTACCGCGAGGACGCCGGGTTGATGGTGAAGGAGTCCGAGGCGCTAGCCTCCCTGCGCGCGGAGTGGGCGCCAACCGCCGGCGAGCGTCAACGCGTCGCGAGGGCCGATCGCTCAGAGCGGCTGGCCGCGTGGGTAAACCTTTCCTTTCGGGCCGACGATGTCGATGCCGCGATACCTGCATTCGCCCCGGAGCCCGACGACGATCCGAGCGACATTGAGACGTACCTCGACGAGGTCGGCGGCCTGATCAACGCGGCCGAGGAATTGACGGACGCCGTCCACGAGGCGGTTCTGGAAGCTTTCGGCGGCGACGTCGCCCGACTGAGACAGATGAAGCGTGATGTTCGCCGTGCCAACCTGGCGAAACAGGGCCTGCATGAGAACCAAGTGCTTCCGGGATTTGACGAAGACGATGATCCCCCGCAGCGCAGCCCCCGCCCGATGGTGATCCTGTCGCTGACGGGCCCGGACAAAGGGGGACTTCGCGTGGTCACCCACGAGGAGTCGAAATCCATTCCGCGCGAGACATACGAAATCGTCTGCGCCTTCGAACCGGGCGCGAGCGACGAAGCGGCGCTCGCCGCCGCTCGGACGATTCTGCGGTCTCGCGATCCCGATAAGGCCTACAGGCCGGACAACAGTCCCGTGGACGAAGCGCCGCCTCTGGAGTTCCGAGACGCCGCGCGCTCTACTCCGACCGGCTACCTCAAAGGCAAGAGCGATCAAGGCGAGCCCCCGGACGGAGCCTGATTTGGCCAGATCGCGGGGCCGCCAGAGCCAAATCGGCCCATGGAACGAGCTGGGGATGAGGGAATAGACGGATGTCGGGGAAATCGAAGCGCACGCCGCCGCCGAAGCCGAAGCCTGGCTCGGAGTCGGCGGAGAAGATTGCCATCACGAAGTGGCGATCCATCGTGTCGATGGTGAAGGCGGGGATCTTAGGCGTCTCGGTGCCCTTGTCCATCCTTGCGGTATGGCCGCTCGCGGCTGTCCTTGCAGGCAAGACGACAGCGGTCAACGTGACCGTTGCCATCACCCTCACCATTGCCCTGACCATCACCAACGGCGTGACCGGAGCCTGGGGTTACCAGCAGAAGAAGAAGGCGCGGCACGCCAGGGCCCGGCTCAATGAACTGGAGCCGAGAATGGTGATACTGGGAGAAGAGAATGAGAGTCTCCGCCGCCGCAACGAAGCCCTCGAACGACAAGTGCCCCTGACCAGGCAAAAGCCGGCCAAAGATTGAGGGCCGGGCATAATATCACGGTCGTTACCGATTTACTGATTACAAACACGGGCATTTCGGGCATGATGGTCAGATGAAGAGAGGCAAACGATGAGTACCGCAGTAGTGCTCTTCCTGGGCTTCTTGCTACCCCTGGCAGCAGGCTGGTTCGCGCTGCTGTGGGGACGGCCGGCAGTCGCTCGTGCTCGAGTGGAGTACGAGGCTCTCCGGATTCGAGATCGCGTGATGGATGGCATCCTCTCCGGTGACATCAGCAAAGACGACCCCCGAGCTCAGGACGTGCTCAAGTACTGCGACTTCTTGGCGGATCACTCGCGGGAGTTGTCGTTGTCGGTTGCATGCGCCGTGTGGACGGGGATGCGGGAGGCTGGTATCGATCCACACCAACGCGCACAGGAGAAGGCAGCATCGCGCGTTGGATCTTTCCTCGGAACTGAAGGTGGAAGGCGGCGATTGCAGGAAGCCGAGGCGGAACTCGACCACTCGATCGCCAGGTACTTCGTGCACGGCTCCACGCTCTGGTGGATCTTGTCACCAGCCCAGCGCGTTACGCGGTACCTGCGATCGCGCCAGTCGCCGTCGTTAGACGTACCCATCCCAGCTGACCCTCCGAAGCCGGGCGAGCTTGCGACTAAGGTGCGGGAGGCATCCCGAGGTCAGTCCTTCCCGCCCGCTCTCTGGACCGTTCACGGCCTGAAGACGGCTTCTTAGTTACAATGGTGTAGTTCCTGGTCAGACCCATTTGTGTCGGACTGACCGCCTAGCGTCCGCTCCATGACAGCTGAGGCGAGATGGCATCCATGGCGGATCCTGCGCAACGACCACGCTGAGGTCGACGTCTCCTGCCGCTACCAACTCCCCGAGCATCTGATGGGCATGCAGCACGGTGCCCGGATCTGGTTGTGCTCGACACTGACCCAGGCTGAGCGCAGGTGCACGCTCACGCACGAATTGGTGCACCGCGAGCGCGGACCCGTACCAACCGACCCGGCAGCGGCCGCACGCGAGGAACAGATCGTCGACGAAATCACCGCGCGCCGGCTCATCGCCTTACCGGCACTCGTTGCCGGGCTGCGGTGGACACGGAACCCGATCGAGCTCGCCGAGCAGCTGTGGGTTGATGAACCCACACTGCGGACCCGCATGGACACCCTGGACCCGGTCGAAGTCGCCGAGATCGAGCACCACCTGGACGGAGACTGGCTATGGATCCCCTGACCCCACAGCAGCAAGCGATCCTCGACGTGGAGCAAAGCTTCTGGTTGACCGCCGGGGAGAAGGAGGACGCGATCCGCGCGCTGGGCCTGTCGCCGGTGCGCTACTACCAGCTGCTCAACCGGCTCGTCGCGACCGAATCGGCACTGGCGTACGCTGCGGTGACCGTGAATCGGCTTAGCAGAATTCGCTCTACAGACCCCTAGTTTGCCTTGAAGAACGCAGGGTCTCCGATGCCGGTGGTTAACGTCCATAAACCGTCTGCTCCGCTCGGGACGGCGACACACACGTTGCCCTTTGCTGTGCCGCCCGGGTAGAGGTCCCCGACGTCGCTCAATGGGTTGGGAAGGACCCCACAGTCGTCGTCGTAAGTCCGGTTGTCGGCGCCGACAAATTTGATTCGGACACCGAAGATGAGATTGCCGGTCTTCTCACCGACATAGGTGGCGGTGACGGGGACGATCCAATACTCCATGCCTGGCTCAGGTTCATCGTTGAAGCGGTTCTCCGCGGCGACTTGAGTCCCCGCTTCACGGGGCTGGCCGAGGGTGATTTGCCAGTCCCGACTCGTCACTTCCTGCCCGATCGGAAACGGATTGTCTCTGCTCCCTTCACGGGCCCGGGCGTTGTTCTCGGTCTCCGTGGCTCCAGACCCGGCTGATGGGGTGAAGTCGGACTTGCCGAACGCGTCACTGAACGCATGTGAGACGAGCGTGAGGAAAACAACTGCGCCAACCACCATCCCAACGATCGAGACAATGATGGCGGCGACACTCGTGCCCTTGGTTTGGCCGGAGAGACACACGCCGACGATGCCAAGTATTAGCGCGATCGGTAGTAGCACCCACCCGACGATGAGCGCGCCGGGGAAGCAGGCGAACACGAACCCGACGATGCTGGCGATCAGGGCGATGAGTCCGAGCACGTTCCGCCTCACCGCTGGCGGCACCGGCGGCGCCGCGGCAGTTGGGTAGGGCCAATTCCCCGGCGGTTGAGTCAACTCTCCCCCTAGTGCGTTTGTCGGGGCTGCTCGAGCACAGATGATCTTGCCCCGTGTCTGCCTGCTACGCCGAGTGAATCCCCCAGAACGCTGGCCATCGCCGATCTAGGTGTCGTTATCACCGGCCGGGGCGACGAGCATGGTGGCCAGCGCGGTCGCGTTGCCTTGCCCTGATGTTCGGTCGAGGTGGCCGTAGATGTCGACAGTGGTCTTGATCGACTCGTGTCCGAGGTGTTCCTGGATGGCCGGTAGCGGCCTGCCCAGTTGGATCAGCCAGGACGCGCAGGTGTGCCGCAGATCGTGGATACGCGGTAGGAGCAGGTCGCCCGACTTGGTGCGGCCGCCATCGATCCCGTCAGGCCAGGTTCGGGCGACGGCCGGTGTCCACACGTTGGACCGGAAGTTCGGTGCCCGCACCGGGCCGCCCTGAGCGCGGCGGCCTCGGCCGGGGTTGGTGAACAGCCATGCTCCGGTGTAGTCGAGGTTGTCGAGCACTTCCTTAGGGACGTTGATGGTCCGGATGCTCTTGGGCGTTTTCGGCGGTCCGAGGCGGTAGGGGTCGCGCTTCCATGCGCGCACGATCCGCACAGTGTTGTGCACTCTGCTCACATCGGAGGGCCGCAGTGCGGTGGCTTCTGACCAGCGGCATCCTGAGGTGACGAGGAAGTCGACGAGCGGCTGCCAAACCCCGGGCATCTCGGCGAGCAGCTGGTGGTACTGGCCGTGCTCCAGGAAGACGGGGTCGTCTTTTTCGTCGGTGGGGAGCTTGGTGCCTCCGGCGGGGTTGGCCGGGATGTGGCCGGCGGCGACGGCGGCGGCGAGAGCTGCGGAGAGTAGGCCGTGCTTGTTGGCGATGGTCTTCGCGGACACACCTTTGGCCCGCATGGCCTGCACCCACTTGGCCACGTCGTCTTTGGTGAGCGCCTCCAGTGGGATCGCCCCGAACGCGGGCCGGATCTCGGTGCGGACGTAGCTGCGGTAGTCCTTGGGGGTGCGCTCGTCGACGCCGGTGAGGTGATCGATGTAGCGGTCCACCCAGTCGGCCACCGTCATGCGGAGGCGGGGTTTGCGCTGGATTCGGGCGATCTCCTCAGCGCGTTCGGGGCCGACCTGGCTGACGAGTTCCTTGAAGCGTTCGGCTACGGCGGGGTCGTCGAAGCTGAGGCTGCGCTGCTTTTTGGCGTGGCGGTAGTACACCCGGTAGGTGATGGTGCCGTCTTTGCGGGTGTAGGTGTCGATGGTCGCCACGACGGCAAGATATCAGGATTGTGTTGAAAAATTGTGTTGAAAATGTATCGTTGATCCTGTTCGTATGGCTTGACCTGCATGAAGTTGTGGAGCTGCCGGGAATTGAACCCGGGTCCTACGGCATTCCCTCAAGGCTTCTCCGTGCGCAGTTCGCTATGCCTCTACTCGGATCTCCTGATCCCGCGAACAAGTCAGGATGACGATCCCAGTCGCTGTTTGATGTCCCCACGGATCCCGCGACCGAACCCGTGGGTGGGTCCCTCTAGATGACGCCAGGGTCCGGGTCGAGGGCACTCCCGGTCTGACGGATTAGCTTCGCTTAGGCAGCGAGAGCGTAATCGCGCTGATTGGAATCGGCGCTTAATTGGTTTGCAACGACGCTTACGGTGGTCCCTGCCTGCACCGGCACGCTTCCCTTGATTCGATGCGCGAAGTCGAAACCGTTCAGCCCCTCGCACCCCGGCCGAGGTTCGACCGGATTTCCAATGGTACGCGAGGTGTAACCCGCAACTGAAGTGCATTAATCCGTGCGTCGAGATCGACGTTCTGCAGCGATCTGCTCGCACTCTTGCGGCGGTGTGTCGGTTTGGCCGAAAACGCACACCAGAAAATGAGACTTTGTCTACAGTGAGACGGTGTCTGAAAGCTTGCGCGTGCGGAAGCGACAGCGAACCCGCGAACGCATCGCCACCGCAGCCGCCCAGTTGGTGATGCAGAACGGGCTGTCCGCCACCACCGCCGACCAGATCGCCGAGGCGGCGGACGTCGCCCGCGCGACGTTCTTCCGATATTTCGAGTCCAAGGAGTACGCCGTCGCCGAGGGGTTCACCTCGACCTGGATCGCCGCGATCACCGACGCGCTCCTACGCCAACCCGCCGAGCTCTCGGTCAACGAGGCACTCACGGCGGCGTTCGCCGAACTCACCCCCGGCTTCGCCGCCGTCGAGCACAACATCGCCGAGATCGAACGTCAGACCCGCGACTCGCTGAGCCTTCGCGCGTGGACCCTGTTGTGCTACCTGAACTTCGAGACTGCCATCGCCGAGGCGATCGCCGCCCGACTGCCCGACCTCGTCGTCGACGACCCCCGGCCGCGGCTGATCGGAGCGCTGGCAATGGCGTCGGTCCGGATCTCCATCGACGACTGGCTACGGGACGGCGGATCGCTGTCCGATCGGATCTCCCGCGCGGTCAACTCCATGGCCGCCTGCCCAATCAAGGAATGAGGAGCACATGAGTGGCGAAAAGTCGCTGGAGGCCTGGGGATTCGTCCGCAAGGTCCTCGACGACCTAACCGGCCAGATCACCGAGGACGCCCGCGACGAACGCGAGCTGCTCGAAGGGCTGCGCGTGCTCAATCGGGTGACGGCCCTGTGCACCGAGCTTTCGGTCGACGTCGATCCCGACTATCCGCGTTTCGTCGACATGTGCACGCCGTTCCGGTTCGTCGGCGGCCCCAACCCGCACGGCTCCTATCCGCTGGCCATGATCAGCGGTGACCGGGCCTACCGGGTTACCGGCACCCGCGGCACCTCCACCTATCTGGGCCTGCAGGTGCTGGCCGGCACCGGGATGAACCCGCGCCGGATGAGCAACTACCTCTCCGACCGCGATCTGGACCTCGACGACGGCGGCGGATTCAATGTCGTCTTCGCCGCGTCCCGGCCCGCCGACAGCGACCTCGCCGGCGCCCAGTGGATCGAGATCCCCGATGACGCCACCTCGATCGTCGTGCGCGACTACATCGCCGATCCGACCACCGAAATCCCTGCCCACCTTGACATCTCGCTGCTCGGGGAGGCACCGCCACCCGCACCGCTGACCGACGAGGTGCTGGCCGGCCAGCTCACCGCGATGGGCTGGACCATCGTCAAGCTCACCACCCTGCATCGCACCGTGCGCCCCGATCTGCTGGAGACTCCCAACATCCTGATCACCTCGGGCGCGGAGAACCTGGGCGGCGAGAACACCACCCCGGACAATCTCTACATGCTCGGCATGTTCGACCTGCAGCCGAATCAGAGCCTGCAACTTACCTTCCAGCCGCCCGAAACCCGCTATTGGTCAGTCACTTTGGAGAGCATCTGGCACGAATGCCTCGAGCCGCTGGTGCGCAACAGCTCGGTGACCAACAAGGGCGTCAGTGTCGATCCGGACGGCAAAGTGCGTGTCACGATCGGTGCCGAAGACATCGGCGACGGCCACTGGCTGGATACCGGCGGACGTGGCCGAGGGTTCGTGATCGTGCGCTGGCTGGACAACCCCAACGCCCCTGACGTGACAGTTCGCTTGCTGGAGAAGGAGGTTCACTGATGACCAGTGCAATCGAGGCGCGGCTCGATGCGGACAAGTTGATCGAGCAGGCCAGCGAGCTGGCCGGAAGTGATGACATGGGCGTCGACGACGGCTGGCGGGAGAACCTGTCGCGGCTGATCGAGGACTTCGTCGCCGAGGCCGACCTGTCCCCTCTCGGCGTGGAGATCGCCGCGGCCGACATCCTCGTGCCGCTGCGCAATCGGATGCAGATCACCGCCTGGCGCAAGGAACATCCCGAGATCGCCCAGGAACAGATCGAGCGGCCGATCTTCATCCTCGGCCAACCACGCACCGGCACAACGATTCTCTACGATCTGCTCACCCAGGACCCTGATCTGCGCGCACCGCTGACCTGGGAGGTCGACAACCCCTTCCCGGTCCCCCAGCCCGACACCTACGAGACCGACCCGCGCATCGAGCAGACCCAGGCGCAGCTGGAAATGACCGAGCAGCTGATGCCCGGTTTCATGAAGTTCCATCCGATGAGCGCGCGCGGCGGCCAGGAATGCGTCCGGATCACGGCAGGCACGTTCTGCAGCATGATCTTCAACACGCAGTACCGGTTGCCCAACTACGCACACTGGCTGAACTACGAGGCCGACCACAGCGCCGCCTACTCCTACCACCGCACCTACCTGCAGCACCTGCAGTCCGGCGTTCCCGGCCAGTGGCTGCTGAAAAGCCCCGCGCACACCTGGCAGCTGGACAAGCTGCTCGCCGAATACCCCGACGCGATTCTGGTTCAGACGCACCGTGATCCGCTGGTGGTGATCTCGTCGATCAGCGCCCTGATCGCGCACCTGCAGAAGTTGGCCAGCGACAGCGCATCGGTCCAGCGCGCCGCCGAACTGTGTTGGTCCGACACCCTGTTGGGGCTCGAACGCACGATGAAGATGATCGACGACGGCGTGATCGCCGACGACCGGATCATCGACGTGCAGTTCGCCGACTTCATGAGCGATCCGTTCGCGACGATCGGGACGATCTACGACCGGTTGGGCCGGGAGCTCACACCGGTCGCCGAACAGCGCATGCGCGACCATCTTTCGGAGAACCCGGGCGACGGCGGCGGCAAGCGCTACACGTGGGCCGACACCGGACTCGACGCCGCCGAGCTGCGCGAGAAGGTCCGCCCCTACCAGGAGCGCTTCAACGTGCCGAGCGAAACCCTGCGGTAGCTAGCGGACCGCCAGCATCGCCACGGCAACCAGCGCCAGCACCATGCCGAGCACCTGCCAGCGGGTGACCCGTTCACGCAGCACCACGATGGCCAGTAGCACCGTCGCGGCCGGATAGAGCGACATCAGCACACCGGCCAGCGACAGCATCGAGGCCTGCAACGCCAACAACGTCGCGACATTGGCTCCGGTGTCCAACAGCGCGGCGGTCACCGCCAGCTTCAACGGAAATCCGCGTGGGGCATGGAAATTGCCGCTCAGCGCGGCGACGATCAACACGATCGCGGTGGCCGATACCCGCGCGAAGAACAGCGGCCAGAGGTGCGCGTCGCTCGGAGCCTGATGCAGCAGCACAAAGTTGAGCCCGAACGCCAGACCCGAACCCACGGTCAGCCACGCCACGGTCGCGGTGAACCGGTGTGGGTGCTCGTCCTCGTCCGTCGCTTGCCTGCTGACCAGGGCGACCGCGATCAGGGCCAGCACGGTGCCGACGCCGGCGATCACGCCCGGCCGCTCCCCCAGAACCAGTCCGGCGGTCACCGGCACACTCGCGACGAGAACCGCGGTCAGCGGCGACACCACCGAGATCGGTCCCGCGCCCAAGGCCGCGTAGAACCACCAGACGCCGAACGCCTGACTCACTCCACAGAGCAGACCCCACACCACGGCCGGCGTCGAGACCGTACCGCCCATGAGCAGCGCAAGGAGCCCGAGCAGCACCATGGCAATCGGGTAGGAAACCAGCACGACGCGCAGCGCGGCCACCCGTCGTGCCGCGATACCCCCGACGAAATCGCTGACGCCGTACCCGATTGCGGATGCCAGCGCGAGCAGGACCCCGATCAGAGCTTGCCCTTGGCCCTGCGACCGAGTTCCCGGATCACCTCGCGCTCCGCGTCCCGGCGGGCCAGGTCTTGGCGCTTGTCGTGGGCCTGCTTACCGCGCGCCAACGCCAACTCGACCTTGACCTTGCCGTCGTTGAAGTACAGCGACAACGGCACCAACGTCAGGTTGCCGTCGCGGATCTTACCCACCAACGTGTCGATCTGGCTGCGGTGCAGCAGAAGCTTGCGATTACGCCGCGGCGCATGGTTGGTCCATGTGCCGTGGTGATATTCGGGGATGTGCAGGTTGCGCAGCCAGATCTCACCGTCGTCGACGGTCGCGAACGCGTCGGCCAGTGACGCGTGCCCCTCACGCAGGCTCTTGACCTCGGTGCCCTGCAGCACGACGCCGGCCTCGTAGGTGTCGAGGATCGAATAGTTGTGCCGCGCCTTGCGATTGGTGGCGACAACTTTGCGCTCGGGCTTCTTGTCCGGATTCTTGGCCACAGCTACTTCCGTACATACAGGCGCAGCGTGACGTAGGCCGTCAAACCGGACATCGCAAGGCCGACAGCGAGCATCCACGGCGCCACGTAGACAACGATGTCCTTCCAGTCCACGCGGGCAACCAGATTCACCGCATAGAACTGGGCGAGTGCGTCGTCGAGGAACAACGCCTGCACCACGACCAGCCCGACCACCGCGATGGCAACACCGATGAACGCGGCCAGCATGGCTTCCAACAGGAACGGCAGCTGGGTGTACCACCTGGTCGCGCCGACCATCCGCATGATGCCGATCTCGGTACGCCTGGTGTAGGCGGCGACTTGAACCATGTTGGCGATCAACAGGATCGCGCCTATCGCCTGCACTATCGCGATCGCGAACGTGACGTTGGACAGCGCGTCGAGCACCGCGAACAGGCGGTCGATCAGGTCCTTCTGGTTGAGGATGCCGCGCACCCCGGGCTGGCCCTGCATCGCCTTGTCGAATTCGACGTGCTGGTCCGGGTTGTCGAGCTTGACGATGAACGACGCCGGGAACGTGTCCTTCGAGGCGTCCTTCGCGAGTTGTGGCAGCTTGACCAATGCGAAGTTGTAGGCGTCCGTCTGATTGAGGAAGCGCACCGACTTCACGTCGTTACGCGCCTCGATCTTGGCGCGCAACGCTTTACACAGATCGCCGTCACAGGTCTGATCGTTGGACGAGATGTCGTCGGTCAGGAAGATCTGGCTCTCGACGCGGTCGAGGTAGATATGGCGCGATTGCTCGGCCATCCGCAGCACCAGCAGACCGCCGCCGAACAGGCCGAGCGAGATCGCCGTGGTCAGGATCATCGCCACGGTCATCGTGACGTTGCGGCGAAGTCCGGTGAAGACCTCGTTGATCAGGAAGCCGAAGCGCACTTAACGATCCATTCCGTAGATACCACGCTTCTCATCGCGGACGAGCCTGCCCAGGGACAGCTCCACCACGCGCTGACGCATGGAGTCGACGATGTGGTGGTCATGGGTAGCCATCACGACTGTGGTGCCCGTGCGGTTGATCCGCTCGAGCAGATCCATGATGTCGCTACTGGTTTCGGGGTCCAGGTTTCCGGTGGGCTCGTCGGCCAGCAGCACCAGCGGCCGGTTCACGAACGCCCGCGCGATCGCGACCCGCTGCTGCTCACCCCCGGACAGCTCCGCCGGCAGCCGATTGGCCTTGCCCGACAGGCCGACCATCTCGAGCACCTCGGGCACCACCCGGTTGATGGTGTCGGGCTTCTTGCCGATCACTTCGAGCGCGAAGGCCACGTTCTCGAACACGGTCTTCTGCTGCAGCAGCCGGAAGTCCTGGAAAACGCAGCCGATCACCTGGCGGAGCTTGGGGATGTGACGCCCCGACAGCTTGTTGATGTGGAACTTCGATACCTGGAGATCGCCGGACGTGGGCGTCTCCTCAGCCAGCAGTAGCCGCATGAACGTGGATTTGCCCGACCCCGAGGGGCCGATGAGGAAGACGAACTCACCCTTGTCGATCTTGACGCTGACATTGTCGAGGGCGGGCCGCGCCGACGACTTGTACTGCTTACTGACATGGTCGAGGGTGATCATCACGGCACGCCAGTGTAGCCGGAGGCCGCGCTACTGCGTCGGAGCAGCGGGCGTGACCATGGGCCCCTGCCCCGGCGCCGGGGACGGAATCGGCGTGGGTGTCGGCGTCGGCAGGCCCGGGATCTGGAACGGCAGCGGGCCCGGCGGCGTCGTGGTCGGCGAGGTGGGAGACGTCGGCGACGTGGTCGACGTCGGCGACGTCTCCGAGGTCGTGGGCTCGGTCGTCTCCGTCGTCGTCGTGGTCGTCGGCGTCGTCGTCCTGGTGGTCGTGGTGCGGTCCCGCACATCGGTGCGCGGCACCCAGGTGTAGGACGGGTCGGGGATGAAACCCGGGGGCACCATCTGGGTGGCCGGGGGCTCCGGGGCCGCCGCGGGCTGGTAGGTGGCGTACAGCCACCAGACGGCGATGAACGCGGCCAGCAGCGCGGCGGTGGACGTGCGAACCCGGCCCCACAGGATGTAGTGGGGCCAGCCGCGGCCTTCTCGACGGGTCGGCATCAACTTCACTTCGGCGTCACCGGACCCTGCGTCTCTTCGGCACCGCCCGCGGTCGCCGGGTGCACGAGCGCCTCGACCACCGGCGAGCTGTCCCCCGGGCTCGCGATGCCGGCGCGCATCAGCGCGGCGATCACCAACACGCGAAGCTTGCGGCCGACTTCGAACTGCTTACCGGGCAGCGTGCGCGCCACCATGCGCAGATTCACGGTGTCGAGTTCGATGCTTTCCACTCCCATCAGCTGCGGGGCATCCAGGAGCAGGTCCTTGAGCCCGGGGTCGTTGATCGCCTTCTCGGACACCCCGTGCAGCACTTCGTTGACTTGGTTGAGGTCGGCGGTCGTCGCGACCGGGATGTCGATGACGGCCCGCGCCCAGTCCTTGGACAGGTTCTGGGTCTTCACGATCTGCCCGTTGGGGATCGTGAGCACTTCACCTTCCGAGGACCGGAGCTTGGTCACCCGCAGCGTGACGTCCTCGACGGTGCCCGTCGCTTCCTTCGCGATACCGGCCACCGTCAGCGACACCAGATCACCGAAGCCGTACTGCTTCTCGGTGATGATGAAGAACCCCGACAACAAGTCCTGAACGATCCGCTGGGCGCCGAAGCCCAGTGCCGCGCCCAGAACCGCCGCGGGGGCGACCAGCGAGCTGACCGGAACCGCGAGGATGTCGGTGGCCTCGACGACCACCATGACGCCCAGCAGGGCGATCGCCACGTACGAGATGACCGAGGCCACCGCTTGGCGGTGCTTTGCGCTTTCCGAACGGACCAGCGCGTCGCTCTCGCGGAAGTCGGCGTCGATGCGCCGGGAGATCTTCTGGGCCGACCAGTTGATGAACCGGGCCATCAGAAGGCCACCGAGGATCAGCAGCGTGATGCGCAGACCCTTGGTCAGGATCCACTCGCCGATCGTGCCATGCCAGAAGTCATGCCAGCGAGCGGAGAACTCGATCGCCTGAAAGTTAGTCGTCATCTTTTCGGTTGCGCCACCGGATCCCGGCCTCCAGGAATCCGTCGATGTCCCCATCCAGTACCGCCGCGGGATTGCCGACCTCGTACTCGGTCCGCAGATCCTTGACCATTTGGTAGGGGTGCAGAACGTAGGAGCGCATCTGATTGCCCCAAGAACTGCCGCCGTCGCCCTTGAGCGCGTCCATCTCGGCGCGCTCTTCCTGGCGTTTGCGCTCCATGAGCTTGGCCTGCAGGACGCGCATCGCAGACACCTTGTTCTGCAGCTGCGACTTCTCGTTCTGGCAGGTGACGACGATACCGGTGGGGATGTGCGTGAGTCGAACCGCCGAGTCGGTGGTGTTGACCGACTGGCCGCCGGGGCCACTGGAGCGGTAGACGTCGACCCGCACATCCTGCTCGGGAATGTCGATGTGGTCGGTGGTTTCCACGACGGGCAGCACCTCGACATCGGCGAACGACGTCTGACGGCGGTTCTGGTTGTCGAACGGGCTGATCCGCACCAGCCGGTGGGTACCCTGCTCGACCGACAGCGTCCCGTACGCGTAGGGGGCGTGCACCGCGAACGTCGCGCTCTTGATGCCGGCCTCCTCGGCGTACGAGGTGTCGAAGACCTCGACGCCGTAGTCGTGCTGCTCGGCCCAGCGGATGTACATCCGCATCAGCATCTCAGCCCAGTCGGCGGCGTCCACCCCGCCGGCGCCGGAGCGGATGGTGACCAGCGCCTCGCGCTCGTCGTACTCGCCGGACAGGAGGGTCCGGACTTCCATCTGCTCGATATCGGCCTGCAGCGACTTCAGTTCGGCGTCTGCCTCGGCCAGCTCGTCGTCGCCACCCTCTTCAGCCGCGAGCTCGTAGAGCACCGGCAGGTCGTCGAGACGCGAACGCAGCCCTTCGACACGGCGCAGCTCGCCCTGAGCGTGGGACAGCTCGCTGGTGACCTTCTGGGCGTGGCTCTGGTCGTTCCACAGATTCGGGTCGGCGGCTTCGTGTTCGAGCTTCTCGATCTTGCCGCGCAGTGCATCGATGTCGAGCACCCGTTCCACCGTGGTCAAGGTGGTGTCAAGGGCGGCGATATCTGACTGACGGTCGAGGTCCACGGGTTCTCAGGGTACCGGCGCCGCGACACGTTGTGATCCACGGCGGCTCCTGAGACTTCTGGGGCGGCTGAGCCGGTTGCGCGTCTAACATCACATTCGTAACCAGGATTGTGCGCCGCGCAGCCCAACGCGGCGCTTCTCGACTGCGACGCGACAGCCCCTTGCGCGCGGCCGGGTCCGGACAGAAAGCGCGAGAATGCGTCCTTACTATGTCGCGATCGTCGGTGCAGGACCCTCGGGATATTTCGCGGCCGGCGCGCTGCTGAAATTCGCCGATACGTCTGTCGCCGACGGCGGACCGGATGTGCACGTCGACATGCTCGAGATGTTGCCCACCCCCTGGGGTTTGGTGCGCTCCGGAGTGGCGCCGGATCATCCGAAGATCAAGACCATCAGCGCCCAGTTCGAGAAGATCTCGCTCGACGAGCGGTTCCGGTTCTTCGGCAACATCCGGGTGGGCGAACATGTCCAGGCCGAGGAGCTCGCGCAGAAGTACGACGCGGTCGTGTACGCGATCGGGGCGCAGTCCGACCGCCCGCTCGGCATCCCCGGCGAGGAACTCGCAGGCAGCGTCGCGGCCGTCGACTTCGTCGGTTGGTACAACGCGCATCCGCATTTCGAGGACATGACGCCCGATCTCTCGACCGGGCGCGCGATCGTCGTCGGCAACGGCAATGTGGCGCTCGACGTCGCACGCATCCTCGTCAGTGATCCTCGCGAGCTCGCCAAGTCCGACATCGCCGACCACGCGCTCGACCTGCTGCACGCGAAGGGCGTCGAGGAGGTCGTCGTGATCGGGCGCCGCGGCCCGTTGCAGGCCACGTTCACCACGCTCGAGTTGCGTGAGCTGGGCGACCTCGAGGCGATGGCCGACGTGGACGTTCTGATCGACGCCGCCGACTTCGAGTCCATCACCGACGAACAGCTGGAGGCGGCGGGTAAGACCGCCAAGCTGAACATCAAGGTGCTGCGCGGCTATGCCGAAACCGAACCGCGAGGAGCCAAGCGCCGCATCGTGTTCCGCTTCCAGACCTCGCCCATCGAGATCAAGGGCGACGGTCGGGTTGAGTCAGTCGTGCTGGGCCGCAACGAACTGGTCGACGAAGGCGGTCGCATCGTCGCCAAGGACACCGGAGTGCGCGAGGAACTGCCGGCCCAGCTCGTGGTGCGCGCGGTCGGCTACCGCGGCATCGCCACACCGGGCCTGCCGTTCGACGATCGTTCGGGCACCATCCCGCACACCGACGGCCGCGTCGAGGGCAGCGACAACGAATACGTCGTCGGCTGGATCAAGCGCGGCCCGTCCGGGGTCATCGGCAGCAACAAGAAGGACTCGGCAGACACCGTGGCGACACTGCTGGCCGACCTCGACGGCCGCGAGCTCGGCGACGTCGGCGACGACCATGGCGAGGCGCTCGTCGAGTGGCTGCTGTCGCATCAGCCCAAGCTGATCACCGACGACCACTGGAAGCTGATCGACGCGCACGAGCGCGGCGCCGGCGAGCCGCACGGCCGGCCACGGGTGAAGGTCACCAGCGTCGCCGAGCTATTGCGTATCGGGCACGGCTGACGACGATCAAACCTCGCAGGTATCCCGCTCACGCTCGATGGACAGTCCACCGACCGGACCGGCGGTCCGCGCGATGAGGGGGGTCACCGCGGCGGCGAGCGCCAAGCCGGCCGAAACCATGATCACCGCGAACGCGCTGTAGCTGTCGACGATCACGCCGCCGATCGCAGTGCCGATGGCACCGCCGACGAGCGCACCGCTGTTGAGCCACCCGAATGCCTCAGCGGCGGAGTGCTCGGCGATCTGGTGCGACACCATGACGTACAGCGCGGCCAGCGCGGGCGCGAAGCCCAGCCCCGACGCGAACAACGCGGCGAGTTGCAGGCCGTAGCCGTCGACCAGACCGAACAGCGCTGTGCCTGCGGCCACGACGGTCATCGAGATCGCCAGACCACGCACACCCAGTTGCCGATGCCCGAACAGCACGCCGCCGATCAGCGACCCGAGACTGGCCACACCCAGCGCCACACCCGCGGAGAGGTTGTGGTTGCCGAACAGGGCGAGCACGCCGACCTCGAGGGCCATGAACGACGCGACCAGCGCGAGGCTGGCCACCATGGCCAGGATCACGGCGGGGTTCGTCAGGACCCGGCCGAACGCGACCGTGCTGCGCACCAGCGCCGGCCGCAGCCGGCGAGCGCTGAGCAGGAACCACAGGGTCCCCACCACCGTGACACCGGCGGAAAAGAGCAGCGGGATCGCGGTCGAGATCGCCGATGCGAGGAATGTCGCCGCGACCGGACCGATCACCCAGATGAGTTCCTGTGCGGTGGTATCGAGCGCGAACAGCGCACGTAGACCGTCACCGGGCACCATCTGCGGATACAGCGCGCGGGCCGCGGGCAGCAGCGGCGGCACCGAGGCTCCGATCAGGAACCCCAATCCCATGAGCACGGTCGCGGGAACGTGGACGAAGGCGAGCGCCAGCATCGCGGCGGCATTGATCACGGCGCCTGCCACCAGCGTCGGCACCATGCCGATCCGGCCGAGCAGGCGCGCCGTCACGGGCATCGCCACCGCTTCACCGATGCTGGTGGCCGCGACCACCGCACCCGCGATCGCGTACGACCCCGTACGGGCCTGCACGTGCAGCAGGATCGCCAGCGACAGCATGCCCAGGGGCAGCCGGGCGAACAGCTGTGAGGCGGTCACATTGACCACGCCCGGAACTCGTATGAGCTCTGCATAGGCGCGCACGGTTATCACTCCATCAATTAGTTCTACGTCTCCAATGCGCCCCCAACTGTACCGTCCAGACGGTACAGTTGGAAACCGATTAAACTCGCCCGATGACGACCTCGCGCGAGCGCATCCTCGATGCGTATGCCGACGCGCTGGCCGTCGACGGCGAGCGTCATGCCACGTTGGACGCGGTGGCCGCACGGGCCGGGGTGTCCAAGGGCGGCCTGCTCTACCACTTCCCCGCCAAGGATCAGCTCGCCGAGGCCCTGTGTGACCGATTGATCGCACTGGCGGCCGACGACGTTGAACACATGCGCAACGCGGCTGACGGGCCCGCACGGCACTACATCCGCACATCGCACTTCGCCAACACGCCCCTGGATCGCACGCTCGTCGCGGTCGCCCGGCTTCAGCAGGCCGGCGATCCCCGGGCGCGAGCGGCGATCGAGATGATTTCCGATCAATGGCTGAGCGTGCTGACCGAGGCGCTCGGCGACCGTGACGTCGCGCGCACGATCAAGCTGATCGGCGACGGCCTCTACCACCACGCAATGTCCAACGCGCTGGGCGGACCGCCGCGAACCCCGCTCGACGAGGGACTGCTCGCCGTGATCGACCGCATCATCGATCAGTGCGTGGACGCGCCGCGCGGTTAGTGGAGGCCCGCCGCTCGCCCCAATACGGGCATGGGGTTGGTGCCCGCCTCCGAGCGACAACTCGCGTCATCGCAGAATTCATCGAGATCGACGTCAGCGTGCGGCACTCCGAGAGGCCACCACGCCAGCGTCAATCTCGATGGGCCCGGACAACTTTCGGCCGACCCATCCACCGATTGTCGCTACGAGGCGGGCGAGAAGACCACCACTTCCCCGCAGAGCCCGATTGCCTACTGAGACTCTGGTGGCGCGAAGTACCAGTTGTCCGGATTCTTCGGCGAGTACACCACCGGGATGAGCTGACTGATCGTCGGCCAGTTGTTCACGTCGACCGCCATCCGTTGGTAGACCACGTGCTCGTTGACGGTGGGACCGTTGATGACGCCACTGATCGTGACGTACTGCTCACCGATCGCGTCGGGGCGCGGGCTGACCCCGGTCACCAGCAGCGTGCCCTGCGCCACCTCACCGCGGGGCCCGCGGCGCATGAGGCGTGGCGCCAGAACGAGCGCCAGTGCGCCGACGATCAGCAGTATCACGAAGAACTCCCACATGCGGCCATGGTAGGACTGCTGGCATGAGTGGCCACGACGTACAGGAAGACCTCTCGGTGGCGGTGGAACTCGCCCACCGGGCCGACGCGATCACTCTCGACCGGTTCGGAGCGCAGGACCTGCGCATCGACACCAAGCCCGACCTGACACCGGTCACTGACGCCGATGAGGCCGTGGAGGCCGACCTGCGAGCGATGCTGGCGCGCGAACGCCCCGGCGACACGGTTCTCGGCGAGGAATACGGCGGGACGGCCACCTTCAAGGGCAGGCAGTGGGTGATCGACCCGATCGACGGAACCAAGAACTTCGTGCGCGGGGTGCCGGTGTGGGCGAGCCTGATCGCACTCCTCGAGGACGGCGTGCCGGTCGTCGGCGTCGTCAGCGCACCGGCACTGAACCGGCGCTGGTGGGCCGGGCACGGACTGGGTGCGTTCGCGAGCACCGGCGGCACGCCGGCGCGCAGGCTGGCCGTGTCGGGCGTGGCCGATCTGGGCTCGGCGAGCCTGTCGTTCTCCAGCCTGTCAGGCTGGGCCGACCTGGGCCTGCGCGAGCAGTTCATCGACCTGACCGACGCGGTGTGGCGGGTACGCGCCTACGGCGACTTCTTCTCTTACTGCTTAGTCGCCGAAGGAGCCGTCGACATCGCCGCCGAACCGGAGGTCAAGCTCTGGGACCTGGCCCCACTCGACATCCTCGTGCGGGAGGCGGGCGGCACCTTCACCAACCTCGACGGCCAGCCCGGCCCGCACGGCGGCCACGCCGTCGCCTCCAATGGACAGCTGCACGACGCGACTCTGGCCCGCCTGGCCCGGAGTTAGTACCCGGGGTCGAATTCGACCGGGAGGGTCGCCGGTCCGCTCAGTCCACTCAGCGGCTTCCACGGTGCTGGACCGGTGCGTCGAATGTTGGGCATCCGCCGCGCCATGACCGTGAGCGCCTCGGTCAGTTCGAGGCGGGCCAGATTGGCCCCGAGGCAGTAGTGCACTCCACCGCCGAAGGTTTGCATCGGCAACGCGGCGGTGCGGGTGATGTCCGGGCGATCGGGTTCCTCGCACACGGTCGAATCACGGTTGGCCGCAGCCGAATTGAGGATCACCAGGGTTCCCGCCGGGACGGCGTATCCGGCAACGTCGACATCCTCGACCGTCATGCGCAGCGTGCCGAACACGATCGGCGAATGACGCATGGTCTCTTCCACCGCGTTCGCGGCGAGCTCTGGATGCCGCGCCAGCAGCGCCCACTGGTCAGGGTGATCACACAGCACCGATACCGACGCGGCGAGCTGATTGCGGGTGGTGTCCGTACCCGCCATCAGCAGGCCGGCCACCAGCATGCGAAGTTCCGCGAGGGTCAGCCGGTCACCTTCGACCTCGGCCCGGATCAGATCCGACACCAGATCGTCGGTCAGGTCGCGGCGTCGCTCGGCGACCATGCCGTCGACGTAGCTGTCCAACTCGTCCCACGCGGCCAGGATGGACGGCACCGAGTCCGCGGCGTTCCAGCTGAACGCCTTGAAGAATTCGTCGGTCCAGGCGGCGAACTGCTCCCAGTCTCCGTCGGGAACACCGAGAAGTGCGCAGATGATCGGAATCGGATAGTGCCGGGCGATGTCGGAGACGACGTCGCATCGGCCGTCGGCAGCGCACCGGTCGACCAGTCCGTTGATGACATCGGTGACGGTGGTGCGCAGTCGCGAAGTCGCCCTCGGCGTGAACGCCTTGCAGACCAGGCGCCGCAGCCGATGGTGCTCGTCGCCGTCCATGTTGATGATGGTGGCGACCACCCGGTCCCACAGCGGACCCGACGTGATCCCCTGGGACGCGAGGAACATCCCTTGCGGCACGCGAAATCTCCGATCGCGCGACGCGTCGTGGACGAGTTCATAGGTCAGGAATTCCGGGCCGTGCGGCCCGATCGCAATCGGAGCTTGACGGCGCGCGCTCATCAGCATCGCCAACGCCTCGTCGGGGTTCGTCACACTGTCGTAGTCGACGGCGGGCAAGCCGGCGTCGAACACATTTGGCATTCGCGGTGCGTCGATGGTGATCGTCATTTCGGCCCCCAGACCTGCTCGAATAGCTCTGAGGTCGAGTCTGCGACGCCCATGCGGCGGGGATGCGAGTAGACCACTACCCCATTTCGCCGCGGTGTGACCTACCCAACAAAACCCGCAGGCCGTCAGGGGTTCCAGGAACTACCTTACTTTGGAGTAAGATAGGCCCCAGCGAGATCTGACCAGCACCGCCCACCGTCGACGAGGCTGACGAAAATGACGAACACACTTCCACCCACCACAACGAGCGCCCGGGCCCGCGACAGCGCGGTCGGGCAGTTCAAGCACAAGCGATCCCTCACCGATATCGGCCTGGCGCTCATCACTCCGGTGGTCGGCCAGGAGTTCCTGGACCGCTATCACCTGCGCGATCCGCTCAACCGCGGCCTGAAATACGGTGTCAAGCAGGCATTCTCGACCGCCGGCGCCGCCACCCGCCAGTTCAAGCGAGTCCAGGGCATCGGTAAGGCGCCGACGCGGCTACGGCCAAGTGGCGCCGACTATTTCGACCTCACTCCCGACGACGATCAGAAGATGATCGTCGCGACGGTCGACGAGTTCGCCGAGGAGATCCTGCGCCCGGCCGCTCATGATGCCGACGACGCCGCCACCTATCCCCCGGACCTGATCGCCAAGGCCGCCGAGCTCGGGATCACCGCGATCAACATTCCCGAGGACTTCGACGGCATTGCCGAGCAGCGCACCACGGTCACCAACGCACTGGTGGCCGAGGCGCTGGCCTACGGCGACATGGGCCTGGCGCTGCCGATCCTGGCTCCCGGCGGTGTCGCGTCGGCGCTGACGCACTGGGGCAGTGCCGACCAGCAGGCCACCTATCTCAAAGAGTTCGCCGGCGAGAACGTGCCGCAGGCGTGTGTGGCGATCGCCGAGCCGCACGCCCTGTTCGACCCGACCGCACTGAAGACCACCGCGGTGCGCACCCCAAGCGGCTATCGCCTCGACGGGGTCAAGTCGCTGGTGCCGGCTGCCGCTGACGCCGAATTGTTCATCGTGGCAGCACAACTCAACGGCAGACCGGCGCTGTTCATCGTCGAGGCAGCCACGCCCGGCGTCTCGGTCACAGCCGATCCCAGCATGGGCATTCGCGCCGCCGCCCTCGGCCGCGTCGAATTGACCAAGGTCTCGGTGCCGCTGTCGGCGCGCCTGGGCGAAGAGGGACCAGAGGCCGACTACGCCCAGGCTTATTCCGAAGCAATCGCATTGTCGCGCTTGGGCTGGGCCGCGCTGGCCGTCGGCACCTCGCACGCCGTGCTCGACTACGTCATCCCCTATGTGAAGGAACGCGAAGCGTTCGGTGAGCCCATCGCTCGCCGCCAGGCCGTCGCCTTCATGTGCGCCAACATCGCCATCGAACTCGACGGCCTGCGGCTGATCACCTGGCGCGGCGCCGCGCGCGCAGAACGCGGCCTGCCGTTCGCACGCGAAGCCGCATTGGCCAAGAAGCTGGGTACCGACAAGGGCATGCAGATCGGCTTGGACGGTGTGCAGTTGCTCGGCGGTCACGGCTACACCAAGGAACACCCGGTCGAGCGCTGGTACCGCGATCTGCGGGCCATCGGCGTCGCCGAGGGTGTTGTCGTCCTGTAAACGTCACGGGTTAACGAACGGAAAAGACTGCCATGGCAATCAATCTCGAACTGCCGCGCAAGCTGGAAGCCGTGATCGAAAAGGCACACCAGGGCGCCGCGGAGATGTTGCGACCGATTTCGCGCAAGTACGACGTCGCCGAGCACGCCTATCCCATTGAGCTCGATACCCTCGCCACGCTGTTCGAGGGCATCTCGGAGGCCAACACGATCTCGTTCGCCGGCACGGAGGCCTTCCGTGACAGCGATGACGGGCCGAAGGGAAACATCAACGGCGGCAACATGTCCGCGTTGCTCAACGCCCTCGAGATCTCCTGGGGTGACATTGCTCTGCTGCTGTCCGTCCCCCGCCAGGGCCTCGGCAACGCCGCCATCTCGGGCGTCGCCACCGATGAGCAGCTGGAGCGGCTGGGCAAGAACGTCTGGGCCGCAATGGCGATCACCGAACCGTCGTTCGGATCCGACTCCGCGGCAGTGTCCACCACCGCGGTGCTCGACGGCGACGAGTACGTGATCAACGGCGAGAAGATCTTCGTCACCGCCGGTTCCCGGGCCACCCACATCGTGGTGTGGGCGACACTGGACAAGGCACTGGGCCGCGCGGCCATCAAGTCGTTCATCGTGCCGCGGGAACACCCCGGGGTCACCGTCGAGCGTCTCGAGAACAAGCTCGGCATCAAGGCCTCCGACACCGCGGTGATCCGCTTCGACAATGCGCGCATCCCCAAGGACAACCTGCTCGGCGACCCGGAGATCCACGTGGAGAAGGGTTTTGCCGGGGTCATGGAGACCTTCGACAACACCCGGCCGATCGTGGCGGCGATGGCCGTCGGCGTTGCCCGGGCCGCGCTCGAAGAACTCCGCACCATCCTGACCGAGGCGGGTGTGGAGATCTCCTACGACAAGCCCGCTCACGCCCAGAGCGCGCCCGCCGCGGAATTCCTTCGCATGGAGGCCGATTGGGAGGCCGGCTACTTGCTGACCGTGCGTTCGGCATGGCAAGCCGACAACGCGATCCCGAACTCCAAGGAAGCCTCGATGGGCAAGGCCAAGGCCGCCAGAGTGGCCAGCGACATCACCCTCAAGGCCGTCGAATTGGCCGGGACCGCAGGCTATTCCGAGCAAACCCTGCTGGAGAAGTGGGCCCGCGACTCGAAGATCCTCGACATCTTCGAAGGCACCCAGCAGATTCAGCAGCTGGTGGTGGCCCGCCGGCTACTCGGGCTGTCGTCGACCGAGCTCAAGTAGCCGCAGCGACGGCGGTCAGCTCCCGCTGGGTCTCGTCATCGAGTTCGATATCGGCGACGGCGAGGTTCTCGTCGAGGTGCCCGAGTGACGACGTACCCGGGATCAGAAGCACGTTGTCGGCGACGCCCAGCGTCCACGCCAGCGCGATCTGCGCCGGGGTGTGGCCCAGCCGTTCGGCGGCACCGGTGATCAGGTGGTGCGTCAGCACCGGGTTCACCTCGTGGAACGCCGACCCGAGCGGGAAGAACGGCACGAACGCGATACCGCGCGCGACGCACTCGTCGAGCACGGGCTGCGATGTGCGATCCACGAGGTTGAACGGGTTCTGCACGCAGACGATGTCGGTGAGCTCCAGCGCGTGCAGCAGCTGCTCGTGGGTGACATTGCTGAGCCCGATCCCGGCGATCAGCCCCTCGTCACGGGCGGTGATCATCGCCCCGAGCTGATCGGTGAACAGCGAATCGGCCTCGTTCTCCATCACCCGCAGGTTGACGGCGGCCAGCCGGTCCACGCCGAGCGTGCCCAGGTTCTCCTCGATGCCTGCCCGCAACTCGTCCGGCTGGTTGTAGGGCAGCCACGCGCCCTGGTCATCGCGGCGGGCGCCGACCTTGCTGACCAGGGCCAGGTTCTCGGGATAGGGATGCAGCGCCTCGCGGATCAGTTCGTTGGCCACGTTGGGGCCGTAGAACTGCGAGGTGTCGATGTGGTCGACGCCGGCATCGACGGCCCGGCGCAGGACGGCCAACGCCTGATCGTGGTCGCGCGGCGGTCCGAACACCCCCGGACCGGGAAGCTGCATGGCGCCGAATCCGACGCGGTGAACGTTGTAGCCGGCCAATGGGAAGCGTGTCATGGGATCATCCATTCGCTTTGAGGTCGAATTGTTTGACGTCAAACCATCTTGCTCGCGCGCTACGCTCCTTGTCAACCGAGGGAGGTGAAGCAACATTCCAAGCTCAGCACACGGCGACGAATCCCGTCAGCGTGCCGTCGAACTGGCGGACGCGTTCGGCCGCGCCGGCAAGACGCTCGTCCGGGCCCTCGACGAGCGACTCGGTGACCACGGGGTGTCGACCCCCCGCTCGAAGGTCCTCTTCGAGGTGAACCGCTGCGGGCCGGTCCGCCTCACCGACCTCGCCCGGGCGGTCGGCATCACCCAGGGCACCGCGTCGACCCTGATCGACGCGCTCGTGCGCGAGGGCCTTGTCGAACGGTGCGCCGACGACTCCGATCGCCGAGTGACCTTGCTACAGACCACCGCGACCGGCCGGCGCCAGGCTGAAACCTGGGCGACCGCCTACACCGCCGCCGCGCACGAGTTGTTTTCCATCCTGTCCGCCAAGGAGCAGCTGCTCCTCACCGACCTGCTGCAGCGGTTGGCGGATTCGGTCGGCGACTGACGCTCAACCCGCCGCGCGCACCTGGCACGGCACCCCGTTGACCACCTGGGTATTGCTCGGCACGTCAAGTAGATCCGGCGGATTGAGCAGATTCGAGTTGACGCCGGGATGCGCATTGGCGACCCCCAACCGGCTGCCCGGAACCCCGTGCCCCCACCCGTGCGGCAGCGACACCACCCCGGGCATCATCTCGTCGCTGATTTCGGTGGGTACCAATACCTTTCCCTCGGATGTGCTGACCTCGGCGAGGTCGCCGTGGGCCACCCCGATTCGCTCGGCGTCATCGGGATGGATCAGCAGCGTGCACCGGTCCCGGCCGCGCATCAACGCAGGCACATTGTGCAGCCACGAGTTGTTCGACCGCAGATGCCGCCGGCTGGTCAGCAGCAGCGAATCCTCGGGGCGGTCCAATCGCGCTCGCAGTCGCGGCACATCGTCGACGAAGAGGTCGTGCAGCAGCTCGACGGCGCCGGACGGCGTGGTCACCGCGTCGTCCAACCGGCCGTCCTGCAACTCCCCGAGCCGCAGTCCGTCGGGTTGGGCGCGGACGTCGTCGAGGGTCAACCCGCCGGGGTTGGCACCCAGTCCGTCCCCCCAGGGACCCAGCCTGACATAGAGATCGAAAATACGCTCGGGCCCTTGGCCTTTCAGCACGCCCATCACCTCGACCGGATCCCGCCCGGTCAGCGGAGTGCCGGGTTGCGCGCACATCGTGGCGACCAATCCGCCGGTGTACAGGTCGTCCATCGCGACGAGGTCGACGTCGGGCACCGGAGTGCCCAGCACCGCACCCGAAAGGCGCAGAAGCACTTCCCATTCCGACGGCCGGCCCGGATCTGGCGCGAAGACGGGTTCCGACCACTTCAGGCAGGATGCGACGGCGTACATCCAGTAAAGGTCGTCGGCGTGCGGGCGCTCCAGCGGTGAGAGCCCGGGGAAGATGACGTGGGCATGGCGAGTGGTCTCATTGAGCCAATTGTCCACGCAGATAAGCGCATCCAGCGAACTCAGCGCCTCGTCGATCCGGCCCGCCGCGGGTGCCGAGATCGCCGGGTTGCCCGCGACCGCGATCACGGCGCGCAACCGCCCCTCCCCAGGCGTGAGAATCTCCTCGGCCAGGCAGCTCACCGGGAATTGGCTCAGCACCTCGCCGATACCGCGGACCCGCGAGGTGAAACGGCCGAATTCCCAGCGGGGCCCGGTCTGATCGGGTGGCTTCATGAACATCGGCGAGTACACCGCCGGCGTCGGGAACACAGCTCCGCCACGCCGGTCCACCGCGCCCAACGCCGTGTTCAGCACGAACACCAACCAGGTGGCCAGCGTGCCGAACTCTTGCGTACACGCGCCGATTCTGCTGTAGAGCACGGGATTCGACGCCGACGCGAGATCGTGAGCCAATCGGCGGATCGTGGCAGCCGGGATCCCGCTGGGGCCTTCGACCGCCTCGGGCGTGAAGGGTTCGGCCAGCGCGATCACGCCAGCGAGGCCCTGCACGCGGCCGTCCAGGTGCGGATGGTCGCGCAGCAACCCCTCGGCGGCCAGCGTTCGCAGCAGCGCGAACAACAGGAGCGCATCGGTTCCGGGGCGGATCGGCACCCATTCGCCTGCGCGTTGCGCGGTCTCCGTGCGCCGCGGATCGATGACCACCACCCGGCCGCCGCGCTTGCGGATGCCGGCGAGGTGGCCCGTGACGTTGGGCGCCGAGAGCATCGACCCCTGCGATGCAGCCGGGTTGGCCCCGATGATCACCAGGTGGTCGGTGCGGGCCAGATCCGGAATTGGCGCGTTCCACATCCCGCCGAACACCAAGGTCCCGACGACATTGAGCGGCCACTGGTCGACGGTGCCCGGCGAGTAATACGCGCCCATCCCGGCGGCCGAGGCCATGCCGACCAGGGCGCCGATATACGAGCTCAAGCCCAGGTTGTGCGCCACCGGGTTACCGACATACACCGTCAAGGCCCGCGCGCCGTCACTGTCGAGCACCGGGCGCAGAACCCGCTCGGCCTCGGCGAAGGCCTCCTCCCAGGAGACCGCGATATGGGTTCCGTTGGCCTGCTTGATCATCGGTGATCGCAGCCGGTCGGGATCGTCGTGGATCTGGCCGAGGGCCGTTCCCTTGGGGCACAGGTGGCCCGCCGACCAGACGTCGTCGGGATTGCCGCGGATGTCGGTGACCCGATCGCCGTCGACGGTGACCTTCAGGCCGCACATGGCCTCGCACAGCGGGCAGGTCACCCGGTGGGTGATGAGATCTGCCTTATCCGACGACTGTCTGGACACCTGTCCATATTAGCCAGGCCACGGAGGCCCGCACAATGGTCAGGACCCGTCCCGGCCGGCGCGCCAGTCCCCGATGGCCGTCACGCGCCGGCGCTGCTGGGCGGCGGCCCCGCCGTCCAGGGGCCGGTCACGCTCCTCGAGGTAACCGATGACCCGCTCGCGATGCTCGACAGGATTGGCGTCGTCGTATTTGAACTTCGCCTCCACCCGGACCACAGCGAGCCGCGCACCGCGGATACCGGGCAGCATCCGGCCGTACGGGTCTTCCCCGACCGCGACGTCGGCGTGGCGTCCCTCGGGCTGAAAGTCACCCAGCTGGCTCCTCAGGATCTCGACCTTGCCCTGCGGGTCGTCGACAATCGTTGGACGGCAGACGAATTGGACTGAGGCGTAGTAACTGGTCGGCACGCCGTCTTCGTCGGGACCGCCGGCCTTGGCCCGCCAATAGGACGGGATGTAGGCGTAGTCGCCG
The DNA here is from genome assembly GCA_004362315.1 of Mycobacterium sp. BK086. Classification (GTDB taxonomy): domain Bacteria; phylum Actinomycetota; class Actinomycetes; order Mycobacteriales; family Mycobacteriaceae; genus Mycobacterium. Next base: position 1,404,263 of record SNWL01000003.1, read on the forward strand.
ATCACCGCCAGCCGCACCTCAGTCGCGGCTTCCAGATGCGGCCAGACCGGATTGGGCCGGGCCAGGTGGATGAGCAGCTCGTCGCCGGCCAGGGTGAAGTGGGTGGGTAGCAGCACGGGGGCCTGCGCGGGGTCCACGTTGTTCACCGCGAGCACCCCGAACCGGTCGGTGGAGGCCAGCCACTCCCGCCACTCGGCGGCATCCTGCGCGGCGTCCCACGGATGAATCAGCATGCTCCCTATTGCACCAGGGGATGCAAGAGGTTTACAGCTGCGCGTACACCGTCTTGGTCTGCAGGTAGCTTTCGATGCCCGCGCGGCCCCACTCGTAGCCCCAACCGGATTGTTTGTAACCACCGAAAGGCATCGCGTGGTCGAACACCATCTGACAGTTCAGAGTGACGGTGCCCGACTGGATGCGCTTGGCCAGCCGATGCGCGCGGGAGATGTCCTTGGTCCACACGGTGGCGGCGAGACCATAGTCGGAGTCGTTGGCCAGGGCGACCACTTCGTCGTCGTCATCGAACGGCAGGACCGCGACGACGGGCCCGAAGATCTCCTGCTGATACAGCCGCATCCCGGGGTCGACGTCGGTCAGCACAGTCGGGTGAACGAAGTATCCCCGGCGGTCGAGGCGGTGCCCCCCGGTCACCACCTCGACGCCGTCGCGCCTGCCCTCATCGATGAATCCCATGACGCGGTCCAGCTGCTTCTCACTGATCAGCGGCCCGATCAGGGCGTTCTCGTCCGTGGGTCCACCGAGCTGCACCGAGTTGGCCATGGTGGCCACCGATTCCACCACCTGGTCGTAGACCTTGCGGTGCGCGAAAATCCTTGAGCCGCAGATGCATCCCTGACCCGAGTGGATGAAGATCCCCATCGACGCCATCGTGGCGGCCATGGAAAGGTCGGCGTCGTCGTAGATCAACACCGGCGATTTCCCGCCGAGTTCCAGGGTGACGCGCTTGAGATTGCCGCCCGCGGCTTGCGCGATGCGCTTGCCGACCTCGGTGGATCCGGTGAACGCGATCTTGTCGACGCCGGGATGCTCGGACAGCGCCGCACCGGCCGTGTGCCCGTACCCGGTGACCAAGTTGACCACGCCCTCGGGGATCCCGGCCTGCTCCAGGATACGCATCAGCAGCAGCGCCGAAAGTGGTGTCTCCTCAGCGGGTTTGACCACGCTACTGCACCCGGCGGCCAGTGAGGGGGCGAGCTTGGCACAGAAATTGAAGATCGGCCCGTTCCACGGGAAGATCAGCCCGACCACACCGTAGGGCTCCTTGAGCGTGTAGGCGTGCATGTTGGAGAACGCCCCGGTGATACCGCCCGTCTGCTGCACGTCGTGGGCGATGCCTTCGACTTTGGTGCACCAGCCCGCGTAGTAGCGGAACATCTCGGCGCACGTCGCGGTGATCATGTTCGCCTGCATATACGGCATGCCGGTGTTGAACGAGTCGATCTCAGCCAGGTCGGCGGCATGCTCATCGATCAGATCGGCGATCCGCCACAACACTTTCGCGCGCTCATTGCCGGGCCTGCCCGACCACACGCCCGCTACGAAGCTGGCCCGGGCACGCGCTACCGCGTCGTCGACGGCGTCCACTCCGCCGTCGGCGAATTCGGCGATCGGCTCTTCGGTGGCCGGGTTGATGACCGTGATCCGCTCCCCGGTTCCGGGGCGTGCGGCGATCTCGTCCAGAACGGTCTGCAGCGTCATAGGTCTCCCCTGATTCAGGCGACGGGCGTGTAGGTCAGGTGCAGTTCGCTCAGGCCGCGAAGCAGGAACGTCGGCTCGTAGCGGTAGCGCCGGTCGCCGTCAGGACCGTGGTGGTTCTCGTCGATCGCGATATCGGTCATGCGGTCCAGCAGGCGATTCAGCGTGACCTTGGCCTCGACCCGAGCCAGCGGCGCACCGGCGCAGGTGTGAATGCCGCGGCCGAATGTGATGTGCTCGCGCACGTTCTTGCGGTCCAGGTGGAACTCATCGGGCCGGTCGAACTTACGAGGGTCCCGGTTGGCCGCCCCCAGGCACAGCATCAGCACGGTCCCGGCCTTGATGTCCACACCGCCCAGGTTGGTGGTCTTGCGCGCCAGCCGGAAGTCGACCTTCGTCGGACTCTCGATGCGCAGCGACTCTTCGATGAAGCTGCCGATCAACCCGCGATCCGCCCGCAGCTTGTCCTGGAGATCGGGACGTTCGGCCAGTACCCGAGTCGACGCGCTCAGCAGCTTCACGACAGTCTCCTGGCCCGCGGCGAACAGGAAAGTCGCCGCGCGGACCACGTCGACCACATCCGGTGTCGAGCCGTCCGGATAGGTCGCCGCCGCAAGGGAACTCAGCACATCCCCGCGCGGCTGCCGGCGCCGGTCGTCGATATAGCCGGTGAACTTGCCGTCCAACCATTCCAGCGGATTCACCGCCACGGGCGTGTGATCCAGTGCGCCGACCGCACTCCCGGGCTCCTTGCCCGCACCCAAGCTCTGGCGGAACTCCGCGCGGTCCTCGTCGGGCACACCCAGCAAGTCGGCGATCACCAAGGTGGCGAAGGGCTTGCCATACTCGCCGAGGAGCTCGCACTTCCCGTTGCCGATGAACTCGTCGAGTTGGCGATCGGCCAACTCCCACATGAAGTCTTCGTTCTCCTTGAGACGCGCGGGAGTCAGCAGGCGGCTCAGCAGCGACCGCGCCCGGGTGTGCTCGGGTGGGTCCATCACCACCATCATTTCGTTGATGGGAAACAGGTGCCGGTGCGCCTCGATCTGCTCGGAGATGTCGTCGCCCTCGGGGACGAACGGCAGGGGCGGGAACGGTCCGCCGATGGCGTTCACCGCAGAAAACGTCTCGTAGTCCTTGAAGGCCGCGACCGCCTCGTCGTAGCCGGTGACCGCCACGACCCCGTAGTTCGGCTCGCGGAACACCGGGTTCTGCCCGCGCAGGTAATCCAGATAGGCGTAGGGGTCCTGAGCGATGCCCTGGTCGGAAAAGTAGTCGGCTGTTGCCAGATCGGTCATTCTTGGCTCCCTTTCACGATGCTGATGGCTTGGCGCGGGCAGGCGGCCACCGCGGCCTCGACCTGATCGCGCAGCGCGTCCGGGGGTGACTCGAGACAGGTCGCCAGGTCGTCGGACCCGACATCGAACACCTCGGCAGCCAACTCGACGCACAGGGCATGGCCCTCGCACAGGTCCCGGTCGACCTGCACGCGCCAACGAGCCGCAGTCATCGAGCCCTCCCTCTCCTCGTTTTTGATCGATCGATCAAATTCTGATGCGTCATGCTTATCACGAGCGGGATCGTCTAGCCAAGTATTGAATTGTCCTGAGAGGATGGCCCGTATGGCGTCGACCGCGAAGACCAAAGAGAAGGACGCCGGCGCGCGTGAACGCCTGATGGAGGCGACCGCTCAGATCATGCTCGAAGAGGGGTACGCCGCCGCGACGTCCCGGCGTGTGGCGGCGCGTGCCGGAGTCCGATCCGCCCTGGTGTACTACTACTTTCCGACGATGGATGATTTGTTCGTCGCGGTGCTGCGATCGGGTTCCGACGCCTCACTGGGCCGGATGCGCCAGGCAATCACCGCCGACGAACCGTTGCGGGCCCTGTGGTCCATCAATACCGATCCACGCTGGACGGGCCTGTACACCGAATTCGTCGCGCTGGCCAATCACCGCAAGGTCATCAGCGCCGAACTCAAGGCCTACGCCGAGCGGGTCCGCGATATCGAAACCGCTGCTGCCACAGTGGCTCTGCGAGCACACGGCTTCGACATCAGCGAGTACCCGCCCGTGGCCGTCTCGATGCTCGTTGCACAGATCGCCCGCAGTCTGTGCAACGAGAGCGCCATCGGGATGACCGAGGGTCACGAGGAGATGCGAGAGCTGGTGGACCGCTTCCTGAATCGGTTCGCCTCGACCGAACAGGCGAAAGCTACTTGAGCATGCTCCCCGCGTCCACGGTCATCGTCAGACCGGTGACGTAGCGGGCCTCGTCAGAAGCCAGGAACAGCACCGCGTTACTGATGTCGACCGGCTCGACCCAGCCGATGGGCAGCACATGCATCATCTGCGCCACCACCGCCATATCGTCGGGCCCCGGGTTCTCCAGGTCCGGACGGAACAGCTTCATCGTGCCCTCGTTCAAGAACAGCGGGGTGTTGACGTTGGTGGGGTGCACCGTGTTCACCCGGATCGAGTGGTGTCCGAGTTCGACGGCGAAGGTGCGCATCAGTCCGACCACGCCGTGCTTGGCAGCGATGTAGTGGCCGGTATGCGGGTAGGCCTTCAGACCACCGACCGAACTGGTCAAGACGATCGACCCGCCGCGACCTGCCGAGATCAGATGCGGTACAGCCGCTTTCACAGTCTTCCAGACGCCGGAGAGATTGACGTCGATCATGTCGGTCCAGTCCGACTCACTGACGTGATCCAGCGTCTGACCACCATTGCCGATTCCCGCGTTGGCCACGATGATGTCCATACGGCCCAGCTGCTCGACTCCGCTGTCGACAGCGGCCTTGAGCGCGTCGTAGTCGCGGACATCGACCTCTGCGGTCACGATCCGTCGGTTGAGACCCTTGACCAGATCTGCCGTTTCGGCCAGATCATCCGGCGTCGCCGCGGGGATGTCGTCATTGCTGCTGATGCGTTTGCACACGTCGACGGCGATGATGTCGGCACCCTCCTGGGCCAACCGGATCGCGTGACTGCGGCCCTGGCCCCGCGCCGCACCGGTGATGAAAGCGACCTTGCCTTCGACTCTTCCAGCCATGAATTCCCTCGCCTCTCAGAATTTGATCGAGTGATCAAATTCTGACGTAGGCCCGACCACGGTGTCAAGGTCAGCGCATCGCGATGCGGATGTTCTTCACCTGGAGGAACTCGTGTAGGCCTTCGAGCCCACCTGTCCGTCCGAAGCCGCTCTGTTTGTAGCCGCCATACGGCCCCTGTGGCGCCATGTCACTGAACGTGTTGACCCAGACCGATCCCGATTCGAGTTGCCTGGCGACGCCATGAGCGCGAGCGAGATCGCGGGTGTGCACGAATGCATTCAGCCCATAGGCACTGTCATTGGCTATCGCCACGGCGTCGTCGGCGTCGCGGAATCTGATCACCGAGACCACCGGCCCGAATGTCTCGATCTGGGCCAGCTCCGACGCGTTGTCGACGTCACCGAACACCGTTGGCTCGATGTAATAGCCCGACGCCAACTCGCCACCGATGCGTCCGCCCCCGGTGAGCAACTCCCCCGACCCATGATCGACGGCGTCGCCGATAACAGACAGAATGCGGTCGACGGCACTCTCGGCGATCACCGGCCCGAAGGTAACGGCCGGATCCAGGGGATCCCCCACCTTCGCCTCGGAAATTCGGGCGAGGAATGCGTCAACGAATTCATCATAGATGTTGTCCTGCACCAGAATCCGGCTGGCACACGCGCAGCTCTGTCCTGACTGCATCAGCGGCCCTTGATGAGCCGCGAGCGCTGCCGCGGTCTGCAGGTCGGCGTCGTCGAACACGATGTTGGCCGACTTGCCGCCCAGTTCCGCCACCACGGGTGTGAGATTCGTTGTGGCAGCGGCGATGACCTTACGGGCGGTCACACCCCCGCCGGTGAAGTGCACCTTGCGAATCTCGGGGTGGCGGGCCAGCGCGTCACCACCCTCCGCGCCCGCAGGTACCACGTTGACGAGGCCAGGTGGCAGGCCCGCCTCGATGCACAGTTCACCGAACCGCAGCGCCGCCAGCGGTGCCAGCTCAGAAGGTTTGAAGACGACCGCGTTACCGGCAGCCAGCGCCGGCGCCACGCACGAGGCCGCGACGGCCAGTGCGCCGTTCCACGGTGCGATGACGGCCACCACACCGTAGGGTTCGCGTTCGATCAGGTTGATGTCGAATGAGCCGTTGACCGGGGTGCTGGCACCGTGCGGTTTGTCGACGTAACCGGCGTAGTGGCGCAGAAACCGTTCGAGCAGCAACGCGGTGCCCGCATACGAGATCGGTACGGCGTAGTCATGCACGTTGAGCTCGGCGAGTTCGCCGAGATGCGCGTGCACCACGTCGGCCAGATCGATCAGCAGGTCCCGCCTGCGATCCACGGTCAACGCCATCCAGGCGCGGTGCGCCTCCCATCCGTTGGCCACCGCACGATCGATCTCCTGCGGGCCCGCCAGCGAGACAACCACATTCGGCCGTCCGGTCGCAGGATAGATGTGGTCATGCGCACCCGCAGAGGACTGTCCGATCCGCTCGCCGCCGATCAACAGGCCGGCCGGTGAGATCACGATGCGCCCGCTTCGCTGCGCCACTCCTCGAGGACGCGTTGTTGCTGCTCGGTGATGACCTGATTGAGATGCGATGCCTTCGGCCAGCCGTAGTAAGCCGCGAAATGCAGCGCCAGTTCCTCCATTTCGGCGAAGGAGACATCGCGACTCTTCAGCGCCGCGTAGACGTGACTGATGATCGGGATGAGCGTGTCCTGGAACGCCACGCACGCGACCGTGATGAGCCTGCGTTCCTTCATGCCCAGCCCGGGGCGAAGCCACATCTCGCCGAACACGAAGTTCAGGATTCCGGCACCCGAGTAGGGGTTGTCCCGGACGGGTGCGTACGGAATGCAGTTGATGTCCTTGAACGACTGCTCGCCGACCAGCAGCCGGCCCTCCGGATCACTCGGTGTGATCAACGGCAGCAACGGCTCTGGTGGCGGTGGCGTCTGCCCCCGGTCGGCGTGGATCCGCTCCCACTGTTCGTCGACGAGCATGTTGAACCACGACGCCTTGGGCCACCCGGCGTATACCGCGAAATGCAGTACCGTTTCCCGCATCTCGGCGATCGACACATCGCCACTGTTGAGGGCGGCATACACGTGATCGCGCAGCGGCGCCTCGGCATCGGCCGCTGCCACACACGCCAGGGTGACGAATCGTCGATCGCGCCGGCTCAGCGCGGGGCGCGACCAGATCTCGCCGTACACGAAGTCGATCAGCCCGCTGCCCGCCGGAGTGTCGTCCTGCGGCGCAGGGAATGTCATCACCTCGGCGAACGACTGCCTACCGCGTTCGCGGCGGTCGCTGTCGATCGCGGTCATCGGATGGTGACCCCGGCGTCGACCTTGAGCTCGGTGCCGGTCACGTAGCGCGATTCGTCGGAGACCAGGTAGAGCACCGCATTGCTGATGTCGATCGCCTCGACCATCACCACCGGCAGCGCATTGAGGAAGATCGGGACGAGGTCTGGCCTGCCCTCACCGAGCACCTGGTGCAGCGACTCGGGCCGCATACCCGTCTCGACACCGGTCGGGTGCACGGTATTGACCCGAACATTCACCGCGGCAAGTTCATTGGCGAGCGCCCTGCTCAGTCCGACGACGCCGTGTTTGGCGGCCGTGTACGGAAGGTGCAACGGGGTGCCCTTCAGCCCGGCCGCCGAGCTGATGTTGACCAGGCTCCCGCCGTGCGTGACCAGGTGCGGCAGCGCCGCGGCACAGGTGTTCCAGGTCCCGATCAGGTTGACGTCCAACACCGTTCGCCACTGCTCAGGCGTGGTGGCGTCCCAGGCCCCTACCGTGAGCACGCCCGCATTGGACACCGCCGCGTCCAGACCGCCGAGTTGCTCGACGCCGTAGTTGACGGCGTCGGCCAGCGCGGCGGCATCACGCACATCGACGACGTAGCGGACGGCGCGGCGGTTGTGTTTCTCGACCAGTCGGGCCGTCTCGTCCAGCTCTTCCCGCGTCGCCAGCGGATACTCCACCTCGGGCAGCGATTCGCAGATGTCGACCAGAATCAGGTCAGCACCCTCTTCGGCCAGCCGCACGGCGTGACTACGGCCCATCCCCCGCGCTGCGCCGGTGATCAGAACCCGCTTGCCGGCCACCCGCCCTGTCGGTTGCGTCATCTCTCTCCTAGAGCTTGTTGGTGAAGCCGGCGTCGACCGGGAAGGTCACCCCGGTGACGAACTTGGCCTCGTCGCTGACCAGGTAGGCGATCGCGGCGCTGATGTCCTCGGGCTCGAGCATGTCGATCGGCATCGGATTCTGCAGATGCGGGCCGCCACCGGGATAGTTCTCGAGGAAGGCGACCATCGCGGGATTGACGGCCATCATCGTGCGCACGGCCGTCGGATGCACCGTGTTGACCCGAATGCTCTCCGGGGCAAGCGCATTCGCCAGTGTTCGCATCAGGCCGACGAGGCCGTGCTTGGACGCCGCATAGCCCAGACCGCCGCCCTGCACACCGCCGAATCCGCGCAGCCCCGCCGTCGAGCTCGTGAACACGATGGACCCGCCGCGCCCTCCGGCGATCAGATGCGGGATAGCGGCCTTGGCGGTGTGGAAAGCGCCGACGAGGTTAACGCCCAGGACGTCGTTCCACTGCTCGAGGTCTTCCTCGATCGTCAACTCGCGAAAGGCCATTGCGGCGATCCCAGCGTTGGCACACACGATGTCCAGACGTCCGAAGTGTTCCACGCCGCCGTCCAGGGCGGATTTCAGCGCGTGGAAGTCACGCACATCGGCGACCGCGGCAATCATCTTGCCGCCCTTGGCCTCAACGAGTTCGACAGTCTCGTCCAACTCGCCACGGCTGGCCATCGGATAGCCGTTGGAGGCGATGTCGGCGCAGATGTCCACGCCGATGATGTCAGCGCCGTCGGCGGCCAGCCGAACGGCATGGCTTCGCCCCTGGCCGCGCGCAACACCGGTGATGAACGCGACCTTGCCGTCCAGAGAGCCCATATTCCTGCCTTCCCCGCAGTGCACAGTAACCGTGTTACTGCGGTACAGTAACCGCGTTACTCATCGACGGCAAGGGCATTCGTGGACAGCGCTGAGAAGACCACCGGCACCGCGGTCGGCACCCGCGACCGGATCCTCGACATCGTCGTCGACATCCTGGAAAACGAGGGGTACGACGCCGTTCAGCTCCGCGAGGTCGCACGCCGGTCGCGGACCTCGCTTGCCACGATCTACAAGCGCTATCCCACTCGTGACCATCTGATCCTGGCCGCGCTCGAATCCTGGATGGACGAGCATCGCTACGCGGGCTTGGCGCGGCAACACCACGAGCCCGGTGAGTCGATCTACGACGGGTTGATGCGCGTGCTGGGCACCATCTTCGAGCCGTGGGAACGGCATCCCGAGATGCTGAAGGCCTACTACCGCTCGCGGGCGTCGACCGGACGCGAACTCGTTCTCGATCGCGGCCTCGACAGCGTCATCCCCGCCGCGATGGAGGTACTGGGCGGCGTCGACGAAAGCTTCGTCGCCGATCTCGACAGCGTGGTGGCCACCTTGGTCTTCGGACTCTCCGGACGCTTCGCCGCCGGCGAGATCGCCATCACCGACATCCTGCCCACCATCGAACGAACGGTCCGGTGGTTCACCACCGGGTATGAGGCGACCCGCAACTAGTCCAGCGACACGGGTCTACGGTCGTGCCTATGGATTCCTTCACCGCACTGCTGGCGCGTCAGGATGGCGATCAGATCACCACTGCGATCGAGACACTCGACGCGGGTGATCTGCCACCCGGCAACGTCACGATCCGCGTCGCCTATTCCAGTGTCAACTACAAGGACGCACTGGCACTGACTCCCCGCGGCGGCGTGGTCCGGCAGTACCCGATCGTGCCGGGCATCGACCTCACCGGTGAGGTCGTGGAGTCGGGGTCCCCTGAATTCGCCGTGGGAGACCAGGTTTTGGCGCACGGCTATGACATCGGCACCGGACACCACGGCGGTTACGCCGAGTACGTCCGGCTGCCCGCCGAACAGATCGTCGCGCTCGGCAAGTTGACCCCGCGGGAGGGTGCGGCGATCGGCACCGCCGGCTTCACCGCCGCGATGAGCGTGGAAGCGCTGATCTCCCACGGCATCACACCGCAGGATGGTCCGATCGTGGTGACGGGCGCGACCGGCGGCGTGGGATCTGTGAGCGTCGACATCCTCGCCGCGGCCGGCTACCAGGTGGTCGCCTCCACCGGCAAAGCGCAAGCGGCAGAACATCTCAGGGCCTTGGGCGCCGCGGAGGTGATCGGGCGCCTGCCCGAGGATCCCGACGCCAAGCCGCGCCCACTGGGCAAGACCCGCTGGGCCGGTGCGGTCGACTGTGTCGGCGGGGCCACCCTGGCCGACGTCATCAGCACGCTCAAATACGGCGGCGCGGTGGCGGCCAGCGGCCTGACCGGTGGGCCCGGACTCAGCACAACGGTCATGCCGTTCATCCTGCGGGGCGTCTCGCTGCTGGGCATCGATTCGGTGCAGCTGCCGATCGCCACACGCCGCGGGCTGTGGCAGCGGCTCGGTGGCGATCTGAAACCGCGTCACCTGCACGACGTCACCCACGAGGTCGACGTCAAGGACGTCGTCGCGGTCATCGACCAGGTACGCGCCGGGACGTACTCCGGCCGCGCGGTGGTGCGCGTCGCCGGCGGCTTTTAGCCGCACAACAACGAAAGCGGGCCGCCGGCAGATGCCGACGGCCCGCTGTTCGTTGAACTGTTAGGCGGCGCCCAGGTACTTCTGCAGGTCGGGCTTCATCGCCTGAAGCTCGCGACCCCAGTAGGCCCAGTTGTGGGTGCCGTTGTCGGGGAAGTTGAACACACCGTTCTTACCGCCCGCGGCGAGGTAGTTGTCGCGGAAGGTGATGTTGGTGCGAATGGTCAGGCCCTCCAGGAAGGTGGCAGGCAGGTCGCCGCCACCCAGCTCGTTGGGCTGGCCGTTGCCGCAGTAGATCCAGATGCGGGTGTTGTTGGCGACGATCGCGGGGATCTGCACCATCGGGTCGTTGCGCTTCCAGCCGCTGTTCGGGTCCTGCGTCGGGCCCCACATGTCGTTGGCCTTAAAGCCACCCGCATCACCCATGGAGAGGTTGATCAGGAACGGCCACTGGCCTTCAGACGGGTTCAGGAAGCCCGACATCGAACCGGCGTAGATGAACTGCTGCGGGTGGTACACCGACAGGATCAGCGAGGCCGAGCCGGCCATCGACAGACCGATCGCGGCGCTACCGGTGGACTTGACCTCCCGGTTGGCGGCCAGCCACTGCGGCAGCTCGCTCGTCAGGAAGGTCTCCCACTTGTAGGTCTGGCAGCCGGTCTTGCCGCACGCCGGCGAGTACCAGTCCGCGTAGAAGCTGGACTGCCCGCCGACCGGCATGACGATCGACAGACCGGACTGGTAGTACCACTCGAACGCCTGGGTGTTGATGTCCCAGCCGTTGAAGTCGTCCTGAGCACGCAGGCCGTCGAGGAGGTAGACCGCAGGAGAGTTCGGGCCACCGCTCTGGAACTGGATCTTGATGTCGTGGCCCATCGAGGGCGACGGAACCATCAGGTATTCCACGGGCAGGCCGGGGCGCGAGAACGCGCCCGCAGTAGCGGAACCGCCCACGAGGCCGATCAAGCCCGGAAGCGCCGCCGTCACGACCGCGGCGACCGCGAATCGGCGCGACCATCCGCGCACCTTGTTGAACAAGGAAGTCACAAATCCACCCAGCTTTCTATGGACCCCGAGTACTCGGATTGCAGAGTTGAGTAAAACATGTCGTCTCGAACCTGTGAAAGTCCGCCACGTTACACATTCGTGATTCCGGCCTTGTCAGCGGGGCAAACGAAAACTAATGTCACTTTTAGTTTTCCGCACGCCCGCACCTCGACGCCGATCTCGGGAGCTCCCATGGAATCCTTCACTCACCTGCGCAAAGGCACGACCCCGCGGCGGCTGCACGCCGATCTCGACGGCCTCAAGGACGATGAACTGGGCCGAGGTGGATTCACCGGCCGGACCGCCAATATCTACCGACGCAACGATCCGACCACATTTCGGGCGACCGGCCCGTTACGCCCGCTCGACGTGCTGTCCAGCGAGCTCAAACCAGGCGACCTGACCGACCCGGCCGGGGCGCCGCTGTTGCTGTTCTCCAACCCTGATTGCCGCATCTCCCTGAGCCGGCGCGAGGCGGCCATGCCGTTCTACGTGCGCTATATCGACGGCGACCTGCTCTGCTTCGTGCACGAGGGCACCGGAGCGCTGGAAACGGAATTCGGCCCGCTGTCCTACCGCACCGGCGACTGGATCTACATCCCGAAGGCGTGCACGTGGCGTCAGACGCCGTCCTCGGCAAGCACGTGGCTGATCATCGAGGCCACCGACGAGTTCCGGGTGCCACCGGCGGGGCCGCTCGGCAGGCACTGGCCCTTCGACCCGTCGCAGGCCGTGATCCCCGACCCCGCGCCCAGCACCGAGGGTCCGCACAACAACGGTGAATATGAGGTGCGGCTGTATCACCGGCCGATCGACGGCATCGAGACGACGACACTGATCTATCCGCACAACCCGATCGACGTCGAGGGCTGGCGCGGCGACAACTACGCGTTCACGTTCAACGTCGACGACTACAACGTGATCACCTCCGACAGCGTGCACCTGCCGCCGATGGTCCATCTGTTCATGGAGGCCACGGGCGTCTACGTCTGCAACTTCCTGCCCAAGCCGGCCGAATCGGTGCCCGGCACCGAACGCACGCCCTGGTATCACCGCAACGTCGACTTCGACGAGATCGCGTTCTTCCACGGCGGCTCCCTCTACGGCATCCCGATGCCACCGGGGCTGATCAGTCATGCCCCGCAGGGCGTGCACCACGGCGCCCCGGAGAAGGCGCGAGAACGAGCCCGACGCAAGTTCGACGATTTCGACAAAGTGGATTGGAAGGTCATCGCCATCGACACCCGCAAGCGGTTGGTTCCCTCACCGGAAGTTCTTGCCAACGATCTGGGGCAACACTGATGGTCACCCCGGTCAAGCGTGCCTACGAGCGCATTCCGTATCTGATTGCCTACCAGAACAATTCGGCTGTCCGCGATGTGTACGGCGGGGTGGCCGAGCTGGTCGTACTGGAAAGCTACCTGCTCAAGCCGACCACCCCGTCAGACACCGTGCTGGTATTCATGCACCCGATCGGCGGGGGCGCCTACCTTCCGATGATCAACGCGCTGGCGCGCGCGGGCCATCACGTCATCTACTGCAACAGCCGGTTCCGCGGCACCGACTCGGCACTGCTGATGGAGAAGGTGGTCGAGGATCTCGGCGAGTGCATCAAGGATGCCAAGAATCGGCTCGGGTACTCCAAGGTCGTGCTGGCGGGCTGGAGCGGCGGCGGCTCACTGTCGGTGTTCTATCAACAACAGGCACAGAACCCGACGATCACGGCCAGCCCGTCGGGTGACGGGCCCGATCTGACCAAGCTGGGCCTGCTGCCCGCCGACGGCATCATGCTGCTGGCCGCCCACATCAGCAGGCACGGCACGATGACCGAGTGGATGGACGCCTCGATCCTCGACGAGAGCGACCCGACCAAACGAGATCCCGAACTCGACCTGTACAACCCGGACAACCCCAACCAGCCGCCGTATACGCAGGAGTTCTTGGAGCGTTATCACGAGGCGCAGGTGGCCCGTAACCGGCGGATCACCAAGTGGGTCAAAGAAAAACTGGCCGAGCTGAAGGCAGCCGGTCGTCCCGACGACGAGTTCTCGTTCGTCGTGCACGGCACCATGGCCGACCCGCGCTGGCTCGATCCGACCGTCGACCCCAACGAACGCAAACCCGGCACCTGCTACCTGGGCGACCCGCAGGTGGTCAACATGAGCCCGGTCGGACTGGCACGGTTCTGCACGCTGCGCAGCTGGCTGTCACAGTGGAGCTATGACGACGCCAATGGTGACGCCGTGAAAGCCGGGCCCGATATCGCGGTGCCGGCGCTGGTGATCGGCAACCTCGCCGACGATGCCTGCACGCCCAGCCACACCCGTCGGCTGTTCGAGGCGATCGGGCATCCTGACAAGGAGATGCACGAGATTCCCGGCGCAAACCACTACTACTCCGGGCCCGACCAGAAGGAGACGCTGCGGCAGGCGGTCAGCATCGCCACCGACTGGCTGGTTCGACACGACTTCGCAAAGGCAGACGCATGACAACTGGCCCCTTGGACGGCATTCGCGTCATCGAGGTCGGCACGCTGATCTCGGGACCGTTCGCGGGCCGGCTGCTGGGCGATATGGGCGCCGAGGTGATCAAGATCGAGCCGCCGGGCGCGCCCGACCCGCTGCGCACCTGGGGGCAGGCCGAACTCGACGGCCACCACTTCTTCTGGACGGTGCACGCACGCAACAAGAAGGCCGTCACCCTCAACCTGCGCGAGGACCGCGGCCGTGAGCTGTTCCTCGATCTGGTCGAACGCTCCGACGTCATCGTGGAAAACTTCCGGCCCGGCACGCTGGAGAAGTGGGGTCTGGGTTACGACGTTCTGCGCGAACGTAATCGGGGCATCATCCTGGTCCGGGTGTCCGGTTACGGGCAGACCGGGCCGGAGGCCAAGAAGGCCGGCTACGCATCGGTCGCCGAGGCCGCCAGCGGGCTGCGCCACATGAACGGCTTCCCCGGCGGTCCCCCGCCCCGGCTGGCGCTCTCACTCGGCGACAGCCTGGCCGGGATGTTCGCCGCCCAGGGCGCATTGGCCGCGCTGTACCGCCGCACCGTGACCGGTGAGGGGCAGATCGTCGATGCGGCGCTGACCGAATCCTGTCTGGCCGTGCAGGAGTCGACGATCCCCGACTACGACATCGGCGGTGTGGTCCGCGGACCCTCGGGTACGCGGCTGGAAGGTATCGCCCCGTCCAACATCTATCGCAGCGCCGACGGCAGCTGGGTGGTGATCGCCGCCAACCAGGACACCGTGTTCCGGCGGCTCTGCGCGGCGATGGATCAGCCTGAGCTCGCCGACGACGACCGATTCGTCAATCATGTTGCGCGGGGCCGTAATCAGGACGAGCTCGACAAGATCATCGGCGACTGGGCGGCGGCCCGCGAACCAGCCGACATCATCAGCACACTGAGCGAGGCCGGTGTCATCAGCGGCCCGATCAATACCGTCGCCGAGGTCGTCACCGACCCGCAACTGGTGTCGCGCGGCATGATCGCCGATCACTGGGACGAGCGCATCGGCCGCAACGTCAAGGGGTGCGGCGTGGTCCCGGTGCTGTCCGAGTCGCCGGGCACCATCCGGTCGGCGGGCTCGTCGCGACCCGGCCAGCACAACACCGAGATCTACGCCGATCTGCTGGGCCTGCCTGCCGAGGAGATCGCCGACCTCGAATCCAAGGGGGTGCTATGACCGAGCTGCCCGCACACGTCACGATCCGCGAGGTCGCCCTGCGTGACGGCCTTCAGATCGAAGAACCAATTCCGTTGTCGGCCAAGCTGGAACTGCTGGCCGCCATCGCCGCCACCGGCGTCCGCGAAGTGGAGGCGACGGCCTTCGTCTCCCCGTCGAAGGTGCCCGCGCTGGCCGACGCGGCCGAGTTCGCCGCGCACCTGAGCGACTACCCCGATATCGACTTCTCCGCGCTGGTGGCCAGTCCCAACGGCGCCAAGCGCGCCATCGCGGCCGGCCTGCGGTCGCTCGAATACGTCGTGTCGGCCGCCGACGCGCACAGCAAGGCCAACGTCGGACGGAGCAGCGCAGAGGCCACCGCGCAGATCGCCGAGATCGTGGCGATCGCCCACGATTCCGGTGTCAGCGTCGAGGTGATCATCGCCACCGCGTGGGATTGCCCGTTCGACGGTCCGACGCCGCCGCAGCGCGTGCTCGACATCGTCGACGCCGCATGCCAATTCGGTGCCGACCGGCTGGCGATCGCCGACACCATCGGCACCACCACTCCGGGGCGGGTCACCTCACTGATGAACCGGGTGAAACCCCGCATCGGCGACCTGCCGCTGGGCGCCCACTTCCACAACACCCGGGGCTCCGGGCTGGCCAGCGCGTACGCCGCGGTGGCGGCCGGGGTGAACCGGCTGGACTCCTCGGTCGGCGGCCTCGGCGGGTGCCCCTTCGCACCCGGCGCCAGCGGCAACATCGCCACCGAAGACCTGGTGTACCTGTTGCGCGACAGTGGGATTGCCGTCGACGTCGATTTGGAGGCCGCGATCCGCGCCGCTGCCGTCGCACGTTCGGTCATCGGCCACGACCTGCCCAGCGCGCTACTGCGGGCCGGCGACCGAATCCTGAACTGAGCGAACGCCATGGAGTCGACCCGAGTGGATCGGTGGTTGTGGGCGGTTCGGCTGACGAAGACCCGACCGGACGCGGCGGCGGCGTGCCGAGGTGGGCACGTCCGGGTCAATGACCGGGTGGCCAAGTCCTCGACCGCGGTATCGCCCGGTGACCAGGTGCGCGCCCGTGTCGGCGACACGACGCGGATTGTCGAAGTGGTCCGGGTCTTTCAGAAGCGGGTCGGCGCCGCCGATGCCGTCACCTGCTACCTGGACCGCACGCCCGCCCCGCCCCCGACGGCGTCCGTGCCGGTGGCCGCCCGCGATCGCGGCGCGGGGCGTCCGACCAAACGCGACCGCCGCGTCCTGGACAAGTGGCGCGCGAGCCAGGGCTGAGCGGCGCTACTTCCGCAGCGTGAACTGGCAGACGTCGGTGTAGGTCTTGCGGAACAGGTCCGCACACCCGGTGAGGTACCTCATGTAGCGCTCGTAGACCTCTTCGGACTGAATCGCGATCGCCTCGTCCCGGCGCGACTCGAGGGCGGCCGCCCAGAGGTCGAGGGTTTTGGCGTAGTGCTGTTCCAGTGATTGCACGAGATCGGTTGTGAAGCCTGCCTTTCCGGACAACTCGACCACCGCCTCACGTGTCGGCAGGTGGCCGCCGGGAAAGATCTCCACCGACAGGAACTTGAAGAATCGCAACAGGCTCATCGTGATCGGAAGCCCGCGCTCCTCCATCTGCGCGCGCGGGATCTGCATGATCGAGTGCAGCATCATCACGCCGTCGTCGGGCAGGGCGTCGTAGGCGAAGTCGAAGAACGCGGTGTAGCGGTCCGCCCCGAAGTGTTCGAAGGCCCCGATCGACACGATGCGGTCGACCGGTTCGTCGAACTGCTCCCACCCCTGCAGCAGCACGCGACGGCTGCGCTGGGTGTCCATCTCGGCGAAGGTTCGCTCGACATGCGCCCGCTGGTTGCGGCTCAGGGTCAGCCCGACGACGTTCACGTCGTACTTCTCGATCGCCCGGCGCATCGTCGCGCCCCATCCACAGCCAACGTCGAGCAGAGTCATTCCCGGCTGCAGGCCGAGTTTGCCCAACGACAGGTCGATCTTGGCCAACTGCGCTTCGTGCAGGGTGGCGTCGTCGCGCTCGAAGTATGCGCAGCTGTAGGTCTGCGTCGGATCGAGAAAGAGTCGGAAGAAGTCGTCCGAGAGGTCGTAGTGCGACTGCACGTCGTCGAAGTGCGGGTTCAGGACGGGCGTCTTGCTGAGTGCGTGTGACAAGGAAGGACCTTAGGGTTGGGCTGGATGTGCGCAGCTCCATCTGCTCAAGAGCCTCCCCGACTTTCTGGAGTGTACGCAACGCAGCTGAGAATCGTTGCCAGAAATGCTGTTGACGGCGTTGAGGCAGGTCACGACAGCTACCCCGGGCCGCGGCACTCTTGCCAATGACAAGAACGAAAAGTAACGTCAGCTTTAGTTTTTTCACCGGCGAGCGCGGGGGCCAACCATGGAACCGTCCAGCCGTCCGCATAACGCGGACGGGGCCAGTGACGGCCCGCGCGCCCTGAGCTCCAAGGGCCGCCAGACCCGCCAGGCCATTGAAGACGCCGCACGGAAACTGTTCGCCGAGCGCGGCTTCCACGGCACGACGCTCGGTGACATCACCTCAGCGGCAGGCCGGTCACCGGCGGTGTTCTATCGCTACTTCGACGACAAAGAGGATCTGCTGGCCGCGCTGGCCGGCTCCTTTCTGCACGACGTCGTGCTGCCCTCGGGGCTGCGCCTGCACCTGCCCGAATCCCCGGACGACACCCGGTTTTTCGTGACCGTCGTGACCGCCTATTGGGACATGTTCAAGCAGAGCATCGGGATCATGGTCGCGGTGGATCAGCTCGCCAACACCCAACCCCGCTTCGCCGTCCTGCAGAGTCAGTTCCGCCAGTTCGGCATCGACATCGTCTCGGCATCGGTGCTGCGCGCCCAGGAACACGGCTACGCGGCCGGCTTGCAGCCCGAACACACCGCGCTGGCGATCGCGTTGCTGTTCGAGCAGTTCACCACGGTGTGCCTGCGTCCCGACAGCGCCGGCCTCGGCCTGCGCCTGTCGGACGCCGAGGCCATCACAACCTTGTCCACCATTTGGAAGAAAACGCTCTACGGATTCTGACCCGCAAGGAGATCATCGTGGATTTCACTCTGCCCGAACACCTTCTGAGCCTGCTGGCTGAGATGGATGCGTTCATCGAGGCTGAGATCAAACCGCTCGAACGTGAGCACATGCAGTATTTCGATCAGCGCCGAGAGTACGCGCGTACCGATTGGGACAACGGTGGCATCCCGCGCCGGGAGTGGGAGGATCTACTCGACGAGATGCGGCGTCGTGCGGACAAGGCCGGCTGGTTGCGGTACGGGTTGCCGTCGAAGTTCGGTGGTCGCGACGGCAGCAATGTGGACATGGCGGTGATTCGGGAGCATCTGGCGCACAAGGGACTTGGCCTGCATAACGATCTTCAGGACGAGTCCTCGATCGTCGGTAATTTCCCGCAGGTCATCATGATGGACCGGTTCGGCACCGATGCGCAGAAGGCCGAGTGGATCGAGGCCATGCTGACCGGTAAGCGGTCGATGGCGTTCGGGTTGACCGAACCCGACCACGGCTCGGATGCCACCTGGCTGGAGACCACGGCGGTGCGCGATGGCGACGATTGGGTGATCAACGGATCCAAGCGCTGGAACACCGGTGTGCACCGGGCCACCCATGATCTGGTGTTCGCCCGTACCTCCGGTGAGGCCGGTCAGGCCCGCGGAATCAGCGCGTTCCTGGTCCCCTGTGATGCCAAGGGTTTCGAGGTGCCGTTCTATTGGTGGACGTTCAACATGCCGACCGATCACGGCGAGGTCGAACTGCGCGACGTGCGGGTTCCCGCCGACGCCGTGCTCGGCGAGCTCGATCACGGGCTGGAGGTGGCCCAGACGTTCCTGCACGAGAACAGGATTCGCCAAGCGGCCAGCAGCCTGGGGGCCGCGCAGCACTGTATCGACCGCGCTGTGGAGTATGCCGGCAAGCGGGTGACGTTCGGCAAGCCGCTGGCGGTCAATCAGGCGGTGCAGTGGCCGCTGGTGGAGTTGCAGACCGAGGCGCAGATGGTGCGGCTGCTGGTGCGCTATGCGGCCTGGGAGCTGGATCGCAACCACCATCTCGAGGTGTCGGACAAGGTGTCGATGGCCAACTATCGCGCCAATCGCCTGGTGTGTGAGGCGGCCGATCGGGCCATGCAGGTGCATGGCGGCGTCGGGTACAGCCGGCACGAGCCGTTCGAACACATCTATCGCCATCACCGCCGCTACCGGATCACCGAGGGGGCTGAGGAGATTCAGATGCGGCGGGTGGCCCAGCGGATGTTCAAGTTCGGCAAGCCGGCCCGCTGACGTGGCCGCTGAGACACTGTCCGCCGATCTGGCCGGGGTGCTGGCCCCGATCCTCGGTTCGGGAACCGAGATCGACAATCTGCGCGCGCTGACCGGCGGGGCGAGTCGCACCACGTGGGCGTTCGACGCGGTGACCGGAGCACAGCGCCGCGCCCTGATCCTGCGGACCGGACCGCCCGACGATGTGCACGCCGGGATGGAGCTGGAAGCCGCCGTCCAGAAGGCCGCCGCGGCCGCCGGGGCCCCGGTTCCCGACGTACTGGTCGCTTCCGATTCCGTTGAGACACTGGGTAATCCGTTTCTGATCTGCGGAGAGATCGCGGGCGAGACCATCGTGCGACGCATTCAGCGCAACCTCGACGACGATGGCCGCGCCGCACTGCTGCGGCAATGCGCGCAGGCGCTGGCCGCGATCCATCGCGGCGCTACCGACGCCCCCGGCCTGGCCGCGCAGGACGATGTCGCCGAATGGCGGCTGCGCCTGGACGAAATGGGCGACACCACAGCCACATTCGAATGGGCATTCCGGTGGCTTGAGGCGCACCGACCGCCGCCCTCTCCCCTGCGGCTGGTGCACGGCGACTTCCGGATGGGCAACCTGATCGTCGAGGGCTCGAACCTGGCGGCCGTGCTGGACTGGGAACTGGTCCATATCGGCGAGATCTATGAAGACCTCGCCTGGTTCTGCATCCGGGCCTGGCGCTTCGGCGCCCCGGCGACCATGGCCGCCGGCGGGCTGGGCAGTATCGACGATTTCATCGCCGCTTACGAGCAGGCCGGCGGCTCACACGTCGACCGCACGGCATTGCAGTGGTGGCTGGTGGTGGCCACCCTGCGCTGGGGGGTGATCTGCCGATTCCAGGCCGAACGCCACCTGTCTGGCCAGACCCGATCGGTCGAACTCGCCGCGATCGGGCGGCGCGTCTGCGAAACCGAATGGGATCTGCTGGACCTGCTGGAAGGCGCGTCATGAGCGGGCTCAACGGGCGGCCCACCGCCGCCGAACTCGTCGCCGCCGTCGCCGAATTCCTCGAAGGCGACGTCCGGGACAGCACCACCGGGTCGGTCAACTTCCACGCCCGGGTCGCCGCCAACGTCCTGCGCACCGTCGAACGCGAGCTGCTCGACCAGAGCGCGGCCGAACCGCTGGCCGCACTCGAACAACTCGGCTACCCGGACGAAAACACCCTTGCCACTGCCATCCGCGCCGGCGACCTCGACGACCACGACCTCATGGCGACGCTGCGAGCCCTGGTCCGCCACCGACTCGCCATCGCCCACCCCGGCTACGACCAACCCGAAGGAGCGACGCGCTGATGCCCACCCACGACCAGATCATCGAGGTGGCCGACCAGCTGTTCGCCGCCATCGCCGGCGGTGATGTCGCGGCTGTCACCGCACTGTGGTCCGAGGACGTCGCTGTCTGGCACTCGGGCGACGATCGTGACAACGACAAGCGGCGCGCGCTGAAGGTGATCCGCTGGTACGTCGGCGCCACCACCTACCGGCACTACGAGGTGCTCGACCGGCAGGTGTTCGACGGCGGGTTCGTGCAGCAGCACCTGCTGCACTCCACGACCAACAGCGGTGAAGACGTGGCACTGCGGGTATGTCTGGTCGTGAAAATCGGCGACGACGGTTTGATCCGGCGTATCGACGAGTATTTCGATCCCGCCGAACTGGCACCGCTGTTGTCCTGAAAGGGGTCCCCATGGCGCAACTACAGGCACTGCTCGACGAAGCCGGCAATTGGCAACTGGTGTCGGACCGATCCTCGGTGCGGTTCAAGAACAAGACGTTCTGGGGCTTGGCCACCGTCACTGGCGAATTCACGGAAGTGCGCGGTGCGGGCCAGATCGCGGCGAACGGCACGGTGTCCGGCGGGCTCATCATCGGGGCGGCGTCGCTGAAGACGGGTATCGGGAAACGCGATGACCACTTGCGTTCGGCCGATTTCTTCGACGTCGAGGAGCATCCGACGATCCGGGTCGAGGTGACAGGCGTGGAGCCCGCAGGGACGAACACCGCCACTGTGCACGCCACCCTGACCGTGCGCGGCACCACCCAACCGCTGCCCATGACCGCCACCGTCGACCGGTTGGCCGACGGGACTGTGCAACTGACGGCGCACACGACCGTCGACCGCACCACGTTCGGTGTCAGCGGCAACATGGCCGGCATGATGCCGGTGAACACGACGCTGCTGGCCGACGTCGTCTTTGCCAAGGTTGACTAGAACCTGCCGAACGCGCTAGGCGGCAGGGGTTTTCGCAGTAGCATCGTCGGCGTGTCTCGTCCCGGTGCACAACCACTGCACGTCCTGGTGTACAGCAGCAATGCCCGCACCCGCGAGCAGGTGCGGCTGGCGCTGGGTAAGCGCGTCCATCCCGAGCTCCCCGAGCTGACCTACACCGATGTCGCGACCGGCCCCATGGTGATTCAGATGATGGACGCCGGCGGGTTCGATCTGGTGATCCTCGACGGCGAGGCCGCACCGACAGGCGGCATGGGCATTGCCAAACAGCTCAAGGACGAGATCGACGACTGCCCGCCGGTGCTGGTCCTGACCGGCCGGCCCGACGATGCGTGGCTGGCCAACTGGTCGCGCGCGGAGGCGGCGGTGCCACACCCGATCGATCCGATCCGGCTCGGCGACGCGGTCGTCGATTTGCTACGCACCCCGGTGTAACGCACTAAACGCCAAATACGCTGTCGCCCTTGCCCTCTCGGCGAGAGATGGGCCGCGCTCAGCTATACAAGCCATCCTAACGAAATCGCGACAGCGAGTCTCAAGATCGCTAGGCTGTGTCGTAGCTCACATCTCCAGCCCAGCGAGGAGTGACACAGCCATATGAGTCTCTACACACCCATCTTGGTGTTGGGGGTTATCGCCGCGGCGTTCGCGATCGTGTCGGTGGTGATCGCGTTGGTGATCGGTCCGCGGCGGTTCAACCGCGCCAAGCTCGAGGCGTACGAGTGCGGGATCGAGCCGGTGGCCGGGGAGCCGACCGGTCAGCGGTTCCCGATCAAGTACTACCTGACCGCGATGTTGTTCATCGTGTTCGACATCGAGATCGTGTTCCTCTATCCGTGGGCGGTTTCGTTCGATGCGTTGGGGACGTTCGCGCTGGTGGAGATGCTGATTTTCATGGGGACGGTATTCGTGGCGTACGGGTATGTGTGGCGCCGGGGTGGGCTGGAATGGGATTAGAAGAGCAGCTGCCGGGCGGCATCTTGTTGTCGACGGTGGAGAAGGTGGCCGGGTTCGTCCGCAAGGGGTCGCTGTGGCCGGCGACGTTCGGGTTGGCGTGTTGTGCGATCGAGATGATGGCAACGGCTTCGCCGCGGTTTGATATCGCCCGGTTTGGGATGGAGCGGTTTTCGGCCACCCCGCGGCAGGCGGATCTGATGATCGTGGCCGGGCGGGTGAGCCAGAAGATGGCCCCGGTGTTGCGGCAGGTGTATGACCAGATGGCCGAGCCGAAGTGGGTGCTGGCGATGGGGGTGTGCGCCTCCAGTGGGGGGATGTTCAACAACTACGCGGTGGTTCAGGGTGTGGATCATGTGGTGCCGGTGGATATTTATCTGCCGGGTTGTCCGCCGCGTCCGGAGATGTTGTTGAACGCGATTCTGGCTCTGCACGCCAAGATCGCCGAGATGCCGTTGGGGGTGCATCGCGCCGAGGCCATCGCGGCGGCCGAACAAGCCGCACTGGCTGCTCCCACCACCCTGGAACTCAAGGGGCTGCTGCGGTGACCGGTGGGCAGGAGCGCAGCGACCGGGGAATTGGCACCGACAACAACGACGAGGTCATCGGTGTTCGCCATGGCATGTTCGGCATCAACGGCAGCGGCGACACCTCCGGGTACGGCCGGCTGGTCCGCGAAGTTGCCTTGCCCGGCAGCACACCACGGCCCTACGGCGGCTACTTCGACGAGCTCGTCGACAGATTGGCAGAAGTGCTGACTCCCGACGTGTTCGGCGCCGCGGTCGAGCGCGTGGTCGTCTTCCGGGGCCAGCTGACCCTGGAGATCCGCCGCGAGCACCTGCTGTCCGTCGCACAGGCGTTGCGCGACGACGAGCAGCTGCGGTTCGAATTGTGTTGTGGTGTTTCGGGTGTGCATTATCCGGATGACAGTGGTCGTGAGTTGCATGCGTTTTATCCGTTGATGTCGATCACGCATAACCGGCGGGTGCAGGTCGAGGTGGCGTGTCCGGACGCCGATCCGCATGTGCCGTCGCTGTTTTCGGTGTATCCGACGGTTGACTGGCATGAGCGGGAGACCTACGACTTCTTCGGGATCGTATTCGACGGTCATCCGGGTTTGACCCGTATCGAGATGCCCGATGACTGGGTGGGCCACCCACAACGCAAGGACTACCCGCTGGGTGGTGTTCCCGTCGAATACCACGGCGCCCAGATACCCCCGCCCGACGAACGCAGGTCGTATCACTGATGAGCACCGAAGAGAACGTGATCGTCCTGGGTGGCCAGGACTGGGAGGACATCGTCGCTGCCGCTCGCAAGGGCGAGGCCGGCGAACGGATTGTGGTCAACATGGGCCCGCAGCATCCCTCCACCCACGGGGTGTTGCGGTTGATCCTGGAGATCGAGGGCGAGACGGTCACCGAAGCGCGGTGCGGTATCGGCTATTTGCACACCGGCATCGAGAAGAATCTGGAGTACCGCACCTGGACCCAAGGTGTGACGTTCGTGACGCGGATGGACTACCTGTCCCCGTTTTTCAACGAGACCGCGTATTGCCTTGGCGTGGAACGGCTTCTGGACATCACCGACGACATCCCGGCCCGCGCGAGTGTGGTGCGGGTGATGTTGATGGAACTCAACCGCATCTCCAGCCATCTGGTGGCGCTGGCCACCGGCGGCATGGAGCTGGGGGCGATGACGCCAATGTTCTTCGGCTTCCGGGAACGCGAGTTGATTCTCAATGTGTTCGAGGCGATCACCGGGTTACGGATGAACAACGCCTACATCCGCCCCGGGGGCTTGGCGATCGACCTCCCCGATGACGGACCCCAACGCGTGCGGGATTTGTTGAAGATTTTGCCGGGCCGGTTGCGTGAACTCGAAGACCTGTTGACCGAGAGCTACATTTGGAAGGCCCGCACCCAAGGGATCGGCTATCTGGATCTGACCGGCTGCATGGCTTTGGGGATCACCGGCCCGGTGCTGCGCTCCACCGGCCTGCCCCACGATCTGCGCAAGACCCAACCCTATTGCGGCTATGAGACCTACGACTTCGACGTTGTCACCGCCACCGGCGCGGACTGCTACGGCCGCTATCTGATCCGGGTCGGCGAAATGCACCAATCACTGAAGATCGTCGAACAATGCTTGGAGCGGTTGGAGCCCGGCCCGGTGATGATCAGCGACAAGAAGCTGGCCTGGCCCGCCGACCTCCAGTTAGGCCCCGACGGGTTGGGGAACAGCCCGGCCCATATCGCCAAGATCATGGGCACCTCGATGGAAGGCCTGATCCACCACTTCAAACTGGTCACCGAGGGCATCCGGGTGCCCGCCGGGCAGGTGTACACCGCGGTGGAATCCCCGCGCGGCGAGTTGGGCGTGCACATGGTCTCCGATGGTGGCACCCGCCCCTATCGGGTGCACTACCGCGACCCGTCGTTCACCAATCTGCAAGCGGTGGCCGCGATGTCGGAAGGCGGCATGGTCGCCGACGTCATCGCCGCCGTCGCCAGTATTGATCCGGTCATGGGAGGTGTCGACCGATGAATCCCATCGACCTCGTCCTCGGGCCCCGGCCCGAAGAACCCGGCCCACCCATCAGCGGACCCACCCACTACAGCCCCGAGGTGGATCAACGGTTGGCCGGCGATGCCGCCACGATCATCGCCCGCTACCCGCAGGCCCGCTCCGCCTTGCTGCCCCTGTTGCATCTGGTGCAATCCGAGGACGGGTATGTCACCTCCGCCGGAATCGCTTTCTGTGCACGTCAACTCGATCTGACCGAGGCCGAAGTGGCTGCGGTGGCCACCTTCTACTCCATGTACCGCCGCACCCCCACCGGGAAGTATCTGGTCGGGGTGTGCACCAACACCCTGTGCGCCATCATGGGCGGCGACGCCATCCTGGACACCCTGCAAACCGATCTCGGTCTCCACGCTGGGGACACCACCGCCGACGGCGCCATCACCCTCGAACACATCGAGTGCAACGCCGCCTGCGACTACGCCCCCGTCATCATGGTCAACTGGGAATTCTTCGACAACCAAACCCCGGCCACCGCACGCGAACTCATCGAACACATCCGCGCCGGCCACACACCACACGCCACCCGCGGCTCGGAGGTCTGCTCCTTCCGCGACACCGCGCGGACGCTGGCCGGGTTGCCCCGAGACGCCGAGTCCGGCGGTGGCCCGCCGGGCGCGGCGACGTTGGCCGGCCTGCGGGTGGCCCGCGAACTCGGCATGTCAGCACCCCCGGTTCCCGAGAGCGAGGTGTGATGTCGCCTGCGACACCGCTGACGCCGGTGCTTAGCCGGTTCTGGGACGAACCCGAACCGTGGACGCTGGAAACGTATGTGCGCCATGACGGTTATCAGGCGCTGCGCACCGCGCTGAGCATGAAGCCCGACGACGTCATCGCGACGGTCAAGGAGTCAGGCCTGCGTGGGCGCGGCGGTGCGGGTTTTCCGACCGGCACCAAGTGGTCGTTCATCCCGCAGGACGCGACCGGAGCAGGCGCCAAACCGAAATATCTGGTGGTGAATGCCGACGAGTCGGAACCCGGTACGTGTAAAGACATTCCACTGATCCTGACCACTCCGCACTTCCTGGTTGAGGGTGCGATCATCGCGGCGTACGCGATCCGGGCACGCCACGCCTTCATCTATGTCCGTGGTGAGGTGGTGCCGGTATTGCGGCGACTGCAGGCGGCCGTGGCCGAGGCGTACGCGGCTGGTTATCTCGGCACCGACATCCAGGGCTCGGGGTTCGATCTGGATCTCATCGTGCACGCCGGGGCCGGAGCCTACATCTGCGGTGAGGAAACCGCCCTGCTCGACTCGCTCGAAGGCCGGCGCGGCCAGCCCCGGCTGCGCCCACCGTTCCCTGCGGTCGCCGGGCTGTATGCCTGCCCGACCGTCGTCAACAACGTCGAATCGATCGCCAGCGTCCCGCCGATCCTGCTGGGTGGCGTGGACTGGTTCAAGTCGATGGGCTCGGAGAAATCGCCTGGCTTCACGCTGTATTCGCTGTCGGGGCATGTCACCACGCCCGGACAGTACGAGGCGCCGCTGGGTATCACATTGCGTGAATTGCTCGACTACGCCGGCGGGGTGCGCACCGGCCACGAGCTGAAGTTCTGGACCCCCGGCGGATCGTCGACCCCGTTGCTGACCGCCGAACACCTGGACGTGCCACTGGATTACGAAGGCATGGCGTCGGTCGGATCGATGCTGGGCACCAAGGCGCTGCAGATCTTCGACGAGACCACCTGCGTGGTACGGGCGGTGCGGCGCTGGACCGAGTTCTACGCCCACGAGTCCTGCGGCAAGTGCACACCCTGCCGCGAAGGAACCTACTGGCTCAGCCAGATCTACGAACGGCTCGAGACGGGGCGGGGCACCGAAGAGGATATCGGCAAGCTGCTCGACATCTCCGACACCATCTTCGGAAAGTCGTTCTGCGCGTTGGGTGATGGCGCCGCATCGCCGATCATCTCGTCGATCAAGTTTTTCCGCGCCGAATACGAGGCCCACCTGAACGGCGGGTGCCCGTTCGACCCGTACGCCTCGATGCTGGCCGCACCGGAAGGGGTGGGAGCCTGATGACGCAGACCTCAGATACTGACGCACCGGCACCAGCCGTGGAGATGGTCAATCTCGTGATCGACGACGTCGAGGTCGCGGTTCCCAAGGGCACGTTGGTAATTCGGGCCGCGGAGTTGATGGGTGTGCAGATCCCGCGCTTCTGCGACCACCCGCTACTCGATCCGGTCGGCGCCTGCCGGCAATGCCTGGTCGAGGTGGAGGGCCAGCGCAAGCCGATGGCCAGCTGCACCACCACCGTGTCCGAGGGCATGGTGGTGCGCACCCAGTACACCTCCGAAGCAGCCGACAAGGCTCAGCACGGGGTGATGGAACTGCTGCTGATCAACCATCCGCTGGACTGCCCGGTGTGCGACAAGGGCGGGGAATGCCCCCTGCAGAACCAGGCGATGTCCAACGGCCGGGTCGAGACGCGGTTCACCGATATCAAACGCACCTTCCCCAAACCGATCAACCTGTCGACCGAGGTGCTGCTGGACCGGGAACGCTGCGTGCTCTGCGCCCGCTGCACACGGTTCTCCGAGCAGATCGCCGGCGATCCATTCATCTCGCTACTGGAACGCGGTGCGCTGCAACAGGTGGGCATCGCCCCGGGTGAGCCGTTCGACTCCTACTTCAGCGGCAACACGGTGCAGATCTGCCCGGTCGGGGCGTTGACCGGCGCCGCCTATCGATTCCGGGCCCGCCCGTTCGATCTGGTGTCCAGCCCCAGCGTCTGTGAGCATTGCGCCTCGGGCTGCGCCCAGCGCACCGATCATCGCCGCGGCGTGGTGCTGCGCCGCCTCGCCGGTGACGACCCGGAAGTCAACGAGGAGTGGAACTGCGACAAAGGCCGCTGGGCCTTCACCTACACCCGCGTCGGCGACCGCATCACCACCCCGCTGGTGCGCGACGAGAACGGTGCCCTGCGCCCCGCGTCCTGGTCCGAGGCCATCGCCGTGGCCGCCGCGGGATTGTCATCGGGCCGGGCCGGTGTGCTGGTGGGTGGACGGGTCGGCACGGAAGACGCCTATGCCTACGCCAAGTTTGCGCGAATGGCATTGGGCACCAACGATATCGACTTCCGCTCCCGGCCGCACTCGGTGGAGGAGCAGGAGTTCCTGGCCGCGGCGGTGGCCGGCCGTCGCGAGGTGAACTACGCCGATCTGCAGAACGCCCCGGTGGTGGTGCTGGTCGGGTTCGAACCCGAGGACGAGTCGCCGATCGTGTTCCTGCGGCTGCGCAAGGCGGTGCGCAAACACGGCCTGAAGGTGGTCACGATCGCGCCGTTCGCGTCGTCGGGATCGGTCAAGCTGGCCGCTCGAGTGGTGGCGACCGAACCCGGCCAGGAGGCGTCCGCCCTCGACGCGCTCGCCGACGAGCTACCACCGGAGGCGATCATCCTCGCCGGGGAACGGCTGGCCACCAGCCGCGGCGCGTTGTCGGCCGCGGCACGCGTGGCGCAACGCACCGGTGCCCGGCTGGCCTGGATTCCCCGCCGCGCCGGTGACCGCGGCGCCGTGGACACCGGCTGCCTGCCCAACCTGCTGCCAGGTGCACGTCCCGTCACTGATCCCGCTGCCCGCCAACAGCTCACGAGCGCGTGGCATGTCGACGAACTCCCCACGACGCCGGGCCGCGATACCACCGCGATCCTCGCCGCCGCAGCCGACGGCGAGCTCGACGCGTTGCTCATCGGCGGGGTGGATCCCACCGATCTGCCCGAGCCGCACGCCACACTCGCCGCGATCGAGTCGACCGGCTTCGTCGTCAGCCTCGAATTGCGAGAATCCTCGATCACAGCGCTTGCCGACGTGGTGTTCCCGATCGCACCGGTCGTCGAGAAGGCGGGCTCATTCCTGAACTGGGAGGGCCGAATTCGCCCCTTCGAACCTGCCCTGCCCGCCAACTCGTTCCCCGACCTCCGGGTGCTGCAGATCCTTGCCGACGAACTCGGGGTGGACCTGGGATTCCGCACCGCCGAGGAAGCCCGCGAAGAGATTGCGGCGCTGGGAACCTGGGATGGCGAACGGCCCGCTCCCCCAGCCGTCGCGCCGAAGGACCCGACGCCGCTGGAGCCGGGCGAGGCAGTCTTGGCCGGCTGGCGAGTGTTGTTGGACGACGGTCGATTACAGGACGGGGAACCGTATCTGGCGGGTACGGCGCGACCGGTGGTGGTGCGGTTGTCGGCGGCGACGGCGGCCGGGATCGGCGCGGCCGACGGGGATGTGGTCGCGGTGTCGACCGGCCGGGGTGCGATCCAGGTGCCGCTGGTGGTCACCGAGATGCCCGACGGGGTGGTGTGGCTACCGCTGAACTCACCGGGCAGTGCCGTGCACGAACAACTCGGCGTCACCACGGGTGCCGTCGTGTGCATCGAGCGGGAGGCGGGCGCATGAGCTATCCGGATATGACGGTGTTCGGCCACGATCCGTGGTGGCTGATCCTGATCAAGGCCGTCGCGATCTTCGCCTTCCTACTGCTGACCGTGTTGGTGGCAATCCTGCTGGAACGCAAGATCCTGGGCCGCATGCAGATGCGGTACGGACCCAATCGGGTCGGGCCGTTCGGCATCCTGCAATCGCTGGCCGACGGCATCAAACTCGCGCTGAAAGAGGGTCTGACACCGGCCGGGGTCGACAAGCCGATTTATTTGATGGCGCCGGTGATTTCGGTGATCCCGGCGATCCTGGCGTTCGCGGTGATCCCGCTGGGCCCGGTGGTCTCGGTCTTCGGGCACCGGACACCGTTGCAGCTCACCGATCTTCCGGTCGCGGTGCTCTACATCCTGGCGGTCACCAGCATCGGGGTGTACGGCATCGTGCTGGCGGGCTGGTCCTCGGGCTCCACCTACCCGTTGCTGGGCGGACTGCGCTCGAGTGCGCAGGTGATCTCCTATGAGATCGCGATGGCGCTGTCGTTCGCGGCGGTGTTCCTCTACGCGGGCACCATGTCCACCTCGGGCATCGTGGCCGCCCAGGAACACACCTGGTACGTCTTTCTGCTGCTGCCCTCGTTCGCGGTGTATGTCACCTCGATGGTCGGGGAAACCAACCGGGCCCCCTTCGACCTGCCCGAGGCCGAAGGCGAACTGGTGGGCGGCTTCCACACCGAATACTCCTCACTGAAGTTCGCGATGTTCATGCTCGCCGAGTACGTCAACATGACCACCGTCTCGGCCCTGGCCACCACCCTGTTCCTCGGCGGCTGGCACGCACCGTGGCCGATCAGCCTGATCGAGGGCGCCAACACCGGGTGGTGGCCGTTGATCTGGTTCGTGGCCAAGGTATGGACATTCCTGTTCGTGTTCATGTGGCTACGCGCCACCCTGCCACGGCTGCGCTACGACCAATTCATGGCACTGGGCTGGAAACTACTCATCCCGATCTCACTGGTCTGGATCATGATCGTGGCCGTCCTGCACTCGCTCGGCCACGTCGGCATCATCCCCAACCTCATCGCCGCCGCGGTGCTGCTGCTGGTCCTGCTGGGCGCGAACTCGCTGCGGCACAAGATCTCCCAGCGCAACACCGCACCGCCACCGCCCGCCGCCGATGCGGGGGCGTTCCCGATCCCTCCGCTGCCCGGTATGCCCGCGTCACGCAAGGAGAAAGCAGATGCCTAAGTTCCTCGACGCGATCAAGGGTTTCGGCGTGACGTTCGGGACCATGTTCAAACGTCCCATCACCGAGGAGTATCCGGAGAAGCCCGGCCCGGTCGCGCCGCGCTATCACGGCCGCCATCAGCTCAACCGCTACCCCGACGGCTTGGAGAAGTGCATCGGCTGCGAGCTGTGCGCGTGGGCCTGTCCCGCCGATGCCATCTACGTCGAAGGCGCGGACAACACCGAGGGCGAACGCTTCTCGCCGGGCGAACGCTACGGGCGGGTGTACCAGATCAACTATCTGCGCTGCATCGGCTGCGGACTGTGCATCGAGGCCTGCCCC
Organism: Mycobacterium sp. BK086; assembly: GCA_004362315.1. Lineage (GTDB taxonomy): Bacteria > Actinomycetota > Actinomycetes > Mycobacteriales > Mycobacteriaceae > Mycobacterium. Next base: position 1,435,484 of record SNWL01000003.1, read on the forward strand.
ACCCGCGCACTGACCATGACCAACGTCTACGAAATGGCCGACGACAACCGCTCAGACCTCATCTACGGCAAGGACAAACTGCTGGCACCCCTGCAACCCGGCATGCAACCACCGCCACACGCCATGGCACCGGGAACCACCGACGACGACTACTACCTCGGCAAGATCACGGGTGATCACGAGGCAACGCGATGACGACCACCCTGCTGGCGGCCGAAATGCTCACCCGCACATCGACAACCGAAGCAGTGGTGTTCTGGATCCTGGCCGTGATCGCTATCGCGGGCGCGGTCGGCGTTGTCGCCGCACCCAAGGCCGTCTACTCGGCGATCTTCCTGGCTACCACGATGATCGCGCTCGCGGTCATGTACGTCGCGCAGGATGCGCTGTTCCTCGGGGTCGTCCAGGTGGTTGTCTACACCGGCGCCGTGATGATGCTCTTCCTGTTCGTCCTCATGCTGATCGGTGTCGATTCGTCTGAGTCGCTCGTGGAAACGATTCGTGGCCAACGCATTGCGGCTATCGCGGCCGGCCTGGGATTCGGGATTCTGCTGATCGCCGGGATCGGCACCGTGGCCACCACGGGATTCGTCGGGCTGACCGAAGCCAACGCAGGCGGCAACGTGCAGGGCCTGGCGATGCTGATCTTCACCCGGGACCTGTGGGCCTTCGAGCTGACCAGTGCGCTGCTGATCACCGCGGCGCTGGGCGCGATGGTGCTCGCCCACCGAGAACGCTTCGAGCGACGCAAGACTCAGCGAGAGTTGGTCATCGAACGATTCGCCACCGGCGCCCGCGCCACCCCGCTGCCCAATCCCGGGGTCTACGCCCGACACAACGCCGTCAACACCCCCGCCCGGCTACCCGACGGTTCGGACGACGAATCGTCGGTGAGCACCATCCTTCGCACCAACGGGAACGGTCAGCGATGAGTCCGGACAACTACCTGTACCTGTCGGCGTTGTTGTTCACGATCGGTGCCGCGGGAGTGTTGTTGCGGCGCAACGCGATCGTGATGTTCATGTGCGTGGAGCTGATGTTGAATGCCTGCAATCTGGCGTTCGTGACGTTCTCCCGCATGCACGGCCATCTCGACGGTCAGGTGGTCGCCTTCTTCACCATGGTGGTGGCCGCCTGCGAAGTCGTGGTCGGCCTGGCGATCATCATGACCATCTTCCGCACCCGACGCTCCGCCAACGTCGACGACGCTCACCTGCTGCGGCACTGATGCAGACCTTGGTGTGGTTGACCATCGCCCTGCCGTTGGCCGGGGCGGTGATCCTGCTGCTGGGCGGCAAAGCCACCAACACGTGGGGACACCTACTCGGGTGCGCCGCCGTGATCGGCGCCTTCGCCTGCGGCGCCGTGCTGTTCACCCACCTGCTGGCGCTGCCGGGCGAGGACCGGGTCGTGCACGAGGTGTTGTTCTCCTGGGTTCCGGTCGGCGTCCTGCGGGTCGACTTCGGCCTGCAACTCGACGCCCTGTCCATGTGTTTCGTCCTGCTCATCACCGGCGTGGGTGCCCTCATCCACGTGTATTCGATCGGCTACATGAAAACCGATCCCGGCCGCCGCCGGTTTTTCGCCTACCTCAACCTGTTCGTCGCTGCGATGCTGCTGCTGGTGTTGGCCGACAACTACCTCGGCTTGTACATGGGCTGGGAGGGGGTCGGTCTGGCCTCCTACCTGCTGATCGGATTCTGGTCGCACAAACCCAGCGCCGCGACCGCCGCCAAGAAAGCGTTCATCGTCAACCGGGTCGGCGACATGGGCCTGGCGATCGCGCTGATGGTGCTGTTCGCCACCCTCGGCTCAGTCACCTACAGCACCGTGTTCACCGCGGTCCCGCAGATGACATCCGGGGTGTTGACCGCCATCGGGCTGCTCCTACTACTCGGCGCCTGCGGAAAGAGCGCCCAAGTCCCCTTGCAGTCCTGGCTCGGGGACGCCATGGAAGGCCCCACCCCCGTCAGTGCTTTGATCCACGCCGCCACCATGGTCACCGCCGGCGTCTACCTCATCGTGCGCTCCGGTCCGATCTTCACCGCCGCCCCCGCCGCCCAGACCGCCGTCGTCACCGTGGGTGCGGTCACCCTGTTGTTCGGCGCAATCATCGGCTGCGCCAAAGACGACATCAAAAAAGCCTTGGCCGCCTCCACCATGTCCCAGATCGGCTACATGGTGCTGGCCGCCGGACTCGGGCCGGCCGGCTACGCGGTCGCGATCATGCACCTGCTGACCCACGGCTTCTTCAAAGCCGGCCTGTTCCTCGGTGCCGGCTCGGTCATGCACGCCATGAACGACGAAACCGACATGCGGCGCTACGGCGGCCTACGCACCCTGCTGCCCATCACCTTCGTCACCTTCGGCCTGGGCTACCTGGCGATCATCGGCGTACCGCCGTTCGCCGGGTACTTCTCCAAAGACGCCATCATCGAAACCGCCCTCAACAGCGGCAGCCTCAAGGGCTTCCTACTGGGCGGTGCCGCCCTGCTGGGCGCGGGAATCACCGCCTTCTACATGACCCGGGTGATGCTACTGACGTTCTTCGGCCAGAAACGCTGGAAACCCAACACCCACCCCCACGAATCCCCCGCAAGCATGACCGCACCCATGATCGTGCTAGCCGTCGGCTCCGTCGGCGCCGGCGCTCTACTCGCCCTTGGCAACACCCTCGAGCACTGGCTCGAACCCGTCGTCGGAACCCACGAAACCCACCACCTCATCCCCACCTGGATCACCACCCTCACCGCACTCGGCGTCGTCGCCATCGGCATCGCGGTCGCCTACCGGCAGTACGCGAACCACAAGGTGCCCGAGACCGCCCCGCTCGACGTGTCCGCGTTGACCGTGGCAGCGCGCAACGACCTCTACGGCGATGCGTTCAACGAGGCCGTGTTCATGCGCACCGGGCAGGAACTGACGAAAGGCCTTGTGGTCGTGGATGAGAAGGGTGTCGACGGCGTAACGCAGGGGCTCGCGCACGTGGTCGGCCGCATCTCGGACCGCCTGCGCCAGGTGCAGACCGGGTTCGCCCGCTCCTATGCGCTGTCTATGTTGGCCGGCACGGCACTGGTGATCGCCGTCGTCCTCTTCACGGCGTGGAGGTGAGCACGATGACAACCATTCCCTGGCTGACCATCCTGTGGGCGATCCCCGTTGTCGGTGCGGCGCTGATCATCGTGCTCCCGGCCTCGCTGCGGCACTTCGCCAAGTACGCCGGCGTGGTCGTCTCGCTGGCGGTGCTGGCGCTGTCGCTTCTGCTCGCGGTGCGGTTCGATCCGGCGGGCACGCAGTTCCAGTTCGTCGAAAACCACCCGTGGATACCGTCATTCGGCACCGGCTACATCCTCGGCCTCGACGGGATCGCGCTGGCACTCGTCGTTCTCACCGCCGTCCTGATGCCGTTGCTGCTGATCGCCGGCTGGAACGACGCCGACGACCGGCCGGGCTTATCCGGCCGGGCGCCGCACAGTTACATCGCGCTGATGCTCGCCGTCGAGGGCATGGTGATGATGTCGCTTGTCGCGCTGGACATCCTGCTGTTCTACGTGTTCTTCGAAGCCATGCTGATCCCGATGTACTTCCTGATCGGTGGCTTCGGCGGCGAGAACCGGTCCAAAGCGGCGGTGAAGTTCTTGCTGTACAACCTGTTCGGCGGGTTGATCATGCTGGCCGCGGTCATCGGGCTCTATGTCGTCACGTCGGCCAGCAAGACGTTCGACGCCGGCACGTTCGACTTCCGCGCCATCGCCGACGCCGTCGCAACCGGAGCGTTCACCATGCAACCCGGTGTCGCCAACGCCCTGTTCCTCGGCTTCATGTTCGCGTTCGCGGTGAAAGCGCCGCTGTGGCCGTTCCATCGGTGGCTGCCGGATGCCGCGGTACAGGCCACGCCGGCCTCGGCGGTGCTGATGATGGCGGTGATGGACAAGGTCGGCACGTTCGGGATGCTGCGCTACTGCCTGCCGCTATTCCCCGACTCGGCAACCTATTTCCGGCCGGTGATCATCGCGCTGGCCGTGATCGGGATCGTCTACGGCGCCATCCTGGCCATCGGGCAGACCGACGTCATGCGGCTGATCGCCTACACCTCGATCAGCCACTTCGGCTTCATCATCCTGGGCATCTTCGTGATGACCAGCCAAGGTCAGGCCGGCTCGACGCTGTACATGGTCAACCACGGCATCTCCACGGCCGCACTGTTCCTCATTGCCGGCTTCCTGGTCAGCCAGCGCGGCAGCCGGGTGATCGCGGACTACGGCGGCATCCAGAAAGTCGCACCCATCCTCGCCGGCACCTTCCTGATCGCGGGGTTGGCGACCCTGTCGTTACCCGGGCTGGCGCCGTTCATCAGTGAATTCCTGGTCCTCATCGGCACATTCACCCGCTACCCTGCCTTCGCCGTCATCGCATCGGCGGCGCTGGTGCTCTCGGCGGTCTACATCCTGTGGATGTATCAGCGGATGATGACCGGATCGGTCACCGACGGCAACGAGAAGGTGCGGGATCTGCGGCCGCGGGAGCTTCTGGTGGTGGCTCCGCTGATCGGGCTGCTGATCGGGCTCGGGATCTATCCGAAGGTCGCGCTCGACGTCATCAACCCCGCGGTGACCGCGACGCTGACGTCGATTCATCAGCCCGACCCGGCACCCACCGTCGCGGAGGGAACCCGTCCATGAACGCGCCCAGCATCGAATACGGCCAGGTGTCACCGATGTTGATCGTCCTCGGGGTGGCCGTCGCCGGGGTGCTCGTCGAGGCCTTCGCCCCCCGCAAGGCCCGATACCCCAGCCAGGTTGCCCTGAGTCTGGCCGGGCTGGTGGCCGCGTTCGTCGCCGTGGTGCTGCTGGGTCGTGGCCTGCACGGCGGGGTCGGCCAGGCCGTCGTGGTGGGTGCGGTTGCCGTGGACGCGCCCGCGCTGTTCCTGCAGGGCACCATCCTGCTGATCGGGATCCTCGGGGTCCTGTTGATCGCCGAGCGACGAGTACCCGCCGAATTCGACGACAGCGCAGCGGGTTTGGATGCGTTCACCCCCGACGCGTCGGCCGTTCCCGGCAGCGTCGCGGAGAAGATCGCCACCAAAGCCGCGCTGGTGCAGACCGAGGTGTTCCCGCTGACCATGTTCGCCATCGGCGGCATGATGATCTTCCCGGCCGCCAACGACCTGCTGACGATGTTCATTGCGCTGGAAGTGTTCTCGTTGCCGCTGTACCTGATGTGTGGCCTGGCTCGCCGCAGACGGCTGCTGTCCCAGGAATCCGCGCTGAAATACTTTCTGCTGGGCGCGTTCTCGTCGGCTTTCTTCCTCTACGGCATCGCCCTGCTCTATGGCTACGCCGGCACCCTGAGCCTGACCGGTATCGCACGGGCCATCGAGACCAGCACCGACAACACTGCGCTGGCGCTGATCGGCGCGTCACTGGTCACCGTCGGCGTGCTGTTCAAGGTCGGCGCGGTGCCGTTCCACTCCTGGATTCCCGACGTCTATCAGGGCGCACCGACCCCGATCACCGCGTTCATGGCCGCGGCCACCAAGGTCGCCGCGTTCGGAGCGATGCTGCGCCTTTTCTACGTGGCGCTACCCGGCCTCAATCACGACTGGCGGCCCGTGCTGTGGGCGGTGGCCATCCTGACCATGGCCGTCGGCACCGTCACCGCGGTGACCCAGACCGACGTCAAGCGGATGCTCGCGTATTCGGCTGTGGCACACGCCGGTTTCATCCTCACCGGTGTGATCGCCGCCAACCCCGCCGGACTGTCGGCCACGCTGTTCTATCTGTTCGCCTACGGCTTCTCCACACTGGGCGCGTTCGCGGTGGTCAGTGTGGTGCGCGACGCCAACGGTGCTGAGGAGACCGATATGGCCCGCTGGGCTGGGCTCGGTCGCCGCTATCCCCTTGTCGGCGTGGTGTTCTCGCTGTTCCTGCTCGCGTTCGCCGGTATCCCGCTCACCAGCGGTTTCGTCAGCAAGTTCGCGGTGTTCAAAGCCGCCGGGCAGGGCGGAGCCATCCCGCTGGTGGTGGTGGGCGTGATCGCCTCGGCGATCGCCGCCTACTTCTACGTGCGGGTGATCGTGCTGATGTTCTTCACCGACCCACCCGAGAACGCCCCGGAGGTCGTCACGCCGAGCTCGCTGAGCGTCGCGACGATCACCCTGACGGCGGCCATCACGTTCGCGCTCGGTGCGCTACCCCAGCCGCTGCTCGACCTCGTCGACCATGCGGCTAGATTCCTGAACTGATGATCCTTCTCAGCGATAACCACGGCGCCGTCCGGGTCTTGACGATGAACCGGCCCGAGGTGCGCAACGCGTTGAGCACGGAACTGTTCGAGGCGCTCTACGCCGCACTCGGGGAGGCCGGTGCCGACGACTCCGTGCGCGCGGTGGTGCTCACCGGGACCGACCCGGCGTTCTGCGCGGGCGTCGACCTCAAGCAGGCGCAAAACCTGGGCATGGACTACTTCGGCCGGTTCGACAAGATGAACTGCATGAACGCGATCGTCGAGCTGAGCAAGCCGGTCGTCGGCGCGATCAACGGTCCGACGTTCACCGGTGGCCTGGAGATCGCCCTGGCGTGCGACTTCCTGATCGCCTCGGAGCGTGCGGTTTTCGCCGACACTCACGCGCGGGTCGGGATCCTGCCCGGTGGCGGGATGACGGCGCGGCTGCCACGCCTGGTGGGTTCCGGGATGGCCCGGCGCCTGTCGATGACCGGTGAGGTGGTCGACGCGCACCGCGCCGAGAAGATCGGGCTGGTCACCGAAGTGGTTGCCCACGAACAGCTTCTGGACCGTGCGCTCGAACTTGCAGGCCAGATCGCGGAGGTTCCCGGGCCGACCATGGCCGGCTTGAAGGAGATCTATCGCACCGGGACCGCGGCGGTCACCGGGCCGGCGCTGACGGCCGAACGCGCTGTTGCGGGAGCGTCCATGGTGGACACCGCGCAGCTCGCGGCCCGCCAGCGTGAGGTCGCCGAACGCAACAAGCGGCAGATTCACTAGCGCCCAAACCGACGTATGGGCGCGAAAGTGCGAGTAGATCGCAACATTTCGTCGATCTCGGCGCGCGAGTGATTCAATAGGTCTCGTGACAGACTGCGTTCGCACCGGTGCGGCTCTCATCGGCCTGGTGGTACTGGTCAGCGCGTGCGGCAACGCGGAATCGCATCCCGATCAGCTTCCCGAGTCCACCGTCAGTGCCTCGACGGCAGAGGCGAACCCGGCGCAGTCGGCTCACGATGCGCCGGGCTCGATGATTCCCAGGTACGACGACGCCACCTCGCCCGAGGCCAAGACGGGCCGCGATATCCAACAGGAGGCCAACCTCCTGAACCATCTCTCGGATAGCGTCAACAACACCCTCAAACTGCCGCACGACATCCAGTTGGTCGGCAAGCAGTGCGATACGGCCAACGCGTGGTGGGACCCGGCCGAGAACTCGGTGACGCTCTGCTATGAAGAAGCGACGGAGGGTCTGGAGATCTACACCAAGGCCGGTGACGCCGATCCGAGGGCGTCCACCGTCAACGGAGAGATCGCCACCTTCTACCACGAGCTCGGCCATATGGTGATCAGCCTGTACGACCTACCCATCACCGGCCGCGAAGAGGATGTCGCCGACCAGCTTTCGGCCTACATACTGTTGACGCCGGGGCCGGACGGCAAGGTGGACCCGGCCAATGTGCAAGCCATCAAAGACTCAGCACGTGAATTCCAAGGCTATGCCGAGGCCGCCGGTGAACTCGATGACACCGACCTCGCCGGTGGCCATTCGCCGAACAAGGTCAGGGCCTTCAACATGGAATGCTGGCTGTACGGGTCGGACCCGGCGGCCAACGGCGACCTGGTCGGCGACGGCCATCTTCCGCAGAGCCGGGCCGAGCTGTGCGAGGACGAATGGGACAAGCTGAGCCACGCGTGGAGTCAGTTGCTGGGCCCGCACTTGAAGTAGCTGCCCGGAACGACCTCTATCCCAGCGCGGACTCGGTATTCGTGAACGGGGCGAAGCTGCCGTCGAGCACTTCGAGGTGTCCGATGGTCCGTCCGGTGACGACATTGGCATCGACGAGTGCGAGTTCGACTGCGGCGCGAGCGAACTCGTCATCCGGGGACACACTGGCGAACTCGTTGCGGTAGTACGACAAGCCCGGCGTCGGGATCGGCCGCGATGGAGCCAGCGCGTTGACCGCGATGTTATGGCGCTGCAGATCGTAGGCCGCACACCAGGTCAGGTGCTCCAACGCCGCCTTGGATCCCCCGTAGCCGGGCAGCACACCGCCGCCGAAATTCTGGTACGGCCCGTCTCCCGGCACCCGGGAGGCCACCGACGTCACGTTGATGATGGAGCCGACGCCCGCGGCGAACATGTCAGGGGCGACCAGCTGGATGAGTTCGTAGGAGGCGAAGACGCCGATCTCGAAATGCCGGCGATAGGCATTGGGCGGGATCGCGAGGAAGCCCGGCCAGTCGGCGTTGACCGTAGCCGGTGCGCCCGTGGGCTTCTGCTGCTTCGGTGCGGCGTCGGGCTTGGGTGGACGGCCCGGAGCGGTGAAGGCGGCGTTGTTGACCAGGATCGTGACGGGTCCCAGTGCGGCACGGGTTTCGTCGACGAGCCTGGGCAGGTCATCGCGGTCGAGCAGATCAGCCTGGATGGCCACGGCCCGCCCGCCGGCGGATTCGATGGCCGCGACGGTTTCGCCGATCGTGCCCGGCAGCCGCTCGTCCCACTGCTGTTGGGTGCGGGCCACCACCGCCACCGCGGCGCCTTCGGCGGCCAGGGCCAGCGCGGTCGCGCGGCCCAGTCCTCGGCTGGCGCCGGTGACGATGGCACTTCGGCCGGCCAATCGTCCACTCATCGCGTTCCTCTTCTCTACAGCGCAACCCCGTGCACGAGGATCGCCGCCGTCTGGTCCACCCAGTTCGCGTCGAGATCATCCTCGGGGCGCAACAACAATCGCATCATCGTCGCACCACCGATCAGTTCGATAAGGCGTTCCGGGTCGACATCGGCGTGGACTTCCCGGCAGTGCACCGCCTCCACGAGGCGATCGCGCACTGCGGCGAACACATCGGTGAACCGGGCCATCACCCGGGCGTTGAGGGCGGCGTCGGCACTCATGTCGGCGATCAGGCCAGGCAGCGCGGCGCGCACCACCGGGCTGGTGAAGACGTCGCGGGTGGCGGCCAACATGGCGCGCACGTCGGCGGGGAAATCGCCTGCGGGGGTGGCCAGCGCGGTGGGCGCGGTCGGGAAGGCGGCTTCGTGGACCAGCTCGGCCTTACTGGACCAGCGGCGGTACAGCGCGGTCTTCGTGGTGCCCGCCCGCTCGGCGACAGCCGCCAAAGTCAGATTCGGATAACCGATTTCGACAAGGAGCTCCGCCGTTGCACGCAATATGGCAGCGTCGATACGCGGATCGCGGGGCCGCCCCGGGACCGCGGTCTTGTCAAGCGAAGACGCTTCTGCTTTCATAACGCTACCCACCGTATCGTAATAGGGTTGGAGAGGACAAAGGTGACCAACCAACCGTCTGTAGAAACCGACCTCGATCGGTTGCAGCGTTCCGGCCGTGACGTCAGCACCGTTCCCGCGCTGCTGTCGGAATGGCTGTCCACCGTCATGCCCGGCGGCGTGAAGCCCGAGGTGACTGTCGAAAGCGGCATCGACTCGAATGGCATGTCGTCGGAGACCATCATCCTGACCGGGCGCTGGGAAGAGGACGGCACGAAGGTCGAGCAGAAGTGGGTGGCCCGGGTGGCACCCACCACCGAAGACGTTCCGGTCTTCATCACCTACCGGATGGATCATCAGTTCGACGTCATCCGCCTGGTCGGCGAGCTGACCGACGTTCCGGTGCCGAAGGTGCGCTGGATCGACCCGACTGGCACGGTGCTCGGCGCCCCGTTCTTCCTGATGGACCATGTCGCGGGCATCGTCCCGCCCGACGTGATGCCCTACACCTTCGGCGGCAACTGGTTCGCCGATGCGCCCGCCGAACAGCAGCGCGCGCTGCAGGACTCCACGGTCGAGGTTCTGGCCAAGCTGCACGCGATCCCCAACGCGGCGGACACCTTCGGCTTCCTGGCCGAGGCCGTGCCCGCTGGTGACACACCGCTGCGCCGCCAATTGAACTGGCTCAAGGGCTGGTACGAGTTCGCCGTTCCCGATATCGGCCGCTCGCCGCTGGTCGAAACCGCCTTGGCGTGGCTGGAAGACAACTTCCCCACCGACGTCGCCGCAACCGAACCCGTTCTGGCGTGGGGTGACTCGCGGGTCGGCAACGTACTCTACGAAGACTTCCGCCCGGTCGCGGTACTGGACTGGGAGATGGCCACACTGGGTCCGCGCGAGCTGGACGTCGCGTGGATCATCTTCGCGCACATGGTGTTCCAGGAGCTTGCGGGTCTGGCCGGCATGCCAGGCCTGCCCGACGTCATGCGCGAAGAGGACGTCCGTGCCACCTACGAGAAGCTGACCGGGGTCGAACTCGGCGACCTGCGCTGGTTCTACGTCTACTCCGGAGTGATCTGGTGCTGCGTGTTCATGCGCACCGGCGCGCGGCGCGTGCACTTCGGTGAGATCGAGAAGCCCGAGGACGTCGAGTCGACGTTCTACCATGCCGGCCTACTGCGCCGGCTCATTGAGGAGGCCTGAACCCGCATGCTCGGACCGCTCGACGAATACCCCGTCCACCAGGCGCCGCTGCCGATCGCGTGGCCGGATTCCTCGGATCGAAACTTCTACGACCGCAACTATTTCAATGCCCACGACCGGACGGGCGACATCTTCCTGATCACCGGAATGGGGTACTACCCCAACCTCGGGGTCAAGGACGCCTACGTGCTGGTACGCCGCGGTGACACACAGACCGCGGTACATCTCTCCGACGCGATCGACCAGGATCGCCTCAATCAGCACGTCAACAGTTACCGCCTCGAGGTCGTCGAGCCGCTGCAGAAGATTCGGATCGTGATGGACGAGACCGAGGGCATGGCCCTCGATCTCACCTGGGAAGGCCTGTTCCCAGTCGTCCAGGAGCAGCGGCACGTCATGCGCCAGGGCAACCGGATCACGCTGGACGCGCAGCGATTCGCCCAAGTGGGTTCGTGGGCAGGGCATATCGCCATCGACGGCGAGGAGATCACCGTCGACCCGTCGACCTGGCTCGGCAGCCGCGACCGCTCCTGGGGTATCCGCCCGGTCGGTGAGGCCGAGCCGGCGGGCCGTCCCGCCGACCCGCCGTTCGAGGGCATGTGGTGGTTGTACGTGCCGATGGCCTTCGACGACTTCGCGATCGTGCTCATCATCCAGGAGGCGCCCGATGGCTTCCGCTCGCTGAACGACTGCACGCGGATCTGGCGCGACGGCCGAGTCGAGCAGCTGGGCTGGCCGCGGGTGAAGATCCACTACCGTTCCGGCACAAGGATTCCCACCGGTGCAACCATCGAGGCCACCGATGCCTCCGGTGCGCCACTGCGGTTCGACGTCGAGTCCAAGCTGCCGGTACCGATTCATGTCGGCGGCGGCTACGGCGGCGACTCGGACTGGATCCACGGCACCTGGAAGGGCGAGAAGTTCACCGAGCGGCTCACCTACGACATGACCGACCCGGGCATCATCGGGCGTTCGGCGTTCGGCGTGATCGACCACGTCGGACGCGCGGTCTGCCACGACGGCACCTCGTCGTTCGAGGGCTGGGGTCTGTTCGAGCACGGCGCGCTGGGTCGCCACGACCCGTCGGGCTTCGCCGACTGGCTGACGGTCGCGCCCTGACACAGTGAAAGTCCTGACCGCCCTGTTCGGGCCCACCGATGCGGTGGATCGCGCCCGCGCGCTGCGCGATGCCGGTGCCAGCGGTGTCTTCACCTTTGAAGGGCCGCACGACGTCTTCGCTCCGCTGACGCTGGCGTCCGGCGTCGGCGGCCTGGACCTGATGACCAACGTCGCAATCGCGTTCCCACGCAACGCGATCCAGCTGGCTCACCAGGCCTACGACCACCAACTGCTCGCACAGGGGCGGTTCACGCTCGGGCTGGGCACTCAGGTGCGGGCCCAGATCGAGAAGCGTTACGGCGCGCAGTTCGACAAGCCTGTCGTACGGATGACCGAGCTGGTCCGCGCGCTGCGCGCGATCTTCAACACCTGGGAGACCGGTGAGCGCCTGGACTTCCGCGGCGACTTCTACCGGCACACTCTGATGACGCCGACGTTCAATCCCGGACCGAATCCCTTTGGGCCGCCACCGATTTACGTCGGGGCACTCGGCCCACGACTGACCCGCGCCACCGCAGAAGTGGCCGACGGGCTTCTCGTGATGCCGTTCGGCTCGGCAAAGTTCCTGCGTGAGTCGACGATGCCCGCGGTGCGGGAGGGGTTGGCGGCAGCCGGGCGGACGGAGGACTCGTTCGCGGTGGTGCCCGAGATCATCGTGTCGGCCGGCGACGACCACGATGCGGCGCGGCGGCTGCTGTCGTTCTACGGATCCACCCCGGCCTACCGTCCGGTGCTCGACATCCACGGCTGGGGCGATCTGCAGCCCGAGCTGAATTCGATGTCCAAACAAGGCAAATGGCTGGAGATGGCCGGCCTGATCACCGACGAGATGCTGCACACGATCGTGGCATGCGGTACGCCCAAGCAGATCGCGGCGCACATCCGCGAACGTGTGGACGGCGTCGGCGACACCGCCTGCCTGTACCAGCCGGGTCCGATCGCCACCGACACGCTCGCCGAGATCGTCGACGAACTCGCCCGCTGACCTGTGCCGAGATCGACGTTCTGTCGGTATCCACTCGCACTTTCGCGGCCAAACGTTGGTTTGGGCGATGGGGACAGGCAACATTGGTGGGGTGGGTTATGACGTTGTGGTCATCGGCGCCGGCTTCTCCGGCTTGGCAGCGGCACGTGAGCTGGTAAAAGACGGATTCGACGTCGTGGTGCTGGAGGGCCGCGACCGGGTCGGCGGACGCTCGAGCACCACGACGCTGGCCGGTGTCCCCGTCGACCTCGGCGGCACCTTCGTCGGCCCCACCCAGGACGCCGTCGTGGCGCTGGCCAAGGAGCTCGGCTGCCCCACCGAACCCACCTACAACGAGGGCGCCAACCTCATCCGGTGGCGTGGCCGGGTGCGGTCCTATCGCGGCACGATCCCCCGGCTGTCGCTGCTGCAGCTGCTCGATATCGGCCGGATCCAGTGGCAGTTCGGCCGTCTCGCACGGACCATCGACATCACCTCGCCGTGGGCCTCCCCGAAGGCCAAGCAGCTCGACGCGGTTTCGCTGGGCGGCTGGTTGCACTCGGTGCGCGCCAGCGCCTCCACGCGCGATCTACTGGCCATCATGGCCCGGGTGACCTGGGGCGCCGAGCCGGACGAGGTGTCGATGCTGCACGCGGTCCGCTACGTCATGGCCGCCGGCGGGCTGGATCGCATGCTCGACGTCGTCGGCGGCGCCCAGCAGGACCACTTCCCCGGTGGCACACAGCAGATCGCGCTCAAGATGGCCGCCGAGCTGGGCGACCGGGTCCGGCTCAACTCGGTCGTCTCCCGAATCGAATGGTCCGAGGATGCGGTCGCGGTGGCGTCATCCGGTGGTGTCGTCGAGGGCCGCCGCGCAATCCTGGCCATCCCTCCGGCGCACCGCCTGGCCATCGACATCGCCCCACCCCCGCCGATCGGTTACCAACAGCTGGCCCAGCGCTGGCCGCAAGGCGCGCTCAGCAAGGCCTACGCCGCGTATCCGCGGCCGTTCTGGCGGGACAAGAGCCTGTCCGGCCAGGCGCTGTCGGATCAGGGGCCGGTGTTCATCACCTTCGACGTCAGTCCCGGCGACGACGGCCCTGGAGTGCTGCTGGGCTTCGTCGACTCCCGCGGGTTCGACGCGCTGGGCCCCGAACAGCGGCGCCAAGCCGCGCTCAACGGGTTTGCCGCACTGTTCGGCCCGGATGCCCAGAACCCGATCGAGTACGTCGATCATTGTTGGGGCGCAGAGAGTTTCGCTGCCGGCGGCCCGACGGCCGCGGTACCGCCGGGAGTCTGGACGGAATTCGGGCCGCTGTTACGCAAGCCGGTCGGGCCGCTGCATTGGGCGGGCACCGAGACCGCCGACGAATGGACCGGATTCCTCGACGGTGCGGTGCGCGCCGGGCAGCGCGCGGCAGCCGAGGTCGCCGCGACGCTTTAGGAGCTGATGCGCCGCTGCGCGCTGACCGATTCGACCAACGTGCGCAGATGCGCGTTGACCGCCTCGGGGTGCTCCAGGATGGCGCAGTGCCCGCCCGGGATCTCGACCAGTTCGACCAGGTTGGGGGCGGCGTCGGCGATCTTGCGGGCCTGGCACATCGGCAGCAGCCGGTCCTTGGTGCTACCGATGACCAGGGTCGGCACCGTCAGGCCGGAGAGGTCGATATGACGCGGTCCCATCTCGTCGACCAGTGCTCGCGCCCAGGCGCCACGTCCAGCGGCAGGTGTGGCGGCGAACAGCTCGTGGATGAGGCGGGCCACCGCGGGGTCGGATCCGGCCCCGACGGCCATCAACGCCACGAACCAGCGACTGCCCGGCTGGGCGCCGCGCACCAGGGGAGCCCCGCCGAACGTCTTGATCATCCGGCGCGCGGCAGCCGACCGGCCGCCGGCCAGCATCGCCGGAACGCGCAGCAGGTCGATTTCTTTGAGCAGGTCACCGGTGGTGGTGTTGATCAGGGCAACCGCATCGGCGCGCTGAGCCACGCGGTGCCGGTACCGGTCGGACCAGGCGCTGATCGCGATCCCGCCCATCGAATGTCCCGCGATGACGGCCCGCTCCCCTGGTCGCAGGGCGGCCGACAGGACGGCATCCAGGTCACCGGCCAGGTGGCCGAGGCTGTAGGCCGACCGGCGGGCCAGCCCGCTGCGACCGTGCCCGCGGTGGTCGTAGGCGATCACCCGGTAGTCGCGGGACAGGTCGTTGATCTGCTCGTGCCAGACCCGGATGGCGCAGGTGATGCCGTGCGCCAGCACGATCGGATAGCCGTCCTCCGGCCCGAAGACCTCCGTGTGCAGGCGGGTGCCGTCGGCGGCCTTGACCTCGACGACTTGGCTGGGCGGCAGCGCGGGGCCACTGCGAACGGCCGCATGGGACACCGACATGATTCCCCCTTGGTCGGTGCGGCGACGCTGCCCCACCGGGGTTATCAGAGTAGCCGGAACAATGCTCCCGAACCGTCAGACCGCGCCCGTGGTTACCGGTCCGTGCCTCTCTAAGATGGCCCGGTGACCGACCACGCGTTCTCCGACGAGGAGCGCCGCGCCGTCTACCGGGTGATCAACGAACGCCGGGACATGCGCAGGTTCATCCCCGGCAGCGCGATCCCCGAGAGGGTGCTCACCCGGCTGCTGGCCGCGGCGCACGCCGCGCCCAGTGTCGGCCTGATGCAGCCGTGGCGGTTCCTGCGCATCACCGACGACGGTCTGCGACACAAGATCCACGCGCTGGTCGACGAGGAACGTCAGCAGACCGCGGTTGCCTTGGGCACCAGGTCCGCCGAATTCCTGGCGCTCAAGGTCGAAGGCATCCTCGACTGCGCCGAAGTCCTGGTGGTCGCCCTCGGCGAGGGCCGCGACGGGCATGTGTTCGGCCGGCGCACCATGCCGCACATGGATCTGGCCTCGGTGTCGTGCGCCATCCAAAACCTTTGGCTGGCTGCGCGCGCCGAAGGTCTCGGCATGGGGTGGGTATCGATCTTCGATCCAGAGCGCCTCGGCGAGCTACTCGAGATGCCCGCCGATGCCGAGCCCGTGGCGATCCTGTGCCTTGGACCGGTACCCGATTTTCCCGACCGTCCCGCCCTCGAGATCGACGAGTGGACGTTCGGCAGGCCGCTCGCCGAGTTCGTCAGCGAGAACCGTTGGAGCTGAACGAATTAACCTCTTAGCGACCCACCGAGTAGCAACCCAGGCCCGGGATGCAGCCACTGGCCCCGCCGGGCCACGCTGATCCGCTGGGCCCGTTCGGGATTGATCCGCTGGCACCGCCCCAGCCCGCACTACCGCTCGCTCCGCCCGGAATGCCACCCGACACCCCATTCGGGCCGACCGAGCAGAGGCTGCCATCGGGGTTGACGCAGACCGGCTCGGCACCCGCGAGCGGAGCTGCCGACACGCTGAAGAGAAGCGCCGTTGCCAGGGCGATCTTCGCCAGTGCCATGGGCATAGGTATACCTCAATCCACGCCACCGAGCCCAAATCCCATCCACACCCGTTCTGTGGGAGTAGAAACAATCCGATGAAGACGACGAAGACGCTGTTCGCCGCCACGGTGGCAGCCACATCACTGTTGCTGGCGCCCGCCGCACACGCCGATATCGACGTTGGCCCCAACGTCGTCGTCGGTCCCGATGTCCAGGTCGGACCCGGAATCGCCGATCCTGAACCGGTTGGAGCGGTACCGGTCGCCGACGCCTTTGACGCCGCGGCTCAGGCCGCCGCCGGACGGCCGCCGTGCCTCGGCAACGACGGCGTGCCCTACTACACGCCGGGCGACGCACCCTGCGCCTGAGCGGTCAGCGCGAATTCCTTGCGGGCCATTATCTTTCAGTGACGTGTACCCGTCACCGCATCCTCGCTGCCTGAACACCAGCGCGCAGGCTGAGGCCGTTCATATGCGCGCAACCGCCCCCGACGTGTAGGGTCGTGTGAGGTTGACTTTCCAGCCGCGGTATTCGTCGCAGGCGTGCGGTGTGCCTTGCACCCGCAATGCGAGCCTTTCGGGCGCGTCCCACTACACGTGCACTTCCCATCTATAGCTCAATTGGAGCTCCCCGAATGCCTCCCTCTATCTCTGATTCCACGACCGTCGCGCTACACCTCTCTACCGAGTGGCATAACGCCACTGATGTCTGGATTACCGCTATCGGGCACGTCGACATGTCGACTGCCGACGATTTCAGCGACTACGTCTTTCGTCGTGCGGGTAACTGCCAGCACCTGACGCTCGATATGACCAAGGTGACGTTCTTTGACTGTGCCGGCTTCTCGGCGCTCTACCTCATAGCCGAGCGTTGCCACACGGCACACGTCACCTGGGCCGTCCATCCCGCGCACTGCGTGTCGCGCGTCGTCACGATGTGCGATCCGCTCAAGGAGCTGCCCTTGTCGACCACAGGTGAGTTCGACTCGTTCTGCGCATGAACTCCTGAAGGAAGAGACTGATCATGGATCAACTGTTCTCCCACCTCGACGAAAGCCACCCCGTCACGCTGGACGAGGAACGATCCTCGGTGCCGGTCGAAAACCCGGAGTTCTCCCACCGTTAGCCGCCGCTAGCGCGCCTCGGGATCCGCATTGCGCATGAGCTGGATCAGTTGCTCACGTTCGTTGATTCCGAGCTGCTTGTAGATCCGGTACAGGTGGCCTTCCACCGTGCGCACCGAGACCACGAGGTGTTCGGCGATCTGTCGGTTCGACCATCCGGTGGCGACCAGTGTGGCGATCTCACGCTCACGACCGCTGAGCGGCAACGGAACTCCACCGGTCGCGGTCGCGGGGGTATGCAGCCCGAAGGTGCTGACCAGCCAATGCGCCCGGGTCGACGATTGAAGCCCCGGCAACCGGCTGCCCGCCCGCCGGTGCACCAGGGCCGCAGCGGCAAAGGCGTCCGCCGCGTGCGCCGCCATCCCGAGCGATTCCCATTCCGCGGCCACTCGGTCCAGGTCGTCGCCGTCCCCGGCCACCACCGCTTGGGCGTGCTCGGCGGCGAGAGTGGCGATCGGGGTGTTCAGTTGTTCCGCAAGGGTTTTCAATCGCGCCACATCGGGTTCCATGCCGAACCGCATGCCGGTGTATAGCGCTTCCATCTCGCCGGTGGTGATGCCGGAGCGCCTGGCCGCCTCGACGGCCCGCTCGATCGCGCTGTGCGCATCGGCCATCGCCCCCGTAGCGGCGCTGTGATAGGCCCTGGCCAGCTCGAGCAGTGGCCGGAACACCTCTACCGCAGGGCTCCAAGTACTTTCGGCCACACTCAGCGCTCGCGCGGCCGCACCGCTGTCGCCGCGCAGCACCTCGGCCTGGACGGTCCATGTCGCCACCAGGGGTACCCAACCGCCCGACAGCGTCGATACCATCGCCGACAGCGCGCGTTGCAGCCAGTCGCAGGCCGCCTGCGGGTGGCCCGCCGCGAGCTGCACCCGCCCTGCCATCGCCGCCACGATCGCTTCGGCGTGCGGGGCCCCATGGGCTCCGGCCTGCTGCCGGTCGACGATCGCCTGAGCGCCGGCGATATCTCCGTGGTTGAGTGCCGACAGCGCCTCCGACAATGAGATCGCATACTGCTGCGGCCCGGACGCACAATGCAGCGCTGCGTCATAGCCACGGCTGACCGCGGCCGCCAGGGCCTCGGGTCGCCCGCGCAAGTTCGCCGACGCGGCCGCCGGACCCGCCGCCCACAGGACCGCCACGGGCATCGCGTCCGGATCGGCGATCACCGCCGCGCTCGCGGCGTCCGCGGTGTCCAGGTCAGCGGCGTAGTAGGCGATCGACGCCTCCACCGCCAGGGCATAGCTGCGCAGCACGGGCAGCGTGACTCGGGACCGGACCGTGCCCAGTACCTCCTCGGCCATCGCACGATTGCCGCAACCGAAGAACAGGTTGGTCGCCCGCAGACATCCCCAGCGCACCAGCATGACCTCGTCGCGCGGATCGAACGTGGCCAGCAGCTCCTCAGCCTGCTCGTTGAAACCCTGCCAGGCGAGCGCGTCGGCGAGCGCGATGGCGGCCCGCAGTCCGCCGCCGTTGTCATAGGCGAAGCGCGCCAACTGTTCGGCGAGGGTCAGGCTGGACATCGTCATCGCACTCTCGGCGGCGTCGATCACCAGGTCGATGTCCGGCGTCGCATCGCTGTTCATCATCAGCCGGGCGAGTTCGATGACCAGCCGGGGATCTCGGGCCGAACTCGGGTCCAGCTCACCGACCAGCGACCAAAATCGCTGTGCGAGAGAGGTATTGATCTGTCTCAGCCTGGCGACACCGCAGCCTCTGCGCACCACGTCGGCCAGAACCGGATGCGCCACCTGGACCCGCATGCGTAACGGGTCGCTGATCACGTGGATGACGGAATGGCGTTCGGCATCACTGATCGCGTCGATATCACACATCGACCGCAGCGCATTCCAGTCCAGAACCTCTGCGGCTGCCACGATTTCGAGAACTTCGCGCTCGTTGGGCGGCAGGCCGCGCACCCGCGACTCGAGGAGTTGCTCGATATCCGAGCCCAGACGGGGTGAGTGTGTGAGCCGCCAGCGCCCCGTGTCGTCGGTGAGCGCGCCGTCGTCCACCGCGGTGTCCAGCAGGCCGCGTAGCAGCAGCGGACTGCCTGCGGACAATTCGTGCAGCTGGTCGACGACGGTTCCGGCAACCGGGCCGCCCAACGTCTCGGTGAGCAGCCGCGCGGTATCGCTGTGCGAGAAGGTGCCCACTTCGATCCGGCGCAGGTACTGGTCTTTCCACAGCGCGGTGATGGCGTCGGGGACCTCGGCTTCCGAGCGCATG
Source organism: Mycobacterium sp. BK086 (assembly GCA_004362315.1). Classification (GTDB taxonomy): domain Bacteria; phylum Actinomycetota; class Actinomycetes; order Mycobacteriales; family Mycobacteriaceae; genus Mycobacterium. The sequence goes on from SNWL01000003.1 coordinate 1,455,007, forward strand.
GTGACGATCAGCGTCGCCACGCCGCGTACGGCGAGCTGATGAACAACGATCGCCGACAACGGATCGAGCAAATGAGCGTCGTCGACGACCAGCAGCAGGTTCTCCACGCTGTCCAGCGCGTCGTGCGCCGCGGCGAGCAGACGAATGGGCTCGAGCGCGCCAGGGATCTGCACGATTCCGGCGAACGCCGCCAGCGGAACTTCACGGGACGTCTGGGTACCCAGGACGAAATGCGTGGTCATCCCTCGGCCGGTGAATCGTTCAGCAACCTGGCGCGCCAGCGCGGTCTTGCCGACTCCGGCCTCCCCGACGAAGACGACGCCGCTGAAGGACGAGTTGTCGACGGCATCGATCGACTGATGGATCTCTGCCGAGCGGGCAACGAACGGCCACTCCAATAGCGGGCCGCCTTCCCGTAGTACGGCTCAGCCGTGCGGCGCACGGTCCCTGTGTAGCGAGTTGATATTAGCGCCCGGATGCACGCTGACCGGGGAGTACGGACCAACGAGAACCGCCCGCCTAGTGCTTCTTGTCCCCTTTCCCGTGCCCCCTGGGTCCCGGGTTGTCAGCCGGCGACGGGGCCGGCGGCGGGACAACCGGACTCGGCGGCGGCGCAACGCTCGTCGGCGGCGCCACCGGCGTGCTGGTCCCCACGGGTTGCGGCGGCGCTGTCGAGGACGACGGATCCATCGCCATCGCGACCGCTGACACGGCAAGCGCGACCAGCACCGCGGCCGCGGACGCATAGATCCGGCCCCGACCGCGACGCGGCCGTGACGGGGGCGGCGCGAAATAGGGTGTGGCCGGAACGGGCGGTCCCGACAGCACTTTGGTCACCGGGCGCGCCGGAACCGGAACCGGCGTCGGGACGTAACATAACGCGGTGTGGTCACCGGCCAGGGCCGCACGCATCTGTGCCGCACTATCGAAGCGCTGCACCGGGTTTCGCGTGATCGCCCGATCGATGACCGCCGCGAGCACCGGATCGACGTCAGACCGGACAGTAGCAATCGGCGGTGGCGGATTGTCCATGATCGCGCGGGCCAGCGCGGCCGGATTATCTTGTGCGAATAGACGTCTGCCCAACAACGCCTCGTACGCCATCAGCCCGACGGCGTACAGATCGTCGCCCACCGACGCGGGCGCGCCGGCGATGCGCTCAGGGCTGAGGTAGCTCATCGTCCCGACGACGAGACCGGTCGTCGTAGTCGGCCCACCTCCGGTCTTGGCGATGCCGAAATCCGCGACCTTCATCGAGTCGCCGGGAGCCGACAGGAGGATGTTGCCGGGTTTGATGTCGCGGTGCAGAATCCCGGCGCTGTGGGCGACCTGCAGTCCCGCCAAGACGTCGTCGAGCATGGCGCGGACGTGATACGGCGACATCGGGCCCGCGGCGATGACGTCGGCCAGCGTCTGCCCGGGCAGACGCTCCAGCACGATGAAGGGGCTGCCCTGGTGCTCGCCGAAGTCGAACACCACAACGATGTTCTGGTGCGACAACCGGGCCGCCGAGCGGGCTTCGTCTTCGAACCGGCGCCGGAAGCCTGGTTCTGCCCCCAGAGCCGGATGCAGCAGCTTCACCGCCACCGGTCGGTTGAGCCGGGTATCCCAGCCGTCGCGCACCTCGGCCATGCCGCCGCGACCCAGGATCCCGCGTAGCTCGTAGCGGTCCACGAGCATTTCGTGGCCGGTCATCCCTCCCTCGTAGCCCCGAACAGAGAATCGCAAACCTCGCACACGCAGACGTGAGACACCCACGACGATCTTCGTCCGGCGGGCACAGCGCATCACCTGATCGCTCGGTCAGGCCGCCGTTGCCCGCTAGGCTTTGACGCATCTGTCAATACGCCGCCTCCACACGGGGTTGACCTGCGGACTGACAGGTGAAAGGAACCGCATGAAGTTCGCCCAGTCGAGCAGGTTGTCCAACCTGTCGCACGAAACCCCGGGGGCGATCACCGAAGAGGTGGCCCGGCTGGAATCGGGTGGACACTCAGTCTTGCGACTGGATGCGGGTGATCCCTATCAGTTCGGCTTCCAGGCACCGGCCGAGCTCGTTCGCGAGATCGCCGACACCTTGACGAATTCGGCGGGTTACACCTCGCCCAAGGGGTTGCTGTCGGCACGGCGCGCGGTCGTGCAGTACTACTCATCGCGCGGGGTCGCGGATGTCGACGTCGAGAACGTGTTCCTGGGCAACGGCGCCGCCGAATTGATCACGATGGCGATGACGGCGCTACTCGAAGACCGCGACGAAGTCCTGGTGCCCGCTCCCGACTTCCCGGTGTGGACCGCGGCGGTCAACGTCAACGGCGGTCGGGCCGTGCACTACCGGTGCGACGAGTCCTCGGACTGGTACCCCGACCTTGCGGACATCGCGGCGAAGGTGACCGCACGAACTCGCGCGATCGTGATCATCAACCCCAACAATCCGACGGGCGCGGTGTACCCGCCCGAGGTGCTGACCGGCATCCTGGAGATCGCGCGGGAGCACAACCTCATCGTCTGCTCGGATGAGATCTACGACAAGATCCTCTATGACGACGCCGTGCATACGGTGACCGCGGCGCTGGCGCCGGATCTGCTATGCCTGACGTTCAACGGATTGTCCAAGGCCTACCGCTGCGCCGGTTTTCGCGCCGGCTGGCTTGCGGTGTCCGGGCCGACCGATCACGCGACCAGCTACCTCGGCGGGTTGACCACCGTGGCCGGGTTGCGTCGCTGTGCGAATGTACCTGCCCAGCAGGCGATTCGGGTCGCACTTGACGCCGATGCGTCGGGCTGCGACCTGACGTTGCCCGCCGACCGACTCCTCGCACAGCGCGACCGCGCCTGGGCGGCACTGAACGCGATACCCGGTGTCTCGTGTGTCAAGCCCAAAGGCGCGCTGTACGCCTTCCCGAAGATCGACCTGCGGCTGTATCCGATCCGCGACGACGAGCAGTTCGTCCTCGATCTGCTGCTGCAGGAGAAGATCCACATCATCCCCGGAACGGGCCTCGGTTGGCCTGAGCCCGACCACATTCGGATCGTGACCCTGCCGCAGGCCGACGAACTGGAATCGGCCATCGAGCGCATCGGGCATTTCCTGGCGACCTATCGCCAGTGACTAGCGCCGCGCGATCACTTCCAGCGCGATCTCGCGGCTGGGCTTGGTGGCGATGCCGCGGGGCACCGCACGAGGTGGCTTCCCCTGCTCGTGAGACCGCAGGTCAAGGGTTTTCATGATGGTGCCGATCGACACCGCCAGCTCACTGTGCGCGAAGGTCGCACCGATACAACGTCGGTACCCGCCCCCGAATGGCGCGTACTGAAACGGCGACGGCTTGGGGCCGAGGAACCGCTCGGGGTTGAAGGTCGTGGGATCGGTCCATATGTCCGGATTGAAATGCAATGCGGGAAGCGCGATTCCGACCACGTCGCCCGCTGAGCAGGCGACGCCGGCGACGGTGAGCGGGGCGGTGAGCCTGCGCAACACGATCGGTACCGTCGGATGGACCCGCAATGTCTCCTGGATAACCGCACCGAGATACGGCAGGGTGGCGATGTCCGCAGGCGTGGCCGCGGACGCCAGTTCGTCGATCACCCGGACCCGGATGCCGTCGTCGCGATGGATGTGGTGCAGTGCCCAGGCCAAGGACGTCGAACTGGTTTCGTGTCCGGCGGCCAGCATCGTCCGCAGCTGATCGCGCAGAACGTCGTCACCGAGTACGTTGCCTTCGTCATCGGTCGCGTCCAGAATCAGGCCGAGCACATCGCTGCCGTGTTCGCCGCTGCCCCTTCGCTCGTCGATCTGCTCGGACAACAGCCGGTCCAGTTGAGCGCGGAAGGCAACCAGCCGGGCCCAGGGCCCGCGCCCGGCGACATCACGGCGCAGCCACGGCACCAGCATCAGCATCGCGCTGCCGGAGCGTAGCAATTGCGTTGTCACCCGCGAGTATTCACTGCGACGGGCGCGATCCGTCACCCCGAACACGACGCGGATGACGACGTCCAAGGTGATGTTCTGGGCGGCCTCGCCGACGAGTAACCGATCACCCGGTCCCAGCGTGGCGATCTGGTCACACGCGGCCTCGGCGATCAGGTCGACGTAGTGGCGCATGAGCTCACCGCGGAACGGGGGCGTCAGGACGCTTCGGGCCCGTCGATGTGCCTCGCCGGACAGCAGGATCAGCGAGTTCGGTCCGACGACGGGTTCGATCGGGTTGGGCAGCGGGGCACGACACTGTGCGCTTGGAGCCGTGAGGATGTCCCGCGCACCCTCGGCGGTCGCAAAGAACAGGACTTCGCCGAGCCCGGGAAATCGCACAGGGAAAGGTTTTTGGTCAGATGCGTGACGCCGGAAGAATCCTTCTGGGTCGGCACCGGCCCAGGCCGCGCGGCCCAGTGCCGCAAGCGCGCTCACGTCCGCCTCGACGCCACGACGATCTGGTTACGGCCCAGCCTGCTGATCTCGAGACCGATCGCCGGATCGGCGAGGGCGCGAAATGCCGAGGGGCTGTATGCGCGTAGCGAACTGATCAGACCGTCGTGAGCGAACGGCAGGAACACGAACGGCAGCATCGACGCCAACCGGAGCAGGTGTACCGGGGCGGGCGGCCGGTATAGGTCACAGACGAGCAGCCTGTCCGCCACCCGGGTGCCCTCGGTCAACACCCGGGCAGCCTGGGCCGGCCGCAGGTGATGAAACGAGAGGGCAAACAGCGCCAGGTCATAGGAGCCGTCGGCCGCGTCGATGTCGGTGGCGTCGACGCGGCGCACGACAGCGCGAGGATGGCTGCCCAGGTCGCCGGCGGCGATGTGCGACACCGATACCGGGTCGATGTCGGTGACCGTGACGTGGGCGTTCGGGTGCGTTTTCAGCAGAGCTCGGGACAGCGCACCGTGACCCGCTCCGAGTTCCAGGATCTTCGGGGTGGGGATGTCCGCGACCAGTGGCAGGGCCCGGGCGGCGAGGTGATCGTGATCGCGCAGGATTCGGCCCATCCAGTCGAGCGACCAGATCACCTGCCGCTTGACGCGGTCGCTGACATCGTCTCGGTCCAGGTATTCCGGACGATCGGTCTGAAGACGTCGATCCAGCCACGACGCGTCGAACCCGCCGCGCGGCATGGTGGCAATGTCCATCATGGGCCCACCCAGCTTGGCGACACTTCGTCGGCAACCGCCTCGACCACACTGAGCGGTGAGGCGGTCGGCACCACCCGGGTCATCCGGAACCCGGCTTGCGCCAACAGCTTCCGGTACTCATCGGCTGACCGCTCGCGGGAGCCGAGGTTCAGCAACATTTCCAGGTCCACCCAGTTCTCCGGACCGTCGCGGCCGTTCTCGCGCACGACCATCTCGACGAGCAGCACCGTGGTGCCCGGCCGGGCCGCCGCCCGAACATTGCGCAAGATCTGCAGCGCCTTGTCGTCCGGCCAGTCGTGGATGATGTTCTTCAGCAGGTAAGCATCACCCCCGCCGGGAACCTGATCGAAGAACGACCCTTCGACGATCCGCACACGGTCGGCGACGTGGTTGGCGCTCAACAACTCTGGTGCGCCCGCGACGACCCGCGGCACATCGTAGAGCACGCCGTCGGATCCGGGTGTCGCACCGAGGATCGCGGCCAGCATCGCACCCTGTCCCCCACCGACGTCGACGATCGTGCGATGTGTCGAGAAGTCATAGCTGGCCACCACGACGGCCAGCGTCATCTGGGCAAGGCTGGTCATCGTCTGGTCGAAGAGGTCGGCATGGTCGGGGATGTGGATGAGATAGTCGAACCCTTCCATGCCGCGCAGTGCGGGCACGATCGACTCACCTGTTCGCACCGAGTCGGTGAGCAGCGTCCAGCGTTCACGCTGTTCTTGGGAACCCTGGAACAGAGCCGCTCCCTTCAGCGAGATCGGCGCGTCGGAACGGAGGGTCGCGGCAAGGGAATTCAGTGCGTAGCGACCGTCGCGGCGGCGACGGAAGATTCCGCGGCCGATCAGCGCCCGCATCAACCGGCGCAGCGCGTCGGAGTCGGCACCCACCCGGGCAGCCAGCTCATCGATCGACAGTGGTCCGTCCGCAAGCGCATCGGCGATACCGAGCTGAGCGGCCGTCGTGATCGCCTGCGCGGGCCACCCGGATACGACCAGCTCCATCATGGCCATGGGTGCGGGCAGCATGCGTTGGTGGAGCAGCAGTAGGTGATGCCGAGTCCACTCGACTCCGCGGGCGAGCCAGGCGGGCGGCACCTTGGCGGCCTTAGGCATGGGGTGCCTCCCGGATTCCGACCCGTTGATGTAGCCGAACGAGTGATGCCGGTGCCCACCAATTCAATCGGCCCATCAGGTGCATGAACGCCGGAACCAGCAGTACCCGCACGAGGGTGGCGTCGGCCACGATCGCCAGCGTCAATCCGACACCCAGCATCCGTAGGAACGACACCTGTGCACCGGACAGTGCCGCGAAGGTGATGGCCATGATCAGTGCGGCGGCGGTGATCACCCGCGCGGTGCGGGCCAGTCCCAGCGCGACACTGGTGTCGTTGTCGGCGGCGGACTTACCGCTCGCCAGCCAGAATTCGCGGATCCGCGATACCAGGAAGACCTCGTAGTCCATCGACAGTCCGAACGCGATGCAGAACAGCAGCACGGGGATGCTGATCGCCAGGGTTCCGGTCGACGTGGTGCCCAAGGCACCGAGGTTGCCGTCCTGGAAGATCCACACCAGCGCACCGAATGCGGCGGAGAGCGAAAGAACATTGAGTAGCAACGCTTTCAGCGGCACCACGACGCTTCCGGTCATCAGGAACAGCAGCGCGAACGTGACGACCGCGATGATCGCGAGGACCATCCACAGCCGGGATCCGATGGCGCCGGCGGTATCCCGGTTGATCTGCGGGGTGCCGCCGATGAGCACCTGCCGGCCCGCGGGCGCGGGAACCGCCTGCAGCAGGTCGAGCTGACTCTCGGATGCGTGCGAATACAGCGGTGCGGTGCTGGTGACGGTGAGGAACGCGCTGCCGTTCGTGACGGCGGTCGCAGCCGTCGGCGGACCCACGGCCGCGCCCTTGACGAAGGTGACGCCGGGCGACGAAACGGACGACACGGCGGGCACCTCCGACAGTGCCGCGGCGTAGGTATCGAGTTCTGCCGCACTGACGTTCTTGACATCCGGTATCACGATGGTCAGATTCCTGGCCAGGTCGGCGGCGAACTCGGTGCGCAGCTGGTCGCCGACCACGTGCGCCGAACTCGACGTCGGCAGCACCCGGTCGTCTGGGACTCCCCAGTTGGCGCCGAGGAACGGGGCGCCGAGCACCGCCAGAAGCGCGACGATCAACACCGAAACAGGTACCGCCCTGCGCATCGAGAACATGGCCAGCCGATACCACGGGCTCGCCTCCACCGGACGTACTGCCGCGACCGGACGCCGCAACCAGCGGCGCAGATCCAGCGAGTCCAGCCGGTCACCGAGCAACACGATCGCCGCAGGTGTCACGAAAACCGCAGCGAGAGAAGCAAATGCGACCACGGCGACACCCGCATAACCGAACGACTTGAGGGCATAGATCGGGAACAACACCATCGCCGCCATCGACAGCGCGACCGTCATCGCGGAGAACAACACCGTCCGGCCAGCCGAGACCATGGTGTGCCTGAGCGCGTCGTCGCGTCCGGCACCGGCCGCCAGTTCGTCGCGGAACCGGCTCAACAGGAGCAGCGTGTAATCAATGGCCAGCGCCAGCCCAAGAGCCACAGCGAGATTGAGCGCGAAGATCGAGACATCGGTGGCGAACGTGACCACGTGCAGCACGGCCATCGCGCCGAAGATCGCGACGGCGCCCACCGCCAGCGGTAACGAGGCCGCGACCAAACCCCCGAACACCCAGACCAGAACCAGGAAGCTGAGCGGAATCGCGACGCCCTCCATGATCTTCAGGTCTTTCTCGCTCTGCTCGGTGATCTGCAGCATCATGGCCGCCTCACCACCGGCCCGCACGGTCACGCCGTCGCGATCGTGAACCACCTTGCGCATCAATACCCCGGCGTTCTTGGGCGCGCCGTTGTCGCCGCCGGTGATGCCCGCCACGATCAGGCCTGTCGTGCCGTCCTTACTGATCAACGACGCGGCCGCCGACGGCGGAGCGGTCCACGGTGAGCTCACCGTCGCCACGGTGGACGCCTGGCTCAGCGTCTGCACGATCTCGGTGCCCACCGCCCGCGCCGCGGCGGCATTCGCGCCGTCCGGCGAGCTGACGGTGATCAGCAGCGGCATGTCTCCTTGCCCGAACGTGCTCGCCAGCACACTCCTCGCCTGCGAGGACTGCGCGCCCGGATCGGTCAGTCCACCCGCGGAAAGCTTGCCGGCGACCGGAACACCGAACGCCGCCATAGCGACCAGCACCAGCACCGCGATCGCAATCATCCGCCGAGGAGCGCGAATCGCGAGTGCCGCGATACCCGCTAACACGGCGACAGCGTTCCCGCCAGCCACTGTGTGCGCGCCTCGAGCCGGCGAAGTTTTCCGCTGGACGTGCGCGGCAACGTGCCGGGTGCCACCAGCTCGACGTGTCCGACGGCGATACCCGTCCGCTGCAGCACGCTGGACGCCACGTCTGCTGCCAGGTTCTCGGGGGCGTCGGCTGTGGTCTCGACGATCATGGCCAGTGCCTCGTCGTCCGCATCGACGGGCACGTAGGCGACGGCCACCGCGCATCCTGTGCGAACACCGGTCAGCCCGTCGAGTGCGGCCTCGAAATCCTGGGGTGCGTGGTTCGCACCCCGGATGATGATGGTCTCCTTGCTGCGTCCGCAGACGAAAAGCTCACCGCCATGGACGAATCCGAGATCACCACAGTCGAGCCAGCCGTCGTGCAGCACCTGAGCGGTCAGGTCTGCGCGACCGAAGTAGCCGGCCATCACACTCGGCCCCCGGACGAAGATGTGGCCCACCTCGCCGGCGGGCAGCGGACGGGAGTCCTCAGCACGAATCTCGACCTCGACCCCCGCCAGGGGGCGGCCGGTGCTCACCAGCTCCTTGTTGTCGCGCTCGACGACGCTGAACTGACTGCCCGCCGGCTTGAACGTCACCGCCAACGATGCTTCGGCCAGCCCGTAGACGGGAGTGAACGCCTGCCCGTCGAATCCCCATGCACCGAAGCGTTCGCTGAAGCGGCGCTGAACCTCGGCACTGGTCAGCTCGGCACCGTTCAGGCACAACCGCCACGAACTCAGGTCCACGCCGTCAAGATCCTCGTCGCGAATCCGCTTCAGGCACAAGCCGAATGCGAAATTGGGTGCGGCGGTGATCGTGCCGCGGTGTCTGGAGATGGCGCGCAGCCAGGCGGCCGGAACGGCCAAAAACAGTTCGGGTGGCAACAACACCAGGGGGCGGGGCAGGTAGAACGCCGTCAACAGATTTCCGATCAACCCCATGTCGTGATAGAGCGGCAACCAGGTGACACCCACCTGCTCGGGCATGCCCGCGGTGACGAAGTAGTCGGCGATCGCCGCCATGTTGTAGAGCAGGTTGTCGTGGGTGAGGGCGACGGGTTTGGGGTCATGGGTGGTGCCCGACGAGAATTGGATGAGTGCGAGATCGGTGGGCGCGATCACGACATCGTCGCCTTCAGCGCCACTGAGCTCTACTGTTGTGACGCAACGGCTCTCGGACGACTCGAGCAGTGGCCGGATCCGATCTTCAGTCACCACAAGGGTGGCTTGAACCGCACGCAACATCGCCGCGGTCCGGTGCCGATACTCGTCGAGCTTGCCCAGCCGCACCGGAGGGTACATCGGCACGGGAATGGCCCCCGCGTACAGCACACCGAAGAAACTGGCGACGAACTCCGGCCCGGTCGGCAACACCAGCGCGACACGATCGCCGGTCTTCACTCCGGCGGCGCGCAGACCCCCGGCGAGTGCGCGCGCCTGGCGGTGGATTTCGGTAAACGAGACTGCGGTGTCGTTCTCGTTGCGGTCGACGAAGAACAGTTTCTGCTCGCTGTGCGCTGCGGCGTCGAGCATCTCGGTCAACGTCGCGAACTTGGGCCGTATCGCCGGGGCTGCGGTCACGTTCGCTCCTGGATGCGGCGCAACACCAACTGGGCCAGCTCACCGACGGTGGTCAGGTCGTCGTCGTCCTGCGCGTCCAGATCGATGTCGTAGCGCGCCTCGATCCGGAAGACCAGCGACAGCACCTGCGCTGAGTCCAGTCCCGCATCCTGAAGGCCGGATTCGGGCGTGAGAGTGACTGCAGTGCTGTCGGTTTCGGATTCGATGAACCCGATGATCTCCTGGGTGAGCCCCGCCAACGTGACCTGCTGTGTCATTTCCGGGTTCCGCCCCACTGGATGGCCGCGGCACCCGCGAAGTCGCCGGCGTGCGCGAACCCGGCCATCATCACGACGTCACCGGCGCCGATCTGGCCATCGCGGATGGCGGCCTCGAAGTTCACCGGGATCGCCACCGCGAACAAATTGCCGCACTCGTGGAAGGTATCGCGATGCCGCTCAGGCGAAATGTCAAGCGCCTCATTCCAGTTGCGTAGCAACAGGCGATTGGGCTGATTGGTGACCAGCAGGTCGAGGTCGCCCGGTTTCACCCCGATGCGATCGCAGACCGCACGCACCACCGCGGGAACCTGCCGGTTGCCGCGGGCGAGCACCTTGATGATCTTGCCCTCGTTGAACCCGACATAGCCCTGCCCCGGCCCGGCCTCCCACCACCGCCGCGCCGGATCTGCGGCCAAGGTCATGTCGGTGGCATTCTCACCGAAGTAGCGGCATTCGACATCGAGCACGGGCGAGCTGTCTGACAACGTCACCAAGCCGACCGCCGCACCGTCGCCGGGAACCGACGCCTGAGCCAGCTTGCGTACCTGGTCCTGTTCGAAGATCTTGCCCGCGGCGTTCTGCGCGACCGCAATCAGCGCGGTGCGCCCAGCGCCGCTCGTCAGTAGCTGGCGAGCGAGCTTGAGCATCAACACAAATGCCGCGCACCCGCCGTTGTGCACGTCGATGATCCACTCGGGGCTGATGCCGAGGCGCTTCGCGACCTCGCCACCCGCACCGAGGATCGGCAGATCGGGCAGCTGCGAGTGTGTCAGCAGCACATCGACCTCACTGAGCACATCGGCTCCGTGCCGCGCCGTCAGGTCCGCGACAGCGCGCTCGATCATGTCCACATTGGACTCGTCGTCGGCGGCATGATGGCGGAAATCCGGTGGCCGGAACATCGGGTTGTCGCGCAGGTCGTCGTTGTCGCTGTACTGCGTGTACCAGTCTGCGGCAACACGGTTTTCGGGCAGATATGTGGCGACGTCGATCAGGCTGACGGTGGGCTGGGAGCCGGCCGGGCTCATGATGTCCGCATCCAGTCCGGCGTGACGGGCAGGCCGTTGCGGTGGCGGTATTCGGCAATCGCCTTGAGGTTCTTCAATTCCAGGAGATGACCCGCGCCGAACATCTCCCAGAAGTCACCCACCCAGACCGGGCGCTCCGGCGGAGCGGTCTCGGGATACGGATTGTCGTCGTAGAACGGATGGTGACAGTTGGTCCAGAGCACCACCGAACCGGGCTTGTTGAACACCACCTGGGCGTCCACCACGCGCATCAGATAGATCATCCACAGGTGCCGGCCCTGATCCCAGGCGCAGTGATAGTCGACCGTGCGCGCCTCGCGGTTGGCGACGGTGCGGGTGTAGATCTCGGTTTCGCTGCCCAGCCGGTCGTAGGCCAGCCATAGCCCGGCCTCGTCCGTCGGGGTGAACCCACGCAGGCTGTAGGTCCATTCCTCCAGTGAGCGGGTGTCGGCCAGGTACTCGTACAGTTCGTCGGGCGGGCAGTCGATGAAATCGTTGACGGTGCAGTACTCGCCGAACACGTCGTCGTGGGGATAGACGGCGTGGATCATCTCCATCAGCACCGGGGTGGCCTTCTCCCTGGGCGAGGTCTCGATGCGCATCAGCCCGGGGATCGGCTCGTCGACGCCCCCAGTCCGGTGATTGTGGTGGGCGGTGATGTCCTCGAGCGCGGGCAGTGTCATCGGTTGTCCTTTTGATCGAGAAACGCAGTGAACGGCGGGATTTCGTCGGCCGAACATTCCACCGCAACCACGGACGGGCCGTCGGCGTCCAGTGCGGCCTTGATCGCCACCCCCAGGTCACCGATGTCTGTGACGTCGGTCGACGGCAATGCCGGGAACATCGCGGCCAATCCGGCCCCGAGCCGGCTGGGTCCGAATCGGTTGTAGCTGTAGCGGTCACCGTAAAACATCTGCTCGCGGGTGACGCACATCGCGTGGGCGTGGTTGTCGAACAACACGAACGTCACCGGAAGCCGATGGTGCAGCGCGGTGTGAATGTCCATGCCGTGCATGAAGAACGATCCGTCACCGGCGATGACGACCGTGCGACGCCCGCGCGCGAACGTCATGCCGATGCCCGCGCCGAAGCTGTACCCCATGCCGCCCATACCCAGGGCCACCAGGAACCGGCCGTCGCGGCGGGCGGGCAGCCAGTGGATCGCGGCCGCGCCGACGTTTCCCGCGTCGACGACGATGTCGGTGCCCGCCGGCAGCAGCTCGTCGAGTGCGAGCATCGCCTCCCGGTACCGAACCCCCGGCCCGGCATGCCGCGGCGGTGCCAGCTCGCCGCGGCTGACGTCGGCGATCGGCTCAGGGCGTTCCACATCGCCGGCCAGCGCGTCGGCGAGCAGGTTCAGCGCGGCACGCAGGTCGTCGCTCTCGACATGCGTGGCAGGCACATACGGCGGTGCTGAGCCGATCGACCCTACGGGCAGCCGTTCCAGGTCGAGGCCCGCCCGGGCCATCAGCGGCAGCCGAGTGCCCACCAGCAGGCACGCCGCGCTGTTGGCCAGCGCCACGCCCACCGCGGGATGGCCCATCACCCCCGCGACACCCAGAGCTTCTGGAGCCACATCTTTCGCGTCGGGAACGGCGGCGATGCCCGCGCGCAGCACGGCCCGCAGGTTCTCCAGTTCGGTACGGGCATCGTCGCGGGCCACCTGGTCGCCGGCGATGATCGTCACCGGACCCTCCACGCCACGCAGCAGCTCGGCCAGCGCAGCGATGTCCCCGACCCGTCGCGGAGGCTCATCAGCGAGGTCGGGTGACCCAACCTCGACCGATGCCTGCTGAATGTCCTTGGGCAGCAACAACACCGCGGGGCCGCCGAGGTGTGCCGCAGCCGCCAAGGCCTCGGGCAACGCGGTCATGATGTCGGCGGGGGTCAGCACCCGCCGGCAGAACACCGACACCGCCGCGAACAACGCCTCTCCGTCCAGCGCGCCGCCCCGGCCACTCGTGTCCTGGAACGATCCGTGGCCGTCTGCCGACGTCGGCGGCTGGCCGATCAGGGCCAGTACCGGCACCCGGCTGGCGAATGACTCCCCCAGCCCCGGGATGGTGTTGAGGGCTCCGCCCCCCGACGTCGCGACGACCACACCGATACCGCCCTCGGCACGGCTGTAGGCGTCGGCCATGGCCGCCGCGGAGAACTCGTGCTTGGCGACCACCGCGGTGATATCTGGGCAGGCGTATGCGGCGTCGTAGAGGTCCTCGATGTTGGCGCCGTCGACACCGAACACATGATTGACGCGCCGCCGTGCCAGGTGTTCGACGATGTAGTCGACTACTCGCGTGCGCCCAGCCCCTGCGCCGTTGGACTCAGAGCTGACCGGCATGACGTTCGAGCGCAGTCGCCCCCGGCACGTGTCCAGAAACAGCGCTCGCCATGACCCCCACCTAGTCTGTCTAACTTGCACGAACCCTAGTGCAGACACCCAGCTCTTCGCCGGGCTTTGGCGATCTGATAGACAATCGCATCGCGTGGTAGCGGTATTTGCCCGAACCGGGCGCCGAGTGGGCATGCGCGAAATGTGAACACGCCGGTGTCCGGTAACCGATCGCCGCAGCGGGCCCGACTCGGGTGCTCGCCGACGCGATCTGGCGGGCTTCGACCGATCCGCTCACCGCCAATTGGACACACTGTCAATTTCCTGTGCGTTAGCCGGTTTTGCGGGCCCGCCGCCCGACGACCGAAAGTGGCGCTGACGGACACGAAGTATCGCCGAGCCAGGGAACTTAGGACCGCGTGCCCCCTCGGGACGCGTCGTCGCACGTTATTGACCCTGCCGCAACTCCGGGTCCGCGCCAGGCGCCCCGGCAAACCCCCGATGACCCTTGACGTTCGTTTGTGGCGTACATCACACTGAACTTCTTTCCGTGAACACACGCACTCTGCCGCTGGTACAACGCACGTACTCGTACCGCTGGTAAACGCACGACAACCAAGCTCGAACTTTGCTGGGGGGAAGTAGTTTTGCCAGCGATTAAGGAGGTGCCTGCCGTTGACCGCAGGTGTCCATGACGCGACTGCGGCGCAAGCAGCGACCGACCCCGAAGGCATCGATCTTGCCTGCGTCGACCTCGACGCGACGATCACCACGAACGGCGAAATCGTCCCCGCCGAGACGCCGGTAGAGATCAGCCCCCAGCAGGAGCCCGAGCCGGTCGCACAAGCGTCGACCGGCCGGCAAGTCGCCGCGATACTAAGCAGACCGCTTAGGCATGTTGTCGGCCAAATGGATTCGTCGCTACAGACCCTGGGCCGTTTCTTCGGCCTGGGCGCTCAGGCGTTCGGCTTCCTCATCACGGACCTGATCCGGCTGCGCCACCCGTGGCGAGACACCATCAACCAGGCCTGGTTCATCATCAGCGTCACCGCGATTCCGGCATTGCTGGTGTCGATCCCGTTCGGGGTGATCGTGGCGGTGCAGGTCGGCAACTTCATCCAGCAGGTCGGCGCGTCCTCGGTCTCGGGCGCCGCCGGCGGCCTCGGCGTCATCCGGCAGGGCGCGCCGATGGTGGCCGCGTTGCTGCTCGGCGGCGCAGCCGGCTCGGCGGTTGCGACGGATCTGGGCGCGCGCACCATCCGCGAAGAGGTCGACGCGCTGCGCGTGATGGGTGTCGACCCGGTCCAGCGACTGGTCACCCCGCGGCTGGCGGCGATCGTCTTCGTGGCGCCGGTGTTGTGCGCCTTCATCATCTTCATGGGACTCGCGGCGGGCTACGCGATCAACGTCGGCTTCCAGTCCGGCACGCCGGGAAGCTACATCGCCTCGTTCGCCTCGTTCGCCAACGTCAACGACGTCGTCGTCGCCATGATCAAGACCTGGTTGTTCGGCGTGGTCGTGATCCTCGTGGCCTGTCAGCGCGGTCTCGAAGCCAAGGGCGGTGCGCGCGGTGTGGCCGACGCGGTCAACGCCTCGGTCGTCATCGGCGTGGTCGCGGTGTTCGTGCTCAACCTGATCATCACGCAGGGCGTCTCGATGTCGATGCCGCTGAGGATGGGCTAGATGGCGACTCCGTCACGCCATCTGCCCGGCGTCATCCGCGCTCCGCTGTGGATCGCCGACCAAGGCGACTCCGTCTTCCAGCGCCTCGGACATCAGGTCAGCTTCATCGCCCAGGTGCTCGGCGCGATCCCGCACACGCTCAAGCACTACCGGCACCAGACCGGGGTGCTGCTGGTCGACGTGATGTGGGGCAACGGGTCACTGATCGTCGGTGGCGGCACGATCGGCGTCCTGATCTTCATGGGTGCGGCCGTCGGCGGCTCGGTGGGCATCGAAGGCTACGGCGCGCTCGACATGGTCGGGATGGGCCCGCTGACCGGGTTCGTCTCCGCGTATGCCAACACCCGGGAGATGGCGCCGATGATCGCCGGCATCGGCTTCGCCGCGCAGGCGGGCTGCCGCATGACGGCCGAGATCGGCGCCATGCGGATCTCCGAGGAGATCGACGCGCTCGAGGCGCTGGGCATTCGGTCGATCCCGTTCGTGGTCACCACCCGCGTGATCGCCGGAATGCTGACCATCATCCCGCTCTACGTGGTGACGCTGGCGCTGAGCTACGTGTCCTGCGCACTGGTGGTCAACGTGATGCACGGACAGTCATCGGGCACCTACTACCACTACTTCGACTCGTTCATCCAGCCGTCCGATGTGGTGTTCTCGGTGCTCAAGGCTGTCATCTTCGTGACGCTGATCATCGCGATCCACGGCTATCAGGGCTACTACGCCGTCGGTGGCCCCGAAGGTGTCGGGCGGGCATCGGGACGGGCCATCCGGGCCAGCATCGTCACCGTGGTGGCCGCCGATATGGTGCTGACGCTGTTGTTCTGGGGCAACAGCCCCGGGATTCGGATCTCGGGATAGGGCATGTTCGCATCAGCCGATCAAGGAGGGCGCAGGCCCAGTTCGCGCGCACTGCGAATCCGGGGCCTCATCGCCGCCGTGGTGCTGATCGTCTCGGGCACCGTGCTGTATCAGCTCGGCACCGGCGGCTACGCAAACACCTTCAAGCTGACGGTGATGGCCGACAAACTGGGCGAGGGTCTGACGCCGGGTGCCGAGGTGAAGTTTCGAGGCCTGACGATCGGTTCGGTGAAGACACTGCAGTCGGCCGGATTCAACAAGCAGAAGATCACCCTCGAACTCGAGCCGAACCAGGCCGCGGCCCTGGCGGCCGACACGACGGCGAATTTCACGTCCTCCAACACCTTTGGGCTGGCCGCCGTCGAACTGACCAGCAGTGGGGCCGGCCCACGACTGGCCTCCAACCAGACGCTGGTGGTCGATACGAACGTGAAGTCGGCGTCCATCACCGGACTGCTGCGCCAAGGCCAGAAATTCGGCCGGATCATGGACTCCCCCGATATCGACCACATCATCGGAATCGTGCGCAAGCATGCCGACCTCACCGAGCCGGTCACCCGGTCCTACTTCGATCTGATCAAGATGGTTACCGACTCCCAGAAAGTGCCTTTCTCACAGTCGCTTTCGGTGCTCGCCTCGGTGGTCAACGGTGTCAGCGACGCCGTCCCGCTCGTCAGCCTGGCCTATGACCTGCTCAACGGAATGGAGTTCCTGGCACACCCCGATGGTGTCGACCGGATGAACCTGATCATGAGCCAGTTGTCACAGCTGCTGTTCACCGCGGACGGAATCTTCGCCAAGCACATGACCTGGCTGGTCCCGCTGTTCGGCGGAATCATGAGCGTCTTCGTGCCGTACGCGTATATGTACGGAAGCATGTCGCCGGCCTACGACCGGATCTCGGGACTTCTGGACCGGACCAGTACGGCGTTCCCGATCATCAACGGCAAGGTCCGGCTGAATCTCGAACTCACCCTGGACACCATGCCGGGGCTGGCGGCGGCGCTGCCCGCGGAGGCTCCCGCGGCCGCGCCGTCGCAGGGTGGTGGCCGATGAGAAGCGTGACCAAATCCGTGTTCTGGCTGACGGTGTTCACCGCGGTCGCGGTGGTTTGTACGCTCATCGTGCTGACGGCGCTGCGCAGTCCGGTGACCGGGTCGCTGTCCCGCTACACGGCGACGTTCTCCGACGTGTCGGGGCTCTATGTCGGTGACGACGTGCGTATCTCCGGGGTCCAGGTCGGCAAGGTGCAGACCATCCGGCTCGACGGGCGGGTCGCCAAGGTGGACTTCACCGCCCAGACCGATCATCCGGTGTACGCCAATACCGTTGCCGCCGTTCGCTATCAGACCCTGATCGGTCAGCGTTACGTGGAACTGGTCCAGCCGCCCAAGCCCGAAAACCGGCTGCCGGACGGCGGCACCATCCCGATCGGGCAGACGATCCCCTCGTTCGATGTCGCCAAGCTGTTCAACGGGTTTCAGCCGATGTTCCAGACCCTCGACCCCGCCCAGTTCAACCTGTTGGGCGAGAACCTGCTGCGGCTGATCCAGGGCGACGAGTCCGGCATCGGCCCGTTCCTGCACGACCTCGACGAGATCTCCAAGCTGGCTGTCGACCGCCAGGTCGTGCTGACCACCATGATCCGTAATCTCAGCGCGATCTCCCAGGACCTGGGCGGCAAGTCCGGGCAGCTGTTCCAGCTCATCTCCCAGCTCAACGTGGTGCTCGCGCAATTCGGTTCCAAGGCTGAGGAATTCCGCTCCGCCCTGGACAGCGGACTGCCGGTGCTGCGCAACACCACCCACGTGATGCAATATTTCGAGCGCACGTTCGACGGGACGACCGGTCCGCTCTTCGACCTGAGCAGCCGGATGTGGCCGCAGACCCCGACGATCATCGCCGGCCTGTCGCTGGCCCCGTCGCTGATCCAGGGCATGCGGAACTGGCTGGTTGACGAGGAACCCGCCACGCCGACGTTCTCCTGCTCCCGCGGCGAAGTCACCCTGCCCGGGATCGGCGAGGTGTCCTTCGCACAGCAGAACCTGGTGGTGTGCCGCTAATGGAACTCGACAAGCACCTCACCACGCTGCGCGCGAAAATCGGTGGGCGGCAAGGCTCGCGAGACGAGGTCGCCACCGCCAGGCGCAACCGCAGAAACGGCATCATCGGCGTCGGTGTCATCATCGCCTCGCTGGCGGGCACCGCGATGGCCTACCTGAATCCGGCCGACGAGGCCGGCTACACCGCGCACCTGCCCAACTCAGCCGGCCTGCGTGCCGGCGATCAGGTCCGGGTGGCGGGCATCGCGGTCGGCAAGGTCACCGGCGTTCGCCTCGACGGCGCCCTCGTCGAGATGACGTTCGACGTCGAGAACTCGGTCAAGGTCGGCTCGGACTCCACCCTGGACATCAAACTGCTGACCCCACTGGGCGGCCACTACGTGGCGCTCGATCCGAAGGGCACGGCGCCGCTGGGGCGCAACGGGATTCCGCCGCAGCGGGTCACGTTGCCGTTCGAGGTCAACGACATCATCCAGGCCGCCACCCCGGTGGTCAAAGAGGTCGACGGCCAAGTCATCCACGACACCTTCGCCGAGGTTGCCAACGCGGCGAACAGGTATCCCGACGCGATCCGCAACCTGCTCCAGTCCGCGGACAAACTGACCGAATCGATGAGCAAGTCGACCACCGATTTCCACCGCGGCCTGGACTTCATCAACGACGGGCTTCGGGCGATGACCAACGGACGTGCACAGCTCATCGCACTGTTCGAGCAGTTCGACATCCTCGGCCAGATGTACACCTCGAAGGCCGTCGACATCGTCGAATTCTTCGCTCTGATCAAGGAATTGACCCGCGTCCTCGACCGGCTCACGATGTGGTACGGCAAGGATGTGCTGCCCATCGCCGAGGGGATCGAGGACATCAGCGACACCCTGGCCGCTCACCCCGAGCGGTGGGGCACGGCGCTGGACGGACTTGGCCAGACGCTCAACATCATCGGGCCCATGCTCAGCGGCAACGGAGTCACCTTCGACCAGCACAACCGGCTGGTCCCCGGTCAGGATCTGTGCCTCCCCAACCTCATGAAGACCTGCTGACATGGCCGGGGAATCGAGCATCGGCTCGCGACTGCGGTCACGACGGGTCATCGCCGCGGTCGTGGCCATCGTCGCCGTCCTCGCGGTCGCCGTCGTCGTCGGCATCAAGATCCTCACGCCCAAGATCAATCCCACCCGCGCGATGTGTGCCGAATTCACCGACGCCGTGGGGCTGTATCCCGGCAACAAGGTCGCGCTGCTGGGTATCGAGGTCGGTTCGATGAACGCGATCGTCAACAAGCCCGACCACGTCGAGGTCGACTTCACCGTGCCCGCGGACCTCATCCTGCCCGCCGATGTCGGCGCGGTCACCTATTCGCAGTCCATCGTGACCGACCGCCATATCGAACTGACCAAGGCCTACACCGGCGGCCCGAAGTTCACCGGCCCCGGGTGTATCAAGCTGAAGTCCACCAAGACTCCGATCAGCGTCAGCGAAACATTCTCTGCCATCGGCAATCTCACCGACGCCATCCTGGGATCCGAACCAGGCCAGGACCCGGCCAAGGCGCCCGGCGTGCAAGCCATCAACGACAGCCTCACCGCAGCGAGCAATTCACTGCAGGGCACCGGGCCGGGCATCAACAAGACGATGCGCAATCTGCGCACCATGCTCGCCGACCCCTACAAGGCCGACGCCGACTACCGCCAGTTGTTCGAGAACGGCGAGATCCTGTCCTCCGACTTCCTGAGGAATTGGGACAGTTTCGCCTCGGTGATCCGGACGCTGCCGGTCACCACCCAGTTGATGGAGGGCCTGTCGGACAACTTCGGAGCGGCGATGGCGTATGTGTCGCACCTGCTGCCGACGCTGATCGAGGCAATCAACCGATTCGGGCCGCGGTTCTACGAGAAGTTCGACGCCCGGTTCGGCGGCTTGCGTGACCTGCTGAACCGGCACATCCCGGCGATCACCGCGATGATCAATTCGTGGCCGCAGTTCAGCCACTGGATGGCCGACATCTACGAGCCCGCGTGGGGCACCCACAACGTCACCTATATCCCGCCGCAGGTATCGATCGCGCCGACGCAGGCCGGTGCCATCTGCGAGGGCCTGAAGGAACGCAATATCCCCGGTGCCGCGGCGGCCTGCGGATCGGGCACCCCGTCCGACCCCATCACCCTCGGTCTGA
This sequence comes from Mycobacterium sp. BK086, assembly GCA_004362315.1. Lineage (GTDB taxonomy): Bacteria > Actinomycetota > Actinomycetes > Mycobacteriales > Mycobacteriaceae > Mycobacterium. The sequence continues at coordinate 1,475,459 of SNWL01000003.1, forward strand.
CCAATCTCGTTCTCGGGGCGGCACTGTCATGACCCGACAGACGATGCGCGCACTCTGTGCACTGGTGGCGACCCTGACACTGAGTCTCAGTTCGGGCTGCTCACTGGATCCGACCCGGCTCCCGGTGCCAGGCGCCTACACCCCCAGTCACGCGTACAACATCAAGATCGAGTTCGCGAGCGTGCTCAACCTGCCCGCACGCGCCAAGGTGGACTCCGGTGGTGTGCAGATCGGCGTGCTGGACCGCGTTCAGCTCGAGGGCACAACCGCCGTCACCTACGTCGAAATCGCCGGCGATACAAAGCTCCCCGCCAATACCCGTGCTGAGCTCCGCCAAGCCACCCCACTCGGCGACATCTACATCGCGCTGCTTCCTCCGGAGGACAAGTCCGGGCCGATCCTGCGCAACGGCGACACCATCCCGCTGCGCAACACCTCACCCGCGGACAACGTCGAAGACCTCCTGCGCTCGATGTCGAACCTGGTGGCCGGCGGCGCGATCGGCACGCTGCAAACCACCGTGGTCAACGTCAACAAGGCGTTCCCGGAGGACCCGCACGAGCTGACCCGCATGCAGAAGACCGTCGCCGGCGTGCTCAACGACCTGGCCGCCAATCAGGACACCATCGACCAGATGCTCGACGGCATGGCGAACATCACCTCGGGCTTCGCGGACAACACCCAGGTGTTCAACCGGCTCGTCACCGAAGGTCCGGCGAAACTCCATGGCCTGTCGGCGGTCACGATGGCAATCCTGGACGTGGTCGGCGCGTCGAAGGATGTCGGCAAGCTCGGCGGCGATCTGATCAACCCGATCGCCGGCGATCTGATGCAGATCCTGTCCTACATCACGCCGATGATCCACACGATGGCAACACTCGACACCACGATCCCGGTGATTGCCGACAAGTTCGTGGCGCTCTTGCGTTACAAGCTGCTCGGATGGTTCCGCGACGGCGGCCCGAAGTACACGATCACCGAACTTCACGCGCCCACCGGACGCGAGGGTGTGGATCCTGCCGACAAAGCCGATGCGGCCGTGCAAGCGATGCAGACGATGGGACTGGTGCCATGAAATTCGGTGCGCGCACCACATTGGCCATCCTGGTGGTGATGACACTGGCCGGCGCGGCGTACATGTCGTTCGGCGTTCTCGACGTGGGGCCGACCAAGCAGGTCAACCGACTCACGCTGCTACTCAACAGCTCCGGTGGCCTGATGCCGACATCGGAAGTGACGATGCGCGGTATCAAGGTCGGCCGGGTGACCGGCATCCAGACCACCAACACTGGTTTGGCGGTATCGATGGATGTCGACCGGAAGTATCAGGTGCCCGCGGACAGCACGATCAGCGTGGAGAACCTCTCAGCGGCCGGCGAACAGTACATCGACTTCAGGCCGAAAGTCATTGCACCGCCGTACTTCAGCGACGGCGCGGTGATTCCCGCGGATCGGGTCGCCCCGATCGTGACCGCCAGCGATCTGCTCACCAAGGCCAATGTGCTGTTCACGGCGCTGAACCTCGACCAGATCCACGGCATCATCAAGGACATGTCGGCGGCGTTCTCGGGCAATGACGAAACGATCGATTCTCTCGCCGTCACCGCCGGGTTGACCGCGAAGGTGATCCGCGACGACAAGGAACTGTTGACGACCTTGTTCAGCAATGTCTCCACGTTCACCACCAACCTGGGCGATCTCCATGCCGGCGAGATCATCAGCGAGACAGGAAAAATACTGCCGAAGTCGGTGCCCGCCTTCCTGCAGCTGATCCAACAGATCGAGATCCTGTCGCACACCGGCATCGGTGTGATCGGCCCGCAGGATCCCGCCGGGATCCTGGTGGCCAAGTTCGGCGAATGGCTCGATATGCTGGCCGGCCCGCTGGGCACCTTCGCCACCATCCTGCAGCCGGCGATGGCACCGCTGCACGACATCAAGATCGACGCCGGCCACTGGCTCGACTTCTGGGAATCGACGTTCAACGACACCGGCGGTGTGCGGGTGCAACTCAACGTTCCCCAATGGCACGAATAAGCGAGTGGCACCAATGAGCACGGACGAGAGCAACAAGGAAAGTTCGGACATGACCAAAGCAATTGTCGGCGAAGACGAAAAGGCCGACGCGACCGAAGCCGAAGCTACCGTCGAGGCCACGCCCGAAGCCACCTCACCCGAACCGCACCGAGGATCGCGGAGCCGCAGCTTCTGGGTGGCAGTCGTTTTGGTGGTGGTACTCATCGGCGGCGGCACGTTCGGATTCGTCAAGTACCGCGAGGTGAGCGGCCAGCTCGCGCAGCTGCGCCAGGCCCAAGCCGACCGCGATGCCGCGGCCCAGCTCGCCCGCGACTACGCGATGAAGTCGCTGACCTACACGTTCGAAGACCCAGACGCCTTCTTCCACGCGGTCGAAGACGGTGTGTCACAACAGCTCAAGGACAAGTACGTCAACGCCACCGACCTGCTCAAGGCGGTGATGCTGCAGGCGCAGGTGACATCGTCCGGTGAGGTGCTGGCCGTCGACCCGGCCCTTCAGCCCGACGGTTCCTACGAAGTGGTGGTGTCGGCGCACCAGACCACCCGCAATCTGCAGAACCCCACGCCGAAGGTGTCGATCATCCTGTTGCGGGTGACCGTGAACAAGGCCGGAGATGGTTGGCAGGTCACCGATATCGGCCCCAAGACCGGCACCAAAGCGCCTGAAGAACAACAGATCCCGGGTGCCGCACCGCCCGGACCTGCCCCGGCTCCCGGGGCAGGCCCAGCGCCCGCGCCTGCGCCAGCGCCGCCCGCGCCAGCCAAGCCGCGGTAGGTATTCGCCCGTGAAGCGGTTGTCAGCGTTTGTCGCCGTGGTGTTGACGGCGGCCGCCGGCGCCGTGCTCCCCCATGCGGCCGCTGACACCTCGCTGCCGTCGTGCCCGCAGTCGAACCCGGTGATCACCCCATCGGGCACATCCCCACTGGTGGATTGCACCCTGCACTCCGGTGATCTCGATTTCGCGGTCAATTACTGGAGCGTGCCGGAATTACCCCGGCCGAGGGCGGTCAAGGTCACCGTGACCGACAAGTCGGGCGCGGTCGTGCAGACGATCGACGAGCTGCTGGAACCCTCGACGCCCAGTGGCGTTGGTATGCAGGACATCGACGGTGACGGGCGCGACGAGCTGATCATCCCGATCTCGCAGAATCTGCTCAACGGCGGCAACCCCAACACGCGCTTCGCGGTGTGGCGCGCGGACGGTGACAGCCGGCACTACGAACGCACCCAAATGGTCGGGCAGGCCGCCTATCCCAGTGGGGACGGCTATCTGGTCACCAACGGCGGCGGGCTGGCGAGCCGCGACCTCACCTTCTATCTGCCCACCGGGGCGGGCTACACGCTCGTCGTGGCGTTGACCATCGAGGTCCTGGAGGCCGATCCGGCGACCAAACAGGCACTGACCGTGAATTGCCGCGCCCACCAGGAAGACGGTCTCCACGCCGTCGATATGAGCATCCGCCAGGCCGAGGACTACTTCTGCAATTCGCCCGCTGCAAGGGCTATTTGGCCGGACGCCAACCGGGTTCAGATCAAGCGCTGGGGTGTGTTCGGCAACTGAACGCTAGGGCGCGCACCACGCGCGGACCGCCACCAAGAGGTCCCTGGCCTTGGCGAGGTCGCTCGCGAGACGTTCCGGCGACGCCGGACGGTACGGATCGCTGTTGTCGATCTGGGAGGCCACCATGTTCGACCGAATCCGAAGGTCGATCCCGGGCGGGCTGCTCAAGTTGTGAAGCGGGCTCAATGGCGCACGAACCTGGGCCGCCACCCACGGCGGAGTTCCGGTCGGAGCGATCTCGTTGAACACGGTTTCGAGCCGATCCGCGGCCGGCAAAAGGAGACTGCAGTCGTCATCGCGGGCGGCCGCCACGGGTGCCGTGGCAAGGCACATCGTGGCGACCGTAAGGGCGGTCAGAGTTCGGCGACGCATCGGCTCTACCTTCGCATTTCGAGGCAGATCGCGAACAACCTTTGCCGATTTCACCGCGGCAGCCGGAACGCGCCTAGGATTCTCTAGCGATGGATTCGTCGGCGGAGTTCGATCGCGGCGCGGTCACCGATATCGCGCTCGCGATGTTCTTGGCGCGCGGATTCGGTTCGACGACTCTCGACGACATCGCCGAAGCCAGCGGATTTACGGTGGAGACCGTGACTCGGGTTTTCCCAACACGGGAATCGTTCGTCCTCGGCGTCGCCGACGACATGCTCGATTCGGCGGTCAAGCACTTGGCCGAAGGCGAGCAGGATGAAGACCTCGTCGACGCACTGACCCGTGCCCACAAAGAGATGTTGCGCGGGATCATTGACGGCACCGGGTCGGTTCCCCTGCAACGGATGCAACAGATGGGGCTGCTGGCGATGGCATCACCCACCCTGGCAACGGCAATCTCGGAACGGCGTAAAGAGACACTGCCGCTCGCGCTGGCGGACCACTACGGCATGGATCCAGAGGATCCCTTGATACTCCGAACCGTCAGGGTCTGGTCGGCGGTGGTATCGGGCACCTACGCAGCGGGGATCGGCGATCATGCAGATACCGAGCCCGAACGGGATCTCGACGATACGAAACGCATGACGCGACGCCTCGATCACGCGTTCAAGCACATCACCGGGCGAAGCGAGTACTAGTCCCCTCTCCCTTCTCGCCTTCTCGGCAGCGGGATGACTTTTCGAACCACGTCGCGTTCAGGCAGTCGAAGGGCATTTCCCAAGGCCGTCAGGAGAAGAAACATGAGCGTGGACAACATTTCCCGAATCGACGAGCTGGTTCCGTCGCGCTACGCGGTCCAGGTCGGCGATATCGAGGTGCTGGTGATCAGCGACGGGGTGCTGCCGATCACGGCATCGACCCTGGCCACCAATGCCGACTCGGCCGACCTGTCGGGCTGGCTGACCGACCAGTTCCTGCCGCAAGACGTGGTCGACTGGCCGCTCAACGTGGTCGTGGTGCGCACCGGTGGCCGGACCATCCTGGTCGACGCCGGCCTCGGCGTTGAGTTCCCGGACTTTCCCCGGGCCGGTCAGACGGTGCACCGGCTGGAGGCGGCCGGCATCGACCCCGGTTCGGTGACCGACGTCGTGCTCACCCATCTGCACATGGATCACATCGGCGGGCTGCTCACCGAAGGGTTGAAGGCCCGGCTGCGGCCCGATCTGCGGGTCCACCTGGCCAGCCGTGAAGCGGAGTTCTGGGAGGCGCCCGACTTCTCCCACACCGTCATGCCGCAGCCGATTCCGGATGTCTTGCGGCGCACGGCCACCCAGTTCCTCAACGACTATCGCGGACAGCTGCGGCCGTTCGAAACGGAATATGAGGTGGCACCGGGCGTGCTGATCAGCCGCACCGGCGGTCACACACCGGGACACAGCATCGTGAAGCTGGAGTCCCGGGGCGATCGGCTGACTTTCGCCGGAGATGCCGTGTTCGCCGTCGGATTCGATAAGCCTGAGTGGGAGAACGGTTTTGAGCACGACCCTCTGGAGGCTGCCCGGGTCCGGGTGGATCTGCTGCGGGAGCTCGCGGCGACCGGTGGATCTCTGGTGGCCACCCACCTGCCGTTCCCGTCGGTTTGCCATGTTGCCGCGGCGGGCGACGTCTTCCGGTGTGTGCCCGCGACGTGGGATTACTGAGGACGCGTTGTGGACGTCTACTCGGCAGTGACAAGCCGCCGGGCGGTGCGCGGGTTCACCGACGAGCCCGTTCCGACAGAACTGTTGGAACGGGTTCTCACCGCGGCGGCGTGGGCACCCTCGGGGTCGAATCTCCAGCCGTGGCGCATCTATGTGCTGACCGGTACGCCACTCGCTCGACTCAAGAAGATGGCAGTGGAGCGGGTGGCGACCGGTGACCCTTGGGACGAGCGAGAATTCGAGATGTACCCGAGCACGTTGAAGTCCCCCTACGGCGAACGTCGATCAGCGTTCGGCAGGGAACGGTACAGCTCGCTGGGAGTAGCTCGTGACGATTGGGAGGCGCGCCAACGCGCAGCGATCGGCAACTGGGAGTGTTTCGGGGCACCCGCGGCCCTGTTCTGCTACATCGACCGCGATCTCGGCCGACCGCAATGGGCGGACCTCGGAATGTACTTGCAGACGGTGATGCTGTTGCTTCGCGCGGAGGGGCTACACAGCTGTCCGCAGATGGCCTGGTCTCAGGTGCGCGCGACCGTCGCCGACGCGGTTTCGCCGCCCGACGATCTGATCCTGTTCTGCGGCATGTCAATTGGCTACGAAGACTCCTCGGTGCCGCACATCCGCACCGGCCGGGCACCGCTGGGCGAGACTGTCACCTTCATCGGAGACTGAGGGCGCGTCGCCACTACCAGCGGGCCGGTGCCGGCGTATCGATGGACAACGGCCGGTCGTATGAGAGATCGGACCGGTCGCGAGTCCCGACGAGATAACCCTTGTCGGTGAAGAACGACGACTGCAGAACCCTGGCGTCCGCGATGAACATGCCCTCGACCGTGGAACGGCGAACAGCTATGCGCCACTGCCCCTCCCGCCGTTCCAGTCGATCGATATAGCGACCGGTGATGAACTGGGCGGTCTTGCCGTCCGCACCGATAAGAACGACGATCGCGTAGCTATCGGCGTGCGCCGTGTCGCCGTCGATCTCACAGGTGTGGGTAGTGATGTTGTGCGTGTGCACCGTGGAGGTCTCAGCATGCGTCGCATTGGCCCACGCTCCGTACGCCGGGCCCGGATTCACCGCATGACCGTGCTCGTCCACACCGTCCGCGTGGTAGGCCGAGGTGATCAGGTCGATATCGTGCCGGTCGCAGCCACGAGCGTGTCGAGAGATGCAGTCGAGGATCTCACTTCGGTCCATGAGGTAGCGGACGTCCCTTCTCAGGGTGTCCGTTTCGGCGGCTGTGGTGGTCATGCCTCTCCTCGCGTCGGCGTCGATGACACTATACGATCGTACAGCACGGCTCGGATGTCAGAATACTCCTAACCGACGGAGCGAGGAGACATGGCGACATCGACGCGGCGCGTGGGCGCCGAAACGTCCAAGACCAGGGACACGCTGCTCGACTGCGTCGAGACGATGATGCTGGAAGAGGGCTATGCCAGTGTCACGTACCGGGCTCTGGCAGCCAAGGCGGGCGTAACGCCCAGCTTGGTCCAGTACTACTTCCCGACCTTGGACGACATCTTCATCGCCGCGATTCGCCGCTACTCCGAACGTGGCATCGTCCATCTCACCGAGCTCATGGAGCAACGGACCGACGATCCCCTGCGAGCGGTGTGGGAGTACAGCTGGGATGAGGCCACCGGTGCGATGATCACCGAGTTCATGGCGCTGGGCAATCACCGTAAATCGATCCGCACTGAGATCGCTGCCGTGACCGAGAACGTCCGCAAGCTCCAACTCGACGCGCTGGTCGCCAAATTCGGCAAGAACGCGAAACCGATCGGCGATCTCTCACTGCCGGCGCTGCAGCTGCTGATGTCCGGCCTGCCGAAATTTCTCAACCTCGAGGCGGGAATAGGGGTCAGGTCGGCGCACGCGGAAGTCACCGAAGCCTTTGAACGCTACATCGATTCGGTCGAGCCGCCCGCCAAGCCAAAACGCAAGTCCCCCGCACGCAAACCCACGGCCCGCCGCTGATCCCTCAGGCCCCCGCGAACATCCCGCGGTAGCCGTATGCCGGGTGGCGCTCACTGATGCCGGCGCCCGAGCCGAACAGCTTCTCTCGCAGCGTGCCCGGCCGGTATTCGCTTTGCATCAAGCCTCTGTTCTGGAGCACCGGGACAACGTGTTCGAAGAATTCCTCATAGCTTTGCGGCAGCAACGCATTCATGATCTGCACTCCGTCGACACCAGCAGCTTGGTATTCCACAAGACGGTCGGCGATGCTCTCCGGCGATCCGACGACCATCTGGGGAAGCGACAGTGACGTCAGGAAATCCTTGACCGTCGGTTTCACGCCGTCGGGCCAGGCGTTGATCATCGAAAGGAAGGCGCCACGGATTCCGGGGATCTCCTCAATGATGTCCGCCAGTGGCGTCGAGGGATCATAGCGGCCGAGATCCATCCCGCTCAGGCTGGAGAAGTACGCGGTCTGCGCCTCTTGGCTGCGGAACTCCTCCAGCTCGCCCCACTTGCGATAGGCCTCTTCATCAGTCGATCCGGTGATGAACATCATGCCCTGAAGGAACAGGATGTCGCCGTCGCACCTACCGCGATCGCGCGCCAATTCCCGCACCGTATTGATCTGCTGCGCAATTGTTTCCAGCGACATCGCTGACAGGAACATGAGTTCGGCATGGCTACTGGCGAACTCGAGACCAGCCGGGGAACCACCGGCTTGGGCCAGGACGGGCGTCCGCTGGGGAGACGGCTCCATCAGGTTGAATCCCTCGACGCTGTAGCGCTTGCCCCGATGGTTGATGTCGTGCACCTTCGCCGGATCGGCGTATCGCCCCGCCGCCGCATCGTTGACGACGGCATCGACATCCCAGGATCCCTCCCAGAGCTTGTACGTGACATCGACGTACTCGTCGGCCCAGGCATAGCGTTCGTCATGCGAGAGATTGCCGGGCAGCCCGAGGTTGCGGAAGGCCTGTTCGTTCGCCGAGGTGACAATGTTCCAGCCGATGCGCCCGTTGCTCAGGTGATCGAGTGTTGACACGGCGCGGGCGAAGACGAACGGGTGGTGCTGGATCACCGAGCTGGTGTAGAGGAATCCGATGTCGGTCGTTTGGTGCGCCATGGCGGGAATGACCATCGTGCAGTCCCCGATAGGGACGTTCATCGCCATCTCGAAGACGACGTCACGTGATCCGTTGTATTCGCCCTGAACTCCGATCACATCGGTGAAGAAGAATGCATCGACCTTGGCCCGCTCCGCTTTCTTGGCCAGGTTCACCCACAGATCGAAGTTCTTGAACTCACGGTTGCGGGCGTCGGGGTGGCGCCAGATCCCGTGGAAATTATGGCCGATGGAATCCATCACCAGCAGCGTGAAGATCATGCGTTTGGACATCGCACCTTCTCTCGAATTCGGTTCTGCGCTAGCGCATCATGTGTGCGTACTGCCGGTGCGGGTGCACATCGAACATGTCCCGATACGACGGCGGTTGCCGGCCCTCTTCGTCGGCGATGCCGTACTTCACCGCGAGCTCGGCACCGATGAGAGTCTGACCGCTCACCGCCATCACATCCGGATCGTGGTACAGCGCCCAGATGACGTGACCGGTCAGCTCCGGCGTTTCGGCACTGTCCAGGATGTGACCGAACTTCACCGGATTACTGGCGATGATCTTTCGGACCCGGTCCGTGAGCAGTGAACCCATCCAAATCGACACTGCAGCAACGCCGAACTCACGGAAGTCGACTGCCATGTCGGCGGCCATCTTGTCCGTACCGGCCTTCGGCACGCCGTAGGCCGGCCCGAAGGCGTAGTGCACCGCACCCGAGGACGACGAGAAGGCGACCAGACCCTTGCCCTGCGGGATCATCAGCGGGGCCGCGTAAACGGTGGCGACGTAGCTGCTTCGCAGACCGACATTCAGGGTGTCGATGACGTTGACCGGCTCGTCCCAGAACTTGGTGCGCCCCATCATTTCGTCACGGATGATCGCGGCGTTGTTGACCAGAATATCGACGCGGCCGTGGTCGCGACGGATCCTGTCGAATAGCGCCTCGACTTGGGCATCATCTCCGTGATCGACGGCCACCGGGATACCGGTGCCGCCTGCCGCGGTCACCCGAGCGGCGGTCTCGTCGATGGTGCCGGCGGGGTGCTTCACCGTCGAGTCCCGGGTGCGGCCGGTGACGTAGACCGTGCACCCATGGCTGCCCAGCGCATGGGCAATTCCCGCCCCCGCACCACGGCTCGCACCGGTCACGACGGCAATCAGATTGTTGTCAGACATCGATTTTCGCCGCTTCCTTCAGCTCGGTGATCGGCCGGGCCAGCCCTTGTTCTTCGCAGATGATCTGAAGCCGGTCGACGGTTTCGGCAACACCCGCACCGATCCGCGGACCCGGTGTGAACGTCGCAGGCAGGTGGCGCATGCCCTGGATGACTCCGACGCTGTCGTAGTGCACGGTCCCCTCCGCCGTGCAGCGGTAGTCCGGAAGCCGGTCCAGGACCGCGGTGAGCATTGCCTTGAACACTGTGCGTGCCACGTTGGATCCGATGCATCGGTGAACGCCGAGCCCGAAGCTGAAGTGCCGGTTGCCCTTCCGATCGAGGATCACCTGGTCGGGGTCGCCGAACACCGCGGGGTCGCGGTTGGCCATCGCCCAGGACAACCAGAGCCGCTGCCCCTCCTGCAGCCTGGTCCCGTTGAAGTCCATGTCCGCCGAGATCGTGCGCGCATCACCGGGCGCCGGCGTGAAATACCGCAGGAACTCCTCGGTGGCGGGATTGAGGAGAGAGGCGCGCTCCTTGCTGAGCCGCCGGCGTTGGTCGGGATGGTTCGACAACCACTCCAGTGCGTGTGCGGTCAGCGCCGTGGTGGTGTCGAATCCCCCGCCGATCAACAGGTTGAGCATGCCCAGTAGTTCGATATCGGGTGGGGCCGCACCGTCGATACGCAGCGTGGCCAAGGCGTCGATGATGCCGGGGCGCGGGCTCTCCCGAATCTCGGCCAGATTGGTGAACAGGTCGACACCCATCGCCATGTAGAGCTCACGCACGCGCGCGGCGTCCGGCGAGTCAGGCGGGGTATAGACCGATGCGTGCGCGGGTTCGTTGTAGAGCGTCCACTTCTCCAGCCGCACACCGAGCATCGCCAGCGTCAGCACCGCGGGCACCACGTTGGCCAGGTCGTCGACGAAGTCGATTCGTCCCGATTCGATGTGGTCGTCGAGGCAGGCCCGCACGATCTCGTCGATGAAGGGTTCCCACCGCTTGACCGCGGCCGGCGACAGGTACGGGTTCAGCGCGGTGCGGTAGTAGCGGTGCTCGGGGTCGTCCATCTCGAGCATGCCGCCACGGAACCCCTCTGCCTCGACCATCAACGGAATGGAGATTCCCCTATACCCACGCCGTTCGTTGTGGACGTCGTGGTCATTTGAGACGTGCGGGCACCGGGCGAGTTCGAACACTTCCTGACTGCCCGCGGCGACCCAGTGGCCGTCGTAGGTGTCGGTCCAGGCGATCGGACACCGTTGATGCATCTCGTGGGTGATGTCGAGAAAGTCGTCTCGGTAGTCGGCGGCGTGGCGGTCGAAGTGATACCGCGCAGCCACGTCATCGCGGCTAGACAACGGCACCACCATTGACCCCGATCACCTGGCCGTTGACGTATCCCGCCCCGTCTGTGCACAGGAAGGAGCACACCGCAGCGACTTCTTCGCCGACCCCGAGTCGGCCGGCGGGGATGGCCTGGGTGAGCACCTCGGTGGCGGGAAGCTTGCCCTGCTCCTGCTGCTGCCGAAGCATCGGAGAATCAATGACGAACGGCGGCACCGTGTTCGCGGTGATGCCTTTGCGGGCGTAGTCCAATGCCACCGTCTTGGTCATGGCGATGACGCCGCCCTTCGTCGCCGAGTAGTGGCCCTGCGCCGGTGCGCCCTGCTGTCCGGCGGCCGACGAGATGGTCACGACGCGACCCCACTTGCCCGCCACCATGTCCGACAGCGCGGCACGGATGCAGAGGAACGTTCCGGTGAGGTTCACCGCGAGATAGCGGTTCCACTCGTCGAGTGTGATCTTGTCGAATCGGGTGAAGCCCGCGATCGCCGCACTGGTGACGAGGATCTCGATCGGCCCGAACGACTCACGGACCGTGGCGAATGCGGCTTCGACCGCGTCCTCGTCCGAGACGTCGACAGGGAATGCGGCGGCACTTCCACCGGCAGTTTGGATTGCCGCGACCACCTTCTCCGCGGCTTCGGAGTTCACGTCCAGGACCGCCACCCGATGACCATCAGCGGCAAGCTGTGCGCTGATCGCTCGACCCAACCCGGAACCGCCGCCGGTTACCACTGCTGTTCGGCTCACTGCGACCACTCCTTCATCGAATGCTGTACGAATGTATAGCGAAAGTCATACCACCACGCAAGCAGCACACTCAGACGCCCGCGGGCCCGGGTGCGCCATGCATGTACAACGTCTGACCCGAACAGAAACTGGAGGCATCAGAAGCGAAGAACAAGACCCCGTAACCGATTTCATCAGGCTCACCGAGCCTGCCGAGCCCGTTGGTGAGGGCGATGGCTTCAGGATCCAGCCCATATCGAGCGGCATCGTCGGTCAACGTTGCGGCACGCACAGCACCCACAGCGATGGCATTCACACGGATGCCCTTCTTTGCCCACGCCGACGCCATCGACCCGGTCAGGTTGTTCACCGCCGCTTTGGCCGCACCATAGGGCGCCGCCTGAGGCATCGCGAGCAGACTCGCGCCCGACGAGATGTTGACGATCGCGCCCTTACCCTGGGCCATCATCGGTTTGGCTGCCGCCTTTGACAGGTGCCAGACCGCGGAGAAGTTGAGTGCCAACACGTTCTCGAAGTCGTCGTCAGGCCACTTGAGAATCGACTTGGTCTCGGCGCCGCCCGCGCAGTTCACGAGAATGTCGAGCCGTCCGAACTCCGCCATGGTCGTTTCGACCAGGCCTCGGCAGGCATCGGCTGTGGTCACATCGGTGGACACCGCCAGTGCGCGCCGGCCCATCGCCATCACTTCCTTTGCGGTCGACTCGAGCGGATCGGGTCGGCGACCGGCCAAGACGACATCAGCACCGTGCTCGGCCAGCACCAGTGCGGCGCCGCGCCCAATGCCCGTGCCCCCACCGGTGATGACGGCGACCCGGCCATCAAGTGCGAACCGACTCTTCATTGCGCTCCCTCGAGTTGTGCAACTGCGTTGTACGATCGTATAGCAATGGCATACAGTCGTACAGCATGAGCGACCTGTACTACGACCCGTGGGACTTCGACATCGACCTGGATCCCTACCCGACGTACCGGCGGCTGCGTGACGAGTGCCCGGTCTATTACAACGATCGGCACGATTTCTGGGGTGTCAGTCGCTATGCGGATGTGGATGCGGCGCTGAAGGATACGACGCGACTCAGCTCCGCCAAGGGCGACATCCTCGAGGTCGTGATGACGGATCCGGTGATGCCGCCCGGGATCTTCATCAACGAGGATCCGCCGTTGCACACAATTCACCGCGCGATCGTGTCGCGAGCGTTCACACCGAAGAAGATGCGCGCCATCGAGGACAAGATCCGCGCCTTCTGCGTGGCCTGCCTGGATCCGCTGGTCGGCGGCACTCACTTCGACTTCGTGGAAGACCTGGGCGCCGAACTCCCGATGCGCACCATCGGGATGCTCGCGGGTATCCCTGACGCCGAGCAGCCCGCGGTGCGTGAGCATGCCAATCAGGTTTTGCGCAATGAACCCGGAAAGCCGATGGCGATCAAGAAGGACCGCTATTTCACCGGCGAGATGTTCGGCGAGTACGTCGAATGGCGGGAGAAGAACCCGTCCGACGACCTGATCACCGAACTGCTCAACGTGGAGTTCGACGATGAGAACGGGACGACCCGCAAGCTCACCAAGCAGGAGCTGATCGTGTTCCTGGCCGTCGTGGCAGGTGCGGGCGTCGAGACCACCGGCCGACTGTTCGGCTGGATGGGCAAGGTCCTGGCCGAACATCCTGACCAGCGCAAGGAACTCGCCCAGGATCATTCTCTGATTCCGACCGCGATCGAAGAGCTGCTGCGCTATGAGCCACCCGGTCCGCATGTGGCGCGCTACGTCACCACCGACGACGTCGCCTTTCAGGGGCAGGTGATTCCGTCGGGCAAGCCCTTGCTGCTCATGCTCGCGTCCGCCAATCGCGACGAGCGCCACTTCGACGACCCGGACAGATTCGACATTCACCGAAAGCCCGGTGGCCACCTGACATTTGGGCGAGGTGCGCACTTCTGTGTCGGCTCTCCATTAGCCCGTCTCGAAGGGCGGGTCGCACTCGAGGAAGTTCTCAAACGCTGGCCCGAATGGGACATCGACATGGCCGGCGCACGACGGTCGCGGACCTCGACGGTGCGCGGCTGGGACAGCATGCCGGCGGTCATCGCCTGACATGGGCGCTTCATCCAATCGGGTCGCCGTCATCACCGGTGCTGCCCGCGGCCAAGGCCGTAGCCATGCAATCGCGTTGGCCGCCATGGGCATGGACATCATCGCCATCGACCGGTGCGCGGATATCGACTCGATTCCGTACCCGTTGGCCACCCCCGACGAGCTCGATGAGACAGCGAACCTGATACGTGCAGCCGGAGGGAGGATCACGACGGTGATCGCCGATGTCCGCGACCTGGCCGCACTCCAATCTGGAATTGATTCCGGTGTAGCGGAATTCGGTGACATCGATGTCGTGATCGCCAATGCCGGAGTGGTCGGCATGGGCTTGACCGACCCACTCGACGGCGCGGTGTTCGACGATATCGTCGGCACCAATCTTCGCGGCGTGTGGCACACGATCGCCGCCACCGCACCGTCGATGATCCGCAAGGGCGGCGGTTCGATGGTGCTGATCAGCTCGATGCAGGGTCTGGTCGGGCGCGGCGGCGACGGTAGCGCGGCGATCTTCGCCTACGCCGCGTCCAAACATGGTGTGGTTGGGTTGATGAGATCGGCGGCGAACGCCTATGCCCAGCAGAATATTCGGGTGAACTCGGTGCACCCCACCGGCGTCGCGACCCCGATGATCTTCAACGAGCACATGGCGCGGGTCTTCGAGGCTGACCCCAACGCCAGCGCGATGTCCGGCAACCTGCTACCCGTTCCGTTCGTCGAGCCGGTCGATGTCACCAATGCCGTGCTGTATCTCATCAGCGACAGTGCGCGGTATGTCACGGGGGTGACGTTGCCGGTCGACGCCGGCTACGGCGTGATGTAATCGGCTGCACGCCAGGCCATTGCCATCATCGGCCCGTTGAGGTTGCCGGCGACCATGGTGGGCAGGACCGAGCAGTCGACGACCCGCAACCCGTCGATTCCGCGCACTCTGAGCTCGTTGTCGACGATGTCGTCGTCGCCGGGGCCCATCGCGCAGCTGCCTGCGGCGTGATAGCCGCAGTAGCCGCCGTCGAACGCGGCCTCGATCAGCTCGTCGTCACTGCGGACCCGGGCGCCCGGATACGTCTCGTGACTGATGCGTTGCGCGATGGGTGACTGCTCGAAGATTGTCCGCATCGTGCGTAGCAGGTTGGTCGCGGTCGTCCGGTCGTAGTCGGTGCCGAGGTAGTTCGGATTGATCCGCAAGGGCGCGTGCGGGTCCCCGGAGGTGATCTCGAGCGAACCCTCCGACGTCGGGCGCAGCACCATCCCGAGACACGAAACACCGGCCTGACGCTGAATTTCCACCGGTTCACCGGTGTTGTACGGCGGAATGGTCCACGGGCCCATCATCAGCTGCCCATCGGGACGATCCAGGCCTGGTTGGGATTTCACGAATGCGACGATGTCGAACGAGGGTGCGGCGAGCGGACCCTTGCGTGTTGCCAAATACCGGATCCCGGTCATCGCCTGCGCCAGGCCGCTCGAGAGTTGCCGGTTGTAGCCCAAGTCTTCGTTGAGCTGTAGCCGCAGGGTTGCGCACCGGTGTTCGCGCAGCTTGCGGCCCACGTTTTCCCGCTCGAGATACACGTGGACACCCGCTGCGCGGAGCACATCCCGTGGTCCGATCCCGGAGAGCTGCAACAGCTTCGGTGTGTTCAGGCTGCCCATGCTGAGGATGACCTCACGGTTCGCTCGCAGCACGCCGATGCTACCTCGATTGGAGATCTCGACACCGACGGCTCTTCCGTTCTCGAGAACCAGCCGCTGCACTTCCGCGTGAGTGCGAACGGTGAGATTGGGCCGATGCCTGGCGGGCTTCAGGAACGCGGTGGCCGCACTGACCCGACGACCGTTCTTGATTGTCGAGGTGGCGTAGCCGATCCGTTCGTCGTCGGATTCGTTGATGTCCACGACTCGCGTCAGGCCCATCGAGGCACCGGCTTCGACCATCTCCTCACACAGCGGGTCGGGATCTCGTGGAACGGAGACGTGCACAGGTCCACCCGCGCCTCGGACGGGTGATGCGCCCAACTCACTGTCCTCGAATCCCCGGAAAATGGGCAGGATCTCGTCCCAGCCCCAACCCTTGTTGCCGAGACGTTCCAGACTGTCCCAGTCGGCACGAGCGCCGCGGTTGTAGATCATCCCGTTGATGGAGCTCGATCCACCGAGCACCTTGCCGCGCATCCACCGTTCGGAGTGGGGATTCGGGCCGAAGGGCGTGGTTTCGTAGTGCCACATGTGTTTGGCGCTCTCGAAGAGCATCCCGGAGCCCTTCGGGACCGCGAACAACGGATTGCGATCGCCCCCACCGGCTTCCAGCAGGAGCACAGTGATGCCGGGGTCTGCGGAAAGCCGGTTGGCCAGGACACAGCCCGAAGAGCCCGCGCCGGCGATGATGTAGTCGTAACTCGTCATGGCATCCTGCCGCTCAGCGAATCTGGCCCAGTCCACCAGCCACTACCAGCGACTCGCCGGTGATGTAGCTGGCTTCTCCGCTCAGCATGAATACGGATGCGTAAGCGATATCCCACGCCGTGGCCTGCCGCCCCAGCGGAAACTGGATCTGGGAACGGGATTTCACGTGCTCGCTGCCGTAGCGACCGAGCGGGGTGTCGACGGGGCCGGGGATCACGTGGTTGGCGCGGATCCCGCGCGATGCACCTTCCAGCGCGACGTGGCGACATACCCCGAACAGCGCCGCTTTCGACGCGTCATAGGCGGGGAACCGGGTCCCTGCCCGCAGGCTCGCCGCCGATCCGATGAAGACCATCGAGCCGCCCTCGGCCAGCACTGGCATCGCGGCCCTCGCGATCAGGAAGTGGGACCGGACGTTCAGGGCGAAGAGGTCATCCCAGAGTTCGGGCGTGGTGCCCGCCAGTCCCTGCCCGGCGCCGAACCCGACGTTGGCAACTGCGCCGTCGAGCCCGCCGAGTCCCTCATGGGCAGCCGTCACCAAGCGCTCGCATTCGGCAGCGTCTCGGACGTCGGCAACCACTGACAGCGCGGTCGCGCCCTCCTGCCGGCAGAGCTCGGCCGTCCGCTCGGCAGCGTGTTCATCGACATCGACGCACGCAACGTCTGCGCCCTCGCGTGCGCACAGCACGGCGATGGCCCGACCGTTACCGATCGGCGCCTCCGCGTCATCGGATGCGCGGGTTCCGGCGCCGACTACGACAATGCGACGGCCGACCAATCGTCCGCGGCCCGGGGCAATGCCCAATGTCTCGGGGGTGAGCGTCATGGGAGCACTGTAACCCCGTGCTGTACGACTGTACAACCATCGCGGGTGGGGCGTACGGTCGCCGCATGACGCAACTGCCTCGGTTGAGGCCCCTGCACGTTGACGAGTGGGACGACGACGCGCTGGAAGCACTGCGCCAGGCGTTTCCCGCTGGAGTCATCGATCACATCCGAATGTCAGGGCGGGCCCCCAATGTCCTCGCAACGATGCTTCACCACCCGGCACTCGCGGGACCATTCACCATCTACGGCAATGTGCTGCTGAGGAAACCTGCCATCGGACACCGCAATCGAGAGCTGATGATCCTGCGGGTCGCGTGGCGCACCGGCGCCGTCTACGAGTGGGTGCACCATGTTCGTCTCGCGGAGCAGTACGACATCAACCACGACGACATCGGCGCGATCGCCGAGGACAGGGCGTGCGCGACGTGGACGGCGCTGGAACGCGACCTCGTCGGCGCTACCGACGAGATGCTCGACTCCTACCAGGTATCCGACGACACATGGCGACGGCTGGGCGAACAGCTCAGCGATGAACAGCTGGTCGAGATTCCCTTCGTCGTCGGGACGTACACCTGCTTGGCGATGGCGTTCAACAGCTGGAACCTGCAGGTGGAGAATGGTGCTGACCTGCAGGGGATTCCGCTGCCACCGAGAGCCTGACGTGGTGGCGGAGGCGACCGGCCCGGGAAAACATCACCGTGGGATGAACCACGTTTGAACGAGCCACGACGGGTAACAGCGATTTCACGTCGATGGTCGAAAACCAGGGAGAGCACCGCGAATTACGTTATGCACCTTGATGATTAGTTGCGAGATGGCACAAGCAGGCGGCTGATCCGCGCCGAAGGCGACCCGCGGGCCGCGGCTACGACCGAGGGTTTGGCAGCCGGTAGCCCTGGGAACTTCGAAGCCACCACACACGTGATTCGAAAGGAACTGTGTCATGGGCGAGAAAAATGGAGCCGCGGAGGGCATCGAAGGTGTCGTCGAGGGCGTGAAGGGCAAGGTCAAAGAGGCTGTTGGCGCGCTCGCCGGGCGCGACGACCTGCGGCGCGAGGGCGAGGCCCAGCAGGACAAAGCCGACGCTCAACGCGAGGCCGCGAAGAAGGAAGCCGAGGCCGAGAGCGCACGCGCTGCCGCCAAGGCCAACGAGGAACGCCAAAAGGCCGAGCAGTAACACCTCGTCAGCAAGGTCCGGCTCCGTACGCGGGGCCGGGCCTTGCTGATGACGTGGCATTGACGGGTTTGAAGGGCGCGTGCTTGGGCACTCCGTGCATGTTGCAGTGATGTGGACAGGAGGCAGCTATGCCGAACTCGTCGATCAAGAACGAGAAGATGTACGAAGATCTGCGCCGCGAAGGGAATTCCAAGGAGAAGGCCGCGCGGATTTCCAATGCCGCCGCGGCTCGCGGAAAATCATCCGTTGGACGCAAGGGCGGCAAAGCCGGAAGCTACGATGACTGGACGGTGCCGGAACTCAAGAAGCGCGCCAAAGAGCTTGGTATGTCCGGCTACTCGAGCCTCACCAAAGACAAGTTGGTAGCCAAGCTCCGCAACCACTGAGGTGCGTCATGACAGTCACTTCATTCCAAAACCTGCCGCTTGCCGACCGTGACCGCAGCTGGGATGGTGACGCGGCCGACAAACGAGTACGCACCTGGGCCGGCGTCTCCGACACTCCCAACGCCAAGTATCGCGATGCCCACGTGTGGTACGACGGCGACAAGAAGGACAACTTCACCGCCTACAAGTTACTCATCGCCGATGTGATCGACGGCAAGCTGACCGCAGTGCCCAGAGGTGTCATGGCCGCCGCCGCAGTGATGGACGGGTCGCGGGGCGGGGTCGACTTGCCGGAGTCGGATATCGACCGCGTGAAAAGCCATCTGGCGAAGTATTACCGGAAGATGGATGACACAGCGCCGTGGGACAGGCAATAGCGAGATCACGCCACCCGGCAGGAGTGATCGGTGCGCTGATCCTCCTCGGCGGCCTACTCGCCCTCGTCCTGACATGCTGTCCGAGCAATCGCGACGGCATGCCAGGCCAACTCGCGACGGCGAAGGAAGAAACGCAGTCGGCCGCACGCTCTGCGGCGCTGGCCGTGCAATTGTGGTCAGACGGCCAGTCGCCCGGCTCGTTGGCCGCAGTCCAAATCAGCGATGCCCGTGACGAAGTCGTGAAGGCCTACAAGGACATCGCCGAACTGAAGGCGAACAACCACATCGATCTGGACCGTCAAAGACTGCTGACCGGCGCCATGACGGGGATGATCGATGATCTCAACGCCGCCTCGGCTTCGCTGCGGGGCGACGCGCCGACAGGTGATCCCCAGCAGCTCAGGCAGCATCTGCTTTCCCGCGCTGATGCGCTCGAACAGGCCTACCGCTGATGAAGAAGATCTTCGCTGTCGCGTTGGGGATTCTCACCGCAATCGGTGGCTTTCTCGACATCGGTGATTTGGTGACCAACGCCGTCGTCGGCTCCCGTTTCGGTCTCGGTCTTGCCTGGGTGGTTCCGCTGGGAGTGGTGGGAATCTGCCTGTACGCCCAGATGGCCGGTCGGGTAGCCGCCGTCAGCAGTCGCGCGACCTTCGAGATCATCCGCGAGCGTCTCGGTCCCCGGATCGGAGCAGCCAACCTCAGTGCGTCGTTCTTCATCAACCTGATGACCGTCACCGCCGAGATCGGCGGCGTCGCCCTGGCCCTGCAGCTGGCGACCGACGTCGGTCCCTTGCTGTGGGTTCCGGTCGCCGCATTCGGCGTCTGGCTGGTGATCTGGCGAGTGCGGTTCTCGCTCATGGAAAACGTCACCGGATTGCTGGGCCTGTGCCTCATCGTCTTTGCCGTCGCTGTCTTCGCGCTGCATCCGGATTGGTCGGCGCTCTCCCACCAGGCCTTTGCTCCTGCCATCCCCGAAAGCGAATCAGCCGCCACCTACTGGTATTTCGCCATCGCACTGTTCGGCGCGGCGATGACGCCCTACGAGGTGTTCTTCTTCTCCTCCGGCGCCCGCGAAGAGCGCTGGACCACCAAGGATCTCAACACGTCCCGGCTCAATGTGCTCGTCGGATTCCCGCTGGGTGGCATCCTGTCTCTGGCTATTGCGGCATGTGCGACGGTGGTTCTGCTGCCTGCGCAAATCGAAGTCACGTCGCTGTCCCAGATCACGATGCCGGTGGTGATGGCCGGCGGCAAACTCGCCCTGGCGTTCGTGATCATTGGGATCGTCGCCGCGACATTCGGTGCCGCCTTGGAGACCACACTGTCGGCTGGGTACACGCTTGCTCAGTTCTTCGGCTGGGCGTGGGGCAAATTCCGCAGGCCGGCCGAGGCGGCACGTTTTCACACTGTCATGCTGGTGACCGTAATCGCCTGTGCCGCGGTGCTGTTCACCGGAGTCGACCCAATCCTGGTGACGGAATACTCCGTGGTGTTCTCGGCGATCGCGCTCCCGCTGACTTACCTTCCGATCCTCATCGTCGCCAATGACCCCGAATACATGGGCGATCATGTCAACGGCCGCGCGCTCAACATCGCGGGATCGTTCTTTCTCGTCATCATTCTCGCGGCCTCCCTGGCCGCGATTCCGCTGATGATTGTGACAGGAGCGGGCCAATGACAGTTCAGAGTGGAGAACTGCCAAACGCACCCAGGCCCACCGGCACTCTGATCGATGCGCGCCTGCATCTACTGGATCGGCAGATGCTCGACGCCGACGGCACGCCGGTCGGCATCGTCGACGACCTCGAGATAGAAATAGACGACCGGGTGCCGCGCGTCACCGCCATCCTGACCGGGCGAGTCCTCTTCACCCGCATGTTCGGCGGCCAGCAGCCTCGTTCGCGACTACAAGCCCTGCCCTGGCGGTTGGTCACGAAACTCGATGCGGCGGTGCATCTGAGCCCCGAAGCAGACCAGTTCGACGGTCTGTGGATCGAGCACTGGCTGCGTGACCGGCTGATCGCCCGCATCCCGGGAGGCCGGCATGCAGCTCAGTGACCTTCTCGAACTACCTGTCGTCGACACCTCGGGGAACCAGGTCGGCACCGTCATCGACGTGCGGTTGTGCGTGCCCGGCACGGTCGACGATCATCCTGGCTCGCCCAGCGTATTCGGGATCATCGTCAGCCCGCATACCCGGTCGTCCTACCTGGGTTACGAACGTCGCAGAGTCACGCAACCGCGGCTCCTGGCCGCGCTGCTGCGCTGGCGTCACCGCGGGACTTTCCTGGCCGTCTGGGACGATGTCGCCGACGTCACGGACAATCGGATCCAATTGACAAGCGAGGCAACAAAATATTCCCCACTCCTTGCTGACGGGTGAAACGAGCCGCCTCACGGGAGACAGCGATCCGCAGGGAGCAGCTCGGCCCGCATGTTGCGTTGCATCATCGTCAGAGCGGCCGCGCCGAGTTCCGGGTCGATGTGAGCCACCACGTCGGGAGGGACGACAACATCGTAGTGACGCACGTATCCGTCCAGTGCGCTGTACAGGATGCACTGCTCGGTGACTTGTCCGGTCAACACCAGCGTTCGTGTCTCCAGCCGCCCCAAAAGGTAGTCCAGTGGAGTCGCGTAGAACACGCTGTGGCGTACCTTTGTGAGCATCCGGCTACCGGGGGCCGGGATCACCGGCTCGACCAGGTCAGGACGTTCGCCATTGCGGGCCGAATCGACGATCGCGGCGTAGTCGGCAGTGAAGTCGCCGTGGTTGTCGTTGACGTAGATCAGGTCGACGTCGTCACGGTCGGCCGCCGCCCCGATCAGATGGGTGAGTGGTTCGATGATCGTGGCCACACTGGTCATCAATTGATCTGCGTCGGGGTGGCGTTAGTCGTTCAGCATGTCGATGACGAGGACCGCGGTATCACTCATGATCGGACGTCAGGCGGCGCGAGCCGTAGTCGACTCAGAAGTGCTTCCTGCCTTAGCTATTCGGCGAATCAGCGCGCGGGTGGCCTTCTCCAGGATTTCTTGCGCGGCTCGGGGCGCCCGCGCCCGCTCAGCTCGCTGAACCGCTGAGGCAATCGTGTCCCCTTGTGCGTAGCCTGCGACGACCCGGGGGTCGACATAGGAGCCGCGAGCGACTGCGGGAGTGTTACCCAACTCCGCGGAAACCTCTTTCATCACCCCTGCGGTCGCCCGCTTGATCGCGCGTTCTGAACCTGGCGGGTCGGCGTTGGCAAAGGCTTGGGCGGCAAGGACCGTGCCATGCCACGTCCGCAGATCTTTCACGCTGTACTGATCTCCGGCGAGCTGCTTGAAGCGGGCGTTGAGATCGTCGGCATGCACCTCCTGCCAGGAGGATCCATTGCGCCACACCAGAAGTCGGGGTAGGTCGTGGTCGCAGCGCAGTAGGGCTTGAATGGCGCGGACCACGTCCGGGTCCTCGATTTCAAAAGTACGCTGCACGCCGCTCTTGGCCGGATAGTCGAACGCCACCGAACCCGCGCGGAGGGTGACATGCTCGCGTAGGAGCGTCGCCAGCCCGTACGATTCGTGCTCCTCGGCATACTGCTCTCCGCCTGCCCTGAAGTAGCCCCGATCGAGCAGGTGCAGCGCCAATGCCAGCACTCGCTCACGGCTCGAGCCCCGGCGCTCCAGATCGGCCGCGACGTCGTCGCGCCACTTCGGCAGCTGTTTGGACAGGTCGAGGACGCGATCGAATTTCTCTTCGGCCCGCTCCTCCTGCCACGCTTGGTGATAGAGATACTGACGCCGACCGGCTGCGTCGGTTCCCACAGCCTGGACGTGGCCGTTCGCGTGGGGGCAGATCCACACCTTTTTCCACGCAGGCGGAATCACCAAGTCCTTGATCCGGGCCGCCGTCGCCGCGTCGTCGATCCGGCGTCCGTCAGGGTCGTAAAAGGCGAAACCGGAACCATGACGCTTGCGCGTGATCCCCGGTCCACTGAGCACGCTTCGCCTCAGCCGCATCGGGTCCCTCCTTGCACGTGACGCTGACCAGGAGTTACCCGTAAATCAACAGATCCACACCACAGTCCGGCTCAGAAGCACTCACGCGTCGGGCCGGCGACTGCGCTTGACTCGATACATGGCCTCATCGGCTCGGGAGAGGAGTTGGTCGGCAGCGAGGTCATTGCCGAAGGCACTGCCGACACTGGCGTCAACCGTCAGTTCGTGGTCGTTGACCGCGAAGGGTGCGGCGAAGACTTCACCGATACGAGCGGTCAGGCCATCCAGCTGCGCTGTGAAGGAAAGGTGTTCGCGCACAACGACAAACTCGTCACCACCCAGGCGAACAACTGTGTCGCTGTGCCGCACCGCCGAACTCAGACGTCGACCGACCTCGCGCAGCAGGTCGTCGCCGGCGTCATGACCGAAGGTGTCATTGACTCGCTTGAACCGATCGATGTCGATGAACAACACACCGACGAACGTGCCGGCCGCGCGTGCCTCGGTGAGCGCATCGCTGAGGCGGCCTTCAAGAACCGTCCGATTGGGCAGTCCCGTCAACGGATCCGTGAGAGCAGCACGTTCGAGTTGCGCGGCGGCCTTCTTCTGCTCGGTGATGTCGAGGAGCTGCACCAGGAAGTGCGTGATCACGCCGGCCTCGTCGGGTAGACCGATGACGGTATGTAGGCACCAGGCCACCGTCCCATCGGGCCTGCGGAAACGGCGCTCGCTCTCGTGATGGCTCAGGGTGCCGGCTCGGACAGCGGCAACGGCGTCGTCACGATCGGATTCATCGTCGGCCGCGAATTCTCTCAGAGAATGACCTACCAGCTCGTCGGCGCTGCGGCCCAGAATCGTGCACAGTGCGGGGTTGACCCGCGAAAGCATCCCGTCCCACCTGCGCCACCCGACCCCGATCGTGGCGTAGGTCATGGCCAGCTCGAACATCCGCACCACGGAATCGCGAGCCCGCTCCGCTGTGACACGATCGCTGACATTGCGATGGGCGGTGATCATCTGCGCAGACCTGTCCTCCTGGCTGGGAAGCACATGCGCGGTGGTCTCGATCCAGCGATAGGAGCCGTCGGCATGGCGCATACGCATGGTGAACGTCGGCAGCACCCCGGTCACCGATGCCCGCCATGCCTCTCCGAGCGGACCAAGGTCGTCGGGATGGACGAGATCGATCCCACGGGTGCCGATCAGCTCGTCAGGGGCAAAACCCAGCACGGTGCCGCAGGCCGGTGATACCCACAAGAACGTGGTGTCCGGCACCCGCTGCCAGGCCACCATGTCGGAGCTGTGCTCTGCGATCGTCCGAAAGAGGCGCTCCGAATCGCGCAGTTCCAGTGTTCGTAGCCGCTCACCGCCGATCGGTGTGAAGACCGCGACCACCACCCATGGCGCCGGGTCGTCGTCGCGGAAGACAGGCACGGCGTCGACCTCCAGCCACACGTGATGGCCGACCGCATCACCGCCCGGGAGGTGGATGCCGATGATCCGGTTGCGCACCGCCGCACGGGTAGTCAGGGCGACCACCGCGGGGTGCTGAGCACCTTCGACGAATTGACCGGTTTCGTCGACCGCGGCCCACCGCGGATCCAGTGACGTACGGCCCCGCATCTCATCGAACTCAAGGCCCAGAATCGCTTGCGCGCGTTCGGATGCCGCGACGATCTCACCGTTTGCGTCCTGCACGACGATCCCGGTCTGTGGCGGCAGGTCGACGAATCCCGCCGCCGCGGTCATGGCGTCGATCGACACCTGTACGCCACCGGATTTGCCGTGCACGAAAATTCCCTTCCCCCTTGCGCCCCAACCCAGTGTAAATACCCGGTGCCGGGCCGCGGTCAGGAGCAGGGGCCGGTCAGCCTGCCTCGGGCCAGCGGTAGGCGCCGAATATTTCGGGGACGACAACACCCGGGCGCGCGGCCAGCACATAGGGAATGGCCCGGACCGCCGTCATCGCCGCGGCGAGTTGGCCGCCCGCAACACCTTCGAGATCGGTCTCGTGGTTGTCGATCGTGAGCTCCAGCCGGATCGGCGGCGCGCCATCGACGATGACGCGGATCAGGAACTGACCGGCCAGAGCGAGGTCCCAGCCCGGGATGTTCTCGACTGCGGTCCAGTACTCCTCGGCGACCAGAACCGGTGTCCCGTCGCGATAGGCGGACCACGACATGATCTGGCCAACCACCGACCCGGCGGGCAGAGTCGCACACGCAACGTCGACGTCATGGGGCAGCGTCGCGGTCCTGACGTCGGTGCGGATCTCGTCGATCCGCAGCCCGAGCACATCGGCAGTCGCGGCCAGAGATTGCTCGTACTGGATAGAGATCGCTTGGAACAGTGGGGATTCCGCCGTCACATCCTCGGGCAGCTTGCCCATGCCCATGAGGTCGACGAGCATCTCCCGCGCCGTGATGGCGCGGCAGTCGACGAATTCCTGCACGGTGATTCTGTCGACCCGCCGGGACAGCGCGGTGAGTGAGGTCGCGAGCCGCTCGAACATGAAGCCGGGATGTTCACCGGCGGCGTGGAATCGGGCACCGGATTGTGCGCACGCCTGCGTGATGCGCTGTTCCACCTCGGGGTCGTACGTGGCGAGGTGGTTGTACGACGTCGTCGTGATGACGCTTTTCCCCGAGGCGAGCAGTGCGACGATATCGTCGGTGTTGGTGTTGCCGGGAAAGGCCTTACTGGCCGCGTGCAGGACGATATCGGCGTCCAGTGCGAAGATGGCCGCGGCATCGTCGGTTGCCGTGACGCCGGTTGGTGGGCGACCGACGATCTCGCCGGCGTCGGCGCCGACCTTCGATGCGCCGTAGACGTAGAGCCCGGCCAGCTCGAGGTCTGCCCGATCGATGATCTCGGCGAGCTGCGCCTTGCCCACCGAGCCGGTCGCCCACTGGATGACCCGGATTGTCATGACAGCTCGGGCCGTTCGAGCAGACCTTCGATGGTGCCGTGCATGACGATGGCGCTGGCGTCCGGCAACACCCTTCGCGCGACCAGGAATTCGCTTCCCATCCAGCCGTGCCGGATGTACTTGCCAAACCGCAATCGAGTGCCGGGCGCACCGGTCGCCGCGGGAATCATCTTGATCCGTTCGAGTGCCTGTTTGACGCCGACGCCGGTCAGTGGTCGCGCATCGGCCAGAGCGATCATCATCAGCCGTCCGACGTCGTAGCAGTACACGGGGAAGAAATACTCGGGCCGTCGGCCGTGACGCTGCTCGAACCGGTCCAGAAACCGTTGTCCCGTCTGGTTTCTCTCGTCGTATTGATCCAAGCCGATCCACCCCGCGAGCTGCTCACGCCACCAGTCGCTGGTCGAGGCGAATTCGAATGCGGTGGTCGTGTAGCGAGGGGGAAGCCACCCGACTTCGGCGAGCGCGTCGTTCATCCCGGTAATGCCCAGCCCGAAGCCGACGTGGATGATTCCGTCCGGTCGGTCGGCGGCCAGCGTGGCCATGGCGACGCGCTTCTCGGTTTGCACCTGTGGGATCGCGACTTCGGTGGTGATGGTCAATCCCGCACTGGCACAGGCGACCCGGGTGGTGCGGAGGTATTCGGTTCCGATCAGCGAATCTTCGTAGGCGACGCCGAGCGTTCGGCAACCGTCCAGTGCCGCGACGGTCGCGATGATGATCGGCTCCTCCTCCATCGACCCGGCCGGCAGACCGAACACCCACTCCCCCAACATCGTTTCGCTGGCGCCCATCGTGATGCACGCGACTTCGCCGAGGTCTTCGACGTAGCGGCGCAGTGCCGCACCGTTCTCGGAGACCCACGGCCCGAAGATGACGTGGACGTCTTCCTCGACGAGTTCGAAGAACGCGTCGCGGACCGCGCGGAACGAGCCATTCGGCAGCCCCTGCACGGCTCGCACGACAAACTCGACCGGGCGCTCCAGCACACCCTGTTCGATGTACTCGTCGGCGACCAATTGCAGTGCCGGCAGGATGTTCTCGTCGAAGGTGCCGTCATCGTCGAGGTAGTCGATGAGCAGGCCGATCCGGGCCGGTTCGAGTGTCGACGTCATCGTACGGCTCCCCTGAATTCGAGATCGGCAAGGTCGAAGATCCCCGGCGGCGCCTGGCGGACGGCCGGGATGGCGTGGACGGCGTGCATGGCCGTTGCCAGACAGCCCATTTCAGTGTGATCCTCGCCCCGGGTACCCAGCACCAGGTTGCAGCGCAGGGTGGGCGCGCCGCCGAACTCGATCTCGTAGCCTTCGGCGCGGGACCACTGCGGAATGACATCGGGGCTCATCCAGGTCACGTGTTCGACGCCGATCGTCGTCGAACCGCAATCGGCCCGGACCCCCAGCTTGATCGCACCGACCGTTCCCGCGGGGATCACACCGGACGCGACCTCGAGTTCGCGCTCGGTGACGGCCGTTTCCCGGTACGGCTCGCAGGACGAGATGGCGAGCCCGAGTGCCTTGGCGATGATCCGCGCGGTGGCCACGAATGCCTGTCCCGCACGCTGCGGATCACTCAGGACCGGTGACGTGGCATCCGGTGGATGGCCGTAGCCCATGACGTCGAACATCATCTCGCGGCTGGGATATCCGGCGTAGGAGAGGGATTCGCGAACGACAATCTCGTCGCAGCCGGCGGACAGCCGAGACAGGACGGGTACCACCGCCTCACCCCAGAATCCCGGAAACAGGCCGACCCCGAGGAATGAGGCGCCACCATCGGCGCACGCGGCGGCGATCACGCTCGCCCGGTCTGGATCGAACCCATACACGTCGACGAACGAACTACCGGTGGCGATGACATCGATACCGGTGCTCAGGAGGTGAGCCACATCCTCGAAGCAGGAATCCGGGTGCCGTTCCACACTACCCATGTAGAGCACGACATCCGGCTTGGCCCTGACGATCTCGTAGTTGTCGTCGGTGGCCCGGACGCCAGTCCGCGCTCGGCCGGCAAGATCGCCCGCGTCGCGGCCCGACTTCGCCGGGTCGTAGACCCGCACGCCGACGAGTTCGAGGTCGGTCGAATCGATGACCGCGCGCAGCGCCAGCCGGCCGGTAGCTCCGGTGGCCCATTGCGCCACCCGGGTGATGCTCACCGCGACGGCCAGCACAGCTGCAGATCCGGCACGAACCGTAACGGCGGCCGGTAGCGGACCTCATACCCCGGACTCAGGGTGTACTCGGGAATCCGACGATGCCACTCACGCAAGGCGATTCGGAGCTCGCGACGGGCCAGGTGTGAGCCGAGGCAGCGATGTGGGCCCGCGCCGAAGGCGAGGTGACGGTTACCTCGGCGGTCGAAATCGACGGTGAGTGGATCGGAGAAATCGGCGGGATCGACATTGGCCGCGCCGAGGTTGACGAGCAGGTGGTGGCCCGCCGACACGGTGTGCTCACCCAGAGTGCGTTCCTCGCGGGCCCAGCGAACCGCCCACGGCACCGGCGTTTCCCAGCGCAGGAGTTCCTCGACGGCGCGCGGAATGACGTCGGGCTGGTCGGATAGCTGCCGCTGCTGTTCGGCATGCTGAGCGAGGTAGGCCCAAAAGCAGGTGAGGGTGTCGGTCACGGTGTCGAGACCCGCGGTGAGCAGCACGAAACAGATGGACAGCAGGTCATCGCGCGATACCGGGCCACCGTCGAGACGGGCCTGGGTCAATTCGGTGAGCAGATCGTCACACGGTACGGCCGTTCGTTGGTCCAGAACTGAATCGAAGTAGGCATAGACATCCTGGGCCGTGCGGCGTTGGATCTCCAGTTTCTCGTCGAGGGTCGACTCGTCGGTGCCGGGGTGTAGGAGCCCGTCGCGCATCGCGACCAGCGTGTCGAGCTCCTCCCAGGGCAGACCCATCAGGCCGAGAAAGACCGACGACGGGAAGAGTTCGGCGAATTCCGCTGTGAAGTCGCATGATCCGCGATCGATAAAGGTGTCGATGAAGCGGTTGACGCGCTGCGCGATGTCAGCCTCTTGAGCCTCCATCCGTCGCGGCGAGAACATCGGTTCCAGCAGCGTGCGAAATCGGGTGTGCTCGGGCGGGTCGATGCCGAGCGGGATCAGGGGCTTGGTTTGCCCTTGCTCGACCAGGTCGGCCGAGGAGAACGTCATCGCGTCGTTGAGCGCCGCACTGACGAGCGACCGCCGTCCTACCATCACGCTCTTGCCCAACGCCAGCGAACCCTGCTGCGCCAGCCCATGGTTCGCCGACTGCGGTGACCGCGAGTCGAGGCCCGCACCGGCGCCGCCGCTGACGAACTGGAATTTCTTCACCGGCCGCTCGGCCCGTACGGCACTTGCCTCCGTCACTGACACTCCCATCTAAATATCTAGATGTATTCGAGCATGGTAGTTTGAAAATATCTAGATGTTTCCTGATCTGATTCCGAGGCGGCGACGTGACTGCAGGCAGGGCCCAGGCCACCCAGACCGTCGAGAAGCCCGAACAGATTGCGGCCGAGCTGCGTTCGCAAATCATCAGCGGCGCGCTTGCCGACGGCGCAGCGCTGGGGCGGGAGCCCGATCTGGTGGAGCGGTTCGGGGTGTCGCGGCCATCGCTGCGGGAAGCGCTGCGGATTCTGGAGACAGAGGGCCTGATCGAAGTGGTCCGCGGAGTCCGCGGCGGCATCTTCGTCCGCTCCCCCGACGAGCGCATGACCGCGCGGACGGCCGCCATGCTGCTGCGCGCCCAGAACGTCTCGCTCGCCGACGTATTCGAAGGGCGCTACCTGCTCGAGCCGCCGGCCGCGCGAGCCATCGCGTCCCTCCCCCGTGGCCGGCGGGGGGCGATCGACCAACTCAGAGCATTGATCGCCCGCGAGGAACAGGTCATCGACGACCACGAGGCGTTCGGCCTGACCAACCACGCGTTCCACCAGGCGCTGGTGGCGCTGGCCGGCAATCAGACGCTGAGCATCGTCGCGGGAACGCTCGACAAAGTGCTCGCCAGCGCGCTCAT
Organism: Mycobacterium sp. BK086; assembly: GCA_004362315.1. Classification (GTDB taxonomy): domain Bacteria; phylum Actinomycetota; class Actinomycetes; order Mycobacteriales; family Mycobacteriaceae; genus Mycobacterium. The sequence goes on from SNWL01000003.1 coordinate 1,505,640, forward strand.
CGCGGTCAGCCGCGCCGACAAGAACCTCACCTCGGCCGCGATCCGGCAGCGCGACCTGCGTTCGCAGCGGCGGCTCGTCGAACTCCTCGACGCGGGCGATGCCGACGGCGCCGAGAAGCATTGGCGTTCCCACATGCAGTACCTCGTGCGCACGATGACGCGTGCCGCCTCGACGAGCCTGGTCGACCTGTTGCCCTGATCGATGGAGAGCTGACGGCTACCGCTCGATAGCGGTCACCCGCTCATTCTGGGTATTCGCCGCGATCTCAGCCATTGTGGACCTCATGTCCGCCATGAGCTCGAACATCTGCTCCTGGTATTCGTCGGAATACTGCGACATCTCGACCAAGTGCTCCATGTCCCGGATCTCGTCAGCTTCCGCCTTGGTGGCCGCGTCGTACTGAGTCGCCCCCGACGAGATGCCACCGAGGCCCGACATGATCGACCCCGCCCCACCAAACCGGGACGGATCGCCCGGGATACGACCGTTGCCGAGGGATGTCGACGTGCCCGACGTCTTGAGCGGCGGAGCGGTCGCGTCGTCATCCACCGATGTCCCATCAGCAGACGACGGCCCGGGGGCGGGCGCGCCGGTACCGTCGTCAGCGGTCGCGACTCCGTGACCGATCACGGTGGTCAGTCCGAGGGCGGCGGCCAGCGCGCAGATCCGCAGGGCATGTAGGGCGTTCATGGCCCTGAGTATCCGTCGCCCGTTACGCGTCCCGCAGGAAAACCGCGGCCAGCGCCGCCGCGATGCCCGCCAGCACCAGGATCGTGACAGCGACCGCGGTCCACCCGCGAGCGTCGAATGCCACTCCCCCGAACCAGCCGATGGCACTCGACCCGCCGTAGTAGAAGAGGTTGTACAGCGACGAGGCTTGAGCCTTGCCGACGGGCGCGGCCTGGCCGGTCCATCCGGCCGCTGTGGAATGCGCTCCGAAGAAGCCGGCCGTGGCGACCACTAAACCGATGAGAACCACGAACACGTTGTCACTCAACGTGATTGCGATCCCGATCATCATCACCGCCACGGACGTCAGCAAGATCCGCCTGCGCCCGAAGCGCGCCGCCTCGGCACCGGCCCGCGACGACGCCCACGTGCCGGCCAGGTAGGCCAGGAACACCAGGCTGACGACGGACGGCGCAAGGTGAAAGGGCGCCGCGGTCAGGCGGAAGCCGAGGAAGTTGTACAGCGCGACGAAGCCGCCCATCAGTAGGAAGGCCTGCGCGAAGAGCACCAATTGGCGCGGTGTGCGCAGGTTGGCGGCCAGTCGGTGGGCCAGGTCTCCCTCCGGATTGGTGCCGTGCCGCGACGCGGGGGTGAAGCCGCGCAGCTCGGGCGCCAGCTTCACGAACGCCATCGCTGCCAGGCCGCAGATCACCGCGACGGTGAAGACACCGATGCGCCAGCCGGCGAACTCGGCGACCGGGCTGGACACCAGACGGCCGAGCAGGCCCCCGATCGTCGTTCCCGCCACGAAGGTGCCCGCGGCCCTGGCGGCGTGCACGGGCTCGACCTCTTCGGTCAGATAGGCCACTGCGATCGCGGGGACACCGCCGACAAGGAGGCCCTCGACGAAGCGGCCCGCCATCAGCAGTCCGAACGTCGGCGCGAACGGGAGCAGGATCCCGACGACTGTGGCACCCGAGACGGAGATCGTGATGGCCTTCACCCGGCCCATGCGATCGGCCAGCGCCGACCACGGGATGACACCGAGCGCCAGACCCGCGGTGGACACCGAAACCACCAGTGCCGCAGTCGCGGCGCCGATACCGAGGTCGGCCGAGATCAGCGGAAGCACGGCCTGCGGCGAGTAGAGCTGGGCGAACGTTGCGACTCCGGCACAGAACAGCGCCGCCAACAGTCGCGCGTAGGCGGTCGATCCGCGGGTGTGCCCAGTCCACACGGGTTGCAGGGACTGGTCAACGGTCATAAAGCCGACAGTAGAAATGGGCTACTGATGTGTCCAATGCATGAAACGGCTGACCTTCATGCGACTGGCGTATGACTGCAGTTGAGTCGGGACCGCCGAGTGGTGCTAGCGGCCGATAAGAAATTCGACGAAGCGCTCTGCCGGTGGGCCCAGGGGCCGATCACTCCCCCACGCCACTCCGACCTCGCGTTTGGCCCGGCTGTTCGACAGGGGCACGTGGACTACCCGTGCATCGGCCGCGTCGCGCGGCACGGGTACCACGGCGACGCCGAATCCGGCTGCCACCAAGCCCTCCATCGTCGGAATCTCCGAGGCCTCGAACACGATCTCGGGATCGATACCCGCCTCGGCCCACAAGTCGTCGGTCAACAACCGCAACCCGAGTGGCTTCTCGAGTGCGACGAACGGCTCGTCGGCCGCCGCGGACAGGCTCACCCGGCTGCGAGTCGCGAAACGGTGCGCGACCGGCACCGCCAGGCACAGCCGTTCGACGTACAGCCGGTGCCACACAACAGTGGCAGGATCGGGACGCGGTGAGGTGATGGCGATATCGGCCCCGCCGTCGGCGATTCGTTGCGCGACCTCGTGCGCCGGCCCCTGAAACAGATCGAACGCGATTCGCGGCGCGGATTCCCGGAAACGCCGAAGCTGCTCGGGCACATACCAGTTGGCCAGCGAGTGCAGGAAAGCCAGCCGCACCCGACCGGTGTCCGGGTCACGCAGCGCGGCGATCCGGTCGACGGCCGTCTGCACCTCGGCGACGCTGCGGCGGGCGTGCTCGAGCATGATGCGGCCGTACTCGTTGAGGTGAAGCCGACGTCCGACGCGGTCGAACAGTGGCGCGCCGGCCTTGTCCTCGATCCGGGTCAGGGCACGCGACAGCGTGGGTTGGCTCACCCCCAACTCGGCCGCGGCATCGGTGACATGTTCGGTTTCGGCCAGCACCACGAACCACTGCAGTTCTTCGAGATGCACGTCTAGACCCTAGCCATCTGGTGCGGCACTCACGCCGTCCAGCAGCGCATCCACCAATGCCCCGTAACGCTCGAAGGCGTGGTTGTTCGGGATCGGCGCGCTCATCACCTGCAGCAGCAGCGTGCCCATCAACGCGTTGGCGATCGCATCGGGGTCGGCGTCGGCGCACACCGCGCCGGCGGCCATCGCACGGCGCACCCGATCGACGAGCCCACCGCGCTGCGGCACGCTGAGTTGTTCGTAAAGCGCTTCGGTGTCACCGGAACTCGCGGCCGCAGCGGCGACCAGTGCGCGGATGAGTTTGGCGTTGGCGGGTTCGGTGATGAATTCGCCGTGCTCGACCAGCCACCGCAGCAGATCCGCGCGAAGGTTGCCGGTGTCGGGCACTTCGAACGATCCGTCGCGCCCGTAGGCGTCCAACACCGCCTCGGCGACCAGCGGCGCCTTCGACGCCCAGCGTCGATAAATGCTCTTCTTTCCCACGCGCGCCCGAGCGGCGACGGCATCCATCGACAGCTCGGCGTAGCTGGACTCGACCAGTAGCTCGCGCACGGCGTCGAGGATCGCCGCGTCCAGCGAGGCGTCCCTGGGCCGGCCGAGCGGTTGTGCCATGTCACGAGCCTAACTTCGCCGATTCATTGCCGATCTGGTTCGTAGTGCCGTAGGTTACCGCTATTACGACACAAATCGTGTCGTAATGGCACAGTCGCGAGGAGCACACCCGGAGATGAGCACATCTGAATTGTCGGTGCCCACCGACTTCGCCGAGGTCTCGCCGAGCTGGATGACCCAGGCGTTGGCCGCTCACCATCCCGGCGCCGTCGTCAGCGACGTCGCCATCGACCTTCGCGACGACGGCACCAATCGCCGTGCGCGCCTTCGCTTGTCCTACTCCGAGGGCCAGGGCCCGGCGACCGTGTTCGTCAAGGCCGCCGACCCCGACCATAAGGAACTCATCCGCATGACCAGCGGCATGTTCCACGAGCCACGCCTGTTCAGCTCCGGGGTGGAGCTTCCCCTGGAACATCCCGCCGTGTACGCCGCGCTGATCGACGAGGACGCCTACGACTTCTGCCTCGTCATGGAAGACCTGACCGCGCGGGGTGCGGATCCGCGGGACTCGTTGCGGCCGTTGACAATCGACGAAGCACGATCGGGGATGTGCGGACTCGGCCGGATGCACGGACGATACTGGGGATCGCGCGTCATCTCTGAGCCGGCGTTGGGTTGGCTGGAGCCCTTCGAACCGTTCGACGGATTGCAGTACGCGCCACTGCCCAGTGCGTTGGAACAACTCGACACCAGCACTCCCCCTGAGGTGTTGTCGATGTCGATCGAGCAACTGGTGGAAGGCACCTGGAAGCCCTACATCCGGACGCTGACCACCTCGCCGCAGACGCTGCTGCACGGCGATCCGCACATCGGCAACACCTACGTCACCCCCGGCGGCGAGGTCGGATTCCTGGACTGGCAGGTCGCCCGCCGTGGCAACTGGTCACTGGATGTCGGGTACTTCCTGCAGGGCGCACTGACCGTCGAGGACCGCCGCCAGCACGAACGAGCGCTGTTGGCGGACTATCGCGACGCGCTCGGCTTGCCCGCCGATGAGCTGCCGAGCATGGACGAGATCTGGCTGCGCTACCGCGCGTCGGTCGCTCATGGGTTGGCGCTGTGGCTGGCCACCGCCAGCAGCGGCGGTGGGCTGTGGCAGCGCCTCGAGGTTGCCGTCGCGCTGGCGCAACGCTATGCCAACGCCTACGGCGACCTGGACACCCCGTCGGCGATCGCCGAGATCACGGCGTAACGATCGCGTTCGCCGCCTGCGCCGGAGCCTCCAGCGCCTGGCTGTTGCGCTGCTCCATCTCGGTGAACCCCTGGGCACTGGTGTGCAGCCCCTGTGCGTGATCGCTCAGGCGAGTGAGCAAGGAGGCTGTGGTGGCCAGCCACTGCTCGGACAGAGCCGTCATGGCCAGCGCCGATGTCCCCTGCCACCCGACCTGGGCGGCGTCGATCCGGCTGGCGGCCGCGGCATGCTTGACGGCCACATCCTCGCCGTGACCACTGACCGCGACGCCGGATGCGGCCAGATCTTCGATATTGACCCGAAGCGACATATTCCACCCCTCAGACCTGCTGGTTCCTGGATACCAGCAAAGGCCGACAGGACGCTAGTCACCTGTCGACGCAGCCGCTAGAGTCCCTGCCGGACCAGGCACTTAACCGGGGGTAGATCATGACGACGAGCGAAGAAGTCAGGCCCAAGCGTCGCGGCGTCATGCAATCCCTGACCGACGTGTCGGTGAGGTACGTCGAACGCCTGATGCCCGACCCCTATCTGTTCGCGGTCATCCTGACCGTCATCGTCGCCGCACTGGTCGCGTTTCTGGTGAAGGGCGCCACGCCCGGCGGCATGCTCAAGGCGTGGTACGGCGGCGTGTGGGGACAGCAGAACATCTTCACGTTCGCGTTCCAGATGGTTCTGATCCTCGTCACGGGCTACACGCTGGCCGAGGCGCCGGTGCTCAAGCGCGGCATCGTGTACATCGCAGGCAAGCCGAAGAATCAGGTTCAGGCCGCCCTGCTCTGCTTCGGGGTGAGCGCCGTGCTGCACCTGTTGAACTGGGGGCTCGGACTGGTCGCCGGGGCCCTGGTTGCGCGGCAGGTCGCAAAGCGGTTGCCCGACACGCACTTCGGCTATCTCATCGCGGCGTCGTTCATGGGCTTCGTTGTGTGGACGCAGGGGCTCTCGTCGTCGATCGCGCTGGCCAACACCGACAGCAGCAGCCCAATCAACGTGATTCACAAGATGACTGGGCTCACGGTGCCGCTTTCGGAGACGATCTTCCAGCCGTACAGCTGGCTGTCGGTGCTCGTCGTGCTGGCGGTGCTGGCGCTGGCGATCTGGCGGATGGCGCCGTCGAGCACCCTTGCTCCCGATCCTGCAGTGTTCGACGAGGAGGAGGGGACGGAGGCTGAGGCCGAACCGCAGGGCAAGAAGACGTTCGCGGAATGGCTGGAAAACCTGTGGATTCTGAACGTCCTGATCTTTGTCGCGGGCATCGCGTACTTCTGGATCAGTGGTTTCGCGCTGAACATCTCCTCGATGATCATGTTGCTGACGATCACCAGCGCGCTGCTGCACAAAACTCCGATCCGGTTCATCCGGGCTTTCACCAGTGCCGCGAAGGTGTCGGGTCCACTGCTGCTGCAGTATCCGTTGTACGGCGGCCTGATCGGCTTGCTCGGATACCAGGCGACCAAGGACATCAAGCCGCTGCAGACGCTGCTGGCCGAGGCACTTGTGCACGGTGCGTCGGAGTACACGCTGCCGTTCCTGACGTTCGTCGGCTCGTTGATAATCAGCCTGTTCGTGCCGTCCGGCGGAGGGCACTGGGCCGTGCAGGGCCCGATCGCCGTCGACTCGGCACTGGCGATCGGCCAGCACTCGGAGGGCTATCTCGGGTTGATGTCGATGGCGGTCGCCGTCGGCGAGGGGGTGGCGAACATGATCCAGCCGTTCTGGTTGCTGCCCCTGCTGGCGATCGCGAAGCTGAATGTCCGCCAGGTGATGGGTTTTACGATCGTCGCGTTCCTGATCGGGTTCGTTGTGCTGGGCGCCACCATGCTGATTGCGCCGCACGTGATTTAGCTGGATTCGCACCCGTCCGCGGCGCCGTCAGCGCCGAATACCGCATATGGGCACTCAGCGTTATGACGTGGCGATTGTGGGCGGCGGGCCGGCAGGTTCATCGGCCGCGTGGCAAGCCGTACAGACCGGAGCGCGGGTGGTCGTCCTGGACAAGGCCGAGTTCCCCCGCGACAAGCCGTGCGGCGATGGTCTGACTGCCCGCGCGGTCAGTCTTCTTCAGAAGATGGGCTTGGCCGACGAGGTCGACAAGTTCCACCGCGTCAACCGGGCCACGATCTACAGCCCCCATCGGTTGGAGCTGTCATTCCCGAGCCGGCCCGGCATGCCCAACCACGGCCACTGCGCCCCACGGCGCGAACTGGACACGCTGCTGCTCGAGAACGCCCGGACAGCGGGCGCCGAGGTGCGCCAGGGCACCGAGGTCGCCGGCCCGATCCTGGACGGCGACGGCCGAGTGACGGGGGTGACGCTCAAGGATGGTGAGCCGGTTTATGCCGACGCGGTGATCGCCGCCGACGGCGCCTACTCGCCCGTCAAGCGTGGCCTCGAGCTGACCTCGCGGTACAACGGCTACTCGGCGATCGCGATTCGCGCCGAGATGCCGGCGAATCGTCCGGACTCCGACTCCCTCGACATCTATCTGAAACTGGCGTTCCAAGGCGACCAACTGCCCGGCTACGGCTGGGTGTTCCCGATGGGCGCGGGCCGGCTCAACATCGGGCTGGGATACGTCAACAGCTACAAGCGGTGGCACGAGATCAACGTCAGCCAACTCCTGGGCGAGTTCCTCGCGACCCTGCCCCGCGAGTGGGAGCTGCCCACCGTCGACGAGCTGCGAAAGGACAAGGCAGTGCAGGCCTGGCGACTACCGATGGGCTTCACCGCGTGGCCGCCGTGGCGACCGGGTGTGGTCTTCGCCGGCGACGCGCTGGGCGCTGCCAGACCGGCGTCGGGTGCCGGGATCTCCAAGGCATTGCAGTCCGGGCTCGCCGCCGGCGAGTGTGTCATCGCCGCACTCACAAATGGCGGCCCCGACGACTTCACGAACTACGAACAGCGCATCACCGCGACTTGGGGCCGGGAGTACCGCCACGGCAGGCTCTTTCACCGGCTGGCAGGCATCCCGGCGGTGGCCAACACCGGTCGCCGCGTACTCGACGGCGTGAGTCACGCCAAAATGCGTGTGTCCCTACCCTTCTAAGCAGGCTTGACGAGGGTGAACTGACACACGTCGGTATAGCCGTCGCGAAACAGCTGGGCGCACCCGGTCAGGTAACGCATGTAGCGGTCGTACATCTCTTCTGACTGCAGCGCGATCGCGTCGTCCTTGCGGGCCGCCAGCGCTGCCGCCCAGATCTCCAGCGTGCGTGCATAGTGCGGCCGCAGTCGCTGAGCGCGCTGCAGTTCGAAGCCCGCCTTGGCCGCGTGCTCGACAACGGTGCACGGCTTGGGCAGATCACCGCCGGGGAAGATCTCGTCCATGATGAACTTCACGAATCGCAGGATCGTCATCGTCAGCGGCAGCTCGTTGGCCGCGAACTCTTCATCGGTCGGCTTGATGATGGTGTGCAGCAACATGATCCCGCCGGGCGGCAGCAGCGTGTACGCGGTCCGGAAGAAATCGTCGTAACGATCGCGACCGAAATGCTCGAAGGCGCCGATGGATACGATCCGGTCGACCGGCTCCTCGAACTGCTCCCAGCCCTGCAGCAGCACCCGCTTGGAGCGCGTGCTGGAGTTGTGGTCAAGCAATCGCTGCGCACTGGCTTGTTGGTTGCGGCTCAGGGTCAGGCCGATGACGTTGACGTCAAAACGCTGCACGGCGCGCTTCAGGGTCGCGCCCCAGCCGCACCCGATATCGAGGAGCGTCATGCCCGGCTGCAGCCCCAGCTTGCCCAACGACAGATCGATCTTCGCGAGCTGAGCCTGTTCCAGGGTCATGTCGGCACGCTCGAAGTAGGCACAGCTGTAGGTCTGGGTGGGATCCAGGAACAGCCGAAAGAACTCGTCGGACAGGTCGTAGTGCGCCTGCACATCGTCGAAATACGGCGCGAGGACGCGGGTTTTGTCCGTCATATATCGGTATTCGGCGCCGACGGTCCCACGGATGGGGCCGGGGCCGTCAATCAAGGGAATCCGCGGCCCATCCGGTGGCGTCGCCGCGACGAATCGCTTGCATGGGGAACGGAGTTGTCGGTCGGCGATCAATCGCCGTGGTGGGTAGTGGAGTGGCCGGTCTGACAGCCGCGTACATGCTGGCGCAGCGCGACCGGGTGACATTGTTCGAGGCTGATACCCGGATGGGCGGGCACGCGCACACTCATGTCGTCGATCGCGGCGACGGGCAGAGCGTCGCGGTCGACTCCGCGTTTCTGGTGCACAACGACCGGACGTACCCGACGCTGTGCCGCCTGTTCGACGAACTCGGCATCGCCACCCACGAAACCGAGATGTCGATGTCGGTACGCGCGGACGGAATCGGACTCGAGTACGCGGGCGCGCGCGGCATCGGTGGGCTGTTCCCGTCGTTGGCGACGGCGACGCGCCCGCAGTACCTGCGCATGCTCACGGAGGTGAAACGGTTTCACCGAACCGCTACCGCGTTGTTGGCCGGCGAACTCACCGACGACCTCGAAACACTTGGTTCGTTTCTGGGCAGGCACAACTTCTCGCGGTTCTTCGTCACGCACTTCATGACACCGCTGGTCGCCGCCGTATGGTCCTGCGCCCCGGGAGCGGCAATGGACTATCCGGCCCGCTACCTCTTCAATTTCCTGCACCACCACGGGATGCTGTCGGTGTTCGGCTCACCGAAATGGCGTACGGTCCAAGGTGGTTCGGCTACCTATGTCAACAAGGTGCTGGAGCGCATCGACGAGGTGCACGCGGGCATGCCGGTTCATGCCGTCGAGCGCAATCGGGACGGTGTCGAGGTGACGGCAGGGTGCCTGGGCCCGCGACAGTTCGACTCGGTGGTGGTCGCGACGCATCCCGACCAGGCCCTGTTGATGCTCGTGAGTCCCACCGATGCCGAACGGCGGGTGTTGGAGGCGATTCCCTACAGCACCAATCACGCACGGCTGCACACCGACGAATCGGTGTTGCCGCGACGGCGCCGGGCCCGCGCGTCGTGGAATTATCTGGCGACCGACAACCACGACGAGGTGGTGGTCACCTACGACGTCAGCCGGTTGATGGGTATTGCGGGACCACGACGTTTCCTGGTGACTCTCGGCGACGGGCATCGGATAGATCCGAACCAGGTCGTGGCGGAGATGACGTACGCGCATCCGCTGTATACACCGGAATCTGTTGCAGCCGTGCAGCTTCTGCCCACGCTCGGTGATGACCGCGTGGTGTTCGCCGGCGCCTACCACGGGTGGGGATTCCACGAGGACGGCGCCGCGTCCGGACTGGCCGCGGCGCAACGCCTGGGCGCCCGATGGCCGGTGACCGAAGAGCTGGAGGATGTCGCGTGCTGATCCCCGCGCTGTATCGGACCCGCGTCTGGCATCACCGGGCGGCGCCGGTCGAATATTCCTTTCGGCACCGCGGCTATAGCTGGTATGTCGATGTCGACGACCTCCCCAGGCTGCCACGATGGCTTCGCCCGTTCGCGCGAATCGACCCGCGCGACCACCTTGACGGCCAACCCGGGGACTCGCTGCGTGATCGCGTCGACGCCGTGCTGGCCAGCCGCGGGCTGAGTGCGAGCGCGGGCAGCGTGACGGCGCTGCTGCAGGCTCGCGTCCTCGGTTATGTGTTCAACCCGCTGAGCCTGTATTGGTGTCACGATGCCGACGGCACGGTGCAGCACGTAATCGCCGAGGTGCACAACACCTATGGCGGCCGCCACGCGTACGTCGCGAGTGGCGATGGTCAGCTCGCGACCGTGTCCAAAGCCTTTTACGTATCGCCGTTCAACGATGTTTCGGGCCGCTACCTGATCAACGCTCCGCGCCCGGACAAGACCCTGGAGGTGACGATCACCTTGTTGCGCGACGACCAGCCGCCGTTCGTGGCGGCGCTGCGCGGCGATCAACTCCCGGTGAGTACCGCACAGCTGCTACGGCTGCAGCTCATCGCGCCGATAGCTCCGCTTCGAGGGGCATTGGCGATCCGGCGGCACGGAATTGCACTGTGGCTGCACAAGATTCCGGTGGTACCGCGTCAAGAGAAGGCGGAACTGCGATGACCCTGGAGTCCACCGCGATTCCTGGCGGGACGGTCGACGGCACTGCCGGGACAGGAGTACCGCGGGTGCCCCGCGGACCCTTGGCGGCGATGTCGGGTGCGGTGGCTGCCCGGTTGTTGCGCCGTACCGCGGCGGCACTGCCGCTTCGGTTGTGCTATCCCGACGGCTCGGTGGTCGGCGCTGCCGATCCATCCATGCCGAGTTTTATTCTGCACCAACCGGATCGACTGGCCCGGCGGATCGGCGCGAGCGGGTTGATCGGTTTCGGTGAATCCTATATGGCCGGCGAGTGGGATAGTTCGAACCTGGCCGGCGCACTGACCGTCCTGGCGAGCGGAGTGGCGGATTTGGTGCCGCGCGGACTGCAGCGGCTACGGCCTCTTGTGCTCAGCGGCCAGCCGCGCTCGGCGCGCAACAGCCCCGCCCAGGCCAGGCGCAATGTGGCTGCGCACTACGACTTGTCCAATGCGATGTTCGCCGAGTTTCTCGACGAGACCATGACGTACTCGTCCGCGCTGTTCGATCAGCTGCCCGCATCGCGGGAGCACCTTGCCGATGCCCAACGGCGCAAGATCAACCGGCTGCTCGATGCGGCCAAGGTGGGGCCGGGAAGCCGGGTGCTCGAAATCGGCACTGGCTGGGGCGAATTGTGCGTCCAAGCCGCGGGCCGGGGTGCGACAGTCCATTCGATCACGTTGTCGGCCGAGCAGCGTCAGCACGCGCTGCAGCGGGTGGCCGCCGCCGGGCTGTCGGACCGCGTCCGGATCGACCTCGCCGACTACCGCGAGGTAGAGGGACGTTACGACGCCGTGGTGTCGGTCGAGATGATCGAGGCCATCGGGTACTCGTTGTGGCCCGGCTACTTCCGCGCGCTGGACGACCTTGTCACTCCCGGCGGGCGCGTCGCGATCCAGGCAATCACCATGCCGCACAACCGGATGCTGGTGAGTCGCAACACTCACACCTGGATCCAGAAGTACATCTTCCCCGGCGGGCTACTGCCCTCGACGCAGGCCATCGTGGAGATCACCGAGAGCCAGACTCGGCTGCGAACGATCGACATGGTATCGATGCGCGATCACTACGCCGAGACTCTCCGGCTGTGGCGGGAGCGGTTCATCGAAAGTCGGGATACGTTGGCGGCATTGGGGTTCGACGCGGTCTTCGCCCGGATGTGGGAGCTTTACCTCGCCTATTCCGAGGCCGGCTTCCGGGCCGGTTATCTTGATGTGTACCAATGGACCTTCGCCCCTACGGGAGCTCGCCAGTGAATTTTCTCCTCGTCGCCGCAGCATCGGTGGCCGCGGTCATCGTGGTCCACGGCGTGACATTCCTGATCGCGCGGCGTATCGGGCGTTACAACATCGTCGACATCACCTGGGGTCTCGGGTTTGTGGCGGTCGCCGCCGTCGCGGCAGTGGTCGGCACCGGGGACCTGTTTCGCCGTCTGCTGTTGCTGGCGCTGACCGCATTGTGGGGGTTGCGGCTGGCCTGGCACATGTACGTCAAGATCAAGGGCCACGGCGAAGACCCCCGCTACCGTGACCTGCTGCGCGGAAACTTCGCACCGGGCAACGTCATCCGGAAGATCTTCGGCACCCAGGCCGTGGCGACGCTGTTCGTCGCACTTCCCCTGATGCTCTCGGCCACGCTGGGCCCGACGCGTTCCGCACGGGTTGTGTTGATGGGCATCGGCGTGGTGGTGTGGCTGGCCGGCTTGGTGTGCGAGTCCGTGGGCGATCACCAATTGCGGGCGTTCAAGCGGGACCCCGCGAACAAGGGGACAATCATGGACCGGGGGCTGTGGAGCTGGACACGGCACCCGAACTACTTCGGGGACGCCTGCGTGTGGTGGGGGCTCTGGCTGGTGAGCATCGCAGGCTGGGTTTCGCTGGCGACCGTGGCCAGCCCCGTGGTGATGACGTACTTCCTGGTGCATGTCACCGGGGCCAGGCTCACCGAAAAGTACATGAGAGACCGGCCGGGGTTTCGCGAATATTGCTCGCGGACATCGTATTTTGTGCCGCTGCCACCAAAATCCCGGACCCGGTGACGTCTACATCGACCAGGGCCGACCCCAGGGCATGGCGGCCTCTCCCCCGGCGTCGGGCTTGACGGCCAGAATCTGGTCCACACCCATCCGGCCCTGTTCGAAGGCCAGCCCGCCACCGACCAGATAGAGCCGCCACACTCGGGCGACCTCCTCACCGGCCAGAGCGACGAACTCGTCGTAGCGACGCTCAAAGGTGTCGATCCAGCAGTCGACGGTGCGGACGTAGTGTTCGCGCATGGCCTCGACGTCGCGCACCTCGAAACCGGCGTCCTGCAGGTAATTCACGGTCTGCCCCATCGGCCGCATGTGCATGTCAGGCGCGATGTAGGACTCGATGAACGCCCCGCCACCCGGCGCGGCGTCCGCACCCCGCGACATCTGTTGCAGCACGAGTCGGCCGGTGGGCTTGAGCGACCGGTACAGCATCGCCGCATACGTGCCGTAATTCTCCTCGCCGACATGCTCGCCCATCTCCACCGAGGCCACCGCGTCGAACGGCTCACTGTCATCAGCGAATTCGCGGTAGTCCTGCAACCCCACGTTGACCCGCCCGGTCAGACCGCGATCCGCCACTCGGGCGACCACGAAGTCACGCTGCCGCACCGACAGCGTGATGCCGGTGGCGTGCACCCCATAATGCTCCGCGGCGAACAGGACCAGTGAGCCCCAGCCGCAGCCTACGTCGAGCAGCCGCATGCCGTCGGTCAGACCGAGTTTGCGGCAGATCAGGTCGAGTTTGGCGGTCTGAGCTTCATGCAACGTCTGCCGATCGTCGGTGAAGTAGGCCGACGAGTACGCCATGTGGTCGTCGAGCAGCAGACGATAGAAGTCGTTGGACAGGTCGTAGTGGTGGGCGATGGCCGCGCGGTCACGCCGTCGGCTGTTCCTGCGGCCTTTCAGCCTGGCTTCGGTGCTCGGCGGCGGTGGCGGCGGGCCCAGCGCCCCGAGCGTGGCCGCCTGCCGCAGTGCGTCCGCCAGCTTGCGCGCGGTCGGACGAGTGGGCGTCTGGCCGTCCGATCGGCGCCACACCTCACGCAACCCCTCGCCGAGATCCCCGTCGACGTCGAGATCACCCGCCACAAAGGCGCGCGCAAGACCCAGTTCACCTGGCGCCCACACCAACCTGCGCAAGGCCCGCCGCGACCGGATGACCAGGACCGGGCCCGCCGGTCCGGCCTCGCTGCCATCCCAGGCCCGGATGCGGACCGGCAGCTCGATATCGAGGGCCGTGCCGACGAGTGACTCCAGGCGCTGCGCGGTGTTCACAACCGGTATTCGTCGCCGACAGCCTGGCGGATGGCGTCAGGTCAAGGACAGCTTGGCGAAGATCTGTCCGGTCGGCTGCGGCGAACCTGTTCCTGGCTCGACGGTGAACGCGAGCGCGTTGGTGTTGCCGAGATCGGTGAGCACCGCCGTCGTCGACGGCCGCACCGCGTCGCCAGTCATCGTGCCTGCCGATCTCGGGGTCCCGCCGTCGAGCAGCCACATCTGATAGACCGAGCCGGGCGGGGGCGGTGCGACGTTGTTCATCACCAGCACCCCGGCATTGGTGTCGCGCGAGTACACGAAGGTTGCCACGCCGCCGGTGGGGATGGCGGCGGTGGTGGTTTGGACGTCGGAGGCCTCGAACACTCGCGCGGCCGTCGGCGTGCTCGGGGGGCGCAGGACCACGACCGTGCTGAACACGCCGAGCCCGATCACCAATGCCGCGGCGGCCGCGATGAGCGGTCTGCGCCAGGAACGCCGGGGCGCTGCGGGCCCCGCGGCAACCGCCGCCAGGATCCGCTCCCGCAATTCGGGCGGAGGCTCGACGGCGGTCGCGTCTGACACCAGGGCCATCGTGTCGCGGTAGGCGCGCACCTCGTCGCGGAAGGCGTTGGCCACAGCCGCGGGCGCGGCGTCGAGATTGCGGTCGATGTCGGCGCGTTGGTGACCGTCGATGGCGCCGAGGGCATACACGCCCGTGAGGTCCATCAGCTCGAAATCCGCGGGGCCGGTCATGACACCCCCAGGCAGTTGCGTAGGCCCCGCAACGCATCTCGGATGCGCGACTTGATGGTCGACAGGTTGGCCGACAGCCGCGCCGACACCTCGGGATAGGTGAGTCCGCCGTAGTACGCCAGCTCGATGCACTCGCGCTGAACGTCGGTGAGCGAGTCGAGGCACTCGACGACGCGGCGGCGATCCTCTCCCCCGATCACCGCGTCGGCGACGTCGTCGCGCGGGCGGTCGATGTTGGCCGCGCCGTAGCGATCCTCGCGCCGGCGTCCGGCCTCTTCGGAGCGCACCCGCTCGACGGCGCGCCCGTGGGAGACCGTCATCAGCCACGCCATCGCTGAGCCGGCCGCCGGGTCGTACTTGTCGGCATTGCGCCACACGTGAAGGAAAATGTCTTGGGTGGTTTCCTGGCTGTAGCCCGGATCCCGCAGAATGCGCAGTACCAGCCCGTAGACCCGCGCTTTGGTCAGATCGTAGAACGTGGCGAAGGCGTCAGCGTCCTGGCCCGCTGTCCGGCCCAGCAATGCCTCGAGCTCGTTGCGCGGCGGCGCCGATCCGTTCATCGAGCCATAGCCTAGCCACTCATAGGCTGCCGACCCCACTGATTCGGTCGGCCGAGACCCCAGCCGAACATCCATGACAGAGATTCGTCGCCGAAACGGTCATGGATGGCACCGCGTTGGCGCTAAGCGGGCAGCAGGTCGAACGGCGGCGTTCCGACGCCACTGATCATGAGCTGGCCCGACGGGATCTTCTCGACGAGCCGCACTGCGGCGCTGCGGTTTCCAATCGTCAACTGGGCGTGCTGGCCCGCCACGAAGTCGTCGGGCGCACCGTAGGCGAGACCCTGCCAGTGGTAGCGCCCGTCGATCGGGCTGAGGTGGCCGGCAAGTCGGACCCGGACCCCGCAGCACACACCGGCGACATCCAGTTCGGCGGCGCCGTCGAAAACGCCGTTGTCGTCGACGGTCACAGGAACCTGGTCCGCGTCCACATCCGTCGGCTGATCCGGTTCATCAGCCCGATCTCCTCGAGAAACGCTGCCAGCGGGGCGAATCCGGCGCGGGTGGTCTCGTGGAAGTACGGATTGGCACGGGCCTCTCGGCGCGCTTCGCGGCCGTCGAGCCCGGCCCGCCGATAGACGGCACGATTGGTGAACAGGTAGCGGTAGAACGGTCCGCCTGCGCCGTGGATGGTGGCGAGCAGGAACCGGTTGCGCCGCTTCATCATCGGGACGTCCCGGCGCGCGCCGTCGCGGGCGAACTGGATGTGGCGCGCTTCCTCGGTGACGTGGATGCGCATGATGCGGCTGACGATCGGCTGCAGTTCGGCGTCGTCGAGGATCTGGCGCTGCAAGGCGTCGAAGATCTCCTCCCCCACCAACGCCGCGATCCAGAGCACCTGCTTCTGGAACACCAGCGGCAGCGTGTTGATGATCATGCGCTGAAAACGACCGGGCTGAAACGGCTTTCCGTCGACGGCGGCGATGGCGCGGCCGAACATGACCATGTGCCGGGTCTCGTCACCGAGCTCGGTGAGCGAATAATGGGCGGACGCCGAGGTGACGTCGGCGTGCATGAGACCGCGAAGCAGCGCCTGATTGAGGATGTTCTCGAACCACACCCCGGCCGACAGCAGGTTGATGAATTCCTGGCGTGACAGCTCGATCTGCTGCTCGCGGGTCATGCCCGCCCACATCGGCGTGCCGTACAGCGACACGACCCGAGGCGGCAGGAAGAACTTGTCCGGCTGGACCGGTGTATCCCAGTCGATGTCGACGACGGGAGCGTACGACTTCTTGGCCGAGCCCTTGAGCAGGCGATCGGAGAACTCCTCTCGGCTCGGTGACGTCGTCGTCCTGGTCGGAGAAGCCTTCGAAAGCGCCGCAGCCATGAGAAGCCTCCTGCTAGTCGCGGGTGTCCTGAGTCGGTGATACCGAAGATACATTCAGCGTCTGTTTGTATCAATAGCTCATCGCAGGCTTTAGACTGCAGCGATGAAGCACAGCGGCCTGCTCGCCAAGGCGGTGCAGCGGTTCGGGGCGCCGAGCGCGGAGGGCAACGCCCAGCGCATCCTCGACGCCGCGCTGAAGCAGTTCGAGCTGTTCGGCATCCGACGCTCGACGGTGGAGGACATCACCCGCCGGTCGGGGCTGGCCCGCGTCACGCTGTACCGGACCTTCGCCAACAAGGACGCCATCGTCGAGGCGGTTCTGTTGCGGGAACTCGAGCGCTTCCTCTCCGAGCTGGCCGCCGAGGCCGGCGGCTACCCGACCGCCGAAGACAAGCTGGTCGAAGGATTCGTGTTCACCCTGACGACGATGCGCGACCATGCCCTTCTGCAGCGGTTGCTCGCCACCGAGCCCGAAACCGTACTGCCGTTCCTGACCGTCGAGGGCGACAGCGTCGTCCAGACGGCGTCGTCGTTCCTCGCGCATCAACTCGCGGTCGCGCTGCCCGATGACAAGCGCACGCAGATCGAACTGCTCGAGGTCGCCGAGGTCACCGTGCGGGTGATCGTGTCGTTCGTGCTGACGCCGTCGCAGAATGTCGCGCTCGGTGACGACGACGCCGCGCGCTCATTCGCACGGCGCTACCTGGTTCCGCCGCTGCTGGGCTTGACGGGCTAGGTCTTCGGCAATCGGCAGCCAGTGCTGCCGGTCACCAGTGCCGCCTTTTGCGAGCCCAGACGGAGCACTGTCCCAGTGTCGCTGGAGAACTGGACGTCATGATTACCAGGCGCGTCTTTGAAGACCGTGACCGTCCCCGCATTCAGCGTCTTGGCGGCCTGCAGCGCAATGTCGTACGCCTGTTTCCAATTCGGCTCTGGGATAGGCACATCCGAGAGGTAGCTGGGCATCAATATCTCGTTGCCGCCCGATTGCTCATACGGCGGGCTGCAGCCACCGCGGCTTTCTTCGCGACGCCAGGTGAACGCGACCGTCGGTGCTATGGCTGAGATCTGTTGCCCGACTTGCTCGATCACAGCCGTCAGCGCAGTCTTGGTGTCTTCCAACGACGGCAGCGACGTCAGCGATTGGGCCGCCTGGCTGGCGCGGGTCGGATCGGTCGGTTGGTAAGGGTTACTCACGTGACATCCTGTTGCTCCTAGGGCGATTGCCATGGCGCAGATAAGTACACCCAGTCGGCGTAGTTGACGACGTCGCGGCGACATGGACGAAGACCTCATTTCTGCGGTATCGGTTCAGTGCCGGCAATGACGGCGGCGATGTTGTACCCCGTGGTGTACAGCTGATTGTTCGGGGCGTCCCAGCGGGGGTAATCGCTGTGGCCGCTGGCTGCGCTGAGGGACCGTCCGTCGGGCACGACGGTCGCCCCGGTTTCCATATGCGTGAAATTCGGATTCGTCGCCGGGTTGGGCCCGAAGTTTCCAGTACCAGACAGATCCGCTTGCAGGAGTAGGTTTTCGGCCATCCTGTCGTACGGGGCGGGCAGGAACGGCGCGGCGTAATGGAGGATCGGCGGCACGTCGTAGACCTTCTGGATCGGGTCGTCGGGTGTTTCCATCGTGAAGACGTGCCCGGGCTGCAGCCCCAGCTCTTGCGGAGTCGTGGCCTCGATACCGGGGGAACCGTAGAAGATCGCGTTGTCCACGCCGTGATTGCCGGGCTCTTGCAGTGCCAGCCCGGTGGTCAGCGAGCCGTAGGAGTGCCCGATGGCGGTCAGGTCGAGCGGGCCGTGGTGGGCGGCCGTGATGCCGTCGTAGAAGCGGGACAGGTCCAGTGCGCCGGCTTTGGCGACGTCGTCGTGGCTCACCTCGTACGCGCCCGACAGCGAGGCACCGATCTCGTCGGTACCGGGCACCTGCGGTGGGTCATAGCCGATCCAGGCGATCGCACTGACCGTTTCACCGTTTCGCCCGGCGAGATCGAGTTGGTTGAGCGCTTCCTGGCGCACATGCATGGCCTCGTCGGTCATGCCACCGATGGCGCCGCGGACGGTGGTGTTGAGTCCGGGCGTGGTGACCGAGACATGCGTCGCGTCATCCGGATTGCCGACCGCGATGGCGGCTCTCACCTGGCGGCCGCTCTCGGTGTCCAGGAGCATCAGCTTGCGGTCCGGACTGACCCTGACCGCATCATCGACCGCCTTCAGATCGGGCAGGTACTTGGCCCGGTTCAGCGCACCGTCGTATTGCCGTTGCCACGCTTCGTATTTCAGGCGGTTGTCGAAGATCGCCCCCGGTTTGTTGGGTGGCGGAATGTTCTGCCCGTTGGCCCAGTCCGGATGCTGACCTTTCAGCGCATCCGCTTCGGACTGGGCCGCTTGGGCATTCGTCAGCTGATCGGCGAGGTTGAGTTTGTTGTAGTAGTCGGCGCCGGGAGACAGCTCATCACCGGCGGGCATGCCCGGATGGTTGCCGATGTTGTGATCTTGCCCGTAGAGGTAGTCCTTCTGCTGTTTGGACAGGTCTTCCCAATACTTTGCGAACTGTGTCGGATCGTCGGGCGGCGGCTTATCGGGTATCTCCGGGTGCGGTCCCGTCGGCGGCAGCGGCGTCTTACCGCCGGCCATGTTGATGGCGTTGGCCAGCGCCACGTCGACCACGTTCGCATCGGCCACGATCTTGTCCAGTCGCGGCTGCAGCTGCATCTCTTTGAGTTCGGCTTCCATCGGGTTGCGCACCGAGGGGCCGGGCACCACGGTGCCCGACACCGGGTCGATCTCCATGCCCAGCGCTTCAGCGTCGGCCTTGAGGGTCGCCAGTTCGGACTTGATGCGCTCGATCTCGTCGGCCGCGTGACGGGCTGCATTGGCTACGGCCTGCGCCTCGTTACCGTGCGCGTCGAGGTCCTTGCGGGTTTGGCCGATCGCCTCCTTGGCGGCTTCGGCAGACTCCCCGCCCCAGGTCTGAAACGCCGGCAACGTCGCCAAGCCGTTCGCGGCATCCTTGGCGGCCTGGGCACGGCTGGTCGCGGCGTGGAACACCTCACGCACGTCTCCGGCGTTCCAGCGCTCGATGTCTTGCACGGTGAGGGTCATGGCGGCGTGACTCGAAGCGACATCTCGTCCCCCTTCAGACCTGCTGGATCATGGATACCAGCAAAGGGCGCAGGGACGCCAGTGAGACAAGCCGTGCGTTGGCACGAAACTTCAGCCCGGGAACTGGGCCAGCCAGTCCGAATCGCCGTCGACCGGCTGGTCGTTGATCACCACCAGCGGGACACCTGGTTCGGGAAACTGGTGCAGGACAACCAGATTGTTGGCCGCGATGAGATGCGGGTCGAAGCCGATCGGTAGGCCGATCCGGATGAGGTCTTGGGCCAGCTGAGGCGCACCCACCCGATTGGCGACGTCGGCAAGCTGGTCGTTGCTTGGATCGGTGGACCCACCCTCTTTGGGTTGAAAGTCCTTCGCATAGATCGCCTCGATGAAGCGCCACGTGACGTCACTCGATCTTGATTGGTCGGCCACTACGTAGGCCGCGTAGATCGCGCGGCTGTCGTAGGTGCCACTGGCGGAGTACTTGTCGAGAAAATCGACGAACTTCAGGTTGACGCGCAGGGCCCCGTTCTCCAGGCGCCTACCGATCTCGCCACCCTGAGCCCGCACGAACTTTCCGCTGTACGGGCAGAGTGGATCCACGTAGAGATCGATGTGGCCCAGGGCGTCGGGGTCGCCGATCGAGAGCGCGTCGCCAGCCGGCATCGCCTGCGCCGCCTGTGCGACCCCGGTCGGCCCGACCATGACCAGCGCCACCAGCAGGCCCACGACAGCCCCGATGGCCCGAAGTGATCGGTTCGTCGATCGTGCGCTCATGACGCCATCATGCGCCATCGACGCGGATGCCCGCACCGGGTAAGGGCCCCCTAAATATCGCACGCCATGCGATAGAACATCGCTGCGCCGAATGTCAGGTTTGAACTGACTGACAGACCCGGCAAGGACAGGGACATCTCATGGACTCCCCGTACGACGCACTCCCCCAGCTACCCACCTTCACCCTGAAATCGCGGTCCATCACCGATGGCGAGATGCTCGCCAATCCACAGGTCGGCGGAATCATGGGCGCCGGCGGTCAGGACATCTCCCCGCATCTGAGCTGGTCCGGATTTCCCTCGGATACGCACGGGTTCACGGTCAGCGTCTTCGATCCCGACGCGCCGACGGCGTCGGGCTTCTGGCATTGGGCAGTCGCCAAGATTCCGCCTGACATCACCGAACTCGCCGCCGGTGCCGGTGACGGCGCCCCGGGTCGTCTGCCATCCGGTGCTGTCACGCTGAAGAACGATGCGGGCTACCGGCGCTATGTGGGCGCCGCGCCGCCCGCCGGCCATGGCCTGCATCGCTATTACGTCGCCGTACACGCCGTCGGCCCCGAACCGCTCGACATCTCACCCGATTCGACGCCTGCATACCTGGGATTCACGCTCTTCCGGTCCGCCATCGCGCGCGCGGTCATCCACGGTCTGTACGAGCAGCGCTAACCGTCACCACCAGATATCCGTCCGCTATTCGATTGGAGCACAACATGAAGATGCGAGCCGCGCGTATGCACGGGTACGACCAACCCCTGGAGATCGAAGAGGTTTCCGTGCCCGATGTCGGGCGCAACCAGGTCTTGATCAAGGTTGCCGCCACCGGGATGTGCCGAAGTGACTACCAACTGTTGGACGGTTACTTCCGCGAAGGCCTTCCCATCGATTTCCCCTTCATCCCCGGACACGAGGTCGCAGGCACGATCGCCGACATCGGGGCCGACGTCCCCGAATCCGCGGGACTGTCCGAGAACGACCTGGTGATCGTCGATCCGAACTGGGGCGACGGCATCTGCCGCCAGTGCAACGAAGGCAATCAACAGCTCTGCAGCGACGGACAACTCGTCGGATTCGGCCCCAACGGGGGTTTCGCCGAATACATGCTGGCGCCCTACGACCACGTCATCAGCATGGCCGGTCAACCCGAGCAGCAGCCGCAGTACCTGGCACCGCTCACCGACGCCGGTGCCACGCCCTACCGCGGCATGAAGAAGCTGCGGGATGCAGGCAAGCTGGCAGCGGGCCGCACGGTCGTCGTCAACGGAATCGGCGGTCTCGGTGGGTATGCCGTCCAATATGCCCGGCTCCTCAGCGGCGGGGCCACGGTGTTGGGATTCGCACGCAGTGACGAAAAACTCTCCTTAGCAAGCGAATACGGTGCTCACCACACGATCAACGTGCGTGACAAGTCCGTCGAGGATGTCCAGAACGCGCTGGAGGACAAGACCGGCCGGCGGACGGTGGACGCGGTTCTCGACTGCGCCGGTTCGGCCGACTCGCTGGGTTTGGCCGCCGCCATCCTGGGACCCGAAGGCGCGCTGTCACAGGTCGGTCTGATGGGTGACACTGTCGAACTTCCGATATTCCCGTTCGTCAGCGGCGAGAAGTCGTACTTCGGATCCTTCTGGGCCAACCACAATGACCTGCAAGAGGTTCTGGCACTCGCCAGCGACGGGCAGATCAAGCACCACATCACCACCGTGAAACTCGACGACATCAACGACACGTTGCAAGCGTTGGGCCGTGGAGACATCGTCGGCCGCGCGGTCGTGGTCTTCGACTGAGTTCATTCTCGACAACAGGAAGGCACACCGATGACCGTCCCCTACGTCCTCGTGGTCGCGACCAACGCCGCCGTGATCGGTCCCCACAAACGACCGACAGGATTCTTCTTTCCCGAGATCGCCCACCCCTTCGACGTACTCGACCACGCCGGCGTGGCGGTCGAGTTCGCGTCGCTGGCCGGTGGCAAGCCGCCCGAAGATGGATTCGATTCCAACGACCCGGTGCAGACTGGTTTCCGCGATTCAAAGGGCTACCAACGACTCTCGCGCAGTCGCCGCCTGGCCGAGGTCGATGTGCTGGATTACGACGCCGTCTTCATCCCGGGTGGATTGGGACCCATGGTCGACATCACGGGTAACCCCCACATCCAGGCAATGGTGAAGAGGGCATGGGACGCCGGCATGATCGTCAGCGCCGTCTGCCATGGCCCGTCCGCCTTCCTGGGGGTGACTCTCGATGACGGCACACCACTGGTCCGGGGGCGCAAACTCACCTCGTTCTCGGCGGCCGAAGAAGATGGGTACGCCGCCGACGACGTGCCGTTCGACCTGGAGAAGGCCCTGCGCGACGAAGGCGCACTCTATGAATCCACCGATCCGTGGGAGCCCAAACTCGTGGTGGACGGACGCCTGATCACGGGACAGAACCCTCAGTCCGGAACCCTTGTCGGTGAAGCTCTGGTCGACGCCTTACGCAGTGGACACTGATTTCGATGGCCAAACCTGTTGTTACCGTCGCACATTGGCAGTTCTCGGCCGAGTCGCGTGCGACGGTGCTTGCTCTCGTCGGCGACCTGGCAGCCCGTTCGTTGGCCGAGCCGGGCTGTATTGGCTACGACGTACTCCAAAGCGTAGATGGTCCACACGATCTCGTACTGGTGGAGCGCTACGCCGACCGAGCCGCACTTGAGGCTCATACGAGTTCTCCGCACTATCAGGATCTGGTCGCCGGGCGGATACGTCCTCTGCTGACCGATCGGCAGGTGCACATCCTTGAGCCCGTTGACCACCGCAGCCGGCCACTCACGAAAGGAGTTTGACAATGGCCATCGCGACCACCAGCCCCGTTAGCGGCGAGGTTCTCAAGGCGTTCGACGAACTCTCGCCCGAGGAACTCGAGGACAAACTTGCCCGAGCGGCCGCAGCGGCGTCTTCCTATCGGCACACCACAATCGCGCAACGCGCCGACTGGTTGAACTCGGCGGCCGATGTGCTCGAACGCGATGCCGGCACGGTCAGTGAACTGATCACCACCGAAATCGGCAAGACACTGCGGTCGGCCGCAGATGAAGTCGGCAAATGTGTTGCCGCGCTGCGGTTCTATGCCGAACACGGAGCGGTGTTCCTAAGTGATGTCAGCCGCGCCGGCAGTGCCGTTGGCGCTCGACTGACGTACGTCACCTATCAACCGCTCGGGGTGATTCTGGCGGTGATGCCGTGGAATTTTCCTCTGTGGCAGGCGATGCGATTCGCCGCGCCAGCCCTGACCGCCGGCAACGTCGGTCTGCTCAAGCACGCCTCCAACGTGCCGCAGACCGCGCTGTACATGGAGCAACTCTTCCGCGAGGCCGGCTTCCCCGAGGATGTGTTCCAGACCCTGCTCATTTCCTCCGGAACAGTCGAGCGGGTGCTCCGCGACGACCGAGTGAAGGCGGCCACCTTGACTGGCAGCGAACCCGCGGGACGGTCGGTGGCCGCGATCGCCGGCGACGAAATCAAAAGATTGGTCCTCGAACTCGGCGGGTCGGACCCGTTCATCGTGATGCCGTCGGCCGACATCGAGCGAGCCGCCGACGTCGCCGTCCGGGCACGCACGCTGAACAACGGCCAGTCCTGCGTGAATGCCAAACGCTTCTTCATCCACACTGACATCTACGACGCGTTCCTCGCAGCCTTCGTGACGAAGATGAAAGCGTTGGTGGTCGGCGATCCGATCGAGCCAGGAACCGATATCGGCCCGCTGGCGACCGAGGCGGGCCGAGAGGACGTCGAGGCGTACGTGAACGACGCGGTCGACAAAGGAGCCACCGTGCTTACCGGCGGGCAGAGAATCGAACGGCCCGGGTGGTTCTACCCGCCGACTGTGATTACCGACGTGACCCGCGAGATGCGAATGTTCGGGGAGGAAGTGTTCGGTCCGGTCGCCCAGGTGTTTCCGGTGTCTTCACTCGCCGAGGCAGTAGATCTGGCCAACGAGCACCCGTACGGACTCGGCTCAAATCTCTGGAGCGAGGACGAAGCTGAGCGTGAAACATTCATCCGTGACATCCAATCAGGCATGGCCTTCATCAACGGCCATACAGCCAGCTATCCCGAGATTCCTTTCGGCGGCATCAAACGCAGCGGCTACGGCCGCGAACTGGCCGACGTGGGAATGAAAGAATTCATGAACGCCAAGACGGTTTGGGTCGGCGAATCAGCATCCCCGGAGACGTCGAGCCGATAGCCCGCAATCCAGGTCAGCGAAGCTGCGCCGTCTCCGCGTCGTCTCCGCCCGCCGTCGCCCGAAAAATCCGCCGCAGTTTGTCACGCGAACGAATCCTCAACTTGGCGAAGATGTTTCGCAGATGAGTGTTGACGGTATGCGGCGACAGAGACAGGTACTCTGCGACCTCACGGTTGGTCGCCCCTTCCGCGACCAGCTCGACGACTCGCCATTCCATCCGGGTCAGGCTTTCCCATCCGGTGCTTTCCCGCACGCGAACGATCCGACGATGCACACCCAAATCAGCCAACGCACGCGCGACACGACGAGCGTCCGCCGTGCTCTGCGCATGGCTGAACGTGTCGAAGGCGTCGGACAGGTGAGCTGCGGCGCGTTGAGCATCGCCGTTCTTGGCGAGCGCCACGCCGAGGTCCTCGACTGCGGCCGCGAGGAGCAATGGGCGCTCGCATCCGGCGTAGGCGTCCACTGCAGCACCGAGACTGGCGGCGTCGTCATCGAGCAGCGCTCGGGCGTGCATCGACACGGCGGCAAAGAGCGGTATGTCCCTGTCAGTCTCCAAATTCCGGATCGCCGACGCCACGAGTTCGTGCAATCGACCCCCGTTTGCACCCGCGGCGACCCGAGCCGCGAGCACGGTGTGATCGAGATCCAGGGCGAGCAGCGGGGTTCCCAGCAGCTCACCTCCCCGCTCGAAGGCATCCGCGGCGCGCACGGCGTCGCCCTGCTGCCACGCCATGAAAGCCTGCGCACCGCAGGCGGCCCGGCGCCGGGCAGGGCCGCGGTCCATCAGATAGTCGGCGGCAAGGCCGGCGATCCTGGCCAAGTTCCGGTCTTCGGTACGGGCGGCCAACTCGGACAACACGAAAACGTGGATAAGGCCGGACACGCCGTTGTTCATGAATCGGACACCGTCGGGCAGCGACTCCACCGCGCTGCGCGCCTCATCCAGCTTGCCTTGGATCACCGCGCACATCGCCGTCAAATGCACGAAATTCTGTGCGATGACGGTGTCTTCACCTCGACGTGCCGCATCGACACCACGGTTGATTGCTTCTGTCGCGTCCTCCAACCGCCCAAGCGTCAGAGCGACGTTTGCGTGATGGAAGTTCGCGAGATGAGTGACGGCAGTGCCGACGTCGCCGGCCCGGATCCGGCTACGCACGTCCGCGAGGGTCGCGAGGCTTTGCGATCCGAAGCCGTTGGCACACTCCACATTGGCCATCGCCAGGCACGCCAGCACCTTGACACTGGCGTCGGTGGACGACGCGTTGTGTGCGTCGATGGCCGCAGAGCGGGCACGATCAGTCTGACCGTCCATCATGACGTTGTAGGCCAGCCAGCCCAGATGCTGTGCACGCGTCTCGGGTGTGATGCCGGTGAGAGCGAGCGACTGCACGTTTTCTTCGGCTCGCTGTCCTGCGACGCGATCGGACAGCTTGGACATGCTCAGGCGGATCAATGCTTCCCACTCGTCGGGCAGCTCTGCGGCCAGGGAGTCGTCAAATAATCGCCTTGCCTCGCCGTAACGCTGAGCCCGGTTCAGAAGCCAGATTGATTGTGCGACAACGCTATTTCGCGCGTGATCATCCGAGCGCATGAGCCTCATCGCATGACAACCCATGTCCGCGGCCCGTGACGGATCGGTCCTGGACAACGATTCCACCGCCGTCAGCAGTATGGCGACCGCTTTGTCATCACCGATGTCGGCACTGCGCGCCAACTGCGGGGCGACCTCCTCGGCCGTTGCGCCGACACTGAGCAGAACGTCGACCGACTCGCGCTCGAGCGCCCGGCGCACCGCAGCGGGAACCGCATCGCGAGCGGCATGACGCACCAGGTCGTGTTTGAAGCGCAACCGGTCGCCTGCCTCGCTGAGAAGATCGGCGCGTACCGCTTCCCCGACGAAGTCGATGAGGCTGGACGGATGGCGCTTGACCATCCGGCCCAGCAAGCCCGCCGAAAAATGATCCGGTAGTACCGCCGCGACGTGAACAAGCTGACGGGTAGCCGGCGAGAGCCGATCGAGTCGCTGCACCATGGTGTCGGTGAGGCGCCTAGGCACCCGCTCCCCCTCCGTGGACGCTCTGCCGCGGTTGACCCGGACGCGGCCTTCTTCCTCGAGGCCCTGTGTGAGCTCCAATAACAGGAAGGGGTTGCCGTGCGCCATGGACGTCAGTCGCAACAGATTGTCGTCGAGGTCGGCACTCAGCACGTCGCGCACGATGTCCGCGGCGGCGTCCGCGTCGAGCGCATCCAGACGAATCCGCCACGCGTCGGACCCCCATCCCGTCACCATCGCCTCGGTGGCGTCTTGCACCATCGGAGCTTTCTCGCCGGACCGCGAAGTCATGACCCACGCGATCGGCGAGGACGCCAGATCGCTCATGAGGGCTCGAAAAGCCATCAGCGTGCCGGCGTCTGCCCAGTGGAGGTCGTCGACAAGCACCAGAAGTGGCGTCTGCGCCGCGGCGGAAGCGATGGCCGAGTGCATTTCGCTGACGAGCCAGTAATGGTTGTCGGGACCAGCGCTGAGCCGCCGCATCGCCTCGACGTCACCGATCGGAGGTTCAGCGCCGAGGAACGTGGCAAAGAGCAGCGCGAACGGTGCGGCCTGCTGATCCTCGAACGCCTTGCCGAGGAGGGGGCGAACGTCGGCGGATAACGCCTTTGCGGCCGCCTCAGACAGGAAGCGTGATTTCCCGATCCCGGGCGGTCCTTCCACCAGCAGGAAGGAACCGATCCCATTCCTCAAACGGGCGATGACATCGTCGACCACCGCGAGTTCGTCGGACCGACCTCGCAGGGGGAACTCAATGCGGGCAAGGGCACGCCGCGCCGCCTCGTCGCGTTTGACGGCTGCCATGCGCACACCTCTGCGTTCGCGCTCAGCTATCCCACCGATGAGATGCGCCTGAACGTTTCCTGACGATCATCTGGGAGTGGGCTCGCCCATACAGCAACTTAAATGAGAGGACCCCATGCCTAGTGAATAACTGACTGAATTCGACCGCAACTTCACCGACGTGGCACCTGCCAACGCCGCGCCGTGAGCGTCCGGGTCGGCTAATTCCCGGCAAGGTTCCAGGAGCGTCCTTGATCAGCCCGCGCTGCCCCGCACCTCGAGATTGATACCAAGTTCGGCGAGCAGTCCCCGCACGCGGCCTTCGATGTCGTCTCGAATCGGTCGAACAGCATCGACGGACTGGCCCGCCGGGTCGGCGAGTTCCCAGTTCTCGTAACGCTTACCGGGGATGTAGGGACACTCGTCGCCGCACCCCATGGTGACGACGACGTGGACGGCGTCGACGTCGTCCATGGTCCAGCGGCGCGGTTGTTCTCCCTCGATATCGATGCCCTTTTCGGCCATCGCGGCGACGGCGGCTGGGTTGACTTCACTGGCGGGTTCGGAGCCGCCCGAGTAGACGGTGGCGCGGTCACCGGCGAGATGTTTGAAAAATCCCATGGCCATCTGCGACCGGCCGGCGTTGTGGGTGCACAGAAACAGAACTGCGGGTTTCGTGTCAGTCATCGCGCGAGAGCTCCTGCGTTGTGCGGGTGTGGATGTCGGGGAATCGCTTGCGGAGAAAAAGTGACACGTAGACCAGGGCAACGAGAACGGGGACTTCGATGAGCGGGCCGACAACTCCGGCCAGAGCTTGTCCGGAGGTTGCGCCGTAGGTCGCGATGGCGACGGCGATGGCGAGTTCGAAGTTGTTACCCGCGGCGGTGAAGGCGAGAGTCGTGGTGCGTTGGTAGCCGAGGCCGAGAGCCGCGCCCAGCACGTATCCGCCGCCCCACATGATGGCAAAGTACGCCAGCAGCGGAACGGCAATGCGAATGACATCGGTTGGGCGGCTGGTGATTTGGTGCCCCTGGAGCGCGAACAGTATGACGATCGTGAACAGTAGACCGTAGAGCGCCCACGGACCGATCTTGGGCAGGAAGCTCGACTCGTACCACTGCCGGCCTTTGGCTCGTTCGCCGATCCGTCGCGAAAAATAGCCCGCGACAAGCGGAATGCCCAGGAAGATCAGCACCGATTTGGCGATCTGCCACGGGGACGTGCTGATGGTGGTCTGTGCCAGACCCAGCCAACCAGGCAGGACGGACAGATAGAACCAGCCCAGCACGGCGAACATGACGACCTGGAAGATCGAGTTCAGTGCGACCAGCACGGCAGCTGCTTCGCGGTCACCGCAGGCGAGGTCGTTCCAGATGATGACCATGGCGATGCAACGCGCGAGGCCGACGATGATCAAGCCGGTTCGGTATTCGGGCAAGTCGGGCAGGAGAAGCCACGCGAGCGCGAACATCAGCGCCGGACCCAGGACCCAGTTGAGCACCAACGAACTCAGGAGCAACTTGCGATCTCCGGTGACGGTGTCCAGTCGGTCGTAACGGACTTTGGCCAGCACCGGGTACATCATGATCAGCAGTCCCAGAGCGATGGGCAGCGAGATCCCGTCGACTTGGACACGGTCGAGTGCCGTGCTGAGGCCCGGCACCCATCGCCCCAGGAGTAGACCGGCGGCCATGGCGACGCCGATCCAGACCGGAAGGAACCGGTCCAGGGTGGACAGCTTGCCCACCACCGCGACGTGTTCGTCGCCGGGCGCGGTCGTCTCTGACATCAACAGCAGGAGTTCGCGGGCGCGGCGTCGGCGGCGGCCGTCCCTCCACAGCACACACCGTTGTCGTTGTCGCGGTCGCCGTCGAGGTGCTGCGGGCTGGTGCCGAAGGTCTCGGAGTCCGACAGCACCGTGTAGACCTCCCACTTCTCACCGGCAGGCCCGGTCACCCACACCTTGTCCTGCGTGGCGAAGCAGCAGGTGGTGTTCATTTCCTCTTCGGTGAACAGTCCCTCACCCGCGAGTCGCGCGATCTCAGCGTGCACGGTGTCGCTGGACTCAACTTCCACACCGAGGTGGTTGATCGTGCCGCCCTTGCCGGGATTTTCCAGCAAGACGAGCTTCAAGGGCGGCTCGACGACTGCGAAGTTGGCGTAGCCCGGTTTCACCTTCGCGGGGGTGGTGTTGAACAGTTTCGAGTAGAACGTGATCGCTTCATCAAGGTCGTCGACGTTGAGGGCGAGCTGCATGCGGGACATGGGAACCTCCGTACCTGTGCGACTTATGTCGAACTTTCGGCGTACGCCAGAATGCCACCTTTTTGATAAATGTCAATCTAGTGGCAGACTGGGACCGTGCCCAAGACGCTGCCCACCATCGACATGTCGAATCCGGTCTGCTGCGCTCCGGTCGCCTCCGGCCCGATGAGCGATGACGACGCTCTCGAAGTGGCGCTCCGCCTCAAGGCGCTGGCCGATCCGATGCGGGTGCGGATCATGTCGATGCTGTTCAGTTCATCGGCAGGCGAAGAGAACAGCGGCGACCTCTCAGCAGCCCTCGGCTTGGGCGAATCGACGGTCAGCCATCACTTGGCGCAGTTGCGCCGAGCCGGCTTCGTCGTGTCAGATCGCCGCGGAATGAACGTTTTTCACCGCCCCGCCCCCGATGCGCTTGGAGCACTGTGCGCGGTGCTCGACCCGAAGTGCTGTCGCTGAGCGGGAAGTGTGGAGCTTTCCCGCTCAGTACCGCTGCCTCCCATGCTTTTTGGGGCACTACTCAATTCCAGCGGTTACCGGCAAGCCCGCAAGTCGCCATTCGAGCATGCCGTCGTTGAGACGAATTGCGCGTCTGCCGTTCTGATTCAGGAGCCGCACCGCGTCGTAGGCGAAGACGCAGTACTCGCCTCGGCAGTACACGACGATGTCGCTGTCATCGGGGAGGTCGGTGATTCGTTCGGCGAGCTCATCGACTGGGATCGATATCGCGCCGGGGATATGGCCGGCGAGATACTCCTCGACCGGACGGACGTCGAGCAACACCACATCACCGTCAGCGGTGATGTGGTCGCGGCCGATCGTCGGCTGCTCGTTTGAGGGCCCGAGGTAGGCCTCGCGAGCCGGACGGACGGTTGGCTGATGGCTCTCGGCGACTCGGCGTAACAGCGCGAACAGCTGGGCCACATCGGCACCGGCGAGCCGATAGAACACCTTCGTGCCGTCGCGCCGGGTGTCGACGAAGCCAGCCTGCTTGAGGGTCTGCAAATGCGCCGAAGCGGTGGTGAGATTCAGGCCGGCAGTCTTGGCCAACGCATCGACGCTGCGCTCGCCCTGGCCGAGCAGGTCGAGCAACTCCAGCCTGCTGGCGTGCGCGAGCGCCTTACCACTGGCGGCGAACGCCTCGTAAAGTCGCGTCTTCGCAGGTGAACGCTCCATAGTTGACCTTTCTCCATATTTCCATGGAATATGGTACACAATGTACGGACTGGGCGAGTCGACGAAACGGAGACACCCGTGAGCTTCACCGATGACCACGTGATTCCGATCGTGGACGAAGGGCTGGGCAACAGCGCCTACCTGGTCGATCTGGGCGACGGACGGGCATTGGCGGTGGACGCCAGCCGGGATCTGCGGGCTCTGCGCGCGGCGGCCCAGTGTCGCGGATTGTCGGTCGCGTTTGCGGCAGACACGCACCTGCACGCTGATTTCCTTTCTGGCGCAGTGCAACTGCATCGTGACGCTGGTGCAACGATCCTGGCCTCCGCTGCGGGCAACCGGCTGTTCGATCACGTCGGGCTGCGCGACAACGATGAAACAGATCTCGGCGGGTTGCGGCTACGGACGTTGTCGACACCGGGCCACACCGACGAGCATGTGTCGTTCCTGCTCCTCGACGGCGATCGACAGGTCGGCGTCTTCACCGGTGGATCCTTGATCGTCGGTTCGGCGGCACGCACCGACCTGCTCGGGCCGGAGCGCGCCGCCGAACTCGCGCGAGCGCAGTTTCATTCGCTGCACCGGCTCGCGACACTGCCTGACGACGTCGCGGTCTGGCCGACCCACGGTGCAGGGTCGTTCTGCTCGGCGCCGCCCGGCGCCGACCGAATCAGCACCATCGGAGCCGAGAAGGCCACCAATCCGTTGATGAGCGCCCCAGATGAAGACACATTCGCGCACCAACTCCTGGCGAGCCTCGGCACCTACCCTGACTACTTCCGCCGTCTCGGTGAGATCAATCGCCGCGGCCCCGGGGTCCTGACCGGTGAGCCCTTCTTGCCCGCGCTGACGCCCAAGGACATCGACGATGTCCTTGTCAATGGCGGCTGTGTCGTCGACGTCCGGGCGGCTGCGGCGTTCGCGAAGGGTCACGTGCCTGGCGCTTTGTCCATCCCGCTGCGTGGACAGTTCGCGACGTGGCTGGGCTGGCTGGTCCCAGCCTCCACTCCCCTGGTATTCGTCCTCGATGAGGACCAATCCGTGGGCGAAATTGTCTGGCAGGCAATGAAAATCGGCCACGAACAGTTGGTGGGGCAGCTTGCGGGTGGAATGGCCGCCTGGCGGGCAGAGGATCGGCCAGAGGAGCATCTGACGTTTGCCCGCGCCGAGACGTTGCCAGAATCGACGTACCTGGACGTGCGCCAGGATGCGGAGTTCGCAGCGGGACATGTCGACGGCGCGCTGCACATCGAACTCGGCGCGCTGGGCGATCACAGTTCTGCGGTACCTGACGGTGCGGTCATCGCGTGCGGACATGGCGAACGAGCCATGACGGCGGCCAGTGTCTTACAGCGGCACGGCGTGCAGGATCTTGCAGTGCTCGACGGCGGACCATCTGACTATGCAGAGACGCATGGCCGCGCCATCAAGACCGGCTGCTGACGGTGCCGGCTGAGTCGACGCGCTACCCGGCAGTCCGGCTGGGTCTGCGGGAAAATCTCTGGCAATTCATCTTTTTGGTCATCGTCAACGTCTGCGTTGGTGGGCTGGTGGGCCTGGAGCGCACCACCGTGCCGCTCATCGGCGCGCAGGTGTTCGGGTTGGCCGACGACCTGGCCGTGTTCTCATTCATCATCGCCTTCGGTGTGACGAAGGCCTTGACGAATCTGGCCGCCGGGGCGCTCACCGCCCGATTCCGGCGCAAGCAACTGCTGTTGGCAGGCTGGGTGGTCGGGATTCCTGTGCCGTTTCTTCTGGCGTGGGCCCCGACATGGGGGTGGATTGTGGCAGCGAACGTTCTCCTGGGTTTGAATCAGGGGCTGGCATGGTCGATGACGGTCAACATGAAGATCGATCTGGTCGGTCCGGCCCGGCGCGGTTTGGCCACTGGGCTCAACGAGGCGGCGGGATACGTCGCGGTCGGCGCCACGGCGCTGCTCACCGGGTATCTGGCCACCGTGTACGGACTGCGTCCTGCGCCCGAGCTGATCGGC
This sequence comes from Mycobacterium sp. BK086, assembly GCA_004362315.1. Classification (GTDB taxonomy): domain Bacteria; phylum Actinomycetota; class Actinomycetes; order Mycobacteriales; family Mycobacteriaceae; genus Mycobacterium. The sequence continues at coordinate 1,538,727 of SNWL01000003.1, forward strand.
GTGGTTTTTGTCGTTGCCGGACTTGGTTTGTCGTTGGTGGTGCGCGATACCGCCCAACACGTCGCCTTGGAATTGGCGCAGCACCCGAAACCACAGGCAGCTACTGACCATCGGTTGGCGGCGACCTTCGTGCGGACCACGTGGACCAACCGAAGTCTCCGTGGTGCCAGCCAGGCAGGCTTGGTCAACAATCTCAACGACGGCCTCACCTGGGGCGTGTTTCCGCTGTTGTTCACCGATCACGGACTCGGGTTGGCCGCCGTCGGCCTTATCAAGGGTCTCTACCCGCTGCTGTGGGGCCTTATCCAGATCCCCACCGGCCATTTGGCTGATCGCATCGGCCGCAAGCCGCTCATTGTCAGTGGAATGTTGGTGCAGGCAGCCGGATTCGTGATCGCGCTCGTTCTGCTGCACTGGCCTTTGCTGGCCGGAATTCTTTCGGCGATTGCCCTCGGTATCGGCACCGCCATGGTGTACCCCGCACTGATCGCAGTCGTCTCCGATCACGCCCACCCCAGCTGGCGCCCCAATGCCCTTGGTACCTACCGGTTCTGGCGCGATGCCGGCTATGCGATCGGCGCCCTGGTCGCCGGTGTCATCGCCGATGCTATGGGGTTGAACGCCGCGGTCGCCGCCGCCGCGGTTCTCACCGCGGCATCCGGACTGTTGGCCGCATACTGGATCAGCGACTACCGGCCCCAAGGTGCCCCATGACTCGGACTGTCGACGACCCCACTATCGTTGCCGTTCAACGGCGGTCGTTGTGGGTTCTCGTTGTCGCGCAGGTTTTCTCCGGTGCGGGTCTGGCCGCAGGTGTCACTGTCGGGGCGCTGTTGGCCCAAGACATGTTGGGTTCGACCGGCCTGGCCGGTCTGCCAAGCGCGTTGTTCACCATAGGATCTGCCGCGGCCTCCGTCGGCGTCGGGAATGTGTCTCAGCGCATCGGTCGGCGTCCCGGTTTGGCGGCCGGCTATGCGACGGGCGCCGTCGGAAGTGTCGGCGTCGTCGTAGCGGCGGTGTTCGACAACGTGGCGCTGCTGTTCGCCGCTCTTCTGATCTACGGCGCCGGTACCGCCACCAATCTGCAGGCCCGGTACGCCGGGGCTGATCTCGCCCATCCTGACCATCGGGCCAGAGCCATCAGTACGGTGTTGGTGGCCACCACCGTGGGTGCCGTCGTTGGGCCGAATCTCGTTGGCACGCTGGGCAACATGGCCAACACCGTCGGCATACCCCGCTTGGCCGGCCCTTTCCTCCTCGCAGCCCTGGCGTACGGCTGCGCCGCCGTGGTGATCGTGATGTTCTTGCGCCCCGATCCCCTGATACTTGCGGCGGAGATCAGCGTCGACGAGTACGGCGAGAGCGGCGATCTCGACCGGCCGGCCCACCTCGGGAGACGGGCGGTGTTGGCGGGCACCACCGTTATGGTGCTCACCCAGTTCGTGATGGTGGCGATCATGACCATGACGCCGGTGCACATGCAGGCCCATCACCACAGTCTCGACGCCGCAGGACTTGTCATTTCGGTTCACATCGCGTCGATGTACCTGCCCTCACCGCTGTCGGGGATACTCGTCGACCGGATGGGGCCGGCCAAGGTCGGCATGCTTGCCGCGGTCGTCCTGGCTGCGGCGGGCCTCACTGCCAGCCTTGTGCCAGCCGAATCGATCGTCGGGCTCGCGGTAGCCCTCGGCCTACTCGGCTTCGGCTGGAGCCTCGGGCTGGTCTCGGGGACCACGACGATCACCGACAACGCCCCGGTCGACCGGCGCGCGAAAGTTCAAGGCGCAGCTGATCTCTTCATCGCGATCGCTGGTGCTGCAGGCGGACTCGGCTCGGGACTCGTGATGGCTCAGGCTAGTTACGGCGTCCTGGCGCTCACCGGGGCTGGTCTCGCGGTGGTCATCGTCCCGGCACTCGTAGCGGCCAGGGAACGCCGCACCGAATAGCCCGTGAGTCTCGCCCGGCCTTAGCGCATACCGGCCAGCACCCCGATGGCGGCGAGTGCATCGAGTGTAGCGGCCGAGTCCGGCGGGACGCCTCGTCGCGCAGAAACATCCCGCCTAACGCAGCAGGGCGCCAATCACATTCGTTCCGCCAGGCGTGCAACCCCCGGGCCACTGAGTTCGTCAAGAGCCGCGCGACGACCGGTCATCGCCATCAGAAGCGCTTCGCCGGTGCCCACAATTTCTGGACCGGCGCCGTGCTGCCAGGTGACATCGGTTGCTTCCAGCCTCAGCCCCTTGATTCGCCGTCCCGCTCCCAACCGTGGGTTCCCGGGCACGAGTGGCAAGACACGTTCGAGTCGCTCTATCGGAACGGTCCGCGGACGGGAGAGCGCACGCCGGATGTCCTGATGGTGAATCAATCCGTCCACCAGGCCGATCATCCCGCCGAAGCCCGCCGTCAGCCCCTTGGGGCGAAGGTGAGCGCCCAGACAGGCCAGCAGATCCTCCGGTGACATCGCCGCGAACTCCTCCACTCCCACGTCATTGGCGCGAATGATCCGCCCCTTGGCGAAGCGCTTGACAAGACCCAAGAAACCGAGCTCGTCGTAGCTGATAATATGGGCGACAACATCTTTCACCGTCCAGCGCTCACAGAGGCTGGGCGCCCGCCAATCCCCCGGCGCCAAGGTGCGAAGAAACGCTGCAAGGTCGGAACGCTCGTCGAAAGCCAAGTCCATCAAGGACTTCTCGCTTGCCGTCATCGTGAGGCCTCGACGACATCCTCGTAGCGCCGCAGGTACAGCGGCCAGCCGGCGTCGCCATCAACCCCGTCGACAACACTTTCCCAACCGCTCCCGTGACGTTCCAGATGGCGATGCTCCAATTCGACGCGGGTGGTCGTGTCGGATTCCGCGACGAACCGCACCTCGACCTCGCTCGCCCTAGCCGGATCAGATTCGAGCTGCCAGGTCGGCCCGATGTCCCAGGAGAACACCACGCGTGACGGCGGTTCGTAGACGAGGACACGCGCCCATTCGCACCGACTGCCGTCCACACCGCGGTCGTAGATGTGGCCGCCGACGCGCGGCTCGAACACTGTCTCGGCAATGGGTACGGACAGCAGGTTGTGCTCGCGCGGTTTGATGGCGTCGAATCGATCGACGAACAACGCGAACGCCCGGTCAACACCGGCACGCACAACAACCGTCTTCCGTATTGGCTTCGCTGTTGACGTCATCCGCTCCGCCCATCTTCCTCGACTATCAACTTGAAGGCGTCTAAAGCCTTATCCCAGAACACATCGAGCTCAGCCCGCAACGCCTCGACACCCTTGGGATCAACGTGGTAAACCCGCCGGGTGCCTACAGCCCGGTCCCGCACCAGCCCAGCGCATTTCAATATTTTCAGGTGTTGCGAAACCGCCGGTCTGCTCACCGGCAGACCGTCGGCCAGCTCGCCGACCGCCAACGGGCCGTCGGCGAGGCGCTTGAAGATCGCCCGCCGAGTGCCGTCCGCCAGGGCCGCCCACGGGTCGTCAGTATCGTAAGTCAACACTAACGGTAAGTATAGACTTACCGATGGCGACTAGCGCAAGACCCGCGTCTTCGACCGTCGTGTAGGTGCCGAAGAGGTTCAATGACTGTCGGCGCGTGGTTTCCGCGCGGGATACCTGCCCACCCCACCTGGCGTCGGCGCATAGAGCCAAGGCGTCCAGGCAACTCGTTAGCTTTGCGAAAGTTCCCATCGGGATAGAAAACGGCCCCCGGAGGATTCTCCGGGGGCCGTTTCCGCTAGTAGCGGGGACAGGATTCGAACCTGCGACCTCTGGGTTATGAGCCCAGCGAGCTACCGAGCTGCTCCACCCCGCGTCGGTGAACGCAACGTTACCGGTCGTCGAGCAGCGCATCCAAATCGGCAGCTCAACGCCACAATCACACCCGTTGTGCGGCGAAACTCACGGCTATTTACTTGCGTCTGGCGGCCGAAGTCGACAGGCTCGTTGGAGATGAAACGACAACACGCCACCCGCATCGCCGCGATCGGGATGATCGCCGCCGTCGCCCTCGGGGCGACCGCCTGCGACAACGAATCCGGCGTCAACACAGGCAAACCCGCCGCGTCGATCCCCGCGCTGCCCGGAGTGTCCGTACCCGCCACGACGACCACGAGCACCAAGCCGGCCGCCGCCCCCGTCGACTACACCCGACTCCTGCTGCAAGCCCGCGACGTCTCCACGACCGGCGACGCCTACATCGCCGAGCCCGCGACCCCCAACCCCGACAGCCGCCCCGGCGCCGAGGTTCTCATTGTGAATCAGGAGCAGACCAAGGCGATCAGCATCCTGATCGTGGCGCTGGACAACCCGGCGGCCGGACCGTCAGCCCTCGCCGAGGCGCAGGCCGGCCTGGCCAAGTCGGTGAATCCCGGTCCGGCGCAGCCCTCGATCGTGGGCACCGGCGGCACCGTCGTCTCGGGCAACTCCCCCGACGGCACCAAGTCGGTGACGGTGCTGCTGTTCACCGAGGGCTCCACACTGGCAAGGGTCGAATTCGACGGCCTGCCCGGCCAGCCCGCGGACGCCAACTTCGTCACCAACGTCGGGCAGAAACAGGCCATCGCCCTGCGCGTCGGACAGCCCACGCCCTAGCGCCGCGCAGGCACCGGCACGCGCATCAGATCCTCGGCCACCACGATGTCGCCGGAGAACACCGCGGCGGCCTCATCCAAGTACCGCCCGGCCGCATCGACGTACCGCTGTGAGAAGTGCGTCAGCACCAGCGTGCGCACCCCGCAGTCAGCCGCCACCTGAGCCGCCTGGCGAGCCGTCAGATGCCCGTACTGATGCGCCAGGTCTTCATCCTCGGCCAGGAACGTCGCCTCGATCACCAACATGTCGGCGCCGTCGGCCAATTCGTACACGCCGTCGCACAACCGGGTGTCCATCACGAACGCGAACCGCTGGCCGCGGCGCAACTCACTGACCTGCTCGACGTCAACGACCTGCTCCCCCACCCTGAGCACGCCGGCCCGATCGAGCTCACCCACAGAAGGCCCACTGATCCCGAAGCGGGACAACAACTCCGGGATGAAGCGCCGGCCGTCCGGCTCGAGCAACCGGTAGCCGAACACATCGGTCGAATGCTCCAGCGCCCGCGCCTCCAGCACACCGAACGCCCCGGCCGCAACTACGCCAGAGGCTGAGATCGGCTCCTCCCGCACGTCGACGTTGTCCCAGAAGATCGACGCGTGCCGCAGCCGGGCGAAGTACTCCTGGCCGGAGGCCGGAAAGTGAGCGACAAGAGGATGACTCACCCGATCCAGTGATGCGCGCTGAATGATCCCCGGCACGCCCAAGCAGTGATCGCCGTGAAAGTGCGTGAGGCACAGCCGGTTTACCGCACTGCTGGCGACACCGGCCAGCGTCATCTGCCGCTGGGTTCCCTCGCCGGGATCGAAGAGCAGCCCGTCGTCATCCCAGCGCAGCAGATAGCCGTTGTGGTTGCGGTAGCGCGTCGGCACCTGGCTTGCGGTGCCGAGCACAACCAACTCACGCATGCCGGCACCCGGCTATTTAGTCGACTCGTACTTCTTGAAGGCGTCGTCGAGGCGCTGGAGCGCATCGCCGTATTCGGCGAAGTTGCCGTTCTTTTGGGCTTCCTGCACGGCGCCCAGCGCGGTCTCGACATCCTGCAGCGCGGCCGCCTTGGGACCCGACAGCGTGGTCGGCACACCCGCAGGCGGCACCGCCGCAATCGGCGTCGGCACCTCCGGCGCGCTTCCCGGTACCGGGGCTGGGGCTGCCGGTGGACGCGCGCCCGGCGGCTGGCCGCCCGGCGGAGTCGCAGGTGCGGGACCGGTCGCCGTCGCGCCCGCGCCGGCACCGAAAATGCCGTCCAGCGCCGCACTGACGGTCGGACCGTAGCCGACCTTGTCGTTGTACATCATCGCCACGCGGATCAAGCGTGGATACGACGATGCCGCATCACTACTGCCCGGCGAGGCATACACCGGCGACACATAGATCAGGCCGCCCTGCCCGACCGGAAGGGTGAGCAGATTGCCCCAGCGTATTCGGTTCTGGTTGTCCCGGCCGATGACACCGAGGTCCTGACTGACCGCGGTGTCGGTACTGATCGCGTTGAACGCCAGCTTCGGACCGTTGACCTGACCAGGAATCGTCAGCACCGTGATCTTGCCGTAGGTGTCGGGATCCGAACTCGCACTGATATAGGCCGCCAGGAAGTCACGACGGAACCGGTTCATCGCCGAAGTCAGCTGGAATGATGCCGAATCATCATTGCGGGCAAGGTCTTTGGCGACGATGTAGTACGGCGGTTGATAACTGCTCGCGGTCGGGTTGGGATCCAGCGGCACGTCCCAGAAATCCGAGGTGGAGAAGAACGTCACCGGGTCGTCGACGTGATACTTGGCCAGCAGCATCCGCTGGACCTTGAACAGATCCTCCGGATAGCGCAGGTGCGCAGCAAGATCCGGCGAGATTTCGCTCTTCGGCTTCACCGTTCCCGGGAACACCGCCATCCACGCCTTCAGCACCGGGTCGGACTCGTCCTGGGCATACAGTGTCACGGTGCCGTCGTAGGCGTCGACGGTGGCCTTGACCGAGTTACGGATGTAGGACACCTGCTTGTCCGGCGCCAGCCGGTTGACCGCCACCTCGGTGGAGTCCGCGGTGGCCGACGACAACGACGTCAGCTCCGAGTACGGATAGTTGTCCAGCGTGGTGTAGCCGTCGATGACCCACACCATCTTCTTGTTGACGATCGCCGGGTACACGGTGCTGTCGGTGGTCAGCCACGGCGCCACCGCCTCGACGCGTTGCGCCGGATCTCGGTTGAACAGAATCTTGCTGTTGGAGCCGATCACGTTGGAGAACAAGAAGTTCCGCTCGGCGAACTTGGCGGCGAACACCGTACGGGCCAGCCAGTTGCCGATCGGGACACCACCGCTGCCGGTGTAGGTGTAGTTCTTGGTCTCGGTGTTGGTCTCGTAGTCGTACTCGCGGTCGTTGCCGTTCTTGCCGACGATCGCGTAGTCGGCCGAGGTGTTGGAGATGACCGGACCGAAGTAGACCCGCGGCTGATCCAGCGGGGCGGGACCCGGCGAGACGACGCTGCCGTTGGCGCCGACGACGCTGGCCAGGAACTCCGGATAGCCGCCGTTCTGGTTGGGGTCGTTGGCAATTCCGCGCACCGTGTTGGCCGGCGAGGCGATGAACCCGTTGCCGTGGGTATAGACGGTGTGCCGGTTGATCCAATCCCGCTGGTTGTCGATCAGGCGGTCCGGGTTGAGTTCACGTGCGGCGACGACATAGTCACGCAGGTCGCCGTCGGGACCCTGATAGCGGTCGATCGACAGCTGGTCGGGGAAGTAGTAGAAGTTCTTGCCCTGCTGGAACTGGGTGAACGCCGGGCTGATGATCGTCGGGTCGAGTACCCGGATGTTCGACGTGGTCGCCCGATCCGACGCCACCTGCTGCGCGGTGGCCGGTGCGTTTCCGGTGTAGTCGCGATAGTTGACGTGGTCGTTGGTCAGTCCGTAGGCCTGCCTGGTCGCGACGATACTGCGACTGATGTATTCGCTTTCCTTCTGCGCCGCATTGGGTTTGACGCTGATCTGCTCGACCACCAGCGGCCAGCCGGCGCCCACGATCAGCGAACTCAGCAGCAACAGCACCAGGCCGATCGCGGGAATCCGCAAGTCGCGCAATACCAGTGCCGAGAACACCGCGGCCGCACAGATCAAGGCGATGGCCATCAGGATCAGCTTGGCCGGCAGCACCGCGTTGATATCGGTGTAGCCCGCACCCGTGAACGGCTTACCGCCGCGGGTGTGGCTCAGCAGCTCATAGCGGTCGAACCAGTACGCGACAGCCTTGAGCACCACCAGCGTGCCGATCAACGCGATCAGCTGGATTCGCGCCGGGCGGCTCAAAGCACCACTGCGGCCGGCGAGCCGGATCCCGCCGAAGATGTAGTGGCTGATCAGATTCGCCAGGAACGCCAGGAACACCGCGACGAACAGATACGACAGCACCAACCGGTAGAACGGCAGATCGAATGCGTAGAAGCCGAGGTCCTTGCCGAACTGCGGGTCGGTGATTCCGAAGTCCCCGCCGTGCAGGAACAGCTGGATCCGCGGCCAGTAACTCTGCGCGACAAAGCCGGCGAAGAAGCCGATCACCGCGGGCACCCCGATACCGAACAGCTTCAGCCGGGCCATCACCGCGGTGCGGTAGCGCGCCACCGGATCGTTGGGCCCCGCGGTCGGCACGAATACCGGCCGGGTTCGGTAGGCCAGTGCCAGCCCGGCGAACACGATTGCCCCGACCAGCACACCGGCGACCAGGAATACGACTATTTCGGTGAGCACCTTTGTGGTGAACACCGAGCGGTAGCCCAGCTCGCCGAACCACAACCACTCCACGTACTTATCGACGAGGCGTGGTCCCACCAACAACAGCAGTACGACCGCGAGCGCAACACCGATAAGAATCCGGCTGCGCCGAGTCAGCTTCGGCATCCGGGCGCCGGGCCGCATACTCACCTGTCAGGCTCCTGGGTCTTGTCGGGCGGCCGCGCCGCGCCGTTGCAGCAATACGGCCACAACTCTACGCATCGCGACAGGGGTTCTGTCCTGCGGCGACGCGTCAACAGCTGGGCGGACGGCCGCCGGAGGTCAACGTGTGCAGGGCGTCGACGGCACCGGTCAAGGTGTCCACCTTGACCAGCTCCATATCGTCGTCGCGCATCGACGTGGCCTCATCGCAGTTGTCGGCGGGCACCAGGAACACCGAAGCCCCGGCTTCCTGGGCTGCCAGCATCTTGTGGGTGATGCCGCCGATCGGGCCGACCTTGCCGTCCTCGTTGATCGTTCCCGTGCCCGCGATGAACTTCGATCCGTTGAGGTCACCGGTGGTGAGCTTGTCGATGACGGCCAGGCTGAACATCAGTCCCGCCGACGGCCCGCCGATGTTGGCCAGGTTGAAATCGATGCTGAACGGCGCCCACGGCGCGTCCAGGACAGCCACCCCGAGATAGCCGTATTCGCGGTCGGCGTTGGTGCCCAACGTGATCCGCGCCGTGCCGGGTGGGGCGTTCTTGCGGCGGTAGTCGATGACGATCTCCTGGCCCGGCTTGGTGGCCTTGAGCAACCCGGTGAACTCGGCGATGTTCGCTACCGGCTTACCGTCGACGGCGTCGATCGCGTCGCCGTCCTTCAACTTCCCCGCCGACGGGCCGGGGTCGTTGACCTTGGCCGCCACCACTGCCTTCGGGTATTTCAGGTAACCCAGAGCGGCGTACTGGGCACTGTCCTCGGAGTTCTTGAAATCGGCGTCCTGATCCTTCTCGACGTCCTCGCGCGACTTGTCCGGCGGGAACACCAGATCGCGGGGAACCAGCTGCTCGCGGCCCGACACCCACAGCGTCAGCGCCTGGCCCAACGTCAGGCCGTCGCGCTGAGCGACGGTCGTCATGTTCAGGTGCCCCGAGGTGGGATGGGTGTCGATGCCGTTGATGGCCACCACCTGCTTGCCGTCGACCTCGCCGAGCGTGTCGAACGTCGGCCCGGGGCCCAGCGAGACAAAGGGCACCGTCACGACCGCCAGCAGCACGCCGAAGACGACGATCGGCACGAGCGCCGTCATCAGCGTCAGAATCCGCCTGTTCACGCCGCCAAGACTAGACGGAGTCCATTGAAGGCCCGGTTCACTGACAGCGTGATCGCCAATTCGCCGACCACGACGCCGGGTGAGTACGGTTGAGACATGGCTGACCTGCCCTTTGGCTTCTCCTCGGGAGACGACCCCGACAAAGACAAGCCGAAAAAGGACCCCAACTCCGGCCCCGCTGACCCGTTCGGCTTCAGCGGCGGCGACTTCAACATGGCTGACCTCGGCCAGATCTTCACCAAGCTGGGCCAGATGTTCAGCGGCGCAGGCAACCCGATGGGCGGTGGTTCGTCCGGCCCGGTCAACTACGACCTGGCCCGCCAGCTCGCGTCGAGCTCCATCGGTTTCGTCGCGCCGATCCCGGCCGCCACCAGCTCGGCCATCGCCGACGCCGTGCACCTGGCCGACACCTGGCTCGACGGCGCGACCGCGCTGCCCGCCGGGGCGACCAAGGCCGTCGCCTGGACGCCCAACGAGTGGGTGGACAGCACGCTGGACACCTGGAAGCGGTTGTGCGATCCGATGGCCGAGCAGATCGGCTCGGTGTGGGCGTCGTCGCTGCCCGAGGAAGCCAAGGCGATGGCCGGTCCCCTGCTGGCGATGATGACCCAGATGGGCGGCATGGCGTTCGGCTCGCAGCTGGGCCAGGCGCTCGGCAAGCTGTCCCGCGAGGTGCTCACGTCGACCGACATCGGGCTTCCGTTGGGCCCCAAGGGTGTCGCGGCGCTGATGCCCGAAGCCATCGAAGCGCTATCCGAGGGTCTCGAGCAGCCGCGCAGCGAGATCCTCACGTTCCTGGCCGCCCGCGAGGCGGCCCACCACCGGTTGTTCAGCCATGTCCCGTGGCTGTCCAGCCAGCTGCTCAACGCCGTCGAGGCGTACGCCAAGGGCATGAAGATCGACATGAGCGGGATCGAGGAGCTAGCCCAGGGCTTCAACCCGGCCGCCCTTGCCGACCCCGCCGCCATGGAACAGCTGCTCAGCCAGGGCATGTTCGAGCCCAAAGCCACCCCCGAGCAAACCGCCGCGCTCGAGCGGCTGGAAACCCTGCTCGCGCTGATCGAGGGCTGGGTGCAGACCGTGGTCACCGGTGCTCTCGGCGACCGCATTCCGGGCACGGCCGCCCTGTCGGAGATGTTGCGCCGCCGCCGGGCCACCGCCGGCCCGGCCGAGCAGACCTTCGCGACGCTGGTCGGCTTGGAACTGCGGCCCCGCAAGATGCGCGAAGCCGCCGTGCTGTGGGAGCGGCTGACCGACGCCGTCGGCATCGACGCCCGTGACGGTGTCTGGCAACACCCCGACCTGCTGCCCAGCTCCGCGGATCTCGACGAGCCGGCCGGGTTCATCGACCGGATCATCGGCGGTGACACCAGCGGCCTGGACATCGACGCCGCGATCGAGGAATTCCAGAAGTCGACGGAGTCCGGAGAGGACGACAAAAAGGCTGGGCCCGACGACAACGACGGGCCTGTGGATAGCTGAGCCGCGCGGCGCCCTCGTGGTGCCACAGTCGGCGGGTGAGCCGGCTTTATGCGCTGGACCCGGCGATGCCGGTGCTGCTGCGACCCGACGGCGCGGTGCAGGTGGGCTGGGATCCCCGTCGGGCCGTGTTGGTCCGACCCCCTGACGGCGCGACACCGTCCGCACTGGCCGCGCTGCTGCGCGGCATGCAAGTGCCGCTCGGCAGGGCCGACCTCCATCGGCTGGCCATCACTCACGGACTGGCCGGCCACGTCGAACAGATCCTGGAAGCCCTGGTCAGCAGGGGTGTGGTCCGGGACCGGGCCCGCAGGCCGGCTGCCCGAGCACTGTCGATCCGGGTGCACGGCTGCGGCCCGCTGACCGACCTACTGGTCGAGGCGTTGCAGCGCAGCGGGGCGCGGATCGCGCAGACCAGCCACTCCAACGCTTCGGTGTCGGCGGCGAGCGCGGACATGGTGGTGCTCAGCGACTACCTGGTCGCCGACCCACGGCTGGTCCGGGATCTGCACACCGCCGGCGTCCCGCACCTGCCGGTGCGGGTGCGTGACGGCACCGGGCTGGTCGGCCCACTGGTGATCCCCGGGGTCACGAGTTGTCTGGCCTGCGCCGACCTGCACCGCACCGACCGCGACGGCGCGTGGCCCGCGGTGGCCGCCCAGCTACGTGACGTGATCGGCAACGCCGACCGTCCGACCGTGTTGGCAACCGTTGCTGTCGCGCTGGGCCAGCTACAGCGCATCATCACCGCTGTTCGTGGGCAGGAAGCTGCCGGGGCGCCGCCGGCCACGCTGAACACCACCCTGCAAGTCGACGTGAACAGCAACACGATCTCGGCTCGTCGCTGGTCACGACATCCGAACTGCCAATGCTGACATCGGTGGTTGCCAGAAGAGGTTCGTCAGGGATGATGGTCTCGTGGCAGACATCAAGCGCGGCCGTGCGGCCCGCAACGTCAAGCTGGCGACCATCCCGGTCGGTTTCGCCGGCCGGGCGGCGCTGGGCTTCGGCAAACGGCTGACCGGCAAGTCGAAAGACGAGGTCCAGGCCGAGCTGTTGGAGAAGGCCGCCAACCAGTTGTTCACCGTGCTCGGCGAGCTCAAGGGCGGCGCCATGAAGGTGGGCCAGGCGCTGTCGGTGATGGAAGCCGCGATCCCCGCGGAGTTCGGCGAGCCGTACCGCGAGGCCCTGACCAAACTGCAGAAGGACGCCCCGCCGCTGCCCGCGGCCAAGGTGCACCGAGTGCTCGACGGCCAGCTCGGCACCAAGTGGCGTGAGCGCTTCACCTCATTCGACGACACCCCGGTGGCCTCGGCCAGCATCGGCCAGGTGCACAAGGGTGTGTGGTCGGACGGCCGCGAGGTCGCGGTCAAGATCCAGTACCCCGGCGCCGACGAAGCCTTGCGCGCCGACCTGAAGACCATGCAGCGCTTGGTCAGTGTGTTCAAACAGCTGGCCCCCGGCGCCGACGTGCAGGGTGTCGTCGACGAGCTCATCGAACGCACCGAGATGGAGCTGGACTACCGGCTGGAGGCCGACAACCAGCGCGCGTTCGCCAAGGCCTACGAGGGACATCCGCATTTCGTCGTGCCGCACGTGGTGGCCAGCGCCCCGAAGGTGATGATCACCGAGTGGATCGACGGCGTGCCGATGGCGCAGATCATCCGCGAGGGCACGCCCGACGAGCGAGACCTTTGCGGCACAAGGCTTATCGAGCTGACCTTCGATGCGCCGTCGCGGCTCGGCATGATGCACGGCGACGCACATCCGGGGAATTTCATGATGCTGCCCGACGGCCGGATGGGTGTCATCGACTTCGGCGCGGTCGGCCCGCTGCCCGACGGCTTGCCCATCGAGATCGGCCAGATCATCTGTCTGGCCCGTGACAAGAACTACGACGAATTGCTGCCCACCATGGAGCGGGTCGGCTTCATCCAAAAGGGTGAGCAGGTGTCGGCGAATGAAATCGACGACATGCTGCGTCAGTACGTGGAGCCGATCGAGGTCGAGGTGTTCCACTACACCCGCCGGTGGCTGCAGAAGATGGCCGCGGCGAACATGAATGTCTCGGCGGCACAGATCAAGACGGCCCGGTCGATGGATCTGCCGGCCAAGCTGGCGATTCCGCTGCGGGTGATCGCATCGACGGTGGCGATCTCGTGTCAGCTCGACGCCCACGTGCCGACGCGGGAGCTGGCGGCCAAGCTGGTTCCCGGCTTCGTCGAACCCGAACCGGCGCACTGACCGGTTCGGGCCCGACGACTCAAGCCGCGATCACGTCCTTACGGGGACGCCCACGCGGGCGCTTGCGCTCGACGATGCTGCCGCGCTCGATGATCTCGCCGCCCCAAACACCCCAGGGCTCACCGCGGTCCAGCGCGGCGGCCAGGCACTGACGCCTGATCGGGCATTCCGCGCAGAGCACCTTGGCGCGCTCCAGGTCGATCGGACTCTCGGCGAACCACAGGTCGGGATTCCCGACATGGCACGGCAACACCGGCAGCTTCTCCTGGCGGACTGTCGATGCCGACATGTCTCGCTCACCTGCTTCCTGGTCGAATGGCTATCTCGTTTGAGAGGGATCCGGGACCAGGTTTCTGGTGGAAACACAGAGGCCACGGATCCTTTTGACTTCGGGTCCGTGGCCAGTGGCTGTGTCTGGGAGCTTTCCTAGATGAAGCTCCTGTCCACGGACGCGATCGTCGGGGCGGCGTTGGCGCGACGCTTGGGCTGAGCCGAAATAGCGGCTGCGCCAGCGGCATGGGCTGCATGCGACGGGGTCGCGACGACACCGAGGTAGGACCATCCGCGCCGCGCCATGCCAGCTACGCCAAATTTGGCTGTGGTGCTGCTCATCGTCAGATCCCTCCTCTCGTCACGCCGCCCTGTAGCCATCGATCGGCACAGGATTGATGAATCGAGGCTAAACCCTAACACGATTTCAGCACAAGCGATTTTCTGACCTGCGCTTTTGCGGTTTGAGGCGTGCGGGAACTTCGTCTGCCGGGCCGACCCGGGCAGCGAGCTTGAAGGCGGTCCTGACAAACTGATTCCCATGGCACAGATAACCCTGCGTGGAAACCCGATCAACACCGTTGGAGACCTGCCCGCCGTCGGCGCCCAGGCCCCCGCTTTCGACCTGACCGGCACCGACCTCGGCTCCGTGGACAGCGGCCAGTTCGGCGGAAAAGCCGTGGTGCTCAACATCTTCCCGTCGGTCGACACCCCCGTGTGCGCCACCAGCGTGCGGACGTTCAACGAGCGCGCCGCAGCCACCGGCGCGCCGGTGGTGAATGTGTCGAAGGATCTGCCGTTCGCCCAGAAGCGATTCTGCGGCGCAGAGGGCATCGAGAACGTCGTGACGGCGTCGGCCTTCCGCAGCAGCTTCGGTGAGGACTACGGCATCACGATCACCGACGGACCGATGGCGGGCCTGCTCGGCCGGGCCGTCGTCGTCGTGGGTGCTGACGGCAAAGTCGCCTACACCGAGCTCGTTCCCGAGATCGGCCAAGAGCCCGACTACGACGCAGCGCTCGCCGCACTGGGCTGACCATGACCTCAGGTTCTGACGGTTCCCCGGCCCCCTCGGCCGGGGAACCGTTGACCTCCGAGCAGGTCAGAGCCATCGCGAAAGAGGCCTACATCTACGGCTTCCCGATGGTCGACACCTACCGCATCCAGTACTCCTACTTCGTCGACACCGACAACCCCGAGTACAAGGGCGCCTGGAACCAGGTGCACAGCATTGCCCGGGTCTACACCCCGGCGGACACCGCGATCCAGACCCCCAACTCCGACACCCCCTACTCGATGGTGGGTGCCGACCTGCGCAGCGAGCCGCTGGTGTTGCACGTCCCGCCGATCGAGACCGGCCGCTACTACTCGCTGCAGTTCGTCGACGGCTACACCCACAACTTCGCCTACGTGGGCAGCCGCGCCACCGGCAACGGCGGCGGCACCTATCTGCTGGCCGGCCCGGGCTGGGATGGCGCGACGCCCGAGGGGATCGACGACGTCATCCGCTCCGACACCGATTTCGTGCTGGTCGTCTATCGCACCCAGCTGTTCGGCCCCGACGACCTCGACAACGTCGAGACGATCCAGGCCGGGTACACCGCGCAGCCGCTGTCGGCATTCCTCGACCAGCCCGCCCCGACACCGGCGCCGACGCTCGACTTTCCCGCCGCGTTGGCCCCCGACGAGCAGAAGACGTCGCCGGAGTTCTTCGGCCTGTTGACCTTTCTGCTGGGCTTCGCCCCCACGCTGCCGTCCGAGCAAGACCTGCGGGCCCGCATCGCCCGTCTCTCAGACGAACCACGGGATGCCCTGGCGGCCGGAATCGCCGACGCCTGGGTGGAATTCGGCGCTCTCAAACAGAAGATCGACGCCGGCCAGGTTCGCGCGGGTGAATTGTTCGGCACCAAGGACGATTTGGCGGGCAACTACCTGTATCGGATGGCCGGTGCGGTTCTGGGCATCTACGGCAACTCCGTTCAGGAAGCCATGTATCCCGTGCTGGCCACCGATGCCGCGGGCCAGCCGCTGACCGGGGCACACGACTACACCCTCACGTTCCCGGCGGGCGGGCTCCCACCGGTCAACGCGTTCTGGTCGGTGACGATGTACCGGCTGCCCGAAAGCCTGTTGGTGGACAACCCGATTGACCGCTACCTGATCAATTCGCCGATGCTGCCCAACCTGCTCAAGGATTCCGACGGCGGGGTGACGATCTACGTGCAGAACTCCTCCCCGGGCGCGGACAGGGAAGCCAACTGGCTGCCCGCTCCGGGCGGACCGTTCGTGGCCGCGCTGCGGCTGTACTGGCCCAAGGCCGACGCGCTGGACGGGACGTGGCAGCCGCCAAAGATGTTGCAGGCCTGAGCCGTACAACATTTGCGTTCTCTATGAGTCGCGTGACCCGGGCGGATTTCGGCGCCATCCTTGAGGAATGGACCAGATCACGCGAAATGACGTCAAGCACAATCTGATTCATCATCGCAACCGACCATCAGCAAGGCCGGTCGGTCCTATCGCGTCGATTGTGACGGTCGCGGCGATCGACTCCACCGTCGCCGCGGCCGACAGCCCACACCGCGGTGAGTTGAGGGCTGTCACGGATCAGCCAACCGCCGACTGACCACGCCGGCCGCACGAGCAACGCCGCGCAGCCATTCATTTGCACTCGATCGGGCGTACTCTTGGTGAACAACAGGTGAACGAAAGGGTCCTAAATCATGAACAGGCGACAAATCATCTGGAAATTCGGGCTGGCCTCCACGTCCGTGGTCATGTCACTGGGCGGCTCCCCCATCGCGTCGGCCGACGGCGAATCAGGAGCGGTGACCGGTGCGGGCTTCGGACCGTCCGCCGGCGTCGGTGACGCGTCCAGCTACACCGGCGGCTCGACGTCGAACAGCCTGTGTGGCGAGTCGTCGCCGTATCCGGGCGCCTTCCCGGCCAATATCTGCGCGGGTGCCTCGGTCGGAGTCGGCGACGCGTCCAGCTATACCGGCGGCACCACGGTCAACAATCCAGGCGGTACGGCCAGCCTCGGCGTCGGCGACGTCAGCAGCTACACCGGCGGAGGCACCCCGGGAATCGCCGACAACGGGACCAATTCGACCACCAGGACGGTGAACTACGGCCCCGGCCACCCGTGACATGATCCGGCCGAGTTAGTGGCGGGCGCGCACCAGATCGAGCACGTCGGGCCCGAACTGCTCTAGCTTGCGGGCGCCGATCCCCGGGATCGCCACCAGCGCAGCGTCATCGGCCGGTAGCGATTCGGCGATCGCGATCAGCGTGTTGTCGGTGAACACCACGTAGGCAGGAACTTTCAGCTCCTTCGCGGTGCGCAACCGCCAGTCCTTGAGTTCGGCGAGCAGCTCGTCGTCGATATCGACCGAGCAGGTTTCGCAGCGGCGCAACATGATTGACGGCGCGGTGGTGAGCACCGCATTGCAGACCCGGCAGCGCGGAGTGGCACCCTTCTGGCGGCGCGGCTTGTTCGGCGTCGGCTCGGCCTGGGTCTGCGGCGCGATGCCGTTGAGGAATCGCGACGGGCGCCGGCCCTGCCGCCCGCCCGGGGTGCGGGCCAACGCCCAGCTGAGCTCCAAATGCACTCGGGCGCGGGTGATTCCGACGTACAGCAGGCGACGCTCCTCCTCCACCGCCTCACTGTCGGGGCCGTGGGCAAGGGCATGCGAGATGGGCAGCGTGCCGTCGGCCAGGCCGACCAGGTACACCGCATCCCACTCCAGACCCTTGGCGGCGTGCAGCGATGCCAGCGTCACACCCTGCACCACCGGTGGGTGGCGGGCGTCGGCACGCACCCGCAATTCGGCCATCAGCGCAGGAAATTCGAGCTGCGGGCGCGCGGCCACCTCGTCGTCGACCAGTTCGGCGAGCGCGGTCAGCGCCTCCCAGCGCTCCCTGGCCTTGGTACCGGTCGGCGGTTCGGCGGTCAGCCCGAGTGGTTCGAGGACCGCACGCACGATCTCGGGCAGCTCGCCCTCGGCACCGCGTTCGGCCGCCCGTTGCAGCGCGACCAAGGACTGGCGGATCTCCTGACGGCTGAAGAAGCCTTCCCCGCCGCGCACCTGGAACGGGATGCCGGCCTCGGTCAGCGCCTCTTCGTACGCCTCGGACTGAGCGTTGATGCGGTAGAGCACCGCGATTTCGGCTGCGGGCGTTCCGGATTCGACCAGCCGCTTGATCGAGCGGGCGACCGCCGTCGCCTCGGCCACCTCGTCGGGATGCTCGCGGAAAGTCGGTGACGGGCCGGGCGCGCGCTGACCGATCAGGTGCAGCTTGCTGCCCGCGACCCGGCCGCGCGCGGCGGCGATCACCTGGTTAGCCAGCGACACCACCTGCGGCGTGGAGCGGTAGTCACGCTCCAGGCGCACCACCGTCGCCTCGGGGAACTGCCGGGAGAAGTCGAGCAGGAAGCGTGGCGAGGCGCCGGTGAACGAGTAGATGGTCTGGTTGGCGTCACCGACGACGGTCAGGTCGTCGCGGTTGCCCAGCCACGCGTCGAGCACCCGCTGCTGCAGCGGGGTGACGTCCTGATATTCGTCGACCACGAAACACCGGTAGCGGTCCCGGAATTCGGCCGCTACCGCCGCGTCGTTCTCGATCGCCCCTGCGGTGTGCAGCAGCAGGTCGTCGAAATCGAGCAGCGCGACACCGTCGCGGTTGGCCTTCAGCTTTTCGTACCCCGCGTAGACGACGGACACCTTCTCGGCGTCCAGCGGGATGTCGCGCTGAACCTTGGCGACCGCGGCGGCGTACCCCTCGGGGCTGATCAATGAGGCCTTGGCCCACTCGATTTCACCGGCAAGGTCACGGACGTCGTCAGTGCTGACCTGCAGCCGGTTGCGGCTGGCGGCTTGGGCGACGACCGAGAACTTGGTGTCCAGCAGCTCCCAGCGGGTATCGCCGACCACCCGTGGCCAGAAGTACTGCAGCTGGCGCCGCGCCGCGGCGTGGAACGTCAGCGCCTGCACCGAGCCGACCGGGGCACCGATGTTCTGCGCATCCATGGCGCGCAGCCGGGCCCGCATCTCACCGGCCGCGCGGGAGGTGAACGTCACGGCCAGCACCTGGCCGGCGGCGACGTGACCGTTGGCGACCAGGTGCGCGATGCGGTGGGTGATGGTGCGCGTCTTGCCGGTGCCGGCACCGGCGAGCACACACAACGGCCCGCGGGCGGCCAGCACGGCTTCGCGCTGTTCGTCGTCGAGGCCGGTCAAATGATCGACGGTCACCGGCATGGCGTCCATCTTGGCAGGGGGTGGGGACATTGCACGCTGGCGCTCCGATAAGTTCGTGCCCATGAGTGGCAACGATCCCCAGCTCACCATGTACAGCACCGTGTGGTGTGGCTACTGCAAGCGCCTCAAGACCGCGCTGAAATCGGCGGGGATCTCCTTCGCCGAGGTCGATATCGAACACGACCCGGACGCCGCGAAATTCGTGATGTCGGTGAACAACGGCAACCAGACCGTCCCGACGCTGAAATTCGCCGACGGCAGTGCGCTCACCAACCCCAGCCTCAAAGAGGTCCAGGCCAAGCTGGCGTCCTAATCCTGGGCCGCCCAGGATTCGATGATCTCGCGGGCGATCGATATCGATCCCGGCAGCAGCAGCCGCGACGACGACTCGCTGCTCCAGTCGCCGTGCTCGAGTGCCTCACGAACCTCGGCGCGGGTGAACCATGCCGCCTCGGCGATCTCGCCGTCGTGAAAGACGAACTCCTGCTCAGGATCTCCGATCGCGTGGAACCCGACCATCAGTGACCGCGGGAACGGCCACGGCTGGCTGCCCAGGTATTCGACGTCGGTGACGGTCAGCCCGACCTCTTCGTTCACCTCGCGCACCACGCACGACTCGAACGACTCCCCCGCTTCGACGAATCCGGCGAGCAACGAGAACAGCCGCTGCGGCCACACCGTCTGGCGGGCCAGCACCGCACGGTCGTGGCCGTCGTGGATCAACACGATGATGGCCGGATCGATGCGGGGAAATTCTTCGTGGTTGGTCAGCGGATTGACCCGCGACCAGCCGGCCTTGATCGCCTTTGTCGGCGAACCGTCGAGCGGGCTGTACCGGGATTGGTCGTGCCAGTTCAACAGGGCCAGCGCCGAGGCCACCAGCTGAGCGCTGACGTCGTCGAACACCTGGCCGCCCCGGCGCAGGTCCGACACCTCGGCCTCGCCGCCGTCGTCGGGGGCTTCCAGCGCGGCCCGCACCGCCCACACATGGCGGTCGTCCGGCAGCCGGCCCAGGAACACCGCGTCGCGAGGCGGCTTGTCCGCCAGCTTGGCCGCCGAACCGAGCACCACCTGGCCGCCGGCGATCATCACCTGATTGCGGTGGTCGACCCGCAACAGCGCGGCATCGGCCCAACCGGCGATCGCGGCGTCGATATCGGTGCGCAGATGGTCGGCACGGTCGGCACCCACGCGGGAGAGCAGCGGAACATTACGCAGTCGGAAGGCCACCGCGCTCACTCTCCGGCGGTGCGGACGTAGAGCAGCCGGTCGGTCGTCTCCAGCGCGTCGACGGTCGGGTCGTCGACGCGCAGCAGCTTGCCGTCCCGCATCACGCCCAACACGATGTCGGGCAGGTGCCGCGGGGAACCGCCGACCTCTTTGTGCTCGACCTCCCGCTCGGCGATCGCGAAACCGGCGTCCGGGGTGAGCAGGTCTTCGATCATCTCCACCACGCTGGGCGCGCTGGTGGCGATGCCGAGCAGGCGGCCCGCGGTCTCCGAGGACACCACCACCGAGTCGGCGCCGGACTGGCGCAGCAGGTGCTGGTTCTCGGCTTCCCGGACCGAGGCGATGATCTTGGCCTTCGGGGCCAGCTCCCGCGCGGTCAGGGTGACCAGCACCGCGGTCGGATCGCTGTTGGTGGCCACGATGATCGAATTGGCGTGCTGGGCACCGGCCAACCGAAGGACGTCAGACTTGTTGGCGTCACCGCGGACCGTGACGAGCCCGGCCGCGTTGGCCCGGTCCAGTGAGGGCTGATCGGTGTCGACGACGACGATGTCGGCGGGCGCGACACCGTCACCGATCATCGCGGCGACCGCCGTCCTGCCCTTCGTCCCGTAGCCGATGACGACGGTGTGGTTGCGCACGCTGTTCCTCCAACGCTGAATCTTGAGAGCCTGCCGCGACGCCGTGGTCAGGGTTTCGACGGTGGTACCGACCAACACGATCAGGAATGCCACCCGCAGCGGCGTGATGACCAGGACGTTGATCAGTCGGGCCTGCTCGGTGAACGGCGTGATGTCGCCGTAGCCGGTGGTCGACAGCGACACCGTGGCGTAGTACAGGCAGTCCAGGAAGGTCATTTCGCCGCCACGGACGTCGCGGTAGCCGTCGCGGTCGAGATAGACGATGACCACCGCGGCGAACAGCGCGGTCAGGGCGTAGAGCAGCCGGCGACCGATGCGGCGACCGGGGCTGACGAACTTGTCCGGGATGTGCAGGTAGTCGACGAGCGCGCTGTCCGGCTTGGCTGCCAGGTTCTCGTCGATCGCCTCGAGCCTGCGCCGCAACCTACCCTTGGCCACGCGACTCCGTCATCAAGCCCGACCCTCTCGCCTTGGGTGCCAACACTCCAGCATTATGTACCCATGCCGACGACGACAACCGAACTCGAACCCGCAAGCCGCGCCAGCCAGCTGCCGGCCTACCGCGCCGCGCTGATGCTCATCGGCATCGGCGTCGGACACTTCGCCGCGCCGAAACCGTTCGACGACATCGTGCCCGCCGAGTTGCCCGGCGACGCGCGGTTCTACACCTACGCCTCGGGCGTCGCCGAGGTCGGAATCGGCGCCATGCTGCTGGTGCCGCGGACCCGGCGTGCCGCGGCGCTGTTCGCGATCGCGTTGTATCTGGCGGTGTTCCCGGCCAACGTCAACATGGTCCGGCTCTGGAAAGACAAGCCGTGGCCGATGAAGCTCGTCGCGCTGGCCCGGCTGCCGCTGCAGGTCCCGATGATCACCCAGGCGCTGGCGATCAGGCGCAACGCTCCGAAGTACTAGACCCCGGCGAGCGTCTCGTCCAGCCAGTCGTAGATGCGGGCGAATGCCAGACGTCCCGCACCGGCTTGGCAGTGTGCGCCGGCACCCTCGGCGTCGGTGAACTTCAGCAGTGTCTTCGGGCACGTGAGGTGGTCGAAGAGAATCTGGGGTTGGCCGTCGAAGAAGATGTCGCTGGCCGCTTCGCATACCAGCGTCGGGCAGGTGATCTGTTCGGCGATTCCGTCGGCGAGGGTGTAGTCCAGATACGAGGCGAAGAACGCCCGCGGGCTGCCGACGCCCATGACGTACTGGCCGTGGGTGGCGGCCCAGCGGATGTTCGGGTCGGTGGCCATCAGCGCGTCGATCATCGCGTCGACCTCGGGCGCGGACTCGGCTCTGAGTACGGCCTCCGCTTCGGCGCGCGGCACCGGCATGTTGCGCGTCACGGTCAGGCCCATGTCGTACACACCGTCGAACGCGATGCAGGCAGCCAGGCGATGTTCGAATGCGGCCGCCCTCGGCGCCAGCTCGCCGCCCATCGACGCACCGAACAGCGCGACCTTGTCCGGGTCGACGTCGGGCCGTTGCAGCGTCCAGTCGAGGACGGGCGTGACGACGTTCTCCCAATCGGGCCGGAAGACCAAACCGTCATAGTGCATCGCTGCCGGCTGACCGGGCCCGTCGAAGGTGACGACGTTGTAGCCGCGCTCCTGAGCGGCCGCGGCACCGAGAAAATGCATCTCTTCACAGGTGCCGTCGAACCCGCTGTGCATGATGATCGTCGGCTTCGGCCCGCTACTGCTGTCGCCGTGCGCCGGGTAGAAGTAGCCGTGCAATACGGTTGTCTCGTAAGGGATCTCGATCGGCAGAACCGGCGGGTCGAACAGGGCCGCCGCGGCTCTGAAGGAATCCCGAGCACGGGTGTAGGCGTGGCTGATGCGCGGATCACCAGGGTTGCCGTGCAGATAGAAATCGGCGGACCGGTAGTAGTTGCTGGCCCGCAATAGGCCGTCTCTGGCACTCACGAGATGCCCTGCCGCATGAGCCTTTTCCGCTTCGGCGGCGACCCGGTCGGCGACGGCCAGCCACTGGTCGTACCAGCTGTCGTAGTCGCCGGCCGTGATCGCCTGTGCGGTGGTGATCACCTCACCGATATCGGCTCCGCCGTAGGTGGCGGCGCCGAGCACCCGCAGCGTTTCGAACCAGAACGAAGTGTCGTCGGCGAAGAGGACCGGTTCCATGAGGTGCTCCTTAAGTCATTTCTAGTTGCTTTAAGCGACGGTACGACGGCGTTGCGCTAAAAGCAAGGGTTAATGCTTTAAGCTTGCCGCGTGGTGGAAGACCCAGGAGTGCGCCGGCGGCCGGGTGGGCGCAGCGCCCGGGTCGCCGCAGCGGTCCACGAGGCGGTGGACGCACTGCTGGTCGAGGCGGGCCCGGGCGGTTTCACCGTGGCCGACGTCGCGCGGCGCGCGGGGGTGAATCCGACGAGCATCTATCGACGCTGGGGCAGCCTGGAGGCGGTCATCCTCGATGTCGAGGCGGCGAGACTGTCGGAGACCTCACCGGTGCCCGACACCGGGACGCTGCGCGGCGATCTGCTTGCCTACGCCCGCAACGCCGCCGCCGAGATCACCCAGCCGGGCCGGTTGGCGTTCCTGCAGGCATTGATCGGCGCCGGTGACCTGACCGCCGAGAAGCGTCGCGAGTTCCTGATTCAGCGGGCGATGCAGTTTCAGGACATGCTCGACCGCGGCCGCGAACGCGGCGAACCCGCATTGGACTACACCGTCATCGTCGACTGCATCCTGGCGCCCATCTACTTGCGCCACCTGCTGGGGCTGCGCGTCAGCGAGTCGGATCTCGGGCTGTTTGTCGAACGGGCGTTCACCGTCAAATAAGCTCCGGACGGCCTTACCTGCGTTTCCCGAGCCATCCGGGCAATCCCGCGAGCCCTGATTTGATGCGCTCGATTCGGAAACCCGCACGCCTGCAGGCATTCTCGATCAGGTCGTCCATAGCGTATGCAGCTACCAGGTGGCCCTCCTCGGTGCGCCAGCACGAATTGATGAGGAAGACCATCCGCTTTCTGGTTCGGTGTGGAAAAAGACGATGGACGGTGCCCGTCGTATACCGGTAGACAGGCCGACGCTGGACAACGATCACGGACGGAACTCGGATCGGCCAGCCTGCATAGAGTCCGCGAGCGTGTGAGTACTGCGCGAAGTCGATTGGCTCCCATCGTGCACGGTGGCGAAGAAAGATCTGGCCAGACGGCCGGTCAACCCGCAGACGTGTGATTCCCACCCGGGTACGTAGGACGCACAGGAGTGCGACCGCCGCGAGGGCACTCGCGACCGCCCATTCGTGGTTGACCAGCGAAAGCACCGTTCCCAGCAGGAAGAATCCCGTTGCGAACCAAGCGCCCACAGCTTGCCGATGCAGCTCGCCCGCTATTTTGGCGCTGTCGGTTACGACGTAGTTCTTTGGCTTCGTGGGCGAGGTAGCGAGCCTGATTTCCTCCCTCACCGCGTTGGCAAGCGCATCGCCTGCCGCAGCATCCTCACCCAGGGCCGCCGCCAATGCCATTGCGGTTTCATGGATCTCACGCTGAAGCTCATTCAGCGTCATCGATGCCACGTTTGGATCACGGCTAATGTTCCCGGCCTTCATAGCCGCCTCGGCGCCGACCAGATCGCGCAGCCGATCGCTGAGAACACCGGCGTCGTTCGCTCGGTGCATGCTCCTTGGCACCTCCTCGGTTGTCTCACTCAACGCGCACGCAACCGCGGAGTTCCGCTGCGACCCTAGGGGCAGGGCGAGGGGAAGAACAAGCCCCAGCACCACCCCTCCGGAATCGGCGGCGGCGGAACGAAGCCCTGTCCGGGAGGCGGTCCAGGCGGGTTCGGGCCATCCCAGATGTTCTGGGCGACGTTGCCCTGGCCGTGGTAGACGATGTAATACGAGTGGCATGCGTTGTTGTCCCAGATCACGGGGTTGGTCCGCTTGTTTCCGGTCTCCACCGGCGGATCTCCGGGGCACCACGAATAGGGCCCGCTCGGGTCGACGCTCGCCTGGGCGGTTCCCGCGGTAAGTCCCATGCCGATGATCGCAACGCCTACAGACGTCACCGCCGCTGCGATGGTCCGCTTCCGCCGATGGCTCGTCTTCATGGTGTGCTCTTTCTCAAGTGCGCCGCACCCTGCGGCGTCGATGCGGTAAGTGCACAAAACCGCCGGAGCTACCGATCCCAAGTTAATGTGCGTCCGCAGTGAGCTTGAGCGGCTCCCCCGGCGCGGGTGCGCGCTGCAACAGCGCCACCAATTCCTCTGGGCCGGCGAGCTTTTCCGGTCTCACGGTGACACCTTGACGCACATAGTGAAAGGCCGCACGGATGTCTGACTCCGGGCAGTTCTTGATCGCCGCCCACGCCAGCCGGTAGACCGCGAGTTGGACGGCGGCGTGCTTTTTGGCCTCATCGTCGGCCGGTGGTTCGCCGGTCTTCCAGTCGACCACCGTCATGCCACCGTCCGGGTCGGCGAACACCGCGTCGATCCGGCCGCGCACGACGGTGTCGCCGATCGCCATCTCGAACGGCACCTCGACGTCGACCGGGGTGCGGGCCGCCCACTCTGATCGAGTGAAGGCATCTTGCAGCGTCGCGAGTTCCTCGGTTTCGGTGACGGTCCCGTCGACGGCACCGGGCAGGTCGTCGAGGTCGAAAAGGCGCTCGGCGCCATAGAACCGCTGCACCCACTCGTGGAATGCGGTGCCCAGGATCGCATGCGGGTCCGGCCGGGACGGCAGCCGTCGGGTCAGCCGGCGCAGCGCGGTCGGGTCGCGGTCGAGTTCGACCAGCGCGCTGACCGACAGTTGGCCGGGTAGCTGCGCCGGCGGCGGGGTGAGAATGCGGGCCCGCTCGGCCAACAGTGCGTCGACGTCGGCGACCCAGCCTTCGGGATCCTCACCGGCGTCGGCAGTCTCGCCGTTCAGCGCCGCTCGCACCAATGCGGCGCCATTCTCGACATCGACACGCGCGCGACCAAGCGGATCGGCCGGCCAGATCGCCTCACGGACGTTGTCGCGCAACGGGTTACGCTCGCCCTCGGCGGGCGGCGGGGCCCAGAGTTCGACCTCCCCGCAGGGCTCCCCCGCCGCGGCCGCCTCGTCGATGATGTCCTTGATCTCCAGCAGGAAGTCCGACGGACCGCGGGGTTTGCTTTCGCTGGCGCCCCAGTGGTGGCCCGACAGCAACAGGGTGTCTTCGGCCCGGGTGATCGCGACGTAGAGCAGCCTGCGCTCCTCGTCGAGGCGGCGCTGCTCGAGCTGATGGCGGTGCGCCATGATCGTGTCGGACAACGCCTTTCGATCGTTGACCTTCGCGGTGTCGAGCACCGGAACCCCGTGCAGACCTTCGGCCGCCCGGTCACCACGCAGCAGCGGCGGCAAATCGGCAGGATCGGTCAACCAGCTGCGCTTGGCGGCGGTGGACGGAAAAACCCTGGCGGACAGGTGCGGAACAGCAACCACCTGCCACTCCAGCCCCTTGGCGGAGTGCACGGTCAACACCTGCACCCGCCCGGCCGCCACGCTGACCTCGGCGGGGGCCAGTCCGTTCTCCACTGTTTCGGCTGCGTCCAGGTAGGCCAGCAGACCGTCGGCGGACGCCTGCGGGCGGGCCGCGTAGTCGGCCACCACGTCGGCGAATCGGTCCAGGTGCTCGGCACCGGCCCATCCTGCGATCACCGGCCGAGCAGCCCGCACCTCCACATCGACCCCGAGCGCACGACGCACCTCGCCGACGAGCTCGGTGACCGGGTGGCCCAAAAATGTTCGCAGCCTTGCCAGTTCACCGGCGAGGTCGGTGATTCTCTGGCGACCTTCTGGTGAGTATGCGGCCGCGGCGCCCGGATCGGCCAGCGCGTCAGCCAGGCTCGCGGTGTCCGCGTCGGGTCCGGCCGCGGCGATGATCTGCTCGGCGCTCGCCGCCGCCGGCCGCGCCCCGTCGAGCGCGACCGCGCGGCGCCAGAGCGCCGCGAGGTCGCGCGCGCCGAGCTGCCAGCGCGGGCCGGTCAGCACCCGCATGGCCGCCGCCCCGCCGGCCGGGTCGGCGACCAGGCGCACCATCGCCACCACGTCGGCGACCTCGGGGATGGACAGCAGCCCGGCCAGCCCGACCACTTCGACCGGCACCCCGCGAATGGCCAGCGCCTCCGCGATCGGACCGGCATCGGCGTTGCGCCGCACCAACACCGCGGCGGTCGGCGGTTGGTCATCGGCCGCCGCATAGCGCTGCGCGATGTGGTCGGCGATCCATTCCCGCTCGGCGGCAACGTCATTGAGCAGGGCGCAGCGCACCGTGCCGGGGTCGGCGCCGGGCCGCGCGCGCAGCGCGCGGACCGCCACCGACCGGCGGCGTGCTTCGGCCGACACGGCATTGGCGATGTGCAACGTGCTCGGCGGATTGCGCCAGCTGGTCCGCAGCTCGAGGGTCGGCGCGGGTGAGCCGTCGGCTTGGGGGAAGTCGGTGGTGAAACGCGGCAGGTTGGTGGCCGACGCTCCGCGCCAGCCGTAGATGGACTGGATCGGGTCCCCGACCGCGGTGAGCGCCAGGCCCTCATCAGCGCCTTCACCGAACAGCGAGGACAGCGCGATCCGCTGAGCATGGCCGGTGTCTTGGTATTCGTCGAGCAGGACCACCCGGAACCGGTCGCGCAGCTGCGCCCCCACCTGCGGGCACGAGGAGGCCAGGCGTGCCGCCGCCGACATCTGCGACCCGAAGTCCATCACCTTGTCGGCCCGCATCCGGGCATGCAGCGCGTCGATCAGCGGCACCAGGGCGGTGCGTTCGGTCTGGGTGGCCAGCATCGCCAGCAGCCACTGGCTGGGGCCGCGGTCGCGCTGGTAGCGCCCGGCAGGCAGATGGTGCACCAGGCGTTCGAGTTCGACGTGGGTGTCCAGCAATTGGTCGGTGTCGACCAGATGCTCGGCCAGCTCGCCGGACAGCTTCAGCACCATCGCGGTGACGCCCGCGGGATCCTTCTCGGTGTCCAACGGCCCCGGATAGCCGCTGACCACCTCGAAAGCCAGCTGCCACAGCTCGGTTTCGCTCAGCAGCCGGGCATCGGGCTCCACCGGGAGCAGCGGCCCGAACTCGCGCAGCAGTGTGCCGGCGAAGGCGTGATAGGTGCTGACCGTCGGGGCGCCCTGCTGCGCCGACCCGCCGAGGTGGCCGGCCAGGCGGGCCAGCCGGGAACGCACCCGGCGCAACAGCTGGCCGGCCGCCTTACGGGTGAAGGTCAGGCCGAGCACCTGCCCCGGATCGGCGAATCCGTTGGCCACCAACCACACCACCCGTGCGGCCATGGTCTCGGTCTTGCCCGCACCGGCGCCGGCGATCACCACCAGTGGGCCGGGCGGGGCGGCGATGACGGCGGCCTGCTCGTCGGTGGGAGTCGGAAGGCCAAGGGCTGCAGCCAGTTCCGTGGGACTGTAGGTCATGACTGTTCCGTTCGCGCCGAGGTGTGCGCGGGGCAGCCGGCACGCATCGGGCAGTGCGCGCAGCCGTCGTTGACCCGGGCGAGGAACTGTGGGCCGGCGGTCGCACCCGCGGCCTGCTGCACAGTCTGTCGCCACTCGTCGGTGCTCTCGGGAGTCAGCGGGGACTGCTCGCGCTCGGTGGCACCCGACGCGTTCGGCTTGGCCACATACACCAGCCGCCCACCACCGGGGCGATCGCCGTCGGCGAGCGCGCCCTCGGTGACGGCCAACTGGTAGAGGCCGAGCTGGGCGTGCCGCTGCGCCGCATCCTTGGTCACCGGACTCTTGCCGGTCTTGACGTCGACGATCACCAGCCGGCCCTCGGCGTCGCGCTCCAGCCGGTCGACCCGGCCGCGCACCCGCACCCCGGGCAGGTCCTGCCCGGGGGCGGCGATCGCCCCGTCGACGTCGATCTCGGTGCCGATCTCGGTCAGCTCGTGACGAGTGGCCGCGCGCCACGCCACGAACGTCGCGAGCATGGCCCGGTGCCGGTCCAGTTCGTTGGCGGCGTACCACGGCGAATCGAAGGGCAATGTGCTCCAGAGGGTTTCCAGCCGCGCGAACAACCGCTCCTCGCTGATCGTCGAATCGGCGATCAGCGCATGCACCACCGAGCCGAGGGTCGAGCGCAGGTCGCGGCGGTCGGAGCCGCCGTGACGTTCGGCCAGCCAGCGCAGCGGGCAGTCGGTCAGCGTCTGCAGTGTCGACGGGCTGAGGGTGACGGTGTGCTCGTCACCGCTCCATAGCGGCTCCGCCGTGCTGACGGTCGTCATGCCGTACCACTGCGACGGGTCGGCACCCGCGACGCCGTCGGCTGCCAGTCGCGCCAATTGTTGTGCGGCCGTGCCACGTTCACCGTCGGTGACCGCGCCGGCCGGGGCGCAGACGACCGCGCGCAGCCGGCCGACGACCGCCGCCGGTGCGAGCACCGGCGGCGCGACGGCCGGCGCAGCAGGCTGTACATCCGCGGACGTGTAGCCGGCGATCTCAGCGACGAACGGCGACGGCAGCGAAGCGCCGTCGCCGGCGTCGCTGTCGACGGCGGTGACCAGCAGGCCGCGCCGCGCGCGGCCCATCGCGGCGATCAGCAGCCTGCGCTCCTCGGCGAGCAGCGGGGCGCGAGCCGAGACGTCATCCCCCAGCCCATCGAGCACGTCGAGCAGCCGCTGGGTGCCCAGCACCCCACCTCGCGGTGTGGTGTTGGGCCACAAACCATCCTGCAGCCCGGCGATGACGACCAGGTCCCAGTCGCGGTCCAGTGCCGCGTGCGGGCTCAGCACGGCGACAGTCTCGGTGACATGACCGTCACTGCTGACCGGCGGGAGTTGCAGCCCCGCAACATGATCGAGCAGACCGCTCAGAGACGCGCCGGTGGTGCGGGAGACGTAGTCGTCGGCGATGTCGAACAACGCGGTGACGGCTTCGAGGTTGCGATCGGCCAGTGCGCCTTCGGTGCCGCCGCGCTCGGCCGCGGACAGCCAGCGCCGCTGCAGCGCGCTGCGCTCCCAGGCCTGCCACAGTGTGTAGCGCGGGTCGCGGTGCCGGCGGTGCCCGCGGCCGGCCGCCGTCAGCACCGCCCGCACTCGGTTGACCGGGCGAGCGAGCGTCGCAGGCAGATCCACCGGGCCGGTGGTCAGCGCCGCGACGAGTTGCTCGCCGAAGTCACCAGAGGCGTTGCGGCGCAGCGCACGACGCAACTGCCGCAGCGTCACCGGGTCGACTCTGCCGATCGGACCGGTCAGCAGGGACACCGCCTGCTGAGCATCGAGGCCGTCGGCGGTCGCCGCCAGGACCAGCAGCAGCGCCTGCGCCGCGGGCTGGTCGGCGATGGACCCTGCCAGCTGCGCCGCGGCGACCGGCACACCGGCACCCGCCAGCGCCCTGGGCAGGGCCGCGGCGGCCGACGGCGAGCGAACGATCACCGCCAGCTGCGACCACGGCACCCCGTCGACGAGATGCGCCCGGCGCAGCGTGTCGGCGATCAACGCCGCCTCGGCGTGCGCCGAGCCCGCCACGCGAACCTGCACCGATCCGTCGTCGTCGGTGTTGCCCGCCAGATTGCGCCAGGCACTGTTGCCGGGCAGCCCCGCGGCGACCCCACTGATCGCGGCGGCCACCGCCGGCGCGCACCGGTGCGACCGGGCGAGCTCGACCATCGGGGTGTCGGACGCGGTCAGCATCGCCGGGTCGGCACCGCGGAAACCGAAGACCGCCTGATTGGGGTCACCGGCCAGCAGGGTCAGCTCGGCGCCGGCGGCCAGCACCCGGACCAGCCGCGCCGCCTGCGGATCGAGGTGCTGGGCATCGTCGACGAGCAGCAGGCGTACCCGCGAGCGCTCGGCGGCCAGCAGCTCGGCGTCGGAGGCCAGCGCCTCGAGCGCCGCGCCGACCAACTCGGCAGCGCCCAGCGCGGGCACGGTGGCCTGCGGCGCCGCGGTGCCGACGGCCGCGCGCAGCAGCATCACCTGTTCGTATTGCTGCGCGAACCGGCCCGCTGCGGCCCACTCGGGCCGTCCGGACAGCCGGCCGATGCGTTGCAGCGCCAGCGGGTCCACTCCGCGCTCGGCGCAGCGGGCCAGCAGGTCGCGCAGTTCGGTGGCGAACCCGGCGGTGGTCAGTGCGGGGCGCAGCACCTGCGGCCAGCGTGATGCCGACGCGTCGCCGTCCTCGAGATCGCCCGCGAGCAGCTCGCGAATGATGCCGTCCTGCTCGGCCCCGGTGACCAGCCGAGGCGGCGGATCACCTGCGCGGGCAGCGGCCTGCCGCAGCACCGCGAACGCATAGCTGTGCAGCGAGCGGACCAGCGGTTCGCGCACCACCGCCCGGCACGGCTCGGCCGAGCGCGCCGCGAGCAAAGTGGCGGTGAGCGTCGCGCGGGTGGCAGCCGCGAGCCGACCCGAACCCGTCAGCAGCAGAACCGATTCCGGGTCCCGTCCGGCAGCGATGTGCGCGGCGGCCGCCGCCACCAGCAGGCTCGTCTTGCCGGTCCCCGGCCCGCCGACGACGCGCACCGTGCCGCGCAGCTCCGGGCGCAGCACATCGGCAGGCTCGGTCACCGGGGCAAGCAGGGCGGTCGTCATGGCAGTCATGTCACCACGCACCACCGACAAAAGGCAGAAGTGGCAGCATGGCCCCCGTGACCCACGATCTTCACGTCCACCGCTTCGGTCCGGCCGGCCCCGTTCAGGTGCTGGCCATCCACGGCCTGACCGGCCACGGCTACCGGTGGCGCAGGCTGGCCGACGAGCACCTGTCCGAATTCACCGTGGCCGCACCCGATCTGATCGGGCACGGCCGCTCGTCGTATGCGGCGCCGTGGACGATCGAGGCCAACATCACCGCATTGGCCACGCTGGTGGAGAACGACGCCGACGGCCCCGTTGTGGTGGTGGGACATTCCTTCGGCGGCGCGATCGCCCTCAATCTCGCGGCGGCATGCCCCGACCTGGTGTCCGGGCTGGTGCTGCTGGACCCGGCGATCGGCCTGGACGGCCAATGGATGTACGAGATCTCCGAGTCCATGCTGGCATCGCCGGACTACCCCGATCGGGAGCAGGCCCGCACCGAGAAGTTCACCGGTTCGTGGGCCGACGTCGATCCTGCCGAACTCGACGAGGATCTCGATGAGCATCTCATCGCACTGCCCAGCGGTCGCTTCGGCTGGCGGATCTGCGTGCCCGCGATGATGTCGTACTGGAGCGAGCTGGCCCGCGATATTGTGCTGCCGCGCACCGGAACTCCGACAACCCTGGTGCGGGCGCAGTGGACGGACCCGCCCTACGTCAGCGACGAACTTCTCGACGGGCTGTCGACACGGCTGGGCGCGGACTTCACCCTCGTCGACTTCGCCTGTCAGCACATGGTTCCGCATGCCAAACCGCAGGAGACCGCCAAGGTCATCCGCGATCTCCTCGGAGCGAATTAGCGATGGCGCCGGTCACCGATGACCAGGTCGAGCAGGTGCGCGGGCTGGTCGCCTCGATACCGGCCGGCCGGGTCGCCACCTACGGTGACATCGCAAGGGCGGCAAAGCTTTCCAGCCCGCGCATCGTCGGCTGGATCATGCGCACCGACTCCTCGGATTTGCCATGGCATCGGGTCATCACCGCGTCCGGCCGCCCGGCCGCCCATCTGACGACACGCCAGCTCGAACTCCTACGGGCCGAAGGGGTACTGGCCAAGGACGGCCGGGTGAACCTGGCCCAAGACCGGCACGAGTTCTAGAGCACCAAGGGTTTCCGGGCGCGCCGAGATCGACGTTATGTTGCGCCGTTCTCGCACTTTCCCGCCCAAACGTCGGTTTCGGCGCAGAACTGGAGCCTAGAGAACCAGCCTGATCAGCGCGGCGGTGCGCGCCAGACCGGGGAACGCGGCCGCCGTCGAACGTGGATGCAGGGCATGCACAGCGAGCCGGAACATCAAAGCGCGCAACAACATCTGCGGCCACTCCGGCAGAGCATCCCAGCGCTCGATCAAACCATCGTCGGCCTCACCCCAGGCCAAAGCGTCGACCACGACCACCCCGGCCGCCCACGACGCCGGCCGCCAATAGGGCGTGATGTCGGTGATACCCGGCGCGGCCGTCCCGGCGAACAGGACGGTGCCGTACAAGTCGCCGTGCACCAGCTGATTGGGACTCTTGGTCGGCTTCCGCAACCCGGCCAGCTGATTGATCAGGTCCACCGATCGCTCGCCGTCGGCAGTTCCGGGCGCCACCATCGCCCCGGGCGGCAGCGAATGCAGCGGACGGTCCTCCCAGGCGGCCCGGTCCGCGGCGATGAACACGTCGACGTCGCTCCACGGTGCCACCGGCGCCTGGGTCAGAAATCGCGGCCGTTCCAGCTTGGCGGTGGCCTCATGCAGCCGCACCCCGGCCGAGACGACCTCGTCGTGGCGGGGTTCGGGCGTACCGGCGACGAATGTGTCTGCCCGCCAACCCGACACCACGTAGCGGCCGTCAGTCGAACGGACCGGGCGGGCCAGCCGCACCCCGTCGATGAACAACGTCTCGCGGGCCTTCGCCGACCACGCGGCCCTGGCGTGGTCGGCAATCACCGACAGCACTACCTCGCCGCACTTGAAGCCGCCTTCCCAGCCCGCACCGAGCGGTTCAGGATCCTGGCCCTTCAGCCCGAAGGTCGCCAGAACATGATCAGGCGGGCGTTCATCAGTCACCCCGTCCACCCCGACAGCCTAAATTGTCGCGACGCAAAGTAGCTGTCAGTACATGACCATGTCGGGATCGATTTGCTTCGCCCAGGCCACAATCCCGCCCTGCAGGTGCAATGCATCAGAAAAACCGGCTTTCTTCACAAGGGCCAGCGCCTCGGCCGAACGCACGCCGGTCTTGCAGTAGAGCACCGGGACCCGGTCGTGCGGCAACTTGGTCAGGCCTTCCCCTGATTCGATCACCGATTTCGGGATCAGTTCGGCGCCGGTGATGTGGTTGATCTCCCACTCCACCGGCTCGCGGACGTCGATCAGGACCAGCTTTTTGCCGGAATCCAGCAGCTCACGTAGCTCGCGCGGGGTGACCGTCGAATCCTGCGCGGCGTCGGCGACAGCCTCGGACACCACCCCGCAGAACGACTCGTAGTCGATGAGTTCGGTGATCTTCGGCGTTTCGGGATCCTTGCGGATCCGGATGGTCCGATACGTCATGTCGAGTGCGTCGTAGATCATCAGCCGGCCCAGCAGGGTCTCGCCGATCCCGGTGATCAGCTTGACGGCCTCGGTGCCCATGATCGACGCGATCGAGGCGCACAGGATGCCCAGGACGCCACCCTCGGCGCAGGACGGCACCATGCCAGGCGGCGGCGGTTCGGGATAGAGATCGCGATAGTTGAGGCTGCGCTCGTTGCCGTCCTCATCGGCCGGCGCGTCCTCCCAGAACACCGAGGCCTGGCCTTCGAAGCGGTAGATCGAGCCCCACACGTAGGGCTTGTGCGCCAGCACCGCGGCATCGTTGACCAGGTAGCGGGTGGCGAAGTTGTCGGTGCCGTCCAGGATCAGGTCGTACCGCTCGAACAGCTGCACCGCGTTGTCGGGCGCCAGCCGCAGCTCGTGCAGGCGCACGGTGACCAGCGGGTTGACTTCAAGGATGGAATCGCGGGCACTTTCGGCCTTGGACCGCCCGATATCGGACTGGCCGTGGATGATCTGGCGCTGCAGATTGGATTCGTCGACGACGTCGAACTCGACGATGCCGATCGTGCCGACACCTGCCGCGGCCAGGTACAGCAGCGTGGGCGAGCCCAGTCCGCCGGCGCCGATGACAAGGACCTTGGCGTTCTTCAGACGCTTCTGCCCGTCCACGCCCAGGTCCGGGATGATCAGGTGGCGGCTGTAGCGCGCCACCTCGTCACGAGTGAGCTCGGCGGCGGGCTCGACCAGCGGCGGCAACGAAGACACCGGCACTCCTCGCTCTCGGCTTCAATCAATACGAGCCGGACGGACGTTCACCATCCATCTCAGCAGGTGGTCAGACCAACGGCAAACAGCCGCGAATGCTTCCGCGAGACCTACGCGCTCAGGCGATCGGATATGGCCACGAGTTGAACCGGCAGGTCTTCCCGTCCGGTTTGACGTACTCCGGGTCGAACTTCGACGCGTCGTTGTCGGCCGTCGAGAACGTCTGCTGCATCATCACCGGCGCCAGTCCGCCGTTCTCGTCGCACGGCTCGTGATGCTGGTAGCCGATCGCGTGGCCCACCTCGTGGTTGATCAGGTACTGCCGGTACGAGCCGATATCGCCCTGGAACGGCACCGCGCCGCGCACCCAACGGGATTCGTTGATGAACACCCGCGGCTGAGCGTCGGGGCCGTAGGCCGGGTTGTAGCAGGACGACTCCAGCGGGATCTCGTAGCCGCAGCCCTCCCGCACCGTCATCGGTGATGT
The DNA here is from genome assembly GCA_004362315.1 of Mycobacterium sp. BK086. Taxonomy (GTDB): domain Bacteria; phylum Actinomycetota; class Actinomycetes; order Mycobacteriales; family Mycobacteriaceae; genus Mycobacterium. The sequence continues at coordinate 1,573,814 of SNWL01000003.1, forward strand.
CAGCGACACCCGGAAATCCGGTTTGACGCCGGGGCTGCTGTCATCGATCCGCTCGAAGGCGAACTGCGGATTGTGAATCCAGCTCTTCGGATTGCCCAGCGTCTCGGTGACCATCCGGGCAAACCCCTCGTCACCGCCGAAGGACCCGGTGTCGACGCCGTCCTCGATCTCGACGGTGTAGGTGAACGTCTTGGCGGTGCCCTCACCGACCTTGGGCGTGGTGCCCGGCACAACGTGCCACGTCTTGGCGCCCGCCTCGGTGAACGCCCCACCTTCGGGCAGGATCCCGGTCGGCAGGTTCGCGTCGAATTCGGTCAGCCCGCGCGGCGGCGCGCCGATGATCGCCGTACCACTCGACCCGATCGTCGGCGGGCCTTCGACACCGCCGTGCGCGACGGTGGGTTCGGTGGCCGGAGCCGCCGTTCCGGTGATGGTCTGATACAGCACCACTCCGGTGACCACCACGAGCACCGGTAGCGCATACGCGCGCCAGCCGTAGGTCGAGATGAATCGGCCCAACCAGCTCTGTTTGCGCCATTGACGACGCTGATCACGGTTGGATCTGACCCTGCCGTGCTCTTCGGCCAACGGGTCCCGCAGCGCGCGCAGCGGCTCACGCCACTCGTTGCGCAACACAGGCACACGACCGCCGCCGCGGTGCCCCGGGTCGTAGGTCACCGACCCAGGATGGCACAACAGCCGTATGCGAGACTCCCGGCGCGCCCGTGCCTTCCCCGCGCGCGCTACGGGCCAGTAACCAGTAGCGGGTAGTAATGTCAGTTCAACGGGGCTGCGAGCGCGGGGGTAATGCTGCCCAGCCACACACAGATTGAGGACCCGATGAGCGATCTCGCCAACGCGGCCGAGCGGAAGTCCGCTCGAACGGCCAATGGCGACCGTCCTGCCACCGCCCCTCGGCGTGGCAGCCGTCTTCCCCGCGACGAGCGACGGGGCCAACTGCTGGTCGCGGCCAGCGAAGTCTTCGTCGACCGCGGCTATCACGCCGCAGGCATGGACGAGATCGCCGATCGCGCGGGTGTGAGCAAACCCGTTCTCTACCAACACTTCTCAAGCAAGCTTGAGCTGTATCTGGCGGTCTTGAACCGGCACGTCGAAAATCTGGTGTCCGGTGTGCGCCAAGCCCTGCGCACCACCACCGACAACCGGCAACGGCTGCGCGCGGCGGTCCAGGCCTTCTTCGATTTCATCGAGCACGACGGCCAGGGTTACCGGCTGATCTTCGAGAACGACTACATCACCGAGCCGCAGGTCTCATCCCAGGTCAAGGTGGCTACCGAATCGTGCACCGATGCGGTGTTCGACCTGATCAGCCGGGATTCCGGGCTCGATCCGCACCGCGCCCGGATGATCGCGGTCGGCCTGGTGGCCATCAGCGTGGACAGCGCGCGGTACTGGCTGCACGCCGACCGTCCGGTGTCCAAAGAGGCCGCGGTCGACGGGACGGTGCAGTTCGCCTGGGGCGGCCTGTCACACGTCCCGCTGACGCGCGGCTGACGGCGTTAGGGCTTAAGCGCCTGCGGGTCCCGCGGCGATCCCGAAACCAACCCGGCGCACGTCGGCGACACCGATCTCGACGTAGCTGATCTTGGCGGTCTGCACCAGGAAGCGGCGGCCCTTGTCGTCGGTCAGGCTCAGCACGTCCGAGCCACCCTTCGAGAACGCCGAGGTCACCAGCTCTTCCACCTCTGCAGGCGTCTGGGAGCTCTGGAACACGAGCTCACGCGGGCTGTCCGTGACACCGATCTTGACCTCCACGCTGGCCCCTTCTCTCTTGTCTGCGTCGTGTGCGCGTCTTCCCCAGAAGGCTAGTGGACGCCCGCCGACCCGGTTGAGGCCAGCCGTTCGCGGTGAGCGAATAGGGCATCAAGCTGGGATAACAGCATGGCAACGGACAGGCGCGGCGCGCCGCTTCGAGGCTTGCGCGTCCATAACCTTGCCTCGTGAGCGACACCAAGCGCCGACGCCGGCTGGTCCAGTGGCCGCGGGTGGCGCTGACCACCGCGGGCGTGCTCGTCGCCGCCACCGCGACGACGTACGTCGTGCGCACCGGCGACGCCGCCTCCACGACGCCGGAGTTCGGCGGCACGACACCGACCCGCACCGTGGTGGCCATCCCCGGCCCACGCACCTCGACCCCGCCGCTCGCTCCGGTCACCGTCACCGTCCCCGGCCTTCCGGTGGAGACACCGGTCATGCTCCCCCCGACCACCGCCCCGGCCGCCGCACCGATGGCCCAGACCACCGTCGATTCCGCCTTGGTCGTCTACACCGTCGCCGGCAACCAGCGGCCCGACGATTCGGTGACCATCACCTACGCCGACGAGACCGGCGCGTTGCGCACGGTCGAGAACGCGTCGCTGCCGTGGCGACTGACTGTCGTCCCGACCGTGCCGGTCAACTACGTCACGGCCAGCAGCAACGGAAGTCAGCTGAACTGCTGGATCACCGACGCCGGCGGCGCGACCGTCGCGGCCCAGACCGACAACATGATCTCGGCGACCTGTAACCGCTAAGCGAGCCCGAGCTGGCGCATCCGGTCGTCGTGCGTGCGCTGCAGCCGGTCGAAGAAGTCGGCCACCTGACCCAGCCCACCCGGACCGGCCAACACCAGGTCGACGAGTTCGTCGTGCTCGGCCAGCACGTATTGGGCCTGGGTGATCGCCTCACCGAGCAGCCGGCGCGACCACAGCGCCAGCCGGCTGCGCTGCCGCCCGCTGGTGGTCACCGCCGCCCGCACCTCGGCGACCACGAACTGCGAGTGGCCCGTCTCGGAGAGCACCCCACGCACCACCGAGGCCACCTCGTCGGGCAGCACGTCGGCGATCTCCAGATAGAAATCGGCCGCCAGCGCATCGCCGACGTACGTCTTGACCAGAGCCTCGAGCCAGGTGCTCGGCGTGGTCAGCCGGTGGTAGTTCTCCAGCGCCGAGGCGTGGCGCGACATCGCCGGGACGACGTCGACGCCGCGGGCCTCAAGAGCGTCGTGTAGCAGCTCGTAGTGGGCCATCTCGGCGGCCGCCATGCTGGCCATGTTGATCCGGCCCAGCAGGTTCGGCGCCATCCGTGCCTCGTCGGTGAGCCGGTAGAACGCCGCGACCTCGCCGTAGGCCAGCAGCGCGAACAACTCGTTGACGCCGGGGTGATCGGCGGAGATGCGCGCGGCAGATCCGGCGGCGGGTTGCGGGGCGGTCATGGCCGACACTGTAGTCGCGGCTGGGGCTGCGATCAGTCTCGGCAAGCGCGACCAGCTACAATGGAACCTGACATGCGCCGTGAGGCGCGGTCAAGGAAATGTGCGTGCACGCAGTGGGCCCGCCTCCCTCAGTGCGGGGCCCGGCGAATCGGCATCGAATCTCTTGACGCCGACTCCATTCCGAAGTCAGAACTCGTGCGCGCTGGACACAGCAACGAGGAACGACATCGGAAGGCACAACGCCACCACATGACACCACTGACAACACACCCCCATCTGTCCTTTGCCCAGCTCGGAGTGCGTGACGAGATCGTCCGCGCCCTCGCGGAAGAAGGCAAGGAACACGCCTTCGCCATCCAGGAACAGACCCTGCCGATGGCGCTGGCCGGCGACGACCTCATCGGTCAGGCCCGCACCGGCATGGGCAAGACCCTGGCCTTCGGCGTACCGCTGCTGCACCGGATCACCACCGACACCACGCGCCCGCTGACCAGCATTCCGCGCGCGCTGGTCGTGGTACCGACCCGCGAGCTCTGCCTGCAGGTGCACGGTGACCTCGTCGCCGCGTCGAAGTACCTCCAGGCCGACGAGTCCCGCAAGCTGACCGTCACCGCGATCTACGGCGGGCGCCCCTACGAGCCGCAGATCGAGGCGCTGCAGAAGGGCGTCGACGTCGTCGTCGGCACCCCCGGCCGGCTGCTCGACCTGGCCCAGCAGGGTCACCTCCAGCTCGGCGGACTGTCGGTGCTGGTGCTCGACGAGGCCGACGAGATGCTCGACCTGGGCTTCTTGCCCGATATCGAGCGCATCCTCAAGCAGCTCCCCGAGAAGCGCCAGGCCATGCTGTTCTCGGCGACCATGCCGGACCCGATCATCACGCTGGCCCGCACGTTCATGAACCAGCCCACCCACATCCGGGCCGAGGGCGTGCAGGGCGCAGCCACCCACGACACCACCGAGCAGTTCGTCTACCGCGCCCATGCGCTGGACAAGGTCGAGATGGTCAGCCGCATCCTGCAGGCGCAGGGCCGCGGCGCGACGATGATTTTCACTCGCACCAAGCGCACCGCGCAGAAGGTGTCCGACGAGCTCGGTGAGCGCGGCTTCAAGGTCGGTGCCGTGCACGGCGACCTGGGCCAGATCGCCCGCGAGAAGGCGCTCAAGGCGTTCCGTACCGGTGATATCGACGTGCTGGTCGCGACCGACGTGGCCGCCCGCGGTATCGACATCGACGACATCACCCACGTCATCAACTACCAGATCCCCGAGGACGAGCAGGCCTACGTGCACCGCATCGGGCGCACCGGCCGGGCCGGCAAGACGGGCATCGCGATCACCCTCGTCGACTGGGACGAGCTCGAACGCTGGTCGATGATCGACAAGGCGCTCAAGCTCGAGTGCCCCGACCCCGCGGAGACCTACTCCAGCTCACCGCATCTCTACGAGGAACTGAGCATCCCGACCGACGCCGGCGGCTCGATCGGTGGCCCGCGCAAGTCGGCGCAGGCCGCCAAGAAGCAGGACGGGACGCGGATCAGCTCGACGGACTCCAACCGGGAACGGCCGAGCCGCAACCGGTCTCGTCGTCGCACCCGTGGCGGTGCTGGAGCCAGTGGACACGTCGAGACCGCGGCGGATTCGCCCGCTGCCGACAAGCCTGCGGCCACCGACGGCGGCGACGACAGCCCGGCTCGCAAGCGCCGGCGCCGGCGTCGGCCGCGCCCCGCCGCCGAGGCCCCGGCAACAGCAAGCTGACGACCGCTATCGTCGCCTAGATGGTCAGACCCGAGCGCCGCACCAAGAGCGATCTCATCGCGGCGGCGACGATCGCGCTTGTCGTGGCTGTCATCGCCGGCCTGTTCTGGTGGAACAGCTCGGCGCGGGCCACGATCAGCCGGCCGGCCACCTCGCCGCCGCCGAATCCGGTTCCGGCACGGGTGGTTCCCGACACGCTGCATCAGCTGTGGACGGCGGCCAGCCCGCGCACGCTGAGCCCGATCGTGGTCGGCGGCACCGTGTTGACCGGGGACGGGACGACGGTGGAGGGCCGCGACCCGCAGACCGGACAGGTCCGCTGGACCTATGCCCGCGACACCGACCTGTGCGGAGTGTCCTACGTCTACGACCTCGCCGTCGCGGTGTACCCCGACGTTCGGGGCTGCGGTCAGGTCAGCGGCATCAACGGCGGTACCGGCCGCCGCGGCCCGACCCGCACGTCCTACGCCGACAAGCGAGTGGTGCTCAGCTCCAACGGCAGCGCTGTCCTCTCGGCCGGCCCTACCCGGCTGGAACTGTGGCGCTCGGACCTGGTGCGGATGCTGTCCTACGGCGAGATCGACGCCAGAGTCAAGCCGGTCAATCAAGGCGTCGGCACCGGCTGCACCCTGATGTCGGCGGCCGCCAGCGACGAAGCGGTGTCGGTGCTGGAAGCCTGCCGGGATCAGAAGGATCTGCGCCTGACACTGCTCAAACCGGCCAAAGAGGAAGACGAACCCGACACCAAGAACGTGCCACTGCCCGGCGTGAGTGCCGATTCCGAGGCGCGGGTGCTTGCCGTGGCGGGCACGACGACCGCGGTCTACCTGCCCGCGCCGCAGCCCGAGATCGCCGTCTACGACGACACCGGCACCAAGATCGCCAGCACATTGCTGAAAAAGCCTCCGGTGCTTGCCAATTCGGCCCAGGCCGTCACCAAGGCCGGCGACATGTTCACCTGGTGGACCGGTGACAGCGTGGAGGTCTTCGACTCCCGGCTGTCCTATCGCTACACCATCGAGGCGTCCGCCGCGGTGGGCCCGCTGGGCCCGGGCGCGATGATGGCCGGCAAGTTGCTCATTCCGCTGACCAACGGCCTGGGGGTGTACGACCCAGCCAAGGGCGCCAACGAGCGCGTCATCGCCATCACCCACCCGGACGGCTCAGGACCGGTGGTCCCCACCGTCACCGACTCGAAGGTGATCGAGCAGCGCGGTCAAACGCTGGCCGCCTTCGGCCCCTAGACCTCAGGGGTGAAGGTCGGCAATTCCTTGCCGGACTTCCAGTGCTTCAGCAACGACTTCGCCAGTTCGCGATAAGCCGTGCCGCCCTTGCTCTTTCGGCCCGCCAACACCGACGACCCGGACGCACTGGCCTCGGCGAAGCGCACCGTCCGCGGGATCGGCGGCGCCAGCACCGGCAGGTTGTAGCGGTCGGCGACGTCCAGGAGCACATCGCGGCTGTGCGTGGTGCGCGAGTCGTAGAGCGTGGGCAGCGCGCCGAGCAGCTTCAGGTTCGGGTTGGTGATCTGCTGCACGTCGTCCACGGTGCGCAGGAACTGGCCGACGCCGCGGTGCGCCAGCGTCTCGCACTGCAGCGGCACGATCACCTCGTCGGCGGCGGTCAGCCCGTTGAGGGTCAGCACACCCAACGAGGGCGGACAGTCGATGATCACCACGTCGAACTGGTCGAGCTTGTCCAGCGCGCGCTTCAGGGCGTACTCGCGGCCGGCCCGCATCAGCAGCATCGCCTCAGCGCCGGCCAGGTCGATGTTGGCCGGCAGCAGCGTCATGCCCTCGGCCGTCTCCACCAGCGCGGCGCTGGGCTCGACATCGCCGAGCAGCACCTCGTGCACCGACACCGGAAGTTTGTCCGGATCGGTGCCCAGCGAGAAGGTCAGACAGCCCTGCGGGTCGAGATCGATGAGCAGGACACGCTTGCCCGCATCAACGAACGCCGCCCCCAGAGATGCGACCGTGGTTGTCTTGGCCACCCCACCCTTCTGGTTGGCCACCGCCAATACTCGGGTCACGGTGACCATCCTTGCAGGTTCACCGCCGTTGCGTCCCGGCTGTTACGGCGCGCCTGGTCATCGGGCAGAATCAGTCAGCGTGAGCGTCGGAACGCATCGGCTGGTCCTGCTTCGGCACGGCGAAACCGAATGGTCCAAGAGTGGCCAGCACACCAGCACGACCGATATCGGCCTCACCGAGCAGGGACGCGAGCAGGCCAAACTGGCCGCCCTCACACTCGACCACCTCGGACTCGACAATCCGCTGGTGATCAGCAGCCCGCGCAAACGCGCGCTGGAAACCGCCGAGCTGGCCGGGCTGACCGTCGACGAGGTGTCTCCGCTGCTGTCCGAATGGAATTACGGCGACTACGAGGGCCTGACCACCCACCAGATCCGCACCGACACCCCCGGCTGGCTGCTGTGGACCTACGGCTGCCCCGGCGGCGAGAGCGTGGACCAGGTCAGCATGCGCGCCGATCAGGCGGTATCGCACGCGCTGGAGAACATGGTCGAGAGGGATGTGGTGTTCGTCAGCCACGGCCACTTCTCCCGCTCGGTGGTCACCCGCTGGGTGGAGCAGCCGCTGCGGGAAGGCGCCCGGTACGGGTTCGGGACGGCCTCGGTCGCGGTGTGCGGTTTCGAGTACGGCCTGCGGCAGCTCTCGGCGCTGGGTTTGACCAGCCACCGGGTCACCGGGACGTGATGGCCCCGCTCTCCTTTGTGCTCAGCGGGCCCGCCGGGACGGTCGTCGCCGAAGGGATCCAGACGGGGTACGACGATGTCGCTGCGGCGTCGACCGCGCTGGCCGACGGGTCGGCCGATGTGGTGGTCGGCGCGTTGCCTTTCGACATCCGGGGCAAGGCGGCGTTGTTGTCGCCGACCTCGGTGACATTCACCGACGCCTTGCCCGCCTGGCCGATGACGGCGTTGCCTGCGGTTCGCATCGCCGCGACCCTGCCCTCACCCGAGGAGCACCGTGCCCGCATCCATACCGCCCTGGGCCGTCTCACCAACCCTGAAAGCGCTTTGCAGAAGGTCGTTTTGGCGCGTGCGTTGCGTCTTGTCGCCGACGGTTCGCTGGACGAGCGAGCGATCCTGCACCGGCTGGCTGCCGACGCCGAGGCCACGGCCTACCTGGCCGACCTGTCCCCCGCCGGTGGCGACTACGCCGGCACCGCCCTGGTGGGCGCCAGCCCCGAACTGCTGGTCGCCCGGTCCGGTGAACTGGTCAGCTGCCAGCCGTTCGCCGGGTCAGCGCCGCGCTCGGCGGACCCACAGACCGACGCCGCCAACGGCGCCGGTCTGGCCGAGTCGGGCAAGAACCGCCATGAGCACCAGCTGGTCGTCGACACGATGCGGGCCGCACTCGAGCCGCTGTGCGCCGAACTCGAGGTCGCCGAGCAGCCACAGCTGAGCCACACCGCCGCGCTGTGGCACCTGTCCACCCCGATCCGCGGCCGGTTACGCGACTCCTCGGTCACCGCAATCGATTTGGCGCTGGCCCTGCATCCGACTCCGGCGGTTGGCGGGGTTCCGACGCAGGACGCAGTCGATCTGATCGCGCAGCTGGAAGGCGACCGCGGCTTCTACGCCGGCGCGGTGGGCTGGTGCGACGCCCGCGGTGACGGCCGGTGGGTGGTGGCGATCCGCGGCGCACAACTGTCCGCCGACCGCCGCGTGGCGCTGGCCCAGGCCGGCGGCGGTATCGTCGCAGAATCGGACGCGGATGACGAAGTAGCAGAAACCACAACGAAATTCAGGACCATCCTGTCTGCATTGGGAGTGCAATCATGACGCTGATCCGCTTGGCCCGTCCCGGCGACGAGGCCGACATCGTGACGATGATCCGCGAACTCGCCGAATTCGAACATGCGCTCGACCAGTGCACTGTGACCGAAACTCAGATCACCGCAGCACTTTTCGCCGAGAATCCGGTCGGGTCGTGCCACATCGTCGAGGTCGACGGTGAAGCCGCCGCGGTTGCCCTGTGGTTCCGCACCTTCTCCACCTGGGACGGCGTGGCCGGAATCTACCTGGAGGACTTGTTCGTTCGCGACAAGTTCCGCCGTCGCGGGCTGGCCCGCACCCTGCTCGCGACGTTGGCCAAGGAATGCGTCGACAACGGGTACACCCGCCTGGCGTGGGAAGTGCTCGACTGGAACGTCAACGCGATCGCGCTCTACGACGCCGTCGGCGGCAAGCAGATGTCGGAATGGCTCAATTACCGGGTGAGCGGCCCAGAGCTCCAGGCGCTGGCTTCAGAAGCCTGACCGGCCGCCCACGATGCCAGCAGCGCCAGATCGTCAGCGGTCGGTGTGCCTGCGGGCGCGGTGTAGACGGTGAAGTGCAGGCCGGGGTCGGCGGGCAGTTCCAGGGACTCGACGTCCAAGTCGAGCTGGCCGACGATCGGATGGTGCATCCGCTTGCGTCCGGACCGGTGCAGCCGCACGTTCTGAGATGCCCACCGCTGCCGGAATAGCTGGCTGCACGTTGACAATTCGCCGACCAGCGCGATGAGCTCCTCGTCGTGCGGATTGCGGCCGACCTCCATGCGTAGCTTCGCGGCCACGTCATCGGCAATCTGGTCGAAGTCGACGAAGAACTGTCTTGCCGCGTCGGGATCCAGATAAATGAACCGAGCCGTGTTCGCGGGTCGTCGCGGGTCGGCCAACACCGGCGAAAACAGTGCGCGGGCAAGATGATTGGTGGCGAGAACGTCATAACGGCTGTTGCAAATCCACGCCGGCGCATCGGAGATGGCGTCGAGTACCCGTTGCAACGTCGAGCGCACCGTCACCGCAGGATTACGCCGGCGTGCGCCGCTGCGCGCCCCAGATCGGCGTGCGAGGTGGAACAGGTGATCGCGCTCGGCCTCATCCAGCTGTAGGGCCGATGCCAACGCCTCGAGCACGCCATCGGAGGCACCGGCGAGGCTGCCGCGCTCCAACCGCACGTAATAGTCGACCGATACCCCCGCCAGAAGCGCTACCTCCTCGCGACGCAAACCTTTGACCCGACGGTTGCCGCCGGAGGCGGGCAGGCCCGCCTGCTCGGGTGCGATGCGGGCGCGACGCGAGCTGAGAAAATCGCGGATATCGGCACGTAGATCCATCGTGGCCATCCCTCCACCGTAAGCTCGCCACGCAATCCGAGGGAGGCACTGCGAGTACCCCGCCGCCTAGGTGCCCGATGCGGTTGTCGCGATGCCCCCGTCTACCGGGATGACGGCACCCGTGAGGTATGCGCCCGCCCGGCTGGCGAGAAACACGGCGACACCCGCCATGTCGTCGTCACGCCCGAGGCGGCGCAGCGGGGCCGCGGCAGCGATCGTGTCGCCGATGGCATCGAGCGTGGAGGCCATCATCTGCGACGGGAACGGTCCCGGCGCCACCGCGTTCACCGTGACGTGCTGTGGGCCAAGCTCTCTGGCAAGCACTCTGGTGAGTTGATGCAGTGCCGCTTTGCTGCTGGCGTACGAGTAATTGGGCGACTGGGCGACGTGGATCGCGGCGATACTCCCGATGTTGATGACCCGTGCTGGGTCATCGGCAGTGCCCGCCCTGCTGAGTGCCGGGAGCAGCGCCTGCACCAGCCAGAACGGCGACTTGAGGTTGAGGTCGATCACCGAGTCCCAGGCCTCGTCCGGGAAGGTCGCCAGCGGCTCACGCCACATCGCTCCGGCGTTGTTGACCAGGATGTCCAGGCGTCCCGACTCGACCGTGACAAGGTCAGCGAGGCGTTGACACTCGTCGTGCCTGGACAGGTCCGCGGGGATCGCGTGAACGTCACCGAATGCGGACAGTAGACGCTGCGCCTCCACGCAAGAATCGGCGTTGCGTGAGCTGATGACGACGCGGGCGCCCGCCTGGAGAAGGCCGCGCGCGATCATCAACCCAATGCCCCTGGTGCCGCCAGTGACAAGGGCGTACTTTCCGCTTAGATCGAAAAGTTCTGTGTGAGTGGTGAATTGGCTGTCCGTCATCCAACCAGGTTGACAGGCATGTTCGGCCGCTGGGAGATCCTGCCGATACAGGTACTACTGGGCCCCCGATGCCCAGCGCAGCGCCGGCGGGCTGAACAGCAGCCCGAGCACCGCGATGGCCACCCCGCCGAGAGCGACGGCGTAGACCGGCTGGTGTGCGGCCACGATGTACCAGGCCACCGGCAGCAGCAGCAGATTCGCGAAGATCGCGATCCCTCGGCCCCAGCGCCGCCCGGTGATCAGTGCCCACCCGGCGGCCAGGACCGCGGCGCCCATCACGGCGAACCAGCCGGCCGTCCCGTATCCGTTGACGATGTGCTGGTCGGCGCCGCCGACGGCGCGCACCACCAGCACGATGGCCACGACGATGGCCACCACACCTTCGGCCGCCGCAGTGAAACCGGCGTAGCGGACCACGGATGGGAGAGCAGATTGGGTCACCCCCGTAAGGTAGCCCGTCCGATCACGCCGGTTCCGGCCGCGCCGCACGGAACCAGCCCAGCGGGCTGAGCCCGCGATAGGGATCGGTCTCCCGCAGCACCAACAGGTCGTCGAGAATCTGCTCGAGATCGGTCTGCGTGCGCCGCTTGACCTCCTCGGCCCAGCCCGCGGCGTCGATTCCCACCGGCGTCGAGGTGTCGATGGGAGCGCCGAAGCGCAGATACATCCGCTCCGGGCGTGGGATGAGCGTCGGTCCGACACCGCGCAACAGCGGAATCGCCATGTCCTCTCGTCCGCCGAACCGGCTGCTCACGGCCTGACTGAACCGGCCCCACGCGCTGTCCCGCGACGTGATGGGCCGGTAGACGTCGTCCCCGCCGACCAGCCCGACCGGCACGATCGGATAGCCGGTTTCGATTGCGACGCGGGCGAATCCGGACCGGCCCTGCCACCGCAGGGTGTATTCCTCACCCTTGAATTTCGGGATCTCGCGGCCGCCGCCGGGGAACACCAACACGGTCTGGTCATGACGCATGAGCTCGCGGGCGGTCGCCGGGGCGCCGACGACGCCGCCATAGGCGGCCATGAGATCGCCGGGGAGGCCACCCATTTGACCGAACTGGCGGTCGGCCAGCGGCCGAACCCGAACCCCGATCTGCCGGCGCACGGCATACGGAATCAGGAAGGTCTCGGCGCTGCCCATCTGAGTGTGGTTGCCCACCAACAGAAATCGGCCGTCGGCCGGGATGTTGCTCAACCCGTCGATGTAGGGGCGCCACAGCTCGATCACCGGATCGATATTGTCGGCGACAGCGCCCAGCACGCGTTTGAGGGCACGAACCCTCGGCGGATGCTCCATGACGGCAGCCAGCGCCGCCTCTTCGGTCATTCCCCGCGACGGCCACGCGGGCTCTGGTCGGCTTCCCACTGCCACTCCTCATCCACAAACGAACTAGTTCGTTCTTTATACTCTTGCTTTGTGAGAAGCACCTCAGAGCTGCGCGAACACATCCTGACCGCCGCACGCACCGAATTCGCCCGGTACGGATTCGCCGGCGGGCGCATCGACCGCATCGCCTCGGCGGCCAGCGCGAGCAAGGAACGGCTCTACGCACACTTCGGCGACAAGGAGGCACTCTTCCGCGAGGTACTCGCGGTCGACGTCGCCGAGTTCTTCCAGGCTGTCCAGATGCGGGCCGACGCTGTCCCCGAGTTCGTCGGCGACGTCTTCGACGTCAATGTGCGTCGCCCCGAGCACCACCGCATGGTCGCGTGGGCCCATCTCGAGGGCCTCACCCTCGAAGAACCCACCGCCGACGGCCAGCACCTGCCCGAACTGGCCATCGCGACGATCGTCGAGGCTCAGGCCGCCGGGTACGTCGATCCGTCCTGGGACCCGCGCGACCTGCTCGTGACGTTGTTCGGGATCGCCCTGGCCTGGGCGCACTGGCCCGATCCCGGGGCGGTGACGACCTCGTCGGCGGTCTTGGCGCACCGGCGGGCGGCCGCGGTCGAGGCGGCCTCCCGCGTCATCTCCCCCGCCCGGTGAGTCAGCGCCGGAACACCACCCAGCGCATCGCGCAATACATGTAGATCCCCTCGCAGGCACCGGCCGCGATCCGCGCCACGTGGTACTCGACCCCGAGCACACGCAACGCGCTGGAGACCCCGAGGATGAATGCCAAGTAGTTGATGACCACCACGACGACGTAGACGGCCACCTGCGGCCCGACCGCACCGTGGGACTGAAAGTTCACCACCCGGTTCAGGACATAGCTCGCGGCGGAGGCACATGCGTAGGCGAGCGTCACCGCGAGCCCAAACGGCATATGCAGGACGCCGTGCAGCAGCGTGAGCACCACCAGATCCAGCGCGAAGGTGCCGGAGTTGATCACCACGAAACCCAGGAACGTTGGCGCCACAACGGAATTCAGACCGAATGGGAGTCGGGCGACAACCGCTTCACAGGCCCGGTGGAACCATCCGAGCGCACTGGCCGACCCCTGCTCCGACCCCACAATCACGCCGCGAGCATGCCACCGGCAGCTGACCCCTTGATGATGCGCAGGCAAACACTTCGAATTCCCGGCCGCCACGCGGATAGGCTCATGGCTCGTGCGTGCCGTCCTGATCGTCAACCCGAATGCCACCTCCACCACCGCAGCCGGCCGCGACCTGCTCGCCCATGCGCTGGAAAGTCGTGTGGACCTCAACGTGGTCCACACCGATCACCGCGGTCACGCCATCGAGATCGCCGAAGCCGCCAAGCACGACGGCACCGACGTGATCATCGTGCACGGCGGCGACGGCACGGTGAACGAGGTGGTCAACGGGCTGATGGGCCGGCCGGGACGGGAACTGCCCGCATCGATGCCCGCCGTCGCGGTGGTGCCCGGCGGGTCGGCGAACGTCTTCGCCAGGGCGCTGGGCATCAGCCCCGACCCGATCGTGGCCACCAATCAGCTGGTCGACCTGCTCAGCGCCCGCCGCAACGGCGCAGCGTGGCGACGGATCGGGCTGATGGACTGCGGTGAGCGCTGGGCGGTGTTCACCGCCGGCATGGGCGTGGACGGCGACGTCGTGGCCGCTGTCGAAGCGCAGCGGGCCAAGGGCCGCAAGGTAACTGCGGGCCGCTACATTCGGGTAGCCGTGCGCGAGATGCTGTCCAGCGCCCGCAAAGAGCCCCTCCTGACCCTCGAGCTGCCCGACCAGGCACCGGTGACCGGCGTCTACTTCGCCTTCATCTCCAACTCGAGCCCGTGGACCTACGCCAACACCCGGCCGGTGTGGACCAACCCGGACACCACCTTCGAGACCGGACTGGGTCTTTTCGCCGTGACCAGCATGAACGTCTGGAAAAACCTGATGCTGGTGCGACGCATGGTGTCGGCGAAGCACAACATCAAGGCAAAGCACCTGATCCGCGACGACGACGTGGCCTGGGTGCGGATCAAGAGCTCCGAGCCGGTCGCCAGCCAGATCGACGGAGATTTTCTCGGGCTGCGCGAAGAAATGACGTTCCGGTCGGTTCCCGGTGTGTTGAGCGTTGTCGCTCCGCCCGCTTCCATACCCTCTGACCAGCGGTAATAGCGTCACGCGGTCTGCCCGAGGGCGCAGATGGGTTGAGTGTAGTACAAACGGGTAGAGGGTTTGGTAACCCACCCCCGCAGTGACATTGCACACGTGTTAACTGAGTCCTATTGACATCCGTCGAGGCTGTGAAACGATCGGATGCAACAGCACAGAAACATTCGTGTGCACGCGTTAACAGCCGAAGAAAAGCGAGCGCGGTTAGTCGCGCACTTAGTAAGGAGTAGCGAGAAATGGATTGGCGCCACACAGCGGTCTGTCGCGACGAGGATCCGGAACTGTTCTTCCCGGTCGGGAACAGCGGACCGGCGCTCGCCCAGATCGCTGACGCAAAGCTGGTCTGCAACCGGTGCCCGGTAACCACCGAGTGCCTGACCTGGGCTTTGGACTCCGGCCAGGATGCCGGCGTCTGGGGCGGCATGAGCGAGGACGAGCGTCGCGCGCTCAAGCGTCGCAATGCCCGCACCCGCGCGCGCAGCAGCGTCTAAGCCGCTTTCAGACTTCAAAAAATCGCGGCCCCGGCAAATGCCAGGGGCCGCGATTTTTATTGTGCAATGTCATGTCCGTCACATTTGCTATTGCGGAACTCGCGCTCCCGAACGCCGGCCGAGTGGCACACGTAACACGACGTCTGTCCCGCCGCCGGGAACGTCGTGCATTCCCAGGGAGCCGTCGAGCTCCGCGGTGACCAACGTCCGCACGATCTGAAGGCCCAACCGGTCGGACTTTTCCAGGCTGAACCCGTCCGGCAGCCCGCGTCCGTCGTCGTGCACCACGACATCCAGCCATCGCGCCGAGCGTTCGGCCCTGATGGTCACGCAGCCCTGTTTGGCCGACGGCTCGAAAGCGTGCTCGATGGCGTTCTGGACAAGCTCCGTCACCACCATCACCAACGCGGTCGCCCGGTCGGCGTCGAGCACGCCCAGCGCCCCGTCCCGGTTGATGCGGATGGGCGTGTCGACGCGGGCGACGTCGTTCATGATCGGCAGGATCCGGTCGATCACCTCGTCGAGGTTGACCTCCTCGTCCACCGACATCGACAACGCCTCGTGCACCTGCGCGATGGAAGCCACCCGGCGCACCGACTCCATCAGCGCCTCGCGCGCCTCTTCGTTGCTGGTGCGTCGGGACTGCAGGCGCAGCAGCGCCGCGACGGTCTGCAGGTTGTTCTTGACCCGGTGGTGGATCTCGCGGATGGTCGCATCCTTGGACAGCAGGGCCCGGTCACGGCGCTTCACCTCGGTGACGTCCCGGATGAGCACCGCCGCCCCGGCAGCGGCGCCGTGGACCACCAGCGGCAGCGTGCGCATCAGCACCGCCGCACCGCCGGCGTCGACCTCCAGCCGCATGCTCGACCCACCTGCGAGCGAGTCACGAACGTGCTCGGCCAGTTCGAGGGCCTCGAACGGATCGGAGATCAGCGGGCGGGTGATGGCCACGAGGTTGTGGCCCTCGAGTTCGGCGGCCAAGCCCATGCGGTGATAAGCCGACAACGCGTTGGGGCTGGCGTAGACCACGACACCGTCGACGTCGAGACGGATGAACCCGTCACCCGCTCGTGGGCTCGAGCGGGACAGTGCCAGATCGCCGACGTTGGGGAACGTGCCCTCCGACAGCATGTGCAGCAGGTTGCCCGCACAGTCCAGATAGGCCCGCTCCAGCGGCGAGGACGTCCGGCGCTCGGCCAGCGCGGTCTGGTGGGTCAGGACGGCCACGACGTGGTTGGCGTAGCGCACAGGGACGGCTTCGACGTCGATATCGGGCGCGCGCTGCTCGAGGTCACTGTCGCCGCGGCCGATCGCACCCGAGGTGAATGCCGACGTCACCAGCGGCAGCTCGCCCTCAGCCACGACGGTGCCGACGGCATCCTTGAGCAGGACCGTCGGAGCGGTGTTGGGCCGGCACTGGGCCACGCAGACCAGCGCGCCGTCGTCGCGGCGCACCCACATCAGGTAATCGGCGAACGAGAGGTCCGCCAGCAGCTGCCATTCGCCGACCACCGCGTGCAGGTGGTCCACAGCGCTGCCCGGCAGCACCGTGTGCTCGGCGAGCAGGTCACCGAGGGTGGACAAAGCTAGTCGATCACGGCAATGAGGTCGCCGGCCTGGATGACATCGCCGACCGCGACGCTGACCTCGGTCACGGTGCCGCCGACTTCGGCCAGCACCGGGATCTCCATCTTCATTGACTCCAGAAGCACCAGGGTGTCGCCCGCGCCGATCTGGTCTCCCTTGCTGACCACGACCTCGAGCACACTGGCCACGATCTCGGCGCGAACATCCTCGGCCATCTTCACCCTCACTCTTCGCTCGTCTAGCGGCTCTATCGAACCACAACACCGGGTGGTCAAAGGTGCGATGGGGCCGTGAGACACTGTATGCAGCGTCAAATCATCTGGAGGTACATCATGGCCAAGCGTGGCCGTAAGAAGCGCGATCGCAAGCACAGCAAAGCGAACCACGGCAGGCGTCCCAACGCCTGATACACAAAGTGCCCGGCAGCTGCCGGGCACTTTTGTTTGCGCTGCTATCCGCGCCGGATGATCGTGGTCTGACTGATCTGCAGGCGCACCCGCTCCAGCAGGTGCTTAGGCGCCGTGTCGCCACTGCACCGCGACGCGACCAGCTTCTTGATGCGCTCCTCGATCCCGTAGTGCTGCAGGCACGTCGGGCACTCCTCCAGGTGGTGGCGAAGTCGGTCCTTCGTCTCGGCCGTGCACTCACCGTCGAGCAGCGTCCACACCTCGGCGATCACCGCTGCGCACTCGGGATGGTCCGGATCCACCGGGCCGACCGGCGGGCGCCACATCTCGTCGTCGGATACGTTCTCGTCGCTCATGACGACACCTCCTCCGGCGCGTCCTCCGCCTGGCCGCGGTTGAACCCGCGTTCCTTGGCGACGTCGGCGAGCAGGGAGCGCAACTGGCGCCTGCCTCGGTGCAGCCGGGACATCACCGTCCCGATCGGGGTATCCATGATTTCCGCGATCTCCTTGTAGGGGAAGCCCTCGACATCTGCGTAGTACACCGCCATCCGAAACTCCTCCGGCAATGCCTGCAGAGCTTCCTTGATCTCGGTGTCCGGCAGCAGTTCGAGTGCCTCGACCTCGGCAGAGCGCAACCCCGTTGAGGTGTGCTCGGCGTTGGCCGCCAACTGCCAGTCGGTGATCTCCTCGGTCGGATATTCAGCCGGCTGGCGCTGCTTCTTGCGATAGCTGTTGATGTACGTGTTCGTCAGAATCCGGTACAGCCACGCTTTGAGGTTGGTGCCCTCGCGGAACGAGCGGAACCCGGCATAGGCCTTGACCATGGTTTCTTGCAGCAGGTCTTCGGCGTCGGCCGGATTGCGGGTCATCCGCAGGGCACCGCCGTAGAGCTGGTCCAGAAGCGGGATCGCGTCACGCTCGAAGCGTGCGGTCAACTCCGCATCGGACTCCTCGCGAGCGGGAGCCTCGGTGTCGATATCGGTCATCGTGGGTGACACAGTCCCTTCTGCCGCGGTGCTCCAGAGCTCCGGCAGCGGTATCGGACGGATGAGAAATGCGGGTGCCTGCTCATGCGACATCATGCAGACTGCGACTGACACCGGACTTCTCTCCTTCCGATCCTAAGGCTGTGACCAACAGTTTTTACGATCGCGGGCTCTAAGAGCTGCGATCACCGTCCATAACAGGATTTCTCACCGGGCTATTTCCCGCTGTTAACTGTGGCGGTGAGTCGTGCCGCAACGCCCGCGATCGCCACGCTGGTGGCAGCCGGTGCACCGCATGAGGTGCTGCGTTACCACCATGACCCGCGGTCGCAGTCCTATGGCGACGAGGCGGTCGCCGCGCTGGCGGGTGATTCGCTGGTAGCAGAACAGATCTTCAAGACACTGGTCATCGCGTCGGGATCGGTGCTCGCGGTGGCGGTCTTGCCCGTGCCGTGGAAGCTGTCGCTGAAAGCCGCCGCGGCGGCACTGGGCCTGTCCAAGGTCGCGATGGCCGACCAGGCGGCCGCCGAGCGCGCGACGGGCTACGTGCTGGGCGGGATCTCGCCGCTGGGTCAGCGCAAGCGACTCCCGACCGTGGTGGACGCGTCCGCGCTGGGCTTCGAGCGGGTGCTGTGCAGTGCGGGCAAGCGGGGCTGGGATGTGGCGCTGGCGCCGCAGGATCTGGTGCGTCTGACGCAGGCGGTCACCGCCGATATCCGCGCGGTCTAGGGTGACGGAATGTCCTTCTCCGGCAAGACCATGTTCATCTCCGGCGCGAGCCGCGGCATCGGCCTGGCGATCGCCAAGCGCGTCGCGGCCGACGGGGCCAATATCGCTCTGGTGGCCAAGACCACCGAGCCCCACCCGAAGCTGCCGGGCACCATCTACACCGCCGCCAAGGAAATCGAGGATGCCGGCGGCCAGGCCCTGCCGATCGTCGGCGATGTCCGCGACGGTGACTCGGTGGCCGCCGCGGTCGCCAAGGCCGTCGAGCAGTTCGGCGCCATCGACATCTGCGTCAACAACGCCTCGGCGATCAACCTCGGCTCGATCGAGGAAGTACCGCTCAAGCGCTTCGATCTGATGAACGGCATCCAGGTGCGCGGCACCTACACCGTCTCGCAAGCCTGCATCCCGCACATGAAAGGCCGGGAGAACCCGCACATTCTCACCCTGTCCCCGCCGATCCGGCTGGAATCGCAGTGGCTCAAGCCGACGCCGTACATGATGGCCAAGTTCGGAATGACCCTGTGCGCGTTGGGTATTGCCGAAGAGATGCGCGAGGCCGGGATCGCATCCAACACACTGTGGCCGCGCACCATGGTCGCCACCGCGGCGGTACAGAATCTGCTGGGCGGCGACGAGGCGATGGCACGCTCCCGCAAACCCGAGGTCTACGCCGACGCCGCCTACGCGGTTCTGAGCAGGCCGTCCCGCGAATACACCGGACAGACGCTGCTGTGCGAGGACGTCCTGCTGGATTCCGGCGTCACGGATTTGTCTGTCTACGACTGCATTCCGGGCTCCGAGCTGGGCGTGGACCTGTGGGTCGATACGCCGAACCCGCCTGGCTACACGAATCCCTAACCCGCAACGACGGCGTTGCGGCCCGTCTCCTTGGCCCGGTACATCGCCTCGTCGGCCCGCGCTGTCGCCGCAGTCGCATCCTCGCCGGGAATGGCCAGGGTCGCGCCAATGCTCAAGGTGGCGTGGATGATTCCGCCGGGATAGTCGATCGGTTCGGCGGCGCGACTGCGGATCGCCTCGGCGACCGTCGCGACCTCGTCGAGGCTGCGGACGCCGGGCAATAGGACGAGAAGCTCGTCACCACCTGTCCGCCCGACCGTGTCACCGTGGCGCACGCTCTCCTGGATCCGCGCTGCCAGGGTGGCGAGCACGATGTCGCCGACCGCATGCC
Source organism: Mycobacterium sp. BK086 (assembly GCA_004362315.1). GTDB lineage: Bacteria > Actinomycetota > Actinomycetes > Mycobacteriales > Mycobacteriaceae > Mycobacterium. Next base: position 1,593,698 of record SNWL01000003.1, read on the forward strand.
CGTAGGTGTCGTTGATCCGCTTGAATCCATCGACGTCGCAGAAGAGTACGCCGATGTGCTGGCCGTCCACCCGTGGGCCGGCCAGCGCCGACTCCAGGCGCTCGATGGCCTCGCCACGGTTCGCCAAGCCGGTCAGGACGTCGAAACGGGCCAGTTGCTCCAGGCGCCGCTCGAATTCGACCTGGTCGTCGACCACCCGCAGGGCGGCGATCACGCCGTCGTCGTTCCCCTCGGCGTCGACGTACGGCTTGGACCGGCAATCGACCCAGTGGAAGCCGCCGTCGCTCGCGTTGATCCGGAATCTTTCGACCGGGGATTCCCCTGTGCCACTTCGCTGCTCACCGATATTCACGAACGCGGCATCGTCGGCGTGGACGTGGCTGCTGAAATCGGACCCGATCCACGATCCGGGCGCATCGCCGAACGTGGTCTGTATCGACGGCGAGGTCCACACCACCTGCGCACCGCGAAGGTGAACGACCGCATCCACCGCGTTCTCGGCAAGAATGCGATAGCGCGCCTCGGCGTCCTCGCGCTGCCGGATCAGCAGCGACCTGTCGATCAAGAGTCGCTGTTCGCGTTGGCTGAGATAGAACACCGCCACACCGATGACGACCGCGCTCATCGATATCGACAACGCCCACACAGCGTCCTCGCGTACGCCGACAGCCAGGAAGGCCAATCGGGACAACCCGGTGACGATGGGCAGGGCGGCAAACAGCGCCATCATCCGCACGAGCGCGCGGCCATCGGGCCGGGTCAGCAACCAGGCCACCGGATTCCAGTCGGGTCGCGCCGCAAGGGCTGCCACGACCACCAGCGCCAAGCCGACGGCGGTCGCGATCCCCATACCGTTCGAGGGCGCCACCACGACCACAGACAACGTCTGCATGGTGTAGCCCGTGATGACGAAGAACAGCACCGCGACCGCCGCCGTCAGGCCCACTGTCCTCGCCACCCGAGCCCATCGACGATCCACGCGCGTCAACCCGACTGCAATCGCCAGCAGCAGAACCGTCACGGCGGTCTGCGGGCTGGGACGGCCGGGCCAGGTTCGCTGCAGGGTACTGACGTTGCCCGGGAACCAGAGCAGATCCAGGCCGAATGTCCGGCGGGTGAGGTACTCGGCGAGGACGGTGATGACGACCGCCGCGGCCGCCGCGGCCAGGCCACGTCCCACCCAGACTCGATTACCTGACGGCTGCCCCGACTGAACCAGGACCCCGGCCGCCAAGGTTGCCAGCAACAGGGCCGTCCAGGGCGTCATCTGCGGCCAGGAGCGAAAAATCCGTGTCAGGCCTTCGTTGCCGGTCGCCCAGCCGAACCAGTTCGACGCCGATATTCCGAACACCACCGCAAGCGCCGCACGACCGCCCCTGCGCACCAGCTTTTCCAGCTGCGCATCTGGCTCGGTCTTGGCCATCGGTCTCCCACCCGCGTGATGTGAACCGCATTCTGCCGTAGCGACGTGCAGAAGCGGCGCTAGAGGGTGAAGTCGATGACCCCGCGGAGGTTGCGCCCTTCGCGCAGATCCGTGATCGCGTCGTTGATCTGGTCCAGCCGGTAGCGCCGGGTCACCAGCTCGTCGAGCTTGAGACGTCCGCTCTGATAGAGCGACAGCAACTTCGGGGTACTGGCTCGCGGGTTCATCCCGCCGTAGAGCAGACCCTTGAGTTGCTTGCCGTACTGGATCATGTCGACGAGGATCAGCGGGACCGACGTCTGGCTCATCCGCGGCATCGCCGTCATCAGGCAGGTGCCGGCCTTCCCGGTCAGCAGCACCCCGGCACCCACGAGATCCTCGTCCAGCACGGCCGGTGTGAGGACCACCCGGTCGGCCATGGCGCCCAGCGTGAGGTCACGCACCAGGGCCATGGCTTCCCATGCCGACGGCGCGGTGTGGCTCGCTCCGAATGCGATCGCCGAATCACGTTTGAACGCACTGGGATCCACCGCGATGACGTACTGGGCCCCGGCCGCACGGGCACCCTGGACCGCGTTGATGCCGACGCCGCCGGCACCGATCACGACGACCGTGTCACCGGGGCGGGTGCCGACGCCGGTGGTGCCGGATCCCCAGCCGGTCGCCACCCCGCACGACACCAGCGCCGCGGCGTGAAACGGGATGGACTCGTCGACTTTGATCACCGATTCCTCAGCGGCGACAACGTATTCGGCGAAAGTCCCCAGTTGCGTCATCGCCGTCAGATCTTCGTCGTCGACGTGGCGCCGAGGTGTGCCGTCGGTCGTCATCCCTTTGTCGAAGAGCAGGGCGCCGGCATCGCACAGCGGGCTCATCCCGGACACGCACCACCGGCAGCTTCCGCAGGCCGGAATGAACGACGTCGATACGTGGTCCCCTGGCTGTACCGAGCGCACCCCGGGGCCGACGGCTTCGACCACTCCGGCACCCTCGTGGCCACCCACCATCGGAAAGTAGTCGGGCACCTGCGCGCCGGCCGCCTCGATGAGTGGCGCGAGCTCGGGCCCGGCGACCCCGTCGCCGGTGGCGTAGTGATCGTCGGAATGACAAATCCCCGCGACCGCCATCTTGACCAGCACTTCACCCGCACGGGGTGGGTCAAGCTCGATTTCGCAGACTTCCCAGTCTTTTCCGATCCCCCGCAGCACCGCGGCCTGACACTTCATCTCGGAACCCCCCGTTCCGCCCGGCCTACTTGCCGGGCTTGAAACCGAACCGCCGCAGTCCCTTTCCGGCGAAGGCCCGCATCACCGCAAGGGCGATCCGGCCCTGCTGGCGCGAAGACGAGTACCAGACCAGCTCGGATTTCTGAGTGGGGATCCGCGGCGCGGTGATCGCCTGCTGACGACAGAACTTGATCAGCCCACTGGGCCCGCCGGCCCGGTAGCCGATGCCAGAGTCCTTCCAGCCGCCCATCGGAAGTGACGGGCAGAAGACGTTGGTCAGCGCGTCGTTGATATTGACCGCACCGCATTCCAACCGACGGGCAACCCGTTCCCCGCGTTCGACGTCGCCGGTCCAAACGGTCGCCGAGAGGCCGTATTTGGAGTCGTTGGCCAACCGGATGGCCTCTTCTTCGTCGGCGACCTTGACCACCGGCAGCGTCGGCCCGAAGGTCTCCTCGGCGATGCAGGTCATGGACGGAGTGACGTCGGCCAGTACGGTCGGCTGGAAGAAGGTGCCGACCCCGGTGGGCTTACCGCCGGCGAGCACCCGCGCGCCGGCCGCGACGGCGTCCTGGACGTGACGGTCGACGATATCGCGCTGGGCCGCGGTGGCCATCGCGCCGGTGTCGTACTTGAAGCCCGAATCTTCTTGGCCCTGAGCGATATTGCGGACACTCTCGGTGAGCTTGCCGATGAACTCGTCGTACACCGGAGCCTCGACGTAGACGCGCTCCACCGAGATGCAGACCTGCCCGGAGTTGAACATCCCGCCCCAGGCGATGCCGTTGGCCGCGCGGTCGATGTCGGCGTCGGCCAGCACGATCGCCGGATCCTTGCCGCCGAGTTCCAGACTGAACGGGATCAGCCGCTCGGCACACGCCACCGCCACCTTGCGGCCGGTGGCCGTCGAGCCGGTGAAGTGGACGTAGTCGGAGTTCTCGATCACCGCCGCGCCGGTCTCGCCGTACCCGGTCGCCAGCCCGAGGATCGGCGGCGCACCGACTTCGGCCCAGCCGCGGGCGAACTCGACGGCCGAAAGCGGGGTCACCTCAGACGGTTTCAGCAAAACGGCGGCGCCGGCGGCCAACGCCGGCACCACATCGAGTGCCAGCATCGCCAGCGGGAAATTCCACGGCTCGATGATCCCGATCAGTGGATACGGCCGGTACACGGTGGTGAGCTTCTTGATCTTGTACAGCGGGCTGTGCGCCTTTGGGTGCGCGTCCGCCAGGAATGCCTCGGCGTTGCCCGCCCAGTAGTTGATGGAGTCGGCCAGCGCCACCGGTTCCAGGCTGGCGTCGCCGTGCGACTTACCGCTCTCCGACATCAACACCTCGGTGAGGTGGTCGGCGTTGTCGAGGATCCAGTCCTGCCACTTGAACATCCAGGCCTTGCGGCCACGCGGGCCGATGGACTCCCACTCGGTCTGGAACAGCCGCAGTTCCGCCGCCTTGGCGGCGACTGCGTCGGCGCCCACGACCGGGACGGTGCCGGACACTCTGCCGTCGGCAGGGTTGCGCACGGTGATGGTGGCTTGATCGGCCTTTGGCTCGACCGCGGTCATGGCGGTTCCTCTCGCTGGTCGGATCTCGTCTGTGAGCGTAACCGCCGCGGTCTCGCTAGAACAGGCCAACCGGTTGGTTGTGCGGATCGACCGGCTCGATCAACTCGGGCCCGTTGTTGCGGACCGCATTGACCAGGGTGGAGACCTCCCGCAGGTCGATACCGGCGATATCCGGAGGCGCCGCCAGCAGGTCGGCGTCGGCAGGCTGGTCGGGGTCCAGCCAACGATCCCAATCCCGCTCCTCCACGATCAGCGGCATCCGGTCGTGGATTTCGGCGAGCTCCCCCACCGCGTCGGTGGTGATGATCGTGCAGGTCAGCAGCGGCGACGCCTCGTCGTCCTTCTTCCAGACCGACCACAGCCCGGCCATGAACAGCGGTTCGTTGTCGGCCCGGTGCATGTAGAACGGCGTCTTGCGGGACTTCTTGCCGGCCGGGGTGTCCGGATTGGGCTTCCATTCGTAGTAGCCGTCCATCGGCACCAGGCAGCGCTTGCTCTTCGCCGACGCCCGAAATGCCGGTGAGCTGGTGATCTTCTCGGCACGCGCGTTGATCAGCAGTGGGCCCTTGGTCTCCGGCGTGCCGTCGGCGGTCGCCTTGACCCACGGGGGCACCAGACCCCACCGCATCAGCCGCACCCGGCGGGTCGGGGTGTCGTCCGGTTCGGAATGGCGGCTGACCACGGTCGCGATGGTGGCCGTCGGGGCGACGTTGTAGTTGGGGCCCCGGGCCTCCTTGGCGGCCTCGGTGGCCTCGTCGATGGCGTGGATCTTTTCGGCCAGCAGCGCCGGGTCGGTGGTCACCGCGAATCGTCCGCACATGCCTCCATCGTGACGCAAAGTTCGATAGGCGGCCTCTGCCGAGGCCGACCGCGCCGACAGGGCAGGATGTAAGCCGTGAGCACCGAGCTGTGGGCAGCCCCGTCGACGACGAGCGCCGTGCAGGCCCGCGTGACGGTGCCCGGCTCGAAATCGCAGACCAACCGCACCCTGGTGCTCGCGGCCCTGGCCGCCGCGCAGGGTCAGGGTGACTCCACGATCAGCGGCGCGCTGCGCAGCCGCGACACCAACCTGATGATCGGCGCGCTGCAGGCACTCGGCATCGAGGTCACCGGGGCGGGCGCCGAGCTGACGATCGGCGGCACGCTGGCGCCCGGGCCGCAAGCCCGCATCGACTGCGGGCTGGCCGGCACCGTGCTGCGCTTCGTGCCGCCGCTGGCCGCACTGAGCACGTCCGTCGTCGAGTTCGACGGTGACGAGCAGGCCCGGACACGGCCGATCGCTCCGCTGCTCGACGCACTGCGCGGGCTCGGCGTCGACATCGACGGCACCGGGCTGCCGTTCTCAGTGCGCGGTCGCGGAGCTGTCAGCGGCGGCACCGTCCACATCGACGCCTCGGGTTCGTCGCAGTTCGTCTCGGGCCTGCTGTTGTCGGGCGCGGCATTCACCGAGGGCCTGACCGTCGTGCACACCGGGACGTCGGTGCCGTCGGCGCCCCATGTCGCGATGACAGTGACGATGCTGCGCGAGGCCGGCGTCGACGTCGACGACTCGGTGGCCAACCAGTGGCGGGTGACGCCGGGACCGATCGCGGCGCGGCACTGGGATGTCGAGCCCGACCTGTCCAACTCGGTGCCGTTTCTGGCCGCGGCTGTGGTGACCGGGGGCACGGTGGGTATCACCGGCTGGCCAATGGCCAGCGTGCAACCCGACGACGCCATTCTTGGCATCCTGAAACTTCTCGGAACCACTGTGCACCAATCGGATTCGGTGCTCGAGGTGCGGGGCCCGCAGTCCTACGCCGGTTTCGACGTCGACCTACATGACGTGGGCGAGCTCGCTCCTGCCGTCGCGGCGCTGGCCACCCTTGCCGAGACCGGCTCGGTATCACGGCTGTCCGGTATCACGCATCTGCGCGGCCATGAAACCGACCGGCTGGCCGCGCTGCGCGCCGAAATCACCGGCCTGGGTGGCGATTGCGCCGAAACCGATGACGGACTGGTGATCACAGCCACTCCCCTGCGGGCCGGCACCTGGCACTCCTACGCCGATCACCGGATGGCGATGGCGGGTGCGATCGTCGGGCTGCGGGTACCCGGCGTCACGGTCGAAGACATCGGCACGACCGCCAAGACCCTGCCGGACTTTCCGGCCATGTGGACCGAGATGGTGGGCCGCGGTTGAGCCCTCGCGAGTACGACGAGTCCGACGTCAAGATCAGGTCGGGCCGTGGCTCGCGGCCCCGCACCAAGACCCGTCCCGAGCACGCCGACGCGGTGTCGGCCATGGTGGTCACCGTCGATCGCGGTCGCTGGGGCTGCGTGCTGGAGGGCGATCCGGACCGACCCGTCACCGCGATGCGCGCCCGCGAGTTGGGCCGTACCCCGATCGTCGTCGGCGACCAGGTCGATGTCGTCGGTGACCTGACCGGCCGGCCCGACACCCTGGCCCGGATCGTGCGCCGCAGTGAACGACGAACGGTGTTGCGCCGCACCGCCGATGACACCGACCCCACCGAACGCGTCGTCGTCGCCAACGCCGATCAGTTGCTGATGGTGGTCGCGCTGGCCGACCCGCCGCCACGAACCGGGCTGGTGGACCGGGCGCTGATCGCGGCGTACGCCGGCGGGATCCGGCCGATTCTGTGCCTGACGAAGACCGACCTGGCACCGGCCGAACCGTTCGCCGAACAGTTCGCGGATCTGGAGCTGACGGTGCTCACCGCCGGCCGGGGTGATCCGCTCGACGAGGTAGATGAGCTGTTGGCGGGGCAGGTCACCGTGCTGCTCGGCCATTCCGGGGTCGGCAAGTCGACCCTGGTGAATCGCCTTGTGCCACAGGCAGACCGGGCCACCGGCGAGGTGTCGGGTGTGGGCAAGGGCAAGCACACGTCGACGCAGTCGGTGGCTCTGCCCTTGCCGGGCGGCGGCTGGGTGATCGACACGCCGGGCATCAGATCGTTCGGCCTGGCCCACATCGAACCCGACGATGTGCTGCGGGCGTTTTCGGATCTGGCTGATGTCATCGAGGACTGCCCGCGCGGCTGCGGTCACATGGGACCGCCCGCCGACCCGGAGTGCGCACTCGACGCACTGACCGGCGCACCCGCCCGGCGCGTCGACGCCGCCCGCCGCCTGCTGTCCGCGTTGTCAGAAGGCGCGGCGTATTGATAATTGTTTGCAACACCTATCGAGAGGGCACGCCGCACACATGAGCACTGTTCCGAACTTGACCCTGAACGACGGCACCCAGATCCCCCAGCTCGGGTTCGGCGTGTTCCAGATCGCGCCCGATGAGACCGCGGCCGCAGTGCGCACCGCCCTGGAGATCGGCTACCGCCACATCGACACCGCCGAGATGTACCAGAACGAAAAGGGTGTCGGAGAAGGCGTGCGGGATTCCGGGATCGACCGCGGCGAGGTGTACATCACCAGCAAGCTCAACAACGGTTTCCACAAGCCCGACGACGCCCGGCGCGCGTTCGACAAGACAATCGAGCTTCTGGGCTTCGACTACGTCGATCTGTTCCTGATCCACTGGCCGTTGCCGGGACTCTATGACGGCGATTTCGTCTCCACGTGGAAGACGTTGGAGGAGTTCAAGAACGACGGTCGAGCCCGCAGCATCGGGGTGTCCAACTTCCAGATCCACCATCTCGAGCAGCTCGCCCGCGATACCGAGACCGTGCCCGCCGTCAACCAGATCGAGGTGCATCCCTACTTCGCCAACGACGCGCTGCGCGCCTACGGCACCGACCACACCATCCTCACCGAAGCGTGGTCCCCGATTGCCCAGGGCGCGGTGCTCGGCGACCCGGTGATCGGTGCGATCGCCGAGCGCCTCGGCAAGAGCCCGGCCCAGGTGACGTTGCGCTGGCACATCGAGCGCGGCGATATCGTATTCCCCAAATCCGTTACCCCGGCACGGATCAAGGAGAACCTCGAGATCTTCGACTTCGAGCTCAGCGACGACGACATCGACGCCATCACCGGCCTGGACAAGGGCGAGGCGGGACGTCAGGGCCCCAACCCGGACGACTTCAACTGGGTTCCGGAGTAGGAGCTCAGTCCCGACCGGCGAACTTCGACAGGTACAGCCAGGTCGGCCGGTAACCGAGACGTTCGTAGAGACGAAGGGCGTCCCGGTTGCCGGGCAGCACACCGAGCACGAGATCGTCGACACCGGATGTCCGCAAGTGCTCCTCCAACCGCGTCAGCAGCTCGGTACCCAGCCCCGATCCGCGGAATTCCGGTAGCACCGAAAGGGATTCGATCTCGCCGATCCGTGACCCGGTGGCCCAGGTGTCGGCCACCCAGGTGTCCTCGACGGCCATGACGTGCGCGAGTCCGTAGCCGATCACCCGGTCGTCGACACTCGCGATCAACAGCAGGGTGTCCGGTTTGGCGAGCAGGTCCTCATAGAGGATGCGGCGCATCTGCCACGTCTGCCCGTCACTGACATAGGGGCTCAACTCCGGCATCGTCTCGGCATGCCGGTGATGCACTGCCACCCACAAGGGTTCGACGATGTCGAGATCGCCCGCACTGCCGGTCCGCACCTGCCACGGCTGACTCACGGGATCATCATGCCCCGCAAGCACAACCGGTGGCTAGGCCGCTTTGGCCGCGCGCGTCACCCGGCGCTTGGCCCGCACGGCCGCGATGGCGGACTTGAGCCCGCGCTGCGGATCGTCGCCCAGTTCGGCGAACATCCGCTCGCTGCGGGTCTCCGGTGCGTCGTCGGCGGTGTCGCGCAGGTACTTGTCCGGCAGCGACAGTTTCGCGATCGTGCGCCAGGTCTTGGCGTACTGCACCAGGAACGGCCCGGTGGTGTAGGGCAGGTCGTACTTGTCGCAGATCTGGCGCACCCGAACCGAGATCTCGGCCAGCCGGTTGCTCGGCAGGTCGGGGTACAGGTGGTGCTCGATCTGGTACGACAGGTTGCCGCTCATGAAGTCCATGGCCCGGCTGCCCTCGATGTTGGCGCTGCCCAGCATCTGACGCAGGTACCACTGGCCCTTGCTCTCGCCCACCATATCGGTCTTGGTGAACTTCTCTGCGCCATCAGGGAAGTGGCCGCAGAAGATGATCGCGTTGGCCCACACATTGCGGATCACGTTGGCCACGGCGTTGGCGGTGGCCGTCGAACGGTAGGTGGCGCCCGGCGACAACGACGTGATCGCCGGGTAGGCGACATAGTCTTTGAGCAGCTGGCGACCGGCCTTGGCACCGAACTCGCCCACCCGGATCATGGTGGCCTTGCGGTCGTCGCGGCCCTTGAAGATCTTGCCGAGCTCCAAGTGCTGCAGTCCGACGCCCCACTCGAAGCCGATGGCCAGCAGGGTGTTGAACAGCAGGTTGCCGTACAAGTTGAACGGCTTCCACTTGGTATCGCGGGTGACCCGGATGACGCCGTAGCCGACGTCGTCGTCCATGCCCAGGATGTTGGTGTACTTGTGGTGCATGAAGTTGTGGGTGAACCGCCAGTGCTTGGACGCCCCGCTCATGTCCCACTCCCACGACGAGGAGTGAATCTCGGGATCGTTCATCCAGTCCCACTGGCCGTGCATGACGTTGTGGCCGATCTCCATGTTCTCGATGATCTTGGCCACGCCCAGGGTCACGGTGCCGGCCCACCAGGCCGATCGTTTGGAGCTGGCGGTCAGAATCAGCCGTCCGGCGATCTCCAGCGCGCGCTGGGCGGCGATGGTCCGGTGGATGTAGCGAGCGTCGCGCTCACCCCGGGAATCCTCGATGTCCTGGCGGATGGAGTCGAGTTCGACCGCCAGGCTTTCGATGTCCGCGTCGGTCAAGTGCGCAAACGCGTCAACATCACTAATAGCCATAAGTCACGCCTCCCTTCTCATGCCTACGGTACCGTAACCTACGTACCCGTAGGTTACTAGCCAGTAAACCTCAGGCATCGACGACGCAGTCGCCCGATGCCGCCGATACACACGTCTGGATCCGGGTGCCCGGCTCATGCTCGGCGCCCGTCCTCAGATCGCGGACGTGCCCGTCGACCAAAGACACCACACAGGACTGGCAGATGCCCATGCGACAGCCGAAGGGCATCCGGATCCCGGCCTGCTCGCCGGCCTCCATCAACGACGTCGCGGCGTCGGCAGCCACCGTCTTTCCGCTGCGACCGAACGTCACCGCACCGCCCTGGCCGTGTGCGGCCGCCCGCGACGCGGCGAACCGTTCGAGATGCAACTGCTCGCCGATGCCGGCCGCACGCCACACTTTCTCCGCCTCGGCGAGCATCCCCTCCGGTCCGCAGGCCCAAGTCTGACGCTGCCGCCAGTCCGGGACCACGTCATCGAGCTGGTGCAGATTCAGCCGGCCCTGGGCGCGGGTGGCCCGCACGGTCAGCCGATAGGTGTCGTGCTCGCGAGCCAGCACGGCAAGCTCGCTTGCGAACATGACGTCGGATTCGGTTGGTGCGGAATGGATATGGACGATGTCGCCGATCTGGTCGCGCCGTTCCAGCGTGCGCAGCATCGACATCACCGGGGTGATACCCGAGCCACCGGTCAGGAACAGCACCGATGCGGGCGCGGGGTCGGGCAGGACAAAGTTGCCCTGCGGCGCGGCCAGCCGCACGATCGTGCCGGGCTTGACCCCACCGACCAGATGCGTCGACAGGAACCCCTCGGGCATCGCCTTGACCGTGATCGTGATGGTGCGCGAGCGACCATGGCCGTCCGAGTGCGGGCTCGACGTCAGCGAGTACGACCGCCACCGCCAACGCCCGTCGACCAGCAGGCCGATGCCGACGTACTGCCCGGGCTGGTAGTCGAAGGTGAATCCCCAGCCCGGCTTGATCACCAGCGTCGCCGAGTCCTCGGTCTCCCGGCGGACCTCGATCACCCGCCCGCGGAGCTCGCGCGCAGACCACAAGGGGTTCGCCAGCTTCAGATAGTCGTCGGGCAGCAACGGTGTGGTGATCCGCCCCACTAAGCCACGGACCGCGTCAATCGCGGGGTTCCGACCCTCGCCGGCCACTGTCGGCCGAACCGTGTCGACCACATTCGCACTGATCTTGACCTGGTTCTTCGCCATCACGCACCTCCTACTGGCCGTTAACCTACGGTACCGTAACTTACGGTCCAGTATCGAGGCGTTCAGAGCAAATCGAGCAAGAACGGCAGTTCCTGGGTGGCATACCAGGCCAGCGCATGGTCCTGGGCGTCGCCCACGACGAACTCGGCGTCCTCGTCACCCAGATCGGCCTCGTCGATGACGGCGATCGCGGCCTTCACAGCTGGCTCTGCCTCGGCGTTGTCCACGTAGGCGGCGGCCACCCGATTGAGGTTCACCCGACCGCTGACCCGCACCACCGCGTCGTCCAGATCGGGCCGGACGGTTGCCTCCGCGTCGGCGATGACGACGGCGCGGCGCAGCGGAAGCCCTTGGGAAGATGGGTCGGACGGCACCGCCTCGGCCGCCAGCAGCCGCAGCGAGGCCAGCGCCGCCTCACCGATGGCCACCTCGGCCAGCTCCTCGTCGTCGCCCTCGGCATAGGACTCGCGCAGGGTCGGGGTGACAGCGAATGCCGTCCCGCTCAACGGCTGAAAAGATCCGTCGGCGACCAGCTGTTGCAGCATGGCCAACGTGGCCGGAATGTAGACCCGCACTACGGCAGATTAGCCGCCGTTCTCGGCATCCCCGAGCAGGGTGGACACGTGATCGTCGACATAGGTCGCCAGTTCACGCGAGGGTCGTTGGTAGTCGCCGATCGGCGGCCGTTTGGGCAGCTCGACCTTCGGGTGTCCGACGTGGTCGTAGTCGATGCTCTTGAGCAGGTGGGCCATCATGTTCAGCCGCGCATGCTTTTTGTCGTCGGACTCCACCACGAACCAGGGGCTCGCCTTCGTGTCGGTGCGCGTCATCATCTGGTCCTTGGCCCGCGAGTAGTCCTCCCAGCGGTACACCGACTCCAGGTCCATCGGGCTGAGCTTCCAGCGCCGAAGCGGGTCCTTGCGCCGAGACTTGAACCGGCGCAGCTGCTCGTCATCGGATACCGAGAACCAGTACTTGAGCAAAATGATCCCGTCGTCGAGGAGCATCTGCTCGAAGATCGGGCACTGCCGCAAGAACAGCTCGTGCTCCTCCGGCGTGCAGAAGCCCATCACCACTTCGACGCCGGCGCGGTTGTACCAGGATCGGTCGAACAGCACGATCTCACCGCGGGCCGGGAGGTGCTCGACGTAGCGCTGGAAATACCACTGGCCGCGCTCACGTTCGGTCGGCGCGGGCAACGCGGCGATGCGCGCGATCCGGGGGCTGAGGTATTCGGTGATGCGCTTGATCGTGCCGCCCTTGCCTGCCGCGTCGCGACCCTCGAACACGACGACGACCCGAGCGCCGGAGGCCTTGACCCATTCCTGCAACGACACCAATTCGGTTTGTAGCCGGAACAATTCGGCTTCGTAGATGTCCTTGGGAATCTTGCGATTGACTCTGGCGACCTTGTCACCCTTTGATTTGGCCTTGCCCACCGACGAATCTTACGTCTACTGAGCAGCTTCGAGCAGTTCCTCGAGTGATTCGGCCAGCAGTGTGGGCAACACGTCGACGTCGCTCATGGCATCGCGGTCGGCGTTGATGCCGAAATACAGCATGCCGCAATACGAGGTGACGCCGATGGCCAGCACCTGGTTGTGCAGCAGCGGCGGCACCGCGAAGATCTCCAGCAGCTTGGCGCCGGCCAGATACATCTGCGATTGCGGCCCTGGCACGTTCGTGATCAAGAGGTTGAACTGGCGCGCGTTGAACTGGGTGGCCACCCGGGTGCCCATCGCGTGCAAGGTCGGCGGCGCGAAACCGGACAGCGTAACGATCGTGCGGGCATCCACCAGACTTGCCGCCGCCGAATGTGATTCGGTGGTGTGGGCGATCTGGGACAGCCGCACCACGGCGTTGCCTTCGCCTACCGGCAGGTCGACGAGGAAGGGCGCCACCTCGCTGATGGCCTGCCCGGGGCCCGACGATTCCAGCACGGCCTCCGGGTACACCGACGTCGGCGCCATCGCCCGCACCGTCGAGCTGTTGGTCACAGGTTCACCGCGCGACAGCAGCCAGTTGCGTAGCGCACCGGCGATCACGGCCAGCACCACGTCGTTGACGTCGCACTCGTAGCGCGAGCGCACCAGCCGGTAGTCGGCCAGCGAGCCGGCGGCGACAGTGAATCGGCGGTTGCGCGAAACCTTGGTGTTCAGCGGACTGTTGGGTGCGGTGCCGCGGGCGACCGTGCGCGCGACATCGGTCAGCCGGCGCGCCAGATCGACCACTTCACCGCTGTTGCGAGCCAGCTCGCCGATCGCCGAGGTTACCGCTTGCATCTGCACCCGCGGGCGGGCCAGAAACTCCCCGACCGCGCCGAGAAGTAATTCGTTGTTCGTCGGTTCCCGGCCCGGAATCCAGATGTCCTCACCGAACGCCGGCGGCTTCTGGGTGCGGTCGGCGACGACGTGACCGACTTCGAGTGCCGTCATCCCGTTCACCAGAGCCTGGTGGGACTTGGTGTAGACGGCCAGCCGGTTCTTGGCCAGGCCTTCGATGAGATACATCTCCCACAGCGGGCGCGAGCGGTCCAGCGGGCGCGAGCCGAGCCGGGCGATGAGTTCGTGCAGCTGCGCGTCGCTTCCCGGCGACGGCAGCGCCGAGCGCCGCACGTGGTAGGTGATATCGAAGTCGGGATCGTCGACCCAGACCGGACGCGCCAGATTGAGAGTGACCTCCCGGATCTTCTGGCGGTAGCGCGGGATCTGGGGCAGGCGACGCTCGACGGTCTCCAGCAGGGTTTCGTAGCTCAGGCCGGAACGTGGCTTGCGCAGGATCGACAGCGAGCCGACGTACATCGGGGTCGAGGTGTTCTCCAAGTGATAGAACGACGCATCTGATGCTGACAACCGGGTCACCATCGTCGCGTCTATCCCCTCACCGAAGTAATCCCCGACTCCGTCTCGACACGGTAGCCGTCAACCCCCCACCCCCGCATCGCGGGTGCATACACCGATGCGACGAGTGTGCCATCATGGCGCCATCGGCTCGCCCCTCTCCGGCCGCCGGTCCCCATCGACCGATCACCGGAGAGTGCCCATGTCCTGCGTCGTCCCCGTCGTCGACTACGAGCCACCCGTCCTTCGGGCCGCACCCGAGCGGGTTCATCTGGCGCGTCCGCGCGGCGCCCCAGCACCGCGCCGGCCGGCGCCACCGACAGCCCAGCCCGCACCGCTGCGCGCGGCCGCCGGCTTCGCCGATGCGGCACTGCGACGAGTGCTCGAGGTGATCGACCGGCGGCGCTCACTGGCGCAGCTGCGACCCCTGCTGGCCGCCGGGTTGGTCGACTCGCTGTTGCCCGCGATCGCGCGCCAGGAGGGTCGCGGCGCCGCGCAGCTGCGCCGCTTGCGGATTCAGCCGGTCGGGACGGACGGATCAGTCGCCGAGGTGGCAGCCACCTACAGCCGAGACGACCGGACCCATGCCATCGCCTGTCGCGTCGAACAGGTGGCGACGCCGACTGGAGTGCGCTGGCAGGTGGTCGCCCTGCACATCGGCTAGGGGTACTTAGCCCCGCCGAATCCTGCTGCTGCTCTTGGCCTGCTTGCGAGCCGCCTCGCGACGCTCCTTGCGGGTGCTGCCCTCGGCGGCCACCGGGCGCTTAGCGCCGCCGTTGCGCTGCACCTCGGCAGAGCCGTCTTCGGCGGGGCCGGAGTAGGTCAGCTGGCGCGAGTCTTCGTCGTCAATTCCCTTGGCGTGCAACGCTGCCGGTGCCGGCTCCTGCTTGGCGGCCAGGTCGGCCAGCCCCTGCGGGGTGTCGACGGGAGCCACCGCGGGTGCCGGAGCGGCCTCCACCTGGACGTTGAACAGGAAGCCGACCGACTCCTCCTTGAGGCCGTCGAGCATGCCGACGAACATGTCGTAGCCCTCACGCTGGTACTCGACCAGCGGGTCGCGCTGCGCCATGGCCCGCAGGCCGATGCCCTCCTTGAGGTAGTCCATCTCGTAGAGGTGCTCGCGCCACTTGCGGTCGATGACGTTGAGCAGAACGTTGCGCTCCAGCTGGCGCATCGCGCCCTCGCCGGCCATCGCGGTGATCTCCGCTTCCCGTGTGGCGTAAGCCTTTTCGGCATCTTCGACCAGCGCGTCGAGCAGTTCCTCGCGGGTCAACTCACCGGCTTCGCCGACGGCGTCGGAGTCCACCAGGTCATGGTGATCGATGGCGACCGGGTAGAGCTGTTTGAGTGCGGTCCACAGCTGCTCGAGATCCCAGTCCTCGGCGTAGCCCTCGGCGGTGGCGCCGTCGACGTAGGCGGTGATGACGTCGACGAGCATGTCGTGAGCCTGCTCCTGCAGGTTCTCGCCCTCCAGGATCCGGCGGCGCTCCTCGTAGATGACCTTGCGCTGCTGGTTCATCACTTCGTCGTACTTGAGGACGTTCTTGCGGATCTCGAAGTTCTGCTGCTCGACCTGGGTCTGCGCGCTCTTGATGGCGCGGGTGACCATCTTGGCCTCGATGGGCACATCGTCGGGCAGGTTGAGTCGGGTCAACAGGCTTTCCAGCGTGGCACCGTTGAATCGCCGCATGAGCTCGTCGCCCAGCGACAGGTAGAAGCGGGACTCGCCGGGATCGCCCTGGCGACCCGAACGACCGCGCAGCTGGTTGTCGATACGACGCGACTCGTGCCGCTCGGTGCCCAGCACATACAGACCACCGACCTCGGTGACATGCTTGGCTTCTTCGGCGGCTTGCGCCTTGACCTTGGGCAGTTCCTCCGCCCAGGCCGCCTCGTACTCGTCAGGGGTCTCGACCGGGTCCAGGCCCCGCTCGCGCAGGCGGGTGTCCACCAAGAAGTCGACGTTGCCGCCGAGCACGACGTCGGTACCACGACCGGCCATGTTGGTGGCCACGGTGACCGCCCCACGCCGGCCGGCCTCGGCGATGATGCCGGCCTCCTGTTCGTGGAACTTGGCGTTGAGCACGTTGTGCGGCACGCGGCGCTTGGTGAACTGACGCGACAGGTACTCCGAGCGCTCGACGCTGGTGGTACCGATCAGGACCGGCTGGCCCTTCTCGTAGCGTTCCTGAACATCGTCGACGACGGCGATGTACTTGGCTTCCTCGGTCTTGTAGATCAAGTCGGTCTGGTCTTTACGGACCATCGGCCGGTTCGTCGGGATCGGGACCACACCGAGCTTGTAGATCTCGTGCAGCTCGGCCGCCTCGGTCTCGGCGGTGCCCGTCATGCCGGAGAGCTTGTCGTAGAGCCGGAAGTAGTTCTGCAGCGTGATCGTGGCCAGCGTCTGGTTCTCGGCCTTGATCTCGACGTTCTCCTTGGCCTCGATGGCCTGGTGCATGCCCTCGTTGTAGCGGCGGCCGATCAGCACGCGGCCGGTGAACTCGTCGACGATCAGCACTTCGCCGTTGCGGACGATGTACTCCTTGTCGCGCTCGAAGAGCTCCTTGGCCTTCAGGCAGTTGTTGAGGTAGCTGACCAGCGGGGAGTTGGCGGCCTCGTAGAGGTTGTCGATACCGAGCTGGTCCTCGACGAACTCCACACCAAGCTCGTGCACACCGATGGTGCGCTTCTTGATGTCGACCTCGTAGTGAGTGTCCTTCTTCATCAGCGGGGCCAGCCGGGCGAACTCGGCATACCAGTGCGAGGCGCCGTCGGCCGGGCCGGAGATGATCAGCGGGGTACGGGCCTCGTCGATCAGGATCGAGTCGACCTCGTCGACGACGGCGAAGTTGTGGCCGCGCTGCACCATCTCCTCGACCGAGTGCGCCATGTTGTCGCGCAGGTAGTCGAAGCCGAACTCGTTGTTGGTGCCGTAGGTGATGTCGGCGGCGTACGCAGCACGGCGCTCGTCGGGGGTGAGCCCGGACAGGATGACGCCGACCTCCAGGCCGAGGAAGCGGTGCACACGGCCCATCCACTCGCTGTCGCGCTTGGCGAGGTAGTCGTTGACCGTGACGACGTGCACGCCGTCGCCGGACAGTGCGTTGAGGTAGGCGGGAAGCACACAGGTCAGGGTCTTGCCCTCACCGGTCTTCATCTCCGCGACGTTGCCGAAGTGCAGGGCGGCGCCGCCCATCACCTGGACGTCGAAGTGCCGCTGGCTCAGCACTCGCCAGGCGGCCTCACGGGCGACGGCGAAAGCCTCGGGCAACAGGTCATCGAGGCTTTCGCCGTCAGCAACGCGCTTCTTGAACTCGTCGGTCTTGGCCCGCAGCTCGCCGTCAGACAGCTTCTCTACGTCGTCGGACAAGGTGTTGACATAGTCAGCCACCCCCTTGAGGCGCTTGACCATGCGACCTTCACCAAGGCGCAGTAACTTCTGCAGCACGTGTTTCCCCTGTGGATTGGAGGTTGAGCGCCCTCCATCCTAGGTGACGCGCTGGTCGAGCTCGGGCAGCGGCAATCAGCCCAGGCGGATCAACCCATAGTCATAGGCGTGCCGGCGATAGACGACGCACGGCCGATCGGTCTCCTTGTCCTGAAACAAGAAGAAGTCATGGCCGACGAGCTCCATCTCGTAGAGCGCGTCGTCCACTGTCATCGGCTTGGCCGGGTGCTCCTTGGTCCGCACGATGCGGCCCGGCTCATGGTCGTCGACCAACGCCTCCTGGACGGCGGGCTGCTCGGGCTTGAAGGCGGCGGCCGCGTCGATGAGCTGCGTCACCGACGTGGCCTCGTGCAGTGACACCGGTGTCTTGTCGCCGTAGTGGACCTTGCGCCTGTCCTTGGTGCGCCGCAGCCGATTCTCGAGTTTGTGGACGGCGGCCTCGAAGGCGCCGTAGAAGCTGTCAGCGCAGGCTTCACCACGGACGACCGGCCCGCGTCCACGCGCGGTGATCTCGACGTGCTGACAGTTCTTGCGTTGGCGGCGGTTGCGTTCGTGCTCGAGCTCGACGTCGAAGCGGTAGATCGAACGGTCGAACCGTTCGAGGCGAGCGAGTTTCTGCGCGACATAGACGCGGTAGTGATCGGGAATCTCGACATTGCGGCCGCACACCTGCACTTCGGCATTGGCGTCGGGTTCGGCAAGGTCGTCGTCGGCGAGTAGTTGACCGGAGTTCACGGATTCGATTGACATGCTTGACAACTCGTTTCTCTTACGGGTTGCACGCACTCTGGCGTGCCGGCCTGTCTTCGGTAGTTGCACCGGCAGGATCGGCACGAGATTTCACCCGCCGGCGCCAGGGGTCGAGGAACCTCACCTCCTACCGCAATCGGCGAAGTGGCGGGCCTGTGGGTGTAGGCCGCCCCGTGATGTGTTCACGGTGTGTTGGCTCCGAAGGTAGTCGTTGTTCACGGGGTGGTGCCACCTTTTTGCGCACCTGTTTTCAGTTCTTTCGACCCCCGTTACATGGACCGCAGGCCCCACCTGGTCAAGCGTGGGCAAGTGTTAGAAGAGCCCTAACTTTTGCGCCAGTTTCGTGCAGCACGCGGACCGCTTCCCGGGCGGTGGCGCCGGTGGTCACGATGTCGTCGACGAGCAGGACCTCGCCGGCGACCGGCCTTGCGATCTTGATGCGGCCGGCGAGGTTGCGTTCGCGATCGGCGCTCGTGAGGCCGACGGAGTCGCGGACCCACGCGCGGGTCCTGACTGCCTGGGTGACGGTGATGTCCGGATGGTTCTGGGTGGCCTTCTGCGCGATGCGGGTGACGGGGTCCCCACCGCGGCGGCGGGCGGCGAGCACCCGGGTCGGGGCCGGGACGATCACGAACGGGGTGTCGAGGATGCCCCAGCCGAGGAGCTGGTGGATGCCGAGTGCCAGGGCGCGGGCCAGCGGGGCGACGAGGTCGCGGCGGCCGTGTTCCTTGAGCGCGACGATGGCTTGGCGGCGCGGCCCGGCGTAGTGGCCCAGGGCGAAGACGGGCACGCCCGGGTCTACGCGTGGGGTGACGAGGTGAGGCTCGTCGGTGTGGACGTTCAAAGTCGTGGCGCAGGCGTCGCACCATTTGGTCGAGGGTGTACCGCAGCCGCCGCATTCGAGCGGCAGGACGAGGTCGAGCATGGGCTCGAGTGTGACCGCTTTCGGTGACGTCCCGGGAGTACTGTCCACAGGAGATGACTGGGACGACTGGATTCGTCGAGGCGAACGGACTGACGTTCGCCTATATCGAGGAGGGCTCAGGCCCTCTCGTCCTTCTGCTTCATGGCTTCCCGGACACCGCCCACACGTGGGACGATCTGCGGCCGCGGATTGCCGCCAAGGGGTACCGCGCGGTCAGCCCATTCATGCGGGGCTACCACCCGAGCGAGGTGCCGCACGCCGATCCCTCGCAGGAGACGCTGGTCCGCGATGCCCTTGGGCTGATCTCTGCGCTGGGGGCTGCGGAGGCAGTGGTGATCGGGCACGACTGGGGTGCGGCGGCGGCGTACGGCGCGGCGGCGCTGGGGCCGGAGCGGGTTTCCAAGCTCATCACTCTTGCCATCCCGCATCCCGCCACCTTGGTGCCGACTCCTCGGAAACTCTGGGGTGCAAGGCATTTCGGTGCGTACAAGCTCCCGGGTGCTGCGGAACGCTTCGCGCGCAGCGACTTCGAAGCGTTGCCTTTAATTTACCGGAGGTGGTCGCCTACCTGGCGTCCTCCTGCCTCAGAGTTCGATGCGGTCCGGGAGTGCTTCGCGAGCCCGGGGAGCCTGGATGCGGCATTCGGCTACTACCGAAAGCTCTCTCCGCTGCCCTCAGCATCGTTGAAGGCGAAGATCACCGTGCCGACTGTCGTGTTCGCCGGCCTTGACGATCCGGTCGCCGAGCTATCCGACTACCGCCGGGCAGCGCGGAAGTTCCTCGGCGAGTACGTCATTGAGGAAGTTCCGGGTGGGCACTTCATGCACCGGGAGCATCCCGAGGTGTTCGCGGAACGCGTGCTGGCGCACTTGTGAGGGGTTAGCGCACCAAGTACGTGTAGTACCTCCCGAGCGCGTTGACCGCTTCCGCGGAAAGCTCGGGATGCCGTTCAGCCATGATGGCCATGACAGCCTGCCCGCCCTCGCTTAGAGTCAGCCCAGTCCAGTCAACATTGATCTTTATCGCCTCTGTGAGGATTGTGCCTACGCGTACGCGCATCTGTTCGGCTCGGTCGCCGAACACTTCGTTGAATTGGTCGTCATTTCGGAGTGGATATTTCCCGAGGCACACGCAGATCGCGGCGCTGAGTTCGAGATCTTCAGATTGCCGCGCCACGGTTCCAGCCAGGCTTTTGGATCAGCAAGTCGTCGTGCTCTTGTCGACGGCACGACTCGACGAAGTTCAGCGCGGCCTCATGGTCAGACATGAAGCGCTCATATTGGTCCAGCGTGAGTCGGTAGTACTCCTCGTAATCGACGACTCCGATAGACACCGGAAACGACGCGTAGTGGATGCCTTCGTTAATCTCGATCCCCAAGGAAAAGCGATCCTCGCGGGATATGAAAGTATCGTCAAATCTGTTGCTAGCCATGATCCTCCTCGTTGGGGCGAACCGAGAACAGCGGCTTACCTTCTGGGTCGCTAAGCGATTGGACGATCAGATCCATGTTAGTAGACGCAAAGATCGACAGGTTGACAACGTTCATGGTTCCGATCAGCTGACCACCGCTCACAACCGCAAGTGTGCGACCGTGTGGATCAATGAGTGTGAATCGCTCCTCCCCCCAAAACTTTTGCCTGCCTAGGATATAGCCGGCAGCGATATCTTCAGCAGAGTGTCGGAACGACAGGCGCGGGAGACCACGTCGGGCCCTGACCAATCGCGAAAAACGAACAATGAATCTGCGCTCCACCAGACCTGGAACCACAGAAGCAAGCTCGAATTGCTCTTCCCCCATACGTTCTGAACTCGTGACGACTACTGATCCGTCGGCATGGTGGTCGAAAAAGTATCTGATTTCTCCACCGCTATTCCACACCACGGCTCGGGCGTCCGTCGAGGAAGACTCGGTGATCTCGTAGCCAGCTTCGTGTGCCCAGCATTCGAATTCAGCCGTCAATCCGATGTCAGGTCTCATAGCTGCCCAAGTATCGACTCCGGCATCCCGTCCAACAGAATGCGGTCAAGTTCGTCGCAGGACAAAGTCAACAGCCTGTGCTCCGGTTGGACGCCGCCGACTTGGAGGACGAAGTATCGCGACGGTTCGTCTTTCAACTCAAATCTCGAAACGTATTGATCAAGTGAAATCTGCCGTACGCGCGGATCGAGTCCCGAGGTTTCCCAAGCCCATACGACTGGATCCATCCGTCGGCTGATACGGAGGGAGTCGCCGATCCTGAGCACCACATACTTGCCCGCATCCTCAACGTCAGAGAAGAACCCACTCAACGACTCCTGGGGTTCGTCTCGGCGCTCGCTTGCGACAGTGAATACCGCCCATCCAGCTTCTCCTGGCTCGAGTACATAGCCGGTCCAGCCTGGATGCGGATAGCCGACTCGCAGGTGCAAGCGACCGTCTTCCCAGGCCGGGTCATCCCTGATGCGTTTGCCCGCGATCGACGAGATGCGGGACCACCTAGCGTATCGGGAGATCAAGTCGCGCAATACCGCAGCAGTTTCGGTACCTCTTGAATCCACGTTGGCCCCTTCGTAGATAGAGCAGCGCATGAACCTGAAAACACTAAAGAGGTGTGCCCCGCTTCTCAGTCTGCTCGTAGATCAGCTGGTCGTCGTGGCGGCGAGCGCGGCACTCATCGACGAACTTCAGGGCAGCCGATCGATCACTGAGGAATTTCTCGTACTCCCCTGCGGCCAAGGCGTATTCCTCGTTGTACTCAACAATCCGATTGCTCACGGGTATGGCCAGGTAGTGGCCGCCCGTTTTTAGATCAACCCCTAGGAAGTAGCGGTGCTCCATAGACACATAGGTCGTTTCGAATCTCTTGCGTGCCACCACGTCCTCCAAACTTGGCTATTGACTTGATCTTTCGGATTCGGCAGCTTCGATGACAGCCAGTGTGGCCGCCGCAGCCCGAGCAACGAACTCCGCCCCCTGGGCCTCACCATGCACGCCCCACTGCCAACTGCCGACGTATGTGAACTCATCTTGTTCGTGACCTGGAAACCCGACGTCGATAATGTCCACTTCGACGAGAGGAGGGGCCGTCGACGCAAGGCCGCGTAACAGCTCGACGATGACTTCCGGCGAGTCGCCCACATAGTTGCCTGGCCCGTCGAGCACTTGGATGACGAACTCGCGGGGAGGCCGATCCCGGAGACTTAGATCGGCGGATACCCTTGCTCCGCTGCCTAGCATCTGGACGATCACCCCGTTCTCACTACCGAAGATCGGACGGCCAAGAGAGGCCAGGCCGTCCGCGAGTATCGCCACGCAATCCGAACGCCAACTCCGCAACGAATGTTTGGGGCTACAGCCGCCGTTCTCCCACTTCCTGTAGTAGGGACGCCTCATCCCCTCCCCTTTGGTCAGATGACCACTCAGCCACGCGGCGATCGCGTCGGGTGAATTAAGTCCGTTGGAAGGACTCATTTCGCTTGCCTCCTCGAGTGAGCTGGGAAGACTTGGCCTATTGCGGAAAAAAGGGGCGCCCGTCTGGTGACTCGTAGGTTTGTCTGACGGCGTGAATGTTCCGACCGACCAAGTGGGACAACAGAACCAGATCCGTCACGCCGACGTCACCGTCCCGCGCTTGAGCGATCTGCTCGCCGTCAGCTTCGGTCAGATGCGCAAACCCCTCACCGCTCCGGCCGATGGTGAACCGTTCGGCAAGTTGAGCGTTTGTCGTCGGTACCTCGAGCCACGGTAATCTGCGTTTCGAACGGACGTTGGTGCCGAAGAAGTCCCAAAGGTAACTCTCGACTACCTCACGCTGTGGCGATGACAGGACAAAGACCTCGGCTTCGCCGCGGTCTGCGGACGTCAGGGTGATTCCACTCTCCGACGTACGAAGGTAGAGGCGCGTCTCACCACCAGGATCGGTCCAGAACAGCGCGGCGCCCCAGCCGTCGTCCGGTGTCAGCGCGAACCCGCCTTCTCTGGCCCACTCGATGAGTTCTGGACCGATCCGTGGCGCACTGGTCATCCGATTAACTCCGTCTACACCCTGAAAATTGCGCTTGCGGGGCAACCCCAACCCGAATCAAGAGCCAAGTCCTTCGCCGACAAGCTCAGTAATTCGATCCGCCGACATCTCCAGAACGTGGCTGAACATTGCGGCGTTTGAGGTTGGGAGGACTGCTACTCCGTCCGCCAGGTGCAACTCCATGAAGTTCGGGCGAGGCGCGGGAGTGGCGTTAACGCTCGGATTCATTCCGAGGGAGTGGAATTGGGGGCCTAGCTGCTTGGCGCCAAGCGCAGTACGAGTTGTCGACGCCCACCGCCATAAGAGAAACTTGCGCGCCAGTGCGATCGTGGAGAATTGCGCGGTGTCGCTGTAGCGCTTTCCACGGTCATCAATCTCGTCTACTACCCACCAACCATCGTGATGGCGAAGGTCGTAAGCCTCGTCGTCCGATTTGAAGAGCATGCTTTGTCCATCGTTCCCGGGTGTCGAGGTCGCATCCGGAATCCCTGCCCGGCTGGTCCAAAATCGCCACGATGCCGCGAGATCTGAGAAGTCGACGGTCATTTGTGTACCTCTCTTAGGTAGCCCCAGTCCAGCAAGGTCTGCACCGAGGGACGTTCACCCTCAGGGGCAATGATGCGGTATTGCAGGCCGCCGCCGGGTTGATGGAACCAGGGCGCCACCTGCGATTGTTCGATGGACCAGCCCGGCGGCAGCTTCGTTGGATCATTCACGGCGTATTGAAAATAGGGCTTTAGTGCACTGTCGTCGGGCAACCCGCGAAATGGAAACGGCGTGCCGTCCGGGGAGAGCCATGCACCGCCGGGGAAGCCGAACCGATCCATAAGGGTTCCCCGCGCCAGTTGGACGTTCGGCACGACGGTACCGGGGACCGCGTAAGGCTTAGCCGGGTCTGTGTCGTCCGGGTAGATCAGATTTCCGTCGGGATCGGTGAACTCCGGCCCCGGATCATGGCGCTCGTAACCATCGAACAGAGGTGAATCCGGCGACAACGGTTGAGGCGTGTCGGGCTTGTGATGGTCCGCGGGGCCGCCTCCGCTATGAGGTGATCCACCGTCCGACCCGCCACCACCATGGCCCGAGCCTTCACCCGCCCCCGGATGCGGACCATGCCCCGCACCGTCGGCAGCGCCCTCTGCGCCGTGCGCGCCAACGGAAACCGGCACTCGGTCGCTTGCCTCACCCGCTGCCGACGGCGCCTCACCCACGTGGCCGCCGGCTGCGTCCATCGACCCCGCCGCGGGGATGCTCGGCGGCGAGGATGCTTCACCTGCACCAGCACCTGCCGACGGCGCGCTCGCTGGGCTCTCGGCGTGCGGGCTGGCCATTGGGTGTTGTTCGGCCGGTGAAGCAGGTACGTCGGCGACAGAGGGCTTCGATTCGCCCGGAATCTTTGACACATCAGCGCCGCCGGGATGCCCGGTGCCCGCATCTACGGGCACTCGTTCGGTCGGACCTCCAGCCCCATGACCCTGCGTCGGGGTCGGCGTGGGCTCGCCAGGCCTCGGTGGGCCACCAGGCTCACGGGGTGCCGGCGGCGGCCCCGGCTCCCCCGGCTTCGGCAACGGTCCAGGACTCCCCGACGGCGGCTTCCCGCCGTCGAAGCCCGTCTTGTTCAGGTCGTCCAGCTTGGCGGTAACACCCTCCAACTCACGCGAGACACCGCGCAATCCCGTTGTTGCCGAGGCAATCCCGCCAGCTTCGCCCGCCGCCCGTTCGGTCGCCGAAAGCTCCGCCCGCGCTGCTGCTCCCTCAGCCGCCCGCGCACCACCGGCAGCCTTGACGCCCGCACCGCCGGGAATGATCGCGGTGCCGATGTCGAAGCCCAACTCCCCGATCCCGAGGAACGGACGATCGCTGGTGATGTCCTCGTAATGCGTGACTTCCTTGAGTATGTCAAGAGAACCTTGAGGATCCGTAGCGAACGCAATCGGAGCAGTCATCGGATTCAGGACCTCGGCCATCTTGCCCAGGCCCTCGATCATGTCCCACGTGCCCTTGGGATCGCCGATCGGGTCGATCGTCGCGATGCCGCCAACCAAATTGATCCCGCTTAGCCCGATGCCCACGCTCGCATCGGTCAACGCGTTGCTGACACCAGCCACGATCCGGCCCGCATCCTCGCCGAGGTAGTTGACCAGCTCCACACGTGTGATCATTTCCATTGCGCGCG
This sequence comes from Mycobacterium sp. BK086, assembly GCA_004362315.1. Lineage (GTDB taxonomy): Bacteria > Actinomycetota > Actinomycetes > Mycobacteriales > Mycobacteriaceae > Mycobacterium. The sequence goes on from SNWL01000003.1 coordinate 1,619,120, forward strand.
TGTAGTTTCTGATGCTCGTATTCAGCTGGGCAAGCAACTCTTTGCGTGCCGCCGACTGACGTTTGTGGTTGGCCATCACCGCTTTGATGTCGTTGGCAACCTCATGAATCTTTTCCTCGGCGTCACCCGTCAACAGCTCGAAAACAGTGCCCATGACACCCTTTTCGACGACGGACCCCACCACCGAAGTGAGCTTGTTGAGCAGATCGCGAATGGCGTTCTGGGTGTTTTCGACATCGGAAGCGAAGCTATTCAATTGGCCGGCAAGCTTTTGCGCCTCGCCCGCCAGCGACGACATCGCCGTACCGATATCCCGCACCGCAGTCTTCATCGGCTCTTTGTCCGGCATCTGTTGCGCGTCGATGGTGCCGTAGGCACCCGCGTTCTCGCCGGACACGCTATACAGCGGAGGCGCAAACGCGCTCCACGCGGCGCCGGCTGCTCTGAGCTCACTCGGCTCACCATTGGGCCACCAGTCGCCGACGAGGAACTCGACCAGATACCACAACACCGGCGGAGTTTGACCGGGGCCGTTGACATCTGGATCGCCGGCGGGCGTTGAGTACTCGGCGGGTGCGGTCGGCGCCGGCAGCGGGGTGGCTCCGCCGCGGATATCGGCGGCGGCCTCGGCCCGGGAATAGTTGGTCGCCGAACCCTGAATCACATAACCGAGATGCCGTAGCGCGTTGACGCCCATCGCCACCGCTTTGACCAACTCACCAGCCGAATCCTGGTAGGCGAATCCGAAGGCGGTGCCCGCGGCATCTTGACCGCTGTTCGCGTTGTAGGACGCCGTCAGCGTGCCCACCGCGGTGGTGATTCCACCACTCACAGCCGCCACCGCGGATCCCGCGCCCGAAAGCGCTCCAGGATCCACCCGCAACGGCTCTCCCATGGCTAGCCCCAGATTTTCAGGTTCGCCTCGACCGCGCCGCTGTAGGAGCTGTGGGCATGGGCACCCGCCGCGTGCAGCTGCCCCAACGCCACCCGCATCATGTCCGCCCCCTGCTTCCACTGTTCGTGGACCGCGGCATGCGACTGGCTGGGCACCCCGTCCCACTGCGCATGCAGATTGGCCACCACCGCGTCACACTCGTCGAGCATCGAATCAACCACCTGCTGATACGACGCCATCCGCTCGACGATGTTGGCCAGCCGGTCCAAGTCCACGGCGAATGCGTCAGCCATTGGTGAGACCCCGCAACTGCGCCGCCGAGCCCTGCTCATGAGACTCGAAGACCTGTCCCACCTGGCCGAGCCGCTCAGCGATGGTTGCCAGCGCTTGCTGGACCTTCAGTGAGCCGTCGTGCCACTGCTTCCACGCGGCGCCGTACGAGCTGCCCGCCGACCCGTCCCACGTTCCCAGCACCTGCTGGGCCTCCGCGTCCAGATCACGCAGCCCGGCCTGGAGGTGCTGGGCTCCCGCAGTCAATGCCTCGCACGCTGCGCGCATCACGTCGGGGTCGACCCGCAGCACACCGCCATCGCCAGTCACAGAGCAAACGCTAGCGGCTTGGCAGGCCGTCCACAATTCACCGGACTGACCAGCACAGACCGCAAGCAGCCCGCGGAGACGCGAGAACGTGGGGCTACCCGAACAGCGACCGGATGGGATCGCTTCCGTCCCAGTTCACCGCGGCCGAGCGCACGAGCTCGCCCATTCCGATCGTCGCGGGCGTGAGCTCCATCAGTTCGATGATCGTCGCCCCAATCCCCGCCGGCGGCTCGAAGTAGGCGTAGCGCGCCGTGCCGGGCTCACCGCCCGACCACACCACCGGCCAGCCCGCGGCCTCACCTGCCGCCAGCGCGGCGTCGTAGTCCTCGGCCCAGTAGGCCAGCTGGTGAAAGCCGTCGCCCCCGGCCGAGGTGAACTCCGAATAGATCGACGGTGCGTCGTTGTCCTGATGAATGACCTCGATCTGCATGTCGCCACTGTTGGCCAGCCCGAGCGTCAGCGTGACCGTGCACGGTTCGCCGCGATAGATCCCGGTCTGCTCGATACCGCGCAGCACATAGAACGGACCGATCCCCAGTGCCAGCAGGTTCTCCAGCGCCGCGTCGAAATCGTGCACGATGTAACCGATTTGACGGACGACACCGGGTAATACAGGTCCAGGCACCAGATTTCCTCTCAGCCAGGAAGCACCGGCACCGCGCCGGGCGTCAAGAAAGGTCGTACATCCGACCAGGATTGACCGTTGTCGGCACTGGTCCCCGACAGCTGCAGCACCCCGCGGCTGTCCGAGACATAGACCGCGGCCGGATTGGCCGCGACCGCCGAGACCGGCATCACGATGTTGCCGCTGGGCCCGTCGGAGTTCACGCCGTCGAGATTCACATACGACACCGGATGCGCGGCATCGGTTCGGGTGACCACGATGTCGTCGCCGGTGCGCCACGACAGCGACACCACCGACGAGCCCAGGCCGAATCCGATCCGCCGCGGATAGGTCAGCGAGAACTCCCCGGCCGGCGTCACCTCCACACCAGCCAGAACCACCTGGCCGTTGATCACCATCACCGCGCGGGTACCGTCACGGGAGAGCTGCAATTCGGTTATGGCACCGGGGAATCGGGACGTCACCGCCGCGGAATCCACCGGAATCCGCGCGGGCTGACCGGAGGCCTCTTCCTGGATCACCCGCACCACACTGTTGCCGTCGACCACGACCCACACCGCGTCGTCCAGCGCCCACGATGGCCGGGTCAACGATCGTGCATCGGTCGCCTTCGCCGCCGACCCACCGTTCGGGCCGATCCACAACGACGACAACATGTCCGGCGCGCCGGGCCGCAACACGGTCACCGATGCGATGTCCTGGCCGGTGCGCGACAGCGCCGCCGACACCTGAGCCGGCATCTGGCCGAACATTCCCCGCACCGGCGTGGCCTGTTGTCCGTCCAGCGACACCATCGATCCATTGATCAGCGCGTGCACACCCGCCGAGGCGCCGTCGACCGCACCCGGGTCGGTTGCCGCGACGTCGGTGGTGTTCCAGCCGTCGGCGAAGCGGTCGTCCAGCGCGGCGCCGTCGGCGTTGATCACATACGGGCCCTTGATGTCAGCCCGGGCCAGCGTCCAAATGATCTGGGCGGCAAGCAATTGCCGGCTGTGCGGATCGGTGGTGGTCAGGTTCTCCAGATCGACCTTCGCACCCCCGTAGCCGCGCCCGATACCGGTCTTGCCGCCGTCGGCGCGGGTCACCGGGCCGATCAGCTTCAGCGGACCCAGCAGATTGCGCACGGTCCTCGCCATCTCCGGCCGGGGTCCGGCGATCAGCTTGGTGATCAGTTCGGTGGCCAGCTGATCGCCGTCCGACACCGCGACGTAGCGCGGATCGGGGACGACGGTCTTGCCCGTCGGGTCGACGAAGTACAGGGTGTTGCGCTTGTAGGTGGCCTGGAACTGCTGCCAGTCCAGGAACACTCCGTTGGGCAGCTTGTTGATCCGCCACCCGTCCGGGGTCTGCACCATTTCGAGCAACCCGGGATCGGGGAGCTGTCCCTCGGCGGTCTCGAAGACGCCGACATCGGACAGCGAACCGAGCATGTCGGCCTTCATGGTGACCGAAACCCGGTCCGGAGTTCGGGTTTCGACGAATACGACATTGTCGATCAGCAGCGCACTGCCCTGATCGTCCCAGGCGCTGGACGCCGCCGGCGTGAGGAACTGACGGGCGGCCAGGTGCCGGTTGGCCGGGTCGGCGGTGGCCTTGAGGAATTCCCGCAGCAGCTGGTCGGGATCCATCCCGGGAGTCGGCTTGGGCAGGCTCTTGGGCTGGGGCCGCTCGACGGTCCCGATCGCTTGTGGCGCCGAGGAATTCGGCACTCCGGCGCATCCGCCCGTCAACATCGCGACCAGTCCGGCCATCAACAGGGCCAGCAGCCGGCGTGTCACACGCTCTCTCCCGCCGGCTCCCGCTGCCGAACCTGACGTTGGTCCTTGCGGCTGTCATTACGTTCTGCCGCAACCGGTTTCAACGGCAACGGGCTGGTGGTGACCTTGTGGCCGCGCACCAGCGGCAGCGTCAGCCGGAAGCATGCACCCTTGCCGGGTTCGCCCCACGCTTCCAGCCGGCCCTGGTGCAGGCGGGCGTCCTCGATGCTGATCGCCAGGCCGAGGCCGGTCCCGCCGGAGCGGCGCACCCGCGACGGGTCCGAGCGCCAGAACCGGCTGAACACCAATTTCTCCTCGCCCGGCCGCAAGCCGACACCGTAGTCGCGGACCGTCACCGCGACGGTGTCCTCGTCGGCGGCCATCCGGATCCGCACCGGCTTGTGTTCGGCGTGGTCGATGGCATTGGCGATCAGATTGCGCAAAATGCGCTCCACGCGGCGGGCGTCGACCTCGGCGATGACCTCGTGATCGGGCAGGTTGACCACCAGCTCGATACCGGCTTCATCGGCCAGGTGCCCGACATTGCCCAGCGCGCTGTTGACCGTCGAGCGCAGATCGACTGCCTCGACGGACAATTCGGCGACACCGGCGTCGTGGCGGGAAATCTCGAGCAGGTCGTTGAGCAGCGTCTCGAACCGGTCGAGCTCGTTGACCATCAGTTCGGTGGAGCGGCGCAGCGCGGGGTCCAGCTCCTCGGAATGGTCGTGGATCAGGTCGGCCGCCATCCGCACCGTGGTCAGCGGGGTGCGCAGCTCGTGGCTGACGTCGGAGGTGAACCGGCGCTGCAGATTGCCGAATTCCTCGAGGTTGGTGATCTGGCGCTGCAGGCTCTCGGCCATGTCGTTGAACGACACCGCGAGCCGCGCCATATCGTCCTCACCGCGCACCGGCATCCGTTCGGACAGATGCCCTTCGGCGAAGCGCTCGGCGATCCGCGAAGCAGAGCGCACCGGCAGAACGACCTGCCGCGAGACCAGCAGCGCGATCCCGGCCAGTAGCACCAGCAAGACCAGCCCGCCGGTGGCCATCGTGCCGCGCACCAGCGTGATCGTGTTCTCCTCGCTGTTCAGCGGGAAGATCAGGTAGAGCTCGAGATTCGGCACGTGCGACAGCGTGGGCGTACCGATCAGCAATGCCGGACCGGTGAAACTCTCGGTGTGCACCGTGGAGTATTGGTAGCTGACCTGGCCGGCTTTGACGAAGTCGCGCAACGACTTCGGGATCTGGTCCACCGGACCGGCGGCGGTAGCTGCCCGAGGACCGTCACCGGGGACCACCAGCACCGCGTCAAAAGTGCCGGCCAGCGCGGCACCCGATGACTGACCGGTCTTGGAGATCAAGGTATTGCGGGCCAACTGCAGGCTGCTGTCCAGCGAGCGCGCCTCTTCACCGCTGACCGTGCCGCTCACGGTGTTACGAGCCCGGTCCAGCTCCTCGGTCGCCGCATGAACCTTCACGTCGAGCACCCGATTGGTGATCTGGCTCGTGAGAACGAAACCGAGCACCACGATGACCGACGCCGACAATCCCAGCGTCAGCACAACGACTCGCAATTGCAGCGAACGGCGCCAGATCAATCCGACCGCTCGACTCAGCGCGCTGAGACCCCGCACGACGGGACCCGATCGTCCCCACGGGCCGCGCTGCTTGGAACCGACTCGGATCATCGCAAGATCACGGAGGTCCGGCCTTGTATCCCACTCCTCGAACGGTCAGCACCACTTGCGGGTTCTCCGGGTCCTTCTCGACCTTCGCCCGCAACCGCTGGACATGCACGTTCACCAAACGGGTGTCCGCGGGGTGACGGTATCCCCACACCTGTTCGAGCAGCACATCTCGAGTAAACACCTGGCGCGGTTTGCGTGCCAGCGCCACCAGGAGGTCGAACTCCAGCGGCGTCAGCGAAATCTGCTCACCCTCGCGGGTGACCTTGTGCGCGGGCACGTCGATGTCGATATCGGCGATCGACAGCATCTCGGCCGGCTCGTCCTCGTTGCGCCGCAGCCTCGCGCGGACGCGCGCCACCAGCTCCTTGGGCTTGAACGGTTTCATGACGTAGTCGTCGGCGCCGGACTCCAGGCCCAGCACGACGTCCACCGTGTCGGTCTTGGCGGTCAACATGACGATCGGTACGCCGGAGTCCGCCCGCAGCACCCGGCACACATCGATGCCGTTCATGCCGGGCAGCATGAGGTCCAGCAACACCAGATCGGGACGCAGCTCACGCACGGCCGTCAGCGCCTGAGAGCCGTCGCCGATGACCGCGGTGTCGAAACCCTCGCCACGCAAAACGATGGTGAGCATCTCGGCCAGCGATGGGTCGTCGTCGACTACGAGAATCCTTTGCCTCATGGTGTCCATGGTGTCACCGAATTGCGACAAACCCCGGCTACCACACGGGCGAGTTGCGACATTTCCGCTGCGTGGGGGTCCCTAGGACGTGAGCGACGCGGCCAAACCGGCCGGATCCACGTCCGGAGCGACGACGGACCACGGGCCGCCCCAGTTAGCAGCACCCAGTTCGGCATACACCGCACCGGTTCGCCGCTGCAGCCCGTCGTCGCGCTCGTAGGCGTCGCGGGCCCGATCGGCCTCCTGCTCGGCCCGCTGCTTGGCGCGCTGTGCGGCCAACTCCACCGACGCGTCGAGCAGGATCTGCCGATCGGGTTTGGGCAGGCCGAACCGGCCGTATTCGAGCTCGCCCACCCACGACACCACCTCGCCTGCGGCGTCCTGATGCAGGCGAGCGGCGCTGTAGGCGGCATTGGACGCGACGTAGCGGTCCAGGATCACGACGTCGTGCTCGCGGCTCAAATCCGCGATCTGGTCGATTGCCCCGGCCCGGTCGAGGGCGAACAACGTCGCCATCGCGTAGACCGAGTCAGCCAGGTCGCCGTGCTGTCCGTGCAGCGCCTCGCTGGCGAGGTCGGCATGGATCGACTGGCCGTAGCGGGGGAAGGCCAGTGTGGTGACCGACCTTCCGCCCGCTTCGAACGCGCGCTGCAGACCCTGGGTCAGAGTGCGCTTGCCTGCGCCGTCCAATCCCTCGATGACGATGAGCACGGCGGGAGCCTAACGCTCAGTAGCGGTAGTGCTCCGGCTTGTACGGGCCTTCGACGTCGACGCCGATGTACTCGGCCTGGTCCTTGGTGAGCTTGGTCAGCGTGCCACCGAGGGCCTCGACGTGGATGCGGGCCACCTTCTCATCGAGGTGCTTGGCCAGCCGGTAGACCTCGTTGTCGTACTCGTCGTTCTTGGTCCACAGCTCGATCTGGGCGATCACCTGGTTGGAGAAGCTGTTGCTCATCACGAACGACGGGTGACCCGTCGCGTTGCCCAGGTTCAGCAGCCGGCCTTCGGAGAGCACGATGATCGACTTGCCGTCGTCACCGAACACCCACTCGTCGACCTGCGGCTTGATGTTGATCCGCACCGCACCCGAACGCTCCAGGGCCGCCATGTCGATCTCGTTGTCGAAGTGGCCGATGTTGCCCAGGATGGCCTTGTCCTTCATCGCCTTCATGTGCTCGAGGGTGATGATGTCCTTGTTGCCGGTCGAGGTCACGACGATGTCGGCGGTGCCGATGCCCTCTTCGACGGTCACCACGTCGAACCCGTCCATCAGCGCCTGCAGCGCGTTGATCGGGTCGATCTCGGTCACGGCCACCCGGGCGCCCTGGCCGGCCAGCGACTCCGCGCAGCCCTTGCCCACGTCGCCGTAGCCGCAGATCAGCACCTTCTTGCCACCGATCAGCACGTCGGTGCCGCGGTTGATGCCGTCGATCAGCGAGTGCCGGGTGCCGTACTTGTTGTCGAACTTGCTCTTGGTGACCGAGTCGTTGACGTTGATCGCCGGGAACGCCAGCTCGCCGGCCGCGGCGAACTGGTACAGGCGCAGCACGCCGGTGGTGGTCTCCTCGGTGACGCCCTTGACCGACTCAGCGATCTTGGTCCACTTGGTCTTGTCCTTCTCAAACCCCTGCCGGACCAGCTCCAGGAAGACCTTCCACTCGGCCGAGTCATCGTCCTCGGCGGGCGGGACCACGCCGGCCTTCTCCCACTGCGCACCGCGCAGCACCAGCATGGTGGCGTCGCCACCGTCGTCGAGAATCATGTTGGCCGGCTCGCCTTCCCAGGTGAGCATCTGCTCGGCCGCCCACCAGTACTCCTCCAGCGTCTCGCCCTTCCAGGCGAAGACGGGGGTGCCGGTCGGCTCCTCGGGCGTGCCGTGCGGGCCGACGACGACAGCGGCCGCGGCGTGATCCTGGGTGGAGAAGATGTTGCACGACGCCCAACGAACCTCGGCACCGAGCGCGACCAGCGTCTCGATGAGCACCGCGGTCTGGACGGTCATGTGCAGCGAGCCGGAGATCCGCGCGCCCTTGAGCGGCTGGACATCGTGGTACTCGCGGCGCAGCGCCATCAACCCGGGCATCTCGTGCTCGGCCAGCCGGATTTCCTTGCGGCCGAATTCGGCCAGCGAAAGGTCGGCGACCTTGTAGTCGATGCCGTTTTTCACATCGACGGTCAGTTCAGACATGTTTAGAGCCCCTTTTCGTTCGTCATTGCCTTCTCTACGCGCAGACGCGCGTTGGCGACACCCTCAGCCTGCGGGCTCGCGGGACAGGCGCTCAGGCGCTCTGACAGCTAAGGAATATCGATAACACCGTAGCGTTCGGCGAACGGCGTCATCAATCGGGCCAGGTCTAGGGCCACATCGTGGTCGGCTTCCGGCGGCATCGAGACATAACTCAGGGCCAGTCGCACGATCGCTCGTGACAGCACACCTGCATCTTCCTCGCTGGCGCTGACCCAGCTGCTTATGAACGCGTCGGTGAGCCGAGCCGACGCCCGGGTGATGATCGGCGCACTGTCAGTGGTGATCATCTGCAGCAGGTCGGGTTTGGCGACCCCGGTCAGCAAGGAGATCACCAGCGGGTCGGCGGCCGACTCGGTGAAGAACACCCGAAAGCCCTCGGTGAAGGCGGCGTGGACGTCGCCGACGTTGGAGGCGATCGCAGTGCCGATGGCATCCACCAGGCGATCGGCCAGCCGCAGCGCATAGCCCTGCGCGAGTCCCTGCCTGGACCCGAACTCGTTGTAGATGGTCTGGCGGCTGATCCCGGCGGTGCGCGCGACGTCGGTCAGGGTGATCGCCGACCAGTCCTTGGTCAGCAGCTCTTCCCGCATCGCGTCGAGGACCGTCTCCCGGAGCAGCGCGCGAGAGGCCTCGGGATAGGGAACCCGGGGCCTCTTCACAAGCGGCAGAGTACTTGTCACGGCCTCGCGACTTCCACCATCTCGAAGTCCGACTTCGCCGCGCCGCAATCGGGGCAGCTCCAGTCTTCCGGGATGTCGTCCCACCGAGTCCCCGGCGCGATGCCGTCCTCCGGCCAGCCCTTGGCCTCGTCGTACTCGAACCCGCACTGCACGCAGACGAACAGCTTGTAGTCACTCACGTCACGGCTCCTATCAATTCGAAGTCGATCTTCTCTCGCACCCCGCAGTCGGGGCAGGTCCAGTCGTCGGGCACCGCGGCCCACTCGGTGCCAGCCGGAAATCCTTCCCGCGCAGCACCTTTCGACTCGTCATACACGTAGTCACAGATCGGGCATTTGTAGGCGCTCATGCGGCTGCTCCGTAACGGGCCAGGATCTTCTCCCGGCGGCGCGGATCGATGTTGACCTTCGTGATGTCACCGTCGTAGTGCTCGAGCACGCGGTGGTCCATCATTCGACGCCACAGCCACGGGACGTAGGTCACGCCGATCAATGTCGCGTAGCCACTGGGCAATTCGGGAGCTTCGTCCATGCTGCGCAGCGTCTGGTAGCGACGGGTCGGGTTGGCGTGGTGATCGCTGTGCCGCTGCAGGTGGTACAGGAACAGGTTGGTCACCAGGTGATCGGAGTTCCAGCTGTGATGCGGCGCGCAGCGCTCGTAGCGACCGCTGGCTGTCTTCTGGCGCAACAGCCCGTAGTGCTCGAGGTAGTTCACCGCCTCCAGCATCGAAAACCCAAAGACCGCTTGGATGATCAGGAACGGAATCACCGCCGGGCCGAACACACCGATCAGCACACCGAACAGCACCACCGACATCAGCCACGCGTTGAGAACGTCGTTGCCCAGCCAGGTCCGCGGGTCCCACGGGCTCCTGCCGAGCCGACGAATGCGTGCCGCCTCCAGTGTGAGCGCCGAACGCGCACTGCCGAACACACTGCGCGGCAAGAACTCCCAGAAGGTCTCACCGAAGCGGGCCGACGCCGGATCCTCGGGGGTGGCGACGCGGACGTGGTGGCCACGGTTGTGCTCGATGTAGAAGTGGCCGTAAAAGGTCTGGGCCAGTGTGATCTTCGACAGCCAGCGCTCGAGTGAGTCCTTCTTGTGGCCCAGCTCGTGGGCGGTGTTGATACCCGTGCCGCCGAGCACGCCCACCGACAGCGCCAGGCCGATCTTGGCGAACCAGCTCAGGCTGCCCTCGTAGCCCAACCAGCTGAGGTTCGACGCGGTGAACATGTAGGCGCCGAAGATGAGGCTGGCGAACTGGAACGGGATGAATGCATACGTGCAGTACCGGTAGTACTTGTCGTTCTCCAGGTACTCCATCAACTCCTCGGGCGGGTTCTGGCCGTCCCGGCCGAACTTGAGGTCCAGCGCCGGCAGCAAGACGTAGATCAGGGCCGGCCCGACCCAGAAGAACACCTGGGACACCGCGGTCCAGCCGAGTTGGTTGAGCGCCCACACGACCGGCAGCACCACGAACACCGCCGTCGGTGCGATCAGGCCCATCAGCCACAGGTAGCGCTTCTTGTCACGCCAGTGGGCCGACGACGCAGATGCGGCGGGGGCGTCCAGTTGAGACGTCACGACAGTTACCTCCCAAGTCCGTTGATGAGTTGACTATAGAGGCAATTTTGTCTGGCGTCTAGACAAATCGCATTGATTTGTAAATCAGCTGGTTCGGGCCGCCTCCCGCTGGGCCAGCACCGAGTGACGGCGGCCGTAGAGCAGGTAGAACCCCACCCCGATGGCCATCCAGACGATGAACCTGATCCAGGTCAGGCCGGTGAGGTTGAGCATCAGCCAGCCGCACGCGGCGATCGAAAGAAGCGGGAGCCATGGAACCAGCGGCGCGCGGAATCCGCGCTCCAGGTCCGGCCGGGTGCGGCGCAACATGATCACGCCCGCGGAGACCAGGATGAACGCGAACAGAGTCCCGACGTTGACCATCTCCTCGAGCTTTTCGATCGGAAAGACAGTCGCCGCGACGGCGATCAGCACCGCGACCAGCACAGTGATCCGCACGGGGGTGCCGCGGCTGCCGGTCTTGGCCAGCTCGCGCGGCAGCAGCCCGTCGCGTGCCATCGCGAACAGCACCCGCGACAGCCCGAGAATCAGCACCATGACCACCGTCGTCAAACCGGCCAGCGCGCCGATCGAAATCACCTTGGCCGCCCAATCCACGCCGTTGAGCGCAAATGCCGTGGCCAGATTGGCGTGGCCGTCCTCGGCTTTATCCCGCAGGTCGGCATAGTTGACCATGCCGGACAACACGATCGACACCGATACGTAGAGCACCGTGACGATGGCCAGCGACGCGAGGATTCCGCGCGCGACGTCGCGCTGCGGGTTCTTGGTCTCCTCGGCGGTGGTGGCCACGACGTCGAAGCCGATGAACGCGAAGAACACGATCGACGCGCCGGCCAACATCCCGTACCAGCCGTAGTGGCTGCTCTCGGCGCCGGTCAACAGGGAAAAGACGGACTGGTTTATGCCGGTCCCCGACCCGCCCTTGCCGGCTTCCGATTCCGGGATGAACGGGGAGAAATTGGCCGCCTTGATATAGAAAGCACCGACGATGACGACGAGCGCGACCACCGCCACCTTGATGGCCGTGATCACCGCGGAGAAGTTCGCCGAGAGCTTCGTGCCCAGCGCCAGCAGCGTGGCGACCACCACGACGATAAGCAGTGCGCCCCAGTCGAAGTCGAGCGGACCGATGGTCATCACTCCCCCGGAGAAGCCGAAGACGGTGCCCAGATAACTCGACCAGCCCTTGGCCACCACGGCGGCGCCGACCGCGAACTCCAGAATCAGATCCCAACCGATGATCCACGCGACGAACTCCCCGAACGTCGCATAGGAGAACGTGTAGGCACTGCCCGCCACCGGCAGCGTCGACGCGAATTCTGCATAACACAGCGCGGCCAGTCCGCAGGTCACCGCGGCGATGACGAACGACACCGAGATGGCCGGGCCGGTGATGTTGCCGAACGTCGACGCCGTCACGGTGAAGATGCCGGCGCCGACGACCACCGAGACGCCGAAAACCGTCAGATCCCACCACGTCAGATTCTTGCGGAGCCGGGTCCCCGGCTCGTCGGTGTCGAGGATCGATTGCTCCACCGACTTGGTCCGCCAATTACGGGTCATCTGCATTCCCCCCTAGTACCCCGGTTAGACCGCGTTGCAGCGGGTATCTGAGACGTCGTGGGCCAACCCCCGAAGCTTCAGCATGCAATCGTCATCGGGGCCAGCATCGCAGGGTTGTGCGCCGCCCGGGTGTTGTCCGATCACTTCGACCGGGTGACCGTCTACGACCGCGATATGTTGCCGCCCGGCCCGGGCCACCGCAGCGCAGTTCCACAGGACCGCCACGTGCACATCCTGATGGCCCGCGGTGCCGCGGAGTTCGAAGCGTTGTTCCCCGGCCTGCTCGACGACATGGTTGATGCGGGCGTGGCGAAACTGGAGAACCAGCCCGACAGCATCCACTTCGGTGCCGCGGGCCACGTGCTGGGCACCGCGCACACCTTGCGCCACGAGTTCACCGCCTACGTGCCCAGTCGCAAGCAGTTGGAGTGGCAGATCCGCCGCCGTACCGCCGACCTCCCGAATGTCGAGATCGAGCAGCGTCATGTCAGCGCCCCGTGCTTCGACGAGGACCGACGGGCCGTCACCGGCGTCATGCTGTCGGCACCCGGCCGGACCGAATTCGTGGCCGCCGATCTGGTCGTCGACGCCTCCGGGCGCGGCACCCGGCTGCCCGCGTGGCTGTACGAGTGGGGGTTCGCCCGGCCCGAAGAGCAGACCGTCGACGTCGGAATCGGTTACGCCACACAGCAGTTGCGGATTCCCGACGGGCTGATCGCCGAGAAGGTCGTCGTGGCCGGGGTGTCACGCGGCCAGCAGGCCGGGCTGGGCATGCTCTTCTACGAGGACGGCACCTGGGGGTTGACGACGTTCACCGTCGGCCACACCGCCACGCCGCAGACGTTCGCCGACATGTGCACGGTCGCCGACGCCGCGCTGCCCGTGCCACTGGCGGCCGCGATCCGGCGGGCTGAACCGTTGGGCGACATCGCTTTTCACCGCTACCCAGTCAGCCGCTGGCGCCGGTACGACAAGCTTCAGCGATTCCCCGCCGGCATTGTGCCGTTCGGCGACGCAGTCGCGAGTTTCAATCCGACGTACGGACAGGGCATGACGATGACCGCGCTCCAAGCCGGCCATCTGCGACGGTTGCTTGCCTCCGGTACCCGACATCTGGCCTACGACCTCAGTCGCGCCACCGCCAAGACCACCTATCCGGTGTGGACGATGAACGCGATCGGCGACCTGACGCTGCACGGTACCGACGGGCCCGCCCCATGGTGGTACCGCCCGGTCGGCGCACTGTTCGACCAATTTCTCGGCGCCGCGGAAAGCGATCCTGTTCTGGCGGAATGGTTTCTGCGCCGCTTCAGTCTGCTCGACAGCCTGTATATGGTCCCGCCTATGCGGATCATCGGCCGCACGATCCGGCACAACGTGTCCGCATGGCGGGCCCAGCGCCGCGCTAGCGTGCCAGTGCGCGATCGAGATCCGGCTCCAGATAGATGACCTGAGCGGCGGGTACCGCCGCTCGCACGGCGGCCTCGGCGCCGTCGATCGTGGCAGCGACGGTGGCCAGATCGGTGTCGGCGGCCAGCGCGATCTTGGCGCCGACGAGCATCTCCTCCGGACCGAGGTACTGCGTGCGCAGGTGAATCACCCGGTCGACATTGGCGGTCTGCTCCAACGCGGTCCGGATCGCCCGGCCCTCGTCGGGTGTGGCGCCCTCACCGATCAGCAGGCTGTGCATCTCGACCATCAGAATCACCGCGATCACACCCAACAGCACACCGATCATCACCGTGCCGATACCGTCCCAGACCGGGTCGTCGGTCACGATCGTCAAGCCGACGCCGGCGAGCGCGAGCACCAGACCCACCAGTGCGCCGGTGTCTTCGAGCAACACCACCGGCAATTCGGGGCTGCGCGAGCGGCGGATGAACTGCCACCACGTGCTCTTGCCCTTCAGCGGGCGCGATTCCACCATCGCGGTGCGAAAGCTGTACGACTCCAACCCGATTGCCACCATCAGGATCACCACCGCGACGATCGGAGAGGTCAGCGGCGCCGGATGGCTGATCTTGTGATAGCCCTCGTACAACGCGAAGATCGAGCCGAGGGTGAAGAGCACCAGGGCGACCACGAACGAATAGAAGTAGCGGCTACGGCCGTACCCGAACTGGTGCAAGCTGTCCGGCTCTTTGCGCGCCTCGCGCTGACCGAACAGCAGCAAGCCCTGGTTGGACGTGTCGGCCACCGAGTGCACGGCTTCGGCCAGCATCGACGAGCTACCGGTGATGAGGTAGCCGACGAACTTCGCCGCGGCAATGCCCGCGTTGGCGGCCAGGGCCGCCAGGATCGCCTTGGTACTGCCCTCGGTCGACATCCGTTGTCCTCCTTGGCCTGGGATTCAGAGGCCAACCGTAGCCCGAAACAGCCGAGAGGGCGCACTCGCCTCCAGCCGGATCGGGCCGTCGTCGGCGGCCACCCAGGCGGCCGACCCGCGCTCCAGCACCACGACGTCGGACTTGGCGCGGACCATTACCGAGCCCTCGGTGCAGACCAGGATCTGCGGACCGTCGTGACGGGAGGGGGCATCGATCTCATGGCCCAGGTTGTCCCCGTCCAGCATCAGCACACAGGTGGCGAATTCCACGGCCGGAGTGTCGTAGACCAGTTCGATGCCGTCCTGGTGGGTGGGCGTCCTCAGCGTCGGCTCATCGGCTGGAGTGAAGTCGAGCACCCGCAACAGCTCGGGGACATCCACGTGCTTGGGGGTCAAGCCACCGCGAAGCACGTTGTCGGAGTTGGCCATTACCTCCATGCCGACACCGTGGATATAGCTGTGCAGGTTGCCTGCGGGCATGAAGAGCGCTTCGCCGGGAGCGAGCGTGATCCGGTTGAGCAGCATGGCGGCCAGCACACCCGCGTCACCGGGATAGCGCTCCCCCAATTCCAAGAGCGTTCGGGCTTCGGCGGCGAATTCCGTTTCACCGGATCGCACATAGGCCACCGCGCCGTCGAGCACCGCGGGGATCAGCACGTCCAAGTCGGGTTGCGGCGCGGTGATCCACGTGGTGAACAAGGCGCGCAGGCCGTCGGCGTCGGGCTGACCGGACAGCAACCCAATGAACGGGTCAAGATCCGAGACGGCCAGCGCACGCATCAGCGCGACCGAGCGAGCCGCCGGCCGGAACCCGCCAAGAGCGTGAAATTCACTCAGCGCCACCAACAATTCGGGCTTGTGGTTGCGGTCGCGGTAGTTGCGGATCGGCGAGTTCAGCGGCACCCCCACGCGGTCTTCTCGCACGTAGCCCTCGACGGCCTGTTCGGCACTGGGATGGGCCTGCAGCGACAACGGCTCCTCGGCCGCGAGCACCTTGACCAGGAACGGCAGGACATCACCGAAGCGGCCCCGCACCGCGGAGCCCAGCTGACCGTCGGGATCAGATTGCACGGCGTCGAGCAAGGACCGCTCGCCGTCCGCGGTTTCCAGCCACGCCGGATCCCCCGGATGAGCGCCAAACCACAGCTCGGCCTCGGGATGCGCTGTCGGGGAGGGCCGTCCGGTGAACTCCGCTATGGCCGTCCGAGATCCCCACGCGTAGGTGCGTGTCGCCCCTCGTAGCAATTCCACTGGGAAGTTATCCCCCCACCAATCTCAAATAAACCGCCGCCATCTGCAGTCGCACGGCCAGCGTCGCGAGCTGTTGCTCGGCACGCCCAGTGACGGGAACCGCCCCCGCCTCCCCGATGTCTTCGGCCCCCACCAGATCGACATCGTCCAGTCCGCCGGTTCGTGCGGCGATCACCGCGCGTTCGGTGTCCAGGGCAAGGGCCAGCACCCGCGGCCCTCTGGTCAGCGGCCCGTCCAGTTCCTCGTCGTGGAAGAGCGCATCCACGGGATCGTCGAATTGGGTTGTGCCACTGGTGCGTAACGCGACAAGCGCATCGGAGAGCCCGGCCGCGGCGACGGCCTTTCCCGCCAGCCGCAACAGCACCGCGGCGGCGTGCCGGGCCAGCGCAAGCGTGGCCGCGCTGTCGCCGGCGAGCACGACCTGCCGGCCGGACATCCGCTCGGCCAAGGCTTTTGCCGGGTTGGTGAACACCTCGCGGCCGGCACTGTTACGCAACGCCTCGGCGTCGAGTTCGTCAGCCAGGGCGGAAAGATCGGTCTGCAGCGCCGGATCGACGGCTTGCAGCGCGGCCAGCCCGGCGGCCAGGTAGCGGCTGAGCCCGAATTCGTCGGGCGCCCACAACCTGGGCTCCAGCACCGCGGCGCGTCCGGCGGTGGCATCGCGCAGTGGCCCCTCATACGGAGCGGCGACCACGACCCGGGCACCACGTCGCACAGCCGTGGCCGCGGCGGTCACCAGCGCCGGGTCCGCGGCGTCATCGCCGGCGACGACCAGGACGTCCAGCGGTCCGATCCAGGGCGGAGATTCCGCCGCCACCACGATCGGCTCGCCCGCCACCCCGCTCAACGTCGCGGCCAGCATCGCTCCCGCACTTTCGGCCGCTCCCCGGCCGGCCACCCAGATCACGGTTCGCGGGCGCTGACCGCCGGCCACCGTCGCCAACTCGCCTTCGTCCACCGCGGCCGCCGTCGCGCGCACCTGAGCGCCTGCCATCGCCGCGGCCCGCAGCAGTCCGTCGCGGTCAGCCTCGAGCAGGCCCTCGGTGTCGTCGAGATCGAGTGTGGCGTGGGCGGCGCTCACGGCGACCCGTCCGGTTGTGCCGCGATGTCGTCGGAGACCCTGCGAACGATCTCGTCGATCTCCTCGGCGCTGCGGGCTTCGACATTGAGACGCAGCAGCGGTTCGGTATTCGAGGTACGCAGGTTGAACCACGCACCGTCACCCAGATCCACCGTCACTCCATCCAGGTGATCAAGCGAGATGACCTGACTGCCAAAGGTTTTCAAGACCGACTCAACACAGGCCGGTGCGTCGAGCACCCGGAAGTTGATCTCACCGGACGCCTCGTAGCGCTGGTAGTTCGCCATCAGTTCCGACAGCGGGCGGTCCTGCTCGCCGAGTGCGGCCAGTACGTGGAGTGCGGCCAGCATGCCGGAGTCCGCGCCCCAGAAATCGCGGAAGTAGTAGTGCGCGGAATGTTCGCCGCCGAAAATCGCGCCGGTGTCGGCCATCAGCGCCTTGATGTAGGAGTGGCCGACCCGCGAACGCACCGGAGTGCCACCGCGTTCGATGACCAGCTCGGGCACTGCCCGCGATGTGATCAGGTTGTGGATCACCGTCGCACCGATCTCGCGAGTCAGCTCGCGCCCGGCCACCAGCGCGGTGACCGCCGACGGCGAGACGGGCCCACCCCGCTCGTCGACCACGAAACAGCGGTCGGCGTCGCCGTCGAACGCCAGCCCGATGTCGGCACCGGTCTCGACCACGAACTTCTGCAGGTCGACCAGGTTGGAGGGCTCGAGCGGATTGGCTTCGTGGTTGGGGAAGGACCCGTCGAGCTCGAAGTACAGCGGCAGCAGTGTCAGCGCCGAGATGGGGCCCAGAACCGCGGGGGTGGTATGCCCGGCCATTCCGTTGCCGGCGTCGACCGCCACCCGAAGCGGGCGCAGCTCGGCCAATTCGACCAGCGAGCGCAAGAAGTCGCCGTAGTCGGCCAGCACATCCTGATCACGCACCTGCCCTCGCGCGCCGTCGTACGCGGGGACCCCGGCGATGACCTCGTCGCGGATCAGCGCCAGACCGGTGTCCTCGCCGACGGGCTTGGCCCCTGCGCGACACAGCTTGATGCCGTTGTAGGCGGCAGGATTGTGACTGGCGGTGAACATCGCGCCGGCGCAACCGAGAAATCCGGACGCGAAGTAGAGCTGGTCAGTGGATGCCAGCCCGATGCGCACGACGTCGAGGCCCTGCGCGGTGACACCCTCACCGAAGGCCTTGGCCAGTGCCGGCGAGCTTTCCCGCATGTCGTAGCCGATGGCGACGCGTTCCCCGCCTTCCGAGCGGATCAGGCGGGCGAACGCGGCGGCGACGTCGGTGACGAAGTCCTCGTCGATCTCCTGGCCGACGAGGCCGCGCACGTCATAAGCCTTGATCACACGGCGCACTGCGTCGGCGGGCCTCGACATGGCAGATCTCCTGACCGAGAGGGACTCTTGGCCGCCAGCCTATCTGTTTCGGTGCGCCCGTACGGGCGGCTATGGCGTCAGTCGGTCGGGTCCGGCAGTACCCGCAGGTGCCCACGCCGACGGCCGGCAGTAGTGGGCCGATGAGCCGCCGCGGGCATCATCGGAGTACCGGTGGCGGGCGCGTGAGCCGCGCCGCCCGGGTCGGAGAAACCGGCAATCGGCGGGCGGGCCGACATCCCGTCGCGGCCTTCGCGGACTGCGTCGGCGAGGGCGATCAGGTCGTCGTCGTCCGGGTACTCGGGCAGCGGACCGGCGTGGCGAACCAGGTCCCAGCCGATGGGTGCGGTGATCCGGTTGGCATGGCCGACGCACAGGTCCCACGAATGGGGTTCACGCGAGGTAGCCAGCGGGCCGACGACGGCCGTGGAGTCCGAGTAGACGAACGTCAGCGTCGCCACCGCATAATGGGGGCACCCAGGCCGGCAGCAGCGACGGGGAGCATTCACGTCCGTGAGGTTATCGCGGTTCATTCACCGGTGACTCGCGGACACGCGCAGCCGCGAGGCGGCCGATTCACAACCGTTACGATCACTCTCGTGGCCGATTCCCGCAGCTCCCGGCGAGGTGGCCGGTCCGGCGGCGGCCCGGGATCGCGGCGGGGACGCGAGATGCGCGGGCCGCTGCTGCCGCCGACGGTTCCCGGCTGGCGCAGCCGCGCCGAGCGGTTCGACATGGCGGTGCTGGAGGCCTACGAGCCGATCGAGCGGCGCTGGCAACAACGCCTCACCGGACTTGATGTCGCCGTCGACGAGATCCCGCGCATCGCACCGAAGGATCCGGACAGTGTGCAGTGGCCGGCTGAAGTGGTGGCCGACGGGCCGATCGCTTTGGCCCGGCTGATCCCGGCCGGGGTTGACGTTCGCGGTAACTCCACGCGGGCCCGAATAGTGCTGTTTCGCAAGCCGATCGAGCGGCGGGCCAAAGACTCGATCGACCTGACGGATCTTCTGCACGAGATTTTGGTGGCGCAGGTGGCCACCTACCTCGGGGTCGAACCGTCAGTCATCGACCCGAGTATGGAAGAGGATTAGGACGCGCGAACGCGTCAGATGATGCCGCGCTTGAGGCGACGGCGCTCCCGCTCGGAGAGCCCGCCCCAGATGCCGAAGCGCTCATCGTGAGCAAGGGCGTAGTCGAGGCACTTGTCTTTCACCTCGCAGCCCAGGCAGATGCGCTTGGCTTCGCGGGTAGAACCACCCTTTTCAGGGAAGAACGCTTCGGGGTCGGTCTGCGCGCACAGCGCGCGTTCCTGCCACTGGTCTTCGTCTTCGGCCGTATCCGGCGTCGCATCGATGATCGGGTCAGGCACCAAACTCAGGTGAGCGCGTGCCATTACCCCCATCGTCTGCGATCCGGGAATGGACTGCGGCAACCCCATCGCGCCGATTACGTGCTCATAGGACATTTCCGCCTCCTCACCTGGTTTTCGTAGATCTTTTGCATGTCGCCCACTATTGAAGTGTGCCCAACTCAATTCGAACACCTGGTCGAATCACGGTCTGGGACACCGAAACCGGCAGGTCCGACCGGGAAATGACACTGATGTGATTAGACACGTCGCGGCTGCTTCGCGCAAGCGATTGAACCGAAATTAATACCATTTTCCTCGGAGAATTCGGCGAGTCGATGCACCGGCGTGTCTTGGGAGTGACGTGATTGTGACCGCGTGCGTCGCCGAAAAGGCCGACCGCCTAGTGTCGGTCGGTGTGAAGATCACCGTTCTGGTCGGCGGCGTCGGAGGTGCCCGATTCCTGCTGGGCGTGCAGCGACTGCTCGGGCTCGGCCAGTTCGCCGGCCAGATATCCGCAGCCACAAGCGATCTTGATCACGCGCTCACGGCCGTGGTCAACATCGGCGACGACGCGTGGATGCACGGCGTGCGCATTTGCCCCGACCTCGACACCTGTATGTACACCTTAGGTGGAGGGATCGATCCCGAACGCGGCTGGGGACATCGCAACGAGACATGGAATGCCAAAGAGGAATTGGCGGCATACGGCGTGCAACCGGATTGGTTCGGTTTGGGCGACCGCGATTTGGCCACGCATTTGGTGAGAAGTCAAATGCTGCGGGCGGGATATCCGCTTTCCCAGGTGACCGAGGCGCTGTGCGACCGTTGGACACCCGGCGCCACACTGCTACCGGCCAGCGACGACCGGTGCGAAACCCATGTCGTGATCGACGATCCGGACACCGGTGACCGCAAGGCCATTCACTTCCAGGAGTGGTGGGTGCGCTACCGGGCGCAGGTGACCACTCACAGTTTCGCGTTCGTCGGGTCCGAAACCGCCACTGCGGGGCCCGGAGTCGTCGACGCGATCACCGATGCCGATGTCGTCATGCTGGCCCCGTCGAACCCTGTCGTCAGCGTCGGGGCGATCCTGGCCATCCCCGGCGTCCGCGCCGCGCTGCGCTCGACGCCCGCCCCGGTGATCGGGTACTCCCCCATCATCGGCGGAAAGCCGTTGCGGGGCATGGCCGACGAATGCCTCTCGGTGATCGGCGTCGAATCCTCGTCACAAGCCGTCGCCCGGCACTACGGCGCACGCTCGTCGACGGGCATCCTGGACTACTGGCTGATCTCCGACGGCGACGAAGCCGACGTGCCCGGCGTGACGGTGAAAGCGATTCCTCTGCTGATGTCCGACCCGTCGGCCACCGCCGAAATGGTGCGCGCCGGGCTCGATCTGGCGGGCGTGACACTGTGACGTTGGAGCATGGCAGCGCGGCTCCCGTCGAAATCCTTCCGGTCCCCGGCCTTCCGGAGTTCCGCCCGGGCGACGATCTGGCCGCCGCGTTGGCCGCCGCCGCACCCTGGCTGCGCGACGGCGACATCGTCGTGGTCACCAGCAAGGTGATGTCCAAATGCGAGGGCCGCATCGTGGCGGCCCCGTCCGATCCCGATGAACGGGATGCGCTGCGCCGCACCCTCATCGACGCCGAGGCCGTACGGGTGCTGGCCCGCAAGGGCAAGACGCTGATCACCGCGAACCGCAACGGCATCGTTCAGGCCGCCGCCGGTGTCGACGGGTCCAATGTCGGCGCAACCGAATTGGCCCTGCTGCCCGTCGATCCCGACGCCAGCGCCGCGGCGCTGCGCACCTCGCTGCGTGAGCGGCTGGGGGTCGACGTCGCCGTGCTGGTCACCGACACGATGGGCCGCGCCTGGCGAAACGGCCAGACCGACGCCGCGATCGGCTCGTCCGGACTGCCGGTGCTGTACGGCTACGCCGGTGCGGTCGACCGGCACGGCAACGAACTGGTCGTCACCGAGGTGGCTGTCGCCGACGAAATCGCTGCCGCCGCCGACCTTGTCAAGGGCAAGCTGACCGCGGTGCCCATTGCGGTGGTACGCGGACTCGAACTCGACGACGACGGATCCACCGCGGCGCGACTGCTCCGCGGTGGCGAGGACGACTTGTTCTGGCTGGGCACCGCCGAATCGATCGAACTCGGCCGCCGCCAGGCCCAGCTGTTGCGCCGCTCGGTGCGGCAATTCACGGCCGAACCCGTCGAGCCCGGGCTCATCGAGGAGGCGGTCGCCGAGGCACTCACCGCGCCGGCCCCGCACCACACCAGACCGGTGCGGTTCGTCTGGTTGGCCGACCGCGACCGTCGCACCGCGTTATTGGATGCGATGAAGGAGGCCTGGCGCGCCGATCTGACCGCCGACGGCAAGCCGGCCGACGCGGTCGAGCGGCGCGTCGGGCGTGGCCAGATTCTTTATGAAGCACCGGAGGTCGTGATCCCCTTCCTGGTGCCCGAAGGCGCCCACAGCTACCCGGACGCCGCCCGCACCGAGGCCGAGCACACCATGTTCACCGTCGCGGTCGGTGCCGCGGTGCAGGCGCTGTTGGTGGCGCTCGCGGTTCGCGGGGTGGGCAGCTGCTGGATCGGTTCGACGATCTTCGCGGCCGACCTGGTCCGCGAAACCCTTGACCTGCCGCCGGATTGGGAGCCGCTCGGCGCCATTGCGATCGGCTATCCGGTCGACGAGCCCGCGCCGCGCGATCCGGCGCCCGTCGGAGATCTGCTGGTGCGGCGGTGACGTACTCGAGTGTGCGGGATTCGGCGATCGAGCTGCTGACGCAGTGGGACGCACCCGATGCCGGCCAGGACGCGTTGCGCCAAGCGGTCCTGGGATTTCTGTACGCACGCGAGGATGCCTGCGAGCGTGCCTGCGTCCCAGGCCATATCACCGCGTCGGCGCTGGTGGTCTCCGACTCGGGTAGCGATGTCCTGCTGACCCTGCATCCGCGGCTGGGCCGCTGGGTGCAACTCGGCGGGCATTGCGAGCCGGCCGACGCCGACATCGTCGGGGCCGCGATGCGGGAGGCCACCGAGGAGTCCGGCATCGCGAGCTTGACCATCGACGCCGCGCTGGGCGCCATTCACGTCCACGCGCTCACCTGCTCGCTCGGATTTCCGACCCGCCATCTGGATCTGCAGTTCATCGCCCGCGCACCCGCTGACGCCGTGATCGCAATCAGCGACGAATCACTGGATCTGCGGTGGTGGCCGATCGATTCCCTGCCCGAGGGCATCGATGACTCAGTGGCGCACCTGGTGGCCGTCGCCCGCACTCGTCGCTGAGTGGCCAGTTATGACACGGCTTTGAGCGGAAAGCGTGCTGAAAGTGGCCGCTCGATCGGGCAACCGGCCGCCGTCAGTGCGGCAACGATCCGGTCGATCACAACGCCGGGGGCATTTCGCAGTAGTTGGCTGTTGATCCGGATGATGCGCCAGCCACACGCCTCCAGATCGGCAAGGCGGTTGATATCGCGCGTTCGTTGTGCCGGGTCAGTCCAATGCTGGGCACCGTCGAATTCCACGCCAACGCGCCACTGCTGCCATCCCATATCGATGCGTGCGATCGGATGGTCGAACTCGTCGACCACCAGGATTTGCGTTGTCGGACTGGGTAATCCCGCGCGGATCAAGAGCAGCCGTGTGCGGGTCTCCTGCGGTGACTCCGCACCGCCGTCCACGAGATCGAGGACTTGACGCAGTTGCACGATCCCGCGCACGCCCGTGTGACGCTCGATCAATGAAGCCACCTCACCCTTTCGCAACCGCGTGGCGTTGCTGAGAGCGTCGAGAGCGATCACCGCCTTGTCGAGGTCCCCCCGACGACCGAGGTCGAACGCGGTGCGCGCCGGCGTCGTAACTGGTATTCCGTCGACGAGGCAGGTTTCATCAACATCGAGTTCGCCTCGGTGAATGAGGATGCCGGTGGTCGGTTTGCCGTTGCGACGAAACAATTCCGCGGGATGGCGGTCATCGATCCAGCGGCATCCCAAGAGGGCAGCCGCTGACAGTCCGGCGACCGCTGCTGTCTCTCCAGACCACAGCCACGCGGCCCTGGCCCGCAGGGCGGGAGTCACGATCACCCGACGCCCAACGTGGACGTCGCGGTACACGGCGCGATAGTCGCGGACCAGGGCCCGTCGAGAAATCACGCCTGCGGCCAGTGCCTGGGAGCCGCGAAACGGGCCATCCACCATGGCAAGACGGTGACATAGCGGTCCGACACCTTCGCCGAGTGGCCACTTATGACACGCAATCGCGCGAATTACGTACGCTAACTGGCCATTCGACGAGAGGGGCGCGCTAGATATCGGACGAGTAGCGAATTCCGCAGTCCGGGATCTCGACTCCCGGCCAGACCCGCGCACCGCGCAACAATTCGCACCGCGCCCCGACGTTGGCGCCGTCACCGATGATGGCGTCGCGCAGTAGCGCCCGCGGCCCGATCCGCGCGCCGGAACCGATGATCGAGCGTTCTACCACCGAGCCCGCTTCGATGCGCGCGCCGTCGAAGATGATCGCGCCGTCCAGGCGGACGCCCGGCCCGATCTCGGCGCCGCGTCCCACCACGGTTCCACCGACCATCACCGCACCGGGCGACACCGACGCGCCGTCGTGCACCAGGCTCTCGCCGCGCCGCCCGCCCAGCGCCGGCGACGGGGCAAGGCCACGAACCAGGTCTGCCGAGCCGCGGACGAAATCCTCGGGGGTGCCCATGTCGCGCCAATAGCTGGAATCGACGTAGCCGCACACCTTCACGCCGTCGGCCAGCAGTGCCGGGAACACCTCGCGTTCCACCGACACCTCGCGCCCGCGCGGGATCTGCTCGATGATCTCGCGCTTGAAAATGTAAGTGCCGGCGTTGATCTGATCGGTGGGCGGATCCTCGGTCTTCTCCAGGAACGCCTGCACCCGGCCGTCGGCATCGGTGGGCACGCAGCCGAACGCCCTGGGATCACTGACCCGCACCAGATGCAGGGTCAGGTCGGCCTGCGTCTCGTGGTGGCTGGCCAGCATCTGACGCAGGTCCATCCCGGACAGCACGTCACCGTTGAACACCATGACGGTGTCATTGCGCAGTTTCGGCACCACGTTGGCGATGCCGCCGCCGGTGCCCAGCGGATGTTCCTCGACGACGTATTCGATCTGCAGGCCGAGCTTGGACCCGTCGCCGAATTCGGATTCGAACGTCGCCGCCTTGAAGGAGGTGCCGAGGATGACGTGCTCGATCCCGGCCTCGGCAATGCGAGACAACAGGTGGGTCAGGAACGGCAGCCCCGCAGTCGGCAGCATCGGCTTGGCCGCCGATACGGTCAGCGGCCGCAGCCGGGTGCCTTTGCCGCCGACGAGCACGACCGCATCGACCTTCGAAGGATCAAGTTCACTCACGGGGCCCCCTACTTCCTCGCCAACTCCCGCCGGGACTTACGTACCGCCGCACGCGACCGAACCTTGAGCGCGCTCTTCATAGTCCATCGAAGGGGCGCCTGCCACCAGCCAAAATGGCGATCGGATAGATAAATGTAGGTGCTTTCGTGATGTGCCCGCAGGTTGCTGGCCGGATCACGGCCGGTCGAATGCCCCTTGTCGTGCAGGACCTCCGCCGACGGCACATAGACGTTGAGCCAGCCTGCCGCACCGATCCGGTCACCCAGATCCACGTCCTCCATATACATGAAGTAGCGCTCGTCGAATCCCCTGACCTGGTCGAACGCCGCACGCCGGATCAGCAGGCACGATCCCGACAGCCAGCCCACCGGCCGCTCGGTGGGCTCGAGGTACTCCTGCCGGTAGGCCCGCGTCCACGGGTTCGTCTTCCAGACGAAGCCGACGACGGCATGCATACCGCCGCGCACCAGGCTGGGCAGGTGCCGCGCCGACGGGTAGACCGCACCGTCCGGGTCGCGGACCAGCGGCCCCAGCGTCCCGGCGCGCGGCCAGCGTTCGGCGGCGGCCAGTAGCTCGTCGATGCTGTTGGGTCCCCACACCACGTCGGGGTTGGCCACGATCACGAACTCGTCGTCGGGCGGGGCGGTGGCGACACCGCGATTGGCGGCGCTGCCATAGCCGAGGTTGCCGCCGGTGCGGAGCAGCCGGGTTCCCGGGTAGCGCTCGACCGCCTCCTCCGGCGCTCCGTCGGTGGAGCCGTTGTCGGCGAGCACCACCGTCACCGGGCGGTCGGTGGCCACCGTCAACGACGAGAGGAAGCGATCCAGATGTGAGCCCGGGGAGTACGTCACCGTCACCACGGTCAGGGGGCGGCTCGACGTCACGGCGTAGAGGGTAACTGTCCGGCGTCGAGGGGTTGGACAAGCGCCTCGGCCAACGCCGCGCGCCACGGCCGCAGCGGGTTCAACCCGGCCTCCACCGACATGGCCGTGGAGAGTGCCGAATACGCGGGGCGGGGCGCTTTCCGGGCAGGCGCCCTCACCGGCCGCACCCGCCCAGGGTCGGCACCCAATTCCTCGAACACCGCCCGCGCCTGGTCGTACCGCGTGCAGGCGCCCTCGTTGGCGACGTGCAGGAGGGGCTCCCGAATAGCGCCGTCACCGATGGCGAACAGCGCGTCGACAAGATCCTTGACGTAGGTGGGCGAGCCGGTCTGATCGTCGACGGCCTCGACGGTGCGGTCGGTGGCGGCCAGCCTGCGCAGGCCCGCGACGACGTCGTTGCCGTCGGCGCCGGTGTACACCCACGAGGTGCGCACGATGTGCGCGTCGGGCATCGCCGCCAGCACGGCCAGCTCGGCGGCGAGCTTTGTCCGTCCGTAGACACTCAACGGGGCGGCGGCGTCGCCGACCTCGTAGGGATGCCGCTGCCGCCCGTCGAAGACGTAGTCGGTGGAGAGGTGGATCAGCTGCGCACCGGCCCTGGCGCAGGCGTGCGCGATGTTCTCGGGCCCGACGGTGTTGACGGCGTGGGCGGTATCGGGATCAGCCTCGGCGGTGTCGACGTTCGCGATCGCCGCGCAGTTGACCACCAGGTCCCCTTCGGCGACGAACCGCTCGGCCGCGGCCGGGTCGGCAATGTCCCACTGCTGGTGTGTCAGCGCGCTGACCTCACGGCCCCGGCGGGCAGCCTCACCTGCAAGAAAGCGCCCAACCTGGCCTCCGGCACCCGTGATCACAACCCTCGCCGCCACGATTACGAGTCTGGCACGCCGGTTTGCGCTACCCGGCTTGCGCCCATCTCGCCAGTAGCCTGGGCTGATGCCTGCTGACACCGAAGCACTGACGGGCGCCCGGCGGGTGGCTCGCACCGTGCTCGCGTTGATCGCGGTGGCGATCATGGTCGGCACCGGTCTCGCGTGGGGCCAGATCCGCTCCTTCGAGAACGGCATCTTCCACATGAGCACCGCGGCGCTCGGCGGTGGCGGGCAGGACGGCGCGATCGACATCCTGCTGGTCGGCATGGACAGCCGCACCGACGCCCACGGCAACCCACTGTCCGAGGACGAGCTGGCGGCCCTGCACGCCGGCGACGACGTGTCGACGAACACCGACACGATCATCCTGGTCCGCATCCCCAACAACGGGAAGTCGGCGACGGCGATCTCGATCCCCCGCGACTCCTACGTCAAGGCCCCCGGGCTGGACAAGACGAAGATCAACGGCGTCTACGGCCAGGTGAAGCTGGACAAGATGAAGCAGCTGGTCGAGCAGCAGGGTATGGACCCCGCCGAGGCCGAACCCAAGGCCGTCGAGGCGGGCCGTGAGGCGCTCATCAAAACCGTCGCCGATCTGACCGGCGTCACGGTCGACCACTACGCCGAGATCGGCCTGCTCGGCTTCTCGCTGATCACCGACGCGCTGGGCGGCGTCGACGTCTGCCTCAAAGACGCTGTCTACGAACCGCTTTCCGGTGCCGACTTCCCGGCCGGCTGGCAGAAGCTGAACGGGCCGCAGGCCCTGAGCTTCGTTCGTCAGCGGCACGACCTGCCGCGCGGCGACCTGGACCGGGTGGTGCGTCAGCAGGTGGTGATGGCTTCCCTTGCCCACCAAGTGATTTCAGGCAAGACACTGACCAGCCCATCGACGCTGGGCAAACTGCAGGACGCGATCCAGCGCTCCGTGGTGCTCTCGTCGGGCTGGGACATCATGGATTTCATCAAGCAGCTCGAGCACCTCGCGGGCGGCAACGTGGCGTTCGCGACCATCCCGGTGCTCGACGAGGCCGGCTGGAGCGACGACGGTATGCAGTCCGTGGTCCGGGTCGATCCGTCTCAGGTTCAGGAGTGGGTGGCCAGCCTGCTGCACGACCAGGCCGAGGGCAAGACCGAGAAGATCGCCTACACGCCGGAGCAGACGAAGGCCGACGTCATCAACGACACCGATATCAACGGACTGGCCAGCGCGGTATCGGATGTCCTGAGCACCAAGGGCTTTGGCGCGGGTGACGTCGGTAACAACGAGAAGGACCACGTCATCCGCAGCCAGGTGCAGGCCGCCAAGGACGACGACCTGGGCGCCCAGGCCGTCGCCAAAGAACTCGGCGGGCTACCGGTGGTGGCCACCGAGGGCATTCCGGCCGGAACCGTGCGGGTGGTGCTGTCCAGCGATTACACCGGTCCGGGTTCAGGCCTGGAAGGTTCGCTGCCGTCCTCGGCGACGGTGAGCGAGGCCGCCGGCCAGGCCGGTGACGGCACGGCTCCCCCGCCCTCGCCGATCATCACCGCGGGGTCGGATGACCCCAAGTGCGTCAACTGATGGTCAATCTGACTGCGGCGCTTCTCGATCCGCTGCTGGCGGCAAACCCGATGGGTCCGCGGATCACCTACTACGACGACGCGACAGGTGAACGCATCGAGCTGTCGACGGTGACGCTGGCCAACTGGGCGGCCAAGACCGCCAACCTCTTACGCGACGAACTCGGCGCCGGACCGGGCAGCCGGGTCGCCGTCCTGCTGCCCGCGCACTGGCAGACGGCGGCGGTCCTGCTGGGTGTGTGGTGGATCGGGGCTGAGGTGGTGCTGTCCGGCCCCGCGGATCTCGCGTTGTGCACGTCCGAGCGACTGGATGAGGCCGACGATGCGGTGGCCGGCGGGGAAGTGGCCGTGTTGTCACTGGACCCGTTCGGCAAGCCCGCGCCCGACCTTCCGATCGGCGTCACCGATTACGCGACCGCGGTCCGGGTGCATGGCGACCAGTACGCCGCCGAGCCGCGACCGGGACCGGCGCTCCAGGGCCGCTCGACCGACGAAGTGCTCACCGCCGCTTCGGAATCCGCGGCAGCGGGCGGACTGACTTCCGCCGACCGGGTGATGTCGTCGTTGTCGTGGTCCACGCCGGACGACGTGGTGGCCAACCTGCTGGGTGTTTTCGCCGTGGGTGCCTCGCTGGTGCAGGTGGCCAATCCCGACCCGGCGGCATTGGAACGGCGCCGCACCACGGAGAAGGTCACCCGGGATCTGATCGGATGACTGACGCCGCAGAGTCGATGGTTCTTCGGGCCGAGCGGCGCAGTCTGCACGTCTACATGTTCACGATGCTGGGCTTGGCCGTCGTCGGCTTCGCCGTGTACGCCATCACCAGAGTGTCGGCCACCCAGCTCGACGGCGTCATCTCACTGATCAACGCCGCCGCGGCATTCATCGCCGCCCGGCTTGCGGTCACTTCGTCCCGGCCGCCGGACGCCGAAAGCCCCTACGGGCGACTGGCTTTGGAGAACCTCTACGCCCTGTTCCGGTCGTTGATGATCCTCGGCGTGGTGATCGTGGGCGTGGTGACCAACACGGTCAAGGTGATCGAATATCTGGTCACCCGCCAGGGCACCGAGCCCGAATTCGGTCTTGCGGCCGTCTATACCGCCGGTTGCGTGCTCATCTGTTTCGCCCTGAAGTGGAACCACGAACGCAACAACCGCTCGGTGAACGGAGCGTCGGCTCTACTTCGGGTCGAGGCGACGGCCGCAAAGATGGAGGCCTTCATCAGCGGCGGTATCTGCACCTCGCTGGTGCTCGTCGCGGTGCTCCCGGACGGCACGTTCCTCACGTCGTCGACGTTCAACATCAAAGACATCGCCGACAGCATCATCGTGCTGATCCTGTGTGTGCTGCTCGTGGGTCAGCCCGTCCGACAGATCCGCCTGGAGATCGGTCGGCTGTCCGGCCGCCGCGCGGATCCCGCTCTCGATGAAGCGGTGCGGGCCGCGATCGCCGCGGTGTCCGCCGAGCACTCCGACGAGCTCGACCACGAGCTGACCCTTGTCGACGCGCTGGCGATCAGCAGGGGCAAGACCACCGAAGTGGACCTGCGAGTGTCCTACACCGGCGTGATGTCGGTCGACGAGCAGGACGAACTGCGGGCCCGCACCTTCGAAGAACTCCGCAATCGCATCGGGCCGATCCGGCTGACCCTGGTATTCAGTGCTCTGCCGATTCACGCAGCTCTCTAGCTAGCGTCGCTCGCGCGTTAATTTCCCCTCCCCGCCTTGGCTATTCGCACCCAGGCGCGGCAAGTCCTATTTCTGAGATAATTCATCTATAAATAGTGCCACTCATTATGCTGACTACGCGACCCCTCAGACCAAGGAGCAACCGATGTCAGCAACAACGCCGCGCCACCCGGACTCGCCCACCGAGATGCGAGTCCAACGAGTGCTCATCTGGTCCGGCGTGGGCATGATCGTGGTGTGGCTCGCGGCGTTCGTCTTCGTCGCCGGCTTCATTCCGCCGTCGCCGCCGAGTAGCACGTCCGACGCGATTGTGAGGCTGTACGACAGCAACACCGTGGGCATCAAACTCGGAATGGTCATCGCAATGTTTGGCTCAGCACTCTTGGTGCCGTTCGGAGTTGCGGTGTCGGGTCAGCTCAAACGTATCGACGGAGCGCGTGCCTTGGCTGACGTCCAGATGGTGTCGTGCGCACTGCTGTCGCTGGAATTCATCACTCCGATCGGCGTGTGGATGGCGACTAGTTTCCGCGTCGGAGGCCGCTCCGCGGAGGTGACCGAGGCGATGCACGATCTGGGCTGGATCCTGTTCATGACTGTGATCTGGTCGCTGTTCGTCCAGCTAATCGCTATCGGCGCAGCCATTCTCATCGACCGAAGCGCGGCGCCGGTCTTGCCGCGCTGGCTGGGCTACCTCAACTTCTGGGTGGCGCTGTTGATCATCCCGGCGGGCACGGTGCTGTTCTTCAAGAGCGGCCCGCTGGCCTGGAACGGGGTGGTCGGCATCTATATCCCGATCGCTGTCTTCGCTATCTGGTTCGCCTCGATGACGACCGTGATCCACAAGAAACTCACCAGTCAAATCGCCGAAGCCGAGGCAGGCTAGGCTCCATGACGTGATCGGCAGCGAGCCCGTCGGCAAGCGCCGAAACGTTCGGCGTCCGCCAGACGAAGTTCGCGCTCTCGCCCTCAAGGCCGCGCACAGGTTGTTCTCGGCGCAGGGATATCACGCCACGACTACCCGTCAGATTGCCGACGAAGCCGGTGTCGGCGAGTCGGTGATATTCCGGCACTTCGGTTCCAAGGCCGAACTGTTCGAAACCACGATCCTCACCCCGTTCGGAGAGTTCGTCGACGGATGGGTGACAACCTGGGATGCCCGCACGACAGCGACCGCGGATCTCGTGCACATCACGGAAACGTTCGTGAAGGGCTTTTTCAACCTCGCCGATGAGCATCAAGAACTTCTGCGCACACTCGTAGCAGCTCGCATCGACCGCAGCGACCCAGGGCTGACCGAAGTCGCCGCGCGAGTCGGCGGAAAGCTGGCCGGCCACCTCGGACTGGTCCGGAGATCGCTTCTGGAACATGGCGAAGCGCGGCACTTCCGCAACCTCGACGCACCGGTGAGCGTCGCCATGGCAGTCGGGT
Source organism: Mycobacterium sp. BK086 (assembly GCA_004362315.1). GTDB lineage: Bacteria > Actinomycetota > Actinomycetes > Mycobacteriales > Mycobacteriaceae > Mycobacterium. Next base: position 1,650,679 of record SNWL01000003.1, read on the forward strand.
CGGTGCTGTCCCTGGTGCTGATCGACGACTGGCTCTTCGCTCCTGACCAACGTAGACCGGGTAAGACAAGGCAGATCAGGGAAGCCACGCAAATGCTGCTCTACGGAGTCACCGGTTCAGCCGCACCCCGATCGCATTAGGCTGCCTGAGGTGAGCCGCACCCCATTGGATGTCGTGTCGCTGTCCGAACTTCCAGTGCGCCGCCTGGACGTCGTGGAGACGACCGGCTCGACGAACGCCGATCTGCTCGCCCGGCACACCGCAGGCGAGGACATCCGCGGTGCGGTGCTGCTCGCCGAGCATCAGAGCGCCGGGCGCGGGCGCAACGGGCGCAGCTGGTCGGCGCCGCCACGCTCCCAGATCGCGCTGTCGATCGGGGTGGACGCCAGCGGCGTCGCGCCGGAGGGCTGGGGCTGGCTGCCGCTGCTGACCGGCGTCGCCCTCGTCGACGCCGTGCGGGCCACCACGGGCATCGAAGCCGGCGTGAAGTGGCCCAACGACATCCTGGTGGGCACCGGCAAGCTCGCAGGCATCCTGGCCGAGGTCGCCGCCCCCGACCCGGTGATCGTGGTGGGCCTGGGCCTCAACGTGACCCTGACTCCCGAGGAGGCGCCCGACCCCAGGGCCACCTCGCTGCAGATGCTGGGTGCCGAGATGCTCGACCGCGACGTCCTGACCGCGGCGATCCTGAGCGAACTGGGCTCCCGCATCGAAAAGTGGCAGGCCGCACAGGGACCCGACGCAGCGCTCGTCGAGGACTATCGGCGCCGCAGCAGCACCCTGGGCAGCCAGGTGCGCGCCATCATGCCCGGCGACCGTGAAATCATCGGCGTCGCAGTCGATATCGACAGCATGGGCCGGCTCAGCATCGACACCGGCAGCGAGGTCGCGACGGTCTCGGCGGGCGACATCACCCACCTGAGACCGGCCGACTAGATCAGCGCAGCAGCGCGCGGGACATCACGACCCGCTGAATCTGGTTGGTGCCCTCGTAGATCTGAGTGATCTTGGCGTCACGCATCATTCGCTCGACCGGGAAGTCCACGGTGTAGCCCGCCCCGCCGAACAACTGCACGGCATCGGTGGTCACCTCCATGGCGACATCGGAGGCGAAGCACTTCGAGGCCGCCGAGATGAACCCGAGGTTGGGCTCACCGCGCTCGGCACGCGCGGCGGCCGAGTACACCATCAGCCGGGCTGCCTCGACCTTCATCGCCATGTCCGCGAGCATGAACTGCACACCCTGGAAATCGGAGATCGACGTGCCGAACTGCTTGCGGTCCTTGGTATATGCGATCGCCGCGTCCAGGGCGCCCTGCGCGATTCCGACGGCTTGCGCGCCGATGGTCGGGCGGGTGTGATCCAGAGTCGCCAGCGCTGTCTTGAACCCGGTGCCCGGGTCGCCGACCATCCGGTCACCCGGGACACGGCAGTTCTCGAAGTACAGCTCGGTGGTCGGCGAGCCCTTGATGCCGAGCTTGCGCTCCTTGGGCCCGATCGTGAAACCCTCGTCGTCGATGTGGACCATGAACGCCGAAATACCGTTGGCGCCCTTGTCCGGATCGGTCACCGCCATCACCGTGTACCAGGATGACTTGCCGCCGTTGGTGATCCATGCCTTGGCGCCGTTGAGGATCCAGTCGTCTCCGTCGGCCTTGGCACGGGTGCGCATCGACGCCGCATCGCTGCCGGCTTCCCGCTCGGACAGCGCGTAGGACGCCATCGCCTCACCCGAGGCGATCGAGGGCAGCACCTTCTTCTTCAGCTCGTCCGAACCGCGCAGGATCAGGCCCATCGTGCCCAGCTTGTTGACGGCGGGGATCAGCGAGGCCGACGCGTCGACCCGGGCGACCTCCTCGATGACGATGCACGCCGCCACCGAATCGGCGCCCTGGCCGCCGTACTCCTCGGGGACGTGAACCGCATTGAAGCCCGAGGCGTTCAGCGCATCCAGCGCCTCCTGCGGAAAGCGCGAGTTCTCGTCGCAGTCGGCCGCGTACGGCGCGATCTCTTTCTCGGCCAATGCCCGAATCGCCGCCCGCAGCTCGTCATGCTCCTCAGGCAGCTTGAACACGTCGAAATCCGGATTTCCCGCCATCACACTCTCCTTGCTACTCGCCGGTAACTTTAACTCGGGACCTCACTCACCGAGTAATCGCTCCCGCAGTGCCCGGTCCTTTTCCAGGACCAGGGCTTCCAGGTCGTCCTGAAATGCCTCCATGCGCTTACGCAGCGCCCCGTCCGATGCAGCGAGGATGCGGACGGCCAGCAGCCCGGCATTGCGCGCCCCGCCGATCGACACCGTGGCCACCGGCACACCGGCGGGCATCTGCACGATCGACAGCAGCGAGTCCATTCCGTCGAGCTTGGCCAGCGGCACCGGCACCCCGATCACCGGCAGCGGGGTGGCCGAAGCCACCATCCCCGGCAGATGGGCCGCCCCGCCTGCACCCGCGATGATCACCTTGAGATCGCGGGCGGCCGCACCGCGCGCGTAGTCGAGCATCCGGCCCGGCGTGCGATGCGCCGAGACGACGCCCACCTCGAAGGGCACCTCGAATTCGGCCAGCGCCTCGGCCGCGGCTTCCATCACCGGCCAGTCGCTGTCCGAACCCATGATCAAGCCGACTACCGGCGCGTTAGGCATGCCCGTCCCATCCATCCGTCCACTCTGCGTGAGACAACCAGTGTGCCGCTCGTTCGGCCCGTTCACGCACCTGATTCACGTCACAATCTGCCGTCCCGACGACGTTGACGTGGCCCACCTTGCGGCCCGGGCGTTCCGCCTTGCCGTACAGGTGCACCTTCGCCTCCGGAATCCGGCCGAACAGGTGGTGCAGCCGCTCGTCGACACCCATCTCGGGGGCCTGCGGCGCCCCCAGCACGTTGGCCATCACCGTCACCGGTGCCAGCGGGCGGGTGTCACCGAGCGGATAGTCCAGAACGGCCCGCACATGCTGCTCGAATTGGCTGGTCACGGCGCCGTCCATGGTCCAGTGCCCGGAGTTGTGCGGCCGCATCGCCAGCTCGTTGACCAGCAGAGTGCCCTCGGTGGTCTCGAACAGCTCGACCGCCAGCACCCCGACGACGCCCAGTTCGGCGGCCAGCCGCAGCCCCAGCTGCTCGGCCTCGGCGGCCAGGGCATCGGACAGCCCGGGAGCGGGCGCAAGGACCGTCACGCAGATGCCGTCGCGCTGCACGGTTTCCACGATCGGCCAGGCGGCGCCCTGGCCGAACGGTGAGCGGGCCACCAGCGCCGACAGCTCGCGACGCATCGACACCCGCTCCTCGAGCATCACCGGCACGTTGTCGGCCAGATAGCCGGCGACGGCTTCGCGGGCGTGCGCCAGGTCAGTGGTGAGCACCACACCGCGGCCGTCGTATCCGCCGCGGACGGTCTTGATCACCACCGGCCCGCCGATCTCGGCGGCGAACGCGTCGACGTCATCGACCTGGTTTACCGCGGTAAAGCGCGGGATCGGCGCGCCCAGCGCGGCCAGCTTGCGCCGCATTACCAGCTTGTCCTGGGCGTGCACCAGGGCTTCTGGCGGCGGCGCCACCGTGACCCCCTCGGCGACCAGGGTGTCGAGCATCTCGGTCGGCACATGCTCGTGGTCAAAGGTCAGCGCGGTGGCTCCCGCAGCGGCCCGGCGCAGCGCATCGAGGTCGGTGTGGGCACCGATCACCACGTCAGGGGACACCTGAGCGGCGGGATCGTCAGGGCTGACGGCCAGCACCCGAAGGCTCTGACCGAGGGCGATCGCGGCCTGGTGGGTCATCCGGGCCAGCTGCCCGCCGCCGACCATGGCGACGATGGGAGGTCTGGGGCTGTTCGACACGGCCATCATGGTGTCAGACCTGCGCGAGTACGCACACGTGCGGTGACTTCCGTAGACTTGCTCCTTGTGTCTTTCGCAGATGCCACGATCGCGCGGCTACCCCGCCCGATCCGGCCCTTCGCCGACCGGCATCACGAGCTCATCAAGTTCGCGATCGTCGGCGCGACGACGTTCATCATCGACTCGGCGATCTTCTACACGCTGAAGCTCACGATCCTCGAGCCCAAGCCGGTCACCGCCAAGGTGATCGCGGGCATCGTCGCGGTGATCGCGTCCTACGTGCTGAACCGCGAATGGAGCTTCCGCAACCGCGGCGGCCGCGAACGCCACCACGAGGCGCTGCTGTTCTTCGCGGTCAGCGGCGTCGGCGTGCTGCTGAGCATGGCCCCGCTGTGGTTCTCGAGCTACGTGCTGGACCTGCGGGTGCCGCACGTCTCGCTGACCGTCGAGAACATCGCCGACTTCCTGTCGGCCTATCTCCTCGGCAACCTGCTGCAGATGGCGTTCCGGTTCTGGGCATTCCGCCGCTGGGTGTTCCCCGACGAGTTCGGCCCGAGCCACGACAAGGGGCTGGAATCCGCCCTCACCGGTGGCGGGCTGGCCGAGGCGCTGGAAGACGAGTACGAGGCCGGCGGCACCGTCACACCGCTACGGCGCCGTCGGGCGCAGCGTCAACTGGGCGACTCTTCAGAGCCCAGAGTGTCGAAAACTTCGTGATAGAGCAGTGAGTGCACCCGCTCCACGCGGGGAATGTCGTGGAATTCCAGGGGATCCTGGCTCGCCGACTCGATGATCAGGGTGCCGGTGCGCAACATGCGGTCGAGCAGACCGTGCCGGAACTCCACACTGTTGATGCGCGCCAACGGGATATCGATGCCCGAGCGGGTCAGCAGCCCGTGGCGGAACATCACGCGGCGGTCGGTAATCACGAAATGCGTTGTGAGCCAATTCAAGAACTTCCACAACGTCAGCCAGCCGACCAGGATCACCCAGATCGCCGCGATGACGCCGAAGAGCACCTTCTTGGCGGTGGGGTCCCAGTTGGTGTTGTTGACGAGCGCGGAGACGAATGCCGCGACGACGGTGGCGATCAGCAGCACCAGGATCGGGCCGACCAAGCGCTTCCAGTGCGGGTGGCGGTGCAGCACGACCTGCTCATTGGCGGCCAGCACGTTCTCGGGATAGCCCACGGGCGAACCTTACCTAGTCGCCCGGTTCACTGGGCGGGTTGCAGATATTCGACGCACTCGGCTTCAGAACGCGCGGTCTCGACCATGCACACCCCGATCGCCGGGTCGCCGCCCTGCCCGACCTCGGGCGCGGGGATGTCCCCGGGATTCAACGACCACAGATAGCGATCGGTATCCGCAAGGCGCTCACAGTAAGTGACCGAACCGTCCGCGGCGACGCCGTTGCCGCCGCCTGGCTGACATGGGGCCGCGACGACGGCGGGCGATGGCTCGGTAGACGTCGTGGTGGTCGTCGACGCCGGTGCCGTTGGGTTGGTCGGTGACGTCGGCGTCGTGGTGCTCGTGACGGCGGTGGACGGCGCGGCCGCGTTGCGCGACAGCTGGACCCAGATGTCGGCGCCTGCGCCGACAAGCAAGGCGAGCGTGACGAGCCCGATGACCAACGCAACCCACGTCTCGGTGCGTGAGCCCGATGCCGCCGGCATCCGGTCGTGGCCGAGAGTGCCGCTGTCGGCGACATGCTCGGTCCACGCGTCGCCGTCCCAGTAGCGGCACTGGTGGCGGCCGGTGGGATCGACCGACCAGCGGGCGGTCGGTGAACCCGGCTCGACGCCGGGCGGCGCCACCAAAGGAGCCCCGCACTCGCCGCAGAAGCGCCGATCGTTCGGATTGGCGTGGCCGGCCAGGCAGAGAACGGCATCCGGCTCCAACAGATCCCCGCACTGACCGCAGAAGTACTGACCGTCGGGGCTGACGTGCCCGTTGACGCAGGTCACCCCCGGCCTGCCCGATCGCCCTTGAGTCATGAGACGAACGTCACCATGTCCACCGTCGCGACCACGATCGCGCCGACGGCCGCACACACCGCCTGCAGCATCAGCACCGCGGTGGTGCGGTCGGGACGGCGCGTGCCGTCCGGCGACACCGCTTGTTCGCGACGGTAACTCGTCAACACCAACAAGACACCGGACAACAAGAACAGGGCGATCTCGATCATCAACTACCTCCCAATCCGATGATCGGCGCGTTCGGCCGTTTCAATACGAGCACTCCCCCGGAGTCGTAGACCGTCTGGTAGCCCTTCTCGGTCCGGAGGATATCGAGCGCGCGCTGCGTCATCTCCCGGCTGGCACCCATGCTCAGCCGGATGAAGTTCTCGTCCTGCTGGGTGTCGGAGAAGTATTCGACATCAGGCTGTGCCGTGCAGGTGGCCAATTCCTCGGCGGATCCGAAACAGCTGTCCGCCAATTCGAAGTTTCGCGGCACGCCGTAGAGCGCCCCCTGGCCCCAATACCCCAGTCCGGCATCGTGAATCTTCGCGACGAGTTCACTGGCGATCGCCAGTTCGTGCGGCGTGGTCCGTTCGAACGAGATGTTCAGGCCGCGATTGGCGGTCACCAACAGGGCGGTGAACAGCAGCACGCAACAGGCCGCCACGGCCGTCACAGGGCGACGCAGCAGCGGCACGATGCACAGTGCGGCAAGCGGTGACAGCACCGGCGACGCATATAGGAACGCCCGGATCGCCACCTCACCGCCATAGCTCTGCAGCATCACCAACACGAAAGGCGCGAACGCCAGCGCCGCGATCAAATACGGCCTGCTCCTTGGCAATCGGCGTAGCCGCAGCCAGCCGATACCCGCCAGGGCCATCAGCGACAACGCCGAGACGATTCGGAGCAGCTGCAGGTTGCGGTAAGTGGGATCGCCGGTGATCTTCTGCGAGACACTGGAATTCAGGTTCTGGTCGACGCCGCCGATATCGGCGATGACCTGGCCGAGGTGGCCTTGCCAGTACGCGGCGGCGCCGTAGCGGAACCACGCGATGAAGATGACGAAGGTGGCCAGCCACAACAGCTTGTAGCGCGTCAGGCCTGCGGCCGAAATGATCGCCAGCACACCGATGGCGGCCAGCGGCGTCAGCTGGTGAGCGACCACCATCGCGGCGAGGATGACGACGAGCGCCAGTTCGACCGCCAACGTCCACGGCCCGTCCCGGCCACTCACCCGTCCCGGAATCCGTTGCCACGCGGTCGCAATGCGCTTCAGCCGGCCGCCTTTCAGCGCCGGGACGGGAGAATTCCGCAGCTGCCACAACAACACCGCCAGCAGCGTGGCGTAGAACTGCATGGCGACCGCTTGCGGCGCGAAGTAGTCCTGTTGGTACCAGTTGAACAGCGTGAGCATCGTGACACCGAGCCAGGCGACGCGCCGGCTGCCGGTGATCGCCAGGCCGATCGCGTAGACGGGGAACATCAGGCAGATACCCATCACCAGCGAGGCACTCACCAGAAGGATCGCACTGTCGTGCAATCCGGTGGTGGTGATCAGATTGGCGGCGGCGGAGAAGAATCCGGCCCAGCTGATCCGGGCGTCCACCGGCGGCGGCAGCGCGCCGGCATCGATGAGCCAGTTGGTGATCATCCGGTGCACATATGCGGTCACGAACGGCGCGGTGCCCATCGACCACGCGACCGGCATCGTGATGTAGGCGATCAGAACGACGTTGGACGTCGCGACCACCGCGCGGTCGAGGGCGGCGCGGCGGTACTCGAGGACGAGCAGGACGCACAGCACGACCAGCCCGACGTAATAGTCCACCCCGAGCACGCCGAACAGTCCCAGGCTGCCCGCCGCCTCGACGTCGAGGCGGTGCACCGCACTGAAGAACAGCCCGACGACCACCACCAGCAGCACCACGCTGACCCTGCGGTCACCGGCCGGCGCCAGTCCACGGCGCACCCAGTGCAGCGCACCGGCAACAGTCACGGGTTCGGGGCTGCGATGCATCCGGCGGCCCAGCACTGCGGTGGCCACCACACCGACGGCGGACACCGCGAACTGAGTGACATACGGCTGGTGCAGACCGCCCGCGTAATTCAGTTGAGCAGCAAGGATATTGACAGCGAGCGACAGCGACACCGCCATGGCGCCGTACACACCGTTGGTGGGCAGGCGCAACAGCGCCGCGATCGGCAGCCCGGGCATCGTGAGCACGGCCAGGATTCCGACCGCGGCTCGGAGCGCGGGCGGCAGTGCTCCTGCAACGCCGAAGGCGGACAGCGTGGTGACGATCAGCGACGCGGCGATCACGACGCCAGAGACGACAACGGTCAGCGGTGCCCAGATCGGCAGTGGCGTCCCACGACGTTGCAGCACCGAATCAGCCTACCGATTAGCTGGCATCGTTCGCGCGCCCATCAGTTTCCTGTGTAAGACCAGATAGAAATCCAGTCGACCAGCACGTGGCCACTGTTGGTGCCGTTCCCGTCGGTCTCGATCTGCAGTTGCCAGCGCATGGGCTTGCTGGGCACGTATTTGGTGCTGTCGAGCACCAGATTGTCGTCCAGGTAGAACCGGACATGACCGGGCAGCCATTCGACGGTGTAGACGTGCCAGTCGGTGAACGTCTTGCCGGTGTTGGCCCCGTCCTGACCGCCGGTCGCACGGGCATAGTGGGCGAACGCGTTCGATGTCGATGACAAGGCGCCTTCGGGGAAGTCCACTTCTCCGTCGTTGGGCCAGAGTTCGGACTGCGGCCACAGCAGGAACGCGATGTGGTACTCGCTCAACGTGGACGTGTCGGCCTTGAGCCGGACCGAATAGCGGCCATAGGTCTGGTACTGGGTGCCATTGGGCAGGATCGGTGACGGATTCGCGCCCGCGGGTTGGCCGTTGACGTTGTGCAGGTAGTAATCCAGGGTGCCGCCGCCCACGCTGAGCACTTGGTCGGGCCGGTACGGCCGATGCTGATAGGTGTCGGTGAAGGTCTGCGGGTAGGTGAGCCACTGCTGGCCGTCGGCGCCGACGTAGACGATCTTGCTCGGGTCCGACGGGTTGGCCCAGCTTCCCAGCGGGGCGTCCTTGGTGAAGTTGTCGGCGAGGATGTGCTTCCACCCGGGAAGGTCGGCCACCGGCGCATCGGTCAGGTCACCGTTCGGCGGTGTGCTGGTCGCCGCCACCACACTGACGGTGTCGATGTAGAGGGCCCGCACACAGAAGAACCACTGGGGGTTGGCGAATTTGACTCCGACCGTGTGGGTTCCTGCCGGGATGTTCACGGTCGCCGTGTAGTCGGTCCACTTGCTCGCGGTGATGGGACTGCGACCGACGATCACTCCGTCGACGAACACCGCGGCGACCGGCGCCCCGAAGCATTGCAATCCCCTGGCTCGCACGACGACGCTGACCGACTGCGGCACGGCGAGAGTCGTCGCCGCGGTGACCGAACCGGTCAGGCCGAGTGCGGTGCCGCCGGTCGCGGTGGCATCGCTGACGATCTTGGCGCCCTTGGTCGTCGAGAGGCTCATCGCCTCGGCCTCGATCGACGTCACGTCCGCGGCCGCGTGCGCCCGCGGTGCGGCGACGAGTGCCACGACGAGGACGATCACCGAGCACAGTCGGAACATCGTGGCTCCATCGCGCGTTGGGAGGTGCCCTAAGGGTGGGTGAGCGAAATCACAATAGGCTCGCGGCAATCACTATTCATATCCAGCACATTTATCACTTTGGTAACAGTTGCACATGAAAAGAACCGGCCATTCGCCAGCAATATCCACCCGGGCGAATACTTTTCAGCAACAAGGCAATACACAGGCCGGACGCGGTGTCTCCGTTACGCCCTGGTCAAAAAGTGGGCGCGAAACGGGATCACCGACGGATTCAATGCGGAATACGTCGCCGCTGGCGGCGTATGGTTCGGGACTGATGCAAAACCGCCTGTGTAAGTGTGGACACGACCGTCCCGCGCACGAGCACCACCGCCGCGGAACGGACTGCGCGTTGTGCGAATGCAACCGCTTCAGGGGACCAGGCCCCGTCAGCATGCTCGCCGATTGGATCACGTCACTTCAACGGCGTGGTGGGCCCGATAGCTAGGTAGACTGGCAGCTACCTCCGGGTCGGCCGAACCAAGGGAGCTCATGCCAGTCCCCCTCTCACGGGCCGTTCGCGTGGTGACATCACTAGCCAGCGTCGCGGCGGGCACCCTCGCGCTCACCGTCGGTTCAGCGGCTCTTCTGCGGCCGGTTGCCGGCGCCCAGTCCGGGAACGGCAATTGCCCGAACACGGCCGCGGCGGCACTGGGCTGGGGCGCACCCAACCGCACCGACAACTTCACCGACCCGGCCTCACTGGGCCAGTGGTCCATCTACAACGGTCCGGGCCACGACGGCAACGGCAGACGCACCCCGTCGGCGATCTCGGCGACCAACGGGACGTTGACCATTACCGGTGACTCCCAAGGCAACTCGGGTGGGATGGCCTGGTTGCCGGGGCAGCTGCACGGCCGCTGGGAAGCATGCGTCAAGTCGTCACCGGCAGCACCCGGGTACCACTCGCTGCTGCTGCTGTGGCCGGACGCCGAGAATTGGCCCGTCGGAGGCGAAATCGATTTCATGGAGATCGCCGATCCCACCCGCCAATCCGTCGAGGGCTGGCTGCACTACGGCCCGAACGACGACCGCGAGTCAGGCGCGATTCAGATCGATGCGACGCAGTGGCACAGCTGGGCAGTGGAGTGGACACCCCAGCGGGTCGCGGTGTTCGTCGACGGCGTGCAGTGGTGGGAGGCCAATGATCCCGCGCACCTTCCGCCGGGCCCGATGCACCTGTGCATCCAGCTCGACAACTTCGGCGGCGATCTGAACAGTGGCGCCAACATGTCCGTCGACTGGGTACGTCAGTATCCCGCCTAGGCGTTGACGGCCCGCACGCTGCGCAGCCAGCGAATCACCAGCGGCAACAGGATCACCGCCGGAATCGCTTCGGCGACAAGGTAAGCCCAGCCGACGCCGGTCACCCCGGTGCGAGTCGTGATCATCAGCGTGCCCACCACCACGACGGCCGTCGAGACGCAGCGCATGACCACCATCAGGGTGAGCTTGCGGCGCACCCGCGCGAACCCTTCGTAAATGGCACTCACCGCCGACAGCGGGACGAACACCGCCGCGAGAACCAGCAGTCCCTGCCCTTGCGTGCGATAGTCGGGGCCGATGAGGTCCAGCACGTACGGGCCGATCAGCACCAGTCCGAGTGAACCGGCGATCGACACCACCGCCATCATCTGGACCATCCGGGTCGACAGTGCCCCCACCTTGTCGGGATGCGCCGCAACCTCGGCGACGAACGGGCTCATCACCAGGTGCACCGCGAAGTACAGGGCGTTGATGATCGCCCAGGTGACCGCGAAGTGCGCATTGGCTGCCGCACCGAACCGGCTCACCACCACCAGCGGCACGATCAGGGGCCCGATGATCCACAGTGTGGTGATCCCGAAAGACGATCCGACATATGACAACAGCTGTGCGCGCGCCGGGAGTTCGGACGGCCGGCGGAACTGGGCGTGTGTGCGCCACCGCCGGCGCATGGCGGCCAGGACCAGCAGCGTGCCGGCGGCCGCCGTCGCACCCCAGGCGAGCACGATCGACGCGCCACTGCCGGTCCACACCAGGGCGAACAACACGGCCAGCTTCACGATCGCGTGGACGAGGTTCTTCACTGCCGACCACTTGGTCACCCCGAGCCCGACAGCGGTCTTGTCCAGAAGGGTGAACACCGCCAGCACCATCACCAGCAGCGGGTAGCAGACCATCGCCCATCGCGAGGTGAACAACTCCTCGCGCGGCCCGAAAGCCACCAGGGCCCAACCGGCCAGCAACGCGGTGGCGGCGACCGTCACGTATCCCCGCTTGATCAGCGAGCCGGCTCGGTTGCCGGCCAGGGGCAGGAACCGTTCGTAGATCGTGTCGATACTCAGCATCGACAGCATGGACAACATCAGCGCCGAGGTGATCAGGGCCGCCGCCACGCCCACTTCTTCAGCGGGATACAAGCGCCCGGCAGCACCCCAGAACACCAGCCCCAGGATTCCCGTCAGCAGACTCGACGCGATCAGCGATATCGAGTTCACGGTCATGTTGCGTCCGGCGGCCGGCGGCGCGACCTCCGTGGTCACCATGAGCGCGCCCGGGCCACGAGGTACACCCACGCTCCCGCGGCAATGAATCGCCATGTCCCACTGCCGATGTCAGCTGGAAGATCGGCTCTCACCGTGGTCGGCGGCGTGGCCTTCTGCGACGTGGAACGCAGATGACGGACCAACGCCGGCCTGCGGCGCGCGACGGTCTTCAGCGCGAGCAGCGCCATCGGAGGATCGGACGCGAGTTTTGCCAGCCAGGCGCCCAAGCCCAGCCCGTAGCCCCGGGTCTGGGCCCGTAGGTCGTCGGCGGTGGCGCGGTGCCGGTGCCACGCGATCGCCGCCGGTTCGCGCACCAACTGCCGGCCGGACCGCAGGATGCGGAAGAACATGTCGATGTCCTCCCCACCACTGACCCGGGTTCCGGCACCGAGGCGTTCGTCAAATCCCCCAAGACGCAGCACCACTCGGCGGTCGACGGCGAAGTTCGCGCCGGTTCCGTAGTGGCGGACCTCGAACGGGAACAGCGGAACGTCGCGCGGCGCCTCGGACCACTCGAACATCCTGGCGTCGGCCGACTCGGTCCAGCCCGCCCGGTTCTCGAAGTAGGCCTGCGCAGGCGTACGCAATTCTCCGGCCGGCACCATTCCCGACACGCATCCCACGGAGTCGCCGTACCCGAAGCCGCGCACAAGGATGCTCAGCCAGTCCCGGTCGACGACGACATCATCGTCGACGAAGGCCACGATATTGCCGGTGGCCGCGAGCAGGCCGGTGTTCCGGGCCCGGGACAGCCCGGGTGTCGGCTCGGTGATCAACCGCACCCGGGGATCGGCAAGGCTTTTCACGTATTCGCGGGTGGCATCGGTCCGCGGCGCGTTGTCGACGACGAGCACCCCGAAATTGGGGTAGGTCGCGGCAAGAACGGACTCCAGCGCCGACTTGAGCATGTCAGTGCGGTCGCGCGTGCACACCACAACGGTGACGTGTTCAGCCTTGTCCGCGCCGTTGCGGGCATGATCCCGGAGTAACCGGATCGGCGAATGCCGTTGGGCTCCAACCTGCTCTCGTAAGTCCGCGAAAGCGACCTCACCGTCGGTGACGTCGACGTCGACGAATCCCACCGCCCGTTGCCGGTCCCTGACCAGCAGGCGCGCCCGAGAGAATCCCTCGGCGTTCTGCAGCCGGCAGACCGCGGGACGCCCAGAGCTCACACTGGCCCGGCTGGCGGAATCGACCGCGTCCAGCCACACCTCACCGATCCAGATCGCTCCGCTCCAGCTCGGGCGAACCGGATTGGGCAGCACCGGTGCCAGTGTCAGGCAAGCCGAATCATGCGGACTCACGGCGCACTCCTCGACAGCAGGCGGACGATCTTCGCCCTGACGAACCCAACCGTGGTGGCGGCCAGGCCAAGAAGGATCGCCGACGCACGGGCCAACCCGTCGGGTGTCAGCGATATCAACTCCCGCGCAACGGCCATCGGCAGAACGCGACTCACGTAGGAGCGTTCACTGCTCAATCCGTCTGCAGCCCCGGCCAAATCGGTGACCACGGCCTTCGACAGTCCCTCGTGATAGCACCTGCGCACGAAATACCGCAGCGTCGTGCGATCCTCGGACACATGATGGTCGACCCGGATATCGGGGTCGAACAGCACCTGGTTGGAGTCTTCGCCGGCCCGGATGCGGATGAACAGCTCAGTCTCCTCACACCCGACCGGCGTGGCGCCCACCCGGCCCACTTCCGACCGGAATCCGCCGACCTGGAGAAAGACCGATCGGCGCAACGACATATTGCACCCGATCGGATTACGCACCGGGGCAAGCTGTTTGGGTTGGCCGTTGTAGCTGCAACCGACCACCCAGTCGAATTCCGCGGGCATCCAGGAGGGCCTGGTATCGGGCCACACCGGGCTGGCGTAGCCACCGACGCCCGCGACCGTCATGTCGGAAAAGTGGCTGCGCAGGTCGTCGGCCCAACCGGGCTGTGCCACCGCGTCGTCGTCGAGGAATGCCACCACGTCGCCACGTGCGGCACGCACTCCGGTATTACGGGCGCCCGACAGTCCCTGAGTTTCGATATTGGGTATGACCCGGACCCGTCGATCGGCGCCATAAAGCTGGGAGGCCGAGTCCAGCAGCTCGTCGCAATGATCGATCACCACGATCAGGTCCACCGGCTCGCCACTGCCGGTCAGCACCGAGTCCACCGCGTGACGCAGGCGCTCCCATCGCTCGGTGGTATAGGCGCAGATGACCACCGAGACCAGGCTCAGCTTCGTCGCCATATCAACCGGCCCGCTGTCGTCGCCGCGACTCGCGCAGGCTGCTCAGCTTGAACAGCAGTGCACGCTTGAGGAGAACGTCGTAGCGATTGAGCTTGCCGACCAACCGGTCGACGTACGGAATCTCCCACCGGGGATCCTCGATGAGCCGGCGGGTGAATCGATCCTGCTGTGCCAGCTGCGATCTCGCGGAGGTCAGCGCGGTCAGTGAGCCGCCGCGGATGCGATAGGCGGCCAGCGTCTCGGGCATCCCGTAGAAGTGTCCGAATCCCAGCAAGCGGGTCCACAGGTCCATGTCGAGGGTGAACAGGTTGGGACCGGTGAAGCCGCCACACCGGTCGAAATCACTGCGGCGGAACATGACTGACACCGGGGCGCCGACCGGGTTCTTCGCGCTCCGGACGATCTGCCGGATCACCCGCTGGCCGGTCTGGCGGCCCAGAATGCCGCGCAGGCCCCTGGCGGGGAACAGCAGAGCGCCCGCATCATCGATGAAGTCGGTCCGGCTGGCCACCACGGTGATATCCGGGTTGTTCTCGAGCACGGCCGCCTGCGCGGCCACGCAGTTGCTCTTGAGCGTGTCGTCGGCGCTGATCACCTTGACGAACTCGCCACGGCTGAGCCTCACCGCGAGGTTGTGGTTCTCTTCGGCCGACAAGGTGGTCTGATTGCGGATCACCCTGACCCGCAGGTCGGTGATCCTGTCGAGGATCACCGCCGTTTCGTCGGTGCTGTTGTTGTCGACGACGACGATTTCGAGGTCGGCGAAATCCTGCGCCAGCACGCTGTCGAGCGTGTCACGCAAGAACGGGCCGGCCTGGAACGCCGGAATACACAGCGACACCTTGGGGCGCTTGAAGCCCGCCCCTGGCTCGGTATGGACCTCTGACGACATCACTTGGCTCACAGTCATTTCCCCGTCTCAGGCGTGTCGTACGTCCGGCAGGGGCTGATCGAGTAGGTACCGCGAGGCGTCGGTGACACTGGCCTCCGGACTCGGGGCACCGCGCCTCCACCCGCGCCGGCGGGCCCGCTGGAACTCCTGAAGGATGGTCTTCAGGATCCGCAGACCGTCCTTGACGGCATTGAGATTGCTTGCGCCGTGGATCCGGTCGAGCTCATAACTGCTGACTTCGGCGATCTGCATTCCGCTGGCAGCCACCCGCACATTGATCAGCGACTCGATCTCGAAGCCGTCACCCCACTGCGGGCCGAGTGGCTCCGTCGCGGGCAAGTCCATGACGTCGAGGCAGTCGCGCCAGAACGCGTTGTACCCGTAGCACAGGTCGGTGTACTTGGTGGCGAACAACGTGTTGACCAGGGTGTTGAGCCCCCAGTTGCCCAGGCGCCGAATGCGGGTGATGTCACTGCTTCCGCCGCCTTGCACGAAGCGTGAGCCCTTGGCGAAGTCCTTACCCGAGATCAGCGCGCCGACAAAGCGCGGAATCTCGGCGGGGTCGGTGCTGCCGTCGGCATCGATCATGACGACGATGTCACCCGACGCGGCCGCGAAACCACACGCGAGTGCGTTGCCCTTGCCCTTCCGGGTCTGCGTGAGATGCACACCGTTGGGCCACAATTCGCGTGCCACCGCCGCTGTCTTGTCCACCGAATTGCCGTCGACGAACACGATCTCGTCGACATCATGAGGCAGCCGCGACGCCAGGTATGCCAGGTTGCGCTCCTCGTTCAACGCCGGTATCACAACGGATATGGTCGGGCGGCGCGTATGGTGCGACATCGCCTCCCAGATCCCGACGACCTTCGTCATAGATGGCTCTCCTCTCGATCAAGACTCTGCATGGCTGGTTCATCGGTCATGAAACGGTCGTCACTGATCCACCGTCCGGTGAGCTGGGGGTATGCCACGGCGACCTCCTCGAGGAGGTCGGGCAGCGTCAGTAGAACGCAATCGGGTTCGGCCGCAACGAGTTCACTCGGCGCGATGATCGGAACATCCGTTCCCGGCATGCGGCGGCCCTGCTTGGCGCTGGACGCGTCGGCGACCGCCGCGACGAGCTTGGTGGTCACTCCGGCCAGCGCGAACAGCGCCACCGCGCGGGATGCCGCGCCGTAGGCGAAGACTCGGCGCCCCTGCGCGGCCTGCTGTTCCAGCCAATCACGCAGCGCGCGGCGATGATTGTCGGCGGCGCGCTGCAACCTACCAACGGACGCGGGATCGGTGATGGCCAGCTCGCCGGCGAGGATACCCCGCACGGAGTCCGGCGGAGCCACGTAGCCGTGTTTGGCGGCCACCAGAACCGTGCCGCCGTACAGGTCGAACTCCCAGGCGTCGACCGCGCTCATCCCGGCCTGGTCGAGCAGACCGAGCAGTGCGGTCATCGAGTAGTAGGCATAGTGCCCGTGCCGCAGCGCGTTCCACTGGCTCTTGCCGACGATCGTCGCCAGCGAGTGGTACTGAATCAGCAGCAGACCGTCTTCCGCGGTTGCCGCGGCACGGCGCGCGAACGCGGCCCGTTGGTCGGGTTCGTGCATCAAGCCGAAGCTGTCGAGAACGACGTCGGCGACGTCGGTTTGGTCGAATCCGCGCTCGGCGAGCAGCGGCAACCAGCTGCCGCCGTGGGGGCTACCGAACTCACGCACCGTCGAGCCACGCAGGAGTTCGGCGGCCGCCACCCTGTTCACGGCGTCGACGGCCTGGAGTTGCAAGGCCTGCGGTTCGACGCCACGGGGCTCGTCGGTCACGGTGTCGTCTTCGGCCAGCTGTGCCAGCCCGCACGATACGCACAGGGTCATCGCCAACGGACGCGACGATTCTTCGGGCGCAACGGGATCGGTGGCCGCGGGGAAGAAATCCTGCGCAGGTACGCGCCCGAGATCCAGCACCGTCGAGAGTGCGAAACTGTGACATCCTCTGCAGCGAGTCATGGCACCATGGCCCCGTGCAGATCAGGCAAACCGACATCGCCGGGCTCGTCGTTCTCGTTCCCCAGCCGTTCTTCGACGAACGCGGTCTTTTCACCCGAACGTTCGATGCCGAGATCTTCGACGACTACCTCGGAACGCCGGGAGCCAGCGCGTCGTTCATCCAGGACTCCCAATCCCGTTCGGTACAGGGCACGATCCGCGGCATGCACGGCCGCTCGGGCGGTGGTGAGGCCAAACTGATCCGCTGCGCCAACGGCGCCGTACGCGATGTCGTCGTCGACATCCGCCCTGACTCGCCGACTTTCGGCCACCAGGTCGCGGTCCAGCTCGACGACACCGATTTTCTTCACCTCTACGTGCCACGTGGGTTCCTGCACGGATTCCAGGCCCTCACCCCGACCGCCGATGTCTGCTACCGGATCGATCGCCCGCACGACCCGAGCGAGGATCTCGCGGTCGCGTTCGACGATCCCGACATGGGGATCGCGTGGCCGCTTGCGCCCACGGCGATCTCGGCACGAGACCGCGCGGCGGGCAGCTGGGGTCAGTTGGTCAGCCAACTCGACCTCCGGTGAACATCGCCCCGTCGAGCACACCCGTTGCGCGCAGTGCCTTCAGGCGGGCCAACCGGGTGAACTGATCGGTGAACGCCGCTTCGGTCAGCCCGTGAGCGGTGTAGCGGCCGTACAGCTCCGCCGCACCCGCGGCCACCGACCACTGGGCCTCGTAGCCGAGGCGCTCGCGTGCCTTGGTGAAATCGACTCGGTAGGAACGCGGGTCGGCCCCGGTCTCACCGGTGATGCGCAGTTCGGCACCCGGAACGACATCGGTGACCGCCTGGGCGATCTCTGCGACGGTGAGGTTGTTGGCCTCGGTGCCGACGTTGAACGCCTGGCACCAGATCGCCTCTACGGGTTCGGTCAGGCAGACGGCGAACGCCCGGGCGATGTCCTCGGCGTGCACCAGGGGCCGCCACGGCGTGCCGTCGGAGAGCACCTTCACCACACCGGACAGGACGGCGTGCCCGACCAGGTTGTTCAGCACGATGTCGGCGCGGAGTCGCGGCGAGAATCCGAAAGCTGTTGCATTGCGCAGGAATACCGGCGCGAATCCGGAATCGGCGATCTTCACCAGATCGTCTTCGACCCAGACCTTGCTCTCCGCATACGGAGTGAGCGGCCGAAGCGGCGCCTCCTCGTCGACCAGGTCGTCGCCCGCCGACCCATACACCGAACACGTCGAGGCATAGAGGAAGCGCGACACCCCGGCGGCCTTGGCCGCGTTGGCAAGCTGCACAGACGCGCGGTGATTGATCTCGTAGGTGACATCGGGGACGAGATCGCCGAGCGGGTCGTTGGACAGCGCCGCCAGGTGCACGACGGCGTCGATACCCACCAGATCCGCCGCGGTGATGTCACGCAGGTCCACCGGCCCGCCACCACCGATCTGCGGCGGGTCGTCGGGAGCTGGTCCCAGGACACAGTCGGCGAAATAGCCTGAGTCCAGCCCGATCACGTCGTGGCCGGCGGCGCGCAGAACGCCGACCATGACCGAACCGAGATAGCCCTGGTGGCCGGTGACGAGTACCCGCATGTCAGCACCCCCCGAATCGCAGCGACATCTTCTCGGCGGTGAACGCCTCCGCGTGCCTGCTGCGGCACTGCACCCCGCGCAACCGCGACAAACCCAGGAACGCCTCTTCGTCGAACCAGTCGTGCGCCGACTGTGACGGGTAGTGCTTGTGCAGCAGCCGGGCCTTCTCCTCGGCCACACCGAGCGGCAGCGGGTGGAACAGGTTCGGCTGGGGGGTGTCGGTCTCCCACTTGAGGATCTCGTACCCGAGGATCAGGTGGTCGCGGAATTCGGTGGGCAGTAGTTCGGCGAGCAGCCGGTGGTCCTGGTGGGCATCGTGGCGCTGCGGACCGAAAACGACCGCCGGATCACATGATTGGCGGAAGTCATGCAACGCCGCCTTCACCTGCTCCCAGTGCGCCGGTGTGCGGCCGTCCGGGATGTCCAAGACCGTCACCTGCACGCGGGCGCCCGGGCAGAACGCCTCGAGCGCCGCGCGTTCCTCGGCCTCACGCTCGCTGCCGCCGCCGGAGAGGACCAGCGCGTGTACGCGTGAGGCGGCCAGCGACAGCAGCGTGCCGCCCATCCCGATGGCGATGTCGTCGCAGTGCGCGCCGACCACCGCGATCTCGTCCACGTCGCCGGTCATGAGTTCACGCATGAG
Source organism: Mycobacterium sp. BK086 (assembly GCA_004362315.1). Lineage (GTDB taxonomy): Bacteria > Actinomycetota > Actinomycetes > Mycobacteriales > Mycobacteriaceae > Mycobacterium. Next base: position 1,670,036 of record SNWL01000003.1, read on the forward strand.
CGGGCTCCCACAGGGCCCAGGGCCGCTCACCGTGGCGATAGCCTTCGTCGAGTTCGGCCCGTTCCTTGAACGTATCGGCCGGCTTCCAGAAGCCCTCGTGCCGGTACCCGTACAACCGGCCCTGCCCGGCGAGCGCCTCGCAGGCGTCGGCGACCAGATCCCCACCCGGGGGCAGATAGTCGAAAACCTCTTGGGAGAGCACGAAGAAGCCGCCGTTGATCCAGATCGGGAAGTTGGCGACGGGCACGATGTCCTTGACCTCACCGGAGTCCTTGACCTCGACGCAGTGGAACGACTGCTGGGGCGGCACCAGCATCATCGACACCGCGGCGCCGGAGGCATGGAACTTGTCGACGATGTCGTCGAGACGGGCATCGGTCAGCACGTCGGCGTAGTTGGCCAGGAAGTACTCGTCACCGTCGAGGTGCTCACGCACGCGCCGCAGCCGCTCCCCGATCGGGGATTCGAGGCCGGTGTCGACGAAGGTGATCGTCCAATCGCTGATGTCGTTGTCGAGCAGCTGAATCTCGCCGTCGCGCATGACGAAATCGTTGGACTCCGTCTCCCGATACTCCAGGAAGTACTCCTTGATACGGGAAGCGCCGTAGCCGAGGCACAGGATGAACTCCTTGTGTCCGAAGTGCGCGTAGTAGCGCATCACATGCCACAGCAGCGGGCGAGGCCCGACCATCTGCATCGGCTTGGGGATGTCGTCGTGAAGGGTGTTGCGCATCCGCATGCCGTACCCACCGCAGAACAAGACAACTTTCATCTCGCTTGACTCCCAACGACTTCCGGTTTCCTACTTACTGTGTGCAAGGTCGGCAGCGGGTAAACCAGCTCGCCGCCCCAGTCCGCGACATACGCCAACTGCCGGGTGAGCTCGGCTTCCAGGTTCCAGGGCAGCACCAGCACGACGTCGGGCCGATCATCGGCGATCGCGCTCGGATCCAGGATGGGAATGCGGGTGCCCGGGGTGAAGCGTCCGTGCTTGTAGGGATTGCGATCGACCGTGTATTCCAGTAGGTCGCTGCGGATTCCGCAGTAGTTCAGCAGTGTGTTGCCCTTGCCCGGCGCGCCGTAGCCGACCACCCGCCGGTTCGCCGCCTTGCACTCCAGCAGGAAGCGCAACAGCTCGTGACGCAGGGTCTCGGTGCGAGTGCGCAGGTCCAGATAGCCGGTGATGTCATGCAGCCCGGCGCGCTTCTCGATGCCCAGGATGTCGAAGAACCGCGAAGTCGGCTCGGCCCCAAGGGTATCGGGGCGCGCCCACAGCCGGATGGAGCCGCCATGAGTGGGAATGAGTTCGGCGTCGACGACACTGAGCCCGGCGGTGGCGAGCGCTCTGGTCGCCGAAAGCACGGTGTAGTACTGGAAATGCTCGTGGTAGATGGTGTCGAACTGCCCGAGCGTCACGAGGTTGAGCGCGTGGTGGACCTCGATGCTCAACCAGCCGTCGTCGGCGAGTAAGGCGCGCAAGCCTTTTGCGAAGCCGACGATGTCGGGCACGTGTGCGTAGACATTGTTGGCGACCACCAGGTCGGCGGTTCCGTGCTCGGCGACCACAGCGCCGGCGACGGCTTCGCCGAGGAAGTCGGTCCGGGTCGGCACCCCGCGCTCGCGGGCGGCGGCGCCCACGTTCTGCGATGGCTCGATACCCAGGCACGGGATGCCGGCCGCCACGGCGTGCTGCAGCAGATACCCGTCATTGCTGGCCACTTCGACAATGAAGGAGTCCGCTCCGAGGCCCAGCCGGGAGGCGGTGTCGTCGACAAACGTCTTGGCGTGCGCAACCCAGCTGTCGGAGAACGACGAGAAGTACGCGTACTCGGTGAAGGTGTCCTCGGGGGTGATCAGGGCCGGGATCTGCAGCAGCAGGCAGGTGTCGCAGAGCCGCAGGTGCAGCGGATACGTCGGCTCGGGTGCGTCGAGTTCATCGGCGCTCAAGAACCGTTCACACGGCGGGGTCGCGCCCAGGTCGAGAACGCTGACCAACCGGCCGGAACCACATAGACGACAAAGCACGCTGCCTCGATTCAGTCCCGCACTCCGCTCCCCGCGGCGGCGGTGCATCGATTCGCTCTGTCGGCTCCCGGCACCAGAATTCACGCTGTGAATTCGAGGTGACAGTTTCCGGCAGTTGTTCGCTCGGACAGACTGTAGCTACGTTTAGTTAGAAGCTGCAACAGATACCGGGCGGTTCGGGACTGGATGTGATCTAAAACATAAGTCCGCCCATATTTAGTAACTGTCGGCTCGTAAATAACTGTGTGTGTCCGGTATATGTCCTGTTAAAGCCACACCACTCTGGGAATTGAAGGTTTGCCATTATCCGTTCGCGGGTAACAAGAATATCCCTCGCCGAGTGACCCACTGGAGCGAAAAGTCTCCCAGAATTGGGACTCCAGCATCACCACAGAGAATTAGCGGGAGACTCGCGGAGAAGCGAATCTGGTTCGTTTTACAGTCGCGCTTCGGCTGTGCCGGACAGCCGACGGCCACAGCCCGCCGACACGAAGTGTGGTGCCCCTTAGCAGCTTCTTAAGGTTGCCGATACCATCGTCACCCATGACGAGCGTTAAGGAACCGGCCGCCGGCCACACCGTCGACATCCACACCACCGCGGGCAAGCTGGCCGATCTGCGTCAGCGTGCAGAGGAGTCGCTGCATCCGGTTGGCGAGACCGCCGTGGAGAAGGTCCACGCCAAGGGCAAGCTCACCGCTCGCGAACGCATCCTGGCGCTGCTGGACGAGGGTTCCTTCGTCGAGCTCGACGCGCTGGCCCGGCACCGCAGCACCAACTTCGGGCTGGCCGAGAACCGCCCCGTCGGTGACGGTGTGGTCACCGGCTACGGCACCATCGACGGCCGCGAGGTCTGCATCTTCAGCCAGGACGCCACGGTGTTCGGCGGCAGCCTCGGCGAGGTCTACGGCGAAAAGATCGTCAAGGTACAGGAATTGGCGATCAAGACCGGTCGCCCGCTGATCGGGATCAACGACGGTGCGGGCGCGCGCATCCAGGAGGGTGTGGTCTCCCTCGGCCTCTACAGCCGGATCTTCCACAACAACATCAAGGCCTCCGGCGTGATCCCGCAGATCTCGCTGATCATGGGTGCCGCCGCCGGTGGCCACGTCTACTCCCCCGCGTTGACCGACTTCGTCATCATGGTCGACCAGACCAGCCAGATGTTCATCACCGGCCCCGACGTCATCAAGACGGTCACCGGCGAGGACGTCACCATGGAGGATCTGGGCGGCGCCCACACCCACATGGCCAAGTCGGGAACCGTGCACTACGTCGCCTCCGGTGAGCAGGACGCGCTGGACTACGTCCGCGATCTGCTGAGCTACCTGCCGCCGAACAACTACGCCGAGCCACCGCGCTATCCGGCCCCGCCGCACCCGGGCGCCATCGAGGACAACCTCACCGACGAGGACCTCGAACTGGACACCCTCATCCCGGATTCGCCGAACCAGCCGTACGACATGCACGAGGTCATCACCCGCATCCTCGACGACGACGAGTTCCTCGAGGTGCAGGCGGGCTACGCGCAGAACATCGTCGTCGGCTTCGGCCGGATCGACGGCCGCCCGGTCGGGATCGTGGCCAACCAGCCCACCCAGTTCGCCGGCTGCCTGGATATCAACGCCTCCGAGAAGGCCGCCCGGTTCGTGCGGACCTGCGACTGCTTCAACATCCCGATCGTGATGCTGGTGGACGTGCCGGGCTTCCTGCCGGGAACCGAGCAGGAATACAACGGCATCATCCGGCGCGGCGCCAAGCTGCTCTACGCCTACGGCGAGGCCACCGTCGCCAAGGTCACCGTCATCACCCGCAAGGCCTACGGCGGCGCCTACTGCGTCATGGGGTCCAAGGACATGGGCTGCGACGTCAACATCGCCTGGCCGACGGCCCAGATCGCGGTCATGGGCGCCTCGGGCGCGGTCGGGTTCGTCTACCGCAAGGACCTCAAGGACGCGGCCAACGAAGGCAAAGACGTGGACGCCCTTCGCCTGGAGCTGCAGCAGACCTACGAGGACACGCTGGTGAACCCCTACATCGCCGCCGAGCGGGGTTACGTCGACGCGGTCATCCCGCCGTCGCACACCCGTGGCTACATCTCGACCGCACTGCGGCTGCTCGAGCGCAAGATCGCTCAGGTGCCGCCGAAGAAGCACGGGAACATTCCCCTCTGACGAAAGGGGCTGGTGCCCATGAGCAAGCACGAGGACATCACCGAACTCAGCGATCCCCGGGACATCACGCTGGACAACCCGGAGCCGCTGGCGCCCGAGATCCGCATCGAGAAGGGCAACCCGAGCGACGTTGATATCGCCGCTCTGGTGACCGTTCTGGCCGCCGCCAGTGGCGGCAACCCGGCGCCCGGTCCGCAGGAGCTCAACCTGTGGGGCCACCCTGTCGACAAGCTGCGCTACGGAATCTCCAGCTGGCAGCGAGTCACGCTCTTGGAGCGCATGCACCTGCGGCGATGACGCGGGTCGTTCTCGGCTCGGCGTCATCCGGCCGGCTGCGCATCCTGCGCAGCGCCGGTATCGATCCGGTTGTCGTCGTCTCGGGTGTCGACGAGGACGCGATCGTCGACAACCTGGGATCCGATGCCGACCCCGGTGACGTCGTCAGCGCCCTGGCTCAGGCCAAGGCCGACGCGGTGCACCAGGTCCTCGACCGCGAGGTCGCAGCGGATTGCGTTGTGATCGGCTGCGATTCGATGCTCTATGTCGACGGGCAACTGTCCGGCAAGCCGGGAACACCCGAACAGGCTGCGCGGCAATGGGACTCAATGGCGGGCCGGGACGGCCTGCTCTACACCGGACACAGCCTCATCAGGGTGCTGCACGGCGCCGCCGTGCAGACGGTGTCCCAGGCGGCCGTCACCCGGGTGCGATTTGCCAACCCCACCCCCGCCGACCTGGCGGCCTATGTGGCCAGCCGTGAGCCGCTGCACGTCGCGGGCGCCTTCACCCTCGACGGGCTCGGCGGCTGGTTCGTCGACGGCATCGACGGCGACCCGTCGAACGTGGTGGGTCTGGGGCTGTCGGTGACCCGTCGGCTCTTAAGCGAGGTCGGGCTGTCCATCGGCGATCTGTGGGTGACCAATCCGGTTAGCTGATCAGCGGTAGGCTCGTCGTCGTGCCGCTTCCCGCAGATCCCAGCCCCGCCCTCAAGGACTACGCCCATCCGGAGCGCCTGGTCACCGCCGACTGGCTGTCGGCACACCTGGGCACCCCCGGCCTGGCCATCGTGGAATCCGACGAAGACGTGTTGCTCTACGACATCGGCCACATCCCCGGCGCGGTCAAGGTCGACTGGCACACCGACCTCAACGATCCGCACGTGCGCGACTACATCAACGGCGCGCAGTTCGCCGAGCTGATGAACCGCAAGGGCATCTCCCGCGACGACACCGTCGTGATCTACGGCGACAAGAGCAACTGGTGGGCCGCCTACGCGCTGTGGGTGTTCACGCTCTTCGGCCACCAGGATGTCCGGCTGCTCAACGGCGGACGGGATCTGTGGATCTCCGACGGCCGCGACACCACGCTCGACGTACCCACCAAGACCGGCTCCGGCTATCCCGTCGTCGAGCGCAACGATGCCGCCATCCGGGCGTTCAAGGACGATGTGCTTGGCTCGCTTGGCCATTCGACGCTGATCGACGTCCGCTCGCCCCAGGAGTACACCGGCGAGCGCACTCACATGCCCGACTACCCGGAGGAAGGTGCGCTGCGCGGCGGCCACATCCCCAGCGCGGTATCGGTGCCGTGGGCCAAGGCCGCCGACGACAGCGGGCGGTTCCGCAACCGTGCGGAGCTCGAAGAGGTCTACTCGTTCGTCGAGCCCGGGGACGACATCATCGCCTACTGCCGGATCGGTGAGCGGTCCAGCCACACCTGGTTCGTGCTGACCTATCTGCTCGGCATCCCCGGGGTGCGCAATTACGACGGTTCGTGGACGGAATGGGGCAACACCGTGCGGGTGCCGGTCGTCGCCGGAGCCGAACCGGGATCGGTACCCGGTTCCTCATGAGCATGCCCGCGCCGCTGGCTGAGGTCGTCTCCGACTTCGGCGACGTGCAGGGCCAGGACAAGCTCAAGCTGCTGCTCGAGTTCGCCGACGAGTTGCCCGCGCTGCCCGCCGACCTCGAAGAGGCGGCCATGGAACCGGTGCCGGAATGCCAGTCGCCGTTGTTCCTTCATGTCGACGCCTCCGACGCCGACCATGTGCGGCTGTTCTTCAGCGCGCCCGTCGAAGCGCCGACCACCCGCGGCTTCGCCTCGATTCTGGCCACCGGGCTCGACGGGCAGTCGAAAGCCGACATCCTGGCGGTGCCCGACGACTTCTATTCGGAGCTCGGCCTGGCGGCGTTGATCAGCCCGCTGCGGCTGCGCGGCATGTCGGCGATGCTGGCCCGGATCAAGCGCCGTCTTGCCTCGCCGTAGTAACGCCAGTGGCCTCGATCGGCTGATGGCGGGCACACGGTATGTGGGGTGCCTGGAGAACGTCGCCGTCCCGCCACGCGAGCAGGTGGCGGCCGCGCTGGAGACCATCACCCGGTCCGGCCCGCACACCCGGCTCGGGCTGATTCCCGACGCGCGAGCGTGGCTGTGGAGCTGGAAAGCGGAGTCGGCGCCCACAATTCGCGAGCTGCCCGCCGAGGTCGCCGGTCGGGGAACCACCGCGGTGCTGGACTACATTCGCCGCCTTTCCGTCCCGCGCGGACCGGTCGACGTCTATCTCTCCGAACGCCACATCGCCTTCGACATCGATCACGGCCTCGGCGATGCCCGTCTCTACGTCGATTGTGTGACAACGCTTTTCGACCTCATCGCGGGGGCCAGCTCGAGCTGGTTGCGGGATCGGGACACCTCGATCCCGGTCGTGCATGCGCTCACCAACACCTTCGCCGACCGCCACCGGCTGGCAAGCGCATGGACCGAAGCCCGCCAGCGCTCCGCCCCCGGCAGGCGCCGGCCCACCGCGGGTGCACCCACGGCAGAACCGCCCTCGGCCGCCGCAGAGGTGATCCACATCGACGCCGCCACCGAACGCGAGGTGGACAGCTGGCGCGCGTCCGACGGCGCGGGCGTCAGCAGGGCGGTCACCTGGCTCGTCATCGTCCGCACCGCGCTGGCCCAGGCCGGCCTACCGCTGACCGACGCCCTGCGGCTCGTCGTCGACTGCCGCCGCTACCTGCGGCCCCGGGAGCGCGTCAATGCCAACTTCATCTCCGGGCTCAGCGTCCAGGCCGGCCTGGGGACGCCCGTCCGCGCCATCGACGCCGCCGTGAAGGCCCGGCTCGACGCGGCCCTGCCCCTGCTCGCGCTGACCTCGACGGCCGCCCGCAACCTCGCCGCCCCGCTCAGCGCGACCCGCGCGCAGCGGGCGCCTGCGGACACTCCCGTCGAGTTGGCCTACTCCGATGTCGGCAGGCTCTCGCCGTTCGAGAATCTGCCGTGGCTTCCCGACCGCCCCCGGTCGATCAACGCGGCCCTGCAGCCGTGGGCACCGGCAGACATCTCGGTGTTCAGCGGCACGATCGGCCGCGAACGCAGCATCACGCTGTCGTACCACGACGACGTGCACGACCGTCGTCTCCTGCAGGAAGCGGCCGAGGCCATCCGCACAGACCCGATCCGATTACTCCGATAGAGACTGAACTTACTCATTAGTAGGGGTACCAGCTGGTTCGTGTCTAACGAGCGGCGCTTACACTGCCGTGCGAACCTATTTTTAAAGAACGTTCTTAGAGTCACGCAAAGCAGGAGGCGCGGTGCCCAGTCAGACCATCTCCAAAGTCCTCGTCGCCAACCGTGGTGAAATCGCGGTCCGGGTGATCCGGGCGGCCCGAGATGCGGGACTGGCCAGCGTGGCGGTCTACGCCGAGCCCGACGCCGACGCACCGCACGTCCGGCTCGCGGATGAGGCGTTCGCCCTGGGCGGTCAGACCTCGGCGGAGTCCTACCTGGACTTCGGCAAGATCCTCGACGCCGCGGCCAAGTCCGGCGCCAACGCCATCCACCCCGGCTACGGCTTCCTGAGCGAGAACGGCGACTTCGCCCAGGCCGTCCTCGACGCCGGCCTGATCTGGATCGGCCCGAGCCCGCAGTCCATTCGCGACCTCGGTGACAAGGTCACCGCCCGCCACATCGCCGCGCGCGCCCAGGCGCCGCTGGTGCCCGGCACGCCCGACCCGGTCAAGGACGCCGACGAGATCCTCGCCTTCGCCAAGGAACACGGTCTGCCGATCGCGATCAAGGCCGCCTTCGGCGGTGGTGGTCGTGGCATGAAGGTGGCCCGCACCCTCGAGGAGATCCCCGAACTGTTCGACTCGGCCACCCGCGAGGCCGTCTCGGCCTTCGGCCGCGGCGAGTGCTTCGTCGAGCGCTACCTGGACAAGCCGCGCCACGTCGAGGCTCAGGTCATCGCCGACACGCACGGCAACGTGGTCGTCGCCGGTACCCGCGACTGCTCGCTGCAGCGCCGCTTCCAGAAGCTGGTCGAAGAGGCCCCGGCGCCGTTCCTGACCGACGCGCAGCGCAAGGAGATCCACGAGTCCGCCAAGCGCATCTGCAAGGAAGCCGGCTATTACGGTGCGGGCACCGTCGAGTACCTGGTCGGCCAGGACGGCCTGATCAGCTTCCTCGAGGTCAACACCCGCCTGCAGGTGGAACACCCGGTGACCGAGGAGACCTCGGGCATCGACCTGGTGCTGCAGCAGTTCAAGATCGCCAACGGCGAGGCACTGGACATCACCGAGGATCCGACCCCGCGCGGTCACTCGTTCGAATTCCGCATCAACGGCGAGGACGCCGGTCGCGGCTTCCTGCCCGCCCCCGGCCCGGTCACCACGTTCGAGCCGCCGACAGGCCCCGGCGTGCGCATGGATTCCGGCGTGGAGTCCGGCTCGGTCATCGGCGGACAGTTCGACTCGATGCTGGCCAAGCTGATCGTCACCGGCGCCACCCGTGAGGAGGCCCTGGCCCGCTCGCGCCGCGCCCTGGCCGAGTTCAACGTCGAAGGCTTGGCCACGGTCATCCCGTTCCACCGTGCCGTGACGGCCGACCCGGCCTTCATCGGTGACGGCGAGAGCTTCGACGTCCACACCCGCTGGATCGAGACCGAGTGGAACAACACCATCGAGCCGTTCACCGGCGGTGGACCGGTCGATGAGGAAGAAGCCCAGCCGCGGCAGAAGGTGGTCGTCGAGGTCGGCGGCCGTCGCGTCGAGGTGTCGCTGCCCGGTGACCTGGCGCTCGGCAACGGCTCCGGCCCGGCCGAGTCCGGTGCCATCCGCAAGAAGCCGAAGGCCCGTAAGCGCGGTGCACACGGCGGGGCGCAGGCTTCCGGCGACGCGGTGACGGCGCCGATGCAGGGCACCGTGGTGAAGGTCGCCGTCGAAGAGGGTCAGACCGTGGCCGCTGGTGATCTCGTCGTGGTGCTCGAGGCCATGAAGATGGAGAACCCGGTGACCGCCCACAAGGACGGTGTCATCACCGGGCTGGCCGTCGAGGCCGGCGCCGCGATCACGCAGGGCACCGTCCTGGCCGAGATCAAGTAAACGGAGTCGTCCCCAACGCAGCGCCGTCCCCGGTGACCAGGCTGTCGGCGTCCACCCGGGCGCCGAAGTAGGTCACCTCGGGGTCGACGACGATCGCGTGATGCCCGCCTTGACGAGCCTGCACGACGCGCGCCAGCTCGGCGAAGGTGAGCTTGTCCGGTCCACCGAGTTCGACGATGCCCACCGGCGATCCGACTGCGGCACGCGCCACATGTTCGGCGACTTCGGCCGCAGCGATCGGCTGGATGCGCGCGTCGGGCACTCGCACCACGTCACCGTCGGTCATGGCGGCCACGATCATGTCGGCGAACTCGTGGAACTGGGTGGCCCGCAGGATCGTGTACGGCAGCCCGGCCGCCTCGATGAGCGTCTCCTGTGCCACTTTGGCGCGCATGTACCCGCTGTCCGGCAGTCGGGTCACCCCGACGATCGACAGCGCGACGTAGTGTGCCACCCCGGCGGCCTTGGCGGCCCCGACGAGAGTGCGGGTGGCGGTGCTGAAGAACTCGAGCACCGGTTCGTCTTCGTACGACGGCGAATTGAGGACGTCGACGAGGACGTGTGCGCCGCGCAGCGCGTCGGCGACGCCCTGCCCGGTCAGCACATCGACGCCCGATGCGCGTGACGCCGCCACCACCTCGTGGCCCTCGGCGGTCAGAAGGTCCACGACCTGTCGTCCGATCTGACCACTAGCTCCAAATACGGCGATTTTCATGCGATCCAGCATGATGGATCCCAGCAGTGAACACCAGGAGGCCCCATGGATCCCATCGAAATCAATGCTGGCGCTTGGTATTTGCGCGCACTGCGCGCCGACGAGCGCATTGACGACCGTCCCTCGCTCGCCGATCTGGGCGAGACCGATCCGGACTACGTGAGCAGGCGCACGGCGCAGTGGGCGGACGAATCCGGCTACTCGTGGGCGGTGTGCGAACCGACGACCGGCGAACTACTGGCCGAGGTCATCGTCGACCCAGCCAGCGCGACGTTGTCGACGCGGGCCCGGCCCGGTCACGAACACGTCGTAGAGGTGGCCGCCACGGCGGTGCGCCGCTTCGCCGCGGCGGCCCTCAACCTGACGGTGTAGGCGTGTCGATGTCCATCCCGGTGGCCAGATCGGCGCAGTCGACCACCACCACATCGGGGCGGCCGGCCAGAAAGCGCCGCGCACCCTCGTCGCCGTGCAGTGTCCCGAGCAGTGCGGGCCAGTGCCGGTGGGCGACGACGACCGGGTGCCCGGGCCGTCCGTCGTAGGTGGCCCGGGCGATGCCGGACTGCGACGTTCGGGCCGCCTCGAGTACCCGCCCGACCACATCGGCGCCGATGTCGGGGGTGTCAACGGTGAGCACGACGGCGAATTCCGCGTCGGGCACCGACGTCAACCCGCTCCTTAAGGAGGCACCCATCCCCTGCCGCCACTCGTCAGCAAGCACCGCACGCGCGGGCGCCGGGACGTCAACGACGGCCGCACCGAGCACAACGACCACGTCATCGCAGCCGCCTCCGGTCAATGCCTCCACTGCTGATCGCAGCCATAAACCTTGGGCAGCAAGAACTTTCGGCATTCCATAGCGGACGCCCGCGCCAGCGGCCAGTAGCACCCCGGCGATCTGACCGGACTTCGACATATCACCAGTGTGACGCGCCTACGCGCTCGACTCTGAGGATTATTAGAACCCGCCGCGACAGCTGTCGCGGCACCCTAACGGCGCGTAGTGTTCAAAGCAGGTTGAGTTAACAGCCGCCCGGAACTACGTCAAAGACGTGTGAGGCGCGCGAGATCCCGCACTATACGGGCCTACCCACTCTGGCGTGATCCACAGTACGAATATTCGTTCACTGATGGAGTCACTATGTCTGTCATCCATTTCACCGACCACTGGCCCGCCGACAACGTCGGGATCATCACCGTCGAGGGCGAACTCGATGCGTCCAACTCCGCCGCCTTCGCCGATCATGTCGACGAGTGCGCCACCGCAGGCGCACACCTGGTTATCGATCTCAGCCCGCTGCGGTTCTTCGGGACCGCGGGGTTCTCGGCCCTGCACACCATCAACGTCCGATGCGCCAATAGCTCGGCACGATGGGCGATGGTGACCGGCGAGGCCGTCTCGCGGCTGATGCGGGTCTGCGACCCCGACCACACGCTACCGGTGGCCGGCTCGGTCGCCGAGGCCGTCGAATTCCTCGACGGGGAACCCCGCCAGCTACTCGAGCTGGTCGCGGAGCCGGGCTAGCGACTTCGCGAGCAGGCGCGAGACGTGCATCTGTGAGATGCCGACGCGCTCGGCGATCTGGGTCTGGGTGAGCGACTCGAAGAACCGCAGCAGAAGCACCGTGCGCTCCCGCTCCGGCAATTGTTCAAGCAGCGGACGCAGCGCTTCGCGGTTCTCGATCTGGTCAAGGCTCAGGTCGACATCACCAAGGGTGTCGACGATCGCCGGCGCGTCCTCGTCGCTGCCGCTGCCGCCGCTGTCGATCGACAGGGTGTTGTAAGAGCTGCCCGCGACGAGGCCCTCGACGACCTCTTCGCGCTCCATGCCGAGTTCCTCGGCGAGTTCGGAGGCGGTCGGCGCTCGGCCGAGCCGTTGGGACAGCTCTGAGGTCGCCGCGCCCAACCGCAGGTGCAGTTCCTTGAGCCGGCGCGGAACCTTGACCGACCAGCTGTTGTCGCGGAAGTGGCGCCGGACCTCGCCCATGATCGTCGGTACCGCGAAAGACACGAAATCCGATCCGGTTTCGACGTCGTAGCGGATCACAGCGTTGACCAGGCCGACGCGCGCAACCTGCACCAGATCGTCGCGTGGTTCACCGCGTCCGTCGAAACGGCGAGCGATATGGTCGGCCAGCGGAAGGCACCGTTCCACGATGCCGTCGCGGAAACGCTGGTGCTCTGCGGAGCCGGGGTCGAGTTTCGCCAACTCCCGGAACATGTCCGGGACGTCGGCGTACTCCGAGTTCGACCGTTTCCGCGAACTGTCGGTGGCTCGGGGAGTCACTGCCCGGAGCCCGCCCGCCTCGTGGTCAGAGTGATGCCGAAAACCTGCCCGTCGCTACCGGGCTCGTGACCGTTGTGGAACGTCTGCACATCGTCGGTCAGCGAGCTCAGCACGTGCCAGCTAAAGCTGCCGGGAGTGACAACGTCATAGGTGTCGCAGGTGGTGGAGGCCTCCACGACGACCACGTCGTCGTGCGCATCGACTACCACCACCAGGGTCGCCTCGGGCGACGCGGAGCGGATCAGCCTGGTGCAGGCCTCGTCGACGGCCAGCCGCAAATCCGCGACGGCGTCGAAATCCAGGTCTTCGAACGTGCCGACCGCGCCGACCACGGTGCGCAGCACAGCAAGGTTCTCCAACCTGGCAGCAACCCTCAACTCGACAGCACTGGCACCGCGTTGTGCCTCGCTGTCTCGGTTTTCGGCATCGTTCATGTGGCCTCCCGGCAATGTCGACCCGACACTACTCCAGGTGCTAGCCACGGTCGTCTGTGGACCGGGTCGGCGTGCGCAGCATCGCCCAGGAAGTTGTCGTCATGGTTGCCCCTTCATACCCACCGATCGGCACAGGTCAAACCTGCCCTTCGCACATTGTGGTTCGGCTCTCAGGACTGGATCGTCGGCTGCCCCAAATCGGTGAGCGGCGACGCGTGATCGACGTGAGCGGTGATCAACCGCTCGTAGATGTCACAAGTCTCGGCGGCGACTCGGTCCCAGGTGTAGCGGGCGCACACCCGGTCGCGTCCGGCCAACCCCAGGCTGCGCCGCAGGAACGAATCGCGCAGGATGCCCGTCACTACGTCGGCGCACTCCCGGGGGCGCCGCGGCATCACCAGCCGGCCGGTCACGTCGTCGACCACAGTGTCTCGCATGCTGCCGACCGCGGAGGCCACCACCGGCACCCCGCAGGCCATCGCCTCGAGCGCGACCAAGCCGAAGGCGTCATACCACGGCGTACACGCCACGACGTCGGCCGAGCGGAGTAGCGCAGGCATATCGGCGTGGGCCACCGCACCGGCGAATACCAGCCGGTCGGCCACTCCCAGCTCGGCGGCCAACTTGCTCAGTCGCGTCGCCTCCGGGTCCGCGTGGATGTTGTCGCCGTCGGCGTCACCGACGATCACGTACTCGGCGTCGGGGATGTTGGGCAATGCCTGGATCATGGTGTCGAAACCGTTGTGCGGCAAGAGCTTTCCCACTGAGACGATGCGGTATCGGTCGCCCCTGTCGGCGACGGACCCTTCTGTGGAGAACGCATCGGTGTCCACCCCGCACGGAACCACCGAGATCCGCGATCGGGATCGGCCCAGCCGGATCAGTTCGAGGAGTTCGTCGGTGCACGTCGCCGCCACCCACGTGGCGCCCCCTGCCACCAGCCGCTCGAGCTTCAACCGGGCACCCACGTTCGCCGCAGGAACCTCGTCGTGGCGTTCCTCGACGGACCCCAGTGAGCGGAACGTCTGAACGGTCGGCACTCCCCTGGCACGCGCGGCCAATTGAGTGACGAGCCCGGACATCCAGAACTGGGCGTGTGCCACTTCCGGTGGATCCTCATCCCAATGGACATCGAGGTATTCGGCGAACGCGCTCATGTGGTCGAGCAGGTCACCGCCGGAGACGTAGTCGGCGGGTCCGGCCGGAACTTCCACCACGGCATAGCCGTCGGGAGCGTCCACCCGCTCCGGACGGCCCTGGCCGTCACGGCGCGTGTAGACGGTGAGGTCGTGTCCGCGGCGCGCGATCGCCGCGGACAGGCCGGCGACGTGAACATGTTGGCCGCCGATATCGGCGCGCTCGTGGAGCGCGAGCGGACTCGCAAGAGCGGAAATCATAGCGATCTTCATCGTTTCCCAATCAGTTGGGCGATGAACAGAAGGCCCCCGCACGGGGGCAGCTGCATGCGATCTAGACAGCTAGGCGGTGATACCCGAACATCCACCGTCTAAACCTCAGGGGCAGGCCGAGTCGGGGGCGAGCGAAGAAGCCGCGCGCGGTCAACTAATCGGCGTGCCGGGCAACAGAACACGGTTGTCGATCCCGGCGATTTGCTGATGGCCGGTCACATCGCTCAGTTTCAGTCGCCCGCGGCAGCGCTCACGACCGGCGGTGACCCGAGTCACGACCGCGCACCCCCAACACCGCAGCCCTTCGTGTGGCGAACGTCATGTGTTGCGCTGCCGTAAATTTCGGCTTGTCGCGGGGCTTCTCGGTCGGGTATCGGCGGGAACAACACCAGGTCATCGAGGATTCGAATCCACAGGAGTCCCGATAGTTAGCCAATGTTTGGCCGGACGGGTGGGCTGGGTACTAGTGCCACCGGGGAAACTGCAACCTCAGCAAAGGGGGTAGGAGATGTCGAGTGCTGCCGCCGCGAGATCCGATGTCGACGACATTCGGTTCTTTCGACCTAGTCGGTCCTGCGCCTACGAAGGCTGGACCGTCGCTGAGCTCAAAAAACGGGCGAAGCAGCTTGGGATTTCGGGATATTCCGGGTTGAGCAAGGAAAAGTTGATCTCTCTGATCCGTAGTTACTGATGTCCGACAGCGGACCTGAAGAAGGCATCAAGGGCGTCGTCGAAGACGTCAAGGGCAAGGCCAAGGAAGTCGTGGGCACCGTGACGGGCCGCGACGATCTGGTCGACGAGGGCAAAGCACAGCAGGACAAGGCCGAGGCACAGCGCGACGCTGCCAAGAAGGAAGCCGAAGCAGACGCCGCTCGCGCGGCCGCCAAGGCCGCTGAGGCTCGCCAGAAGGCCCACCAGTAGCCACGACTCCACGACAAAAGCCCAGCGGCGCCGCTGGGCTTTTGTCGTTTCCGGCTCAGTTCACCGGAATCAGCGTCAGTGCGGTGAGGACGAGCAGGATCCCACCCGCGCCATGCCATGGCGCGCCCCAGGACGCGCCATGGCCCCGCCAGAATGCCAGTGCCGCGGCGATGAGCAGGATGATCGGAGCGCCGAGGTCGAGGACGGTGTGCTGCACGGGTCCGCAAGCGGCCGTGTCGAATGCGGTTGCGCCAGTACAGGTCGACATCCACAACGCGCCGACCGCCAGGAATCCGACGCCCGCGGCAGCGGCGACCACCGTGAAACGGATGACGGATACCCACGGGACGGATCGCGCTCGCACCTGGGCTTCGTGCACCTTCGCTGGTTGCCCGGTGAGAGGGGTCGTAAAACGTACAGGCAGCGCTCAGTGACCGGACAGTTCCCAGACGCTGGCCGACATCCGGTCGGTCATCGTCGTCACGGTGACCTGGCCGCCGTCGTCGCCCTGGCATGCCATCGCCTGAACGATCGCGTTGTTGCGGAGCCTGGCCTCCGCGTAGCAGGTCCAGTCGAACGGAATGCCGATCTGCTGTTTGTTCCAGCGCACGGTGTCGGCATTGATCTCGGGCACGGAGAACTTCCACGCGGCGTCCCCGCCCGTGCTCAGCGCGCGTTGGCCGTCGCAGGCCTTGGCGTTCTTCGTTCCGGTGGCGAATTGCGCTGCCGCCGACCCCGCATCGGGGTAGATCGCGACGGCCTCGGCCACGACGTGGTCGTGCCGGTCGCCGTCGGTGAACAGCATGATGTGCAGCCCCAGCGTCTTGTCGCCGAGGAACGCGGCCATCCCGGCGGCGTCGAGCGCCGAACACGCAGGCACCGCAGACGATCCGGGGATCGGGCGGGTCTGGTCGGCGTCGGTCTGCAGTTTGACGCCGACGATGTCGTGCAGCTGGGCCGGGCCGATCAGCACCTGATCGGTGTCGCCCGCCCGCAACGGCGTGATCCCCTGCGCCGGGTTGGACACCGCATTGCCCGCGACGGTCTGCGCGCAGCCGGCGAGCGCCACCGCCGCGCCGAGAGCGCCGAGGACCAGGGGCAGCCGCATGCCCCGAATGCTAGACCGCCGCGCGCAATACCTCTCTCAAGGCGGCCAGCGCCCGGTCGATCTCCGCACGCGACACCGTGAGCGCCGGGCGGAACCGCACGCTGTCCGGGCCGCAGCCGAGCATGATCACCCCGCGCTCCCACAGTGCGGCGAGCACCGCGTCGCGGCGCTGCGGAGTGGACAAACTGATGGCGCACATCAGTCCCCGCCCCCGCACGTCGCACACCTCGCCGGGCAGGTCGCGCGCGAGCTCACCGAGTCCGGCCATCAGGTGAGCGCCCATCTCGGCGGCATTGGCGAACAGATCGTCGGCCTCGATGACCTCGAGGATGCGCCGCGACCGAACCATGTCGACGAGGTTGCCGCCCCAGGTCGAATTGATCCGGGAACTGACGGCGAAGACGTTGTCGGGGACTTCGTCGACCCGCCGGCCGGCCATGACCCCGCACACCTGCGTCTTCTTACCGAATGCGACGACGTCCGGAGTGAAGCCGAGCTGCTGGTAGGCCCACGGTGTACCGGTGATACCGCAGCCCGTCTGCACCTCGTCGGCGATCATCAGCGCGTCGTATTCGTCGCACAGCGCGCGCATCGCCGCGAGGAATCGCGGGCGGAAGTGCCGGTCGCCGCCCTCACCCTGGATGGGCTCGACGATGAAGCAGGCGATGTCGTGCGGGTGGGCCTCGAATGCCGCGCGGGCCTGACGAATTGATTCGTCCTCCAGCGCATCCATATCCGCGCCCGGCCGGATGAAAGGCGCGTCGATGCGCGGCCAGTCGAACTTCGGGAACCGCGCGACCTTGACGGGGTCGGTGTTGGTCAGCGACAGGGTGTAGCCGCTGCGACCGTGGAAGGCGCCGCGCAGGTGCAGAACTCGGGTGCCCA
Source organism: Mycobacterium sp. BK086 (assembly GCA_004362315.1). GTDB lineage: Bacteria > Actinomycetota > Actinomycetes > Mycobacteriales > Mycobacteriaceae > Mycobacterium. Next base: position 1,687,373 of record SNWL01000003.1, read on the forward strand.
GGGCGGGATCGATCCCGCGGGTCTCGTTGTGTCTGCTCTTCCAATCGAATGCCACTTTGAGGGCGTTCTCGACCGCGAGCGCGCCGCCGTCGACGAAGAACAGATGCGGTAGTTCGGGATCGCCGAGCACCCGGGCGAACGTGTCGACGAATCGTGCCATCGGCACCGTGTAGACGTCGGAGTTCGACGGCTTGTTGACCGCGGCCCGGGCCAGCTCGGCCAGGAACTCGGGGTCGTCTGCCAGCGCGGGATGGTTCATGCCAAGCGCCGAGGACGCGAAGAACGTGAACATGTCGAGATAGCGCGTGCCGTCCCTGGCATCGACCAGCCACGAACCCGACGACTGTTCCAGGTCGAGAACCAGGTCAAGCCCGTCGGCCAGGATGCTGCGGGCGAGTACGGCACGGACATTCGCAGGTGCCACCGACACGAGGTCGTCTCGCGACAAGAGTTCCGTCATGGGACGATCGTATCGTAATTTTTACGATATCCTAGCGCTGTGATTGAATTATTCCGGCAGGGATAGCCGATCACTGTAAAAAGTATTTAGGATGATCGTGCTTCGAGTGCGCACGTTCGCGGCGGTCCGGATCTGTTGCAGCAGGACCTCCAGCGCGCGCGGCGACACGACACGCACGAGCAGGACGTAGCTCTCCTCGCCGGCCACCGAATAACACGCCTCGATTTCGGCGATGTGTTCCAGCCGGGCGGGGGCATCATCGGGTTGGGAAGGATCGAGAGGGGTGATCGCCACGAACGCCGACAGCATGTGCCCGAACGCCTCGGGATCCACCCGGGCGCTGTATCCGGTCACCACCGACCGGGACTCCAGCCGGCGCACCCTCGACTGCACCGCCGAGACCGACAGACCGGTCGCTGCGGCCAGCTCGGCCAGTGTGGCGCGGCCGTCGGCGACCAGCTCGCGCACCAGCGTGCGATCGATCTCGTCGAGACCTTCTGCGCTGTCGGCCATCGCCGCAGACTATCGCAGGGCGGGTGCCGTGTGAGCGCACCTGCGATCGCGACATGGCAGCTGCGGGCGCGGTTCGCCGCGGCCCTCTCGGCGATGTATGGCAACGAAGTTCCCGCCTACACCACGCTGGTGGACGTTGCCGAAGCCGTCAACCGCGACTACGTGGCCACCCATCCACACGCCGAACGACTGGGATCGATCGCGCGTGTCACCGCCGAGCGGCACGGGGCGATCCGGGTCGGCACGCCGCGCGAATTGACCGATGTCGCCGATCTTTTCGCAGCATTCGGAATGTATCCGGTGGGCTACTACGACCTTCGTGAGGCCGCCTCCCCCGTGCCGGTGGTCTCGACAGCGTTCCGACCGGTGGACCCCACGGAATTGGCGCGCAACCCATTCCGGGTGTTCACCTCGATGCTGGCCAGCCGCGACGGCCGGTTCTTCGACGCCGACCTGCGCCGCAGAGTTGACGAATTCTTGTCCAGACGAACACTTTTCGCCCCCGACCTGATCGCCGACGCCCACCGGATCGCGGCCGACGGTGGCTGCGGCTCAGATACTGCGGACGTTTTCGTGTCGCGGGCCGTGGCCGCGTTCGCGCTGACCGGAGAACCGGTCGACCGAGCCTGGTACGCCGAGCTGACGGCGGTGTCCGCCGTTGCCGCCGACATCGCCGGGGTGCCCACCACCCACATCAACCACCTCACTCCCCGGGTGCTCGACATCGACGACCTGTACCGGCGGATGAGCGAGCGCGGGATCACGATGATCGACGCGATCCAGGGCCCACCGCACTGCGCCGGTCCCGATGTTCTCCTGCGGCAGACGTCATTTCGCGCACTCGCCGAGCCGCGCCGGTTCCGCGAAGCCGACGGCTCCGTGACCGAAGGGACGCTGCGGGTGCGCTTCGGCGAGGTGGAGGCCCGCGGCGTCGCGTTGACCCGCAAGGGCCGCGAGCGCTACGACGCCGCGATGGCGAGCGCCGATCCGGCCGCGGTCTGGGGCGACTACTTCCCCGCGTCCGACGACGAGATGGCATCCCAGGGGCTGGCGTACTACCACCGCGGCGATCCGGCGGCCCCGGTGGTCTACGAGGACTTCCTGCCGGCGTCGGCGGCCGGGATCTTCCGGTCCAATCTCGACGCCGACACCGAAGCCGCCGCCGGGGCAGACGAATCCGGCTACGACATCGACTGGATGGCCGGCACCATCGGCCGCCGAATTCACGACCCCTACGACCTCTACGACGCGATAGCCCAGGAGGCCCCCGCATGAGCACCACCACCGTCACCTCGCTGCCCACCCCCGCGGACCTGCGCGCCGCTGTGCGTGCCGCATTCGACGCGATCGGCGCCCGCGCCGAACTCGCAGAGCCGGGTGCACAAGGCATGCCCGCGAGCACACCAGTGACGGGCGACATCCTGTTCAGCATCGCCGAAACCACGCCCGATCAGGCGCAGCTGGCGATCGCCGAAGCAGCGCAAGCATTTTCGCAGTGGCGCACCACGCCCGCGCCGGTGCGCGGGCAGCTGGTCGCACGGCTGGGCGAGCTGCTGCGCGAGCACAAGGCGGACTTGGCCACCCTGGTCACGGTCGAAGCCGGCAAGATCACCTCCGAAGCCCTCGGCGAGGTCCAGGAGATGATCGACATCTGCGAGTTCGCGGTCGGGCTGTCGCGCCAGCTGTACGGGCGCACCATCGCCTCCGAACGCCCAGGACACCGGCTGATGGAGACCTGGCATCCGCTCGGCGTTGTCGGGGTGGTGACCGCGTTCAACTTCCCGGTCGCGGTGTGGGCATGGAACGCCGCGGTCGCACTGGTGTGCGGCGACACGGTGGTATGGAAGCCCTCCGAGCTCACCCCGCTGACGGCGATCGCGTGCCAGGCGCTGATCGAGCGCGCCGCCGCTGATATTGGAGTGTCGGGTCATCTCAGCCGGCTCGTGCTCGGCGGCCGCGAGGTCGGCGAGGCCCTGGTCGACGACCCGCGGGTGGCGTTGGTGTCGGCCACCGGATCGGTGCGAATGGGCCGCCAGGTCGGTCCGCGCGTCGCCGAACGATTCGGTCGGGTGCTGCTGGAACTCGGCGGCAACAACGCCGCCGTCGTAACCCCCTCTGCCGACTTGGATTTGGCCGTCCGGGCCATCGTGTTCTCCGCAGCGGGCACCGCCGGACAGCGCTGCACCACGCTGCGGCGACTGATCGTGCATTCCTCGGTGGCCGATACCCTCGTCGAGCGGATCGCGGCCGCCTACCGCACGCTGCCGATCGGCGACCCGGCCGCCGACGGGACGCTCGTCGGACCGCTGATCCACGAGACCGCCTACCGCGACATGGTCGGCGCCCTCGAGCAGGCCCGCGCCGACGGCGGCGAGGCCATCGGCGGCCAGCGCCACCACGTCGGCGGCGACGAGGCAACCGAGGCGTTCTATGTCGAGCCGGCCGTCGTGCGGATGCCTGCGCAGACCGACATCGTGCACCACGAGACTTTCGCGCCCATCCTCTATGTGTTGACCTACGACACGCTCGACGAGGCAATCGAGTTGAACAATGCTGTGCCGCAAGGTCTCTCGTCGGCCATCTTCACCACCGACGTCCGGGAGGCCGAGCGCTTCCTGGCCGCGGACGGCTCGGACTGCGGGATCGCCAACGTCAACATCGGCACCTCGGGCGCGGAGATCGGCGGTGCGTTCGGCGGCGAGAAGCAGACCGGTGGCGGCCGCGAGTCCGGCTCGGATTCGTGGAAGGCTTATATGCGCCGGGCCACCAACACCGTGAACTACTCCTCGGAGCTACCGTTGGCCCAGGGTGTGCACTTCGGCTAACCGAGCAGGCTGAGTAACTCGCTGCGGCCGATCTGGTTGACCAGAGTGGCGGCGTCGAAGTAGATGCGCTCGTTGGTGATCCGCTCCCCTTCGAACGAGAACACCGCGATGACGGGCACGCGGAACGCCTTACCCGTCGGCGGCAGCCCGTAGAACTCGCCGAGATTGGTTCCGAGCAGCTCGAACTCGACGATCACCGCGTCGTCGGTGACGTGAAAGCTGGCGTTCTCGTGACGCTGGTCGGGAAACGCGGTGCGCGTGGTGAGGTAGTACGTCATCACCTCGTCGTCGCCGTCGAAGACCTGTTTGGTCGGGATGATCTCGTAGCGCGGGTGCCCGTTGAAGGTGGCCAGAGTGCGGTCGAACTCCTTGGTCACCTCGGTGTCCATGTGCACCTTGATGAGGTCGAGTCGGCGCTGACGCAGGTCATCGGTGATCATCGCGAAAGCGTAGCGAATTCGACCTGACCGGCGACGCATCATGGCAAGCTTGGCGCCGATGAGCCTTGACGTGCCGAAGCGCCCGGCCGACATCGACGTCGCGATGTTTCGCGCGCTCACCTCGCGCAGCGATGTCACCGATGTCCGGGTCGTCGACGAAACCCATGGCACCGCTCTGCGAGCGCGACTGGAAATCGTTGGCCGGGAAGATCTTCCGCGTACCGCATTCATCAAACTCGCCCCGGTGAAGCCTGCCGAACGGTTCTTCAACCGGTTCATGAACCTGGCGTACAACGAAACCGAGGTCTACCGGCTGCTGGGCGACGAGCTCGCCGATATCGTGCCGCGGCGGTACGGGACAGCCGGGGATCGCCGCCGGGGCCGGGCGATCGTGATCATGGAAGACCTTTCCGATCGCGCGGCGCTGTTCCCGGCGCTGGCGGCTGGCGCGACCGCCGAACAGGCCATTGCCGTCGCTCGCACACTCGGCACCCTGCACCAACGATTCTGGAAGACAAGCCGATTCGACAACGGCGATCTGACGCCACTGAGCCCGTCCGCGTCACGCAGCACCCGGCTGGGACCACACTCGTGGCACCTGCTGCGCACCATTCCGAAGGCGTTCAACGACGTCGTCCCGCCGGATTTCCGTGCCAGAGCTGCGATGCTGATCGAGAACCGGTGGGCCATCGCGCGGCTGATGCAGGCCCATCCGCAATCCCTCATCCACGGCGATACCCACCTGGGCAACATGTGCTTCGTCGACGGCCGCCCGATTCTGTTCGACTGGCAGGTCGCATCGGCGGGGCCCGCGGTGAAGGACGTCGCCTACTTCGCGTGCACGTCGATCGATGTCGACGTCCGTCGTTCGATCGACGAGGACCTCGTGAGCGCCTACGTGGGCGCGCTGAACTCAGACGGGATCACTCGCCTTCGCCCCGATGACGCCCGCACCTCCTACCGGCTGTTCGCCTTCACCGCCTATATCGCGGCGGGTGTCACCGCGGCGTTCGGGCGCCGGCTGCAGGGCGAGGAGACCACGCGCGCGGGCCTGCACCGGGCGGTGCAAGGCGTCCGCGACCTCGGCAGCTTCGAGTTACTGCGCGACAATCTCGCGCCATAACGCTGTTGCACATATGTCAGTATGTCCGCATGCCCGAATCGCCCGCCCGCCGTCGCCTGTCTCCTGAGGACCGGCGCAGCGAGCTGCTCGCGCTGGGCGCCGAGGTGTTCGGCCAGCGGCCCTACGACGAGGTCCGGATCGACGAGATCGCCGAGCGCGCGGGCGTGTCGCGAGCGTTGATGTACCACTACTTCCCCGACAAGCGGGCCTTCTTCGCCGCCGTCGTGCGGGCCGAGAGCGAGCGTCTGTTCGACGCCACCAACACCCCGGCCGCCGAGGGGCAGACCCTGTTCGACCGGCTGCGCGCCGGCGTGCTGGCCTACATCCGCTACGACGAGGAACATCCGCACGGCGCGTGGGCGGCCTATATCGGGATGGGGCGTACCGATCCCGTGCTGCGCGGTATCGACGACGTGGACAACGAGCGCCAGATGCAGCGGATCATCGCCGCGATCACCGATGTGGTCCGCGGGGACCTGGACTCCAAGGTCGAGCGCGATCTGCGGGTGATCGTCTACGCGTGGCTCGCGTTCACCTTCGAACTGTGCCGCCAGCGGGTTCTCGACCCGTCGGTCGACGCCGACCACCTGGCCGACTCGGGAGCTCACGCCCTGCTGGACGCAATCGTGCGGGTGCCGGGCATCCCGGAGGTCCTGGCCGAAGCGGCCCGGCAGCGCTGAGCCTCAGCGCAACGTCGCGAAGAACGTCCGGACGTCCTGGACGAACAGCTCCGGTTGCTCGAACGCGCCGAAGTGACCGCCGCGCGGCATGTCGGTCCAGTGCGTGATGTTGTAGCCGTTCTCGCACCAGCTCCGCGGCGGCCGCATGATCTCCTTCGGGAACCGCGCGACCCCCGTCGGCACCTCGACCTTGCCCTGGGCTCCGAAGGACCGGAAGCTCTCCCAGTACAGCCGGGCCGAGGACGTCGCGGCATTGGTGACCCAATAGATCATCACGTTGTCGAGCAACTCGTCACGGGTGAGCGCGTTCTCGGGATGGCCGTCGCAATCGGTCCACGCCCAGAACTTCTCGATGATCCAGGCGAGCTGACCGGTCGGCGAGTCAGCCAATCCGTAGCCGAGGGTCTGCGGGCGGGTGGCCTGCTGCTTGCTGTAGCCGGAATCCCAGTCCGCGTAGTACTTCCCGGCCGCCAGCGCGTCCTTCTCCTCCTGGGTGGGGTTGTCCAGCCCGCCGCTGGGAAACGCCACCGGCATGTTGGTATGGATGCCGATGCAATTGCCGCCGTTGCGGCCGATCTGCGTGGTGACCGCCGCACCCCAGTCGCCGCCCTGCGCGCCGTAACGCTGATAGCCCAGCCGGGTCATCAGCGCGTCCCACGCGTGCGCGATCTTCTCGATCCCCCAACCCGTCGCGTCCGGCTTGCCGGAGAACCCGTAGCCCGGCAGCGACGGGCAGACCACGTGGAAGTCGTCGGTCAGCGGTTCGATCGCCTTGGTGAATTCGACCACCGAGCCGGGCCAGCCGTGGGTGATGATCAGCGGCAGCGCATCGGGATTCGACGAGCGCTGATGAATGAAATGGATGTCCAGTCCGTCGATCTCGGTGACGTACTGATCAAACCGGTTCAGCGCGGCTTCGCGCTGACGCCAGTCGTATTCCTGCGCCCAGTAGGTGGCCAGCTCGCGGGTGTAGTCCAGCGGAATGCCCTGGGACCAGTCATCGACACATTCCCGTTCGGGCCACCGGGTTCGGGCGAGCCGGTCACGCAGATCGGTCAGGACCTCGTCGGGGACCGCTATCCGGAACGGACGTACGTCGGTCACCAGAAGCCGAAGGCCGGAAATCCGTAGAAGGGCTCTTCGCCGGGGAACTGCTGCGGCGTCGAGTTCAATTCGACGTTGCCCGGCGTGGCACACATGGTCGTCTGTCCGCCGGCGATCGAGCTGCCGTCATAGGTTTGGCAATTCGGCATCGGCGCGGGATTCACCGCGGTGGTGTCGGCGGCGGCAACCGGAGCGGAAAGGACTGCGGCCGCGATTCCGATCCCGGCGGCGGGCAAAAGCAGAAGCTGACGAAGTGGCGACATGAGCTGTCCTTTGAGTCGGGTTGAGCAATCGTACCCACTAGACTTCGCCGCATGAAGCCTGCAAGCCGTTCTCTCGTTCGCGCCGCCGCGGTGGTCCTGGCTACCGGTGGAGCCTTTCTCAGCACCGCCGGAACCGCCGTCGCCGATCCGATTCCGGGTTGCACGGCCGGCGACGTGACCGCGGTGATGACCGGTGTCTCGGCGGGCATGACGACATATCTGTTCACCCATCCCGATGTCAACGACTTCCTGACAAGCCTGCAGGGGCTGTCGAAGTCCGACGCCAAGAAGCGGACCCAGGACTACCTGAACGCCAACCCGCAGGTGCGCGACGAGCTCACCGCGATCCGGCAACCCGGCGTCGACCTGCGCAACCGCTGCAACATTCCGTTGAAGGCGGAAATCGCAAGCGTTATCTGACGCCCGCGTCTAATCTCGGGGTTCATGCGGCTGGTCGTGGACCTCAACAAGTGCCAGGGCTACGCCCAGTGCGTGCCGTTGGCGCCGGACGTTTTCGAACTGCTGGGTGAAGAGGCACTGGCCTACAACCCCAACCCCGACGACACTCAACGCCAGCGAGTGTTGCGTGCGGCAGCGTCGTGCCCGGTGCAGGCGATCATTCTGGAGATCGATCCACCCTCGGATCGGGACACCACATGACCAGGGCCACCCACTCCCTGGTCAGCCAGCTCGTCGAAGCCTTCCGGGCGGAAGGCCGGATCGTGATCGTGGGCGCCTCGCTAGCGGGCCTGCGGGCTGCTGAAGCCTTACGGGAGAAGGGTTTTCGCGGCGAACTCACGATCATCGGCGACGAGCCACACGAACCCTACGACCGCCCGCCGCTGTCCAAGCAGGTGCTCAAGGGCTGGGTGCCAGCCGATCACACGAAGCTGCCGCGGCTGCGACCGGTCGACGCGACCTGGCGATTGGGTGTTGCCGCGGTCGGTCTGGACCGCTCGAACAATCAGGTCTTGCTGGCCAACGGCGAGAAAGTGGACTACGACCGGTTGCTGATCGCCACCGGGGTGCGGGCCAGGCCGTGGTTCAACCCCGAGGAAGCCGGCCTGCAGGGGCTGTTCACCGTGCGGACCTCCGACGACGCGGCCAAGCTGGCGGCGGCATTGAAGGACCGCCCCCGGCGCGTGCTGATCGTCGGGTCGGGCTTCATCGGCTCCGAAATCGCCTCTGTCTGCCGTGATCTCGACCTCGAGGTGACGGTTGCCGAACGCGGCAAAGCACCGCTTGTCGGCGCACTGGGCGGGGTGATCGGTGATATCGCCGCACAGATGCAGATCGAGGCGGGGGTGGATCTGCGCACCGGCGTCGCGGTCCAAGGTCTCGACGGCGACGCGTCGGGACATGTGCGGCAGGCGCGGCTTTCGGATGGAGCCGTGCTCGACGTCGACGTCGTGGTGGCGTCACTGGGTTCGATCCGCAACGTCGAATGGCTGGCGGATGCCCAACTGGCCACCGGATTCTGGGGTGTCGCGTGCGACGCGGGATGCCGAGCCTTCGACATCAACGGCGTGGTGACCGACAACATCTTCGTCGCCGGCGACGTCGCGCGGGCTCCGCACGTGCTCTACGAGTACGAGTTCATGTCCCAAGAACATTGGGACAATGCGGTATCCGGCGCCGAGGTGGCGGCGAACAACATGATCACCCTGGGACTCGACCGGCGTCCGCACCTGCCGCTGCCGTCGTTCTGGTCCGGTCAGTTCGGGGTCAACATCAAGGGCGCCGGTGTGTGTTCGTTCGGCGACGAGATCGTGTTCACCCAGGGTTCGGTGTCCGAGCGGCGGTTCGCGGCGGCCTACGGGTACCGGGGCCGCATTGTCGGCGCGGTGACGTTCAACCACGGCAAGTGGCTGCCCTATTACGCGTCGTTGATCGAGAAATCCGCGCCGTTCCCACCGCCGCCGCCGGGCTATGACCGTCCGCTCGACTCGGAGCCGATGCCCGCCCGGTTCCCGGATCCCCGTGAGCAGACCGGTATTCCCGACGTCGTGCTGACCGGGCACGATCCGACGTCACGCGCAGCCGAATTCCGCCCTCGCGCCTAAGGAGTGAGCATGGATGCCCAAACCGCCTGGGCCGAGGCGATGAAATTCGAGAACCGGCCCAACCCGTATCCGTACTTCGAGGAACTCCGAAAGACCCCGGTAGCCAAGGTTTCCGAGAAGACCTACGTCGTGACCGGCTACCCCGAACTGCTTGCCCTGGCCCACGATCCGCGGATCAGTTCGGATATCAGCCGAAGCCCGTCGGGCATGATGGGCGAGAAACCCGACCCCGAGCCCGGCTCGCAGGGCATGGCCGGCTACGCCAAAGATGTCAGCATCATCGTGTCGGACCCGCCCGATCACGACCGGATGCGCCGCCAGGTGATGCGCCAGTTCGGCCCTCCGCACTCCCCCGGGCTGATCCCCGGCATGGAACCGTTCATCGTCGAACTGGCCAACCGCCTGTTGGACACGATCGCGGCCGGTGGTAAGTCCCGCCTCGACGTGGTCGACGACTTCGCCTATCCCATCCCCGTCGCGGTGATCTGCAAGATCCTCGGCATTCCCGTCGAGGACGAGCCGAAGTTCCATGCCTGGATCTTCGACTTCATGAAGGGCACCAACCTCGGCCCGGAACGCGATACCGAGGAAGGCCGGGCGTTGGCCGCCAAGGCCGTCGCCAGCACCGCCCAACTGGATTCCTATCTGCGCGACCTCGTGGAGAGGTACGCGAAGGAGCCCGGCGAGGGCCTGTTGTCGGGGCTGCTGCACGACGACGGTCCCGACGGGCCGATGTCGGTGGAAGAGACGACCGCCAACGCATCGCTGCTCCTGGTCGCCGGGCACGATTCCACGGTCAACACGATCACCAACTGCATCATGACGCTGTTGCGCAACCCGGGCTCATGGGAGTTGGTTCGCGGTCGCCCCGAGCTGATTCCGCGCACCATCGAGGAGGTCCAAAGGCTGCAGTCGGCGGTGCAGTTCTTCCCCAGCCGCAGTGCCACCGCGGACATCGAGATCGGCGCGACGGTGATCCCGGCCGGGGCGGCGGTACATCTGGTCTATGCGGCGGCCAACCGCGATCCGCGGCGGTTCGACAACCCGGACCGGTTTGATCCGCTGCGTGAGGACAACGAGCACTTCGGCTGGGGCAGTGGCATTCACACATGCATGGGCGGGCCGCTGGCCCGCCTCGAGGTCAACCTCGCGCTGGAGGCTTTCCTGCGCCGGGTGTCCGCACCGAAGCTGGTCACCGATCCCCCGGTGTACCGGCACAACCAGGTGTTCCGCGGGCCCCAACACCTGTGGGTCGATTTCGCGGCGATCGAGCCCTAGCAGAGAGCTACCCTTTGCGAATGCGCTTGTCGTGGCCATTGATCGGCCGCTCCGGGCAGATGAGAACCATCGAGTCCGCGATCGCGGCCACCGACGTCGCGGGCGTCGTCGTGTCAGGCGCGGCCGGCGTCGGCAAGACCAGGATCGCGCGGGAGGCCCTGAGTTTCGCCAAGTCGCGGGGCGCTGAAGTCAGATGGGTGGTCGGCGCATCGTCGGCACGGTCGATCCCGTTGGGTGCCTTCACCGCGTGGGCCCGGTCCGGGGCCAGCGAGACCGTCCAATTGGTCAGAGGGGTCATCGACGCCCTGGTCGTCCCGGGCTCAGGCGCACGCGTGGTGCTCGCGGTGGACGACGCGCATCTGCTCGACGATCTGTCCATCTTCGTCGTCCATCAGCTCGTGCAGCGAGGCGCGGCAAAGGTGGTCTTGACCGTTCGTGACGGTGAGCCGATTCCCGCCGCACTGCAAGAGGTTTGGACCTCCGCCCCGTTCGACCGCCTCGACATCCAGCCGCTGTCGCTCGACGAGACGGCGGCAGCACTCGCGGCCACTCTGGGCAGCCCCGTGGAACCTCGTTCAGCGCAACGCTTTTGGAAGCTGACCGGCGGCAACGCCCTGTATTTGCGGAACATCGTCGAGCAGGAGGTCACCGACGGCCGACTGGCTCAGCAACGTGACACCTGGCACTGGAATGGTGACCCGGCTCTTTCCCCGGACCTGATCGGGTTGGTCGAATCGCGAATCGGCACATTCTCGGGACCCGTCGGCGACGTCATCGACATCCTGGCCGTCGCCGAACCGATGGATCTGGACACGCTGATGCGGATCACCGATCCGGCCGCGATCGAAGAGGCCGAGACCCGCAATCTCGTCACCCTCGAGCCTGCTGGTGGCAGAGTGCAGGCACGGGTGGCCCATCCGATCTACAGCGAGGTGCGGCGCAGGCGCGCCTCCCTGGCCCGAGTCCGCCGGCTGCGCGGGCTTGTCGCCGCCGAGATGGCCAAAGCTGTTGATGCCGAGGATATTCGAGCCGTGGTGAAGCGAGCTGCGTTGAGCATGGAGTCCGATCTTCCGCCGGACGCCGACCTTCTGGTGCGGGCGGCGCACGGTGCGGTGTGGCTGGCCGACTTGCAGCTCGCCGATCGCCTTGCCGAAGCCGCGGTTGCCGCGGGGGCCGGTCCTGAGCCGAATTTCGTTCGGGCGCATGCACTCTCCTGGCTGTCCTGCGGCGAGGAAGCCGATGCCGTTCTCGACAGGGTGTCTGCCGGTGAGCTCACCGAGGTCGATCGGGCTCGCCTGGCCTTCCTTCGCGCGAGCAATATGCTGTGGGCAATCGGCGACCCGGAACGCGCGATCGCGATCATCGACGAAGCAGCCGGCATCACGACACCGCAAGCCCGTAGCTATCTGGACGCCTTTCGCACGGTGCACTGGTTCGCCACCGACAACCCTGCGGCCGCCAGGCAGGCAGCGAGCGCGCTTGTGCTCGCCGACCTGCCCCCGGTCGTCGGCGCCGAGATCGGGTGGGCGCTCACCGTCGTCTCGGGCGAGGCAGGCCAGACCACCGAGGCGGAGGCTCACGCACGGGCCGGGTACCAAGCCGCCACACGGCGATTCGATGCGCCCCAGATGCGGTTCAACATCGCCGACGGCCATCTCACCGCACTGTTGCTGGCGGGTCGGGTGACCGCGGCGGCCGCGGTGGCCCACGATGTCCGCCGGCAAGCCGAGGACCTTCCGGGCGAGGCTCAGCTGCTGGGTGCCGCGGTGGCCGGTCGTGCGGCGCTGGGAGCGGGACACCTCGACTCCGCGTGCCGGTTGTTGAAGCAGGCCGCGCTGGGCCTGTCCGCCGCCGGTCATGGCATGGGGTGGGGCTTCCGCTACACCGTCGCACTGGTGACGGCGCTCGCGATGCATGGCGATTCCGAAGGGGCCGCTGCAACGCTCGCCGAACTCGAGGGCGCTCGGCGCCCGTTCCGCGCACTGGACTACGAGCGGAGTCTGGCCCAGGCCTGGGTGGCGGCGAGCCAGGGCGCGGTCAGCGAGGCGGTCGGCGGCTGTCTGTCGGCGGCGAAAAGGGCCGCGGCCAAAGGCCAATTCGGCGCCGAGGTGTTCTGCCTGCAAACGGCCACCCAGTTCGGGGACCGCACCGGCGCATCGCGGCTCGCAGAGCTGGAATCGATCGTCGAGGGGCCCAGGGTCGCACTGGCCGCCCGTTTCGCCGCCGCGCTGCGTGACGGCGACGGCCGCGAACTGACCGCGGTATCAGAGGGTTTCGAAGAGCTTGGCGACCTGGCCGCCGCCGCCGACGCTGCCGCGCATGCGGCACTCGCTCATCGCCGCCACGACCAGCGCGGCTCGGCTCTGTCCTGTTCGACGCGTGCGGCCGCGCTGGCGCAGCGATGCGGCGGGCTGGTCACTCCCACTCTGCGCGAAGCCGACGACCCGCTGCCGTTGACCGAGCGGGAGCGCGAAATCGCGATGCTGATCGGTCAAGGACTGTCCAACCGCGCGATCGCCGAGCGCCTGACTCTGTCGCCGCGCACCGTCGAAAGCCACGTCCTGCGGGCCATGGCCAAGACCGGAACCCGTAGCCGCGAGGAGCTGGCCGCGCTGGTGAACCGGCCCCCACGCTGATTGCAGTAGTGCACTACTGCACCCGCCGGGCCGCCCGGCGGCGAGGATGTGGCCAAGGCGCTAACTCCGGCCAGCTGGGGGGACAGGCCGGAGTTAGCGCTGATCCTCTTCCATCGCCCGGGCCCAGGCGATGTGCCCGTCATAGCCGTGCAATTCGGCCATGGCGCGATAGCGGTCGACAAGGTCGCGGTATGCCGGGTCGGCGCGTGCCCGCGCCAGCAGCGCACACAGCCGTAGCAGCATCACGTCGCGGATCGCCGAACGCTGATCGGCCCGCAGGCGCGCCAGCCGATAGATCGCCCTGTCCGCCTCGGACAGATCGCCGTCACCGCCGCGTTCGATGAGCGCCTCCACCAGAGTCCCGACCCCTGGCACAAAATACCCGATCCGAGCCGCCGCGTAGATCTCGTCGACGGCATCCCGCATCATCTCGATGGCCGCATCACGGTCGCCGTCCCTGACCCGCTCCCGACCAACCCACAACGTGGTCACCGGGACCAGGGACGGAATGCGCACCCGCAGGGTGGCGAGGGATTTTTCCACGAGCTCAAGCCCACGCTCCCGGGCGGCGCGCTCGTCACGGTGCACCAGAGCGACACCCAATCCGTACTCGGCCAGCAGCAGTACGTAATCGTTGCCGATCCTTTCGGCGGTCCGCACTGCCTCGTCACTCGCGCGGACCGCATCGTCGTCGGCAGGAAGCACCCCGTACGCGATCTCGATCCCGTAAGTCCAGGCGAGAACGAAGCCGTGGGTCGCCGGATCGGAGTCCTGCGCCATCTCGCGTGCATCGCGCAGATCGTCGTGCCAGCCGGGCTCACCCCGCCACCAGCGGGCGACCCCGCGGAACGCGAGCGCCGCGGCCAGCGGCGACCCGAAGCCGAATTCGGAGCCCATCGCGGCATCGCCCGCAGCGAGGCCGATCACCGTTTCGGTCCACCGCAGAATCTCGTCGAACTCTCCCTGGTCGAACCAGGTCGCGAAGGCGACGAATCCCAATCCGACAGTCAGAGTGGGGTTGCCGATGGACTCGAGCAGTGCCATCTGCTCGGAGGCCAGCCTCGCGGCCGCCCCGCCGTGTCCGGCGTAGAGATGCTCGGTGACCAGCCCGGTCATGCCGATCGCCAGCGACACCTTATCCCCTGCCGCACTGCACAATTCCCTCAGCTCGGCGAACCGGCCTCGGCTCTCGTGAGCGGCTTTGGCGTGAAAGTCTGTGGCGCACAACATGGTCAGCGGCGCGATCTGCATCATCAGCTCGGCCGCGCCCGCCTCAGGGAGGCGCGCGGCAAGCTGATACGCGCGGTCCCAGCAGAGCCGGGCGGCCACGATATCGCGCTGGACCGACCACTCGGCTGCCCGCATGCGCCAGCCGTAGGCTTCGTTGAGATCACCCGCGGAGTCAAGGTGCTCGGCGATCAGCGCCGCGTTCTCATCGACGGAGTCCGTCGCGCCATCCTCGATCGCGGCGGCCAGACGTCGATGCCATTCGCTACGACCGGATTTCAGTTGCGCCTCGTACGCGACGCCGCGAATCAGCGGATGGTGGAAAGCGTATTCGGCGGCCGGATGGAGTTGCACCTGATCGATCAGCTCCGCACCCAACAGCTCCACGAATTCGCCGTCGATGCCGAGTGCGGCGACGAGTTCGGCAGTGAACCGCTCGCCGATCACCGACGCCGCGTTCAGCGTCTGCCGCGCCGACGGGCCCAGTCGGTCGATTCGTGCGGCGATGGCCGCCTGCACAGTGGCCGGAATCGTGATCTCGGAAACGTCTCCGCGACAACGGTAGTCGCCGCGCCCCCCGGTCAGGACTCCGCGCTGTGCCAGCTCGCGCACCATTTCCTCGGCGAAGAACGGGTTACCGCCGGCCCGGTCGGCGATAACGGCGGCCAGATCGCCCACAGAGGGATCGGCCCCCAGCAACTCGTCCAGCAGTGCCGAGGTAGCCGGATCATCAAGGGGGGCAAGCTGTATCGCACAAGCATCCGGCACATGCACCAGCGCTCCGCCGTATTCGGGACGTGAGGTGAGTAGCACCATGGTGGGCGACTGGTCCACGACACTGAGGAAGTCGGTGAGCATCGATTCGCTCACCGAGTCGATCCAGTGCACGTCCTCGACGATGACGAGAACCGGTCGATCCCGCGCCAGCGATGCCGTGTTGACCAGCGCGGTCAACCGCCGCCGCCGCGCATCCGGGTCGATCGCGGGTAAGGCAGCCGCGGGGTCGGCAATGCCGAGCAGATCGTCGAGCAGCTGGAGATCCTGCGGGTCGGCGCCCGGCAGCACGGCGCGCGCTCGTGCGCGCGCGCTCGCCCCGTCGAGGTCCGCCACCCCCGTGGCGGCCCGCAACAGGCGCCCGACCACACCGAACGAGACATCCCGCGCGTGGGATTCACAGAACACCCAGATCGGTTCGACGCCCCGGGCCGCCGCCAACGCGGCGGCTTCTCGAGCAACCCGGGACTTTCCGATTCCCGGCGGTGCGATCACATTGACGACCCCGCCGCGGCCGTCGACCGTGGCATCGAGAACCGCACCGATCGCCGTCATCTCCGCACTGCGGCCGACCAGGCTCGACTCGGTGCGGCCCAGCCGGCCGCTCCGCGGTGGGATGCCGAGCAACTGCCGCACCGCGGCGGGCTGGTCGGAGCCTTTGACCCGCACCCAGGCCTGGCCGCTCAGCATCACCCGATCCTCGACCAGGCGGACGGTCGACTCCGACAACATCACCGCACCCGCGGGCGCAACCGACTCCATCCGCTGTGCGAATCCGACCGTCTCGCCGATCGCGCGGTAGCCCAGTGCCCCAGAGCCGATTTCGCCCGCGATCACCCGGCCGGAATTCAGGCCCACCCGAACCCGGAAGTCGATGCCGTCACGCTGCTTCACCTCGGCCGCCAATCGGCTGGCCTCGCTCTGGAGGTCCACAGCGGCCAGGCATGCCCGGAACGCGTGATCCTCGAAGGCCACCGGCGCACCGAACAGCGCCATCACCCCGTCGCCGTTGTATTCGACGGTCCCGCCGTAGCGTCGCAGCACCGTCGTCGAGCGTTCCACCAGCTCGGTCATGACCTCGCGCAACCGCTCGATATCCAGCGCGGCGGCGATATCCATGGACCGCTCGACATCGGCGAACAGAACTGTCACGTGCTTGTACTGAGCGGCATCGGCTTCGGTGGTCATGCGGGTGCCGCACGCACCGCAGAACCGAGCGTCTCCTGGTGATTCGGCCCCGCAGGACCGACACATAGCCGTCGTCAACTGCCCCCTCCCCCGGGCACCAGTATGAACCCGCGATCTACCCATCCGTCAATAAATGACTTCTCGCCGCCTTGTCGGTACCCCCTGGCACCCTGTAATCGTGAGTCCCGCCGATCCTCTTGCCCGGTTCAGTCCGCTGACCCGGCGCTGGTTCACGGGCACTTTCGTCGAGCCCACCGCCGCGCAGGCCAACGCCTGGTCGGCCATTGCCGACGGCGACAACACGCTGGTCATCGCTCCGACGGGGTCGGGCAAGACGCTGGCGGCGTTCCTCTGGGCGATCGACCGGCTGGCTCACCAGCCCGAGAAGACCGGTACGCGCGTGCTGTACATCTCCCCGCTCAAGGCGCTGGCCGTCGACGTCGAACGCAACCTGCGCACCCCACTGACCGGCATCACCCGCATCGCCGAACACGACGGCGTGCCGGCCCCGCAGATCAGCGTGGGCGTCCGGTCCGGCGATACCCCACCGGCCCGTCGACGTGAATTGATCACCAAGCCGCCCGACATTCTGATCACCACGCCAGAGTCGCTGTTCCTGATGCTGACGTCAGCAGCCCGCGAGACGCTGACGGGCGTGCAGACGGTGATCGTCGACGAGGTCCACGCCGTGGCCGGCACCAAGCGCGGCGCGCACCTGGCGCTGTCGCTGGAGCGCCTCGACGCGCTGCTGGAGACCCCGGCCCAGCGCATCGGGTTGTCGGCCACGGTCCGCCCGCCCGAGGAGGTGGCCCGGTTCCTGTCCGGGACCCGGCCCACCACCATCGTGGCGCCGGCAGCGGCCAAGACGTTCGAACTCGCGGTGCAGGTGCCGGTGCCCGATATGGCCAATCTGGAGAACAACACCATCTGGCCCGATGTCGAGGCCCGCATCGTCGACCTCATCGAGGCACACAACTCGACCATCGTGTTCGCCAACTCGCGGCGCCTTGCCGAGCGACTCACCGCACGTATCAACGAGATTCATGCAGAACGATCCGGGATCGCACTGGACGCACCGCCCAACCGCCAGGTACCAGGCGGACCGCCCGCTCACATCATGGGCAGCGGCCAAACGTATGGGGCCGAGCCGCTCCTGGCGCGCGCCCATCACGGCTCGGTGTCCAAGGAACAGCGCGCCCTCGTCGAGGACGACCTCAAGAGCGGGCGGCTCAAGTCTGTCGTGGCGACGTCGAGCCTGGAGCTCGGAATCGACATGGGTGCAGTCGATTTGGTGATCCAGGTCGAGGCGCCACCGTCGGTGGCCAGCGGACTGCAGCGCATCGGCCGGGCCGGCCATCAGGTCGGTGAGATCTCGCGCGGGGTGCTCTTTCCCAAGCACCGCACCGATCTCATCGGCTGCGCGGTCAGCGTGCAGCGCATGCTGGCGGGCCAGATCGAAACCATGCGGGTGCCCACCAACCCGCTCGACATCCTGGCCCAGCACACCGTCGCCGCGTGTGCGCTGGAACCGGTGAGCGCCGACGAGTGGTTCGACGTCGTGCGCCGCAGCGCGCCCTTTGCGACGTTGCCGCGCAGCGCCTTCGAAGCAACACTCGATTTACTCTCGGGCAAGTATCCGTCCACCGACTTCGCCGAGCTCCGGCCCCGGCTGATCTATGACCGCGATACCGGCACGCTGACCTCGCGACCCGGTGCGCAGCGGCTGGCCGTGACGTCCGGCGGGGCCATCCCGGATCGCGGGATGTTCACGGTGTACCTCGCGACCGACTCTGAAAAGCCTTCTCGGGTCGGTGAACTCGACGAGGAAATGGTGTACGAGTCGCGTCCTGGTGACGTGATCTCGCTGGGCGCGACCAGCTGGCGGATCACCGAGATCACCCACGACCGGGTGCTGGTCATTCCCGCGCCGGGACAACCGGCCCGGTTGCCGTTCTGGCGCGGTGACGACGCCGGCCGGCCCGCCGAGCTGGGCCAGGCGATCGGGAAGTTCACCGGTGAGCTCGCCGGGTTGAACCGCGACGACTTCGACAAGCGTTGTGCCGATTTGGGATTCGCCGACTATGCGACCGACAACCTCTGGCAGCTGCTCGACGATCAGCGCACCGCCACCGCCACCGTACCCAGCGACACCACGCTGCTGGTGGAGCGTTTCCGCGACGAGCTGGGCGACTGGCGGGTGGTGCTGCATTCGCCGTATGGGCTCAAGGTGCACGGCCCGCTGGCGCTTGCCGTCAGCCGACGGCTGTTGGAGCGCTATGGAATCGACGAGAAACCGACGGCCTCTGACGACGGCATCGTGGTGCGGTTGCCCGACACCGAAGACGCCCCGCCCGGGGCCGACCTGTTCGTCTTCTCTCCCGACGAGATCGAGCCGCTGGTCACCACCGAGGTGGGCGGTTCGGCGTTGTTCGCATCGCGGTTCCGGGAGTGCGCGGCCCGCGCGCTGCTGCTGCCCAAGCGTCATCCGGGTAAGCGTTCGCCGCTGTGGCATCAGCGCCAGCGAGCGGCCCAATTGCTCGATGTGGCAAAGAAATACCCGGATTTCCCGATCGTGCTGGAAGCGGTACGGGAGTGCCTGCAGGACGTGTACGACGTTCCGACGCTGACCGAGCTGATGGGGCGGATCGCCCAGCGCCGAGTGCGCCTGGTGGAGGTCGAGACGCCGATGCCGTCGCCGTTCGCGGCGTCGCTGATGTTCGGTTACGTCGGGGCCTTCATGTACGAGGGCGACAGCCCGCTGGCCGAACGCCGTGCGGCAGCGTTGTCGTTGGACAGCACCCTGTTGGCGGAGCTGCTGGGTCGCGTCGAACTGCGGGAGCTGCTCGACCCCGACGTCATAGCCGCCACTTCGCGTCAGCTGCAACACCTTTCCGAGGATCGCAAGGCCCGCGACGCCGAGGGCGTGGCCGATCTGTTGCGCCTGCTCGGCCCGCTGACCGAGGCCGAGATCGCCGAGCGCTGCACCGCCAGCGATGTCGGTGGTTGGCTCGAGGGCCTACACGCCGCCAAACGCGTACTGCCGCTGTCGTATGCCGGTCAGTCCTGGTGGGCAGGGATCGAGGACATCGGGCGGCTGCGCGATGCGGTCGGCGTCGCGGTGCCCGTCGGGGTGCCGACGAGTTTCACCGAGGCGGTGGCCGATCCGCTCGGCGAGCTGATGGGCCGGTTCGCCCGTACTCGCGGACCCTTCACCACCGCCGAGGCGGCGTCCCGGTTCGGGCTGGGCCTGCGGGTCGCCGCCGACGTGCTGGGCCGAATGGCGGTGGACGGCAAGCTGGTTCGCGGCGAGTTCGTCGCCGCGCCGGACGCCGACCAGTGGTGCGATGCCGAGGTGCTGCGGATCCTGCGCCGCCGCTCGCTGGCCGCGCTGCGCGCACAGGTCGAACCGGTGAGCCCCGCCGCCTATGCCCGGTTCCTGCCGGCCTGGCAGCAGGTCGGCAGCTCCGCCACCTCGGGTGTCGACGGGCTGGCGCAGGTCATCGATCAACTGGCCGGAGTGCCGGTGCCCGCCTCGGCAGTCGAACCGCTGGTGTTCGGACCGCGGGTGCGCGACTACCAGCCGGCGATGCTCGACGAGCTGCTGGCCTCCGGTGAGGTCACCTGGTCGGGAGCGGGCTCGATTTCGGGCAGCGACGGCTGGATCGCATTCCATCACGCCGACACCGCTCCCCTGACGCTGGCGGCTCCCGCCGAGATCGACTTCACCGATGCGCACCGCGCGATCTTCGAGGTGCTCGGCGAGCCCGGCGAGGATCGAGGGGCGTTCTTCTTCCGGCAGTTGGTCGACAGTTCGGAGGAGACCGCGAAAGCCGCGCTGTGGGACCTGATCTGGGCGGGCTGGGTCACCGGCGACACGTTCGCACCCGTACGCGCGATGCTGGCCGGTGGACGCAGACCCGGGACTCGCCGCCCTGCCGCGCCCGCGCACCGGCAGCGCCGCGCGCCGAGGCTGAGCCGCTATTCGGTGGCGCACCCGCAGACCAGGGCGGTGGACGCGACGGTTGCGGGGCGCTGGTCGGCCGTTCCGGCCCGAGAGCCGGATTCGACTGTGCGGGCACACTTCTCGGCGGATCTTCTGCTGAGCCGGCACGGGGTGCTGACCAAGGGTGCGGCGGCGGCCGAGGGAGTTCCCGGCGGATTCGCCTACCTGTACAAGGTGCTCACCGGATTCGAGGAAGCCGGGCGGTGTCAGCGCGGGTATTTCGTCGAATCGCTGGGCGGGGCGCAGTTCGCGGTCGCCTCGACGGTCGATCGGCTGCGAACCTACCTCGACGAGGTTGATCCGGAACGCCGAGACTATCGCTCGGTGGTGCTGGCCGCCGCCGATCCGGCCAACCCGTATGGCGCCGCGCTGCCGTGGCCCTCACGTTCGGACGCCGATGCCAGCCATCGCCCGGGACGCAAGGCGGGTGCGCTGGTGGTGTTGGTGGACGGCGAGCTGGTGTGGTTCCTGGAACGCGGTGGCCGTTCGCTGTTGAACTTCAGCGCGGACGAAGAGGCGCAGCGCGCGGCGGCGGGGACGCTGGCCGAACTGGTCGGCAGTGGGCGCATCGGCGGGGTACTGGTCGAAAAGCTCGACGGCATATCGGTGCTGGAGGCGGCCGGGCATCCTGATCGTCGGACGACCGCGGATGCGTTGGTCGACGCCGGTTTCTCCCGCACACCGCGAGGACTGCGGCTGCGCTGAGTTAGCCTTGTCAACCGGCACCGGTTGACATAGGAGTGACTCATGCAGGTGTCCGAGAACGTTTTCAAGAGGCTCATCAAGGGCACGTTCCTGGCGACTCTGCTCCTCGCGGCCCAAGAGGGCGGCCAGCCACTTCACGAAGCCGCGTGGATCCTCTTGGGGGCATCCCTGACCACCGTCGTCGACGCGTATGCGACGCATCTCTCCAGCCGCAGCTACACCACGATGCGTGGCTACGTCGGCAGTCTCTGGATCGGCATCGTCAACGACTCGCCGCGCACCTTCGCCACTTTCCCGACTGTCGTACTCCTGTTGTGTGCGTGGATGTTTCAGTGGGGTCATGATCACCGCACTGCCGACGGCACGCCGGTCGCCGGATACGAGACGCTCGTGATGAACGTCAACGTCGTGCTGCTGTTCGTTCTCGGCGTGCTGGCGGCGCACCGCAGTGGTTCGTCGAGGCGAGAGACGCTGTTGTTCGGGCTCATCAACGCCGCGCTGGGTTGGCTGATCATCACCGTCGAACTCGTCCTCGAATGAGATACGCCGCCGCCATCCTCTGTCTGTTGCTCGTCGGCGCTCTCACACCACCGACGGCCGCCGCGCAGACGGGCGAATTCGTCGATATCGGCCAGGGTCGCCGTATCTACCTCGAGTGCCGTGGTGCAGGTTCACCGACGGTCATCCTGCTCTCCGGAGCCGGTGTCGCCGCTGACAATTGGAGCTACACCGGCAACCCGAACGACACAGCGACGTTTGGGCGGTCCGATGCCGCGGTGTTTCCATCAGTGTCGACGTTCACGCGAGTGTGCGTGTACGACAGGCCGGGAACCGAACAGATGGGCGGCGCGCCAAGCCGGTCGACCCCTGTGCCTCAGCCCACCACGACGCAGGAGGCTGCGGCGGACCTGAATTCGTTGTTGGCCGCCGGGCACATCCCCGGCCCGTACGTGCTCGTCGGCCACTCGTGGGGCGGTTTGATCGCCCAGACGTACGCGCGGACTCACCCGAGCGATGTCGTCGGCCTGGTCCTGGTCGACCCGAGCACGCAGTACCTGCCGAAAGTCCTGCCGCCAGACATCTGGGATCGCTGGGTGCAGAGCCTGCTCGATCACGGGCGCGCGCACCCGGGCTTCGAGACGACGGACCACCCCGCCAGCATCGAGCAACTCGACTCCGCGCCACCGCTGCCCCCGATGCCGGTCGTGGTGCTCAGTGCCGACCGGCCTTTCGACTACCTCGCCATCGATGATGCCGAGGCCTACTGGCCGCAATGGCTCGAGGCGGGCAGCCTGCTCTCGTCGTATCTGGGGGCTACACACATCACCGAGACCCACAGCGACCACTTCATCGAGAACGAGAACGCGGCCGCAGTCGTTGATGCGATCCGCGCTGTCGCAACCGACTGAAATTGTCAGACGCGCGGCGTAGCATCGAACACATGTTCGAACAATCGAGCGATCCCGCGCTTCTCGACACTATGCGCCGAGGACAGCGCAGCGAACGGGTCGCGATCGCCGAGCGACTGCTCGCGGCCGGCCGGTTGTGCCAGCGCCGGATGAAGCAGGCTGACGCGGCTGACCGCGCCCAATGGTGCATCGACAATTGGGAAGCTGTCGCCGCCGAAGTGGCCGCTGAGCTGGGCATCAGCCAAGGTCGCGCATCCACCCAGATGGATCGTGGGCTGCAGCTGATCGAGCGGCTACCGAAGTTCGGCGCATTGTTCGCATCCGGTGCGATCGACTATCGCATTGTGGTCGCAGCGTTGTTCCGCACCGGCCTGATCATCGATCCCGACATGCTGGCTGCTGTCGACGAGCGCCTGGTACACAGCGCACCGGGCTGGAACACGCTGTCGGAGAAGAGGATCGCTGAGGTTCTCGATTGGATTGTCTGCGAGCTGGATCCAGACGCGGTGCGTGTCGCGCGAAAGGCCGACGACGACCGTTACGTCGAGATCTCGCCGGGGCAAGACGGTATGGCCGAGATCTACGCACGGGTTCGCGCGACGGATGCCGCCTCGCTCGACCAACGCCTGGACAAGCTGTCTGCCACGGTGTGCCGCGACGACCCCCGGACCGCTCGACAACGCCGCGCCGATGCCGTTGGCGCCCTGGGGAGTTCGTCAGCACTGGTCTGCGAATGCGGTTCCGAAGACTGCCCAGCTCGGTCGGACGCTGCAGACGAACCGAGCCAGATCGTGATCCATGTGCTGGCCGAATCCGACACGGTCGCCGGGGACGGAGACGCTCCGGGGCTCTTACCGGGCTACGGCGCGGTCCCCGCCGAAACCGTTCGGACGTTGGCCAAGCGGGCGAAGCTGAGACCGGTTATCGGCGGCAAGGAGCTCAGCACCGAGCCGCGCTACCGGCCATCGACAGCTCTCGCGGAGTTCATCCGTTGCCGCGATCTGACCTGCCGGTTCCCGGGTTGTGACCGCCCCGCCTCGGTGGCCGACATCGACCACACGGTGCCGTACCCGTTCGGCCCGACGCATCCGTCGAACCTGAAACTCCTGTGCCGGGTGCATCATCTCCTGAAGACCTTCTACACGGGCCCCGGCGGCTGGGCTGACCGGCAGTTGCCCGACGGAACAGTGATCTGGACATCCCCCTCGGGGCGCACCTACACCACCAAACCTGGCGGCTCGCTGTTCTTTCCGCGACTCTTCGCCCCCACCGACGAGCTGAAACTACCCGACACGCCACCACCGGCGCGCGCACCGGGGCGTGGGTTGATGATGCCGGCCCGCCGGCGGACCCGACTCCAGGAACGATCCGATCGGATCCGCCGGGAACGCGGGCTCAACGAGGCGAGGGCCGCCGCCCATCCACCGCCCTTCTAGGCTGGTGTCATGCCCGAAGGCGACACCGTCTTCCACACCGCGGCCAACCTGCGCGAGGCGCTGGTCGGTAAGACGCTGACGCGCTGCGATATCCGCGTGCCGCGTTACGCCACGGTGGATCTGACCGGCAACACCGTCGACGAGGTGATCAGCCACGGCAAGCACCTGTTCATCCGGGTCGGCCCAGCCAGCATCCACTCGCACCTGAAGATGGACGGCAGCTGGCGCGTGAGCCCGAAAGGCAAGCCGCAGCGAAATGCCCACAAGATCCGAATCATCCTGGAAACAGCCGATATTCAGGCCCTCGGCATCGACCTTGGCATCCTGGAAATTCTCGACCGCGACAACGACGAAGAGGCCGTCGCTCACCTCGGCCCCGATCTTCTCGGCGACGACTGGGATCCCGACCGTGCCGCCGCCAATCTGACCAACGACCCCGACCGCCCCATCGCCGCCGCGCTCCTGGACCAACGCAACCTCGCCGGTGTCGGCAACGTCTACGCCAACGAACTGTGCTTCATCTTCGGCTGGCTCCCCACCAGCCCGGTCAGCAGCCTCACCGATCCGCTGCGAGTCGTGAAACAGGCACAAAAGATGTTGTGGGCCAATCGCACCCGCACCAACCGCACCACCACCGGCAACAGCCGACGCGGACAAGAACTCTGGGTCTACGGCCGGGCCGGCGAACCGTGCCGTCGCTGCGGCACGCCCATCCGCCGAGCCGAATCTTCCGACGAAGACCGGGTCACCTACTGGTGCCCTTCGTGCCAGCGCTGACCGGGTGCCCCGCGGCCGCCATTGCGTCAGCGACCGCCTCCTCGATGCTGTTGATCGTGGAGGTGTCCATCCGAAGGGCCCTGAAGCTCGCCGCGTGCGACAGGGTGATCTCAACGGGCATTCTGCCGTTGGGGTAGACCACGGCAATCACCACGCCGGTGCCCGCTTCCAGCGCCTCGCCGATCTCGCGGCGCAATCCTGTTCGCAGTTCGTGCTCGGCGATCGAGGCGATCACGCCGGCTGAAGCCCCGCCGACCAGAACCGACAAGCCGAACGGCGGTAGGAACAGGCCTAGGAGCAGACCCAGGCCGGCGCCGACTCCGATAGCGGTACGCCCGTGCCGGTTCTGTGCTTCAACGACTTTCGCCTGACCGTCGTCATCTTTGCCGACCAGCGCGGCGGCTCGTAGCTCCATACCGTGCTTGATCCGTGCCCCGAGTTCGTTGAAGTCCGTGCGTGCCTCATCGAGATCCGCGTACGCCGCTACCACCACCAGCTGATGATCGTCGTCCATAGGATCAGCGTCACGCGGTCCGCGCCGTGCGCCTAGGGACTGCAGACCCCGGCCGCGCTGACAAAAGACCGCAACTCCCCGGTCAAAGGATCCTCGAATTCGAGGCGCTGCGCCACCAGCCGCAGCGGTGCCGAAAAATCATCAGGGGCGACGGAGACCACCCGCGGATAGAGCGGGTCGTTGTCGATCGGCAGCCCCAACGACGCCATGTGCACCCGCAGCTGATGCGTGCGGCCGGTGCGCGGACTCAGCCGATAGCAACCGGAACCGAGCGACTCCACCAATGTCTCGGCGTTCGGCTCGCCCGGCTCCTCGAACGCCTGTAACTGACCGCGCTGCTTGATGATTCGGCTACGTACCACCGTCGGTAACTCCACCCCGCATACCGCGGACGACGCCGCCAAGTACGTTTTGGATACCAGTCCCCGCGCGAACAGCGTCTGATAAGCACCTCGAACCTCGCGGCGCACCGTGAACAACAGCACCCCCGCCGTCAGCCGGTCCAGCCGGTGCGCCGGACTCAGCTCCGGCAGATCGAGCGACCGACGCAACCGCACCAACGCCGTCTGCGCAACATGCCCGCCGCGCGGCATCGTCGCCAGGAAATGCGGCTTGTCCACCACCACGATGTCGTCGTCGCGGTAGAGCACCGGGATATCGAACGGCACCACCACCTCGTCCGGAAGCTCCCGGTACAGGAACACAACAGCGCCGGCCGGCAACACCGTCGACGACGAGATCACCGCGCCGTCGGCATCGACCACCTCACCGGAACGCACCTTGGCCAGCCCGTCCGGGCCAAACCGCCGCAGAAACTCGTCGGCGACATTGCCACCCTCCAACCGAAGACGCGCCGGCCCGAGACCGTCGCGCACCGGCAGCGGCGGCACACGCCTCAAGTAAGGGGCACCGGCTCGAGGATCTCGGCCCGCGCCTCGGGCGCCGCGGCCCGCAGCGCGTCGGCCGACTCGTCATCGGGCTGGCGCTGCGACAGCACCTCGGCCTCCACCCGCGCGATGTACGTCGCCACCTCCCGCGCGCAGTCCGCCTCGCTCCACCCGAGGATCGGCGCGACGATATCGGCGACCTCGGCCGCACAGTCCACGCCGCGGTGCTGATATTCGATCGAGATCCTCATCCGGCGGGCCAGGATGTCCTCCAGGTGCAGCGCCCCCTCGGCCGCCGCGGCATACGCCGCCTCCACCTTGAGGTACACCGGCGCGTCGGTGATCGGCTCCAGCAGCTCCGGCTTGTCGGCCGCCAGCTCCAGCACTTCCCCGATCAGCGAGCCGTACCGGTCCAGCAGATGCCGCACCCGGTAGGGATGCAGGCCGTACCGCGCACCCACACTCTGGGTCTGGTTGATCAGCGCGAAGTACCCGTCGGCGCCCATCAGCGGCACCTTCTCGGTGATCGACGGCGCCACCCGCGCCGGGATGTACTCGGCCGCGGCGTCGACGGCGTCGTCGGCCATCACCCGATAGGTCGTGTATTTGCCGCCCGCGATGGCGACCAGCCCCGGCGATGGCACGGCCACCGCATGCTCGCGCGACAGCTTCGAGGTCTCTTCGCTTTCCCCCGCCAGCAGCGGCCGCAGGCCCGCGTACACCCCGTCGATGTCGTCGTGAGTGAGCGATGTGGCCAGCACGGTGTTGACGTGGCCGAGGATGTAGTCGATATCGGCCTTGGTGGCGGCGGGGTGCGCCAGGTCGAGGTTCCAGTCGGTGTCGGTGGTGCCGATGATCCAGTGCGTGCCCCACGGAATCACGAACAGCACCGATTTCTCGGTGCGCAGGATGATTGCCACCTCGGACACGATGCGGTCGCGCGGCACCACAATGTGCACCCCCTTGGACGCGCGGACCCGAAAACGGCCGCGTTCCTTGGACAGCGCCTGGATCTCGTCGGTCCACACCCCGGTGGCGTTGATCACGACGTGGCCGCGCACATCCTCGACCGAGCCGTCCTCCGAATCCCGGATCGTCACCCCGATCACCCGGTCGCCCTCGCGGAGCAGCTTCACCACCTGCGTCGAGGTGCGCACCACCGCGCCGTAGTGGGCGGCGGTACGCGCGACGGTCATGGTGTGCCGGGCATCGTCGACGACGGTGTCGTAATAGCGGATGCCGCCGACCAACGAGCTCCGCTTGAGGCCGGGCGCCAGCCTCAGCGCCCCCGCCTTGGTCAAATGCTTTTGCGGCGGAACGGATTTCGCGCCACCCAGTTGGTCGTAGAGGAAGATGCCCGCCGCGATGTAGGGCCGCTCCCAGACGCGCTTGGTCAGCGGGAACAGAAACGGCAGCGGCTTGACCAGATGCGGCGCCAGGGTGGTCAGGGACAGCTCGCGCTCGTGCAGCGCCTCACGCACCAGGCCGAACTCCAGCTGCTCGAGGTAGCGCAGCCCGCCGTGGAACATCTTCGAACTGCGGCTCGAGGTTCCTGAGGCGAAGTCACGCGCCTCGACGAGAGCTACCTTGAGCCCGCGGGTCGCGGCATCCAGTGCGCAGCCCGCACCGACCACGCCACCGCCGATGACGACGACGTCGAACTGTTCGCTGCCCAACCGCTCCCAGGCGCGCGCACGTTCGGAAGGTCCGAGAAAGGTCTGACCGGTGCCCGGTCTAAGGATCGGGTCGCTCATAGGCCCAGGCTAGTCGAGATCGTCGTGCGCCATGAGGCGGCGCGCAGCCTCGACGATCGACCCCGACAACGACGGGTAGACCGACAGCGTCTGGGCCAGATCGGTCACCGAGATGCGGTTTTGTACCGCCAGGGCGATCGGGAGAATGAGTTCGGAGGCGATCGGGGCCACCACCACCCCGCCGATGACGACGCCGGTGGCCGGCCGGCAGAAGATCTTCACGAAGCCCCGGGTGAGCAGGGACATCTTGGCCCGTGCGTTGGTGTTCAGCGGCAGCATGATCGTGCGGGCCGGGACCGAACCGCTGTCGATCGCGGTTTGCGGGACCCCGACGGCCGCGATCTCAGGCCTGGTGAAGGTGGCCGAGGCCACCGTGCGCAGCCGGATCGGCGCCACGCCCTCGCCCAGTGCGTGATACATCGCGATCCGGCCCTGCATCGCCGCCACCGAGGCCAGCAGCAGCAGGCCGGTGCAGTCACCGGCGGCGTAGATGCCCGAGGCCGACGTCCGGGATACCCGGTCGACCGGGATGTAGTTGCCCGGCCCGAGCTCGACACCGACCCGCTCGAGCCCCAGACCAGCGGTATTGGGCACCGAGCCGACGGTCATCAGCGCGTGGCTGCCCTCGACGACGCGGCCGTCGGCCATCGTGACCTTGACCCCGGTCTCGGTCCGCACCACCGACTGCGCCCTGGCGTTCTTGATCAGCGTCACGCCGCGCTCGGCGAACACCTCCTCCAGGACGGCTGCGGCGTCGCTGTCCTCGTGCGGAAGGATCTGGTCGCGGCTGGCCACCACCGTCACCGTGACACCCAGCTCGGTGTAGGCGTTGCAGAACTCGGCGCCGGTGACGCCGGAGCCGACGATGATCAGGTGTTCGGGCAGCTCAGGGAGGTCGTAAAGCTGCCGCCAGGTCAGGATCCGCACGCCGTCGGGCTCGGCGTTCGGCAGCACTCGAGGGCTCGCGCCGGTGGCGATCAGCACCACGTCGGCCTTGAGGATCCCGGTCTGGCCGTGGGCCGTCGTCACCTGGACGCGGTGGTGGGCCATGCCCGGCACGGCGTCGATCAGCTCGCCGCGGCCCTGCACCACGTTGACCTTTTCGCGCAGCAGGTTCGTTCCGATATCGGCAGACTGTGACCGCGCCAGCGTCTTCACACGGTTGTTGATCTGCGGCAACGAAATCTTGGCGTCGTCGATGCCGATCTCGAAACCGAGGCCCGACGCGCGGCGCAGTTCGGTGCGCACGCCCGTCGAGGCGATGAACGTCTTGGACGGCACGCAGTCGAAGAGGACGCAGGCTCCGCCGATTCCGTCGGAGTCCACGACGGTGACCTCGGCCCGTCCCGCGGCGACCAGTGCCGCCTCGTAACCGGCCGGCCCTCCCCCGATGATCACGATCCGCGTCGTCACGGGCCTTAGCCTAATCACCGGAGTCGCTGCGCTCCCGGCGACAGGACGCTCTAGGCTTTCCCCGTGCCGCTCTATGCCGCCTACGGGTCCAACATGCATCCCGAGCAGATGCTGGAGCGCGCGCCGCATTCCCCGATGGCAGGCACCGGCTGGTTGCACGGCTGGCGGCTCACCTTCGCCGGCGAGGACATCGGCTGGGAGGGCGCACTGGCGACCCTGGTCGAGGACCCCGATTCCAAGGTGTTCGTGGTGCTCTACGACATGACCACCGCCGACGAGCAGAACCTGGACCGCTGGGAAGGTTCGGAGCTGGGCTTCCACAAGAAGATCAGATGCCGCATCGAATGCGAATCGACCGACACCACAAACGATCCCGTGCTCGCCTGGCTGTACGTCCTGGATGCCTGGGAGGGCGGACTACCCTCGGCGCGCTACATCGGCGTGATGGCCGACGCCGCCGAGATCGCCGGTGCGCCACCCGAATACGTGCACGACCTGCGCACCCGCCCGGCAAGTAATGTCGGCCCGGGCACCGGCGGCGACTAGCTCTCCTGTGCATGAGCGTGCGTGTCGGTGCAGAGACACGCCGCCGCAGCGCACACTTCACGCACACTCGCGCGCCACAAGGTGCGCGTTGATGCGCTTGACGAGCAGACCGGGCGCGCGACGCACGTCGTCGACGACGATCGGCACGACCATCCACCCCAGATCTTGCAGCGCAGCCAGTTTCTCCCGGTCGCGGCGCAACGCATTCGCCCCGACGTGCCATTCACCACTGTCATACTCGGCAGCAACCCTGTGGTCGGGCCATGCGAAATCGAGTCTTCGCAACCGCCCTCGCGCGTCGACGATCCCATGCTGCAGTACCGGCATCGGCAGGCCGCCGTCGATCATGACGAGGCGGGCCTCGCTCTCCATCGGTGATTCGGCTCGTCCGTCAACCAGCGGAAGCAGGTGGCGGACTTTCACAATGCCGCGCCGTCCCTGTTGCAATGCAACGGCTCGCGACAACTCCGACAGGTTGCACTGCCCGGAGCGGAGCGCGGCGTCGAGTGTGGCGAGCGCTCTTGGGCGACGCAATGTTCGGGCCACCTCTACCGCCGTCCACGCCGGGCCCGTAGCCGGACGGGCCGACACCATGACCATCGGCGCACCCTCTCGGCGGTGTACGACGAGCCCATCGGCCGGCCGCAACTGGTGCCCAATGGGATTCAGCACATGCAAAGCAGCGTCGCCCTCGGTGTCGAAGCCGTAGAGGCCCGCCGCAGTGGCCATGCAGACGACGACGGTCTCACCGCAAGTCAAGTCGAGACCCCTCAGTTTGCGCGCCGTGTCGGCGGCACCGAAGCCGTAGATCCCTCGCCAAATACGTTCCACAGTCGTGGATTCCAACAACATCTCAAGGTTGCGTCGACTCACGACCGCAAGGATCTGCTCGGCGGTCGCGACGCCGCCCTGCCTTTCGAACAGCGCAACCAGCCCTTCATGCACACGCGTGATGCTGCACGGTCATCGCGCGATCAGAAAGTCAGCCCTGTGGACAACGAGAGTGCGTGAACTGCGCACCGATACGGCGTGTCACTGTGCAGACACGCACGCTCGCGGATCACTTGGTGAGGCATTCCCAAGCATCGGAGACGATCTCGTCAATGGTCGTGTGCTGAGGCTGCCAGCCGAGCTCGGTGATGGCCCGCTCGCTCGAGGCGATCAGCACAGCCGGATCACCGGCCCTGCGCTCGACGTCCCGCGCCGCGATCGGTCCGCCGGTGACCCGCTCGCAGCAGGCGATCACCTCGCGAACCGAGAAGCCGGTGCCGTTGCCCAGGTTGTAGATCCGGTGCTCACCCGGCTTCGACGTCTGCAGCGCAAGCAGATGCGCGTCGGCCAGATCGCGGACGTGGATGTAGTCGCGAATGCACGTGCCGTCCGGCGTCGGCCAGTCGGTGCCGAACACCAGGATCTCCGAGCGCCGCCCGGTGGCGACCTGCAACACCAGCGGAATCAGGTGCGTCTCGGTCGCATGACGCTCACCGCAGCCACCGTATGCGCCTGCGACGTTGAAGTAGCGCAGGCTGGTGGCGGCCAACCCGTGCGCGGTGGCGTACGAGGTGATCGCGTGGTCGATCGCCAGTTTGGTGGCGCCATAGGCATTTGTCGGCCGGGTCTCGGCGTCCTCGGTGATCGGCACCGACTTCGGCTCGCCGTAGGTCGCCGCCGTGGAGGAGAACACCAGCCGCGGTGTGCCCGCCGCGCGCATCGCCTCCAACAGTTGAATTGTCTTGACCACGTTGCTGTTCCAGTATTTCTCCGGCTCGGCCACCGACTCGCCCACCAGAGATTTCGCCGCGAAGTGCACCACCCCGTCGAACGATCCGTCGCCAAGCAACTCCGGTGCGACGTCGACCATGTCGGCCTGCACGAACCGCGCCCCCGACGGCACCGCGTCGCCGTTGCCCGTCGACAGGTCGTCGACGACCACCACCTCGTGGCCCTGCTCCAGCAGCACCGTCGCGCACACGCTGCCCACGTACCCCGCACCGCCCGTGACCAAAAGCTTCATCAGTACCCCGCGGACTGCTCGACGATATTCACCAGAACCCGAACCCCCACCGCGAGCGCGCGCTCGTCGAGGTCGAACGTCGGCTGGTGCAGATCCAGCTGCGGCCCGCGGCCGCTCCACACCCCCAGCCGGCCCATCGCACCGGGTACCTCTTCCAGATACCAGGAGAAGTCCTCACCGCCGCCGGACTGGTGAGTGTCCGCGAGCGCATCGGGCGCGACCGCCTCGATGGCATGCGTCATGATCTGCGTCGAGCGTTCCTCATTGACCACGGGCGGCACGCCACGGTGGTAATTCAGGGTGTGCTCGATACCAAGGGGTGCGAGCAGGCCTGAAACCGTCTCCCGCACAAGCTGTTCCATACCCACCCAGGTCTCGCGGCTGGCGGTGCGCACCGTGCCCGCCAACGTGCCGGTCTGCGGAATGGCATTGGCCGCGACCCCGGCGTTGGCCGCGCCCCACACCATCACGGTGCTGTGCCGCGGGTCGATCCGTCGCGACAGCACGCCCGGCAGCCCGGTGATCACCGTGCCCATGCCGTACACCAGATCCGATGTCAGGTGCGGGCGTGACGTGTGTCCGCCGGGTGAGTGCAAGGTGATCTCGATCGAATCCGCCGCCGACGTGATGGGGCCGGGGATGATCGCGACGCGCCCCGCGGCGAGCCGGGGATCGCAGTGCAACGCGAAGATCCGCGAGACTCCGACCAACGCGCCCGCGGCGATCGCGTCGATCGCGCCGCCGGGCATCAATTCCTCGGCGGCCTGGAAGATCAACCGCACGCCGACCGGCAGTTCGGGCACCGACGCCAGCGCCGTCGCGGCCCCGATGAGCATCGCGGTGTGGGCGTCGTGCCCGCAGGCATGGGCGACGTTCGGCATCGTCGAGCTGTACGGCGCGCCGGTGCGCTCGGCCATCGGGAGCGCATCCATGTCGGCGCGCAACGCGATCCGCGGCGCGTGCTCGGGACCGAAGTCGCAGGTCAGTCCGGTCCCGCCCGGCATCACCTTCGGGTTCAGCCCGGCTTCCACCAGACGGTCGGCGACGAACTGGGTGGTCGCGAACTCCTGGCGGCCCAGCTCCGGGTAGCGGTGAATGTGGCGGCGCCAGGCGACCAGATCGTCGAAATGGGCGGCCAGCCACGACTCCGTCGTGTCAGCGATGCTCATGTGCGATCCCCCCGCTGCGCCAGCAGCTCCAGCACCCGCTCCCGTTCGACATCCGATTCGGCAAGTCGAACGACGGTGCGCGCCAACATGATTGCCCCCTCCGTCACCGCACGGTCCCCGCTGGGACTCGCCGCGGCGACGGTGAAACCGGGCTGATGGATCACCGCGCCGCCCGATTCGACACCGACCACGGGGTGGATGCCCGGCAGCAGCTGGGTGACATTGCCCATATCCGTGCTCCCCAAGGGCATTCCGGCCTCCACCTCGACCGGAACGGGCTTGCGGCCCATCTTCGTCATCTCGTCGCGGAACACCTCGGCCAGCCACCTGTCGGGGGTCAGTTCGGCGTACGGCGGTGCGGCTTCGGCGATGTCGTGTCCACACCCGGTGGCGACCGCCCCCGCCTCGAAGCACCCCCGCATCTTGGCTTCCAGTCCGCGCAGCGACTCGGTGTCGACGGCCCGCATCGTGTACTGCAGCCGAGCCCGGCCCGGGATGATGTTGGTCGCCGAGCCGCCCTCGGTGACGATGCCGTGAGCCAGCTGGCCGGGAGCCATCTGCTGGCGCAGCAACCCGATCGCCACCTGCGCGACGGTCACCGCGTCGGCGGCATTGACCCCCAGATGCGGCGCGACGGCGGCATGCGATTCGCGGCCGGTGTAGGTCACGATCACCTCCGACAGCGCCAGTGAGCGGGCGGCGGCGATGTCGATCGGCCCGGGGTGCAGCATCACGGCGGCAGCGACGTCGTCGAACACTCCCGCGTCGATCAGCAGCGCCTTGCCGCCACCGGACTCCTCGGCCGGCGTGCCGATCAGAGCGACGGTGAGCCCGAGCTCGTCGGCCACCTCGGCCAGCGCCAGGGCGGTGCCGACCGCCGACGCCGCGATGATGTTGTGCCCGCACGCATGCCCGATACCGGGCAGCGCGTCGTACTCGGCGCAGATCCCGATCACCAACGGGCCGGAGCCGAAGTCGGCGCGGAACGCCGTGTCCAAACCGCCGGGCGCCGCACTGATCTCGAAGCCGCGCTCAGCCACCAGTGCCTTGGTCTTGGCGCAGCTGCGGTGCTCGTCGAACGCGAGTTCCGGTTCGGCGTGAATGGCGTGGGAGAGCTCGATCAGATCGCCACCACGGGCTGCGACCACGTCCTCGACGCGGGTCGACGCGGTGGCTGCGGGCATCCACGCAGTATCGCATTCGGGACTAGGCTCGCAGTCTGTGAGTCCTGACGCCGAACACGCCGCCGCGGTGATCGCCGAGCGCACCGGTGTGGAGCGGCACGACGTCGCCGTGGTCCTCGGATCGGGGTGGACACCCGCGGCCGCGGCACTGGGCACACCGAAGGCAGAGATTCCGATGTCGGTGATCCCCGGCTTCACGCCTCCGTCGGCGCTCGGCCATCGCGGCCGGGTGCTGTCGGTGCCGCTCGGATCACTCAACGTGTTGGTGCTGTTGGGCCGCATCCATGCCTACGAGGGCCATGACCTGCGGACCATCGTCCATCCGGTGCGCACAGCCCGGGCCGCGGGCGCGAATGTCGTGGTCCTGACCAACGCGGCCGGGGGCCTGCGGCCGGAGTACGAGGTCGGGCAGCCGATTCTGATCAGCGACCATCTGAACCTGACCGCGCGCTCGCCGCTGGTCGGGGCGCAGTTCGTCGATCTGGTCGACGCCTACGCGCCGCGGCTGCGGGAACTGGCGCGCGCCGTCGACCCGAGCCTGACCGAGGGCGTCTACGCGGCCATGCCGGGCCCGCACTACGAGACCCCCGCCGAGATCCGGATGCTGCGCACGCTCGGGGCCGACCTGGTCGGTATGTCGACCGTCCACGAGACCATCGCGGCGCGGGCGGCGGGCGCCGAAGTGCTGGCGTTCTCTCTGGTGACGAATCTGGCCGCCGGGATGACCGGCCAGCCGCTGAGTCACGACGAAGTTCTGGCCGCGGGTCGGGCGTCGGCGACTGCGGTGGGATCGCTGCTGGCCTCGGTGCTGGCGCGCCTGTAGGTCAGCCGCACGAATCCGCGCGCCAGCAGCGGTGCCGCGAACAGCATCAGCAACACCCGCAGCACCTGCGTGGCGACGATGAACGTGACGTTCGAATCCGTTTCCACCGCGGTGGCCAGCACGGCGTAGATACCGCCCGGACTGGTGGCCAGATATCCGTCGAGCATGCTGACGCCTGCGATCTTGGACAGCGCCACCCCGAGTCCCGCGGTCGCGATGTTGAGCAGCACGATCAGCCCGAGCGCGGCCGGCAACAGCCGCTGGATCGCCCGCAGTGATTCGCGGGTGAACGCGACTCCGGCCTGCCAACCGATGAGCATGTAGGACACCGACACCAGCAGGGCGGGCACAGCCAGCCCGAAGGACCAACCGCTGAGTTCGGCGATGATCGTCAGCGCCATCGGGCCGAGCAGGCCCGAGCCGGGCAGTCGCGCGAGCCGGCCGACCACCGATCCGGCGAAGACCAGGACGACGATCATCAGCAAGCTCAAATACCAAGGCGCCACGTGAGATTGGGGCGCCGCCGCTGCCGCATGTGAAGAACGTTCGGCGTGGTAGACGAGGGTGACGACAACGGGCATGGTCGCGGTGATCACGGCCACCCGCAGGTATTGGACGACGGCGACGACGCGATCGTCACCGCCCAACTCCCGCGCGATGGCCACCAGACCCGACGCTCCCCCTGCCACGAGCGCCAGCGCGCCGGTGAGGGGGCTGATGTCGCGGTGCAGTCCGAGCAGCGCCCCGGCGCCGATGCTGAGCAACAGGGTGGCCACACCGACGCCGACGACCACCGGCCAGTGCGGTCCGAGGGCCGACAGCGCATCCGGATGGACCATGGTGCCGATGTAGACACCGAGCGCGCCTTGGGCCGCCAGGCCCGCGAACCGCGGTATGCGTGCGGGCGCCAGCCGGGCGATCGCCAGCACGATGCCGACCAGCAGGGCGGCGAACAGGGCCGCAGAGGGGACGCCGAGGCGGTCCAGCGGCACCGTGACCCCGACGGTCACCAGTACCAACACAACCCAACGCATATCCCAAGTATGCCCTTGCTTTTTTATGGCCGCTACCCGTGTTTCAAGCGAGATTCATCACTGACTAACAAGGTATAACTTGCAATATGACCGTAAGCATCGCGCCATCGGCCGCAGCCACCGAGTTGCGGGAGGCCATGATGGCACTGGCCCGGCAGCTCCGCAGGCATCGTCCCGACAACGGGCTGACACTCAGCCAGCTCGAGGTTCTCGGCGAGGTGAGCCGGGCCGGAGTCACCACACCGGCCGAGATAGCCACCCGGTTGCAGGTCCGCGTCCAGTCGCTGACCGACAGCATCAACGAGCTCGACTCCCGCGGACTGCTGTCCCGCCGGCCCGACGACACCGACCGCCGTCGTCAGCTCATCGAGCTCACCCCGGAGGGTCTGGACCTGCTTCTGCGCGACCGGGCCCAGCGCGACGCCTGGCTGCAGGAGTCGATGCGCGACAACCTCTCCGAGCTGGAGTTCAATCTGTTG
Source organism: Mycobacterium sp. BK086 (assembly GCA_004362315.1). Classification (GTDB taxonomy): domain Bacteria; phylum Actinomycetota; class Actinomycetes; order Mycobacteriales; family Mycobacteriaceae; genus Mycobacterium. Next base: position 1,724,094 of record SNWL01000003.1, read on the forward strand.
ATGCTCACCGCGCCGATACTGCGCAAGCTGGTCCCGTGATCCCCGAGGACTGGATCGCCCACGACCCCGATCCGGTCACCGCCGCCGAGCTGGCCGCGCTGGATCCCGCCGAGCTCACCGCGCGCTTCGCCCGACCGCTGGCCTTCGGCACCGCCGGGCTGCGCGGACCGGTGCGGGGCGGGCCCGATGCGATGAACCTCGCGGTGGTGCTGCGGGTCAGCTGGGCGGTATGCCAGGTGCTGGCCCGTCGGGGCTTGAACGGTGCGACGGTCGTCGTGGGCCGAGACGCCCGGCACGGATCGGCACCGTTCGCGCACGCCACTGCTGAAGTATTTGCCGCCCATGGTTATTCGGTGATCACTTGGGAGCACCCGGTACCGACCCCGGTCGTCGCGTTCGCGGTCCGCCATACCGGCGCCGCGGCCGGCGTACAGATCACCGCATCACACAATCCGCCGGCAGACAACGGCTACAAGGTGTATCTCGACGGCGGCCTGCAGATCATCTCGCCAACCGACCGCGAGATCGAGGCTGCGATCGCCACCGCGCCGCCGGCCGACCAGATCCCACGACGGGCGGTGCAACCTGCCGACGAGACTCTGGTGGACGCGTACGTGGCCCGTGCGGCGACACTGCGGCGAACGAGCCAGGGCAAGCCGCGGATAGCGCTGACCGCCATGCACGGGGTGGGCGGCGAGCTCGCTGTGCGCACGCTGCACGCGGCCGGATTCGACGATGTGCACACGGTGGCAAGCCAATTCGCTCCGGATGCGAATTTCCCCACCGTGCCGTTCCCGAACCCGGAAGAACCCGGTGCCGCCGACGCGCTGCTGGAGCTGGCCGCCCAGGTCGGCGCCGACGTCGCCGTCGCACTGGACCCGGACGCCGACCGGTGTGCGGTCGGCATCCCCACGCCCGACGGCTGGCGAATGCTGTCCGGCGACGAAACCGGTTGGCTATTCGGCGATTACATCCTGTCGAGCCTGCCACCCGAGCAGGCCGCCACCAGCGTGGTGGCCAGCAGTGTGGTCTCCTCGCAGCTGCTCGGCTCGATCGCCGCCGACCACGGGGCCCGGCACGTCGAGACCCTCACCGGTTTCAAATGGCTCGCCCGCGCCGACGCCGACCTGCCCGGCCGCACCCTCGTATATGCCTACGAGGAGGCCATCGGCCATTGCGTCGACCCGTCGGCCGTCCGCGACAAGGACGGCATCAGCGCCGCGGTTGTCGCTTGCGACCTGGTGGCACACCTTGCCGCACAAGGTGATTCGATGACCGGCGCACTTGACCGCATCGCCATGCGACACGGCGTACACACCACGGCCGCGGTATCACGGCGGGTGGCCGATCCCGGCCAGGCCGCGGCGATGATGGCCCGCCTACGCACCACGCCGCCGACCGAACTGGCGGGCTTTCCGGTGCGGGCCACCACGCAGGCCGATGCGGTATTCCTCACCGGCGGCGACCCGCAGACGTCGATCCGGGTGGTGGTCAGGCCCTCGGGCACCGAGCCGAAAGTCAAGTGCTACACCGAGGTTGGCCAGGCTGTCAGCACGGATCTGGCGCAGGCACGCAGGCAGGCCGCAGCCATCCAGGACAGCCTGCTGGAGTCGGTGCGGAGCTGGTAGTCAGCGCGGCCCGAATTGGCGATCACCCGCATCGCCGAGACCCGGCACGATGTAAGCGATCTCATTGAGGCCGTCGTCGATGGTGGCGGTGAACAGACGCGCGTTCGATGCGACTTTCTCCACCGCGGCAATACCTTCCGGTGCACACACCACACAGACCACGGTGATGTCGCGCGCACCGCGCTCGTGCAGCAGCCCGATCGTGTAGACCATCGAACCCCCGGTGGCCAGCATCGGGTCGAGCACCATGACCGGCTGATCGCTCAAGTCGTCGGGCAGTGACTGCAGGTAGGGCGTCGGCTGATGGGTGGTCTCGTCGCGGGCCACGCCGACGAATCCGACCTGAGCCTCGGGGATCAGCGCACTCGCGGTGTCGACCATCCCCAACCCGGCCCGCAGGACGGGTACCAGCAGCGGCGGGGCGGCCAGCCGCGAGCCGGTGGTTTCGGCCATCGGAGTGCGAATGGTGACGTCCGCGCACCGCGCATCGCGGGTGGCCTCGTAGACCAGCATGTGGGTCAGGTCGGCAAGCGCGGAACGGAAGGCGGCGTTTTCGGTGCGCTCGTCGCGCAGGGTGGTCAGCCGCGCCTTGGCCAGCGGGTGGTCGATCACGCACACATCCATGCGCAGAGACTGTAGTGAGGTATCAGCCGATATTGCAGCCGAGCACGAATGCCTTGACCAACGCGGCGTACTGGTAGGCGTACTGCACGGCCCACCCCCACGGCGTGTAGTCATATTCGCGCGGCACCGGCCGCCTGGTGACGCTGCCGCCCCAGCATTGGCCGAAGATGTAGCTGGCCCGCACCATGTGGAAATTCCAGGACACCAGGATCACGTGATTCCAGTTGTGCTGCTTGGCAAGTCGAGCCAGAAACATCGCCTCGCCGCGTGTCGTGAACGGCGACGGAGTGAAGCAGATGACACTGACCGTTGCCGTGCCGGAGGCACATGCCCGCTCGTAGTCGGGCAGGTCCGCCGGTTTGTCGTTGTAGGAGTTGGACAGGATGACGGTGTTCGCGTAACCCTGCTCTGCCAGGCTCAGGCCGTACTCCAGACGGCCGTCGTTGTCACCGCCGAGCACGATGATCGCGTCGGCTTTGGCCAGCGGGTCGATGTGTGGACGATTGAAGAGGAAGTATCCGGTGCCCCCCAGGACACCGCCGGCCCCCAGGCCGATGGCCGCCACGATCGCGAGCGCGCGACCCCATGTCCCCACGGGGGGCAGGTTACCGGTCAGCAAGCGTCGTTAGGCTGTGCGGCATGGCTGCTGAGCTCGTTCCGGTCCGCATCGGCGTGACCGCTGGTGACCTGTACACGTTGTGGGCGCCCCGCTGGCGCGACGGCGGCGACGAGTGGGAGGCGTTCCTCGGCAAGGACGAGGACCTGTTCGCCTTCGAATCGGTGGCCGACCTGACCGCGTTCGTGCGCACGAATACCGACAACGACCTGGCCGATCACCCGGCGTGGGAGGACCTGACCGAGGCCAACGCCCACAAGCTGGAGCCCAAGAGTGACCGCGAAGTCGACCTGATCTCCGTCGAGGAGCTGCTGTCGGAAAAGCCCACCGAAGAGTCGGTGACCGCCCTGGCCAACACGATGGCCGTGGTCTCCTCGATCGGTTCGGTGTGTGAGCTGCCCACAGTGACGCGCTTCTTCAACGGCAACCCCAACCTGGGGCTGCTGTCCGGCGGCTTCGAGCAGTTCAGCGGCAAGCCCGGCCTCAAGCGCTGGAGCGTGGTCGGTGAGATCGTCGGCCGCGGCTGGGACGGCGTGCTGTCGGCGATCGACGAGGTCATCTCCACCCCCGAGGTCGACGAGCGAGCGGCCAAGGCCGCCGCGGCCGAGCTCGACGAGCCCTACGAGGAAGAGGACGAGGTCGAGGAGTCGACGGCCGCTGAGGTCGACGAGGACGCCGCCGAGGATGCTGACGACTCGGATCTCGACCGGGCACCGCAGGACCGGGTGGTGCTCGGTGGCGATGCCGACTTCTGGGCCGAGGTCGGCATCGACCCGGTGCGCATCACGCTCGGCTCGGGCACGGTGTACACGCTGCGCTGCTACTTCGACGACCGGCCGATCTTCCTCGGCCGCAACGGCAGGATCAGCGTATTCGGCTCGGAGCGCGCGCTGGCCCGCTCGCTGGCCGACCAGCGCGACCACGATCTCGCGGATCTGAGCACGTATGACGACATCCACACCGCGGCCACCGACGGCTCGCTGCGGGTCGACGTCACCGAGGACAACATCTACATGCTGACCGGCCTGTCGGACGACATCTCCGACGGACCCGACGCGGTCGACCGCGACCAGCTGGAACTGGCCATCGAATTCGTTCGCGACGTGGGCGACTACTCCGAAGAGGACGTCGTCGACAAGCTCTTGGCCGAGGATCGTGCGCTGGGCAAGCTGGTCGCGTTCGTGCTCGACCCCGAGGAGAACTCCCGACCTGCCGGGCCGTACGCGGCCGCGGTGAAGGAGTGGGAAGAGATCGAGCGGTTCGTAGAGTCGCGGCTGCGCCGCGAGTGATCCCCTAGGAGCTCGCGCCGGCGCTGGCCTTGGCGCGCTTGGAGCCCCCCACGCCGTTGTTGTGCTTCGAGGACGTGGAGCTCGAGCCTGACGACGAGTTGCTGTCGCTGCCGGTCGAGGCGGCCGCTGCCGCGGTCTTCTTGGCCGTCGTCGTCGGCTTTGTCGTCAGCGATGCGTGCGGCTTGAAGCCTGCGACCGATTTCGTGGTCGTCTCGGTCTCCGTCGTCTCTGCCGACGACGTCGACTTGGCCGCGGCCGTCGTGTCCGTCGCTGCGGCCGAGCTTGTCGACTCGGTGGTGTCGGGCTCGGTGTAGGTGACGTCGGGACCACCAACGCCGTAGGGGCCGGGACGCGTCGTCCGGAACGGGCGCACGCCGAACAGATCCTGGATGCCGTTGTCCAAACCGGTCGGAATCGAGATCGCCAGGTTCTTGGCGAACTTGACCGGATTGGGGAAGTAGAAGACGTTCCACGACGTCGGCACGCCCGGGCTGGTGGTGCGGTCGTAGGCCGATTCGACCATCACCCGCAGCGGGGCGTCGAGAGTGTCAGCCAGCGCATGTCCGAGCGGCCCGAGATTGTTCAGCGGCATCAGCAGCGGCAGCACCGGGGTGGAGATCAGGTAGTAGTGCGTGTCGCCGTACTGGCCCTGATCGACGACGCCCGCATCCGTCAGCGTGGTGTCGTCGTAGGTGCCGCCGAGATGCAGGTAGTCGACGCCCATCATCGCGTTGGCGACCGCCAGCAGGTTCAGCGGATTGACCGGGAAATCCGACCAGCCGTCGTACTGCGCGGCGATGTCGACCGTGTCGTACTGCGTATCGGTCGGAGTGGATCCGTTGAAGGTCGATCCGCCGAAGGGCAGACCAAGCGGGATCGTGACGCCCTCGGGCCCGCGGGCCAGGAACCCGCCGTTCGGGCGGTTGCCGTTGGCGATCAGCACGAAGCTGACGTCGGGGCCCTCACCGGGCGCGTATTCGGCTGCCAGCGCCCGCTTTTCGAGTGTGGAGATCGTCGAGCTCTGCGAGAAGCCGTAGACGACGAACGTGTCACCCGGAGCCGGCGCCACCGAATCCACCTGGTCGTTGTATTCGCACGACGACGCGCCCTTGATGCAGTTGTCCAGATTCTGCCGGCCCAGTGCGACCGACTGGTCGAAGGTCAGGGTGCCGTTGTTCGGCGCGGACTGCTCCGGGGTGATCACCGCGACCGCGTTGTAGGGACCGGACGGGATGCCGGTGCCCAGCGTCGACGCGGGATCGACATAGTTGCCGACCGCACCGGCCAGGTAGTTCTGGACGAACTCGTCGGTGTCCTCGGTCGGCGACAGCGAGTGACCGGTGCCGCCCATCACCAGAACCGTGGTGCCGGTGAGCAGAAGTTTGAACGCGGCACTCGTGGTGGTCAGCAGGACGAACGACAGGAACGCTGCCAACGCGGCGACTGCCACTGCGGTGCTGCGAGCTGCTAGGCGCATATTCGGGCCACTCCCCTTATCCCCGCCAACACCGAGCACGACGAACCGGCGCACCCGCCCCCGACTAGGCCTGAAATACTGTATCAGCAAAGCCCAAAATGAGGACCCGGCCGAAGAGTCGTCCGCAATCGCCAGGTTTCGGACCCAACCGGCTACCACGCAACCCGTCGTATTGCCGACGTGAGAACCGGGCGACGGGGGTCACCGGCAAACCCACGACACGGCACGCCGACGCGGGCCCGCTGGACTTTGCCGACTAGCGGCTCGCGCCCGCAAACCCGAGCCGACGGGGTGCTAACCTTTCTCGGGTGAGTCGAGTCCACATCCCGAAGTTGGGGATCATCGCCGCACTGCGCCGTAAGACCGACGTCAAACGCTGGGCCGATACCCGCAATCTCTACTCGGATTGGGAACCGCGCACGCAGCGGGCCGCGGAGTTGGTCCCCCCGGGCAGCCGCGTGATCGAGTTCGGTGCAGGCACCCGCACCCTCGAGAAGCATCTCGACCCGTCGTGCACCTACACGCCGTCCGATCTCGTCGACCGCGGCCCGGGCACGCTCGTCTGCGACCTCAACGAACCTCCGCTGCCCAACCTGGGCAAGGACACCTACGACGTCGCCGTGATCATGGGCGTTCTGGAGTACCTGCGCGACGTCCCGGGAGTGCTCGACTGGCTCTCGACATACGTGCCGCGCGCCGTGATCTCCTACGGCTGCCCGGACAGCAACGATCAGTTCCAGCGCACCAAGCTCGGAGCCGTCGACCGGATCAGCCGCGGCTGGCTGAACAGCTACCTCGAAGAAGAGATTCGGACGCTCTTCCGCGAGCGGGGCTACCAGAGCGAGCACGAAGAGAACTGGGCAAACGTCGACGGGTATCAGCACCGGCTGTTCGTCTTCGCCAAGTAGGTCGTGCCGGTCACCGCGTCACTATCCGGTTGCAGGTGACTTCCGGCCCTCGCAGCCAGCACCGATAGCCTGTAGCGTGGGACCGCTGAGGGAGGTATCACACGTGACGTCGACACTGACTGTGACAGATCTGCTGGCAAACGAGGGCATCGCCGATCTGACCGGACTATGGCCGGTCGAGATGGTCGAAGACTGGAACCGCCGCCTCGATCCGATCTTCGCCGGGACCGACGGTGAGCGACGGTCATACGCGAGCGCCGACGCGCTGGCCGAGACCGGGATTTTCGCCGAGTTGTTCAGCGAGCCGGTCCGTCAGGTCATCGCCGGCATCCACCCTTCGGCTCTGCTGTACCACTGCCACAGCTATGAGATCGCCGCCAATCAGGGCCGGCCGCACATCCACCGCGACAAGCCGCTGGGCTGGCATCGCGATACCGAGACCATCGGCGCCTACACCGTCGACTTCCCGTCGTTCATCAGCATCTTCATCCTGCTGTCGCCGGTCGGCGAGGGCGATGGCGCCTTCGAGTTCTACCCGCACCGGCCCAACAAGGGCATGCGCCCCGGCGGTGACGCGGTGCAACTGGTCGGCCCGGTCGGCACGGCGGCGATGTGGAACCGCTCCTACTTCCACCGCGCATCACCGAATCGCGGCGCGCTGCGCCGCCGGGTGCTGAAGGTGTCGTTCCAGCCCGCGGGCCTGCCCAACGACCGGATCGGGCTGCAGGAGTTCTCCGACGCCAAGACACACCTGACCGATCCCGCCCTGCTCGCACTCATCGACGAAAGCCGGGTGGGCACCACCACCCCGCTGCAGGACCGCGGCGAGGTTCCGGTCGGTACCCCGATGCCCCCCACCACGAAGAACGAGCTGTCACGGGCGCAGGCGACCTACATCCGCGCCCAGACGGTCGGCTTCCGGGTGCTGGCCGCCACGGGCGTTGTGTGACGCAACCCAGTAACCGGCTGCGGGCGCTTGTCGTCGGTTCCGGATACCGAGTCCGCAACGCCTTTCTTCCGGCGTTGAACCTGTTGAATTCTCACGTCGAGGTCGTCGGAATTCATTCTCGGACTTACGAAAACGCGCGCCGCGCCGGGCAGCGATGGGGCGTGGAGGCGATCGAGGATCCGCGGGTGTTGCGCCCGGGTGATATCGACCTCGCCCTGGTATCGGTGACGGTGACCAACAACCTCGCCGTGCTGAAGTCGATCGCCCACCTGGCTCCCGGCGCCTCACTGGTGATCGACACACCCGGGGTCGGGCGCCTCGACGATCTCGCGCGGCTCTCCGTGTTCCGGAAGTGGTCGAAGATCCGGGTGGGCGAAGACTTCATGAACATGCCGCAGTACCGGTTGGTCGGCGACGCCATCCGGGCCGGAGCACTCGGCGAGGTCAGCCGAGTCTCCATGTCCGACATGGGATATCGCTACCACGCACTGGCACTGGTGCGGTCCTGGCTGGGCCTCCTGCCGCCGACATCGGCCCGCAGTCACCGGGTTCCCGGCGGCGTCAACATCGACTATCGGTTCCGTGGCGGGAAGACCGGCGAAGTGCGCGAGCCCTACCGCCAGGGCGAGGGATCGTTCACCGTCACCGGCAGCAAGGCCACCCTGACCGGGCACCCGATGGGCAATGACCTGCCGGATGCCAAGGGCGCCAAGCTTGTTCGCGTCGAGAATGCCGGCACGATTGCCGGGTTCGCCATCGACGGCCTCGACACACCGATGACGATCGACCTTCCCCATCACGCGGCGGTCAGCGCGATGGGGCTCGAGGACGACTCCGAGTTCAACCTGCTGCGCATCGACGGGTTGCGTCAGGTGATCGCGTCGCTGTGGGATACCGATCCGGTGAACGGGCGCTATGGGCTCGAAGAAGCCGTCTCCGACAATCTGGTGAGCGTTGCCGCCCGTGCCATTCCCTGGTTGCCGGCGTCGGCTATTCGGCTTCGAGGTGGAGGTCGGTAGGAGGCTCGTCCTCGTCGTCCTCGTCGAAGTCCTCGGGCAGCTCTTCGACCGGCGCGGTGTCGTCGTCGAGAACCGCCACGGCAGAAGCGGATCCAGCTGCGGCAGCCGCCGCAGCAGCCGCCTTCTTGGCCTCCGCGTACTTCACCCTCGGCGATTTGGCCGGCCACCAGTTGGCTTCACCGACCAGGACGGCCGCCGCAGGCACCGTAAGGGTGCGCACCAGGAACGTGTCCAGCAGCAGACCGACGCCGATCACGAAGCCGATCTGAGCTGCCGTGAGAATGCTGCTGACGGTCAGCGCCATCATCGAAGCCGCGAAGATCAAGCCCGCCGAGGTGATCACCCCGCCGGTAGCCCCGACAGTACGGATAACTGCTGAGCGCACACCGTATTTCGCCTCGTCGCGGATGCGCGAGATCAACAGCAGGTTGTAGTCGGCACCGACGGCGACGAGCACCATGAACGCGATACCCGGTACACCCCAGGACAAGTCCTGGCCGAGGATGAACTGGAACAACACAACCCCGATGCCCAGCGCGGCGCCGTAGGAAAGAATCACCGACAGGACCAGATACAGGGGCGCGACAACTGAGCGCAGCAGCACGAACAGGATCAGGAAGACGACGACAAGCGTCATGAACAAGATGTAGACGAAGTCGGAGTCGTAGAAGTCCCGGATGTTGGCGTTGATCGACGAGTACCCCACCATCGAGATCTCGGCACCAGCCAACTGCGTATTGGGACGGGCGGCATTCGCGGTGTCGACGATCACCTTGGTCTGATCCATCGCCGGGATACCGAACGGATTGAGCGCCGTCTGGATCAGATAGCGCGCCGAATGGCCGTCTTCGGAGACGAACAACGCGGCGGCCTTCTTGAACTCGTCCATCGTCAAGACCTGTGGGGGGATGTAGAACCCCGACATCGGCGGGTCGGCCGCCTCTCGCTTCATCGCCAACAGGAATGACGAGGCCTGGTCCAGGCCCGCACCGAGATTGCGCGTCTGGTCGACGAGGGTTTGCACACCAAGCGCGAGTTGACGACTCGCGTCGGCGAGCTGGTTGGCACCGGTAACCGCTTCGTTGAGCTTCTTCTCGACACCGCCTGGTTGGCCGACCCCGAGCGCACGGGCGGCCGCCGTGGCCTTCTTCACATCTGCGCTCAGCTGGCGGACCGACTCGTCGAGCTTCTGTGACCCATCTGTCGCGGACAGTTCGCGGGCGAATGCCTCGATGGAATGGACAGCCTCGGTATTGCTGACGTCGACGATCTTCTGCAGGTCCGATCGGGAGTTGACGCATGCGGGGTCGGCATTGCATTCCGGGCTGACATTCAGCGCGAGCACCATCGGCGTGGCCCAGTCGCTGATGCTCGTCACCCGCAGGATGCTGACGCCCAACGAGTCACCCAGGGTCCGCATGTTGGTCACCAGCGAGGCGGTCTTGTCGATCTGGTCCAGCGTCTTGGACCCACCGTATTTCTGCGACATGGCGTCCAGCGCGCTGGTCAACCCGCGGACGCTGGCGATCGATCCCACCACTTGAGTGCGGATTTGGCCCAAGACGTCGGCCATCTTGCCGGCACCGCCCGAGAGCAGGCTGAGGTTGTCGTCGTTGGTGTGGATCAGGTTGGACGCATCGCCCAGCTTGCTGCCCACTTCACCGGCCTGATAGGTCGTCTTGGCCTGCTCGAGCACCTGGCCGGTGGGCCTGGTGATACCACGGACCATGTCGATATCGGGCAGCTGCGCGATTCGCGCCGCCATCTGCTCCATATCGGCCAGCGCCTTGGGGGAACGCAAATCGTTCGGGGACTGGATGAACAGGAACTGCTGCAGCGTGCTGCTGATCGGGAAGTGCTTGTCCATCACCTCGTAGGCGTGGTTGCTCGCGGAATCCTGCGGCAGGTTCTTGCGGTCGTCGTAATTGAAGTTCATCACCGACGTGGTGGCGGCCAGCGCGCCCAGGATCAGCACGCTGGTCGTCAGCAACAGGACGGGCCTGCGGACGATCATCACGCCGGAGCGCCGCCACAGGCGCCCGGTGATATCGCGGCGCTGTTTGATCCACCCCCGCCGGCCGGCCAGCACGATGAACGCCGGCAGCAGGGTGATCGACGCCAGGAAGCCGACGAAGATGGTCACCGCCAGGGCCGGGCCCACGCTCGAGAAGATCGCCAGTTTCGTGAACGACATTCCGAGGAAGGTGATGGCGACAGTGCCCGCCGAGCCGGCGATCACCTCACCGATCGAGGCCAGCGCTTCCACCAGGGCGTCGTCCGACGCCAACCCGGTCTTGGTGAGCTCCTGATATCGGCTGTACAGGAAGACGCCGTAGTCGACACCAGCGCCCATGATCATGCCGGTCATCAACATGATGGTCTGCGGGCCCAGCCCCAACCCGAGTTCACCGAGGCCCGCCACGGTCTGCTGGGAAACCACCAGCGAAACGCCGATGGTGAGCAAGGGCATCAGCATGGCGACCAGGCTGCGATACACGATGACCAAGATCGTGAACACCAGCCCGACCGTCGCGATTTCGATCATGAACTGGTCGTTCGCGCCAATGACGGTCAAGTCCTCGAGCGTCGAGGCGCCGCCCACCACATTGACCTTCAGCGACGAATTCTTGCTCTCCTCGTTGACGACTTTGAGGACAGCGCGATAAGACTCCTGGCCGTCGGGGGCGCCCATCGTGCCGGACATGCTGACCGGCAGGTTCCAGGCCTTCCCGTCCTTGCTGGTCATCACCTCTTTGAGTTCCGGGATCTTCACGAAATCCTGGAGTGAGGTGACGTGCTTGGTGTCTGCCTTGAGTTTGTCGACGATCCGCCGGTAGGTGTCCTCGTCGGCCGAGGTCAGGCCGTTTTCGTTGCTGAGGATGACCGCGGCGAAATTGCCCGCGTTGGCCTCGTGAAAGGCCTCCTGCATCTTGTGGGCGGAGACCAGCACCGGAGCGTCTTGGGGCAAGAAATCCGGGGGGTTGCGGGCGGCGACGACGGACAACGGCGCGATGAGGGCCACCAGGGCGCCCGCCAGAACTAGCCAAGCGGCGATCACGAGCACTGGGTGGTGAACGATCGCCCGACCCAAGCCCGTGAAGAACCTACGTGCTGACACGCCCTTGAAAACGGCGCGCTTGGACATCACACCAAGTTACATCGCGCAAACGCGCGGACATGTATCACGAGGTGACGAGGCAATTCGTGGCGAGCGCAGGCCCGCGACTCGGATCGTACGCCCGCTTCGTGAACCAAGCGCGGCGGGAATGGCCGGGAGTGCCTGGCCGCAGCTAGCTCGCGTCAGCCGACCAGCACCGCGTACCGGGGCTTGATCACCTCGTCGATGATGGCCAGTCGCTCGTCGAAGTGGATGAACGCCGACTTCATCGCGTTGATGGTGAACCGTTCGAGATCGCTCCAGCCGTAGCCGAACGCCTCGACAAGGCGCAGCATTTCCTGGCTCATCGTGGTGTCGCTCATCAGTCGGTTGTCGGTGTTGACCGTGACCCGGAACCGCAGCCGGGCCAGCAGATCGAAGGGATGGCTGGCGATACTGGCCACCGCACCGGTCTGCACATTGGAGCTCGGACACAGCTCCAGCGGAATCCGCTTGTCGCGCAGGATCGCGGCCAGCGGACCCAGCCTGGCCGTCCCGTCGGGCAGCACCTCGATATCGTCGACGATGCGCACCCCATGGCCCAGCCGATCAGCGCCGCAGTAGGCCAGCGCCTCGTGAATGGACGGCAGGCCGAAGGCCTCACCGGCATGAATCGTGAAGCGCGCGTTGTTGGTTCGCATGTATTCGAACGCGTCGAGGTGACGGGTGGGCGGGTAGCCCGCTTCGGCGCCCGCGATGTCGAAGCCCACGACTCCCTTGTCCCGGAACCGGATCGCCAGCTCGGCGATGCCCCGGGAGCGGGCGGCGTGCCGCATGGCGGTCACCAGGCAGCGCACCACGATCGGACGCCCGGCCGCGGCCGCGGCCTTTTCTCCGTCGGCGAAACCGGCCAGCACCGCGTCCACCACCTCGTCGAGGGACAGACCGCCGTCGATGTGCAGTTCGGGGGCGAACCGCACCTCGGCGTACACCACGTTGTCGGCGGCCAGGTCCTCGACACATTCGAACGCCACCCGGTGCAGGGACTCGGTGGTCTGCATGACCGCGACGGTGTGGGCGAACGGCTCGAGGTAGCGCACCAGCGACCCGCTGTGCGCGGCGGTGCGGAAGAACTCGGCCAACCCGGCCTCATCGGTGGCGGGCAGCCCGTCGTAGCCGATGTGCTCGGCGATTTCCAGCACCGTGGCCGGGCGCAGCCCGCCGTCGAGGTGGTCGTGCAGGAGCGCTTTGGGCGCCTGGCCGATCATGTCGAGGGTCAGCGGTGTGGGCATCAGGCGATCCGATCGATGATCAACGGCCGGGCATGACGGTGGTGATCGACGACGGACCAGGACCCCTCGAGTTCGCCCATGGCCGCGGGAATCCGCTCACGGGTGTCGGTGTAGAGGGTGAAGAGCGGCTCACCTGCGGAAACCGGTTCGCCGGGGCGGCGGTGCAGACGAACGCCTGCGCCGGATTGCACGCGTTCTCCCGGGGTGGCCCGGCCAGCGCCGAGCCGCCACACCGTCAGCCCCATCGCCATCGCGTCGATGTCCCCCATTGTGCCGCCTCGCGGGGCCAGCACGGTCTCGGAATGAACACCGATCGGAAGCTGTGCGTGAACATCTCCGCCCTGTGCGCTCACCAGCGCGCGGAACGTGTCCATCGCGGTGCCGTCGCGCAGGGTCTGCGCCGGGTCGCGATCGTCGATCCCGGCCAGGTCCAGCATCTCGGCGGCCAGCCGCAACGTCAGCTCCACCACGTCCTCGGGGCCGCCACCGGCGAGTACCTCGAGTGACTCGGCGACCTCCAGGGAGTTTCCGACCGTGCGCCCCAGTGGGATGTCCATATCGGTCAGCACTGCTCGCGTCGGGATGCTCTGGGCCAGACCCAGCTCCACCATGGTGGCGGCCAACTCCCGCGATTCGGCCTCGGTCTTCAGGAACGCGCCGCGGCCGACCTTCACATCGAGCACCAGGGCGTCGGCGCCCTCGGCCAGCTTTTTGCTCATCACCGAACTGGCAATCAACGGCAGGGATTCGACCGTGCCGGTGACATCACGCAGCGCATAGATCTTGCGATCGGCGGGAGCCAGCTCACCGGCGGCGAAGATGGCCGCGCCGATCTCCGATAATTGCTGGCGCACTTGAGATTTGGTGATCTCGGCGGTGAATCCGGGGATCGATTCCAGCTTGTCAAGGGTGCCGCCGGTATGTCCGAGACCGCGCCCCGCGGCCTGTGGAACCGTCGCACCGCAGGCGGCGACGACGGCGACCAGGGGAATGGTGATCTTGTCGCCCACACCGCCTGTCGAGTGTTTGTCCACGGTCCGCAGCGGGTGTCCGTCGCGGCGCAGATCGCTGAAGTCCAGTTTCTCGCCGGAGGCGATCATCGCCGTCGTCCACCGGGAGATCTCGGCGCGATCCATCCCGCGTAGGAAGATCGCCATCAGCAGCGCCGACATCTGCTCGTCGGCGACCCGCCCGTAGGTGTAGGCGTCGATCACCCAGTCGATGGCGTCGTCGGTCAGCCGGAAGCCGTCACGCTTGGTCCGGATGACCGTCGGCGCGTCGAATGTGAACTCCGTCACGGCTTTTCCCGTTCCACCCGGGCCAGATCATCGGGGCCGAACGCGTCGGGCAGCAGCTCGGCCAGGCGGCGCGGGCCATCGGAGTGATCGATGAGCAATTCTGGCCCACCGTGCTCGAGAAGCAATTGACGACAGCGCCCGCATGGCATCAGCGTCGCGCCGGTGGCGTCGACCACCGTCACTGCGAGCAGCCTGCCACCACCGCCGGAGACCAGTGCGCAGACCACCGCGCACTCGGCGCAGAGACCTAGGCCATATGAGACATTCTCCACATTGCAGCCGGTGACCACGCGGCCGTCGTCGACCAGTGCCGCCGCCCCGACCGGGAACCGCGAGTAGGGCGCATAGGCGTGAAGAGACACCTCAATAGCCTTGGTGCGCAATGACTTCCACTCGATTTCCGTCGTCATGTGTCGCTCACCACACCCGTACTGAATGCATTCACCAACCGCCTCGCCGACGTTGTGTTGCAGCGGCTGTTCGGCCAAATCGGTCGCCCAACCGCCTCTTATCCAGCCACGCTAGTTCTTTGGAGCCTGGAAACGGAGTTAGAGTCCACCAAAAGCAACGATGGCGTTGGAGGCGCTGATGAGTACAGTCCGGCGACGGCGCACTCTTTACCGCGGCGACCCCGGTATGTGGTCGTGGGTGCTGCACCGCATCACCGGCGCGACGATCTTCTTCTTCCTCTTCGTCCACGTCCTCGACACCGCTCTGGTCCGGGTCAGCCCAGAGGCCTACAACGAGGTCGTCGGCACCTACAAGACGCCGATCGTCGGGCTGATGGAGATCGGCCTGGTGGCCGCGCTGCTCTATCACGCACTCAACGGAGTGCGAATCATCCTCATCGACTTCTGGTGGAAGGGACCGCGCTATCAACGCCAGATGTTGTGGGCGGTGGCCGGAGTCTGGCTGCTGGTCATGGTCCCCTCGCTGGTGATCATCGGCATGCACATGGCGGAGCGGTTCCTGTGAGCGCGCCCGAGAACCGGCTCGGCCCGCCGGCCCCGATTCTGGAACGCAGCCACGACCGCCCGGCCGGGCTGGACAATCCGCGCACCCCGCGCCGTCGCGGCGGCATGCCCAATTTCGAGAAGTACGCATGGCTGTTCATGCGCTTCTCCGGCGTCGTCCTGATCTTCCTCGCGCTGGGTCACCTGTTCATCGGACTGATGTGGGACGGCGGCGTCTACCGCATCGACTTCAACTACGTCGCCCAGCGCTGGGCGTCACCGTTCTGGCAGACCTGGGACCTGTTGCTCCTCTGGCTGGCACAACTGCACGGCGGCAACGGGATCCGCACGATCATCGGCGATTACGCCCGCAAGGACTCCACCAAGTTCTGGCTGAACTCGCTGCTGGCGGTCTCGCTGCTCATCGTGCTGGTGGTGGGTACCTACGTGCTGCTGACCTTCGATCCGAACATCTCCTAGTTCCGAGGCGAAAATGATTACCGAACACCGCTACGACGTGGTCATCGTCGGCGCAGGCGGGGCGGGCATGCGCGCCGCCGTCGAGGCAGGCCCGCGGGTGCGCACCGCGGTGCTGACCAAGCTGTACCCGACCCGCTCACACACCGGTGCCGCGCAGGGCGGCATGTGCGCGGCGCTGGCCAATGTCGAAGAGGACAACTGGGAGTGGCACACCTTCGACACCGTCAAGGGCGGCGACTACCTCGCCGACCAGGACGCGGTGGAGATCATGTGCAAGGAAGCCATCGACGCGGTGCTCGACCTCGAGAAGATGGGGATGCCGTTCAACCGCACCCCCGAGGGGCGGATCGACCAGCGCCGCTTCGGGGGGCACACCCGCGATCACGGAAAGGCGCCGGTGCGTCGGGCCTGTTATGCCGCCGACCGCACCGGCCACATGATTCTGCAGACGCTTTACCAAAACTGCGTGAAGCACGATGTGCAGTTCTTCAACGAGTTCTACGCCCTGGACCTGGCATTGACCGAGACCCCGAGCGGTCCGGTGGCCACCGGCGTGATCGCCTACGAGCTGGCGACCGGGGACATCCACATCTTCCACGCCAAGGCCGTCGTGTTTGCCACCGGCGGTTCGGGCCGAATGTACAAGACCACCTCCAACGCGCACACCCTGACTGGCGACGGGCTGGGCATCATCTTCCGCAAGGGACTTCCCTTGGAGGACATGGAGTTTCATCAGTTCCACCCGACCGGTCTGGCCGGCCTTGGCATCCTGATCTCCGAGGCCGTCCGCGGCGAGGGAGGCCGACTGCTCAACGGCGAGGGCGAGCGGTTCATGGAGCGCTACGCCCCGACGATCGTCGACCTGGCCCCGCGCGACATCGTCGCCCGCTCGATGGTGCTCGAGGTGCTGGAAGGCCGCGGCGCCGGACCGCACAAGGATTACGTCTACATCGACGTGCGCCACCTCGGCGAGGACGTGCTCGAGGCCAAGCTGCCCGACATTACCGAGTTCGCCCGCACCTACCTGGGCGTGGACCCGGTCAAGGAGCTGGTGCCGGTCTACCCGACCTGCCACTACGTCATGGGCGGCATCCCGACCACGATCACCGGACAGGTGTTGCGCAACAACACCACAACCATCCCCGGCCTGTACGCCGCCGGCGAGTGCGCATGTGTGTCGGTGCACGGCGCCAACCGGCTGGGCACCAACTCGCTGCTGGACATCAACGTGTTCGGCCGCCGCGCAGGCATTTCCGCCGCCAACTACGCTCTCGGCCACGACTTCGTCGACCTGCCGGACGCACCGGCCACCATGGTGGTGAAGTGGGTGGCCGACATCCTGAGCGAGCACGGCAACGAGCGTGTCGCCGACATCCGCAGCGAGCTGCAGCAGTCGATGGACAACAATGCCGCGGTGTTCCGCACCGAGGAGACACTCAAGCAAGCACTGACCGACATTCACGCCCTCAAGGAGCGCTACGCCCGGATCTCGGTGCACGACAAGGGCAAGCGCTACAACAGCGACCTGCTGGAGGCGATCGAGCTGGGCTTCCTGCTCGAGCTGGCCGAGGTCACCGTCGTCGGTGCGCTGAACCGCAAGGAGTCTCGTGGCGGACACGCCCGCGAGGACTACCCCAACCGCGACGACACCAACTACATGCGCCACACCATGGCGTACAAGGAAGGTGCCGAGCTGCTGAGCGATATCCGGCTGGACTACAAGCCGGTGGTGCAGACCCGCTACGAGCCGATGGAGCGCAAATACTGATATGACCATCGCACCTGAGCTGAAAGAACCTGCGCTGCCGCCGATCCCGGACGGGGCGGTGATGGTGACGCTGAAGATCGCCCGGTTCAACCCAGAGGATCCCGATGCCGCCGGCTACCAGAGTTTCCGGGTGCCGTGCCTGCCTTCGGATCGATTGTTGAACCTGCTGATCTATGTGAAGAGCTACCTGGACGGCACGCTGACGTTCCGCCGCTCGTGCGCGCACGGGGTGTGCGGTTCGGACGCGATGCGCATCAACGGCGTGAACCGGCTGGCGTGCAAGGTGCTGATGCGCGATCTGCTGCCCAAGAAGGACAAACCGCTGACCATCACCATCGAGCCGATCAAGGGTCTGGCCGTGGAGAAGGACCTGGTGGTCAACATGGAGCCGTTCTTCGACGCGTACCGCGCGGTCAAGCCGTACCTGATGACGTCGGGTAATGCACCCACCCGCGAACGCATCCAGAGCCCGACCGACCGGGCCCGCTACGACGACACCACCAAGTGCATCCTGTGCGCCTGCTGCACGACCAGCTGCCCGGTGTACTGGAGCGAGGGGTCGTACTTCGGACCGGCCGCGATCGTGAACGCGCACCGGTTCATCTTCGACAGCCGCGACGAGGGCGCCGCCGAGCGTCTGGACATCCTCAACGAGGTCGACGGGGTGTGGCGCTGCCGCACGACATTCAACTGCACCGACGCGTGCCCCCGCGGCATCGAGGTCACCAAGGCGATTCAGGAGGTCAAGCGCGCGCTCATGTTCGCGCGCTGACCTGATAGCTGGTCGACCGAGCAGGGCGCTCCCACAACACGCCCGCACCGGCGGTCACGCCGGCCGCGCTCAGTTCGCGCTTGAGGATCTTGTTGGTGGCGGTCTGCGGTAAGTCGTCGTTGATGCGGACGAACCGGGGCCAGGCCTTGGGCGACAGGTCGGCCTGCGTGGCCAGGAACGCCTCGAACTGCTCAGGTGTCAGCGACTCCCCTTGGCGCAGAACAACTGCCGCCATCACCTGGTCACCAACCCGGTCGTCGGGCACGGCGTAAACGGCCACCTGGTTGAGCTGCGGCAGCCGCAGCAGGATCCGCTCGATCGGTGCGGCGGCCATGTTCTCGCCGTCGACCCGCATCCAGTCCGAGGTGCGGCCGGCCAGATAGATCCAGCCGTCGGCGTCCTTGTAGGCCAGATCCCCCGTCCAGTACATTCCGTGACGCATCCGCTCGGAGGTGGCGGCCGGGTCGTTGTAGTAGCCGGTGAAGGGGCCCGAACCCGTCGTGTTGACCAGCTCCCCGACCGCCTCGTCGGCGTTGGCCAGTGCGCCGTTGTTGTCGAAAACAGCTGTGGCACACTCGGTCACGGTGTCGGCATGGTAGATCGCGACACCACCCCAGCCTTTGCCGATCGAGCCGGGCGGGGTACCGTTCTCGCGCACCACGACGACGGCGAACTCGCTGGATCCGAAGCCATCCATGATGCGACAGCCGAACCGCCGGGAGAATTCGGCGATATCGCGCTCGGTGGCCTCGTTGCCGTACATGACGCGCAGCGGGTTGTCGGCGTCGTCGGGTTGCTCGGGGGTGGCCAACACCAGCGCCAGTGGCTTTCCGACGTAGTTCATGAACGTGACGCCGAACCGCCTGATATCGGGAAGCAGGCGTGACACCGAGAACTTCACCGGCACCATCGCCGCTCCCGCCGATGTCGCCACCGAGAAGCCAACGGCCACACCGTTGGAGTGGAACAGAGGCATCGCCAGGTAGCAGACGTCGGCGGCGGTGATGTCCATCTGGGCGACCAGGCTCATGCCGCACATCACGCTCATCGCGTGGGCGAACGGGACCGCTTTGGGGTTGCCGCTGGTGCCGGAGGTGAAGATCATCATGAACGGGTCGTTTCCACTGACCTCATGAGGGACAAGTGGTTTCGCAGCAGCCACGGCCTCGGCGTAGCGGGGTCCCGTCACGTCGATCACGGTGACGCCGGTGAGGTCGAGCCCGTCGAGCAGCGGGGCGTGGTCGGTGTCGACCAGTAGCAGCTGGCAATCCGACCGGTGGATGTCAGAGGCCAGCCCCTCGCCGCGGCGCGTGGTGTTGATCCCGCACAGTACGTATCCGCCGAGCGCGGCGGCGGCCATCGACCGCACATACGCCGGTGAATTCGTCAGCAGCGCACCGATATGCAGTGGACGCTGCGGGTCGGTCAGCGCGAGCAGCGCGGCGGCTTCGGCGGCCGCCTCGGCCAGGTATTCCCGCCACGTCCAGCTGCGCTCCGGCGAGATCACCGCGACGGTGTCGTCGTTCGCCCGGGTTCGCAGCAGCTTCTGGACGGTGTCGATCATGTGTCGGCCGGCCGGTAGCGCAACAGGGTCATGCCGGTGTCGGGAAGATCGCAGAACACCGGGGTGACGCGCATCCCGATGCGGACGGCTTCGGGGTCGACGTCCACCAGTTCGGTCGAGAACCGCGGGCCGACATCCCATTGCACCACCGCGGGCAGCTGTGGCAGCGCATCCGCCCACGGCGGGCCGGTGGGGCGACGTCCGACGGTGTAGGTGTACAGCGTTGCCGCGCCGTCGATCTCGCGCCACTCGAGGTCGTCGGCCAGGGTGCCCGGCGCCAGTGTGCGGGGATAGAACACATAGCGGTCAGCCGACGGCGAGTACTGGATGAGGATTCGGTGCTGAGCCAGGGCGTCCCAAAACGGCCGGGACACCGGGGTGGGTTCGGGGACCGGAATCGGTTCGGCCATCAGTCGCCTCCCAGCACCAGGGCCACCTGCTCGCTCATGATGCCGCCGGTGCCCGCCACGAATGCGATGTTCGCGTCGGCAACCTGGGCGGCCGCCGAGCGCCCCATCAGCTGGCGGGCGGCGTCGACGACGTGGTGCATGCCCCCGGACATCCCGGCCTGCCCGTAGGACAGCTGCCCGCCCGCGGTGTTCAGCGGGAAGTCGCCACGGAAGGTGAGGTCGTGCTCCTTGATCCAGCTCATGCCCTGGCCTTTGAGGCAGAAGCCGGCGTCCTCCAGCGTCATCAGCACGGTGATCGTGTAGCAGTCGTAGATCGAGGCGATGTCGACGTCGGCCGGCGTCAGCCCGGCCATCGCGAAGGCCCGCTGCGCCGAGCGGGCGATCGGGGTGACCATCGGATCCTGGGCGTAGGTGGTGGTCTTGAACGAGATGTGCTCACCGAAACCCTTGATCCAGACCGGCCGGTGGCGGGACTTGCGGGCCAGATCCGCGTTGGCGATCAGCACACCGGTGCCGCCGTGCACCGGCATGACGATCTCCAGCATGCGGATCGGATCGGCGATCATCGGGCTGTCCAGCACGTCGGCTTCGGTGATCGGCTTACCGTGGAACACCGCGCCGGGGTGGGCGCAGGCGTTGGTGCGCTGGTCCACCACGATCTTGGCAAGTGCCGACGGGTCGTAGCCGTACTGTGCGCCGTAGCGCTGCGCGATCTGTGCGAACGGGGCGTTCTGCCCGACGTTTCCGTAGGGGATCTCGTATTCGGCCTGTGGGGAGCCGTAGTTGTTGCTCGACGCCCCATACCAACTCGGCGCCACCGGCGGACGGCGCTCGGAGCGCGGCAGCGCCCGCGAGCCGGGCAGCACCGCCAGCACCGCGTCGCACAGCCCGAGCTCGACGGCGACGGCCGCGCGCCACACCATGGCCGCCGACGTCGCGCCGCCCAGGTCGACCCGCTCACCGAAATCGATGGGCAGCCCGAGGTATTCGGACAGGGTGGCCGGGACGAACATGTCGGATTCGGCGAGCCCGTGTGAGATCAGGCCGTTGACCACACCCGCGTCCAGCCCGGCGTCGTCCAGCACCAGTTTGGTCAGCGCCGCGTACTGATCCAGAGTGAACAGTTCGGGACGGGTGGGCTTGCGTTCGGCGGGCAGCTCGGCGATCCCGACGATCGCCGCCTCGCCGGCCAGCCTCATCAGGAATCTCCTTCCCGGAGAGGCAGTTCCACGGTCGCGGTGCCGGGCATCAGGATGTCGGATTCCCGCCGGCCCGCGATGTCCAGATCGACGAGGCCCCGGCCGCCAGCCACTCGTTTTCCGGTGACGGTGCCGCCGAAGGTCAGCTGCTGTCCGGGGAACGCCACCCCGCGGTTCTGCACCGAAAAGTCGACGAGCCTGCCCCGGCCACCGATCCAGTCGGTGATCGCGCGGGCCAGCAGCGCGGCCTGCAACGGGCCCTGCACCAGGACATCGTCGTAACCCTCGCCGTCGCGGGCGTAGTCCTTGTCGTAGTGAATACGATGCCCGTTGTAGGTCGCCGCGCTGAAGAAGAACATCTGCGTCTCATCGACAGTCACCACCAACTCGGGCAGCTCGTCGCCGGGCGTGACGTCGTCATAGAACAGCCGAGTCATGGTCGCGCGATCATCGACGTGGAGGCCTCGGCCACCAGCTCGTCGCGCTGGTTGCGGTAGACGGTGTGCCAGGTGACCAATACGAATCGCCCTGAGCGGCCCTCTTTTTCGACCACCGACTCGATGGTGCGGACCATCTCGATCTCGTCGCGATGGTAGGCAGGCAGGTGGAACGTGGTGCTCTCACCGCCTGCCATCCGGCGCGGCGCCTTCGGGAAGGCGAGGCTGCCGGAGACGGCGCCGGACGAGCCGTCGGGACGCAGACTCGACAGCGCGCTGACACCCAGAATCGCGTATTGCAGATACAGCGGCGGGCAGATGACGTCGCGGTAGCCGTTGGCGCGGGCGTACTCGGGGTCGAACCACAGCGGGTTGTCGTCACCGACCGCGGCGGCCCATCGTTGCCAGTCCCGGCGGATCACCTCGCCGGAGGCGGTGGCGGCGACCGTGCCCACTCGGGCGGCCGTCTCCGGATCGATGAGGCTCTCGGTCACTGACCGTCCTTGCGCCGCAACCGATCCGCGATCCCCGCGCGACTGATCTGGTCATCGTCCAGCCAGCCGGCGGCGATGTCGGCTCCCCCACCCAGCGTCGACAGCACCCTGGCCCGTTCCGACCACAGGTACAGATCGGTCTCGACGACGTATCCCATTCCGCCGTGCAGCTGGTGGGCGTCGAGGGTGGCCCACTTGGCGGCGGTGGCGGATTGGATTCTGGCGATGGCGGTTTCGCGGATCGCGGTGCGACCCTGACCGATCGCGTGGACCGCCGCCTGGGCCGCGAGCCGCGCCGCCGCCAGTGCGATGTGCATATCGGCCACGATGTGCTGAGCGGCCTGGAACGAGGCGATCGGCCGGCCGAACTGGTGCCGCAGCGTGGTGTAGCGCACCGTCCGCTCCATGACGGCCTCGCCGACACCGACCAGGTCCAGCGACGCCAGCGCGACCGCGGCGTTGGCCACCCGGCGCAACTCGTCGCGGCCAGGGGACGCTCCGTCGCCGAGCACGTCGTCCACGGGAACGTCGTCGAAGCGCACCACCGACGCGTGGTGACCGCCCATGAGCGCCAGCGGCCGCAGCGTCACGCCCTCGTTGCGCAGCCCGACGACGAAGCACACCGTGTTGCCGGACTTGTCGAACCCACTCACCACGATCACGTCGGCGGTGTCGGCGTCGGCGACGAAGTCGGCCGTACCGGTCAGCCGCCAGCTGCCGTCCTTGGCCTGGTCGGCACGCATGGTGGCGGTGACGTCGGAGGCGTCGTTGGGGTTCCACAGCGCGGTGGTTCCGGCGATCCGGCCCGCAGTGAGATCAGGAAGCCATCTGGCCCAAGACTTTTCGCCAGCCAGAACATACAGCGCATACCCGGCGATGACGGTGCTGTGCACCCGCATCGGGCCCAGCGCCCGACCCGCCTCGCGCGCGAAGATCGCGAGATCCGTCAACGTCCCGCCGGATCCACCATGGCATTCCGGGAGACCCAGGCCCATCACACCCGCGGCGGCCAGGTCGTTCCACAGATCGCCGCGGCCTGCGCTCAGCAGCCCACGGAGGCTGGCCGCCAGATCGCGCTCATCCTGAGAGGCAACGAGTTTCATATCACCGTCCGTACGAGGGCATGCCGTTGCCGCGCTGGGCGATGACGTCGCGAAGCACCTCGTTGGTGCCACCACCGAAGCGCATGAGCGGAGCGAACCGGTAGAGCTTCTCGAACCGCCCGCCCGCCGGGGCTTCGGGATTCCGGTGCGCCAGCAGACCTTCCGCGCCCAGCAGGTCGATGCCCAAATCGGCGATGCGCTGCCGCAATTCGCTGCTGAACACCTTCTCGACGCTCACTTCCACCGTCGGGATCACTCCGTCGGACAGCAGCGAGGAGGCTTCGTACCCCATCAGCCCGGCGACGTCGACATCGGCCTCGGCCTGGGCCAGCCGGCGCCGGAAGCCCGCGTTGTCGATGGGGATGGTGCCGTCGCGGCGAGGCATGCGCGCCAGCACCTGCAGCTCGTCGAGCGCGCGACGCAGGTCGCCTGCATTGGTCAGCGCGCCCCGCTCGAGGTCCAGAGCCCCGGTGATGTAGGACCAGCCGCGGTTCTCCTCGCCGATCAGGTTGGTCACCGGTACCCGGACGTCGTCGAAGAAGACCTCGTTGGTGCGGTAGCCCGACCAAGCGATCAACGGACGGATCCGGACCCCGGGGCTGTCCACCGGGACGACGATCACCGAGATGCCCCGGTGCCGCTGAGCCTGTGGATCGGTCCGCACACACAGCCATTCGTGGGTCGACCGCTGGGCTCCGCTGTTCCAGATCTTGGACCCGTTGATCACCCACTCGTCGCCGTCGCGCACCGCCTTGGTCCGCAGCGAGGCCAGGTCAGTTCCGGCGTCGGGCTCGGAATAGCCCAGCGCACAAGTCATCTCACCGCGGGCGATCAATGGGAGGAATTCGCGCTTGTTCTGTTCGGTGCCGTGCCGCATGATCATCGGCGCGATCGAGGTGACCGTCAGATCGGGGCCGGGCGCACCCCAGTATTCGAACTCGGTCATCAGCAGGTGCAGGTGCACCGGGCCCAGCCCGAGCCCGCCGTACTCCGCAGGCCAGTTCAGCCCGAACCAGCCCTTGGCGCCGAGCTTGGCGCGGAACGCGGCGACCTCGCCGCCCGGGTGTTCCAGATTGTGTTCGGCGATTTCTGTGCGCAAGCTGTCAGTGACGTTCTCGCGCAGGAATTCCCGAACCTCGGCCAACCAGGCGCGCTGGTCGGCGTCAAGGTCGAAATCCACAAGTCAGCACCCTAGCCGAGTAGTTAGTCCGTCAACCCAATATTGATGTGCTTCGGGGTGTCACATTTTCGGTCCCGCGAGCATCTTGAGTACATGAACACACGACTCGAAGCACTCACCCCGGAGAAGGCCCCGCGGCTGACCCGGCTGATGTATCGCTGGGCGAAACGGCGCTTCGGCGAAGTTCCCGAACCGTTCGCCGTCTACGCCCACCACACCCGCCTGCTGGTGGCCAACGCCGTCCACGAGGGTCTGCTGCAGAACGCGTCCAAGACGTTGCCCGTCAGCGTCCGCGAGCTCGCGGTGTTCTGGACCGCCCGCACGGTCGGCTGCTCCTGGTGCGTCGACTTCGGCCAGATGCTGATGCGGCTGGAGGGCCTGGACTCCGACCGGCTCAAGCACATCGACGACTACGCGACCTCGCCGCTCTACACCGACGACGAGCGGGCCGCGATCGCCTACGCCGACGCCATGACGACCGACCCGCACACGATCACCCAGGAGCAGGTCGACGATCTGCGGCGGCGGTTCGGCGCCGACGGCGTGGTGGAGCTGACCTATCAGATCGGCGTGGAGAACATGCGGTCCCGGATGAACGCCGCGCTGGGCATCACCGAACAGGGCTTCAGCTCGGGCGACGCCTGCCGCGTCCCCTGGGCCACCTAGCGTCCCGCGCGTCCCCACGCTAGGGCCATCAGGCCACTGATTCCATTGCTCTATTACCTACAGGAAAACAATTCCGCAGATTCTGCGCACACACGCCACTGAAACCGTAATCTCGTCTCGTTCAAATTCAGGCGTTCAAGCAGGAGATGCCATGAGTAAAGGCGAGCTCACCCTCGAGCCCCCAGGGCCGGCCCCGTCCACTGTCGAGAGCAAGGGCCTCAAGGGCGGCGCGCTGGGGCTTGTGTCCAGCATCGTCGTCGGCATGGCCTCGACCGCCCCGGCCTACTCGCTGGCGGCCACCCTCGGGCTGATCGTCGCCAGCGGCGGGGCGCTGCTGGCGGGGGTCAAGGCCCCGGCGATCGTGCTGGTCGCGTTCATTCCCATGTACATGATCGCGGTCGCCTACCAGGAGCTGAACAAGGCCGAGCCGGACTGCGGCACCACCTTCACCTGGGCGTCGCGGGCATTCGGCCCCCTGATCGGCTGGCTCGGCGGCTGGGGCATCATCGCCGCGGATGTCATCGTGATGGCCAACCTCGCCCAGATCGCCGGCGCCTACTCGTTCACCTTCGTCGGTGAACTGGGTTGGTCGTCGGCGGCCGACCTGGCCAACAGCACCCTCTGGTCGACGGTGGCCGGAGTCATCTGGATCATCGTGATGACCTACATCTGTTATCGCGGCATCGAAGTCTCGGCGCGGTTGCAGTACGGCCTACTCGGCATCGAGCTCGTCGTACTGGTGGTGTTCTCCGTCGTCGCGCTGATCAAGGTCTACACCCACCACGCCGAGGGCTACTCCCTGCTTCCCTCGCTGTCGTGGTTCTGGCCGGGCGGACTGGACTTCGGCACCGTCATCGCGCCGGCCATCCTGACCGCGATCTTCATCTACTGGGGCTGGGACACCGCGGTCGCCTGCAATGAGGAGTCCGACGACCCCGGCACCACCCCTGGTCGTGCCGCCGTCATCTCGACCTTCCTGCTGCTGGCCACCTACGCGTTGGTCAGCGTCGCGGCAATCGCCTTCGCAGGCACCGGAACCGAAGGAATCGGCCTGGGCAATCCGGACAACGCAGCCGATGCCTTCGCGGCCATCGGACCCGCGCTGTTCGGCGACAGCGTCCTGGGCCACATCGGCCTGCTGCTGTTGTCCGCGTCGATCCTGACCTCGGCATCGGCGTCGACCCAGACGACGATCCTGCCAACCGCGCGCACCACGCTGTCGATGGGCGTCTACAAGGCACTGCCCGAATCGTTCGCCAAGATCCACCGCAACTACCTGACCCCCACCACCTCGACGGTGATGATGGGCGTGGTCTCGATCGTCTTCTATGTGCTGTTCACGTTGGTCAGTCCGAACCTGCTGTCGGCGTTGATCGGTTCGGTCGGCCTGATGATCGCGTTCTATTACGGCCTGACCGGATTCGCCTGCGCCTGGTTCTATCGCAAGGACCTCACCAAGAACGTCCGCGATTTCATGATGCGCGGGGTGATCCCGCTGCTGGGCGGATTGATCCTGCTGGTGGTCTTCGCCTACGGCCTGATCCAGTACGCCAAGCCGGATTGGCTGACCGATGACGAGGGCAACAACGTCACGATCTTCGGGTTCGGCGCCGTCGCCGTGGTAGGCATCGGCGCGCTGGTGCTCGGCGTCATCCTGATGGTGGTGTGGTGGCTGATCCGGCCGGACTTCTTC
Source organism: Mycobacterium sp. BK086 (assembly GCA_004362315.1). Lineage (GTDB taxonomy): Bacteria > Actinomycetota > Actinomycetes > Mycobacteriales > Mycobacteriaceae > Mycobacterium. The sequence continues at coordinate 1,751,010 of SNWL01000003.1, forward strand.
CTGGGAAGAACATTGTCGCGGCGTTCGAGCGCCGATCTGGTGCTGGAGCCGGCCACCGCCGTCGAGGCCCACTTCGGGTTGCCCGACTCCGGCGATATGCCGACGGTGATCGCACCCGATCTGTCGAACCTGCCGCCGGGCGAGACTGCCGTCAATCCCGAGACAGGTGAGGAGTTCACCCGCGGCCCACAGGCCTAGCCGGGCGCGGATGGTGCGCGACTATCGCCGCACCGTCCGCCCGTGGGTCCGCGGCCGCGGTCATGCCACCCGCGTCGTCGACGAACACGACGTTGGCCTGGCCCATCGATTCGGTATGTGCCGGGACCTCGGTCGGGGTGAAGCCGGCGCGACGGATCGACGCGACCGCGGACGCGGCCACGTCGTCCTCGACCGTGACGGCGTCGGGGCCACCGCCGGTCTGGTTGCCGACGATGGCGCGTGGAGCCGCCACCGCGTCGATCGCGCCGGCACCGGCCAACGCGTACAGAAGGATCTGACCCAGGATCTGCGGTTGGCCCTGACCGCCCATCGTCGACAGCACATGCCTCACGCGCCCGTCCCGCACTGTCAGCACCGGCATCAATGTGTGCGCGGGTCGTTTGCGCGGCGCGATCACGTTGGGTGACGCCGCGTCCAGGGAGAACCCGCACCCGCGATTGTGGAACAGCACACCGGTCGCCGGGTCGATGAGCCCCGATCCGAAGGCGTAATACACGCTCTGGATCAAGGAGACCGCGTACCCGTCACCGTCCGCCGCGGCGATGCCGACGGTATCGCCACTCGGTCGGCGCCGTGGCGGGGTCCGCCTCGGAGCCACGTCGACGGTCCCGAACCGAGGGTCCGCGAGGAGGTTGTCGCGAATCTCGTTGCCGCGCTTGAAGACCTGCAGCAGATGTCCCAGGCCCTCGCCGGCCGGGTCGCCGATCGGGCGGTCGCGAACCGCGCCGAGCGCATCCACCAGCACGAATCCCTGACTGTTGGGCGGACTGGTCAGAACCGTGAGGTCGCCGAACTCAACGCGCAGCGGCGCCACGACCTCGGCCTGGAAGTCCGCGAAATCCGGTACCGTCAATGATGATCCGCGCGATCGCAGATAATCCACCGTGCGGGTGGCCAGATCGCCGGTGTAGAACGCGTCACCTCCCGCGGCCCGAAGAGTCGCGAACGTGTCGGCCAGGGCCGGCTGTCGGAGCATGGCGCCTCCCGTCAGGGGCGTCGACTCCGGGCGGAAAACCCGATCGACGTCTTCGGCCCCGACGAGATCGTCGTTCTCGGTGTCGGCGAGGTGATGGGCCAGTGACTGCGACACCGGTGCCCCATCGCGCGCCAACGCCTCGGCGTCGCGCAGGAGCGCACCCCACGGGGTCCGGGAACCGAAGCGGCGCATGGCCTCCCACCCCCGGACACCGCCGGGGACGGTAACCGTTTCCGCACCGCGCACCGGCATCGAGTCGCCGTGAACCGCCCGCAGCCCGGCGGCATCGACCGCGGCGCCGGCCCATCCCGATGCGTTGACGCAATTCACCGCCCCGTCGGGTGTCCGGATCAACGCGAAGAGATCGCCGCCGAGCGCGACGTTGTGCGGATACACCACCGTGAGCACCGCCGCCGCCGCGATCGCGGCATCGATCGCGTTCCCGCCGTCGCGGAACACCCGACCGCCGGCCTCTGTCGCCAGAACGTGCGGGGTGGCGAGCGCTCCGAGAGCCGGTGGACGCGGCACTTACCGCAGCTTGAAGATCGTTCGGTGCCAATCCTTTTCGGCGACGCCGGTGATATCGCTCATCACGTGCTTGATGGTGAGGTACTCCTCGAACGAGTAGTCGCTCATATCCTTGCCGAACCCGGACGCGCCGACGCCGCCGTGCGGCATCTCGCTGATGATCGGGATGTGGTCGTTGATCCACACACAGCCCGCGTCGATCTCGCGCGACGCGCGCTGGGCCCGGTAGACGTCGCGGGTCCACGCCGAGGCCGCCAGCCCGTAGTCGGTGTCGTTGGCCTGGCGCAGCGCATCGTCGTCGCCGTCGTGGGTGCGCACGGTCAGCACCGGACCGAAAACCTCGTCGCGGTAGATCTCGGAGGTCTCGGCGACGTCGGCGACCAGCGTCGGCAGGTAGAAGGAGCCCGGCAGGTCCGGGGCGGCGCCGCCGGTGACGACGCGGCCGCCCTCGCCCGGGGCCCTGGCCACCATCGCCGCGACCTTGTCGCGGTGGACCGCCGAGATCAGCGGGCCCAGATCGGTGTCGGGATCCTGCGGGTCGCCGACGACCATCTTGCTCATCAATTCGGCCACCCCGGCGACGAAGTCGTCGTACAGATTGCGCGCGACGATCGCACGGGTCGCGGCAGTGCAGTCCTGCCCGGTGTTGATCAGCGATCCGGCCACCGCACCGTTGATCGCGGCGTCGAGGTCGGCGTCGTCGAATACGACGAACGGGGCCTTACCGCCGAGCTCGAGCTGGGTGCGGTGGCCGTGCACGGCCGCCGCGGCCATCACCCGCCGGCCCACGGCGGTGGAGCCGGTGAACGTGACGACGTCGACGTCGCGGTGACCGGCCAGCGCCGAGCCGACATCGGAGCCGGCACCCGTCAGCACGTTCAATACGCCATCGGGCAGGCCCGCCTCGGTGGCCAGCCGGGCCAGCGTCAACGTGGTCAGCGGGGTCAGCTCGGCGGGCTTGATCACCACCGAGCAGCCCGCGGCCAAGGCGGGCAGCACCTTCCACACCGCCATTTGCAACGGGTAGTTCCAGGGCGTGATCGTCGCGACCACCCCGACGGCCTCGCGCCGGATGGACGACGTGTGGTCACCGCTGTACTCGCCGGTGGCCTTGCCTTCCAGGTGCCGGGCGGCGCCGGCGAAGAAGGCGATGTTGTCGATGCTGCCGGGGACGTCGAACTCGGTGGCCAGCCGCACCGGCTTGCCGGTCTGGCTGACCTCTTCGGCGACGATCTCTTGCGCATGCGCGTCGACGAGCTCGGCCAGCTTGGCCAGCACCGTGGAGCGCTCGACCGGGGTGGCCCGCGACCAGCCGCGCAGCGCGGTCCGCGCGGAGGCGACCGCGGCGTCGACGTCGGTGGGCTCGGCCAGCGCGAGCTCCGCCACAACGCTGCCGTCAGCCGGGTTGATCACCTGATGGAGGCCGCCACCGGTCGTCACCGGGGCACCATCGATCCAGCTACTGGGAATCACGGTCCCACGGTAACCGACCCGCTCAGCCACTGCTACGCATTACCGCAGTATGGGTGGGCAAAGACCACCAATTTCATCGATCTGGTTGCTCAAAACAACGGATTCCGTGCACAATCATGGGCATGCGTGATTCGGGTGCACCGGCCACTCGGTTTCCCGTCCGCGCCGTTGCGGCGGGTGGAAACGGGCCTGTCCAACTGGACGAGATGTCCAAGGCCATTATCGAGAAGTTGCAGCAGGACGGGCGGCGTTCATATGCCGCGATCGGTAAATCCGTCGGGCTGTCGGAGGCGGCGGTGCGCCAGCGGGTGCAGCGCCTGGTCGACTCCGGGGTCATGCAGATCGTCGCGGTCACCGACCCGTTGCAGCTGGGGTTCACCCGGCAGGCAATGATCGGCATCCGCTGCACGGGCGACACCACCAAGGTCGCCGAGAAGCTGGCGCAGATCGAAGCGGTGGACTACGTAGTGCTCACCGCAGGCACGTTCGACGCCATCGCCGAAGTCGTCTGCGAGGACGACGCCGAGCTGCTTGAGCTGCTCAACACCGAGATCCGCGCCGTGCCGGGAGTGACCTCCACCGAGACGCTGGTCTATCTGAAACTAGTTAAGCAACAATACAATTGGGGTACCCGATGACAACCACCGCCAGCCAGAACCTGACCGCCGATCTCGGCGCCAAGGCAGACCGGCACCTGTGGGGCCACTTCGCCCGCCACGGCGCCGGCATCACCCCGCCGATCATCACCCGCGGCGACGGCGTCCACATCTGGGACAGCAACGGCAAGCGCTACATCGACGGGCTGTCGGGCCTGTTCGTCGTCCAGGTCGGCCACGGCCGCGAAGAGATCGCCGAAGCCGCCAAGAAGCAGGCCGAGACCCTCGGCTTCTTTCCGCTGTGGTCCTACGCCACCCCGCCGGCCATCGAGCTGGCCGAGCGGCTGGCGGGTTACGCGCCCGGTGATCTGAACCGGGTGTTCTTCACCACCGGCGGCGGCGACGCCGTCGAATCGGCGTGGAAGCTGGCCAAGCAGTACTTCAAGCTGACCGGCAAGCCCGGCAAGTACAAGGCGATCTCGCGCAGCATCGCCTATCACGGCACCCCGCACGGCGCGCTGGCCATCACCGGCCTGCCGACGTTCAAGGCGCCGTTCGAGCCGATCACCCCCGGCGGTTTCCGGGTGCCGAACACGAACTTCTACCGCGCGCCCGAGGGCCACGACACCGACATCAAGGAGTTCGGTCAGTGGGCGGCCAACCGCATCGCCGAGGCCATCGAGATGGAAGGCCCCGACTCGGTGGCGGCGGTCTTCCTGGAGCCCGTACAGAACGCCGGTGGCTGCTTCCCGCCGCCGCCCGGGTACTTCGAGCGGGTCCGGGAGATCTGCGACGAATACGACGTGCTGCTGGTCTCCGATGAGACGATCTGCGCGTTCGGCCGCATCGGTTCGATGTTCGCCTGCAACGACTTCAACTACGTGCCGGACATCATCACCTGCGCCAAGGGGTTGACCTCCGGGTACGCCCCGCTGGGCGCGATGATCGCCTCCGACAAGCTGTTCGAGCCGTTCGACGACGGCACGACGACCTTCGCGCACGGCTACACCTGGGGCGGGCATCCCGTCGCGGCGGCGGTCGCGATGGCCAACCTCGACGTGTTCGAGCGGGAGGGCCTCAACGACCACGTCCACAACACCGCCCCGGCGTTCCGGGCCACCCTGGAGAAGCTGCTCGACCTGCCGATCGTCGGTGACGTCCGCGGCGAGGGCTTCTTCTACGGCATCGAGCTGGTCAAGGACAAGGCCACCAAGGCCGTGCTCGACGACGAGCTGTCCGAGTGGCTGCTGCGCAGCTTCCTGTCCGTCGAGCTGTTCGAGAACGGGCTGTACTGCCGCGCCGACGACCGCGGCGACTCGGTGGTGCAGCTCGCCCCGCCGCTGATCAGCGACCAGGCCGTCTTCGACGAGATCGAGCAGATCCTGCGCGGAGTGTTCACCAGAGCCTGGGATCAGCTGCAGACCCGTGGCGACGCCTGGCATTAAGCCTCCGGTCGATCCCGTGCGGTGGCAGCCACCGCCTTCGGTTGCGCTGCCCCCGCCGGATCTGTCCGGACCACTTCGAGTCGTCGACGTCGGCGGCCATGCCCCCGAGGATGTCGTCGTCGACGGCGACGGCGCGATCTGGACAGGCACCGACAACGGCGCGATCATCCGCATCCGGCCCGGCTCCGCGCCTGAGGTGGTGGGCAATACCGGCGGTCGGCCGCTGGGTTTGGCGGTCAGCCGCGACGGCCGGCTGCTGATCTGCGACAGCCACCGCGGGCTGCTGCGACTGGATCCGGCGACCGCGACGTTCGAGACGCTGGTGAGCGAGGTGGCCGGGCGGCCGCTGACATTCTGCAGCAATGTCGTCGAATCATCGGACGGCACAATCTATTTCACTGAGTCGACGTCGCGCTTCCACTACGAGTACTACAAGGGCGCGGTCCTGGAGGCCCGAGCCAGCGGATCGCTGTTCCGCCGCGACGCCGACGGCACCGTGACGACGCTGGCAAGCGGGCTGCGGTTCGCCAACGGGGTGACGCTGAGCGCCGACGAGTCCGCTCTGGTGGTCGCCGAGACCACGGCCTGCCGGGTCTCGAAATACCCGCTGACGGGCTCCGGTGTCGGCGAGCCGGTGCCGGTGATCGAGAACCTGCCGGGCTATCCGGACAACATCTCGACCGCACCTGACGGGCGGATCTGGGTGGCGCTGGTCAGCGAGCGCAATGCGATCGGCGAATGGCTGGCCCCGCGCGCCCCCGCGCTGCGCAGCCTGCTGTGGAAGCTGCCGTACAGCTGGATGCCCAACCCCAGGCCGGTGGTGTGGGCGATCGCCGTCGACCTCGACGGCCGGGTCCACAGGCAACTGCGCGCAGCAGATCCACGGTTCGCGCTGGCCACTGGCCTGGTGGAACACGAAGGCAAACTCTGGTTGGGCTGCATCGGGTCGTCCACCGTCGCATGTCTCGATTTGTAACAACTACCACTCCAGTCACAGCGCGGCTCCGCTATTTCGGGCCTGGAATCCCCTACTCTGCGACTCGATGGCGAGCTCGAAATTACTCACGCGGTGTGCTGCCGCAGTGGCCGCGACGCTGTGCGTCGTCGGCACGCCGGCGACCGCATGGGCCGAACCGGCCGGTGCGCCGGACCCCAACACCTGCCCGTACCGGGTGACCACCCCGCCGGCCGTCGACTCCTCCGAGGTGCCCGAGGCCGGCGATCCGCCGCAGCCGCTTCCCGTCCCCGCAAAGCCGGTCGGCGGCGACGCGCTGTCGGGCTGCGGGGTGATCGTCGCGGCGGGCACGCCGCCGGTGCCCGACGACATCTCGGCCGAGTCGTGGTTGGTCGCCGATCTGGACACCGGCGACATCATCGCCGCACGCGATCCACACGCCCGGCACCGGCCCGCCTCCATCATCAAGGTCCTGATCGCCATGCAGTCCATGAACGAGCTGCCGCTGAACAAGATGGTCACCGGCACCCAGGACGACGCCAACGCCGAGGGCACCCGCGTCGGCGTGGACGAGGGCGGCAAGTACACCGTCAACGATCTGCTGCACGGTCTGCTGATGCACTCCGGCAACGACGCCGCGCACGCGCTGGCCATGCAGGTCGGCGGCTGGGACACCGCGCTGCAGAAGATCAACGGGCTGGCGCGCAAGCTCGGCGGGCAGGACACCCGCGCGGCGACGCCGTCCGGGCTCGACGGGCCCGGCATGAGCACATCGGCCTACGACATCGGCTTGTTCTACCGATATGCCTGGGCCAACCCGACTTTCGCGAACATCGTCGCCACCCAGAAATACGACTTCCCCGGACACCCGGCCAAACCGGGCGAGGACGGCGACCATCCCGGCTACGAGCTGGAGAACGACAACCAGCTGCTCTACAACTACCAGGGCGCGCTCGGCGGCAAGACCGGCTACACCGACGACGCCGGGCAGACGTTCGTCGGGGCCGCGAACCGGGACGGCCGCCGGTTGGTGGCAGTGCTGATGCGCGGTACGCGCCAACCGATTCCACCGTGGCAGCAGGCCGCCCACTTACTCGACTACGGCTTCTCGACGCCGCCGGGAACCAAGATCGGCAACCTGATCGACCCCGACCCGTCGCTCAAGCCGCCGAAGCCGGAAGCGGACAGTGCCGTCGCCGCCAAGGCATCAGGGGTTCTCCCCGAGGCCGACGCGGTGCCGGTGCGGGTGGGCGTCGGCGTGATCGGCACGCTGATCGTGTTCGGGCTCATCATGATGGCCCGCTCGGTCAACCGCCGCCCGGTGCGCGGGCGCTAGCTTTTCTGCCGCGAGGGTGCGCGTACGTACGCTCCCACCGGCGTGTCTTTGTGCAGACACGCACGCTCGCCGGAGATTAGCTAGCGCCGGCGGCGCCAGATTCGCGAAAGACCAAGCGCGCCAGCCGCACCCACCGCCATCGCGGCCACCGTCTGGCGCGCGCTCAGCCCGTCGTCGGGGCCGACCCGCGGTGTGATGACGGCCGGGCCTGGCGCGCCGACGGGCTCGGGGAGCAGATTGTCCTTCGACGTGGCGGCCCACGCGGTGGCGAACAGCACCAGCCGGGCGGTGATGTAGGCGAACACCATCAGGCCCAGCACCGGCCCGAAGGTCGCACCCGCGGGTCCGTGCACCACCGACCGCAGATAGATCGAGCCGACGAGCTTGAAGATCTCGAAGGCCACCGCGGCCATCAGGCCCGCCCGCAGGCTGCTGCGGAAGCTGACCGATTCCCGTGGCAGCCGGGCGATCATCCAGCTGAACAACAGCCACGACACCGCCCACGACATCACCAGCGAGACGAACCGCAGCACCCCGCCCAACCCGTCGGCATGGGGTATGCCAATCCATTCCAGCACTTTGGTCATCAGCGACGGATCGGCCAGTGCTGTCAGACCGATGGTCAGCACGATCGCGACGAACGTCGACAACAGCACCAGTAGGTCAGAGAGCTTGGTGCGCACGAAGTTCTGCGGCTCGGCGCGCTGATCCCACATCTGGCTCAGTGCCTCACGCAGATTCGCGATCCACCCCAGCCCGGCCCACGCCGCGGTGGCCAGACCGATCACACCGACCGACGTACGGGACTGGATCGCCGAATCGATCAGACCGATCAGCTGCTGCCCGAAATCGCCGGAAACCGTTGTCTTGATCCGGCTTTCGATATCGGCCAGCACGTGCGGCCGGCTCGCCAGCGCGAAACCGGCGGCCGCGAACCCCACCATCAGCAACGGGAACAGCGCGAAGATCGTGAAGTACGTGATGCCCGCGGCGTAGAAGTCACCCTTGACGTCCTGGTAGCGCTGCCCGGCGCGCACCACGTGATCGAGCCAGTGATAGCGGGCCCGCAACCGGTCCAGACGGCCCGGTTCCTTGGCCGGTTCTGACATTGCCCAGCCTCCCCGCCGCGTCTACGGACCTGTCGGCAAAAACCCTAACCGCTCGTATACCCGTCCGATGGTCTTGGCAGACACCTCTTGTGCGCGCGTCGCACCCTTGGCCAGGATCGCCTGCAACTCGGCGGGGTCGGCCAGCAGTTCGGAGACCCGCTGCTGCAGTGGCGTCACGTATTCGACGACAGCGTCCGCGGTGTCTTTCTTCAGGTCGCCGTACCCGCGACCCTCGTAGCCAGCCACGAGCGTGTCGATATCGGTGCCGGTGACCGCGGATTGGATCGACAGCAGATTCGATATGCCCGGCTTGGCCTCGACGTCGAAGCGGATCTCCCGCTCGCTGTCGGTGACCGCCGAGCGGATCTTCTTGGCCGTCACCTTCGGGTCGTCGAGCAGGCTGATCAACCCGGCCTCGGTGGCCGCGGACTTGCTCATCTTGGCCGTCGGATCCTGCAGGTCGTAGATCTTGGCGGTGACCTTTGTGATCATCGGCTCGGGGACGACGAACGTGTCGGGGAAGCGGACGTTGAACCGCTGCGCCACATCTCGGGCCAGCTCCAGATGCTGACGCTGGTCCTCGCCGACCGGAACGAGGTCGGTGTCGTAGAGCAGCACATCGGCGGCCATCAGCACCGGATAGGTGAACAGGCCCACCGTCGTCGCGTCGGCCCCCTGTTTCTGCGACTTGTCCTTGAACTGCGTCATCCGCGAGGCCTGGCCGAAGCCGGTGAAGCAGCCCAGCACCCACGCGAGTTCGGTGTGTGCGGGCACATGGCTTTGCACGAAGATCGTGGCGCGGTCCGGGTCGATGCCCAGCGCGAGGTACTGCGCGGCGGTCACCAGGGTGCGCTGGCGCAGCGTGGCGGGATCCTGCGGCACGGTGATCGCGTGCAGGTCCACGACGCAGAAGAACGCGTCGTAGTCGTCCTGCAGACCGACCCACTGCTTGATCGCCCCGAGCGCGTTGCCCAGGTGGAGCGAATCAGAAGTCGGCTGGACGCCGGAGAAGACGACACGACGAGATGAGCTGTTCATGGTCCATCAATCCTGTCACGAGGTCACTCGGCACTAGCATCCTGCTTCGTGCGACGACTACTGACCCTGGCTGCGGCCCTAGGGGTGATCGGCGCGCTGGCCGGGTGCGGCAGCGACGCCAAGGATGAGAAGCGCCCGGCGTCGACGGCGGTGGTGATCGTGTCCGGCGGGGACGCGACGACGCCGTACACGGGACCCGACCAGGCGTGCAAGACCGGGCTGGCCGCAGGCAACACCGACACCGCACTGCGGGAGTACCTGCTGTCCAAGGGCTACACCGTCTACACCTCCCCCGCGATGGCCGGCCGCGGCCAGGTGGTCGACCAGACCGGTTTCGGGCCGTTCGGGGTCTGCCCGATCACACTGCCGGAGAACATGACCGTCGATTCGACGGGCAGCATCGACACCGCCGGTGAACACCTGGCCCGCTTCCTCAACTGGCTGCACACCGACAAGGGCGTCACCGAGATCGACTTCGTCGGGCACTCGATGGGCGGGCTGTACTCGCGCGCCGCGATCCGGGTGCTGACGTCCACGAACTCACCGCTCAAGGTGCGCTCACTGACCACCATCGGCACGCCGTGGCAGGGGTCGTATCTGTCGGACTGGGCCAACGGCCTGGTACCGCTGACCGACTGCAAGGGCGACACGTTCTGCGAGACCGCAATGAAGAATTTCGCCGACGAGGTGAAGCGGCTGATGGCGGGCTCGGGCCGCGAGGTCAACCAGGCGTTCCTGATGGGCAAGAACGGCTGGAACGAATACCAGTCGGGTGTGCTCAACAAGATCCCGGTGGTGCTGATCGGCGGCAAGAAGTTCACGAAGGACGGCCAGGTGAACCCCGCGGTGTGGCCCAACGACGGCATCGTCGCGCTGCAGAGCGCGCTGGCCAAGGACATCAGCGATCCGGTTCTGCCGCACCGGCGTTGCTTCACCTTCGACGACACCCACAGCATCTACGTCTCCAATCTTGCTGGGCTGGACCAGAAGACGGCGCTGACCTGGGACCCGCGGGTGCTCGAGACCGTGCACAAGGCCATCGACGATGCCCCCAAGGCACTCGACGGCACCAACCGGGAAGGCTGCCCGGCGTAGTGCGGTCGATCCTGGCGCTGCTGGTAGCCGTGCTGCTGGCCGGCTGCGCGCACAACGAAGCCCCGCAACGTCAGCCGTCGCGCGCGGTGGTGCTCGTCTCGGGACTGGCCAGCACCAGCCCGTTCACCACGCCTGAGATGGGATGCGCCATCGGGCTGCCGGCGGGCACCGACCACACCCGGCTGCGCGAACACCTCTCCGGCACAGGGCATTCGGTGTTCACCGCGCCTGCGATGGCCGGGCTCGGCCAGGTGCAGGGCACGACCGGCTACGGCGCATTCGCCTCCTGTCCGGCGCCGCTGCCCGCCGCCATGACCATCGACACCACCGGCAGCATCGACCTGGCCGGCGAGCACCTGGCCCGTTTCATCGACTGGCTGCACACCGAGAAGAAGATCGACGAAGTCGACCTCGTCGGCCATTCCATGGGCGGGCTCTACTCCCGGGCGGCGATCCGAACGCTGCTGGCCGAGGGCTCACCGGTGACCGTTCGGTCGTTGACGACGATCGGAACCCCTTGGCAGGGTTCCTATCTGGCGAACTACGTCGAGGGCACCACGCCGCTGAGCGCCTGCCTTGGCGACCCGTTCTGCGAGAGCCAGATGAAAGGGTATGCCAGAGACATTGCAGCGAACCATGTTTCCGGTTCCGCGCGCGAACTCGGCCAGTCATACCTGAACGGCACGAAAGGCTGGAACACGCTTCAGGCCGGGGTGCTGGACCGCATCCCCGTCACGCTGATCGGCGGCAACCGGTACACCCACTCCGGCCCCGCCGACGCCGCGGTGTGGCCGAATGACGGGGTCGTCGAGTTGCGCAGCGCGCTGGCGCGCGACGTCGACGACACCGTGCTGCCGCACCGGCGCTGCGTCGTCGTGGACGACACCCACAGCGACTACGTGTCGATGATCACCGACCTGAGGCGAGACACCGCGCTGACCTGGGATCCGCGAGTGCTCGACGCGGCGACAACGGCAATCGACAACGCGCCTAGGACGTTCGGCGACCCCGACCGGCAAGGCTGCTGACGGCCGCCGCGATCAGCAGGACGGCGGCCACCGTCAGCGACGTCGCGAGCCCGGACCGCGTCGCGAGCACACCCCACAGCAGCGAGCCGAAGGCCTGGGCGCCGATCAGCACCACGAGGAACACGGCCAGCCCGCGAGCCCGCACCCACTGCGGCAGCAGCAGTTGCGCCGCGACCGTCAGCGTGGTGAGCACCGCGATCCAGGCCACCCCGGTCAACAACAGCAGCGGAACCGCCGCCCACAGCGGGAAATACGCGGCGGCAAACAGACCCACCGCGGTTACGGCCGCGGCCATCGGCAGGATCAATGCGGGCGGTATCTTCGCGCGAATCCTCGGCATCACGAACCCCCCGCACACCGCCCCCACGCCGACCGTGCCCAGCACCGCGCCGTAGCCGATCGCCCGAAGGCCCCATTCGTCGTGGGCGACCAGCGGGAGCAGCGCCCACAGCGCCGAAGCAGGAAAGGCGAACACCGCCGACGACAACAGGATTCGACGGCCCTCCTCGCTGCGCCAGAGGAATCCGAAGCCGCCCACACCCGGCTCAGTGGCGGCCTCGGGCGCGGCCACCGATACCGGTCGCTTCCAGGAGATCAAGGCGAGCACCACCGCGACGAACGACAGCGCATTGAGTCCGAACACAGCGGCCGGTCCGATGAAGGCCACCAGAAGACCGGCGACGGGCGGCCCGATTGCGCGGGCAGCGTCCGCGGCCACCCCACCCAGCGACGCGGCGGCGGGCATCTGGTCGCGCGGAACGAGTTCCGGCTGAATCGCCTGCCACGCCGGAGTGGTCAATGCCCCGGCACAGCCGACCGCGAACATCAGAATCAGCAGCGTGAGCGGTTCCAGCATGCCGGCAGCGGCGACAACGGTCAGCACCGCAGCCGCGATGGCCGCATAGATCTGCACCAGGATCAACAGCCGACGGCGATCCATCCGATCGGCCAGCGCGCCGGCGAACACCGTCAAGATCAGGGTCGGCGACAGGCTCGCCGTCTGCACCAGCGCGACCACAGTCGGGTCGGCGTGCTCGATGACCAGAAACCACTGCGCCCCAACGGTCTGCATCCATGTCCCGATATTGGAGACAAGGGCCGCGATGAACAGGCTCCGGAATGCCGCACTCTTCAGCGGCGCCCACCCCGCCCGCCAGGGCTCATTGGCGCTGTCAGCCACCCCCGAACTCTACGGTCACCGGCGCGTGATCGGACCAGCGCAGCGCGTACAGGGCGGGCTTTTCCACCCGGGCGGCGACGGTGCGCGCGGCCAGGCCCGCGGTGGCAAGGTGGTAGTCGATGCGCCAGCCGGCGTCGTTGTCGAACGCCTTGCCCCGCCACGACCACCAGCTGTACGGGCCCGCCACGTCGGGGTGCATCTGCCGCATGACGTCGACCCATCCCGAATCCAGCAGGTCGGTCAGCCACTGCCGCTCACTGGGCAGGAACCCGGACTTCTTGACGTTGGCCTTCCAGGCCTTGATGTCGTTGGTGGTGTGGGCGATATTCCAGTCGCCGCAGATCACCGCGTCGCGGCCGTCGGCCGTCAGCTCCGCCATCCGCTTGGCCAGCGCGGCGGTGAACCGCTCCTTCTCCAACTGCCGGTCGGTTTCCGCCTCGCCGGTGTGCACGTAGACGCTGCCGACGGTTTGGCCGCCGGCCAGGTCTGCTTCGAGGTAGCGACCGTGCGACTCGAATTCGGTTGCCGCCAAGCCGATTCGCACGGCCGCGAACGGAGTGCGGGACAGGATCGCCACCCCGCTGCGGCCCTTGAGGTGCGGGCTGGCCGATGCCAGATGCCAGCCGTCGGCCACCGCCGGGGCGAGTGCCTCGGCGATCTGCTCGTCGTCGGAGCGGGTCTCCTGCAGACACACGACGTCGGCGGTGGTCCGGGTCAGCCAGTCCAGCAGGCCGAGGTTCTCGTCGGAGCGCTGACGGACCGCGGCGCGCACGCCGTTCACGTTGATGGTGGTCACGATCACGATGGAAAACCTATCGTGCGGTATTGCGGTACCGGCGGTATCACCTTTACGGTCGGGTTGTGGCTCCCCGCGAATCCATTCATTCAGGTACCGGCGAACCGATCCTGCTGCTGCATCCGTTCATGATGTCGTCCTACGTCTGGACTGACGTGGCACAACAGCTGGCCGACACCGGCCGCTTCGAGGTGTTCGCCCCCTCGATGGCCGGCCACAACGGCGGCCCCCGCAACCGGTCGTGGATCCTCGACTCGAATACGCTGGCCGACCACGTCGAACGTCAGCTCGACGCCTTGGGCTGGGACACCTCCCACGTCGTCGGCAACTCGCTGGGCGGCTGGGTGGCCTTCGAACTCGAGCGACGCGGTCGGGCCAGAACCCTGACCGGGATCGCCCCGGCCGGCGGCTGGCACCGCTGGTCACCGGTGAAATACGAGATCGTCGGCAAGTTCGTGGCCGGCCTGCCGGTGTGGCTGACCGCCCGGTTGCTGGGCGAGCGGGCGCTGCGCCTGCCCGGCGTCAAAGCCGCCGCCACCGTGCCGATCAGCGCCACCCCGCGCGGCGTGACCGAGGTCCAACTGCGGGAGATCCTCGACGACGTCACCCACTGCCCGGCCTACTACCAGCTGCTGATCAAGGCCCTGCTGATGCCGGGGCTGATGGAGCTGGCCGAGACCTCGGTGCCGACCCATCTGGTGGTCTGCGAACGCGACCGGGTGCTGCCCCATCCCCGATTCAGCAACCACTTCCGCAAGCACATCCCCGAGCTCACCAAGGTGACGCATCTCGACGGCGTCGGGCACATCCCGATGTTCGAGGCGCCGCAGCGCGTCACGGACCTGATCGCCGACTGGGTCGACGCACACGTGCCGCCGCTGCGGCAGCCCGAGGCCGGCGCTAGCTGAGCGCGGAGTTGAACGTCTTGGACGGCCGCATCACAGCGGCGGTCTTCTCGGGATCCGGGTAGTAGTAGCCGCCGATGTCGGCCGGCTCGCCCTGCACCTCGTTGAGTTCGGCGACGATCGCGGCCTCGTTCTCGCCGAGAGTCTTGGCCAGCGGCGCGAAGTGCTCGGCCAGTTCCTTGTCCTCGGTCTGCTCGGCCAGGGCCTGCGCCCAGTACAGCGCGAGGTAGAACTGGCTGCCCCGGTTGTCGAGCTCGCCGGCCTTGCGCGACGGACTCTTGTTCTCGCCCAACAATTCTCCGACGGCGGTGTCCAGAGTGGTGGCCAGCACCTTGGCCTTGGCGTTGTCGGTCTTGTTGCCCAGGTCCTCGAGGCTGGCACCGATCGCCAGGAACTCGCCGAGCGAGTCCCAGCGCAGGTGGTTCTCCTCCACCAGCTGGCTGACGTGCTTGGGCGCCGAGCCGCCGGCACCGGTCTCGTACAGCCCGCCACCGGCCATCAGCGGCACGATCGACAGCATCTTGGCGCTGGTGCCCAGCTCCAGGATCGGGAACAGGTCGGTGAGGTAGTCACGCAGGATGTTGCCGGTGGCGGCGATGGTGTCCTGGCCGCGGATCGTCCGCTCCAGCGTGTACCGCATGGCCCACACCTGCGGCAGGATCGTGATGTCCAGGCCCTCGGTGTCCTCTTCCTTGAGGTAGGCCTTCACCTTCTTGCGCAGCTCGTTCTCGTGCGGGCGCTCGTCGTCCAGCCAGAACACCGTCGTCATACCGGACAGCCGGGCCCGGTTGACGGCCAGCTTGACCCAGTCCCGGATCGGGGCGTCCTTGACGATCGGCATCCGCCAGATGTCGCCGGCCTCGACGTTCTGACTCAGCAATACCTCGCCGGTCTCGTTGTCGACGATGTCGGCGACGCCGTCCTCGGGGATTTCGAAGGTCTTGTCGTGGCTGCCGTACTCCTCGGCCTTCTGCGCCATCAGGCCGACGTTGGGGACGGTGCCCATGGTGGTCGGGTCGAAGTTCCCGTGGGTCTTACAGAAGTTGATCATCTCCTGGTACATCCGGGAGAAGGTCGACTCGGGGTTGACGGCCTTGGTGTCCTTGGTGCGGCCGTCGGCGCCGTACATCTTGCCGCCGAGCCGGATCATCGCGGGCATCGAGGCGTCGACGATGACGTCGGACGGCGAGTGGAAGTTCGAGATGCCCTTGGCCGAATCGACCATCGCCAGCTCCGGGCGGTGTTCGTGGCACTTGTGCAGGTCTTCGATGATCTCTTCGCGCTGCGTGGCCGACAGGGTCTCGATCTTGTCGTACAGATCGGACAGGCCGTTGTTGACGTTGACGCCGAGTTCGTCGAACAGCTCGCCGTGCTTGGCGAAGGCGTCCTTGTAGAAGACCTTCACCGCGTGGCCGAACACGATGGGGTGGCTGACCTTCATCATGGTGGCCTTGACGTGCAGCGAGAACATCACGCCGGTCTTGTAGGCGTCCTCGATCTGCTCCTCGTAGAAGTCGATCAGCGCCTTCTTGCTCATGTACATCGAATCGATGACGTCGCCGTTGTCGAGCTTCACCTCGGGCTTGAGAACGATCGTCTCGCCGCCCGCGGTTTTCAGCTCCATCCGGACCTTGCGGTCCTTGTCCAGCGTCAGCGACTTCTCACCGTGGTAGAAGTCGCCGGTCTTCATCGTGGCCACGTGCGTGCGCGACGCCTGCGACCACTTGCCCATGCTGTGCGGGTGCTTGCGGGCGTACTCCTTGACCGCCTTGGGTGCGCGGCGGTCCGAGTTACCTTCGCGCAGAACCGGATTCACGGCACTGCCCAAGATCTTGCCGTAGCGCGCCTTGATCTCTTTTTCTTCGTCCGTCTTGGGCTCGCCGGGGAAATCGGGCAGGTCGTAGCCCTTGGCCTTCAGCTCCTTGATGGCGGCGACCAGCTGCGGCACCGAGGCACTGATGTTCGGCAGCTTGATGATGTTCGCGCTCGGGTCCTGGGTCAGCTCACCGAGCTCGCCGAGGTTGTCGGGCACCTTCTGCTCATCGGTCAGCCGGTCGCTGAACTCGGCGAGGATGCGCGCGGCCACCGAGATGTCACTGGTCTTGACGGCGATGCCCGCAGCCTCGACGAAGGTGCGGAGCACCGGCAGGAAGGCGTAGGTGGCCAGCAGCGGCGCCTCGTCGGTGAGCGTGTAGATGATGGTCGGCTGGTCACTCATGGTCACTCTCCAGGCGTCACGGTTGATCAAGATCTGCGAAGCGGCGCGTTGTCCTGACGGCAATAACTATCACGTCGGCCACGACGGTACCCGTGGCCCACCGTCTCGGCATCGCCGGGCGGTGGGTGGGCGGTCGTTATTACCAGCCAGTAACTTTCGTCGCATCCCCGGCCAGGATCCCGCGCGACCGAGCGTGCTTGACGGCCTCTTTGCGGTTCGGCGCGTCCAGCTTCGCCAGAATGGCCGACACATGGTGATCGATCGTTTTCACGGAGACGAACAGCGCCCCGGCCATCTCGACGTTTGTCAGTCCTTCGCCCATCAGACGCAGAACGTCCACCTGCCGAGCGGTCAGCCCGACTCGGTTGGCCAAACTGGCAGCACGCCTGCGGGCGGGTACCTTCAGTCCGCCGGCCGACCGGAGATCGGCGCGCACCTTGTCGGCGACCGCCAGAGCGCCGAGCCCATCGAGCAGATCCAGGCCGCGCCGGACGGCATCCTCGACACCCGTCTCGGTCAACGCCAGCGCGGCCTCGTACGGCAGGTCGAGACGGTGGAACGCGTCGGCTGCCGCCAGCAGATCGCCGTCGAGGTAGAGCCGGTACGGTTCGGCAACGTCGGTGACCTCGACCTCGACGCCGCTTCTGTGTAGCCACGAGGCCAACTCGCCACGAGCCCAAGACAATCCGGGCAGTTCCGGACCCTCGATCAGGCGATGGTAACGGTCAAGGCTCACCGGTTCTCCTGTGAGCCAACCAAATTCGGTCAGAGCAGCGGCAGCAGGAATCAACCGGAGGGGTTCGCCGTAGCGCGTCGCCAACTGCCACGCGTCCGCGATGTCGTCGGCGCCACGGGCGGTGCTGCGCAGGGCGACGAGTCCTCGCACCAGCGACGGCCAGAACCGCGCCAGCGGAGCGCATCTCACGTCGAGGACGTCCGCGGCATCTCCCGACGCCTCGCTCCAATCCCCACGCATCAGATGCAGACGGGCCCGCGATCCCTGCTGCCACACGCGGCATACCGGCAAGTCGCGCTCGACCGTGAGTTGGATGCTGACATCGAGCAGATCAGAGGCTGCGGCGAGGCGCCGCTCTTCGACGTCGAGGTATGTCAAGTTGCTGTATCCGCTGGAGTAGATCACGTCGAGATGTTTGGGTGCGGACCGCAGGATCGACAGGATGTCGTCACGGCCCGACGTCAATCCCCGCATCACCGAACAGATTCCGTCGATGATGGCGACACGCACACCCAGCGCGGCCTCGCCCGAGGTTTCGGCGATCTCCGCCGCCCTGCGAGCCAGCGATCCCGCCGTCACCAAGTCACTGGCCTGCATGGCTAGGTAGGCCTGCATGGCCAACCCATGCCCGAGCGCCGCCAACTGGTCCGGCGTGTCCAGTTGGGAATGGCCGAATACCGAAACAGCTTGAGCCACTTCTTGTTCCGCCGCTGTCCGGTTGGCGTTGTACCACTCGTAGACGGACATGGCGTGATGCGCGGCACTGATATCGGCGGGCAGGCCCACCTGCTGGCGCAGTTGTAGTGCGCTCCGACAGGCTTCGATCGCGTCGTCCAGTTGATCGACGAGGTAGAACTCTTCGGCGAGAAGCTCCAGCAACGTCGCTTCCTCCGATGCCGAGAGCGCGGCCGACGAGCTGAGGGCAGTGCGGTAGAACTCGGCGGCCTGCCGATGCGCGCCGGAGCGAGCGGCCGCGCGACCGGCAGCCGTGGCGGCAGATCTGACCCGCTCCTGGTCACCGGCTCCGAGCGCGTGGTGAGTGATCACCGCATGATCGATTCGCCCGACCGCCTCGTACGCCTCGATCATGCGCCGGTGCAGGTGCGCCTCCGCGCCGGGCGGGATCACGCCGGCCACCGCGACGCGGCAGAGATCATGCCGAAAGGCCACCCCTCGGGCGGTCCGGCTGATCAAGTTGGCCTGATGCAGCCTCCTCAGCGGCGGCAGGGTGATCCCGAGTTCGACGAGTAGGTAATCCGGGATGGCCTCCGGGGAGCAGGCAAGAAGGTAGAGCAGGTCCCAGGCCGCGTCGTCCAGCCCGGCGGTCCGCGCCAGCACGGCGTTGCGTACCGACGTCGGTAAATCCTCGTCGGGATGGTCCAGCATCTCGGAGACGAAGAACGCGTTGCCCGCGGTCACTCGGTGGAGCCAGCGCGGTTCGATGGCGCGATCGCCGACCAGGGTCGTCACCGCAGCGACGCTGAGCGGCGGGAGGTGGATCCAGGTCGCGACCGGGCTGCGCGATATGTCGCCGAGAAGCTGTTGAACGTGGCTGTCGACGGTGACTTCGTCGTCGCGCGCGGTCAGGATCACCAGGGATCGACTCCGCTGTACCCGGCGCAACACGAAGCGCAGCAGGTCCACGGTGCCCTGATCGGCCCAGTGAAGATCGTCGATGACCACGATCGACGGGGTCGCCGCAATGTCGTCGAACACCGCATCGAAGATGTCGTAGGCCTGCTCGGCGTCGGCGAAGACCGCCCGCGTCGACGGCGCCAAATCCGGCGCCACATCCACGAACGGGCCGAGCGGACGCGGTGTGGGTAGTGGATCACAGCTACCCCAGAGGAGCCGGATGCCGTCCGGCCGGCGGGCGACGTAGGCGTCGACGAAGGTGGTCTTGCCTGCGCCCGCTTCCCCCACGACGAGCGCAAGTCCCCCTTGCCCCGCTTTCGCACGCTCGGCGCATTCGTCCAGAGCGGCAAAGGCGGCGTCACGCTCGACCAGTGCCATGGCCAGATGGTAGCGAGCTATAACCCCGCTGAACAGCGGAAACCTGAGCTCGAACGGTCGGGAACGCGCCGCGCGTGAGGGGGCGGAGACGCAAAGATAGGGAGCTCCTACCGATGACCGGATCCGGCCGCCCGCCGACGCTGGGATCAGTCCGGCGGATCGAGCCGCCGGGCCATCCCAGAACAGGAGGTTCGTTTATGACCAGATTCCTCATCGAGCGCGAGATCCCCGGCGCCAGCGAGTTGACCCAAGACCAACTTGCCGAGATCTCGTGCACGTCCAACGCCGCGGTCGCGTCGCTCGGCGTCCCCTACCGGTGGATCACCAGTTACGTTGCGGGCGACAAGGTCTACTGCCTGCACGAGGCCGATGACGAGGAGACGATCCGCGAGCATGCAAGGCGCGGCGGGTTTCCCGCTGACGTGGTGTCGGTGGTGGCCTCCGAGTTCGGTCCCCACACAGCACGCTGAGATCCGACCGACCCGGCATCAACCGACGGCCCGGCCTTCGGGCCGGTGCCGCTGGCCTCCTGTTACGAAGGTCCGCTATGCTTTGGGTCGGTCATGAGTGCCAGCATCAAGCCCCGGCTTGCTGGCCGGCAACCCTCCAACCGCGGTGGGGTGCTCCGGGTGAAGACCAGGTTGAGCAGCCGCCAACGGCTGCACGGCAAGCGCGGGTCCGCTGTGAACGGGCCCCCAAGCAGATGGAGGTTCGTTTTTCATGAGCACGCAAGAAACCGAGGATCCGACCGCTAACTGGTCGTTCGAGACCAAGCAGATCCACGCCGGACAGACCCCCGACCCCGCGACGAACGCCCGGGCCCTGCCCATCTACGCGACCACGTCGTACGTCTTCGACAACACCGACCACGCCGCCGCCCTGTTCGGGCTGGCTGAGCCGGGCAACATCTACACCCGGATCATGAATCCGACCCAGGACACCGTCGAGCAGCGCATCGCCGCTCTGGAAGGCGGCGTGGCCGCCCTGTTCCTGTCGTCCGGGCAGGCCGCGGAGACCTTCGCGATCCTGAACCTGGCCAGCGCCGGGGACCACATCGTGTCCTCCCCGCGCCTGTACGGCGGCACCTACAACCTGCTGCACTACACGCTGCCCAAGCTGGGCATCGAGACCACGTTCGTCACCGACCCCGACGACCCGGCGTCCTGGCAGGCCGCGGTCCAGCCCAATACCAAGGCGTTCTTCGGCGAGACGATCTCCAACCCACAGATCGACGTGCTCGATATTCCGGCGGTCTCCAAGGTGGCCCACGACAACGGGGTACCGCTGATCGTCGACAACACGATCGCGACGCCGTATCTGATCCAGCCGATCGCCCACGGCGCCGACATCGTCGTGCACTCGGCGACCAAGTACCTCGGTGGCCACGGCACGGCCATCGCCGGGGTGATTGTCGACAGCGGCAAGTTCGACTGGACAAGTGGCAAGTTCCCCGGTTTCACCACCCCTGATCCGAGCTACCACGGCGTCGTGTTCGCCGACCTCGGTGCGCCCGCCTACGCGCTCAAGGCTCGCGTGCAGCTGTTGCGCGACCTGGGTTCGGCGGCCTCGCCGTTCAACGCCTTCCTGGTGGCCCAGGGGTTGGAGACGCTGAGCCTGCGCATCGAGCGGCACGTGTCCAACGCGCTGAAGGTGGCGGAGTTCCTCGCCGGCCATGACGACGTGGTGTCGGTCAACTACGCGGGCCTGCCGACCTCACCGTGGTACGAACGGGGAAAGAAGTTGGCGCCCAAGGGAACCGGTGCGGTGCTGGCCTTCGAACTGGCCGGCGGCGTCGAGGCGGGCAAGGCGTTCGTCAACGCGCTGACGCTGCACAGCCACGTCGCCAACATCGGCGACGTGCGCTCGCTGGTGATCCACCCCGCCTCGACCACCCACCAGCAGCTGTCCGCCGAGGAGCAGCTGGCCACCGGTGTGACCCCGGGTCTGGTGCGACTGGCCGTCGGCCTCGAGGGCATCGACGACATCCTGGCCGACCTCCAACGCGGCTTCGCTGCCGCCAAGTCCGTGTCGGCGGGTGCATCGGACCCGCACGCCGTGGCGGCCTTTTGAGTGAGCCGGACATGACCATCAGCGATGAGCGCACAGTGACCCTGCCCGCCGAAGGCGAGATCGGCGTCGTCGACATCGGTCCGCTGACCCTGGAAAGCGGCGAAGTCCTCGAAGACGTCTCGATTGCCGTGCAGCGCTGGGGCGAGCTGTCCCCCAACCGCGACAACGTCGTGGTCGCGCTGCACGCCCTGACCGGTGACTCGCACCTGACCGGACCCGCCGGTCCCGGCCACCCGACCCCGGGCTGGTGGGACGGCGTCGCCGGTCCCGGTGCACCGATCGACACCAACCGCTGGTGTGCGGTCGCCACCAACGTGCTGGGCGGCTGCCGCGGCTCGACCGGGCCCAGCTCGCTGGCCCGTGACGGCAAGCCGTGGGGTTCGCGGTTCCCGATCATCACGGTGCGCGATCAGGTGAACGCCGATGTGGCCGCACTGGCCGCGCTGGGCATCACCGATGTCGCCGCCCTGGTCGGCGGTTCGATGGGCGGCGCGCGCGCCCTGGAGTGGATGGTCGGATACCCCGACCGGGTGCGGGCCGCCCTGGTGCTGGCCGTCGGCGCGCGGGCCACCGCCGACCAGATCGGGACGCAGAGCACCCAGATCGCAGCAATCAAGGCCGACCCGGACTGGCAGAACGGCGACTACCACGGCACCGGCCGCAATCCCGATGTCGGGCTGCAGCTGGCCCGGCGGTTCGCGCACCTGACCTACCGCGGCGAGGCCGAGCTGGACGACCGGTTCGGCAACGACCCCCAGGACGACGAGAACACGCTGGCCGGCGGCCGCTACGCCGTGCAGAGCTACCTGGAGTACCAGGGCGCCAAGCTGGTCGAGCGGTTCGACGCGGGCAGCTACGTGACGCTGACCGAGACGCTGTCCAACCACGACGTCGGGCGCGGACGCGGCGGAGTGGCCGAGGCGCTGGCGTCGTGCCCGGTACCGACGGTGGTCGGCGGGATCACCTCGGACCGGCTGTACCCGCTGCGGCTGCAGCAGGAGCTGGCCGCTCTGCTGCCGAACTGCTCGGGGCTCAACGTGGTCGACTCGATCTACGGCCACGACGGGTTCCTCGTCGAAACCGAGGCCGTCGGCGAATTGATCCGCCAGACACTGGATCTCGCCGAAGGTTCGCGCACCCCGTGACCGAGTCGCGGCGGGAGCGTTCACTGTCCTTCGGGTCCGAAGCCGCCGCGTACGAGCGTGGCCGCCCGTCGTATCCGCCGGAGGCAATCGACTGGCTGCTGCCGCCCGGCGCGCGCGACGTGCTGGATCTGGGTGCCGGCACCGGCAAGCTGACCACACGGCTGGTCGAGCGCGGCCTGGACGTGGTGGCCGTCGATCCGATCGCCGAGATGCTGGAGCTGCTGAGCTCGGCGCTGCCCGACACCCCGGCGCTGCTGGGCACTGCCGAGCAGATCCCGTTGCCGGACAACAGTGTTGACGCGGTTCTGGTGGCACAAGCCTGGCATTGGTTCGATCCAGAGCAGGCGATCGCCGAGGTGGCCCGGGTACTGCGCCCTGGCGGACGGCTCGGGTTGGTGTGGAACACCCGCGACGAAAGGCTCGGCTGGGTCAAGGATCTCGGCCGGATCATCGGCTACGAGGACGATCCGTTCAACAACTCGGTCACCCTGCCCGAACCGTTCACCGATGTGGCCCGCCACCACGTGGAGTGGACGAGCTACCTGACCCCACAGGCCCTGATCGACCTGGTGGCCTCGCGCAGCTACTGCATCACCCAGCCGGCGGCGGTGCGCACCCAGACGCTCGCGGAGGTTCGCGAGCTGCTGAACACCCATCCGGCGCTGGCCAATTCGACGGGATTGGCGCTGCCCTACATCACGGTCGGGATCAGGGCCACGCTCGCTAGCTGAACCAGCGGGTCAGTGCGGACCGGAGATTGCCGGTGTCCGTCTGCTCGAATTCATCTGTCGCCCAGGCAACGTAGCCATCGGGGCGAATGAGCAGGGCCGCCGGGCCGTTGGTCAACTGCGCCTCGATGACGTCGACGCGGTCGGTGTATTCGCGCGCCACGTTCGCGGCCGCACCCCCGCACAGGTCGAGCAGTACCGGGCGGGCCGTGTGCAGCAGGCTCGCCACCCGGCGGCCGTCGTCGAGCGTCAGGTCGGGCACCAGATAGCCGGACAGCGGATGGTCGTCGCCGACGTCGTAGCGGACATCGGAGCCGGCGAGCAGCGCCGCCATCTGGGCGGTTACCTGCGGAATGGTGAGAAGCTCGGTGAAAAGCTTTCTGAGTTCGGCAATCTCGGGGCCGGGGGCCATCAGCGCGATCTGCGACATCGAATGCATCATCACC
This sequence comes from Mycobacterium sp. BK086, assembly GCA_004362315.1. Classification (GTDB taxonomy): domain Bacteria; phylum Actinomycetota; class Actinomycetes; order Mycobacteriales; family Mycobacteriaceae; genus Mycobacterium. The sequence continues at coordinate 1,775,045 of SNWL01000003.1, forward strand.
CGCTCGCCCACCGGATAACGCTCGGTCTGATACGTGTCGAGCAGAGCATCGGGTGCGGTGCCGTTGATGACGGCGGCGAGCTTCCAGCCGACATTGAAGACGTCCTGCATACCGAGGTTCAGCCCGGGGCCGCCCATCGCGCTGTGCACGTGAGCGGCGTCCCCGACCAGGAGCACCCGGCCGGATCGATAGCGCTCAGCCTGTCGGGTGTTCTGTCCGTTGATACGCCGCAGCGCATGCGGCCCCGGCCCCTGTGGCTCGTCGACGCGCAGTTCGGTGCCGAGCACGCGCGTCAGACTGTCGCGCAGCTCATCGAGCGACATGGGTTCCTCGTCACCAGTAGACGCCCCGTATTCCATGGTTCCCAAGAGCGAGCGGTCCGCCTCAAACGGCGCGTAGATCACCATTCCGCGATCGAATCTGTTGTGGCCAAATGACACTCGACCAAAGCCCGGCACGTCCAGCCCTCCGTCAGCGCGCCTGTATTCGTCGGGCACCACGACGTGGGCCAGCCTGGCGACCGTCGGCGACGTCGCGCCGGGGAAGTCGATGCCCACACTCTTGCGGACGAAGCTGCGCCCACCGTCGGCACCCACCAGATACGACGCGGTCTCGGTGTAGACACCGGATTCGTTGGCGATCGTCAACCGGACGTCGTCGCCGGAGGCGTCCAGCCCGGTGAGTTCGTGACCCCAGCGGACCTCGACACCGAGCTCTCGCACCCGCTCATCGAGGAAGCGGACCAGCTTCGGCTGCGAAATCGCCATCGCGTACATCGGATTGTCGTCCATGCCTGCGAAATCCAACGCCATGCCGGAGAAGATCCACCCCGCTGCCGGCTGCGGAGGGTTCGCGAGGCCGGAGAACCTGGTGTAGAGCCCGCGCATATCCAGCAGCCGAACCACCTGTCCGACAAGCCCGTTGGCTTTCGGCTCATCACTGGGCCCGGGGAGTGCGTCGAGCACGACCGGGGTGACCCCGGCAAGGGCGAGTTCGCAGGCCAGCATCAGGCCGTTCGGCCCGGCGCCGGAGATGACAACTTGGTTCATGATCCTCGTTTCGGTTCGGGCAGCCCGGCGACAATGTCGGCGAAGCCACGGCGCATCAGGCCGACGATGGGAACGGGCGGGTCGGCGGCGATGTAGGTGTCCATGGCGGCCTCCGCGACGGCGCGGATGCTGGCCGCAACAAGGCGCGGATACATGTCGCGCGCCGGATCGGTGCCAGTGCGTTCGGCGATCGCGTCGACCCATTCAGCCATCAGGTTGTTGGCCAAGGCATTTCGCACTTCGATGGCCATGCTCAGCTCGACGAGCTGGTCGAGCTGCTGGCGCGTCGGCGCGTAGTCCTCGCCCATCTCGGCGAGCAGTGGTTCGAGCACCGACCCGGTGATCGCGGTCCAGAGTGGCTCGCTCGCGGGCCAGGACCGAAAAGCGGTGAGGCTGCGCCGCATTCGCTCGAGCTGGCGGTAGGCGATGGCCTCGTACTTGCCTGCGAAGTAGTTGTTGAAGGTGCGCAGCGAGACCCCGGCCCGTTCGGCGATTGCTTCCCGGGTGACATTGTCGAGTCCCCGCTCGAAGACCAGATGCAGCGCGGCGTCACTGAGCGCCCTGCGAGTGTCGGCCTTCTTGCGCTCACGCAATCCCTGGCTCATGCCGCCACCGTACGCCTAAAGTTGCCTACCGTGCAAAATTGCCCGATAGGCAAGATCTATGACGTTCCCAGCGGGTCGATCGTCGACGCGATGTAGACCATCACCACGCAGACCGTGGTCATGGTGGCGAAGTCGACACCGCGGGAACGCACCACCAGCAGCCCGGCCCGCTCTTCGGAGAGCACCAGGCGGAAGGCTGCGGCAACCCCGACCGCGATGCCGATCAGCAGCGAACCTCGCCGCCAGAATTCGGCTGCCACCAGCACAAAGGCGACCACGAAGATCACCCCGACGCTCAGGATGGGCCACTGCGAACGCACCACGCGCCGGGTGAAGGCCACCGCCTCCGCTCGAGTCGGCAGTCGGCGCCTCGCGCGTGCGGTCACTGGCCCGCTTCGGCCAGTTCGACGACGTTGGTGAGCAGGAATGCCCGGGTCAGCGGACCCACCCCGCCGGGGTTGGGCGACACGTGCCCGGCGACGTCCCAGACGTCGGGATGCACGTCGCCGGTGAGCTTGCCCTCGACCCGGCTCACGCCGACGTCGACGACGGCCGCGCCGGGCCGCACCATGTCGGCCGTGAGCATGTGCGGCACCCCGACGGCGGCGACGATGATGTCGGCCTGCTTGGTGAGCGCGGGGAGGTCACGAGTTCCGGTGTGGCACAACGTCACCGTCGCGTTCTCGCTGCGCCGGGTGAGCAGCAGGCCCAGCGGGCGACCGACGGTGACACCGCGGCCGATGACCACCACGTGCGCGCCGGCGATCGGCACCTCGTAGCGGCGCAGCAGATGCACGATGCCGCGCGGGGTGCACGGCAGCGGTGCCTCTTTGCCCAGCACGAGGCGGCCCAGGTTGGTCGGGTGCAGCCCGTCGGCGTCCTTGTTGGGGTCGACCCGTTCCAGCGCGGCGTTCTCGTCGAGGTGACGCGGCAGCGGCAGCTGCACGATGTAGCCGGTGCACTCGGGGTTGGCATTGAGCTCGTCGAGGGTCTCGTCGAGCTGCGCTTGGCTGACGTCGGCGGGCAGGTCACGGCGGATCGAGGTGATCCCGACCTTGGCGCAGTCGGAATGCTTGCCCTTCACATAGGCGTGCGATCCGGGGTCGTCGCCGACCAGCACCGTGCCCAGTCCGGGAGTGCGTCCGGCGGCGGTCAGCGCCGCCACCCGGTCCTTCAGATCGACGAAAATCTCGTCACGGGTGAGCTTGCCGTCCAGGGTGATTGCGACCACGCGCCACATTGTTCCATCGCACCGGGAGCTGTCGTTGACAGCATCGCGTACCGCGTGGTCAGCTGCGGTTATGAACAGTGCGCCAGATGTGTTCAGCCCGGCGAAACTCGGCCCCATCACCCTGCGCAACCGGACCATCAAGTCGGCCACCTTCGAGGCCCGGACGCCCGACGACGTCGTCTCCGATGACCTGATCGCGTTCCACCGCGCCATCGCCGCCGGCGGTATCGGCATGACCACGGTCGCCTACACCGCCGTGAGCCAGGGCGGCCGCACCAACGGCGGGCAGATCTGGATGCGCCCGGCAGCCGTCCCCGGCCTGCAGCGCCTCGCCGACGCCGTGCACGCCGAGGGCGCCAAGATCAGCGCGCAGATCGGCCACGCCGGCCCGGTGGCCAATGCCCGCTCGAACAAGGCCACCGCCCTGGCCCCGGTCCGCTTCTTCAACCCGCTGTCCATGAAGTTCGCCAAGCACGCCAGCAAAGACGACATCAACGACGTCATCGCCGCCCACGCCTCGGCGGCCCGGTTCGCCATCGACTCCGGTTTCGATGCCGTCGAGATCCATCTCGGCCACAACTATCTGGCCAGCTCGTTCCTGTCCCCGATGATCAACCGGCGCACCGACGAGTTCGGCGGCTCGCTGGAGAACCGGGCCAAGGTGGCGCGGGGCATCGTGCTGGCGGTGCGCCGCGAGGTCGAGCGACTCGGCCCGGCCCCGATCGCGGTGACCGCCAAGCTCAACATGGCCGACGGGGTGCGCGGCTCGATCCAGATCGAAGAAGCGCTGCAGACCGCGAAGTGGCTCGAGGAAGACGGTGGCCTGGACGCCATCGAACTCACCGCCGGCAGTTCGCTGCTCAACCCGATGTACCTGTTCCGCGGGGACGCCCCGGTCAAGGAATTCGCCGCCGCGCAGAAATGGCCGCTGAACTGGGGCATGCGCATGACCGGCAAGAAATTCATGCGGGAGTACCCCTACCGGGACACCTACCTGCTGCGCGACGCCGAACAGTTCCGCAAGGAGCTGTCGATGCCGCTGATCCTGCTCGGCGGCATCACCAACCGCGAATCGATGGACCGCGCGATGGCCGAGGGATTCGAATTCGTGGCGATGGGCCGGGCCCTGCTGGCCGAGCCGGATCTGCTCAATCGCATTCAGGCAGACGGCGAAGCACATTCTGTGCAGTCGCTGTGCACGCACTGCAACAAATGCATGCCGACCATCTACTCGCGGACGCTTTGTGTGGTGACCGGCGGTCCGGCATGACGGGCCGACGGCGCCTCTACCGATAGAGTTAGTGGCGATGACTCGACCAGCCGCGCCCGTTCTGACAGTTCGGTACGACGGGTCGGAGCGCACCTTCGCCGCAGGCCATGACGTTGTGGTCGGCCGCGATCTGCGCGCCGACGTGCGAATCGCCCACCCCTTGATATCCCGCGCTCACCTGGTGTTGCGCTTTGACCATGGTCGCTGGATGGCCGTCGACAACGGCTCGCTCAACGGCATGTTCGTCAATGGCCGCCGGATGCCGTCCGTCGATATCAGCGACGGTATGACGCTGAACGTCGGCAACCCCGACGGGCCGCCGCTCAGCTTCGGACTCGGCCGCGCCCAGGGGTCGGTGGGGCGTCCGCCGCAGACCTCTTCGGTGCGCCTGGCCGCGCCGCTGTCCTCACCGTCGTGGCCGGCGCAGCCGACCCGCGGCCCGGCGACCGCCGGAGCGTGGCAGCAGGCGCCTGCACAGCGCGCGCAGCCGACGTACCACCCGCCGACGGGAGCCATCCCGGCGGCGGCGCCGACCCAGATGCGTCCGGCCGTCGGCGGCGACAAACCCGCCGGGTCGAACCTCGCGACGTCGATGCTCAAGATCCTGCGTCCGGGCGCGCCCAGCGAGGTACCGCCCGGCGGCATCAAGATCGGCCGCGCGACCGACAACGACATCGTCATCCCCGACGTGCTGGCCTCACGCCATCACGCGACGCTGATCCCCACCCCGGGCGGCACGGAGATCGTCGACAACCGCAGTATCAACGGCACGTTCGTCAACGGCACTCGCGTCGACACCGCGATGCTGAACGACGGCGACACCGTCACAATCGGCAACGTCGACCTCGTCTTCGCCGGCGGCACCCTGGCCCGGCGCACCGAGACCGAGGCGGCCACCGCCACCGGCGGTCTGGACGTCCGCGCGGTGACGTGGACGATCGAGAACAACAAGACGCTGCTGGACAACATCTCGCTGACGGCGCGCCCCGGCACCCTGACCGCGGTGATCGGCCCGTCCGGCGCGGGCAAGTCGACGTTCGCGCGGCTGGTCGCCGGCTACACCCATCCCACAAGCGGCACAGTCGCTTTCGAGGGTCACAACATCCACGCCGAGTACGCCTCGCTGCGCTCCCGGATCGGCATGGTGCCGCAGGACGACGTCGTGCACGGCCAGCTGACCGTCAACCAGGCGCTCATGTACGCCGCCGAATTGCGGCTGCCGCCGGATACCACCAAGGAGGACCGCCAGCAGGTGGTCGCCCAGGTGCTGTCCGAGCTGGAGATGACCAAGCACGCGAACACCCGGGTGGACAAGCTGTCCGGCGGGCAGCGCAAGCGCGCGTCGGTGGCCCTGGAGCTGCTGACCGGCCCGTCGCTGCTGATCCTTGACGAGCCGACGTCCGGTCTGGACCCGGCACTGGACCGTCAGGTCATGACGATGCTGCGCCAGCTGGCCGACGCCGGCCGCGTGGTACTGGTCGTCACGCACTCGCTGACGTATCTCGATGTGTGCGATCAGGTGCTGCTGCTGGCACCGGGCGGCAAGACCGCGTTCTGCGGTCCGCCGAGCCAGATCGGTCCGGCGATGGGCACCACCAACTGGGCCGACATCTTCAGCTCGGTCGCCGGTGATCCCGACGCCGCCCATCACCGCTACCTCGCGCAGACCGGGCCGACTCCCCCACCGCCGCCGCAAGAGGCGCCGTCGAACATGGGCGAGCCCACGCATACCAGCCTGTTCCGGCAGTTCTCGACGATCGCGCGTCGTCAGATGCGGCTGATCGTGTCCGACCGGGGCTATTTCATCTTCCTGGCGCTGCTGCCGTTCATCATGGGTGTGCTGTCGCTGTCGGTGCCGGGCACCGTCGGCTTCGGGGTGCCCGATCCGATGGGCGATGCCCCCAACGAGCCGGGCCAGATTCTGGTGCTGCTCAACGTCGGCGCGATCTTCATGGGAACCGCACTGACGGTGCGTGACCTGATCGGCGAGCGGCCGATCTTCCGTCGAGAACAGGCCGTCGGGTTGTCGACCACGGCCTACCTGCTGGCGAAGGTCTGCATCTATGCCGTGTTCGCGATCGTGCAGTCGACGATCGTCACGGCGATCACGATCGCGGGCAAGGGCGGGCCGACGCAGGGGTCACTGACATTCCTGAGCCCGACACTGGAGCTGTTCGTGGTGATGGCCGCGACCACCGTCACCGCGGCGATGGTGGGTCTTGCGTTGTCGGCACTGGCCAAATCCAACGAGCAGATCATGCCGCTGCTGGTGGTCGCCGTCATGAGTCAGCTGGTGTTCTCCGGCGGCATGATCCCGGTGACCGGCCGCCTGGTGCTCGACCAGTTGTCGTGGATCACCCCGGCCCGCTGGGGCTTTGCGGCGTCGGCGTCGACGATCGATCTGATCAAGTTGGTGCCCGGCCCGCTGACGCCCAAGGACGCGCATTGGCATCACACCGCGTCGGCGTGGTGGTTCAACATGGGAATGCTGGGCGCGCTGTGCGTCGGGTATTTGAGCCTCGTGCGGTGGAAGATCCGGCTGAAGAGCGCTTGAGCTAAGCCAGCTCCCGTTGAGGTGCAGCGCAACTGGAATTCGCGTCGCGGTTGACTGCTGTTCATCCGACGTCCATAGCGTTTCGGCGCATGAGGATGAAAGCGGCGGCGCTGGCCGCAGCAGTGGGCCTGTCGGTCGTGCTCGCCCCCACCGCGGCAGCCGATCCCAGCGTCGACAAATTCGGCGGCTGGAACCACCTGGTCGACAACGGCGGCGCTTCCATCACGGTCTGGAAGGTCAGCGATCTGAAGCCGAGCACCGACACCATCCCCGGCTACCCGTTGGCGGGCAAGCTGTGGGAGGCCACGGCCAAGGTCCGCGCCGCCAAAGGTGGCGTGACGCCGATCATTCCGGACTTCAACGCGCGCGCCGCGAACGGCGCCAACTACCCGGCGCTGTGGCAGGCCGCCACGCCGACGGGGATCCCGGGCGGGACGCTGCTGCCGGGTGATTCTGCCTGGGGCAAGCTGTACTTCGACGTGACCGGACCCGCGCCGACCTCGGTGGTCTACAACAACGGCGTCGAGGATCTGCTGGTCTGGAAGTAGTACTTTTTCGGGATCGGTAGCCGCGGGGCGTTGCTAGTGTCTGGCCCATGCGCTTCGAGCTGGTCCCGGCTACGCCCACCTCCGCAGGGTGGATGCAACGCAAACCCACGCCGCCGCTTGTCCTGGACATCGGAGATGGCGGCGCCATCACGTTGAGCGATTCGGACACCAACGAGTTGGTTGCCTCGGCCGCGGTTGCACAGGTGACGGCAACGCCGGCCAAATATCAATACATGCGCTTGGAATCCCTCAACGGCACACAGCCTCTCGTGATTCTGGACATTCCTGAACTGCAACCGATCAGCATTGGTGCGCGGTCGCTGGGATCAGCCTGGGGCGACGACATGTACCGGTATCGCTGGCGTGACCGGGTACCGAACGAAAAGCGAGTCACCCATGAACTGGCGGACGCGGACTGGCTCTCGCTCGTCACGCAATTCGGTCTGAGCGCGTTGGTCCACGATGACATTGCATCCGGGCGGGTCGAGCGACGGACGCGAATCAACAAGGCGAAGGTATTCCTCGAAGTGATGCTGGTGCTGTTCGTCATCGCACTAGCGGCATACCTGCACTTTGCCAAGTGACGCGGGTTAGTCGCCGCTGACGTCGAGGCCGTGCGCGGCCGCGAACGCCAGTGCCTGCGCGACGTCGATGCGCGCGCCCCGGCAGGCCGCCGTGGTCCACAGGGTCGGGTCGATCCGCGCGGCGCGCAGATCGGCCTGCTCGAGGCGTAACCCGTTGGTGCGGGCACCGGTCAGATCGGCTCCGCGCAGCACGGCCTTACGCAAATCGGCTTGCACTAAACTGGTTTCGCGCAACCGAGACCCCGACATGTCCACCTCGCGCAGGTCCGCACCGCCGAGGACAGCGAGCGTGAAGTCGACCTCGTCGAAGACGATCGGACGTAGCCGGCAGTTCTCGAAGGTCGAGCCCAGCATGCTGCAATTGCGGAAGGTGCTGTGCCACAGCGTGGTCCGCAGGAACCGGCAATTGCGGAACGCTGTCCCCAGATGCGTCGACTCCGACAGGTTCGCGCCGCCGAAGTCGCACTCGGTGAACACCACCCGCTCGGTCTGCAGGCCGGAGAGATCCTCGTCGCGAAAATCTTCGCCGGTGAATTCGCGGTCGATCCAGTGCTGCACTACAGCCGCGCCAGCGCGTACTCGCTGATCGCGATCAGCGCATCGGTGGCCGACTTGCGGTCCCTGGCGTCGAGCGTGATCACCGGCGTCGTCTCCGGCAGTGTCAGCGCCCGGCGCACCTCATCGGTGGGATACCTTGGTGCTCCGTCGAATTCGTTGACCGCGACCAGGAATGGCATCTTGCGGTGCTCGAAGAAATCGACAGCGGCGAAGCTGTCCTGCAGCCTGCGCACATCGACCAGGATGATGGCCCCGATCGCGCCGCGCACCAGGTCGTCCCACATGAACCAGAACCGGCGCTGCCCCGGGGTGCCGAACAGGTAGAGCACCAGATCCTCATCGAGGGTGATCCGGCCGAAGTCCATCGCCACCGTCGTGGTCGTCTTGCCCGGGGTGGCTTCCAGCGCGTCGACCGCGGTGGATGCGTCGGTGACCATCGCTTCGGTGCGCAGCGGCATGATCTCCGACACCGCCCCGACGAATGTGGTCTTGCCAGCGCCGAACCCACCCGCGACGACGATCTTCGTCGAGGCGGATGCCCGTCCCTCAGAGGGCTCGGAGGCCACGAAGGGTCCTTCCTATCAGGTCGCGACGCTCGTCCGGCGTCGAGCTGTCGGTCAAAGTGGTCTGTACCCGAAGATAGCCCGCCGTCACGAGGTCACCGACGAGGACGCGCGCGACACCCAGCGGAAGCTCAAGGGTTGCCGAGATTTCGGCCACCGACGGGCTGTCGGTACACAGCATGCAGATCCGCCCGCGCACGTCGCCGGAGGGCCAGTGGTGGTCCGACGCTGACGGCAACGTCAGGATCGGTGCTTCGACGGGAAGGTCTACGGTCGTGTCGGTGCGCCCCGCGGTGAGTGTGTAGGGGCGAACCAGATTCGCCTCGGCGGGCCCGGTCACGTGCGCCGGGACGAGGAGACGACGTTGCCCACCCGCTCTACCAAAACGGCCATCTCATAACCGATTTGGCCGATATCGCAGGTAGGTGCGGCCAGCGTGGCCAGGTGCGAGCCGTCACCCACCCGCATCACCAACAGGTAGCCGCCCGCCATCTCGACCACCGATTGCAACACCTGACCGGCTTCGAAGAGCTGGGCCGCACCGGCGGCCAGGCTGGCCAACCCCGAGGTCACCGCGGCCAGTTGCTCGGCGCGCTCGCGCGGGAGCTGCTCGCTGGCCGCGATCAGCAGGCCATCGACCGACACCAGCACCGCATGCGAGACGCCGGGCACGTCACGGGCGAAATTGGACACCAACCAATCCAGTGAATTGTTCGACGGCCGTGGCGGATACGTCATTGGCGATCTTGTCCGTTCTCTACCGACCCGGTCTGGATATCGGAACGCGCGGCCCGCACGCCGCCGAAGTGGCTGCTGAACGACGCCCGCACCGCCTCGGGATCACGCTGCGGGAGATCAGGCGCCGGGGCCGGTTCCGGTTCCGCCGCGCCGGGCACCAGCCGGGCACCGGGGTCACGAACCGGAAGACCGTGCTCGGTGTGCTCCTGCACCGGGACGTTCTCCACCTCGGCTGCCGTCTCCCAGCCGTTGTCCCACACCGACTTCCAGTCCTGAGGCACCACCAGCGTGTGCGGGTCGACCATGATCTCGTTCAGCATCTTCTGATAGATGTAGTCGGTGTCGGTGTCCTCGGCTTCCGGCGCCGACATCTCGGCGGCAAGCACATCCATGTCACTGACGTCGAGGTTCTCCTCACGCGCCTGGTCCGCGCGGGCACGAGACATGAAGAACGGCGCGGTATCCGACGGGTGCGCCCGCGCAGGGGCGGGTTCGTCGGCGTGCGCGAACCACTGCGACGGCTGCGGTTCCGGTTCTTCTCGCGCAGGCGCACCGGTGATTCCGCTGGAGCCCGGCGAGCGCCGCGGCAGGCCGCTCTCGTCGACCTCGGTCGGCGCGACCACCGCGGGGAAGGCCTCGGCGTAGACGTCATCCTGGACGGCAGCGTCCGCGGGGGCGTCGTAGCGGCGTGCGTCGGCGCCGATCGGCTCGCCGTGCTCGAGCAGCTTCGGCGGAATGAAGAGCTCGGCGGTGGTCCCTGAGGACGGCTCCCCCTCCACCGCGTTACGCAGCCGCACAGCCATCCCGTGCATGTGCGCCAACCGGCCGACGACGAACAGGCCCATGTGCCGGGTGTTGTCCTGGCTGACCTCACCGCCGGAGTGCAGCCGCATATTGGCGATCCGCAGGTCGCTGTCGGTCATGCCGATACCGTCGTCGTGCACCTCGATGAGCACCCCGGCATTGCTGGTGTGCTCCGCGCTGACCCGCACCGGAGAGATGGGCGGCGAGTAGCGCAGGGCGTTGTCGATCAGCTCGGCCAGCATGTGCACGGCGTCGGCGGAGACCCGGCCCACCAGCGCCGAGTCCGGCACCTCGCCGATCTCCACCCGCTTGTATTCCTCGACCTCGGAGACCGCGGCGCTGACCGCGCTGGCCAAGGGCAGCGACTCGCGGTGGTCACGGGACACCTGCGCACCGGCGAGCACCAGCAGGTTGGAGCCGATCCGTCGCATCCGGGTGGCGAGGTGGTCGAGCCGGAACAGGTTCTCCAGCCGCTCGGGATCGTCTTCGCTTTTCTCCAGCCGGTCGATGAGCGCGAGCTGCTGGTCGACCAGTGAGCGGTTGCGCCGCGACATCGTCTCGAACATCTCGTTGATCACCAGTCGCAGCCGAGCTTCGTCACCGGCCAGCAGCAGCGCCTGGGCGTGTAGCTCGTCGACGGCATGCGCGACCTGGCCGATCTCCTCGGTGGTGTGGACCGGCAGCGGTTCAGGCTCGCGTTCGTCACCGGCCCGCACCCGGGCGATGCCCTGCTCGAGATCGGTGTGCGCGACCCGCAGGGCGCCATCGCGCAGGATGCGCAGCGGCCGGACCAGCGACCGCGCCACCAGGAACACCACCAGCAGCGCGACGAGGAACGCCGCCGACACCAGCAGAGAGTCGCGGATGACGGCGGTGCGCCGTTCGGAGGCCTGCTGTTGAACGGCCGAGGTCACCTGCGCGGTGGTGGTCTTGATGACCTGCGCGGCGATGGTGTCGGTGGCCTGCATGGACTCCCGCAGATCGGCGTTGCCGACCAACACGGCATCCGGGTTGGACATGATGCCCATCCGCCGGACCATCTCACTCTGCAGTTTTGCGGTGTCCTGGGAGCCGACGCCGAGCACCTGGCTCATGCCGAACAATGTCGACGGCTCGGTGCCGGCCAGGGTGATCATCGAGGTGCGCAGTTCCGGCTCGGCCAAGTCACCGCCCTGCTCGACGAGCAGCTGCTGCATCAGCATCTGGCCACGGGCACCGACAGCGCGGCTCAACCCCTGGGTCTCCATGCGGAGCTTCTCGTCGTCCAGACGCACCGACCCGTTGATGGCGTCCTCGGCGGTCAGCAGGATCGGCGCATAGGTGGTGATCCGCTCGCGCAGTCCGATGGTGTTGGCCGACAGCGCGCCGATGAGCTGCTGACCACTGGTCAGCAGGCTGGTCACGCCGGTGCGGACGTCTGCGGCGACGTCGGTGGAGTTCAGCTTGTTCTGCAGCGTGGCCTTGGCCTTGTCGAATGTGTTTGCTTTCTCCTGGGTATCCCCGCCGGTGCTGTAGGCCAGCAGGACCCCTTCGACCGCGCTCACATAGCTCTCGATCACCGGGATCATCTCGACCCGATCGGCAGCCACCTGCAGATCCCGCGCCGAGTCGACCTCAGCCCAGATTCCGGCGCCGGCGAACGCGATCGCCAGCGCCAGCGGAATTGCCACGATCGCAAACACTTTGCCGCGTACCGGCCAATTGCGCAGCGACCACCGCGACGGCCGCTTCGACGGCACGGGTGTCGACTGTTGAATCTGATTCATCGGAGACTTCCTGGTCATCGCTGCCCGTGTTGACCACAACGGAGCTGCGCATAACCCCTGGCAATTCGTCGAGTATGACAGCGATTGCCCAGCTTCTCCAGAGTCGTTACTGAACAGAGAGATACGGGGCCGACCATGGCATTTGGCCTATTGGGGTGTCGAGCAAATTGTGCTGCGGCACAACTGCTATGCCGGGCGGAGAAGTGCGACGAGAAAGTCGGAGTCGTCGCTAAACGGCCGCACATCCCAGGTCGACAGCAACAGATCGGGTGCGAATCCGGCGTCGGCGACGTCGTCAAAAAACTGCCCGAATTCGTAGTCGCGGCCGGCACCGAAACCGATCACCACTCGGCCGTCGCTCGCGAGGTGGGCGCGCAACCGGGAGAGCACCCGGACGCGGGTACTCGGGGCGAGAAACGTCATGACATTGCCGGCCGAGACGATGACGTCGAACGGTTCGTCGATGCCCCGCGCGGGCAGGTCGAGCTCGGCCAGGTCACCGACGAGCCACCGCGGACCGGGATGATCCTGCTCGGCCGCCTCGATGAGCGCCGGGTCGACATCGACGCCGACCACCTGGTGACCGACCGAGGCCAGATATCCGCCCACCCGGCCCGGGCCGCAGCCGGCGTCGAGAATGCGCGCGCCGCGGGGAGCCACCGCATCGATGAAGCGAGCCTCGCCGGCAAGATCGTCACCGGCACTGGCCATGGCGCGGAAACGCTCGATGTACCACTGCGAATGCCCGGGATCGGCCTCGACCTTCCGCATCCAGATGCTCGTCTCGACCATGTCACCATTATCCGCGTACCCGGAGGGTGGGCGTTGTGTTCAAAGTGATGTTCAATTCGCCGCGGATCGCGCCGAACACCGGCAACGCGATCCGAATGGTGGCCGCGACCGGATGCGAACTGCATCTGGTCGAGCCGTTGGGTTTCGACCTGTCCGAACCGAAGCTGCGCCGCGCCGGGCTCGACTATCACGATCTGGCGTGGGTGACGGTGCACGCCAGTCTTCATGACGCGTGGGAAGCGGTCGGCGACGCGCGGGTGTTCGCGTTCACCGCGCACGCGACGCGGTCGTTCGCCGAGATCGCCTATCGGCCCGGCGATGTGCTGCTGTTCGGTCCGGAGCCGACGGGGTTGGACGACGCGACGCTGGCCGACCCGCACATCACCGAGCGGGTGCGGATCCCGATGCTGCCGGGCCGGCGGTCACTGAATCTGTCCAACGCCGCCGCGGTGGCCGCCTATGAGGCGTGGCGGCAGGTCGGGTTTTCCGGAGCGGTCTGATTACCAGGTGTCCCAATGGGTCAGCTGCTCGGCGGGCAGCCGCTTGGCGGGCTTGAATTCGGTGCCCTTCGTGTAAGCGATCGGCCACAGCCCGCCCTGGGCGTACTGCTCGTAGGGAATGCCGAGGATCTCGGCGGCCTGCTTCTCGCCGTCGCCGATGAGATGCAGTGTCGTGTACGCCGAGCCCAGACCGCGCGAGCGCAGGGCGAGCATGAAGCTCCAGACGGCGGGCAGCAGCGAGCCCCAGTACGACGCACTCATCCCGGCCGGTGCGCCGTCGGGGCGGCCCTCCAGGCACGGGATCAGGAACACCGGAGCCTTCTCGAGGTTCTGGTTCAGGTACTTGGCCGAATCCAGCACCGCATCCATCTGGCCGTCGCGCATATCGCCGCGGACCGGCTTGGGCAGATCGAGGTACGGCGTGGCGTTGGCGCGGTAGATATCGGCCAGTGCCTTCTTCTTGGCGGGGTCTTCGACGAAGACCCACTGCCAGCCTTGGGCATTGGATCCGGTGGGCGCCTGCAGCGCCAGATCCAGACACTCCATCAGCACCTCACGCGGCACCGGCCGGTCGAAGTCGAGCCGCTTGCGAACCGATCGGGTGGAGGTCAGGAGTTCATCAACGGTCAGATCGAGTGTCATGGGCTGAGACTACATTCGGGGCCATGGCAATCGAACTGAGTCAAGAGGTGCGCGATCGGCTTGTCGGCGACAACTTCGGCTGGTTGACCACAGTCGCCAAATCCGGCCAACCGGTACCCAAGTTGGTGTGGTTCTTCTTCGACGGCACCGACGTCCTCATCTACACCGCCCCCGGCTCGGCCAAGGTGCGCCACATCGGCTCGCATCCGCGAGTCAGCCTGAATCTGGACTCGAGCGGCGACGGCGGCGGCATCATCGTCGTGGGAGGTCCCGCCACCGTCGACAGCGAGGATGCCGACCCGCGTGACGACGCGGCGTTCTGGGCGAAATACGGTGCGCAGTCAGATCAAGCCGGGTTGACCGATTCGATGGGCGGATACAACCTGCGGCTGCGGATCAGCATCGACAAGGTGTGGACGACGCCGACGGAGTAGTTGGCTCGAAGCACGAATCCGATTGGCCACCAACGCAGTCCGGTGGACGGTCGACGTCGGCCGCCATGCCCGCAGCCGCGTTTATCCACAGTCTCGGATTCATCCACAGATTTGATTCCGAAGTCTCTTTTTGTCGGTTGTTCGAACTAGTGTTCGATACATGGGTTCGATCGATGCGGCACTGGATGCACTCGACGCCGCGGTCGAACTACTGGGTGCCGCTGATATCGAAGATCAGCCCGCTCCGGAGCGGTTCGCGGCCATCGAGCGGCTAGAAACCGCAATGCGCCGACAGATCGCGATCTCGCACGATCAGATCACCCACCTGGAGCGCTACGAGGGCTGCCCACCGATCCCGATTGTGTTGGCTGACGTGTTACGGATTAGCCGGGCGGCTGCCAAGCGCCGGGTCCGTGACGCCGAGCAGTTGACTCCGCGCACCACATTGACCGGCGAGACTCTCGCGCCGCCGTTGCCCGAGACTGCCAAGGCATGGGAGACCGGGCGCCTCGATGGTGAGCATGTGCGGGTCATCCAGAAGTTCTTTCGCGAGCTACCCGATCATGTTGGGCCGGTGGAGATCGAGAAGGCCGAGCGCACCTTGGCTCAGCACGCTCAGACCATGCGGCCCGATCAGCTGGAGAAGATCGCCGACCGGCTGGCCACTCACCTCAACCCCGACGGAAAGTTCTCCGAGGAGGACCGGGCCCGCAAGCGCGGCTTCCAGTGGTGCGGGGGTCAACGACCTGACGGCATGAGTGTCGGAAAGCTGATCGCTGATCCACTGCTGCGGGCCCAGCTGGATGCGTGGTTCGCGAAATTCGCCGCACCGCAGCCCGAAGATCTGCGCAGTCATGCCCAACGCCAGCATGACGCGTTGACAGAGTTAGTGGGCAGCCGCCTTGGCGATCCGAAACTGGGCCAGCACAACGGACTTCCGGTCACCATGATCGTCACCACCACGCTGCAAGACCTCCAGAACGGCGCCGGACACGCCGTCACCGCCGGCGGAACGCTGGTCCCGATGACGGATCTGATCCGGGCAGCGGTGCCGTCGTATAACTATCTGGCGGTGTTCGACGGCGTGAGCGGCCAGTCGCTGTGGCTGGGCCGCAGCAAGCGGTTGGCGTCCGCAGATCAGCGAATCATGTTGCTGGCCAAGTATCGTGGCTGCACCGCACCGGGGTGCACCGTCAACGGCTACAACACTCAAGTCCATCACGCCGCCAAAGACTGGAAGCACGGCGGCGCCACCGACATCGACGACCTCACCCTCGCCTGCAAATGCGACAATCTCCTGGTCGAGAACGACGGGTGGGCCACCCGCCAACTCGCAGGCGGCCACACCGAATGGATCCCGCCACCCGATGTACCGCTCATCGGCGGCACCAACGACTTCCATCACCCCGAACGCTTCCTCCCCAAAGACGACGAAAAGGATTAGCTCACCGGAAGTCCCGCGAGCGGGAGCCTACCTTCAGGGTGATTGGGCCCATCCGTTCGGCCATCACCGTCACTGCCCCCGTGGCGTTTTGCACCTGCCCGCGGATCAGCAGGGCCGAGGCGGTCTGGGCCAGTTTGCGATGCCGGGTCCACACCCCCGGCGTACACAGCACATTGACCATGCCGGTCTCGTCCTCGATGTTCATGAACGTCACCCCCTGCGCGGTAGCCGGACGTTGCCGATGCGTCACCGCACCGGCGATCAGCACCCGACTGCCATCCGGCACGTCCAGCAGCCGATCGGCCGGGAGCACCCCCATCGCGTCGAGGTCTTCCCGCAGGAACTGGGTCGGATAGCTGTCCGGCGAGATGCCGGTGGCCCACACGTCGGCAGCCGCCAATTCCACCTCGGTCATGCCGGGCAGGGCAGGCACATGCGACGACGAGCCGACACCGGGTAGCCGGTCAGCTCGCTGAGTGGCCGCCGCTCCCGCCGCCCACAGCCCCTCCCGGCGGGTGATCGAAAAGCAGCCCAGCGCCCCGGCGGTGGCCAGCGCCTCGGTTTGCGGAACCGAAAGCTGCACCCGCCCAGTCAAATCCAGCAGTGAGGTGAACGGCCCTTTGGCGTCACGCTCGTCGACGATGCACTGAGCCAGTTCGTCGCCGATATGGCGCACAGCGCCAAGCCCCAGCCGGACGTCAAGCCCGGAGTTCTCCAGGGTCGGGTACGCCAGGCTGGCATTGACATCGGGACCATGCACCTCGACGCCATGCCTGCGGGCGTCGGCGACCAGCGACTGCGGCGAGTAGAAGCCCATCGGCTGAGCGCGCAGCAGCGCGGCGCAGAACGCCGCCGGGTGGTGCAGCTTGAACCACGAGGAGTAGTACACCAGCGAGGCGAAGCTCAGCGAATGACTCTCCGGGAAGCCGAAATTGGCGAAAGCTTCCAACTTGTCGTAGATCCGGTGGGCGACATCGCCGGTGATGCCGTGGCGTTGCGCCATCCCGGCGTAGAACCGGTCGCGCAGCCGCCGCATCTTCTCGGTCGAGCGCTTGGACCCCATGGCCCGGCGCAGCTGGTCGGCCTCGGCCGCCGAGAAGCCTGCGCAGTCCACCGCCAGCTGCATGAGCTGCTCCTGGAACAGCGGCACCCCCAACGTCTTTCGCAGCGCGGGTTCCATGGACGGATGGTCATAGGTGACGGGCTCCAGTCCGTTGCGCCGCTTGATGTACGGATGCACCGAGCCACCCTGGATCGGCCCGGGGCGGATCAGCGCCACCTCCACCACCAGGTCGTAGAACACTCGTGGCTTCAGCCGCGGCAGGGTGGCCATCTGGGCGCGCGACTCCACCTGGAACACCCCGACCGAATCGGCCTTCTGCAGCATCTCGTAGACCGCCGGCTCGGACAGATCCAGCTTGGCCAGATCGACCTTGATGCCCTTGTGCTCGGCGACCAGGTCGATGACATAGTGCAGCGCCGAGAGCATGCCGAGACCGAGCATGTCGAACTTCACCAAACCGATTGCCGCACAGTCATCTTTGTCCCATTGCAGGACGCTGCGGTTCTCCATGCGCGCCCACTCCACCGGGCACACGTCGGCGATCGGCCGGTCACAGATCACCATGCCGCCGGAGTGGATGCCCATGTGCCGCGGCAGATTCTTGATCTGGACTGCCAGGTCGACCACCGGTTCGGGGATGCCCTCGACGTCCGGCGAGTCAGCCCCGGAGTGCCAGTGGCTGATCTGCTTGCTCCAGGCGTCCTGCTGGCCCTGGGAGAAGCCGAGTGCGCGGGCCATGTCGCGCACCGCACTCTTGCCCCGGTAGGTGATGACGTTGGCGACCTGCGCGGCATAGTCGCGGCCGTAGCGGTCGTAGACGTACTGGATGGCCTTCTCCCGAAGGTCCGATTCGATGTCGATGTCGATATCAGGCGGCCCGTCGCGGGCCGGAGAGAGGAACCGTTCGAAGAGCAGTTCATTGGCGATCGGGTCGACGGCGGTGACGCCCAGCGCGTAGCAGACCGCGGAGTTGGCTGCCGATCCCCTTCCCTGACACAGGATGTCGTTCTCCCGGCAGAACCGGGTGATGTCGTGGACCACCAGGAAATAGCCCGGGAACGTCAGCCTGGCGATGATGTCGAGTTCACGTTCGATCTGGGCGTAGGCCTCCGGAGCGCCGGCGCGCGGTCCGTAGCGCTGGGCCGCACCGACCATCACCAGTTCACGCAGCCAGCTGTCCTCGGTGTGCCCGTCTGGTACATCGAACGGAGGCAGCTGCGGCGCGATCAGCGCCAGGCCGAAGGCGCACTGTTCACCGAGATCGGCTGCGGCGCTGACAGCTTCGGGATGGCGCGCGAACAGCCGGGCCATCTCGTCACCAGAGCGCAGATGCGAACCGCCCAACGGGGCCAGCCAGCCGGCGGCTTCGTCCAGCGACTGGCGGGCCCGGATCGCCCCTATCGCCATGGCCAGCCGGCCCCGGCTCGGCTCGGCGAAATGGGCTGCGGTGGTGGCGACGACACCGACCCCGAAGCGCGGTGCGAGCGCGGCCAATTCGGCGTTGCGCTCGTCGTCGAGCGGATCGCCATGGCTGGTGAGTTCGACACTGACCCGGTCGCGGCCGAAGCGGTCCACCAGGTCGGCCAGCGCCGCGGCGGCTTGCTCCGGACCACCCTCCGAAAGCGCCTGCCGGACATGACCTTTCCGACAGCCGGTGAGGATGTGCCAATGCCCACCGGCAGCCTCGGTGAGCGCGTCGTAGTCATAGCGCGGCTTGCCCTTCTCCCCACCGGCCAGATGCGCGGCGGACAGCTGCCGGGACAGCCGGCGATAGCCCTCCGGGCCACGGGCCAGCACCAGCAGGTGCGGACCAGGCGGGTCGGGCACCTCGGTGCGGGCGGTATTACTCAGCGACAGTTCGGCACCGAACACGGTGCGCATGTCGAGTTCCTTGGCCGCCTCGGCGAAGCGGACCACGCCGTAGAGGCCGTCGTGATCGGTCAGCGCGATCGCCCGCAGGTCCAGCCGCGCTGCCTCTTCGACGAGCTCTTCGGGGGTGCTGGCTCCGTCGAGGAAGCTGTAGGCCGAATGCGCGTGCAGCTCGGCGTAGGGCACGGCCGAGCGCAGCGAGCGCTCACCGGGGGCTTCGTACGGTTCCCGGTGCCTCGACCAGGCCGGGCTGTCCCCGCCGTCGGCGTGCGGCTCCCCAAGCGACAGGCCGGAGCGGCGCGGCTTGCCGTTGAGCACCCGCTCCATCTCCGACCAGCTCGGTGGCCCGTTGAACCAGCTCACCCATCCGAGCATATCGAACATGCGTTCGATTCGCAGCCGCAGTCTGGCGGGTAGACGAGGATGGACACGAGCCACAGAAATGAGGGGTATGTCGAAGCACGCGCACGAGCACGAACTGGAATCTGAACAGGAGTACGTGACCGGCCTCTACGAACGGCTCGACGGCAAGCGCATCCGCGTCAAGGCCCAGTACCGTGCCGCACTCGGAGGTCCGATCGACCTCCAGGACGGCGGAACTCTGGTCGCCCGGGACGCCGAGGTGCGGGCGCTTGCGCAATCGGCGGCGCGGTTGGACATCGCCGACCAGGGGTTGTGTTTCGGACGCCTGGACGCGATTTCCGGTGATCGGCTCTACGTCGGCCGGATCGGCATCTTCGACGAGGACAACGAGCACGAACTGCTTCTGCTCGACTGGCGGGCGCCTGCAGCCCGCGCCTTTTATACCGCCACCGCCGCCAACTCCGAAGGCATGCGCCGCCGTCGCCAGTTCCACTCCATCGGCCGACGACTGGTCGACTTCACCGACGAAGTCTTCGGCCTTCCCGATCCCGATGCCGGCGACGACAGTCCGTTCAGCAGCGACGCGGCCCTGCTGGCCGCGGTCAACGCGCCCCGCGGTCCCGGTATGCGCGACATCGTGGCCACCATTCAGGCCGAGCAGGACGAGATCATCCGGCTCGATCATCCGGGCGTGCTGGTGATCGAGGGCGGCCCCGGCACCGGCAAGACCGTGGTGGCCCTGCACCGCGTCGCGTACCTCCTCTACACCCAACGGCAGCGGATCGAACGCCACGGGGTGCTGGTCGTCGGGCCCAACCAGGCGTTCATGAATCACATCGGACGGGTGCTGCCGTCGCTGGGTGAATCGGAGGTGGTGTTCATGACAGTCGGCGATCTACTGCCCGGACGTCATATCACCGCCGAGGACACCCCGGATGTCGCCCGTATCAAGGGGTCTCGTGCCATGCTCGATGTCCTCGCGGCGGCGATCGCCGACCGCCAGCGTCTGCCCGATGAGCCACTGGAGATCCCGCTGGCCGATGTCACGCTGCAGATCGCCCCCGACACCGCGCAGTGGGCCATCGACGAAGCGCGCGCAAGCGGGTTGCCGCACAACGCCGCTCGTGCGGTGTTCCGAGAGATCGTCACCTACGTGCTGACCGAGCGCGGTACCGCCCGGATCGGTCGCGGCTGGCTGACTCGCGACAATCGCGACGCCTGGGAGAAGGTGCGCACCGATCTGACCGCCGATCTCGACGACAACGAGCGGTTCGTCGCCGCCCTGGACGAACTCTGGCCGGTCGTCGAACCAGACGATCTGCTGGCCGAGCTCTACACCTCAGCCGAGCGGCTACGCGCCGCGGGGGCGGACCCGGCCCTGTGGCGCGAAGACGGGACTGCCTGGACGGTGTCGGATGTGCCACTGCTCGACGAACTGGTCGACCTGCTGGGCCGCGACAAGGCCACCGACGATGCCGCCGAGCGGGCACGTAGGGAAGAAACCGACTATGCCAGAGGCGTTTTGGAGAACATGGTCGCGCATGAGGACTTGATGGACGACGAGGATCATCTGCTTGCCCAGGACCTGATCGGCGCCGAAGACCTCGCCGAGCGCTTCCTCGAACGCGACACCCGTGATCTCGCCGAGCGCGCTGCGGCTGACCGGGACTGGACTTACCGCCATGTCGTCGTCGACGAGGCCCAGGAGCTCTCGGAGATGGACTGGCGGGTGCTGATGCGCCGCTGCCCGAGCCGATCCTTCACGGTGGTGGGCGATCTCGCGCAGCGCCGCTCGATGGCCGGGGCGACCTCGTGGGCCGAGATGCTGGAGCCCTACACCCCCGGCCGCTGGGTCTACCGATCGCTGTCGGTGAACTACCGCACGCCCGCAGAGATCATGACCATCGCCGCCGCACTGCTCGCCGAGTTCGCGCCTGACGTCCAGGCGCCGGAGTCGGTGCGCGCCTGCGGAATCCAACCCTGGTCGCGGCGCGTAACCGCCGACGGCCTGACGGCCGCCATCGAGGAATTCGTGGCATCCGAAGCCGCTCACGAGGGCACCAGTGTCGTGATCGGACCGGCGGACGTGCCGGGTGCCGTCGCTCCGTCGGAGACCAAGGGTCTGGAGTTCGACGCCGTTCTGGTGGTGGAGCCCGACCGCATTCTCGCCGACGGGCCGCGCGGTGCGGCGGAGCTGTATGTGGCCCTGACCCGTGCCACCCAGCGGCTGGGTGTGCTGCACGTGGACCAGCTGCCCGCGGCACTGAGCGGGCTCGCCGAACACGACGCCCGGTAATTCTGCGAAAAGCTGGCAAATATCTGTGCGCACGCTGTGAATAGCTGGAAAGCTGTGCACGGCGGATTCCCCGTGGGGAAGAAAAGCCGACGAGCCTCGCCGGCACCGCCCCTCATGAGGAAGAGAAAGACCTGATGGAACTCGCCGCCCGTCGTTCCATGCGCTCCGTCGCCGCCCTGACCGCAGTCGGGGCTCTCGCGCTGACACCCATCGCGATCGCGCCGCCGGAACTGCACGCACCCAGCATCGCGGCAACCCGCATCGCCACCGAGGCCGTTCAGCTCACCGACGCCTGGTACGACCTGCTCAACAACACCCTCAACAACGTGGGTGTGCTCGGCCAGCTGTTCCTCGGGGGAAACAACACCTGGCCCTTGCCGAACCCGACCATTCCGCTCGCGCCGATCGCCACACAGCTGGTGCTCAACCCGCTGATCTACACCGTGCAGCTGCTCACCGGCCAGGGAGCCGACATCCCGGCCGAGATCTCCACTCATGTCTCGCAAGTGCTGGGCGTGATCCAACTCGTCGTCACCCAGGTGCCACCGATCATCTTCCAACAGATCCAGGCGCCGTTCTTCGCCATCCAGCAGGCCCTCGAATCCATTGCCAATAGCGCGAACCTGCTGCTCGGGCTGATCGAAGCACCCGCCGTTCTTCTCGACTACGCCATCAACAGCCAGTACGGGCTGTTGGGCGGCACGGGCCCGGTCGCAGTCGGGATCATCGTCCGGAACCTGTTCGCCAAGGCGCTCGAGACTCCCCTGCCCACGGTTGTGCTGCCGTTCAAGAAGGCCGGCGGCGCGGCGGCGACGTCAAAGACGCTGACGCCCAAGGCCACAACGGTGACCGCCCCGTCGGGCACGGCGAACTCGGCCCGGTCCAAGCCCAAGACGCCATCGTCGGCTTCGGCAAGCGCCAAGAAGGCCGGCACCGCCAAGGCCGGCAGCGCGCGCAACGGCGTGGGCCGCGGCAAGCGTTAGCGGAGGACAGCCTGATGGAACTCACCGCCAACCGTCCCATGCGTACCGTCGCGGCGCTGACCACCGTCGGGGCGCTGGCCCTGACCCCGCTTGCGATTGCACCCCCCGATCTGCGAGCGCCCAGTGTCGTCGCCACCCGCATCTCCACCGAATCGGTTCAGCTCACCGACGCGTGGTCCGACTTGCTCACCAACACCGTCGAGAACACGGTTCAGCTCGCTGGATTGTTCCTCGGGTTCGATAGCGGTGCCCCACTGCCGAATCCGGGTTTCCCGCTTGCACCGATCGTGACGCAGTTCGCGCTCAACCAGCTGGTCTACCTCGGCGCGCTGCTGACCGGTCAAGGCGCCCAGATCCCAACGGCGATCGCCACCCACCTGTCGAATCTCGCCAATCTCGGTCAGGGGCTGGCCAACGATCTTCCCGGCATCGTCATCGATCAGCTGCGGACGCCGCTTGGCGCACTGTCGGCGGCTTGGCAGACGGTCACCAACAGCAGCAACCTGCTGATCGGGCTGCTCGAAGCTCCTGCCGTTTTCCTCGATGTGTTGCTCAACAGCCAATACGGATTGATCGGCTTCAACGGCCCGATCGCGGTTCCGATCTTCATCCGCAACCGGTTGGCCACGGCGATCGAAATTCCCCTGCCGAACGTCGTGCTGCCGTTCAAGAAGGCAAGCGGCGCAGCGGCGACGACCGTGGCGCCCAGAGCTGCGGTGACCGCACCGTCGGGCACGGCAGGTTCGGCTCGGACCAAGCCCAAGGCGTCGTCATCGGCCTCGGCGAGCGCCAAGAAGGCCGGTGCAACCAAAGAGGGCAGCGCACACCGCGGAGTGGCCCGCGGTAAACGATAACCGTCGGGGATCACAGTCTCCTGGCAGGAGATTCACAGACTCGCCGTGAGAGCAACTGTCTCCCTTACCAATTCAGCACAGAACCGCAAATAATCGTGCGGGTGCTGCCAAGCTGACTCACGGCGGATTCCCAGCCCACGGAATTGAAGCCGACGAACCTCGTCGACGCCGCCCCTACGAGGGAGACACTCTGTGATGGAACACGCTCGTCGCCCCCTTCGCACGGCCGCGGCATTGGCCGCTGCGGGAGTGCTGGCTTTCACGCCTGTCGCTCTCGCGCCGCCCGAGCTGCACACACCCAGCCTCTCGCCGACGCACATCTCGGTCCAGCCTGTCCAGCTCGCCGACGCCTGGTCGGACCTGTTCGCCGCCACCGCGGCGAATGTCACCGAAATCGTGAAGCTGTTCGTCGGGGCCGAGAACGGTGTCCCGCTGCCGAATCCGACGATCTTCCTGGCGCCGATCGCAACCCAGTTCGCTCTCAATCAGCTGATCTACCTGGGCCAGCTGTTCACCGGTCAGGCCGGCCAGATTCCCGGCGAGATCTCGACCCACCTGACCAATGTCGGGAAGGTGTTCGGTGAAGTCATTCCCGCCTTGCCACAGCTCCTGAGCTTGTGGATCAAGACGCCGTTTGTCGCCGTTCAACAGGCCCTGCTGTCGATCAGCACCGCGACAAACCCGCTCATCGGATTGCTCGAAGCGCCCGCGGTATTTCTGAATTTCGCCCTGAACACCACCACTGGACTCCTCGGCGGGGAGGGGCCGATCGCCTTTCCGATCATCGTCCGCAATGTGTTGGCCAAGGCCATCGATCCCCCGCTGCCGGCATGGCTCGCGCACATCCTGCAGCCCGCCAAGGTACCCAGCGCTGCCGCGTTGACGCCGAAATCCGCGATCAGCGCGAAGGTGTCCGCATCATCGGCCACAGCGTCCTCGGCTCGCTCGAAGCCCAAGCCGACGGCCAACGGCGCCCGGAAGCACTCGGCCACAGCGAGCAGTCACGGCGCAGGCGGTGTCGGGCACGGCAACCGTCACTAGCTGGCAGCGACCCGCACGTGGCCGGCGAGCAATCACTCGGTCACCCCTTTGGGTGAAGATCTGGCAAATTCTCAAGCGGCAACGCGGCACTGCTGTCATCCTGATGCACAGCGGATTCCCAGCAACGGAATTGAAGCCGGCGAGCCAGGTCGTCGACGCCGCCCCACGAGGGAGAACCTCCGATGGACCACGCCGATCGCCGCCCACTGCTCGCCGTCGCCGCCCTGGCCACCGCCGGGGCGCTGGCCCTGAGCCCCGTCACCGTCACACCGCCGGCATTGCACGCCGCGCTCTCGCCGACGCGCATCTCCAGCGAAGCGGTACAACTCGCCGACGCATGGTCGGATTTGTTCGCTGACACCACCGCGAATCTGGGCGACCTGGCGGCGATGACGCTCGGCCTGAACAACAGCTACCCGCTGCCGCCGCTGGCCTTCCCGCTCGCACCGGTCGCCACTCAGTTTGTGCTCACCCAGGTGGCCTACGTCGGACTGCTGCTGAGCGGCCAGGGCGGCCAGATACCCGGGTGGATCGGCGCGCACCTGACCCAGCTGGGGAACATTGCCCAACTGGCTGTCAGCGCCATACCGGGAGTTCTCCTCCAGCAGATCAAAGTGCAACTCGAAGCGGTCGTGAAAACGTTCGACTACATCGCGACCAGCGGCAACGTGCTGTATGCCTTGTCGCAAGCCCCGGCCGTCTTCCTGAACTTGGCTCTCAACAACCAGTTCGGGATCCTCGGACCCACCGGCCCGATCGGACTGCCGCTCATCTTCCGCAATCTGATCGCCGCAGCGATCTACACGCCACTGCCCACGATCACCTTGCCGTTCAAGAAGGCGGCGGCCTCGACACCCAATTCGACTGCAGCTGCGGCAGTTACACCGAAGACGCCGGCGCCGTCGGGCACCGCGAGCTCGGCCCGCTCGAAGCCGAAGGCACCGTCGTCGGCAGCCAGCGGCAAGCGCAAGCCGGCGACATCATCCAAGTCCGACACCAAGGGCGCGGGCTCCGGCCAGGGCCACAGCAAGCGCGGCTGACGCGACCCCACCAACACCGTCTCTACGAAGGAGAAACATCCGATGGAACGTGCCGCCCGCCGCCCGATGCTCGCGGCCGCAGCCCTGACCACCGCTGGGGCGCTTGCACTTTCACCCATCACGGTGACACCGCCTGACCTGCACACCGCCGGCATCTCACCGCTCAGGGTTTCGACGCAGGAGGTGCAGCTCACCGACGCCTGGTTCGATCTGCTCAACGACACCCTCATCAGTGCGTATCTGTTGGGACAGTTGGCCGTAGGGGCGAATCCCGCTTATCCCCTGCCGAATCCGATGTTCATCGCACCCATCCTCACCCAACTCGTGGTGGTCAACCCCCTGACCTATGCGGTGCAACTGTTGACCGGTGAGGGGGCCAAGGTGCCGACGGAGATCATTGCCCACATCAATAACCTCGTCCTTGTCGCCCAGGCCATCGGCAAGGATGTGCCTCCGGCCATCGTCAAGGAGATTCAGAATCCGTTCTTCGCCCTCCAGCAAGCGGTCGAATCCATCACCACCGCAAGCAACCTCCTGATCGGATTGCTCGAAGCGCCCGCGGTGTTCCTGAATGGCGCCCTGAATGGTCAATACGGGCTCATCGGCTACAACGGCCCGATCGCCCTTGGGTTCATCATCCGAAACGTCGTGGCGCAACAGCTCTTCACGCCGCCTCCTGCCGTTCTGCCGTTCAAGAAGGCGGCGAGCGCTTCCGCGTTGCGACCCAAGGCATCGGCCATCACCGTCGCGCCGTCGGGCACCGCCGGCTCAGCTCGGTCGAAGCCCAAGGCACCGTCGTCGGCGGCCAGCAGCAAGCGCAAGCCGGCGGCATCGGCCAAGACCGGTACCGACACCGGACAGGGCCACAGCAAGCGCGGCTGAGCCGCCACAACGAGA
The DNA here is from genome assembly GCA_004362315.1 of Mycobacterium sp. BK086. Classification (GTDB taxonomy): domain Bacteria; phylum Actinomycetota; class Actinomycetes; order Mycobacteriales; family Mycobacteriaceae; genus Mycobacterium. The sequence continues at coordinate 1,801,533 of SNWL01000003.1, forward strand.
AGGAACTCGCAGATGGAGCACTCGGCCCGCCGCCCGATGATCGCCGTCGCAACCCTGACAACCGCTGGGGCGCTGGCACTTTCACCCATCACTGCAGCACCGCCCGGATTACATCCGCACAACATCGCCGCGACGCACATCTCCAGCCAAGCGGTCCAGCTCACCGATGCGTGGTCCGATCTGGTCACCAACTCCGTGACCAACGTGGTGCAGATCGCCGCGACGTTCATCGGATTGAACAGCTCGTTCCCTTGCCCAATCCGGTCTTCATCGCTCCGGTCATCGCCCAGTTGGTGCTCAATCCGGTGATCTATGGCATTCAGTTGGTCACCGGCCACGGCGCCGACATCCCCGCCGAGATTCTCGACCACATCAACAACCTCACCAATCTGGTTCCGGCCCTTGCCGCCGATGTGATCGCGGGCATCGGCTATCAAGTCCAGGCACCGTTCCTCGCGCTCGAGCTGGCGATTAATTCCGTCGCCACCGCCACCAACAAACTCGTCGCCCTACTCGAGGCTCCCGCGGTGTTCCTCGACGCCGCACTGAACAGCACGTACGGCCTCCTCGGCCTCTACGGTCCGATCTCGCTTCCGATCCTCATCCGCAATGCACTGGCCTCGGCGATCGCCGCCCCGGTGCCCACCATCGTGCTGCCGTTCAAGAAGGCGAGCGGTGCGGCGGCCTCGAAGGTGTCCACACCCAAAGCCGTGACCGCGCCGTCGGGCACGGCTGGCTCGGCCCGGTCGAAGCCCAAGGCGACGCCGACGGCCGCCAGCAAGCGCAAGCCCGCGGCATCCACCAAGTCCAGTGACAACAACGCCGGCCAAGGGCGCAGCAAGCGCGGGTAGCTGTCAACACCACAGATAGATGTGGCAAATATCTATGCTGTGGCTGAGTGCTGCGGTATAGGTAATACCCAGCGGATTCCCAGCCAAGGAATTGAAGCCGACGAAGCCCCGTCGACGCCGCCCCTACGAGGGAGAAAAGCCCTGATGGAACTTGCTGTTCGCCGCCCGATGGTGATCGCAGCCGCATTGGCCACCGCCGGCGCACTGGCCCTGACCCCGGTCATCGCCACGCCACCCCAATTACATGCGCTGGACCTTTCGCCAGCGACCATCTCCACGCAAGCTGTCCAGCTCACCGACGCGTGGTCTGATCTGCTCTCCAACACCGTGAGCAGCGTGGTGCAGCTCGGCGGGCTGTTCATCGGATTGAACAGCACCTTCCCATTGCCGAATCCGGTCTTCATCGCTCCGGTCGCCGCTCAGCTCGTGCTCAACCCGCTGATCTACGCCGGACAGCTGTTGACCGGCCAGGGTGCCAAGATCCCGGGCGAGATCGCCGACCACCTTCAAAATCTTGCCGTTCTCGCCCAGGCCATCATCAGCGACGTGATCCCGGCCATCGGCCTGCAAATTCGGACACCGTTTATCGCTTTCCAGGACACGATCTCCTACATCGCCAACGCGTCCAACAAGCTCGTGGCGCTGCTTCAGGCTCCCGCGTTGTTCCTCGACGCCGTGCTGAACAGCCAGTACGGCCTCATCGGCCCCAACGGTCCGATCGGGGTTCCCATCATCATTCGGAACCTGGTGGCCTCGGGCATCGCCGCCGCGACGTTCCCGCCGATCGTCCTGCCGTTCAAGAAGGCCAGCGGCGCCAAGACCGCGGCGCCGAAGGCCGCAACCGTCACCGCACCGTCAGGCACGGCAAGCTCGGCCCGCTCGAAGCCCAAGGCGCCGTCGAGCAGCAACCGCAAGGCCACGTCGGCCAAGGCCAGTAGCAAAGGCGGCGGTGCACACAGCGCGCGCGGCTGACGCAAAGCGATGACTATTGGGGGCGGGGCGAGTCAATCCTTGTGACGGAACCCGACAAAAGGAGCTCACATGACCGCCCTGCCCCCGGTAGTCGACCAGCAGACCTGGCGCGCCGCGCTCGACGACCTCCGCAAGCGTGAGAAGGCCGCCACCCGCGAACTCGACGCGATCGCCGCACAACGCCGCCGGCTGCCGATGGTCGAGCTGCCCGAGTACACCCTCGTCGGCGCCGACGGCCCCGTTTCACTGGCCGACGTGTTCGACGGACGGTCGCAGCTCATCGTCTACAACCACATGTGGACCGATGGCGAAGAGTGGCAGTGCCCCGGCTGCACCGGGTTCACCTCCCAGTTCACCCGGCTGGAATTCCTGGACAACTACGACGCCCGGTTCGTCATCGTCACCAACGGACCGATCGCAGAAGCCTTGGCGTACAAGGCCAAAGTCGGCAACAAGATGGATTGGTACTCGTCGTCGGACAGCACGTTCGGTGCCGACGTCGACGCCGCCCCCGGTGAGGGCTTCGGGGTCAACGTCTTCCTGCGCGACGGCGACACCGTCTTCCGCACCTGGCACACCAACGGCCGAGGCACCGAACAACTGAGTCACTCGTTCGCGCTGATCGACCTGCTGCCGTGGGGCCGCCAGGAGGAGTGGCAGGACTCCCCCGCCGGCTGGCCGCAGCGCCCCACCTACTCGGGGTGGGCGGGCTCGCAAGACATCGCCCGCGCCTACGGCGAAAGTCCTACGCTGCACAGGTGACAACGCCTCCAGAACCGTCGACCCACCCCTTCGAACCCCACCACGGCGCATTCGGAAGCAAGTTGAACTGGTTGCGCGCCGGGGTGCTCGGCGCCAACGACGGCATCGTGTCGACAGCCGGCATCGTCGTCGGCGTGGCCGCGGCGTCCATCGAGCGCGGGCCGATCTTCACCGCCGGCATCGCGGCGCTGGCCGCGGGCGCATTGTCGATGGCCGTCGGGGAGTACGTGTCGGTGAGCACCCAGCGCGATTCCGAAAAGGCCATGCTCAAGCTGGAACGCCATGAGCTGGAGACCGAGCCGATGGCCGAACTCGACGAGCTCGCAGCACTTTACGAAGCAAAGGGGCTGACACCGGCGACGGCACGCACGGTGGCCGAGGAACTCACCGACCACGACGCGTTCGCCGCCCACGTCGACGCCGAACTGCACCTCGATCCCGACGAACTGACCAACCCGTGGCAGGCCGCGATCTCGTCGGCCATCGCCTTCACTGTCGGCGCCATCCTGCCGCTGCTGGCAATCCTGTTGCCGCCGCCATCAATTCGGGTGCCGATCACCTTCGTCGCGGTGCTGCTCGCGCTGACGATCACCGGCTGGATCAGCGCACGCCTCGGCGGCGCCAATCCCCGCCGGGCAATCTACCGGGTGGTGATCGGCGGCGCGCTGGCGATGGCCGTCACCTTCGGCATCGGCCACCTGGTCGGCGGCGCGGTCGGCTAATCGATGTACTCGGCCGAGCCGTCGTCGAGTACGACGCGGGTGTTGGCGCCGTCGGGTCCGCTGGCTTCGGTGCGGTAGACCGCCCGCCCCGGCTCGGTACGCCAGATCGACGTCGTCAGCGTCTCGCCCGGGAACACCGGCGACGTGAACCGCGCGCTGACCGCGGTGAGCTTCGCGGAGTCATTGCCGGCGAGCTCGGAAAGCAGTGCGCGCCCGGCGAATCCGTAGGTGCACAGACCGTGCAGGATCGGGGTGGGAAAACCGGCCATCTCGCGGGCGAACCACGGATCGCTGTGCAACGGATTGCGGTCACCCGAGAGCCGGTAGATCAACGCCTGGTCGCCGCGAGTCTCCATCGAGATGCGGGCGTCGGGCTCGCGGTCGGGGTACTCGGGGGCCACGGGGCGCTGACCGGGCTGCCCACCGAAGCCGCCTTCGCCGCGGATGACGGCGGTGGACAGCGTCTCGGCGATCAGCTCGCCGGTGGCCGGGTCAGTGCCCTTGCCGCGCATCACGATGATCGCGTTCTTGCCCTCGCCCTTGTCCTGGATGTCGGCGACCTCGGAGACCACCGACAGTTCGCCGGAGGCGGGCAGTGGCTTGTGCAGCCGGATCTCCTGCGAGCCGTGCAGCAGCATGCCCCAGTTGAACGAGCCCACCTTGGTGGCGGCCCCGAATGCCGGACAGCAGATGACGGCGAACGTCGGCAGCACCTGCTGGGCGATGTCGTGGCTGTTGTCGGTGGTGAAGGGCAGGTCGTCGGTGCCCGCGCCCACGCCGAGCGCGTAGAGCATCGTGTCGCGGTCGGTCCACTGGTAGGGCTGAGCGTCGGTGACCGCTCCGATTGCCGTGGGGTCGATGGGCATTGCCGCACTCCTGGGGTCGTGGATGGAGAAACTCCATCGTCGCACTGGCTAAATCCGGCCCACCACGGCGGTCGACAGGGCACGCTAGGACCATGCCTGTTTCCCGCATCCGGACCCTCGTCGCGATCGTCGCCGCGCTGTTGGCGGCGGTTCTGGTCGCCTCCTGCAGTTCGTCCGCCCCGAGCGAGCGCACGATCACGCTGACGTTCATCCGCCATGGCGAGTCCGAAGCCAACGCGAGCGGCATCATCGACACCGAGGTGCCCGGGCCGTCCCTGACAGCGACGGGTCAGCAACAGGCCACGGCGGTGGCCGACCGCTTGAAGGGCAACAAGTACGACGGCGTATACGCCTCGGAGATGGTCCGCACACAGCAGACGGCCGCGCCGATGTCGAAGGCGCTCGGGGAACCGGTCACCGTGTTGCCCGGCCTCAACGAGATCGGGGCCGGCTGGTTCAACGGCACCAGCATGGACAAGGCCGCGATCACCTACATGGTCGCCCCGGCCGACTGGCTGCGCGGCGACACCAGCTTCGCCATCCCGGGATCGGTCAGCGGTGCCGAGTTCAACGGCAAGTTCACCGAAGCGGTGCAGCGCATCTACTCCAGCGGCAACAACAAGCCGGTCGCCTTCTCCAGTGCCGCGTCGATCATGATGTGGACCCTGATGAACGTCCGCAACGCCAAGGACAGCTTGGCGTCCGATCATCCGCTGCCGAACACCGGCCGGGTGGTGGTGACCGGCAACCCGGTGATCGGGTGGACGCTCGTGGATTGGGACGGCATCACGTCCTTCTGATGGGTTCTGAACTCTTCGGCATGCCGCTGCGCGTGCGGTACGTCGAGTGCGACATGCAGGGCCGAGTGTTCAACGGCCATTACCTGACCTGGGTGGACATGGCCCTCAACGAGGCGCTGCGCGAGATCTTCGGCGACTATCAGACGCTGACCGACGCGGGCATCGATTTCGTGGTGGCCGCGGCGGAGCTGCAATTCCGCCGGCCCGCGCACTTCGACGACGAGCTGGTGATCGGGGTGGGGTTCGACCCCCTGGGCCGCACGTCGCTGCGCAGCACCTACGAGATTCGCCGCGATGAGGATGTGCTTGCCGAGGCGGCGATGATCCACGTCTGCGTCGATGCGGCGACGTTCGAGAAACGGCTGTGGCCGGACTGGTTCCGCGAACGGATTTCAGTGGCCCATTGACCGCGGCACGATCGGCGATCAAAGATGACCCATGCGCTATGTCGTTACCGGCGGTACCGGGTTCATTGAGCGCCGGGTGGCCACCCAGATCCGCGACCGCCACCCCGATGCCGAGGTATGGATGTCGGACGACGTCCGGCCCGATCGTGCCGACCATGTCGTCAACTGCAGGGTGGCCGCCACCGAGGCGGCGCTGACACTGAGCCGTGAGTTGGGCGCGACGCTGCATCAGCTGTCCTCGGTCGCGGTGGCCGGCGACTTCGCCGGTGAATACACCGAAGACGATTTCGACGTCGGGCAGCAGTTGCCCAGCCGGAGGCACCGAGCAGCCTTCGATGCCGAGCAGCTACTGCGGATGTCTTCGGACGTGCCGTTCCGGATCTATCGGACCGGAGTGGTCGTCGGCGACTCCCGCACCGGCGAGACCGATCGAATCACCGGGCCCTATCACGTTTTCGGGCTGCTGAGCCGGCTGGCGGGCCTGCCGTCAAAGACCCCGATCCTGTTGCCCGACATCGGCCGGATCAATGTCGTCCCGGTCGATTACGTCGTCGCGGCGCTGGTGGAACTCATGCACGCCGACGGCCGCGACGGTCAGACCTTCCATCTGACCGCACCCGAGCCGATCGGTCTGCATCAGATCTATCGCGGCGTGGCTCGCACGGCGGGGCTGCCCGCGCTGCGCGGCGGCCTGCCCCGCCGGGTGGCCGAACCGCTGCTGGGGGTGCGGGGGCGGGCAAAGGTGTTGCGCGACATGGCCGTCACGCAGATCGGTGTGCCACCCGACGCCGTCGACAGCCTCGAGACGGAGGCGATCCTGCATTCGGAGCGCACCCGAGAAGCGTTGCGCGACAGCGGAATCGAGCCGCCCCCGTTCGCGTCCTATGCGCCTGCGCTGTGGCGGTACTGGGCCGAGCACCTCGACCCCGAACGCACCCGCAACGGCGATCCGGACGGTCCGCTCGTGGGCAGGCACGTGATCATCACCGGGGCGTCCAGTGGTATCGGGCGGGCCGCGGCGGTGGCGGTCGCCGCGCGCGGCGCCACCGTGTTCGCATTGGCGCGCAACGGCGAAGCGCTGGCCGAACTCGTCGATGAGATCGAGGCCGACGGCGGGCGGGCCGTCGCCTTCAGCTGCGACGTCACCGACACCGCGTCCGTCGATGCGACGATCGCCGAGATCCTCGGCCGGTTCGGTCACGTCGACTATCTGGTCAACAATGCCGGCCGCTCGATCCGGCGTTCGGTGAGCGCCTCGACCGACCGCCTGCACGACTACGAGCGGGTGATGGCGGTCAACTATTTCGGCGCCGTGCGGATGGTGCTGGCGCTGCTGCCGCACTGGCAGGCACGCCGGTTCGGTCACGTGGTCAACGTGTCCAGCGCCGGGGTGCAGGCACGCAATCCCAAGTACAGCTCGTATCTGCCGACCAAGGCCGCCCTGGATGCGTTCACCGACGTGGTGGCTTCGGAAACCCTTTCGGACAACATCACCTTCACGACGATCCACATGCCGCTGGTGAAGACGCCGATGATCGCGCCGTCCGGGCGGCTGAACCCGGTACCGCCGATCAGTGCCGAACATGCCGCCGCGATGGTGGTGCGCGCGTTGGTGGAGAAGCCGGTGCGGATCGACACCCCGCTGGGGACTCTGGCCGATGCCGGGCAGTACTTCACCCCCAAGCTCGCCCGGCGGGTGTTGCACCAGCTCTACCTGGGCTATCCCGATTCGCCGGCCGCACGCGGGGAGGTCCGGCGTCCGTCGTCGGGGGCCACGCGGTTGCCGACAGTCCGGCTTCGGGCCCCTCGCCCGGTCAAAAGAGTGGTGCGGATGGTGCCCGGCGTGCACTGGTGACTTGAGCCAGATCGGGGCGAGACTCAGCGGCGGACGAGGCCGCCACTTAGGCTGCTCGCATGGCGACGGGGTGGCAGCTACTGGAGCGGCCGGCCAAGCACGAGGTCATCACGTCCGCGCTGACAGACAGCGAAACCTCAGGCGTGGTGATCACCGGCCCGGCGGGAGTCGGCAAGACGACCCTGGCGCGGTCGGTCACCGCATCGCTTCCGGGGCGCGCCCGGTGGGCGGCGTGCACCTCGTCGTCGAGCAGCATTCCGCTCGGGGCGTTCGCTCAGTGGGTCAAACCCACCGATGCCCGCGATCCGATCGAGCTGTTGGTCTCGGCGCGGCAGTCCCTGCTCGCCGACGGGCCCGCGGTGATCGGTGTCGACGACGCTCATCTCCTCGATCAGCTGTCGGCCACGCTGCTGCATCAGATCGCGGTGGAGCGCACCGGGTCGATCGTCGCGACGGTGCGCAGCGGCGAACCGGTGCCCGACTCGGTGATGACGCTATGGAAAGACGGCTATCTGCGCCGCATCGACCTGGAGCCGTTCAGCCGCGACGAGTGCATCGCGTTGGTCGAGTCGGTGCTCGGCGGCACGCTGGAAGAGCTCAGCGCCAACGTCATCTGGTCACAGTCCGGGGGCAACCCGCTGTTCCTGCGGCACATGGTGGAGGCGGCACTCGAAGCCAGCACGCTGAGCGAGGTCAACGGCGTCTGGCAGCTGCGCGGGTCGACCACGGTGTCGTCAGGCCTGGCGACGCTGCTGGAGAACCGGTTCGACAACGCCGACCCTGAGGCCGTCACGGTGCTGCGGCTGTTGGCGCTGTGCGAGCCCCTGGACATCGACGCACTGGTCGAACTCGCCGGCGAGCGCGCGATCGACGCCGCAGAGAAGGCACATCTGATCCGGATCGATCGCGACGGGCCAGCCCTCAACGCCCGGATCAGCCACCCGCTGTACGGCGACGTCGTGTTGCGGCAGATCGGGACCGCGTCGGCGCGGATGCTGCGCGGCCAGATCGTCACGGTGCTCAACCGGCATCAGCCGACGTCTGCGGCCGGCCGGATCCGGTTGGCACAGCTGTATCTGGACAGTGACCAGACCGCCGAGACGGGATTCTTGGTCGCCGCGGCCAAAGATGCTGTGTCGCTTGCCAATGCGCCACTGGGTGAACGGCTGGCGCGCACCGCATTCGAGCGCGAGTACGGGATGCGGGCCGCCCATCTGCTGTCCAGGGCGCTGATGTGGCAAGGCAGGCCCAGCGAGGCCGACGAGGTCTTGGCACGGTTCGACCCCGACGAACTCGACGAGGTCCAGCTGGTGTTGTGGGGCATCCCGCGGGCGTCGATCGTGTTCTGGTCGCTGGCCGAGGTGGCGCGCGCCGACGAGGTGATGCAGTTACTTCGGAGCCGGGTCAGCAATTCGCTTCTGCGGCCGATGGTCGACGCGGCCGATGCCGCGTTCATGATTTTCCAGAACAACCTGCCCGAAGGCTTGGCCATGGCCGAGGCGGTGCTGGCCAATCCCGGCGCGCCGCAACAAGCGGTGGAGACGGCGGCGTTCGTGGCCGGACTGGCGATGCCGGTGGCCGGCCGTGGCGCCGACTTCGTGACCATCGCCGAACGCTGCTTCGACACCCAGCGTTCCACCGACGGCCTGATCCGGATGATCGCGCGCTACGGCGAGGTGTTGGCCCTGACGTACATCGGTGAGCTGGACACGGCCGAGAGGCGTGCGGTGACCTACGGCGAATTCTCGTCCTCCGGAGAGTTTCTCGGCTGGGCGGTCGCCAAGGTCATGACAGCCGTCGTGGCGGTGGCCCGGGGCAAGTTCGCCGAGGCGATCCCGACGATCGAGCAGGCACTGGCGGCGCTGAACGCGCAGAACTCGCTGCCGTGGCGGCTGCCGGGCCGGCTTCTGCTGGCGCGTGCCTACGCCGGCTCAGGCAGGCCCGATGACGCCGAACGCGTGCTGGCCGAAGCCGCCGAACATACGGGCCCCACCGTGGCGCTGTTCGACCCGCAGGTGCTGATCGTCAAGGCGTGGATTGCGGCCGCGCGCGGCGGCGGGCGCCGGGCCGTTGAGCTGTCCCGCGCCGCTGCCGACGCCGCGCACCGCAGCGGGCAGTTCGCCCTCGAGGCCGAGGCGTTGCACGACGCGTGCCGTTTCGGCGATCGCAAACTGGCCCACCGGCTGCAGTCGCTGTCGGTGTGCATCGATGGCCCGCTGCCCAAGCTGTATGCCCGGCACGCCGCGGCGCTGGCGGACTCCGATGGCAACGGACTGGACGCCGTCAGCATCGACTTCGAAGAGGCTGGGCTGCTGTTGTCGGCCGCCGACGCCGCCGCTCAGGCCGCCGGTTTCCACGAGCAGCGCAACGCCCGGCGTCGGGAGATCGAATCAGTCACGCGCGCAATGCGTCTGGCGGCGGCATGCGGGGGCGCCTCCTCCCCCGCCATCCGGGGCGCCGCCCGGCCCCTGCCCGTCACCGCGCGCGAACTCGAAGTCGCCGAGTTGGTCGCCGCCGGCTTGCAGAATCGGGACATCGCCGTGCAGCTGTCGGTGTCGGTCCGCACCGTCGAGGGCCACGTCTACCGAGCATGCCTGAAACTCGGTGTGTCCGATCGCGATGGGCTGGCCGCCATCATCCGCGAGGGTGGCTCGCGTTGAGCGTCGGGGATGACCAGGGCAGCGCCTTGCCCGTTTTCGCCGATGTGGACACCGGCGTCGACGACGCGATGGCACTGGTGTACCTGCTGGCAAGTCCTGATGCGGACCTCGTCGGAATCGCCTCCACCGGTGGCAATGTCCCGGTAGATCAGGTGTGCCGCAACAACCTCGGACTTCTCGAGTTGTGCGGGGCCGACGCCATTCCGGTGTCCCGGGGTGCCGATCAGCCGCTGAGCATCCCACTGCGCACCGCCGAGGACACCCACGGTCCCACCGGGCTCGGTTACGCCGAACTGCCCGAGCACCAACGCGAACCCACCGAATACGACTCGGCCGAAGCGTGGGTGCGTGCCGCCCACGCCCGGCCCGGCGAGCTGATCGGGCTGGCCACCGGACCGCTGACCAACCTCGCGCTGGCCGTGCGCGACGAGCCCGAATTGCCGTCGCTGTTGCGGCGGCTGGTCATCATGGGCGGATCGTTCGACTACCGAGGCAACACCACCCCGGTGGCCGAGTGGAACATCAGCGTCGACCCGGAGGCCGCTGCCGAGGTATTCGACGCGTGGGGGCGGGCCGCGGATGCCAAAGTGATTCAGCCGCATCAGCTTCCGATCGTATGCGGGCTGAACCTGACCGAGAACATCATGCTGACGCCGAACATCCTGAGCCGCCTGGCCGCCGCGGCGGAGACCACCTCGACAGCGATGAGCGTGCTCGACTCCCGGGGCACACGGTCGAGCGCCGACAACTCGTTGATCCGTGCGCTCGAGGATGCGATGCGGTTCTACTTCGAGTTCCATTTCGATCAGGGCGAGGGTTTCCTGGCGCATCTGCACGATCCGCTGGCGGCGGCGGTGGCGCTGGATCCCGGCCTGGTGCAGACCCGGGCGACCACGGTCGATGTCGAGCTCACCGGGACGCTGACCCGCGGCATGACCATCGCCGATTGGAGCCACCGATGGGGCCGGGAATCCAACGCGCACGTCGGCGTCGGCGTCGATCCGGTGGTGTTCTTCGATCGGTTCATCGAACGGGTCGGCCCGTTCGCACGTCGGCTGGAAGCCGCCAGATAGGCGAGTAGCTTGCTCATTCGTAGACGCCTTCCAGGTACCACCGGCGCTGCCGATAACACAGCAGCAGCGCGGCTCCCGGCTCACCGGACTGGTTGTCCACCAGCACCTGGGCGCGTGCCGTCCGGCCGGCCCTGGACTGCTCGCCCTGATCCCACCAGCGCTCGTCCACCGACCACGGCCCGGCCCACCATCGCAGCGCACCCCGGTAGTGGTGACCCGCGCCGTCCAACCGTGCCGGTTCGGCCGTGAACATCCCCCGCCCGGTCACCCGGACCGGATTTCCTTGGGCGTCAAGCAGTTCCACCGGATCATCGAGGATCACCGCCGGGGCGGGTTCGGGTAGCCGGCCGGGCCATGGCCGGTCCGGATCGGCCCTGGGCACCAGCTCGTCGCCGAGCGGGGTCAAGGTGATGCGTTCGGCGGGGCCGCGACCACCGGACAACACCGGAAGCTGGACCGCCTCCTGCCCCAGCAGGCCCTGCACCCGGACCAGTGCCCGGCGAGCCCGTAACCGATCCTCCTCCCCTATGCCGCCCCACAGCGGCAGCTGAAGTGCTTCTGCGGAAACAACTTCCACCGGCTGCAGCCGCAGCATGATCACCGGTGAGTTCGGCCGGTCATCCGGGTTGCGCCGGTTGAGCCAGCCGTCGAGCTGCCAGCGCACCCGGTCGGCGGTGGCGTCCTCGGTCAGCGGTTCGGCGCACCGCCACACCCGGGTGAGCTCACCGCCGCTCGCGGTGAGGGCGTGAATGGCCAGCCGGGTGCATCCCACCCCCTCCGCCGCCAGGCTGCGATGGAGAGCGCCGGCCAGCGTCCGGCCGGCGAACGCGGCCGCGTCGACCCGGTCGACCGGCGGATCGCAGTGCAGCACCGCGTCCAGGTCGGCCGCCGGTTCACGGCCGGACGGCCCGCGTACCGGCTCGCCACGGGCGAAGCGGTGCGCGGCGGTCGCATCGGCCCCGAACCGGGACGTGACATCACTTCGCGACAGCGCCGCGAACTGCCCCAGATTGCGGATACCCATGCGCCACAACAGATCTGCCAATTCTTCCCGGCCGGGTCCGGACAGGCTGGGCTCACCGGACAGCTGGCGGATAGACAACGCCGACAGGAACGCGGCATCGCCACCGGGCTCGATCATCCGACCGGCGCGGGCGGCGAAGACGGCCGTCGGCAACTGATCGGCAATCCCCACCTGACATTCGGCACCCGCGGCGGCGACGGCGTCGACCAACTTCTCCGCGGCGGCCGGTTCGGAACCGAAGTAGCGAGCCGCACCGCGAACCGACAGCACCAGCAGCCCCGGCCGCAGCACCTCGGCACGCGGCACCACCTCGTCGACGGCCGCCGTCACCCCTTCGAAATAGCGGGCATCGCGGGCCGGGTCGGCGGTGACCACATGCAGCTGCGGGCACCGGGCCTGCGCCTCGCGCCGGCGCAGGGTGCGGCGCACCCCGACGGCGCGCGCGGCAGCCGAACAGGCGATCACCCGGTTGGCCAGGGTGACCGCGACCGGGGCGGTCGGCGGTAGTCCGGCAGCCGCGGCCGCGGCAACGGCGGGCCAGTCCATGCACCAGATCGCCAGCACCCGGCCGGTCACATCAGCTCACTCTGGACCGTGCCGCGCGGCCGTGCGCCCGAACGGACATCCGCACCCGGCTGATCCGCCCGGACCCCGACACCTGACCGGCGGTGGTCTCGTAACCATGCACCCGCGCATCCAGGCGCACCGTCGCGCCCTGCCAGTCCCCCCGCGCGACCAGCAGCGTGCAGCCCTTCTGCCGAGCCCTGGCCACCACCGCCCGTGCCCGGGTGGCGGTGACCGTCCGGCCGGCCAGGCCGAGCACCACCAGATCCATCCCGTCCATCAGCACCGCGGCCACCTCCACGGGATCGGTGCCAGGATCCGGGATCACCGCCAGCCGGCTCAGGTCCGCACCCATCTCCACCGCGGCCAGCAGCCCGAAATCCGGCAGCCCGACGACGGCCACATGCCCGCCGCCCGCCGTCACCGCCGCGGCGATGCTCACCGGCAGCGAGCGAGCACCCGACACCACTGCCACCGCACCCCGCGGCAACCCCATCGGCAGCGGTCCGGCCAGCGATTCGGGGATCGGTAGCAAACTTTCCGAGGTCGGCAAAACCTCATTTGCCACATCCGTAACAGGGCGGGTGGCACCCACCTTCCCCGAGACCGCCGCCATTTGACGCCGGAGCTGTTCTAGCTGCTCAGAGCGGTTGAGCTGACGTTTCTCCAGGGCAATCGCCGCCGTCATCGCCCCACCTCCAGCCGTGCTCGCGATTCGCTGTGTTCGAATGTATGTTCGATATCCGAGTAAACACCCACCCACCGACAGCGTCAAGCGCGGAAGCCACCTCCCGAACGTCCCAAGCCGACGTTCGTCACAGCGCCGAAAACGCACCTGGCACGATGCAGGGCATGACGAACATCGAACAGGCTGAGAAGGTCGCCCACGGAGCCGGCTTCATTGCCGCGCTGGACCAGAGCGGCGGCAGTACCCCCAAGGCGCTGAAGCTCTACGGCATCGCCGAGGACCAGTACTCCGGTGACGAGCAGATGTTCGACCTGGTGCACGAGATGCGCACCCGCATCATCACCAGCCCGGTCTTCGAGGGCGACCGGGTCATCGCCGCGATCCTGTTCGAGATGACCATGGACCGCGAGATCGAGGGCCGCCCGACCGCCGACTACCTGTGGAACGTCAAGAAGGTCGTCCCGATCCTCAAGGTCGACAAGGGCCTTGCCGCCGAGGAAGACGGCGCTCAGGTGATGAAGCCCATCGACGGCCTGGACGCGCTGCTGGCCCGCGCGGTGGACAAGGGCATCTTCGGTACCAAGATGCGTTCGGTCATCAAGCTGCCCGGCGCCGGCGTCGAGGCCGTGGTGGCCCAGCAGTTCGAGGTCGCCCGCCAGATCCTGGCCGCCGGTCTGGTGCCGATCATCGAGCCCGAGGTCGACATCAACTCACCCCAGAAGGGTGAGGCCGAGGAGCAGCTCAAGGCCGCGATCCTGCGCCACCTCGACACCCTCGGCGATCAGCAGGTGATGCTCAAGCTGACCCTGCCCGACACCGACGATCTGTACCGCGAGCTGGTCGACCATCCCCGGGTGATGCGGGTGGTCGCGCTGTCCGGCGGCTACGACCGCACCGATGCCTGCGAGCGGCTGGCCCGCAACCACGGCGTCATCGCGAGCTTCTCCCGCGCATTGACCGAGGGCCTCACCGCACAGCAGAGCGACGACGAGTTCGACAAGACGCTGGATGCGGCGATCAGCGAAATCGCCGCTGCCTCAAGGACTTAGGGGGTCGTGGGCACCGACGTCGCGCCGGAGTGATATCCGAGCATCGCCGATACGTCCTGCGCCCAATACTCTGCGAACAGCACCCCGGTGGCGGCGATCGCCGGACCGTTGAGACCGAGGAAATTGCTGGCGGTCAGTTGCATCAGCGTGGCGCGGTTGGCCGCGATCGTCGCGGGTGACGTGCCTGAGACGAACGCCGATTCGTAGGCCGCAGCCGCGACTGACGCTTGCGTGGCGGCGTTCTCAGCTTGTGCGGCAGCCGCCGACAACCACCCGACATAGGGTGATGTCGCCGTGGCCATGGCGTGGGCTGCCGGGCCCGCCCCGGGGGTTGAGCCGAATGCCTTGAGCACTCGGTCCACGCCCTGCGCCGCCGCGTTGAGCTCATCGGCGAGTCCGTTCCACGCCGCCGCCGCTGACAGCAGCGAACTGGAACCGGCCCCGCTGTACACCCGGTTGGAATTCACCTCAGGGGAAACCGAGGTGAAATCGAATACGGCCACCCGGGCGTCGTGGCCGAAGACCTTTGCCTGCTCAGCGATCGCCTTGTGTTGCTCGGCGATCTCCTTGTCCTGGTCGGTGAGATTGGTGTCGGCCTCGGCAATCGTGTTGCGGCTCACCGCTTTCGCGTTGCCGCTCGACGCGCGTTTCGCAGCAACCGCATGCGAAGGAGCGGCCACGCGTTTCTTGTGATGAGCCACCGAGGAGTGCGACGACGAGCCTGACGCGGCACTGTCGGCGTGAGCGACGCCCGACCCGCTGGCCAACGCGGCACCTACGCCGAGGGCGAGGGTTCCAGCGCCCATCCAGATGTACAGTCCACGCGCCATACCACGCCCCCGTCCGGAATGCGCCGACACTCGACGCAGCAAACAGACGTTAGCATGAGTAAAGACGTAGCTACTCCCATTCGATGGTGCCGGGCGGCTTGCTGGTGATGTCGAGCACCACCCGGTTCACCTCGGACACCTCGTTGGTGATGCGCGTCGAGATGCGCTCCAGCACTTCGTAGGGCACCCGCGTCCAGTCGGCGGTCATCGCGTCCTCGCTGGAGACCGGCCGCAGCACGATCGGATGACCGTAGGTTCGCCCATCGCCCTGCACACCGACTGAACGGACATCGGCCAGCAGCACCACCGGGCACTGCCAGATCTGATTGTCCAGACCGGCCGACGTCAACTCCTCGCGGGCGATCAGGTCGGCGCGGCGCAGCGTGTCCAGCCGGTCGGCCGTCACCTCCCCGACGATCCGGATACCCAGCCCCGGCCCCGGGAAGGGTTGGCGGGCAACGATTTCCTCGGGCAGGCCGAGCTCCCGGCCCACGGCGCGCACCTCGTCCTTGAACAGCAGCCGCAGCGGCTCGACGAGCTTGAACTTCAGATCCGCGGGCAGTCCGCCGACATTGTGGTGGCTCTTGATGTTTGCCGTGCCCGTGCCGCCGCCGGACTCCACGACGTCGGGATACAGCGTCCCCTGAACCAGGAATTCGATCGGGTGGCCGTCAGAGTCGCCGTCGGCCAAGAGATCTCGCACCGAACCCTCGAAGGCACGGATGAACTCGCGGCCGATGATCTTGCGCTTGCCTTCCGGGTCGTGCACCCCGGACAGCGCATCCAGGAACCGGCCCTCGGCATCGACGGTCACCAGCCGGGCACCAGTGGCGGCCACAAAATCGCGTTGCACTTGGGTGCGTTCCCCGGCGCGCAACAGACCGTGGTCGACGAACACACACGTCAGACGGTCACCGATGGCGCGCTGCACCAGTGCGGCGGCCACCGCGGAATCCACGCCGCCGGACAGCCCGCAGATGGCCTTGCCGTCGCCGATCTGCTCGCGCACCTGCTCGATCAGGCTCTCGGCGATGTTGGCCGGCGTCCAGCTGGCCCCGATTCCGGCGAAGTCATGCAGGAAGCGGCTCAGGATCTGCTGGCCGTGCGGGGTGTGCATGACCTCGGGGTGGTACTGCACCCCGGCCAGTCGCCGGGCGCGGTCCTCGAACGCGGCCACCGGGGCGCCGGCGCTGGCGGCCACCACCTCGAACCCCTCCGGTGCGGCGGTGACGGCGTCGCCGTGGCTCATCCACACCGGCTGCGTGCCAGGCAGGCCCGAATGCAGCTCTCCGCCAAGGACTTCCAGTTCCGTGCGGCCGTATTCACTGGTGCCGGTGTGCGCGACGGTGCCGCCGAGGGCCTGGGCCATGGCCTGGAAGCCGTAGCAGATGCCGAACACCGGCACCTCGAGGTCGAACACGGCCGGATCCAGCTGCGGGGCGCCGTCGGCGTACACGCTGGACGGTCCGCCGGAGAGCACGATGGCCTGCGGGTCCTTGGCCTTGATTTCCTCGACGGTCGCGGTGTGCGGGATGACCTCGGAGAACACCCGCGCTTCCCGGACGCGCCGGGCGATCAGCTGGGCGTACTGGGCGCCGAAGTCGACCACCAACACGGGACGAGGCGAAGGGGATGTCACGGGATGAGTCTAGTGGGCCAGATCGCCCGACCCGCTCATCAGCCGCAGGTAGCCTTTCGCTGATGAAAGCCCTGCCAGCGGCCCTGGGAGCCGCTGCCGTCGCGCTGACCGCGCTGGCACTGCGCCGCTACCTGTCCGCCCGCGACGCGCTGGCCGCCGTCCCCGCCGAGCTGCGCAGCCCGCTGCTACCGGCCCTGACCGGCGACACCACCGAACGCAACTACCGGCGCTCCCGGCTGCTGACGCGGATCGTCAGCACCCCCACCGGCGCGGGCGTCACCGTCACCAAGCGACAGATCGCGGGCCGGCCGGTGCTGGTGATGACGCCGGCCACCCGGGGCCCCGCCGCACTGCTGTACATCCACGGCGGCGGCATGGTGGTGGGCTCCCCGCAGTCGGAGGCCGTCGCCGCCGCGCAGCTTGCCCGCGAATTGGGTGCCCTTGTGGTCTCGCCGGACTATCGGCTGGCGCCGGAACATCCGTTCCCCGCCGCCCTGAACGACTGCATGGCAACGCTGTACTGGATGCGCGACAACGCCGCCGAACTGGGCATCGATCCCGAGCGCATCTCCGTCAACGGATCCAGTGCGGGCGGCGGCCTGTCCGCCTCGGTAGCGCAGCGCGCCCATGACGAGGGAATCGCCCTGCGGGCCCAGGTATTGGTCTATCCGATGATCGACGACCGCACCACGCTGCGCGACGACCACAACGGGCGGGGCGCGTTCCTGTGGACGCCGGGGTCCAATCGGTTCGGCTGGACGGCCTACCTCGGCCGCCCGCCCCGCTGGTCGGACGCACCCGAGTACGCCGCGCCCAACCGGCGCGAAGACCTTTCCGGGCTCGCACCCGCCTGGGTGGGCGTGGGTGGGCTGGATCTGTTCTACGACGAGTCCGTCGACTACGCGGAACGTCTGCGTGCCGCCGGGGTCGAATGTGAGCTGGTGGCCGTGCCGGGGATGTATCACGCCGCCGACGGCCTGGCGCGCAGGGCGCCCGAGATGCGCGCGTTCCGGCAAAGCGCGCTGGAGTTCCTCCGTAGCCACCTCTGAGACCCCGGGCATGTTCTGCGACCAGAACGGGAATGGACAGCGGGGGGCGCGACAAAGGAGGTCGAGGGTGCTGGGACTGCCCGACGGGGTGAAGGCCTGCCTGTTCGACCTCGACGGTGTGCTCACCGACACCGCCCGGGTGCACACCAAAGCGTGGAAGGCCATGTTCGACGGGTTCCTGGAACGACGGGCGCAACAGGCACACACCGCGTTCGTGCCGTTCGACGCCGCGCATGACTACCCGGCCTATATCGACGGCAAGACCCGTGAAGACGGCGTTCGCTCGTTTCTGGCCAGCCGTCACATCGACCTCCCCGAGGGCGACCCGTCCGACGCGTCCACCGCCCAGACGGTCTATGGGCTTGGCAATCGCAAGAACCTGCTGTTCCAACAGCTCTTGGAGAAGAACGGGGTCGACGTGTTCGACGGGTCGCGGCGCTACCTGCAGGCGGTGCACGACGCAGGTCTGGCGGCGGCGGTGGTCTCGTCGAGCGCCAACACCCGTCAAGTCCTCCAGATCACGGGCCTGGACGACCTGGTACAGCAGCGGGTCGACGGCATCACGATTCGTGACGAGCACCTGCGCGGCAAGCCGGCACCCGATTCCTATCTTCGCGGTGCTCAGCTGCTCGGTGTCGAACCGGCCAATGCCGCGGTGTTCGAGGACGCGCAGGCCGGAGTGGCGGCAGGCCGGGCCGGGAATTTCGGGTTCGTCGTCGGCGTCGACCGCCTGGGTCAGGCGGATGCCTTGCG
Source organism: Mycobacterium sp. BK086 (assembly GCA_004362315.1). Lineage (GTDB taxonomy): Bacteria > Actinomycetota > Actinomycetes > Mycobacteriales > Mycobacteriaceae > Mycobacterium. The sequence goes on from SNWL01000003.1 coordinate 1,820,097, forward strand.
GCGCAACGGCGCCGACGTCGTCGTCACCGATCTCGGGCAATTGCTGGAGACGCCGTGATCAACGGTGAGGCGTTCCCGATCGAGCCGTGGCAGGTCCGGGAAACCCACCTGAACCTCGATCAACTGGCCCAGTCGGAGTCACTGTTCGCATTGTCCAACGGGCACATCGGATTACGCGGAAACCTCGACGAAGGCGAACCGTTCGGCATCCCCGGCACCTACCTGAATTCCTTCTACGAAACCCGGCCACTGCCCTACGCCGAGTCCGGGTTCGGGTATCCCGAAGACGGCCAGACGATCGTCGACGTGACCAACGGCAAGATCCTGCGGCTGCTGGTCGACGACGAGCCCTTCGACGTTCGGTACGGCGACCTCGACGAGCACGAACGCATTCTCGATCTGCGGGCCGGCACCCTGACCCGCCGCGCGATCTGGCGGTCACCGGCGGGCAAGAAGATCAGCTTGGTCTCGACGCGACTGGTATCGCTGGTGCAGCGATCGGTCGCGGCCATCGAGTATGTTGTCGAGGCTGTCGACGAATTCACCCGTGTCACGGTGCAATCCGAGCTCGTTGCCAACGAGGATCAGCCGGAGCGATCCAACGACCCACGGGTGTCTGCGGTGCTGAAGCACCCGTTGGAGCCGATCCATCACGAATCCACCGAGGACGGTTCGCTGCTGGTGCACCGCACCAAGGCCAGCAAGCTGATGATGGCCGCGGCGATGGACCATCTGGTGGAGGTGCCCGGCCGGGTGGAGGTCGACACCCTGGCCGCCGAAAACCTGGCCCGCACCACCGTCATCTGCGGGCTGCGGCCCGGCCAGAAGCTGCGCATCGTGAAGTTCCTGTCCTACGGCTGGTCGAGCCTGAGATCCCGTCCCGCACTGCATGATCAGGTGGCGGGCGCGCTGGCCGGCGCCCGCTACACCGGTTGGGAAGGCCTGCTGCAGACCCAGCGCGAGTATCTCGACGAGTACTGGGATTGCGCCGATGTCGAGCTCGACGGCGACCCGGGCTGCCAGCAGGCGGTGCGGTTCGGCCTGTTCCACGTGCTGCAGGCCAGCGCTCGCGCCGAGCGTCGCTCGATCCCCGGCAAGGGCCTGACCGGGCCGGGTTACGACGGCCACGCCTTCTGGGACACCGAAGGTTTCGTGCTGCCGGTTCTTACTTACACCAAACCCGACGCGGCCGCCGACGCGCTGCGCTGGCGTGCGTCGATCCTCGATCTCGCCAAGAAGCGGGCCGAGCAGCTGGATCTGAAGGGTGCGGCGTTCCCGTGGCGGACGATCCGCGGCGAGGAGTGTTCGGCCTACTGGCCGGCGGGCACGGCGGCCTGGCATGTCAACGCCGACATCGCGATGGCCTTCGAACGGTATCGGACGGTCACCGGGGACCATTCGCTGGAAACCGATTGCGGCCTGGCGGTTCTCGTCGAGACGGCGCGGTTGTGGATATCGCTGGGCCACCACGACCGCGACGGGGTGTGGCATCTCGACGGTGTCACCGGACCCGACGAGTACACCGCGGTGGTCCGCGACAACGTGTTCACCAATCTGATGGCCGCACACAATCTTCGGACGGCCGTCAAAGCATGTCAGCGCAATCCGGACGCGGCGCGCGCGCAGGAGGTCACCACCGAGGAGACCGCCGCATGGCGAGAGGCCGCGGACCGAGTGCACATCCCCTATGACGACTATCTGGGTGTGCACCAGCAGTGTGAGGGTTTCACCAGGCTGCGGGAGTGGGATTTCACCGACAAGACGATCTATCCGCTGCTGCTGCACCAGCCCTACGTCCGGCTCTACCCCGCCCAGGTGATCAAGCAACCCGACCTGGTGCTGGCGATGCAGTGGCGCAGCCACGAGTTCACCGATGACCAGAAGGCCCGCAACGTCGACTATTACGAGCAACGCACCGTGCGCGACTCGTCGCTGTCGGCATGCACGCAGGCGGTCATGTGCGCCGAGGTCGGCCACCTCGAGTTGGCACACGCCTACACCCACGAGGCAGCACTGATCGACCTGCGGGACCTGCACGACAACACTCGCGACGGCCTGCACATGGCATCGCTGGCCGGGACATGGACCGCGCTGGTCGCAGGCTTCGGCGGGCTGCGCGACGACGAGCACATCCTGTCGCTGGATCCTCAACTGCCCGAAGGTATCTCACGACTCAAATTCGGGGTGCACTGGCGCAAGTATCGGCTGGCGGCCGAGATCGATCACCGCGAGGTGACCTACACTCTGCGCGACGGTCCTGACGGCAAGCTCGCGATCCGGCATGCCGGTGACGAGTTGACCTTGACCACCCGCGCTCCCACCACCGTCGCCCTGAGGTCCCGCAAGGCCTTGCTTCCGACTCCCGAGCAGCCGCCGGGGCGCGCTCCGCAGCGGCATATCGAACGCGCGGAGCGCTAGCCTCCGGTGTTGATCGGCTCGATCGGCAGGTGGCGAAGACCGCCAGGCGCATCGACGGGAACGACCGGGTTCTTCGGTTCGATCGGCGCCAGCCGCCGGTAGGGCTGCCCCTGAGCGGGACGCTGATCGTCCTCATCCTTGTTGGGCCACAACGATGTTGCCCGCTCGGCTTGAGCGGTGATCGACAGCGACGGATTGACGCCGAGGTTGGCTGAGACTGCCGCACCGTCCATCACATGCAGCGTCGGGTAGCCATACACCCGCTGATAGGGGTCTAGCACGCCATGGTCGGCGCTGTCGCCGATCGCGGCGCCGCCGAGGAAGTGCGCGGTCAGCGGGATGTTGAACAACTCGCCCCAGGTTCCACCGGCGACACCGTCGATCTTCTCCGCAACTCGGCGAGTCACCTTGTTACCGGCCGGAATCCAGGTTGGATTGGGTTCGCCGTGTCCCTGCTTGCTGACCATCCGGCGCTTCCCGAACAGGCCCTTCTTGGTGTAGGTGGTGATCGAATTGTCCAGGTGCTGCATCACCAAAGAAATCATGGTGCGCTCGCTCCAGCGACGCGGGCTCAGCATTCGCAGCATCGCCCGCGGATCCTCACCGGCGTTGTTCAGCAACTGCTTCCAGCGCGGCACGTCGCTGCCCTCGGGGCCGGGCCCGTCGGTCATCAACGTCTGCAGCAGGCCCATGGCGTTGGATCCCTTGCCGTAGCGCACCGGTTCGACGTGGGTGTCGTGGCTCGGATGGATCGACGACGTGATGGCCACACCGTGGGTGAGGTCCAGATCGGGGCGCGCCTCCAGACGTCCCGCTCCCACAATCGATTCCGAGTTGGTACGCGTCAGCACCCCGAGCTTGTCGGAGAGCTTGGGCAGCGTGCCGGTGTCGCGCATCTTGAACAGCAGCTGTTGGGTGCCCCAGGTGCCGGCCGCCAGGATGACCTGGCGCGCGGTGAACGTCTTGCGATCCTTGCGGGCCCACCGGCCGGTGTGCACCGTCTTGATCTCCCAGATGCCGTCCGAACGCTGCGCGAATCCGGTGACGGTGGTCATCGGAATGACTTGTGCCCCAGCCCGTTCCGCCAAGCCGAGGTAGTTCTTGACGAGCGTGTTCTTCGCCCCGTGCCGGCAGCCCGTCATGCATTCGCCGCATTCGATGCAGCCGGTACGGGCTGGCCCGACGCCACCGAAGTAGGGGTCGGGCACGGTCTTGCCGGGCGTCTTCTCGCCGTTGACCCCGAAGAACACCCCGACCGGCGTGGGGGTGAAGGTGTCGCCGACACCCATCTCGTCGGCCACCTCCTTCATGATCCGGTCGGCGTCGGTGAAGGTCGGGTTCTTGATCACGCCCAGCATCCGCTGCGCCTGGTCGTAGTGCGGCATCAGTTCGGCGCGCCAGTCGGTGATGTTCTTCCACTGCGGGTCGTTGAAGAACGGGTCCGGCGGCACGTACAGGGTGTTGGCGTAATTGAGCGAGCCACCGCCGACGCCCGCGCCGGCCAGGATCATCACGTTGCGCAGCAGGTGGATCCGCTGGATGCCGTAGCAGCCCAGCCGCGGCGCCCACAAGAACTCACGCAGCCTCCAGGACGTCTTGGCGAACTCGTGGTCGGCGTAGCGGCGGCCGGCCTCCAGAACGCCGACTTTGTAGCCCTTTTCGGTGAGGCGCAGCGCGCTGACGCTGCCGCCAAAACCCGAACCGATGATCAGAACGTCGAAATCCGGCTCCATCGGACCATTATGAACTTACCGGCCGGTAACAAGCTAGAGAGGCGTGCCTAACCCGAGACCCATCCAGGACCGCTTGGCCACCTAATTCCCAGGCAGCGGGACCACGGGGTGGCGCACTCCGGAATCATTCATTAAATTAATGATTAAATAAATGAATGTCCTGGTGGACGCCAACTGCTGCCGTGCTGAGTAGGCGGCCGGGTCTGTGGTGAAGGGGTGGAAGAGGTGAACGAGGACCGTCGCGAGAGCGTTTCGGTGCGCAATGGGCGTGACCTTCTCGAGTGCGGAGCCGGCCTTCCATCCATCGACCAATTCGACTCGTGGCGAACGTGTTTGCGGCACACCGTGCTGTCGCAGGTCACCGATTTCATCGCCGCTCGCTGCGCGGACACCCTGCACGAGTGCGGCGTCGACGCGGCCGGTGAGACGCTCCTCGAGTTCGTCAACGGCGGCAAGTGCCTGCGCTCGACCTTCATGTACCTGGGTTGGCTGTGCGGCGCTCAAGAAGATCTGAGAGCTCTTTATGCCACCGGCAGCCTCGAGCTGATTCACGTCTTCGCACTGCTCCAGGACGACGTGATGGACAATTCGCCGTCGCGTCGTGGGCGTCCTGCGGCCCACGTTCAGTTGGCGAATTGGCACGGGCAGCGCGGTCTGGCCGGATCGTCACGACGCTTCGGCGAATCCGCGGCGGTGCTGCTCGGCGACCTGTGCCTCATCTGGGCCGAGCGGGTCCTGCGGGAAAGTGGTCTGGCGAGCGAACAGCTCGACCGGATGTGGCCCCGCTATGACGCCATGCGCACCGAACTCGCCACGGGCCAGTTCGCCGACCTGGCGCTGGACATCCGGAAATCGCCGAGTCTGGATTCGGTGCTCAATGTGGCCCGGATGAAATCGGGCAACTACACCGTGCGCCGGCCGCTGGAGATCGGCGCCGCGATGGCCGGGTGCGATGAGCACACCCTTGCCCGGCTTGGCGAGTACGGCCTTGCCGTCGGCGAGGCGTTCCAGCTCCGCGACGATGTCCTCGGCGTCTTCGGTTCACCGACAGCGACGGGCAAACCCAGCGGCGGTGATCTTCTGGAACGCAAAGCCACCACCGTGACGGTGACCGCCAAGCAGATGGCCGACCCGGCCACCCGCGCGCAATTCGACGAACTCATCGACACACCACATTTGGACGACGCCGACCTGGACCGGTGGCGAAGCCTGATCCTCTCCACCGGCGCGGTGCACCGGATCGAAGGGCTCATCGCCGAGCGCGTCCACGCCGCGCAGAAAGCCCTGGACACCGATCGGCTCGACGGACACGTCAGAGCCGCGCTGCTGGAGATGGCCGGCATCTGTACGAGCCGGGCCGCATGAACACGGGGGTATTGGGCTGATGCGGAAACTCAGCGGGGCTACCGAGCGGGTGATCGTCGTCGGAGCCGGTTTCGCCGGCCTGTCGGCGGCCCTGCACCTGGCCGGTCGTGGCCGTGACGTCACGGTCGTCGAGCGGGAGCCGTGGCCCGGCGGGCGCGCGGGTCGGCGCGACGTTGGTGGATATCTGGTCGACACCGGCCCGACCGTGATCACCATGCCGGACCTCATCGAAGAGGCCTTCGCGGCAGTCGGTGAAAGCACTTCTCAACGAGTCGAACTGCTGCCCGTCGAACCCGCGTACCGGGCCATGTTCGCCGACGACACGGCCATCGACGTGCATACCGACGCCGAGCGGATGGCTACCGAGGTGCGCGAGTTCGCGGGTCCCCGGGAAGCCGCCGGATATGCCGCTTTGCGAACGTGGCTCGACGAGCTGTACCGCACCGAGTTCGCGGGATTCATCGCGGCCAATTTCGACTCCCCGCTGTCGATGGTGACGCCGCAACTGGCACGGCTGGCCGCTCTCGGCGGCTTCCGCAAATGGGAGACGATGGTCAAGCGCCACATCGCCGATCCCCGACTGCGCCGAGTCTTCACCTTCCAGTCCCTCTACGCCGGTGTCGCGCCGCGACAGGCACTGGCCGTCTACGCGGTGATCGCCTACATGGACACCATCTCGGGGGTGTTCTTTCCGCGCGGCGGTGTCCGGGCACTGTCCGATGGGCTCGCGGCCGCCGCGCAGAGCGCGGGCGTCACGTTCCGCTACGGATCGACGGTCACCGGCCTGGATCGCACCGGCGACCGGGTCAGCGCGGTGATCACGGACGGCGGTGAGCGCCTTCCCTGCGACGCCGTGGTGCTGACCACCGAACTGCCGCTGACCTACCAGCTGTTGAACCGCAGGCCCGCCAGGCTGCTCCCCTTGCGGCCGGCACCGTCGGCGGTGGTCATGCATCTGGGATGTCGCTCGAGTGCGGCCGGCGCGTCCGCTCTGCCGCACCACAGCATCCTGTTCGGCGATGCGTGGGAGCAGACATTCACTGACATCATCACCGACGGCCGTCTCATGCGGGACCCGTCGCTGCTGGTCACCTGCCCGACGAGCAGCGACAACAGCTTGGCTCCGCGCGACCGCGAATTGCTCTACGTCCTCGCTCCCGCGCCGAACCTGACGCGTGGTCGCATCGATTGGGCCGATACCGCCGCGCCCTACGCCCAGTCGATGATCGACACCGTCCAGAGCCGACTGCTCCCGAATCTGCGGGACGACGTCGAGCTGCTGCATCTCGATACCCCCGCCGACTGGGCCCGGCAGGGGATGACGGCCGGCACACCGTTCGCGCTTGCCCACACGTTCGCCCAAACCGGACCCTTCAGACCGGCGAACCTGGTGCGCGGAATCCACAACGCGGTGCTGGCCGGCTCGTCGACCACCCCCGGCGTCGGGGTGCCGACCACGTTGATATCCGGGCGCCTGGCCGCCGACCGCATCACCGGAACCTCATCCCGGTCGACGACCAACCTCGACCTGAAAGCCCGGCACTGATGATCCACACCGAACTGGCGGCCGCCGGAATCAACGACCCCACGCTGCGAGATGCCTATCGCCGCTGCCGACGCATCGCCGCCCGCAATGGGCGGACATACTTCCTGGCCACCCGGCTGCTCGCACCGGATCAACGTCCCGCAGTTCACGCTCTCTACGCCTTTGCGCGATACGCCGACGACATCCTCGACGAGTTCAACCCCGAGCTCGATGCCCGGGCACGCGGGGAACGGCTGCAACGCTTGTCGGACCAGTTCTTCGGCAACGAAGATCGATGCGACGAACCCGTTTTGGTCGCCGTCGACCACACCGTGGCTCGTTACCGGATACCCGGTGATCTGTTCAAGGACTTCCTGAGCTCCATGCGCATGGACCTCAACGTCACCGACTATCCGAATCGCGCAGCGCTCAACCACTACATGCGGGGCTCGGCGGAAGTGATTGGCTTACAGATGCTTCCGGTCCTGGGGACCGTCAACGACCCGCAAGAAGCCGAGCCCTACGCGGAGGCGTTGGGCCAGGCGTTCCAGCTGACGAACTTTCTGCGCGATGTCGATGAGGATCTGGTGCGTAATCGCGTGTACCTGCCCGCCGACGAACTCGCGGCGGACGGCGTGGACCGGGAGTTGCTGGCCTGGTGCCACGACAACCGCCGCACCGACCCACGGGTGCGCCGAGCACTCGCCGCCCAACACGACATCACCAGGACGATCTACCGGTTTGCCGCTCAAGGGATCGCCGCGCTGTCACCCCGATCGCGCCCTTGCGTCGCAACAGCATTCACTCTGTACCAGGAAATCCTGGACCGCATCGAAGAGTCCGACTTCGCCGTGTTCAGTCACCGCGCCACCGTGTCGAAGGCGCGACGGTTACAGGTCGCCGGGGGTGCCCTTGTCGAGTCCTGGCGGGCACGCAGGGCCGACTCCGGTGCGCGTTCCCGATACCAGGAGCCCGGTGCGTCATGAACGACCGCTGGCAATACCTCGTCCTGCTCGGCCTGTGCCTGCTCATCACCGCACCACTCGAACTCTTCGGATCGGGGGTTTATCGGCAGTTCCGGCGGACGGTCCGGGCTATCGTGCCGGTGGCGCTCGTGTTTCTGATATGGGACTCGATCGCGATCGCGACCGGGATGTGGACATACAACCCCGCCTACGTCACCGGCATCGAGATCCCGCCGAACCTTCCCGTCGAGGAGGTGCTGTTCTTCGTGGTGATCCCGCTGTGCAGCCTGCTGACCTACAACGCGGTCGGCACAATCCTGAAGGGACGCAAGCGATGAGCTGGGTCGGCTATACGATTCCGGCACTGCTTGCCGCGCTGACCGTCTGCCTGATCGAGCTGAAGGTGTTGCGTACCGGCCTGTTTCGCAAACGTGCCTACTGGCTGACGATGGCGATCGTGTTCGGATTTCAGGTGCTGGTCGACGGTTGGCTGACAAAGCTCACGGCACCGGTGGTCATCTACAACGAGGCACACAGCAGTGGACTACGGTTCCCGTGGGACATCCCCGTCGAGGACTTCGTGTTCGGATTCGCCTTGATCACGGCAGTGCTGTTGGTATGGGAGCGGGCATGACCGACCGCCGGCGGCAGAAGCATCGGGGACCGCAGGGATTGCCGGGTGCAAACGAACTGGTGACGCGGCCCCGCACGGTGATCGTGGGCGGCGGAATCGCCGGCCTGACCGCCGCGACGGCCCTGGCCGAGCGCGGCGTAGCCGTCGACGTGATCGAGAAGGAGAGTTACCTCGGCGGGCGGGTCGGCGGATGGACCGAACAACACGCGGGCAGCGACTTCGCGATGAATCGCGGATTTCATGCGTTCTTCCGCCAGTACTACAACCTTCGCGCCCTGCTGCAGCGAATCGATCCGGCGCTGCGAATGCTGACACCGGTCGACGATTACCCACTGATCGACGGCGCCGGCCGGCGCGATACCTTTCGCGGACTGCCCCGGACACCTCCGTGGAATGCGCTGATGTTCGCGCTCCGCAGCCCGACCTTCCGGCTGCGCGACCTGGTTCGCATGGATGCGCGGGCCGCGGCGCCGCTGGCTTCGGTGTCCGTACCCGAGACCTACGATCGACTCGATCACATCGACGCCGAAACGTTCTTGAAGAACATCAATTTCCCCGAGTCAGCGCGCCACCTTGCCTTCGAGGTGTTCTCCCGCAGCTTCTTTGCGCAGCCGTCAGCGCTCTCGGCGGGTGAGCTCGCGACGATGTTCCACATCTACTTCCTCGGCTCCAGCGAAGGTCTCATCTTCGACGTCGTCAACGCCAACTTCGATGTCGGTCTGTGGAATCCATTGCGCGAGTACCTCAGTGAGCGCGGCGTGCGGTTCCAGATGAGCACCGCGGTGCATCGCGTCGAAACCGTCGGGGCCGGCGGATTTCGGGTACACACCGATTCCGGCGATCCTGTCGATGCCGACGGAGTCGTCCTCGCCGCCGATGTGGCGGGACTGAAATCGATTGCGGCTCAGTCTACCAACACCGCAAACGCACCCTGGCACGAGCAAATCCGACAACTTCGCAACGCCCCTCCGTTCGCGGTGCATCGCCTGTGGCTCGACCGCCCGGTGGAACCGGATCGACCCGCGTTCATCGGAACCTCGGGCCACGAGCCGTTGGACAACATCAGCGTTCTCAATCGCTACGAAAGCCAAGCCGCGGCTTGGGCAACCCGGCACCACGGTTCGGTCGTCGAATTGCATTCCTACGCGCTGAGTTCGGCGCTGTCGCGCACGGAAGCCCTGCGACAGCTGCACCGGCTCTATCCGGAAACCGCTGCGGCGAACATCGTCTACGAACGTGTGCTGGAGAGAAGCGACTGCCCGCTGTTCACTCCGGGGACCTACGTGCGCCGGCCCCGCATCGTGACACCCCAGCCGGGATTGGTGTTGGCCGGCGACGGGATCCGGGTGGATCTCCCGGTCGCCCTGATGGAGCGGGCGGCGACCACCGGCTGGATCGCGGGCAATCACCTGCTGTCCCGCTGGGGGCTCGCCGGTCATGACCTGCATACCGTTCCGACCCAGGGCAGGTCGGCGGTGTTGCGGTCGCTGGCCCGGCGCGGGGAGGCATCCCGATGACCGCGGGTGACCGACTGCGCGGACGGTGGCCCAAGCACTGGCCGCTGCAGATGGTCCCGCGCATCGCGTGGGCCGAGCAACAACCCACCTACCCCCAGGCACAGCCTGCCCTCATCGACGCCACGCTCGATCGGGCCCGGCGGCGCACGACGGGCAACTGGTTCGCGTTCGCCTCCAGCACCGACGTGCGCAGAGACCGCCCCCTGCCGGCGCGAGTCGCCGGGGTGGAACTGGTCGCCTGGCGGGGCACAAGCGGTGACGTGGTGGTCGGCCCGGCCGGGTGCCCGCACATGGGCGCGGACCTCGCGACCGGGACTGTCTCCGATGGCACCTTGTTCTGCCCCTGGCACGGTCTGGCCATCGACGGCACGACATGCGCGCTGCGATGGGCGGCACTGCCCGCCTACGACGACGGCGTTCTCGCGTGGGTCCGGCTGGACTCGGTCGGCGGCGAGGCACCACTGGATCGACCGGTGATCGGCGCCCGGCCCGCGGGCGACACCCTCGCGGCGGTCACCCGAGTGGTCGGGGTGTGCGAGCCGAGTGACATCATCGCCAACCGACTCGACCCGTGGCACGGCGCCTGGTTCCATCCGCACTCGTTCGCCTTGCTCGACGTGCTGACCACTCCCACCGAAGACGATGATCGCTTCGTCGTCTCGGTGACGTTCCGAGTCGGCCGGTTGGGCGTGCCGACCATCGCCGAATTCGTGTGCCCGGATGCCCGGACCGTCACGATGCGAATCCTCGACGGAGAGGGCGTCGGCAGTGTCGTCGAAACACACGCCACGCCAATCGGTCCCGGGCCGGACGGTCGACCGACCGTGGCGGTACTCGAAGCCGTCATTGCGCAGTCACCGCGCCCGGGGTTTCGGGCGGCACGCGCCGCGGCACCGTTGGTGCGGGCACTGGTACGGCACGCCGGGCATCGGTTGTGGCGCGACGACCTGCAGTACGCCGAACGCAGATACCAGCTGCGCCAACGCTGATCGGGATAGCCTGAGCCGGCAATGAAGAAAGTCCACCTGGCGATCGTCGTCGCCTCGGTCGTCGCGCATTTCGCCTACCTGATCTACCTGCCGAGCGGGGGTTTCCTGGCGCTGCGCTGGCGGCGGACGGTCTGGTTGCATGTGCCGACGGTGTGCTGGGGCGCGGCGGTGGTGAGCCTGGATCTACCGTGCCCGCTGACCGCGCTCGAACAGCGGGCGCGGACTGCGGCCGCAATGGAGCCGCTGCCGGAAAGCGGGTTCGTCGGCCGCTACGTGGCGGGCGTCGTGTTCCCGGCGAACCGCACCGGAATCGCGCAATCACTCGCCTTCATCGCGGCCGCGGTGTCCTGGGTGGCGCTGGCGGTCCAACGTCGCCCGCGCTGACCCGTTGCGGACATTTCGGCGGTCGAGCCCGTACCCTTGAAAACCTGATGAAGGACGCGGGTAGGTGAACGACAAGCGCCGCACGGGTGAACCACAGCCCGAGCGGGCTGAGCTGGAACGGCAGCTTTCCGCTGACGTGCGAGCGATGACCGCCCGATCAGACCGGGTGGGCCGATATTTCGCTCGCGCGAATGACGTCAACAACAGCGATTTTCATGCTCTGTTGCACATCATGGTGGCCGAGACCGAAGGCGTACCGCTGAACCCCGCGCAGCTGCGCCAGCGCATGGACCTCTCGCCCCCGGCGATCACCTACCTGGTCGACCGCATGATCGAGTCGGGCCACATTCGACGCGAACCGGACCCCGGGGACAGGCGCAAGTGGCTGCTGCGCTACCAGGAGCGCGGGATGGCGTTGGCCCATCAATTCTTCAGGCCGCTCGGCTCTCGGATCAGCACGGCTCTGGTCGATCTCGACGACAGCGATCTGGTCGCCGCCCATCGGGTGTTCACGGCGATGATCGCCGCGATGGCGGCGTTCGAGGACGACCTGGGCCATGTCGAATCCCCATCACCCGATGTCGGGGGCAACGCCCCCACGCGCCGAGGGCGAGGAAAGGCCCGAAGCACCGCGCGAGCGGACTGAGAGCAGGCGATGCTCGATCAGATCCGCCCCGCGTCGCACACCTCCGGTGGCCGCGAAGCCGTCGGCAACCCGCCGCGCCCCCGCCGTCATGCTCGTTGCGCGCAACACGGCCTGGCGAAGGCGTCGTGAGGTGAGTCGTCGTGGCGGCAAGCGGGTTCCGCACGCGGCCATCTGGACCCTGCGCGCGACTTCGCTCTGATCGCGCGCGAACGGCACGACACACACCGGCACACCGTGGCTGAGCGCCTTGACGGTGGTACCCATCCCGCCATGTGTCACCACGCAGATCGCGCGCTCCAGCACCGCCTGGTGAGGTACGAAGCGGCACACTGTCGCGTTCGTTGTCCGCGGCAGGCCGACGGGGATGCCGGCCGGAAAGCTGGCGACGACGTGCACCGGCTGATCGGCGAGCGCCTGCAGCGCAACGTGACCGAGCCGTCCGTCGCCCTGGGCGATCGACGACGTCCCGACCAACACGATCGGGCGATCGACAGCGGCCAGCCACGGCGGCATTTCCGCGGGCTCCTGTTCGAATACGCACGCTCCGAGGAAGTGCACGGTGTCGGGCCAATCGGGGCGCGGGTACTCGAAGGGTTCACCACCGACTGCGAGCAGCAGCGGCGCCTTGCGCATCAGGGCGTCGACGGAATCGACCGGCGTTGCACCCAACCCCGCTCGAATTGCGTTGAGCCGGGGCAGGATCGGGCGGTCGAACAGCCACCTGACAACGGGTCGCATCACTGCGTCGCGCGCACTGCCGAGGATGCCCGGCAGTGGGCGCAAGCCAGGACCGAACGGTGGCGCATGCCGGGAGTGCAGGTAGGGCGTGAACGGCGAGAAGACTGACCAGGGATGGCTTCCGACCTCCGCGGCCGAGATGGCACCCCAACAATTCGCATCGACGATGGTCGCGTCGGGCCGGACCGCCGCCACCGCTTCGCGATAGTCGGCGACCTCGAGGGCTGCTCGACGACAGAGCACATCGGTCGAGCGTTTGAGCACTCCCAATGCATTGCGGGCCAACCAATCTTGCCCGTCGATGGCCTCGATTCGGGCGTCGACGGCGGCGGCGTTCAATCCCGCCGCCCGCATCGCCCCGACCTGATCGGCCATGGTGCGTAGATGCACCTGATGGCCACGCCGAGCCAGCTCCACGAGGAGTGCCGCCAACGGAAAGACATGTCCCAATGCCGGCGAGCCGTAAGCCAGAATCACTGCCATTTCTTCACCTAGCCGATGGGCACCGCACCAAGACCGCGCAAAGCCGCCAAATCGCTTGCGCCACAGCCGTGCAGACATACCCGAAGTTCGTCGATGAACCGCTGCAGCCACTCGGCGACCGCCTCGGCCGACTCGATGGCCGCGGGCAGCAGTGGGCGGGCGACCGCCACCACGTCGGCACCCAACGCCAGCGCCTTGGCTGCATCAGAACCGGTCCGGATTCCCCCGGACGCCACCAGAGGGATGCGCGGCAGCGCTGTACGTACCTCCACAAGTGCTTGGGCGGTGGGGATCCCCCAATCGGCCAAGTGCGGATACCTCAACTCGCCATAGCGGACGAATTGCTCGACGCGCGACCACGACGTGCCACCCGCGCCCGCCACATCGATCGCCGCGACGGGTGCCTCACCGGTGCGTCGCAACAGTTCCGACACCGCGTTGGCGCCGATACCGTGGCCGACCTCTTTGAGTAGCACCGGACGATCCAGCATCGGCACCAGCTCATGCAGACGGTCGATCGAGCCGGTGCAGTCGGTGTCGCCGTTGTCCTGCATCGCCTCTTGAAGTGGATTGGTATGCACTGCAAGGGCATTCGCGCCGACTCGATCCAGCGCCGACACGATGTCGGGTACTGCCTCCTCGGTGAATTGCGCGAGCCCGACGTTGCCGATCAACAACACGTCCGGCGCCACCTCACGCACAGCGAAGCTTCCGGCCGCCCGCTCGCCCATCGCGCTGTTGAACATCACCCGCTGCGAGCCGAGCATCATGCCGATACCGAGCCGATGGGCGGCGCCGGCCAGATTCCGGTTGATGACACCGGAGAGCTCGACCCCGCCGGTCATCGCACCGATCAAGACCGGCGCGCGCAGGTCGACCCCAAGAAATCTGGTCGTCAGGTCGACGTCCGCCAGCCGAGTCTGAGTGAGCGCGTTGTAGGGCAACCGATAGCGCTCCAGACCTGTCGTCACCCCGCGGTAGCCGACGTCTCCGTCCAGGCACACCTCGATATGTCGGCGTTTGCGTTGGTCGAGCAATGCCATTCCGCGTATCACCTACTCCCGGTCAGCACTGCTCTGGTCGACGGAACCAGCCTACCGAATTCATTAAGCTATTGAATAGTTAAGCTATTGAATATAGCGTTGCCTGGTGGAATGACGGACAGGGGGCGCTAGATGTTAGCGGCGATCGCCAGGGTGTCCGTGGCCGCGCCGCGACGCATCCTGACCGCTGCCGCGCTCCTCATGATCGGCATCGCGGTATTCGGAATTCCGGCGGCGGCCAGTCTCTCCGCCGGCGGATTCATCGACCCCAGCTCGGAGTCGGCCCGTGCGTCACAGATGCTCGCCGACACCTTCAACCAGGGCGATATGGACCTTGTCGTTCTGGTCGGCTCGCGTAACGGTGTCACGACCGGAGCTGCACGCGCGGTCGGCACCGACATCGTCCGAGAACTCGCGGCCTCCCCATACGTATCGCAGGTCATCTCACCCTGGGGCCAACCCCCGGTGCCGGGCGCCCTCACCGGCGACGGAACGTGGGGAATGGTCGTTGCCGCGATCAAGGGCGACGAGAACACCGCCCCCAAGCGCGCACAGGCACTCGCCGATCGGCTGCCACACAGCACCGATGAGGTCCACGTTCAGGCCGGGGGCTCGGCGTTGACCTATTCCGAGATCGGCAGACAGACCGAAGAAGACCTCATCCGCATGGAGGCCATCGCGATCCCCCTGAGTTTCGCCGCGCTGGTGTGGGTATTCGGCGGGTTGCTCGCAGCGGCTGTTCCGGTGGCGGTCGGCGGATTCGCCATTCTCGGCTCACTTGCGGTTCTGCGAGCCATGGCTTTTGTCACCGATGTGTCGATCTTCGCCCTCAACGTGGCGGTGGCATTGGGATTCGCGTTGGCGGTGGACTACACCCTGCTGATCATCAGCAGATTTCGAGAGGAATTGAGCCACAATCACTCCCGAGAAGAAGCTCTGGTCCGCACCATGACCACCGCGGGCCGAACGGTTGCGTTCTCGGCGTTGACCGTGGCGCTTTCGTTGGTGGGGATGGCGCTGTTCCCGATGTACTTCCTAAAATCGTTCGCCTACGCCGGCGTGGCGGTGGTGGCGTTCGCCGCGTTCGCGGCCGTGGCCATAAGCCCCGCCGCTATCGTCCTGGCGGGCGACCGGCTCGACGCGCTCAATGTCAGGCGGGGCCTGCGAAAGATGCTCGGCCGCGCCGAGCCGCAGACACTCCAGCCGGAACAGACCGCGTGGTATCGGATCGTGAAATTCGTTACGCGGCATGCAATTCCAGTCGGATTGGTGTTCACCGCGGTCCTGCTGGTGTTGGGGGCGCCGTTCCTCGGAGTCAATTGGGGCAACCCCGACGATCGCGTGCTGCCCGCTTCGTCGTCGGTGCGCGCTGTGAACGACCGGGTCCGAACGGATTTCGCGATGAATTCCACGACCGCGGTGAAGATCGTGCTGCCCGACACGTCGGGACTGATCAACCGCGATCTGGAGAGCTACGCATCTCAACTGTCTCGGGTACCCGACGTGACCTCCGTGTCGGCACCGACGGGCACGTTCGTCGGCGGCAACCTCACCGCGCCACCCTCAGCACCGGCCGGCACGTCTGGCCACAGCGCCTTTCTGACAGTCGAAACCAGCGCTCCGCTGTACACGCAGGCGTCCGAAACCCAGCTCGACCGACTGCGTGATGTGCCCCGCCCGGGTAATGCATCCGCACTCTTCACCGGTGCCGCGCAAACGAATCGTGATGGTGTACAGAGCATTACATCTCGCCTGCCGGTCGTACTCGCCTTCATCGCCGTCGTCACGGTGATATTGCTCTTCCTGCTCACCGGCAGCGTCACGTTGCCCATCAAAGCGGTGTTGTTGAACATACTTTCGCTCACCGCGGCTTTCGGTGCACTGGTGTGGATTTTTCAGGAGGGTCATCTGTGGGCGGCCGGCACGACGTCGACGGGGACGCTGGCCGTCAACATCCCGGTCCTGATGTTCTGCGTCGCGTTCGGATTGTCGATGGACTACGAGGTGTTCCTGATCTCTCGCATCCGGGAGTTCTGGTTGGCTTCGCCCCGAAGCAGTTTCGACAACGACGAGAGCATCGCGCTCGGCATCGAGCGCACCGGGCGGGTGGTGACCGCCGCCGCCCTGTTGATGACGATCTCGTTTGCGGCGCTGGCATTCGCCGGTGTGTCCTTCATGCGGATGTTCGCCATCGGACTGACCATCGCGATCCTGGCCGATGCGACCGTGGTGCGGATGCTGCTGGTGCCCGCCTTCATGCACGTGCTGGGCAGGCTGAACTGGTGGGCGCCGGCTCCGCTGGCTCGGTTTCACGAGCGGCTGCTCTCCCCGAAAGCCGCAGCTGAGCGCCCCGCAGAATCGGCGGCGCGATGATCACCGGCCGACGGTCAGGCCGACTTTCTGGAATTCCTTGAGATCGCAGTATCCGGCCTTGGCCATCGACCGGCGGAGGCCGCCGACCAGGTTCAAGGAACCGAACGGGTCATCGGACGGCCCATTGAGCACCCGGTCCAGGGACGGGCGCTCCCCCGCCGCGATCTGCAGCAGTGCGCCGCGGGGCAGTGACGGGTGTGCCGCGGCCACCGGCCAGAACCAGCCGTCGCCAAGCGCCTCGGCCGACTCGGCGAGCGGGGTGCCCAGCACCACCGCGTCGGCGCCGCAGGCGATGGCTTTGGCCAGGTCACCGGAGGTGTGAATGTCACCGTCGGCCAGCACGTGCACGTAACGTCCGCCGGTCTCGTCGAGGTACTCACGCCGAGCGGCGGCGGCATCGGCGATCGCGGTCGCCATCGGGACGCTGATGCCCAGCACCTCGTCGCTGGTGGTCACCCCGAGGGTGGAGCCGTAGCCGACGATCACGCCGGCCGCGCCGGTGCGCATCAGGTGCAGCGCGGTGCGGTGATCCAGCACGCCACCGGCGACCACCGGGATGTCCAGTTCGGAGATGAACGTCTTCAGGTTCAACGGTTCGCCGTGGGAGTCCACCCGCTCGGCGGAGATGATCGTGCCCTGGATGACCAGCAGGTCGACGCCAGCCTGCACCAGCGCCGGTGTGAGCGCCTGCGCGTTCTGCGGGCTGACCCGAACGGCGGTGGTGACCCCGGCGTCGCGGATGCGCGCCACCGCGGCCCCCAGCAGCTCGGGGTCCAGCGGCGCGGCGTGCAGCTGCTGCAGTAGCCGGATCGCGGCCGACGGTTCGGGTTCCTTGTCGGCGGCCTCGATGACTTCGATGATCTTGGCCTGGACGTCGGCGTGCCTGCCGATCAGTCCCTCGCCGTTGAGCACGCCGAGCCCGCCGAGGCGGCCCAGTTCGATCGCGAACTCCGGGGACACCAGGGCATCGGTCGGGTGCGCGACGACCGGGATCTCGAAGCGGTAGGCGTCGAGTTGCCAGGCCGTGGAGACATCCTGCGACGAACGGGTCCGCCGGGAGGGAACGATGTTGATGTCTTCGAGTTCGTAAGTGCGGCGGGCAGTTCTGCCCATGCCGATTTCAACCATGTCTCGCACGGAGGGACCCCTAGCGGGCGTAGTAGTTGGGGGCTTCGACAGTCATCGTGACGTCGTGCGGGTGGCTCTCCTTGAGGCCTGCGGAGGTGATCCGCACGAACTGCGCGTGCTGCAGCCCTTCGATGCTGGAGGCGCCGGTATAGCCCATCGCCGCCCGCAGACCGCCGGTGAGCTGGTGGATGACCGTGGACAGCGGACCGCGGAACGGCACCCGCCCCTCGATGCCCTCGGGCACCAGCTTGTCCTCGGAGAGCACGTCGTCCTGGAAGTAGCGGTCCTTGGAGTAGGACTTCGCGGCACCGCGACCCTGCATGGCACCCAGCGACCCCATGCCGCGGTAGCTCTTGAACTGCTTGCCGTTGACGAAGATCAGTTCGCCCGGCGCCTCCGCGGTGCCGGCCAGCAGCGAGCCGAGCATCGCGGTCGACGCGCCCGCGGCCAGCGCCTTGGCGATATCGCCGGAGTACTGCAGCCCACCGTCGGCGATCACCGGCACACCGGCTCGCGCGCACACCGCGGTGGCCTCCAGAATCGCCGTGATTTGTGGTGCGCCCACCCCTGCCACCACGCGAGTGGTGCAGATCGAGCCGGGCCCGACCCCGACCTTGACGGCGTCGGCACCGGCCTCGAGCAGTGCCAAGGCCCCGCTGCGGGTGGCGACGTTGCCGCCGACGACCTCGACCCGGTGCCCGACCTCGGCCTTGAGCTTGCCGACGGTGTCGAGGACCCGGCGGTTGTGAGCGTGGGCGGTGTCGACGATCAGGACGTCCACGCCGGCGTCTACGAGAGCCATGGCGCGCTCCCACGCGTCATCGCCGACACCGACGGCCGCACCGACCAGCAGCCGGCCGTCGCTGTCCTTGGTGGCCAGCGGGTGCTGCTCGGTCTTGACGAAGTCCTTGACGGTGATCAGACCGGTCAGCCGGCCGTGCCCGTCGACGATCGGGAGCTTCTCGATCTTGTTGCGCCGCAACAGGCCCAGTGCCGCGTCGGCGGTCACACCTTCCTGCGCGGTGATGAGCGGTGACTTGGTCATCACTTCGGCGACCGGCTTGCTCATGTCCACTTCGAAGCGCATATCGCGGTTGGTGATGATCCCGACCAGGGCGCCCTGCGCGTCGACGACCGGCAGGCCCGAGATGCGGAACCGAGCGCACATCGCGTCGACCTCGGCCAGGGTGTTCTCCGGCGAGCAGGTCACCGGATCGGTGACCATGCCGGCTTCGGACCGCTTGACCATCTCCACCTGGCCGGCCTGCTCGGCGATCGAGAGGTTGCGGTGCAGCACGCCCATGCCGCCCTGGCGGGCCATCGCGATGGCCATCCTGGCCTCGGTGACGGTGTCCATCGCGGAGCTGACCAGCGGCACCTTGAGCCGGATCTTCTTGGTCAGCTGGCTGGACGTGTCGGCGGTGGCGGGCACCACGTCGGAGGCTGCGGGCAGCAGCAGGACGTCGTCGAATGTCAGGCCGAGCATCGCGATCTTGTTCGGGTCGTCACCGCCGGTGGGAACCGAATCCCCCAGCAGGCCATTCAATTGCGCGGTCAGGCCGTCGATGCGGCCGGTGCTGCCTTCGGCAATGGTCATCGGTGGGCCCCCATCAGCTGGCGGAATGTGGACCCCATCCTATCGGCTCGCGATGACGTTCCCTGGCGCGATACCCGCTGCGTTACGTAGTGTGGACCCGTGCGCGACCACCTTCCACCAGGCCTGCCACCAGATCCGTTCGCCGACGACCCTGCCGACCCGTCGGCTGCGTTGGATGCGTTGGAACCGGGACAGCCGTTGGATCAGCAGGAGCGCGCCGCGGTCGAGGCCGATCTGGCCGACCTCGCGGTCTACGAGGCGCTGCTGGCGCACCGCGGCATCCGCGGCCTGGTGGTGTGCTGCGACGAATGCCAGCAGGACCACTACCACGACTGGGATATGTTGCGCGCCAACCTTCTTCAGCTGTTGGTCGACGGCACGGTCCGTCCGCACGAGCCCGCCTACGACCCCGAGCCCGACGCCTACGTCACGTGGGATTACTGCCGTGGGTACGCCGACGCCTCCCTCAACGAGGCAACGTCGGACTACGACGGCTTCCGCTGAACGCGGTCTGACTCAGCTCCCGCTGCCCCCGCTGCTGCTGTGACCGCTGCCGGAACTCGGCTGCTTCGGTAACTGCGGCATCGGCATCATCATCGTGGTGGTGATCACAGCCGCGGGCGGCTGTGTCTTCGGCGCCTGAATGATCGTCGACGGTATCGAGATGATCGGCTGCTGCGGCTGCGTCGCACTCGGGATTGACGCAGCCGTCGGAGCCGACGACTGCTGCACGATGGTCGACGTGGTCGCTGCGGCAGCCGGTGACTGAGCCGCCTGCTCGCTTGTCGTCGCAGCCGCCGCCGGCGACTGGGCCGCCGCGGACGCACTCGTGGTCGCCCCGCCCAGCGTGGTCGTCGTGGTCGTGGTCGTCGTGGGCAACGTCGTCGTCGTTGTCGTCGGCGCAACCGTCGTGGTCGTGGTGGGCAACGTCGTCGTGGTGGTCGACGGCACCGACGAGGTGGTCGGCGGCTGCGTCGTCGTGGTCGGCTCGACGGTCGTCGTGGTCGGCGTCTCGGTGTCTTCCACCTGCGAAGTCGGGGTGTCCGACGGCGACGGGCCGAAGGTTCCGGTGCCGTCCGGCGTCGTCGAGATCGTGATCGGCGCGCAACCGGCCGACCGGCACGCGGTCGTGGGCGGCACTTCCGGCCCGTCAGTCGGGGTGATCACGGCAGGCACCAGCTGGTCGGTAGCCGTCGCAGGCACCGTGTAGGTGATGCCGGGCGGCACAGTGGCCTGCGGGTCCTGCTGCACGACCTTCGCCGACAGCTCGTTCCACTGCTGGAGGACCTGTTGCTTCAGCGGCGCCGTGTCTTCGACTCCGGCCACGTTGTTGCTGACCTCGACCAGCTTGGCCTGGGCTGCCCGCCAGTCGCCCTGGTCGACCAACTTCTGCACCTGGGCGAGCTGCGCCTGAGCCGAGGCCAGGGTCACGTCATCCTGGCGGACCTGCTTGGACTCGCCGAACAACCACACCCGCAGCCCGTAGAGGGCGTCACCGGGGCCGGCACCGGCCACGACAGCTCCGAAACCGCCCAGCGCCAGCACACCGGCAGCCGCGGCGCCCACGATGCTCAGGCCACGCCGGCTCCGGCCACTGCTCTGCTTCTCGGCCAGGCCGGCGCGCAGGGCGGTGACGGCGTCACGCTCGGTGATCAGTCCGGTGGCCGGCGGCCAGCGCATCTCATCGCGCCACCCGCCGAGCAGCTCGGCCAGCATCGCGTCGCCCTGGTCCTGCGGGGTGGCCTGCTGGCCGGCGGCCAGCGCGTCGATGAAGCGGTCGCTGCTGACGATGGCGTCCAGCGAGGGATCGTCGCCACGGTTGCGTCCGAAGTCAGGCATAGCCGTGACCTCCCGCCGTGATCTCGCCCTTGAGCTTGGCCAGGGCCCGGTGCTGGGCAACGCGCACCGCGCCAGGCGTACTGCCGACCGCCTCGGCGGTCTCCTCCGCGGACATCCCGACCACGATGCGCAGAATCAGGATCTCGCGCTGCTTTTCGGGCAGGACCTCCAACAACTTGTTCATCCGCGCGGCGGAGTCAGACTGAACCGCCAGTGCCTCAGGACCCGCCTCCAGCGAGTACCGCTCCGGCACCACATCAGTGGGGTCGGATCGGTTCCGGCCGGCGGCGCGATGTGCGTCGGCGACCTTGTGGGCAGCGATGCCGTACACGAAGGCCAGGAAGGGGCGACCCTGATCCTGGTAGCGCGGCAGCGCCTGGATGGCGGCCAAGCAAACCTCCTGTGCGACGTCGTCGGCAGAGAGGCCAACCCGCTCCGTGGAACCCAGGCGAGCCCGGACATAACGGACCACGATGGGGCGGATGGTCTCTACAACTTCACGGAGGGCATCACGGCTGCCGGCCACCGCTTCAGCAACGGCCGCGTCGAGACGATCTCCTGGAACTGTCATCGACGGCGATATCTCCAACGTTACGAACGGGACGCTTCCCGGCAGCCACTGCGACTAGACAATATCGGCCCGAACTGGGTATCGGGCGTTAGCCGCGGCTCCATCGCCCGCCGCGCCGTGTGATAACGCCTGCACAGTCGTCCCGGATGGCCGAGACCTGCTGTGACGTAAGTGTTGCGCTATCGATATCGGCCAGCAGACACGCCAGGGCCCATCGCAGTGGAATCAGGCCGAAGGTGTCCGTGTCGCTCAGCGCGGCGTCGGCGACCTCCCGAGCGAGCTCGATGGAGCCCGCACAGCACAGTGCGGCCGCGAGCACCACGTCACTCTTGACGCGGTGACGCCGCAACGCCGGAAGCGCCTTCTCGGCAACCGCGACGCCGCGGCGCGCATGAGTCACGGCGTCCTCACCACGGCCGCCGGCCATCGCCAGTTCGGCGCTGACCCACGCCGACCGGATCACCTGCCGGGTGGGCGGCTCGGCGCGGTTCATCATCTCGTCGGCGCGCTCGAGGAGTCGCGCCGATACCGCGAGCCGGCCCACCCCCAAAGCGTCCGCCGCCAGCCCGACAAGGGCGTCGACAGCGGCTTCCAGGGCCATCGGGTCGTCGGCGGCACCTTGCGCCAGCGCCAGGGCACGGCCATCCCAGCCTGCGGCAACCCGGTGGCCGCCGAGCTGGCGCAGCAACGAGGCTTCGGTGCTCAACGAAAGCGACGCCAGCGCGCCCTTGGGTTGGCGACGGCGCAGGGCCGCGAGGTCGGTGCGGGCGCTGCTGTAGCGGCCCTGGCCTGCGGCGGCGACCGCGCGCAGCCATAATTGGCCGGGCGTGTTCGCGGCGGGCAGCGGCCAGCAGCCCGGGTTGTCGCCGAAGGCGGCGGCCAGTGCGGTGGAGTTCATCTGATCCGGCACGCTATCAACCGGCCGCAGGCCCGAAGTCAGTTAACAGTTCGTGGTCGTGGTGTTACAGCCATGTTTACTACCTATTGAGCGCTAGGAAATCGGGCGCCGATGCCGCAGTGGCCATCCTGCGCAAATCACGAAATCATCACGATCGACCCGGGTCAGATAGCACGTGGCCCGGCGACGGTGGGTCGCAATGATGAACGTGATGTAAATTCTCGAGCTGCGATTATGTGATTGCGCACATAAGTCGACTATTGACGCGCTTTGCGCGACCCCCCTAACTTTGTGAGCACGAGTAGTCATTGGCGACAGTGCTCAGATCGGTTCCACAACTCACGCACATGAAAGATGTGCGGAGAGAGGGGTTTTCCAATGCCACAGCCGCAGCAGCTACCCGGCCCGAACGCCGACATCTGGGATTGGCAGATGCAAGGCCTTTGCCGAGGTGTCGATTCGTCGATGTTCTTCCATCCCGATGGAGAGCGTGGCCGCGCCCGCGCCCAGCGTGAGATGCGCGCCAAGGAAATGTGCCGGAGTTGCCCGGTGATCGCTCATTGCCGTTCGCATGCATTGGCCGTCGGAGAGCCTTACGGCATCTGGGGCGGATTGAGCGAATCGGAGCGCGAGTTGTTGCTCAAGCGCGGAATTCGCCGTACCGCCTGACTCTCAGCAAACATCAAAAGAGGCCCATCCCGTTGTGGGGTGGGCCTCTTTTGGTCGTCAGAAGGGCGACCGCGTCATCGCGCGCCGGCCGCCAGCCATTGTTCGAACGTCGTCGGGGCGAGGCGGGCGCCGTCGCCAGGAAGCAACACATTGCCCGCGAATTCGACGCCCTGCGGACCCTCCCACGTCGGCACCAGCTTCACCGACCTGCCTTGCACGGCGTGCGTCCGCCGGGCCATATCGACCAGATCCTGGGTCTCCGGACCGGCCACGTCGACATACCTTCCCTGCGGCGGACCGACCGCGATTTCGGCGAGAACGTCGGCGATATCGTCCGGTGCGATCGGTTGCAGGAGCAGAGGTGGAACGAGCGCGACGCCGTCCTGTTCGGTCCAGCCGACGACCATGGCCGGGTAGTCATGGAACTGCGTGGCCGGGACGATCGTCCACGGCACCGAGCCCGCCTCGGTCAGGCGTTCCTGCGCGACTTTACCCAGGTGGTGCGCGGTTCTGGCGTCTTGCCGGTGGATGCCGACGATCGACAGCAGCACATGATGACGCACGCCGGCCCGTTGTTCGGCTTCGAGCAGGTTTGTCGTCGTCGTTGCGAAATACTCACGGGTCTCGTCGGCGCCCATCGGCGCCACGCTGATCGCGTCGACCACCGCGTCCACGCCAGCCAGTGCTGCATCCAGCCCATCGCCGCTGATCAGGTCGACGCCCAACGAGCGGCTGATGCGCACGACGTCGTGCCCGTCACGTTCAAGGGCGGCGGCGGTGCGGGCACCGATGTTGCCGGTTGCGCCGGCTACCGCGATTCGCATGGGTTACCTCCGAAGATCGTTGTGGGTATCTGATCCACCCAACGCCGACGCGACGACGTTCTCATCCGGGTATGACAGGGACGGTCAGCGCCGAGGCGCCCGGCCCCCAATGCACGACGGCACGGCCACGGCGGCTCGGCGCGTAGCGCGCGGGCAGGTGCCCGAACACCGGATTGAACGGCTCGAGGTAGCGCCCGGCGATGATCAACCGCAGCTCGTCGCCCGCGCGGAACAGCGTCGATGAGGCGCTGAGCTCGATGTCGGCAGCCACGATCTCCCCCGGTCGCAGCGGGTGCAGAGCATCCAGCGAGTCCCGCTGCGCCAGCCGCAGCCTGCCATCGGCGATCCGGTCCCGGCCATACCCGTAGGAGCCCTCGAACGGCACGTAACGCCCGCCGCTCCACTTCTCCACGCCGACGAACAGATTCGCGTCGTCGGCGCCATCCAGGGAGATGCGCAGCCGCAAACTCATCGGGCCGGTGAGCTCGGTGTCGCGATCGAAGCGGTGCGCGAACGCAATGGCTTGGCGGCGCAGCCCGAAGGCCGCCGCACCCGCCGTGCACGGTTCGGCGCCCGCCAGGGAGCCGTCGTCGCCCAGGTGCAGCGCCGTCCACTGGGTGCGGGCCAGCGGCCATTCCTGCTCGTCGCGGACGGCAACGACGGTGTCGTGGCTTTCGCGCACCTCCAGGCGAATCCGGGGCGGTGCCGGTGCGTCCACCCCGCGCAGGTGGCGGTCGAAGAAGGCGGTCTGCGCACGCTGTGCGTCGTCACCGTAGAAGACGGCCCACTTGCCGCCGCGGTGGGTGTAGGCGCTGCACTCGGGGGAGCCCGCCCGCTCGATCAGCCGCCAGGAGCCCTGGCTGTGCAGGTTGTGGTCAGAGAAGCTGGCGCAGGCCAGGATTGGGACCTCGATGCGGCCCAGGTCGGGGGTGATCGACTGCCACCAGGCGTCGTGCAGCGGATGGTGCCGGCGCTGCGCGCCGAGGTCGACGGACAGTCGGGCGTTGCGGCGGGTGATCGCAGTCCAGATCACCGAGAAGCCGCGCTCGGGGACACCGCCCGGTGTCATGAAGTCGCGATAGGCGTCGGTGAACCCTTCCCAGGGGCAGATCGCGGCGAGGTGCGGCGGACGCAATGCGGCCGTCTTGTATTGGGAGATCGCCAGATACGACACCCCGAGCATCCCCACCCGGCCGTTGGACCAGGACTGCGTCCCGGCCCACTCGATGAGGTCGTAGGCGTCGCGGGCCTCGTCGTCGGACAGCAGCGACCCGACACCGTCGGAGGTTCCCGCGCCGCGGGAGTCGGCGTTGACCACGACATAGCCGCGCGCCACCCACTCGACCGGATCGGGGGCCTCCCAGCCGGTCTCGCTCGAAATACGATAGGGCTCCGGTTGATTCATGATCCGGAACTGGAAGCTCAACCGCCAGCCCCGTCGAGTGCGCCGGGGCAACTTGTCCTTGCCGTAGGGATGCACCGACATGATTACCGGGAACGGGCCGTCGCCCGGCGGGCGATAGACGTTGACGCGCAACGTGACTCCGTCACGCATCGGCACCGCGACGTCGTGATCCTTGATCAGGTCGGCAGGCGCTGGGACGACGGTGATCGGCGGCCGCAGGAAGGCCCGGATCCTCCTGCGGGCATAGGCGGTAGCGCCGGGGCGCCGCCACGGCCGATCGTGACGAGTGGCCATCTAGCTGGGTACGACTTCGTCCTCGGCGGGAGGATCTGCCGGAGCCGGTGGAGCCGGCGGAGCCGGCGGGGTCGGCGCAGGCTTGCGGGCACTCACGACCCGGAACACGCCGTAGCCGATCACACCGAGGACGGCCAGCACCGCCAGCCAGGGAAGCAGCAGACCGAACAGGAGCACCAGGTTGCCGATCACGGAAACCAAGCCGTCCCAACCTCGTTCGATCTGGCCGACGAAGCCGCGATACTCGGTCGGCGCGGGGCCACCGATGGTCTGCGCGACGAACGTGACGTTGACGGTGCTGTAGTCGATGCGGTCACCGAGGGCCTCGCGTTGTGCGCGGAGGCTGTCGAGTTCGGCCTGGCGTTCCGACAGCGCACCCTCGGCCTTGATCAGCGCATCGGGGTCTTTGGCGTCGCGCATGATGCCGAGCAGCCGGTCGACCGATGTCTGGAGTGCCTTGATCCGGGCGTCGAGGTCGACGCGCTGCGCGGTGACGTCGTCGGAGGTGATCTCGACGTGTTCGACGGTGCCCAGGCCCTTCAATTCGCGCAGAACGTCGTCGAGCTTGGCGGCGGGAACCCGCAACACCACCGTCGCGCGGGCCCGTCCCGTGCCCGATCCCGCGTCCTCCGAGCGGTTGTCGACACGGCCGTTCGCGTTCGCGACGAGCACGGCGGCTTTGTCGGCGGCCTCCGCAGGCTGGGCCACCGAGATCGTCATCGCCGCGGTCTTGACCACATCGCGCGTGACCAAAGGTGGCGAGCCCGGCGCGTCCTGCGGCATGGGCGCTCCGGCGGCCTCTTTCGCACTCGAGTCCGAGCTGACCGGCGCGGTCGGCGGTCGAACGGAAGGACCACTACAACCGACCAGCGCGGCCACACCGACAACCATCAGAACCGCCAGGCGAGCACACGATGTCCGCAGCACGTGGCCCATGGTAGTTATGCCGGTTCCGAGCGCATCGATCCGAGAAAATAGGTTTCCCGCCCGGTCGGATATCCGCCGCCGTCGGTGGCGATGTGGACATGGTCGTAATGGTTCGCGGTCTCGTTGCCGTAGTCTGCGGTCCAGCTCGGCGCGCCGATGCCCGGATAGAAGCCCTGGCGCCAGATCACGTGCAGCACGCCCCACCGTTTCGCGTTGGCCAGGGCGAATCCGGCGATCTGATTGCCGAGTTCGATGCCCTCCGGAGTGTGGTAGTTCGGGATCATCACGTCGATGGCCAGACCGTTCGGATGCCACGGCAACGGGTCTTGGCGGTAGCCGCCGATGGTCTTGATCTCCAGGAACATCACGCTGATGGCTCGGGCCACCCAGATCGTGTGGGTCTGCAAACCTTGCTCGGGCGCGAGGCCGCGCGGCAGGGCAAGCTGGAAGTCGGCGGCGGAGACAGGTGCACTCGCGGCCAGCAGTTCGGCTTCCGTGGGCTGGGCGACGCGGGGCGCGTCGGGTACCGCCGATGCCTGGGCTGCAGGTGAAACAGCAGGTGCGGCAACGCCGGAATGCTTCTCGGTGCTCTGGGCATAGAACATGCCCCCGGCGACGACGACCGACGCCACCACCGCGAGCCAGCGACCTCGGGCACCGGCGAACACTCCAGCCACGAGCAGCACTTTACTGCTCTCACCGACCCGGTGTGGCAACCTTCGCGGGCTCGGTTACTGACGCATGTGCGAAGCCCCGCCGATGTACCAGGTCTGTCCGTTGATCCATTCCGCCTCGTCGGACAGCAGGAACGCCGTCACCGCCGCGAGATCGGAGGGCTTACCCAGCCGGGTCACCTTCGCCGCCATCAGGAACATCTGCTGCATCTGCTGGTCGTTCTGCCGTTCCTGGGTCTCCCCCATGACCAGACCGGGCATCAGCGCGTTGCTCCGAATTCCCTTCGCCCCGTAGTTGTTGGCGACGTGCCGGGTGATCTGGTTGATCCCGGCCTTCGCCGCGTTGTAGGCGACGTGCATGGGGTCGGTGCCCAGCGATCCCCCCGAGGAGGTGTTGACGATCGCACCGCCGCCCCGCTCCAGAAGATGGGGCAGCACCGCGCGGATCGTCCGGACGTAGCCGAGCAGGTTGACGTCCAGGGTGCGCTGCCAGACGTCGAACGGGGTGTCCAGGATCGTGGTGTCCCGGCCGAGGTTGGTCTCCGACAGGTCGGCGCCGACGTTGTCCAGGCCGTGGACTGCGCCGAACTCGGCGATGGTGGCGTCGACGAGGTTTCGGATCGAGTCGTCGTCGGCGAGGTCGAATTGCACCGCGATGGCGCTGCCGCCTGATTCGGTGATCTGCGCGACGGTGGTCTCGGCGCCGGCGATGTTGACGTCACCGACGGCCACGGACGCACCTTCTGCGGCAAGCCGTTTGGCGGTTCCGGCACCGATGCCGGTGGCTCCCCCGGCGACGATGAACGTCTTGCCTTCCAGTCCTCGCATCGTTGTCCCTCCTCCTGTCAGCAGAACGCGACGCCGAGATCGACCGAAACCGCCGTCGCTGTCACGAATTTCGATTCGTCGGAGGCCAGCCAGGCGACCGCGTCGGCGATGTCTTCCGGTTGCGCGATCCCCTCAGGCAGCAGCGGTTTGTGCATGCCCTGGAGATAGGGATAGCTTTCCGCGGCGCCCTGAAGCGCATCGCGCATGCGGCCGGTGCCCATCGGGCTCGCGACCGCGCCCGGGTGCAGGCTGTTGACCCGGATGTGGTGGCGGCCGAGTTCGGCGGCCAGTCCGCGAGCCATGCCGGTGATGGCGTGCTTGCTGGCAGTGTAGTGAACCATGAAGGCCTGCATCTTTACTCCCGCAGCCGATCCGACGAGGATGATCGAGCCACCGCGGCCGCCGTCGACGATGTGGCGAGTGCCGGCCGTCACCGTGTTCCAGGTCCCGACGACGTTGGTGTCGATCGTGTCGCGGAACGCCTCGTCGGTGATCCGGTCCCACGGTGACGGACAACAGATTCCGGCGTTCGCGACGATGATGTCGAGCCTGCCGAGGTGCGCGACTCCATCGTCCACCGCCGCACGCAGTGCCTCGGCGTCGCGAGTGTCGACCTTGGCCGCAGCCGCACGCTGCCCGTTGGCGTCGACCAACCGGGCGGTCTCGGCGAGATCTTCGGGGGTCGGGGAATCGTAGGGGACGCTGGCCGGTAGCGGTCCCGCCACATCCACGAGGATCACGTCGGCTCCCTCGGCGCTGAGCCGTTGGGCATGCGCCCTGCCCTGGCCGCGCGCCGCCCCGGTGACCAGTGCGACCTTGCCGGCGAGCCGAGCGGTCACTGCCCCAGGTCGATCTTCTCGATCGGGTTGGACCGTTCGAGCATGCCGTAGGTCTCCTCGCCGTCCCACCGGTAGCGAACGCCGGCCTGTTGCAGCGCAGGGAAATTCGGGTTCTCCTTCTTCATCTCCCGCACCGAGAAGGTGTTGTCGTTGTGGTGGATGTCGTGCGTGGAGAACACCGTCTCCCCTTCGATGTGCACAGTGCCGTCGGCTGTCTCCAGTACCACCGACACGTCCTCGCCGAGGTCCTGCAGCGTGGTCAGCCACGGTGCCTGCACGGCGCGGGCCGGGATCAGGCCACCCTCGCCGGTGAAGAGATAGCCCTCGTTGAAGGTCGGCTGACCGTCAGGGCGCGGCGGATACGCGATGTAGCCGAACGCCTTGCCGCTGGGGAACAGTGCGGATTGCCATGCGTGACCCCAGAATTCGGCAAGCTTGCGAACGCCTTGGCGGCGAATTCGCAATCCGCTGCCGGTGAAGTCCTGCGTCTGCCCGTCGATGGTCACCGACCCGCGGGCCCGGAACAGCTGCTCGTAGCGGGGCCCGCCCATCAGATCGCCTTCGACGGATTTCTTGATCTGTTCACCCGCGTCACGCTGCAGCGCGCCCTGAATCCACGGCGGAACCGCCATCGTCGCGTCGACGGAGAAGGCCACATCGACCAGTGGACCACCGGTCCGTCCCGCCACCAGATCGGCAGACGAGGTCTGAACAGCCTTGCCGTCGTACGTCATCGTCCAGTTGCCGAACGGCTCGACGCAGCGAAACGCCAGCCCGCCGGCGCCCAGCACGGTGGGCTTGCCGTCGGGCCCCTGCGGCGGGAGCGATGCTCCGCCGTCGCGCAGCCGGTACACCCGCCCGTCCGGAAAGGCGATGTTGATCTGCGTCTCGTGGTTGTCCCAGTTCGCGGCGACGGCCTCGATCCCGATGCGGGGCAACCCGATTCGGCCCTGATCGTCGACGGTCCAGAAACTGACCGAGTCCCGCATCTCCGGGTTGTCGGGGCGGTCGGCGAAGACGTATTCCCGAGACGGGTCGATCCCGCCGGTCAGATCGGTCGGCATGGCAACTCCTAGTGTTCTGTCCAGCGGTTGGCGTGATCGACGTACCGCGCGAAGCGAGGCCGAACCTGGTCGAAGTCGATGGCGAATGCTTTCAGGTCGGCATGTGAGCTGGGTTCGCGTTCGTTGGCGGCTTCCTCCCACCAGCTGCCCATCCGTTGCGCGAATTCGTCGGACACCGGCACGCCCAGCCAGGTATACAACCCGGTGACCTCACCGATGGGGTCGGCTTGCATCGCGCGAAAGTCGATGTCGTAGAAGCGGTCTTCGGCGCCGTCGGCCCGGAATTGCAGGGCCCGGTCCATGCCGAGTGACCAGTGTTCGACATTGAGCCTGCCGATATAGGGCCGGTCGATGTCATCGGTGAAGGTTCCGATGATGTCGGCATACAGGTCGGCCACCGACAGGATGACATCGGTCGGGTCGCGATGCGTCATCACGTATTTGGCGTCGGGGAAGGCCGCATCGACGGCATCGAGCCACAGCACGTGCGACGGGCACTTGAGGCGCCACGGCCGGGTGGGCTCGCCCCATTGCAGCAGCTTCATGACCCGTCGCTGATAGGCCATCGTCGTTGACAGATCAGCCTTTTCGATCAGCCATGACGCGTAGGCCGGAACCTGGGCGAAGGATTGAAAAAGGTGCGACGTGAAATCCAGTGCCATCAGTTCGTGGCATTCCATCGGTCCATGCGTGTCGGCGGGCACGTGGTAGCGGGTGCCGATCATCTCACCCTTGTCCGCCGGCACACGGGGATCGACACCGACCACGGTCGACGGTGGCGGGCAGGGCTGCGACGACTCCCACCGCCGCAGATACCGGACGTCGGGGTCTTGTGCCAAAAGCATTGACAGAGCGGTAGATCCGGTGCGGGGCAAGCCCAGTCCGATCAGCGGAGCGACGATGGGCGTCTCGTCGATCTCGGGATGGCGCCGGTACCAGTCCTCCACCTGCAGGCGCTGGGCGAGGTATCCGGTGATGCGGTGGTAGATGAAGGCCTCACCGCGGGCGTTCAGTCGGGCTTCGTCGTCCAGTGAGGCCAGCAGGATGCCCAGACCCTCTTCGAACGAGTCCGCACCGAAATCGACCAGTCCCGTTTGTTCTTCGGCCCTTGCCTTGAGCTCGGCGACGGAGGCCATCAGCCCATCCACTGCCCGCCGGCGACATCAATGGTCTGCCCGCACAGGTAGTCGGCCGCCTCGGAGGCCAGGAAAGCCACCATGTTCGCGGCTTCTTCGGGTAGCGATGCCCGGCCGAGTTGGACCTGAGTGGTGATCGCTTCGAGGATCGCCCCGCGGCCCGCCAGGTGCTGCTCGTTCTGCGGACGCAGGAGGTACTCCATCATCTCGGGCTTGATCATGATGCCGGGAGCTACGCCGAGAACGTTGACACCGCGCAGCGCGACCTCATGGGCCAGGTTGCGGGTGAACCCGATGACGCCGGCCTTGCACGAGTTGTAGACGACCAGGCCGCGCTGCTGGATGCGGCCGCCGACCGAGCCGATGTTGATGATCTTGCCGGAGCCTTGCGGCAGCAGGAATTCCAGCGCAGCGTGCGCGCCGTACATCATCATCGTCAGGCTGCCCAACACGGTGTGGTCGATATCGGCCTTGGTCTGCTTCTCGAACGGTCCGCCGACCACCATCACCGGATTGTTGATCATGATGTCCAGGCCGCCGAGTTCGCCATGCGCAACGCGGACCGCCTCGTGGACCTGATCCCAGTCCGACATGTCGGCCTTCACCGGGAAGGCGCTCACTCCCCAGCGCTGCTCGATCTCCTTGGCACGGCGCTCGACCTTTTCGAAGGTGCGCCCGATCAGGGCGACGTCCGCACCCAGACCGGCGAGTCGATTGGCGATGGCCTGCCCCAGTCCGTCCCCGCCGGCACCGGTCACGAATGCCTTCTTGCCGGTCAGGTCCATCAGCTCGGTGACCCGTTTGTCGATGATGTGGCGCGGCAGACTGTCGAGATTCAAGGCCGCGATGGCCGAAGCGTCGTCCTGAACCGTCATTGGTTCTCCTCTCACGTGCCTACGACTGCCGACGATAGGGGCCACTTCGATAGGAGAGGTAATACCGATTGCGGGGTTCAGTCATGCCGATTCTCGATGGCTGGTATACCTCTGATCACGATGGACACGCATCGGTTGAAGTACTTCCTGCGGATCGCAGAAGAGGGATCGATCACGCGAGCGGCCGGCGTGCTGGGTATCGCCCAGCCCGCGCTGAGCCGTCAACTCCAGCTGCTGGAAGACGATCTCGGCATTGCTCTGTTCCGGCGGACGCGGCGCGGAGTCGAGCTCACGGAGGCGGGCGAACGGCTGCGCGCATCGACGGCCGGCCCGCTACGGCAGCTGGAACTGGCCGTGCAGTACGCGGGGTCCCCGGTCGCGCGACTCAACCGCAACATGCTGCTCGGTCTGCTGGAGACATCGGTCGACGTGCTGGCCGCGCCGCTGCTCGGCAGTCTGACCGCCGTCTTCCCGGATGCGACGTTCTCGGTGGCCACCGGCAGCACCGAGCAGTTGGTCGAGGCCATGCTCAAGGGCGTGGTGGATGTGGCGGTGATCAATCCGGTGCCCGACGACCGGGTGTTCTACCGCGAGCTGCTGGCCGAGGATCTGGTGCTGGTGGGCGGGCCGGAGACGAATCTCGACCCGGCTCAGCCCCTCCGGTTCGTCGACGCCGTCGCCCTGCCGCTGGTGATTCCCCGATCGTCGGCCGGGATCGGTACGTTGCTGCAGAATGCGGCGCTGCGGGCGAAAGTCACTGTGGACCACCGCACCACGACCGATTCGGTATCGGCGATGAAAAGTCTGGTCGAGGCGGGGCTGGTGTATGCGATGCTGCCGCCGTCTGCGTGCCGTCGCGAAATCGACCAGGGCCGAATGCGATTCGCGCCCATCGTCGAACCAACCTTGACGCAGCGCCTCGGCGTGGCCGCGACCGCCCAGCTCGACCTGCCGCGCGAGGTCATGGTGAAGGTCGGGACCACGATTCGTGACGAGGTGGCCGCGCTGATCAAATCCGGGCGCTGGCAGGCCGAGTTCGTGTCAGCACCGAACTGGAATCCGACACTGAGCGAATAGGTTTCAGCGGCCGATCATCTCCATTTGCGCTTCGGTGTGGTGCTCCCCCGATGCCGGCGTGAGATTGTCGAGCTTGGCGACCTGCTCGGCGGTCAGCTCGACCGCATCGGCGCCGACGTTCTCCTCGAGTCTGGTGACGCGCTTGGTACCCGGGATCGGCGCGATGTCGTCGCCCTTGGTGAGCAGCCAGGCGATCGCGACCTGCGCCGACGTGGCACCGACCTCGGCGGCGATCGCCGCCACTTCGTCGGCGATGGCCAGGTTGGCTTGGAAGTTCTCGCCGGTGAACCGTGGGTTGGTGGCCCGGAAGTCGGTCTTGTCGAACTGGTCGGTCGAGCGGATGGCGCCGGTCAAAAAGCCCTTTCCGAGCGGCGAATACGGCACGAACCCGATGCCGAGTTCCCGCAGCAGCGGCAGAGTCTCGGGCTCGGGGTCGCGGGTCCACAACGAATATTCCGACTGCAATGCGGTGATGGGATGAACGGCGTTGGCGCGCCGGATCGTTGCGGTTCCAGCTTCGGAGAGCCCGATGTGGCGGATCTTGCCCTCGGCCACCAGATCGGCCAGGGCGCCGATGGTGTCCTCGATGGGAGTATCCGGATCGACCCGATGCTGGTAGTACAGATCGATCCGGTCGGTGTCGAGCCGCTTCAACGAACCTTCCACCGCCGTGCGGATATTGGCCGGGCTGCTGTCCAGCTGCCCCTGGCCTCGACCAGTGTGCGAGATCATGCCGAACTTGGTGGCCAGCACCACGTCGTCGCGGCGGCCCCTGAGTGCGCGCCCGACGAGCTCCTCGTTGAGGTAGGGGCCGTAGATCTCTGCGGTGTCGATCAGTGTCACGCCGAGGTCGATCGCGCGGTGAATGGTGCGGATCGATTCGTCGTCGTCGCTGCCGGCGCCGGTGAAAGCGAACGACATGCCCATCGCACCGAGGCCGATACGCGCAACGTCGAGGTCGCGTAGCTGAACGTGCTTCATGGCTGAGGTCTCCTGAATCTAGGGTTGGATAAGGACTTTCAGAGCTGCGCGATCGGCCATGGCGCGGTAGCCTTCAGGCGTCTCATCGAGGCCGATCGTGCGGTCGAAGACCCGGCCGGGTTCGATGGTGCCGTCGAGAATGTCGGGCATGAGTTCCTCGATATAGGCCCGTGCGGGCGCCGCGCCGCCGGTGAGGGTGATGTTGCGCATCATCATGTCGAATCCCATTGGCGCCTGGCGGTATTGAGCCACCCCGAGTCGGCTGACGACCCCGCCGGCGCGGACTGAACCCAGGGCGGTAACCAGTGACTGCTCGGTCCCGACACATTCGATGACGGCGTGGGTGCCGTCGCCGCCGGTCAGCTCGCGAATCGTGTCCACGGCTTCGTCGCCGCGCTCGGCGACCACGTCGGTCGCGCCGAAATCGCGCCCCAGATCAGTGCGGTCAGTGTGACGGCCGTTGAGGATGATCCGTTCGGCGCCAAGGCGCTTGGCGGCCAGCACCGCACACAACCCAACCGCGCCGTCACCGATGATGGTGACCGACGCCCCGGGCCGCACGCGAGCGGTCACCGCGCCGTGGTGGCCGGTACAGAACACGTCGGACAACGTCAGCAACGACGGCATCAATGCCGAATCCGCAGCGACCGGAAGCTTCACCAGCGTGCCCTGCGCCTGCGGGACGCGGACCGCTTCGCCTTGTCCGGCGTCGACGCCCCGCGCACCCCAGCCACCGCCGTGGCGGCACGACGTCTGCAAGCCCTCTTGACAGAAGTCGCACGTGTTGTCGGCCCACACGAAGGGGGCGACCACCAGATCGCCGCGCTGCAACCCGGCGACATCGGCGCCGACGTCCTCGACGATGCCGATGAACTCGTGGCCCATCCGGCGTCCGCCGTCCTTGTGCGGCATGGATTGATAGGGCCACAGGTCGCTGCCGCAGATGCAGGCTCGGGTGACCCGCACGATGGCGTCGGTGGGGTTCTCAAGGGTGGGGTCGGGCACGTTCTCCACCCGGACGTCGCCAGCCTCGTACATGACGGTTGCGCGCATGCCCTCGACATTAGGTCGCTCGCCTGTACCCCGAACAGGGACGGTGATTCGGGGTACCAGCAGTACCCCCCGGCCGTGGCCGGGTGCCTCTACCGTGAAGTTGTGGGCACGATCGACATGCGTCGCGAGGTGCGCGAGTTCTTGAGTTCGCGCCGCGCCCGGATCAGCCCTGAACAGGCCGGATTACCGGCCTACGGCGGCAACCGGCGGGTCAAGGGGTTGCGGCGCGAAGAGGTCGCACTGCTCGCCGGTGTTTCGATCGACTATTACGTCCGCATGGAGCGCGGCAATCTGTCCGGCGTCTCGGAGAGCGTTCTCGATTCGCTGGCGTCGGCGCTGCACCTCGACGACGCCGAACGAGAGCATCTGTTTGCGCTGGCCCGCGAATCCGGCCCGCCGAGTAGGCGCCGCAAACCCAAGTCCGCCGCGACCGTCCGTCCGGTGCTGCAACAGGTCCTCGACGCCATCACCGATGCACCGGCGTGGATTCGCAACGGCCGCCACGACGTGCTCGCGATGAATCAGTTGGCCCGCGCACTCTATGCCCCTGTGCTGGCCGATCCGCGCCGCCCGGCCAACACCACGCGCTTCGTTTACCTCGATCCCGCGGCGACAGAGTTCTTCGTCGACTACGACCAGGTCGTGCGCGACGCGGCGGCAATGCTGCGGATGGAAGCGGGCCGCAATCCTCACGACGAGGACCTCATCGCCCTGGTAGGTGAATTATCAACGCGCAGTGAGCTTTTCCGGAAGAACTGGGCATCACAGGATGTTCGATTCCACCGGTCGGGCCGCAAGCGGCTGCGCCATCCGGTGGTCGGCCAGCTGGATCTGGACTTCGAAGCCATGGAGCTGCCGTCGGAGCCGGGCCTGCAGCTGAACATCTACACCGCCGCGGCGGGAACCCCTACCTCCGACGGACTCAAATTGCTGGCTTCCTGGGCCGCCAGCCATGACAATCTGCGGTCGGAGATCGGCTGAAAAGTCGGCGAAGACGCCACGCCGATTTGTACTTTGCGAATGTGACGCTCACCCGCCCCGAAACCCGGTTCGCGGAAGCCGACGGCGTTCGCATCGGCTATCAGGCCTTCGGCTCAGGAAAGCGCACGCTGATCACGGTTCTCGGGTTCGCCCAGAACATCGACGTCATCTGGGAGAACCCGCAAGCAGCCGCCTTTTTCGAACACCTCGGGTCGTTCTGCCGGGTGATCCAGTTCGACAAGCGCGGCACCGGAACGTCCGACCGCGCACTGCCGCTCCCGTCTCTCGACGCGCGGGTCCAGGATCTTGACGCCGTGATGCGCGCGGAAGCCGTGGACCGCGCGGTCCTGCTCGGCTGGTCGGAGGGCGGCACCTTGGCCGCGTTCTTCGCCGCGACGTATCCCGAGCGCACCGAAGGCCTGATTCTCAGCGGTAGCTTCGCGAGTTGGGCGCGCTGCGACGACCATCCGTGGGCGCCGACCCGTCGACAGCTGTCGCTGCTCTTGCGGTTCGGTCCGTTGCTGTGGGGCACCGGCATCGCCTCGGCCCGCAACATGGCCCCGTCCATGGCCCATCAACCCGGCTTCCGACGCTGGGTGGCCCGGTATGAGCGGTCGGCGGTCGCACGGTCGAAGCTCCCCCAGTTCGGCCGGCTGATCGCCGAACTCGACGTCCGCCACGTCCTGCCCGCGATCTATGCGCCGACTCTCGTCATGCATGCTCCCGGGGATCGAGTCGTGCCAATCCAGAGTGGCCGCTATCTGGCCGAGCACATCGTGGGTGCTCGATTCCTCGAAGTGCCGACCGACGACCACGCCGTCTGGTTCAGCGCCCGCAACACCTATGCCGACGCGATCGAGGAGTTTCTCACCGGTACCCGCCCGAACGCCGACCACTCGCGCAAACTCGCCACGGTTCTGTTCACCGACATCGTCGATTCGACGGTGCACGCGTCAAGGGCCGGCGACACCGCCTGGCGCGACGCGTTGGATCGCCACGATGACCTGTGCCGCATCGAGATCGGCATCTGCGGGGGACGCTGGATCAAGAGCACCGGCGACGGCATGCTGGCGACCTTCGACAGCCCGAGC
Source organism: Mycobacterium sp. BK086 (assembly GCA_004362315.1). GTDB lineage: Bacteria > Actinomycetota > Actinomycetes > Mycobacteriales > Mycobacteriaceae > Mycobacterium. Next base: position 1,857,661 of record SNWL01000003.1, read on the forward strand.
CGCGCCGTGCGTTGCGCGTGGGCGCTCAGCGATCGGGTCCGATCAGAGCTGGGGATCGAGATCAGGGCCGGGCTGCACACCGGCGAAATCGAAACGCGCGGTGAGGATGTGGCGGGAATGACCGTCCATCAGGCTGCGCGTGTCCAAGGCGTGGCGCGGAACTCGGAGGTCGTAGTATCGGCCGCGGTGCGCAATCTTGTTGCCGGCTCCGGCATCACGCTTGAAGAGCGCGGAACGCACACGTTGAAGGGCATCACCGAGCCGTGCGAGCTTTTCCGTGTCCTCGATGTCACATCGCCACGGGGGTGAAGCCGTGCACCTGTACGAGCTGACGTTCCGCTGCTGCACTAGGCCAATTTGGGATTCAAGAACACATAGAGCACAGCGATCTTGTCGTCTCGCACCTGGATGAGGTCGAGCCCGGTGTACGCCGGCGGCTCACCCTGAGGACCCGAGCCCCACGCGAGCAATCCCGTGTCGTGCAGCACGGCCGGTTCGCCCCGATCGGCGTAGACGAAATCGGGATGGGTGGACCGCAATTCGCCGGCGAACGCGTCCACGGCGTCCAGGCCCACCAGGATTCCGTCGGGAGTGTGGACAACGCAGTCGTCGGTGTAGAACTCCTCGACGGCGGCACGCCGCCGCGCCGCGTCGCCCTCGCCGAAGACCTCTTGAAGATTTCGCTGCAGAAGCTCGATGATTCGCTCAGTCACCCTGTCTCCAACCGGTCGAAGGCTGTTGTGTATTCCTACCCGTCGAGCGGATTGGCTCCGATGCGTCCGGCGGCGTTGTTGGCGACCAAGACTCCAGCCGCACTGTCCGGTTTGCGCACGGCCTGATCCTCGAAGCACGCCAAGAACTCCCGGCCAAATCCCAATCGCGGATACTCCGCAAGGACCTCCGCTCGTTCGGCCGGGGCGAACGCTTCGGGGCGCCGACCCGCGACGTCCAAGCCAGTGGCGACCTGCAGCAGATGCGACTCCGGATCGGCGGCCGCCGTGACGTCATCGCGCATGTGCAAGACGATGATCTCCTCGGCTCTTGCCGCCCGTTCGACGGGCCAACCGGCGGCGATTCCGAAAACCCATCCGAGCGCGCCACCCGCCTCCTCGAAAACCATTCGGTGACTGTCGAAGGGCTCGGTCAGGGCGATGTCGTGCAGCATCGCCGACACGTAGTAGAGCTCGTCGTCGAAGGTGATGCTGTGCGTGGCGGCATACGTCACGCCCCACAGATACGAGCGCACGCAGTGGTTGAACAGTGCGGGCGTGTAGAACCTGGTCGCTACCGCCAGCGCAGCGTCAGCCGCCGGAGTCGATGGAAACATCACTCCATACTCTGCTTATCCGGGTTACTTCGGCAGGTTGTACGCGAACGACTTCTGTTGACGCTTCTTCATTTTCTCCAGGCACTCGTGGTGCTTACGCGCGTGGTAGGCCAGCGGAAAGTAGGTCAGCCGATCCGGCAGCACCCGATAGGCCGTGCGGATCGCGGTGTATCTGCGCATGAGCTGACGTTCCTCGCCAGCGCTCCAGGTGACGCCGAGCTTCTCGCGAAGACGGGGATCCAACAGACCCACGATCGACAGGTAGTTCAGCCGCAGCGCGGGCTTGAACGATGCCCGCACCAGGCCGGCCAACGGTGTCGGGACCGTCTTCGGCACCTCGACGTAGCCGGCCTTCAGTTCCTGAATCAACTGCAGCGCCTGCGGCGTTCCCTGCAGCGTGTCGATCATGGCCTCGTAATAATCGGCCATCTCCTGCTGCGTCTCGGGATACCCGCGCATGGGCACGTGCAGCAGGCGGGCCAGTCGCCGGTTGTCGCGCAGCAGTTCGTCCTTCTCGGCGTCGGTGAACTCGCGGCCGATCATCAACCGTCCGGCCTGGGCGTTGACGATGTAGCCGGTGGCGATCACCCACTGGTAAGCCTCGGGATTCAAAGCGCTGATCTGCTTGCCGGTTTCGGCGCTCTTCATCGTGATCGGCTTGTGCAGATCGCGGACCCGGTCGCCTTCGGCCGCGGCCTCGGCACCGCCATAGGTCCAGCGCAGAACCGAATCGACCGAGCGAATGGCGCGGCCGCCGGGATCACCGTGGAAGGCGGCCGAGTACTTGCCGGTGACCTCGGCGATGACGGGATGCATGGCCTGCATCATGAACGCCGCGCCTTCGAGGATCAGAAAGGTCCAGTGTCCGGTGTGCTCGGCGGTCAGCGAGTCCGGCGGAACGAGTTCGACCGGCCCTGAATCTGCGAAGGCCTGCTGGACGTCAAGATCCGGGGTGGCGGTCATCAGTGACTCTCCTATCGGTTGGCCAGACGCTAACCTGACTGTTAGGTCGCATTCAAGTCGCGTCAGGAGCATCTCGTGAGCACTAATAAGCCCAGTTCAGATCGCCGTAAGGCGCCACAGCAGGCACGCTCCCGTGACATGGTCGCAAAAATTGTCTCGACGACCGCGATGTTGCTGCACAAGCACGCGCCCGAGGAGATCACGACCAATCTGATCGCCGATAAAGCGGGCATCAGCAAGGGGTCGATCTATCAGTACTTCGCGAACAAAGATCAAATGATCAATGCCGCGGTGGAGCAGATCGCCGCTCAACAGGCTCCCGCGATCGAGGAGATGCTGCGGGCCAACACACTGGAGCGGCCGGAGTCGGCGATGGAGTCTGCGATCGACATGCTCATCGACTTCACGATCGCCAATCGCCGGCTGATCCGCTACATCGCCGAGCGACCCGAGCACGTCCGCGCATTCGAGAACGTTTCGGGGCTCAACGCCACCCTGCTGGCGATGACCAGGCTGCACATGACCCACTACCGCAGCCAGTACCGCGACGAGCTGAGCACCAGCGCACTGGCATGGCTGTTCTTCAACATGGCCGTGGCAACGACGATGCGTTACATCGAATCCGACGATCCGATCAGTCTCGACGAGCTGAGGGCCGGACTGAAATTCGCGTCGGCCGGCCTTCTGGCCGGCGGGAGCGACTAGCCACCCGCGATGATGCGCGCTTCCCGCAGTTCGCTCTCCTGATCAGACCGCCCCAGCCGCCCCAGCACATCCGTGGTGTGCTGGCCCAAAGCTGGTGCGGGCCCGGCCAATTGAGCGGGGGTGGAATCAAACAGCGCCGGATGCCGCGGGATACGGGTGCGCCCCACCACGGGATCGTCCGCCTCGACGAACAACCCCATCTCGATGGCGTGCGGGTCATCAGGCAGTTCGTGAGGCGGCACGATCATGGCGAAGGGCACATCTTCGGCCTCAAAACGCGCGGTGGCCTCTTCCACGGTGAGCTTCTCCGCACCCGCGTAGCAGGACTTCATGATCTCAGCCATCAACGGCCGGTGCTGATTTCGAAGATCAGCGGTCGCCAGCCGCGGATCATCCGACCCGGGAGCCTCCAGCGCGCGGCACATTCCGGTGAAGTCGGAGTCCGAGATCGGCGTCACCACACCCCACCCGTCGATGAAGCGGAAGGGCTTGAAGCCCTGCGTGAAGCTCGAGGGCTGCGACCCGTCGGAATCGAGCAGCACTTCGTTGCCGGTGGCGTCGGCCCACAGGAACGACACCACCGCGTCGACCATCGAGACGTGAACATGTTGTCCGCCACGGCCATTGGCTCGAGCCAACAGTGCCGCCGTGACCGCCTGGCTCGCATACAGCGCGGTGACCTTGTCGGCGACCACCTGCTGCAGGAAGATCGGCGCCCCGTCCGAACCGGATTGACTCGAGGCGACGCCGCCGTAAGCCTGAATCACCGTGTCGTACGCGCTGCGGTCACGGTAGGGCCCGACTTCGCCAAACCCGGTGAGCGACAGATAGACAACGTCGGGGTTGATCGCGACGACGTCGTCGTATCCCAGTCCCAGCCGTTGGGCCACGCCGGGACGGAAGTTCTGGATGACCACGTCGGCCTGCGCGGCCAGTTCGAGGGCGATCTCCCGGCCGACGGCGGTGCGGACATCCACGGCGATCGACTGCTTGCCGCGATTGCAGACCCGGAACACCGCACTCAACCCATTGACGCTGGGGCCGATCCATCGCATGATGTCGCCGATGTCGGGACGCTCCACCTTGACGACGTCGGCGCCCTGATCGGCGAAGAGGGCGCCGATGTAGGGGCCGGTCAAGGCGATCGACAACTCCAGAACGCGGACACCGCTCAGTGGCCCAGCGTGTTCTTCACCCATCCTCACCCAAACCTCCCCAGTCATCGTCCGGTAAATCGCGGTGGACGCTTTTCGCTGAAGGCCGCGAGCCCTTCCTTCGCGTCGGCCGAGCGCATCACCTCGACGACCAGCCGCTGCTCGATCTCGCGGGCGGTGGGCTCGTCGAGCCACCCGCTGGCCACAATCGATGCCTTGGCATTGCGCACGGCGAGTGGGCCGTTGGCAGCCACTTTCGCGGCGAGCTCCCGCGCCTTCTCCAGCGAGCGGCCGGTCGGCACGACGTGGCCGACCAGGCCGAAGTGATAGGCCTCCGCCGCCGTGAGCGGTTCGCCGGTCAGGATCATCTCCATGGCCTTGGTGTAGGGGATCTGACGTTTCAGCCGCACCGTCGAGCCGGCGCCGGCGATCAGACCCCACCTCGCTTCGGGCAGCCCGAACGTCGCATGTTCTTCGGCGACCCGAATGTCGGTCTGCTGCAACATCTCACAACCGCCGCCCAGGCAGGCGCCGTTGACGGCGGCGATCAGAGGCTTGGCCAGTGACCGGGTCAGCAGCAGTCCGTCGGTGATGACGCTGCCGCCGGATTTGCGTTCTGATTTCGGCTCCGACGTCTTGCCCGACGACCCGCGCACCATCCACCCGTCGGCGAGGTCACCACCGACGCAGTACGACGAGCCCTCCCCCGTCAGAATCGCGGCGCGGATGTCGTCATTGGAATCGATCTCGTCCCACGCCTCCGCCATCAACGTGATCATCGACGGTGTCAGTGCGTTGCGGCGCTGCGGGTTGTTCATGGTCAGCACGACGACGTTGCCGTCGCGTTCGACTTTCAGGTGTGGCTCATCAGCCGAATTCATAACGACTTTCTATATCAGTTCTCCACGAGGTCGGGAATCGGCTCCGCTTCGGTGAGCCAGTGGCGACCGGCCTGGCGGGCGGCCTCCCACTTGGGGATGCTCACCGAATCGTCCTGGCCCAGGTCTCCAGGCCTCGGTCCGATGCGCGCGACGAGCGGCGCCAGGGCCTTGCGATCGAAGTTGTAGATCTCGGCGGCGGCGAGTCCCAGCATCTGGCGGGTCTCCTCGATCGGGACATCCCAGAACGTGTGGCGCAGCCACTTGCGGGTGTTGGGCCAGGTTCCCTCCGGGTGCGGATAGTCGTTGCCCCACAGGATGTTCGAGACGCCGATCTCGTAACGCCGCGCCAATTCCCGACGCTCGGTCGTGGTGGCCCCGATGAAACAGTTCCGGTCGAAATACTCTGAGGGCGGCATGGTCAGGTCGCCCTCGAGCAGCTTGCTCATCTTCTTTGCGGAGTGCTCACGCAGGAAGCGGGTGTCCATCAGCCAGAGCAGATCGTTGGCCCAGAACGCGCCACACTCGGTCGCGCCCCATCGCAGCTTCGGAAAACGCTCGAATACCCCCGCCCACAAGGCAAACCACAGCGGCCTCGCGCCCCACCAGCGCACCTCGGTGGTGTAGATGCCGAGGTGCTGTCCGTAGTCGGCGCTCGGGGCGGGGCCCACGTGGGTGTGCACCGGCATGTTCAGGTCTTGGCACACGGCCCAGACCTTGTCGTAGCGACGGTCGTGGTAGGCCGGGTAGTCGCCCCACAGCACCGGGATCAGAATGCCGCCGCGCAGACCGGCGTCGGCGGAGCGTTTGATCTCGGTGACCGCGGCGTCGACGTCGGCGAGGATCGGGATCACCGCGACACCGGCGCGCCGTTCGGGGCTGTGGCTGCACAATTCGGCCAGCCACCGGTTGTGCGCCCGCGCCCCGGCCATCGCTCGGCCCGGGTCCATATCGCCGGACTGTCCCAGTCCGGCTCCGAAGGGCGCGCCGGCGACTCCGGTGACCGCGTCGGCGTCGGGGAAGATGACCTCGCCGGCCACCCCGTCGCCGTCGAGCTCCTTGTCGCGCTGTCGGACGTCCCATCCGCCGGTGATGCCTTCACCATGTTCCTCGAACCATTGCTCGGCGAATTCTTCGTCGATGAAGCCGCCGGCCTGCGATGCCGCGAGTTTTTCGGCGAGGTAGGCCTCGAAGTCGTCCCGGTATTCGGGGTCGACGTATTCGCGATACATCTCGGTGGGGAGCTCGGCATGGGTGTCGGCGGAGATGATGAGATAGGGGTCCATAACGGGCCTTTCGATTACCAGGTACGGATGGGGTCGGGCTCGAAGACGGTGCTGCTCGCACCTGCGGGTACCTCGGCCAGCGGCTCGGCGACCTCGGCCACCGTCGGGCCGATGCGATCGGTCAGGGGTTTCAGTGCGGCAAGGTCGAATCCGTAGACGGCTGCGGCATTCCCGCCGAGCATGGCCGCCACTTCCTCGGCCGGCACTCCGGAGAAGGTGTAGCGCAACGCTTCTCGGGTGAAGAATCCGGTGCCTTCGAGGTGCGGGTAGTCACTTCCCCACATGATGCGATCGACGCCGATGTCGTGGCGCTCGGCGCATTCGACGGGCCGCATGAAGCTGGCGCCGACGTAGCACTGCCGGTTCCAGAACTCACTGGGTTTGAGACTCAGCGATCCGGCGGTCGGTCCGGCGAAGCGGGCGATCGCCGAGCCTTCCCGGGCGTAACGGGCCGCCGCGACGTCGAGTGAGTCGAGGGTCGCCGGGATCCATCCGGCGCCCTGCTCGGTGAAGACGACGGTGAGGTCCGGATGGCGATCCATGGCGCCACTGAAGATCAGATGCCACAGCGCGCGGTGGGCGAACCAGTGCGTCTCGTACACCCAGATCGCGAACGAGCTGCCCCAGCCGTCGAGCGGGCTCGGCCCGGCATTGCCGCCGTGGTGGTTGACCACCACGCCCGCCTCGGCGCACGCTGCCCACAGCGGTTCCCAGTGTTCGGCATAGAGCTGCGGGATGTCCCTGCCCGGCGGAATCCCGGGCAGCAGAACACCGCCGCGCAAACCGAGTTTCGCGATCTGCTTCACCTCGGCGACGGCGTCGTCGAGGTCTTCGAGCATGACCTGCCCCACTCCGGCACGCCGCTCCGGCGACAGGGAACAGAAGTCGGCCAGCCAACGGTTGTGCGCACGCAGGCCCGCGCAGCGTAACTCCAGCTCGTTGACGGATTGCGGCGGCGTCGCGGACAGGCTCGACGACGGGAAGAACGGCGGAATGGTGTTGGGGTAGATGACTTCTCCGGCGACACCTTCGGTGTCCAGGTCGGCGTTACGCCGGTCGCTGTCCCAGTTGCGTTCGGCGTCGGCGTCGGCGAGGTCGGCGAATGGGTTGACGTATTCGGCTGCCCAACTGTCGAATTCGTCCCGGAACACCGGATCGAGGTACTCGCGGTAGTCGAGCAGGTCGGCGCCGGCGTGACAGTCCGCCGAGATGACGGTGTAGCGGTCCATGCGCTAGACCCGCGTCGGCTCGGGCCTCGGGGCGGCGAGCAGCGCGACGTCGTCGTAGCGCTGGTGCACATACGGCAGCAGCCAATCCGCCGGGACCCGTTCGGCGATCCGCCCGACCTGGACGGTGCGCCGTCGACACCAGGTGATCGACTTGATCTCGCGCACAACGATATCGGCCACCGGATCCAGCGGCGACTCCCCCAGTTCGAGGGTGCCGTCGATGTCCTCCAGCAGCTCGTAGTGCCGGTGGTATTCGCCGTAGACCAGGTGCGGATCGGTGATGCCGCCGCCGTCGGGGGCGCGCAGGAACTTGAAGTAGAACTCGGTATTCATCTGATCGGGCGGCAGCTGCGCCGGTCCGCTGATGCGGCCAGTGACCCTGATGAGCGGATACCCCAGCCGGGTGACCGACGCGATCACGTTGTCGCCGTCGCGGTCGACGGCGATATCGGCCAGTTTCTTTGGCTCGCCGAAGGTCTCGCGCCCGCCGGTGACCGACTGTTCGGTGGACTGAGGCATGAACAGCGGGTAGTCGCCCAGCAGGTCTCCGTGGCGTGAGGTGACCGAGAACACCGCCGAGCCGAACGGCGGCCTGCCTTCGATCTGGACCCGCTGGAGCTGGATCCGCACCAACGGTTCGGCCGCCGGCTCCAGGGGCTTGGGCAGCACGGCCGCGACGATCTCCGGGTCGGTGAGGTAGGTGACGGTGACGGCCTCGGTGGCGATCGGTGCCTTGGTGGCGTCGATCTCGTGATCGACGCGAGCTTCTGGCGGGCGGGGACCGTAGCGAACTCCATTGGCGCTCAAGACTTTTCTCCTTCGGATTCGGCTGCTTTGCTCAAGACGTCGACCAGGTAGTCGGGCTCGCCCCGAGCCAGGATCGATGCCGCCTTCTTGCTCACGACTTGGTCGGACGCCGCGGGCGGGCCCATCATCCAGAAGGCGTCGGCCCGGAGTCCTTCGATGACCTGGTCGGCGACCGTCTCCAGGGGCGTGAATTCGATATGGGCGCCGGCAGATTCGAAGCGGTCCACGACCTTGGCCAGCGTCTGATCGGGAGTGCGGCGTTCCTGGGTCGCGGCGTACTGCGCCGGCCTGTGCCGCCACGACTCCCAGATGCCGGTGTTGAGAAAGCCGCCAGGAAACAGGACATGCGCGCGCACGCCGGTCCCCGTCATCTCCAGGTGGGTGTAGAGGCTTTCGGTCAGGCAGAGCACCGCGGACTTGGTCATCGGGTAGACCGCGGTGGCCGGGCCGCCCATGGCGCCCCGGGCGATCGGCGCGAATCCGCCGTTGCCCGAGCAGGTGTTGACCACGTGCCCTTCGCCCTGGTCGAGCAGGATCGGCACGAAGGCTTTGATGCCGTGGATGACGCCGAGCACGTTGACGTCGATGCCCCAGCGCCAGTCGGCGAGGTCGTGTTCCCACATGTAGCCCTCGGAGACCGCGCCGGTGCCAGCGTTGTTGCACACCACGTGGACCGCGCCGAAGCGGTCGAGTGCTTGTTTGGCGAGAGCCTCGACCGACGAATAGTCCGTGACGTCGGTGACCACGCCGATGGCGTCGATGCCCTCGTCGGTCAGTGCTCGCGTCGCGTCATCGAGCGGTTCGGCGAGGACGTCGGCGAGGACGACCTTCATGCCTTCCTGCCCGAAACGCCTACCCATGGCGCGGCCGATCCCGCCGGCTCCCCCGGTCACGACGGCCACTTTGCCTCGAAGGTCGTTCATTGTGGCCATCGTCACATGGTCGCTTATGACACCGCAAGGAGTCGCATTATGCGACCATCGGCGGATGGCTCCTCGTCCTTCGCCGCAGACCGAACGGGTGGTGAACCTGTTCGAGCATCTGGCGAGCGACGGGAGCCGCGGGGTGACGTTGGCCGAGGTCTCACGCCATTTGGGCGTCCACAAAGCCAGCTGTCATTCGATGCTGTCGGAGCTGTCGCGGGCGGGCTGGCTGCTGCGCGACCCGGTCCGCAAGACCTATCACCTCGGCCCCGCGATGGTTCGGCTCGGCCGCGAGGCCGGCGGCCGCTACCCGGCATTGGTGCTGGCGCGGTCGGCGATGGCGGAGCTGTCAGCGGCGACGGGTGCGCACTGCGTGGCGTTCTCGGTGGACGAGGACTACTCGACCGTCGTCGATCAGATCCGCAGCGTCAACGGCGGCGGGCACCCGATGGCGATCGGCACCCAGTTCCCGCACCGCCCGCCGTATGGAGCGTCTACGGTCGCGTGGGCGGGCCCGGAGGCGCGCGAGCGCTGGCTCAGCACGCTGCCCGAGGATGTGCGCGATCGCTACCGCCAGGCGATAGCCAATGCGACGCAACGGGGTTACGCGGTAGGACTGCATCTGCTGCCCGATCTACGACTGCAGGAGCTGGCATTGATCGTGCGCAGCGCGGAGGTTCGCTCCACGCGCTTGAGCCAGCTGGCGCAGGCGTTGACCGATGAACTGATCCACCAGGAGGAGTGGTTCCCGGCCAGCCTCGCGCCGGACGGCACGTACACGGTGAGTCACATCGACTCCCCCATTCTCGGTGCGGACGGGTGTATCTCGCTGATGCTCAGTCTGGTGCCGAGCGCCGAGCCGATGAGCGGCGCCGACGTCACGCGGATCGGTGAGCAGCTCGCCGCAGTCACCCGCCGGCTGAGTGCGGCGTTGGCCGATGACGTGTAACTCCTGGGCCGCTGCGGCCGAATACCTTTCATGATGTCGACGCGTGCACTGGCCGTCTTCGCTATGGCGCTGCCCGTCGCGACTGCCGCACCGGCGCACGCCGATCCGCTGCCGGTCTTCTGCGCACCGGCCACCGTCGTCGACAATGTGTGCACCGCACGTCTGACGTCGGTGACCGCGGACGTCATCAACGGGACGATCACCGGCGCGCCCGTCGGTGGCGGGGCGCCGGTAACCCTTGCGGGACAACTGGATGTGTACCAGAAGTCAACGGGTTTCGGTGCTCCGTTGCCCGACGCCGTCCAGCAGTGGGACACCAACATCGACAGCGTGAGTGGGCTCAGCGTCGACCCGTCCGATCCCGGTTGGTACGGCAATGCCAAGTCCCGAGTGTTCATGCCTCGGACGCTGAATGACCTTGCGGTGCAGTTCCCTCCGGACGTGTTGGTGGTCCGGTTCACCCCCGATGATGCCGCGCCGGGCACGTTCCGCCTGGTGTCGATCCAGCCGACGGCGCCATAGACGCGGCCAGTCAGACCGAAGCGCGGGAGATCAAGGGCAAGACTCAAGGTCCTTCTTGACCACGCCGAAACTGACTTTCGTGCTCTCGGTGAAGCTCGCCCCAGGTGCGGGAGTCGAACTGCAGACGACCCAATTCCGATCGTTGATCTGCATTCGCCCAAGGCCCGTCAAATCCGTCGAGCCGCTGTACCAGACAGCATCATTGGTCAGCGATTGGATAGCGTCTTGTGCGCCTTGGAGGTCCTTGCCGATCAAATTCGGCATGGTCCACGTCTCGGCAACGGCCACCGGTGCAAGTCCCAAAGCCGCGCCAGCTAGTCCGATCGCACCAAGGCTGGCGGCGACTCTCATCAGCACTCGCACGCGTAGCCGTCGCTGTCACGGTCCTGGCTCGGCGTGTACAGCGGGCTATCCGGCGTGATGTCGCAGTAGCCGGCCGCCTTGGCAGCGGTGCAGTTCTTGAACGGCACCGTGGGCGCCGCATGCGCGGGCGCGGCGACACCGATGGCAATCGCGCCGAAGGCAGATGCGGCGAGCACGCCGATGAGTCGAATCACGATGGTCCCCCGTTTTCAATCAAGTGCTGTCGCCGAGAGGTTAGTGAACCTAACTGGACTTATTGGCTGGAACGTTAAAACTTGTTCACGCGGATTCCCGCCGCGCCGTGGCGTTTCTGGACAAGGGGCGTGTTGGATGCAGCTATGACGACATCCACGACCGGCGAGGGCATCGTGACCGTGGCCGAGACCGGCACGGGTACCTACACGCAGCAGATCGCCGCGGGGCAGCATCAGCTGTTCGCCGACGAACCGCGGCCGATCGGCGACGACGCCGGGCCCACGCCGTACGACTTGCTACTCGCCGGGCTCGGGGCGTGCACCTCGATGACGGTGCGGATGTACGCCAATAAGAAGGGCTGGCCGCTGGAGCGGGTCGAAGTGAGGTTGCGGCACACACGCATTCACGCTGAAGACTGTGCCGAGTGCGAGACCGAGAAAGGCATGATCAGTCATATCGATCGGTCCATTACCTTGGTGGGCGATCTCGATGACGATCAACGCGAGCGACTGATGGCGATCGCGGAACGTTGCCCGGTGCACCAGACGCTGACGTCCGAGATCAACATCTCAACGTCGTTGGTGTGAGCAGGATTCGACGCTTTCGATCACGACCTCGGGACCTGTCGTTAGCAGCCTCCGAGACCTCGAATAAACGAGGACGCTGACCAGAAATGAAGTAGACGACTACGCTGTCGCGCGGCATCAAGCGGGTTGATGCTGGTTGAGCCGGGGGCTTGAGCTCCCTGCGGGTCGACCGGGAGGTGACATCGCCATGGCAACTGCAGCGTCCGACGCCGCGCCGGCTTTCTTGGCTCGTGCCCAAAAAAGCCTTTCGGTCGCCCGCGACCAAGACGGATCACGGTGGGTGAACGGATGACGAACGATAGAGCTGAGCTGCGGTTGGCGCTGGTCTGCTACGGCGGCGTCTCTCTCGCTGTGTACATGCACGGCGTCACGAAGGAACTACAGAGTCTCATCAGAGCGGCGCGGGAATTCGACAAGGACTTGCCTCAAAACCCGTTCCGCAACGCTTCGCCGGACGGCACGGAGGCAGCCTATTTCGACGCCCTACAGGACCTCAAGGCCGCCGGCCACCCGTTATCAGTCAGCATCGACATCGTCGGAGGCACGTCGGCGGGTGGGATCAATGGTGTCGCCCTGGCCAAAGCTATGGCGCTCGGTGCCAGTCAAGGTCCGCTGAAGGACGTTTGGATCGAACACGGCGACCTGCGCGATTTGTTGCGAGCGCCGAAATTGTTCGGTTTGGTGTCGCAGGCGCTCGTGGCCTTGATCTGGCAAGCGATCCGATTTCGGGGGCCCGCCACCCCGCTGCGCGGTGAACTCATGTCCCAGTTGCTCTTGCGTGCATTGCAGCAGATGGACGGAACCCCGAACGCCACGACGCTCATCCCTGAGGGTGGGACTCTTGACTTGTTCGTCACCGCGACCGACCTTCGCGGTTACGAAGTTCTGGTGCCGTCGGGAGCAGGGGGCGCGAGCCAACGCGACCGCGACAATGTACAAGTCCTCGAATTCCACTCCGAGGATGGCGAATTCGACAAGCCGTTCACCGCAACACTCGCCTTCGCCGGGCGGGCGACGGCAAGTTTCCCCGGCGCGTTCGCACCAGTCACCATGGTGAGCTTCGAAGACGAAACCCACACCAGCGGAATGGAACTCCATCCGTCGGTCTTCCGATATCAGTATCCCGACAATGCCACGGCGAACTCGGTGCCCTTCGTCGACGGCGGGGTGCTCGACAACGCACCCTTCGACGTTGTCATCTCCGCGATCGCCCGCAAGCGGGCCGATTCCCAGGTACATCGCCGCATCATCTACATCGAGCCTGACCCTGGGCGGCCTCTCTACGCCAAGCCGGATCCCCAACGGCCCACCAAGCGGCGATATCTCAGAGATCTGATCGCCGTGTTCGGCGTGAAGGGCAGCCATCCAATCCTTCAGGAACTCGTGGAACTGCGCGATATCAACGCGCAGATCGGGGAGGTCAGCGCGATCACCGACAGCCAGGAACGGTATGTCCACGACCAGCTCAGAGAAGCCTTCACCGCTGTCGTCCTTGCCGCAGTGGGATTGGCGGAGCCGCCCGATCAGAGTGGTGAATCGTCGACGGGAGATGGCCTGCAAGCACTTTCGGACGCGATGTACAGACAGGCGCAACGATCACTCGGACCAGCCTGGTACACCTACGAACGGCTGAAGTTCGAGGCGACGATCGAGCGCCTGGGCAAAGAGGTGGCACGCCGCTTCGGCTATCCATCCCAGTCAGGGCGGGCCAGCTTCATCCGGACCACGTTCGTGGCCTGGGCACGCACCGAGCCGGCCTGGCTGGAGCCATACCTTCCCGACGGAGCGGACAGCCAGCTCAGCACACTGCTGCGCCCGACCGATGCACCGTATCGGGAGCGGCGGTTGCTGTTCATTCTGGCCGGTATCAGCGCCATGTATACGGCCGGAGCAGACGGCGGGCCGATCGCACCACGGGCGGACCTCGATCAGCTGAAGACAACCGCATGGAACATGTTGGAGGCACTGCGAACAGGAGTCACGGCCGTCGTCAAGGACCTGGATGACGTGCATTTCCTCGAGTTCGACGAGTCGAGCCCTGAGATCCTGATCGATCCGACTGAGTATGCCCGCGAACACAATTCGCGGTTCGACACCCTCTTCACCAGCTATCTGGAGAAGATGAACCGTGAGCTCGGAGACGGCAGCACAGATCTTCGGCAGGCTTTCGTGACGGTGGCGGACGGGCCGGGCTGGACGGAGACCGCCCGGCAGATGCTGTTGAATCGCTACCTCGGCTTTCCGTTGTGGGACGGGATGATCTTCCCCACCCTGTCCCTGACCCACCTGCCGCAATTCACGCCAATCGGGGTGGCGCAATTCAGCCCGCTGATGGCGACGAAGCTGAAATCGTACGACGACACGGGGGCCGTCACCCCCAAACTCAAGGGTATCCCGTTCCACCACTTCGGCGCCTTCCTGAACGCGAAATCCCGTGAGAACGACTATCTTTGGGGGCGGTTGGACGGTGCCGAACTGATACTGCGGATGTTGCAGGACGTCGGCGGGGCTGCGGTCGCACCAGCTGGCGATGTCCCTCATCTGGCCCAGGCCTTGCAGGCGGTTCTCGACACAGAGAGCGGCCTGAAGAGGGTCAAAAAGCTGCGCGAAGAGCTGCAAGCACAGGTGACGGCGCTGGCGACGGCGAACGACAGCTCACTATGAACTGATCAGTTGAGTCTGCGGACGTTTTGGATACTCACCGTGAACCCGTCCCACCGCAGATCGCCCGCCATCACGATCGAGGGACAGCACTCAGCGTCGGCTGGCGCGTTGGCCAACCACTTCACGTGCACCAGGCCGTCGCTGATCGAGAGATCCGAGACCACCTCGCGGCTGTGGGTGATGTCCCCGAGGTCCACTCCCCCCAATCGCGTTGGTCCAGCCGTATAGAGCTGGACAGTCTCCGACCAGGGCACCCCGCCGGCGCCGCAGTCGGTCACCATCGCGGCGTCGATGTTGTCGCCGCCGGTCAGACTGCCGAAGGCAACCTTGTAGGGAGTGCCAGGCTGGTCGTTTCTCTTGGCGATCATCACCGGCCCGGGATGCAGATCTTGCGGTGGCAGAATGCCATTCACCAGATTGCCCGGATCGTGCTGACACAGCGCGGGAACCGGAGCGGACAACAGGTCGGCCACGGTGACCGAACTGCCGCCGGTTGAAGGGCTTGCCGGATCGGCATGGCTGGTCGCCGGTGCGATGACGCCCACTGTGAAGACCAAGCAGACGGCCGCGGCTCTCGTCAGGTTCATGGTCAGGTGACCCGCGTCCAGGCTTCACAGTTGTGTGACTCGAACGCCTTCACCGTGGAATTGATGTTCGCCATCATCGGGCCGATGGACATGTTGGTCGCGATGACGTGGTCCTTGTTCGTGTCGGGCGTGCTGTAGGTGAACCACACGCACATCGAATCCTGTGTCGGCACGTCGTTGATGTAGACCGCCCAGGTCGACGCCGACCCACTGGTGTTATACAGACCGGGCGCGATGTCCGGGCCGACGAGGAAGAAGCCCTCCCCGGGAATCGGGTCCAGGGGATCTGCATTGGCTGGCGGGGCAAGCACGATCGCGGCTGCCGCGGCAAGAAGCCCGGCCGAAGCGCGATGCAGCAGAGTTGCGTGGCGCATGTGTCCCCCTTTCTCGGTTCCATCGGAACCGTATGCCGTGGCCGCGGCTACCGAGCACAACATTTAGGATCACGACCACAGAGGCGATCAGAGCGAGGGGCGCGGGCAATGACCGCACGCAGCGATGTCTTGCAGGACGGGCTTGTCGACTGGGTGCCCCTCGAGCGAATTCACTGGTCTGTCAGCAACGAGAACAAGGGACAGCCTGCTTCAGCCATCCGGACGAAAGTCGTCGACCTCATCACCGACCTCGTTACGGAAGGGCTGTTCGTCATTGGCGACACGACTGGCGAGGGCGGCGTATTCGTTCCGTGGAAACTGCCCCTCGCTGATGCCCTCAGCCGAATTCGCGAGGTCTATATCGACGATTTCGACGAAAGCAACACCTGGGGCTGGGCCGTCTGGCTGGACCTGACCGATAAGGGCCAACCGGTGGCCGAGAAAATCAACGCGGAATGGCGTGCTTCACAGGCTGATTCATGACCAGCTGTCCCCATCAACGGCGCCCGAGGTCGTCGGCGCGGTCGCCGCTATCCACTACACACAACTGACTAGTTGTCCGATGGGGGTGGTTGTGGTTCGTAGGGGTGGTACCACTTCCATTGTGCGCGTTCGCCGATCGGTCCGGGACACGGCGGGACGTCGGGTGGGGAATGGTTCGGCGGGCGGGCCAGCGATCCTGGCGTGAGTGGGTCGCCATCGCAGTCGGTGACCGTGAGGTGCTCGGCGGGTCCGGTGATGGTGATGTCGCCGCGGTGATGGGCCCGGTGGTGATAAGGGCACAGCAGGACGAGGTTGGACAGCTCGGTGGGGCCGCCGTCTTCCCAGTGCTGAATGTGGTGGGCATGCAGTCCGCGGGTGGCGCTACACCCGGGGACCGCGCAGGTGGCGTCGCGGTGTTCCAGCGCGCGACGCAGCCGCCGATTGACGGTGCGGGTGCTGCGGCCGGCACCGATGGGGCGACCGTCGCGTTGGAACCAGACCTCACAGGTGGCATCACAGGTCAAGTATTGACGATCAGCATCGGTGAGCAGCGGGCCCAGATGCACTTCCCCGGTGCGCTTTTCGACATCGACGTGCACGACCACGGTGGTGCGCTGCCCGTGCGGACGGCGCGCGACCTCGGCATCCCAGCCGGCCTCGACCAAGCTCATGAACGCATCGGTGGTATTCGGCATCGGTGGCGCGACCTCCGAGGAGTCGGCGCCGTGCTGCCGTTTCCACTCCGCAACCAGTGCGTCGTGATGCGACTGCAACGCGGCGTCGAAGGGCGCCGCTTCGACGTGAGGAAGGGTGATGGTCCAGGTCGTCGTGTCCTCACCCGAGGTTTTGGTGATCCTGCGTTTCGGTTCGGGCCGGCGATCGGGGCCAGGACGCGGCTCCAACTTCACCGCTTTACGCAGCTGACTGACCGTGGCGACCGAGGCCAGTTCCGCATAATGCTCATCAGAACCGTCGGCGGCACGGGCGGCGATGACACCGACCTGATCCGCCGAGAGCCGACCCTGCCGCATCCCTTCTGTGCAGCGCGGGAATTCATCGAGCCGGTGCGCGATCGTGGCAATGGTGTCGGCATTCGCCGACGACGTACCCAACTTCCAGGCCACCAACGCCGACACCGACCGCGCCCCGGTATTGCCCCAGATCCCGTCATGGTCGATCTCGGCCACGATCTCCACAATGCGCCCATCAATCGCATTACGCTGACCGGCCAACTCCGACAACTCCTCGAACAACACCTCAATACGCTTCACCGGCTGCGCTGTGGTCGAGGACATAACGACATCATGACAGCGAGGTACGACAAGTTTCGGCCACACGAATCGTGGGCCAAGAGGATGCCGACGATGGCGTACTCGATTGCAGACATACCTACGCCGTTGACAACGACCACCGACACCGAAAACACATCCAGCCCAACAGGACCGAGGCGTTTTGGAAATGAACTACTTGGTGCGCACCCCTTAGATCACACCGGAGCGTCGATGCGCT
The DNA here is from genome assembly GCA_004362315.1 of Mycobacterium sp. BK086. Lineage (GTDB taxonomy): Bacteria > Actinomycetota > Actinomycetes > Mycobacteriales > Mycobacteriaceae > Mycobacterium. Next base: position 1,875,166 of record SNWL01000003.1, read on the forward strand.
GCGCCAAATCCCACAGGTACCCGAACGGATCTTGCACCCGCGCCCGCAGGTCACCCCACGGTGTCTGCGCGGCAGCCATGCGCACGGTCGCGCCACGTGCTTCCATCGAGGCAACCGCCTGGCGGACATCGTCGACATACAAGTAGAAGATGAAGTGCGGCGGCGAATCGGCGGTGGTCTGACTCAAATCCGAATCCCAGCCCGGTTTGTTCAGGGTGATGTTGGTGCCCCGATAGCGCATGCGGGCGAAGAACGTCTGACCGTCCCCGTCGGGTAGCACCGCGATCGGCACCATTCCCAGGGCCTTGGCGTAGAACTCCACCGCAGCATCGACGTCGTCGTAGACGAGCCCCACCGTGTTCCATCCGAGGCCGGGCCAGGGGTGCTGCCGTGCTTCGACATTGGCGAACCAGTCGCCGTCCGGCATGGTCAAACTCATCGATCCTCCATCGGGACAAACAGACGAGGCGACCCTAACCAGACCCACCGACACTGCCGTCGATGACGGCGTTCACCTGAATCTCGACCCGCATCTGCGGGTCGCCGAGAACAGCGACCCCGATGGCCGTCCAGAGCGGTGCTCGATCTCCCATTCGTGTGCGGAATTGCTCGACCATCGTCTCCAGTTGCGCGGCCCCGATCTGACCGTTGGCGTCCGGCAGGTGGTAGGAGTGCACACTGACCACATCACGCCAGGACGCCCCGGCCGCCGCCAATGTCCGCTCGACGTTGTCGAAAGCTTGGATGATTTCGTCGCGGACCGACGCGGGAAAATTCCAGTCGTCGTCCCAACCTCCTTGGCCCGCGGTCTCGACCCGGTTGCCATAGCGGACGGCCTGCGAATAGTGGAATTCTCGTCGCTGGCCTTCGCCGTAGCCGGGAGTGATGAAGAATTCTGCGGCAGCCATGTCCCCCATCTTGCCCCGGCCCCACAACGAAAACACCCCCGGCCCAACAGGACCGGGGGTGTTTCGTTGAAACTACTTAGTGCGCGTGCCCGTGATGACCGTGGCCGGCATGCTCGTCGACCTCGACCGGCTTGTCCACGACAGCCGTCTCGGTGGTGAGCACCATCCGGGCCACCGATGCGGCGTTGAGCACCGCGGAGCGGGTCACCTTCACCGGATCGATCACACCGTCGGCGATCAGGTCGCCATAGGTCAGCGTCGCGGCGTTAAAGCCATGCCCGGCAGGCAATTCGCTGACCTTGTTGACCACGACGGCCCCGTCCAGACCCGCGTTGGCGGCGATCCAGAACAGCGGAGCCGACAGCGAGGAGGCGAACACCTCGACGCCCAGCGCCTCGTCACCGGACACCTCAGCACGCAGCGCATCGAGGGCGGCATTCGCCTGAACCAGGGCGCTACCGCCGCCGGCGACGATGCCCTCTTCGACCGCGGCCTTGGCCGCCGCAACGGCGTCCTCGACCCGGTGCTTGCGCTCCTTGAGCGCGGTCTCGGTGGCAGCACCGACCTTGATCACCGCAACGCCGCCAGCCAGCTTGGCCAGCCGCTCCTGCAACTTCTCACGGTCCCAATCGGATTCGCTCGCCTCGATCTCGCTCTTGAGCTGCTTGACGCGGCCCGCGATGTCGTCGGCAGAACCACCGCCGTCGACCAGAACGGTGTCGTCCTTGCTGACCACGACGCGGCGCGCGGTGCCCAGCACCTCGAGGCCGACGTCACGCAACACCAGGCCGACATCGGGGTTGACGACCTGTCCGCCGGTCACGATCGCCAGGTCGTCGAGGAACGCCTTGCGACGGTCACCGAAGAACGGCGCCTTGACCGCAACGGCCTTGAGCGTCTTGCGAATTGCGTTGACGACCAGAGTCGACAGCGCTTCACCCTCGACGTCCTCGGCGACGATCAGCAGCGGCTTGCCGTCCTGCGCAACCTTCTCCAGCAGCGGCAGCAGGTCGGGCAGTGAGCTGATCTTGTCGCGGTGCAGCAGCACCAGCGCGTCCTCGAGGACGGCTTCCTGCGAATCGAAATCGGTGACGAAGTAGGCCGAGATGAAGCCCTTGTCGAAACCGACACCGTCGGTGATCTCCAGCTCGGTGTTCAGGGTCGAGGACTCCTCGACGCTGACCACACCGTCGCCGCCGACCTTGGTCATCGCCTCGCCGACCAGCTCGCCGACTTCCTCATCACGCGAGGAGACGGTGGCGACCTGACCGATGGCGACCTTGTCCGACACCGGCTTGGCCGCGGCCAGCAGTGCCTCGGACACGGCGTCGGCCGCCCGGCCGATGCCCGCGCCGAGCGCGATCGGGTTGGCACCGGCGGCAACGTTGCGCAGGCCGTTCTTGATGATGGCCTGTGCCAGCACGGTGGCCGTGGTGGTGCCGTCACCGGCGACGTCGTTGGTCTTGGTGGCCACCGACTTCACCAGCTGCGCACCGAGATTCTGGAAGGGATCTTCCAGCTCGATCTCACGGGCGATGGTCACGCCGTCGTTGGTGACCGTCGGGCCACCGAATGCCTTGGCGAGCACCACGTGGCGACCACGCGGGCCCAGCGTCACCTTGACCGCGTCGGCGAGCTTGTCGACGCCGACCTCCATGGCCCGGCGCGCAGTCTCGTTGAACTCAATCTGCTTGCTCATATATAAGTCCTGACTTCGCTCCAGCGCGTTCCGCCCCGGACACCACCCGTACGCATACGGGGATCTCCGGGGCGGTTCACGACTGCTACTTGTTGACGACCGCCAGCACGTCGCGGGCCGACAGGATCAAGTACTCTTCGCCGCCGTACTTGATCTCGGTGCCGCCGTACTTGCTGTAGATGACGGTGTCGCCCTCGGCAACGTCCAGGGGAATCCGCTTCTCGCCATCCTCGTCCCAGCGGCCGGGGCCAACTGCGACGACGGTGCCTTCCTGCGGCTTCTCCTTGGCGGTGTCCGGGATGACCAGACCGGATGCGGTGGTCGTCTCGGCCTCATTGGCCTGTACGAGGATCTTGTCCTCGAGTGGCTTGATGTTCACGGCCACGATGGAGTCCTCCACTTAGTTAACTTGCGGGCCGGGGCTGTGCGCCCGGACCAGTCGGAATTACCAGGTGTTCGGCAAACGTCCATGCCCTCGCGCCGTCGTCGCGGGTGCCGACACAGGGGTTGTCCGCAAGCCACCTAGCACTCTATACATGCGAGTGCTAGCACTCAAGGGTGGCCTGCTGCGTATTCGCCCAGAGCGGACGCCGCAGCTCAGGCCGGGCGCTCGTGCAGAACCCGCAGGTCGCCGAAAAACGCGATGACCAGCGCGTTAAAAAGGTCGGCGCGTTCCCACTGCAGAAAGTGCCCGGCTCCCGGCAGCACGACGGGCCCGGTCCGGTTGGTGAAGGCCACCTCGCAGAGGTGCACGAACTCGGGGCCGACGACGTTGTCGTCCATGCCGTAGAGGATCAGCGTGGGCACATCGACCTTGCGGTCCATGATCGGCAGCTCGCTGAACGGCCGGCCGTAGGCCAGCTGGTACGGGGCCCAACCTGCCCGCAGCCGCTCCTCGGTCCCCCACGGTTCGGTCATGAAGGCGATGTCGTCGGCGCTGAAGGTCCCCGGCGAGGCCCACAGCCGGTGGCCGTACATCTCGCCGATGTAGCGCCGCCGCTTGGCGGCGGTGTCCAGCTCGGCAGCCAACTCGTCCGGGGTTTCGCCCTGCCGCTGCCGGTAGTCGCCGGTCGGACCGTCGCTCAGGATGCTCGACGGATCCAGACCCGCGGCGACGTAGTCGTCGAAGACCAGCGGCGGCACGGTATCGAAGAAGACCAGCTTGTCGACGAATCCGGGATACCGGTGCAGCAGGTCCACCGCGACCGCCCCACCGACATCGCCGCCGACCACCCCGCAGTGCTCGTGGCCCAGGACGTCGTGGACCAAGAGGTAGACGTCGCGGCTGTAGGCCGCGAGGTCATAGACATCGTCGGCCGACAGGTCCGAGTCGCCGTGCCCGCGCAGATCCGGCGCGATCACCTCGTAACCGGCCGCGGCCAGTGCGGCGATGTTGCGCCACCAGATCCGCTTGGTCTCCGGGTAGCCGTGCAACAACAGCAGCGGGTAGCCGCCAACACCTTCACGAACGTAGGCCAGAGTCAGCCCGTCGCGGCCGGCTGTCGGCGGCACCTCGGAGCGGTGGATCGTGAACGCATCCGCCGCCGGGGTGGCCGGTTGCTCGGGACGCAGACGCAGGTCGTAGTGCACGGGATGAAACTACGCGTAGAAGTCGCGGATCTTGGGCGCCTCGACCTTGGCCCGGTCGTACCCGGCCCGGATCGCCGGAGCGATCTCATTGGGATCCAGCAGATTCACCCCGGGCGGGGTGCCCGCGATGATCAGCATCGGCGTGGTCCCGACGGCCTTGAGCGCATCGATCTCGGTGTAGATGTTGTGCGGGATGCCGCTGAGCAGACTGCCCTCGTAGCCGTTGGTCAGCGTGATCACCAATGCCCGCTTCGAGCCGGCCACCACATCGGTGTGCGCCCAGGTCTTCGAAATCCCGCCGTCCATGCAGTACCGCTGCCCCAGCAGGGTCGGGCCGATGATGCCCGGCAGCGACGAACTCGCCCCCGTTGCATGGGCGAGCGGAATTCCGTTGCGCTGCGCCACATCCTGACCGATGACCAGCCGCTGGCCGGTGTAACAGTCGTTGGCGGTGGTGAACATCTTGGCCGGCGGCCAGCCGGTCCTGCTGTCGTCGGTCAGCATCCACGCCAGCCGTTCCACCGCATCTCCGCTCACCGAGTTGTCGGCGGCCAGCGCGGCGTGCCCGATCAGCCGGATGGTCTCGGGGTCACCGCTTTTGACCGAGAAGTTGATCTCGCGGGCGCGCTGCTGGCTGGCGTTGGCACTCGACACCGGTGCGAGTTGGGCGAAGCGGGAGGGGAACTGGCCGAAGAAGTCGAACTCGTCGCGCATGTGCTGAAAGTTGCCCGACGTCATCGACGAGCCGATGTACGCACCGGCCGAGGTGCCGACGACCATGTCGGCCTGACCCGCCGGGTCGACACCCTCCTCGAGCAGGCCGTGGAAGAAGCCGCAGTACCAGGCGAGGTAATACTCGCCTCCACCACCGAGCACCAACGTGCGGTCCAGTCCGGCTGCCAGATTCGACGGCGTCGGCGCATCCGGTACCGGTCGCGCGAGCCCGTCGCCATCGAAGAGCTTCGCCGAGATCGAGGCCGCCAATGCCTCGCCTTGCGAGTCAGCCCGTGCTACCGGACTCCCCGGCAATCCGGCTACCGCAGAGGCCAATCCAGCGGTGACCCCGAGCCCCAGCGCGCTGCGCCGGGAGAAGTCGCTCACGCAACCTGACCGTTCAGCACCGGCAGACCCGGATCGCTGCGCGCGTCCAGCGGTGACGGTGCCGCACCGGCGGCGATCAGATGCGCGGCGAAGGAGGCAATCATCGCCCCATTGTCGGTGCACAACCGGGGTCGCGGGATGCGAAGCGTCAAACCCGCTGCCGTACACCGCTCTTCGGCGAGTTCACGCAGCCGCGAATTGGCAGCCACCCCACCCGCGATCAGCAAGGTCGACACCCGGAGCTCACCGGCGGCCCGCACCGCTTTGGCGGTCAGCACGTCGGCGACGGCCTCCTGGAATCCGGCCGCGACGTCGGCGGTCGGTGCGTCGGGATGGCTTTCGACGTAGCGGGCCACCGCGGTCTTCAGCCCCGAGAACGAGAATGCGAACGGTTCATCGCGCGGCCCGGTCATGCCGCGCGGGAAGACGATGGCGTCGCGGTCGCCGGTGCGGGCAAGCTCGTCGAGGGGCCGTCCGCCCGGATAGCCCAGGCCCAGCAGCCGGGCCACCTTGTCGTAGGCCTCGCCCGCCGCATCGTCGACGGTGCTGCCGAGTTCGACGATCGGCTCGCCCAGCGAGCGCACGTGCAGCAGGTGGGTGTGCCCGCCGGACACCAGCAGCCCAACGCATTCGGGCAGCGGACCGTTGTCGTAGACGTCGGCGGCCAGGTGCCCGCCGAGGTGGTTGACCGCATAGAACGGCACTCCCCACGCCGCGGCATACGCCTTGGCCGCGGCCACCCCGACCAGCAGCGCACCGGCCAGCCCTGGCCCGATGGTGGCCGCGACCACGTCCGGCTTGTCGATGCCGGCGGTCTGCAGCGCCCGGCGCATGGTCGGCCCGAGTGCTTCGAGGTGGGCCCGCGACGCGATCTCGGGAACCACGCCACCGAACCGGGCGTGTTCGTCGACGCTGGAGGCCACCTCGTCGGCCAGCAGGGTGACGGTGCCGTCGTCGTCGAGGCGGGCGATGCCGACTCCCGTTTCGTCACAGGAGCTTTCGATGGCCAGAATGATCATGCCGGGTCCCGTCGCATGGTGTAGGCGTCGGCGCCGCTGACCCGGTAGTAGCGCTTGCGCACCCCTACCTTCGCGAAGCCCAGGCTCGTGTACAGCGCGATCGCCGGCTCGTTGTCGGTGCGGACCTCCAGGTACACGATCGAGTCCGCGCCGACGTCGCTGAGCAGTTCGTTCATCATCTGGCGTCCGATCCCGTGTCCCTGATATGCGGGATCGACACCGACGGTGTGGATTTCGTATTCGAACGGTGGTTTGCGCCCCAGCCGGGAGATGCCGGCATAGCCGACCAGTTTGTCGTCGGCTCGCGCCGCCACATAACGGTTGTGCGGGGCCGCTAGTTCACGGATGAACGCGAAATCCGGCCACGGATCGTCACCTTCGAACAGCAGGTTCTCCAGTTCGGCGCAGCGGGCAGCGTCGGTCTTGTGCATCGGGCCGTATGAGATGTTCACCGCGCGACCCCGCGTTCGGCCAGCGTCTTCGCATCCGGACGGCGCAGATACAACGGCACCAGCGCCTCCGGCTCGGAATCCCAATCAGTCACGGCGGCAACCAGACCCGCCGCCGTCGGATAAGCGGTCCCGACGACGGGCAAATCGAACAGGGCGGCATGATCCGGTGATCCCGCGACGGCCTTGGCCGCTCCGACAGGGACGTCGGCCGCTGCCGCCACGTCCGGGCCGTCGATGCGCACCCCGTCGCGATAGCGCGCCCAATACACCTCGCGGCGGCGGGCATCGGTGACCACCAGCACCTCACCGGTGGTGAGCACCCCGATCGCGTCCAGACTGCAGACGCCGTAGACCGGTACACCCAAGGCGTGCCCGTAGGCCGCGGCGGTGGCCATCCCGACCCGCAGACCGGTGAACGGCCCTGGGCCGCAACCGACGACGACGGCATCCACGTCGGCCATCGTCAGTCCGGCTTCGGCAATCGCCGCCACCACATTGGGGGTCAGCGTCTCGGCGTGGGCGCGCGCATCCAGCGTGATCCGCTCCCCCGCCACGACAACACCCTCGCCGCGCACCGCCACCGCGGCGGTGACGGCCGGGGTGGCGGTGTCGATCACCAAGACATTGCGGATCATTCGTGGTTCCACTGCCAGGTCGCCGTCCGCACATCGCTGTCGGCGGCGCGGGTCAGCGTGATGTCGAGGTGGTTCTCGGAGAGCCGCTCGGCCAGGCCCTCACCCCACTCGACCACCACGACGGCGTCGTCGAGATCGGCGTCGAGGTCCAGCGAATCCAGTTCGGCCAGCAGGTCGGCTCCGGTGTGTTCGAGCAGGCGGTAGACGTCGACGTGCACCAGCTCTGGGCGCCCCGCCTGGCGTGCCCGATGCACCCGGGCCAGCACGAACGTCGGCGACGTCACCGGTCCGTCGACATCCATTCCGAGCGCAATTCCCTTGGTGAACGCGGTCTTTCCGGCACCCAGCGGACCGGAGAGGACCACCACATCGCCGGCCTGCAGTTGCCTGCCCAGCTTCTCGCCCAGCGCAATCGTGTCTTCGACGGTGGGCAGCTCGATCGTGCCGCTGCGCACCTGCGTCCTATCCACGGGCCCGGTCCTTGAGCCGGCGGGTGAAGGCGATCAGCTTCGACGGGGTCGCCCGCTCGACCAGATGCACCAGCGCGTCGTTGATCAGTTCGGGCTGTTCGAGCTGCACCAGATGACCTGCGCCGCCGACGATCAGCAGCTCGCAGTTGGGCAGCACCGCGGCCATCTCCTCGGAGTGCACGATCGGGGTCAGCACGTCGTGGTCACCGCAGGCGATCAACGTCGGGATCCGGGCCAGCACCGGCAGCGCCGCGCTCTCGTCGTGCACCTCCAGCGCGTGCAGGAACTCGACCAGGGTGGCGATCGGGGTGTCGTGGATCATCTGCTCGGAGAACGCCACAACACGCGGGCTCATGTTGTGGTCGTCGCCGTAGGAGGCGGCGCGCAGGATCGGGCGGAGCACCGACCGGGCCGCACCGCGGGTGCGGTGCACCAGTTTCGGGGCGTAGCGGGCGGCGAATCGCACGGCCTCCAGCGCGGGGTTCTGCAGGATCTCGCCCAGCGGCGAGCGGGACAGCCCTTCGGAGGCCGACGACAGCAGCGCCGCGCCCACGATTCGGCTGCCGTAGTGCTTGGGGAATTGGCGGGCATGCGAGAGTACCGTCATCCCGCCCATCGAATGGCCGACGAGGACGATCGGCCCGCGCGGAACCATCACTTGCAGAATGGTTTCCAGGTCTTGGCCAAGCTGGGTCACGGTGTAGGTGTCGACGGGTGCGGGACTGGACTGGCCGTGCCCGCGCTGGTCGTAGAACACCATGCGCACCTGGTCGCCCCAGCGGGCCGCCAGGGCCGCGCGCTGGAAGTGAAACGATCCCATCTGCAGACAGAACCCGTGGGCGAACACCACCGTCAGCGGCGCGGTGGTCGGGCCGACTTCGCGGACCACCAGCGGGATACCGTCCGGCGTGGTGACCACGCAGCCGCGGTCGGCATCCAGAAGCCCGAAATCCTCACGCTGGTACAGGTCTTCGACCTCGGATCGGTGCCCGAACGCGCGGGCCGCCGACACGCCGGCGACGGTGCCGACCGCGCTCAGGCCGGCCATCCCGGCCAAGAGCCCGGCCTTCTTGCCCACGCCGAGACCGGGATGCTCGGCCTTGCGGGCCAGCTTCTCCGCGCTCTTCTCGGCGCGGCGCACCAACCGTTCGTCGATCCCTCGGGCGCGCTTGGGGTCCTTCTCACCGTCACTGCCCACCGGCGTCGGCCTCCCGGTAGGTGCGCACCACACGTCCGCGCGGGCTGGTGACCACCTCGTAGTGGATGGTGCCGAGAAGATCGGCCCAGGTTTGGGCTGTCGGTTCACCGGATGTGCCGGGGCCGAACAGAATTGCTTCGTCCCCCTCGGTGACGTCGGGCTCACCCGGGCCGAGGTCGACGACGAACTGGTCCATGCACACCCGCCCGACACTGCGACGCAGCCGGCCGTTGATCAGCACGTCGATCCGTCCGCCGAGCGGGCGGTACAGCCCGTCGGCGTAGCCGATGGGCAGCAGCGCCAGGGTGGTGTCCCGCTCGGCGATCCAAGTGTGGCCGTAGGAGACTCCGTCGCCGGCCTTGACCGGCTTGACCATCGTCACCGCACATTTCAGGGTCATCGCCGGGCGCAGACCCATATCGCCGCGCTCGGGAATGGGACTGAGCCCGTAGACCGCGATACCGGGACGCACCATGTCGAAGCCCAGATCCGGTCGCGTCATCGCCGACGGCGAGTTCGACAGGTGCGCGACCTCGAATTCGACTCCGCGCCTACGTGCTTCGGCGATCACATCGGTAAAGCGCTGCGCCTGAAGGTCATTGAGCGGGTCGTCGGGGGCGTCGCCGTTGGCGAGATGCGACATGATGCCGCGCAGCCGGATCGCGTCCGCGGCGACCGCGCGCTGAAGCTCGGTCAGCACCGCCGGGAAGTCGGCGATGGCGACACCGTTGCGGTTGAGTCCGGTGTCGACCTTGATGGTGACCTCGGCGGTGCAGCCGGTGCGTTCGACGGCGTCAAGCAGCTCGGCGAGCTGGCGGGCTGAGGACACCGCGACCTGGACGTCGGCCGACAGTGCCGGGGCGAAATCGGTGCCGGGCGGGTGCAGCCAGGCCAGCACGGGTGCGGTGATCCCGCCTTCACGCAGTGCCACCGCCTCGTCGATGGTGGCAACGCCCAACTCGGCGGCACCGGCGGCGATCGCCGTCCGGCCGGCCGCGATGGCACCGTGGCCGTACGCGTCGGCCTTGACGACCGCCATCACCTGGGCGGATCCCGCGTGCTCACGCAAAACGCGCACGTTGTGGGCAATCGCCCCGAGATCGACGAGTGCTTCGGCGCCGGGACCGGAAACCTGGGTTTGCGTCGACGGGGTCAACGATGTCGTGTGCATGTTCATGTCACCGCCGCCAATTGTCCCAGAAGCCGACGCAGAAGCCCGCATAGGGCGCTGACCTGTCCTTTCGCCGCCGCCGGGGGCGGTAGAGTCGTCGGAATGCGGGTGCTGTCGATGGACGACGCCGTGCTGGCCGTGCGGCCGGACCTCGGCGGGCCGTCCGAGCAGCCGGCCCATTCCCGAATTGCTGTCTGGCTGGAGAAACTGATCGTGACCGGGCGTTTGACGCCGGGTGACAAACTGCCCCCCGAGGTCGAGATCGCCGGGGCGCTGGGCGTGAGCAGGATGACGCTGCGCCAGGCGCTGGCGGCGATCGAGGCCAAAGGGCTGATCCGGCGCAGCCGGGGCCGGTTCGGGGGCAACTTCGTCGAGACGCCCCGCTTGGAGTTCGACCACATCGGACTGCCGGGGTTCACCGAGCAGCTGCGCCGGCTGGACATGTCCGCGGGCGCGCGAGTGATCCGGGCCGTGACCCGGCAGCCGACCGCCAACGTCCGGCACGCCCTGCAGCTCAAACGCGGCGCCCCGGTGCACGAGATCATCCGCATCCGGTCGGCCAACAACACACCCGTGCTGCTCGAGGAGACCTACCTGCCGGCTGCCCGGTTCCCCCGCCTGCTGTCCGCCGACCTCACCGGCTCGGTGTACACGCTGATGGACCAATTCGGCACGCCGGTGTTCTCGGCCGACGAGCACATCGAGGCCACCGCCGCGTCCGAGTCGTCGGCCGAGCTGCTCGGAGTGGCCGTCGGCGACCCGCTGCTGGTGGTCACGCGCACCGCGTACGACCGCAACGAGGTTCCGGTGGAGTTCTCCCACGACTACTTCCGCTCCGACCGCACCCGCATCCGGGTGAAGTCCACCGTCGACCGGGGACCCGACGCCGAAGTGGAAACCTCGCCGGCGTCCTAAGCGCCGAGCAGCGGAAGCACGTGCTCGACGACGTCCGCCGACAGCCGCGGAATCACCGCAACGGTCGACTCAGGGCTGGGGCCGGTACCGACCGCGATGCAGCGCATACCCGCCGCCAGCGCACCCCGGATCCCGGGGACGGAATCTTCGAAAACGACGATATCGCTTGGTGCACAGCCGATTTGAGCGGCGCCAGAAAGAAATCCTTCCGGATCCGGCTTGCCGCGGGTGACATCTTCTTCGGCCACCACGACACGGATCAGCTCGCTGACCGGACTGCTTTCCAGGACAGCGCGAACGTCGTCGCGCTGGGCGCCGGTGACGATGGCCATCGGCACCCCGCGCTCCGCCAGCACCTGCACGAGCCGCACAGTCTCGGGCTGGATCGGATTGTGATCGGCCACCAGGTCGCGGTAGCGCCCCTTGCGCAGCTCCAGCAGCGCGTCGACATCGTGGTCGACGCCGGTGATCGCCAGCGCCTTCTCGACGATCTCGCGGTCGCTGTGGCCCAGCAGCTGGCTGTCGTAGTCGTGCTGGGTCATCGACCAGCCCAGATGCTCGTCGAACAGCTCGCTGAAGATGCGAAACAGGATCGGCTCGTCGTCCGACAACGTCCCGTTGAAATCGAAGATCACGGCCGGACGCGGGCCGCGGGCCCAGTCCGACATCACCTCACGCGCAAGCATTGGCTCCGGCACAGTTCAATAGTCTAGTCTTTTAGACGCGATGCCCCTTCCGGCGCGAGGATGTTTGTATGCCGTTCCTGTCTGATCCGGAACTGGATGCGCTGCTGGACCAATTGCCGGCCGTGGCCGGACAGCCGCGCCAACTCGAGGAACTCTCCGGCGGACTGACCAATCGCAACATCAAGATCACCACGCCGTCCGGGACGTACGTCGCTCGGTGCAGCGTCAACGAGACCAACCTGCTGGGCATCGACCGCGACAACGAGTACGTCAACAGCAAGGCCGCCGAACAGGCCGGTGTCGGCGCGCCGGTGATCGACTACCGCCCCGACCTGGGCGTCCTGCTGGTGGGCTTCCTCGAGGGCACCACGTTGACCAACCCCGACCTGCAGCGTCCCGATGTGCTGGCGCGGGTGGCCGCCGGCGTCCGGGCGTTGCACGCGGGCCCGCGCTTCCGCGACCGGTTCAACATGTTCGAGCGGCAGCCCGCCTATCTGAAGGTGGTGCAGGAGCGCGGCTTCCGGATACCGACCGACTACCTGTATTACACCCGCGAATTCCATGCGGTGAAGCGCATTCTCGGGCCCGACGATCACGCGACGGTACCCTGCAACAACGATCTGCTGGCCGGCAATTTCGTCGACACCGGCGAGAAGGTCTGGCTGATCGACTACGAGTACTCCGGCAACAACGATCCGTGTTTCGAGCTGGGCAACCTCGGTGCTGAATGCGGGCTGTCCACCGATCAGCTCGACGAGCTGGTCACGCTGTACTACGGGCGCCGGCTGCGGCACAAGACCGCCCGGGCCCGCCTACAGGGAATCATCGGCAAGTACGGCTGGACGCTGTGGGGCTGCATCCAGAACGGCTCCAGCTCTTTGGATTTCAACTTCTGGGACTGGGCGATGGAGCGATACGAGTCCGCGATCGCCGAGTTCCGCGGACCCGACTTTCCCCGCCTGCTCGCCGACGCACAAGCATCCGACTGACGACCGATAGGAACTCATGCCGACCCAAGAGCTGCCCGACCGCGCCCAGATCGTCATCATCGGGGGCGGTGTCATCGGCACCAGCGTGGCCTACCACCTGACCAAGCTCGGCCGCGCCGATGTCGTGCTGCTCGAGCAGGGTCAGCTGTCCTGCGGAACCACTTGGCACGCAGCGGGTCTGGTCGGGCAGCTGCGCGCCTCGGAGAGCGGCACCCGACTGGTCCAGTATTCCACCCAGCTGTATGCCGAACTCGAGGCCGAGACGGGACTGAGCGCCGGGTACAAGCAGTGCGGCGGAGTAACGGTGGCCCGCACCGAGGACCGGATGACCCAGCTGCGCCGCACTGCCGCCAACGCCGCCGCCTATCAGCTGGACTGCGAATTGCTCAGCCCCGATGAGGCTTTCGAACGCTATCCGGTGATCCGGACCGACGATCTGGTCGGCGCCATCTGGCTGCCGGCTGACGGCAAGGCCAATCCGACCGACCTGACGATGGCGCTGGCCAAGGGTGCCCGCCAGCGCGGGGCCAAAGTGTTCGAGCACGTCCGGGTGCTGGATGTGCTCACCACCGACGGCCGGGCCACCGGTGTGCGCACCGACGCCGGTGACATCGAAGCCGAGATCGTGGTCAACTGCGCCGGGCAGTGGGCCAAGGCGATCGGCGCGATGGCCGGGGTGAATGTGCCGCTGTACTCGGCCGAACACTTCTACGTCGTCACCGAGACCATCGCCGGGGTGCACCCCGATCTGCCGATCCTGCGTGACCCCGACGGCTACACCTATTTCAAGGAAGAGGTCGGCGGTCTGGTCATCGGCGGTTTCGAGCCGGAGGCGAAACCGTGGGTGGCGCCGGACAAGATCCCCTACCCGTTCGAGTTCCAGCTGCTGGGCGAGGACTGGGAGCACTTCGAAATCCTGATGGACAATGCGCTGCTGCGGATTCCGGCGCTGGAGAACACCGGGATGAAGAAGCTCTACAACGGGCCGGAGAGCTTCACCCCGGACAACCAGTTCATCCTCGGCGAGGCACCCGAGTGCGCCAACTTCTTCGTCGGCGCGGGTTTCAACTCGGTCGGCATCGCCTCGGCGGGCGGCGCGGGGCGCGCGCTGGCGGAATGGATCGTCAACGGCTCCCCCACCTCGGATCTCACCGGGGTCGACATCCGCCGCTTCGCCCCGTTCAACGGCAACGTGGCGTGGCTGCACGACCGGGTCGCCGAGATCCTCGGCGTGCACTACGAGATCCCCTGGCCCAACCGGGAACTGAAGACCGCACGGCCGTTCCGCCGCTCACCCGTGCATCATCTGCTGGTCGCCGCTAACGCCAACTTCGGTAGCCGGATGGGCTGGGAGCGGGCCAACTTCTTCGCCCCGCCGGGCAGCGAACCGGTCATTGAATACTCGTGGGGCAAGCAGAACTGGCTGCCCTGGTCGGCCGACGAGCAGGTCACCACCCGCACCGCCGTCACCGTCTTCGATCAGACCTCGTTCTCCAAGTATGTGTTGGCCGGGCCGGGTGCCGAGGCCGCCCTGCAGTGGCTGTGCACCGCCGATGTTGCTGTGCCGGTGGGTAAGTCGGTGTACACCGGCATGCTCAATGAGCGCGGCACCTACGAATCCGACGTCACCGTCACCCGTACCGGCGCGCAGGAGTACCTGATCGTCAGCAGCGCGGCCACCACCGAGCGGGACAAGGACCACATCCGCAAGAATCTGCCGGCCGGGGCGCGCGCCGAACTGGTCGACGTCACGTCGTCGATGGCGGTGTTCGGCGTGATGGGCCCGAAATCCCGTGAGCTGCTGAGCAGTCTGACTGATGCCGACCTGTCCGACGATGCGTTCCCGTTCGCCACCAGCCAGGTGATCTCACTGGGGTATGCGACGGTGCGGGCCACCCGCATCACCTATGTCGGCGAATTGGGTTGGGAGCTTTACGTTCCGGCCGAATTCGCGGTCGGAGTCTATGAGGATCTGCTGACGGCCGGCGAGCGGTTCGGCATCACCCGGGGTGGCTACTACGCGATCGAGTCGATGCGGCTGGAGAAGGGCTACCGCGCGTTCGGCCGGGAGCTGACGCCCAGCGAGAATCCCGTCGAGGCGGGCCTGCTGTTCGCCTGCAAGCTCTCCTCCGACATCGATTTTCTCGGTCGCGCGGCGGTCGAGAAGGCCAAAGCCGAAGGCCCGCGGCGGCGACTGGTCAGCTTCGCCGTCGACAGCAGCGAGCCGATGCTGTGGGGCGGCGAGCTGATCCTGCGCGACGGCGCGGTCGCCGGTCAGGTCACCTCCGCCGCATGGGGTGCCACGACTGGCGCGTGCGTCGGGCTGGGGTACGTCCGAGCCTCCGATGACGCGGTCGTCACCCCCGACTGGGTACGGGCAGGGTCCTACGCCGTCAACGTCGGCGGCCAGGTCTACCCGATCACCGTGTCACTCAAGGCAATTTACGATCCGACTAATCAGCGGGTGCGCTAGCGTTCAGGCGTGTTCAAGCAGATCTGCTTTTTCCGCAAGCGCGCCGACATGACGGCCGACGAGTTCATGGACTATTACGAGAACCAGCATTCGCGGCTGTCCGAGCGGATGGGCCGATCGCCATCGATCCCCAATGCGGTGCGTTATGTGCGGCGCTACCTCGTACCCGAGATGAACCCGGTGACAGGCCGGGTGATCGATCCCGGGTACGACTGCCTCATGGAGATCTGGTGGAACTCCCGCGAGGATTTCGAGGAATCCCAGCGTCTCATCGCCTCACCCGATCGGCTGCCGTCGATCAAAGACGATGAGGTGCAGTTGTTTGCCTCCCACGACAATCCGGTGTGCTCGGTGATCGAATACGACTCGCCGATGGGGCCGCACGGCGAGGCGACCCACGTCGACGTCAGCTACCGCTGAAGGTCTCCGTCGGTCGCACCGGATTCAGCATCACGAGCGGAATGCGCCGGCTCGTCGACTGCTGATAGCTGATGTACGGCGGATACAGGTGGCACATGTACTCCCAGACCTGATGCCGTTCATCGCCTTCCGGTTCGCGCCACGTCGCCTCGAAGGCCTGGGTGGCGACCTGCACATCGACCGTCTCGCTGGACTGGATGTTCAGGTACCACTCCGGATGATTGTCGGCTCCGCCTTTGGAGCCGACAATCACGATCTCCCCACCGAAGTTGCCGTAGATGAGCGGCTTGATGTAGCGCTGACCCGACTTGCGGCCCGTGTAGCGAATCAGGCAGTGGGTGGTGAACGCCCGGCCGCCGACATCGTTCAGGTCGAGGATGTGGCCCTGCGCGCCACCGGTTTCGAGGTACGTCTTGAGGTGCTGAGCCGTGAAGTCGGCACGGCTCGCGCGGATTGCCGCGGCGTCTGCGTCGGCCATCAGTGGGCGAAGTGTTCTTGGGTGAAGTACCCATCCGGCTTGATCGCGTCCATGTGGGTGAGGACCGAATTGAGGTCCTCCCACAGCGAGCGGGCCAGGTCGGCGGAGAAGCCCTCGCGCACCACCACCCGCAGCACCGCGATGTTCTCCGCGCCGTCGGGCATGGTGTAGGCGGGCACCTGCCAGCCGTAGGACCGCAGCGCCGTCGACACGTCGAATTCGTTGTATCCGAAGCCGCCCTTCAGCCGGAACGCCACCACCGGGATCGCCGACCCATCGGAGATCACGTCGAAGTGCTGGCAGCCCTCCAGCTGGTCGGCGAACCAACGCGCCGTACTCGAAAGGCATTGCATCACATGGGTGTAACCAGCCCGTCCCAGTCTCAGGAAATTGTAGTACTGGCCGACCACCTGGTTGCCGGGTCGGGAGAAGTTGAGTGTGAACGTCGGCATGTCACCGCCGAGGTAGTTGACCCGGAATACCAGATCGTCAGGAAGGGCATCGGCGTTGCGCCACACCACGAACCCGATGCCCGGATAGGTCAGTCCGTACTTGTGGCCGCTGACGTTGATCGAGGCCACGCGCGGTAGCCGGAAATCCCACTTGACGTCGGGGTGCAAGAACGGGACCACGAACCCACCGCTGGCGGCGTCGACATGCACCGGAATGTCAAGTCCCTTGTCCTGCTGCAATTTATCCAGCGCCGCACAGATCTCGGCGATCGGTTCCAGTTCGCCGGTGTAGGTGGTGCCCAGGATTCCCACCACACCGATGGTGTCCTCGTCGACGAACTCGAGAACCTGCTCGGGGGTGATGACGTAGCGGTCCTCGGCCATCGGGATGTAGCGCGGCTCGACTTCGAAGTAGCGGCAGAACTTCTCCCACACCACCTGCACGTTGGAGCCCATCACCAAGTTCGGGGTGCGCCCCTTCCACTTGTCCCCGACGCGCTCCTTCCACCGCCATTTCAGCGCCAGCCCGCCCAGCATGACGGCCTCCGACGAGCCGATGGTCGACACGCCGACCGCGGTCGAGGCGTCGTCATCGCGCAGGTTCTCGGCGTGAAACAGGTCGGCAACCATTGCCACACAGCGTGATTCGATGGCCGCAGTCGCCGGGTACTCGTCCTTGTCGATCATGTTCTTGTCGAACGTCTCGGCCATCAGCTTCTCGGCCTCGGGGTCCATCCACGTCGTGACGAATGTCGCGAGATTGAGCCGCGAGCTGCCGTCGAGCATCAACTCGTCATGGATGAAGCGGTATGCCGCAGAGGGTTCCATCGCTTCGTCGGGCAGCCGCAGCGAGGGGATGGGGTCGTTGGCCAACCGCCCGGTGTAGGCCGGTGCGATCGACGGGGAACGGTATTTGACGTGGGGCACGGTGGTCCTTTCTACAGTTCTGCGACGGCTTGACGAATGTGGGCGAGGATGCGCGACGCGGACGTGGGCACCGGCGCCGGACCGGGGTCGGCTGCCGAAGCGTCGGCGGCACGGGCGTGCACGAAGGCCGCCGCGGCGGCGGCCTCGATGGGCGCCAGACCCGAAGCCAGCAGGGCACCGATCATGCCGGACAGCACATCACCGGATCCGGCGGTCGCCGCCCACGACCCGCCGGCCCGGTTGAGGTATACCGCGCCCGACGGATCGGCGATGACGGTGACATTGCCTTTCAACAGCACGGTCGCACCGAACGCTTCGGCGAGCCTGCGGGTGGCCGCCACCCGATCGTCCCCCGGCGGTCCGCCGGCCAGGCGGGCGAACTCACCGGCGTGCGGGGTCAACACGGTCGGGGCCGTCCGCCGCAAAAGCAGGTGCGGATGGTGGGACAGCAGGGTCAGGGCATCGGCGTCGACGACCACCGGAAGCGCGGTCTTGAGCGCGAAAGTCAAAGCACCGAAGGCCTTTTCATCGGTACCGAGCCCAGGACCGACGACCCAGGCCTGCACCCGCCCGGCGGCGTGGGGGTTCGGCGCGGCCACCACCTCCGGCCAGTGCGACACCACCTCGGCAGCAGCAGATCCCGCGTAACGCTTCATGCCCGACGTCGCGGCCACCGCGGCCCCGGTGCACAGGATCGCCGCGCCCGGGTACGTGGCCGAGCCGGCCATGATGCCGGTGACGCCCTGGCTGTACTTGTCGTCGTGCACGCCGGGCAGCGGCCAGCGGGCCTTGACGTCGGCGGCCTCGAAGCTCAGCAGCTCGGGGCGTGGCAGGTCCAGTCCAATGTCGACGAGTTCGACCCGCCCGCAGTCGGCCAGGGTGTGAACGGGTTTGAGCCCGCCGAAGGTGACGGTCAGCGCGGCGCGTACCGCCGGCCCGTCGATCGCCCCGGTCTGGACATCGATGCCGCTGGGAATGTCGACGGCCACCACCGGGATCTCGGCGGCCTCGACCGCGTCGAACACGGCGGCGGCCGCCTCGCGCAGCGGGCCCTTGCCCGAGATGCCGACGACCCCGTCGATCACCAGATCCGCTGCCGAGGGCACGGCTGACACCACCCGGCCGCCTGCGGAACGAAACGCCGCCAGCCCCTTGGCATGGGTGCGTTCGGGATTCAGCAGGATCGCGGTGGCGGCGACCCCGCGCCGACGCAGGAGGGTGGCGGCCCACAGCGCGTCACCGCCGTTGTCACCGGATCCGACGACAGCACAGACGTGGCGCCCGGCGAGTGCTCCACTACGGGCCCGCAGTTCCGCGGCGATCGCGGTGGCCAATCCATAAGCGGCACGACGCATCAGCACACCGTCGGGCAGGCTGGCCAGCAAAGGCGCCTCGGCGGCGCGGATTGCGTCGGCGGAGTAGTAGTGCCGCATCGGCACCAAGGTTACGTGCTGATCCGGTGATAGCGGCCAAGTCTGCGCGGGTATTCACCCACATGACCGATCAGCAGCTACTCGATGAGCTCCTCGATATCGAACGTGCGGGGTGGCAGTCCTTGTGTGAGTCCACCGGCGACCGCTTCTACGGCGACGTGATGACCGATGACGCCGTGATGGTGATGGCCAACGGGATGATGCTGGACCGCGCCGCGGTGACAGCCGCGCTCGGTCAGGCCCCGCCGTGGAAGCGGTTCGACCTGACCGAGCCGCAGATCGTCTCGGCGGGCGACGACGCCGCGGCGCTGGTGTATGTGGGCACGGCCGAGCGCGACGGCGGCGACGAGCCGTTCGTCGGGGCGATGTCGTCGCTGTACCGGCGCATCGATGGCCGGTGGCGGCTCGCGCTGTATCAGCAGACCGCAATCACGTAGCCGTATTATTTTGGAGTGAACGAACCAAACGTCACTCCGTCGCCGGCCGCCGTCAACGGCCACCCGCTCACCCGTAAGGGCGCTCAGACCCGAGACCGGATTGTGGCGGCGGCCGCCGACCTGATGCAGGACCGTGGGGTGGCTCGCACCACCATCGAGGACATTCAGGCTGCCGCCGGGATCAGCTCGTCGCAGCTCTACCACTATTTCGCCGACAAGGGCGCCCTTGTTGCCGCTGTCATCGAACTCCAGGGCCGACGGGTGCTCGACGTTCAACATCTGGGCCTGGACCAGCTGGCCTCCGTGGATGACCTGTGGCGGTGGCGCGATCTGGTGGTTGGCATCCGAACAGCCCAAAACTGTGTCGGCGGATGCCCACTCGGCTCTCTCGCCGCGGACCTCTCGGAAACGGACGCGGTGGCCCGAGCCCAGCTGGCGCGGTGGTTCGACGAGTGGGAGCGCATGCTGCGCGACGGTCTGGCGTCGATGGCATCCGCCGGCCAATTCACCGCAGGCACCGATACGGAGCGATTGGCGCTTGCGTTGCTCGCCGCCACCCAGGGCGGACTCCTGCTCAGTCAGGTCTCGCGGGACACCACCCCCTTGGCTGCGGCGATGGATACCGTGATCGCCCAGATCGCCACCCATCTGACCACGGCGGCCGCCAAGGCCGTCCGGCGGCGTTGATTTTGGTGTTGACACTCCATTTTTTGCTGGCCACCATCGGCAGTGGACCGACGAGAGGAGCACCAGTGTCCACCACCGAACCCACCACGATCGCCGCCCAAGTCGCGCAACTGCAACAGGGCATGGCAGGTCATCTGCCCACCGAAGCCATCGAGGTGTTCACCGCCGACCAGAGACGAATGGTCGACGAAGGCGTAGCGCCCGGAGCGGCCCAGCCCGGAACTCCGCTCCCCGACCCTGAACTGCTTGATACCCAAGGCAATCCGACCACTATCGGCAGCCTGCGCGGAAACCGCCCGGCCGTCGTCGTCTTCTACCGCGGGGCGTGGTGCCCGTATTGCAATCTGGCACTGAACGCGTACCAGGACCAGCTGGTCCCCGCGCTGGCCCGGCGCGACATCCCGTTGATCGCCATCAGCCCGCAGAAGCCCGACGGCTCGCTGTCGACCGCGGAAGCCAACGCGCTCTCGTTCGACGTCGTCTCCGACCCCGGCAACCAGATTGCCAAGGCACTTCGTATCGTCATCTCGCCGTCGGAGGCGTCTCGGGCGGTGACCCAGCAGCTTGGTATCGACCTACGCGAAGCCAACGCCGACGGCGGGTACGAGCTGCCGATGCCGACTGTCCTCGTCGTCGACGAGCGGGGCATCATCGCGTGGAGCGATGTCCACCCTGACTACACCACCCGCACCGAGGTTGCCGACATCCTCTCGGCCGTCGCTCAGCTGGACTGAACGCCCTATTCGACCGTGACGGACTTCGCGAGGTTACGCGGCTTGTCGACGTCATAGCCGCGGGCCCTGGCCACCGCGGCCGCGAAGACCTGTAGCGGGACCGTGGACAGCAGCGGCTGGAAAAGCGTTGACACCGCGGGTATTTCGAAGATGTGATCGGCGTACGGGCGCACGGTGTCGTCGCCCTCTTCGGCGATCACGATGGTGACCGCTCCACGAGCCTGGATCTCGCGGATGTTGCTCAGCAACTTGGCGTGCAGGGTCGCCGCGTTCTTCGGCGACGGCATCACGACGATGACGGGCAGGCCCTCTTCGATCAGCGCAATCGGACCGTGCTTGAGCTCACCGGCCGCGAAGCCCTCGGCGTGCATGTAGGCCAGTTCCTTGAGCTTGAGCGCACCTTCGAGCGCCACCGGGTAGCCGACGTGACGGCCCAGAAACAGCACGGTCGGCGACGCGGCGAACCGCTGCCCGAGCTCGGTGATCGGTCCCAGGTGGTCGAGCATCCGGGCCACCAGATCCGGCATCGACTCCAGTTCGTGGTACTCCCGCGCGACCTCGTCGGGGTACTTGGTGCCGCGGGCCTGGGCCAGCGCCAGACCGACGAGGTAGTTGGCCGCGATCTGGGCCAGGAACGTCTTGGTGGCCGCGACCCCGATCTCGGGGCCGGCTCGCGTGTAGAGCACCGCGTCGGCTTCGCGCGGGATCTGGCTGCCGTTGGTGTTGCAGATCGCCAGCACCTTGGCCTTCTGGCTCTTGGCGTGCCGGACGGCCTCCAGGGTGTCGGCGGTCTCGCCGGACTGGGAGATCGCGATCACCAGGGTGCCGCGGTCCAGAACCGGGTCCCGGTAGCGGAACTCGCTGGCGAGTTCGACCTCCACCGGCAGCCGGGTCCAGTGCTCGATCGCGTACTTGGCCAGCATTCCGGAGTGGAACGCGGTGCCGCAGGCGACGATGAAGACCTTGTCGACCTCGCGCAGCTCCTGGTCGGACAGGCGCTGCTCGTCGAGCGCGATCCGACCGTTGACGAAGTGGCCCAGAAGCGTGTCGGCGACCGCGGCCGGCTGCTCGGCGATCTCCTTGAGCATGAAGTACTCGTAGCCACCCTTTTCGGCGGCCGACAGATCCCAGTCGATGTGGAATTCCCGATACTCGCCGGCCGCGTCGCCGTGGAAGTCGGTGATCCGGTAGCCGTCGGCGGTGATGACGACCGCCTGGTCCTGCCCGAGTTCGACAGCGTCGCGGGTGAATTCGATGAACGCCGCGACGTCGGAGCCGATGAACATCTCGCCGTCGCCGATGCCGACCACCAACGGGGTGGAGCGCCGGGCGGCGATGATGGTTCCGGGATCGTCGGCGTGTGCGAAGACCAGGGTGAAGTGTCCCTCCAGCCGGCGCAGCACCGCGAGCACCGACGCCTCGAAGTCACCGGCGGTCGGCCCGTGGGCGTAGGCGTGGGCCACCAGGTGGACGGCCACCTCGGAGTCGGTGTCGCTGGCGAACTCCACGCCCTCGGCTTCGAGTTCCTGACGCAGGGTGGCGAAGTTTTCGATGATGCCGTTGTGGACGACGGCGAACTTGCCCGAGGCGTCGCGATGCGGGTGGGCGTTGCGGTCGGTGGGCCGGCCGTGGGTGGCCCAGCGGGTGTGGCCCATACCCGCGACGCCGGTCAGCGCGGCGGCGTCGGTTTCGGCCAGCGCTTCCTCGAGGTTGGTCAGCCGGCCGGCGCGACGACGCACGGTCAGGCCGCCATCGCCGTCGAGCAGGGCGATGCCGGACGAGTCGTAGCCGCGGTACTCCATCCGCCGCAGTGCGTCGACGACGACACCCCGGGCAGGACGATGCCCGACGTAAGCCACGATTCCGCACATGTTGATCCAGGGTAGTGCAGCAGCGGACGTCACTCCGTGGACTAGGTTCGTGGGGTGGCCCGGACACGCAAGCTCTTCGCGGCGCTGACTCGTCGCGGTCGGCATCAGGTTCTACGCGGTGACCTGGCCTTTGCCGGGCTCCCCGGCACCGTCTACACCCCGGCCTCGGGCTTCAATCTGCCCGGTGTGGCCTTCGGCCACGATTGGCTCACAGATGTCGATCACTACGAGAAAACGCTGGAACACCTCGCGTCGTGGGGCATCGTCGCCGCCGCCCCGAACACCGAGCGCGGCGTGGCGCCGTCGGTGCTGAACCTGGCGTTCGACCTGGGCACCACGCTGGACATCATCACCGGGGTGCGGCTGGGGCCTGGCCAGATCAGCGTGCACCCCACCAAGTTGGGCGTCGCCGGACACGGCTTCGGGGGATCGGCCGCGGTGTTCGCCGCCGCGGGCCTGTCCGGAGCGGGTGCCACCGCGCCCAAGGCTGTCGCGGCGTTGTTCCCGACGGTGACCAAGCCTCCCGCCAAGCAGCCCGCGGCGTCGCTGAAGACGCCCGGCCTGGTGCTCAGCGCCCCCGATGACGCGCACTCGCTGCGCACCGACGCCCTGGATCTGGCCGGCGCCTGGAAGGGGTCGGCGCTGCGGATCGTCAGCAAGGCCGAGTCGGCCGGGCTCGCCGAGAAGCGCCGGTTCGCCGGGGCGTTGGGCCTGCCGGGTTCGGATCGGCGCACCCAGAAGACGGCGCGCGCGCTGTTGACCGGCTTTCTGCTGTTCCACCTGACCGGCGACAAGGACTACCGCGAGTTCGCCGACCCCGAAGCCGTGCTGCCCAAGACCGAGGCGCTCGATCCCGAGGCCCCGCCGGTGACCCCCGAAGAGCAGATCGTCGCGCTGCTCAAGTAACCCGATTTACGACCAACCAACTGGTTGGTGATATACATTCCGGATGCGTACCGGAATCTTTCTGGACTATTCGGGCGGCTTCCGCGAGGCCGTCGAGCACATCGTGGTGTTGGAGAAGGCCGGGGTGGATATCGCCCTGGTCGCCGAGGCCTACTCCTATGACGCCGTCAGCCAGCTGGGCTATCTGGCAGCCAAGACCTCGACCATCGAGCTGGGCTCGGGCGTCTTCCCCATCTACACCCGAACGCCGTCGCTGCTGGCGATGACGGCCGCAGGCCTGGACTTCGTGTCCGACGGCCGCTTCCGGCTCGGTATCGGCACCTCCGGCCCGCAGGTGGTGGAGGGATTTCACGGAGTGCCGTTCGACGCGCCGCTCGGCCGCACCCGCGAGGTCGTCGACATCTGCCGGCAGGTCTGGCGCCGCGAACGGGTGCAGCACCAGGGCCGCAGCTACCAGATCCCGCTACCCGCCGACAAGGGCACCGGTTTGGGCAAGCCGCTCCAGATCATCAATCACCCTGTGCGCGAGCGGATTCCGATCACGATCGCCGCGCTTGGCCCCAAGAACGTCGAGCTGACCGCCGAGATCGCCGAGGGCTGGCAGCCGGTGTTCTTCTATCCGGAGAAGGCCGACGACGTCTGGGGTGACGCGCTGCGGGCCGGAAAAGCCAAGCGCGACAGCCAACTCGGTGAGCTCGACGTGATGGTCGGAGTCTCGCTGGCCATCGGCGACGACGTCGAAGAGCGGCTGAACTGGGCCAAGCCGCATCTGGCGCTCTACATCGGCGGCATGGGCGCGCGGGGCCAGAACTTCTATCACAAGCTCGCGACACGGTACGGGTACGGCGAGGTGGCCGACCACATCCAGGACCTGTTCCTGTCCGGCCGCAAGGCCGAGGCGATTGCCGCGGTGCCCGACGACTTGGTGCGCCAGGTGAACCTGATCGGCCCGCGCGGATTCGTCAAGGAACGCATCGCCGCCATGGCAGAGGCCGGCGTCACCACCCTGTTGGCCACACCGACCACCACCGATGCCGCCGAATACATCAAGTGGGTCGAGGAATTGCAGCAGTTGCTGCCCTGATCACCGGTGGGCGCGCGGTCCGCTGCTCATCGGCCGGGCGCAGCAGCCGGCGCTGAGACGCGGGCACCACTGGGCGTTCTCGGTCGGCGGTCACTGGCCGACCTGCGCCAGCTCATCGGCGGCGATCTCGCAGGGCGTCTGCTCGCCGGGTGGCGCGGGCTGCTCGGCGGCTAGCGATTCCGGAGCCTCCGGAGGCGGTGGCGGGGCCGGCTCAGCGTCGGCGGCAGGCGGTTCCTCGACCGGCTCCGGTTCGTCGACGACCGCTTCCTCGGCAACGGGAACCTCTTCGGGCACAGCCTCTTCGGCGACCGGTTCGACGACCTCATCGTCGGACGTGTCCTCGCCCTGCTCGACGGGGTCGTCGAGCTCAGGCACGTCATCGCTGGCGGGGGCGTCGGGCAGCCCCTCGAACAGTCCGCCCAGCGCGTCGGCGATCTGGCCCACCAGGCCCGACAGGCCGCCGGTGGCGTCGGGCATCGCGGGCATGGTGGGCATCGACGGCATGCCGGCCGGCGCCTCCGACGCTGGCTGGGATGGAAGTGGTTGGGTTACCGGGGTTTCCGAAGTCGGCTGCGACGGCGCGGGTGCGGGTGGCGGTTCAGCGACGGGCGACGACACCAACGGGGCAGGTTCGACAGACGCGGCGGCAGGCACGGTCCGCGCGGCGGCCGGTACCGGATCAGGCGACAGAACAGCTGGCCCACCGAAAGGTCCGGGCACGTCGAAATGTGCTGCCGGAGCGGCATTCAACTGCCGCACCGCCTCCTCGTAGGCGGCCTCCACCGCTGCGGTCGCCGAGCGCATCGCCGCCACCCATTCGGTGCGGATGTCGGCGTCGACGTAGGGGGTGATCTGATGTGTCACCGTCTCGATCGCCTCGTCGCGGCCTGCTCCCCCACTCGTCACGGTGGCCGCGGCGGCCAGCCATGCCGGCCGCTCACCGGCGCGGCGGTCGTCGATCGCCACTGCCGCACCGACCTTTTCGTCGACCAGCCGGCCCAAGCCGTCGCGCAGTACCTCGCAGGCGACAGCCGCCGCATGGACGGCGCGGGCCACCTCTGCCGCGGAAGCACAGTGCCGGTCGAGGAAGTCGGCAGCCACCGAACCAGACTGCCCCGCCCACGCCGCCGACACCGTCGCCAACCCGTCACGCGCCAGGCGCACCGCCTCGTCGGCGGCAGCGGCTGCCCCACGCAACGCCGTACAATCCGCGTCCAGTGCACGCAGCTCCAAACCTTCTTCGCTGCAATACCATTCGACAACCTGCGCTCCATGCGCCGTCAGGTCCGGATGCCGGTATCCGATCGCATGACAAGCCGACACGTATGCCTGCGTGTTGGCCACCGACGCCTGTCCCTGCGCCAGCCGAGCCGCGACGTCGACGGTCATCGGCCAGCCGCACGCAGTTCGGCGTCTCCGTAGCGGTCCGCGGTGACCCGCAGTGTGGCGGCGACTTCCTCAGTGGCGCGCGACCATTGGGCCACTCCGGCGGCCAACCGGTCCAACGACGAGCGCACTGCGTCGCCGTGGGCGGTATACGCCCGCCCGGCCACGCTCCCGTCGAAGTGCAATCGGCTCAGCGCCGCTCCGCCGAGCGCATCGGCCGCGGCGTCGAAGCGTTGCGCGGCAGCGCGCAGCGCCGCGGTGTCCACGCGTGTGTTGCCCATATCCGGGTATGACGCAGCAACCTGGCGTCCGGTTCCCAGATGGGTGAAATCAGCCTTCGGCGCTGACCGATTCGGCGATGCGAACCGCCAGTTGCCGAGCGGTGTCCTCGTCGGCGGCTTCCACCATGACGCGCACCATCTGTTCGGTTCCCGACGGGCGCAACAGAATTCGACCGGTATCCCCGAGCTCGGCCTCAGCTTCGCGCACCGCGCTCTGCACCGCCGGCGCCTCGGCCACCGTCGCCTTGTCGGCAACCTCGACATTGATCAGAACCTGCGGCATGGTCTGCATGGGCGCGGCCAGCTCGGCCAGCGACAGGCCGGTCTGCGCCATCCGCGCCATCAGCCGCAACCCGGTGGCGATACCGTCGCCGGTGGTCCCCAACGCGGGCATCACGATGTGACCTGACTGCTCGCCGCCCAGGGTGTACTCGCCGGCGCGCAGTTCTTCCAAGACGTAACGGTCGCCAACACCGGTGGTGCGCACCGCGATACCGGCCTCGCGCATGGCGATGTGCAAACCGAGGTTGCTCATCACCGTGGCAACCAGGGTTTCCGACGCCAGCTCGCCGGCGTCGCGCATGGCCAGCGCCAGGATCACCATGATGGCGTCGCCGTCGACCACGTTTCCGGCCGCATCGACTGCCAGGCAGCGGTCGGCGTCACCGTCATGGGCCAGTCCGATATCGGCGCGGTGGGCCAGCACCGCGGCCTGCACCTGATCCAGATGCGTCGAGCCGCAGCCGTCGTTGATATTGAGGCCGTCGGGCTCGGCGTTGATGGCGATGACCCGCGCACCCGCGGCGTGATAGGCGCGCGGTGCCGCCTGGAACGCGGCGCCGTGGGCGCAGTCCACGACCACCGTCAGCCCGTCGAGTCGGACCGGGGCGGCGGCGCGGACGTGATGCAGGTAGCGCTCCAGTGCGTCACTGGCGTCCACGACCCGGCCGATCTCGGCGCCGACCGGGCGCAGTCCCGGCCCCTGAGCGACGAGTTCTTCGATGCGGTCCTCGGTGTCGTCGTCGAGCTTGTGGCCACCGGGGCCGAAGATCTTGATGCCGTTATCGGGCATCGGGTTGTGCGAGGCGGAGATCATCACGCCGAAGTCGGCGCCGTAGGCAGCCGTGAGATGGGCCACCGCGGGAGTGGGCAACACTCCGACCCGCAGCGCATCCACTCCTTCGCTGGTGACACCGGCGATCACTGCCGCCTCGAGCATCTCGCCACTGGCCCGCGGATCCCGGCCGATGACCGCCACCCGCCGTCCAGAAGTTGTCGTCACCGCGAGGCGGCGCGCAGCAGCCGCACCCAGCGCCAAACCCAGCTCAGCAGTCAGTTCTCGGTTGGCGACGCCTCGGACACCATCGGTCCCGAACAGTCGACCCATGCGGACAAACCTCTCACAACTAGCGGCTCAAGACACAACCGATGAGGTTAACCGCCGTGTCGCCGCCAAACCGACACACCGCCGAGACGGCCAGATAGCAAACACTGCCCGCACCAGGTCTAGGTGCGGGCAGTGCGTACTGCTAGCTAGTTACCGGCTACCGGTCATCGGCAGCTCGGCCGACGGCGCAGCACCCGGCGCCGTGGCCGGTGCGGTCGACGTCGCTGTCGAGCCGATGCCCGATGCGCCGTGGCTCTGCGGCACGATGTCCGAGTTACCCGGGCCGGCCTGGGTGAACGTGTAGCTCACCCCGGTGGTGCTGCTGGCGCAAACCGGCACGGACTCGACCTGGTTGCTGGCCAGCTGGGGAAGCTTCGACGACAGGTCGTCGCTCGGGCACACGCTCGTTGCCAGGGTCTGCGCGCTGCTCAGCGACACATTCTGGATGGTGCCCAGTTGCTCGCCGTTGACGGTGAGCCCCACATTGAGCTCGCCACCGGCCACCGGCTGGGGCGCCTGGGGCAGCTGCGGAGCATCCGGAGCCGCGCTCGCCAGGCCGAAGCCGCCCGCGACGAGCAGCGATCCGCCGAGTACCGCACCTGCGGCAGTCTTCGTCCACATGTTCATGTTCGCTCCATTTCTTCCTGTGGTTGGCAGGGAGTCAGAGCTGCGGGAATGAGCCCCTCACAGCCCCGAAGGAGGGCACCGACCCCCCGTAAGGGTCCCGCCTCCTACCTCGGGCAGCCGGCGTCGCCGCCGGCTCCAAGCAGCGTTGCCGAAGAGCCACGGGCTCAAACCGAAACTTAATAATTCGTCGCAGTAGGCGTTCTGAGCAGGCCCGTCGCGGTGTGACCCAGGCCACAAAAAAACTCGCCGGACGCCTCCAGTGGAAACTGGACGACGCCCGGCGAGCCGTTGCGTATGCGTACGCGGCAGATCAGCGCTTGCTGTACTGCGGCGCCTTGCGGGCCTTCTTGAGGCCGTACTTCTTGCGCTCGATGGCACGCGGGTCACGCGTGAGGAAGCCGGCCTTCTTCAGGGCCGGACGGTCCTCAGGCTGCACCAGGATCAGCGCACGGGCGATCGCGAGGCGAAGCGCACCGGCCTGACCCGAGGGGCCGCCGCCGTCGAGGTGGGCGTAGATGTCGAAGCTGTCCACCCGGTCGACGGTCACCAGCGGAGCCTTGATCAGCTGCTGGTGCACCTTGTTCGGGAAGTAGGCCTCGAGGCTGCGGCCATCCAGGTTGAACTGGCCGGTGCCCGGCACCAGCCGGACACGCACCACGGCCTCCTTGCGGCGGCCGACGGTCTGAATGGGACGGTCGATGATGATCGGCGCACGCGGTGCGGCCTCGACGGCGACCTCGACGTCTTCGACGACCTCGGTAGCCTCGGGGGCCGCGGTCTCTTCAGCCTCAGTCACCTCGACCTCAGTCACGTCTTCTGTCGTTTCGCTCACTGCGCCACCTGCTTGATCTCGAACGGAATCGGCTGCTGCGCGGCGTGCGGGTGATCCGGGCCGGCGTAGACCTTGAGCTTCTTCTGGATCTGCCGGCTGAGCTTGTTGTGCGGCAGCATCCCGACGATGGCGTTCTCGACCACGCGGTCGGCGTGCTTGGCCATCTCGTCACCAAGGGTGCGGGCCCGCAGACCACCGGGGTAACCCGAGTGACGGTAGGCCATCTTGGTCTGGAGTTTGTCGCCACTGACGGCGATCTTGTCGGCGTTGATGACGATGACGAAATCGCCACCGTCGACATTCGGCGTGAACGTCGGCTTGTGCTTGCCGCGCAACAGATTTGCTGCCGCGACGGCGAGCCGGCCGAGCACCACGTCGGTGGCATCGATGACGTACCACGAACGCGTGGTGTCACCTGCCTTCGGCGTGTACGTAGGCACAGCGCTACCTTCTTTTCTTCTAGGGTGAGTCCCGGTGTGAACCGGGTGCCGGTCGAGACGCGACGGTCGGGGTTGCTTCTCGGCGACCAACACTGACCCGAGAACCCGGCTTACCCCGCGGTGCGAAACCGCGGCGTACCGCACGCCAACGTGGCAGCTTACCTGCGACGATCCGGGCAGGTCAAAACGCCGATGACCGCTCGTACGCGACGTTGGCGACGGCGCGGACGTAGTCGGTTCCGCCGGCGTCGCTCATGGTGGCCGACACCGTCCCCATCCGGCGCCCGACCCGCTCGGTAGTGGTGGCCAGCGTGAGAGATCTGCCGTCCACCGGCGGCGACCGGAAATAGAAAACACTCAGGTCAGCCAGGGTGTAGCGGTCGCCGGGACCGGTGTGGGCCTGCCCGGCCAGCGAGCAAGCCTGCCCGATGAGCGAGGCGATGACACCGCCCTGGATGGCGCCGAGCGGGTTGGCCATCCATTGCTGCGGTTCGACGGTCATCACCGGTTCGTCTTGCAGGTCCACGGTCATGGCCAGTAGTTCGCACAGCGGTCCGCGGGCGATCTGGCCGCGGCTGATCACGGTCAAGATGCGCCGGCCGTCCCAGTCGGGGTCGATGGCCGAGACGGTGGTGTCGACGTCGGGCGGGGTGGGCAGTGTTTCGACGGGTTGCCCGATGGCGTCCTTGTCCAGAGCGCGCAGCGCCTCGGTGCTGCGGCCGACGCGGACAGCGCGGGCCACTCCGGAGCAGACGACCTCGTGGGAGCCGTTGGTGATGGTCATCGTGGCGGTGCCGTGCGCGTCGTCGTGGTGGGCCATCGCCGAGACGGCCTGCAGCCGATCCCCCACTTTCGGCCGCGCCCCGGCGGTCATCGCCAGCCAGGACTGCACGGTGGCGACCGGCTCGGCGAAGGTGTACCAGTAGGCGCCGCTGGTGACCGACTCGGCCATCACGGCGTAGGCGGGCATCTCCAGCAGACCGCGGTGGTCGACGAGGGTCTGCGTCACGTCCTGAGCCAGCGAGATACCGGCCTCGCTGACCCGCGTGAAGCCGACGCAGAAGACCGACTGCGGTCCGTTAGGTGTGCTCATCAAGTGGCATCCTGGCAGACGGCCGGCAGCATCGCCCGGTTGAGGTCCCGGTGTGCAGACCCGGGACCGCCGGTTATAGGGGGCTGCGCCCGGAGAACGCCACAACCCGCTGGGTGGCGGTGGCGCCGTTCGCCGGGTTGACCTCCGCACCGAAGAGCTCTTGCTGGCGCAGCGGCGGAACCAGTTGCTGTCCGACCGCTTCGGCCAATTCGGCTTCGGCGTCGTCGAATTCGACCCGCCGGCCCAACGCCCGCGCCAGGTCCCAGCTGTGCAAGAGCGTGGAGTAGGTGACGATCCCGATGGCCTGGCCGGCCGGCATCTCACCGAGGACGCTCGTGACGGGCGCCTGCCAATCGGCGATCGTCGCCCAGGCTCGGTGCGAGCGCTCTACGGACCGTTGGACCACCGCCAGCGGGTCGCCGCCGAGGATGTCGGCTCCGCTGAACAGTTCCTGCTCGGTCGGACCGCTTCCGCCGTCCGCGGCGGCGGAGAATGCGTCGATCGACGCGACGGTGTGGCTGAGCAGCGACCGCACGTTCCATTCCGAGCACGGGCTCGGCAGATCCAGGTCGTCCATGCCGAGTCCGGTCATGAGACCGACCAGGCGGGCATCAGCGCGGTGCAGTAGTTCCAGCGAATCCATTGAGCGGACCCTCCAATTCTAACGTTTGCGTCTTGCTTTTGACGTTAGCCTTCTTACTCGGCCGAAACTAACGCTGTCAAGACCCTGATAGCATTAGCCGGATGGATGCGCGGTCGCGGATGGAAAAAGCGCAGGCGGCCGGCCTGATCGTGGCGGGCGAGCCGCTGGCCATTGACCTGGCCGACACGATCATCACGAGCACCGATCCGGCTACCGACCTACTGCCCGATGAAGCGACCTGCCGGCTGTGGTGGGGCCTGCAACAAGACCGGCTCCCCGACGAGGCGGCCACGCCGACGCTGGCCGTCACCGTCGAACTCCGAAGTGCGGTGCGCGAACTCCTCGATGCGCAGGTCGCCGTGACCGTGCCCGATCCGGCGGCGGTCGCCTACGTCAACGAGGTCGCCGCCAGGGTGAGCGCCACCCGGCGTCTCGAGCACACCCGGAGCGGCTGGACGACAGTCACCGCTCACCACGCGACCGCCAACCGCCGCTACGACATCGCGCTCGGCGCCGTCACCGACAGCCTGATGGATCTCCTCACCGGGCCGGCACATGACCGGCTGCGTCGGTGCCAAAATCCGGTCTGCAGCATGCTTTTCGTCGCCTCCGACGCCCGCCGCAGATTCTGCACCCAGAACATCTGCGCCAACCGAACGCGGGTGGCACGCCACTACCAGCGCCACCACCGGGGTTAATTCGCTTTCCCAGTCACGATCGACTGTGGTCCGATTGGGCATGGCGCATATCTGGCCGCTGTTCGATCTGCAGGTGGTGACACCGCGGGTCGTGCTGCGCTATGTCGACGACGAGCTGGGCGTGCAGCTGGCGACGTTGGCGGCCAAGGGTATTCACGACCCGGCGACCATGCCGTTCAGTGAGCCGTGGACGGACGTGCCCTCCCCACAGCTGGAGCGCAACAGCCTGCAGTACTACTGGCGCAACCGCGCCGAGGCCTCGCCCGCGCGGTGGAACCTGAACTTGGCGGTGTTGGTCGACGACGCGGTGGTGGGCATGTGTTCGGTTCACGCCGAGGACTTTCCGCGCAACCGGAGCCTGACCACCGGCTCGTGGCTGGGCCTCGCACACCAGGGGCACGGGCTTGGCAAGGAACTCCGGCAGGCCGCCCTGCACCTGATCTTTGCGGGCTTCGACGCCGATGTCGCGATCACCCGGGCCTGGCATGACAACGCCGCGTCACTGGCGGTCACGCGCTCGCTGCCCTATGTCGAGACGGGCACCACCGTCGAGGACCGACGCGACCGCCCCGACACCATGGTCGGATTCGCCATGACGCCGGGGCGGTGGGCCACGATCCGACGCGACGACATTCGTCTGGTCGGCGTCGAGGCCGTTCGCGGGTTGCTCGAAACTCAGCGGTAGTCGATGACGACGCGGCCGTCGATCTGGCCACGCTCCATCCGACCGAACACCTCGTTGATGTCATCGAGCGTGGCCGCTTCGACGGTGGGATGGATCAGGCCGCGCGCGTAGAAGTCCAGCGCCTCGGCCATGTCCTGGCGGGTGCCGACGATCGAACCGCGAATCGTCAAGCCCTTCAACACAATATCGAAGATCGGGGCCGGGAAGTCGCCGGGCGGCAGGCCGTTGAAGACGATGGTCCCGCCGCGCCGGGTCAGGCCGATCGCCTGGCCGAACGCCTGCGGATGCACCGCGGTCACCAATACCCCGTGCACGCCGCCGGTGGCCTTCTGCACCTCCTCGACGACATCGGAGGTCTTGGCGTTCACGGTGACCTCCGCGCCGAGCCGGGCGGCCAGCGCCAGTTTGGCGTCGTCGATGTCGACCGCCACCACCCGCAGTCCCATCGCGCGGGCGTACTGCACGGCGATGTGGCCCAAGCCGCCGATCCCGGAGATCGCCACCCATTGGCCGGGGCGGGTGTCGGTGACCTTGAGGCCCTTGTAGACCGTGACGCCGGCGCACAGGATCGGTGCGACTTCGAGCGGGTCGACGCCGTCCGGAATCCGCGCGGCGTAGGCCGCATTCACCAGCATGTAGGTGCCGAAGCTGCCGTTGACGCTGTAGCCGCCGTTCTGCTGGCTCTCGCACAGCGTTTCCCAGCCGGTGCGGCAGTATTCGCAGCTGCCGCAAGCCGACCACAGCCACGCATTGCCGACCTTGTCGCCGAGCTTGAGGTCGGTGACACCCTCGCCGAGTGCGACGACGGTGCCGTAGCCCTCATGGCCCGGAATGAACGGCGGTGCCGGCTTGACGGGCCAATCACCATGGGCGGCATGCAGATCGGTGTGGCAGACCCCCGAGGTCTCCAGCTTGACCAGCGCCTCCCCGTGACCGGGGGTCGGTAGATCGAGGTCGGCGACCTGCAGGGGTGCACCGAATTCGGTGACGACGGCAGCGCGCATGGTGTCGGTGTCGGTCGAGGCGGCGCGTGCGCCCAGTGTCTGAGTCATGATGAATTCCTTTCGAGTTGTGGTGATTTCGGCGCGGTTTCGTTCGCTGAGCGGCGGTTAGCGCGCCGAAATCGCGGGATCAGAAGAAGCCCTGGGCCTTGTTGGAGTACGAGACGAGCAGGTTCTTGGTCTGCTGGTAGTGGTCGAGCATCATCAGGTGGTTTTCCCGCCCGATACCGGACTGCTTGTAGCCGCCGAACGCGGCGTGCGCGGGGTACTGGTGATAGCAGTTCGTCCAGACGCGGCCGGCTTTGATGTCCCGTCCGGCGCGGTAGGCGGTGTTGCCGTTGCGACTCCACACGCCCGCACCCAAGCCGTAAAGGGTGTCGTTGGCGATGTCGATGGCGTCGGCGTAATCGGTGAACGACGTGACGGCGACGACGGGTCCGAAGATCTCTTCTTGGAAGATCCGCATGGTGTTGTCGCCGGTGAAGATCGTCGGCTGCACGTAGTAGCCGCCGTTGAGGTCACCGCCGAGCTGGGCACGCTCACCACCGGTGATGACTTGGGCGCCTTCGCTTTTCCCGATCTCGATGTACGACAAGATCTTTTCCAGTTGGTCGTTGGAGGCCTGGGCGCCGATCATGGTCTCGGTGTCCAGTGGATCGCCCTGCCGGACGGCCTTGGTGCGGATGGCGGCCATAGCGAGGAACTCGTCGTAGATGTCGGCCTGGATCAGGCTGCGCGACGGGCAGGTGCAGACTTCGCCTTGGTTGAGGGCGAACATCGTGAAGCCCTCGAGGGCCTTGTCCTGGTAGTCGTCGTTGGCGGCGAGGACGTCGGAGAAGAAGATGTTGGGGCTCTTGCCACCGAGCTCGAGGGTGACCGGGATCAGGTTCTGGCTGGCGTACTGCATGATCAGCCGGCCGGTGGTGGTCTCACCGGTGAACGCGATCTTGGCGATCCGGTTCGACGATGCCAGCGGTTTGCCCGCCTCGACACCAAAACCGTTGACCACGTTGACGACTCCGGGCGGAAGGAGGTCACCGATGAGCGACATCAGGTACAACACCGAGACGGGCGTCTGCTCGGCGGGCTTTAGCACCACCGCATTTCCGGCGGCCAGGGCGGGTGCCAGTTTCCACACGGCCATCAGGATCGGGAAGTTCCACGGGATGATCTGGCCGACGACGCCGAGCGGCTCGTGGAAGTGGTAGGCGACGGTGTCCTCGTCGATCTGGGACAGGGCGCCTTCCTGTGCGCGGATGGCCGCCGCGAAATAGCGAAAGTGGTCGACTGCCAACGGAATATCGGCGTTGAGGGTTTCCCGGATCGGCTTGCCGTTGTCCCAGGATTCGGCCAGCGCGATCGCCTCCAGATTGGCCTCGATGCGATCGGCGATCTTGTTCAGGATCAACGCGCGCTCACCGGCCGAGGTCTTGCCCCAGGCCGGGGCGGCGGCGTGTGCGGCATCCAGCGCCAGGTCGATGTCGGCCGCCGTCGAGCGAGCCACCTCACAGAACACCTCACCGGTCACCGGCGTGCGATTCTCGAAGTACTCGCCACCCACCGGCGCGGTCCATTCGCCGCCGATGAAGTTGTCGTAGCGGGCCGCAAACGACATCACGGAGCCTTCGGCACCGGGCCTCGCATATACGGTCATGGCGTTCTCCTGCCTGTTCAAGACGACGAAATGTGTCGGTCGTCACTGAAACTAGGCAGTGCGGGGTTGCAGCACGGTTGCACGAAACAGTGCACGCTGCAGCCCTGGAATCAGGCCAGGTCGAAGTCCAGTCCGGCCAGCTTGCCGCGGGCTTGGGCCTGCTGCACCGAGCCCGGCAGGGTGCCGTCGTGCAGCGCCCGCCAGCCGTCGCGGTCGTCGCGCCCGTCGGGGCTGTCCAGCCAGCGGCGCAGCACCGCCGGGTCGCCGGTGGACAGTACCGCTCCCCGCAGCGTCATCGTGAGCTCGGTGCGCAGTCGCCCGACGGCTGGTGAGATCGACTGCGGCAGAAGCGGTCCCGGATAGCGGTCGAGTGCAGCGGTGACGTCGCCGGCGTCGAGTGCCTCGTACACCTCGCCGATGTCGGTGGTGATGGGCACCAGCAACCGGTAGGGCCGCGAGTCGATGGCCTCGGCGCCGACGACCTTACGCAGCCGCGACATCTCGGCGCGCACGGTCACCACGTCGAGGTCCTTGTCGTCGAGCAGCATCGCCAGGTGATCGGCGCTCAATCCTTCTGGATGGCGGCTGAGCAGCACCAGGATGTCGGCGTGCCTGCCGGTCAACGTGGTGGACCGCAGATGCCCGAACTCGTCGGTGACCAGCCAGCGCGGGCGTTCGGATCCCAGCACCGCCAGCCGCGGGCGGCGCGGTGCGGTCTCGATCGCCGATCCGGTCAGCCGCAGCAGCGCCAGGTGGCTTTCGACGGCGACGACGGTGGCGCGGACCAGGGCCAGTGCCTGCGGGCTGGCCACCCGTGACCCGCCGGTGAGGTCCAGAGCGCCGAGCAGCGCGCCGGTGCCCGGGTCGTGCACGGGCACCGCGGTGCAGCTCCACGGCTGCACCACCCGAGAGAAGTGTTCGGAGCCGAGAATCTGCAGCTCAGCGTCCACAGCCAGGGCGGTGCCAGGGGCATTGGTGCCGGCGCCGCGCTCACTCCAGTCCGCACCGGGGACGAAGTTCATCGCCTCCGCGCGCCGGCAGGCGCTGCGGTCGCCTTCCACCCAGAGCAGGGTTCCGTCGGCGCCGGTCACCGCGACTACGACGCCGGTGCCGGCCGCGTCGTCGACGAGCAGGCGCCGGATCACCGGCAGGGCCGGCGCCAGTGGATGGGTCTCGCGCAGCCGGGCCAGTTCCTCCCCCACCGGCGAGGGTTGTGCGGCGCCGTCGGGGTCGACGCCTTTGGCGAGGCTGCGTTGCCAGCTCTTGGCGACCACCGGCCGCAGCGCGCTGGATTCCAGATACGAGGCGTCGACTTCGCCGGCGACGAAGAGCTCGTGGACCGCGCGCAGCAGAGCAGACGGCCGAGGGCCACTGGCCCCGGGTCGCGTTGTTCTGGATGTGCCCATCGGCGTTCACACTCCTCGCGCGGTCACGTCGACCGGCGCGTGTGCGGTCACGATACGCCAGATTCGGCGCACAATGCCGCCATCGGTGAGAGTGCTGTGCGGCCCCGTTGGCTCTCCTCCGCGGGGGCCGCACAGACTCTGGGGGCTCGGGGGTCAGCCCCACATCCCAGCGGCGCGGCGATCGGCATCGGCGACGTCGGCCACCCCGTCGCGCACAGCGGCGCCAAGTCTCACGAGGATGTCGTGCAGCGCAGAGGCCGCCTGCTGCCAACTCGCCTGCTCGGCTTGGTAGGCGGCCGCGGCGTCGCGCGTCCATACCTGTTGCAGCGGTGCGATCTGCCGGCTCAGATCGTCGAGTGCGGCGCCGAGCCGGGTTGACGTGCCGTGGATGTCCGCGAGCACCGCCGCGTCGATCTCGGCGAAATCGTAGGAGAGGATGGGGTCCACTTTCGTGCTCCTTGGCTAGAGGCCTGCGGTGACGTCGGCGATCCGCTGCGCATGCGCCTGCGCTGCCTCACGCAGTTCGTGTTCGTTGTTGCGGATCGTGTCGGCGATCCCGGCCAGCGCATGGGACAGCCTGGTGGACTCGGTGTTCCAGTGCGCGACAACGGTCTTGAACCGTGCTGCCGCCAGCCCACCCCACACCGTGGGTGGTACCGATTCCATTCGGGTGATGAACCCCTGCAGCAGAACCCGGATCTCGTCATTGCGGGTGTCTGCGGCCGCGGCGGCGGTACGCATGAGGTCGAAGTCGGTACTCAGTGTCGTCACGGGTTCATCCTTACGGTTGAGTTATGCACGCTGACAAAGGATTCGACGTTCACCGGCGCCCATCGGTTCCCACCAATTCATGTGCCGACTCGATTGCCTTCTCACATGCCTGCGCGACGGTGTCCTCGCGACCAGGTGCGCTCTGGCATCCGACACTGATCCGCGTCGCGCCATCGAGCACCACCGTCCAGCGGATATCGCGGCCGACTCGGACTTCCCGGTAGGTGACGGCGGGACGCCCGCCGCGATGGGCGGCCGGATCGAAGTCGACGAACACGCCGCTGGGCTGCTCGGCGACAGCCAGTCGCAGGACCTGCGCGGTCCGCTCCAATACTTCACCGGGAGAATAGGATTGGGTGACATGCAGAGCGACTGCGGGCTCGGTGGGCGAGTTCACCTGGATGCGCCGCGATCCCGGTCCGGCAGTGATCCGGGTGACCGCCCACTGGGCGGGAATGTGCACACTGATACGACCTTCGACGATGCTGACGGTGTCGGCGACGAGCACCGGATCGCCGGCCCGGCCCGCATTCAGTCCGATGGCGCAGACAGTCAGGACCACCGAGGCGCCCACGAACACCGGGCCGCGCCAGTGCCGCCCAGTCACCAACGGCGGAGGCTCGACCGCCGACGTCGGTACGTCGCGAACTCCGGCGCGCCGCGCGGTCGTCCCGCGCTCGTTCAGAGCTGTGAGCAGGCGGCGGGCATAGTCCGACCCACCGGCCACCCCCGGCGGGGCGTCGACGAGAATTGCCCTCGCGGAATCATTCTCGATGACGTGAGCAGTCTGCATCGGGTCCGCCGTGCGGTCCAGCACCACCGGCGCTTCGGTCGGCTTACTGATCGCGACAACGTCGTCGGCGATCTCGACGACAGTGACCGGGCCACCGTCGGCGATCACAGCCGATCTGGACAACGCACGGACGTCGGTCGCGACAGTCGCCGCGGCATCGACAACGCGCCGCACACGACCCGGCGACCACCACGACGGATACACGACGGTCACCGACGGGCAGCGTGGCTCGACGATCGCCGCGATGACCCGCTGCCACAGATCGGCCACGGCGACCGGGCACTCGCGGAACAGCACCGTCGTATCGTCGATGCCGGCCAATGCCGCAGTCACCATCTCCGGGTCGGCTTCCCCAGCACCCCGAGGCGACAGCGACGTCACGAACGCGGGCCCGACCTCCAGCACAATGCCATTCACATTGCACACCAGCCGATCTGAACCAGCTGTGCCGCCCCACGGGTAACCAGCAGTCCTCGCCCCGGAGGCTGCGCGGCCGCCCGATGGTGCCCGATCAGCACACCCTCCTCGGGGCTTCCGCTCATCAACAGTCCGGCACATCCACTGTCCCGTAACTGCGCCAGAACCGGATCGAACAACGCCCGCGCCGACCCCGCACACCGCCGAGCCACGATGAGGTGCAACCCGATATCGGCTGCGTGCGGCAGCAGAGGGAGCAGTGACGTCAGCGCATCCGGCGTCGTCGCGGAGACCACGTCGTAGTCATCGACCACCACGAACACGTCCGGGCCGGTCCACCACGATCTGGCCTTGAGCTGTCCGATCGGGGTGTCCTGTCCCGGCAGCCTGCCCTGCAACAACGAGACGAGGGCCGATAGCCGAGCAGTGAGGCTCGGTGCCGAGAACGCATAGCCGAATACGTGCGGAGACTCGGCGATACCGATCAGCCCGCGGCGGTAGTCGACCACGAACAACCAGGCCGGCCGAGTCGTTGCGCCCCGCCCGATTTCGCCGCACAACGCCCGCAGCGTCGCAGTCTTGCCGCATTCCCCGTCGCCGAGGATCAACAGGTGTTGCTGCCTGGTGAAGTCGACACCAACCGGCTCGAGGCGGTCTTCGCCGAGGCCGAGCACCGTCCGCTGCGGATCGTCGAGTGCGTGGTCGATAACGGCGGCGAGCTCGACGTGGCCGGGCAAGAGCCGGACCGGTGGGGTGCGCCATGAGTCTGAACGAGCCACTTCGACGCCCTCCGGGGTGGCGATCAGGAAGTGGTGACCCTCGCGGGTGATGCCCCGCCCAGGGCTGTCGATCGGCACGACCGCCGCCTGTTTGCGGTCGATGTCCGAGTCGACGGGATCACCCAGTCGCAGTTCGATTCTCGTACCGAGCTGATCTTTGAGGCCAGGCCGGACATCGGCCCACCGCCCCGCGGTGATGATCACGTGAACACCGAAGGACAAGCCCCGGGCGGCGAAGCCGGTGATCGTCGTCTCGAGATCGGGGAATTCCTCACGCACCGTCGACCAGCCGTCCACGACAAGAAATACGTCACCGTATTCGTCCGCTTCGCTGCGAGATTCACGCGTGGATAAGATCGCGCCGACGTGGCTGACGACGCGCCGCACCAGTTCTCTCTCCTGCCGGCTCGCCACCGATCCCACGTGCGGCACGGGCCGCAGCGCGTCGAGGGTACCCCCGCCGAAATCGAGGCAGTAGAACTGGACCCGGCGAGCTACGTGGCGGCTGGCCAGCGCGGTGATCAACGTGCGCACAGCTGTGGACTTGCCGCTTCGGGGTGCCCCCACGATCGCGACATTGCCGCCTGCCCCACCGAGCTCGACCACCATCGGTGCCCGCCGCTGCTCGAATGGCAGATCGACCAGAGCGATGGCCGCATTCAACTCTGCCCCGGCGGTGTCCAGTTCCGAGAGGTGCGGGGAGCGTGTCAGCGGCGGCAACCACACCTGGTGGGCAGGGTTACCTTGACCCCGAGCCTGTTCGACGATCTGGGTGAACACGGTCGGCCCCCTGCCGCCACCGGTGAGCGGTTCCGGCGTCGGCATCGAGGTGAACAGTCGCACAGGTGGATTCGACGGCGCCGTCGCGACCGGTTGCCGCGTCCGAGCACCGAGGTAGGCGGCCTGGAAGCGGATCAGCCGGCCGTCGCCGGTGCGAAATAACGCGGGTCCCGGCGTCGAGGGCAGGTCGGCGGCATCAGGGACACCGAGAACAGCCCGAGATTCGGCGGCCGTCGAGGTCTTGAGGCAGATGCGGTAGGACAGGTGCGGCTCCAGGCCGCGTAGCCGGCCTTCGTCCAGCCGCTGGCTGGCCAGAAGTAGGTGCACACCCAGGGACCGCCCGACCCTCCCGATCATGGTGAACAGCTCCGCGAAATCCGGCTGGTGGGCCAGCAGTTCGGCGAATTCATCGACAACGATGAACAGTGTCGGTAAGACCGGAAGTGTGGGATCCGCTCCCCGCTGACGTTGATAGGAGCCGAGATTGATGGCGTTACCCGCCCGACGCAACAGGGCTTGGCGACGGTGAATCTCGCCACCGAGTGCCTCTTTCGCCCGAGCCACCAGGTGCGCTTCCTCGGCGAGATTGGTGATGACAGCGGCGACGTGGGGCAAACCGTCCAGGCCGAGGAACGTTGCGCCACCTTTGAAGTCGATGAGCACCAGGTTGAGGTCGTCTGACGAATGCCTGGCGATCATTCCCGCGACGACCGTACGCAGGAGTTCCGACTTTCCCGACCCGGTGGCGCCGATGCACAACCCGTGCGGGCCATAACCGCCGGCGGCGGCCTCCTTGATGTCCAGTTCGACAAGGCCACCATCAGAACCGGTACCGATCGGAACACGCAGCGGGGCAGAACTATCCAATTCCAATGCGGCACACCACCGCTGCAGATCGTCCGGTACGGAATCGCCCCGACGATAGGGAGCCAGCCTGCGTGCGCACATCTGCGCCTGCACCATCGTCACACCATCGGCGGTGGCGAACTGCTCGAGGTGATCGCCACTGCGCACCGACAGACGATCACCGTCGACGTGCAACCGAAGTGCCTCATCGGTGCCCGCCCCGATGACGATGACCGTCAAACCGGGCCTGGCGAGATGCCGGGCATCGGCCCCGTCGGCGATGACCACCAAGGCTTCACCCCGATGCGGAGCCACGTTGTGCGGCAACCACTTCAACCAGTCCCAGTGCTGCCGACGACCATCGCCCACCTCCGCGGCGATGGCCACGACATCGGGGCCGTGCAGCGCA
The DNA here is from genome assembly GCA_004362315.1 of Mycobacterium sp. BK086. GTDB lineage: Bacteria > Actinomycetota > Actinomycetes > Mycobacteriales > Mycobacteriaceae > Mycobacterium. Next base: position 1,916,829 of record SNWL01000003.1, read on the forward strand.
GCGAGCTGGCAGACCATGGCACGCACGAGGCTGCGCGCGCGCTCTTGGTCACCCTCCACCGCGAGCATCCCCACCCCGCGCAGGGCAACCGCGACGGGAGCGTCGTCCACGGTGGAGTGGCACTGGACGAAGCGGCGCAACGCATCAGCGGCGACCGGGTCCAGATCGTCGACCGGCCCGACCGCCGGAACCACAATGCGGCGTGCCAGCCCGAGCCGGCCGAGGCCAACCCGCACATGACAAAAGTCCGAATCGGCGCCGCCACGCTCCCACATGCGCGGCCCGCCGATCAACGTCCACAACGACGCCGGAGCCGGATGCGCCCACAGCAGTGATGCGCGCTGACGTCGCGCCGTGTCGCACAACTGCTCGCTGAGCGAGCCAAGGCCGTCCAGGTAGCGCGTGCGCTGACGGTCGACGTTGCCGCCGGCCCGACGCGCCCCGAGGTGCATCGCCATGCCCACCGCCGATACCAGCATCATCGCCGGAAGCATCAGAGCTGTCGGTCCGCGCGCGACCATCCCCGACGCCCACATCACGGCGCCGACAGCCACCATCGCGCCGATACCCAGAACGGGCACGAATCGGGATATCCCGCCGGTCGACGGGCGCGACGGCAGCGCGTTGACCAGGACATCGTCGGTCGGAAACTGCGGCGCCAGCCGGACGGGCCGATTCATGCAGGGACGGTAGACAGCGCCCCGGCCGGTCGGCAATTCACCTGTGGACAACGGAGTTCGGCGGCCGCGCGGTCTGGCTAGCGTGCGCTGTCATGACAGCCGACGAGGAGCTGCGCCACGTGTCGATCCGCGCCGGCGAACACGGCTTTGACCTCACACTGCCCGCCCATGTACCGATCGCGGAGCTCATGCTCGGGGTGGTGGACCTCGCCGGCATGAACGATTTCGCCGGCACCGAACCGCGTCTCACGCGGGTGTGCGGCGAGGCACTCGACCCGGCGGCCACACTCGCCCGGTGCGCGATTCCCGACGGTGAACTGCTCATCCTCACGTCGGGTGTGGTGCGGCCGGATCCGGTGTCCAGGTTCGACGTGAGCACCGCGGTCATCGACGCGGTGGCATCCTTGCCAGATGCGGTGGCGGTTCACCGGGAGCGGGCGGGCGCAGCGACGCTCGGTGTCCTTGCCGTCCTGCTCGCGGGTCTGACCGCCACGCTGGCCGCCCCAGGTCGGGTCGGCATGCCCGGCTTCTTGCTGGCGATGTCGGCGATGTCCGCGACGTCGTTCGTTGCCTGGCGGTTGTTGGACTGTGCCCCTTTGATTTTCCTTCCGCTGGCGGCCGCGGCAATGGCAGCCGTCGCCGCAACAGCGGGTGCGGTGGCCGGTTGGTGGCCCACGACCGTCGCAGGCCCGGTACTGGCGGTGGCATCGCTAGCCCTACTGACAGTATCTGTTCGGTTGTCTGTCCGCGGTTCCGGATTGACGGCAGAAAGCCTCACCGACGCCGAAATCGCCACCAGGACAACGTCGGCTCGTCAACGGCTGACACTGCTTGTCACGACGGCGGCCGAGGGGACGGCACTGGGCGCGGCCGTCACCGCGGCGACCACAACCCAGCCCGTCTTCGCGGGCGTCTTCATCGCAGCCGTCGCCTCAGCACTGGTGCTGCGGACAAGGCGCACGACCCGCCGGTGGATCGCCATTCTCGACGTCGCGATCGGCGCGGCGGTCGTGCCCTGTGCCGCGGCGGCAGCAGGAGTGTTCACCACGCTGCCCTGGATCGGTCGATGACCGCCTACGGCGTCCGCCTGGCGGCGGCCGCGGCAACGGTCCTGATCGCCTCCACGTATTGCGTACCAACGGCTTTCGCGGTCAATCCACCGGCCATCGACAATTCCCTTCTGCCGCCGCCGGCACCTCCCGCCCCGCCGCAGCCGACCGAACAGCGCGAGGCATGCGCCGTGCCGATGCCCATCAGCGATGCGGAGGTATCGGCGACGCAGCTGGCCGGCTTCGACATGCCCGCGATCTGGCGGCTGACTCGCGGCACGGGACAGCGGGTAGCCGTCATCGACACCGGGATCGCCGCCCATCGCCGCTTGTCTCATGTCATCGGCGGCGGGGACTTCGTGTCGAGCGGCGACGGTAATCAGGACTGCGACGGACACGGGACGGTGGTCGCGGGCATCATCGCAGCGGCGCCCGATCGGGCGGACCCGACCGGATTCACCGGAATCGCTCCCGAGGCCACGTTGATCGCAATCCGGCAGTCCAGCAACAAGTTCGGCCCAGTGTCAGAGCCATCGGCCCGCGGGTTCGGCGATGTCAGCACTCTGGCCATGGCGGTGCGCACCGCCGCCGATATGGGCGCTTCAGTGCTGAACATCTCCTCGGTGGCCTGCGCCGAATCGACGCTGGACGACCGAGCGCTCGGCGCGGCGCTGTCGTACGCGGTCGATGTCAAAGACGCGGTGGTGGTCACTGCGGCGGGCAACGTCGGCGGGGAGGGCCAGTGCCCGAACCAGAACACCGGCCCGCAGCCCACCACGATCGCGAGCCCCGCCTGGTACGACGACTACGTCCTGACCGTCGCCTCGGTGACCTCGCGCGGCACGCCGTCGGAGTTCAGCCTCCATGGTCCGTGGGTCGACGTCGCGGCACCAGGCGAGCACGTGATCTCCCTGGACCCCGACGGCGACGGCGTGATCGACACCATGCCGACTCCGGGCGGGAAGGCCTCGATGTCGGGCACGAGCTACGCCGCGCCCCTGGTCAGCGGTGTGGTGGCCCTCGTGCGGTCGCGGTTCCCGCGGCTGTCGGCACGCCAGGTGATGGCCCGCGTCGAGGCCACCGCACACCACCCCGCGGGCGGGTGGAGCGCCGCGGTCGGCAGTGGCGTCATCGACCCCCTGGCCGCGTTGAGCGACCAGACGCCGTCACCGCCGCCCCCACCCGCGGCACGTCCTCCGGCCGCACCGGCGTCCGGCGTGCCCGGCCCGCACCGTCCCTATGCCGTTGCGGCGACCGGCGCGGCGCTGTGCCTGGCCGGCGTGATCGCGGCGGCGTCCGTCCGGCTACGACGCCGTCCCGAGGACGTCCCACCCGACTAGCGCGGCGTCACGCGTCAACTCGGGGCCGGAAGGCAATGCGCCGAGGATCGCCGATGGTGCGGATACCGGCGCCCCGGTGAGCCCCAACGCCCCGACTGCCGAATCATCAACGGGGAAACGCACTCCCGCGTCCGTGATGAGGTAGCGCACCGTTGCGCCGGTGTCGGTGACGTCGAGGGTGCGGCCCGGGATCATCCGCACGCTGTCGATGCCGGGCCCGTCGCCGTCGGACCTTGCCAGGGTGGTCGACTCCCCCGTTGCGACCGGTGGCCCGGCGGAAATGCCGACCATGCCGGATTGCCATGTCGCGCAGAGCTCTTCGTCGGCGTCGACCAGCGACGGCGGTTCATCGGGATACGTGGCGACCGGAAGCGTATCGAGAAGCGGGCTGTGCGCGATCAGCTCCGGAGCAACGTCGGGGAAGTCGGGTTGGAAATCATGGCCGCCGAACCGCAGGAGGTCGGCGGTCAGCCGACCGACTCGTTGAAGGCCACCCGCAAGCACGACGTAGTACTCGGGCGAATCGGTTCTGATGACTCGCACCACGGCACCAATCGCAAAGCCGGCAATCCCCGATGGCTGGCCGAGCCCCGCAATGCGGGGCGCGACGATGGCCGGCATTTCAGGGATCGCATTGAGAAGCGTCGTCGACACCGTCCTGACATTCCTGCTGTCGAGGTGCAAGACCCGAACGGTGACCGGATCGGCGGTGTCGATCATCGCGCGCTTGCCGTCGTAGAGAAGATAGACCGACCCGTCGCCGTGCGCGACGGTCACAACGAGGGCAGCGCGCCTGTCGAGCGCAACGGGCTCTGTGCCGTGACCGACGACGACGGCGGTCCTTCCGGCGGGGTCGTCACAGACCGCCCATAGCAGGTCAGGCGGCGCGATCACCTCCCCCAGCGTCCGCGGCGCCCCGGGGATGCCCAGTATCGGACCATTGGCGACATCGCGCAGGGCGGCGTCGTCGATCAGATGCGGTACGGCGGGAGTGCCGAGGATCAGGCGCGCCGATGGCAGGTTGGCCACCGGACGTAGCCGGTCATCGACACGAACGAACAGCGCCCCGGACTCTCGCGACATCACGACGGCGGCGTCAGTGGGGACCCGGTCGTGCCGGGTCGACCCCAGGATCGCATCGAGGACCAGCATCCCGGATGCCAGCGCGCAGCCGGCCAGGAGCGAGACCTTCTGCGCGCGGAGAGGGTCGTGCCGCCGCGGCATCGAGCGGCCCAGGACCGCGTATTCCAGCCGGCGCAGCATGAAACGGTGGGCCATCCCGCGACGCTAGAACAGTTGCCCAGGCGTCGATTCCCGTCATCAACAGCCATAGCTCACCGGACGCGACGGCTACCTGGACCGCTCCCACACATAGGGCACCAGCGAGCGCAGGAAGTCCAAGTCCGGTCCCTGCTGGGCATCGCAGAAGGCCTGCTCGAAATACTCCTCGGCAACCAGCAGGATGCCCTCGGCGTATTCGCTGGTGAATTCGATGCTGCCGTAGTCGTCCATCAGCCTGCGAATGGTGCGCACCAGCTCCTCGGAACGCTCGGCGCGACTGCGCCGCAAATAGTCTCGGACCACATCGCGGTCGGCACCGCGGGCGCTGGCCATCAGGTGCACCAGGGTCAGCGTGCGCTTGCCTTCGAAGATGTCGCCGAGGATCTCCTTGCCGTAGTCCTTTTCGTCGCCGACCAGGTTCAGCAGATCGTCGCGGATCTGGAAGGCCGCACCGAAGTGGAAGCCGAACCGGATCATGTGCGACAGATCCGCCGTTCCGCCCGAGCCGACGATGGCTCCGACCCGGAGCGGATAAATCGTGGTGTACCAACAGGTTTTGTGCATGATGAGGTCGAGGTAGTCCGCCGGCCGCAGATCTTCGACACAGTCGAGCTGCCAGCCGAGCTCGGTGGCCTGCCCTTCGAGGGTGCGCATCGCCATGATGTCGAACTCCTCCATCACCTGGTCGGCGATGTCGCGATCGAGGCGGCGGGTCGCCCGACGCAGCACCTGACTGGCGACGATGGCCAGGCCGTCCCCGGCGTTGAGCGCCGCAGGCATCCCATGCCGGGCGGTCAGCGTGGGCCGGCCGCGGCGCATCTCGCTACCGTCGGCGATATCGTCGTGCACCAGAAAAGCGTTGTGCAGCAATTCGATTGCGACTGCGATGCCGATCAGGTCTTTCTGGTCGGCCCCGAACGCACGGCCGGCCGACAGGCACAGCGCGGGGCGCAGCGCCTTGCCCACCCGCGACGGGTACTCGCGCATCGGACCGTACAGCCATTGCACCGGCTCACCGTCGGGCATCGCGTCCAGCATCGCGCGGCGCACCGCCTTGCCGACGCCGCGAAGCTTGGACTCGACGGCCTCAGTCAGGTCCGAGCGGTCGGCGATGCTGGTCATTCGGCGGCCGCGTGGACGGTCAATGCCACCGGCAGCCAGAGTTCCGGGCGGCCTTCGACCAATATCGTGCCGCGGTACAGCCCGGGCTTGGCCTTCTTGGCGACTTTGACCGTGATGCCGACGCCGCGACTGGACCGCCCCGGCACCGGAATGGCTTTCGGATTGATCCGACACGCCTCGGACTCGATCACCGATCCGTCGGCCGCCATCAACTCACTGCACCGCAGGCGAATACGGCCCAGATCATGATCAGCGGCGTTGTGCAGCCACACCTCAGCCGTTGCTGGCTCACCGGCCTCGGTTTCGAACTCCAATCTGCCGGTCGCCGCGGAACCGGTGAAGTCCAAAGCGGGTGAGATCGCCGCAGTCGCAGCGGGAGTTTGCGGCGCGCCACCCATGAGGAACTGACCGGCCATCGCCCACCACGATCTGATCAGCGGTTCTACATCGGTGGCACCCAACAGATCTGCGCGTTGCTCGTCGGACATCGGGGCCGCGGTCCGTACCGATGCCGCACTGCCGTCGGGCCGAGTCGCCACCATCCGCACGAATCGGTCGACGAGTTCGCTGGCAGCCCGAAAGCCTTCTGCCTGAACGGCCGTAAGCGCTCTTACGTTCGCCGCGGGATCGAATATCGACGCCCATGGCACATCGTGCATTTCGCCGTTGTTCGCGCTGTCCACCCTGACCCCCCGCCAGAAATCTCTCGCATATTGACGTGCGACCACGCTATGCTAGCTGCGCAAACATGGTTGGGGGCGGCCAATGGCATCAGTAGAACCAGTTCGCGCGAATCCGGTTCGCGACATTCTTGAAGTGTTCGGCGCAATAGATCGCGCCGTGAAGAAAGCAAAAGACGCAAAAGACGATCCTGAATTGTTGGCAGCCGCTGACAAATTGCTTCACGGGTCGGTACAAAACGCTGGCTGGTACGACGAACTGGTCAAGCAGTACTACCCCGGCGACGTCAACAAGGACCCAAGCCTCACCGACGCACTCAAGCGGATCGCGGCCGCGGACGGAAAAGGCCAACGCCTGATCGCGCCTCAGAAGGCTCGCCTGCTGTACGGCATTTCAACTGCGGCCCGTCTCAAGAAGGTCGCACCCAACTGCGCACTGCCCGACCTCGAGAAGCCCGACCGCACACTCGGCCCGGCACTCAATCAATGTCTGGCCGCGATCGCACCGACGGGGACGGCACTCAAGACTCGCCGGGACCGGGGCGCGGCGGTACGGGGTTCGTTCGTCGAACACGTCTCGACGAACTTCACCCGGGCCGGCGATTTCGACAAGGCCGTGCGCGCGCAGGCGGTGACCGATTTCCGGGCCGACAAGCTGCTGCAGGCACCGGTGTGCAAGACCGCGGTGGTCATGGTCGACGGCCTCGAATCGGTGGTCATCGACACCGAGTTCGACTCCGACGACGTCTCTCTCGAGGCTCTGATCGACATTGTCAATCCGTTCAACTGGGCTGCGGACTACCCCGCGCTCTTCGTACGGATGCAAGATCAGGAACCGGACTTCCTGCCCGACGGCTGGCGACGGGTGCTCGAAACCGTCACGGTGATGGGTCAGGAGATCACGACGCCGCTGAAGTTCTACCCCAATCGGGCGAACAAACTCGAAGCGTCTTTGGACTACGACCTCGACAAGTCGGAGTTCGCCACCGGAGACGGGAAGGTGCTGGTCGACCGCGGGTTCATCAATATGAAGTCGACGTCGGGCGACCCCAAGAAGCCGGGCGTACATGTGACGACCAGGAAAGTCGTTCACATTCAAGGTGTCTCAGCCTTCACCCAGGGAAAGCTGGTCTGTCTCGGTGGATACGGCACCGCATCGGCCGACTTCCTGATCGGCGCAGCGGCCACCAAGCGCACCGGCCGCAAGCCGTTCTTCTACCCCAAGGATGAGGACGAGGCCGACCGGGATCCCGACACCGGCGTGGCGCCACCGGCTACTCCGCTCACCCACTTCGTCCCCGCAGCCGTCGACGCGTGGACCGAGTGTGCACAGGACCTGACCAATGGCTATTTCGACATGGCCCAGAAGTGGGTGACCGGCAGCCTCACGCTGACCGACCTGGCCGACTACACGACGCGGGTCAGCACTGAGCTCGCCAGCTCACCGTGGAAGTACTTGCAGGCGATGACGTCTCCGCGATCGCCCGGAAAGCCAGGGGGTGCCCAATGACCGCACCGCGACCCCAGCTCCAGCGGCCCGCGAGCGTCATGCGGGGGTACTACGACCAGATCAACCAGATCGCCCAGGACGCCGCCCGGCGAGACGATGCAGGCAAGTGGGGAATCGACGGCTGGGTCCGCCTGATCCACAATCTTCTCGACCTGAACATGCGGACCTATGCGGGCGCCGTTCAGGTGGCACTGGCCGGTCCGTCATGGTGGCTGCAAGCCACGTCGACCGATCCGATTCCACCGGCACCCGCCGACGTGCCGAAGCGGGACTATCTGCGGTCGGTGTCGATCGCGAAACCGTTCGAGCGAATCGGCCGACCGGACATTCGGGTTCCCTTGCAGGCGATCACGTTCGCCCCACCGTTACTTGCTCCCGGCGCGACGTCGGTCCAGATCATCTTGACCGACGATCAATTCACCGGTGCCAACTACACCGGCGCCCTGCGCCTTCGGCGGGCGGACGGCGCTGGCCAAGCCTCCGAGACGGTGACGGTCACCGTCGGCTTGTAGGTTCGCGTGACTGACAATCCGGCCATCGATGATCTTCTCGAGCGTGCAGTCCGGGCGATCAACGAAGGCGACCGTGCCACCGCCGACGAACTAGCCGGGCAGGTGCTGGCCGTCGATCGCACCAACCCCGACGCCGAGGAGCTGCTCGCCGCACCGGTCGGCAGCGGTGAAATCCGCCGTCTCACCGTGCTGTTCGCTGACCTGGTCGACTCGACGGCGCTCTCGATGCGCATCGAGCCCGAGGTGTACCGCACCGTCGTCGGACGCTACCGCGATGTGGTCCGCACCATCGTCGGCCGCTACGAAGGTCACATCGGCTCGATCAAGGGCGACGGCCTGCTCGCGGTGTTCGGACATCCGAAGGCGCACGAGGACGACACCCACCGAGCGGTGCTCGCGGGCCTGGACATCGTCCGGGAAGTCGCCGAGCTGAGCGTCCGCGCCGAGCGTCGGTTCGGATTCGACATCGACGTCCGCGTCGGCATCCATCGCGGGGTGGTCTTCCTCGACATCGACCAGGACGACGTCTACGGGCTGGGCGCCAATCTCGCCGCACGGATCTGCAGCCTGGCTCAGCCCGGCACAGTGTCGGTCTCCGAGGCCGTCGAACGGCTGGTCCGGGACAACTTCGAGATGGAGGAATGCCCGCCGCAGCGGGTCAAGGGAATGGACGCGCCACTCGTCCACTACCGGGTCATCGCCGAGCGCGACATCGACGGCAAGACCTACGGCCCGATCGTGGGTCGCGAGCATGAACTTGCCGCGCTGCGCGGGATGTGGGACCAGGCCAGCGCCGGCACGTTGACCACTCGAGGTGTGCTGCTGCGCGGCGAGGGCGGTATCGGCAAGAGCCGCTTGGCCAGCGCCGTCGTCGACATGGCCCGCGAGTCCGGTGCCGCCGTCCTCGAACTGTTCGGCTCGCCGTTCCACACCGACGTCGGTCTGCGCCCCGTGCGGCGGCTGATCGAACGCCACAGCCAGATCCAGCGCGACTCCGACGCGGCCGACAGCCTGCGCCTGCTGGAAGCCGAGGTCAAGAGTCGCTCGATGGACACCGCGACCGTCGTGCCCCTGTTGGCTCCGGTCCTCGGCATCACTCCCGATGCCGGCTATCAACCCACCACCATCAATGCCGGGGCCCGGTTCGACCAGATCACCGCCGCGGTCAAGGACTACCTGCTGGCGTGCGTCAACACGGGTTCGGCTCTGATCCTGGCCGAGGACATCCACTGGTACGACGAGGACACCATCAGCATTGTCAATTCCCTTCTGCGCCTGAAGGACAACCGATTGCTGGTGGTGGTCACCGGGCGCAGCGTTCCTCCGCTGCGGGGCTTTGTCGAAGAACTCGAGCTCAAACCTCTCGCCGCCGAGGATTCCGACGCACTGATTCGGGCCCTTCACCCGGAGATGGCTGCAGAGGCGCGAAAAGCGGTGCAGGAGCGTTGCGATGGCGTCCCCCTGTTCATCGAAGAGGTGGTGGCCAAACTCAAGCACCACGCCGAGGACGCCGCCGATCAGGCTCAAGTCCCCGACACCCTCTACGAGACCCTGGTTGCCCGGCTGCGTTCGAGCACTGATTCACTGTTGATCGTGGAAACGGCCGCACTCATCGGCAGCCGCTTCGATCGTGACCTGCTGTCCTCGGTGACCGGAGTCGGCTGGCGCAAGATCGATTCCCTGCTCGACGACCTCACCCGCGCGAGGGTACTGCGGCCGGTCGGCAAGCGCCAGTGGAGTTTTCAACACGAACTGCTCCGCGAGGTAGCCGCCGAGCTGTCGCCCCCCAGCGTCCGGCGACGGCTCCATCACCGCATCGCCGACGTTCTCGCCGACCCTGCAGCGGGCGGCACACCGGAATGGCCCCTGGTGGCGCACCACTTCGAGAAGGCCGAACGCTTTGACGAGGCGGCGGCCGCCTATCAGCGGGCGTCGTCGGATGCGCGCCAGCGCGGCGCGCTCATCGAGGCGCGAAACCACCTCACCAAAGCGTTGGAAAGCATCCAGGCCTCCGCGCCGTCGCCATCACGTGACCGCACCGAAGCCAACATCCGTCTGGAGCGCGGCTTCCTCGCATCCGCGACGGCCGGGCAAGCCAGTCCGGAGGCCATCGCCGAATTCGAACGGTGCCTGCAACTTGTCGTACAAGAGCCCAGCCACGACCACATCGGCATCTTCAGTGCCCTGATGAACTACTACACGACGTGCGGCCAGCTCGGCACAGCCCAGCAACTCGTCGATGCGATGCGACAGCTGAACGGACAGTCCGACTGGGCCACCGCCGCCTACAACGTGATCGACGGCGCACTGGCGTCACTGCACGGCCACTTCGGTCAGGCCCGGGCGGCACTGGAGGCCGCCGCGCACGCTCTCGATCGCAGCGATGCGCTCAAGATGGAGGGGTCGTGGTTCGCCCCCAACGATCCGATCGCCGCGCTGTACGCCGAGTTCGGTTCGATCAGATTCCTGCAGGGTGAGCTGTCCGGGGCCGAGCAACTCTTCACCCGAAGCGTAGAACGGTGTCAGGAACTGGAATTCCCGCACAACGGAATCACCTTCTGCTATTGCCGAGCGCGCCAGGCGATGGTCCGAATCGAGACCGGCGAACTCGACCGAGCCCGCGAGCACCTGGATGAGATCTCGCAGCAGGCCGAAAAATTGGGACTCGTCGAGTGGACCATGGTGTCCACGTTCAACCACGTGTCGCTCGCAGCCCGGTCGGCACTCGCCGCCGGTGAATCCGATCCAGCGCTGCTGGAACCACACATCACGAGCATGACCCAGGTCGTCGAGGCGATGCGGGCAGCTCAACTGAAAACGTTTCTCGCTTCGTACGAAAGCGTGCTCGCGCGTCTACACAATGCTGCGGGAGATCCAGAAGCGGCCAGAGCGCGCCTGGAACTCACGTTGGACATGGTCGAGGAAACCGGGATCCGCTTCTATCTCGCCGAACTGCTCCGCGTCCTTGCACACACCTACAGCGAGCCCGGCGCTCAGCGCGCGACGCTCGAACGGGCCATCGCGGTGGCCAAGGAGCAAGGTGCGGTGGTCTTCGAATTACGCTGCGCCACCGATGCTTTTGAACTCTTCGGGGAGCCGGCACGACCGGCACTGGAAGCAGCACTGAGCCGCATCGGCGCCGACCAGGACTGGCCAGAGCTGGCCCGCGCCCGGGCGTTGCTCGGGTGAGACGTCGCGACCGGATCGCCATTCTGGGCGGGGGCATGGCCGGGCTCAGTGCCGCGTGGCGGCTGTCCGAGGGCCGTTGGCAGGACCGCTTCGAGTCGATCACCGTCTACCAGCGCGGCCACCGCCTGGGCGGCAAAGGCGCCTCCAGCCGCGGCGCACACAACCGCATCGAGGAACACGGCCTGCACATCTGGCTGGGCTCCTATGAGAATGCCTTTGCACTGTTGCGCGAGTGCTACGCCGAATTGGACCGGGAGAACACCGATCCCGACTGCCCGGTGAAGACCTGGGATCAAGCACTGATGCCCGCCGAAGAACTCGGGATGGCCGATCGGTTCGGCGACGACTGGCTGATCTGGTCCGGCAAGTTCAGCCGCACCCCGGAGCTGCCCGGTGAACCGGGTGCGACGGGACGCGAACTCACCGTGGTCGAGTTCGCCGCACGAACGCTGCGATTGCTTCTCGATTTCGCCGAATCACTCAGTGCGGCTTCGGGTAAAGACCTCACCCTGTCGGCCAGCCCGCAGCCCGAGTCGGCCGACTGGATCGCCGCGGTGCGACGCGCGACGATGGCCACACTGGCAGCCCTCATCGAACCCCGCACCGCGGAAGGTTCCGCGGCGGGCTTCCTCAAAGAGGCACTCGATGCGGTGCGCGAAGCGCTGGACTACGAGCGCCGACCCCAGCACAAGCGCATGTGGCTGTTGATGTCGCTGCTCGCGGCCACCACCCGCGGCTTGATCGCCGACCGGCTGATCACCGACCCCACCGGTTTCCGCGCCATCAACGACGAGGAGTACAGCGCCTGGATCCTGCGCCACGGCGCCGACCCCGACGTCCTCGACTTCCCGCTGATCCGCGGCATGTACGACATGGTCTTCGGCTACGAGGAAGGTGATTTCGGCAGGCCGACCTTCGGCGCCGGAGTGGCGGTATTGCTCACCGGCATAGCGCTTTTCCAGTACAAGGGTGCGTTCTTCTGGAAGATGACCGCAGGCATGGGCGACGTCATCATCGCGCCGATCTACCAGGCGCTGCGCCGGCGCGGGGTCCGGTTCGAGTTCTTCCACCGCCTCGATGCGCTACACCTGGATGCCCACCGGCACCGCATCGACGCGATCACCATGGGCCGCCAGGTCGAACTCGCCGACGGCGTCGACACCTACGACCCGCTGATCCCGGCCGACGGCCTGCCGGTGTTCCCCGCCCGTCCCCGAAGCGAACTGCTCAAGGCCACAACCGATGTGGGCGATCTGGAATCCCACTTCGGCAAGCGCGCCGACGCCGAGACCCGGATTCTGCGCCACGGAACGGATTTCGATCAGGTGGTTCTGGCCGCATCGTTGGGCATGGTCGAATTGGTGGCGGAAGAACTCATCGCCGACCGCCCGGAGTGGGACGAGATGACTTCCCACATCCAGACGGTGGCCACCCAATCCTTCCAACTCTGGCTGCGGCCAACCGAATCCGCCATGGGCTGGCATCGCCCCGGCGTGACCACCAGCGGCTACGTCTCACCGTTCGACACGTGGGCGTCGATGGGCCAGACGCTATGGGCCGAGGACTGGCCCGAAGCCGAGGAACCCCATACCGTGGCGTACTTCTGCGGCGCGCTGGACGCGCCATGGCCCACCACCCAGGACCCCGCCGCCTACGTCGCCGGACAGCGACAGCACGTGCTGGCCAACGCGGTGGACTATCTGAACCGCCACGTCGGGATGTACCTGCCGGGAGCCGTGTCCGAAGGCGGGTTCACCTGGGGGCTGCTCTGCGGCGCGGGTGACCGAAAAGGCGCAGCCGCATTGGAAACCCAGCACGTCAGCGTCAACATCGATCCGTCCGACCGCTATGTGCTGTCGGTCCCGGGATCGGACAAGTACCGTCTGCGCCCCGACGAAAGCGGCTACGACAACCTCGTACTCGCCGGTGACTGGACCGACTGCGGTATCAACGCGGGCTGTATCGAGGCCGCCGTCGTCTCCGGACTCCAGGCCGCCAACGCCCTGCTGGGATATGGCCGCTACCACCACATCCGGGGCTTCTACATGCCCTAGGGCAGGCTCTCGGTCTCGAAGGTGACACCCGCGGCCGGCAGCCGGTCGAGCAGCACGTCCCCCATGGCCGAGGCCGGCGTCAGCACCCCGTGCCGGTCCGGGAGGCGGTCGCGGTCCAGCAACAGCGCAAGCGCACTCTCGCCGGCCAGCAGTGCGGTCGCCGAGTATCCCGGGTCGGCGGGTTGGGCGATCGTCGCGCGATACCGGCGCCCTGTCGTCGTGGTGGCGTAGGTCTCGACCCGGTAGTGCCCGCGCGAACCCATGTCATTGCCGGTTCCCGCGGCGGGTGTCATCCGGTCCACGAAACCCGTTGGGAGCAGGCGCAAGTAGTTGCCACCGAAGCGTGAAGCGGTGGCGATGCCTGCGTTGAACATCGCACCGGCCAGGGCCGCGCCGGGGAACGACCCCATGATGAGGGTTTCGGTGTAGCGGAAGCGCCGACCGTAGGCCCACTTCATCAGGGCATTGGAGCGGCGCACACAGCGGGTGTTGTAGAGCGCCATCACGTAGCCGCTGGTCCACAACCCCGCCAGTTCGGGTGCGACTTCGTGACCCGGCAGCAGCGGAAGGTCGACCTGGTGGCCAAGATCCGGCTCGGCGGCGCGATCGGGGCTGAGACTGTAGGGATCGTCGAGCATCTGGCGCACCTCGGGATCCGACGACGTGAGCCGCATCAGGTCGACCATCGTCGCCACCGAACCGCCGGCGTATCCGCCCGAATAGTCCCGCAGCACCAAGGTGGTGTCGGCGAGTTCGCCCGCCCCGTCGGCCGCGACCCGGCGACTCAACGCGTAGACGGTGAGATCCGAAGGGATCGAGTCGAATCCGCACGAATGCACGATGCGTGCGCCGGTCTTTTTCGCCCGGCGGTGACTCTGGTCGATACTTCGCCGGACGAACGGAACCTCGCCGGTGAGGTCGATGTAGTCGGTACCCGCCTCGGCGCAGGCCGCCACGACCGGCAAGCCGTACCGGGTGTAGGGGCCAACCGCGTTGAGCACCAACCGGCTTCGGGACGCCATCGCGTCCAGCGAGCCGGGCTGATCCACGTCGGCGATCACCAGCGGCCAGTTCTTCGCCCTGCCACCGAGACCGGCGCGCACGGCCTCGAGCCGGCCTTTCGACCGGCCGGCAAGCGCGATCGAAAGCCCCGAGCCGGATCTGGCGAGATATCCGGCGGTGAGTTTGCCTACGTAGCCCGTGGCTCCGAAGACCATGATGTCGATGTCACGCCCCCGTGCGCGCATGACCCGTGACGCTACCCCTCTTTGGAGCGGCGCTCCCGATAAGCGGCGACATGCTGACGATTACCGCAATTCCCGGTATCGCAGAACATTCGCGAGCGGTTGCGGGACAGATCGACCAGCACCGCATCGCAGTCCGGGGCGGCGCAGATCTTGAGCCTGCGCAGCTCGCCGGCGCGCACCAGGTCAGCGAGCGACATCGCCATCTCGGCGCCCATCCGCTGGGCCAGCGGGTCGTGGATCGAGGCGAGGTGCAGATGCCACTCGGGCATCTCGGGGTGACGGGTCAGCCACGGCGAGGCACGGGTGTCGGACAGCAGGGCGTTGATCTGGCCGACGGCACGCGCCTCGTCGCCGGCGGCGGCCCAGATCCGGCCGAGCCGTCCCCGCAGGGTGTGCACCGACGCGACCTCGGCGTCGTCGTGATCGCGCCGCCCGGTCCACCCGTAGCTGTCGAGGTACGCATCCAGGGCAGGCAGATCCGCCAACTGCTCACCGTCGACCCGATCGCTGTTGATCAGCACACACGCAGCCCGCAACGTGAGCTCCGTGTCATGAGTAAAAAGCATTTGACCCGTGACTCCCTCGCCACCTATTGTCATGACCAACGGTCATTTTACTCATTACATGTGAGTGCTCACTACATCCAAGGGGGTGTCCCATGTCGACGACGGTTCGTGGCCAAGACCACTTTCGGCTCGGTCTGCTGTTCGCCGTCGGATCGGCATTCACCTTCGGCATGTCCGGTCCCTTCGCCAAGTCACTGATGGAGGCCGGCTGGTCCCCCACCGCCGCCGTCACCGCCCGGCTGGCCGGCGGCGCACTGGTGATGGCGGTCTTCGCCACCATCGTCAAGCCCGACTGGGTTCGCGAGGCCCGCGCCCACGCCCGCACCGTCATCGCCTACGGCCTGGTCCCGATCGCCGGCGCTCAGCTCTGCTACTACAACGCCGTCTCGCACCTGTCGGTCGGCGTGGCGCTGCTGCTCGAATACACCGCACCCATCCTGGTTGTGGGCTGGATCTGGGGAACCACCCGGCGCCGCCCGCGCGCCATGACACTGGCCGGGGTCGCGCTCGCCGTCGCCGGAATCATGTTGGTACTCAACGTTTTCTCGGGAGACGCCCACATCAACGCGACCGGAATCGCCTGGGGCTTGGCGGCGGCCATCTGCGCGGCCTGCTACTTCATGATGTCCGACGAAGTGAGCGCCGACGGCAGCGGTCTGAACTCGATCACCCTGGCCGCCGGCGGCCTGGTGGTCGGCGCCATCGCCGTCGCTCTGCTCGGCCTCACGGGTGTGATGCCGCTGACGTTCACCGCCAACAACGCCGACGTCGCCGGACTGACCGTCCCGTGGTGGGTCCCGGTGCTGATGCTGGCCGTTGTCGCCACCGCGATCGCCTACACGCTGGGCATCAGCGGTGTGGCACGGCTGCGGCCCAGCTTCGCGTCTCTGGTCGGCCTCGGTGAGGTGTTGTTCGCCGTGCTGTCGGCATGGGTCTTGCTCGGCGAAGCCGTGACCGTCACCCAGGCGGTCGGCGGTGTGGTGGTCCTGCTCGGGCTGGCGCTGGCCCGCCAGGGCGATCGCAGCGCCGCGGTCACCGCGGCGACCTGGCCCGACGCCGGGCCGATCGAGGAAATCACCACCGCCAAAACCTAGCGACGCGCCGCGCGGAGCAAACATCGGGAATGAATCACGCCTCCCATCGGTAACATCTAGACGTGATAACTATCGCTGCGGCAAAGCGCGTTCTGCTGACCCTCCCGGCCGCCGTACTGGTTGCGCTGGCCTCCCTGGTCAGCCCGGCCGCGCTGCCCACCGCAGCGGCCGGCTGCAACGACGTCCAGGTGGTGTTCGCCCGCGGCACCGACGAGCCGCCCGGCATCGGCCGCGTCGGCCAGGCGTTCGTCAATTCTCTGCGCGGCAAGATCGGCGGACGCTCCCTGGGCGTGTACGCCGTGAACTACCCGGCCAGCTATGACTTCCTGGCCGCCGCCGACGGCGCCAACGACGCCAGCGCGTTCATCCAGGGCGTGATGAACGACTGCCCCAGCACCCGCCTGGTTCTCGGCGGCTACTCGCAGGGCGCGGCGATCATGGACATCATCACCGCCGTCCCGTTCCCCGCGATCGGGTTCAACAACCCGCTGCCGCCGAACGCCCCTGACCACATTGCGGCCATCGCGGTCTTCGGCAACCCCACCGCCAAGGTCGGCCTGCCGCTGACCACCAGCCCCGTCTACGGCAGCCGGTCGATCGACCTGTGCAACACGGGCGACCCGATCTGCACCAGTGGCGACGACGTTCCGGCCCACCGGGCGTACGGCAGCGACGGGTCGGCGGTCCAGGCGGCGTCGTTCGTCGCGGGCCTGCTGTAGATCAAAGCGTTTTGGGCCTCCCCGCCCCATATGTGACGATTAGCCGAATGTTCGCGACCAAGGGGGTCTCCAACGCCATGGCCACGCCGACCATGAACTCAGCCCGGAGCTTCGGGGTTGCCTCGACGGCTATCGTCGCCGCGGCGGTCGCACTGCCGATCGCGCTCGCGCCGGCCGCTGCCGCTGACCCGTGCCCCGACATCTCCGTCGTCTTCGCCCGCGGCACCAGCGAGCCGGCCGGCATCGGCCGCGTCGGGCAGGCCTTCGTCGACAACCTGCAAGGTCAGCTCGGCGGGCGCACGGTGAGCTCGTACGCGGTGAACTACCCCGCGACCTACGACTTCCTGGGCGCCGCGGACGGCGCCACCGACGCGACCAATTTCATCGCGACCACCGCCGCGGCCTGCCCGGCGACGAAGTTCGTTCTGGGCGGCTACTCGCAGGGTGCCGCAGTGATGGACATGCTGGTGGGCATCCCCCCGCTGGGCAACAAGGTCGGTGACGTCGGCTCGGCGCCGCCGCTGCCGGGCAATCTGGCCAACCGGGTCGCCGGGTTGGCCGTGTTCGGCAACCCGTCCACCAAGTTCAGCATTCCGATCACGTCGGCCGCTCCTCCGTTCGCCGGTAAGGGCATCGACCTGTGCAACGACGGCGATCCGATCTGCTCCCGTGGCCGCAACCCGTTCGCCCACACCGACTACGAAAAAGGCCCAGGACCCGCGCAGGCCGCCGGGTTCATCGCGGGCCTGCTCGTGGTGTAGCCCGCGAATTATTAGCTGCCAGCAGACTCCCAGCCTCGTCTACCATGGCTGGCATGCGCGTCAAAGCGGTGCTCAGCGGCGCAGCGGCGTTAATGTCCGTTGCCGCATGGATATTGCCCACTGCCGTGGCATCGGCGGCGGAGTGCCCCGATGTCGAGGTCATCTTCGCCCGCGGCCGTGAGGAACCACCCGGCATCGGCCGCATCGGCGACGCCTTCGTCGATGCGCTGCGCGGCAAGACCCCCAAGAGTGTGGGCGTGTACGCGGTCAACTACATCGCCGACTGGGACATCGTGCCGGGCGCCAACGACATGGCTCGGCATATGGAGTACATGGCGGCGAACTGCCCCAACACCCGCCAGGTTCCCGGTGGCTACTCACTGGGTGCTGCGGTGGTAGATCTCGCGCTCAGCCCGACCGATCCGCGACTCGGGGCCCACCCGGTGCCCCCGTCGGTGGCCCCGCACGTCGCGGCCGTGGTGCAGTTCGGCAGTGGCACGCGCAGCGTCAGCGTCCCCGGTTTGGTGCCCGCGGCCAACAGCCCGCTCTACGGTCCGAAGACCATCAACCAGTGCAATATCGATGATCCGATCTGCAACGGCATCGATCCCAACACTCTGATCGGTAACTGGTGGACGCACCTGCAGGACGCCTACATCGGTTCCGGCCTGGTAGACCAGGCCGCCCAATTCACTGCGGACAGGCTCTAGCGTGCGAAAACGACGGATTCTCAGTAGTGCGGTCGCGATTTTCGTCGCGGCCGCAACCATGTTGGTCGCCCCGTCGGCACTGCCCGGCTCGTGGACGTCAACGCCGGTGGCCGGCGCCGCGGGATGTCCCGACGTCGAGGTGATCTTCGCGCGCGGACGCCTCGAATCGCCGGGCGCGGGCGTCATCGGCAACAGCTTCGTGAGCGCGCTGCGATCGAAGGTCAACAAGAACATCGGCTTGTACGCGGTGAAGTACCCCGCCGACAACCAGGTGGACGTCGGCGCCAACGACATCAGCAACCGCATCGCCTACAACATGAACAGCTGCCCGAATACCCGCCTGGTCCTCGGCGGGTACTCGCTGGGCGCGGCGGCCACCGATATGGTTCTGGCAGTTCCGATTCCGATCATGGGCTTCAAGAATCCGATGCCGGCAGGCGCCGACAGCCACATCGCGGCAGTGGCCCTGTTCGGCAACGGAACTCAGTGGCTGGGGCCGATCACCAACTTCAGCCCCGCGTACCAGGACCGCACGATCGAGCTGTGCCACGGTGACGACCCGATCTGCAACCCGGCCGACCCCGACACCTGGGAGACCAACTGGCCCGATCACCTCGCCGCCGCCTACCAAAAGGCTGGGATGATCAACCAGGCCGCCGATTTCGTGGCGGGCAGGCTCTAGGACTTCGGCAGCGTCCGCAGGTCGCGGGTGACGCCGATCCGGGCGGCCAGCTGGTCGTCGGGCGGATAGTCCACCCCGGTCAGTGTCAGGCCGCGGGCCGGCGCGGCAGCGAAATCGCTTGAGCGCCCCGCAGCGTTCAACAGCGTTGCGCACCAGGAGGGTTCGCGGCGGCCCTCCCCCACGGCCAACAGTGCGCCCACCAATGACCGCACCATCGACCAGCAGAACGCATCCGCGCTGACGTAGGCGGTCACCAGATCGCCGTCGCGCACCCAGTCCAGCCGCTGAAGATCGCGGATGGTGGTCGCCCCCGGCCGGTGCCGGCAGAATGCGGCAAAGTCGTTCAACCCCAGCAGATGCCGGGATGCCTCCGCCATGGCGTCGACGTCCAGCGGCTTGGTCGACGGCGTCACGTACCGCGCGAGCTGCGGCTCCACCCCGTAGGGTGCCAGCGACAGCCGGTAGGCGTAGTGGCGGCGCAGCGCTGAGAAACGGGCATCGAATCCGGCTGGCGCGCGGACGATCTGACGCACCCGGACGTCCTCGGGCAGGAAGCGGCCCAATCGGCGTACCAGCGGTTCGAATTCGGGACCGGGCCGCGCCTGGCGCGGATAGGCGTGAGCCAGCGCATCCTCGGGCACGTCGAGGTGTGCGACCTGACCGGTGGCGTGCACCCCGGTGTCGGTGCGTCCTGCGCCGAACACCCGCAGCGGTGTCCGGAACACCGTCGAGAGAGTTTCTTCGAGAACGCCCGCGACGGTGCGAAATCCCTCCTGGGCCGCCCAACCGGTGAATTCGGTTCCGTCGTAGGCGATATCGAGCCGAAGACGAACCTGCCCGCCACCGGATTCGGTGACGGGCAGGTTCGTATTCACAGATCTACTTGTCAGCGTCCGAATCCTCGGTGGATTCTTCAGCCTTCTCCTCGGCGACCTCGTCAGCAGCCTCGGCGGTCTGGGCGTCGGCGATGGCCGTGTCTTCTTCCACGGCCTCGGCCTCGACGGCTTCGATCGGCTCTTCGGCCGGAGCCTCCTCGACCGCGGCAGGCGCGGGCGCGGCGGCCTTGGCGGCCGAGCTCTTACGAGCACGGTTGGCCTCCGACGTCACGGTCTTCTCCCGCACCAGCTCGATGACCGCCATCGGGGCGTTGTCGCCCTTGCGCGGCTCGACCTTGATGATGCGGGTGTAGCCGCCGTTGCGGTCGGCGAAGAACGGGGCGATCTCGGCGAACAAGGCATGCACGATGTCCTTGTCGCGGATCTTCTTCATCACCTCGCGCCGGTTGTGCAGCTCGCCCTTCTTGGCGTGGGTGATGAGCTTCTCCGCGTACGGACGCAGCGCCCGCGCCTTGGGCTCCGTGGTCTTGATCCGACCGTGCTCGAACAGCGACGTAGCCAGGTTGGCCAGAATCGCCTTCTGGTGCGAGGACGAACCGCCGAGGCGGGCACCCTTGGTGGGCTTGGGCATTGCGACTATCTCCTTGTGGGGCCGACCCCCGTATCAGGTAGGGCCGGGACTGTTTTTTGTTAGAGCTCTTCGGTTTCGGTGAAGTCCTGGTCGGTGTCCAGGTCGTAGCCGGCGTCGCTGTTCCAGGTACCGGTGGCGACGTCGTAACCGGCAACCTCGGAAGGATCGAAGCTGGCCGGGCTGTCCTTGAGCGACAGGCCCAGCTGGTGCAGCTTGATCTTGACCTCGTCGATCGACTTCTGGCCGAAGTTACGGATGTCCAGCAGATCGGACTCCGTGCGGGCGACCAGCTCGCCGACGGTGTGCACACCCTCGCGCTTGAGGCAGTTGTACGAGCGGACCGTCAGATCCAGGTCGTCGATCGGCAGCGCGAACGCCGCGATGTGATCGGCCTCGGCCGGCGACGGGCCGATCTCGATGCCCTCAGCCTCGACGTTGAGTTCCCGTGCCAGACCGAACAATTCGACCAGGGTCTTACCGGCCGACGCCAGGGCGTCACGCGGGGTGATCGAGTTCTTGGTCTCGACGTCCAGGATCAGCTTGTCGAAGTCGGTGCGCTGCTCGACGCGGGTGGCCTCCACCTTGTAGGTGACCTTCAGCACGGGTGAGTAGATCGAATCGACCGGGATACGGCCGATTTCGGCGCCCGAGGCCTTGTTCTGCACGGCAGGCACGTAGCCGCGGCCACGCTCGACGACGAGCTCGACCTCGAGCTTGCCCTTGTCGTTCAGGGTCGCGATGTGCATGTCCGGGTTGTGCACCTGCACACCGGCAGGCGGAACGATGTCACCGGCGGTCACCTCACCCGGGCCCTGCTTGCGCAGGTACATGGTGACGGGCTCGTCCTCTTCGGACGAGACGACCAGGCCCTTGAGGTTCAGGATGATGTCGGTGACGTCTTCCTTCACACCGGGCACGGTGGTGAACTCATGCAGCACACCGTCGATGCGGATGCTCGTCACGGCCGCGCCGGGGATCGACGACAGCAGCGTACGCCGCAGCGAATTGCCAAGGGTGTAACCGAATCCCGGCTCCAGCGGCTCGATGACGAACTGGGAGCGGTTCTCGGCGATGACCTCTTCGCTGAGAGTGGGGCGCTGAGAAATCAGCATTGTTTTTCGTATCTCCTTCTCGGCACCCGCTATTTGATGCCGTTAAGTGATCCGCGGGACGGTTGCCCCGCAGACGTCTTTACTACTTCGAGTAGAACTCGACGATCAGCTGCTCGGCCAGCGGCACCTGGATCTGCTCACGAGTGGGCAGCTGGTGCACGAGGATCCGCTGACGCTCGCCGACGACCTGCAGCCAGCCCGGGATCGGGCGCTCGCCGGCGGTCTGCCGGGAGACCTCGAAGGGCAGGGTGTTCAGCGACTTGTCCTTAATGTCGATGATGTCGTACTGCGACACCCGGTAGCTCGGGATGTTCACCTTGACACCGTTGACCGTGAAGTGACCGTGGCTGACGAGCTGGCGAGCCATCCGGCGGGTACGCGCCAGGCCGGCGCGGTACACGACGTTGTCCAGGCGGGTCTCCAGGATCTGCAGCAGGTTCTCGCCGGTCTTGCCGGAAGAACGGTTCGCCTCTTCGTAGTACTTGCGGAACTGCTTCTCCAGCACGCCGTAGGTGAAGCGGGCCTTCTGCTTCTCCTGCAGCTGCTGGCGGTATTCGCTCTCCTTGATCCGCGCGCGGCCGTGCTGGCCGGGCGGGTAGGGGCGCTTCTCGAACGACTGATCGCCGCCAACCAGGTCGACGCCGAGACGGCGCGACTTGCGGGTTGCGGGTCCGGTATAACGAGCCATTTTCTAGTCCTCCCTAGACCCGGCGCCGCTTGGGCGGACGGCAGCCGTTGTGCGGCTGCGGTGTGACGTCGGAAATCGCGCCGACCTCCAGGCCGGCAGCCTGCAGTGAACGGATCGCGGTCTCGCGGCCCGAACCCGGACCCTTCACGAACACGTCCACCTTCTTGACGCCGTGCTCCTGCGCCTTGCGGGCAGCGTTCTCGGCGGCCAGCTGCGCGGCGAACGGGGTCGACTTGCGCGAGCCCTTGAAGCCGACGTGACCCGACGACGCCCAGGCGATGACGTTGCCCTGGGGATCGGTGATCGAGACGATCGTGTTGTTGAACGTGCTCTTGATGTGAGCGGCGCCGTGCGGGACGTTCTTCTTTTCCCGGCGACGGGTCTTCTGCCCCTTCTTGGGTGCAGCGCCGCCCTTCTTTGCTTGTGCCATCCGGGGTTACCTGGCCTTCTTCTTGCCGGCGATGGTGCGCTTGGGGCCCTTGCGGGTACGCGCATTGGTCTTGGTCCGCTGGCCACGCACCGGCAGGCCACGGCGGTGCCGCAGGCCCTGGTAGCAGCCGATCTCGATCTTGCGTCGGATGTCAGCCTGAACCTCGCGGCGCAGGTCGCCCTCGACCTTGAGATCGTTGCCCTCGATGTATTCGCGGAGCTGGGTCACCTGATCGTCGGTGAGGTCCTTGCTGCGCAGATCCTTCTCGATACCGGTCGCGGCGAGGATTTCCTGCGAGCGGGTACGGCCGATGCCGTAGATGTAAGTCAGCGCGATCTCCATGCGCTTGTCGCGCGGGAGATCAACGCCCATGAGACGTGCCATCAGGCAGTGATTCCTTCTTCTATGCGGAGGTCTGTTCCCAGTCCGTTCCCGACTGCGTCGGGGCCCGGCCTCCGTTCCGGGCGTAGCTGAGGGCCGTATGCCTTCAGTGGTACTGGGAGGTCTGCATTCAGTTGTGGGTAGTGCTCGCCGTCAGTGGCAGGGCTCAGCCCTGACGCTGCTTGTGGCGCGGATCAGAGCAGATCACCATGACCCGCCCATGCCGGCGGATCACCCTGCACTTGTCGCAGATCGGCTTGACGCTCGGGTTCACCTTCACGGCTGTTCGATCCTTCTAGTTCTCGGTGGTTGTCTTGTTCGTGCGTGCTGGTTCGCGGTCGGTAAGGCTTACTTGTACCGGTACACAATGCGACCCCGGGTCAGGTCGTAGGGAGAGAGCTCCACCACCACCCGGTCCTCGGGAAGGATGCGGATGTAGTGCTGCCGCATCTTGCCGCTGATGTGAGCGAGTACCTTGTGTCCGTTCTCCAGCTCAATGCGAAACATCGCATTGGGCAGGGGCTCGACCACGCGGCCCTCGACCTCGATGGCACCGTCTTTCTTGGCCATAACCTCTCAGATCCTGCATTGTTGGTTTGGGACAGCGTTTGCCCCGACTTCAAAACGTGAGCCGGGATCAGGAAATTCCGAAAATTCCAGGACGAGGCACGCAAGAGTCGGCGCGGATGCCGCACCGCCGGTCTACGATACCCGCTTCGGCGCGCTACTCCAAAACCGTCGCGCAGCCATGCTGACCAGGGGAAGCCCAGCCTCATAACCACTGGACACCCGGCGCATACTGGACAGTGATGACTGGACCCGCCCCCCAGCCCCGCAAACCCGTCATTCTCACCGTTGACGACGACCCGGCCGTGTCGCGCGCTGTCGCTCGCGATCTTCGCCGCCATTACGGCGAGCGATACCGGATCGTCCGTGCAGAATCCGGGCCGGACGCGCTGGAGACGATCAATGAACTGAAGCTCCGCGGCGAGACCGTCGCGGTGTTCGTCGCCGACTACCGGATGCCGCAGATGAGCGGTATCCAGTTCCTCGAAGAGGCGATGGACGTCTACCCGATGGCGCGGCGCGTTCTGCTGACGGCGTACGCCGACACCCACGCCGCGATCGACGCCATCAACGTCGTCGACCTCGACCACTACCTGCTCAAGCCGTGGGATCCGCCGGAGGAAAAGCTGTACCCGGTGATCGACGCGCTGCTGGAGGCCTGGCACGCCACCGGCGACCGGGCGATCCCGCACACCAAGGTGGTCGGGCACCGGTGGAGTGAGCGGTCCTGGGAGGTCCGCCAGTTCCTGGCCCGCAACCAGCACACGTTCCGCGCGTTCAACGCCGACGAACCCAAGGGCAGGCAGCTGCTCGACGCCGCCAGCCTGGACGGAATGCAGCTGCCGGTGGTCATCAGCGAGAAGGGCGAGATCCTGGTCGACCCGACCAACGCCGAACTCGCCACCATGCTGGGACTGTCCACCAACCCGTCGCTGGAGATGTACGACCTCGCCGTCATCGGCGGCGGGCCTGCGGGCCTGGCGGCCGCGGTGTACGGCGCGTCCGAGGGACTCAAGACCGTCCTGATCGAGGAGACGACGACCGGCGGCCAGGCCGGCCGCAGCTCCCGGATCGAGAACTACCTCGGATTCCCCACCGGGGTCTCCGGCGCCGAGCTGACGACGTCGGCCCGACGGCAGGCCGAGCGGTTCGGCGCGGAGGTCATCACCACCCGCAAGGCGGTCAAGCTGGCTGCCGGCGAGGCCGGGACCGCCAGGACCATCGTCTTCGAGGACGGCGGCAGCATCGCCGCGCGAGCGGTCATCCTCGCCACCGGCGTGTCCTACCGCCAGCTCCAGGTCACCGGCTGCTGGGACAACCCCGACGATCCCGCCTGTAACTACGTGGGACGCGGCGTCTACTACGGCGCCTCGGTGTCGGATGCCTCCGAATGCAAGGGCGAGGACGTCTACATCGTCGGCGGGGCCAACTCCGCCGGACAGGCCGCGATGTTCATGTCCCGCGAGGCGAACTCGGTCACCATGCTGGTGCGCGGGCCCTCGCTGGAAGCGTCGATGTCGCACTACCTGATCCAGCAGATCGAGAAGAACCCCAACATCTCCGTGCGCACCTGCACCGAGGTGATCGACACCCTCGGCGAAGACGACCACCTGACCGGTCTGGTGCTGGAGAACCGGCAGACCGGTCAGCGCGAAACCGTCGAGTCCACCCGGATGTGCTGCTTCATCGGCGCCGAGCCGCGGACCAACTGGCTCAAAGAGGTCGTCGCCGTCGACGACCACGGTTTCGTCCTGGCCGGACCCGATCTGGCCAACGTCGCCGGATGGGGCCTGGACCGGCCGCCGCATCACCTGGAAACAAGTGTGCCCGGTGTGTTTGTTGCAGGAGACGTGCGCGCCGAGTCCGCCAAACGGGTGGCAGCCGCCGTCGGCGAAGGGTCGATGGCGGTCATGTTGGTGCATAGGTATCTCGCGGAGGCGTAGTGACATGGGCCAAAACTGCATGCCCGACGAACTGAGGACCCTGTTCCTGTTCGAGAAGCTGTCCGACACACAGCTGCAGACGCTGTGCGACAACGGGCACATCGCAGTGTTCGAGCCCGGTCCCGTGGTCGTCGAGGGTGAGCCGGCCACCTGTTTCTACGTGCTGCTCGACGGCGAGTTGGTGATGTCCAAGCGCTCCGGCGGTGTGGACGTCGAGACCAATCGCACCTCGCAGCGCGGCGTGTACTGCGGAGCCTGGTCGGCCTACATCCCCAACGAGGAGCAGGTGTACCAGGCGTCGGTGCGGGTCACCGAGCCGTCGCGGTTCTTCGTGCTCGACGCCGAGGTGTTCTCCAGCTTCATGAAGTCCGAGTTCCCGATGGCCGTGCATCTGCTCGAGGGCCATATGGTCGGCGGCCGGCGGCAGAGCCAGATCATCGGCCAGCGCCAGAAGCTGCTGGCGCTCGGCACGATCACCGCGGGACTGACCCACCAGCTGAACAACCCGGCAGCGGCCACCGCACGTGCGGTGGCCGATCTGCGCGAGGGCGTCGGCAAGATGCGCTACAAGCTCTCGATGCTGGCCGACGGCAAGTTCACCCCCGAAGCGCTGCGGATGCTGGTCCGGATCCAGGACGAGGTGGCCGAGCAGGTCGCCAAGTCCAAGGCGCAGGAACTGTCCGCGCTGGAGACGTCCGACCGTGAGGATCAGGTCGGCGACTGGCTCGAGGACCACGGCATCGCCAGTGCCTGGGACTACGCGCCGACGTTCGTCGAAGCCGGGCTGGACACCGACTGGCTGGAACGTATCGAGGCGTCCATCGACTCGGTCGACTGCTCGGCCACCCTGCAGAGCGCGATCGGCTGGCTGAAGTACACGATCGACACCGAGCTTCGGATGAACGAGATCGCCGACGCCAGCGAGCGCATCTCCGGCCTGCTCGCCGGGGCGAAGAAGTACTCCCAGATGGACCGGGCCGAATACCAGGTCACCAATGTCCACGAGCTGTTGCACAGCACGGTGAAGACTCTCTTCGGCGACAAGGTAGGCCCCGACAAGCCCATCAAGCTGGTCAAGGACTGGGACAAGTCGATTCCCGAAATCGCTTGCTACCCAGGAAGTTTGAACGAAGTCTGGGATGTGATCATCAACAACGCCATCCAGGCGATGAAGGGCCGCGGCACGCTGACGATCACGACTGCCCGCCAGGGCGATGACATGATCCGCGTCGAGATCGGCGACGACGGCCCGGGGATCCCCGACGAGATCATCGATCGGATCTTCACCGCGTTCTTCACCACCAAGCCGTTCGGCGAGGGCGACGGGCTGGGTCTGGACCTCGCGCGCCGCATCGTTGTCGAGATGCACCAGGGCGATATCCGGGTGCAATCGCAACCCGGCAATACCCGCTTCACCATCCTGCTGCCGCTGGTCGCGATCCCCCCGGTCGCGGCCACGCCAGGTGAACTTTCCGCCGCCGCGGAATAGCCGACCGCGGGCCGCGGGTTGTAGCGGCCATGAGCGCCAAGCCCGATCTCGGCAGGTTCGCATCGTTCGGTATGGGGGTCACCCCCGACGAGGCCACGGCAATCGAAGCGCTCGGCTACGGCGCCGTATGGGTCGCCGGATCGCCGCCCGCGGAACTCGACTGGGTCGAACCGACCCTGGCCGCGACCAGCACGCTGAAAGTCGCCACCGGTATCGTCAACATCTGGACCGCCCGGCCCGACGCGGTCGCGTCGTCCTTCCATCGCATCGAAAGTGCTTATCCCGGACGGTTTCTGCTGGGCGTCGGCGTCGGCCACCCCGAAGCTGATGCACAATTCGCCAAGCCCCTGACCGCACTGAACGACTATTTGGACGTGCTGGACGAGCACAACGTCCCCCGGGAACGACGGGTGCTGGCCGCGCTCGGCCCGCAGGTTCTGAAGCTGTCCGCGCGCCGCAGTGCCGGGGCGCACCCGGTGCTGATCACCCCCGAGCACACCGCGCGGGCACGCGAATTGATGGGCCCGGACGCCTTTCTCGCGCCCGCGATCCCCGTCGTCCCCACCACCGACGCCGAGCAGGCGCGCGCCGTCGGCCGCAAGATGCTCGAGCTTTACCTCGGGCTGAGCAATTACCTCAACAACTGGAAGCGCTTGGGCTTCACTGATTCCGACATCACCCGCCCCGGCAGCGACCGACTGGTGGACTCTGTGCTCGTGTACGGCACGCCCGAGGCCATCGCGTCCCGGCTGTCCGAACACCTCGACGCCGGTGCCGACCACGTGCCGATTCAGCTGTTGACGTCGCCGGACAAGGTCATCGGAACCTTGGCCGAACTCGCCGGCCCGCTCGGGCTGCGCTGACCGGAAGACTGAGTTGATGGAAGAAGGAAGGTCGATGACGGACGCCAAACCAGACCTGGGCCGCTTCGGCTCGTTCGGCCGCGGGGTCACCCCGGCCCAAGCCAAGGAGATCGAGGCGCTCGGCTACGGCGCGGTCTGGGTTGGCGGCTCCCCGCCGGCCGAATTGGACTGGGTGGAGCCGATTTTGGCGAACACCACCACGTTGAAGGTGGCCACCGGAATCGTCAACATCTGGACCGCGGCGCCGGGCCCGGTGGCCGAGTCGTTCCATCGGATCGAGAGCGCTTACCCCGGCCGGTTCCTGCTCGGTATCGGTGTCGGGCATCCCGAAGCCACGAGCGAGTACCAA
Organism: Mycobacterium sp. BK086; assembly: GCA_004362315.1. Taxonomy (GTDB): domain Bacteria; phylum Actinomycetota; class Actinomycetes; order Mycobacteriales; family Mycobacteriaceae; genus Mycobacterium. Next base: position 1,945,314 of record SNWL01000003.1, read on the forward strand.
AAGCCGATCGACGCGCTGCGCGGCTACCTCGACAAACTCGACGAGTACGGCGTCCCCAAGAGCCGGCGCGTGGTCGCCGCGCTCGGGCCGCAGGTACTCAAGCTGTCGGCGGCGCGCGGTGCCGGTGCGCACCCGTACCTCACCACCCCCGAGCACACCGCCGAAGCGCGTGCACTGCTGGGCCCCGAGGCGTTTCTGGCGCCCGAGCACAAGGCGGTCCTCACCACCGACGCGGATCAGGCGCGGGAGGTCGGCCGCAAAGCCCTGGACATCTACCTCAATCTGCAGAACTACCTCAACAGCTGGAAACGCTTGGGATTCACCGACGACGACGTGGCCAAGCCCGGCAGTGACCGGCTGGTCGACGCGGTCGTGGCGTATGGCACACCCGAACAGATCGCGGCCCGGCTCACCGCGCACCTCGACGCCGGGGCCGACCACGTGCCTGTCCAGGTGCTGACGTCTTCTGACAAGCTGGTGGATGCGCTGGCCGCATTGGCCGGCCCACTGGGTCTCAAACAGTTTGGGACTCAAACAACCGTAACGAGAGGTAACTCGTGACCAACCCGTCGCTGCTCAAACCGGACCTCGGCCGCTACGGAGTGTGGACCGGCGGCCCCGTGTCACCGGAGCAGGCCCAAGAGATCGAGCGCCTGGGCTACGGCGCGGTGTGGGTCGGCGCCTCACCCGCGGCGGAGCTGGCATTCGTCGAGCCGATCCTCGAGCGCACCGAGAACCTGACCGTCGCCACCGGGATCGTCAATATCTGGAACGCGCCGGCCGAGGACGTCGCGGCATCCTATGAGCGCATCGAAACTGCTTACCCCGGGCGGTTTTTGCTCGGTGTGGGCGTGGGCCATCCCGAACGCACGCAGGAATACCAGAAGCCGTACGACGCGCTGGTGAGCTACCTCGACAAGCTCGACGACAAGTGCGTGCCGACCAGCCGCCGGGTGATCGCCGCACTCGGCCGCAAGGTGCTGCAGCTGGCCGCGCATCGCAGCGCCGGTGCGCATCCGTACCTGACCACCCCCGAGCACACCGCGCAGGCCCGCGATCTGGTGGGAGCGTCGGTGTTCCTGGCCCCTGAGCACAAGGTGGTGCTGACCACCGATACCGACGAAGCCCGCGCGCTCGGCCGCGACAGCGTCGGCTTCTACTTGGGGCTGAGCAACTACGTCAACAACTGGAAGCGGTTGGGATTCACCGACGCCGACGTCGAGCAGCCGGGCAGCGACAAGCTGATCGACGCGGTGGTGGCCTACGGCACACCCGAGGCGATCGCGGCGCGGCTGAACGAACACCTCGACGCCGGCGCCGACCACGTGACCATCCAAGTGCTGGGCGGTGCGGACAGGTTGTTGCCGACCTTGACCGAATTGGCCGGGCCGCTGGGGTTGACCGCGGACCGGTGATCACGCAGCCATGACGACGGCCGGGCGCGGAAAGCGCAGTGTGGCACAGGCGTCGTCGACAGATTCATCGATCTCCTCGGCAAGATCGCGACGAACGATCGAATTCCCCGCGGCCGCCACGACCAGTCGGGTCAGCACGACGTTGTGACGGCGGCGGATGTCAGCCATCTGGGCGATCATGGCGTCGATCGCAGCCGGACAACTACCGAAATCGTCAGCAGCCGTGCCGATCTCGCAGAGCAGTCCGATGAGGGTGGCCGAGCGGCAGCCGATCACCGCGTCCACCGCCGTCACGCGTGCACTCGGCGACGCGGCATCGGTCATGCGCAACAACACATTCTGCGTCCGGCCGGTCCGCAACGACACGATCTGGTCAGGGCAGCTCAGTACCACCCGGCCCACTCCGGCAGCGCTTGCCCGCCGGATATCGCCGGTGGCCAGATGATCGGCATGGACGGTCATCAACACCGGATGGATGCCGACCGAGATGGCCGAATGCAGCTCGGCGAGAGTACGCACATCGACGCCCAATCGATGTTCACGCAGCCAGCGCGCCACCCTGATGTCGCCCAGCGAGGCGGCCGGGAACGACACCTCAGCGGGTAGGCACGAGTCCCGGTAGCCGATCATCCGGCGTATCTCGGGGTGCTCGGGCTGCAGAAGTTGACGTCTGAGGACCATAGACCGAAATCGTGTCGAGCGTGTCACCGTAAAACCTTCTTCCTGACGCTATCTCGACGGTGCCCGCCCAAACCTTGACGCGGCTCTGACCTGGCTGTGGGCTCGCTGAAACACCGCAGGTGGCAGGAGTCCGTCAAGACGACCGGTCCAGGCGTAAAGAAACCGTCAACGTCGGCGGTAGAGCGCCTTTTCCGGACTTAGCTTCACCACATGAGTGTCCTCATATTCGTCGTGCTGACTGTCGCGATCTTCGCCCTGCTCGGCCTGGTGCAGAAGCTGGTCGAGCGGCTGTGAGCTACGAGAACGTCGTCGGCCTGATCTTGTCCGTGCTGCTGGCCCTGTTCGTCGCCGCGGCCCTGTTGTTCCCCGAGAGGTTCTAAGTGACCACACCACCTTTGACTTCCGGGCTCGCGGGGTTCGTGTTTCTCGTCTTGCTGATCGTCGCGCTGGTGGCCGTACACGTGCCGCTCGGCGACTACATGTTCCGGGTGTACACATCGGAGACGGACAGTCGTGTGGAGCGGGGCATCTACCGGGTGATCGGTGCCGACCCGAAGGCCGAGCAGACCTGGGGCGCGTATGCCCGCAGTGTGCTGGCGTTCTCGGCGGTCAGCATCCTGTTCCTGTTCGTCTTCCAGCTGGTGCAGGGCAGGCTGCCGCTGCACCTCAACGACCCCGCCACGGCCATGACCCCGGCGCTGGCGTGGAACACCGCGGTCAGCTTCGTCACCAACACCAACTGGCAGGCCTATTCCGGTGAGTCCACTCAGGGCCACCTGGTGCAGATGGCCGGGCTGGCGGTGCAGAACTTCGTGTCGGCCGCCGTCGGCATGGCCGTCGCGATCGCCCTGGTGCGCGGGTTCGCCCGCCGCAACACCGGTGAACTCGGCAACTTCTGGGTCGACCTGGTGCGTGGCACCCTGCGCATCCTGCTGCCGATCTCGGTGCTGGCGGCCATCATCCTGCTGGCCGGTGGCACCATCCAGAACTTCCACCTGCACGACCAGATCGTCGACACGCTGGCCGGTGGCCACCAGACGATCACCGGCGGCCCGGTGGCCAGCCAGGAGGCCATCAAGGAGCTGGGCACCAACGGAGGCGGCTTCTACAACGCCAACTCGGCGCATCCGTTCGAGAACCCCACCACGTGGACGAACTGGGTCGAGATCTTCCTGCTGCTGGTGATCAGCTTCTCGCTGCCGCGCACGTTCGGCCGGATGGTCGAGAGCAAGAAGCAAGGCTATGCGATCGCCGCGGTGATGAGCGTGCTCGCACTGATCAGCGTGACCCTGATGCTGAAGTTCCAGCTGCAGGCCCACGGCACGGTGCCCACTGCGGTCGGATCGGCGATGGAAGGTGTGGAACAGCGCTTCGGCGTTGCGGATTCGGCGATCTTCGCCGACGCCACCACCCTGACGTCGACCGGCGCGGTGGACTCGTTCCACGACTCCTACACCAGCCTCGGCGGCATGATGACGATGTTCAACATGCAGCTCGGCGAGGTCGCACCCGGCGGCACCGGATCGGGTCTCTACGGCATGCTGATCCTGGCCGTCATCACGGTATTCGTCGCCGGTCTGATGGTCGGACGCACCCCCGAATACCTGGGCAAGAAGATCACCCCGCGCGAAATCAAGCTGGCGGCAAGCTATTTCCTGGTTACCCCGCTGCTCGTGCTGACCGGCACCGCAGTCGCGATGGCCATGCCCGGCCAGCGGGCCGGCATGCTCAACTCCGGACCGCACGGACTGTCGGAAGTGTTGTACGCCTTCACTTCCGCGGCCAACAACAACGGCTCGGCGTTCGCGGGCATCACCGTCAACACCGAGTGGTACAACACCGCACTGGGATTGGCGATGGTGTTCGGCCGGTTCCTGCCGATCGTGTTGGTACTGGCACTGGCGGGATCGCTGGCCAAACAGGGCCGCACACCGGAGTCGATCGGCACGCTGCCCACCCACCGTCCTCAATTCGTCGGAATGGTCGCCGGGGTGACGCTCATCTTGGTGGCACTGACGTTCCTGCCCATGCTCGCGCTCGGGCCCCTCGCTGAAGGAATCCACTGACCATGGCTGTGATCGAGGCAGACATCGTGCAAACACCCAGTCCCACAAAGAAACAGGTACAGGGCGGTCTACTCGACCCCAAGATGCTCCTGACGTCGCTACCCGACGCGCTGCGCAAGCTGGACCCGCGCACGCTGTGGCGCAACCCGGTGATGTTCATCGTCGAGATCGGCGCCGTCTGGAGCACAATCCTGGCTTTCACGAACCCGAGCTGGTTCGGCTGGCTGATCGTGTTCTGGCTCTGGCTGACTGTGGTGTTCGCCAACCTGGCCGAGGCCGTCGCAGAAGGCCGCGGTAAGGCGCAGGCCGAATCGCTGCGAAAGACCAAGGCCGACACCATGGCTCGGCGACTGACGCCGTCCGGTGCCGAAGAAGAAGTGGCCGCTCCCCTACTGCGCCAGGGCGACATCGTCGTGGTCGAGGCCGGCCAGGTCATACCGGGTGACGGCGACGTGCTGGAAGGCATTGCCTCGGTGGACGAGTCGGCCATCACCGGCGAATCCGCACCGGTGATCCGCGAGTCCGGCGGTGATCGCTCCGCGGTGACGGGCGGCACCACCGTGCTGAGTGACCGCATCGTCGTGAAGATCACCCAGAAGCCTGGTGAGAGCTTCATCGACCGGATGATCGCGCTCGTCGAGGGCGCGAACCGGCAGAAGACACCCAACGAGATCGCGCTGAACATCCTGCTCGCCGCGCTGACGATCATCTTCATCTTCGCCGTCGCGACGCTGCAGCCATTGGCGATCTTCTCGAAGGCCAACAACCCTGGTGTGCCGGACTCGCTTTCGCTGACCGCCAACGGGGTGTCCGGGATCGTGATGGTCTCGCTGCTGGTGTGCCTGATCCCGACGACCATCGGGGCCCTGCTGTCGGCCATCGGCATCGCCGGCATGGACCGGCTGGTGCAACGCAACGTGCTGGCCATGTCCGGCCGCGCCGTCGAAGCCGCAGGCGACGTCAACACGCTGCTGCTGGACAAGACCGGCACGATCACGCTTGGCAACCGGCAGGCGTCGGATTTCGTTCCGCTGGAGGGGGTTTCCCCCGAACAGCTGGCCGACTCCGCGCAGCTGTCCAGCCTTGCCGACGAAACCCCCGAAGGTCGCTCGATCGTGGTGTTCGCCAAGTCGAACTTCGGACTGCGAGCCCGCACCCCGGGTGAGCTGGTCAACGCGCACTGGGTGGAATTCTCCGCCGCCACCAGGATGTCCGGTGTCGACCTGGACAACGGGCACCTGCTGCGCAAGGGCGCGGCCAGCACCGTCGCGCAGTGGGTGCGCGACCAGGGCGGCACGGTGCCCACACAGCTCGGCACCCTGGTCGACGGGATCTCCGCCGGCGGTGGCACCCCACTGGTGGTCGGGCAGGTGGCCGATGGCAAAGCGGAAGTGCTGGGCGTCATCCATCTCAAGGACGTCGTCAAGCAGGGCATGCGGGAACGCTTCGACGAGATGCGCAAGATGGGCATTCGCACGGTGATGATCACCGGCGACAACCCGTTGACCGCCAAGGCGATTGCCGACGAAGCCGGTGTTGACGACTTCCTCGCCGAAGCCACCCCCGAGGACAAACTCGCGCTGATCAAAAAGGAGCAGGCCGGCGGCAAGCTCGTCGCGATGACCGGCGACGGCACCAACGACGCACCGGCACTGGCGCAGGCCGATGTGGGCGTGGCGATGAACACCGGCACCTCGGCGGCCAAAGAGGCCGGCAACATGGTCGATCTGGACTCCGACCCGACGAAGCTCATCGAGATCGTCGAAATCGGCAAGCAGCTGTTGATCACCCGCGGTGCGCTGACCACGTTTTCGATCGCCAACGACATCGCCAAGTACTTCGCCATCATTCCGGCGATGTTCGTGGCCCTGTTCCCCGGCCTGGACCTGCTGAACATCATGCGGCTTCACAGCCCGCAATCGGCGATCCTGTCGGCGGTCATCTTCAACGCGCTGGTCATCATCGCGCTGATTCCGTTGTCGCTCAAGGGTGTTCGATACACCCCGAGCAGCGCGTCCAAGCTGCTGAGCCGCAACCTCTATATCTACGGCCTCGGCGGGATCATCGCCCCGTTCATCGGGATCAAGCTGATCGACCTCGCCATCCAATTCCTCCCAGGGATGTGACATGAATTTCTCGTCTCTCGTTCGTCAACACTGGGCGGCGCTGCGTGCGCTGCTGGTGCTCACCGTCATCGTCGGGATCGGCTATCCGCTGTTTATCTGGCTGGTCGGCCAGATCCCGGGGCTGAACGACAAGGCCAACGGCTCGATCATCGAGTCGGGCGGTAAACCGGTGGGCTCCAGCCTGATCGGTCAGGCCTTCACCGATGACAAGGGCACCGCGCTGCCGCAGTACTTCCAGAGCAGGCCCTCGGCCGCGGGTGACGGCTACGACCCGCTGTCGACCAGCGCGTCGAACTTGGGCCCGGAGAGCATCGTCGACTCTCCTGACAAGCCGAGCCTGCTGACCCAGGTCTGCACCCGCAGCAAGGACATCGGCGAACTGAACGGCGTCGACGGCGCCCGTCCGTTCTGCACCGGCGGCGGCGTGGGTGCGGTGCTCTCGGTCATCGGCCCGCGCGACGCCAGTGGCACCGTGGTGCACCCGACCACCGTGGTCAGCATCAACGAGCCGTGCGACACCACCGCCCGTCCGTTCCTGGACAGCTACGAAGGCGTTCAGGTGCAGTGCGCCAAGCCGGGTGAGGATTATGCGGTCGGCCAGATCGTTCCGGTCAAGGGCGCTGTGCGCACTCCTGTGGTGCCCGCCGACGCGGTGACCGCCAGCGGCAGCGGCCTGGATCCGAACATCTCCCCCGCCTATGCCGATCTGCAGATCGCCCGGGTGGCCAAGGCCCGCGGTGTCGGCGCCGACCAGATCCAGGCCCTGGTGGCCCAGTACACCGACGGCCGCACGCTCGGGTTCTTCGGCGAACCACGGGTCAACGTGCTGAAACTCAACATTGCGCTGGACGAGAAGTTCGGGGCCAAGAGCTGAGAACCGGTGAATGATGATCGTGTGGATACCGTCCATCCGCCCCGGGTGACCAGCGGCGGTGAAGCGCAGCCCGCCTCCTCGAGCCCCCAGCCGAAGCGAGGCGAGTTGCGTATTTACCTCGGCGCCGCACCGGGCGTGGGTAAGACGTTCGCGATGCTCGGTGAGGCGCACCGCCGGCTGGAACGCGGAACGGATCTGGTGGCCGCCGTCGTGGAGACGCACGGCCGCAAGAAGACCGCCGAGTTGCTCGACGGTATCGAAACCATCGCGCCCCGCTACATCGACTACCGCGGCGGCAGCTTTCCCGAACTCGACGTGCCCGCCGTTCTGGCTCGCAAACCGCAGGTGGTCCTGGTCGACGAACTGGCGCACACCAACACCCCGGGCAGTAAGAACCCCAAACGCTGGCAAGACGTCGAAGAACTGCTCGACGCGGGCATCTCGGTGATCTCCACGGTCAACGTCCAGCACCTGGAGAGCCTCAACGACGTCGTCGCGCAGATCACCGGTATCGAACAGCAGGAGACGGTGCCCGACGAGATCGTCCGCGCCGCCTCCCAGATCGAGTTGGTGGACATCACTCCGGAAGCATTGCGGCGCAGGCTTTCTCACGGCAACGTCTACGCACCGGAGAAGGTGGACGCCGCGCTGTCCAACTACTTCCGCCGGGGCAATCTGACCGCGCTGCGCGAGCTCGCCCTGCTGTGGCTGGCCGACCAGGTCGACGCCGCCCTGGCCAAATACCGTGCCGACAACAAGATCACCGCGACGTGGGAGGCCCGCGAACGGGTCGTCGTCGCCGTCACCGGCGGGGCGGAGTCGGAGACGTTGGTGCGCAGGGCATCCCGGATCGCCTCGAAGTCCAGTGCCGAGCTGATGATCGTGCACGTGGTGCGCGGTGACGGACTGTCAGGCGTCTCGGCGCCGCAGATGGGTAAAGTCCGTGAGCTGGCCGCCAGTGTGGGGGCCACCGTGCACACCGTCGTCGGCGACGACGTCGGAAAAGCGTTGCTGGACTTCGCCCGTGAGATGAACGCGACACAGCTGGTGATCGGCACCTCGCGGCGATCCCGGTGGGCCCGGGTGTTCGACGAGGGTATCGGCGCGGCGATCGTCCAGCAGTCCGGCAAGATCGACGTGCACATGGTCACCCACGAGGAGGCCAAGCGCGGGTTCTCGCTGCGGTCCGCCTCGCCGAGGGAACGCCGGGTGATCTCCTGGCTGGCCGCCGTCATCGTGCCCTCGGTGATCTGCGCGGTAACCGCCCTGGCTTTGGACCGATACCTCACCATCGGCGGCGAGAGCGCGCTTTTCGTCGTCGGGGTGCTGGTCGTCGCGCTGCTCGGCGGTGTGGCGCCGGCGGTCCTGTCGGCGATGCTGTCCGGCCTGCTGCTCAATTACTTCCTGACCGAGCCGCGCTACACGTTCACCATCGCCGAGCCCGACGCCGCGATCACCGAGCTCGTGCTGCTGATGCTGGCGGTCGCGGTGGCCGTACTGGTCGACCGGGCGGCCAGCCGGCAGCGCGAGGCCAGACACGCCTCCCAGGAAGCCGAACTGCTGGCCCTGTTCGCCGGCTCGGTGCTGCGCGGCGCGGACCTGGCGACGCTGCTGGAACGGGTGCGGGAAACCTACTCCCAGCGCGCGGTGAGCGTGCTGCGGGTGCGCGGACACGACGAGCAGATCGTCGCGTGCGTAGGCAAGGATCCCTGTGTGACAGTCGATTCCGCGGACACCGCGATCGAGGTCGGCGACGACGAGTTCTGGATGCTGATGTCGGGGCGCAGTCTGCCCGCCCGCGATCGCCGAGTGCTCACCGCGGTCGCTAAACAGGCGGCCGGCCTGGTCCGTCAGCGGGAGCTGGCCGCCGAGGCCAGCAAGGCCGAGGCCATCGAGAAGGCCGACGAACTGCGTCGCTCACTGCTCTCGGCGGTCAGCCATGATCTGCGCACCCCGCTGGCCGCGGCCAAGGCGGCGGTGTCGAGCCTGCGCTCGGACGATATCGGGTTCTCCGAAGAGGACACCGCCGAGTTGTTGGCCACCGTCGAGGAGTCCGTCGACCAGCTGACCGCACTGGTGGACAACCTGCTGGACTCGTCGCGACTGGCTGCCGGTGTCGTACGCCCCGAACTGAAGCGGGTGTACCTCGAAGAGGTGGTGCAGCGCGCACTGCTGAGCATCAGCCGCGGGTCGACGGGGTTCGCCGCCTTGCGGCTGGACCGAATCAAGGTCGACGTCGGGGATGCCGTCGCGCTGGCCGACGCCGGCCTGCTGGAGCGGGTGCTGGCCAACCTGGTGGACAACGCGTTGCGCTACGCACCGGAATCGATCGTGCGGATCAACGCGGGCCGGGTGGGGACCCGGATATTGATCAACGTCGTCGACGAAGGCCCCGGGGTGCCCCGCGGCACCGAGGAGCAGCTGTTCGAGCCGTTCCAGCGCCTTGGCGATCGGAACAACAAATACGGTGTCGGACTGGGGCTTTCGGTGGCCCGCGGGTTCGTCGAGGCGATGGGCGGGACGATCTCGGCCACCGACACCCCCGGCGGCGGCCTCACCGTGATCGTCGACCTCGCCGCACCTCCGGGGGCCGGCCAGTGAGCAAGATCAAGGTGCTGGTGATCGACGACGAGCCGCAGATTCTGCGGGCGTTGCGGATCAATCTGAGTGTGCGCGGCTACGAGGTGATCACCGCCGCGACCGGTGCCGGCGCGTTGAAGGCCGCCGCCGAGCAGCGGCCCGACGTGATCGTGCTGGACCTCGGGCTGCCCGATATGGACGGGATCGAGGTGCTCGGCGGACTGCGCGGGTGGCTGAGCGCACCGGTGATCGTGTTGTCGGCCCGGACCGACTCGGCCGAGAAGGTCGACGCTCTGGACGCCGGCGCCGACGACTACGTGACCAAGCCGTTCGGAATGGACGAATTCCTGGCCAGGCTGCGCGCTGCCGTGCGCCGCGCGGCGTCGGCCTCGGAGACCGACGAGCCCGTGGTCGAAACCGATTCGTTCACAGTCGATCTGGCCGCCAAGAAGGTCGTCAAGAACGGCGCCGAGGTACACCTGACCCCCACCGAGTGGGGCATGCTCGAGATGCTGGTGCGCAACCGCGGCAAGCTGGTGGGCCGCGAGGAATTGCTCAAAGAGGTGTGGGGCCCGGCCTATGCCAAGGAGACCCACTATCTGCGGGTCTACCTGGCGCAGCTGCGCCGCAAACTGGAGGACGACCCGTCACATCCGCGCCACCTGCTGACCGAGGCGGGCATGGGTTATCGCTTCGAGGCCTGAGGTCTGGCCCGCGCAGGCCACAACTGGCTCGCGCGGTCCGCCCGCCGAGCCGTAACCGCTGCCGATACTGACGCTATGCACATCACCGTCGACTACCAGCTGTGTGAGGGCCACGGGCAGTGCCTGATGGCCGCACCCGAACTGTTCGACCTGCCGGACGGCGCCGAGCAGGTTGTGGTGCTCGATCCCGACCCGCCAGAGTCCGAGCGGGATCGTGCGGTACGAGCCGCTGCGATGTGTCCGGCGCTGGCGATCGAAATCAACTGAGCCCCTGGGTATCTGCGAGGTCGTCGAGTAAACGATAGCGACCGGCCATGGCAGCGGCGGCAATCCGGTTCGTCACGCCGAGCTTGTGCAGCAGACCGGCGACCATCCGTTTGGCCGTGCGTTCCGACACCACCATCCGCGCGGCGATATCGGTGGTCTCCATTCCGGTGGCCAGCAGCGTCCACAGCCGCAGGTCCTGGTCGGACAGGCTGTCCAGCAATGTCGACGGCGGCTTGCGGTTACTGGTCAGCAGCGCATCGAGCAGCGTTCGGTCCACAACGCACAGACCTTCGGCGACAGTCCAGAGCGGGCCGGCCAGCGCCTCCGGCCGGGCTGTCTTGGGCAGGAAGCCGTCGGCCCCCGCCCGCAGAGCCTCCTCCGCCAGGCTCGGATCGTCAGTTCCCGACAACGCCAGAATGCGGGTCGCCGGACGGCGCGCCTTGACATGTCGGATCGCGGCCACCCCACCCAACGGCGGCATGGTCAGGTCGATGATCGCCACATCGGCGTCGCAGCTCGCGACCAGGTCGGCGGCCTCCTCCACATATGTGGTCTGGCCACCCACGCTGAACATCTCTCCCCATTCGCGAGTGAGGAGAAGCGCCAACCCCTGGGCGAAGAGCTCATGGTCATCGACGATCACGACGACGATCTTCTTGCCGCCGACGATGCCGCTCATTGCCGCGATGCTAGTGCCAACCCTATGGTCAGCCGGGTGAGACCGCTCGATCACGTCACCGGCATGGCCAACCGGGACGACTTCACCCTGGCCCGGATCGTGGTCGCGGTGCGGACGGTGGTGGTGCTGTCCATCGGCGTCCTTCTCCTCATCGGTCCCGCCTGGGCTCGCCACCATGCGCCGATCACGTTTGCGGTGCTGACCGGTGCGCTTATCTATGCGGCCGTGATGCTGGCGAATCCACAGCTGGAAGTGCGCCGCACCCGCTACTCCTGGCTCGTCAGCGTGTTCGACGGGGCGTTCACCCTGGCGATCATCTGCCTGACGGGCGGTGTGTACAGCCCCGTCCTCTCGGTGCTCGTGCTGGTGCTCGTGGCATCGGCGGCCCGGCTGTCGTTCACCGAGACGCTGGTGGTGGCGGTGCTGCTCGGAGCGGCGCTGGTTCCCGTGGCGATGCTCTGGTCCCCGCCGGCGCCGGTCGGCATCTCCCCGGCGCTACAGGCCGGCTGGTCGGCGCTGTTCCTGGTGTTCGTCGCCATCATCACCGCGGGACTCTCGGCGCTCGCCGAACGCGAACATCGTTCTCGGATAAGCGCTTTGGTGGAGGCCGAGGCCGAGCATGCGGCTGCCGAGGAGGAACGCGACCTCCGGGCCCGGCTGCTGCGGTCCTACGAATCACAGCAGGACGGGCTGCAGGTGCTGGTCCACGAATTCCGCACCCCCATCGCCTCGTTGGAGGCCCTGACCGCAGCACTGACGTCGGGGCGACCGATGTCCCGCTCCGACCAAGAAGTCAGCCTGCAGTTGGCGGATCGCCATGTGCACCACCTGCGCGACATGCTGGACGCGCTGTCCGATGTGGCGTTGAGTCGCCGCCCGACCTTCTCGGACGGGCGCGTGCGCCGGGTCGACGTCGCCGATCTGATCGCGGCCACCGCCGATGCCGTCGGCCTGGCACCGCCACGGCTGCGCCTCATCGTCAACGGCGAGGTGGGTGCCGTGCTCATCAACGCTCAAGGGCTGCGCCGCGTGCTGACGAATCTGATGGAGAACGCGTCCCGGCACGGCAGGGGCGAGCCGGTCGACGTCGTCTGCGATCGCGACGGCGACGAGCTCGTCATCGGGGTACTCGACCGGGGCCCGGGCATTCCCGCCGAGAGCCTTGGTGAATTGACCGCCAAATACGTCAGTGCCGGTGGTCAGCGGGGCACCGCCGGTCTCGGTCTGTGGATCGTGCAACAGATCGTCGAGGCGATGGGCGGACGGGTCGACTTCACTGCGCGCGACGGCGGCGGCCTGGCGGCGACGTTCCGCGCACCCGTCGGGTGACCGCGATGTGCTGATGCTGGCCCGCGCAGGCCAGTGATTGGCACGCACGCCGGTGCCGCAGGCCGGGTTCACCCAACACGATGGGTTCGAACGCCGCAGTGACGCGCACCACAGGTCAGTGCTGTCCCGGCGTGGACTGGAAAGGACAGCCATGACGACAGCCCTGCCCGACACCACCCACGGTGACATCGACCTCAGTGCCCGGTCGTTCTGGACGATGCATCCCGACGAACGCGATCAGGCCTTCGCGGTCCTGCGCAAGGAGAACCCGGTGCCCTGGAGCCGGCCGGCCGAGTCCGACCTGCTGCCCCCGGAGCTCAACACCAAAGGCTTCTGGTCGCTGACCAAGCAGGAGGACATCCGGATGGCCAGCCGGCATCCGGAGATCTTCTCCTCCGCACAGGGCATCACGATGGAGGACTTCGCCCCCGAGGCGATCGAGGTCGCCCAGTCCTTCATCGCGATGGATGCGCCGCGCCACGCCCAATTGCGCGGCATCACGATGGACGCGTTCAAGCCGAAGAACATGCGCCGCCTCGAGGGCTGGATCCGCGGCCACGCACGGGATCTGGTCACCGAGATGGCCCACCTCGGCGAGGGCGACTTCGTCGAACTCGTGTCGGTGAAGTTGCCCGCGCGCATCTTCGGCAGCTTCTTCGGTCTGCCCGAAGGCGAGATCCTTTACAAGGCCACCAACGCCGCCCAGCGCCTGCTGGGCTGGACGGATCCGCGCGTTCGCGGTGACCAGAGCGAGCTGGAACTGTTCATGGGCGCGGTCATGGACCTGCACGCGGTGGCCGGGGAACTCATCCCCCAGCGTCGAGCCAACCCCGGCGAGGATCTGCTGACCTGGATGGTGCAGGCCGAGTTCGACGGCAAGAAGATGACCGATGACGAACTCAAGGCGTTCTTCGTCCTGCTGGCGGTCGCCTCTAACGACACCACCCGGCACGCCTCGGCCCACGCCATCTACGCCTTCTCTCGTTTTCCGGATCAGAAGGCACTGCTCATCGAGGACATCGAGGGACGGATCGATACCGCTGTCGAGGAGGTGCTGCGGTGGTCCTCGCCGCTGCTGCACATGCGGCGCACCGCAACCCAGGACGTCACCGTGCGCGGCTCGCAGATCAAGGCCGGCGACAAAGTCGTGTTGTGGTACATCTCCGGCAATCGCGACGAAGACGTCTTCACCGCCCCGTTCACATTCGACATCCTGCGTAACCCCAATCCGCACATCGCATTCGGTGGCGGAGGCCCGCACTTCTGTCTCGGCGGGGCGCTGGCACGAACGATGCTGCGTTCGTTGCTGACGGAGGTGTACACCCGCATCCCGGACATTTCCGCACCCAATCCCGAGTTTCAGATCGCCAACTTCATCAACGGCATCAACAGCCTGCCGGCGACCTGGACACCGGAAAAGCGCTGAGACACAAGGAGACGACAAGAACATGAAGACCAAGGCCGCAGTGCTGTGGGGATTGCATCAGAAGTGGGAAGTCGAGGAAGTCGATCTCGACGGGCCCAAGGAGAACGAGGTATTGGTCAAGTTGACCGCCAGCGGCCTGTGCCACTCCGATGACCACCTGGTCACCGGCGACATGCCCATGCAGCTTCCGGTCGTCGGTGGTCACGAGGGCGCCGGGGTGATCGTCGAGGTCGGACCTGGCGTCAAGGAAGTCACTGAAGGTGACCCGGTGGTACTGAGCTTCATTCCGGCGTGCGGTCGCTGTGAGCCGTGCGCACGCGGGATGAGCAACCTCTGCGTCCTGGGCGCGGCGATCATCGCCGGTCCGCAACTGGACGGCACGTTCCGTTTCCACGCCAGAGGTCAGGGACTGGGCCAGATGTGTGTGCTGGGAACGTTTTCGGAGTACACGGTGGTTCCGGTGTCCTCGGTGGTCAAGGTGGATCCGGCGATCGCGTTGGACACCGCCGCACTGGTCGGCTGCGGCGTCACCACCGGTTACGGTAGCGCCGTGCGCACCGGCGAAACTCGTGACGGCGACACCGTGGTGGTCATGGGTGTCGGCGGTATCGGCATGAACGCGATACAGGGTGCCCGGATCGCCGGTGCCCGGGTGATCGTCGCCCTCGACCCGATCGAGTACAAGCGCAGCCGGTCACTGGAGTTCGGCGCAACACACACGGCCGCCAGTCTGGAAGAAGCGCAAGCGCTCGTGACCGATCTGACTCGTGGGGCGATGGCCGATGTATGCGTGGTGACAACCGATTCCGCGGAGGGCGCCTACGTGGCACACGGCTTGAGTCTCGTCGGCAAGCGGGGCCGGGTGGTGATGACGGCGATTCCGCATCCGACCGACACAACCGTGGACATGTCGCTCTTCGATCTCACGCTGTACGAAAAGCAGGTTCGCGGATCGCTGTTCGGATCCTCCAACCCGCGGCGCGACATCCCGCGACTGCTCGATCTGCACCGGGATGGCCAGTTGAAGCTCGACGAGCTCGTCACCCGCGAATACACCCTCGAAGAGGTCAACCAGGGCTACGCCGACATGCACGCCGGGGTGAACATCCGAGGCTTGATCCGGTTCTGATCAGGCCCTCGCGATAAAGGCCGCGCAGATCCACCGACTCCCTGACACGCCGGATGCCGCGAACTATCGTGAGGCCATCAGGGCGAAGGAGATGATCTGTCATGAACGAGCCCAAACACACCGGTGGTTGTACGTGTCGCTGTAACGCCTGCGACGGCGGCCATCACTGTCACAACATCGGCAGCGGCTGCAAGGTCAAGCTTTAACCCCGAATTTCCATGCACGTCCCGGGTTGACCGCCGGAATTGACGGGTATGCCAACGGCCATGGAGACCACCCATATCGGCTGGCTCCAGCGACCCCGGGTAGGCCTGCTGGCAGTCCAGGTTGCCGCGTTGCTGGTCGCTGCGGCATTCGTCTTGATCGCGATCGCCGGATTCATCCCCGGCCTGACGGTCCGGGGTGAACTGTTCGGGGTATTCAGGATGTCGGTGCTGCACAACGTGGCGCACCTGGTTTTCGGTGTGGCCGGCCTGCTGCTCGCCCGCACGTTCGCATGTGCCCGCGCCTACCTCATCGGCGGCGGCCTGATCTACCTCGGGCTGTGGGTGTACGGACTGCTGGCCGATCCATCCGCGCTGCCAAATATCTTGCCGCTCAACAATGCCGACAACTGGTTGCATCTCTCGATCGGCGTGGTGATGACGGTGCTCGGCCTCACGCTGGCGGGCAGCCGGGTTCCGACCGGCGCCGACGGTGAGCCGTTGATCGATCCCGAGGAGTGACGCTCAGGCGATCGACAGCGCGATCCCGTCCAGGATGTCGTGCTCGCTGACCACCAATTCGGTGATACCGGCCCGCTGCCCCAGCGCATCCGCCAATTCTTCGACGACGATCGAACCGCCACCGATGACGTCGACGCGGCCCTCGTGCATCGGACCCAACGCCGCGCGCTGCTTGCGCGTCATCCCGATGAGCTGCTCACACACGGCGAGCAGATCGCCGAAACCGACGCGCGACAGGTGGATGGCGTCGGGGTCGTAGACGGTCATGTGCTGGGCCAGCGCCGCGAGCGTGGTGAAGGTTCCCGCCACGCCAACCCAGGTTGTGGCCTGGTCCACCGGGACCACTCGCAACGCCTCACCAAGGCGTTCCCGCACCACCTCTCGCGCGGCGGCCACCTCCGCGGCCGTCGGCGGATCCGAATGCAGGCAGCGCTCGGTGAGCCGCACGCAGCCGATATCCGCCGAGAAGCTGGCGTGCACACCGCCGCCGTCACCCAGCACCACTTCGGTGGAGCCGCCACCGAGATCGACCACCACGAATGGTGCTGCGGCACTGTCGAGTTCACCGACCGCACCGTTGAACGACAGCTCGGCCTCCTCCTGCCCGCTGATCACCTCGGCGATCGCGCCGGGAACCGCGGGATCCAGCACCTCGGCGGTCATCGCGAAGAACTCGTCGCGGTTGGACGCGTCGCGGGTCGCCGACGTCGCCACCATGCGCACCTTGGCGACGTCGAAACGTTTCATCAGCGCGGCGTAGTCGGCCAGTGCCGCCCGGGTGCGAGCCAGCGCGTCGGGCGCGAATTGCCCTGTGGCGTCAACACCTTGGCCGAGTCGCACGATGCGCATCTCCCGGTGGACATCGTGCAGGCGCCCGCCGGCCATGTCGGCGATCAGCAGCCGGATGGAGTTGGTGCCGCAGTCGACGGCCGCCACCCGGTTGGTCTCTACGTTGATGTCCACTCCCCCTTGTCCAGAATTCCCGCCATCCCGGGCTCGACGGCCAGCACCGCCAACGCCTCGTCGCCGAACGGGTTGACACCCGGCCCTTTCGCCAGCGAATGGGCGATCAACACGTGCAGGCACTTGATCCGGTCGGGCATGCCACCGCCCGAGAACGTCGTCCCCAGCGGCTCGATCGCATCCCGCTCGGCCAGATACGACTCGTGGGCCCGGCGGTAGGCCTCGGCCACCTCCGAATCCTGTTGCAGCCGTTCACTCATCTCCCGCATCAGCCCGTCGGATTCCAGCCTGCTCGCGGCGGCGGTCAGCGCCGGATGAGTGAGGTAGTACAGCGTCGGGAACGGGGTGCCGTCGGGCAGCCGCGGGGCGGTCTTGACCACGGCCGGTTCACCATTGGGGCAGCGATAGGCGATCTCCAGGACGCCGCGCGGCTCGCGCCCCAGCTGCCGCGCTACCGCGTCGAGATCGGCGGGATCAACCACCGGGCGCCGGTGGTGGAGCGCCGGGATCAGGCGGCGGCGCCTCCGGTTGGGCCGGGTCGACGGCGGGAGCCACCGGCGGAGGGCCGTGCGGGGTATCGGCGATGGTGTGCCACAACGAGGTGTACCACGGGTCGGTGTTGCGCACCGCCGTCGCCTGCGGGCCGGTGTCGGTGGTGACGGCGGCGCCCGCAGGCAGCTGCACCTGGTACGGAATGTCGCCTGGCATAACGAATCCCAGCCGCTCGCGGGCCTGCGCGGCGATGTACACCGGATCGCCGAGCTTGGTCTTCTGCGACTCCAGGTCGGCGATCTGCTTGCGCAGCGCCTCTTCGGAGGCGTGCAGTTGCTTCATCTCGGTGCGCTGGGCGAAATATGTGCGAACCGGT
Organism: Mycobacterium sp. BK086; assembly: GCA_004362315.1. GTDB lineage: Bacteria > Actinomycetota > Actinomycetes > Mycobacteriales > Mycobacteriaceae > Mycobacterium. The sequence continues at coordinate 1,963,146 of SNWL01000003.1, forward strand.
CCGGCGATGGTCAGCGTGAGCACGCAGACCAGTGCCGCCAAGATCGCCGCGCGGCGTGCGGTGAAACCCAGCCGCTGTTCGCTCTGCTGCTCCACCGCCTCCGCGACCGCACGCCTGATCGGCTCGATGACGCTCACCGGCTCCGCGACCGTGCGCGCCTCAGCGGGTTTCGGCTTGGCCACGGGTGACGTGCGCGAGCGGACTCGACCCGAACCCCCCGGCCGGGAGGCCGGGGAGCGTCGCTTCGAGTCGGGCCGCTTGCTTTCCGCCACAATGACGTCCTACGCGGCGCCTACTCGCCGACCGCGAACCGCGGGAAGGCCAGATCGCCTGCGTAGCGCGCGGCGTCGCCGAGCGCCTCCTCGATACGAAGCAGCTGGTTGTACTTGGCCACCCGCTCGCTACGGGCCGGAGCGCCGGTCTTGATCTGACCGCTGCCGACAGCCACCGCCAGATCGGCGATCGTGGTGTCCTCGGTCTCGCCGCTGCGGTGGCTCATCATCGTGCGGTAGCCGCTGTTGTGGGCCAGCGCGACGGCGTCGAGCGTCTCGGTCAGCGTGCCGATCTGGTTCACCTTCACCAGAAGTGCGTTGCCCGCACCTCGCTCGATACCTTCCTCGAGCCGCTCGGGGTTGGTGACGAACAGGTCGTCGCCGACCAGCTGCACCCGGTCGCCGATCGCGGTGGTGAGCTCGATCCAGCCGTCCCAGTCGTCCTCGGACAGCGGGTCCTCGATCGAGACCAACGGGTAGGAGTCGAGCAATCCGGCGTAGAACTCCGCCATCTGCGCGGCCGTGCGAGTCTCCTTCTCGAAGGCGTAACCCGTTCCGGCGGTGAAGAATTCGGTGGCCGCGACATCGAGGGCCAGCGCCACCTCGGTGCCGACCTTGAGACCGGCTCCCTCGATCGCGGTGCCGATCAGATCCAGCGCGGCCTTGGTGCCGGGCAGGTCGGGGGCGAAGCCGCCCTCGTCGCCCAGCCCCGTGGACAAACCCTGCTTCTTGAGCACCGACTTCAGCGAGTGGTAGACCTCGGCACCCCAGCGCAGCGCCTCCTTGAAGCTCGGCGCGCCGATCGGGGCGATCATGAACTCCTGGACATCGACGCCGGTGTCGGCGTGCGCGCCGCCGTTGATGATGTTCATCATCGGCACCGGCAGGATGTGCGCGTTGGGCCCGCCGAGGTAACGGAACAACGGGAGCCCGGCACTGTCGGCGGCAGCCTTGGCCACCGCCAGCGAGACGCCGAGGATCGCGTTGGCGCCCAGCCGCGACTTGTCGGGGGTGCCGTCCAGGTCGAGCAGCGCCTGGTCGACCAGCCGCTGATCGTCGGCGGACAGTCCGATGACGGCCGGAGCGATCTCGTCGAGTACCGCCTCGACGGCCTTCTCCACGCCCTTACCGCCGTAGCGGGCGGCGCCATCGCGCAGCTCGACGGCTTCGTGCTCGCCGGTCGACGCGCCGGACGGGACAGCGGCACGGGCGAAGGTGCCGTCGATCAGGGCCACCTCGACCTCGACGGTCGGGTTGCCGCGGGAGTCGAGAATCTCGCGGGCCGCGACCTGCTCGATGATGGGCACTTGGCTGTCTCCTTAGCGTCGAGGTGTGCGACGAATAGCCTAGATGGTCAACGGTGCGGAAGCCGCTTGGAGCTTGGGTTAGAGCGCATGGCCCTGGGCGTACGCCGTCGCCCAGTCCCGGACGGTGCGGGCGTACTGGTCGGAGTGGTTGTAGGCGTGCAACGCGTTCATCCAGCCTCGCGGTGACGCCAGGTCCTTGCCGCGGAAGCACAGATACCCCGCCGCCGACAGCGCGGCGTCGTCGATGTTGTCCGGGCTGATCACTCCGTCGTTGTTGGCGTCGACGCCGTAGAGCCGCCAGGTCTCCGGGATGAACTGCATGGGCCCCATCGCCCGGGCATACGCGGGTTCGTCGTTGGCCACGGTCGGATCCTCGTCGATGATCTCGAGGTTGCCGTTGGTCCCGTCGAGGTGCACGCCGCGGATCGGGGGGCTGACGTCCCCGTTGGGCGCGACGATCGCGTCCCGGTAGGTGCCGTGGTGGCTTTCGACCATGCCGATCCCGGCAAGCGTCGTCCAGGCCAGATGGCAGTTGGGGTTCTCCACCTCGGCCACCCGCGCGGCGTAGGCGTACGCCTCCAACGCTGTGATCGGGATACCCAACGCGGGTGCGCGCTGCGCCGCCCAGTCGTGCAATTGGTCGGCGGGCCGGCCCTTGGCGTGGGTGTCGACCGCGGGCACCGGATCGCCCGGCGGCGGTGGCACACCGTCGGGAATCGGCGTCCCGAGCTGCCACGAACAGCTCGCGGCCAGCAGCATGGCAGCCGCCGCAATGACGGCGACAGCCCGCAGCCAACGCGTTGACAACACAGCACTCCTCGAACGCAATGAACCTCGTTCATCGTCCCATGCGTTCGGTGTCCTTAGTCCCCACCACCGATGCCAAGGAGCGATAACTTCGTTACCTCCGCTCTGTTAAGGTGAGCCGAACCTAGGTTTGGTAAGCCTTGCTTACCTGGGATTTTCCGAAGTTAGGTAGGACTCGCCAATGACCGTCGTGGCGGACATCTCGACCGGCATCCAGACAACATTCAGCGCGGCTGCCCCGAATGTCACCGCCCAGCTGTTCGGCAGCGGTCTCATCGGCGTCCGCGAAGGTCTCGAGGCTGGGATCATCGTGATGATCCTGATCGCGTTCCTGGTCAAATCCGACCGTCGCGACGCGCTCAAGTGGGTGTGGCTCGGTGTCGGTGCGGCGGTCCTGATGACGGTCGCCGTGTTCCTCACCATTCAGTACGGCGCCTACACGGTGACGGGCCTGGCCGCCGAGGCCATCGCCGGAGTGGCCTCGCTGGTGGCCGTCGTGATCGTCACCTCGATGGTGCTGTGGATGCGTAAGGCGTCGGCCAGCATGTCCGGTGAGCTGCGGGCCGGGATGTCGAAAGCTCTCGAGACGGGCGCGTTCGCCGTCTTCGCGCTGGCGTTCCTGGCCGTGGGCCGGGAGGGCGTCGAGACCGCGTTGTTCATGGTCGGCTTCGCCGAAGCCGAGACCTCCTGGCCGCTGCTCGGGTTGCTGATCGGCGTGCTGGTGGCGGCTGCGATCGCCTGCGGCATGTACGCCGGCGCGGTGCGGATCAACCTGTCCAAGTTCTTCAAGTACACCGGCGTCTTCCTGATCCTGGTCGCCGCGGGTGTCCTGTCGTACGGCATCGGCGCGCTGCAGACCGTGGGCTGGCTGCCCGGCCTGGGCTCCAAAGCCTTCGACATCAGCTCGGAACACTGGTCAGCCTGGTACGGCGAGATCATCCAGGGCATCTTCAACATCACCCCCACCCCGACGGTGCTTCAGCTGATCTGCTGGCTGGCCTACATCGTCATCGTGCTGGCGCTGTTCCTGCGCCCCACCACGTTCGCGCCCAAGCCGGCGCCCGACGTTTCCACCGACAGTGCTGCCGAAGACTCGGCGCACACCACCCTCTCCGAAAGGTCCAATCAGTGACGCTCACCCACGGCATCAAGACCGGTACTGCCGCCGCCGCGGCGATCCTGGCCGGCGTTTCCATGGCTGCCTGCACCGCCAAGGAGACCAAGTCCGCGGATTCGAGCACCAAGGCGGCGTCCGAGATCACCGTCAACGCCTCCGACACCGAGTGCAAGCTGTCGGGCACGCAGGCCGCCACCGGGCCGAGCACGTTCGTCATCACCAACAACGGCACCAAGGTCACCGAGTTCTACGTGTACGGCGAGGGCGAGCGGGTGATGGGTGAGGTCGAGAACATCTCCCCCGGACTGCAGCGCAAGCTGGTCGTCCAGCTCGCCGAGCCCGGCACCTACAAGACGGCGTGCAAGCCCGGCATGATCGGCGACGGCATCCGCAACGATTTCACCGTGACCGGTAACGCCGTCGCGGTCGACGAAAAGGGCGAGTTCAAGGAAGCCAGCGAAAGCTACAAGCGCTACGTCAACAGCCAGACCGACGCCCTGATCCCGGCCACCCAGGTGTTCGTCGACGCCGTCAAGAAGGGTGACGTCGCGGCGGCCAAGGCGCAGTACCCGATCGCGCGCACCTACTACGAGCGCATCGAGCCGGTGGCCGAGTCGTTCCCCAACGACCTCGACCCGCGCATCGACCTTCGTGAGGCCGATCTGGAGCCCGGCCAGAAGTGGACCGGCTTCCACGCGCTGGAGAAGCAGCTGTGGGTCACCGGCCTGCAGCCCGACGCCGGCGCCCTGGCCGACCAGCTGATGGCCGACGTCAAGGAGCTCAACGACGGCGTCAAGGCCCCGGACTGGACCATCGACTCCACCCAGATCGCCGGTGGCGCACAGGGTCTGCTCGACGAGATCGCGGCAAGCAAGATCAGCGGTGAAGAGGACATCTTCAGCCACACCGACCTGTGGGATTTCGACGCCAACGTCCAGGGTTCGCAGACCGCGGTGGCCTCGGTCCGCCCGATCCTGGACAGCCGCAATGCCGAGCTGGGCAAGCAGGTCGACAAGGGCTTCGCCGATGTCGAGGCATTGCTGGCCAAGTACCGCAAGGGTGACGGGTTCGTGCTCTACGACACGGTGACCGAACCTCAGCGCCAAGAACTTTCACGCGCGATCGACGCGCTGAGCAAGAATGTGAGCCAGGTGCAGGGTGTCATCGCTCCCCAGTAATCCGGACGAGGCGAAGGTGGAACAACCGACTCGGCCTGTTGCGCCAGGTCTGTCTCGACGCAAACTGTTCGGTGCGGCCGGCGTGACCGCCGCGGTGGTCGGCGCGGCCGGCGCCGGGGCGCTGGCCGGGCGGGCCTCGGCGGCCGACACACACCTCGGCGGCATGGACAAGCCGGTGCCGTTCCGCGGTGAACACCAGGCCGGGATCGTCACCCCGGCCCAGGACCGGATGCACTTCGCGACATTCGACGTCACGACCGAATCCAAGGCCGATCTCGTCGCCATGCTCAAAGAGTGGACGGGCATGGCCGAGCGGATGACCGAGGGCCACGAGACCGTCCACGACGGGGCCGTCGGACTCAATCCCTATGCCCCGCCGTCAGATACCGGTGAGGCACTGGGTCTGCCCGCCTCGCAGCTGACGCTCACCATCGGGTTCGGCCCGTCGTTCTTCCTCAAGGATGGCAAGGACCGCTTCGGCATTGCCGGCCAGAAGCCCGCGCTGCTGGAGAACCTGCCGAAGTTCCCCAACGAGACGATGGACCCCGCCCGCTGCGGTGGCGACATCGTCGTCCAGGCCTGCGCGAACGACCCCCAGGTCGCGGTGCACGCCATCCGCAACCTGGCCCGGGTCGGGTTCGGCACGGTGGCGGTGCGCTACTCCCAGCTGGGCTTCGGCCGCACCTCGTCGACCACCCGTGAGCAGGCCACCCCGCGAAACCTGTTCGGGTTCAAGGACGGAACCAACAACATCAAGGCCGAGGACACCGATACCCTGCGCGACCAGGTGTGGGTGGAAAAGGGCGACGGACCGGACTGGATGACCGGCGGCAGCTACATGATCAGCCGCCGAATCCGGATGCGCATCGAATCCTGGGACCGCACAACACTTCTCGAGCAGGAACGGGTGATCGGCCGGCAGAAGGGCACCGGCGCGCCGAACGGGCTCAAGCAGGAGTTCGAGGAGCTCAACCTCGACATCGTCGACGACAAGAACACCCCGCTGATCGACGTCGACGCCCACGTGCGGCTGGCATCGCATCAGCACCTCAACGGCATCCGGATCCTGCGCCGCGGCTACAACTTCACCGACGGGTCAGACGGGTTCGGGCATCTGGACGCCGGGCTGTTCTTCATCGCGTTCGTGCGCAACCCGGCGACTCAGTTCATCCCCATGCAGATGGAACTGGCTCGCCGTGACGCGCTCAACGAGTACATCACCCACAACGGCAGCGCGATCTTCGCCATCCCGCCGGGCCTGCACGACGGCGACTACTGGGGTTCGACGCTGTTCGGCTGATCGGCCGGCTCGTCCAGATCGACGTCGTCGACCGCGAGTTCGGGCACGTCGAATCCTTCGTCGCCCGAGTCCACGAGCACGATGTCGACATCGTCGAGCAGGTCGTCGTCCCCGGACACCACGTCGGGCACCAGCGGCAGCTCAAGTGGTTCGCCGGCCGGCTCATCGATTAGGGCAGGCCAATGCCTGCGCCACTCGTCGGCGCTGACCGCACCCAGCGGCGCGGCCACGTCGAGCTGGCTGGGCACATCGGCGTCACGCCGGTTCGCCGCGATCGCGCGTTCGACGGCGCGCACGGTGTCCATGAACACCAGAACCTCGGTGCGCAGCTCGTTTTCGGCATCCTTCTCGGCCGCCACCGTGACCGTCACGATCGACGCCGGGATGAACTCCGCGGGTAGCCCGGCGTTCAGCACCCGCGCAATCACCTTCTGCGCCAACGCAAGAGCGGGCTGGCCGGTCGGGACCTCGTCGACGCAGGACACGCGTTTGCTCGTCTCGAGCGCCTTGCGTTCCTCCCACTGGGCGAGCTGGTCCTCCAGCGAGATCGACTCGCCGGCCAACACCGCGGGCACCCGGTGGCCGAGCTTACGCACCAACGCGTCGGCGACATCGTCGATGGTGAACGCCTTGTGCGACGCCTCTTCGGCGATCCGGGCGTGAAACAGCACCTGCAGCAACACATCTCCGAGCTCGTCGCGCAACTCGTGGAGGTCGCCGCCGCGGACCGCGTCGAACAGCTCGTAGGTCTCCTCGAGCAGGTAACGCCGCAGCGAGTCGTGGGTCTGTTCGCTCTCCCACGGGCCTGCGGTGCGCAGCTTGTCCATGATCGCCACCGCATCGACCAGCCGCTCACCGGGCTGCGGATCCGGTGCGGCGATCAGCCGCTCCCCGGCGGCCAACCGGGCCCGCACCTCGGGGTGCTGACGATCGGAGGAGAGCAGCACCGGAGCGTCCTCGCCGGTGAAGACCGGCCGCGCCGATGGCAGCGACCACGGCACTTTGACCGGCATCTCCTCGGTGTATTGCACATCGCCGCCGAGCAGTTCGACCGCATCGACGGGCACCATTGACGGGCGGCGCGGATCGACCAGGATGACGGTCACCGCTCTCCCTTCTGCGCGCCGGCCGGTAGATGCGTCGTTATATCAAGCTCGCCGTGCGGCTGTCCGTCAAGTGCGAGAAGCAGATCGGCGACCATCTGCACCAGTTCCAGGTCCCGGATCCGCGGGGCGCCGACCCCGCCGCCCGATCGGGGAATCGGCACCGTCACCGTCGAGGTCGTCGCGCGATAGCCGGCGCCGGGATACACCCGCTTCAGGCGCAGCTGCGCCGAATCGGGAAGCGTCATCGGCGACACACGAATCGTTGTGGCAGAACCACTTCCGGTGGCGGCCACCTCGGTCACCCCGTAGCCGCGGCACAGCAGCCGCAGCCGCGCCACCGCCAGCAGGCGCTGGGCGGGCTCGGGCAGCGGACCGTAGCGGTCGGTCAGCTCCTCCACCACCGACGCGATGCCCGCATCGTCGGCCGCGGCGGCCAGCCTGCGATAGGCCTCCAGCCGCAGGCGGTCACTCGCGATATAGTCCGGCGGCAGATGGGCGTCGACCGGCAGGTCGATGCGCACATCCTTGGGTTCTTCGGCGGTGGTGACCATCTTTCCGTCGGCCGCGGCCCGATACGCCTCAACCGCCTCGCCCACCAGCCGGACATACAGGTCGAATCCGACGCCGGCGACGTGACCGGACTGCTCGACACCGAGCACATTGCCCGCGCCGCGAATCTCCAAGTCTTTCAACGCCACTGCCATACCCGCACCGAGTTCGTTGTTCTGCGCGATGGTCGCCAGCCGGTCGTAGGCGGTCTCGGTGAGCGGCATCTCCTTGGGGTACAGGAAGTAGGCATAGCCGCGCTCACGGCTGCGGCCGACGCGCCCGCGCAGCTGGTGGAGCTGGGACAGGCCGAAGGTGTCGGCGCGTTCGACGATGAGCGTGTTGGCATTCGAGATGTCCAGGCCGGTCTCGACGATCGTGGTGCAGACCAGGATGTCGTACTCCCGGTTCCAGAACCCTTCGACCGTGCGCTCCAACAGCTCTTCGGGCATCTGGCCGTGCGCGACCACCACTCGCGCCTCGGGCACCAGCTGACGCACGCGCGCGGCCGCGTTGTCGATGCTGGCGACCCGGTTGTGGATGTAGAACGCCTGCCCGTCGCGCAGGAGCTCGCGGCGCAGCGCGGCGGCGACCTGCTTGTCGTCGTGCCCGCCGACGTAGGTCAGCACCGGGTAGCGCTCCTCGGGCGGGGTGAGGATGGTCGACATCTCCCGGATGCCGGCCAGGCTCATCTCCAGCGTCCGTGGGATCGGGGTGGCGCTCATCGTCAGCACGTCGACGTGGGTGCGCAGGCTCTTGATGTGTTCCTTGTGCTCCACACCGAAACGCTGTTCCTCGTCGACCACCACGAGGCCGAGGTCCTTCCAGCGCACCGCGGTCTGCAGCAGCCGGTGCGTGCCGATCACGATGTCGACGCTGCCGTCGGCCATCCCTTCGACGACCGCGCGCGATTCGGCGGGATCGGTGAACCGCGACAGGCCTTTCACGGTTACCGGGAACCCGGCCATCCGCGCGGTGAACGTCTGCAGATGCTGGTCGGCCAGCAGTGTGGTGGGCACCAGGACCGCAACCTGCTTGCCGTCCTGCACGGCCTTGAACGCCGCCCGCACCGCGATCTCGGTCTTGCCGTAGCCGACGTCACCGCAGATCACCCGGTCCATCGGGACCGGCTTTTCCATATCGCTCTTGACCTCGTGGATGGCGGTCAGCTGGTCGATGGTCTCGGTGAAGCCGAACGCGTCCTCCATCTCGGCCTGCCACGGGGTGTCCGGGCCGAAGGCGTGCCCGGGGGCGGCCTGGCGCTTGGCGTAGAGCGTGACCAGCTCGCTGGCGATTTCGCGAACCGCCTTGCGCGCCTTGGTTTTCGTGTTCGTCCAGTCGCTGCCGCCGAGCTTGCTCAGGCTGGGTTCCTGGCCGCCGACATAGCGGGACAGCTGATCCAGGGAGTCCATCGGCACGAACAGCTTGTCCGAGCCGCCACCGCGCTTGGCCGAGGCGTACTCCAGCACCAGGTATTCGCGGCGCGCCCCACCGACCGTGCGCTCGACCATCTCGACGAACCGGCCGATGCCGTGCTGGTCGTGCACCACCAGATCACCGGCGGTCAGCGCCAGCGGGTCGACGGTGTTGCGGCGTTTGGCGGCCAGCCGCTTGCCTTCGGTGGCGGTCACCCGGTTGCCGGTGAGGTCGGTCTCGGTGATCACCACCAGATTGGCGCCGGGCACGATGATGCCGTCGTGCAGCGGACCCTTGAGCACGCCGACCACACCCGGCTTGGGGGCCTGGCCGGATTCGAGCATGGCGGCCGGCGTATCCCGCTCGCCGAGCTGCTCGACGACCCGGTGCGCGGTACCGGTGCCCGGCGCCACGACTGCGGCGTTGCCGCCGGTGAGGACGTGGGCGCGCAGCATCGCGAAGATCTCGTCGACGTTGCTCTGCTGCCCCCGCGCTGACGGCGCCGGCCGCACGTCGAGTTCGGTGGCGTCCTCGGCGGCGAGCTGGCTCAACGTCCACCACGGGTGGCCGGCGGCGCGGGCAGCCTCGCGCACCTCGTCGAGCTCTCGGAACCCGGACCCGCCGAGTTCTTCGACGTCGATCGGGGCGTCCCCGCCGATCGCGGCCACCGACCAGGACGCCTCGAGGAATTCCCGGCCGGTCTTGATCAGGTCGGCCGCGCGGGTGCGCACCTTCTCCGGGTCGCACACCAGCAGCGGGGTGCCATCGGGCAGGTGATCGATGAGCAGAGTCAGCTCGTCGGGCCGCAGCACCGGCTGCAGCGCTTCCATCCCGTCGACGGGAATGCCCTCGGCCAGCTTGGCCAGCATGTCGCCGACGCTGCCGCTGACCTGGTTGTCCTCGCCCCGCGGCCGGCCGGCGAGCAGTGCGGCGGCGTGCGTGCGGACCTCGTCGGTGAGCAGCAGCTCGCGGCACGGCACCGCGATCACGGCGTCGACGTCGATCTCGGGGATCGAGCGCTGGTCGGCCACCGAGAACATCCGCATCTCGCTGACTTCGTCACCCCAGAACTCGACACGAACCGGGTGCTCGGCGGTTGGCGGGAACAGGTCCAGAATGCCGCCGCGAACGGCGAATTCGCCACGCTTGCCGACCATGTCGACCCGGGTGTAGGCCAATTCGACCAGCCGCGCGATCAGCTGATCGAAGTCGAACTCGGCGCCGGGTACCAAGGTCACCGGCTCGATGTCGGCCACGTCAGGCGCCATCGGCTGCAGCAACGAGCGCACCGTGGTGACCACCACGCGCAGCGGTGGACCCAGCCGGGCATCGTCGGGGTGGGCCAGCCGGCGCAGCAGCATCAGCCGCGCGCCGACGGTGTCCACGCCGGGCGACAGCCGCTCGTGCGGCAGCGTCTCCCAGGACGGGAACATCGCCGCGGCGTCACCGAAGACACCGCGCAGCTCGGCGGTCAGGTCGTCGGCCACCCGGCCGGTCGCGGTGACCACCAGCAGCGGGCCGCCCCGGGCCAGCGCGCACGCGGTGTACAGCTGCGAACTCGCCGGTCCGACCAGGGTGAGTTCTGCCGGACGTTCGGCGGCGCGCTCGGTGAGTTGGACGAACTCCGGCGCCGTCAGCGCCAAATCCACCAGCCCCGCGATCGGGGTCTGGACATACTGGTGCCCCGGTGCGGTCATGATCCCCCCATTCTAGGCAAGACCACCGAAGACGTTGCGGCGGGCCGCGATTCGCCCGTCCGCTGTGACGCAGGTCGCGCCGCGGCTATTCGCCGCTGGCCGCCCTGAGGCTGGCGACCTTGAAACCGGGTTCGGGAATGCCCTCGGGGAAGCGCTCCAGCGCCACTACGGCGAGGCGGGCCAGGCGTTGCAGCGACTCGACGACGCTGGGGTCCGGCTGGCCTGGCCGTGCCCAATACACCCCGATCGCACCCACCGGATCGGGCCCCAGCATCGGAACCATGACCAGGCTGCGCACGAACGTCGGGCGGTAGGCCTCCTGCGGGATACGAAGGTCCCGTCGCGTGTCGGGGATCGTCACCGCCGCGCGGTGGATCATCGCCCAGCCGCTGATGCAGTCCGAGACCGGGAAGCGTTGTCCCTTCCACAGCGGACTCATCGAATCCTCGTCCGCGTAGTAACACATATCGTGGTCCAGCAGCACGAAGGTCGCACCGTGCGCATCGGCGAGCCGGCGCGCGGCAACCTTCACCACCTGCTGGACGTCCTCGAGCCGCTCGGCGGCCATCAGCCGAGCCCTGATCTGGTCGAAAATCTCCCCATTGCCGACCACTGCGTCGTCCCCTCCTGTCAGCCCCCGACAGCTCTGTGCGACGTTCGATGCATTATCGCAGCTTTTCGCCGCTATTCGCCTTCCAACTGGGGATCGGCTTCCAGATGGGTCAGCCCGTTCCACATCAGGTTCACCAGATGGGCGGCGACCATTTCCTTCTTCGGCTCCCGGGTGTCCAGCCACCATTGCGCGGTCATCGACACCGAACCGACCAAAGCCTGGGCATAGAGCGGGGCCAGCCCGGGGTCCAATCCGCGGCGGGCGAAGTCGCCGGCCAGGATCGAAGACACCTGGCCGACGGCGTCGTTGAGCAGGCTGGAGTAGGTACCGGTGCTGATCGCGGCCGGCGAGTCGCGAATCAGGATGCGGAAGCCGTCGGTGCGTTCCTCGACGTAGGTCAGCAGCGCCAGGGCCACCCGCTCGACGCGCACCCGGGAGCGGTTGTTGGTCAGCGACGACGTGATGCCGTCGAGCAATGCCGACATCTCGCGGTCGACGACCACGGCGTACAGGCCCTCTTTGCCGCCGAAGTGCTCGTAGACCACGGGCTTGGAGACGTTGGCGCGCTGGGCGATCTCCTCGATCGAGGTGCCTTCGTAACCGCGCTCGGCGAACAGGGTTCGGGCCACGTCGATCAGCTGGCGCCGGCGCTCGGTGCCAGTCATCCGAGCCCGCGGCGCCTTCGGCTCCTTCTCCGGTGCTGCCACGGCTTGAGAGTATCGGCTTGCACTAGAGTCTCAGGCGGACATTTCGGCCAGTCCGTCGTGGTGTAATCGGCAGCACCTCTGATTTTGGTTCAGATAGTTCAGGTTCGAGTCCTGGCGACGGAGCAGATGGAGGTCTCAATGACCACACATACCGATGCCGCCGTCCTGGTTCTGGCGGCCGGGGCCGGAACCCGGATGCGTTCGGAAACCCCCAAGGTGCTGCACACCCTCGGCGGTCGCAGCATGCTCGCCCACGCCCTGCACGCGGTGGCCAAGGTCGCGCCCCAGCATCTGGTCGCGGTTCTCGGCAAGGACCGCGAGCGCATCGCCCCGGTGGTCGCCGGGCTGGCCGAGGAATTGGGCCGCACCATCGAGGTGGCGGTCCAGGACCAACAGTTGGGCACCGGGCACGCGGTGCTGTGCGGCCTGTCCGGGCTGCCCGACGATTTCGCCGGGACCGTGGTGGTGACGTCGGGTGACGTGCCGCTGCTGGACGCCGAAACCCTGGCCGAGCTGATCGCGATCCACCGCGGCCAGCACGCGGCGGCGACCATCGTGACCACGACGCTGCCCAACTCGACCGGCTACGGCCGGGTCCTGCGCACGCAGGACGGCGAGGTCATCGCGATCGTCGAGGAGACCGACGCCACCCCGCAGCAGCGCGCGATCCGCGAGGTCAACGCCGGCGTGTATGCCTTCGACATCACCGAGCTGCGCTCAGCGCTGAGCCGGCTGTCCTCCGACAACGCCCAGCACGAGCTCTACCTGACCGACGTGATCTCGATCCTGCGCGAGGCCCATCGCGTGGTGCACGCCAAGCACGTCGACGACGCGGCCCTGGTCGCCGGGGTCAACGACCGGGTGCAGCTCTCCGAGCTGGCCCGCGAACTCAACCGCCGCGTGGTGGCCGCCCACCAGCGCGCCGGTGTCACCGTGATCGACCCGATGTCCACCTGGATCGACGTCGACGTCACCATCGGCGGCGACACCGTGATCCGGCCCGGCACCCAGCTGCTCGGCGCCACCCGCATCGGCGCCCGCTGCGAGATCGGGCCGGACACCACGCTCACCGACGTCAGCGTGGGCGACGAGGCCTCCGTGGTCCGCACTCACGGCAGCGACTCGGCGATCGGCGACCGGGCGACCGTCGGACCGTTCACCTTCCTGCGCCCCGGCACCGAGCTCGGGGCGGCCGGCAAGCTCGGGACCTTCGTCGAGACCAAGAACGCGGTGATCGGGGCGGGCACCAAGGTTCCGCACCTGACCTATGTCGGCGACGCCGACATCGGCGAGCACAGCAATATCGGCGCCTCCAGCGTGTTCGTCAACTACGACGGTGAGAACAAGAGCCGCACCACGATCGGCTCGCACGTGCGCACCGGCTCGGACACCATGTTCGTCGCCCCGGTCACGGTCGGCGACGGTGCCTACACGGGTGCGGGCACCGTGGTGCGCGAGGACGTGCCGCCCGGCGCGCTTGCCGTCTCGGCCGGACCCCAGCGCAATGTCGAGGACTGGGTGCTGCGCAAGCGCCCCGGCAGCGCCGCAGCGGAGGCTGCCGCCAGGGCCAAGCAGGCCGAGTCGGACGACGCATCCGAGTGATCGGCGTCGCCAGATGTTGCCTTTTTGGTAACCCGGGGACCTAGCACCGTACGATTGGCCCGTATCGATCTCCGACCGGCAAGGGCAGCACACAGTGGGCACGGACTGGACCGACAACCGCAAAAACCTGATGCTCTTCTCGGGCCGCGCGCACCCGGAGTTGGCCGAGCAGGTCGCCAAAGAGCTCGACATCGAGGTCACCGCGCAGACCGCACGAGACTTCGCCAACGGCGAGATCTTCGTCCGCTTCGACGAATCAGTCCGTGGCTGCGACGCTTTCGTCCTGCAGTCGCATCCCGCGCCGCTGAACAAGTGGCTGATGGAACAGCTGATCATGATCGACGCGCTCAAGCGCGGCAGCGCCAAGCGCATCACCGCGATCCTGCCGTTCTATCCCTACGCCCGCCAGGACAAGAAGCACCGCGGCCGCGAGCCGATCTCGGCCCGCCTGGTCGCCGACCTCTACAAGACCGCGGGTGCGGACCGCATCGTCACCGTGGACCTGCACACCGACCAGATCCAGGGCTTCTTCGACGGCCCGGTCGACCACATGCGCGCCCAGCCGCTGCTGACCGGCTACATCAGGGACAACTACAACTGCGAGAACGTCGTGGTGGTCTCGCCGGACTCCGGCCGGGTGCGGGTGGCCGAGAAGTGGGCCGACGCGCTGGGCGGCACGCCGCTGGCGTTCATCCACAAGACCCGCGACCCCAAGGTCCCCAACCAGGTGAAGTCCAACCGGGTCGTCGGTGACGTGGCGGGCAAGACCTGCGTGCTGACCGACGACATGATCGACACCGGCGGCACCATCGCCGGCGCGGTCAAGCTACTGCACGACGACGGCGCCAAGGACGTCATCATCGCCGCCACCCACGGCGTGCTGTCCGACCCGGCCCGGGAACGGCTCGCCGACAGCGGTGCCCGCGAGGTGATCGTCACCAACACCCTGCCGATCGACGACGCCAAGCGCTTCCCGCAGTTGACGGTGCTCTCCATCGCCCCGCTGCTGGCCCGCACCATCCGCGCGGTCTTCGAAAACGGTTCGGTGACAGGCCTTTTCGACGGAGACGCGTAGTTGTCGAGCACCATCTACCACAACCCGCGCTGCAGCACCTCCCGCAAGACTCTGGACCTGCTGCGCGACAACGGCATTGAGCCCACCGTCGTCGAATATCTGAAGACGCCGCCGTCACGGGCCGAGATCGCCAAGCTGATCGCCGATGCCGGTATCGACGTGCGCACGGCGGTCCGCAAGCGTGAATCGCTCTACTCAGAGCTGAATCTCGCCGATGCCGGTGACGACGAACTGCTCGACGCGATGGCGGCCAACCCGATCCTCATCGAGCGGCCGTTCGTGGTGACGCCCAAGGGCACCCGCTTGGCCCGGCCGATCGAATCGGTACACGAAATTCTGTGAAAGCGCGTCGCGCAGCCCTTCTTCTCGCGCTGGCCATGATCGTGGCGGCGTGCGGGTCGAAGCCGCCGGACTACTCCTCGGTGTGGTCGACCCCCGCAACGACAACGACAACCGCGGCGGCGGCGCCCACCAGCTCCGACGCCCCCCTGCCGATCGTCGAATTCCTCTACGGCCATCAGGTTGTCGGTGAGCAGGTTCCGCTGGACAAGCTCACCGACATCGCGGTGACGCTCGTGGCGCCGCCAGGCTGGATCAGGCCCGCCAAGACGAACTTCTCCCCCGGCACCGAGGTCATCGCAAAGCCTGGCACCGATTCGTTGGCGACGGTGATCGTGCTGAAGCTCAGCGGCAACTTCGATGTCGGTGAGGCGCTCAAACATGCCAACGTCGACGCCGAAAAGTCGAAGAACTTCACCAAACTCAACGCCTCGACCGCCGACTTCGACGGGTTCCCGTCCTCGATGATCGAGGGCAGCTACGACACCGACACCAAGCGGCTGCACACTTACCGCCGCGTGGTCATCCCGGTGACCGCGGCCTTCCAGCGCTATCTGGTGCTGTTCTCGGTGACGACGGCGGCTGACCAGACCGTGACCCAAGCCGGCGACGTCGAGGCGATCATCAAAGGCTTCTCGGTCAAGCTGAAGTAGGCGGGCCGGTCAAAGATAAGGTGGTCCGCATGAGTTGGACCGCTGCAGATCTGCCGTCGTTCGCCGGACGCACCGTCATCGTCACCGGAGCCAACAGCGGGTTGGGTCTGGTCACCGCGCGCGAGCTCGCCCGAGTCGGCGGAAACGTGATCCTGGCCTGCCGCAACGAGACCAAAGGCGCCGAGGCCGCGGCGACCATGACCGGCAACGTCGAGGTACGCGGTCTCGATCTGCAGGACCTGGCCTCGATCAAAGAGTTCGCCGATGGCGTCCAGAGCGTCGATGTGCTGATCAACAACGCGGGCATCATGGCCGTCCCGTACGCCGTCACCAAGGACGGCTTCGAAAGTCAGATCGGCACCAATCACCTCGGCCACTTCGCGCTGACCAACCTGCTGCTGCCCAAGGTGACCGACCGCGTGGTCACGGTGTCCTCGTTCATGCACCTGCTCGGCAAGATCAGCCTCAAGGACCTCAATTGGAAGGCCCGGCCGTACTCGGCCTGGCTGGCCTACGGCCAATCCAAACTGGCCAACCTCCTGTTCACCAGTGAGCTGCAAAACCGCCTGGATGCCGCCGGCTCGACGATCAAGTCCCACGCCGCGCACCCCGGCTACTCGGCGACCAACCTGCAGGGTCACACCGGCAACCGGATGGGCACCAGGGTCTGGGACGCCGGCAACGCGCTGGTGGCCACCAGCGCCGACTTCGGTGCCCGCCAGACGCTGTACGCGGCCAGCCAGGAGCTGCCGGGCAACAGCTTCATCGGCCCCCGCTTCGCCATGCGCGGGCCGACCGGCCAGTCGCCGCGCAGCCCGCTTGCCAGCAACCAGGCCACCGCCAACGCGCTCTGGCGGCTATCCGAGCAGCTCACAGCCGTCGAATTTCCACTCTGAGGCTCTCGTCGGCTACCCTGGTGCCCGCGTCACGGCGAGGGTGGTCCAGCCACCGTTATCGACGAGGCTTCCGCTAATCGGTGCCTGCCTTCCCCGTGCGAACGACCGGACAAGGCAACTACAGGAGCACCGATCATGGCCAAAGGCACCACCAACAATCTGACCGCCGCTGTGCGGGAAAAGACCGGCAAGGGCGCATCGCGCCAGGCCCGTCGCGACGGCAAGGTTCCCGTCGTCCTCTACGGCCACGGTGCCGATCCGCAGCACCTCGAGATCAACGCCCACGACTACGCCGCCGTCCTGCGTAACTCCGGCACCAACGCCGTGCTGACCCTGGACATCAACGGCAAGGAACAGCTGGCGCTGACCAAGGCCATCACCGTGCACCCGATCCGTCGCAACATCCAGCACGCCGACCTCGTGATCGTCCGTCGTGGCGAGAAGGTGACCGTCGAGGTGAACGTCCACCTCGAGGGCGAAGCCGCCTCCGGCACCCTGGTCACCCAGGACGCCACCGCCATCGAGATCGAGGCCGAGGCGCTGTCGATCCCCGAGAGCCTGAGCGTGTCGATCGAAGGCGCCGAGGAAGGCACCCAGATCACGGCCGGCCAGATCGAGCTGCCCAAGGGCGTCACGCTGGTCAGCGACCCCGAGATGTTGGTCGTCAACATCGTCACCGCCCCGTCGGCCGAGGAGCTGGAGTCCGAGGGCGGCGGCGAGTCGCTCGAGGAGCAGGCCGCCGACGCTGCCGAGGCAGCCGGAGAGGCCGAGGGCGAGGGCGAGTCGGCCGAGGCCGAGTAAGCCCGGATGGCCGAACCCCTGCTGGTTGTCGGCCTCGGCAACCCGGGTCCGCAATACGCCAAGACCCGGCACAACCTCGGCTTCATGGTGGCCGACCTGCTGGCCGCCCGCATGGGCGGACAGTTCAAGGTGCACAAGCGTTCTGGCGCGGAGATCGTGACCGGCAGGCTCGGCCATCGTCCGGTCGTGCTGGCCAAACCGCGCACGTACATGAACGAGTCGGGGCGACAGGTCGGTCCCCTGGCGAAGTTCTATTCGGTGATGCCGGCCGACCTGATCGTCATCCATGACGAGCTCGACATCGACTTCGGCCGGATCCGGCTGAAGCTCGGTGGCGGCGAGGGGGGCCACAACGGACTGCGTTCGGTGGCGAATTCGCTGGGCACCAAGAACTTTCAGCGGGTTCGCATCGGGGTCGGCCGACCGCCGGGGCGCAAGGATCCGGCGGCCTATGTCCTGGAGACCTTCACCTCGACCGAGCGCCCGGAGGTGCCGGCGATCTGCGAGCAGGCCGCCGACGCCACCGAGATGCTGATCGAACTCGGCCTCGAGACCGCGCAGAATCAGGTGCACGCCTGGTGAGCACGTCGTAAGGATTCGCCGCCGAGGCGTCAGGATTCCGTAGAGATCGCTGCTTCGGAGTCGCATCCGGCATAGACCTGAATGCGTGAGTATTTCCCGTGTTTGGGGTTCCTACGCCGTCTACCCGGCCCGCTATGGCGTCGCCCGCTACCGGCTGGTGGTGTTCCCGCCCGGTATGACCACCGCCGAACGACGGATGCTGCGGCTCTGGCGGGGCTGGCCGCTGTGGGGTGCGACATTGTGGCTTGGCCTGCAGATCGGCGGCGAGTTGGCCGGCATGCCCGAGACAGCGCTGATCGCCGGCTCGATGGTCTACATCGCCGCGGGCGCGTTGACGTTCGCGCTGGCCGGTGAGACCCGGATGCGGGTGCGCACCTTGAGCGCCGTCACGATCGCCGGCCACGAGGACGTCGACCGGCGTTGTTCGATGCTGCGGGTGATAGCGCGCGCGCTGGATCATGCCGACCTCGACCTGGAGGAAGGCCGGATCGGTCCGCTACAGCACGAGGCACGCTGGTGGCAGGTCTACGACGTTCTCGACGCGGTGGCGCGCACGGCCTCGTCGTCGCGTGCCAGCCACACCCCCAGCGCGATCAACGCGGCGACCTCGAATCCGGCGATCCCGCGTTCCACCAAGCCCAGCGGGATCAACGTCCACCACCGTTGATCGGTCGCCAGGCCGACGGCGATCGCCCCGAACAACACTGTCAGCCAGCCGATTCCGATCACGGCGAGCCATCGTGCCGCCCGGGCGGCGCCAGCCTGGCCGCGAGCGATCAGCAGCACAGCGATCGGCAGTGCGATGAACGCGATCAACGTCGCATACCGGTGAACCGTGCCGGACATACTCGGCCCGGTGACCCAGTTGTGTTTGGGGAACGCGACGATGGCAGCCAGACTGACCACCCACAGCGCCAGCAACACCGATCCCACCGATAGCGACCGCACCGTTCCGGCACGGATCAAGCCGTACAACAACACGGCCGAGGTACCGGCCAGCATCAGCACGGCGACGACGAAAGCCCAACTGCCCGAGGTGTACACATACTCGGAGATGGTGGCCGCGCGGAGCTCTCCCCCGCGCCGGTGCCGCTGCCCGCCGAGCGTGGCGTCCAGAGCCAGCACGATGACCATCGCCAGCACCGCACCGGACACACCGATCCAGCCGAGCGTGCGCACCATCGGCCCAGCCTACGCGCGCCCCCGGACCCCGCTGTCCACGACTTTGACGGGCTTGTGCGGGTAGCGCTTCTCGGCGTGTGCCTTGGCCGCCGAATTCGGCAGTACGTAAAGGGTTTCGGACTTCTCTTGCAGCGGCCTCAGGACAAGGTCCATGAACCCCTTGCGGTCCTCGAGATAGGGCTCGATGACATCCTCGCCGGCCGGGCAGACCGCGAGGCAGTAGGCGGCCTTGTAGTTGGCCTTGAACGACAGGCTCTGCCACATCGACGCGTTCTCTGAATCGGTGACGCGGGAACGGAAGTCCGCGGCATCCTCGCTGTCGGCGATCGTCTGCACCCAGTCGGTGAAACCGCCCATGAATTCGCGATAGTTGTGCACCGAGCAGGCCATGAAGTCGAACTCGCCGTCCTTCTTGATGGCGCCCACCGGGCACGCCGCGACGCACAGTTTGCACTCCAGGCATGGCGAATAGTCCAGTGGTGCACCGTAATTGCTGACGGGCGCGTCGATCACAATGGTGGCCAGCAGGATGAAGTTGCCGAACTTGGGGTGGATGACGTTGCGGTGGATCCCCATCACGCCAAGGCCCGCGGCCACCGCGACAGGCTTGTGCGCGATCACCCAGATCCGGCCCGGATACCGGTCCATCTCCATCGGAAAGGTGGCCGACGGGTTGACCACCCGGCGCCCGCTGTCCTGCAAGGCCCGCGTGATCCGGTGGGCGGCCTCATTGATCAGCTCGCCGGTCCGGTGGAACTCCTGGTTGGCCACACTCCGCGCAACCGAGCGCACGTTGTCGCGGTTCATCCGCACCACCAGGCTGATGTAGCTCTTGGCCCCCGGCAGTGCCGCCTCCGCGTGCTCGCGTTCACTGGCCAGCTCCGGATTGTCCACGCTGGCGAACGCCACATCGTCGGCCCCGGCAGCCAGGCACAGCTCGCGCAACCAGTCGGCGTCGATCACCGGTGCCGGCTCGGACCGCCTGCGGGCACGCACCGCCTGCACGGTCGGATGGTCGGCAATTCGCGGGTTCATAGCTGAGTACAGTACACCAGACTCAGCTAGGCGCCTATCGGCATCCGGTGACCTAGGCCACGCCACGTGGCGGAATATTGATTACCTAAGTAAAGTTCTTTGAATTCATGTTCTTTCTAGCCACGCCTCCGACCTGATGCGCCAGGGCCCGCTCGCCGGACGCTATCCGGCGGTCGCCGCGATGGTCACGCTCGCGCTGATCCCCTACCTCGCGCTGTCGGCGGCGCTGGACCCGCTCGTCCCGATCATCTCCGAGCAACTGCACATGACAACTCAGGAGATGGCCTTGAGTTCCGGATTGGGCAACGCCGCGTACGCGGTGGGCACGGTTCTCGCCGTGCAGTTCGCCCAGCATCTCCCCCAGCGCCGGATGTTGCTCGTGTACGCGGTGGTGCTCGTCGTGGGCTCGGTCATCGCGGCGGCCGCACCCAACGCGACGGCGTTCATCGGCGGCCACGTCCTGCAAGGCCTGGCGACGAGCATGTTGTTGATCGCCGCCGCACCACCGCTGACCATCGGCTTCCCGCGCGACAGGCTCCGCAATACCGCGGTGATCATGAACATGTGCGTTTTCGGGGCCGTCGCTCTCGGACCGTTCGTCGGCGGCGTGCAAGCCGAGGCGCATGCCTGGCGGCCGCTGTTCTGGATCGTCGCCGCGATCGCGCTGCTCGCTCTGGTGCTGGCCGCGCTGACCTTTGACGACGCGCCGCCGGCCGATCCCAGCGCACCGCTCGATCTGACCGCGATCGCATTGGCCACCGTCGGGTGCACGGCCGCGTTCGTCGGCGCCGCGATGCTGACCACCCACGAGATCTCCGACCTCGCAGTGACCGTGCCGATGTTCGGCGGGCTGGCCTTGATCGTGGTGCTCATCGTCTATCAGTTCCGGGCCCGCCGGCCGCTGCTGACGATCCGCACGATGATGACGAGCGCGATCCCGGTCGCCGGCGTCGGCGTCGCGCTGTTCGCCGCGGCAGCGTCGGTGGCAGCGACCGCACTGACCGCGTCGGTCTTCATGCAGCACTTCAGCCCAGTCCAGGTCGGGCTTCTGTACCTGCCCGAACTCGGCGGCGCACTGGTGATGGCCGTGGTGTTCGGCATCGTCATCTCCCGGCGTGCCATGCACTTCCTTCCGCTGGTCGGCATGTTCCTGCTGGCGGCCGGCATTGCGGTGTTCCGCGCATCCCTGCCCGCGAATGTGCCACTGGCACTTGTCGGTTCGGCGTTGACGGGACTGGCGCTGGGGGCCACGGTCGCGCCCGCGCTGTTCGTCGCCGGATTCTCGCTGCAGTCCAACAGCCTGCAGCGGGTGTTCGCGATCATCGAACTACTGCGCGCGGTCGCGGCGTTCATGGTGGCCCCGATCTTCGCCCACCTCGCCACCCGGTACTCCGGTGATCTCTTGGAGGGCACCGGCGTCGCGCTGTGGGTCGGCTTCGCCCTCGCCCTCGGCGGGGCGCTGTTCGGGGTGGCGGTCTACGTCCTCAGCGGTGCGCGTCCCCAGACCCCCGACCTCGACGAGTTCCTCGACGGCGACTCCCCTGCCTGGTATTCGCCGCCGCTGTTGGCTCGGCTGCGTTCCGGCGTGCCGCCACCCCTGCTCGCCACCGCGGGCCGGACGGCAGCTGTCGCACACCACCACCCCTTCAGTCCCACCGGGCCCGTGCTGTTCGCCTACGACGGTTCGGAACTGGCCGGTCATGCGATCGACCAAGCCGCCGAACAACTTTCGCCGCGCGAGGCTGTCGTGGTCTGCGTCTGGCAGCCCGTCGACGTCGGCTTCACACCGGCCGACGGCCAGCCGTTCGACACCGATCGAGCCAGCCAGGTGCGACTGGCTGCCGAGCGGACGGCAGCCCACGGCGCGGCGCTGGCCGACGCTGCGGGGTTCCGATCGTGCAGCGTGGCGATCGAAGCGTCCCCGACCTGGAAGGGCATCGTCGAGGCCGCGGCGCGGCACCGGGCCAGCATGATCGTGCTCGGACCGCATCGCCGCAACGGCCTGCTCGGCCACCTTCAAGGAAGCGTCGCCGCGGCCGTCGTGGCGCACACCGACACCCCGGTTCTGCTCGTCCCCCAGCCGTCGGGCGACCGCCCGAAGGAGACACCCCTACCCCGACAGGTTGCGCGAGTACCCTCGGCGCCATGAACACGCTGCGCGAGGAGAAGGTGGCCGCGGTCATCGATCGTATGTACGCCGAAGCAAGCGACCAGATGAGCAAGTTCCGCGAGCGCGGCGCCGAAATTCAGGCGGCGAAGACAGCACAGGAGCGCGCCGACGCCTTCCGCGAGTTCTACCTGCCGGTCACCCCGGAGTCCGGGCAACTGCTCTACACGCTGGTGCGCGCGACCCGTCCCGCACTGGTGGTGGAGTTCGGAATGTCGTTGGGGCTCTCCGCAATTCATCTTGCAAGCGCGGTGCGCGACAACGGCGTCGGGCGGGTCGTCACGACCGAGCTCAGCGCCGACAAGGTGGTTGCCGCCAAGGCCAGCTTCGCCGAGGTCGGCCTCGACGACCTCATCACCGTCTTGGAGGGTGACGCGACCGAGACGCTGGCCGCGATCGACGAGCCGGTCAACTTCGTTCTGCTCGATGGCTGGAAAGACCTGTACGTCCCGGTGATCGAGCTACTGGGGCCCAAGCTGAGCCCTGGCGCACTCGTCATCGCCGACAACACCGGCTTGGCGGACGCGGCGCCGTACGTCGACTACATCCGCGATCCGGCGAATGGCTATGTGGGCGTGAGCTTTCCGGTCCGCAACTCCGACGCCATGGAGATCAGCTGCCGCGCCTGACTAGGTGACCAGCGCCACGGAGTTCGCGCGACGCAGCTTGCCCGACGGGGTCTTCGGGATGGTGCCCGGCCCGAGGACCACGACATTGCGCGGCCGCACGTCGACCTCGGTGACCACCTCGTGGGCGACCTCGTGCTCGATCCGCCGTACCGCGGCAGGATCCTGCCAGGCGTTGGATTCGACGGCCACCGCGAATGTCTCGCGCGAATGGCCCGCGTCGAGCCGCACCGCCACCGCGCATCCGGGGCGCACCCCGTCGACACGGCTGGCCGCCCGCTCGATATCGGTCGGGTAGATGTTGCGCCCGGCCATGATGATGACGTCCTTGACGCGACCGCACACCACGACGTGGCCGTTCTCCAGCAGGTAGCCGAGGTCACCGGTGTCGTACCAGCCGTTCTCATCCTGGGCCGGCACGAAGCCGCCCATGGTGATGTAGCCCGGGGTCAGCGATTCGCCGCGCAGCTCGATGATGCCCACGCCGCGCTCCGGCAACACGTTGCCGTCCTCGTCGACGATGCGCGCCTCGAGGTCGGTCAGCAGCGGGCCCAGCGTGGCCAGCCGGCGGGTGTTGCCCTTGGACGCGGGCACCGCGCGGCGCAGGGCGGCCAGCAGGTCGGCGTCGACCTCGTCGACCACGAGTCCGGCGTCGCATTCGGAGAAGGACACCGCCAGCGTGGTCTCGGCCATGCCGTAGGCCGGCAGAATCGCCGATTCGCGCAGACCGAACGGCTTACCGGCGTCCAGTAGGTCCTCGACGTCGGCAGGCTCGACGGGCTCGGCGCCCGACAGGGCGAACCGCAGGGTGGACAGATCGAACTCGCCGGGCTTGGCCTGGCGGCGCAGCCGCTTGGCGAACAGCGCGTAGGCGAAGTTCGGCGCCGCGGTCATGGTGCCCTTGTACTTGTCGATGAGCTTGGCCCACAGCAGCGTGTCGCGCAGGAAGTCCATCGGGGTGACCTTGACCAGCTCGGCCCCGAAGTACATCGGGATCGTCAGGAAGCCGACCATGCCCATGTCATGGAAGCAGGGCAGCCAGCTGACCATGACGTCGTTCTCGATGTCGTACTTGGCGCCGATGAACATCGCCTCGGCGTTGGAGTGGATGTTGCGGTGGGTGATCACCACGGCCTTGGGAGAGCCGGTCGACCCGGACGTCAGCTGCATCAGCGCGACATCGTCTTCGGAGGTCTCGATCGGGTCGATGGGCTCGGCGGCCAGCAGCGCCTCGACCGTGAGCACCTTGACGCCGCGCTCCTCGAGCACCGGGACGGCGACCAGGAACGGGTCGGAGACGATGACGGCCTTGGCCTCGATCATGTCGATGACGGTGGCGGTGTCCTTGGCCCACTGCTCCAGATCGGTGCGCGGCGTGGGCTGGTGCAGCATCGTCAGGCTCGCGCCACGCATCCACAGAGCCTGGGCCGCCGGCGCGATCTCCACCGGAGCACCGGCCAGGACGCCTACCGCGTCACCGAGGCCGATTCCCGCAGCCTCCAGGCCGCCCGCGATACGACGTGCACGCTCGTGCACCTCCCACCACGTGTGCCGGACCGGCTCATGAGGCTCCCCAGTGACCATGCCCTTGGTGCTGACCATGGCGTTGTGGAACATCTTGTCGGTGAAACGGCTCACGACGACCTCCTCGGCATCCGGAGCTGGGTGATCAGCGACGTTGAATTCATGCTCCACCTGCCGCAACGCACTGCATAGGAGGCACGCCAGTACGACTGGGGAGCGGTTCGGTCTCGAAATGGTGATGGAGCGGAAAAACTGCTGGTACCGCTGCGCCACCGCCCGCCCCGGATCGGGGTGGGCGACTCGCACGTAGCCAGTGCCAGGCCGCTAGTCATCACCGCCGATCATCTTAAACTTCCCTTAAGTTACTGCCAAGTTTTCGAGGCTAATGAGAAGCGCGTCACACATGATCCGGAGGGCAGGAGCGCAGCGACCCGGGAAATCGACACAGTGGTGACTCAACTGGAAACGATGCGGGCGCCGTGCACCGGACCGCTGGCAACCCGCACGGTGCGACACACATCCGCACCGGCCAGTTCGGTGCCGACGTCGACCGCCGCAGCGGCCGATTCGCACAGAAACGCGCAGGTCGGGCCCGATCCGGACACGATGCCGGCCAGCGCCCCGGCTTCGGCTCCGGCGCGCAGCGTCCGGCGCAGACCAGGGTTGAGACTCAGTGCGGCCGCCTGGAGATCGTTACCCAGCAGCGCGGCCAGCTCGCGGGGGTTACCGCTTGCAAGTGCACCCAGTAGCGGCTCGGGATCACTCAGCCGCGGTGGATCCCCGCTCTCGCGCAGTCGATCGATCTCGTTGTAGACCTGCGCCGTCGACAGTCCACCCAGCCCGAAGGCCAGCACCCAGTGAAACGTGTTGCGGGCCAAGACCGTCGCCAACTCCTCGCCCCGGCCGGTGCCCAGCGCCGTGCCGCCGTGCAGCGCGAAGGGGACGTCACTGCCCAGCTGTGCGGCCAGGGCGTGCAGGTCGCGGCGCGGCACGCCCAGCTCCCAGAGGTTGTTCATCGCGACCAGGACGGCCGCGGCATTGGCGCTCCCGCCGGCCATCCCGCCGGCCACCGGGATCGACTTCTCGATGGTGATGTCCACATCGGGCGCGCGTCCGACGTGCTCGGCCATCAGCTCAGCCGCCTGCCAGGCGATATTGCGCTCGTCCACGGGCAGGTCGTCGGCGCCCTCCCCCACCACCCGCAGCGACAGGACGTCGGCGTTGCGCACCGTCACCTCGTCGACCAGGGAAACGGCATGGAAGACGGTGACGAGTTCGTGATAGCCGTCGTCGCGGCGGTCGCCGACCTCCAGATAGAGGTTCACCTTGCCCGGCACGCGCACGGTCACCGACCCGGTGGGCACCCATTCGGACGCGGTGGAGCCGTTGGACGGGGGCACCGGACGAGACTATCGCGCCTCACGCGATTCCCCGTCCCGTCACCGGCCCGCGAATCTAGGGTCAAAGCGTGGTGCATCCCGGGCAGACGTTCGCGGGCTATGCGATCGAGAACCTGTTGGGCCGCGGCGGCCAGGCAGCGGTCTACCTCGCCCGCGATGCGACCCAGCGGCATCCGGTCGTCGCGCTGAAGGTGCTTGACGAGCAGCACCGCGACCACATGGGCACCGCCCGGCTGGCCCGGGAGTTCCGCATCGCAGATCGGCTGCGGCACCGCCACATCGTGACCGTTTACGACCACGGCGAGCACTGGATGACGATGCAGTACGTCGACGGCGGCAATGCGGCCCGGCTGGCATCACTGGACGACAAGCTCACCGCACTCGGCCAGATCGCCGCCGCACTCGATCACGCCCATCACGACGGCGTCGTGCACAGCGACGTGAAGCCTGCGAATATTCTTGTCCATCAAGACTTTTCGGAGCACGGCGCAGTGCTGATCGACTTCGGCGTCGCGCATGTGCTCGCCGAGGACGTCTGGCATCGCCCCACCCAGGTGGTGGCGTCGTTGCCCTATGCCGCTCCTGAACTCTTGGCGGGGCGCCTGCCGCAGGCCGCGACCGACGAATACGCGCTCGCCTGCACAGCCCTGGAGTTGCTCACCGGCGCACCACCGTTCGCCGCGGACGATCCGTTGACGCTCATCGATGCACACCTACATGCGCCGCCACCGGAGTTGTCGCGGCAGATCCCTTGGCTGACAAGGTCATTCGACATGGTCCTGGCCAGAGCCATCGCGAAAGACCCAGACCGCAGGTACCCGTCATGCACCGAGTTGGTGCATCAATTCGCCGAGGTTGTGCGCGCTCAGAACACCTGAGCGGGCCGCGACGGGCCTTCGGAGGTGTCGGTCGCGCCGGTGAAGTCGGCAGAGCGCTGCAGCAGCCGGACGAAATCGGCGACGGTCAGCGTCTCCCCACGACGGGCCGGGTCGATGCTGGCGGCCAGCAGGCGCTCGGCGGACTCGTTGCCCGTGCCGGCCCATTCCAGGAACGCGTTGCGCGCGGTCTTGCGGCGTTGCGCGAAGGCGATGTCGATCAGATCGAAGACGCTCTGCCGGAAGTTGTCGTCCTCGGGCCACGGCGAGGTCTCGTGACGGTCGATGCGGACCAGACCGGAGTACACCCGCGGGATGGGCCAGAAGACCGTCGGCGACACCATGCCATAGCGCCGGACCTTGCCGAAGAAGCGCACCTTGACGCTGGGCACCCCGTAGTCCTTGCCGCCGGGCTCGGCCGCGAGCCGCTCGGCCACCTCGGCCTGGACCATCACCATCACGGTGCGGATCGAGGGGAATTCGGCCAGCAGGTGCAGCAGCGCGGGAACCGCGATGTTGTACGGCAGGTTGGCGACCACGGCGGTGGGCTGCTCGATGAGATCGGACCGCTCGATGCCGAGGATGTCCCGGTTGAGCACGGTCAGCCGGTGGATCTCGCTGTGCGAGTGCTCCGCAACCGTCTTGGGCAGACGCTGGGCAAGCACCGGATCGATCTCGATGGCGCTCACGGTGGCACCGCGATCCAGCAACGCCAGGGTCAGCGAGCCCAGGCCGGGCCCGACCTCGAGAACATGGTCGTGCTTGTTAATGCCAGACGCCGAGACAATACGACGCACGGTATTTGCGTCGTGTACGAAATTCTGGCCCAGAGATTTACGCGGCTTGAAGTCGAGTTCTTTGGCCAGATTTCTGATCTCGGTACGTCCGAGTAGACGAATTGTCACGATGCACCCCTACCACACACGGGCCACGCTCCCCAGCCTTGTCGCGATCGCGTTACTTCAGCAATTGCGATTTGTTCTTCTCTTGTTGCCAGATCGGCACGGCTAGCATAGCGCAGTCCGCCGTTTCTTTCCCAGGTGTTTTGATCAAATTGCACACCGCCGTAGTAACCGTTGCCGGTATTGATCGCCCAGTTACCACCGGCTTCGCACCTGGAAATGGCATCCCAGATAGGACCGTTTTCAACGACCGGCACCTCGGTACCCGGCTTGGTACCGACCCGGAGAACCGAATCACGTGCGGGGACAAGCACAGAATTGGCAACGGGCAGCCGTCCGGTTTCCACACCGTTGACCGTCGCGACAGCAAAAGTTACGTCTTGCAGTCCGGGCGTCCCGGGATCTTGAACGACCTGACGGCTCATGTTCATGGTCGGATCCTCGATCCGCTGCGCAACCGGAACCAGCGGCATCTGCTGAGTGACCTTCTGGACCCTGGTCCGCGTCACCTGGATCTGCATCCCGGCGATGACCGGGGACGACGCCGCGGGAACGACCGAGTCGGCCTGCTCCAGCGGAACACCGGCGGCGTCAAGCAGGCCGGCCACGTTCGGGGCGGCCAGGTGGACCGTGCTGACCACACCGCCGTCATTGATCTGCACCGTCTTGGCGCTGACCACGGGAAGAGCCATGCCCTCCAGCGGCAGGCGGCTGCCGCGCGAGGCCGCGGCCGGCGCGGTATCGGTCATCCGCAGCTGGGCCAGGGCCTCGTCCACCGTCGACGCGGTGGTCCACACCTGCTTGGAATCCTGGCCGTCCAGCGAGATCTGCAGCGGGCGGCTGCGTCGCAGCACGATCGTCTCGGCATCGTTCACCGACTGGTTGGCGCCGGGAAAGAGATCGTCCTTGTCGCCGACGGAGTAGCCGTTCTCCTCGATGACGTCGATCACCCGCGACTTCATCGTGCTGACCTTCAGCTGGGTGCCGTCGATGTTGAGCGTCACGGTCTTCTCGGAGATCACCGCGAACACCCCGGCACCGGCCAGCGTGAGCAGCACTGCGGCGACGACGAGACGGAGGATCGGTGACGGCGACTGATGGAGCTTGGTCAACGCATTCAAGAGTTTCGGTCCTGCCTAGGCACTAACAAACAAACAGGGGCGCCAATGTGGCTCCCCTTTGATCACAAGACGGTAACGAACCGGACCGGACCCGAGCAACCCGGGCTCGCGGCTCTCAACAGTCTCTTAGAGACCGTAGACCCGCCGCGCGGTGGCCGATGACTGCTCTGCCAGCAACCCCGCCGGGCGGTCGACCACCTCGGCCAGCGCCCGCACGGTGTAGGGCAGGCAATACGGCTCGTTGGGCGCCCCGCGGTACGGATGCGGGGTCAGAAACGGGGCGTCGGTCTCGACCAGAAGTTGGTCTGGCGGGATCAGCGTGGCCGCCTCTCGCAGGTCGCGAGCGTTCTTGAAGCTGACCGTTCCCGACAGGCTGAGCACCCAGCCCTCATCGACGCACGTCCGCGCCATCTCGGGACCTGAAGAGAAGCAGTGGAAGATGACGGTGTCCGGGGCGCCCTCGGCGCGCAGCACGTCGAGTACCTCGGTGTCGGCGTCGCGGTTGTGGATCATCAGCGGTTTGCCGGTGCGTTTGGCCAGGTCGATATGCCACGCGAAGGATTCCCGCTGAACCGAAGGGTCGGCACAGCCGTCGAGCTTGCCCGGCCAGTAGAGGTCCATGCCGGTCTCCCCGACCGCCACCACGCGCTCGTGGGCGGCCAGCCGTTCCAGCTCGGCGCGGGCGTCGTCGTCCAGCGCGTTGGCACGGGTCGGGTGCAAGGCGACCGCGGCGTAGACCCGCGGGTCCCAGGTGGCGGCTTGCGCGGCCCACCGCGCGGCGTCGAGGTCGTCGGCGATGGTGACGACGGCCTGCACGCCGGCGGCCTGCGCGCGATCGAGGATCGCGCGGACGTCATCGGCGTCGCGGGCTCCGCAGGCGTCCAGGTGGGTGTGGGCGTCGATCAGCGGGGTCAACGGCTCCGGCAGCGGCGGTGGCTCACGACGGTTGCTCACGTTCACACACCTTAAAGTTGTGTCTCAAATGACCAAGTCCCCGTACTACCTCACCACCGCGATCGCCTATCCCAACGGTGCGCCGCACATCGGGCACGCCTACGAGTACATCGCGACCGATGCGATCGCGCGCTTCAAGCGGCTCGACGGCTTCGACGTGCGCTATCTGACCGGGACCGACGAGCACGGGCTGAAGATGGCGCAGACCGCCGCCGCGGAGGGCATCCCCACCGCCGAGCTGGCGCGCCGCAATTCCGATGCGTTCCAGGCGATGCAGGAGAAGCTCGGGGCGTCCTTCGACCGTTTCATCCGGACCACCGACGCCGACCATATCGACGCGTCGATCGAGATCTGGAAGCGGATGGACGCCGCCGGCGACATCTATCTCGACTCGTACTCCGGCTGGTACTCGGTGCGCGACGAACGCTTCTACACCGAGGACGAGCTCGAGACGCGCGCCGACGGCAACAAGTACTCACTCGAGACCGGCACGCCGGTGACGTGGACCGAGGAACAGACCTACTTCTTCCGGCTGTCGGCCTATGCCGAGCGGCTGCTGGCCCTCTACGAGTCGCACCCGGAGTTCATCGCTCCCGACGTGCGCCGCAACGAGGTCGTCAGCTTCGTCTCCGGCGGGCTGCGCGATCTGTCGATCTCCCGCACCACGTTCGACTGGGGAGTTCCCGTGCCTGGCCATCCCGATCACGTCATGTACGTGTGGGTGGACGCGCTGACCAACTACCTCACCGGCGCCGGATTCCCCGACACCGATTCCGAGTCGTTCCGCAAGTACTGGCCCGCCGACCTGCACATGATCGGCAAGGACATCATCCGGTTCCACACCGTGTACTGGCCCGCGTTCCTCATGTCGGCGGGCATCGAGCTGCCGCGACGGGTTTTCGTCCACGGCTTCCTGCTCAACAGCGGCGAGAAGATGAGTAAGTCGGTGGGCAACGTCGTCGATCCGTTTGCGCTCATCGACGCCTTCGGCCTGGACCAGGTCCGGTATTTCCTGCTGCGTGAGGTGCCGTTCGGCCAGGACGGCAGCTACAGCGAGGATGCCATCATCGGCCGGATCAACGCCGACCTCGCCAACGAATTCGGCAACCTGGCGCAGCGCTCGCTGTCGATGGTCAACAAGAACCTCGAGGCGCAGGTTCCGGAGCCCGGTGAGTTCACCGACGCCGACCGGGAATTGCTCACGCTGGCCGACGAGCTGTTGCCGAAGGTGCGCGCACATTTCGACGTGCCCGCCATGCACCTTGCGCTGGAAGCGATCTGGGCGATGCTCGGCGCGGCCAACCGGTACTTCTCCGCCCAGGAACCGTGGGTGCTGCGCAAGTCGGAGGTGGCGGGCGATCAGGAGCGGTTCAGGACGGTTCTGTACGTGACGCTCGAGGTGGTCCGGATCGCGGCGCTACTGGTGCAACCGGTCATGCCGACGTCGGCGGCCACCCTGCTCGATCTGCTGGGCCAGCCCGAGTCGGAGCGCGATTTCGGCGCGGTCGCGGTGCGCATCGCGCCAGGCACCGCGCTGCCGGCGCCGACAGGGGTGTTCCCGAGGTACCAGCCGGCCGAGTGAGCTGCGTCACGTAGCGTCACATTTGGGGGGCACCTGGTGTCTCGAGGTCAGCACGCTCAAGCGACCTCAAAGGAGAGATGTGATGACCGAGCAACGAGCCCGAGTTGTGGTGATCGGCGGCGGCTACGCCGGAGTGATCGCGGCCAACCACCTGCGGCTGCGCCCCGACGTGGACATCACCCTGGTGAACCCCCGTCCGGACTTCGTCGAGCGGATCCGGCTGCACCAGCTGATCACCGGTTCCGACGATGCCGTCGTGGAGTTCGCCGACATTCTCGGCGCGGGCATCGAGCTGGTGGTCGACGCCGCCACCCGCATCGACACGCAGGCGCGGCAGGTGGAACTGATCAGCGGCCCGCCGCTGCCCTATGACTACCTGATCTACGCGGTCGGCAGCGGTTCGGCTGCGCCGGCCGTGCCGGGAGCCGACGAATTCGCTTATCCCATCGCCGATCTCGAGGAAGCGCAGCGACTGACCGCCGCGCTGAACGACCTGCACTACGGCGCGCCGGTGTGCGTTGTCGGCGCCGGCCCGACCGGGATCGAGACCGCGGCCGAACTGGCCGAGCAGGGCCGCACCGTCACGCTGGTGTGCGGTGCGGTCCTCGGCCCGTACCTGAGCACCCCGGGCCGCCGGTCGGTGGCCAAGCGGTTGCGCAAGCTCGGCGTCGAGATCGTCGACGGGCCGCACGCCATGGTGACCGCAGTGGCCGCCGACGCGGTGACGCTGGGTGATGGACGCCGGCTGCCCAGCTACGTGACGATCTGGACGGCAGGGTTCGGTGTTCCCGATCTGGCCGCCCGGTCCGGGCTGCGCACCGACGCGATGGGCCGCCTGCTCACCGACGAGACGCTGACCAGCGTGGACAGCGACAGGATCGTCGCCGCCGGCGACGCTGCCGCCCCGTCGAACCAGCCACTGCGGATGAGCTGCCAGGCCGCGATCCCATTGGGCGCTCAGGCCGCCAACACCGTGCTGGCCCGCATCGCCGGCGAGCGGCCTGCGGTGATCAGCCAGGCGTTCACCGGCCAGTGCATCAGCCTGGGCCGCACTGGGGCCACGATCCAGATCGCCCGCACCAACGACGTGCCGTTGCCGCTGTACATCGGCGGACGCACCGCGGCGACGATCAAAGAGGCGGTCTGCAAGGGGACGATCAGCTTCCTGCGCAAGGAGGCCCGCAAGCCGGGGTCCTACTTCTGGCTCAAGGGTGGCGGGAAGCGCCCCGCACCGCAGCCGGTGGTCACCAAGTGACCGCCGCCGACGAACACGCCGACCGGTTCACTCTGCTGCGGCCACTGCTGTTCACCATCGCCTACGAGATCCTGGGCTCGGCCACCGAGGCCGACGATGTCTTACAGGACAGCTATCTGCGTTGGGCGACAGTGGATTTGGATGAGGTGCGGGACACCAAGGCCTATCTGGCTCAACTGGTCACCCGGCAGGCACTGAACACGCTGCGCAGCCAGGCTCGCCGCAGGGAGGACTACGTCGGTCCGTGGCTGCCCGAGCCGCTGCTGCTCGACGAACGCGACGGTGCCGCGGATGTCGTTCTGGCCGAATCGGTCTCGATGGCCATGCTGGTGGTGTTGGAGACGCTGACGCCCGACGAGCGCGCGGTGTTCGTGCTGCGCGAGGTGTTCGGCTTCAGCCACGACGAAATCGCGGACGCCATCGGCAAATCCACGGTCGCGGTGCGCCAGATGGCGCATCGCGCCCGTGAGCACGTGCACTCGCGACGCCGCCGGTTCGAGCCACTGGACCCGCAGCAGTCCGAACAGATCACCACCCAGTTCCTGATGGCGGCCGCGACGGGCGATCTGGACGGCTTGATGAGCTTGCTGGCACCCGATGTGGTGTTCACCTCCGACAGCGACGGGAAGGCCAGCGCGGCGCGGCGGCCGGTGCTGGGACCCGCCAAGGTCGCGAGGCTGATCATCGGACTGTTCCGCCAAGCGACCCCCGAGTACCGGATCGAAGGTGCGAACTACAACGGCGCTCCGGCGATCGTCGTCTACCGCGGCGATCAGGCCGAGTCGGTGATGTTGGTCGAGATCACCGACGGGACGATCACGAACTTCTACGCGATGCGCAACCCGGAGAAGCTCGCGACCGTGACGGTGCGCCGGGAGATCAGTCGCTGACGCCTTTGCGTCTGCTGGCCCCAGGCGTCAGGCTATGGCCATGCGCACCGACCGGCTCGGGGATCTCGGCACCGCCGCCGATGTTCTGCGCGCCGTGGCAGGCGGCGCGGAGCGGCACCGGCTGGCGCCGCCGGCCGCGCTCGTCGGCGAATGGTTCGGCGCGAGCGCGCTGATCGCCCCGGCCGTGTCGGTGCGGGCGGTCGACTCCGCCGAGGTGTTCGCCGTGCCACCCGGCAATTCCGGGGACGCGGTCGGGGGCGGGTGGATCGGCTACCTGTCCTACCCCGACGCCGCATCCGACGGCGCGCCGCCGCGGATCCCGGAGGCGGCAGGCGGCTGGACCGACAGCGTGCTTCGACAGGACCATGACGGCTACTGGTGGCACGAAAGCCTTTCCGGCGCACCGATTGCGGGATGGGTCTCCGACGCACTCTCGTCTCCCCCGCCGCGCAGCACGTACGAAATCGACTGGGAAGAACCTGATTTCGCACGCCACCAAGACGGTGTGCTGGCCGCCCTTGCCGCGATCGGCGCCGGTGAGATCTACCAGGCCTGCGTGTGTACGCAATTCACCGGCACGCTGCACGGCTCGTCGCTGGAGTTCTTCGCCGATGCGGTCACCCGGACCACGCCGGCGCGAGCCGCCTACCTGGCCGGCGACTGGGGTTCGGTGGCCTCACTGTCACCAGAGTTGTTCGTGCGCAGGGTCGGTGACGAGGTCACGTCCAGTCCGATCAAGGGCACCCTGCCGTTGCAGTGCTCGCCCGCCGAGCTGCTGGCGTCGGCCAAGGACGTGGCCGAGAACATCATGATCGTCGACCTGGTGCGCAACGACCTCGGCCGCGTCGCCGACACCGGTACCGTCACCGTCCCTGAACTACTGACGGTCCAAGCCGCACCGGGTGTGTGGCATCTGGTGTCGACGGTGGCGGCCACGGTTCGCCCGGACATCCCGAACGCGGCACTACTGGACGCGGCGTTCCCACCCGCGTCTGTCACGGGAACACCGAAAGGCCGTGCCCGTCAACTACTTTCACAGTGGGAGCCGCGGCGGCGGGGGGTGTACTGCGGCACCGTCGGGATGGCGTCGCCGATCGCGGGGACCGAACTCAACGTCGCGATCCGCACCGTCGAATTCGACGCGCACGGTACGGCCGTCCTCGGCGTCGGCGGCGGGATCACCGCCGATTCGCACGCGGAAGCCGAATGGCAGGAATGCCTGCACAAGGCCGCCCCGGTGATTCACGATTCGCGCGAGCGCAGCACCGCCTCGTAGAGCTCATTCTTGGACGGTGCGCCCGGATGGGCCTCGACCACCTGCGCGCACGCATCCTTGACCCGCATCCCGTCGGCCACCAGATCCTCGACCTCGGCGACCAACGTCGGCAGGTCGGTGGTGGGCACCGCGCCGGCCAGCACCACGGTGATCTCGCCCAGTACCTTCTCGTCGGCCCACTCCGCCAGCTCGGCCAGCGTGCCCCGCCGGATCTCCTCGTGCACCTTCGTCAGCTCACGGCACACCACCGCGCGGCGCTGCCCGCCGAGTTCGTCGACGGCGTCGTGCAGGCAGTCGGCCAGTCGCCGCGGTGATTCGAAGAACACACAGGTGCGCTGTTCGGTGGCCAACCCGGCCAGCCACGTCCGCCGCGCGGACTGCTTACGCGGCGCGAACCCCTCGAAGCAGAACCGGTCCGACGCCAGCCCGGACACGGCCAGCGCGGTGGTGACGGCCGACGGGCCGGGCAAACACGAAACAGCCACCCCGACGTCAATACAGGCCGTCACCATCCGGTAGCCGGGATCGTTGATCAGCGGCATCCCGGCGTCGCTGACCACCAGCACGGTCGCCCCGGCCTTGATGTCGTCGATGAGTTGCGGTACCCGGGCGGCCTCGTTCTGGTCGAACAGGCTGACCACCCGTCCGCCGATCCGAACACCGAGCGACTGGGCCAGGGTGCGGACCCGCCGGGTGTCCTCGGCGGCCACGATGTCGGCGGTGGACAGCGCATCGACCAGCCGCTTCGAGGCGTCGCCCGGCTGGCCTAACGGCGTGGCACCGAGCAGCAGTCGACCCTCCGTCATGCCCGACAGCCTACGATCGACAGCGATGACCACCACCGCCGATGACCTCGAGGCGCACCCGCGCCACGCACCCGTCATCAGCCCAGGCCCGCTGGTGCCGGTCGCCGACTTCGGCCCGCTGGATCGCATCGAGGGCTGGGTGGCCACCGCCATCATCACCGCGCTGGCCGCGCTGACCCGGCTGATGAACCTCGGTTCGCCCACCGACGCCGGCACACCGATCTTCGACGAGAAGCACTACGCGCCGCAGGCCTGGCAGGTGCTGCACAACTATGGCGTCGAGGACAACCCCGGCTTCGGGCTGGTCGTGCACCCGCCGATGGGCAAGCAGCTGATCGCGTTCGGCGAGGCGATCTTCGGCTACAACGGTGTGGGCTGGCGGTTCACCAGCGCGGTCTTCGGGGTGATTCTGGTCCTGTTGGTGGTGCGCATCGTGCGGCGGATCAGCCGCTCGACGCTGGTCGGTGCGGTGGCCGGGCTGCTGCTGATCGCTGACGGCGTGAGCTTCGTCGCGGCGCGCACCGCGCTGCTGGACAGCTTCCTGACGCTGTTCGTCGTCGCGGCGTTCGGCGCGTTGATCGTCGACCGCGACCAGATGCGCGAACGTATGCACAACGCGCTGCTCGAGGGACGCATCGCCGAAACACCGTGGGGTCCGCGGCTGGGCGTGCGGTGGTGGCGCTTCGGTGCGGGCGTTCTGCTGGGTCTGGCTTTCGCGACGAAGTGGTCGGGGCTGTACTACATCGTGTTCTTCGGTGCGATGTCGCTGGCGTTCGACATCGCCGCGCGCCGGGCGTACCGGGTGCCGCGGCCGTGGTTCGGGGCGATCCGGCGCGATCTGGGCCCGACGGCCTATGTCTTCCTGGCGATCCCGTTCGCGGTGTACCTGGCGTCCTACGGGCCATGGTTCTCCTCGGAGACCGCGGTCAACCGCTACGAGGTCGGACAGTCGATCGGCGAACGGCAGTGGTATCAGCCGCCGGACGCGATCCGCTCCCTGTGGCACTACACGTACAAGGCGTATCACTTCCATTCGACGCTGACGAACTCCGCGGGCAACCACCATCCGTGGGAGTCCAAGCCGTGGACGTGGCCGATGTCGCTGCGGCCGGTGCTGTACGCGATCGACAACCAGAACGTGCCCGGCTGCGGGGCGGCCTCGTGTGTGAAGGCCGTGATGCTGGTCGGCACACCCGCGATGTGGTGGCTGGCGGTGCCGGTCCTCGTCTACGCGCTGTGGCGCGCGTTCGTGCGCCGCGACTGGCGGTATGCGGTCGTGCTGACCGGGTACTGCGCGGGATTCCTGCCCTGGTTCGCCGACATTGACCGGCAGATGTACTTCTTCTACGCGGTACCGATGGCGCCGTTCCTGGTCATGGGGATCGCGCTGATCCTCGGCGACCTGCTGCACGCGCCCAACCAGAATGCCGAACGGCGAACGCTCGGGCTGATCGTCGTGAGTTGCTATGTCGCGCTGGTGATCACGAACTTCGCGTGGCTGTATCCGGTGCTGACCGGCGTGCCGATCTCGCAGTCGACGTGGAACATGGAGATCTGGCTGCCCAGCTGGCGTTGATGTCTTGCGCGAGATCGACACCAGGGTCGTGAATTCGACCGATTGACGACCCTCAGGCAGATCTCGCGAGCGGAAACCGTCGCCGGTTGAAGGCGTCATTCACTCGCTGAAGGATGTAGGCACGGCTGTGCTCCTTCACCACCCGAATGATGAGCCAGCCCAACTCTTCCAACAGATCCTGGCGGCCGATGTCCCACACGAATTGGGCTCGATCCGACTGGTGGTGCCCGCCCTCGTATTCGAGCCCGA
The DNA here is from genome assembly GCA_004362315.1 of Mycobacterium sp. BK086. Lineage (GTDB taxonomy): Bacteria > Actinomycetota > Actinomycetes > Mycobacteriales > Mycobacteriaceae > Mycobacterium. Next base: position 2,000,580 of record SNWL01000003.1, read on the forward strand.
TTTTCGGTTCGTCCCAACCGAGATCGATGAACGCTCTTCGATAGCTGTCGGATACCGGAATCTGCGTGACGGGTCGGGGAAAGCCGGCATCGATCAGCAAGAGCCGAAGCCACGACTCCCGCGGCGACTGTGCCCCGGCGTCAGTCAGCGGTGCGATGGCGCGGGCTCGTCGCACTCCTCGAGCGCCCCGGTAGCGGTCGGCAAGCCCGAGCGAGGCGTCCGGCTCGATTCCGGTGGCCGCCGCGAGGGCGTCGAGGCGGGCGAGCGCCTCGGAGCGCGGAAGGTGGCGGGCGAGGTCCAGCGCGGTGCGCTCCGGCGTGGTGACGAGGAGGTCGCACATCGAGACGACTTCGTCGGCCGCGATTCGCTCTTCGCGCACGATAACGCCGGGTTGTCGGCGGCGCGCGCATCCGATGAGTTCGACTGGCGTCTCTGCTGCGACCCAGGACGCCCCATGCACGTCGAGGGTGCGTTCGGATCCGTTGGGGACGTACACGTCAGGGTGTATTGCGGTGTAGTTCCAGCGCAGCTGACCCCGCGTCAGCAAGCCCCTGGCGACCGCTTCGCTTCCGATGAACGGCGATGACATGTCCGCATACTGGTCGGTGGGCCCGACAAGATCGGCCTCGCCGCGGCGAAAACGCCGTCAGGGCTGTGGAATTCTCGAAATCACGACCCTGGTGTCGATTTCGGCGAATGTCAGAGCCCGAGTACCGGCTTCAGCAGCTCCGCCACCGCGGTGACGCCACCGGGCTTGTACCCGTTGATCGTTGCCGAGCTGAGGATGACCCCGTCGACGCCGGCGTCGAGCACCTTGGTCTTGATCTGCTCGGCGATCTGCTCCGGGCTGCCGAACACGGCCTGCTGCTTGAAATCGTCCGGGATCATGTCGGCGGTGATGTTCTCGTCGATCAGCGCGATGGCGAGCACACTCGTTTCCAGCGTTGCCGGGTCGCGGCCGATCTTCTCGCACGCCTCGTTGACCACCTGGACCTTGCGGGGCAGCTCGTCGAAACCGGCGATGATGTTGAGGTGGTCGAAGTACTTGGCGGCCAACGGGATTGTCTTCTTCTCACCGCTGCCGCCGATCATCAGCGGAATGTGGTCGCGGAAGCGGGGATTGGCGAACGCCTCCTGCGTGCGGTAGTACTTGCCGTCCACGGTGACGCGCTCGCCCTTGAGCATCGGCAGGATGATCTCGAGCGCCTCGTCAAGCTTCTTGAACCGGTCGGTGAACGTGCCGAACTCGTAGCCCAGCGAGTCGTGCTCCAGCTCGAACCAGCCGGTGCCGATTCCGAGGATGGCCCGGCCCTGACTGATCACGTCCAGCGTGGTGATCGTCTTCGCCAGATGGGTCGGGTTGCGGTAGGTGTTTCCGGTGACCAGCGTGCCCAGCTGGACGCGTTCGGTGGCGGTGGCCAGCGCGCCCAGCGCCGTGTACGCCTCGAGCATCGGCTCCTCGGGAGCACCGAGGCCGGGCAGTTGGTAGAAGTGGTCCATCACGAAGACGGAGTCGAATCCGGCCGCCTCGGCCTCTTGAGCCTGGGCGATCACGGTGGGAAAGAGTTCCTCGACGCCGGTGCCGTAGGAGAAGTTCGGGATCTGAAGTCCAAGTTTGATTGCCACGAGCTCAACGTAAGCCCGGATAAGCGGGGCGCGCGCCCCGTTTCACTCTCCGCGAACTGAGGAATATCTCCGGCCCGTAAGGTCAGGGCCATGAGGAGCCGCGCCGCCATCGTCCGCGAGATGGGCGGCGACTGGTCCGTCGAGGAGTTCGAGCTCGATCCCCCGCGCGCCGGTGAGGTGCTGATCCAGATGGCCGCCGCCGGCCTCTGCCATTCCGACGACCACATCCGCAACGGTTTCATGTCGCCTCCCGGCGCGCCCACCAGCCGACCGCCGACCATCGGCGGCCACGAGGGCTCGGGCGTCGTCGTCGAGGTCGGGCCGGGCGTGACCGGGCTGGCCGCAGGCGATCACGTGGTGACCTCGTTCGTCGCGGTGTGCGGGCACTGCCGCTGGTGCGCTTCGGGCATGGAGTACCTGTGCGACAAGGGCGCCGGAGTGCTGATCCCCGGCATGCCGACCGACGGCACGTTCCGCCATCACACCCTCGACGGGGAGGACGTCGGGCACACATCCAAGATCGGCGCTTTCGCCGAACACACTGTCGTGGCGGCCGATTCGCTGGTGAAGATCGACCCCGACATCCCGCTGGTGCCCGCCGCCCTGCTGGCCTGCGCGATTCCCACCGGCTACGGCTCTTCCGCCCACCGCGGCAATGTCCGCGGCGGCGACACCGTCGTGGTGGTCGGCGCGGGCGGCATCGGGACGGCGGCCATCCAGGGCGCCCGCATCAACGGAGCGACGACGATCGTCGCGGTGGATCCCCGTGATACCAAACGCAAGTCGGCCTGCGACTTCGGCGCGACGCACACGGCCGTCTCGGCAGGCGATGCGAACGATCTGGTTCGCGACCTGACCCGCGGGGTGATGGCCGACTGCGTGGTGGTCGCCCCCTCCGATATCACCGGTGACGATGTCCGCGACGCGCTCGCGCTGACCCGCAAGGGCGGAACGTGCGTCTTGACCGGGATGGCGCCGTCCGGCGCACTGCCGGTGCAGCTGGATATCCAGGACCTGGTGCTGATGAACAAGAACCTGTGTGGGACGGTGTTCGGGTCGTGTAATCCACGCTCCGAAATCCCTTTGCTGGCAGGCATGTACACCGCCGGCCAGCTGCGCCTCGACGAGATGATCACCCGCCGCTACCACCTCGACGACATCAACACCGCGTTCGATGACCTGCTCGGGGGCGAGCTGGTCCGCGGCGTGATCGACTTCGGGATCGCCTGAATCACATGACGTCTCCGCTGTCGGGTATCCGAGTGCTCGAGATCGGCGATCGCATCGCCACCGCATACTGCGGCAAGTTGTTGCGTGACGCCGGTGCCGATGTGGTGATGGTGGAACCCCCCGCCGGACATCGGCTGCGACGGTACCGGCCCGCCGGTGTTCCGCCATCTGCCGGTGACAGCCCGTTCTTCTCGTTCCTGTCCGGCGGAAAGCGCAGCATCAGCAGCCCGACGGTTCCGCCCGAGTTGGTGGACTCCGCCGACATCGTCATCTTGGGGTCGACGCCGGCGGAGGCCGCCGACCTCGGCCTCGACGTCGACGAGATCGCTTGCCGCACATCGGTGATCACCGTCTCGAACTTCGGCTGGAGTGGCCCGTGGATCGACGTGCCCGCCACCGAGTTCACCCTGCAGGCCTGGTGCGGATCGACCGGTTCACGCGGTGAGCCCGAGCGCCCACCCATCGCCGTGGGCGGGGATCTGGGTGAGTTCATCGCCGGCAGCTACGCCGCGTTCTTCGCCCTGGCCGCACACCGCGGCGGCGGACCGTTCGACATGTCGGTCCTGGAGGCCATGACCACCTCGATGCAGGTGTTCTCCTGGCTGCGCAAGGAATTGATGCTGCTGGAGGTACTCGGCCGATCCACCGAGGTGCCGTCGGTCGAGCGCGCCAAGGACGGCTATGTCGGCATCTCGATGGCCACCGGGCAGCAGTGGCAGGACTTCTGCGCGATGGTCGAGTGCCCCGATCTGGCCGACGTCCCCGAGTTGCGCTTCCAGGTGGGACGTTGGGAACAGCGGGATCTCATCCGAGCCCGCACCGCCGACTTCTTCGCCACGCACACGGTGGCGGAGATCGTCGAGCTGGCCGCGCTGTTCCGGATTCCGATGACGGCCATCGGCAACGGCGAAACCCTCTCCAGCATGGACCATTTCATCGAACGGGAATCGTTCCTGAGCCATCCCTCAGGGTTCCGAGCGCCCCGGGCACCGTGGCGGATGAGCGCCACACCCCCACTGCCACCTGCCCTGCCGCCCGCCCTCGGTGACACTGATTCGCCCTGGACGCCCCGCGAATCGCGCGCCGAGCGGACCGGCCTGCCGCTGGACGGTGTCCGGATCGTCGACCTCACGGCGTTCTGGGCCGGCCCGACGGCCACCCATCTGTTGGGTATGCTCGGCGCCGACGTCGTGAAGATCGAATCGGTACAGCGCCCGGACGGAATGCGTTTCGCCGGCGGATTCCGCGAGGACGTCGAACGCTGGTGGGAGTACAGCTGGGTGTTCCACGGCGTGAACTCCGGTAAGCGCTCGATCACCCTGGATCTCGGATCTGAGGAAGGCCGAGCGCTTTTCGGCCGGATGGTCGCCGAGGCCGACGTGGTGGTGGAGAACTTCACTCCGCGGGTGATGGAGAATTTCGGGCTGAGCTACGACGAGTTGCGCGGGTTCAACGAACAGATCATCGAGGTCCGGATGCCGGGCTTCGGGCTCGACGGCCCGTGGCGCGACCGGGTCGGATTCGCGATGACGATGGAACAGCTGGCCGGATTGGCTTGGCTCACCGGCTATCCCGACGGTCTGCCCACCGCGCCGCGCGGTGCCTGCGATCCCCTGGCCGGCGTGCATGCCGCCTTCCTCACGCTGGCCGCCCTGGAGCACCGGCGCCGCACCGGGCAGGGCCAGCTGGTCGAGCTGCCGATGATCGACGTGGTGCTCAACGCCAGCGCCCTGCAGGTGATCGAACGTGACGTCGCCGGGGTTCTGCTGACCCGGCGGGGCAATCGCGGTCACGAGTTCGCCGTGCAGAACGTCTACGCCTGCGCCGGAGACGATCAATGGATTGCCGTGAGCGTCCGCGACAACGATGATTGGCACGCACTGAAAGCTGTTCTCGGACAACCCGTATGGGCACACGACCTTATCTACGCCGAAGACACCGCCGACCTCATCGACGGCCATCTTGCCGACTGGTGCAAGGACCAGCCCCGCGACGAGACCGTATCGGCGTTCCTTGCCGCGGGCATCCCGGCCGCACCAGTCGTCCAGCCGCCCGACGTGATCGACAACGCCGCGCTGCAGGCAAGGGGCTTCTTCCAGACCCTCGATCACCCATTGTGCGGCCCACTGCCCTACCCGCGACCGCCGGTCACCGGCCACTTCGTGAACAGTGCCGCACCGCTACTGGGCCAGGACAATGCCCAAATACTCGGCAGTTCATTGGGATTGACGGCTCAGGACTTGGCTCGGCTGGAAGACGACAAGGTCATCGGGTCCTGGCCGCTGGGCTTGTGACCAGCTCCGCGGTGAATCCAGTCCCGGGGCCGCAGGCGCCAGGTGCGCCGCGCGTATTCGAGCTCGTTATACGGCCACTGCGTGACGATGCGGCCGGCCGGTGACTTGTAGTAGCTGCCACACTGCGTCCACACCGTTTGCTCGAGTTCGGCGGAGATCTCGTCGTTGAACCGCCGCTCGGCGTCGGCCCGCACCTCCAGCGTGCCGCCCGCGCGGGCGAGGCGGTTCACCGCGTCGGCGACCATCCGGGCCCCGGCCTCCAGGATGTATACGATCGAGTTGCCGCCCTGATTGGTGTTGGGGCCGTACAGCATCAGGAAGTTGGGGAACCCGCTGACGGCGACGCCCAGGTAGGCGCTCGGGTCCTCACCCCAGCGCTCGTGCAGCGACTGGCCGTCGGTACCGGTCACGTCGATTCCCGACAGGTAGTGGCTGGTCTGGAATCCGGTGGCCAGCACGATGACGTCGACATCGGTCGTCGATTGTGCTGTGCACACCGATGTCTCGGTGACCTTGTCGATGGGCTCGGTCACCAGTGACACGTTGTCCTGCTGCAGCGCGGCGTAGTAGTCGCCGCCGAGCAGCACCCGCTTGCACCGAAAAGGATAGTCGGGGGTCAGTGCCGCGCGGAGGTCGTCGTCGGCGACGCTGCGCTGCAGGAACCCTTCGGCGATGCCCTGCCGCCCGGCGACCAGCGGGTCGTCGCGGCGCAGCGCGGTGTTGTCGTGCTGTTCCTTCCACAGTCGCCAGCGTTCGCGGCGGGCCGCGAACGGGCTGCGGCGGAACCTGTTCAGCTGGTCGTCGGTGAAGGCCCGATCGTCCTTGGGCACCATCCACGGCGGCGTCCGTTGAAACACCGTCACTTCGGCTGTAACCTTGGCGATCTCGGGAACAGCCTGCACGGCACTGGCTCCCGTGCCGATCACCGCGACCCGACGCCCGGCGAGATCGATACTCGCATCCCACCGGGAGGTGTGCATGATCGAGCCGCCGAAGTCGGTCAAGCCGTCGATATCGGGCAGTTTCGGCTCCCCGAACAGACCCACCGCGCTGACCACCACATCGGCGGTGCAGGCGAAATCGTCTCCCGTGGCCAGTGATTCGAGGTCGAGGTCCCACCGTGAGGTGTCGGAGTTCCATCGGATGCTCCGCACGGCCGTTTCAGTCATCAGGTGCCGCCGCAGGTCGAAGTCGTCGGCCACCGACTCCAGGTATGCGAGGATCTCGGGCTGGCGCGCGTAGGTGCGGCTCCAGTTCCGGTTCGGGGCGAACGAGAACGAATACAGGTGGCTCTGGATATCGCACGCCGCACCGGGATAGGTGTTCAGCCGCCAGGTTCCGCCCACCCCGTCAGCGCGCTCGATGATCACCAGATCGTCGATACCCCTGCGCCGCAACGCCACTGCCGCAGCGAGGCCGCCGAAACCCGCACCGATGATGGCGACCCGCGGCGAGGGCCGCCTACGGAGGGCCGCCCGAAGACGCCCGGCCGCATACTTCACCAGCGATCACCGCGCCCGACATCGAGTCCGTCGAGCGTGCCGTCGGCTCGCCAGGCCGCCAGGATGTCGGCGTATTCGGTCGGTGTGCCGTAGAAGAAGCTGCCCTGCCGGGTGGTGGCGTTGGCCTGCCCTTCCCGGTTGTAGTAGCCGGGGGTGCAGGACCGGGCCCGGTCAGCGGTGCCCGCCGACCGGCCCACCACGGTGTCGACCCAGCCGTCCTCGGCGGCGGTGGTCGGTTCGAGTCGGGCGACGTCACGCGCCAGCGCCTCGGCGATGATCCACGCGACATGGGAGGCCTGGACATCGAGCAGGTAGGGGAAGTTCACCGTAAACCCGGATTGCGCAATGCTTTCCACGAACAGGTTCGGGAATCCCGCGACCATCAGTCCGTGCAGGGTCCGTACCCCGTCGGCCCACTTGCCAGTCAAGGTGAGCCCGTCACAGCCGACGATCTCGAAACCCGTCCGCCGCGCGTATTCCGTGCCGACCTCGAATCCTGTCGCGAAGATCAGGCAGTCGATCTCGTGCTCGACACCGTCGACCACGACGCCCCGTTCGGTGATGCGTTGCACGCCATGGCCACCCGTGTCCACCAGGGTCACGTTGGGCCGGTTGAACGTCGCCAGGTAGTCGTCGTGGAAGCACGGTCGCTTGCAGAAGTAGCCGTACCACGGTTTGAGTGCCTCGGCGGTGTCGCGGTCGGTGACGATCGCATCGACGCGCGCGCGGACCTCCTCCATCTTCGCGAAATCGGCGAGCTCGCCATCCCGCATCACCAGCAGGGTCTTGGTGATCGACGTCCAGGCGTCGGCCACCAGGTCCTCGTCGGCCTCACCGCCGGCCGTGAGCTGCTGGAAGTTCTCGATCCGGCGGCGCTGCCAGCCGGGTGTCAGGGTCGCGGCCCACTGCGGGTCGGTCGGCTGGTTGTTGCGGACGTCCACCGACGACGGCGTGCGCTGGAACACCGAAAGGTGCCCCACCGCGCGCGCCAGGTGCGGGACGCACTGCACGGCGGTCGCACCGGTGCCGATGATGCCGATTCGCTTGTCGGCCAACAGTTCCAGGTCTTTACCGGTGTAGTCGTAGTCCCAGCGGCTGGTGTGGAACGTGTGCCCGGCGAACGTCGCGATACCGGGGATACCAGGGAGCTTCGGCTTCTGCAGGTAGCCGTTGGCCATCGACACGAACCGGGCGCGGATCGCATCGCCGCGGTCGGTCTCCACGATCCAGCGCGAGAGCCCCTCGTCCCACCGGATCTGGCTGACCTCGGTGTGCAGGCAGGCATCCCGGTAGAGGTCGTAGTGCTCGGCGATGCGCTGGCAGTGCGCGAAGATCTCCCGGCCTTTGGCGTACTTCTCGGTCGGCAGGTAGCCGGTCTCTTCGAGCAGCGGCATATAGACGTAGGACTCGACGTCACACGCGATACCGGGGTACCGGTTCCAGTACCAAGTGCCGCCCACGTCGGCGGCCTTGTCGATCAGCCGGATCCGCGGCACACCGAGTTCGCGCAGCCGCGCCCCGGTCAGCAGGCCGCCGAATCCGGCGCCGATGATCGCGACGTCCACCTCGTCGGTCAACGGCTCGCGCTCGGCGGGTTCGCCCGACCACGGGTCATCGGCGAATCCCGCGAAGTCACCCGCCACCTCGACGTACTGCCCGATTCCGTCGGAACGCAGCCGGACCTCACGCTCGCGTGCATATCGGGCGCGCAGCGCGTCGGGGTCGAAGGGCAGGTCGGTCACGTTCCCCGCACTATATTTGTTCTGTCATGCCTTGATCGCATAAGCGATCACCTTGGTCTCGAGGTATTCCTCGAACCCCGCCACGCCCATCTCGCGGCCGTTGCCCGACTGCTTGTAGCCACCGAACGGTGCGTCGGCCGAATACCACACTCCCCCATTGACGCTGACGGTGCCGGTCCGCAGCCGCGCCGCCACGACCGCTGCCCGTTCCGAGGAACCCCACACCGCCGCGGACAAGCCGTACGGCGAATCGTTCGCGATGCGGACCGCGTCGTCGTCGCCGTCGTGGGCGAGCACCACCAGTACCGGCCCGAAGATCTCCTCGCGGGCCACGCGTGCGGAGTTGTCCAGCCCGCGGATCACCGTCGGCGAGATGAAGAACCCGGCGCGCAGCCCCGCAGGCCTGCCGCCACCGCACGCAAACGAACCACCCTCTGCCACAGCCAGATCCAAATAGCTCTGCACCCTCATCCGTTGTCGAGCCGAGATCAGCGGGCCGCACACCGTCGCTGGGTCGGTCGGGTCCCCGACCGGGATGCCGGCCATGGCCGCGGCGGCCGCCTCGACGGCCTCGTCGTAGCGGCCACGGGGCACCAGCAGCCGGGTGGTGAACGCGCAGCCCTGCCCGGCGTGGCGCGAGACCGCCATCGCCGATGCGCCGCAGGCCCGGTCCAGTTCGGCATCGTCGAGGACGACGAATGCCGATTTGCCGCCGAGTTCCAGACAGACCTTGGTGATGGTGCCCGCCGCGGCGGCCATCACCGCCGCACCGGTGGCGCTCGACCCCGTGAACGACACCACGTCCACCCGGGCGTCTTCGCTCAGTCGCGCGCCGACACGAGGGTCACTGGAGGTGACGATGTTGACGACGCCGGGGGGAAAGTCGGTGTGCTCGGCGATGATCCGCCCGATATGGGCGGCACACCACGGGGTTTCGGGGGCCGGCTTGAGCACCACCGTGTTGCCCGCCGCCAACGCGGGCCCGAGCTTGGCGAGGTTGATCTGGTGCGGAAAGTTGAACGGGGTGATGGCGCCGACCACACCGTAGGCTTCGCGCACCAGCGAGCGCCGTGATGCGATCCCCATCGGCGATGCCACCCCGAGATCGGTGGTCCACGAATAGTTTTCCGCGACCCCGGCGGGATATTCCAGGTCGTCGATCGGACCCTGGAGGTGCGAGGAGTAGGTGCCGGTGACCGGCGCGCCCACCTCGGCAACCGTGATCCTGCGCAGCTCTTCGATCTCAGCGTTCAGTGCCGAGCGCAACTGGCGCAGGCAGTGCACCCGCAGCGCCACATCACGCGACCAGTCGCTGTCGTCGAATGCCGAACGGGCCGCCGCGATCGCGCGGTCCATGTCCGCGGCGTCGCCGTCGGCGGCCGGTCCGATCGGTTCCTCGGTGGCCGGGTTGATCGTGTCGAACGTACCGCTCCCGCCGGCGACCAGCCGCCCGCCGATCAGCAGTTCGGTCACAGCGGATCCCGCGCGACCGGGCAGGACATACAGCGCGGACCACCGCGGCCGGTGCCGAGTTCGGAGGCGGCGATGGGCAGCACCTCGATGCCCGAATCCTGCAGTCTGGCATTGGTTTCGGAGTTGCGCTCGTAGGCGACGACGACGCCGGGCGCGAGCGCCAGCGTGTTGTTGCCGTCGTCCCACTGCTCACGTTCGGCGGTCACCGGATCAAGTCCGGTGTCGATGACCCGTAACTGCTCGATTTCCATCGCCTCAGCGGCGGCCTTGACGAACGGGGCCTCGTCGAGAATCGTCACGCCGTCCGGGGTGCGCTTGATGGTGAACGCCGACAGCGAATCGCTGATGGCCGGATACATCACCACGGCGTCGACGTCGACCATCGTGCACACGGTGTCCAGATGCATCTGCGCCCGCTCCTGGGCGATCGGCACGGCCAGCACGGTGTGGGCCAGGCCGTCGTCGAACAGGCTGCGCGCCAACGCTTCCGCGCCGGCCGGGGTGGTGCGCTCGCCCACCCCGACAGCCACCACACCCGGCGAGAGCAACAGCACGTCGCCGCCCTCCACCGGCGCGGTGTGCGATTCGTACGCGCGCCGGACCCCGAGAAACCGCGGGTGGTGGGCGTAAATCAGGTCGGTCAACGAGGTTTCGCGGATCCGGGCCGGCAGGGCCAGCGAGGTGATCGCCACCCGCGGTCCGATCCAGAACGACGAGTCGCGGGTGAACAACAGATTGGGCAGCGGTTCGATGACGAAGTCGCCACCGTGATGCATGCGCCGCACCAGCGAGGTGTCGGTCTTGGCGGACGGCAGCTCGGTGAAGGTCATGCCCGCCGTCAGCACGTGCGCCAGCGCAGCGGGTTCCAGGCTGCGCAGATAGGCCGAAAGTTCCTGCGCCAGAGGCAATCCCAGGCGGCGCGAATCCACGGCGGCGGCAATGCCCTGCATCCGGGCCGCGCCACTGTTCAGCGCCTCGGTGAGCAGCTCGGACATCAACAGTACTTCAACACCGCGGGAGCGCAGCAGATCGGCGAACGCGTCGTGCTCCTCCTGGGCCCGCGACACCCACGGCAGTCCGTCGAAAAGCAGCTTGTCGTTGTTGCGCGGCGTCAGCCGCTGCAGCTCGGCGCCGGGGCGGTGCAATATGACCACGCGCAGCGTCCCCACCTCGGAGTTGGAACCCAGCACGGCAGCAGTCACGAATAGCACCGTAACAACAGGTCAGCCACCCCAACTATCGTTGAGGTGTGACCGAGCACGAACTGACGCCCGGCGAGCTCGCCCAGCGGGCCGGTGTGGCGATCTCGGCACTGCACTTCTACGAACGCGAGGGGCTGATCATCAGCCGCCGAACGTCGGGCAACCAGCGCCGCTATCCGCGCGACACGCTGCGGCGGGTGGCGTTCATCCGGATGTCCCAGCGTCTCGGCATCCCCTTGGCGCGGGTCCGGGAGGCGCTGTCGACGCTGCCAACCGACCGGGTGCCGACCAGCAGGGATTGGGCGAAGCTGTCCGCGGGCTGGCGGGAGGATCTCGACGAGCGGATCGTGCACCTGCAGCGGTTGCGCGACAACCTCGCCGACTGCATCGGGTGCGGGTGCCTCAGCCTGCGCAGCTGCGCGCTCTCCAACCCCGAGGATGTGCTGGCCGGCCAAGGACCCGGGGCGGCAAAGCTTTAAATCGAACAGATGTGCGATACCCTTGATCGCGTGTCTGTGGCGAGTCAGGGCGCGCTGTTCGAGCACAGTGAGCGCCGCGACCTCGGCGCCGGAGCGTGGATCGACCTGCGTTCGGCGTGGGTTGACGATGCCGACGCGCTCTTCGACGGCCTGCTGGACGAAACCCCCTGGCGCGCCGAGCGACGGCAGATGTACGACCGGGTCCTCGACGTCCCGCGACTGGTCAGCTTCCACGACCTGACCACCGAGGAGCCGCCGCACCCCGACATCACCAAGCTGCGCCGCCGCCTCAACGACATCTACGGCGGCGAACTTGGCGAGACGTTCACCACCGCCGGCCTGTGCCTGTACCGCGACGGCACCGACAGCGTGGCGTGGCACGGCGACACCATCGGCCGGAGCAGCACCGAGGACACCATGGTCGCCATCGTCAGCCTCGGCGCGAGCCGGGTGTTCGCGCTGCGGCCCCGCGGCGGTGGGCCGTCGCTGCGGCTGCCCCAACACCACGGCGACCTTCTGGTGATGGGTGGTTCGTGCCAACGCACCTGGGAGCACGCGGTTCCCAAGACCGCACGCCCGAGAGGGCCTCGGATCAGCATTCAGTTCCGCCCGCGCGACGTGCGCTGAGCTCAGCTGCGGATGGCGTTGACGCCGGCGATCAGGAGGTCGCGGGCCCGCTGGGTGTTCACCGGCACGACCGGCTTGTCCGGCAGCACCAGAGGATTGGCGCTGACGATCACTTGATAGACGCCGAAGTGGGCGGAGTAGTTGTAGCTCTCGCCGGTGCGCGTCTGGTTGTTGATCACCGTCTGCAGGATTCGGTGCACACCGAGGGTCTGAGTGCCGTCGATCGTCGGCGTCTCGACGGCCTCGACCATCCCGCGTAGCCCGGGGCCGGTGAACGTGACCTTCTGGCAGTCCGCTCCGGGCTCGGTCACCGGGACCGCGGAATTGGTCTCGACGGCGATGACGATGAAGCGGTTGCCGGCTCCCTCGGCGGACAGGGCCGCCATGTTGCCCTCGGTGCCCGTCGGCACCAGTTGCCCGGTGGCGAATTTCGCACAGGCGGGTGGGTCGAAGGTCACGCCGTCAGGCAGCTTCTGCCCGGCCAGGAGTTTGGGATCGATGCCGGTCTTGGCGGTCTCGGATACCTGGAAGTCCGGGCCGAAGCTGGACTTCAGCGTCGTCACCTTGCCGATGTCGGCCTTCGGCTCGCCCGATCCGCCCGAGCTACACGCGACAAGGAATCCGGCACACAGCACCGCTATGACCGCGCCGGGTTTCAGCATCGTGGGCCAATCTACCCAATAGCGAGTGCTCAGCCGCGCAGGGCGGACACGGTTGCACCCAAGAGATCGGCGACGACGTGCGAATCCAGTGGCGGGTGCGGGGATCCGGGCTCGGTGACCAGGGTGACGAAGACGACGTGGCCGTCCAGATAGGCCTGCGCGGTGACCGCCTGGCCGTCGGTCTCGGTGCCGGATTCGACGACGGTGCGGGTGGCGACGGTCATCGCGACGGTGTCCGCACCATCGATGTGGGGTGCGTCGAACAGAGTGACATCACCCGTCGTGTGCGCGAACGCCATCGTCCAGTGCGCGCAGTCGCCGAGCAGCCCGCCGTCGGGGGCACCCTGGCCGGGCACCGCGACGACGACGTAGACGATCCCGCCCGGCCCCGACGCCGAATATCCGCGCGCACCCGGGTCGGCCGGGGCCGGGTCGGCAAGCGATGCGCACTGCGGGGGCGCCGCCGTCCATCCGGATCCGAAGCCCCATAACCCCGCCGCGCTCAGCGGCCCGGACACGTCGGCGATCTCGTAGCCGGCGGGCAGCGCCGGCCGGATCCGCTTGATATTGGCCATGTTGATCGGCCCCACGCTGGGCGGGGTGCTGGGCGACGACGACGTTGACGGTGCCGTATCGGGCTGCGCCGCACACGCGGCCAGCCAGAGCGCCATCAGGCAGACGATGAGCTGCCGCACGGAATTTTGATACCACTGAATGTTTGCTTGATGCGCGCGCCTCGCGGGCTAGCCTGTCAGCCATGTGTACTCGAGTGCTGTGGAACACCAACGACCTCGCCGTTCTGACCGGGCGCTCGATGGACTGGCCGGAGTCGACTCAGCCGCTGATCGTCGGGTTTCCCCGCGGCCGTGAGCGCGACGGAAGCCATCCGGCCGGGCTCGTCTCCGATCCGAATCCGCTGCGGTGGACCGGCACGCACGCCAGCCTGGTCACCACGGTCTACGGGCTGGGCACCGTGGATGGCATCAACGAGGTGGGTCTGGCCGGGCATGCGCTGTACCTGAACGAAACCGACTTCGGCCCACGCGATCCGGCGAAGCCCGGGGTGCACGCCGGACTGTGGTTGCAGTACCTGCTCGACCAGGCCGGCACGGTGGCCGAGGCGCTGGCGCTGATGGACACGATTCAGGTGTTCAGCGTCTCAGCGCACGGACGCGACGCCAACCTGCACCTCGCACTCGAAGACGTCGGCGGCGACTCGGCGATCATCGAATTCGCGAACGGCAAACCGGTTGTCCACCACGGCCGCCAGTTCACATTGATGACCAACGATCCGACATACGACGAGCAGCTGAAACTGCTTTCCCTGCAGGACTTCTCACACCCCAGCCGGGATATGCCGCTGCCCGGCAACGTCAATCCGGTCGATCGCTTCCAGCGGGCCGCCTACTACTCGGCGCTGCTGCCCAAGCCCGGGTCGCAACGTGAGGCCATCGCGTCGGTGATGGCGATCATGCGCAACGTGTCGGTTCCGTTCGGCGCACCCTACGGCGACTTCGGCGTCTACAACACCGAATACCGAACGGTCACCGACCTGACCAATCGGATGTATTTCTTCGAGCTGACCACCAGCCCCAATGTCATCTGGGTCGACATGGACCGGCTCAAGCTCGATGGCGAACCCGTCGCGGTGAACCCGTATGACGAGTCACTGGTCGGCGATGTCACCGACCGCTTCGCGCCGCACGCATTGCTGTTCTAGCGGTTGAGGCGCCAGATGTCGGTGGACATCAGCGTCGCGAACGAGCACCACAGTGGGTACGGCGCCAGCGCGGCACCGAGCTTCGGGTCCACGGCGGCGCTGCGCCGTGCCAGATCGGCGCTGCTGACGGCCAGCGCACCCGCCACCACCGCCGACGCTCCGAGCTTGTGCTGCTTGAAGAACAGCCAGCTCCATCCGGCGTTGAGAACCAGATTGGCGCCCAGCGCACCCGCATATGCGCGGGCCTTGCCGCCGTCGCCTGCGGCGCGCAACTTCTCGATCGTCGCCGACGACGTCACCGCGATATCGGCGTACAGCGATGTCCACGCCACCGGAAACACCGCGTTCGGCGGAACATAACGGGGCTTGCGCAGCGTCGGGTACCAGGTCTCGACACCCTGACGGCTCGCGATGCTACCGATGACGGCCGCTGCGGCCGTGCCCAACGACGTTGCGATGATCGATTTGCCCATGGGCGCCAACGTACCCTCGCGCCGGGCGGGCTAACCCTGGCCCTGTGCGGGGCTTCAGTCCGGCCGCACCGCGCGGCGTGACAGACGGTTGCCGGACGGCGGGCGCCCTCGGGGATGTCGATGAGGGCGTGGGTACGCCGACGCCGAACGTTCCCGCCGGTCGGGTTCCGAGCGAACGTCCGAACCCCGCGTCCTGCAGTCCGTTGTCCAGCCCGACGGGGATGGCGGCCAGCAGGTTACGGATCTTGGTCACCGGGTCTCCCCTCACCGCCAGCGTTGCCGGGCTCGGATCACCCGGGTTGATCGCGCGGTCATAGCCCCATTCGACGATCACCCGCAACGGCGCGTCGAGCACATCGAGAATCGGCGCGGGAACCCCGAGTTGGGCGAGGGGCATCAACAACGGCAGCCGCGCCGACGGCAGGAGGTAGTAGTCGGTGTCCCCGGTGCGGCCCTGATATATCGCGGCGTCCACCGATTCGGTGTAGTTCTGGTGCAGGTAGGCGATCCCGGCCAGCGCGTTGAGATCGGCAAGCAGGTTCAGCGGCCGGCGCGGGAAGTCGGCGTACCCGTCGTACTGCCAGGTGATGTCGGCGGTCGGGAACCGGCAATTCGTACCGTCCGCGTCACAACTGTTCGTCGGCGTCGCGCCGTTGAACGTCACTCCCAAAACCGGAATGTGCAGTCCGGCGAAGCGCTCCAGAATGCCTCCGTTGGGACGGTTCGGATTGCTGACCAGAACGAAGGAGGCATGCAGCTCCGCGCCATTGGAAT
This sequence comes from Mycobacterium sp. BK086, assembly GCA_004362315.1. GTDB lineage: Bacteria > Actinomycetota > Actinomycetes > Mycobacteriales > Mycobacteriaceae > Mycobacterium. The sequence goes on from SNWL01000003.1 coordinate 2,016,384, forward strand.
CGACTGTGGGAAGCCATGTTCCGTCCGGATTGCGGTACCGGTCGAGCAGGTTTCGTTTCTCGATGGTCGCGATCACGGCGCTCTGCGAGTACCCGAAGATCACATAGTCGGCACTCAGTGCGACGTCACCGAAATAATGTGCCGTGCATGATGTCCGCCCCTGCACGCAGTTGTCCAGATTCGCGGCACCGGTTGCGACCGACGTATCGAACCGGTCCGGACCGATTACCGGCCAGAACTGCTCGGGTGTGCGCACGGCAACCGGATCGTAGGCAGCGGGATCAGTCGAGCCGGCCCGAACCGATCCGGTGGGTGCGATGAACCGGGCGACGGCGTCGTCGACGTACTGGTCGACGAATCCCGCGGACTCGCCGTACGGGTACGACACCAACGAACCACCCGGGCCGGCAAAGCCTGCGGACGGTTGCGAGCTCACCAGTGGGTGCCCGGTACCGCCCATGATCAACGCGGTGGTGGCCGTTAGCTGAACGCCGATCGCGAGTGGTCCGACGGACCCGGCGGCGGCCGTCGCCACAACGCCCAGTACCGCCGCGCACAGCGAGCGGACAATGTTGGCCATGGCGCCCCCGTACGCCACGCGCAACGCTCATGGTGGCTTCGCCCGATCCACCGCCGCGACCACGCTGCGCCTTTGCAATTACGCGGCCTAAGAGCATGGTGCACCTATACCGGGGTGGGTTGCCAAACATTCACGCGAATTCCGCTGTGAATCCCATTAAGCTGCTCAATCGAATTTGGTTGGTCGCTGACAGCAGCGCGCCACAACATAAGGAGAACGCGTTCGATGAACAAGATGACGGCGGTAGCTACGGCGGGCTTGGCCGCTGTTTCGTTGAGTTTCGCGCTCGTCGGCTGTGGCTCGGACAGCAAGACCGAGAACAAGACGTCCACGTCGACCGCCACGTCCACGTCGACGACCACGTCGAAGGCGACGGAGACCTCGGCGAGCCCGACGGCAACCGCCGGCAAGAACAAGACGATTCAGGATTACCTGAAGGAGAACCAGATCCAGGAAGCCCCGGTCCACCGCGGCGATCCGGGTTCGCCGAACATCGACCTGGCAATGCCGCCGGGCTGGTCGGATGCCGGCGCACAGACGCCGGAATGGGCCTACGGAGCCATCGTCTTCGACAGCCCGCAGGACAAGGCTGACCCGCCGAGCATCATCGCGATCGTCTCCAAGCTCACCGGCAACGTCGACCCGAAGAAGGTCCTCGAGTACGCGCCCGGCGAGCTGGCGAATCTGCCCAGCTGGGAGCCGCTCGGTGATCCCAACAAGAGCACCCTGAGTGGGTTCGACGCCGTTCAGCTCGGTGGCAACTACACCAAGGACGGCAAGAAGCGGATCATCGCGCAGAAGACCGTCGTGATCCCGGGCCAGGATGGCCTGTACGTCCTGCAGATGAACGCCGATGCATTGGATGGCCAGGAAGGCCCGCTGATGGATGCCACCGGCGTCATCGACGAGAAGACGACGATCACTCCCTGATCTTCGTGACAGAACAAGAGCAGCAGCCGGTGGAGGCACCTGAAGCCTCCACCGGCGCTCGCATGCTGAGCGCTCTGAGCCCGCGCGCCGTCATGGCGATGGCCGAGGGTCAGCCGGTGGTGCTCAAGCAGTTTGTGCAGTTCTGCTTGATCATCGTCTACCCGGCGTGGGTGGTCGGAATGTTGGTGGCGCTCGCCTTCTACTACGCCGGATACGGCGTGCTGTGGGTGCTGTTCGCCCCGATACGGTTGTGGATGAAGAAGAATCGGCCCGACGAGTACGCGGCGAGCCAGCTGAAGAACTAGGCGCGGGAGAACTCTGACGCCTCGGCGACCTGCTGCGGGCTCGGCCGGACACCGGTGTAGCGCTCGAATTGTTCGGCTGCCTGCAGAGCGATCACCTCGGCGCCGGTGATGACACGCTTGCCTGCCGAGCGGGCCGCGACGATCAACGGCGTCTCTGATGGCAGCGCGACGACGTCGAAAACCGTTTGTGCGGATGCGATTACATCGTCGTCGTAGGCCGGTTCGTGTTCCTCGGGCCCGTCCGCCATCCCGATCGGCGTCACGTTGACGATCACCGGCGCACGCAGGTCACCCACCTCGCCGCGCCACTCATAGCCCAAGCGCTCCGCCAGTTCGAGTCCACTGTCGGCATTCCTGGCGACGATCGTGCCTTCGACAAAACCGCTGTCGCGGAACGCTGTTGCCACCGCGCTGGCCATTCCGCCACTGCCCCGGATCAGCACTGCCGTATGCGGATCCAACCCGTGCTCGGCGATCAGTCGTTGCACGGCGGTGTAATCGGTGTTGGCCGCGGTCAGCACGCCGTCGTCGTTGACGATCGTGTTGACGGCGTTGATCGCGCGCGCGGACTTCTCCACATGGTCCACCAGCGCCAGCACGTCCTGTTTGAACGGCATCGACACCGAACATCCGCGAATGCCCAACGCCCGCACGCCACCGATGGCGGCAGCGATATCCGTTGTGGTGAAAGCCTTGTAGATGAAATCCAGCCCGAGTTGCTCGTAGAGATAATTGTGGAAGCGCGTGCCGATATTGCTCGGTCTGGCCGCCAGCGAGATGCACAGCCGGGTGTCCTTGTTCAGCGCGGGCCTGGGCATACGTCAGCCGATCGCCCGCAGCACCTGGCGTGCGGTGGCCTGGATCTCCGCTGCCAGCGCCGGATCGATAAGCAGCACATCGGTTTTCGGTACATCGAACTCAGTGATCACCACACCGGGCTCCTCGCGTTCCCATCGGGCGCCGAAGCGGTCGAGGATCGTCCGCATGGGCACATTGTCGGATAACACTCGCCCGGAGAACCGTTTCACTCCCCCGACCCGCGCGGCGATGACCAAGGCGTCCATCAGAAAATTACCGATACCGCGGCCCTGGTAGGCGTCCCCGACGATGAACGCGATCTCCGCGAGAGCGGGATCCGACTCGTCGCGAACGAACCGGGCGTCCGCGACCACCGGACCCTCGGCCCCGTCGACGAGCACCCAGACGAAGTGATGGATGTAGTCGACCTGGAACAGATAGTTCATCAGCGCCATGCTGGGTGCGCGCATCGACATGAACCGCCGATAGAGCGTCTCGGTGGAGAACTCGATGGGCCCGTTCGAGGTGCGCTCGCTGTCGCCGGGCAGGGCCGGGCGCAGCATGAGCTGGGTGCCGTCCTTGAGCACCACCGGGATCGGGGTGACGAAGGCCGCCAGCCGCTGCCGGGACGTGCGCACCAGCCGTTCGGCCATGCCGGGCAGATTGGCCAAGATCTCGAACGCCACGCTGTCGCCGATATACCCGGTGAGCGGTTCGGTGATGGTCACCGTCGCCGTTCGCGGCTTGTTCCGCAACAGCGCGATCTCGCCGACGATCATGCCGTCGGAGACCTCGTCGAGAATGACCTCGCCGTCCTCGCTGACGTGGCGCACTTCGGCCCGGCCCGAACAGATCAGCATGAACGAGACCGCGGGCTCGCCCTGGCGCGTCAGAACCTCTCCGACTGCGCCATTCAGCGGTTGCAGCCGTGCGGCCAGTCGAAGCAGCAGTTCAGGCGGGCAGCCGTCGAACACCTCCATACGTGCCAAGCCCTCGGCGCGCACGGTGACCAACTCTGGTGTGGCACCCAGTGCCGACGCCAGGCCGCGTTCGCCGCCGTCTGTGGTCATCGACTCCGAGGTTACCTAGAGGTGCTTCGAGCGGTTGACGAAACGGCCCGCGCGCGGTGAAAACAGCCAGCCACCACCCGCTTTCGTCCCGCCGTCGACCGGGATGTTGTGTCCGGTGACGAATCCTGACACCTCCGATGCCAGGAACAGTGCCACCCGCGCTTGCTCTTCAGGCCAGCCGACGCGGCCCACCGGCGCCCAGGATTCCCACAGGTGCTCGACGTCCTCGTAGCCGGTGAGATAGTCCACTTGCGGGGTCTGGGTGAGATCTGTCCCGATGCCGTTGACGCGGATACCGTGCCTACCCAGATCGACCGCCAAGCACGTCGTGAAATGTGCGACAGCCGCTTTCATCGCGCCATACACCGGATCGCGAGGGAACCCGCGCATCCCCTCGACCGAGTGGACATTGACGATGCTGCCACTGCCCGCCGCCATCATGGCCGGGACGAATGCCCGAGTGACGGCAAAGACATGCCGCAAGTTGATGTCGTACATCCGCTGCCAGCTCTGCGGCGTCGACTCCTCGAACGCCACCATCGGCCGATAATCCCCAACGTTATTGACCAACACGTCGACCCGCCCGTGCTCGGCCAGTACCGCATCGGCCAGGCGCGCGACATCGTCGTCGACGGTGACGTCGACCACGTGGCTGCGGATCGCACCGCCGGCCGCGGACACATCGCGGCTGATCCGCTCGGCTCGGTCGGGATCGATCTCGGCGACCTCGACGGCGGCACCATGCGCGGCGAACAGCGTCGCGATCGCCCCGCCGATACCGTCGCCGCCCCCGGTGACCACCGCAACACGACCGTCCAGCAGGCGATTCCAGTTCGCGATGTCCGCGACGCCACGGGGGCCGTTGCTCATAGCGGCGCAGCCTACGCCGGTCAGTACGCCAGCAGGTTCACAATCCTGGTGAACCCGCTGGGCACCGCGGCGGCGGCGGGCATGATCGTCGACCGCGTCGGGGCGAACTCGACGGCCTGCAACAGACCCGCCGTCAGCAGCCGATAGCGCCGCGACATCTTGCGCCACTGCCGGTCGTAGTCCCCCGGCCGGTCGGCCAGAACACAATTCACCAACAGCTCGGCGCCGCCGAAGGCGATACCCAGGCCCTCCCCGGTCAGCGCGTCGACGTAGCCGGCCGCATCGCCCACCAGCAGCACGCGCCCCGCTCGCCGGCTCGCGACCCGTTGGCGCAGCGGCCCCGCGGCCCGCTCGGGCCCGTGCTGGTGACCATCGACACGTTCACTGAGCGCACCGAACTCGGCCAGGCGGCTCTCGAACGAGCCCTGCCGCGCGGTCAGGATCGCGATGCCCACGCAATCGTCGGCAACCGGGGTGACGTAGGCCTCGGCACCGTCGCCCCAGTACACCTCGACGCGCTCACTCCACGGTGCGATGTGGACATGCCGTCGCAGACCCCACCGGCGTGACCCACGGCTGGGCCGGGCCAGGCCCAGTGACCGCCGGATCGGCGAGTGCAGCCCGTCCGCGGCAGCCAGATAGCGGGCTCGAAACCCCGCGCACTGAACCGAATCCGTGTCCTGGGTGATCGATCCGACATGGGCGGTGACCACGTCGACGCCCGCCGCGCTGACCGCATCCATCAGTGCGCTGTGCAAGGCGGTACGTCGCACCCCGAGCCCCGGTCCTGCGCGAAACGGAGCGTCGACGCGTCGGGTGGAGTCCAGATAGGTGATACCCCGAAAAGGCTTGCCGGGCGGCGTGATTCCGAGTTTTCCCAACTGCTCGACCGTGTAGGGCATCATGCCCTCACCACAGGCCTTGTCAATCGGCGCACGGCGCCGCTCGACAACGGTGACGCTCAGCCCGGCGCGCGCGGCGTGCAGCGCGGTGACCAGCCCGGCCGGCCCGCCGCCCGCGACCAGGAGATCGATCACGACAGGCTTGCCAGAGCGGCGTTTTCGGTGCGAATGCGGGTTCGCAGCAATGCGGCGTTGAGCACGGTGAAGACCAGTGCGGTGATCCATCCGGTGTGTACGAGTGGCAGGGCGATGCCCTCGGCGATCACCGCAACGTAGTTGGGGTGGCTGAAGAATCGGTAAGGACCGCCGACAACTCGCTGCGCACCGGGGATCACCACGACCCTTGTGTTCCACTGCTGCCCGAGAGTGGTGATGCACCACCACCGCAAGCCTTGGGCCGCAACGACTATCGCCAGCATCGGCCAGCCGAGCGCAGGCAGGAACGGTCGGTGCAGTCCGATGACCTCCACCACGGCTCCGATCAGCAGCCCCGTGTGCAGGACCACCATCACCGGATAGTGGCTGGCTCCGAATTCGACACCGCCCTGCGTCCGGCTCCAGGCCAGATTGCGCCGCGCGACAACCAGTTCAGCGACCCGCTCCACCGCGACCGCGGCGACCAGCAGTACATACCAAATCATCAGTGCCAGCGCAGAAGCACCAGTTCCGAGCAGAACCCGGGACCCATGGCCATCATCACGCTCGGGCCTGCTGACGGACGCTTCGCGATGGTGTCGCGCAACACGTGCAGCACCGACGACGAGGAGATGTTGCCGATATCAGCCAGCGACCGCCAGGTCAGTTCGAGAGCCTCATCGGGCAGGTGCAGGCTGTTCACGATCGCCTCGATGATCTTGGGGCCACCGGGGTGGCAGACCCACGTGCCGATGTCATCGAGCGTAAGGCTATGTGCGCCAAGGAATTCGTCGACGTCATCGGGCAAGTAGCGTTCGATCACCTCGGGCAGGTCCGCGGACAGCACGAGCTCAAGACCGTCTGCGCCGACATCCCAGCCCATGGTGCGCAACGAGTCCGGATACAGATGACTGCGCGAGTCGATCACGTCGGGGCCGCTGGCGTTGATCTTCGCGGCCCGCCGCTCGCCGACCGCCACCACGGCCGCGGCACCGTCGGCGAACAGCGCGCTGCCGACCAGCCCGGGCAGCGTGGGCTTGTTCGCGGTGTAAGTCATCGAGCAGAGTTCGACCGACACCAGCACCGCCACACCGTCGGGGTCCCCGCGCAGGTAGTCGTGCAGCCGGGCCACACCCGCCGCACCGGCCACACAGCCCAGCCCGAACATCGGTACCCGGCGGACATCGGGCCGCATCCCCAGCCGGCCGGCGATCCGGGCCTCGATGGACGGGGCCGCGACACCGGTCACGGTGGTCGACACGATCAGGTCGACGTCCGCAGGTGTCAGGCCCGCCTCCTCGAGCGCACCCGCGACGGCGGCCGAGCCGAGCTCCACAGCGTTCTCGATGAACAGGTCGTTGGCTTCGCCGAAATCCTTCAGCGCCGGGTATTGATCCAGCGGTAGGACGAAATGGCGGTTGTCGACCTTGGCACTGCGATGCAGTTTGCGCAGGATTTCTTCGTATTCGCCGTATCCGCCGATCGTCAGGAAGGCCTCGGTGACTTCGGCCTGACTGAAGCGGTGCGCTGGCAATTCACCACGCACACCGGCGATAACACTGATCGGACGCATGTCTTCAACACGAGAACCGGCACTCACTGGTTCACCAACCTTCACTGCGACCCCCTCTACTTGCTACGTCAACCAGTATGCCGCGCCGGGCCGCTTTCGCGGATGCCTACCCTTTGATGCATCCACGCCAGTGGCTTGGGCGCCCACCAGTTCCACCGGCCCATGACGTGCATGAATGCCGGCACCAGAATCAGCCGCACCAACGTTGCGTCGGCAAGCACCGCCAGTGCCAGCCCCAGCCCGAACATCCGCATGAACGACACATGCGCGGCGATCAGGGCCGCGAACGAGATCGCCATGATCAGTGCCGCTGCGGTGATGACCCGACCGGTGTGGGCCACGCCCAGTGCGACGCTCTCGTCGTTGTCAGCCACCCCGCCTTGCGGTGACGCGAGCCAGAACTCCCGGATCCGCGATACCAGGAACACCTCGTAGTCCATCGAGAGCCCAAAAGCTATGCAGAACAACAAGACTGGCATGTTGGCAACAAGGGTGCCCGTCGAGGTCGTGCCGAAGGCTCCGAGGTGTCCGTCCTGGAATATCCACACCATGGCGCCGAACGCGGCGGTCAACGACAGCACGTTGAGCACCAGGGCTTTCAGCGGTAGCACCACGCTTCCGGTCAGCAGGAACAACAGCACCAACATGATCGCCGCGATCAGCCCCAATACCGCGGGAAGGCGTGAGGTGATGGCATCGACACTGTCCCGATTGGTCTGTGCCGTACCGGCGAACTCGACCGTCCGGTTGCCCGGCGTGGAGACCTCGTGCAGCCGGTCGAGCTGACCGGCTGAACGGTCCGAGAACAGCGGAGCGCTGCTTTCCACCGTGAGCAGCGCACTGCCCGACGCCAGAGCGGTCGCTGCCGACGGCGGGCCCACGAGGTTTCCGCCGACATAGGCCCCCATCGGCGCCGATACCGCCGAGACGTCGGCGACCCGGGACAGGTCGGCTGCATAGCGGGCGATCTGCGCGTCGGAGAGGCCGCCGGCATCGGGGATGAGGACCGGGATCGCCGTTTCGGAGTTGTTGGTGAAGTCACCGCGGAGCTGATCCCCCACCTGATGGGCGGAGGCCGACGACGGCAACACCCGGTCGTCGGGGAAGCCCGGGCGGACACCGAGGAAGGGCGCACCCAGGATCACCAACACCACCACGCCGGCCAGCCCGATCGGGATCGCGCGCCTCATCACGAATTTCGTTGAGCGGTACCAGAATTGCTGTTCGATGGGCCGTGGCACCGGTTCGGTGCGACCGAACACGCGCCGGAATAGCCGCCGCACGTCGAGCGAGTCGAGCCGATCGCCGAGCAGGCTGATCGCGGCTGGGGTGATCACGATCGCGGCCAGCGCGGCGAACGCGACGGTGGCCACACCGGCGTAGGCGAACGATTTCAGGAAGTGCATCGGGAACAGCACCATGGCGCCCATCGACAACGCGACGGTGGTGGCCGAGAACAGCACCGTGCGCCCGGCCGTCATCATGGTCCGCGTCAGTGCCTCGTCACGATCGGCGCCCTCGGCCAGTTCGTCGCGATAGCGACTGATCATCAGCAGGGTGTAGTCGATCGCGAGCGCGAGGCCCATCGCGGTCGTGAGGTTCAGCGCGAAGATCGACACGTCGGTGAAGAACGTCGTCACCCGCAGGACGGCCAGTGCACCGAGGATCGCGACCAACCCGACGGCCACGGGCAGCGCGGCGGCGAACACCCCGCCGAACACCCACACCAGCACCAGGAAGCTGAGCGGAATCGCGATCGACTCCATCAGCAACAGGTCATGCTGCGATTGTTCGGTGACCTGCAGGTTCACCATCGCCGTCCCGCCGGTTCGAACGACAATGCCGTCGCTGTCGCGGGTGATGTCGTCGGAAAGTTCTTTGGCGTAGGTCTGCTGGTCGCTCTCGTCGCCGGTGATCCCGGCGGTGATCAGGCCCGACTTCTGGTCACGGCTGACCAGCGCGGCCGCGGCCTGCGGCGGGGACGTCCATGGTGACACGATCCCGATGACGTGACCGGACCTCTTCAATTGGTCGATGACATCGAGAGCGGCGGTGCGCACCGCGGGGCTGTCGAACCGATCAGTCGCGGTGACCACCACGAGCAGCTGGACGTCGCCCTGCCCGAATTTGTCGGTGAGCAGTTGGGTGGCTCGCGACGATTGGGAGTTCGGATCCGCGAACCCGCTCGGGGACAGATGCTTGGCGACCGGTACGCCGAAAATGCCGATCGCCACCATCAGCAGGATCGCGATGGCGACCACCCGTCGTGGCGCGGCAATGGCTAGCCGGGCAGTCGCTCGCAGCAATGATCTGTCCTTCGGTTTCAGCCCTGCCTTCTGCTGATACGTGCTCGACCAGCAGCAGGTTCACAATGCCTCCCCGAAGGACTTCGTGGCCTACCCGGCCACGGTAACCAATAAGGCACCCTGCTCGCATAGTTGTCGAACGCAGAACCATGAATCCGGCGGTACCGGGCCTCCTTGAAAAGGGGCGCTACCAGGCAATACGCGGTGAAAGTGGCGGCCACTGCCAGTTGGTCGGGAGTCCATGTCGGCACGGTCCACACAGTCAGGGTGAAGGCGACGTAGATGGGCTGCCGAATGAATCTAAAAAGGCCGGTCGTCGGCATCTTCGGGTACACGAGGCGCCGCCCGCGCAACAATGTGAGCCAGCCGAGGGTGCCGATCTGGACCGAGAGGCCGGCGTCGAACATGGCTTTGCCGAGCAGGATCCAGGCGCACGCGTACAGCACGTCCAAAACGACCAGCGCCGGCCCGTGCGCCTGCCACCAGATCGTTCCCGAGGGGGACCACAGCGCAAACAGCGCCAGCACCTGAAGTGAGGCGATGGCGACGAAGGTGGTGGGCGCCAGCGTCGCGCCCGAACTACCGGGCCCGAGCCGGTTGACCACGGCCCGGCCCCACCCGGTGAGCAGCAGCGAATGGACGACCGGGAACTGAACCAGCAGCGCGGCATTGGCGATCCAGCTCCACGGGGCCGACAGCGTGCCCAGGGAGCGGCTCATCCCGAAGTACATCGCGGCCATCATCGCGCCGACACCCAGAGCGAACGCGACGTGGCAGAAGAGGCCGTAGCTCACCGCTACGAGAACCCGGCCGACGCGTCCCGGTGCGGCCGGTGGTGACGAATCTGCCCGCACAGAACCCTCCAGTGGCATCCCCGAGCACAACGTAGCGTGGGGATATGACGCTTCGCCAGCATTTTCCGCTGCTGCGATGGTCGGTGATCCGCACCGGCATCGGTATCCGTAATTTCAACAGAACCGGTCAGATCGGTGACGGCCGGGAGGCCGCAGCGGCCGATTATGTCGAAGCCAATGCCCGCCGCGGCGACATCGATCACGTGCTGGCCACCATCGACGAGTACGCGTACGCGAAGTCGTTTCTGGTGAATATCGGCGACAAGAAGGGCGCGCTGCTCGACGCCGCGGTGCGTCGCGCCGATCCGCGACTGGCGCTGGAACTGGGCACCTACTGCGGCTACGGCGCGCTGCGGATCGCCCGTGCCGCGCCGTCGGCGCGAATATTCTCCGTCGAGCTGGCGGCGGCAAATGCGGCGGTGGCCCGCCGGATTTGGGCGCATGCGGGCGTGGACGATCGCATCACGTGCGTGGTGGGAACGATCGGCGACGGTGGGACGACCCTGGATGTCCTGCGCGACCAATTCGGATTCGGTTCGGGCACAATCGATTTCTTGTTCATCGACCACAACAAGAATCTGTACCTCGCCGACCTGCTCAGTATCGCCGAGCGTGGTTGGCTGCGGCGGGGCACCGTCGTCGTCGCCGACAACGTCGGATTCCCCGGCTCGCCGAAGTACCGGGGCTACATGCGTGAGCATCAGGGCAAGGACTGGGAGACGGTGGAACACCGCAGTCACATGGAATACCAGAATCTGGTGCCCGACCTCGTGCTCGAGTCACGGTACCTGGGCTGACGATTTCGGCCCCCTCCGCCAAGCAGAGGGGGCCGAAATTCGTTGTCAGGCAGCCGCTTTATGCGCGCTTGCCCGCCGGCTCGAGCCGGTGCCCTTCTTGGCTCCCCCGTCTGCCTTGCCGGTCGTCGCGCCCTGGCCGTCGTCGTCCGACGCCGCCTGAGACGCACCCGCACGCCGGCTCGCCGCAGCACTGGTCTTGGCGGGTTCGGCCTTGTTGCCGTCGGTCAGATCGGTCGCGCCGTTCGAGGTCTCCGACACGGTGGCCGCGGCCGAGGTGACCTTGGTCGCGGCGGGCTTGGCCGCAGCGGCACCCGGGAGTGCACCACGGATCGCCTGCGCGATATCGGTGACCGAGGCCCGGACGAACTCCACGCCGGCCTTGGCGACGTTGACGACGCCGTCGCGGACGGCAGCCACGATCTGGTTCAGGTCGCGGGACTTGACGGCCTGCACGACGTTGTAGACGGCGGTCTGCGGCGCCACCACCAGGTTGCGGATGTTGACGAACATCTTGCCGCCGAGGCCCGGATTCTGGCTCACCGCAACACCATCCCAGCTCTGCAACATCCAGCCGTCCTCAGGATTGCCGGTCACCACGACCACGGCGGTGTTACCGAGCGGGTGCGTGAGCAGAAGCATGATGTCCGGATTGTCGACGTTCATCATCGTCCAGATCATGATGGTCGCGCCGTGCGAGAAGAGCACGGGCTTGGTGTCACCGTTGGCGATCACGTCGTCGATGACGCTGTTGACCCGCGCCTCGAAACCGTTGCCGTTCTCACCGCCCGGAATGGGCAGGCTGCGCAGCCCGAGCGTCCAGGCCACCGGGATCAAGAAGTAGCCGATACGGCCGAGCCCGCTGTCAATGGGCGAACCCTCGAAGATGCCCGCGCCGATCTCGCGGATACCGGCGTTGTTGTTGGACACCGGGAGCAATGGCTTGAGCGCTTCGAACGGCGCGGCGGTCTGCTGCGTACGGATCATGTTGGAGGTGTAGATGCTGTCGTAGTTGCCGGCCGCGAGCACCGCCGCGATGGCGGCGGCCTGCTGCTCGCCGAGCGGAGTGAGACTGGGCCCTGGCACCTTGGTGTCGATCCCGGCGCCGGCGACGTTTCCGTAGGACTCGCCGTGACGGACCCAGGTGAGGGTGATCGAATCGGCAGCCCACGCGGGCAGCGCTGATACCAGGAACAGCGCGACGGCCGAGACAACCGTCACTAGTGCTTTCAAGGCACGATTTTTCATTCGCAACTCCATCTGATCCCCCAACGGCGGTACAACGCTGTCGACAATAACGACTGTGCGCTCGGTCACAGTACACAATCGTAAATCTGTCTACAAACACCCTGGCCGCGGTCTCAGAAAACTAACGATCGCGTGGATTCTCGGTATCGGCGGTCCCGCACCCGCACACCCCGTGGTGTCGTGGAAGCAATGTCTTCTCTCCCGATCCGGGCCGCCGGTGTTGCGGCGGCCGCGGCATGCTCCGCTTTGCTCGTGATCGCGCTGCCCCACGCCTGGGCCGCCCCCGCCTTCGACTCACAGGGCTACGTCGACTCGACGGCGCGGTGCTCTGACGCTGCTGTCCTGTTCGGCAGTACCGACACCTCCCGGGTGGCGATCTGCAAGACGTCCAGCGGATACGAGTACCGCGGCGTGCGGGTGCGCGATGGCGCCAAGCTGATCCTGTCCGCGTCCAGCGCCGGTGGCGGCTCGTACACCGCGGTGAACGACGGCATCACCTACACGGTCAGCTCCAGTTCGCTGGCCGTCAGTTCGGGCGGCAGCGTGGTCCGCAAAGAATCGTGGGTCGACTTCCACGGGCCGACCTCATCACAGTCCTCGACGACCTCGTCATCGGTGCCGACCACCTCGGTAGCACCGACCAGCACCACCCCGACCTCCACGACGCCACTCGGGCCGCCGCTGCCCGCCGAGGTCGGCGGGGGCGGGCGTTAGACCTTGAGGGCAGCGGCCAGCGTCCGTACACCCCGGTGAGTGCTCCGCAGGACGTCCTCGCTCACCGCGTGGAGAAGCCGGCGGTTCTCGACCGCGGCGAGCTTGCCGATCCGGGTCAGCACGCCGCGACCGTGGTCAGTGAGGCTCAATAGCGACGACGTCTGGTGATCGGGATTGTCGCGGAGATCAACCAGACCCTCGCTGACGAGTTCGTTGGCGACGCGTTGCACGGCCTGCCTCGTCACGCCGAGCCGACGAGCCGCCTGCGGCACCGTCAGCGCTTCATCGGAGATCACACTGAGCAACTGCCAGCGTGCCTGTGTCTGGCCCTCGCGTGCCGCCAGCGCCTCGCCCGAACGCCGAAGCAGGCCGGCAAGTTCGTAGATGTCGGCGACCAGCAACGCCATCTCGTCAGCCATCGATCCTCCACTTTTGACAACACGTTGTCATTACGGTTTGATGTTGTCATGATAGCGACGAGCCCCGCGATACGGAATCTGGACGCCGCGCTGCGCGACGCGATGGCCAACCGGCCTGCCACACAAGGTTTTCCCCACCTCGCCGAAACCCTGCGGCGAGCGGGCGTCCGAACCAATACGTGGTGGCTGCCCGCAATGCAGAGCTGCTACGAGACCGACTCCGGACCGGTCGTCATCCAGCAGGCCCCACTGCTTGACGGCATGGCCGACGTGCCGCCGTTCGACCGCGCCGCCCTTGTCGCGGCGTTACGCGCCGATCAATCCGGGCAGAGCACGTTCGAAGAGTTCGCAGCGGCGGCGTGGCGAGCGGGTGTGGTCCGCTGGGTGGTGGCACTTGACGACCGCACGTGCACCTACTTCGGACTTGGCGGTCAAACGTACGTCGAAGAGTACGCGGCAGTGGATGTTCCGTCAGGAGAAGCTGAGTTGTAGACGTTCGAGACGCCGGACCAGCAGACTCGGTAGCCACCGGCCGACGTCGGCGGCCTCGATCGCCGAGGTGCGCTCGAGCAGGTGTCCGATGACGATCCTGGCCTCCAGGCGGGCGAGCGCCGCTCCGATACAGAAGTGCGCACCCTTGCCGAAACTGATGTGGCCCTTGCCCTCTGCCCGGTCGATCCGGAACTCGGCCGGGTGGCCGAAATGGGCGGGATCCCGGTTTGCCGCGCCCCACAGCAGAAGCAGGCGTGATCCGGCTTCGAGTTCGGTACCGAAGAGTTCGGTGTCGTTGACGACATGGCGATAGTGCCCGCGAAACGGCGGCTCGTAGCGGAGCACCTCTTCCAGGAACGGGCCGAGTAGGTCCGGCCGGTCCCGGAGCTCCCGCTGAATGTCGGGGTGCGTCGCGAGAAGGTAAGCGGCCGAACCGATCAGCGATGCCGTCGACTCTCCCCCGGCGCTGAACAGCGTGATCATCATCGCCTGCGCCACCAGGGTGCTGAGCTCATCGGTCGCGCATGCGGTGGCCAGATCCCCCAGCAGGTTGTCCCCGGGACGCATCGCCGCGAGACCGAATTGTTCGGTGATGTAGGCGCTGAGTTCCATCACAGCGATGCCCGCGGATTCCACTTGGGCTTGGGTCAGCAGGCCTTCGACCACCTGGGTCGCCGCGTACCCCCACTCGATGAGCTTGCCGACGTCCGTGTCGGGCACCCCGATGATCCGGCCGACGATCATCATCGGCAAGCGGTTGGCCATCGCGCTCATCCATTCGATACCACCGTCTTTGGCGTTCGTCTCCCAAAGGTGCGCGGCGGTATCGGCCATGTACGGTTCGGCCGCGCGGATCCGCTTGGCGGCCAGTTGTGGAAGCAGGAGCTTGCGGTGCACCGAGTGCGCGGGCTCGTCGGCGGTCGCCAGAGCCTGCATCTCCCCGCCGAGTTCGCCGATCTCGAAGGGTGTCACCTCACCGCCGGGTTGATACATCATCGTGGCGGTCAGGTTCGAGGAGAAGTCGCCGCTCCGGGCGACGGCCTCGTTGACGGCCGCCCAACTGCTCACGGCGTAGAAGCCCGACTCACCGATGCGATGGACATGGCCGACGTGATGCATATGCGCATAGAGCTCGTGCGGATCCTGGAGATACCGATCCTCGAAGAGCGCCAGCCCGAGACCGGTATCCGCCACTGTCATGCCTCCACGCTGAGGGGCGATCACCCGCCGCGTCAATCCTGGCCGGAGAAGTCGCGACCCCGGCACTGCTGGGGACGCTGCCGTTGTCTCAATCGAGTGCGTTCACCTGGCCAAAGTGTGAGATTGATAGCAATGTCTGTCTCATATTTGAGAAGATAGTGATCATGGTTCGCGACGATTGGATCCTCGGCGGCGACCGTTCCGCGGCGGCGGCGGATCGCATCTACGCGGCGGCCACCGAGCTCGTGATCCGGGACGGGCTGGACGCTCTCGACATCGACGCCCTGGCGGCGAGGGTGCACTGCTCACGGGCGACGGTCTACCGCCATGCCGGGGGCAAGGCAGCGATCCGCGATGCCGTACTGACGCGTCTGGCGGCGGCCATCATCGACAAAGTGCGGAGGGCTGTCGACGGGCTCACCGGCTCGGAACGCGTGATCGTCGCAATCACGGTGGCGCTGAGAGAGATCCGATCCGATCCATTACGCCGCCTGATGTTCACTGCAGGCAACCTGCCGGAGGTCAAGGAGCTGCATTCCTCGCCGGTGCTCGCTCACCTGGCCGCCGAACTCACCGGCATCACCGACGACGATCCCCAAGCGGCACAGTGGATCGTGCGCGTCGTCGTCTCGCTGGCCTACTCGCCCATCGCGAATGTTCGCGACGAACGAGAAGTGCTGGCGCGCTTCGTCGCACCCGCGTTCGACAGGACCGCCAGCACCGAGACGACGAAGCAAGCCACCGTGTAGAGCAGGCTGCCTGTCGGAGTTCCATCGGCCGTGACGCCGTTCGTCGCCGCGAAATAGTCGGCGAGGGCGCTGATCCACAGTGCGCCCAGGACAACCAGATAGATCGGCCCGAAGATGCGGACGAACTCGCTGGGTTCTCGATCGTCGCGGGAACCCAGCCATTGCCGGGCCAGAACCGGGACGGCGATCACGGCGACGACCACCAACTCGACCGCGAACACTATCGCCTGCGCCGTCGTGTTGGGTTTGTCGCCGCCGAACAGCGACGTGGGAATGCTCAGGATCGCCAACCCCAGTGGCACAAGGAAACCCGCGAGCAGGGTCCGCCAGGTCAGCGACCATCCGGTCGAACGCTTCCGGCCCACCAGCAGCATCACCAGCAAGGTCACCACGATCGGGCCGAGCGTGGCGAAGATGAACACGCTGGTCATCGGCACCGAGGTGAACAGCGGATGGTTGATCGGATTGTCGGTATTCC
This sequence comes from Mycobacterium sp. BK086, assembly GCA_004362315.1. GTDB lineage: Bacteria > Actinomycetota > Actinomycetes > Mycobacteriales > Mycobacteriaceae > Mycobacterium. Next base: position 2,032,801 of record SNWL01000003.1, read on the forward strand.
ACGCCCACCAGCGCAGCTGCGGCCCCAGTTGATCGAATACCTCGTAGAGGCAGTGGTGCACGAAGCCGACGCAGATGGCGCCGACGACCACCCCGCGGTCCCTGAAGATCCCGAGGCTGCGCACGATTTCGTAGGCGAGTGTCACAACGGCCGGATACAGCGCGACGATGTAGAGCGGCAACCGGTCGAACAGAAACCCCACCGTGAAGACGTTGTGCGCGAACACAACTCCGAGTTGGTCCTGGATGCCGAAGATGTTGGGAAAGTACAGTGGGATCTCGATCACGAACAGATAGACCACCGTCGCGCACCACAGCGCCAGGTTGATCGGGTCACCGTGTCGTCTCAGGCGACGGATCGAGTAGATCAGTGCGAGAACCGCACCCGTCACCATCATCAGTTCCAGAACCGGCAGCGTCCAGTTGCTCAGCGCCAACGGGTTGCGCAGGTGGATGAAGGCCGGCGCATTCTGGCAGGTGAAATCACCGAGAGGTCGGGCGATTGCGTCGAATGCGGCGGTGCACTGTTCGGCCATCATGCTCCTGGTGCGACGGGTTGGCTTGTGTACCAGCGGGTTATGTCATCGCCGGCTTTCCAGCGAGCAAACCACCGGTCGGCGAATTCGGGCAGCCTGTCATTGGCCGGATCGTGAAAAGGTGTCTGGCTCATCAATACCCGGCCGGCCGACACGAGACGTTCACGGCGCGGGACAGTCGCGAACGCGTTCGGTGTCGACGCCTGGCGCCGGGCCAGCCGTTGCTTCACTGCTTGGCGCATACTGAACGCCGGCAGGAAGGTGCGGGCATCGACCTTCCGATCCTCCTCGGGCACATGCTCGTTCACGCCCTCGGCGATGATCCGCGCCACGCTCAAGAGATGACGGACCACGGCAGGGAGCGCCCTGATCCGGTACCAGCTGTCGCCGATGGCGGCGTTGTACACCACCAGCGCCGAACTGCGATGCTCGACTTCTTCGACGAAGTGCCACAGCAGCAGCGACGCCACCCGGTCGTCGCCGGGACGGAACAGCGTCTCCTCGTTGTCGAGCATCATCTTGAAACTCGGCGTGAAGGTGGCTTCGAGATCGGCGATGTAGGCCAGCCGGAACTTCAACGGCGTGGTCTTGGTGACGTGGTCGAAGCTGGCGCATGCGGCGTCCAGGGTCTGCGCCAAACCCGGGTAGCGACGAATCAGGGCGCTGACATGCTTGCGGTGGGTGCTGGAATGCTGGGCCTCCTGACGCAGGAACGCCGTTGCCTCGGCGGCGGCCTCCGGATCGGTGATCAGCGGCGCGGCCTCCTGGACGGCAGCCACGATCATCTGCTCGAAGCAGATCGCGATGATCGACGTCGCATTCATGAAGAACGAGAACTGCGGGTTGTCCGGATTCCACTCCCACGGCACGTCGTCGGTGAAATCGAACTTGGGCCGCCGGACCTCCAGGGCCGTCATCGCGCCTCCGTCATCTAATCATTACACACAATACTCACTTGTGTGTCATGTGTGTATTCTTGGATCAATCGGAGGGAAGAGTCAAGGCTGATGGCACGAAAGGGTTGGGGCGGTTCACCGCCCGCCGACGACGCGGAGGCGCGCAAGCGGATCATCGACGCCGCCCTGCGCCTGGTCGACCGCCGCGGAGCCGCGCAGACCACCGTGCTCGACATCGCCGACGAGCTGGGCATCACCCGGCGCACCGTGTACCGCTACTTCGCCGGAACCGACGAGCTGTTCGCCGCCGCCGCCGAGGCGGCGCTCGGAAGCTTCGTCACCCAGATCGACCGGGTCGTCGCGGACTTGGACGTCGCCAGCCAGCTCATCGAGGTCGTCGCCTACATCATCGAGCGGCTCCCGCAGGAGCCGCAGCTCGCGCTGCTGCTGGCCAACGACCGCTCCAACATGTTCAGCCGGGCGATGCTCACCGCCGACGTGATCGCGCGCTGCCGGACCGTGCTCCACCACGCGCAGATCGACTGGGATCAACTCGGCTTCGACGATCAGATGATCGACGAACTGATCGAGCTCCTCCTGCGGACGATCCAGTCGATGGTCATCGCGCCGCTCGACCCGCCACGGACCGGCACGGAATTGCGTGCATACCTGCACCGCTGGCTCGGCCCGGCGCTTGCGCCGCGAGCCGCTACCGAGTCGGCTGGCTGAGAAACGACACCACCTCGTAGAGGGGATCGGGCGTCACAGAGACTCCGCCGATGAACGGATGGGACAGCTCGAGGATGAGGAACAGATTGGTCGCGACGATCAACCCCACGATGGCCACCATCGGGTAGTGCATCCCGGGCTTCTCGACTCCGTAGACGACGACTGTCCCCAGCACCATGGCACTGGTGAGGAAGATGACCGCCCACAACGGCCACGGCGGCCCGGTGTCTTCGCGCGCGGTCAACAGCCGCACCGAGCGTGCCTGACTTATCTTGTCCAGGTTGGCATATGACGTTGCCAAGATGCTCTTCTGACCATCGGCCGTCGCATTCGCCTGACGGTAGGCCGCTGACAGCTGAGCCAGCGCGGCGTCAGCCTCTGGCGAACGGATGCCGCCACTGTCCCACTCGGTGATGGCGGCCTTCTCGTAGGCAACCAGACTCTGTCTGATGCGATCCGCATCCGCTTGCGCGAAAATATCTAGATCCCTTGCCATTTCGATCGCTGCCGCACCCTCGGCCCGAGCGTTCGCGTCGGCTGTGTTGATCTCCCCCCACATCGACGAGACGACGAAGCCGATGAAGAAGGCGTAGATGAAGCCGATGAAACTGTAGGTGAATTTGGTGACGTCGTTGTGTTCGTCCCGGGTCAGGGCGGGGAACCGGCGCCGAACCCATGCCACCAGAAGCATCGCGCCGCCGGCGATGACCACGATCAGAGCGACCAGCAACAGCCCGGGCGGGATCGTGCTCACCAGCCATCCGCTCATGCCTCGACTCTATGGGGCCACGCGCGGACCTTCAGCCGATTGGGGCACCGAGGGTTGCTTGTCGACGGTCAGTGCCCGCCCTGCTGTGCTTGACGCGCGATGCGTTCGTCGTGGATGCGGACCAGTTCACGGAAACCGATGCGGTGGTATTTCGGAACCGGCTGAATGCCCCACTGGTCCTGCGCGGTGTCCTTACCCGCGGCTCCCTCGGGTGGGCCCAGCGGCGGGTACGGGTACTTGCACTCCATCGTGTCGTCGGAGTAGCGCACCTTCAGCAGCTCACTGCAGATCTCGGTGAGGCTGAGTGTCGGATACCCGTAGTACACCGCCATGAACGGCAGCGTGAAGGCGCCCTCGACGACCAGCGCGACCAGGCAGACCAAGACCGCGCGTTTGATCCACTTGTGCATCCGTGCGTAATACGGGGTGGTGCCCGGCGGCAGGTCCTCGATCTTCTCTTCGGTGGTTGTCACGGGAATCCCTTCAGTCGGAGAAGATTTCACGGTTGACCGTGTGCAGATACGGGATGGCCAGGAACGGGGTGATGTAGAAGATGTCGTAGAGCCACCAGCCGATCACCGGCAGGACGACCCCCGCGTAGCGGACATCGGCGTACATCGTCATGTTGAACACGTAGCCGCACCAGATGACCAGACCCATCCAGCAGGTCACGATCATCCACTGATGCCCCCACCGCTTCATCTGCAAGAACCCGATCGCGGCGGCGCAGCGCATCGCGAAGACGGTGAGAATCAGCCCCGCGACCCAAGCCTTTTCGCCAGGGCCGGCCGCGCCGCCGATCCACAGTTCGTTGTAGTGCCAGAAGTAGCCGGCGTCGAACATCGCACCCCAGCCCACCATCAGCACCCGGTTGATCAGGGTGTGATTGGCCACCAGATCCAGCGCCCAGCCCAGGCTGTTGAGCGCACCGTCGATCAGCACGAGATAGCCGATCAGCGTGACGATCATCGGCCGGACCGACAATCCGGCCCGTAATGCCTGGCGCTGCAGCCAGACTCCGCGCATGAAGATCGGAAACCCGATGAGGCCGGGTGCCCACATCCCCATCAGGGCGGCACCGACGATCATCCACTTGTCGGCGCGACGCTGCGCAAGCCGCGACTGCTCGTGGTGAACCTCGAGTCCGACCGGACCGTCGGTGCGGCTGATCGGGGTCGCGGTCACAAATCCCACCAGCCCCGCGCGAAGGACATGTAGAGCTGGATTCCGAACATCGTCAGCAGGTAGCCGTAGATGACGATCTGCAAGATGATGAGTGCCCGCTTGCGCTTTCGTTCCTTTTGATCGACCACGTGTCCACCCTTCCTAGAGATCCGCGGCAGCCAAACAGGCCGCCGCCACTTCACGTAACCCGTCGCTTATCGCGCCGTCGGTGCTCAGCGGCGCCAGAATGCACGCGTCGGCGGCCTCCAATTCCGTTGCCCCCGCTGCGATCAATTGCGCCGCGGTGACCAGCACCCGGGTCGACGGCGGTTCGAAGTGGAACGCCTCGTCGGCCGTGCGGATCGCGACCGCGCACCCGACCAGCCGCCGCGCGGTCGGCAGATCGACCCCTGTTTCCGCGACCACCACCTCCGCTTCGCGGTCCGGCGGCAGATAGCCCATCGACAGCGTCGCAAAACGTTGCCGGAACGAGGGTTTGAGCTCCTTGAGTGAACTGCGGTAGGCAGGGTTGTAGGAGCACACCAGCATGAACTCGTCCGGTGCGCGCACGACCTCGCCGGCCCGGTCGAGATAGAGGGTGCGGCGATGGTCGGTCAGCGAGTGCAGCACCGCCAGCGAATCGTGGCGGGCTTCGACGACTTCGTCCAGATAGCAGATCGCGCCGTCCTTCACCGCCCGGGTGAGCGGGCCGTCCGTCCACACGACGTCCCCGCCGGTCACCATGAACCGGCCGACGAGGTCCGAACTGGTCAGGTCGTCGTGGCAACTGATGGTGACGACCGGCCGGCCCAGCAGCAGCCCCATGTGCTCGACCAATCTGGTCTTGCCGCAGCCGGTCGGTCCGGTCAGCATGACCGGGATGCGCTGGCCGAACGCCTGCTCGAACAATTTGACTTCGTTGCCGAAGGCGAAATAGGTCTCTGTCATGTCGACACCAGCTCTCGATGGACGTGCGCCAGCACACGCGGGAGTTCATCCACTCGCCGGATACGTTGCGAGCGGCGGGATCCGAAGACCTCGGGCAATGGATCCACGCGGGCCGGACCGACGCCGACGTAGTAGACGGAAACCCCGGCGTCGTTGGCCTCCTCCACGGCATGCGCCGTGTCGGCCCATGCGTAACGGCCCTCGTATCCCTCGTCGGAGATCAGCCCGTCGCCCACGACGATGAGCAGCCGCCGCTCGGAGGGCTGGGCCAGCAGCCGACTCGTCAGATGCCGCAGCGGCGCCCCCAGCCGGGTGTAGCCGCCGGTTTCCAGGCCGAGCTTGCTGGGCGGAATGAACCGCGGGTCGTCGAAGTCCTTGAGGCAGCGCACTTCTACTCGGTGGCGGGTGTTGCCGGTGAAGACGAACACCCCGTGGCGCTCCTTGGCGAGGTTCATCGCCCGCGACAGCGCATCGGCGCAGGCCAGCTCCAAGCGGAAGATCCGGCCGCCGTGGGTGCCCAGCGACGAGCTGCCGTCCAGTAATAGCGCAGTGGTGACGTCCCGGCTGACCGGCAACAGCCCGCGGAAGATCCGCGGTTCGGTCGCCTCGCCGGTGGCCATGTCGATGTAGTGCCCGACGTACCGTTCGACGTCGATGTCCGAGCCGTCTTCGAGGCGGCTCTTCATGGCCCGGTGGGTGTGTTCTTCGAACCACGCCCGCAGGTCGACCTGGCTCGATCCGCTCTGGCCTCGACGGTCGTAAGAACGTTCCAGCACCGCAACGTGATTGGGTATGAACTTCTTGGTCCACGCGTTCCATTCCGGGTACGGGATACCGGGACGGTGATCGGGCGTGATGTCCAGGTCGTTGTCCTGCGGCCGGCTGGGTGGCGGGAGATTGGAATTGCGGACGCCACCGTCGCCGCCGACCGGCACCGAGTAGGGCCGCGGCATGCGCTTCTGTGTCGTCGTCCACGGCATCCGCCCGAACGTGCGGCGCAATCGCTCGTTCAGCCCCGTTGGCGCAGTGTGGGCCACCGGGAGCACACCCAACAACGGATCGATACCCAGCTGTTTTTCGTTGCGCGCCAAGCTGATTGCCCTGCCGAGCATCTCTTCGGCGCTAGTCTCCGCAGGCACTACCGCCAGATCGGGCAGGGCTCGTCGCAGCTCGGCGACCAGACCCGGCCAGCGTGTCGCGATCCAGGCCATGGCCGCGCCCGCCTCGACGAGGGTCAGCGCACGCAGCTCGCGGCTCGACAGCTCGTTGAGCCGATAGGTGGTAACCCGCTCCTTGGACGGCGAACACTGCAGTGCGACACCGCATGTGATGCTCCGGCGGGTCCAGCCCCCGACGATCGCCGGGTACGGGACGTGGACGTGGCTCAGCGTCGCGTTCAGCCCGAAGGAGCGATGTTGGCCGGTGACCAGCCGAACGCCTTCTCGGCGCCCTTCACTCAGCGCGACGGCAGTGATCGCGCAGCTGCGCTCCAGTGCCAGCGCACCCGCGTCGGACAAGTCAGCCACGGCGAATCAGAACGTACCGATGTTGGAGAACAACCAGTACCAGAACGCGATGATCAGAATCGTGCCGCCCCATGCGGCGACGTATCGAAGGATCTCCCAGAGATATCCCATCAACTGCCCCTTTAGTCGGAGAAGATTTCGCGGTTGACCGTGTGCAGATACGGGATCGCGAGGAACGGCGTGATGTAGAAGATGTCGTAGAGCCACCAGCCGACGACCGGCAACACCACACCGGCAAAACGGACGTCGGCGTACATCGTCATGTTGAACACGTAGCCGCACCAGATGACCACACCCATCCAGCAGGTCACGATCATCCACTGATGCCCCCACCGCTTCATCTGCAGAAAGCCGATCGCAGCCGCGATGCGCATGGTGAAGACGGTGAAGATCAGGCCGATTTCCCAGCCCTTCTCGCCGGGCCCGGCCGCACCACCGATCCACAATTCGTTGAAGTGCCAGAAGTAACCGGCGTCGAACATGTTGCCCCAGCCGGTCAGCAGTACCCGGGCCAGCAGAGTGTGGTTACCGACCATGTCCAGCGCCCACCCGACCGCATTGATGGCGGCGTCGATGATCACCAGATATCCGAGCAGCGTGACCAGCATCGGCCGCACTGTCAGGCCGTTGCGCTGCGCGCGGCGCAGCAGCCACACGCCGCGCAGAAACAGCGGCAGGCCGAAGATCCCGAGGGCGGCCGACCCGATGAGAATGCTGCCGGCGATCAGCCAGCGGTCGGCTTGGCGCTGCGCCAGCCGCGACTCCTCCAGGTGCTCATCAAGTCCGCTGCCAGTAGGTATGGACGAAGCCAAGCTCACGAAACTGACTATAGTCAGTAAAACTAGTGAGACTCAATACTGCGCAACGACCTCGTCACGTAGTCATCGATCATCTCGCCCTGCGCCGGCCAGGCGTGGGTTGTCGTCAGCAGGGCATAGAGGCCCAGCAGGAAGAAGACCGCGCTGTTGATCGGAATCACCGTGGGATCAACCTGACCGCGCTGCTGAAGTCGCTCGATCTCGCCGGCAACCGCGACCACCACCGGATGTTCCTTACTCTCATCGGTCGGCCGGGTCTGCGAGAAGTGCAGTGCGAGAAAGTCTTTGAACAAGACGGCGCCGAGCCGGCGCTCCAGGCCCATCACCAGACGCACCGCCTCGTGCAGCGTCGATTCGAGGTCATGCTCCGAACCGGCTTGGTAGCGGGCGAATTGCTTGGCGATCCGCTCTTCTTCGCGACGTTCGAGCTCCAGGAGCACGTGTTCCTTTGTCGGGAAATGAAAGAAGAACGTGCCGTGTGCGACGCCTGCGGCGGCGACGATGGCGCCGACGTCAGCCGCGGCGATGCCCGACCGCTTGAACTCGGCGATCGCCGCGCCCATGAGTCGCTCTCGGGTCTGAAGCCGCTTGGCCTCACGTGTGGACGTCTTATCTACCACCGACATGTGACAAGAATATCCGTTGACTTGAGTCAGTTCTCTGATACAGCGGCGATCACCGTCGGTAACGCGACGAAGGCCTGGGTCGATAGACAAGGTGGGTACGGGAAAGGCGCTTGACGAGCTGGCGCATACGTTGCCCGTTCTCAGTCCCCGATGTCTGCGAGAACGTATCGCTTGCCGATCGGCATTCGGTGCAGACCCAATGACGAAGGAGTATCGAAGATGAAGCTGATGAAAATCGCCGCGAAGAGTGCTGTTGCGGCCGCAATAGGGGCCGGTGTTCTCGGCGCCGGTGCAGGTGTTGCTCAGGCCGACCCGCACTGGCCGTGGCCGCAGCCGCCGGGACCCGGCGTCAATGTCGGTGGGCCCGGCAATCCGTTGCCTCCGGGACAGGACGGGTTACCGCCGCCCGGGCACCGGTGGACGCCGGTGAGCATCGGCGTACCGCCGATCTGGGCGCCGCCGGCCCCGCCGCCCCCGCCGTGGGCACCGTTCGCGCCGGTGGTCTGGAACGCTGACGCCCAGATCTGGGGCATCCAGGTCGGCACGTCGTTCGTGGCCCTCTAGTCCGACCAGCACCTATCTCCCCGTGTAAGCGTCGTGCGCGCGGGGAGATAGGTGTATCGGTCTACAGACTGACATAGACCGCCTTGGTGTTGAAGTAGGCCTCGATTCCCTTCTTGCCGCGTTCGCCGCCCCAGCCCGATTGCTTGTGGCCGCAGATCGGCATCGACGGGTCGGCCCCAAGGGCGCAGTTCACCCAGACCTGGCCCGCCCGAAGCTCATTGGCCATGCGATGGGCACGGCCCAGGTTTTCGGTCCAGATGGCGCCCGCCAGACCGTATTCCGTGTCATTCGCGGCAGCGAGCACCTCGTCCTCGTCGTCGAACGGAATGATGCAGCCGACCGGTCCGAAGATCTCCTCTTTGATGAGACGCATATCCGGCGTGGTGTTGGTGATGATCGTCGCCTCGTAGAAGAAGCCCTTGCGATCCAGCCGCTTACCACCGGTGATGATCTCAGCTCCGCGGGAAACCCCCTCCGCCACAATGCCTTCTACGCGTTGGCGTTGCTTTTCACTGATCAGCGGCCCGAGCACCGATTCGGGATCTTCACTGCCACCCATCGGGAGCATCTTGGCGAATCCCGCGATACCGTCCACCACCTGGTCGTAGATGCCGCGCTGGACGTAGATACGCGATGTGCAGGAACAGTTTTGGCCGGAGCCCGCGAGCAGGCCCAGGCTCGCGTTCATGATCGCCTTGTCGAGATTGGCGTCATCGAACATGATCAGCGGGGACTTGCCGCCGAGTTCGAGAGTGAGCCGCTTGAGGTTTCCCGCGGCGGCCTGCACGATCAGCCGGCCGACCTCCGTCGACCCGGTGAAGGCGATCTTGTCCACATCGGGATGTGCGGCCAGCGCCGCCCCGGCGGTCTCCCCGTACCCGGTGATGACGTTGAAGACACCGTCGGGCAGCCCCGCCTCGCGGAAGATTTCCTCCAATTTCAGTGCGGTGAGCGGAGTCTCCTCGGCAGGCTTGAGGACACAGCTACAACCCGCGGCGAGAGCGGGCGCTGCTTTGAGCATCGCGACGAAGAACGGGCCGTTCCACGGGATGATGAGCCCGGCGACGCCGACCGGCTCGAGCTGAGTGAAGTTGTGGAAGCTCTCGTAGTTACCGAGGAGGCCGTCGGACACGACATTGCTCGATTCACCGTGGATCTTGCCGACCCAGCCCGCGTAGTACAGCAGCATCTCGTTGGCGACCTTGATGATCTGCTGGGCGGCCACCGCGTTCATACCGTTGTCTTGGGACTCCAGCGCCGCCAGCTCGTCGGTGCGCTGCTTGACGATCTCGGCGGCCTTGAACAGCACCTCGGCACGTCGCGCGGCAGGCAGCTTGCGCCACACGCCCGACTCGAACGTCTCGCGGGCTCGGGCCACCGCGGCGTCGACGGCCGCCTTGTCGGCGTCGGCGACCTCGGCGATCAATTCCTCTGTGCTGGGATTGAAAACCTCAATGGTGTCAGTCATCGTCCACGTTCCTTTCGATTACAGCTGGGCCCAAACCGATTTGGTCTTTAGGTAGCCCTCGAGGCCCTCCTTGCCGAACTCGTGGCCCCAACCGGACTGCTTGTAGCCGCCGAACGGCACATCGTGATCGAAGATCAGCTGGCAGTTGATCTGCACGCTGCCAGCATGCAGACGCTTCACCAGCCGATGACCGCGGCTGATATTGGTGGTCCAAACCGTGCCCGCGAGCCCGTAGGTGGTGTCGTTGGCCATCGCGATGGCTTCGTCTTCGTCGTCGAACGGGATGATCGACACCACCGGCCCGAAGATCTCCTGCTGATACAGCCGCATGTCGGGGTTGACGTTGGTCAGCACCGTCGGGTGTACGAAGTAGCCCTTGCGGTCCAGGCGATGCCCGCCGGTGACCACCTCGGCACCGTCACGCTTGCCCTCCTCGATGAATCCCAGCACGCGGTCGAGTTGTTTGGCGCTGATCAGCGGACCGCTCATCACCCCCTCTTCGTCCGGGCCGCCGTACTTCATGAAGTTGGCCACCCCGGCAATGCCCTCGACAACCTGGTCGTAGACACCCCGCTGCACGAAAATCCTTGAACCGCAGACACATCCCTGGCCGGAGTGCACGAAGATGCCCATCGCCGCGCCGAAGATGGCCTTGTCCAGATCCGCGTCGTCGAAGATCAGCACCGGCGACTTGCCGCCGAGCTCGAGCATGACCTTCTTGAGGTTGCCCGCCGAGGCCTGCACGATCATCTTGCCGACCTCGGTGGAGCCGGTGAACGCAACCTTCTCGACGTCGTCGTGTGCGGTGATCGCCGCGCCTGCGGTGTGTCCGTAGCCGGTGATGAGATTGACCACCCCGTCGGGCACCCCGGCCTCGTGGATCAACCGGTCCAGCAAGACCGCCGAAAGTGGTGTCTCTTCAGCGGGTTTCACCAGGCTGCTGCAGCCCGCGGCCAGCGCGGGGGCGATCTTGGCGCAGGCGTTGAAGATCGGGCCGTTCCACGGAAAGATCAGGCCGACAACGCCATAGGGCTCCTTGAGCGTGTAGGCGTGAAGGTCGACGTAGCTGTCGGCGGCAATCCCGGTGGTCTTCACGTCGTACGAGGTGCCGTTGATCTTGGAACACCAGCCCGCGTAGTAGCGGAAGAACTCCGCACAGGTGGGCACCACCATCTCCGACTGCAGCTTCATCATCCCGGTGTTGGCAGAGTCGATCGCCGCGAACTCGGCCGCATGCTCGTCGATCAGGTCGGCGATGCGCCACATGACCTTGGCCCGCTCACGCCCTGGCAGTTCGGACCACACGCCGGACTCGAACGACGCCTTGGCCCGGGCGACGGCACCGTCGACGGCTTGCTGCCCACAGTCGGTGAACTCGCCGATCTGCTCCTCGCTCACCGGATCGATGATCGGGATGACGTCCCCGTCGCCCGGCCGGCTTCGGATGTCGTCCAGTACGGCCTGCAGCGTCATCGTTGACCTCATCCTGTTCTGTTCCGAATGCTGTGCAACTGCTTAGCATCGCGCCCGGCGAGAGGTCAAGATCCGTACACGCGGCATGAAGTAACTGATAGATCCGCAAGTGCGGCTATATCTCTTGTGTCGCCGCTTCCAGCAGTCGGTGGGCGAAGCCGGACGGGTCGACGAACGGCGACATGTGCGCCCACTCGTCGACGATGTCCAACCGGGCGTTGGGCAGGTCGGTCGCCAGGGTCGACATGACCTGCGGCGTGCAGCCCCGATCGAGACGCCCGCACAGAAGAGCGGCCGGCGTGGCGACGAGCGCGGCTTGGGCCCGGCGATCGTAGGTTGCCAACGCCTCCAACGTGATCGCGTACGCCGACGGCAGCACCGCATCGAGGCGGTCGCGCACGCCCCGGATCACCGGGCCGTTGTCGGCGATCTCGGAATCCGTGAACCAGCGTCGGACGGTGGCTTCGACATCGATCGGGGCGCCGTCGCGCAATGCCCGTGCGGCATCACGAAATTCCGGCACCGGAACGTCGCGGGTGCAGACGAGGATCAACCGCTCGAGGCGGTGGGGCGCAAGCAAGGCCATCTCGATGGCGACCTGACCGCCCAGGGAATGGCCGACGACCACCAACGGACCGTCCGGCTCCTCAGCGAGGACGGCGCGGGCGAGCTCGTGTTGCAGAACGCCACCGGTCCCGATCTGCCGGTTGAGATCTGGGGCGATCGACGGGATGGGCAAGTGCTCACGCACCGCATCCCAGACGGCGGGACCAAGCGGTGTGCCGTGCAGAAGCACCCAGCGCGCCGGCGGTGTGCGCATCGATCCTCGTGGCTCATCGTTCATCGTCGCAGCCCAAGGTAGCCGCTGTACGCTCCGCTCATGAGTCAGTCGACGCGGCCGTTACCTCCCGGTCCGCGCCTCAATTCCTGGGTTCAGACGGCGATCATGCTGCCGTTCTCGCCGCGGCTGCTGGCGGCCTGCCGGCGCCGCTACGGCAGCACGTTTACCCTGCGCGCCAATGGCGTCGACACACTCGTCTATGTCACCGATCAGGCCGATATCAAGGCCATGTTCGCCGGCGATCCCGCCGTGTTCCACGCCGGCGAAGCGAACTCGCTCTTGGCCGGCCTGCTCGGGGACAGTTCGGTGCTGCTCGTCGACGAGGACACCCACCGCGACCGGCGCCGCCTGATGATGGCCCCCTTCCGCCGGGAGGCCATCAAGAGGCAAGTCGGGACGATGACCGAGATCGCCGCGGCCGAGATCGCCGGCTGGCCGGTGGGAACCGAATTCGCGGTGGGCCCCAGGATGGCCGCTCTGACGCTCGACGTCATTCTCCGGACGGTTGTGGGTACCACCGACCCTCAGCGCCTTGCCTCGCTGCGGGCGGTGATGCCGCGGCTGCTCAGCTTCGGCTATCTCGGCATGTTGGCGATCGCCACGCCGACGCTGCTGGAGTACCGCCCGTGGCGCGGGTTACGCAGGCGGATCGAGGAGGCGAACCGGCTGTTGTATGCCGAGATCGCAGATCGGCGCAGTGACCCCGCGCTCGCCGAACGTGCGGACGCGCTGTCCATGCTGGTGCGGGCCGCCGACGAGGACGGCCGGACGATGACCGATGCCGAACTACGGGACCAGCTCTTCACCCTGCTGTTCGCCGGGCACGACACGACAGCGATCTCACTGACCTGGGCGCTGGAGCGGCTGGTCCGGCACCCCGCCGTTCTGCAGCGCGCGGTTGCCGCGGCCGACGCGAGCGCAGCCGGTGATCCGGCGGGCGACGAGTATCTCGATGCGGTCTTGCGCGAGACCATGCGCGTGCGGCCCGTCATCACCCGTGTCGGGCGGGTTCTCACCGCACCCGTCACGCTCGGCGGCTACGAGCTGCCTGCCGGAACGATCGTCGTCGCGGCCATCGGGCTGGTCCACTCCGATCCGCAAATCTGGTCGCAGCCACAACAATTCGACCCCGGCCGCATCTCTGACGGCACCGCAACTCCCACCACCTGGCTGCCGTTCGGCGGTGGGAACCGGCGCTGTCTCGGTGCCGCGTTCGCAAGCGAGGAGATGCTTGTGGTGCTGCGCGAAGTGCTGCGCCGCGTGGACCTCGAGACGACGATCGCGCCGGCCGAGCGGCAGAAAGTCCGCCACGTGATCCTCGAGCCACATCGCGGCGCACGCATCCGGGTGCGCGCTCGCCGGAACGCGGACGAGCTGGCGCAAGCGTGACCTCTCGACGCCAGGTCACCCTGCTGCTGATCGCGACGCTGACGGCTGCCGCGGGCAATGGCATCACCATGGTGGCGTTCCCGTGGCTGGTGTTGCAGCGCAACGGAAGTGCGATCGAAGCCGCGATCGTCGCCGGTGCCGCATCATTGCCACTGCTGGTGTCATCCCTGTTGGCGGGCACAGCGGTCGACTTTCTGGGCAGGCGGCGCATCTCGATCATCTCCGACGTGCTCTCCGGCGTAACGGCCGCCGCCGTGCCCATTCTGGTGTTGGCATTCGGGCAGGGCGGTCTCACGGTAGGCACCCTGGCCTTGCTGGCGGCGCTGGGAGCAGTATTCGATCCGGCGGGTATGACCGCGCGTCAGTCGATGCTGCCCGAAGCCGCAACCAGTGCGGGCTGGACGCTCGACCGCATCAACGGCATATATCAGGCCGTCTTCCAGGTCGCCTACATCGCGGGCCCAGGCCTGGCCGGCGTACTGATCGCGATCTTCGGCGGAGTCAACGCCATGTGGGTGACCGCAGCGTTCTTCCTGGTGTCGATCCTCGCCGTCGCGGTGATGCGCCTGGAAGGTGCCGGTCCGCCGACCGAAGAGGAACGCCCCGAAGGGGTTTGGGCCGGAACGGTTCAGGGCTTCCGGTTCATCTGGAACACCAAGGTGCTGTTGACGCTGGCCATCATCGACCTCACGCTCACCGGGTTGTACGTGCCGATGGAGAGCGTGCTGTTCCCCAAGTACTTCACCGACCGCCAGGAACCCACGCACCTGGGCTGGGTGCTGATGGCGTTGTCGATCGGGGCGTTCGTGGGCGCGCTGGCGTATCCGGTTCTGGTGCGCCACTTGTCGCGGCGGCTGATCCTGCTCACGTCGTCTCTGGTGCTCGGGGTGTCCATGGCGATCATCTCGGTGCTGCCGCCGCTCGGGGTGATCCTGGTGCTGTGCGCGCTGGTGGGTCTGGTATTCGGCCCCATTCCCCCGATCTACAACTACGTGGTGCAGACGAAGTCGCCGCCAGAGATGCGTGGCCGACTCGTCGGCGCCATGACCACGTTCTCGTTTGCCGCTGGGCCACTGGGACTTACGTTCGCAGGCCCGCTCGCCGATGCCTTCGGATTGCGAGTCACCTTTCTGGTGCTGGCGATCCCCATGATCGTGCTCGGTGTGGTGTCACTGTGGTTGCCGGCACTGCACGAACTCGATCGTGAAACCGACCCCGCCGCTGATGCCCAAGCCGATCCGAGAGGAACACCATGATCGAGGTTCGCGCGATAACGTCTACGAGCCCAGAGGATCTGGACCTTCTGCACCGATTCGTCGAAGACGCGTTCAAGGTGTCGTTTCCCGGTGACGACGAGCGCGACGTCGAGGCGTACTTTCATCGCGACCAGCGAGGCGAGCTCGGGCCCAACAAGACCCACGTCGTGGTCGCCACCGACGACGGCGAGGTGGTCGGCGGCTGCGTGTCGGTCTACCTGGGCACACCCAACGTCGGGGTGCTCGAGTATCAGGTTGTGAACCCGTCGCATCGCAGTACCGGTGTGGCCACCGACATCTATCTGCTCAGCGAGCGCCTCATCGAAGAAAGCGCGCAACGCGCGGGACGCTCCCTCGACATGTTCATCGCGGAGATCGAAGACCCGTTCCGTACCCCGATGTCCAGCAGTATGAATCGCTTCCGCCGTGCCGGAATCCTGCACTACAGCGGGTACAGCATCGCGGACTACCCGCATGTGCAGCGGATGCTGACAGTGCCGGGCCAGGAGGGGATGCACACGCTTCTTATGCTGGTGAAGCCGATCCCGTGGGGATCCGAAACCTCAATTCCGGCAAGCACTCTCAGGCTCATTGTGGACGAGTACTACAAATTCTTCGGCATCGACGAACCCGCGTCCGTCAAGGTGCTGGACTACCTCGAAGCCGCAGGCAATAGACACATCGAGCTCCGTTCCCTCGGCGACTACGTCTGCAACGACGAGGACACGGCACCCGTCGTCGTCGAGGAGATCGAAACCGGCGCCAGCGGCCATCGGTGGTCGATTCGGTCGCGCGATGCCGCGAGCGCCGAGGGTGGTGTCTCGTTCGTGGCCACGCCGGCGTCCGGATTCGCTTCCGCTCTCGAGCTCGCGCCCGCGCTCACCGAGCGTGCGGTGTTGTTGCACATCTGTTCTCGGATCGAGAAGCAGATGATCGAAGATTCCCGCGAAACGCACGAGTGGTATCTCCAGTGCGGCGACGACTTACGCGATGCGCTGGTCGGGGCCGATGTCGGCTTCCATGAGCTGGCCGTGCCGTGGGATGACAGCGCACATCTGCTGTACAAGGGACACGGACGCATGCACGAGGCCCCGTCTATCCCCGTCGCGAACTTCCTTGCGGCGATGCGGGAGATCCCGGGCGCCGACTACGCGAGGCTCGAACAACACCTGGCCGGTCAGGAGACGGTTCCGTTGGCGTGATGGGCGGGCTCAGAAGAACGGATTGCTGTTCTTCTGGTGGTCGGCTTCTTGCGGCCGCGGTCCGAACCGAGCGATGTAGTCCTCGTCGACCCGCTTGTTCTTCTCGCGTTTGAGGACGTCCACGAGATTGGGGTCCAGACCGTGCACGCCGAGGCGGTGCCGTCGCCACACCTTGTTGAGCGCCAAGGAGAGGGCCAACGCCCAGAGGTAGAGGGGCACCGTCATGGTCGAGTGCACATAGAGGGCATCCTGCTCGACGGGGAAGAACCAGAACGGCGCCAGCACGAAGATCGGCGGTATCGCCATCCTGATCATGTAGCGGCGGACGCTGCCCGGCCCCGCGAGATCGTTGGCGACCCAGTCGCGCATGGACGCCGGCAAGCGCCGAAAGCCGTACGCGTAGCCGATGAGTTGAAGAAGGTCAGGCCTGGTATCGGACGTAGCTTCCTCCTTGGTCGGGCACCCCTACAGGCACCCTACTCGCCCCGCGACGACCCATTTCGCGCCGTTGACGCGGGCGTCGAAGTCTAGCCTCGATGACATGGACGAACTCACCCAAGATGTGATCGATTTCCTATCCGCCGGCACCCGGACGGCCAAGCTCGGCTACGTCGCCGCGGACGGCAGACCGCTCGTCGCTCCCGTGTGGTTCATCGTGGAGGGCAACCGGCTGGTCTTCAACACCGGCAAGGAGGCTGCCAAGGGCCGCGCGATCAGCCGCGATCCGCGAGTCGTGATCTGCGTTGACGATCAGGATCCCCCGTTCTCGTTCGTGCAGGTTCAGGGGATCGCCGCCACGTCAGAAGATCCTGCGGATCTGCTCGACACCGCCACCCGGATCGGTGGCCGCTACATGGGCGCGGACCGAGCCGACGAATTCGGCCGACGCAACGGCGTGCCCGGCGAGCTGGTCGTGCGGGTGACTCCGACGAAGGTCATCGCAGGATTCAACGTCGCCCATTAATGTCCCCCAGGTGACGGATGTGCAGGCATTTTCCGATCTCGATGCCAAGATCGACGCCGCGATGAAGTCCCATGCGATACCGGGTGTGGCGGTAGGCATCTGGGCCGACGGCGAGGAGTGCGTCAAGGGCTACGGTGTCACCAATGTCGACCATCCGACGCCTGTGGACGGCGACACCGTATTCCGAATTGGTTCCACCACAAAGACATTCACCGGCACAGCGATGATGCGGTTGATGGATCAAGGCATGGTGGATCTCGATGCGCCGGTACGCCGCTACCTGCCCGACTTCGCGGTCGCCGACGCCGACGCCAGCGCCGCAGTCACAGTTCGCCAGCTGCTCAATCACACCCCGGGCTGGTTGGGCGATGACGTCCAGGACTTCGGGCGCGGCGACGATGCGCTGGAGCGCTATGTCGCTTCGATGACACAACTGCCGCAGCTGACCCCGCCGGGAGCCGTGTTCGCCTACAACAATGCGGGTTTGGTGGTGGCCGGCCGGATCATCGAGGTCGTCACCGGAAGGACATACGAGGCCGCGATCCAGCATCTGCTCCTCGACCCCCTGCAGCTGCGCCACACTCGCTTTTTCTCCGACGATATCGTCGGCCTGAATCTGGCGGCCTCGCACAACGTGGTGGACGGCAACGCGGTCGTCGACACCGGTTTCTGGGCGTTCCCACGAAGCTGTAACCCCACCGGTGGCCTGATCTCCACTGCCCGAGATCAGTTGCGCTACGCCCGGTTTCATCTCGGCGACGGCGCCGGCCTACTCCCCCGGCAGGCGCTCGTCGACATGCGTTCCAACCCGGGGGCCGGCGGCACGTTGCTGGTGGAGGTCATCGGCATGGGCGTGACCTGGATGCTGCGGCCGTCGGCGGAGGGCGCGACGATCGTCCAGCACGGTGGCACCTGGAGCGGGCAGCACTCGGGGTTCTTCATGGTGCCCGAGCGAAACTTCGCGATGACGGTGCTGACCAACTCCCAGGGCGGAGCCGAACTGACCAACGAGCTGTTCGCTGACGACTGGGCTCTGCGCTTGTTCGCCGGGATCAGCAATCTACCCGCCACACCCGAGCACCTCGGCGCCGCCGACCTGAAGCCCTACGAGGGCCGGTACATCGCCGAGCAGATCGGCGTCTCCGGCAGCCACGAGAAGGTCATCCTCGATTTCCGGGCGGGTGACGGCCAACTCGACGGCACCATGAGTTCCGAGGATTCCACGCAGGAGACCGAACGAGTGGGCCTAGCGTTCTACCGACCCGACTACGGCCTCAACCTCGGAGCCGACAGCAAACCCATTGGGAGCCGAGCGAATTTCGTACGCGGATCCGACGGCGCCATCATGTGGTTTCGCAGTCACGGGCGCCTGTACCGACGTCAATAGCGCGGGGCCTGCCCGTTGCCGTGCACTCATGGATCTCTGCGCAACAAGCGATTCGGTGAGCTGTGGAGTCGACGAACGGCAGGACGAGGGGCTCGGGCAGCGACACCATCGCAGGCCCTTCCCCGATTCAGCTGTGCCGCAGGGCAATCAACGAGTCGTGACGGTGAGGCATTTTCGGTCGCTGTCGTCGCACCAACTCGTCATCGAAAAGTTACCGAAATACATTGCAGTTCTTAAACATCTGTTGCACTGCGATGACACCGACCGCTACATTTAGTGATGCCTGGCCTATTCCCCCAAGGTGGCCGGGAGCGAAGGGCTCGGACCCTATCCCCTAGCGTTGTCCGAGCCCTTCCGCCTTGGTGATCTCGGTTCGCATTTGATGGCCAACAACTTTCGGATCGTTCGTGAAGTGTCGAGATGGCGGTGCAGCTCGGGCGCGATCACGCAGATGCCCGGTATCATCGAACGCAGAACACGACCCGGCGACCGCGATGGTGCCCGCCGAGCGTTCGACTCCACCTTTCCCTGTTATGCGTGAGGGTCACCGATGCGCGATGAATTGTTTTCCGGCTTCAGTGAGGCCGGGTGGGATGAGGCCCCGTGGGACGCGGAGCCGGTCTTCAGTGCGTCCGAGTTGCAGATCCTGCTCAACCCGGCGCTGACGGCTGCGGAGGCGGCCGATCAGGTGGGCTGCGTTGTCCATGACGTCGAACGGTTACGTCGTACGTCCTGAAATCTGCAGTCTCTCCATGTTGCCTACCGGCAATGGCGGTGGCTATTCGTTGACACAGACTCAGCGGCGGTGCATATTTTATTCGAAATACCGACCGATGCGTTCCATTATTGAACCAATGGAGAGAGTCGTATGGCGTATGCACAGGAATTCGTGGACAGCATCGCGGTGGCGGAGCGACTGGTTCGCGAGGCTCCGCACGTGGCGAACGAAGTCGATCTGCTCGAAGGCTTGCAGTACCTGGCGGGCTGTATCGCGGCATGCACCCGCCTGGTCTTCGACTACGAGCGCGACCATCCGTTCCTGCACACGGGCACCGGACCGTTCACGAAGATGGCCCTGGACAATCCCGACACCCTGTACCTCGGAACGTCGCTACACGCGGGGCATGAGTATGTGTTGACCGGGATCCGGGGCACCACAACCGATCTGAGCTTTCAGTTGCTCGGCGGCGAGTACACCGACGACGTGGTTCCCGACAGCCAGATCGCCTTCGACGACCGCGAACTCGACATCGCCGCCGACGGCAGCTTCGAATGGCGCGTCGTCCCCCGCAGCGACGCCCAGCTCGTCATCCGCGAGGTCTACAACGACTGGTCGGCCCAGCGCGGCACCTTGGCCATCGCACGCACCGACACCACCGGTACGGCGCCGAGCCCGCTGACGCCCGAACTGATGGCAGCGCGCTACGCGGCAGCAGGTAAACAACTCGTCAGGCGCATCAAGACGTGGCTCGCGTTCCCTCAGTGGTTCTACCTCAATATCGAGGTCAACACGCTAGCCGCGCCACGGCTCACCCCCGGAGGACTTGCCACCCAGTACTCCTCGGTTGGCCATTTCGACCTCGGCCCCGAGCGGGCCATGGTGATCACGCTGCCGGCCTCCGACGCGCCTTACCTGGGCTTCCAATTGGGCAGCCCGTGGTACATCTCGATGGACTACATCAATCACCAGACGTCACTGAACGGAACTCAGGCACAGGTCGATCCTGACGGAATGATGCGTATCGTCGTCGCGCACCACAACCCGGGCATTCACAACTGGGTGGAGACGCTCGACCACCGACGCGGTTACGTGCAGTTTCGCTGGCAACGGACCACGCGCGCGCTCACCGAAGCAGACGGCCCCACCGCCGAAGTCGTCGACATCGACGCGGTGCCGTCCACCCTGCCCTATTTCAGCCACAACGCGATCAGTAGCGACGATTGGCGAACGCGGATTGCCCTGCGCCAGCGACAGATCGCTTATCGAATGGTCGCGTAGCCACATAGAAGGGAACTCGATACGAGTGGAGTGGAGCTAAGGGGAATCGAACCCCTGACCTTCTCGATGCGAACGAGACGCGCTACCAACTGCGCTATAGCCCCTTGGTCTCTGGCAGGCTACCAGTCGGAGCCCGCCTTACCGAAACCGGTGACCCTACTGACCGGCCGCCCGCGGCAGGTCGAAGTGCCGGGCGAAGGCCACCTCGTCGAGGTGCTCGAAGATCGGGTCCTCGTCGTCGATGTCCAGCACCGCGGCACCAGGACGGCGCAACCGGGACGGCACCACGTCGAACTCGCGGTCCTCGGTGTTCTCCACGCCGAGCCGCGACCGCGCCATCCGCTGCTGGCGACGCCGGCGCACCTGCTCCTCGATCCTGGTCTGGCGACGCAGGTAGGCCAGATACAGCACCGTCACGGCACCGGCACCACCGCAGGCCCACCACAGGTCGGCGCTCACGGTGAAGGACAGCGCAGCGGTGATCACCATGATCGCGGCCATCGCCATCAGCATCCGCTTGCGGAAGCGGTACTTGCGCGCGACGACGGCCGCGGCCGTCGTCTCGGCCCGGCGGGGACGGTTGGCCCGCGGCGTCACCGTCGTCGCCGGCTCTTCCTCCGCCTCCAGACCCGAAGTGTCCTCGACGGTTTCGTACTCGTCGGCCGTGCCATCCTGTGGCTCGTCCTCGGCGATCGCCTCGAAGGTGTCGGTGTCCTCGCCCTCCGCGACAGTCTCGGCCTCGTCGTCGTCCTCGGCCACCGGCTCCTCCGCGACGGCGGGGGCCTCGTCGAACAGGGTCGGCTGGGGTTCGGCGACCCGGGCGGTGCCACCGACCGGCAGCGCACCGGAATCCTCGTCGACGATGTCGACGTCGAGATAGTCGGGCTCGGCCTCCTCGGCCACCGCAGCCACCACGACCACCGATCGGGTGCGGGACGGCGCGGCCTCATCCTCGGAGTCCAGCTCGTCGAACTGGTCTTCCTCGGGCTGCCAGTCCGGGTCGTGCCGGTGGCCGGCCGACGGGCCGCTTCGCTTGAAGCGGCGCGATTTCGCGCCACCGTTGAGCACCCGGGTCGCAAGCGCGACATCACTGGTGCGGCGGACGTTGTCGCGCTTGCTGATGAGCATTGGAACCAGCACGAACAACCAAAGCACCACGAGTGAGATCCAGAGCAATGACTGGGGGATGCTTGGCATGATGGCCTGCTCCTTTCCCGTCCAGGCTAGGTCCGTGACCTACGCAACCCGAGACGGCGCGCCGCAGTCAATTACACACGTGTAATTAGCCCTTGACAAGCACCAACAGCCCCAAATGTCACATTAGTAACAAGTGGGCTCGGCAATCACGCCCACTGCGCCAACCCGCGGTGCACCAATCGGCCGGCCACCGAGCCCTCGATCTCCTCCACCGTCATCGCCACCAGCAGGTGATCCCGCCACGCGCCGTCGACGTCGAGGTACCGCTCGAGAAGGCCCTCCTCCCGGAAGCCGACCTTGGCCAGCACCGCACGACTGGCCGCGTTCTCCGGGCGCACGGTGGCCTCCACCCGGTGCAGCGTGACCGGTCCGAAACAGTGGTCCAGACCCAGCGCGAGCGCACCGGTTGCCACCCCTTTGCCGGTGACGGCGCTGGACACCCAGTAGCCGATCCAGGCCGAACGCAACGCCCCGTGGGTGACGTTGCCGATCGTCAACTGACCGCAGAACTGTCCATCGAGTTCGATCACGTACGGCAGCATTCGCCCCTTGCGCGCTTCCGCGCGAAGGCCCGAACACACCGCCGGCCACGACGAAACTGCATGGCGCACAGACCAATCCACCTCGGCGGTCGGCTCCCACGGTTCGAGATGGCGACGATCGGCCATCCGGATGCGGCTCCACAACGCCGCGTCGCGCATCCGCACCGGGCGCAACCGGACGACGCCGGCGCCCACCCGGAGCGGGCCGACCGGGGCGGGCCATCCCGGATGCAGAGAGCTGTTACGCCACAGATTCACAGTCGTCCGCGGTTCAGCCGCGTTGAGCCAGGAAGGCGACGTCGACGAGTTCGCCGGTCCGGACCTGATCGACCTCGGTGGGCACCACCACCAAACAGTTGGCCTCTGCCAGCGTCGCCAGAAGATGCGACGACGCACCGGGTGCGCCGCCCAGCGCCTGCACGAGATATTCACCGGTGTCCTGATCACGCATCAGCTGCCCGCGCAGGAATCCTTTGCGTCCCGGCACCGACGAGATCGGCGACAACGCCCGCGCCTGCACGACACGCCGCATCGGCTGGCGCTTGCCCAGCGACAGGCGGATCAGCGGGCGGACCATGACCTCGAAGACCACCAGCGCGCTCACCGGGTTGGCCGGCAGCAGGAAGGTGGGCACGCCCTCGCGGCCGAGCTGACCGAAACCCTGGACCGAGCCGGGGTGCATGGCGATTCGGCTGACTTCCATATCGCCCAGCTTCGAGAGCACCGTGCGCACACTCTCGGCGGCCGCACCGCCGACGGCGCCGGCGATCACCACCAGCTCGGCGCGGTTGAGCTGACCCTCGACCACCTCACGCAGTTCCTTGGGGTCGGTGCTGACGATGCCCGCCCGGTTCACCTCGGCACCCGCATCCCGCGCGGCCGCCGCGATCGCATACGAATTCACGTCGTAGACCTGGCCGTTGCCGGGAGTGCGGGAGATGTCGACCAGCTCGCCACCCACACTGAGCACGGTCACCCGCGGACGGGGATGCACCAAGACCCGCTCACGACCGACCGCGGCCAGCAGCCCGACCTGCGCGGCGCCGACGATCGCTCCCGCCCGCACGGCGACATCGCCGGGCTGAACGTCGTCGCCGGCCCGGCGGACGTAGGCCCCCGATCGAACGCCGCGCAACACCCGCACCCGCGCCTGGCCACCGTCGGTCCAGCGCAACGGGAGCACGGCATCGGCCAGCGTCGGCATCGGCGCACCGGTCTGCACGCGGGCGGCTTGTTTGGGCTGCAACCGGCTCGGGGTGCGCGCGCCCGCCTCGATCACACCCATCACCGGGAGGCTGATCTCGCCGTCGCCCTGTTCGTCGTCGTCGGCACCGATGCCTTGAACATCCACGCTGCGAACGGCATAGCCGTCGATGGCGGCCTGGTCGAACCCGGGCAGTGGATGTTCGGTGATCACTTCCTCAGCGCACATCAAGCCCTGAGCCTCGGCGATCGGCACTCGAACCGGTCGCGGCGCCACCGCGGCGGCCACCACCCTGGCCTGCTGTTCCTCTACCGAACGCACCGCGCGCCTTTCTGCCTCGAACCCCGGTGGCGCGGGCCCGCCGCAGCTTTTACTGTTCGGTCTTGCCGGTCAGGCCTAGGCGCGCCACCAACCATCGCCGCAAATCCGGGCCATAGTCGTCACGATCCAACGCAAAGTCAACCGCAGCCTTCAGGTAGCCGCCGGGATTTCCCAAGTCGTGTCGAGAGCCGCGGTGCACCACCACATGGACCGGGTGGCCTTCCTTGATCAGCAACTCGATCGCGTCGGTCAGCTGGATCTCCCCGCCGACCCCGCGGTCGACCCGGCGCAGGGCGTCAAAGATGGCCCGGTCCAGCAGGTAACGGCCGGCCGCGGCGAACAGCGACGGCGCGTCCTCGGCCTTGGGCTTCTCCACCATGCCCTTGACCCTGAGCACGTTCGGGTTGGCGGCATCGGGCACCGTTTCGACGTCGAAGACGCCGTAGGCGCTCACTTCCTCTTCCGTCACCTCGATCGCGCACAGCACGGTGCCGCCGCGCTTGGCCCGCACCTTGGCCATGGTTTCCAGCACGCCGGTGGGCAGCACCAGATCGTCGGGCAGCAGCACCGACACCGCGTCCTCGTCCGGAGACAGCACCGCTTCCACGCACCCGACGGCGTGGCCCAAGCCGAGCGGTTCGTGCTGCACCACCGACTCGACCTTGATCAGAGCCGGGGCCCGGCGCACCTTCTCCAGCATCGCCTTCTTGCCGCGGGCCTCCAGCGTGCCCTCGAGCACGAGGTCCTCGACGAAGTGGGCGACCACGCTGTCCTTGCCCTCGGACGTCACGATCACCAGTCGCTCGGCGCCGGCCTCGGCGGCTTCCTCGGCGACCAGCTCGATGCCCGGCGTGTCCACGACCGGCAACAGTTCTTTGGGGACAGTCTTGGTCGCGGGCAGGAATCGCGTACCCAGCCCGGCCGCGGGGACGATCGCTGTGCGCGGGATCGGGACCTCTGGCGGCCTCATCGTTCACACCCTATCGGCATCATGTTGCCCCTTCACTCTGGCGCAATCGACATACGCGCTGACATGGTGGACGGCGTGCTCGCCGGTACGAAAGCCCAACACAGGGAAGCCCTGTTGGCAGCGCGACGCGCGGTTCCCGACGCGATCCGCACCACCGAGGCGCGGGCGCTGATCGATCACCTCGACGAATTCGTGAGCCGGGACGACACCGTCTGCGCCTACCTGCCGGTGGGCACCGAGCCCGGCTCGCCGGAGATGGTGGACCGGCTGCGCGCGCTGTGCGCCCGGGTGCTGTTGCCGGTGACCCGAACAAGCGCCGACGGCGAACCCGACGCGCTGCTCTGGGGTGTCTACGTGCCCGGCACGCTGGTTGCGGCCAGGTTCGGTCTGCGCGAACCCGCCGAGCCGTGGCTGCCGAGTTCCGCGGTCGCCCAAGCAAACATGGTGCTGGTTCCGGCGCTGGCGGTCGACCGCACGGGTGTTCGGCTCGGGCGCGGCGGCGGGTTCTACGACCGCTCGCTGCCGCTGTGCCCGCCCGGCACCCGGCTCATCGCGGTGGTCCGGGACGACGAGGTGCTCGATGAGCTGCCCAGTGAGCCGCATGACGTTCGAATGACGCATGCCCTCACCCCCAAATACGGACTGTTCGCGCTGGCCGACACGTTGTGAGGCCATCGGCCTACCATGCACCCGAGTGTCCCCCCTCGAATCCTTTTTGCGGCATTTTGTCCCACCGCTTCCCCGGGCGTTATCGGGGGAATGATACGTGCCACATAGCGGTTCTAGCACTTGACACGATAGAGTGCTAAAGACCAAGTTTCGTCCCGGAGGTTCAAGTGCCGACCTACAGCTACGCGTGTACCGAGTGCGACAACCGCTTCGATGCGGTGCAGGCGTTCACTGAAGATGCGCTGACCAGCTGCCCGCAGTGCTCGGGCCGGCTGCGCAAGCTGTTCAACTCGGTTGGCGTGGTGTTCAAGGGCAGCGGCTTCTACCGCACCGACAGCCGGGATTCCTCGAAGAACACCAAGTCGGAGTCGTCCTCCTCGTCGAGCTCGGAGAAGTCGTCGAGTTCCAGCGACTCGTCGTCCAGCTCCTCGAGCTCGAGTTCGTCGAGCAGCTCAGCGCCTGCGGCCGCAGCCTCGAGCTAAGAGGCCTTCGGACTCGTCGGTTCCGCGAATTCGACTGAATAGCCGAGCAATTCGCTGCTCTCGTCCTTGACCGGACGGATCATGATGCGCGCCAACGACCCGTTGGCCGTGGTCTCCTCGATTGCCGGGAACTGCTCGTCGAGAAGGTCGGTGGCCCGCAGTTCGGCGAAGGTCTCCGGGGTGACCCCGATCAGATCCCAGATGTGCTGTCCGGCCGCTTCTCCCCTGTTGACGTCCATGGTCCGGTCAAAAGCCGTGCTCGAGGCGACGACGGTTCCGGTCGGGTCCATGAAGGCGATGGCGGCATCCGACTCGCACGTGCCGGAGACCTCGTTGGCGTGCAGTTCCAAGGACGTCGGCACCGATTCCGTGTTGGCCGCGGACACGACAACAGCGGACAGGACGTCCGGAACCTGGCTCGCCGGCGTCGGCCGACCGAACAGAAACCCCTGAGCCAGCTTGCACCCCATACCCCTGAGCAGATTGGCCTGCTGCGCGGTTTCCACACCCTCCGCGACGACGGCCAGGCCCAGGCTGTGGCCCAGGCCCACGACCGCGGCGACGATCTTGCGACTCTGACGGTGCTCGTGCATCGCCATGACAAAACTGGCGTCGATCTTCAGCTTGGAAAACGGCATCGAGCTGAGCCAGGTCAGGCTCGAATAGCCGGTACCGAAGTCGTCCATCGCGATCATGCAGCCGAGGTTGATCAGCCGATCGAGCGTCCGCCGCGGCTGGTTCAGGTCTTCGATGAAGCCCGACTCCGTCACCTCAATGTGTACGCGGCTCAACGGAAATGACGCTTCTATAGCCGCTCGTGCGATCCTCGTCGCCAACTCCGAATTGCGCAGCTGGGTGGGCGACACGTTGAACCCGAGGAACAGGTTGTGCGGCCACTCCGCAGCGGCCGCAAAAGACGTGCGCATCATTTGATCAAGCAGCCGATCGAGCAGCCCGAAACGATCAGCAATGGGGATGAAGCGGTCCGGACTGATGAAGCCCTGCTCCGGGTCGTTCCATCGAGCCAGAACCTCGAATCCGAGGACGCGTCCGTCGTCCAGCGACACGATCGGCTGAAAGTACGGTTCCACCCTGCCGCTGGCCAGCGCGGACAGAAGGTTTCGCGCGAGCAGCTGATCAGCATTCACGGCCGCGCCTCCTTCTCACCCGCCCGGGCGCCGTAACTACTGTTAGGTAACGTACAGGCAAAGCCCTGCGCGAACAGCCAAAAAAGCGAAAACGCGCCGTAAGCAGCCAACTTATCAACAGGCCGGAGGCGGTGGCGAACGCCTGGCTGCCGCTGCCCACCTACGGTGACCGCATGGGTGAGCCGCTCAATCCGACGCTGACGACCCGAATTCGGCAGCTGTTGCGGCCCGACTTCACCCGCACTGTGCTGGCGCGACGCGTCGCGGCGGGCGGGTTGGTCGTTCTGGCCGGAGTTGCCGCCCTGCGGCCGGATCCGGGCGACCAGATGTCGGACGTGGTAGTGGCCGCCCACGACCTCGGCCCGGGCCTGGCCCTGTCCGACTCGGACGTCAGGATTGAAAAGCGCTCTGCGGCAACGATTCCCGACGGCGCCCAGACCGGCACCGGCACGGTCGTCGGCGCCACTCTGGCAGGCCCGGCCCGCCGCGGTGAGGTGCTCACCGACGTCCGGGTGCTCGGCTCACGGCTGTCTGGGCTCACCGCCGGGCCCGATGCGCGGGTGGTGCCGCTGCATCTGGCCGACGCGGCGGTGCTCGACCTGATCAGGCCGGGTGACGTCGTCGACGTCATGGGCGCAGCCGACGCGGGTACTGAAGCCAAGCCGACACTGGCTGCCTCCGACGCCGTCGTGGTGCTGGTGTCACCGAAGCAGAAAGCCGCAGGCGCGGGTGACGAGCGAGTCGTGTTGGTCGCACTGCCCGCCGCGGCCGCGCACGCGCTGGCTGCGGCCACCCTGGTCCAGACCGTCACGCTGACGATCCACTGAATTACCCGGGTGGCGGCGGGGGCACCGGCGTGGCGGGCGGAGCCTGCCGGTCAATGGCGTCCATGACCATGTCGGCGATCTCATCGGACGACGAGGTGCTCGCCGGTCCGGGAGTCGGGGTGGGACTCGGCGCGGCAGTGGCGGTACCAACGGTCAGTGCACCGAACAAGGCTGCCGTCGCGACCGCGCGAATCCACATGTGTTTCCCCTCGACATCTGCCGTTTCAATGGCGACTACGCCAAGGTAACAGCCGCACAGTCACCCCGCCCGACCCGTACTAACCTTCGAAGTCTCGGGGAAAGGCTGCCGTTGAAAGGGGCAATACCGTGTTGAAAGGGTTCAAGGAGTTTCTCTCCCGCGGGAACATCGTCGACCTGTCGGTCGCGGTGGTCATCGGTACCGCGTTCACCGCATTGGTCACCAAGTTCACCGAAAGCATCATCACTCCACTGATCGATCGCATCGGCGCGGGCAAGGACACCGAGTACGGCATCCTGCGGATCGGTATCGGCGGCGGGCAGGCCATCGACCTGAACATCCTGTTGTCGGCGTTGATCAACTTCGTTCTGGTGGCAGCAGTCGTGTACTTCTTCGTCGTCGTGCCCTACAACCGGCTTCGCAAGAAGGGTGAGGTCGAGCAAGCAGGCGACACCGAGCTGAGCTTGCTCACCGAAATCCGCGATCTCCTGGCCGACGCCAGTGGAACACCGAAGAAGGTGACCGGCCCCGGCACCGGCCCCAGCCCCGATACCGCGGAGACGACGAGCGCCGACAGGGATTGACCGACACAACGAAACAAAATGGCCCCCGGCTCGCGCCGGGGGCCATTTTGTCGACTGTGTTCAGGGAGTCAGTTCATGTTCCAGGGTTCGCCGTAGGTGGTGACGCTGTCACCGGCCTTGGAGATCAGGCGGGCGAAGGGGCGCAGGAGCACGCCGCCGGCCGCGCCGGTGACGGTGCCGTGGGCGTTGGCCACTGCGACCGAGCCGTTGGGGCCCGAGACGTCCACCGAGAAGGTGGCGACTTCCTGGATGCCGGGGCCGTTGCCCAGGTCAGCGCTGATCGAGACACCCGGGAACAGGTTCGGGGTGATCACCGAGCCCAGCGGGTTGAAGCCCGTGGGGGAGATGTTCGCGTCGTCGAGCAGGATGTTGGGGGTGGTGTAGCTGAAGTTGATGCCCACACCCAGTGACCACGGGAAGCCGACCTGATAGCCCAGCTCCAAGGTGCCCGCGAACTCATCGGCACCGGGGCCGACCACGCTGTAGACAGCCTTGCCGGAGTGGAACCACTCACGCGTCAGCCGGTTGCGGTCCAGGGGGAACACGCCGTTGAGGAAGGTGTCCCACTGCTGAATCGTCATCGTGCGGCCACCGCCGTCAACCAGACTCAGTTCATTGTCCAAACCTGCGTGTGACGTGCCGGTCCCGACGAAGAGTGCCGAAATGGCGGCGATCATCGCCACCAGCACCCGACCGATTACCTTCATGTTCTCCCTAGCTATGTCGACGGCGGACCCGCGGGCTCACCGAGTGTGTGGTTCGTGCTCGGGTCCCAAACATGCTGACACCGCACACGGCGCTCGGCAGTTCAATGAGAGTCCTCACAACCTGCTCTTACGCTCTGCTCATCGTTGACACGAGGAACATAACGGGATGGCATCTGGGCGGCAACGCATAGACGCGCGGTGCGCCGAATCAATTCTCGGGCGATGAAGTTTGCTGGGAGGCGAACGGCGGTTAACCCGATGACGACGCCGCCCCGGCCGGCGCGATGCCATCGCGGACAGGATCGCCACCCTTCCCGGCGCGAACCACCTGCTGAGCATCAATGGTGGTGCGGCGGAACGTTATCCCGGAACCACTGCTCTCGGTCCGCGGTGTCCCGGGTCTCGTCCGGATCGCGTTCGTCGGAGGACTCCTGCGGCAGTTCGGTACCGAAGATCTTGTTAACTGCAGATCGGTTCTGACGCGAACTTGCAATCACATCGCTCCATAATTGTGACAAAGATCACAATCTTGATATTTGCGCAGTTCACAGGGCTGTAACACAACACCTCCGACCCCGGTTGCGGCGCTCTTAAGTGACGGTACGCCGCTACCAGCGGCGTCCGTCAATGCTCCCTGCGGAGCTTGCTTAGATCTCCAGGCTGGACAGCTGCCCGATGACATGCGTTGCCAGCGGGTTCAGCGTCGCCATGCCGTCGCGAACCGCGTAGCGCGAGCCCGCGATGTTGACGACGAGCGTGCTGCCGGAAATCCCGGCCAGGCCACGCGACAGGCCCGCGTCGGTGATCCCCGCCGACAGGCCGGAGGCGCGCAGCGCCTCGGAGATGCCGAGCAGCTCACGATCGAGGATGGTCTTGGTGGCCTCCGGCGTCACATCGCGCGGAGTGACCCCGGTACCGCCGACCGACACCACCAGGTCGACCCCACCGATCACGGCAGTGTTCAGCGCGTTGCGGATCTCGACCTCGTCGGCAGACACCACCACGACGCCGTCCACCACGAAGCCCGCCTCCGCGAGCAGCTCGGTGACCAACGGCCCGCTGTGGTCCTCCTCATCGCCGTGGGCCGTGCGGTCGTCGACAACGACGACGAGTGCGCGCCCCACCAGCTCCCCTGGCTGTTCCATGGATGTCACCGTATATCCGCCCACCGTCATCCTGGCAGTCGTGCTGGTCAGCGTCATGGGATGTTCACCCACCACCCGGATCACTGAGCTGCCTTTCCGAGCGTGACCTGCACGGTCCGGTTCGCACCCGAAGGGTCGGTATAGGTCAGCGTCACCTGATCTCCCGGCGCCCGCGATCGGACGGCGGCCACCAGGGCGTCGGCGCTGCCGATCACCCGGTCGTTGACCTTGGTGACGACGACGCCGGTGGGCAGGCCCGCGGCCGCGGCCGCACCCCCCTTGGTGACGTCGACGATCTTCGCCCCATGGGTGGTGGTGTCATTGCTGACCTGCACGCCCAGCGACGCGTGGCTGGCGGTTCCGGTGCTGATCAGCTCATCGGCGATCCGCTTGGCCTGATCCACCGGAATGGCGAAGCCCAGGCCGATCGACCCGCTCTGGGCGTCCGGGGAGTCGCCTCCCAGAGTGGCGATCGCCGAGTTCACTCCGACCAACTCACCACTCATGTTGACCAGCGCGCCACCCGAGTTACCCGGATTGATCGCGGCATCGGTCTGGATGGCGTCCAGCACCGTGTTCTGGTTGTTCGCGTCACCGCCGGTGGCCACCGGGCGGTTCAGGGCGCTGACGATGCCGGTCGTGACGGTGCCCTCCAAGCCCAGCGGTGAACCGACAGCCACCACGTCCTGGCCGACCCGCAGGTTGGACGACGAGCCCAGGCTGATCGGCGTCAGGCCCGACACTCCCTGTGCGCGGACGACGGCAATATCGCTGGCGGGATCGGTGCCGATGACGGTGAACGATGCTGTGCGGCCGTCGGCGAACGTCACCGTTGTGGTCGGGGCTCCCCCGGCCGGCGGCGCACTCGGGCCGTTGCTCGGTCCCCCCGGCGTCAGCGGCGGCAGACCCGGAATGGTCGGTGGGGCGGCGGGAGCGGGCGCCCCGGGCTTCGCCGCGGCGACGACGTGGTTGTTGGTCAGGATCAGCCCGTCCGAAGACAGGATGATGCCCGAGCCCTCCTCGGACTGGCGGCCGAACTCGGTCTCGAGCTTGACCACGCTGGGGACCACCTTCGCGGCCACCTGCTCGACCGATCCCACCGGCAGATTGGCCGCCGGGACGTTGGACACCCCGTTCGGCCCGCCCTGCAGCACGGATCCAACCGGTTGCCGGTCCGGGTGGGCGAGCAACACCACGCCACCACCCACGCCCGCTGACACGACGGCGATCGCCAGGGCTCCTGCCGCCAACGCTCCCGCACGCGAACGCCGGGGCGGCGGCATCGGCACCATACCTGGTGTGGTGGCCGGATGTCCTTGTCGCACAGCCTGATACGGATTGTAGGGCTGACGATATTGTGACGGCTGCTGCTGGGTGGCATACCGCCAGTCGTAGGGCTGCTGATAACCGGCCGTGCGGGGCGGCTGCGAATACCCCGGTGCCGCATGGTGATTCGGCCCAGGATGGCCTGAGTGGCCGGGCTGCTGCTGCGGCGGATAACGCGAAGGGTCGGTCATATTGTCAGATCGCTCTTTCTCGTCACGAGACGGGAGAAAACTAGTAGCTCCAGCTTGCCTTGCACTACTGAGAATCGACTGAGATAACACTCGGCAGGGCCGGTGGTTTTTGCTGGGAGTGCCCTCGATCACCGTTGTTCTTGGCCGTTTCGGCCGTGATTTCGCTCTCAGCTGAAGCGTCCGCATACGTCGTCGCCGTGGTCGGCAACCCGGGCAGCAGGACGAAGAACGACGTCCCCGGGGGTTGCCCACCCGGCACGGTGTCGGCGATGCGGATCATCCCGCCGTGTTTGACGACAACCTGTTTGACGATCGCCAGGCCGAGCCCCGAGCCGGGCATCGCCCGCGCCGACATGGACCGGTAGAACCGCTCGAACACCAGACCGCGCTCGACCGGGGGAATGCCAGGTCCGTAGTCGGACACGACGAGTTCGGCGTGGGCCGCGTCCACCTGGCGCAGTCGCACCCCGACATGGGCGCCAGACGGGCTCCACTTCGCGGCGTTGTCGAGCAGGTTGACCACCGCCCGCGACAGGCCGGCGGGATCGCCGTACACCTGCCATCCGATGATGTCGACATCGAACTGAACATCGTTGCGACGCCGCCGCGCCCGTTCCAGGCTCCGTTCGATGACGTCACTGAGGTCGACCGCCTCGTGTACCACCCCACCCGCGTCCTCACGCGTGAGGTCGACGAGATCGCCTACCAGAGTGGACAATTCCTCGATCTGGCCGATCACGTCGGTGCGCAGCTCGGCCATCTCCTCCTCGGGCAACCGCGGGGCGCCGGGTTGCATCGAAGCCATGAGCAATTCGACGTTGGTGCGCAGCGAGGTCAACGGCGTGCGCAGCTCATGGCCGGCGTCGGCGACCAGCCGCGCCTGCCGTTCACGGGACTCGGTCAGTGCGCGCAGCATCGTGTTGAACGTTTCGGTGAGCCGGGCCAACTCGTCGCTGCCGAACACCGGAATGGGCCGCAGATCGTCGGTGCGCGCCACCCGCTCGGCGGCCTCGGTCAGCCTGGCCACCGGCCTCAGCCCGGTTCGCGCCACCATCCCACCGGCGATTGCGGCCACCACAACGCCGATGCCACCCACCGCCAGTAGCACCCACTTGAGCTTCGTCATCACCGCATTGGTGGGGGCAAGGCTCTTCGAGATCAGCAGCGAGCTGCCATTGGGCAGATGCACCGCGAGCACCCGTTGGTTGGACACCGTTCGGCGCGACATCAGCAGCTCACCGCCGATGACGGACTTCTCGGGCTCGCCGATCGGCAGCCGCTGGCCCTGCTGGTTCGCGGTGTAGATCGAGCGGCCGGGATTGACCAGCATCGCGTTGACATCCGAATAGGCGGTGCCCTCGATGGCCTTACCCGGGTCGGCGGCCAGCGACCCGCTGGCGATCAGCAATCCCGCCCGGCTCTGCAGCTGATTGTCGATATCGGTGTAGAGCGCGGCCGACACCACGGCGTACACCGCGACGGCCATCAACACCACCACCATCGCGACCATGGACATGGCCAGCAACATGACCCGCCATCGCAGCGAAAGCGATGTCGTCGATTCCTCGGGCGCCCGCGAGGCTCGCGCGCGCCGCCTCAGTCGTGCCATCAGGGCGGTGTCTCACGCAGCACATAACCCACACCTCGCACGGTGTGGATCAGCCGCGGTTCTCCTTCTGCTTCAGTTTTTCTGCGTAGATAACCGACGTACACCTCGAGCGCGTTGCCCGAGGTCGGAAAGTCAAAACCCCACACCTCTTCGAGGATGCGACTGCGGGTCAGGACCCGTCGCGGATTGGCGATCAGCATCTCCAGTAGCGCGAACTCGGTCCGGGTCAGGCTGATGGCACGTTTGCCTCGGTGCACCTCGCGGGTCACCGGGTCCAGCGTCAGGTCGCCGAATGTCATCAGCGCCGAATCGGACTGCTCTTCGGGGCTGGTCCGGCGCAGCAGGGCACGCATCCGCGCCAGCAGTTCTTCGAGCGCGAACGGCTTGGGCAGGTAATCGTCGGCGCCGGCATCCAGGCCTGCGACCCGCTCGGACACCGAGTCACGGGCGGTCAGCACCAGGATCGGGAGATCGTCGCCGGTGCTACGCAGTTGCCGACAGACTTCGAGCCCGTCCAGCCGCGGCATCATCACGTCGAGCACGAGCGCATCGGGCCGGTCGTTGGCGATCGCGTCGAGTGCCTCGACACCGTCCTGTGCGAGGTCTACGGAATATCCGTTGAAGGAAAGAGACCGGCGCAGGGACTCGCGCACCGCGCGATCATCATCAACGACAAGTATTCGCACAGCTACCAGTTTGTAGCCAACGCCTGAGATTGGCCTGAGAGGCACGCCGCACTAGCAGGCAATTCGCGCTTGGTGAACGCGCTCAGCGCTTGTCGAGATCGATCAGTCCGAGGCGCGCGGCCTTGAGCAACCGGCGGGGAACCTTGTGCTGACGGCCGCCGACGGAAACGTTGACCAGACCGGTGGCCTCGGCCTTCCACTGCGCGCGCCGACTGCGGGTGTTCGCGCGCGACATTCTGCGCTTGGGCACAGCCATGACGTGCTTCTCCTTGATCAGGGGTGGCGCCGCGCAGAGACGTACACATGCCGGCGGCCAACAGTTGCGCTTCAGGATAGCCGCTCACCTGCGTCGGCTCCAAAACGCACCGGGCGCCTGGTTTCACCCCTTGACTGGTGCCAGGTACCCGCCAGTAACCTACCGGTTGGTTGGTTCCGGCGGGCGGGAGCGGAGCGACTGGGGGATTGGTCACTGAAGGGAAGACAGCGCGCGTGGCAGATGCGGTGCGGATCGGCAATTGCTCGGGCTTCTACGGTGACCGCCTTGCCGCGATGCGCGAGATGCTCACCGGCGGCGAGTTGGACTATCTGACCGGCGACTATCTGGCCGAGCTCACGATGCTGATCCTGGGCCGCGACAAGATGAAGTACCCCGAGCGCGGCTATGCCAAGACCTTTTTGACCCAGCTGGAGGAATGCCTCGGATTGGCCCGTGACCGCGGTGTGCGCATCGTCGCCAACGCCGGCGGGCTCAACCCGGCCGGACTGGCCGATGCCGTGCGGGGGCTCGCCGATCGGCTCGGCATCGCGGTGAAGGTCGCCCATGTCGAAGGCGACGACCTTCTCCCCCGGGCCGCCGAGCTCGGCTTGGGCTCACCGCTGACGGCCAACGCCTATCTGGGCGCATGGGGCATCGCGGACTGTCTGCACAACGGTGCCGACGTCGTCGTCACCGGCCGCGTCACCGACGCCTCGGTGGTGGTGGGTCCGGCCGCCGCGCATTTCGGGTGGAATCGCGACGACTACGACCAGCTGGCCGGCGCCGTGGTGGCGGGCCACGTGATCGAGTGCGGCACGCAGGCCACCGGCGGCAACTACGCCTTCTTCACCGAGGTCGCCGACCTCGGCCACGCCGGCTTCCCGCTCGCGGAGGTGTACGCAGACGGGTCGTCGGTGATCACCAAGCATCCCGGAACCGGCGGGCAGGTGAGCGTGGGCACCGTGACAGCACAGCTGCTCTACGAGATCGGCGGCCCGCGCTATGCCAACCCCGACGTCACGGCCCGCTTCGACACCATCACGCTGACCGACGACGGGCCGGACCGCGTCCGCATCAGCGGTGTGCACGGCGAGCCGCCACCACCGTCGCTGAAGGTGTCGCTGAACAGCATCGGCGGATTCCGCAACGCGGTGACCTTTGTGCTCACCGGCCTGGACATCGAAGCCAAGGCCGCGTTGGTGCGCGACCAGCTGGAGTCGGCGCTGCGCGAAAAGCCCGCCGAGATGGGGTGGACGCTGGCCCGTACCGACCATGTCGACGCCGATACCGAGGAAGCCGCCAGCGCGCTGCTGAGCTGCGTGGTGCGCGATCCTGATCCCAAGAAGGTGGGCCGCCAGTTCTCCTCGGCCGCAGTCGAACTCGCGTTGGCGTCCTATCCCGGTTTCACCTCCACCGCACCGCCGGGCGACGGGCAGGTCTACGGCGTGTTCACCGCCGGTTATGTGCCTGCCGACACGGTCGCACAGGTCGCGGTGCTCCCCGACGGCACCCGAACCGAGATCGCTGCTGCCGCCGAGACTCTCGAGCTGGCCGACCTTGACGCACTGTCGCTACCCGACCCTCTCGACATCGGGCCGACCCGGCGGCTGCCGCTGGGCACGATCGCCGGCGCCCGCAGCGGGGACAAGGGCGGGGCGGCCAACGTCGGGGTGTGGGTACGCACCGACGAACAGTGGCGCTGGCTGGCACACACCCTGACGATCGATGCCCTGCGCGAATTGTTGCCGGAGACAAAGGATCTCCCGGTATCGCGGTACTTGCTACCGAATCTGCGGGCGGTGAACTTCGTCATCGACGGCATCCTCGGCCAGGGGGTCGCCTATCAGGCGCGGTTCGATCCGCAGGCCAAAGGGCTGGGCGAATGGCTGCGCAGCCGACACCTCGACATCCCGGAAGCGATCCTGTCGTGAGCATCTGGAACACCCCCGAACGCCAGCAGCTGCGCAAGACCGTGCGCAGCTTCGCCGAGCGCGAGATCCTGCCGCACATCGAGGAGTGGGAGCGTGCCGGTGAACTCCCGCGCGATCTGCACCGGAAGGCCGCCGCGGCCGGACTGTTGGGCGCCGAGCTGCCCGAGTCTGTCGGCGGTGGCGGCGGCGACGCCGCAGACTCGCTGATCATCTGCGAGGAGTTGCACGAAGCAGGCACTCCCGGTGGGGTTTTCGCCTCACTGTTCACCTGCGGTATCGCAGTGCCGCACATGGTGGCCTCCGGCGACGAGCGGCTGATCGAGAAATTCGTCCGGCCGACGTTGCGCGGTGAGCTGATCGGGTCGCTGGCCATCACCGAGCCGGGCGGCGGCTCCGACGTCGGCCACTTGCGGACAACGGCGACCCGCGCCGGCGACGAGTACGTCGTCAACGGTGCCAAGACCTACATCACGTCGGGGGTGCGTGCCGACTACGTCGTCACCGCGGTACGCACCGGCGGCACCGAAAATACTGGCGCATCCGGCGTTTCGCTGCTCGTCGTGGAGAAGGGCACACCGGGCTTTGAAGTCACCCGCAGGCTAGACAAGATGGGCTGGCGGTCCTCGGACACCGCCGAGCTTGCCTACTCCGAGGCTCGGGTACCGGCCGCCAACCTGGTGGGTGCCGAGAACACCGGCTTCGCCCAGATCGCCTCGGCCTTCGTGTCCGAGCGGATCGGTCTTGCGGCCCAGGCATATTCGTCGGCGCAACGGTGCCTGGACCTGACCGTGCAATGGTGCCGCGACCGGGAGACATTCGGCCGTCCGCTGATCTCCCGGCAGTCGGTGCAGAACACGCTGTCCGAGATGGCCCGCCGGATCGATGTGGCGCGGGTGTACTCGCGCAGTGTGGTCGAGCGGCAATTAGCGGGTGAGGCCGACCTGATCGCGACGGTGTGCTTCGCCAAGAACACCGCGGTCGAGGCCGGTGAATGGGTGGCGCACCAGGCGGTTCAACTGTTCGGAGGGATGGGCTACATGACCGAGTGCGAAGTCGAACGCCAATACCGGGACATGCGGATCCTGGGCATCGGCGGGGGCACCAACGAAATCCTCACCAGCCTGGCCGCGAAAGCACTGGGATATCAGGCATGACCGTCTTGAACAGCGTCATCGACCCCAAGGCGCCGACGTATATCGAGGCGGCCGAGGCCATGACGGCCAAGCTCGCCGAAATCGACGGCGAACTGGCCAAGGCGCTGGCCGGCGGTGGTGCGAAATATGTTGACCGGCACCACAATCGGGGCAAGCTCACGGCCCGCGAACGTATCGAGCTGCTGGTCGACCCCGATTCCCCGTTTCTGGAACTGTGTCCACTGGCCGCCTATGGCAGCGACTTCCAGGTCGGCGCCAGCCTGGTGACGGGCATTGGTGTGGTCGAGGGCGTCGAGTGTCTGCTGATCGCCAACGATCCCACCGTCAAGGGCGGCACCAGTAACCCCTGGACGCTGAAGAAGATGCTGCGGGCCAACCAGGTTGCCCTCGAGAACCGGCTGCCGGTGATCTCGCTGGTGGAATCCGGCGGTGCGGATCTGCCCACGCAGAAGGAGATCTTCATCCCGGGTGGACGGATGTTCCGGGACCTGACGCAACTCTCGGCCGCAGGCATTCCCACGATCGCGCTGGTATTCGGCAACTCGACAGCTGGTGGCGCCTACATCCCTGGGATGTCCGATCACGTCGTGATGATCAAGGAACGCTCGAAGGTCTTCCTGGCCGGTCCGCCGCTGGTGAAGATGGCCACCGGCGAGGAGGCCGACGACGAATCGCTCGGTGGCGCCGAAATGCACGCCAGGGTATCGGGTTTGGCGGACTACTTCGCCGTCGACGAGCTCGACGCCATCCGCATCGGCCGTCGCATCGTGGCCCGGCTGAACTGGGCCAAACAGGGGCCCACACCCCGCCCGGTGATCGCCCCGCTGGCCGACCCCGAAGAACTGCTCGGCATCGTCTCGGCCGATCTGCGGATTCCCTTCGACCCCCGGGAAGTGATCGCCCGGGTCGTCGACGGCTCCGACTTCGACGAGTTCAAGGCGATGTACGGCGCATCCCTGGTGACCGGCTGGGCCACCCTGCACGGCTACCCGGTCGGCATCCTCGCCAACGCCCGCGGTGTGCTGTTCAGCGAGGAATCCCAGAAGGCCACCCAGTTCATCCAGCTGGCCAACCGCTCCAATACACCACTGTTGTTCCTGCACAACACGACCGGCTACATGGTCGGCAAAGCCTATGAGGAAGGCGGGATGGTCAAGCACGGCTCGATGATGATCAACGCCGTCTCCAACTCGCGGGTCCCGCACATCTCGCTGCTGATCGGCGCGTCCTACGGCGCAGGCCACTACGGCATGTGTGGCCGCGCCTACGATCCGCGGTTCCTCTTCGCCTGGCCCAGCGCCAAATCCGCGGTGATGGGCGGCGCGCAGCTGGCCGGCGTGTTGTCGATCGTCAACCGCGCGGCCACCGAAGCCCGCGGCGGAACGGTCGACGAACAAGCCGACGCCGCCCTACGGGCAGCCGTCGAGGCGCAGATCGAAGCCGAGTCGCTACCGATGTTCCTGTCCGGGCGGATCTACGACGACGGGGTGATCGATCCCCGCGACACCCGCACCGTGCTCGGAATGTGCCTGTCCGCCATAGCCAATGCACCGATCGAGGGGACGTCGAACTTCGGCGTCTTCCGGATGTGAGCCCCATGATCTCTCGAGTCCTCGTTGCCAATCGCGGTGAGATCGCCCGCCGCGTCTTCGCCACCTGCCGCCGGCTCGGCATCGCCACAGTGGCCGTGTACACCGATCCCGACGCGTCGTCCCCCCACGTCGAGGAGGCCGACGCCCGGGTACGTCTGGACGGAAATTTTGGTTACCTGGACGCCGCGCAGCTGATCTCGTCCGCGAAGGCCTCCGGTGCCGACGCCATCCACCCCGGTTACGGATTCCTCTCCGAGAACCCCGATTTCGCCAAAGCTGTCATCGACGCCGGGCTGACCTGGATCGGGCCGCCGGTGGCCGCTGTCGCATCGATGGGCTCCAAGATCGAGGCCAAGAAGATGATGGCCGCGGCCGGGGTCCCCGTGCTCGACGAACTCGACCCCGAGGCAGTCACCCAGAATCAGCTACCGGTGCTGGTGAAGGCGTCGGCGGGTGGCGGCGGCCGTGGTATGCGGGTGGTGACCGAGCTCGCCGAGCTCGCGGCCCAGGTGCAGGCCGCAAGCCGGGAAGCTCAGTCGGCGTTCGGCGATCCGACAGTGTTCTGCGAGCGGTACCTGCCGACCGGCCACCATGTCGAGGTCCAGATACTCGCCGACGAGCACGGCACGGTCTGGGCGGTCGGCGAGCGGGAATGCTCCATTCAACGCCGGCACCAGAAGATCATCGAGGAGGCGCCCTCTCCCCTGGTGGACCGTGTTGCGGGCATGCGGGACAGGCTTTTTCAGGCCGCGCGGCTGGCAGCCGGCGCGATCGGTTACACCGGGGCGGGCACGGTGGAGTTCCTCGCCGGCGATGACGGCGAGTTCTACTTCCTCGAGATGAACACCCGCCTGCAGGTCGAGCATCCCGTCACCGAGCTCACCACTGGTCTGGACCTCGTCGAGTTGCAGCTCTCGGTGGCCGACGGAGAGCGGCTCGGCGCCGAGCCGCCTGCGGCCCGTGGGCATTCGATCGAGGCGCGGATCTACGCCGAGGACCCGGCCCGCAACTGGCAGCCCCAGGCTGGTCACATCCACCGGTTCGAGGTGCCCGGCACCACAACCACTTTCGGCCCGCTCAACGGCACCGGAATCCGACTCGACTCCGGTGTCGCCGACTCCTCCGTGGTGTCGATCCACTACGACCCGATGCTGGCCAAGGTCATCTCGTACGCCCCGACCCGCAGGCGCGCGGCGCAGGTGCTCGCCGACGCACTCGCAAGGACCCGGCTGCACGGGGTCCGCACCAACCGCGACCTCTTGGTCAATGTCCTTACCCACCAAGCCTTCCTGGCCGGTGCGACCGACACGGCCTTCTTCGACACGCACGGGTTGCCCGAGCTGGCCCGGCCCCTGGCAGATGAAGCGACGATCCGGCTCGCGGCGGTGGCCGCAGCGCTGGCCGACGCCGCCAACAACCGCGCCACGGCGACGGTGCTGGGCGAGATAACCAGCGGCTGGCGCAATGTCGTCTCGGGCAACCAGCACAAGACCTACCTGGACGCGGCCGGTCAGGAACACCTCGTCGCCTATCGATTCACCCGCGACGGCCTGGTGCTGCCCGACGACGACGGCGCGACCCTGGTATCGGCTCAGCCGGATCGGGTGGTGCTCGCAAGCGATGGCGGGGTGGCCACGGCATTCGAGGTAAGCCGTTATGGCACTGAGGTTTACGTCGACTCACCGCTGGGTCCCGTCACCCTGACTGCCGCCCCGCGGTTTCCCGAACCGGGCTCGGCTGTCGAGAAGGGTTCGCTGCTGGCACCCATGCCCGGCTCGGTCATCCGCCTCGGCGCCGCACTGGGCGACACCGTCACCCTCGGTCAGCCGCTGGTCTGGCTGGAGGCGATGAAGATGGAACACACCATCAACGCGCCGACCGACGGCGTGGTGACCCAACTTGACGTCAGCGTCGGCCAGCAGGTCGACGTCGGAACCGTCCTCGCCCGGGTGGAGAACCCGGCAGCGGGAGAAGGAGAGTAATGACCGACACCGGCTTCATCGAGAGCGAGGAACGCCAAGAGCTGCGCAAGGCGGTCGCCGCGCTGGCGTCGAGCTACGGCCAGGACTACTACCTGGCGAAGGCCCGCGCCGGTCAGTACACCGACGAATTGTGGGCGGAGGCAGGGAAACTCGGCTTCATTGGCGTCAACCTCCCCGAGGAGTACGGCGGCGGCGGTGCGGGCATG
Source organism: Mycobacterium sp. BK086 (assembly GCA_004362315.1). Classification (GTDB taxonomy): domain Bacteria; phylum Actinomycetota; class Actinomycetes; order Mycobacteriales; family Mycobacteriaceae; genus Mycobacterium. Next base: position 2,074,283 of record SNWL01000003.1, read on the forward strand.
TACGAACTCTCGCTGGTCATGGACGAGATGGCCTCCAATGGGTGTTCGCTGCTGATGATGGTGGTGTCACCGGCCATCAACGGCACGATCATCAGCAAGTTCGGCACCGACGAGCAGAAGAAGCGCTGGCTGCCGGGAATCGCCGACGGAACGACCACCATGGCGTTCGCCATCACCGAACCCGACGCCGGGTCGAACTCACATCGCATCACCACCACCGCTCGACGGGACGGCAGCGACTGGATCCTGTCCGGTCAGAAGGTGTACATCTCCGGCGTCGATCAGGCCCAGGCGGTGCTGGTCGTCGGCCGGATGGAAGACGCCAAGACCGGCAACCTCAAGCCGGCGCTGTTCATCGTGCCCACCGACACACCGGGTTTCACGTACACCAAGATCGATATGGAGATCATCAGCCCGGAAAATCAGTTCTCGCTGTTCATCGACGACGTCCGCCTGCCTGCCGACGCACTGGTGGGCTCGGAGGACGCCGCGATCGCACAACTCTTTGCCGGTCTGAACCCCGAGCGGATCATGGGATCCGCCAACGCGATCGGCGTCGGGCGCTTCGCGCTCACCAAGGCGGCCGACTACGTCAAGACCCGTCAGGTGTGGAAGACCCCGATCGGCGCGCATCAGGGCATCGCACATCCGCTGGCGCAGAATCACATCGAACTCGAACTGGCCCGGCTGATGATGCAGAAGGCGGCCACGCTCTATGACAACGGCGATGACTTCGGCTGCGCGGAGGCGGCGAATATGGCCAAATACGCGGCGGGCGAGGCGTCCACCCGGGCCGTCGACCAGGCCGTGCAATCGCTCGGCGGCAACGGGCTGACGAAGGAGTACGGCATCGCCTCGATGGTCACCGCCTCGCGACTGGCGCGCATCGCCCCGGTGAGCCGGGAGATGATCCTGAACTTCGTCGCCCAGACCTCGCTGGGCCTGCCGCGGTCGTACTGATGAAGCCGCTGGTCACCTACGCCGTCGACGGACACGTCGCCCGGCTGACCCTGGACTCACCGCACAACCGCAATGCGCTGTCCACCCGACTGGTCGAACAGCTGCATGCCGGGCTGCAGGCGGCCGCCGCCGATCCGTCGGTGCGGGCGGTGGTGCTCGGGCACACCGGCGGCACGTTCTGTGCCGGCGCCGACCTGAGCGAGGCCGCCGATGGCGATCCGTTCGAGTCGACCGCGGCCCGTGCCCGGGAGACGACGACGGTATTGCGCGCGATCGTCGAATCGCCGGTGCCGGTGGTAGGGGCGATCGACGGCCATGTCCGCGCCGGCGGGCTGGGCCTGATCGGGGCGTGCGACATCGTGGTCGCGGGCCCGCGCAGCACGTTTGCGCTGACCGAGGCGCGCATCGGTGTGGCGCCGGCGATCATCTCGCTCACCCTGCTGCCGAAACTGTCACCGCGAGCGGCTGCCCGCTACTACTTGACGGGTGAGACGTTCACCGCGGCCACGGCCGCCGAGATCGGGCTGATCACCATCGCCGCCGACGACGTCGACACCGCAGTGGCGGGCGTCGTCGCGGACCTGGGCCGTGGCTCGCCCCAGGGGCTGGCCGCATCAAAAGCCCTGACCACGGCCGATGTCCTGGCCGGATTCGACCGCGACGCCGAGCGATTGGCGAACGAGTCGGCGCGGCTGTTCGTCTCCGAGGAAGCGCGGGAAGGGATGCTCGCGTTTCTGGAGAAACGCCAGCCTCGCTGGCTGCGATAACACCACTGTGAGAGATCAGCGAACACTCTTGCGGTTGTCTTCCAGAGTCGTACCCTCGTAGGCGATGAGCAATTTGACACCACGAGACGCGACGACGCGGGCCGCTGATGCGGACCGCATCCAGGTTGCTCAGCTACTCACCGACGCCGCCTCCAAGGGACGTCTGCAGCTCGGAGAGTACGAGCAACGGCTGGCGAAGGCCTACGCCGCGCAGACCTACGACGACCTCGATCGGCTCACCGCGGACTTGCCCGAGGCGACGGACACGTCGCACCGGCGCGGCGCATCCAAGCCCGCACCCAAGACGCTGCTGCTGGCCATCCTGAGCGGGTTCGAACGCCGGGGTCGCTGGAATGTGCCGGGCCGGATCACCACGTTCACGTTGTTCGGCGGCGGCGTCGTGGACCTGCGCTACGCCGACTTCACCTCGGCCACAGTCGAAATCCACGCATACTCGATCATGGGCGGGCAGACCATTCTGCTGCCGCCGGAGATCAATCTCGAAGTCCGCGGCATCGGTGTGATGGGCGGGTTCGACCACAACGTCGACGGCGTCGGCACACCGGGCGCCCCGACGGTCACCATCCGGGGCTTCTCGTTGTGGGGCGGCGTGGGCGTCAAACGTAAGAACCGAAAGCCCGGCGGTTCCGAGCCGCAGGCACTCGGACCGGCCTGAGCCCAGAAAAAACCTCGGCCCCTTCCTTTTCGGAAGGGGCCGAGGTTTTTCTGAGTGGACTACTTGGCGCTGCCGGCCGAGCTGGAGCTGCCCGAATCGCTCGAGCTGGAGCTGCTGCTCGAATCGCTCGAGGTCTTGGTGCTGGGCTTCGACTTCTTGGTGATGCCGAGCGCGTCCGAGATCTGCTTGCCGATCTTGTTCAGCGGGTTCTGCGGAGCCTTGGCGGGCTTGGTCGCCTTGGTCGCGGGCTTGGCCGACGACGCGACACCGGTGGTGGAGGTGCTGGTGTCGGTCGAGCTGCCCTCGGTGGAGGAGCTGCTCTCGGTCGAGCTGCTCTCCGTGGTCGAGCTGCCGCCGGTCGAGGAGGTGCTCTCGGTGGACGAGCTGCTGTCGGTCGACTCGGTCTTGACTTCAGCCGCGGCCGTCTTCTTCGCAGCCGCCGAGGAGCTGGCGGTCGGGTTCAAGGCGTTCTCGACGTTCTTGACGACGCCTTCGACGGCGGCGGCGGCCGCGCTGGCGGCACCGCTCAGTGCGGCGGCCGAGGGCAGGTTGTCCGAGATCGAGGTCGAGATGTAGGCCAGGATGGCCGACAGCCCGTTGGTGCTGTAGGAGAACCCGGTGTTGGTGTCGGGGTCGTAGTCCGGGGTCTGGCCGTAGAAGAACAGGCTGGCCAGAATGCCGCCGCCGAGCTTGACCGGGCCGAGGTCGAAGGTGGGAACCAGCTGGGTTGCCGAGACCACGATCGAGTTGATGACGTTCGGGACGCCGTAGTAGAAGACCGTCTGCGCGGCCTGGAAGATCGGCGAGCTGGTACCGAACAGCTCGCCGGCGGCCACGTAAGGCACTGCGGGCGCGCCGATTTCGAAGTAGTAGTTGTCGAGGTCGAAGCCGGGGACGAACGACTCGGCAGCGTTGTCGACGAGGTAGTACAGAACACCCGGGGCGCCGGAGAGGTAAATGTCACTCACGCCCGGGTAGTAGGTGTTGGTGTCGGTGATGTAGCCGCCCCAGCCGAACCAGTAGGCGTCGTTGATGCCCTGGATCGTGATGTCGGTGATCGCCGTCAGTGCGACCTGCGCGGTCGAGGTCCGCAGCGGGCTCGGCGCGCCGATCGCGAGATCGTGGGTCGGCACGAGTGCCGGTGTTGCGGCGACGATGGCGGCGGCGCTGGCCACTGCGGCGCCGGTCATCAGGAAAGGTCGAGTTCTTGACGCCATTGCTAGTTCCCCTTGTTGGTGCGGTTCGCCAGGGTCGTGACGAACTCGATGCTTTGCTGATACGAATCTTAGAAGATCCTGATAGATACTAAGGGGCTGTTTGCCCTTCAGCAAGCGGTATGGGCGAACTTAAGGACTAAAGTACTTCTCTTTTGCCACACCCATCACGCCAGCTCGCGCGGTGTCGGGTAGCTAATTGACGCTCGAGAAACATCCGCGTTACCGACGTGTTGCACGTGTTCGCTAGCGCTAGGGGTTGGAGAACGTTGCCGTCAATAATAAAGAGGTTTGCCGCGCTCTTTCCGGTCCACACAATTCGGCGGGTGGCGACCAGCGGGGTGTAAAGATTTGCTGAATACCTGAGAGCTTCTCAGTTCAGCGACGTCGGCGCCGCGACCGCAGGTAGTCGCCGACGACCGCCGCGCCCAGACCGTCCAGATCGGGAACAACCACCCGCCCTTCCACCCGCCGAGCAATGTCATCGATGAACTTGGCGAGGCCGGGATCGTTTCCGAGCCGGAAGATCGTCACCTGCGCTCCCAGTCGCGCGACCTCGTCGAAGCCGCGCACAGTGAGCCCCTTGGTCCGCGGGTGCGGCGGATAGTCGAAGAACACCGACGCGCCCCGGCCGTCGAAATCCTCCAGGTGGGCGGTCGGCTCGCCGTCGGTGACCACCAGCACCACCGGTTGGGCATTGGGGTGCCTGCGCAGATGCCGCACCGCCAGGGCCAGCGCATGGTGCAGGTTGGTGCCCTGTTCGTAGACGCCTTCGAGGCCGGTCAGCTCGGCCGCGGTCACCGTCCGCGCGTAGCGCCCGAACGCGATGATCTCCAGCGCATCCGACCGGAACCGCGTGCTCACCAGGTGGTTGAGCGCCAGCGCGGTCCGCTTCATCGGCAGCCACCGGTTCTCCATCACCATCGAGAACGAGGTGTCGACCAGCAGTGCCACCGCCGACTGGGTACGGGTCTCGGTCTCGGAGACCTCGACGTCGTCGACGCTGATCTGCAGCGGACCGTCCAGCCTGTCCGTCCCGGCTTGCCGCAGCACCGCGTTGGTCAGCGTCCGGGTGACGTTCCACGGCTCGGTATCGCCGAATGCCCACGGCCGGGTCGCGCCCGTCAGTTCGCCCGCTGCACCCGCGCGACGGGTGTCCCGCTCGCCGTGCCTTCCCGAAAGTTGTTGGGCGACATCGCGAAGAGCTGTTTGACCGAGTTGGCGCATCGCCTTCGGCGACAACCGCCACTGCCCATCCGAGCCGCGATCCAGGAAACCCTGATTCATCAGCGCGCGCTCCAACTCGGCCAGTGTCCGCGCGTCGATGGCGGCCTGGTCGCCGAGCTGGCGGGCCAGCGCGTCGAGATCGACGTCGTCCATGGTGGCCCCGGCGTAGCTCTGCGACAACTGATCGGCGAGCTGCTCGAGTTCAGCGATGTCGGCGAGCGCCTGCGCCCCCTCCCCCATGCCCAGGGGGTTCTCGCCGGAGAACTCCGACGAGCCGTTCCAGTCCTCGCCGGGCCGGGCCGCCTGCAGATGGGAGTCGAGCCGGTTGAGCGCGTTCATCAACTCCTGCGATCCGAATGCCTGCTGCGCCAAGGCATCCAGCTCGGCGCGCTGGTCGGCGCTCAGGCTGTTGCGGAAGCGCTGCGCGGCCGCGGCGCGCTTGGCCAGCGAGTCCAGCAGCTCGTCGACGTTCTTCGGATTCTCCGGGAAGTACTGGCCATGCTTTCGCATGAAGTCCTGAAAATCCTCGGCGCTGTCCTCGCCGCGAGAGTGCTTGTCCAGCAGGTCGTTGAGATCGTTGAGCATCTCGTTGACGGCTTGCCGGTCTTCGTCGGTGGCGTTCTCCAGCGCCTCCTTCATCCCGGCGAATCGCTGATCGAGCATCTCCCGGCCGAGCAGATCCTTGATCTGCTCGTACTTCTGGCGCGCCTCGGGGCTGCGCCAGTCGTAGTCCGAGAGTTCCTGGACCGCCTTGGCCGGCGACGGCGACAACGCCTCGATCTGCAGTTCGGCGAACCGGGCGTCGTCATCGAGGGCCCGCGCCAACTCCTTGCGTTCGGACAGCACCGCCTCGTCGAGCAGCTTCTTGATCTCTTGCAGAGTGCCGTCAAGGTTGTTGCGGTTCAACAGCTCTCGCCGCCGCCGGTTGACCTCGGCGGCCAGCCGGTCGGCGCCCTTGGTGTCTCTGGTGCCACGGCGCAGCAGCTCGGACAGCGCCCGCCGCGGCGAGGTGCCCTCCATGACGTCCTGCCCGATCTGTTCGAGCGCGTCGCGCAGATCCACCGGCGGGGCCAGTGGATCCGGACCGCCGGTATAAGCCGAATAGCGGGAGTCGTGCCCGTGGTGGCGTTTAGCCATAGACGGTTTCGCCCTCTCCCGTCACCTTGTCGATGCGCTTGGCCAAATACAGCGCCTCCAAAGCCAATTCGAGTGCGGCGGCCCGCTCGCCCTCGGTCTCGGCATCCAGTCGCTTGGCGATCTCTTCGATCACCGGCAGGTCGGGCAGCGCGGCGAGCACGTCCTTGGCCGCCACCTGCTCGCCGGTCGTCACCGCCGAACCACCCTCGACCGCGGCCACCAATGGTCCGACATCGATGCCGCCGAGTGTGCGCTGCGCGGTATCGGCGGTGGCTCGGCGCAGCAGGTGCTCGAGCACGGCCTGCTCGCGGCCCTCCTCACCGGACTCGAATTCCAGCTTGCCGCGCAGCACGTCGATGATCGTGCTGAGGTCGACCACCCGGGCCACGGGTTCTTCCTCGCCCAGCACCGCGCCGCGATGACGGGCCGAGGCCGCGACGGTTTCGGCGGCCGCGATCGCGAACCGAGCCGACACCCCCGAGCGCTGGTCGACGGAACTGGACTCGCGCAGATAGCGCGCGAAGCGGGCAATGATTTGCATCAGGTAGGTCGGAACCTGCGCGGACAGGTGCGCTTCCTGGGTGATGACGCCGACCTCGGCATCGAGTTCGCGGGGGTAGTGCGTGCGGATCTCGGCGCCGAACCGGTCCTTGAGCGGGGTGATGATGCGCCCGCGGTTGGTGTAGTCCTCGGGGTTGGCGCTGGCGACCACGAGCACGTCCAGCGGCAGCCGCAGCGTGTAGCCGCGCACCTGGATGTCGCGCTCCTCCATCACATTGAGCATCGAGACCTGAATGCGCTCGGCCAGGTCGGGCAGCTCGTTGACGGCCACGATGCCGCGGTGCGCCCGCGGGATCAGGCCGAAGGCGATGGTTTCCGGGTCACCGAGGGAACGCCCTTCGGCGACCTTGATCGGATCGATATCGCCGACCAGGTCGGCGACGCTGGTGTCCGGAGTCGCGAGCTTCTCGGTGTAGCGCTCGCTGCGGTGCCGCCACTCGACCGGCAGCGCATCGCCGGAGTCGGCCGCCCGGCGGATCGACTGCGGCGTGATCGGGCTGTAGGGGTGCTCACCGAGTTCGGATCCGGCGATCACCGGCGTCCACTCGTCGAGCAGGTTCTGCAGCGAGCGCAGCAGCCGGGTCTTGCCCTGACCGCGCTCACCCAGCAGGACGAAGTCGTGCCCGGCGATCAGGGCCCGCTCCAACTGCGGCAAGACGGTGTCCTCGAACCCGAAAATGCCTGGCCAGACGTCATCGCCCTCGGCCAGCGCGGTGAGGAGGTTCTCCCGGATCTCCTGCTTGACGCTGCGTTCCCGGTGGCCGGATGCGCGCAGTTCGCCAAGAGTGCGGGGGAGGTTGTCAGGTGAAGTCACCTCTCCACGCTACGACTGCCGCGTGCTCAGTGCGCGAAGTGTCTCGCTCCGGTGAGGTAGAGCGTGACGCCGGCCTTGGCGGCGGCCTCGGTGACCAGGTCGTCGCGCACCGAACCACCCGGGTGCACGACGGCCTTGACCCCGGCCGCCGTCAGCGTCTCCAGCCCGTCGGGGAACGGGAAGAACGCGTCGCTGGCCGCGACCGCGCCGCGAACCCGCTCGCCACCGCGCTCCACCGCGAGCCGGGCCGCGTCGACCCGGTTGACCTGGCCCATGCCGACCCCGACCGTCGCACCGTCGGCGGCCACCACGATCGCGTTGGACTTGACCGCACGGCAGGCCCGCCAGGCGAACTGAAGATCGGACAGGGTCGCCGCGTCCGCAGGCGTTCCGGTGGCCAGCGTCCAGTTGGCCGGGTCATCGCCGGGTGCGTCGATCCCGTCGCGTTCCTGCATCAGCAGACCACCGCTGATCTGGCGCAGTTCGACTCCGCCGACCGGCGGCTCTGAGGCCACCAGAACGCGAATGTTCTTCTTACGGGCCAAAATCTCCACCGCGCCCGGCTCGTAGGCCGGCGCGATGATCACCTCGGTGAAGATCTCCGACACGAACTCGGCCATCTCCACGGTGACCTCCGCATTGGCGGCGATCACTCCGCCGAAGGCGCTCAGCGGATCGCATTCGTGGGCCTTGCGGTGCGCGTCGGCCACCGATACCGACGAGATGGCGATGCCACAGGGGTTGGCGTGCTTGATGATTGCCACGCACGTCTGCTCGTGGTCGAACGCCGCCCGCCAGGCCGCGTCGGCGTCGGTGAAGTTGTTGTACGACATCTCTTTTCCGTGCAGCTGCTCAGCTTGAGCCAGGCCCGGCCAGCCGACATCGTCGCTGTAGAGCGCGGCCTGCTGATGCGGGTTCTCGCCGTAGCGCAGCTGCGAGGTACGCCGCCAGGTGCGGCCGAACCACGGCGGCAGGGGTGAGCCCCCATCTTCTTCTGCAGGCGCCAGCACCGCGTCCATCCAGCTGGCCACCGCGACGTCGTACTCGGCGGTGTGCCGAAATGCCAACGCCGCCAGCCTCTGTCGTTCGGCAAGGGTGAAGCCGCCGGACCGGACCGCGGCCAGCACACCGTCGTAGCCGAGCGGATTCACCACGACGGCCACGCTGGCGTGGTTCTTGGCCGACGCACGCACCATCGACGGGCCGCCGATGTCGATCTGCTCGACGCACTCATCGACTTCGGCGCCCGAATCCACCGTCTCGGTGAACGGGTAGAGGTTGACCACGACGAGATCGAACGCGGCGATCCCCAGCTCCTCGAGCGCTTTGAGGTGCTCGGGTTTGCGGGTGTCGGCGAGCAAGCCCGCGTGGATGTGCGGGTGCAGGGTCTTGACCCGGCCGTCGAGCACCTCGGGGAAGCCGGTGACATGTTCCACCGGAGTCACCGGAATACCTTTGTCGGCAATGGTTTTGGCCGTCGACCCGGTGGAGACGATATCCACGCCCGCGTCGTGCAGACCTTGCGCGAGCGGGATCAGCCCACTCTTGTCGTACACGCTGATCAGCGCGCGCCGGATCGGCCTCTTCCCGATCAATGTCCCCGCGGTCATCCTATGGTTGCCTTTCTGCCACTCCAGGTCACGCCGCGCGTCGCAAGCGCGGCCAATACGTCCACCAACAGCCGTCGCTCCACGACCTTGATCCGTTCGTGCAAGGTGTCTTCGTCGTCACCGTCCAGAATCTCGACGGCCTCCTGGGCCACGATCGGGCCGGTGTCAACGCCCGCGTCCACCAGGTGCACGGTGCAGCCGGTGACCCTGACCCCGTAGGCCAGCGCATCGGGCACAGCGTGCGCACCGGGAAAAGCAGGCAGCAGCGCCGGATGAGTGTTGACGACGCGGCCCAGGAAACGCGAAAGAAATTCCGGGCCAAGTATTTTCATGAAGCCCGCAGACACGATCAGGTCAGGGCTGTGCTCCGCGGTGGCATCGGCGACCGCGGCATCCCAGGCGGCGCGGTCGGGATAGTCCTTGAGCCGCACGCAGAAGGTCGGGATCGACGCCGCCTGCGCGATCTCTACGGCCGGGCAGTCGCGATCCACCCCGACGGCCACCACGCGCGCGGGGTAGTCGCCCACCGCGGCTGCCAGCAGTGACTTCAACAACGATCCGGTCCCCGACGCCAGGACGACGAGCCGGGCCGGCGCGCTCGGGGGGACGTGGATCGGTTCCTGCACGGCGATGAGCCTAACGGTGTTTGTCGGTACCGGTCGCCGGGCACCCGCCCTTTTATCGTCGAGCCTTGAGGAGCACCCCGATGCCGATCTGCAACACGTGCGGAAACGACTACGACAAGGCGTTCAGCGTCACATTCCACGACGGGCACACCGCCACCTTCGACAGCGTCGAATGCGCCGCGGCCGAGCTGGCCCCGCAGTGCGCCCACTGTGGCTGCCGGATCTTGGGCCATGGAGTGGAGGACGAGGACGCGATCTACTGTTGCGCGCACTGCGCGCGAAAGTCCAGCAACGCCGACATCAACGACCGGTTTCCGGTGCCGTCCGGCGCTTAGCGCTCGTGCGGTCCCGTCTCGATGTCGTCGTCGACGATCATCAGGTCCTCGACGTCTTCGAGGTCGGGTGCGGGCCGGACCGGCGGCGGCGGCGCCGGGGGTGGCGGCTCCGGTTCGGGCTCGGCTTCGAGTTCGGGGTCCGATTCGGCCGCGGGCTCGTTCTCGTCCGTCACGTCGGGGATCGGCAGGGTCAGCGCCTCGTCCTCGTCCGCGAGCTCGGGCTCATCGGAGAGCACCGGAGCGGGTGGCTTCACCCGCTTGGGGCGGCGCCGCAGGCCACCGGTCATCACCACCGTGACCGCGCCGATGACGAAGAACCAGAAGAACACCGCAGGACCGAACGTGCTCTGGTCCACCCCGATCTCGCCGAAGTTACCCAGCTGGCCGCCGCCGGCGTAGCCCAGCACGACCATCGTGACGGCCGCGAGCAGCGACGCGACGGCGAGCTTGGCCATCGCGGCCGGCCAGGGCAGGGGCCGGCTGGCACACTGCTGCCCCACCGCCACCCCGGACGCTGCACCCACGATCAGCAGAGCCACCCACACCGGGCCCAGCGGTGGCGTCGGCACCGCGGCCAGGATCGGCACCGCCGGGATGTCCCCGCCGAAGACCGTGAACGAACTGAAGGTCGCAAAACCGATGTGGGCGCTGGAGCCGACCGCCACCGCCGACGTCCCGACGATCACGTTGGGCACATACAGCGCGGACAGCAGCGTCAGGCTGAGCTGGCCGAACAGCGAATCCGTCACCGCATAGAGCTCGTGCATCGTGCCCCAGTGCACGACCAGCGACACCGCGGTGACCGCACCGGACAAACCCAGCAGCGCCAGCACGCCGGCTGTCGCGGCGCGCACGGTGTCGCCGAGCCAGATGGGCAGCCGCAGCGCGCTCAACGCTCGCCAGCCGAGCTTGGACCCGACGCCGATCAGCGCGCCGATCGCGTGCACGGCCAGCACACCGGAGAATGCGCGCAGGGCACTGGGCGTCTGCAACTCGGTGATCACCGACGACGCGTCGTGGATGACGGCCAGGGCGATCGCAGCCAACAGCATCGGACCGCCGAGCGCCGACGCGACGATCCAGCGGGTCACGAACCACGACGCCCGTGGGGAGGTGGCCCGCGCTGTCGTGCGCGCGGTACCCCAGACCATCAGCAGCACCGGCAGCAGCGGAAGAACCGCCAGCTGATGACCCGCGATCGAGACGGGTACCTGGTGTACGGCCAGCCACATGCTGGCGATGGCACCCAGGGCGCCCGTCATATCGCTGTTGGCGATGACCAACTGCAGCAGCGTCACCGCGGCGATGACGACCAACGCCACCAGTGACGGGCCGAACGCGACCCGCACCAGGTCCCGGGCCTGGCGCGCCCCGACAGGCCGCTTGTCCTCCATCCGTGTCACTCGCCGCGCCGGTCAGACGTGCTGGGCGACGAGTGCCCGGTTAGGACGGGGTGGGGCCCGATGACGGCGACGATGACGGCGCCTGAGGCTGGTCCGGCTGCGCGGGGGGCTGCTGACCCGACCCGGCCGACGGCGGAGGGCTGAAACTCGGGAAACCGGTCGGCGGCGTGGGCGGTCCGCTCTGCGCACCGAAGCCACCGCTGGTCGGACCGGACGCGTAGCCGCCGTACTGCGTGGGGTAACCCGGCCGGGGCGGAATTCCCTGTGGCGGGCCTTGCGGACCCGGCTGGCCGTAGTAACCGCCGGGCGGCGGGCCGTACTGACCGAACTGGTCGTAGCGGGGCCGAGGCGCGGGAGCGGTGATGACGCCGGCTTCCAGCAGCAGCGCCGCCACCGCGGCGACGGTCTGCAGCAGAGTGAAGGCGATCATCACCCACAGTCCCCAGCCGACCGTGAAACCGGTGGGCTTGCCGACCACCTGGGCGATCGCCGTCAACAGCGCGATCGCCGACGCCGCCGCGATGACACCGCCGTAATCGCGGGCCTTGGGCAGCAGGGCAGCCGCGGCCAACAGCGCCGCGATGAGCGTCGCGACCACCGGGTAGCCGCCGCCACCACCGCTGAGCTCGGCACCGCCGAAGGGACCGAGCTCGGCTTTGATCGTGAGGATCGGTCCGAAGCTGGCCAGGTAGGCGACCAGGCCCAGCACGACGACAGCGACGTTGAGGTACAGCGGCAGCTTGCTCGGCCCGGCCTCGGCGGGTGCGAACGACTGCGTCGGCGCGCCGTAGGGGCCGGCTGGCTGTGGTGGTGGGTAGCCCGGGTTGGTGGGCGGGTAAGTCATGGCCTCTCCTTCAGCCTTGTCACGCCTGCGCGTCCCCGCGGGCGCTGCGTCGGTTGTGGCTCGCAATCGGACCCGCAGGTCCGGCTCGCACACCACGCTAGCGCACACCGCCGTGGCGGCCACGACCATCGGCGTGTCACACAGACAGTTGGCAATCGGCCGTCAGAGGTCAGGCCGTGGCCTGCAGCGGCGCCCCGATCGAATCGCTTTCGGCTGCTTCAATTTCGCGCACCAGCGGCAGCACCCGGGACCCGAAGTATTCGATCTCCTCCTGGAAGTGCAGGAAGCCACCGAGGATGAGGTCCACACCGCGTTTGCGGTACGCGGCGATGCGTTCGGCGATCTGCTCGGGTGTTCCGATCAGCTGCGTCCGGAATCCGTCGTTGTACTGAACCAGATCCTCGAATGTCGAGTCGGCCCACATGCCCCGCTTGTCCCCGGTGGAATTTCCGGCCTGCTGAACCGCGGAGTGGAAGCCTTCGACCGCAGGCCGGTTGGCCTTGGCGATGATCTCTTTCAAGGCTTCTTTCGCCTCGCGCTCGGTGTCCCTCGCGATGATGAAACCGTTGAGCCCGAAGTTGACTTCACGTCTCGCGTCGCGGGCGTGGTCGCGCACCTCGACGAGCTGTTCGGTGACGCCGTCGAAATCCTTGCCGTTGGAGAAGTACCAGTCGGCGTAGTAGCCGCCGTTGCGCCGGGCCGCGGTGGAGTTACCGCCCTGGAAGATCTCGGGGTTCGGCCGCTCCGCGGTGTTCAGCGGCTTGGGCTTGAGGGTGAAATCGTGGATGCGGTAGAAGTCGCCGCGGAAGTCCACGTTGTCCTCGGTCCAGATCTTGCGCAGCACCTGCAGGAATTCCGCGGTGCGCCGGTAGCGCTCGTCGTGCTCGAGCCAGGGCTCGCCCAGGTGGGTGAACTCGTCCTTGAACCAGCCGGAGACGACGTTGACCGCGAACCGGCCGCCGGAAAGGTGGTCGGCGGTGGCGCCCAGTTTGGCTAGGACGCCGGGCTGCCACAACCCCGGATGAACGGCGGCGATGAGCTTGAGGCGCTGGGTGGCCAACAGCAGCGCCAACGAGAAACTGGTGGATTCGTGTTGGAACTCGGCGCCGTAGCTGGCCTCGTAGCGAACCTGGGACAGCGCGTATTCGAAGCCGTTGTTCTCGGCGGTCTGCGCAAGCTTGATGTTGTAGTCGTAACTCCAGTCGGTGCGCTGTTCGATGGTGCTGGTGACAAGGCCGCCACTGACATTGGGAACCCAGTAGGCAAATTTGACTTGGTCGGCGATGCGTTCGGTCGTCATGTTCTTCCATGGTTGTGACGGCCACTGCCCGGGTCACCCTTTTAACTCGCCGAGAGTGCAGGTGTTACACGCGAATCGCGAGTGGGGATGTCAACAAGTGCAGTGTCGACGCAGCCAGCTGCCCGCAGCGCCCCCACTGCGCGATGAACGACGCCGTCTGGTTGATACCGAAGGTGATTCGCGCTGACCCGCACCATGCGCCAGCCGAGGTCGGCGAAGAATTCCAGCCGATCGATATCACCCGCATGCTGAGCTGGATCAGTCCAGTGTTGCGCGCCGTCGTACTCGACCCCGACTTTCCACTGCGGCCAACCCAAGTCGATCCGTCGCACTACCCGTCCCGCAGCATTGCGGATGGGAATCTGGGTTGCGGGTCGAGGCAGTCCAGCTCGCACGAGCAGCAACCGCAACCGCGTCTCCTGTGGCGATTCCGCTCCGCCGTCAGCGATTTCGAGAACGCGACGTAGCCGCCGAATGTGGCGTGCGCCGGGGTTTCGGAGTGCAATCGCGGCGACGTCATCGACGGTGATACCGGTCGCCGCCATCACAGCGTCGACCCGAATCAGGCCAACGGTGAACGCGCAGTGCCGACCGAGGTCATATGCGGTGCGCGCCGGCGTGGTGCAGCTGATGCCTCGCGCGGTGCACACCTCGTCATCGCGGACGACTCCGGAATGCACAACGATCCCAGGCGGACAGCGGTGCTGGGCACGGACCAGTTCGGCGGGGCCGTCGTCGGGTAGCCACCGGACACCCAACAACGCGGCTGCGGAAACACCGGCAAGGGTCGCCCGCCTACCCGACCACATCCAGGCCGCGACCGCACGGTCGGCCGCGGTCAGGTCGACGCCGCGAGGCACGTAGACATTTCGATAGACCTTGACGAATCGGCTGACCAACTCGCGTCGGGTCACTGCGCCCGCGGCCATAGCTTCGTCGGCCATGATGAGCTTCGCCACGCGGACAGGGTGTGCCCGCTTGCAGTCGAGAGCCAGTCACTGCTGTGGATACGTGCCGAGACTGCAGATGGTGAACACAAATTGCGAGTCGACCTGCGAACAAGTGCAGTCTCGGCGACTGAAACCGCGCCTTGCCCGAGGGTAGGCAACCCGTTCTAATTCAGCCCATGGATTACGGGCTCGTTCTGTTCACCAGTGACCGCGGCATCGCCCCGGCGGCCGCGGCCAAACTCGCCGACGACCACGGCTTCACAACCTTCTATGTGCCCGAGCACACCCACATCCCGGTCAAGCGCGAGGCCGCCCACCCCACCACCGGCGACGAGTCGCTGCCCGACGACCGCTACATGCGCACGCTGGACCCGTGGGTCAGCCTGGGCACCGCGGCGGCGGTCACGTCCAGGGTGCGGCTGTCCACCGCGGTGGCACTACCCGTCGAGCACGATCCGATCACGTTGGCGAAATCGATTGCGACCCTTGATCATCTGTCCGGTGGCCGGGTCAGTCTCGGCGTCGGCTTCGGTTGGAACACCGACGAGCTTGCCGACCACGGCGTCCCGGCCGGACGCCGCCGCACCTGCCTGCGTGAGTATCTGGAAGCCATGCGGGCGCTGTGGACGCAGGAAGAAGCCGAATACGACGGCGAATTCGTCAAATTCGGACCGAGCTGGGCCTGGCCCAAGCCGGTGCAGTCGCACATCCCGGTGCTCGTCGGCGCGGCCGGTACCGAGAAGAACTTCAAGTGGATCGCCAAGTCCGCCGACGGCTGGATCACCACGCCGCGCGACTTCGACATTGACGAGCCGGTGAAGCTGCTGCACGACACCTGGGCGGCCGCCGGCCGCGAAGGCGCTCCGCAGATCGTGGCGCTCGACTTCAAGCCGGTGCCCGAGAAGCTGGCACACTGGCGCGATATCGGCGTCACCGAAGTACTTTTCGGTCTGCCGGACAAGCCCGAGGACGAGGTCGCCGCCTACGTCGAGCGGCTGGCCGGCAAGCTCAGCGCTCTGGACCTCTAGGCGAGAACCGCGCGGTTGATCCCGTCCTCGCCTGCGGTGACGGTGATCGCGGCACCCAGCGGGTCGCCGTCGCTCATCAACGCCACCAGGCCGGCGTCGGTGCTGATCGCCATGAACCGGCTGTTGTCGGCGTCGAGCCTGCCGATGATGATGCCGGTCCGTTCGGGCCAGTCGTAGCGCACCGAGTAGGTCTCGATCACACCGGCGCCGTTGGCGTTTCGGGTGACGGGAATCTTGGGTAGATCGGCAATGTCCTGCTGCAGTTCCTTACTGCGGTCAGGCGACCAATCGACGGGCGTTGTCGAATAGACGCCTACCGAGTACTTGCTCATCACTCCACCGTTGGCGCCCACCAGGCCGAAAGCTCCTGGCTTGTCCCGCATTTCGGCCACCGTTTCGGCGATACCGTGCAGCGAGTAGCTGTTGCCCGGTCCGCCGAAGTACGGCAGACCGCCGGTGAGGGTGAGTCCGCGCGGGTCGTCCGCGGCCAGGCCGAAGTCGTCGCACACGGTGAAGACCGGGAACGGGAAGCAGCTGTACAGGTCGAAGGTGGCCACGTCGTCGATGGTGATGCCGGCGCCCCGAAGCGCTTCCGCCACAGCCTGTTTCTCCGAAAAGCTGACGCTCACGTCTTCGCGGTCCAGCAGGTCCTGCTCGCGCTGATCGGCGTGCCCGTGCAGGTATACCCACTTCTCTTCGGGCACACCGAGTTTGCGGGCTGTCTCGACCGACATCAGCAGGGCGGCAGCGCCCTGATTGACGGTGTCACGGGCCACCATCAGCCGCGGGTACGGATCGCAGATCATCCGGTTCTCCGCGGTGACCGTGGCCAGTTCCTCGACCGAACGCTCGACCGGCGACGACGAATACGGGTTCTTGGCAGCGACTTTGGAGAACGGCGCGAACAGTTCGGCCATCTTCTGCCGGTACTCGCCGACGCTCAGGCCCAGCCGGCGGCGGCGGGCGTTGTCCAGCAGTCCGTATTGCACGGGCGCACCGGTCAGTCCGTGCTTGGCGGTGTATTCGCTCATGTACTGCTCGAAGCCGTAACCCCGGTCGTCGAGCTGCCCGCCGACGGTCTCGCTGTGGTCCGGCTTGTCGTCTTTACCCGCGAACGTCTTCAGCGTCGAGCCGTTCTCCGAGCCGAGGATCAACGCCACCTCGATGTCGCCTGCCGCGATGGCCCCGGCGAACTCGGTAACCAGCTTCTGCGGGCCGTTGCCGCCGATCGACTCGAGCACGGCGCGCTCGGGGTCGGCACCGACCCGCTGGGCGACCGACCGGATGTAGTTGTCGGACGCTCCCAGCGGCGCGCTGG
Source organism: Mycobacterium sp. BK086 (assembly GCA_004362315.1). Taxonomy (GTDB): domain Bacteria; phylum Actinomycetota; class Actinomycetes; order Mycobacteriales; family Mycobacteriaceae; genus Mycobacterium. The sequence goes on from SNWL01000003.1 coordinate 2,091,053, forward strand.
CGAACGGTGTGCAGATCTCGAATTGCCGCAGACCGGCGAACACCTGAATGGCCTTGGTGACGGCATTGACGTCGGCGCCGGTGTCGGTGATTGCCGCCCGGACGGCCTCGGTGGCCAGGTCAACGGCCGACATGCCGCGATAGTCAGGATCGTCGATCCGCTCGGTGAACTGCCCGACGCCGACGATGACCGGGGTACGCGGATCAACCATAGTTCGTCAGGCTAACCGATTTGTCGGCTGCGTCGAAATCGACATCAGGGCTGTGACTCCAGTGGAATCACAGCCCTGATGGCGAACTCGTGGGGTTTACAGACCCTGAAGGATCTCCCGGGCCAGAGCGGCAGTCTCCGACGGCGTCTTGCCGACCTTGACTCCGGCGGCCTCGAGGGCCTCCTTCTTGCCCTGCGCGGTGCCGGCGCCGTCGGACACGATGGCGCCCGCGTGGCCCATCGTCTTGCCCTCCGGCGCGGTGAAGCCCGCGACGTAGCCGACGACCGGCTTGGAGACGTTGGCCTTGATGTAGGCGCCGGCCTTCTCCTCGGCGTCGCCGCCGATCTCGCCGATCATCACGATGATCTTGGTTTCGGGGTCCTTCTCGAACGCCTCGATGGCGTCGATGTGGGTGGTGCCGATGACCGGGTCGCCGCCGATGCCGATGGCGGTCGAGAAGCCGAGATCGCGCAGCTCGTACATCATCTGGTAGGTCAGCGTGCCGGACTTCGACACCAGGCCGATCGGGCCCTTGCCGGTGATGTTGTTCGGCGTGATGCCGACCAGCGACTCACCGGGAGTGATGATGCCGGGGCAGTTCGGCCCGATGATGCGGGTCTTCTCGCCCTTGTCGACGTTGTAGGCCCACGCATAGGCGCTGTCCTGCACCGGGATTCCCTCGGTGATGACAACGAGCAGCGGGATCTCGGCGTCGATGGCCTCGATGATGGCGTCCTTGGAGAACGCCGGCGGCACGAAGGCGATCGACACGTCGGCGCCGGTGGCCTTCATGGCCTCGGCCACCGAACCGAACACCGGCAATTCGATGTCGTTACCGTCTTTGTCCTTGTGGGACACCGTGGTTCCGGCCTTGCGCGCGTTGACGCCGCCGACCACCTGAGTGCCGGCCTTGAGCATCAGCGCGGTGTGCTTGGTGCCCTCGCCGCCGGTGATGCCCTGGACGATGACCTTGTTGTCCTTGTTCAGGAAGATAGCCATTGGTTGTGTCCCTTACTTGTTGGCCAGCTCGGCGGCTTTGTCGGCGCCGGAGTCCATGGTCTCGGCCTGGATAACCAGCGGGTGGTTGGCCTCAGCCAGGATGCGGCGGCCCTCTTCGACGTTGTTGCCGTCGAGGCGAACGACGAGCGGCTTGTTGGCCTCGTCGCCCAGGATCTGCAGCGCCTTGACGATGCCGTTGGCGACCGCGTCGCACGCGGTGATGCCGCCGAACACGTTGACGAACACGCTCTTGACCTGGCTGTCGCCAAGGATGACGTCCAGACCGTTGGCCATCACCTCGGCCGACGCGCCGCCACCGATGTCCAGGAAGTTGGCGGGCTTCACGCCGCCGTGCTTCTCACCGGCGTAGGCGACGACGTCCAGGGTCGACATGACCAGGCCCGCGCCGTTGCCGATGATGCCGACCTCGCCGTCGAGCTTGACGTAGTTGAGGTCGTTCTCCTTGGCCTTGAGCTCGAGCGGATCGGTGGCGTCCTTGTCCTCGAACTCGGCGTGGCCGGGCTGCCGGAAGTCGGCGTTCGCGTCCAGGGTGACCTTGCCGTCCAGCGCCAGGATCTGATCGTCCGGCGTACGCACCAGCGGGTTGACCTCGACCAGGGTGGCGTCCTCGCCGACGAAGACCTCCCACAGCTTCTGGATGGTCACGGCGGCGGCGTCGAGCACCTCGGCGGGCAGGTGGCCCTTCTCGGCGATCTCGCGCGCGAAGGCGAGGTCGACACCCTTGACGGCGTCGACGGGCACCTTGGCCAGCCGCTCGGGCTTGGTGGCGGCGACCTCTTCGATCTCCATGCCGCCTTCGACCGAGCACATCGCCAGGTAGGTCCGGTTGGAGCGATCGAGCAGGAAGGAGATGTAGTACTCCTCGGCAATGTCACTGGCCTCGGCGACCAGCAACTTCTTCACGACGTGGCCCTTGATGTCCAGGCCGAGGATGTTCTGCGCGTGAGTGAAGGCATCGTCCGGGGTAGCGGCGTACTTGACGCCACCGGCCTTACCGCGGCCACCCACCTTGACCTGGGCCTTGACCATCACGGGCTTACCGATTTCCTCGGCGATGGCTTTGGCGTCCTCCGGGGAGTCGGTGACCCGTCCCGGGGTGGTGGGAACGTTGTGCTTGGCGAACAGTTCCTTCGCCTGATACTCGAAAAGATCCATGGGCTCACTGTCTGGTCGGCGCTGACATTTGATTGAGGAAGTCGCTCCGGGGGGAACTGTATCTAGACGGCCCCGGGACTCCGTCCTCGCCCACCACTCATGTGGTCCATCTCACCGCAGGGTTGAAGTGATTCAACTCACAATCCCCTGTGGAATAAGCGCTTGGGTTGCCACCCTCATTAGACATTCGTTAACGTCGTCGGGGTCCAGATAACGCTTTGGTCACGACTAAAGGGACTTTGAGTTTTGACGCAGCACCGGCCGACCCCGACTTCCGTCGGTGATGCATCGGCCCCGCACGCAAAGACCAGGCCTTTCGATCGCCAAGCGGCTTCGATCCGGGCCCAGGACCCTGAGCGGCTGGACGTCACGGACATCATCCCGTTCAACGAGTTCGGCGATCTGGTCGACATCGACTTCCGCGAGAGCACTGCTTTCGACAGCCTTCAGGTAGCCCGCTGCCCCGAACTCGACGACCTGCACGACGCGGACGATCAGCAGCCGCTGCGGCTGGCCGTGCCCGCCGAGTTCGCGGGCCACGCCGATCCTCGCGCCGAGGTCCCGCGCTACAGCAACAGCGAGAACACCGACATCCTGCCGCGCACGCCGCAGCATCGCAGGCAGCCGACCAGCGCCGCCAAGGGCCGCGTGATGATCGCTGCCATGGCCGCCGGCGCCGCCGCAGCCGCCGCGTACACCGCGGTGAAGCCGGCCACCGAGACCACCACCCAGACCGTTCTCGCCGCCGACAAGACGCCGATGGACGGCACGGTGACCACGCCTCGCGGTGTGCAGCTGATCGCCGTCAAGCCCATCGCCGACGCCACCGTGCACGGCGAGGAACTGGCCAACGGTCAGGCCTTCGCCCAGGAGCGCGCCGAGCGCGAGGCCCGGCTGCAGCGGCCGCTGTTCGTCATGCCGACCAAGGGCGTCTACACCTCGGGCTTCGGCTACCGCTGGGGTGCGCTGCACGCCGGCGTCGACCTGGCCGCTCCGATCGGGACACCCATCGTCGCCGCGTCTGACGGTGTCGTCGTCGACGCCGGGCCGACGGCCGGCTACGGCGCCTGGGTCAAGATCCGCCACTCCGACGGCACGGTCACCCTGTACGGCCACGTCAACACCTGGACGGTCCAGATCGGCCAGCGTGTCTTCGCCGGCGACCAGATCGCCACCGTCGGTAACCGCGGCAATTCCACCGGCCCGCACCTGCATTTCGAGGTTCTCCTCAACGGCACCAACCGGATTGATCCGGCGCCGTGGCTGGCGCAGCGGGGGCTGTCCGTCGGCCCCTATGTCGGCTGACCCAAATGTCTGAGGCGGACGAGCCGAACGAACCGCACACCCGCATCATCCGGCGCCAGCCGTCCGGGCCGATCCCCCAGGCCGAAGAGCCGCGCACCAGCATCATCCGCCGCGCACCGACCGGGCCAATTCCCGCAGCGCCCATTCCTGCTGGGCCAGAACTTGATTCGCACACCACGCACATTCCACGGCCACCCGTCGACGAGGCGCCGACCGGACTGATCCGGCGCGCCACCCCGGTCGCGGTGCCGGCCACCAGGCCGGCGCTGGTGGACGTGTCGACCGGACGAACCGCGATCGCGGCCAGCGCCGTCAGCATCGTCAGCGGCTGGGCGACGGCCGTCGTGGCCACCGACCTGATCACCGGATGGTGGGGCACCGATCGGCTGTTCTGCCTGGCGGTCGGATTCCTCACCCTGCTGTTCGCGGTCAGCACCATCGCCGGGGTGATCGCCCTGTTGTTACGCCGCTCGGTCGGTCGCTACCTGATCGCGTTCGGTTCGGTCATCGCGCTGCTGACATTCGGCAGCGTGTTCGTCGCCGGAGCGCGAATCCCGTTGGCGGTCTACCTGATTCCGCTGCTGCCGGTGGCAAGCCTGGCCCTGGCGCTACACCCGTCGACGCGACGGTGGTGCCGCGTCCGCGGCTAGAGCTTGGTCAGCGGTGCGTGGTTGTGCATCAGTTTGACCCGCCCGGCACTGCCGAAATCGATCAGTGACATCGCCGACTCCCCCATCCCGGACACCTCCTCGACGCGGCCGAGACCGTACTTGTCGTGGCTGACACGGTCACCCGGTTCGAGAACCAACAGCGGGCGCTTGCTCGCACCGGCCGAACGCATCGGCGAGGGCCGCGGCGTACCGAACCGGCCCGCCCCGCTGACCGGCGCACTGGGCGACGGCGCGGTATCGGTACGACGCCAGTCGAGGAGATGCTCAGGGATCTCGCGCAGGAAGCGGGATTCGGGGTTGAGCATCGGCTGGCCCCACGATGAGCGGACCTTGGCGCGGGTGAGGTAAAGCCGTTGGCGCGCACGGGTTATGCCCACATAGGCCAGCCGGCGTTCCTCGGACAGCTCGGTCGGATCGCCGAGGGCGCGCATGTGCGGGAACATGCCGTCCTCCCAGCCGGTGACGAAAACCACCGGAAATTCCAGACCTTTGGCGGTGTGCAGCGTCATCATCGTGACGACTCCTGCGCTGTGTTCGGGCAGCTCGTCGGAGTCGGCCACCAGCGACACGCGCTCCAGGAACTCGGCGAGCAGCCCGGTCTGCGGCACGTCCTCGTCGACCTCGGCATCGTCGGCCAGCGCCGCGGCGTTGGCCCGGTCGATACTGAATTCGTGTGCGACGCTGACCAGTTCGTTGAGGTTGTCCAGGCGGGCCAGATCCTGCGGGTCACTGGAGGATTCCAGTTCGTTGCGATAGCCGGTGCGGTCCAGCACCGCCTCCACCAGATCGCCGAGCTCGTCGTCGAGTTTGCCGCGCAGCTCGTCGAGCAGGTTGACGAAACTCGCGATCGCCTTCTCCGAGCGGGTGTTCAGCATCGGCACCTTGCCCGCGGCCGCGGCCACCAGCGCGTCGGCGAATGTGGCGCCGGTGTTTTCGGCGTACACCGCCACGCACGCCTCGGCCCGGTCCCCGATCCCGCGGCGCGGGGTGTTGAGGATGCGGCGCAGACTGACGGCGTCCCCGGGGTTGTCCAGCACCCGCAGGTAGGCGACGATATCGCGAATCTCCTTGCGCTCGTAGAACCGAACGCCGCCGACCACCTTGTACGGAATGCCGGCGCGGATGAACACCTCTTCCAGTGAGCGCGACGAGTTGTTGGTGCGGTAGAACACCGCGACGTCGTTGTAGGTGGTGTCGCCGCGGTCGGCCAGGGCGTCGATCTCCCCCGCCACGAACCGGGCCTCGTCGTGCTCGTTGTCGGCGACGTAGCCGACGATCAGCTCGCCGTCACCCTCATCGGTCCACAGCCGCTTCTCGCGCCGGTTGGCGTTGCGCGAGATGACGGAGTTGGCCGCGTTCAGGATGTTCTGGGTGGACCGGTAGTTCTGCTCGAGCAGGATCGTGGTGGCGTTGGGGAAGTCGCGTTCGAAATCCTCGATGTTGCGGATCGTCGCGCCGCGGAACGCATAGATCGACTGGTCGGCGTCACCTACCACGCACAGCTCGCTGGGCGGCACCGTGTCGGTGTCCGGGGCGGCGACCCCGACGAGCTCGCGCACCAGCACGTACTGGGCGTGGTTGGTGTCCTGGTATTCGTCGACAAGGACGTGCCGGAACCGCCTGCGGTAGTACTGGGCGATCTGCGGGAAGTTCTGCAGCACCGCCACGGTCTCGCCGATCAGGTCGTCGAAGTCCAGCGCGTTGGCGGCGCGCAGCCGGCGCTGGTACTCGCCGAACACGGTCGCGACCGTGCGAGTCAGATCATCGGAGCCCGGCTCGAGGGCGGCCACCGCATCCTCGGGCGCGATCAGCTCGTTCTTGAGGTTGGAGATCGCGTTGGCCAGCACCCGCGGCGAGTAGCGCTTGGTGTCCAGGCCCATGTCCTTGCCGATCATCAGCAGCAGGCGGCGCGAGTCGTCGGCGTCGTAGATCGAGAAGTTCGAGTTCAGCCCGGGCAGCAGCGAGGCCTGATTGCGCAGGATCCGCACACAGGTGGAGTGAAACGTCGACACCCACATGTTGCGGGCCCGCGGCCCGACCAGCGTGACCACCCGCTCGCGCATCTCGGCGGCGGCCTTGTTGGTGAAGGTGATCGCCAGCACCTGACCCGGCCCGACATCGCGCGCCGCCAGCAGATAGGCGATCCGCCGGGTCAGCACCGCGGTCTTACCCGACCCGGCGCCGGCCACGATCAGCAGTGGGGGCCCCTCGTGCAGCACGGCCTGGCGCTGCTGCGGGTTGAGGCCCTCGAGGAGTTCGGCCGCATCGGCCGGAGGTTGGAAATCGGTCACGTGCACACTCATGTCCGCCCCAACTTACCGCTGTCTGGCGACAGTTTTTTTGCGAAGCACGCCTTCGGAGTGGCACACTCGATTCGTGCTTTCTCCGCAGCGTCGATTTTTCTACGGGTACCGGTTCGCGGTGCCCGTGGGTATCTAGCTGCTCAACCCGAGAGCCCCGCGGTCCGCAACCGGATCCGGGGCTCGTCTCTTGTGTGAGGCCCGGGACCGACGAAGACCTGACCCACACATGAGGAGAACGAAGCGATGACTCTGGAAATGGTTCCTGAAGCCGACAACGACATCGACAGCCTGCGCGGCGAGATCGATCAGCTCGACGCCACGATCCTGGCTGCGGTCAAGCGCCGGACCGAGGTGTCCCAGGCGATCGGCCGCGCCCGGATGGCCTCCGGCGGCACCCGCCTGGTCCACAGCCGTGAGATGAAGGTCATCGAGCGCTACAGCGAGCTCGGCCAGGACGGCAAGGACCTCGCAATGCTGCTGCTGCGCATGGGCCGCGGCCGGCTAGGCCACTCTTAACGCACGGCGTCCAGTAGCCACGGGGTCATCCACTTGACCGCGTTCGGCGTCGGGTGCACGCCATCGATGCGCACCTGCACGCCGTTGATCTTGTTGGTGTAGCTGCCGTTCGGCCCGAGCTTCTTGTTCAGGTCGAGCACAGTGACATTCTTGCGATCGGCTACGACCCTGCGCAGCAAGGCATTCCACTGGTCGACCCGGCTGGACTGGTCTTCGGGATACAGGTTGCCGTTCGCCTGCTCGCCGTGCCGGCTGTAGGGCTCGGTGGTCACCACCACGAGCGCCCCGGTCGAGCGCAGGATGTCCAGCGCGTGCCGCAGCTCGCTCTCCAGGTACTTGTCGAAATCGGGCTGGCCGATATGGGCCCAGTTGCCATTCCGCTTGCGGTCGACCACTTCCCAGCGGCCGATCATCATCAGCACCACGTCGGGCTTGTCGTAGGCGATGCGCTGAGCCCAGCGCTCGGGCCACGCGTCACACTCGGGTTTCTGCTCCAGGCTCTGCCCGGAGTACCGGTACGGCCCGCCGCGCACCAGCCCGCAGCCGATCGTGGTGCGGTCCAGGAACGTGATCCCGGGGGTGGGCGGCAGGTAGCGCATCACGGTCCACCCGATGGAGTCGCCGAACACCGAGACCGTGTGCTGGCGCGGGCCCGTGTGCGAGGGCGCCGCGGCCCGCACCGTTTCCACCGGCGCGACCAGCGCCGCCTGGGTGATGTCGGGGCTCGACGGATCGATGCGGGTTCCGATCGGCACGACGGCGACCGCGACGGCGACGGCCGTGGCCATCGTGGCGGCAGCCAGCCGCAGCTGCGGGACGTGTACCGGACGCCAGCGCCGGATCGGCCGCTCGATCAGCCACCACGATCCGGCCGCCACGGCCAGCGTGACCGCACAGCGGGCGCCGAACAGCCCGTAACCACTCCACCCGGTCCGCTCGCCGGTGAGGATCAGGAAGATCGGCCAGTGCCAGAGGTAGACGCCATAGGAGATGACGCCCAGTGCCACCAGCGGCGGGGTGGACAGCACCCACGCCACCGGCCCGTTCTGCTCGAGCGCGACGCCCGCGATCACCGCGACCGCGGCGACGGCGACGACGATCAGCAGGCCGTTGCGGAACTCCGCGGCGCTGCCGGTCGCAACGTGTGTGATCGCCGCCAGCACGGCCACCCCGGCCAGCGGCACGCCGCCGGCCAGCCAGCGGACCCACCGCGACCGGATCGACGGCCAGCCCGCCACCATCGCCGGCCAGTCCCGCACCAGCAGCGCCGCCGCGGCGGCACCGATGAGCAGCGCCTGAGCGCGAGTGTCGGTGCCGAAGTACACCCGGTTCAGCGAGTCGTCATCGGCCATCAGGATCGCCTCGGCCGCCGAGCCCGCCGTCCCCACCACCGCGAGCGCGAGCACCGCCCACCGGACCGCGTTGATGGTCGGGGTCTTCTTGCGCCAGCGAGCGATGACCGCGAGCAGCACCGCCACCGCGACGATGAGCACCGGCCAGATCAAGTAGTACTGCTCTTCGACGCCCAGCGACCAGGTGTGTTGCAGCGGCGACGGCGTGGCGCCCTGACTAAAGTAGTCGGTCTGGTGCGAGACGAACGCCCAGTTCGCCACCCACAGGAACGCGGCGACCGCGTCGTCGCGCAGGCCGCTGACGGCGTCGGGCGGGAACAGGATCCGCGCGGCGATCACCGCGAGCACCATGATCAGCAGGGCGGGCAGCAGGCGGCGGGCGCGCCGCACCCAGAACGAGCCGAGGTCGAGCTTTCCGGTCCTGCCGATCTCGTCGAGCAGCAATGACGTGATCAGGAAGCCGCTGAGCACGAAGAAGATGTCGACACCGATGAATCCGCCTGCGACACCTGGGATCCCGCCGTGACCGATCAGTACGAGTGCGACGGCAACACCACGGATCCCGTTCAGCGCAGGTATGCCCTCACCGCGCGGCTTCGGCCGGCGCAGCTGGCTCGACTGCGAGACGGGATCAACCCATGGACTTTGCGCCCACAAGCGCGCCGTCACTCTCATGTCCTCCTCGGTCTTCAATCCTGTGAATCTAGATCGCAACGACGGCCGATGGACGCAGGCGCGCGGTCATCGACGTCAAATACCTGCGTAGGTGTCCGATGGGGAGGCAAACAGACCCTGTTCGAGGGATTCCGGGCCTCCCCGGCACCGGCATACACTACGACCAGCTGATTACAGACGGGTGGACCGAAGTTGTTGAGCGCCAACGTATGACCGCCGGCATGTACCTGACACAAGGGTTGCACAGGGCCGCCCGCGCCACCGGCGACGACACGATGACGGTCTGCGGTGAACGCGTCCACAGCTTCACTGAGGCCGCCGACCGCGTGGCCAGGCTGGCCGGCGCGTTCCAGGCGCTGGGAGCACGCGAGGGTGACCGCATCGCCATGCTGTCGCTGAACTCCGATCGCTACTCGGAGTACCTGCTCGCCACCCCGTGGGCCGGGGCGGTGCTCAACCCGATCAACATCCGCTGGAGTGCCGCCGAGATCGCGTACAGCCTGCGCGACTCCGACACCAGAATGCTGTTGATCGACGACACGTTCCTGCCGTTACTGCCCGAATTGCAGTCGCAGTCAAGCGATCTGGCGACTGTCATTCACTGTGGCGACGGCCCCACACCAGAGGGGACGCTGTCCTACGAGGAGCTGGTGGCGACGAACGAACCGGTGCCCGACGCGCACCGCGCCGGCTCGGATCTGGCCGGCGTCTTCTACACCGGCGGCACCAGCGGGCACCCCAAGGGCGTCATGCTGACCCACGACAACCTCATGACGTCGGCGCTGGGCAGCCTGGCGTCGGGATACTTCCTGACCTCGGGCGGGCCGCTCTTGCACGCCGCTCCGATGTTCCACCTGGCCGACCTGGCGATCTGGCTGGCGCAGATCCTCAACGGCGGCACCCACGTGTTCATCCCGGCGTTCCGGCCGGACTGGGTGCTCGAGGCCGTGCAGCGGCACGGCGTCAGCGATCTGCTGCTGGTTCCGACGATGGTGCAGATGCTCGTCGACCATCCGTCGCTACCCGACCACGACACGAGCAGCCTGCGGTCGGTGATGTACGGCGGCTCGCCGATCTCCGCGGCCCTGCTGGAACGGGCTGCCGACCGGCTGCCCACCGCGTCGTTCGTGCAGGCCTACGGCATGACCGAGGTGTCGCCGGTCGCCACGCTGCTGGGTCCGGCCGATCACCACGACCCGCGGCTGCGGATGTCGGGCGGACGCGCCGCGCCGCATTCCGAGGTCCGCATCGTCGGCGAGGACGACGCCGAGCTCCCCCGCGGTGAGGTCGGCGAGATCGTCGTGCGCGGCAGCCACGTGATGGCGGGCTACTGGGGCAAGCCCGAGGAGACCGCGGCCGCGCTGCGGGACGGCTGGATGCACACCGGCGACGCCGGCTATATGGATGACCGCGGCTATGTCTTCGTCGTCGACCGCCTCAAGGACATGATCGTGTCCGGCGGGGAGAACGTGTACTCCGTCGAGGTGGAGAACGCGCTGGCCCGTCACCCCGCGGTGGCCACCTGCGCGGTGATCGGGATACCCGACGAGCACTGGGGCGAACGCGTGCACGCCGTGGTGGTGCTGGCCGCCGGGCAGCAGGCCGACCATGACGAGCTGCGGGAGTTCTGCAAGTCGCTCATCGGCGGTTACAAGATCCCCCGCAGCTTCGAGGTGGTCGACGCGCTGCCGACCTCGGCGGCGGGCAAGGTGCTCAAACGCGAACTGCGGGCCAAGTATTGGACGGGTTCGGACCGCTCGGTCGGCTGATTACTTCGTCAGCGCGATGTACTTGGTGTCGAGGTACTCCTCGATACCTTCGTAACCACCCTCGCGGCCGAACCCGGATTCTTTGACCCCGCCGAACGGTGCGGCCGGATCGGAGATCACGCCCCGGTTGACCCCGACCATCCCGGACTCGATGGCCTCGGCCACCCGCAGCGCCCGGTCCAGCGACTCGGTGTAGATGTAGGACGCCAGACCGTATTCGGTGTTGTTGGCGGCGGCGACGCCGTCCTCCTCGGTGTCGAAGCCGATGATCGGCGCGACGGGACCGAACACCTCCTCGGTGAGGATGCGCGCGTTCGGCGGCACGTCGGTCAGCACGGTCGCCGGGTAAAAGTTGCCGGGGCCGCCGGGTGCCTGACCGCCGAGCGCGACGGTCGCGCCCTTGGCCACCGCGTCGTCGACGAGCTCCTGAACCTTGGCCAGCTGCTTGGTGTTGACCAGCGGGCCGAGCTTGGCCGACGGGTCGAGCCCGTTGCCGAGGTTGACCTCGCCCATCCGCTTGACGAACTTGTCGGTGAACTCCTCGATGACGGCATTGGCGACGTGGATGCGGTTGGCGGCCGTGCAGGCCTCACCGCCGTTGCGCATCTTGGCCAGCATCGCGCCGTCCACCGCGGCGTCGACGTCGGCGTCGTCGAACACCACGAACGGCGCGTTGCCGCCGAGCTCCATCGAGGTGCGCAGAAGCTTGTCTGCCGACTGGGCCACCAGCGCCTTGCCGATGCCGGTGGAGCCGGTGAACGTCAGCTTGCGCAGCCGGCCGTCGTCGATCAGGGCCTTAGTGACGTCACCGGGGTTGCTGGTGGGTAGCACCGACAGCACACCCTTGGGCAGGCCGGCGTCGGCCATCAGCTTGGCCAGCAGCAGCATGGTCAGCGGGGTTTCCTGCGCGGGCTTGACGATCATGGTGCAGCCGGCCGCGAAGGCGGGGCCGATCTTGCGAGTTCCCATGGCCAGTGGGAAGTTCCACGGCGTGATGGCATAGCAGGGGCCGACCGGCTGCTTGGTCACGATGATGCGTCCGGTGCCTGCCGGCGACGGCGTGTACCGCCCGCCGATGCGGACCGCTTCCTCGGCGAACCAGCGGAAGAATTCGGCGCCGTACTTGACCTCGCCCAAGCTCTCGGCCACGACCTTGCCCATCTCCAGCGTCATCAAGGTGGCGAGGTCGTCGGCGCGGGCGATGATCGTCTCGAAGACCGAGCGCAGGATCTCGCCGCGGTCGCGGGCCGGCGTCGCGGCCCATTCGGCCTGTACCGCGCAGGCCGCGTCGAGCGCAGCGACGGCGTCGGCGGCCGTCGCGTCGGCCACCGTCGTGATGACGGTGTCGTTGGACGGGTCGTGAACCTCGAACGTCGACGAGCCGGGTCGCTCTTCACCGCCGATCCACAGTCCGGTGGGAACCGACGACAACAGCCGTTCAATGTCTGGGGTGCTCATGACTCCATCATGTACACCTTTGGCCACCTCGTCACACTAGGGTTGAGCGAATGACTGGAGACATTTCCGCCACCCCCGAATGGAACGCGCTGCGTCGCCACCACGACCAGATCGCCGGGAAACATCTCCGAGAGTTTTTCGCCGACGATCCCGCCCGCGGCACCGAGCTCACCCTCACCGTCGGTGACCTCTACATCGACTACAGCAAGCACCGCGTCGACCGGGAGACGCTGACCCTGCTGGTCGACCTCGCCAGTGCCGCGGGCCTCGAAGCGCACCGCGACGCCATGCTCGCCGGCGAGCACATCAACACCTCCGAAGACCGCGCCGTGCTGCACACCGCGCTGCGGTTGCCGCGCGACGCCGCGCTGACCGTCGACGGCCAGAACGTGGTCGCCGACGTGCATCAGGTGCTCGACGCAATGGGCGATTTCACCGACCGGCTGCGCAACGGCGAATGGACCGGCGCCACCGGCGAACGGATCAAGACCGTCGTCAACATCGGCATCGGCGGTTCGGATCTGGGCCCGGTCATGGTGTACCAGGCGCTTCGGCACTACGCCGACGCCGGCATCTCTGCTCGATTCGTCTCCAACGTCGACCCGGCCGATCTGGTGGCCAAACTCGACGGACTCGACCCTGCCACAACACTTTTCATCATCGCCTCCAAGACGTTCTCGACGTTGGAGACGCTGACCAACGCCACAGCCGCCAGGCGCTGGCTCACCGACGCCCTCGGCGATGCCGCGGTGTCCAAGCACTTCGTGGCCGTCTCGACGAACAAGAAGCTGGTCGACGAGTTCGGTATCAACACCGACAACATGTTCGGCTTCTGGGACTGGGTGGGCGGCCGCTACTCGGTGGACTCGGCGATCGGCCTTTCGGTGATGGCGGTGATCGGCCGGGAGGCGTTCGCCGACTTCCTGTCCGGCTTCCACATCGTCGACCGGCACTTCGCCACCGCGCCACTGGAATCCAATGCGCCTGCGCTGCTTGGCCTGATCGGGCTGTGGTACTCCGACTTCTTCGGTGCCGAAACCCGTGCCGTGCTGCCGTACTCCAACGACCTGTCCCGGTTCGCGGCGTACCTGCAGCAGCTGACGATGGAGTCCAACGGCAAGTCGGTGAAGGCCGACGGGTCGCCGGTGACCACTCCGACCGGTGAAATCTTCTGGGGCGAGCCGGGAACCAACGGGCAGCACGCGTTCTATCAGCTGCTGCACCAGGGCACCCGGCTGGTGCCCGCGGACTTCATCGGGTTCTCCGAGCCCACCGACGACCTGCCGACCGCCGACGGCACCGGCAGCATGCACGACTTGCTGATGAGCAATTTCTTCGCCCAGACCCAGGTGCTGGCGTTCGGCAAGACCGCGGCCGAGATCTCCGCCGAGGGCACGCCGGCGAACGTCGTGCCGCACAAGGTCATGCCGGGCAACCGGCCGAGCACGTCGATCCTGGCCAACCGGCTGACCCCGTCGGTGGTCGGGCAGCTGATCGCACTCTACGAACATCAGGTGTTCACCGAGGGCGTGATCTGGGGCATCGACTCGTTCGACCAGTGGGGTGTCGAGTTGGGCAAGACGCAGGCCAAGGCGCTGCTCGGGGTGATCACCAGCGACGGCTCACCGGCCAAGCAGACCGACAGCTCGACCGACGAGCTGGTGCGCCGGTATCGCGCTGAGAGGGGCCGGGCCCGCTAGGCGAACGGTTTGGTCAGCCGCGGCGGCAGGATCCTCATCAAGGCCACCAGCGGGATCCACGGCCAGCCCGGCACGATCGCGCGCCCGCTCTCACGTTCGATGGCGTTGACGATGTGGCGTACACCGGTCTCGTTGTCGACCATCAGCATGGTGGTGTTCGACTTGCCGGTCATCTCCGATTCGATGTAGCCAGGTTCGATGACGGTGACTTTGATTGGGCCGGAAGCATATTCGGCGCGCAGCGATTCGCCGAGCGAGCTGACACCGGCCTTGCTCGCGGCGTAGGCGGCCTTGACGCCGGGCACACCCTTGTTGCCGAGCACGCTCGAGATCAGCACGAGGTGTCCCGATCCCGCTTCCTTGAACATCGCCAGCGCGGTCTCGGTCTGCACCAGTGCCGAGACGAGGTTGGTCTCGATGGTGGCCTTGTTGGCCCACAACTTGCCCGAGCCGAGCGGGGCGCCCTTGCCGATACCGGCGTTGACGATGATCCGGTCGATCCCGCCGAGCTCATCGGAGAGTTCGGCGAACACCGTGGGCACCTGGTCGTGGTCGTTGACGTCCAGGGCCGCGACCGCGATCGTGATGTTCGGGTGGCGCTGGCTCAGTTCGGCCTTCAGCTCGTCGAGGCGGTCGACGCGTCGCGCGCAGAGCGCCAGGTCGCGCCCCTTGGCGGCGAAGGCGCGGGCCATGCCTGCCCCGAGTCCGGAGCTGGCACCGGTGATGAGGATCTTCTGGCGGGTCACCCCTGAACCCTATTTGAGCAGCTTCGACATCCGCCGGTCGGCCAGCACCTTGCCCCCGGTCTGACACGTCGGGCAGTACTGAAAGGACTTGTCGACGAATGAGACCTCACGCACGGTGTCACCGCACACGGGGCACGGCAACCCCGTGCGCGCGTGCACCCGCAGTCCAGATCGCTTCTCCCCCTTCAGGGTTGCCGCCTGCTGCCCGACCGAGCGCTGCACTGCATCGGTCAGCACCGAGATCATCGCGTCGTGCAGCGCGCCCAGTTGCGCGGGCGTCAGCTTGTTGGCCGTCGCGAACGGGGACAGCTTCGCGACGTGCAGGATCTCGTCGCTGTAGGCATTGCCGATTCCGGCGATCACCTTCTGGTCGGTGATCACCGTCTTGATCCGGCCGGTGTGCGGCTTGAGGATCTCGGCCAGCTGCTCGGGACCGATCTCCAGCGCGTCCGGGCCCAGGCCCGCGATGCCGGGAACCTTCGCCGGATCGTCGACGATCCACACCGCAAGGCGCTTTTGGGTGCCGGCCTCGGTGAGGTCGAAACCGGCCGCCTCGCCGGGCTTTCCGAGATGCACCCGCAGCGCGATCGGCCCCTTACCCGGTTTGAGCGGTGCGGCGGCGAGCTTGTCACTCCATTTCAGCCACCCCGCCCGCGACAGGTGGGTGATCAGCCACAGTCCGCCGGCCTGCATCCCGAGGTACTTGCCCCAGCGCGCCGCGCCCGTCACCGGCTGCCCGTGCAACGCGGTCGGCGGCGGATCGAACGTCTTCAGCACTGAGAGCGCCGCGACGTCGATGCGCCCGACTGTGCTGCCGACGGCATGGCGGCGCAGATGGTCAGCCAGGGCCTCGACTTCGGGCAGTTCGGGCATTCATCCAGATTAGCCGCGCTAGCGGCGCTCAGAGTCCTTGAACGGCAGCGAGAACAGCCAGCTGACGATCGACAGCACGATCGCGGCCCAGATGGCCGTCCACCAGAACTGGTTGATCTGCAGTCCCCAATGGGTGGTGTGCTCGGTGATCCACGCGGTGATCCACAACATCAGCGCATTGATGACGACGTGAATGAGCCCGAGCGTCAGGATGTACAGCGGTATCGACATGAACTGCACCAGTGGCTTGATGATCGCGTTCACCAGGCCGAAGATGACCGCGACCACCAGAACGATGCCCACCCGCTGCACCGCGGTGTCACCACCGACGAAACTGATACCGGGCACGATCATCGTGACGACCCACAACGCCAGTCCGGTGACTGCGGCGCGAAGCAGAAACGGTCCCATGCGGGAATCTTCGCAGACCTAGGCCCGCAAGAGATAGATGTCCATGATCCAGCCGTGTTGGGCTCGGGCATCGGCCCGCAGTGCGGCGATCTGCTCGCCGACCTCGCCCACCGTGCCCGACATCAGCACTTCGTCAGGTGTGCCGAGGTAGGCGCCCCACCAAATGCGGGTCTGCGGTGGGCAACTCAGAAACGAACAGTCCCCGTCGAGCATCACGACCGCCGAACCCGTCACCCCGGTGCTCCGCAGCTGGCGTCCGGTGGTGATCAGCACGGGTTCACCGACATCGTTGAGCGGAATGCGGTGCCGCGCGGTCAGTGCCTGCACAGCGGTGATCCCGGGGATGACGTCGTAGTCGAAGTCGACATGGCGGCCGACCTCGTCGAGGATCCGCAGCGTGCTGTCGTACAGCGATGGATCGCCCCAGGCCAGGAAGGCCCCGACCCCGTCGGGGCCGAGTTCGGTCTCGATGGCCTGCGCCCACAGTCGGGCCCGGGCATGGTGCCAGTCGGCGACGGCCTGCGTGTAATCGCCGTCGCCGGCGCGTTTCGGGTCGGGCAGTTCGACGAAGCGGTAGCGCGGCTCGGTGATGAAGCGCTGGCAGATCTCCCGGCGCAGCGCGACGAGGTCGCTCTTGGCCTCGCCCTTGTCCATCGCGAAGAACACGTCGGTGTCGTTCAGCGCACGGATCGCCTGTGATGTCACGTAGTCGGGGTCGCCGGCTCCGATGCCGATGACGTGGATGGTGCGCACCGCCAGAGCCTAACGAAAGCTCCTGACCGCCACGGGCACCAGGAGTACCACCGCGAAGCAGCCACCGACCGCCCCGGAGATCAGCAGTGGCAGCGTGCCGTCGCTGCCCCACAGCAGCCCGGCCCACAGTCCGGCGGCCAAGACCGCGAAACCGCTGGCGCCCTGGAACACTCCCTGCGCACTGGCTTGCCGGTCGGCGCCGGCGAGCGAGGAGATCCAGGCCTTCCCGACACCGTCGGTGCACGCGGTGAAGATCCCGTAGGCCGCGATCAGTCCCCAGGCCGCCATCGGGTCGGTTGTCAACCCCAGCCCGAGATAGCCGATGGCGAAGAAGACCAGTCCGACGCCGAACACCGCGGAACGGGGCAGTCTGTCGGCCAGCACTCCGGCTGGGAAGCTGACGACCGCATACACCAGGTTGTAGCCGACGTAGGCGAGGATCACTTCGACGACGCTGAAGCCGATCTCGTTGAGCCGCAACAGCAGTAGAGCATCCGGGAAGTTGACGGCACCGAACGCGACCAGCATCGCGGTCACCCGCCAGTACCGTCGGGGAAGCTCGCGCAGTCCGCGGAAGATCGGCTGACGTTTCAGGCGTAGCTGCGCGCGCCTGGGTTCGCGGACCAGGAAGACCAGCAGCACCGACAGCACCGCCGGGACGATCGCGACGTACAGCAGTGGCGCGATGTGGTGATCGAGCAGCTCGTAGCCGGCCAGCCCGATCAGCGGGCCGACCACCGCACCGAACGTGTCCATCGCACGGTGGAAGCCGAACACCCTACCGCGCAAGGACTTATCGACGTCCTCGACCAGGAGCGCATCGCGGGGCACTCCGCGAATCCCCTTGCCGAGCCGGTCGACCACGCGTCCGGCGAGCACGCCGGGCCACGCGACGGCGACCGCGACGATGACCTTGCCCAAGGCCGCCATCCCGTATCCCGTTGCGATCAAAGGACGTTTGGCGAACCGGTCACCCAGTGGACCGACCGCCAGCTTGGTCAGCGAGGCCGCCCCCTCGGCAGCCCCCTCGATGGCGCCCACCACCGCGGGCGGCGCACCCAGCACGGTGGTCAGGTAGATCGGCAACAGCGGATAGAGAAGTTCACTGGCGGTGTCCTGGAGGAATGACACCGCCGCGAGTACCCGGACATTGCGGGTCAGCCAAGAAGCCATTTGCGTCGATTATCTACCACCGCCTCGGTAACATTCGGCGCGTGTCCACATTCAACGGACTTCCCGCCCATGTTCTGCTGGTGCATTTCATCGTCGTGCTGGGACCGCTGACGGCGGTGTTGGCCATCGTGTGCGCGGTGTGGCCCGCGGCGCGGCAGCGCCTGGTGTGGCTAGTGCTCGCGCTGGCGCTGGGTGTCGCGGTGCTGACGCCGTTGACCACCGAGGCCGGCGAGTGGCTCGAGCACCAGGTGGGGCGTTCACCGCTCCTACACACCCACACCGAGCTCGGGGACACCATGCTCTATTTCGCGCTGGCGTTGCTCGTCGCGGCGGTGCTGCTGGCCGTGGTGCACGTTCGGGCCGACCGCGACAAGCCGCTGCCTTCGGTCCTGTCGATCCTCGTGGCCGTCTTCGTCGTGGTAGCCGGTGTGGCGACCATCGTGCAGGTGTACCGCATCGGTGACTCGGGCGCCAAGGCCACCTGGGGCGGGATTGCGCAGTCGGTATCGGGAGCTGCTGACTAGCCTGTCGGACAGTGCTTTTCGTCAGCTGTACAGGGTGACGCTGGGAGCCTCGCCGAACTCGGCGCGGTAAGCCTGGCTGAACCGCCCGGTGTGGGCGAACCCCCAGCGGGTGGCGATCGCCGCCACGGTGTCACGGGATGGGTCGGCGGCCAACAGATCTCGATGGGCTCGCTCCAGCCGGACGTGGCGCAGGTACGCGATCGGAGTGGTGTCGAGGTGCCTGCGGAACATGTACTGCACGGCCCTGGGCGTGACGTCGATGGCGGTGGCGACATCGGCCATCGCGATATCGCGCGCGCAGTTGTCGTGGATGTAGTCGATCGCCTGGCGCAGCAGCGGCGCGGAGACGTCGGGTTGGGTGCTGCGTTCGGCGTCGGCATAGGTGTTGGGGAAGACGTGCAACATGGTCGAGGCCAACAGTGAGATGGCGCCGCCGACGACCAACGCGACGTCCGAGGTGTCCAGAGTGCCCTGCAGTGTCGCGGTGACGTAGTCGACGGCTGTCGCCCACTGTCCGGCCGCAGCCGCCGAGCGCGGGCGGCCCGACATGAAGCGGACCGCTGGGCCGCCGTCGGCGTCGGAGTCGCCCGTGATCCGCAGGAGCGCCTCCGGAGCAAGCGTCGCCAGCGACACCTCCGCGTCGACGGTCTGCGCCCAGCACGGCCGTCCGGGCCGCACCGCGAGCACCGCGTCACCGCTCGTGCATCGCTGCGGGCGAGCCGTGGCACCGATCTGCAGACTGCCCGACTTCAGCTGAGT
The DNA here is from genome assembly GCA_004362315.1 of Mycobacterium sp. BK086. Lineage (GTDB taxonomy): Bacteria > Actinomycetota > Actinomycetes > Mycobacteriales > Mycobacteriaceae > Mycobacterium. The sequence goes on from SNWL01000003.1 coordinate 2,110,427, forward strand.
CACGAGGTAACAGGGCCAGCTCTCGGTCTCGAACTCCAGCGCGCTCGGCAAGGTCGCCGTGGTGACGCAGGCATGTCCGATGGCCATTCGGGACATCCGGATCGGGTGGTCGGGGTGAAGCCCGTCGATGCGCCCCTGCGCACCCCAGGCACTGCGGAAGAACTCCGCGGCCGCATCGGGATCGGCGGTGGTGCAGGTGGAGTGTTGCGGGGGCGTGCCCATGGACACAGTGATCGTTGGTCCTGACTGATCAATGGCGGCCCCGGCCTAGCGCGAAGCGTAACCGTTAGTCGCTGCCGGCACGAGCCAGAACTGCCTTACGACGATCATTCGTGCCGATTACCTGGTTTTATAGCCAGAAAGTAGAACGCGTTCTACCATCGCGATATGCGATTCACCTATGCCGAGGCCATGACCGATCCGTCGTTCTACATCCCGCTCGCGCAGGCCGCCGAGGCGGCCGGTTACCACGCCATGACGATTCCCGACAGCGTCGCGTACCCGTTCGAATCGGACTCCACCTACCCCTACACCCCGGACGGCAACCGGGAGTTCCTGGACGGCAAGGCGTTCATCGAGACGTTCGTCATCACCGCGGCGCTCGGCGCGGTGACCACGAATCTGCACTTCAACTTCTTCGTTCTCAAGCTCCCGATCCGCCCGCCCGCCCTGGTGGCCAAGCAGGCCGGTTCACTGGCGGCGCTGATCGGAAACCGGGTCGGGCTCGGCGTGGGTACCAGCCCCTGGCCCGAGGATTACGAGCTGCTGGGCGTGCCGTTCGCCAAGCGCGGCAAACGGATGGACGAGTGCATCGACATCATCCGCGGCCTGACCAGCGGTGACTACTTCGAATACCACGGCGAGTTCTTCGATATCCCAAAAACGAAGATGACGCCGGCGCCCACCGAACCCCTGCCGATCCTGATCGGTGGGCACGCCGACGCCGCGCTGCGCAGGGCTGCGCGCAACGACGGCTGGATGCACGGCGGCGGCACCGAAGACCTCGACGAGCTGCTGGTCAAGCTCAACCGCTACCGGGAAGAAGAGGGCAGCACCGGCGACGACTTTCAGATCCACGTGATCTCGGCCGACGCGTTCACCGTCGACGGGGTCAAGCGCCTGGAAGACAAGGGCGTCACCGACGTCATCGTCGGCTTCCGGATCCCCTACATCAAGGGACCCGACACCGAGCCTCTCGACTCCAAGATCCGCAACCTCGAATGGTTCGCCGAGAACGTGATGGCGAAAGTCTAACCGTCACAGCGGATCCCACTTCGGCGCGCGCTTCTCACGGTGCGCCATCGCGGCCTCCCGCGGGTTGTTGGTGAACCCGGTCAGGATCTGCGTCCGGTTCTCGATCTCCTTGGCGTGCCGCAGACTCGGCGCGTCCAGGGCGGCGTTGAGCCCGGTCTTGGTCTGCCACACGCCGAAAGCGTTGTTGGCGGCTATGGTTCGCGCCATCTCCAGGGCGGCATCGGCGAGCTTGTCGGCGGGCACCACCTCGTGCACCAGCCCGATCCGGTAGGACTCCGCGGCGTCGATGATCCGGCCGGTGAGCATCATCTCCCGCGCGACGCCTGCCCCGACGATCTTGGGCAGCAGATAACTCGTCCCCATGTCCAGCGACGAGAAGCCCGCCTTGATGAACACCGACCCGAAACGCGCTGTCTCCGAGGCGATCCGGATATCACAGTGCAAGGCGTAGGCGAGTCCGCCACCGACGGCCACGCCGTTGACCGCGGCGACCACCGGGATGGGCAGTTCGTAGAGGCGGGTCAGCTGGTCGGCCAGCCTGACCTGCCCGTCATACATCGTCTTGAATTGTGCACTCGCCTGCTCCACCCACGGCTTCCCGACGCCGCTGAGATCGGCGCCGGCACAGAAGCCGCGGCCGGCCCCGGTGAGGACGGCGACCCGGTACTTCCACGAACTGAGCTCGTCGAGCACGTCGTCGAGTCCGTCCATCAACGTGCCGTCGATCGCGTTGAGCAGATCCGGCCGGTTCAGCGTGATCCCGGCGATTCCATCTTCGAGTTCTTCGAATTCCACAGCGGCCATGACGTGCAGATTAACTCGGCGTCATGCGGGGTACTCCCGGCGCCATGGCAACCGTTGACGTGGCTGTCCCCTCTGACGTGTCCCCGCAGCGAGCGTGGGAATTGGCCTCCAATCTGCACCGCTTCGACGAATGGATGACGATCTTCGGCGACTGGAAGAGTCCCGTGCCCCTGGTGATCCGCGAGGGCACCCAGGTGTCGTCGCAGATCAAGGTGAAGGGCTTCCGCAACACCATCCACTGGAACGTCACGAACTACGACGCGCCGCGCAAGATCGAGCTGCGCGGCTGGGGGCGCGGCGGCATCGGAATCGGCATCACGATGAATGTCGTCGATGAGCATCCGGGCACCTGCTTTCAGCTGCTCGCCGACATCTCCGGCGGACTGCTGAACGGGCCGGTCGGCCGCCTCGTCGCCAAGGTGCTTGAAGGTGAGGTCCAGAAGTCGGTGGAGAACCTGGCCGCAATGGCCTGACCGGGACCTGCCGTTCGGCGCAGATGCCGGTGCGTTCGCCGACAAACCTTGCGTAGGGGAGGTCCGCGCCACGTCGGCGCGCTACCGTGCTACCACCCAATGACGGGAGGAAGCCGGGATGGTCGAGTATCGCGAACTCTTCGACGCCAGTGTCGCCGACCCCACGCAGTTCTGGGCGCAGGCCGCAGACGCGGTGTCGTGGACGCGGGCGCCGCAGCACATCCTCGACGACACGAACCCGCCGTTCTACCGGTGGTTCCCCGACGCCGAGCTGAACAGCTGCGCCAACGCACTGGACCGGCATATCGCCGACCGGGGCGACCAGGCCGCGCTGATCTACGACTCCCCGCTGACCGGGACCAAGCGGGTTTACACCTATCGCGAATTGCTCGACGAGACAGCACGATTCGCCGGCGTGCTGCGCGAGCTGGGAGTCGGCAAGGGCGACCGCGTGGTGCTGTACATGCCGATGATCCCCGAGGCGGTCATCGCGATGCTAGCCTGCGCCCGCCTGGGTGCGGTGCACTCGGTGGTGTTCGGCGGCTTCGCCGCCCACGAACTGGCGACCCGTATCGACGACGCACAGCCGGCCGTCGTCGTCTCGGCATCCTGCGGTATCGAACCGACGCGGGTGGTCGAGTACAAGCCGATGCTCGACCACGCGTTGGCGTTGGCCACCCACAAGCCCGCCGCCTGCGTGATCGTCCAGCGCGACCGGCATCGATGCGATCTGGTCGAGGGCCGCGACGTGGACTGGGCGTCGGCGATGGCGTCGGCCGCGCCCGTCGACCCGGTGCCGGTGGCCGCCACCGATCCGCTCTACGTGCTCTACACGTCCGGGACGACGGGCAAGCCCAAGGGCATCGTTCGCGACAACGGCGGCCATGCGGTCGCCCTGCTGTGGACCATGCGGCACATCTACGACATCGATCCCGGCGACGTGTTCTGGGCGGCCTCCGATGTCGGATGGGTGGTCGGCCACTCCTACATCGTGTACGGGCCGTTGATGGCCGGTGCCACGACAGTGCTGTACGAGGGAAAGCCCATCGGCACACCGGATCCCGGCGCGTTCTGGCGGGTGGTCGCCGAGCACGGGGTGAAGGCGTTGTTCACCGCGCCGACGGCGATCCGGGCGATCCGCAAGGAGGATCCGGACGCCTCACACGTCGACCGCTACGACCTGTCTTCGTTGAAGTATCTGTTCCAGGCCGGTGAGCGGCTGGATCCCGACACCTACGCCTGGGCGTCGGCGAAACTCGACGTGCCCGTTGTCGACCACTGGTGGCAGACCGAGACCGGCTGGGCGATCGCGGCCAATCCGATGGGCGTGCAACATCTTCCGCTGAAGGCCGGCTCCCCGACCGTTCCGATGCCGGGTTACGACGTGCAGGTGCTGCAGGCCGACGGATCGCCTTGTGCGCCAGGCCAGGAGGGCGACATCTGTATCAGCCTGCCACTGCCGCCGGGAACATTGCCGACGCTGTGGGGCGACGACGCCCGGTACGAAGCGTCGTATCTGCGCGAGCATCCCGGCTTCTATCTGACCGGCGATGGCGGTTACCTCGACGAGGACGGCTATCTGTTCGTGATGGGCCGGATCGATGACGTGATCAACGTTGCGGGACACCGGTTGTCGACGGGATCGATCGAAGCGGTGCTCGCCGGCCATCCGGCGGTGGCCGAGTGCGCGGTGATCGGGGTGGCCGACGAGATCAAGGGTCAGGTGCCGCGCGGCTTGGTGGTGCTCAAGGCCGGGGCGTCGGCCGATGGGCTGGCCGAGGAACTGGTGGCCGCCGTGCGCGAAGAGATCGGCGCAGTGGCGTGCTTCCGGCTGGTCGATGTGGTGCCTGCGCTGCCGAAGACTCGCTCGGGGAAGATCCTGCGCAAGACGATGCGCGGGATCGCGCACGGCAAGGACGAACCGGTGCCGTCGACCATCGAGGATCCGGCGGTGCTCGATACCTTGCGCCCGATTCTGCAGGGGTAGACGTGTCGATCACGGTCGACTCGTTCGAGATCGGCGACGCTCCCGACGTGTGGCGGTCGGCTGGATTCACCGTAGATCCGGATGGGCTCTGCCGGATCGGCGATGTCCGGGTCCGGCTGGTCGGGAACGGAACCGGGATTCTCGGCTGGACGCTGCGCGGGGTGCCGTCGGACGGTCCGCTCGACGGAATCCCCACCGCTGTGTCCGAAACCGTGCCTGCCGAACCCGCCACGCACCCTAACGGCGTGACGTCGATCGACCACGTCGTACTCCTGTCCCCGAACCTTGCGCGGACCGTCGCGTCGCTGGCGGCGGTCGGGCTAGAACCCCGGCGGGAACGCGACGCCGAACTGGGCGGGCAACCGATGCGGCAGATCTTCTTCCGGCTGGGGTCGGTGATCCTCGAGGTCGTCGGATCGCCGGATACGGCCACCGACGGACCGTCGTCGTTGTGGGGCATCACGTATGTCGTGACCAATATCGACGCGACGGCGGCGTTTTTCGGCGACCGCACGCTTCCGGTGAAAGACGCTGTGCAGCGCGGACGCCGGATCACCACACTGAAGCATCGCGATCTGGGCATGTCGGTTCGGACGGCGATGATTTCGCCGCATATTGTCGGCGCATGACCGATGTCGTTGTCATCCATACCGACGGCGGCTGCCGGCCCAATCCCGGTCCCGGCGGCTGGGGGGCGGTGCTGCGGATGCGCGAACACGTTCGCGAGATGTGCGGCGGCGAGCCCGGCGAGACGAGCAACAACCGGATGGAGCTGACGGCGCCGATCATGGCGCTGGAGGCCCTCACCCGCTCGGTGACGGTGCACCTGTATACCGACAGCACCTACGTGCGCAACGGCATCACCAAGTGGGTGTCCGGCTGGGAGCGCAACGGCTGGCTGACCGCCGCCAAGCAGCCGGTGAAGAACGTCGACCTGTGGCAGCGGCTCCAGATCGCTTGTGCGCGACACCAAGTCGAGTGGTTCTGGGTGAAGGGCCATTCCGGTGTCGCCGACAACGAGTTGGCCGATCAGCTGGCGACGCGGGGTTTGCAAGAAGCGGTGGCGGGCTCGGCTATCGCGATCTGACGCGGCGTTATCCCCAGTCTCGCGTTCATCCCCAGCCTTAGCCGGGGTCGCTGTTTTTGTCGGTGGTTCGCACTAGTGTTCGATTCATGAGTCCGATCGATGCGATCCGTGAAGGACTCACTGCTGCGGTCGACACTCTGGCTGCCCTCGACTTCGATGTGTTGTCCCCGCCGGAACGCTTCGCGGTCTTGGAAATGATCGAAACCCAACAACGCCGTCTGACCGCGATTGCGCACGTGGGGGTGGCTCGGTTGGAGCGTTTCGAGGGTTGCCCGCCGTTGGGGATTGCGTTGGCTGATGTGCTGCGGGTCAGTCCGACTGAGGCGCGGCGACGGATTCGTAATGCTGCGCAGTTGGCGCCGCGTACGACCTTGACTGGAGAGGTGTTGCCGCCAGTACTGCCCGAGACCGCGGCTGCGTGGCGTGCCGGTGAGTTAGATGGCGAGCATCTGCGGGTGATCCAGAAGTTCTTCCGCGAGTTGCCCGATCACGTGCCGCCCACCGAGGTGGAGAAGGCCGAGAAATCGTTGGCGCAGAAGGCGGCGGTGTTGCGGCCGGATCAGTTGGAGAAGGTCGCACATCGGCTGGCGTTGCATCTGAATCCCGACGGAAAGTTCTCCGACGAGGACCGCGCCCGCAAGCGGGGCTTCGTATGGTGCGGCGGCCAACAGGTCGACGGGATGAGTGTGGGCCGGCTGATCGCCGACCCTGAGCTGCGCTCGGAGTTGGATGCGTGGTTCGCCAAGTTCGCCGCCTCGGGCGTGTGCGACCCGGAGAACCCGACGATCACGCCATCGGACGAGGCGGCCGAACGCGATTCGCGCAGCTATGGTCAGCGCCAGCACGACGCACTCAAAGCCTTGGTTCGCGGACAACTCGGTGATCCGAAACTCGGCCAACACAACGGCTTACCCGTCACGGTCATCGCCACCGCCACCATCCAGGATCTGCAGGCCAAGGCCGGGCACGCAGTCACCGCCGGAGGCACGCTGCTGCCGATCCCTGACTTGATCCGCATGGCCAGCCATGCCTACCACTACCTCGCTCTCTTCGACGGGGCGAACGGTCGAGCATTGTGGCTGGGCCGTACCAAACGCATCGCCTCAGCCGATCAACGAATCATCCTGCACTCCAAGGACCTTGGCTGCACCCGTCCGGGATGTGACGCGCCGGGCTATCACAGCGTGGTCCATCACGCCGCCCAAGACTGGAAGAACGGCGGCAACACCGATATCAACGACCTGGCACTGGCCTGCCCACCGGATAACCAACTCGTCGAAACCGGCGGCTGGGACACCCGTAAACTGCCCAACGGCGACACCGAATGGATCCCACCACCAGGACTGCCCATGCTGAAGGGTGGTGTCAACGACTACCACCACCCAGAACGCTTGCTGGGCAACGACAGCGACCCGCCAACCGACGACGCCGGCGACCCGGCCGCCTAGGCCGGGAGCTCCGCCGCTGCCTACACCGTGGCGAGATACCCTTCGCCCGAACTCTGATGGGCAGTAGACCCAACTACACGACGCTTACGCCGCGCTGGTCGAGGGTCTTATTCGGAATACGGCTGTTGTCAACGGGATTCGCTGAGAATCCTGGAACGATCATCACCGCCGCGCTCATCGCCCAATCGTGGAAATAGTGGCGCTCCCCGCAGTGGGCCGTAGTCAGCGGCGGCAAGTGCTGCTGCCGCTGCCGATATCAACGCCAGGATGAGGGCCGGTTGGGAGCTGGCTTGAGCGGGGAAATCGTAAAACAACAGCCAGGCCAACGTCATCGTGGTGATCACTCCAAGACCATCAGTCGCGCCGACAATCGAAACATCCGGTCTATTCAGGCCGATCCGGCCGCCGGTGAAAGCGGTGGTCAACGCACACACGGCCAGGGCAACGCACAGCGGAAAAGTGAGCTTCCACAGCCCCCATGCGGTGCGATCGTCGTCCTGAAGCTGCGCCCACGGCAGGAATAGTGCGATGACGATCGCAGCGCCACTTGCGCCGCAGACCAGCCGTCGAATCAATGTAGTCATGTCGTCCTCCTCACGGTCTTGGCAGTGATCGTTCCGGCGGGCGGTCATGGTGTCGATTACCTGGAGGTAATGGAGTAGCGCACCCGCTACAGATACAGTCGGTGCGAATGGCAACAACCCCCTCCGCCCCTCAGGTCGGGCCGCTGCTGCGGGAATGGCGGCAACGGCGTCGGCTGACGCAGCTTGAGCTTGCGCTGGATGCGGGCGTGTCGGCGCGTCACCTGAGTTTCGTGGAGACCGGCCGCTCAAAGCCGGGGCGCGACATGTTGCTGCGTCTTGGCGAGCGGCTCGAAGTCCCGTTCCGCGAACGCAATCGCCTATTACTCGCCGCCGGACATGCACCAGCGTTTCCCGAGCGCCCTTTCGGCGCACCCGAACTCGCTCCGGTCCGCGAAGCGTTGGAGCGGATACTGAAGAGTCACGAGCCGTATCCGGCGGTCGTCTTCGACCGTTACTGGAACCTCGTCGCCGCAAATGCGGCCATACAACCGCTAGTTGCGTTCATCGATCCAGCCCTGCTGAGCCCGCCCGTCAACGTGCTGCGCGTGGCGATGGAATTGATTCCGCAGATCATCAACGCCAACGAGGTGATGGCTTATTTTCGGGACCGCATTGCGCGCCAGCTCGCCACCACTGCCGACGAGCAGCTCGCGGAGCTCTTGGCGGAGTTCGAGACGCGCATACCCCACGAAGGTGGCAGTGCGGCAAGCGAATCCGATTTCGCCCAAAGTCTGGGTCCGGTCAGAGTCCATGCGCCAGGTGGGGGCGAGTGGTCGTTTTTCGGCATGTTCGGCACCTTCGACATGCCGTTCGAAGTGACGATTTCCGAACTGGCCATCGAAATGCTCTTTCCCGCCGATAGCGCGACTGCCGACGCGTTCACATCGTTTGCGACGGCTCGCGAAGAGCGCTAGCCCGGGAGCTCCACCTCGACCTCGGTCGGCTCCTTGTCCGGTCGTAGGCCACGCCAGCTCGGATGACGCAGCCGTCCATCAGACGTCCACTCCCCAAAACGCACCTCCCCCACCAACTCGGGACGCACATACGTGACGCCCTTGGCGTCCAGCCTGGGAAGTGGTGTGTCAAAAGGCGATTCGTCGGTGTGCAGTGGTTCGAGGATCTTCTTCAAACGGGTCAGCTCCTTCTCGGAGAATCCGGTGCCCACCCGGCCGATGAACCGCAGACCGCCCTCGTCGGGGATGCCGAGCAGCAGCGCACCGATTCCACTCGAGCGTCCGCCGTTACCCTCACGCCAGCCGCCGATCACTGCTTCCTGGGTGTTCCAGTTCTTGTCCTTGATCCACGACGCCGAGCGCCGGCCGGGCTGATACGTCGAGTCCCACTTCTTCGCGACGACGCCTTCCCACTTCTTCTTGCGGGAGAACTCGATCGCGTCCGCACCGTCGCCGTCGATCAACGGGGGCACGATCAAATCCGTTCCCTCGGCGAAGGTTTCCAGCACCTTGCGCCGGTCGCGATACTTCGCCTTCAATAGCGACCGTCCGTCCAACCGCAGGATGTCGAACGCCCAGAACTCGATCCTGGTCGCCCGCACCCGATTCTGCATCTCGCCGAAATTCGGCACCCCGTCGGCATCCAGCGCCACCACCTCGCCATCGAGGATGACGTCATGCTCGGCGAGATCTGCTGCCAGCGAATGTAATTGGGGGTAGTCAGCAGTGAGATCCCGCCCGCTGCGGGATTGCAGTCGCAGCTCGCCGTCAGCGATCTCGACCAGCAGCCGGTAGCCGTCGAACTTGCCCTCGAAACCGTACTGCGCGCCGGTCAGCTTCTCCACCGACCCCAACGTCGCCAGCATCGGCGCGTAGTCCGGCAATCGCGGAGTGGGCTGCTCCTTCATCCGGTGCGCCAGCCACTGATCGCCCTTGGTCTGAATCAGCGCGTACCGCCCCGAGATCCGCCGGCCGTGCAGATCGACGATCACCTCGCCACCCTTTTCAGCGCCGGAGTCCCGGAACTTCTCCGCCTCGTACGTCCCGGAGTCCCAGATGATCACCTTGCCGCCGCCGTACTCGCCCTTCGGAATAGATCCCTCGAACGTCGCGTACTCCAGAGGGTGATCCTCGGTATGCACGGCAAGATGGTTGACCGCCGGCGTGTCCGGCAGGTTCTTCGGCACCGCCCACGACACCAGCACGCCGTCGCGTTCCAGCCGGAAGTCGTAGTGCAGCCGCCGCGCGTGGTGTTCCTGGATGACGAACGTGTTGTTGTTTCCGACGGCGGGCGAGGCGTTGGGTACCGGCTCGGGCGTCTTCGCCGAATCCCGCATGCTGCGGTACGTCGTCAGGCGATCCTCACGCGGAACGTCGGCGTCCATGCCGGCCAGCAGATCCCCCTGCTCAGCCACCCGAGCCAGCACCTCGTGGTACTCCAAGTGCCGCAAGTCAGGATCGCCGATCTCCTCCCACGTCCGCGGCGCCGCGACCGTCGGGTGTTCCCGGCCGCGCAGCGAATAGGGCGCAATCGTCGTCTTCGACCCGTTGTTCTGACTCCAGTCCAGAAAGACCTTGCCGGCGCGCAAGCTCTTGGTCATCGTGGCGGTCACCAGCGTGGGCATGCTCTGCTCCAGCTGCTGAGCCACCCGGCGGGCCAGCGTCACCGCCCCCTTGCTGCTGACCGGATCAGCCAGCGGCGCATACAGATGCAGTCCCTTGCTTCCGCTGGTGAGCGGGTAGACCGTCAGGCCGATATCGTCCATGAGTTCGCGGACGGCATTGGCCACCTCGCAGAGCTGCGGCATCGTCACGCCCTCGCCCGGATCGAGGTCGAACACCAAACGCGTTGCCGGACCGGGTTTTCCATCGCCGGCGAATCGCCATTGCGGCACATGGACTTCCAGCGCGGCCTGCTGAGCGATCCAGGCCAGACCGGTCGAGCTCTCGATGATCGGATAGGTGGTGCTGCCCGACCGGTGTACGACGGTCGCGCGGTCGAGCCAGTCCGGCGCCGAACTGGCGAGCTGTTTTTCGAAGAAGGACGGCTCGTCGACGCCGTTGGGCCAGCGTTTGCGGGTGACCGGCCTGCCGGCGATGTGCGGCAGCATCACCTCGGCGATGGCGGTGTAGTACTCGAATACGTCGGCCTTGGTGGTGCCGGTGGCCGGATAGAGAACCTTGTCGGCGTTGGTCAGCGCGACGCGCGGTCCCCTCGTCGCGCCCGGCGGCCACACGTCATTCACCACCCCAACGGTATTACCCGCTGCTACCGTGGACCAGTGACCAGAATGCTGGTAGCCGCCCTTTTGGCGCTGCCCGCGTTGATCGGCGTTCCGCAGGCCGCCGCCGATCCGGAGGATCACGTCCCCTACTGCTCAGCCGGGCAGGACCCGATGAACAGCGGCTGCCGCCCGGCGCCGTATCAAGAAACGAGCGACGGAATGGCCCCCGGCGCGAATCCCGACCTCCCCACCGGGCTCAATCCGGGCGTCCAGCCCGCCATCTGACCCGGCAAACCCGGTCAGGCCTGCATACTGGGTAGATGCGTTCCATCTGGAAAGGCTCGATCGCATTCGGTCTGGTGAACGTGCCTGTCAAGGTGTACAGCGCCACCGAGGACCACGATCTCAAGTTCCACCAGGTGCACGCCAAGGACAACGGCCGCATCCGCTACAAGCGCGTCTGCGAAGTATGCGGTGAGGTGGTCGAATACCGCGATATCGCCAAGGCGTACGAGTCCGACGACGGTCAGACCGTCATCATCACCGACGACGACATCGCGACCCTGCCCGAGGAACGCAGCCACGAGATCGAGGTGGTCCAGTTCGTTCCCGCCAGCGAGATCGACCCGCTGATGTACGACCGCAGCTACTACCTGGAGCCCGACGGTAAGTCGTCGAAGTCCTATGTGCTGCTGGCCAAGACGCTCGCCGACACCGATCGGGTGGCGATCGTCCACTTCGCGTTGCGCAACAAAACGCGCCTGGCCGCACTGAGAGTCAAGGACTTCTCCAAGCGTGACGTGATGATCGTCCACACCCTGCTATGGCCCGACGAGATCCGCGACCCCGATTTCCCCGTCCTCGACAAGGAGGTGGAGATCAAGCCCGCCGAGCTGAAGATGGCCGGCCAGGTCGTCGAGTCGATGGCCGACGACTTCCATCCCGAGCAGTTCCGCGACACCTATCAGGAGCAGCTGCTCGAACTCGTCCAGGCCAAGCTCGAAGGCGGCGAGGCCTTCACCGCCGAGGAGCAGCCGGCCGAGCTGGACGAGACCGAGGACGTCTCCGACCTGCTGGCCAAGCTGGAGGCCAGCGTCCAGCGCCGCCGGGGCCAGGCAGAAGACAAGGCGCCCGCCAAAAAAGCCCCGGCCAAGAAGGCAGCGAAGAAGGCTCCCGCCAAGAAGACCGCCGCGAAGAAGGCCGCCGCCAAGAAGGCGTGAACAAAATAGAACGTGTTTCAATTTCGTTCCGAATTCCGCGTCGTCAACGCTCACGATCTTGTTACGGTGTTCGCGGACAACGGAAGAGGGACACGTGATACTCGACAAGTTCAGACTTGATGGTCAAGTTGCAGTGGTCACCGGCGCCGGCCGTGGCCTGGGTGCGGCGATCGCCGTCGCGTTCGCCGAAGTCGGCGCCGACGTCGTCATCGGCTCGCGGACCCAGTCCGAACTGGAGTCGGTCGCCAAGCAGATCGAGGCGGTCGGACGGCGCGCACACGTCGTCGTCGGCGACCTCGCGCACCCCGAGACGACGGCCGCGCTCGCCGGCACCGCCGTCGAGGCCTTCGGCAAGCTGGACATCGTCGTCAACAATGTCGGCGGCACCATGCCCAACGCCCTGCTGAACACTAGCGTCAAGGACATGAAGGATGCGTTCACCTTCAACGTCCTCACCGCGCACGCCCTAACCCTGGCCGCGGTGCCGTTGATGCTGGAGCACTCCGGCGGCGGCAACATCATCAACATCACCTCGACGATGGGCAAGCTGGCCGGGCGTGGCTTCGCCGCCTACAGCACCGCCAAAGCCGCGCTGGCGCACTACACCCGGCTGACCTCGCTCGACCTGTCCCCCAAGATTCGGGTCAACGCGATCGCGCCGGGTTCGATCCTCACCTCAGCACTGGAGATCGTGGCCTCCAACGATGCACTGCGCGACCCTATGGAGAAGGCGACGCCGATGAAGCGGCTCGGCGATCCGCTCGATATCGCCGCGGCCGCCGTCTATCTCGCGTCGCCCGCGGCCAGTTATCTCACCGGCAAGATGATCGAGGTCGACGGCGGCCTCATCGTGCCGAACCTCGATCTCCCGATCCCGGACCTGTAAGGAGCGCCATGGCCATCCGCGTCGCACAAGTCGGCACCGGCAACGTCGGAATCCACGCGCTGAGGGCGCTGATCACCAATCCTGAATTCGAACTCACCGACGTCTGGGTGTCTTCGGATTCCAAGGCGGGCAAGGACGCTGCCGAACTGGCCGGACTTCCCGACGCCACCGGTGTCGCGGCCACCACCGATCTCGACGCGATTCTCGCGGCCAAGCCGGATTGCGTCGTCTACAACGCGTTGGCCGACAACCGGCTGCCCGAAGCGCTGGAAGACTACCGGCGCATCCTGGCCGCCGGCGTCAACGTCGTCGGCAGCGGCCCGGTGTTCCTGCAGTGGCCGTGGCAGGTGATTCCCGACGAGATGATCCAGCCGTTGGAAGATGCTGCCCAGCAAGGCAATTCGAGCCTGTTCGTCAACGGCATCGATCCCGGCTTCGCCAACGACCTACTACCGATGGCGCTGGCCAGCACCTGCCAGAACATCCAGCAGATCCGGTGCATGGAGATCCTCGACTACGCCACCTACGACAGCGCCACCGTCATGTTCGACGTGATGGGCTTCGGCAAGCCGATGGACGAGATCCCGATGCTGCTGCAACCCGGTGTGCTGAGCCTGGCGTGGGGCTCGGTGATCCGCCAGATCGCGGCCGGACTCGGGCTCGAACTCGACGGCATCGAAGACATGTATGTGCGCGAGCCCGCTCCGGAGGACATCGAAATCGCCGCGGGCACCATCGCCAAGGGCACCGCCGCGGGGCTGCGGTTCGAGGTGATCGGCCTGGTGGGCGGTGCACCAGTCATCGTCGTCGAGCACGTCACCCGACTGCGCGAGGATCTGTACCCGGAGTGGCCGCAGCCCGCCCAGCCGGGGGGCAACTACCGCATCGAGATCACCGGTGAACCGTCGTACGCCATGGATCTGTGCCTGAGCTCGCCGAACGGCGACCACAACCATGCCGGCCTGGTGGCCACCGCGATGCGGCTCGTCAACGCGATCCCGTCGGTGGTGGCCGCACCCGCAGGGATCCGCACGACGATCGACTTACCGTTCGCGACTGGCAAAGGGCTGTACGCTGCTGGATAGGGGAACTGCCAGGAAGGGAATGCCGATGCGGCTCAGGCTCCGCTATGTGTTTCCGATGGTCATCGCCGCCGGTGCTGCCGCAGGCGCGTTCGCGCCGATCGCAGTCGCCGATACGACGTTGATCGCCCCGTCAGTTCCCAGCTGTGTCGATACCGGGGGAAGTTCGGTCCTCGGTGGCCAGACCACCCAATGCGCCACCCCCGGCAACGTGCAGCTCAACGCAACCCCAGAAGTCCCCGAGGATTTCGCCTATCCCTGGGGCGACGAGTTCTACGGTCCCGCACTGATTTTCGGCGGTCCCGGTCCCGCAGGCGGCGGGGGCGGCGCCCATGGCGGCGGGGGCCGCTGAGTTCGAGATCGCGGCCACAAGGAGGCCACCATGATGACCAAGATTGCTCTTGGCGCTCCCCTACTGATTGCGGTTGCGGCCGTCGTACTGGCCGCCCCGGCGACCGCACGTCCCGCAGAATGCGTCGACACCGGACCCAGCACCACGATGTGCCAGACCCCCGGGCACGCCCAGATCACCACCTCACCCAACCCGGCGCTGCAGAATCCGCTGGCCGGCTGGGGCTTCGGCGGTATCGGGATCGGGCTCGGCGGAATCTTCATCGGCCTCTGACGAGCCCCTTAAGGTTTCGGGTACCCTAACTTTCTTGTTGGCGTATCCGGATAGAAAGCTCGTCGATTGGCACAGGTGACGCGCGCCCCCAGGGCGGGCTGGTATCTGCTCGGCCCGGCGTTCGTCGCGGCCATCGCCTACGTCGATCCGGGCAACGTCGCTGCCAACATCAGCGCGGGCGCACAGTTCGGCTTCCTGCTGGTGTGGGTGATCGTCATGGCCAACGTGATGGCCGGGCTGGTGCAATACCTGTCGGCCAAACTGGGCCTGGTCACCGGCCGCACCCTGCCCGAAGCCGTCCGCGATCACACCCGCACCCCCAGCCGCATCGGGTACTGGATCCAGGCCGAGCTGGTCGCGATCGCGACCGACCTCGCCGAGGTGGTGGGTGGCGCGATCGCGCTCCGCCTGCTGTTCGACCTGCCGCTGCTCGTCGGCGGTGTCATCACCGGCGTCGTCTCGCTGCTGCTGCTGGTCGTGCAGGACCGGCGCGGCCAACGGGTCTTCGAGCGGGTGATCACCGGACTGCTCCTGATCATCGCGATCGGCTTTCTGTCCAGCCTGTTCGTCAAGACACCACCGG
Organism: Mycobacterium sp. BK086; assembly: GCA_004362315.1. Taxonomy (GTDB): domain Bacteria; phylum Actinomycetota; class Actinomycetes; order Mycobacteriales; family Mycobacteriaceae; genus Mycobacterium. The sequence goes on from SNWL01000003.1 coordinate 2,125,638, forward strand.
CCGCAGACGTGGTAGCCGGCCTGATCCCCCGATTCGACGGCCCAGAAAGCGTCCTGCTGGCCACCGCGATGCTCGGCGCAACGGTGATGCCACACGCGGTCTATCTGCATTCCGGACTCGCCCGCGACCGGCATGGGCACCCCGAGGCCGGCGCCGCACGCACCCGGCTGCTGCGGATCACCCGGTGGGACGTCGGCATCGCCATGCTGGTGGCCGGCGCGGTCAACATGTCCATGCTGCTGATCGCGGCGACAAATCTGCAGGGCCGCAACGACACCGACTCGATCGAGGGTGCACACGCGGCGGTCCGCGACGCCCTCGGACCCACAGTCGCGCTGCTCTTCGCGATCGGCCTGTTGGCCTCCGGGCTGGCGTCGACGTCGGTCGGCGCCTACGCCGGGGCGATGATCATGCAAGGGCTGCTTCACAAGACCTTTCCGATGCTGGTGCGCAGGCTGGTTACGCTGATCCCCGCCCTGGCGGTGCTGGCCATCGGTGTCGATCCCAGCCGCGCGCTCGTCATCTCCCAGGTGGTGTTGTCGTTCGGCATCCCATTCGCGCTGATTCCGCTGGTGCGGTTGACCAGCAATCGCACGCTGATGGGTGCCGATACCAACGCCCGGCTGACGACCGCCCTTGGGTGGGCAGTGGCCACGATCATTACGCTGCTGAACGTGGTCCTGATCTACCTGACGCTCGCGCACTGAGCATGCGGCACCCGTACTTCGCCTACGGGTCCAATCTCTGTGTGCAGCAGATGGCCCGGCGTTGTCCCGAGGCCGCCGACCCCCGGCCGGCGACCTTGGCCGACCATGACTGGCTGATCAACGAGCGCGGGGTGGCCACCGTCGAACCCTTCACCGGTAGCACCGTTCACGGCGTGCTGTGGTCGTTGAGCGATCACGACCTCGCGGTGCTGGACAGCGCCGAAGGGGTTCCGGTGCGGTATCGCCGGGACCGGCTGACCGTGCAGACCGCCGACGGGCCGGCCCCGGCCTGGGTCTACATCGACCACCGCACCGAACCCGGCCCGCCGCGGCCCGGCTATCTAGAGCGCATCATCGACGGCGCGCTGCACCACGGCCTGCCGCAGCGCTGGGTGGACTTCCTACGACGGTGGGACCCGGCCCATTGGCCGCGTCCACTCGCATCGAACTCCTCTGGGCCGCAATCCCTTTCCGAACTCCTCGCCGACCCGGCGATCGTGGAGGTGAGCCGGCTGCGGTCCCGCTTCGGATTTCTCGCCATTCACGGCGGCGGCCTCGAGCAGATGACCGACGTCATCGCCGAACGTGCCGCCGACGCCGCGGGAGCGTCGCTGTATCTACTGCGCCACCCCGAGCACTATCCGCACCATCTGCCCTCGGCCCGGTATCTCGCCGACGAATCCGAGCGGCTCGCCGAGTTTTTGGACCACGTCGACGTGGCGGTGTCGGTGCACGGTTACGGCCGCATCGGGCGCAGCACCGAACTGCTGGCCGGCGGCGGCAACCGGGCGCTGGCTCGCCACCTGGCCGACACGATCGATCTGCCCGGCTACCGGATCGTCACCGACATCGGCGCCATCCCCACCGAGCTGCGCGGCCTGCACCCCGACAACCCGGTCAACCGGGTCCGCGGTGGCGGTGCGCAACTGGAGCTGCCGACCCGGGTGCGCGGTATCAGCCCACGCAGCCAGCCGCCCAGCGACGACGGGCTTTCGCCGGCGACGTCCGCGCTGGTGCAGGGGCTGGCCGCAGCCGCCCGCTCCTGGGGTTAGAGCCCGCCGAGAAGCAGGTACTGGGCCGCGGCCTGCTGCCGGGCATCCTGGGCGTGCGCCGACGTCGTGGTGAACGCGTAGCTCCCGGTGACGCCGTGGCATCCGTATCGTGAGAGCGGATTCCCGCCGCGGTCTACGCAGGTCACGTCCGGCACACCGCCCACCGCGTCGGTGACGATCGCCCCATCGGATAGCTCATCGGAGCTGATCCTGTCGATCAACAGCGCTGCCCCGCCAGCACTTTCGGCCCGGTACACCGTCGTGCGGCCCAACGCCACGGCGGTCACCCCGGCCGCGGCGAACCTGTCCGCGGCACGTACCGGATCCGCCTCGAAGTGCAGCGCCCCCGGTGCCGAGTACACGCCGACGGCCGGCGGCAAAGTGCGCGCCATCAGGCGGCTCGCGTCGACCAGCAGCGCGGGGTCGGTCGGGATGAGCGCGTCGACCCGCGGACCCTGGAGATCCAGGATCGCCGAGACGAGGCCGGTGGCCGCCGCCAGCGTATTGCGGGTCTGCACCCACTGATAGAGGACGAAAGGCCCGCGGGGCGTGAAGCTCTCCACGATGACCCCGCGGGGCATCGTGACGACCAGTGCAAGAGTCTCGCGATGGTGTGCGATCGCGACGGGTCGCGCCGGTTCGGCGACGACCATCTCCCTGGCGGCCGCCGACGCCGCGTCGGCATTCGGGAAGCGCATCACCAGGTTGACCACCGAGGTGGTGGGCGTCGGCTCACCCTCGGTGCTGCGCGCCGAGGAGAAACCGGCGACGAAACCGTTGGCCTCGGCGATCCCGGCCCGCCGCCCCCGGATGTCAGCCCGCAATCCCTGCGCGTCTGAAACCGGACCGGTGTTGGCGCTTTCCAATCGGCGAAGGGAGGTGTCGACATCGGTGGGCAGCACCACGCTCGCCGCCATGCTCTGACTTTCGATGACGGCCCCGATAGCCGTCCCAAATGTCACCGCAACTGGTGTCGTCGGATACGGCCCGACATCCAGCGGGCTTGCCGTGACAGCCACACCGGTGACCGGGCTGCAGCCGGCGATGCCCAGCACGAATGCGGCAAGCATGGTCGCCGCCCGTCGCGGTCGCGTCATCACATCAGCATGAATACCGGATGCAAACTCCAGCAGACTTCTCGGTTAACGACAGCCTCGCCTGGTATCGCATCTGGGAAAGCTGCTACAGGATCTCACTTTGTGGCCGATGTCGACTTCTCCCTGCTGGATCTCCCGCGCCAGACGCCACCGGATCCGCAGACGTTCCTGCGCGCGGCGATGGCCTGGCACTTCGGGGCCGACACCGGTTCGCCGTACTGGCTGCGCACGGCCAGGGACCTCGACTTCGATCCGCTGACCGATATCCACACCTTCGCCGACCTCCGCCGGTTCCCGAACGTCGTCAACCAACTGCGTGACACCGCGGCCGAGGACCTGATCCCGCGCGGCTACGGATCGCCACCGCCGATCCCGATGATCTTCGAGTCCGGTGGCACCACCGGCGCACCCAAGCGGACAGCCCAGCTGCCGGACTGGGTGGCCCAGGTCGCCGACTGGCAGACCGACGACTTCCGTCGCGCCGGATTCGTCGGCGGACGCGGCTTCCTGTGCATGATGCCCAGCGGTCCGCACGGGGTGGGCCACTTCTCCCGGGTGGTGTCGGGCCGCTTGGGTTCGATCTGCCATCTCATCGATCTCGATCCCCGATGGGTGAAGAAACTCGTCGCACGCGGGGCGGCCGGCGAGATGTCGGCGTACCTGAACCACCTTCTGCAACAAGCGGAATTCGTTCTACGCACCCAGGACATCGCCAACCTGCACACCACTCCCCCGCTGCTGGACGCCATCGCCCGCAATGACACGCTCGCGCAGCTGGTCGGCGAGAAGGTGCGGTTCATTCTGCTCAGCGGCGCCCACGTGGACCCCGACACCCTCGACGTCCTGCGTGACGTCTTCCCGGCTGCGACGATCGCGATGGTGTTCGGCAGCACGATGATCCTGTCGCAGGCCCAAACCCGCACCGACGGCGACACATTCGTCTTCGACCCGCGCAGTCCGTACGTCTTCTTCTGGGTGGTCGACCCCGACACCGGCGAGCAGGTCGGGTATGGCGAACGCGGCCAGGTGGTGATGAACCACATCAGCAAGGGCATGTTCATTCCGAACAATCTCGAACGTGACAGCGCGATCCGCCTGCCCGGCCCCGACGGCCAGGTCGGCGACTCGGTCGCCGAGGTCGCTCCGGTGGCCGTCCTCGACGGTGAGCCGGTGATCGAAGGCGTGTACTGACCGTGATCGACCTCCCGGGCCTGGGCCTGAACGGCGAATATCGTTCCCGCAAAAGGGAAGTCGTCACCGATGTGGCGGGCGCCCCGGTCGCCGAGTTGAGCATTGCCCCGCCGCTCTACATCGCGCGAACCATGGCCGGCCAGCGCAAGGCCACGCCGTTGCCCGCCGAGCAGCGCCAGGCCGCGCTGCAGAAGGCCGGCGAGATCTTCACGACATCTGAGGCGGCCGGCCTTGATTTCGAGTCGTATGTGCAACTGGCGAGCCGGGTTTCGGGCCTGCCGATCGCCGTCACCCGAGTCCAGGCCCGGGAGGTCGGCGACGCCGTCGTCGACGCGTTCGACGCGATCCAGCCGGCCCGTCCGATCGGCGCGATTACCGACTGGCGGACGGCGCAGGGCGCCACTGCAATCTGGTCGCGCCGTGGTGACGTGTTCGGGGTGCACGCCTCCGGCAACGCGCCGGGCGTGCACGGGCTGTGGCCGCAGGCGCTGGTCATGGGCTATCGCGTGGCGGTCCGGCCGTCGCGGCGCGAACCGTTCACCGCGCATCGACTGGTGTCGGCCCTACGGGAGGCTGGTTTTCGCGACGACGACGTCGTCTATCTACCCACCGATCATGCCGGGGCGGACGAGATCATCGCGTCGGCCGATCTGGCCCTGGTCTACGGCCGCAGCGATGTGGTGGCCAAATACGGCGGTGATGCAACGGTCTTCGTGAACGGTCCCGGGCGCACCAAGATCGTGATCACCGCCGAGCAAGACTGGCGCGATCACCTCGACGTGATCGTCGATTCGATTGCCCGGCTGGGCGGGATGGCCTGCGTCAACACCACCGCCGTGCTGATCGAAGGTGACGCGGCGTCCCTGGCCGCGGCGATCGCAGAGCGGCTGAGCACCATCGGGGACCTGCCAACGCAATCCATCGAATCCGCCAGGGCCGTGGCCGCTTTCGTCGCCGCGCGCGCCGCCGGTACGACGGCGCTGCTGGGCGCCGACCAGATCGTCGCCGACCTGGGCGACGGACGCGCCGCGCTCCGACCGGCCGTACACCTGCTGCACGACGTGGACACCGAGAAGCTCAACACCGAACTGGCCTTCCCGTGCGTGTGGGTCGCGCCCTGGCGACGCACGAACGGGATTGGTCCGCTTCGCGATTCGCTGGTGGTCAGCGCGCTCACCGACGACGACAGCCTGATAGACGACCTGCTCGCCCAGCCGACGATCGCGAACGTCTACCGCGGGCCGGTGCCCACCTATGTCACCGCACCCGGCCTGCCGCACGACGGCTTCCTGGCCGACTTCCTGATGCGCACCAAAGGGTTCGTCACGTAAGCGTGGCCTGCGCGGCGACGGCCAGAACGTCGGCGATCTCGTTGCGCTCCCGCCAGGCCGCCCGCTGCCGCATCGCACCATTGCCGTCCTTCAGCAGCCGGGTCAGCTCGTCGTGCACCCATTCGTCGTCACCGAGTTCTTGTAGTGCCGGCTGTAAGAGCTGCAGCCACTTCGCCAATACCGCCGACGTGGGCTCAGCCGTCCAACTGTCGGTGACGTCGATGGCCTGCCCGTCCAACCCATCGTGCGCGGCCTTCCAGTAGGCGGCGCGCACGATGTGGTCATCGACGCGGGGCGCGGGAGCCCCGGCGCGCTCGTCGGCCAGCGCCGTCATCACCGCGGCGCGCGTCAGCGTGGCCAGCAGGACGGTCTCGGCGGCGGTGGCGGGGACGTCGGAGACCCTGACCTCGACAGTGGGGAACTTCTTGGACGGGCGGACATCCCAATAGACCATCCCGTCGTCGAGCATGGCCCCGGCGTCGAGCAGCATGGCCACGATCGAGTCGTAATGCTCGGCCGAGTCGAAATGCGGCGGCGGTCCGGCACTGGGCCAACGACCCCACAGGACACTTCGCCAGCTGGCATGCCCGCTGTCGGCGTTGCGATAGATCGCCGAGTTGGCGGTCAGTGCGAGCAGCAGCGGCAGCTGGGGCCGTAGCCGGTTGCTGACGGCGATGGCCGCGTCACGGTCGGGCACTTCGACGTGGACATGACATCCGCAGATGCCCTGCTCGTGGGCAATCATGCCGAATTGCGCGCCGATATCCCGGTAGCGCTCGGTGTCGGTGATCGGGAAACTGTGCGGCACCGTGGGCGGTAGGCCGACCGCCAGCAGTCGCGCGCCCGCCTCCTGCGCGGCGTCCGCGGCGACCCTCCGCAGCCGGGTGATCTGTTGGCGCAGTTGCGAACTCGTCAGCGCCACCTCCGTCGCCGTCTCGACCTGGCAGGTGGTGAGTTCCAGCTGCAGGTCGACTCCGCGGGCGGCCGCGTGCTTGGCGACCTCGGCGTTGCGAGCGACCGGCTCGCCGGTGCTGGGATCGACGAGCAGGAATTCCTCCTCGACGCCGACGCTGGGCGCATTCACAATCCACGGAATTGCCGTGCTGTGGCGTCGTCAAACCGTGCCACGTACCGAGACCGACGCTGTCGGCCCCGCCCGACGCGGTCTTAGCATGCCGACATGGTGAGAGATTTTCGATTCGGCATCGGCGTGCGTTCGGTCAAATCGGCGCAGAAGTTGCGCGACACGGTGCGTCGATTCGAGGACTTGGGCTTCGACGTCCTGCACGTCCCGGACCATCTGGGCCGCTTCGGGATCCCCGCACCGTTCCCGACGATGGTGGCCGCCGCGGAGTATTCCAAGACGATGCGCGTGGGCACCTTCGTGATCAACGCGGCGTTCTACAAGCCGGCGATCCTGGCGCGCGACGCCATCGCGGTCGACGTGCTGAGCGAAGGCCGGCTGGATCTCGGCCTGGGCACCGGGTACGTGCGGGAGGAATTCGAGGCCGCCGAGATGCCGTACCCGAGCGCCGGCGAGCGGGTCGATCATCTGCGGCATACCACCACGTATCTGAAGGAGACCGCGCCGTCGATCCCAATCCTGATCGCAGGCAACGGAGATCGGGTGCTGCGGATCGCGGCCCAGCACGCCGACATCATCGGCCTCACCGGCGGCGGAGTGCCCGAGTACCCGGGCCACGATCCGCTGGCCGAGCGGATCGACTTCGTCCGGGCCGCGGCCGGCGAGCGGTTCGACGACCTCGAACTCAACATCGCGATCACCGGGGTGCCGACGGATTCCTCGGGCATCCCCGATCTCGCGCTGACCCGCGGCTACGCCCCGGACGCCACCGAGGAGCAGCTGCTGGCCCTGCCCACGGTGCTGACCGGCACACCGCGCGATATCGCCGACACCCTGCGCGCTCGCCGGGAGAACTACGGGATCAACTACTTCACCGTGCAGGACTATCACGCGGAATACTTCGCGAAGGTCATCGCCGAGCTGCGCTGAGGTGTTTGCGGAGCCGTCAGTCCGGCTATCGCTTGATTCACGAGGTGAACATGCAATGACGGATGACGCGAAGATGCAGGAGTGCGCACAAGGCGTGCTGGTCGGCCTGAAGCGATGCTCCCTGGACGCCGCGTCCGGGGAACTCGCCCGAGCCTCCCAGCGCCATGAACTGGACAGGCGACGGGTGGCCCAGGCGCTGGTGCGGCTGGCCCAGGACGTCGACCCCGAAGCCGACAGCATCGCCACGTCCGTCGCCCGCTACGAGTGGGGTGCGCTGCTGCCGCGACGCAGGTACTAGGCGGTAAGCTGCCAGCCGGTGCGCCCCCGTAGCTCAGGGGATAGAGCACGGCTCTCCTAAAGCCGGTGTCGCAGGTTCGAATCCTGCCGGGGGCACTTCAGTCCGTGTACGACCTCGGCTGATGCTTGACGTTTGGTCTTCGGTTGATGGGCGACAGTGTTTCGGCTGTTGCTTTACGCCTACTTCGGTTGATCCTTG
>SNWL01000004.1 GCA_004362315.1 Mycobacterium sp. BK086
AGGCCTGCCGCCCCAGCGGCCAGACCTAAGACACACACAAGAGTGTCAAGGATCAACCGAACTAGATCCGTCAACCATCAACCCACTCTGAACAGGGGCACTTCAGTCCGACGTTGCCGGCGCAAACAGCTCGACGAGGTTCCCCGCCGGGTCGGCAATCAACACCTGACGTCCGCCCGGGCCGGTGACGACCTCGCTGCGAAGCCGCAACCCGGCGGTTTGCAGCCGTTCGACCTCGGCGTCCAGATCGTCGACGATCAAGTGAATACGATTTCTACCCGCCGAATTCGCGTCGGACGGTGTGGCGCGGGCACCCGAACTCTGCGGGCCCGATAGAAGGAGCCTCAGTGAGCCGCGGGTGACGTCGGCGAAGGCGGGCAGATGTGAGGACCGCAGAATGAACCCGAGATAGCTCGTATAGAAGTCAATCGCCGCCTGAACGTCGTCGACGATGTAGCGGACGCTGACCAGATCTTCGTTCTCATTGGACATGACATATCTCCAGTGACATCGGTCGTGCCGGGATTCGGTAGGTCTACCCCGGAACGTACGCCGCGACGCGCGTAGGGGTGGTGATGTTTGGGGCGGCGCCGACGACCACTTCCTGACGGCGCCCGGGCTTGGTTGACTACATCCGTGAAGCACTTCAGCGACGACGAGATGAAGAGCCTGCTGCCGACCACCAAGACGTACAGCGTGGCCATCCTGAAAGCCGGCCCGAACTACGGCAGTCCTGAAGCAGCACAGATCATTTGGGAGCACGGGCGGCGAAACTTCGGCCTGCGCGCCGAGGGGGTCCTCCAGGTGGTGCTGCCCGTGGCGGATTCCTCGGACGTCTGCGGCATCGGCGTCTTTGACTGCTCTGTCGAGGAGACTGTCGCGATCATGGACGGCGACCCGGGCGTGGCAGCCGGCGTCTTCGTCTACGACGTGCATCCGTGTCGGGGGTTTCCGGGCGACCACCTGCGATGATCCACGTCAAGATCTGTGGCATCCGCCGGCTCCAAGACGCGCTGGCGGCTGCTGAGTACGGCGCCGACGCGCTCGGCTTCCTCGTCGGCCAACGACACAGCTCCCCAGACTTTCTGCAACCAGACGAAGCGGCAACCATCATCGCCGCCCTTCCACCGGTCGAGACGGTTCTCGTCACACACCTCAGCGAGCCGGACGACATCGCCACACTCGCCATCACGATGGGCGTCACCACGATCCAGCTCCACGGCGACACCCCCCCGAACCAGACGCGAGCGATCAAAGACCGGATGCCAGATATCAAGCTCACCAAGGCAATCCACGTCATCGATCACCAATCCATCGACACCGCACGGCAATACGCAAACACTGTCGACGCGCTCGTGCTCGACACCATCAACACCTCGACCGATCAGATCGGCGGCACCGGCCAGACCCACGACTGGTCGATCAGCCGCCAGATCGTCGCGCAGGTACCCATCCCGGCGATCCTCGCCGGTGGCCTGACCCCTGACAACGTCGCCGACGCGATCCGGAACGTCCGCCCCTACGGGGTCGACGTGAACTCGGGTACCAAGGGACCCGACGGCTACAAGGACCGTGCCACGCTGAAGCGCTTCATCGAGAACGCGAAGGGTCAGGCCGATTGACTCACGCCGCCACCGCGCTGCGGCGGTCGCTGCCCGATCGGGCCGGTGTCCTGATGCCGGACGCCGTTGCCGCCGGCGCGCTTGGCGCGATACATGGCCCAGTCGGCCGTGGCGACGAGCCGGTCGACGAGTGGCTTGTCGTCATCGTCGGTGTCAGCCAGCCGGACCGCGGTGGTGCCGACGCTCGCGGTCACCCCGGCCGGAGATTCCGCAATCGCGGTACACAACCGGTTGGCCAGCTCGTGACAATCGGCAGTCGGTGACGTGGTGGCGACCAGGAATTCCTCGCCCCCGCTGCGCGCGACGACCGCCGTGTCACCAGCGGCCTGTGCGATCGCCGCCGCGACATGCACCAGTGCCTCGTCGCCGGCCGCATGGCCGTAGCGGTCGTTGACGGACTTGAACTTGTCCAGATCGATCAGCGCCACGACCAGATGCGAGCCGGCCGCCCGTCCCGTCTGGATCAGGCCGGCGGTCTCCTGATGGAAGGTTCGCCGATTGAGCAGCCCCGTCAGTGGGTCTCGTTCGGCGCGAATCAGATCCATCCCGAGCGCGCGGACCATGATCTGGATCGCCAGCGGCAGCGCGATGTTGACCTGGATGATGAGCCACCAGTCCACCGCAGCCAGAACGGTATGCCCCTCCGCCGACATCCTGGCCGCGCCGATCGAGGCGACCACAGCCGCGACGGCGAAGTTGTAGAGAACCAATCCCGTGCCGTGAAAGAACGCGACATAAGCGCCGATGGTGGCGAATGCGATACACCCGATCACCGCGGGCATCGGTCGTGGATACGCCAGGCAGGCCAACGCGATCGAGGCGTTGGTCACCAGCGCGAACACCACCGACTGACGTTGGGTCGGCCAGCGCAGACTCCACAGGACCGCGCAGCCGATCCCACCCGCGACCGCAAGCCAGGTCATCGTGATGGGCACGGGTCCGACGGGTCCGTCGATCGAGCCGAGCAGTCCCAGCAGGCAGGCCACCATCGAGGCGGCCAGGAAGGCCATCAGCGCGCGGGTGGCACCACGCATCCCATGCGCGGCGAGGTAACCGCTGAGCCAGTCGTAGTGAGTGGACTGCTGCCACCAACGCCTGAGCGCATCCCTCATCATCGAGCGACCCCCCAGCACCGGAAAATTACGACCACGATACCGGCGCTCGCGACCTACCCGCCCCGGGTTTCGATGACCCTCGTGGCGATGTCGATCAGCCGGGTGTTCGTCGTCTGCGACAGCTCCCGCAGCATTTCGAATGCACGGACGGCGTCGACGTTGAACCGCTCCATGACCACCCCTTTGGCCTGGCCGATGGTGTCACGCGTGGTCAACGCCGATTCCAGCTGCTCGCCATGCCGGCTGGCCAGGATCGCCGACGCGGCGTGGGCGGCCAATACCGAACCGATGGCCTCGGACTGCGCGTCAAAGGCGTTCGGTTCTATCCCGAACAAGTTCAGGGCGCCGGCCGTACTCGCGCTCGTGTAGAGCTTGAACGACAAACCACTGCGGACCCCCAGGCCGGCGACCGCCTGGCTGTATTTCGGCCAGCGCGACTCGGTGATGAAATCGTCGGTCCGCACGATCAGGTCGTCGAGCGCGGCTTCGACGCAGGGCCCCTCCCCGCACTCCTCCTGCAACCTGTCGAGTTTGTAGACCAACTCCGAGGTGCCGAACAGGGAGTCGAATTTCCCGCCCTTGCCGATGAGTAGGACACCGCAGGTATCGGTGCCCGGAATCATCTCGGTCGCCGCGGCGGTCACGCCGGCGAGAACCTCGTCGACGCGGTGCGGCAGCGCCGTGTCCCTGGCCAGCTGAGCCATCCGCTGCGCCAGGTCGTGGATTGGCGTAGACATTTCTGGTGTGTTCCCGCCAGCCAGTAAAAGTAACGCGCGGCCGTCCCGACGATGACGTTTGTGAGCGGACAAGCGGGGCAATGCTCCGCTTCAAGCGAGCGCGGTGGTCGACTTCCACGCTCGTTGAGGTCCTGTCGGTTCAGACCTAGAGCCGGCGGGGCCGCCCCCAATTTGGGGTCGCATAACGCATTCCGGTCCGCCACTCTCTTAGCTGTAGTAATTTCGGCGCAATGGCAGGCAACGTCTGGATCCTCGGCGGCTACCAGAGCGACTTCGCCCGCAACCTCACCAGGGAAGGCCGCGACTTCGCGTCGCTGACCAGCGAGGTCGTCGACCTCACCCTGACCGCGGCGATGATCGACGCCGCCGACATCGACGTCGTACACGTCGCCAACGCATTCGGTGAGATGTTCGCCGCCCAGGGCCATCTCGGCGCCATGCCCGCCACCGTGCAGGACGGCTTGTGGGACACCCCCGCGACGCGCCATGAGGCCGCATGCGCGTCGGGCAGCGTGGCGGCCCTGGCCGCGATGGCCGACCTGCGGGCAGGCAACTACCGCACCGCCCTTGTCGTCGGCGTGGAACTGGAAAAGACGGTGCCCGGTGACATCGCGGCCGCGCACCTCGGCGCGGCAGCCTGGACCGGCCACGAGGGCGCTGACGCCAAGTACATCTGGCCGTCGATGTTCAGTGACGTCGCCGACGAGTACGACCGGCGCTTCGGCATCGACGACCGCCACCTGCATGCCATCGCCGCACTGAACTTCGCCAACGCCCGGCGCAACCCCAACGCCCAGACCCGGGATTGGGAAGTCCCCGATCTGGTCGCGCACGGCGGGGACGACGCCGTCAACCCACCCACCGAGGGCCGGATCCGCCGCTACGACTGCAGCCAGATGACCGACGGCGGCGCCGGCGTCGTTCTGGTCAACGACGACTTCCTGCGCGATCACCCGGGGGTGCGCCCGATCGGGCTGATCGAGGGCTGGGGCCACCGCACGGTCGGCCTGGGCCTGCGCCAGAAACTCGACCGGGATGCCGAAAACCCCTATGTGCTGCCGCACGTGCGCGCCGCGGTGCACGACGCGTTCAGCCGGGCTGGTGTCGGGCTCGACGACGTCGACGGTTTCGAGGTGCACGACTGCTTCACCCCGAGCGAGTACCTCGCCATCGATCACATCGGGCTGACCGGGCCGGGCGAATCGTGGAAGGCGATCGAGAACGGCGAGATCGAGATCGGCGGGCGGCTGCCGATCAACCCCAGCGGCGGGCTGATCGGTGGCGGTCACCCGGTGGGCGCCTCGGGAATCCGGATGATGCTCGATGCCGCCAAACAAGTCAGCGATCTCGCAGGCGACTACCAGGTCGACGGTGCCCGGCGTTTCGGCACTGTGAATTTCGGCGGTAGTACCGCCACCACAGTCAGTTTCATGATCAGATCGGCAGACGATGCACACTGAGATCGTCGGCAAATTTCTGTCCACCCTTCCTGAGGATGACGACCACCCGTACCGCACCGGGCCATGGCGCCCACAGAACACTGAGTGGTGCGCCGATGATCTGACCGTCGTCGACGGCGAGATCCCCACCGATCTCGACGGCGTCTATCTGCGCAACACCGAGAACCCGTTGCACCCGGCACTGAAGGCCTACCACCCCTTCGACGGTGACGGCATGCTGCACGTCGTCGGCTTCCGGGACGGAAAGGCGTTCTACCGCAACCGCTTTGTCCGGACCGACGGCTTCGAGGCCGAGAACGCCGCCGGGGGTCCGCTCTGGCCGGGGCTCGCCGAGCCATTGCCGCTGGCGAAGGTGGACTACGGCTGGGGCGCGCGCACGCTGATGAAGGACGCCTCCAGCACGGATGTCGTAGTGCACCGTGGCACCGCGTTGACGAGCTTCTACCAGTGCGGCGACCTGTACCGCGTCGACCCGTTTTCCGGCGAGACCCTGGGCAAGGAGACGTGGGGCGGCGGGTTCCCCCGCGACTGGGGCGTCTCGGCGCATCCGAAGGTCGACGACCGCACCGGGGAGATGCTGTTCTTCAACTACTCCAAGTCCGCGCCCTTCATGCACTACGGAGTGGTGGACGCGAACAACGACCTGGTGCACTACACCGACGTGCCACTGCCCGGTCCGCGGCTCCCCCACGATATGGCGTTCACGCGAAACTACGTGATCCTCAACGACTTACCGCTGTTCTGGGATCCCGAGCTGCTGGAGCGCGACCTGCACGTCGCACGGTTCCACCGCGATATGCCCTCGCGGTTCGCGGTGCTCCCCCGCCGCGGGGCCAGTGCTGATATTCAGTGGTTCGAGGCCGACCCGACCTACGTCCTGCACTTCGTCAACGCCTATGAAGACGGCGACGAGATCGTGCTGGACGGCTTCTTCCAGGGCGACCCCGAACCGAGCGACAACGGCACCGGCACCAAGTGGCAGCGGGCATTCCGGTTCCTGGCACTGGACCGGATGCAGGCCAGGCTGCACCGCTGGCGGCTCAACCTTCGTACCGGCGGGCTGACCGAAGAATCGCTGTCCGACAGCATCACCGAGTTCGGCATGATCAACGGGACCCATGCCGGCGAGCCGTACCGCTATACCTATGCGGCCACCGGCAAGCCGGGCTGGTTCCTGTTCGACGGACTGGTCCGCCACGACCTGCACACCGGCACCGAACAGCGCTATGGATTCGGCGACGGCGTCTACGGCAGCGAGACGGCGATGGCTCCGCGGGTCGGATCCCGGTCCGAGGACGACGGCTACCTGGTGACGCTCACCACGGATATGGGTGCCGACGCCTCCTATTGCCTGGTTTTCGACGCCGCCCGGCTCACAGACGGACCGGTGTGCAAACTTCAACTGCCGGAACGGATTTCCAGCGGCACCCATTCCACCTGGGTGGCCGGCGATGCACTGCGCCGCTGGCATACCAGCGACTGCGCCGCCGAGGCGATCGGACTGTAGTGACCGAAACCCTCGCTGCCGAGACCCCCACCGTCTTGGCGCCAGAAAGCCCCAATGCCATCGGCAGGATGCTGGGCCTGCTCGGCGACGAGTGGAACCTGCTGATCGTTCAGCAGGCGCTGCTCGGGGTCAGCCGCTACAGCCAGTTCATGTCGCGATTGCCGATCTCGAATTCCGTTCTGACCAGCCGGCTCCGCACGCTGGTCGACGACGGTCTACTCACCCGCAAGGTGCATGCCTCCACCCGGGCACGCACCGAGTACCTGATCACCAACCGCGGGCGTTCGTTGTGGCCGGCGCTGCTGTCTATCTGGGAGTGGGAACGCAACTGGGTGACCGGGCATCAGCACGCCCTGCCCGCCATGCAACACCTGGCCTGTGGGTCCCATTTCGCACCCCAATTGCGTTGCAACACCTGCCATGCCGTGGTCACCGGCTCGGAGGTGGCGCTGAGCCTCGGCCCGAGCGGCGCATGGACACGTTCGGCCCCGGCCGCGTCGACCCGGCGGCGTTCGGAATCCGACACCGCAACCCGGCACGCCGGGCTGTTCCCGGAAACCATGAGCATCCTTGGAAACCGTTGGGCTGCGGCACTTCTGGTGGCAGCATTCCTTGGCACCACCCGCTTCACCGATTTTCAGACCCAGCTCGGCGCGCCGCCCAGCCTGTTGGCCGAGCGGTTGCAGACCTTCTGCACGATTGGCGTTCTCACCACCTCACCGACCGAACGGTCGGGCCCTGAGCGCGCCGCCTACCTGCTGACCGAGAAGGGCCGGGCATTCTTCCCGGTGCTGACCGCGGCACTGCAGTGGGCGCAGTGGTGGTTCCAGGCGCCCGAAGGCCCGGCGGTGGTGATGACCCATCACGACTGCGGTTCGGGATTCACCGGGGAGCTGGCCTGCGACCGGTGCACCGAACGACTGAACGGCAGACAGGTCCACACCGTCGCTATTTAGGCGGCAGGATCTGGAAACCCTTGAGCATCGCGGCGGAATCCGTGATGTAGGTGGGATTGTCGGGCTTGATCGTCTGCACCGTCAGCGTGGTCACGTAGTTGACGTCACCGGCCTGATAGACCACAGCCAGGGACGCGGCGTTGCGAGCCGGGATCTTGCCCATCGCGGGGGCGGTGTACGTGGTCGACTGCGCCGGCGACCCGCAGATCTGTGTCGGGGTGGATTTCAGGTCCTTGACTTTCAGCTTGGCTACCAGCTGCTTGTCCTGGGCGTCGAGGATCTGCTGCGGCTTGCCCACATCGGTGCCCACCTTCTGCAAGGTGACGACGGCGTTCGGGGTGAAGCCCTGATCCGTGAGCCCCTCGTTGCGCAGTGCGAAGCGGATGGTCTCGGAGTCCAATTTGGTGGTGCGCTCCCAACCCTGCGGCTGCGGGAGCCGCAACCGCGGTTCCTGATCGGTGCGGGTTGGAATGTCGATCATCGGCACCGACACCTCGTCGCACTTGACGGCGGCGACCGGCTTCGCGTCGTCCGAACAGCCCGCGATCGTCACCACCAGCGCCGCGGCCAGTACAGCCGACACCTGCCCGGTCAGATTTCGCAAATCTCATCCCCTCACAAACCTGGCCAAGCCTACCGGTGGCCGCGGAAAGCCCGGCAAAAAAGTATTAGCACTCTCCATCTTCGAGTGCTAATCTGGCGCTGCACAGTAAAGCTGCCCGCCAGGGTGGTGGGCTTGCGTTCAGTAATCCAGGGAGGTGAGTACTGTGCTCCGCTTCGATCCGTTCAATGACCTTGACGCCATGGCCCGGGGACTGCTGACCAGCCAAGCCGGAACCGATCGCAGCCCCAGGTTCATGCCGATGGACCTCTACAAGGTCGACGACCATTACGTCCTCACCGCCGACCTGCCCGGGGTGGATCCCGGCTCGGTCGACGTGAACGTCGACAACGGGACACTGACTCTGACCGCGCACCGTTCGGCCCGTTCCGAAGACTCGGTGCAATGGCTGACCAGTGAGAGATTCTTCGGCACCTACCGGCGGCAACTGTCACTCGGCGAGGGAATCGACACGACGAAGATCTCCGCCACCTACGAAAACGGCGTGCTGACAGTGACAATCCCATTGGCCGAGAGAGCCAAACCCCGCCGAATTGAAATCACGCGTTCAGGCGGTAACACACCGATCGCGCCGACAACCGTCGAAGCGGGCTGAGGCCCAACCGATTCCACGAGTCCGCCTCGGCCGTCAGTCATGACGGCTGAGGCGGAACTCCAGGTTGTTACGAACAGCGGGCCATTCGATGTCCAGGATCGAGTAGACGACGGTGTCGCGACGGGAACCGTCGGGTAGCAGCTGGTGGCTACGCAACACGCCGTCCAGCTTGGCGCCGAGCCGTTCGATCGCCGCCCTGCTGACCTGATTGAAGAAGTGCGTGCGGAACTCCACTGCGACACAACCGAGTTGGTCGAACGCATGAGAAAGCAGCACCAGCTTCGTCTCGGTGTTGACCCCGGTCCGGCGCGCCGAGGCGCTATGCCAGGTGTGGCCGATCTCGAGACGCCGGTTGGCGGCGTCGACGTGAAACAGGCTCGACGAGCCGACCACCGCGCCATCGGTGCGCCGCCGGATCACATAGGTCACGCCCTGGTCGCCGGCCTGCATCGCCAACATCCTGCTCACCCACGCCGCCGCGTTGTCCGGTGACGGCGCGCTGGTGAACCACAATTCCCCGACGTCTGCGGCGGCCGCCGTGATCTCGGGAACGTGGTCTTCGCTGAGCGGCTCGAGCGAAACCCATTGCGCGCCGGTCAAAGTGACCGGCTCGACGAATCGGCTCATCGTCTGCGCACCAACGCCGAGAACAACGCCCACACCGAGGACAGCAGCGCGAGCCCTGCGCTCGCGGCCCCGAGGTAGAACCCATAGCCCGCCGACACCGGTGGGCTGACATTGTGTTGGTAGTACGAGTAGACCAGCACCCCGATGAGCAGCGAGATCACCAGCGCGGCCGCGGCGGCCAGCCGCGGAGACAGATTGCGCGCCACCATCGCACCGGTGACGATCAGCACCGAGGTGAGCAGCACGATCAGCTGTCCCACTCCGAAGTGCGCCGGCAACACGATGCTGCCGACCGTGCCGCCGATCGCGCTGGCCCGCCCGCCGCCGAGCACCGGGGTCGTCAGCCACGGCAGCCAGGCGCTGACCGCCAGCACCACCGCGCAAAGCACGACGAACCAGCCCGCACGCAGGTGTGCCATGGTCAGACCCTAACCCGCTTCGTCGAGTACGCCCGGGCGCCGCATCGACAACGTGCGGTTCAGATCGAGCCGGGCCAGGAACTCGTCGTCGTGACTGACCACGATCAGGGCCCCCCGGTAGGCCCGCAGTGCGTCGACCAACTGGTCCACGCTGGACAGATCGAGATTGTTGGTGGGTTCGTCCAGCACGATCAGCTGGGGTGGTGGATCGGCCAGCAGTAGCCGCGCCAGCGCGACCCGAAACCGTTCGCCGCCGGACAGCGTGGCCACCGGCCGATGCACGGCGTCGCCGCGCAGCAGAAACCGGGCGAGCCGGGTGCGCACCAGGGCGGCATCGGCGCCCGGCGTCGTCACGGTGTCGAGCACACTGGCCCGTTCGTCCAATCCGTCGATGCGCTGCGGCAGGTATCCGATCCGGTCGGTGAGCAATCGGCCTGCGGTGCCGGCGAGCAGGTCGTCCAGCAGGCGGGTCTTCCCGATCCCGTTGCGCCCGATGACGGCGATCCGTTCGGGGCCCATCACCACGAAGGGTCCACGGACGCCGGGCAATTCGGCGATTCTGCGGCTGGCAGGCACGTCGGGGTCGGGCAGGTCGACGCGGATGTGCTCATCGCTGCGCAGCCTGGCCTCGGCCGCCTGCAATGCACCGGCGGCCGCGGCCGCCTTCTCGTCGAGTTCGGTCCGCAGCTTGCCCGCGGCGACCTCGGCGGACGACGCCCAGTTGTTCATCACGATCTTCGGCGCCCGCTTGTTGGCATAGTCCTTCTGCGCCTTGCGGTTTCGGTGTGCCAGTTTGGTCTCGGCCGCTGCCCGCTGGCGTTTCTGCGCCCGCACCGTCTGTTCGGCGGCCGACACCGCCTGCGCCGCGGCGGCCTGCTCGTTGTCCAGGTGCTCGCGCCACTGGTGGTAGGGCCCGCCGAAGGAGGTGAGCCGGTGGTCGTGCAGCTCGGCGGTGTTGTCCATCCGGTTGAGCAGCGCGACGTCGTGGCTGACCACGACCAGCGTGCCCGGCCAGTCGCCGATCAGGTCGAACAGCCGCCCGCGGGCAGTTCTGTCGAGGTTGTTCGTCGGCTCGTCGAGCAGGGTGATCTCGGCCTGTCCGAGCCGAAGTGCGGTGACGGCCAGGAGCATGGCCTCGCCGCCGGACACCTGGCCGACCGTGCGGTCCAGGTCGGCGGCACCCAGCCCGATGACGCGCAATGCCTCGGCGGCACGTTCGGCGATGTCCCAGTCCTCGCCGATGACCTCGAAGTCGCGCTCGGTCGACGCGCCCGCCTCGATGGCTGCAAGCGCGGCCAGCTTGGCACCCACACCGAGTACGTCGGCGATGGACAGCGCCACGTCCAGCGTCAGGGTCTGCGGCAGATAGGCAACGTCACCGGACGTCACGATCCGGCCGTGGGTCGGCGCCAGTTCACCGGCGATGAGGCGCAGCAGGGTCGACTTTCCGCTGCCGTTCGCGCCGACCAGTCCGGTACGTCCGTTCGAGAGCGTGGCGCTCAGACGGTCGAGTGCGACAGTGCCGTCCGGCCAGACGAAGTCGAGATCGATCAGGGAGATTGCAGAGTCGGTAGGCATGGGTCTCCGAAGTAGTTGTCAGCGGTCAGGTGAACGACGCTGTGATCCACGACGGGGACTTCCTTCCGATGCTCCAGGAGATGAACGAGCGCCACGCTAATGCCGCAACACGAACGCGGGCAACCGATTTATCTCTAGGCTGATGCCGTGACGGACATCCCCGAGTGGGTACAGCAGCTCGACCTGGGCCCACACCCCGAAGGCGGCTACTTCCGCGAGACCTGGCGCAGCGAACTCGTCGTCGGCGAATCGGCGCTGCCGCCCGACTACAACGGGCCGCGCAACGCCGGCACGGCCATCTACTTCGTCCTGCTTCCCGGCCAGCAATCCGCATGGCACACGGTGCGCAGCGCCGAGATCTGGCTGTACCACCGCGGCAGTCCGTTATTGCTGGAGATCGGCGCTGAAAAAGAAAGCGCGACAACGATTCTGCTCGGTTCCGATATCGTGGCGGGTGAGCAGCCGCAGGTGCTGGTGCCGCCCGGCTATTGGCAGCGCGCCGTTCCCCGCGATGACGAGCCGACCCTGGTCAGCTGCGTGGTGGTGCCGGGGTTCGACTTCGCGGACTTCGCGCTGGCCCCTTCTACTGACTGACCGACCGCAGAACGTC
This sequence comes from Mycobacterium sp. BK086, assembly GCA_004362315.1. Lineage (GTDB taxonomy): Bacteria > Actinomycetota > Actinomycetes > Mycobacteriales > Mycobacteriaceae > Mycobacterium. The sequence continues at coordinate 11,849 of SNWL01000004.1, forward strand.
CCACGCGGCCGCGACCAGTTCGGCATTGCCGGGTGCCGTCGACCCGTCGGGCATCAACACGGTGTCCTCCAGCCCGATCCGGGTTTGCAGCCCGCGCACACCGGCGTGCGCCAGCAGCGGCCAACAACTGTCGTCGAGGCCGTGCAACAGGATCGGGGCGGGTGATTCGGCACGCCGGATCCGCGCCAGCAGGTCGTCGGCGGTGTCGGTGCCCTCGTCGGCTTGCAGTTCGATCATCACCCGCATGCAGTGGGATGCCACCTCTGAGCTCGCCCACGAGTCGGCGGCCTCGGCGTGAAAGATGCCGACCTCGACGCCGATGCCCCTGCTCAGCAGCAGCTGCGCCAGTTCCAGCGAGCCGGGCTCATGCCAGTTGACCGAGGCGAAATCGGGCAGCACGGTCCACGACTCGACGGCGCGCAACCGCTGCTGCGGGTCGGGCAGCGCCCAGAATCCCGTCGTCACCCCCAACGGCAGGCCGGGTAGTGCCTGCCGGACGGCGCTGACGGCTGCGCCGACGGTCTCCGGAGCCAGTGAATCGACGCCGTCGGCAGTCTTGGGATGCAGGTGAACGGCCTTGGCCCCGGCCTTGTGCACGGCCACCGCCGCGTCGGCGAGTTGCTGCGGTGATACCGGCAGCGCCGAATGCGCCTCCGGACTGCGGGCGCCGTTGATGCAGGCCTTGACGTAGGAAGCTTTGGGCATAGGTCATTCTCACCCGTCGCGGGCGAGGTTTCCGAAGTAGCGTTTCACCCATGCGGGGCCACACCATCGTCTGCGGTGATGACGCGCTCGGACTGCGGATCATCGACGAGCTGAACAACGCCGGGATCACGGTGGCGCTCTCGCAGGCGCCGGAGGATCTCGAGGGGGCGGGGATCGCCACCGCCGACGCCGTCATCTGCGCCGATGACGATGACGATCTGAACCTGGAGATCGCGCTGCTCGCCCGCCAAGCCAACCCGAACGCCCGGGTGGTGGCCCGGCTGTCCAACGCCGTGTTGCGTGAGGCGATGGCCGACAGCAACGGGCCGGGGGCCATCCTCGACGTCGCGGAGATCGCCGCGCCCTCGGTGGTGGAAGCCCTGCTCAAGCGGACCACCCACACCATTTCGGCCGCCGGCATCGACTTCGTCGTCTCCGGCGCCACCGCACCACGGGAAGGCACGTTGCGCGAGATCTACGGCGATCTCGCCCCGGTCGCCATCATCCGCGGCGACAACGCCGACACCCCCGGTGAAGTGATCGCCTGTCCTGGCCGCGACGTGCGGGTCCACGCGGGCGACTGGACGGCGATGATCGGCACCGCCGACGAACTCACCGAACAGGACATCAAGATCGCCAAGCCGATCCGCGCCACCCCGCGGACGCGCCCGCTGTTCGTCCGCATCTCCGACGCCGTGCGCGCGTTCGCCGCCGACCTGAATCCGATGTTCTATCGCGCGCTGGCGGTGTCGGCCACGCTGCTGCTCGGCTCGACGGTCATGCTGCGGTTGGCCTATCACCAGCCAGGGATGAGCTGGGTCGACGCGCTGTACTTCTCCGCCGAGACCATCGCCACGGTGGGTTACGGCGACTTCAACTTCCTCGAGCAACCCACCTGGCTGCGGTTGTGGGGCGTGGTGATGATGTTCGCCGGGGTCGCCACGACCGCCATCGTGGTGGCGTTCGTCGCCGATGTGCTGCTCTCGCACCGGATCTCGCAGGGCACCAGCCGGCAGCGGGTGCGCCACCTGCAGCGCCACGTCGTGGTGGTCGGCCTCGGCTCGTTCGGAATCGGTGTGGCCGCCGTGGTCAAGGCGGCCGGACACGACGTCGTCGTGATCGAGCGCAACGAGGACAACCGCTACCTGTCGGCGGCTGCCGAACTCGGTGTGCCCGTGATCTTCGGCGACGCCACCCTGCGCCAGACACTGCAAGCGGCACGCATCGGCGAAGCCCGCGCGGTCGCCGTGCTCACCGCGGACGACATGGTCAACATCGAGACCGGCATCGTGGTGCGCGAGATATTCGGTCCACGAACACTTCCCGAGATTCAACGGCCCGACGTCCCGATCGTGTTGCGGATCTACGACCGGGCGCTGGGCTCGGCGGTCGGCAAGCGGTTCAAGTTCGAATACGTCCGCTCCACCGTCGATCTGGCCACCCCGTGGTTCATCGGCGCGGCGATGGGCCTGGATGTCCAGGGCACGTTCTCGGTGGGCCACCGCTCGTTCATGGTGGGCGCCGTGCAGGTGCAGCCCGGCAGCGAGTTGGACGGGATCAAGATGTTCGAGCTGTCCACCCAGACGCGGGTCATCGCGATCACCCGGGACGACGCCCCGCTGCGGTTGCACCCGCGCCGCGACACCCAGCTGATCGCCGGGGATACCGCCTATCTGGTCGGGCCGTATCGCGAACTGATCGCCACCCTGCGCAAGGGCCAGACGGCCGCGGCCCGTCCGTCGCAGACAGGTTGATCACCTACCCTCTGCTCATGACGCAGTGGGGTGAGCCCGTCGGCACCAGGCGCGACGACATCCGCAGGCGCGTCGAGGAACGGTATCGGCGGCTGCAGGAGTCGCGCCGGCTCAAGCCGGTGACGGCATTGGTTGCCCGGTACAACGAGATCGACGGCGGCACCCAGAGCGCGGTCGTCAGCACGCAGCTGTTCACCACGGTCATCCCGCTGATGATCATCGGCTTCAGCTATATGCAGGGCTTCGCCGACAATGCCAGTCCCGGAACGATCTTCACCCGGCAGTTCGCCCTGGAGCATCCGCTGTCCGACCGATTGCGTGAGGCGTTCGGCAATTCTGCTGCGCTGCGGGCGGACTGGACGCTGATCGGGGTGGCGAGCTTCCTGATCTGGGGCATCCCGATGGCAGCCAGCGTCGCGACGATTTTCGCGAAGGCCTGGCGGCGCGAGCAGTACGGCCTGCTGACCCGGCTGTTGCGGGGCACGGTTTGGTTCGTGCTGTATCTGGCCACCATGGCGGTGCGGGAGCGGATCATGTTCGGCCACCATCACCACGGTGTCAGCCGGGGGCTGTTGTTCGTCATCGGCCTGCTACCGGTGTGGCTGTTCTGGTCGCTGACCCCCGCGCTGCTGGTCCGCGATGGCGGCCGGGGGCTGCGTTCGCTGGCGCTGGCCGGGCTGGCCGGTGTGGTGATCGACGGGCTCGCGATCCCGTTGGGCTCCCGGCTGCTCTTCCCCTCGCTCCTGCACGACTGGGATGGTTTCGGCCCGATCGGGGTGGCGATGGCGCTGCTGATCTGGTGCGGTGCGGTGGGCGCCGGATGGGTGCTGACCGCGTGCGTCGGGGCGGTGCTGTGGGAACGCAACGCACCCTCCGAGCTGGTCGTCGAGTCCCAAATCGACTAGCCCAGGCCCAGCACTCGCACCGCGTTCTCCTTGAGGATCAGCGGCACCACCGCGGGATCGACACCGAGCGTGTCGAAGTCGCGACGCCAGCGGTCAAGGGCGATGTAGGGATGGTCGGTGCCGAACAGCGCCTTGGTGCGCAGCTGGCGCCCGATCGCCGAGACAAGCTGGGGCGGAAAGTATTTCGGAGACCAGCCGGACAGGTCGACGTACACGTTGGCCTTGTGCGAGGCGATCGCGATCTGGGCGTCGACCCACGGCACCGCCGGGTGGGCCATCACGACGGTGAGGTCGGGGAAGTCGGCGGCGACATCGTCGAGCAGCATCGGATCGGAATAGCGCAGCTTGATCCCATGTCCGCCGGGCAGCGCCGAGCCGAGCCCGGTCTGGCCGGTGTGGAACAGGGCGGGCACCCCGGCGGTGGCGATGGCCTCGTAGATCGGATAGAACCGGCGGTCGTTGGGTTCGAAGCCCTGCAGGCTCGGATGGAACTTGAATCCCCTGACGCCGTAGTCGCCGGTCAGCTGCCGCACCCGGCGCACCGCGTCGGTGTCCCACGGGTCGACGGAGCCGAACGGGATCAGCACGTCGTTGTTGCGGACCGTTCCTTCGATCAGCTCTTCTATCGAATTGGGTTGGTGGCCCGACATCGTGTGGGCGTCGATGGTGAAGACCACGGCGGCGGTGTTGTGCTGGCGGTAGTGCACGGCGAGGTCATCGACGCGGGCGAAGTAGTCTCCGCCGAGCTTGAAGTACTGGCCGGTGGCCTGCGCCAGCTCGTCGTCGTAGGCGCAGTGGCCGGCACCGTCGATCTCGACGTGGGTGTGGAAGTCGATCGCGTCGACCGCATGGACGTCGATGGCGGGTGCGTACCGGGCGGGCATCGACGCAGTCTAGAACCCGAGTTTGGGCCGGCGGAGCGAAGAAGGGACTTCGCCCGCCGGCCCAAGGGGCGCTCCGGAGGGTGCACTTACCGTCGCGCACTGACAACGATCCCCCCAGATCAGTCCCTGCGCCAGGCAGTTCCCGTCCCCTCCCGTGCGGCGTTGGTCTGCGGATTTCGGGACCAAAGCCCCTACCGACGCGGGAGGCTTCCAGGCTGTACTGCGGTGTGATCAAGGTGTTCCTGGTCGACGACCACGAGGTCGTTCGGCGTGGTCTGGCTGAGCTGCTGAGCAGCGACCCCGAATTGACCGTGGTGGGTGAGGCGGCCACCGTGGCCGAAGCGCTGGCCCGCATCCCCGCGGCGCGGCCTGATGTCGCGGTGCTGGACATCCGCCTGCCCGACGGCAGCGGCATCGACCTGTGCCGGGACCTCATCGCCGCGCAAGCCGAATTGCGTTGTCTCATCCTGACTTCGTTCACCGACGAGCAGTCGATGCTCGACGCGATCCTGGCAGGCGCCAGCGGGTACGTGGTCAAGGACATTCGCGGCATGGCCCTGTCCGAGGCCATCAAGACCGTCGGCGCGGGAAAGTCGTTGCTGGACAACCGGGCTGCGGCCGCACTCATGTCCCGGTTGCGCAAGGACACCGAATGCGACGAGCGGTTGCGTGACCTGACGTCCACCGAGCGCACCCTGCTGCAGCTACTGGGCGAGGGCCTGACCAACCGCGAGATCGGCCAGCGGATGTTCTTGGCCGAGAAGACGATCAAGAACTACGTATCGCGGCTGCTGACCAAGCTGGGCCTGTCCGGGCGCACCCAAGCCGCCCTGTTTGCCGCGGACACGTTGCGCCGCAGCGATGTTTGATCTGGATGTCCGCGACGGTCTGATTGACGCGATGCTGACCGTCTCCTCCGGGCTTGAGCTGGAGGAGAAACTCAACACCATCGTGCGCACCGCGATGGGTTTGGTGAACGCCCGCTACGGCGCTCTCGGGGTGATCGGCTCCGAACCGGTGCTCGAGAGATTCGTGTTCGACGGGATCGACTCGGAGACCGCTCAGCAAATCGGTCCGCTTCCCACCGGGCACGGAATGCTCGGGCTGCTACTCAAGAATCCCAAAGCGATTCGTGTCGACGATCTTTCACAACATCCGGCGTCGATCGGATTCCCTGCCCATCACCCGCCGATGCGCAGCTTTCTCGGCGTGCCCATCCGGATCCGCGATCAGGTGTACGGCAACCTGTACCTGACCGAGAAAGCAGACGGGGCGGCCTTCACAGAGGCCGACGAGGTACTGGTGCTCGCACTCGCCGGCGCGGCAGGAATCGCCATCGACAACGCTCGGCTCTACCAGGCGGCGCACAGTCGCCAGCTGTGGATCGAAGCCACCCGCGATATCAGCACCGACTTGCTGGCCGGTGACGATCCCGCGGCCGTGCATCGCGAAATCATCGCCAAGGCACTGGCTTTGACCGGGTGCGAATTCAGCTTCTACGCCACACCCGACGACGCGGACGGGCTGGTGATCACCGCCTCGACCCGCAGCGAAATACTGGGCCGCAACGTTCCGGTCAGCGGGTCGGTGTCGGCGGCGTACACCGATTGTCTTCCCTTGCGGGTCAGCGATTTCCGCGATCTGGGGGATGAGGGACTGGCCGCACTGGTGCTGCCCGTCTGTGAACCCGACACCCCCACCGGGGTGCTGGTGTGCGTGGCGGCGCCGGGCAAGCGGTTCGCCGAAGCGGATCTGGACATGGCGGCAGCGTTCACCGCTCAGGCGGGGCTGGCGCTGCATCTGGCGACCGCGCAGCGGCGAATGCGCGAGCTCGACGTGCTCACCGACCGCGACCGGATCGCCAGGGATCTGCACGACCACGTGATCCAGCGACTCTTCGCGGTGGGCCTGTCGCTGCAGGGTGCGCTGAGCGCCGACCAGACCGAGGGCACCCGGCGGGTGACCGGCGCGCTGGATGACCTGCAGGAGGTGGTCGAGGAGATCCGCACCACGATCTTCGACCTGCACGGCGGATCGGTCACCCGGCTGCGTCAGCGCATCGAGCAAGCGGTGACGCAGATGACCGTCGACTCGGCGGTGCGCCCGGCGCTGCACATCAGCGGGCCGTTGTCGGTGGTCGATGCCGCGCTCGCCGATCATGCCGAGGCGGTGGTGCGCGAAGCGGTCAGCAATGTCGTGCGGCATGCCCAGGCGCGTTCGGTGACCGTCTCGGTGACCGTCGACGACGACCTGACCATCGGCGTGAGCGACGACGGGGTGGGGATCAGCGAGGAGGTCACCCGCAGCGGGCTGGCCAATCTGGCCGCGCGGGCTCGGGAGTGTGGGGGCCGGTTCGCCATCGCCCCGCGCCCCGGCGGGGGCACCCGGCTGGTGTGGTCGGCGCCGCTGCCGGTGGGTTAGACCGAGATCTCGACCGCGGGCTGCAAGATGAACAGCTCGCGGCAGTGCCGCTCGACGAACAGCGGGATGAACTCGCGGATGCGAGCGCCGTCGAACCGGTGATGCGCGCTGTCCACGGTCTCGCTGATGACGTGATCGGGAACGTAGGGGAACAACTCGGTCAGGCGGTCGACCACCTGATCGATCTGGCGCTGCTCCTCAGCATGTCCCACGCCGGACATCATCGGACGAACTACGGGCTTCGCGCAACTACCGATACGACGGCGGGTGTCGGCAAGGTGTCGGGTGAATGAACAAAAAGCGGTGCGGGCAAAGGTATCTCACCCATTGCGCGCCGGAAGTCTAGGTCGGCTACAGTTCGCCCGTGACCTCACCGAGCAATGTGGACGCGGGCGAGCAGACACCCGAATCCGCGAATCGCCGTCAGGCCGAACATCTCCGGGAGATGCTGCTGGCCCAGTGCGAACAGCTTGACGCTGACCTGGCTACTTACGGGTCAGCCCTCGAGCGATATCAACGCCGCGGTGAGCAAACGCAGGCCCGCCGCATTCGGGGAATGATCCGCACCGCCGAACGGGAGCGCCGCGCGGTGCATGACCTGATCGCCGGGCTGGAGCGCCGGTTCCTCGCCGCCCAGCAATCGCGCACCGAGCAACCCCGGCACCCGCTGCCGGTCCGGCACGGCGCGGCCCGGGTACACCCCTACCCGAGCCCGCATCGGGTCATCAGGACCTAGGACGGAGCAAAGACCGCTACAAAGCGGTTCAGCGACTCCTTGATGTCGCCGCGCAGCGCACCGGCCACGACCATGCCGATCGGCCCGAACAGCGGCGCACCACCCAGATGGACGTCCATGGTGACCACGGACGTGCCGGGCTTCTTGTCGTTGGCCCGGACCTTGCCGATCAGCTTGACCTTGACCCCGCCGACGCCGGTGCCGTTGAGCGTCATCGCTTCCGGCGCCTTGAAGTGCACGATCGTCCATTTCACCCGGTTGGGCATGCCCTTGACCTCGACGATGGACTCCACCACGGTGCCCTTGTCCAGGGTCTCGGGCAGCGTCGAGCGCCAGACCTTGTGGATGGTCAGCCATTCCTTGTAGCGGGACAGGTCCGAGGCGTGCTGCCAGGCCTGCTCGGGCGGGAGGGGGACGTCGACAGATACGGAGAGTTTCGCCATGGGTCAGGTCGGTTGATCACCGGAGTCGGTGCGGTTCTTCTCGACGGCGTTCTTGGCCGCGTCCTGCACTTTGTCGACGGTGCTCGAGTACTTGCCCTGCGTCTTCTGGTCGATGATGTCGCCGGCTTTGTCGATGGCCTGCTCCACCTTGTCGGCGTTCTGACTCAAGACTTCCTTGGTTTTACCGAGGGCTTTGTCGAGGAATCCCATCGGTCAATCTTGCACCGTGGGCTCGGTCCGCCACAACGTACGCCGTTCGCCCAGCACACGGCCCTGCACCCACCAGGACACCTCGATCAGGCCGGCCGCCAGCAACCCCAGCGCCACCCCGATCGAGGTGACCTCCAGGTTGGACGGGTCGAGCATGAACGCCTCACGCGCCAGCGGTATGGCGAAGATCACCACGTAGGCCAGAGCCGAGGTGGCCACCAGCGCCACCCGCCACCACTGGTACGGACGAGCGACGACGGCGAGCACCCAGATCGCTCCCATCAGCAGGGCGATCAGCGCCGCGGTCGAGGCCTGGGTCTGCTCGGCCACCGGCGCGCCGTAGCCGTGCGAGGTGATCAGGTACGCGGCGTATGTCGTCACGCCGACGATCACTCCCGACGGCAGCGCGGAGGTCATCACCCGCCGCACGAACCCGGTGTGGGCGCGTTCGTTGTTCGGTGCCAGCGACAGGATGAATGCCGGGATGCCGATGGTGAACCACGCCGCGATCGTCACGTGGATCGGCTGGAACGGAAAGAGCAGCGGTGCGGTCCCGAACAGCTTGTGGGACAAGCCCGCAAACCCGACCAGCAGGGCCAACAGGACGGAGTAGACCGTCTTGGTGAGGAATAGGTTGGAGACCCGCTCGATGTTGCCGATCACCCGCCTGCCCTCGCCGACCACATACGGCAGCGTGGCGAACTTGTTGTCCAGCAACACGATCTGAGCCACGGCCCGCGAGGCGGGGCTGCCCGACCCCATGGCCACGCCGATGTCGGCGTCTTTGAGGGCGAGCACGTCGTTGACACCGTCGCCCGTCATCGCGACCGTGTGATCACGCGACTGCAGGGCGTGCACCATGGCCCGCTTCTGGTCGGGCCGCACCCGGCCGAACGTGGTGTAGGTCTGCATAGTGTCGGCCAGCGCGTCCGGCTCGTCCGGCAGGTGCCGGGCATCCATGGTCTCGCCCTGCAGACCCAGCGTCCCCGCCACCGCACCGACGGACACCGCGTTGTCCCCGGAGATCACCTTGACCGTGACGTTCTGGGAAGCGAAGTACTCCAAGGTATCCCGGGCATCGGGGCGGACCCGCTGTTCGAGAACCACCAGCGCGACGGGGGTGACGTGGCCGGGCGCATCGCGGCTGTCGACCGCGACGTCACTGGCACCGAGCAGCAACACCCGCATGCCCTGCGCGCCGATCTCCTCGGCCTGGGCGGCGGCGGCCGTCTCCGGGTCGAGCAGCACATCGGGGGCACCGATCAGCCAGTTGCCGTGTTCGCCGTAAGAGACCCCGCTCCACTTGGTGGCGGACTTGAAAGGCGCTGCGGCCGTTGCGGTCCAGCCCGGGGCATCCGGGTAGGCCTCGGCGATGGCCTGCATGCTGGCGTTCGGCTTGGGATCGTCGGCGGCCAGTGACGCCAGCACGTCGGTCACCCGGTGCGCGGTGTCGTCCTGGCACACCGGCATGACGTCGGCCAGTCGCATCCCGTTCTCGGTCAGGGTGCCGGTCTTGTCCGCGCACACCACGTCGACACGGGCCAGTCCCTCGATGGCAGGCAGTTCCTGAACCAGACATTGCCTGCGTCCCAACCGGATCACGCCGACGGCGAAGGCGATCGACGTCATCAGCACCAGGCCTTCGGGGACCATCGGGACCAGCGCACCGACCATGCGCAGCACCGATTCTCGCCAGCCGACATCGGTGGTGAACAACTGGGTGTAGATGACGAGCAGACCGGTTGGCCAGAGCAGGTAGGTGATGAACTGCAGGATCTTGTTGATACCGCTGCGCAGTTCGGATTTGACCAGGGTGAACTTGCTGGCTTCCTCGGCGAGCTTGGCGGCGTATGCTTCCCTGCCGACCTTGGTGGCACGGTAGGCGCCGGTTCCGGCCACGACGAAGCTGCCGGACATCACGGTGTCGCCGGCATATTTATCGATCGCATCGGCCTCGCCGGTCAGCAGTGATTCGTCGACCTCCAGGTTGGCGGCCTCGAGCAGCTCCCCGTCGACGACGATCTGGTCGCCGGGCCCGAGCTCGATGACGTCGTCGAGCACGACCTCGTTGGGCGGCAACGGTTTTGTCCCCGACCGCCGCCGCACCGTCGGCTTGGCCTGCCCGACGATGGCCAGGTTGTCGAGTGTCTTCTTGGCACGCAGTTCTTGGATGATGCCGATGCCGCTGTTGGCGATGATGAGGAGCCCGAACATCCCGTTGATCAGCGATCCGGTGGACAGCACGATGCCCAGCAGCACACCAAGAATGGCGTTGATGCGGGTGAAGACGTTGGCCCGGATGATCTCGGAGACGCTGCGCGACGCGCGGGCGGGGACGTCATTGGCCTTGCCCTGCGCGATCCGGTCGGCGACATCGTCGTCGGAAAGACCTGCTGCGACGCTCATTTGATAAAGGTCCCCATCTTGTCCTCGTCGTAGTACTCGAGTGTCAGCTTGTCCCCATCGAACGTTGCCTTGGAAATGCTTCCCGGCGGGAAGTTTTCGCTCGGGAACTTGAAGGTGAACACGTCACCGTCCCAGTGGGTCAGCTCGACGGTGTCGGGTCGCGGACCCATCGACAGCGTGAGCTTGCCGCCGGATTCGGCGACCACGGCCGGGCCCCAGTAGTCGTTGCGGTACGAGCCGGCATAGCTCGCCGGCGGTTTGGCCGGCGTCGGGTTGGCGGGTGGCGTCTTGCCGGCCAGCGACCCGAACGGTTTGTCCATATCGGCGAAGGCGTGGGCGTAGAGCGTGCGCCAGTCCTCCCGGACCTCACCGAACTGGACCAGGTCGGCGAACTCCGCGGTCAACGTCTCCGGGATGCCCTTGGGGGTGGCGTTGGTCAGCGCGACGATCGCCACATCCGCCGACGGGATGATGACGAAATTGGTTGCCGCACCGAGATCGAAAGCCCCCGAATGGCTCAGCTGCACCCGCGCCGCCGATGTGGTGCCGACGTTGAACCCGTAACCGTAGAACCCGGAGCGGGCAGCCGGCTCACTGGGCGGGCTCGACACGATCTGCGGTGACACGGCGGGCAGCAGTGCGGCCGGGTCGACGATCTTCCGTCCCTCGTACGTCCCGTTGGCCAGCATCATGGTGAGCCAGTGGGTGACGTCGTTCACCGACGAACTGACCCCGCCCGCAGGCGCTTCGGGATCGGCGTCGCGCTTGTACAGCGGTTTATAGGAACCGTCGATCCGGATGTGTCCGAGCGCCTTGTCCGCTCTGGCTTCGAAGTCGGCGAATCGGGAACTTGTCGACGTCATACCCAGCGGCCGGTACAGCACCTGATCGCTGAGGTCCTCCCATGACTTCCCGGCCGCGACCGCCACCGCTTCGGCGGCGGCGGTCAGCCCGAAGTTGGTGTAGGCGTATGAGATCCGGAACGGGGCCAGCGGAAGCTGGCGCAGGCGTTCCAGCACATAGCGCCGGTCGTAGCCGAGATCCTCCAACTGATCACCGGCGTGGTCGGGCAGCCCGGACCGATGCGAGTACAGGTCGCCGACGGTTACCATCTTGGTGGCCACCGGATCTGACAGCGCGAACCACGGCAGCTTGTCGGTCACCGGGGTGTTCCAGCTGATCGCGTTCTGGCTGACCTGGTGGGCGACCACGGTCGCGCCGATCGGCTTGGACACCGACGCCAGCTGGAACACTGTGTCCGGATCCACCTTGTTGGCCGGGTCGTCGGCGGGACGGGTGACATCCTTGACGCCGAACCCCTTGGCGTACACCGTCTTTCCGCCGTGGACCACGGCCACTGCCATGCCGGGTATCCCGGAGGACTTCATCAGGTCCTCGGCGATGCCGTCGAGCTTGGCGACGGCGTTGTCAACGGCCTTGTCCGGCAGTGCCAGCGCGGGCACCAGCGGAGGCGGCTGATCCGATAGCGGCGTGGCGGGTTCTTTGGAGGCGGTGCTGCTACACGCGGTGAGCGCAGCGACGAGAACAACGATCGCGGCACGCGCGCCCAGAGTCATGGCTTGCACCGTAGTAGCTCACAGCTCCCACCACCGGTCTATCGCCCCAGCCGTGGCGGCCACGACCCGCCCGCCGGGCCGCGGCACCGCGGTCCGCACACCCGCGTCGTCGGCGGACGCCAGCATCCGTTCGACCGGTTCGGCCCACGGATGAGGCGCCAGCCGGAAGGTGCACCAGTGGATCGGGACCAGCAGCCCGGCGTCGCTGACGTCGCGGTGGGCGCGCACCGCTTCCTCGGGGTTCATGTGGATGTCCGGCCAGGCGGTGTTGTACGCCCCGATCGGCATCAGCGTCAGGTCGAAGGGTCCGTGATCGGCCCCGATCTGTTCGAAGCTGCGGGTGTAGCCGGTGTCGCCGCCGAAGTAGGCGCGATGCCGGGGGCCGATGATCGCCCAGGACGACCACAGCGTGGTGTTGCGGGACAGGAAGCGGCCGGAGAAGTGCCGGGCCGGCGTGCACACCAACTTCAGGTCGCCGATCCGGGTGTCCTCGTTCCAGTCCAGCTCGATGATGCGCTCGGGCGGGATGTGCCACTGCCGCAGATGCGCCCCGACGCCGAGTGGCACCACGAACGGCGCCCGCTGCGTGCGGGCCAGCGCCAGAACGGTGTCCATGTCGAGGTGGTCGTAGTGGTCGTGGCTGACCACCACCGCGTCGAGGGCAGGCAGCGTCTCCAGCGGGGCGGGCACCGGATGCAGCCGCTGGGGGCCCACGGTGCGCGACGGCGAGCAGCGGTCGCTCCAGACCGGATCGGTCAGCACCCGGTACCCGTCGATCTCGACGAGGGCCGTCGAGTGGCCCAGCCAGGTGACGGCGAGCGGCTCGGTGCTGATCGGTGCGGCCGAGTGCGCCAGTGGGATGATTCCGGCGGGGCGGCTGACCGAGCTTCTGCCGAGCATGTCGAACAGCACAAGGCGGTTTTCCTCGGCGTCCAGCCGCATGGGTGAGGCGGGCTCCAGGTTGTGGAACACGCCCTCGCGGTAGTTCGGCGAGCCGTCGGCGACCGGGTGGATCTCCCCCGGCCCGGCGCCCAGCGAGGCGGGCGCGTCGTTCAGGGCGCGCAGGACCCAGCCGCCGGTGGCCAGCGATGCGGTCCCGGCGGCCAGTCGCAGCGCCGCCCTCAACACAGTGCCTACGCCCCCTTGAACTTCGCGGGACGCTTCTCGATGCGCGCCACCTGGGCCTCGATCACGTCTTGGCTGCCCCACGCCTTGTCGAACAGCTCCTTGTGGGCGGGAGGCCAGTCTTCCGCGAAGGCGCCGTCGTCGTTGAGCACCCGCTTGGAGGACTGCAATGACAGCGGGGCCAGGCCTGCGATCTCGGCGGCCCAGGCCTGGGCGTCGGCCAGGTCACCGAGCCGGTTGGCCATCCCGGTCATCAGGGCCGTCTCGGCGTCCAGCTTCTCCGCGCCCAGCAGCATGCCGCGGGCGCGGCCGTAACCGGCCAGCGTGGCCAGCCGGCGCACGCTCCAATTGTCCAGTGCCAGACCGTATTTGGCGATCGGGAATTGGAAATAGGCGCCGGGGGCCACGACCCGCAGGTCGCAGATCATCGCCAGCTGGACGCCGGCGCCGATCGCCGGGCCGTTGATCGCGCCGATCACCGGCATCGGGACGGCATCGATCGCCTTGTTCAGGGCGATGGCCTTGTCGGGGAAATCGGCGGCGAAGACATCCCCGGACAGGTCGGCCCCCGCGCAGAACACGGTGCCCTGCCCGGTCAGCACGATCGCGCGCACATCGTCGGCGGCCGCCTTCTCCACTGCCTCGCGCAGTGAGTCGACGAGCTCGGAATTGAGTGCATTGCGTCGTTCCGAACGCTGCAGCTCGATTGTGGTCACATCCCCGACGCGGTTGATACCGATCATGTGGACGAGCGTACTGGCCCGATAGCCTCCCCTCATGAGTCGCATCGGGGCTGCCGAACTGCGCGACGCCGCGCTGGACCCGGGGTCGTTCCGGAGCTGGGATCACGCACCTTTGCTGGTCAGCGCCGACGAGGCCTACACCCGCGAGCTGGAGGCGGCCCGCGCAGCGACCGGTTTCGACGAGGCCGTGCTGACCGGTGAGGGCACCGTGTTCGGCCGCCGGGTGGCGGTCGTGGCGTGCGAGTTCGATTTCCTCGCCGGGTCGATCGGGGTGGCCGCCGCCGAACGCATCACCGCAGCTGTCGAACGTGCGACCGCCGAGAAGCTGCCGCTGCTGGCGTCGCCGAGCTCGGGGGGCACCCGCATGCAGGAGGGCACGGTCGCCTTCCTGCAGATGGTGAAGATCGCCGCGGCCGTCACCCAGCACAAGCGGGCGCACCTGCCGTATCTGGTCTATCTGCGGCATCCGACGACCGGCGGGGTGTTCGCGTCGTGGGGTTCGCTGGGGCATATCACCGCGGCCCAGCCGGGGGCGCTGATCGGTTTCCTCGGGCCGCGGGTGTACGAGCATCTGTACGGCGAACCGTTTCCGCCCGGGGTGCAGACGGCAGAGAATCTGCTGCGGCACGGCGTAATTGACGCTGTAGTCGGTGTCGAGGCGCTGCGCGCGACGCTGGATCGCGCCCTGACCGTCATCACCGATGCGCCGGCGGCACCGCCGGCCGCCGGCCCCGAAGAGGCGGTGCCCGACGTGCCTGCGTGGGCGTCGGTGATTGCCTCGCGGCGCCCCGACCGCCCGGGTGTGAGCTGGCTGCTGCGGGAGGGCGCCACCGACCGGGTGCTGTTGTCCGGCACACACGGCGAGGCGGCCACCACGGTGCTCGCGCTGGCCCGGTTCGGCGGCCAGCCCGCCGTCGTCGTCGGCCAGCGCCGCGTGGTGGGCGGGGTCGTCGGACCGGCCGCACTGCGTGAAGCCCGCCGCGGTATGGCACTGGCCGCCGGCCTGCAGCTCCCGTTGGTGCTGGTCATCGACACCGCGGGCCCCGCACTGTCGGCCGAGGCCGAGCAGGACGGGCTGGCCGGCGAGATCGCCCGCTGCCTGTCCGATCTGGTCACCCTGGACACCCCGACGGTGTCGGTCCTGCTCGGGCAGGGCAGCGGCGGGCCCGCGCTGGCGATGGTTCCCGCCGACCGGGTGCTGGCCGCCCAGCACGGCTGGCTGGCGCCGCTGCCGCCGGAGGGCGCGAGCGCCATCGTGTTCCGCGACACCGAGCACGCCCCGGAATTGGCTGCCGCACAAGGGGTTCGGTCAGTCGACCTGCTGCGCAACGGGATCGTCGACGCGATCGTGCCCGAACATCCCGACGCCGCCGACGAACCCATCGAGTTCGCCCGCCGGCTGTCCGACGCGATCGCCAGGGAGATCCACGACCTGCGTGAGCAGCCTTCGGAATTGCGGTATTCAGCGCGCCTGGAGCGCTATCGGCGGATCGGACTGCCCGGCTAGGCCTGCGGTTGCAGCAGTGTCAACACCGCATCGGTGACTGCGTTCAGGTCCTTCTTCGCCGCGGGGCTGGTGGTCGACGTGCTGTTGAGTGCTCCGATCACCAGATCTCGCAGCGTCCGCGGGTCGATGTCGGTTCGGACCACACCGGCGTGACGTCCACGTTCGAGCACGTCGCGCCAGACACGTGCGAAGCGGCGCTCGTGGGGCACATGCGCCGAACGGAGGTGCGGCGGGAGTGTCTCCACCATCCGCACCACGGCAGCAGCGCGGTCGTCGCTGGCATGCAGAGCGTCAAGGTGCCCGCGGATCGCCGCCCTGAGCCGATCGCGCGCTGAGGCATCGTCAGGAACCGAATTGATGCTCTCCTGAAGGGCTGCCCGCGCGGAGTCGACACCGTCCACCAGCGTTGCCGCGACCAACTCGTCCTTGGTGCGGAAGTGGAAATAGAGGCTTCCCACCTGCAATCCGGCCTCGGCCGCTATCCGGCGCAGGCTCGCGCCCCCGTACCCGTGTTCGGCGAACACTCTGGCTGAGACGTCGAGGATTCTTCGCCGGGTCCGGGCGGCCTTGCTGTCGACGATCTCCACTGGCCCATCCTATCGAATCGGACGATCGTTCGAATTCAGCTAGCATTCGAACGATCGTCCGATTAATGAGGAGCTTCGCCAATGACCACCGCCGCCGTTCGCCGTACGCAAGATGACATGTCCCACGACGTCTTCCTGCCCAAGGAGACCGTCCAGCTGCGGGCACGAGCACGCGAGTCCGTCGCGCGCCATCTCGCGCCCCTCGCACGCGAGATCGGATCCCGTGAGGAGTCGGCCGACAGCTTTCCCTGGCAAGCGTTCCGCGGGCTCGCCTCCGATGGATTGTTCGCGGTGCCGTTCGGACCCGAACACGGCGCCGGATTGCACTATCCGATGCTGGGTACCTGCACGGTCGCCGAGGAGATCGCGTACGAATCGTCCTCGATGGCAGGGGTTTATGACGGTCAGTGCATTCTGGTTCCCGCCACCCTGGGCTACGCCGGCCCTCAGCTGCGCGACCTGCTCGTGCCCGAGCTGATCTCCGGCCGAACGGCATTCGCTTTCGCCACCACCGAACCCGAGACCAGTTCGGATCTGACCGCCGAGCGGCTCGGCACGTTCGCAGAAGAGAGCGACGGCGAGTTCATCGTCACCGGCCGGAAGCGCTGGATCACCAACAGCGTTGTGGCCAATTGGGTTTCGATGCTGGTGCGAGCCGGGCGGACCGGCAGCCGGGCGCACATGTTGTTGATCGACCTGGCAAGCCCGGGAGTCCGGATCGGTAGCCCCGACCTGAAGATGGGCCATCGCGGGCAGATCACCGCCGACATCGTCCTCGACGAGGTCCGCGTGCCGCGCGAGAACCTCCTCGGTGAGCCGGGCCGGGGAATGGCCGTGGCACTGTCGGCACTCGTCCGCGGCCGGATCGGGATCGGTGCGGCCGGCGTCGGCGTAGCCCAAGCCGCCCTGGACCTCGCGGTGCAGCGGCTGCGGACCCGCCACGTCTTCGGCAAGCCGCTGGGCGCCATGCAGCACTGGCAATTCCAGATGGCCCAGCGCGCCACCGAACTGGAATGCGCTCGCAGCCTGTACCAGAAGGCCGCGATGTTGCTCGACACCGGCGACGCTACCGCCGAACCCGAGGCCGCGATGGCCAAGGCCTACGGCACCCGGCTGGCCAACGACCTCGTACGCGAGGCCATTCAGATCCACGGCGCGCTCGGCTTCGCCCGCCAAGTCGGCGAGACCGGTGAATCACTGCGCCTGGAAGAGATGTACCGCGACGCCAAGATCCTCGAGATCTTCGAAGGCGCAAACGAACTCCAGCAGTGGATCGTGGCCCGCCGCTTGATCGGGCGCGAGATCACCGGTTGAGAACTCGGCTAGTGATTGCGCCGGAACAGCTCGGCGGGCCGCCCGCCGGTGCCGGTGATCAAGTGGCCGGTGGGCCGCAGCAGCGGTTTCATCAGGCGCCGGAAACTGTCGCGCTGGAGGGGTCGGCCGGCCACCGCCTGGTGCACCCGGTGCAGCTCACCGAGGGTGAACTGGCGCCCCAGCAGGTGGCCGGGGTCGGGCGCTTCGGCGTAACGGT
Organism: Mycobacterium sp. BK086; assembly: GCA_004362315.1. GTDB lineage: Bacteria > Actinomycetota > Actinomycetes > Mycobacteriales > Mycobacteriaceae > Mycobacterium. The sequence continues at coordinate 29,383 of SNWL01000004.1, forward strand.
CGCGGACATGTTCCACCGCGCGGGCGATGATCTCGGCGTGCCCGTAGCGCAGCCGGCCGGGGCGCGCCACCGCGACCAGCCGGGTCTGGCCCGGCCTGCGGGAGTCCAGCCGGCGGATCGGCACGACCTCGACGTGCGCCACCGACAGCGCCCACCCGCGGCTGTCGCGCGCGGGGTCGTCGTACACGTGCAGCTGGCGCGGGCGCAGTCCCCCCACGTCGGCCTTGGCTTGTAGGGAGCGCTCGACCGCATCGGCAAGCCGCTCACCGGGATGCAGGAAGGTGCCGGGCAGCACCCAGCCGGGAGCGTCGGTGCCGCGCACCTGCAGAACCATCAGCTCCGGGTCGGCCGGATCGAGGGTCAGTAGCGCGGTGTCCACCGCCACGTTCGGGCGCGGATAGTGATCCAGTGGTTGTTTCGTTGTATCGCTGATTAACTCATCATTGCGTAAAGCCGTGCCCCGCGCATTCCAGTAGCGTGCAGACTTCCTCGTCGGTGGTCTGGTCGAAGTTGTCGTAGCCCTGGCCGACCGCGCTGAAATATGTTGGCGCCCCTGGACATACGACGTCATCGGCATAGTGGCGCAATTCGGCGATGGTGTCGGGCGCGCCGATCGGGGCGGCCAGCACCACCGTCGCCGCACCGTGCGCCCGGGCCACCAGGCAGGCCGCCCGGGCCGTCGAGCCGGTGGCGAACCCGTCGTCGACGATCACCACGACCCTGCCCGTCAACGGAATCGGTTCTCGGCCACCGCGGTAGCGCTCGACACGGCGCGCCAGTTCGATGCGTTGGCCTGCCTCCACTTCGGCGATCTCGGCGTCACTCAGCAACACGTGGCGCAGGACCGAATCATTGAGGACGCGCACGCCGCCCTCGCCGATGGCGCCGAACGCCAGCTCGGGCTGACTCGGAACCCCGAGCTTGCGCACCACGAGGACGTCCAGCGGGGCTTTGAGCGCCTCGGCGATCTCGTAGGCCACCGGCACGCCACCGCGCGGCAGGCCAAGGATCAGCACGTCGCGGTCGCGATAAGCCAGCAGCCAGCTTGCCAGCCGGCGGCCCGCGTCGGCCCGATCGACGTAGCGCTGCATGCCTCTGAGTATCCGGCTGGACGCGAGCTAAGCGAGCGATTCCAGCCAAGCCCGGTGCAGCGCGGCGTAGCGCCCCTGCGAGTCGACGAGATCCGCGGGCGGGCCGTCCTCGACGATGCGGCCGTGCTCGAGAACCAGCACCCGATCGGCGATCTCGACCGTCGACAGCCGGTGGGCGATGATCAGCGCCGTCCGGTCGGCCAGCACCGTCCGCAGCGCCCGCTGCACCAGCCGTTCGCTCGGGATGTCCAGCGACGAGGTCGCCTCGTCGAGGATCAGCACCGCCGGATCGGCGAGGAACGCACGGGCGAACGCGATCAGCTGACGCTGGCCGGCGGACAGCCGTCCCCCGCGGGTGGCGACGTCGGTGTCATAACCCTCGGGCAACGCGGCGATGAACTCGTCGGCGCCCACCGCGGTCGCGGCGGCCTGCACCTCGGCATCGGTCGCCGACGGCCGGCCGAACCGGATGTTGTCGGCAACGCTTCCGGAGAACAGGAAGTTCTCCTGAGTCACCATCACGACATGCCGGCGCAGGTCGCTCTGCGCGAAGTCCCGCAGATCGACGCGGTCGAGGGTGACCGCACCCGCGGTCGGGTCGTAGAACCTCGCGATCAGCTTGGCGATGGTGGTCTTGCCCGCACCGGTGGTGCCGACGAGCGCGACGGTCTGCCCGGCGGGAACGACGAGCGACAGGTCGGGCAGCACCGGACGATCCGGCACATAGCTGAATTGCACGTTGTCGAACGCGATCTCACCGCGAATCGACTCCGGGTGCACCGGGACCGACGGGTCGGCGATCGCGGGCTTCTGGGCCAGCACCCCGGCCAGCTTCTCCAACGCCGACGACGCCGACTGGAAGGTGTTGAAGAACTGCGAGATCTCCTGCATCGGTTCGAAGAACATCCGCAGGTACAGCAGGAACGCCGCCAGGGTGCCGATGGTCATCTCGCTGTGCAGCACCCGGTAGCCGCCGTAGAGCAGCACCACGCCGGTGGTGAGGTTGCCGACGAGCTTGACGGCGGGCATGAAGATCGCGAGCTGGCGGAACGTCTGCTCGTTGTCCGCGCGGTACCGGTCGGCGACCTCTTCGAAGATCTCCTGATTGCGCGGTTCGCGGCGGTAGGCCTGCACCGCTTTGATCCCCGTCATCGTCTCGACGAACTGGACGATCACCAGGGCCGCACTTTCCCGGACCCGGCGATAGGTCTTGGCCGACTCCGCCGAGAACCACCACACCAGCGCGACCAGAATCGGGAAGGCCGCCAAGCACATCAGTCCCAGCTTCGCGTCAAGGGCGACCAGCAGAATGGCCGTCCCGAACAGTGTGAGGACTGCGGTGATTAGGCTGTCGAAGCCGGTCTCCAGCATGTCCTGGATCGCCTCGACATCGTTGGTCAGCCGGCTGACCACCCGGCCCGAGGTGTAGCGGTCGTGGAAGGCGACGTCGAGGCGCTGAAAGTGGCGGAACACCCGCCGCCGCACCTCCAGCAGCACCTTCTGCCCGATCCGCCCGGAGCGGTTGAGGAACACCAGCCTGCTGATCGCCTGCACACAGACCACGCCGCACAGCACGGCGACGACGATGATCAGCTCCCGCGCCGAACCCCCGGCCACCAGCGGTGGGATCGCGTGATCGATGCCGCGCTGGACGAGTAGCGGAACCGCCAGGCGCGCAGCGTTTTCCACGACCACCACGATCGCCAGCAGCCCGACGGTCAGCTTGAAGGGCGCCAGCAGCGAGCCCAGCAGCGCACGTGCCTCCCGGCGACGTGGCTTGGCTTCGTCGATCGGCAGGTCGTCGGGCTCTTCGTCGAGCCGGCCCCGCCATTCGGTCGCGGTCATCGCCGCCTGCCTTCCGACGCGAAATCTCCCGCGCGGCGGGCCGCCTCACGCTCCTCGCAGGCCTCGTCGTACGCGCGGTCGAGGCGGCGGCGCTGGTCGTCGTCCTCCCAGCCGGGCCGGGGCTCGCAGCCGTCGTCGAGCTCGTCGTCGGCGGCCAGCAGGAAGCGGTAACGCGGGACGGTGGCCAGCAATTCGGCGTGGGTGCCGATATGGGTGATCGTGCCCGCGCCGTCGACGGTGTCCAGCAGGGCGACCTTGTCGGCCAGCAGGACCGTCGAGGCACGGTGGGCGACGACGACGGCCGTGACCCCGGCCAACACCCGGCCGAGCGCCTCGGTGACCTCGGCCTCGGTGTGGACGTCGAGGGCCGACAGCGTGTCGTCGAGCACCAGGATGCGCGGCGCGGCCAGAATGGCGCGGGCCAGTGAAAGTCGTTGCCGCTGACCACCGGACAGGCTCATGCCCTGCTCGCCGATGCGCGTCGCCAGACCGAACGGCAGATCGTAGACGAATTGCGCGGCGGCGATCTCGATGGCCCGGTGCATGTCCTCGTCGGTGGCCTCAGGCCGGCCGAGCCGGAGGTTCTCGACCACCGACATCGAGAACAGCGTCGGGTCCTCGAAGGCGGTGGCGACGGTCTCGCGCAACGCGTCCAGCGAGAGGTCGCGGATATCGGTGCCGTCGATGCGGATCGCGCCCTCGGTGACGTCATAGAGCCGGGGCAGCAGCGAGGCCAGCACCGACTTGCCCGAACCGGTGGCACCCACCAGTGCGAGGGTCTCCCCCGGTTCGACGGTGACATTGACATGGCGGAGCGCGAACGTGTCGCTGTCAGGAAAGCGGAACCCGACATCATCGAGCTCCAACCGGCCGCCACGCGGCGCGACCGCGCTCGGTCCGTCGGCGATCTCCCGCGGGGCATCGAAGATTTCGGCGATCCGGTTGGCCGCCGTCATCGACTCCTGCGTCATCGACAGCAGGAAGCCCAGCGAGGCGATCGGCCAGACCAGCGACAGCATCATCGTGATGAACGCGACCAGGGTGCCCAGGGTGACCAGGCCGTGCCCGGCGGCGTAGGCACCGAAGCCCAGCACGACGATCAGCGTGAGGTTGGGGATGACCTCGAGCATGGTCCAGAACTTCGCAGACACCTTCACCTTCTGGATCTGGGTGTCGTACAGCGTGCTGGCCTGCTCGTCGAAGCGGTCGTAGACGTAATCCTCGCGGCCGAAGGACTTCACCGCCCGCAGACCCAGCGCCGACTCCTCGACATGGGTGGCGATGTGGCCTGCCTGATCCTGGGCCTGGCGGGCCAGCCGGGTGAAGGCCCGCTCGAAGTGCAGCACGGTCAGCGTGATCGGCGCGATCGAGACCAGCACCACCACCCCGAGCGGCCAGTACATCGCCAGCAGGATGATCGTGACGACGGTGATCTGCAGGATGTTGAGGATCAGGAAAACCAGGCCGAAGGACAGCAGTCGCCGAATAGTGCTGAGGTCGTTCATGATTCGCGACAGAAGTTGGCCGGATTGCCACCGGCCGTGAAACGACATCGGCAGGATCTGCAGCCGGGCGTAGAGATCCTTGCGGATATCTGCCTCGACGCCCATCGTGGCCCGGGCCACCAACCAGCGCCGGATGAACCACAGCACGGCCTCGGAGATGCCCACTCCCATGGCGGCCGCACCCAGCACCCACAGCCCGCGCTGATCCTGGTGGCGCACCGGCCCGTCGATCACCGCCTTGGTCATCAGCGGGATGGCGACGGTGGCCACCAGGCTGGTGGCCGCCACGATGATCATCGCGATCCAGCGGGCGCGATACGGCAGCAGGTACGGCAGCAGCCGGAACAGGTCGGAGGCCCCTCGCGGGGCGGGGCGCGGGGCGGCGATGGCCGGATCCGCGCGCACCGTGCCCGGTCCGGCAGTCACCTTGTCCACCCCATCAACCATTTCCCTCGATACAGATCACCGCTGAACATATGCGGCACGTATGACACGACTCCCCCGCATTCGATGATTCCACGCGCCGCAATCGGTTATCGGCCACGTTAGAACCTCAACAATCATTGAGGTCAAACCCTTCCGCCGCACGTCGCCGTGTCGTGGCTGCCTCCCACTGGTACGACCGTCGATCAGGCAAGATGGGGCCCATGGACAGTAGTTCGGCCGCACCCCGAGTACTGGTGGTCGATGACGATCCCGATGTGCTCGCCTCGCTGGACCGCGGGCTGCGCCTCTCCGGATTCGAGGTGGCCACCGCCGTCGACGGCGCCGAAGCCCTGCGCTCGGCCACCGAGACCAGACCCGACGCGATCATCCTCGACATCAACATGCCGGTGCTGGACGGCGTGAGCGTGGTGACCGCGCTGCGTGCGATGGACAACGACGTGCCGGTCTGTGTGCTCTCGGCCCGCAGTTCGGTGGACGACCGGGTCGCCGGTCTGGAAGCCGGGGCCGACGACTACCTGGTCAAACCGTTCGTGCTGGCCGAGCTGGTGGCCCGGGTGAAGGCCCTGCTCCGGCGGCGGGGCGCGACGGCCACGTTCTCCTCGGAGACCATTCAGGTCGGCCCGCTCGAGGTCGACATCCCCGGCCGGCGGGCCAGGGTCAACGGCGTCGACGTCGACCTGACCAAGCGCGAGTTCGATCTGCTGGCCGTGCTGGCCGAGCACAAGACGGCAGTGCTGTCCCGCGCCCAGTTGCTCGAACTGGTGTGGGGCTACGACTTCGCCGCCGACACCAACGTCGTCGACGTCTTCATCGGCTACCTGCGCCGCAAGCTGGAAGCCGGCGGCGCGCCCCGACTGCTGCACACCGTGCGCGGCGTGGGCTTCGTATTACGCACCCAGTGACCCCGTGAAGCTCGCGCGGGTCTTTCGCCGCACGCCGTCTCTGCGGACCAGGGTGGCCTTCGCGACGGCGATCGGCGCGGCGATCGTGGTGACCATTGTCGGCACCATCGTCTGGATCGGTATCACCAACGACCGTCTGGAACGGCTCGACCGCCGGCTCGACGAGGCGGCGGGTTTCGCGGTCCCGTTCGTGCCTCGCGGGCTCGACCAGATCCCGCCGTCGCCCAACGATCAGGACGTGGTGATCACCGTGCGCCGCGGGGACACCGTCCGGTCCAACTCCGATGTCGTGCTGCCGCGGCTGGATTCCGACTACGGCACAGCCGAGGTCGGCGGTGTCCGCTACCGGGTGCGCACGGTCGAACTCGCCTACCCGGAAGCCACCTCGCTGGAGGTCGGCGCGACCTTTGACGACACCATCGCCGACACCAACAATCTGCATCGGCGGGTGTTGGTGATCTGTGTGTTCGCCGTCTGCGCGGCCGCCCTGCTCGGCTGGGCGCTGGCCACATTCGCGGTGCGGCCGTTGCGGCGACTGGCCGCCCAGACCCGGGAGATCCAGGCCGGTGACAAGGCGCCCGATCTCGAAATCGGCGGTGCCACCGAGGCGGTGGAGATCGGCGAGGCGATCAGGGATCTGCTGGAACGCATCTGGACCGAGCAGGAGCGCACCCAGGCCGCGCTGGCTTCGGCACGCGACTTCGCCGCGGTGTCAGCCCATGAGCTGCGCACGCCGTTGACCGCCATGCGCACCAACATCGAGATCCTGGCCACCCTGGACGTGACCGACGAGCAGCGCGCGGAACTGCTCGGCGACGTCACCCGTACCCAGAACCGCATCGAGGCCACCCTCGGCGCGCTGGAACGCCTTGCCCAGGGCGAACTTTCGACCGAGGCCGACCAGGTGCCGGTCGACATCACCGAGCTGCTCGACCGGGCCGCGCACGACGCGATGCGGGTGTACCCCGACCTCGAGGTGTCGCTGGCGCCCTCCCCCACATGCATCATCATCGGCCTGCCCGCGGGGCTCCGGCTGGCGGTGGACAACGCGATCGCCAACGCGGTCAAGCACGGCGGCGCGACTCGCGTTGTATTGTCGGCGGTCAGCTCGCGAGAGGGCGTCCAGATCGCCGTGGACGACAACGGCTCCGGGCTACCGGAGGCCGAACGCACGGCGGTCTTCGAGCGCTTCGCCCGCGGGTCGACCGCGTCGCACTCCGGCTCCGGGCTCGGTCTGGCACTGGTAGCTCAGCAGGCCGAACTGCACGGCGGCACAGCCGCATTGGAGGACAGTGCACTCGGCGGTGCGCGCCTGGTGCTGCGGCTGCCCGCGCCACACTAAGCAGCGGGGGTGGCCCCGCAGATGGCATTACCACCGTCGATGATCAGCGTGGTGCCGGTGACGTAGGACGCGCCCGGCGTGGCCAGATAGGCCACCCCGGAGGCGACCTCGTCGGCGCTGGCCGACCGGCCGATCGGCGTGGCGTTTCCCGCAGCGACCTCCGACGGCAGCTGGGCCGCCGTGGCGATCCAGCCCGGCAGTACCAGGTTGGCGGTGATCCCGGTCTTGGCGTAGTCGACGGCCAGGGACCGGGTCATCCCCAGCATCGCGGCCTTGGCGGTGTGATACCCGACATCGCCGGCGTATGCGGTCAGCACACCGGCCGTCGATCCCACGTTGACGACGCGGCCGTAGTTGCGCTCGACCATCCCCGGCAATGCCGCGCGGGTGACGTAGAACGCACTATCGAGGTTGCGCCGCAAGGCAAGTGACCACTCCTCGTCGGTCATCACCATCAACGGGTTCGGTTCCTCGGGGCTGTACACCGACGCCAGGCCGGCATTGTTCACCAGGATGTCGAGCTTGCCGAACGCCGCAATGGCGGCCTCGACCAGCCCGGCGGCCGCGTCACGGTCGAACAGGTCGGCGATGTGCGCTGCAGACTGGATACCCTCGGCCGTGAGTTCCTCGGCACGCTGGTGGACCCGCTCGGTCGTCCCCGTCACCATCACCGCGGCGCCGAGTTGGCCCAACAACCGGGCCGAGGCAAAGCCGATGCCGATCTCGCTGCTCGACCCGGTGACCAAGGCCACCTGTCCGGTGAGATCGAACGCACGTGGCGTAGCGGGCATTGTGCTTGCTCCCTTCGGATTTCGGCTGTGCTTCGCCGAGGGTAAGGCTCCGCAGCGGGCATTTCTAGGTCAATCGTCCAAATCTTGGACGTTCGTACAAGGTGGTAACCGCCATGTCACACCGCCGAAATCAGCTGCCCCGAGACTCGTCGCATGAAACTCAGGTCGGGAATCGCACCCCTGGCGATCGCCGCGCTGTTGCTGGCCGGCACCGCCTGTTCGGGAAAGACCAACAACACCAACGATGCCGCGGGAGCCGCGTCCACGGTGCGCACTCCCCTGATGTCCGATCCGCCGCCGCTGGACCCCGACACCTTCTATCAGCCCGAGGGTCTGCTGATCATGACGTCGGCCTACCAGGGGCTACTGCAGTACGCACCGGGGTCGACGAAGATCGCACCGCTGCTGGCCACCAAGTGGGACGTCACCCCCGACGGGCTGACCTACACCTTCACCCTGCGCGACGGCGTCAAGTTCTCCGACGGCACACCGTTCGACTCCGCGGCCGCCAAGGCCAGCTTCCAGCGGCGCGTCGACATGGCCGGCGGGCCGGCCTACATGCTGGCCGACGTCAAGGACATGCAGACGCCGGATCCGCACACTTTCGTCGTCACTCTCACCAAACCCGTTGCGCCGTTTCTGGATTACCTCGCCTCGCCCTACGGACCGCTGATGACCAGCCCGACCGCGGTCGCCCAGCACGCCACCGGCAACGATCACGCGTCGGCCTGGCTGGCGTCGCACACCGCGGGCACCGGGCCCTACGAACTGACCGAGGCGGTACCGGCCAGCCACTACACGATGAGCGCGAACAAGAACTACTGGGGCACGGCCGGCCAGATCACCTCGGTGCAGATGCCGGTGATCACCGCCTCGGCGGTGCAGCGCCTCGAGCTCGGCAACGGCCAGCTGGACATGGTCCTGCACGGATTGTCCAAGGGCGACTACGAAGCGCTGAGCGCGGGCCCGGACACCGAGGTTCTTCAGGAAAAGGCGTTGGTCAAGGCGCTGGTGATGGTCAGTCCGAGTTCCCCGGTCTTCGCTTCCCGCGAAGCGAGGGCCGCGTTGAGCGCCGGTCTTGACCAAACCGCCTTGACCACACAGGCATTCGGTGCGCAAGGCGCCCCATCCACCCAGTTCTATCCGATCGGAATGCTGCCCGACGGCGCGGTTCCCGACAAGCACGACTATGACCCCTCGAAGCTGGCCGCGCTCGGCAAGGCCGGTGGTGATGTCTCGATCGGCTATCCGTCCGGCGACAGCAGCCTGCAGGACCTGTCCAACCAGATCCAGGTGATCCTGCAGGGAGCCGGGTTCAAGGCGACCGTCCGCGATTTTCCGCTGGCCCAGCTCTTCGCCCTGCCCCAAAACCCGGACCAGCGACCGGATCTGATGCTCGCCTCGTTCAATCCTGACGCCGCGCATCCCGACACCTGGTCGCGGATCTACCAGTACACCAACGCACCGGTCAACATTCAGGGCTGCTCGGTTCCGGAGGCCGACAAGCTCCTGGACGCCGGCAGTGCCGAGCCCGACGCGGCGAAGTCGCAGGCTCTCTACGTCGACGCGGCCAAGGCTTACCGGGATTCCTTCTGCTGGATCAACCTGTCCGATCTGTACAACACTGTCGCGGCCCGAAAGGGCTACTCCGGCTGGCAGAGTCAGCCCGCCTGGATGTGGGATACCGACTTCTCCGCCCTGAAGCATCAGGGATGACGGCGGGCACCACCGCCCGTGGTGCGGCGCGCCGTACCGAGATCATCGACGCCGCGATCGAGGTGATGGCTCAGGTCGGCCTCGCGGGTCTGTCGATGCGCCTGGTGGCCAATCAGGCTCAGATCCCGCTGGGCGCCCTGAGCTACTACTTCGACGACAAGTCCGATCTGATCGCGCAGGCGTTCGCCCAACTGTCGGATCGCGAGATCGACCGCGTCGTGCGTACCGCGGAGCGTCTCGAACCGTCGATGTCACCCGAGCAGCTCGCCGATCTGGTCGCCGACATGATCATCGACGGGTTCAGCACACCGCGCGGCGCCATCGTCACCCGCTACGAACTGGTCACCGAGGCCAGCCGCGACGAGCGCCTGCGGCCGATGTTCGAAGCCTGGTATGCGGCAATGATTCCCGCACTGAGCCGGTTGTTTCGTGAGCTCGGCTCGCGCCAGCCCGAACTCGACTCCCGCACCGTGATGGCGGTGATGGCAGGCCTGGAGATCGACAATCTGTACCGCCCGCTGGGGCCGGTGGACAAGCGGCGGATCCGCGCCACCCTTCGGCACGCCTTCACCGCCGTCATCGCCCTGCACGACACCTGACTAACGAAAGGCAACGCACATGGCAGGAGTCCTCTTCGGGCCCGACATCACGTTTCTCGGTGTCCCCCGCTGCGATCTCACCGACCCGTCCAGTTATGCCGACGCCGATATCGTCATCCTCGGCGCCCCGCTCGACGGCGGCACGAATTACCGCTCCGGCGCGCGGTTCGGACCGTCGGCCCTGCGCCAGGCCTGCTATCTACCGCAGGACGGTTCGCGCCCCAGCCTGGCGCTGCGGGTCGACGGCCTCAAAGACCTGAAGGTCTACGACGCCGGCGACGTGATGCTCTACAGCGGCAATATCGAACAGGCCGTGCAGCTGATCGAAGAGGATGTGTACAAGATCAGCGCGGCGGGCGCGATCCCGATCATCCTCGGCGGCGACCACACGATCGCCTGGCCCGACCACACCGGGGTGGCCCGCCACCACGGGTTCGGCAAGGTCTCGATGATCCACTTCGACGCCCACGCCGACACCGGGGATATTCACAACGGCTCACTCATCGGGCACGGCACCCCGATGCGCAGGCTCATCGAATCCGGTGCGCTGCGCGGAGACCGGTTCTTGCAGTTGGGATTGCGCGGCTACTGGCCTGACGAGCCGGTCCTGCAGTGGATGGCGGCGCACGGCCTGCGATCCTACGAGATGACCGAGATCGTCGCGCGCGGTCTGGAGACCTGCCTGACCGAGGCATTCGACATCGCCACCTCGGACTGCGAGGGCGTATTCCTGTCGGTGGACATCGACGTGTGCGATCCCGGGCACGCGCCGGGCACCGGAACACCTGAGCCGGGCGGCTTCTCGGCCCGGGAGCTGCTCGACGCGGTCCGGCGGATCTGCTACGAGCTTCCGGTCCTCGGCGTGGACGTCGTCGAGGTGGCACCCCCGTACGACCACGCCGACATCACCGCACTGCTCGGCAATCGGGTGATCCTGGAGGTGGTGTCGGCGATCGCGCGACGCCGCAAGGACAAAGCCGAAGGCACGACGTGGGATCCGATGAAACCCTTGCTGGCCGGGCGCGAAGTCGATGAACAGCTCCGGCTGATCGCCGAGGGCGAAGAGGCCCGCCGCCGTGGCGAAGGCAGCCCCCGACCGCATCACCACCACTGATGGCCGAGCCGCCCATCGGCGCGCTGCCGTCGACGCAGGTCCCCCGCTACGCCGGCAAGGGCACGTTCGCCCGCATCGCCGATATCCACGAGGTCGGCGACTACGACATCGCCGTCGTGGGTTTGCCTTTCGACGGCGGCACGTCCTACCGCCCGGGGGCTCGGTTCGGGCCGATGGCCGTCCGCCAAGCGGCTCGCACCCTGCGTCCCGGCTACCACGTCGAATTCGGCGTCGCGCCACTGGAAGCCATGCAGATCGTCGATGCCGGCGACGTCACCATCACTCCGTTCGACATCCCGGAAGCCTGCACCCAGATCGAGAATGGCATGCGCGACATCATCGGCGCCCGCGGGCGCAGGTTCGTCGCGATCGGCGGTGACCACACCGTCGCGCTGCCGAACCTGCGTGCGCTGCATGCCGTGCACGGACCAATTGCCCTGGTGCACTTCGACGCTCATCTGGACACCTGGGACACCTACTTCAACGCTCCGGTCACCCACGGCACGCCGTTCCGCCGGGCGTTCGAGGAGGGCCTGCTGGTCGAAGACCATTCGATCCACGTCGGCATCCGCGGCCCGATCTACGACCGGATGGACCTCGAGGACGACGCCAGGATGGGCTTTCGCATCATCCGGGCCGGCGACCTCGACGTCATGGGTGTCGAGGCTGCCGTCGACGTCGTCGCCCGCCGCGTCGACGATCTGCCGGTGTACCTCTCGATCGACATCGACGTCCTCGACCCGGCTTTCGCACCAGGAACCGGCACCCCGGAATCGGGCGGCCTGACCTCACGGGAACTGCTGCGGATGCTCCGCAAGCTGGACGGGCTCCACGTGGTCGGCGCGGACGTCGTGGAGGTCGCGCCGGCCTACGATCATGCCGAGATCACATCGATCGCGGCGGCGACGGTGGTGTTCGATCTGCTGAGCCTGATGGTGGCGGGCGGCTGACCATCAGCTCGCGTCCGGCACGTATGTCCTTTGCGCCCACTGGAATACCTGCCAGGCCGCGAGCTCGTCGTACATGTCGTGCACCCGTCGCGCGGCCTCGGCGCTGATCGGCTTCGCGTGCCGCGCCTTGACCTGTACCTCGGCGCAGCGCTCCATCAGCAGGAAGTAGCCGACGGCGGCGTCGACCGATTCCCCCACGGTGAGCAGCCCGTGATTGCGCAGGATCGCCGCCCTACATTCGCCGATGGCGGCCGCGATGCGTTTACCGCCGTCGGTGGAGCCGATGTTGACTTCCTCGTCGTCGAAGATCTCGTGATCGTCGAAGAACGCACACGCTTCCTGCGAGATCGGGGTCAGCTTGGTCACCTCCGCCGAAAACGGTGTGCCGTAAGGGGTGTGGCAGTGCGCGGCGGCGATGACGTCGGGACGGGCCTCGTGTACCGGGGCGTGGATGTAGTAGGCGGCGACATTGATGTGGCCCCCGCCCTCGACCGTGCCGTCGGCATGTACCAGGACCAGATCCTCGGGGGTCATGAACCGGAACGGCACCCCGTAGCGTCCGAGCCAGAAACTGTCGAGGTATTCGGGGTCACGCGCCGAGATGTGCCCGTCGCCCAGCGAGCCCCACCCCATCGCGCCGAAAACCCGGTAGGCCAACGCCAGTCGGCGCTTGCGGTGGGCCCGTGACTCGATCGGATCGGCGATGACCGGCTCGGCGGCGTCCGGGTCGAGGAACGCACTGTCAGCGTCCATCCTGCACCTCGCTTCGTCTGGAGATAGCCTAGCGAAATCAACACCATTCAGCGCCCCGTCGTGCTGGTCCTCACCGAGCCCGACCCCGAATTGCCCCCGCCCCCGCTGGAATTGATTCCTGCCGACGTCGAGGTGGTCGAAGTCGGCGCGACACCCACCGACCAACAGTTGGCAGGCGCACAGGTGCTGTACATCTGGGACCACCGCTTCGCCGAGCTGGGTGCGCTGTTGCGCCGAACCAGCACGCTGCGCTGGGTGCACGCCGCCTCGGTGGGGGTCAACAGGTTGATCTGCCCCGAGCTGGCGGCGGTCACCCTGACCAACTCTCGTGGGGTGTTCGACATCCCGATCTCGGAGTGGGTGGTCGCCGCGGTGCTCAGCCACGTCAAGGGCCTTGCCGACACCTTGGCTTTGCAGCGCGACCACCGCTGGCAGTACCGGACCACCGGGCGGCTGGCCGGTACCCCCGCCGCCGTGGTGGGCACCGGCTCGATCGGCCGGGCGATCGCCGAGCGGCTACAGCGCCTCGACGTCGACGTGACCCTCGTCGGCCGTGACTCCGATCTGGTCGCGGTGGCCGCGGAGGTGGATCTTCTGGTCCTGGCCGCACCGCTGACGCCTGCGACCACCGCACTGGTCGGCGCCGAGGTGCTCAGGGCGCTGGGAGCACGCGGATTCCTGGTCAACGTCGGTCGCGGGCCGACGGTCGTCGAGGCGGATCTGGTCGAAGCGCTGACGTCCGGGACCATCGCCGGCGCGGCACTGGACGTGTTCGAGGTCGAACCGCTGCCGGTGGACTCGCCGTTATGGTCGATGCCCAATGTGCTTGTCTCCCCGCATATGTCGGGGGACTACATCGGGTTCGAGATCGACATGATGGCAGTGTTCACCGACAACCTGGCGCGCTGGCGGCGCGGCGAGCAGCTGCACAATGTCGTCGATCCGGCATTGGGCTACGTGCCGAGTTAGGCACCGGGTGGTTGCAGCCATTCGATCGGGCGCAGCAACACGATCTCGGGCACCACACAGCTGCGAGACACCCGGATGGTCATCCGGATCGCCTCGGCGATATCGGCGGGGGCAATCATCTCGTCGGAACCGACGGTGTCGCGATACCCGTCGGCCATCGGGGTGTTAACCAGGCCCGGACAGATCGCGGTGGCCTTGATCCCGGAGGTGGACAACTCGTCGTGCAATGACTCGGTGAACCCGACGACGCCGAACTTCGTCGCCGAATACGACGCCAGCCCGGCCTCGCCGCGCTTGCCCGCGTTCGACGCAATGTTGACCACCTGCGCCGACTTGCGCTCCTGCACAGCCTCTTTGAGAATTGGCAGACATTTGCTCGTCAGCATGATGACGGCGCGCAGGTTCACGGCGAGCTGCTCGTCCAAAAACTCCGCGGTGATCTCACCGACCGGGCGAGCACCCGCCACGCCGGCATTGTTGACCAGCAGGTCTAGCGTGCCGTGCCGCGCGGTGTGCTCGTCGACGATCCGGTCGAGGAACCCGTCATCAGCCAGCGATCCCGACAGCGTGTGTACGGGCGGCCCGTCCGGCAGCGATGACGCCACCGCCGAAAGCTTGTCCGGATCACGACCGACGAGCGTGGTCGCGAAACCCTCCTCGCGCAGCATCGCCGCGATCGCCGAACCGATCCCGCCGGACGCGCCGGTGAGGATCGCACTGCGTGGTTGGCTGCTCACAGAGGCATTACACATGCCGGCGGAGCAGCCCGCACGTCGAGCTAGCGGGTGGCCAGCAGATCGATGATGAAGATGAGCGTCTTGCCGGACAGCTGATGTCCGCCACCGGCCGGACCGTAGGCCTGCTCGGGCGGAATGGTCAGCTGCCGACGGCCGCCCACCTTCATGCCCGGGATGCCGTCCTGCCAGCCCTGGATCAGCCCACGCAACGGGAAGGAGATGGACTCCCCGCGGTTCCACGAGCTGTCGAACTCTTCACCGGTGTCGTACTCGACACCCACGTAGTGGACATCCACGACAGCACCGGGCTTGGCTTCGTCGCCATCGCCCACCACCAGGTCTTTGATGACCAGTTCGGTGGGTGCCGGGCCGTCGGGGAATTCGATCACGGGTTTGGTCACGCACTCACCCTAGCCGGTCAGGCGCTGCTGACCGAGCGTTCTACCCGACCATCGGTGCCCCTGCGTTCCCGCGCGGTGACCGTCGAGGTTGTCGCGGTCAACCGCACCCGGTCGGCCCGGAACAGGTCGTAGGCGTACTCGAACGGCCGATCGGCGGCGTCGCGGGTGACCCGGGTAATCGCCACCAGCGGGCGCCGGTGCGCGACGCCGAGCCACTGCGCCTCACGCGGGCTGGCGCTGACCACCTCGATGGTCTCGCTGGACGTGGCGGGCACCAGGCCGTAGCGGACGGCGAACAACTCGTAGAGCGAGCCGCCGAGTGGTTGTTCCAGCAGATCGACGACGTGATCGGCAACGAAGCAGGAGAAGTCCACCGACAGCGGTACCCCGTCGGCGTAGCGCAGCCTGCGGATCGCGAAAACCTCTCGGCGATCGTCGATTTCCAGTGCCGCGGCCTCTGCCGGAGTGGGCGGCCTGCGATCGGTGGCCAGCACGCGGGTCGCACTGGTGTGCCCGCCACTGCGCAACCTCGCTGGGAGCCCGGCCAATTCGGCGGCATTGCGTTCCACCACATCGGCCCGCACGAATGTGCCACCGTTGCGGCCGGTTCGGCGCTCCAGCACGCCGGCCCGGCTCAACGGCAGCAGCGCGCTGCGCAGGGTGGACCGGGAGACCTCGAAGCGATCGGCCATCTCGCGCTCGGTACCCAGCCGCGATCCTGGCCGCAGGGTGCCCTGCGCCAGCATGGAGAGGATGCGTCGCCGCACATCCTCGGCAATCGGTCCCCCCTCCGACTCCTCCATCGGACTAGGGGCGCACCGCATCCGGCGATTCGGGCAGCACCTGGCCGCCGTCGACCGCGATGGCCTGTCCGGTGATGTAGCCGGCCTCGACCGTGGCCAGGAACGCGGCGAGATGACCGATGTCCTCCGGCTTGCCCAACGTGCCCGCCGGGATCGCCGCGGTCATGCCCGCGATGTACTCCTCACCCTTGTCGTACAGGCCCTCGGTGTAGATGTTGCCCGGCAGCACCGCGTTGACGGTGATGCCGTGCGGAGCCAATTCGATTGCGGCGGTGCGCATGAAGCCCAGTTGTGCCGACTTCGACGCGCCGTAGTGCGACCAGCCCGGGAACCCGGTGATCGGCCCGGTGATCGACGACGTCAGGATCACCCGGCCGCGCCCGGATGCGATGAGCGCGTCCAGGCAGGCCTGCACGGTGAACACATTGCCCTTGACGTTGACGTCGAGAACTTCCGACAATTGCGCCGGGGTCATGGTGGCCAGCGGCGCGTCGGGAAAGATACCGGCATTGGCACAGACGACGTCGATGCCGCCGAAGGCGTCGACGGCCGCTGCCGCCAGGTTGGCGCAGGACATCGGATCGGCGACATCGGTCTGCACGCCGATCACCTTCCCGGTACCCAATGCGTCGAGATCGGCCACCGCGGCGTCGAGTTCGGCCGCGGATCGCGCGGCGATCGCCACGTTGGCTCCGGCCGTGGCGAACACCGCGGCGATCCCCCGCCCGATGCCCTTGCTACCACCGGTCACCACGACCGCGGTCGACTGCAGATCAAACACGCGCAATCCCTTCTGCTATCGCATCCTTTAGCCACGTGGGGTCTTCCAGATAACGTTGGGCGAGCCGAGCGGTGTTCGGCGCGAACTGCTCACCGACGCCGATCGCCGCGTCGGCGTCATGGTGCGACGCGATCCAGGCGGTGAGCATGATCCGTCGCATCATCACGAACGACGGGATCAACGCCAGGTCCTCGGCCGGGAACGATCCGGCTTCGAAATAGCCGGTGAGCCATTCGGCGATGATGCGTTCACCGGCCGGGGTGTCCTCGATGAACGACACCGCCGCCCCGAGGTCGGCGAGATACCACGACCAGCCACAGTCGTCGAAGTCGATGACGGTGATACCGGCTGCCACATCGGTGGGGTCGACCATCAGATTCGCCAGGCGGAGGTCGGCGTGCACGAGCCCGAATCGGTCCGGCCCGCAGCCGAATTCGGTCAGCCTGGCGGTGATGTCGTCGACCGCACGCTGGATCAGGGCCCGATCGTCGTCGGTGAGACCCGGAGCAAGGCGCCAATTGCCCCAGCGGGCCTGCGGACCGAGGATCGTCTCGAGGTCCCAGCGGAAGCGGGTGAAGTCGGCAGGGAAGGTCCAGTTCCTCGCATGGGAGTGCATGACGGCGGTGAGCCGGCCGAGCTCGTCGAACCCGACGGCCTCGGGATCCTCCTCGGCGGTACAGCCCTCGACGAACGTCACTGCGTCGACGTGCAGCGCGCCGCCGTCGAACTCGGCGACCACGACGTCGGTCCCGTCCCGGGCCGCGATCAACTCCGGTGTGGCGACCGAGGTCTCGGCGCGTAGTGCCTGCATCCACGCCAGCTCGGAGCGAATCGCCTCCAGTGAGTGGTAGCCGGGCCGGTGCACACGCAGCACGATCGGCTCGTCGTCGTCGACCAGGTAGGTGGCGTTCTCGGACAGGCTGAGCAGCCGCAGCGGTGTCTCGCCGTCACGGCCATAGGCCGACAGCGCTGCACGCGCGAAGAACTCATGAGTCGGCGGCAGTCCCGGCATGCGACAAGTGTGGACCATAATGGCGCACCGAGCAGACCAAATCGGCAGTTTTAACGCGGCTGTTTCCTACCAAAGGATTGGGAAACACGATCGAAACATTCGGCCGGCATTCACTCCATTGTTCCTGTTGACCAGGCGATCTGGCGGGAGTAACAATGTCGTCGTCGCACCACAGAGCCGTCGTCGACATCGCCCTCGCTCCCCGGGTGCACCAGCAACCGGGCCAAACCAGACCAAAAACAGGCGCGACCACCAGTCACGCTCGAGATGGGATATTCACACTATGAGCGACATCATCGATCCGCCCGCCCCCGCGGGTACGGGTGGCAAGACCGAAACCGTGCAGCGGCTCAAGCCCAATGCCGTCGGCCTGATCGGCGTGCTGTTCATGGCCGTCGCCACCGCCGCGCCGATCACCGCCATGGTCGGCAACGTGCCGATCGCGGTCGGATTCGGCAACGGCGTCTACGCGCCCGCCGGGTACTTCGTCGCCACCATCGTGTTGACGCTGTTCGCGATCGGCTATGCCGCGATGAGCAAGCACATCACCGCCACCGGCGCGTTCTACGGCTACATCTCGCACGGTCTGGGCCGCATCGCCGGACTCGGCGCAGGCTTCCTGACCGCCATGGCTTACATGGTGTTCGAGGCATCACTGATCGGCATCTTCGCCTTCTTCGGCAATGACACCTTCAATTCCCTTTTCCACGTGAACATTCCGTGGATCGTGTTCGCCATCGCGATGCTGGCCATCAATGCGCTACTGACCTACTTCGACATCAACGTCGCCGCCCGGGTGCTCGGGGTCTTCCTGATCACCGAGATCGTGATGCTCGCGCTGATGGCGTTGTCGGTGCTGTTCACCGGCGGCGGCCCGCAGGGCTGGTCGTGGGGATCGCTGAACCCGCTCAACGCATTTCAGAATCTCTCCGGTGCGGTGGCCGGCGCCGACGGCAGCATGATCACGGTGGCCGGGTCGGCAGGCATCGGCCTGTTCTTCGCGTTCTGGTCGTGGGTCGGTTTCGAGTCCGCCGCGATGTACGGCGAGGAGTCCAAGAACCCCAAGAAGATCATCCCGATCGCGGTGGTCAGCTCGGTGATCGGAATCGGCGTCTTCTACGTCATCATCTCGTGGCTGGCGATCGTGGGCACCGGCCCGCAGAATGCCGTTGCGCTAGCCCAGGATTCGACGACTGCCGGTGACATCTTCTTCGGCCCGGTCGGTGCACATCTGGGTACCTGGGCCGTGGACCTGTTCAAGATCCTGCTGATGACCGGATCGTTCGCCTGCGGCATGGCGTTCCACAACTGCGCCGCCCGCTACATCTACGCGATCGGCCGTGAGAACGTCATCCCGGGCATGCGCAAGACGCTGGGCGCCACCCACCCGTCGCATGGGTCGCCGCACATCGCCGGATTCGTCCAGACCGGCTTCGCCACGGTCGTGGTGCTGTTCTTCGCGCTCACCGGACGCGATCCCTACACCGGCCTGTACGGGCTGATGGCGCTGCTCGGTACCACCGCGATCATGCTGGTACAGGCGCTGGCCGCGTTCTCGGTGATCGCCTACTTCCACGTCAGCAAGAACCACCCGGAGACGGCCAACTGGTTCCGCACCTTCCTGGCGCCGCTGCTGGGCGGGCTGGGCATGCTCTACGTGATCTACCTGCTGGCCAAGAACGCGTCGTTCGCCGCGGGCACCGCGGCTTCCGACTGGGTCTTCGCCGCGATCCCCTGGGTGGTGGGTGTGGTCGGCATCGGCGGCATCGTGCTGGCGGTGGTGTTGAAATACACGTCGCCGCAGCGGTATTCGGAGCTGGGCCGGACGGTGCTCGAAGAAGCACACGAACGCTAGTGGCAGTCACGGGTCGCGTCAACGAGGCGAAGGAGTAGCGCTATGAGTTTCTCGAACATCATGGATTCCAACAGCTACTCCGCGGATCAGCCGGTCGATCCCGCCACCGAATCGTTGATCGCGGCCCGTGACCGCATGCTGGGCCCGGCCTACCGGCTGTTCTATCAGCGGCCGGTGCACCTGGTCCGCGGCGAGGGCACTCGGCTCTACGATGCCGACGGCGCCTGCTATCTCGACGCCTACAACAACGTCGCCAGCGTCGGCCACTGCCACCCGCACGTGGTGGAGGCCGTCAGCAGGCAGCTCTCCACCCTGAACACCCATACCCGCTACCTGCACGGGGGCATCGTCGACTACAGCCAGCGGCTGCTCGACACGATGCCCGAACAGATCGATCAGGTGATGTACGCCTGCACCGGTTCGGAGGTCAACGACCTGGCCCTGCGGGTGGCCGAAATGCACACGGGTGCAACAGGTGTCATCGTCACCAGCGACGCCTACCACGGCAATACCGCCGCGGTCACTGCCATCTCGCCGTCGATCGGCGGGGCGACGGCGCTCGGCGAACACGTCCGCGCGATCCCACCGCCGGACAGCTACCGGATCCCGGCAGACGAACTGGCGACCCGCTTCACCGAAGACGTCGTCGCCGCGATTGCCGACCTCAAGGCTTCCGGTGCCGGATTCTCCGCGCTGATCGTCGACACCATCTTCTCGTCCGACGGCATCTATCCCGATCCCTCGGTGCTGGCTCCCGCGGTGCAGGCCGTTCACCGCGCGGGCGGGGTGTTCATCGCCGATGAGGTCCAGCCCGGGTTCGCCCGCACCGGCGACGCGATGTGGGGCTTCGTGCGCCACGGCGTCGTCCCCGACCTGGTGACGATGGGCAAACCTATGGGCAACGGCATGCCGATCGCGGCGCTGGCGGCCCGCGCCGACATCCTCGACGCCTTCGCCCGCGGGGTGCCCTACTTCAACACGTTCGGCGGCAACCCGGTGACGGTGGCCGCCGCCGCGGCCGTCCTCGATGTCATCGAGGACGAGAAGCTGATGCGCAACGCTGCCGAGGTGGGCACCGAGTTACGCACCGAACTGGTCGCCCTCGGCGCCGGGCATCCGCGCATCGGCGACGTGCGTGGCACCGGCCTGTACGTCGGCGTCGAGGTGATCGGCGATACCGGCGCGCCGGACCGGGCGGGCGCGCGGGCTCTGGTCAACGCGATGCGGGACCGCCGGGTGCTGATCTCGGTATGCGGCCGGGACGGCAATGTGCTGAAGATCCGCCCGCCGCTGGTGTTCTCGAGCACCGATGTCGACTGGTTCTGCACCGAATTCGCCGCTGTGCTCGCTTCTCCGTTCTGACGAGCGCACACTCGGGCACACTGGAGCCGTGGCATCAGACAACGAAACCCTCGCGCGCATCCACGACCTCGTGGCCCAGGAGCGCGAACTGCGTGAACGATTGGTACACCGGCAGATCGACGAGTCCGAGGAGCATGCGCGCCTGCGGGCCATCGAGGTCGAGCTCGACCAGTGCTGGGACCTGCTGCGCCAGCGTCGAGCGCTGCGCGAGACCGGTGGCGATCCGAGCGACGCCAGCGTGCGGCCCGGTGACGAAGTCGAGGGCTACCTCAGCTGATCAGGCGCGCCAGGATCGCCCGCAACGCCTGAAGGTCCTGCTCGTCCAGCGCGGCCAGTGCTTGGGGCGCCGGGTCGTCGGTGTTGTCGAGTACGGCGATGACGTCGCGGCCGGCGTCGGTCAGCGACACCAGCTTGCAGCGCCGGTTGTCCGGGTGGGGCGCCCGGACCACCAGCCCGCGCGTCTCCAGATCATTGACCGCCACCGTCGCGGCCGGCGCATCGATGGTGGCCGCCTCGGCGACCTCCTTGACCGTCATCGGTTGGGAGGCGAGCCGGCGCAGAATCCGAATCCTGCTGAACGGCAAGCCCGTTCGGTCCACCACCGCACGACGCCAGCCGTCCTTGTTGTCCAGCACCAGGCTGGACATCGACCGCCACACCTGGTCGGCCACCGGGTTACCCGACATGAGCGGGCTCCTGCTCGATCAGCGGGGCCAGCCGCTGCGCGGACTGCTTGGCCCGTCCCGACGTCGACACCACAGCGAGCACAGTGATCACCAGACCCAGCCCGATGCTGACCCACCACAGCGGCCGCGCCGCGGCCGTGAAGTCCACGCCGGCCACCGCCATCGCCGAGCCGGCGACCGAACCACACAGTGCCACACCGATACTCACCCCGACCTGCCTGCTGGTCGACGTCACCGCAGAGGCGGCGCCGGCGCGGTCGCTCGGCATACCGCTGACCGCGGCGTTGGTGATCGGTGCGTTGATCATCCCGAAGCCGATGCCGTACACCGCGAAGATCGCCAGCAATACCCAGATCGGCGTGGTGGCGTTGAGGAACGTCAGCATCACCGACGCGGCCGTGATCAGGACACCGGACACCAGCAGCGACGGGCGGGCGCCGAACCGGCCGACGAGGCGGCCCGACAGCGGCGAGAAGAACAGCGCACCGATCGCGATCGGCAGGTAGATCAGGCCGGTGTGGGCGGCCGAGTAGCCGCGCTCTCCCTGCAGGTAGAGCGACATCATGAAGAGGAAGGCCCCCCAGGCGGCGAAGGCGCACACGGCAGTGACCGTAGCCGAGGAGAACGGAATGCTGCGGAAGAACCGCAGATCGATGAAGGGATCGCGGCGGCGCGACTCGTAGCGCAGGAAGGCCACCAGGGCAACCGCGGCGCCGGCGGCGATCGCGATGATGCGCGGGTTCGTCCAGCCCAGCCCGGGTGCCTCGATGAGCACGAACACCAGACCGAACAGTGCCAGCACGGCCAGCAGTTGGCCGACCGGATCGATATCGCGCATGGTGGCCGACTTGCTCTCGGGAACGAAGATCGCGGTGAGGATGACGGCGGCCGCGCAGATCGGCAGGTTGATCCAGAACACCGCGCGCCAGCCGATCGCCTGGATCAGGAAGCCGCCCACGATCGGACCGAGCGCCATCGAGATGCCGACCACTGCGCCCCACAGGCCCAACGCGCGGGCACGCTCGACACGACCAACGAAGACCTGCGAAATGATCGACAGCGCAACAGGATTCATCATCGATCCGCCGAGACCCTGGACGAACCGGGCGCCGATCAGGGTGTCGATATCGGGGGCAAGGCTGCACAGCAGCGATCCCAGCGCGAAGACGGTCAGCCCGATCTGGAACACCCGGCGCCGGCCGAACCGGTCGCCGGTCGCACCGGACAGCATCAACAGCGAGGCCAGCACCAGGGTGTAGATGTCGATGACCCACTGCATCTGCGGAGCCGACGCATGCAGGTCGGTGCGGATCGCGGGGATCGCGACGTTCACGATCGTCGAATCCATCGACACGATCAGCAGGCTCAGGCAGCAGGACGCGAGGATGATCGTCTTGCGCCGCGCGCTGAGCTCACCGACAGTTGTAATCACACAACTATTGTGAAACTACAACCGTTCAGAGGTCAAGCGGGGACAGCGTCGAAATCGACGAAATGGTGAAGATCACTCGAACGTCCTCGCCCAAATGTCGGTTTGGGCGAAAGAGAAGGAGCGTTAGCGGCCGTCGATCGGGGCGTAGTCCCGCTCGGTGTAGCCGGTGTAGATCTGGCGCGGACGGCCGATCTTGCTGCTCCCCTCGTCGTGCATCTCCCGCCAGTGCGCGATCCAGCCCGGCAGCCGGCCGAGCGCGAACAGCACGGTGAACATGCGCGTCGGGAAGCCCATCGCCCGGTAGATCACGCCGGTGTAGTAGTCGACGTTCGGGTACAGCTTGCGCTCGATGAAGAAGTCGTCGGTCAGGGCGATCTCTTCGAGCTGCTTGGCGATGTCGAGCAGTTCGTCGTCGCCGCCGAGCTTGCCCAGGATCTTGTCGGCCTGCTCCTTGACGATGCGCGCCCGCGGATCGTAGTTCTTGTAGACCCGGTGCCCGAAGCCCATCAGCTTCACACCGTCTTCCTTGTTCTTGACCTTCTTGACGAAGGTCTGCACATCGTCCTGACCGGTGCGGATCTTCTCCAGCATCTCCAGCACCGCCTGGTTGGCGCCGCCGTGCAGCGGGCCCCACAGCGCATTGATGCCACCGGAGATCGAGGTGAACAGGTTGGCCTGCGAGGAGCCGACCAGCCGCACCGTCGACGTCGAGCAGTTCTGCTCGTGGTCGGCGTGCAGGATCAGCAGCATGTCCAGCGCGCGGACGATCTCGGGATCCACCTCGTAGGGCTCGGCGGGGAAACCGAAGGTCATCCGCAGGAAGTTCTCCACCAGCGTCAGCGAGTTGTCCGGGTACAGGAACGGCTGCCCCTCGGACTTCTTGTACGCATAGGCCGCGATGGTCGGCAGCTTGGCCAGCAACCGAATCGTGGACAGCTCCACCTGCTTCTTGTTCAGCGGGTCCAGCGAATCGGGGTAGTACGCGCTCAAAGCGTTGACCGTGCTGGACAGCACCGGCATCGGGTGCGCGTCACGGGGGAAGCCATCGAAGAACCGCTTGAGGTCCTCGTGCAGCAGGGTGTGGCGCTGGATCTGGGTGGTGAACTTCTCCAGCTGCTCGGTGGTCGGGAGCTCGCCGTAGATCAGCAGGTAGCTCACTTCGATGAACGTCGACTTCTCCGCGAGCTGCTCGATCGGGTACCCGCGATATCGCAGGATGCCGGCGTCACCATCGATGTAGGTGATGGCGCTCTTGGTCGAAGCCGTGTTCACAAAACCCTGGTCGAACGTCGTGTAACCGGTCTTGGACAGCAATGGGCCCAGCGCGATCCCGTCAGACCCCTCCGTCGCTTTCACGATGTCGAGATCCAACTCGCCACCCGGGTACTTCAGGGTGGCGGTCTCGTCGGTTGCGGCCACAGGAACCCCTTCTGAGCTCTTCGACGCCGGCTGAGGCGTCCGTATTAGGTGAAGGTAGTCGCTATTCTGCCGACACGCTTGCGGGGGGTTTGCGCGGGGTCGGTCACGGCCTCCAGAGCCGGGTGAAAACGCCGTACACGGACTCGATTCGGTTGCACAGGATGTCGGGTTCGACGGGCGGTTCTCCCGCGGTGCCCAGACCGTGACAGGCCACCCCCATCACCACCGCCCAGGTGTCGAACAGGATGCGGATGGCCGGGTGGCCCGCCGGCACACCCATCCGCTGCGCCGCCACCTCGACCGCCGCATAGTGAAACCCGTCCGCGCGGAACATGAACGGTCCGAGGCCGATCGCCGGAGCGGAGTTCACGATCGTCAGCAACAGCCGCATCCGTTCGAACGCCACCGAGTCCCGGTTGCCGTACTGGGTGCTGCGAAAGACCTCGAGATGGGCGCGGGCCAGGGCCTCGTACTGAGTGATGTCGGTCGGCTGACCGGCGTAACAGGCGGCCACATCGTTTGCCACCTCACCGAGGATGGCGACGATCACCGCCTCTTTGCTCGGGAAGTAGCGGCTGAAGGTGCGCGGTGCGATCTCCGCGGCGGCCGCGATCTGCTCGACGGTGGTGTTCTCGTAGCCCTGCTCGATGCACAGGTGGATGGCCGCGTCGATCAGGGTGGCCCGGGTTCGTTGTTTCTTCAGTTCACGTAGGCCGGTGGCGGCAGCGTTCGCGACAACAGCCACGTCGCGCCACCCCCCTCGCCTCTCGCGAGCCCCCGGACGTCAAGGGGTCGAGGGTAGCCCCGATCGGACTTCCATGGCGGCGATATCGAGGAATTCACCGAAGGCGGTCTCGAGCCGTTCGGCCATGATCGCCGCACAGTCGTCGTAGTCGTCGGGCCCGATCACCAGCTGACCCCACGCACCCGCGGTGATCGCACCCCACAGGGACACGATCAGTGCCACTTGCTTGTCCCTCGGGTCGACGCCGAGGCGAGCGGCCACCCCGATGACCAGCGGCACGAGCCGCGTCGCCGCCGCGGCCAGCCGCAGCGCGCTGGACGAGGAGATGACGTTGACCATCAGCACCAGGCGGTGAGTGGTCAGCTCGGTGACATCGCCCGACGGCACCCGGCGCAGCGCCTGGGTATGGGCCTGGGCCAGTGCGGTCAGCGGCGGGACGTCGTCCCCGATCGTGGCCAGCTCGACCACCGCGGCGTTCACCAGGTCGTCGAGCACGGTCATCATCACCGAGTCCTTCGTCGGAAAATAACGACTGAAGGTGCGCGGCGACACTTCGGCGGCCGCCGCGATCTGCTCGACCGTGGTGTTGTCGTAGCCGTGCTCGATGCACAACTTCACTGCTGCATCGACCAGCATGGCGCGGGTTCGTTGTTTCTTTCGTTCGCGCAGCCCAGGCAGTGCCTGCGCGATGACGTCGGCCACCTGAGTAATCGTAGTCGGAACGTCCCGACCTACGGGTTGGCCGGTTGCACCCGGTAGCGAACAAACACCGGTACCGCGGCCGCCGCGATGAGTACACCGACCACCACGAGCGCTCCCCCACCCGCGGCGGCGATCGTCGTTCCGACCACCGCGGCGGCCGCGCCGTGCGCGGCGTCGGCCAGCCGGGGACCGCCCGCGACGACGACGGTGAACACCCCCTGCAGCCGGCCACGCAGATCGTCGGAGGCCACCTGCTGCAGGATGGTCGACCGGAAGGCCGCCGAGACCATGTCCGCGGCGCCGCCAATGGCCAAGAACGCCACGGCAATCCACAGCATCGTGCCGGTGCCGCCGTGTGCCAGCCCACCGGCGACACCGAAGCCGACCATCGCCAGACCCCACACCACGATCGAGATCACCACGGCCAGGCCCTGGCGCCGGATGCGCGGAAACCAGCCGGAGAACACACCGCCTGCCACCGCGCCGATCGACATCGCGGCCGCCAGCAGGGCCATCGTGGTGCCGCCCTCGATCGGGCCGCCGAAACTCTGGTGCGCCATCTCCGGGAACAGCGCCCGGGGCATCCCGAAGATCATCGCGATCAGGTCGACGACGAAGGACATCAGCACGACCCGGTTCCCGGACAGGAAGCGGAAGCCCTCGAAAACGGCGCGGATAGCCGCGATCCCCTTGCCGCTGCCGCCGTTGGATGGCGGTATCGGCGCGAGCCGGCAGGCCACCCAGATGGGCACCACACAGGTGAGGGCGTCGATCAGGTAGAGCGTGGACAGGTCGACCCATTTGAGCATCACGCCGGCCATCAGCGGGCCGACGATCGCGCCGAACTGGAACACCGTGAAGTTCAGCGAGTTGGCCGCGGGCAGCTGGTCACCGGGGATCATCCGCGGGATGGCGGCCGAGCGGGTGGGACTGTCGATCGCGTAGAACGCCTGCTGCACCGACAGCAGACACAGCACCACCCACACGTTGTTCATCCCGAGCGCGGCCTGCAGCCACAGCAGGACCGAGGACAGCCCCAGCCCGCAGGAGGTGATGATCAGCAACAGGCGCCGGTCCATGGCGTCGGCCCACGCGCCACCCAAGAGACCGAACACGATCAGCGGAACCAGGGCGAACACCCCGGACAGACCGACGTAGGCCGAGTTCTGCGTCAGTGCGTACAGCTGGACGGGGACGGCGAAGATCGTGAGGTTGGCCCCGATGACCGTGACGATGCCGGCCACCCACAGCCGCCGGAAGTCCGGCGTTTTCAGTGGGGTGGTGTCGGCGAAAAGCCGCGCCACCTAGGGCTGAAGCCGCTCGATGCGGCTTCCTTCAGTTACCCGAATCCGGTTGTGCACCCGGTTCTCCCGGCCCTGCCAGAACTCGACGACCTCGGGGGCGATCCGGTAGCCACCCCAGTGCGGCGGCACCGGGACGTGCTCGTCACCGGCGAAGCGTTCGGTGACCTCGGCGAGCTGGCTCAGCAGCTCCTCGCGGGAGCCGATCGGGCGGGATTGCGCCGACGCCCACGCGCCCAGCTGTGAACCGCGCGGCCGCCATGCCCAGTACTGGGCGGTCTCCTCCGCGGTGACCTTGGTCACCGCACCGCGAATGTGCACCTGCCTGCCAAGGGCGAACCAGGGAAACGTCACCGAGGCGTGCGGCGTCGCCGCGAGTTGCTCGCCCTTGGCGGAGTCGTAGTTCGTGTAGAAGGTGATCCCGGTCTCGTCCACGCTTTTGCACAACACCGTCCGGCTGACCGGTCTTCCCGCATCGACGGTGGCGAGCACCATGGCGTTGGGTTCGGAGATCCCGGCGGCCTCGGCATCGGCGATCCACCTGTGCAGCAAGGCAAGCCAGCCGTCGGCGAGCCAGTCGGCGTCGAGGTCGGTGCTGCCGTCCTTCTCCACCGAGCCGTACTCCACGCGCATCGCCGCCAGGTGATCTCGATCGGGGATTTCCACGGATCAAAGGTACGCCGCGTGCTGCTGAGCGCCTGTTACCGACCGGTAGCGGGGCCCCGATCGGCGAGTGGGAGAATCCAGAACATGACTGTGGTGCCCGACGATTTCGTACCCGGCCTGGAAGGTGTGGTGGCCTTCACCACCGAGATCGCCGAGCCGGATAAAGACGGTGGTGCGCTGCGCTACCGCGGGGTCGACATCGAGGATCTGGTCGGCAATCGGGTGACCTTCGGCGACGCCTGGGCCCTGTTGGTCGACGGCCGGTTCGGTGACGGCCTGCCGCCCGCCGAGCCGTTCCCGCTGCCGATTCACACCGGCGATGTGCGGGTGGACGTCCAAGCCGGCCTGGCGATGCTCGCGCCGATCTGGGGCTACGCCCCGCTGCTGGACATCGATGGCGAGACCGCCCGCGATCACCTCGCCCGGGCATCCGTGATGGCGTTGTCCTACGTGGCGCAGTCCGCACGCGGCATCTATCAGCCTGCGGTGCCGCAACGCGTCATCGACGAATGCTCCACTGTCACAGAGCGTTTCATGACCCGCTGGCAGGGCGACCCCGATCCGCGGCATGTCGAGGCGATCGACGCCTACTGGGTGTCGGCGGCCGAGCACGGCATGAACGCCTCGACGTTCACCGCGCGGGTGATCGCCTCGACCGGGGCCGACGTCGCCGCCGCACTCTCGGGTGCGATCGGCGCGATGAGCGGTCCCCTGCACGGTGGCGCGCCGGCTCGGGTGCTGCCGATGCTCGAAGAGGTCGAGCGCGCCGGAGATGCCCGCGCGGTGGTCAAGGGCGTCCTGGATCGCAACGAGAAGTTGATGGGCTTCGGTCACCGGGTCTACCGGGCCGAGGACCCCCGCGCGCGGGTGCTGCGTGCCACGGCCAAGCGGCTGGCGGCACCGCGCTACGAGATCGCGATCGCGCTCGAGCAGGCGGCGCTGGCCGAGCTACGCGAGCGCCGTCCGGACCGGGCCATCGAGACCAACGTGGAGTTCTGGGCCGCGGTGATCCTCGACTTCGCGCAGGTCCCGGCCAAGATGATGCCCGCGATGTTCACCTGCGGCCGCACCGCGGGGTGGTGCGCCCACATCCTCGAGCAGAAGCGGCTCGGCAAGCTGGTGCGCCCGTCGGCGATCTATGTGGGGCCCGAGCCGCGCTCGGTGGATTCGGTCGAGGGCTGGAACGAGATCAAGCACGTCTAGCGCGCGAAGGCCGAGCCTCGTTCGCGATCCAGGTACGTCTCGGCCTTGTTGCGCAGGAAGAACACGTACACCACCAGCGACACTGCGATACAGACCGTGACGTAGGCGATGAACAGCGGTACCTGACCGTGCTCCTTGGCCGCCTGATAGATCAGCGGCGCCGTCCCACCGAAGATGGAGTTCGCGAGCGCGTAGCCGACCCCGACACCGAGCGCGCGCACCTGCGCCGGAAACAGCTCCGACTTCACCAGCGCGTTGATCGAGGTATATCCGGTCAGGATCACATAGCCCACCGCGACCAGCGCGAAAGATGCCAGCGGCGAGCGTGTCTGGGGCAGGTACGTGATGAGGACATAGGTGTAGAGCACGCCGCCGACGCCGAAGAACACCAACATCGGCTTGCGCCCGATCCGGTCGCTGATGATCCCGCCCACCGGCTGAAGCACCATCAAGAAGATCAGCCCGGTCAGGTTCACCCAGGTCGCCGTCATGCCCTCACCCTTGAAGGCGGTCTTGACGATCGCCGGCGCGTTGACGCTGTAGGTGTAGAACGCCACCGTGCCGCCGAGGGTGATGAGAAAGCACAGCAGCAGCGGCCGCCAGTACTGCGTCAACAGCGCCCGCATGGACCCGGCGCCGCTGTCTTCGCCTGCCTTGGCCGCCTCGATGACGTCCTCGGACAGCGACTCGTCCATGGTGCGCCGCAGCCAGAACACCACCACCGCCGCGACGCCACCGACGGCGAACGCGATGCGCCAACCGAATTCGCGCAACTGGTCATCGGTGAGGAACGACTGCAGGATCAGCAGCGTGAACTGCGCCAGCACGTGCCCGCCGATCAGCGTCACGTACTGGAACGACGAGAAGAACCCGCGGCGCTCCCGGGTCGCGGCCTCCGACATGTAGGTCGCCGACGTGCCGTACTCGCCGCCGGTTGCGAAGCCCTGCACCAGTCGAGCGACGACGAGGATGATCGGCGCCGCCATCCCGATCACCGCTTGCGACGGCACCAGCGCAATCATCAACGAGCACAGTGCCATCAGCGACACACTGACCGTCAGCGCGGCGCGTCGGCCGTGCCGGTCGGCGAACCGGCCGAAGAACCACGATCCGACGGGGCGCATCACAAAGGTGATCGCGAAGATCGCGTACACGTACACCGTCGAGTTCTTCTCGGACTCGTCGAAGAACTGGCCCTCGAAATACGTTGCGAACACGGTGTAGACGTAGACGTCGTACCACTCGACCAGGTTGCCCGACGACCCTCGGATCGTGTTCCAGATCGCCCGCCGGGTTTCAGCGGCGCTCGACCGCGGCACTGTCGTGGTGGTCATCGTCGGCCTCCCTGTGTCAGCCCGAACCGTACTCCATTTCTGTCGGTCCCCGATGGTTCTATGACCCATGGGCGATGAGTTCTGCTCGCCCGTGATGTCTACACCTCCGAGGCGGTCCGCCGGGCCGCCGCGAAACGACAGGAGACCGCCATGGCAATCGACGTACAACCCGCAGTGATCCCGCACCTGGTCGTCGACGACGCGCCCGCGGCAATTGACTTCTATGTCAAGGCATTCGGCGCCGTCGAGCTCGGCCGGGTCCCGCGTCCCGACGGCAAGCTGATCCACGCCGCCGTCGAGATCAACGGGTCCACGGTGATGCTCAACGACGACTTCCCGGAGATGTCCGGCGGTAAGTCGACCACCCCGCCCGCACTCGGCGGCACACCGGTGACCATCCACCTGACCGTCACCGACGTCGACACGAAGTTCCAGCAGGCGGTCGACGCGGGTGCCACCGTGGTGATGCCGCTCGAAGATCAGTTCTGGGGCGATCGCTATGGCATGGTCGTCGACCCGTTCGGACATCAGTGGTCGCTGGGCCAACCGGTCCGCGAGGTCAGCATCGAGGAGATCCAACAGGCCATGAGCCAGGCATGATGCTTAGGTGACGCAGAACCGCCGCAAGATCCTCTACATCGACCTCGACAACACGATGGTCGACTTCGGCCATCGCATCGAGGGCCTCGATGCGGTCGTGGTCGAGAAATACCGCGGCCGAATGGACGAGGCGCCGGGCATCTTCGCGTTGATGCGATCGATGCCCGGCGCGATCGACGCCTTCACCGAGCTCTCGACCCTGTTCGATACCTATCTTCTGTCGACCGCGCCGTGGCGCAATCCGTCAGGCTGGCAGCACAAGGTCGAGTGGGTGCACGAGCACCTTGGCGCCGACGAGGATTCGCCTGCCTACAAGCGGCTCATCCTCACCCACCACAAGGACCTCAACCGCGGCGACTTCCTCGTCGACGACCGGCCGAACAACGGTGCCGAGCACTTCGAGGGTGAGTGGATCCACTTCGCCTCCGCCGAGTTTCCCGACTGGGCCGCGGTGCTGAACTACTTGCGGGACAAGGCTTAACGCAGCAGCCCGGCCAGCAGTCGCCTGGCCAGCGGAGGTTCCGGCGCGCTGGCGGCGACCGCGACCATCTCGGCCACGTCGGTGAACTTGACCCGCGGTCGGCCCTCGGCCTCACCGCGGGCGGTCTCGGCGGCATCGATCGCACGCCAGCCCGCCTCGTCGATCACGGCGGGCTGCCGAGACCGGATCAGCTTGTCCAGCAATGTCAGTCGCACGGCAGGGTCGTCGAGCAGGCCGGCGTTGAAATCGTCGACCAGGTTCGAGACGGTCTGCATGGCACAGGATTTGTTGGTGCCGATGAAGCCCGTCGGGCCCCGCTTGATCCAACCCGCGACGTACGCGCCCACGACCGGCTCACCGGTGACGGGATCGATCACCCGGCCGTCCCGGTTGGGCACCACGGCAGCGGCGTCGTCGAAGGGCAGGCCGGCAATCGGCGCGCCGCGGTATCCGATCGACGTCAGCACCAGCCCGGCCTCGAGCTGCACCGCCTCCTCGGTCCCGGTGCGGTGGAACTCGATTCCGCTGACCCGCTCGGCGCCGAGCACGCGGTGCGGAGTCAGCCGGTAGGCCAACCGGATTCGCGGTCGCGCCGCGATCTCGGAGGCGACGGGCAGCTTGGCCAGGATCTCTAGCTTGCCCACCGTCAGCGGGTCGGTGGCGGTGGCCAGATCCTGCTGGACGAGCGCGTGGTCGTCGGCGTCGAGAACCACCTCCGCCGTCGACGTCAGGCCGATGAGCTCAGGCAGGGTGAACGCCGAATCGATCGGCCCGCGCCGCGCCGCGACGACGACCTCGCGCACCGCCGAGCCCCGAAGCGCGCGCAGAGCGGTATCGGAGATATCGGTGCGGGCCAGGTCATCGGGATGGGCAGTGAGGACCCGCGCCACGTCGAGGGCGACATTGCCGTTGCCGATCACCACGACGCGTTCGTGATGCAGGTCGACGGTCAGCCCCGCGAAGTCGGGATGCCCATTGATCCAGGCCACGGTCTCGGTGGCGGTGCCGGTCCCCGGCAGGTCCATCCCGGGGATATCGAGCCTGCGGTCGTGCGGCGCGCCGACGGTGTAGAGCACGGCGTGGTGGTGTTGCAGCAGCTCATCATGTGAAAGGTGCTGTCCTACTTCCACATTGAGGTAGAAGGTGAAGCGTGGGTGACGGCTCATCCGCTCGAACAGTCCCGTCACACCCTTGGTGTTCTGATGATCGGGGGCGACGCCGGCGCGCACCAGCCCGAACGGGGTGGGCAGCTTGTCGAAGACATTGACGCGCACGCCCTTCTGGGTGAGCAGCTCGTCGGCGGCGTACATGCCGGCGGGACCAGAGCCGACCACCGCCACCGTGAGGTCCGCTCCGCCGCGGCGCACCTGCGGCGCGGGCAGCACCGGGGCGAGCTTGGAGGTGGGCGGCAGCTTCACCCCGGCGGGCTGCTCCGGGTAGAAGCCGGCGTTGAGTGGGATGAACGGGAGCTGCTTGTCGGTGAGTTTGCTGTCGGGCGCGATGGCGCCGACCGGGCAGGCACTGACGCAGGCGCCGCAGTCCACGCAGGCCACCGGGTCGATATACAGCATCTCGGCGGTCGCAAAACCCGGCTCGTCGGGACTGGGATGGATGCAGTTGACCGGGCAGGCGTAGACGCAGGACCCGTCGCTGCAGCACGACTGGGTGATGACGTGGGGCACAGGCGTGAGTCCTTTGCTTACGCGACGGCGACCACGTGCTGGCGGGCCGGCTCGCTGCGGAAGCGACTCGGCGGGCCGTCGATCCGGCAGATCCGCCAGATCAACTTCGACAGCGGGTTCATCAACCCGGTGTCGTGGGCCAGCATCCGGACATCGCCGAACATGTCGCGCAGCATCTGTCGCGATTGCGGCGACTTGAAGAAAATCTCCTTGCGCACCGAGCGCGGGATGTCGAACTCCTTCCAGAACGCGCGCGGCGGCACGATGATCGCCGAGCACAGCACGCGCATCACCACCGGCACGAACAGCGACAGCCAGAACCGCTTGCGCCGCGGCAGGTGCGGCACCCGCTTGCGCAGGTACTCGTGGGCGAACGAGATGTGCCGGGCTTCCTCGGCGACGTGGATCGCCATCACGCGCTCCATGATCGGATGCAGCGTCTTGCCTTCGCGCAGAACGTTTTTCTGCGTGTGGTCGATGGGTTCTTCGCCGGCGAGAATGCCGAACCAGAACGGGATCGGCAGCGGCCCGGCGACAAGCGGAATGGCCGGCTGGATCCACTTCAGCAGGCGCGGCATACCGGGAACATCGGCACCGATGTGGTTGACCATCTCCTGGAACATCATCGTGTGGTTGCACTCTTCGACCGCCTCGTGCAGGCAGTACCGGTACTCCGGCGAGCCGTTGGGCGTCCAGAAGGCGTACTCCATCAGGCCGCGGATGAGAATCGACTCGAAGTGCAGTCCGACCTTGGCGACGTTGGACTGACGCCACATGCCGATCTCGATCTGGCGCTCCTTGGTCTGCGCCTGGTACCAGGGGTGCTGCCCGATCGGATCGGTCGCGGGCAGGATCCAGCGCTCGTCATTGGGGATCACCGCGAACTCGGGCGAGTCCCAGTCGATGTCGGTGTAGGGGTTGAAGTTGCGCCGCACCGATCCTTCGGAGAGCGTCATCAGCTTCTCGACGTAAGCGATGTCGTCCTGGACGTCCATGTTGCGACGCCAGCGCCGGATGATCTTGGTTCTCGCCATGACAGTCTCCTCAACGAGGTTTACATTAGGGCGGGTGTTGTCCAAACAGTACCGCGGGTATCGCATACTTGTCCATACCCTACTCCGGGTTTGCTGAACGCCTCGGTGCGAAAAGCGATCGCTGGGGCTCCTAGGCTTATGGGCATGGCTGACGAGTTGACCATCCCCGCCGATCTCAAGCCCGCCGACGGCCGCTTCGGCTGCGGCCCGTCGAAGGTGCGCCCCGAACAGCTGCAAGCCCTGCAGGCGTCGGCGGCGTTGTTCGGCACCTCGCACCGCCAGGCGCCGGTGAAGAACCTGGTCGGGCGGGTCCGCGATGGCCTGCGTGAGTTCTTCTCCCTGCCCGACGGCTACGAGGTCATTCTGGGCAACGGCGGCGCGACCGCGTTCTGGGATGCCGCCGCATTCGGCCTGATCGAGAAGCGCTCGCTGCACCTCACCTACGGGGAGTTCTCCTCGAAGTTCGCCTCGGCCGCCACGGCCAACCCGTTCATCGACGACCCGATCGTCATCAAGGCCGATGCGGGCAGCGCCCCCGAACCGCAGTCCGATCCCTCGGTCGACGTCGTCGCGTGGGCGCACAACGAGACCTCGACCGGCGTCGCGGTGCCGGTCACCCGGCCTGAGGGTGACGCCCTGGTCCTCATCGACGCCACCTCCGGCGCGGGCGGTCTGCCCGTCGACGTCAACGACGTCGACGCCTACTACTTCGCGCCGCAGAAGAACTTCGCCAGCGACGGCGGGCTGTGGCTGGCCGTCGTCTCCCCCGCCGCGCTGGCCCGGATCGAGTCGATCGCGGCCGCCGGCCGCTGGGTGCCCGACTTCCTGTCGCTGCCGATCGCGGTGGACAACAGCCTGAAGAACCAGACCTACAACACCCCGGCGATCGGCACGCTGGTGCTGATGGCCGAGCAGGTCGACTGGCTCAACGGCAACGGCGGGCTGGACTGGGCGGTCAAGCGCACCGCCGACTCCTCGCAACGGCTGTACTCCTGGGCCGAGGCGTCGTCGTACGCCACCCCGTTCGTCACCGATCCCGCACTGCGTTCGCAGGTGGTGGGGACGATCGATTTCGACGATGCGGTGGATGCCGCGGCGGTGGCCAAGGTGCTGCGCGCCAACGGCATCGTCGACACCGAGCCCTACCGCAAGCTGGGCCGAAACCAGCTGCGCATCGCGATGTTCCCGGCGATCGAGCCTGATGACGTCTCGGCATTGACGCAGTGTGTGGACTGGGTTGTCGAACGCCTCTGAGGTCTCCCGGCGTGTCCTAACCGTTATATTCCGTCGCCTGGGTTAAATTCCGGACGAACAAGGAGGTCGACATGCGAGAACTCAGGGTGATCGGACTCGATGTCGACGGCAGGCACATCATCTGTGAAGGTCCCGACCCGGCCGACAAGTTCACCCTGCAGGTCGACGACCGACTGCGCGCCGCCGTACGCGGCGACCGGTCGCTGGGCCAGACCCTGAGGGACAAAGAGGTCAAAGGCGTGTTGCGGCCCAGGGATATTCAAGCGCGCATCCGTGCGGGTGCATCCGTCGAGCAGGTTGCCAGTTCGTCCGGTATGGACATCAGCAAGGTCGAGCGGTTCGCCCACCCGGTGCTGCTGGAGCGCGCCCGGGCTGCGGAGCTGGCGTCGGCCGCCCATCCGGTGCTCGCCGACGGGCCTTCCGTGACGACGTTGCAGGAAACCATCACCAACGCCCTCGTCGCGAGGGGTCTGAGCCCCGAAGCTACGGAATGGGACGCCTGGCGCGGCGACGACGGCCGCTGGGTCGTGCAGATGGCATGGCAGGCCGGCTTGTCCGATAACGTCGCACATTTCCGCTTCAGCCCCGGCGCGCACGGCGGCACGGTCTCTGCGCTCGACGACGCCGCCAGCGAGCTGATCGACCCGAAGTTCGAACGGCCGGTCCTGCGGCCGGTCGCCGCGGTCGCGCAGCTCGAACTCGAGGAGCCGGTCGCGCCGGTTCCGGCCCCGGCGCCGGTCGAGGAAACGCCGGCCCCCGCGCCTGCGGCTCCCAGCCCGGCTCCGGCACCCCGCGCGCGACGCGCCAAGGCCAAGCCCGCGGTGCCCGGCTGGGAAGACGTGCTGCTGGGCGTGCGCTCCAGCGGCGAGCGCTAAGCGTTTACTGCGCGGCGACCAACGCCAGCAGCGTCACCCAACCGCCGGCGACGCCGATGCCGGCGCCCAGGACGAACCACCGCCGTACCGGAATGCGCCGCCAGCCCCACAGCGTGGGTGCCAGTCCGCCAACCGCGATGAGGTTGAGCACGATCGCCACCAGCGGATGCACCCGGATCATGCCCAGGCTCAGCACCACGATCGCGGCGCCGGTGATCGCCGCGACGAATGCCGCCACGGTCAGGCCGGTCCCCCACGGCGTCGTCTCCTCATTCACTGGGTAAACCTAACCCGCTCGTAGAACGCCAGCGCCGCGGCGGTCGCGACATTCAGCGAATCGGTCCCCCGCGACATCGGGATGCGAACCCGGACATCGCTGGCCCGCATCGCGGTCTCGGTCAGCCCCGGGCCCTCAGCCCCGACCAGCACCGCAACCCGCTCACCGGTCAGGCCGGCCATCGCATCGGCCAGGGTCTGCGCCGCCGGATCGGGGGTCATGGCCAGCAGCCGGAATCCGCGCCGGCGCAGCTCGTCGAGGTCGGCGGGCCACTGCTGCGCACGGGCGAACGGCACCAGCAGCGCGTGGCCCATCGACACCCGGACTGCGCGCCGGTACAGCGGATCGGCACAGCCGGTGCCGAAGATGACCGCGTCGACACCGAGGCCGGCCGCGTTCCGGAAGATCGATCCGAGGTTCTCGTGGTCGTTGACGCCTTCGAGGACGGCGACGGTGCGGGCGCCGTCAAGTACGTCGGCGGGCGTCAGTTCGGGGGCACGCCGCGCTGCGGCGAGCACACCGCGGTTGAGGTGGAAGCCGACCACGTCGGCCATCACCTCCGGCGAGGCGCGATAGAACGGGGCTCGCACTCCCGCGAGGTCGTCACGCAGTTCGTCCAGACGACGGTCGGTGCCGAGGAAGGCGTGCGGGGTGAACCGCGAGGCGATCATGCGTTGGGCCACCAGCACGCCTTCGGCGATCACCAGCCCCTTGCCACTGGGCAGGTCAGGTCGGCGGTCGACACTGTTGAGGTCGCGGAAGTCGTCGACGCGGGGATCACCGGGATCGGTGATGTCGATTACGTCGAACGCCCCGAAAGCCTTGTCGCTCACGCGTCTTCGTCGACGAGCACGGTCATCAGATCTGCCGCCCGCAGCAGGGTGCCACGATCCTCGCTGTCCAGTGTCGCCAGCCGGCCGCGCAACCATTCCTGACTGGCCTGGCGCTCACTGTCGACGAGCCCGGCCCCGGCCGGCGACACCGCCACCAAGACCTGACGCCCGTCGGCGGGATGCGAGGTGCGCACCACCAGACCGAGTTCGACCAGCGAGGCGATCACCCGGGTCATCGAGGGCGGCCGGACGCGTTCCTTGACGGCCAGTGCACCGGGCGTCATCGCCCCGTCTTTGGCCAGCGTGGCAAGGGCGGACAACTGCGAAAGCGTGACCGGTGATTCGGGCCTGCGGAAGCGCAGCTGACGGGCCAGCCGCATGACGGCCAGCGACAAATCACTGGCAAGCCGCAGGTCACCGTCGTTCACATCGCAAACAGTACGACACGACATCATCCGATCAATGATGAACCGGGCAAGTGTCGAGGTGCGGGGTGCCCCGGCTCCTGGATCGGTTAGGTTGGACCACAATGCCTTCCGATCAGCCTGAACCCGAGCCGCCGGCGCTGCCCGCGGCCCTGCTGGATCCGTGGCCGGTGATCGTCGCCGGAGCCGTCCTGTGGTTGCTGGTCACCATCGCGGCCTTCACGATCGGCGCGCTGGAGTCGTGGCGCCCGATCGCGATCGCGGGGCTGGGCACCGGCGTGGTCGGCACGTCGATATTCCTGTGGCAGCGCACCGCGGCCCGACGCGGTGCCCGGGGTGCGCAGACCGGCCTCGAGCGTTACCTCGACAACAACAAGGAGAAGTGATGGCAGCGCCGCTATTGCAAGCCGAGATCGACATCGACGCGCCGGTGAGCAGGGTGTGGTCCCTGATCTCGGATCTGGGCAACATGCCCAAGTGGAGCCCGCAGTGCCGGATGATGAGGCCGCTCGGTCAGGTCAAGCCGGGCACTCGCACCGTCAACCTGAATCGGCGCAACAACTTGTTCTGGCCGACGACATCGACGATCACCGAGCTGATCCCGGAGCGCAAGCTGGCGTTCCGCGTCAACGCCAACAACACCGTCTGGAGCTATGAGCTCGAGCCGACCGCCACCGGCACCCGCGTCATCGAGACCCGCCATGCCGAGAACGGCGTCAAGGCCGTGTCGACGATGACGGTCAACGCGGTGATGGGTGGGGTGCCGAACTTCGAGAAGGAACTCGTCGACGGCATGAACACCTCGCTGGCGCGCATCAAGGCGGCCGCGGAAAGCTAAGGCTGCTCTGCTGTTTCGGGATTCTCGACGGCCTCGACGGCGTCGGGAGCCTCGGCCGGTTCCGGAGCCTCGGCCGGTTCCGGAGCCTCGGCAGTCTCGGCCGGTTCCGGAGTCTCGACGACAGCCTCGACTTCGACAACCACCGGAGCCTCGACGACCTCGAGCACGCCGTCGTCGTAGGGGTCGTACATCGGCGACCCGCTGCCCGGAGGCGGTGGGGTGTCCGAGTGCGCACCGCAGCCGTACTGGAAATCGACGACGTGGGCGTCGGCCGACATCTCGTTGCAGCACACCCCGAACATCGCGCCGAGCCCACCGGCAAGCGGGACCATGAATCCGCAATCGCGGCACACCCGCTTGGTGCCGCGGGCCATCGGAGCGTCGGGACCGAAGTCGCCGTCATGCCAGCGCTGAGCGGCACCGTCGCGGCCCCATGCGGACAGCACCTGCCTGCGCCCGAACCCGACCTCGTAGGCGACGTCATCGATCGCGGGATCACCCGTCCCGGCGTAGCCGGGGGCCAGCCGCGGATCGTCCTTCACCGGCGCAAGCAGGTCACCGGGGCTCAGGTCACCCGGCTGGATGCGCTCTTCCCACGGCACCCAGGCCGGCGCCAGGAGTGCCGTCGGGCCGGGCACCAGGACGACTTCGCTGACCGTCGCGTGATCGGCGCCGGGGCAGACCGCCACGACCACCGCCCACTGCCAGCCCTGATAACCGGGCATGTTCGCCAGGAAGCGATGGGTTGCCGCGCTCTCGTCCTCGAAGCTAACGCCGAGGTAATCGCCCACCGTGTCGCCACTGAACTCGACGATCGCCTGCCGTGCCTGCTCCACCGCGCCGCTCAATACGGCGGCAGCTGCGTCCGACGGCACGCCGAGTGGGGCCGGCGCGCTGTGTTCTGCGGAGTCGATCGAGCTGTCCATCGTCACCAATCTTGCCTCACGCCCGGTATGCGCAGCCACACCGGTCACGTGCGCGCCCCGCATGCCGGTATGGGGGACAATCGTGGCGTGTCTGCAAGCCGGCGTGACGAACCCCGCGGGAATCCGGCTTTCGGGCCGGATCGGCGCTCGTCGACCGGTCCATCCGACGAACACCCCGGCATGGCCAACTACCCCAGCGACGGCGAGGGCCTCCACCGTCCGGGAGCCACCCGGCGGTCCAATCCGATTCCCAGTTCCAACCGCTACCTGCCGCCACTTGGCGATCAGAACCAGCGCACCGAGAACCTGTCGACCCCACCGCCGGGCTCGCGCGGTGCCGGCAACGGCGAACGGGTCACGGTCACCCGCGCGGCGGCCATGCGCAGCCGCGAGATGGGGTCGCGGATGTATTCGATGGTCCATCGGGCGGCCACCGCCGACGGCGCCGACAAGTCCGGACTGACCGCGCTCACCTGGCCGGTGGTCGCCAACTTCGCGGTGGACTCCGCGATGGCGGTCGCCCTGGCCAACACGTTGTTCTTCGCCGCCGCGACCGGGGAGAGCAAGGGCAAGGTCGCGCTCTACCTGCTCATCACGATCGCGCCGTTCGCGGTGATCGCCCCGCTCATCGGTCCGGCGCTGGACCGCGTGCAGCACGGCAGGCGGGCGGCGTTGGCGATGTCGTTCATCCTGCGCACCGCGCTGGGAATCGTGCTGATCATGAACTACGACGGCGCCAGCGGCAGCTACCCGTCGTGGGTGCTCTACCCCTGCGCACTCGGAATGATGGTGCTGTCCAAGTCATTCAGCGTGCTGCGCAGTGCGGTGACCCCACGCGTCATGCCACCGACGATCGATCTGGTCCGGGTGAACTCCCGGTTGACGATGTTCGGTCTGATCGGTGGAACGATCGTCGGCGGCGGTATCGCCGCCGGGGCGGAATACCTGCTCACCACGGTCTTCCAACTGCCCGGCGCACTGTTCGTCGTCGTCTTCGTCTCGGTCGCGGGCGCGTCGTGGTCGATGCGGATCCCGCGCTGGGTGGAGGTGACCGAGGGCGAGGTGCCGGCCACCCTGACCTATCACGGTGACACCGGTCCGCTGCGACGGTTCGACCACGAACCGCCCAACAAGAAGGGCGCCCGGCGACAGCCGTTGGGCCGCAACATCATCACCTCGCTGTGGGGCAACTGCACGATCAAGGCGATGGTCGGGTTCCTGTTCCTGTATCCGGCCTTCGTCGCCAAGTCCCATGAGGGCAACAGCTGGGAGCAGTTGGCCATGCTGGGCCTGATCGGCGCGGCGGCCGGGATCGGGAACTTCGCGGGAAACTTCACCGCCGCCCGGATGAAGCTGGGCCGCCCGGCGATGCTGGTCGCGCGCACCACGGTCGCGGTGACGGTGATGGCCTTGGCCGCCGCCGTCACCGGCAACCTGATCGTGGTGGCGGTGACCGCGCTGATCACATCCGGAGCGACGGCGATCGCCAAGGCGTCGCTGGACGCGTCGCTGCAGGACGACCTGCCCGAGGAGTCCCGGGCCTCGGCCTTCGGCCGGTCGGAGTCGGTGCTGCAGCTGGCGTGGGTGCTCGGCGGGGCACTCGGGGTGCTGGTGTCCACCAATCTGTGGGTAGGCTTCACCGCGATCTCCGCCCTGCTGATCATCGGCCTGGCGCAGACCATCGTCAGCTATCGCGGCGATTCACTGATCCCCGGCTTCGGCGGTAACCGTCCGGTGCTGGCTGAACCTGAAGGGGCCTCAACGGTGACCAACCAGTGACTCGGTTGGTCCGTTGGCTCCTGGTGGTGCTCGTCGTACTGGCGTCGATCGGCGCCGGGGTCGGCGCGTGGGCACTGACCCGCGACACCGGTTCGCAGCTGCCCGAGATCAGTGCCTACTCGCATGGACGAACGGTGCGGGTCGGCCCGTTCGTGTACTGCAACGTGGTGAACCTCAACGACTGCCAGAACCCGCAGACCCAAGGCGAACTCGCGGTCAACGAGCACAACCCGGTCCAGCTGTCCGTGCCGACCGCGATCAGCCGGGCGCCGTGGCGGCTGCTCCGGGTGTACGAGGATGAGCGCAATTCGACGACCACCATCTACCGGCCCGATACCGAACTGGCCGTGACGATTCCGACGGTCGATCCACAACGGGGCAAGCTCACCG
This sequence comes from Mycobacterium sp. BK086, assembly GCA_004362315.1. GTDB lineage: Bacteria > Actinomycetota > Actinomycetes > Mycobacteriales > Mycobacteriaceae > Mycobacterium. Next base: position 71,240 of record SNWL01000004.1, read on the forward strand.
GCGTGGTGGTGCAGCTACTCACCCTGGTGCAAGACCAGAACGGCGAGCTGCAGGACGCGCCGCACGCCGAGTGGTCGGTACGCCTGGTCTGGCCCTAGCGCCAGTCCCGGATCGCTGCGGCGAATTGTTCAGGCGCATCGGACTGGACAAAGTGACCCGCACCTTCGACGATCACGGTCTTGTGGTCGGTGAAGGTCTGTTCCCAGCGCCGTAACTCGTTGTCGCCGAAGGCGATATCGGCGTCACCCCAGATGATGAGCGCGGGCAGGTCCGCGATTCGGTCGAGCCCGGCCTCGACGTCGGCCAGAAAGGCTCGGCTCGCGGTGAGCTCACGCGGGAAGATGGCGGACGCGTTGCGCCGGCCGGGGGTGTCGAGCGCCTTCTGGTAATGCCTCATCTCGACGTCGCTGGGCTTGGCCAGCCGGTGCCCGGCCGGGACCATCAGGTTCACGAACAGGTTGAACTGTCGGATCAGCAGACGACCGAGGGGCCCGCCCATCACATGGGACATCACCTGGACGTGCGGCGCGCTGACCGGCCAGGCCCAGGTATTGGCCAGCACCAGCCGGTCGAACACGCCCGGGTGCTCTTCAACCAGTGCGAGCCCGATGGGACCTCCCCAGTCGTGGGCGACCAGCGTCACCCGGCTCAGCCCGAGAGCCTCGATGAAGGCGCCCATGACCTGGGTGTGCTCGGTCGGTAGATACCGATAACCAGGGGCGGCCGCCGACAGCCCGAAACCCGGGTAATCGACTGCGATACAACGAAATTCGTCACGCAGCGCCTCGATTACCCCGCGGTAGACGAACGACCACGTCGGATTGCCGTGCAGAAACAACAACACCGGCCCCGATCCTTCGTCCACGTAGTGCACGCTGTGGCCGTCGATCTCGACGAACCTGCTCTCGAATGGGAACAGCGTGCCGTCAACCCACGCCGGCCTTTCCGCAACCCTCATATCTACCCCTGTCCGACACTGTTTGGTTGATATAATCAAGCTAACTTTAAATTATCAAGTGGAGTGTCGATGAGTCGAGATTACGGGCAGTACTGCGGGCTGGCCCGGGCCCTGGATGTGGTGGGCGATCGCTGGAACCTGCTGATCGTGCGTCAGCTGTTGGTGGCACCGGCTCGCTACCGCGAGCTGCAGGACGGGCTGCCTGGCATCGCCACCAATCTGTTGACCGATCGGCTCCGCGATCTCGAAACCGCGGGCGTCCTGCAACGCCGGCTGTCAACCGAGGGCAATGCGACCACCTATGCCCTCACCGAGTGGGGCGCACAACTGCGCGAGCCCATCGAGGGGCTGATCCGCTGGTCCACGCCGCTGATGATCCGCGGCGCGCAGGGCGACGACTTCCGCGCCGAATGGCTGCTGCTGGCCCTGCCCGCAGTGCTCGCCGGCCACAAGCCGACCCGTTCGGCCACAGTGGGTATCGACATCGATGGCGACGTGATTCAGCTCAGAAGCAGCCGGTCCGGTGTCGTGGTGAGCCTGCCCGACGGGCGCGAGTTCGACGCCAGCCTGCGCACCGATGCCCAGATCGCTCTCGGACTCGCCACCGGCCTGCTGACACTCGACGACGTTGCCGCCCAGATCGACGTCGAGGGCGACCGGACCGCCGTACAAGCGGTGTTCGCGCGCTAGAACTGGTCCGGGACCCGTTCGCCCTCGCGCGTCGGCCCCGGCGGGGTGCCATCTCCGAAAGGCCTGCCGCCCAACGCTTCTCGTCCATGCGGTGTCAGCCAGCCGGAGAGGTCAGGTCCCTTCGGCACGATCTGAGTCGGATTGATGTCGGCGTGCACGATGTAGTAGTGCTGCTTGATCTGGACGAAGTCGGTGGTGTCGCCGAATCCAGGTGTCTGGAACAGGTCTCGGGCATAAGCCCACAGCACCGGCATCTCGGCCAGCTTGGACCGGTTGCACTTGAAGTGGCCGTGGTAGACGGGATCGAAACGGGCCAGCGTGGTGAACAGCCGGACGTCGGCCTCGGTGATCGTGTCGCCGACCAGGTAACGCTGATCGGCCAGCCGCTCCGAAAGCCAGTCCAGCGCAGTGAACAACCGGTCGTAGGCCGCCTCGTACGACTCTTGTGACCCCGCGAAGCCGCAGCGGTACACGCCGTTGTTGACCTCGGTGTAGATCCGCCTGGCGACTTCGTCGATCTCGTCACGCAGCGGCTCGGGATACAGCTGGGGCGCGCCGTCGCGGTGATAGGCAGTCCACTCGGTGGAGAAGTCCAGTGTGATCTGCGCGAAGTCGTTGGTCACGACCTGGCCGGTGGCCACCTCGACGATCGCCGGGACGGTGATGCCCTTGGGATAGTCGGGGATCCGGGCGAAGTAGGCGTCCTGAAGCCGCGGGATCTTGAGCACCGGGTCGACGCCGCCGGGGTCGAGATCGAACGTCCAGCTGCGCTCGTCGTGTGTCGGCCCGCAGAACCCGATGGACAACACGTCCTCCAGGCCGAGCAGGCGGCGCACGATGATCGTCCGATTCGCCCACGGACATGCCCGCGCGACGATCAGCCGGTAGCGACCGGGCTCGACGGGATACCCGTCGGCACCGTCAGCGGTGATTCGCGTGGTGATGTAGTTGGTATCGCGTTTGAACTCGCCGCCGCCGGCGACATAGGCACCCACGCGTCCAGTCTTGCGCGCCGGAAGCTAGGCGTCGAGCTCCCGGGCGACGGCCTTGACCACTTCCGAAACCCGCCGGGCCACCTTGCGATCCGGGTAGCGGCCCTTGCGCAGCTCGGGCTGCACCGCGCCCTCGAGCAGCGTGATCATGTCCTCGACCATGCCGTGCAGCTCGTCGGGGGTGTGTTTGCGCTCGACGGGGGTGGCCTCGCGCCGCGTCCGCGTCAGGCTCGGCGGCGGGTCGATCAGCTTGACGCTCAACGCCTGCGGGCCGCGCCGCCCCGAGGCAACACCGAATTCGACCTTCTGGCCGGCTTTGAGACCCTCGACCCCCTCGGGCAGTGCCGACGCACGGACATAGACGTCCTCGCCGTCCTCCTGGGACAGGAAGCCGAATCCCTTCTCGGCGTCGTACCACTTCACCTTGCCGGTCGGCACTGGTCTCACCTGCTTGTCTAACGGGTTCGTGACAACATGACGAAGCGTCCCGCCGGTGCAGGACGCGCGTCGGTGATCCTACTCGGGAACAGGTGTGCTCAGCACCCCTGTTTAGTTCTGTAGGCTGGGCAAACCGCTGGAGGGGACATGCGCCTGATCTTGAACGTCGTCTGGTTGCTGTTCGGCGGGCTCTGGCTTGCCCTCGGCTACCTGCTGGCCGCGCTCATCAGCTTCCTCTTGATCATCACGATTCCGTTCGGCTTCGCCGCGCTGCGGATCGCGAACTACGCCCTGTGGCCCTTCGGGCGGACCATCGTCGACAAGCCGGGTCCTCGCCCGGGCGCCCTCGTGGGCAATGTCATCTGGGTGCTGCTCTTCGGAATCTGGCTGGCGATCGGCCATGTCGTCAGCGCGGCCGCGATGGCCGTCACGATCATCGGTATCCCGCTGGCGCTGGCCAATCTCAAGCTCATTCCGGTCTCGCTGGTGCCACTCGGCAAAGAGATCGTCCCCGCCGGCCAGCCTCGGGTGGCGGCATGACGATGACCTCGCTCGGCCTGCCTGCGATCCGTCGCGACGCCGAAGTCCTTTCGGCCGACATGCCCCGCAGCGGCCCGATGGTCGACACCTTCGGCCGAGTCGCGACGGACCTGCGGGTCTCACTGACCGACCGGTGCAATCTGCGCTGTACCTATTGCATGCCAGCCGAGGGCCTGGACTGGCTGCCCGGTGACGAGCTGCTGAGCCGCGACGAGCTGGTCCGGCTGCTGACGCTGGCCGTCACCCGGCTCGGAATCGACAGCGTCCGCTTCACCGGCGGGGAGCCGCTGCTCTACCGGGGGCTCGAGGATGTTGTGGCCGCGGTGGCCGCGCTGCGCCCCCGCCCCGAGATCGCGCTGACCACCAACGGGGTGGGCCTGGCCCGGCGGGCCCAGGCTCTCGCCGACGCGGGACTGGATCGGGTGAACGTCTCACTGGACAGCCTCGACGCCGCGCACTTCGCCGCCATCACCCGCCGTGACCGGCTCACCGATGTTCTGGACGGCCTGTCCGCCGCGGCCGCCGCCGGCTTGGGACCGGTGAAGGTCAATGCCGTCCTGGACCCCGTCAGCGGGCTGTCGGATGCCGTCGAACTGCTGGAGTACTGCCTGCGCTACGGCTACCAACTGCGCATCATCGAGCAGATGCCGCTGGACGCCGGCCACCTGTGGAGCAGAGACGCCAGCCTGAGCGCCGACGAGATCTTCGCGGCACTGGCCGCGCGCTTCGATCTGACCACCGACCCGACGCCACGTGGATCGGCTCCAGCTCAGCTCTGGCAGGTCAACGGCGGGCCGGCCACGGTCGGCATCATCGCGTCGGTGTCGCATGCGTTCTGCTCGGCCTGCGACCGCACCCGCATGACCGCCGACGGCCAGATCAGGAACTGCCTGTTCGCCGCCGACGAAACCGACCTGCGGGCGCTGCTGCGGGGTGGCGCCGACGACGACGCGCTGGAATTGGCCTGGCGCTCCGCGATGTGGCGCAAGGCCGCCGGACACGGCATCAACGACCCGGGATTCGTTCAGCCGCAACGGCCGATGAGCGCCATCGGTGGCTGAGATGGAAGTAACTGTGCGTTTCTTCGCTGCGGCCCGCGCCGCGGCCGGCGCGGACTCCGATCTGCTCAGCGTGCGCCAGGGTGCGACAGTCGCCGATGTGGTGAGCGAACTATGTTGCCGCAGTGACGAATTGGCACGGGTGTTACAACGGTGTTCGTATCTGTGCGACGGGATCGCGGTCCGAAATCAGGGCGCCGAGCTGCTGAACGGCCAAACGCTCGACGTGCTTCCCCCTTTCGCTGGCGGATGATCGTGATTTACGTCACATCACGATCAGGTAACGAGATGGCCACCGCCAGTTTTACCGCCGGAATTACCTGGGCGAACGCCGAAATGTCATGGGGCTTTAAGCTTTTTTAAGGTTTGCCACTAGCAGAAACGCCCGAATTTGCAAAAGGTGACGGCACTCTCGCTTGCGGTTAGCGTCTCTGCCAGGTCAACCCCTCCCCCCGGGGAAAGACCCTCTTCGCTTCTAGCGCTTAGCTCCATCCAAGGAGCGAAGAGACCAACGAAAACCATGGATGGAGGCGGGGGACCCACCGGTCCACCGAGTTAGGACCAGGGATCGCTCGCGATTCCTTGGGGTGAAGCCGAGATCGTTTCCACCAGAGACGACGACGGCCGGGCGACCTCTCCAGCCCGAACCCGACAGCTGACCTCGCAGGCGCATTGACGAGAGGAATACATCGCCATATGAGTGGACGGCATCGCAAGCCCACTTCATCGTCTGTCAGTGTCGCCAAGATCGCGGTTACGGGTGCGGTCATCGGAGGCGGCAGCATCGCCTTCGCAGGCCAGGCTCAAGCGGCTCCCGATGCCGAATGGGATCAGGTAGCCCGCTGCGAGTCCGGCGGCAACTGGGCCATCAACACCGGCAACGGCTACCAGGGTGGTCTGCAGTTCTCCCCCGGCACGTGGGCCGCGCACGGTGGCGGCCAGTACGCCTCAGCCGCGAACCAGGCCACCAAAGACCAGCAGATCGCCATCGCCGAGCGCGTCCTGGCCAGCCAGGGCCGCGGTGCGTGGCCGGTGTGCGGTCGTGGCCTGTCGGGCGCGACGCCGCGCAACGTGGTGAGCGAGCCCGCTCCGGACGCACTGCCGGTCGAAGCCGCCGCGTTCGACGCGCCGGCACCCGACGCTCCGGCTCCGGACGCTCCCGCCGACCTGCCGCCCGCTCCGCAAGACTTGCCGCCCGCTCCGCAGGATCTGGCCCCGGCTCCGGTTGATCTCCCGCCGGCCCCGCAGGACCTCCCGCCGGCTCCCCAGGATCTGGCACCGGCCCCGCAGGATCTGCCCCCGGCCCCGGCCGATCTGGCCCCAGCCCCGGCCGATCTGCCGCCGGCCCCACAGCCCGACGTCGTCGCGGTCTCGCAGGAGATCGCCCCGCCGGCCGCCGAGCCCGTCGTCGACGCCGCTCTTCAGGTGCCCGCCCCCGACGCGCCCGCACTCCCCGACGAGCAGACCGTCACGGTGCAGGCGTCGTCGATCCACTTCCTGCCGCAGGCCCCGGGCGACCCGGCCGATCCGGCGGTTCCCCCGGTCCTGCCGCCGGCGCCCGCCCCGGCCGATCCCGCCGCGGCACCCGCTCCGGGCGCCGATGTGGTCGCCGCCGGCCCCGCCGCGCAGCTGCCCGACGGCATCCCGCACCTGACGAGCCCGGAAAACCTGCCGCCGGGAACCAGCGACCAGCCCGAAGGCCCGCAGGACGGCCCGAACGTCACGTACCTCAAGGAACTGTGGCATGCGGTCCAGACCCAGCAGGTCAGCCGTGGCGACGCGCTTCTGGCTCTGACCCAGCGTCCGCTGAACACCCCGGTGACCAACGACCCGAGCATGGGTACGCCGCCGGGACCGGGTGCCGATCCGAACGCGCCGCTGCCTGCTCCCGGTGCTCCGGCGCCGATCCTGGCACCGGACGCTCCCGCCCCGGCACCCGCGCAGTAGTCAGCTCAGGCCGAGTTCACCCATTCGTCGGTTCCGTCGGCGAAGAACTGGTGCTTCCACACCGGTAGCCGCGCTTTGACGGTATCGACGAGCAACTCGCACGCCTTGAACGCCGCCCCGCGGTGGTCGGCCGCCACGGCGGCCACCAGGGCGGCATCCCCGATGTGCAGTGTGCCGACCCGATGGCTGGCCGCGATCGCCCGCACGCCGGTGGATTGAGCCGCCACCTCAGCGAGCGCTTCAAAGAGCGTCTGTTCGGCCTGCGGGTGTGCGGAGTACTCCAGCCGCACCACGTCACGACCGCCGTCGTGGTTGCGCACCACCCCGGAGAACCCGACCACCGCACCGGCGGCGTCGCTGGCGACGAGCTCCTCGTGTTCGGTCAGCGAGATGGGGCCGTCGGTGAGCGCGGCCCGCAGGATGCGTGTCATGAGCGGTGATCTCCTCCGGACAGCTGGTCCAATGCGTGGTCGAGAACGTCGGCAAGCACCGAAAGGCCGTCACGTACCCCGCCGGTGGACCCAGGCAGGTTGACCACCAGCGTGCGCCCCGCGACGCCGCACACGCCACGGGAGAGCACCGACGTCGGCACCTTCGGCAGGCCCGACCGGCGGATGGCGTCGGCCAGCCCGGGGATCTGGTAGTCGAGGACGCCGAGCGTCTCCTCAGGGGTGGCGTCGGTCGGCGAGATCCCGGTCCCGCCGGAGGTGATCACGACATCGGACTCGGCGTCGATCGCCGAGCGCAGGGCGTCCCCGACCGCGGCGCCGTCGACCACCACGATCGGGTCACCGACGCTGAAGCCACGATCCGCGAGCCAGGCGACGATGATGGGGCCGGTCTTGTCTTCGTAGACACCCGTCGCGGCCCGAGTGGACGCGATCACGACCCGGGCGGATCGGCTCACGTCTGGCGCACCCAGAGGCCGGTCTTGCCGCCCTCCTTGCGCAGCACCCGGATGTTCTCGATGCGGGCGGCGGGGTCGACGGCCTTGATCATGTCGTAGACGGTCAGGGCCGCGACGCTGACGGCGGTCAGCGCCTCCATCTCGACACCGGTGCGATCGGTGGTGCGCACCGATGCCGTGACACCCACTTCGGCCTCGCCGATCGCGAAGTCGATGTCGACCCCGGTCAATGCGAGGTGATGACACAGCGGGATGAGGTCACTGGTGCGTTTGGCGGCCAGGATTCCGGCCACCCGGGCGGTGGCCAGAGCATCGCCCTTGGGCAGACCGCCGGACGCGATGAGGGTGACCACCTCGGCGGTGGTGTGAACGGTGCCTGCCGCCACCGCGGTGCGCGTGGTGGCGGCCTTCTCGGTGACATCGACCATGCGCGCCGCACCGTGCTCGTCAAGGTGCGAGAGGCGGGGCTGCGGTCCGCTGGTCACCGGTTACTTGTTGACGACGGTGACCGGGTGCAGGTACGGCAGCTCGGCGGCATCCAGCGGGAACGTGACGTCGCCGAACGGGGACAGCGCGCCGACCCGGTCGGCGGCCAGCTCGCTCACGGCGTGGTCGTCGGGATCGGTGGTCGGCCAGCCGTTGTCGACATACCTAGTCTTCTTCTCAGCCACGGCAACATTCTGACATTCCCACGGCCGGCTTGTGCACACAGGCGGCTGTTTTACGCTGGTCAACAATGAGTGAACCGTCCCTGCCGCTGGGCGCCTGGCTGGCCGATCTGCCCGACGAGCGGCTGATCCGCCTGTTGGAGCTGCGGCCGGATCTCGCCCAACCCGCGCCGGGCAGCATTGCGGCCCTGGCCGCCCGGGCGGTGGCCCGGCAGTCGGTCAAGGCCGCCACCGACGAGCTGGACTTCCTGCGGCTCGCGGTTCTGGACGGGCTGCTGGTGCTGCATGCCGACGTCACGGCGGTGCCGGCGGCCAAGCTGGTGTCCCTCATCGGTGAGCGCGCGGACGAGCAGTCGGTGCTGGTCGCGCTGGACGATCTGCGCGAGCGCGCCCTGGCGTGGGGCGACGACACCGGGGTGCGGGTGTCGGCCGAGGCCGCGTCCGGGCTGCCCTGGTATCCCGGGCAGGCCATCCTCGAGGACTCCTCTCGCACGGGGGCGGAGATCTCGGCGGCCATCGATGCGCTCGACGAGCCCCAGACCGAACTACTGGAGCGACTGCTGTCGGGCTCGCCGGTGGGCCGCACCCGCGATGCCGCGCCGGGAGCGCCGGCCGACCGGCCGGTGCCCAGGCTGCTGGCGGCCGGTCTGTTGCGCCAGCTGGACGCCGAGACGGTGATCCTGCCGCGTCAGGTCGGTCAGGTCCTGCGCGGTGAGGAACCCGGCCCGGTACATCTGCGCGCGCCCGACCCGGTGGCAAGCACCACCACCGTCGCCGACGTCGACGCCGCCGCGGCCGGCGCCCTGCTGGACCTGATCCGCGAGATCGAGCTGATTATCGAAACCCTCTCTGCCGCACCGGTTCCCGAGCTGCGCAGCGGAGGCCTCGGGGTGCGCGAGGCCAAGCGGCTGAGCAAGCTCACCGGGATCGACGAACAACGCCTCGGGCTGGTGCTCGAGATCAGTTCGGCGGCCGGCCTGATCGCCAGCGGCACACCCGATCCCGAGCCGCCGGACGGCTCGGGCCCGTATTGGACACCGACGGTTGCAGCCGACCGGTTCCTCGAGACGCCCACCGCGGCGCGCTGGCACCTGCTGGCCACCACCTGGCTGGAGCTACCATCACGCCCCGGCCTCATCGGCAGCCGCGGTCCGGACGGTAAACCCTATGCGGCACTGTCTGATTCGTTGTACTCCACGGCCGCGCCGCTGGACCGGCGACTGCTGTTGGACCTGCTGGCCGACCTGCCGCCCGGTTCGGGTGTGGATGCGCTGCACGCCTCACAGGCGTTGATCTGGCGACGGCCCCGGTGGGCGGCGCGGCTGCAGCCGGAGCCCGTCGCACATCTGCTCGACGAGGCGCACACCCTGGGCCTGGTCGGCCGCGGCGCCTTGAGTACACCGGCACGGGTGCTGCTGGCCGGCGACGAGGACGCCGGCGCCGACGCGATGGACAAGGTCCTGCCCGCGCCGATCGACCACTTCCTGGTCCAGGCCGACCTGACCGTGGTGGTTCCCGGGCCGCTGCAACGCGACCTTGCCGACGAGCTCGCGGCGGTGGCGTCAGTGGAATCCGCGGGTGCGGCGATGGTCTACCGGGTCAGCGAAGCGTCGATCCGGCACGCACTGGACACCGGCCGTACCGCGGGCGCGCTGCACGCGTTCTTCGATCGGCATTCGAAAACGTCTGTCCCCCAAGGTTTGACGTACTTGATCAACGATGTGGCCCGTCGGCACGGGCAGCTGCGCGTCGGCATGGCATCGTCGTTCCTGCGCTGCGAGGACCCGACGCTGCTCGCCAACGCGGTGGCGGCGCAGGCTCTCGAGCATCTCGAGGTGCGGTTGCTGGCACCGACGGTGGCGGTGTCCCAGGCACCGATCGGTGAGCTGCTCGCCGCGCTGCGGGCGGCGGGCTTCGCGCCGGCCGCCGAGGATTCCTCCGGAGCGATCGTCGATCTGCGTCAGCGCGGCGCGCGAGTGTCCACCCCACAACACCGGCGCCTGTTCCGCGCACTGCCCAAGCCCAGCCACGAGACACTGGCGTCGGTGGTCTCAGTGCTTCGCCGGATGGCCTCCACCACTCCGTTCGCCAACGTCCGCCTGGATCCCGCGGTGTCGATGGCGCTGCTGCAGCAGGCCGCCATGGAACAGAAGGACGTCGTCATCGGTTATGTCGATGCCGCGGGCGTGGCCACCCAGCGGGTGGTGCGCCCACTCACAGTGAGCGGCGGGCAGCTGCTGGCCTGGGATCCCACGCAGGGCCGCCCGCGCGAGTTCGCGGTACATCGCGTGACGTCGGTGATGTCGGCCGACGCTGGATAATGGAGCGTTATGAGTTCTGAAGGCCCCTTGATCGTGCAGTCCGACAAGACGGTGCTGCTGGAGGTCGACCACGAACTGGCCGGTGCGGCCAGGGCCGCGATCGCCCCGTTCGCGGAGCTGGAGCGCGCGCCCGAGCACATCCACACCTACCGCATCACTCCCCTGGCGTTGTGGAACGCCCGCGCCGCCGGCCACGACGCCGAGCAGGTGGTCGACGCGCTGGTCAGCTTCTCCCGCTATGCCGTGCCGCAGCCGCTACTCGTCGACATCGTCGACACGATGGCCCGCTACGGGCGCCTGCAGCTGGTCAAGCATCCGACGCAAGGTCTCACCCTGGTCAGCCTCGATCGGGCGGTCCTCGAAGAGGTCCTGCGCAACAAGAAGATCGCCCCGATGCTGGGCGCCCGCATCGACGACGACACCGTGGTGGTCCACCCCAGCGAGCGTGGCCGGGTCAAGCAGATGCTGCTCAAGATCGGCTGGCCGGCCGAGGACCTGGCGGGTTACGTCAACGGCGAGGCCCACCCGATCGACCTTCAGCAAGACGGCTGGGAGCTCCGCGACTACCAGCAGATGGCGGCCGACTCGTTCTGGGACGGCGGCTCAGGTGTTGTCGTGCTGCCCTGCGGGGCGGGCAAGACACTGGTCGGTGCGGCCGCGATGGCCAAGGCCGGGGCGACGACGCTGATCCTGGTCACCAACACGGTGGCGGGGCGGCAGTGGAAGCGCGAGCTGATCGCCCGGACATCGCTGACCGAAGAGGAGATCGGCGAGTATTCGGGCGAGCGCAAGGAGATTCGGCCGGTCACCATCGCGACCTATCAGGTGATCACCCGGCGTACCAAGGGCGAGTACCGGCATCTGGAGCTGTTCGACAGCCGCGACTGGGGCCTGATCATCTACGACGAGGTGCACCTGCTGCCCGCACCGGTGTTCCGGATGACGGCCGACCTGCAGTCGCGTCGCCGGCTCGGTCTCACCGCGACACTGATCCGCGAGGACGGCCGCGAGGGCGACGTCTTCAGCCTGATCGGCCCCAAGCGCTACGACGCGCCGTGGAAGGACATCGAAGCTCAGGGCTGGATCGCGCCTGCGGAGTGCATCGAGGTTCGCGTCACGATGACCGACAACGAGCGGATGCTGTACGCGGTCGCCGAACCCGAGGAGCGCTACAAGCTGTGCTCGACGGCGCATTCCAAGATCGCGGTGGTGAAATCGATTCTGGCCAAACACCCAGACGAGCCGACGCTGGTGATCGGCGCCTACCTCGACCAGCTCGACGAACTGGGCACCGAGCTCAATGCACCGGTGATCCAGGGCTCGACCAAGAACGCCGAGCGCGAGGAGCTGTTCGACGCGTTCCGGCGGGGCGAGATCAAGACGTTGGTCGTGTCCAAGGTGGCGAACTTCTCCATCGATCTTCCGGAAGCCTCAGTGGCCGTTCAGGTTTCGGGAACGTTTGGCTCACGGCAGGAAGAGGCGCAGCGGCTGGGCCGGCTGCTTCGCCCCAAACACGACGGCGGCGGCGCGGTGTTCTACTCCGTGGTCTCCCGCGACAGCCTGGACGCCGAGTACGCCGCACATCGGCAACGCTTCCTGGCCGAGCAGGGCTACGGCTACATCATCCAGGACGCCGACGACCTGCTCGGGCCTGCGATCTGACGTTGCCACCCCTGCCGGGCAGCAAAAGTTCACCTCGCGATTAGGTGAACGCCGGGCTCGGGAAACAAATGTGACAGCGAACTATTGACGGACCCGCTAGTCTTCGCCACAACACGTGGTCGGGTGACAAAGGGGCGTTCGTGAGGGCAGCAGGCTTCATCGGTCGGGTTGGCGGGTTGGCGGTTGCGCTGGGGGTCGGCGCGGCGGCATTCAGCGGAGCGGTGGCCTGGGCCGACAGCGCCGGCCCGGGCGACTCGTCGCATGCGACATCCGCCCGCTCGACGCCGAACGACGCCACGTCCACCACCGGCCCGAAGAAGTCGGCGCCCAAAGCGACGTCGGCGCGCACCCGTCCGACCACGACGGTGCGGGCGCAGTCCGTCACCTCCGTGGCCACCGCCAAGTCAGCCGCCGCGGACCCGTCAGCACCCGAGGCACCCCCTGCCGACGCATCGGTGGAGTTGGCGGCGCTGGCCTACAGCCGGCGCGACACGGGCCTCTCGGCGCGCCCGGCCGCCGGGGTATCGCTCGCCGCGGAGGGCTCCGTCCAGACGCTCGCCGCCCAGAACACCGCACTGATCATGGGGCCCAGCGGTGTTCCGATCCCGAAGCCGACGTACATCCAGAGCGTTTTCAATCTCTACATCAGCCCGAGCTACCCCGGCTCGATCCCGTTTCAGCTCGACACCCCCGAAGGGCTCTACCCGATCACCGGCGTCAAGAGCCTGCCGCTGAACGTCTCTGTGCAGCAAGGCATCGACATCCTCGCCGCGGCCATCGCCGAACAGGTCGCGGCGGGCAACACCGCCACCGTGTTCGGCTACTCGCAGAGCGCCATCATCTCGTCGCTGATCATGAGTCAGCTGCCCGCGGACACTCCGGTGAACTTCGTCCTGGTCGGCAACGAGATGAACCCCAACGGCGGAATGCTCTCGCGATTCCCCGGCCTGAACCTACCGAGCCTCGGGCTGCCCTTCTACGGTGCGACACCCGAAAATGCCTTCCCTACAACGAACTACACCCTCGAGTACGACGGATTCGCCGACTTCCCGCGCTACCCGCTCAATGTCCTGTCGGTGCTCAACGCCGGCATGGGCATCATCTTCGTCCACACCAAATACGCCCAACTCACCCAACAGCAGGTCGACACGGCCATCGCCTTGCCCACCACGGACCCGACGCAGAAGTACTACATCATCCCGACCGAGAACCTGCCGCTACTGGAGCCGCTGCGCCTGATCCCGGTGATCGGCAACCCGATCGCCGATCTTCTGCAGCCGGCACTGAAGGTCATCGTCAACCTGGGCTATGGCGACCCGCAGTACGGCTGGTCCAACGAGGGATTCGCCAACCAGCAGACGACGTTCGGTATTCTGCCGGATGTCAACTGGGGCAGCGTTGTTCAGCAGTTTCTCGCGGGCATCGAACAGGGTGTCCAGGATTTCGTGACCGACGTCAGCCCCGGCGGAATCATGTGGCAAGAGCTCGCCGCGCTGAAGCTCCCGACCCCGGGACCGGCGCCCGTCCTGCCCACCCCGACGGGGATCATCTCGACGCTGCAGACGCTGACCACCGACATCGCCTACAACATCTCCAATTCCACCGCGGCGCTGTATGCAGCCGTGCTGCCGACGGTGGACATCGTCAACGCGATCGTCACGATGCTGCCGGCCTACGGAATCAACCTGTTCCTCGGCGGGATTGCCCAAGCGCTGTCCGGCGACGTGATCAACGGACTGGTCAATGCGATCGGCTTGCCGATCGCAGCCGCCGCCGGGCTGGTCACCACGGCCGGCCTGATCGAGGTGCTCGTCCTGATTCAGGCCGCCCAGGGATTCCTGGGCCAGGAGACCAACGTCTAGAGCGAAAGGATTGTCGCCGAGGCGGTTCCGGGCGCACCGTAAACCTGGGCCAGCCCGATGCGCGGGTTACCCGGCACCTGACGCTCCCCTGCCTCACCGCGCAGCTGACGCACCAGCTCGTGCATCTGCCGCAGGCCCGACGCGCCGATCGGCTCGCCGTTGGCGATCAGTCCGCCGTCGGTGTTGATCGGCAACGAGCCGTGGATTTCGGTGGCACCATCGGCCAGCAGTTTCTCCTGCTCGCCGTCGGCGCACAGACCGGTTTCGGCCATGTGGATGATCTCGGCGCCGGCGTCAGTGTCCTGCAGCTGCGCGATGTCGACGTCCTCGGGCCCGATCCCGGCCGCCTCGTAGGCAGCCTTGGCGGCGTAGACGGTCGGCGACACATCCTCATCCAGCGGTGCCGACGTGCCGTGCACCTCGTAGGCGCCAAACGTCCGGGTGCGAATCTCGCTGGCCCGCACGTACACCGGCTTGTCGGTGAACCGATGGGCGATCTCGGCGCGGCACATGATGACCGCCGCGGCACCCTCGTCGGGGGCGCAGAACATGTACTGCCGCAGCGGGTAGTTCAGCACCGGCGAGGCCATGATCTCCTCGACGGAGATCTCCTTGCGGCGGAACGCATTCGGGTTCAGCACGCCGTTGCGGAAGTTCTTGTTGGCCACCCGCGCCAGCGTCTCCTCGGAGATGCCGTGATCGTGGATGTACCGGTTGGCCTTGATACCGAAGAACTTGGTGGTGACGAACTGACCGTTCTGCGCATACCACTGCGGCAGAGCCAGTTTCGCCGGGTCGTCGGTGAACGCCCCGCGCGGGTGCTTGTCCAGGCCGACCGCGATACCGATGTCGTACTTGCCGAGCCGAATGGTGTCGGCGGTCTGCTGGATCGCGCTGGCGGCGGTGGCACAGGCGTTGAAGACGTTGGTGAACGTGATGCCGGTGAGGCCGACCAGTCGGGTCACCGCGTCAGGGTTCGACACCTCGTAGCTGCCACCGAAACCGAACTGGATGTCTTTCCACTCCGCGCCGGAGTCCTTGAGCGCCAGCGCGATTGCCTCGGCACCCATCTCCATGGCGGTCTTCTCGAACCGGCCGAACGGGTGCAGGCCGACACCGATTATCGCGACGTCGTTACTCATGCTCAGGCCCCCACAGGTGCGAAGGCGAAGGTGACGACCTCGTTGCCCTCGGCGTCAGTGGCGAACGGGATCATCGTGAGCTCGACGTCCATGCCCCACTTCAGCTTTTCCGGGTCGTTCTCGGTGAGCCGGCCCTCGACGCGCACCACGTCGTCCAGCTGCACCAGGCCGACACCGAACGGGACGAAGTCCTTACCCGTGGGGCCGATGTAGGGCGCTCCCGGCGGGAAGCCCTGGGTGGTCCAGGCCACCAGGGTGCCGCGCCGAGGCAGCTTGACCTCGCTCATACCGGCCGCACTGCAATGCGGGCAGCGGTCCTGACTGGGAAAGACCACGGCCGAACAGCTCGCGCATTCGCTGCCGATCAGCTGCGGGTTCTCCTCCGGCCAAGTGGAGATTTCGGGCGCCAGGGCCTTTTGCATAGCGGCATCCTTCCAAGTCGGTGACCGGATCGTACAACACCCTTGGCAAGAGATGGAAACCGCATTCTCATCTGAATGCACGCCCTTTTCACGTGAGCGCGGGCAGCACCTCACGCTCGAACAGCTCGATACCGGATCGGTCGTAGGCAGCCTCCGGGAAGTACAGAATCGCGTACTCGCAGCCCAGGTCGCGCAGCGCTGTCAGGCTCGCGACCACCTGCTCGGGCGTACCCGCGGCAGAGCCCGGCCCGGTGGCGTTCGCCATCATCGCGTCAGCCGCAGCGTCCCCGCAGTGGCCGGCCAGCCGGTCGCGCACCCGCTTGACCCGCTGCGCGACGTCGTCGGCCGAGGTGCCGATGATCGCGTTGACATTGGCCGAGCGGACGATCGAATCGAAGTCGGTGCCCACCGTCCGACAGTGCTCGGCGAGCACCTTCGACTTGTGCTCGAAGCCCTCGGGCTCAGAGGTGAAGTTGGTGTACTGCGCATACTTCGCCGCGATCTTGAGCGTCACCTTCTCGCCGCCGCCCGCGATCCACAGCGGAATTCCTTTCTCCTGCAACGGCTTGGGCGCCACGATTGCGCCGTCGACCTGATACTCCTTGCCGGCGAAACTCACCTTGCCGTCCCGCCACGCGTCGCGCATGATCTGCACGCCCTCGTCGAGCCGGGCCAGCCGCACACCCGCGGAGGGGAACCCGTAGCCGTAGGCACGCCACTCGTGCTCGTACCAGCCGCCGCCGATACCCATCTGCACGCGGCCGCCGGAGATGATGTCGGTGGTCGCCGCGACCTTGGCGAGGTAGACGGGATTGCGGTAACTCATCGCGGTGCACATCTGGCCGAGCTTGATCCGCGAGGTGCTCGCGGCATAGGCGGCCATCAGGGTCCACGCCTCGTGGGTGGCTTCGTCGGTGGGCATCGGCACGGTGTGGAAATGGTCGTAGACCCACAGCGAGTCCCACGGGCCCGCGTCGGCGTGATCGGCGAGATCACGCATTACCTGCCAGTGGTTTTCAGTGGGGATGCCGACCAGATCCAATCGCCAACCCTGGGGAATGAAGAGTCCGAATCGCATAGCGCCGACTCTACGGCGGCGGGCGCCATCCGCCGAGGGCCGCCTCGAGATGCGCGGCCACCGCCAGGGCCGTGGCGTCCTGCCATGGCCGGGCCGCGATCTGGACCCCGATCGGCAGCCCTTCCGGCGACGTTCCGCACCGGACGACGACGGCGGGCCAGCCGGTGAGGTTGTGTGCCATCAGGTGGGAGAAGTCGCTGATCTCCACCAGCCCGTGGTGGTGCGGCTTGGCCGGGCCGGGCATGGCCGGTCCGATGATCACGTCGTAGTCGGCCATGAAGGCCAGCATGTCGAGTCGGAACGTATCGATATCGACCAGCCGATTCCTGGCTTCAGTCAACGTGAACTCGACATCGCGGGCCTGCCGCAGAAACTCGGCCAGCTCTTCGGAGGGATCGGTGGCGCCGATGGCGACTAGGTCGGCCTCGAAGCCCTGGCCCCGGTCACCGCCGAGAAACACCGATTTCCAGAGCAATTCGATGGTCCGGTCCAGACAGTCGGGCTGATCCCAGCGGACGGCCGCGCCGCTGTCGGCGATCGCCTGTGCTGCCGCGGTGACGACGGCGGCGACCTGGGCCTCCGGCTCGGAGATGCCGTCGACGAGATAGGCCGCGACCCGAAGCGAGGCGACGTCCACGTCGCCGGGATCGTCGACCGGCGCGGCTGCCGCATACGGGTCGCCGAGATCCGGTCCGCTCATGATGGACAGCCCCAGCGCCAGGTCGGCGACCGAACGGGCCAGTGGCCCATAGCAGTTGAAGGGACTGAAGATTCCCGGGGCGTCGCCGAACACACTGCCCGTCCGGGGAATGCGCCCGTGCGTCGGCTTGAGGCCCGCGATACCGCAGTTGTGCGACGGCTGGCGGATGCTGCCACCGCCGTCTGAGCCCACGCTCAACGCCGCCCCGCCGGCACTGATGAGGGCGGCCGAGCCGCCGCTGCTACCGCCCGGGGTCCGGGCGGGATCGAACGGATTGTTGGTGCGCCCATACAGATTGTTGTTGGACTCACCGCCACGTCCCATCTCCGGCACATTGGTCATGCCCAGCACGATCGCGCCTTCCACGCGGAGCCGGGACACCACGGTCGCGTCCCGGTCGGCAACCGCCTGCAGCGCGGGGCTGCCTCCCGAGCACACCAGTCCGGACACCAGCATCACGTCCTTGACCACCACCGGCAGCCCATGTGCCCGGCCGACCGGTTCGCCCCGGGCAACCCGCTGGTCGGCCTCGTCGGCGGACCGCCGCAGCGCCTTCGGGTCAGCCGCGGCAACCAGTGCGTTGAGACCGGGATTGACGGCATCGATGCGGGCCAGATGGGCGTCGAGAACCTCGCGGCAGGACACGGCGCCGGTGGTCATCAGGCGGACGAGCTCATGCGCGGGCAGGTGACAGAGGTCGGCCATGCCCGCAATGGTGATACGCAAAGGGCGCGACTTCCCCGGTTTGCCCGAAGAACCCGCGCCCTGGACGGCAATCGGCCCCTCCCGTCTGGGAGGGGCCAATGCTCCCCCTTGCCTCCTCATATCCCCTGGCGTAAGGCTGCAACAAAGGAAAATATAGCTGAGAACAACCTGAGATGCATCAATTCAGCAAAAATTTTTCGACGGCTAGGCAAATGCATTCCGGACGGTTGTCCAGTTATCCGATTTTGACAAATGTCGAGATCAGAAGCACTTACCCGAATCTTTGACGACGGCAAATCATGCACCAACGCAGCAACAGGGCTATTCACCCAGCAACTGAGGTCTCGAATTGGCAACGCACGTGACGCATCGATGTTTGCCAATCCCGTCTGGCTCTACGTTTGTCGCAGCTCATGATGCAACAAAAGTCCGCATAGCGGATTTGCGACTTTGCGGCGCTTAGTCGGCGGCAGGCATCGGCCTCAACGCCGGCGGCCGGCGCTTGCGCCGCTGCCCTGGCAATGACCTGACAGGGGGTGTCGGCTACGACGTGCCGCCGGCGTACATCGCGGCCACTTCCCGAAGGGCGACCTTCAGCGACGGGTTTCGTGGCAACTCGTCGACGACCACCACGGCGACCGGCACGCAGTGCTTGGGCAGCGCATCGCGAACCATACCGACAAGCTCGGCCGGGTCGGGGGCCGGACACCCCGCGATCGCTTCCACGGCCGCGAACGGCACCTCGCCCAGCCGGGCATCGGGCACGCCGACCACCGCGGCATCGCGTACCGACGGATGCGAGACGAGCACCCGGCGGACGGCCTCCGGCAGCACCTTGAATCCGCCGCGGTTGATCGCTCCGTCGGCGCGGCCGTGCAGCGTGATGAAGCCGTCGACGTCGATGGCGGCGAGGTCGTTGGTGCGGATCCAGTCCGGCCCGATGGCCGCGATCCTGGCTTCCAGCACGCCGTGCTCGCCGACAGGCACCTCGTCACCGGTCTGCGGGTCGATGATGCGCACCTCGGTGTTCGGCATGACACGTCCCGAACTCGCCCGCTTGACGGCACCGAACTCACGGTAGAGCTCGGGGGTCCATGTGCACACCGAACCGGCGAATTCCGTTGCGCCGTACGCTAACAGCACCGGCACACCGTAGCGTTCCTCGAAGGCATCCCGGGTCTCGGAATCCAGCGGGCCGGCCGCACTGATCACGTACTCGAGCGATGCCAGGTCCTCGCGCGGCAGATCGGCGTCGAGCAGCATCCGCACCGCCGCAGGCTGCAGGCCGCACCGGGCGATGCCGTAGGTCTTCACCACCCGCACCCATTCGGCAACGCTGAACTTCTCCAGCAGGGCGATCCGCTTACCGAGGTAGGCGCCGGTGATCACCTGGCATACCCCGCCGATACCACCGAGCGGCCAATACATCAGCTCGGGCGGATCGTCGGCGCGGGCACCCCCGATCGCCACGCTGGCCACCGTGTGCTCCAGCACCGACGCGGGGATGACATGCCGTTTGGGCGGTCCGGTCGTCCCGCTGGTGAGCACCTGAAGACCGGTCGAGCCGTCCCGGCCGGCCGCGCGCAGCCGGTCCGACACCCGCTCGAGTCCGGAAACGAGTTCCACGGTGGGCGGTTTCAGCGACACCGCGATACCCGCCGTGCCCACGCGTTGCGCCGCCGCGATCGCCGGCTCGGTCCAGTCCTCGGAATCGGCGACCACCGCGGCCAGCTCCAGCGCTTCGATATCGCGCCCGATCGCCTCCGGCGACTGAAACGAATAGATCATCGACACCCACCGGCCCGCACCGAGCAAGCCCACCACGGCCGCCGCGTGCGGTGGCCGATTTCGGGCCACCACCCCCACCGCCGCACCATCGGCGACGCCGGCCGCACGCAGTGCCTCCTCGATGCCGTCGGCATAGGCGGCGATCTCGTCGCCGGTGTACCAGCGGCCGCCGAACTCGATGCACGGCGCGGAGCCGTATCCAGCCAGGCTGGCAGCCAGTGTGCTGCTGATCGTCGCGGCGGCATCGCTCACGGGCCCCACGCTAACCGTGGCTCTGACAGGAGACGCCGCGTGGGCCATAGTTAGGGTTACCTAACTTAGGAGTGCGAATGCCGACAACCATCCTCGACACGATGCTGCGGCGCGCCCGCGCCGGCATCGGCACCTTCCCGTATCCCCATCAGGCCGCGGCGCTGCTGGACAATCCGCTGCGCAGAAGAATGGAGAACCCGGCCCAGACCATCGACGTGATCGAGCTGACCGGTACCGAGCGTGTCCTCGAAATTGGACCGGGCCCAGGCTTTTTCAGTGTCGAGCTGGCCGGGCGCCTGGGCTCGGGACAGCTGGACCTCTTCGACATCCAACCGCAGATGCTGGCGAAGGCCCGACGCAAGCTGGAGGCGGCCGGCCACCATGATGTCGGCTACACCGCGGGCCAGGCCGGTGCGGCATTGCCGTTCCCCGCAGGCACTTTCGACGCCGCGTTCCTCGCCGAAGTCATCGGCGAGGTGCCGGACAAGCAGGCTTGCGTTCGCTCGCTCGCGGTCGTGCTCAAACCCGGCGGCAAGCTGGTGTTCCACGAGGCCTTCCCCGATCCCGATCGCCTCAGCGTCACCGAGCTGCGGGAGCTGTGCGAGCCGGCCGGGTTCGTTCTGGACCGGTCCGTGCAATCCCGGTGGAAGGACATCGTCCGCTTCCGCCGCACTCCGTAGCGCGCGGGTTCACAGCAGACCCCCAGCTCATCGACACACAGCCGCCTCGCAGCTGTGTGACGATCTGCCGATGTCGCCGTCCGATGCCCGGCTCGCGGCCGCCCCGCGACGGGTACCCGCCAGCTTCCTGCTCGCCGAGCTGTTGCCGTTTCGCTGGTGGTACCTCTGGGGCATGTTCATGATCGCGGTCGCGCTGATCGCGCTCTGGGGCGCATTCCCGCTGGCCTTCACGATCACTGCGGTGGCGGCGCTCGTGGCCATCTACGCCTATCAGCTCTACGGCGCCGCCCAGCGGCTGGCACTGCTGAAATGGGGCGAGGTGGCGACCGTCGACAATGCCGAAACCCTCACCCGGGGAACGTATTACAGCGGCACCACGTGGTACAACGCCTATCTGCCGGTGGCCAGCGGTTGGACCGTGCAGCGACCCCGCTACAGCGGCCCGAGCACCAAGACCAAGGTCGGCTACCGGCTGGACGGCTATCACGGTGAGATCGTCGTGCGCGGCCGTGAATACACCGACGGAGTCGTACTGGCCGACCCGCGCAAGCCCAGCCGGGCGTTGTGCGTCACCGCGTTCGCCTACGACCTGGATCGTGACGAGTCCGGCAATTGGGTTGGGCGCCTTCGGCCCCGGCTGGTGGTCGGCATGGTCGTCTGGCTGGTGGTGATGATCGGCTGGCTGACGTTGGCCGGGTTCGTGGCGGTCGCGGCGAAGAACCAGAGCGACACCGCGCCCAGCGCCACACCGAGTCACGGGGTCGACGTCATCGGCAACGACCAGATGAGCACCTATGCCTGCGCGGGCGGCGATATCGACATCGTCGGTAACGACAACGCGGTCACCGTCACCGGCCATTGCCGCAAGGTGCGGGTCTCCGGCGACGACAACTCGGTCACGCTGGAAACCGCGGACAGCGTCCGCACGTCCGGTGAGCACAACGTCGTCACCTACGCGACCGGCTCGCCCGCCGTCACCAACTTCGACGACTCCAACCAGGTGATCCAGGAGGGCTGACGCGAAAGGCCCGGAGAATCAACGATTCTCCGGGCCCACGCGTACAGAACAGTTACAGCAGTGATGCCGGCGGGTTGAACCGATCACCGTACTTGGCGGCCAGTTCCTTGGCCCGCGCCACGAACCCGGCCTTGCCACCGTGCGGGTAGCCGACGATCAGCTGGGCGGCACCACCGGTCCACGGCGGGAAGCCGATGCCCATGATCGAGCCGATGTTGGCATCGGCCGTCGAGGTGATCACGCCCTCGTCGAAGCACTTCTGGGTTTCCAGCGCTTCGGCGAACAGCATCCGGTCGATCATGTCCTGCAACGGCGGGGTCGAGGTGCCGGAGTTGAAGGTCTCCCGCAGCCCCGGCCACAGGCCGGTGCGTTTGCCGTCGACGTACTCATAGAAGCCGGCGCCGGAAAGCCGTGAGGGACGCCCGATTTCGATCATCTTCTCGACGACGGCCTCGGCCGGGTGCGGCTCGTAGATGCCACCGGCGTCCTCGACGCCCTTGCGAGTCGCGAGCGCGATCTTGTGCATCAGCTCGAGATTCAGCTCATCGGACAGCTGCAGCGGCGAAGCCGGGTAGCCGGCCTGGGTGCCAGCGTGCTCGATCGACGCCGGTTCGACACCCTCACCGAGCATCGCCAGGGCCTCGTTGACGAAGGTGCCGATGACGCGGCTGGTGTAGAAGCCGCGGCTGTCGTTGACCACGATCGGGGTCTTGCCGATGGCCAGCGTGTAGTCGAACACCCGGGCCAGCGCGTCGTCAGACGTCTTCTCGCCCTTGATGATCTCCACCAGCGGCATCTTGTCGACCGGTGAGAAGAAGTGGATCCCGATGAAGTCTTCCTGACGCTTCACCCCACTGGCCAGGCCGGTGATCGGCATGGTCGAGGTGTTGGAGCCCAGGATGGCATTCGGCTCGACGATGTCCTCGATCTCCTGGAACACCTTGTGCTTGAGTTCCTGGTTCTCGAAGACGGCCTCGATGACGAAGTCCACACCCTTGAAATCGGCCGGGTCACCGGTCGGGGTGATGCGGCCCAGCAGCGCCGCCGACTTCTCGGCCGTGGTCTTGCCACGCTCGAGGGCCTTGGCCTCCAGCTTCTCGGAGTAGCTCTTGCCCTTCTGCGCGGCCTCGAGCGAAACGTCCTTGAGCACAACGTCGAATCCGGCCTTGGCCGAGACGTAGGCGATGCCCGCGCCCATCATGCCCGCGCCCAGCACGCCGATCTTGGTGATCGGGGTCTTGCCGATACCCTCGGGCCGCGAACCACCGGAGTTGATGGTCTGCAGGTCGAAGAAGATCGCCTGGATCATGTTCTTGGCGATCGGCCCGGTGACCAGCTCGGTGAAGTAGCGGCTCTCGATGCGGCACGCGGTCTCGAAGTCCACCTGCGCACCCTCGACCGCAGCGGCCAGGATGGCCCGCGGGGCCGGCATCGGCGCGCCCTTGAGCTGCTTGCGCAGCAGCGACGGGAACGACGGCAGGATCGCCGCAAGCGCCGGGGTGGCGGGGGTGCCGCCAGGCATCTTGTAGCCCTTGGCATCCCACGGCTGGGTGAACGATTCCGGGTTGGCCTTGATCCACGCCTTGGCGGCCGGAACCAATTCCTCGACGCTGCCCACGAGTTCGTCGACCAGGCCGTTGTCCTTGGCCGCGGCGGGCTTGAAGCGGGTGCCCTGCGACAGCACGTTCACGAAGCCGTTCTGGATACCCAGCATCCGCGTGATGCGGGCGACGCCACCGCCGCCGGGCAGCAGGCCCAGCGTCACCTCGGGCAGGCCGATCTGAACGCCCTTGACGTCAGCCACAATCCGGTGGTGACACGCCAGCGCGATCTCCAGGCCACCGCCGAGTGCGGCGCCGTTGATGGCGGCCACGACGGGCTTGCCCAGGGTCTCCAGCACCCGCAGGTCAGCCTTGATGTCCTGCACCTCGGCGAAGATCTCGCCGGCATTCTCCGGACCCGCGGTGATCATGGCCTTGAGGTCACCACCGGCGAAGAAGGTCTTCTTGCCGCTGGTGATCACCACACCGGTGATCGAATCCTTCTCCGCGACAAGACGTTCTACGGCCTTGTGCATGGATTCCTTGTAGTGCTCGTTCATCACGTTGGCCGAACCGGTCGGGTCGTCCAGCGTCAGCGTGACGATGCCGTCGGCATCCTTGTCCCACGCAATCGTGTTCTCTGCCATGACTTTTCCTTAAACCCTCTCGATGATGGTGGCGACACCCATGCCGCCGCCGATGCACAGCGTGATGAGCGCGCGCTTGGCGCCGCGGCGCTCGAGCTCGTCGACCATGGTGCCGGTGATCATGGCGCCGGTGGCACCCAGCGGGTGGCCCATCGCGATCGCGCCGCCGTTGACGTTCAGCTTCTCGTTGGGGATGTTCAGGTCCTTCTGGAACTTCAGCACCACCGACGCGAAGGCCTCGTTGAGCTCGAACAGGTCGATGTCGTCGACCGTCAGTCCGGCGCGGTCGAGCACCTTCTTGGTGGCCGGCGTCGGGCCGGTCAGCATGATCGTGGCGTCGGCGCCGCTGGTGGCGGTGGCCACGACGCGGGCCCGCGGCGTCAGTCCCTGCGACTTGCCTGCAGCCTCGCTACCGATCAGCACCAGCGCGGCGCCGTCGACGATGCCGGAGCTGTTGCCACCGGTGTGGACGTGGTTGATCTTCTCGACCCAGTGGTACTTCTGCAGCGCCACATCGTCGAAGCCGGCCATCGCGGCCAGGCCCTCGAAGGCGGACTTCAGCTTGCCGAGGCTTTCGACCGTGGTGCCGGGGCGCATGTGCTCGTCGTGGTCGAGGATGACCAGGCCGTTCTGGTCCTTCACCGGGACGACGGACTTGGCGAAGTAGCCGCCGGACCATGCTGCGGCCGCGCGCTCCTGGGACTGCTCGGCGTAGCGGTCCACATCCTCGCGGGAGAAGCCCTCGATGGTGGCGATCAGGTCGGCGCCGATGCCCTGCGGAACGATGAAGTTGTCGAACACGGTCGCCGGGTCGGTGAACATCGCACCGCCGTCGGCGCCCATCGGGACGCGGCTCATGGACTCCACGCCACCGGCGATGACCAGATCGTCCCAGCCGGAGCGGACCTTCTGTGCGGCGGTGTTGACGGCTTCCAGGCCCGAGGCGCAGAAGCGGTTGAGCTGCACGCCGCCGACGGTGTCGGGCATGCCGGCCGCGATCACGGCGGTGCGGGCGATGTCGGCGCCCTGATCGCCGACCGGGGAGACGCAGCCCAGGATCACGTCGCTGATCAGGTTCTCGTCGAGGTCGGGGAAGCGCGAGCGGAACTCGTTGATCAGCCCGACGACCAGGTTGAGAGGCTTGACCTCGTTCAGCGAACCGCCGCGTTGCTTACCGCGCGGGGTGCGGATGGCCTCATAGATGAAGGCTTCTTCGGACATGTGTGTTTTCTCCAGGTCCTGTTCGGAATTGGGTGTGACGATCCGTGCGACGGTCGTCCTCTGAACGCGAAGCCTACCAAGGCCAGCCAACCGGATGGTTGGGCAGTCGCTCAGGTCAGGAAGCGGCGGTAACGATGATCCCGTCGTTCGAGGTGTCCCAGGCCTTCATGAAGGTGGCGACCGGGATCTTGGTATTCGCCTCGTCGGCGCCCGGGTCGTTCAGGTGGACGACGTTCTTATTGGTGTCCACCCCGGTGACGACGACGAAATGATCGGCGGCCGTCCGCTGATCGCTGGTGTCCCAGATGATCGCGGAGTTGACGTAGGCGATGACCTTGCGGCCCGAGCCGAGGTACTTCTCCAGGGCATTCAGGCCGGTCGCCTCCGGGCCCGAGGTGTCGCTGTTCACCGATGTGATGCCGTACTGCTTGAACAGCACCGGCAGATCGCCGACCGAGATACCGCCGGTGTTGGGCGTGTAGATCTTGGTGCCGGGATTCATCTCCGAGGGCGTCTGCTCGGCCTTCATCAGGACCTGCGCCTCGGTCGGCCGGTCACCGGTGAGCTGGCCGACGATATCGGCCACCGACATGGCCCCGCAGTTGTCCTCGAGGGACTGCGCCTGCCAATACGGGGCAGCCGCCGCCGGGTCGCCGTAGACGCCGCTGTCGGAACCGGACGGATCGGCCTGTGCGATACCGGGCCCGAGCACGATCGCCAGTACCGCGACGATCACCGCCACACCCGAGCGCAGAAGTGAAGCCATCGGGCGATGGTAATTGACCAACCTGCAGATAATCGGTGTCCCGCTAAGCTCGCGCGCTATGACGGTCCAACGGCTGCAGCCGTACGCGGTCACCATCTTCGCCGAGATGTCGGCGCTGGCCGCGCGCATCGGCGCGGTGAACCTGGGCCAGGGTTTCCCCGACGAGGACGGCCCGGCCGGCATGTTGGAGGCGGCGCAGAAGGCGATCGCCGAGGGCGTCAACCAATACCCGCCGGGGTTGGGCATCGCCCCGCTGCGCGAGGCCATCGCCGGTCAGCGCAAGCGGCGCTACGGCGTGGAGTACGACCCCGAGTCCGAGGTGATCGTGACCGTCGGCGCCACCGAAGCGATCGCGGCCGCCGTCATCGGCCTTGTCGAGCCGGGCTCGGAGGTGCTGCTGATCGAGCCGTTCTACGACTCGTACTCCCCCGTCGTCGCGATGGCCGGCTGCCAGCGGGTGGCGGTGCCGTTGGTGCCCGACGGACGCGGTTTCGCCCTCGACATCGAGGCGCTCCGGGCCGCGATCACACCGAAGACCAAAGCGCTGATCGTCAACTCACCGCACAACCCCACGGGCATGGTGCTGGCGGATCGCGACCTTCAGGCCCTGGCGGCACTGGCCGTCGAAGCCGACCTGCTGGTGATCACCGACGAGGTCTACGAGCACCTGGTGTTCGACGACAAGAAGCATCTGCCGCTGGCGGCCTACCCCGGGATGGCGCAGCGCACGGTGACGATCTCGAGTGCGGCCAAGATGTTCAACTGCACCGGCTGGAAGATCGGCTGGGCCTGTGGCGCTCCGGATTTGATCGCTGGGGTGCGCGCCGCCAAGCAGTACCTCACGTATGTGGGCGGTGCTCCGTTCCAGCCCGCGGTGGCCTACGCGCTGAACGCCGAAGAGGCGTGGGTGGACTCGCTGCGTGCTTCGTTGCAGGCCAAGCGCGACCGGCTGGCGGCGGCGTTGGCGGACTTGGGCTTCGGGGTTCACGACAGTGCGGGCACCTACTTCTTGTGCGCAGACCCGCGACCGCTGGGCTACTCCGACAGCACCGCGTTCTGCGCCGAACTCCCGGAGAAGGCCGGGGTGGCTGCCATCCCGATGTCGGCGTTCTGCGACCCGTCGTCTCCGCACATCGGGGCGTGGAATCACTTGGTGCGCTTCGCTTTCTGCAAACGCGACGACACCCTCGACGAGGCGATCCGGCGCCTCGGTGCGGCCGATCTACCCCGGCGCGGCTGACGTTCTGCCGTTGAGGACGAACCGGCGCAGACCCTCGGTCGCGGCGGCGAGCACCGTCTTCTTGGCCCGCTTCACCAGGAATTGCGGCAGCGGCGCGGACGGCTCGACGGTGACGTCGAAGCGGACGCGCGTGGCGTCTCCCTCACGCTGCAGGGTGTACTCGACGTGCTGGGCGTGCTGTTGCACGGTGCGATCGGCGTCCCAGACGACCCAGTCCGGGCCCCAGTGGTATTCCAGGATCTCGTGATCCAGGAACCCGAGCATGCGGATGGTGACCTTGACGCGCCGCGGCCTGCCGTCGTCGTAGCGATCCACGACATGGGCATGCTTGTGAATCGGCGACCACGTCGGCACTGACTCGACATCGGCGAGCGCGTCGAGAACAGCCTCCGGCGGGGCGTCGATCACGATTTCCCGCGATGCCCGAACCGCCATACCAGCAAACATAACCACCGAAACGGCCGACCGTGTCGGCTTTGACGCAGTTCGCCGATTACCAGCCGATCTCGGCCAGTGGAGTTGTTTCCTGTGGCGGCGCTCCGACGGGTCCGGCGGCGCTGCGGGAAAACCTCGGCGCGGGCGCGGCCTGCCGGGTGCCGTCGACGTCGACGAGCGTTCGGCGGGCCAAAAGGTGTTCGTTGGAGGCGGCCTCGGCCCAGCTCAGCACTGGCGTGACGCAGGCGTCAGTGCCCTCGAAGACCGCTGTCCACTCGTCGCGGGTCTTGCTGGCGAACGCCGCGGTGAATTGCTCCCGCATCTGCGGGTAGCGGGCGACGTCGGATTGGCCCGGTACCTCGTCCGCCGACAACCCGAGTCCTTTCAGCAACTGGGCGAAGAACTGCGGTTCGATCGCACCGACCGCCAGGTATCCGCCGTCGGCGGTCTCATAGGTCCGGTAGAACGGCGCGCCGCCGTCGAGCAGGAAGGACTCGCGCTGGTCCTTCAGGCTTCCCGTCGCCTTCATCGTCCACATCATCTGCGACAGGATGCTGACCCCGTCGACCATGGCGGCGTCGATCACCTGGCCCTGGCCGGACTTCTCCCGTTCGTAGAGGGCGGCGACGATACCGAGGACCACCAGCATCGAGCCGCCACCGAAGTCGGCGACGAGGTTCAGCGGCGCGACCGGCGGGCGGTCGCGGAATCCGATGGCGCTCAATGCACCGGTCTGGGACAGGTAGTTGATGTCGTGGCCGGCGGTCGAGGCCAACGGGCCGTCCTGCCCCCACCCGGTCATCCGCGCGAAGATCAGCCGCGGATTGACCGCAGCGCAGTCGTCGGGCCCGATGCCGAGTCGCTCACAGGTGCCGGGCCGGAAGCAGTCCAGCAGCACATCGGCTTTGGCCGCCAGGTCCAGCAGGGCAGCCGGTTCGGATTTCACGTCGAGGTCCACCACTCGTTTGCCGCGGTGTAGCAGATCGATGTTCTCGGCGGGCATGGTCAGTCCACCGGCGGGCCTGCGCACCCTCACCACGTCGGCGCCGAGGTCGGCCAGGATCATGCCGGCGTGCGGCCCCGGGCCGATCCCACCCAGCTCGATCATCCTCACCCCGGCCAGGGGTCCGGTATTCGTCACGGCCGTAAGGTAACTCAGCCGTTCTTCTTCAGGTCCAGCACCTGCTTACGCAGTCCGTCGGTACCGCTTTCCATCGCGCCTTTGATGATGCGCTTGACGACGAATCCGGGCAGCGGCACCGCCAGGTCGATGGACAGGTCGAAGCGCACCTTGGTCTTGTCGCCGTCGGGCGTCAGCGTGTATTTGCCGTCCTGGGAACGCAATTGGCTGGCCTTGACCAGTGTCCAGGTCACCACATTGTCGGCCCACTGGTATTCGACGATCTGCTCGTCGGTCAGACCGGCGGCCTTGATCTTCACCTTGACCTTGTGCGGCTTGCCGTCGTCGTAGGCCTCCAGCACCTCCGCACTCTGGTACTGCGGTGAGCGGACCGGCGTCGACTCGACGTCGGCGACCACCGCGAGGATCTCCTCAGGGCTGGCCTCGATCACGACCTCACGGGAATCTTTAGTTGCCATGGCGTGACCCTAGTTGCCGAACCAGACCCGTATACGGGTTCTAAGCTCACAGACATGGGTGAAGCGGTCGATCCATCGGTTCCACCGAGCGGCACGGGTTGCGTCGAATGCGATGCCAACGGCGGGTGGTGGGTGCACCTGCGACGCTGTGCGGCCTGCGGTCACATCGGCTGTTGCGACGATTCGCTGATGCGGCACGCCGCCGCGCACTGGCGGGAGACCGGGCATCCGATCATCCGGTCGTTCGAACCGGGCGAGGACTGGTTCTGGGACTACCAGACTGGCCAGTACTACGACGGGCCGGACCTGGCGCCGCCCGAGAGCCGCCCGGCCGAGGAGACCACGCCGGGCCCACGCGGGCGGGTACCTGCCGACTGGGCCGAGCTCCTACGCAACCGCGCCGACTGAGTCAGCGCATGTGCGCCGCTGCGCACACAGACCGTGGCGCACGCGTTGTCGGTCAGTAAGTCGTCGTCGACGATGATGCGTTTCTTGCGGAGCACCGAGCGACCGCACGCGATGAACGGCACCGGGGTCGCTCCGTTGTCAGCACAGATCTGCACCGAGTCCGCGAAGCGGGTGCCGAGCTCGCCGGGCTCGAAGTACACGATATAGCGGATGGTGAAAAGCCAAGTGCCGTCAGGACGCTGCTCCCCGCAGACGATCAGGGTGTCGTCACCGATCCTCGCCATGCATTAGATCGTCCTCCGGTCGGCGGCCGAAGTGCGGAAGCACACGCCGGGATTTACGCCAATCCGGCCGCGGCCATTTCCTTTTCAAATTCCACGGCCATCAGCTCGGCGAACTTGGTCACGGCCTTGAGCGGGCGGAGCATCACGGTGAACTCGTCGATGAGGCCGTCTTCACGGACGTGCAGGAAGTCGCAGCCGTTGATGTCGAGGCCGCCGACCTTGGCGGTGAAGACCAGCGCGTGGTCGGCCTGCCCCTCGCCACCGATCTCCTTGATGTAAGTCAGATCGACGAAGACCCGCGACACTGCCCGCAGGATGACGCCGATCTGATCGCGGCCCTGGTACGGCTTGTGGGCGATCGGGCTGCGGAAGACGACGTCCTCGGTGCACAGGGCGGGCAGAGCATCGAAATCACCGGCTTCGACGGCGGCGCGAAAAGCATGCATGGCCTCAGCATGCCACGGGGCCGATCTACCCTTCGATGATCCCGCCACGCAGCGACTCGAGCGCGGTGCGGCACAGCCGCGCCAGCTCGGCCAGCGACCGGTCTTCGCCGACCATCCACAGCTCCATCGCGCCGAAGACGGCCGCGGCGATACACCGGGCCGTG
This sequence comes from Mycobacterium sp. BK086, assembly GCA_004362315.1. Taxonomy (GTDB): domain Bacteria; phylum Actinomycetota; class Actinomycetes; order Mycobacteriales; family Mycobacteriaceae; genus Mycobacterium. The sequence continues at coordinate 101,819 of SNWL01000004.1, forward strand.
ACGATGACACGCAGGCGCTCGTCGGGAGTGGTCGGCGGGGTGCTCAGTGACAGCTGGTCGGCGATCGCATCGGCGAACTCCGCTTCCACCTGCCGGGTGTGCCGCACGATACGGCCGGGGTCGAGCTCCTTGGCCCGCAGCGAAGCGATCTGCGCGACGGCCTCGGGGTCGTAGGGCGAGGCGTCGATGGCCGACTGCACCGACTCGATGATCGATTCCCCCGGCGCGCGGGCGTTCAGCGCGGCGCGGAACCACTCGAGGCCGACGTCGTAGTCGGCGAACAGCAGGTCGTGTTTGGAGGTGAAGTGCCGATAGAACGTGCGCAGCGAGACCCCGGCGTCATCGGCGATCTGTTCGGCGGAGGTGTCCTCCACGCCTTGGGCGAGGAAGCGCACGAGAGCAGCACGGCGCAGCGCATCGCGCGTGCGCTCGCTGCGCGCCGTCTGAGCAGGCCGAACCACGGGGGTAACGTACCGCACAATTAATTGTCAAAATTGACAAAACGTAGGCCGATCTTCACTACAGTTGCGAAGCCATGACGCTTCTCGTTCATGCAGTGCTGGCTGTGCTCGTCATCGCGTGGATCATCGGATCCAACTCGTCGATCTTCAAACGGCCGGCCACCGGACCCGCCGTCAGTGCGCTCGAGATCCTCTACTACGTCGTCGGCCTGGCGTCGATCGCTCTGGGCTGGTACTTCAATATCCAGTTCGTGCACCAGTACGCCGATGGCAGCGGCAACGTCTTCACGGGCGCAGGCAGCTGGTGGCAGTTCATCACGCTGGGGTACGCCAACCCGGCCGCGGCATCAGCCAGTCAGGACTACACGATCGGCAATGTGATCCTGCTGCCGTTGTTCACGATCATCGACGGCTACCGGCGCGGGATTCGCCGGCCGTGGCTGTTCTTCGTGTCCAGCCTGTTCACCAGCTTCGCGTTCGCCTGGGCGTTCTATCTCGCCACCGTGGAACGCCAGCGGCTGCATGAGAAGTCGGGTCAGCCGATCGGCGCCAGCGTCGGGTAGTCGACATAGCCGGCGGGACCCGGCGAGTAGAACGTGGCCACATCGGGCTCGGTCAACTCGGCGCCGGTGCGCAACCGCTCGATCAGGTCGGGGTTGGCCAGGTAGGCCCGCCCGACTGCTGCCGCGCTGATGGCACCCCAGTCGGTCATGTTCTCCAGCTGGCAGAACGTCGTGTCGACATCGCGGCCGGTGTTCAGGACGAACGGCCCGGGCCACAGCGCCCGCACAACGCCGAACTCGGGCGCGTCCGGGTCGATCAAGACGTGCAGGTAGGCCAGTCCGAGATGCGAGATCCGTTGCAGCAGAGCCTCATAGGCCGAGACGGTGTCGATCTCGTGCATATCGCCCGCGGAGTTTCCCGGCGAGATACGCAGCCCGACGCGATCAGGACCGATCTCGTCGGCCACCGCCTCGACGACCTCGGCGGCCAGCCGCGCACGATTCTCCGCAGACCCGCCGTACCGATCGGTGCGAGTGTTCGTGGTGTCGGAGAGGAACTGGTGCAGGAGATAGCCGTTGGCAGAATGGATTTCGACGCCGTCGAGCCCTGCATCGATGGCGCGGCGCGCGGCCTTGCGGAACTGGCCCACAACGCCGGCGATTTCGTCGGCACCCAATGCCCGCGGCACCGGCAGCGGCTTCTTGCCGTCGGGCGTGTGGGCGAGCATCTTCGCCGCGATCGGCGAGGGAGCCACCGACTCAGCGCCGTTGATGTCCGGGTGCGCCATCCGGCCGACGTGCCAGATCTGCATGAACATCAGCCCGTCCTGAGCGTGGACGGCGGCAGCGACCTCGGCCCACTTCTCCTGGTGGCGGTCGGTGTAGATGCCCGGGGTGTTGACGTAGGCGCCGTTGCCGACCTGCGAGATGGCGGTGGCTTCGGTGATGATCACGCCGGCCGATGCACGCTGTGAGTAGTACTCGACCTGCAGGTCACTGGGGGTGCCGTCCGCCTGCGCACGCGAGCGGGTCAGCGGTGCCATGAACAGCCGATTCCGGGCGGTGTTGGCCCCGATGGTGATCGGCTGGAGCAGGGCTGAGTCGTCGGTCAGCGTGAACGTCATGCTTGCTTGGAACTGCACGACCGTGCCGATTCATTCCCTCGGGTCACGGGTCGTCGTCCTTCGGCAGGAAACGTTCAGGGTGGTGGTAGTCGTTGGTGCCACCGCGTAGCGGGACGTCGGATGGCGGGATCCATTGGGTCTGGCCATCTGCGAGTTGGCGGGTGGCCCACCCGTCGTTCTCGACCAACAGGTTGTCGCATTTACAGGCGAGGGTCAGGTCGTCGATGTCGGTGGCACCACCGTGCTTCCAGTCTTTGGCAGCATGGTGCACTTGGCTGTTGTAGCCGTTGACCGTGCACCCCGGTGCGGTGCAGCCACGATACTTGGCCAACAGCATGATTCGCTGATCCGCCGACGCCAGCCGCTTGCTGCGCCCCAGCCATAGCGACTGTCCGGTGATGCCGTCGAACACCGCCAGGTAGTTGTTCGAGGGAGCGTTCATTCGGATCAGGTCGGTGATCGGGATGAGCGTCCCGCCCGCGGTCACGGCCTGTCCGGCGCCCTTCTGAAGGTCTTGCAGCGTGGTGGTGACGATCATGGTGACCGGAAGTCCGTTGTGTTGCCCCAGTTTCGGATCGCCAAGGCGGCTGCCCACTAACTCTGTCAACGCATCGTGCTGGCGTTGGGCATGGCTGCGCAGATCGTCGGGCTGCGGTGCGGCGAATTTCGCGAACCACGCATCCAGTTGCGCTCGCAGCAGTGGATCAGCGATCAGCTTTGCGACGCTCATGCCGTCCGGTCGTTGACCCCCGCACCACTGGAAGCCGCGCTTGCGTGCTCGGTCCTCCTCCGAGAAGGTCCCGTCGGGATTCAGATGAGTCGCAAGCCGGTCCGCCACCTTCTCCAACTGATCAGGCCGCATGGTCTGCGCATGCTCGGCCAGGGCGCGTTCGGCCTTCTCGATCTCGACCGGACCGACATGATCGGGTAGCTCGCGAAAGAATCTCTGAATCACCCGCACATGCTCACCATCGAGATGACCGGCCTCCCACGCCTTGGCAGTCTCGGGCAACGGCGGTGCGAGCGACTCACCGGTCAACGTGATGCGCGGCGTCAACTGCTCGGCATCACGAACCCGGCGCTTGGCCGCCGCCCGGCTGATCCTCAACACGTCAGCCAACACGATCGGGATCGGCGGGCAGCCCTCGTAGCACTCCAGATGGGTGATCTGATCGTGCGAGACCGCAACCTGACGACGCACCGCACGTTCCAGCCGTTCGATCACCGCGAAGCGCTTCGGCGCGGGCAGCTCCTCGATATCAGCGGCACCCAGTAGTTCGACCGCGGCATCGAGCGCATCCAGTGCCACATCGATCGAACCCATGTATCGAACACTAGTTCGAACAACTGACAAAAAGCGGCAGCGGGATCAAATCTGTGGATGAATCGGAGTCTGGGGATAAACCCAATCCCCCCAACCGAACTCAGACCGCGCGAACCTCATCCAAGAAGGCGCGCACGGTGTCTTCCGAGGCCGACGACGGCAGCCCGACCATCACCCGGTCGATGATGCCGTCGCAGCGTTCCCGCAACGCGCCGGCCAGTCCGTCCAACGGCGCGACGACGGCGAAGGTTTCCAGGATTTCATCGGAGATCAGCGTGGCCATGGTGTCCCACTGGCCCTCCAGCGACAGCCGGTGCAACTCAGTCTGCAGATCACCCCAGCCGTGCAGATCCAACACCTTCCGATACGCGGGAGTCGACGCGTAGAAGGCGATCTGCTTGCGCGAGGCGGCCGCCGCAGTGGCCAGCTCCGCCTCGTCCGAGCCGGTGACCACGAACACCGGCGCCATCACCTGGAAGTCGTCTCGCGAACGCCCCGACTTGGCCATCCCCCGCTGCAGCGTCGGGATCGTCACCTCGTCGAAATACCGCTTGGTGGTGAAGGCATGCGCGATCAGGCCGTCGGCGACCTCGCCGCACATCTCCGTCATCAGCTCACCGACCGCCGCGATCATGACCTTCGGCGACCCGTAGCCATGCGGCTCCGGCACGAACATCGGCGTCATCAGCCGGTGGGTGTAGAACTCCCCGTCGAAACTGAGCTTGGTGCCGTCCCGCCAGCAATCCCAAATGGCATGCAGCGCAAGGACGAACTCCCGCATCCGCCGTGCCGGCTGGCTCCACGGCATGCTGAATCGCTTCTCGATGTGCGGCTTGATCTGCGTGCCCAGGCCGAGCAGCAGACGCCCTTGCGAAAAGTCCTGCAGATCCCAGCCGATATTGGCCACGGTCATCGGGGTACGCGCAAAGGCAACCGCGATCGACGTGCCCAATTCGACCTGCGTGGTGTGCTCAGCGGCCAGCGTCAGCGGCAGGAATGGGTCGTGGCTGATCTCGGCGGTCCAGCAGCCGTCGTAGCCCAGCCGCTCCACCTCACGCGCCGCGTCTGCGACGGCGCCGAGCCTGCTGATGACACCCCGGTCGACCTTGAGACCGCCGACCTCGCCCATGGCGGCAGACGCTACAGTAAGCACTTCAGTATGGTCAACGCCGCCACGGTTAGGACACGTCGATGAGCAACGCGCAGGACTGGCAGGAGACGCTCCACGACCTCAGCCGGCGGCGTCAGCACTCGCACGGCATGGGCGGTGAGGAGCGCGTCGCCAAGCACCACGGCAAGGGAAAGCTCGACGCCCGGGGCCGAATCGACCATCTCCTCGATCCGGGCACCTTCCAGGAGTTCGGCACCCTGGTCGGCGGGGACATCGCTTCCGACGGACTCGTCTCGGGCGCGGGCCGCATCAACGGAACACCGGTCATGGTGGGCGCCGAGGACTTCACCACCCTGGCCGGCAGCATCGGCCCGGGCGGCAACGCCAAGCGCTATCGACTTGCCGAGTTGGCCCTGCGCAACAAGATCCCGCTGGTGATGCTGTTGGAGGGCGCCGGTTTCCGCGCCGCGGGCGGTGAGCACTACGGCCGCACCCCGACCGACCTGATCGCGCAGGCACAGTGTTCCGGCAAGGTCCCCACCATCTCCGCGGTCCTCGGCCCGTCGGCCGGTCACGGTGCCCTCGTCGCACCGGTCTGCGACTTCTCCGTCATGAGCAGCCAGGGCGCCATCTTCACCGCAGGCCCCCCGGTCGTGAAAGAGGCCACCGGAGAGGACATCTCGAAGGAGGACCTCGGCGGGCCGACGGTTGCGTTGCCCAGCGGCGTCATCCACAACGTCGCCGAGACCGACGAAGAGGTGCTCGACGACATTCGGCGCTACCTGTCCTACTTCCCTTCCAGCGCATGGTCGTATCCCCCGACCCGGCTGTACGACGACGAGGCCGGTCTGCGTCCCACCCCTGAGTTGCTCGACATCATCTCGCGGGACAACCGCAACATCTACGACATGCGCACCGTCTTGGACGTGGTCTTCGACGACACCGACTGGCTCGAGATCCAGCCGAAGTACGGCCAGGCCATCATCTGCGCGCTGGCTCACCTGGGTGGCTATCCGGTCGCGGTCGTCGCCAACCAGCCCACCCAGATCGCGGGGTCGATCGACTCCGACGCCGCGGACAAGGCCGCGCATTTCATCATGGTCGCCGACTCGTTCCACCTGCCGTTGGTGTTCCTCGCCGACAACCCGGGCATGCTGCCGGGCAGCCAGTCCGAGCGCGACGGCGTATTGCGAAGCGGCGCACGGATGTTCGCCGCGCAAACGGCGGCGACGACGTTGAAGCTGCATGTCACCTTGCGCAAGGCCTTCGGCTTTGGCTCGATGGTGATGTCACTGCTGGGATTCGACAACCAACTGGCGACATTCGCCTTCCCCGGCGCCACCATGGGGGCGATGAGCGCTGCCGCGCTGAGTCGCGCCTCCCATGCCGACGAGGATGTCACCGAGATCCTGAAGAACATGGAACTCGAGGCGTCGTACCGCTCGGCGGGGCACCTCGGCTTCGACGAGCTGATCTCACCGGAGGAGACCCGTAACGCCCTGCTGCTGGCACTGCAGCGCGGCATCTTCAGCCGTCAGGAAGTCGCCGAGCCCGTGAGCCGGACCGTCATCACGCCCTAGAGCCGCCGCAGCCCGCGCAGCACCTTGCTGAACGGCAGCATGGTAGCCACTCCCTTGCGCACATTCGGTTGCATGGGGCCGAAATTCACGACGACGAGGTGGCGCACGCCGTGGTCGCGCCATACCGCGGCCTGTTCGACGACGTCGTCGACGGTGCCGGTCAGCATCATCGCCTTCACGACCGATAGCGGAACCTGCGCGGCAGCCGTGTGCACCGCGGCCTCGTCCATCGTGAAGTTCGAATGATCCTGCATGCCCGTGCAATCCGGCCCCAGCGGATGTGATGCCCCGTGGTCGGCGAAGAACTGGGCCGGCGTATTGAGGGCCCACGCTTTGACCACCGTGGTGTCGAGACCCTCGGCGACCGCGGCTCGGCTCCGGCCTGCGAACACCGGTATCCAGAACGCGGGCGTGATCGACATGGGGTCACGCCCGGCATCTGATGCGGCCGACCGGATCACCTCGAGGCGCTGTGCGTAATCCTGCGGCCGGTGCGCGAACCCGGGAAACCAGCCGTCGCCATAACGACCTGTTACCCGGAGCATCCGCGGTCCGTGGGCGGCCACCCAGATCGGCGGCCACTTTCCCTTGTAGGGCGGCAGGTCGAAGATCGCGTCACGTAGTGGAAAGAAGGGTGAATCCCGGTTTACCACATCCCCTTTGGAATCCCACAGCGCACGAATGGTCGCCAGCGCCTCTTCGAATCTGCCGACCGGCTTGGACCAGTCCACCCCGTAGGGTTCATTGCCGACCCGCTCCCCCGGACCGATGCCGAGCACCGCACGCCCGCGGGTCAGCAGGTTCAGCGTCGCGGCGGACTGTGCGGTGACGGCGGGGTGACGCTTGCCCGTGTCGGTGACTCCGATCCCGAGGCTGATCCGGCTGAATCGTCGGCGTGCCGCGAGGCTGCCGAGCAGGGTCCAGGCCTCCATCGCGGCGTCGGGCGACTGCAGAAGCCGTGCCGCCGCTGTGTATTTCGGATCCCACAGGGGTCGCGGGGTCTGACCATTGATGTGGTCGGGCACCCAGTACGAATCGACCCGGCCCGCCACCGCGGACAGATAGTTGGCCCGGCTGAACGCGTCGGCCCTCGCGCGCGCGGCCATCACCGGGTCCATCAGACCCACACGCAGACGGGACAATTCGGCTATTTGTCGGACTGGCGATAAGCCGCGACGACCGGCTCCAGTTCGTCGGGTGTGGCGCCGTGCAGGATCACCGCGTCGGCACCGTAGTCGAATTCCTTGCGAATCCGGTCGGCACATTGTTGCGCCGAACCCGTCGCCGACGGTTCCAGCCATTCCTCGGGGATCAGCGTCGCGATGTGCTCGATCTGCTCGGCGGTCGCCTTGTGATCGATACCGCCACCGACGGACTGCACCACGGAATCCGCCCGGAAACGTTCCAACACAGCGGGATCCCAGTTGTTGGTGCTTACCAGGAGATCGCCGTAACCCTGCAGATAGGTGGCCAGGCGTGCAACGGTCTTCTTCAACCGCAGTTCCTCAGGCAGGTGGTCTCCCACGGTCGCGAAGCACGACCACACCCGCACGCTGTTCGGATCACGGCCGGCCTGTTCGGCGGCATCCTTGACGGTCTTGACCGCACGCGTCAGCGTCTCGGGCGTGAAGTACGTGTGCAGGATGACGTCGTCGAACTCCCGCCCACCCAGCTTCAGGGTCTCGGGGCCGAACGCCACGATGGCCTGCCGGATGTCCTCGTTGAAGTCCGGGTCAAGGAATAAAATCGGGTACTTGCCCAGCGGCCCATCATGGTTGAAGATCAGCTCGCCGTGCCACAGCCGGCGCATCACCTGGGCGAAGTCTTCCATCTGCGCGGTGGTGACCGGCGGGATGCCGAATGCCCCGTAGATCGCCGCGATACCCCGGCCGATACCCAGGGTGAACCGGCCGCCGGAGAGCCGGTGCATGGTGGTGGCCCACGAGCCGATGATCAGCGGATGGCGCGTGTTGTGATTCGTTGCCGCCGTGGCGATCTGCATGCGATTGGTGACCGCGAGGGCCGCACCCACCAGTGAGGACGCTTCCTTGACGTTCCAGCGTTCGGAGATGAACCCGGTGCCGAAACCCAGTTCCTCACCGCGCCGCGCCTCGTCCATGAGAGTGGCGGGCCCTTCACCGCCCGCGCCGGCCAATAGGTAATAGCCAAGTTCGTCCAATACCCGGGTCATGCCCAAACTCCTTGTTTGTAGCCACAATTCCAGACCTCGGTGATCCTGCCGTCGATCACCCGAAAGATCTCCATGCTGCCGACGTCCACCTTCGTGCCGTCGTTGAGAGTCATCGGCGACTGGTAGACGATCGCAACGTGCACACCGTCGTCACCCGCCACTACGAGATTCAGATCGAACCGGATCTCTTGGAACATCTCCAAGTGGTCGACCACACGCTTGACGGCCTCGTCGTGGGTGAGCACCACTGCCTCGCCGACCTCATGGCGAATCACGCTGTCGCCCAGCAACTCTTCGGCGAGCGCCACGTCGCGCGTATTCCAGACCACCAGGTTGTACAGCTCGACGACTTCGCGCGCCGTGCGGCTCATCAGAACACCTCCAGTGCGTCGATATCGGCAATCGTGGCCACCGCCCGGTCGGTGAGCGTCAGGCACAGGTCACGTGACCGTTGCGGTAGCGCGTCCCAGCCGATCAGCGTGATCACCGGAAGCACCATCAGGAAGCCAGCCGCCAAGCGGTAGTGCCGCCACGCTTCGTCGAACGAATACCCTATGTCACCAAGGCTGTTCAGATAGTCGCGGAGCAGTGCTTCGTCCTGGCCCCGACGCACGTCCGTGGGCAGTCCCTGGCTCACCAGATACGCGATATCGGCCGCACCCGCGCCCACGCAGGCGAACTGGTAGTCCACCACCTTCATCCGGTCACCGGCGAAGAACATGTTGTCGGCCCTGATATCGCCGTGTAGCAGCATCGACCGTTCGGTCAGGCCATCCAGCGCGGTGGCGGCGTGTTCGGTGAATCGTTCCGCGAACCCCGCGATCGCATCGGGAACAGGCTGCCGCGAATGCGTGCGGTAGATATCCCACCCGGGACCGAACGCCGGCACCAGCAGATCACGCACCGCGGGCATGTCGAAGCTCGGAAATGCCTGCAGCACTGGGCTGTTCGCTGGAAGCACCGACCAGGCGTGCAGGCCCGCCAGCTGCGCAATACACAATCGCGCGCGCTCGAGCGACAAGCCGGCGAGGTGGTCGGCGTTGTCCCAGTCCTTCAAGTCCTCCAACAACAGCACGAAGTCCGCGGAGTCCTCGGCCATCCGAGCGGCGTAGACCTGCGGGGCGTCCATCGGCGCCCGGCCGGCGATATCGCGATAGAACGCCAGCTCGCGACGGTAGCCGCCGAGCAGCTCCATGGCGCCACGCGCTTCCGACTGCGCAGCCAGCTTGGCGATCATCGTCTCCGGAACACCCTCACCGGTCAGGTGCAGGCGATACAGCAGCGACGAGAATCCGCTGTCCTGGGCGATCTGTTCGGCGACGACCGCGGTGACGGTCACGCCCAGCGCGTCGGTGAGCCACGCCGGATCGACGGCGTCAATGCCGGACGGCACCGCTGCCGTGGCTGAAGTCACGCTCGCAAAGATAGTTGTCGTGTGTTTAATATGCAAGGGTGCCTTCTCCCGCACGCGGATTGACGCAACCCGAACGGGTCGAGACCTCCCGTCGCCGGCTGATGGAGGCCGCCGCCGAGCTCATCGTCGAGAAGGGCTGGGACGCAACCACCGCCGCCGAGATCGGCCGCCGGGCCGGGTACAGCCGCACGATGGTGCACGCCCGCTTCGGCGGCAAGGAAGCCATCCTGGAGGACTTCCTCGGAGAGTATGTCGGCAGGCTCAACCCGCACCCCAACCCCAAGGCCACGGGGATGGACCAGGTGGTCGCCCACTTCGACCGCATCCGCGATCTGTACGCCCATGACCCCGACGTGCTGCGGGCCATGTTCGTCTCCAGCTTCGAGGCCATGAAGACCACGTCTCCACTGCGCGAACGGATGACCGACCAACTGCAGGGTGGGATCGCCAATGTTGCCGATGGTCTGCGAAAGGGTCAGCGGGACAAGTCGGTTCGCAAGGGTATCGACCTGGATCGCGCGGTCAGCGATATCACCGCGGTATTTTTTGGTATCGCGTTCCTGTGGGTCGCGCTCCCGTCCGGCTTCGACCTGGATGCCGAGCTGGCGCACGCCCGCCAGAAGATCGTGCGGGACTACGGCGCCTGAGTGAGCGCGCCAAGGAACCGTTCGGTCTCCGCCTGCACGGCCCCCGAGAACAGGTGCCCGACGTGACCGCCGTCGTGCCAGTACAACTCACCGCCCCAGCGCTCGTGCATGGCCAGTGCGCACTGCCGGTACGCCATCTGGTCGTGCCAGGCACCGACGATCAGCCGGCGCTCCGGCGGCGGCAACGGGTCAAGCGCCAGAGGATCGATCACCGACGTCAGATCCGACACGATGTCGGATGCCATTGCCGCGCCGACGGTATCGGCCCTCGGACCCCACCGATGCAGATGCCGGGCGATCATCCCGTTGAGGCCGAGGATCGGCGTGTACAGCGCAACCGCGTCGACTCGCTCGTCCAGGCCGGCGACCAATGCCGCGACCGCACTGCCCAACGACAATCCGGAGACCGCGATCGCCGTCGAGTCGGGCTCGATCCAGCCGATCACCGCCCGCACTTCTGAGACGGCCCGAACCATGCCCGCGACGTTGGCCACCGGATCCGTTCCGGGATAGGCGGGCCAGCGGTCACGACGTGGCCCGTGCCCGGGCTGGACCGGCAGGGCCACATTGAAGCCGAGCTCCCGATGAATGCGGCCGACCCTGGCCACCAGGATGTCCGACATACCGCCCTGGCCGGCACCGTGTACCCACACCAGCCACGGCCGCGGCCCGTCGTCGTGGCGGAACAACACCACCTCCGCACCCGCGGGCCCGTCGTGCTCCTCGGCCAGCACCGGCACCAGCTTGGGGTCGTGGTCGTAGCTCATCCGCTCGTAGGAGAGCACCCCGGCTTTGACCGGACGAATCCCCTTGACCTGCAATGGCTCCGGATCGTGATGCACACCGGTGACCCCGAGGGACGACAACTCCGCGGCCATTCCTGCGTAGTCGTCGACCTGCCGCTCCATCTTCGGCGGCGACGACATCAGGGTCATGCCGGTGACCACCAGCTCGTCGAGCGCGACCTCGGCGACCTGACGCATGCCACGCCCGGACAGTGGATTCCAGTCCTCACCCTGCAGCGCGGACACCGACCGCGGCAAGACTCCCCCGAGCTGCGTGGCCAGCCGGTGCGCGTTGCTCAGCCGCATCACGCCAGCTTGAAGCCGACGTAACCGCCGTCGGCGATCTCGTCGCAGCGCCGACGGTATTCGGGAATACCTGCCGTGAAGCCCATGTACATCCGTTTCTTGCCGGGAACGTTGGCGCCGTTGTACCACGAATTGCAGCTCGGGTGCACCAGGACAGTCGGCGCCACAAGGGATGTGGTGAGCTCGATCCAGTCCTGCTGCGCATCAGGCAGCGCGTCGATGCTGCGGTAACCGTTCGCCTTCAGGTACGCGATGCAGGCGCCGATCCACTCGATGTGCTGCTCGAGCGCGGAGACGAAATTCGTGGCCGCGGCCGGGCTGCCCGGACCCTGCACCGTGAAGAGATTGGGGAACCCGGCGACCGCAAGCCCCAGGTAGGACACCGGCCCCTCGTCGGCCCACACGTCACGCAACAACGCCCCACCACGGCCCCGCACATCCATGCGGGTGAGCGCACCGGTCATGGCGTCGAACCCGGTGGCGTAGATGATCACGTCGAGGTCGTAGTGCTGCGCCGACGTGTCGATGCCATCCTGGGTCACCGACGTGATCGGGTCCGTGCGCAGGTCGACCAGAGTCACGTTGTCGCGGTTGTAGGTCTCGTAGTAGCCCTGGTCAATGATCGGGCGCTTGCAGCCGAAGGGGTGGCTGGGCACCAGCGCCGCCGCCGTCTCGGGATCGTCAACGATCCGCGCGATCGCCTCGCCGTACAGTTCGGTGGCCATCCGGTTGGCCTCGATGTCGAAGAAGATGTCGCCCCAGTTGAGTGCGCCCATCACCCCGCGCTCCTCGACCGCGCGCAGTTTCTCCTCCGGCGTCGCGGACTTGATCGGCGGGCTCACGAGCATGTCGATCAGGACCGAGAATGCCGACAGCCGGGCCGCACCCACCGGATGCTGCCGCTGGGCGTCGCGGATCTCGGCGTAGTTCGCCTTCATCTCGTCGAGCTCACCGGGTTCGAACTGCCGCACCTCCCATGGCAGCGTGAACGCGGGCGAACGCTGGAAGACGTAGAGCTGCTCCACATCCCGGGCGATCACCGGAATCATCTGTACGCCGGTCGAACCCGTCCCGACCACGCCGACACGCTTGCCGGAGAGATCGAACCCACCCTCGGGCCACCGGCTGGTGAACAGTGACTCCCCCGCGAAGGCTGCCATGCCGGGAATGTCGGGCTCCAGCGGGACCGACAGGATGCCCGAGGCCGCGACGACGAACGGCGCGACGAACGTCTCGCCGGTGTCGGTCTGTAGTGTCCACGTCGCGCTGTCCTCGTCGAAGGTCATCGCCGTGACATCGGTGTTGAAGCGGATATCGCGGCGCAGGTCGAGCCGATCGGCGACGAAGTTCAGATACGCCTCGATCTCGGGCTGGGCCGGCATGGTCTCGGTCCAGACCCACTCCTGCTGGATCTCCTCGGAGAAGCTGTAGGAGTATTCGATGCTCTCGATATCGCAGCGCGCGCCCGGGTACCGGTTGAACAGCCAAGTGCCGCCGACCTTTTCGGCCTTCTCCAGCACCTGGACCCGCATGCCGAGCTCGCGCAACCGGTGCAGCATGTAGAGACCGGAGAACCCGGCACCGATCACCAGCACATCAGCATTGTCCATTCACGGACCCTTCTCTTCCTCGCACAGCGGATGCTACTGTAACTATTACAGTATTGGAGGCCAATTGCGGTACACCCTGGAATATCCGAGCGAGCTACCGACCGCGCCCGACGAATTCCTGGAACCCGACGTCATCCGAGATGTCGTGACGCGGGCCGAGGCTGCGGGGTTCTCCGCGATCGCGCTGTCCGAACATCCGGCACCCTCGCTGAAATGGCGGCGCAACGGCGGCCACGACACCCTCGACCCGATCGCGGCATTGAGCTTCATGGCCGGGGTGACCACCGACATCAAGCTGATGACCAACCTGTACGTGCTGCCGTTCCGCAACCCGTACCTGTCCGCCAAGTCCCTGGGCAGCCTCGACATCCTGTCGGCGGGACGGTTGATCGCCGGCGTGGGAGCGGGCTACCTGCGTTCGGAGTTCGCCGCGCTCGGCGTCGACGTCGACGACCGCGCCCAGCTGCTCGACGAAGCGCTCGCAGCACTGACCTCGATCTGGACCGACCCTGAGACACCGGTCAGCGGAAAGGGTTTCAGCGCGACCAGCCCGATGTGGCTGCAGCCGCCGGTACAGCGTCCGCATCCGCCAATCTGGATCGGGGGCAACACCGCGGCCTCGGTGCGCCGGGTAGTCCAGTACGGCAGCGGCTGGATGCCGCTCATCGCGCCAGCCGGCATGGCATCGGCGATCGGCACCGCGGCGCTTGAGACAGCCGCGCAGTTCGGCGCCCAGCTCACGCGGCTGCGGGACGCGCTCGCCGATGCCGGGCGCGATCCGCTGTCCCTCGACGTCCAGGTGATCTGCCCGTTCATCGACCTCGACGACGACGCCTCGCTGCGGCAGGCACAGGACGTGCTCGGCGAACTGGCCGAGCACGGCGCGAACTGGGCCGTCGCCCACGTCCAAGCGCCCACCCCGCGCGAGGCGAAAGACTACATCGACGCGTTCGGCGAGGCCGTCATCGCCGGCAATCTGGTCAGCTGAACCGCAACAGGGTGCGGGTCAGATGCAGCGACGCGATCTGCCATCGGCCGTCCCGCTTCTCGTAGGTCTCGTGGTAGTGGCCGGCGCCGTGCAGTTGCGTGCCGTCGGGGAAGAACAGCAGATCCTCCATGGCCCAGATGCCGCTGGCCGTGGTCGCCGAGGTGAGCGCGAGCTCCGGCGTGTGACAGTGATGCACCGTCGCCACACCCTCCAGCGTCCCGATCACCATCGGCACGAACTCGTCGACGCCCTGGATGGGCGGGCCGGTCTTCGGGTCCGCCCCGCCGGTCGATACCGCGCCGTCGAGCAGCACAGTCAGATCAGGGGCGAAGACACTGCGCCACGACTCGACATCCTTGGTGTCCAGGAATCGGCAATATCGCGCCTTGAGCTGGCGAATCGCCTCGAGCTCGTCACTGCCATCGCCCATCGAACGCCTCCCATTAGCATCAGCCGGAAAGCACTACTGTAATACTCTTAGTACGGCCCTGAGTTCGAGGAGGATCCACGTGAAGGTCCCGTTCACCTGGAAGGTCACCGGCTGGTTCATGATCGGCTGGTCAGCTGAGTACGAGGTCGGTGACGTCCGGTCGCTGCGCTACTTCGGCGAGGACCTCGTCATCTACCGCGACCAGGCCGGTGAACTGCACCTGCTCGAGGGCCACTGCAAGCACCTCGGCGCGCACATCGGGCACGGCGGCACCGTGGTCGGCGACTGCGTCGAATGCCCGTTCCACGGCTGGCGGTGGGGCCCCGACGGCGCCAACACCTACATCCCCTATCAGCCGGACCGGCCCAACAAGGGTCTGCGGCTGCGGGCTTACCCGGTTCAAGAGCAGCATGGCTGCATCTTCATGTGGCATCACCCCGGTGGCGAGCCACCACGGTGGGAGCTGCCCGACATGTTCACCAAGTTCCCGCAATTCACCGCCGCCCCCGACGCGTACTACCGGCCCTACCCCGAATTCTCCCGGTTCGCCGAGAACGAGCCGGTGCATCCGCAGATCGTGGCCGAAAATGGCCCGGACAGTGCGCATTTCCACTACGTCCACAAGGCGACGGTCACGCCGGTGTGCCTGGAGTGGGAGGCGGTCGACGAAGAATGGCGGTTCCTCACCGGCTGGCCCGACGCCCGCAGCGACGACCCGAACAAGATGGCGCTGCGCATCCACAGCCACTTCTCCGGGCTCGGTTTCGCGATCAGTGTGTTCGAGGGCTCGTCGAACCACCGGCTGATCTTCGCCTGCACACCCGTCGACGACGAGGTGTCCAACATGTTCTATTCGATCTGGTGGCCGCGAAAAGACGGTGACACCAGTGATATTCCGCCTGACGACGTCCGCGAGCGGGTGGAGAAGCAGTACCTCGGCACGGTGTGGGACGACCTCGAGATCTGGCGCTACCAGAAGTACGTCGAGCACCCCGCACTGGCCAAGATCGACGCGAAACCCTATATGGCGATGCGGAAGTGGGCGTTGCAGTTCTACGACGTGACGGCAGCAGCACCGGTATGAAGACCAATCTGGTAAACCCGGCACACACCGCGATCGTGACCCAGGAGTTGCAGGGCGCGGTCGTCGGGCCCAATGCCGGGCTGGCCGCGCTGGCCCGCGAGGCCGAGCGCGAGGCGCTGCCCAATATCGCACGCCTGCTCCCGGTCGCACGCGCGGCCGGGGTGAAGGTGGTGCACTGCCTGGTGCAGCGTCGCCCCGACGGGCTGGGCGCCAACCACAACGCCAAGCTGTTCGCGATCGGCGCCAGCGGCGTGGACATCGCACCGGGCAGCCCGGGTGCCACACTGCTTCCCCAATTCGGGCCGGAGCCCAGCGATCTCACGCTGGCCCGCTGGCACGGTCTCGGCCCGATGGGCGGCACCGACCTCGATGCGATCCTGCGCAACCTCGGCGTGACAACGATCGTCGCCGTCGGGGTGTCCCTCAACGTCGCGATCCCCAACCTCGTCATGGACGCCGTTAACGCCGCGTACCGGGTCGTCCTGCCGCGCGATGCGGTGGCCGGCGTCCCCGCCGAGTACGGCGCGGCGATCATCGACAACACGCTGGGACTGCTGACCACCCTCACCACCACCGACGAGCTGATCGCTGCCTGGGAGGCATGATGGACACCGACACCGCCGTGCCACAACTGCCCACCG
Source organism: Mycobacterium sp. BK086 (assembly GCA_004362315.1). Taxonomy (GTDB): domain Bacteria; phylum Actinomycetota; class Actinomycetes; order Mycobacteriales; family Mycobacteriaceae; genus Mycobacterium. The sequence goes on from SNWL01000004.1 coordinate 118,018, forward strand.
GCTACCAGCGTGACCCGTACCCGTTCTTCGCCGAGATGCGCGACGGCCCTGGGGTTTTCCGCGGCACCGTCATGGACTACTCGAAGACACCCGAGTCGCTGCGTCCCACGAACACCTTCGCCGCGGTGTCGTTCGACGCTGTCAACAAGGTGTTCCGCGACGGCAAGGTGTTCAACTCCAAGATCTACGACGCCACCATCGGCCTGTTCATCGGCCCGTCGCTGCTCGCGATGGAAGGCAAGACGCACTGGGACCACCGCAACCTGGTCTCGGCGGCGTTCAAGTCGAAGTCGTTGTCGCGCTGGGAGCCTGAGATCGTGCGTCCGATCGTGAACGGGCTCATCGACGAGTTCATCGCCGACGGGCAGGCCGACCTGGTGAAGGCATTCACCTTTGAGTTCCCCACCCGTGTCATCACCCGACTGCTCGGGCTGCCCGAGGAGGATCTGGCCGACTTCCGGCGGCGAGCGGTCCAGTTGATCAGCTATGCGGTCAATTACAAGAAGGCATTCGAGGCGTCGGCGGCACTCAAGGAATACTTCATGGACCAGATCGACAAGCGCCGCTCGAAGCCCACCGACGACATCATCGGCGATCTGGTGACCGCCGACATCGGCGGCGAGAAGCTCTCCGACGAGGCCATCTATTCATTCCTGCGACTGTTGCTGCCCGCCGGCCTGGAGACCACCTACCGGTCATCGGGCAACCTGCTGTACCTGCTGCTCACCCACCCCGAACAGTTCGCCGCAGTCCAAGCCGATCGGGATCTGATCGGACCCGCGATCGAGGAGGGTCTGCGCTACGAGACGCCGCTGACCACGGTGCAACGGTTCGCCACCGAGGACAGTGAGCTGGAAGGTGTTGCGATACCGGCTGGTTCGGTCATCGACCTGTGCATCGGGTCGGCCAACCGCGATCAGAACCGCTGGCCGAACTCCGAGGATTTCGACATCTCCCGCAAGCACACGCCCCACATCTCGTTCGCCGCGGGCGAGCACACCTGCATGGGTCTGCACCTAGCGCGGATGGAGACCAGGGTGGCCATCGAGTCACTGCTGGACCGGCTGACGAACATCACGCTGCTCGCCGACGACGACCCACACATTCACGGGCAACCGTTCCGGTCACCGACATCGCTTCCGGTGACCTTCGACGCCGTTCGCTAACCTTTCCAAGGCTTGGCTTTGACGAATCCGCCCGCGTCGATACGCAATTGGGTACCGGTGATGAAGCGGGCGTCGTCACTGGCCAGGAAGACCACGGCGGCCGACACATCGTAGGGCTCGATGTAGGGCACCGGCATCGCCTGCATTGCCGGGAAGGACAGCTCGGCATCGAGCCGGGTCGGCGAGGCCAGGTCTGGCCGGAACACCCGGTACATACCCTCGTTGTGCAGCATATCGGTGTTGACGTTCGTGGGATGCAGCGCGTTGACCCGAATCATCCTCTTGGCCAATTGGATTGACAGATCGTTGACGTAGTGGGCGACCATCTGTTTGGCCAGGCTGTAGGCCGATCCGCCGGGGCCCTGGTTGCTGGCGCTCCCCAACTGCGCGGCAAGCGATCCGGTGGCGATCACCGACGCACCGTCGTTGAGGTGCGGCATGCTGGCCTGGATCACGTTGAACACCCCGACCAGGTCGGTGTCGATGGTGTCCGACCACGACTGCAGGGTCTGGCCCTTGCCCATCGGGCAGATGCCCGCATTGGCGACCACGATGTCGAGGTGGCCCATCTCCTCGACCGCCTCGGCGATCGTCTGCCACACCGCACCGCGTTCACGGACATCGCAGATCGTCGAGAAGACCCGCGCACCTTCCTTTTCCACCAACAGGGCGGTCTCGTCGAGGTCTTCGGGCCGAGCCAGCGGGTAGGTGTTGCCGTCGAGATCGGCGCAGATGTCGAAGATGATGACGTCGGCGCCCTCGGCGGCCAGCGCGATCGCGTGCGAACGGCCCTGTCCCCGCGCGGCTCCCGACACGACGGCGACTTTGTTGTCCAACTTGCCCACTGGGGTTCCTTTCAAAAGTCAGGACGTGCGCGGAGCGCGGTATGCGACGGTCTTGGTTTCCAGGTATTGCTGGAAACCCTCGATGCCACACTGGCGTCCGACACCGCTGTTCTTGAAGCCGCCGAACGGCGCGTCGGCACCGTAGAACATTCCCCCGTTGACACCGATCGACCCGGTCCGGATCCGGCGTGCGACGGACATGCCGCGGTCGATCGATCCCGACAGCACCGCGCCTGCCAGTCCGTAGGCGCTGTTGTTGGCGATGCGGACGGCTTCGTCGTCGTCCCGGAACGTCAGGACCACCAGGACGGGCCCGAAGATCTCCTCTTGGGCGATCGCGGAATCCGGTTCGGCGCCGATGATCACCGTCGGCTGAACGAAATGTCCGCCGGCCAGATAGTCGGACAGGCCGTCGAAAGCTCCTCCCCCGACCACGATTTCGGCGCCGTCGCGGCGAGCCCGATCGCAGGCGTCGAGAACGCGCTGCTTCTGCTTCGCGCTGACGACGGGGCCGACGAAGGTCCCCGGCAGCGCCGGATCTCCGACCGGAATGGCCTGATAGGCCGCGGTGATGGCGGCCAGTGCCTCCGGGTAGAGCGATTCGTGGATCACCAGTCGGGTGGTCAGCGCGCAGGCCTGCCCGGCGTGCACACACACCCCGACCGCACCGCCGATGACGTGGGCCGGGTTGGCGTCCTCGAGCACGATCAGCGCGGACTTACCGCCCAACTCCAGGAAGGTGCGCTTCATGGTGTCGGCGCCGTCGCGCATCAGCTGCTTACCGACTGCGGTGGAACCGGTGAACGAGACCATGTCCACCCGTGGGTCGGTCGCCAGCTGGCCTGCGACCTCGTTGGATGGCGTGGGGACGACGTTCAGGACGCCGGCCGGAATGTCGGTGTGGTCGGCGACGAGCCGGCCGATGCGAGTGGCGTTCCATGGTGTGTTGGGATCCGGTTTGAGGATGACGGTGTTGCCGGTGGCCAGCGCGGGACCCAGCTTGTTGAGGATGACCTCGACGGGGTAGTTGGACGGTGTGATTGCGGCGACGACCCCGACCGGTTCCTTGACCACGGTGCGCACATTGCGCTCACCGAACAACCCGCCGCCCTCGAGGGTTCGCTCCCAGTCGAATTCGTCGATCAGACGGGCCGGGTAGCGTAGCGACTCGGCCAGCGGCCACTCCAGCTGGGCGTCGCCCGTCGACATCACCGGGCAACCGACCTCGGCGACCAGTTCTTCTCTCAGATCTTCCTTCTCGGCTTCCAGCGCGGACTGCAGCTGGGCCAGGCACCTCTTGCGCAGCTCGGCATTGGTGGACCAGTCGGTCTCGTCGAAGGCGCGTCGGGCCGCGCCGATCGCACGGTCCATATCGGCGGGCCCGGCGGCGGCGGCGACCCCGAGCACCCGGCCGGTGGCGGGGCTCAGATTGTCGAACTCCGCGCCGTCCTGCGCCGCGGACAGTTTTCCGTCGATCAGCATCCGGGTCTCGGCCCGCTGCGCCGCACGCAACCCGAGCTCGACGCTCGTCGCACCCTGCTCGCCCACTACAGGCACCACCTTCATGTTCTGGGACGGTCAACTGTAAAGGTTACAGTAGGAAACTGCAGCAGTCTCGGGGCCCATTCCCCGGCCCGCGGAAGCCGGAGTGTGAGAATGTGGTTACCACCGCACGAGAATGGGAGATCGCGTTGATCAAGGTGATGGATGGCATCCGAGTACTGGAGGTCGCGCAGTTCACGTTCGTGCCGGCGGCAGGGGCGATCCTGGCCGACTGGGGCGCCGACGTCATCAAGATCGAGCACCCGGTTCGCGGGGACACCCAGCGCGGCTTCATCAACATGGGCGGCTTTCAGCTCGACCCCAACCGGCACCCCCTGATCGAGCACCCCAACCGGGGTAAGCGCAGCGTCGGCATCGACGTGTCCACGCCAGAGGGTCAGGAGGTGCTCTACGAGATCGCCAAGACGGCCGACGTCTTCCTGACCAACTACATGCCTGCGCAGCGCCAGAAGAACAAGTTCGATATCGAGCACATCCGCGCGGTGAATCCGAACATCATCTACGCCCGCGGCAGCGCCTACGGCGACAAGGGCCCCGAGCGAGGGGTGGGCGGCTTCGACGGCACCGCATTCTGGACGCGCAGCGGCGTCGGCCATGCCCTGACTCCAGAGGAACTCGGAGGCGCACTCCCCCAAGGCATTCCGGCGTTCGGTGATTCGATCGGCGGCATGAACATCGCAGGCGGCATCTCCGCGGCACTGTTCCACCGGGAACGCACCGGCGAAGCGGTCGAGCTCGACGTGTCGCTGCTGAGCACCGCGTGGTGGGCCGCGGGTGCCAGCGTCACCCAGGGTATGGAGACCGGGGAGACCATGCGGTCGCTGATGCCGGGCACCACCACATCGGTCAACCCGTTCATGGCCAACTACCTGACCTCGGACGGCGGCACCATCAACCTGTGCATCGTCAGCCCGACCGGATACATCCGGGACACGTGGGAGCATCTCGGCCTGCCCGAACTCGCCGACGACCCACGGTTCTCCGATGTGATGCCGCTGATCCAGAATGCCGAAGCCGGCGTGGAACTCATCGCCGAGGCGATCGCCGCCAAGCCGTTCGAGTACTGGCGCCAGCACCTCAAGACGATGAAGGGTCAGTGGGCGCCCTTCCAAAGCCTGGTCGATCTGGCCACCGACGAGCAGGCCATCGCCAACGACATGATCGTCGAAGTGGAGTCCGCCGACGGCGGGGCGCCGTTCAAGGTGGTCCGCGGACCTGTGCAGTTCAACCACGAGCCGCTGGAGACCACCCGCGCGCCTCAGGCCAGCGAGCACACCGAGATCGTGTTGATGGAGATCGGCATCGACTGGGACCGGATTGAGGCGCTCAAGGAGTCGGGCGCGATCGCTTAGCTGGTCACGGCCTCACGGACCCTCTCGACGCGAACCGGGACGCCGGTCAGCCACGCCATGCCCGACAACGCCTCGACGTCCTCGGGCGCGCTCGACGTCAGCCGGTTGACGTTGGAGCCACCCGCCCGGTTGGCCAGTTTCCACGTCCCGGTTCCGGTGTGCCCCCAGCCGTGCGGCACGGCGATCACACCGGCCATCAGATCTTTGGTGATCATCACCTCGACGGTGATCTCGCCGTAAGGCGACGACACCCGCACCACATCACCGTCAGCGATGCTCATCTCGGCCGCATCGTCTGCGTGGATGAGTGCGCGGTGCCCGCGCTCGCCCCGCATCAGCAGCGGCGAGTTGTGCATCCACGAGTTCTCCGAGCGCGGCTCCCGCATACCGATCATCCGCAACGGATAGCCGTCGGGATGGCCTGCGCGCGACAGCTTGTCGACCTCGGAGGCTATCCCGCTGTGGCGCAGCCGGATACGGCGCGACAGGTAGGCCACCGAATTGCGCAGCACCCCGGTGCGGATATGCGGTGCCACGACCACACCGTGCGGGTGTTCCTCGGTCAGTCGGCGATGCGTGAGGCCGCCGCGACGCAGCCCGAACAGGTCGCCACCCTGTGACGTCCTGATCAGAGCGTCGATCATCAGTCGAGGTTTGAGAGCTACCCCGAAGCGGCCCAATATCTTTCGCATGCCCCCGAGTACTGCGAACGCGCGCACATCGCTGGCCATCCGGACCATGAGATCGGAGACGATGTCCCATTCCGAACGGGCCTCGCCGGCCGGCGCGACGACCGCTTCGGTGGCCTGCCGGAACGGCGTGGCCTGGAAGGCCTGGAATGTGTACGGGAAGTCGTCGCGTTCGTACATCGTGGTCACCGGCAGGATGTAGTCGCATCGGCCGGTCGTCTCGGTGACGTAGAAGTCAAGGGCCACAGACAGTTCCAGGGAATCGAAGGCCGCTTCGAGCTCGTCACCGTTGGGCACCGACAACACCGGGTTGCCCGCTGAGACGAACATCGCCCGGATCTGCCGATCGCCCGGCGTGGCGATCTCCTTGGCCATCAGCGCGGCCGGTTCCATCGCGACGGAGATGGGGATCCCGCCGATCCGAGACCTGTTGCGATACGACCGGCGCATCGCAAGGCCCATCATCGTGGCCTGCCAGCGACCGCCGACGGTCTCCATCGAACTGAACACCGACCCGCCAGGAGCATCGAGATTGCCCGCGACGAGGTTCACCGCATCGATCAGGTAGGTGGTCAGCGTGCCGTACCGGCCGACGCAGGTCCCGAGCCTGCCGTAGACGGCCGCTCGCGGTTCGCGCGCCAAGTCCCGCGCGAGCGCGCGGACACTGTCCGCGTCGATGCCGGTGTGGGCCGCGGTGAACTCCGGGGTGAACCGCGCGCACAGCGACTGTAGCCATTCCAGGCCGTCGGCCTGTGTTTTCACCCGCGCGGTGTCGACCAGGCCCTCGGCGAACATCACCTGCAGAAGCGAGAGCAGCAGGAAGGAGTCGGCGTCGGGCACGATACCCAGCCATTCGAACTGGGCCGCGGTCTCGGTCTTGCGAGGATCGACCACGACGACTCGTCCGCCCCGCTTGACGATATCGTGCATGCGGTCCTTGATCCGCGGCGCGGTCAGGAAACTGCCATGGGAGACAACGGGATTGGCTCCCATCATCACCAGAAGCTCGGTGCGGGTCAGATCGGGAATCGGCACCGACGTCGGCGCACCGTACAGCATCTGGCTGGCGATCAGCCTGCTGTTGGTGTCTTGAGACGATGCCGTGAAGTAGTGGCTGTCGCGCCCGAGGCTCTTGATGAAGCCCAGCGCCGCGAACGTATGCGCGTAGCTGAAGGCCCCTGGGTTGCCCATGTACCAGCCGACCGCCCCCGATCCGCGGGCCGTGAGGATCGCGGTCAGCCGGGCGGCGATATCCGAGAGTGCCTCGTCCCAACTGACCTGCACATACCCGTTCGGGGTCTTGCGCAGGGGCGTCGTGACCCGGTCCGGATCGTTCTGCACCTCGGTGAACGCGATGCCCTTCTGGCAGGCGAAACCCGCGGAGAGCGGGTGGTCTTTGTCCGGGCGCAGGGCCGTCAGACGGCCGTCCTCGACGGTGGCCACCATGCCGCACAGCGGCTCGCAGATCCGGCAGAACGTGGTCTTGTGCTCGATGTTCGACGCCACACTCCCGACAATACTGTGAGTCTTACAGTTGTTCTCTCTTTTTCGGACAGGAGGGCCTCCGTACCCCTTCGGGGATACAAACAGTCCCCACTCGGGTCTGACCGGGAGGCCACGGTCGGTGGTTGCATCGTGAGCATCGCGACAACCGAGCTGAAAGCGACTGGGACCATGGGCTTTTTCACCGATCAGGCAGAACTCGACACATACATCGGCGGGGTGTTCCGCGAGGCCGGCGAACACCCGGAATCGGGTCCCAAGCTCAAGGCCGCCAACATCGTCATGCGAGTGATCTACACCGACCCGGACTGCGAGATGACGATGGCGTTTCGCGACGACTACCAGGTCATCTCCGGCCCCACCGACGTCAAGGCCGATGTCACACTGCTGATGCGCGGGGATACCGCAGACCAGTTCTGGCGCGGCGACTACAACCTGGCGATCGGACTGGCCAAGGGCCAGGTCAAGGCCAAGGGGCCGGTGAACAAGATCCTGAAGCTCGTTCCGCTCACCAAGCCGCTGTTTCCGATGTACCGCAGCAAGATCGCCGAGAAGGACGCCGCCGCCAATGCCTGACGTCATGCGAGCCGCGGTGCTGCGAGCACCGCATGAGGTCGAGGTGGCCGAGGTCCCGGTCCCCACGATCACCAACCCCACCGACGTCCTCGTTCGCGTGGAGCAGACCGCCATCTGCGGGACCGATCTGCACCCGTACGAGGGCCGCCTGGAGGTCGAGCCCGACATCGTGCTCGGACACGAATTCCTGGGGACCGTGGTCGCCGCCGGGGATGCGGTGGGACAGTTCTCCGTCGGTGACCGCGTGGTGAGTTCGTGTGTGGTCAGCTGCGGATCCTGCTATCAGTGCCGACGTCATCAGCCCGGAAACTGTGCGGGTTCAAGGATTTTCGGTCTGGGTCTGGCCCTCGGCGATCTGATGGGCGGGCAAGCCGAATACGTCGCGGTACCCAACGCCGACCTGACCGCGCGCCGCGTCCCCGACGCGGGAATCGACGAGGACATCTTGTTCGCGGGCGACATCATGACCACCGGATACGAAGCGGTGGCGCGGGCCATGCGGCCGGGTGACACCGTGGCAGTTGTCGGTGCCGGCCCGGTCGGCCTGTGCGCGGCCATGGCCGCCACCGCACTGGGGGCGGCTCAGGTGATCGTCGTGGACAAGGTCGACACCCGCTTGAAGGAAGCCGCGAATCACGGCGCCATCACCGTCGACGCCGGTCAGGTCGAACCGGCCGACGTGGTGCTGGACCTGACCGATTGGCGCGGCGCCGATGTCGTCGTCGATGCCGTCGGCCACGAATCGGCACTGCTGTCCGCCATCTCACTGGTGCGCGCCGGCGGCACGCTGTCCATCCCGGGGGTGTACACCGAGGACGCGATCACGATCCCGTTCGGCGAGCTCTACCTCAAGGGCATCACACTCGAGATGGGCGTCTCGCACATCACCGAGTACATGGACGAGGTCATCGCCTTGACCGTAGCCGGCAAGCTGACGCCGAGTTCGATCATCTCGCACCGGATGGGACTGTCCCAGGCGGCCGAGGCCTACCGCATGTTCGAAGCCCGCGAAGCCACGAAGATCATCCTGGATCCGGCGATCTGATGACCACAGAAAACGAACTCTTCTGCGCTGACCTGTCTTTCGACGAGGACGACGACAGCGTCGATCTGCCGCCCACCAATGACGTTGCGGCCAACCGTCGTTACGATCCGCTCAACGTATCGTCAGATGCGTTCTGGGACCTGGACCTGCCCGAGCGGGAACCGATCTTCGCCGAACTGCGGCGCGACCGGCCGATCAGCTGGCAGCCACCGATCGAGACCGCGGTGTCCCCCGATCCCGACGACCCCGGTTTCTGGGCGGTGACCCGGCACAAGGACATCGTCGAGATCAGCCAGAATTCAGACGTTTTCGTCTCCCGCTACGGCGTGATGTTCGACATGCTGCCGCCCGTCTTCCTGGAGATGGCCATGTCCTTCCTCGCGATGGACAACCCGCAGCACCACAAGGTGCGCCGGCTGGTGTCATCGGTGTTCACCCCGCGACAGGTGCGCCGCATCGAATCCGACATCGCGCAACGCGCACAACGGATCGTCGCCGCCGCCGTGGACAAGGCCCGCGATGGCGCCGAGGTGGACTTCGTCGACGATATCGCCCGGCACCTGCCCACCGAGATGTTCGGCTACATGTTCGGTTTCCCCGAAGAACTGCGTGCGACGGTGGTGCACGCCGCCGACGAGACACAGGCCTGGGCCGACCCGGTGCTGTTGGCCGGCAGGGATCCGGCCGAGGTGCAAGTCGAGGCGGCGCTGCGGATCCACGAGATCACCGAAGAGATCATCGAATTGCGCCGCGCCGAGCCGGCGGAAGACCTGTTGACCGCGTTGGTGCAGGCCGAGATCGACGGCGAACAGTTGTCGGACTTCGAAATCGGCGCCACCATGGTGCTGTTCTCGGTGGCCGCCAACGACACCACCCGCCACACAACGAGTCTTGCGGCCAAAGCCCTCAACGACTTTCCCGATCAGCGGCAATGGCTGTGGGATGATTTCGACGGCCGCATCGGCCTTGCGACCGAGGAATTCCTGCGCTGGGGTTCGGTGGTGCAGAACTTCCGCCGCACGTGTGTGACTCCCTACGAGCTGGCGGGCCAACAGATCCTGCCCGGCGACAAGGTCGTCATGATGTACGCCTCGGGCAACCGCGACGAGACGGTGTTCACCGACCCTAACGCCTTCGACCTGCAGCGCAATCCGAATCCGCACATGGCGTTCGGCGGCGGTGGGATCCACTACTGTCTGGGCAGCCAGCTGGCCAAGGTGATGCTGCGTTCACTGTTCCGGGAATTGCGGGATCAGACTCCGAATTTCACGACTGGTGAGCCGGAATTGGTGCGCACCAACTTCATTCGCGGTGTCCTGAGCATGCCGTTCGACCCCGGGGAGAACCGGTGAGCCGGTGCCGGGTGACGATCGACGCCACCCGGTGCGCGGGAATCGGGATCTGTGAGGGCTTGGCACCCGATCTTTTCGAGGTCGGGGACGACGGTCGCGCGCACCTGATCGGCGATCTGGTGGACGCCTCACGACTGGCCGAGCTCGACGCCGTCGTCGCCAACTGCCCGACTCAGTCACTCACAGTCGAGGCGCTCGCCTGAGTCAGGCCTGGTCCGACTGGTAGAGCAACGACACCGCTTCGACCCGGTTCTCCGCACCCACCTTGCGCAGGATGTGCTTCACGTGTTGTTTGACCGTGCCCTCTGAGATGAACAGCTTCGCGGCAATGGCGGCGTTGGTCCGGCCATGTGCCATCTGCTCGAGGATCTCGGTTTCCCGTGGCGTCAGGACATCTCTGATCGAGTTCAGCGCCCGGCGAACAACTCTGGGCGCCGACGGCATATCGGCCTGGGTCTGCGCATCGTCGTCCAGCGTGAACTCGTGCGCGCCTGCGACGGCCTCCTCGCAGTCGTTGGCGGCCAACCGAAGTGCGGACCCCAACGCGTCGAGCTGTTCGACGGCACGGGCGCGACTGAGCGCCAGCGCCAACCCGTTGGCATAGCCTGCGAGCAGTTCGACATCGGCGGCATCGATGTCCCGGTCGTGCAGATAGCAGTCGCCGTGCAGCAGTCCGACAACCCGGCCGCCGGACATCACCGGCGCCGCGACATAGGACGTCGACCGCGAGGCATCCGCGATCGGCCGGTGCACGCGTCGGTCATGTTGGACATCGGTGACGATCCGGGCCTCCCGGCGACGGACGACTTCGGTTTCGTGCAAGCCGGGCACCAACGGCTGCGGCTGCTCCTGACCGACCCGGTTGATCTCGGCGGCCCACTGCGGATCCTCCGGTATGCACACCGAATGCGACACCCAGACGCCGTCGACGATGCGGGAGAAGATCGCCCGGTCGAAGCCGAGGTCCACCACCAGCCGCGGGGCCACGTCGGCCAGGCCGGCGACGGTACAGGGCGCTGCCTCCAGACGACCCAACACAGCGCCAAGCCGGCGCGAGCTGTCCTGCGCGGCCCGCAAGGATGCGTCCGCGCGGCGTACGGTCAGCAACGCGGTCAACGCGGTCTCCGCCGTGGGGGCCTCGGACAGCGCGTCGGCCAGCAATGACCATGCGTCGGAAACCACGGCGCGCGCGTCGGTTGAGGTCGGGCGGATGAGCGATCGCAATCCGGCCAGCAGAGCCTGCACCTGCGCATCCGACAGCGACGACACGAGCTCGGCGCCGTCGCTGTGATCCACGCCATAAGGATAGTGGAAGGACATCTCCGTGTACCGAGGAGTTCACCCCAGAATCGACGCGGCCGAACGCCCGAACTGCAGGGTCTACTGTAAGAATTACAGTTCGTATATGCTCGTGCCGGTCTACAGAGGGGATCCGCGCACATGAACGATGTCGCCATCATCGGCGTCGGCCTGCACCCGTTCGGCCGGTTCGAAGGTAAATCCGCGATGGCGATGGCCGTCGACGCCATCTTCGCCGCCGTTGCCGACGCCGGCATCGAGTGGAAGGACGTCCAGTTCGCCACCGGCGGCAGCTGGACCGTCGCCAACCCCGACGCGATCGTCGGCATGGTCGGCCTGACCGGGATCCCCTTCACCAACGTGTTCAACGCCTGCGCGACAGCTGCCAGCGCCGCCAAGGCCTGTGCCGACGGAATCCGGCTGGGCGACTACGACATCGGCATCGCGATCGGCCTGGACAAGCATCCCCGCGGCGCCTTCACCGAAGACCCCGCGCTGGTCGGCATGCCGCGCTGGTACGCCGAGAACGGCCAGTACCTCACCACCCAGTTCTTCGGCATGAAGGCCAACCGCTACATCCACGATCACGGCATCTCCGAGGAAACGCTCGCGAAGGTGGCCAACAAGAACTTCCGCAACGGGGTGCTGAACCCGAATGCGTTCCGCCGCAAGGAGATCTCCGTCGAGGACATCATGGCCTCGCCGGTGCTGAACTACCCGCTGCGGCAGTACATGTTCTGCGCTCCCGACGAGGGCGCCGCCGCGGTCATCATGTGCCGCGCCGACATCGCGCACCGCTACACGTCCAAGCCGGTATACCTCAAGGCCGTCGAGGTCCGCACCCGCCGCTACGGCGCGTACGAGGTCAACACCACCTTCGGCCCGGTCAACGAGGACGTCGCACCCACCGTGCATGCGGCCCGAGCCGCGTTCGAAAAGTCCGGTGTGTCACCGCAAGACGTCGACGTGATCCAGTTGCAGGACACCGACGCCGGCGCCGAGATCATCCACATGGCCGAGTGCGGGTTCTGCGCCGACGGCGACCAGGAGCGGCTGCTGGCCGACGGCGAGACCGAGATCAGCGGCTCCATGCCGATCAACACCGACGGCGGCCTGATCGCCAACGGTGAGCCGATCGGCGCGTCCGGGTTGCGGCAGATCCACGAGATCGTCCGCCAGCTGCGCGGCGAGGCCGGTGATCGCCAGGTGCCCGGTGAGCCGAAGGTCGGTTTCACCCAGCTCTACGGCGCCCCGGGTACCGCAGCGGCCACCGTGCTGACGCTGTAGATCGATGGGCGTTCTCGACGGCGTACGGGTGCTGGACTACGGCCGGTTCATCGCCGCGCCCTGGTGCAGTGCGATCCTCGCCGATATGGGCGCCGACGTCCTGCGCGTCGAGAAGCGGGAAGGCGGCGAGGACCGCTGGGTGCAGTCGGTCACCGATGGCGGTGAAGGCGGCACCTTCCTGCAGTGCAACCGCAACAAGCGCTCGCTGACCCTCGATTCGACGACGCCGGAAGGCGCCGACATCACCCGCCGGTTGGTCGCCCGGTCGGACATCGTCATCGCCAACATGCCCGCAGCGGGTATGCGGGCCAGCGGGCTGGACTACGAATCGCTGCGCGCCGTCAAGCCCGACATCATCCTGGCCAGCGCAACCGCCTACGGCGAAGGCGGACCGTACAGCGACCGCATCGGATTCGACGGTGCCGGCCAGGTGATGTCCGGTGCGGTCTACCGACAGGGCCTGCCCGACCTGCCGATTCGTACCGTGGTCCCCCAAGCCGACTTCGGCACCGCACTCACGTTGACCATCGGCGTCATGATGGCGCTCTACCACCGCAGCCAGACCGGCCAGGGCCAGCACGTCGAAGGCGCGCTGCTGCCAACGGCATTGATGCTGTCCAACGCGTTCCTCATCGAACGTGAGCTGCTCGGTGTGGACAAGCCCCGGGCGGCCAACCGCGGCACGTCGGTGGCCCCCTGTGATCTGTACGAGGTCAGTGACGGCTGGGTCCTCCTTCAGATCGCCGGCCAGCCGATGTTCAAGCGGTGGTGCCGGCTGATCGGCCGGGAGGATCTGTTCGACGATCCACGCTTCGCCGACGACGACTCCCGCTGGCAGCACGGCGATGTCCTCAACGATCTGATGCAGCAGTGGTGCACGGGCAAGACCAAGGCCGAGGTGCTCGGCCAGCTCGAGGCCGCGAAATTACCTGCCGCGCCGCTGAATTCGCCGCAAGAAGTCCTCGACGATCCGCACGTCGAGGCAATGGGCTACCTCAAGCGGGTGCCGTTTCCCGGCGCGTCGAAACCCGTGCCGCTCATCGAGACACCCTTCCGGCTCTCGGCCACCCCGGGTTCGATTCGGCGCCGCGCCCCCTTGCTCGGCGAGCACACCGACGAGGTGCTGGCCGAAATCGGTTACCAGACTTCCGAGATCGCGGATCTACGCCGCGACGGCATCATCTGACGAAAGGAACGGCCATGCGCAAAGAGGACATGATCCTGGTCAGCGTCGACGACCACATTGTCGAGCCGCCCGATATGTTCGCCAACCATCTGTCGAAGAAGTACATCAACGAGGCTCCTCGCTTGGTGCACAACCCCGATGGGTCGGACTGCTGGCAGTTCCGCGATGTGGTGATCCCGAATGTCGCGTTGAATGCGGTGGCTGGTCGGCCCAAGGAGGAGTACGGCCTGGAGCCCCAGGGTCTCGATGAGATCCGGCCGGGCTGCTACAACGTCGACGAGCGGGTCAAGGACATGAATGCCGGGGGCATCCTCGGCTCGATGTGCTTCCCGTCGTTCCCCGGTTTCGCCGGCCGGCTGTTCGCGACCGAGGATCCGGAGTTCTCGCTGGCGCTGGTGCAGGCCTACAACGACTGGCATGTCGAGGAGTGGTGCGGCGCCTATCCGGCCCGGTTCATCCCGATGACCTTGCCGGTGATCTGGGACCCGGTGGCCTGTGCCGCCGAGATCCGACGCAACGCCGCCCGCGGCGTGCACTCGCTGACGTTCAGCGAGAACCCGGCAGCCATGGGCTATCCGAGCTTCCACGACTTCGACCACTGGAAGCCGATGTGGGACGCCCTGGTGGATACCGACACCGTGCTCAACGTGCACATCGGGTCCTCGGGCCGCCTCGCCATCACCGCGCCGGATGCGCCGATGGACGTGATGATCACGCTGCAGCCGATGAACATCGTGCAGGCCGCCGCCGACTTGTTGTGGTCGCGCCCGATCAAGGAATACCCCGATTTGAAGATCGCCCTGAGTGAGGGCGGCACCGGCTGGATTCCCTACTTCCTGGAGCGCGCCGACCGCACCTTCGAGATGCACTCGACCTGGACCGGGCAGGACTTCAAGGGCAAGAAGCCCTCCGAGGTGTTCCGCGACCACTTCCTGACCTGCTTCATCTCCGATCACGTTGGCGTGCAACTACGTAACGACGTCGGCATCGACAACATCTGCTGGGAAGCCGACTACCCGCACTCGGATTCGATGTGGCCCGGCGCGCCTGAGCAGCTCGACGAGGTGCTGCGCGAACACAACGTGCCCGACGACGACATCAACAAGATGACCTACGAGAACGCGATGCGCTGGTACCACTGGGACCCCTTCACCCACATCTCGAAGGAACAGGCGAATGTCGGTGCGCTACGCAAAGCCGCTGAGGGACACGATGTGTCGATCCAGGCGCTGAGCAAGCACGACCACGGCGCGTCCGATCCCAACGCCGCACTCAAGGCGGCGATCGCATCCCAGCGGTGAGCTAGGGGGATGTTGGCAGGTGGGCAATCAGTTGCGTGCCACACTTGACATCGAACATATGTTCGAATAATCTGAATGCATGAACGCCGCAACCGCGGAACTCATCCGGATCGCCGAGGAACTGCGTGATCTGGAGCTCGATGATGGTGACGTGATCAGTGAACTACGGGCAGCACTCGCCGTGGTTCATCTCGCCGATCACCGAGCTGCAATGCTGGCCGGCGCTCTGGCACGTCTGGATGTCGCGGCCCGCGGCGGGAGACGACCGCGAGAAGTCCTGATGGCGTTGGGGTGTGCACCGTCGGTAGCCCTGCGGATGCTCCGTGTCGGCGCTGCTGCCGAGACGTTGCCGGTGGTAATGGCCCACGCCGCTGATGGAGCGTTGTCCGGCGAACATGTGGATGCAGTGGTCAAGGGCGCCAACCATATTCGGACACGGTCGGCAGAGCCGGTCGATGAGGACGCCCGGTATCGACATCAGGTCGACCTGTTGGGCCAAGCTCTGTCCAGGGCCACTCCGGCCGAGATCGCTGATCGGGCAAGGAAGCTGGGCAACCAACTCGCCGAGGAGCAGGATGGGTTACCGGCGGCCGAGGACCGCTCGACCAACGAAATCCACTGCGTCAAAACGAGCGAGGGGCGCTGGCGGGTACGAGGGGATCTGGACGCCGAAGTGGGCGTCAAACTCGCCGCCGCCTTGGAGGAGGGGTCGGCACCACGCCCCGAGCCCGACGGCACACCCGATCTCCGGCCTGCCGAGCGACGCCGCGCCGATGCCCTGGAAGCGGTACTCGACACCGCCTCGCGCGCCGGTGACAGCGCCTCACCGCCGCGCACGCAGTTGTTGTTGACCGTGCCTGCCAACACCCCCGATGCTGCAGAGCTCGAATTCATGGGACCGATCAGCCTCGCCAGCCTGAGCAGGTTGTCCTGCGATACCAGCGTCACCACGATCATCGTGGACGGACACCAGGTGCCCCTCGACATGGGGCATGACAAACGCCTCTTCCCAGCAAATCTGCGCAAGGCGCTGTATCTGCGGGATCGGTGTTGTATCAAGTGCGGTGCCCCTGCCAGCAGGACCCATTGTCACCATATTCAGCATTGGAGCCACCAAGGCGAAACCAGCCTGAACAACGGCTGCCTACTCTGCCCGGGCTGCCACACAGATGTCCACCACAACGGCTGGAACGTCATCCTCGGCTACGACAAACATCCGTGGCTCATCCCGCCCGCAACGGTCGACCGAGAGCGAACACCATTGCCCGCATACAACCGGCGCACCATGCGACTCGACGATGCCGCCTAGCGGTCAATACTGAAAACTACAGTGTACCTTGATAATTCCACAGAGATACGGGGTCAGCTCAACACCTTGACCGGCACGTTGCTCCAACCGGCGACGTTCTGCATGTTGACTCGCTTGCAGCCGGCGAAGTCCACCTCGAAGCGGGGCATGAAGTCGAGCATCTTGTCCAGTGCGATGGCGCTCTCCAGGCGTGCCAGGGCCGCGCCCAGGCAGCTGTGGATTCCGTAGCCCAGTCCCAGATTCTGGGCCTGGGTGCGGTCACGATCGATGTCGAAGCGGTCCGGGTCGGTCCACGCCGCGCCGTCCCGGTTTGCCGATCCGCCGACCAGGAAGACCGGCTTGCCCGCCGGAATGGTGACGCCGTGCAGCGTGACCTCGCGCAGCGAGCAGCGAACGTTGTACTGGGCCGGAGCCTCGTAGCGCAGGAGTTCTTCGACAGCCAGCGGAATCTTGCCGCGGTCGCGCTGCAGGATCTCCCACTGGTCGGGGTTCTGCGCGAACACCACCGCGGCATTGCCGATCAACTTGGTGACAGTCTCCGCACCGGCGCCACCCAATAATGTTGCGAATTCGGTGATCTCGATATTGTCCAGCGGCTCCATCTGGCCGTCTTCGCGTTCGATCTCGGCACAGATCAGCTTGCTCAGCAGATCGTCACCCAGATCATCACGGCGCTTCTTGATCAGCCGGAAGTAGTAGATGGCCATGTCGACGGCGGCCTTCTGACCCGCCTCGGTCATCTCGACGTCGCCGTTCTCGCGGTGCAGCAGTTCATCGATCCATAGCCGGATCTGCTGGCGGTCCTCGGCGGGAACCCCCTGCATGGAGGTCATGACGTCGACCGGGAACAGCGCCGAGAAGTCCTGCACGAAGTCGAACCCGGACGGGTCGACGGCGGCAAGATGCTTGTCGACCAGCTCGATGACCAGCGCGCGCTGCGCCTCGATCGCCCTGGGGGTGAACACCTTGTTGAGCAGGCTGCGCATCCGCCGGTGCGCGGGCGGGTCCATCGCGATGATCGATCCGTGCTTGGTGACCTCGCCCGTGCGCACCTGACCGAGGTCCACGCCGTATGCCGAGGAGTAGGTTTCAAAGTCCTTGAACGCCGCCGCAACATCGTCATGCCGGGTCAGCGCGTAGAAGTCGTACTCCTGGCTGTAATAGACAGGGGCCTCATCGCGCATCCGCCGGTAGGTGTCGTACGGGCTGACGAAGAAGTCTTCCGAGAACGGATCGAAGACCACCGATGTCGTCGTCATGTGGCGGTCGAGACCTTCTTCGCCGGCGGTGAATAGTTCGGCTTCCCGAGTCCGAGGACGTGCTGCGCGATCATGTTGCGGAACACCTCCAGCGTGCCGCCATAGATCCCGAACAGCGGCGCGAACCGGAAGGCGTACTCGGATGCGCCGTTGTCGGCCGCCCCATCGGTGTCGACGGGCAATACCGACGCCGCACCGGCGAGATCCATCAGATCCGGTGCGATGTCACGCATGGCCTGCGCCTGCGCCACCCGGCCGAAAATGCTTGGCGTAGAGAGGGATGCCTCCAGCCGAGCCGCGGCGCGACCGAGCCGGTAGGCGACCGCCCCGTCGTCGACCATCCGTGTTCCCGACGGACCGGTTTGTCCGACCCGGGCGGCGACGGCATCGACGGCGGCCGCCATCACGCCGGCCTGATGGGCCATGATCGACACGTCGGAGAGCCCGTCAGCTTCCGTGGGCGCCGCACCGTGTTCGGCGTCCAGCGGTCCGCGCAGCACCGTCCAGCCCCCGTTGGCTTCGCCGAGCAGATACTTCTCATCCACCCGGACATCGGTGTAGTACACGATGTTGGTGCGATCGCCGTCGACCGTGCGGATGCCCTGGATTTCGATACCCGGCGTATCGAGCGGCACCAGAAACATGCTCAGGCTCTTGTGCTTCTGCGCATCGGGATCGCTGTTGGTCAGCAGGAAGACGTACTGGCAGTTGTGTGCACCGGTGGTGAACATCTTGGACCCATTGATGACCCAGTGGTCGCCGTCGCGCACGGCACGCGTCTTGCAGGTCGCGACATCCGAGCCGCCCTCAGGTTCGGTGTAGCCCAAGCACATTCGCGCGGTGCCGTCGAAGACCCTGGGCATCACCTCGGCGACCAGTTCCGGTTTACCGAAGGCGGCGACCGCCCTGGCCACCATCACCGTGGTCCCCCATGTCACCCACGGCACATGTGCCCGGCGACGTTCGAGATCCCAGATGCGACGCTGAACGCGACTGAATCCGGCGTCGGTGCCGGTGTTGAATTCCTGCTCCAGATATCCGCGGGCGCCCAGAGCCAGGTGCACACCCTCGTCGAAGTTGTCCCCGGTCTGCCGATCTCGCAGAATGACTTCGGGCGTGACCAGGTCGGAGAGAAATGCCCGCAGCTCGCGCTGGAAGGTTGCATCGTCGGCGCTCAGCTCGACTTCGGTGAAATCCATGACGGCTCCTCGGATCAGGACGGGACGGCTAGCACCGGCGGCTCGGCGGCGGCCGGGTCCGGGTTGGCCAGGGGCAGCCCCATGAAGCGGCGGGCGTTGTCGCCCATGAAGTCATACGTCCGGCGTTCGTCCATGCCTTCGGCGTACTTCCAGAAGCCGCGTGGCTCGGCGAGTCCCTCGGGGTGCGGATAGTCCGACCCGAACAGAACCTTGTCCCAGCCGACGGTGTTCACCACATCCGAGACGCTGCCCTCCCAGAACGGGCTGACCCAGATGTTGCGCCGGAACACGTCGTGCGGGTGCTCGGGGAAGTTCTGCGGCATCTTCTTGGCCAGGTCTTCGAAGTCGTTGAACAGCGGGAAGATCCAGGAGCTGCCGTTCTCGACACTGGCGATCCGCAAGCGCGGGAACCGGGTCAGCGTGCCGTGGCAGATCAGGCTGGTGATCATGTCGGCGATCTCGCGATGGCCAAGCACCATCCACCGGAACGCGCTCATCGCCATGAAGTTCTGCGTGTGCGGCGGCTCCCACTTGCCGACATAGTCGTCGAGCGGCGGGTAGCTGGCGTGTAGCACGATCGGCAGGCCGGCGGCCTCGACATCGCGCCAGAACGGATCGAACTCCGGTAGCGCCGGCGAACGCCAGCCGTGCACACCGCGGACCGGCCCGGGCTTGATCAGCGCGACCTTGGCCCCCTGGGACAGGATGTACTCGAGTTCCCGTTGCGCGCCATCGACTTCGGAGAGGTTGATGATCGGAGTCGAGAACACCCGGTCGTCGTACACGTACGACCAGTGTTCGGCCATCCATTGATTGAGGGCGTGGATGATGGCCAGCGTGAGCTCGGGATCGTCGGCCGAAGAATGCTCGACGAGGCTGGCCAGCGTCGGGTAGTTGAGTGCTTCGACGACACCCTGGCGGTCGAGTTCGGCGATCCGGTCCGCCGGGTGCTTGGTGGCAGTCGGCGCTTCGATTGCGGGGCCCTGCATTTCGCGCAGCGTCAGCCCTTCGGTGTTCTCGCCGGCAAAGAACTTCTCGTGCGCACCCGGAGCGGCGACCCGTTCGAACGTCGGGTTCGGGATGAAATCGCTGACCCGGTTGTTGATCACCAGCCGGGTCTGCCTACCCATCTGCGCATATTGCACCGCATACCGGTAGCGCTCGGGCAGATACCGGGTGAGCGCTTCGGGCGTCTCGTACATGTGCTGATCTGCATCGAAGATCGGCACATCGCGCAGCTGCGGGTCGGTCATGATGCCTTCTTCACCTGGGGTGCGTAGGCCGGCTTGCCCAGCCCGAGAACGTGTTGGCCGATCATGTTGCGGAACACCTCCAGCGTGCCGCCGTAGATGCCCGACAGCGGAGCGAAGCGGTATACGTACTCGGACGCCCCGTCGTCGGCGGCACCGTCGGTCTCCACCGGAAGTGCGGCCGCCGCACCGAGAATGTCCATCAGGTCCGGGGAGATATCCCGCATCGTCTGCGCGATGGCGACCCGCCCGTAGAGGGTCTGCGAGCTCAGGGCGGCTTCCATCCGAGCCGCGCTGCGACCCAGTCGGTAGGCCACTGCACCGTCGTCGACGGGACGGCTGCCATTCGGGCCGGGCCGGCCGACGTTGGCGGCCACCTTGTCGACGGCGGTAGCCATGAAATTGGCCTGGTGCATCATGATCGACACGTCGGCCAGCCCGTCGGCGGCCGCGGCGACCGCACCGTGCTCGACGGACAGCGGTTCCCGCAGCACGGTCCACCCGTCGTTGACCTCGCCCAGGCGATACTTGTCCTCCACCCGCACGTCGCTGTAGTAGACGATGTTGGTGCGGTCACCGTCCACTGTGCGGATGCCCTGGATCTCGATCCCCGGGGTGTCCAGCGGAACGAGGAACATGGTGAGGCTCTTGTGTTTCGGCGCCTCGGGGTCGGTATTGGTCAACAAGAAGACGTACTGGCAATTGTGCGCGCCAGTGGTGAACATCTTCGATCCGTTGATGATCCAGTGATCGCCGTCCCGCACGGCACGGGTCTTGCAGGTGGCCATGTCCGAACCACCCTCGGGCTCGGTGTAGCCGAGGCACAGCCGGACCTGTCCGCTGAAAACCTTCGGCAGCACTTCGGCCTTGACTTCCTCGGAACCGAAGCTGTTGACCGAGCGCGCCACCATGGCGGTGGTGCCCCACGTGACCCACGGGACATGAAAGCGCCGCTTCTCCAGCTCCCAGATGCGCCTTCGCGTCCGAGTGAACCCGCCCTCGGCCTGCGTCTTCCACTCCGCCTCGAGGTATCCGGCGGCGCCCTGCGCCAGGTGCACCGCCTCGTGGAAGTTGTCACCGGTCTCCCGGTCGTGCCGGATCACTTCGTCGGTGACGTGCTCCGTCAGAAAGGCCCGGACCTCGTCGAGGAAGCCTTGATCCCCGGCGTCGAGCTCGACGCGTGAGAAATCCATTGCGGTTGTCTCCTAGGCAGTTTCGCGGTCGGCAAGGATGTGCGCGATCTGCTTGGCGCTGGCACCCGGATCGCCGGCGGCCAGCGGCCAACCGCGCGCCCGCACCAGGTAGGCGGTCGCGGCTGCCTCCGACGAGACCCCGAGACCACCCTGGATGTGCACGGCCATCGTGGCCGCCTTCGATGCTTCATCGGCCATGAACACGAACGCCGACGGAGCCAGCTCACGGCGCGCATCGGGCTCGTTGTCGAGGAACCATGCGGCCCGCCGGGACAGGTTGCGGCCGCCCTCGACGGTGATCACCATGTTGGCCAACGGGTGGGAGATCGCCTGCAGGGTCGAGATGGGCACACCCAGCGTGTAGCGCGACTTGGCGAACTCGGCGGCGATGGTCATGGTCTCCTCGACCAGCCCGACCAGGGCCGACGCGGTCAACAGGCGCCACTCATCCAGTGCCCGGCCATATTTGGCGAGGGCTGCTTCTCCACTACCGAGTACCGTGCGGGTGTCCGCGGCCGCGGGATCCACCCAGGCCATCGGCAGCCGACCGATGTTGTCAACCTTCGCAGGCCGGGTTCCGAAGGTCAGCAGAACCACATCGTCGCCATCCCGGACGACGATGTGATCGGCGATCGAACCGGTGGGGATCAGCCGCGTCCCTGCGGCGCTGTCCAGAGATGCGTCGAGTCCGACGATCTGGCTACCACTCATGATCTCGTCGGACAAGGCACCCAGCTCGGCGAGCAGACGGGCGGCACAGACGTGGTCGATCCACGGCACCGGCGCCAGCGAACGGCCGAGCTCCTCGGCGACCAGGGTCAGGTCCACCAGGGTGGCACCGTCGCCTCCGGCCGACTCCGGCACGCCCATCGTGGTTGCACCCATGGCGCACAGGCGTTCCCACAGGCTCTTGTCGAATCCGGTGGCCTCGGCGGCTCGCACGGTGTCGATCGGGCTGTGGGTCTTGAAGAACTGCCGGTAGGCGTTCTGCAGATCCTTATGATCCTCCGAGAGGCTGTAGTCGAGCCTGCGCAGTTCGTAACGGTCCATTCAGCGCTCCCTGAAGAAGAATTCGTTGGCGTTGTTGTAGAGATAGTTGTCCATCACGTCGGCAGGCAGGTCCAGGGCCAGGGCCTCGGGCACCACCCGCTGCATCCGCAGCACCGGGAAGTCAGATGCGAAGATGATCTTGTTCTTGCCGCGGGTGCGCATGTAGTGCAACAGGCTGTCCGGCAGGCGTTTCGGTGACCACGCCGATGTCATCAGTCGGAGATTCTCGTACTTGATCATCAGCCGGATCGCGACGTCCCACCAGGGGTCGGCACCGTGAATCATGCACAGCCGCAGCTCGGGGAACCGCACGCATACCCGGTCGAGGTGGATCGGGTTCTGCACCTCACCGGGGATCGGCGGCCCCGGCAGCCCGGTGTTGACGCACAGCGGCAGTTCCAGCTCCGCGCACTTGGTATAGAGCGGGTAGTACACGGCATCACTCGGGGGGTATTGACCGTCTCCCCAAAAGCTCGGCCCTACAACGGCATAGGCGACCGGCAGGTCGGCAGCGATCGCGGCCAGCTCGCGCAGCGCCGGGATGGGCCGCAGCAGGTTGACCCCGCCCATCGCCAGCGCGAAGCGGTCAGGGTGCGCGTCGACGAACTTGCGCGCTGTCACCGACGGCTTCACCAGTGAGTCCATCAAAATGGCCCGCTGGACCCCGTGGGTGTCCATCTCATCGAGGAGCGCGGCCAGATCGATCGGGTCGTACATCGACGCCGGCCCCTTGAAGTAATCGTCGCGCACCTTCTTCATGAAGGTGGGCTGGTTCTCCGTCTCGCCGAAGTGAACGTTGGCCAGACAATCTATGACTCGGTGCGTCATGAGAGCGAAACCTTGCTGGCGGCAGTTTCTTTGGCCCAGCGGTAGTCGGCCTTGCCGTTACCGAGGCGCTTGACCTGTTCGACGACGATGAACTCCTTCGGTGCTTTGTACCGGGCCAGCTGCTCGGTGCAGTGATCATGTAAGTCGCCGTGCGCAACCTCGTCGTGCAGTGCGACCAGCGCCACGATCTCTTGACCCCATCGCTCACTGGGCCTGCCCACCACCAGGGCGTCGGCGACACCGGGATGGGCGCGCAGCACTTCCTCGACCTCTTCGACGAAGACCTTCTCCCCACCGGTGTTCACCACTAGTGAATCTCGACCGAACAGGCGCAACGTGCCGTCCGGTGCCAGCGAGCCGCGATCACCGGAGATCACCACCCGCGCGCCGTCGACCTCGGGGAACGTCTTCTGTGTGGCATCCGCGTCGTCGAAATAGCCCAGCGGGATCCGCCCCGCGCGGGCCACCCAGCCGACCTGGTCCTCACCGGCGTCCAGGAATCGGCTGTAGTCCTCGGCGAGAACCAGTGCGCCTTCGCGTAATTCGAAGGTGTCCTTGTGTTCGCCGCGCATGCTGCGGCCGAAGCCGACATTGCCGGTCTCCGACGACCCATAGCCGTTGATCAAGATGATGTTGGGCAGCAGTTCGAGCAGTGCGTGCTGATGCTTGGGGTTGGTGGCCGCTCCCCCGGTGGCCAGCGCGAACAACGAGGACAGGTCGTAGTCGCCGCGCTGCAGCTCCTCGACGAGCGGGGCGGCGTAGGCGTCGCCGACCATCGTCATCATGCCGACCTTCTCCCGCTGCGCGGTGGACAGCACCCGCTGCGGGTCGAATTTCGGTGAGTCGTAGAGCACGACGGTCTGCCCGTTGAGCACGGCGGCGAACGCCGTCCACATCCCCGCCGCGTGCATCAGCGGGGACACCGCGAACCACGGCGCACCCGGAGTGCCGAGCTTGTCGTGGATTTCGGTGACCGACTCGTGGTCGGCACCGTTCATCGAGATGGCATAGGTGTCGGCCTGGCGCCACATGACCCCTTTGGGTCGGCCCGTCGTCCCGCCGGTGCAGATCATCAGCACATCGTCCGGTGAGGGCGCGATATCGGCGTCCTGATCGCCCTGTGCCAGAGCGTCTTCCAGATCGACGGCGTCTGAGAGGTCGGCAGCGCCGCTGCCGTCGTCGATCGAGATCAGCAGCTCGGCGCTCTCCGGCGGCAGCACGTCGGCGAATTTGGCGCCCAGCGACCGGTGGTAGATCACCCCGCGCGGTTTGACGTAGTCGAGCAGTTCGGCGACTTCGCGGGGCGTGTAGTGATGGTTGACGTTGACCGGCACCACCCGCGCCTTGAGGCACCCGATGACCATGTCGGGGTAGAGGTCGTTGTGCATGATGAGCGCGATCCGGTCCTGGCCGCACTCCCAGTTGCGGAGCTCGTCACGCTCACGGTGCGCCCCGAAACCCTTGCCGGCCAGGAAGTTCGCCAGCCTGCGCGTGCGATCTGCCGAGTCGGCGTAGGTGCTGGTGCGGTCACCGCAGATCGTCATCGGCCGGTCGGGGATAACCTCGGCGATGGCGTCGAGCACCGCGCCGATCGTCCATTCGGGCATCGCTCAGGCCACCGAGGGTACCGAGATGCCGAGCAGGTCCAACGCGTTGTCCCGCATGACCTTTCGGGTGTCGGTGGCACTGAACTCGGGGAACTGGGGAATGTCCGCGGTGAACGCCATCGGATCGGCCAGGCCCTCGCCATGCGGCCAGTCCGAACCGAACAGGATCTTGTCCACGCCGATGGTGTCGGCCAGCAGCTTCACGTCGTCCTCGTAGTACGGCGCGATCCAGACGTTGTTCTTGAGCTGCTCGACCGGGTCTTCCTTGAAGTGGTACGGCGCGGTGTTGGCCGCCTTCTTGAGCCGCTTGATCAGGCGGTAGACGAAGTACGAACCGTTCTCGATGCTGGCCACCTTCAGCTTGGGGTGCCGGGTGAAGACCTGGTGCACGATCATCGACGCCATCGAATCGTGGATGGCGCGGTCGTCGAGCAGGACACTGTCGAGGGGATCCCGTTTCCCGAAGCCCTCGAAGGTCCCGGTGCCACCCCACAGCGCCGAAATGGCAAGGTAGCCACTGTCGGACAGGTGGAAGACCACCGGTACTCCGGCCTCGGCCAGCCGCGCCCATACCGGGTCGTGCAGCGGGTCGCCGAGTGAGCGCGGCTTGACCCGCCCCGGTACCGGTGCCGGTCGAACGCAGACGATCTTGGCGCCCCGGCCGAGCACGAACTCGACCTCTTCCAGCGCGACGTCCGGGTCGGCCAGCGAGATGATCGGTGCGGAGAGGAACCGGTGGTCGGGCCGGTCGAAGCCCCAGTCCTCGTCCAGCCACAGGTTGAAGGCGTGCACCGAGGCCATGGTGGCCTCGATGTCGTGTTTGAGGGCTTCCTCGACACCGCACGCGAATGTCGGCAGCATGAAGACGGTTTCGAGGTTCTGCTTGTCCAGGATCTTCACCCGGGCGTCGCGGTTCTGGTATTCGGGGTGATCGGCCAACCGGTCGACCTTCATCAGCGACCCGGGGTCGACGCCGTCGGGGATCTCGCCGCGGAACAACAGGTCCAGGCAGCCCGGCTCGATGATCGGATCGAACGTCGGGTTGGGGATGAATTGGTTGATGACACCGCCCATGACGGCGAAGGTGCGCTTGCCCTCGGTGAGCATCTGCACGCCGCGGCGCTTGAACTCCTTGGGCAGGTGGCGGGTGAACGAATCGGTCGGCTCGTAGTAGTGATTGTCGACGTCAATCGCCTTGTAATCCAAAGTCATCGGAGTCGTCCTCTCAGCTCAGGGGCGGGAAGTTCGGTGGCCGCTTCTCGAAGAAAGCGGTGATGCCCTCGATGAAGTCGGGGCGTTGCATGGATTCGTGCATGAGTGCCTCGGCCCGCCCGCTCGCGTCAGCCGCCTCGCGCAGCGCGTCGCCGTAAACCTGCCGCTTGATGACGGCCAGCGAGCTGGGCGCACAGTTGGCGGCAATGTCCGCGGCGTATTCGATTGCGCGATCGAGCAATTGGTCGGGTGCGACCACTTCCTTGACCATGCCGAGTTCGAGCGCCTCCTCGGCGTAGAACACCCGGCCGGTCATCAGCAGGTCCAGTGCGGCGCCCCATCCGACGACCTTCGGCAGGATCCAGGAGATTCCGTATTCGGCGATCAGGCCGCGACGGGCGAAGGAGGTGGTGAGCTTGGCCCCTGCCGCGGCGAACCGGATGTCGCACATCAGGGCCTGGGTGAGCCCGATGCCGGCGCAGGCACCGTTGATCGCGGCGATGACGGGCTTGCTCACGGTCGTGACGAACAGCGGATGCCGCTCCCCCACCATCTTGCTGATGTCGGTCTCGCCGTCGCTGTCGACGGTGGCCGAGCTGATCGACGACAGGTCACCCATGTCGGCGCCGGCGCAGAACGCGCGGCCCGATCCGGTGACGACGATCGCCCGGACATCCGGGTCGGCTTCGGCGGCGTCCATGCCCGCGTAGAAGCCGGCGGCCAGGCCACCGCCCCAGCCGTTCATTCGCTCCGGGCGGTTGAACGTCAAGACCGCGACGCCGCTATCGAGAACCTCGTAGAGAACGGCCGGTGCCGCAGCGGAATTCGCGGTGACATCAGCTTGGGTGTCGGTCACCTACGCGTACCTCCCGGAATGGCGCGCCAGCATGCGGATATGTCCATACTGTACACCTATCGGTATCACCTTCCGCAATTAGTGTGCGATGAGCCCGAGCCGCTGGTAGGCCTGCCGAATCTGGGCCTTTCCAGCGTCGGGCAATTCCGTCTGCGGCGGGCGCGAATGCGGATAGTCGCCGATCGGAAGTCCGAGCAGCGAGGCGGCGTATTTAAAGGCACTGCCCCAGTGGGTGAAATAGTCCGGTCGCCCCGGGTAGCAGGTGAACCACGAGCCCATGTCGATGCCGAACTGGTCCAGCCCGGACTTCTGCGCGTAGTCCATCGCCTCGACGAGCTTGTCGGCCCAGACCAGCTCCCAGTATTCGGAGATGATCGGCTGCTGCGGGGTCTCGTGCAGGTAGCCCGCGGTGCCCAGTTGGGCGGGACCGACGATCCCCGCCCGCAACCATCCCGCGCGGTAGACCGTGAGATCGCACTCCCAGATCACCAGCCCGGGTGCCAGCTCATGCAGCAGTCGGCTGCTGCCCGGACGGAACGCACCCTCCTTGGTCGCGCACACCGCGGGGATCTCGGCGTAGATGCGCGCCCCCTCGGCCGGGGTCAGCACGTAGCCCGACGACGGCGAGTTGAACATGCCGAGCGCGATATCGGTGCGATCGGCGACGTACCGGTAGAAGCGCAATACCCCTTCGCCGCCGTGGGTCTCCATCATCGGTGTCTGGATGTAGGCGATGTCGGCGCCCGCTTCTTGAGCGTGCCGGGTGAGCTCAAGACAGTCCTTGGCGGCCGTGGCCGCGGTGCAGGCCTGGACGACGACGTCGGGATTGATCCGCCGCGCTTCCTCGATTGCGATCTCCAGCAACCGCTTTCGCTCATCGAGGGTAAGCGACCAAAACTCGGCGATACCGCTGGTGCACCACAGCATCGGGTGCTTGAGCTCGCCGACGCAGTACCGCACCAACGTCCGGTAGGCGTCCCAGTCGATATCGTCGCCGTCGGTTCCGGCGAACGGCGTGTAGAGGCTGTTGCCGATTCCACGCAATGAGGTTCGCGCCCACTCCCGGGCATCGCGCGCTGTCGCCATCACTGCTCCTTGGTCTCAAGCTCAAGTAAAATCGCTGCCGCCGTCGACGTTGATGTTGGCGCCGGTCATGTACGAATTGCGTTTGGAGGCAAGGAAAGCGACGACCGGTCCGATCTCCTCGGGCAGCCCGGCCCGCGGCAGATGTGCGGGGTGGCCGAAATGCTCGTCGATCGCGGCCATCAGAGCGTAGGGGTCGGAGCCGTCGACTCCGACGGATGCGGCCCAGCCGGTCAGCCCTTCCGACGCGATGCTGCCCGGCGATACGACGTTGACCAAGATCTCGTCGGGCGCCAGCGACAGCGACAGATTCTTGGAGACGCTGGTGACCATCGCCTTGGCCGCGGTGTAGGCCGCCAGCCGCGGGCTCTGCCGTTGGGTGGACTGCGCGGAGAAGTTGACGATGCGCGCCCACTCCGCGGCCCGCAACAGGGGCAGCGCCGCGCGCACACAGCGCACCATGCCCATCGCGCCTTCGTCGATGGCGGTGCGCCACAGATCGTCGCTCAGGTCGTCGAAAGTGCCTTGCACGCTTGGCCCGACAGCGTTGATGAGGATGTTGAGCCGGCCACCCCAGCGCTCGCCGATCTGCTCGAACACCCGCTGCACCTGCGCATCGTCGCCGGTGTCGGCTACCAGGCCGACGGCATCGGGGCTGCCGCGTCCAGCCAGTTCGTCGGCCGCAGCATCCAGCAGCGCCGCCGTGCGGCCGACGAGTGCGATGCGGGCGCCGTCGTCGGCCAGGCACCGGGCGGCGGCCAATCCCATTCCGCGACCACCGCCGACCACGACGGCGGTGGCGTGACCGAGTCCGAGATCCACGGCCGACTTGGCCTACGTGTTGGTCCAATTCGGCGCGCGCTTCTCAGCGAACGCGACGGCGCCTTCGCGGGCGTCGTTGGAGGAGAAGACCGGGATAATGAGTTCCAACTGCTTCTTCCACATCTCGGCCTGGCTCCAGTCCGCGGACTGGATCAGCACGTCCTTGGTGGCGGCGACCGCAAGCGGGCCATTGGCGCTGATCTTCCCGGCGAGCTCGATCGCCCCGGCAAGCGCCCCGCCCTCTTCGGTGAGGACGTTGACGAATCCCCACGCCTCACCCTGCTCGGCCGAGAAGGTCTCGCCGGTCAGCGCGAGCTCGAAGGCCTTCTGGTAGGGGATGCGCTGAGGCAACCGGAGCAGACCGCCACCGGCTGCCACCAGACCACGCTTGACCTCGGGGATGCCGAACTTGGCCGTCTTGGACGCAACCACCAGGTCGGTGCCCAGCACCACCTCGGTACCGCCGGCCACGGCGTAGCCCTCGACGGCCGCGATCAGCGGCTTGCGCGGGGGACGTTCGGTGAAACCGATGCCACGCCCGGGAATGGCCACGACCTCGCCCGCTGCGAATGCCTTGAGGTCCATGCCGGAGCAGAAGTTACCGCCCGCGCCGGTGATCACACCGACGGTCAGGTCGGGATCGTTGTCGAGCTCGTCGACAGCGTCGGCAAGTCCTTGGCTCACAGCAAGATTCACTGCATTTCGCGCCTCGGGGCGGTTGATCGTGATGACCAGAATCCGGCCTTGACGTTCGCGCAACACTGCGTCCGACACCCGTGCTCCTCTATGTTCGCTGGTATCGGTAAAACCTACTATAGGGTTTACAGTAACGGCTAGGGACCAACGGATACGGAGCGGAGACGCAGTTCACACCGCAATGCCCGGTAGATTGCGCTCCGGCCGATTGTGAATACTGGGCGTGAAATCCGAACGGAAGGTGGATAGCAGTGGCCAAGCCAGCGACCGCCACCAAGCGCCCCCGGCGCGAGCGTGGGTCGATCAATCCTGACGACATCATCGCCGGCGCGTTCGAACTCGCCGAACAGGTGTCGATCGACAACCTGAGCATGCCGCTGCTGGGCAAGCATCTCGGTGTCGGCGTCACGAGCATCTACTGGTACTTCCGCAAGAAGGACGACCTGCTCAACGCGATGACCGACCGGGCGCTCAGCCAGTACGTCTTCGCCACGCCCTACGTCGAAGCCGCCGACTGGCGGACGACCCTGGCCAACCACGCGCGCGCGATGCGCAAGACCTTCATGGGCAGCCCGATCCTGTGCGATCTGATCCTGATCCGTTCGGCGCTGTCCCCGCGGGCCGTGCGCGCCGGCGAGCTCGAGGTGGAGAAGGCGATCTCCAGTCTGGTCGAGGCGGGGCTGTCCACCGAGGATGCGTTCGACACCTACTCCGCGGTGTCCGTGCATGTGCGGGGTTCGGTTGTGCTGCACCGGCTTTACGAAAAGAACGTGGCCGCCAACGAGGATGCGCATCCCCTGGAGGACGCGATCATCGGTAACGCCGAGAGCACACCGCTGCTGGCCAAGGTGAGCGGTGAAGGGCACCGGATCGGTGCCGCCGACGAGCGCAATTTCGAGTTCGGCCTGGAGTGCATCCTCGACCACGCGGCCGCGCTCATCGAAGACGGGAAGAAACCCGCCGCGAAGGCGCGCCGCAAGGCCTAGTGTGTCGAGGCCCTAGACCTCGATGATGACGGCGCCGCCCTGACCGCCGCCGGCGCACATCGCCGCGACACCGATGCCGCCGCCGCGACGACGCAGCTCGTAGATCAGGGTGGTGATCATCCGGGCGCCGGACGCCGCGATGGGGTGGCCCAGGCTGCAACCGCTGCCGGAGAAGTTCACCAGCTCCTCGTCGATGCCGTACTCCTTGCACGCCGCGATCGGCACCGAGGCGAAGGCCTCGTTGATTTCCCACAGCGCGACATCGGACGGCTTGAGGCCTGCCCGGTCGAGCACCTTGCCGATGACGGCGACCGCACCCAGGCCGGTGTCGCGGGCGGGCACGCCCGCGGCTCCCCACGCCTTCACGGTGGCCATGACATCGAGTCCGTTGGCCGAGGCGTAGTCGCGCTCGGTCAGGGCGACGGCGGCGGCGGCGTCGTTGGTGCCACTGCTGTTACCCGCGGTGATCGAGAAGCCCTCGATCTCCGGGTGCAGCACCTTGAGGCCGGCGAGCTTCTCGACGGTGGTGTCGCGACGGGGGTGCTCGTCGACGGAGAACTCGGTGACCGAGCCGTCGAACTGCTCCACCTTCAGCGGGATGATCTCGTCGGCGAACTTGCCCGCGTCCTGGGCGGCGACGGCACGCTGGTGTGAGCGGGCGGCCCATTCGTCGAGCTGCTCACGGGTGATGCCGTACGACTGCGCGGTGTTCCAGCCGACCGTGATCGACATGTCGCGGGCCGGTGCATCCGGGGTCTCGACGTGGATGGGCGGCAGCCAGCGCTCTTCGAACTTCAGCTCGGGGCCGGGAATGCGCTGGTTCATCAGCGGCGTCATCGACAGCGACTGCACACCACCGGCGACGAGCACCTTCTCCATACCGGAGCCGATCTGTGCCGAGGCGTTACCGATCGCCGTCAGGCTGCCTGCGCAGTGCCGGTTGACGGCCTGGCCGGGTGCGTTCTCGAAGCCCGCGACCAGCGCGCCATAGCGAGCGAGATCGCCGCCGCCGTAGTGCGATTCGGCGATGATGATGTCGTCGATGGCGTTCGGGTCGATGCCGCCGCGGCGCACGACCTCGGGCAGCACGGCGCCGAGCAGGACCTCGGGCGGCGTGTTGACGAGCGTGCCCTTGAACGAACGACCGATCGCGGTCCGGACGGCACCAACAATGACTGGCTCGGGCATTACGACCTCACTTCGACGTTGAGACGTTACAAAAGTAGCAGGAACTGTAGCGCTGACGGTAAGTGGTCCGCGTCACTCCGGTTCGGGCACGTGGAAATGCTCGTCTCGCAGTCGGAACGCCTCCTTGGTTCCGACCTGCGCCCGGGTCTTGACGAAATTGAACTCCCCCGGCGAGAACTGCAGGTTGGTGCCGTACGCATGGAAGATGTAGCTGGCCACCTCTTCGCCCTGATAGGCCTGGCTCTGCTCAACTAAGCGGAAAGCTTCTTTGGCGATGACGACGCCGTCGGCGGGCATCTTGGCCGTCTTCTCCGCCCAGTACTGCGCCCGTGCGGTCACCTTCTGAGCATCGCAGGTGTCGGTGAAGACGCCGAGGTGCTCGACGTCCCCCGCGGTGATGATGTCGCCGGTCAGCAGCATGCGCCGGGCCAGCACCGGGCCGAGCCGGTGGAAGAACATGTGCAGGCTGCCCAGCGCGGGCCCGAGGAATCGAGTGGCCGGCATCCCGATCTTGGTGTCGCGCGCGATAACTGAGATGTCAGCCATCAGCGCCATCTCAAATCCACCGCCGAGCGCGTACCCGTTGATCTCCGCAACAGTGACCTTCGGAAAGCCCATCAGGTTGTGATAGAAGCCGAATGACTTGCGGTCCACCGTCAGTCGACGACGCTGACTGGGGCGGCGTTTGGCCTGTTCTTCGGACTTGTCGCCGTACCAGCCGTACGCGTTGTTCATATTCGCCCCCGTGGAGAACACGCCCTCGACGCCGCGCAACAGCACGACGGTGAGGTCGTCGTCCTCGGCCACCACATCGAGGTACCGACCCACGGTCTCGCGCATGGCCGCGTCGTAGGAGTTGCGCTGGGCGGGGTTGTTCAGCGTGATCGTGGCGATCCGCTTGTCGCGGTCGACCTCGAACAACACCCGATCGTCGTCTGTCATCGTCTTTTCCTCATCTGGGGTCTGCATTGGAAATGAGCTTGGCCTCAATGGTTCTGTCCCGGCCGAAGGCCAGGGTGTTGCGCCGCGCGGCGGCGAGGTGGTCCTGGGCCAGCCGCACCGCACGGTCGGCGTTGCCGTCCCGGATCGCGTCGAGCATTTTGTGGTGGTCGCGCAGGGCGGCTCGCATGGTCTTGTGTCGCATGGGGTCCGGCTCGTCGCTCCACACCGACGATTCATGTGCCGACCAGATCAGCTCCAGGGACCCGATCAGCAGGATCATCGGCTCGTTGCCGCAGCGGGAGACCAGCGCCTCGTGGAAGCGCCGGGCGTTGGGAACGTATTGCGTGGTGTCCTCGAATTGTTCTTCCTGCCGGTCTATTTCGGCCTGCAGGTACGGAACGACCTCGGTCAGCCGGTCCTCGCGCGCGGCGCACATGCCCGCGCAGATCGGCTCGAGGTGCATCAGTGCCCCACTCACGTCGGCCGGTGTCGACGAACGCGATTGCAGCACCATGCTGATCATGTGGGCCGTGCGATCGGCCGAGGGCAGGTGCACGACAGCGCCGCCCATGTTGCCGCGGCGCACCGACACCAAGCCGTCGATCTCGAGAATGTGGATCGCCTCCCGCAACGCGGGCGGGCTCACCCCGAATTCGGTGAAGAGGCTCTCCTGCGAGGGCAGCACATCACCTTCACGCAGCCGTCCGGACAGGATGTCGTCACGCAACCGGGACGCGACGATCTCGGCGACGCGGGGCTGGCGGATGCGGGGGGTGGCCATCGTCAATCGGTCCTGCGCTGGCCGAACCGGCTGGCCGCCAGCCGATCCTGGTGCCTCGACACGGTGTCGGCCTCGCCGATGCAGAGCACCTTGTCGCCCAGTACCAGCCGGGCGGTGGCGGTGATCCCGCGCTCCCCCTCGGTACGCGCGATGTCAAAAGTCAACTCGGTGTTCAGCGGGGTCGGCTTGCGGTAGCTCACGGTCAGCGACCGGGTCTCGCCGGCCCGCCCGACCGCGCAGCTGTGCTGCTGGATCACGCAGTCGAAGAACACCCCGAGAAAGCCACCGTGCACCAGGCCCGGCGGACCCTCGTACGCCACCGGGAAATTGACCCGGCCCGAGGCTGCGTCGGGGCCCATCTGCTCGAATTGATACTCGGGGAAGCACGGGTTGTACCTGCCGATGTCGAAGGCCCGCTGCACATAGATCCGCTTCGAATCGTCATCGGTGCCCATTCGGGGCGCCGGGTCCGCAGGCAGCGCGGGCACGAGCTCACGCTCCCAGTCCGCGAACTGCGCGACCATGGCATCGACGACGGCGTGAGGCTGTTCCAGCGACACCATCATGGTGGTCAGCCGGCGCATCGCTGCCGCAGCCTCGACCGTCTGCGGCAGCGGCAGTTCACCGAACCGTCGGTCCTCACCGTCGCCCATGTGTCCCCTCGCCGACCTATCCTTGCTATCTTGTACAAGATAGCACTACTGTATGGCTATCCGTAAAGTGGCGGAAGGGCGGATTCTTCGGTGGGTGACGAGGCCCAGTCGGCCGATGGTGTCGTGACGACATCACGGGACGGCGCCATACTGCACATCATGCTCGACCGCACCGGTCGGCGAAATTCACTGAGCCACAGCATGATCGACACCCTTGTCGATGTGCTGGCCAAAGCGGCGAGCGACGACAACTTGCGCGCGGTGCATCTGCGCGGAGCGGGCTCGGACTTCTGCGCGGGCGTGGACTGGGTGGGCTCCAACAATGCCGGCGGCCGTCCGCGCACCGGCGACCTGGTCCGCCGCATTCCACACACCGCGCACCGGGTCATCGAGCTGGTACATACCCTGCATCTGCCGGTGGTGTGCACGGTACGCGGCTGGGCCGCGGGCATGGGTGCCAACCTGGCACTGGCCGCGGACTTCACCGTCGCCGCATCCGACGCCGTGTTCTGGGAGCCGTTCCTGGACAGGGGCTTCAGCCCGGACTCCGGCTCGACGTGGCTGTTGCCCCGGCTGGTGGGCATGGCCCGCGCCAAGGAGATGCTGCTGCTCGGCGAGAAGGTCGATGGCGCGACGGCAGCACAGTGGGGCCTGATCCATCGCGCTGCCGACGACGCCGATCTCGACGCCACCGTCGCCGCCCTGCTGGAGAAGCTGGCGTCGGGTCCGACCGTGGCGATCGGCCTGGCCAAGCAGGCGATCAACCACAGCCAGCACGCCACCCTGAACCAGGCCATGATGCAGGAACTCTTTAACCTCGAACTATCCTGCCGGACATCCGATTTCAAAGAGGGACTGGCGGCGTTCCGGGAACGCCGCGCCCCCGACTTCACCGGTCGTTGAGAGATGAGGGAACACACGATGTCATACGACACCATCGGCTATGAGGTCGAGGGTCACACGGCCACGATCACGCTGAATCGTCCGGAAGCGCTCAATGCGCTCAGCCCGCACATGATCACCGAACTGCGGGCGGCCTACGACGAGGCGGAGAACGACGACAACATCTGGCTGCTGATCGTCACGGCGGTCGGGCGCGCATTCTGCACCGGCGCCGACGTCAAGGAGATCCCCGAAGACGGCAAGGTGATCAACGAACGGCCCTTCCTGTCCACCTACGAGCAGTGGGAGGCGCCACAGGAGGGCACCCCGCCGTTCCGGCGGATGGCCAAGCCGGTGATCGTGGCGATCAACGGAATCTGTTGTGGCGCAGGACTTGACTGGGTGACCACCGGTGACATCGTGATCGCCTCCGAGAAGGCGACGTTCTTCGACCCGCACGTGTCGATCGGCCTCGTTGCGGGGCGCGAGATGGTGCGGCTGGCCCGGGTGCTCCCCCGCACGGTGGCCCTGCGGATGGCGATCATGGGCAAGCACGAACGGATGGACGCTCAACGCGCCTACGACTTGGGGCTGATCACGGAGATCGTCGAGCACGACCGCTTGCTCGAGCGAGCCCACGAGATCGCCGAGATCGTCACCCGCAACGCGCCGTTGGCCGTTCGGGGCACCCGGTTGGCGATCATCAAGGGCCGGGAGATCCCGATGCACGAGGCCGAGATGCTCGCCGAGGCCTTCCGCGAGCGCAACCTGCACACCGCGGATTCGCTGGAGGGCCCCAAGGCCTTCGTCGAGAAGCGCGCCCCCGAATGGCTGTGCCGATGACCGCCGCGTTCGAGACCATCCTTCTCGACTTCGATCGCACCGATCACGTCGCCACTATCACGCTGAACCGGCCCGATCAGCTCAACTCGTTCAATCGCACGATGTGCGAAGAGGTGGCTGCCGCCTGGCGGATCGTGAAGAACGACAACGCGATCAACGCGGTGGTGCTGCGCGCCGCGGGGGATCGGGCGTTCAGTGCCGGTCTCGACATCAAGACCCCGTACGGGCAGCCGCAGAACGTCTGGAACCACGAAGATCCGGGCGAGCTGCTCAGCCCGAAGTGGCAGAAGATGTGGAAACCCGTCGTGTGCGCGGTGCACGGCATGTGCACGGCCGGGGCGTTCTATTTCATCAACGAATCCGATGTGGTGATCTGCTCGGAAGAGGCCACGTTCTTCGATTCCCATGTCAGCGCCGGCCTGGTGTGCGCGCTCGAGCCGATCGGGCTGATGCGCAAGATCGGCCTCGGCGAGTCGCTGCGAATCGCATTGATGGGCAATGACGAACGGGTCAGCGCCGACACCGCGCTGCGGATCGGGCTGGTTTCGGAAGTCACCGCACCCGATGACCTCTGGTCGCGTGCGCACGAGATCGCCGCCACCATCGCCGCCAAACCGCCGTCGGCGACTCAGGGCACGGTCAAGGCGATCTGGGAGTCACTGGACAAGCCGTACCGGGCGGCGATGGAGCAGAACCTGATCTACACCCGGCTGGGCAATCCGCTGGGGCAGGCCGAGCTGGCCGCGCAAGAGAAGACCCGGACCACCCCTCGGGTTCGTTGATGCATCCACTGAGCCGGCGCATCGGCGAGGTCCTCGAGCTGGACCCCGAGGCGAGGGCGATCGAGTATGAGGGCGTGTGGTTCGGCTGGGACCAGCTCGGCACACTGAGCCGTCAGATCGCCGCAACGGTGCAGCCGGGCGCCCAGGTCGGAATCCTGTTACGCAACACCCCCGCCCACGTGGCGACACTTCTGGGTGTGTTGTCAGCCGGTGCATGCGTGGTCGTCATCAACCCATCACGGGGTGACGAACGCATCCGGGCCGATATCGCCGCGCTGAACCTGCCGGTGATCATCGGAACCGCCGACGACATCACCCAGCTGGCCGAGCCCGCCGACACCACCACCGTGGTGACGATCGGCAATCTCGACGACATCCCGCAGATCCGTGCCGGCGTGCCGCGCTACCCCGGGGTCGCGACGGTGGCCGTCCGGATGCTGACCAGTGGCACCACCGGTCCGCCCAAACGGGTCGACCTCACCTACGACATGCTGGCCGTGTCGGTCATCGGTACCGACTTCACCGATACCCCCGCGCCGTCGGGGGTATCGGGCAGCGTGGCTATCGTCAACGCCCCGCTGGTCCACATCGGTGGGGTGTACCGGGTCTTGCAATGCGTCTGTGAGGCAAGGCCGTTCGTGCTGTTGCCACGCTTCGAACTGACATCGTGGGCCGAGGCGGTGCGCCGCTATCGGCCCAAGGCGGTGTCACTGGTGCCCGCCGCGTTGCGGATGGTGCTGCACTCCGATCTGGGTCCCGACGACCTCGACGGCGTACGGGCCGTCACCTCCGGCACCGCGCCGCTGTCCGCCGAGGACGCCGACGCGTTCACCGAGAAGTTCGGTATTCCGGTGTTGACGTCATACGCGGCAACGGAATTCGGTGGCGGCGTGGCCGGCTGGACCTTCGCCGACCACCGCACGTACTGGAAGTCCAAGCGAGGCAGCGTCGGCCGGGCGAGCCTGGGCGCCCAACTGCGGGTGGTGTCCGAGGACGGCACGCCGCTGGAGCCGGACCAGCAGGGCCTGCTCGAAGTCAAGCCGGGCCAGCTCGGCCGTGATGCGGACTGGGTGCGCACCACCGACCTTGCCCGCATCGACGCCGACGGCTTCCTGTGGATTCTCGGGCGGGCCGATCAGGCCATCATCCGCGGCGGGTTCAAGGTCCTGCCAGACGATGTGCGTGCCGCGCTGGAGAGCCACCCCGCCGTGCTGGGAGCCGCGGTGGTGGGCCGGCCGGACGAGCGTCTTGGTGACACCCCGGTCGCGATGGTCGAGCTGCGTGACAGCGGCTCGGTCGGCGAT
This sequence comes from Mycobacterium sp. BK086, assembly GCA_004362315.1. Taxonomy (GTDB): domain Bacteria; phylum Actinomycetota; class Actinomycetes; order Mycobacteriales; family Mycobacteriaceae; genus Mycobacterium. The sequence goes on from SNWL01000004.1 coordinate 155,907, forward strand.
ATCGAGTTGGCCGACTACCTGCGAAGCCGGTTGGCGCCGTATGAGATTCCCTCGGAGATCGCGATCGTCGAGACAATTCCGCGGACGCCGTCCGGAAAGGCCGACCTGACCGCGGTCCGGCAACACTTCTCCGGCCGTGACCGCTGACACCGTCGGGCAGCTGCTGCGCGAGCGGGCCACCACCCGCGGCGATCATCTCCTGCTGGTGTGTGACACCGACCGGCTCACCTACCGCGAGGCAGAGCAGCGTTCGGCGGTGCTGGCGCGGGGACTGATCGCACTGGGAGCCGGCAAGGGTACCCACATCGGACTGCTCTACCCCAACGGCTCGGCGTTTGTGGTGGCGATGCTGGCCGCGGCGCGCATCGGCGCCGTCGTGGTCCCGTTCTCCACGTTCTCCACCGAACGCGAGCTTCGCGACCAACTCGTGCACAGCGATGCCGAGATCCTGCTGGCCACAACGTCCTTCCGTGGACACGACTACGTCGCGCGACTCGACGGAATGACGACCCCGTGGCTGCGTCATGTGGTATTCGACAACCAGATCGCCGATACCGCCGCACCGGAGTTGGCCGCGGGTATCGAGGACGACGTCGACGGCTGCGATCCGCTGGTGATCGTGTACACCTCGGGATCCACCGGTACGCCCAAAGGGGTCGTCCACACCCACGAGGCGCTGGTCGGACATCAGCGCAACCTCAACGCGATTCGCAGACTGACCGCCGACGACAGATTGTTCTGCAATTCACCGTTCTTCTGGATCGGTGGCCTGGGCTTCGGATTGCTCGCGACGTTGGTCGCGGGTGCGACCCTGGTGTGCTCCAACGCCGACGCCGGCGCGACCCTCGACCTGCTGGAAGAGGTGCGCCCGACGATGACCAACGGATTTGCTTCCGGCATACAGCATTTGGCACGCCACGAGAGCTTCGGAGACCGGGATCTGTCGTCTATGCGGCGGGGCAACCTCTATCCCATCATGGCACCCGCCGCCCGCCCGGCCGACCCGGAATTGCGCCACAACATGCTGGGGATGACCGAGGCAGGCAGTGTCGTCCTGCTCAGCGGCGACGAGACCGACCAGCCCGAGCACCGCCGCGGGTCGTTCGGCAAGCCGGCGCCGGGGTTCGAGGCGACGATCGTCGACGGTGAGCTGTGCCTCCGGGGCCGCTATCTCATGCAGGGGTACTACAAGCGCAGCCGCGAGGAATGCTTCGACGCCGACGGCTGGTTCCACACCGGTGATCTGTTCCGGACCGACGACGACGGGTTCTTCTACTTCGTCGGCAGAAGCGGATCAATGATCAAAACCGCCGGGGCCAATGTCTTTCCGGCAGAGGTGGAGAAGGCCATCGCCACCGTCACCGGTGGACTGGTGGCCCACGTGCTCGGACTCCCCGACCCGGGGCGCGGCCAACTCGTCGCCGCGGCGGTGCTCGTTCCCGACGGCGGCACGTTCGACGAAGCCGCCGTGCGGGACAGGCTCAAGACCGAACTCTCGTCGTACAAGATCCCCCGCCGGTTCGCCACCCTCAGGCCGGACGAGCTGCCACTGAGATCCAGCGGCAAGGTCGACCTCGCCCGGCTCGCGGCGGTGTTCGATGCCTGAGACCGTCGACGCTCTGATCCGGATCCAGGCGACCCTCGGCGACAAGCCGTTCGTCATCGACACCACGGGCCGGATGAGCTACGCCGAACTCGATTCCGTGACAGCCACTCTCGCCAGAGAACTGGTCGGAGCCGGAATCGGCAAAGGCAGCAGGGTCGGGCTGATCATGCCCAACAACGTGCGGTGGGTACAGCTGGCCCTGGCGCTGACCCGCGTCGGCGCGGTGTTGGTTCCGCTGAGCACACTGCTGACCGCACGCGAACTCACCGCCCAGCTCCGGACGGCCTCGGTGCAGTATCTGATCGCCGTCGAGGAGTTCCGCGGCCACCGATACCTGGACGATCTGTCCGGGCTCCCGGCGCTGCGGCAGGTTTGGCGTGCCGACGAATTGCCCACCGGCACTCCCGTTTCCGGCATCGGCGAACTGGCCGGCACCGTGGTACCCGCCGACCCGATGGCCATCATGTTCACCTCCGGTAGCAGTGGTCCGCCCAAGGGAGTGATCCACTCGCACGGCAGCGCACTGGCGGCCGTCCGATCCGGCCTGGCCGCCCGTTGCATCGACGCCGGCACCAGGCTGTACCTGCCGATGCCGTTCTTCTGGGTCGGCGGCTTCGCCGGCGGCATCCTGTCCGCTCTGATTGCCGGGGCCACCCTCGTGACCGAGGAGATCCCCTCTCCCGTTGCCACCCTGCGACTCCTGGAGCGCGAGAAGGTCACTCTGTTCCGCGGATGGCCCGATCAGGCCGAGACCCTGGCCCGCCGTGCCGCCGACGTACGGGCCGACCTGTCCGCGTTGAGGCCGGGCAGCCTCGAGGCGCTGCTGCCCGCCGACCAGCGCGCCGAGGCAGGGGCACGAGCCAAGCTCTTCGGGATGACCGAGGCCTTCGGGCCGTACTGCGGCTACCGCGCCGACACCGATATGCCACGGTCGGCATGGGGCAGCTGCGGAAAGCCGTTCGACGGCATGGAGGTTCGCATCGTGGATACGGGCACAGGCGCTCCGGTCCCGTCGGGCGCGATCGGCATGATCCAGATCCGCGGACCACACACGCTGCGCGGTGTCTGCCGGCGCGGCCGCGAGGAGGTTTTCACCGCCGACGGCTTCTACCCGACCGGCGACCTCGGGCACCTCGACGACGATGGGTTCCTGTTCTACCACGGCCGATCCGACCACATGTTCAAGGTCAGCGGCGCCACCGTCTACCCCGGCGAGGTGGAGGCCGCGCTCCGGGAGATCGACGGTGTGCGGGCGGCGTACGTCACCGACGTCGGCGGAAGGGTCGGCGCTGCCGTCATCAGCCGTCACTCGACCGACGAGTTGCGCACCCAGGCGCGGTCGATGCTGAGCTCGTTCAAGGTGCCGACAGTCTGGCTGCTGCTCGATTCCGACGAGGACGTTCCCCGTGGCGCCACAGGAAAGGTCGACGTCCAGCGCCTGCGTGAGTTGCTGGCCGGAGAGGCGTAACTTTCATGGCGTGACCCTCGCCGAGCGCATCGACCTCTATCGGCTCGCCGGTGACCACGCCATCGCGGTGGCCGCCCAGGTACCCACGGACCGGTGGGACACCCCTGCCCTCGGCACGTGGACGGTGCGCACGCTGGTCGGTCATATCGGCCGGTCGTTCACCACCGTCGTCGACTACTCGGCTCGGCCGGCCGATCGCGTGGACGTTGCGGACTCGGCGCAGTACTACCTGGCGATCGCCCCGATGCTGACCGACCCGGCGGCGATCGACGCCCGCGCCGTGCAGGCCGGGCTGGCGCTGGGCGATGACCCTGTGACCGCCCTTCGGGAACTGCAGGATGGCGCGGCCACCGCACTGGTGACCGACGATCGGGTCATCGCGACCATCGCCGGCGGGATGCGACTGTCGGACTACCTGCCCACCCGCATCTTCGAACTCGGGCTGCACAGCGTGGACCTGGCCCGGGCCATCGGTGTCGCCGAAACACTGCCGCCCGAGATCGTCGACAGCATCCTGGGTCTCGCTGTCCAGGTGGCGCAGCGCCGCGGTGACGGTCAGGCGCTGATGTGTGCGCTCACCGGCCGTGGCCAGTTCCCGGCCGGCTATTCGGTAGTGTGAAACCGCTGCGCCACACCTTGTTTCACCAAGTGTTCGATCAGGGGTGCGGCCCCGGCCGCCAGATGCTGTGACATCGCCGCTCTGGCGCGATCCTCGTCGTGTGCCTTGAGGGCTGCCAGGATCCGCTTGTGGTCGGCAATCGATTTCGCCGGCCATCCCTCGATGGTGGGGAACACCGATTCCGGTGCGTACCTGGTGATCTGGGACATCAACTGGGCGAGCTTCGGGGAATCCGCCGCGACGTTGATGGCCCGGTGGAACTCGTGGTTCAACCGCACCGCGCGGGCGTCGTCGGCGGCATAGGCCTCGACCAGCTCGTCGTGGATCGCGGACAACTCCCGCAGCTGCTCGTCGGTGATGTTCAGCGCTGCCCGGGCAGCCAGCTGGCCGCCGACGTACGCCTGCAGGTTCGAGACGTCGTTGATATCCCGGTCGGTGAACGGCAGGACGACGAAACCGCGCCGCGGCAATTGATCCAGCAGGCCTTCGCCGCGCAGCTCGAACAGCGCTTCGCGCACCGGGGTGACACTGATACCCAATTCGGCCGCCAGCTGATCCAGCCGGATGTACTCACCGGCCGGGTAGGTGCCGTTGAAGATCCGGGTCCGGACGAACCGGGCGACGTCCTCGGCCAGCTGCGGGCGTGGCGCGAAATCGGGCGCGCTCATGTCAGATCCGGTAGTCGGCAAGCAGCCGCTTGCTGATGATGTTCTTCTGGATCTCGCTGGTGCCCTCGCCGATGAGCAGGAAGGGTGCGTCGCGCATCAGCCGCTCGATTTCGTACTCCTTGGAGTATCCGTAGCCGCCATGGATGCGGAAGCTCTGCTGGGTGACCTCCGCGCAGAACTCACTGGCCAGGTACTTCGCCATACCGGCGGCCACATCGTTGCGTTCACCGGAGTCCTTCAGCCGCGCGGCGTTGACCATCATCAGATGTGCCGCTTCGACTTTCGTGGCCATCTCGGCCAGCTGGAAGGCGATGGCCTGATGCTCGGCGATCGGCTTGCCAAAGGTGCTGCGCTGCTGGGCATAGCGGACCGCCAGCTCGAACGCGCGAATGCCCACCCCGCAGGCGCGGGCCGAGACGTTGACACGGCCGACCTCGACGCCGTCCATCATCTGGAAGAAGCCCTGCCCCGGCTTGGCGCCCAGCACGTCGTCGGCGCTGGCGACATAGCCGTCGAAGACCAGCTCGGTGGTGTCGATGCCCTTGTAGCCGAGCTTGTCGAGCTTGCCGGGGATCGTCAGGCCCGGGGCGACTTCGCCGAAGCCGGACGGCTTTTCGATCAGGAAGGCGGTCAGGTTGCGGTGCGGCTTGTCCGCACCTTCGTCGGTGCGCACCAGCGCCGCGACGAGAGTCGAGCTGCCGCCGTTGGTCAGCCACATCTTCTGGCCGTCGATCGTGTAGGTGCCGTCGCCGTTGTTCTTCGCCTTGGTGCGGATCGCGGCGACGTCAGAACCCAACTCGGGCTCCGACATCGAGAACGCACCCCGAATCTCGCCGGTGGCCATCCGGCGCAGGAAGCGCTGCTTCTGCTCGTCGGTGCCGTGCTGCCGGATCATGTAGGCCACGATGAAGTGGGTGTTGATCACCCCGGACACACTCATCCAGCCGCGGGCCAGCTCCTCGACGCACAGCGCGTAGGTGAGCAGCGACTCCCCCAGCCCGCCGTACTCTTCGGGAATCATCAGGCCGAACAGGCCCATCTCCCGCATCTGGTCGACGATGGCCTGCGGATAGGTGTCGGAGTGCTCGAGCTCCTGGGCGTTGGGGATGATCTCCTTGTCGACGAATTGCCGTACGGTGGAGACGATTTCGGTCTGGACCTCGGTCAGGCCGAGCGTTTGAGCAATACGGGTCATGCGCCCACCCTTTCGAACACCGCGGCCAGGCCCTGGCCGCCGCCGATGCACATCGTCTCCAACCCGTAGCGGGCATCCCGACGAACCAGCTCGCGGGCCAGCGTCGCCAGCATTCGCCCACCGGTGGCGCCCACCGGGTGACCCAGCGAGATCCCGGACCCGTGCACGTTGGTGCGCTCGAAATCCGCTGCGGTGAAATTCCATTCGCGTGTGCACGCTAAAGCTTGCGCGGCGAACGCCTCGTTGAGTTCGATGAGGTCCATATCGGCCAGCGTCAGGCCGGCCTTGGCCAGCGCGACCTCGGTGGCTGGGACCGGCCCGATGCCCATCACGTTCGGGGCAACACCGGCCACACCCCACGACACCATCCGGACCAACGGGGTCAGCCCGAGGTCGGCGGCCTTGTCCCGGGTCGTCACCACGCACATCGAGGCCGCGTCGTTCTGCCCGCTGCTGTTGCCTGCCGTCACCGTCGCGTCCGGATCCGATTTACTTAGAACGGGTTTGAGCTTCGCCAAGGTCTCCACAGAGGTGTCGGCGCGGGGATGTTCGTCGGTCTCGATCACCTCGTCGCCAGCACGGCTGGTGACGGTGACTCCAATGATGGTCTCCGCCAGCAGTCCGTCCTTCTGGGCGGCGACCGCACGCTGGTGCGATCGGACCGCGAGCTCGTCCTGCTCGGTGCGGCCGATGTCGTACTGCTTACGCAGATTCTCTGCGGTCTCGAGCATTCCGCCGGGGACCGGGTAATGCTTACCGCCCGCTGTGGTGCGTCCCCGTGCCAGCGCGTCGTGCACCTTGACTCCGCCGCGGGCTCCACCCCACCGCATATCCGTCGAGTGGAACACCACGTTGCTCATCGACTCGGCGCCGCCAGCGACGACGAGATCGTTGTTGCCACTTGCCACTTGCATGCAGGCCTGGATGACCGCCTGCAGTCCCGACCCGCAGCGCCGGTCGAGCTGCATGCCCGGAACCGTCACCGGCAGACCGGCATCCAGCGCGATCACCCGGCCGATCGCCGGCGCCTCCATGCTCGGGTAGCAGTGCCCGACGATCACGTCTTCGACCGCGTCGGCCGGGATACCGGTGCGCTGCAGCAGACCGGTCAACGCGGCCACGCCGAGATCCACCGCGGTCAGCGACTTGAACATGCCGTCATAGCGGCCGATCGGAGTCCGTACCGGTTCGCAGATGACGACCTCGGTGGTCACAGGTGCCGTCCGCCGGTGACCTCCAGAACGGTGCCGGTCATGTAGGACGACAGGTCGGAAGCCAGGAACAGTGCGACCTTGGCGACCTCGGACGGCTCGCCGGCGCGGCCGAGCGGCACCTCGGCCACCTTGGAATCCCAAATGCGTTGCGGCATGGCCTCGGTCATCGCCGAGCGGATCAGGCCCGGCTGAATGGCGTTGACCCGCACACCCAGATGCGCGAGTTCCTTGGACGCGGCCTTGGTCATACCCACGATGCCGGCCTTGGCTGCCGAATAGTTGGTCTGCCCGATCATGCCGACCTTGCCGGAGATCGAGGACATGTTCACGATCGCGCCGCGCTTCTGCTCACGCATCACCGTCGAAGCCTTCTTCAGGCCGTTCCAGGTGCCCTTTAGGTGTACCGAGATCACCTGGTCGAACTCGTCCTCGGTCATCTTGCGCAGGGTGGCGTCGCGGGTGATCCCGGCGTTGTTCACCATGATGTCGAAACTGCCGAACTGCTCGATGGCCGAGTCGACGAGTGCGTCGACATCCGCGTAGGCGGTGACATTGCACTGAAAGGCGCGGGCGACGTCGGCGCCGCCGAGCTTGTTGACCGCCTCCTGGGTCGCGTCGAGATTGAGATCGCCGAGCACCACACGGGCACCCTCGGCGATGAACTGCTCGGCGATCGCAAAGCCGAGGCCCTGCGCTCCACCGGTGATGACCGCGGTCTGGCCGGCCAGCAACGACATCTGATCTCCCTCTTCCTTCGACGGACCCCCGAATTGGCAACATCATATTTCATATATGATCGCCGGAGCCAGTGCCCCCGACCCAAGGAGCCTGATGACTGACGTCAGCGACGACGACTTCCGCGAGATTTTGGCCCAGACCCGCCACTTCGTGCGGTCGGCCGTGGTGCCACGGGAGGCGGAGATCATGGCCGAGGACAAGGTCCCCGACGATCTGCGCGACCAGGCCAAGAAGATGGGCCTGTTCGGCTACGCGATCCCCCAGGACTGGGGTGGGCTGGGCCTGAACATCGCTCAGGACGTCGAGCTTGCGATGGAAATGGGCTACACGAGCCTGGCGCTGCGGTCGATGTTCGGCACCAACAACGGCATCGCCGGCCAGGTGCTGGTCGGGTTCGGCACCGACGAACAGCGGGCACGCTGGCTGGAGCCGATCGCGTCGGGCGAGGTCGTCGCGTCGTTCGCGCTCACCGAGCCGGGCGCGGGCTCCAATCCGTCCGGCCTGAAGACGAAAGCCGTTCGCGACGGCGACAGTTGGGTGATCAACGGACGCAAGCAATACATCACCAACGCGCCGGTGGCCAACCTGTTCATCGTGTTCGCCCGCACCCGGCCCGCAGACGAGAACGGCGCGGGCATCGCGGTGTTCCTGGTGCCCGCGGACACGCCGGGCGTCGAAATCGGGGCCAAGGACGCGAAGATGGGCCAGGAGGGCGCCTGGACGTCGGATGTGAACTTCACCGACGTCCGGGTCGGCGACGACACCCTGGTCGGCGGCAGCGAGGACATCGGCTACCGGGCGGCTATGACATCCTTGGCGCGCGGCCGCATCCACATCGCCGCGCTGGCCGTCGGCTCCGCCCAGCGGGCGCTCGACGAGTCGGTCGCCTACGCCGCGACCGCGACGCAGGGCGGCACCCCGATCGGCAATTTCCAACTGGTGCAGGCGATGCTAGCCGATCAGCAGACCGGGGTGATGGCCGGGCGCGCGCTGGTGCGCGACGCCGCACGCAAGTGGGTCGACAACGAGGACCGCAGGATCGCCCCGTCGGTGGCCAAGCTGTTCTGCACCGAAATGGCAGGCAACGTAGCCGATCTCGCGGTTCAGGTGCACGGCGGAGCGGGTTACATGCGCGGTGTGCCGGTCGAGCGGATCTATCGCGAAGTGCGTCTGCTACGACTGTATGAGGGCACCAGCGAAATTCAGCGCCTCATCGTGGGCGGCGGACTAGTCAAGGAAGCGCAGCGCAAAGCATGACAGGAAAGCTCAGCGGCAAGGTCGCATTCATCACCGGAGCCGCTCGCGGCCAGGGCCGCGCGCACGCGGTGAAGATGGCCGCCGAAGGCGCCGACATCATCGCCGTCGACATCGCGGGCAAGCTGCCGGACTGCGTCCCCTACAACCCGGCCACCCCCGAAGAGTTCGCCGAGACCGTGCGCCTTGTCGAGGCCACCGGGCAGCGGATCGTGTCGGCCGTCGTCGACACCCGCGACCTCGAAGGCCTCAAGGACGTGGTTGCCGACGGTGTCGCCAAGCTGGGCCGCCTCGACATCATCGTCGCGAACGCGGGTATCACCTCGCCGGCCGCGTGGGATGAAATCACCCCGGAGGCGTTCCGGGATGTCATGGACGTCAACGTGACCGGGACGTGGAACACCGTGATGGCCGGGGCGCCAACAATGGTCGAGGCCGGGCGCGGTGGATCGGTAATCTTGATCAGCTCGGCGGCCGGTATCAAGCTGCAGCCGTTCATGGTGCACTACACCGCGAGCAAGCACGCGGTGACCGGCATGGCCCGGGCCTTCGCCGCCGAACTCGGCAAGCACAACATCCGGGTCAACAGCGTGCACCCCGGCCCGGTCAACAGCGATATGGGCACCGGCGACATGGTGGCGGCGCTGGGCAAGGCGATGGAGACCAACCCGGCGTTGGAAAAGATGATGATGCCGTTCCTGCCGGTCTACATCGCCGAGCCCGAGGACATCGCCGACACGGTCTGCTTCCTGGCCAGCGATGATGCGAAACTGATTACCGCTGAAGCGATTTCCGTGGATCAGGGCTCGACGAAGTACTGAGGTGGCGGGTCAGGAAGGCCACCTGGTCACCGGCGGCCTTCTCGAACCAGTCATGCCCGGGCCACACGTCGAAGTGGTCACACGGGTAGTGGTGCACTTCTCCCCTGCCCAGCACGGCGGTCTTGACCACCGACTCGGCGGGCACGTACCGGTCGAAGTCGGCGATCTGCACCAGCAGCGGGCACCGTAACCGCTTGGCGGCGTCCGCCGTTCGGATCGAGGCGATCTGCAGGCCGACCGCCGAGTCGACCTCGTTACGCCAGGTCGGTCCGGCCATCGCGGTGTAGCTCTCGTAGGCCCCGTCCAACGCCAGCGCACCGGGCTCACCGGGATAGGCGACCAGCGGCATCAGCGTCGGGCGACGGCCGCGGGCCACGTCGATACGGCTCTTGAGGCCCACCGCTGTCCATTTCAGTGCCTGCCCGACATCGCGGTGTTCGACGGCCGCGCGGCTGACGGCCACGCCGCTGGTCAGCGGCGTCATGGCGATCACGCCCGCGATGTCGTCGCGGTCGGCGGCGACCCGGAAGATGTGACCGCCCGACATCGACGACCCCCACAGCACGATCCGATTCGGATCGACGCCGGGCAGCCGCTTGGCCGCGGTGACCGCGGCCTCGAAGTCACCGATCTGGGCGGCTACCGAAACCGTCTGCCGCGGTGTGCCTTCCGATGCCCCGAAGCCGCGATAGTCGAAGGCCAGCACGTCGACGCCTGCGGCGCTGATCCGCTCGGCGAACGGCTCCAGCCCGGAGTCCTTGGTTCCGCCGAAGCCGTGGCCCATCACCACGATCGGGCGCCCGGCCGGCCCTGCGAAGGCATCGCCCTGCCCGGGGAAGTGCCATGCGCTACACCGCACCCCGGACGAGTCGAAGGTGATGTCGTTGCGGCTCATACGGTTTCCTTAACCCGGTGGCGGCGAAGTTCGGCCCGCTTCATCCCGGCCGGCAGTTCCCTGGTCCGGATGTCGTGGTCGTAGTGGAAGTAGTCGACCTGCTGGGTATGCCGCGGACGGTCGGTGCAGTGCCCGGTGTACAGCTTCTGGTCGGCGTCGATCACCCGCTCCATCTCGGCGGCCGGCGGCAGGGCGTAGCGGCCCACCGCGTAGGCGGCCAGCAGTTTCGCCTGGCATTCGATGAACGGGAAAAGGGTCGGCACAGCCTGGGCGAAACCGATGAATGCCAGATTGTCCATGCCCGGCTTGAACATTCGCTTGTACAGCCGGATGGCATTGTCGGGCGCGTTGATGAAGTCGGGGTCGAAGAATGGGAACGTGATGTTGTAGCCGGTGGCGTAGACGATCGCGTCGAACTGTCCGCTGGTGCCGTCATCGAAGTGGACCGTGTCCCCGTCGAGCTGGCTCACGTTCGGCTTCGGGATCACGTCACCGGAACCCAGGCGCAGCGGCAGTTCCACCGACTGGGTCGGATGCGCCTCGAACAGCTTGTGATTCGGCGCGGGCAGGCCGTACAGCTCCGGATTGATGCCCATCGCGGGCGCCAGCAGTTGAACCGCCTTGCGCTGCCACGACAACGGGATGTGCGGCGACGTCTGCCACACGCTGTCACCGGGGCGCCCGGCGATGTACTTGGGCACGATCCAGGCACTCGAGCGCGTCGACAGCGTCACCGTGTTCTGCAGGGTCCGCGACGACAGCTCCACCGTGATGTCGGCGGCACTGTTGCCGATACCGACGACCAGGATCCGCTTACCGGTCAGGTTCAGCGGGGTTTGCGGATCGACGTAGTGATGGGAATGGATTGTCTCGCCGGTGAATTCGCCAGGGAAATTCGGGTACCGGGCATCCCAGTGGTGGCCGTTGCCGACGACCAGAAGGTCGAACTCTCGGGTCGTCCCCTTCTGGTCGGTGATGTCCCATCGCCCGTCACCGTTGCGCGCGGCGTGCTGGACGCCGTTGTTGAACTCGATGTTCTCCAGAAGTCCGAACGTCTCGGCGTAGGAGTCCAGGTAGGTCTTGATGTCACTGTGGTGCGGAAACGACGGAAAGTGTTCGGGGATCGGGAAATCCCGGAACGACAGCCGCTGTTTGGAGGTGTCGATGTGCAGGGACCGGTAGGCGCTGCTCATTCCGTTGGGGTTGGCGAACGCCCAGTTACCGCCGATGCGGTCGGACAGCTCGAAGGTGGTGTACGGCACGCCGTAGTCCTTGAGCATCTTGCCCGAGGTCAGCCCGCTGATGCCCGCGCCGATGATCGCGGTGCGCGGCAGGGATTCTCCCAACGTGTGCTCCTAGCTTGTGATCAGTTCCAGGGTGCCCAGATCGCGAATGGCCGCACAGCCTCGGCGCAGCATCGCCGCCATCATGTCGTCGCCACGTTCGGTCTCCACCGCGAACGCGCAGCCCAGCGCTGAGATCAGCGGAACCTGGATCATGCCCAACAGGTAGTCATGCCAACAGGTCTGGGCGTCGTAGCCGCTCACGCCGGTGTCCAGCAGCGCTCGATGGTATTCGGCGACCAGGTCCTTCTCGGCGTGCGCCCGCAAGGCGGGTTCCAGGCTCGTGCCGGTGAAGTACGCCAGGTCGCGGCCGGCCAGCCCGACACCGAGCGTCTGCCAGTCGACGACGCTGACCCGCTCGCCGTCGAAGAGCAGATTGTCCAGCCGGTAGTCACCATGCAGCAACGCGAACCGCTCGGGCGCGTTCAGCAGCCATGGCGTCACCAAATCCATGGCGGCGACCAGGGTTTCGGCATCCTCGGCATTCAGCCGCGACCCGAGCTTCTCGACCGTGATACCCGCGGCCATCTTGGAGATGTCGCCGAGACCGCGGATGGCGTCCTCCCCGACGACCGACATCGCCAGGCCGGGAAAGGTCTGCCACTGCGGATCGCACCACGTCGGACCGTGCAGCCCGGCCAGCGCACGCACGGCAAGGCGGGCCTCCGGCAGATCGCAGCCGGCGATCTGATCGCCCTGCACGGCCGGCGCCTGATCGGCCAGCAGCAGTGCGTAACTGGCGCCCTCGTCGGCGATGGAGACGTGGTAGCACTGCGGAATCGGGATCGTCACAAGCTCGGCGACCGACTGATAGAAGGCGCACTCGCTGCGATAGCCGAGCGTCACCCGGTCCCGAACGGCGTCGTCGCCGGCGGGCAACTTCAGGATGAAGCTGGTCGGCAGGTCGGCGTCGCCGCCATAGGTGGCTTTGACCCGGAAGGTGGCGCCGGTCTGGCCGGTCCCCACCGGACTCACCTCGACGCTCTCGACCTCGACGGGTGCACCGGGGCGGCTGAGGATGCCGGCCAGCCAGCCGCCGGTGACGTCCGAGGGGTAACGGGGAATCGCGGTCGGGGCGCTCATGATGACGGTTGCCTTCTGTCGGTGCGTTGCTGGTCGACGAACCGCACAGCCATCCGGTTGAGCAAGCCGGGTGCCAGACGCGCGAAAAGCCACGCCATGCGGGCCTGACGGGGTGCGACCAGGAGGGCCTTGTTGCGTTCGATGGCCCGGAGCGTATCGGCGGCCAGCCGGTCCGGGCTATAGAACGTCTCACTGCGCTGACCCATCTGATAGAACTCGCGTCCGTTGAAGTCGCCGAGCCAGCCCTTGTCCAGGATCGGGGTGTCCACCGCGGTCGGGCAGATGGCCAGCACGCCGACTCCCCGGCCGACGGCCTCGGTGCGCAGAGCCAGCGACAGCCCGACGATCGCGTGCTTGCTCATCACATAACTGGTGATCCGGCCTGCCGCGGCGAGGCCCGCCATGGAAGCGGTGTTGACGATGTGGCCGCTGCGCTGGCGAACCATGTGCGGGTAGGCGGCATGCACGCCGTGGACGACGCCGCGGATGTTCACATCGATGATGCTGTTCCACTGATCGAGGGTCAGCAGCTCGGTGTCGCCGCCCCAGGTGATACCGGCGTTGTTGAACAGCAAGTCGATTCGGCCGGTGCGCTCGACAAGGCCGTCGACCGCTGCCTGCACGGCGGCCGCGTCGGTGACGTCGAGTTGTGCTGACGTGCCGCGCTTGGCCAGTGAGGCCGCGGTGCGTTCGGCGGCGTCGCCGTCGATATCGGTGCACACCACGTCGGCGCCGGCACCGGCCAGGGCCCGGCACAGTGCCGCGCCGATGCCCGAGCCGGCACCCGTGACGATCGCCTGCTTGCCGGCGAATCGGGTCACGCCGACGCCATCCGGTCGACGTGGGCGAGCACGTCGGGATAGCGCTTGAGATGGGCGCCGCCGTTGAGGTCGAGGACCTCACCGGTGAGCCAGGAGGCTTGGTCCGAGCAGAGGAACAGCACGGCCTCGGCGACGTCTTCGGGGACACCGACCCGGCCGAGCGGCGTGTTCTCGATGTAGTCCTCCAGGACTCCGTCGGCCAGGGTGACCAGCTCGGTCAGCGGGGTGTGGACGAAGCCTGGCGAGACGGCGTTGACCCGGATGCCGCGCGGGCCCAGTTCCAGGGCGGCCACCTGGGTGAGCATCGCCAGACCGGCTTTGGCCGAACAGTACGCACTCATGCCCGGCGCTGCGAGCCGCGCATTCAGCGAGGTGATCGATACCAGCGATCCGCCCGCACGCAACTGGCGGCCGGCGTACTTCATGACGATGAAACCGCCGGTGAGGCAGCAGTCGACGATCGCCCGGAAATCCTCGACGGGTTGTTCGGTGATGCGGCCGAAGCCGCCGAACCCGGCGGTGTTCACCACGATGTCGACTTCGCCGGTCCGCTCGAACAGCGCAGCGACGCTGGCTTCGTCGGTGACGTCCACCTCCGCGGCGTCATGCGGTGCCCCGAGTTCGGCGGCCCGCTCGTGCGCTCCCTCGGCGTTGCGGTCGGCGATGGTGACTTGCCGACCGCCGTCGGCAAGCCCCTTCGCCACCGACCAGCCGATCCCCGACGCGCCGCCGATGACAACCGCTCGCTGCACTGCACTTTCCGGCATCTGGCCTCCCAGGACGCTCAGGCGGGTTCGCTCATGTCGTGTCTACTGTAAGGCATACGGCAAGAGTTGCGATCAGCACTGCAGACTGACGTGGACGGTCGTCACCCGCTGCAGGTTCGGGACGCCCGTCAGGGCATTACCCGTCGGCAGCGGCGGGTTGACGACCGAGCTCACCGACTTCACCGTGCAGTTGGCCGCCGGCCCTGTCCCCACCTTGTTGACGATGACGCGATTGCCATCGGCCTGTAGCCGGGCGATCGTCTCGGTGGCCGACGGGCCGGCGGGGGCAGCTGCCGCCACGCCCGTCCCTACGGCGAGCAACGCCGCCGCTCCGACCACACCGACAGCCGCATCCTTGGCGATCTTGTTGAATCTCATGAGCTTCTCCATTTCTGTATTCGTAAGTGATACAACAAGATTAAGAAGCCTCACGATGCGGCGCAACGAATTCATATGCCGTACATACGATTTCGGTCGCCGCGATGGCCGTTCATGCTCAGCGCGACCTCGAACCCGCCGATCGACTCGGATCCGATGCGCAATGGTGCGGCACTGGAGATGTCATAGAACATCCCGATCACTTCAAGGTCACCACGACGGTGGGCATCTGCGACAAGCGGGTGCCGAGTGAGGACATCCACCTGTGTGGCGACGTTGACCATGCTGAGCTGGTCGACGGGATCGAAGCCGGCAGCCGCCGCCTCTTGAGCGACGGGGTGACGTCCGCCGTCGTAAGCGGTCAGTGTCGGCAATCCGTGCGCGAGCCATGTGTGCAGATGCCCATCCCCCGGGGTCCCTTCGGCGAGCAGAGCTTTCATCGCACCGCAGCAGGAGTGTCCGCACACCACGATCGATGTGACCCGCAACGTCTCCACGGCAAAGGCGATCGCAGCCTCCGTCGACAGATCACGTCGATCGGGCGGGACCAGGTTGCCGACATTGCGCATGGTGAACAGGTCACCGGGCCCGCTACTGGTGATCACGTTGGGCAGAATCCGGGAATCGGCGCACGTGACGAACAACGTCTCGGGCTCTTGGGTGTCGGCGAGCTTTTCCAGATGGGGTCTCAGATACGGTGCGGTTCGGCGTTGATACACCGCAAGGCCTTTCACGACCGCGGGTCCCTCCGACCCTGCCTGGCTGTCGCCGTCCGCGTTCTGCCAGGTGCTCCACGGCATCAGCCTGGGCCGCATGTCGATGCCATTGATGTCGCGGACCGGCGGGCCAGCCAGAGTCGCGTCCATCTCGACCGAACCGAGTTGCCGAATCTCGACCGCGCCACCGGAGGCACGATGCTGGTGGCACCAATCCTCGATGGCTTCCCGCGCCGCGTGATCGATGAAATCGACCGAAAGTTCCACCGTCACATCGGCCTGCGGCGGCACCGAGCCGAGAACTCCCGTCAGTCGCGGGACCGACAGGAAACTGCACGACCCCTCGATCACCACATGCCACGAATGCTCGCCATCGGGTTCGGCGTGGATGCGCACCCGCACCACCCGCCATACGGTCAGCGCGATCGACAGCGCCAGCCCGATGAGCACACCTTCGAGCAGATTGAGGAAGAGCACGCACAGGACCGTGACAACGTAGACGGCGATATCGCCTGTCTTGCTTGCCGTTTCGATGTGAACTCGATTGACCAGCCGAATGCCGATCATGACCAGAAGCCCCGCGAGCGCGGCCATCGGGATCATCTGCACCAGACCTGCGAACGGAATCGCGAACACCAGCACCCAAACCCCGTGCAGGATCGCCGATGCGCGCGTGCGCGCTCCGGAATTCACATTCGTCGAGCTGCGCACGATCACTCCGGTGACGGGCAGTCCACCGAGGGTTCCCGACGCGATGTTGGCCGCACCCTGGCCGATCAGTTCCCGGTCGAAGTTGGTGCGATGGCCCGGTCGCATCTTGTCCACCGACACCGCGGACAGCAGGCTCTCCACACTGGCAATCAGCGCGACGGTCAGCACTCCGACCGCGACGGCACCCCAGTTGCCACTGGGCAGGCTGGGCAGCGCGATCGCATCCAGCAGCGAACCGTCGAGCTGAACGCGGGCCACGTCGAGCCGCAAGACGATCGAGGCCACCGTCGCGGCGACGATGGCGACCAGCGGGCCGGGAACCTTTCCGAGAACGCCGGGCACCCAGCGCCACGCGATGAGGATCGCGATCACCAACGTGCCGATCAGCATCTCGTCGCCGTGCGCATCGACGATTTGGCCGGGCAGTTGGGTCAGGTTCTGCCATGCAGAACTGCGCGCGTCGCCGCCGAGGACGATGTGGATCTGCTGCAACGCGATGGTGAGGCCGATTCCGGCCAGCATCGCGTGCACGACCACCGGGGAGATGGCCAATGCCGCCCTGGCCACCCGGGACAGCCCGAACAGCACCTGAAGCACGCCGGCGGCGACCGTGATCGCACACGTCACCGCCCAGCCGAACTGATCGACCAGCCCGGCGACGATCACCGTCAGACCAGCGGCGGGTCCGCTGACCTGGAGTGGCGACCCGCCGAGAGCTCCGGCAACGATGCCGCCGACCACCGCGGCGATGAGACCGGCGAGCGCAGGCGCGTCGGATGCGATCGCGATGCCCAATGACAGCGGGAGCGCGACCAGGAAGACCACCAGCGATGCCGGCAGGTCATAACGCATGAGTGGACCCAGCCGTTGGGTCAGTCTTGTCGGTAGCAAAGTCAACTCCTGATACTGGCGACGCCATGAAAAGCATTGAATAGCAATGGAATACGTCGTTGTATCGGCCAATTGCCAAGTACCAGAGTATTTATCGCGAAACTTCGCCTTCAAGGACAGCGAGCCGATGCATAGAAGACGCAAATAAATGTTGCGAGCATCACAGTCACCTTCGGAACGAAACACGAGAAGTGATGTCCGCCATGCGCATTCTGAGAATCGGGTATGAATCCCGTGACAACACGGTATGAGATTCGGAGAATCGAGTCATGACGACGATGTCAGTGCCCCCTCGATCCCACCAGCCACGACGCGCGATGCTCGGACAGTTGCCACCCATCCGGCGCACCGACGGCACACCGATTCGAGTCCTTCTGGTGGACGACGAACGCGCACTGACCAACCTGGTGACGATGGCTCTGCGCTACGAAGGCTGGACCGTCGAAGTGGCGCACGACGGCCGGGACGCGATCGCGAAACTCGACTCGGTCAAGCCCGACGTCATCGTCCTCGACATCATGCTGCCCGACCTCGACGGCCTACGAATCCTGGAACGCATCCGTGCCGCGGCGTCCTATACCCCGGTGCTGTTCCTCACCGCACGCGACTCGGTCAGCGACCGCGTCACCGGGCTCACGGCCGGCGCCGACGACTACATGACCAAGCCGTTCAGCCTGGAGGAGCTGGTCGCCCGCATGCGCGGCCTGTTGCGCCGGGTCGGCGAGACGACGCCGGCCGACGACGAGTCACTGCGGGTTGGCGATCTCGAATTGGATGGCGCCAGTCGTGAGGTCACCCGCGGCGGTGAGCGCATCGAGCTGACGGCCACGGAGTTCGAACTCCTGCGCTTTCTGATGCGCAACCCACGCCGGGCGCTGAGCCGCGAGGAGATCCTGCAGCGGGTCTGGAATTACACGTTCGGCGGCAAGACCAGCATCGTCGACCTCTACATCTCCTATTTGCGCAAGAAGATCGACGCCGGCCGAGAGCCGATGATCAACACCATTCGCGGAGTGGGCTACCAACTCCGGCCGTCACCTTGATGGCGCCGCGGGCCACCCAGTGGTGGCGGCCGCGCACCGTGAGCAGACAACTGATGATCGGCGTCTCCAGCCTGGTCTCAGTCGTGGTGCTCCTGGTCGGTGCGCTGTCGATCTACACGCTGCGTGAGTACGTCGCGGCGGCAAGCAACTCCGAGGTCATGCACTCACTCGCCGCGCTCAAGCACTCGTTCGCCGAGGCGCCCGCCGGTGACCCGGCAGGCAGGCAGCTCATCAAATTCACCGGCCAATCGGCAGGCACCGTCATCGCGGTGATGAACGGTGGTCGGGTTGTGCAGGCCGCGACCTTCGACGACGCGGGCGCTCGGCCGGCGCCTGCCGAGGCGGTGACGGCCCTCGAAACGATCCGGTGGACCGGCGACGCTCCGCAGAGCGTCGACTTCGGCGACCTGGGCCGCTACCGGGTCGCAGCGACCGAGAGCGGCGACGGCCAGCGACTGGTCTCGGCCATCTCGTTGCGCAGCGCCAGCGACGCGATCGCCAAGAAAACCGCCGCGGTCGCCGCGATAACCCTGCTGGCCGCCATCGCGGCGGCCGTCGGAACCGTGACACTGGTGCGCCGGGCCCTGCATCCGTTGCGCCGAGTCGCCGCCACCGCTGCGAAAGCCGCACGAATCCCGCTGGCCGACGACGAGCACCGGATCACCGCACGTGTCCGGCACGCCGACACCGACCCCGACAACGAGGTGGGCATCGTCGGCGAGACGTTGAATCGCCTACTGGCCAACGTGGACTCCGTCCTGGCCGCGCGGGCCGAGGCCGACCGACGGATGCGCCGTTTCCTCACCGACGTGAGTCATGAACTGCGCACACCGTTGGCCACGATCCAGGGGTATGCCGAACTCACCCGGCAGGACTCCGCATCGCTGCCGGAAACCAGCGAATACGCGCTGGCACGGATCGAGTCCGAAGCACGCCGGATGAGTGCGCTCGTCGACGACATGCTGCTGCTGTCCAGGCTCGACGAGGGACAGGGGCTCGAACTCGAACGCCTGGATCTGTGCGCGCTCGTCGCCGACGCGGTCAACGACATCGCGGTGACGGCCCCCGATCACCGATTTCTAGCCGAACTACCCGCCGATCCGGTGTGGATCCAAGGGGATAGAGCCCGCCTGCATCAGGCTGTCGGCAACCTGCTGACCAACGCCCGCATCCATACCCCCGACGGCGTCACGGTCACGACGTCGATCAGGCAGGCAGCCGACGCAGTCGAGCTCACAGTCCTCGATGACGGACCGGGTATCGACCCCGAACTCCTTCCGGACCTGTTCGGCAGGTTCGTGCGCGCCGACCGGGCGCGCTCCCGCGAATTGAACAGCTCGGGACTGGGCCTGGCGATCGTGGCCTCGATCGTCAGGGCTCATGGCGGAACGGTCGAGGTCGAATCCCGCCCGGCGCACACCGAGTTTCGCGTGCGACTGCCGTCGGGATTCGTGAAAGACATTGACCGCGTAGGTCATCGGTGACGCTTGGTGGCCAGGGCCGGGATCGAACCGGCGACCTTCCGCTTTTCAGGCGGACGCTCGTACCAACTGAGCTACCTGGCCGGAAGGCACTGTCTCCAACCCATGTGCCTCACCACATACATGGCGACCCTGACGGGACTCGAACCCGCGACCTCCGCCGTGACAGGGCGGCGCGCTAACCAACTGCGCCACAGGGCCTTGCTTGTACTGCTCGCTCCGACGATACCGCCGTCACGCGTACCCCCAACGGGATTCGAACCCGTGCTACCGCCGTGAAAGGGCGGCGTCCTAGGCCACTAGACGATGGGGGCCTGAACCGAATCACTCCGGGGTACTCACAACGAGTGCACGTTAGAGCGTCGTTAGCTTAGGGCACAGCGGGCACAATCCCAAAACGAGCAACCGCCGCGTAGGCAGTATTGTGTGCGACGCGCCCCTATAGCTCAGTCGGTAGAGCTACGGACTTTTAATCCGCAGGTCCCAGGTTCGAGCCCTGGTGGGGGCACAACGTTGGGCCGATAGAGCTTTCGGCGGAGCAGTCCGCCGCGAGATGGCCCGTCGCCGTCGGGGGTGACCTATCGTGAACGACATGAATGACACGGCGCCGCAGCCTGCGGACGGTCCGCGCCGCGGCGTCGACCGGGTCACCGGCCGGCACGTGATCGCGCGACTGGCCGGGCCCGAACACGACCAGACCGTGCGCGCGGTCGTGGACCTGCTCTCCGGCGAGCAGAGCGCTGTCGACGAGATCATCAACGACGCGGTATCCGACCCCGAGCGGCTGGAATCACTGGAGCGCCTCGGCACCTACGACGAGGTCCGAAACCCGACCCTCGATCGTGTCGCGGTATTGGTCGCCGAAGCCCTTGGCACCCAGATGGCGGCGGTTTCCATCGTCTATCCCGACCGGCAGGTGCTCGCGGGAACTAATGCCAGCGATGAGGTGATGCCCCGCGTCGCGCCGCTGGAGATGTCGATCTGCAAGTTCACGGTCGCCAGCCGGGAACCGTTGGTCGTCGACGACACCAGGGCCCATCCCCTGCTGGCGGATCATCCGGCTGTTCGCGACGGGATCTTGGCCTACGCCGGGATTCCCTTGATCGACAGCAACGGTCATGTGGCGGGAACGTTGTGCACCTGGGACACTCGTCCGCGCCACTGGTCGAGCGGACAGGTTCAGATCCTCAACGATCTCGCCGATGTTGCGCGACAGAGGCTCCTCGCCGATCCACGCGGTAAATGATCTTTGCCAATCTTTCGCCACACGGGGGGACTACATGGCTCGGCGGGTAGCAAAATCGGGTAGCGTCCGCCCTGTGGTTCAGCAGGTGATGTGAGCGGATCATGGCAATACGGACGCTTCACGTTGAAAATGAGCCGGCGACGCCGGTAACTAGCGGCAAGCTGCCCGCACGACGCAAGACGTTTGCCGAGCGGGTGCGCTCCGACCCATTGAGCACGATCATCACCGTCTCGATCGACGTTCTCACCGCGACGGTGGCGACGATCATCGGCGTGCGGTGGGCGATGGCGACCCACGACTATCCACCCAACCTCTGGCTGGCCTATCTGTACGTGCCCGTCGTGATCCTCGTGCTCGCCGCACGAGGTGTCTACCGGCGCCGCCTCAATCGGGAATTCCTCGACGAGATCGGGCCCATCGAGGCGACGGTGGCCATCGCGACCATGTTCCTGCTCGGTGGCTTGGTGCTGACGAACGAAACCGGCCGTCCCGGCGCCGCGGTGCTGAAGATATGGATCTGTGCCGCGATACTCATGCCGTTCGGGCGGCTGGTGCGGGTGATCATCCAGCGGAGCCTGCGCCGACACGACCATCTGCAGGCGCCAACTCTCATCGTGGGGAACGGACGCGTCGCCGGGCACATCATCAGCCGCTTGGAAGAGTTTCCGCAGTACGGCCTGGCGCCGGTCGGCATCGTCGACGCCGAACCCTGGTTCGGTCAGCCCGGTGACCCGCGCCCCGACCTGCCCTGGCTGGGATCGCCGGAGAACATCGACGAAGCGATCCGGCAGACCGGTGCGCAGAACGTCGTCATCGCCTTCTCCCGAACTCAGGACCAGGTGCTCACCCACGTGGTGCGAACGGCACATCAGAACGGACTGCGAGTCTGGGTCGTGCCCCGCATGTTCGACACGATCGGTGAGCGGGCGCGGATCGAGCACGTGGGCGGCACGCCGCTGCTCGCGCTGCCCCACACCGACCCCCGGGGCTGGCAGTTCGCGGTCAAGCACATCTTCGACCGGGTGATGGCCGCTTTCCTCCTGCTGCTGATCTCGCCGGTGTTCCTGACGCTGGTCCTGCTCGTGAAATTGAGCTCGCCGGGGCCGGTCTTCTTCAGCCAGCCACGGGTGGGCCGCGACGGCCGCGCGTTCGGCTGCCTCAAGTTCCGCTCGATGCGCGCGGCCGAGGACACCGATGCCGCATTCCAGCTCAAGACCGGTGCCGCGCCGGGCGGTGTCGAGGGCGTCGACCGGCGCACCAAGATCGGCAAGATCCTGCGCGCCACCTCACTGGACGAGCTGCCCCAGTTCATCAATGTGTTGAAGGGCGAGATGAGCCTCGTGGGCCCGCGGCCGGAGCGCCCGGAATTCGTGGAGCTCTTCGAAGCCCAGATCCAGCGGTACGGCGAGCGGCACCGGGTCCGAGCCGGTGTCACCGGCTGGGCTCAGGTGCACGGGCTGCGCGGGCAGACGTCGATCGCCGATCGCGCCGAGTGGGACAACTACTACATCGAGAACTGGTCTCTTGCTCTCGACCTGAAGATCCTGGCGCTGACCGTCCCGGCTGTCCTGCGACGGGCCGAATAAAACTTCGATAACAACGCGGTTAGCTGGCGTGTGAGAAATACCCGGAGTGGGTAAAGGACAGTTAACGCAACGGGGTGCGAGAAGTCCCCTTTCACGCGCGCCACAGGAGTAGACATGAGTCACCCCTTAACCACATCGACAGACGTCATTCGTCATGCGATCGCCGAGCAGGTTCGGCGGATCGGCGGCAATGAGGCGGACATCGACGACATCGCTTTTGCCGCGTCGTATGCGGTGATGTGCTTCGGTTTCGCTGCCACAGAAAGCATTTGACGGCTACGTCAGTTCCGAAGGCTGGGCGGCGGCGACCCCCGCCCACTGTCGAAAGCTCGCGCGCCCCGGACTTCCACGCTTAGTGCGATAGCCACGGCCCCGGCCTCAAAAATTTGCGCTGGCAAGGATCGCTTGGTCAGGCCCCGAGGTTGCTGAGCCCGCCGACTCGGTAGCCGGCAAACAGAGTGTGTGCGTTTTTCGGCTACGCCGATTGCGTTTTCTGGACTGGGCAGGCACCCAGGTAATGAATTCCGTTGTCGCGCTCCCCCACTGGCGGCAGGTTGCGCGCCGGGGTGTGGACCAGCGGGGCGTCGACCGGAATCCTGCCATTGGCGCGGTCCCATCCGGACCGGGCACGTGGGTGCATCCGGCGCCGCTTGGGCAACAGCTTGAACGCGAGGTTGACCGACCGGCCGAACAGCCGGTGCAGGCGCTCGTCACGTTTGGACCACGTGTAGCCCATCAGGTCCCGGACCGGCTGGTCGTAGAGGCCGACGGTCACCCACACCGCGAACGGTCCGAGAACCTTGAGATACGCCGACCACAGGAAGTCCGGAATCCATTGCAGCGAAGGATGTTTCGGCATCGTGGAGAGGTCGAGAACTTCACGGGTGGCGTAATTGTTCTCCAGCACGTTGCGACACATGTGGTCCCAGTAGACCTGGAACTCTTCCCAGCTGGCCGGCACCGGGCGCATGCTCATGCCGTACATCCGGTACCAGGTGACGTGCTCGTCGAACAGTTGGCGCTTCTGATCCTCGGTGAGGCCGTCGCCGAAATGCTCGGCGGTCAGCACGGTGCCCATGAAAAACGTTGAGTGCGCCCAATAAAACACGTCGGGGTTCAGCGCGCTGTACCGACGCCCTTGGGCGTCAACACCTTTGATCGGGATGTGGTAGTCGCGAACCTCGGCACCGGTCATCGGCGCCCGGTCGCCGTCGAAAACCACCCCGCCGATCGGGTACAGCGAGCGCAGCAGACGCGGCAGGCGCTCCATGAAGAAGATCGAGTGCTCTTCGACCGCGGCACCGAGCTGAGGGTGCATGTTCTGCATCGAGCCGGCCCACGGCCCTTGCAGCAGCCCACGCCAATCACCGAAGTATTTCCACGTCAGCGAGTCGGGTCCGAGGACGGCGGGTGGGGCGTCGTAGGCCCCACCGGTCACCGGGCAACCAGACGCCCCCGGCGCGCCGTCGCTGGTGGCCGGGCACACGTCGGACGTATCTTGACTCAACTGATGACCTTCCCAATGGCGTGCGGGGCATTTTGACTACACGCGTTGTCACCATGAGCTTAGGAGCGATGTGACGTCGGGTCAACGACGGGGCCGCTGGTCGGGCGTCCCGCTGCCGGACCGGCAGGCGCTACGCCGCGACGAGTTGATCGCGGCGGGAGTGACCCTGCTCGGCAGCGCGGACGGCCCTGCGCTGACGGTGCGGGCGGTGTGCCGGCACGCCGGTCTGACCGAGCGGTACTTCTACGAGAGCTTCTCCGACCGGGACGAGTTCGTCCGCGCGGTCTACGACGATGTGTGCAATCGCGCCATGGCCACGCTGAGGTCGGCGGGTACCCCCCGGGCTGCCGTCGAGAGATTCGTGGCCCTCATGGTCGACGATCCGGTGCGGGGCCGCGTGCTGTTGTTGGCGCCGCAGGTGGAGGCCGTGCTGATCCACTCCGGCGCGGAGTGGATGCCGAGCTTCATCGAGCTGCTGCAGAGCAAGCTGACCGCGATCAGCGATCCGGTGCTGCAGAAAATGATGGCAACCGGCCTGATCGGGGCGTTGACGGCGCTGTTCACC
Source organism: Mycobacterium sp. BK086 (assembly GCA_004362315.1). Classification (GTDB taxonomy): domain Bacteria; phylum Actinomycetota; class Actinomycetes; order Mycobacteriales; family Mycobacteriaceae; genus Mycobacterium. Next base: position 180,523 of record SNWL01000004.1, read on the forward strand.
GCCTATTTGGACGGCCGATTGGCGGCGTCTCGTGAGCAGTTCATCGACTACTGCGTCGACCTGCTGCTCACCCGCGCGGCGAGTTACCCGCCGGCGACCTGACCGGCTTCACCCGGCACGTTGCCGGTCTGCTCGAGTTCAGAGGACTCGCTCTGCTCGGCTTCGGCCTGCGCCTCGGCGAGCTTCTCTTCGTAGTCGGAGCGGGCCGCGCGGCCTTCCGGGCTGCCGATCGAGTTGCCGGGGACGCCGGCGGTGGCGAACGTGTTGTTGCAGTTCAGGTACAGCAGCACTCGGCCGCCCGGGTTCGTGCCGCTGGAGTCGAGGAAGTTGGCGCTCCGCGACCCGGTGACCATGCACTGGTCGGTCGGCAGGAAGCTGCCGACGCGGGTGGCAATCGTCGCGGACTGACCGGAGTCGCTGATCGCTTGCGCGGCATCCGCATAGGTCTGACCCGCGTACTCGTTGGTCGCCGAGGCAACGCCAGTGCCGAACATCGCGAACGACGCCGCGGCGGCACCGACAGCGCCGATTCCAACGGCCAATTGCTTCTTCACGTCTCACGACCTCCGGACATGTGCGTTGCCTGTGCATTTGCGTACGAAATGCTGGTGTCACCAGTGCGCAAATGGTACTCCAGTAATTCGGAGCATGCAGGGTCAGCGTTACGCGCGAAAACCCGCGGTCACGGTCGGCTCGTCACAACGACGATCAGGACCGGACAAGTCATAGGCGATCAGCCAGTCGGCGTCAGATCACGCGACCGTTCACGACTCAGCCGAGCACCTGCAGAAGCTCGGCGGAGCACTTGTCGGCGTACTTCTGGCACAACTGCTTGCAGTACTCGAGACTCTCCCCGTCACATCGGGTCGGATCCTTGTCGTACCACGCCAGGGACTTGAGTTCTTTTGCTTGCTTGCGTCCCTGCGGGCTGGCAGCCGAGACGCCCGGCTTACCCGCCGCAGCGAGCGAACCGTCACAATTCAAATTCAGGAGGAATGCCGAATCTTGTTTTCTGCCACTGGAATCCAAGAAGCCCGCGCGACTGGAACCGGTCACGATGCAATCGTCCATCGCAAGCTGGTCACCCACGACCGAAGAGATCACCGCCTTGGATCCCCAACTCGCGATTTTCTCCGATGCCTGCGAATACGTCTGGCCGGTCAGATTCGGGCCACTCGCACCGGCGATCCCGGTACCAACTCCAACGGCCACAACCGCGCTCACGATGGCGCCCGCGCCTAGAAGAGTCCTCTTGTTCATTGATCCCCCGAACCCACATGGGCGCACAGCCGCCCCCCAACCGACTCGGGGTAGACCATACCTGTGCGCGCCCTGATGCAAGTGGCCGATGGCTGAACACACAGCGACCCTCAGCGAACTGCCAGCGCCGACATGCCGGGATGGGGAACTTGAATGTCACCGGGATACACAGATATATTGAGTGCAACCACAAGGAACAGATAACTGGAGGGTCCATGTCGAAAGACCTGACCGACCTCGATCTCCTGCGTGAGCTGGAACCGGTGGCGGAAAAGCTCATCAACCGCCACATGACGATGATGAAGGACTGGAATCCGCACGACTACATCCCGTGGTCGGACGGCAAGAACTACTACGCCCTGGGCGGCCAGGACTGGAGCCCCGAGCAGGCCAAGCTGTCCGAAGTCGCGCGCACCGCGTTGATCCAGAACCTCCTGACCGAAGACAATCTGCCCGCGTATCACCGCGAGATCGCGATGAACTTCTCCATGGACGGGCCCTGGGGCTACTGGGTCAACCGGTGGACCGCCGAGGAGAACCGCCACGGCATCTCGATCCGCGATTATCTGGTCGTCAGCCGCAACTGCGATCCCGTCGAGCTCGAGGAGCTGCGGGTGGAGCAGATGACCCGCGGCTTCTCGCCGGGCCAGAACCAGCAGGGTGATCTGTTCGCCGAGAGCCTTTTCGACTCGGTGATGTACGTCAGCTTCCAGGAGCTGGCCACCCGGGTGTCGCACCGCAACACCGGCAAGGCCTGCGACGACCCGGTCGCCGAGCAGTTGCTGGCCAGGATCTCCAACGACGAGAACCTGCACATGATCTTCTACCGCGATGTCAGCGAGGCTGGCTTCGACGTAGCCCCCAACCAGGCAATGAAGTCGCTGCACCGGGTGCTGAAGAACTTCAAGATGCCCGGTTACACCGTGCCGGACTTCCGGCGTAAGGCCGTCGTCATCGCGATGGGCGGCGTCTACGACCCGCGCATCCACCTCGACGACGTCGTGATGCCGGTGCTGAAGAAGTGGCGCATCTTCGAACGTGACGACTTCACCGGCGAGGCCGCTGAGATGCGCGACGATCTGGCGGCGCTGATCAAGGAACTCGAAGAAACCTGCGACAAGTTCGAAGAGGCGAAGATGCGCAAGCTCGAGCGCGACGCGCGCCTCGCCGAGAAGCGCAGCGCCAAGGCGCTGGCGGGGGCAGCGACATAGTCGACACCGCCCCGGCTGCTACCGGGCTGCGGATCGGGCCCTTCGCCCTCCGCAGCCCGGTTGTCTTGGCGCCCATGGCCGGTGTCACCAACGTCGCGTTCCGCACCCTGTGCCGCGAGCTCGAAGAGGAGCGGGCCGGAACCGTCAGCGGGCTCTACGTATGCGAGATGGTCACGGCCCGCGCGCTCGTCGAGCGCCACCCCGTCACCATGCACATGACGACCTTCGCCCCGCAGGAGTCGCCGCGCTCGCTGCAGCTCTACACCGTGGACCCGGCCACCACGTACGAGGCCGCCCGGATGATCGTCACCGAAGACCTCGCCGATCACATCGACATGAACTTCGGCTGCCCGGTACCCAAGGTCACCCGTCGCGGCGGCGGGGCGGCACTGCCCTACAAGCGGCGCCTCTTCGGTCAAATCGTGGCCGCCGCCGTCCGCGCCACCGAGGGCACCTCGGTCCCGGTGACGGTCAAGTTCCGGATCGGGATCGACGACGCCCATCGCACCCACCTGGATGCCGGCCGCATCGCCGAGCAGGAAGGTGCCGCCGCGGTGGCGCTGCACGCCAGAACCGCAGCCCAGCGCTACTCGGGTACCGCCGACTGGGACCAGATCGGACGCCTCAAGGAGGCGGTGACGTCGATCCCGGTGCTCGGCAACGGCGACATCTTCGAGGCCAACGACGCCCTGGCCATGATGGCGGCGACCGGGTGTGACGGAGTCGTCATCGGCCGCGGCTGCCTGGGCCGGCCATGGCTGTTCGCCGAGCTGTCGGCCGCCTTCACCGGCGCACCGACCCCGACTCCGCCGACCCTGGGTGAGGTCACCGACATCGTCCGCCGCCACGGCAAGCTCCTCGCCGATCACTTCGGCGAGGACAAGGGCATGCGGGATATCCGCAAACACGTCGCCTGGTACCTGCACGGATTTCCGGCAGGTGCGGACATCAGACGGGCATTGGCACTGGTCAAGACGCTCGATGAGCTCGACGAGCTGCTCGGCAGGCTCGATCGCGACGTTCCGTTCCCCGATGCTGCCACCGGGCCACGCGGGCGCCAGGGCTCTGCAGCGTCGGTCACCCTCCCCGAGGGCTGGCTCGACGACCCGGATGACTGCACGGTCCCGGCGGGCGCCGACGTCATGCACTCCGGAGGCTGAACCGAGACGGTCTCGACATCCCTGCGAGCTGGCGGCGGGCGGGGTTGTCTCAGTACGATGATGATCTTGTTGAATTGGCCACTGAAGTGGCGGACCCCCACGCACTGCTGCTACAAGACATAGAACGGTTGACACGGCCGCGCATCGGCGCCCGGCCGACATGACGAGACAACCGCAACCGGGATTGCAGGCGCCTCGACGCGCCAGACCCGCACCAGAGTCGGAGGCGACTGGAACATGAGTGATGGCGGCAACGCCTCGCCCGGCCAGCACCGCGCCCTCGACGAGGGCGAGCGGGTAACCCCGGCACCCCGATCGGGCGCTGCGGCCGCGCCGTGGGAGCGCGCCAGGGCCGCTTCACATCGCGCAGCCGAGGCCGGCCCGTCCAGCGGTAGCCATACCGAGGGCGTCACGGTCGCCGACCTGATCGCGAAGCTGTCCGGCTCCACGGTCCCGGCCGAGCCCACCCGTCATCGCTCGGAAGCCCCGCCCGACGACGAACCGGCCGAGCTCGAAGAGCTGGACGAGGCCACCGATCTGACCGTGCCGATCCCGGTCGTGGTCGCCGCCTACGCCGACGAGGTGCCCGACCTCGAGGCACTCAACCGGGCCAGAGGCCCGCTCGTTGCCGACCCCGACCCGGCCACCACCGCGGCGCCGAAGGCCAGCAAGAAAAAGAAGACCAAGGCGCTGCGGCCCGTCCTGTTGGCCGGCCGGTCGGCAGCGGCTGTGTTCGCGGTGTCGGCGCTCGTGCTGACCGGCGGCGCCTGGCAGTGGCAGTCCACCAAGAACGACCTGCTGCGCAACGTCGCGGCCCTTGATCCCAACTCACGCGACATCGTCGACCCCAACGCCCAGTTCGGCGACGAGAACTTCCTGATCGTCGGTGTTGACACCCGGACCGGCGCGAACGGCGAGATCGGTGCCGGTACCACCGAGGATGCCGGCGGTGCCCGGTCGGACACCGTCATGCTGGTCAACATCCCCGCCGACCGAAAGCGCGTCGTCGTGGTGTCCTTTCCCCGCGACCTGGCGATCACCCCGGCTTACTGCCAAGCCTGGGATCCCGATACCGGCAACTACGGCCCCGTCGTCGACAAGAACACCGGTGAGAAGAGCGACGACTACCGCTACACCGAAACAAAGCTGAATTCGGCGTACTCATACGGCGGCCCCAAGTGCCTGGTCAAGGTCATCCAGAAGATGTCGGGACTGTCGATCAACCGGTTCATGGCAGTCGACTTCGCCGGCTTCTCCAAGATGGTCGACGCCCTGGGCGGCGTTGACGTCTGCAGCACCACCCCGCTGGACGACTACGAGCTGGGGACCGTGCTGGCCAGTGCCGGGCATCAGACGCTCGACGGGCACACCGCGTTGAACTACGTGCGCGCCCGGCAGGTCACCACTGAGGTCAACGGTGACTACGGGCGGATCAAGCGCCAGCAGCTGTTCCTGTCCTCACTGCTGCGCTCGATCATCTCCAAGGACACGCTGTTCAGCCTCAGCAAGCTCAACAACGTGGTCAACATGTTCATCGATGACACGTACGTGGACAACGTCCGGACCAAGGACCTCGTCGACCTCGGGCAGTCGCTGCAGGGCGTCAACGCCGGCCGGATCACCTTCGTCACCGTCCCCACCACCGGAATCACCGATGCCGACGGGAACGAGCAGCCGCGAACCCAGGACATCCGAAGCCTGTTCGACGCGATCATCAATGACGACCCGCTGCCTGGCGAGAACGACACCAACGCGACGACGAGCCCGCTGACCGCCGCGCAGAAGACACTTCAGGCCGCCAAGCCGAACCCGACCGAGGCGCAGGCCGACACCACCCAGACCGAGTTGGTCAACGCGGTGACCACCGATCCGAGTGACATCAGCGTGCAGGTCTCGAATTCCACCGGACAGGACGGGTTGGGCGCGACCGCGGCCGCAGCATTGCGCGAACACGGCTTCCGCGTGCTGGAGCCCGAGGACTACACCGGCAGCGCCGTCACCACGACGACGGTGATGTTCTCTGCCGGCAACGAGCAGGCCGCCGCCACGGTCGCCGCGGCGTTCCCCGCCGCGCAGATGGAGCGGGTCGACGGCCTGAAGAACACCGTCCAGGTGGTTCTCGGGCCTGACTTCAGCGCCGTCGGGGCGCCGCCGCCGAGCGGATCGACGGTCAGCGTTCACGTCAGCCGCAACACCAACAGCACCCCCACGCAGCTGCCCGAGGACCTCACCGTCACCAACGCCGCGGACGTCACCTGCGAGTAAGCCGGTCCGGGCACGGCGGTCGTTTGCTTTCATTCACCGTTCGTTCACCCCGCCTGGGCATACTCAGCGCTCACGCAGAAAGTAGGGTGGGTGCTATGCGGACCGCGTACCACGAGCAACTCGATGCTCTGACCAACCAGCTGGCCGACATGTGTCGGTTGGCCGGGGTCGCAATGGAACGGGCGACCCAGGCGCTGCTCCAGGCCGACCTGGTGCTCGCCGAACAGGTCATCACCGACCACGATCAGATCTCCGCGGCCAGTGCCCGCGCAGAGGAAGCGGCCTTCGTGCTGCTGGCCCTGCAGGCGCCGGTGGCCGGCGATCTTCGGGCCATCGTCAGCTCGATTCAGATCGTCGCCGACGTCGACCGGATGGGGGCACTGGCGCTGCATGTCGCCAAGATCGCCCGCCGCCGACACCCGCAGCACACGCTGCCCGAGGAAGTGAACGGCTACTTCGCCGAAATGGGCCGTGTTGCAGTCGAATTGGGCAATAGTGCCCGCGAGGTTCTGTTGTCCCGGGATCCGGAGAAGGCTCGCCGCATCCGCGAGGAAGACGACGCGATGGACGACCTGCACCGGCATCTGTTCACCGTGCTGATGGATCGCGAGTGGAAGCACGGCGTGGCCGCCGCGGTCGACGTGACGCTGCTGGGCCGGTTCTACGAGCGCTTCGCCGACCATGCCGTGGAGATCTCGCGGCGAGTGATCTTCCAGGTCACCGGCCGACTGCCCGAGGAAGAGGAAACCCCGGCTTACTGAGATTCAATGAAAAGGCCGGTATCGCTTGGCGATACCGGCCTTTTCGTATAGCGGGCGGGTTAGCCGAACCGGCCGGAGATGTAGTCCTCCGTGGCCTTCTGGCTGGGGTTGGAGAAGATCTTCTCGGTGTCGTCGATCTCGACCAGTTTGCCCGGCTTGCCGGTGGCCTCCAAGTTGAAGAACGCGGTCTGATCGCTGACCCGCGCGGCCTGCTGCATGTTGTGCGTGACGATGACGATCGTGAACTCCTGCTTGAGTTCTCCGATCAGGTCCTCGATGGCCAGCGTGGAGATCGGGTCCAGTGCCGAACACGGCTCGTCCATCAGCAGCACGTCGGGCTGCACGGCGATGGCGCGGGCGATGCACAACCGCTGCTGCTGACCGCCGGACAGACCGCCGCCGGGCTTCTCGAGGCGGTCCTTGACCTCGTTCCACAGGTTGGCACCCTTGAGTGAACGCTCGCAGGTCTCGTCGAGCACCTTGCGGTTGCGCACGCCCTGCAGCTTGAGTCCGGCCACCACGTTGTCGCGAATCGACATGGTGGGGAACGGATTCGGCCGCTGGAAGACCATACCGATGGTCTTGCGCACACCGACCGGGTCGACACCCGAGCCGTAGATGTCCTCACCGTCGAGTAAAACCGAACCCTCGACGCGCGCTCCGGGGATGACCTCGTGCATGCGGTTGAGCGTGCGCAGCACGGTGGACTTCCCGCAACCGGACGGACCGATGAACGCGGTCACGTTGCGCGGCGGCACCGCGAGCGACACATCGGCGACCGCGTGGAACGCGCCGTAGTAGATGTTGACGTCTTTGAGATCAAGCCGCTTGGCCATCGAAAGCTCCTAAACCTTCTTCGGGGCAAAGAATTTGGCGACGAAGCGCGCGCCGATGTTGAGAATCGCGATCAACACGATCAACGTCAGCGCCGCACCCCAGAGCCGGTCGGTGGGAACGGGATTGGCGCCCGCACCGGCCGATGTCTGGTCGTACATCATGCCGGGCAGCGAGCCCATGAATCCGTTGAACATGTCGAAGTTCATCGCTTGGGAGTACCCGACCAGGATCAGCAGCGGTGCCGTCTCTCCCATGACGCGGGCCAGCGCCAGCATGATGCCGGTGACGATGCCCGACAGAGCGGTCGGAATGACAATGCGGGCAATGGTTTTCCACTTCGGCACACCGAGCGCGTAGCTGGCCTCGCGCAGATCCATCGGCACGATCCGCAGCATCTCCTCGGTGGAGCGCACGATCACCGGGATCATCAGCAGGACCAGGGCCAGCGACACCGCGAAGCCGGACCGCTGGAAACCCAGGGTCGCGACCCACAGGGCGTAGATGAACAGCGCGGCGACGATCGAGGGCACACCGGTGAGGATGTCCACCATGAACGTGGTGAGCTTGCCCAGCTTGGTGCCGCCGCCGTACTCCACCAGGTAGATCCCGACGAAGACGCCGATCGGAATCGAGATGATCGCGCAGAAAAGTCCTTGCAGCACAGTGCCCACCAGGGCGTGGTAGACACCGCCGCCGGCCATGAAGGCCGTCATCCCGGCCTGCGAGTTGGTCCACCAGGTGCTGTCGAGGACGATGCCGATGCCCTTGGTGATCACCGAGTACAGCACCCAGATCAGCGGCACCACTGCGACAGCCACCGACAGCGTCACCAGGACGGTGGCGGTGTTGTTGGTGATCTTGCGCCGCAGGCTGACCGCCTGGAAAGTGGGCGCCTTGACCGGCTTGTCCAGAGTCGAGGTCATCGCGCTCCCCTCCCGGCCACGGCGGCGCGGGCCGCCGAGTTGACCACGAACGTCAGGATGAACAGCACCAGGCCCGCCGCGATATAGGCGCCTGCCTTGTACTGGTCGTTGAATTCTGAAGCGGCCGAGGCGATCTTGCTGGCGAAGGTGTAGCCGGCGTCGAACAGCGACCAGCCGAACGCCTTCTGCGTGCCGCGCAGGATGATCAGCAGCGCGATCGTCTCACCGAGGGCGCGGCCCAGGCCGAGCATCGCCCCGCTGATGTAGCCGGACAGCCCGAACGGCAGCACCGTGGTCCTGACCACTTCCCAGCGCGTCGCACCCAGCGCCAGCGCCGCCTCGATCTGACCGCGCGGCGTCTGGACGAACACCTCGCGGCTGACGGCGGTGATGATCGGCAGGATCATCACCGCCAGCACGATCCCGGCGGTGAAGATCGTTCCGCCGCCGGCCACCGAGGCATTGCCGGTGTCGAACAGGAAGATCCAGCTGAGATTGCCGTTGAGCCACATCGCGAACGGCTTGAGCACCGGCGCCAGCACGTACAGGCCCCAGACGCCGTAGATGATCGACGGCACGGCGGCCAGCAGATCCACCATGTAGCCAAGCGGCCCGGACACCCGGCGTGGGGCGTATTGCGTCAGGAAGATCGCGATACCGAGCGCGACCGGCATCGCCAGGACCAGTGCGAACAGCGAGACGAACACCGTCACCTGCAGCAGATCCAGGATGCCGAACTTCATGTGGGCGGTATCGGTGGTGAGCCAGGTACCGCCGTAGGTGAAGAAGTTGACGTCGTTACGCCCCAGCGCCGGTACCGCACGCCAGACGAGGAACAGGCCGATCGCGGCGATCAGCGCGATGACGAAAATGCCGGAGCCTTCGGACAGCCCCCGGAAGATCCGGTCACCGATCCGGACTTTCGCGTGTCCGGACGGGTTCGTCGGGATCGAAGGCTTCTCCGGGAAGGGCGCGGCCACGACCTCACCGGATCCAGCGTCCGCTGGATTAGGTCCGGGTACGTCTTGGGTCACATCCACCCCATCGCTCACTGATCTCTCCATCGTCACCGCAATCGACCTGCCTCGCCAGCGCTGTTACTGAATTGCTTTGACGGCGGTCAGCAGACGCTGCTTGAACGCGTCGGGCAGCGGCACGTAGCCGGCCGCGGCCAGACCCGCCTGGCCGTCGTTGGCCGCCACGGTCAGGAACGACTTGACCGCCGCGGAGGTGTCGGCGTCGTAGCCCTTCGAGCAGACGATCTCGTAGGTCGCCAGCATCAGCGGGTAGGCGCCGGCGGCCTTGGTGGAGTACAGCGACTTCAGATCCAGCACCAGGTCGTTGCCATCACCCGAGATCTTGGCGGAGTCGATGGCGGCCTTGGCCGAATCGTCGGTCAGCGCGACGGGGCCGCTGCCGGTGTCGATCTGGGCGACGGTCAGCTTGGCCTGGTCGGCAAAGCCCTTCTCGACGTAGCCGATCGCACCCGGGGTGGCCTGCACGGCCTGCACTACGCCTGCGGTCTTCTGCGCGCCTTCACCGGCGCCGCCCTGGAACTCCTTGCCGGCACCCTTGGTCCAGCTCTCCGGAGCGGCAGCGCCCAGGTACTTCTGGAAGTTGTCGGTGGTGCCCGAGGAATCCGAGCGGTAGATCGGGGTGATCTTCTGATCGGGCAGCGAGGCACCGCTGTTCAGTGCGGCGATCGCCGGGTCGTTCCAGTTGGTGATGCCACCGCTGAAGATCTTGGCCAGCACGTCGGCGTTGACGACGAGCTTGTCCACGCCCGGGAGGTTGTAGCCCAGCGCGACGGGCCCGAAGACCAGCGGCAGGTTCCAGGCCGGGTTGCCATTGCAGCGCTTGGCGGCGGGGTCGGTCTGATCCTTCGACAGCGCCGAGTCGGAACCTGCGAAATCGACCTGGCCCGCGATGAATTGGGTGACACCGGCACCCGAACCGGTCGGGTTGTACGAGAGGTTCTTGCCCGGGCACTTCTGGCCCCACACCTGGTTGAACACCGCGATCGCGTTCTGCTGCGCGGTCGAGCCCTCGCCGGTCAGGGCGTTCTTGCCACCACAGTCGGCCGACGCACTGGACGACCCGGACGCTGCCGTCGAGGACGACGTTCCGGCATTGTTGTCGCTTCCGCAGGCGGTGAGCGTCAGGCCGGTCACGGCCGTTGCTGACACGGTCACGAAGAACGCCTTGCCAAACCTGTTCAGATTCACCTATCCCACTTTCTCCAGTGTTGCCCTGTTCGCCCCGGTAGGAGCGCATGCACCACCCGGGAAGTTAGGCGTTCGTGGTGGACGGAACCCACCTGGAATATGAACGAGAGGTGAACAGGTTGGTGAACGGCGCATTGCGGGCGACCGCTAACTAGCTGTGACTCCCACCGGCATCAATATTCGCTGACGACGGTGGCCGGTACGCGGTGTCGACGCTGGAGACAGCAAAGCCCAGTCGCTCATAGGTTTTCACCGCTGCGGTGTTGTCGGCCTCGACGTAGAGCATGACTTCGCGCTCGTCATGGGAGGCGAGCCGCCGGGCGAGATGGTGCAGGCCGACCAGGGTCAGTGTGCGGCCAAGGCCGCGGCCCTGCGCGGCGGGATCCACCCCGACCACATAGACCTCGCCGAGCCCGGGTTCGTCGGCGTGCACCTTGGTCCAGTGGAATCCGAGGAGTGCGCCGGTCTGGTCGTCGACAGCAAGGAACAGCCCCTCGGGGTCGAACCAGGATTCGCCGCGCCGCTCGTCGAGTTGGGATTGCTCCCAGCCGCCCTGCTCGGGATGCCAGGAGAAGGCGGCGTTGTTGACCCGCAGCAGCTCGGCGTCGTCGGTCGGGCCCTGATATGTGCGCAGCGTAATACCCTCGGGTTCAACGAGATCGGGCACATCGTGCAATGAGCGGCGCATCTGCATGAGCTCCCGCACCACCGTCAGCCCGAGCGCGTCGGCGACCGCTTGTGCGGCGGGCAGCGTGCCGTGCGCCCAGAACCGCACCGCACCGTCGGTGGCCTCAGCGGCCGCGCGCAGCAGCGCCGTCCCGATCCCGCGGCGGCGGGCGCGCGGTTCCACGACGAGTTCGCCCATCCCGTCGGCGTCGTCGCGGCCCGGCGTCAGATTGAGATAGCCGACCACGGCGTCGCCATCGACGGCGATCAGATGCCGGGTCCGGGCGTGTGGCAGCTCGCGCAGCACCTGCTCACCCACCGGGGCAACACCGTCGGACCGGGTGGCGGTCTCGATCAGGGCACGCACCTGCTCCTGTTCGACCGGGGTCAGGGCGGTGCGCCAGAGCGGCGCCGTCACTGACTGCGAAGCGGGTGGGACATCGAGCCCGACCGCACGGTGTTGCGCTCCGACTCGGCGATCACGTCCTCGCCGTCGTCGAAACCGTCTTCGTCGTCATCCTCGGCGAATTCCGGCTCGGCCGCGGGTGGGCGGCCGCGGGCCGGGCGGACCGCCTTGTAGCCCACGTTGCGGACCGTCCCGATGAGGGATTCGTATTCCGGACCGAGCTTGGCGCGCAGCCGCCGCACGTGCACGTCGACCGTGCGAGTGCCGCCGAAGAAGTCGTAGCCCCACACCTCCTGCAGCAACTGGGCGCGGGTGAACACCCGGCCGGCATGCTGCGCGAGATATTTCAGGAGCTCGAACTCCTTGTAGGTCAGGTCGAGGGGCCGCCCACGCAGCCGCGCGGTGTAGGTGCCCTCATCGATGACGAGCTCGCCGAGGCTGACCTTGCCCGCACTCTCCTGGGTGGCCATGCCGCCGCGGCGGCCGACGAGCAGGCGCAGCCGGGCATCGATCTCGGCCGGGCCGGTGCTGGGCAGCAGGATCTCGTCAAGACCCCAGTCCATATTGACGGCGACCAGGCCGCCCTCGTTGACGACGGCCACCACCGGGACCGAGGTACCGGTGGTTCCGAGCAGCCGGCACAGGCCGCGCGCGGCGGCCAGGTCAGTGCGCGCATCGACGATCGCCACGTCCGCGGTGCCCGCTTCCAGCAGCGACGACACCTCGGTTGGCGCCGACCGCACGGTATGCGCCAGAAGCGCCAGCGACGGCAACACCGATTCCGGGTGCGGGTCGACTGTGAGAAGTAGCAGGTCCAACCGACTCTCCAATGCCCTGGATGCTCATCGTCGACAGCGCCGTCACGTTGACCCACCAGACTCATGGGCGACATATGGCCGTTACCCGACCATGGGTCACATAACTTTAACCCGCTACCTGCTATTTAGCCGATTTGGCGGATTCGGCCGCCAACCCCAGCGGTGCGGGGCGGTGGTGGCGCGCGCGCCGTGGGCCAGAATGTGCAGGTGCGAAAGCTGCTGATCACCCTGGGAGCCGCGGTGCTCGCCGTGCTGGTCGGGGCGGTCGGCGCCGATTTCGGAGCGACGATCTACGCCGAATACCGGCTGGCACGCACGGTCCGGACCGCCGCGAACCTCTCGTTCGATCCGTCGGTGGCCATCCTGGGCTTTCCCTTCATCCGGCAGGCCATGCAGCACCATTTCCACGAGATCGAGATCAAGGCGAACGGCGTTGACCACCCCGTGGTTGGCAGGGCTTCGCTGGAGGCGACTCTGCACGACATCGACCTCACCCAGTCATCGTGGCTGATCAGGCCGGATGCGAATCTGCCCGTCGGGAAGCTGGAAAGCCGCATCATCATCGACTCCGGCCATCTCGGGCGGTTCATGGGAATGAAGGACCTGATGGTGGAAGCGCCGTCGAAGGAGACCAACGACGCGACCGGCGGCACTACGGAGTCGGGAATCTCCGGCAACAAGGGCCTGGTGTTCACCGGAACGCCCACGAAGGCCGACTTCGACAAGCCGGTGAGCGTCGCGGTCGACCTGTCGACCGCCGGCGAGGACCAGACGACGCTGGTGTTCACCGCGACCGATGTGCAGACCGGCCCGGGCACGGCCGACCAGGCGGTCCCCGAGGACAAGAAGGCCGCCGTGCTGGCGGCGTTCAGCGGCAGCCTGCCTGGTCAGAAGCTGCCGTTCGGGGTGCGCCCCACCACCGAGGGCGCCCGCGGATCGGACATCATCATCGAAGGCATCACCGAGGGAGTAACTGTGCGCCTCGACGGGTTCACACAGTCATGACCCCCACCGTCACCGCGATCGTCGCGATCGTCGCCGCGCTCGGCGTGGCCGGGGTCGCCGGCGTGCTGCACAACCGGCGCTCGGGCGTCGTACGCGAAGCCGAAGCGGTCGACGTCGACGTCAGCGACCTGGGCCTTTCCCGTACTGGGCCGACGATCGTCCATTTCAGCGCAGTGTGGTGCGGACCCTGCGCGGGGGTTCGCCGGGTGGTCAACGAGGTCTGCACCAAGATGAGTGACGTCGCTCACGTCGAGATCGACATGGACGCCAATCCGGCTGCCGCACGCAAGCTTTCGGTCATGTCGTTGCCGACGACGTTCATCTTCGACGCACAGGGCCGGCAGCGATACCGGACGGCAGGGGTTCCCAAGGCCGCTGACCTGCGCTCGGCCCTCGAACCTCTGTTGGCCTGAGACCCCTGTTATTGGGTAGCATGTCTGGCGTGTCGGCCCGCCTCGAGCTCTCGCTCACCAAGCGTCGCGCAGTTGATCTGTGCCGCGTCGCGGGTTGTTGCTGTTGTTGCTGTAGCTGCTGAGTAGCCGCGCCTCTAGTTTCGCGCCGCCACTCTGGAGCGGCCGTTTGCGGCTCGTCTCCGTCCAGCCCGATGAGCAACAGGAGTAGATAGATGTCGACCAGCACCACCACCGCACCCGCACAGGTAGACGTGCGCGGGCCCCGCTTCGCGGCCTGGATCACCACCGCTGTCCTGATCGTCGCACTGGCCATCTCGGGGTTCAGCACGGTCGCCGCCGCGATCCTGCTGGCCCTGCAGGCCGTCGTCTTCGCGATCGGTGCGCTGCGCGGACCCCGTCAGCATCCGTACGGACTGATCTTCGCCAATCTGGTGGCGCCCCGGCTTAGCCCCGTCTCCGAACGGGAACCGGTACCGCCATTGAAGTTCGCACAGTTGGTGGGGCTGGTGTTCGCCGTCGTCGGCGTCGCCGGCTTCGCGTTCGGTGCACCGCTGCTCGGCGTCATCGCCACCGGCTTCGCCCTGTTCGCCGCTTTCCTCAACGCAGCCTTCGGCATCTGCCTGGGCTGCCAGCTCTACCCACTCGTAACCCGGCTGCGACCCGCTCCGGCCGCACCCTGAGACTTCAAAGACTGCAACCGAAAGGAACCACTTCATGGCACGCTCCGACGTCCTGGTCTCCACTGACTGGGCCGAGAGCAATCTCGACGCGCCGAACACCGTCTTCGTCGAGGTCGACGAGGACACCAGCGCCTACGACGACGGCCACATCGCCGGCGCGGTGCGGTTGGACTGGAAGACTGAGCTCCAAGACCCGGTCAAGCGTGATTTCGTCGACCAGCAACAGTTTTCGAAGCTGTTGTCCGACAAGGGAATCAGCAACGACGACACCGTGATCCTGTACGGCGGCAACAACAACTGGTTCGCCGCCTATGCCTACTGGTACTTCAAGCTGTACGGCCACGAGAACGTCAAGCTGCTCGACGGTGGCCGCAAGAGGTGGGAACTCGACGGACGCCCCCTGGTCACAGAGGTGCCGGCTCGGCCGTCGACGTCGTACTCGGCCGCCGCCCCGGACACCAGCATTCGCGCGTTCCGCGACGAGGTGATCGCCGCGATCGGCACCAAGAACCTGGTGGACGTCCGCTCCCCCGATGAGTTCTCCGGCAAGATCCTCGCGCCCGCGCACCTGCCGCAGGAGCAGAGCCAGCGCGCTGGGCATATCCCCACCGCGATCAGCGTTCCGTGGAGCAAGGCTGCCAATGAGGACGGCACCTTCAAGTCCGACGAGGACTTGGCCAAGCTCTACGCGGCGGCCGGTTTGGACGGCGAGAAGGAGACCATCGCCTACTGCCGCATCGGCGAGCGCTCGTCGCACACCTGGTTTGTGCTGCAGGAACTGTTGGGGCACAAGAACGTCAAGAACTACGACGGTAGTTGGACCGAATACGGCTCCCTGGTGGGGGCCCCGATCGAGTTGGGAAGTTGATCATGTGCTCTGCACCTAAACAAGGACAGACCCTGCCTGCCGGTGTCGACCTCGAGAAGGAAACCGTGATCACCGGTCGCGTCGTGGACGACTCGGGTCAGACGGTGGCTGGTGCGTTCGTGCGCCTGCTGGACTCCAGCGACGAGTTCACCGCCGAGGTGGTTGCCTCGGCGACCGGCGATTTCCGGTTCTTCGCCGCGCCGGGTACCTGGACCGTGCGTGCACTGTCCAAGGTCGGCAACGGCGATGTCACCGTGGCGCCGTCGGGAGCCGGCATCCACGAGGTCGACATCAAGGTCGCTTGATCGCTTGATCGAGGGTGGCTCGGGCGGTGCGTCCGCCCGAGCCCCGGATAGACTGACAGCGTGGTTCTTTTCTTCGAGATCCTCCTGGTCGCAACGGTCGTACTGATCACCTGGTTCGCGTTGTACGCGCTCTACCGACTGATCACCGACGAGTCGTGAGTCCCGAGGACATCTCCGGTAGCGGTGATCGCGCCGTAGCCGCGGCGGCCGAGCGAGCCAAGGAGACGGCCGGCCGAAACATCCCCGTTTTCGATGACCTGCCGTTGCCCGCCGACACCGCCAATCTGCGCTTGGGCGCCAATCTGCACGACGCACTGCTGGCCTTGCTGCCGCTGGTCGGCGTCTGGCGCGGCGAGGGCGAGGGCCGCGGCCCGCACGGCGATTACCGCTTCGGACAGCAGATCGTCGTCTCGCACGACGGTGGTGACTATCTGAACTGGGACGCCCGATCCTGGCGCCTCGACGAGGGCGGCGATTACCACTCCCCTGGCCTGCGAGAGACCGGCTTCTGGCGGTTCGTCACCGACCCTGCCGACGCCGGCGAATCCCAGGCCATCGAGCTGCTGCTGGCGCACTCCGCCGGTTACGTCGAGCTGTTCTACGGCCAGCCCCTCACGCAGTCGTCATGGGAGTTGGTGACCGACGCGCTGGCGCGCAGCAAGTCGGGCGTGCTGGTCGGCGGCGCCAAGCGGCTGTACGGGATCGTCGAGGGCGGTGATCTGGCCTACGTCGAGGAACGTGTCGACGCCGACGGCGGCCTGGTTCCCCATCTGTCCGCACGCCTGACGCGATACGTCGGCTGATGCGCCGCCTGGCCATCGGGGTCGCCACGGCGGCCACCGCGATCCTCGCCGGCTGCACACCGACGCCGACCCCGTCCCAGCCCACCGTGATCAGTCCCGCGCCGAGCACCACCGGTCTGGCCACGACCACCAGCACCACGAGTCCGGCGTCTGCCGAGCATGGATCCCTGGCGCAATGCCTGCACCAGCACGGCGTGCCCGATTCGGCCGGTGCCGCCGTGCTGGGTCCGCCCGCGGGGGTCGACCCCGGGGTGTGGGATCAGGCGCGGAAAGCCTGCTCGACACTGGAGCCCGGCCCGGCCGGCTAGGCTCCCGTGACCCGGCGCAGGAACTGCTGGGTCCGTTCCTGCTGTGGATCGGTCAAAACCTGTTCCGCAGAACCTGATTCGATGATCCGGCCGCCGTCGAGGAAGCACACCGTGTCGGCGACCTGACGGGCAAAGCCCATCTCGTGGGTGGCCATCACGATCGTGCTCCCGGCCGCGGCTAGCTCACCCACCAGCTCGAGCACCTCGCCCACGAGCTCAGGATCCAGCGCGCTGGTGATCTCGTCGAGCAGCAGCAGCCGAGGGCCATAGGCCAGTGCCCGCGCGATCGCCACCCGCTGCTGCTGGCCGCCGGACAGCTTGTCGGGATAGGCATCGGCCTTGTCGGCCAAGCCAACTCGGGCCAGCAGTTCGCGACCGCGCTCGTCGGCATCGAGCCGGTCGCGGCGGTGCACCACCCGCGGGGCCAGCGTGATGTTGGCCAGCACGCTCATGTGCGGGAACAGGTTGAACGACTGGAACACCATCCCCATCGCCCGCCGGGCGGAATCGGCATCGATGCGCGGATCGCTGATATCGCGGCCATCGAGGAAGATCTGCCCGTCGTCGATGTCCTCGAGCAGATCGATACAGCGCAGCAGCGTCGACTTACCCGAACCGGACGCGCCGATGAGCACCACCACCTGATGTTCGGCGACGTCGAGGTCGACGCCACCGAGAACCGTTCGCTCGCCGTAGTTTTTGACCAGACCGCGGACCGAGAGGACCGCGCTCACAACGCGCCCTGGCGGATTGCCGCTCGCCGCGTCGCCCAGTCGGCCAGCCGTGCCGACGGCACGGCCAACGCCACGAACAGCAGACCGGCCACCACGTAGGGCGTGAAATTGTAGCTGCTCGCCACCTGGATCTGGGCCGCCCGCACCGCGTCGACGGCACCCAGAACCGAAATGAGGCCGCAATCCTTTTGCAGCGCAACGAAATCGTTGAGCAACGCCGGGGTGACGCGCCGAGCCGCCTGAGGCAGCACGACCAGGCGCATGGTCCGCCGATAATTCAGCCCAAGGGATTTGGCCGCGGCCAGCTGGGACGGGTGCACCGACTCGATCCCGGCGCGGAACACCTCGGCGACGTACGCCGAATAGATCAGCACCAGCGCCAGCCCGCCCAGCAGCACCGGGTTGTTCGGGATACCGGACAACCGCAGACCGGGCAGGCCGAAACCGACGAGGTACAGGCAGATGATCAGCGGCAGGCCTCGAAAGAAATCCACGTAGCCGGTGGCCAGGGTGCGCACCGGAAACCAGACCGGGCCGCGCAGGGTGCGCACCGCGGCCAGCGTCAACCCGAACAGCAGGATCAGCACCTGGCACACGACCAGGACCCGCACGTTCAGCCACAGCCCGTCGAGCACGGCGGGCAGGCTGTGCCATCCCACCCGCAGATTGAAGAACGAGTCCCGCACCCGGGGCCAGCCCGGTGACGACGTCGTGGCCACCACCGCGACCGCCGCGAAGACCAGCGTCGACACCAGCGCGACGAACGTGGACCGCCGAGCCCTGGACCGCCGGTAGGCGAGGCGCTCGGCGGCCAGCGCCGTCACGTGAGTACCGGCGCGTTGCCGGCTTCCGCCAGCCACTGCTGCTGCAACTTCGCCAGGGTGCCGTCGGACCGCAGGGCGTCGACCGCACCCGACACGCACGGCGTCAGCGAGCTGCCCTTGTCGAGGACGATGCCGAACTGTTCGGGTTTCGTTGTGCCGGAAGGCAATTGCCCTACGATGACACCGTCGGTCAGCTCGCTCTGCACCTGGAAGGCCGTCGGCAGGTCGAGCACCAACGCATCGATCTGGCCGCTGGTCAGTGCCGCTTTGGCGTCGTCGTTGTTGTTGTAGACGTTGACCGGCACCGTGGAGCCGACGGCCTTGGCGGCGTCGTAACTGGTGGTGCCCACCTGCGCGCCGAGCCGCAGACCACGCAGGCCCGCCACGGTGGTTACCTTCGCGGCCGGGGACGACTTGATGGTCACGACAGCCTGCGTGACGTCGTAGTACGGCGAGGAGAAATCGACGGCCTGCTTACGCTCGTCGGTGATCGAGAACTCGTTGAGGTTGGCGTCGAACGTCTTCGGCCCCGGTGCGATGGCCGCGTTGAACGGAACCCGCACCCACGCAACGTTCTTGGTGTCGTAACCGAGCTTGTCGGCGACCGCATACGCCACCGCCGACTCGAAACCCTTGCCGTTGGCCGGATTGTCGTCCACGAACCACGGCGGGTAGGCCGGCTGATCGGTGCCGAAGGTCAGCACTCCGGATTTCAAGGTCGGCAGCGCACCCTTCTCGCACGTGCCACCACCGGTCGCCGTCGTCTCTTTCGACGGGGCGCACCCCACCAATGTCAGCAGCACCGCAGCGGAAGCGGCGACCGCGATCAACCCATTGCGCATGCGCGGCATCATCGCGCACAGTCGCACCGCCGCGCCAGCAATCCGCTCAAGGCGGTTCGGGGTGCTCACAGCCATCCCACAGCTCGGTGCTAATCCGCACCTACGGCGCCTACATACGGTCGGGTTTCACTTTCGAGAAGGAGATGAGAATGGTTTTGCGACCGCTGCATGCCGGGGCGATGACCGCCCTCGGTGTTGCGCTGATCGGGACGGTAGTGGCCTGCTCGCCATCGAGCGTGGCCGCACCGGGCAATCCAGGGGGACCCAATGATCCTTTCGCCCAATGCATGACCGAGAACGGCGTGCCCGCACCACCTCAGGGTCAGCCCCCGCAGGGTGGCCCCGGTGGCCCCGGTGGGCCGGGCGGCCATGGCGGACAGCCACCTCAGGGTCAGCCCCCGGCGCCGCCGGGTGTCGATCAATCGGTGTGGGACAAGGGCCTACAGGCGTGCGCGTCGCTGGCGCCCGCGCCGCCGCCGCAGCACTGACCAAGCCGCACAAGAAGTCCGCAGAAATGGGGCGGCCCCCGAGCCGTTTTTCCTGGTTGGACAAACCAGGAGCTCGGGGGCCGGGTAGCTGCCGGGAATTCGCCAGCGCGCGCAGGGCGCAGGTGAATCCTGGCACCTGGTGCTGCTAGCTGGCAGCCACCTCACATGTCCAAGAAGCTATCAATTTTCCGGACCACCTCCTTCCCTGTGTACGGCCGACCGTACTCGCGCTCACGCGGGTCTGCCAACAGGTTTTCGCGATCAGCGATCGCTGACGATGGCCGCGTCGACCAGGGCGGTGACCTCGGCGGCCAGCCGGTTGTGCGGTAGGGCGCGGCCGTCGAGGGTGTGCACCCGCGCCCCGAGGGTGATACTCGATACCAGCCAAACACCTTGGGCATCAAGCAAATCCGACGGCCGCAGGGCGCGGTAATCGCAGTCGTAGCCCTTGTCACGAGCGACCTGGAACAGTGCCTGCTGGGTGGTGCCGCGCAGGATCGGATACCAGGGCGGCGGTGTGAGAAAGCAGGTGCCGCCGGAGCCGTCGTCGGTGGCGACCACGACCGTGGAACGCGGTCCTTCGAGTAGAAACCCGTCGGAGCTGACGAAGATGACGTCGCCGGCGCCCTTGTCGGCGGCGTGCCGCAATGCGGCCATGTTCACCGCATACGACAACGTCTTGGCCCCTGCCACCAGCCAGGGCATGGCATCCACCCCGCTGGCGGGCAGCCCGCGATCCAGCACCACCGCGGCGATGCCGTCGCGGCGGGTGACGGCAACCCGCTCCGGGAGCGGATTCACCGTCAGGAAGGCGGTCGGGGCCGAACCACCCTCGCGCCCGCGGCTGTAGACGAGCCGCAGGGCCGCCTCATCGGCCGACTTCCACTGCTCGACCGCGATGGCGATGGCTCTCCGCCATGCGTCCAGGTCCGGCGCGGGCAGGTCCATCATCCTGGCGGACTGGACCAGTCGATACAGGTGCGCTTCCACCAGGCAGGCGCGGCCGTCGCGCACCAGCAGCGTCTCGAAGATGCCGTCACCGCGCACGGCCGCCAAGTCATCGGCGAACAACAGCGGCTGGCCCGGATCACGCACCTCGCCGTCGAGCGTGACGAGCACCGATAACTGGCCGGACATGAGGCATGAGCGTACTGGCAGCCCGCCGTAGAGTTGATGTGTGTCAGCCGTCCCCGCCCCTGACAGTTCCCCCGACGCCGGTGCGATCTGGCACCACGGCGATCCGTTCGGCGAGCAGCGCTCCGCTGCCCATGACGCCGTCGTGGTGGACCGGTCCAACCGTGCCGTCCTCGCCCTCACCGGAGCCGACCGGCGCACCTGGCTGCACTCGATCTCGACCCAACACGTCAGCGAGCAGCCCGACGGCACGTCCACCGAGAACCTCAGCCTCGACGGGCAGGGCCGCGTCGAGGATCACTGGGTGCAGACCGAGCTGGATGGGGTCACCTATCTCGACACCGAGGGCTCCCGTGGCGAGCCGCTGTTGGCCTACCTGACCAAGATGGTGTTCTGGTCGGACGTGGCACCGAAACTGACCGACCTCGCCGTGCTCTCGCTGCTCGGCCCGCGCCTGGCCGAGCCCGCCGTGCTGGCGGCGCTGGGCCTCACCGAACTCCCCGCAGAGTCGATCGCAGTACCGATTGACGGCGGCTTCGTGCGCCGAAACCCGGCCGAACCCGGCCAGATCGAGCTCGACCTGCTGGTTCCGCGCGACAGTGCCGCCGACTGGCTGGCCCGGCTGGAGGCCGCCGGGGTGCGTCGCGCCGGTGTCTGGGCTTATGAGGCGCATCGGGTCGCCGCGCAGCGGCCCCGACTGGGCGTGGACACCGACGAGCGGACCATCCCGCACGAGGCGGGCTGGATCGGTGCGCCCGGGCAAGGGGCTGTGCACCTCGACAAGGGCTGCTATCGCGGCCAGGAAACCGTGGCACGCGTCCACAACCTGGGAAAGCCGCCCCGGATGCTGGTCCTGGTGCACCTCGACGGATCCGGGGAGCGGCCCGCCACCGGCGACCCGCTGCTCGCAGGCGGGCGTGTCGTCGGCCGCCTCGGCACCGTCGTCGATCACGTCGATCTCGGCCCGATCGCGCTGGCTCTGGTGAAGCGTGGCATCCCGGCCGATACCGCGCTGACCACGGGCGGCGAGCATCAGGTGGCCGCGGAGATCGACCCGGACTCGCTGCCACCGACCGACGCGGTGGGCGCCGGGCGGCTCGCGGTGGAGCGCCTTCGCCGCGGCGCAGTGTGACGTTCACCCTCGGCCGAACGGGCCTGCCAGCACATCGCAGTGCGGCACGGTAAGGTGTTGGCAGGACAATAACGAACACACAGATCGGAGCCGCCTGCATCCCGGGCCGCTCCGTTATTGCGCGAGGGGGTTCCCCCATGGGCCGCGGCCGGGCAAAGGCAAAGCAGACCAAGGTTGCTCGGGAGCTGAAATACAGCTCCCCACAGACCGATTTCAGCAGGCTCCAACAGGAGCTGTCGGGGTCGGAGTCTGAGTCGAGAGAGCCTGACACCGTCGACAACGGGTTCGACGAGGACCCGTGGGCCGACGAGGGCAGCTGGCGGCGCTGAGCGCCGCTTCCCCTTCTTAGAAGCGCGGATGCAGCCCGACGAGCTTGGCTCGTGGGCCGTCCTTCCCCTTGGTGACAGTGCCCAACGTCCAGCAGTTCAGGTGGCGCGCAGTCAGAATCGCCAATGCGCGGTCGGTGTCCTCCGGCGCGACGACGGCGACCATGCCGACACCCATGTTGAACGTCTTCTCCATCTCAACGCGGTCGATCCGGCCGCGTTGCTGGATCATTGCGAATACCGGTGCGGGAGTCCAGGTTCCACGGTCCAGTTCGGCGACCAACCCGTGCGGGACGACGCGCTCCAGATTGCCGGCCAGCCCACCCCCGGTGACATGGCAGAAGGTGCGGACCTGCGTCTCGGCGGCCAGCGCCAGGCAGTCCTTGGCGTAGATGCGGGTGGGTTCGAGCAGTTCCTCGCCGAGCGTGCGGCCGAACTCCTCGACGTGGCCGGCGAGGTTCATCCGGTCGATCTCGAGCAGAACCTTGCGGGCCAGCGAATAGCCGTTGGAGTGCAGCCCCGACGACCCCATCGCGATGATCACGTCACCGGGGCGGACCCGCTCGGGTCCCAGCACGTCGTCGGCCTCGACGACACCCACACCGGTCGCGGAGATGTCGTAGTGGTCGGGCTCCATCAGGCCGGGGTGTTCTGCGGTCTCCCCGCCCAGCAACGCGCAACCGGCTGCCACGCAGCCCTCGGCGATACCGGCGACGATCGCCGCGACCCGCTCCGGGACGGTGCGCCCGACGGCGATGTAGTCCTGCAGGAACAGCGGCTCGGCCCCGCACACCACGAGGTCGTCGACAACCATCGCCACCAGGTCGAGTCCGACCGTGTCGTGCTTGTCCATCGCCTGCGCCACGGCCAGCTTGGTCCCGACACCGTCGGTCGACGCAGCCAGCAGCGGCTCCCGATACCCGCCACGCAGGGCGAACAGCCCGGCGAAGCCGCCAAGCCCGCCACGCACCTCGGGCCTGGTGGCCCGCTTCGCCAGCGGCTTGAACAGCTCGACCGCGCGGTCACCGGCCTCGATGTCCACTCCGGCCGATGCGTAGGAGATGTGGTTGTCTTCCTCGCGATCCGTCATCGCGCATAAGGCTACCGGTCCCCGACCGTCACCGACACGGGCCATAGTTCAGCCGACGTTGCGGGCCAGCCATGCGCGCAACGGCGCTCCGGCCCGCAGCGTGGTGACCACCCGGTCCTTGGCCTTCGCGGTGCCCAGCCAGGCGCCCACGGGAAAGGTCTTCATCATCGCGATGCCCTTGTGGCGGAGCAGCTCGACGCGGGGATGGTCCTTCGGATATCCGCGCGGCGCGGTCTTGAGCACGTCGTGGGCCATCGTGTCGTAACCGCCGTCGTGCAGCGCGGCGACGATCCCGGCGAGCTCGGGACCCGACTTCTTGTGGTCGACGGCCTCGCGGTAGCGGGCCAGCGCGGCCGCGTCCGGCATGTACAGGCCGCTGCCCACCGAGAGTCCGTCGGCAGAGAACGACACGTATCCCGAGCCGATCATCGCCGCGCAGTTGGTCTTGTAGGGCAACTTGTCGGCGCTGAACCGCACATCGCGGTAGGGCCGAAACAGCTTGCCCGCGCCGAACTCCTCGGCCAGCTCGGCCAGCAGTTCCTCCATCGGCGCCTTCACCTTGCGGTCGTAGACCGCGCGGTGCTCGGTCCAGTACACCTTGGAGTTGTCGGCCTCCAGGCCCTCATAGAACTCGACGGCCTCGATCGGCCAGCCGCGAAACGCCATACGAACATTGTGTGACACAGTGTCCGTCCATGACACGGATGTGGGCGGCTGCGGCGATCGCGACAGGTCTGACGGTGCTGGCACCCGGGTCGGCGGCGGCCACGCCGGCCTCCGGCGTCGAGGGCATCGTCATGTCGCAGGCGACCCTCAACGGTAAGGACTACATCTCGCGGGAGATCACGATCGCCCCGGGCGGGACCACGGGCTGGCACTACCACCCCGGGCAGGTCTTCGGCGTGATCAAGCAGGGCACCTTGACCCACTACGAGAGTGACTGCTCGGTCGACGGCGTCTACAACCCGGGCGACGCCATCACCGAACGCAGTGGGAGCGGCTACGTCCATGAGGGCCGCAACGAGGGAGCCACCCCGTTGGTGATGTGGGTGCTCTACATCGACCCTGCCGGCAGCCCGCTGGCAGTTGACATGCCCAATCCGGGTTGCCCGTTCGAATAAAGGGGCAATCCCTGCCGTATGCAGCCAACTCGATGCCTGGTCACCGGCGCCACCGGATACATCGGCGGCCGTCTGGTACCGCGACTGCTGGACGACGGTTTCGCCGTGCGCGCGCTGGCGCGCACACCCGACAAGGTCTCGGACGTGCCGTGGCGGGACAGGATCGAAGTCGCCCGCGGCGATCTGTCCGACGCCTCCTCACTTGCTGAGGCCTTCGCCGGCGTCGACGTCGTCTACTACCTCGTGCACTCAATGGGCTCGTCGGACAACTTCTCCGACGAGGAACGGCGCGCCGCACAGAACGTCGTCGACGCGGCTCGCCGAACCGGGGTCCGCCGCATTGTGTACCTCAGCGGTCTGCATCCCGAAGGTGCCGATCTATCAACACATCTCGCATCGCGCACTGCGGTCGGCGAGATCCTGATCGGCTCGGGTATCGAGACGATCGTGCTGCAGGCCGGCGTGGTGGTGGGCGCGGGCTCGGCGTCCTTCGAGATGGTCCGTCACCTCACCAATCGGCTGCCGGTGATGACGACACCGAAGTGGGTGCACAACACGATCCAGCCGATCGCGATCGATGACGTCCTGCACTACCTCGCTGCGGCCGCCACCGCCGCGGTGCCGACGTCACGCGCCTGGGATGTCGGCGGACCCGACGTCCTGGAGTACGGCGACATGATGCAGATCTATGCCGAGGTGGCCGGTCTGGCGCGACGGCGCATCCTCGTGCTGCCGGTGCTGACCCCACGGCTCGCGTCGCTGTGGGTGGGTCTGGTCACGCCCATTCCGTCCGGGTTGGCCCGGCCGCTGGTCGAGTCCCTGCACTGTGATGCCGTGATGGACAACCACGATGTCGACACCATCATCGAGCGGCCCGCCGCGGGGCTGACCCCGTACCGAGACGCGGTGAAGGCGGCGTTGACTCGCGTTGAGTACCAGCCCGACTGGGAAGCCGGGACCGCCGCCCAATGGCCGAGCGATCCGGATTGGGCCGGGCCGCGGCACCGGCGGCCGGCTAAGGCCGGCTGAGCGCCGAGACGTTGGCGTTGTCGGACTGCACCGGCTGAATCGGAAGGCCGGTGCGTGCGGCGGTGGCCAGCATGTGCTCGACGACGTTCTTGCCGAGTGCGGTCTCGCCCGGCAGCTCGATCGGATAGTTGCCGTCGAAGCAGGCGCAGCACAGCCGCGTCGGCGGCTGTTCGGTGGCCGCGATCATGCCTTGCTGGGAGATGTAGCCCAAGGTGTCGGCGCCGATCGCGTGCCGCACGGCTTCCAGCATCTCGCCCTGGTCTTCCACGGCGTTGGCGATGAGCTCGGCGGGAGTGGCGAAGTCGATGCCGTAGAAGCACGGCCATTTCACCGGCGGTGAGGCGATGCGTACGTGTACCTCGAGGGCACCGGCTTCGCGCAGCATCCGGATCAGGGCCCGCTGGGTGTTGCCGCGCACGATCGAGTCGTCGACCACGATCAGCCGCTTGCCGCGGATCACCTCTTTGAGCGGATTGAGCTTGAGGCGAATACCCAGCTGCCGGATCGTCTGCGACGGCTGGATGAATGTGCGCCCGACATAGGCGTTCTTCATCAGCCCCTGGCCGAACGGGATGCCGGATTCCTGGGCATAGCCGACTGCGGCCGGTGTTCCGGATTCCGGAACACCGATGACCAGGTCTGCCTCGACCGGCTTTTCCCGGGCCAGTCGGCGGCCGATGTCGACGCGGGTCGCGTGCACCGAGCGGCCGACCAGCGTGCTGTCCGGTCGGGCCAGGTAGACGTACTCGAAGATGCAGCCCTTGGGGGTCGGGTTGGCGAACCGGGTGGAGCGAACCCCGTCGGCGTCGATGGCCAGCAGCTCACCGGGTTCGATGTCCCGGACGAAGGACGCGCCGACGATGTCGAGCGCGGCGGTCTCGGAGGCCACCACCCAGCCGCGATCCAGCCGGCCCAACGACAGTGGCCGCACCCCGTACGGGTCGCGGGCGGCGTAGAGCGTGGTCTCGTCCATGAACGTCAGGCAGAACGCGCCGCGCACCGTCGGCAGCAGCTCGAGCGCGGCCTGCTCCAGGCTGGAGTCCGCCGCGCCGTGCGCCAGCAGGGCCCCGAGGATGTCGGAGTCGGTGGTCGCCGCGCCCGGCATGTGCGGGTTGATCAATCCGGCCTCGCGCGCGCGGGTCGTCAGTTCGGCGGTGTTGACCAGATTTCCGTTGTGGCCCAACGCGACTCCGGTGCCCGCCGCGGTGTTGCGGAAAACCGGCTGGGCGTTCTCCCAGGTGGTGGAGCCGGTGGTCGAGTAGCGGCAGTGCCCGATGGCGACGTGGCCTTCCATCGCGGCCAGCGTCTGCTCGTCGAATACCTGGCTGACCAGACCGAGATCCTTGAAGACCAGCACCTGCGACCCGTCGGCGACGGCGATACCGGCTGCCTCCTGGCCTCTGTGTTGCAAGGCATAGAGGCCGTAATAAGTGAGTTTGGCTACATCTTCACCCGGAGCCCAGACTCCGAAGACGCCGCATTCCTCAGCAGGTGGGTTTTCCAGTTCTTCGGTCACGATATGGGCTGCTCCCTGGCGCAGGTCGGTGACTGTAAGTCAGTTTACGGGCATCGGCAGGAAACGCGGAATTGAACGCCGAGTGTCGGCCCGTTTACTCGCCGAGCGAAACCAACGGAAGCCATGCCCCGACCTCGCCGGCCCGCGCTCCGGACAGCCGAAGCGCACCCTGATCGGCGGCCTCGTCAACGCCGAGCAGGCCTGTCACCAGGCGAAGCCAGGTCCGCGGATCGGTTTCGACCACGTTGGGCGGGGTGCCCCGGGTGTGCCGGGGCCCGGAGATGCATTGCACCGCAACAAAAGGTGGGACGCGGACCTCGACGCTGGCGCCTGGTGCCACTGTGGCCAGAGTGCGGGCTGTGAGCCGCACCGCGGCCGCGAGCTCCGCCCGCTCGGGCGTGGGTGCGCTCTCGTCGCGTAGCCAGGGCGCGACAGCGTGCACCGCGGCGACGGTCGCTTCGGGGTCGGCGTTGCCGCGGGCTGGCATGGGGTCGAGTATTTCAACCTGCCTTGACGTCAACCAAACTTGAGGTCCTACGTTGGGTTGATGTCCTTCAAACCGCACGAAATCGCTTACCTGAACTCGGCGGATCTCGGCAGGCTGGCCACCGTCCAGCCGGACGGCACCCTGCAGAACAGCCCCGTGGGCTTCACCTTCAACGAGACGCTCGGCACCATCGACGTCGTCGGCTACAACATGGCGGCCAGCCGCAAGTTCCGCAATCTCGCCACCAACAACACCGTCGCGTTCGTCGTCGACGACATCGCCTCGCGGGACCCGTGGCGGGTGCGCTGCCTGGAGATCCGCGGCACCGGCGAGCAGGCCGAGGCGCCGAACGGCGCGGGCCTGATCCGGATCACCCCCAAGCGGATCATCAGCTTCGGCATCGACGACACCGACACCGAACCGCACGACCTGGTGCCGGACAGCCGCGACGTACCGACGACGGCGGACTAACGCCGGGCTTGCACCACCAACGCGGCCACCGCCGCGGACTCGTTGAACGCGGCATGCGCGAGCACGGAGGCCACCACGCTCCCCGAATGCTTGGCAAGCCAACCGAACACCCACCCGGCCACGCCCGTCACCACCACTGTGCCGAGCACCGGATCGCCGACCCGCCTGGCGTCGGGGATATGCCAGAGGCCGAAGGCGGCGGCCTGCACCACCGGGCCGACAGTGGGTCCCAGGGCGCGCACAGCGACGGTCTGAAGCACGCCCCGGAACAGCATCTCCTCCGTCCAGGCCGTGGCGACCGGAATCTCCAGCGCCATCCACCGGACGGGATCGGCCGGAATTCGGCGGTCGTTCATCCCGGTACGCACCCGGGGCACCGCTGTCAACGCCGCGACGACGGCCACCACCAGCCCCGCGGTCACGGCGCCGGTCCGCAGCCCCGACCACAATCGGGGCGGCCGTATGCCCAACGGCGCGCGCACCGCGACAGCCAATGCGGTGCTGACCACTGCCCGCACAGCCGGCGTGCCGGAATCCTTGGTAATCATTGGAATTCGGGACCGCCGGCGGCGATCAGCTTCTCGAGCGCGCGGCGGATCCGTTCGGTGTCCGCGGGCGTCCAGCCGTCGGGGGCGGCGACCGCGGCCCACCCGTCGAGCTGGCTGACGCCGTAGTCGTGGCCGTGCCCCCTTGGTAGCGCCTGCGAATTGGTGACGTTGCCCGCCATGTCGGCGCTGACTTGCCAGAACGTGATGATCGGATACCAGCGCATGGCCGGGGTGCGGTCGAAGCCCGGCGGCTCCTTCAGCCAGTCCGGCCGGTCGAAGCGCAAATCGGGTGACCACCACACCACAGGGTCCGACGGGTGTTGCAGATACAGCACCCTGGTGCCCTTCCACGGCGGGGACGCGGCCACACCGGCGATCTCGGCCGGGCTGGCCGCCTGGGCGAACCGAACGGTGCGCCCGCCGTCGTAGACCGGCTGAACTTCCGGGCTGCCCGGATCGCGCCGAACAGTCAGGGCCCGGTGCAGGGTGCTGGCATTGGGCGGTCCCACCCAGAGCACCGAGGAGAATCCCTTGTCGACGACATCGGGCAGGTAGCCGAACGCGCCCTGGCCGGCCATCGAGCCCAGGCTCTCGCCATAGAGCACCAGCTTGGGCCGACTCGCCTCGGGCCACTGCAACCACCGCTGGTGGATGGCATCGATCATCGCCTTGCCCGCCTCGACCGACTTCTCCTGGTCGGCGAGGAAAGAAATCCAGCTCGGCAGATACGAGTACTGCATGGCCACCAGTGCGGTGTCGCCGTTGTACATCGACTCGATCGCGCGCGCCGCGACTGGGTCGACCCAACCGGTACCGGTGGTGGGGATGATGACCAGCACCTTGCGCTCAAATGCCTTGGTGCGCTGCAGTTCCGAGAGCAAAACCGCAACTCGCCCCTCAGTGGTGTCGGCCGTTTCCAGGCCGGCATAGATGCGGATCGGTTCCTTGGCAGGCCGCCTGTTGAGCTCGGTCAGCTCGGGGGCGTGCGGGCCGGTGGCCACGAAGTTGCGGCCTTGAAACCCCAACGTATCCCACGGCACGTATGATGCTGCACTACCTGATCTTTCGGGCTGAAAAGGTTGCTCGATGCCGGGCCGGGTGGTGTCGTTGACGGGCCGGAACATCGCGTTGGCGCCATAAATGAAGCCGCGGTAGAGCACGCCGTTCACCAGAGTGATGATCAGCACCACCACGATTGCGGTGCCGATGAACATCGCCACCTCGTCGTTGATGTTGAAGCGTCGGATCATCATGCGGGCCAGGAACTTGATGGCGTCCTTGATGACCCGCGCCAGGCTGATCAACAGCCCGCCGACGACGAGCGCGACGGCCAGGGTGCGCAGGTACACCAGGGTGGATAGCCCTTCGATACCCATGACCGCCGCGATCTGGCGCTGCCAGGCGGCGGCAGGCACCAGCATCAGCACGCTGGCGCCGATCGACAGCACGACGGTCGCGGCCTGCATCCACCTCAGAACCTTCAGGCTAGGTGGCCACCAGGCTCGGTGATCCAGAAAGAGCCGGCGGACCAGCCAGCCGACCAAAACCCCGAAGCCATAGCCGATTACGGCATTGATGCCACCGATCACCCCGGCCAGCACCCAGTCGCGTGGCATCAGCGACGGCGTCAGCGACAGGCAGAAGAACACCGCGCCGAACGCGACGCCGACGAAGTCCAGCCGGACCAGGCTCCACGCCCACTCGATGAACGATTCGCGGTGACGCCGTCGCTCTGGCGGGGCCTGCGCCTCACCGGTGACGTCGTCGTCGACCGCGCTGGTCATCCGAAAAGCCCGGGCAGCACTTTCTCCGAGGTGGTGCGCAGCTCGTCGAGCGTCACCGTGAACAATCCTTGGACCTCAACGGAATCCGACCCCGGGTCGGACACCCCGATGCGCGTCGCGGGCAGTCCGCGGGCTTCACACATCGCCACGAACCTGCTCTCCTCGGTGCGCGGCACCGCCACCAGGGCGCGGCCTGCCGATTCGGAGAACAGCGCCACGAACGGATCAGCACCTTCAGAAAGAACGATGCGGCAACCGGTTTCGCCGGCCAGGGCCGACTCGACGACAGCCTGGATGAGGCCGCCTTCGCTCAGATCGTGTGCGGCCGAGACCAGTCCGTCGCGCGACGACGCCGCCAGCACCTCAGAGAGCAACTTCTCGCGGGCGAGGTCCACCGCCGGCGGCAGGCCGCCGAGGTGGTCGGCGGTGACCTGCGCCCAGATCGAGCCGTCGAACTCGTCGCGGGTGTCGCCGAGCACGAACAGCGTCTCCCCCGGCTCGTTGCCGAGTCCGGTCGGCAGTCGCCTGCTCACATCGTCGATGACACCGAGCACGCCGACCACGGGCGTCGGCAGGATGGCCGTCGCGCCGGTCTGGTTGTAGAAGCTCACGTTGCCGCCGGTGACCGGAATACCAAGGGCCGCACAGCCATCGGCCAGTCCACGGACGGCCTGGGAGAACTGCCACATCACGCCGGGATCCTCGGGAGAGCCGAAGTTCAGGCAGTTGGTCACCGCGATCGGCGTCGCGCCGGTGACCGCGACATTGCGGTAGGCCTCGGCCAGTGCCAGCTGCGCACCGGTGTACGGGTCGAGCTGGGTGTAGCGGCCCGAGGCGTCGGTGGAGATCGCGATGCCACGCCCGGTGGCTTCGTCGATGCGCAGCACGCCGCCGTCGGCATGCTCTGCCAGCACGGTGTTGCCCCGCACGTAGCGGTCGTACTGCTCGGTGATGAAGGACCGGCTGCACAGGTGCGGACTGCCCACCAGCGCAAGCAAAGTCGCGCGCAGCTCGTCACCGGTCGCCGGCCGGGGCAGGGACGCCGAGGTGTCGGCGTTCAGCGCGTCCTGCGAGTCCGGGCGGGCCAGCGGACGCTGGTAGACGGGACCTTCGTGGGCGACCGTGCGCGGCGGCACGTCGACGACGGTCTCGCCGTGCCAGGTGATCTGAAGCCGGTCGCCGTCAGTGACCTCGCCGATCACCGTCGCCAGCACATCCCACTTGCGGCACACCGCCATGAAGGCGTCGACGTTGTCCGGGGAGACCACCGCGCACATGCGTTCCTGTGATTCACTCGACAGGATCTCGGCCGGGGTCATATTGGCCGCCCGCTGTGGCACCTTGTCCAGTTCGATGGCCATGCCGCCGTCGCCAGCCGATGCCAATTCCGAAGTGGCACAGGACAACCCGGCACCACCGAGGTCTTGGATACCGATCACCAGCCCGGCGGCGTACAACTCGAGACAGCACTCGATGAGCACCTTCTCCATGAACGGGTCGCCGACCTGAACGCTGGGCAGCTTCTTGCGGCCCGGCCCCGATCCCTCGTCGCCGCCGAAGGTGTCCGACGCCAGCACCGAGACGCCGCCGATCCCGTCCAGGCCGGTGCGCGCGCCGAACAGGATGATCTTGTTGCCGGTGCCGGAGGCGAACGCCAGGTGCAGATCCTCCTTGCGCAACACCCCCACACACAGCGCGTTGACCAGAGGATTGCCGGCATACGACGGGTCGAAGATGGTCTCGCCCCCGATGTTGGGCAGGCCCAGGGAGTTGCCGTAGCCGCCGATACCGCGGACCACGCCGTCGAGCACCCGGCGGGTGTCGGGGGCGTCGGCCGCACCGAAGCGCAACTGGTCCATGACGGCCACCGGCCGCGCGCCCATCGCCATGATGTCGCGCACGATGCCGCCCACACCGGTGGCCGCGCCCTGGTACGGCTCGACGTAGGACGGGTGGTTGTGCGATTCCACCTTGAACGTCACCGCCCAGCCGTCGCCGATGTCGACGACGCCGGCGTTCTCGCCGATACCGGCCAGCATCGCCTTGCGCATCTCGTCGGTGGTGGTCTCACCGAAGTAGCGCAGATGCACCTTGGAGGACTTGTAGGAGCAGTGCTCGCTCCACATCACCGAGTACATCGCCAGCTCGGCGTCGGTGGGTCTGCGGCCGAGAATGTCCCGGATCCGCTGATACTCGTCGTCTTTGAGGCCGAGTTCGCGATACGGCTGCGGGTGCTCGGGGGTGGTCGTCGCGTGGTCGACGGTGTCGACAGCTCCAGTGAGCCCAGATGTCACGAGGACAGTCTAGTGGCGCAGCTCCGCGGTGCCGCGCCGTCGCACGCGTGAGCGTGCGAAGACGTGCGCGACGGCCGAGGCGCTCAGGCCGTGGACCAGCACGCTGGTCAGCACCACCAGCACCATGATCAACAGCACCTGCTTCTCGATGCCGCCCTCGAGCACGTTGAACGCCAGCAGACCGAACACGATCGAGGTCGTCCCCCGCGGGCCCAGCCAGCCGAGCAGGAGTCGCTCCCGCCAGTCCATGTCCGATCCGAGCAGCGCGAACATCACCGGAATGAGCCGGACGACGGTCACCGCGACGACCGTGTAACCGACGATGCCCCATGTGACACCGCCCGACATCAGGGCGATGACGCCGATTCCGGCGACGGTGAACCACATGAACGCGGTGAGCAGCACGGCCACGTCGTCGATGAGCTCGAGTTCCCGATGCTTGTCTGCAACCGATTCCCCGGGTCGCTGCGCTCCTGCCCGCCGGACCTGCCGCACATAGTTCAGTGCCATGCCGCACAGGAACGCCGCCACGAAGCCGTTGCCGCCGAGCCCGACGCTCAGCGAGTAGGACAGCAGCGGTGCGGCCACGTAGATGATCCGCTTGGACTGGTCGGTCATCAGGTTGCGGCGTTCGGCCACATTGGCCAGCCAACCGAGCAGGACCCCGACCAGGGGGCCGACGATGAGCGCGATGCCGACCTCGGGGACCGCCTCGGCGAGCGCATGCATGGGCGGTTCTTGATCGTCGGGACCCGACGCCAGTGCCAGCGCGAAGACGAGCACCGGGGCGATGATGCCGTCTTTGTAGCCCGCCTCGACGT
This sequence comes from Mycobacterium sp. BK086, assembly GCA_004362315.1. GTDB lineage: Bacteria > Actinomycetota > Actinomycetes > Mycobacteriales > Mycobacteriaceae > Mycobacterium. The sequence goes on from SNWL01000004.1 coordinate 214,078, forward strand.
TGAGCAGCTCGCGCACCCGCTCGGGAATCCGCGCATCGCGCAGGATCCGGGATGCGGGCGCGAAGTCGGTGGGCACCACGATGCAGGCCAGGACGAGGAGCACCGGCCAGGTCATTCCCGGTAGCAGCAACCACCCCAGCGCGTAGGCGAGCCCGATGCTCAGCGGCAGCGCGATGCCCAGCAGTCGCAGCGCCGAGCGCGGGTCGCGGCCCAGCAGTCCGCCGCGCACATCGGTGGCGTCGACGAACACCAGCACGGCCAGGATCAGTTCCGCCAGATGTTGGGCGACCGTGGAATTCAGGGTGTCGGCCACCGCGTGATAGGTGCCGTATTCGATGCCGGCCCCGACCACGACCAGCAGGATCGGGGCGGTGATCCGGCCCCGCTGCATCGGCCGGGCCAACAGCGACCAGATCGTCAGCACCACCGAGAGTGCGATCAGGGACTGCACCACAGGTAGGCATCATTCCCCAGACACCCGCTCGGCGCGCGCCTGGGCAGCCGTGTCGGGTAGCTATCGACGGGTGGCGGCGACCATCGCGCCCTTGGCCGGTGCGATCGCCACGCCGCGGGATTGCTGATGTTCGCTGCGGGCAGACGACGGGGTGATCGTGTGGTCCCGCAGCAACGTTCGTAAGACCACGCGCATCTCCATGTTCGCGAAGGCGGCGCCGATGCAGCGACGGATACCGCCGCCGTAGGGCATCCACTCCGCCGGATCCGGCGAGGAGGTCAGGAAGCGGTGGGGATCGAACCGGCCGGGATCGGGGAACACGGCGTCGTCGGCGTGCAGCAGCCCGATGCCGGCCACGATCGTCAGCCCCTGCGGAATCGTCCACGGGCCCAGCGTCAGGGCGGGCGCGGTCACCTGCCGGAACGTCACGTCGATGACGGGACGGGTGCGCTGGACCTCCAGGATGGTGGCGCCCAGGAGCACCTCGGATCCGCTGTCGAGGTCGGCGACCAGGCGCGCCAGCAGCCCGGGATGCCGCTGCAGCCGCTCCACGGCCCAGGCCAGCGTGGTGGCCGTCGTCTCGTGGCCGGCCGCGAGCAGGGTGATCAATTCGTCGGCGATCTCGGCCCGCGACATCGGCGACCCGTCGTCATAGCGGCTGCGCAGCATCAGCGCCAGGACGTCGTCGCGGGATTCCAGATCGGGATCGGCCAGCGCCTTCTCGATCAGCCGGTCGACGATCTGGTCGTATTCGCGACGATAGCTGCCAAAGCGCCCCCAGGGGCTCCAGCGTCCCCAATCCCATTGCGGCACAGGGATGAGCGAGAGTTTGGAGCCCAACTGGATGGCCGGCGGCAGCAGGTCACGCAGGCGATCGAACTCCTCGCCGGACGCACCGAACACCGCGCGCAGGATCACGTTCAGGGTGATGCGCATCATCGACGGCAACGACGCGAAGGACCGGTCGCCGGGCCAGGTGCCGAATTCCGCGACGGCCTCCTGTTCGACGATGGTCTCGTAGGCGCTCAGCCGCCGGCCGTTGAACGGCGGGGTCAGCAGTTTGCGGTGCGCGCGATGACGCGGTCCCGCAAGCGCGAACATCGAATTGGGCCCCATGACCCGGCCGAGATTGGTGTCGGTGGTGTCGGCGACGTCGGCGCCGGCCTTGAACAGCTGGCGGATCTGGCCGGGGTCGCTGAGCACCACGACGCGCCCCCAGATGGGCAGGTTGAGGGTGAACGCCGAGCCGTAGTGGCGCCGCACGATGTGCAGGGCCGCACGGCGATCGGCCACCGCGATCACGGCCTGAAGGGCCCGCGGGATCGGCGGGGCGGGCGGCAACGCGATCGTCGACACCGGCGGATGGTAGGTGGCGCCGGCGTGTCCCGGCCGACCAGAAACCGTCTAGCCGATGAACACAGAGCCCTAGATCGGTGACAGAAATGCCTGCAGCGCAGCCGAATACGCGCCGACGTCGGCCGCGCCCATGAGCTCGCGCGCGGAGTGCATGGCCAGCTGAGCCGCCCCGACGTCCACGGTGGGGATTCCGGTGCGCGCCGAGGTCATCGGCCCGATCGTCGAACCGCACGGCAGATCGGCGCGATGCTCATAGCGCTGCAGCGGCACCCCTGCCTGCCGGCAGGCCAGCTCGAAGGCGGCGGCGGTCCGGCCGTCGGTGGCGTAGCGCAGGTTCGGCTGCACCTTGAGCACCGGTCCGCCGTCCACGGCGATCAGGTGCCCGGGTTCGTGACGGTCGGGATAGTTGGGGTGCGTCGCATGCGCCATGTCGCCGGAGGCCACCATCGACGCCGTCAGCCGACGCAGGAAATCCTCCCGGTCGCCGCCCCCGGCCAGCACGATGCGCTCGAGTGTGGTCAGCAGCAGATCCGACTGCGCACCGTGATCCGACGTCGAACCCACCTCCTCGTGGTCGAACAGGGCCAGCACCGGCAGATAACCGCGCGGCTCGGCGGCCAGGAACGCCTCCAACCCGGCGTAGCAGGTGCCCTGATTGTCCAGCCGGGGCGCGCTGACGAACTGACCGTCGACACCGATGAGCGCCGATCCGGTCAGGTCGTGAGTCATCAGATCGGCGGACAGCAGGTCGGCCGGTTCCACCCCGGCCCACTCGGCGACGTAGCCCAGGAAGGACCGAGGTTCGGAGCCCAGCCCCCAGACGGCGTTGACATGGCGCTGCGGATCGAGCTTGACCGCCGCGCGGTCCTCGGCAAGGTGGATGGCCAGTTGCGGCACCCGCAGGATCGGGTCGTCGATGCGGACCAGCCGGTGCGAGACACCGCCCGCGGCCCCGGGGTCGCGCACCGAGAGCCGGCCACTGATCCCGAGGTCGCGGTCCAGCCAGGAGTTGAGCCACGCCCCGCCGTACGGTTCCAGCGCCACGACCTGCCAGCCGGCCACCACCCGGTCCGGATGCTGTTTGACGCGCAGATTGGGGCTGTCGGTGTGGCCGCCCACGATACGAAAAGGCAGTTCCGGGTCTGTGGAGTTCCACGCCACCAGCGAGCCGGCCCGCACCGTGAAGTACCGGCCACCGCTGCCGTCCGGCCACCGGTCGGTCTCGGTCAGTTCGGTGTAGCCGGCGGCACTCAGGCGCTGCGCAACCGTGTGGCAGACGTGGAACGGTGACGGCGACGCGTCGATGAACTCGCACAACCCGTGCGCACTGGCGCCTGTGGACATGTTCACCATCATCGCCGACATCATTTTCGTTAGGGTCAGATGGTGCCCTCCCCGCTACCTCAACCGGTACTGGCTCCCCTGACACCCGCCGCGATCTTTTTGGTGGCCACGATCAATGAGGGCGGCGAGGCCGCCGTGCACGACGCCTTGCCCGATCTGGGTGGCCTCGTCAAGGCGATCGGTTTCCGGGACCCGACGAAGAACCTGTCGATGGTGACGTCGATCGGATCGCAGGCGTGGGACCGGTTGTTCGCGGGGCCGCGGCCCAAAGATCTGCACCCGTTCGTCGAGCTGCACGGCTCGCGGCACCACGCCCCGGCCACGCCCGGTGATCTGTTGTTCCACATCCGGGCCGAGACGCTCGATGTCTGCTTCGAACTGGCCGGCCGGGTGGTCAAGGCGATGGCAGGTGGGATCACGATCGTCGACGAGGTGCACGGGTTCAAGTTCTTCGACAATCGCGACCTGCTCGGCTTCGTCGACGGCACCGAGAACCCGGACGGCCCACAGGCCTTGAGCGCCACCGAGATCGGCGACGAAGACCCGGATTTCGCCGGCGGCTGCTATGTCCATGTACAGAAGTACGTCCACGACATGTCGTCGTGGGATTCGTTGTCGGTCACCGAGCAGGAGAACGTGATCGGCCGCAGCAAGCTCGAGGACATCGAGATGGCCGACGACGTGAAACCGGCCAACTCCCACATCGCGCTGAACGTGATCGAGGACGCCGACGGCAACGAGCTCAAAATCGTGCGGGCCAACATGCCGTTCGGCGAGATCGGCACCGGCGAGTACGGCACGTATTACATCGGCTACTCGCGCTCGCCCGAGGTCACCGAGAAGATGTTGGAGAACATGTTCCTCGGCGATCCGCCCGGCAACACCGACCGGATCCTCGATTTCTCCACCGCGCTGACCGGCACGATGTTCTTCACGCCCATCGTCGATTTCCTGAACGATCCGCCGCCGAGACCGGGCTCCGGCGAGATCGAAGCAGCTCCCCCGGCACCTGCCACCACCTCCGACGGCTCATTGGCGATCGGCAGCCTGAAAGGACAGCCCTGATGAACAACCTCTACCGCGAGCTTGCTCCGATCACCGAATCGGCTTGGAGCGAAATCGAATTGGAGGCGACCCGGACGTTCAAGCGGCATATCGCCGGTCGCCGCGTCGTCGACGTCAGCGAGCCGGGTGGTCCGGTGACGGCCGCGATCAGCACCGGCCATCTGCGCGACGTGACGGCGCCGGCCGAGGGTGTGGTGGCGCACCTTCGCGAGTCCAAGCCGCTGGTGCGGCTGCGGGTCCCGTTCACCGTGTCGCGCACCGCGATCGACGACGTGGAGCGCGGCGCGCAGGATTCGGACTGGGATCCGGTCAAGGACGCCGCCAAGAAGCTCGCGTTCATCGAGGATCGGGCGATCTTCGAGGGCTATTCGGCGGCGTCGATCGACGGCATCCGCAGCTGCAGCTCCAACCCCGCGCTGGCGTTGCCCGAGGATCCCCGCGAGTACCCCGACGTGTTCGCCCAGGCGCTCTCGGAGCTGCGGTTGGCGGGTGTGGACGGCCCGTATTCGGTGCTGCTGTCGGCCGATGCCTACACCAAGGTCAGCGAGACCACCGAGCACGGCTATCCGCTCCGCGAGCACCTCAACCGGCTGGTGGACGGCGAGATCATCTGGGCGCCCGCGATCGACGGCGCGTTCCTGCTGAGCACCCGCGGCGGGGATTTCGATCTGCAGCTGGGCACCGATGTCGCGATCGGGTATCTGAGCCACGACGCCGACTCCGTGCAGCTGTACATGCAGGAGACGCTGACGTTCCTCTGCTACACCGCCGAGGCGTCGGTCGCGCTGACCGCCTAGGACGCGGCCAGCACCGCGTCGAGCGCCGAGTAGAACAGGCCGAGCCCGTCGTCGGACGGGCCGGTCAGCGCCTCGGTGGCGTGCTCGGGGTGCGGCATCAGGCCGACGACCCGGCCGTTGGCCGAGCTGATGCCGGCGATGTCGCGCATCGAGCCGTTGGGGTTGTCGGCATAGCGGAACGCCACCCGGCCCTCGCCCTCGAGTTCGTCGAGCACCGCTTCGCTGGCCACGTAGCGGCCCTCGCCGGACTTCAGCGGCACCAGCAGCTCGGCGCCCGATTCATACCGCGAGGTCCACGCGCTGGTGATCGAGTCGACCGTCAGCCACACGTCGCGACAGATGAAGTGCAGGCCGGCGTTGCGGGTCAGCGCGCCCGGCAGCAGCCCGGCCTCGCACAGCACCTGGAATCCGTTGCAGATGCCGAGCACCGGCATCCCCTTGTTCGCGGCGGCGATGACCTCACCCATGACGGGTGCGAACTTCGCGATCGCCCCGCAGCGCAGGTAGTCGCCGTAGGAGAAACCGCCGGGGACGACGACGGCGTCGACGCCCTTTAGGTCGGCGTCACCGTGCCAGAGGCTAACCGCTTCGGCGCCTGCCAGCCGCACCGCGCGGGCGGCGTCGACATCGTCGAGCGTGCCGGGGAAGGTGATGACCCCGATCCGTGCGCTCACGCTTGCTCCCGAGTGACCGACCAGTCCTCGATGACGGTGTTGGCCAGCAGCGACTCGGCGATCTCGGCGAGCGCCTCGTCGCTGATCGAGTCGTCGACTTCGAGTTCGAATCGCTTGCCCTGCCGGACATCTGCGATGCCGGCGTGTCCCAGCCGGCCCAATGCGCCGACGATCGCCTGACCCTGGGGGTCGAGAATCTCGGCTTTGGGCATCACGTTGACCACCACACGGGCCACAGGCACTCCTGCTGACGTCGGGGAATGTTGCGGTGTAACTCTACCGGCGGCTCATCCGCACGACCCGATGTAGGCCGTGCACAGCGGCGCGCCCAGGGCATCGAGCACGGTTTCGTCGGCGGCCATCGGCCACGCGGTCTGCGGCGGCGCGGTCGACCACATCGCCAGCTCGGTCACGGTGCTGTTCGCCGGATTGGCCACCACGTACTCGCGCAGGATCACCGGCCCGCTGATCACCGCGGCCATCCGGTCGTTCTGGTCGATGGTCAGCGACGGTGAGGCCAGCGGGTTGGTGCGCTGGCAGGATCGCAGGGCGGCCACGGCGTGGTGAAAGACATCGTCGGCCAGCTGGCCACCGCGCCAAGTCTCGCCACGCCAGTGCATGACGGTCGCCTGCAGCTGCCACTGGCCGTCGGGATTGACGACGGTGGCCCGTTCCGCGACGGCATAGACGCGCGGATCCTGTGGCATCGGCGGGCTGCCGCACAGTTCCTCGAACCGGAATCGGGGCGCGGTGGCGGTCACCGCCACGCCGGACAGACGCGGCCAGGTGTAGCGGGCGTTGAGCGGCATCGCCCACGGCGCGATCCAGGCCGCGTCGGGAATGCGGTCGCAGTTGGGCGGGCAGGTGTCGGGTTCGGCGGCAGCGGGCGGTGCGACGGCAAGCCCGCAGGCCACCAGCACCACCGCGATAGCCAACCGCACGTTTTGCCGCCTCCCCATGCGCGCACAATCGTAAACATGGAACTGACGCATTTCGGGCATTCATGCCTTCTCGCTGAGTTCGACGGGGCCACGCTGTTGTTCGACCCGGGTAACTTCTCCCATGGTTTCGAGGGTGTGACCGGGTTGTCGGCCATCCTGATCACGCATCAGCACCCCGACCACGCCGACCGTGAACGCCTTCCCGCGCTGGTCGAGGCCAACCCGAACGCCGTGCTGTATGCCGATCCCGCGACGGCGGCCGAACTCGGTGAGCCCTGGCGCGCGGTCCACGTCGGGGACGCACTGAACGTCGCGGGGCTTACCATCCGCGGGGTCGGCGGCAGGCACGCCGTCATCCACCCGGAGATCCCGGTGATCGACAACATCTCGTATCTGGTCGGCGATGCCGACCATCCGGCGCGGCTCATGCATCCCGGCGATGCGTTGTTCGTGCCCGACGAGCCGGTGGACGTGCTGGCCGCACCGGCCGCCGCACCGTGGATGCGAATTTCCGAAGCAGTCGACTATCTGCGGGCGGTGGCACCGGCGCATGCCGTCCCGATCCATCAGGGCATAGTGGCTCCGGAGGCTCGCGGAATCTATTACGGTCGGCTCACCGAGATGACCGACACCGACTTCCGGGTGCTACCGGAGGAGAATTCGTTCCGGTTCTGAAAACTGTTGTTGTGGAAGGCTATTGAATGAGTTCTGCGGATTTGGATCACCTGTTCGGGCTGTCCGGCAAGACCGCGCTGGTCACCGGCGGCAGCAGCGGCATCGGGGTGATGATCGCCCGCGGCCTGCTGCAGGCGGGTGCCCGGGTGATCATCAGTTCTCGGAAGGCCGACAAGTGCGCGCAGGTGGTCGAGGAGCTCTCCGAGTTCGGGTCGATCAGCGCGATTCCGGCGGATCTGTCGCGCCAGGAGGAATGCAAACGGCTGGCCGCCGAAGTGCTCGCTGACACCGACGAACTGCACATCCTGGTCAACAATGCCGGTGCGACGTGGGGTGAACCGCTGGAGACGTTTCCCGCCTCGGCGTGGGACAAGGTGCTCGACCTCAACGTGAAGTCGCCGTTCTGGATGGTGCAGGAATTGGCGGGCGCGTTGCGTAAGGCCGGCACGCAGGACGATCCGGCACGGGTGATCAACATCGGCAGCATCGACGGAATCCACGTCCCGGTGATGAACACCTACTCCTATTCGGCCAGCAAGGCGGCCGTGCACCAGCTGACCCGTGTTCTGGCTAAAGAGCTTGGGCCACAACATGTCACGGTGAACGCCGTGGCGCCGGGCCCGTTCCAGTCGAAGATGATGGCTGCCACGCTCGATGCGTTCGGGGACGCCATCGCCGCGTCCTCGCCGATGCGGCGGATCGGCCGCGACGACGACATGGCGGGAATCGCAATCTTCTTGGCCAGCCGCGCCGGTTCGTACGTGAACGGGGCGATCATCCCGGTCGACGGCGGGATGGCGACGACGGCCAGCGGCTCAGGCCGCTGAGATGCTGGGTACCGCTGCGTCCCAGCGGTATATCGTCGGCGCGCAGCCGTGCATGAGGGCCAGATCGATCGCGTCGAGCATGGCCTGACGTGGACCGACTTTGCCGAGTTGCTTTGCGGTGACCGCCAATCGGACGATGCCGCCGCGCCGGGCGGTGCGCTCCGCGGAGAGCACCAGGGTGCGACACCACCACGGTTCGGTCACGAACCCCTCGCCGATACCGACGACCCGTGCGCGGGTGGCTTCGCCGGACACCAGGTCGGTGATGCCGTGCAGATCGACGAGTAGTCGGAAGCCGTTGCGCGGCAACGCGAACTCAGTGCCTGACGAGACCGTCCAACCCGGGGCGGCGAAAAGCCGGGTCCGCAGGCCGACGTGCTCGAGCACGCGATCGGCGCCCATCAACCGCAGGTTCGCCTCGTGCGCGGGCAGGGTCGCGAATTCTCCGCGGCGCTTCTTGGTGGCAGCCGCGTCGAATCCGTGCAGCACCACCGCGTCACCTTTGGCCCGCCGGCTGGTCAGCCAGCCGATGGTGCCGGGGTCAGACTCCAGGCGATAGCCGTCCTTCTGCCGGGGCGCGACGAGGAGTGAGGCCGGGACCTTTCGCCCGTCGAGCGCGCCGCAGAACTCCTTGACGTCGCGCAGCGTCCGGTCGTTGATCCCGGAAATCGACACGATGAGTTGGCCAGCCACGTTCGCAGTGTGGCAATTTCAGGTGTCCGGACAGTGTCCGGCAGCAAGATGTCAGGCGACCATCCGGGTTCAGCCCGGCAGGACCGCCTCGATCGCGGCCACCACTTCGGGGGCGTCGGGTGCGGTCTGCGGCCGGAATCGGTTGACCACCGTGCCACCCGGTGCGATCACGAACTTCTCGAAGTTCCACTGGATGTCGCCGGCCTTGCCGTCACCGTCGGCGAACTCGGTGAGCTCGGCATACAGCGGGTGCCGGTCGGCGCCGTTGACGTCGGTCTTGGCCAGCAGCGGGAACGTCACGCCATAGGTGGTCGAGCAGAAGGTTGCAATCTCCTCCGGCGTTCCCGGCTCCTGCCCCATGAACTGGTTGCACGGCACACCGATCACGGCCAGGCCGCGATCTGCGTAGTCGCGGGCCAGCTTCTCCATGGCCTCGTACTGCGGGGTGAGGCCGCACTTGGAAGCGACGTTGACCAGGAGGACCGCGCGGTCGGCGTAGTCGGCCAGCGAGGTGGGCGCGCCGGCGAGCGTGGTGAGCGGGATGTCGGTCAGACTCATGTGGCTGACATTAGCAAGCACCCGCGGTGGCCAGCAGCCACGAGTACTGGAAGGCGGCTTCCTTCCAGCGTTCGTAGCGTCCGCTGATCCCGCCGTGGCCGGCGGCCATCTGCGTCTTCAGCAGCACCGGATGCCCATCGGTCTTGGTATGCCGCAGTGCGGCAACCCACTTCGCAGGCTCGACGTAAAGCACCCGGGTGTCGTTGAGCGATGTCATCGCCAGGATCGCCGGATACTCCTTGGCCTCGACGTTCTCGTACGGGGAATAGGACTTCATGTAGAAGTAGACGTCCTTGTTCTCCAACGGGTTTCCCCACTCGTCCCATTCGGTCACTGTCAGCGGCAGCGACGGATCCAGGATGGTGGTGAGCGGATCCACGAACGGCACCTGCGCGAGGATGCCGGCGAAAAGGTGCGGCGCCAGGTTCGCGACGGCTCCCATCAGCAGTCCACCGGCACTGCCGCCGAGCGCCACCAGATTCTGCGGCCGGGTCAGGCCGCTGTCGACGAGATGCTGTGCCGCCGCGATGAAGTCGGTGAAGGTGTTCCGCTTCTGCAGCAGCTTGCCGTGCTCGTACCAGAGCCGCCCCATCTCACCGCCGCCGCGGACGTGGGCGATGGCGAACACCATTCCCCGATCGAGCAGCGACAGCCGCGCCACCGAGAAGCGGGGATCCTCCGAGGACTCGTACGCGCCGTAGCCGTATAGCAGTGCGGGAGCGGGGAATTCGATACCCGCCTTGTAGATGACAGAGATGGGCACGCGGGTGCCGTCCTCGGCGACAGCCCAGTCCCGCCGCTCGACATAGTCCTCGCGACGGTAGCCGCCCAGCACCGGCTGTTCACGCAGCAGCGTGCGCTCGCCGGTGGCCAGGTCGAGGTCGTAGATGCGCAGCGGCGTCACGAACGACGTGGTGCCCACCCGCAGCTTCGGCGTGGACCAGTTGGGATTGCCTGCCAGGCCCGCCGACGCCAGCTCCGAATCGAAATGGATCTCCTCGGGCGTGCCGTATCCGTCAGCACCGATGGGCCACAACTGGATTCGCGGCAACGCCTCCCTGCGGTAGCTGACGACGAGGTGGTCGGCAAACACATCGACCCCGTCCAGGCGCACATCGTCGCGCGCGGCGATCAGCGTGCGCTGGTCGGTGGGATCGGTGACCGGCGCCTCCACGAGGGTGAAGTTGACCGCCCCGTCGTTGTGCAGGATCAGGAACTTGTCCTCACCGCCGACGACCGCGTGGTCCACCGAGTATTCGACGCCGTCGCGACGCGGAAGCACACTGGTGAACTCGGTATTCGGGTCGGCCGCGTCACCGAACCAGACCTGCGAGGTGATCGCCGAGCCGGCGGCGATGATCACGTACTTGTTGCTCCGGCTGCGGCCCATCCCGATCCAGAACCGTTCGTCGGGTTCATGGAAGACCTGCTCGTCAGGCTCGCTCGAGCCGAGTCGGTGGCGCCACACGGTGTCGGGCCGCCACGCGTCGTCGACGGTCGTGTAGTAGATGGTCGCGTTGTCGGCCGCCCACGTCACCCCCGATGAGATGCCTTTGATCTCGTCGGGATAGAGCTCGCCGGTACGTAAGTCCTTGAACCGCAGCGTATACCGCTCGTCGCCGACGACGTCCACCGAATAGGCCAGCAGGTTGCCGTCGAGGCTCACACTGCATGCGCCGAGCGAGAAGAATTCGTGGCCGTCGGATTCCACGTTCTCATCGAGCAGCACCTGCTCGCCAGGGACCTCGGTGCCCTCGTCGAACACCGGTGGATCCCAGTCGTCCGGACCGGCGATCGGGCAGCGGCAATGCGCGCCATACTGCTTGCCTTCGAAGCTGCGGCCGTAGTACCACCAGTCGCCGCGCCGGGTCGGAACCGACATGTCGGTTTCCTTGGTGCGGGCCTTGATCTCGTCGAAGATCTTCTGCCGCAACGGCTCCAGGTCGGCGGTGGCCTCGTCGGCGTAGGCGTTCTCCGCTTCGAGGTGGGCGATGACCTCCGGATCGGACTTCTCGCGAAACCACTCGTAGGGATCGACGAACACATCGTCGTGGAAGACGCGCTGGGTGTCGACCCGCTTGGCGATGGGAGGAGTCACTGGTTGGATCCGATCCAGTCGGCGAACGACAATCCTGAAATGCGTTCGTAGGCTTCGATATAGCGGGCACGAGTGGCTTCGACGATATCGTCGGGCAACGGCGGTGGCGGGGCGGAACCATTACGGTCCCAGCCCGATTCGGGTCCAGTGAGCCAGTTGCGGACGAACTGCTTGTCGAAGCTGGGCTGCACGACACCTTGTTGATAGGTGTCGGCCGGCCAGTACCGCGACGAGTCCGGGGTGAAGACCTCGTCGGCCAGCACCACCCGGTCGTCGGCGTCCACGCCGAACTCGAACTTGGTGTCGGCGATGATGATGCCCTTGGTCAGGGCATGGTCGGCGGCCTGGAGGTAGATCTGCAGGGTGCGCTCGCGGATCTGGTTGGCTCGCACGGCCCCGACCAGCTCGATGGTTCGGTCGAACGAGATGTTCTCGTCGTGGTCGCCCAGCTCGGCCTTGGTCGCCGGGGTGAACAGCGGCTCGTCGAACTTGCTGGCCTCACCGAGGCCCGGGGGCAGCGCGATCCCACAGACCGTGCCGTCACGCTGGTAATCCAGCAGGCCCGAGCCGGTCAGGTAGCCGCGGGCCACGCACTCGATGGGCACCATCTCCAGCTGGCGAACCACCAGCGCACGGCCCAGCACCTCGTCGGGGATCCGGGGGTCGTCGGGCGGACCGGCGAGGTGGTTGGGGGCGTCGATGAAGTCGAAGAAGAACACGCTCATCGCGGTGAGGATGCGGCCTTTGTCGGGGATCAGGCTGTCCAGGATGTAGTCGTAGGCCGAGATTCGGTCGCTGGCGACGAACAACAGGTGCTCGTCGTCGATGCGATAGATCTCGCGGACCTTACCGCTGGCCAGATGTGGATAGTCGCTCAGAGCAGGGCGCATCGCGTCAGCCTAACGGCCTCTGACCCGGCGGGACTGTGCTGGGATCGAGCCATGAGATCGCGGTTCCTGCCCTACGCCACAACTCCAGGCCGGCTGCTCGTTCAGTTGTTCAGCGACCTGCTGGTCGGGTCGTGGATCACCGTGTGGGTGCTCGTCGGGCTGGCCGTACATTCGGCGGTCGCGACGATCGCCGAGGTGGGCCGGGAGGTCAAGGACGGCGCCACCGGGATCTCGGACAATCTGCACTCGGCAGGCGACAGTGCGCACAAGATCCCGCTCGTCGGCGACACGGTGTCCAAGCCGCTGCGCGCGGCCAGCGAGTACGCGCTCGATCTGGCCGGGGCGGGCCACAACCTGGACACCACGGCCTCCTGGCTGGCGGTGCTGCTGGGCATCGCGGTGGCCGCGCCGCCGATTCTGGCGATCGGCATGCCCTGGCTGTTCCTGCGCATCCGGTTCTTCCGCCGGAAGTGGACGGTCATCATGCTGGCCAGAACCCCCGCCGGTGAGCAGCTGCTCGCACTGCGGGCGCTGGCCAACCGGCCGCTGCGCAGGCTCACCGAGGTGAGCTTCGACCCGGTCGGAGCGTGGCGGCGGGAGGACCCGTATGCGATCCGCGGGCTGGCCGCACTCGAACTGCGCTCGGCCGGAGTGGGTGTCCCCCGCGCCTGGCGCTCTTAGCGATTTCGGCGCGAAAACCGCCGCTGAGCGAACGAAATCACGCCCAAATCGCGTGCAACCTTGACACCGGGGCGCCGTGGCTGGACAGTAATTAATCAATTGATTGATTACTATCCGAGCACGGAGGTATTGATGACGTCCACCGCCCTGCCGGGGCACTGGGTCGACCACGCCCCCGGTCCCGACGACTTCGCCGGGACCTACAACATGACGATCAGCACCGAGCGCTACACCTCCCCCGGCTACGCCGCGCGAGAACGCGAACTGCTCTGGATGAAGGTGTGGCAGTTCGTCGGCCGGGTCGACGAACTTCCGAACGTCGGCGACTGGAAGGTCTACACGATCTACGACCAGTCGTTCGTCATCGTGCGCGGCAAGGATGAGAAGCTCCGCGGCTTCGTCAACGCCTGCCGGCACCGCGGCAATGTGCTGTGCCAGGGCACCGGCAACGCCAAGCGCGGATTCCTCTGCCAGTACCACCTGTGGTCGTACGACCTCGAGGGCAAGCTCAAGGGGCTGCTGCGCGAGGCCGACGCCGGACCGCTCGACAAGGACGACAATTCGCTCATCGAGGTGCCGGTCGACACGTTCGGCGGATTCATTTTCCTCAACCCCGATCCCGACGCCGCGCCGCTGGCGGACTGGATCGGTGCCGAGGCCATGGCGATCCTGGCGCCCTATCACCTCGACCAGATGGTCACGGTGATGAATGTTCGCGAATCGCTGGACTGCAACTGGAAAGTCGTGATGGACGCCTTCGACGAGGGCTACCACATCAACGGCATCCACCCCCAGCTGCTGGCGGTCCTCGCGATCGATCCGGCGACCAGTCGGTACCGGTTCTTCGAGACCCACAGCGTCGCGATGGCACCGTTCGAGGTGCAGGGCGCCACCGCCGAGAAGCAGGTCGAGGGCATCATGGCGCTGCCCGAGACCTTCCCCGGCACCGCCGCGGTGATCCCGCGCTTCCAAGAACTCGTCAAGCCGTATGCCGCCGAGGACGGTTCGGTCGATTTCCCTGACGGCATCACCGCGCGAAAACTGTTGCAGCAGGCCACAAGAGACACCCTGACCGGCATGGGTCTCGATGTCAGCGAATTGACCGACGAGCAAATGAGCGACAACCACGGCTGGACGCTCTTCCCGAACTTCTTCATGACCATCCGCGCCGGCGAATGCCACGTCATCATGGCCGTCCCGCATCCCGACGGCGACCCCAACCGGTGCATCTGGCACGTCGCCAGCTTCATGTATCTGCCGCCGGAGATCAGCGACCAGTTCACGGTCGACCTGATCGAGGTCGACGAGCCCGGCAGCTACAAGTATTTCGAAGCGCTGCACCAGGATTACGTGCAGATGCCACGCCAGCAGTTGGGGCTTCGCAACACCAAGTTGGACCACATGACTTTGGTCAAAGAAGAAGTCGTGATCGCGCACTTCCACTCCGTCGTCGACAGGTACCTGTCGCAGAAAGGCACCCCGTGAAACTCGAAGACCGCATCGCCCTGCACACCCGGATGGCCCATGCCTACGGCGACGCCTACCTGCGCCAGGGCGTGCAGGACGGCGAGAAGTTCGTGGAGGTATGGAAATTCCATCCGGACTGCATGTACGCGTCGCCGTACTTCACCGGCGACGAGGCGTTCAAGCTCAGTGAATTCCCCGAGGAGTCCGCCCGCGCCTCGACCATGGAGGCCAAGGTGTACTCGCTGCGGTTCCCGGACTGGAAGCCCGTCGACTTCCGGCACTGGCCTGCCGACAACGGCTTCGTGATGAAGACCCGCTGGCAGGGCACCAATAAGGCCGACGGCACCGTAATGGGCTTCTACTCATACAGTTTCGTCGACACCAACGACGACGGCGAAGTCATGCGGTGGGAGACGCACGTCAACAGCGAGTACAGCGACTTCCTCGATGTCGCGATCGGTGTACACGGACCGTTCCACGGCACCCACGAGTACACCGACGCGCTGGAGCGCCGGCTGGCCGAAGAGGGATTGACCGTCTGATGACGTTGTCCCAGAGCGTGCTCGACTACAGCGTGCTGATGAAACGGTTGGTCGACGAGGCCAAGCGACCGGGGTTCACGGCGGACAGCTGGGCGCCGCTGGCCGAGCTGATCGATACCGAGAACTTCGTCCGGGTCGGCAATTTCAAAGAGGTGATGAACTGGGCCGAGTACGTCGGCTTCCTGACCAACTGGGCGACGTCATCGGAGTGGGAGTCGGAGTTCAAGCGGGTCACCGAGGCCGGGAACGTGGTCTTCCTGGAGCTCGAAGAGCGCAGCAGAATCGGCGATTTCAGCAACTCGGTCAACTCGGTGTCGGTCTACGAATTCGACGCGGCGGGAAAGATCACTCGTATCGACGTATATCTGCAAATGGCGCTGCCCGATCCCGATATGCTCGCCAGCTACGAGGGTGTCGAGATCTGACGATTGGGGAACCGATGAAGGCCGCTGTCGATTCCGACCGCTGCGCCGGGCACGGCGACTGCGTGTCGACGTGCCCCGACGTGTTCGCCTGGACCGCTGACGGCTACGCCGAGGTGGTGCTCGACGAGATCCCGGACCAGTACAAAGATCTCGTCGTCAAGGCCGTGCAGGACTGCCCCGAGCACGCAATCAGCGCGGAAGGCTAGTGCCCGACTACGACTACATCGTCGTCGGTGCGGGTTCGGCGGGCTGCGCGCTGGCCGGGCGTCTGGCCGCCGGCACCTCCCGCGTCCTGCTGCTGGAGGCGGGCGGATCGGATCGGCGGCTGACCGTCCGTGCGCCACTGGCCTTCGCCGCGCAGATGGGTGGCCCGACCGACTGGGACTTTCACTCGGTACCCGAGCCCGCGTGCGACGGCCGCGTCATCCCTCAGCCCAGAGGGCGGGTGCTGGGCGGCACGAGTTCGATGAATGCGATGGTCTGGGTGCGGGGCACCCAGCTCGACTATGACGGCTGGCAACTGCCCGGCTGGGGCTGGTCCGACGTCGAGCCGGTGTTCCGCCGCATCGAGTCGCACTACCTCGGCGGGCCCGCGCACGGGACTTCCGGGCCGATCCGGGTGACCCGCTTGGCCGAGCCCGACGTGACGTCCACCCGGTGGGTGGCCGCCGCCCGGGCCGCGGGCGTGTCGGCCAACGAGGATCTCGGTGGACCGGATCTCGACGGCACGTCCATCGCGCCGGTGACGGTCTGGAAGGGCCAGCGCTGGAATACCGCGCGGGCGTATCTTCCTGCCGCACGGCGCCGTTCGAATTTCACCGTGGTCACCGGAGCGCTCGTGCACCGGGTGGTGCTGCGTGACGGGCGGTCGGTCGGCGTGGAGTACGAACGCAAGGGGCAGCGCCACATTGCCGGGGCCGACCGGGAGGTGATCCTCGCCGCCGGCGCCTACGGGACACCTCAATTGCTGCAGCTGTCCGGTATCGGTGCGGCCGAGCATCTGCGTGCCGTCGGTATCGCGCCGGTCGTCGAAAGCCCCTTGGTGGGAACCAATCTCACCGACCACCCCGCGGCGGCGATGAGCTGGGACGTGCATCCCGGTTTCGTCGGTCTATCCGACGCCCAGAAGCCACAGTGGCTGCTGCGCTGGCTGTTTCGCCGCACGGGAAAGATGACGAGCAACGCGATGGAGGCGCTCGCACACGTCCGGTCGCACCCGGACCTTCCGGCTCCGGACTTCCAGCTGATCCACTCCCCCAGCTACGTGAACCTGGTGGCCATGGAGCAGGAACTGCGCCGCGCATCGTCGGTGCTGCAGTCCTACTGGACGCCGAAGAGCCGGGGCACCGTGCTGGCACAGTCGCCGGATCCCCATGCCGCACCGGAGATCCGGCTGAACACCCTGGCTCACCCCGATGACGTGCAGGCGTTCATCCGGGTGGTGCGACGTACGCGAGAGATCGTCGCCACCGAGCCGTTCGGCTCGGTCGTCACCGCCGAACTGAATCCCGGTCCCGACGTCGTGACCGACGCCCAGATCGAGGCCTGGTTGCGGAGTTCGGTGGCGACCACCGGCCACCCAGCATGCTCGGCCGCCATGGGCACCGAGGCCGACAGCGTCTTGGACGAGAAGCTGAATGTACGCGGGGTCGAAGGATTGCGGGTCGCCGATGCGTCGGTGTTCCCGTGTATCCCGCGGGCCAACACCAACGCCCCGGCCATCATGGTCGGCGAACGCTGCGCCGATTTCATCGAGTCGGGCACGTGAGCGTTTTCGATGCGCACTTCCACATCATCGACCCGCGATTCCCGTTGGTGCCCAACATTGGCTACCTGCCCGATCCGTTCACGGCCGCGGACTACCTGCATCGTGTCCACGCACTACAGGTCACCGGCGGTGCTGTGGTCAGCGGGTCATTTCAGGCATTTGATCAGGAGTATCTGAAAGAGGCTCTGGCGCAATTGGGCCCAGGCTTTGTGGGCGTCACCCAGATCGCGGTCGACACCGCAGACGACGACATCGTGGCGCTGGACCGGGCCGGTGTTCGCGCGGTGCGCTTCAATCTGTATCGCGGCGGGTCGGCAACCCTGGACGATGTCGACACTCTGGCCCGCCGGGTACATGAGGTCGCCGGGTGGCATTCCGAGTTCTATCTCGACGCCGCCGACCTGCCCGAACTGGAGCCCATGCTGGCTGCCCTGCCCCGGGTCAGCGTCGACCACCTCGGGATGTCGGATGACGCGGGGCCGCTACTGCGCTTGGTCGAAGCCGGAACCGTGGTCAAGGCAACGGGTTTCGGCCGCATCAGCGTCACCGATCCCGACGCCCTCATGCGCGCGATCGTCGGGGTGAATCCCGCCGCGCTGATCTTCGGCAGCGATCTACCCTCCACCCGCGCAGCGGTCCCGTTCCAGGACAGCGATATCGACCGGGTCGCCAGCGCCGTCGGAGCCGACCTCGCCGACGCGGTTCTCGACGCGAACGCCCGGGCGTTCTACCGGCTGTAGTCGAAAAGCTGGCCCCGCAGAAGCTGTTTGAGCGCGGCAACGGTGGCGAGGTACTCCTCGGGTGGCGGTGCGCTGGCGGCGTATTCGTTCAGACCCCGGAACACCATGTAGACGGCGTTGGCGGCGCTCTCCACGTCGACGCCGCTGCCCAGCTCCTTGTCGTGGACACCCTGCTCGAGAATGTCGCGGATCAGGTTGCGCAGTGCGACGAATCGGGTGTCGCTGGTCTCGGCGAGGTGGAGGTGCTGCGGGCTTTCGGCGCGGATGGCGCGATCGAAGGCGACCGCCAGCGGGTAATCCCGCATCACCCGCACGCTCTCGTCGAGCACGGCCATCAGCTTGTCGAGCGTGGTGGCGTTCTGCTCGGCGGCCTGTTCGAGCCGGGGAACGGCGATGGTCGCAACCTCGTCGAAGGTGGCCTTCACGAGTTCGGCCTTGTTCGGGAAGTAGTGGTAGAGACTGCCGCTGGTCATCTTCGCCTGGCGGGCGATCTCGCGGATCGTCGTCTTGGAGTAGCCCACCTCCGCGACGCAGCGCATGGTCGCCTCGAGGATCCGCTGCCTCGTCTCTTCACTGTTGGCGCCGACCGGCCGACCGAGGAACGAGGAGTTGGCCGACGCTGCACCTTTGGGTTTCGCCATCGCTCTCCGAAGCTTCTCACAGTCGGCGAAGGATCGGTTAGAGTCCGCGTCGTGGCAGACCTCACCGACACCGTCGCAGTAGTCACCGGCGCAGCCCGCGGTCAGGGCAGGAGCCACGCCGTGGCGCTGGCCGCCGAGGGCGCCGACATCATCGCCATCGACCGTTGCGCAGACATCGACTCGATTCCCTATCCGCTGGCCACCAAGGAGGATCTCGACGAGACCGTCCGGCTGGTCGAGGCGCAGGGCCGGCGGGTTGTGCCGGTGGTCGCCGACGTCCGCGACCTCGCGGCCCTGACCGCGGCAGTAGACAGCGGCGTGGACACGCTCGGCGATATCGACATCGTCGTGGCCAATGCCGGAGTGGTGGCGATCGGGCTCAAGGATCCGGCCGACGAACAGCTGTACCGCGACATCGTCGACACCAATCTGGGTGGCGTCTGGCACACGATCGTGGCGACCGTGCCGTCGATCATCCGTAAGGGACGCGGCGGCTCGATCATCCTGACCAGCTCGGCACAGGGTCTGGTCGGAAAGGGCGGCGACGGTAGCGCGGCGATGTTCGCCTACGCCGCGGCCAAACACGGCGTGGTCGGGCTGATGCGCTCGGCGGCCAATGCCTATGCCCAGCACAACATTCGGGTGAACACCGTGCACCCCAGCGGCGTAGGCACCCCGATGATCCTCAACGACCACACCCTCCGCACGTTCCAGGAGAATCCCAACGGCGCCGCGCTGTCGGCGAATCTGCTGCCCGTTCCGTTCGTCGAGTCCGAAGACGTCACGAACGCCGTCGTCTTCCTGGCGAGCCCGAAGGCGCGCTACATCACCGGCGTTGCACTACCGGTCGATGCCGGGCACGCCGTGATGTGACACCGGTCTACAGAATCGCGCCGGGAGCGTACTTGGCGGCGTCCGGGTAGGCACTGACCAGTTCTTCGACGGCGGCTACCACCTGGTCGACCTGGCTTGCCGCCGCTCCGCTGAAGGCCTGCTTGTCCGCCAGCGCGGCATCGAGTGCGGCCCGGTCCAGCGGCAGCCGGTCGTCGGCGGCCAATCGATCCAAAAGGTCTGGCTCGGCGCCCTTTTCGCGCATTGCCAGCGCCACGGCAACCGCATGTTCCTTGATCACCTCGTGCGCGGTCTCTCTGCCGACACCGGCCCGCACGGCGGCGATCAGCACTTTGGTGGTGGCCAGGAACGGCAGGTAGCGATCGAGCTCGCGCTGGATCACCGCCGGATAGGCGCCGAACTCGTCGAGCACCGTCAGGAACGTCTCGATCTGCCCGTCGATGGCGAAGAATGCGTCCGGCAGCGCGACCCGGCGCACCACGGAGCAGAACACGTCGCCTTCATTCCATTGCGCGCCAGCCAATTCCGCGGCCATCGAGCCGTAGCCACGCAGGATCACCTGCAGGCCGTTGACCCGCTCGCAGCTGCGGGTGTTCATCTTGTGCGGCATCGCCGACGAGCCGACCTGCCCCGGCGCGAAGCCTTCGGTCACCAGCTCGTGGCCGGCCATCAGGCGCACGGTGTGCGCGAACGACGACGGGCCGGCTCCCAGCTGAACCAGCGCCGACACCACGTCGTGGTCGAGTGAGCGCGGGTACACCTGCCCGACGCTGGTGAAAACGGCGTTGAAACCCAGGAATTCGGCGACCCGGCGTTCCAGCTCAGCCAGTCGGTCGGCGTCGCCGTCGAACAGGTCGAGCATGTCCTGGGCGGTACCCATCGGCCCCTTGATGCCGCGCAGCGGGTAGCGCTCGATCAGTTCCTCGACGCGGCGCAGCGCGATCAGCGTCTCCTCGGCGGCCGAGGCGAACCGCTTACCCAGCGTGGTGGCCTGGGCGGCGACATTGTGGCTGCGGCCGGCCATCACCAGCTCGCGATACAGCACCGCACTCTCAGCCAGCCGCGCCACGACGGCCACGCCGTGGGCGTGCACCAGTTGCAGCGACCGGCGGATCTGCAGCTGCTCGACGTTCTCGGTGAGGTCGCGGCTGGTCATGCCCTTGTGCACGTGTTCGTGGCCGGCCAGCGCGTTGAACTCCTCGATGCGGGCCTTCACGTCGTGGCGGGTGACGCGTTCACGCGCGGCGATCGAGGCCAGGTCGACCTCTTCGAGCACGCGTTCGTAGTCCTCGATCACGCCAGCGGGCACGGCAACGCCGAGCTCGGACTGCGCACGCAGCACCGCGAGCCACAGCTTGCGCTCGGCGACGATCTTGGCCTCCGGCGACCAGATCGCGACCATGTCCGCGCTGGCGTACCGCCCGGCCAAAACATTGGGGATTGTCACAACCCAACAGCTTACGGCCCTGGTACGGCAAGGTAGACGCATGCACTTTGTCGGCCTGGATCTGGCCTGGGGTGAACGCAAGCCGACCGGAGTCGCGGTACTCGACGGCGACGGCCGGCTCGTCCATATCGCTAGCGCGCAAGACGATTCGAGCATCCTCGACGAGGTGCGACCGTTTGTGGACGGAGACTGTCTGGTCGCCATCGATGCGCCACTGGTGGTGAACAACCCGACCGGCCAGCGGGGCTGTGAGACGGACTTGAACCGCGACTTCGCGAAATTCGAGGCAGGCGCGCACCCGTCGAACATGGGAAAGCCCGAATTCGCCGATACGCCACGGGGCGCCCGGATCGCCGAGGCGCTCGGGCTGGACATGGACCCGCAATCGCGGGCAACCCGGCGGGCGATCGAGGTCTACCCGCATCCGGCCACCGTTGTGCTGTTCCGGCTCGGCCGCACGCTGAAGTACAAGAACAAGCCGGGCCGCACCCTCACGCAGCTGCGCACCGAGTTGCTGCGTCTGATGGATGAGATCGAACGGCTCGCCCAGGCCACGGTGCCGCTTCGGGTCGGCGATCACCCGGACTGGATCGCCATGCGCGCCGCGGTCGAGACGGCGCAACGCAAAAGCGATCTCCGTCGCGCCGAGGACCCGGTCGACGCCGTGGTGTGCGCCTACGTCGGGCTTTTCGCGACGCGCCGGCCGGCGGCGGTGACCGTCTACGGTGACTTCGCAACCGGGTACATCGTCACGCCGACCCTCCCGGCAGACCTGACGCCCGCTCCGCCGGAACCGACACCCGGCGTCGTCAGCGACGCCGTGGCCCGCTACGCCGAGCGGCGGCCTGCCCTGAAAGAAACCACCGAGCACTACCTGGCGTTGGTGAAGCGCCTGCTGGACGACGCGGGCATCAACTACCTCAGCGTGACGGCCCGCACCAAGAGCGTCGCGTCGTTCGCGGCCAAAGCCGATCGCAGCAGTCAGGGGCAGCGGCTCTACACCGACCCGTCAACGCAGATCACCGACCAGGTCGGCCTGCGGGTCATTACCTACCTGCGCGAGGACGTCACCGCCGTCGGCACCGTGCTGGCCGGTGAGATGAACGTGCTGGCCGACCTCGACATGGGACAGGTGACCGCCCGCGAGGGCCGCTGGGGCTACGCCAGCAGGCACATGCTGGTCGCCATCGAGGGCGAGTCCCAGCCGGCGTCGGTCCAGATCCGCACCGTCCTGCAGCACGCGTGGGCGGAGTTCGAGCACGACATCCGGTACAAGGGCACGGTCCCCGAGCAGGATGCAGCCGAGCTCGACCGCCGCTTCACGCTCGCGGCGGGGCTGCTCGAGCTGGCCGACCGCGAGTTCACCGAGATCCGCGATCGGTTGCGGGCATCGATGGCCGACGACCGCACCCCGACCGTCGCGGGCGTTGGCATCGCGACACCGGTGCTGGCCACCTATCTGGGGCACCGCTTTCCCGAAGCCGGCTGGTCGCGAACCGAGCACTACGCATGGATTTCCGACCTGCTCGGCGAACTGGGCATCCTCACCCTCGACGCCCTCGAGGAGCTGCTGACCAATCTCGACACCGATGCCGTCAACGAGAAGATGGACTACCGCTTCCCCGCGGGTGCGGTGCGTCGCTTGGACGACGCCCTGCTGGCCACGTTCGCCGACCGCTACGTCGGGCTGGCGGGCAACGCGCATCGGGAGGCGCTGCTGCAGACCCGGCTCCAGCGACTGAACGGGACGCCGAAATCAACGTAATGCCTTGCGGCATAGCTACTTTCAGGCACGTAGGCCCGACCAGGATTCCGAGGTTCCGGTCAGTCGGCTGACTTGCTCCAGGAAGCGGCGCACCTTGACCGGGTTCTCGTGGCGCTGCCACCCGAACGTCGACGGCCGCTGGCTGCGGTCATGCCAGAAGTGCCCCGCCTTGGACTCTGGCCGCGTGGCCACCAGCCACACCGCGGTGTCGGCACCGTCGGCCACATCACGCAGCAGTGGCCGGGTGACGGCACGAAAGCGGGGCAGGTACTCGGCCACCCCGGGTGTGTCGACCCAGCCGGGATGCATGCTCTCGACCCGGATGTCGGTGCCCGCCAGCCGACGCGACCACGAGTCGGCGAGCACCACCTGCATCTTCTTGGTGCGCGCGTAAGCCCGTACGCCGCTGTACCCGCGCCGGGACTCCAGATCGTCGACCACCAGCGGCGAGCTGTACATACCGCCGGACGACACGAACACCACCGACGCGCCACCCGCCGCCCGCAACAGCGGCAGCAGGCGTTCGGTGATCAGATGCGGGCCGAGCACGTGGGTGGCCAGCTGTACTTCGTGGCCCTGCGGGGAGAGCACACGCTCCTTGGGCATCAGCCCGGCGTTGTGCACCAGCCCGCTCAGGGCGGGCACGCGGTTGGCGAAGTCGGCCGTCCAGCGCCGCACCGCGTCCAGGTCGGAGACATCGCAGACCTCCGCCACAGCATGGGCATCGGCGACCGAGTCCCGGATCTCCGCCGCGCAGCGATCCACCTTTGCGGGGTTGCGGCCGAGCAGGTGCACGGTAGCCCCGAGCTCGGCAAATGACCGTGCCATCGCCAGACCGATACCCGCAGTCGCCCCGGTGATCAGCACCCGCTTGCCCAGCAGCGCCTGCGGTCCGGCGTCGGCCGCCCACCACTGCTTGCGCAACCCCGAGCCGATCTTGGTATAGCCGAACAACGCCCGGTCCATCACGCCATCGAGCAGTTCCGTCGCCGGCCGGGCCAGCCCGGAGAAATCCATGTCTTCGAACGTAACCGCTCAGACCCGCATGGTGCGCTCATCGATCGGCGCCAAGACGTCGATCACATCCATCAGCGTGGTCCTGGCCAGTTCGCGGGGGCCGTCCCCGTCGCTCACCAGCGCCGAGACCACGGCACCGTCGACGGCGTTCACCAGCGCGGTCACCAGGTCGACCCGCATGTTGCGTCCCGAGCGAGTGATGGCTTCCACCACGGCATCGACCCGCTGTTGCAGCAGCCGGCGCTGGATTTCGCGCAGTTCGGGCTGGCGGGCACAGGCGATGTAGCGCTCGTAGCGGGAGATCAATTCTTCGCTGCTCGCCTCGCCGTCCGCGTCACCGACCAGCAGGTCCACCAGGACGTCGGCGATCGCTTCGGCACCGCGGCGCCGGCGCGGCAATGCGTCGACCCGTGCCCGCAGTTGGGCGGTCTCGACCGCGCAGATGTACTCGACGGCCTTGTGCACCAGATCGTCGAGCGAGGAGAAGTAATAGGTGGTCGACGCCAGCGGCAGGCCCGCGCGACGGGCCACCGCCCGATGGCGCACGGCCTCGAATCCGGCTTCGCGCAGCAGCTCGGCGGCAGCGCTGATCAGCGCATACCGTCGTCGCTCCCCCTTGGGAGTCATCGCTGCCGTCATGTTCAGCAATGCTGCCAGCAGCGTCGACGGCACATCGCTCTTTCACCGAATCATTAACGTCGCTTTGACCTCGCACTAGGCTGAATGGCCCGCGATGGCATGATGTGCCGAATGGCGAACCTGAGCCGTCGCGCGGTCCTGCGACTCGGCGCCGGAGTGGTGGCAGGCGCCGCCGGTGCCGTCGCCGCCGGCCGCGTCCTCGAACCCGCCGCACAACTTGCTGGCCCCGACATTGCGATGACCGGTGTCGGCGCTCCCCTGCTGCCACCGGCCCCGCTGGAGCCGGCGCCGGCAGGTGCCCCCGCTCCCACGATGGTCACCGGATCGTTCGTGTCGGCCGCGCGCGGCGGTATCAACACGAACTGGGCGATCGCCCGCCCGCCCGGACAGACCGCGCCGCTGCGGCCGGTCATCGCCCTGCACGGCCGGTGGCAGAATGCGGCCGGCGTGATGGCGGGCGGGGTCGAGCAGGGCTTGGCGCAGGCCGTCAATGCCGGGCTTCCCCCGTTCGCGGTGGTCGCCGTCGACGGCGGGGACGGGTACTGGCACAAGCGCGCCTCCGGCGACGACTCGGGAGCCATGGTTCTCGACGAGCTGATCCCGATGCTCGGCGGACAGGGCCTGGACACCTCGCGAGTCGCCTTCATCGGCTGGTCGATGGGCGGCTACGGCGCGCTGCTGCTGGGCGCCCGGCTCGGCCCGGCCCGCACGGCGGCCATCACCGCGGTCAGCCCGGCGCTGTGGACGACATCCGGCGCGGCGGCCGACGGCGCGTTCGACGGTCCCGACGACTTCGCCGCCAACAATGTGTTCGGCCTGCCCGCTCTGGCCCAGATCCCGATCCGGATCGACTGCGGCGACAGCGATCCGTTCTATGGGGCGACCAAGCAGTTCATCGCCCAGCTGCCCCATCCCCCCGCGGGCGGCTTCTCCCCCGGCGGACACGACGGCGGCTACTGGAGCTCGCAGCTGCCCGGCGAGATCGCTTGGATGGCACCACTTCTGACGGCCTAGACGACGTTGACCGTGTCCAGGAACGCCCTCGCGTAGTCGGCGTCGCCACTGATCCGCACGTCGCGGTCGCGCCAGCTCGCGCGCCGGGTTCCCCACTCCGGAAACTCGCACGCCACACCGGTGATCTGCGCGGCCGAACCGTCGGCTGAGCCCACCGTGACCGGGCCGCCGGGCGCCACACGCCAGGTTCCGCCGCCGGGTCCGGTCAGCGTGATCGCCAGCGGACGATCCAACGACGCCGCGGCCGACGCCCGCAGCTGGTTGGCGAGCACCGCCATCATCCATTCCAGGACGACGGCCATCCGGTTGGCATCGGTACCCGGGGCGGGTCGTCCCAACGCCGGCGCCATGTCGTGACGCAGGTGGGTGTGGTGATCGAAGACCATCGCGCCGGTGAGAACCCGCAGCGGAAACCGGCCCAGCTCGGCCAGCGGCACCTGCACGCCGCCGAGCGGCGGGCGGGCCATGACCGGAAAGATCGCGGCGGCGACCCCGCTCCAGCGTCGGTACTCGGCAAGGACCTCTGGCGCGGACCGATCCCGTCGAGTATCGACCAGCAGATCGTTGGCCGCCTCGATATCGTTGGTGCGCATCATTTTTGCCGCGGCGGGGCTGAACATCGCCCTGCAGCCGGTGCCCATGTGCGCGACGACGTCGTGGATGCGCCAGCCCTCCGCACGGCTGTCCATCCGCCATTCGGCCGGCTCGAGACCGCCGCAGAAGGCCAGCATGTCGGCGCGCTCGGCCTTGAACGCCGCACCGCGGTCCGGTGTCACGTCGGCCATGATTGTCTCCCGTTCTGGAATTGTCTACAGTCCGTATTACTGTCAGCCATTCGATAAGCCTTTCGGAAGCGCCACCGAGGAGATCATGACCGTCGAGAGCCCGCCGCTGTCCCCGCGGCCGTACCACCCGCTGGACATCTCGGCACCGGACTTCTGGACCGCCGATTTCGCCACCCGCGACCGCACGTTCGCGCAGCTGCGGGCCGCCGACGGACTGTCCTGGCACGCACCGGTGTCGTCGGTCTTCCCGCATGATGAGACCGGGTACTGGGCGATCACCCGGCACGCCGACATCAAGTACGTCAGCCAGCACACGGAGACCTTCAGCTCGGCGCTGGGCATGAGCGTCGACCCCCTTCCCGCCGAAGTGCAGCAGGCCACCAGCTTCTTCCTGGCCATGGATGCACCGGAGCACACACTGTATCGACGGTTGATCAGCGCGACATTCACTCCGAAGCAGGTTCGCCGTATCGAGGCCCAGATTCAGGCCAACGCGGCCGACATCGTCGACCGGCTGATCGAAAAGCTGCGCGACGGCGAGGAAATCGACTTCGTCGCCGAATGCTCGGCCAAGCTGCCGATGCGGACCGTGTCGGACATGATCGGCATCGCGCCTGCCGACCAGGAAGCGGTGGCGTATGCGGCCGAGAGCCTGTTCAGCGCCACCGACGACGACTACGCCAGCTTCGAAGAGCGGGCCACGCACGCCCTGACCCAGATCGGCATCCTGACGAGCTCAGGCATCGAGCTGGCCCAGCTGCGCCGCCGCGAGCCGCACGACGACCTGATGACCAGCATCGTCAACGGCGAGGTCGACGGGCAACGGCTCACCGACATCCAGATCGGGTCGTTCATGGTGCTGCTGGCCGCGGCGGGTAACGACACCACCAAGCAGACCACCTCGCATGCGTTCAAGGCTCTCGCCGATCATCCGGCCCAGAAGGCTTGGCTGCTCGAGGATTTCGATGCCCGGATCGCTCCGGCCGCCGAAGAGTTCATCCGCTGGGCCACCCCTGTGCTCAACTTCGCCCGCCATGCCACGGTGGACACCGAGCTTGCGGGCACGGCGATCAAGGCCGGCGAGAAGGTGGCGCTGTTCTACTGTTCAGCCAACCGCGACGAGGCCGTGTTCGACCGGCCCGGCGAGTTCGACATCACCCGAGCACCCAACCCGCACTTCGGGTTCGGCGGCGGCGGGCCGCACTTCTGCCTCGGCGCCAACCTGGCCAGGACCGAGCTTCGGCACCTGTTCCATCAGCTGCTCACCCGGCTGCCCGAGGTCGAGGTAGGCGAACCGGAATACCTGCACAGCAACGTCATTCACGGCGTGAAGCGGTTGCCCGTCAAACTGGCGTGATCCGCCCCTCGGCCGCCGCCAGCGCGATATCCGTGCGGAAATGGCTGCCGGGCAAGCGAATCGATCCGAGGGTTCGATACGCGGCTTCGCGTGCTGCCACCAGGTCGGCACCCGCGCCGACGATCGACAGCACCCGCCCACCCGAGGAGACGACGGCACCGTCGTCGCGGCGCGTAGTGCCCGCGTGCAGCACGCCGTCGGCCTCCGAGCCGGTGATGACGTCACCGACGCGGGGTCGGCCGGGATAGTTCTCGGCTGCCACCACGACGGTGACGGCGTACCCGTCACGCCACTGCAGCGGGCCGAAGTCGGCCAGGGTTCCAGTGGCCGTCGCGTACAGCACCTGGCCCAGCGGGGATTCGAGCAGCGCCAGCACGGCCTGGGTCTCGGGATCACCGAAACGGCAGTTGAATTCGACCACCGCCGGGCCGGCTGACGTCATCGCCAGCCCCGCATACAGCAAGCCCGAGAACGGGCAGCCTCGGCGAACCAGTTCGGCGGCAACGGGTTCCACGACGCCGCTGACGATCGAAGCGGTCGCCTCCGCAGACAGCCAGGGCAGCGGTGAATATGCGCCCATCCCACCGGTATTGGGCCCGGCGTCGTTGTCAGCGACGCGCTTGAAGTCTTGGGCGGGCAGCAGCGGAACGACGGTAGCCCCGTCGACCAGACAGAACAGCGACACCTCGGGTCCGTCCAGGAAGGACTCCAGCAATACCGGATGCCCGGAATCCAGCAACGAGGCGGCATGCGCGCGGGCGGCGTCACGGTCGGCGCTGACCACCACACCTTTACCCGCGGCCAACCCGTCGTCCTTGACCACCCAGGCGGGCTGGCCGGCGGCGGGACCGAAGCGGTCCAGCGCGGCATCGAGGTGCGCGGGGTTGTCGACGGTCTCGCTGCCGGCGGTCCGCACGCCGGCGGTGGCCATCACGTCCTTGGCGAACGCCTTGGAGCCTTCGATGCGGGCGGCCTCCTTGGACGGGCCGAAGCAGGCGATGCCCGCGGCGCGCACGGCGTCGGCCACGCCGAGCACCAATGGCACCTCGGGCCCGATGATCACCAGGTCGACAGCCAGCGTGCGGGCCAGCGCGGTGACGGCCTCGGCAGAGGTGACGTCGACGTCGTGCTGCTCGGCGACCGCCGCCGTCCCGGCGTTGCCGGGCGCGACGGCCAGGAAGTCGACTGTGGGGTCTTTGCGCAGGCCCAGAAGCAGGGCATGTTCGCGGGCACCGGATCCGATCACGAGGACGCGCACAGGTTCACACCCTATCGCCCAGCCGCCCTACCAGGTGTCGACGAACCGCCTTAGCGGCGGGAGTTCGCCGCGCGCCGCCGCAGTGGTCAGCGTCGCGGCGATCAGGCCGCGCGTTTCCGCCGGGTCGATGACATCGTCGACCTCGAACATCACCGCGGCGTTGAGCGCCTTGGCGTTCTCCTCCATCGCCGCGGTGGCCTCGCGGACCCGCTGTTCCCGTTCGGCGTCGTCCTCGATGGCGTCCAGTTCCTTGCGCATGCCGAGCCGCACCGCGCCCTCGAGGCCCATCGGGCCGAGGTGCGCACCCGACCACGCCACCGTGAGCAGCGGTTCGTGCAGACTGCCGCCGGTCATCGCCTGCGCGCCCAGTCCGTAGCCGCGGCGCAGGATCACCGCCACCAGCGGCACCCGAATCGCCGCCCCGGCGACCAGCATCCGCGATGCACGCCGTACCAGCGCCTCGGCTTCGGCGGCCGGTCCGACCATGTAGCCGGGACAGTCGATGAGCGAGACGACGGGCAGGCCGAAGGTGTCGCACAGCTGCAGGAAGCGCGCCGCTTTGTCGGCCGCCGCCGCGGTGATCGCCCCGGCCATCACCATCGTGTTGTTGGCGATGACCCCGACGGGGCGGCCCTCGATCCGGGCCAGCGCGGTGACCATCTCTGGTGCGAACTTCTCCCGCAGGAACGTCACGGAGTCGACGTCGGCGAGCGTCTCGATGATCGGCTTGATCGGGTACGCGCGCCGTGCCCGCTCGGGAATGACTGTGCGCAAAGAGATTTGGTCGGCGGCCTGCCCGGGCGGTGTGCTGCCCTGGAAGTATCCGATCAGGCGCTTGGTGACCGCGACGGCTTCTTCTTCGTCGGCGACGACCACGTCGACGACCCCGTTGGGTGACTGCACCGAGATCGGGCCGACGTCATCGGGCGCGACATCGCCCAGCCCGCCGCCGGCGATCATCGCGGGGCCGCCCATCCCGATCGAGCTGTCGGCGGTCGCGACGATCAGATCCGAGCAGCCGGCGATCACCGCGTTACCCGCGAAGCAGCGGCCCTTGACGATCGCGATGCGCGGCACCACCCCCGACAGCGCCGCCCAGAGCTTGAACGCCCGCGTCTCGAGCTGCGACACCGCGGGGAAATCGGTGTCACCGGGCCGGCCGCCACCGCCCTCGGCGAAGAAGATCGTGGGCAGCCGCATCCGTTCGATCAGCTCGAAGAGCCGGTCCTTCTTGCGATGGCCGAACACACCCTGGGTGCCGGCCAGCACGGTGTAGTCGTACGACAGCACCGCACACGGGTGACCGTTGACCGACGCCGTCCCGGCGATCAGGCCATCGGCCGGGGTGCGCGCGATCAGGTCGTCGAGATCGCGGCGGCGGCGCTGGGCGGCCACTGTGAACCGCCCGTACTCGACTAAGGAATCCGCATCGACCAGGTCAGCGATGTTCTCCCGCGCGGTGCGACCGCCCGCGGCATGACGGCGCTCCACCGCGTCGGGGCGCGCCGCATCCTCGGTCAGTGCACGCCGGCGAAGCACTTCAGCGAGGTCGGGGCGATCAGTCATCAACCGAATTTAATGGGCATACACTCTGCATCACAGTGTATGGTCGTATCCAAGGTGCGCTACATCACATGAACAGCGAGGTAGATATGACCACCGCGAGCGTGTGCCCGTTCGGAGCGGGCTTCGACTTCACCGACCCTGACCTCATCAAAGAGGGCATGCCGGTCGCCCAGTTCGCACAGCTGCGCCAGACCGCGCCGGTCTGGTGGAACGAGCAGGCCCCCGGCGCCACGGTCTTCGACGACGGCGGCTACTGGGTGATCAGCAAGCACGGCGACATCCGCGACATTTCCCGTGACGGCGACCTGTGGTCCACCAACCGGCAAGGCGTGGTGATGCGCTTCGCCGACGACATGACCAAAGACCAGATCGAGATCACCAAGGCGCTGCTGATCAATCACGACGCGCCCGAACACACCCGGCTGCGCAAGCTGGTCTCGCGGCTGTTCACCCCGCGCGCGGTGGCCAAGCTCGAGGAGAAGCTGGCCGATGCCGCCCGCGACATCGTGGCCGCTGCCGCCACGAAGGGCACCGGCGATTTCGTCGACGACATCGCGATGCAGCTGCCGCTGCTGGCGATCGCCGACCTGCTCGGCGTGCCGGAAGACGATCGCCAGAAGCTCTTCCACTGGACCAACAGCATCATGAACACCGACGACCCGGAATTCAACGACGTCGACCCGATCGAGGCCAACGCCGAGCTCATGGGTTATGCGTACGGGATGGCCGAGGAGCGCAGGAAGTGCCCGGCCGATGACATCATCACCAAGCTCGTGCAGGCCGACATCGACGGTGAGTCGCTCGACGAGGTCGAGTTCGCCTTCTTCGTGATCCTGCTGGCGGTGGCCGGCAACGAAACCACCCGCAATGCGATGACCCACGGGATGAACGCGTTCTTCGAGAACCCCGAGCAGTGGGAGATCTTCAAGCGCGAGCGGCCCGAGACCACGGCCGACGAGATCGTCCGCTGGGCCACCCCGGTGCACTGCTTCCAGCGCACCGCGACGCGGGACATCGAACTCGGCGGCGTCACGATCCGCGAGGGACAACGGGCCGGCCTGTTCTACAGCTCGGCCAACTACGACGAAGAAGTCTTCGACAACCCGTTCCAGTTCAACATCCTTCGCGACCCCAATCCGCACCTCGGGTTCGGCGGCAACGGCGCACACTTCTGTATCGGCGCCAACCTCGCACGCATGGAGATCAAGTTGATCTTCAATGAGATCGCCAATCAGATCCCCGACATCAGCAAGCTCGGCGAACCACAGCGGCTGCGGTCGGGCTGGCTCAACGGGGTCAAACACCTGCCTGTCGCGTATTCGTAGCGCAGGGGCACCGATAGCATCCCGGGTCATGGGTTACCCGGGTTATGCGCCCTACCCCGGCTATCCGCCGCCGCCTGCCGATCCGCCGCGGTCGGCGGCCGATCTGACGATCTCGATCATCCTGATGGTCGTGACGGTGTTGGTCGGGGCCGGCGGAGCCTTTCTCGGCCTGTTCTCCATCGCGTTCCTCGATTACTGCCCGCCCATGACGTGCAGTGCCGAGGGGGCGGTGACATCGGTGCTGTCCGCGCTGGCCATCACGGCGCTGGTGGGCTTGGCCGGGATCATCGTGACCATCGTGCAGCTGGCCCGGCGCAAGCCCGGCTGGCCTTTCGCGACGGGCACGTTGGTGCTGAGCGTGGCCGTGCTGTTCGTCGGCGGGGTGGCCTACGTCGCGGCAGTGGGCGGCTGATCATGCGTACCCATGGCTGGTCGGGATCTGCCCCCGCCACCGACGAAGAAGCCGTCGCCCGGATTCTGGCGGCCGCCAACCAGGCCATCGACGCCCGCGGCGCCGACCTGAGCATCGCCGACGTGGCGCGCACCCTGGGCGTGACCCGTCAGACCGTGTACCGCTACTTCCCCAGTACCGACGCCCTGCTGCAGGCCGCGGCCATGGCATCCGCGGCCGGCTTCCTCGACCGGATGGCCGCCCACCTGTCCGGCATCACCGACCCGGCCGAGGCGGTCACGGAAGGTATTGCGGCAGCAGTGGAAGCGCTGCCCCACGACAAGCACATGGGTCTGCTGCTCGGACCGGAACGGGCCGGCGCGTTCAGCGCCGAGGTCACCTCGGATGTCGCGCTGGCATTCGCGGGATCGCTTCTGCGCCGCTTCGATGTCGACTGGGCCGCACACGGATTCAGCGACAGCGAGGTCGACGAACTCGGCGAGCACCTGTTGCGGATCGTTCAGTCGTTCATGGTCGACCCGGGCCGGCCGCCGCGACACGGTGCCGAGCTGCGCCGGTATCTCGGCCGCTGGGTCGGTGCGGCGCTGCGCACTGGCCGTCAGGGAGCCGGCGGGGCGTCCTGCACCTGAGCGTTCATCGGCATCGAGGTCGCGGCGTGACCGATGAGGTCACCCGTGACGTGCGTCGGCCACATGATGGCCGCAAAGATGGCGCAGACCGATACCACCGGCGGGCAGAGCACGGTCACCGTGGTGTCGACGGCCGACACCCACTTGGACGCCTGACGAGACACCTTGCCCTGCTTGGGCTCTGCTTCGGTCCACAGGCTGAGCATGGTCGGCGCGGTCCATGAGTCGGCAGTCCACGATTGATACGCGGTCATCGAAGTCATCGCACCCCTACCTATCCGAACGAGGCCTACGGCGCTCGATTCTGCCCATCCGATCGAGGCCCGCGGCCATCGATTTCACTTCGGTAACACTGGTGCACAAATGTCACATTTGTGACACGGCCGAATAACCGTTTGAGATCTGGGCGTTTCCTTACCGTTGTCTTACTGACCTCTTTGTTATGTGCCAAGTCGAGAGCACGTTGGAGCCCTTCCCCGTCCGAGTCGAGGAAGGGCCCCAGCGGTCGGTCACTCGCCGGTGCGCCCCTGATGCACCGTCTTGGCTGCGTCTTTTGCGGCCTGCTGACGGGTCGCTTTGATCTCCTTGTGGGTGTCGGCCATCTGCGTGTGATTACCGGCAATCTCGGTGTGCGTGCTGCTGCGCTGTGCGCTGATCTGTTGTGCGGCTTCCTGCCTACTGATTTCGCCGGCGCGAGCGCTCTGACGGATCGCCGCATCCGTACTAACCGCGGCCCGCCGGATCGAGGTGTTCTCCCGGGCGTCGGCGACGATCACCGAGCGATTCTCGGCATTGTCCTTCTTCGCCGTGTCCAGGATTGCCTTCACGTCTTGCACGGTGCTTCCGTCATGGCTGCCGGCGAGGATGGTGCGGATATCTGCCGCCGCGCCCTGCCGCGTCTGATGGATGTCGCCACGGGATGTGCTGATCGCCTGCCGCTCATCGTGAATGGCGCCGCGGGCTCCGTCGACGATCGTCACGATCTGCCCCTCGCCGACGGTGCCGGCCAGGACACTGGCTCCGATGGCGCGGGCCGCGTCGTGACGGGTTGCGTGAATCGACTGCCGATCGGCCGCGATATCAGTGCGGTCGGCCTGCACCGCGATATGCGCCTCGACCAGGACATCGTGGATGGCCGACGCTACCTCTGCAGGCAGCGCGGACAGCCGCACTGCCATGTTCGCGCCCAACGGTCCCGCGGCCAATGTGGTCACCGCGATTGCGGCCACGGCGCTCATCGCGGCAACGGCCGCATTGGACGAACGCTGGGCCCGATTCATTGTAATCATTGCTGTTCCCTTCGTGTGCATGAGTTGTCGACGCCCACCGCGCGCCACAGGACCAGTTGATCAACCGCGACGTTGGTTCAGTGTTTGGGAGGCAACACGATTGGAGAAACAGCGACTAGCGACTGCGGGGAAACACCACTTCGACGGTCAGTCCACCGCGTGGGCCCGGTGTCGCTTGAACCCGGCCGCCGTGTGCGTGTGTCACCGCACGCACGATCGAAAGCCCCAGGCCCGCACCGCTGAACACCACCGGGTCTGACTGCTGATCGTCATTGGCAAGTCGGCGGAACGGCTCGAACATGACGTCCACATCGGCCGGCGCGACAACGGGTCCGGCATTCTCCACCCGCACCCAGACAGCTCGGCTGTCGGACGCGACAGTGATGTGCACCCACCCCCCGGTAGGAAGGTTGTACCGGACGGCGTTGTCGACAAGATTGTCGATGAGGCGTTGCAGCAAGGCCGGATCACCCACCACCCCAGCTGAATTGATCGCAGAGGTGATCTGGACCCCGGCCTGTTCGGCCTGCTGACGGGCATTCACGATTGCTCGGTTCGCCGCTTCAGCCAACTCCACGTGCACCAACCGGTCGATGCGCTGATCACTACTGGCCAGCACGAGCAGACCGTCGATGAGTCGCTCGTGCCGCTTGTTGACACCCATCAGCGTCTCGGCGAGACGGCGGGTCGGCTCAGCCAGACCGGGATCCTCCAGCGCGACTTCGATGACTGTTCGGTTGATCGCCAAAGGTGTGCGCAGTTCGTGAGAAGCATTGGCCACGAATCGATATCGGCTGTCGAATGCTCGGTCAAGCCGTTCGAGCATCGCGTCGAAGGTGTCAGCCAGCTCCTTGATCTCGTCGGATGGACCACTGAGCGAAATGCGTTCGTGAAGATTGCGGTCGACGACCCGGCGCGCGGTAGCGGTGATCTCCTGGAGCGGCTGCAAGACGCGCCCGGCAAGCACCCAGCCGAATGCGAACGCCGCCAAGCCGACAACGACCAGGCACGCCAGGGACCAGACGAGCACCGCTCGCAATGTCTCGCGACGCTGCTCCTCCGCTTGCTTGCTCAGTCCGACGACAAGGTCTTGGAGCAGTGGGTGCGCCTCCATCCCACGCTGCCCCAAGAATGTCTGGGCGGTCGCCAGCGCGTTGACTCCCGGGCTGTTGTCCAGGGACTGCCGCACGTAGAAGTACATCACGGCCACCAGCAACGCGCCCGCGACAAAGAACGCCCCGCCGTAGAACACGGTCAATCTGGTCCTGATGGTTCTGCCCCGCAGCGGCCAACCCAGCAGTTGCGGTGTCTTGGATGACTGCACTCAGTCATCGTCGCCGATCTGGTGTTTGGCCGCCGTGAGGAGACGCGGCTCTGCCAGAGTCCAGGTCAGCCGCCAAGCGGTCCGGCCGGCAACGACATTCCGCAGCGTTGGGCGAACTCATTGAGCGGCGCGCGCAGTTGTTGCAGGTCAGCGCGTACAGCCGGGTTGGCGTTCAGGTACTGCTGGGCGTCGGCACGCATCTGTGGGCGCGGCTCGCCCTTGAGTTTGGTGAACGCATCGTTGACGTCGGGGTGGGCGTCGAGATAGTCCGCCGTGCCGGCTGCCACCGCCGAGACTGTGCGGGCCAATCCGCTCGCGGTGCAATCCGAGGCGGCAGCCGCGGGCGCCGCCGGCACCAGGGTGAGCGCCGCCGCGGTGACGGTGATGAGGGTGAGTCGGCTAGCCATTGTTCGGCCTTCCTTTCGGTCGATTCATGGTCCCGGCACGTGCCGGACGCGTGGATCATCGTGCCGCCCCGGCTGTTTGGTCAGCGTGAGGAAGTTCCTCACTGTGATCGAACACGACGCGAACGACACTGTCGATTGCACGAATCCACCGATAGGGAAGGAAAACTCACCATGAGTAAGCGAAGGATCGCAGCACTAGTGCTGGCAGGCGCGGCAGCCGCTATCGCCGTGCCATTGGGCGCAATGTCCGGGGTGGCCAGCGCCGATCCCGGCTTGGGTTGGGGCGCACCGGGACCGGGCATCTTGCCGGGGCTCGGATTCGGCGGCATCGGTGGCCCGGCTTCTGGGCTGGGTGTGTTGCCGGGCGCGGGTCTCGGCGCGCCAGGCGCAGGCCTACTGCCCGGCCCCGGGCTGGGCGGCCTCGGCGGACCGCTCTCGGGGCTCGGCGTGTTGCCCGGCGCGGGTATCGGGCTTCCGGGACCCGGCCTGATCTGACCGGATGGACGCGGGCGTGCGGTGCGAGCAGACTGGCGCACCGCACGCCCGCCACCCGTCCCTTAGGCCGCCGCCAAACAGCCACCTAACGGGTCCGGGAGCATACTTCTGGGCATGCGGGTGTTGGTCGTCGAGGATGAGATCGTGCTGGCCGACGCCATCGCCGCGGGCTTGCGCCGCCACGCGATGGCGGTCGACATCGCCTATGACGGAGCCAGCGGGCTCGAACGTGCGACCGTGAACGACTACGACGTGATCGTGCTCGACCGAGGTCTTCCCGTGGTGTCCGGCGATGACGTCTGCGCCGAG
Source organism: Mycobacterium sp. BK086 (assembly GCA_004362315.1). Taxonomy (GTDB): domain Bacteria; phylum Actinomycetota; class Actinomycetes; order Mycobacteriales; family Mycobacteriaceae; genus Mycobacterium. The sequence goes on from SNWL01000004.1 coordinate 250,604, forward strand.
CTGTCCACGACCGGTCGTCTCGCACGCATCCTGATGCTGACCGCGGCCAGCGCGGTGGCCGACCGAGTCAACGGTCTGCAGCTCGGCGCCGACGACTACTTGAGCAAGCCGTTCGCGTTCACCGAGTTGGTCGCGCGGGTGCAGGCGCTGAGCCGTCGATCACAAGCAGCTGTGCCGCCCATATTGGAGCGCAGCGGCATCAGGTTGGACCCCCACATGCTGACCGTCACCCGCGACGGCGCACCGGTCAGCTTGTCCCGCAAGGAGTTCGCGGTGCTTGCCGAACTCCTGCGCGCCGACGGCGCCGTGGTATCCGCTGAACACCTTTTGGAGAAGGTCTGGGATGAGCACGCAGACCCGTTCACCGGCGCCGTGCGGTACACGATCATGATGCTGCGCCGGAAACTCGGGCCGCCGCCGATCGTCGACACCGAGACCGGCGCCGGTTACCGTCTGCCATGACCTCGTCGCCATTCCTGCACCATCCGGGACCGCCACTCGCACAGCACATCAGCTACATCGGCTACTGGCAGCACGACGGCGGTGTCCCGCATCGCAGCACGGCACTGCCCCGCGGCGCACTGACGATGGTCATCGAGCTGGGTGACCGTGACCATGTCGAGTTCGCCGTCGTCGGCCAACGACCGGTGCCCGTTCCATCGGCGTTCATCACCGGTGCGGGCACGACGTCGTATGTCACGCGGATCGATCCGGGCCAGACCGTCATGACGGTGCACTTCCGGCCGGCGGGCGCCCGGCCGTTCCTCCGACTGCCACTCGGCGACCTGCAGGATCGCTGTGTAGGTATCGACGAGGTGTGGGGCAAATCCGCACGCGCACTGCGCGAACAGCTCACCCAGACGCGGTCGGCCGCCAGCCGGGTGGCCCTCTTGGAGGAATTTCTGTTGTGCCGCATGGAGATTCAGCACAGTAGAATTCCCGGTCTGCTGACCAACCTCGACACCGACCCGTCCGTCACGGTGGCCGAGGTCTGCACCCTCACCGGACTGTCCCCCAAGCGGCTGAGTGCCTTGTTCGGCGCCGAGGTCGGCCTGACCCCGAAGACCTACCTGCGGGTGCGGCGGTTGCAGGCCGCCCTGCGCCGGCTGGAGGCCGGGACACACCTCGGCACGGATATCGCGGCCGAGCTCGGCTACTTCGACCAGGCGCATTTCGTGCGCGACTTCCGCAGCTTCACGTCGATCACTCCGAGTCAGTACCCGCGGCGCCGGTCCAGCCTGCCCAGTCACCTGGACGTGGCCGAAATGTACAAGCGTGTGGACGTGGCCGGCTGACACGATCAAGGTATGGAATCCAGACGAGACGCGGTGGCCGACACCGGACTGTTGGTGGCCGCAATCCGGGCCCGCGAAACGACCCGTGAAGATCGGCTCTTCACCGATCCGTTCGCCGACAAGCTCGCAGGCGATACCGGCCACCGAGTCCTCGACGCGGCGCTGGCCACCTCGGGCGACCGCACCACCATGCAGATCGTCGTGCGCACCAAATTCTGGGACGACGCCCTGCTGGAGGCGGCCTCGTGCTGCCGGCAGGTGGTTCTGGTAGCCGCGGGTATGGATGCCCGGGCCTACCGGCTGGACTGGCCTGCGGACACCACCGTCTTCGAACTCGACCAGCCGGCCGTCATCGCCGCCAAGAACGCCCTGCTGGCCGGCGACACTCCGCAGTGCACGCGGGTGCCGATAGGCGTCGATCTCGCCGACGACTGGTCCGCGGTGTTAACGGCGGCGGGCTTCTCCGACGACGCACCCGCGGTGTGGCTGACCGAAGGGCTGTTGCAGTACCTCGACGAAGCGGCGGTGTTGCGACTCTTCGAGCGCATCGACGCGTTGTCGGCGCCGGGATCGGTGCTCTGCTACGACGTCGTCGGAAAGTCGTTGCTGCAGGCACCTTTCATGGCCGAGCTGCTGAAGTCGATGGCCGACAACGGCGCACCCTGGCTGTTCGGCACCGACGATCCCGCCGAATTGGTGCGGGATCGCGGGTGGTCGGCGGAGGTCACCGATATCGCCGAACCCGGCAACCGGTGGAATCGCTGGTATGCGCCGGTGTCCACCGGAGATGCACCGCGCGGCTACTTCGCGATCGCAACCAAGCCGTTGAGTCAGACGTGAGAGCGACGTTCACCGAGTTTTCGTCGCTCTGACGTCTGACTCAACGCGAAACTAGTCGTCGAGCGTCTTGCCGCTGTGCATCTTGAGGGCGTCGTTGACGTTGGCCTTCTTGTCTTCGCCCTTGCCCGCCTCGGCGGCCTTCTTACGCTTGGCGGTGACCTTGGTGACAACGCCATCGAGCTTGGATCCCAGCGGGAAGCCGAGGTAGTGCGTCAAGAAGATCGCCATCTCCTTGAGCTCGTCGGGCGTGAGCTCCTCGTTGTGCAGGGCGGCGTTCGCCTGGATCTCGGCCAGGTCCGAAATACCAAGTGCGGTGACGACGGTCAGCGTCATGATGCGCTTGTCCCGCATGGACAATCCCGGTCGCGTCCAGATCGTGCCGAACAGATGGTCGGCGGTGAGCGCGAAATAGTCGCCCGGCGAGTCCGGCATCTCCCAGCCGTAGACCTCGTTCATCTTGTCCAGGCCCTTGCGGCGCAGCTCGTCCATCATCACTCCTTCGTGTACGGGACACCCAGACCGGCGGCCAGGTCCCTTAGCGCGATCTCGGCCAGTGGCAGCTCCACACCAGTGGACTCACCAAGAGCGAGAGCCAACTTCAGATCCTTCTCGGCCAAGCCACGGGTATGCATGAACATGTTGTAGACGAAGTGGTCGGGCTCAAGCGGTTTGGTGTCGTCACGGACCATGATCGCGCCGGGGCCTCCGCTCTGGGCGTCGCTGTGCCGCACCACCCGCCCAAGCTTCTGCAGGTCGATACCGGCCGCCTCGGCCAGCCTGGACGCCTCGGTTGCCGCGGTGAAACCGATGAAGGTCAGCATGTTCCGGGCGATCTTCATCCGGGTGCCGGCACCCGGCTCGCCGGCGCGGACCACCATCGATGCCCACTGCTTGAACACCGGCTTGACGACCTCGTACGCCTCGTCGTCCGCGCCCACCATGACGGCCAGCTCACCCTTGTCGGCCGCACCGGCGCCACCGCTCACTGGAGCATCGACGATGTGAATACCCTTGGGCCGCAATTGCTCAGCCAACTCACCGGCCGTGTTCGGCTCGATCGTGGAGTGGATCGCGATGATCGTCCCCGGCTTGGCATGGTCGGCGAGTTGAGCCACCACATCGCGGACCTGCTCGTCGTTGAGCACGGTCACTTCGATGACATCGGCCACCGCGACGTCGGCGACGCTATCGGCGAGCGTGGCCCCCAGCTCGGCCAGCGGCGTCATGGCCTCGGTCCGCACGTCGAAGACGATGAGCCCGCCCGGCCACTCGGCCAGCCGCTTGGCCATCGGTGCGCCCTGGTTGCCCAACCCGATATAGCCGACCTTGATGTCGCTCATGAGCGGAAGATCTGTCCACCGTCGACATTGAAGATCTGGCCGGTGATCCACTTGGCCTGATCGGACAGCAGGAACAGGCACATGCCCACCAGATCGTCGACCTCACCCATGCGCGACAACGGGATTCCCTTGACGATGTCGGCGACCATCTCCTGTGGAGTGGTGGTGCGGTTGGCCTCGGTGTTGATCGGGCCGGGTGCGATCGCGTTGATGCGGATGTTCTGGCCGCCCAGTTCGGTGGCCAGCTGCTGGGTGAGACTGTTGACCCCGGCCTTGGCCAGGCCGTAGAAGTTCGAGTACAGCCATGCCGCCGTTGACGATTGGTTGATGATCGCTCCGCCACCGCGCTTGGCCATCTTCTTGTACACCGCCCGGGTGCACACCAGCGCACCGTCGAGGTTCACGCTCATGAACTTCTTGTAGTAGTCCCAGTCCACGGTGATCAGGAAGTCCAGCTTCATCCCGCCGAAGATGGCGGCGTTGTTCACCAGGTAGTCGATGCCGCCGAACTCCGCGAGCGTCTGATCGGCCATCGCCTTGGCCGATGCCAGGTCACTGACGTCGACCGGCAGCGCGAGAGCGGTGCCGCCTTCACCCTTGATGCCGTCGGCAACCTTTTGTGCGCCTTCGATGTTGATATCGGCGACCACCACCGCGGCGCCCTCACGGGCAAGGGCCTCGGCATAGGCCTGGCCGATGCCGCCGCCCGCGCCGGTGACGATGGCAACCTTCTCGTCGAACTGTCCCATGTGCGTTCCTCTCTCAGACGTCTGTGGCGCGATTAGACCGCTGTGGCAATGACTTTCAGCTCGAGATACTCCTCGAAGCCAGCCAGACCCATCTCCCGGCCGACGCCGGACTGCTTGTAACCGCCGAACGGCACGTCCGCGGAGTACCAGACGCCACCGTTGACGTTGACCGTGCCGACCCGCAGACGGGCCGCGACGGCGTTGGCCCGGTCGAGATCGGGTGAGAACACGGTGCCCGACAAGCCAAACGGCGAATCGTTGGCGATGCGGATCGCGTCCTCGTCACCGTCGTGGGCGATCACCGTCAGCACCGGGCCGAAGATCTCCTCACGGGCCACTCGGGCACTGTTGTCCAGGCCGGCGATCACCGTCGGCTCGATGAAGTACCCGGTGTCGCGATCGGCCGGACGGCCACCGCCACAGGCGAACCGTCCGCCTTCGGTGATCGCGAGGTCGAGGTAGGACTGCACCCGGTCGCGTTGCCGCTCGGAAATGACCGGCCCGCAAATGGTTCCGGGGTTGGTCGGGTCGCCCGGCTTGAGGCCGGCCATGGTGGCCGCGGCCGCTTCGACCGCCTCGTCGTAGCGCGCTCGCGGCACCACCAGTCGGGTGGTGATCGCGCAGCCCTGGCCGGCGTGCATCGAGGCGGTGAACGCCGACATCGAGCAGGCTCCGGCCAGGTCGGCGTCGTCGAGCACCAAGAACGCCGACTTGCCGCCGAGCTCTAGAAAGACCTTCTTGATGGTGGCCGCACCGGCGGCCATCACAGCGCGGCCGGTATTCGTCGAGCCGGTGAACGACACCATGTCGACGCGCGGGTCACTGGACAGCAGGGCTCCGACCGAGTGGTCGTTGGAGGTGACGATGTTGACCACACCCGGCGGAATGTCGGTGTGCTCGGCGATCAGCTCACCGAGAACCGCTGCACACCAAGGGGTATCCGGGGCGGGCTTGAGCACGATCGTGTTACCCGCCGCAAGCGCCGGACCCAGCTTGGCGAGGTTGATCTGGTGCGGGAAGTTCCACGGGGTGATGGCGCCGACGACGCCGACCGCCTCGCGAACGATGGCGCGGTGGGTCTTGATGCCCATCGGGGCGGCCTCGCCGAGATCCTGACGCCAGGAATAGTTCTCGGCCGTATCGGCGCAGAAAGACAGGTCCTCGACGGGACCTTCCAGCTGGGCGGCCGAGGTCAGCATGCGCGGGGCACCGACCTCGGCGATCGTCATGTCGCGCAGCTCTTCGACGTGTTCTTTCATCGCGTCGCGCAGCTGGCGGATACCACGCACCCGCAGTTCGGTGTTGGTGGACCAATCGGTGGTGTCGAAGGCACGGCGTGCGGCGTCGATCGCCCGGCTCATGTCCTCGGCGTCGCCGTCGGCGGCGGTGCCGAGGATCTCCTCGGTCGCCGGATTAATCGTCGGGTATCTGCCGTTGCCACCCGGCACCAGCTTGCCGTCGATGAAGAGATCGCTGTTCTTGTCGGCCGCAATCGCCATCCCGACTCCCGTCTGCTGCGTTGGACACGTGTCCGAGATTTGGTCATTCGCACCATAGCCGCAGACGCCTGCGCGGTGCAAGGGCCTCCGTGAAGCTGGCATCAATACCGGCGTGAACTGGCATTTCTGGATGATCACTTGCCTAGCCGCACACCCGTCCGATAACTTGGACATGTGTCCAGCGATGCCATATTGGCCGTCACCCCAGATGGTGACGGCGCGCCGCGCAATCGCCGCCAGGAAGAAACTTTCCGCAAGGTGCTGCGGGCCGGCATGGAGATGCTGCGCGAAACGTCGTACGCCGACCTGACCGTGCGTGCTGTCGCGGCGCGCGCCAAGGTCGCACCGGCCACTGCCTATACCTACTTCTCCTCGAAGAACCACTTGATCGCCGAGGTCTACCTCGATCTGATGCGTCAAGCGCCCTACTTCACCGACGTCAACGACACCCGCCTGCACCGCGTCCAGCAGTCGCTGCGCAGCCTGGCCCTGGTGGTTGCCGACGAACCCGAGTTCGCCGCGGCGTGCACCACGGCGGTGTTGAGCAATGACGCCGGCGTGATCCCGGCGCGTGACCGGATCGGCGCCGAAATTCACAAGCGGATCAAGTCGGCGCTGGGGCCCGACGCCGATCCGCAGATCGTGTCCGCATTGGAGATGACGTATTACGGCGCGCTCGTGCATGCGGGCAGCGGCACCATGAGCTACCGCCAGGTCGCCGACCGCATCGCGTACGTCGCGGGACTTATTTTGGGAGAGAGTCAATGAGTGTTCAGAGTCCAGACGTGATGCTGGATCCCTACAACTACGACTTCCACGAGGATCCCTACCCGTACTACAAGCGGCTGCGCGACGAAGCCCCGCTGTACTACAACGAGGAATTGAAGTTCTGGGCGCTGTCCCGCCACCAGGACGTTCTGCAGGGTTTCCGCAACAGCACGACGCTGTCCAACAAGTACGGTGTCTCACTGGATCCCGCATCGCGCGGCCCGCACGCGTCGAAGACGATGTCGTTCCTGGCCATGGACGACCCGTCCCATCTGCGGCTGCGCACCCTGGTGTCAAAGGGGTTCACTCCGAGGCGGATTCGCGAACTGGAACCCCGCGTCACCGAGATCGCGGTCAAGCACCTAGACACCATGCTCGAGAAGGCCGCCGCCGGTGAAGCGGTGGACTATGTCGACGAGTTTGCGGGCAAGCTGCCGATGGACGTCATCTCCGAACTCATGGGTGTGCCCGAGGCCGACCGGGTCCAGGTCCGGGCCTGGGCCGACGGCGTGATGCACCGCGAGGAAGGCGTCACCGACGTACCGCCGGAGGCCGTCGAAGCGTCGCTCAATCTCATCGTTTACTACCAGGCGATGGTCGAGGAGCGGCGCAAGAACCCGACCGACGACCTGACGACGGCGCTGCTGGACGCCGAGATCGACGGCGACCGGCTCACCGACGACGAGGTCCTCGGGTTCATGTTCCTGATGGTGATCGCGGGTAACGAGACGACCACCAAACTGCTTGCCAATGCGGCATTTTGGGGCCACAAGAATCCTGACCAGTTGGCCGACGTCTACACCGACCTGTCCCGGGTACCGCTGTGGGTCGAGGAGACACTGCGCTACGACACCTCGAGCCAGATCCTGGCCCGCACCGTCGCAGGCGAGCTGACCCTCTACGACACGGTGATCCCCGACGGCGACGTGCTCCTGCTCCTGCCGGGATCGGCCCACCGCGACGAGCGCGCGTTCGACAATCCCGACGACTACCTCATCGGCCGCGATATCGGCGCCAAACTCCAGAGCTTCGGCAGCGGTGCGCACTTCTGCCTCGGCGCCCACCTGGCCCGGATGGAGGCACGAGTTGCCTTGGAGGAGTTGTTCAAACGCATCCGCGGCTACGAGGTCGACGAGGCCAACTCGGTCCGCGTCCACTCCAGCAATGTCCGCGGTTTCGCCCACCTGCCCATGACAGTAAAGGCCCGTTGATGCCACGTTTCGCTCCTCTTCCCGACCGCAGGCCCGCCATCGTCGCCGGTGCCTCGTCCGGTATCGGCGAAGCCACTGCGATCGAGCTCGCCGCCCACGGATTCCCGGTCGCCCTCGGTGCGCGCCGCGTCGAAAAGCTCGAGGACATCGTCGGCAAGATCAACGCCGATGGCGGTGAGGCCGTCGGCTTCCATCTGGACGTCACCGACCCGAACTCGGTGAAATCCTTTGTGGCACAGTCGACTGAAGCACTTGGCGACATCGAGGTGCTGGTGGCCGGCGCCGGAGATACCTATTTCGGCAAGCTCGACGAGATCACCAGCGACGAATTCGACTCCCAGCTGCAGATCCACCTCGTCGGCGCCTTCCGGCTGGCCAACGCCGTGCTGCCCGGGATGATGCAACGCCAGCAGGGTGACCTCATCTTCGTCGGGTCGGACGTCTCGCTACGTCAGCGTCCCCACATGGGCGCCTACGGTGCGGCCAAGGCCGCGCTGGTCGCCATGGTGACGAACTTCCAGATGGAGCTCGAGGGCACTGGCGTGCGCGCCTCGATCGTGCACCCCGGCCCGACCAAGACGTCGATGGGTTGGAGCCTGCCTGCCGAGAAAATCGGTCCCGCGCTTGAGGATTGGGCCAAGTGGGGCCAGGCCCGCCACGATTACTTCCTGCGCGCGGCCGACCTCGCCCGTGCCATCACGTTCGTCGCGGAGACCCCGCGCGGCGGATTCATCGCGAACATGGAGCTCCAGCCCGAAGCTCCGCTGGCCGACAACACGTCTCGTCAGAAGCTCGCCCTCGGCGAGGAAGGAATGCCGTCATGACGATTACCAAAGAAGTGCAGCGGGTTTCCGGTGGCGAAGAGGAGCACGGCCACCTCGAGGAGTTCCGCACCGACCCGATCGGCCTGATGCAGCGCATTCGCGAGGAATGCGGTGACCTCGGCTGGTTCCAGCTGGCCGACAAGCAGGTCATCCTGCTGACCGGCTCCGAGGCCAACGAGTTCTTCTTCCGCTCCCCCGACGCCGACCTCAACCAGGCTGAGGCCTACCCGTTCATGACGCCGATCTTCGGCGAGGGCGTGGTGTTCGACGCCGACCCCGAGCGCCGGGCCGAGATGCTGCACAACACGGCGCTGCGCGGTGAGCAGATGAAGGGCCACGCGGCGACCATCGAGAACGAAGTCCGCCGGATGATCGAGAACTGGGGCGACTCAGGCGAAATCGACCTGCTGGAGTTCTTCGCCGAGCTCACCATCTACACCTCGACGGCCTGCCTGATCGGCCTGAAGTTCCGCAATCAGCTTGACTCGCGGTTCGCGAACTACTACCACCTGCTCGAGCGCGGCACCGACCCGCTCTGTTACGTCGACCCCTACCTGCCGATCGAGAGTTTCCGCATTCGCGACGAGGCCAGGGCGAGCCTGGTGGAACTGGTGCAGGAGGTCATGAACGGCCGAATTGCCAATCCGCCCACCGATAAGGGCGACCGTGACCTGCTCGACGTACTGGTGTCCATCAAAGACGAGGACGGCAACCCGCGGTTCTCGGCCAATGAGGTCACCGGCATGTTCATTTCGCTGATGTTCGCCGGGCACCACACCAGCTCCGGCACATCGTCATGGACATTGATCGAGTTGCTGCGCAACCCCGACTTCTACGCCAAGGTGCAGCAGGAACTCGACGACCTGTACGCCGACGGTCAGGAGGTGAGTTTCCATGCGCTGCGCCAGATTCCGAACATCGACAATGCGCTCAAGGAGACGCTGCGCCTGCACCCGCCGCTGATCATCCTGATGCGGGTGGCTCAGGACGAGTTCGAAGTGCAGGGCTACCCGATCCATAAGGGACAGATGGTGGCCGCCTCGCCGGCGATCTCCAACCGGATTCCCGAGGATTTCCCGAACCCGGACGCCTTCGACCCGGACCGCTACGAGAAGCCCCGCCAGGAAGACATCGTCAATCGCTGGACCTGGATTCCGTTCGGCGCTGGGCGGCACCGCTGTGTGGGTGCTGCATTCGCCCAGATGCAGATCAAAGCGATCTTCTCAGTTCTGTTGCGGGAGTACGAGTTCGAGATGGCGCAGCCGCCCGAGAGCTACCAGAACGATCACTCCAAGATGGTTGTCCAACTGGCCCGGCCGGCCAAGGTCCGCTACCGCAAGCGCGTCAAGGCGTAGTCCGATGGGCTGCTACCGCATCGAACTCGATGAGGACCTGTGCCAGGGGCACGCCATGTGCGAACTGGAGGCCCCCGATGTATTCCGGGTTCCCAAACGTGGCGCCGTCGAGATTCTCGACAGCGAACCGCCCGACGAGATGCGCGACGATGTCGAGCGCGCCGTAGAGATGTGTCCCACCCGAGCACTGTCCATAACAGAGAAGGAAGACTGACAATGGCGTCACGCGAGCAACTCGACGACTGGGTCCAGCGCTGGCTTCAGGCCAACAAGGACTCCGAGAAGGCCGGCGACTGGACCAACCTGGCGGAGTTCTACACCGATGACGCCACCTACGGCTGGAACATCGGCCCCAAGGAAGACGTCATGTGCGTCGGTAAGGACCAGATCCGCGACGTCGCGCTCGGCCTGGAGATGGAAGGCCTGGAGAACTGGGTCTACGAGTACCAGAAGGTCCTCGTCGACGAAAAGCAGAACGAGATCGTCGGCTTCTGGAAGCAGATCGCCAACAAGTCCGACGGCAGCCGCGACGAGATCTACGGCATCGGCGGCAGCTGGTTCCGGCTGAACGACGATCTGCTCATCGAGTGGCAGCGCGACTTCTTCGACTTCGGCCATGTGCAGAAGGCGTTCATCAAGCTCATCTCCTCCGGCGACCTGACCGCGACCATGCAGAAGCGCATCGAGCGCAGCGTCGCGGGCGAGAAGTTGCCCGGTTACTACCCCCTCGGTGAGGCGCCCGTTCCCATCTGGTGAATACTCGACACCTGTCAAGTAACCGGCCCCGGCGGTGACTTTGAAGGTGACGGAGGTCATAATGGTCAGCAGAGCAGGAACACGTTCTAATTTTGGCCTAGATTGACCATCCGGCACGGCCGGCCGCCCTGGAGAAAGCTGGGGTCGGGTTTCGCGAGTGGAGGTTTTCTGTGAAGACAAAAGGTGCTCTCATCTGGGAGTTCAACCAGCCGTGGTCGATCGAGGAAATCGAAATCGGCGATCCCGTCAAGGATGAAGTCAAGATCCAGATGGAAGCTTCGGGCATGTGTCACTCCGACCATCATCTGGTCACCGGTGGCATCCCGATGTTCGGTTTCCCGGTGCTCGGCGGCCACGAAGGCGCCGGCATTGTCACCGAGGTAGGCCCCGGTGTGGAGAACCTGGAGGTCGGCGATCACGTCGTGCTCTCGTTCATCCCGTCCTGCGGCCTGTGCCCGTCCTGTCAGGCTGGCATGCGCAACCTCTGCGATCTGGGCGCGGGCCTGCTCGGTGGCCTCGCGGTCTCCGACAACACCCACCGCATCCACGCCAAGGGCCAGCCGGTCTTTCCGATGACGCTGCTGGGCACGTTCTCGCCCTACATGGTGGTGCACAAGACCTCGGTCGTGAAGATCGACAAGTCCATCCCGTTCGAGGTGGCCTGCCTCGTCGGTTGCGGCGTGACGACGGGCTACGGCTCTGCCACCAAGAGCGGCGACGTCCGTCCCGGTGAGGACGTTGCGATCGTCGGCGTCGGTGGCGTCGGCATGTCCGCGCTGCAGGGTGCTGTCAACGCCGGTGCGCGCTACATCTTCGCGATCGATCCGGTCGAGTGGAAGCGCGATCAGGCACTCAAGTTCGGTGCCACCCACGTCTACCCCGACATCGAATCGGCCGCGGCCGGTATTGCCGAGGCCACCTGGGGTCTGATGGCCCGCAAGGTCATCGTCACGGTCGGTGAGCTGCACGGCCAGGACATCGACAGCTACCTGGGCATCACCGCCAAGGGCGGCACCTGCGTGGCGACCGCGATGGGCAGCCTGATGGACAACCAGGTCACCTTGAACCTGGCGATGCTGACCCTGATGCAGAAGAACCTGCAGGGCACCATCTTCGGCGGCGGCAACCCGCACTACGACATCCCGCAGCTGCTGGGGATGTACAAGGCGGGCAAGCTCAACCTCGACGACATGGTCACCCGCCAGTACCGCCTTGAGCAGATCAACGACGGCTACAAGGACATGCTCGAGGGCCGCAACATTCGCGGCGTCATCCGCTACACCGACGAGGACCGCTGACCCTCGCGTGTCATGTGTGGACCTTCCGGGCCGTGCTCGCCTTGCCCAATGGCGCGGGCACGGCCCGGAATTCATTGAGCCGAGACCATGAGCGGCTTCCCGAACCTGTTGCGCCCCGGCCGAATCGGCGGGATGGAACTGCGCAACAGGCTCGTGATGTCTCCGATGGAGACGATGTACGGCACCCCCGACGGCCTCCCGTCGGAGCGCACCCGCGACTACTTCGCCGCCCGCGCCAAGGGTGGGGTCGGACTGATCACCGTGGGCGCCACAGGTATCGACCATCTCCACCCCGAGACTCCTGGCGGCCTGCACCTCGGCACCGATGAGGCTGTGAGCGCGCACCGCGCCCTTGTCGACGCCGTCCACGAGCACGGCGCCAAGATTCAGCCCCAGATCGTGCATGCCGGCCCCGACGGGCTGGGCCCGGAGATGCATGGCGTGAAGTCGCTTGGCCCGTCGGTGATCCCGTCGTATCTGACCGGACGCCCGTCGGCCGAGGTCACCCGCGTGCAGTTGATCGAGATCATCGACCTGTTCAAGGCCGCGGTGCGCCGCGCCGCCGAGGCAGGTTACGACGGTATCGAGCTGCACGCCGCGCACGGGTACATGTTCCTGGGGTCTTTCCTTGCCCCACAACGTAACCGGCGTACCGATGACTACCGCGGCGATTCGGTCAACGGCCGTATCCGGGTGGTACTGGAGACGCTGGCGGCCATCCGGTCCGAGATCGGCGACGCGCTGCCGATCACGCTGCGGATATCGGGTTACGAACGCGTGGCCGGTGGCCGACCGAGCTACGAAACCGCCCAGGTGGCACCGCAACTGGTGGCCGCCGGGGTGGACGCCTTCCACGTCAGCGGTGGCGTGATCGACCGTCTGGTCACCGGCATGGTCAACGCGGCCGACGACGGCGACGCGCTCAACATCGGTGCCGCCGCAGCCGTCAAGCAGGTGGTCGACGTGCCGGTGATCGCCGTGGGCCGCATCCACGACCCGGTACGTGCCGAACAGATCCTGGCCGAGGACCGGGCGGACTTCATCGCCATGGGGCGGCCGATGCTCGCCGACGCCGAGCTGGCCGCCAAGATCGCGTCCGGACACGTCGCCCGGGTGCGCCGCTGCATCTCGTGTGAGAACTGCATCGACGCCATGGAGCAACGGTTTTCGGTCGACTGCGCGGTCAACCCCCGCACCGGCAAGGAGCGCGAACTGGCGCTGCGCCCGGTCACCCACGGCAAGCACGTCGTCGTCATCGGCGGCGGCCCCGGCGGACTGGAGGCCGCCCGGGTGGCCGCCGAACGCGGGCACCGGGTCACCCTGTTCGAACGCACCGCACAGCTGGGCGGCGCGTTGGTCTGGGCGTCGATCGTGCATCCGGAGAACGAACCCTTCCTGCACTACCTGCGCGATGAAATCGCCTGCAGCACCGCGACGGTCGAACTTTCGCACACGGTCGGCGCCGACGAGGTCGCGGCGCTGGATCCCGACGCGGTGATCGTGGCCACCGGCGCGAGTGTGCACACCACCCCAGGCCTGCACGAACTGCTGGGCAACCCCGACGCCCCCTCATCGGGGCGGCGTGTCATCATCGTCGGCGGAGGGCTCGCGGCGATCCAGATCGCCGAATTCCTGGCAGCCCGAGACAGATTCGTCACCGTGCTGGCGACCGATCGCGCGATCGCCCCTGAGGTCGGCCTCAAACGCCGGACCGAGCACATGGACCGGCTCGACCGGCTGGCCGTTCCCATCCACGTTCGCACGGAGGTCCACGAGATCTCCGTCGACGGCGTGGCGTTCACCCCGTGGGGCGGGACCCGTCGCGAACTGTCCGCCGACAGCGTGATCATCATCGGGCATCCCGAGGCCGATACCACGCTGTTCGACACACTCACCGACCGGCTGCCCGGCGCCAAGGTGCATGCCGTCGGCGACTGCGCCGGACTGGGACTCATCCGCAAGGCCACCGAAGATGGCGCTCGCGCCGCCTGCAGTATCTGACAACAAGGAGAGGAATCATGACCACAACCGAACAGACACCGGCGCTGACCGCCTCGCAGTCGTCATGGAAGTGCGTGATGTCGCACGACCGCGAAGGCTGGCTGGCCCTGATGGCCGACGACGTGGTCATCGAGGACCCGATCGGACAGGCCATCACCAATCCCGACGGCAACGGTGTGCGAGGCAAGGCGGCCGTCGCGGACTTCTATGACGCGAACATCTCGGTCAACAACCTTCGCGTCACGTGCGAAGAGACCTTTCCGTCCAGCTCGCCCAACGAGGTGGCTCATATCCTGGTGCTGCGCAGCCAGTTCGAGGGCGGCTTGACCAGCACAGTGCGCGGTGTGTTCACCTACTCCGTGAACGACGCCGGCCTGATCGCCAACATGCGCGGCTACTGGAACATGGACGGCATGCAATTCGGCCAGGCATCCACTGAAGGTGAGTGACCGGCCGCTCGACGGATTCGGCGCGGTCGTCGTCGGCGGCTCCCGGGGTATCGGGGCCGCTGTCTCGGCGCTACTGGCCGCCTACGGCGCCGGAGTGGTGGTCAACGGCCGCGACGGGGCGGCCGCACAAGAGACCGTTGACGCCATCGTCGCGGCCGGCGGCCGGGCCGTGCCCCACGCCGGATCGGGTGCCGACGAGGCGGTCGCCGACGATCTGATCACGCTGTGTGAGAAGGAATTCGGCGCCATCGACGCACTGGTCAACTGCGCGGGCGCACCCGAACCGCCCGGATCGTCGATCCTGAGCGTCACACCGGCCGAATTTCGCGACCTGCTCGACGTGCACGTCGGCACGACGTTCGCCACCTGCCGCGCGGCTGCACCCAAGATGGTGGCCAGGGGGCGCGGCGCGATCGTCAACACCAGTTCCTTTGCGTTCCTTGGTGATTACGGCGGTACCGGCTATCCGGCCGGCAAGGGCGCGGTGAACGGGTTGACGATGGCCATCGCGGCGGAGCTGGCCGAGCACGGGGTCCGGGCGAATGTGGTGTGCCCGGGCGCGAAGACCCGGCTGTCCACCGGACCGGACTACGAGGAGCAGATCGCCTCGCTGCGGCGGCGCGGCCTGCTCGACGAGGTCAGCGCCCAAGGGGCGCTCGACGCGCCCGCCCCGGACTACGTCGCCCCGATGTACGCCTATCTGGTCAGCGATCTCGCCAAGAAGATCACCGGCCAGATCTTCATAGCCGCAGGTGGTTTCGTGGGCCGCTTCGACCGGCCCTCCCCCAGCCTGATCGGCTACCGGGATCACAACGACAGCCCGCCGTGGACGATCGACGAGATCGCGGAGATGCTGACCTGAGTTATCCCGTCAGGTCGTAGATCAGCACCCTGCCCACACGCTGGGGCGTGAAGTTGCGTTGAACCCATTGCTGGATAAGAGCATTGGTGTCCAGGTGACCCCACTTGTCCTCGTGAATCGGATTCGTGACGATGAAGTAGTGGATCCGTTTGGACAATGCGAGACGCAGGAACGCATCGGGTGCCGGCGAAGGATCGGTTCCGTTGAAACCGCCGACCGGCATCACCGGGTAACCGCTGGCCAGTTGATAGCCTGCCGCACAGACCGATCCGACGGTCGCCGCCACCCAGGTGTAGCGCTCGGCGTTGGCATCGAGGAGGTCGACCAGCCGCCGGTCGGGCACACCCGAGTCCAGCAGGGTGCATCCCACGAGATGCATCCCCGCGCCGGGAGAGCCTGCCGGCAGCAAGAATCCGGGCCCGGTGGCCACGTTGATCTCGGCCCGCTGCACCGGCCCGATGCCCTTGGTCATCGCGGTGACGATGCGGGGAACGGGCCCGGCGATCGGCATCGCGCCGGTGTTACCGCGCACCACGGTCGTGATGCTGTAGACCGCCGGACCACCCAGAGCGACGAGGGCCGTCAGTGCGATAGCCACGGGAGTCGGGATGACGGCGAGGAGTAGCCCGGCCAAAAGCACGATGGCACCGGCCGGGATGGCCCAGCGCAGCCACGGATAGTAGTCGGGCACGCGCCACAGGACATGCACCGACGTCGCAGCGGTCACGACGATGGCGGCCGCCAATACCCCTTTGGCCCAGCCTTTTTCACGCCGCTGCCAGCACACGGCGACGCCGATGCCGATGACCGCTGCGATCGACGGCGCCAGCGCCACCGTGTAGTACGGGTGAAAGATGCCGGCCATGAAGCTGAAGACGGTAGCGGTGGTCAACAGCCACACCACCCAGACAATGACGGCGGCCCGCTGCCGGTCCAGCCGCGGGGCGCGGCCCCGCCAGGCGAGCAGTGCGACCGCGAAGATCAGCGCGGCGGGCAGCAGCCAGCCGATGCCGCCGATCTGTTCCGGCTCGAACAGCCGACCGATGCCCGTCTGCCCCCACGGATGCGCCGAAGTCCGGCCCCCGGTGTGGACGGGTGAGATGAAGCCCGGTGAACCGGTGCTGCCCGGCTCGTCACCGTTGAGCCGGCCGATGCCGTTGTAGCGCAGTGTCAGTTCGAGAATCGAATTGGTCTGTGTGCCACCGATCCACGGCCGCTTGCCGGCCGGCCACAGCTGCACAAGCAGCACCCACCAGCCGGCGGCCACGATCACTGCACCCAGTCCCAGCACCAGCTGCCCGGCGCGGGCGAGCAGCGACCGCGGCCCGGCCACCAGATAGGTAAGCGCCAGTGCCGGCATCACCAGGGCCACCTCGAGCTGCTTGGTCAGATACCCCAGCCCCAGGAACACACCGCAGAGCAGCAGCCAGCGCAGCCGCCCGTCCTCGACCGCACGCAGCAGCGCCCACACCGCGGCGATCATCAGCAGCACCAGCAGCGCGTCGGGGTTGTTGAACCGGAAGATCGTGACGGCCACCGGCGTCAGCGCCAACACCGTGCCCGCGATCAGCCCGGCCGTCTCGCCGAACGACCTGCGCACGGCGTCCCACAGCAGCGTCACCGAACCGACGCCGATGACGGCCTGCGGCACCAGGATGCTCCACGAGTTCAGCCCGAACACGCGGATCGCCAGCGACGGAAGCCACAGCGACAGTGGGGGTTTGTCGACGGTGATCGAGTTGGCGGCATCCGACGAACCGAACAGGAACGCCTTCCAGGAATGCGCGCCGGCCTGTGCGGCGGCCGAGTAGAACGCGTTGGCCCAGCCCGATCCGTCCAGGCCCCACAGATAGAGCACGGTCGTCCCGGCCAGCAGCACCACCAGCGCCCACCGGTGCGGCCCTAGCCGCATCCGTCGCGGAATGTCCTGGGCTGCACCGATTCTCGGCGAGTCGACCGCGACGGTCATCGCGTCAGCGGGTCGAGGCGCCGAACACCCTGCGCAGCGCGACGAAGCGCACGAGGGTGGCGACGAGATTGGCGACGACCAGAACCGAGAGTTCGACACCTTTGCCGACGGTCGGATCGAATCGGTGCAGCAGGTAGAGCGAACCGCTGGTGATGGCCAGTCCGAAGCCGAACACCAGCAGGCCGTGGATGTGATGACGGGCGGCACCGGCACGGCCGCGGATGCCGAACGTGAAGGCCCGGTTGGCGGCGGTGTTGGCCAGTGCGGTCAACAACAGTGCGGTCAGGTTGGCGGCCTGCGCGCCGAGCGCAGGATGCAGCGAAAGGTACAGCAGCGCAAAGGCGATGGTGCTGGCGATGCCGATCAGCCCGAACCGCACCATCTGGCCGACCATGCCGCGCGGCACCCCGGGCACCAGGGGTTCTCGGCCGAGGGCGGCTTGCAGGTCGCGCAACGGCAGCGTGCCGGTGGTGAGTGCCCGGCCCACTCGCCAGCAGCCTTTGAGGTCCTCGATCGCGGTGGCCACGATGTCGACCCGGGAGTCGGGGTCGTCGATCCAGTCGACCGGTACCTCGTGGATACGCAGGCCCGCCTTCTCGGCCAGCACCAACAGCTCGGTGTCGAAGAACCACCCGGTGTCGACGATCAGGGGCAACAGCTGGCGGGCGACATCGGCGCGCACAGCCTTGAACCCGCACTGGGCGTCGGAGAACCGGGCTCCGAGCAGTCCGCGCAGCAGCAGGTTGTACCCGCGCGAGACCACTTCACGTTTGATGCCGCGCACCACGCGCGAGGACGCCGCCAGTCGCGACCCGATGGCGATGTCGGAATGCCCGGACACCAGCGGAGCCACCAGCGGCATCAGCGCCGAGAGATGGGTGGACAGGTCGACGTCCATGTAGGCGACGACGTCGGCGGGCGAGGACGCCCACGCCGCGGCCAGCGCCCCGCCGCGGCCCTTGGCGTCGAGGTGGATCACCTCGACGTCAGACAGTTCCTCGCTGAGCTCATGGGCGACCGCCAGGGTGTTGTCAGTACTTGCGTTGTCGGCCACGAGGATTCGCGCCCGGTAGGGCACCTCGTCGCGCAGGAACTCGTGGAGGCGCCGAACGCACGCCGGCAGGTCGTCCTCCTCGTTGTACACCGGGATGACGATGTCGAGAATAAAGCGACCCCCGACTCCGATCTGAGCAGTGCGCTGCTCGGCCGGCAGGGTGTCGGTCATGGGATAGATGCTCGCGGCTCAAGCTGCCGTGACACTGGGCCGGATCTGATGAGTTGCTGTGAGCCAGCTTCGTGAATTGCCGCCGTCGGCTACTCATATGCTTGGCGCCATGGCCTCCGTCTTCACCATGATCATCAACCGTGACCTGCCGGGACGATTCGTCTACGAGGACGACGAGGTCGTCGCGTTCCTGACGATCGAGCCGATGACGCCCGGGCACACCCTGGTGGTTCCGCGCGCCGAGGTGGACAACTGGCAGGACGTCGACCCGGCCTTGTTCAACAAGGTGATGGCAGTGTCGCAGCGAATCGGCAAGGCGGTGTGCGCGGCGTTCGGCGCCGAACGGTCCGGACTGATCATCGCCGGCCTGGAAGTGCCGCACCTGCACGTGCACGTGTTCCCGGCGCGGAATCTGTCGGACTTCGGTTTCGCGAATGTCGACCGCAACCCGTCCCCGGAGTCGTTGGATGACGCGCAGGCCAGGATCAAGGCCGCACTGGCCGAGCTGGACTAGATCGCGGGCGCGACCGGGGCCGGAACGTCGGCGATGCGTGGCAGGCTGACCCGGAAGCAGCAGCCCTGGCCCGGCGCGGTTCGCACCGTGACCCGCCCGCCGTGGGCATAGACCAGCGAGTCGACGATCGACAGGCCCAGCCCGGTGCCGCCGCTGGTGCGAGCGCGCGAGGAGTCGGTGCGGTAGAACCGCTCGAACACCCGCTGGGCGTCTTCGTGGGTCATGCCGGGGCCTTCGTCGACGACCTCGAGCACCGCATCGTCGTTGTCGGTGCCGACCCGAACGGAGATGCGCGCGGTCTCCGGGGTGTGCTGCAGCGCGTTGGCCATCAGGTTCCCCAGCACCTGACGCAATCGAGCCTCGTCGCCGAGGACTTCGGGGGTGCCGGGGCCGTCGAAGACTTCCATGGTGATGGTGCGCTTCGGGGCGATGGACTGGGCGTCGTGCACGGCGTCGGTGGCGAGCAACAACAGGTCGACGCGGCGCTGCTCGAGTGGGCGTTGCGCGTCGAGGCGGGCCAGCAGGAGCAGATCGTCGACCAGCAGCCCCATCCGGCGCGATTCGCTTTCGATGCGCGACATCAGCATCTCGACGTCGCGGGCGGCGCCCTGCCGGTAGAGCTCGGCGAATCCGCGGATGGTGGTCAGCGGCGTGCGCAGCTCGTGGCTGGCGTCGGTGATGAACCGCCGCATGCGTTCCTCGGACGTCCTTGCCTGCTCGGCGGAATCCACCGACGACGCCATCGCGGTCTGGATCTGCGAGAGCATGCCGTTGAGCGCCAGCGAGAGCCGACCGACCTCGGTGCGCGGATCCCGTTCCGGCACACGACGATCGAGCTGCCCGGCGGCGATGGCTGCGGCGGTCTTCTCGACTTCGACCAGGGGTCGCAGGCTGCGATGCACCACCCAATACCCGGCGACGCCGAGGATCACCAGGACCGCGGTGCCGATGGCGACCTGAGACCAGGCCAGGCTGCGCACGGTGGACTGGATGTCGGACATGTCGATGGCGACGGTGGTCAGTTCACCGTTGGGGCCTTGCACCGACACCGCACGCCATTGGACGTTGGAGTGGTCCAGTGAGCCGACGGTCACCGGCGAGGAGCCGACGTCGTTGTCGTCGGGGAGAGCCGGCTCGGCCTCCCGGTCGTTGACCGCCATCCAGATGTGACCGTCGGCGTCGACGCCGCGTACGTAGAAGTTGGACGGCGGGCGCGCCGGGTTGGGGCCTTCGTCGGGCGGCGGCATGCGGCGCGGGGCCTGCGCCCAGCCGCGTGAGGCGTCCAGCAGGGTCTGGTCCGCGCGGTTGATGAGGTCGTGCTGAAGAGTCGAGGTGACGGCGATCCCGGAGGCGAGCAGTCCGCAGCCGACGAGCAGCAGCATGGCGGCCACCAGGGTGACTCTCAGCGGCAGCGCTCGGTGGTACGGACTGGGCATTTCCCTATTGTTCGCGCCGAACGGCGCGCCCCGCCGGATTACCGCGGCTCCCGCAGCACGTATCCGACGCCGCGCAGGGTGTGCAGGAGGCGCTTTTCGCCGGTGTCGATCTTGCGGCGCAGGTAGGAGACGTAGGACTCGACGACGTTGACGTCACCGCCGAAGTCGTAGCGCCAGACGTGGTCGAGGATCTTGGGCTTGCTCAGCACGGTCCCGGCGTTGATCACGAAGTAGCGAAGCAGCGTGAATTCGGTGGGTGACAGCGAGACGGGTTCGCCGGCCTTCCACACCTCGTGGGTGTCCTCGTCGAGCTCGATATCTGCGAAGCTCAGCCGCGAATTGCGCGGTTCTTCGATCCCCTTGCCGGCTCGACGCAGGATCACGCGCAGTCGGGCGACGACCTCTTCGAGGCTGAAGGGTTTGGTCACGTAGTCGTCGCCGCCGAGGGTCAGACCGGCGATCTTGTCTTGCAGGCTGTCACGTGCGGTCAGGAACAGCGCCGGGGCGTCGATGCCGTCGGCGCGCAGGCGGCGCAGGACGCCGAAGCCGTCCATGCCGGGCATCATCACGTCCAGAATCACGGCATCCGGTTTCACCTCGCGGGCCCGATCCAGGGCGGCGGGACCGCTGGACGCGGTGTGGACTTCAAATCCTTGGAACTTCAGGCTGACGGACAGCAGTTCCACGATATTGGTCTCGTCGTCGACGACAAGAACTCGTGCCTCGGGCTTTGATTCAGTTGTGACAGGTGCGGCCATGCTGACAATTTCCTCTCACATTGTTGAACTGGGGCTGCCTGGGCGCTGTGAGGTTCCTGTGAGTTGTCGTTTACGCCGGATAACCGATACCGCCGGTTACAAACTTCCCCCGCTCCTACACTTGTGAGATGGATCTGGCGAAGACCCTGGTTGGGATGGCGACCACACCGGTGCGGGTGGGCCTGGCTGCGGCCGAGGCCGGGCTCGATGTCGCCAAAGCGGGCCTTGACCTGACCAAACGAACACTGGGCGAGGCCGGAATGCCGGCGTCGCCGAACTCGGTGGCGCAGATGTTCGGCCTGGAGGACACCATCGCGCGGGCGAACAAGCTCGCCCAGCTGCTCGATGACGACGCCCCGCTGGGGCGGGCACTGGGACCGGACGGTCCGCTGGATCGGCTGATGCGGCCGGGTGGGTTGATCGACCGGGTGACCGCGCCCGATGGCGTTCTGGACCGGCTGACCGCCGAGGGCGGCGGCCTGGAACGGGCGCTGGCGCCGGGCGGTCTGGTGGACCAGCTGCTCGACGAAGACGGCCTGGTCGAGCGGATCCTCGGCGAAGAGGGCCTGGCCGACCGGTTGATGGCCGAGGGCGGTCTGGTCGAAAAGCTGACCGCGCGCAACGGGCCTCTCGAGCAGCTGGCCGACGTCGCCGACACCCTGAACCGGTTGGCGCCCGGACTCGAAGCGCTGGCGCCGACGATCGAGACCCTGCGCGAAGCGGTCACCACGCTGAGCCTGGTGGTCAATCCGCTGAGCAATATCGCCGACCGGATTCCGATTCCGGGCCGCCGACGCGGATACAGCTCGCCGCGCCCGGTCAGCTCCGAGCGCGTGCGCAGCGACCGGTTGGTCATCGACGACGACGATCAGTGAGTTCGCTAGTCTGTTAGTCGGTTCGGGTCGTTTGGTGTCGACCAATGCCTCCTTAGCTCAGTGGTAGAGCGTCGCTCTTGTAAAGCGAATGTCATCGGTTCAAATCCGATAGGAGGCTCCACGCAACTCCGCCATAACCTGTCTCTATCAGACTCTCCAGCAAACACTCATTAAAACGAAAGACCGTTCGCGTAGCGCTGCCGCCGGTAGAAGCGCCCGTTCCCTCTGTTCCTCGCCTTGTAGGTCGGCAGCTGACTGTCGCAGTTGGGGCAGATGAGCCGGAGATTCATGCGGCGGTTGTTGGTCGCGTCCCCATCGATGTGATCGATGATCAGAGCGAGTTTCAGACCATTCCAGTTGCTCTCGATCCCACAGATGGCGCAGCACCCGTTCTGCTGGGTGTGCAGGTAGTCCCGAACGAAGTGGCCTTGATACGACATACGGCCACACACGCCCGTCTCGAGCCAGGATTTCAGGAGCAACGTCCGCCGGTGCGACTGTTGACATGCATTGCTGCAATAGACCTTCGCCTGCCGGCTCTGAACATCGACTCCACACCCAATACATTTGATCGACATGAAGTGACGCTAATTCCCCACACTGACACGTTCGGCAGCTCTTCTTGTCGGTGGTCAGTCATAGGTTCAGTTCATGAGGCAATGTCGCCATTGCGGTTCGGAGCTGACCAAGCGCAGCCAGCAGTTGTTCTGCAGCAACGCATGTCAGCAGTTGGCCCGGCAACAAGCAAGTACACAACTCTGGCTTGACTCCGGTGACGCAACAGTCGCCACGACCCGCAATCACTAGATTCGGACCTACCTCAACGCCGCTCAGTCCGGCTGTTGTGCGATCTGTGGCGGATCCAATCTGTGGCTCGGGCTGCCCATCGCGTTGGTGCTGGACCACATCGACGGCGACCCGACGAACAATCGGCGGGAGAATCTGCGACTGATCTGTCCAAACTGCGACTCGCAGCTACCGACGTACAAGGGGCGAAACCGCGGCAACGGCCGCCACTACCGCCGCCAGCGGTACGCCAACGGCCAAACGTATTAAAGCGAGCCGCGTCGTGGCCCAGCCACTAGTGTCGGGAAGCGTGTCCGAAACCAAGATCACCGTCATCTACGACAACCCCACCGACCCGGCGGCCTTCGAGGCCGCATACGGTGCCGAACAGCTCGAGGCCGCCCGTCGCCTCCCCGGCTATATCCGCTTCGAGGCGTCGAAGGTGTGGCCGAAAGAAGACGGCAGCCCGACGCCCGCCTACCGGATGATCGACTGGTACTACCCCGATTACGATGCCGCGAGCGTCGCCGTCACCACAGCGGAGTTCGGCGCGTTCATTCAAGCGCTGAGCCAGCTCGCAACTGGCGGCGTACGCATTCTGTTCTCTGACATCGAGGTCCCGCAGCACTAACCACGCACTGAGACTCGCGTAGTGACACCGCGAGTTCTCAAGGTGTACAACGCTTATGTGGTGACTGACTTCGACGTCCCCCGCTTCGCCGCGTGGCTGGCCGAGGTCACCGGCGAGCCTACCGAGATCACGGTGACGCCGATCCGCGGTGGCGGTAGCTGCGAGATGTTCCGCGTCGACCGCCTCGGCGAGAAGTGGGTGGTCCGCCGCGCCCCTCTCGCCGCAGTCTCCGACACCGCACACCAGGTGATCCGCGAAGCGCGCATCATGGAAGCCTTGGCATCGCAGGGTATTTCAGTACCGCAAATTCTCGCCCGCACCGACGACCCCGACATTCTCGGTGCACCGTTCTTTGTGATGTCCTTCGTCGAGGGCGACGTCATCCGCCGCGACGGCCTGCCCCCGGCATTAAGCAATGACCCGGACTCGCAAGGCAAGATCGGCGAACAACTCATCGACACCCTCGCGCAGTTGCACGCAGTCGATTGGGCATCAACCGCATTGGCGGACATGTCCCGACCCGAAGGCTTCCTCGACCGACAGGTCGACCGCTGGTTGAAACAGCTGGACAGCTACCGGGTCCGCGATCTGCCCGGCATCGACGACCTGGCGTCCTGGTTACGCACACACCTGCCGAAGCACGGCGACCTCACCGTCATGCACGGTGACTACAAGCTGGACAACGTCATCTGGGCACCCACCGCCCCGCCTCGCATCGCCTGCGTCGTGGACTTCGAGATGACCACCGTGGGCGACCCGCTCATCGACCTCGCCTGGGCGATGATCTTCTGGCCCGAAGAGGGCAACCCGATCGCGCTCGCAGCCCCCGGCACCCCGAACGGCATCCACCCCGACCACTGCCAGACACCCGCTCAACTCCAGGACCGCTACGCACAACAGACCGGCCGCGACCTCGAACAATTCGACTGGTATCAGGTCTTCAGCGCCTGGAAGCTCGCCATCGTGCTCGAGGGCTCCTACGCCAAACACGTTCTCGGCCAATCCCGCAACCCGGTCCACGCGGTCTTCGGCGCGATCGTGGACAATCTGCTCATCCGCGCTCGGAGGTTCGCCCGATGACCGATCCCCTTTTCGACCTGACCGACCGGGTCGTACTGATCACCGGCGGCAGCCGCGGCCTCGGTGCCGCGATGAGCAGAGGCCTCGCCGAGCGCGGCGCACGGGTGATCATCGCCAGCCGCAAACTCGGCTCCTGCGAAGAACTCGCCACACAGATCGAAGGCACTGGCGGCCAAGCACACCCGCTGCAGTGCCATGTGGGCGACTGGGAATCCCTCGACGCGGTCGTGAACGCGGCCACCGAACGCTGGGGCCGCCTCGACGGACTCGTCAACAACGCGGGCATGAGCCCACTCGCGCCGTCACTGCTGGAGACGTCAGAGGCGT
Organism: Mycobacterium sp. BK086; assembly: GCA_004362315.1. Classification (GTDB taxonomy): domain Bacteria; phylum Actinomycetota; class Actinomycetes; order Mycobacteriales; family Mycobacteriaceae; genus Mycobacterium. The sequence goes on from SNWL01000004.1 coordinate 275,452, forward strand.
TGTTCGACAAAGTGATCGGCGTCAACCTCAAAGGGCCAACCCGCCTGACCGCGCTCGCCGCCGCAGCCATGGCCCAGACCGGCGGCGGCTCAATCGTCAATATCAGCTCACTGGCCTCGGTCAAGCAGACTCCGGTCGCGCCGATCTACGGTGCGGCCAAGGCGGGCTTGAACGCCCTCACAAAGGCCACCGCGCTCGAGTACGCCAACGCGAATATCCGGGTGAACTGCATCATCTGCGGAACGTTCGACACCGACGCCGCATCGGGATTCGTGCGCAATCCCGACACTCTTCCCGGCGTGGTCAGGCCGATCGCCCTGGGTCGCGTCGGCCGCCCGGAGGAGATCGTCGGCGCCGTGGTCTACCTGTTGTCGGATGCGTCCAGCTACACCACCGGATCGCTGATGACGATCGACGGCGGCGTCTCCGGATAGTCAGCTATCGCGCACAATCCCGTCGATCAGGTAATCGATATGGGCGCAGAACAATTCGTCGACCTCTTCGGCCGTCACTCCCGTTGGATCGCTGCCCGCCAGCCGGCCGCGCCGCCGGGGAGCATCCAGCGGCGGATGGTCCATCGCGACGAAGCCCACCGTCGCCCACGTCAGCAATCGGCAGGCCCGCACCGCCCGGTCGCGATCCATCCCGTCGCGTCGCATGCACTTGAGCAAGGGGCGGGAAGCCTCCAGATAGGCCGGACGCTTCACCTGGAGGAAGAGCCGGCTATCGGCAGCTTCGGTAAGTCGTTGCCGCAGTTGACCTGTCCACCGCCGGGCATAGTCCGGCCACAATTCGTCGCGTTCCATCGGCGGCGCCAGATCTGCCAGGAAGTGATCGGCGACGGCATTCAACAGCGCGTCCTTGTTGCCGATCCGCGCATACACCGGCGGTGGCGTCACCCCCAAGCGGCCGGCCACGCTACGCATGCTGACCGCGTCGAGACCGCTCTCGCGCAGGATCTCGACGGCGGCGGCCACGATCTGCTCTGGGCGCAAATCGATTTCGGCCGTCATGTGATCCTCAGCGCGATCTTGCCGACGTGCTCACCGGCCTGCAACACCCGGACCGCCTCGGTCAACTCGGTCCAGTCGAAGACATGACTGATGTGCGGCTTGATCCCCGCCGACGTGATGAGCTCACACATCTCGACGAAGCTGAGCACACTACCGACCGTGATCCCGATGATGCGAATGTTGTTGAGCATCACCTCGGCAACCGGAACCGGTGCGACATCGAACCCGGTCAGCACGCCGATCACCGCGACCGTGCCGCCCATCCGGGTGGCCCGCACCGATTGCGCAAGCGTCTCGGGCCCGCCGAGGTCCACCACCAGGTCGGCGCCGCGTCCGCCGGTGATCCGCTTGACCTCGTTCTCCCAGTCCGGGGTGCTCCGATAGTTGATCAGATGCGTTGCGCCCAGCTGTGATCCGATCGCGAGCTTCTCGTCTGACGACGATGTCAGGATCACCGACGCTCCCAGCGCGTGGGCGAGTTGCACGGCGAACAACGAGACGCCGCCGGTGCCCTGGGTGAGGACCACATCTCCCGGACCGATCTCGGCCTCCGCCAGGGCATTCCATGCTGTCACCGCGGCACAGGGCAACGTGGCTGCTTCGAGATCGCACAGGTACGGCGGTGTCGAGACCAGCCCGGTCACCGGGGCGACGCGATACTGCTGGAGCCAGCCGTCCCCGCTGTCCCCGGGCAGTTCCGCCTTCAGCGCGGGAGTGGGCGGGCCGTCCTGCCAATCCGGGTGGAATGCCCCCATCACCCGGTCTCCCACCGAGAAGTCGGTGACATCCGGCCCGATGGCCACGACCTCGCCGGCGCCATCACTCATGGGCACCCGGGGCCATTCACCCCAGATCAGGCCCGCCAGATTGACCATGTCGTGGTAGTTGACGCTCGAGGCAGCCACTTTCACCAGCACGTCACCGGCACCGGGCACCGGCACCGGCCGCGACTCGGGCTCGACCGCCACCCCCTGAGCCTTCATCACCATTGCCACGTTCGTGCTCACGCAACACCCGCTTCTTGACGCAATTGTTCCCATTTCCGTTGCGCGGCAGGGCGACGCGACGGCAGATGCTCTGTCGGCCACCCCGTGACCGGCCGGTACTTCTTCAAGACGTGCCTGGCAAGCACCGACTTGTGCAGCTCGTCGGGACCATCCCCGATCGAGCCGAAGCGGGTGATCCGATACCACTGCTCGACAGGCAGATCACCGGAATAGCCCAACGCCCCGCAGACCTGGATGGTGCGATCGAGCACCGCGAGCACGACCTTGGACACGTGCGCCTTGACCATCCCCAGTTCGGCGCGCACCGCGCTGGCACCAAGTCGGTCCATCTGCCACGCGGTGTGGAAGGTCAGCAGCCGCGCCGCCTGAATTTCCGTGTGCGACAGAGCGATATAGTCCTGCACCATTTGATGCTCCCCGAGCAGCCGCCCGTGCGACGGCCGCGATACGGCACGCTCCCCCATGATGTCCAGGGCACGCTGCGCTTGCCCGAGCCAGCGCATGGCGTGATGTATTCGCCCGCCACCGAGCCGTTGTTGGGCGAGCAGAAACCCCCCGCCACGCTCGCCGATCAGGTGATCGGCCGGCACCCGGCAATCCCGGAACAGCACCTCGGCATGGTTACCGCGGCGGCCGTACTCCGGATCGGAATGCGCCATCGTGGGGATCTCCCGCATGATCTCCAAACCGGGAGTGCCAGTCGGCACCACGAAGATCGAGGCGTGCCGGTGGGGCCGCTTCTCCGGATCGGTCTCGGCGACCACCAGGATGATGTCGGCACAGGACGCATTCGTGGTAAACCACTTGTGCCCATTGATGATCCAGCTGTCGCCGTCGAGCACCGCCGTCGTGGCGATGACGGTGGGATCGGCACCGGCGAGGAAGGGTTCGGTCAGCGCGAAGGCGCTCGAAATCTCGCCCCGCAGATTCGGGAAAAGCCAGCGTTGCTTCTGCGCCTCGTCGGCGCCATGGGCGAGCAACTCCATATTTCCGCTGTCGGGGGCCTGCACCCCGAACAACTCCATCGACATCATGCAGCGCCCGATGATCTCCGACATCAGCGCCAGCTTGAGTTGTCCCGCCCCCGGGCCGCCGAGGCTGGGATCGAGGAACATCCCCCACAGCCCCTGGTCCTTGACTCGCTGCTGCAGATGACGTTTCACCGCCTGCCACTCGTCGGCGGGCAGCTCACCGAGGATCGGCTCCAGCGGGATGACCTCACCGTCGATGAACTCGCGCATCCACGCCAGCTGTTCGGCGAATTCGGGGTCAGTCTCGAAATCCCACGCCATGGCCACCCTTCCGCTCGTGCAAATCACAGTGTAATCATGGTGTGATCGAGGTTCGCAAGAGAGGGCATACCGATGAGGGCCTGGCAGGTTCATGGCGCGGGCGAGCCCGCGGACGTCTTGCGGCTGGTCGACCGGGAATTGCCTGACCCCGGTCCCGATCAGGTCCGGATCAAGGTCGCCGCGGCCGGGATCGGACTGCCCGACGTGCTGATGTGTCGGGGCACCTACCCGCTCACCCCGGCCGGCGCATTCACCCCCGGACAGGAGCTGGCGGGCACTGTGACCGCCGTCGGCCCCGGGGTCGACGCCTCGGTCGTCGGCACCCGGGTGATGGGCGTCAGCGACTTCATGAACGGAAACGGCTCATTCGCCGAGGAGTCGTTGGCATTGGCCACCTCTACCGTGCGGGTCCCGGATGTCCTGGACGACAGCGCCGCCGCGGGCTTTTGGATCCCCAACGTCACGGCGTGGACCGGGCTCGTCGACCGCGGCCATCTGCAGGCACGCCAGACGCTGGTTGTTCTCGGTGCTGCCGGCGGCAGCGGGATCGCCGCCGTCCAGCTCGGCAAGGCACTCGGGGCGACCGTTCTGGCCGTCGTCGGCGACGAATCCCGCGCCGAGTTCTGCCGGTCGTTCGGCGCCGATCACGCGTTGGTTGCCAGAAACGAGGCGGTCGCCGACGGGCGTCCTTTAGCCCAGGCGCTGCGCGAACTCACCGGCTGGCGAGGTGTCGACATGGTCTTCGACCCCGTCGGCGGCCTCCAGGGCAGCAACGCGATGGGCGCGCTGGCCCGCGATGGTCAGCACCTCGCGGTGGGCTTCGCCAGTGGACGCTGGCCCACCGTCGACGTCGCGATGATGGCCATCACCAATACGTCGCTGGTCGGCGTCCTCGCAGCGGGCGAATCCCGCGAACACGTCGAAAAAGTGCTGGGCAACCTCACGCAGCTGCTCGAGAAGGGCGCCATCCGCGACACCGTGCGGGAACGTGCGCCCTTCGACGACGTGCCGGCCGCCCTGACCCGCATCGCCGAACGCAAGGCGCTGGGGAAATGCGTGGTCGTGCTGAGCTGACCCAACGGCGCCGTCTACATCGTTTACACCACATGCAGGGGTGCAAACGCATCATTCACCCGATGCCGGGCGCGGTCGATCGACGTACGTTTTGCTCCCATGAGGCAAACTCTGCGCACCAGTCTGCGGATCGGCTCACACGTGCTGAATGGATTCGTGCACACCGCCCGGGTCAATCTCTACCGGAACAAGGGCGTCCCGTATCCCGCGCTGCAGACCTCGGGCACCGTGCGCTTCAAGCTCGACAACCCATGGCCGCAGCCGTCACCGATCTCGTCGACAAACATGCCCTACGCCGTCCTGCACGTGGCGAACGACGAACTCAAGGAATTCCTGGCCACCATCGTCGCCCGATTCCAGCGCCAGGTGAAGTTCTCCTGGCTCTCCGCCGTGCAGTATCTGACGAAGCGGCCGCACCTCGACTGCCCCGACGATGCCACCTTCAGCCGCTACCTGACGCAGTCGGTGTACACCTACTTTCTGACCGACACCCTCGACGATGCCGATCGGGAACTCCTCGAAAAGAACGGCATATCAACCGATTCAGTGCACAAGTCCGACCTGTCGCCGGTGAGCACGGTCGACACCTTCCCCGGCCTGTACTGCACCGGTTCCGTCTGCTATTTCCGGGAGACCGGCGCCGAGACGTTCGAGATCGTCGGTATTGCGATGGTGGACAAACAGTTCCGCCTGGGCGAGCTGCTGCGGCCGTCGGACGGGAACAGCTGGCTGCGCGCCAAAATGCATGTTCTGCAGGGCGCGACCTATCTGTCGCTGTTCGTCACCCACCCCAAATGTCACTTCCCGATGGACGCGGTGATCGCGGTGACCAGGACGATGCTGCCCACCGAGCACCCCATCGCCAAGCTCCTCGAGCCGCACATGTACCTGCAGCTGCCGCTCGACTACTCCGTCCTGCACATCAAAAACGGTCCGGGATACAACGATCCGATGCTCTACTACACCGCGTTCAGCGGTAAGGGAGCCTCTCAGTACCGACTCTTCGAATACTCGTATGCCGGCCTCCCCGGCCACGCGGCGTTCCCGCCCTACACCTTCGGATACCTTCTCGACTCGAGAAAGACCGACTACCTGGCCTACCTGCGGGGCTACTACGACGTCATCCTCGGGTTCGTCCGCGAGGTCCTCGCCGACGTGAAAATCGACGACGTCGTGCTGAACTGGGCACGCCAATGCGCCCACTACTCGCGCGGTTTCGGCACGCCGGACGGAACATTCGACAAAGAACAGCTCGCCGATCGGCTGGCGATCATCATCTGGAACTGCTCGGTCGTCCACAGCGCCGATCATCGGGAGTTCTACGCAATTCCCATGGAGCACAAGCCGACCCGGCTGCGTATCCCACCACCGTTCGGCAAGAGCGAATGCTCCTTCGACGAGAAGGACCTCACCCAGATCGACGACCGCCTGCGTCACTACATGTGGCACGAGATGTACGTCCGGCCATGGCCACTCAAGCAGCTGATCGACGTCGACTACGAGTTCACCGAACCGACCATGCAACAGGCGAATCGAGACTTCATCGCGGCACTGACCGCCTACGACGACGGCTTGACCGACAACAGGTACGCCCCGTTGCGGGAACTCGCGACGAGCATTCAGTGGTGAAGATCGCCATCGTCGGGGGCGGAGTCGCAGGCCTGACTGCGGCACATCGTCTGCGCGCCAAGGGGTATCACGACATCACGGTGTACGAGCGCGAAGCCAGCGTCGGCGGGAAGGTGTTCTCGTACATCCACAACGGCAAGGCCTACGAACTCGGCGCGCTGTGGTCGTCACCGCGCTACCGGATCATCGGCGAACTGGCGACACAGGTGGGTGCGTCCCGGCGGGCGGACCGGCTCCCCGCCGTCCTGGATCAGGGATCCACCAGCCGCTACGCCCACTACCTGCGCACCCACTATCGGCTGCGCGATATCGCAACGGCATTCGCGATGCTCGCACGAACATTCTTGCGGTATAGGGTGATTCGCAAGTCGAACCTGACCGGCCTACCGCCGGCCATCGCGGAGGACTTCGACCGATTCGCCGATCGTGAAGGCTTCCGGGCACTCGCCGATGTGTCCGCATCGTTCTTCACGGGCTGTGGATATCTCCAGAACGACCGCGTGCCCGCAATCTATCTGATGAAAATGATGCACCTGTTCATCGACGTCCTCGTCGTCGATGTCCTCGGCCTCAAGCAGACCCGCATCGACATCTTCGACAACGGCTGGCAGGAGCTGTGGAAAGCGGTCGCCAAGGACTTCGACGTCCGCTGCTCCAGCACCATCACGCGGATCACCCGCCATACCGACAACGGACACCCCAAGACGGTGATCACCGCGGACGACGAAACCGAGATCTACGACCGGTTGATCCTGGCCTCACCGCTGGACACCAGTCACCTGTTCATGGACCTACGGCCCGACGAACGCGAACTGTTCGCCAAGATCAAGACTCATCGATACAAGGTGACCCTGATCGAAGCCACGTCGCTCCCGCATGCGTCCGTCGTGGACCACGTACCGCGCACGATGACCGGGCACGTGAACCTGATCGCGCGCCAGCATCGGGACGCCGACGTCTTCACGATCTATCAACAACTCGAGGACGTCGTCGACGCCGAGGCCGCGACAAGGCTGATGTTCTCCGACATCGCAGCGCTGGGGGCACGCGACGCGCGAGTGGTCACCGCCAAGACGTGGAACTACTTTCCACACGTCTCCACCGAGGACATCCGCGCTGGGTTCTACGACGCGATGAACGCCCTGCAGGGCAAATACGGCACCTTCTACGTGGGCAGCGTCATGAACATGGAGACCGTCGAGCACACTGCCCAGTTCTCCGTCGAGCTCGTGGATCGTTGCTTCTGAGGGCAACAACCCGCAAACTTCGGGCGTAAACATTCCATCCCGGCCCGAAATCAGCTTAGAATTCGCTGAGACAGCAAACGGGTGCCTGGCCGCCTTACTGGGTTTGGCATCCTGACCGGGGGGTTTGCCTGAAGTTCGCCAACTTCACGGGCAAGTCAGAACTGCGTGAAGGTGGTGCGTCCATGGCGAACGTTCAGCGTGGTGCAAGGGCAGGAATCGCTGCTCTGGCACTGGGATTGTCACTGGCGAGCCCCATCGTGGCCGTTGCCAGCGCCGACGACACCGACCACAGCTCCGCCTCGGATTCGGCAAATTCGGCAACGTCGAGTTCCGGGTCGGCGAAGAAGGCTACGGGCCATACCGCCCGCGGCCCCAAGGCCCCCACCTCGTCGTCGGCAGCTGACAGCACCAACAGCACGTCGTCCCCCGCAGCCAAGAAGACCACCGCGTCATCGACGGCGTCCGGCTCGTCGAATCGGCCAACGGCAGGGTCGCGGCGCACGTCGAGTAACTCGACAACGACCACATCCACGACGTCGAATACGGACAGCACCGCTGCCGATACGACGACCGCGACAACAGAGACCGCCGCCAGCGAGCAGACCACCACCCAATCCTCGACCAGCACGTCCGACACCGTCAGCGGCGCCGCCCAGATGACGGCGGCGAGCACGACCGCCAAGAAGACCGCCTCCGCCAACGCCGATCCGATCACCTCCCTGCTGAACGCCATCCAGGACTCGTTCGCGGGTGCGGCCCTGTTGGTCCGCCGCTCGTTCTTCAACGACGCACCGACCGTCTCGGGGGTGCAGGTGGTCAGCAGTGAGACGACCGGGCCGATCAACGGCACGGTCGTGGCGACCGACCCTGAAGGCGACCACCTCGTCTACAAGGTGACCTCCAACCCCCGCTCGGGCACCGTCGTCCTGAACACCGCGGACGGCACCTACACCTACACCCCGGATTCCGACTTCACCGGCATCGACTCATTCACCGTCTCCGTGACCGACACCGGGCCGCATATCAATCTGCTCAACTGGTTCCGCAGTTCCAGCAGTTCCACGGCCGTCGGTGTCTACGAACAGCCCGCCACCGCCCACCGGATCACGTACACGTTCGTCTACGGATCAGGGTCGCAATTCTGGTCGAGCGCGGCGCGGGCCCAGCTGGCGTCGACCGCCATCTACCTGTCGAGCTATTTCGAGCCCCAGTACGACGTCGACATCACGTACAAGGTCACCGGCGAGTACTCGCTGATGGGCGGGACGCTTGCCTCGGCGGGCAGTGACCTGATCAGTGAGGATCCCGGGTTCTACGACACCGTGGTGCAGCACAAGATCCTGACCGGCGTGGATACCAACGGATCGGCCGCCGACGGCACGATCACCTGGAACTTCGGCTATGGCTGGGGCTACGGGGACACCGTCCCCGCCGGCGCCTACGACTTCCAGTCGACCGCGATGCACGAGCTGCTGCACACGTTCGGCTTCATCTCGGTCATCGACAGCGCGGGCAACAACACCGTGCCGAACTGGACCACCTTCGACAAGTTCGTCACGACCTCCAACGGCACCTCGGTGTTCACCGGCAATGTGTTCAACACGGCCTACAACTCGAACCTGACCGGAGGCAACGGCGGCCTGTACTTCGGCGGCCCCAATGCGGTCGCGGCCTACAACAACAGCCCGGTGCCGCTGTACACCCCGAATCCCTGGGAGTCGGGCAGCTCCATGTCACATCTCGACGACGACACGTTCGTCGGTTCGCTCGAGAAATTGATGAACGCCGCCTCCGACACCGGACTCGGCGTGCGGGTGCTGAGCGCCGCAGAGATCGGCATCATGAAGGATCTCGGCTACACGATGGTGTCTCAGTCCACCGGTGCTGCGGTGCTGTTCCTCAGCATTCTGTTCGTCCGCCGCCGGAAGGCCGCGGTAGCCCGTTAGTTGCTGCTCGGGCAGTCAACCGTGAGAAACACCGTGGTGTTGGCCGGCGGATTATCACCGCGCAGCCCGTCGACACTGGTGATCTTGCATTGGGACAGCGGCCGGTCGGTCCCGCTCCCGGCGGCGAAGTTGAGCTGGACGTTATAGCCCTGGCTCTGCAGCGCCAGCATGCCGTCGGCGGCGCTCTGGTTCTGGTTGAACGCGCGCGGCGGCATCTGGATGACGCCCTTCTCGGTGGGCGACGGCGCAGGCTTGCTACTCGTCGAAGACGTGGTGCTCGACGGGCTCTCCTTGGAGGACTGCCCGCAGCCCGCCGAAAGACCCACCACCCCAACGATTGCCACGAAACCCGCCGCCAGCGCGAGCTGACGAGAAAATGTCACCGATCGATTCGTGCCGTCCGTACCCACGCGCCCGTTACCCATGATCCGCAACCTAGCCTCCACCCGCGCTGTCGTGAAACCCGATCGATGCGTTCTGACGGTGGTTCAGACAGATTTCTTCCGCGCGCAACCTTGCGGACATCACCCTCCGGGGGCGACGCCGTTGCTATCGTCGGGCATGTCGACGACGACGCCAGCCACGAAGTGGTTGTCGCTGTGCACCGCCGTCATCGCGGCCACCGGAATCATGTTCCTCACCGAACAATCCGATCAGCCGACCGTCGCCGCCGGAACGATCACCGGGCCGTATGCGTCGCTGCTGGCCGCCTCCACAGATTTGGGTCCCGCCGACGGCGATCGGGTCCAGCTCGTGGCGGGCTTGAACACCGATGCGCGGCCCGAGACGCTGGCCGACTGGGCCCGCCAGCACGGGTTGTCGACGCACTGGCGTTCCGGTGATCGGTGGGCGAGCGTGTCCGGGCCACCGGCGGCGGTCGGTGCGGCGTTCGACGTTGCCGTGCATGACTACCGCGGCCGGCTGGGCCAAGAGTTCTACGCCTCACCCCAGCAGCCGGCCATCCCCGCGGCGATCGCTGCCGACGTCCGCGAGCTCGGCCGAATCCTCGGCTACATACCGCATTACGAGTCGGTGCCATTCATTGTGCCGCTGGACGTACCCGATCAGGGCCTGTCCCCGGACGGGCTGCTGCGCACCTACAACGCCGCGCCGTTGCGCGATGCCGGGCACACCGGCAAGGGCACCACCGTGCTGGTGTTCTCATTCGACGGGTTCGATCAGGAAGACCTGGACATGTTCACCACGTCCTTCAATCTTCCCAAGTTCACCCCAGAATTGATGGGCGACATGCCTTCCGAGCGGACCGGCGAGGCAACAATGGACCTCGAAGCGATCCACGCTGTCGCCCCCGATGCCAAGAAGGTTCTGGTCAATGCGCGCGCCACGGTGTCCGGCGATGCCACCTACCAGAAGATCGGCGCCCTGATGGAAGAGGCCGACCGCCGTTATCCCGGTGCGGTATGGAGCTTTTCGATCGGATGGGGTTGCGACAAGATCGCGACGGCGGCCGACCTGCTGCCGGTGCGCTCGGCGCTGAGCATCGCGCTGCGGCACGGCACCACCGCGTTCGACGCCAGCGGTGACCTCGCCGGCCTGGAATGCAAAGGCGGACACAACTGGTCGTCGCCGCCCGCGCCCGACGATGTCGGCCTGGACTCGGTGGCGTCGCTGCCGGAGATGACCGATGTCGGCGGCACCACGTTGTCGACCGACGCGCAGGGGCATTGGCTGGCCGAACAATCCTGGTTCGCCCCTGCGATCTCCCAGGGCACCGGCGGTGGGGTGTCCAATCTTTTCGAACGCCCCCCGTGGCAATCGGATTTGCGGGTGGCCGCCCCACCGGGCCGCCGGCTGACCCCCGATATCGCGGCCGTCGCCGATCCGTACACCGGTGTCCGGATCGTCTTCAGACGCCAGCATGTCGTGGGTGGCGGCACCTCGTTGGCCGCACCGATCTGGGCGGGTCTGACCGCGGTGATGAACGACTATCTCGCACACAACGGCGGCAATCCCGTCGGTGAACTCAATCCGCTGCTCTACGAAATCGCCCAGGGGGCAAGGCTTCCGGCATTTCGCGATGTGTCCCTGGGCGGCAACGCGGTTGATGACGCGGGACCGGGCTACGACCTGGTGACCGGTCTGGGCACGCCTGACGTCGACCATCTCGCCCAGGACATCTTGGCGCTGCAGAGATGTGGTGTCGGATGCGGATGACGACGATCTGTCCGGCCTGCCACACCGAGGTGCCTGCCGGAGTCTTCTGCGGGGCGTGTGGTGCTCACCTCAATCCACAACCCGGAGACGCCCCACACTGGTTGCGGCCCAGGGCTTTCTGCGCCGCCCCGAACGAGCACGTGTTGCGCCCCGCGATCGCCAGCTCGCTGTTTCCGCACCAGTCACAGTTCTCCCGTACACCCTTCAACCTCGGGCTGGTGCTGGTCGTCGTTGCGATGGCGGTGGCCGTGCAGCTGCGTCTGCCCGGCGCGTTGGTGACCGTCGCGGCACTCGGGCTGCCCCTGCTGTTCGTGATCTACCGCCATCAATCCGGTGTCTACCGGGATATCCCCCGCAGCTCGCTGGCGATCACCGTCGTGCTCGGCATCGCCATCGGCGTGGGCTGGGTAGTGCTCACCGGCGATCTGGTGATCCGGGAGACCGGCGCGCCATTCGATGCCGGAATCGCAGGTCACCGCGTATTGCGCGACGGCCTCGGGGTCGCCGAGGGCGGCGCACTGCTGATGATGATTCCCGCCTTGGTGGTCCGGCTGATCCGGCCCGGCGCACGAGAATCCTTGAACGGTTTCGTGATCGGCGTGCTGTCGGCACTCAGCTTCACGGCCGCCGCGACCTTCACCAGACTCGCGCCCCAGTTCGCGGCCGCCACAGTGGCCAAGAACCGACCGGTGGAGTGGCTGCTCATCGAGGCCGCAATTCGCGGCGTGACGATACCGCTGACCGCGGCCTGCGCCGGCGGATTGCTCGGTGCCGCACTCTGGTTCAGGCGTCCGACCGGCCAAGCCCGGTTGCGCCACTCACTGGTGAACGTGGCGCTGGTGTTGTTCGGCGTCGCCGTGCTCGGGGTCTACGCGATCGTGGGCATCACCGATGTCGCGGGCCTGCCGCAAGAGACCATGCTGGCATGGCATATCGCGATGGCTCTCGTGGCGCTGCTGGCACTGCGGATCGGTCTGCAGCTAGCGCTGCTGCACGAGGAGCCAGATCCCATGGGCGGGCAACCGCAGCTATGCCTGCATTGCCGAAACGTGGTGCCCGAGATGGCATTCTGCCCCGCCTGCGGTGCGTCCACGCGCGCCTCGTCGGCCATGTCGCGCGCCGAACGCCGCGAGGTGGTTCCCGAGGAGGATGCCGGGCCCGCGTCCTGGCCGGGCTATGTGCTTGAGGCACAAACCTATACGGCGCCGCCCCTGTCGCGGACGACAAGCACCCGCGTCCTGGCCATGTGGGTGGCGGTGATCGTCGCGGTGACGGCACCGCTGATCGCGCTGTCAGCCAGCATCTCCGAGCCGGCTGTCGTCTACAACTGCCCGCCCGATTGCGGCCGCCCACCCACCGGCACACCGGTGGCCGCGCTGCCACGGTTCACCGCCCCCGACGGCGGGTTCTCGGTGGCGTACCCTGCTCCCGGTTCGGCCTACGACGTCACCTTCGCGAGCGACGGCGTGACCGCTCGCTACACCGGCGGGGATGGCGGCACGTTGAAGCTGTGGAGCCGGCCCGCCGGCGGAGAGTCGGCCAGGGAAATCGCCGAAGCGTTCCTCACCGAGCGCTATCCCGATGCCCGCACCGCCTATGAGATCCCGAACGCGATGGTCGGATACCAGTTCGGATATGGCGAGGTCGCCGACATCTGGCCGCAAGACGGTGACGCCAGCTACCGGCATCTGCGCCTGGTCATCCTGGTCGCAGTCAAGCACGACCTTGCCCTGATCGCCGGCGCGATCGGGCCCTACCGCGAGTTCGGCCCGAAATTCGGCCCGGGCCGACCCTCGGGTGCCAACCTCGAACTCGCGATGGATCTGGACAAGTACGTCAACAGCTTTGCCTGGCGCGGCGATCCACCGCGCTGACCGCGCGACGGCGACTAGGTCGCAAACTGGGCGATTCAGATCGGCATGCGGTAGCCGTAGAACTCCTGGTCCTCGTTGTATCCGCCCTGGCCGGCACCGAGGTGCTCGAAGGACTCGACGAACTCGATCGCCACGATCCACTTGACCTGTTTGAAGCCGAGCTCGACCTCGTCGCGGAGACGCAGCGGCGCTCCGTGCGACACGTTCAGCGGCTCGCCGTTCATCTCGTAGGCCAGGATCGTCTGGTGGTGGTGCATGTTGGCGATGGGGTGGCAGTCGTAGTAGCGGCCGCCCTCGGGGCCGTCGGCGAAGGAGTAGAAGACCACCCATCGCGCGCTGGGGTGCGGCTTGGCCATCTCGCAGATGACGCTCATCGGCACGCCGGACCATTTGGCGATGCCCGACCATCCCTGGATGCAGAAGTGCTGGGTGATCTGGTCCTGTCTGGGCAGGGCGAGTAGCTGCGCGTAGGAGAGCTCCAGCGGGTTCTGCACAAGGCCGTCCACCCGCAACCGGTAGTTCTCCCAGCGCCCCGCCTCGAGTTGCCGGTATTCGTCGGACTCCGGCTTTTCGCCGTTGGTCCAGAAGTACGGCGAGATGTCGTCTTCCGAATAGGTTGCCGTCGGATTCGTCTGCTCCAGTAGAGCTTTGAGCCTGCCGACCACCAATTTGCCCGCGTTCTGGATGGCCCGCGGGTGTCTGATCGTCAGCGGCGAGGCGACCAACCAGAACACGATGACAATCGCCATCCACGCCCCGTACAGCGCCACGCCCCACCACGAATTCGTATTGGTGCCAAGGGTGATGTGGTTGACGTTGCCCACGAAGCCGGTGATGAAGATCATCACCGTGTGCATGACGATGAAGATCAGCATCCACACCAGCACACCGAAATGGACGGTGCGAGCAACCTGGCGGTTCAACAATCCCGCACCGGTACCGAACCTGCCTGCGATCGACGGAGCCTGCAGCAGACCGGTGACGAAGGCGAGCGGCGCCGCGATGAAGATCGTGATGAAGTACGCGAGCAGCTGCAGCGCGTTGTAGGTGCTGAACCCGGCGTTCTCGGGAAGCTGCAGCGACAAGTACTGCAGCGCAGTCGATAACGCGTTGGGAAATACGTCCAGCGACGTCGGAATCAGACGCTTCCACTGATCGGTGCAGAACAACAGCACGATGAACAGAACCCCGTTGATCAACCACAGCAGGTCGAAACTGAAATGCCACCACCGTGCCAGACCCACCGAGTGCCGAAAGCCGGGCAATCCCAACTGTTTCGGCAACGCGACCGAATCTTCCTTTGCCGTCCAGATCGTTTCGGCGTCGTCACTGTCGCGACGGTTCACCGGCACCGGTTCGCGCAGCCGCATCCACTCGGTGTCCGGCTTGCTACCGGCGTTCAGATACAGCCGCGGATGATCGGCGAGTATCTGCAATCCCGCGCGAATGATGAACATCATGAACAGCAGGTTGAAGAAATGCTGCCAGCGCAGCCACCACGGGAAGCCGGAGTCGACGGGCTCGACGTATTGGGTGGAGGTGCCCGGATACCGGGCGATGAACTCGTGGAACCACTCGTAGTGCGCCATTTCGCGCACGACCGCGATCGAGAGCACCAGCCCGATGACGCCGAGCGGGAGCAGCCACAGACTCGAAAACCACCGGCGCCCGATCCGCACCGATGGCAGCTGGGCACGGGTCTGCGGGATTCCGCCGGCCCAGTCGTCGATGACAATCGGTCCGTCGCGATGGCCTTGGTTGTAGTACGGCTGCAACGATTCGCGGAGTGGATCGGCGTCGCCCGGCTTCATGAGACCCCCCTCGTATTGCGGGTCATGGTAGACCGCACATCCGGCGCCGGGTCGCAGAAAAGCCGATCGGTCAGCGACCGCCGAGACCGGTGATAACGAGGACCGCACCGATGGCGACGAGCGCGACCGCGCTGATCTCGGCTTGGCGCTGCTGAATCCACGCGCGCAGGCGCTCCAGTGCCCGGTCGAAGCGCTGAGCCGCCACGATGTGCGCCAGGACCGGTAGCAGTGTTCCCGAACCCGCCACCACGACGAAGTACCCGACGGCCACACTCTGTCCGATGGACCCGAGCGAGCCGGCACTGATCGCCAATCCGGCTGCGGCACAAGCCACGATGATCTTCGGGTTGACGATGGCGAACCCCAACCCGACCGCCCCGGTGCGAGCCGGGGACCACCTGCCGATCGCATCGAGCCAGGCTGCCGATCGCACGGCTTTCTTCCGGCGCAACCACACCACCACGCCGGTCACCATCAGCACGGCACCACCGACGAGCCGCAACCGCAACTGCCAGACCGAGGACGTCTCGGCCGAGTTGCCCAGGAGCTTGGGGACGTTGAGGAACACCACCGTCAGGACCGCCAGCCCTGCCATCCAGCCGGCGGCGAACGCCAGGCCCGCCGCACGCGGTCGCGCCGAATAGAGCACCAGCAGCAGAGCAGGCAGCAGCGATATCGGCGACAGCGCCACCACCAAGGCCAGCGGAATCAGCTCGGCGGACAGCGGTTACTCCTCGTCGGCGGTGTCCGGGCGGGGACGCTGATCGCCGAACAACGGCCGACGCAACGGCTGATGCCCATGCACGCCCTCGGCGTACGCCGACTCGGCATGCTGGCTGAAGTCCACGCCGGCGGTCTCGTCCTCGGGGCTGAGCCGAAAGCCGACGGTCCGATCGATCAGCTTGGCCAGGACGAACGACACGATGAAGGCATAGGCCGCCACGACCACCATGGCGAGCGCCTGCTTGCCCAGCTGAGCCAGCCCGCCGCCGTAGAACAGACCCTGCGGGCCGCCGGTCATCACCGCGGTGGCCAGGAAACCGATCAGCAGCACGCCGACCACCCCGCCGACGAAGTGCACGCCGACCACATCGAGCGAGTCGTCGTAGCCGAACCGGAACTTCAGCCCGATCGCGAACGAGCAGACGATGCCGGCCGCCAGCCCGACGACCGCGGCACCGAGGGTATTCACCGTCCCACAGGACGGGGTGATCGCGACCAGTCCGGCGACCACACCGGATGCCGCACCGAACGTGGTCGGGCGGCCGTCGCGGATCTGCTCGACCGACAGCCAGCCGAGCATGCCGAGGCAGCCGGCGACCAGCGTGTTGAGGAAGATGGCCGCGGCCGTGCCGTTGGCCGCCAGCGCGGAGCCGGCGTTGAAGCCGAACCAGCCGAACCACAGCAGCCCGACACCCAGCAGGACGAAGGGCAGGTTGTGCGGGCGCATCGCGTCGACCTTGAAACCGATGCGCGGGCCCAGCACGAGCGCCAGCGCCAGCGCGGAGGATCCGGACACGATCTCGACGACCAGCCCGCCCGCGTAGTCGAGCACGCCCATCTTGAACAGCCAGCCCTCGGGTGCCCAGACCCAGTGCGCCACAACCGCATACACGACGATCGACCAGATGGGCACGAAGATCATCCACGCGGCGAACTTCGCCCGGTCGGCGATCGCGCCGCTGATCAGTGCGGCGGTGATGATCGCGAAACTGAGCTGGAAGGTGGAGAAGAGCAGCTCCGGCACGGAGCCGTGCACCGTACTCGGGCCGATGCCCGCCATCCCGATATGCGACAGGTCGCCGACGAACCCGCCGAGGCTGGTCCCCGAGAACGCCAGGGTGTAACCGACCAGCAGCCACGCGACCGTGACGAGCGGGATCGCGATGAAGCTCATCATGATCATGTTGAGCACACCGGTGGTGCGGACCATGCCGCCGTAGAAAATGGCCAACCCGGGGGTCATCAACAAGACGAGCGCTGTGCTGGCCAGCAGCCACGCGGTGGCGGCGGGATCGATCGCATCCAAAGTCCGGCTCCTTCGACGGTCCCGACGAGAATGTCGGCGTGAAGTTTCGAAGGTGAGGCGATCGTGTTTCAGCCGTGTTTCGCACGCCTCACGCCGTCACCACCCCATCGAGCCGGGGATGCCTTTGAACGGGCCCGTGACTGCGCTCGTGATCCAGCCGCCGTAAAACCCGCCGGGCTGGGGTACGACCGTCTCGCCGTCGACGGTGCACCGATCCACCAAGCCGGCCATCACCGCGATGGCGCCCGTGATCTCGGCGAATGCGGGTGTCGGCCGGGGGTAGGTCCACGCCGCCCCGACCGCCACCACGTCGCCGGCGACCAGGTCGTAGTAGCGCGCCTGCCCTTTCCATTCACACATCGACGCTCCCGGCGCACCGCGCAACGCACCGGCCTCGAACGCCGTGCGAGGCAGGTAATACGTCGGCGGATGGCTGGTCTCCAGCACTCGCCAGCTCCGTGTGGTCGACGCGATGACCCGGCCGCCGAGTTCGACGGTGATCGTGCCGGCGAAGGACTCCAGGCGTGGCGGACGCGGGTAATCCCACACCGACTCCTGGCCGGGACCGGGTTTCTCGGGTGTAGGCCACTGATCCATATCTCGACGATACGAACGCCGACGACATCACGAACCCTGAGTGACGCCACCGCGACGCTTGGGTACGCTCTGCTGAGCGACTGCTTAGCCCGGCATGTCGATGATGCATTGGAGCTCACGTATGGCCGCACCCGTCACCCGCTACGCAGGAACCCGTGTCCCTCGGGTCGAGGACACCCGCCTGCTCACCGGGCACGGCACCTACGTCGACGACATCGTCCGGCCGGGCATGCTGCACGCCTGCTTCGTGCGCAGCCCGTTCGCGCACGCCCGGATCAACAGCATCGACGTCTCGGCCGCTCTGGCGCTGCCCGGTGTGCACGCGGTGCTCACCGCCGCCGACCTGAATCCCGACGTGAAAGAGGCCTGGCACGCGGTGGCCGGCAAGGACGTCCCCGACACGCCTCGGCCCCCGTTGGCCGAGAACGAGGTGAAGTTCGTCGGCGACCCCGTCGCCATCGTCATCGCCGAAAACCGCTACGTCGCCGAGGATGCCATCGAGCTGATCGACGTCGACTACGACCCGCTGCCGGCGATCGCCGATTTCACCAAGGCGGTGAACGCCGATGCGGTGGTCCACGAGGCTTACCCGGACAACGTCGCCGGCGGGCTTGCCGGGGCACCGCCCGACGAAGAGGCCTTCGCCGCGGCGGCCTACGTCGCCGACGAGCAGATCTATCAGCAGACCCACGTGCCGGTGCCCATCGAAACCCGCGGCCTTGTCGTCGAATGGGTCGCCGCCACACAGGAACTCACGCTCTGGGCCTCGACCCAGACCCCGCACGAGCTACGGGCGTTCGCCGCGCGGCTACTCGGCATCCCGGCGCAGGGAGTCCGGGTCATCACCCGCGACACCGGCGGCGGCTTCGGCCAGAAGGTCGTCCCGATGCGCGAGGACATGTGCATCATGCTGGCCGCCCGGAAGGTGCCCGCGCCGCTCAAGTGGATCGAGGATCGCCGCGAGAACCTGATGTCGGCCGGGCAGGCACGCCACGTCGACGGCCGCGCGCGGATGGCGTTCGACGCCGACGGTGCCATCACGGCTGTCGCCATCGACTTCTTGCAGGACATCGGGGCCTACCCCACGCCCTATCCGGTGCTGACGACGGCGGCCATCGGGATGTTCTTCCCCGGCCCGTACCGGGTGCCCAAGTCGAGCTTCAACTACAAGACCGTGTTCACGAACACCAGCGGCCTGGCCGCCTACCGCGGGCCGTGGCAGTACGAAACCCTCACGCGGGAAATACTTCTCGACATCGCGGCCCGCAAAATGGGCATCGACCCGGTCGAGCTGCGCCGCAAGAACCTGCTGCGCCGCGACGAGATGCCGTACTTCAACCCCAACGGCATGCCGTATGACCACGTCGCCCCGATGGAGACCTTCGAGCAGGCGGTCAAAATCCTGGACCACGAAGGATTCCGCAAGGAGCAGGCCGAGGCGCTGGCCCAGGGCCGCTACCTCGGTCTCGGCTTCTCGGCCTATATCGAGCCGACCGGTGCCGCGACCGGACACCTGGCCACCGAGGGCTGCACCATTCGCATGGAGCCCACCGGCAAGATCAACGTCTACGTCAACGGCGGATCGAGCGGCAACAGCATCGAGACCACCGTCGTGCAGCTCACCGCCGACGCACTCGGCGCCGACATCAACGACGTGTCGACGATCCAGGGCGACACCGCGGTCACCCCGTACGGAGCCGGCACGCAGGGCAGTCGCAGCGGCCCGATGACGGCCGGGGCGGTCAACGAGGCGGGCACGATCCTGCGCAACCAGCTGGTGGCGATGGCGGCCCACCAGCTCGGCGTCGAGGCAGACGACATCGAGCTGGCCAACTCGAAAGCCACTTCGCGCGAAGACCCTTCCAAGAGCGTCACTTTCGCCGATCTGGCCTACCGCTCCTACTACGAACCTCAGCAGCTGGCCCCGGGCATGGCCGCCACGCTGGAAGCCACCGCCCGCTTCACCTCGCAGACGATGATCCACTGGGCCAACGCCACTCACGCCTGCACCTGCGAGGTGGACGTCACCACCGGCCGGGTCACGCTGACCCGCTACATCGTCAGCGAGGATGTCGGCCCGATGATCAACCCGAACATCGTGGAGGGGCAGATCGCGGGCGGGACCGTGCAGGGCATTGGCGGCGCGCTGCTGGAGAACCTGGTCTACGACGACGACGGAAACCCGTTGTCCACCACGTTCGTCGACTATCTCCTGCCGACCGCTACCGAGGTGCCGCCCATCGAGTACGGGCACGTCGAGGTGCCGAGCCCCGGCGTCGGCGGCTACAAGGGTTGCGGCGAGGGCGGGGCCATCGGCTCCACCCCGGCGGTGATCAATGCGATCAACGACGCCCTTGCCCCGCTCGGGGTGACGGTCACCAAGCTACCCGCGACCCCGTCGCAGATCGTGGCGCTGATCGAGGCGGCCGCAGGCGACTAAGCCTGCGCCGCACCGCTTTCGGCGGCCTGGTGCACCGCGTTGATGATGCCCTGATAGCCGGTGCAGCGGCAGAAGTTGCCGGACAGGCCCTCGCGGATCTCCTCGTCGGTGGGATGCGGGTTGTCGCGCAGCAGTGCCGTGATCGACATGACGAAACCCGGTGTGCAGAAACCACATTGAAGGCCGTGGCAGTCCCGCAGTGCGGCCTGCACCGGCGACAGCTCGCCGTCGGAGGATGCGACACCCTCGACGGTCGAGACCTCGGAGCCCTCGGCCTGCACGGCGAACACCAGGCAGGACCGCACCGCCGCACCGTCGAGCAGAACCGTGCAGGCACCGCACGAGCCGTGCTCGCAGCCCAGGTGGGTACCGGTCAGCCCGCACCGCTCGCGCAGGAAATCGGCCAGCGTCAGCCGCGGCTCGACGGTCGACTCAACGGGAATTCCGTTGACCGACAACTGGATCGCGCGCTCATGCATCGAAAGCCTCCTTGACCGCGGCCAACCACGCCTGCGCGGTCATCGCCGCGCCGACCCGTCGCCGATAGTCGGCCGAACCCTGAAGGTCGGCCGGGATGTCATCGAGTTCGCTCATCGCGAGCTCACCGATCTCCTCAGCGGTGATATCACCGATCGGACGGCCGACGATCGCCGCCTCGGCAGCCGATGCGCGCCGCGGGGTGGCGCTCAGTGCCAGCAGTCCGATTCCGCTGCGCCGCACCCGATCGTCGTCGTCGAGTTCGATGGCCACCACAGCGCCGGCGATCGCGAAATCGCCATGGCGGCGGGCGAACTCCTCGACCCCGAACCCGACCCGGCCCGACCAGATCGGGAACCGCACACCTAACAGGATCTCGTCGGGCTCCATCGCGGTCTCCCAGACCCCCGCGAAGAAGTCCTTGGCCGCGATCTCACGCCCGCCCGATGTCGACACCGTCTCCATCGTCGCGTCCAACGCCAGTGCGACGGCCGGGAACTCCGCGGCCGGGTCGGCGTGGGCGATGGAGCCGCCGAGGGTGCCCCGGCTGCGGATCTGGAAGTGGCCGATATGCGGGGCGGCCCTGGTCAGCAGGGGCACGGCCGAGCGCACTTGCTCGTCGGCGCCGACGGTGGCGTGAGTGGTGCCACCGCCGATCCGCAGCGAATCGTCGCGCACCTCGATGCCCTTCATCTCCTCAAGACGCGAGATGTCGATCAGGTGGTCGAAGAACGCCAGGCGCATCGACAGCATGGGCACCAGGCTTTGTCCGCCGCCCAGCAGCTTGCCGTCGTCACCGAATTCGGTCAGCATCTGGGCCGCCTCGGCGACGCTGTCTGGCCGGTGATAGTCGAACGGGGCCGGCTTCATCGGCGGCCGTCGCAGCGCATCATGCTAAGCACGTGCACAGCATAGCGGGCGGCGGTCCACGGCGTCGCAAAGCCTTGATCTGCACAGACGATGACCTGTGCTCCCGTGGGGTATGCGGGGCATCGGCCCAGGATGACCTGGCCTAGCTGGGGCCTCGCCAGCATTTGCCCGCATACTGTCGATCATGGATCCGTCGCCGCCCCCGCGAGCGGCCGCTGCGGGCAACCGCCACGGCCGCCACCGCGAGCGGCGCGGAACCGGCCGGCGCGCCTGGAAGGCCCTTACCCGATCCGTTGTCGGGCTGGCCTCTGTGGTTGTGCTGATGCTCACCGGTCTGGCCTACTCACAAGCGCACGGATTGCTCAGCGGAATCACCGTGTCCCAGGCGCTGGGCTCGGACGAACCGCGTTCCAGCGGCGGCGCGATGAACATCCTGCTGATCGGGCTGGACTCCCGCAAAGACCAGGAGGGCAACGAGCTGCCCGACGAGGTCCTGGACAAGCTGCACGCCGGTGATTCCGAAGCCGGCGGTTACAACACCAACACCCTGATCCTGGTGCACATCAGCGCCGACGACCACGTCGTCGCGTTCTCGATACCGCGCGACGACTACGTCGCCGTCAGCGGCATCAAGGGATACAGCCACATCAAGATCAAGGAGGCCTACGGGCTGACCAAGTTCCAGACCGAGCAGAAGCTCGTCGATGAAGGCATCGGCGACCGCGCCGAGCTGGAGCGAGCCGGCCGGGAAGCCGGGCGCAAGGCGACCATCCGGGCGGTGCGCAATCTGACGGGCCAGCCCATCGACTACTTCGCAGAGGTCAACCTCGCCAGCTTCTATCACCTGGCGGACAGCCTCGGCGGCGTCGACGTCTGCCTCAACCACGCCGTCCACGACGACTACTCGGGTGCCAACTTCCCGGCCGGGCCTCAACGGCTGAACGCCGAACAGGCGCTGGCATTCGTGCGACAGCGGCACGGGCTGGAAAACGGCGACCTCGACCGCACCCATCGCCAGCAGGCGTTCCTGCTGTCGGTTTCGCGCGAGCTGCAGCAATCGGGTTCGTTCACCGATCTGGACAAGTTCAAGCGCCTGATGGACGTGGCCCGCCAGGACATCGTGTTATCGCAGGGCTGGGGCGAGGATCAGTTCCGCAGAATGGCCGCGCTGGCCGGCGGCAATGTGGAGTTCCGCACGCTGCCGGTGGTGCGCTACGACAACATCAACGGCCAGGACGTCAACATCGTCGATCCGTCCAAGATCCGCGCCGAGATCGCCAGGGCCATCGGCGGCGACTCCGCGACGGCCACCACTACCGCTGCCCCCCAACCGATTCCACCGCCCAACCCGCAAACCGTGATCAGCATCGTCAACGCCAGCGACACCTCGGGTCTTGCGTCGCAGGCGGCCTCGCTGCTGGGTAAGCACGACTTCACCGTCGACGAAGTGCGTGACCGCGAGTCGGGCGAGCCGATCGACACCGTGATCACCTACGGCCCCGGCGGACAGACCGACGCGCAGTCGGTTGCCACCCTGCTCGGCGTCGAGAACGCGCCGCAGGCCACCAGCGCGCTGGCCGCCGACCATGTGCGCGTCGTCCTCGGCCAGGGCTATGACGTTCCGACCGAGCAGCCCGAGACCCAGGACGTCTCCGTGACGTCGACAACCAAGAAGTGGTCGGAAATGACAATCACCCCAACCCCGGACCAAGGCGCCCCGATCGACGGCGGCAAGGTCCCTTGCGTCAACTAGCGTGGCAGTCATGCGCGTAGGAGTCATCGGACTGGGCAATATGGGCGCGGGCATCGCCGCGAACCTGATCAAGGCCGGACACGATGTGACCGTCTACAACCGGTCCCGGCCGAAAGTGGATGCGCTGGTCGCGCAGGGCGCCCGTCCTGCCGAGAGCGTCGCCGACGCATGCGGGGGCGATGTGGTGCTGACGATGCTCGCCAACGACGACGCCGTGGCCGGGGTGGCGTTCGGTGACGACGGCATCATCGCGTCGGCTGCGCCAGAGACCGTGCACATCTCGTCCAGCACGATCAGCGTTGCGTTGTCCAAACGGCTGACCGAGGCGCACGCCGCCGCAGGTAACGCATTCGTCGCGGCCCCGGTCTTCGGCAGGCCGGAAGCCGCCGCGGCGGCGGCGTTGTTCGTCGTGGCCGCGGGGCCCGCACAGACCGTGGACTCGCTGACGCCGGTCTTCGACGCGATCGGCCGGCGGACCTTCGTGGTGGCCGAGGAGCCGTCGGCGGCCAACCTGGTCAAGCTCAGCGGCAACTTCCTCATCGCCTCGGCGATCGAATCCTTGGGCGAGGCAATGGCATTGGCGGTAAAGGGCGGCGTGGACCGGCATCAGTACCTGGACATCCTGACCTCGACACTGTTCTCGGCCCCGGTGTACAAGACCTACGGCGGCCTGATCGCCGACGAGCGGTTCGAGCCGGCCGGCTTCGCAGCGCCGTTGGGCCACAAAGACATTGGGCTGGTGCTGTCGGCCGCCGAGGAACTGCGGGTGCCGTTGCCGATTGCCAGCCTGCTGCGCGACCGGTTCCTGCGCCTGCTCGCCGAGGGCGGCGAGCAGCTGGATTGGTCGGCGATCAGCAAGCTCGCCGCCGCTGACGCGGGGGCTTAGACCACGCCGCGGAGGCCGTCAGCGCCGAAGGCCGGTTCCAGCATCGCCGAGTAGTCCGGTCCCCGGCGCAGGTTCTGTCCGCCATCGACGCCGATGACCTGTCCGGTGATCCACGCGGCGGCGTCGCTGAGCAGGAACAGCGTCGCGTTCGCGATGTCCTCGACCTCGCCGGGACGCGGCAGCGGTGTGCACTCGGCGTAGTCTCCGCTGATCTCGGGTGAATCGAGCACCATCTGCACGAGCTCGGTCTTGATCAGTCCGGGCCGGATGCCGTTGACCCGCACCCACGACGCCCCGAGTTCGTCGGCGGCCAGCTTGATGAGGTGATCCAGTCCCGACTTGGTGACGCCGTACGGCCCGAACCAGCGGTGGGTGTTGCTCGACGCGATCGACGAGATGCCGACGAAGGAACCGCCGCCGCCGCGCACCATCTGGCGCGCCGCGTGCTTGAGCACGTACATCGAGCCGTTGATATTGAGATCGACGGTGGCGCGCCAGGCTTCGGAGTCCATCTGGGTGATCGGGCCGATGGTCTGCGATCCGCCGGCGCAGTGCACCGCACCGTGCAACCGCCCGTTCCAGGCCGTGGCGGCGTCGACGACCGCGGCGATCTGATCCTCGTTGGTGACGTCGGCGGGTTCGTACCTGACGCTGCCCGACGGCGCGGCGGCGTTGATCTCGTCGGCGGTCGCGGCCAACCGGTCGGCGCCGCGGCCGATGATCATGACGTTGGCGCCGGCTTTGGCCAGGCCCTCCGCGATCCCCTTGCCGATACCGCTGCCACCACCGGTGACCAGGTACGTCCGATCCTCGAACGAGAGCTGCACGCCGACTCCTCACGCAAAACTGGAACAAGTTCTACGTATCGAACCACGGCGCCGCGTGGCGGCATAGCGCCCGTCCCACTGTCCTGCGCCGGCGCCGGCCCTGTCTGATTGTCGACGGCCGCCAGCGAACATCCGACAGTCCCTAACCGACGTCCATTCACCGCTCTGGGAACGCATCTCGGCATAACGATAATGGGCTATCCGAAGGGATCGCCGCCGCAATTTCCGTGCCGAATAGAAGCCATCGATATTCCGGCGCGGGCATACCAAATGGTCGGCATCGCCAGTCGTTAGACGTGGTCAGGCGGGGCCGATACTTTTACGACAAAAATATTGACTCAGGTGTAACGCATCGGTGAGCGCTTTCGATAAATCGCCCGAACAACCACGGGACGGGGAAGGCAGCCATACACTGCCCTGACACGGCCACTCAGCAAACCTAGTAGAAGGCACGATCATGGCTAATCTGAAGAATTCGACGCGGCGCCTGGCCCTGGCCGGCGGCTTCGCGCTCGCGGTGGCGGCAGCGCCGGCTCTGGCCGTTTTCACCATTCCGTCGACCGGTGTCGTGGCGGCGTGCCCGGCCGGCCAGGTGGTCAATCCGGCGACCGGGGTGTGCGAAGTGCAGGCCCCCACGGGTCCGCAGGGCGGCCTGCCGCAGGTTCAGGGGATACCTTGCACAGGCGCAAACACCGGTCAGTGCATAGGATTGCAGCAAGAGCAGCAGGCTCCCGCGCAACAACCCCGCTCCACTGTCTCGACCAGTCCGTAGAAACGGAGGGCCGGCTTCGGAACTCCGTCAACTTCTCTAGGAAGTGTGAAGTATGGCGATTTCCTCCTCAGTCGGCCGCCGCATTCTCCTCGCGGGTGGATTCAGCATCGCGATCGCGGCCGCGCCCGCCGTTGCCTTCGTAGCGTCACCGTCGGGTTCGCCGGCCGGTCCCGCCATCGCGTGCCCGGCAGGCGAGTCCGAGGATCTCTACACCGACCAGTGCATCCCGGAGATGGTGCCGAACCAGCCGGGCGGCAATTACCCCACGCCGTCGAGTGGTGGCAACACCACCTTCTCGACCCCGGGCGACCCGAACAGCCTGCCCGAGGTCCAGGGCATTCCCTGCACGGGCGCCAACACTGGCCAGTGCATCGGCCTGCAGGAGAATCAGGTGCCGGCGGTCACGCCGCATTCGAGCATTTCGTCCAGCCCGTAGTACGCGGGCGGGCGGATTAGGAGGGCAATGATGCCAGTCCAGTCCACCTGGATAGTCAAGCTGCTGACCGCGAGCGCATGCGCGCTCGCGGTCATCGCTGCGCCGGCGGCGCACGCCGAAGGCGGTATCCCCGACCCGGGCCCGAGCGGCCCCCAGCCGGTGGCATCGCAACCGGGCGGTGGGGGTGGCTGCCAGTCGGGCGAGTCGTTGGACCCGTCGACCGGCAACTGCACGCCGACCATGACCTCGATTGCCACCACCAACGGTGATCAGGCGTTCGACGATATCCAGCCGCGCACCACCCAGGACATAACGACGACCAGCGACACCGGCATCGGAGCCGACTTGGTGCCCAACATCAACGGCGATTCCTGCACGGGCTACTGGCAGTCCACGGTCTGCTACGAGGAAGACCAGGACAACGTGCCGGTCCAGCCCAAGTCGACGATTTCATCGAGCCCGTAGCGGCTGATCACCCCTTCGCTAAGGTTGAGAGATGCCTGCAAAATCTGATCCCACGGACATCGACGACGTGGAACCGCTGGCCGACAGCACGGCGCGCCAGGCCCGGCGCGTGGTCGCGGCCTATGCAAACGACGCCGACGAATGTCGGGTCTTCCTGTCGATGCTCGGCATTGGGCCGTCAAAGCTCGAGGCGTAGTCCGTGGCAGGGAGCCGGAAAGCCCGCTCCGGAAATTCTGAATTCGTGGTGGTGGCCAACCGGCTGCCGATCGATATGGAGCGGCTGCCGGACGGCAGCCTGACCTGGAAACGCAGCCCTGGCGGTCTGGTGACCGCACTGGAGCCGCTGCTGCGCAAGCAACGCGGCGCCTGGATCGGCTGGCCCGGCATCATCGACGGCCCGGAAGACCCCATCGTCGAGGAAGACTTGCAACTCTTCCCGGTGCGCCTATCGGCCGACGACGTCGCCGAGTACTACGAGGGTTTCTCCAACGCGACCCTCTGGCCGCTGTATCACGACGTGATCGTCAAACCGAGCTACCACCGCGAGTGGTGGGATCGCTATGTCGACGTCAACCGGCGATTCGCCGAAGCGACGTCGCGCGCCGCCGCCGAGGGCGCCACCGTGTGGGTCCAGGATTACCAGCTGCAACTGGTGCCCAAGATGCTGCGGACGTTGCGACCGGATCTGACCATCGGTTTCTTCCTGCACATTCCGTTCCCGCCGGTCGAGTTGTTCATGCAGATGCCGTGGCGAACCGAGATCATCGAGGGCCTGCTGGGCGCGGACCTGGTGGGGTTCCATCTGCCCGGTGGCGCGCAGAACTTCCTGTTCCTGTCGCGACGCCTGGTCGGCGCCAACACATCTCGAGCCTCGGTCGGCGTGCGGTCGCGGTTCGGCGAAGTGCAGCTGGGATTGCGGACAGTCAAGGTCGGCGCCTTTCCGATCTCCATCGATTCCGCGGAGCTGGATCGGACGGCACGCAACCGCGATATCCGCAAGCGGGCCAAAGAGATTCGCGCCGAGCTCGGAAACCCCCGCAAGATCCTGCTCGGCGTCGACCGGTTGGACTACACCAAGGGCATCGACGTTCGGCTCAAAGCGTTTTCGGAACTGCTCGCCGAGGGGCGCGCCAAGCGGGACGACACGGTCCTGGTGCAACTGGCCACCCCGAGCCGCGAGCGGGTGGAGAGCTACCGCGTGCTGCGCAACGAGATCGAGCAGCAGGTGGGCCACATCAACGGCGAGTACGGCGAAGTCGGCCACCCGGTGGTGCACTACATTCATCGTCCGGTCCCCCGCGACGATCTGATCGCCTTCTTCGTGGCTGCCGACGTCATGCTGGTGACACCTCTTCGCGACGGGATGAACCTGGTGGCCAAGGAGTACGTAGCCTGCCGCAGCGACCTGGGCGGCGCCCTGGTGCTCAGTGAATTCACCGGTGCCGCAGCCGAACTCCGTCAGGCCTATCTCACCAACCCGCACGACCTGGAAGGTGTCAAGGACACCATCGAGGCCGCTGTGAACCAGACTCCCGAGGAAGGCCGACGGCGGATGCGGGCACTGCGACGCCAGGTGCTCGCCCACGATGTCGACCGCTGGGCACGGTCATTTCTCGATGTCCTGGCCAACGCCAACAGCCAAGGCGATCCCGACTAGATTGCCTAGATCGGCGTGATGTAGTTGATCAGCCAGCGTCCGTCGATCTTCTCGTAGTCCACCCGAAGCCGACTGCCGTCATAGAGCGGCTGGCGACTTTTGTCCGTCACCGTCCGGTTCAGATACACCAGCACTGACGCCGAATCACGATGTGCGTCCATCACTCCCACGCCGACGACGTTGGCCTGGCTGACGACCTGCCGCTGCCGGGCCTGCGGGATGATGTCGGCGTTGGCCCGCTGTTCGAATTCCTTGCGATAGGCCGGGGTGAGCAGCGTGTAGGCGTCGGTGAGGCTGCGCTCGACGGTCTGGTAGTCGTAGCCGAAGACCGCCGGGATCTGCTGCTTGGCGATACCGGGCAGCTCGGCCCGCACCGACTGCTCGGCCCTGCTCTGCACGCGGTCCCAATAGAGCGCACCGCCGACACCTGCGGCACCGACGAACACCGCGGCCAGCACGGCCGCCAATCCGGTGACAACCCAACGCATCAGTTGCCCCCGTCGGGATACTTCAGGTCATAACCGGTCATCCGGCCGTTGTCGTCCTCGTGGACGATCACCCGCATCCGGTACGGCTGCGACGGCTTGTTGACCCCCTGCATATCGGTGACCGTGACCCGGACCGCCACCAGCACCGAGGCGTTGTTGCTGACATTGTCGACGGCTTCCAGTGCGGCACCGTTGATCACGGCTTCGGAGCTGGCGTTCGTGTCGCGGAACATCGCCTTGAGGTTTTCGACGTTGTTGTTCTGGCTGAGCATGTCGCGCAGGGGTCCGCTGGTGTCGCCGACGAATCTGTTGACGCTCTGGTCGATGTTGTCCGGGGTAAAGCTGAACATGTTGACCACGGTCTGCTTGGCGGTGTCGATGAAACGCTGATCGCGGTCCTGTTGGGCGGTAATGTCCTTGTGCTGCACCGCAAGCCAGGCGACCGCGCCACCGGCCACGGATCCCAGCAAGGCCACCGCCACCAACCCGATGATCGCAACCCGGCGCCGGTTGCCGGCCCGCCGTGGCGGTGGGCGAAGCGCCTTGGCCGGAGCGGGCTCCGGTTTGGGCGCGCTCTCCACGGCCATCGAGGTGACGGCCGCGGCGGTATCGGCGGTGGGTCCTGCCGCCCGCGATGCGCGCCGCCGGCTGGGCCGCTCTGTTGTGGTCGCCTCTGTGGTCATCACACCTGCCTCGGGTCGAGCATCAAGTCCACCCAGTTCTCGGCCGGACGAAGATTGGGGTCACCCGGCGCGAAAACGCCGCTGCCGCCTGCCGGATCGACGAATGTCCCGCTGTGTTGGTCGTAGGTGCCGTACCGGGCACTGGCCTGCGGCACGGGTCCGGTACCGACCGGCGGCGGGGGCGGTGGGATGGTCGCCGGGTACGGAAGCATGGGATCCTGCGGCGGATACGGCCCCGGCGGCAGGTAGGGCAACGGCACCGGCGGGCCGGAATCGTTGGGCGGCGGCTGCACCGGCCACGGCTGGTGCGGTGCCGGGCCGGGCCCCTCGGGCACTCCCGGCGGCAACGGCCCGACCACCGGCGGTCCGGGATCGGGATCGTTCTCCGGCGGGATGTAGGGATACTTGTTGGGCGGCAGGATGTTCCGGCCGTCCGTCACCGGGGTTCCGGCCGGAACCGGCGGCCCGCGCCAGGGATTGTTGCCGATCGGGATGTAGCCCTTGGGATCCCGGCACAGTTGGACGGTCGGCGCGCGCTTGCCGGGGAACTCCTGGCACGGATAGTTTCGCGCACCGCGTACCGCACTCGGGTCGTTCTGCGGCACTTTGCAATACAGATCGGTCGGCAGATCACGCACCGTGGTGTCCGACGGCGATCGGATGAACGGCGACGGGATGAACCCGGTCACGCAGGGCGGCGGATCGCCGAGGTCGACTTTGAAGTCCAGCTTGCCGCCCTCGTCGAGGGGTTCGCCACCCGCGACGGTGATCAGCGCGCCGAACAATGCAGGCAGGATCACCAGCGCCTGCTCGATCGACTTGTGGTAGATCACCCCGACGCGGCCGAGGTTCGCCAGGTTCGCCGCCAGCACCGGGAACGAGGGGCGAATGCCGGTGAACGCGGTATCAGCCTCCGCGGTGGCTCCGGGCACCGTCGCCAGCGTCTGGCGCAGCTGCGGATCCGCCTGTGCGACATGGCTGGTGAACCGGGCCAGCCCGTCGGCAAGGGTGCGGATGTTGTCGCCGCTGCGGACCTGCGCGTCCAGGAACGGTCCGGTCTGGTCGATCAGTGCCGAGGTCTGCGGCCAGTTGGCGTTGGCCTCGTCGACCAGCTGCCGGGAGGACTGGATCAACCGCGCCAGTTCGGGGCCCGACCCGTTGAACGCCTTGAATGTCTCCTTCAGCAGCTGTTGGAGTTTCGTGTTCCCGACGCTGCTGACCAAAGTGTCGGCCTCGTGCAGCAAGTCGGCGATGTCCTGGCCGACGGCGGTGCGATCCTGGCCGATACGGGATCCGGTGCGCAGCGCATCCCGCGACGGGTGCCCGGGCGGGACGAGGTCGATGTACTGCTCACCGACAGCCGACACGCTTTTGACGGTCGCGGTGACGTTGGCCGGAATCTTGACGTCGGTGTTGAGTCGCATGTTGGCGTCGACCCCGTTGTCGGTCAGCTGAACCGACTCCACCCGACCGACCGTGACACCGCGATAGGTCACGTTGGCGTTCTGGTAGAGGCCTCCGCCGGTGACGAAATCGGCGGTGACGGTGTAGGAACCGAGCCCGAGCTTGGCAGGCAGGTGCAGGTAGAACAACGCGATCGCGGTCACGGTGATCACGGTGACGATCGCGAAGATGCTGAGTTGGACTCTGGTCAGCCGGTCGAGCATTACCTCGGCGCCTCCTGCCCCGACGCCGTCCCTGGCGGAATCTTGAACGGATCCGCCGCCTGCCCGGAGAGGTTGGCCTGCTGGCCGACGAGCCAGTCAGGTGCATTGACGACCTCGTCCAGATGCCGCATGTTGGGGTCGAGGCCGAGCGACGTGGTGAAGATGGACTCGCCGAGGCGGCGCAAGGTCAGGTCGAAGGTGACGAACACGTTGAGATAGTCACCGCGCACCGCGCGACGCAGGTACTTCGTGGTGAACGGGAACGTCGGCAGCAGATCCAGTGACCCCACCAGATCGGATCGGTTGTCGTTGAGCGCCTTGATGACCGGGTAGAGATCCTTGAGGTCGGCGGCGAAGTCCTCTTTGGTCTCCGAGAGCATCCTGGCGGCGACGGTGCCGAACTTTTGCAGAGCGGCGAAGGCGCTGACGATATTGGCCCGGTTGTTGTTGAGCACCTTGAGCGCCGCAGGCAGACCGTCCAGTGTCCGCGCCAGGCTGTCCTTGTTCTGGGCCAGGATCGCGGCGAATCGGTCAAGACCGTCCGCGGCGGCCAGGATGTCGTTGGTCTGCGCGTTGAGCGCCGAAGTCAGCTCGGCCAGGCGCGGGATCAGGTCGACGAACGTATCGGTACGCCCGGCCACCGCGGCGTACGCCGCATCGGAGATGTCTTGTATCGCTCCGAGATTGCCCTTGTTGACCACCACACCGAGCGAGGACAGCACCTCTTCGGTCGTCGGGTAGCGCCCCGTGTGGGCGATCGGGATCACCGAGCCGTCACCGAGCCTGCCCTGGGCGGGTTGGTCTGCCGGAGCGGCCAATTCGACATGCTGCGAGCCGAGCAGCGAGGTCTGAGCGACCTTGGCGGTGGCGTTGGCGGGCAGGTCGACCCCGGCGTCCAGCGACAGCTTGACCGCCGCGTAGAACGTACCGTCGGACCGCTGCATGGCCTGCAGGCCCGAGACACTCCCGACAGTCACATCGTCGACCATCACCGGGGAGTTCTGCGGAAGCGTTGCGACGTCGGGCAGTTCGACCGATACGGTGTACGAGCCTCGGCCGTGGCCCGCGGTTCCCGGCATATCCAGCGAGTTCAGTCCGCCGAACTGGCAGCCGGCCAGCAGCACCACACCGGAACCCAGTGCAGTGAACCGGAATCCACGGCGAACCCACGAACGCTCGCTCATCCCCCACCTCCCGCGGCCGGTACCGGCGGCGCCTCGGCGGGCAGCGGAGCATCACCGGCCGACGGCGCGGCCGACGGGCCCGCCGGTGTCTGCGGGACCATGAACGCGCTGAGGTCACCGCTCTGCGGGGCCTGCGGCGGGATGACACCGGGGTTGGGCTGCCAGTGCAGATCTGGGATCGGCGTCTGCGCCTTGGCCTGAGTCTCGGGGGTGTCGTAGATGATCTGGCCCTTGTAAGCGGTGATGCTGTTGATCGGGTGGAACAGCAACGGCGGGAAGTTCATCGTCAGCCGGCGCAGCACCGGGCCCATCCGCTCGCGGCACACCTCGGCGCGCTTGTAGTTGTCCACGGTCGCGCCGGCGTCGAAGGAACCGCCGCAGATGAACTGCACCGGGTTCTGGAAGTTGGGCAGCGACAACAGACCCGCCAGCGTGCCCTGGGCCGGGTTGTAGATGTTGTAGAAGTTGGCCAGCCCATTGGGCGTCACGTGCAGCAACTGTTCGAGGTCATCGTGTTGGTCGGACAGGATCTTGGTGAAGTCGGCGAGCTTACTGACCTGGCCGATCAGGGCGTCGTTGTTGTCGTGCAGGAATCCCCGCACGTCGGACAGCGCCTGATTGAGGGTGCCCAGCGTGCCGTCCAGATCTTGCGAACTGTCGGCCAGCACCTGCGAGACCGAAGCCAGGTGACCGGAGAACTGCACGATCTGCTCGTTGCTGTTCGACAGCGCATTGACGAGGACCTGGAGATTGCGCACCGTGCCGAACAGGTCGGTCCGCGAATCACCCAATCTGCCTGCGGTCTGGGATAGTTCACGCAGAGCCTGCCGGAACGAGTCGCCGTTGCCGTCGAAGGTGTCGGCGGCCTGGTTGACGAAGTCGGCGAGCGGCCCCTGGGTGCCGGCCTGCGGCCCCAGCGTCCGGCTCAGCTTGGTGAGTTCCTCTTTGACCTCGTCCCATTCCACCGGCACGCCGGTGCGGTCGGGTCCGATGCTCGCACCGTCGGCCATCGCCTGGCCTTCGGTGTATGCCGGGGTCAGCTGAATGAACCTGGCCGACACCAGGTTCGGCGCGACGATGATCGCGTGGGCGTCGGCGGGCACCTTGATCCCGTTGTTCAGGGCCATGGTGATCTTGACGGCGTCGGCCTGCGGTTCGATCGCCGAGATGGTGCCGACCGGAACACCCACGATGCGAATATCGTCGCCGGGATAGAGCCCGACCGCCGAGCTGAAGTACCCGACGATCGTGGTGGACTTCGCGCCCGGCCATACCAGGTAGATGCCACCGACCAGCGCCGCCACCAGCAGCGCCACCACGCCGATGCGCCAGCCTCTTCCGAAACGTGCTGTGCTCATGGCGACTTCGGCCTGAAGATGAGGCGCTCCGAGATCAGACCGCGCAGATAGTCCGAAAGACTGTCCGGCAGCTTGCCGGGTTGGAAGTAGGTATCGAACAGGACTTCGGCGATCGGCGCGGGCGGCAGACCGTAGAGGTTGATGTGGAAGCCCGGGCCCGATGCGACCACCTCACCGAGCGCGGTGGCATACGGCGGAAGTCGATGCAGGGCCGCGCTGATGTGATCCTTGCGCTGCAACAGGTTGTCCAGCACCAGGTTCAACTTCTCCAGGGCCGGGCCGAACTCACGGCGATTGTCGGCGACGAACCCCGAAAGCTGTTGCGCCAGACCCTGGATGCCGGCGATCAAATTGCTCAGCGCCGCGCGGCGTTCGTCGAGCGCGGCGAACAGCTGGTTGCCATCGACCACGAGCTGGTTGACCTGGCTGGCGCGGTCGGCCAGGGTCTGGCTGACCGAGCGGGCATGGGCCAGAAGTTCGGCCAGCGCCTGATCGTTGGCGTTGATGCTGCGGGACAGTGCGGCGACGCCGTCGAGGGCCCCGCGCAGTTGGGGGGTGGCATCGCGCAGCGATTCGGTGAGCACCCCGAGCGCCTTGGTGAACTGATCGTTGTCCAGCTCGGCGGTATTGCGGCCCAGGTCCTGCAGCGCGGTGTTGAGCGTGTAGGGCGCGGTGGTGCGTCCCACCGGGATGGACGTGGACTCGCCGCCGCCGGCGGGGGTGACGTCCAGGGACTTCTGGCCGAGCACCGTGTCGGTCTTGATCGCCACCAGAGTCTGGTTGCCGACGTGAATCTTGCGGTCGACGGTGAACGTCACCTTGGCCAAGGCACCGGCGAGCGCCACCGACGTCACCTTGCCCACGTTGATACCCGACACGTTGACGTCATTGCCGGGTGTGATGCCGCCGGCGTCGGTGAAGAAGGCCTCGTACGGCTTGCCCTGCGGCCAGAACGGCAACTTGCTGTAGCCGAAGGACACCAGCACGACGCACACGACCAGCGTGATACCGAAGATGCCGGTGCGAACCGGGTTGCTCTCGCGACGGCCGTTAGCCATTTTCCGAGCACCTGCCCTTCGACGGATCCGGCGGACCACCGAACGGGATGAGGATGTCGCTGCCGGCCGGACCGTTGATCTTGATGCGCACCGAGCAGTAGAAGATGTTGAAGAACGCTCCGTAGGCACCAAGTGCGTTGAGCCGCAGATAGTTCTCGGCCAGCGGTTCGATCACCGTGTTGACTTCGGTCTTGCGGTTGTCGAATTCGGTGGCCAGCGGCCGGACGTTCTCGATGACGCCCTGCAGCGGCCGGCGGGAGTTCTTCAACATATCGGTCAGGTCGTTCTCCGCCGATGCCAGCGGCGGGATCGCGCCCGCGATCGGATCCTTGTTCTGGGCCAGCCCGGTGATCAGCTTCTGCAACTCGTCGACACTGGCGTTGAACTCCGCGCTCTTGGCATCCACGGTGGACAGCACCGTGTTGAGGTGGTTGATCACATCGGAGATCACCTGGTAGCGGGCGGACAGGCTCTGGGTGAACGTGCCGGTGTTGGCCAGCAGGTCCGACAGCGCTCCGCCCTGGCCCTGCAACATCTGGATGACGGCGTTGCTGATCTCGTTGATCTTGTTGCCGTCCAAGCCTTTCAGCACCGGCCGCAAACCACCGAGCAGGGCATCCAGGTCGAGCGCGGGCTGGGTGTTGACTTGCGGAATGGTGGCACCCGCCGGGAGCTTGCGCAGATCCCCTGGGCCCGAGGCGATCTCGAGGAAGCGATCGCCGACCAGATTCTGATAGCGGATCACCGCGCGCGTGGAGGTATACAGCTGGTAGCGCTTGTCGACGTTGAAGCTGACGTCGACGGTGTTGTCGGGATTCAACGCGACAGCGGAAACCGACCCGACCGGGACACCGGCGATGCGCACGTCGTTCCCGGATTTCAGTCGCGACGCGTTGGCGAACGTGGCGTGGAAACCATTGGTGTTGCTGAACCGGAATTGGCCGAAGACAACCACCAGGCCGGCGGCGACGAGAATCATCACCACCGAGAAGATCCCGACCTTGATCACATTCGAACGATGCGTATCCATCAGAAGTCATCCCGTTCGGCGAAGGCACCGTTGAACAGGAACTGCAGTGTGGACGGCGCGTCGACCTGAAGTTCGGTGAACGGCTCATAGGGGATGTAGGCGTTGTCGGTGACGAGGAACGGTGCACGGTACCAGGATCCGCCGAATTGCTTGCTGGGCAGATCCGGCAGGCCCCGGCAGTTCGGTCCGCCACCGGCGTTCACCATCGGCAG
This sequence comes from Mycobacterium sp. BK086, assembly GCA_004362315.1. Taxonomy (GTDB): domain Bacteria; phylum Actinomycetota; class Actinomycetes; order Mycobacteriales; family Mycobacteriaceae; genus Mycobacterium. Next base: position 311,409 of record SNWL01000004.1, read on the forward strand.
GCTTTCCGGATACGTGTAGTTGGGCGCGCCGAGAATGAAGTTCGACGACGTGAACAGACCGGGCTTGGTACCACCCAGCACCGGGGCGAAGTTGCGGATCGCCTTCGTCACAGCCTTGAGCAGGCAACCGTATTCGGGCGAGTAGTCGCCGAGCACCTTCAGCGGGGCACGCAGCCGCTGAATGGCCGCGATGTAATCGTCCTGCGCCGGTGCGAACGTGTCATACCCGTTGTTGGCCAGGCCGATTGCCGACATCAGCGACGCATTGAGGTTGTCCTGTTCGTCCACAACTGTCTTGCTGATCGTCGGGGTGTTGGTGAAAACGGTGACCAGGTCGGGTGCGGCGTCGGCATAGATATTGCCCACGGCCGCCGCCTTTTGCAGATCCGACTGCACCGTTGGCATCTTCGGATTCAGCTGGGCGGCAAGCTGATTGGTACCGCTCAGCAGCGCGCCGAGATCCTCGCCATGGCCACGCAGTCCTTCGCCGAGCGCGCTCAGGGTGGCGTTCAGATCCACCGGGTCGATCTTGTGCAACACGTCGGTCAGCGTCTGGAACAAGGTGTTGACCTCGAGCTGCACCGAGGAGGCCTGCACACTTGCACCGGGCCGCAGTGACATCCCAGTCGGCTGCGCGGGTGCGGTGAACTCGACCGACTTCGCGCCGAAGATCGTGTTGCCTGCGATCCGGACGCCCGCGTTGGCCGGGACATACCGCAGCTGGTTGCTGTCGATCGCGAGGGTTAGCTTGGCCTGATCCCCTACGTAGGCAATGTCTTTGACCTTGCCGATCTGGATACCCCGATACTTGACCTTGGCATCGGACTCCATCACCAGTCCGGCGCGGGGCGAAAAGACGATCACCTTGTCGGTGGAGGTGAAGGCCGCCGTGTACGCCAGGTAGGTGAACACGACGAACACGACCAGCACCGTGGCCAGGATCGCGGCGGCGATCCGGACGTAGGCGGTTCTCGACAGGTCGGCCATCGCGCTACCCGGAGAGATTGAAGTTGCCGGACGCGCCATAGACGGCGAGCGAGATGAACAGGGTGATCACAACGACAACGATCAGCGAGGTGCGGACCGCTTGTCCCACAGCGATTCCCACGCCGACCGGGCCGCCGGACGCCGTGTAGCCGTAGTAGGTGTGAACCAGCATCACCGCCACCGACATGGCGATCGCCTGCAAGAACGACCAGAGCAGATCCGTCGGGATCAGGAACGTATTGAAGTAGTGGTCGTAGAGCCCGGCGGACTGGCCGTTGACGTAGACGGTGGTGAACCGCGCCGCGAAGAACGCCGCGAGCACCGACAGTGAATACAGCGGGATGATCGCGATCAGCCCGGCGATCAGCCGGGTCGACACCAGATACGACATCGAATGCACGGCCATCGATTCGACGGCGTCGATCTCCTCGGCCACCCGCATGGCACCCAGCTGCGCGGTGGTGCCCGCGCCGATGGTGGCGGCCAGCGCGATACCCGCGATCACCGGAGCGACGATGCGGACGTTGAGGAATGCCGACAGGAACCCGGTCAGCGCCTCGATGCCGATGTTGCCCAGCGACGAATAACCCTGGACAGCGATGACGCCACCGGAGGCGAGGGTCAGAAAGGCGGCCACCCCGACCGTGCCACCGATCATCACCAGCGCGCCGGTGCCCAACGTCATCTCGGCGATCAGCCGGATGGTCTCCTTGCGATACCGGGTGAGCGCGTTGGGGACGTAGCGCATGGTCTGGCCGTAGAACAATGCTTGTTCCCCGAACGTGTCGACGATCCGCGGCAGGCCGCGAAAGAGTCGCCGGAACCGGACCGTTGCGTCGTAACTCATTTGGTCAGCACCCGCACGCCGATGGCCGTCGTGACCACATTGATGACGAACAGGCAGATGAACGCGTAGACCACGGTCTCGTTGACGGCCACGCCGACGCCCTTCGGGCCACCCTTCACCGTCAGGCCTCGATAGCAGCCGACCAGGCCGGCGGTCACGCCGAAAAGTAGCGCCTTGATTTCGGCGAGGACGAGTTCGGGCAATCCGGTCAGCACCGTCAGCCCGTTGATGAAGGCGCCCGGGTTCACGCCCTGCAGCAACACCGAGAAGACATAGCCGCCGGAAATGCCGATCGCACAGACCAAGCCGTTAAGCAGGAGTGCCACGAAGGTCGACGCCAGCACGCGCGGCACGACCAGACGATGAATCGGGTCGATGCCCAGAACTCGCATCGCGTCGATCTCTTCGCGGATCGTGCGTGCGCCGAGGTCGGCACAGATGGCCGTCGCCCCGGCACCGGCCACGACGAGCACTGTGACGACGGGACCCAGCTGGGTGATGGTGCCGAACGCGGTGCCCGCGCCCGAGAGGTCGGCAGCGCCGATCTCACGCAGCAGGATGTTGAGCGTGAAGGCGACGAGAACGGTGAACGGTATCGCCACCAAGAGTGTCGGGATCAGTGAAACCCGGGCAATCATCCACGTCTGGTCGAGGAACTCGCGGAATTGAAAGGGTCGCCGGAACGTCGCCGCCAGGGTCTCGCGTGACATCTCGAAGAACCCGCCCACGGCCCGTGCGGGAGCCGCGAGCTGATCGATTGCGATCGAATTCCTCCTCGCCAGGCTCACCGCTGACGTGCAGCGTTAGCGAAGCCCACCGGCTCGCTACGGCTGTCGTCCTGTTCGTCCCCCGACCCGGGCGTCACAGTTTGTGAACGTGACTGTGGAATTTTAACTAGAACAAGTTCGGGGTGTCAAAGCCCAAAAAATAAGCCCACTTACGCTGATCTGCCCAGTTCAGCGGCTGTGTGACCCAGCTCATCCTAGAACGTGTTCTACCCTATGGCCGCCGGCGCGGCCTGTGCAACCGATCAGTCGCGCAGTAGGCCCATCACACCGAAGCTGCGCTCCGGGTCACGGTCAGCAAAGTAGGCCCCCATCGATGCGCCCAGGGTCGCCGGATTCCACGCGGCGCCGTCGGCATCGAACTGGTGCTCGGTGGTCGGTGCCGCCACCAACGCGACTGACGGGCCGTAGACGACGAAGACCTGTCCGTTGACCTTGTCCGCGGCCGGCGAGGCCAGGAAGCGAACCAGGGTCACGACATGTTCGGGCGACAGCGGGTCCACCTCACCCTCAGCGAGTTCGGGAACGTCGCCGAACACGTCGGCGGTCATCGCGGTGCGTGCCCGTGGGGCGATCGCATTGGCCCGCACCCCATAGCGGCCCAGTGCGCGCGACGCCGTCAGCGTCAGCGCGGTGATGCCGGCCTTGGCCGCACCGTAGTTGGCCTGGCCGATCGGCCCGGACAGGCCGGCTTCCGACGTCGTGTTGATGATCCGGCCATAGACCGTGCCGTCGTTCTCTTTGGCCTGGTTGCGCCAGTAGGTCGCCGCGTTGCGGGTGAGCAGGAAGTGCCCCCGCAGGTGCACCGCGATGACCGCGTCCCAATCCTCGTCGGTCATGTTGAACAACATGCGATCACGGGTGATGCCGGCGTTGTTGACGACGATGTTCAACCCGCCGAGCCCGTCGGCACAGGACACCAGTTCGTCGGCCGTCGAGCGCTGGCTGATATCGCCGGCAACCGCGACTCCCTTGGATCCGGCCGAGCTGATCTCGTCGAGCACGTCGGATTCGTCGAGCGCCTTGGCCATGTCGTTGACGACGACCGTCGCACCGGATTTCGCCAACCCGATGGCCTCGGCACGGCCGAGGCCGGAGGCGGCACCGGTCACCACCGCTACGCGTCCGGACAGATCAATCGCGTCGTCTTGTGCAGTCAACTTACGAATACCTCTAGTCTTTGCGGGTCAGGGCGGCGCGGGGGCATTCGGCGATGGACTGCTCGGCCACATCCTCCCGGTCCGCGGGGATCGGATCCTTGGTCACCATGACGTAGTCCTCGTCGTCGAGTTCGAACAGGTCCGGCGCGATTCCCACGCAGACGGCGTTACCTTCACAACGATCACGATCGACTTCGACTCGCACGACAACCTCCTTGGCTGACAGACCCCGACGGCGGGGCGTTCGCAGCACCACGATACGACCTGATCGATCGATACCTGGTCTTAACGGGCGCTGGACCACAAGACTAGAACGTGTTACAACCAGGAGTGTCGGCGGGTCGCCGGCAGCTGGGAACTCCAACGAAGGATCGAGCAGATGCGGATCAGTTACACCCCTGAACAAGAGGAGCTGCGCCGCGAACTGCGGGCCTACTTCGGCAAGCTGATGACCCCGGAACGCCAGGAAGCGCTGATGTCGACGACCGGTGGCGAGATCGGCACCGGCAACGTCTATCGCGACACGGTGTCCCAGATGGGCAAGGACGGCTGGCTCACCCTGAACTGGCCGACGGAGTACGGCGGCCAGAACCGCGACCCCATGGATTCACTGATCTTCACCGACGAGGCCGCCGTCGCCGGAGCGCCGGTGCCCTTCCTGACCATCAACAGCGTCGCGCCGACGATCATGGCGTACGGCACCGACGAGCAGAAGGCCTTCTATCTGCCCAAGATCGCCGCCGGTGATCTGCATTTCGCGATCGGCTATTCCGAGCCCGGCGCCGGCACCGACCTGGCAGCCCTGCGGACGACGGCAGTGCGCGACGGCGACGACTATGTGATCAACGGCCAGAAGATGTGGACCAGCCTGATCCAGTACGCCGACTACGTGTGGCTGGCGGTACGCACCAACCCCGACGCGAAGAAGCACCGCGGCATCTCGGTGCTGATCGTGCCGACCACCTCCGAGGGCTTCTCGTGGACGCCGGTTCACACGATGGCCGGCGTCGGCACCAGCGCCACCTACTACCAGGACGTGCGGGTTCCGGTGTCCACCCGGGTCGGCGAGGAGAACGGCGGCTGGAAGCTGGTCACCAACCAGCTGAACCACGAGCGCGTCGCCCTGGTGTCCGCTCAGCCGATCTTCCTGGCGCTCAACCAGGTTCGCGAGTGGGCGCAGAACACCAAGGACGTCCACGGCAATCGCCTGATCGACTCCGAGTGGGTGCAACTCAATCTCGCGCGGGTGCTGGCCAAGGCCGAGTACCTCAAGCTGATCAACTGGGAGCTGGCGTCGGCGAAGAGCGGAACGCTGAATCCCGCGGACGCCTCGGCAGCCAAGGTCTTCGGCACCGAGCTGGCCACCGAGGCCTACCGGCTGCTGATGGAGATCCTCGGTCCGTCGGCCACGCTGCGCCAGGATTCCCACGGCGCGCTGCTGCGCGGTCGTGTCGAGCGGATGCATCGCTCGGCCCTGATCCTCACCTTCGGTGGCGGCACCAACGAGATCCAGCGCGACATCATCGGCATGGTCGCGCTGGGCCTGCCCCGAGTCAACCGCTAAAGCACCGAAGACCTGGAAGAATTAGGACTGACATGGATTTCACCAGAACAGAAGCCGCGCAGGATCTCTCGGGGCTGGTCGGCACCATCGTCGACGCCGTGTGCACGCCGCAACATCAGCGCGAGCTCGACGGCCTCGACCAACGATTCGATACCGAGTTGTGGCGCAAGCTGATCGACGCCGACATCCTGTCGACGGCCGCACCGGAGTCGATCGGCGGCGGCGGGTACGGCGTCCTCGAGCAGACGGCCATCCTGGCAGCGCTGGGCCGCCAGCTCGCCGCCGTGCCCTACCTGGAGTCGGTTGTCCTGGGCGCCAGCGCGCTGGCCCGGTTCGGTACGCCCGAGCTGCGTGAGGCGTGGGCGGCCCCGGCGGTGTCCGGGGAGAAGATCCTGACTGTGGCTCTCGACGGAGAGTTCGGCCAGGGTCCCGTGCAGGCCACCAGCGCCGGTGACGGTTTCAAGCTCACCGGTACCCGTACCCAGGTCGACTTCGGACCGGTCGCCGACGCCTTCCTGGTCCCCGCCGAAACCGACTCCGGCACAAAGGTGTTCCTGGTCGCCGCCGGTGACGCCGGGGTTTCGGTGACCCCGCTGTTGACCACCGGCAAGAACAGCGCCGGTGAGCTCGATCTGGCCGGTGTCGAGGTCGGGGCCGACCGGATCGTCGGCGATGCGGATGTCCTGGCCTGGCTGAGCACCCACAAGACGTTGGGACACACCGCCTTCCAGCTCGGTGTCCTGGAACGTGCGCTGGAGCTGACGGCCGAATATGCGCGCACCCGCGAGCAGTTCGAGCGGCCGATCGGCAGCTTCCAGGCAGTATCGGCTCGGCTTGCCGACGACTACATCGACATCAAGGGTCTGGGGTTGGCTCTCGTGCAGGCGTCGTGGCGGCTCTCGGAGGATCTGCCTGCCGACGTCGAGGTTGCCACCGCGGCGTTCTGGGCGGCTGAGGCCGGGCATCGGGTGGCGCACACCACCGTGCACGTCCACGGCGGTGTCGGCATCGACACCGACCACCAGGTACACCGCTACTTCATCACCGCCAAGCAGATCGAATTCGCGCTCGGCGGCGCAACCGCACAGCTGCGGCAGATCGGCCGCGAGCTGGCCGACACGCCGGCTTGACCGCACCCGTGAGCGACGAGCAGACCGTCACCGATCTGCTCGTGCGGCTGGCCGACGTCGACGATCGCGGTATCTACGCCGACGACGGCTCGTATTCGACCTGGCGCCAACATGTTCAGGATGCCGCCGACCTGGCGGCTGCCCTGAAAGCCCGGCTGGATCCGGCCAAGCCGCCGCATATCGGTGTGCTGCTGGGCAATACGCCGTTCTTCTCGTCGCTGCTGGTGGCGGCGGCCTTGGCCGGGCTGGTTCCGGTCGGGCTGAACCCCACCCGCCGCGGCGAAGCACTGGCGCGTGACATCGAGAAGGCGGACTGCCAGCTGGTGCTCGCCGACGCCGACAATGTCGGGCCGGAGGCCTACGGCGCCGGTTTTGTCCCCGAGGGTGTGGCCGTCATCGATGTCGGGACTAGCGCCTGGTCCGACGAGCTCGCACAGTTCCGCGGCTCACCGGTCACGTTCGCGCCCAGCCGTTTCGACGATCTGTTCATGCTGATCTTCACCTCGGGCACCAGCGGTGACCCGAAAGCGGTGCGGTGCACTCACGAGAAGGTCGCCTTCCCCGGAGTGATGCTGGCCGAGCGGTTCGGGCTGGGGCCCGCCGATACCTGCTATCTGTCGATGCCGCTATTCCACTCGAACGCGGTGATGGCCGGCTGGGCGGTCGCGGTGGCGGCGGGAGCGTCGATTGCGTTGCGGCGCAAGTTCTCCGCCTCGCAGTTCATCCCCGATGCACGGCGGTTCAACGCCACGTACGCCAACTACGTCGGCAAGCCGATGTCCTACATCCTGGCCACCCCGGCACTGCCCGATGATGCCGACAACCCGCTGCGCATCGTCTACGGCAACGAGGCCGCGCCGCGCGATATCGACCGGTTCGCACAGCGCTTCGGTGTGACCGTCGTCGACGGCTTCGGCTCCACCGAGGGTGGGGTGAACATCGCCCGCACCCCGGATACCCCCGAAGGCGCGCTGGGGCCGCTGCCGGAAGGCCTCGAGATCATCGACGTCGAGACCGGGCAGCCCTGCCCACCCGGCGTGATCGGCGAGCTGGTAAACCTCACCGGCCCAGGCAATTTCCGCGGTTACTACAACGCACCCGAGGCCGAGACCGAACGAATGACCGGTGGGATGTACCACAGCGGAGATCTGGCCTACCGGGACGACGCCGGCTACGTGCACTTCGCCGGCCGCCTGGGCGACTGGATGCGGGTCGACGGCGAGAACCTGGGCACCGCGCCGATCGAACGGGTGCTGATGCGCTATCCCGACGTCACCGAGGCGGTGGTGTACCCCATCCCCGACCCGGCCGTCGGCGATCGGGTGATGGCCGCGCTGGTGCTCCCACAGGACGCGGAATTCGATCCGGCCGCGTTCCGCGAATTCCTGGCCGCCCAGGACGATCTCGGCCCCAAACAATGGCCGTCATATGTCCGGGTGAGCACCGCCCTGCCGAGCACCGAGACGTTCAAGATCATCAAGCGCAGGCTCTCGGCCGAGGCGCTGGAGTGCGCGGACCCGGTGTATCAGATTCCCCGTTGAGTCAGACTTCAGAGCGAAGATTCGCGCCAAGATCGCGCTCTGATTACTGACTCAACGCACGCTAGCCCGCGATCGAGGGCATGGCCGCCTCGATCAGGTGCGGCCCCGGCTCGCCGAAAGCCCACTGCAGCGCGTCGGCAAGCTCCTCGGCGGTACCGACCCGGCGGGCGGGCACCCCCATACCCTTGGCGATCCGCACGAAATCCAGTGTGGGACCGGTCAAATCGAGGAGTGCCTCAGCTTTGGGCCCAGGTCCCTCCCCCACTGCCTCGGCGCCGACCCGCTGCAGTTCGATCCGCAGGATGTCGTAGGCGCGGTTGGCGTAGACGACGGTGGTGATGTCGAGCTGCTCGCGCGCTTGAGTCCACAACGCCGAAATCGTGTACATCGCCGAGCCATCGGACTCCAGGCACAACACCGGACGCTCCGGTGCGGCGATCGCGGCCCCGACCGACACCGGCAGGGCGTACCCGATCGCACCGCCGGTGAGGGTCAGCCAGTCATGTGCCGGGGCACCCGAGGTCGCTTGCGGCAGAAGGACTCCCGACGTGTTGGACTCGTCGACGACGATGGCCTGGTCGGGAAGAAGTGCGCCGATCACCTCGGCCGAGGTCACGACGGTGAGCGGGCCGCTGGGCAATGCCGGTCGCGACGACACCGCGGTGGCGGCAATCTCGTCCGGTGCCACCCGATCGGCAAGTACCTGCAGGGCGGCGGCGGCACCGACGGGCCCGGCCAGCGTGTGAACGGCGCATCCCTCGGGCACCAGATCACTGGCCTTGCCTGGGTAGGCGAAGAACGAGACCGGATGCGGCGCCCCTGCCAATACGAGATGTCGTGCCCCGGCGAGCTGCGCGACGGCGGCCTCGGCGAAGTAGGCGAGCCGCTCCACGGCCGGTACACCGGCTCCGCGCGCCTGGCGGGTCGGGAACGTCTCGCACATGACCCGCGCGCCGCACACCTGCGCGAGTCGGACCGCCGCGGACAGGCCGTCCACACCCGTAGCGTCGCCACCGACCATGATCACCGTCGGCTCGCCCAACTTCAGGACGTCCTCGACCTGGGTCAGGTTCACATCGATCGGATTCACCTGTACCGCAGAGTTTTCGAAGGGCGCGGCGCCCTCGTCCCAGGACACGTCGGCGGGCAGGATCAACGTGGAGATGTGTTTGTGACTGCTCGCCGACGCGATGGCCTCGGCAGTATCGGCGGCGACGTCGGCCACGGTGATGCTGCGGCGCAGCCAGCCGGAGACCGTCTGAGCCACCGAATCGATGTCGGACTCCAGCGGCGCGTCGTACTTCTTGTGATAGGTCGCATGATCGCCGACGACGACGACCATCGGCACATGTGCGCGTCGCGCATTGTGCAGGTTGGCGAGCCCGTTGCCCAGCCCGGGACCGAGGTGCAGCAGCACCGCAGCGGGCTTGCCCGCGATGCGTGCGTAGCCGTCGGCGGCGCCGGTGGCGACCCCCTCGAAGAGCGTGAGCACACCGCGCATCTGCGGCACCGTGTCCAGCGCGGCGACGAAGTGCATCTCGGAGGTGCCCGGATTGGCGAAGCACACGTCCACGCCGCCGTCGACCAACGTCGTGATCAGTGCCTGTGCGCCATTCACCCGACCGAGCTTAATCAGGTCGGCTGGCAAGCTGTCGCAGATCGTGTCCGCTGTTGTGCCCAGTCCGTTGTCGGTGGGGTTGGCTACCGTCGGATACATGGGCTATCGCGAGGTTGCGCCGGCGCGACCGCTGCGGCCTCTGGTCGAATGCGTGTGGCGGTCCGACGCTCACAGACCTACTCACGTGCTGCCCGACGGGTGCATGGATCTGATCGAACTGAACGGCTCGATAGTGGTGGCCGGTCCCGACACCGCGTCGTTCGTCAGCAACCCCGATTCGGTCGAGGTGACCGGCATGCGGTTCCACCCTGGTGTCCTGCCCCGTCTGCTCGGCGTGCCCGCGGCCGAGCTGCTCAATGCTCGGGTTCCGTTGGCCGAGCTGCGCCCCGACGTACGCGGCTCGCTCACCGACGTCACTGGACAACTACTCAACGGCGAACCCACGAAGGAAACAGCTCCCTGGTCCCTCCCGCAGCTCGCGGCAGTGACCCACGCTCTGGGACACGGCGCCGCAATGAGTGATGTCGCCAGTGAAATCGGTTGGTCGACAAGACATTTACAGCGACAGTGCGCCAACGTGTACGGCTATGGCCCGGCCACGCTGCGGCGGGTCCTGCGCTTCAGACGGGCGGTCGCGATGCTGCGTGCCGACACCTCCGTCGCAGAAGCTTCCGCTCGAGCAGGATATGCCGACCAGCCGCATCTACACCGAGAGGTGCGGGCGCTCTCCGGTTTGCCCGTCGCGGCGGTCGTCATCCCAGCGCCGCAAACAGATCGACCGTCGTACCGTCCGGGTCCGTGACGCTGGCGTAGCGCTGGCCCCACGGCGCATCGAACGGCTCGAGCGTGCCGGGATGTCCGGCGTGGACGACGCGGGTGAACAACTCGTCGACCTCGGCCGCCGAGCGCAGCCCGAAGGCCAACGCCACCCGGCCCGCGGAGGTCGGCGGCGTCCACCCCGGATGCATCCCCGCAATGATCTCCTCGGTGTCGAATGCCAACCGGTTGCCGCCCGGCAGTTCTATTTCGACATGCGGCCCGTCCGGGTCCGGCACAGCCAGGCCGAGCAGCCGGTAGAAGGACAGCGAACGGGGCAGGTCGCTCGACACGATTTCGATGACGGTCGATGTGATGGCGATGTCCATGACTGCAGGTTATGGCCCCTTCCCCGGCAAGTCGTGAACAAATCGGACAGGTTGCAGCGGCGGGCGAGCTGCCGCGGATCTGGGTGAATAGACGTGCCGGGTATTCGTCCTAGACTGAGCCGATGCTGGCTTTCGACGTTTGCGACGAGGGCTTACATGCACTTGCTGGACAGTGCTCAGTCGACGCAGCGCGCTTAGCCAGCCAGGTTCCCACCGGACGGGTGGGACCGCCAGCGCAGGCAACAGCAGCTGCGGTCGGCAGCGTGTACACGGCGGTCGGGACCGCGGCAGCGGCCATGGCCACCCGCGTACAGGCCACGGGCGACAAGCTGATCTCTGCTGCAACGCAGTACGTGAACACGGAGGACAACTCCGCACAGCGCCTCGCGGCGCTGGGCTACGGACCTGTTCCCGGGTAGATGCCTGCCGTCCTAGGCGCGGGAATTCCTGTCCCAGGCCAGGACAAAAAATGGAGAACGGTGCCCTGGTCGACATTATCGACCAACATGCCAACGGAGACAACAACTTTCACAATAACTGGATGCCTGACAACGGCGGCTTCAACGGCGGTTCAGCATCTGTCGAGTTCGTCCATCTGACCTATCCCGGAGAGTGAGAAGGATGCCGGCTGCGAAACCCACCCGCTCAATCGTGGTGGTCACTCTCGCAATCGCGCTCCTCTGTCTGGGCGGCGCTGCGCTCTGGTATCTGTACGCGACAGAAGACGTGAACCCCTACCCGATGAAGGACTACAACGCCGCAACACAACAGAAAGCCGCCGAAGCCGTTTTGGCAGGACTCAACACCCACAATCCCGACAACGTCGATCTCATGCGCATTGACGGGCAGCCTGAATCAGATGCCAACCTCAAGGCGATCACTGCAAACATCACGCCGATGCTTCCCCCGCACGGCTGTCAGTACGCCCTGAACGGAGTCGAAGACAAAGGTGAACAAGATCCGGCCGACGTGCCTTGGTACCACCCCAGCCAGGCCCGCGGCTTCGATATGAAGCTGCAGCAACTCTGCCCCGGACAACCACCGACGCCACGCACCATCCGCGTCATCGCGATCCCATCGGGAATGGGCGGTTACTGGGCCGAAGCGGCGCTACGAGACGAGACCCAGCGCTAGCTGTCGCGGACCGTGTCCAGTTTCCGGCTCGCGGCCTCGAAGCCCTCGACCAGTTCGGCGATGATGTCGGCGACGGGTCGGATCTCGTTCATCCGCCCCACAATCTGACCGACCGGCATCGCGACGGTATCGGGATTGTCGGACTCGTTCATCCGCTGATGCGCCTCGCTGACGAGGATGTTCTGCAGCGGCATGGGCAGCGGGTCCGGGGCGCCCTCGGCGTCCCACGCGTCCGTCCACTTCGTCTTCAGCAGCCGCGCCGGCTTACCGGTGTAGATTTTGCGGCGCACGGTGTCACTGGAGCTGGCCCGCAGCAGCGCGTCCTGGATCGTCGACGTGCCGCCCGGTTCGCGGTGTCCGAGGTCGTATTCGGCGGAAGTCAGGAAGGCCGAGCCCATCCACACGCCGGAGGCTCCGAGCGCCAGTGCGGCAGCGACCTGCCGGCCGGTGCCGATGCCGCCTGCCGCCAGTACCGGAGCCTTGCCGTCGAGCGCGTCGACGATTTCCGGCCACAGGACCACGGAGCCGATCTCGCCCGTGTGCCCGCCGGCCTCGTGACCCTGGGCCACCACGATGTCGACACCGTTCTCGACGTGCCGCTGAGCATGTTTGGCCGACCCGGCGAGCGCGGCCACCGGCACCCCGTGCTCGTGCGCCTGGTCGATGACGTCTTTGGGCGGTGAACCAAGCGCGTTGGCGATCAGCTTGATCGGGTGCTTGAGCGCAACCTCCACATGCGAGCGGGCCACCGAATGCAGCCAGCCCAGCACACCCTCGTTCTTCGCTTCGTCCTCAGGCAGCGGGGGCACGCCCAGGTCGGCCAGCGTCTTGGCGATGAAGTCCCGATGCTCTTGCGGGATCAGCTTGTTGATGTCGACGGCCGTGCCCTCGGTGGGGATCTTCGCCGGCATCACGATGTCGACGCCGTACGGCTTGCCGTCGGTGTTTTCGTCCATCCACTGCAAGACGGCCTCGAGGTCGTCGGCGTCGTTGAACCGCACACAACCCAGCACGCCCATACCGCCTGCGCGACTGACCGCGGCGGCGACCTTCTCCGACGGGGTGAAGACGAAGATCGGGTACTTGATGCCGAACCGATCGCAGAGCTCTGTACGCATCAGCTGCTGGCACCCGCGTGCTTGGCGTGAACCTCGTCGGCGGGACGCTCCTCGGTCTGGTCCTTGGCCCACTTGTAGTCGGGCTTGCCGGCCGGCGACCGCTTCACCTCGTCCACGATCCAGAGGCTGCGCGGCACCTTGTACCCGGCAATCTCCTTGCGCACGAACGTATCCAGATCAGACAGCGTCGGGCGGGCGCCCTTACGGGGTGCGACCACGGCCGCGACATGGTTGCCGAAGCGGGGATCGGGCACGCCGACGACCAAGGCGTCGAACACATCCGGATGACCCTTGAGCGCGGCCTCGACCTCTTCGGGGTAGATCTTCTCGCCGCCGCTGTTGATCGACACCGAGCCGCGGCCCAACATCGTGACAGTGCCGTCGGCCTCGACCTCGGCGTAGTCGCCCGGGATCGCATAGCGCACACCGTTGTAGGTGCGGAACGTCTCGGCGGTCTTCTTCTCGTCCTTGTAGTAGCCGACCGGGATGTTGCCCTTCTTGGCGATCACGCCACGGACCCCGGAGCCGGGCTTGACCTCGTTGCCGTCCTCATCGAGCACGACGGTGCGGTGGTCGATCGACACTCGCGGGCCACCCATGTGGTGCTCGCCCTTGGCCACGATGCTGGTACCGCCGAAGCCGGTCTCCGAGGAGCCGATCGAGTCGGTGATGACCCGGTTGGGGAGCAGTTCCAGCAGCTTCTCCTTGAGGCTGGTGGAGAACAGCGCCGCGGTGCTGGCCAGCAGGAACAGCGAGGAGAGGTCGTACTCCTTGCCGCTGTCGATCGCCGCCTGCAGCGCATCGAGCAGCGGGCGCGCCATCGCGTCACCGGTGAAGAACAACAGGTTCACCTTGTGCTCGTGAATGGTGCGCCAGACTTCGTCGGCGTCGAATTCCGGTGCCAGGACGGTGGTTTGGCCGGAGAAGATCGACATCCAGGTCGCCGACTGGGTGGCGCCGTGAATCATCGGCGGGATCGCGTAGCGGACCATCGGCGGATTGGTGACCGCAGCCCGGGACAGGTCGTACTCGTCCTTGACGAACTCACCGGTCGCGAAGTCGGTGCCGCCGAACAGAACCCGATAGACGTCCTCATGGCGCCACATCACGCCCTTGGGGAAGCCGGTGGTCCCGCCGGTGTACAGCAGGTAGATGTCGTCCTCGCTGCGCTCGCCGAAATCGCGCACGGGCGAGCTCTCGGCGAGGGCCGAGTAGAACTCGACGCCGCCGTAGCGGCCGAAGTCGTTGTCGCTGCCGTCTTCGATCACCAGGATCGTCTTGACGTCGGGGGTGTCGGGCAGGACGTTGGCGACGCGGTCGGAGTACTGGCGCTCGTGCACCAGCGCCACCATGTCGGAGTTCTCGAACAGGTAGCGCAGTTCGCCCTCGACGTAGCGGAAGTTGACGTTGACCAGGATCGCGCCGGCCTTGATGGTGCCCAGCATCGCGATGACGATCTCGATGCGGTTCCGGCAGTAAAGCCCGACCTTGTCGTCCTTCTTGACGCCGTGGTCGAGGAGGTAATGAGCGAAGCGATTCGCCTTGTCCTCCAACTCGGCGAAAGTGATCCGGTCCTCACCGCAGATGAAGGCAACGCGGTCAGGCACGGCATCGATGGCGTGTTCGGCTAGGTCGGCTATGTTCAGGGCCACGGACCCAAACTAGAACGTGTTACATTTCGACACAAGTCTGTGGCAAAGATGCTGGAAGGCAGGTACCTGTGAGCGAGCCCGAAAAGAAAGCCGACGCCCTCATTGAGCAGCGCGGACACACCCTCATCGTCACGCTGAACCGGCCCGAGGCCCGCAATGCGCTTTCGACTGAGATGCTCTCGATCATGGTCGACGCCTGGAACCGCGTCGACGAGGATCCCGAGATCCGCACCTGCATTCTGACCGGCGCGGGCGGGTACTTCTGCGCAGGCATGGACCTGAAGACCGCGACGAAGGCACCTCCCGGCGACTCGTTCAAGAGCGGCGCCTTCGACCCGACGAAGATCGAGGGCCTGCTCAAGGGCCGCCGGCTCACCAAGCCGCTCATCGCGGCCGTGGAAGGCCCGGCCATCGCGGGCGGCACCGAGATCCTGCAGGGCACCGACATCCGCGTCGCCGGTGAGAGCGCGAAGTTCGGCATCTCTGAGGCCAAGTGGAGCCTCTACCCGATGGGCGGCTCCGCGGTACGACTGCCGCGGCAGATCCCGTACACGATCGCCTGCGACCTGCTGCTGACCGGGCGCCACATCACCGCCGCCGAGGCGCTGTCCTACGGCCTCATCGGGTACGTGGTGCCCGATGGCACGGCGCTGGAGAAGGCCCTCGAGATCGCCGAGGTGATCAACAACAACGGCCCGCTGGCCGTGCAGGCGATCCTCAAGACCATTCGCGAAGCCGAGGGCATGCACGAGCTCGACGCGTTCAAGCCCGACACCGCCAACGGCATCCCGGTGTTCCTGAGCGATGACGCCAAGGAAGGTCCGCTGGCGTTCAAGGAGAAGCGCGCCCCGCAGTTCAAGATGCGCTAGCGCCGTCCGCCGGATCGAGCTCATCGAAGCGGGCGAGCGCGGCGGCCAAGTCGGTCTCGTCGAAATGCTCGCTGCGGCAGACGCAGTCACCGTCCACCATCGCGACGGTGATTCCACGCCACTCGCTGTGGAAGCCGGCTGGCGATGAGCCGCAGGCGGTGTGGGTGAAGACCGCGCCGCCGCGACTGAGCCGATGTACCGCCTCGATCGAGAACTGCACATCCGGCGCCGTCTCCCAGCTGGCGCGGAGAAACGCCGGCAGGTCACCTGCAGCGAACGGCGTCACTCGGCGGTGGTCGATATTCACCACATCCGGCGTCCACGCCGGCAGTTCGTGCCTGTTGATCGTGCGGTTGTTCTCGACCAGCACAGCCCAGGTGTTCTCGTACGGCGCCGCTTCACCGGCGAGGTAACGCGATTCGAGCTCAGCGAATGCAGCGTCGATGTCCTCGAGATCGAAGACTATCCGCGCCACGATGAGGTCGTCGCAGTCGGTCTCCGCAATTGCGAGGAATTCGCTGAAGAACGGTTCCCCTTGGCTGTCCCCGCTTGAGTAACGGAATCGGCCGAGAGCCAACCGGTCGCCGCGAGTGGCTATGCAGGCCGCGAAGGCGTTCGCAGTTCCGGCATCCGCAGTCAACCGCAGTTGCTCAACGACGATGTCGCGGCCACGCGCGCTCCCGGCGTTCACCACGCTCCGCCGATCGTCGAAGCGAGTGTTGCAGGCCAACATCGCGGCAACCGCTCCCCAGTCACGGGCCGCGTAGTGCGCCACTAGCAGGGCGCCCAACCGGCTGGCCGCATTCTCCGGGAGCGGCAGCCGTCGGTCGAGTTCGTCGAACCGAGCGAGTGCGTCGTCGAGGTCGGCCTCGTCGAACAGTTCGCAGCGGTTGATCGCGTCGCCGTCGAATGTCAGCAGCGCGACCTCTCGCCACTCCGCGTCGAAGCCGCCTTCGGAAGTGCCGCGCTCGGTATGCGTAAACACCGCACCAAGATTGCTCAGCCGATGCACGGCCTCGATCCGGGTAGTGACGTCAGGCGCGACGGCCCACATGGCGGTCACGTAGGGATTCATTTGGCCGGGTGCCGAACCCACACCGAGCCGGTGGTCGATGTTCACCCAGTCCGGCGTCGTCTTCGACAGCTCGTGGCGGTTGAAAGCGGCGTAGGTCTGGGTGACGAGCGACCATATCTGAGCGTGTGCGGCGGCTTCACCGGTCATATACCGGGCGTCGAGCTCGGCGAACGCGGCGTCGATGTCATCGGGGTCGAAGATCAGTTGAGTCGCTGTTCGTCCGTCGGTGTCGAGTTCAGCGATGACGAGATTGTCGACGCGAAAGGCACCTGGTGTCCCGCTGTAGCGCGCGGTCGCGCGAGCGAGGACGAGCCGTTGCCCACGGGTCGCGATATCGATCGTCTCGAGAGAGCGGACACCAATCTCGGCGGCGGCGCGCAAGTCTGCCAGCATGGAGTCTCGACCGTGCCGGATCCCGGCATTCACGACTCGCCTTCGGTCCTCGTTGTACAAGTCATCGGCCACGAGCCCGGCCATGGCGTCCCAGTCGCGTGCGGCGAACGCGGTCCGAAAGCGCTTGGTCACTCGGGTTGCCTGATTCTCGAGATGCGTTGGTGCGCCGAGATTCTCGAAACGAGCGAGCGCCGCCTCCAGATCGGCTTCGTCGAACAGCTCGCTGTGAATGATCTGCTCACCGTCGACGGTCGCCACGACGACCTCACGCCACTCCGCGTCAAACCCGTGCCGCGACGTGCCTGTCATCACGTGGGTGACGACGGAGCCGAGGCTGTTCAGCCGATGGACAGCCTCGATATAGAGCCGCAGGTTCGGCACTTCGTCGAACGTGGCCTGCACATAGGCCGCCATGTCGTCGGTGGCGAATGTTACCGACTTCCGGTGATCGGAATTCAGCCAGTCCTGCGATTCTTCAGGCAGTTCGTGCCTGTTCACGGCGGCGTAGGCGCGCACATGACGTGACCACATGTCCGCGTATGGGGCGGCTTCTCCTGCGAGGTAACGGGCGTCGAGTTCGGCTAACGCGGCGTCGATGTCATCGAGGTCGAACAGCACACCGGCGACACCGAGACCTTTCGTATCGATCTCGAAGACGCTCAGCATCTCCAGACCGAAAGCGTCATTCCGCTGATGACCCGAGACCCTGGTCCGCATCAACGCAAGACGGTCGCCGCGGGTCGCGACGACCCATGATTCGGCATTCCTCACACCCATATCGGCGGCGGCCCGCATACTCGCCGTCTGGGCGAGGCGACCGCGCTGAACACCTCCGCTCACCACCCGTCGCCGATCGTCGGCGCAGATGTCGTCGCTAATCAATGCGGCCATCCCGTCCCAGTCGCGGACCATGAAACACGCGTTGTAGCGCTGGAAGATTCGGGCTGCCGCGTTGGCGTGAGGTGTTCGGAGAACCGTGAGTTCCTCGAACCGCGCGAGAGCGGCGTCGAGATCGGCCTCGTCGAACCGCTCGCTGCGGCTGATCAGATCGCCGTCGACGATCGACAAGCAGATTCCCCGCCGTTCGGCACGGAAGGCTTGATCCGCGGTCTCCGTCGCGGCGTAAGCGAACACCGTTCCACGCTCATCGAGTCGATGCACTGCCTCGATGTAGATCGACATGTCCGTTGTCCCAGAGGGGAGTTCGGGGCTGATGACAGCGGCCACGTTTTCTGCGACGACAGACCATGCCGCGGCATGGGCGGCCGCCTCGCCGGCACCGAATCGAGCGTCGAGTTCGGCGAAGGCCGCATCGCGATCGTCGGGGTCGAAGGCCACGCCGAAAGCAAATCGGTTGTCGGCGTCGACTTCGATGACGATCAGCACGTCTGAGCCGAACGCGTCGGGCCTCTTGTCACCTGATACACGCTGGCGAGCGAGTGCGAGGCGGTCTCCCCGAGTTGCAATGACGAACGGATCGATGTTCCTCACCCCAACCTCAGCGATGGCCCGCATGTTGCCGATGACGGCCTCAGGGCCCCGCTGGATGCCACCGTTGACTACTCGACGGCGATCGTCGTGGACGATGTCATCGGCAACGACATCGGCCATGGCGGCCCAGTCGCGAGTTCCGTACGTCTGCAGCCAACGCTCGTACGTTCGGGACGCTGCATTCGCCAACTGTGTTGCCGGACAGCTCAGTTCGTCGAACTTCGCGAGGGCGGCAGCAAGGTCGTCGAGGCGGAAAATCTCACAGCGATCGATCAGGTCGCCCGTCACCGTCGACAGAGCCACCTCTCGCCACTCCGCGTCGAAGCCCTGTTTGGACGTTCCTCGCGCTGCATAGGTCACGACCGCCCCGAGGTCGGTCAGCCGGTGCACCGATTCGATATGAACACGAACATCAGGCGCGAGATCCCGTATACCTTCGGCGTACGAAGATAGACCGCTTTCCTCGATCGTCATCAGGTCTCGGTGATCGATGTTGATCCAGTCCGGCGTCGTCGCGGGAAAAGCGCGCTGATTGAACGCGGCGAAGGCTCCCACAACAACGGACCACGTGTCCGCATGCTCTGCCGCTTCACCCGCGAGATATCGAGCGTCCAATTCGGCGATAGCAGAGTCGAGGTCGTCAATGTCGAACCACATCTGGAGAGCGATGTGCCCCTCGTCGTCAAGGCCATAGATCTGCAGCATCTCGTCATGTGGCGCCCCGGGGCTCACATCGTCGGGACGAAGCGCGAATCGGGTGAGGACCAGGCGCTCACCTCGCACCGCGACAACGACTTGGGAGGCGTGGACGTTGCCTGCCTCGACAAGGCGCCTGTTCTCCTGTCCCCATTCCCCTGACGGGATATCCCTTTGCGTGAAACGGACAATCTTTCGGCGACTCTCAACAAAGACCATCCGCGCAAATAGCTGCTCGAACTCGTCCCAGGCCTCGCGGCCGATCGCATCTAGCGCACGTTCACCAACTCGCACACACGCCGTGTCCGGCTGGACGGGATGCGCCGAACGAGATTCTTGCTCGAACCGTGTGTTCAGCGCATCGAGTTCGATAATGGCCGCGTCGAGGTCTTCGACGTCGAACCACAATTGCAGACAGATTCTGCCGTCGCTGTCGATGCCTGCGAGCTGGAGGAACTCGTCCTGCGGAGCGCCGAGGCTGGCATCGTCGGTTCTCGTCGACAGGTTGACGAGAGCGAGTCGGTCGCCTCGTGCGGCGACGAGTGTCTGCGGATAGCGGGTGATCCCCAGCGCGACATAGTGACCCATTTCCTCTCGCCATTGGTCGCGCGAGCGTTTGAGCGGCGCGACGCCGACGATCATCCGGCGACTTTCGAAGTCGATCTCATCGGCGAGAAGGTGTTCCACCTCGTCCCACGCCTGGCGTTCGACGGCATCCACGAGCCGACGTCCCACCCGGAAGCACTCGTTGTCCGGTGCCGCGGTCGCCACCTCGGTCGCCGTGTGGCCGGCTGGCGCAGGTCGCCCTGCGAGCAGGCGGCGCGCCTTCTCCGACAGTGCCGCAGCCCCTTTGAGTTCGTAGAGTGCCAGCGCACGTTCGGCCGCTGCTCGCGCTCCAACCGTGTCTCCCGCCGCGCCCAGCACCGATGCCAGCGCGAGACACGCATCGCCGTGGTCGACCAGGGCGTCGGTGCGCTCGGCGATGGCGACGGCCTCCCCGGCCACCCGTCGCGCCTCGTCGTGCTCACCGGCCCGCGCCAGCAGCTGCGCCCGAACCGTCCGCCAGGCAATCGCGGCCTTGAACGCGTGACCGGCGAGACGCTCGCTCTCCGTACAGAGTTCGTCGGCTTCGACATCCCGATCGAGCGCGAGGCACGCCCGCGCCAACAGGGCGGCGGTCTCAGCTGTGTCCGCGTCCAGCCCCATGCGACGAAAGCCGTTGTAGGCCTTCCGTAGATGCCGCTCAGCAGCGGTTGCATCGTCGGCGACCAATTCGATGATGCCGGCGAACTGCTCCACTTCCAACACCGCGTGCCGCATACCCAACTCGCTGAGGGTGCGTCGGGCCGAGTCGATCAGCTGTCGGCCTGCCGCTGCGCGGCCGCGCAGCGCGTCCAACACACCTTGGCAGCGGGTCGAAGTCGCCTCCACGACAGGGGATCCCGTGGTGATCCGCAGCAATCGCACGACGTCGAGGCAGCGGCCGCCCGCTCGGGGAACCGGGTTCGGCCCCCATAACGCTGCGAGTGGCGCCCCGGCCAACACGGCATTGACGCGCCGGTGTTCGCGCGCACGGCGCGCTGCGGTCAGTGCCTGATCCAGCGCCGTCTCGCAATCACCGATTCGGCCGAGCCGAGCCAGACACCCGGCACGGACGGTATGCGCTTTGGCCTCCCCTGCCGGGTCCTGCAACGCGGCCAGTGCAAGGGCCGCGGCCCCCACCGCTGACTCCATCGCGTCCAACCGACCAGGATCGGTCAGCATCGCTAGTTGCCCGTCGAAACAGGTGCCCCAGGCCGACAGCCGCGGGGAATTCCCTGCAGTCGAGCGCAATTGGGTGACCGCGCCGCCTGCCGACACCACATCACCGGCCGCCAGCAGCGCTTCGCACCGGGCCACCAGGAGCTCGGCTTGCAGGTCGTCGCGATCGGGACGTTCGTCGTCGAGCTCCTCGAGGGCGTGCAATGCCTTGTCGTAAAGGTCGGCCGCACCTTCGTATCCGAGGCGCGCCATCGCCTGATCCGCGGCTCGTCGGCAATATTCGACGGCCTTGGCCGCATTTCCCGCCCACGCGCATTCGAAGTAGTGATAGGCGAGTTCGTCCAAGCGATCATCGTCGGCATCGCCCAGCTCGGACTCCAAGGCTGCGCCGATCTTCTGATGCAGCCGCATACGCCGCACCGACGGCAACTCGGCGAGTAGCGACTGCCGCACAAGTGCGTGGTTGAACCGGTATCGGCCGCCGGGCTCCTCGATGACGATGCCTGCCTTGCCCGCCTGGTCGAAAGCATCGACGAGGTCCCGCTCGACCACCTTCTCTACGAGATCGACAGCGAATCGACTGCCGACCACCGCGGCAGCGGCGAGAGCTGTATTGGATTCCGTAGGAAGCCGGGAAAGCCTGCGGCTCACAGCTTCTCGAATGCCCTGCGGCAGGCTGTTCGGATCCCAACGGCCACCGCTCTCCTCGACGTGATGCAAGGCTTCGATGAGGAAGAAGGGATTGCCGCCGGTGACCGACGCCAGCGCACGGGCCAGCTCCTCATCGGCGTAGCCGGCTTCGGCGACATAAGCGGTGACATCGTTCTCATCGAGGCCACCGAGCGCGAGACGAGTAGCCGAACCGTCGCGGTGCAGATCGGCGAGCATGGCGGCCAAGGGATGCGACCGATCGAGGTCCGTGCTGCGGTACGTACCGACGATCTGGACGCGGGCCTGCTCACCGAAGCGGAGCAGATGCCGCAGCAGCAGGAGCGTCGGCTTGGCCGCCCAGTGCAGGTCGTCGAGAACCAGGACGAGAGGGGCGCTTGCAGAGGCAACGCCCAGCAGTGCGACGACCGCGTCGAACAGCGCGTAGCGCTCGGCATCGGGAGCAGCGCGAGGCGCCGCGGCCAGATCGGGCAGCACGTCGGTGAGGGCCGGGACGAGTGGAAGTAGCGACTCGACGCCCCGCAATCCGCGTAACCGGTCGGCGCCCAAGCAGGGCACGAGTGTTCGCATTGCTTCCGCGAACGGCTGATACGGCGCCCCCAGATCCTCGTCGCAGCGCCCATACACGACAACGGCACCCTGGCTGTGGGCTTGATACGACCATTCGCCTGCGAGCCGAGTCTTGCCGACACCAGGTTCACCGGCGATCAGCACGGCGTGCGTGCCCGCCGTGAGGGTGGCCTGCCATGCCGCGAGCAGCCCCTCGAGCTCACTGGTACGGCCGACGAACGGACCCGGCCCGGTCAACACGGCCGGAAGAGCGGGCCGGTCCAGCGGCGCGGTCTCGGCGGGAACGCCGGGATCCTCGCCGTGTTGCAGGCGCAGCTCGAAGACGTGTTCCGGGCGGGTCAGGTTTTTCAGCTGACGCATCCCGAGGTCGGCGAGCACGACGTCGTCGGCCAGCGAATCGATGACGAGCTCGGCCGTCGCCCCGGAGCACAGGGTTTGGCCACCGGTTGCCAGCGATCGCAGCCGTGCGGCCCGATTGACCGCACGACCGAAGTAGTCGCCATCGCGAAACTCGACCTCGCCGGTGTGCAGGGCGATCCGGATTCGCATCGGTTCGGCGAGCGGCCAGGGCTCCCGCCGAATTGCTTCTTGTAGCTCTACGGCGGCAGCGGCTGCCGACGACGGACGGTCGAAAACCGAGAACGTCGCGTCGCCTTCACCGCGGGTCTTGATCAGACGCCCACCGCCGAACGTGACTACCTGCTCGACGATCTCGTCGTGGCGGGCCAGTGCCGCACCCATCGCCTCGGCATCGACCTCCCACGCTGCGGTCGAGCCTTCTATGTCGGTCAGCAGAAAGGTCACCGCGCGCATGACGGCCGAGAAGTGTTGACCAGCAGGAAGTTCCAGTGAGATGTCCTGGGCGACGATCTTCGAGTCGAGCCTGCGCAGCTCCGGTCCCGGATCCACCCCCAACTCCTCGGCCAAGAGCCGACGGACCCGTTGATACGCCGCCAAGGCTTCGCCTTGTCTGCCTGCGCGGTAGAGGGCGAGCATCAGCTGAGCCCAGCGACGCTCACGCAACGGCGCGTCGGCGATTGCGGCTTCGAGCTCGCCGATGAGCTCAGCGGCCCGACCGGTGGCCAATAGCGCGTCGGCGCGGTCCTCCACCAGCGCGGCGTGTCCCTCCACCCAACGGGTCCGCTCGGTTCCCCCACGCCTGCCGTCGGGAAGTTCGGGCGCACCACGCCACAGTTTGAGGGCCGCGTCGAAATGGGTCGCCGCCAGCCGTGCATCGCCCGCGGCCATGGCCTCGCGCCCCAGTCCCGCGAGCGTTGTGTAACCGATGGCGTCGATCTCGGCCGTGCTCAGCGTCCAGCCCGCGCCCTGGGTCAGGACGAAGCCATCGCCGAGGACGCGACGCAGAGCCGAGATGTGGGTCTGCAGCGCTTTGGCCGCGGTACGCGGCGGGTCCGTACCCCAGAGCAACTCGACCAGCGCATCCCCGGGCACCACTGCGCCGCCATATAGCCCAAGCATCGTCAGGATGGCGCGGGGTTTCGCGCCCGGAATCGCGACCGGAAGACCGAACTGCCGGACCTGCAGAGGACCCAGAACCCCCAGCTCCACCGAAGAAAGCGTACTCACAGGTGGAATCGTCAGCGGGTGAATTCACCACACGGTCAAGGTCCGGTAAAGAGCCCTGAGACAGCTGCGCTAACGGCTCGCCGTATTCGGCGCTGCAGCGCCTGCCGCGGCGGTGGCCGTAACGACCTTCTGCGCGGCGAATGTGGCCGCCTGAGCGGTCATCCCGTTGTCCGCATATGCCCCATGCGCGCCGTTGTCGCCGCCTGTCGGTGAGCAGATCGGGTCCTCGGCGATGCACTGGTCGATCGTCTTGGGACCGTAGAGTGCACCCACGGTGATCGGAGGCGCGCTGCGGTCGATGCTGTTCAAGAAGCCGTTCGACGGCTTCCCGAACAACGCCACGGCGGCGACATGCCTGGCTACCTCGGCGGGCATCGGCCCGTTGATGCCGTTCGGCGGGACGTAGCCGTCAGGGATCTTGTCCGCGGTGACGTAGCCGGCAACCGCGGCACCCTGCGAATAGCCGCCGAGCACGATCTTGGTGCTGGGACATCTGACTGCCATGTCCTGGACCCGGTTGCTGGCATCGATGACACCGTCGGCAGCGGCCGGAAAATTCAGCGAGGCAGGATAATTCACCGCGTAGACGTCGACGGACTTGCCGCCGAGCAGGGGCTCTGCCTTCAGCTGATCGACGAATGCCTGGCCGATCCCGCCCACCCCGGGCGGTTCGAATGTGCCACGGGCGAACACCACTTCGACGTCGGGGCAATCCGCCGCCGAGGCGGCGGGAATGCCCATCGGCCACATCACCGATGCCGTGACGGTCAGGATCCCGGCGAGAAACAGCTTGCCACTCATATTGCCCCACAGAACTCGTCATGCGATGCACGGGCGATGCCCCGGTGCATTCGCGAAGATGGGTTCTACGTTCCCGTAAGCGGCGAAGCCCAAACTTCTCGACCGCGCGCCCAGCGTGCGGCTACGCCAGAACGGGCTTCGACGGGGTGAACACCACCGGCATCGCCTCCAGCCCGCTGACGAAGTTCGCCGGCCGCAGCGGCAGGGCATTCTCGTCGGCGAGTCGCAGATCCGGGAGCCGCTCGAGAACCTTGCGCACCATGGTGCTCAACTCGAGACGAGCCAATTGATTGCCCAGGCAGAAGTGGGTTCCGAAGCCGAACGCCAAGTGGCTGTTCGGGTTCCGGTCGATACGGAAGTTCTCCGGGTCGCCGAACACCGACTCGTCGAAGTTCGCGCCTTCGAACATCAGCAGCATCTTCTCGCCCTCGCGCAGCTGCGTCCCGTGGAACTCGACGTCACGCATGGCCGTGCGCGCCATATTCTTGACCGGCGATGTCCAGCGCAGCATCTCCTCGATCGCACCCGGCAGCAGGCCTGGGTCGGCAAGCAGGCTCTGCCACTGATCCTGATGGCGCACAAGCTGTTCGGTGCCACCGGACAGTGTGTGCCGAGTGGTCTCGTCCCCGCCGATGAGAATCAGCAGGGTCTCCATGATGATCTCCTGGTCATCCATCCGCTGTCCTTCGACCTCGGAGTTGACCAGAATCGAGAACAGGTCGTCGGTGGGCTCCGCCCGGCGCTTGGCGATGGTCTCGATGGCGTAGGCGGAGTACCCGGCGAACGCGTCCATGACGGCCTGCAAGGTCTCGGCGTCGGCGGCCGAATTCAGGCCGCACACCAGGTCATCGGACCACTTCAACAGCGTCGACCGCTCTTCGGGGGCCACGCCGAGCATGTCGCCGATGACAGCCATCGGCAGCGGCGCGGCGATATCGCGAACGAAGTCGCACTCCCCTTTCTCGCAGACCGCGTCGATCAGCGTGTCGCACAGCTCGTCGATCCCGGCGACCTTGTCCATCACCCGCTTGCGGGTGAATCCGGCGTTGACGAGCTTGCGGCGCAACAGATGTCCGGGATCGTCCATGTCGATCATGTACGGCATGCCCGGGTTGTCCGGCCGGATACCCCCGGTGTTGGAGAACGTCTCCGGGTCGCGCTCGGCGTCGATCACGGCCTGATAGCTCGCCGCCGCGGCCAACCCGTTGCGATCGCGGAACACCGGCTCGTTGGCCCGCATCCAGCGATAGGCCTCGCGCGCATTACCGTCGGCGTAGAAACTTCCTTCGGTCAGATCAACATTCGGCTTGGCTGGAGCCAGAGTGCCTGTCATCTAATTCCCTCCATACTTCTGTCCACGCAAGGTCTCCAAGCGGATTACAGTGTCCGCATGTCTGATTCGCAGCACACCATTGCCGGCACAGTGCTCACCATGCCCGTGCGAATTCGCAAGGCCGATGTGCACACGGCGATGTTCTCGGTTCCGGCCGACGCCGCGCAGCGACTCATCGACTACAGCGGTTTGAAGGTCTGCCAGTTCCGGCCGGGTCGCGCGGTGGTGAACCTGATGCTTGCCCGCTACATCGACGGTGACCTCGGCAAGTACCACGAATTCGGCACGTGCGTGATGGTCAATCCCCCAGGCTCGAACGCCAGCGGTCTCAAGGCCCTCGGCGACGCCGCGGCCTTCATCCATCACCTGCCGGTCGACCAGGAGTTCACGCTCGAGGCCGGCCGCACGATTTGGGGCTTCCCCAAGATCATGGCGGACTTCAATGTTCGCGACGCCAGCCCGTTCACCTTCGACGTGAGCGAGAACGGCTCGCTGATCGCCGGCATCGAATTCCACCGGGGCCTGCCGATTCCGTCGCTGCGTCCGCGCAGCCAGGTCCTCAAGACCTACACGTTCTCCGACGGCACCACCCGGGAAGTGCCCTGGGAGATGAAGAACTCCGGGGTTCGATTCCGGCCGGGCGGCGCGACCTTGAAGCTGGGCGATCACCCGTACGCCAAAGAGCTGGCCTCGCTGGGGCTGCCCAAGCGCGCGATGGTGTCGGGATCGGTCGCCCACGTCGAAATGACGTTCGGCGACGCCCACATCCTGCGCTGAGCGCGCGTGAGTCATCCGGTCAATCTAGAGCCCGGACTAGACAACTCGCAAGAAGTGTCTACAACAGGCTTGCGGCTTCGGTGATCTGTTCGGGGCTGCGGGCGCCGATGACCATCATGGTGACGCCGGCGGCTTCCCAGGCGACGATCTGTTTGCGCACGTAGTCGATGTCGCCGACGATCGCGGAGTCATCGACCAGTTCGTCGGGAACAGCCTTGGCCGCATCGTCTTTCCGATCACTGCGGAACAGTCGGGTGACTTCGTCGACGACGTCGGCGTAGCCCATGCGGCGGTAGACGTCGGCGTGGAAGTTGGTGTCCTCAGCGCCCATTCCGCCCATGTAGAGCGCCAGGTGCGGCTTGATGAGGTCCAGGATCGAGGACCGGTCGTCGGTGATGACGACCTGGGCGGTGGCGCAGATTTCGAAGTCCTCGCGCGAGCGCCGTGCCCCGGGGCGGGCGAAGCCTTCGTCGAGCCACTCGTTGTACATCGGGGCCAGCCGCGGTGAGTAGAAGATCGGCAGCCAGCCGTCACAGATCTCGGCGGCCAAAGCGACGTTCTTGGGGCCTTCAGCGCCGAGCATGATCGGGATGTCGGCGCGCAGCGGGTGCACGATCGGCTTGAGCGGCTTACCCAGTCCGGTGGTTCCCTCGCCGGCCAGGGGCAGCGGGTAGTGCGGGCCCGCGCTGGTGACCGGGGCCTCCCGCGCCCAGACCTGCCGGATGATGTCGATGTACTCCCGGGTGCGCGCCAACGGCTTGGGGAACTTCTGCCCGTACCAGCCCTCGACGACCTGCGGGCCCGAGACACCCAGTCCGAGGATGTGGCGCCCACCGGAGAGGTGGTCCAGGGTCAGCGAGGCCATCGCACACGCCGTGGGGGTGCGCGCCGAGAGTTGCACCACCGAGGTGCCCAGCCGCATCCGGGTGGTTTCACGCCCCCACCAGGCCAACGGGGTGAACGCATCCGAACCCCACGCCTCGGCGGTGAACACCGTGTCGAAGCCGGCTTCTTCGGCCACCGCCACCAACTCCGCATGGTTGGTCGGGGGTTGAGCGCTCCAGTATCCGAGTTGCAGACCCAGCTTCATCGGTACCAACTTTCTGTCCGGGACACGGTCCTTGCGACGATTCTTAGAACCTGTTCTACTCGATGCTGTGACCACCAGCCAAAGCAGCCCGGTGCAGATCGACGCGCATCAGAAGCCCCTTTCGGCACCGCTGAAGCTGTCATTCGACTACACCCGTTCAGTCGGACCACTCCTCGGCCAGTTCTTCACCGCCCTGCGCGGGCGACGCATTCTCGGCGTCCGCGGCTCGGACGGCCGGGTTCTCGTACCGCCCGCTGAGTATGACCCCGTGACTTACGCGCCTCTGACAGAGGTGGTACCGGTCGCCAGTGTCGGGACGGTGCTGTCGTGGACGTGGCAGTCTGAGCCGCTCGAGGGGCAGCCGCTGGACAAGCCGTTCGCGTGGGCGCTGATCCAGCTCGACGGCGCGGACACCGGCCTGCTACATGCGGTCGCCGCGGAGTCCTCTGACGCGATCAGCACCGGCGCGCGTGTTCACGCGCACTGGGTCGACGAACCGGTCGGCGCGATCACCGATATCGCGTACTTCGAGCTCGGCGATGAGGCTGAACCCGTGTCCGACGAGCCCGATGATCGTGAGCCCGTCACCATCCTGGTGTCACCGAGCAGCATCGAAATCCAGCACACCGCTTCACTTCCCGAGAGCGCGTTCCTGCGCGGGCTGGAAGACGGCAAGCTGCTGGGAGCCCGCACCGGCACCGGCGGCAAGGTGTACTTCCCGCCGAAGGAAGCCGATCCGGCCACCGGTCTCGAGCTGGACAACTTCCTCGAGCTGCCTGACAAGGGCACCGTGACGACGTTCGCCATCATCAACATCCCGTTCGCGGGCCAGCGCATCAAGCCGCCGTATGTCGCGGCGTACGTGTTGCTCGACGGCGCCGACATCCCCTTCCTGCATCTGATTCAGGAAATCGACATCGCCGATGTGCGGATGGGCATGCGAGTGCAGGCGGTCTGGAAGCCCCAGGAGGAATGGGGGCTCGGCATCGACAACATCGAGTACTTCAAACCGACCGGCGAACCCGACGCCGACTACGACACCTACAAGCACCACCTCTAAAGGGACTCGCCACATGACATTTCGCGATGTAGCGGTCGTCGGCTTCGAGCATGCCCCGCATGTCCGACGTACCAACGGCACCACCAACGGCGTCGAGATGCTGATGCCGTGCTTCCACAAGCTCTATGACGAGCTAGGCCTCAAGCAGACCGATATCGGCTTCTGGTGCTCAGGCTCGTCGGATTACCTTGCCGGCCGCGCCTTTTCGTTCATCTCAGCCATCGACTCGATCGGTGCCGTTCCGCCGATCAACGAGTCGCACGTCGAGATGGACGCGGCGTGGGCCCTCTACGAGGCCTACATCAAGATCCTCACCGGCCAGGTCGACACCGCATTGGTGTACGGCTTCGGCAAGCCGTCCGCGGGCACGCTGCGCCGGGTGCTCGCGCTGCAGACCGACCCGTACACGGTCGCGCCGCTGTGGCCCGACTCGGTATCGATGGCCGGTCTGCAGGCTCGGATGGGCCTCGACGCGGGCAAGTGGACCGCCGAGCAGATGGCCCAGGTGGCGCTGGATTCGTTCGCCGCCGGTGGCCGCACCGACAAGGAAGAGGTCACTGGCAGCGTTGACGACTTGCTGTCCCGGCCGTTCTTCGCAGATCCGTTGCGGCGCCACGACATTGCGCCGATCACCGATGGTGCGTCGGCGATCGTGCTGGCAGCCGGTGACAAGGCCCGCGAGCTGCGGGAGAACCCGGCTTGGATCACCGGTTTCGAGCATCGCATCGAGACGCCGGTGTTGGGCGCCCGCGACCTGACCACGTCGCCGTCCACCGCGGCGTCGGCCAAGGCGGCCACCGGCGGCGATACGAACTCGATCGAGGTCGCCGAGCTCTATGCACCGTTCAGCCATCAGCAGCTGATCCTTGCCGAGGCGATCGGCCTGCCGGCGTCGACGAAGATCAACCCCTCGGGTGGCGCGCTGGCGGCCAACCCGATGTTCTCGGCCGGCCTGGAGCGAATCGGGTTCGCCGCCCAGCACATCTTCAACGGTTCGGCGGGCCGCGTGCTGGCGCACGCCACGAGCGGCCCAGCGCTGCAACAGAATCTCGTCGCGGTCCTGGAGGGCAAGAACTGATGGCCAAGAAGCTCGCTGCCGTTCTCGGTACCGGACAGACGAAGTACGTCGCCAAGCGCAAAGACGTCTCGATGAACGGCCTCGTCCGCGAGGCCATCGACCGAGCGCTGGAGGATTCGGGTTCGACGTTTGACGACATCGACGCCGTTGTCGTCGGCAAGGCGCCCGACTTCTTCGAGGGCGTGATGATGCCCGAGCTGTTCATGGCCGACGCCGTCGGCGCGACCGGCAAGCCACTGATCCGCGTCCATACCGCGGGCTCGGTCGGCGGGTCGACCGCGATCGTGGCCGCCAGCCTGGTGCAGTCGGGTAAATACAAGCGCGTCCTGACGATGGCCTGGGAGAAGCAGTCCGAATCGAACGCCATGTGGGCGTTGAGCATTCCGGTGCCGTTCACCAAGCCGGTCGGCGCCGGTGCCGGTGGTTACTTCGCACCGCACGTGCGCGCGTACATCCGCCGCTCCGGCGCACCTACCCACATCGGTGCGATCGTGGCCGTCAAGGACCGTCTCAACGGCGCCAAGAACCCGCTGGCGCATCTGCACCAGCCCGACATCACCGTCGAGAAGGTGATGGAGTCCCCGATGCTGTGGGATCCGATCCGCTACGACGAGACCTGCCCGTCATCCGACGGTGCGGCGGCCATGGTGATCGGCGACGAGGAAGCCGCCGATGCCCGTGTCGCCGAAGGACATCCGGTCGCCTGGGTCCATGCGACCGCGCTGCGCACCGAACCGCTGGCCTACGCCGGACGCGACCAGGTCAACCCGCAGGCCAGCCGCGACGCGGCCGCCGCCCTGTGGAAGGACGCCGGGATCACCAGCCCGATCGACGAGATCGACGTGGCCGAGGTGTACGTGCCGTTCTCCTGGTACGAGCCGATGTGGCTGGAGAGCCTGGGCTTTGCTCCCGAAGGCGGCGGGTGGAAGCTCACCGAGGCCGGCGAGACGGCCATCGGCGGAAAGATCCCGTTCAACCCCTCCGGCGGCGTGCTGAGTTCCAATCCGATTGGCGCGTCCGGCATGATCCGGTTCGCCGAGTCGGCAATCCAGGTGATGGGCAAGGGCGGCGACCACCAGGTCGAAGGTGCGCGCAAGGCGCTTGGTCATGCGTACGGCGGTGGCGCACAGTACTACTCGATGTGGGTGGTCAGCTCGGATAAGCCAGCCGCCAAATGACCCGCATGCAGTACACGGTAAGCATCGCGTTCAGCCCGCTGGACCAGCTCATCGAAATCGCCAAGGCGGCGGAGGAACTCGGCTTCGACAACATCGCGCTGCCGGACTCGATCTTCTATTTCGAGGAGCAGTCCGTCGACTATCCGTACACCGCGCACGGTAAGCGGATGTTCGACGAGAACTCGCCATGGGTCGATCCCCTGATCCTCGCGGGCGCACTCGGCGCGGTGACCTCGAAGCTGCGCTTCTACACCAACGTGATGAAACTCGGCTCGCGTAATCCGCTACTACTGGCCCGACAGGTCGGGTCGGTGGCGAACTTGACCAACAACCGGTTCGGCTTCGGCGTCGGGATCGGTTGGGCACCCGAAGAATTCGAATGGTGCGGGGTGCCCTACGCAAAGCGCGGCAAGCGCGTCGACGAGATGATCGACGTCATCAAGCTCGTGCTCGGCGGCGGCATGGTCGAACACCACGGCGAGTTCTACGATTTCGACCGGCTGCAGATGAGTCCGGCGCCCTCGAAGCCCATCCCGTTCTACGTCGGCGGACACACCGACGTGGCACTCAAGCGTGCGGTGCGGGTCGCCGACGGCTGGACCAGCGCGATGATGACCTGTGACCAGTTGGCCGAGACGATCAACCAGCTCAAGAAGCTGCTGGCCGACGCCGGGCGCGCCGACGACCCGTTCGAGTACCAGGCCGTGTGCATCGACAAGTTCGGTGTCGACGGTCACCGCGACCTGGTCGCGGCGGGTGTCACCGACTACATCGGAATCCCTTGGGTGTTCGAGGGTCTCGCCTTCGATGCACCGGTGGACAAGAAGATCGATTCGATGAAGCGATTCGCCGACACCTACATCCACTCGGGCTGGCAGGACTGATGGCCGGGGCGACGCCGGCGCACGAAGCGGGACGGCGCTCCCGCGAGGCCGCGATGGCTCGCGACAAGGACGCCTGGCTGGCAGTGTTCGCCGACGACGCGATCGTCGAAGATCCCATCGGCCCTTCGCATTTCGATCCCGAGGGCACGGGCCACCGCGGCAAGGAAGCGATCGCGAAGTTCTACGACATGGCGATCGCGCCGAGCAAGCTGGTGTTCAATTTCGAGAAGACCTACCAGTGCGGCGACGAGGAAGCCAACGTCGGGCACATCGTGATCGAGTCCAGCGGGTACCGCGTGGTCGCTGAGGGCGTCTTCACCTACCGGGTCAATGCCGACGGCAAGATCGTTGCGCTGCGCGCCTATTGGGAGCTCGATAAGGCGGCGGCGAGCGCGACCAAGATCTAGGTCACGCGGCCGGCGCCGGCGCCTCTTCGTAGACGACAGGCCATTGCGCGTCCGCTGGTGCCGCCAACGAGCAGGCGGCACACATGTTGGCGCCGATGGTCGGATAGCCACACGCTGGGCAGATATCGAGTGCCATCGTCGTTCCTCCACGCGTTACGGCCTTGTCTGGTCGCGGGGAAATACCCTGTGCCCCTACCGGCCAAACCGAGTCGACCTAGATCTCCTTGATTTCGTGGAAGCCCGTCAGGTAGCGCTGGGCCAGGTCCTGGTAAGCCTTCGGATTGAGGTTCACCCACACCTCGGCGCCGGTTCCGGCGATCGGCCCCTTGACCTTGGCCGGCGCCCCCGTGACGAGAACCTCGTCGGGGATCTGCGTGCCGCCGACCACCAGCGAGTGCGCGGCGATCATGCTGCGGGCGCCGATCACTGCGCCGTCAAGCACCGTGCAGTGGTTGGCGATCAGCGCCTCGGCGCCGACGTGGACGCCGTGGATCGTGCACATGTGCGCAATCGTGGCCCCCGGGCCGATGTCGACGGGGATACCCGGCGGGGCGTGCAGCACCGATCCGTCCTGCACGTTGGCGCCCTCCCGGATCACGATCGGCGCGTAGTCCCCGCGCAGCACCGTGTTGAACCACACCGAAGCGCCGGCCTCGACCGTGACGTCTCCGATCAGCACCGCAGTCGGTGCGACGAACGCGGTGGGATCCACCCGGGGTGATCGGCCCTCGAACGAATACATCGGCATCGTTCACATATACCGCAATTCAGGTGGGTAATCCCCAGGTAAATGCGCTCTGATTGCGCGATCAGACATCAAAACTGTAACGTGTTCTAGTTAGAACCTATGAGTGGAGGGCGCGAGGTGACCAGCGGTATTCGCGAGATCGACACCGGAACCCTGCCGGACCGGTACGCCCGGGGCTGGCACTGCCTGGGCCCGGTGACTGACTACACCGACGGCAAGCCGCACCCGATCAACGCGTTCGGGACAAAACTGGTGGTTTTCGCCGACTCGAGCGGCGACGTCCATGTGCTGGACGCCTACTGCCGCCACCTGGGCGGTGACCTGTCACAGGGCACCGTCAAGGACGACGCACTGGCCTGCCCATTCCACGACTGGCGCTGGGGTGGCGACGGCCGCTGCAAGCTGGTCCCCTACGCCAAGCGCACCCCGCGACTGGCCCGCACCCGGTCCTGGGAGACCGACGTGCGCAGCGGCCTGCTGTTCGTCTGGCACGACCACGAGGGCAACCCACCGCAGCCCGAGGTGCGAATTCCGGAGATCCCGGAGTACACCAGCGGTGAGTGGACCGAGTGGAAGTGGAACTCGATGCTGATCGAGGGCTCCAACTGCCGCGAGATCGTCGACAACGTCACCGATATGGCGCACTTCTTCTACATCCACTTCGGCTTGCCGACGTATTTCAAGAACGTCTTCGAGGGTCACATCGCCTCGCAGTACCTGCACAACGTCGGCCGGCCCGACGTCACGCTGGGCGGCTCGGCCTACACCGAATCACACCTCGATTCGGAAGCCTCGTACTTCGGTCCGTCGTTCATGATCAACTGGCTGCACAACAACTACGGCGGTTTCAAGGCCGAGTCGATCCTGATCAACTGCCACTACCCGGTGACTCAGGACTCCTTCATGCTCCAGTGGGGTGTGATCGTCGAGAAGCCCAAGGGCATGGACGATTCCATGAGCGACAAGCTCTCCGACGCCATGACGGTCGGCGTCAGCAAGGGCTTCTTGCAGGACGTCGAGATCTGGAAGCACAAGACCCGCATCGACAACCCGCTGCTCGTCGAGGAAGACGGCGCGGTGTACCAGATGCGCCGCTGGTATCAGCAGTTCTACGTCGACGTCGCCGACGTGACTCCCGACATGGTCGATCGCTTCGAGCTCGAGGTGGATACCGCGCCGGCCAACGAGAAGTGGCATGTCGAGGTCGAAGAGAACCTCAAGAAGCAGGCCGAGGCCGATTCTGAAGGACAGCCAACTCAGGTGTGAATATGACCCCCGAGGATCCACCGCCCGACGTCGACGACTTGGCGCGGTCCATGCTCGAGCTGCTCGGCGTGCACGAGCACGACGAGTCGCACGAGCACGACGACAGTGTGCCCGGATCCTGGTCGAAGGCACCCGATTTCGCCTCCGATCCCCAGCGCGCTGCCGCCATGCACGAGGCCACCCGCCAGGACCGGGAGCGCTACCTGTCATCCGGCTTGGCCGACGTCGACTGCCGGTATTGCCATATCGCGGTGAAGGTCAAGAAACTCGGCGCCGCGCATACCGCGGTGCAGTGGAGCAGCGAGGCTCAGCAGCGCTGCGCCTACTTCGCCGAGGTTCGCGAATCGGGTGGATCCAGTGCCCGCACCCGCTCCTGCCCGAAGCTGTCGGACAGCATCAAACACGCTGTGGCAGAAGGGTGCTTGGAGGAGTACTCCAGCGCTCCGGCCCCCGGCGACGGCTAGAGCCCCTGGAAGCTCTCTTTGACCTGTTCCTCGGTCAGCCCGTAGTCGGCCAGCGAGTAGGTGTGCTTGGGCGCCCGCGGACCCTGCTTGCTCTCCTCGTCGGTGCGCTGGATCGCCGCCCGCGCATCGTCGGTCATCTCGATCCCGAACTTCTCGTAGATCTTCTCCACCACACGGATCGGTTCTTTGATGAGTTCGAAGTAGTCCAGATCGTAGAACTGGGCCGGATTCTGCTTGGCGCGTTCGGCGTTGAACAACCGCAGGCCGCGGGTCCAGGTCTCCAACGAATCGGCGCCGATCACGTCGTCTTTGAACGTGTCCGACCAGCCCTCTGTGGTGTGCTGCGACAGCGAGCACATCGACGCCATGA
Source organism: Mycobacterium sp. BK086 (assembly GCA_004362315.1). Lineage (GTDB taxonomy): Bacteria > Actinomycetota > Actinomycetes > Mycobacteriales > Mycobacteriaceae > Mycobacterium. The sequence goes on from SNWL01000004.1 coordinate 346,657, forward strand.
TCGTCTCGGCCGGGCGGTGGCACTGCACGATCAGCGCGTCCGGGTAGACGGCGAACACCGCGTCGAGCGCGAACAGATGGCTGGGATTCTTGAGCACCCAACGCTTTTCGGGATCATTGAGCCCGATCAGCTGCAGATTCTTGCGATGCCGCGCGTACGACTTGGTCCAATCCTGCCGAGCCAGCCACTGCGAATAGGTAGGCAGATGGGCCAGCGTCTCGTAGGACACCGAATGCAATGACTGCCGCAGCAGCTGCCAGCACTCCTCGACCTCGTCGGCCGTCATGTAGTGCAGGCCCGTGTAATCCGGGTTCTCCTCGTGGGCCTTTGTGAACTGCGCATCGATCTGCTGGAAGACCGGGTTGTCCTTCCAGGACTCCCGCGGCGGCCTGGGCTGCGGGAACTCGGCCAGCCACAGTTCCAACCCCTGATGCCGGGGATCGGCGGTCAGCAGCCGGTGAATCGCGGTGGTTCCGGTACGCGGCAGCCCGGTGACGAAAATCGGTCGTTCGATCGGGACGTCGACATGCTGCGGGTACTGCTTGAAGGCGGCCTCGGAAACCAGCCTGGCCACCAACGCATTTCGCACGAAGAACCGGTGCATCTTGCTGCCGAGCTCGGTCAGATCCGCATCGTTGCGGAACGACTCGAGCAGGACACTCAGCGCTTCTTGGTAGTTGTCGTCGTCGACGCCGAAGTCGTCCATGCCGGTGGCTTTGACAGCCGAGGCGAGCAGACTCTCGACGCTGAGAAAGTCACTCATCAGTTGTGATACTCCCCGCAGTTCACGTCCAGGGTCTGGCCGGTGATGCCGTTGGACAGATCGCTGGCCATGAACAGGATCGCCGAAGCCACCTCGTCCTCGGTGGGCAGCCGCTTGAGATCGCTGTTGACCGCGGCAGCCTTGTAGATCTCGTCGACGGTCGTTCCGTACTTGCCGGCCTGGTGCTCGAAATAGCCCTGCAAGGTCCCGCCCCAGATATAGCCGGGCAGAACGGAATTCACCCGGATCTGCTGCTCGCCGAGCTCACTGGCCAGCGACTGCGACATCGACAGCAGCGCCGCCTTGGCCAACTTGTAGGCGCCCTGTTTGGGATCGGAATGCCGCAGCACCATCGAGTTCACATTGACCACCGAACCCTTGGCCTCTGTCAGTGCGGGGGTGAAGCCCTGAATGAGGCGCAACGCGCCGAGCACCGTGAGCTCGATCGTCTCGCGAATGTGGTCGAACGAGGTCTTGCCGAAGGGCTTCATCGACGGCACCTTGAACGCATTGTTGATCAGCACGTCGACCTTGCCGTACGCATCCATCGTCTGCTTGACCAGATTGTCGACCTGACCCTCGTCGGTGATGTCGGTGCCCACCGCTACCGCGCGGCGACCGAGGTCGGCGACCGTCTTGGCTACATCGTCCAGGCGTCCAACCGTCCGCGCCGCCAGCACCAGATCGGCGCCTTCCTCGGCACATCGGCGCGCCAGCGTGGTCCCCAGCGCCGGGCCGACACCACTGATGACGACGACCTTGTTCTCGAGCAAGCCGGCCATGTGTTATCCCACCATCCTGTTGCCAATTAGTTTCTGACGCAGCGCGATTCGCTGGCGCCAATCGTCATCGGAGATCTTGTTGTGCTCGTAGTAGGGCAGCTTGCCCGCAACGGCGTCGAGATCCACCAGCTCCAGCGTGGGGCCGTCGGCCTCGGTCAGCTCACGGGACACCCGCTGCCAACGGAACTGCAGATAACCCTTGGCGTGTCCGAGCGTCTCGACCCAGTTCGTCACCCCAGGGTTCTGATCGGCGACGACAATGCGGATCTTTCCGTCCGGATCCGCCTGTGCCTGAGTGCCGTTCAGAGAGGTCTGGTGGTTGATGTAGTCCAGCGAGATGTACCAGAGGCTGCCGAGCTGGAAGCCGAGGTACGGAGCATCAGTGACCGGAAGGGTGAGGATCAGCGCCTGCTCGGGCGTGATGTCGTAGTGCCCCACCGACGAGTACTGGGTGGCCAGTCCGCCCGGCGTGAGCCGCGGTGCCGTCAGCGTGTTGACCGGCAGGTTGTCGTAGAACCACTTCGGGAACTGCAGCCAGGTCTTGACCCGCTGCACAAGCTGCTTACCCGCTGTCGCCCAGCGTCTTTCGATCAGCTCCTTGGTCAGCGGCGGCGGCGCGGTGCCAGCGGTATCGGTGCGGGCGATCGCGAAGTTGCCGCGCTCGGCGGCCCAGTCGTTGTAGACCTCGCGAATCACCAACTGCGCGTTGGTGTCCGGGGTGAACCGCCATTCGAAGGTGCCGTCGGCGGCGATGTCGAGGCGCCGATCGTCGAACGCCGTCTCGCTGTCGGGGACCACTTCGTCGGTGTACTCGCCACCGAGCAGCTGGAAGCTGACGTCGGTGGTGGTCCCGCGCTTACCGGTGACGACGTACTCGTTGCCCGCCACGACGCGGGTACCGAAGTACATCGTGTCCGGGTTGTCGAGACCCATCTTCGTGAACGGTCCGGTGCCCGAATGCAGGAACGGGTGGTCGCGGTCATAGTCGAAGGCGACGTGGGTGCACGCCGCGACGCAGCCGGCCAGATACTGCAGCCCCTCCAGCAGGTCGGCCTCGGACTCGATGAAATGAGCCTCTCGGACCAGACGTTCGGATTCGGCTATGGCGTCCACCAGTGGCTGTGTGTACATCGACCGCCTCGCGTTTCAATATTGGACCGCAATGGTACGTTCTCCGACTGAGACTAGAACGTGTTCTAGTCTCAGTCAACAAACCCAACGGTCCATATCTGGAACATAGAGGTAGGATTTTGCAATGCCAGACGCCGACCCTCCTGGTCGATCATCTCCCCCCACGCAGCGGGTGGTGGCGATTCTGGACTTTCTGGCCAAACACCCGCAAGACCGGTTCGGCCTCTCCGAGCTGTCTCGCCGGCTGAACCTGGCCAAGCCCACCTGCCTGGGCATCGTGACGACCCTGACCGAGTCGGGTTATCTGGTCCGCGACGCCGCCGACAAGACCTATCGGCTGGGCCCCAGCCTCATCGCATTGGGCCACCTCGCACAGGAGTCGCTGCGGGTCAATCCGGCCGCCCGCGCCGAACTGACCCGGCTCTCGAAGAGCTTCGACACCACGGCGGCACTGGCCGGCGTCGTCGACGACCGGATCACGCTGCTCGAACTGGTCGGACCACCCGGTTCCGACGTCGGAGTGCGTGTCGGGCAGAGCTACCCGTTCGCGCCGCCGGTCGGGCTGATGTTCGTGCTGTGGGACGACGAGGCGTTGCGTAGCTGGCTGGGCCGGGCCCCGACCATCCCGCTGCGGACCGAAACACAGCGACTGGACCGCGTCATCGCCGAGTGCCGAACCGCGGGATTTCTCGTCGAGCGTCTCACCCCCGGCGGGCGGCGGCTCTACGCGATGATGGCCGGCATGTCGAGCACGCTGCCCGACGAGCTGCGCGCTCTGCTGGGCGAGCTGATCTCCGACATCGGCGAGCGGGTCTATCTGAGCAGTGAGGCCGAGGGCGCCCGTCAGCGCCACGACGTCAGCGTCATCTCCGCACCGGTCTACGACCACCACCACCGGCAGGCGATGGTGGTGTCGCTTCAGATCGGCCGGGCGCTCACCGACTCCGAGATCGCCAAGCACGCCAAGGGTTTGGTCGCCACCGCCGACGCGCTCACCGCGCAGCTCGGCGGCACCAAACCCCAGTGGTGACCCGCCCGGTCAGCTGGTAGCCGCGAGCGCCAGGGGTAGCACCGCGGGCGCGCCCGCCTCCTTCACCACCCGTGCGGCCATCGTCAGTGTCCAGCCGGTATCGGTCAGATCGTCGACGAGCAACACCGGCCCACCCGCGGCGGCCAGGTCGGGGACCGACCACGCTCCGTTGAGGGCCGCCACACGGTAGGCGGAGTTGGCCGCGCTGACCGGCCGGTGCCCCACGGCGTACCGCAGCACGCCCAGGTCGGTCAGTCTGCCCAGGCGTGCCAGTTCGCGGGCCAGGGACGCGATCAGCACCGGATGCGTGGCGGAGTCCAGCGCCAGCACGGCAGTCGGACGGATCGCCCAATCCCAGGCGGCCAGTACCTTGACCGCCGCCTGCACCACATCCGGCGGTACCTCGCCGTCGGGCTCGTCGAGCAGGCGTCGCAGCCGCGGGCCCCAACCCAGGTCGGTCAGCCTGCCGATCGCCCGGCCCGGCTCGGGACCGTCGCCGATGCGGCCGCTGAGGCTCACGCCCAGCTTTGCCAGCCCCGACGGCCATTGTTTGCGCGGGGTGATCTCGACGCCCGGCCGCATCAGCGCCTCCCGGATGAGCGCCGCCGCATCGTCGTTCACGGTCGCTCCGAAGTGGGCGCCCGCACAGTTGTCGCAGCGGCCGCACCGTTCGCCGTCGCTGAGGTCGGGGTCGTCGAGTTGCCTGCGCAGGAACGTCATCCGGCACTCGGTGGTGTTCTGGTAGTCGAGCATCGCCTGCTGCTCGCGACCCCGGGCCTCGTCGAGTTGGCGGTAGCGGGCCTCGTCGTACTCCCATGGCTGACCGGTGGCCAGCCATCCGCCTTTGACCCGCCGCACCGCGCCGTCGACATCGAGCACCTTGAGTACCATCTCCAGTCGGGTGCGGCCCAGATCCACCAGCGGCTCCAGGGCGGGCGTCGACAGCGGACGATCGGGCTCCAGTTCACGAATAACGTTGCGCACCATCGCTTCCGAGGGAAACGCCACCGAGGCGAAATACCGCCAGACGTCCTGGTCTTCCCGTCCCGGCAGCAGCACCACCTCGGCGCTGTCAGTCGAGCGGCCAGCACGGCCGACCTGCTGGTAGTACGCGATGGGTGACGAGGGCGCACCGAGATGCACGACGAATCCGAGATCCGGCTTGTCGAAACCCATGCCCAGAGCCGAGGTGGCGATCAGCGCCTTCACCCGGTTGCCCAGCAGATCGGCCTCGAGTTGTTCTCGCTCAGCCGTTTCCGTCGACCCGGTGTAGGCGGCCACCTCGTGGCCACGCTCGCGCAGCAGCGCCGCCACATCGTGCGCCTGGGCGACAGTCAGCGTGTAGACGATTCCGGAACCCGGCAGCGACGCCAGGTTCTCGGCCAGCCAGGCCGTGCGCTGCGCTCCTCCGCCGGCTTGAACCACCGACAGCCGCAACGACTCTCGGTCGAGCCCACCGCGCAGTACCAGCGTGTCCCGTCCGCCGACCCCGAGCTGAGCCGCGACATCGTTCACGACACGATTGTTCGCGGTGGCGGTGGTGGCCAACACCGGTACGTCCGAACCGAGTTCGGCGATCAAGGTTCGGATGCGCCGGTAGTCAGGCCGGAAGTCGTGACCCCAGTCCGAGACGCAGTGCGCCTCGTCGACCACCACCAGTCCGGCGTCGGCGGCCAGCGCCGGCAGGACGGTGTCGCGAAACTCCGGGTTGTTCAACCGTTCCGGGCTGACCAGCAGGACATCAAGGTCACCGCCGTTGACCCGCTGGTGTATCTCGTCCCATTCGGTGACGTTGCCGGAGTTGATGGTGGCAGCACGAACACCTGCGCGTTCCGCGGCGGCGACCTGGTTGCGCATCAACGCCAACAGGGGCGACACGATGACCGTGGCTCCCTTGCCGAGCTCCCGCAGCAGCTTGGCGGCAATGAAATACACCGCCGACTTGCCCCACCCGGTGCGCTGCACCACCAGCGCCTGGCGGCGCTGCACCACCAATGCTTCGATGGCCGTCCACTGATCGTCGCGCAGGACCGCCGTGGGCCCGGCCAGCTGTTCGAGGATGGCCTGGGCGTCGGCTCGCGTGGTCATGCGCCCATCGTGCCAACGGGCACCGACGGACTACTTGGCAGCTGCGGCTTCCTGCTCGCGCTTGATCTCCAGCGCGATATCGATCAGCTGATCTTCCTGGCCGCCGATCAGCTTGCGCTGCCCGACCCGGAGCAGCAGCTCGTGTGCGGGCACGCCGTACCGTTCGCCCTGGCGAACCGCGTGCTTGAGGAAGCTGGAGTACACCCCGGCGTAGCCCATCACGAGGGCGTTGCGGTCGAGCAGGCACTCGGCCGGCATCGTGGGAGCCACGACCTCTTCGGCGGCGTCGGCGATCTCGAAGAAGTCGATACCGGTCTTGACGCCGATCTTGTCGAAGACCCCGACCAACGCCTCGACGGGCGCGTTGCCGGCCCCGGCGCCGAAGCGGCGGCAGGAACCGTCGATCTGCTTGGCACCGGCCCGCACCGCCTCGACCGAATTGGCGACGCCGAGGCCCAGGTTCTCGTGGCCGTGAAAACCGACCTGAGCATCGTCACCGAGCTCGGCGACCAGCGCGGCCACCCGGTCGGCGACCCCTTCGAGCACCAGCGCGCCCGCGGAGTCCACGACATAGACGCACTGGCAGCCGGCGTCGGCCATGATCCGGGCCTGTGCGGCCAGCTTCTCCGGGGGGATGGTGTGGCTCATCATCAGGAAGCCGACCGTTTCCAGACCCAGTTCACGGGCCAGCCCGAAGTGCTGTATCGACACGTCGGCCTCGGTGCAATGGGTGGCGATCCGGCAGATCGAGCCGCCGTTGTTCTGCGCCTCCTTGATGTCTTCCTTGGTGCCCACGCCGGGCAGCATCAGGAACGCGATCTTGGCTTCCTTGACGGTTTCGGCCGCGAGCTTGATCAGCTCCTGCTCGGGAGTCTTGGAGAACCCGTAGTTGAAGCTCGATCCGCCGAGACCGTCACCGTGGGTCACCTCGATGACGGGGACGCCTGCGTTGTCGAGTGCCGCGACGATGGCACCGACCTCGTCCTTGGTGAATTGATGGCGCTTGTGGTGGCTGCCGTCGCGCAGGGAGGTATCCGTCATCCGGACGTCCCAGCTGGCGTCGAACCAAACGTCAGTGCTCATGCTTGCGCTCCTGTTCCTGCGGAGGCACGTTCCTTCGCGATTTCTTCGCCGACCTTGGTGGCCGCGGCGGTCATGATGTCCAGGTTTCCCGCATAGGGCGGCAGGTAGTCCCCGGCGCCCTCGACTTCCACGAACGTGGTGACCACGAAGTTGCCGCCGTTGACCACCGACGGCTCGTCGAACTGCGGCTCGTTGAGCAGCCGGTAGCCGGGCACGTACGTCTGCACCTCGGCCACCACGTCCTTGATGGACTGGGTGATCGCATCGCGGTCGGCGTCCTCGGGGATCGCGCAGAAGATGGTGTCGCGCATGATCATTGGCGGATCGGCCGGGTTCAGGATGATGATCGCCTTACCGCGCTTGGCTCCACCGATGACCTCCACGCCGGCGCTGGTGGTCTTGGTGAACTCGTCGATGTTGGCCCGGGTGCCCGGACCGGCAGAGGCCGAGGACACCGACGCGACGATCTCGGCGTAGGGCACGTCCACGACGCGGCTGACGGCGTAGACCATCGGGATGGTGGCCTGACCACCGCAGGTCACCATGTTGACGTTGGGGGCGTCGAGGTGGGCCCGCAGGTTGGCCGGCGGGATGACGCCGGGGCCGACAGCGGCCGGGGTCAGATCGATGGCCCGGATACCGGCTTCCTCATACCGCGGAGCGGCAGCCTTGTGCACGTAGGCGCTGGTGGCCTCGAACACCAGATCCGGCTTCTCCGACTGCGCCAGCAGCCAGTCGACGCCCTCGTGGCTGGTCTCCAGACCGAGCTTGCGGGCTCGCGCCAGGCCTTCGCTCTCCGGGTCGATGCCGATCATCCAGCGCGGCTCGAGCCACTCCGAACGAAGAAGCTTGTACAGCAGGTCGGTACTGATATTTCCCGACCCGACGATGGCAACTGAGCTCTTCTGCGCCATGTGGATGCTCCTCTTACTCGAATGACAGCCGGACTGAACCCAGCCCGGCGAAGTCGGCGACGAACTGATCGCCGGGGCGGCAGTCGATGGCCCTGGTGCACGACCCCGGCAGGACGATGTCGCCTGCCTTCAGCCGCACTCCGAAGCTCTCGACCTTGCGGGCCAGCCACGCGACCGCGGTGACCGGATTGCCCAGCACGGCGTCGCTGCGGCCCTCGGCCACCACCTCGCCGTTGCGGGTGAGCACCGCGTCGATGGCCCTGATGTCAACGTCTTTGGGCGATACCCGCTCCTTGCCGAGCACGTAGCCCGCCGACGACGCGTTGTCGGCGATCGTGTCGCACAGCGCGATCTTCCAGTCCTTGATCCGGGTGTCGATGAGCTCGATCGCCGGCGCGAAGGCGGCGGTGGCGGCCAGCACGTCGTCCTCGGTGCAACCGGCCCCGGGCAGGTCGTCGGCGAGGATGAACCCGACCTCGACCTCGACGCGCGGGAACAGGAAGCGACCCGCGGGCACCGGCTGGTCCTCGAACACCTCCATGTCGGCCAGCAGGTGGCCGTAGTCGGGCTCGTCGACGCCCATCATCTTCTGCATGGCCTCAGAGGACAGGCCCACTTTGTGGCCGACCACCCTGGCGCCCTCGGCGACCCGCTGCCGGATGTTGATCAGCTGGATTTCGTAGGCGTCGACAACGTCGATATCGGGGTGATTGGACGTCAGCGGAGTCATCGGAACGCGACTGCGCTCCGCTTCGGCAAGGTCGGCGGCAAGCTCGTCGCGCGTCGAAACGCTCAGCATTCCCGGGAGTCCCATCGTCGGTGTGACCGGGGCGAACGGCGCCCGGTGCGGGCAATTCTAGTGCGGTCCGAGGGCCCTTGGGGTAAGCGTTCCGCTGATCGGAAGGGAGGGGTCAGTAGCGCCCGGACGGGGCAATTCTATAACGTGTTCTAGTATGACAGCTCAGGAGTTCGACGTCGTCGTCGTCGGAAGCGGTGCTGCCGGCATGGTCGCCGCACTTACCGCCGCTCACCAGGGACTATCGACGGTCGTCGTCGAAAAGGCCGCGCACTTCGGTGGCTCGACCGCCCGATCGGGCGGCGGCGTGTGGATCCCAAACAACGAGATCCTCAAGCGTGACGGGGTCACCGACACCAAAGAAGCCGCGCGGACCTATCTGCACGAGATCATCGGCGACGTGGTGGAGCCGGAGCGCATCGACACCTATCTCGAGCGCGGTCCGGAGATGCTGTCGTTCGTGCTCAAGCACTCGCCGCTGAAGATGTGCTGGGTGCCCAAGTACTCCGACTACTACCCGGAGACCCCGGGTGGACGCGCCGGCGGCAGGTCTATCGAGCCCAAGCCGTTCAACGCCAAGAAGCTCGGACCCGACGAGAAGTTCCTGGAGCCGCCCTACGGCAAGGTGCCGCTCAATGTGGTTGTGATGCAGCAGGACTACGTGCGCCTCAACCAGCTCAAGCGCCATCCCCGCGGCGTACTGCGCAGCCTGAAGGTCGGTGTGCGCACCATGTGGGCCGGCGCCCGCGGGAAGAACCTGGTGGGTATGGGTCGCGCGCTGATCGCGCCGCTGCGAATCGGCTTGCAGCAGGCGGGCGTTCCCGTTCTGCTGAACACCGCGCTTACCGACCTGTACGTCGAGGACGGCGTGGTGCGCGGTATCTATGTACGCGATACGACGGGCCCGGAATCCGCTGACCCGCAACTGATCCGCGCGCGACGCGGTGTCATCCTGGGCAGCGGCGGTTTCGAGCGCAACGAGCAGATGCGCGTCAAGTACCAGCGCGCGCCCATCACCGCCGACTGGACGGTGGGGGCCGAAGCCAACACCGGCGACGGCATCGTGGCAGCCGAGAAGCTCGGTGCCGCACTGGAATTGATGGAGGATGCCTGGTGGGGTCCGACCGTTCCACTGGTCGGGGCGCCGTGGTTTGCCCTCTCGGAGCGCAACTCACCCGGGTCGATCATCGTCAACCTGGCCGGCAAGCGGTTCATGAACGAGTCGATGCCCTACGTCGAGGCCTGCCACCACATGTACGGCGGCGAATACGGCCAGGGCCCCGGCCCTGGTGAGAACGTCCCGGCGTGGCTGGTGTTCGACCAGCAATACCGTGACCGGTACATCTTCGCGGGATTACAACCGGGACAACGTATTCCGAAAAAGTGGATGGAATCCGGCGTTATCGTCAAGGCCGACTCCCTCGAGGAGCTGGCCAAGGTGACCGGGCTGCCTGCCGACGCCTTCCTGGCCACCGTGCAGCGGTTCAACGGCTTCGCCCGCTCGGGTAAGGACGACGACTTCCACCGCGGTGAGAGCGCCTACGACCGCTACTACGGCGATCCGACCAACAAGCCCAACCCCAACCTTGGCGAGATCAAGAATGGGCCGTTCTATGCCGCCAAGATGGTGCCTGGCGATCTCGGCACCAAGGGCGGTATCCGCACCGATGTGCACGGGCGGGCGCTGCGCGACGACGGTTCGGTGATCGAGGGCCTGTATGCGGCCGGTAATGTCAGCTCGCCGGTGATGGGTCACACCTATCCCGGCCCCGGCGGCACCATCGGCCCCGCGATGGCGTTCGGGTACCTGGCGGCACTGCACATCGCAGGGAAGGGCTGACATGCCGATCGATCTGTCCGTCGCACTCGCAGCCGATCTGGAACCCATCGAGTTCTCGTGGACGAGTAGCGATATACAGCTCTATCAGCTGGGCCTGGGAGCCGGCGCAGATCCGATGGACCCCAAGGAATTGCGCTACCTCACCGACGGCACCCCCCAGGTGCTGCCGAGCTTCGGCAACGTGGCTTCCAGCTTTCACATGACCGAGCCGCCCGAGGTGAAGTTCCCCGGCATCGACATCGAGCTGAGCAAGGTGCTGCACGCCAGCGAGGCGGTCACCGTGCCCGCTCCGCTCCCGCCGAGCGGCACCGCGACATCGAAGCAGCGGTTCACCGAGATCTGGGACAAGGGCAAGGCGGCGGTCATCGTCAGCGAGACGACAGTGACCGACCCCGACGGCAAGCTGCTGTGGACCACCAAGCGGTCGATCTTCGCCCGCGGCGAGGGTGGTTTCGGTGGCGAGCGCGGCCCTTCGACGTCGGTCGCCGCCCCCGACCGTGCACCGGACTACGAGATCTCGGTGCCGGTACTCCCCCAGCAGGCGCTGCTGTACCGGCTGTGCGGCGACCGCAACCCGCTGCACTCGGACCCTGAATTCGCCGCGGCGGCAGGCTTTCCCAAGCCGATCCTGCACGGTCTGTGCACCTACGGAATGACGTGCAAGGCACTTGTGGACACGCTGCTCGACTCGGACGCGTCGGCAGTTAAGACCTACGGCGCACGTTTTGCCGGCGTCTGCTATCCGGGCGAGACCATCAAGGTCAGCGCGTGGAAGGAAGACGGCCGCTACGTCGGCGTCGTCACCGCACCGAGTCGCGAGGACGCCGTCATCCTCTCCGATGTGGAGTTCATCCCGGTCTAGCTCGCCTGCACCGGGTGGAACCCGCACTCCGTGACGCGCGCGTCAACTTTGGCGAGTGTCCCCGTACGCGGCCGACCTGGCTGTACTAAGTTAGGCAAGGCAAAGATCGATGCCGCTTACGGAAGGAACCTCATGAAGATTGCGCAGGCCAAGACTGTCGGCTTGATCGGCGTGGCATTGCTGGTGGGCACGGCAGCTGTCGGCTGCGGTGGAGACGACAAGGAATCCTCATCGTCGTCGTCATCGTCGTCGACCTCGGCTGCAGCAACGACGTCGGCCGCCGCATCGGAGACCACGAGTGCTCCTGCCAGCCCGGCGGCCGCGGGAGGCGACTACAGCAAACTGCTGCTGAAGGCTTCCGACATCGACCCCAGCTTCACCGCGGGTGAGCCCCAGGTCAATCCCAACGGGATCAACGGCATCGTGCAGTCGATGACCAACCCGACCGCAAACCAGACCATCGTCTTCGCCATCGTCGTGAGCGAGGACGCCGCCGGGGCGCTCAAGGCTCTGGAGTCGTCCAAGGCCGAGCTGCCCAAGGAAGTTGACGGGGCACCGCAGCCGGCTGATGTCGGCGACGCAGGCAACGGCCTCATCGCCACCGGCAAGTCGCCTGACGGCTCGAAGGCGATCACCGAGGTCTACTTCACCCAGGGCAAGGCGCTCGCGAACATCGAGTTCTCGAGCAACCCGAACGATCCGGTGCAGCCGGACACGGCACTGGCGATCGCCAAGATGCAGGACACCCAGATCAAGAACAACCTGTCCTAATTCGTTCGAACGTAACGCCGCGGTGGGAGTCTTCGGACTTCTGCCGCGGCGTTCGTTTTCCGCCGAGCGTCACTCCAGAGTCACGCTGAGCGCCCAACGTGACTCTGGAGTGACGCTCGGCGAGCGATAGCGGCTCGGACCTTCCGGACGATGTCGACCGGACGATCGCCGGCCAGCACCCGAATCACGATCCAGCCCAACTCCTCCAGCATCGCGTGTCGACGAACATCGCGGGAGTACTGCCAGCGGTCTGTACGGTGTTGCTCTCCGTCGTACTCGGCCGCGACCTTGACGTCCTCCCAACCCATGTCGAGGTAGCCCACCAGTTCGCCGAACTGGTCATGGACCGGGATCTGGGTCTGCGGCCTTGGCAGGCCGGCCTCGATCAAGAGCAGCCGCAACCAGGTTTCTTTGGGAGACTGGGCTCCCGCATCGACGAGTTGCACAGTCTCACGGGCGACACGACTGCCACGACGGCCCGGATACCGTTGCGCAAGTATCCCGACGTCACCGAGGTCGAAGGAAGTCGCGCGGGCGAGCGCGTCCAAATAGATCAGCGCAGTGCGGGGCGGATACCAACAAGCGAGGTCGAGCGCGGTGCGCAACGGCGTGGTCACCGGCATCCCGCGCATCAGCTGAACCTCGTCTCCTTCGACGCGATCGCCTCGTACAGCAATGCCGGACAACCGATTCCGATTTTCGTGGATCAGGTCGACGGGTGTGCTGCCGTCGATCCACTCCGCGCCGAGGAGTGCTGCTGCCGAGCGACCAGCAATCACCGCCTTCCGCCCCGACCATAGCCAGCCGGCGCGCGCGAGGTCCCGCGCGGTCGGCTCGAACCCCGACGGGACGTAGACGTCAGGGAACAGGCGGGTGAAGCGGCGACGGAGAGAACTCTTGGTGATGTCTCCGGCCGCGACGGCCTCGCTCCCGATGAACGGCTCACTCATGGCGGCAGTGTGCCGCCAGCCACCGACAACCGCCGCGAGCGTCACACCAGAGTCACGCTCGGTGTCGAAGGTGACTCTGGTGTGACGCTCGGCGAAAAGCTAGCCCAGGATCAGGCCGGAGGTCGGCACACCCGTGCCGGCGGTGACGAGCACGTGCTCGACGTTCGGCACGGGGTTGACGGACGTGCCGCGAAGCTGGCGCACGCCCTCCGCGATGCCGTTCATGCCGTGGATGTATGCCTCGCCCAGCTGACCGCCGTGCGTGTTGATCGGCAACCGTCCGCCGAGCTCCAGCGCACCGTCCTTGATGTAGTCCTTGGCGTCACCCTGGGCGCAGAACCCCAACTCCTCCAACTGAATCAGAGTGAAGGGGGTGAAGTGGTCGTAGAGGATCGCGGTCTGGATATCGGCGGGCGTCAGACCGGACTGCTCCCACAGCTGCCTGCCGACGAGCCCCATCTCCGGCAGTCCGAGCTCGGGCCGGTAGTAGCTCGTCATCGAGTATTGATTCGGGCTCGAACCCTGCGACGCCGCCTCGATGATCGCGGGCCGGTGCTTCAAGTCCTTGGCCCGCTCCGGCGACGTGATCACCAGTGCCACACCGCCATCGGTCTCCTGGCAGCAATCCAGCAGCCGCAGCGGCTCGGCGATCCACCGCGAGGCCTGATGGTCCTCGATCGTGATCGGCTTCTCGTAGAAGTAGGCCTTCGGGTTGTTGGCGGCGTGCTTGCGGTCCGCCACCGACACCGCACCGAAATCGCGGCTCGTCGCACCCGAGAGGTGCATGTAGCGCTGCGCGATCATCGCCACCTGCGCCGCCGGCGTCGACAGCCCGTGCGGGTAGGAGAACGAGTTGTCCACGCCGGTGGAGTCGGCATTTTCGACCAGTCGCATCTGCACCTGGCCGAACCGCATCCCGGAGCGCTCGTTGAAAGCCCGGTATGCCACAACACAATCCGCGACACCGGTGGCCACCGCGATGGCCGCCTGCTGAACGGTCGCGCAGGCCGCGCCGCCACCGTGGTGGATCTTGGAGAAGAACTTCAGCTCGCCGATGCCGGTGGCCCGTGCGATGGCCACCTCGGTGTTCGAGTCCATCGTGAACGTCGTCATACCGTCGACGTCGGCAGGCGTGAGACCCGCATCGTCCAAGGCATCCAGCACGGCCTCCGAGGCCAGCCTCAGCTCGCTGCGTCCGGAGTTCTTGGAGAAGTCGGTCGCGCCGATGCCGACGATCGCGGCCTTGCCGCTCAACCCGCCCGGCATTACGCGGCACCGATCGTGAGCGTCGCGTTGGCGATCACGTGATCACCAAGACTGTTGCTGCCCACGATCTTCAGCGAAATCAAACCGTCCTCCACTGCAGTGACCTCACCGGTGAACGTCACCGTGTCGTAGGCGTACCAGGGCACACCCAGGCGCAGACCGATCGACTTGATGACAGCGGTCGGCCCGGCCCAGTCGGTGATGAACCGCTGCACCAGACCGGTGTCGGTGAGGATGTTGACGAAGATGTCCTTGGAACCCTTGGCTTGCGCCTTGTCCCGGTCGTGGTGCACGTCCTGGTAATCCCGGGTGGCGATCGCCGTCGAGACGATGAACGTCGGGTCACCGTAGAACTTGAGCTCGGGCAGCTTGGTGCCGACCTCGATCACAGGTGCGCTCATTTGGCCGGCTCCCACGCGTAGTTGGTCCAGGCGGGCCCGACATCGTTGGCCGGGAAGTCGATATACATTGCGCTGACCGGCATTCCGATCTTCACCGTCGACGGATCGACGTTGCGCAGCTCGCCGAGCATCTTCACACCCTCCTCGAGTTCGACGAGGGCGATGACGAACGGCAGTGTGCGGCCTGGCACCTTGGGTGCGTGGTGCACCACGAAGCTGAAGACGGTGCCCTTGCCGCTGGCGACGACGTAATCGGTCGGCGCCTCCTTGTCGGCCCACAGTGCGGGGACCGGCGGGTGGACCAGCGTTCCATCGTCGCGCTTCTGGATGCGCAGTTCGTGTGCGTTGACGCCGTCCCAGAAGAACTTGGTGTCCTTCGACGACGCCGGGCGCATGGCGGAATCCGCATCGAGGTCATCGGGAACAGATGAGCCCGACGCCTTGGCCTCTTTATCTGAGGGGATGAACTTCATGATGCGCCACATCATTTCGGCGACATCCTCGTCACCGACCGACCAGGTGATGGTCTGCGTGATGAAGAACGCCTCGCCGAGCGCGGTCTGCTTCGGGCCGACGACATCGGTCAGTTCGGCCGCGACACTGACCTCTTCGCCCTGGCGCAGATACCGATGGTATTTCTGCTCGCAGTTGGTTGCGACGACGCCGATATAGCCTGCGTCGTCGAACAATTCGATGATCTTGCCCAGCGGATCGTCATCGGGACGGACACCGCCCAGCCCCATCATCGTCCAAACCTGGATCATCGCGGGCGGCGCGACGAGACCGGGATGGCCGGCCTCCTTCGCGGCTGCCTCGTCGCCGTAGATCGGGTTCTTGTCACCGATCGCGTCGAGCCAGTGGTCGATCATCGGCTGGTTGACCGGATGCCGGCCCACCCGCGGCTTGCTCTTGCCTTCGGCCTTGACCCGCTCGGCGGCGGCCTTGATGTCGTCGACGGCGCTCACCGGGGCACCCTCGGGACCTTCAGACCAGAAGCCGCGATCATCTCCCGCATCACCTCGTTCACTCCACCACCGAATGTGATCACCAAGTTGCGCTTGGTCTGGCTGTCCAGCCACTTGAGTATTTCCGCGGTATCCGGGTCCGCCGGATTGCCGTGTGCTCCAACGATTTCCTCGGCCAGTCGGCCCGCGTACTGAATGCGCTCGGTGCCGAAGACCTTGGTAGCCGCCGCGTCGGCAACGTCGATGTTCTCTCCGGACGCCGCCACCTGCCAGTTGAGCAGTTCGTTGATGCGCCACATCGCCTTGAGCTCGCCCAGCGAGCGCTTGACGTCGTCGTGATCCAGCGGAGTGTCCCCGTTGCTGCCGGGCTTGGACGCCCAGGCATGCACACGGTCGTACAGCGCCGCAAAGCGTCCGGCGGGTCCGAGCATCACGCGCTCGTTGTTGAGCTGCGTGGTGATCAGCCGCCAGCCGCCGTTCTCCTCGCCGACGAGCATGTCGGCGGGCACCCGCACGTCGCTGTAGTACGTCGCGTTGGTGTGATGCGCACCGTCGGACAGGATCATCGGCGTCCAGGAATAACCCGGATCCTTGGTGTCGACGATCAGAATCGAAATGCCCTTGTGCTTCACGGCTTCCGGATCGGTACGGCAGGCCAGCCAGACGTAGTCGGCGTCATGTCCACCGGTGGTGAAGACCTTCTGGCCATTGACGATGTACTCGTCACCCTGCTTGACCGCCGTGGTCCGCAGCGACGCCAGGTCGGTGCCGGCCTCGGGCTCGGTGTAGCCGATCGCGAAGTGCACCTCGCCGGCCAGGATCGCGGGCAGGAACTTCTTCTTCTGCGCTTCGGTGCCGTACTGCTGCAGCGTCGGCCCGACGGTCTGCAGCGTCACCGCGGGCAGCGGCACGTCGGCACGCTGGGCCTCGTTGACGAAGATCGACTGCTCGATCGGACCGTAGCCGAGGCCGCCGTACTCCTTGGGCCAGCCGGCACCCAGCTTGCCGTCGGAGCCCATTCGCTTGATGATCGCCCGGTAGGCCTCGTTGTGCCGATCGGACTCCATCGCCTTGTGCTCTTCGGGCGAGATGAGGTTCGAAAAGTATTCGCGCAGTTCGGCTTGCAGCTGCTTCTGCTCGGGCGTCAGCTCGATAAACATTACGCTCCCACCAGTTCCAGCCGGTGTTGTTTACCACCCAACAGCCGGGTCAGATCCTTGATCGACGAGTAGTACCGATCCATCGGGTAGTCGATGTCCATCCCCATGCCGCCGTGCAGGTGATGGCACAGCTGCATCACCGGCGGCGCCTGCGACGTCACCCAATAGCCAAGGACGTCAAGGTCAGTGGTCGCGTCCCGGCCCTCCGACAGCAACCAGGACACCGAGTTCGATGCGAGTGTGATGGTCCGCGAGGCGATGTAGATCTCGGCCAGCTGGGCGGCGACGGTCTGGAACGTCGAGAGCGGCTTGCCGAACTGTTCGCGGGTGGCGACGTAGTCGGCGGTCAGCCGCAGCGCACCGGCCACCAGTCCGGCCGCATAGGCGCCGACGGCGGCGAGCACCAGTTGATTGACCCGGTGCACGGAATCGCTGCCGCCCAACACATCTGCGTCGGCGACCGGAGTGTCGGCGAACGTCACGACGTATTCGTCGGAGTGATTCGCCGTCGGCGTCTGGGTCAGCGAGACACCAGATGCGGTGGGCGACACCACGACAATGCCGCTGTCGGTGCTGACGACGATCCACTCCGCCTTCTCGGCGTAGGGGACGCCGAGCTTGGTGCCGTTGAGCTTGCCGCCAGACAGCTTCGTGGCAGGCAGCTCGGGCAGTGAATGCCCCGGCTCGTTGAGCGCGGCGGTCAGTACCGCACCCTTGGCCACACCGGCCAGATAGCGGTCCTGCTGTTCGTCAGATGCCAAGTCCAGCAGCGGAAGCAGACCCAGGCCGAGGGTCGCGAATGCCGGGCTGACATTGCCGAACCTACCGATCTGGGTCAGCGCTGATGTGATCTCGGCCAGGCCGAGGCCGTCTCCGCCGAGGCGCTCCGGGACGCCGAACGCCACGATGCCGCCGGCGACCAGCGCGTCCCAACTGTTGTCGCGTTCGAGCGCGGACGTCACCACATCGGTGACTGCCTGCTGCCCTTCGTCCGGACTGAAGTCCACGAAGAATCCTCCTTGATTCTCAGCGATTGCGCTTAGGCGGAAGCGCCGGTGTAGTCGACCTGCCAGTGCTTGATTCCGTTGAGCCAACCCGACATCAGACGTTCGGGTTCACCAAGTGGTTTGAGATCGGGCATGTTGTCGGCGACCGCATTGAAGATGAGGTTAATCGTCATGCGGGCGAGATTGGCGCCGATGCAGAAATGCGCTCCGGTACCGCCGAACCCGACGTGCGGGTTCGGGTCCCGAAGGATGTTGAAGGAGAAGGGGTCTTCGAAGACCTCCTCGTCGAAGTTGGCCGAGCGATACGACATCACCACTCGCTCGCCCTTCTTGATCGGCACACCCGCCAACTCCGTGTCCTCGAGCGCGGTGCGCTGGAACGCTGACACCGGAGTCGCCCAGCGGATGATCTCATCGGCTGCGGTCTCGGGACGTTCCTTCTTGTACAGCTCCCACTGATCGGGATTTGCGGCGAACGCGATCATGCCGTGGGTGATCGAGTTGCGCGTGGTCTCGTTACCGGCCACCGCGAGCATCACGACGAAGAAGCCGAACTCGTCGTCGGAAAGCTTCTCGCCGTCGATATCCGCTTCGATCAACTTCGTGACGATGTCCTCGGTGGGGTTCTTCGCGCGCTCCTCGGCCATCTTCATGGCGTAGGTGATCAGCTCGAACGAGGACATCGCCGGGTCGACGTCGGCGTATTCCGGGTCCTCACCGGCGGTCATCTCGTTGGACCAGCGGAACAGTTTGTCGCGATCCTCCTGGGGCACGCCCAGCAACCCGGCGATCGCCTGCAGCGGCAACTCGCAGCTGACCTGCTCGACGAAGTCGCCGCTGCCGTTCGCGGCGGCTTCCTTCACGATGCTCTGCGCGCGCTGATCGAGCTCGTCCTTCAGACGAGCGACCACCCGCGGGGTGAAACCACGCGAGATGATCTTGCGCAGCCGAGTGTGTTGCGGCGCATCCATGTTCAGCAGGACGGCCTTCTGCAGATCGATCGCGCTTCGCTCCATGCCCTGCGGCCAGGTCGGGATCGCGCCATCGGGCGAGCTGCCGAAGACATCGCTGCGCTTCGACACATCCTTGACGTCGGCGTGCTTCGTGACGATCCAATAGCCCTTGTCGCCGAATCCCCCAGTGCCGCCGGGCACATCAACCCAGTGCACCGGCTCCGCCTTGCGAAGCTCGGCAAGCTCGGCGACAGGAAGCCGCTCGAGGTTGAGGTTGGCGTCCAGGAAATCGAAATCGTCAGGCACATTCGAGCGGCCCATAGTCATGTCCTCCAACAGGTGTCGCACCGATTCGCATATCGCTGAACGGCGCCGGTTACAACGTGGTCTAGTTCAGTTTCTGACCGGCTTTGTGACCATTGAAACACGGCTCCTTCGCAGATCAAAGGGACGCCCAGGTCAGCACTGCCATCCTCGCTTGTCAGAGTAATGAAACGTGTTCTAGCCTGACCTCATGGGTAATCCTGTCATCGTCGAAGCCACCCGCAGCCCCATCGGTAAGAGGGGCGGTTGGCTGTCCGGTCTGCACGCGACCGAATTGTTGGGCGCCGTCCAGAAGGCCGTGATCGACAAGGCCGGTGTCGACGCAGGAGAGGTCGAGCAGGTCATCGGCGGTTGCGTCACGCAGTACGGCGAGCAGTCCAACAACATCACCCGGGTGGCGTGGCTGACGGCGGGATTGCCCGAGCAGATCGGTGCCACCACCGTCGACTGCCAGTGCGGCAGCGCGCAGCAAGCCAACCACCTCATCGCCGGGCTCATTGCCTCCGGCGCCATCGACGTCGGCATCGCCTGTGGCATCGAGGCGATGAGCCGCGTGGGTCTCGGCGCCAACGCCGGGCCGGACCGTTCGCTGATCCGCGCCGCATCGTGGGATATCGACATGCCCGATCAGTTCACCGCCGCCGAGCGCATTGCCAAGCGCCGCGGCCTCACTCGCGAAGATCTCGACCACCTCGGGTTCCTCTCGCAGCAACGAGCCAAGCGCGCCTGGGACGAGAACCGCTTCGACCGCGAGATCTCGCCGATCGAGGCGCCGGTGATCGACGAGAACAAGCAGCCCACCGCGGAGCGCCACATGGTCAGCCGCGACCAGGGACTGCGCGACACCACGATGGAGGGCCTGGCCGGGCTCCGGCCGGTGATGGAAGGCGCCATCCATACCGCGGGCACCTCGTCGCAGATCTCCGACGGCGCCGCGGCGGTGCTGTGGATGGACGAAGACAAGGCCCGCGCGCTGGGACTGAAGCCCCGCGCCCGCATCATCAGCCAAGCCCTCGTCGGCTCCGAGACCTACTACCACCTCGACGGCCCGGTGCAGTCCACCCAACGGGTGCTGGACAAGGCCGGCATGAAGCTGGGCGATATCGACCTGGTCGAGATCAACGAGGCGTTCGCGTCGGTCGTGCTGAGCTGGGCCCAGGTCCACGAAGCCGATATGGAGAAGGTCAACGTCAACGGCGGCGCCATCGCCCTGGGCCACCCGGTCGGTAGCACCGGCAGCCGGTTGATCACCACGGCGCTGCACGAGTTGGAGCGCACCGACCAGAGCACCGCGCTGATCACCATGTGTGCCGGCGGCGCGCTGTCGACCGGCACGATCATCGAGCGGATCTAGTGCCCGCAACCGACGAAGAGCGGATCGCGGCGGCGCGCGCCTATATCGAGGCGCTGGCCAGTCATCAGGCCGACGATGTGCCGTTCGCGCCGGGCTGCACTCGCATCGAATTCGGGATCAAGACCGGGTTCTCCGGAGATCAGTTGCGCCGCGACCTCAATCGCGCTCCGCAGTACAAGGTCATCAAGGAGATCACCGAACCGCAGTTCAGCGTGAACGGCGACGAGGTCCGCGCCCAGTTCGAGCTCGTCACCAAGCCGAGGCTGGCGGGACGGCGAGTCGCCGCGCGCATCGACGAGACGTTCCTGATTCCGGTCGCTGATGGCAAGATCCATCACATCCACGCGCGCGTCCGCCCGTTCATCAAGCGCTAACTCACGCCACGCACCAGGAGTGCCGACATGTCCACCAAGCCTGCCCCCAAGTCGCTGAACTCGCCGACCACCAAATTCATCATCAAGTGGATGTCGCGGGCGCAGACCTTCTTGTACAAGCGCAGCGGCGGCAAGGTCGCCGGCAGTTTCCTGCAGGGCGCACCGGTGGCGTTGTTGACCACGACCGGTCGCAAGACCGGTGAGCCGCGGGTGAGCCCGCTGCTGTTCCTGCGCGAAGGTGACCGCGTGGTGCTGGTCGCCTCGCAGGGCGGCGCCGCCAAGCACCCGATGTGGTACCTCAACCTCAAGGCCGACCCGAAGATCACCGTCCAGATCAAGGACGAGATCCTGTACCTGACCGCCCGTGACGCAACCGAAGAGGAGCGCGCCGAGTACTGGCCGAAGCTGGTCGAGATGTACTCGAGCTTCGAGGATTACAAGGCCTGGACCGACCGGGTCATCCCCATCGTGATTTGCGATCCGTAAAGCTGGGCAATTCATTGGCGTGAGCCAACGGTCCCACCCCATCCGCAATTCGGTCTTCCTCAAGAAGGCAATGAAGGCCTTCGCTCGCGCGCACATCGCGGTGTATCGCCGGACGAACGGCAGATGGGGTGCCAAGCTCCTGTGGTTTCCCGCCGCACTCGTGACGACGACGGGGCGCAAGTCCGGCGAGCCGCGCATCACCGCGACGCTGTATGTGCAGGACGGCGAGCGCGTGGTGTTGCCGGCGTCCTATGGCGGACGCAGTAGCAATCCCGCGTGGTATCTCAATCTGAAGGCCGACCCGAAGGTGCGGGTTCAGGTGCGCGACAACGTGCGGGATATGACCGCGCGCGACGCCACCGACGACGAGCGACGGCTTTATTGGCGCAAGCTCACGCGAATCTACCCGCCGTACAAGGGGTATCAAGAGGCGGCGGATCGCCGGATCCCGCTGGTGGTGTGCGAGCCGATCTGAGCTAGGCGCCGAAGACCGGAAGCGGGGTGCGCGACTTGGCGATCAGGTCGCTGACCACCGGGCCGAGCTCGGCGGGATCCCAACGGGCACCCTTGTCGATGGTCCCGCCACGGTTCCAGCCCTCGGCGACGCGGATGATGCCGCCCTCGACCTCGAACACCTGACCGGTGACATCCTTGGACTGCACGCTGCCCAGCCACACCACCAGCGGCGAGACGTTCTCGGGCGCCATGGCGTCGAAATCGCTGTCCTGCGTGGCCATCATGTCCGCGAACACGGTCTCGGTCATCCGGGTGCGGGCCGACGGCGCGATCGCGTTGACGGTGACGCCGAAGCGGCCCATCTCAGCTGCGGCCACCAGGGTCAGCGCGGCGATACCCGCCTTCGACGCGCTGTAGGTCGCCTGCCCGACGCTGCCCTGCAGGCCGGCACCGGAGCTGGTGTTGATGATGCGGGCGTCGACGGCATTGCCCGCCTTGGACTGCGCGCGCCAGTACGCTCCGGCGTGCTTCATGGTGGCGAAGTGTCCCTTGAGGTGCACCGCGGTGACGGCATCGAACTCGTCTTCGGTGGCGTTGACGAACATCCGGTCCCGCACGATGCCGGCGTTGTTCACCAGAACGTCGAGCCCACCGAACGAATCGACGGCGGTCTGGATCAGCGCCTCGGCCTGCGCCCAGTCCGCGACGTTGGAACCATTGGCGACGGCTTCCCCACCGGCGGCGACGATTTCGTCGACAACACCCTGGGCCGCGCTACCGCCGCCGGCGGGCGAACCGTCCAGGCCGACGCCGATGTCGTTGACCACCACGCGCGCGCCCTCAGCCGCGAAGGCGAGCGCGTGCGCCCGCCCGATGCCGCCGCCAGCGCCCGTCACGATGACCACGCGACCGTCGAGAAGTGCCATTGAAGATGTCTCCTTATTTGATGTCGGCAGTGGTGGTCGACAGGTAGTGCGGCGGTTCCCCGCCACCGTGCACCTCGAGTGACGCACCACTGATGTAGGACGCCGCGGGAGAGGCGAGAAATGCTGTGGCCCAACCGATATCCTCGGGTTTGGCCAGCCTGCCCAGCGGCACGTTCTTGGAAATCGCGGCGATCGAATCGGCGTCACCGTAGAAGAGTTCGGATTGCTCGGTCTCGACCATGCCGACGACGACGGAGTTGACCCGCACCTTGGGTGCCCATTCCACGGCGAGCGTGGTGGTCATGTTCTCCATGCCGGCCTTGGCCGCCCCGTACGCGACGGTGCCCGGTGTGGGCCGCCTGCCGCTGACGCTGGTGATGTTGATGATCGAGCCACCGGAGTCCTGGTTCTGCATCACGGCGTTGGCGTGTTGCGAAACCGACAGCGCACCAAGCAGGTTGAGCTCCACGATCCTGAGGCTGAACTTCGCCGACGCATCGGCGGCCAGAACATAAGGTGAGCCGCCGGCGTTGTTCACCACGACGTCGAGGCGACCGTGCTCGGCGACGATCCCGTCGATGAGGGCCTTGACGGCCTCGTCGTCGCGGATATCGCAGGCGCGGAACTCGTACGGCGATCCTTCGACCGGCCGCCGGGCGCAGGTGATGACGGTCGCACCCTGGGCCGCGAAGACGGCGCTGATCCCCGCGCCGACACCTCGCACACCACCGGTCACGAGGACGACCCGACCACTCAATTGCAGATTGATACCCGTGTCAGCGGCGTCGGTCACTGTGCTAGCGTACCAAGCAAGTGCTTGCTTAGGTATCCACCCCATCCAGGAAGTGGCTCAGGTATCCCGATGACCATCACGTCCAAGACCGTCGAGCCGGGCATTGTCGCCGTCACGGTGGACTATCCGCCCGTCAATGCCATTCCCTCCCGCGGCTGGTTCGAACTCGGCGACGCCATCACCGCGGCGGGCCGCGACATGAGCACCCACGTGGTGATCCTTCGCGCCGAGGGCCGCGGCTTCAACGCCGGCGTCGACATCAAGGAGATGCAGAACACCGAGGGCTTCACCGCCCTGATCGACGCCAACCGCGGGTGCTTCCACGCGTTCCGCGCGGTGTACGAGTGCGAGGTTCCCGTCGTGGCCGCGGTCAACGGATTCTGCGTCGGCGGCGGTATCGGTCTGGTCGGCAATGCCGACGTGATCGTCGCCTCGGACGATGCGAAGTTCGGCCTGCCCGAGGTAGAGCGCGGCGCCCTCGGCGCGGCCACCCACCTGTCGCGACTGGTGCCCCAGCACATGATGCGCCGGCTGTTCTTCACCGCCGCGACCGTGAGTGCGGAGACTCTGCACCACTTCGGTTCGGTGCACGAGGTGGTACCGCGCGCCGATCTCGACGAGGCCGCACTGCGCGTCGCCCGCGACATCGCATCCAAGGACACCCGGGTGATCCGGGCCGCCAAGGAGGCGCTGAACTTCATCGACATCCAGCCGGTCAACGCGAGATACCGAATGGAGCAGGGCTTCACGTTCGAACTGAACCTTGCCGGCGTCTCCGATGAGCACCGCGACGCGTTCGCCGGCACCGACAAGGGGTCGAAATAATGTCTGATAAGAGAACGACTCTCGATGAGGCCGTCTCGGTCGTCGAGAGCGGCATGACGATCGGTATCGGCGGCTGGGGCTCCCGACGCAAGCCGATGGCCTTCATCCGGGCGCTGCTGCGCACCGACGTCACCGACCTGACCGTTGTCACCTACGGCGGCCCCGATCTGGGCCTGCTGTGCTCGGCGGGCAAGGTCAAGCGCGTCTACTACGGCTTCGTGTCGCTGGATTCGCCACCGTTCTACGATCCGTGGTTCGCCAAGGCCCGCACCACCGGCGCGATCGAATCGCGCGAGATGGACGAGGGCATGCTGCGCTGCGGGCTGCAGGCAGCAGCGCAGCGGCTGCCATTCCTGCCAATCCGAGCCGGCTTGGGCAGCGACGTGCGGGCGTTCTGGGGTGACGAGCTCAAGACCGTCAAGTCCCCCTATCCCACCGGCGACGGCTACGAAGAGCTCGTCGCCATGCCCGCGCTGAACCTGGACGTCGCGTTCGCACACCTGAACCTCGGTGACGCACAAGGCAATGCCGCCTACACCGGGATCGACCCGTACTTCGACGACCTGTTCCTGATGTCGGCGCAGAAGCGTCTACTGTCGGTGGAGAAGGTGGTGTCCACCGAAGAACTGGTGAAATCTGTTCCGCCCCAGGCCCTGCTGATCAACCGGATGATGGTCGACAAGGTCGTCGAGGCACCGGGCGGCGCGCACTTCACCACCGCCGAGCCCGACTACCGCCGCGACGAGAAGTTCCAGCGGCACTACGCCGAGGCCGCCGCATCCGACGAGACCTGGGCCGAGTTCGTCTCGACCTACCTGTCCGGCAGCGAAGCCGACTACCAAGCCGCCGTGCGCAAGTTCAAGGAGGAGCAAGCATGATCTCCGCAACCCGCGCCGAGGTGTGCGCCGTCGCCTGCGCCGAATTATTCCGCGACGCAGGCGAAATCATGGTCAGCCCGATGGCCAACATGGTGTCGATCGGCGCCCGATTGGCCCGCCTGACCTTCTCCCCCGACATCCTGCTGACCGACGGCGAGGCCCGCATTCTCGCCGACACCCCGGCGATGGGCGCCACCGGAGCGATCGAGGGCTGGATGCCGTTCGGCCGCGTCTTCGAGACGCTGTCCTGGGGTCGACGCCACGTGGTGATGGGCGCCAACCAGATCGACCGCTACGGCAACCAGAACCTGTCGGCGTTCGGCCCGCTACAGCACCCGACGCGCCAGATGTTCGGCGTGCGCGGCGCACCGGGCAACAGCATCAACCACGCCACCAGCTACTGGGTCGGCAACCACTCCAAGCGGGTGTTCGGCGAGTCCGTCGACATCGTCTCCGGAATCGGCTGGGACAAAATCGATCCGAACAACCCGGCCTACCGCTTCGTCAATGTCTTTCGCGTGGTGAGCAACCTCGGCGTCTTCGACTTCAACGGGCCCGACCACCAGATGCGCGCGGTCTCGCTGCATCCGGGCGTCACCGCCGACGAGGTCGCCGAGAACACCTCCTTCGAGGTGCACGGCCTTGGGGAGGCCGAGACCAGCCGCCTGCCCTCCGCCGAGGAGCAGAAGCTGCTACAAGAGGTCATCGATCCGAAGAACCTGCGGGACAAAGAGGTTCGATGAGTCACATCAAGACCCCGCTGACCGAGCTGATCGGCATCGAGCATCCCGTCGTGCAGACCGGGATGGGCTGGGTCGCCGGTGCGCGGCTGGTGTCGGCCACGTCCAACGCGGGCGGCCTGGGCATCCTGGCTTCGGCGACCATGACGATCGACGAGCTCGCGACCGCCATCAAGAAGGTCAAGGCCGCCACGGACAAGCCGTTCGGGGTCAACATCAGAGCCGACGGCGCCGACGCTCCCGATCGTGTCGACCTGATGATCCGCGAAGGGGTCAAGGTCGCCTCGTTCGCGCTGGCTCCCAAGCAGGAGCTGATCGCGAAGCTCAAAGAGGCCGGCTCCGTGGTGATTCCGTCGGTCGGCGCGGCCAAGCATGCACGCAAGGTGGCGAGCTGGGGCGCCGACGCCGTGATCGTGCAGGGTGGTGAGGGCGGCGGCCATACCGGTCCGGTCGCCACCACGCTGCTGCTGCCCTCGGTCCTCGACGCGGTGGACATCCCGGTGATCGCCGCCGGCGGCTTCTTCGACGGACGCGGCCTGGCCGCGGCACTGTCGTACGGCGCGGCGGGCGTGGCGATGGGCACCCGATTCCTGCTGACGTCGGATTCGACTGTGCCCGAAGAGGTCAAGCAGCGGTACCTGACGGCCGCTCTCGACGGCACCGTGGTGTCCACGCGCGTGGACGGCATGCCGCACCGCGTCCTGCGCACTGAGCTGGTGGAGAAGCTCGAAAGCGGCTCACCGATCCGTGGTTTCACCGCGGCGGTGCGCAACGCGGCCAAGTTCAAGAAGATGTCGCAGATGACCTGGACCGGGATGATCCGCGACGGCTTGGCGATGCGCCACGGTAAGGACCTCACCTGGTCGCAGGTGCTGATGGCCGCCAATACCCCGATGCTGTTGAAGGCCGGATTGGTCGAGGGCAACACTGAAGCGGGTGTGCTGGCCTCCGGGCAGGTCGCCGGGATCATCGAGAGCCTGCCGTCGTGCGCCGAGCTGGTCCCGGCGATCGTTGCCGACGCCGTCACACATCTGCAGGCCGCCGCGGCGTTCATCGAGTAAAGCTATTTGCTTCATTTTTAAGAAATGAAGCTATACTCTTCAAATGGCGGGAGTGAAGCGTACCGCTTCATCGGTACGCGCGGCGCTGATCGGCGACGTTGTCGGGTCACGGCACGCGTCCGACCGCGGTCGGCTGCATCGCCGGATCACGGCGATACTGGCCGGCACTCCCCTGGCATTCACCGTCGGCGACGAGTTCCAGGGCAGCTACCCGACGGTCGGCGCCGCGATCGACGCCGCCCTCACCGTGCGATTGGCTCTGGCTCCCGATATCGATGTGCGGTTCGGGATCGGCTGGGGCGAGGTGACCGTGCTCGACGCGGGCACCGGTATCCAGGACGGCCCAGGCTGGTGGTCGGCGCGCGACGCCATCGAATGGACGGCGACGGCCCAACAACAGCCCGCACTGGCCGCAGTGCGCACGGCCTACCGCCGCCACGGCGACACCGGGCCGGATCCCGACGCCGTCAACGCCGCGCTTTTGTGTCGGGACCACCTGCTTGGATCGGTAGATGCCCGGTCCCTGCGACTGCTGCGGGGGCTTGTCGAGCACAAGACGAAGAAGGAACTGGCAGCCATGGAAGGCATCAGCGCATCAGCGGTGTCGCAGCGGACCGCGCGCGACGGGCTGGATCTGCTGGTGCTGGCGTCCGAACAGTTGCGGGCAGTTCAGTGAGTGGCGTTGCCGTGCTGCTGATCGCCATCGGTTGCGCCGACATCGTTCGGCGGTTGACGACTCGTCGCTGGCCGGCCGTCCTCACCGGACCGCTGGTCGCGGTGACGGTCGCCGCGCTGTGCGGGCTGTGGCATCTCGGCGACCTGCTTCTGGTCGGTATCGCCGTGGTGGCCAGCGTTGCGTGGCAGCTGTCATGCAACCACGCCGAGCGGGTGGGCGGTCGCAGGCAGGCCATGCCCTTGGTGCTGTTCGCCGCCGTCCTTGCGGCGCTGATCGCGCTGTCCGGATTCGGTTCGCCGGTGGCCGGGCCAGTCAAGGCGTGGGCGGGCTGGGCCTCGGTGACCGGTCTCGAATCCGCCGATCCGACCCGAATCATGTTGGTGGGCGGGGTGATTCTGTTGCAATTGATGACGGGCAATCAGCTGGTCAGGCTGCTGCTCGGATCGGTGGGCTCGATCCGGCCGGCCGATGAGCCCCAGCCGTCGGATCGCCTCAAGGGCGGGCGGCTGCTCGGCCCGATGGAGCGGCTGCTGATTCTAGGGCTGGCCCTGGCCGGGCAACTGGCCGCGGCGACCGCGGTGGTGGCGGCCAAGAGCATCATCCGGTTCCCGGAGATCAACGCCCAAAGAGCCCGGGAGAACGGCGGTATCGGGATCGACGACGTCACCGAGTACTTCTTGGTGGGCAGCTTCGCGAGTTGGATCGTCGCGCTCGGCGGGCTCGCGCTGACCGCCGCGGGCTAGCTTGCCCGAATCGTCGTCGCGGGACGGCGTCGAGTCATAACGTTGTGCACCATGAAAATGAATGCCGCCATCCTGTGGGAGTACGGGCAAGACTGGAACGTCGAGGAAGTCGAGCTCGATCCGCCGCAGGACGGCGAGGTGCTCGTCTCGTTCGAAGCCACCGGGCTGTGCCATTCCGATCACCACATCCGTGACGGCGATCTGGTCGCACCCATTCCGTTGATCGGCGGCCACGAAGGCGCGGGCGTCGTCCTCGAGGTCGGCCCGGGGGTTCGGGACCTGAAAGTCGGTGACCACATCGTGGCCGCGTTCCTGCCCGCCTGCGGACGCTGCCGCTGGTGCGCGACGGGTAAGTCGAACCTGTGCGATATGGGTGCCGAGATCCTCACTGGCCTGCAACCCGATGGCACCTTCCGGCGCCACGCCCGCGGCCAAGACATCTTCGCCGCAATCGGTTTGGGCACCTTCGCCCCGTATGGCACGGTGCCGGAGGCGTCGCTGGTGAAGATCGACGAGGACATTCCGCTGACCCGGGCGTGCCTGCTCGGGTGTGGCGTCACCACCGGCTGGGGCTCGGCGGTCAACACCGCCGACGTGCGGCCCGGCGACACCGTGGTGGTGATCGGCTGTGGTGGTATCGGTAGTGGCGCCATCCAGGGCGCGCGGCTGGCCGGCGCGGAGAAGATCGTCGTGATCGACATCGTGGAGAGCAAGCGGGACAAGGCATTTCTGTTCGGCGCCACGCACTTCGCGACCTCGATCGAGGAAGGGACCGAGCTGGTCCGTGAGCTGACCAAGGGCGTGATGGCCGACTCCGCACTATTGACCGTCGGGCTCGTCAAAGGCGAGATGATCAATCAGGCGCTCGAACTGGTCAGCAAGGGCGGCACCGTGGTGCTGACCGCATTGGCGGCGATGACCGACGTGACGCCGGTGCTGCCGATGACGATGTTCACGCTCTTCCAAAAGCGGTTGCTCGGCAGCCTCTACGGACAGGCGAATCCGCGCG
Source organism: Mycobacterium sp. BK086 (assembly GCA_004362315.1). Taxonomy (GTDB): domain Bacteria; phylum Actinomycetota; class Actinomycetes; order Mycobacteriales; family Mycobacteriaceae; genus Mycobacterium. The sequence goes on from SNWL01000004.1 coordinate 376,064, forward strand.
CCGACATCCCCAAGCTGCTCAGCCTCTACCGCGAGGGCAAGCTACTGCTCGACGAGACCGTCACCCACGAATACAAGCTGGGCGAGATCAACAACGCCTACGACGACATGCTCGCCGGCCGCAACATCCGTGGCGTGGTCCTCCACGAGCACTGACGCGCGGCCGACGAGCAGGTGAAAGTCGTTAGAGCCGTTCGATGATCGTGACGTTGGCGGTGCCGCCACCCTCACACATCGTCTGCAGGCCGTAGCGGCCGCCGCGACGCTCGAGCTCGTTGAGCATGGTGGCGAACAGCTTGGCACCGGTGGCGCCGAGCGGGTGGCCGAGCGCGATCGCGCCCCCGTTGGGGTTGACCTTCTCCGGGTCGGCCTTGGTCTCCTTGAGCCAGGCCATCACCACCGGCGCGAACGCCTCGTTGATCTCGACGACGTCGATGTCGTCGATCGTGAGGCCGGCCTTGTCGAGTGCGTACTTCGTCGCCGGGATCGGGCCGGTGAGCATGAACACCGGGTCGGCACCGCGGGCGCTGATGTGGTGAATGCGGGCGCGCGGGGTCAGCTTGTGGTCCTTGACGGCCTGCTCGCTGGCGAGCAGCACCGCGCTGGCGCCGTCGGAGATCTGGCTGGCCATCGCGGCGGTCAGCCGGCCACCCTCACGCAGCGTCTTGAGGCTGGCCAGCTTCTCCAGGGTCGACTCACGTGGTCCTTCATCGGTGCGGAACTCGCCGACCGGGATGATCTCGTTCTCGAAGTTGCCGGCGCGGATGGCGGCGAAGGCCTTGTCGTGACTGCCCTTGGAGAATTCCTCCATCTCCTCGCGGGACAGACCCCACTTCTCGGCGATCATCTCGGCGCCACGGAACTGGGAGACCTCCTGATCGCCGTAGCGGTGCAGCCAGTTCTCCGATTCGTTGGTCGGCGACGTGAAGCCGAACTGCTCGGCGACGGTCATCGCCGACGAGATCGGGATGCGGCTCATGTTCTGCATGCCGGCGGCCAGGATCAGGTCGGCGGTACCGGACATGATCGCCTGTGCGCCAAAGGAAATCGCCTGCTGGCTCGAACCGCACTGGCGGTCGACGGTGACACCGGGCACCTCTTCGGGGAATCCGGCGGCCAGCCAGGTGTTGCGGGCGATGTTGCCGGCCTGCGGCCCGATGGTGTCCAAGCATCCGGCCACCACGTCATCGACGGCGCCCGGGTCGACGTCGACCCGATCGAAGATGCCGCGGTACGCCGCCACACCGAGGTCGATGGGGTGGACGGGGGCGAGCGATCCGTTTCGCTTGCCGACCGCGGTGCGTACGGCGTCGATGACGTATGCCTGTGATGCGGGGGCCATGTCGATCTCCTTGTCAGTTGTTGGGCGCGGCTATGCCGCCCAGGACTATGGCGAGGTATTGCCTGCCGACTTCCTCGGCTGTCAGCGGTCCACCTGGTTGATACCAACGCACGGACACCCACGTCGTATCCCGGATGAACCGGTACACCACGTCGACGTCGATATCGGGGCGGAAGTACCCCTGCTTGACACCCTCGTTGAGCAGGTCAAGCCACATCTTGCGTTGCTCTTTATTGCGAGCATCGACGAATTCGAACTGCGGCAGCGACGACAGCCGCTTGGCCTCGTCCTGGTAGATCACCACCTGCGCGTGCCGGTGCTCGATCGCGTCGAACGACGCCATGAACAAACCCTTGAGTCGTTCGAGCGGGTTGGGCTCGGTGGCGATGACCTGCTGATAGCGGTCGAACAGCCAGTCCAGGAAATCCCGCAGGACCTCCTCGACCATCTGCTCCTTGCTCTTGAAGTGGTGATACAGGCTGCCGGACAGAATGCCCGCCGAGTCGGCGATATCGCGCACGGTGGTCGCGCGCAGACCGCGTTCGGCGAACATCGTCGCGGCGAGCACGAGAAGCTCGTCGCGGCGACTGACCGGCTGCTCTGTCACGCTCGCTGGCTCGATACCGAAATGACTTCGCCGGTAAGGTAACTCGAGTAATCACTGGCCAGGAAGGCGATGGTGGCCGCCACCTCCCACGGCTCAGCCGCGCGCCCGAACGCCTCGCCCTCGGACAGCCGGTCGAGCAGGTCGGTGGAACTGACCTTCTCCAGGAATTTGTGCCGCGCGATGCTCGGCGAGACCGCGTTGATGCGAACCCCCTGTTCGACGGCTTCGATTGCACTGCAACGGGTCAGCGCCATCACGCCGGCCTTGGCCGCCGCGTAATGGGACTGGGAATGCTGCGCCCGCCAGCCCAGGACGCTGGCGTTGTTGACGATCACGCCGCCGTGGCCGGCGTCGCGGAAGTAGCGCAGCGCGGCGCGGGTCGCCCGCATCACCGACGTCAGCGTCACGTTGAGAACGCGGTCCCAGTCTTCGTCGGTCATGTCGATGACGGGGGTCTCGCCACCGAGTCCGGCGTTGTTCACCAGGACGTCCAGGCGGCCCATGCGGGCGGTCGTGGATGCGATCAGCGCATCGACCTGAGCGGTGGAGGTGACATCGCACACCACGGCCTCAACCCGGCCGAGTCCCAATTCGGCCAACTGGTCCCGGGTTTCGCCGAGCCGGCGTTCGTGGTGATCGGAGACGACGACGTCGGCACCTTCGAGCAGCGCGCGCCGCGCTGTCGCCGAGCCGATGCCGGTGCCCGCGGCCGCGGTGATCACCACGACCTTGCCAGTCAGCAGACCGTGGCCCTCAACCTCTGCGGGGACCTCCGACAATGACGCCACTAGCCCTTCACCTCTCGGGGTAGGCCGAGCACCCGCTCGGCGATGATGTTGCGCTGGATCTCGTTGGAGCCGCCGTAGATCGTGTCAGAGCGCGAGAACAGGAACAGCCGCTGCCACTCGTCGAAATCGCCGTCGGTGATCAGCAGGCCCGAGCGGCCCTTGATATCCATGGCCAGCTCGCCCAGATCACGATGCCAGTTGGCCCACAACAGCTTTGAGACGTTATCTTGACCGGGCTGCTCGACGTCCATCGTCGCCAGCGCATACGACCGCATGGTCTGCAGACCCGCCCACGACCGCGCGAGGCGCTCACGGATCAGTGGGTCGTCGATCGCGCCGGTGCTCTTGGCCAGCTCGGCGATCCCGGAAAGTTCACGGGCATAACGAATCTGCTGGCCGAGCGTAGACACCCCACGCTCAAAGGTCAGCAATCCCATCGCGACCCGCCAGCCGTCGCCAGGCTCGCCGACCACCAGGTCGGCGTCGGTACGGGCGTCGGTGAAGAAGACCTCGTTGAATTCCGAGTCGCCGGTCAGCTGGATGATCGGGCGGATCTCCACGCCGGGCTGATCAAGTGGCACGAGCAGGAACGACAGGCCGGCATGGCGCTTGGAGCCCTTCTCGGTGCGGGCCACCACGAAGCACCATTGCGCCCAGTGCGCCAGCGAGGTCCACACCTTCTGGCCATTGATCACCCACTGGTCGCCGTCGAGGGTGGCCGCGGTGGAGACGTTGGCCAGGTCGCTGCCCGCGCCGGGCTCGGAGTACCCCTGCGACCACAGCTCGGTGACGTCGAGGATCGTGGGCAGGAACCGCTGCTGTTGTTCGGGCGTACCGAACGCGATCAGGGTGGGCCCGAGCAGTTCCTCACCGAAGTGGTTGACCTTGTCGGGGGCGTTGGCCTTCGCGTACTCCTCGTAGAACGCCACCCGGTGGGCAACCGACAAACCGCGGCCGCCGTGCTCGACCGGCCAGCCCAGACAGGTCAGGCCCGCCGCGGCCAGATGCCGGTTCCATGCGAGACGCTCTTCGAAGGCTTCGTGCTCGCGACCCGGGCCGCCGAGGCCCTTGAGCGCGGCATATTCACCGACGAGATTGTCGGCCAGCCACGCGCGGACCTCCGCCCGGAACTCCTCGACCGTGATCACCCTTGTAGGCTAACCTACCAAGCACTTGCTTTGTTAGCCCGGGCCGATGCGCCGGGTATCAAGCCTTTGAGGAGTCTCGATGACGAGCCAACCGCGCACCACACCTGGGGTGCTGGACCGGATGGCCATTGAGTTCGCCGATCACGACGCCCTGGTCACCGATGACCGCAGCTTCACCTTCGCCGAACTGCGGGACGAGGTGCGCCGCGCCGCGGCGGCCATCATCGGGCTTGGGGTCCAGCCCGGAGACAAGGTCGCAATCTGGTCGCCGAACACCTGGCACTGGGCCATCGCCTGCCTGGCCATCCAGTACGCCGGCGGCGTGATGGTCCCGCTGAACACCCGCTACACCGCGTCGGAGGCCAGCGACATCCTGGCCCGCACAGAGGCGCCGGTGCTGTTCGGGATGGGCCGCTTCCTCGGCGCCGACCGCGTCGCCGAGCTGAATCGCACTGAACTGCCTGCGCTGCGGCACATCGTGCGCATCCCCATCGACGAGCCTGACGGCACCTGGGACGAGTTCCTCGCCGGACCGCGGGCTGAGCCGTCAGAGGTCGACGCCCGCGCGGCGGCCGTGCGACCCGACGACCCGTCCGATGTCCTGTTCACTTCCGGCACCACCGGGCGCAGCAAAGGTGTGCTCTGCGCGCACCGGCAGTCGCTGGCGGCCCCGGCCGCGTGGGCGGAGTGCGGCCAGCTCACGAGTGCCGACCGCTACCTGTGCATCAACCCGTTCTTCCACAACTTCGGCTACAAGGCCGGCATCCTGGCCTGCCTGCAGACCGGCGCCACGCTGATCCCGCAGCTCACCTTCGATCCCGAACAGGCCATGCGGGTGATCGCCGAGAAGCGCATCACCGTGGTGCCCGGGCCGCCGACGATCTTCCAGACGCTGCTGGACCATCCGGCGCGCAAGAACTACGACCTGAGCTCGCTGCGCTTCGCGGTGACCGGTGCCGCCACCGTGCCCGTCGTCCTCATCGAACGTATGCAGGCCGAGTTGGACTTCGACATCGTGCTCACCGCATACGGACTCACCGAGGCCAACGGCTTCGGCACCATGTGCCGCGCCGACGACGACGCCGTCACCGTCGCCACCACGTGTGGGCGTCCGATCGCCGACTTCGAGTTGCGCATCGACTCCCCCGATGACACGGGCGCGGGCGAAGTGCTGTTGCGCGGACCCAACGTGATGCTCGGCTACCTCGACGATGCGGCAGCCACAGCGGCGGCGATCGACAGCGACGGCTGGCTGCACACCGGCGATGTCGGCACCGTCGACGCGGCGGGGAATCTGCGCATCACCGACCGGCTCAAGGACATGTACATCTGCGGCGGCTTCAACGTCTACCCCGCCGAGATCGAGCAGGTATTGGCTCGTCTAGAGGGAGTGGCCGATGCCGCCGTGATCGGCGTGCCCGACGAGCGCCTCGGCGAAGTCGGGCGGGCGTTCGTCGTCCGCCGCGAGGGCAGTGACCTCGATGAGCAGGCCGTCATCGACTACACCAAGAAGCACCTGGCCAATTTCAAGACCCCGCGCTCGGTGGTCTTCGTGGCGACCCTGCCACGAAACCCCGGCGGCAAAGTGGTCAAACCCACACTGCGAGAGATGGTTTGATGGATCTGCGCTACGACGACGCCACCGAAGAGTTCCGCAACGAGGTGCGCACGTTCCTGGCGGACAACAAGGACTCGTTCCCGACGAAGTCCTATGACAGCGCCGAAGGTTTCGAGCAGCATCGGGTCTGGGACCGCATCCTGTTCGACGCCGGCCTGTCGGTGGTCACCTGGCCCGAGAAGTACGGCGGCCGCGACGCGACGCTGCTGCAGTGGGTGGCCTACGAAGAGGAGTACTTCCGCGCCGGTGCTCCGGGCCGGGCCAGCGCCAACGGCACCTCGATGCTGGCGCCGACTCTGTTCGCGCACGGCACCGAGGAGCAGCTGGACCGCGTGCTGCCGAAGATGGCCAGCGGCGAAGAGATTTGGGCGCAGGCATGGTCGGAGCCCGAGTCCGGCAGTGATCTGGCGTCGCTGCGCTCGACGGCCACCCAGACCGACGGCGGCTGGCTGCTCAACGGACAGAAGATCTGGAGCAGCCGGGCGGTGTTCGGTCACCGGGCGTTCGGGCTGTTCCGCTCGGACCCGAGCGCCGAGCGTCACAAGGGCCTGACCTACTTCATGTTCGACCTCAAGGCCGACGGCGTGACCGTGCGCCCGATCGCCCAGCTCGGCGGGGATACCGGCTTCGGAGAAGTGTTCCTGGACAACGTGTTCGTGCCGGATGACGATGTCATCGGCGGTGTGCATGACGGCTGGCGCGCCGCGATGAGCACGTCGAGCAACGAGCGCGGCATGTCGCTGCGCAGCCCGGCCCGCTTCCTCGCGCCAGCCGAGCGGCTGGTGTCGGAGTGGCGAGAGCGGGGATCCGATCCGGCGTTCGCCGACCGCGTCGCCGACGCCTGGATCAAGGCACAGGCCTACCGGCTGCATACCTTCGGCACGGTGACCCGCGTCGCTGGCGGTGGTGAGTTGGGTGCGGAGTCGTCGGTGACCAAAGTGTTCTGGTCCGACCTCGACGTCGCACTGCACCAGACCGCATTGGAGCTGCGCGGTGCCGATGCCGAGCTGACCGACGGCTGGACCGACGGCCTGCTGTTCGCTCTCGGCGGCCCGATCTACGCCGGTACCAACGAAATTCAGCGCAATATCATCGCCGAGCGGCTGCTCGGGCTGCCCCGAGAAAGCTCAGCGAGCGCAGGAGCGAAGAAATGAAATTCGCACTCGACGAACAGCAGCGTGACTTCGCGGCAAGTATCGACGCCGCACTGGGCGCCGCCGACGTGCCCGCGGCGGTACGAGCCTGGGCCGAGGGCGACACCACCCCGGCCCGCAAGGTGTGGTCGGCACTGACCGACCTGGGCGTCACCGCCCTGGCGATCGCCGAGAAGTACGACGGCATCGACGCGCATCCTGTCGACCTGGTGGTGGCCCTGGAACGGCTGGGCCGCTGGAACGTTCCCGGTCCGGTCACCGAATCCATTGCGGTGGCACCGATTCTTCTCGCGGACGACGACCGTTCCGCCGCCTTGGCCGCCGGTGAGTTGATTGCCACGGTCGCCTTGCCCCCGGCGGTGCCGCGTGCGGTGAACGCCGACTTCGCGGGGCTGACGCTGCTGGCGCAGGACGGCACGGTCAGCGATGCCACCCTCGGGGACTCGCACGAGTCGGTCGATGCCAGCCGCACACTCTTCGACGTCACCGCCACCGGCGATGCTCGTGACGCCGATGTGGCCCGCGCGTACGAGTTCGGTGCGCTGGCCACCGCCGCCCAGCTGGTCGGCGCGGGCCAGGCGATGCTGGACATGTCGGTCGAATACGCCAAGCAGCGCAGCCAATTCGGCCGCGTCATCGGCAGCTACCAGGCGCTCAAGCACAAGCTCGCCGACGTCCACATCGCCGTCGAGCTGGCCCGTCCGCTCGTCTACGGCGCGGCGCTGTCGCTGGCCGACGGCTCTCCCGACACCGCGCGCGACGTCAGCGCCGCCAAGGCCGCCGCCTCGGACGCCGCACTGCTGGCGGCTCGGTCGTCGCTGCAGACGCACGGCGCCATCGGGTTCACCTCCGAACACGATTTGTCGCTCTGGCTGCTGCGGGTGCAGGCGCTGCATTCGGCATGGGGCGATCCGACCAGCCATCGACGTCGAGTGCTGGAGGCGCTGGCATGACATCAGGTGAAGAACGGCAGATGCTGCGCGACACGGTCGCCGCACTGATCGAGAAGCACGCCTCACCGGAGGCGGTGCGTGCAGCGATGGAATCCGAACGCGGCTACGACGAGTCGCTGTGGGCGAAGCTCTGCGAGCAGGTCGGCGTCGCCGCTCTGGTGGTGCCTGAGGAGCTCGGCGGCGCCGGTGGTGAATTGGCCGATGCGGCAGCGGTTCTCGAGGAGCTCGGTCGCGGACTGGTGCCCACCCCGTTGCTCGGCACCACGCTGACCGAGCTGGCGCTGCTGGCCGCCGACGAGCCCGACACCGACACCCTCGAGGCGCTGGCCGCCGGGGAGGCCGTCGGTGCGGTGGTGTTCGACCCGGGGTACGTGGTCAACGGCGATGTCGCCGACGTGGTGGTCGGGGTCGAGGACGGCACGCTGACCCGTTGGAGTGACGTCACCGCCGAGGCGCTGACGACCATGGACCCGACTCGCCGGCTGGCGCGCCTGTCGGCCGGCTCCACCGCGACGATCGGCACCGATCCGGGCCTGGCCGACACGGCGGCGATCCTGTTGGCCGCCGAGCAGATCGGTGCCGCCGCGCGCTGCCTGGAGCTGACCGTCTCCTACACCAAGGAACGCGTGCAATTCGGCAGGCCGATCGGCAGCTTCCAGGCGCTCAAGCACCGGATGGCCGACCTGTACGTCGCGGTGCAGTCGGCGCGCGCCGTCGTCGGCGATGCGATCGCGCAGCCCACGCCGGTGTCGGCCGCGCTCGCCCGGCTGGCCGCCACCGAGGCGTTCACGAAAGTGACCGGTGAGGCGATCCAGATGCACGGCGGCATCGCGATCACGTGGGAGCACGACATCCAGCTGTATTTCAAGCGCGCACATGGCAGCGCCCAATTGCTGGGCACGACCTCCGATCAACTCCGCCGGCTCGAATCCCAGGTGTTCTAGCCTGACTCAGGTGAACAACCGCGTGGCTCTGCGAGCCGGGATCCCACCGTTCTATGTGATGGACGTGTGGCTGGCCGCCGCCGAACGGCAGCGCACCCATGGCGACCTGGTGAACCTCTCGGCGGGCCAGCCCAGCGTCGGCGCCCCCGAACCGGTGCGGGCGGCGGCAGCAGCGGCACTCGACGCCAACCAGCTGGGGTACACCGTCGCGCTCGGTATCCCGGAGCTGCGTGAGGCGATCGCCGGGTCGTATGCCGACCGCTACGGGCTGGACGTCAGCGCCGACGACGTCGTCGTCACCACCGGATCGTCAGGCGGTTTCCTACTCGCGTTCCTGGCCTGTTTCGACGTCGGCGACCGGGTGGCAATCGCCAGCCCCGGCTACCCCTGCTACCGCAACATCCTGTCGGCATTGGGGTGTGAGGTGGTCGAAATCCCGTGCGGGCCCGAAACGCGCTTCCAGCCGACCGTGCAGATGCTGGCCGAGCTGGACCCACCGGTGCAGGGCGTGATCGTGGCCAGCCCGGCCAATCCGACCGGAACGGTGATCCCGCCGGATGAGCTCGCGGCCATCGCATCGTGGTGCGATGAGACCGGTACCCGGCTGATCAGCGACGAGGTGTATCACGGGCTGGTCTACCCCGGGGCGCCGGACACGTCGTGCGCGTGGCAGACGTCGCGCAATGCCATTGTGGTGAACAGCTTTTCGAAGTACTTCGCGATGACCGGCTGGCGGCTGGGCTGGCTGCTGGTGCCCAAGGAACTGCGCCGCGCCGTGGATTGCCTGACCGGAAACTTCACCATCTGCCCGCCGGTGCTCCCGCAATTCGCGGGCGTTGCGGCGTTCACGCCCGAGGCGATCGCCGAAGCGCAAGGCCATCTGCATCACTACGCTGCCAATCGGGAGACGCTGCTGGCCGGCCTGCGCCAGATCGGTGTCACCCGGCTGGCGCCCACCGACGGGGCGTTCTACGTGTATGCCGACGTCTCGGACTTCACCTCGGATTCGCTGACGTTCTGCGAAAAGCTGTTGGCTGATACCGGATTGGCGATCGCGCCCGGTATCGACTTCGATCCCGTGCGTGGCGGTTCGTTCGTGCGGCTGTCGTTCGCCGGGCCGTCCTCCGATATCGACGAAGCGCTGCGCAGGCTCGGCCCCTGGCTGGCGCATTAGCTCGTCAGCGGGCGCTCCAGCCGCCATCCATCGTGTACGACGCGCCGGTCACCATCGCCGCGGCGGGTGAGGCCAGCCAGCCGACCAGGTCTGCGACTTCCTCGGGCTCGACCAATCGCTTGATTGCGCTTTCACTGAGCAGGATCGTTTCAAGCACTTCCTGCTCGTCGATGCCGTGGGTTCTGGCCTGATCGGCAATCTGCTTGGTCACCAACGGAGTTCGCACGTAACCTGGGTTGACGCAATTGCTGGTGACGCCATGGTGCCCACCCTCCAGCGCGGTGACCTTGGACAGCCCTTCCAGCGCGTGCTTGGCCGTGACATAGGCGACCTTGTACTCCGAGGCACGGATGCCGTGCACCGATGAGATGTTCACGATCCGGCCGAACCCTCGTTTGTACATCGCAGGTAACGCCGCCCGGATCAGCAGGAACGGGGCCTCCACCATCAATGCGAGCAACATCCGAAACTTCTCCGGCGGAAAGTCCACGATCGCGTCGATCACCTGCATTCCCGCGTTGTTGACCACGATGTCGAACTCGAGTCGTAGGTCTTCCAGCGCGGCGACGTCGAGAAGGTCTACTTCCCAACATGTTCCGCTGATCTCACCGGCCAGCGCGTTGGCTCCCGCACCGTCGACGTCGGCTACGGTCACGCGCGCCCCACGCGCGGACAGCTCCCGTGCACACGCCGCGCCGATGCCGCTGGCCGCGCCGGTCACCAGAGCAGTGCGCCCAGACAGTGACCTCATGCCACCGCCGTTGCCGAAGGACCGTGCCGCTGCGTGTCGGCCGCGTCGATGTCGGCAAGGTCGATACCCTTGGTCTCACGGGCGAATGCCAGCGCGATGAGGGTGATCACCGCGGCCGCGGCCAGGTAGATCGCGATCGGCACCGCGGACTTGTAGACACTCAACAGCTTCACCGCGACGATGGGGGCCAACGAGCCTGCGAAGATCGCAGTGACTTGATAGCCAAGGGACACACCGGAATACCGCATCCTGGTCGGGAACATCTCGGCCATCAGCGCCGGCTGCGGGGCATACATCAGCGCGTGGATGACCAGACCGAGAACGATCGAACCCATGATCAACAGGTACTGACCGCTGTTCATCATCGGGAAGGCGAAGAAGCCCCACGCACCGGCACCGACCGCTCCGACCAGGTACACCGGCTTGCGCCCGTAGCGGTCCGACAATCGCCCTGCATAGGGGATGACGACGAAATGGACTGCGTGCGCGACCAATAACCACCACAGAATGTCGCTGGTGTCGGCGTGCACCTGCACCTTGAGATAAGTGATCGAGAATGTGACCACCAGGTAGTACATGATGTTCTCGGCGACACGCAAGCCCATGGCGGTGAAAACCCCACGGGGATAACGCTTGAGCACCTCGACGACGCCGTACGAGCTCGCCTTCATTCGCTCGGCCTCCTGCTGGGCCTCCACGAAGATCGGCGCATCGGTGACCTTGGTCCGGATGTAATAGCCGATCAGCACCACCACCGCCGAGAGCCAGAACCCGACCCGCCAGCCCCAGGACAGGAACGCGGCTTCCGACAGTGTCGCGGTCAGCGTGAGCAGCACCACCGTCGCCAACATGTTGCCCACGGGCACGCCGGCCTGCGGCCAACTCGCCCAGAATCCGCGCTCCCGGTTCGGACTGTGTTCGGCGACCAGGAGCACCGCACCGCCCCATTCCCCGCCCACGGCGAAGCCCTGCAGGAAGCGCAGAATCACCAGCAGCGTCGGCGCCCAATAGCCGATCTGGCCGAACGTCGGCAGGCATCCCATCAAGAACGTCGACGCACCGACCAGCACCAGGCTGAATTGCAGCAGCTTCTTGCGGCCGTACTTGTCACCGAAGTGGCCGAACACGATCCCGCCGAGCGGACGCGCGGCGAAGCCGACCGCGTAGGTGATGAACGCGGCGAGGATGGCGTCGAGGTCGCTGGTGCCCTTGGCAAAGAAGATCTTGTTGAAGACCAGCGTGGCCGCGGTGCCGTAGAGGAAGAACTCGTACCACTCGACGACGGTGCCTGCCATCGAGGCGGCGACTACCTTCTTCAGCCCGCTGACCGTATTGGTCACACTCATCCAGCCCCTCCTCCGTCGACCGTTCCCAGGGTTTCCCGCTTGTGACGGCGGACACACCGTAATGAGTATTGGCGCACGTTGGAATGCAACGCAATGCCGAAATTCGCAAGACGGATCTGCGAATATGCAGATATGTCCGGTCGTCCCGCGCATCGCCCCAGCGCCGACGACCTGCTGGTGCTGTTGGCCGTCGGCCGCTCTGGGCGGTTCGTGACCGCCGCCGAGGAACTGGGCCTCAACCACACCACGATCTCTCGGCGAATCACCAGCCTGGAACAGGCACTCGGCGGCAGGGTGCTGGCCCGGGCGGCCGGCGGGTGGGAACTGACCGATCTCGGCCGTGCCGCGCTGTCCGCCGCCGAAAGCATCGAGTCGGCGGTGCGCTCACTGGCTCCCAGCGCCGACGGGACCCCGCCGTTGGAAGGCGTGGTGCGCGTGTCGGCGACCGACGGGTTCAGCGCTTATATCGCGGCACCGGCGGCCGCCCGGATGCAGCTTGACCACCCGCGCGTGACCGTCGAGATCGTCACCGCGACCCGACGCGCATCCCAGCAGCGATCCGGCCTCGACATCGAGGTGGTGGTCGGCGAGCCGCAGGTACGCCGAGCCACGGCCGTGCACCTCGGCGATTACCGGCTGGGACTCTACGGAGCGCGCAGCTACCTGGATCGCCACGGCAGCCCGGGGACAGTTGCGGAGTTGACCCGCTTTCCGCTGGTGTACTTCATCGACTCGATGCTGCAGGTCGACGATCTTGATGTGGCGTCGAGTTCCGTTCCGGCCATGCGGGAATCGGTGACCTCGACCAACGTCTTCGTCCACGTCGAAGCGACCCGAGCGGCCGCAGGTCTGGGATTACTGCCGTGCTTCATGGCCGATCGCCACGAGGACCTCGTGCGGGTGTTGCCCGACCAGCTGGGTCCACGGTTGGGCTACTGGCTGGTGGCCCGCACCGAGACACTGCGCCGCCCCGAGGTCGCCGCGCTGGTCGAGGCGATCAAAGGCCGCATGACCGACCAGCGCGACGTGTTGCTGGGCACCGACGCGGGCTGATCGCAAGTGTTGCGGCACACCCTGATAGCTGGTGGGCTCGACCCATGCCTTTCATCGACCACGACCTCGGCCGCGCCTACTACCGGCACTGGGCCGCGCTGGAGCCGCGTGCGGCCGTCATCTTCCTGCACGGGTTCGGCGAGCACACCGGTGTGTACCACCGGCTGGGCTTCGCTCTCAACGCCGCCGGGATCGACCTGTGGGCCGTCGACCAGTTCGGTCACGGCCTGTCCCCCGGCGCGCGCGGCGACTTCGGCAGGCTCGAGGACAGCTCCGCGCTCGGCGAGAGCCTCACCAAACTGGCCGAGCAGACGACGCCGGGCATTCCGCTTATCGCACAAGGACATTCGTACGGCGCGGTGGTGACCCTGTTCCGGCTCCTCGACCAGCCCCAGCGCTACCGGGCCGCGATCATCTCCGGCGCGCCGGTGGTCCCGGTGCCCGAACTGCTCGACACCGACACCTCATTGGACCTCGACCCGCATTGGCTGTCCGACGATGAGTTCTACCTCGACGCGATGGAGAACGATCCGCTGGCGTTCGTCGAGGCCGACAGCGTGCCGCTGGCCCGTGAACTCGACCGCGCCTGGGACCACTTCGGCTCCGAATTGCCGAAGCTGACCGTGCCCACCCTGGCCATCCACGGCGAACTCGATCCCATCGCCCCGGTCAGCGCGCTGCGCGCCTACGCCGAGCAGATCGAACCGCTACGGCTGCGGGAATTCCCCGGCGCCCATCACGACATCCTCAACGAGACCGTGCACCGCGAGGTGGCCTCGGCGATCCTCGAGTTCATCGGCGAGCAGGCCTGAGCGCTACAGCCAGGTGTCGGGTGTGGTGGTGGTGAGGAAGGCGTCGAGGTCGTCGCGCCATTGCGCCGGGGTGTTCTTGTCCGGCTCGATACCGGTGTACTCGCCGCGATAGAAGAGCAGCGGCCGCGGCTTCTTCTTAGGGACCTCGGACAGAGAGTGCACCGCACCGAACACCACGAAGTGATCACCGCCGTCGGTCACCGAGTGCACGGTGCAGTCGATGTGCGCCAGCGTGCCGTCGATCACCGGAGACCCGAGTTTACTTGGGGTCCAGTCGATTCCACCGAACTTGTCCGGCTCCTTCGACCCGAACCGGGCCGAAACGTGCTGCTGCTTCTCGTGCAGGATGTTGACGCAGAACTTGCCGCTGGCCTCGATCGCGGCCCAGGACCGCGACACCTTGGTCGGGCAGAACAGCACCAGCGGCGGATCGAGCGACAAGGCGGCGAACGACTGGCAGGCGAATCCGACCGGCGTGTCGTCGTGGACCGTCGTGATGATCGTGATGCCGGTGCAGAACTGCCCCAGCACGTGGCGGAACGTGCGGGGGTCGATATCCGCGGCGGACATCGGCTACTTGAACCCGACGGAGAAGTCGTGACCCCAGAGACTGACCGCGGTGCTCTCCCTGGCGATCCACCCGTCATCGTCGACTTCGAGTCCCTCACAACCGAACTCGATATCGAAGCCGCCGGGGGTCTTCATGTAGAAGGACAGCATCTTGTCGTTGGTGTGCCGGCCGAGCGTGGCCGACATCTTGACCTTGCGGCGGTTGGCGCGGTCCAGGCACAGGCCGACGTCGTCGGAGTTCTCCACCTCGACCATCAGGTGCACGATGCCGGTGGGGTTCGGCATCGGCATGAACGCCAGCGCATGGTGGCGCGGGTTGCAGCCGTAGAACCGCAGCCAGATCGGATCACCGTCGGCCGGCCGCCCGGCGAGCTGCGGGGGCAGGCTCATCGAATCCCGCAACCGGAAGCCCAGCACATCCTGGTAGAAAGCCTGTGCGGCAGCGTCATCGTCGCACGTGAGCACGACGTGCCCCAGACCTTGTTCGGCGGTGACGAACTTGTGGCCGTACGGGCTGACGAAGCGGCGGCCCAGGTACTGCGCACCGTGGAACGCTTCGAGGACATTGCCTGCCGGATCGGAGAACCGGATCAGGCCTTCGACCCGACGCTCGGACTTCTCCTCACGGGTGCCTTCGACGAAGTCGACGCCCGCCTTGGCCAGGGTTTCGCGAAGGCCCTGCAGCGCAGGCGCATCGGCCACCTCCCAACCGGAGATCAGCAGCCGGTCGCGGTCGCCCGGCACGATCACCAGGCGGGCGGCGAAATCGTCCATCCGCAGATAGAGCGCATCGGGGATCGCCCCGTCACCCTCCACCATGCCGAGTACCTTGAGCCCGAATTCTCGCCAGGCCGCCACATCGGTGGCCTCAATCCGCATATAGCCGAGCGCCTTTAGCGTCATGCCCCACCTCCGAGGAAATCAACGGTCAGCTTGTTGAACTCGTCGAATTTCTCCAACTGAGCCCAATGTCCACATTGCCCGAAAACGTGCAGCTGCACACGCGGAATCTGCTTCAACGCCACCAGTGCGCCGTCGAGCGGGTTGACCCGGTCCTCGCGGCCCCAGATCAGCAGCACCCGCTGACGCAGCTTGTATACGTCACGCCACATCATGCCGAGCTCGAAATCGGCTCCCGCGAACGACTTTCCCATCGCCCGGGCAGCTGCCAGCGACTCCGGGGTGCTGGCGATCGCGAACCGTTCCTCGACGAGCTCCGGGGTGATCAGCTTCTGGTCGTAGACCATGATGCGCAAGAACTTCTCCATGTTCTCGCGCGTGGGGTCGGCGGTGAACCTTCCCAGCAGCTTGACGCCCTCGGTGGGATCGGGGGCGAACAGGTTGACCGACAGCCCGCCCGGCCCCATCAGCACCAGCCGGCCGGCTCGCTTGGGGTTGTCCAGGGCGAACCGCACCGCGGTCCCCCCGCCCAGCGAGTTGCCGACCAAGTCGGCGCGCTCGATCTTCAGATGATCGAACAGGTTAAGCAAAGCCGTTGCGCTGTAACGGTTGTACTGCTCGTGCTCGGCGTGCTTGTCGGAGTGCCCGTAGCCGGGCTGATCGACGGCGAGCACATGGAAGTGCTTGGCCAGCACCGCGATATTGCGCGAGAAGTTCGACCAGCTGGAGGCACCGGGACCGCCGCCGTGGAGCAACACCACGGTCTGCGGATTGCCGACACCCGCCTCGTGGAAGTGCAGCCGCATATCGTCGCGGACCTGCGCGTAGCGCGAGGTGGACTCGAAGGTCAGCTCCCGCTGCGACTCCACTTCCTGGATGAAGGACGACATCGGGTGATCCCGTTACACCATCGTGTCGCCGAGCGGCAGCCCGAATGCCTGGTTGCCGAACATCACGTAGGCGCGCTCGGCGTCGTTGGCGGCGTGCACCCGGCCGGCGTGTGCGTCTCGCCAGAACCGTTGCAGCGCAGTGTCAGTGCCGAGCGCGGTGGCGCCGGCAGACTCGAAGAGCCGGTCGACGGATGCGATCGCCCGCTGGGTGGCACGAACCTGGTCGCGGCGGGCCTTGGCGCGCAGCTCCAAGGGAATGTCCTCGCCGGCCAGCAGCAGCTTGTACTCGGCGGCCAGGTTGCCCGACAGCTGGGTCCAGGCCGCGTCGATATCGCTGGACGCTTCGGCAATGCGGACCTTGGCGAACGGATCGTCCTTGGCCTTCTCACCGGCGTACGCGGCGCGGACCCGCTTGCCCTGGTGCTCGACGTGAGCGTCGTAGGCGCCGTAGGCCATTCCGACGATCGGCGTCGAGATCGTCGTGGGATGCATGGTGCCCCACGGCATCTTGTACACCGGTGCGGTGTTGGTCTGCAGCCCGGGCGAAGCCAGATCACCCATCGCCTTGAACGACGTGAACCGGTGTCGCGGAACGAACACGTCCTTCATCACCAGGGTGTTGGAGCCGGTGCCCTTCAGGCCCACCACGTGCCAGTCGTCCTCGATGCGGTAATCGCTGATCGGGACGAGGAAGCTGCCGAAGTCCACCGGGCGCCCGTCCTTGATGACCGGGCCACCGACGAAGGTCCAGGTGGCGTGGTCACATCCCGAGGACCAGTGCCAGGCGCCGTTCACGAGGTAGCCGCCGTCGGTGACGACGCCCGCGCCCATCGGAGCGTAGGACGAGGAGATGCGGACAGTCGGATCCGCACTCCAGACGTCTTCCTGGGCCTGCTGGTCGAAGTGCGCCAAGTGCCAGTTGTGCACACCGAGGATGCCGGCCACCCAGCCGGTCGACCCGCAGGCGCTGGCGAGCCGTCGGACGGCCTCGTAGAACATCGTCGGGTCGCTCTGCAGGCCGCCCCACTGCTCGGGCTGGAGCAGTTTGAAGAACCCGACCTCGTCGAGTTCGGCGATCGTGGCATCGGGGATGCGGCGCAGGTCCTCGGTTTCCTGAGCGCGCTCGCGCAGCTTTGGCAGCAGTTCGTCGATGCCGGTGAGAACCGACTCGGCGTCACGCTGTTGAATAGACGTCACTGCATGCCTCCCAGAAGTGCGTTACTGGACCAAGACTAGAACACGTTACTCTTTGTGTCGAGCAGCGCGAGCCTGCGGCTGGTAGCGATATGTAAAGCGATTTCTGTAACCTGTTCTAGTTGGCTGGAGGGAAGGCTAAGCAACGTGACACAGGTTCCACCGGACGAGCCACTGGGCAGCCATGTGCTCGAGTTGGAAGTGACCGACGTCGTCGAGGAGACCGACGATTCGCGATCACTGGTGTTCGGGGTACCCGCCGGCGCGGACATTCCCGCCGATCGCCTCAAGTACGCACCCGGCCAATTCCTGACGCTGCGCGTCCCCAGCGACCGCACCGGTTCGGTGGCCCGCTGCTATTCGCTGTGCAGCTCGCCGTTCACCGACGACGCCCTGACCGTCACCATCAAGCGCACCGTCGACGGCTACGCGTCGAACTGGCTGTGCGATCACGCGTACCGCGGTATGAAGATGCACGTCCTGGCCCCGTCGGGCACGTTCGTGCCCAAGACGCTGGACGCCGACTTCCTGCTCATCGCGGCGGGCAGCGGGATCACCCCGATGCTGGCCATTTGCAAGTCGGCGCTCTCCCAGGGCAGTGGCCAGGTCACCTTGC
Source organism: Mycobacterium sp. BK086 (assembly GCA_004362315.1). Taxonomy (GTDB): domain Bacteria; phylum Actinomycetota; class Actinomycetes; order Mycobacteriales; family Mycobacteriaceae; genus Mycobacterium. The sequence goes on from SNWL01000004.1 coordinate 393,923, forward strand.
TCTACGCCAACCGCGACGAGAAGTCGGTGATCTTCGCCAGCACGCTGCGCGACCTGGCCGCCAAATACCCCGACCGCCTGAGCGTCGTGCACTGGCTGGAATCGGTCCAGGGTCTGCCCAGCGTCGCGGCGCTGAGCAAGCTGATGGCGCCGTACACCGACCGGCAGGCGTTCATCTGCGGGCCCGGCCCGTTCATGAACGCCGCCGAGGAGGCCCTGTCGGCGCTGTCCGTCCCGGCCAAGCAGGTGCACATCGAGGTGTTCCGCTCGCTGGAGACCGATCCGTTCGCCGCGGTGAAGATCGAAGACGAGGGTGACGAGCCGCCGGCCACCGCCGTCGTCGAGCTCGACGGGCAGACCCACACCGTGTCGTGGCCGCGCAGCGCCAAACTGCTCGACGTGCTCCTCGACAAGGGGCTCGACGTGCCGTTCTCGTGCCGCGAGGGGCATTGCGGCGCGTGCGCGGTGGTCAAGCGCAGCGGCGACGTCGAGATGGACGTCAACGATGTCCTCGAGCCCAGCGATATCGAAGAGGGGCTGATCCTGAGCTGCCAGGCCAGGCCGACCTCCGATTCGGTGGAAGTCACCTACGACGAATAGCTCGGCGCTAGGTTGTCATCAGGTGTCGGGGAGCTGGCGATGACGATGGGACACCACAGCATGGGGCTTCCTCGCGTGATGGGCACACTGGTGACGGCGGGTCTGGCGATCACGCTCGCGCCACCGGCGGGTGCGGCCGTCGATACCGCTGACACCTCGTTCCCGGTCAACGACACCACTCAGCTCGAGATGCACGCCCGGGTGGACTGTTCGATCGCGGCCAAGACATGCGAGTTCTCCACATCGGCCAATCTCCGTACACCCGAAGGGGTCACCGGGTTTCCGGATGATCTGTGGGCCAAGCAGAGCACCGAGATCCGCTCGATGGACCGGACCACCTACCTCGACGTGAAGGCGTACGGCGGCCCGTTCACGAAGGTGTTCAAAGAGGGCGGGCCCGACGTCATCACCACGATGTACTTCGGCGGCGGGCCACCGGACAAGTACGTGACGACCGGAACCATTTGGCCCACAGACTATTCCACGGGTCAGCCGCGGACCGAGGGCACAGTGATCGTGTGCGCGCACGTGCAGGTGGTCTACAGCGGGGTGAACATCACCTCGCCGAGCACCTGCGCCCAGCCTCGGTTCTCCTAGCGGGGCAGCCCCAGTAGTCGTTCGCCGGCGAGCGTGAGCAGGATCTGCTCGGTGCCGCCGGCAATGGTCAGGCACCGGGTGTTGAGGAAGTCGTGCACGTACCCGTCGATGAGGAGGCCACCCGACTCGCACAGTTCCTGACGGAATTCGGCGAGGGCTTGACGGTGTCGCACGCCAATCAGCTTGCGCGCGCTGGCTTCTGCGCTGGTGTCGTGACCGCCGACGGCCAGCTGTGCGATCCGCTGGTCGAGCAGCGAGCCCGCCTGCGCGGACAGGATCAGCTTGGCGGTCTGGTCGGCCAGGGCGGTGTCGAGCTCGCGCTCGGCGACCGTGCGCAGCATCTCCTCGACCGGGTTGCCCAGTGCGGTGCCCTGCGCCATCGCGACCCGCTCGTTGGCCAGGGTGGTGCGGGCCAGCCGCCAGCCGTCGTTCACGGTGCCGACCACCATCTCGTCGGGCACGAAGACGTCGTCGAAGAACACCTCGTTGAACAGCTCGTCGCCGGTGATCTCGCGCAGCGGCCGGACCAAGAGGCCCGGCGAGCGCATATCGATCAGGAAGTAGGTGATGCCCTTATGTTTGGGGGCGTCGGGATCGGTGCGCGCCAGGCACACACCCCAGTGCGCCTTCTGCGCGGCCGAGGTCCACACCTTCTGCCCGGTGAGCTTCCAACCACCTTCGGCGCGAACAGCTTTGGTGCGCAGTGCGGCCAGATCCGACCCGGCACCCGGCTCGGAGAACAGCTGGCACCAGATGATGTCGCCGCGCAGGGTGGCCGGCACGAACTGTTCGATCTGTTCGGGGGTGCCGCCCTCGAGGATCGTCGGCACTGCCCACCAGCCGATCACCAGATCGGGGCGTTGCACGTCGACCTTGGCCAGTTCGGAGTCGATGAGCAGCTGCTCGGCCGGCGAGGCTTCGCGGCCGTACGGCTTGGGCCAGTGCGGGGCGAGCAAGCCGGTCTCGGCCAGCGCGGGCTGCCGCTTGTCGGCCGGAAGTTTCGCCACTTCAGCTGCGGCAGCGGCAATTTCGGGCTGCAGATGCGCGACCGACTCCAAGTCGATGTGCAGCTCGCGGCGCGCACCGTCCAGCGTCAGTGCGGCAACGCGGCGCAGCCATTTCGGGCGGCCACCCATGATCTGGCTGATGCTGTAGGCACGGCGCAGGTACAGATGAGCGTCGTGCTCCCAGGTGATTCCGATACCGCCGAGCACCTGGATGCAGTCCTTGGCGTTGACCGTGGCCGACTCGATGCCGATCGCGGCGGCAATGGCGGCGGCGATGGCGAGCTGCTCGTCGTCGCTACCGGACGCGGCGACCGCGGCGTCCGCGGCGGCGACGGCGGCCTGCTGTGAGCGCAGCAGCATCTCGGCGCACATGTGCTTGATGGCCTGGAAGCTGCCGATCGGCTTGCCGAACTGCTCGCGCACCTTGGCGTACTCGACCGCGGTGTCCAGCGTCCAGCGCGCCAGGCCGGCCGTCTCGGCGGCCAGCACGGTGGCGGTGAGGTCTTCGAACCGGCGGCGCGATACCGGCAGCGTCGCCGCGGGTGCGGCGTGAAGCGTCACCTTGGCCAGCGGGCGGGAGAAATCGGTGGCGGCGAGCAGCTCAACGGTCACGCCGTCGGCGCCGGCGTCGACCACGACGACGTCGTCACCCACCGGCAACAGCAGCACACCGGCCGGATCCGCCCCCAGCACGTACTCGGCGGTGCCCGACACGCGGTCGCCGTCGAGCGCGAGATCCGCGGCAAGGGCCAGGCCCGCGGTGGACTCCCCCGCCATCAGGGCTTCGAGCAGTTCGGGGTCGGCGACCACCAGCGTGGCCACCACCGTGGTCGCGACCGGACCGGGGATCAGCGCCCGCGCGGCCTCCTCGACCATGGCGCAGACATCCTGGATGGACCCGCCGGCACCGCCGGCGTCCTCGGAGACCGCGACACCGAACAGGCCCAGCTCAGCCAGGCCGCGATACACCGGACGCCAGGCGTCGGGTGTGCCGTGTTCGACCTCGCGGACCGCGGCATAGGCGCCGGAAGAGGCGGCCCAGCTGCGGACCAACTCGCGGGCGGCAAACTGTTCGTCGGTGAGGGTCGCAGACACCGTCGGCTCCTAGGGTTCACAAAGCACGGGCGCTGAAAGATCTTCTCGGCCCACTAGAACGTGTTCTAATAGTGCCAGCGATCAACAGTCAAGTCGACCGGCATCGCAGCAGGACACGCGGCCGTCCAGGGGGACGCAGAGGTACGCGACGCAGTGTAGCGATGCGTATCGTTTCCTCCAGAAACGGCCCTTGGAAGGAGCTGACCGCACCCATGTCATCGCCAGCGCAGAAATCGTCGGCAGGCGGTGCGGGTTCGCAGCCACGCGAGGTGATGCCGGTGTCAGTTCTCGCCGAATCAGAACTCGGGTCAGAAGCCCAGCGTGAGCGCCGCAAGCGCATCCTGGACGCGACCATGGCGATCGCCTCCAAAGGCGGCTACGAGGCCGTTCAGATGCGCGCGGTGGCCGATCGGGCTGACGTGGCCGTCGGCACGCTGTACCGCTACTTCCCGTCGAAGGTCCACCTGCTGGTTTCGGCTCTGGCCCGGGAGTTCGAGCGCATCGACTCCAAGACCGACCGGTCGGTGGTGGCCGGCGGTTCACCGTTCCATCGGCTGAGCTTCATGGTCAGCAAGCTGAACCGGGCGATGCAGCGCAACCCGCTGCTGACCGAGGCCATGACGCGGGCCTACGTGTTCGCCGATGCCTCGGCTGCCGGTGAGGTTGATCACGTCGAGAAGATCATCGACAGCATGTTCGCCCGCGCCATGAGCGACGGCGAGCCGACCGAGGACCAGTACCACATCGCCCGGGTGATCTCCGATGTGTGGCTGTCCAACCTGCTGGCTTGGCTGACCCGCCGGGCCTCGGCAACCGACGTCAGCAAACGACTCGATCTCGCCGTGCGCCTGCTGATCGGCGACGACGGCGAGTCCTAGGACCCCGTGCCCGATCTCCCAGACGATGTGCATAGCGCGCTGATCGACGTCGCCCGCGTGCCCCGGTTGTTGGTGGCATCCGATTTCGACGGCACCGTCGCGCCGATCGTGTCCAACCCGGGCGACGCCCGGCCCATCCCGGCCGCCGCCGAGGCTTTGGCGGCGCTCGCGACACTGCCGTCGACGAGTGCCGCCCTGATTTCCGGACGGGCACTGCGCGACCTGCGGGTGCTCTCCGGGGCGCCCGACGTCGTGCACCTGGTGGGCAGCCACGGCTCGGAGTTCGACGCCGGCTTCCTGGATGCGATCGACGACTCGGCCAAGGCGCTACTGGCCGAGCTCGAACAGACGATGACCGCCTTGACCCAGCGCTATCCCGGCGCGACGGTGGAGATCAAACCAGTCAGCGTCGCCTTCCACGTCCGCAACGCCGATCCCGGGCACGCCCAGCAGGCGCTGGACGATGCGCTGAATGCGGTGCGGGACTGGGATATTCACATCACCGAGGGCAAGGCGGTCCGCGAGTTCGCCGTCATCGACACCGACAAGGGCGCCGCGCTCGACCAGCTGCGGCAGGCGGCCGAGGCGAATGCGGTGGTGTTCTTCGGCGACGATGTCACCGACGAGAAGGCGTTCGCCAGGCTGACCGACGACGACATCGGGGTGAAGGTGGGACCTGGTGACACCCTGGCCCGCTACCGCGTGGACTCCCCCGACGATGTCGCGACCGCGCTGAGCGTGCTGCTGCACGCTCGCTCACGTTAGGCCGGCGGGCCCGCCGTTCGCCCGCGCACCAATTCGGTGGGCAGCACGTCGATCACCGGCAGGCCGTCGCGTGGTGGGCTGTGCAGCAGCCGGCCGGCGCGCTTGCCCTTCTCCAGGCTGTTCTGCGAGACAGTCGTCAAGCCTCGGCTCAGCGCCTCCGGAATCCCGTCGAACCCGGTGACCGTCATCTTCCCGGGCACGTAAATGCCATGGGCGCGTAGGTAATCCATCGCCGCTATGGCGAGCACGTCCGCGGTACACATCAACGCGGTGATCCTCGGGTTGGTCTGCAGCGCCAGCTCGGCGGCCACCGCACCCGAGGCGGGCAGATGCTCGTAACTCTCGACGATGGTGAGTGTTTCGGGATCCAGTCCCGCCGCGGCCATCGCGTCCCGCACGCCGCCGATCCGCTCGTTCTGGACGTGAAAGTTCGAACTTTCCAAGCGTTCTGCGGTCACCAGGCCGGCGGTCTGATCGTCGACGCGCCGTTCGGTGCCCAGCCGCATGGTCAGCAGGCCGATTTCGTGATGGCCCAGACTGATGACGTAGTCGGCGAGTTCCCTTGTGGCCGCGCGGTCGTCGATGCACACCCGTGACGCGCCTGGCACGTCCCTGGGTTGGTCCACCACGACGATCGGGACGTGGCGCTGCAGCACGGTCTGCAGATACGGGTCGTCGTCGGACGCGGCGTACACCACGAAGCCGTCCACCCCGGCACCCAGCACCGAGCTGGTGCCGTCCGAGAGGTTCCGGTCCGGCCCGACTGCCACCAGCAGCAGGCCCTGACCAACCTCCTCACACGATTCGGCAAGTCCGGCAACGAAATTCAGCGCGGCCGGATCGCTGAACGCGTAGGTCAGCGGCTCGGTGATCACCAGGCCTACCGCGCCGGCCTTGCGTGTGCGCAACGAACGGGCCACCGGATCCGGGCCGGCATACCCCAGCCGCTTCGCGGTGGCCAGCACCCGCTCTCGCAAATCCGCCGACAACTGGTCGGGCCGGTTATAGGCGTTGGAGATCGTGGTCCGCGAAACCTTGAGCTCGGCGGCCAATGAAGCCAGAGTCGCCCGCCGCCGCGGCGCGGGACTTCGGGACATGCAACGTGAGGTTAATGCATGGACTTGCGTTCGACCGGTACCAATGCCCTAGAGTTATTGGAAACGGTTTTCATTTGTATTAGGGTTACCTGAGTTGAAAGGAGCGATCGTGCGCGCTGCTGCGATCCGGGCGGTCATCGGTGTGTCGGTGTTGACGCTGACGGCGGGGCTCACCGCATGCGGTGGCGACAAGTCGCCGAGCACCACACAGGGCAAAGCCCCGACCGTGGTGGCCTCCACCGACGTCTGGGGCAGCGTCGCGCAGGCCGTCGCCGGCGACCACGCCAAGGTGACCTCGATCATCACCAGCGCCTCGGCCGACCCGCACTCGTTCGAGGCCAGCCCGGCGAATGCCGCCGCCATCGCCGATGCCTCACTGGTCGTCTACAACGGCGGCGGATACGACCACTGGGTCGACGACGTCCTGTCCAGCCACCCCGGGGTGGCCTCGGTGGACGCCTTCTCGCTGCTGCAGGTTCCCCCCGGCGAGCCGCAGCCGGCCAACGAGCACGTCTTCTACGACCTGGACACCGCCAAGGCCGTCGCCGCGAAGATCGCCGACAAGCTGGCCTCGGACGACCCGGCGCACGCCGCCGACTACAAGTCCAACGCCGAGACCTTCGACCGCAACGTCGATGCGATCTCCCAGACCGAGAAGGCCATCCGCACCAGCCATCCGGGCGCAGCCGTCGTCGCCACCGAGCCGGTCGCCCACTACCTGCTGGTGGCCGCCGGCCTGACCGACAAGACACCGGCCGGCTTCGCCAGCGCCGTCGAACAGGACACCGACCCCGCCCCCGTCGACGTGGCGGCCATGCTGGACCTCATCAAGGGCCGCCAGGTCGCCGCGGTCGTGTTCAACGAACAGACCATCACCGAGGTGACCAAACAGGTCCAGGCCGCCGCTCAGAGCGCCGGAATCCCGGTCGTCAGCGTCACCGAGACGCTGCCCGAGGGCAAGGACTACCTGGCCTGGCAACGCGATACCGCCGACCGGTTGAGCGCCGCCCTGCAGCAGAACCGATAATCACTGCTTGTGGGTGCCGAGATCGTCTGCTTGTCGGGTGCCCGGCTGGCGTTCGGGGACCGCGTGCTCTGGGACCATCTCGATCTGAAGGTGGCTCCTGGTGAGTTCATCGCCATCCTCGGGCCCAACGGCACCGGCAAGACGTCCTTGTTCAAGGTGCTGCTCGGGCAGCTGCCGCTGAGCGCGGGTACCGCCACGATCGAGGGCCGCCCGATCGAAGCGGGCAGCGAGCGGATCGGCTATGTGCCCCAGCACCGGTCGGTCGACCGGGGGCTGAGCCTGCGCGGCCGCGACCTGGTGCGCCTCGGGGTGGATGGCCACCACTGGGGTATCGCGCCGTTCACCCGTAAAGAGCGTCATCACCGCCGCGAGGTCGTCGAGCGGGCGCTGGCACAGGTGCGCGCGCTCAAGTTGGCGAAGGTTCCGGTCGGGGTGATGTCGGGCGGCGAACTGCAGCGGGTGCGCATCGCGCAGGCACTGGCCAGCGATCCGTCATTGCTGCTGTGCGACGAGCCCTTGCTCAATCTCGACCCGGCCAGCGCCCGGCTGGTGGCCCAGCTGATCGACCGGCGCCGCCAGACCGGCACCGCGGTGATGTTCGTGACGCACGAGATCAATCCGGTGGTGCCCTACGTCGACCGGGTGCTGTACCTGGTCAACGGGCGGTTCCGGATCGGCACGGTCGCCGAGGTGATGACCTCGGAAACCCTCTCGGAGCTCTATCAGGCCGACATCCAGGTGGTGCAGGTCGGCGATCGCTACGTCGTGGTCGGCGAACACCTGGACCACTCCGGCCACACCCATGGACACACCCATGAATGACCGCTTCTCCCACCTGCTGGACCACCTGTTTTCCTTCGACATCACCGCCGATCTGCTGGGCCGCGGGTTCGTGCAGCAGGCGCTGATCGCGGCGGCGCTCCTGGCGTTGGTGGCCGGACTGATCGGGCCGTTCATCGTGATGCGCCAGATGTCGTTCGCCGTCCACGGTTCCAGTGAGCTGTCGCTGACCGGCGCGGCGTTCGCGCTGCTGACCGGATTCAACGTGGGGCTCGGCGCGCTGGTCGGCAGCGCACTGGCCGCGATCCTGTTCGGCATCCTCGGCCAGCGGGCCCGTGAGCGCGATTCGGCGATCGGCGTGGTGCTGGCGTTCGGGCTGGGCCTGGCAGTCTTGTTCATCCACCTGTATCCGGGCCGTGCGGGCACCAGCTTCGCGCTGCTGACGGGTCAGATCGTCGGCGTCGGGTATTCGGGGCTGGCGCTGCTGGTGGCGGTGACGGTGTTGGTGACCGGTGTGCTGGCGTTCAGCTACCGGCCACTGCTGTTCGCCACCGCGGACCCGGAAGTCGCTGCCGCGCGCGGTGTTCCGGTACGCGCGTTGGGCATCGTGTTCGCGGCCCTGGTCGGTGTGGTGGCCGCGCAGGGTGTGCAGATCGTCGGTGCGCTGCTGGTGATGTCGCTGCTCATCACGCCGGCGGCCGCGGCGGCGCGGGTGTTCAGCTCACCGGCCGCGGTGATCGCGGCGTCGGTGGTGTTCGCCGAACTGTCGGCGGTGCTCGGCATCGTTTTGTCGCTGGCGCCGGGGGTGCCGGTGTCGGTGTTCGTCACGACGATCTCGTTCGTGATTTATCTGGTGTGTTGGGCGATCAGCCGGCGGCAAGTGGACCCCGCCGCCGCCTAGAGTGGCGTTTGTGACGACCGTCGACCTGAACGCAGACCTGGGCGAAGGCTTCGGTGTCTGGGAACTCGGTGACGACGCCGCGATGCTCGACGTCGTCACCAGTGCCAACGTGGCCTGCGGGTTCCATGCCGGCGATCCGGCCGGGCTGGCTGTTGTGACGCGGGCCGCCGCCGAACGCGGAGTTCGGATCGGCGCCCAGGTGAGCTACCGCGACCTGGCCGGATTCGGCCGCCGCTTCATCGACGTCGCACAGGCCGAGCTGACCGCCGAGGTGATCTACCAGATCGGCGCGCTGCAGGCGCTGGCCCGTGCCGCCGGATCCGATGTCAGCTACGTCAAACCCCATGGCGCGCTGTACAACACGATCGTCACCCATCGCGAGCAGGCCCGCGCGGTCGCCGAGGCGGTGCACGCCGTCGACCAATCGCTGCCGGTGCTGACCCTGCCCGGTTCGGTGTTCCTCTCCGAGGCGCAGCGGCTCGGATTGCGCACGGTGACGGAGGCATTCGCCGACCGCGCCTACCGCCCTGACGGAACGCTGGTCTCCCGCCGCGAAGAAGGGGCGGTGTTGCACGACCCCGAGCAGATCGCCGATCGGGTAGCGCAGATGGTGCAGCACGGTCAGGTCATGGCCGTCGACGGATCGCGGATTGACGTTCGCGTGGAATCGGTCTGCGTACACGGTGATTCACCGGGCGCGGTGAACATCGCCACCGCGGTTCGCGAACGACTGCTGCGCGACGGCGTCGACCTGGTGGCCTTCGTCTGATGCGGCTCAAACTCGGCAGACCCGATATCGGCAACTACCGCAATCGATTCGACGTGCCCGACGCCGATGTGGATGCCGCACTGTCGATCACGTGGCTCGGGGTTTCGACACTTCTCGTCGATGACGGCACCTCGGCGGTCCTGACCGACGGTTTCTTCTCCCGCCCGAGCCTGCTGGATGTCGGGCTGCGCCGACTGGCCCCGTCGGACTCGCGGATCGACTACTGCCTGAACCGGGCCCAGATCAACCGGCTGGCCGCGGTGCTGCCCGTGCACACCCACTACGACCATGCGATGGATTCCGCTCTGGTCGCCGCCCGAACCGGAGCGCGACTGATCGGCGGTGAGTCGGCCGCCAATATCGCTCGCGGACATGGTCTTCCGTCCGATCAGATTGTGGTCGCCGGATCCGGTGAGGAGCTGACCCTCGGGCCGTTCGACGTCACGCTGATCGAATCGCACCACTGCCCGCCGGACCGCTTCCCCGGCCCGATCACCACCCCGGTCGTACCGCCCGCGAAGGCGTCGGCATTCCGCTGCGGGGAGGCCTGGTCCACACTGATCCACCACACACCCAGCGACCGGCGGCTGCTGATCCAGGGCAGTGCCGGCTTCCTGCCCGGCGCGCTCGACGGCCGCCGCGCCGATGTCGCCTACCTCGGTGTCGGGCAGCTCGGCGTGCAGCCGCAGGACTACATAGAGCAGTACTGGGAGCAGACGGTGTCCGCCGTCGGCGCGCGCCAGGTGCTGCTCATCCACTGGGACGACTTCTTCCGGCCACTCACCGAGCCGATGATTGCGCTGCCGTATGCCGGTGACGACCTCGACGTGTCCATGCGGGTGCTGTCGAGACTGGCCGAGCGCGACGGGGTCGGCCTGCACCTGCCCACGGTGTGGCAGCGCGCCGATCCGTGGACCTGATCACCCCGTGCTGATAGTCGCCCTTGTCGCGCTGGCGGTCGTGCTGGTCTTCGCGATCGCCCGGCCGGGCGGCTGGTCGGAGGCGTGGGTCGCGGTCCCGGCCGCCGCGGTGGTCGTCGCGGTCGGCGCGGTATCCACCTCCGACGCGCTCGCCGAGATGGACCGGATGCTGCCGGTCGTCGGATTTCTGGCAGCGGTACTCGTGCTGGCCAAGCTGTGCGACGACGAGGGTCTGTTTCACGCCGCGGGAACGTGGATGGCACGCGGTAGCAGCGGCAAGCCGAAACGGCTACTGGGACAGGTGTTTCTGATCGCGGCGGCCACGACTGCGATCCTGAGTCTGGATGCGACGGTGGTGTTGTTGACCCCGGTGGTGCTGGCCACCGTGCGGGCGATGCGGGTGCCAGCGCGCCCGCACCTGTATGCCACCGCGCACCTGTCCAACTCGGCTTCGCTTCTGCTGCCGGTGTCCAATCTGACAAATCTGCTGGCGTTCAGCGCTGCCGGGCTGTCGTTCACCCGGTTCTCGGCGTTGATGGCCGCTCCGTGGGTGGCGGCGGTGGCGGTCGAATACTTTCTGCTGCGGTTGGTGTTTCGGCGCGATCTCGCCGACGTGCCCGCCGAGAGCCCGCCACCGCCCGCCGAGAAGCCGGTGTTCGTTCTCGTCGTCCTCGGCCTGACGCTGGTCGGGTTCGCGGTGACCTCGTTCGCCGGATTGTCGCCGGCGTGGGCGGCGCTGGCCGGCGCGGTGGTGCTCGGGGTGCGGTCATTGGCGCAGCGACGCAGCACAATTGGCGGGGTTGTGCACTCGGCGCAGATCCCGTTCCTGCTGTTCGTGCTGGCGTTGGCCGTGGTCGTCAAGGCGGTGATGGTCAACGGGCTGGACCATGCCGCCGCAGACGTGCTGCCCACCGGTGGCGGGCTGGCGGCCCTGCTCGGGATCGCAGCGGTGGCCGCACTGCTGTCCAACGTCGTGAACAATCTGCCCGCCGTTCTGGTGCTGCTTCCGCTGGTGGCCGGCGGCGGACCTGCCGCGGTGCTGGCGGTGCTGATCGGGGTGAACATCGGCCCCAACCTGACCTACGCCGGATCGCTGGCGAACCTGTTGTGGCGCAGAGTCCTTCACCAAGAAGGTGAGTCGACGAGTGCGCGTGAGTTCACCTGGCTGGGTGCGCTGACGGTGCCGGCCTGTCTGGTGGTTGCGGTGGTGGCGCTATGGGCCGGGGTCGAGCTGATCGGGGTCTAGCGGCGGCGCTGGCGGGCGATCTCGGCCAGCACCACACCGGCCGCGACTGACGCGTTCAGCGACTCGGTCGGCCCCGCCATCGGGATCGACAGCACCGCATCGCAGTTCTGCCGGACCAACCGCGAGAGTCCCTTGCCCTCCGAGCCGACGACGACCACCAGCGGGCCGGAGGCGTCGAACTCGTCGATCGTCGTGTCACCCTCGGCGTCGAGCCCGACCACCTGCAAACCGGCATCGGCCCAGTCCTTGAGCGTGCGGTTGAGGTTCGTCGCCCGCGCGACCCGAACGCGTGCGGCCGCACCGGCACTCGTGCGCCATGCGACCGCGGTGACCGAGGCTGAGCGCCGCTGCGGGATCAGCACACCGTGACCGGCGAAGGCCGCCACCGAACGGATGATCGCGCCCAGGTTGCGCGGATCGGAGATGTTGTCCAACGCCACCAGCAGTGCTGGTTCGTAGTCGGACGTGGCCGAGGCCAGCAGATCATCGGGGTGCGCGTAGTCGTACGGCGGGACCTGCAGGGCGATACCCTGATGTAAACCGTTGGCGCTCAACCGGTCCAGGTCGGTGCGCGGCACCTCGAGGATCGCGATCCCGCGGTCGGCGGCAAGCGTGACCGACTCCGTCATCCGCTCATCGGCTTCGGCCCCCAGCGCCACGTACAGCGCGGTCGCCGGCGCGTTGGCGCGCAGGCACTCCAGCACCGGGTTGCGGCCGAGCACCATTTCGGTCTCGTCGGTCGGTTTCGTGGTCCTACGTTGCGTCTGCTTGGCGGCAGCAGCGGCACGGCGGGCCGCCGGGTGCCCGGTGCGCGCGCTCGCGGGCGGGGTGGCACCACGGCCCTCGAGACCGCGCCGACGCTGACCGCCGGAGCCGACGGTCGGGCCCTTCTTGGTGCCTTCCTTGCGGATTGCACCACGGCGCTTGGAGTTTCCGGCCATCTACTTACTGCCTTCGTGTAGCGCCCACTGCGGTCCATCGGAGGTGTCGGTGACCTCGATGCCGGCTTCCTTGAGCCGGTCGCGAATCTCGTCGGCCAGGCCCCAGTCCCGGGTCTGGCGGGCCTCGTCGCGGCGGTTGAGTTCAGCACGCACCAGGACGTCCACCGCGCCCAGTGCGGCCGACGTCTCATCGCGGAGCTCCCAGCGCTCGTCGAGCGGGTCGCAACCGAGAATGCCCATCATGGAACGGATCTCGCCTGCTTTGGTCAACGCGGTCTCGTGGTCGCCGGAGTCCAGCGCGCGGTTGCCGTCGGCGCGCGCGGCGTGCACCTCGGCCAGTGCGGCGGGCACCGCCAGGTCGTCGTCGAGTGCGGCCGCAAACTTCTCGGTCCAGGCGCCCGGCACGACCGCACCGACGCGGGTGCGAACGCGGTGCAGGAATTCCTCGATACCGGTGTAGGCCTTCACCGCGTCCTGCAGGGCGTTCTCGGAGAACTCCAGCATCGACCGGTAGTGCGCACTGCCCAGGTAGTAGCGCAGCTCGGCGGGCCGAACCCGTTGCAGCACAGCCGGAATCGCCAGGACGTTGCCCAGCGACTTGCTCATCTTCTCCCCGCCCATGGTGACCCAGCCGTTGTGCAGCCAGTACTGGGCGAAGCCGTCACCGGCGGCACGTGCCTGGGCGATCTCGTTCTCGTGGTGCGGGAACACCAAATCCATACCACCGCAATGGATGTCGAATGCGGCGCCGAGATACTCATGGGCCATCGCCACACACTCGGAGTGCCACCCCGGCCGGCCGCGTCCCCACGGCGTCGGCCAGGACGGCTCGCCCGGCTTTGCGCCCTTCCACAGGGTGAAGTCACGCTGGTCGCGCTTGCCCGTGCCCGCGCCCTCACCCTGGTGCACGTCGTCGATCTTGTGGCCGGACAGCTTGCCGTAGTCCGGGAAGCTCAGGACGTCGAAGTAGACGTCGCCGTCGCCGGTATAGGCGTGGCCGGTGTCCACCAGACGCTCGATCAGGTCGACGATCTGGGTGATGTGACCGGTCGCGCGGGGTTCGGCCGACGGCGGCAGCACACCGAGTGCGTCATAGGCCGCGCTGAACTCCCGCTCGTGGGTCGCCGCCCACTCCCACCACGGCCGGCCGGCGTCGGCGGCCTTGGTGAGGATCTTGTCGTCGATGTCGGTGACGTTGCGGATGAACGCGACGTCGAATCCCTTGGCCATGAGCCAGCGGCGCAGGACGTCGAACGCGACACCGCTACGGACGTGGCCGATATGCGGTAAGCCCTGCACGGTCGCACCGCACAGATAGATCGAGGCGTGGCCGGGACGCAGCGGCACGAATTCGCGGACGGCACCGGTATAGGTGTCGTGGAGCCGCAGGCCGGTTGAGGTCACGACGCGCCAGCTTACCGGCCTATTCGGCGTTATTTGGCACCGAGGCTGATCCGGACACCACCAGCGCGGTGGCGATGGCGGCCATACCCTCGCCGCGGCCGGTCAGCCCGAGGCCGTCCGTGGTGGTTGCCGACACCGACACGGGCGCGCCCAGCAGCTCGGAGAGCACCCGTTGGGCCTCCTCCCGGCGCGGGCCCACTTTCGGGCGGTTGGCGATCACCTGGACGGTCGCGTTACCCACCGTGAAGTCCGCCGCGGCAAGCAGGTCGCGGAGATGGGCCAGCATCTGGGCGCCGGTGACGCCGCGCCACTGCGGCTGGTCCACGCCGAAGACCGTGCCCAGATCACCGAGGCCGGCCGCCGACAGCAGCGCGTCGCACAGCGCGTGCACGGCGACGTCGCCATCGGAGTGGCCCGAGCAGCCGTCGGCGCCGTCGAACAGCAGACCGAGCAGCCAGCACGGCCGGCCTGCCTCGATCGGATGAACATCGGTACCCAGCCCGACGCGCGGGATCATCACGCGTCCAGCAGGGCCAGCGCCAGCCGGAGATCCAGCGGCGTGGTGATCTTGAAGGCCAGGGTGTCGCCGTCGACGGTGGACACCGGGGTGCCCAGGTACTCGACCAGCGAAGCGTCGTCGGTGACGGTGGCGCCGCCCGCGCGTTCGTAGGCGCGGCGAATCAGCGCCGTTTCGAAGCCCTGCGGGGTCTGGACGGCGCGCAGCCCGGACCGTTCCGGGGTGCCGAGAACGACGCCGTTGGAGTCGACGGCCTTGATGGTGTCGGTGACCGGGAGTACTGGGATGACCGCTCGCTGGCCCTCCCGCAGGGCGGCGACCACTCGCTGGATCTGCTCGACCGGCGTCAGCGGCCGGGCGGCATCGTGGACGAGGACGAACTCCGGCTCGCCGATCGCGTCCAACGCACGGCGGACGGTCTCGGGGCGTTCCGGGCCGCCCTCGACGACGGCGGCGCGGCCGTCGAGCAGCAGCTTGGTCTCCTCGACCCGATCGGATGGCGCGGCGACCACGACACGGTCGACGACGCCGGACGCGAGTAACCCGTCGACAGCGCGTTCGAGCATGGTTTTACCAGCGAGAACCACGAATGCCTTCGGGATGCCCGCGCCCAGCCGTTCACCGGAACCGGCGGCCGTGACGACCGCGACCGTGTCCGTCACTGAACCCCTCAGGGCAGTCAGGACGCGGCGGCCAGAACCTCGTCGAGGATGGTCTCGGCCTTGGCGTCATCGGTGTTCTCGGCCAGGGCCAGCTCGCCCACGAGGATCTGCCGAGCCTTGGCCAGCATGCGCTTCTCGCCAGCCGACAGACCGCGCTCCTGATCCCGGCGCCACAGGTCGCGCACGACCTCGGCGACCTTGTTGACGTCTCCGGACGCCAGCTTCTCGAGATTGGCCTTGTAGCGGCGCGACCAGTTGGTCGGCTCTTCGGTGTGCGGGGCGCGCAGCACCTGGAATACCTTGTCCAGGCCCTCCTGCCCGACAACATCACGCACACCGACGTATTCGGCATTGTCGGCGGGAACTCGGACGGTGAGGTCTCCCTGGGAAACCTTCAAGACGAGATATTCCTTCTGCTCGCCTTTGATGGTCCGGGTTTCAATGGCCTCGATCAACGCAGCACCGTGGTGTGGATAGACAACGGTGTCTCCGACCTTAAAAATCATCAGTTTCGAGCCCCTTTCACATTGCAATGTTAGCACGGGGGCCGACAGCGTGTGGAACAACGATGCAGGTCAGGGGCATCACGGGTGAAGAGTGGGGGTTGACAGGGTGACGAAAGCGTGCAACACGCGGGCCTTTTCGGGGCCCCAGCACACCCCGCCCGGACCGGCTCTGTGAACTTCCGTCACACCGCCATGAACCCTCAGCTACCGCCGCGCGGCACTACCTACTACTGTGCATAGTCGAACCGAGGCGGCGCGACGGTGCCGTCCGCACAGGCCGAGCAGGAGACTGTTGTGAACCGCTTGACGAATCGCCTCGTGGCCGCATCCGCTGGCCTGGCTGCGTGCGGCCTGATTCTGACGGGTTGTGGCGCGGGACAGATCTCGCAGACCGCCGATCAGGAATCGGCCGTCAACGGCTCCACCGGCAATGCCGGCAACATGGCGCTGCGCAACGTCCACATCCAGGCAGTGCAGTCTGGTGACGCCCTGAAGCCCGGCCAGACCGTCGAGTTGGTCTTCGTGGCGGCAAACACGTCCCCGGACACCAACGACAAGCTGGTCAGCGTCAGCACCGACGTGGGAACGGTCGCCGTCACCGGCGCCACCGCCATCCCTGCGGGTACCTCGCTGATCGTCGGCACCCCCGACGGCCAGCCCGAGGCCGCCGCCCTGGGCAGCGCACAGCCGACCAAGGCCGAAGTGACGCTCAGCCAGCCGATCACCAACGGGCTGACCTACAAGTTCACGTTCGACTTCGACAAGTCCGGCCAGGCCACCATCTCGGTGCCGATCTCGGCGGGCGGCGCCGAGCGCCAGGACGGCGATCCGGTCGGCGGCCACCACTAGCGGAGCTGACACGGTCGGTTAATCCGCCGATCTGTCACACCCACCCGATACCGTCACGGCGTGGCCAAGGCGCGTTCGCAATACCGCTGTTCAGAGTGCCGCCATGTGATGGCCAAATGGGTCGGCCGCTGCCCGGAATGCGGGACGTGGGGCACCGTCGACGAGGTCGCGGGCCTGCCCACCGGCGGCGCGGCGCAGCGCGCGGTGGTGCCGTCCTCGCCGGCCGTGCCGATCAGCTCCATCAACCCCGATCGCACCCGCCACTTCCCCACCGGAGTTGGCGAACTCGACCGGGTGCTGGGCGGCGGCGTCGTGCCCGGTTCGGTCGCCCTGCTGGCCGGTGATCCCGGCGTCGGCAAGTCCACCCTGCTACTCGAGGTGGTGCACCGCTGGGCGACGTCCGGGCGGCGCGCGCTCTACGTATCCGGCGAGGAGTCGGCCGGCCAGATCCGGATGCGTGCCGAACGCACCGGCTGCACTCACGACGAGGTCTTCCTGGCCGCCGAGACCGACGTCCACACCGTGCTGGGGCACATCGACGCCGTGCAGCCCAGCCTGGTAGTGGTCGACTCCGTTCAGACGATGACGGCCGGTGATACCGACGGCGTCGTGGGCGGGGTGACCCAGGTACGCGCGGTGACGACGGCACTCACCGCGGCCGCGAAGGCCAGCGGGGTGGCTCTGGTGCTCGTCGGCCATGTCACCAAGGACGGCGCGATCGCAGGCCCGCGGTCGCTGGAACACCTGGTGGATGTGGTCCTGCACTTCGAGGGCGATCGCAACTCGACGCTGCGGATGGTGCGCGGGGTCAAGAACCGCTTCGGCGCCTCCGACGAGGTCGGGTGTTTCCAGTTGCACGACAACGGTATTCAGGGAGTCTCCGATCCGTCCGGCCTGTTCCTCGACGAGCGTCCCAACCCGGTTCCCGGTACCGCGGTCACCGTGGCACTGGACGGTAAGCGTCCGCTGATCGGCGAGATCCAGGCACTGCTGGCCTACCGCCCCGAGAACGCGCCGCAGCGGCGCGCGGTCAGCGGCGTGGACAGCTCACGCGCAGCGATGATCGCCGCGGTGCTCGAGCGCCGGGCCAACCTCAAGGTCAGCGCCACCGACATCTATCTGTCCACGGTCGGCGGCATGCGGTTGATGGACCCGTCATCGGACCTCGCGGTCGCGATGGCGATGGCGTCGGCCTACGCCGACCTGCCGCTTCCCGCCTCGACCGTGGTGATCGGCGAGGTGGGCCTGGCCGGCGATCTGCGGCGGGTCACCGGGATGGACCGCAGGCTGGCCGAAGCGGCCCGCCTGGGCTTCAAAGAGGCGCTGGTGCCGGTCGGTTGCGGCACGGTGCCCAAGGGCTTCAAAGCCATCGAGTCGGCCACCATCGGGGACGCGTTGCGCACCATGCTGACGATCGCGAAACGGCCCTACGACAAGGTCGTCACGCAGCTTCGGCGGGACGGGTCGAGTAACGACGTGGACGACGTGGACAATAAGTGGCTGTGAGCACCGTCAACCGCACCAACGGCTCGACGCAGTCGTCGGCCGCCACGCTGCGCGAGACCATCGGGCGGCTGGCGCCCGGCACGGCCCTGCGCGACGGTCTGGAGCGCATCCTGCGCGGTCGCACCGGTGCACTCATCCTGCTGGGCTACGACGAGCGGGTCGAGACGATCTGCGACGGCGGGTTCTCGCTGGACGTGCGCTACGCCCCGACCCGACTGCGCGAGCTCTCCAAGATGGACGGCGCCGTGGTGCTGTCCACCGACGGCAGCCGGATCGTGCGGGCCAACGTGCAGCTGGTGCCCGATCCCACGATCCCCACCGACGAGTCCGGCACCCGGCACCGCTCGGCCGAACGCGCCGCCATCCAGACCGGCTATCCGGTGATCTCGGTGAGCCACTCGATGAGCATCGTGACGGTCTACGTCGCTGGCGAACGGCACGTCGTCGCCGACTCGGCGACCATCCTGTCGCGGGCCAACCAGGCCATCGCGACGCTGGAACGCTACAAGGCCCGTCTCGACGAGGTGTCCCGGCAGCTGTCCACCGCCGAGATCGAGGACTTCGTCACCCTGCGCGATGTCATGACCGTTGTTCAGCGGCTGGAGATGGTCCGCCGAATCGGTCTCGAAATCGATTACGACGCAGTCGAACTCGGAACCGACGGGCGGCAGTTGCGGCTGCAGCTCGAGGAGTTGCTCGGCGGCAACGACACCGCGCGCGAGCTGATCATGCGCGACTATCACGCCAACCCCGACGCACCGTCCAAAGCACAGGTGGCCTCGACGCTGGCCGAATTGGACTCGCTGTCGGATACCGAGCTGCTGGACTTCACCGCGCTGTCGCGGGTCTTCGGATATCCCTCGACGGCCGAGGCCCAGGACTCCGCGCTCAGCGCGCGCGGCTACCGGGCGATGGCGGGCATCCCGCGTCTGCAGTTCGCCCACGTCGATCTGCTGGTTCGGCGCTTCGGCTCATTGCAGGGCCTGTTGGCGGCCAGCGCCACCGACCTGCAGTCGGTCGAGGGCATCGGCGCGATGTGGGCGCGGCACGTGCGCGAAGGTCTGTCGCAGCTGGCCGAGTCGACGATCGCCGACCGGCTGGTCTAGTAGACGAGCCCCGCCGCCAGCGGGAGCAGCGCCAGGCCGGCGGGCATCGGGCCCGCGACCAGCGGCGCGTACGAATACCGCACCACCCGCCGGATTCCCAGATGCTGGCCTTGCTGATGGGCGGCCTTGTCGAGTGCGAAGTCGGTGAACAGTGCCCACTCCGCGAGGCTGGGTTTGCGCGACGGGTCCGGCTTTCCGGCGAGCAGCTCCCCGACGGCGCGGCCATCTGCATCCACGGCCTGCCACGGGCCGTCGTCGCTGATGTCCAGCGTGGCCAACGGCTGATCGTCGGGGCCGGACACCGTCAGCGTCGACTTGTCCCGCACCACTTTCGCCACCTGCGCACCGGACTCGTCGCGCACCGTGACGACCGCGGGGGTGTCGTTGTCCGAACTCACCCGCGCGAGCACGACACCGTCGGCACCCCGGAGTTCGACGTGGATGTCGTCACCGACGTGCATGTTCGCCATGTTCCACAACGTCCACAGCGTTCGCCGTATCCGGCCGCCCCGGTGCACCCGAAACGTCTGTGCGAGAACGTCTCCCGTAGGCGAACGCATCGCCCACTGATGTGTCTGGCCGCTGAGACCCGCACGGAAGGTCGCGACCGCGCCCGTCGATCGACACAGGTCGTCGAGGGTGCGCGCCAAAGACTCCAGAGGTTCAGCCGGCCGGCGCGGGCGGCGGTGCCTCGCCGGGGGCACCGGCGGGCAGCTGCTCACCAGCGGGCGGCACAGCACCCGGTGGTGGCGCGTCGGCGAGAATGAACGGCACCGTCGCCGAACGCAGATTGCCCAGCTGGACCACCAGGTTGTAGGTGCCGGGACCGATCGGCTGGCGCGGCAGCGGGCACTGCGGTGCAGACCCCATACCCGTCCAGGTCACCTCGGTGGTCACCTGCTCACCCGGGTTGAATGTCTTGACCAACGTCTCGTTGGACGGCGCGCAATCCAGGTTGGACCACAGCCGGTTGCCGTCGAGCGAGTACACATAGGCTGCCAGCACGGCCGCACCCACGTCGCGCTTGCAGGCGACCAGGCCGATGTTGGTGACAACCATGGTGAACTTCGGCTGATCACCGATGGCGTACTGCGGCTGGTTGGTGATGCCCTTGACCGCCAGGTTGGAATCCGGGCAGTCGTCGCCTTCCTTCAACACCGGTGGCGGCACGACGGCGGCGGTCGGAGTCGGCGCGACCGAGGCCGAGACTGGGCCAGACGGGCCTGCGGCCGGCGGTGGCGGCGCGACGACGGGAGTCTTGTTCTCCGGCTGCGGGGTCTGCGGGCCCGCAGCGGCGGTGGTCTTGGCGGTGGTCGTGGTGTCGGAACCACCGCTGAAGATCATGAAGGCCACTCCGACAACGATCGCAACGACCACCACGACGATGCCGATCGCCAGGCCACGGCGTCGCCAATAGATTTGCGAGGAAAGAGGTCCGCGCGGTTCTAGATCCAGCACGTTTCCACGGTAAGCCCAGGTCACCGCGAGTTGTCCGACCCCGCTCGGCGTGTCGCCTTGTTCGCTAGCTGAAAAAGTGGTTATTCGCCGATATCGCCGAGGTGTTCGCGCAGCACAACCTTGCCGTCCGCGAGGTGGTAGGTCAGCCCGACGATGGCCAGCGTCCCGGCCGCCACCCGCTCGGCGATGAGGGCGGACCGGGCCATCAGCTGCGAACCGGTCTCGATGACATGGCGGGCCTCGAACTCGTCGACGCGGGTCAGACCATCGCGGCGGCCCAGCAGGATCGACGGCGTCACCCGCTCGACGATGTCGCGGATGTAGCCCCCGGGGATCTCCCCCTCGTCGAGTGCACTCAGGGTCGCCTTCACCGCTCCGCAGCTGTCATGGCCGAGCACGGCGATCAACGGGACGTTGAGCACCCCGACCGCGTACTCGATGGAACCCAGTACCGCGGAGTCGATGACGTGGCCCGCGGTGCGGACCACGAACATGTCACCGAGGCCCTGGTCAAAGATCAGCTCAGCGGCGACGCGGCTGTCACCGCAGCCGAAGAGGACCGCGGTCGGGGTCTGACCCGTGGCCAACCGGGCCCGGTCCTCGATGCTCTGGCTGGGATGCTGTGGCTGGCCGGCGACGAATCGCTCGTTACCCTCTTTGAGTGCCTTCCAAGCGGTTATGGGGCTGGTGTTCGGCATGGCCCATATTCTGCACTGTCGACCTCGCCGCGATGCGATGAGCATCGATTCCACTGAACTGGTCGACTGGTACGCCCGCGCCCGTCGCGACCTTCCGTGGCGTGAGCCCGACGTGACGGCCTGGCAGATCCTGGTCAGCGAGTTCATGCTGCAGCAGACTCCGGTCGCCCGGGTGGCTCCGATCTGGCTGGACTGGGTGGCGCGCTGGCCGACACCGTCGGCGACGGCCGCTGCCAGCGCCGCCGACGTGCTGCGGGCCTGGGGCAAGCTGGGTTACCCACGGCGGGCCAAGCGGCTGCACGAATGCGCGATCGCGATCGCCACCGACCACGACGATCAGGTGCCCGACGATGTCGACGTGCTGCTGACCCTCCCCGGCATCGGCACGTACACCGCCCGGGCTGTCGCCTGTTTCGCCTATCAGCAGAGCGTGCCGGTGGTGGACACCAATGTGCGCCGGGTGGTCGCGCGCGCGGTGCACGGACTGGCCGACGCCGATAACCCGTCGGCGACGCGCGATCTCGCCGACGTCGCCGCGATGCTGCCCAAAGATGCTACGGCTCCGGTGTTTTCAGCCGCATTGATGGAACTCGGCGCGACGGTGTGCACGGCCCGGTCGCCCAAATGCGGGATCTGCCCGCTGAGCGTCTGCGCCTGGCGGGCGGCCGGTCATCCGCCGGCCACCACCGCGCCGCGGCCGACGCAGAAGTACGCGGGCACCGACCGTCAGGTGCGCGGGCGGCTGCTGGACGTGCTGCGCGCCAGCTCGTCGCCGGTGACGCGCCCGCAGCTGGATGTCGCTTGGCTGACCGACACCGCACAGCGGGATCGCGCGCTGGATTCGCTGCTGGTCGACGGGCTGGTAGAGCAGACCGCCGACGGCCGGTTCGCCCTTGCCGGCGAAGGTGACTAGGCAGAACGCGCGAAGCGGCGCCGGTAGTCCGACGGTGTGACGCCGACGATCCGGCGGAAGTGGTGGCGCAGCAGTGTGGCGGTTCCGAAGCCGGCCCGCTCGGCGATCCGGTCGACGTCCAGATCCGTTTCCTCGAGCATCCGGCGCGCGTAGAGCACCCGCTGATCGGTGACCCACTGCATGGGGGTGGTGCCGGCCTCCTCGACGAAGCGCCTGGCAAAGGTGCGCGCCGACATGTTGGCCCGCCGCGCCATGCTGGCCACCGTATGCGGCTTGTCGAGGTTGGACAGAATCCAATCTAGTTGCGGGGCAAAGCCTTCCGAACATCGCGTCGGAATCGGTTGATCGATGTACTGCCGTTGGCCGCCGTCGCGCTGGGGAGGCACCACCATCCGTCGCGCGATCTTGTTCGTGATCGTGCTGCCGAGTTCACGGCGCACCAGGTGCAGGCTGGCGTCGATACCCGCCGCGGTACCCGCGCTGGTCACCAGATCGCCGTCGTCGACGAACAGCACGTTGCGGTCGATGATCGCGGTCGGATAGCGAAGAGCGAGATCCTCGGCGTGCATCCAGTGCGTGGTGCAGCGGCGCCCGTCGAGCAGCCCCGCCTCCCCCGCGACGAACGCGCCGGAACACACGGTCAGGATCGTCGACCCGGCGGCGTGGGCTGCCCGCAGCGCCTCCAGCGCCTCGGGCGGGTAGGCCTCGACAGGTCCGGTGACCGCCGATACCGCGACCACGTCGGCACCCATCAGTGCGTCGAGGCCATGGTCGGGCACCAATGTGGCGCCGACGCTGGTGCGCAGCGGCTTTCCCGGTTCTGGACCGCACACCTTGAAATCGAAGTTGGGCACGCCGTCACCAGAGCGGTCAATGCCAAAGACCTCGCAGATCACCCCGAACTCGAAGACCGCGAGGCCCTCGAGAACCAACGCGGAGACACTCTTCAAAGGCATGGCAGGATTTTATCTCACCGGGTCAGTACTGCCACTGTTGGCGGGATCTTTTCTCACGAAGCATTACTGCCATGACCACATTGATCGCATTCTTGAAGAAACTCCGGCTGCATGCCGATCAATTCCGGGTGAGCGCGCCGATGGTCGGTCCCCTGTTCGCCGACGACGCCGACGTGCGCCGGATCAGCCACGATCTCGACGCCATGCGAACCCGGTTCGAACAGCATCCGGTGTGGCCCTCGTCAGGCGCCCTCGGGGAGCGCCGCTAAGAACCCCTCGACGGCCTCCCGGTAGCGGTCCGGGGCGTCGTCGTGCACGAGGTGACCCGCCCCAGGCACATGGACATAGCGGGCATCGGCGGCGAGTTCGGCCATCGTGCGCATCTGCCCGGGCGGTGCCACCGAGTCACCAGCCTCGATGAGCAACACCGGCGCGCGCACCGCCTGCCACTGCTGCCAGTAGTCGCGGGTCCCCCATTGCGCGGCGATCTCCATCCAGCGGGCGGGCAGCCCGTGCAGCCGCCAGCCCGTCGCGGTTCGGTCGAACGCCTCGAGGAAATAGCGTCCGGCGATCGGGCCGTACTCGTCGTAAACCTGTTCGGCAGTGGAGTATTCGATCGGCAGCGCATGCACCCACGGCTCCCACGGGCCGGTCGTGCGGCCGACGAAGTCGGGCGCCATGTCCTCCACGACGAGCGCGCGCACCAGATCGGGCCGCTGCGCGGCCAGGCACCATGAGTGCAGACCACCCATCGAATGCCCGACGAGGATCGCCGGATCACCAAGGCCTGCCACCGAATGTTCGAGGTCGGCGACGAAACGCTCGGTGCTGACGGGCTCCGGATCCTCGACATCACGGCCGCGATGCCAGGGCGCGTCGTAGGTGTAGACCGCGCCGAACCGGGTCAGCCACGGCACCTGCCGCGACCACGTGGTGCCACGGCCCATCAAGCCGTGCACCAACACCAGCGGGCGGCCGCTGCCACCCCGATGCGTCAGCGATTCGGTGCTCACCGCTTCATCTTGCGCGGTCGTTCACCGGCCCCGGTGGGCGCGGTAGCCTTGCGCCATGTCCGTGGTGAAGATCAACGCAATCGAGATTCCACCGGGTGCCGGCCCCGAGCTGGAGAAGCGGTTCGCCAACCGCGCCCACGCCGTCGACAACCAGCCGGGATTCCTGGGGTTCCAGCTGCTGCGGCCGGTCAAGGGCGAGGACCGCTACTTCGTGGTCACCACCTGGGAGTCCGAGGAGGCCTTCCAGGCGTGGGCCACCGGACCCGCGATCCACGCGCACGCCGGTGAACGCGCCAACCCGGTGGCCAAGGGTGCCCATCTGCTGGAGTTCGAGGTTGTGTTGGACGTTGCCGGGACCGGCTCCAAGGCGTAGCGCGCGCCGGGCGCGCCGCAGCGCGGTGGCACTGGCCACCGTCATCGCATCCGCCGCCGCCCTGGCAACCAGCTGCGCACCGGCACCCACGCCACCGGCCAACGCCGGCGCGGGTGTCCGCATCGACCTCAACACCGCCACCGGCGTGCGGGCCAAGCAAGTCATGGACATGCTGAACTCGGACTGGCCGATCGGCAACGACAACGTCAAAACCCTGGCCACCCCCGAGATGGTGGATCCGGTCGCGCACAGCATGGACTCGCTGTGGTGGGACCGGCCCTACACGCTGGCCGGCGTCGACATCGGCGCCAACGTCGCCACCCTGCACTTGCTGACGTCCTATGGCGCCCGCCAGGACATCGACCTGCGGATCGGCGACGACACGTTCGTCAGCCGCTTCGTCGTCAACACCGAGACACCCAAGGTCGATTCGTGGCAGGACGTCGACACGGCGCTGAGCCGCACCGGCGCCCGCTACTCATGGCAGGTGTCGAAGGTCGACGACGGCCGCTGCGAGAAGGTGGCGGGCACCAACACCGCTGAATCCCTGCCGCTGGCTTCGATTTTCAAGACCTACGTGCTCTTTGCCGTCGAAACTGCGATCACAGCAGGCACTTTGAAGTGGGATGACAAGCTCACCATCACCGAGGAGGGTAAGAAGCTCGGCACGTCCGGATTCGACAAGCTGCCACCCGGTTCTCAGATCACGGTGCGCCAGGCGGCGGGCAAGATGATCTCCACGAGCGACAACATGGCCACCGATCTGCTGATCGGGCGCGTGGGCACCCACGCCATCGAAGAAGCTCTGGCCGGCGCCGGCCATCACGACCCGGCGAGCATGACCCCGTTCCCAACGATGCGGGAACTGTTCGCGATCGGCTGGGGAAATCCGGATGTGCGGGAGAGCTGGAAGACCGCCGCGCTGGCGGCCGACCGCGCAAAACTGTTGCACGACGCCGACTCCCGGCCCTATGACCCAGATCCATATCGCTCACACGCGCCCGGGTCGGCCTACGGCGCGGAGTGGTACGGCAGCGCCGAGGATATCTGCCGCGTGCATGCCGCCCTACAGCACAACGCTGTCGGACCCGCGGCTGCGGTCAAGGACGTGATGTCGGAAACCTCCGGCATCGACCTGGATCCCGCCGAATGGCCCTACATCGCCGCCAAGGCCGGCAACCTGCCCGGCGATATGACCTTCAGCTGGTATGCGGTCGACCGAACCGGGCAGGCGTGGGTGGTCAGCTTCCAACTCAACTGGCCCCGATTCCACAGCGCCACCGCCGGCGGCTGGGCGATGACGATCATCAAGCAGGTCTTCGGGCTACTGCCCCGCTACCGCTGATCGCAGCGTCCAGGCCCCGCCGCGAAAATGCAGCGCGGTGCGACTGGCTGGCGCAATGTCCATGCGCCAGAACGACTTCGGTGGAGCATCCAGGGCATTGAGAATTACCGCGCGAATCACCGCGGGGTGGGTGGTCGCCACCGTTCGGCCCGCCGTCCGGCTGATATCGGCCAGCCAGCCGCGTACCCGGGCGACCAGCTCGACGATCGACTCCCCGTCATGCGGGCAGCTGTCGGGTTCGGTGAGCCAGCGGGTGAGCTGGACGGGCTGCACCTCGTCGAGACCCAGCCCGCGCCATTGACCGCAATCCAGGTCCGCCAGCCGGGTATCCACGATTGGGGTCAAGCCGAGCAGGTCGGCGGTCTGACGGGTCCGGGTCTCCGGCCCGCACAGCACCGTGTCGGCTGCACCGACGTCGAGTCCCGAAAGCTGGCTGCGGCCAAGCGCGTTGAGCGCTTCGTCGGCCGGAAATCGCCCGGCTGCCATGGCGTCGGTCATGGCGTGTGACACCAGGGTCAGCCGGACGACCTCACTCACGCAGAGATGCGCTCCTGCTCCTTGCTGTCGAGAAGCCTGGACAGCATGGCCGCACCGAACAGTCCGATCGTCGCCCAGACGATCACCTGAGTGCCCAACGCATACAGCCGGAACTCGTACAGATCGGCCGCGGGGAATCCCGGAAAAACGATCGTCCCGGCGTCGTTGACAATCGGGCCGGGCGTCTCGTTGATCGTCGGCAGGATGAGCATGACGATCGCCACCGCGACGATGTAGGCGCCGCCGCCGGCCAGCGTCGCGTTCCAGGCACCGAGTTTGGGCGTGAGCTGGAAGGCGAGGTAGACCGAGGCGACCATCAACAGTGCGGACAGCGCCACCATCAGGATGTACAGCAGTGCACGCTGCTTGATGGTTTCTTCGAGACTTGTCGCGGGCGGGTTGGGCGGATACTTGAGCGCGGGCACCACCCACAGCGCGATGAGCATCGCGGCAGCAGTCAGGACCGCCAGCTTGCGAGCAGACACATTGCTGATCCGGCTGTACGCCACGCAGAAGACGACGGCGAACAACGCGCCCAGCGCCACGCTGAAGAGCAGTACGCCCAGCCCCATACCGATGTTGGATTGCACGGCGCGGGTGAACAGCTCGCCGCCTTCTTCATGACCGTGACCGTGACCGTGGCCGGACGACGCCTCCATGGCCTCGTGTGCCGCGGCGGTGCCGTCCTCGAAATCGATGGCCCGGCCGACGATCGGTTCGATGAAGATCTTCGACCAGATGAATCCGAGCACGCCTGCAAGGGCGCCGGCCAGAATGCCGCGCCAGATTATTGACTTTTCCATGTGTTTGGCTGGATTCCTCTGACTAGTGGCAGGGGAAGCCGAGCAGATGGCGGGCGTCATGCACGAATTCGTGGATGTACATGTTGTCGCCGAACACCGAGGTGGCGCCCTGATCGACGCCGACGAAGTAGAGGACCAGCAGCGCGAAGAAGGCGGTCAGCGAGAGCCAGACGACGGCCTTGGTGGCCGACAGGTCGACGGCACGAGACCGGCCCGACTGCGTTTGCGGAGTAGTCATGGGAGTCCTTTCAGGGAGCTGCGCGTCCCAAATGTGAACCTTGACGGGCTTCGGGTCTGACTGTCAACAGTGGCGCGACCGTTCTGGAGTTTCACCAGATTCCTCGGCTCGTCTCTTACATCGAGGATGTTATACCCGAGCGGGTTTAGCTGGCGCCGTAACCCAGTTGCTGCGCGGTGTACTTGGCGGCATCGCTGACCGGGACGGCCTGCACGGCCGTGCCGTAGGCGCAGATCTCGGTCCAGACATCGCCGAGTTCGGTGGTGTCGAACCGCATTCCGATGATCGCGTTGCCGCCGCGGTTGCGGGCCTCGTTCATCAGCCGGTTCATCGCCTCATTGCGGCTCTCGGCGAGGTTCTTGGTCATGCCCTGCAGCTCGCCGCCGAACATGCTCTTGAAGCCGGCACCCATCTGGGAGAAGGCATTGCGCGATCGCACGGTGAGACCGAAGACCTCGCCGCATACCCGCTGGATCTCCCAGCCCGGAATGTCGTTGGTGGTAACCACAAGCATGAGCAGAGACTAGAGATTCATCGTGAATACGAAAAGACCCCCGACATATGTCGGGGGTCTTTTCGTCGTTCGTCTACTCGCTGGCGGTGCCGGTGCCGGCCTTGGCCAGCTCGACAGGCTCGGCAGGCTTGGGTCCACCGACGAAGGTGAACTTCGCGTCCTCGCCGGCGCCTTCGCCGTCCCAGTTGTCCACGTCGACCGTGACCAGCTGACCGGGACCGACCTCTTCAAAGAGGATTTTCTCCGAGAGGGCGTCCTCGATCTCGCGCTGGATGGTCCGGCGCAGCGGCCGGGCACCCAGCACCGGGTCGAAGCCACGCTTGGCCAGCAAGGCCTTCGCGTTGTCCGTCAGCTCCATCTCCATGTCCTTGGTCTTGAGCTGCTTGGACACCCGGCCCACCATGAGATCGACCATCTTGATGATCTCGTCCTTGGTGAGCTGGTGGAAGACGATGATGTCGTCGATGCGGTTGAGGAACTCCGGGCGGAAGTGCTTCTTCAGCTCGTCGTTGACCTTCTGCTTCATCCGCTCGTAGTTGTTCTCGCCGCCACCCTGGGTGAAGCCGAGACCAACCGCCTTGGAGATATCCGAGGTGCCGAGGTTGGAGGTGAAGATCAGCACGGTGTTCTTGAAGTCGACCGTGCGGCCCTGACCGTCGGTGAGACGGCCGTCCTCGAGGACCTGCAACAGGGTGTTGTAGATCTCCTGGTGGGCCTTCTCGATCTCGTCGAACAACACGACCGAGAACGGCTTGCGCCGCACCTTCTCGGTGAGCTGGCCGCCCTCTTCGTAACCGACATATCCGGGCGGGGCACCGAAGAGCCGCGACGCGGTGAAGCGGTCGTGGAACTCGCCCATGTCGATCTGGATGAGCGCGTCGTCGTCGCCGAACAGGAATTCCGCCAGCGCCTTGGACAGCTCGGTCTTACCGACACCGGACGGGCCGGCGAAGATGAACGAGCCGGACGGCCGCTTGGGATCCTTCAGGCCGGCGCGGGTACGCCGGATGGCCTTGGACACGGCACGGACCGCATCCTCCTGGCCGATGATCCGCTTGTGCAGCTCATCTTCCATGCGCAGCAGCCGAGTGGTCTCCTCCTCGGTCAGCTTGAACACCGGGATACCGGTCCAGTTGCCGAGGACCTCGGCGATCTGCTCGTCGTCGACCTCGGCCACGACGTCGAGATCACCTGAGCGCCACTGCTTCTCACGCTCGGCACGCTGAGCGACCAGCTGCTTCTCGCGGTCCCGCAGATTGGCTGCCTTCTCGAAGTCCTGCGCGTCGATCGCGGACTCCTTCTCCCGGCGGGCGTCGGCGATCTTCTCGTCGAACTCGCGCAGGTCTGGCGGAGCCGTCATCCGGCGGATACGCATCCGCGCCCCGGCCTCGTCGATCAGGTCGATCGCCTTGTCCGGCAGGAACCGGTCGTTGATGTAGCGGTCGGCCAGGGTGGCCGCCGCGACCATCGCGGCATCGGTGATCGAGACCCGGTGGTGGGCCTCGTAGCGGTCGCGCAGGCCCTTGAGGATCTCGATGGTGTGCGCCACCGTCGGCTCACCGACCTGGACCGGCTGGAACCGGCGCTCCAGGGCGGCGTCCTTCTCGATGTACTTGCGGTACTCGTCGAGGGTGGTGGCACCGATCGTCTGCAGCTCGCCACGGGCCAGCTTGGGCTTGAGGATCGATGCGGCGTCGATCGCGCCTTCGGCGGCACCCGCACCCACGAGCGTGTGCAGCTCGTCGATGAACAGGATGATGTCGCCGCGGGTGTTGATCTCCTTGAGCACCTTCTTGAGGCGTTCCTCGAAATCACCGCGGTAGCGGCTGCCGGCCACCAGCGACCCGAGGTCGAGGGTGTAGAGCTGCTTGTCCTTGAGCGTCTCGGGAACTTCGCCGTGCACGATCGCCTGGGCCAGGCCCTCCACCACGGCGGTCTTACCGACGCCGGGCTCACCGATCAGCACGGGATTGTTCTTGGTGCGCCGGCTCAGCACCTGCATCACCCGCTCGATTTCCTTCTCGCGGCCGATGACCGGGTCGAGCTTGCCCTCCATGGCGGCCGCGGTGAGGTTGCGGCCGAACTGGTCGAGGACCAGCGACGTGGACGGGTTGCCGGACTCGCCGCCGCGGCCGCCGGTGCCGGCTTCCGCGGTCTCCTTGCCCTGATAGCCGGACAGCAACTGGATGACCTGCTGCCGCACCCGGGTCAGTTCGGCGCCGAGCTTCACCAGCACCTGGGCGGCCACGCCCTCGCCCTCACGGATCAGGCCGAGCAGAATGTGCTCGGTGCCGATGTAGTTGTGGCCGAGCTGCAGCGCCTCGCGCAGGCTGAGCTCAAGCACCTTCTTGGCGCGGGGGGTGAACGGGATGTGCCCGGACGGCGCCTGCTGGCCCTGGCCGATGATCTCCTCGACCTGGCTGCGAACACCTTCGAGTGAGATGCCCAGCGACTCCAGCGACTTGGCGGCTACGCCTTCACCCTCATGAATGAGGCCCAACAGGATGTGCTCGGTCCCGATGTAGTTGTGGTTGAGCATCCGGGCTTCTTCTTGAGCCAGGACGACGACCCTGCGGGCACGGTCGGTAAATCTCTCGAACATCGTCGGTTACCTGCTCTCCATCACGATTAGGTACAGCGGTAGTCACCACGTACCTGCCGTCCACTCTAATGGGAGGCCCCGGGAGGCGTCCTCCCTTGCCCACCCATACCGCGTCCCTAGCGGTGCGGACCTAGCACACCAACGCAGCTAGGCGCCGAAACGTTTCCAGTAATGGCCGACGGCCACTTCGCCGCAAGCGAACTCCGCCGGCGCCCGAAATGGGCGCGATGGGCGGATTTGCCGGAGAGAGGGCGCTGGCGGCCCGTCCGGATCTAGGTGGCGGCGTGGAAGGCGTCGATGATGTCGGCCGGGATGCGTCCCCTGGTCGACACCTTGTGACCGTTGCGGCGAGCCCAGTCGCGGATCGCGGCGCTCTGCTCCCGGTCGATGGCAGCACGACCTCGGCCGGCCGGACCCGAGCGGCCCCGGCGGCGGCCACCGACACGGCGGCTGGCCTCGACCCACTGCTTGAGATCGTTGCGGAGTTTCTGAGCATTCTTCGAAGAAAGATCGATCTCATAGCTCACACCGTCGAGCGCGAATTCGACCGTTTCATCGGCGGCGCCTGCCCCGTCGAAATCATCGACGAGAGTGACGGTTACTTTCTTGGCCATTGCCTCACTGAATCCTTAATCCTGCGCCACAACAGCCGCTAGTTGGGCGTCTTCAAACACTGTGCCACCAATCTGCCACATTGGCACACGGCATTCAACAAGCTTTGGATCGGTGCACTTCAGCCATGCCGGCGAACAATCGGGAACAAAACCGTTTCCCTAATTGACAAGCCGGTGAGAACCATCAACAGGCGATCGATACCCATTCCGGTTCCGGTGGTCGGCGGCATCGCATACTCCATCGCCGCCAGGAAATCCTCGTCGAGTGCCATCGCCTCGTCATCGCCGGCGGCCGCCGCCCTGGCCTGGGCCTCGAAGCGTTCGCGCTGAACAATCGGATCGACGAGTTCGGAGTAGCCCGTCGCCAACTCCATTCCGCGCGCGTACAGATCCCACTTCTCGGTCACGCCAGGAATACTGCGATGCTGCCGGGTCAGCGGTGTGGTCTCGACCGGGAAATCCTTGACAAATGTCGGGGCCCACAAGTGGTCGCCGACGGTGTGCTCCCACAGTTCTTCGATGAGCTTGCCGTGCCCGTAGCCGCGATCCCGCGGGATCTCGATGTCGAGACGGTCGGCAATAGCGAGTAGGTATTCCAACGATGTGTCGGGGGTGATCTCTTCACCGAGAGCTTCGGACAACGACGGGTACATTTGAATCGACGGCCATTCACCGTCGATGTCATAGATAGTCCCGTCCGGCAATGGCACTTGCCGAGTCCCGATAGCCTCATCCGCCACTTCTTGAATAACGTCGCGCGTGACGATCGCCGAATCGTCATACGTTCCCCAAGCCTGATAAGTCTCGAGCATCGAGAATTCCGGTGAATGTGTGGAATCCGCACCTTCGTTTCGGAAGTTCCGATTCAGCTCGAAAACCTTCTCCAGCCCGCCGACGACGCAGCGCTTGAGGAACAACTCCGGAGCGATCCGCAGGTACAGGTCCGCGTCGAGGGCATTGGAATGGGTGACGAACGGCCGGGCCGCCGCCCCGCCGGCCAGCGTCTGCAGCATCGGGGTCTCGACCTCGAGGAAGTCGCGGCGCTCCAGCGCATGGCGAACCGCGCGCACGACGGCGATGCGCTGGCGGGCCACCTCACGGGCCTGCGGACGCACGATGAGGTCGACGTAGCGCTGCCGGACCCGGGATTCCTCGCTCATCTCCTTATGGGCGACGGGCAGCGGGCGCAACGCCTTGCTGGCCATTTGCCAGGAGTCGGCCAGAACCGAGAGCTCGCCGCGGCGTGAGCTGATCACCTCGCCGTGCACGAACACGATGTCGCCGAGGTCGACCTCGGCCTTCCAGGCTTCCAGCGCTTCTTCGCCCACACCGGCCAGGCTGATCATGGCCTGCAGCTGGGTGCCGTCGCCTTCCTGCAGCGTGGCGAAGCACAGCTTGCCCGAATTCCTGGCGAAGACCACCCGGCCAGCGACGCCGACGAGGTCGCCGGTGGTGGTGTCGGCGGCCAGGTCGGGGTAGCCGGCGCGGATCTGCGCCAGCGAATGGGTGCGCGGCACCGAGACGGGGTACGGATCTTTTCCGTCGGCCAGCAGGGCCTCGCGCTTGCCCTGGCGGATCCGGAACTGTTCGGGGACGTCTGGGCCCGCGTGGTCGGTATCCGGAGTATCTGCAGAGCTCACGACGTGCCAGCTTAAATGAGGTCATGAAGTCCCTCATAAACGCGGCCGCGGTGGCAGCCCTGGCCGACGAGCGGGTGGACTTGCGATACAAGGGGTTGCCTGCCGCGTGGGCGGGCCTGACCGCCACAGAAATCTGCGCCGCCGCGCCCGATCTGTTCGACGCCGGGCCGCTGGGACCGGTGTGTGTCCTGTCCGAGCAGGCGCTGAGCCACAACCTGGCCACGATGGCCGACTGGTGCTCGCGGCACGGTGTCGAGCTGGCACCGCATGGCAAGACGCATATGTCTCCGCAGTTACTGGCCCGCCAGTTCGAGGCCGGCGCGTGCGCGGTGACGGCGGCCACGATCAGTCAGGTGCGGACGTACCGGGCATTCGGGGTGCGCGAGGTGGTGCTGGCCAACGAACTGGTCGACGCCGCGGGGCTGGCCTGGCTGGCAGCCGAACTCGACGACGACGCCGATTTCCGGCTGATCTGCTGGGTGGACTCGGTTCGCGGGGTCGAGCTGATGACTTCCGCGCTGCAGGCCGCCTCGGCCCGCCGGCCCGTCGACGTCTGCGTCGAGCTCGGCGCGACGGGAACGCGCACCGGCTGCCGCGACGACGCCACCGCCGACGCGGTCGCCACGGCGGCGCTGGCCAGTCCGCGGCTTCGGCTGGTCGGGGTGGCCGGCTATGAGGCCGCCCTCGGCCACGACGTCTCGGAGGCCGGCGCGGCGCCGGTGCGCGAGTACCTGACGTGGGTGCGGGCGGTCGCCGCCCGGCTCGCCCCGCGCTGTGAGGCGCCCGAAGTGATCGTAACAGCCGGTGGCAGTACGCATTTCGATCTGGTGGCACAGGTGCTGACAGGACCGTGGCGCACGATCCTGCGCAGCGGTGCGTATCTGACCAACGACGACGGGCTGTACCTGCGGACCTCGCCGCTGACCAGGCCGGGGGCTGCGCCCGGCGGGTTCGTCGCGGCGATGGCCGTGTGGGCGCAGGTGTGCTCGCGGCCCGAGCCCGGTCTGGCATTGCTGACGATGGGCCGCCGCGATGTGTCGTTCGATCAGGATTTGCCTGTCCCGCAACGACTTCGGGATGGATCAGGCTGGGTGGACGGCGCGCTGACGGACTGCCGGGTGGTCAAGCTCAACGACCAGCACGCGTTCCTGTCGCTGTCGCCGGCCGCCGAAGAGGTCGTGGAGGTCGGCAGCTGGATTTCGTTCGGGGTGTCGCACCCGTGCACGGTGTTCGACAAGTGGCAGCTGATCCCGGTGCTCGAGGAGCACGGCCAGGTGACCGAATTGGTGCGGACCTTTTTCTAGCGCGCCGATTTGATCCGGCCGCGCTGGTTGTCCCGGTTGCGTTCGAACACCATTCGCAGCCCGTCGAGGGTGAGGTGCTGGTCGTAGTGCTGCACGGTGTGCAGATCGGGCAGCATCAGCGGAGCTGAATGACCGGTGGCCACCACCGCGACATCGGAACCGGCGAAGCCGTCGACGTCCTCGCGGATCCGATTCACCAATCCGTCCACCAGGCCGGCGAATCCGAACAGCGCCCCGGCCTGCATGCATTCCACGGTGTTCTTGCCGACCACCGACCGCGGCCTGGTGAGTTCGACGCGCCGCAAGGCCGCCGATCGCGCGGCTGCCGCATCCGAGGACACCTGAACGCCGGGAGCGATTGCCCCGCCGAGGAATTCACCCTTGGCCGATACCACGTCGACGCAGATCGACGAGCCGAAATCCACCACGATCGCGGCGGAGGAGAACTTGGCGTAGGCGGCCAAGCAGTTGACGATCCGGTCGGCGCCGACCTCTTTGGGATTGTCGACGAGCAGCGGGATCCCGGTGCGCACCCCGGGCTCGATGAGAACGTGCGGCACCCCTGCCCAGTACTGGTCGAGCATGACCCGCACCTCGTGCATGACCGAGGGGACGGTGGACAGCCCGGTAGCGCCGGTGAGGCGCTCGGAGTCGTCGCCGATCAGTCCCTCGATGGTGAGCGCAAGCTCGTCGGCAGTCACCTCGGGCTCCGTGCGAATCCGCCACTGCTGCGTCACTTTCGCATGATCTCCGGATCCGGAGATCAACCCGACGACGGTGTGGGTGTTGCGGACATCGATGGCCAGCAGCACGGCTAACCCACCGTCCGGGGCGACAGCAGATCGGTCACGTCATCGGGCACATACGCCGGGTCGTCACCGAGGTCGATCTGCCGGTTGTCGGCGTCGACGAACACCACGCGCGGCCGATAGGCCCGCGCCTCGGCATCCTCCATCACGCCGTAGGCGATCAGGATGACCAGATCGCCTGGATGGACCAGATGGGCTGCCGCACCGTTGATTCCGATTACTCCGGTGCCACGCTGCCCGGTGATCACGTAGGTTTCCAGCCGCGCACCGTTGTCGATGTCGACGATCGTCACCTGCTCACCCTCGAGCAGGTCGGCGGCGTCCATCAGGTCGGCATCCACGGTCACCGATCCCACGTAGTGCAGGTCGGCATGCGTCACCGTGGCGCGGTGGATCTTGGACTTCAGCATCGTTCGGAACATCAGTTCCTCCAAGTGATTTCGTTGTGCTCACCGTTGCGGCCGCCGGGCGGGGCGGTGTCGGTGGACAGGTCGATGGCGATGTTGTCCAGCAGCCTGGTGGCGCCGAGCCGGGCGGCGACCAGCAGCCGGGCCGGGCCGTAGGCGGGGGCGGGCTCCAGTTTCGGGCCGCGCACTTCCAGATAGTCGACCTCGAAGGCGGGCACCTCGTCGAGGACCGCACGGGCCGCGTCCAGCGCCGCGTCGGCTCCGCCTGCCGCACCGTACATTCCGGCCAGCAGCGCCGCCGACAGTGCGCCTGCCTGTTCGCGTTCCTCGGGCGTGAGGTAGCGGTTGCGCGACGACATGGCCAGGCCGTCGGATTCCCGCACGATGGGCACCCCGACGACACGTACGTCGACGTTGAGGTCGTCGACCATCTGCCGGATCAGCGCCAGCTGCTGGTAGTCCTTTTCGCCGAAGAACGCCCGGTCCGGCCGCACGATCTGCAGCAGCTTCAGGACGACGGTCAACATGCCGGCGAAATGCCCTGGCCGCGAAGCACCTTCGAGCTGGGCTCCCAGCGGTCCCGGGTGCACCGTGGTGCGCGGGCCGTCGGGGTACATCGCCGACACGTTGGGTGTGAACACCACCTCGACACCTTCGGCGCGCAACAGGTCGAGATCGGAGTCCAGCGTGCGCGGGTAGGCGTCGAGATCCTCGCTGGGCCCGAACTGCAAGGGATTCACGAAGATCGACACCACGACCACCGCGCCGGGCACCCGCTTGGCGGACCGCACCAGCGTCAGGTGGCCGTCGTGCAATGCACCCATCGTCGGCACCAGCATCACCCGACGCCCGGTGTGCCGCAGCGCGCGGGTGACGTCGGAAACCGCCGCGGGGGCCGAGTACACATTGAGCGTTCCGGCGGTGAATTGCGGGCCCGGGGTCATCGTCGCGGTCCTTGCCCTGACCAGTTGGTCAACACCTCAACAACCTCCTCGGGAGCATGCGCACGCTGGGCGGTACGCAGCGAGTTCGCGCAATAGGCTTGTGCTAGTTCGGAATCCACGTGATCGAGGGCGGCGAGGTGACCGGCGACGGCGGCGGCATCGCCACGCGCCACCGGTCCGGTCAGCGCCGCCTGGCCGCGCTGCAAGGTGTTCTCCAGCGCGGCACGGGCCAACGGACCGATGATTCGTTCGGCCAGACCACCGGGAGCGTCGACCACGAGTTCTTGTCCGAGCAGCTCCTGCCCGGACAGCGAGGCGCGCAACGCGTCCAGGGCGTCGGCCAGCACCGTGACGAGGTGGTTGCTCGCGTGGGCCAAAGCCGCGTGATAAAGCGTTCGCGAATCTTCGCGCACCCCGAACGGCTCGCCGCCGATCTCCAGGACCAGCGACTGGGCAATCGCGTAGCCGATCTCGTCGGCCGCGGTGACCCCGAAACAGCTGTCGGCCAGCCGGACGATGTCCTCGTCGGCGCCGGTGAACGTCATCGCCGGGTGAATGGCCAACGGGACGCAGCCCTGCTCGGCCAGCGGCGTCAGGATGCCGACCCCGTTGGCGCCGGAGGTGTGCACCACGATCGTTCCGCGGTGCACCGCACCGGTGGCCGCCAGGCCGTTGACCAAGCCGGGCAATTCGGAATCGGGCACGGTCAACAGCAGCAGCTCGGCCCGGTCGGCGACGTCGGGCACCGGCAGGATCTCGGTATCGGGCAGCCGTCGCTCGGCCAGGCGCCGCGAGGTCGTCGAGATCGCGCTGCAGGCCACCACGACATGCTCGGCGCGCTCAAGCGCGACACCGAGCGCGGTGCCGACGCGGCCGGCCGAGACGATGCCGACCTTGAGCCGGGCCGGGCGCAAGCCGCTGGGGGTCCCCACCGTAGACGACCTCGCTGACGTCAATGAGTGTGTTCGTTCCAGTCCTGAGTCAGGTACCGGACGGTCCCGACAAGACTAACCCGGCCGCAGCCGGGCTCTGACCAGGTGTGTCAGTCCTCACGCCGACGGCGGCGACCGCCGCCACCGCTGTTGCCGTTGGCCTGTAGCCGGGCCAGCAGGTCGGCGACGGACTGGCCGCCGGTCTGCGAGCCGTCCCGGGCGGCCCTGGATCGCGGCTCTTCCTCACCGGCATCGCGATGCCGGGCCGGCGGTGGTGGCGTCTCCGCGGCCTGTTGGCCGTAGCCGGTGCCCCCGACCGAATGGCGGGCGCGCGGGGCGACGGGCTGGGGCTCGGGTTGCGGTTCCGGTTCGGGGGCCGGCGCCTCCTGCGGCGGGGTCCAATGCCTGCCGCGCGGCGACTCCTCGGCGGCGGCCGGCGCGGTGGCGGCCGAAGGCACGACGATTCCGCTGTCGGAGTTCGCCACCCAGTTGCTGCCCGGTGCGCCCGGTGGCAGCCAATGACCGTCGGCCTGGACCGGGCGCCATTCCGGCGCCTCGGAAGCGGTGCGCTGCACCGGCGGCTCCGCCGCCAGGGCGGCGGCAGCGGCCGCGACGTCGGACTGCGGTTCCGGACGTGGCTGCGGTGGTGGTGGCGCGAACGGCCGTTCGGCCGGTGGCGCGATCGGTTCACCGTTTTCCGAAGGCCGCCGGTGCGTACCTCCCGGCACAGGCTCGGGCTCCGCACGGCGACGACGGCGCGGGGCGTCGGGCTGCGGCGGCGGCGACGCGACGAGCGGTTCCTCGGGGACGTCGATGATCGGATTCTCCGCGGTGACCGGACGGCTTCCGGTGTCCTCGGCCCGCGGCGGGGTGATCCGGCTGCTCTCGACACGCCCGGGCACCGGCGGCATGGTCGTCGTGTCGCGGGTCCAGTCGGCCGCGCGATCACCCTCGAGAGCGGGCCGGTCGCCGAGGTCGGCGTCGAACAGGACCTCCAGGTTGGCCCGCAACGCGGCCAACTCCGTGCGCAGGGCGGCCACCTCGTCGGCGGCCTGTGCGCGAATCTCGTTGGCCAGCTCACGGCGCAGATGCGATTCGACGCTCAGCTCGTATTCACGGCGGGCCGAGATCTCACGGTCGAGCTGCAGGTCGTAGACCAGTTTCAGGTCGCGAGCTCGGGCGGCGTCGATATCGCTCTGCCTGCGATACATGACGGACACGAAGGCCCCGATCACCGCGGCCCAAACAGACAGAATGACCGCCAGCTTCAGCAACTCGGGGCGGTTGGTGAAGACCAATGCGCAACTGGCCGCAATGGCAAGGACCAGCAACACCGTCAAGAGCAGCCAACCCGGCCTGCGGCCGCCGCGCCGATTCTTGGCGCCGCGGGACAGAACGGTCATGGGCTGACTGTACCCGCGCGATGTCCGTCCGCGTGTCGTCGAGCTGCGGCGATTCGCCTGCTGGAGCTAGTTGGAGCCGGCGTCGGGGTCGTCGGTCGGGTCGCCGGGCGACTTGCAGCAATGCTGCAGCCACAGGCCCGCGGCCACCAACGCCAGAGCGCTCACGGCGGCGATGACCGCACCCGGGGTGTCCGCCCCCGCCACCCGCAGCTCGGTG
Source organism: Mycobacterium sp. BK086 (assembly GCA_004362315.1). Taxonomy (GTDB): domain Bacteria; phylum Actinomycetota; class Actinomycetes; order Mycobacteriales; family Mycobacteriaceae; genus Mycobacterium. Next base: position 432,815 of record SNWL01000004.1, read on the forward strand.
CGGCGCGGCAACAGGTACACCAGCACGCCGATCCACCACCCCAGCATCAGCGCGCCGACCCATGCCGACGCCTTGGCGACCACCACGCTGCGCGCGACGGTCAGCGGGTGCAGCCGTCCGCCGCCGACGCCGATCTGGCCCTCGCGGATCTTGGTCCGCACCGACACCGCCCAGGCGGCCTCGAGCGCGGCGACAGCCAGCAGGGACAGCCCGGTCCACGCCGTGATCGGCGGGAAGTAGTGGTACAGGATGTGCACCAGCAGGTAGGCCAGGATCGCGACGCCGACGACCGCGGCGGTGAGGTCGCGTTTGCGGGTCGGCCCCATCAGGCGTCCAACCGCAGCACCAGGCCGGTCAGCCGGACACCGTCACGGTCGACCGGATCGAGTTCGGTCAGCAGCCGGTCGACACGCTGGGATTCGCCGGCCACGGTGATGTCGGCGTCGGGGTCGACGGCCAGCCAGGGCACCATCACGAACGCACGCAGGTGGGCCAGCGGATGCGGCAGCGTCAGACCTTCATCGCGAGAGAACACCTCGGTGTCGCCGTCATGGCAGGTGACGAGATCCACGTCGAGGGTGCGCGGTCCCCACTTCTGCTCGCGGACACGGCCATTGGCGTTCTCCAGAGCCTGCGCGCGGCGCAGCCATTCGTGGCCGTCGGCCCCGTCGTCGTCGGCGACCACGATCGCGTTGAGGAACGGGCCCTGCTCGACGCCGCCCCACGCGTCGGTCTCGTACACCGGCGACAGCGCGCGAACCGAACCGCCCAGACCATCGACGGCGGCCTGCAGCCGGGCCATGCGGTCACCGAGATTGGAGCCGATGGACAGCACCACGCGCGTCATGCACTACCTCCGAGTGGGACGATCTGGCCCCGTCCGCCCCGCCGGGACCGGCGGGCGACCACCGCAACATCTTTGAACGCCAACGGGATTGGCGCGTCGGGCTTGTGTACGACCACCTCGACGGCATGCACCCGCTGGTCGGTCATCACGTCCTCGGCGATCTCGGCGGCAACCGCCTCGATCAGGTTGCGCGCGGGCCCGCCGACGATGGCGGCGGCGCGCTGGGCCAGCGTGCCGTAGTCGTAGGTGTCAGCGAGGTCGTCACTGGCGGCGGCCGCGGCCAGGTCGATCCACACCGTGATGTCGATGACGAAGTCCTGCCCGTCGCGGCGCTCGTGGTCGAACACCCCGTGATTGCCGCGGACGGTGAGCCCGCGCAGTTCGATGCGATCAGCCACCGGTGGCCTCCCAGGCTTGTACGACCTTCAGCGCGTCCACGCTGGCCTGCACGTCGTGCACCCGGACACCCCAGGCGCCGCCTCGGGCGGCCAGCGCCGAGATGACGGCGGTAGCGGTCTCCCGACCGTCGGGCGGGCGAATGGTCCCGTCGGCGTCCGCGAGCAGAGCACCGAGGAATCGCTTGCGGCTCGCCCCGACGAGTACCGGGATACCGGTCGCGACGAATTCGGGCAACGCGTGCAGCAGGGCCCAATTGTGTTGTGCGGTCTTGGCGAAACCGAGCCCCGGATCGATGATCAGGTTCTCGTGGTCCACGCCGGCGGCGATGGCGGAGTCGACACCGGCCAGCAACTCGTCGCGCACCTCGGCGACCACGTCGACGTAGTCCGGCACCTCGTGGGGCTGCTCGGCACGCACCGAGCGCCAGTGCATCAGCACCCACGGCACCTTGGCCTCGGCCATCAGCGGGGCCATGTCCGGATCGGCCTTGCCGCCGGAGACGTCGTTGACGATGCTCGCGCCGTTGTCCAGCGCGGCGGCCGCGACGGCCGCGTGCATGGTGTCGATACTCACGGTGATGCCTTGGGCCGCAAGCTCTTTGATGACAGGGACGACGCGTGCGGCCTCGACCGCTGCGTCGATGCGCACCGCTCCCGGACGAGTGGACTCACCGCCCACGTCGACGATGGCCGCACCCTGGGCAGCCAGGGCCAGTCCCTGTTCCACGGCGCGGGCCGGATCGAGATAGCGGCCGCCATCGGAGAAGGAGTCATCGGTGACGTTGACGACTCCCATCACCTGCACACCAGTGGCGTTCACTTGCGCAGTATGAGTTCCAGTGCTTCAGCCCGGGATGCCTTGTCGGTCTTGAACTGTCCGCGTACCGCCGACGTCGTGGTGATGGCCCCAGGCTTGCGCACACCGCGCATCGCCATGCACAGGTGCTCGGCTTCCACGACGACGATGACGCCCCGCGGCTTGAGCTTGCGCATGATCGCGTCGGCGATCTGTCCCGTCAGGCGCTCCTGCACCTGCGGACGCTTGGCGTACAGGTCGACCACCCGGGCCAGCTTCGACAGCCCGGTCACCCGGCCGTCCTCGCCGGGGATGTAACCGACGTGCGCAACGCCGTGGAACGCCACGAGGTGGTGCTCGCAGGTCGAATACATCGGGATCTGCTTGACCAGAACGAGCTCATCGTGCTGCTCGTCAAAGGTGGTCTCCAGCACCGCATCCGGATCGGTGTACAGGCCGGCGAACATCTCCTGGAACGCCCGCGCGACGCGCGCCGGGGTGTCCATCAGACCTTGCCGGTCGGGGTCTTCTCCGACCGCGATCAGCAACTCACGAACGGCCGCTTCGGCCCGCGGTTGATCGAACACCGGGGCGTCCAACGTGACCGAATTCGGCTGCGGCATCGAAGCTCCGTTCGTCATCAACCGTTGTCCGGTGCCTTCGACCGGCCATTATCGTCACCCGAATCGTGTTGCGGCCCATGAGAAGGGCTCGCGTGACGCGGTGCGGGTTGCGGCTGATAGGGCGGATAGGGCTGGCCCTGCTGGGGGCCCGGCGGTGCCCACCCCTGCGGCGGCGGGTACCAGTAACCACCCTGCGGCGGCGGACCCTGCGGGTGTTGCCCCGGCGGCGGCCAGCCGGGAGCATGCCAGCCGGCGGGCGCCCCGTAGTCGGGCTGGGTCGAGCCGGGCTGGGCGGCAGGCTGCGGGCTGGTGTGCGCGCCGTTGCCGTTGCCGCCGTTGGCGGCCTGTGCCTGCGCACTGGCCTGGGCGATGGCCTTCTTGAAGGCCGGTTCCGGCATCGGCTTGGGCCACGGCTCACCGCGTTCGATGGCGAGCTCACCCGGGGTCTTGATCGGCGGCTTGTCGGAGGGGATGCGCCCGCCGAAGTCGTCGAACACCGTCAGGCGGGGCCGCTTCTTCACGTCGCCGAAGATGGCTTCGAGCTCCTTGCGGTGCAGTGTCTCCTTCTCCAGGAGCTCACCGGCCAGGGTGTCGAGCACATCGCGGTACTCGGTGAGGATCGCCCACGCCTCGGTGTGGGCGGCCTCGATCAGCTTGCGGACCTCGTCGTCGATATCGCGGGCAACCTCGTGGCTGTAGTCCGACTGGGTGCCCATCGTGCGGCCCAGGAACGGATCGCCGTGCTCGGTGCCGTACTTGACCGCACCCAGCTTGGCGCTCATGCCGTACTCGGTGACCATCGCGCGGGCGATCTTGGTGGCCTGGTCGATATCGGACACCGCGCCCGTGGTGGGCTCGCGGAACACCAATTCCTCGGCGGCGCGGCCGCCCATCGCGAACACCAGGCGGGCGATCATCTCCGAGCGGGTCATCAGGCCCTTGTCGTCCTCGGGCACCGACACGGCGTGGCCGCCGGTGCGGCCGCGGGCCAGGATCGTCACCTTGTAGATCGGCTCGATGTCGGGCATCGCCCACGCCGCCAGGGTGTGGCCACCCTCGTGGTAGGCGGTGATCTTCTTCTCCAGCTCGCTGATCACGCGGCCCTTGCGGCGGGGACCGCCGATCACCCGGTCGACCGCCTCTTCGAGCGCGGCGCCGGTGATGACGGTGCCGTTCTCGCGGGCGGTCAGCAGCGCGGCCTCGTTGATGACGTTGGCCAGGTCGGCGCCGGACATGCCGACGGTGCGCTTGGCCAGACCGTCGAGGTCGGCGTCGGGGGCCATCGGCTTACCGGCGGAGTGCACCCGCAGCACGGCCTTGCGGCCGGCGAGGTCGGGGCTGGTGACCGGGATCTGGCGGTCGAAGCGGCCGGGGCGCAGCAGCGCGGGGTCGAGGATGTCGGGCCGGTTGGTGGCCGCGATCAGGATGACGCCCTGGCGGTCGCCGAAGCCGTCCATCTCGACGAGCAACTGGTTCAGGGTCTGCTCGCGCTCGTCGTGACCACCACCGAGGCCGGCGCCGCGCTGGCGGCCGACGGCGTCGATCTCGTCGACGAAGATGATGCACGGGCTGTTCTGCTTGGCCTGCTCGAACAGGTCGCGCACGCGGGAGGCACCGACGCCGACGAACATCTCGACGAAGTCTGAACCCGAAATCGTGAAGAACGGAACTCCGGCCTCACCGGCGACCGCACGGGCCAGCAGCGTCTTACCGGTGCCGGGCGGCCCGTAGAGCAGAACGCCCTTCGGGATCTTGGCGCCCAGCGCCTGATACCGCGACGGGTTCTGCAGGAAGTCCTTGATCTCGTACAGCTCTTCGACCGCTTCGTCGACGCCGGCAACGTCGGCGAAGGTGGTCTTCGGCATGTCCTTGGAGAGCTGTTTGGCGCGCGACTTGCCGAAGCCGAAGCCCATCCGGCCGCCGGTCTGCATGCGGGAGAACAGCACGAACAAACCGACGAGCAGCAGCAGCGGCAGCATGTAGACCAACAGCGAGCCCAGGATGCTGCCCTGGTTCACGGTGGTGTTGGTCTTGATGTTCTTGGCGCTCAGGGCGTTGAACAGGTCGACCGCGTACCCGGTCGGGTACTTGGTGATGACCTTGTTCGAGTTCTCGGTGTCGCCGTTGCCGTTCTTGAGCTCGAGGCGCAGCTGTTGTTCCCGGTCGTCGATCTGCGCGCTGTTGACGTTGTCTTTGTTGATCTGCGCCATCGCGACCGACGTGTCGATGGGTTTGTAGCCCCGGGTGTCGTCACTGAAATAGAAGAACGACCAGCCGAGCAGCAGCACGACGGCGATCACCGTGAGTGTGCGGATCACGTTTTTGCGGTTCATCAAGCATCGGCCGTTACGGCCCGGTCCTTCCGATATGCGCAGCTGGGATAGTTCAGGCTACCGCTAGACCAACGTCGGCAAGTGCCCCCAGGGTTTCCGCCCACCATTGATCGGTGTTCGCTGTGCGCCGAATCGGCCCTTTCGGGCGGAATGAAGCTGTGCTTGGCTGGCACGGTGCTCGCTCCAACCGAACAGTTAGTTGACGGCGACGGAGTTCGGCTGCGGGTGCTGCAAGCAGGCGATCCCGGCGCCCCGGTGGTGATCCTGGCGCACGGTTTTCCCGAACTCGCCTATTCGTGGCGACATCAGATTCCGGCACTGGCCGCGGCCGGCTATCACGTGCTCGCGCCCGATCAGCGCGGCTACGGCGGATCGTCGGCACCCGAGGCCGTCGAGGCCTATGACATCCATGCGCTGACCGGCGATCTGGTCGCGCTGCTCGATCACGTCGGTGCCGAACAAGCGGTGTTCATCGGCCACGACTGGGGTGCGATGGTGGTGTGGCATACCGCGCTGCTGCATCCGGACCGGGTCCGGGCCGTCGCCGGCCTGTCCGTCCCGCCGATCCCCCGCGCCCGAACCCGCCCCACGCAGCGGTGGCGGGAGAAGTTCGGTGAGGACTTCTACATGCTGCGCTTCCAAGAACCCGGCAAGGCCGATGCCGAGATGGCCGCCGACGTGACAACCACCATGCGCGGGATGTTCAACGATCTGACGCCGGCCGCACCGCCCGGCTGGATCACCGACGACGAGTTCGACCACTACGTGACCGAATTCAGCAGGACCGGTTTCACCGGCGCACTCAACTGGTACCGGAACTACGACCGCAACTGGGAGTCGACTCCCCAGCTGACCGAGGCGCGCATCACGGTCCCGTCGTTGTTCGTCGGCGGGACGGCCGACCCGATCGCGCCGACGATGAACCCGGCCCGGGCCCGCGAGGTGGTCGCAGGCCCGTACACCGAGATGTGGATCGAGGGTGCCGGGCACTGGGTGCAGCAGGAGCGTCCCGACGAGGTGAACCGGATTCTGCTGGAGTTCCTGCGCGAGGTGGATTCCTAAAGCTCGGTGCGCTCCCCCGGCGCGAGCCAGCGAATGTTGGACGCCGAAAGTGTCTGGCGTGCATCGCTTTCCGGATCACGGAAGTGAGTCCAACCCTCGTAGTGCACGGGCACGGTGACCCGCGGGCGCATCAGCCGGATCAGCTCGGCGCCGTCGCGTGCGGTCATCGTGAACCGCACCGGCCCGGTGAACCCGAACCGGACCCCGCCCAGATGCAGTAGTGCGACGTCGACCGGTATCCGCTTGGCGACCTCGCGCAAACCGTCGTAGAGCACGGTGTCCCCCGACATCCACAGCGCCGCGGTGTCCTCCCGATTGCGGTGCAGCGCAAAGCCATTGACCTTGCCCGCGATCGGCCTGCTGAATTTCGGTCCGTGCCTGCCCGGGGTGGCGGTGACGGTCAGTGGCGTGCGCCCCGGCGCATCGAGGGTCGTCGACTCCCAGTCGGCCAGACCCCGGACGTTGGGCGCGGACAGCCGGCGCGCGGCGGGCACAGTGGTGATGACAGTGCCGGCCTGCCCGAGCAGGGCGCGCCCGGCGTCGTCGAGATTGTCGGCGTGCTGGTCGTGACTGAGCAGCACCACATCGACCGGACCGACCACCTCGGGCGGTTGTGCGGGACCGGCGACCTTAACCGATGAGGTGCCCCAGCCGAACGTGTAGCGCCGGCCGGGAGCGTCGAACGTCGGGTCGGTCAGGATCCGCCACCCGTCGAGTTCGATCAATGTGGTGGGCCCGCCGAGATGGGTGAGCAAAATGTTCGACATGTCAAAAATCTAGTGCTGCACGCTACGGTGTCAGGCATGCCGATCGCCGCACGTCGTGTCGTTGTTGCGCTGGCCGCGATGGGGACGGCCGCCGCTGTGCTCACCGGCTGCGATGCCGCCCCCGCTGCGCCCGTCGGTGCCAATCCGCGACAGGTCACCGTCGTCGGCAACGGAGAGGTGCAGGGCGTGCCCGACACCCTGACCGCCGACGTCAGCGTCGAGGCGGCCGCCAACGACGTCACCACCGCAATGAATCAGGCCAACGACCGCCAGAATTCGGTGCTCAACGCGCTGAACGCCAGCGGTATCGATCCCAAGGACATCAGCACCACCCAGGTCAGCCTGCAGCCGCAGTACAGCGACAACTCGGTGATCACCGGCTACCGGGCCAGCAACGCGCTGCAGATCAAAATCCGCAAGCTCGACACCGCATCGCAGGTGCTGGCCAATGTCGTCAGCGCCGGCGGCGACGCCACCAGGATCAACTCGGTGAGCTACTCCATCGAGGACGACTCCAAGCTGGTCACCGACGCCAGGGCGCGGGCGTTCAACGACGCCAAGCAGCGGGCTGCGCAGTACGCCGACCTGTCCGGATTGTCGCTGGGCAAGGTCATCTCGATCTCGGAGGCCCCCGGCGGCACGCCGCCGCCTCCCCCGCCGATGCCGATGCCGCGCGGTGCGATGGCCAGTGCGGTGCCGCTCTCGCCCGGCCAGCAGACCGTGAGCTTCTCGGTGACGGCGGTCTGGGAGCTCAGCTAGCAACTGGTTCGAGATCGACGAAATGTCCTGATCTACTTGCACTTTCGCCGCCAAACGTCGGTTTGGGCGAGGTGCGCGCTAGATCTGGTAGACCTTCGGGTCCAGCGTGCCGATGTAGGGCAGATCGCGGTAGCGCTCGGCGTAGTCCAGCCCGTAGCCGACGACGAACTCGTTGGGGATGTCGAAGCCGACGTAGCTGATGTCGACATCGGCGCGCACCGCCTCCGGCTTGCGCAGCAGCGTGCACACCCGCAGCGATTTGGGGTGGCGAGTGGCCAGGTTGCGCAGCAGCCACGACAGCGTCAGGCCGGAGTCCACGATGTCCTCGACGATCAGCACGTCACGGTCGTGGATATCGCGGTCGAGGTCCTTGAGGATGCGGACCACGCCCGACGACGATGTCGACGACCCGTAGGAGCTGACCGCCATGAACTCCAGCTGGGTGGGCAGCGGGATTGCCCGGGCCAGGTCGGTGACGAACATCACCGCACCCTTGAGCACGGTGACCAGGAGCAGATCCTCGCCGCCCAGATTGTCGGCGTAGTCGATGGCGACGTTTGCCGCCAGCTCCGCGGTGCGGGCGTGAATCTGCTCTTCGGACAACAGGACCGATTTGATATCCCCTGGGTACAGCTCGTGCGCCGACACGCCCACACTGTGCCATGACCGGGGCCTAACAACCAATCTCACACCGGTTGGGTGTACATCGTCAGCCTGCCGTCCCTGCGGGCCGCGAAGAGTCTTTGCTGTCGAAGATCCGAGCCGACCGCCACGCCGCCCTGGCCGTGCCATGCGGTGACCAGCGCGTCCACCGCACGGATCTGCTTGTCGGTGAGGTTCGCCGCGCCACCGCGCAGGAGCCAGCGGCGGATCACCCGGCGCCGCACCGCGGTGGGCAGTTCGGTCAGTGCGGCGACGGCGACGGTCTCGCCGATGTCGTCGGCCGCGTCCTCGGCCAGGCGGTCGAGGGCATCGGTGTCCTCGCGCAGCCCGGCGGCGGTGCGGGCCAGTGCCTCGGCGACGCCGCCGCCGAGCACATCCTCGAGCAGCGGCAGCACCTCGGTGCGCAGCCGCACCCGGGTGAAGCGGGGGTCGTGGTTGTGCGGGTCGTCCCACGGGGCGAGGCCCAGCTCGGCGCACGCCTCGTGGGTGACGCCGCGGCGCACCCCCAGCAACGGGCGATACCAGGGCGGGTCGCAGGTGCGCATCCCGGCGATCGAACGAGCGCCCGAGCCTCGGCCCAGCCCCAGCAACACGGTCTCGGCCTGGTCGTCGAGGGTGTGGGCCAGCAGCACCGGCGCCTGGCCGCGAGCGGTGTCCAACGCGGCGTAGCGGGCGGTGCGGGCGGCGGCCTCCGGGCCGCCGTCGGTACCGACCTGCACCCGCAGCACTTGCGCGTCCACACAGCCGAGGTCGTGGGCCAGGCGACGAGCCCGCTCGGCGACGTCGGCGGAGCCGGTCTGCAGGCCGTGGTCGACGATCAGCGCGGTGGTCGGCAGGGCCGCGGCGGCCGCCGCTGTCAGCGCCAGTGAATCCGGGCCGCCGGACAGCGCCACGCACCACGACGTGGCGCCGGGCAGGTGCTCGGTCGCGAAGCCGGCCACGCAGGCCCGCAGTGCGGCTACAGCACCCGGTCGATCCACCGCTGCGGGTCTTCGATCTCGTCGGGCAGCGGCAGGGTTTCCGCACTGGTCCACACCGTGTTGAACCGGTCCATCCCGACCCGGTCCACCACGTGGTCGACGAACTTCTTGCCGCGGGTGTACTGGCTGATCTTGGCGTCCACGCCGAGCAGCGCCCGCAGCAGCCGCGCCAGCGGCGGCTGCTTGCGCTGGCGGCGCTGGTCGAACCGGGTGCGGATGGAATGCACCGACGGCACGACGGCCGGGCCGACCGCGTCCATGACGTGGTCGGCATGGCCTTCGAGCAGGGTGCCGAGCACCAGCAGCTGGTCGAGCGCCTGCTGCTGTGGCTTGGACTGCACGGCCCGCATGAACCCGAGGATGCCCGCGTCGTTGGGGCCCTGATCGCCGGACCGCCGCTTCTTCGCGAAGTCCGCCAGCCGCGCCACCACCTGCGTCACATCGTCGGCCGCATCGGAGGTCAGCACTCCCAGCGCCTGCGACATGTGTTGGGCCAGCCACGGATTGGCGGTGAACTGCACGCGATGGGTCACCTCGTGCAGGCACACCCACAGCCGGAAGTCGGCGGGCGAGACCCGCAGCTGACGCTCGACGGCGATGACGTTCGGATAGACCAACAGCAGCAAGCCGGCGTCCTCGCCTTCGGCGAACGGGTCGTACTGGCCGAGGATGCCCGAGGAGATGAACGCCAGCACCGCTCCGGTCTGCGCGCCGGTGACCCGTCCGGTGATGGCGTTGGCGGGCGTCTGGGTGCCGCCCGTCATCACCCGCATCGAGTCCGATGCGGCCCGCACCCAGCCCTGCCGGTCGACGATCCGCGCGTCGGGCACCGGGGCGTCGCCGCCCATTCGAGTGACCTCACGAACCGGGCCTTCGGCCTTGCGCGCGGCCACCGACAGTTCCTCGATGACCTGGTTGCGGGTGTAGTCGGTGGCGGGCGGCCCGGGCCGGGTCAGCCAGGCGCCGACGTTGCCTGCGAACGCCCAGTCGACAGCGCGCCCGACGGTCAGCTCGCTCATGAGCCGCACCCGCAGGTCCGCAGCACCCCGGCCAGATTGTCGAGGGCGACTCGGCCCATCGGCCCCGCGTCGTTGGAGATGAACGCGAAGGTCAGCACGCGGCCGCTGTCGTCGGTGACGATGCCGGCCAGCGAGTTGATGGCGGTCAGCGACCCGGTCTTGGCGCGCAGCCAGCCCGCCGAGGACACCTTCGGATCGGCGTCGAGAAAGCGGTCCGACAGGGTTCCACTTCCGCCGGCGATCGGCAGCACGTCGAGCAGCGGACGCATCGCCGGCTGATCGGGTCCGGCGGCGGCTTGGACGACCTCGTCGAGGGTCTTGGCCGTCAGCCGGTCCAGGACCGACAAGCCGCTGGAGTCGAAGAGGGCGGCACCCGTCATGTCGACGCCCGCTCCGGAGAGTTTGTTCGTGACCGCATCGACCGCCCCGGCGAAGCTCACCGGCCGGCCGCCCGCCTTGGCCACTTCCCTGCCGATCGCCTCGGCCATCACGTTGTCGGAGGCGTTCATCATCTGCCGCAGCCGCTCGATCAGGGGGGCCGATTGCACCGAGGCGAGCTGGCGGCCGGTCGGGGCGGACGCGGCCATGGTGACCTTGGCCGGATCCAGACGCAGAGCGATCGCCAATGCCTTTCCGGCATCCAAGGCCGGCGTCCGCGACCGTGCTGAATCGACCGTGGTCGGCTGGATACGCCCGGCGTCGATCATCACCGACTGCATCGGCGCGATGTCACCGCCGTCGATATCGGCGGGATCCCAGCCGGGCGCGAAATCCGGTCCGCTGTACAGAGAGTCGTCGACCTGTACCGCGGTCGCGGTGATACCGCTCTTGCGGATCTGGTCGGCGAGATCGCTGATGCGGGCCGCACCGCGATACCAGGTCTCCTGGCCGGCCGGAGCGGCCGAGAGGACCGGGTCGCCACCGCCGACGAGCACGACAACTCCCGGCTGGGTGGTCTGGTCGGCCGCCACCACGGTCGTGGTGACCCGCTCGTCGCGGTTCAGCGCCAGCAATGCGGCTCCGGTGGTGAGCGTCTTGTTGGTCGAGGCCGGCAGCAGCGGCACATCGGAGCGGAACTCCCAGATCTGCTTGCCGGTCTTCGCGTCGGTGACCCGCCCGCTCACGTTGCCGAGGTTCGGGTCGGCGACCGGGACGGCCAGCGCCGCCGTCATGCCCGCAGCGGTGGGCACCCCGGCTGAATCCGACACCGGGACGACACCGGGATTGGCGGTCACCAGCGCATGCCCGGGCGGTGCCTGCGCGCTGCTGGTGTCACCGTGGGTCAGGACAGCGGCCAGCGCCACGACGGCGGCGACCAGCGCGATCACTGCCAGCGCGAGGACCGCATGGGCCCAGCGCCACCCGCGAGTCGGGCTCATCACTCTCCTGAGGTTCTTGGTGGTCCCATTGTGCCGAACCACCCTGAAGCGCAGGCTAGCGGTGGCGTTAGGGTGGGCGCGTCGCCTTCGGCCGGCAGGAGCGAAGCGACCCGGGGATCAGCCCGGCGATGACAAGCAGCGGAAAAGGAGTCGCACGGTGCAGTTCGATGTGACCATCGAGATCCCCAAGGGTCAGCGCAACAAGTACGAGGTCGATCACGAGACCGGACGTGTGCGCCTGGATCGTTACCTCTACACCCCGATGGCCTACCCCGCGGACTACGGCTTCATCGAGGACACGCTGGGCGAAGACGGCGACCCGCTGGACGCGCTGGTGCTGCTGCCGCTGTCGGTGTTCCCCGGAGTGCTGATCGAAGTGCGCCCGGTCGGCATGTTCAAGATGGTCGACGAGGCCGGCGGCGACGACAAGGTGCTGTGCGTGCCCGCCGGCGACAACCGCTGGGATCACATCCAGGACATCGGCGACGTGCCGAAGGACGAACTCGATTCGATCCAGCACTTCTTCACCCACTACAAGGACCTGGAGCCGGGCAAGTTCGTCAAGGGTTCCGACTGGGTCGGACGGGCCGAGGCCGAGGCCGAGGTGGAGCGCTCGCGGGAACGGTTCGCGGCCGAAGGCCACTGAGGGCATCCGCGCCGCCAGGCAGAAATTTCCCTGGCCGTAACAATCGGTAACCCGGTTGTGCTTTGGCTTTTCGATGATGACCTGGTGTTGCTGCATCAGGGCATCGGGCTAGAGGCCTTCAACGAGCTGCCGGACAAGAAGGCCGTGCATGCGCTCTACGAGTGCTGCAACAGCGTGACGCTGGCGCGCGATATCGCGCGCGGCCGTCCGTACGCCGACCACACCGCCCTGTTCCGCCGGGCCGACGCACTGCTGTTCTCGCTGTCGGAGTCGTCGATCGACGACATCCTGCAGGCCTACCCTCATGTCGGGCGGCGGCCGCGTAGCACCAAGTCGCAGGCCGAGCAGTGCTCGGTGTGGGACGAATGTCCCGAGGTGATGGGTGAACTCACGACGGCCGTCACCGACTATGCCGACCACTTCGGCTTCAGCTTCGTCATGCACATCGGCGGCCTGGCTCCCGATGTCTGCGCTGCCTCGGTCATCGCCGCGGTGCGCGACCGGATGCACCACGACCCTGAAACCGAACGCAAAGTCGTCTGCAACGAACTCGCCAAGATCAACCGCAGCCGCCTCGAGCGAATGTTGGGCCCCGAGGGCGGCTACGACAACTGGGGCTGATTCGGCACGTTCGCGCTGACCCCAGCCCCTAGGGTTGGCAACCGTGACCCTGCCGATGGATCCCGAACTGCTCACCCTGCTGCAGCCGTTGATGGCCGCGGCCGCCGAACTCGAGCCGCCCGCTATCGGGGACGTCGCCACCCGCCGGGAACGTGCGACCCCATTCTTCGAGGCACTGGCCGCCATGCGGGGTCAGGCCGCCGGCGTCGAGATGACCTCGCACACCCTGACCACTGCCGACGGCACCGCGCTCGATCTGTCGTGGTACTTCCCGACGTCGCAGTCCTCCGGTGCAGCCGTCCTCTACCTGCACGGCGGCGGCATGATCTACAGCCTCGCCGAGACCCGGCCGGGTTACGACGCGGTTCTGCGCGCCTATGTCGCGGCCACCGGCACACCGATGCTGATGGTGGATTACCGTGTGGCACCGGAGTTTCCGGACCCGATCCCGGTCGAGGACTGCTATGCCGCGCTGTGCTGGCTGGCCGAGAACACCGCCGCGCTCGGCGTCGATCCGGACCGGCTGGCGGTGGCCGGTGACAGCGCCGGCGGCGGACTGGCCGCGGGGGTCAGCCTACTGGCCCGCGATCGCGGCGGCCCCACGCTGGCCGCACAGCTGCTGATCTACCCGATGCTCGACGACCACACCACCGCCCCGGATCCGCAACTGGCACCTGAACTGCTGACCTGGAACTACGAGGACAACATCACCGGCTGGGGCGCCCTGCTGGGCGATCGCGCCGGGGGTGACGACGTGTCGATCTACGCCGCGCCGGCCCGCGCCCAGGATCTGGCCGGGCTGCCGCCGACCTATATCGACGTCGGCGACTTGGACATCTTCCGCGACGAGGACATCGCCTATGCGGCAAAGCTTTCCGCCGCGGGCGTGCCGACCGAGCTGCATGTGCATCCCGGTTGCCCGCACGCCTTCGAGGCCCTGGGACCGACGGCGGGCGTGTCGGCGCGGGTGGTTGCCGACCGGATCCGCCGGTTGCGCGCGATCTAGCAGCGGTCGGCGTCGCGACCGACAGGGTTTGTGGCCGTGGCGAACTCGGCGATCAATGCGGCCAGCACATCCGGCTGGTCGAGCATCGAGAACGTGCGCGCGCCCGCGATGTACTCCAACCGCGAGTGCGGCAGCGTGTCGGCGAGGCGCTGGCCGTCGGACTGGGGGAAGAACGCGTCGTCGGCCGACCACGCGACCAATGCCGGCTTGGTGAATCCAGGCAGCCGCTCGGCGGCGTCCAGAGTGGTCTGCCGACTCAGCGTTGCGGTGAAGCGGCGCAGATTCTCGGAGATGGCGCGGTCGCGGACGGCCTTGTGAGTCCATTCAGCGCTGAACGCATCGAGGTTGGTATGAGCCAGGGCACCGTAGGCCCTGCGGCGCACCGTACGGAAACGCATGCCCTGCACTGCGATCCGCCACAGCAGCGGCACCTTGGCCGCGGCGATGAAGGGTGCCAGGATCGGCGGTGGAAAGTGTTCGAACGCATCGCAACTGGTGAGAACCAACGCGCCGAGGCGATCGGGGAACTCGGTGGCGACCACCTGACAGACGGCTCCGCCGGTGTCGTTGCCGACGAGCACGACATCGTCGAGGCCGGCCTTCGCCAAGAACTCGGCGATCATGGCCGCGACGCCGCGCATGGTCATGTCCGCGCTGTCGTGCATCGCCTCCAGGTGTGCGCCCAGCGGCCAGGTCGGAATGATGCACCGCAGCCCCTTCTGAGCCAGCCGCGTGCTCAGCGGCCGCCACAGCGAGCCGCCCATCGCGTAGCCGTGGACGAAGACGACGGGCCGTCCGGTCGGCGGTCCCGCCGTTTCGTAATGGATGGTTCCGCTCTTGAGCTCTACGGTGTCCATGACAATCTCCCTTGATAGTGACAAACAAACAGACAGTCTGCATGTAAGATACCGACAGGATGTACGGAAATACAAGAGATGACGACAAGACGTACCCAGGCCCAGCGATCGGCCACCACCCAGGACGCGCTGCGCACGGCCGCGCGCGAACTCTGGGGTGAACGCGGGTACGCCGAGGTCGGGACGCCGGAGATCGCCCAGCGGGCCGGCGTCACCCGGGGTGCGATGTACCACCAGTACGCCGACAAGGCGGCCCTGTTCGTCGACGTCGTCGAAACCGTGGAGGCCGATGTGATGAACCGGCTCGCGGCAGCCACCCTCGCCAGGCAACCGGAGACGCCCGCCGCGGCTCTGCACGCGGCGGTGGATGCCTGGCTGGACATCAGCGCCGAGCGGGAGATTCGCCAGCTGATTCTGCTCGACGCACCAAATGTGCTGGGCTGGGATGGTTTTCGGGACATCGCCGAGCGCTACAGCCTGGGCATGACCGAGCAACTGCTGCAGGCCGCGATGGACTCCGGTGAGCTCGAGGGTCAGCCGGTGCGGCCGCTGGCGCACATCCTGATCGGGGCGCTCGATGCGGCGGCCATGACCATCGCGAATGCCGCCGACCCCGCGGTGATGGGCGACGAGGTGCGCAGGGCGCTGCACGGCATCGTCAACGGGATGCTCGCCGGCCGGCCGTGACCGTCGGGTGGTGACCTCCGAGCCCCGCATTTAGGCTCGTGAGGTGATCGGCGGAGCGCAGAACCCCACGCAGGCGCAGCCTCACTTCCTGTCTCTGCCTGACCTAGCGGCCCGACCCGCGGGCGGGGCGGTCGTGTGGGCTAACGACGATCTGTTCGCCGAGCGGGAGAACCTGATCAATCCGAAATCGGCGGAGTTCCGTCCGGCCACCTTCGGGCACAAGGGCCAGATCTACGACGGCTGGGAAACCCGGCGGCGCCGCGGCACCGGCCCCGGCGACTGCGACCGGGCGATCGTGCGGCTGGGCGCGCCGGCCATCGTGGGTGGCGTTGTCGTCGACACCGCATGGTTCACCGGCAACTACCCCCCGCAGATCTCGATCGAAGCCGCCTGCGTCGACGGCTACCCGTCGGCCGAAGAGCTTGCGCACCAGACCGACTGGACCACCATCGTCGAGCGGGCCGGCGTCAACGGGGATACCCGCAACCCGTTCAAAGTCGACTCCACCCGGCGCTGGACCCACGTGCGACTGTCGATCTACCCCGACGGCGGTGTGGCGCGGTTGCGCGTACATGGGGTGGGGCTGCTCGACCCGCGGCTGACCGACGGGCTGCCGATCGACCTTGCCGCCCTGGAGAACGGTGCCCGGGTTGCGGCCTGTTCCAACATGTTCTACTCCTCCCCCAACAATCTGCTGCTGCCCGGTACGGCCCGCACGATGGGCGACGGGTGGGAGACCTCGCGCCGCCGCGACGAGGGCAACGACTGGGTGCAGGTGCGGCTGGCCAGCCAAGGTGTCTTGACCGCAGTCGAATTGGACACGTCGTACTTCGTCGGCAATGCCCCCGGCGCTGCCCGGCTGATGGGGCGCGACGACGGCGGGGAGTGGTTCGAGCTGCTGGGAACCACCACGCTGCAGCCCGACACCCGGCATCGATTCGTGCTCGACGATCAGCGACCGGTCACCGATGCCCGCCTCGACATCTATCCCGACGGAGGCATGGCCCGGCTCCGGCTGTTCGGCCGGCTGACCGAGCAGGGACTGCGCAGCGTTCACGAGAACTGGGCGGCCAGTGCCTGAGGCGCCATGAGCTATCCCAGAGACCTGGTCGGCTACGGCCGAACCCCGCCACACCCGCACTGGCCTGGCGATGCGGCCATCGCGGTGCAGTTCGTGCTGAATTACGAAGAGGGCGCGGAGAATTCGGTCCTGGACGGCGATCCGGCATCGGAGACGTTCCTGTCGGAGATGACGCCAGCCGAGGCCTTCCCCGACCGGCACATGAGCATGGAGTCGCTCTACGAGTACGGTTCACGTGCGGGGCTCTGGCGCATCCTTCGAGTGTTCGAACGCCGGGGCATTCCGCTGACCATTTTCGCAGTGGCCCGTGCCATGCAGCGAAACCCCGAGGCGGTGGCCGCATTCGGCGAACTCGGCCACGAGATCGCCTGCCACGGCCTGCGGTGGAAGTCCTACCAGACCGTCGACCGCGACACCGAGCGCGCCCACATGGGCGAGGCTGTGCGGATCCTGCGAGAACTCACCGGGGCGGTACCACTGGGCTGGTACACCGGCCGCGATTCACCCCACACCCGCGAACTCGTCGTCGAACACGGCGGCTTCGTCTACGACTCCGACTCCTACGCGGACGACCTGCCGTACTGGGTGCGGGTCGCCGATCGCGACCATCTCGTCGTGCCCTACACACTGGACACCAACGACATGCGATTCGCTTCTGCCGCAGGCTTTTCCAACGGCGAGGAGTTCTTCGCCCACCTTCGCGACGCGTTCGACGTGCTCTACGCGGAAGGCCGCGCAGGTGCCCCGAAGATGCTTTCGGTCGGCCTGCACTGCCGGATCGTCGGCAGGCCCGCACGCACGGCGGCGCTCGAGCGGTTCTGTGACCACGTCCAGTCCCATGACGGGGTCTGGATCGCCAGGCGCATCGAGATCGCCGAGCACTGGCGCAAGGTTCACCCCGCTCCCGTCGCGTAGTGCTTGGCCGGCGGTGTTGCGTACTCCCCTCGTTTCGAGGTACGCAAACCCATCGTCACCAGCGACTGCACCGTCAGCGTCGCAGCTGTCACCCCGTCCACCACCGGCACACCCAATTCGGCCGAGATCTCCTTGCACATATCGGCCATCCCGGCGCAGCCCAGCACCACGGCGTCGGATCGATCGTTCTCGATCGCCTCGCGGCACGCTTCGGTGATGATCTTGCGCGCGTCCGGATCGGTCTCCAGATCGAGCACCGGTATCTCGCAGGCGTGGATCCCGCGACAGAACCGTTGCATGCCATAGCGTTCCGCGAGATGCGCCGACTGCCCGATGGTCCGCGTCAGGGTCGTGACGATGCTGAAGCCAGTGCCCAGGTGGCTGGCGGCCTGCATGGCAGCCTCGGCGATGCCGATGACCGGGCCTGCCGCGACCTCGCGAGCGGCGTCGAGGCCCGGATCGCCGAAGCAGGCGATCACGTAGCCGTCGACACCTTCTCGTTCACCTCGCTGCACCGCCTGCAACACACCCGGCACTGACAGTGCCTCGTCGTAGTAGCTCTCGATCGATTCCGGCCCGATCGCGGAGGTGACCCCGGTGACCGTCACCTCCGATCCCACCACCGCCGCAGCGCATTTCGCGATCGTGTCGGTCATGGTTTGGGTGGTGTTGGGATTGATCACCCAGATCCGCATCACGGAATCGGGGCCACGGCGAGCTTGCTCCGCGTCGCGAGCACGTAATAGATCGCCAATCCCAGACCGCACCCGATGAACCAGCTGTACTGCGCCGCGGTGTGCATGCCGGGAACACTACCGGCCAGCACCGGGATCACCGCGACGACTGCCGAGACCGCGGTGGCGATGACCGCCGCCGGGTTGTAACCCTTCTTGTACCAATAGGTTCCGTCCTCGGCCAGGGTGAACAGATCGTCGACGACCACCTTCTGCTTGTGGATGAGGTAGTAGTGCCCGATCAGCACACCGAACAGCGGGCCGATGAAGGCACCGAGGACCTCCAGCGTGTAGTGGATGACCTCAGGGTTGTTGTACAGGTTCCACGGCGTGATCAGCACCGAGCCCACCGCGGCGATCATGCCGCCCGCGCGCCAGCTGATCCGCTGCGGGCTGACGTTGGAGAAGTCGAATGCCGGTGAGATGAAGTTCGCGACGATGTTGATGCCGATCGTGGCGATGGTGAATGTCAACGCGCCCAACACGATCGCGAAGGTCGAGTCGATCTTGGCCACCGTCGCCACCGGGTCGGTGATCAGTTCGCCGAACACCGGCACCGTGAGGGACGCGGTGACGACCACCAGGATCGAGAACACCAGGAAGTTCACCGGCAGGCCCAGGAAGTTGCCCCGCTTCACCGCGTCGAACGACTTGCCGTATCGGGCGAAGTCGCCGAAGTTCAGCATGGGCCCGGAGAAGTAGGAGACCACCAGTGCGATCGCCCCGAGCATCACCGGAACCGAATCGAAGCCGGTGTATTTCACGTCGCCGAGATTGAGATCGATGGCGCCCCAACCGGCTTTGTAGATCAGGTAGCCGCAGAGCAGGAACATCACCACGTAGACGGCGGGCCCGCAGAAGTCGATGAATTTGCGGATCGACTCCATACCGCGCCAGAAGACGCATGCCTGCAACACCCACAGCAGCAGGAAGCTGCCCCAGCCGAGGAACGGCAGGCCGGCGAATCCGTACTGATTCACGTCGGCGTACGGCGCGAGACCCGGAAACAGCTTGAGCAGCACCACATCCAGCGCCGCCGAAGCCAGGTAGGTCTGAATGCCGTACCACGCCACCGCGATCAGGCCGCGGATGATCGCGGGGATGTTCGCACCGAGAACACCGAACACGCTGCGACAGATCACCGGATACGGCACACCGGTGGCCTGGCTGGGCTTGGCCACCAGGTTGCAGAAGATGTTCACGATCACGATGCCGATCAGCAGGGCGACGAGCACCTGCCAGCTCGCCAGGCCCAGCGCGAACAGGCTGCCCGCGGTGACGTAGCCGCCGACGCTGTGCACATCGGACATCCAGAACGCGAAGATGTTGTAGGAACTCCAGCTCTGCTTGCGCAGCGGAGCCAGGTCTTCATTGGTCAGACGCGGGTCGTAACCCGGCTTGATCAGTCCGCCGCCGACTGGGTGACCGGCGGCTTCGACGAGGTCACCCGCGCCGATGACGGCGCCAGGCGGCAATTCTTTCGCACTCGCAGTGGTGTCGATGTCGGTCATGGCGGGACGCTATCGACGGCGCGTTTCTCCCGTATTTCCCCCTGACTACCCGGCTATTGCGTCGAAGATATATCCGCCCAGGCCAGCAACCCGGTGTCGGTGGGCAAGGTGGCGATCACCGAATTGAGGCGTTGCGCGTGCAGTTCGGCGATCGTGAGCAGCTGCTCGACGTCGCCGGCCAGGAATGCCTCGACCATCTCGCGGTGATCGCCATGCAGCGCGGCGCGGTGCGAGGGCGCGACGTGCACCATCGATTGCACGGGTTCGGTCATGTTCCAAGCTGATTCGAGCATGTGCAGCAGCCGGAACATCCGCGACGGACGGGTGAGCGCCAGGTGGAAGTGCCTGCTCTGGCGGTGATAGGTCAGCGGATCGTCGTTGTCGATCGCCTGCTGCAGAAGGTCGTTCGCCGCCACGATCGCCGCCCGATCCTCGTCGGTGGCATTGGCCACCGACGACGCCAGCGAGGCCGCCTCCAAAGTCTCACGCACGATATACATTTCGCGCAGTTCGGCAACCGTGAGCTGAGCGACGGTGTAGCCCGAATTGGACCGGTGTGCGACCAGCCCCTCACCGATCAGGGTCTTCAACGATTCGCGGACCGGGATCTGGCTGACACCGAACAGATCTGCCACTTCCGCCAATGGAATCGGTGTGCCCGGTAAGGACGAACCGTCGACAATCACCCTGCGCAGTTCGTCGAGGATCGCCTGCTGCGGGAGGCCCGGCTGATCCACCACCAGCCTGTCGACCAGCGCCGAACGTCGTCGCAGCATCCGGTCACGGTAGGCGCAGTTTGTTTCCGCGGTATTGCTAGCTCGCCGCCCACTGCTTGGCCTGCTCGAGCTCGTCGAGCCCGAACACCTTGAGCTCACCGGGGACCAGCCAGCCCACGAGGTGGATGGTGTGGACCACCCACTCCTTGTCACTGACCACCGCTGTGCGCTTGAACGCGGCGTGGCGGGTGAACAGGGTGCCCAGGCCGAGCTTGAGATCTTCGACCAGGCCGCCAGGGCCGAATCCCTCGTAATCGGAGGTGATGACCTCGACGATCCTGATCTCCTCGCCGGCCTTCAGCAGGTCGTCCATCGTCGGCTTGAAGGCCTTCAGGTCGTCGCCACTCACCGTGCCCGATACCCGGATACCGGCCACGCCCTCGGGCATGTCTGCAAGTACTTCGATCATGGGTCCAGGGTAGAACCGCGTCCGTTCAGGCGGCCCGGATCCGCAATCGATCCTGGATACGGCTCAGGGCGGCGTGCGCACGCGGACGCAGGTCGTCGGGACCGACCGGGATCAAGGTGACCCCGTCGGCCACCCTGGCGATGAACAGGTCGGCCACCAGTCCGGCGAGGCCGTCGACCGTGCCTGCGTAGCGCACTCCCGCGTCGCCGTCGTGATCGGAGATCGCCGCGAGCGCGGTGCGGGGATCGTCGGCCACCGAGACCGCCAGGTCGAGGACCACGGCGACATCGGCGGGCAGCCTGCGGCGGCGCCGCGCGGCCTCCTGCAGATCCGGCGCGCTGATCCGTACCACCGGGCGCACGCCGGTGGTCAACTCCGTCAAGGCACCGTCGGTTTCGGCAAGGAAAACCCGCAACTCCGGCATGTCGGTCACGCTAGGGAAACGCAACGAGGCTGACCAGGATTCCACTCACGCGGACGCGAACACGAACGAAGTCACCATCCTCAGCGTTTTTCGCTCAGCCGGGTCTTGATCAGACTGGCAACCATCGTCAGGAACAGCGTCAGCACGATGACGGCCAGGCTCAGCAGCGTCGGGATCTCCGGGACGTGCAGACCTTCGCCACCATTGATGAACGGCAGCTCGTTCTCGTGCAGGGCGTGCAGCACCAGCTTGACCCCGATGAAGAACAGGATGAAGGCCAGCCCCTGCGACAGGTACACGAGGCGGTTGAGCAGATCGCCCAGCAGGAAGTACAACTGACGCAATCCCATGAGCGCAAACAGGTTTGCGGTGAACACGAGATAGGGTTCGCGGGTCAGTCCGTAGATCGCCGGAATGGAATCCAGTGCGAACAGCAGGTCGGTGGTGCCCAGCGCGACGATGACCAGGAACATCGGGGTCATCAGCCGTCGGCCGTCTACTTTGAGATAGAGCTTCAGGCCGTCCCACTTGTCGGTGGTCGGGAAGTATTTCCTGGCCAGCCGGACCACGGTGTTCTCGGCGTCGTCGTCGTGATCGGTGTCGCGAACCAGCCTGATCGCGGTGTACAGCAGGAATGCTCCGAAGACGTAGAAGATCCACGAAAACTGCTCAATGGCAACGGCACCCAGCGCGATGAAAATTCCGCGGAAGATCAGCGCCAGCACGATACCGACGAGCAGCGCCTCCTGCTGATAGACCTTCGGCACGTTGAAGCTGGCCATGATGATGATGAAGATGAACAGGTTGTCCACCGACAGGCTGTATTCGGTGAGCCAGCCGGCGTAGAACTCGAGGCCGAACTGGTCACCGTGGAAATTCCACACCCAGAGGCCGAACGCCAGCGCCAGCCCGACGTAGACCGACAGATAGATGCCGCACTCACGCATCGTCGGTTCATGCGGGCGACGAGCCACCACGATGATGTCGAAGAGCAGCACCGCCACCGTCACACCGATGGTGATGAACCACTCGAGCGGGGAAACATTCACAGCCGATAACCTCCGGGCGTCGACAAACGTCCGAGGTCTCTTCCGCCGCAGAAGCGGCCCGCGGTACCGGGCGGCCGACGATGGCCGCCGTGGTGACGACGCCGAGGCAAAAGGAATACTCCCCTCTCCGACGCAGTCTTCCAGGTCGGCGCGCGCTGCAGCAAACCGGGCGGACGCCTGGCCGCGTCCCGCACCCCGATGTAAACCGCGCGGCCTAGGATCCATGGTCGTGGCGACGCCGGAGATTCCCCCGCAGTACCTGTTGTCAGAACAGGCTCCGCCCCCGCGCACCCTCATCGACATCCTCTATGACACCGCCAACCGCTTCCCGGAGGCGGCGGCGATTGACGACGGATCGGTGCAGCTCACCTATGCCGAGCTGATCGCCGACATCGAGGAGAGCGTCGAGTGGCTGGCGGCGCGTGGGATCGGCCGCGGTGACCGGATCGGCATCCGGATGCCGTCGGGCAGCTATGCCCTGTACGTCGCCATCCTCTCGACGCTGGCGGCCGGCGCCGCCTACGTCCCGGTGGATGCCGACGACCCCGTCGAGCGGGCCGAGTTGGTCTTCGGCGAAGCCGGTGTGGTCGCCATCATCACCGAAGCGGGCCTGACCCGCGGGCCGGGCTCCTCGCGGGGCTGGCGGGCCACCGCGCCCCTGGGCCGCGACGACGCCTGGATCATCTTCACGTCCGGATCGACCGGCACCCCCAAGGGTGTCGCGGTGACCCACCGCAACGCCGCGGCGTTCGTCGACGCCGAGGCGCGAATGTTCTTGCAGAGCAACCCGATCGGCCCCGGCGATCGAGTACTGGCCGGCCTGTCTGTGGCGTTCGACGCGTCCTGCGAGGAGATGTGGCTGGCCTGGCGCTACGGCGCCTGCCTGGTGCCCGCCCCGCGCGCGCTGGTGCGCAGCGGCATGGACCTCGGGCCGTGGCTGGTGTCACGGGACATCACCGTGGTGTCCACGGTGCCGACGCTGGCTTCCCTATGGCCGGCCGAGGCCCTGGAAGCGGTGCGGCTGTTGATCTTTGGCGGCGAAGCCTGCCCACCCGAACTTGCCGAGCGACTGGCGGTCGAGGGCCGCGAGGTGTGGAACACCTACGGGCCGACCGAGGCGACGGTGGTGGCCAGCGCGGCGCAGCTGGACGGCAGTGCCGTCAGCATCGGCCGTCCGCTGCCGGGCTGGGATCTGGCCGTCGTCGACTCAGCCGGTGTACCAGTCGCTTTGGGCGAGGTCGGCGAGCTGGTGATCGGCGGCGTCGGGCTGGCTCGCTACCTGGATCCGGAGAAGGACGCCGAAAAGTACGCGGCCATGCCCACGCTGGAGTGGTCGCGCGCTTACCGCAGCGGTGACCTCGTCCGGCTGGAAGCCGACGGACTGTATTTCCAGGGCCGCGCCGACGACCAGGTCAAGGTCGGTGGCCGCCGGATCGAGCTCGGTGAGGTCGACACCGCGCTGGTCAACCTGCCCGGCGTCAGCGGTGGTGCGGCCGCGGTCCGGCGCACCGCCAGCGGCACCCCGATGCTGGTCGGCTATATCGCCAGCGCCGACCCGAATTTCGACCTCACCGCCGCCCGCGCTCACCTGACCGATCACCTGCCCGCCGCGCTCGTCCCGCGCCTGGTCCTGCTCGACGAGCTGCCCACCAGGACATCCGGCAAGGTCGACCGCAACGCGTTGCCCTGGCCGCCACCGGGCTACCAGGAGCAGGAACCGGACCTCGGCGGCACGATGGGCTGGCTGGCCGGGCTCTGGCGCGACGTGCTGGGGGCGGTGGTCGACGGGCCGGAAGCGGACTTCTTCGCCCTCGGCGGCGGTTCGCTGTCGGCCGCTCAGCTGGTGGCCGCGCTGCGCGGGCGTTTCCCGCAGCTGACCGTCGCCCAACTCTACGACCACCCCCGGCTGGGGTCGCTGGCCGAATTCCTCGACGAGCTCACCCCGCCGCCCGCGGTGACCCCGCGCGACGTCAAGCCCACCCCGGTGTCGACACAGGCCGCGCAGGTGCTGCTGTCGGTGCCGCTGGCCACCCTGACCGGTTTGCAGTGGGTGACCTGGCTGGCGCTGGTCAACAATGTGGCAGCCGCGCTGCACCCACTGCCGTGGCTGGTGACCGTCAACTGGTGGTTGGTGGCGGTGGCCTTCGTGCTGTTCATCAGCCCGATCGGCCGCATGGGCATCGCCGTGCTGGGGGCGCGGATGTTGTTGTCCGGACTGGAGCAGGGAACCTACCGACGCGGCGGATCGGAACACCTGCGCGTGTGGTTGGCCGAGCGGCTCGGCGACGCCAGTGGCGCCGAGAACCTCGCGGGCGCGCCGTGGCTGGTGTACTACGCGCGGGCGCTGGGTAACAAGGTCGGCAAAGGCGTGGATCTGCACTCGGCGCCTCCGGTGACCGGCATGCTCACGCTAGGCCACCGGGTTTCCATCGAACCGGAGGTCGACCTGACCGGGCATTGGATCGACGGCGACCTCTTCCACGTCGGCCCGATCACCGTCGGCAACGACGCCTCCATCGGGGCCCGCACGACGCTGTTCCCCGGCGCCGTCGTCGGCAAGAACGCCGACGTGGCCCCCGGCTCGGGCGTCGTCGGCAAGGTGAAGAACGGGCAGTACTGGAAGGGTTCACCGGCGGTGAAATCCGGTAAGGCGCGCCACCCGTGGCCCAAGGACCGGCCGGCACGGGCCGGCCAATGGGTGGTCATGTACGGCGTGACGTCGATGCTGCTCGGCGCGGTCCCGCTGGTATCGCTGGGGATCGGGCTCGGGGTGGTGGTGTGGCCCGCGCGGCACAGCGCGACGCTGCTGTCGGCGATCGGCGCGGCGGCCCCCTGGATCCCGGTGGCCGCGCTGGTCTCGCTCGTCGTCTATGCCGCCATCACGGTCGTGGGCGTGCGGGTCCTGGCGATCGGTCTCGGCGAGGGCTACCACCCGGTGCGCAGCCGGGTCGGCTGGCAGCTGTGGGCCACCGAACGGCTGATGGATGCCGCCCGCAACTACCTCTTCCCGCTCTACGCCAGCCTGCTCACCCCGTGGTGGTTACGGCTCCTCGGCGCGAAAGTCGGTCGCAATACCGAGATCTCGACCGCGCTGCTGACCCCCAAGTTCACCGTCGTCGAAGACGGTGCATTCCTGGCCGACGACACCATGGTCGCCTCCTACGAGCTCGGCGGCGGCTGGATCCACGTCGCCAAAGCCACCGTCGGCAAGCGGGCATTCCTCGGCAATTCCGGTATCACCCAACCCGGCCGTCGGGTACCCGACGACGGTCTGGTCGCAGTGCTTTCGGCCGCGCCACACAAGGCCAAGGCCGGGTCGTCGTGGTTGGGCAGCCCACCGATCCGGTTGCGGCGCCACGCCGACGAGGCCGACGCCGCATTGACCTACAACCCGCCGATGCGGCTCAAGATCATGCGTGCGACCGTCGAAACCTGCCGGTTGTTCCCGGTGATCGTCACCTTCGCGATCGGGGTCGCGGTACTGGCGTCGCTGCAGGCTCTGGCCGTCGAATTCGGGTACGGCTGGGCCGCACTCGGCGGCGGTATCGTGCTGCTGATAGCGGGGGCGGTGGCGGGCGGGATCGCCGTTGCCGCCAAATGGCTTGTGGTGGGCCGTATTCGGTCCGGCGAACAACCACTGTGGTCGTCGTTCGTCTGGCGCAACGAGGTGTCGGACACGTTCGTGGAGACGGTGGCGGGGCCGTGGTTCGCCCGCGCGGCCAGCGGCACCCCGGTGATGAATCTGTGGTTGCGCG
This sequence comes from Mycobacterium sp. BK086, assembly GCA_004362315.1. Classification (GTDB taxonomy): domain Bacteria; phylum Actinomycetota; class Actinomycetes; order Mycobacteriales; family Mycobacteriaceae; genus Mycobacterium. Next base: position 458,912 of record SNWL01000004.1, read on the forward strand.
CGCTGGGAGCCAAGATCGGCCGCGGCGTCTGGTGCGAAACGTACTGGCTGCCCGAGGCCGACCTGGTGACGCTGCAACGCGCCAGCACCGTCAATCGCGGCTGCGTGGTGCAGACTCACCTGTTCCATGATCGGATCATGCGGATGGACACCGTCGTGCTGGACGAGGGCGCCACGCTGGGACCGCACTGCGTGGCGTTGCCCGCCGCCAGACTCGGCGCGGGCGCCACCGTCGGCCCGGCCTCGCTGGTGATGCGCGGCGACGAGGTGCCGCCGTCGACCCGCTGGCAAGGTAACCCCATTGCGCCCTGGGTGAATTCGCGGAAGAAGACCCGAGGCGAGAAGCCCGCGCGCCAACCCGAGGGCAGCGCCGCGTGAAACGTCCAGCCAAGAAGGCCGCCAAAAAAGGCGGTCCTCCCGTCATCGACCCGTACCTGCCGACCAACGGCAACTTCGGCTACCGGGTGTCGCGCTACGAGTTGGAGCTGGAGTACAAGGTCGCGATCAACCGGCTGACCGGCACAGCCACGATCACCGCCGCGACGCTGGCCTCGTTGCAGACGTTCACCCTGGATCTGTCCGACGCGTTGGCCGTGACGAAGGTGACGGTCAACGGTCGCCGGCCATCCCATTTCGGAACCGCGCGCGGCAAGCTGCACATCACGCTGTCCGCGCCGCTGCCCGCCGGGGCGGCGATGTCGATCCAGGTGCGCTACGGCGGCTCTCCGCGGCCCATTCGAAGCCATTGGGGCGAAGTCGGTTTCGAGGAACTGTCGAATGGGGCACTGGTCGCCGGGCAGCCGAACGGCGCGGCATCGTGGTTTCCCTGCGACGACCACCCCAGCGCGAAGGCCAGCTACCGCATCCAGATCAGCACCGACAGCCCGTATCGCGCGGTGGCCAACGGCGAGCTGGTGTCGCGCCGGGTTCGCGCCGCGCACACGGTGTGGACCTATGAACAGCCCGAGCCGACGTCGACGTATCTGGTGACGTTGCAGATCGGGATGTACGGCGCCGAGAAGTTACCCAAGGCACAGGTTCCTATGCAGGCTGTGCTGCCAGATCGCTTGCGCACCAACTTCGCTCACGATTTCAGCCGTCAGCCGCAGATGATGAAGCTGTTCATCAAACTCTTCGGTCCGTACCCTCTGAGCAATGGCTACACCGTCGTGGTGACCGACGACGATCTCGAAATACCCCTTGAGGCCCAAGGAATTTCGATCTTCGGCGCCAATCACTGTGACGGCAAGCGCGGCTCTGAGCGGCTGATCGCCCACGAGCTGGCCCACCAGTGGTTCGGCAACAGTGTGACGGTGCGGCGCTGGCGCGACATCTGGCTGCACGAGGGCTTCGCCTGCTACGCCGAATGGTTGTGGTCGGAGAACTCCGGCGGACAGAGCGCCGAGCAGTGGGCCCGCCACTACCACGCCAAGCTGGCCGCATCGCCGCACAACCTGCTGCTGTCCGACCCCGGACCGCGGGACATGTTCGACGACCGGGTCTACAAGCGGGGCGCACTGACCCTGCACGTGTTGCGCAACACCATCGGCGACGACAAGTTCTTTGCGCTGCTGCGCAATTGGACCGACCGCTACAAGCACAGCACCGTGGTGACCGACGATTTCAAAGGTCTCGCCGCCAACTACGCGGAGGTGTCACTGCATCCGCTGTGGGACGCCTGGCTGGACTCGACCGGGGTACCGCGGCTGTGACCGACGCGGGCGCCTCCTTCGAGGCGCTGAGCGCCACCGGTGCCGACCAGATCGGCGGGACCGGAGCCATCACCCGCGGCAGTGTGGCCCGGGTCGGCGCGGCCACCGCGATCTCGGCGGTCTGCGGATACGCCGTGCTCTATCTCGCCGCGCGTGCCCTGAACCCGGCCGGCTTCTCGGTTTTCGGCGTGTTCTGGGGCGCGTTCGGATTGGTCAACGGTGCGGCGTACGGGCTGCTCCAGGAGGCCACCCGGGAAGTCCGGTCCGCGAACTACGTCGAGGTCGCCGACGGACCGCGCACCTACCCGATGGGTGTCGCGACAGGTGTAGGTCTGGTGGCCGCGGTCGTCATGGCGGCCACCTCACCGGTGTGGGCGCCGCATGTGTTCAGCGACTCCCTTCCCCTTTCGGTGGTGTTGCTCTGCGTGGGATTGGCCGGATTCTGTCTTCACGCAACACTTTTGGGCCTACTCGCCGGAACCGGGCGGTGGGGCGGATACGGCGTGCTGATGGTCATCGACGCCGTGATGCGGGTAGCGGTCGCCGCGGTGGCGTTCGCACTCGGATGGGGGCTCGACGGATTCCTGTGGGCCACCGTCGCCGGGGCGGTGGGCTGGCTGCTGCTGCTGGCTGCCTCGCCGAGCGCTCGCACGGCGGCAGGCCTGCGCACGCCCGGCGGTACGGCGACCTTCTTGCGCGGTGCCGGGCATTCGATCGCGGCGGCCGGCGCCAGCGCGATCCTCGTCATGGGCTTCCCGGTGCTGCTCAAGGCGACCTCCGGCGGTGACCTCGGCGCCGCGGGCGGCGTGGTGATCCTGGCGGTGACACTGACCAGAGCGCCACTGCTGGTTCCGCTCACCGCGATGCAGGGCAACCTGATCGCCCACTTCGTCGACCATCGCGGGCATCGACTCAAGGCGCTGCTCGCCCCTGCGGCCGTCGTCGTCGGCCTGGGTGCCGTCGGCGTGCTGGCCGCCGGACTGCTCGGGCCGTGGTTGATCCGGGTCGCGTTCGGCGATGAGTACGGCCCCGGCGGGGCGCTGCTGGCCTGGCTGACCGCGGGCGCGGTGGCCATCGCGCTGCTGACCGTGACCGGTGCGGCGACGGTGGCGGCAGCGCTGCACCGGGCCTATTCGATCGGCTGGGTCGGAGCCACGGTGGCGTCGGCGGTGCTCCTGAGCCTGCCGATGAACCTGACCGATCGCACCGTGGTGGCGCTGCTGTGCGGGCCGTTGGTCGGGATTGTCGTACACCTGGCCGCGCTGGCCCGCGCCGCACGCTGAACCTTTTTTCCGCAGCGTGTACCTTGTGGTGCATCGACACGCCCTATCCCGACGCCTGGGTCATCGTGCCGGCGTTCAACGAAGCGAAGGTCATCGGCGACGTCATCGCCGACCTGCGCGGAGTCTTCGACCATGTGGTGTGCGTCGACGACGGCAGCCGAGACGACACCTCCGAGATCGCGCTGCGCGCGGGCGCCCACGTGGTACGCCATCCGGTGAATCTCGGGCAGGGCGCGGCCATCCAGACCGGCGTGGAATACGCCCGTGCCCAACCCGGCGCCGCGGTATTCGTCACGTTCGACGCCGACGGCCAGCACCGCGTCAAGGACGTCGTCGTGATGATCGACCGACTGGCCAAGGGCGACGTCGATGTGGTGATCGGCACCCGGTTCGCGGGCAGCACCGTCAGCCAGACCCCGCCGCTGAAGCGGTTGATCCTGCGCACTGCGGCCATGCTGAGCCCGAGCAGTCACCGGTTGCACCTCACCGACGCGCACAACGGGCTGCGGGTGTTCAACAGGACCGTGGCCGACAACCTGAGTCTCACGATGAACGGCATGAGCCACGCGACCGAATTCATCACGCTGATCGTCGAAAACCATTGGCGGGTAGCCGAAGAGCCCGTCGAGATCCTCTACACCGAGTACTCGATGTCCAAGGGCCAGCCGCTGCTGAACGGGGTGAACATCGTCTTCGACGGGTTCCTGCGCGGAAGGATGCGCCGATGAACTGGATCCAGGTGCTGCTGATCGCCGCGGTGATGGCACTGCTGGTGTACCTGCTGCGCTCACGCACCAACGCCAAGGCCAAGGCCTGGGTCAAGGTCGGCTACGTGCTGTTCGTGATCCTCGCGGTCTACGCCATCCTGCGGCCGGACGACACCACGGTGCTGGCCAACTGGCTCGGTGTGCGACGGGGCGCCGACCTGATCACCTACTCGCTGATCATCGCGTTCGTGTTCACCACGATGAGCACGTATCTCCGCTTCAAGGAGCTCGAACTGAAGTACGCCCGGCTGGCGCGCGCGGTCGCGCTGGAGGGCGCGCGCACCCCGGAGCGCTAGACGGGCTTCGCGCGGAAGTAGTCGACGGTGCGGGCGATGCCTTCTTCGAGGCGCACCTGCGGATGCCAGCCCAGCACCATCTCCGCCTTGCGGACGTCCAGGCACGACCGCTTCAGATCGCCGAGCCGGGCGGGTGCCAATTCCGGATCGTCGGGCGCACCGACCACTTTGGCGACCACGGTGTGCAGCTCCCGGTCGCTGGTCTCCACCCCGGTGCCGACGTTGAACCGCTGCCCGCACCCGCCCTCGCCCGATGCCCGGACGAACGCGTCGACCACGTCGTCGACGAAGACATAGTCGCGGGTGTTCGACCCGTCGCCGTAGACCTTGGTGGGGCGGCCGGCCAGCATCGCGTTGGCGAAGATCGCGACCACGCCGGCCTCGCCGTGCGGATCCTGTCGCGGGCCGTAGACGTTGGCGGGCGCGATGAACGAGCAGTCCAAGCCATAGAGGTGACGGAAGGTGTTGAGGTAGATCTCCCCGGCGACCTTGCTGGCCGCATACGGCGAGGCGGGGTCGACCGGGGTGGTCTCGTTGGTCGGGTAATTCGTCGGGACGCCATAGATCGAGCCACCCGAGGAGGTGTGGACCACCTTGCGCACGCCGGACCGCCGGGCCGCCTCGGCCAGCCGCACCGTGCCGACGATGTTGACCGCGGCGTCGAATTCGGGATCCTCCACCGAACGCCGAACGTCGATCTGCGCGGCCAGGTGATGCACGACCTCGGGCTTGTGCTTCTCCAACAGTCCGTTGAGATCGGCGCTGGCGATATCGGCCTGCACGAACTCGAACCGGCCGGTGGCCTCGGCTCCGGTGAGGTTCTCGGTCCGGCCCCGGCTCAGATCGTCGAGCCCGACGACGGTGTGACCATCGGTGAGTAAGCGATCGACCAGTGTCGAGCCGATGAAGCCGGCCGCCCCCGTGACCAGTACCTGCATAGCGGTCACCCTACAGTCAGCCCGTACAGTCGAGCCGATGGCAGTTCCGACCCGTGTGGCGCGCGTGCCACCGGTCGCTGCCGCGGCCGTCCTCCTCATCGTGGTCCAGTTGGTGGTCCGCGCGGTGCTGGCCTTCGGCGGCTACTTCTACTGGGACGACCTGATCCTGGTGGGCCGGGCCGGCACCCAGACTCTGCTGTCGCCGTCGTACCTGTTCGACGACCACGACGGGCATGTGATGCCGGGCGCGTTTCTGGTGGCGGGCATCATCACCCGGCTCGCGCCGCTGGTGTGGGCCTGGCCTGCCGTCAGCTTGGTGGTCTTGCAGCTTCTGGTGTCGCTGTCGGTGCTACGCGCCCTGCACGTGATCCTCGGCTGGCGTCCGGTGCTGTTGATCCCGTTGTGCTTCGCCCTGTTCACCCCGCTGGGTGTGCCCGGATTCGCCTGGTGGGCAGCGGCTCTGAACTCGCTGCCCATGCTGGCCGCGATGGCCTGGGTGTGCGCCGACGCAATTCTGTTGGTGCGCACCGGGAATCGGCGCTATGCGGTCACCGGGGTGCTGGTGTACCTGGGTGGGCTGCTGTTCTTCGAAAAGGCCGCGGTCATCCCGGTCGTCGCGTTCGCGGTGGTCGCACTGCTGCATCACGTGCAGGGCGATGCCGCCGCGGTGCGCACGGTCTGGCGCCGCGGCCTGCGGCTGTGGGTGCCGGCGCTGACCCTGACGGCGGCCTGGGTGGCGGTGTACCTGCTCGTCGTCGACCACCGCCGGTGGAGCTTCGATCTGGCGATGACGTGGGATCTGTTGCGCCGCTCGTTCACTCACGGGATCGCGCCCGGGCTGGCCGGCGGTCCGTGGGAATGGCAGCGGTGGGCACCCGCCTCCCCGTGGGGGGTTCCGCCGGTGTCGGTGATGGTCGTGGGCTGGCTGGCACTGGCCGCCGTGCTGGCGGTGTCGCTGGTGCGCAAGCAGCGCATCGGCTTGGTGTGGCTGGTGGCGGCGGGGTACGCGGTGGCCTGCCAGATCCCGATCTACCTGCTGCGCTCGTCGAAGTTCACCGCTTTGGAATTGGCCCAGACGCTGCGGTACTTCCCCGATCTGGTGATCGTGCTGACACTGCTTGCCGCGGTGGGATTCTGCGCACCCAACCGCGCGGGGTCGGGTTGGCTGGATGCCTCGCGCGCCCGCACCGTCGTCGTCACGGCCGCGGTGATGGCCTTCGCGGCCAGCAGCCTCTACTCCACGTCGACGTTCCTGACCAGCTGGCGGGACAACCCGGCACAGCCCTACCTGCAGAACGCGATTCGCGGGCTGGCACAGGCCCGGGCGTCGTCGTCGGCCCCGCTGCTCGACCAGGAGGTCGACCCACTGGTGTTGCAACGGGTCGCCTACCCGGAGAACCTGGCCAGTCACATGTTCGCGCTGATTCGCGACCGACCCGAATTCACCAAGTACACAACACAATTGCGCGTACTAAATTCGAGCGGCCAGGTGGTCGACGCCAATGTGACCTGGACGCGCACGATCGTGGTCGGCCCGGTGCCGGGGTGCGGCTATTTCGTGCAACCCGAGGCCGCCGTGCGGATGCCACTGGACGGGCCGCTGTTGCCCGCGGACTGGACGGCCGAGATCAACTACCTGGCCAACAGCGAGGGCTCGGTGCAGATGTCGCTGAACGAGGGACCGGAAACCAAGGTGCCGGTGCATCCGGGGCTCAATCGGGTCTTCGTCAGGCTGCCCGGGGCGGGCGATGCGATCACGGTGCGGGCGACCACCGCGGCGCTGTCGCTGTGCCTGGCGTCCGGCCCGGTGGGGTATTTGGCGCCGCACTGACCGGCGCGGTGTGCCAAAGTAGTTTGCATGTCTAACTTACGTGAGGATGGTCTACGCGTTTTCCGGGAGATGCTGCCCGGCACACTGCCCGACGGCGACGTCGAATTCGGTGGGTTCGCCCCGGAGCTGATGGACATCGGCGTCGAGAGCGTTTTCGGCAAGCTGTGGACCCGCGAGGGGCTCAGCCGCCGGGATCGCAGCCTGGTGACGCTGGGCATCCTGATCGCGCTGCGGGCGACCGAGGAAATGGGTCCGCATTTCCGGATCGCCAAGCAGAACGGGTTGTCCGAGGACGAGATCGCCGAGGTCATCTATCACGCCAGCGGCTACGCCGGCTTCCCGGCGGCCGCCACGGCCCGCAATATCGCCGCCGAGGAACTCGGTAAGGCATAAGGAGAGCCGCCTGGGGGAATCGAACCGTTACTCCCACACACCGGCTTCGTGCGCGACAGCAGCCGCCCATTGCTAGGCGACGTTGCCCCGTCGAGGGCTTCCCGTGGCCATATCCTCTGCCGATGGAGCTCGGTCTGATGCGGATTTCCAGCGGGCTCGTTTATCGTCGCCCCGCAACTCGGGGAGGACGTGCCCGCTGGTCGTAGCCAATGACGCCAGATTCCGGGCTGCGTTGTAGTCACGGTCGATGCATAGACCGCACGAATCACAACAGTAGAGGCGTTCAGATAGGCGCAGTTTGGCTTTCACTGCACCACATGCCGAACATGTCTTTGAACTCGCATAGAACCGATTCGCGACTATTAGCTGTCCGCCAGTCCACTGGGTCTTGTAGGCGAGTTGCCGGCGCAACTCCCCCCACGCGGCGTCAGAGATCCGACGCGAAAGGGAGCGATTGCGAAGCATTCCGGCAACGTTCAAATCCTCGACCACCACTACACCGAAGCGCCTCGACAAGTTTGTGGTCAATTTGTGGAGCCCGTCGGCTCGGCTATTTGCGACGCTCGCATGGAGTTTTGACATCCGCTTCTGGCTACGCAGCCAGCGTTTCGAAGGGCTGGCCGCCGGATCCCTGTCGGGGCCCTGTCGTCGCGCGGCTTGCCGCTGAATTCTCGAGAGTGCTCGTTGGGCCTTTGCGAGTTGCCTCGGATTCGCGACCATGCCGTTCTCATCAGATATCCCGGGGGCGGGCGCGGACAAAACAGCTAGATGCCTCACCCCGACATCCACGCCCACGACACGGGTTTGCCTGCGCGGTAGTGCATTCGTTTGGGACACCTCTACAGAGAAGGCCACATGCCATCGTCCGCGGGTCTTGGTAATCGTCGCTGATCTGATACGAGCGGATCCCGCATCAATGCGTCGCGCCAGTTTCCGCGTGGACTCGAAAGTTCGAATCACGCCAATTCGCGGCAGCCGGACGTGTCTCCTGTCGCTGTCGGGCAATCCAATCGCACCGGTGGTGAACCGACAAGACAATCGTGATTTCTTCGACTTGAAGCGCGGAAAGCCAACAGCTCGCCCCTTCCGAGCACCCGAGTGTGAATTCGCCCAGTTACCCAGCGCCGCAGCAAGATTCGCAATTCCTGATGCGTAGGCTTCTTTGGAATTTTCTCGCCACCAAGGCGCAACGCCTTCTTTGGCTTCATTCCAGGACTTACGCAGACCGTACGCGGAACGGTCGACATAAGGTGTCAGCATCTCCTCGGTGACGCCGTAGGAGCGCTCCGCAGCGCGTTGGTCCAAGTTGGCACGGATTCTGCCTAGCGCCCAGTTGAACGCGAATCGTTGCGCTCCGCAGTGCGACTGCAGCATTCGCTGCTGTTCAATGTTGGGGTCGAGGGCGAAACGATATGCGCGAACCACCGTGCGGTGGCCGGGAGCATCGCCCCCGGATACCGGTTCAGCGTCTTCGAAGCCCACGAATTGACTAAAGCACCAGGCTCCGACAAGACGCCGTCGCCGCACAGAGCCACCTAGGAGAATCGAACTCCTGACCTATTCATTACGAGTGAATCGCTCTACCGACTGAGCTAAGGTGGCGCGGCCCGCGAGGGCCGAGCAGTGAGTCTACAGGTCCGAACGCAGTGCTTGACCCACGGTCGCGACCAGCGCATCGACGGCGAACTTGGGCTTGACGTTGGTCGCCAGTGCCTCGCGGCACTCGAGGACGGCCTCGATACAGCGCAACAACCGCTCCGGAGATGCATGTGCGGCCAGGGCGGCCACCCGCTCGGTCATATCGGGATGATTCGGCGCCACCGTCGCGGCACCGTTGGCCACGACCAGCGCATCCCGGAAGTACGTCGCCAAGTCGATCAGCGCGCGATCCAGGGCATCCCGTGAGGCCCGGGTCTGCCGGGATTTCTGCCGTCGCTCCAGGTCTTTGATCGCCCCGGCGGCCCCGCGCAACGCCCCCGCGGTGCCCTTGCCGGTACCGCCGGCACCGAGCGCGGTGCGCAACTCTTCGGCCTCCGCCTCGTCGCGGCCGACATTGAGCGCCTTCGCCTCGGCCTCCGCGGTGGCCACCAGCTCCTCGGCGGCCGCATACGCCCGCGTCGGGGTGGCCGCGTCGCGAGCCAGCCCCAGCGCTCGGGTCCGCCGGTCGCGGGCATCGGGATCGGTGGCCAGGCGCCGGGCCCGCCCGACGTGACCCCCGCTGACCGATGCCGCCCACTGGGCGTCCGCCTCGGACAGGCCGTCGTTGTCGACGAGCACCTGGGCGATTGCCGCCGTCGGCGGCGTCACCAACGCCACATGCCGGCACCGCGACCGCAGGGTGATCGCGATGTCCTCGGGGTCCACCGACGGCGCGCACAGCAGGAACACCGTCGACGGCGGCGGTTCCTCCACGACTTTCAGCAGCGCATTGGCCGCGCCCTCGGTGAGCCGGTCCGCGTCTTCGACCACCACGATCTGCCAGCGCCCGGTACTGGGCCGGCGCGAGGCGATCTGCACGATCGTGCGCATCTCGTCGACGCCGATCGACAACCCCTCGGGAACGATGCGCCGGACATCGCCGTGGGTGCCCGCCATCGTCGTCGTGCAGGACCGGCACTCCCCGCAGCCAGGTGTGCCCTCGGCCGTGCACTGCAAGGCCGCCGCGAAGCACTGCGCGGCCACCGAACGCCCTGATCCGGGTGGGCCGGTGATCAGCCAGGCATGTGTCATGGTCCCGGTGGCGAGCGCATCGTGAGCGGAATCACCCCGGGCCGCGCGTGCGGCGCCGACGAGCTCCTCTTCCACGGCGCTTTGGCCCACCAACCGCCTGAAAACTCCGGACATCGCCTCAAACACTAGTGCTCAGCAACGACACATCCGCTGTCCACCGGGTTCTGAAGGGACTGATCGGTCGCTCTGTACCGATACGGTGGGCTGGTGACCACCGCGCAGCTCAGCACGGGGCGAATCAGTGGATTCGTCCGGTGGGTGGCGCGCACCCCGTGGCCGGTGTTCACCCTGGGCATGCTGCAGGCCGACATCATCGGTGCGCTGCTGGTGCTGGGCTTCCTGCGGTTCGGTCTGCCGCCGTCGGACCGGGTCATGTTGCAGGACCTGCCGACGCTGAACCTGGTCATCTTCCTGAGCTATCTGTTCATCTCATTCACCCTGGGCGCCTTCGTCAGCCTCCGGCTGCTCATCCCGGTGTTCCGCTGGCAACGGCGTGACGCACTGCTGGCCGAGGACGACCCGGCCATCACCGAAGCGGCCCGGCTGCGGGCACTGCGGATGCCGATCTACCGCTCGGTGATCAGCATGACGAACTGGCTGGTCGGTGCGGTGGTGTTCATCGCGGCCAGCTGGCCGGTGGCCAGCCATGCCGCACCCGTGCTGGCGGTGTCCACGCTTCTCGGCGCCGCGGCCACCTCGATCATCGGCTACCTGCAGTCCGAGCGCGTGCTGCGCCCGGTGGCGGTCGCCGCGCTGCGCGGCGGGGTGCCGGAGAAGTTCCATCGCCCCGGCGTGATCCAGCGGCTGGTGCTGACGTGGATCCTGTCCACGGGGGTGCCGCTGCTGGCCATCATCCTGTCGATCGTGGCCAGCAAGTTCTCGCTGCTGGCAGCCTCGGCCGACGCGCTGTTCACGCCGATCCTGCTGATGGCCGTGGCCGCGCTGGTGATCGGCATGGCAGGCAACGTGCTGGCCGCCATGTCGATTGCCGACCCGCTGCGCCAGCTGCGCTGGGCGCTCGGGGAGGTTCAGCGCGGCAACTACAACGCCCACATGCAGATCTACGACGCCAGCGAGCTGGGCCTGCTGCAGGCCGGCTTCAACGACATGGTTCGGGATCTGAGCGAACGGCAGCGGCTGCGCGACCTGTTCGGCCGGTACGTCGGCGAGGACGTTGCGCGGCGCGCACTGGAACGGGGCACCGAGCTCGGCGGCCAGGAACGCGATGTCGCGGTGCTGTTCGTCGACCTGGTCGGCTCGACCCAGCTGGCGGCCACGCGCCCGCCCGGCGAGGTCGTGAGCATGCTCAACGAGTTCTTCCGGGTGGTCGTCGAGACCGTCAAGAAGCACGGCGGCTTCGTCAACAAATTCCAGGGCGATGCGGCACTGTGCATCTTCGGCGCCCCGATCGAGCATCCCGACGCATCCGGTGCAGCACTGGCGGCGTCCCGCGAGCTGCACGACGAGCTGGTCAGTGTGCTGGGTCAGACCGACTTCGGCATCGGGGTCTCGGCGGGCCGGGCGATCGCCGGGCACATCGGTGCGCAGGCCCGCTTCGAGTACACCGTGATCGGTGACCCGGTCAACGAGGCCGCCCGGCTGACCGAGCTGGCCAAGATCGAGGGCGGCCACGTGCTGGCCTCGGCGATCGCGGTCAGCGGCGCCCTGGACGCAGAAGCGTTGTGCTGGAACGTCGGTGAGATCGTCGAGCTGCGCGGACGACGCGCGCCGACTCAGTTGGCCCGTCCGGTGAATCTGGTGCTGCCCAGCGAAGCCAGCGAGAGCGTCTCGGGCTAGACCCCGGTCACGCCTTCTTGGCCGGGGCCTTCTTGGCCGCCTTCTTCGCGGCCTTCTTGGCGGGGGCCTTCTTCTTCACCGGGCCACGAGCCCGGCGGTCGGCAAGCAGCTCCGAAGCCCGCTCGTCGGTGATGCTCAAGACGTCGTCACCCTTGCGCAGGCTGGCATTGGTCTCACCGTCGGTGACGTACGGACCGAATCGCCCGTCCTTGATCACCATCGGATTACCCGAAGCCTGATCGACACCCAGCTCGCGCAGTGGCGGTGCCGCAGCGCCTTGGCGCCCACGGCGTTTGGGCTCGGCGTAGATCTTCAGCGCCTCTTCGAGGGTGATGTCGAAGATCTGGTCCTCGGTGGCCAGTGAGCGAGAGTCGGTGCCGCGCTTGAGGTATGGCCCGTAGCGACCGTTCTGCGCAGTGATCTCCTCGCCATTGGCGGGATCGACACCAACCACCCGCGGCAGCGAGATCAGCTTGAGCGCGTCCTCGAGGGTCACCGTCTGCAGATCCATCGACCGCAGCAGTGAACCGGTACGCGGCTTGGGGCCGGTCGGCTTCTTGCCCTTCTTCGCGGTTACACCGGGATCGTCGTCCGGCGGCGGGGGCAGCACCTCGGTGACGTACGGCCCGTATCTGCCGTCCTTGGCCACGATTTCGTGACCGGTCTCCGGGTCAACGCCGAGCGTGCGGCCCTCTTGTGGTGTGGCAAAAAGGTTTTCGGCGAGTTCGAGGGTCAGCTCATCGGGAGTGATCTCGTCGTTCAGGTTGGCCCGCTGCGGTTTGAGTTCGCCGTCGGCACTGTCCGGATCGACGATCATCCGCTCCAGATACGGACCGTTCTTGCCGACGCGCACCACGATCGCGCGGCCCTCTTCGTCATCAAAAAGCTTGATGGAGTTGACTTCTCGAGCATCGATGCCCTCGAGATTGACGCCAACCAGTTTCTTAAGGCCGCCGGCGCGGGCAATCGAGTCCGCAACCCCGTGCTCGCCGCCGAAGTAGAAGTTCGTCAGCCAGTTGGTGCGTGCCTCCTGGCCGGTGGCGATCTCGTCGAGCTCGTCTTCCATGGCGGCGGTGAAGTCGTAGTCGACCAGCCGGCCGAAGTGCTGCTCGAGCAATCCGGTCACCGCGAACGCCACCCACGAGGGCACCAGCGCGCTGCCCTTCTTGTGCACATAGCCGCGGTCCTGGATCGTCTTGATGATCGAGGAATACGTTGAGGGACGGCCGATTCCGAGCTCCTCGAGCGCTTTGATCAGCGAGGCTTCGGTGTAGCGGGCCGGCGGGTTGGTGGTGTGCCCGTCGGCGGTCAGCCGGGTGGCGTCCACGCGCTGGCCCTGCCGAAGGTTCGGCAGTCGGCTCTCGGCGTCGTCGGCCTCACCACCGGCCTGTTCGTCGACGGTCTCGACGTAGGCCTTGAGGAAGCCGGGGAACGTGATGGTGCGCCCACTCGCGGCGAACGTCACCTCGCGGCCGTCGGTGGAGGTGCCGTTGATGCGCAGGCTCAGCGTGGTGCCGCGAGCGTCGGCCATCTGGGAGGCCACGGTGCGCTGCCAGATCAGCTCGTAGAGCCGGAACTCGTCGGTGTCGAGCTCGCGGTGCAGCGCGCCCGGGGTGGCGAAGACGTCGCCGGCGGGCCGGATGGCCTCGTGCGCCTCCTGGGCGTTCTTCACCTTGCGGGTGTACTGCCGTGGCGAGGGATGGACGTACTCCTCGCCGTAGAGCTGACGAGCCTGGTTGCGCGCGGCATTGATGGCCGACTCCGACAGCGTCGTCGAGTCGGTACGCATATAGGTGATGTAGCCGTTCTCGTAGAGCCGCTGCGCGATGCTCATCGTGCGCTCGGCGGAGAACCGCAACTTGCGGCCGGCCTCCTGCTGCAACGTCGAGGTCATGAACGGCGGATACGGCTTGCGGGTGTAGGGCTTCTCTTCCACCGAGCCGACGGTCAGGCTTGCCGCCTGCAAACCGGTGGCCAGCGAGCCCGCAGCGGCCTCGTCGAGCACCACGACCTCGTCGGGCTTGCGGACCACTCCCAGGGAATCGAAGTCCCGGCCGGTGGCCACCCGCTTGCTGTCGACGTTGACCAGCCGGGCGGTGAACCGCGGCGGGGCGGCGTTGGGGTCTGAGACGCTCGCGTCCAGCTCGGCGATCACGTCCCAGTAGGAGGCGCTACGGAACGCCATCCGGTCGCGCTCGCGCTGGACGATGATCCGGGTGGCCACGGACTGCACCCGGCCGGCCGACAGTTTGGGCGCGACCTTCTTCCACAGCACGGGGCTGACTTCATAGCCGTAGAGCCGGTCGAGGATGCGCCGGGTCTCCTGCGCGTCGACCAGATCGTTGTCCAGGTCGCGGGGATTGTCGGCGGCCGCGCGGATCGCGGGCTCGGTGATCTCGTGGAACACCATCCGCTTGACCGGCACGCGAGGCTTGAGCGTCTCCAGGAGGTGCCAGGCGATGGCTTCACCCTCCCGGTCACCGTCCGTGGCCAGATAGAGCTCGTCGACGTCCTTCAGCAGGCCCTTGAGCTCGGTGACGGTGCTCTTCTTATCCGGACTGATGATGTAGAGCGGCTCGAAGTTGTCCTCGACGTTGACGCCGAGGCGGGCCCAGGGCTCGGATTTGTACTTGGCCGGCACGTCGGCGGCGTTGCGGGGCAGGTCACGGATGTGGCCGCGGGACGATTCCACGATGTAGTTGGCGCCCAGGTAACCGGCGATCTTGCGCGCTTTGGTGGGCGACTCGACGATGACGAGCCGCCGGACGCTGCCGTTACCGCCGCTTGAGCGGCCTCCGTCGTCAGCCAACTGCGCTTACGCTCCACTTCTGTCTTGCCCACAGGTACCCCCGACCCGCGGGCAACTGACAATTTCGCACTCCGAACCGGTCAACGCAAACCGACCCTCGCAGGGGAATCTCTCAGATTCTTGGCCACGCTGACAACGCCTCTATCAGATCAGGCGGTTCCCCCACCGTTTCTACCAGGCGTGATAGCCGTCGGCGACCACTTATTCTCAGGGCCGGACGGGCCCCTCGGGTGCCGATCAGGGTCGGTGCGATACCCACCCGCATCAACGCCGACGCCAGCGGCGAATGCGTATCGGGGGCGTGCGGGTCCAAACCGAGCAGATATCGGTCGGCTTCGGGGACGCCGGCGGCCAGCGTCCAGGCCCGGAGTTCACGGGCCCCGGGCAGCCACTGGGGCGGCACGGTCTTGACCGCTCCCCTGGTCCAGTCGGTGGCGATCCCCACCAGCCGGACGTCGACGGCCGTGCGCACCAGCGGGTTGTCCTCGTCGGTGCGGGTGATCTCGGCTTCCAGCCCCGCCTCGGTGATCATCTCGGCCAGCGCCTGCGCGCGCCACTGCTCGTCGACCACAACGGACAACCGGGCTCCGCCGCCGACCATCACCACCTGTCCGGCCGCCGCGAGCAACCCGGTGAGGTCGGCGACCGCAGGGGGCACCGACTCAGCCGAGAAGAACGACAGCTGGCTCACGATTCGACAGTAAGGCAGTCAGCGGGTAGCGGCCGTCCGGCTCTCGACGGGCGTGGCGAGTTCCCCAGAAGGAAGCCTCCCGTGGGCCCACCACAAACGAAAGCACCCCCGATGCCCGTCACCGGGACGCTCGGGGGTGTTTCCTGATGTCGTTGTTGATCAGACTGCGCGCACGCCTGTGGCCTGCGGTCCCTTGGGGCTCTGACCGACCTCGAACTCGACCCGTTGGTTCTCCTCAAGGGTGCGGAAGCCCGACCCCTGAATTTCCGTGTAGTGGACGAACACGTCGGCAGAGCCGTCCTCGGGTGCAATGAACCCGAAACCCTTCTCGGCGTTGAACCACTTCACAGTTCCCTGTGGCATCTTTCGTACTTTCCTTCTCTTCCAACCGGGAGCGGTCGACCGAGTTTTCGGCAAACCGGGCCCGTTCCGACCGCCATCCTTCGTGGAGTCGTCGGAACTCACCCGACCTACAGACCCTCGCAGGAACCGCGATCGCAACGTCGATCCTGCGAGTGTTTGGAACACGAACACAGAAGCTGCGACCGCCCTTATCCAATCATGTCCGAGGCTCCTGCGACAGTCTCGGTGCTACTAACTGATGAACAATTCGATACGGGGCTGTAGATATTTTTTCGAAAGGGTTGATTTCAAATGGTGAGTTTCGGCAGCGAGCTGCTTAACGCGGCCGTCGCCGGCGCCGAATCCTCGCCGGACGCACTGCGTCACGTGGCCGAGCTGCCCGCCCGCCAAGCCCTCGGCGCGGACTGGCCTGCCTGGGCTGATCCAGATGTCCTCCGCGCGTTCCATGATCACGGAATCGAGCGTCCCTGGTCGCATCAGGTGCGCGCCGCCGAGCTCGCCCACTCCGGACATCATGTCGTGATTAGCACCGGTACGGCATCGGGTAAGTCGGTGGCGTTTCAATTGCCGATCATGGATGTGCTGGCGCGTGATCCGCGTGCCAGGGCACTTTATTTGTCCCCGACGAAAGCGCTCGGTCACGACCAATTACGTACCGCCCATTCATTGACCACAGCGGTGCCCGCGCTGGCCGATGTCGCACCCACGTCCTATGACGGTGACACCTCAACCGAGATACGCAGATTCGCCCGCGAACGCTCGCGCTGGTTGTTCTCCAACCCGGACATGATCCACCTGTCGCTGCTGCGCAACCACGCCCGCTGGGCGGTGTTCCTGCGCGGCTTGCGCTACATCGTGGTCGACGAATGCCATTACTACCGCGGGATTTTCGGCTCGAACGTGGCGATGGTGTTGCGCAGGCTGCTGCGGCTGTGCGAGCGCTATGCACCAGCTTCGGCGCCTGGTCCCACGGTGATCTTCGCCAGCGCGACCACCGCCGCACCGGGGGAAACGGCCGCGGAATTGATCGGGCAGACGGTGGCTGCGGTGACCGAGGACGGGTCCCCGCACGGCGCCAGGACGGTGGCATTGTGGGAGCCCGAATTACGCACCGACCTGCTCGGCGAAAACGGCGCGCCGGTGCGACATTCGGCGGGTTCGGAAGCCGCGAGGATGATGGCCGATTTGGTTGCTGAAGGTGCACGGACGTTGACGTTTGTGCGGTCCCGGCGCGGTGCGGAGCTGACGGCGCTGGGCGCGCGGGCACGCCTCGAGGACATCGCGCCGCAGCTGCAGGACACCGTGGCGTCCTACCGGGCGGGCTACCTTGCCGAGGACCGGCGCGAGCTGGAACGGGCGCTGTCCGACGGCGATCTGCGCGGGCTGGCGACGACGAACGCGCTCGAGCTGGGTATCGACATCGCCGGGTTGGACGCGGTACTGCTGGCGGGCTTCCCGGGCACTGTCGCCTCGTTCTGGCAGCAGGCCGGCCGGTCGGGGCGGCGCGGCCAGAGCGCGCTGGTGGTCCTGATCGCCCGCGACGACCCGTTGGACACCTACCTGGTGCACCATCCGGAGGCGCTGCTGGACAAGCCGGTCGAGCGGGTCGTCATCGATCCGGCAAACCCCTATGTGCTGGGCCCCCAACTGCTCTGCGCCGCGACCGAACTGCCGCTGGACGAGGCAGAGGTGCGTCGCTGGGAGGCGGAGCCGGTGGCCGCCGAGCTCGTCGACGACGGGTTGCTGCGCAGGCGCGGGGGCAAATATTTCCCCGCCGCCGGACTGGATCCGCATCCCGCCGTGGACATCCGGGGTTCGGCCGGGGGCCACATCGCGATCGTGGAGGCCGGCACCGGCCGGATGCTGGGCAGCACGGGCGCGGGTCAGGCGCCGGCGGCGGTTCATCCCGGTGCGGTGTATCTGCACCAGGGCGAGAGTTATGTGGTCGACTCGCTGAGCTTCGAAGACGGTGTGGCATTCGTGCACGCCGAGGATCCCGGGTACACCACGTTCGCGCGGGAGATCACCGATATCGCGATCACCGGAACCGGTGAGCGCCTCCACTACGGCGCGGTGACGATGGGCCTGGTGCCGGTTTCGGTGACCCACCGGGTGATCGGGTACCTGCGCCGCCGGTTGTCCGGGGAGGTCATCGATTTCATCGAGCTCGACATGCCCGAGCATTGCCTGCCCACCACTGCAGTGATGTATACGATCACCCCGGAAGCACTGGTGGACAATGGAATTGAGCTCCTTCGGGTACCGGGGGCGCTCCACGCGGCCGAGCACGCCGCGATCGGCCTGTTGCCGCTGGTGGCCAGCTGCGATCGCGGGGACATCGGTGGCCTGTCGACCGCGATCGGTGCCGACGGGTTGCCCACGGTGTTCGTCTACGACGGACATCCCGGTGGGGCGGGTTTCGCCGAGCGCGGTTATCGATTGGCCAGCACCTGGCTGGGAGCGACCGCGGCGGCGATCGAAGCGTGTGAATGCCCGCAGGGCTGCCCGTCATGCGTGCAGTCACCGAAGTGCGGCAACGGGAATGACCCGCTGGACAAGGCTGGCGCGGTGCGAGTCCTCAAACTCGTCCTGGCGCAACTGGCCGGCGGCGATGCCTGATCGTCGTGCCGACCGGACCCCTCGAACGGTCGACTCCCACGCTGCGGGCACGCCACGCGTACTGGCGAAGCGCCCCGCACTGCTGGAGGCGTAGCGAAAATACCGAACGGTAACTGCGAGCGCAAGGAAATCGGCCGCACGGCGATTTGCTGGACCAAATTGTCGGTTTTCACCTGCGGCTTCCCCTGGTGTGCATGCCGAGGTGGGTGCCAGGTGGCGTCGTTAAACTGCGTCCATGACCCACGATTGGCTGCTCGTGGAGACACTGGGCACCGAACCCGTGGTGGTGGCACAGGGCCGGCAGATGAAGAACCTGGTGCCGCTGGCGATCTACTTGCGACGCAGCCCCTACCTCGCGGCGATCCAAACCGCCATAGCCGAGACCGTGGCGACCGGGAACAGCCTGGCGAGCATCACCCCGAAGAGCGACCGGGTGATCCGCACCGAGCCCGTCCAGATGTCTGACGGGCGGATGCACGGCGTGCACATGTGGATCGGGCCCGCCGACGCCGAACCGCCGGACCGGCCGATACCCGGCGCATTGAAGTGGGACATCACGCTGGGGATCGCCACCGACACCATCGAGTCGCTGCTCAACGCGGGTATCGACTCGACCAAGGGCCGACCCTTCACCGAGGACCTGCCCGCACGCGAGTTCAGCCACGACGAGACCGAGGTGCTGGCACTGGCGACAGACGAGGCGCCAGGCCGAACGTATTGCACCACATGGACTTTCACGGACAAGCGCGGGAAGACCATCCGGGCCGGCTTCGCCGCACGAACCGCGGTCGAGCTCGTCGAGGACAACACCGAGCATGTGATCGCCCGCGCGATGAATCTGCGCTGCGACCTGGACGATGACGGTCTGCCGCCCGATGATCTGGCCCAGCGGATCCTCGATGGCCTGTCGCAGACGGGCGTACACCGCGCGATCGTGGACCTGACTACGTGGAAGCTGGTGAAGTGGCTCGACGAGCCGTGCCCGCATTACGACTGGCGCCACAGCGTGCAGTTCCATCCCGACGACCACGACAAACTGATCCCGATGGCCGAGGAGTTCGAGGCAGGCAGCACCAGCCGGGTGGTGCGGCTGCCCGGGGTCGGCAGCGGGTGGGTGCCGATGCACGTCACCGTCAACCGCATGGAGGTCGACGGTGGCAACTTCGCCGGGCTGATCACCTTGCGACTGCCCACCGACGCGGAGCTGGCCGAGGCCGGACTGAGCGACTAGCCGACGGGCCCGGCGCGGGCCGCCGCGTGCGCCCGGCCGCCCAACAGCCTGCCCGTCGCGACATCGACCGCGACCACGACGTCCAGCTCGTCGACATCGCATCCGCTCATCGCCGCGCCCATCGCGCGGCTCACCGCGGCGGCGTGCCGGCACGCGCTGTCGGCACCACTTGGCAGCCACATGGCCGCGGCCAGCGCGGCCATGTCCGCGCCGGCCTGCGCCCGGTGCCGTGCCACCACGGCGCTGCCGACCTGGACGCCGCCCAGGGTGATCGCCACCAGGGCGGCGATCAGGATCGCGGCCAATACCGTGGCGCCGCCGGTGTCGTCACGAACCGGGCTCCGCCGCGGCGACGGCGTCGGCTCTGATGACGACTCCCGGGAGCAGCCGGGAGCGCCCGCTGACGGTCGCCACCACAAAGCCGCCGTCACGACGCAGTTGCAGGCTCGCACCCGACGGGCCGACCCCGCGCGCCGCCGAAACCGCACCCGCCTGATCGCCCCGAGCGGCCAGCCGCGCCGCCTCCCTGGCCGCGTCGATGCAGCGCACCTGCATAGCCACCGCGGTGAGACCGGCGGCACAGAGCACGAGCACCAAAACCAGCGCGGCGATAGCAATTGCGGCCTCGACCGTCGCGAAACCGCCTTCACCGGTTAGGTTTTCGTATTGAGCGCGCGGTTGATGATGTTGGTCAGCGCGCCGACGATCGAGTCGCCGGTTACCACGCTGTACAGGATCGCCCCGAACGCTGCGGCGGCAATGGTCCCGATAGCGTATTCGACCGTCGACATCCCGGCATCGTCGACCGCCGCCAGCGCCATCCGCACCTTCAGCTGACGAATCATGTTGTTGAACAACATTTTTCCTCTCTTTCACAGGATCCCTGATGTGAACACATCGCTGGCTAAACCGGCCACCACGGGCACGATGCCCAGGCAGACGAATGCGGGCAGGAAGCACAGCCCGAGCGGTCCGGCGATCAGCACCGACGCCCGCTCGGCGGCCGCCGATGCGTGGTGGCCGGCGTCCTGGCGGGATTGTTCGGCGAGTTCGGCCACCCCTTGAGCGAGCGCACTGCCCGACGACGCCGACCGGCGTGCGAGCCGGGCCAGCCCGTCATCACCCTCGTCCGCTCCGGCAGGTCGGGACCAGGCGGTGTCCGGGTCGGCCCCGAGCGCCAGCAGGTCTGCCGCCCGGCGCAATAGCGCGGCGAGCCGGTCGGGGGCCGAGGGGGCTGTCGCCGCCGCAGCCGCGGACACCGACATCCCCGCGGACAGGCAGACGGCGAACACGTCGAGCGCCGATGCGGTGGCCAGCGGATCGCTGCGGCGCCGATGATGAACCGGCGCAACGGAAATCGGGCCCACCGAGATCCGGCGGCGCATCGCGAACGGGCCCGGCGCAATCAGCAGGGCTACGGCGAGCAGCACCGCAGCGGCACTCATGTCAGCAGCCGATCGGTGATGCGGTCGGCCCAGATCAAGCCCGCGCACACCAGGACCGTGCCCGCGATCAGCAGCCCGCCGCCGACACCGCCGCCGAGCAGGAACCGCACCGGATGCGCGCCGATCAACTCCCCCAGCAGCACACCGAGCAGCGGCAGACCCGCCAGGATCGCGGCAGTGGCCCGGGCCCCGGCCAGGCCGGCCTCGACGCGGGCGGTGAAGCGTTGCCGCTCGACGATGTCGCGCTGAGCCGTGCGGATAAGTGCCGCCATCGCCAGCCCGTGGTCGGCGGCGAGTTGCCAGCACACCGCGAGCCGATCCCACTGCGCGGGAACCGATGTCGAACCGGCGACCGCCCGCAGCCCGGCGCCGACGTCGGCACCGAGACCGGCGCGCGCGGCGACCGCCCGTAACGCGGTCCCGACCGTCCCGTCCGACTCGTCGGCGGCAATGGCGAAGGCGCGCACGGGGTGTGCACCGACCCGCAGCTCGCCGACCAGGGTCTCCAGTGCCCCCGCCAGTGTCTGGCCTGCCCGTGCGCGGTCGCGATCACGACGGCGACGGTGCCGGCGTGCGGTCAAGGTCGCGCCCAGGGCGACCGAGGCGAGCAACACCGCAGGCGGCAGCGTCACCGCGGCCACCACGCCACCGACGACCAGTACCGGCCCGCGCACATCGATCCGTCGCGTCACCAGACCCAACCGCCAACTCGGCGATGGAGGTGCTGCCAGCACAGCGACCGCTAAAAGCATTGCCGCCAAGGGTATTCCACTCACGACAGACGCGCTTCGATCAACGTCTCCAGCTGCTGTCGGCCGTCCTGCCATCCTCCGTCGGCGTGCCAAGCGCTCACCGCATGCACCGCACCGGTGTCCGCGCGGCACAGCACCGCGATCTCACCGAGCCTGCGTGCGCCGTCACGGCCACGGCACACGTGCACCACGACCTGCACGGCCGCGGCCAGTTGACTGTGCAGCGCGGCACGGTCGAGCCCGCCCAGCGCGGCGAGCGCCTCCAACCGCGCAGGCACTTCGGCCGGACTGTTGGCGTGCACGGTTCCGGCGCCGCCGTCATGGCCGGTGTTCAGCGCCGTCAGCAGATCGACGACCTCGGCGCCGCGCACCTCACCGACAACGATCCGGTCGGGTCGCATCCGCAAGGCCTGCCGGACCAGCTGGCGCATCGTAACCTCGCCTGCGCCTTCGACATTGGCGGCGCGCGCCACCAACCGGACGAGGTGCGGATGCGGTGGCGCGAGTTCGGGTGCGTCTTCCACACAGACGATCCGCTCGTTGCCGGAGACTGCACCGAGGGTCGCCGCCAGCAGGGTGGTCTTTCCCGCGCCGGTGCCGCCAGAGACGAGGAAAGCCAGCCGAGCATCGATGATGCCGGTGAGCAGCTGGGCCGCCTCGGGCACGATCGCCCCGGACGCGATCAACGCCGCAAGGTCCTGAGTCGCCGGCCGAAGCACCCGAAGCGACAAGCAGGTCCCGGCGACCGCCACCGGCGGCAGCACCGCATGCAGACGAACCGAGAACTCTCCGGTTCCCAGCCCGGTCAGCTGTCCGTCGACCCATGGCTGGGCGTCGTCCAACCGCCGGCCGGCGGCCACCGCGAGCCGCTGCGCCAGGCGGCGCACCGCCGCCTCGTCGGCGAATCGGACCGTCGTCGGTCGCAGCCCGGTGCCGTCATCGACCCACACCGCATCGGGTCCGGTGACCAGAACGTCGGTGGTTCCCGGCGCGCGCAGCAACGGCTCGAGGAGGCCGGCGCCGGTCAGCTCGGTCTGCAGCACCCGCAGATTGGACAGCACCTCGGTGTCCCCGAGCACTCCCCCGGACTCGGCCCGGATCGCGGCGGCAACCACCGCGGGCCGCAACGACGACGACTCGGCGGCCAGCCGTTCGCGAACCCGCTCGACCAGTGAGGCGCTCATGCCGCGCGCACCTGAGCACCAGCCGGCAGCACCCTGAGCACCGCTCGCGCCGCCGCGCCCAACGGGGACCGCCGCCGCAGCCGCAAACCCCCGCGCTCGAGGCGTTCGGCGAGCATGGGTTCGGGGCGCATGGCCGCCAGCAGTGGTAGCCCGACAACTCGCGCGGCCTCGGTCGCGCGGAGCCCGCCCGGGTTCGGCCCGCGCACGACCAGCCCGACGTTCGGATTGACCGCGCGCAGCTCGGGCGCCAGCGCCGAGGCCGCCGCGACGGCGCGGACGTCGCAGGTCGTGATCATGACGACCAGATCGGCGCATTCGAGAGTGGTCGTGACGGCAGAAGTCATTCGCCGCGGGAGATCACAGATCACAAGCATTCCGCCCCGCCTGCCCGCGTCGACGACGGCTTCGGCGGCCCCGGCATCGATCTCGGGACCGTGCCGTGCGCCGGACAGCACGCTCACCCCGCCGTGGTTGGGCAGTGCGTCGCGGACCGCGGCCCAGGCGAGCCGGCCGCCGCGCAGGCTCAGATCGGGCCAGCGCAGTCCTGGGACGGACTCGCTGCCCAGCAGCAGATCGATCCCACCGCCCCAGGGATCGAGGTCGACCAGCAGCGATGCCGAGGCGGTCTGCGCAAGCGCGACCGCGAAGATCGAGGCACCCGCGCCGCCGCGGCCACCGGCCACGGCGATCACCCGACCTGCGCGTGGCCCGTCCCGCACGGTGTCGGCGGCGTCGGCCAAGTGCCTGATCAGCTCACCCTCATCGGCTGGAAGTGCACAAACATGCTGCGCGCCGACGGCCATCGCGGCCGACCAGGTCGGCCCGTCGGGCTCTCGCGAGACGATCAGCATCACGCCGTCGCGCCGGGGCATCCCGACGGATTCGCTCCGGCCGGCCGCTTCTTCGTCGAGCAGGATCGCGGCGGCAGCTGACCACGCCCTTCGGGTGGGTGGCCCTGAGGCCGCCAATGGTCGCAGCCCGGTCGCCGCGGCCACCCGGTCGGCCTGCTCACGCAGCTCGGGGTCGGTGACGAGGATCAAGACAACGCCGGGGTTGGTGCTCACCCACCTACCGTCGAATGCCCGGCCCCACGACGCCAGGGGGCTCAGGCCGATCTGGGGATGAAGTTCCGTCTGGGGATGGTCGGCCAGCACACAATGGTGACGCAACAGTGATCCCGGCAACGTTTCTCGAGTTTGCCGGGATCGACGAAATTTTTTGGTGGAAAAAAGGGACGACCCCCGCCAGGGGGGGAGGAGGCGGAGGTCGTCGTGTATCAGCCCCGGGGGGTCGGGCTGATGCACACCCGGCATAAGCCGAGTAATACTTACTATACACACGACAATGTGGAGTCGCGCAAGTGTTGCTACCACTTCGAAACCATGTATTCGCTGTGAAAATGCAGGGTGCGACACGTGGCTTGGCCTGCCACTTTATGGTCGCCCTAAGTCCTGTACCGGCAGCGGCCCTATCCTGGGTGGCGTGACCGTCCCCGCCTCGGCCGCCGACCAGCTAATCAAT
Source organism: Mycobacterium sp. BK086 (assembly GCA_004362315.1). Classification (GTDB taxonomy): domain Bacteria; phylum Actinomycetota; class Actinomycetes; order Mycobacteriales; family Mycobacteriaceae; genus Mycobacterium. The sequence goes on from SNWL01000004.1 coordinate 483,273, forward strand.
CCTCGGCCCAGGCCCCTCACCGGCACCTCATCGCGCACCGCGGCGTTCTTCGATCTGGACAAGACCGTGATTGCCAAGTCAAGCACGCTCGCTTTCAGCAAACCCTTCTTCGACCAAGGGCTGCTCAACCGCCGCTCGGTGCTGAAGTCCAGCTACGCCCAGTTCCTCTTGCTGATGTCCGGCGCCGACCACGACCAGATGGACCGGATGCGCTCCTATGTCACCGCGATGTGCGCCGGCTGGGACGTCGAACAGGTCCGGGCCATCGTCACCGAGACGCTGCACGACATCGTCGACCCGCTGGTCTTTGCGGAAGCTGCCGAGCTGATCGCCGACCACCGGCTCTGCGGTCGGGACGTGGTGATCGTCTCGGCATCCGGGGAAGAGATCGTCGCCCCGATCGCGCGCGCACTGGGCGCCACCCACGCGATGGGAACCCGGATGGTCATCGAAGACGGCAAGTACACCGGCGACGTTGCCTTCTATTGCTACGGCGAGGCCAAGGCCGCGGCAATCCGCGAGCTGGCGACGCTGGAGGGCTACTCCCTCGAACATTGCTACGCCTACTCGGACTCGATCACCGACCTGCCGATGTTGCAGTCGGTCGGCCACCCGAGCGTGGTCAACCCCGACCGCGCGCTACGCAAAGAAGCCGCGGCTCAGGGCTGGCCGGTGCTGACGTTCCTGCGGCCGGTGCCGTTGCGGGACCGGATTCCAGCACCCTCGGGGGCGGCGGTTGCGACCACCGCCGCGTTGGGAATCAGTGCGCTCGCCGCCGGGGCTCTGACGTATTCCGTGTTACGACGGCTGTCCTTCTAACGCGATCAATCCGTTGCCTACGAACCCCTTGCTGTGATGGGGGTCACGGAGTACAAAGGAAGCACGGACGCCTGGGAAGGCCAAGATAGCGCCGGAAGAGAAGGCACTATCTCCCGACTCAAGCGGCCCAGCACGGTTCCCGGCACCCACGCGGAGCACGCCGCGATAATGGCAGAAGTGTTGCGGGCCTGCGTAATTGCGAAAAGCGAACGGAAATAACGTCCCCTTGGGTGGGGATGTCAACGACGCGCATCGCAAAAGCGCCGAGGCCAACCCACGCAGCCCACCTGGCACGCTTGGTAACCAGGAAACCGTGCTAGCGGGCGGCGAGCTGAAGAGATTCGGATCGTCGCCCGCTTCGCCGTCTACGGCTCATTTCGACGCCGCCTCCGCGATCGACATCGCCTCGCGCGCACCGTCTTCCAGCGCCTGACAACACATCACCACCCAGGCGCCGACCGATTCCGGTGCTCCGGTCGCGAACGCGCCCGCACTCGTCCGGTATTCGTCGGCGCGACGCATCCAGTAGACCTCGGGCACCCCGAGCCCGTGGGGATCCAGCCCGGTCGACATCGTGACCAGACGCGACACCGCACGGGCCACGACACCATCGCCGGTGCCGAACGGCGCCAACGTCAGCAGTTCTCCGTGCGCGACGGCGGCGAGCACCGGGGCCGGGGCGGTGCTGGCACCCGTCACCAGCCGGGTGACCAGATCGAGCCGCGCGGCCACCTCGGGATCCTGCCGCGGTCTGCCCAGCAGCTCGGAGTCCATCAGGTCGGCTGCCGCCAGGGCATGCAACCGGGCCAGCGCCTGCAAGGGCGCGCGCTGCCACACCCCGAGGATGTTGGTGGTCCCGCCCTCCAGCGCCTGCCCGACGCGCAGCGCACCGGCCAGCACCGGATCGTTGGGCTCGACGCCGGAGCCGTCGAGCTGCACGGCGCCGCCGTCGATGGCCGAGGACGACCGCGCACCGCGGACAGCGGACTCGGCCGCCGTGACGGGCCAGTTACGCAGATTCGTGCGATGCCGGTGGGCCTTGGCCAGGGCGTCCCGAGCCGCCTCGGCGGCGGCGGCCACCCCCGGCAGATCCAGGAGGGGAGCAAGGAGATCACTCACGTTCGGTCACGCTATCGGATGGTTGCGCACCGTTCGGCGCGCGATAGGAACCGCCCGCCGACGAATGTGACGTGCCAACGCCGATGCAACGTTCGGTGACTACGCTCACAGACATGACCGAGGCGCACACCGAAGTTCCGTCATCCTATGCACCGTCGGCGGATTTCGCCGCCGCAGCCAATGCCACCGCCGAGCTCTACGACCAAGCCGAGGCAGACCGGTTGGCGTTCTGGGCGCAGCAGGCCAACCGCCTGTCGTGGGAGACGCCCTTCACCGAGGTACTCGACTGGTCCGAGGCGCCGTTCGCGAAGTGGTTCGTCGGCGGAAAGCTCAACGTCGCCTACAACTGTGTCGACCGGCATGTCGAGGCGGGCAACGGCGACCGGGTCGCAATCCACTGGGAGGGTGAACCGCTCGGCGACTCGCGTGTGCTCACCTACGCCCAGCTCAAGGACGAGGTCTGTAAGGCCGCCAACGCACTGACCGACCTCGGCCTGACCGCAGGCGACCGGGTGGCGATCTACATGCCGATGGTTCCCGAGGCCATCGTGGCGATGCTGGCCTGCGCCCGCCTTGGCGTGATGCACAGCGTGGTCTTCGCCGGCTTCTCGGCAGCCGCCCTTCGCGCCCGCATCGAAGATGCCGAGGCCAAGCTGGTGATCACCACCGACGGCCAGTACCGGCGCGGAAATGCGGTGTCGCTCAAGGAAGCTGTGGACGAGGCCGTCAAGGGCCAAGATTGTGTGAAGCACGTTCTGGTGGTGCGCCGCACCGGAATCGACGTCAACTGGACCGAAGGTCGCGACCGGTGGTGGGACGAGACGGTCGATTCGGCGTCCACCGAGCACACGCCCGAGGCGTTCGACGCCGAGCAGCCACTGTTCCTGCTGTACACCTCCGGAACCACGGGCAAGCCCAAGGGCATCATCCACACCTCCGGTGGCTACCTGACTCAGGCGTCCTACACCCACCACAACGTCTTCGACATCAAGCCCGAGAGCGACATCTATTGGTGCACAGCCGATATCGGCTGGGTCACCGGGCACACCTACATCGTCTACGGACCGCTGTCCAACGGCGCGACCCAGGTGGTCTACGAGGGCACGCCCGCCTCCCCCGATGAGCACCGGCACTTTCAGGTCATCGAAAAGTACGGTGTGACAATCTATTACACCGCCCCGACGCTGATCCGGACGTTCATGAAGTGGGGCCGGGAGATCGCGTTCGCCCATGACCTGTCCAGCCTGCGACTGCTCGGGTCGGTCGGTGAGCCGATCAACCCGGAGGCGTGGCGCTGGTACCGCCTGGTGTTCGGCGCCGACGCCACCCCGATCGTGGATACCTGGTGGCAGACCGAGACCGGCGCGATCATGATCTCGCCGCTGCCGGGTGTGACGGACTGCAAGCCGGGTTCGGCGATGCGCGCGCTGCCGGGTATCTCAGCCAAGATCGTCGATGACGACGGAAATGAGTTGCAGCCCAGCACCGATCACGGCGAGCACGTCACCGGCTACCTCGTGCTGGACAAGCCGTGGCCATCGATGCTGCGAGGCATCTGGGGCGATCCCGAACGGTTCCGGGACACCTACTGGGCGCGGTTCGCCGAACAGGGTTGGTACTTCGCCGGTGACGGTGCGCGGTATGGCAGCGACGGCGAGGTGTGGGTGCTCGGCCGCATCGACGACGTGATGAACATTTCCGGACACCGGATTTCGACGGCCGAGGTGGAGTCCGCGCTCGTCGGGCACGCCGGGGTCGCCGAGGCCGCCGTCGTCGGCGCATCCGACGACACCACGGGCCAGGCGATCTGTGCCTTCGTCATCCTCAAGGCTCATCACGCGGAGATGTCGAGCGAGCAGATGGTCGACGAGCTGCGCGCCGAGGTGGCCCGGGAGATCTCCCCCATCGCCAAACCGCGCGAAATCCACGTCGTGCCAGAGCTTCCCAAGACCCGCAGCGGCAAGATCATGCGCAGGCTGTTGCGTGACGTCGCGGAGGGACGCGAGCTCGGTGACACCTCCACATTGGTGGATCCGACGGTGTTCGAAGCGATCCGGGCCAGCAAAAACTAGGAGGGCAGCGCGTCGGTCGTCGGGACGAACCCGGTGCCGGGGCGATTCTTGCCCGCGACGTCGCCGAGGATCGCATTGATCGACATCGTCACCGCGGGAGTGTGCAGCGGGATGAACTTGACGACGCACGTGGGCAGGTCTTCGCTGAACGCGCCGTGGATCATGCCGACCAGCTTGTTGTTGACCGTCACCGGGGCGCCGGAATCACCCGGTTGGCCACACACCTGATTGACGATGGTGCCCGGGTCCTGTCCCGGACCCCACGTGACACCGCACGAGTACCCGGTGGTGCGGCCCAGTTTGCAGGCGATCTCGCCGAACGTCGGGTCAGGGCCGATGCCGTCGATGACGAAGCCCTTGTAGTTCGAGATCGGCTGCACCTTGGCGGGATCGAACCGGATCACCGCGTAGTCGAGGTTGTCATTGCCTGCGACCATCGTGCCGATGACGCCGTCGTCGGGCCGGTCCTCGGAACCCACCTGGGCGCCCGGGCCGCCGCAGTGCGCGGAGGTGAATCCGATGAGCGCGCCGGTGTTGTCGGTGCCGATCGACGTCAGGGTGCAGTAGGTGTCGCCATTGACGACGATGCCCGCTCCACCGCCCATCGGCACCTTGCCGTCGGCCATCGCGGCGGGCGCCTGCGCCAGGACCAGCGCGCCAAGGGCCAGTACAACGGCCCCCGCTTTGAGCCGAACACGCTGCGCGGTCGTCACCAGCAACCTCCATTCACCCTCGCCCCGACAGGGCGAGTCTAGCGTGGTCACACCCGTAACTTGCGTAACAGGTCAGTGGGTATCCGGCTGCGAGCCCGGCATGGCAACATGAACCGCGACGACAGCGAATAGTTGGAGGACAGCCGTGAGCAATGGCGATCGCACGAACGGGGTGCCCACCACCGTTACCTCGATCCCGCTGGTGGACCCGAACGCGGTTCCCGCCAATCCCTCCATCGGAGACCTGGTGAAGGACGCCACCGCGCAGGTGTCCACCCTGGTGCGCGCCGAGGTCGAACTGGCCAAGGCGGAGATCACCCGCGACGTGAAGAAAGGCCTGACCGGCAGCGTCTTCTTCATCCTCGCGCTGGTCGTGCTGTTCTACTCGACGTTCTTCCTGTTCTTCTTTCTCGCCGAGCTGCTCGACACCTGGCTGTGGCGCTGGGTGGCCTTCCTGATCGTGTTCCTCCTGATGGTGGCCACCACCGCGGTGTTCGCGCTGCTGGGCTATCTCAAAGTGCGCCGGATCCGGGGCCCGCAGCAGACCATCGAATCGGTCGGCGAACTCCGCGAGGCCTTGACACCCGGCCACGACAAGGCGGCCGACAAGGCCATCCCCGCGAGCGGCACGCCGCCCAAGGACCCGTCGGGCTGGTGATGACCCAACCGGATCCGTCGGTCACCCGCATCGCGGGGCCGTGGCGTCATTTCGACGTCCACGCCAACGGAATTCGGTTCCATTGCGTCGAAGCCCTCAATGGGTCCGAATCCGCGGCGGGCACGTCGCGACCGCTGGTGATCCTGCTGCACGGCTTCGGTTCGTTCTGGTGGTCCTGGCGCCACCAGCTGCGTGGGCTCTCCGATGCCCGGGTGGTGGCCGTGGACCTGCGGGGTTACGGAGGCAGCGACAAGCCGCCCCGCGGCTATGACGGCTGGACGCTGGCCGGGGACACCGCAGGCCTGATCCGCGCGCTCGGCCATGGCTCGGCCACGTTGGTGGGCCACGCCGACGGCGGGCTGGTCTGCTGGGCGACCTCGGTATTGCATTCCCGGATGGTGCGAGCCATCGCACTGGTGAGCTCACCGCACCCGGCCGCACTGCGACGCTCGGCGCTGACCCGGCGCGACCAGGGCCGGGCACTGCTGCCCACACTGCTGCGCTATCAGCTCCCTGCGTTTCCGGAGCGGGCGCTCACCCGGCACAACGCCGAGGCGCTCGAGCATCTGGTGCGCAACCGCGCATCGGGTAAATGGCTTGCCTCCGAGGACTTTTCCGAGACCATCTCGCACATGCGGCGGGCCATCCAGATTCCGTCGGCGGCACACTCCGCACTCGAATATCAGCGTTGGGCGGTGCGCAGCCAATTACGCAGCGAGGGTTGGCGATTCATGAAGTCGATGGACCGCCAGCTCGATGTTCCGCTTCTGCACCTGCGCGGGGACGCCGACCCCTATGTGCTCGCCGACCCGGTGGACCGCACCCAGCACTACGCCCCGCGCGGGCGCTTCGTATCCGTTGCCGGCGTCGGGCATTTCGCCCATGAGGAAGCTCCGGACGAGGTCAACGAACACCTGCGGCGGTTCCTGCAGCAGGTGTACGGCCCGATCAGGTGACGCAGGCCCCGGTGGGCACCTTCGCGGTGTTGCCGATCTTGGCCAGCTGACGCGACACCTCATTGGCGGTCATCACGAAGCCCGTGTCGTTGTCGTCGACTGCGGCACCGAACACCACGCCGAGCACCTGGCCGGCCCGGTTGATCATCGGACCACCGGAATTCCCTTGCCGCACAGTGCCTCTGATGGTGTACACCTCACGGTTGACCGTGGTGGTGCGATAGATGTCGGGCCCGTTGAGTTCGATGGTCTCTCGCACCCGGGCGGGCGTGGCCGCGAACTCGCCGCCGCCGGGGTAGCCCAATACGACGGCGTCCGTTCCGGATTTGGCCGGCTGATCGGCGAACACCAGCGGCCGCTGGGGCAGGTTGGGCACATCCAGGATGGAGATGTCCTCGTTGGGGTCATACGAGACGACGGTCGCGTCGTAGGTCTGCCCCTCGGCTTCCACGGTGACGCTGTCGGAGCCGGCCACCACGTGCGCGTTGGACATCACCCGGTTCGGGGCGATCACGAAACCGGTACCCTCCAACACCTTTTGGCATCCGGGCGCGACTCCGCGGATCTTCACGACGCTGGGCTTGGCGTTGGCGACCACCAAACTGTCCGCCAGTGACGCGTCGGGGGCGTCGACCGCCTGGATCGGGGTGCGGCCGAAGGGCTGCAGAACATCCGGCAGTCCGGAGGTGCGCAGCAGGGCCGACATCCGCTTGGGCACGGTCTTGAGCCACTCGGGCGCGTACTTGTCCACCTCGGCAAGCACTTTCGAGCCGCGGGTGGCGGCAGCCAGATTGGGCTGGTCCGAGGAGGTCAGCGGGCTGGCCAGCAGCCAGGCCGCGACCATGACCACGATCAGCTGCAGAGCAACGCCGATCACCGAGTCGACGGTGCGCACCGCGCGATTACGGATCGCGCCGCGCACTGCCCGGCCCAGCACCACGCCGGCCACCTCGCCGACGACGACCAGGGCGAGGATCAAGAACAGTGCAGCAAACAGCTTGCCGCGCGGCGAGCTGATGTGGCTGACGATATGCGGGGCCAGCATCACGCCGGCGATCGCACCGAGGACCACCCCCACGAACGACATCAGCGAGCCCAACGCGCCGGACCGCCAGCCCGAGATGGCCGCGACGAATGCCACAGCCAGCACGGCGATGTCCAGCCATTGTGAACTCGTCACAGGGGCTCCTCACTGCTACCCACGAGCGCCATCGCCTCGTCCAACTCCCGGACGTCCGCGGTGTTCCACGGTTGTGACCAGCCGGCCACGTCGAGCATCGCAGAGATTACGTGGCCGGTGAATCCCCACACCAGCATCTGGTTGAGCAGAAATGCCGGACCGGCGAAGCCGGGACCAGTTCCGGTGCGGTACACCATCAGCCGGTTCTCAGGATTGACGAAGGCACGCACCGGAACCCGCGTCACGATCGCGGTCTCGGCCTGATCGACCACCGCCACCGGCCCCGGATCCGGTGAATAAGCCAGCACCGGTACGACGTGAAAACCAGAGGGCGGGATGAACATTCGCTCCAACAGGGCCAGCGGATGCAGGCGGCCCGGGTCAATGCCGGTCTCTTCCTGTGCTTCTCGCAGCGCGGTGGCGACCGGACCGGAATCCTCCGGATCAGCGGCCCCGCCGGGGAACGCGGCCTGGCCGGCGTGATTGCGCAGGGTGCCGGCGCGCACGGTCAGCAGCAGGTCGGCATCGTCGGGTAACTGCCCGTTCAGGAGATCGCTGCCCGGCCCCGAGAACAGCACGAGGACTGCCGCATCACGACCGGCGGCGCCTTCGGTGCGGGCTTTGGTGACCGCGGCCAGGAACTCCGGAGGCACCTTGCGCCGATACGCCTGTGGGACGCGATCGACGTTGTCGACCAGCGGCGCCAGCCAGGGCGGCCGGAGTTCCGGGTTGAGCGCAACCGGTCCCACCTGGCGGGAGGAACCCTGCGTCACCGGCGCTTCTCTCTCGTCTGTCGTCACTGCAATGCATTCTTCACCGCGGCGGCGATCTCGTCGGCACTGGTGAACGCTTGCGGGAGGATTTTGGCAACGCTACCGTCCGCGCGCAGGACAACCGTCGCGGGCATCACGTTGGGCACCCCGAGGGCCGCGGCGATCCGGCGCTGACCGTCCTGCAACGTGGGCAGCCGCACGCCCAGTTCTGCCAGCCGCAGCAACGCCGCCGTCTCGTTCTCGTCCTGGTGCACTGTCACCACGGACACGTCCTGGCCTACTCGCCGCTGGTAGTCCGCCATCGCGGGCAATTCCTCGGCGCACGGCCCGCACCAATAGGCCCACAGGTTGAGCACCACCGGCCGCCCGGCCAAGGCTCGGGCCACATCCACATTCGCTCCGTCGGCGGCGCACTCGACGACGATGCCGCGCAGTTCCCTTGGACCCGGATTGTCGGCCGCGGCGGGGCAGGGCGGCAGGTCGGCCCGCTGCCGCGGTCCGGCGAGCGCCTCGGGCGTGTCGGCGTCGCGGTGAGTTCTGGCGCTCTGCACGCCGGGCGCGCTTCCGGTACCCGGCGGGGTGTCGTCGAGCGAGACGACCAGCGCCGTGATCAGTGCCGCGATCACGGCAAGCACCAGCAGCGTCCAGCGGGTCGACGTCGTCATCAGTACAGAGCCGAAAACTCAGAGCCCGGCGAGCGCAAGCAGATGCTCGGTCTCGGGTCCCTTCACCAACGGTGCGGCGAGCAGCGGGTCAGTGGGTCCCAGCCCGAACGACGGGCAGTCCTTGGCCAGCACGCACACCCCGCACGCGGGCTTGCGGGCGTGGCACACCCGGCGGCCATGAAAGATGACGCGATGGCTCAGCAACGTCCACTCGCGGCGTTCGATCAGGTCGCCGACGATGTGCTCGACCTTGACCGGGTCTTCTTCCTCGGTCCAGCGCCACCGGCGCACGAGCCGACCGAAATGGGTGTCCACCGTGATGCCGGGGATGTCGAAGGCGTTGCCGAGCACGACGTTGGCGGTCTTGCGGCCGATGCCGGGCAGGGTGACGAGCTCGTCGAGCGTATGAGGTACCTCGCCGTCAAAGCGCTCCTCGAGCGCCTGGCCCAGGCCGATCAGCGAGTTGGTCTTGTTCCGGTAGAAGCCGGTCGGGCGGACCATCTCCTCGAGCTCGGTCCGGTCGGCCTGCGCGTAGTCCCGCGCGGTGCGGTACTTGGCGAACAGCGCCGGAGTGGTCTGGTTGACGCGGATATCCGTGCACTGCGCGGACAGGATGGTGGCGACGGCCAGCTCGAGCGGGTTGGTGAAATCGAGCTCGCAGTACACGTGCGGGAAAGCGACGGCCAGCGTGCGGTTCATCCGACGGGCGCGCCGCACCAGACCCACGTGGGTTTCCGAATCCCACTTCGTTGCCTCCGCCTTGGTCGGGGCCGGTGTCTTGACGGCACCGCGCGCGGTTTTGCGCCTGGTCGGGGGACTGTCCGTGGTCACGTTGCAAGGGTACTGACGGGGTCCGTCAAGCCGCGGACTGACCGGTGACAATTTGTAATCCCGCTGAGACCTTGCGCGTGTTTACTAACCCCCGTGACCTGGTTGCTCGCGGTGTGTGTCCCCGGGCTGTTGATGCTTTCGACGTTCGCGTTACAGCGTCTGGAAGAGGCCCTGCACACCGAACGCACCCCGGCCGACGAGGTCACCGAATTTCTGGAGCGCGCCGCGACGGCGGCACCCGCGCAGGCATCGCCCAGAGCCGAAACCCCGCCTCGACGGGCCGAGGCGCATTCCCGCCTGAGCGACGACGAGCCCGGTTTGCCGACGCGGTCATACGCCCATGCACGGCCGAATACGCAGTTTCACCGGACTCAGTACGCCAATCGTGTGTAGCGTTGGCACGTCGCAAGCCCAGCTACCACTAGACTGATCGTGCCCAGCAATACAGCTGGCCTGCGAATTTCACATCATCGAAGAGTTTAAGAGGGGCGACGTGGACGAGATCCTGGCGAGGGCCGGAATCTTCCAGGGAGTTGAACCCAGCGCGGTCTCCGCGCTGACCAAACAGCTGCAGCCGGTGGACTTCCCGCGGGGACACACTGTGTTCGCCGAAGGCGAGCCTGGCGATCGGCTGTACATCATCATCTCCGGCAAGGTGAAGATCGGCCGCCGTTCCCCGGACGGACGGGAAAACCTCCTGACGATCATGGGCCCGTCGGACATGTTCGGTGAACTGTCGATCTTCGACCCCGGCCCGCGGACCTCCAGCGCCACCACCATCACCGAGGTGCGCGCTGTGTCGATGGATCGCGACGCGTTGCGGGCGTGGATCGCCGATCGGCCCGAGATCGCCGAGCAGCTGCTGCGGGTGTTGGCACGCCGGCTCCGGCGCACCAACAACAACCTCGCCGACCTGATCTTCACCGACGTCCCCGGTCGTGTCGCCAAGCAGCTGCTGCAGCTGGCTCAGCGATTCGGCACGCAGGAGGGCGGCGCGCTGCGGGTCACGCACGATCTCACGCAGGAGGAGATCGCTCAGCTGGTCGGGGCCTCGCGCGAGACGGTCAACAAGGCACTGGCCGACTTCGCCCACCGCGGATGGATCCGCCTGGAGGGCAAGAGCGTGCTGATCAGCGACAGCGAGCGGCTCGCAAGGCGCGCGCGCTAGGCGCGTAAGTAGTCCAACTGGGCGCGCACCGACTTTTCGGCGGCGTCCCACAGTTTCTCGTCGACGTCGGTGTAGACGTGCTCGACGACCTGTCGTGCCGTGGCGTCGTCGCCGAGCGCGTGCAGGGCCTGACGCACCTGGTCGAGCCGTTCCTCGCGGTGCGCCAGGTACATGGCGGTGACCGCCTCGAGATCCTCGAGGTCGGGGCCGTGACCGGGCAGCACCGTCCGGCGTCCCAGCCCCTGCAGCCGGCGCAGCGACTCCAGGTATTCGGTCAGACTGCCGTCTTCGTCGTCGATCACGGTGGTGCCGCGGCCGAGCACGGTGTCGGCGGTCAGCACCGCATCGTCGACCAGAAACGACAGCGAGTCCGCGGTGTGGCCTGGAGTGGCCATCACCGTGATCCGCAGCCCGGCGGCGTCGATGACTTCACCGTCGGTCAGCGGGCCGCCAAGGCCGCGCAGGAATCCGCTGCCCACTGAGCGGACCACGGCGCCGGTCAGCTCCACGATCTTGTCGATGCCGCCGGTGTGGTCGTCGTGTTTGTGGCTGATCAGCACCAGCGGGATCTTGCCGAGCTCGGCCAGCCGGCCGATGTGCTCGTCGTCGTCGGGACCGGGGTCGACGATCACCATCTCGTCGCTGCCGGGTCCGCGCAGCACCCAGGTGTTGGTGCCGTCCAGCGTCATGATGTTCGGGTTGTTGCACAGCAATACGGAGGCCGATTCGGTCACCGGCCGTAAGACTCCGTACGCCGGATGGGTCACTGCACCTCGACGATGAGCTCGACTTCCACCGGCGCGTTCAGCGGCAGCTCCGAAACTCCGACGGCCGACCGGGCGTGCGCACCCGCCTCACCGAATACCTCACCGAGGAACTCCGAGGCCCCGTTGATGACGCCGGGCTGACCGCCGAAGCCGGGTGACGACGCCACGAACCCCACGACCTTGACCACCTTGGTCACGGTGTCGAGGCCCACCAGGGCGTCGACGGCGGCCAGCGCGTTCAGCGCGCACAGGCGAGCCGCGGCCTTGGCTTGCTCGGCGGTGACCTCGGCATCGACCTTGCCGGTGTGGATGAGATTGCCTGCCTCGATCGGCAACTGCCCGGAGGTGTAGACGAGATTGCCGGTACGCACCGCCGGAACGTAGGCGGCCAGCGGCTTGGCAGGCGTCGGCAGCGTCACCCCCAGTTCGGCGAGCCTGGCTGAAAAGCTCACTTGGGCCGCTTCAAGTACGCGACGTGCTGCTCTCCGGTGGGCCCGGGCAGGACCGCGACGAGTTCCCAGCCGTCGGCGCCCCACTGGTCGAGGATTTGCTTGGTCGCGTGGGTCAGCAGCGGCACCGTGGCGTATTCCCATGTCGTCGGTTGGCTCATGGCCGAAGCTTATCGCTCGGTACCAATGGCACAGTGGGCCACAGGGGCTTGGCTAGCATGCACTGATGGCGACCACACCGAGCGATGGCAGCTCTCTAGCCTGGCCTTCCCGCCTGTCGAAGGCGCGCTTGCACTTTGTGACCGGCAAGGGCGGGACCGGCAAGACCACAGTTGCCGCCGCCCTGGCACTGACACTGGCGGCCGGTGGCCGCCGAGTCCTTCTCGTGGAAGTGGAAGGGCGCCAAGGCATTGCGCAGTTGTTCGACGTGCCGCCGCTGCCCTACGAGGAGCTGAAGATCGCCACCGCCGAGGGCGGCGGTCACGTGAACGCGCTGGCCGTCGACATCGAGGCGGCGTTCATGGAGTACCTCGACATGTTCTACAACCTCGGTCTGGCCGGCCGTGCGATGCGCCGGATCGGCGCCATCGAGTTCGCGACGACGATCGCTCCCGGTCTGCGTGACGTGCTGCTCACCGGCAAGATCAAGGAGTCGGTGGTGCGCCAGGACGGCAAGAAGCCGGCCTACGACGCCATCGTCGTCGACTCTCCGCCGACCGGACGGATCGCCCGGTTCCTCGATGTCACCAAGGCCGTCTCGGATCTGGCCAAGGGCGGCCCGGTGCATTCGCAGGCCGACGGCGTGGTCAGGCTCCTGCACTCCGATCAGACCGCGATCCATCTGGTCACCCTGCTCGAGGCGCTGCCCATCCAGGAGACCATCGAGGCCATCGAGGAACTCAAGGAGTTGGGCCTGCCGATCGGCAGTGTGATCGTCAACCGCAACATCCCGCCGTTCCTGCCTGCCGCCGACCTCGCCAAAGCCGCCGAGGGTGATATCGACGCCGACGCGGTGCGGGCCGGGCTCGAGCGGGTCGGAATCACCCTGTCCGACGCCGACTTCGCCGGACTGCTGACCGAGTCGATCGAGCACGCCAGTCGCATCCGGGCCCGCGCCGAAAGCGCGGAACAACTGGACCGGTTGAAGGTTCCGCGCCTGGAACTGCCGACGATCCCCGACGGCGTCGATCTGGGAAGTCTTTACGAATTGGCGGAAACGCTTGCACAGCAAGGCGTCCGATGAACGAACAGAAGACGACCATGAGGGGAAGTCGGTAGATGAGCGGCACACCTCCAGCACTCGACATGAAGTCGATTCTGGAAGACAGGTCCAACCGGGTCGTCGTGTGTTGCGGCGCAGGCGGAGTCGGTAAGACCACCACCGCCGCGGCGATGGCACTGCGGGCCGCCGAGTACGGCCGGGCCGTCGTGGTGCTCACGATCGACCCCGCCAAACGACTGGCACAGGCGCTGGGCATCAAGGAACTCGGCAACACCCCGCAGCGGGTACCGCTGGCTCCCGAGGTGTCCGGCGAGTTGCACGCGATGATGCTCGACATGCGTCGCACGTTCGACGAAATGGTCATCGAGTACTCGGGAACCGAACGCGCACAAGCGATTCTGGACAATCAGTTCTATCAGACGGTCGCCACGTCACTGGCAGGCACGCAGGAATACATGGCCATGGAGAAGCTCGGCCAGCTGCTCGGGCAGGACCGCTGGGACCTGGTGGTGGTGGACACCCCACCGTCGCGCAACGCACTGGACTTCCTCGACGCCCCCAAACGCCTGGGCAGTTTCATGGACGGCCGGCTCTGGCGACTGCTGCTGGCCCCAGGGCGAGGCTTCGGCCGCCTGGTGACCGGTGTGGTCGGCCTGGCGATGAAGGCCATGTCGACCATTCTCGGCTCGCAGATGCTCTCGGACGCCTCGGCGTTCGTGCAGTCACTGGATTCGACGTTCGGCGGGTTCCGGGAAAAGGCCGACCGCACTTACGAGTTGCTCAAGCGCCGCGGCACCCAGTTCGTGGTGGTGTCGGCGGCCGAGCCCGACGCGCTTCGAGAGGCGTCGTTCTTCGTCGACCGGCTGTCCGCGGAGGGCATGCCGCTGGCCGGGCTGATTCTCAACCGGACGCATCCCACGCTGTCCGCACTGACTCCTGAGCGGGCTGTCGACGGCGTCGAGGCATTGGAAGCTTCCGGCGCGGCCAACAACGGGGATCAGCTCACGGTGGCGGTGCTGAAGATCCACGCCGACCGGGCGCAGACCGCCAAGCGGGAAATCCGGCTGCTGTCGCGATTCACGGGCGCCAATCCCCACGTTCCGGTGGTCGGCGTGCCCTCATTGCCCTTTGACGTGTCCGATCTGGACGCCCTGCAGGCGATCGCTGATCAGATCACTGGGGAGACCGCGTAAAAGAGTCCCGGCCGATCGGCCGGGACTCATCGCGAAAATTAGCTAACGCTGCGGTGCTTGCGCTGCGCGGCGAAGAATTCCGCCCACGACACCACCTCGGGGTGCTGCTTGAGCAACGCGCGGCGCTGACGCTCGGTCATGCCGCCCCACACACCAAACTCGACACGGTTGTCCAACGCATCTGCGCCACACTCGGCCATGACCGGACAGTGACGGCAGATCACGGCGGCCTTGCGCTGTGCGGCGCCGCGGACAAAGAGCTCGTCTGGGTCGGTTGATCGGCACAAAGCCCTCGATACCCACGCAATCCGAGCTTCCGCCTCAATCCCTTGGACGGAACCGTTCAAAAGCGCTGCGCTTGGCTTGCGGGCAGCGGTCCGAATACCTGACACCGACGGATCCCCTTCGTCCGGCCGCTCACGCGGCTGACATTCTTCAGGTGTAGGCCGCGTATGCGATCTACGCCACATCGCGGCTCAGAGTGTTACCTGAATCGCACTGTCTGTTTAAGTTAGGTGGTCAGGTATCTTTTGCGCAACAGTTGGATCTCAGGTTTTTTGGGACGACCGTCCAGACCGATCATGAACTGGCGTTTTCTGACTACGGCGTAAATAGCTTTCGATATGATCTGCCCCGCAGGGGACGCTCCGCAAGACTCCAGGAGCCCTAGTTACTCTGTTACTCATGTCGGAACGCCCTCCGGCCGGCGCAACAATCATCAAGCTGGCCTGGTGCTGCCTATTGGCCAGCGTGATACTTGCGGCGCTCTTGTTTCCGGTGGTCGGCGGCGTGGGATTGATGTCCAACCGCGCGTCCGACGTCGTGGCCAATGGCTCTGCTCAACTGGTCGAGGGCGAGGTGCCCGCGGTGACGACCATGGTCGACGCCAAGGGCAACCCGATCGCGTGGCTGTACTCCCAGCGCCGGTTCGAGGTTCCGAGCGACAAAATCGCCGACACGATGAAACTGGCAATCGTTTCGATCGAGGACAAACGGTTTGCCGAACACAACGGTGTCGACTGGAAAGGCACGCTGACGGGCCTGGCGGGCTACGCCTCGGGCGACGTCGACACTCGCGGTGGATCGACCATCGAGCAGCAGTACGTCAAGAACTACCAGCTGCTGGTGATCGCGCAGACCGACGCCGAGAAGCGCGCGGCAGTGGAAACCACGCCCGCGCGCAAACTGCGCGAGATCCGGATGGCGCTGACGCTCGACAAGACCTTCACCAAGCCGGAGATCCTGACCCGCTATCTCAATCTGGTCAGCTTTGGCAATGGCGCCTTCGGGATCCAGGACGCCGCACAGACCTATTTCGGCATCGATGCGTCCCAGCTGAACTGGCAGCAGGCCGCGCTGCTGGCCGGGATGGTGCAGTCGACCAGCACGCTGAATCCCTACACCAACCCCGACGGTGCGCTGGCCCGGCGCAATCTCGTGCTCGACACGATGATCGACAACGTCCCCGACAAGGCCGACGAGCTGCGCGCCGCCAAGCAGGAGCCGCTGGGCATCCTGCCGCAGCCCAACGAATTGCCGCGTGGCTGCATCGCCGCCGGTGACCGGGCGTTCTTCTGCGACTACGTGCAGGAGTATCTGGCCAGGGCGGGCATCAGCAAGGACCAGCTGTCCCGGGGCGGCTACCTGATCAAGACCACGCTGGACCCCGACGTCCAGAACTCGGTCAAGTCGGCCGTCGACTCGCTGGCCGCCCCCGACATCCAGGGCATCGCCAGCGTGATGAGCGTGGTGCTGCCGGGCAAGACGGCCCATCCGGTGGTCGCGATGGTCAGCAACCGGACCTACGGGTTGAACTCCGCGCTCGGCGAAACCATGCAGCCGCAACCCTTTTCGCTTGCCGGTGACGGTGCCGGGTCGATCTTCAAGATCTTCACCACCGCCGCGGCACTGGACATGGGGATGGGGATCAACGCCAACCTCGACGCTCCGGTGCGCTTCGAGGCCAAGGGGCTGGGCAGCGGCGGAGCCAAGGGCTGCCCCCGCGACACCTGGTGTGTGCAGAACGCGGGCAACTACAAGGGTTCGATGAGCGTCACCGACGCGCTGGCCACCTCCCCCAACACCGCCTTCGCCAAGCTCATCTCACAGGTGGGAGTCCCGCGCACGGTCGACATGGCGGTCAAGCTGGGCCTGCGCTCCTACGCCGAGCCGGGCACCGCACGGCCCTACGAGCCGGACAGCAACGAGAGCCTCGCCGACTTCATCAAGCGCCAGAACCTCGGCTCCTTCACGCTGGGCCCGATCGAGGTCAACGCACTCGAGCTGTCCAACGTGGCGGCCACCCTGGCCTCCGGCGGCGCATGGTGCCCGCCGAACCCGATCGACAAGCTCTTCGACCGCAACGGCAATGAGGTCTCGGTGACCACCGAGACCTGCGACCAGGTGGTGCCCGAGGGGCTGGCCAACACCCTGTCCAACGCCTTGAGCAAGGACGACGTCAGCGGCACGGCAGCGGGATCGGCCAGCTCGGTCGGCTGGAACCTGCCGAGCTCGGGCAAGACCGGCACCACCGAGGCACACCGGTCCTCGGGCTTCCTCGGCTACACCAACCGCTACGCGGCGGCTGCCTATATCTACGACGATTCGCCGACCCCGTCGGATCTGTGCTCGTGGCCGCTGCGGCAGTGCGGCGACGGCAATCTCTATGGCGGCAACGAACCCGCCAAGACCTGGTTCACGGCGATGAAGCCGATCGCTCAGGCCTTCGGGGATGTGGCGCTGCCGCCCACTGATCCGCGTTACGTCGACGGTGGTCCCGGCTCGCGGGTACCCAGCGTCTCCGGCCTGCCGCAGGGCTCCGCGCGTGACCGGTTGAAGGACGCCGGATTCCAGGTCGCCGACCAGGCCAGCCCGATCAACAGTCTGGCGCCGGCCGGCGAGGTCGTCGGCACGTCACCCAGCGGGCAGACGATCCCCGGCTCGATCGTCACGATCCAGGTGAGCAACGGCATCCCGCCGGCACCGCCGCCGCCTCCGCCGGGCGCGCTGCCGATACCGGGCCTCGACGGCGCCCCGTTCGGCCAGACCGTCGTCGAGATCCCCGGGCTGCCGCCAATCACGGTCCCGCTGCTGGCCCCGCCTCCGCCGCCGCCGTAACTGAATCGCAATTTTCGAGATCCGCTCGACCCGATGAACGATGTCGGGTGGCAGTACTCTTGCCGGTATGGCTGTGCCGTCCGCTGTGAAGTCGTCCGCCCTCGTGGCCGCCGGCTCGGCCGCGCTTGCGGTCGGCTACGCCACGGTGATCGAGCGCAACGCGTTCGTCGTACGCGAAGTGACCATGCCGGTGCTCTCGCCGGGCTCCACCCCTCTTCGGGTGCTGCACCTCAGCGATATCCACATGCGCCCCGCGCAGCGGCACAAGCAGGCCTGGCTGCGCGAACTGGCCCGCTGGGAGCCAGATCTGGTGGTCAACACCGGCGACAACCTCTCGCATCCCAAGGCTGTGCCCGCGGTGGTGCAGGCGGTCGGTGACCTGTTGTCGGTGCCCGGCGTCTTCGTGTTCGGCAGCAACGACTACTTCGCCCCGAAGCTGAAGAACCCGGCGAAATACCTGTACGACAGCGACAGCCGGGTGCACGGCAAGCCCCTGCCGTGGCAGGACCTGCGCGCGGCGTTCACCGAGCGCGGCTGGCTGGACCTGACCCACAACCGGCGCGACTTCGAGGTCGCCGGGCTGACGATCGCCGCGGCCGGCGTCGACGACCCGCATCTGGCTCGGGACCGCTACGACACCATCGCCGGCCCGCCCAACCCGACTGCCAACCTGTCGCTGGGGGTCACGCACGCGCCCTACACCCGGGTGCTGGACCGCTTCGCCGCCGACGGCTATCAGCTGATCATGGCCGGGCATACGCACGGCGGGCAGTTGTGCCTGCCGTTCTACGGCGCGCTCGTGACTAACTGCGATCTGGACCGTTCCCGCGCCAAGGGCGCCTCGCGGTGGGGTGCGGACACCGCGCTGCACGTGTCGGCGGGTATCGGCACCGGCCCGTTCGCGCCGTTCCGGTTCTGCTGCCGTCCGGAGGCCACCTTGCTGACTCTGGTGGGCGCACCGATCGGCGGGCACGACGAGACGCGAAATGTGGTGCGCTCCAGCCCTACCGCCTCGGTGCGGTGAGTCCCGCCTGCTGTACCAGCCGGCGATGACCGTCGCCGCTCACACCCGCCCGCGTGGCTGGGTGGACGCCGCCATCGCGCTGATCGAGGCCGACAGCCGGCGCAGCGCCGACACGCATCTACTGCGCTACCCACTGCCTGCGGCGTGGTGCGTCGACGCGGACATCGCGCTGTATCTCAAGGACGAGTCCACGCACATCACCGGCAGCCTCAAGCACCGGCTGGCTCGCTCCCTGTTTCTCTTCGGCTTGTGCAACGGCTGGATCGACGAGCACACGACGGTCGTCGAGGCGTCCTCCGGGTCGACGGCAGTCTCGGAGGCGTATTTCGCCGCGCTGCTGGGCCTGCCGTTCATCGCGGTCATGACCGCCTCGACCAGTGTCTCGAAGGTGAAACTCATCGAGGCCCAGGGCGGGCGGTGCCATTTCGTCGAGCGGCCCGACGAGGTGTACACCGAGGCTCAGCGGATCGCCGACGAGACCGGCGGCCACTACCTGGACCAGTTCACCAACGCCGAGCGCGCCACCGACTGGCGGGGCAACAACAACATCGCCGAGTCGATCTATGAACAGATGAGCGCCGAACGCCACCCGACACCGGCGTGGATCGTGGTCGGTGCGGGCACCGGCGGCACCAGCGCCACGATCGGGCGCTACATCCGGTATCGGCGCCACGAGACGAGGTTGTGTGTGGTCGACCCGGAGAACTCCGCGTTCTTCCCGTCGTATTCCCAAGGCCGGCGCGACATCGTCACCGGATCCTCGTCTCGGATCGAGGGCATCGGCCGCCCCCGGGTGGAGCCGTCGTTTCTGCCCGAGATCGTGGACCGGATGGTGAGTGTTCCCGATGCCGCGTCGATCGCGGCGGCCCAGCACGTCTCGCGGGTATTGGGGCGACGGGTCGGCCCGTCGACGGGAACCAATGTGTGGGGTGCGTTCGGCCTACTGGCTGAGATGGTCGCTGCCGGAGTCGGCGGTTCGGTGGTCACGCTGATCGCCGATAGCGGGGATCGCTACGCCGACACCTACTACAACCCCGAGTGGCTGGCGGCTCACGACCTCGACCCGAGCGTGTACGCCGGGGCCTTGGGCGAGTTCGAACGCTCCTGCGGCTGGGTTTGGTCCGGCTCGTCGACGGCGTCGTAATCGCCGGTCACGACCAGCCAGAGCGCAGCTAGTAGGAAAAAACCCCCGTACACAACGGCCCCCAAAGCGGTCATCATCCGCTCCACCTTTCGCTGCTCGGCGTCACTGTTACACCGACAGTGTTCATAACGCCACCGACAAGTCAGATCCATCCCGCGGCCCGCCACGAACTTGGCCACCTGGGCAGACAAGCCGTTTGGCTTCTCACGGGTCACGTGCGATACGCTGTCGTGGCTTCACGCGGGGTGTGGCGCAGCTTGGTAGCGCGCTTCGTTCGGGACGAAGAGGTCGTGGGTTCGAATCCCGCCACCCCGACTCGCAATGTCGCAGAAGGGCCTTGATCGAGCATTTCGGTCGAGGCCTTTTTTCTGCGCAGGGTCAGAGCCCGAGCGCCTGGTAGATGCCGGGCCGCTCCCGGTAGGAGTCGGGCAGCGCGAAGATCGTCCAGTCGTGGAACTGGCCTTCCCGCAGCACGAACGTGAAGTCGACGTTCTCGGTGATCGCCTTGTCGCGCAGCCGCAGCGCCTGCTGGGTGAGCAGATCCCGGGAGCTCGTGTACACCGTGGTCGGCGGCAGTCCTGCCAGCGAGCCGTAGATCGGGCTCACGAGCGGATCGGCCGGATCGAGATCGCCCGCCCACGTCAGAATTTGGCTGTTGCGCCCGTTGCCCAACAGTGGGTCGTCCACCGGGTTGTCGAACGAGTCGCTCAGATCGAGCGCCGGCGCCAGTAGAAGAAGGCGATGGGGCTGGGCGTCGCCGCGCTTGACGATCTCCTGCAGAGCCGCCAGCGCGATGTTCCCGCCGGCCGAGTCCCCTTCCACGCTGACGTTGTCGGTGCCGTGCGCGGCGATCTGCGCGCTGATGAAGTCGGCCATCACCGGGATGTCGGTTGCCGCATTGCCAACGGGGGCAAGGGTATACAGCGGGACGACGACCGTCGCGCCGGTGTCACGCGCCATGTCGGTATAGGTCAGCCAATGGAAGATGCTGACCTGACCGATGAACGAGCCGCCGTGAATGGCCACCACGTACTGGCCGCTCGGATCGCGCGGCGTCAGCGTCCACACCGCCATGCCCTCGTACTCGGTCTTCTCCGCCTTGATCCCGTGCAGCAGGAAGGCGGGCGGCACCCCATCGGTGAAGAGCGGGATCTGCGCGCTGGAACCGGCGAGAGGGGAGGGCAGGTGCAGTGTCGTCGTCACGAAGTTGATCAGGCGCAGCCCGGCGACCACCGCACGTTGCACCATCGTCGGCGGCGGGCCGCTGTACAGACTCTCGTCGACCGGCGGAGTGGATACCGCATCGGCGGCGGGAACCACTCGCGCCGAGGTCGCGCGGCTCACGGAAACCGTTGCGGCACTGGGTGTTGCGGTCTCGTCATCACGACGGGTGGCGCCGAGTGCCGACAGAGCTAGCGCGACGACGTTGGGCGCCTTGGGAATCTGGTTGGCAGCGGCACTCGCCGGTTTCGACACCGATTTCACCGCTTGCACGGTGCGCGGCTTCTGCCGGGCTCCCGTTCCCGTCGACGTCTTACTGGCCGACGACGACGCCGTTCCACTCGACGCCGAACCGGTATCCGCCCATGCGACACCCGTCGCGGCAAGGGCTATGCCCGCACCCACACCCAGGGCGGCGGCAAGCCCCCCGACCCGTCCGACCAACGCTGCTGCAGCCATGGCGTGAACGTAGCAGCCATTTTCTACGTTTATAGAAACTTCGGCTAGATTTGCCTACTGATGCGACGAAAGCCCGACGGAGACCAGCGCCGCCGCGACCTCTGCGATGCGGCGATCACCGTGCTGGCAGCGCAGGGCGCCAAGGGCCTGAGTCACATCAAGGTCGACCGGGAAGCCGGCGTCGCGCACGGAACAACGTCGGCCTACTTCCGGACCCGGTCGGCATTGCTGGTCGCGACGACAGAGCGCGTGATCGAACTCGACCGCATGGCACTACAGACGGCCACGAGCGCCGCCGCCGGCGAGGATCAGGAGTTGCCGCGGTTGGCCGACGTGCTGGCCGCGGCCGCACACGAGCCATGGCTCACACGGGCCAAGGCGCGCTACGAGCTCACCATGCTCGCGACCCGCGAGCCTGCGATCCACGACCTCGTCCAGCGCGCCAACGAGGGCTTCGCCGAGCTGTTCGGCGACATGATGCTGCGGCTGCTGCCGAGCGAACTTCCCCCATCCGCCGTCGACGACCTCAGCGCCATCACCCAGACATTCATCAGCGGCCTGCTCGGCCGCTACGCCATCAACGACTTCAGCATCAGCGACCCCGACGAGATCGACCGGCTCATCCGGAGAATCGTTGCGCCCCAGGATTACTCGTAAGACACCTCGAGCTCGGTCAGCGCGCTATGGGCCCGACGCTCGACGAAGAGCGGAACGTACTCGCGGATTCGCGCGCCGTTGAACCGAGCATGCAGCTCGTCCACGACTTCGACGATGGTCGATGACGACAGCGTCGGATAACTCAGTGTCAGCCGTTCAATGACTTCCCCGAGTTGCGTGGATTCATCCAGCGCCCTTGTCATTTGCATCAAATTTCGCACCGCGTTCACCGGCCGTCAACCCTGCTGAATCTAAGAAAAAATTCACCCCCGGACCCAATGAGCCCGAGGGTGAACTAATTCCGCGTCAGAAACCTGGCGGCGGCGGCAAAGCCGGCGGCGGCGGCAGCGGAGGCGGTCCCGGCAGTGGCGGTGAGCCCGGCAGGAACGGAATCCACGGCGGCGGCGGCAAAGCCGGCGGCGGGGGCAGCGGGGGCGGCAGGATCATGGGCGGCGGGGGCAGCGGGCCGAGCGCCGGCGGTGGCGGCAACGGGCCGAACGCCGGTGGCGGAGGCAGCGGACCAACCGCGGGGGGCGGAGGCAACACCGGAGCCGCCGGCAGTGCGGCGGCGACCGGCAGTGCAGGCGCCGCGGGTGGCGGTGGCAACACCGGGGCTGCTGGCAGCGCAGCGGCCGCCGGAACCGCGGCTGCCGCCGGAACTCCCGCGGCGCTAAAGCCCGCGAACGGGTTCCCGTTCTGGAACGCGGAGAACACGAGCGCAGAGCCCACGCTGCCGGCAACCGCAGTCGTGCCACCGATCGCTCCATTGGCGATCGGAACCCCGATCGCCAGCCCCACGTTTTGGGCCGCCTGATCCTGGGCCGTTTGACGGGCGTCCTCCACCGACTTGCCGATGGTGTTGTTGTACGTGGTCGTCAAGCTGTCGAGGTACGTCTGCAGATCGGCGCCCTGGTCGGCCGGCTGAGGCGCAGCTGACGCCGTGCCAGCCGCCGCAAACAACGCCCCCAACGACAACGACGTGGCGGCCACCGCTCGAAGCGATGTGTGTCGAAGGCTCATTTCGGCCCCCTTCCTGATGGAGCCATAGTATCGGGCCGCAGCCCGGATAGACATCCCTCCATATTGACGTCATCGTCAATAGAGCCCAGCAACCGCTAAAGCCTCAGTTCAGGTAGTCGAACGTCGACATCATTCCGGCTTCCGCGTGGTAGGTGTTGTGGCAGTGCAGCGGCCAATACCCGGGGTTATCGGCCACGATGGCGATCCGGACCGACTGCTTGGGCAGCACGATCACGGTGTCTTTGCGCGCACCCAGCTGTCCCTTGGCGTTCATCACCGCGAAGGTGTGCCCGTGCAAATGCATCGGATGCCACATGCTCGTCGTGTTCGCGAACGTCATCGTGGCCTGCTGACCCTGCTCGATCGCAAAGGGCTTGTTATTCGGGTAAGACCCGTTGACGCCCCAGGTGTACGACATCATGTCGCCACTGAGCTCAGCCGCCAGTTCGGTATCGGCCTTGCTGAACGCCAGCCGGGCTTCCGGCGCTGCGGTGAACATGTCGACGGTGCCGATGCGCCCGTTGAGCTCGGGTGGCTGGAATCCCGGCTCGGGCGCCGACCCCGCCCCGGTGGTGAGCAGGGCACGCGCCAGCGCGTTCTTTCCCTCGGCCAGCGCGACGAGGGGGAACACCCCGTCACCGGCGGTGACGACCGCGTCGTAGCGCTCCCCCATCCCCAACAGCAGGCCATCGACTTCGACGGGCTCCACCGGGAACCCATCGGTGTGGGTGACCGTCATCCGATGCCCCGCCAGCGCGATCCGGAAGGCGGTGTCCGCCCCGGCGTTGATGATGCGCAGCCGGATTCGTTGACCCGGTTTGGCGGTGAAAGTGGTTGGTGCTTCCGGGATTCTGCCGTTGACGAGATAGTAGGGATAGATGACGTCGCCGGCATCGCCGCCGAGCAGCGTGCTGCCGCCACCCCCGCCCATGTTCATGACACCCTTGCGAAGGTCGGCGTAGATCTGCTCGGGTGACTTCCCGACACCGTCGGTCCAATCATCAAGCACCACAATCCACTCGGCGTCGTAATCGGCCGGCGCCTTCGGATCGTCGATGATCAGTGGCAGGTACAGCCCGGTGTCGGCGTTGACCCCGGTGTGCGGGTGCGCCCAGTACGTGCCCGCATCGGGAACCGAGAACTGATAGGTGAACGCGCCGCCGGGCGGAATGTTCGCAGTGGCGGGTTCGACGCCGTCCATGTTGTTGCGCAACGCGATTCCGTGCCAGTGCACCGACGTCGGCCCGTCCAGCTTGTTGGTCACGGTGGCCTTGATCTCGTCGCCGACGTTCGCCCGGATCAGCGGGCCGGGAACGGTGTCGGCATAGCCTCGGGTGTTGACCACGCGCCCACCCAGGTCGACGGTGACCGGTCCCGGGTTCAGCGCGACGCTGACGGTCTTACCGGTGTGCGGCCGCGCCGCCTCGGCGGCATCGATGGCGGCGGTCAGGCTCCCGGGCACCGCGGTGGGTTGAGTCTGCAGCGGTGCGGCTGGGGCATTGCCGCGTCCGCACGCCGCAAGGGTCGCACCCGCAGAGGCCGCCAGGAACGCCCGTCGACTCAATTGCCAACGCGCCGAACCAGATCCGTCCATCGCCGCCTCGCTATCACAAAGTCATTGCGACTGCCCTGCCCGCGGCGCGACCCGAGAACAGGCAGCCACCGAGGAACGTTCCCTCCAACGCGTTGTAACCGTGCACACCGCCGCCGCCGAATCCGGCCACCTCGCCGGCGGCATACAGGCCGTCGATCGGATTGCCGTCGAGGCCGATCGCCCGCGACGACAGATCGGTCTGGATACCACCGAGGGTCTTTCGGGTCAGGATGTGCAGCTTCACCCCGATCAGCGGTCCGGCCGCCGGGTCCAGGATGCGGTGCGGCGCGGCGGTCCGGCCGATCCGGTCGCCGATGTAACGTCGCGAGTTGCGAATCCCTTGCACCTGAGCATCTTTGGCGTACGGGTTGGCCATCTGAAGATCGCGGGCCTCGATCTGCGCTCGAATACCGGAGGCCTCCAGCAGCGGCTCGTCGGTCAGCGCGTTCATCTTCGCCACCAGTTCGTCCAGGGTCCCGGCGACCACGAAGTCGGCACCGTGGCGCTTGAAGGCCTCCACCGGCGCGGGCGCCCCCTTGCTCAGCAACCGCTCCTTGAGGAACCCGGCCCGGTCCTTGTTGGTGATGTCGGGGTTCTGTTCGGACCCCGAGAGGGCGAACTCCCGCTCGATGATCTTCTGGGTGAGGATGAACCAGCTGTGGTCGTAGCCGGCGATCTCCGGGGTGGTCCGCAGATAGCGCAAGGTGCCCAGGGTGTCGTATCCGGGCAGATACGGCTCGGGTAGCCGTCGGCCCAGCGCGTCGAACCACATTGACGACGGGCCCGGCAGGATCCGGATGGCATGGCCCGGCCAGATCGGCGCCCAGTTCTGCACCCCTTCGGTGTAGTGCCACATCCGGTCCCGGTTGACGGTCCGGACCCCGGCGTCGGCGGCGATGTCGAGCATCCGGCCGTCGACGTAGGCGGGCACACCGGTGATCATGGTGTGCGGCGGGGTGCCCATCCGCTCCGGCCAGTACCGCCGCACGATCTCGTGGTTCCCGCCGATACCACCGGTCGTGACGATGACGGCCTGAGCTTGAAATTCGAAGTCTTGCAGTCGATCCCGATTCGACGGTGCGCCGCGGGGCGCGTCGTCGGGAGCCAGCACCGTCCCGCGAACGCCGCTGACGGCACCGTCGGCGATGACCAGCTCGTCGACGCGGTGGCGGTGCCGGAACGTCACCAGCCCACGGTCGGCGGCGGCCAGCGCGGATTTCACGAACGGTTCGACCACCCCGGTCCCGGTACCCCAAGCGACGTGGAATCGCGGCACGGAGTTTCCGTGCCCGGTGGCGCGCAGGTCGCCGCGTTCGGCCCAGCCGACCGTCGGCAGGAACGTGATGCCGTGCCCGAGCAGCCAGGAGCGCTTCTCCCCCGCGGCGAACTCGACGTAGGCCCGGGCCCAGCGGACCGCCCAGCTGTCCTCGTCGTCAATCCGGTCGAACTGAGCGCTGCCCGACCAGTCGTTCCACGCCAGTTCGACGCTGTCTTTGACACCCAGGCGCCGCTGTTCGGGGCTGTCGACCAGGAACAGGCCACCAAACGACCAGAACGCCTGCCCGCCGAGATTGGCCTCGTTCTCCTGGTCGATCAGAACGACCTTCTTACCGCGACTGGTCAACTCGTGAGTGGCGGCCAGACCCGCCAGGCCGGCGCCGACCACGATGACATCTGCGTCCATTGCTGAGCCCTTCGCTGTCGAGACAGGCCCACGGTACAACCAGGTACATCTACCTATCGCGCCGCTGGTCAAAGCACTATCGTCGCCATATGACGGACATCCGTTTCGACAGCTGGTACAAACCGCTGGCTACACCGCTGGGCCTCGGCCCGAGCCGAAGCGACGTGACCGTCGCCGACGGCACCTTGCATGTTTCGATGGGCTGGGGCTTCTCCGCCGACATCCCGCTGGCATCCATCACCGAGGCCAAGCCGGCCAAGGGACCGTTCCTGGGCTGGGGCGTGCACGGTTTTCGCGGACGCTGGCTGGTCAACGGGTCTTCGAAGGGGGTTGTCGAGCTGACCATCGACCCACCGGTGAAGGCCAAGATCGTCGGCGTTTCGACAACGCTGCGCACTCTGCTGGTCAGCGTCACCGATCCCGAGGCGCTCATCGCCGCTTGCACCCGCAACTAAAGTGACGCACGGGGTTTAGCTCCCCCCTTTGCCGGGGATAAGCCTTAGGTGACGCTGGCCCCCATCGCGCTCGAACCCCAACTTCCCGAGGCGCGTGGACCGTTGTCCATGGCTGTTCTCGAACTCCTGACCGAGCGCGCGCCGCGCAACTATCTGCATCGGATTGACGCGCCCGTTCGTGATTCCGACCCGTACGGCATCGACCTGCAACTCGCGCTCTACGTCTGCTACGAACTGCACTACCGCGGATTCGCTGGCGTCGATCCGGGCTGGGAGTGGAACCCCGGCCTGTTGTATCTGCGCTCGCACCTCGAGGACGTGTTCTTGTCCGCGGTCCAGCGGGAGGTCGGCGTCATCGGCGCCGAGGACACCGCCGAGGTTGAGATGGAACGGCTGGCGACCGAGCCGGTCGACGGCTCCGGGCCGTCTTACCACCTGCGCGACTCCGGCACCTGGGAGCAGATGCAGGAGTACTTCGTGCACCGCTCGCTCTACCACCTCAAGGAGGGCGACCCACACGCGTGGGCCATCCCCCGGCTGACCGGACAGTCCAAAGCCGCCTTCGTGGCGGTCGAGTTCGACGAGTTCGGCGGTGGGCACGGCGATCAGGTGCACCAGCAGCTGTTCGCCGACCTCATGGTGGCCGCCGGTCTGGACGCGTCCTACCTCGGCTACATCGACGCCGTACCGGCCGAATCCCTGGCGGTGGTGAACTTGATGTCGCTGTTCGGTCTGCACCGCGAGCATCGCGGCGCAGCGATCGGACACTTCGCCTCCACTGAGATCACCTCACCGCCGGGATCACGCCGGCTGGTCGACGCCCTGGATCGGTTGGGCGCTCCGGATACCTGCTCGCGCTTCTACCGCGAGCACGTCGAAGCCGATGCCGTGCACGAGCAGGTGGTGCGTACCGACGTGGTCGGTGACCTGGTGAGCCGAGAGCCGGCGTTGGACCGCGATGTCGTCTTCGGCATCCGAGCCCACGAACTCGTGGAAGGCCGGCTGGCCTATCAGCTGATGAAGAACTGGGTCAACGGGCGCAGCTCGCTACGCCGGCCGCTGAGCTGACGGCTCGGTGCGCTCGCGCCGCCGGTGGCTGGTGTCACACAACGGATATGTCTTGCTGCGCCGGCACATACAGATGGCGACCATGAACCGGTCGGATTCGACGACGGTGCCGTCCGGCATCTCGATGCGCACCGGGCCCTGCACCATCATCGGCCCGCCAGCGACGATCCGAATCTGCCGGGGTTCGTTGTCGCTCAACGCTTGTCCGCGCGGATGACCACGATTTCCTCCTCGCGGCGGCCGACCGGCAGCATACCGATGCTCTCCATCCACTTCGCCCGTTCGGTCAGCACCGGGCCGAACGGAATCGGCTGACTGAGAACGACTTCAGCGCGCAATCCGGCGCTGCGAAGCCGTCGCAGCGACTGTTCGGGGTCGGCGAATTCCGACTGCACGATCAGCATCGTACCGCCGTCAGTCAACAGTTCGGGCGCGCCATCGCACAACGGGTCGAGCACTTGGCGGCCATCCCAACCCGCGTTCCACGCCGTCGGCGGACCGACCTCGGTGGGGATGTCTTCCAGGTACGCATCGGGGGGCGTTGGGACATAAGGGGGATTCGACACCACGACGTCAAAAGGACCGGCCACCAACGCCTCGAAGTAGGTACCCACACGCGCATCGATGCGCACCCCGGCCTCGACGGCGTTGCTGCGGGCGCACCCGATCGCTTGCGAGCAGATATCGAGAGCGGTGACGGCCCTGGCACCCAACTGCGCGGCCGCGATCGCGACAGCACCGCTTCCGGTGCACATATCCAGCACTCGCCGTCCGGTCACCACACCGGTACGGGTCATCGCCTCGATCAGAAGCTGCGAATCATGTTGCGGGGCATACACACCTGCTGCAACACTCACCGCGTCCCGGGCGTCAGGATAGAGAATGGTCAACGTTGGCCTTTCGACAGTCGATGGCGCACTGTTGGGGTCAAGGCGCTGGGCACTTAATGCCCGTTTACCGCCGCGTTAAACCCGACGCGTGGGTTTGTATGAGTTGTTGAGCGGGAAGCTGATCCGCATGAAAGCTTCCGATCTAGCAGCCCTGCCCTTCGCTGCGGGAGCAGCTCTGCGGCACCGTCGCTTTTTCCATCCTGACGGCGTGTTGGCCAATGGCTCAATCGAGCGGCTGGCACCTCCGGGAGAGGGCTTGCCGGTGGAATCCGGTGACATCGTGGGACGAATCTCCAAGGCAGTCGGTACCCCTGGCGCGCTTCCCGACGCCGCCGGCCTGGCATGGCGCATGCCTGCCGCCGCATTCGCCGCCACCCCCTGGGATGTCCTGCTGGTCTCCGCAGGTCTTGGATCAAGCGACTTCGTCGCGAACCGGGTCGCGTTGCGAGCAGTCACATCGTGGTCCGACGCGCTGTATTCCAGCCTCCTGCCGTTGAACTACCACGGCGAGCTGTGGTGGATCCGGGCCCGTCTGACCACACCGGTCGACGGACTCGGGCTGTCGCTACAGGCAGTGCGCCAGCACATCAGCGGTGGCGGTCTGCAGTTCGAGGTCGAACAAGCCTGCGGCACATCGGCTTTCGAGCCGATGGCCGCGCTCAGGCTGACCACGGTCGTCCCGCTCGCCGAGGAGGGCGACCACGATGTGAACTTCGACCCGGTCCGTCACACCGCGCCCGACGTGCGGGTCTGGCCGGAGTGGCTCCGGGACGTGCGGTCACGGGCCTACCGCAGCAGCCGTGAAGGGCGCGACGCCGAGACTTAGTCCGGCGGTTCGTGGTCGGGCTCGGCCACGTCGGGTGCAACTTCACGGGTGGCCATCCCGCCTTTGCCACCCATGTCTTTCGGGCCGGGACGGTCGATTCGACGTTCTTCGCGGTGATCGTCGGTGTAGTCGGCGTGGTCGTCTTCGTCTGAAGTCCGTTTACTCATGGCCCGGGGATTTCCCCGTGCAGACGGTTTCAACCGGGCCGGTGGTCGGCGTCACGCCGTCAATTCGCCGCCTCGCGGAGCTTCTCCAAGAGCGGTCCGGCTGCCTTGGCAAGGAATTCGTCCTGACCCTCGTCACCGATCTGAACCAGCGCGATATCGGTGAAGCCTGCCTCCCAATAGGGGCGTACCGCATCGACGATGGCGTCAAGGTCGGGACCGCAGGCAATGTTGTCCGCCACCGCCTCCGGGGTGACGAATTGGGTGGCGCCGGCGAAGCCTGCCGGAGTCGGCAGGTCGGCGTTGACGTCCCAGCCGCCACCGAACCAGCGGAACTGCTCGTGGGCCCGTTTGACCGCGGCGTCGCGGTCGGGATCCCAGCACACCGGAATCTGCCCGATCACCCGGCCGCCACCGGTCAAGCCCGTCGCCTGGCGAGCGGCGTGCCAGCCGTCGACGAGCTTGCCGTCGGGTTCGACGGCGATCATGTGATCGCCCGCTGTCGCGAATGCCTCGATTGAACGCTCGCCCGACACCGCGATGCCAATGGTGACCGGCACGTCCGGGACGTCCCAGAT
Organism: Mycobacterium sp. BK086; assembly: GCA_004362315.1. Classification (GTDB taxonomy): domain Bacteria; phylum Actinomycetota; class Actinomycetes; order Mycobacteriales; family Mycobacteriaceae; genus Mycobacterium. The sequence continues at coordinate 513,759 of SNWL01000004.1, forward strand.
CCGTGCCGAATCGACTTGGAAATACTCACCCTTGTGGTCGACAAGCTCACCGCTGAGCAGTTGCCGGATGACCACGATCGCCTCGTTGAGCATGTCCTGGCGGCGCAGGACGGTCGGCCAGCCCTTGCCGACCACGTGCTCGTTCAAGTTCTCGCCGGCGCCGAGGCCCAGGGTGAACCGGCCGTCGGCGAGGATCTGCAGCGTGGCCGCCTGCTGCGCGACGACGGCGGGGTGATACCGCATGGTCGGGCAGGTGACGTAGGTGTACAGGTCGACCTGATCGGTGGCGTGAGCCACCGCCCCCAGCAGCGTCCAGGCGTTGGGCGCATGCCCCTGGGTGGTCAGCCATGGCGAGAAGTGATCGCTGCAGACTTCGAAGTCGAAACCGGCAAGCTCAGCCGAAACGGCATAGCCGACAAGCTCTTTGGGGCCGCTCTGCTCGGTCATCAGGGTGTATCCGAAGCGCGTCATCTGGCACGGGTACCCGCGCGCAACCGAGTAAAACGAGCAGGCTTACAAGCGCGCCTTGACTGCAGCCGACAGCCGCGACCCGTCGGCCTTGCCCGCAGCGATCGCGCTGGCCGCCTTCATCACCAGACCCATGTTCTTCGTCGACGGACGCTCCCCGAGTTCTTCGGCCACCTGCGCGATCGCGGTGTCGGCGACGTCGGCCACCTCGGCGTCGGTCAGCGGGGTGGGCAGGTATTCGTCGATGATCCGGGCTTCGGCGTGTTCTTCGGCCGCCAGTTCACCGCGTCCGTTCTGGGTGTAGATCTCGGCGGACTCGCTGCGCTTCTTGGACTCCCTGGCGAGCACCTTGAGCACTTCCTCATCGGAGAGTTCGCGCGCTGCCTTGCCCGAGACCTCTTCGGTCTGGATCGCGGCGAGCAGCAGTCGCAGCGTCGCAGTACGCAACTTGTCCTGAGCCTTCATCGCTTCGGTGAGGTCCGATCTCAGCCGATCCTTGAACTCCGCCATGGCGCAAACGCTACGCGCCGAAGATGGGCAGGACGTTGAGAAATGATCCGCCTGTCGACAGGATGGGCTCATGAGCAACGACGTCGGGGGCGTGCTCCAGTGACGGTACCGCCCGCTGGACCACCTGGACCGCCGCCCGGATGGCCTGGTCAACCGCCGTTCCCGGCCCCGGGTTATCCGCCACCCGGGTATCCCCCGCCTGGCTACCCGCCACCTGACTACGCCCCGCCCGGGTACCCGCCGCCGGGTTACGGCCCACCCGGGTACCCGCCACCGGGCTACGGCCCACCCGGATATCCGCCGCCCGGGTATCCACCCCCGATGCCCATGGCGCCGAAGCCGGGCATCATCCCCCTGCGGCCGCTGTCGCTCAGCGACATCTTCAACGGCGGTGTCGGGTACATCCGCGCCAACCCGAAGGCGACGCTGGGCCTGACGACCGTCGTCGTGGTGATCACCCAGATGATCGCGCTGGCGCTGCAACTCGGTCCGTTGATCGCTCTGGGCGCAAAGGTCGGCTCCGAAGCCGGCGACGAAGTGTCCACACCGGTGCTGGTGGGGTACGGGTTGTCGGTGCTCGCCGGCGCGGTGACCGGCGGCCTCGGCGGCATCCTGTTGTCGGGCATGCTCACCGTCGTGGTCGGCCGGGCCGTCTTCGGCACCAAGATCACCGTCGGTGAAGCCTGGCAGCGGGTAAAGGGCAGGCTGCTCGCCCTGCTCGGTTTGAGCGCACTGGAATTCGTCGCAGTACTGATCGTGACCGGTCTGGTCACCGCCGTCATCGCCGGGCTGGCGGTGGCGGGCAACGGCGTCCTGGCGGCGATCATCGGCATCCCGCTGGTACTCGGGCTGATCGTCGGCCTGGTCTACGTGTACGTCAACCTTTCGTTCGCGCCGGTGGCCATCGTGCTCGAGCGAAAGCCGGTCATGGAGTCCATCCGCCGCTCGTTCAGCTTGGTGCGCAACCACTTCTGGCGTGTGCTCGGCATTCAGCTGCTTGCTTTCGTCGTCGCAGGGATGATCTCCGGAGCGGTGTCGGTTCCGTTCAGCATCGCCGGACAGGTGATGCAGATCAGCGACACGTCGACCGGATCGATAGTCCTGTCCTACACCGTGATTGCGATCGGCGGTGTGATCGGACAGATCATCACCGCCCCGTTCACCGCGGGCGTGGTTGTCCTGCTCTACACCGATATCCGCATCCGCTCCGAGGCGTTCGATCTGGTGTTGCAGACCGGTGCCAACAGCCCCGCAGACAACGTGGCAGCCGACAATCTGTGGCTCACCCCGAAGCGGTAACTCCCAACCATCATGCCCACCATCGATATCGACCGTGAGACGGCCCACGAGTTGGCCCAGCGGGAGCTCGCCAAACCCATCTATCCGAAGACGTCGTTGATGGACAGGATCGGTGAGTGGATCGAAGAGCTGCTCTACAAGATCATGGTCAAGGGATCGTCGATCCCGGGTGGCTGGCTGACTCTCACCGTGCTGGCCATCGTGGTCGTGGTGGCGCTCATTGTCGCGGTCCGAATCGCACGCCGCACCATGCGGACCAATCGCGGCAAGGACATCGGGCTGTTCGGCATCCACGAACTCAGCGCGGCCGAACACCGGGCGACCGCCGAAGCCTATGCGGCTCAGGGTAACTGGGCCGCGGCGATCCGCCACCGACTTCGCGCGGTCGGTCGTCAGCTCGAAGAAACCGGAATGCTCAATCCGGTCCCGGGCCGCACCGCCAACGAGCTCGCCCGGGATGCGGGTGAGTTGCTACCCGCATTCAGCAGCGAGTTGCGCCGCGCGGCAACGGTGTTCAACGACGTCACTTACGGAGAGCAGCCCGGTACCGAGCCCAACTACCGCCTGGTGGCCGATCTCGACGACGCACTGCGCCGCCACGCCGCACCGAGCACCGGCGACCCGGGTGCTCCTGCCGTCCCCGACACCTGGGTTCCGCTGCGGTGAGCACGACCATCGGCCAGCGCTGGCGCACCGGACGCTGGGTTGCCCTGGCGCTGATCGCCATCGCCGCCATCGCGGCGATCAGCGCCTTCTTCACCGCCCCACGCCCCGGTGGCCGGATGGATCCGGCGTCCACCGGTCCCGACGGCGCGCACGCACTGGTGGCGCTGCTCAGAGACCAGGGAATCGACGTCGTTGTCGCCGGCAGCGTCGCCGACGTGGAGCGGGCAGCCGGGCCGGACACGCTGCTGTTGGCGGCCGAGACCTACTACACCCGGGGATCTGATCTGCTGAGCCGCCTTGCCGACGTCCCGGGCGATCGCCTGGTGGTCGAACCCACCTCGCGGGTGCGGCAGGCACTGGCCCCTGACATCCGGATGGGCGGCGCCAGCATGCTCACCATGCAGCCCGATTGCGATCTGCCCGAAGCCAAGCGGGCCGGGACCGTGGAACTGGGCTCGACCGATACGTACGAGAAAGCCCGTGACGTCGAGGTCACCCGGTGCTACGGCGGGGCGCTGGTGCGCTATCAGGCGGAGGGTCGCACGGTCACCGTCGTGGGGAGCGCGGACTTCATGACCAATGGCGGGTTGCTGCAGGAGGGCAACGCCGCGCTGGCGATGAACCTGGCCGGAAGCCGGCCTCGCCTCATCTGGTACGCCCCGCAGCGGGCCGAGGGTGAAAGCGATGCGGAGGGAACATCGCTGTCCGACCTGATGCCCGACGCGGTGACGTGGATCGTCTGGCAGCTGTGCCTTGGCGTCCTGCTGCTGGCGATCTGGCAGGGCCGCCGGCTGGGCCCGCTGGTCGCCGAGAAGCTGCCGGTTGTGGTGCGGGCCTCGGAGACTGTCGAGGGGCGCGCCCGGCTCTACCGGTCACGCCGGGCCCGCGGTCAAGCGGCCGACGCGCTGCGCACCGCGACGTTGCAACGCCTCGCTCCCCGACTGGGACTGGGCCCCAACGCTTCTCCCACCGCTGTGCTCGACGCGGTGGCTTCCCGCTACACCGGCGACGCCAGCACCGTGCAGCACGTTCTGTTCGGCCCGGCGCCGTCCACCGATTCCGATCTGCTCCATCTGGCCCAGGCACTCGACGACATCGAAAGGCAGGTCACGAAGTCGTGACTAACTTCGCCAAACCTCCCACCACCGCCGAGAGCGATGCGGCCCGCGCCGCGCTACTGGCCCTGCGCGCCGAGATCGGCAAAGCCGTCGTCGGCCAGGACGCCGTCGTCAGCGGGCTGGTGATCGCCCTGCTGTGCCGCGGACATGTTCTGCTGGAAGGTGTTCCGGGTGTGGCCAAGACGCTGCTGGTGCGAGCGATGGCCGCCGCGCTGCAACTCGAATTCAAGCGAGTGCAGTTCACGCCCGACCTGATGCCCGGCGATGTCACCGGCTCGCTCGTGTACGACGCGAAGACCGCGGCATTCGTCTTCCGCGAGGGACCTGTCTTCACCAACCTCATGCTGGCCGACGAGATCAACCGCACCCCACCGAAAACCCAGGCGGCCTTACTCGAGGCGATGGAGGAGCGCCAGGTCAGTGTCGACGGCGAGCCCCGGCTGCTCCCCGATCCGTTCATCGTCGCGGCCACCCAGAACCCGATCGAATACGAGGGCACGTATCAACTGCCCGAGGCGCAGCTGGACCGATTCCTTCTGAAGTTGAATGTTCCTCTGCCGCCACGTGATCAGGAGATCGCGATCCTGTCCCGCCATGCCGGCGGGTTCGACCCTCGTGACCTGAGTGCCATCAAACCGGTTGCCGGCCCCGCCGAGTTGGCCGCAGGCCGCACAGCGGTGAAGCAGGTGCTGGTCGCCGACGAGGTGCTCGGCTACATCGTCGATATCGTCGGCGCGACAAGGAATTCGCCGTCGCTGCAGCTCGGCGTGTCGCCGCGTGGCGCCACCGCGCTGCTGGGCACCGCGCGGTCATGGGCGTGGCTGTCGGGCCGCGGTTACGTCACCCCCGACGACGTCAAGGCCATGGCCCGGCCCACGCTGCGCCACCGGATCGGGTTGCGTCCGGAAGCCGAACTCGAAGGAGCCACCCCCGACGGCGTGCTCGACGGCATCCTGGCCGCGGTGCCGGTGCCGCGCTAGTGGTCCTCACCGGGCGCACCGGACTGATCGCCCTGCTGGGCGTTCTTCCGATCGCGCTGTCACCCTGGCCGGCAACGACTTTCGTCGTCGTGCTGCTGGTGTTGTCGGCGGCGGTGGCCCTCGACATGGCGTTGGCGGGAAGCCCGCACGCGCTGCAGCTGACCCGGACAGGCGACACGTCGGCGCGGTTGGGCCAGCCCGTCGGCGCTGTTCTGCATGTCCACAATGCCGGGTCCCGCCGGATCAGCGGTGCGCTGCGCGATGCCTGGCCACCGAGCGCCTGCGCCGACCCGCGCGCCCATCCACTCGCGGTCCGGGGAACGGAGACCGTCACCGTCACAACGCAGTTGCGGCCAGTGCGCCGCGGCGACCTGCGCTCCGAAGGGGTGACCGTCCGCTCGATCGGGCCGTTGGGTCTGGCCGGGCGGCAGCGGTCGCATCCCGTCGCGGGGCAGGTACGCATTCTGCCGCCGTTCCTGTCGCGTAAGCATCTGCCGTCCCGGTTGGCCCGGCTGCGCGAGATCGACGGTCTGCTGCCCGTCCTGATCCGGGGCCAGGGCACCGAATTCGATTCGCTACGTGAGTATGTCGTGGGCGACGATGTCCGGTCGATCGATTGGCGAGCCACCGCCCGCCGGGCCGATGTGGTGGTCCGGACCTGGCGTCCCGAACGGGACCGCCGAGTGGTGATCGTGCTCGACACCGGCCGCACCTCGGCAGGCCGGGTGGGCGTGGATCCCACCGCCCGCGACCCCAGCGGCTGGCCGCGGCTGGACTGGTCGATGGACGCCGCGCTGCTGCTGGCGGCGCTGGCTGCCCGGGCAGGTGACCACGTCGACTTCCTGGCCCACGACCGGCTCACTCGCGCAGCGGTATTCGGCGCCTCGCGCACCGAGCTGCTCGCTCATCTGGTCGAGGCGATGGCGCCGCTGGAGCCGGCGCTGATCGAATCGGATGCCACCGCGATGGTGGCCGCCGTGCAGCGCCGGGTGCGCCGTACGGCACTGGTGGTGTTGTTGACCGACCTGAACGCCTCGGCGCTGGACGAGGGGCTGTTGCCGGTGTTGCCGCAGCTGTCGACCAAGCACAAGGTGATCGTGGCCGCGGTGTCGGATCCGCGGGTCGACGATCTCGCGTCGGGCCGGGCGGATGCCGCGCAGGTCTATGACGCGGCGGCCGCCGAGCGCGCCCGTAATGATCGCCGGACCATCGCCAGTCGGTTGCGGCACAAGGGCGTCGAAGTGGTGGACGCCCCGCCGGAGGATTTGGCGCCGGCCCTGGCCGACCGCTACCTGGCGATGAAGGCCACCGGCCGGCTGTAAGCCTCAGCCCGTCGGGACGAAGTCGGGAGCGTCCTCGACATCCCCGGTCTCACCGGCACGGGTGGCCTTGCGGCCGAAGTAGACGACATAGGACAGGAAGGCCACCTCGGCGGCCACGCCGATCGCAATCCGAAGGAAGGTCGGCAGCGGTGAGGGCGTCACCAACGCCTCGAGCAGCCCCGACACCAACAGCACGCCGGCAAGCCCGACGGCCGCGGCCACCACCGCCCGGCCCTGCTCGGCCAGCACCTGGCTACGGGGCCGGTCGCCCGGGGAGATCACGGTCCAGCCGAGCCGCATACCGACCGCGCCGGCCAGGAACACCGCGGTCAGCTCGAGCAGGCCGTGCGGAATGAGGAGGCCGAACAGCACGTCCGCCTTGCCTGCGTCGACCATCAGTCCGCCGATGACGCCGAGATTGGCGGCGTTCTGGAACAGCACCCACGGGATGGGGATGCCGAGCAGGATCGCGTACGCGATGCACTGCGCGGCCACCCACGAGTTGTTCACCCACACCCGCAACGCGAACGAACTGGCCGGGTTCTCGCTGTAGTACGAGGCGAAGTCGTGGTTGACCAGATGCTCGATTTCCTCGGGCGTGCTCAGTGCCGACTGCACTTCGTGGCTGCCGCCGACCCAGACGCCGATGATCACCGCCACGACGAAAAACAGGACGGCCGTCGCCAGCCACCATCGCCACGCCCGATAAGCCACCACAGGGAACGACACCGTCCAGAACCGGGCGAATTCGTGCCACATCGGGGCATGCGCGCCGGTCACGGCAGCACGCGCGCGAGCCACCAGGCTGGACAGCCGCCCCACCAGGACGGAGTCCGACGAGGCCGAGCGGACCATCGACAGGTGGGTGGAGACCCGCTGGTAGAGCTCGACGAGCTCGTCCACCTCGGCCCCGGACAGCCGGCGGCGGCGCTTCACCAGCTCCTCAAGCCGCTTCCAGGTGTCCTGGTGGGCCAGCACGAAAGCGTCGACGTCCACTCGGCCGATGCTAGTAGCGTTGGTCGGCATGGTGCCTGAGACGGTGGTGACCGGGGATGCGGTCGTCCTCGATGTCCAGATCGCCCAGCTGCCGGTGCGAGCCGTCGGCGCGCTCATCGACCTCACCGTCATGATGATCGGCTACGTCATCGGTGTACTGCTGTGGGCAGCCACGATCACCCAGTTCGACGAGGCGCTGAGCGCCGCGGTCCTGATCATCTTCACGCTGCTGGTGATCGTCGGCTATCCCGTCGTCTTCGAAACCGCCACCCGTGGAAGGTCACTGGGCAAGATGGCGATGGGCCTGCGGGTGGTGTCCGACGACGGCGGCCCGGAACGCTTCCGGCAGGCACTGTTTCGCGGTCTGGCCGGGTTCGTGGAGATCTTCACGTTCATGGGCGGTCCCGCGGTGATCTGCAGCATGATCTCGCCGCGCGGCAAGCGGATCGGCGACGTCTTCGCCGGCACGGTGGTGATCAGTGAACGAGGACCCAAGCTACCTCCGCCACCGGTGATGCCGCCGGCCCTGGCCTGGTGGGCTTCGTCGCTCGAGTTGTCCGCACTGACACCGGATCAGGCCGAGCTGGCGCGCCAATTCCTTGCCCGGGCACCGCAATTGACCCCAGAGATACGCAACGAGATGGCGTACCGGATCGCCGCCGAAGTCGCCGGCCGGATCTCACCGCCGCCGCCACCCGGCGTCCCCCCGCAATACGTTCTCGCGGCCGTTCTGGCCGAACGGCACCGCCGCGAGCTGGATCGGCTGCGCCCGACCGGACCGCCGCCGCCACCGACGTATTCGGCTCCACCGCCGTCATATCCGAGCGCACCGCCGCCGTCGTATTCGGCCCCGCCACCCGCGCCCGCCGCACCGCCGCCCGTGCCCAGCACGGACGGGTTCGTGCCACCGAGTTAGTCAGCGCAGCCGCACGCCGATCACGATGAGGACCGATCCGGCCAGCGGCGCGATGGTGCGCACATGGTTCCAGAGGGTCCATGTCCGGTAATAGTCCTGCCACGGCAGTCCCGCGTCGAAGCGGTTGTTGAGCGGGACGTTGCAGGCGACGGTGACGACCAGCGGGACCAGCGCGAGCAGTGCCCCAGCCAGAAGCCACGCGCTACCGGGAACGCGCAGTTGCGTGACCGCGGCAACGCCCATCACGAGAGCGATCAGCGCCGACCCGAGGAACAGCGTCAGAAAAGGCGCGTTGGCCTGGGCTTCGGCGTTGATGCCGCGCATCGCGGTGGCCGCCTGGACCGGACCGGTCCGGTCCAAACCGCGCATCACGAACGTGGAGAAGGCATAGAACAGACCACCGACGGCGGCGGCGCTGACCGCGGCGACAGTCGCCAGATACATGACAGGTGAGCTCGACATGACGCCAGTGAACACTGGCATCGTGAGACACTACATGGTTGATAGTCGCGGTTACATACGCGTACGTCTCAATTAGACTCGCCCTGTGGACGCGCTCGTAGGCCTTCTCGACGGGGTTCGCGCACACGGCGCCTTCGTACTGCGCATGGTCCTCGATCCGCCGTGGTCGATGCGGATCCAGGATGAGGCTCCGCTGACCCTCGTCTGCGTGACCGCGGGCACCGCGGTGCTCTCCCCCGACGGCGGGGCCGCACCCGTCCATCTCGACGCCGGCGATGTGGCGTTGACTCGCGGCACCACGCACTATGTCCTCGCCGACAGCGCCGGCACCGCGCCCCAGGTCGTGATCCACCCCGGCCAGCGATGCACCACGCTGTCGGGTGAGGACCTGAAATTCGCGATGGCCCTGGGCGTACGCACTTGGGGCAACAGTGAATCCGGTGCCACCCGGGCGGTTGTCGGCGCCTACGAGGGTCACAGCGCCGTCAGCGTGCGACTGCTCAGCGCGCTGCCGAACGTCGCGGTGCTGCGCGCCGCCGAATGGGATAGCCCACTGCCCCAAGCACTTTCGACGGAGGCGCTGCGCGACGGACCCGGCCAGGAGGCATTCCTGGACCGGCTGCTGGATCTACTGCTGCTCGATTTCCTGCGCACCTGGTTCGACCGGCCCGGCGCCGCGCCACCATGGTGGATCGCCGAGTCGGACCCGTCGATCGGGCCGACGCTGCGGCTGATGTACAACAACCCCGAACATCCGTGGACCGTCGCGAATCTCGCTGCTGCAGCCGGTATTTCACGGGCAGCCTTCGCGCGTCAGTTCACCGCACTGGTGGGCGAGCCGCCGATCGCATTCCTGACCGCGTGGCGGCTGGCACTGGCCGCCGATCTGCTGGACACCTCGCAGAACACGATCGCGGCGGTCGCGCGGCGCGTCGGGTACAGCACGCCGTTCGCGCTCAGCACCGCCTTCAAGCGAGCCAACGGGATCAGCCCCGCCGCCTACCGCAACCGGCGGGTCATCGCCGGCTAGGAGAACGTCACCGCGAGGATCGCGACATCCAGAATCAACAACAACCACGCGACGGCGGGCACCAACCAGCCGCGCGGAAGTCGCGCGGTGAAGAACGTCAGCACGATGGCGACCACCGCCACCACCGGCGCGCCGTAGGTGAGCAGTCCGTAGACGAACCCGCTGGGCTTGGGACAGTTGGGGGCACTGCATGCCGAGGTGCTCATCACCGCACCCATGGCGAACAGCTGGACGATCCCCGCGCCCAAGATCGTCGACAGTGCCAGCAGCCAGTTCATCCACAGCCGACTCCGAGGCGCTTTCTCGTGAGTCTCGGTGGCATTCGATGCGGTCATAGACGACGGCTACCCGCCGCGGGCAGCCCGCACACGTGTTACGTCAGGCCGGTTGTTCCCCGCGCCTGCGGGCCGCGATCACGCTGGCCACCGAGGTCACCGCGATCGTGAGCAGAGCACCGAGCATGAGCGCCGACGGCTCGCCCGGGGTCATCAGCTGCTTCTGGGTGCCCAGCGTTGCCGCGGCCACCGGAACACCGAGCTGCGCGGCGGACAGCGCGGCCAGCGCCAGCGGTTGACCAGTCAGCCGCCCGACGCAATGGGCAAGTACCGCACCGACACCGAGCCCGACGCCCAGCAGGATGTAGGTGGGATGGTCGCCGAGTTCGCGGACCTGCAGTGAGGCGCCCAGCCAGACGAAGAACAGAGGGGCGAATAGTCCTTCGGTGATGCCGAACAGCTGGCGCGCCAGCCGCCGCGGTTCGCCCGCAGCCGCGACCGCGAGGCCGAGTGCGAAGCCCGCCAACATGATCGACACGTGCGAGGCAACCGCCACCGTTGCGAGCGTGAACAACGAGATCAGGCTGATCCGTAATTCGAGGGCAAATCCGTGCCGCTGCGAGTAGCGGTGCAGCCGCTTGCGCAGCCCGCGTCGGTCGAACGCCCGGATGGCGACGAACAACAGCGCGGCACATACCGCGATCACCACCGCCCCGATGGCGGCGGTCAGCGCACGCTCGGGGTTGATCACCAAGGGCAGCAACACGATCGACGTCGCGTCGGCGATCGCGATCTGGGCGGTGACGCTCTGCACCGACGGGCCGTCGATGCCGAGCGCCTGGATGACGGGCAGGGCCAGTGCCGCCGACGACGACGCCATCAGCACCGCGTACACCGCGGCGTGATCGGTGTGGAAGGCGCTGGCCAGCCCGACCGCGAACACCGTCGCCACCGCGCCGACGAGGACGGCCCGCAGCACCGCGCCCGGAATCGACGACCGCAGCGTGACATCGCGGATCGGGACATGGGTGCCCACCACGAACATCACCAACGCGAACCCGATGTCGGCCAGGAAGGTGAACGTCGGGTCGGCCGCGTCGACGAGGCCGAATCCGGTTCTGCCGATGAGCAATCCCACCGCGAGCTCCCCGATGACGACCGGGATCCGCAGCCTGGGAACCGACGCCAGTAACGGGCCGGCCATTCCGACGACCGCCACCAGCGCCAGCGTGGAGAAGCCGAAATTCACGCTGTGTGCACCCACGAGACGAGCCGGCACGGGATCGGGGTGTTCTCGTCGGTCATGAAGCTCGCGCAGACGCGGTGGTAGCCGTCGGCGATCTGGAGGGCATCGGCAGCGGTGCCCCGGACCAACAGGATCGGCGACAGCTTCTTGCCTGCGTCGATCTTCTGCAGGTCGTCCTTGACGTGCGCATTGCTCGGTGGCAGCAGGGCGAGTCGCGCCGCGCGGAGGATGTCTTTGGCCTTGCGGTACACCGGCTTCGCCGATTCCAGAGCACGCACGGTGGCGGCCACGGTGGCGTCCTCGGCGAGCATGCTCAGATAGTCGGCCGCCGCGTCGTAGTCGTGGTCTTCAGGCTCGTCCAGCCATTTCACCGCCATGGTGTGCTGAGGGTACTCGCGCTGCCTACAGGCCAAAGCGTTTCGCGAGGACGGACAGCGGATCGTCAGCGTCGCGACGTCCCCGCGGGCCGGGTCTTTCTGCGCCGACGAAGGTGTCCGGGCGCGTCCACTCACGCACCGCCCAGCGTTCGGCGATCGCCCAGCGGCCGTCCCGGCGCTCCATGTGGTCGACGTATCGGGCACCGGTGGTGAAGTTGGTGCGCTGATCCTGTTCGGGCCGGCCCCAATGCGTTGCCATCAGATAGGTCTCGCTGATCGCGGTATCCTCGCCGACGAAGTCGACGTAGTGGTTGCCGATGAAATGCATTGTCCCCGCGATGAACTCGAGGTTTTTGCGCAGCCACGGAAGGAAGTCGTCGACGGTCCCGTCGAAGCCGGTGTGGTGGTCGACGCCGTCGGGGTGATAGGCCTGTCGCACCAGGTCGAGGTCGAGGCGGTCGACTCCGCGGCAATACAGGGCGACCACGTCGCGGATCGCGTGGATGTCGGCCAGCCGATCAGACACCGTAACCTCCGTCTACATCGAGCTTTTGGCCGGTGATGAAGCCCGCTCCAGGCGAGGCGAGGAAGCAGACGGCCTCGGCGACATCGGTGGCCGAGCCGAAGCGCCCCAGCGGGGTGTTGCGCCGGGCGGCGTCCAGTGCCTTGTCGTCGAGGTCGCCGTCGGCGATCAGGCGTTGCGCGTTGCCGTCGACGAGCATGCCGGGACCCACGCAGTTGGCGCGCACTCCGAATCGACCCTCTTCAGCCGCGATCCCCCGGATCAACGCCTCGATGGCGGCCTTCGGAGCGACCGACAGTCCGTCCCGGACGGCGAAGCGACGGGTGGCCGCGGTGGTCACGGCCACCAGGCTGCCCTTCGAGCTGCGCAGGTGCGGCAAGGCGGCGGAGGCGACATTGAAGAAGCCACCGGTGTCGGTGCCGAGCTGCTGATCGAAGCGGCCCGGTTCCACGGTGCTGAGGTGACGCATCGGGATGTGAGCGCCGGCAGCGTGGACGAGGGTGTGCACGCCGCCGCTCCCGGCGAACGTGTCGATGACCCGTCGAACCGCCGCGGCGTCGGTGATGTCGAGCTGCGCTGAGCTGACGTTGGCACCCGCGAGTTCAGCTGCCTTGCTTGCGTTGCCGTAGTAGGTGAAGCCGACCCGCGATCCACGCGCGGTCAGCATCCCGACGATCGCGGCCCCGATCCCGCCGGTGCCGCCGACGACGATCGCCGTGCCGGGCAGCGTGCTGAAGTCACCCACGCGCTACATCGTCCCAACAGCGGGCGCGGCACGGGCGAAGATGTACCGCTGTTCGAGAATCGCGACCGCCCTGCCCCTAGACTCCACGGGAGTCGTCACACACCGGGAGTCACCATGGGCGCGCCACCTCCTCCGCCGGGTTGGTATCCCGACCCCAACGGCGGTCCGCGCATGCGGTACTTCGACGGTGTGAAATGGGCCGAGCAGATCTCGCCGCTCAACGCGTCGTCGTCACCGTTCGCACCCGGCCCCATGCAGCCGCCGTACAAGTCCGCCGCCGTCGCTGGAGTGCTGCAGCTGTTCTTCGGAACGTTCGGAATCGGGCGGTTCTACATCGGCACCACCGGGATGGCCACGGCGCAACTCGTCCTGGGACTGGTCGGACTTTTCTTCACCCTGTTCTGCTTCGTCGGCGTCGTCATCCTGGTTCCGCTGTGGATCTGGACCTTCGTCGACGCCATCATGATGTTCGCCGGCGCGGTCACCGACGGGGACGGGCGCAAGCTTCAGTGACCCGCCGTCGGCTATGCGGGAATCCAATTGCCGTGGAAGCCATAGGGAACCCGTCGCGGCAGCCGGATCCGCGCGACCGGCTTGCCTGCGAAATCGGCCGCATCCAGGATCACCAGATCGCTGCCGTCGCGCGCCGCGTCGTAGACGTAGGCCATGTACCAGCCGTTGCTCTCGTCGGCCGGCCCTGACGCCGACGGGACGAAGACCGCCTCCCCGGGTCCGCCAGGCGCCAGGCCGCTGGCGAAGTGGTGCTCGACCGCATCGCCGGTCGTCAGGTCGTGGCGCACCAGGCTGGCGTCGCCGACCGACACCGAATAGCGGGCAGGCAGCCCGGCCAGCCGGTCGTCGATGCGTGGGAACTCCACCGCCCGGTCGTCGAGCTGCCGCTCACTGACCGTGCCGGTCTGCAGGTCGATGGTCCAGCTCCACAGCACCGCGCTGGCATCGAAACCACCGTTGTCGCGCCACAGTTCGGGGTACCGAACTGCCTGCAGGACAATTGATTTCCCGTCGGCGCTCTCATGGGCGTTGGCGACGTGGAAGACGTAGCAGGGGTCGATCTCGAACCAGCGGATCTCGCCGAATGGATCGTCGCGGCGCAGCACACCCAGCCGTGCGCCGTAGGCGTCATCCCACCGGTAGGGCATATCCCCCTCGCCCGCCAGGGCGATGTCGATGTTGAACACGATCGGCAGGTCCATGAAGATGACGTGCTGCGCGGTCAACGCGAAGTCGTGCATCATCGTCAGCGCCTTGACGTCGACCGGGCGATTGATCGTCAACTCGCCGTTGGCATCGGCACGATGGTAGGTGACGTGCGGGGCGAAAATGCTTCCATAGCCGAAGAAGTGCAGCTCTCCGGTCGTCGGACAGATCTTCGGATGAGCGGTCATCGAATCGACCAGCTTGCCGCCAAAGTCGTAGCAGCCCACCGTTTCCAGCTCGTTGGTGATCTCGTACGGCAGCGAGGATTCGACCAGCGCGAGGGTCTTGCCTGCATGGTTGACGACGTGGGTGTTGGCCACCGCCGCCCGCAGGTCGCGCGTGCCGTCCTCGCGGTAGAGCGGAAACGGCTCGATGAAGCTGTCGGTACGCACCCAGCGGTTGCGGTACCACTTGGCCGCACCGCCCTCGATGCGCACGCCGTGGATCATGCCGTCGCCGGTGAACCAGTGGCCGGTGGCCTCGCGCGGGTTCGGACCGTTGCGCAGGTACCACCCGTCGAGCTCGGGCGGGATGGCGCCCTCGACGGGCAGGTCGAATTCGGAGAGTTCGTCGGGCACCGGCGCGTAGTTGCCGCGCTGAAAGAACTGGCCGTCGGTAGGCAAGTTGGCTGAGTCGGTGGTGATGTCCGTCATGCCGACAACTTTGACAGTCCACTGATGACATGTCAATGGTGAAGTGTCAGATAGTCCACAACTGACATGTCGAGCTTTACGATGGTCGGGTGAGTCTTCGGTACGCGGCGCTCGGGCTACTGGCCCAGCAGCCTGGAAGCGGGTATGACCTGCTCAAACGGTTCGACGTGTCGATGGCCAACGTCTGGCCCGCGACGCAGAGCCAGCTCTATGGCGAGCTGAACAAGCTGGCCGACGCGGGGCTGATCGAAGTCACCGATGTCGGCCCCCGGGGCCGCAAGGAGTACCGCGTCACCGACGCCGGCCGCCAGGACCTGCTGCGCTGGATGACCAATCCGCAGGACGATCCGCCGTATCGCAGTGCCGAACTGCTGCGGGTGTTCCTACTCAGCGAGATGACCCCCGAGCAGGCCAGGACCTATATGGCGTCGGTCGCCGAGCATGCCGAGGCCGAGCTCACCCGCTACGAACAGGTGCGCGACTCGATGGATTGGGGCGACAGCGACGCCGGGTTCTACGGGCGCGCGGCGCTGGAGTTCGGCCTGCGTATCGAGGCCATGGAGGCCGAGTGGGCACGCTGGGTGATCAACGAAATCGACCGCCGATCGAATTGAACGTTGCATCGCGATAGTTTCCGATATATCGTCAACGTATCGGAAACGCATTCGGCGTATCCAGACCAGAAACGAGAACTTTCATGAACACCCCATTTCCCCAGTTCGGCGGCCCTGACATGGGTCGCCCAGGCTTCGGACCGGGCTTCGGCCCCGGAGCCGGCTTCGCACCGGGCGGTCGAGGCCGCCGCGGTGATCGCCACGACCGTCACGACCGGCGTCGCGAGTTCCGTGATCAGCTCCGCGAGCAGTTCCGCGAGCACGGCGGCCGCCACGACGGCCCCGAAGGATTCGGCCCGGGCTTCGGCCCCGGCTTTGGCCCGGGTTTCGGGCCCGGCTTCGGACCCGGTGGTGGACGCGGCGGGCGCCGCGCACACGGCCGTGGACGCGGACGCGGCCGCCGCGGTGACGTACGCGCCGCAATCCTCAAGTTGCTCGCCGAGCGACCGATGCACGGCTACGAGATGATCCAGGAGATCGCCGAGCGCAGCCAGGATCTGTGGAAGCCGAGCCCCGGCTCGGTCTACCCCACCCTGCAGCTGCTGGTCGACGAAGGTCTGCTTGTCGCACGCGAAACCGAAGGCAGCAAGAAGCTTTTCGAGCTGACCGACGAGGGCCGCGCCGCCGCCGAGAAGATCGAGACCGCGCCGTGGGACGAGATCACCGAAGGTGCCGACCCCGGCCAGATCAACATTCGTGCCGCCGTCGGCCAGTTGTTCGGTGCCGTGCGGCAGGCGGCCTTCGCTGCCAACGCCGAGCAGCAGCAGCGCATCGTCGACATCGTCAACAACGCGCGCCGCGAGATCTACCAGATCCTCGGCGAATCCGAGTAACCCCATCTGCGCGAGCAGACGCAAAAGCCCCGCACGCCTAGGCGTGTCGGGGCCTTTTGCTGGGGGCACCCCCTCTGGGGGACTGCTCGCGGTTCAGACCTCGACCCAGTCCAGCGTGCGCTGCACCGCCTTACGCCAGCCGGCGTAGCCGGTCTCGCGCTGCTCGTCAGTCCACGCCGGCGACCATCGGCGATCCTCCTGCCAATTGGCCCGCAGGTCATCGGGATCCGCCCAGAATCCGACCGCCAGGCCGGCGGCGTAGGCCGCGCCCAGCGCCGTCGTCTCAGCGACAACCGGGCGCACCACATCCACCCCGAGCACATCAGCCTGGATCTGCATGCACAGCTCGTTCTGGGTGACACCGCCGTCGACCTTCAAAACCTCAAGGTGCACACCGGAATCGGCTTCCATCGCGTCGACGACGTCGCGGCTCTGGTAGCAGATCGCCTCCAGCGTCGCCCGCGCCACGTGCGCATTGGAGTTGTAGCGGGACAGTCCGACGATCGCCCCGCGCGCGTCCGAGCGCCAGTACGGCGCGAACAGGCCCGAGAAGGCCGGCACGAAGTACACCCCGCCGTTGTCGGAGACCTGTGCGGCCAGCGTCTCGCTCTGTGACGCACCGCTGATGATGCCCAGTTGATCGCGCAGCCACTGCACGGCCGATCCGGTCACCGCGATCGAACCCTCAAGGGCGTAAATGGGTTTCGCGTCACCGAACTGATAGCACACGGTGGTCAGCAGCCCGTTCTCGCTGCGCACGATCTTCTCGCCGGTGTTGAGCAACAGGAAGTTTCCGGTGCCGTAGGTGTTCTTGGCCTCGCCGGGGGCCAGGCAGACCTGGCCGACCATCGCGGCCTGCTGGTCACCGAGGCTTGCCGTCACCGGAACCTCGCCGCCGGCCGGCCCGCCGGGATGGGTCATCCCGTAGGGCTCCGGCGACGACGACGGCCGGATCTCGGGCAGCATCGCACGCGGAATCCCGAAGAGCCCCAACAGTTCTTCGTCCCAGTCCAGGGTCTCCAGATTCATAAGCATGGTGCGGCTGGCGTTGGTCACGTCGGTGACGTGTACCCCACCCTTGGGGCCGCCGGTCAGGTTCCACAGCACCCAGGTATCGGGGGTCCCGAACAGGGCGTCTCCGCGTTCGGCGTCGGTACGCACCCCGTCGACGTTCTCCAGGATCCACTGCAGCTTGCCGCCGGAGAAGTAGGTGGCAGGCGGCAGGCCGGCCTTGCGCCGGATGATGTCACCGCGCCCGTCACGATCGAGTGCGGCCGCGATGCGGTCGGTGCGGGTGTCCTGCCAGACGATGGCGTTGTAGTAGGGCCGTCCCGTCTTACGGTTCCACACCAGGGTGGTCTCCCGCTGATTCGTGATGCCCAACGCGGCAAGGTCACCGGCGGCCAGCTTGGTGGTATTCAGCGCCGATTTCACCACCGTCTGGGTGCGCTCCCAGATCTCGACCGGGTTGTGCTCCACCCACCCCGACTGCGGCAGGATCTGCTCGTGTTCGAGCTGATGCCGGCCGACCTCGGCACCCTCGTGATCGAAGATCATGCAGCGGGTGCTGGTGGTGCCCTGGTCGATCGCGGCGACGAAGTCGGCCAACGGTGCTCCTCTGACGTGCGGCGCTGCCCATGCGGCAGCCGTTCGTCCATGATGGCCTACATGGCAGAGCAGATCACCGACATCGCCGACATGCCCCGCGGCGGCCCGGACGCCTCCTGGCTGGATCGCCTGCTGGAGACCGACCGCCCCGAATACCTCGACCGCGATGACATCGACGACGAGGTCAAGCGTGGGATCGTGCTGGCGCTGGACCGGATCGGCGCGCTCTTCCACGAGCACGAGCGCAACGCCGAACTCGTGCTGCGCGAGGTCGCCGATATCGCCGACCCGAAGATCCTCGAACTCGGGGCGGGCCACGGCGCGCTGTCGCGCACAGTGCTCGAACAACATCCGACCGCTGTCGTCACCGTCACCGACATCAATGCCGATTCAGTGGTCGCGATGGCCGCCTCCGACCTGGGCGACCACGCTCGCGCAACCATCGGCCTGGTCGACGCGACCGCGATCGCCGCCGAGGACGGCGAGTACGACCTCGCCGTCTTCGCGCTGTCGTTTCATCACCTTGAGCCCGCCCAGGCCGCCCAGGTCCTTGCCGAGGGCACCCGGGTGGCGAGCCGGCTGCTGGTCATCGATCTGCCGCGCATGCCGTCGCTGCTGCACGTCGCCAAACTGGCGATGATGGCACCGCTGGTGTGGTGGCCGTTCGCCCACGACGGGCTGATCAGTTCCTTGCGTTCGTACAGCCCGTCGGCGCTGCGTGCGCTGGGTGCCTACGCCGATCTCGAGGTCGAGGTCAGCACCAACCCGTTCGACCGGCAGGTCGTGATCGCCCGCCGACGCTGACTCAGATGTGGTTGCATCGACGACGTGGGGGAAGAGGTCAAGCACACCACCTTCAACCGGGCGCAGCGGCAGCAGTACCGGCGCAAAGTAC
This sequence comes from Mycobacterium sp. BK086, assembly GCA_004362315.1. Lineage (GTDB taxonomy): Bacteria > Actinomycetota > Actinomycetes > Mycobacteriales > Mycobacteriaceae > Mycobacterium. Next base: position 532,513 of record SNWL01000004.1, read on the forward strand.
AGCTGTGCCTCGACGTGTTCGAAACGATGCTGGCGCAGTCCAGTTTCGAATTCGACCGCCCGCTGACCGGCATGGAGATCGAATGCAACCTGGTCACCGATGACTATCAGCCCGCGATGTCCAACCAGGAGGTGCTGGCCGCGATCGCCGACCCGGCGTATCAGACCGAATTAGGTGCCTACAACATCGAATTCAATGTGCCGCCGCGTCCGCTGCCCGGCCGCACCGCGCTCGAATTGGAAGCCGAGATCCGCGCCAGTCTGAATGCCGCCGAGACCAAGGCGAACACCGATGACGCGCACATCGTGATGATCGGAATCCTGCCGACGCTGATGCCGCAACATCTGGCAGGCAGCTGGATGAGCCCATCGCTGCGCTACCAAGCACTCAACGACTCAATCTTCACCGCCCGCGGCGAGGACATCCTCATCGACATCACCGGACCCGAGCGGCTGAGCCTGCACGCCGAGTCCATCGCCCCCGAATCTGCCTGCACCAGTATGCAATTGCACCTTCAGGTGTCCCCCGCCGACTTCGCCGCCAACTGGAACGCGGCACAGGTGCTGGCCGGCCCGCAATTGGCCCTCGGCGCGAATTCGCCGTATTTCTTCGGCCACCAGTTGTGGGCCGAGACGCGCATCGAATTGTTCGCACAGGCCACCGACACCCGCCCCGACGAGCTGAAGGCCCAGGGCGTGCGTCCGCGAGTGTGGTTCGGGGAGCGCTGGATCACCTCGATTTTCGACCTCTTCGAAGAGAACGTGCGCTACTTCCCGTCGCTGCTGCCCGAGCTGTCCGACGAGGACCCGGTCGCCGAGCTGGCCGCCGGGCGTACCCCGCAGCTGCCCGAACTCCGCCTGCACAACGGCACGGTGTACCGCTGGAACCGGCCGGTCTACGACGTCGTGAACGGACGGCCACATCTGCGGGTGGAGAACCGGGTATTGCCCGCCGGTCCCACCGTCGTCGACATGATGGCGAATTCGGCGTTCTACTACGGCGCGCTGCGCGTGCTGGCCGAAGAGGACCGACCGCTCTGGACGAAGATGAGTTTCACAGCGGCACATGACAATTTCATCGAGTCCGCCCGGCACGGAATGGAGGCCCGGCTGTATTGGCCGGGTCTGGGCGAGATCACTCCCGACGAGCTGGTGCTGCGAACCCTGCTGCCGATGGCCGACGAAGGCCTGCGCCGCTGGGGGGTGGCCGCCGAAGTACGCGACCGCTATCTGGGCGTGATCGAGGGACGCGCCAAGACCGGGCGCAACGGATCGGCCTGGCAGGTCGCGACAGTGCAGGCGCTGCAGCGCCAGGGCATGGCGCGCCCGCAGGCGCTGGCCGAGATGCTGCGCCGGTACTGCGACCTCATGCACAGCAATGAACCCGTCCACACCTGGGACGATGTGATCGCGGAGTAGGTTGGGGGCCATGGACTCTGAGGTGATGGATTGGGACAGCGTCTACAAGCAGGAAGGCGGCTTCGACGGCCCGCCCCCATGGAATATCGGTGAGCCGCAGCCCGAGCTGGCCGCCCTGATCCGGGACGGAAAGGTCACCGGTGACGTGCTCGACGCCGGTTGTGGGCACGCGGAACTGTCCCTGGCCCTCGCCGCTGCGGGTATCACCGTTGTCGGCATCGACCTGTCCCCCACCGCGATCGCGGCGGCGACCGAGGCTGCCCGCGAGCGCGGGCTGAGCAACGCGACGTACGTGGCCGCCGATATCACCAGCTTCACCGGCTATGACGAGCGATTCGCCACGATCGTCGACAGCACGCTGTTCCATTCGCTGCCAGTCGACCGCCGCGACGCCTACCTTCAGTCGATTCACCGCGCCGCCGCGCCCGGTGCGAAGCTCTTCGTGCTGGTCTTCGCCAAGGGCGCCTTCCCGCCCGATGTGGATACCAAGCCCAACGAGGTCGACGAAGACGAGCTGCGGGCCGCGGTGTCCCGGTACTTCGTGATCGATGACATCCGTCCGGCCAAGATCCATGCCCACATGCCGGAAATGCCCGGAATGCCCGCGGGCGAGAAGCCTTTCGACGTGGACGAGAAGGGCCGGATGAAGATGCCCGCCTTCCTGCTCAGCGCACACAAAGAGGGCTGAATCTGTGGATTGCGCTAGGGAATAGCGCAATCCGGCTCATGCCACTTCCGTAGCCGACGGGGTTGTTCCCATGATCGGCCATGGACCTACCGCGCACCCTCTACGGACAGCTCTACCTGCTGGCCTACGACCGTAGGCGGCGCCGTTTCGACTACGGCAAGCTGTGGCTGCTCGACCACGCCCTTCGTGGCGCGATGCTGGCCGAACTCCTTGAAGCTGGCCATCTCCAGGACGTCAACGGCAGTGCCCGCCGCGGTCGGGGCCGGTTACCCGCCGATCCGGTGTTGCGGGCCATCGTCGAGACAATCGACGACGACAACCCGAAATCCTGGTCCCTGCTGGTCGGATGGAGCGACCTGGACACCAGCGGGCTGGTGCGTCAACAGCTGGAGCATTACGGCTGGATCTGTCCTCAACGGCGGACGACATTCGGCTTCATCCCGACTCGCTGCGTCGGACTTTCCGACGAGGCTCCGGCCGCCGGTCTCGCGGACCGCGCGACTCAGGCGTTGCGCGACGCCATCGGGGACCGGCCCGCCGATCCCCGCGCGCTGACGCTGGGTCTGCTCACCGTGCTGTGCGAACTGCCGCTGCTGGGCAAGAGTGAACTGCGGCGGCATTGCGACAAACTGCGGATTCTCGCTCTCGCATCGGCTGTCCCCGTCGTCGGCGTGTACCAGGCCGTCGAGGCGGTCCACGCCGAGTTGCGCGCAAAGAACCACTCGCACAACCACTCCGACGGGGGTGGGTGCGGTGGCGGCTGCGGAGGTTGCGGAGGCTGCGGTGGCTAGGCGGCACGACCGCCGGATGGCCCGAGTGGACGCCGCACTGGCCACACTCGAGCTACCCGAGGCCGTGTTCAAGACCTGCCCCTGGGAGCCGCGGGAGCTGATCGAGACAGGACTACGGCAATGGCTGCGCTGCTGTGCCGCCGCGCTCGGGGAGCGCCGCGTGATCGGGATGCCTTCACGCGCCGTCGACGAGGCCTGGCACGGCTTCATCCTCTGTACCGCAAAGTATTTCACGTTCTGCGACAAGGCCTACGGCCGATATCTGCATCACCATCCCGAAGGCGCCGCACCTGGCGGCCTGCCCGGGGCGACCGACTCGATCGCTGAGCAGCTCGGTCGGACGGTGGTGGCGTGGACCTTGGTGAAGAAGCCCGACGAGCGTTGTGTCCTTTGGGATCTCGATCAGCGAGTCGGCGTCGAACATCCCTGGGGAGTATGTCTCACCAGGGTCGCGGCCATCGAAACGGTCGCCGCAAGGATCGGAAAGGAGTCAGCATCATGAACGAAGCAATTGTCACAGGAGTCGTGTTGGCGCTCGTCCTGGCGGTCGTCGCGGTTGGCACATGCATCGCGGTGGGCGCGGCCGTCCGCGCGGCACGGCATCGCAACAGCAGTGCCGAGGAGCGAGGACGGCGGGCGATCCTGGACCTCGCCATCGATCGTCACCGCCGACAGGTGTGGGGCGCAGGGTCGCTGGGCATCATCGCGGCGGGCACCGAATTCACCACCGGGACAGGGAGTACCGGTTCCGGTACCGGTTGCGCCGGCAGCGGTGGATGCGGTGGCGGTGGATGCGGCGGTGGTGGCGGATGCGGCGGCGGGTAAGGACATGCGTCGTCCTCGTCGCCTACCCATCGGCATCTGGTATCGGCTACCGCTCGCACTACGGGTCCTGATACTGGTCGCCGCCTGGTTCACCTATGGCGCATTGCTGTCGAATCTGAATGTCCTGGATGACGGCAGTCGAACCGCCGAAATCATCTGGGGTGCATGCGCTGTCGGGCTGGCCGTCAGCGCGGTGGCCGAAGTGTGGCGGTCACGGCTCTCCCGAAGTCGGCTCGCCGCCATTCTGACACCGATGTTGGCTGCTCCCTACCTCGGGTTCGGGGCGCTGTCCGCCCACTCGAGCCGGTCCCAGCACCGCGTGCTGTTGCTATGGATGTTGGCGCTCGGCGCGATCTGGTTGTTCGTGGTGACGCACAAGCGACTTGCGCGCATCAGACACGTGCAGTCGGTGACCCCGAAGCCCCTGACATCCCCGTTTCCCGCGCCACCCGCGTCGGGCTTTCAGAAACAGCTGCGCTCCAACGCCGAGACTCCGATGGCTGGCCGGATCGTCACGACGTCCGTGATGACCACGGCCACGGTGTTTCTCGTTCTGCTGGTGGCCGACTTGGATTCCGTCGTCCACAGCGAGGCCAGGGATGTACATCTCACGTGGGCTGCGGTATTCGCGATCGTGCTGGGAGTTACCCTGACCGTCACCGCATTCGAGGACCCTCGACTACGTGCCACCCAACAGACGATCGACGAGATCCTGCAGTACGACTTGGCATTCCGCGCAGCGGAATTGCCGGCCCAGTTCGATGTCGATCAGTGGCAGGGCTGGATCAAGGAGCATCGCCGCTCGGATGCGGTGACGCTGATCTGGGCGGCCTTCTTCGCGATCGTCGCGGGCTGGTCGGTCCTGACTCACCCACCGGGATACCACTGGATCGTGGCCACACTCCTCATCGTGCTGGCCGCCTGGCAGATCCATCGCTGGCAAGACCTGCGCGCCATGAACGCACGACTGAAAATGATGGTCGAACGGCACGCCATTCGGCAGTTGTATGGCTAGTCCGTCGCGAATCTGTGATTTGTGCAAGGAATGCCCGTCGATGCGACAGTATGGCTTCCCAGGGGGTGAGGTCCACCACACGATAGTGGGCATTGGCGGCTCGACAGCAACAGCCCGTACCTTCCGGCAAGGAGTTCTAGTGCCATGCAAGTGCTACTGGTGGAAGACGACGAGGGGGTCGCATCGGCCCTGGCCGAGCTCCTCGGCCAGGCCGGCTCATCGGTGATCCGAACCAGTCGGGGTGCCGATGCTCTGCATCGGGTCAAGGGCTGTGATCTGGTCCTGTTGGATCTCGGGCTCCCCGATATGGACGGTTTGGACGTGCTTCGCACGTTGCGGCGCGCGTCCACCGTTCCGGTCATCATCATGACCGCGCGGGACAGCGACGGCGCGGTGGTACTGGGACTACGTGCCGGTGCCGACGACTATCTGGTCAAGCCGGTACGCAAGGCCGTGCTGCTGGCCCGTATCGAAGCGGTCATGCGACGGCTTCGGCGGGTGACCGGTGACGCCCCGGCCAACCCAGCCGGTCCGGTCCAGGCCGGCCCGGTCACCATCGACCGCGAACGCCGGGAAGTGACGGTCGCCGGGGTGCAGCAGACGCTGACCCGCACCGAGTTCCAGATCGTCGCGAATCTGGCTGGACGCCTTGGGGAAGCGGTCAGCCGCGAAGAACTCATGCTCGAGGTATGGGGCACCGCGGTCGTCGGCCGGTCGCGGTCACTGGATTTCTTCATCGGGCAGATCCGCAACAAACTCCCGGGGCTCCCGCTGCGCACGGTGCGCGGCTTCGGTTTTCGATTGGACACCTGACGTGGGCGTGCGCGTCCGGCTGATCCTCGTCGTTCTGCTGCTGCTGGCGGTGACGGCTCTCGCCGTACCGCTGGGGCTGAGCGTGGCCGACCGCCGAACCTCGGCACTGGCCGCCGAACGCGATCGCCAGATCATGGCGCTGGCCGACGAGGCGGCCGTCGCGGGCTCCCCACTGCAGCAGGTGGTCGACCGTTATCACGAGGTGTACCGCGAAGGTGTACTGGTCGTCGACTCGGACGGGAAAACCCTTGCCGCCAAGGGCCTTGCCGAATCCGATCCCGGTGTGAGGTCGGCAACCGACCATGCCCTCGTCGATGCACCGACATCGCCGTGGACAAGAATCCGGCCCTGGGATCAGGGCCGCGTTCTGGTGACGGCGGGGATCAGACGCGACGGTCAATTGGTCGGTGCGGTCGTCGCCGCCGCCGACACCTCCGCCGCGGCGCGCGGTGTGGCGATCGCATGGATGTGGGTCGGTCTCGGCTCGGTGGTACTGCTGACGCTGGCAGTGCTGGTCGCCCGCGGCCTCACCCGATGGGTGCTACGACCGCTGACGGGCCTGGAGCAGGCCGTCGCAGAAATGACCGAAGGAGTCGCGGGCCCGCCGGCCAACGTGGCCGGCCCACCTGAACTGCGTCATTTCACCGCCGCCTTCAACAAGATGTCACAGGTGGTCCGGGCCTCCCTCGAGCGGCAACGTCGACTGGTCGCCGATGCATCACACCAGCTGCGAAATCCGTTGGCCGCAGTCCGGTTACGCGCCGATACGCTCGAGGAGAACGTGACGGAGTCGGGCCAGGCGACGTATCAGTCGATGAGCGCCGAACTGGATCGGTTGGAGAATCTGCTACACCAGTTGCTGCGGCTGGCCCGGGCAGAGGAGATAAGCGGCACACGCAAAGCGGGCTTGGCCGGCGCGGTGACCGAGTCGACCGACGTCGCCGACGTGATCGCCGAGCGCATCACCTTTTGGCAGCCCGTCGCCGACCGGCGAAACCAACAACTGCACAACCATTCTCAGCTCCCCGGGCCGGCCGTCCAACTTGCCCGCCACGACGTGGAGCAATTGCTCGACATCGCGATCGACAACGCGCTGCGGTACGCGGGCGAGGGAACCACCGTCTCTTTGTCGGCGGTGCGCACCGACACCGACATCGAAATGCTGGTGAGCGACGACGGACAGGGGCTGGCCGAGGCCGACCTGTCCAAGGCCGCGACACGGTTCTGGCGAGGCCAAAAGGACATCGCCGGAACGGGTCTCGGGCTGGCCATTGCCGCGGAGATCACCGCCGGTCACGGCGGCGCCATCGCTCTGGAGAATGCCCCTGAGGGCGGCCTTCTGGTTCGCTTTCACCTGCCCGCCGCAGACGAGGCCGTGTCATGAGCATGCCGATGCTGAGCCGCCGCGTCTTCCTGCTCGGAACGGCGGCGCTGACGACGGGCTGCCTGAGGACCGAACCCAGCGGCGAGATCCGGCTGGCTGCCGGCGATCCCGGCGGCTTGTATCTGGCGTTCTCCCAGATCCTCGCCGAACAGATCCATCGCAGGTACCCGCGCATCGACGTCAAAGTCGTGCCCACCGCTGGCAGCGTGCAGAACCTGGCCATGCTGCGGTCGGGTGAGGTTGACATGGGCCTGGCACTGGCCGATGTCGCCGAACGCGACCGCGCCATCGGTGCGCTGCCGACCGCCCCGTCGGCCGTCGCGCGAGTCTACGAGAACTACCTTCAGGTCATCGTGCCCGATGCCACTCCCGTACAACATGTTTCAGATCTGCAAGGCACCAAGATCTCGATCGGCCCCGACGGGTCCGGAGCGTCGGCGACCAGCCGCGTGCTGATCACGGCGGCCGGACTCGATGGCCGGGTGGAGCTGATGGCCTACCGCCTCAGAGACGCGCTGGCCCACCTCGCCGAGAACAGCATCGCTGCCCTGGTGTGGTCCGGCGGCGTTCCCACCCCGGCGATCGCGGAATTGGATGCCGTACGACCGTTGCGGATCATCGACATCGGTGGGCTGGCCCGGCGGATGAGTGAAGTGTCGGGCTACCCGTATGTCCTGCGCCCCGTGCCGACATGCGGTTATGTACCGCCCGGCATCCGCTCGATCGGAGTGGCCAACCTCCTGCTGTGCCGGCAGGGGATTCCGACCGAATTGGTCAGCGCCATGGTCGACACCCTCGCCAGCGACGCCGAACATCTTGTCCCGCCCTACATTCGCGGACTGCAATACCTGGACACCCCGTCGATGATCCAAACCGGTTTCATCCCACTGCATTCCGGGGCCATCGATGCCTATCGGGAGCTACACGGCTGAACTTCGCCGAGGAAGGGCGCGACGACCGCACGGAATTCCTGCGGCCTCGACGAGAACGGCAGATGTCCGGTGTCGAGCACTTCAAGTCGCGAGCCCGCGATCGCGTCCTGGGTGGCCCTGCCGAACCGCAGTGGTATCGCGCTGTCTTTGGCGCCCCAGACGATCAGCGTCGGCGCGGTGATGCGCGCGGCCTGCCCGCGCAGGTCGGCCTCCGGCGCCGCGAAGCTGCGCCACAACGCAGCCGTCAGCTCGACACCGCCGGCGGTGCGGGCGCGGTCGGTGACTCGGCGCAGGACGGCCTCGTCGTTGTCGCTCTGCGCCTTCAGGTAGCTGCGGATGAACCGCGGCAGCACTCGGCGCATGACCGCGGGCGTCCCGAGGAATCGGCAGTAGGCGCGAGCCACCGGGCCGCCGAGAAATCCTCCGGTGTCGACCAGGACCAGGCCGGCCACTCGCGTCGGATTGGTGATGGCCAGCCGCGATGCGCAGTAGCCGCCCACTGAGCTTCCGATGAACACCGCCGGCGGGAGGTCCAGTGCGGCAACGAGATCTTCGAGGGCATCGGCGTACAGGGCCGCACTCGGGGTGGATGACGGGGCGGGACTTTCGCCGTGACCTGGCCAGTCGACAGCGATCACCCGGTAATGGCGGACGAGGTCGGGCTTGATCGCGTCGAAATCGTGGCGGTTGTGCAGCGCGGCGTGCAGCAGGACGATGACGGGTCCCGAGCCGTCATCGGAGTAAGCCACCTCGCCTGCCCGGGTTGCGATTGTTGGCATCGTCCTCCCTTTCATTGACCGGCCGGTCGGTCAAATCGATGCTAGCCTCAGAACCGTGCCACCACAACAGGCAGTCAGCCGCAAGGCAGCAGCCGCGGCGACCAGAACCAAGCTGATCGAGTCCGGGCTTCGCCTTGCCGAGCGCACCGGGCTCACCGGTCTGAGCGTGAACCTTCTTGTCGACGAAGCCGGGGTGTCGAAGGGCAGCTTCTTCCACCACTTCGGCGATCGGGCGAGCTACCTTCTTGCGCTGCACCGTGAGTTTCACGACCGGATCGCCGAGCAGATCGATCAGGCGATGGGTGACGTCCCGCCGGGGCGTGAGCGATTGATGACGGGAGCACGCGTCTACCTCGACACCTGTCTGCAGCAGCGTGGAATTCGGGCGCTGCTGCTGGAGGCACGCGCGGAACCGGCTGTGGCACAGGAGATCAGCCGGCGAAACGCAGAGGTCGCGCAGACATTTGCCGCGGATTTCGATGCCCTCGGGCGCCAGCATCCGCTGCAGAGTGCCCAACTGTTCGCCGCGATGACCGCCGAGGCCGCTCTGATCGAACTGACCGCCGGCTCTGTGGTGGAGGCAGTGCGTGCCGCCCTCGAAGAGTTCTTGGGCTGAGCCGCTTCAGGTTACGGCGCGCAGCGCGGTGACAAAGGACTCGAGGTCTTCGGTGTAGGCGTCGACATGCGGGGATATCCGCAGCACCGGCGTCGTCATCTCCAGCGGTGCCCGCTCGATACCGGCCGCGGTCGTCACAATGCCGTGTTCCGCGATCAGCCGCGCCCGCACCTGCACCGGGTCGGCGCCGTCGGTCGGCGCCAGGGTCGTGATCGCGGTGGGCTCGTCGACCGGCTCCACCACCCGCCAGCCGGGAACGTCGGCCAGAAGAGTGCGCACGAGCCGTCCCAGCTCCGCCAAACGCCGGCGCACCGACTCCGGGCCCGCCGCCAGATGCTGACCCACTGCCACCGAAAAGCCAACCCGGGCAGCAATATTGGCCTCGCCGAACTCCAGGCACTGCAGCGCCGACAGCGGACCGGCCCACTCCGGGGACTGGAGAAGGTCGGCCAGCGCCGGGCGCACGGCCAACACTCCGACCCCACGCGGGCCCGCCAGCCATTTGCGCGACGACGAGTAGACGGCGTCGGCGTCGACCAGGCAGTCGACATGCGCCAAGGCCTGGGCGGCGTCGACCACCAGCGGCACGCCGATCTCCCGACAGAGCGCACCGACCGCGGCGACGGGTTGGACGACACCGCGATGGCTGGCGACCGCCGTCAGGTGGACCATCGCCGGCGGATCCTCACCCAGGACCGTGCGGGCCGCGTCGGGATCGACCCGGCCAAGGCCGTCGACCGGCAGCGGCCGGCGGATGAATCCGCGCGAGGCGAACTCGGCCAGGTTCGGGCCGTATTCGCCGGGCAAGCAGGCCACGGTGCGCTCCATCGGCCACACACCGAGCAAGAGTTGCAGCGCGTTACCCGAGCCGGTCGTGAAAACCACGTCCTCGGGCGCCATCCCGGTGAGTGCCGCGACACCTGCCCGGCCGGCGTCGAGCGCGGGTGCGGCCGCCTGCGCGGCGACGTAGCCTCCGACCTCGGACTCGTGCCGGGCATGGGCCGCCCCGGCCTCGATCGCCGCCAGGCTCTGACGCGAACACGCGGCGCTGTCCAGATGCACACCGGCAGGCGGCAGCCGGGCGTCGCGCCAGCCCTGCGCCAGGGTTTCGGGTGTGCTCACTTGACCGCGAGCGACAGGCCGAAGTCCCCTGACGGATCGGTCCACCAGTGGGTGCGTTGCAGCCCGGCCTCCGCGAGTTCCTGCGTGACGGCCTCCGGCCGGAACTTGCACGACACCTCGGTGAGCATCTCCTCGCCGTTCGCGAAGTCGACCGTCAGGCCCAGCGCATCGACGAGCACCTGCTGCGGAGTCGTTGCGCGCAGCCACATTTCGATGCGCTCCTCGTCGGGATTCCAGCGCGCGACATGTTCGAAAGACTCGATGTCGAAGTTCGCACCCAGTTCTCGGTTGACCACTGCCAGCACGTTGAGGTTGAACTTCGCAGTGACACCGGCACTGTCGTCATAGGCGCGAACCAGTCGGCCGGTGTCCTTGACCAGGTCGGTGCCCAGCAGCAGGCTGTCACCGGGATCGAGCACATCGGCCAGCGTGGCCAGGAATTGCTTACGCGGACCGGGTGTGAGGTTGCCGATGGTCGAACCGAGGAAGACGAACAACCGTCGCCCACCGGTCGGAATCTTGGCCAGGTGTTCTTCGAAATCTCCGCAGACGGCCTCGATCTCGAGACCGGGATACTCGTGGCCCAGCGCCACCCCCGCCGACTGCAGCACATTCGAGTCGACATCGAAAGGCACGAAGCGCCGCAGCGATCCGTTGTCGCGCAGGGCGGTCAGCAGCTGCCTGGTCTTTTCCGAGGTGCCGCTGCCGAGCTCGACCAACGTGTCGGCGCCACTGGCCGCGGCGATCGCGGGAGATTGGACACGCAGGATCTCCGCCTCGGCGCGCGTCGGGTAATACTCGGGCAGCCGGGTGATCTGGTCGAACAGGTCGCTACCGACAGCGTCGTAGAACCATTTGGGCGGCAACGATTTCGGCGTCTGCGTCAACCCGTTGCGCACGTCGCTGCGCAGCGCCTGGGCAGCGGCATCGGCGGCCAGAAAGTTGGACAGCGTGAACGTCACGAGGATCCTTTCAGCGGTGTCAACGACACCTGTCCCCCGCTCACCTCGACCAGGTGGCGGTCGGGAATGTCGTCCCAATCGGGGTGGTCGTCATAGGGTTCACTGGCCAGCACCACGCCGTCGGCTCGGCGCAGCACCGACAAGGTGTCGCCCCAGGTCGTGGCCAGCATGCGAGATCCATTGGCCGCCAAGATGTTCAGCCGTGCTCCCGGATCAGCTCCGCCGACCTCGACGATGGTGTCAGCGAGATTGTCCAGGCCACGGTCGAAGATCAGCGCGGCCAGGACCGCACTGTCGACCGTCGACTCGGCCGCCCGGCTGAGAGGCAGCACCCCACGGTCGACGACCCCATTGTGCGACAGCAGCCAGCTGCCGTCGGTGAACGGTGCTGTCGCGCTGGCTTCCAGCGGCATCCCGACCGTCGCCGAGCGCACCGCGGCCACCACGCATCCACTGCGCAGCGCCGGCGCGACCGACGCGAACGACATGTCACCCCACAGGGGGGATGCGCTGCGCCACCGCCGAACATGTTCGCCGTCAACGAATCCCACGCCCCAACCATCGGCGTTCATCAACCCGTGCTTCTGCCTGCGCGGCGCATAGGACTGGACCTTCAGTCCGGAGGGGGGATCGAGCACCAGCGAGGCGATCGACACCGGCTCACCCAGCCACCCGAGATGACGGCACATCAGACGTCCCACGCCAGGCGCACACCGGAGAAGATCTGCCGCCGGATCGGGCGATCCCAGTTGCGGAAGCTCGGACGCAGCGTGTCGGCGGCCACCGCCCACGAACCACCGCGCAGCACCTTGTAGTCGCCGTCAAAGAACGGCTCCGAATACCGCTGATAGATCATCGGCGTGAAGCCAGGCCAGGGCCGCAGCGCAGAGGTGGTCCACTCCCACACGTCACCAAGCATCTGCTCGGCGCCGCAGGCCGAGGCGCCGGCAGGATAGGCACCGACCGGCGCGGGCCGCAGCGCCTCACCGCCGAGATTGGCTCGCTGCGCGCCGGGCTCGTCCGAACCCCACGGATAGCGCCTGCGCACACCGGCGCCGGGATCCCAGGCCGCGGCCTTCTCCCACTCCACCTCGGTGGGCAGTCGCGCACCCGCCCACGCCGCGTAGGCCTCGGCTTCGAAGAAGCCGACGTGCTGCACCGGTTCCTCGCCGGGGATCTCTTCGACGTGGCCGAACCGGGTCCGGCTGCCGTCCCGATTCCAGAATTCCGGCCCGTTGAGGTCGGCCGCGACGCGGTGCTCCCACCCCCGTGGCGACCACCAGCGCTGTTGGGCGTAGCCGCCGTCGTCGACGAACTGCCGCCATTCGGCGTTGGTCACCGGCACCCGGCCGAGCCGGAACGCCGGCACATCGACCACATGGGCGGGCCGCTCGTTGTCCAGCGACAGTGGTTCGGTCGCGGCGTCGACACCGAGGACGAACGGACCGCCGGGCACCAGCACCGACGTGCCGGCCACACCGGGCCGCCCCTCGGGCAGCGCGGTCCGCTGCCCCAGGATCGGCGCACCGCTGCGCAGATTGAGCGCCTGAAGCATGGTCTCGTCGTGCTGGTTCTCGTGACTGATCACCAGGCCGAAGCGGAACGCGACGTCGGCGTCGTCATCGCGGTCGGGCAGGGTGTCCAGCACGTCGAGCGCAGCGGCCCGCACGCTGCGGCAGTACGCGCGGGATTGTTCGGGTGACAGCAGCGGCAGGTCGACGCGGCTGGCCCTGCTGTGGACGAACGCGTCGTAGAGGCCTTCGATGTTGGCAGGCAACATGCCCGGCCGGTGCGGATCACCGTCGCGCAGCAGCCACAGCTCCTCCTGCTGACCGATGTGGGCGAGGTCCCACACCAGCGGGCTCATCAGCGGGTTGTACTGACGATGCAACTCAGCGTCGTCGAAATCGGTGAGCGCCAGCGTGCGCTGGCGAGCCCGGTCGAGGTCGCGGGCCAGCGTCTCCCGCCCGATCACCGTGTCGCCCTTGCCATCTGCAGTACGGCGTCGTCGATGCCACTGCGAATGGCTTCGTCGGCGAAATCGTCGGCGGGGCAGCGGCCTCGTTCCACGCTCTGCACCAACCGCTGCATCGACTCGGATAATTCCGCGGGCGCGCGTTCGGCCGCCACCGCCACGCAGCGGTTGGCCGCCTCGTAGAGCCGGTTGTCGGTCAGGCCGACACGCGCGGCCAGATCCCACGCCGTGGCGACAGGTTCGACCGCCTCAGCAGCCAGCCCGGCGGCGACCGGATCGTCGAGCAGCGTCACCATCACGAACACCACCGCGGCCAACAGCTCGTCGGGCACGCTGTCGAGATAGCGGATCTCCAGCCAGCGTCGCGGGCGCACCGGCGGGAACAGGGTGGTGAGGTGGTAATCGAGGTCGGTGGTCGTGGGCCTGCGGCCGCCCAGCAGCACCAGTCCGTCGGCCCAGTCGGCGAACGGGACATGCTCGGTGACCGCCACCGCGTCCGGCGTGTGTACCAGCATCACCGGCGCCTTCAGCGCGTAGCGGGCCCAATCGGTACACGGGTCGTCCCCGCTGGCACCGAGGATCGGCCCGCAGCGCGCCGAGTCCAGCTGGCTCCACACCCGCTGGCGAGTGGAAACCCACCCGGTGAACTCGCCGGCCAGCAGCGGCGAGTTGGCGGCGATCGCGATCATCGTCGGGCCCAGTGCGTGCGCGAGCCGCACCCGGTCGGCCCAGCCGTCGCGGGGACCGGCGTCGAGATTGACCTGGATCGAGGCCGTCGACGTCATCATCGCCGCGCCCGCATGCCCGGTGTCCGATGCGGTGAAGAACCGTTCCATGGCCTGATACCGGGCACCCGGATTGACCCGGTGCGGCGGGCGCAGTGGGTCGGCACCCAGCAGAGCAAGGCCGAGGCCCGCGTCGGCGAACGCAGCGCGCAGGGCCTTCCGGTCGGCAGTCAGTGCGGCGATCGCGGCGACCGGCCCTTGCGCCGGCGGGCCGGACAGTTCGACCGCGCCGCCGGGCTCCACGGTGACGGCACTGCCGCCGGGCAACGGTCCCACGCCCGCGATGACGTCGTTGAGCTCCGACCAGCCCGGGCGACGCCGCGGATCGTGCAGGTCGAAGCAGTGCGCCTCGAGTTCCAGGCCGACCCGGCCGATCGGGCCGTGTTCCAGAGATGCGCCGGCGATGTGCAAGGCGGCTGACGACGAACTGGTCAGAACGCGCTCGCCGGCGGCCGGGCCGCTACGAGCTCGACCCGGCTCAGACGTGACGACGAACGTCATGAACTCCATCTTCCAGACAGCACCGACAAATTTCCTCGATCCCCCGCTGACACGTCTGTGACGTGTACCCGAATCGCGTTATTGACCCAAGGTGTTCTGCATGGCGCCGGCAAGAACGTTCACCGCGGGCCCGCCGTTGCCGGACTGACAGACCTTGGCCTGCAACAGCACGTTCTCGCGGAGCCGGGTTTGCGTGAAACAGCGCCGGTCGGTGCCCGCCTCCTGCTTCACCCACACCGCGTCGTTCGCTGTCGGCGTAGCGCCGCCGAATGACCACACCTGGGTGGTTCCGTCGTCGAGGTGCATGGCCGTGGTCTGACCGGCGCATCCCACGGTGCGGTCGGTGACGCGGTGGAACGCGCGATTGGCGGCGTCGGCGGTGGCGAACACCCCGATGGCCTGTTTGACCAGATGGTTCTGGTCGGTGGCCGAGGTCTGGGTCACCGCACTGTTGAACGACGCGAGGTCGGGGTCGAGGTATACCTCGGGCAGCCCGACGTCGGCCCAGTTGTTGCAGTCCGGCAAGTCGACCCAGAAGGTCTGAACCGGATCGGTATTCACCGCTTCCCAGGTCATCGGGGCGCCGACGATATTGCCGACCGAACCCTTGGCCAGCACCGCGTAGGACACCACGCCCGGATCGGACGGGCGAGCCTGCGCCGGGACCGCCGCCGCGACGCCGGCGACCAACGCGGCGAGCGTCGCAAGCATGATGCGCATCGCCTCAGACCTTGGCGGTCAGCGTGACGTCGATGTTGCCGCGGGTGGCCTTCGAGTACGGGCACACCTGATGTGCCTTCTCCATCAGCTCCTGCGCCTGCGCCTGCTCCAAGCCCGGCAGGTAACCGATGAGACGGGCGTTGATGCCGTAGCCACCATCGGTGTCCTTGCCGAACCCGACCTGCGCGGTGACGCCCGATGCGCCGTCGAGCGCGATCTTCTCCGTGCGGGCGACCACCTGGATCGCGCCCAGGAAACAGGCCGCGTAGCCCGCCGAGAACAGCTGCTCGGGGTTGGTGCCCTCACCGCTGCCGCCCGCCGCCTTCGGCGGCCTGGTCTCCAGATCTATGCGGTCGTCCGAAGACTTCACATGCCCGTCGCGTCCCCCGCCGCTGGCCGTCGACTCCGCGGTGTAGATGACCTCGATGCTCATGGAATCGATCATGCCAGGCGGCGAGATCGACATGAAGGTCGCGAAAACTCAACAATCACAACCCTCATGTCGATTTCAGCGCCTGCTACTCGGTCTTACTCCGCACACCTTCTTCGACCTTCTTGCCGAGGTCGGGATCGACATTGCGCCAGTACTCGAACACCCGCGACAGCACCGGCTCCTTCACACCCTGGGAGACGTGACCGATGATGTTGTGCGCCAGACGATCTCGAGCGTCATCGTCGAGAACCTCGCGGACCATCGTGCCGGCCTGACCCCAAT
Source organism: Mycobacterium sp. BK086 (assembly GCA_004362315.1). Classification (GTDB taxonomy): domain Bacteria; phylum Actinomycetota; class Actinomycetes; order Mycobacteriales; family Mycobacteriaceae; genus Mycobacterium. Next base: position 548,554 of record SNWL01000004.1, read on the forward strand.
CGTCGTCGTCGGCGCGCAGCGCGTATGCCTGCCGGACCATGTCGCCATCGGATACCCAGTGCACCTCCGCGGCCCGTGCGGGGTCGGCCTCCGGGCCGCCCATCGAGTTCGGCACGTACACCGGATCGGTGACGTTGCGGATGCGCATCGCACCGTCCTTCGAGTAGCTGTGCACCTCGACTTTCGGTGTGTTCACCGGGATCTGCTTGTAGTTGACCCCGAGCCGGTGCCGGTGGGCGTCGCTGTAGGAGAAGCCGCGCGCCAGCAGCATCTTGTCGGGACTCAGGCCGGTCCCCGGAACCACGTTGTTGGGCTCGAAAGCGGCTTGCTCGATTTCCGCGTGATAGTCGGTGACGTTGCGGTTCAACGTCATTCGGCCCACTTCGTGCAGCGGATAGTCGCTGTGCGGCCACACCTTGGTGAGGTCGAACGGGTTGTAGCGGTAGGTCTTGGCGTCGTCGAACGGCATGATCTGCACGTGCAGCGTCCAGCTCGGGAAGTTGCCACCCTCGATCGCCTCGTAGAGGTCGCGCTGGTGGTAGTCGCCGTCGCTGCCGGCCAGCTGATCGCCTTCCTCCTGAGTCAGGAACTCGATGCCCTGGTCGGTCTTGAAGTGGTACTTCACCCAGAACAATTCGCCGGCTGCGTTGACCCAGCTGTAGGTGTGGCTGGAGTAGCCGTTCATATTGCGCCAGGTCTTGGGGATTCCGCGATCCCCCATCAACCAGGTGACCTGGTGCGCCGATTCCGGTGACAACGTCCAGAAATCCCACTGCATGTGGTGATCGCGAAGATTCGAGGCCTGAAGGCGCTTCTGCGAGCGGATGAAGTTCTGGAATTTGATCGGGTCCCGAATGAAGAACACCGGGGTGTTGTTGCCGACGAGGTCGAAATTGCCTTCGGAGGTATAGAACTTGAGCGCGAATCCACGCGGGTCGCGCCAGGTGTCTGGGCTACCGCGCTCGCCGGCGACGGTGGAGAACCTGGCCACCATGTCGGTCTTGGTGCCGGGCTGCAGAAATGCCGCCCGGGTGTATTGGCTGACGTCGTGGGTCACTTCGAACGAGCCGAATGCACCGCCGCCCTTGGCATGCGGCTGGCGTTCCGGGATGCGCTCCCGATTGAAGTTCGCCATCTGCTCGATCAGGAAGTGGTCCTGCAGCAGGATCGGGCCGTCCGGCCCGACGGTGAGCGAGTGCTCGAAACTCGGAGCCGGTGCGCCGGCATCTGTCGTCGCGTACTTCTCTGTCATCTCTCGTGCCCCTCTCTAGCGGCTGTGGGCGCAGTGCCAGGAGCGAGTACCCGCCAAGCGCATTTTTGTCCCATCACAGCCGAAAGCCCCGCGCCCTTCGGGGGGTGAGGGCGCGGGGCGGCTCGGTGACGACGTCGGTGACGGCGTCAGGGACGGGGCGTTGGCGTGGCGGTGTTGCCGGGGCCCGGGCCACCCGGTCCACCGGGGCCGAATCCGGGACCACCGTTGGGACCACCGGGTCCGCCAGGACCCATCTGACCCCACGGTCCCATCCCTGGCCCCATGCCAGGTCCGCCGCGGTGGTGAAATTGCTGTGAGTTTCCGTCACCGCCGTGATGGTGATGCCAACCTCCGCCGCCACTCGTGCGTCCGAGGGCGAAACCGGTGAAGAACACGGCGCCGACGATGAACACCGTTCCGGCGACAATGGCCACCCATGCGACGGCTTGGTAGAGCCGGTTGGGCCGGGTGGCAACGGGGACGGGTGCCACGTAGGCCGGTGGCGGCAAAGTGGCGACGGGGCTGGTTGCGGGCTCTTCGGCCTGCTCAGGTGTTTCGGTCATAGATCGATGATGCGAGCCCGCTACCCAGTGCGGGCTAGGTCGCGCCTATGAGTTGGCTATGAATGGTGCCGCCGGCCGGGCTTGTGAGCCGAGTCACCCGTTCGGGTATGCGCACTGGACAGCTTCAGCGAACTTTGCGACCATGTCTCAGGGGTTGCTTATAAGGGAGCGTGCACGGTTGTTGGTCCTGCTTTATGTCACCGGCATGCCGTTGTTCATATTCCTGGCGTGGGTGTTCTCCGAGGCCTTTCACGCAGGTGAGACAGTTCGTGATCGCGTCCGCTTTCCACTGATCATCGCGTCGGGATTGTTGTGGCCGGTGTTGCTGGTGGGAGTTGCTCAAATTCAAGCAGTGCGACTGCGAGCGAAGCTGCTCGACCACCCGGTCACGCCCACGGTTTGAACGGGTTCACCGCGAACTGCAGCACGCGGTAGGGCGCGCGGTCCCGCGGCGCGGTATTCCACTGGCTGATGAACACCCGCACTTCGTCGAGCGTCGAACCCGGCGAGATGTAGCCGCCGTACGGTTGGGCCAGCCGGTTGTCATCGGGTGACGGCAGGCTCTCCACCGGGTCGGGCCAACTGCCGGCCTGCACCACCGTCGTCACCGGTGCGGTGCCCAGACCCGTCGGGTCGTAGGCCACCCGCATTTCCATGTTTCCGGTGCCGGCATTGAAATAGGACAGCACCGGTTTGCCGTCGACTTCGCGCATGCTCATCTCGCCGACCTTGTCGGGCCACAACGGCGTCGGCGTCTTGTTCCAGCCGCCACCGGGACCGTCGGCCCAGCCCTGCCATCGCGAACGATCGGTGAACGTCTCCGGCGTCGCGCGGTAGAGCACCACCGGGCCCGACCGGTCGAAGTTGTTGGCCACGATGTACACCCAGCCGGTCTGTGAATCCGCCGTGGGGATCGGGCTGTAGTAACCACTGATCTGCGTCTGGCGCCCGCCCGCGTAGGTCGCGGGTCGCTGCGATCCGGGAACGGTCGGCCAACCACCCTGTCCGGCTTGCGCTTTCACCAGCCGGGAGGTGTGTGGCAGCAGGTCCTTGGTGGTGGTCACCAACAGATAGTTCTGCCGGTTGATCGACACCACCCCGGCCGGCAGCTGCGAGGAGCCCGCGGGAGTGGGGTCGGCCAGCAGCGGCTTGTCCACACCGGTGACCCCGGTGTAGCGCACGCCGTCGGGATCGTCGACCGAGTCACCGGCGACGCGCAGGGCCACCGGGGAGAACCAGCCACCGAAACCGACACCCTGGCCGGCAAAGCTGTCGCCGCAGATCTGCAGCAATTCGGTTGGGAATTCCATGAATTCACACAGATCGGTGGCGCCGATACCGTAGTCGCGCGTTGGTGTCCCGGTGCCCGCGATCGGCCCGATCCGCACCACCTGGCCAGGGGCCAGCGGTGCCAGGATCGGATCGGGCGCCGGGCTGGGCGGGTCAGCGAAGGCATTTGACGCGAGGATCAGTGCCGAGATCGACGAAATGGCGCACACCACTCGCACTTTCGCGCCCAAACGTCGGTTTCGGCGCAAGAGCTTAAAGCTGTTGAGCCAGCAGCTCGGCGATCTGAATGGTGTTGAGTGCCGCACCTTTTCGCAGGTTGTCACCCGACAGGAAGAGTGCGAGTCCGCGGCCGTCCGGCACACCGGGATCCTGGCGGATCCGGCCGACCAGCGTGTCGTCCACCCCGGCGGCGGCCAGCGGCGTCGGCACGTCGACCAACTTCACACCGGGCGCACCGGCGAGCAGCTCGGCGGCCCGAGCAGGCGAAATCGGCTGGGCGAATTCGGCGTTGATCGACAACGAGTGTCCGGTGAACACCGGCACCCGCACGCACGTCCCCGACACCGCCAGGTCAGGGATACCGAGGATCTTGCGGCTCTCGTTGCGCAGCTTCTGGTCCTCGTCGGTCTCTCCCGAGCCGTCGTCGACCAGTGAACCGGCCAGCGGAACCACGTTGAAGGCAATGGGCGCAACGTATTTCACCGGCGCGGGGTAGTCCAGCGCGGACCCGTTGTGCACCAGTTCCTCGGCACCGTCGATGACCGCGCGGGCCTGGGTGGCCAGTTCGTCGACGCCGGCCAGGCCGCTGCCCGACACCGCCTGATACGTCGAGGCGATCATCCGCACCAGTTGCGCCTCGTCGTGCAGCACCTTGAGTACCGGCATCGCGGCCATGGTGGTGCAATTCGGGTTGGCGATAATGCCTTTCGGCCGATTGCCCGCGTCGCGCGCGAAGTTCACCTCAGAGACCACCAACGGCACCTCGGGGTCCTTGCGCCAGGCAGACGAGTTGTCGATCACGACCACACCGGCCGCGGCGAAGCGCGGGGCCTGCACCCGCGACATCGTCGCGCCGGCCGAGAACAACGCGATGTCCAGTCCCGAGGGATCGGCGGTCTCGGAATCCTCGACCTCGATCTCCTGACCGCGGAACGGCAGCTTCTTGCCCGCCGACCGGGCGGAGGCGAAGAACCGCACGCTGGTCACCGGGAAGTCGCGCTCTTCGAGCAGGGTGCGCATCACCTGGCCGACCTGGCCGGTGGCTCCCACAACACCGATCGAAACCATCAGCGTCCCGTTCCCGCGTACACGACGGCCTCTTCCTCACCGCCGAGGCCGAACGCCTCGTGCAGGGTGGCCACAGCCTTGTCCAGTTCAGTGTCCTTGACCAACACCGAGATTCGAATCTCGGAGGTCGAGATCAGCTCGATGTTGATCCCGGCATGGGCCAGCGCCTCACAGAACGTGGCGGTCACGCCCGGGTGGCTGCGCATGCCCGCACCCACCAGCGACACCTTGCCGATGTGGTCGTCGTAGAGCACCTTGGTGAAGCCGATCTCGCCCTGCAGCGCGGCGAGCTTCTCGACCGCGGTCGGGCCGATGTCGCGCGGGCAGGTGAACGTGATGTCGGTCTTGCCGTCTTCGATCTTCGAGATGTTCTGCAGCACCATGTCGATGTTGATGTCGGCATCGGCGACGGCGCGGAACACCTTGGCGGCGTAGCCGGGCACGTCGGGCAGACCGACAACGGTGACCTTGGCCTCGCTGCGGTCGTGGGCAACTCCGGTCAGGATGGCGTCTTCCATGGGGATGTCCTCGATAGATCCAGTGACGATCGTGCCGGGCTTGTCGGTGTACGAAGACCGGACGTGAATCGGAACGTTGTAGCGGCGGGCGTATTCCACGCAGCGGAGCATGAGCACCTTGGCGCCGCAGGCCGCCATCTCGAGCATCTCCTCGAAGCTGACGGTGTCCAGTCGGTGCGCGTTGGGCACGATGCGCGGGTCGGCGGTGAAGATGCCGTCGACGTCGGTGTAGATCTCGCAGACATCGGCGTGCAGCGCGGCGGCCAGCGCGACGGCGGTGGTGTCCGATCCGCCACGGCCCAGGGTGGTGACGTCCTTGGTGTCCTGGCTGACGCCCTGGAACCCGGCGACAAGCACGATCTGGCCCTCGTCGAGCGCCGACCGCAACCGGGTGGGGGTGACGTCGATGATCTTGGCGTTGCCGTGGGTGCCGGTGGTGACGACGCCGGCCTGCGAGCCGGTGAAGCTGCGGGCTTCGGCGCCCAGCGATTCGATGGCCATCGCGACCAGCGCGTTGGAGATGCGCTCGCCGGCGGTCAGCAGCATGTCCAGCTCGCGAGCGGGCGGCGCCGGGCAGACCTGCTTGGCCAGGTCCAGCAGCTCGTCGGTGGTGTCACCCATCGCCGAGACGACGACGACGACGTCGTTGCCGGCCTTCTTGGTTTCGACGATGCGCTCGGCGACGCGCCGGATCCGGTCGGCGTCGGACACCGAGGATCCGCCGTACTTCTGCACGACGAGCGCCACTGTCTTCCCTTTCGATCGAATGTCGGCTCTAAGGATAAGGGGTCGAAGCACCTGCTTTTCCCGCCCCGATCGGCGGTAACGTCGCGCCCGTGCCCAGCCAACCCGACGACCGTCACGCCCGGACCCGGGTGCCGATCCACCCGCCGATCGCCGCCAGGTGGAGTCCGCGCGCCTTCGATCCCGAGGCGACGGTCACCGCCGAGCAGCTGATCGCGCTGCTGGAGGCGGCTCGCTGGGCTGCGACCTGGGGCCATCGGCAGCCGGTGCGGTACGTGGTGGGGGTCAGAGCAGACGAGGCCTTCACCACCATCGCCGGTCTGCTGCGCCGCGGCAACAGCTACGCCCACGCCGCGGGCGCCCTGATTCTGGTGTGCGCTGACCAGGGCGAAGACGAGCGCACCGCCCTCTACTCCGCGGTGGACGCGGGTGCGGCGATCGCGAACCTGTCGGTCGAGGCCGTGGCCCTGGGCCTGATCGCGCATCCGATGGCCGGCTTCGACCTCGACGGCGCGTCCGCCGCGTTCGCGCTGCCTGCCGGCGTACGCCCGCTTGCGGTGGTCGCGGTCGGCTCCCTGGGCGACTACGCGGGGATGGCCCCCGAGATCGCCGAGCGCGACGGCCGGCCGCGAGAGCGGTTGCCGCTGGACCAGATCGTGCTCAACTGGTCAGGAGCAGGTTTTCCGAAGTTCCCCGAGCTTGGCGACGATCCGGTCGTTGAGTAGCGACATCTCGTAGACCTGGGGCGGGGCGGGCGCACCGGGGGCGCGCGCTTGGGTTTGGGCACGCAGCGTCGGCAGCCCGGAGACGAACTGGTTGGCCAGCTGGGCCACTTCGGTGGTCTGAGCCGCCAGCGCGGGATCGGTCACCTTCTGGGACCGCTCGGCCAGTCCGTCAGCCCACTCCTGATAGGCGGCGTCCTCGGCAACCGTCGGCACGCCTTCGTTGCCCTTCGAATCGATCTTCGCCGCCTGCGACCGGCTGAAGTCCAGGACCTCGATCACCGGCTTGCACTTCTCCGGCGGGCCGTCGAACCACGTCGACCAGATCCAGACGCCGAGGGCGATGACCACCACGGTGGCGGTGAGGACCCAGCGTGGTCGTCGGTGCATGGTCAGCCAGCGTAGCCGTGCGGGTGAACGATTAACGCGGCGGCAACACCAGGCGGCTGTCTACGTAACAGAAACAAAGTTCACTGCCGGTGAACGGCCCAACCATGGAGGGGCCGCCCACCTCGCAGGAGATTAGATGGATACAGGGACCACAGCATTCATGCTGTGTTGCATCATCGGGCTGACGATGATGATCCCGGGCCTTGCGCTGTTCTACGGCGGCATGGTCTCGGTCAAGAGCTCGACCAACATGATGATGATGACGTTCGGCGCAGTTGCCATCGTCGGCGTGCTGTGGATTCTGTTCGGCTTCTCGATGACATTCGGCACCTCCTACGGCGGTTTCGTGGGTGATTTCCTCGAATTCGCCGGTATGAAGAACCTTTTGGAGTCACAGACCACGATCTCCGGTCTGCCGGTCAGTTTGTTCGCGCTGTTCCAGGCGCTCTTTGCCGCGATCACCGTGGCGCTGATCTCCGGCGCGGCGGCCGACCGGATGAAGTTCGCGGCCTGGATGGTCTTCGCGACCGTGTGGGCGGTTCTGGTCTACTTCCCCGTCGCGCACTGGGTCTTCGCCTTCAACGGTGTCGTCACTCCTGACGCAGTTGGTGGCTGGATTGCCAACAACCTCAAGGCAATTGACTTCGCCGGTGGTACCGCGGTGCACATCAACGCCGGTGCGGCCGCCCTCGCGGTGGCGATCGTGCTCGGCAAGGGTGCCAGCTGGGGCAAGCTGCGCAAGCCGCACAACGTTCCGCTGACCCTGCTCGGCGCTGGTCTGCTGTGGGCCGGCTGGTATGCGTTCAACGGCGGCTCGGCGCTGGCCGCGGGCAACTCGGCGGCCATCGTCATGGTCACCACGTTCGTCGCCACCTGCGCTGCGACGCTGGCCTGGCTGGCAGTGGAGAAGATCAAGGACGGTCACGTCACCGGTGTCGGTGCGGCAGCCGGTGCCATCACCGGCCTGGTCGCGATCACCCCGGCCTGTGGTTCGGTGACGCCGGTCGGCGCCATCATCCTCGGCCTGGTCGCCGGGGCCATCTGCCCGTACGCCGTTGGCCTCAAAGAGAAGTTCGGCTACGACGATTCGCTCGACGTCGTCGGCGTGCACCTCGTCGGTGGCGTCATCGGCACCCTGCTGATCGGCTTCCTGGCCAGCGACACCATGCCGAACAAGGTGAACGGCTTGTTCTACGGCGGCGGTTTCGACCAGCTGTGGCGACAAGCAGTCGCAGCCGGTGCGGTGATGGTCTATTCGTTCGTGATCGCGTTCGTCATCGCGTTCGCGATCAAGAAGACCATGGGTATCCGCATCTCCTCCGAGGAGGAGGAGAAGGGTATCGATACCCACGTGCACCGCGACTCGGCGTACGAACTCGAGTACGCCTAACGGGACCCGGGCCGGGCGTGGCCTCCTTCCCACGCCCGGCCCGACCCCGCATCCTCTCGCCAGCACCACGAAAGAGTCTGTAAGAGAACATGTCTGCCACCCTCGCCGAGCTGGCTGAGAAGTCCGCGACCAAATTCATCCTTGCCCTGTTCGTCGATCTCCGTGGAAAGCCCTGCGCCAAACTGGTTCCCGTCGAGGCCGTCGATCTGCTGGCCACCGAGGGAGTCGGCTTCGCCGGATACGCCGTCGGTGCCATGGGCCAGGAGCCCAAAGACCCGGACCTCATGGCGATCCCCGATCCCGCCTCGTTCACCCCGGTTCCGTTCATCAAAGAGGGCCTGGCGATCGTGCACTGCGATCCGTATGTCGAGGGGCAGCCCTGGCCGTACGCACCGCGAGTCATCCTCAAGTCGCTGATCCAGCGGGCCGCCGACGCCGGCTTCGAACCCTGGGTCGGTGCCGAAGTCGAGTACTTCCTGCTCACCCGCGCCGCCGACGGCAGCCTGGCCACCGCCGACACCGCCGACACCGCCGCCCAGCCGTGTTACGACGCGCGCGGCGTCACGCGGATGTACGACCACCTCACCGCCATCTCGACGGCGATGAACACCCTCGGCTGGTCCAACTACGCCAACGACCATGAAGACGGCAATGGCCAGTTCGAGCAGAACTTTCAATTCGCCGACGCGCTGACCACCGCCGACCGGGTCATCACCCTGCGCTATCTGCTGTCGATGATCGCCGCCGAGCGCGGCATGGTCGCCACCTTCATGCCCAAGCCGTTCTCCGACCGGACCGGCAGTGGCCTGCACCTGCACCTGTCGCTGACCAGTGGCGGCACCCCGGTGTTCCCCGAGGACGCCGACGATCGCGGGTTGGGCCTGTCGGCCACCGCGTACGCATTCATCGGCGGCATCCTCGATCACGCCTGCGCGCTGCAGGCAGTGGTCGGCCCAACCGTCAACTCCTACAAGCGAACCGGTGCGCTGACGACCGCTTCCGGCGCGTCCTGGGCACCGAAGCTGCCGACCTACGGCGGCAACGACCGAACCCACTACATCCGGGTGCCGGACTCTCAGCGGGTGGAACTGCGCGGCGGTGACGGGTCGGCGAATCCGTATCTGGCCATCGCCGCGGCGCTGGGTGCCGGTATCGACGGCATCAAGCGCAGCCTGGATCCCGGGGGGATCGGCGGCACCGACGGCCGAACCGCGCTGCCGCCCACGCTGCTTCACGCCGTCGACGAATTCGAAGGCGACGCGGTCATCACCGGTGTTCTCGACGCCGTCGGGGACGGGGTGGCCGCCTACTTCGCCGGGATCAAACGCGACGAATTCTTCGCCTACCACAGCGCTGTCAGCCCGTGGGAAGTCGATCAGTACCTGACCGCATTCTGACTTCGTCAGGAAAGGAACACTATGTGCGGGATCGTGGGTTTGCACCTGCGCAACCCGGAGCTTTACCCCCGGCTCGGCGAACTGCTGACCGGAATGCTCTGCGAAATGTCGGACCGGGGAAGCGATTCCGCCGGCGTGGCGGTCTACGGCGATCCGCACTGGTCGCCAAGGGATAAGGGCACCGTGTCGGTGCTCGACGTCGAGGACAGCCCCGAGCAGATGGCTGCCGCGCTGCACGCAGCCCTCGGCGACGTGTCGGTGCACCGCGTCGACGAGACGCTGCTGGTGTCCGCCGAGGTCGCCCCCGAGACCCTGCACGCGGCGATCACCGCGCACTACCCGCACGCGCTGATCGCCGGATTCGGCGCAAATGTGGCCGTGCTCAAGGGCGTCGGGCATCCCCGGGCACTCACCGAGGCGTGGGGGCTGGCGAATGCCCAGGGCTGGCAAGGAGTGGGCCACACCCGGATGGCCACCGAGTCGGCGGTCATCCCGGCAGGCGCCCACCCGTATGCGGTGGGACCGGATCAGTGCCTGGTGCACAACGGTTCGTTCGCCAACCACGCGACCATCCGCCGCGACCTGCGGGCTCAGGGAGTGGTCTTCGACAGCGAGAACGACACCGAGGTCGGTGCGCGTTTCGTCGCCGATCAGCTGGCCCACGGCCGCGACGTGGAATCGGCGCTGAAGGAGCTCTGTGCCACTTTCGACGGTTTCTACACGCTGCTCGTGTCCAACCACGACTCGTTCGCCGTAGTGCGCGACGCGATCGCCTGCAAGCCCGCCGTGATCGCCGAAACCGGCGACTGGGTCGCGATGGCCAGCGAATACCGTGCGCTGGCAGGACTTCCCGGCGTCGAGAAGGCGGTCATCTGGGAGCCCGAACCCGAGGTGGTCTACGCATGGACACGATGACGACCTTCGACTTGAGCACCACGCCGCTGCGCGAGGTCAACGCGGCCCTGCATACACCCGGCCTCTCGGGCGCATTCCAGATCACCAACCCCGCGGGTGCCCACAATGTGGCCGTTGGCCTCGACGCCCCGGTGCGGGTCGGAATCGACGGCCACGTCGGCTATTACGCCGCGGGGATGAACAAGCAAGCCGAGGTCGTCGTCGACGGCAATGCCGGCACCGGGGTGGCCGAGAACATGATGAGCGGCACGGTCTGGGTCAAGGGCAACGCCTCCCAGTCGGCCGGCGCCACGGCACACGGCGGGCTGCTCGTCATCGAGGGCAACGCCGCGGCACGCTGCGGCATCTCGATGAAAGGTGTCGACATCGTCGTGGGCGGAAGCGTCGGGCATATGAGCGCGTTCATGGCCCAGGCTGGCCGGTTGGTGATCCGCGGGGATGCCGGTGAGGCGCTGGGTGATTCGATCTACGAGGCGCGCCTCTACGTTCGTGGCGAGGTTGCCTCACTGGGCGCCGACTGCATCGCCAAAGAGATGCGCGCCGAACACCACGAGGAACTCGGCCGGCTACTCAAGGCCGCGGGCTTCGAGGACGACGACACCAGCGCCTACACCCGCTACGGCTCAGCCCGGCAGCTCTACCACTTCCACGTCGACAACAGCTCGGTGTACTAAATGACATACTCCCAAGACGATCGGGCCCGTCTGGGCCTGCGCGAATCGGCCACCTTCGACCGCGCCACCATCGCCGGCATCCAGCGTGCTGCCGAAACCGGCATCTATGACATCCGGGGCTGGGGCGCCAAGCGCCCCCTCCCCCACTTCGACGACCTGCTGTTCCTGGGCGCGTCGATGTCGCGTTACCCACTGGAGGGCTACCGCGAACGCTGCGGTACCGACATCGTGCTCGGCGACCGGCACGCCAAACACCCTCTGCACCTGGATATCCCGGTCACGATCGCGGGCATGTCGTTCGGCGCGCTCTCGGGACCGGCCAAGGAGGCGCTGGGCCGCGGAGCCAGCGAGGTCGGCACCTCGACGACCACCGGCGACGGCGGTATGACCACGGAGGAACGCGGGCAGTCGAAATACCTTGTCTATCAATACCTTCCGTCACGCTATGGGATGAATCCCGACGACCTGCGTAAGGCCGACGCGATCGAGGTCGTGCTGGGCCAGGGCGCCAAACCCGGCGGCGGCGGAATGCTGCTGGGCCAGAAGATCTCCGAGCGGGTCGCTGGCATGCGCACCCTTCCCGAGGGGATCGATCAGCGCTCGGCCTGCCGGCACCCGGACTGGACCGGCCCCGACGATCTGACCATCAAGATCAACGAGCTGCGCGAGCTCACCGACTGGGAGAAGCCCATCTATGTGAAGGTCGGTGCCACTCGCACTTACTACGACGTGAAGCTGGCGGTGGCCGCCGGTGCCGACGTCGTCGTCGTCGACGGCATGCAGGGCGGGACCGCCGCCACCCAGGACGTCTTCATCGAGCACGTCGGCATCCCGACGCTGGCTGCGGTTCCCCAAGCGGTGCAGGCGCTGTCCGAACTCGGGGTGCATCGCAAGGTGCAGCTGATCGTCTCGGGCGGTATCCGTACCGGCGCCGATGTCGCCAAGGCGATGGCCCTGGGCGCCGACGCGGTGGCGATCGGCACCGCTGCGCTGATCGCCCTTGGCGACAACAACCCGAAGTACGCCGCAGAATACGAAAAGCTCGGCAGCGCAGCCGGTTTCTACGACGACTTCCAGGACGGCCGTGATCCGGCGGGCATCAGCACTCAGGATCCGGAGCTGGCGGCCCGGCTGGACCCGGTGGACGCCGGCCGGCGGCTGGCCAACTACCTGCGGGTGCTGACCATGGAGGCACAGACCATCGCGCGTGCCTGCGGCAAGGCCCATCTGCTGCACCTGGAGCCCGAGGATCTGGTGGCGGTCACGATCGAAGCCGCGGCGATGGCCCGGGTCCCGCTGGCCGGTACCTCCTGGATTCCCGGGGCAGGCCTGTGAGCGAGACCGCCGATGTCGTCATTGTCGGCGGCGGAATCGAGGGGTGCGCCGCCGCCTGGGCGCTGAGCCAGCGCGGCATCACCGATGTGGTTGTCGCCGAACGTAATACCGTCGCCTCCGGCATGACCGGCAAGTCCAGCGGGATCGTCCGCTGCCACTACGGGGTGAGCTCGCTGGCCGCGATGGCGACCGTCGGCCTCGAGGTGTTCGAGAAGCCTCAGCAGTTTCTGGGAGATCACGCTACCGATATCGGCTTCCGACAGACCGGGTACGTCGTGGGCGTCGGCGAACCCAACGTCGACTCCCTGCGCAAGAGCATGGCCGCGCAGCGCGCCGTGGGTGTGCAGACCGAGGAGATCGACGCCGCCGATGTGGCCAAGCTGTGGCCGTTTGCCGACCTGTCGCCGTTCGCCGCGTTCGGCTGGGAAGCCCGCGGCGGCTATGGCGACGCCTACCAGACGGCCCAGGCGTTCGCCGTCGCCGCCCGTGCGGCGGGTGTCCGAATCCGCCAGGGCGCCACGGTAACCGGCTTGCTCACCGACGGTGACTCCGTCACCGGTGTGCAACTGGCGGACGGCACCCGCATCAGCGCGGGCAGCGTCGTCGTCGCCACCGGGGTATGGACCCAACCGTTCCTCGCGCCCTACGGCATCGACGTGCCGATCCGGGTGGTCCGCGAACAGATCGTGATGATCTCTCCCGGCGTCGATCTGGGGCCGGTGCCGGTGTTCTCCGATCTTGTCTCGCTGCAATACGTGCGCCCCGAGGTCGGCGGCGACGTGCTGTTCGGCAACAGCGATCTCTCCGATGTGGCGACCGCCGATCCCGACGACTACCTGAACCGGGCCACCGAGGACTTCATCGACCTCACCGTCGACAAAGTGGGCACCCGGTTCCCCGGCTTCACCGAGCCGGCGATCACCACCAGCTACGCCGGCTGCTACGACGTCACGCCGGACTGGAACCCGGTCATCTCGGCCAGCGGCCGGGATGGGCTGTTCGTGGCCGCCGGGTTCAGCGGTCACGGGTTCAAGATCGCCCCGGCTGTCGGGCGCCTGGTCGCCGATCTGGTCGTCGACGGCCACAGCAGCGATCCGCGGATACCGGAGACCGACTTCCGGTTGTCCCGGTTCGCCGAGGACGAACTGTTGAAGAGCCCATATCCCTATGTCGGTGCCGGGCAGATGAGATAGACACTGAACCCTGTGACCGATCTGCTGCGCAACCAATCCGGTACGGCCCGTGATCGCGAACCGCACGAGCCGGTCGCCGAGCTGGAGTTCGAGGCGGCGATCGCGCACAACGTGCGCCTCCTACGCCAACAGCTGGGGTTGTCGGTGGCCGATATGGCGGCGCGGGTCGGCATCTCGAAGGCGATGATGAGCAAGATCGAGAACGCCCAGACCTCGCCGAGCCTGTCCACGCTGGCGCTGCTGGCCAAGGGTTTCGACGTCCCGGTGACCACGCTGTTCCGCGGCGCCGACGTGGAACGTCCGGCCGCCTTCGTGAAGGCCGGAACCGGCGCGCGGATCGTGCGCACCGGCACCCGGGAGGGCCACGAGTACGAACTGCTCGGCTCGCTGCGCGGCGAGCACAAACGTCTCGAGTGCCTTCTGGTCACACTCTCGGGGAAGAGCAAGACCTATCCGCTGTTCCAGCACCCGGGCACCGAGTTCATCTATGTGCTCGAAGGCGTCATGGACTACGCGCACAGCCGGTCGGTGTACCGGTTGCACCCGGGCGATTCACTGCAGATCGACGGCGAGGGCGCACACGGCCCGGCGGACCTGATCGAGGTGCCGATCCGGTTTCTGTCGGTTATCGCGTTCCCGGACTCGCAGGTCTAGCCGACTGTCCCTTGCCCGACGACGGCGTGGTCTGCCGCGCATCGGCGTTCTTGTGTGTCGCACGGGGCCGCTTGGCGCTGCGCGAGGCGACGGCCTTCGGTGCGGCGGTCGCCGGTTGGGAACGCCGACTCTGGGCGACGCCGGACCGGGCCTGCGCAGCTGACACAGCGCTCGCCGTTGCCGCGCCCGCTGCGGCCTCAGACTCGGGTGTCGTGATCTGCAGCGCCGTCGCGATCGCCGGCCCCAACGAGAGGAAGTAGCCGAGCGGTCCGGGGTTCAGCAGGCCGAATGCCAGCTGAACGAGCGGCGTGGAGCAGCAGTTGAACGTGGTGTTGAGATAGACGGCCGGTGCGTCGATGAACGCCTGCAGCACGGTCTGCGGGGTGGACGGGTACCTGGAGGTGTCGGCGACCAATTGGACGAGCATGATGCCGGGCGCGATGAACGGCCCGACGAAGCTGAGCGGCATCAACAGTCCGAAGGTGACCATCACGCCGGCGACCGCCGCGGCGTGGTCGCTCATCGTCTGCACGATCTTCAGCGGATCACCCCCGTCCTCGCCGACCAGCCAGCGCGAGTAGGTGGTGAAGTTCTTCGCGATCTGGGTCAGGATCGGCGCGGGCGGATAGTTCACGATCAACGACGCCAGATTGCCCAGATCCTGCTGGAGATTGGTCTGCAGGTCCTGCCAGGCGCCGGTGAGCGCGACGGGCACGGTCTGTGTGGCCGGCAGCGACTCGGTGGGCAGCGGCGCCAGGGCGATGGTGGCGGCGACGGTCGTCGAGACGCCGGCCGCGAGCATAGAGCGAACGCTCAGTTGCACGAATAACCCCCGATCACGGCTTGCAAGCACGTCAATTTACCGTGTCAGCGAATTCTTGGGTCGCGATTGAACACCGACTTTGGCCTGGTGAGGCATTCGGAGTACAGTACGGACTTGTGCAGCGGGTGCTCCTTCTCGGACGCCGCGACGGGGTCTGATCCAGACTGGCTTCCCGTCGCGGGTTTTCGCGATGCGCCGGTCTGAAGTCCAATCCAAGACATCCCGGAGCCAATCGTGACCAGCCAAAAACCGTCTTTTGAATCTGTAGACGCCTACGTATCTGCCCGCACCATCAAAACCCCTGCCGGCCCGCGCCGCGACGGCCAGCCGTCCTGGAACACCCAGCGCGCCTCCTCGATGCCGGTCGACCGGTATCGATCGTTTGCCGCCGAAGTAGAGCCGGTCACGCTGACCGACCGCACCTGGCCGGACAAGGTCATCGAGCACGCACCGATGTGGTGCGCGGTCGACCTGCGCGACGGCAACCAGGCCCTGATCGACCCGATGAGCCCGGCCCGCAAGCGCCGCATGTTCGAGCTGCTGGTCAACATGGGCTACAAGGAGATCGAGGTCGGCTTCCCGTCGGCCAGCCAGACCGATTTCGACTTCGTCCGCGAGATCATCGAGCAGGGCGCCATCCCCGACGACGTCACCATCCAGGTGCTGACGCAATGCCGTCCCGAGCTGATCACCCGCACCTTCGAGGCCTGCCAGGGTGCGCCGCGCGCCATCGTGCACTTCTACAACTCGACCTCGATCCTGCAGCGTCGCGTCGTATTCCGTGCCGGCCGTGAGGAAGTCAAGAAGATCGCCACCGAAGGCGCCCGCATGTGCGTCGAGGAGGCGGCGAAGTATCCCGACACCCAGTGGCGCTTCGAGTACTCGCCGGAGTCCTACACCGGAACCGAACTGGAGTACGCCGTCGAGGTGTGCAACGCCGTCGCCGACATCGTGAAGCCCACCCCCGAGGTGCCGCTGATCGTCAACCTGCCCGCCACCGTCGAGATGGCTACGCCCAACGTGTACGCCGACTCGATCGAGTGGATGCACCGGCACCTGACCCCACGCGACTCGATCATCCTGAGCCTGCACCCGCACAACGACCGCGGAACCGCCGTTGCGGCAGCGGAATTGGGTTATCAAGCCGGGGCCGACCGCATCGAAGGCTGCCTGTTCGGCAATGGTGAGCGCACCGGAAACGTCTGTCTGGTGACGCTGGGCCTGAATCAGTTCTCCCGCGGGGTGGACCCGCAGATCGACTTCTCCAACATCGACGAGATTCGTCGCACCGTCGAGTACTGCAACCAGCTGCCCGTGCACGAACGGCACCCCTACGGCGGCGACCTGGTCTACACCGCATTCTCGGGCAGCCACCAGGACGCCATCAACAAGGGCCTGGATGCGATGAAAGTCGCTGCCGACGAAGCGGATTCGGACGTCGACGACATCCTGTGGCAGGTTCCGTATCTGCCGATCGATCCCAAGGACGTCGGCCGCACCTACGAGGCCGTCATCCGGGTCAACTCGCAGTCCGGCAAGGGCGGGGTGGCCTACATCATGAAGGCCGATCACGGGCTGGCGTTGCCGCGGCGACTGCAGATCGAGTTCTCCCAAGCAATTCAGGCGATCACCGACGGCGAGGGCGGCGAAGTGTCGCCCAAGGAGATGTGGGACGCGTTCGCCGACGAATACCTGTCCCCGATTCGGCCTTTGGAGCGCATCCGCCAGAAGGTGGTCGGCGCGGAGGTCGACGGCGGCACCGACGTCATCGAAGCCGTGGTGAAGATCGACGGGGTCGAAACCGAGATCACCGGCGCAGGCAACGGCCCGTTGGCCGCGTTCGTCGACGCCCTGGGCACGGTCGGTTTCGACGTCAGCGTGCTGGACTACTCCGAGCACGCGATGTCGGCAGGCGAGGAGGCCGCCGCGGCCGCCTATGTCGAGGCGTCGATCGGCGGGCGCACGGTGTGGGGTGTCGGCATCGCGACGTCGATCACGACGGCATCGCTGCGAGCCGTGGTCTCGGCGGTCAACCGTGCCGCCCGAATCGGAGCCATTCCAACGACTTAACGTTCTCGGAGACGACTTAAGGAGTAGGTCATGGACTGGGGTTCGACGTGGGATTTCCTGTGGCACTTCCTGATCATCTTCGCCTGGATCGCCTACCTGCTGGTGTTGTTCCAGATCCTGGTGGACCTGTTCTGGCGTGATCACACGACGTCCGGCTGGATCAAGGCCGTCTGGGTGATCTTCCTGATCGTGTTTCCATGGCTGACCGCGCTGATCTATCTGATCGCGCGCGGTCGGGGCATGACCGAACGCGCACGGGAAGCCGCCGTGGCCGCAAAGCAAGACACCGATGCCTACATCCGGGAAGCTGCCGGACGTTCTCCCGCACAGGAGATCGAGCACGCCAAACAGCTTCTCGATGCCGGCACCATCTCCCCGCAGGAGTTCGAGGCGCTGAAGGCCAAGGCCCTCAGCTAGTTCCGAACACCGCGTCGAGCACACGATCGATCAGCCCGGCCGGGTCGTGCCCGGCGGGTTGATCGATCGTGAGATTGCTGAATGCCAATCCGTTGAGCAGCCGGGTCATCTGGTCCACCTGCTCAGGTGACGCATCGATGCCGGCCGAGGCCAGGATCACACCCGCCGTTTTCATGGCTGCGTGCTGCAACTCGTAGATGAACGGCTGCAATTCGGGCCGCCGGATCGCCTCGATGAAGAACTCGAAACGAGCCAGTGTCCGCCGGCGTGAGACCTCGTCGGGGTCGGCAACCATCCGCGTCAGCAGCGCCGCCACACTCGCCCGGTCCATCGGCGACGGCAGCGCGGACTGCAACAGCTCGACGTTGCGCCAGTGAAGGTCCACGACATGGGCGGCGGTGGCCTCCAGCAGCGCCAGCCGGGTCCGGAAATAGTTCGACGTGGTCCCCGCCGGCAGAGCGGCGCGGTCGTCGACCTGGCGATGAGTGAGGCCCCCGATACCCACGTCGACGACGATGTCGATTGCGGCGTCGAGGATCACGGTGCGACGTTCGGGATTTGGCGGCATCAGGAACGCCAGCGTACTACCCGCGTAGTGGTTTACGGCCGCGGCAGTACTGCACTGGCCCGAAGAAGCGCAGCCGACGAGTGCCCGTGACGGAACAGTCGAATCCGCTCAGCCGCATGAGTTCCGGCACCTCATCGGCCGTTGTCTGCACGGGCCCGTGTGCGTGGACGATGTCAACGACGTGCATCTCGCCGCCCGGTTTGAGGACGCGGAACGCTTCAGACAGGGCGGCGGCCTTCACCTCGTGGTCCAGGTGATGCAACATCATCGACGACAACACGCGATCGAAGGTGTCGTCGGCGAACGGCAACTGCTGGGCATAACCCTGCTCGAATCGAATCCCCGGTCGGCCAGCAGCTTTGCGCCGGGCCCGCTCCAACGCCCGTGGATCGGGATCCAGCGCGGTCACGCTGGCGGACGGGACGGCCCGTGCCGCTCGGATCGTGACATTGCCCGTTCCAGCACCGACTTCGAGCACCTGCGCACCGTCGAACAACGCGGCCTGTGCGATCAGCTGGTCGTACACGGGGCGCGAACCCAGCACCCAGGTCAAGAGGTCATAGGCAGGAAGAAACCGGTCGTGGCCGGCGGCCGGCAGATAATCGTGGCGATTACCCCAGCTGCCGGCCACCGAATGTGGACGATTTTCGGTCATATTGTCCATGGTGGTTGCACTGAGAAAACATTTCTCGTGCGATCTTCGGCAAAACCAGGACTATATTTGGTCGATGCTTCCGACCCCGCGACCGGTACGACACCGCGCCGGGGTGCCCATCTACGAATACCCGACCGATCCGGCTACCCCGCCGGTGACCGTCTTGCGCCTACACCCGGACGGACCGCCCGAGAAATCCCGGCACATTCACGGCTTCCCGATCATGACGTACCTGCCGGACACCGCGTCGGTGTGCATCGTCGCGGCAGGCGAGACCATCGACCCCGCGATCGGAGAAGACACGTCGCGCGGTATCGCGGTGTTCTTCGATCCCTCGGCGCTGGCTGACGGGACGCATTCGCCGTGGCCCGCCTGGCGTCGTCATCCACTGCTGTTCCCGTTCCTGCACGGACGGCCCGGCGGGGTGCTTCGGATCAGCCTCCCCGACAGTCGGAAAGCGTTCTGGGACAGCATGATCGAGTCGATGGAAGCCGAACTCACCGTTCGCCGAGACGGTTACCGGCCGGCGGTACTGGCTCAACTCACCCTGCTGCTGATCGACCTGGCCCGGATGACCGAAGACCTGGTTCATGACCTGCGGCGATCCGGTGAACCGTTGATCGCCGATGTGTTCACCGTGATCGACCGGCAGCTCGGAAAGCCGATCTCCCTACGAGATGTCGCCCAGGAACTGGGCTTGACCCCGGGGCACCTCACCACGGTCGTCCGCAGGCGTACGGGCCGCACCGTCGGCGAGTGGATCCTCGAGCGCCGCATGGCACAGGCACGGATCCTGTTGCGCGACAACAGCCTCAGTGTCACAGAGGTCGCACACCGAGTCGGGATTTCCGACGCCGGCTACTTCGGCCGGGTGTTTCTCCGTGTTCACGGTCTGTCCCCGCGACAGTGGCGCGCTCTGGAGTCGACGGGACGCGGAGCTACTTGATCGACGGGGCGGTCGTGGTCACCGCCCCTGACACCATGGCCGGCGACGGCGGCGTCGGCGTCGGGAATTTCGACTCCTGACCGGAATCGGCCGTCGTGTGTGTGGTCACGGAGTTGCCCGTGCCGGTCGTCGCCGCGAATACGGCGAGCAGCGCAATCGACGCTCCGCCAATGGTGGCGGCGAGTATTTTTGTCATGTCGGGACTGCCTTCTCCAAACGGGTAGTCGGTGGGCCCAACTCGACGCTACGTCAACAGAATTCGAATGTCCGCAAGCTTCAGGGGGTTAGGTCCAGACCCACAGGAGGCTGTGAGGGTGCGCTTTGCGACCGCTGCGCGAACTCGGCCACCAAGCCGGGGATCTCAGCTGCCGGGGCCGGCCTGCCGAAGTAGTAGCCCTGGCCGATATCGCAGCCGTGCTCACGCAACCATGTCGCGGTCTCAGCGTCTTCCACGCCCTCGGCAACCACCGTGATCCCGAGATTGTGGTTCAGATCGATCACCGCGCTGACCACCGCGGCGGCCCTTTCGTCGGTGGCGACCGAGGCGATGAAATGGCGATCGAACTTGACCTCGTCGATCGGCAGGTCACGCAGATAGCTCAATGCTGAATAGCCACTACCGAAGTCGTCGATCGCGATCTGGATTCCGTCATCCCGCAGCTGCTGGAGCACTCCGGTCACCCGGCCGACCTCGTCGAGGACGAGGTCCTCGGTGATCTCGATGGTCAGCAGCCGGGTCGGGAGGTTCCGTTCCTGCAGGAAGCCGCCCACCGCCTCGGGTAGCCGCACATCGCGGAGCAGAGGCGCGAACAGGTTCACCGCGACGGGAACGTCCAGTCCCATCGCCACCCATCGCGCTGCGTCGTCGAGCACCTTGTTGAACACCAGATCCGTCACCGGGCGCATCAAGCCGTGCCGCAGGATCAGCGGCAGGAATGCCGCTGGCCGAAGCACTTTCAGTCGCGGGTGCGGCCACCGCAACAGCGCTTCCACTCCCACGACACGGCCGGTGCGCAAGTCCAGCTTGGGCTGGTAGGCCATCTCGAGGCCACCGCGGTCGATGGTGCGTCGTAGTTCGCCGAGCAGCCGAACTTGCGCCGCGCCGCTTCCGACGGAACGATTCTCGCCGGTGTTCGTCACTTCCTCGACGCCCGGATCGAGCAGCGTCATCTCGGAGCTGAAGGTGTGCACCGTCGCATTGCGCGATCGCTTGGCGAAGTACATCGCGATATCGGCCCGCTTCACCAATTCCTCTGGCTCGAGCTCTGTTTCGGCCAGCATTGTGACGGCCATCCCGGCGCTCGGCCGCACAAGGACTTCGTGACCGTCGACGATGAAGGGCATGTCGAACGATGCGATGACCCGCTCGCACACCAGGTGCGCCTCGTCGGCGGTGCTCTCGAGGAGGAGTGCGAACTCATCGCCGCCAAGGCGTGCGACGGTATCGCCCGGCCGCACGCACTCGGCAATGCGCTCGCCCACGCGAATCAAAAGGCTATCCGCAGCAGGATGTCCCATAGTGTCGTTGATCAGCTTGAAATCGTCGAGGTCCAGTGACACGACGGCCACCACGCGGCCGTCGCGGCGGCGCAGCGCGATCGCGTGTGCCAGCCGGTCTTGAAACAACGTGCGGTTGGCCAGCCCGGTCAACGGGTCGCGCAATGCCTGATCGGCTGCGGCCGTTAGCAATCGGCGATTCTCCCAGCCGGAGAGCACCTGCCGGATGCACAGGAACGCCATCAACACGGGAACCCCGACCCGCAGGACACCTGTCATCACGATCGCCGGGCCGAGAGTGCCGGCGATCAGCAGCGGTATGTAGGGCAACCACAGTGCGGTCGAAGATTGTGCCGGGTTCGTCCGCGGCAGAGGCGGTCTGGGGTGTCTGCTCAGCAGCGCGGCCGCTCCGAAGCACGACATTCCGAGTACCCAGCCAATACTCGTGAGGTGGCCGGGGTGATAGCGGTTTCCCGCCTGAAGCAGCGCGAAGGCGACCCCGGAGAACGCCATGAGCGTGACGGCACCGAGAAAGAGCCATGCCACCATGCTGTTTCCGGGACCAGACCGGGCGACGCACACCACGGCGGCCACGAACATGAACAGGAGGAACAGCGGGTAGAGCATCGCGCGCCCTTGGATGACGCTGTCGACCCCTGTGGCCTCGTATACGTTGCCCAGCACCACGACCCACAACACCACGAACAGCGACATCGCGACGATGAGCGCATCGAAAAGAACGCGGGTGCGAGAACCGTGCGTCGGTTCGGCCGGAAAACGCAGGAATGCAACGCACATCAGCACAACGAAAATCAAGTACAGGAAGTCCGACGGCGACGGGAACAACGAGCGGTGCAGGACGAGGGAGTACAGCGCCCTGGTCAGCTCCCCCAGTACCCAGGCATAGAGCGCGATCGCCATGATGGTCCAGGCGCTGCGGTTGCGTCCCTGCGCGGCGCGCGCCGCAATGGTCGAACACACGGCTGCATACAGACCGAACGCGGCGAACGCCAAGGCGTCGACGACGAGGACGGTGCCGTCGCCACCCCAGTTGAAAGCGAACCCGAGGGCGAGAAGTACACAGCTGATCACCGAGGACAGAATCGGCAAAGCCGATTGCAGCATGGCCCTGCGATCGTCCACTTACATCACCACCCCGGTGGCGATGCTAGCGAAGCGAGCCGTCAGAACAGCGCGAACTGCTGCCCCTGGTCGACCGAAGGTGCGAACTCGTCGATCCCGGTGCCGTTGGCCACCGACGCGATCGAGTCCATGAACTGCCGGTCGGACACCACCGGGACACCGAGCTCCCGCGCGAGATAGCCCTTGCCCTGCTCGGGTGTGCGCTCATTGCAGATCACCAATGACGTCTGCGGGTCCACAGCGTCGGAGTAGGCCAGCCCGGCATGGAGGATGCGTTCGACGAGTTCCTCGTGCGTGCGGTTCACCTCGGCCGACAGTGCGACGCGCATGCCCTGGACCAGCGGACCGCCCCGCCGGTACGGCCCAGGATTCATGTACGGACACGGCATCCGGGAGGCGAGCATCTTCAGCGGCCGCAGCTCGTCGTGGGTCACCCGGCCGTTGGGCCAGCGGCGACGGGTTGCCGGGCGCACAGGCAGCCACACTTCGTGTTCGCGGGCCCGCTGCAGAGCCGGGGCGAGGACCCTGGACAACACCAGAGCGTCGTCGAATGCGTCGTGGGCGCGGGTTTGGGGCACCGCCCAATGCCGGGCCAGTGTTTCCAGCCGCAGGTTCTCCAGCCCGAGGTCAAGGCGGCGGGCCAGCTCGACGGTGCACATCACGGTGTCGACCGGCAGCGCGGTTTCGGCCAGCTCGGCCTCACTGGCCAGGAACGCATAATCGAAGGCCACGTTGTGCGCGACCAGGGTGCGCCCGTGCAGCAGGTCGATGACGTCGGGCGCGATGTCGGCGAACGTTGGCTGGTCTTCCAGCATCTCGGCGGTCAGGCCGTGGATGTGGGTGGGACCGGGATCGACGCCGGGGTTGAGCAAGCTCACAACGGAATGTTCGACCCGGCCCTCAGGGTCCAGCGCCAGAGCCGCCAGGCTGATGATCCGGGCGTGGCCAGGGCGAAAACCCGAGGTCTCGACGTCGACGACGACCCAGCCGTCGCCCGGCTCGCAGGCAGGTCGACCCCAGGTGTGGCTCACACAGTCAGGATGGCACGCAGGTCCGACAGTGCCCGGGACATCGATTCCGTGTCGGCCAGGTGGGTCTGGTCCGCATAAACTTGCGTCCCAATGCCGAAGCCGACGATGACACTGCGGGGCCGCGCTGCGCTGGCCGCTGGTTCGGCCGCGCGCTGGGCCTCCCGGGCGACCGGCCGCGGTGCCGGCGCCATGATCGGCGGTCTGGTCGCGATGACACTGGATCGCTCGATCCTGGGCCAGCTCGGCACCGGCCGTCGCACCGTCGTCGTGACAGGCACCAACGGCAAGTCGACGACCACCCGGATGACCGCCGCCGCACTCGGCACTCTGGGGCCTGTCGCCACCAACGCCGAGGGCGCCAACATGGACGCCGGTCTGGTGGCCGCGCTCGCCGGATCCCGCGACGCGTCGCTGGCCGCCCTCGAGGTCGACGAGATGCACGTCCCGCACGTCGCGGACGCGGTCAGCCCGGAGGTGATCGTGCTCCTGAATCTCTCGCGCGATCAGCTCGACCGGGTGGGCGAGATCAATCACATCGAGCGCACGTTGCGGGCGGGACTCGCGCGTCATCCGGGGGCGATCGTCGTGGCCAACTGCGACGACGTGCTGATGACCTCGGCGGCCTACGACTCCCCTCGCGTCGTATGGGTGGCCGCCGGGGGTGGCTGGGCCAACGATTCGGTCAGCTGCCCGCGCAGTGGCGAGATCATCGTTCGCGACCAATCGCACTGGTACTCAACGGGTACGGACTTCAAACGACCGAGCCCTCAGTGGTGGTACGACGACGCGAAGATCTACGGTCCGAACGGACTCGAGCTTCCGATGCGCCTGTCACTGCCGGGAAAGGTCAACCGGGGCAACGCGACTCAGGCGGTGGCTGCCGCGGTGGCACTGGGGGCCGACCCCGTGGCCGCGGTGGCCGCTGTGTCCGCGGTGGACGAGGTCGCCGGCCGCTACCAGACCGTGCCGATGGGCGAGCACACCGCGCGCATCCTGCTGGCCAAGAACCCGGCCGGCTGGCAGGAGGCGTTGTCGATGGTCGACACCACCGCCGAGGGCGTTGTGATCTCCGTCAACGGCCAGGTGCCCGACGGTGAGGACCTGTCCTGGTTGTGGGACGTCAACTTCGAGCACTTCGAAGGCGTGCCCGTGGTGGCGGCCGGTGAGCGCGGAACCGACCTGGCAGTGCGCCTGGGGTATGCCGGTGTCCCACATACATTGGTGCACAACACCATTGATGCGATCGCCTCGTGCCCGAAGGGGCACGTCGAGGTCGTGGCGAACTACACGGCATTCCTCTCGTTGACCCGCACCCTGGGGAGGATGGGTGGCTGAGAAGGTTCAGATCGGGCTGGTGCTGCCCGACGTCATGGGCACCTACGGCGACGGCGGTAATGCCGTCGTCCTGCGACAGCGGTTGCGGCTGCGCGGGTTTGAGGCCGAGATCGTCGAGATCACGCTGGCCGACCCGGTGCCCGACTCACTGGACCTGTACACCCTTGGCGGCGCCGAGGACTACGCGCAGCGGCTGGCCACCAAACATCTTCTGACACATCAGGGTTTGCAGCGGGCCGCCGCCCGCGGCGCTCCGGTGCTGGCGATCTGCGCGGCCATCCAGGTGCTCGGCCACTGGTATGAGACATCGGCCGGCGAGCGGGTCGAGGGCGTGGGCCTGCTCGACGTGACCACGTCGCCGCAGGCCAGCCGCACGATCGGCGAGGTGGTGTCCACGCCGTTGCTCGATGGTATTTCCTCGCCGCTGACCGGCTTTGAAAACCACCGAGGCGGCACGGTTTTGGGTCCGGACGCACGCCCGCTGGCGGCGGTGGTCAAGGGCGCCGGTAACCGCGCAGGCGACGGCTACGACGGCGCGGTGCAGGGCAGCGTCGTGGCGACCTATCTGCACGGGCCGTGCCTGGCACGCAATCCGGAGCTGGCCGACCTGCTGCTGTCACGGGTCGTCGGCCCGCTGGAGCCGCTGGACCTGACCGAGGTCGAGCAGCTGCGCCGTGAACGACTGGCCGCTCCCCGCCGCGCCTAACTTGCGCCCAAACCAACATTACGCAGCGAAAGTGCGAGTAGATCGCCGCATTTCGTCGATCTCGGCGCCACCGCGACGGCGGTACGCCTCCTTGACCCGCCACAGCACCTCGGCCGGTCGGTCTTCGGCGATGACGCGGATCACCTCCCAACCCAGGCGTTCCACCGCGGGCAGGCGCCGAATATCTCTGACGTACTGGCGTCGATCGCTACGGTGTTGATCGCCGTCATACTCAATCGCGAGCTGGATATCGCGGTAGCCCATGTCCAGGTAGGCGATTGGCACGCCGCCATCGAGGACAGGTATCTGAGTCTCCGGCGCGGGAAGTCCGCCGTCTATCAACAGGAGCCGCAACCAACTCTCCTTCGGCGATTCCGAACCCGCGTCGATCAGCGGCAGCAGGTCGCGGAGCTGCCGAACACCGCGGACAGGCCCATACTTGTGCATCAGCATCTCAACGCGTTCGGGAGCGAATGGTGCTGCTCGCATCAACGCATCCAGACGAGCCAGCGCGGCTGCGCGTTTGAGGTACCGACCCATGTCGAAGGCCGTTCGCGACGGCGTCGTCACCGGCAGGTCCTCGACGATGACGACTTCATCGGCAGAGTGCCGATCCATTCGGGGTGACAAACCCGGCTGCCGCCGTCGTTCATCGACCAGCACTTCGATCGGTTCGTCGTCGTCAACCCATTGCGCACCGTGCAGCGCCGACGCCGCCACCCCGGCGATGACACCAATTCGGTTGGTGGTCAGCCACGCACCGATCGCGCGATCACCCAACGACGGCGTCGCGTACTTGGGGATGTAGACGCCCCGGTACATCCGCCGATACCAGCGCTGAAGGTCATGGCGCGACAGCCCGTCGCCGAGCGCTTCCCTGCCCAGAAATACTTCAGTCATGTCGGCATCGTCGTTGCGGGGTCTGACAGGTTGCCGAAACCGACGAAATGCAGGGATTTACTCGAACTTTCCCTGCGAAATGTCGGTTTGGCGGAGAGGGCTCACACCATTTGGCGGCGGCCGGACAGGGCGCGGCCCAACGTCAGCTCGTCGGCGAACTCCAGGTCACCGCCCATCGGCAGACCCGACGCGATCCGCGACACGGTGAGCCCGGGAATGTCGCGCAGGATCCGCACCAGGTAGGTGGCGGTCGCCTCCCCTTCGGTGTTGGGGTCGGTCGCGATGATCACCTCGGTGATGTCCACACCGTCGACGCGTTCACCAATTCTGTTGAGCAGCTGACGAATTCGAAGTTGATCCGGTCCGATTCCGGACAGCGGATCCAGCGCACCGCCCAGCACGTGATAGCGCCCGCGGAATTCGCGGGTCCGTTCGACGGCCTGCACGTCCTTGGGCTCCTCGACCACGCACACCTGCGTGCCGTCGCGGCGGGCGTCGCTGCAGATGCGGCAGCGCTCGGCGTCGGACACGTTGCCGCACACCTCGCAGAACTGCACCCCGTCGCGAACCCTGCCCAGCGCCGCGGTCAGCCGGTCGATATCCGGCGGCTCCACCGACAGCAGATGGAACGCTATCCGCTGCGCGCTCTTGGGACCGACACCCGGCAGCTTGCCGAGCTCGTCGATCAAATCCTGGACGGGACCCTCAAACAACTAAGTCAGGCCTCCGGCAGACCGGGGGCAGCCCCGCCGGCCAGCGGGCCGAGATGTGTCTGCGCCAGGATCGCGAACTGCCGGGCCGCGTCGGCGATCGCGCCGACGATCAAGTCCTGCAGGGTCTCGACGTCGGCGGGGTCGACGACCTTCGGGTCGATCCGGACGCCGGACACCTCGCCGCTGCCCTTCATGGTCACCTGCACCAGTCCGCCGCCGGCCTGTCCGTGTACCTCGGAGGCGGCCAGCGCGGCCTGAGCTTCCATCAGCTTCTGCTGCATTTCCTGCGCTTGCTGGAGCGCGGCCTGCAGACCCGGCATCAACTGGTCGCGCATCTCCTCGGCCCGTTCGCGAAAACCCTCGAGGTTGGGCAGCTCACCGGGTTGCATGACGGTCTCCTTGCGTCTCGGTCTCGACTTGGTTGCGCCTGCGAATTTCGGCGGTCAGTGACTTCAAGCCTAGACGGCAAAAGAGTTACGGTGACGCGCGTGCTTATGTCCGCCCGCATGCGTGTCGTGGCCGCGCCGTGCGCCGCCGTGTTGGTGGTCGCGTCATCGCTGACCACCCCGCTGAGCCACGCCGCACCCAATATCGCCGGAATGATCGTCTTCCTCGACCCCGGCCACAACGGTGCCAACGACGCGTCGCTGACCAAGCAGGTCCCGACCGGCCGCGGCGGCACCAAGGACTGCCAGACATCGGGCACCGCCACCAACGACGGCTTCACCGAGCACACCTTCAACTGGGACACGGTGCTGCTGATCCGCCAGATGCTGACCCAGCTCGGGGTGCGCACGGCGATGTCCCGCGGTAACGACAACCAGGTCGCCGCCTGCGTCGATGAGCGCGCGGCGATGGCCAACGCCCTGGCGCCCAACGCGGTCGTGTCGATCCACGCCGACGGCGGACCGGCCACCGGCCGCGGCTTCCACGTGAACTACTCCAACCCGCCGCTGAACCAGGCCCAGGCCGGGCCGTCGGTGCAGCTGGCCAGGATCATGCGCGACCAGATGGTCGCCTCCGGGCTGCCGGCCGCCAACTACATCGGCTCCGACGGGCTCTACGGCCGCGCCGACCTCACCGGGCTCAACCTCGCGCAGTACCCGTCGGTGCTGGTCGAATGCGGCAACATGAAGAACCCGGCCGACTCGGCACTGATGGAAAGCCCGGAGGGCCGTCAGAAGATCGCGGCCGCCGTGGTGCAGGGCATCGCGGCGTTCCTGGCCACCCAGCCGCCGCGCACCAGCTGATCAGCTCTCGACGTTCTTCTTCAGGTTGGCCAGCACCTCGTCCTGAATCTTGCGCAGGCCCAGCGGCGCGAACGTCTTCTCGAAAAATCCGCCGATGCCGCCCGCGCCGTTCCAGGTGGTCTTGAGGGTGACGCTGGAACCCGGCCCGGCCGGCGAGACGGTCCAGTTGATGATCATCGAGGAATTCGCGTCCTTCTCGATCACGGTGTGACCGGCAACGTCGACGGTCACCTGCACCTCACGGACCCGTGACTTGGTCGCCTGCAGCTTCCATTTGGCGACGGTGCCCGGGCCCTGGCCGCCCTGCAGCACCTGGTACTCGCTGTACTGCGGGGACAGGATTTTCGGGCGCACGCCCTGGTAGTCGGCGATCGCGGCGAGAACGGTCGCCGGCTCGGCGTCGATCAGGATCGTGCTGGCGGCGCTGACCTGTCCCATCAGGCAATACTCCTTGTGACGGTGGTTGTTGAGTGTGATCCGGCAGCCATGCGGTCGCACGGGCTGTGGCTGCGGACTAGCGTAGTCGTGTGCCTGTTTCCGCAGCACTGACAGCTCACGCCAACGGCGTGGACCGGCTCCTGGCCAGTTACCGCGCCATACCTCCGGACGCCTCCGTTCGGCTGGCCAAACCCACGTCCAACCTGTTCCGGGCCCGCGCCAAACGCACCGCCCCGGGCCTGGACACCTCCGGGCTCACGGGCGTGATCTCGGTCGACCAGGCCGCCAAGACCGCCGATGTCGCCGGTATGTGCACCTACCAAGACCTGGTCGCCGCGACCCTGCCCTACGGCCTGTCCCCGTTGGTGGTCCCGCAGCTCAAGACGATCACGCTGGGCGGTGCGGTGACCGGGCTCGGCATCGAGTCCGCGTCGTTCCGCAACGGCCTACCGCACGAGTCCGTCATCGAGATGGACATCCTCACCGGTTCCGGCGAAGTGATCACCGCTAGCCGCGACCAGCACCCGGATCTGTTCCGCAGCTTTCCCAATTCCTATGGCACCCTTGGCTATTCGGTGCGACTGCGGATCGAGCTGGAACCGGTGAAGCCATTCGTGGCGCTCAAGCACCTGAGGTTTCACACAGTCGCCGACCTGGTCGCGGCGATGGACCGCATCATCGAGACCGGCGGCTACAACGGCGTGCGCGTCGACTACCTCGACGGTGTGGTGTTCAGCGCCGACGAGAGCTACCTGTGTCTGGGCATGCAGACCGCCACCGCAGGACCGGTCAGCGACTACACCGGCCAGGACATCTACTACCGGTCGATCCAGCACGCCGAGGGCGTCAAGGACGACCGTCTCACCATCCACGACTACCTGTGGCGCTGGGACACCGACTGGTTCTGGTGCTCGCGGGCGTTCGGCGCGCAGAACCCGAAGCTGCGCCGGCTTTGGCCGCGGCGCTACCGGCGCAGCAGCTTCTACTGGAAGCTGATCGGCTACGACCAGCGGTTCAACATCGCCGACCGGATCGAGGCCCGCAACGGCCGTCCGCCGCTGGAGCGGGTGGTGCAGGACGTCGAGGTGCCGATTGAGCGGTGCGAGGAATTCCTGTCCTGGTTCCTGACCAACGTGCCCATCGAACCGGTATGGCTGTGCCCGCTGCGGTTGCACGACCCGGCGGGCTGGCCGCTGTACCCGCTGCGGGCCGGGCACACCTACGTCAACGTGGGGTTCTGGTCCTCGGTGCCACAGGGACCTACGCCCGGTCACACCAACCGACTGATCGAAGAGAAGATCAGCGACCTGCACGGCCACAAGTCGCTGTACTCCGACGCGTTTTACAGCCGTGAGGAGTTTGACGACCTCTACGGTGGCGAAACGTATAAGACCGTAAAAAAGATCTACGACCCTGATTCGCGGCTGCTTGACCTCTACGCAAAGGCGGTGCAAAGACAATGACTACCTTCCGTGAAAACGACGCGCATGCGCCAGGAAAATTCAACCTGGCCGAGATCCTCGAGCTCTTCACCGCCGGCGGCGAGCTGCCCCTGAAGTTCACCGCGTACGACGGCAGTACGGCCGGGCCTGAGGACGCCGAGCTGGGCCTGGATCTGCGTACTCCGCGCGGCACCACCTACCTGGCCACCGCCCCGGGCGATCTGGGCCTGGCCCGGGCCTACGTCGCAGGCGATCTCGAACTGCACGGCGTGCATCCCGGCGACCCGTACGAACTGCTGCGAGCGCTCACCCACAATCTCGACTTCAAGCGGCCGCCGGCGCGGATGCTGGTCGACATCGTGCGCTCGATCGGCATCGAACACCTGCGGCCGATCGCCCCGCCTCCGCAGGAGGCGCTGCCGCGGTGGCGCCGCTTCGCAGAAGGCTTGCGCCACAGCAAGAAACGTGACGCCGACGCCATCCATCACCACTACGACGTGTCCAACACGTTCTACGAGTGGGTGCTCGGACCGTCGATGACCTACACCTGCGCCTGCTATCCGACCGCGGAGGCGACGCTGGAGGAGGCACAGGAGAACAAGTACCGGCTGGTGTTCGAGAAGCTTCGCCTCAAGCCCGGTGATCGGCTGCTCGACGTCGGCTGCGGCTGGGGCGGCATGGTGCGCTACGCGGCGCGCCACGGGGTCAAGGCCATCGGCGTCACGCTGTCACGCGAGCAGGCGGCCTGGGCGCAGAAGGCAATCGCCGAGCAGGGGCTGGCCGACTTGGCCGAGGTCCGGCACAGCGATTACCGCGACGTGTTGGAGAGCGGTTTCGACGCGGTCTCGTCGATCGGACTGACCGAGCACATCGGATTGGCCAACTACCCCGCCTATTTCGGCTTCCTGAAGACCAAGCTGCGCGTGGGCGGGCTGCTGCTCAATCACTGCATCACCCGTCCGGACAACAGGGCGATGGCGACCGGTGGATTCATCGACCGCTACGTCTTCCCCGACGGGGAACTGACCGGCTCGGGCCGCATCATCACCGAGGCGCAGGACGCGGGGCTGGAGGTGCTGCACGAGGAGAACCTGCGCCACCACTACGCGATGACGCTGCGCGACTGGTGCCGCAACCTCGTCGAGCACTGGGACGAAGCGGTCGAAGAGGTCGGCCTGGCGACCGCCAAGGTGTGGGGTGTGTACATGGCCGGATCGCGACTGGGCTTCGACACCAATGTGATTCAGCTGCACCAGGTGCTGGCGGTCAAGCTGGACGAAAAGGGTGGCGACGGCGGACTGCCGCTGCGCCCGTGGTGGAACGCCTAGAAATCAGACTGCCGACCCCGGCAGCTGACCGCAGCGATTCTTGATGTCCACCAACGGCTGTCGGATGCCGGTGATGTCAGACGCCGTCTGCGGATTGGCGGCCATATAGGCCTTCACCCGCTGCAGCACCTGCGCCCGGGGAACGCCGGCCATGCTGGTGAAGAACGCATTCACGTCGGGATGGGTGAACAGGTACGCCGACGTCGCCGCTTGCACACCCATCCGCACGCCTTCCATATCGGCGGCGGTGCAGTTCGGCGGCGGTGGCGGTGCATCGGGATCTGCAGCCGCAGAAGGGATCTGGCCCAAAAGCCCAGCGCTGAGCGCGCCGAATCCGACCAGCGTGGCCACTAGTCGACGAGAGTCGATGGTCATTCATAGACGGTAGGGGTCACGCCGAAAGACCGCTCGGCAGCACAGGAAATCCACAGCGGACGACGAGATGCTTCACACCTGCCGGTAGAACTTCACCGACACCGCCGCGAGCCACGCCCACGCCAAGACGACGGCAGCGGTGAACGCCAGCACCGCAGCTGCACCACCCTGCCCCGACGCTAGCGCCACAAAGCTGACCGCGAAGAAAACACCGGTGACCCACGAGAACCAGGCCCAGCCGCGCTGACCATCGCGACGAAACGCAGCGCCGAAGACGAAGCACGAGGCGACCAGGCAGACGAATCCGATTGCGGCAACACCGAAATGGGCGATCCCGTGCCAGCTCGGCTCACCCATCCCGGGCGGCGTGCCCGGCGGGAAGCCGTCAGACGGATCAGCCCGGAACACCCCGGCGAGCACGAGCGCAACACCATAGACGCCGAGAAGTCCCGCGGCCCAGGCATTTCCACGCCCCGGGCCGAGCGCCCGTCGCAGACCCACGGCCGCCGCGATCGTCATCGCCCCGGACAGGACGAAGTTGGCGATCTGGATCCAGCCCAGAGCACCATTGGCGAGTTGGCTGACGGCATGCCGGGTCGGGTCGAACCCGTCGCGGGTCGCCGCCTGCGCGGCGGCCACGACGACGTAGAACGGTCCGGCGATGACGCCGTAGCCCAGCAGCGACTTGGTCACCCGGACGGCTAGCGGCGGACAGTCGGTCGAAGTCACGGCGCGTCTCCCTTTCAGAACTGGACTGTCCAGTACTCTAGAACTGGACAGTCCAGTACGCAATGGAGGCGACATGACAGACGAGGTGCTGGGACGATCGGCGCGCAAGCGTCGGGCGATCCTGTCGGCCGCCCAATCCCTGTTTCTGTCCAACGGCTACCAGGGCACCAGCGTGGATCAGATCGCCGCCGACGCCGCAGTGTCGAAGCAAACGGTCTACAAGCATTTCGGCGACAAACACGAATTGCTGCTCGCCATGGTGAGCGAGACGCTGGGCGCCACCGTGACTCCGTTCCTGGACCGGATCGCCACCCTCGCCGATTCCACCGACATCGACGCCGACCTGACCGGGCTGGCCCGTGACTACGTCCGGGCCGTCCTGCAAGAGCCGGTCGTGCAATTGCGCCGACTGGTGATCGGCGAAGCCAACCGGGTCCCGGAATTGGCCCAGCTGTACTACGAACAGGCGCAGGGACGCTCGCTGGCGGCCTTCACCGAGGCGTTTGGCCGCCTGCGCGATCGTGGTCTACTGACCACTGACCAACCCGCTTTGGCTGCAGAGCATTTCGCATTTCTGGTGATCGGCCGCTGTGTCGACCAAGCGCTGTTCCTCGGCGCCGGGGGCGTGCTGGCCGATGCGGATGTCGACGGTCTGGCAGACCAGGGCCTGCAGGTGTTCCTGGCTGCCTACCGGCCGGGCAGCCGAAGCTAGCCGTCGATCTTGCGGGCGCCCAACTCACTCTGCAACAGCTCGAGGGCCACTTCCTCGGGATCGCGGCGCGGCGCGGCGTCGTCGTCGCGACCGACCTCGGCGATCATGCTGTCCTCTTCGGCACGCTGCGCCTCGACCGGGTCCGGCGCGGGCTCCGGCGGTAGCGACGGCTCGGGCTCCTGCACCGGCTGACCGACGCCGACTTCGCAGCGCACCTTC
The DNA here is from genome assembly GCA_004362315.1 of Mycobacterium sp. BK086. Classification (GTDB taxonomy): domain Bacteria; phylum Actinomycetota; class Actinomycetes; order Mycobacteriales; family Mycobacteriaceae; genus Mycobacterium. The sequence goes on from SNWL01000004.1 coordinate 582,175, forward strand.
CAGTTCACCCCGAGTGCGTCCTTGAGGGCATCGCGGATGACGTCGGCATTGCGCTGCTCGCTCAACCGTTTGGCCAGCGGCGCCGACTCGTGGCCGAGGACAAGGGTGTTGTCCTCGACCGCACGCACGATCGCACCGGCGAGCATGACCTCGGTGGTGCGGCTGCGCTGCTTGACCTTCTCCCGCACCGTCGACCACATGCTGCGCACGGCCGCCGCACCGGGCTCGCCCGCAACCGCCGCAGGTGGCGCGGCGGGCTCGGTCGCCGGTGGCGGCGGCACCGTCGGCTTGGGCTCCGGCGGCGGTGGCGGCTTGGGCGCCTCGACAACAGGCTTCGGCGCCTCGACAACAGGTTCGGGCTTGGGCGCCTCCACCACCGGCTCGGGCTTGGGCGCTTCCACAACAGGCGCAGGCTCCGGCGTCGGTGCGGGCTCGGGTGCGGCTGCGACTGGTGCGGCCTGAACCTGGGTCTTGCGCACGTACTGCTTGGCGGGCGCGGCGGCCGGAGTACCCGAGCTCATCGCCGCCTCACCGGCCGGTATCGAGATGTCCATCCGGGTCTCGATGCGCTCGATGCGCTGCAGCAGTGCCGCCTCGGTGTCGCTGGCCGACGGCAGCAGCAGCCGCGCGCACACCACCTCGAGCAGCAGTCGCGGGGCCGTCGCGCCGCGCATCTCCCCCAGGCCGGCGTGCACCACCTCGGCGTAGCGGGCCAGCGTGGCGGGGCCGATCCGGGCGGCCTGATCGCGCATCCGGTCCAGGACATCGTCCGGGGCGTCGACCACACCGCGGGCAGCGGCATCCGGAACCGCTTGCAGCACAATCAGATCCCGGAATCGCTCGAGAAGGTCGACGCCGAAGCGGCGCGGATCGTGACCGGCGTCGATCACCGACTCCACAGCACCGAACAGCGCGGCGGCGTCACCGGCGGCCAGAGCGTCGACGGCGTCGTCGATCAGCGCGACGTCGGTGGCACCCAGCAGCGCCAGCGCCCGCTGGTAGTGCACCTGGTTGTCCTGCGCGCCGGCCAGCAGCTGGTCGAGCACGCTCAACGTGTCACGGGGCGAACCACCGCCGGCACGGATGACGAGCGGATACACCGCGTCATCGACGGCGACGCTCTCCGAGGCGATGATCTTCTCGATCAGCGCGCGCATGGTCTTCGGCGCCAAAAGCCGGAACGGGTAGTGGTGGGTGCGCGACCGGATCGTCGGCAACACCTTCTCCGGTTCGGTGGTGGCGAACACGAAAATCAGGTGCTCGGGCGGCTCTTCGACGATCTTGAGCAGCGCGTTGAAGCCTGCCGTGGTGACCATGTGCGCTTCGTCGACGATGAAGATGCGGTAGCGCGATTGCGCCGGCGCGTAGAACGCGCGGTCCCGCAGTTCGCGGGTGTCGTCCACACCGCCGTGGCTGGCGGCGTCGAGTTCGACGACGTCGACATTGCCCGGGCCGTTCGGGGCCAGCGCCACACAGGAGTCGCACACCCCGCACGGCGTCGGCGTCGGGCCCTGCTCACAGTTCAGCGAGCGGGCGAGGATGCGAGCCGAGGACGTCTTGCCACAGCCGCGCGGACCGGAGAACAGGTACGCGTGGTTGATCCGGTGCGCCGCCAGCGCGGTGGACAGCGGTTCGGTGACGTGCTCCTGGCCCACCACCTCGGCGAACGTTGCCGGCCGGTACTTGCGGTAGAGCGCCACGGGTGAAGGCTACCGACCGTCGGTGACAGCTGCGGACTCCAGGAGGGACTCGGTGGCCGCCAACAGCGCACAGGTCGCCAGGCCGTCGATCGCATCCGTCAGATCCGATTCCGGCGGGAACGTCGGCGCGATACGAATGTTCTTGTCTTCCGGATCTTTTCGGTACGGGAAGGACGCGCCCGCCTCAGTCACCGCGATACCCGCGTCCTTGGCAAGGGCCACGGTGCGTTTGGCCGTGCCGGCCAGCACATCGAGGCTGATGAAGTAGCCGCCCTTGGGCTCGGTCCACGAGGCGATCTTGGAATCCGAGAGCCGCTTGTCGAGGATGTCCAGGGCCAGCGCGAACTTGGGCGCGAGCAGCTGCTGGTGCCGGAGCATGTGCAGCCGCACCCCATCGGCGTCCTTGAAGAACATCAGGTGCCGCAGCTGGTTGATCTTGTCGGGCCCGATCGACTTCTTGCCCGCGTACTGGAGATACCAGGCGATGTTGCCCAGCGAACCACCGAAGAAACTCACCCCGGCACCGGCGAAGGTGATCTTCGACGTCGAGGCGAAAACGTAGGGCCGGTTGGGGTGACCGGCGGCCTCCGCCAGTCCGAGGATGTCGACCTGACGCGGGAAGTCATGGGTGAGGGTGTGCACGGCGTAGGCGTTGTCCCAGAACAACCGGAAATCCGGTGCGGCGGTGCGCATTTGCACCAGCCTGCGGGCCGTTTCCCACGAGTACGTGGTGCCGGTGGGGTTGGAGAACATCGGCACGCACCACATGCCCTTGATCGCCGGGTCGGCGGTGACGAGTTCCTCGATGAGGTCGACGTCAGGGCCGTCCTCGAGCATCGGGACACCGATCATCTCGATGCCGTAGCTCTCGGTGATCGCGAAGTGGCGGTCATACCCAGGCGCGGGGCACAGGAACTTCACCACCGGTTCCTGACTCCACGGCCGAGGCGAGTCCACGCCGCCGTGCAACAGCGAGAACACGACGATGTCGTGCATCAGCTCCAGGCTGGCGTTGTTGCCGGCGATCAGGTTGGGGACCGGGATGCCGAGCAGATCGCTGAACACCGAGCGCAGACCGGGCAAGCCGTGCAGGCCGCCGTAGTTGCGGGTGTCGGTGCCGTCCTCGTCGCGGTACTGCTCGCCGGGCAGGCTCAGCAATGCGTTCGACAAGTCGAGCTGCTGAGCCGACGGTTTGCCGCGGGTGAGGTCCAGGGACAGCTTCTTGGCCTGCAGGTCGGCATAGTTCTGCCGCTGCAATTCGTGCTGGGCTCGCAGTTCATCGGTGCCCAGGGACAGGAACGACACCATGCGCCTTTCAAGAGGGGGACCCCGCGCACCCGCCAGAGCCCATTGACCCTTGCTGCCTTCCGGCCCTGGGGGAGTTCACAGGATAGACGCCGCGCGGGGTCCATCGCGAGTGTAATACCCGCCGGGGGGCCGCCTGTCAGGCAGTCGGGGCGAGCCACATCCGCAGTCGGCTACCATTGCCGACGGAGGATTCGCCTAGTGGCCTATGGCGCTCGCCTGGAACGCGGGTTGGGTTAACAGCCCTCAGGGGTTCAAATCCCCTATCCTCCGCACCTGTCCGAGGTGCGATCGGGGGATCAAAGCGCCTGGTCGCACCTCGGATTTTTTACTTCCTAGGAGGGGTATGAGGCGCGGCGTCGCGACTGCAGTCCACCTCGGGTTGTGGGTCCTCGCCGCCGCCCTGTACTTCTTGTTCGTCCTTCCCCGGTGGTGGGAGTTGATGGGCGACACGTCCCACACGCTCGGCACCGTCCTGCGCATCATCACCGGCGTGCTGCTCGCCCTGGCCGCCCTGCCGGTGTTGGCCGCTCTGCTGCGCGCCCGCCAGCCGGAGCACGGCACCCCGCAACTCGCGCAGCGCCTGCGGGTGTGGTCGATGATCCTGCACGTGCTGGCCGGTGTGCTGATCGTGGGCGCAGCGGTTGCCGAGATCTGGGTGAGCCTGGACAAGGGCGGGCCGTGGTTGTTCGGGATCTACGGCGCGGCTGCCGCGATCGCGATCCTCGCCTTGCTGGCGTTCCACCTGGCCTACACGGCCGAATTGCCGGCCAAGGCGCCGAAACCCAAGAAAGAAAAGAAGACGAAGAAGGCCGTCATCGACGAGCCCGAAGAAACGTCGGCGGCCGACCCCGAGATCGAAGACTCGGCAGGCGTCGAAGAACCGGCGATCGAAGACGAGCCTGCCGACGTGTCGGCGGAGACAGAGCCGGAAGCCGAGCCCGAAGCCGAGCCGGAGCCCGAGACCGGCGTCCTGCTCAACAAGCGCCCGACCGGCAAGACGAACCGTCGCCTACGCCGTCGCGACCGCGGCGGCGTCGCGGTCGACGAGTAAAAGAAAGTTCACCTAAATACCTGTTTGGGTGACGCACGCGACCCTATGCTGAGCGAGTGCACAACACTCCTCGCTATCGGGTCGTCCAGTGGACGACCGGCAATGTCGGCAAGAGCTCCGTTCAGGCGATCTCCACCAACCCCACCCTTGAGCTGGTCGGCTGTTACGCCTGGTCAGCGGACAAGGCCGGCCGCGATGTCGGGGAGCTGGTCGGTATAGAGCCGCTGGGGGTCACCGCGACCAACGACGTCGATGCCCTACTGGCACTGAAGCCGGACTGCGTGGTCTACAACCCGATGTGGATCGACGTCGACGAGCTGGTCCGGATCCTGTCGGCCGGCGTCAACGTGGTCGCCTCGGCGTCGTTCATCACCGGACAGAATCTCGGCGAGGGCCGCGCCCGCATCGAAGAGGCCTGCAAGAGCGGCGGGGCGACGATGTTCGGCTCGGGTGTGAGCCCCGGCTTCGCCGAGCTGCTGGCGATCGTCGCGGCCACCGCGTGCGACCGCGTCGACAAGGTCACCATCGCCGAGTCCGCCGACACCACCCTCTACGACTCCCCCGAGACCGAGCGCCCGGTCGGGTTCGACATGGCGATCGACGATCCGGAGCTGCAGCCGATGGCCGCCAAGGGCACCGCGGTGTTCGCCGAGGCCGTGCAGCTGGTCGCCGACTCGCTCGGCGTCGAACTCGACGAGATCAAATGCGTGTCCGAATACGCGCAGACCACCGAGGACCTGCCGATGGCATCGTGGACCATCAAGGCCGGCCGCGTGGCCGGTGTCTACGCCAGCTGGCAGGGCATCGCGAATGGCAAGACGGTCATCGACATCAACGTGCGATGGAAGAAGGGCACCACGCTGGAGCCCGATTGGCAGCTGGACGCCGACGGCTGGAAGATCACCATCGACGGACGCCCGACCGTCAACATGCAGGTCGGCTTCCTGCCGCCGATGGACATGATCGAGAACGCCAAGTCGCTCGAAGACTTCTTCGTACTCGGCCACATCATGACGGCGATGCCGCCGATCCACGCGATCCCCGCTGTAGTCGCGGCTCCGCCCGGAATCGCGACCTACAACGACCTGACGTTGCCCAAGGCTCGCGGCGTCGTGCCGACAAGCTAGATGCAGGCGCTGCCGCTGAGGTAACCGAACGGGCCGGTGGCCTGGACGCACGCCGACGGCTGCCCGAAGTAGTACGGGCCGCGCCAGTCACGGGGTCCATGGTCATCGTCCCAGCGCCAGTCGTCGCCGTGGCCGTGGCCATGTCCTGGGTCTGCCGAGGCGAGGCCGACGCCAAAGCCGAGGCCAGCCAGGCCGAGCCCGGCGGAAAGTGCTGCTGCTGCTGCGATCTTCGTCAGTGTCATTGCGCTGATCCTTTACGACCTCGGGCACCCCGACCCCGTCGCACACGTCTGCAACACGAAGCACTTTAGTCGAATTTCCGCGCGCACCAACAACTTACGTGAGCGTCAACGCCCGATCCGTCCGCACCGATTGTTGCTACGGCTCCGGTGTGATGTTGGCCGGGTTGGCAATCGGCAACGTGAGGTTGATGTCGGAGATGTTGATGACGCCGAAGGCGGTGAACCGCTCGTATGCGGTGGCCGAGCTGGTGATCTGGAGGGTCAGATCATCGCCCGGGTTGGCCACGTTGTAGACGATGTTCTCCATGTTGATCGTCGCGCTGTGCTGGCCGCCGTCCAACGTCACCGCAACGGGCGTGACCAGGTTGCCCACTACCAGACCCGTTTGGTTGTCGACCAGCTGCGCGTAGACGAAGCGGCTGGTTCCCAGACCTTGGTAATTGAAGGTGAGCGTGGGCGCGCCGATGTAAACGGCGCCCGGGTCCGTCGGGACGTCGACGTTGATCGCGTTGCTCGCCTTCGACGCCAGGCCGAGCGAATACGGGATCGAGGCCTGCGGCGCCGGTCCCGAGCCACCGATGATCGGCACGATGCCCAGCGTGCCGCCGGGGGCGTCACTGACCACCTGGACCGGCGTGCCGAACAGGTCGCTGTCGGCGGTCGGGAGGTAGTCGGACTTGAACCAGGTCCCGTACTGATCGGTGAACTGGAAGTTCGGGATGTCCGGCGTGCCGGTGGTGTTGCCGTCCTTCACGTAGTAGTCCAGCCAGGCGAACGTCGAAGCCAGGTTCGGATTGGCGTAGCCGTCGTTGGTCAGGCAGACGCCGTGGCCGCCGCAGAACCAGATCATCTTCACCGGTGTGCCATAGGGGTTGCCGATGATGGTCTGCGCATTGTCGATCGCCTGCTGCAGGGTGAACAGAACGTCGACGGTGCCCTGGATCAGCAGCGTCGGCGCCTTCAACTGATTCAGCAGCGAGGTGGGACCGCTGCTGCTCAGGACCGCCTGGGCGGTCTGGCTCAGGAGGCCGATCAGGTCCCCGGTGATGATGCCCAGATAGATTTGGTTGTTGATGCGGGCCTGCGACAAGACCAGTGACAACAGCAGCAACGACGCGTACGACGTCTTGAAGGCACCGTCGGGGTAGAGCGAGTTGTTCAGCGAATTCCACGAAATACCAGGCACGATCGCATCGATCCGCGGATCGGTCGCTGCGCTGGTGAGCTGGATACCCCCGCCGTAGGACCCGCCGACCATGCCGACCCGAGGATCGTTCGGGCCGTCGATCAGCGAATTATCCAGTCCAGCCACCCAATTCAGAATCGCCGAAACATCGCGGCCCTCGAAGAACGGGTTGTCGAGTTGCAGCACGCCGCCCGAGGCGAATTCGCCGCGCGGGTCCCAGGTGACCACGTTGTAGTTGTCTCGCAGCAGTTCAACACCCGGGGTGAGCCCGCCGATGCCGTACTGCGTGTACGGGTCGGTCTGACCGGGGGTGGCCAGGCCGGGACCGTCGAGAATTGTTGGCGCCGTGTCGGATCCGGTGAGACCGAGCTTCGGGAACCAGTTGACACTGATCAGCGTGCCGTCGAACGACGACACCTTGTAGGTGTAGGCCACCGGGTCGGTGGCGGGCAGGACGTCCGTCGAGTTGAACGTGGCGATTTGTGAATACCCGATGATCGGTGCCAGCAGGTCACCGAGGATCGGGGTCTGGTGCAGGACGACGATCACCTGCCCGGCGAGACCACCGAGAATCGGGATGCTCTCGAGGATCTGGTCGAACTGCGTCTTTTGGGCGACCAGGATCTTGAACTGCTCGTTCACCGCTCCGCTGAGCGCCGATTGGTTGGGCAGGTAGCTGAAATTCCCCGGCACGTAGTTGACGTCGCCGGACGCGGAGAACGTGATCTTCCCGCCCTTGTCGGGTCCGCTGATCAGCGTGTAGGTCAACCCGGTCAGATTCGCGCCCGTGGTGCCGTCGATGATGCCGTTGTTGATGTCCAGTGTCGGGGCGATGATGATCGGGTTGGCCAGCGCCGCCGCGTTCACCCTGCGCTGCGCTGCCGCGAAGGCCAGGGCGAGCGGCGAATCAGACGGTGCCGCCGGCAGGCCACCGGTCAGCGGGCCGAGGGCATCGTGAAGTGCCGTGGTGAGCGCAGCGGAGATCGCCCCCGGTGTGGGCAGGGCGGGCAGCCGGGGAGTCAGTGCGGCGACCGAAGTCACCGATGCGGCAGTCGAATTCGCGGACGGCGTGGTGGAAGTACCGCCGCTTGACGGAGCCGACGACGATCCGGAGTTGTTTGCCGTCGCTTCCGATGAACTGTTCGTTTGCGCCGACACCGACGAGTCGGCGCGGGATTGCGCCGACCCCGCTGTCGAGTGCTTCGATCCGGACTTCGCACCACCGGTACCGACGGCCTTACCGGAGCCTGCGGTGCCCGACCGCTTCGACGTCGCGGTCGCCTTACCCGACGAACCTACCGATGACGAATTCGAACCCGCCGAGCTGGAATTCGAGCCTGCCGCCGACGATCCCGTCGACGCGTCGGCCCACGCAACACCGTATCCCGTGGAGAACAGAGCGGCACCGACCCCGAGGGCCACCGCCAGTCCACCAACACGGCCCACAAAGCGCGAAGCACCCATGATTGTCTACCTCCCCGACCAAAGCCACACTGCCTTTGCGGAGGGTAAACCCGCCGAGCGGCACGGGTTCACGAATTGCCGAAACTGTCAGTTATGTATTTGCTGAACGTGCGTACTCAACCGAGTCGCCTTGAGTGCCAAAGAATCAGGCGTAGTCGAAATCGGTGGAGCCGATGCCGTCAGGCGCGGTGTAGTTGATGTAGACCGGGCCGTGCTGGAACGGCGCGTACCCGGTGTTGATCAGCCCGCTCGTGATCACCGTCGGCCGGTTCTGCGAGGTGACGATGTAGGAGTAGAGCAGCACACCGTCCGGGGTGTACACCGAGATTCTGGTCCCCACCGGCACGCTGCCGGCGCCGCCGATCTGAGAGGACAGGATGGTGCCGTACACGCCGCCGGAGTCGATGATCGCGCCGACCTGCGTGGGCGTCCCGCTGTTGATCTTGACGTTCAGGTAGGCGTCGGGCGCGCCGGACACCGACGTCCGGACGGGCAACGGATTGGGGCCGAAGACCATCACGCCCGCGATTCCGAGGAACAAGCCCTGATAGAGGAACACGCCGTCGCTGAGCTCGCCGGGCAGCGCGGTGGTCGGAATGCTGGGCCCGGGGCCCGCGGCATTGGCGCCGATGCCGAGCACGCCCGAGGCGCCACCGAGTTGGTGGAAGAAGGACAGCGCCGTCGCCGCATCGTCGGCGTCGACGATGTTCACGCTCGTGGGCCCGGAGACGATGCCGTTCCCGAAATTCACCGTCGTCGTGTACGTCGTGTAGTCGTAGCTCAGGCCGCCGCTGTAGCCGCTCGAACCGGTGCCGGTCGGCGAACCCAGGGGTGCGGAGTCACCCACCGAGGCCATGGTGACCACGAGGCCCGACGAGCCGGTGTCGACGAGCACCGGTGTGCTGGGTCCGCCGTTGATCGAGATGTAGACGATCGGCTCGGTGGTGGCCCGCATGGTCACCGGGACCAACGCGTAGACGCGGCCGTTCATGGCGGCCGTGCTGACGAGGTTCTGCACCGGCGTGATGCCGCCGGTTCCTTCGAAGGCACCGACCAACGGCAGGAAGAGGCCAGCGCTGTTCAGTGCTGTGGTGGCAAGCGTCGGGAGCAGCAGCGCGCCCAGCAGGCTCACGCCGGCCAGCTCGTGCACGAACGGGACACCGGAGGTCTGGGCGTACAGCGACTGGGCGGGCGTGATGGTGTTTTCCCAGGTGTCCAGGGACAGCGCGGCCTGCGCGAGCAGGATCTCGGGGATGACCGCCACGATGCCCGCAGGAATGTTGCCGCTGCCCCACGTCTGTTGTTGCAGCAGCGCCCGCGCATCGGCGATCTGCTGCTGGGCCAGATTCACCGCGACACCGGCGACGATCGGCTCCGACGGCAGGTAGCCGTTCATATTCGGTGACGGATCGGCGGCGGGCACGGCGGCGGCGGTCGAGCTGGTGTCGGTGCTGGAGGTGGTGGTCTGGGCGGCGGCGACGCGCACGCGGGCCGAATGACCGGTCGAACCCGAAGTGGTTGTCGCCGCGGTCTCGGTTGCCTCGGTGTCCACGACATCGGCCGCGGTGACGTTGCTCGCCGCGGCGGCCGAAGCCTTGCGCGAGCTGGCCTTTGCACTCGACGAGGTGGCCGCGCTGCTGCGTGCCGAATGAGCGGTGGACGACGATGTCTTGCCAGAGCCCGACCCGGCGCCGGTGTCGGCAGAGGCGACCGCGGAACCGCTGGCCAGCGCCGCACCGATACCCAGCGCAACCGCACCGGCCCCTAGCCAGGCGTACGGCTGGCGACGCGGCCGCCTGGCGCTGGCGCTGTGCTGCATGGCTCCCCCTGTGCTCCGACCGCATCGCCTAGCTGAGATTTTCCTAAGCGAGTTTGCTGAGTGTCTACCACACGAGGCCACTGGGGCAATAGTGAACCCGCCCGACATTTAGATGTGAATCTGCCAGCCGCTGGCCGGGTCGACCAGGATGCCGGACACGTCGACGACCTCGAAGGCGCTCATCGGCACGGTGTTGAGTTCGGTCTGGGCGGTGAGGTGCTCGGTACCGGCCCACCCGTTGCTCATCGCGAGCAGCTTCGCGCCGTCCTGGCCGGGCGTCGTCGAGTCGAAGATGACGGCGCCGTGCTCTTGGAGCGCCCGCAGGACCACCTGGGTGGTGGCCGAGTATCCGGACATGTCGAAATCGGAGCGCAGCCGCAACACGCTGCCCATCGGCACCCCGTCCGGGTTGACGCCGGTCCCGTCCCCGCCGCCGGCCGGCCAGGTGTAGCCGGTGCCCTTGTCCTTGGCGATGACGATGCCGAGCATGTGGTCGATGCTGCCGCGGGCCAGATCGTCGGGTCTCAGGATCATCGGGAGATACGGCAGGTGCGAGGCGTTGGCCCAACCACTGGCGGGGTAGAGCGGCGAGCTCATGTCGTAGTGCACGCCCGCCTCGGCGATCCACTTCGATCCGTACCGGGCTCGGTAGAGCGCGTTTCCGACCCCGTCGAGCGGGCTGTTGGCCGGCAGTTCGACTCCGTTGGCCACGTTGTAGAGCTCCTGCGAGATGCAGGTGCCCTCCTGGAACACCAGGAGGTGGCGGTCCCAGGCCGGTAGCGATGGCATGCCCTCGACGAGGGGCCGGTTCGGTATCGCATACGGCCTGTTGTCGATGCTGGGACCACTGGTCGAATAGCCCCGGTTGAAGACCACCGACTCGGTGGGATGCGTCGCGCCGACGACGTTGACCGGCATGCCACCGGTGCTCTTCATCCACATGGTGCCCCAGCCCGCGCTGAGCGTGGCACCCCGGCTCGCCCCCAGCACGTCGAGCCACGTGGCCGATTTCGCTTGCACCGGAAGGTCACTGATGTCGGCGTGGAAGATCGTGTCGGCCGGCATCAGGGTGCAGCCACAGAACGTGGTCAGCCCGTTGCCGGCGATCGTATTGCTGGGGCTGATGGTCATGGTGACCGCGATCTTGGTGGTGCCACCATGTCCGTCGGACAGGGTGACCGTGAACGTGTCGACCTTGTCGGCGGTGGGCCCGGTGAAGACGGCGGCCTTGCCGCGCGCGGCCGCGGTGGGTATGTAGGTGAAGGTGCCGTCGGCGTTGACGACGACCGAGCCCTTGGCCGTGGTGACCGAGCCCGCGAAGGTGATCCCGTCGCCGTCGGTGTCCGTGCCGACCACCATGCCGGTGACCACTCCGGTGGTGACGTCGCGCGGCCCGATGGCCGCCTTGCCGGTGGGTGCGGCGTTCTTCGGACTGATCGTGACGGTGACCGGTACCGCGAGGATTCCGCCATGGCCGTCGTCGATGGTGACGGTGAACGTGTCGGTCTTGTCGACCCCGGCCGCGGCGATGTGCCGAGCCTGGGGGGTGGGTGTGTAGGTGAACGCGCCACCGCCGTTGACGGTGACGGTGCCGCCCCTGGCACTGGTCGGGGCGACGCTGAAGACCAGGCGATCTTTGTCCGCATCGGTGCCGGTGACCTTGCCGTAGACCACACCGGTGCTGCCGTTGGGGGCGTTGACGGTGGTCTTGGCGGTGGGCACGGCGTTCTTCGGCGAGATCGGCACGGTGACCGCGGTGCTGGCCGTCAGTCCGGCGGGGTCGGCGACGACGATGTTCACCGTGTCGGAGGTGAGCAGGGCGTCAGCGTTGGTGAGGGCCGCGTTGTGCCGCGCGGCCGGGGTCGGCGTATAGGTGAAAACGCCTGCGGTAGTGACGGTCACCCTGCCCTTGCCCGACGTGCTCGCCCGGTAGGTGATCTTGTCGCCATTCGGGTCGTTGGCGATGACAGTCCCGGTGAGCGCGCCGGTGGCCGGCGTCGACGCACTCAGCGCGACACTCTGGATCACCGGGGCCTGGTTGATCGCGCCAGCCGCGGCTTCCGGCCTGCGAGCCACCGCCAGCGCCGTCAACGTCAACGGCGACTCGGGTGGTGGTGCCGGCCGTGGGACTACCCGGGGCGCCTTCGCTCGAGGCGCCGACGAAACCCGTTGGCTGGCAGCGGGTTTCCTATCGGCAACCTTGTTCGCATGCCCTGTCGAATCCGACGGTCCGGCCGATGCCGTCCCGGAACCCCACGTGACTATCGCGACTCCCAGACCCAGCGCGACCGCCAGTCCGCCGACACGTCCTACATACGCTGCCGCCGCCATCGTGTGCCCCTCCCCCAAGACGCGGTTTCACGATATCGACGCGATCGAGCGGAACTTCGCCAAATCACCGAAATACTCGACAAGACACTGTGTGATCAAGTGTATGGTCCAGCGAATGGCGACGTTGGACGACATTGACCTTGCCGACCTGGATCAGTTCACCGCCGGGTTCCCCTACCGCTTCTTCGACGTACTCCGCCAAGACGCACCGGTCTGGTGGCATCCGCCCACCGCACACACGCCGGGCGGTGAAGGCTTCTGGGTGCTCAGCCGCTACGCCGACATCGTGGCCGCGGCAGCGGACGCGGAGACGTTCTCGTCGGAGACCGGTGGCGATCGCGCGGGTGGCGGGACCACGCTGGAAGACATGCCGATGGAGTTCGCCGTCGGCGCGCTGCTGAACATGATGGACGACCCGAGGCACGCCCAATTCCGCCGCTTGCTGACACCGAGCACGACGCCGCGCGCATTGCGCGCAATCGAAGATGATCTCCGGCGCCGGACGATCGACATCGTGGATGCCGCAATTGCCAAGGGCGAGTGCGACTTCCTCATCGATGTGTCCGCCGAGTTGCCGCTCCAGGCGGTCGCCGAACTGGCGGGCGTGCCGCAGTCCGATCGCCATGAGTTGATGAACTGGGCGAACGTCACCCTCGACTACGAGAGCCGGGAAGTCGGCGAGATCAACGATCGCGTGGCGCAAGCACAGACGCGGATGTTCGCCTACGGCACAGAACTGTTGGTGCGCAAGCGATCCGAACCACCGACCGCCGATCTGCTGTCGATCGTGACGCACTCTCTGATCAATGGCGAGCCGCTCAGCGAGAACGAGCAGCGCCTGTTCCTGAGCCTCATCATCGCGGCGGGCAGCGAGACGACACGTAACTCCATCGCCATCGGGATGGCCGCGCTGAGCGAGCGGCCGCAGACGTGGGAGCGGCTGCGCGACAACCGCGATCTGCTTCCGTCGGCGGTCGAGGAGCTGCTGCGCTGGGCGTCGTCGACGCCGTACAACCGGCGCACCGCCACCCGAGACATCGAGATGCACGGCCAGCGGATCAAGGCCGGTGACAAGGTGTCACTGTGGTGGGCGTCGGCCAACCGCGACGAGACCGTGTTCACGGACCCCTATTCCTTCGACATCGAGCGAAATCCCAACCCCCACCTGGCTTTCGGGCGCGGGGTTCACTTCTGCCTCGGCGCATCGCTGGCTCGCATGGAGATGCGGGTGATGTTCGACGTGCTGCTGGACCGCGTCGCGTCTGTGACGCTGACCGGACCCATCGAGTACGTTCGCAGCAACAAGCACAGCGGCGTCCGGCATATGCCCGTCACCATCCAACCTCGTGAGGACTGACCCGTGTCCATTGCCGAGCAGTACATCGAATTCGTCAACCGGGCCGACATCGACGCGCTCATGAGTTTGTTCTCGCCTAGCGCGTCACTGTTTCACCCTGCAGGGGAATTCACCGACACCGCCGCAATCCGCAACTTCTACGAGTCCGTCGTGTTCGCGGGGCAGGCGGTCACCGAGATCCAGGCGACGTTCGCCGACGGCGACACCCAGATCCTGCAGATCAGGGCATCCAGCCCGCTCGGCGAGCCGGGAAACTACGTCCACGCCGCGGATGTCTTCAAGATCGAAGCCGGGCTGATCGAGCGTCTCGACATCTACTACCGCTGAGCCGCGCCGTCGATCAGCTGGCGAACTGCAGCGTGATCACGGCGTCGCTGGCGATGACTTGGCCGGGAGCCGGGACCTGTGCGGCAATCGAATTCTTTCGATACGGCGCGCCCGGGATATCAGCGGCCTTCTCCAGCACACCCGTCCAGCCGATCGTGCGAAGGGCTGGTTCCGCGTCGGCCCAGTACATGCCTCGCAGGTCGGGCATTACGAGATCATGCGGACGCGTCGGTGTCGTCGCCACAATCGTCGGCGCAACCGCGGTGGTGGTGGTCGAATCGGTGGCCACAACGGAATGCCCGCCGGTCGTACACGCTCCGAGAACGCAGGCCGTCGACGCCGCAAAGATCAGTGCGCGTAGGGCTTTCATGTCTTCGGGTTGCCGTCCTCGTCCCAGTGCGCGGCAACCTTCTTGCTCGGCTGCACGCGCGGCGGCTCGCCCGGCATCTTCGGAGTGTCCCCCATTACAGCATTGTGCTGTACAGCAACAATGCAGCACACGTCGGAGCGTTGTGGGCGATGTTATCGGGCGAGTTTGACGCATCCGGACATCGCCGACCGTAGCAGCGATGCGGCCTGCCGGGCGACTGCAAATACTCAGTTGACCTCGCCAATAAGATGTGCCCCATGGAGCCGCGCTCACTCAAACGGCTGCTCAATCTCCCGAAGAACGAGCGGAATGCCGTCGTCGCTGAAGGGCTCCGGCTTCTCGGCGACTACGTCGAAGAACTGCAGGCGGACGCTCAAGACATGCACGACAACGGCCGATCCCCAGCAGCCGCAGTGCTCGATGTCTTCACCGCTGAACAGGCTGCGTCCTTCATGATCCTCCTGGACTTGGTACGCGCGGGGTGGGACGCCGACCAATTGCGAGTGAACGAACAGATCAAGAGGTTTCAGAATCACCTTGCCCGAGGCCTATACGTCGAGGCGTACAGCGGCCTTCCGGCGACGCTCCGAGAGTTGCGTGAATACCTCACATTCCACCGGCGCTCTCACTATCTAGATGGCCCAAACGACGTCGACTGGATTTTCCGGAACGACATTCTCGAAAAGCGCGAGGGGCCTCTCTACGTCGACTACATCGCATACGAGACAGGCGGCAAATGGGAGACACCCCTCAGCCGGGACCATTCCTACCGGATGGTGCCCAAAATCGTCGACGTAGTTCGAAGCCTTCACAGAGCCGGCATCTCTCAGGAACAGGCCCTCAACCATGTTGCAGATGTATGGCTACATGTCGACTTAGCCGATCTGGACATGCATTGGCAAGATGTTCGAAAAGCGAACATCGAGGTCCTCACCCGTACTGGCGTTACTGAACAAACCAAACTCGACGCACAGCAAGCGGTCGAAGGATGGATTCACCCGCTAAACATGTTGGAGATGAGTTTCATTGAGGTCACCCCTAGTGAGCTAGAGGCAGAACGGGACCACTGGTTAAACGCGCAGTGGTAAACGTATCTAGCTCCCGGTGGCAGCAGGGTATGGGGTGATGCACTCCTACTGTGCGACGGGTCCGCGACAACCCGATTCGACACCATTAAATTGGCAGCACTTCGTCGGCCGCCGCTAAAGCACGACTCCGAACGCAGTACCACCGCGACCGACGTAAGCGAAACTTTGAGGTGGCACTCCCGAGGGGAGAAGGTCTGCTATCGGAATCGGTGTCGCGAGGCGTGTCGCCCGCTTAATTTGTATTCCGGCACCCACCGAGGTAGCGGCGTAATAGCGGTAGAAGTCCGTGCGGTCGATGCAGCCTACTGTCTTGAATTGTCTCCAGAGACTTCTGGGCGAACCAGTCACTGTTGAACCAACTTCGAAGTAACCAACGATCCGCTTCACCGGCGCAGTTGCGTAGACCCAGACGACCGTGACGTCGTCTGCCAGTCGCCGCTTGCGGAACTCAACCCGCTTTCGCCCGTCCATGATCGCATCGGCGTACTTGGGGTGAACCGACATGACTACCTGTCGACCAGTTGCTGGTGAATCCATTGGATACCCACCCCTTTCACCTGTTGAACGGTTTGTGGTGGTGCCTTCAATACTCCGCTCGCCTGCAATTCGGGCAGGGTCCACGGCGGATCCAGAACCCAATCTCGCCGGAAAAGTATGACGAGCACCTGGGATGGGTGCTGTGCGAGCTTCTCAACGTCTTCGGCGGTGTACACGGTCCGACCACCGACCATATTCATGACGTCTTCGGCCGATGCTGTCCGGTGGGTCTCTTCTGCGACACCAATAACTTCCACGGTTTTGAAGCCGCCCGACCGGTAGAACAGGATTACGTCACCTGGCTCGATGTTGTTGGCCGACGCATTGCACAGGTATGCCTTGCGAAGCGCGTTCCCCCACGGCCTAATCTTCTCTCCCGCAAGGTCAGGAAAGACTAGCTGGCCCCCTGGCCCCGACATCGCGCACTCTGGGAAAAGCTGATTGTGCCAATGATTGCGGATGGGTACGACAAACGCGGAAGCTTGCGGTGAAACGGCAGGAGGACCGTAGCGGATGTGATAGTCCAGCGGAGTCAACGCCTCATCGCGCGGCCAGAACACCTTCGCCAGCGCGATCTCGCCCCTCGGTGACTGCCCTGCAGCGACATAGCCAAACTGGCCAAGGAACTCGATCAGAGGTTGATGACGGTCCCAGACCTCCACGTACGCACTGCCAACGTGGTGGTCATGGTGTGATTGAAGAACGGCCTTCAGCAGCAATTCGCCGTAGCGGTTTCCTGAGAACTGTTGCGCCACCTTGAAGGTTGATATCTTGCTGACCGGCTGCGTGAACCCGTATTGGCAGTCCTGTTCGCTCACTTTCACGATGGCTATCGCGGCATACTTGCCGTTCTCCTGGACAACAAAGCACTCGCGGTTGCCTGAGTCTCCCTGCACTTTCGTTATCCACGCATCAAAGTCGTCGTAGTCGGCACGGATGCTTGCAAAAATCTCCTGCTCCACGTCGAGCGCGTAAGACGGCACGCTGTCGACTTGGGGCGGTGGAGGTATAGCTGTCGGCTCGAAGCCCTCAAGCATCGCCACCGCGTCGGCGAGCGTCAGAACTCGCTCCCCCACACCCACTCGGCCAGCCCTCTTCCGCAGCCGGCTGTCGTCGCTGACAAGGAAGTTGACTGAGTTTGCATGCAGCGACGCCAAGATGCGACGGTCGCGGTGGTCGTTCGTGTTTGGCTCGACGCTTCCAAGCTCAGTGTCGATAGAGGAATGAATTGGCGTCTCAGCCACGGTTTCAAACTTGTCAATTTCAGCGAGCCGTTGCTTTACGCGAACGGCATCCTTACCCTCGGCAAGCTCGTCGCGACTGGCAGGGTGAACAAAGATGTAATGGCGCTGCTTCATGGCCAGACGCATGAACATAGCCGCTGGACCCATCCCAGGTTCCATTTGTCCTGCAAAGGGCTCAAGAGCGATAAATGCGTTCGTATCGAGAAGGAATCGTATCGGCGTAGGCGTATCACCTGCACCTTTGACCCCATCTGACACATTGGGATTATCGCCTGCGCGCCACACTTTCATTCCGCGACACGCCTTTAGCGGCGACATCACGATCAACGTCGCGGGACGCGATTTTGACCGTCCCCCGAGTTCGCCAACTACCACCACGCGCGGGCGCATACACAGGCAGCACGGCCACGCCTGTGATGCGCCCTGAGCTAATTGGCTATCAAAGTCTTGTCGAGGGGAAATCAGCCTGATGACGTCGCAATCTCGTTGACGGTCCAGAGATTTGACCTTCACCGCTTCAGCCCGCAGGCAGTCAGTTCGTTCCAGACCGCTCGTTCAGACAGCGATAGACAGTCGCCCGGCTAACGCCCAGAGCAGCGGCAATCGTGCTAGCTGGCTCGCCGCTCGCGTGCATACGTTGAGCCAGAGCAGCTTTCGTGACATCAAGCGCCTTCGGACGACCGATGGCTTGCCCACGGGCGCGACGCGCTTCCCGCGCTGCTGACCGACGTTCTCGACCCAGCTCCAACTCGAGCTCGGCGAGACTGGCCAACACACCGGCCACCATGCGGCCCGTGGCGTTCGATGTGTCTATACCTTCACGAAGCGAACGCAGCACGATCCCGCGCTCCCCAAGATCGCGGATTGTTGTCATCACTTCCGCTGCGTTTCGGCCTAACCGGTCGATGCCGACAACGACGATGGCATCTCCTGCGCGCGCGTAGTTTAGGAGCGCGTCGAGACCTGGACGCTGCTCACGCGTCGACGTTCCCGACAACTTGTCGCTGTATACGCGGTCTGCACCGACTCCAGCCGCAGTAAGTGCGTCAATCTGCTGATCCAAAGATTGATGGCCAGTACTAACCCTGGCATAGCCGAGTTCGGCTGCGGTCGTGGTCGGAGCGGTGCTGATTGCCATACATCCAGCGTCTCAAAAGTTCCAGAAACATTCAATATGAGACAATCATTCTGAGCCATCTTTTGAGACAAGTTGACATGGGGCTATATGTGCTGTCGACGATCTCATCTGGCCGCCTCAATTCCAAAGAATTGAGACACTCCGCCTGCCAAGTTCAGCCCGGCGCCCTTTTGACGTCCACCGAGCGGTGCCATGCCCGTATCGGGGGCGTCGAGGGCGATCAGTTCCAGAACTGAACGCTTGTGACCCCTTGCACAAAATTGACGCGCCATTCACGATGTGCGCTGACGGCAGACCCCGGTGCTGCTTCACCAACGCGTTCGGTTGAGACACATATGGAGGAGAAGTGAGAAATTACCAAGGCGGAACCCAGAAATGGTGCCCCAAATGTGAAACCATACGTGTCGTTAAATCCGTAGGTCCATCATCTCTCGGTGCGAGATCTGGCCAGCGCTTCTATCGAAAAGAGCATGACGATATCCATTATTTCCGGAGAGGTCAGGAGTGCCAAACCTGCTGGCACGAATGGCTATCCGCAGAGGTCCCCGAAGATTTCATCGACGAACTCGTTGAGCTGAGGGAGGCTCTCAGCGATATCAAAGAGAACGTCGAAGCGTATTCTAAAGAGTCGGAAAATGCCGCAAAAAGCCTGGTGAGCCTAAGTAAGTCATTGAGCGATTTAAGAGCGTTAAACATTTATAAAAAACAAACTTGAGACTCGTGCCACGTCATGACGACGAGGATTCGGCAGGCTGGTTTGGCACCGTCCCGGCCCGCTGCAGGGGAGTTCAACCCCGATCACCATCTTCCAGTGGGCCCAATCTGCAGCCTCCGTTTGCCGACTTGGTGAACCTGACACCCTGAAGAGACCTAACCTTCGAAGTCATGTCGACAGCGCAGATCGTCACCGCATCGTCTGGCAGTACCCAACGGAACCTGCCAAGACTGCGCAGGTTCGCGGATCGGGTGCTGAACGACCGTACTTTGCTCGCGACCGCAAGCATCACTGCCATCGCAGTGACCTGCTTGCAGAGGATTCACGAGATAATTCCGTTCGGATACGAGGTTGGCGTCTTCGTCGCGGCAGTCGCCTTTGCCTACGTGGGCGCTTGGGTATTCAACTGGGTGATAATTGAACGCCCTCGCGCGAGGCGTTTAGGCGACATATACCGCATCGCTTGGCCGGCCCTCAGTATCGCGGCGTGGAGCGGTCACAACCTCATCATGGAGCTCGCGTGGATGGCGAATGCCGACGCAGTCAGGGACCCCTGCGAATACGACGTACAGGAGCTCTGCAACCAAATCCCTTACGGCTACTACATTCTAGGTACTGAACCCATTGAGTTGATCAACAGCCTGATGGACATCCGAAACTCGCGCCTGCAAGCTGTGTCGTCCTTTCTCGCCGGCGCCGACCATGAGCTACTCGTCGCGTTAGCCGAAGTGAATGCAACAGACTGGGTGATCCTATTGCCCATGCAGGACTTCTCCGTGGACGGCGGGCCGTCGTGGGTTCTCAGTGTCGATGACCCACCGCGCCATCTCACATTCGGAGACATCGCTTATCAGAGCCGCAACATCGCCAAGTATTTCGAAGCGACGGAGAGGTTGCGCCAGTGCCTTGATCATCTGAAGTACGCTCCAGGGCCAGTTGGACCCGGTGTCACGTCAGAGCGAGCGGTGTACTGGCAATCAGAAATAATGGAAACGAAAGCGACCCCGTGGCATAGTCAGGCTCGCAGAGATGTGCCGGTACCAACAGTTCGGCTGCGGAGATCCGAGAACCCAACGGCGGCTAGACAAACCGACACCACTTCGGAGACAACTAGTGTGCCGGATGCATCGGAATAGAAGCCGTCGAATGGGTGGGCCGCTCTCAGCAGCGGCCGCAGTTCCGAACCAAGGGCGTCGTTCGGACGAACTCGCTCACCATGTTCCACCACACCGCATCCACTGGATGATTCGATGACCTGATGGGCGTGATGAAAAATCGACAGATTGATCTGAGCGAGCGTGGATTCGGTGAGGTCGACGGTGGTATCTGCCTGGCTCACATTACCGATGCCTGTCTTGTGTCCCGCCTCGAAGAGAGCGTCGCCGACTACGAATGCAGAATCTGCGACCGGGCAGAGGCCTCGGACGCTGGGACACCGTTCGCGGTACCGGTGGAAGAACTCATGCACGTAGTAGCCGAAACCGTCCGCCACTTTTACACTCCCGCGAGCGCAGTGCTACCACGCGACAGCGAGGACGGTTCGCTCGTCGGACCACAGGATGAAACTTGGGATGTCGTCGCCGACATCACCGTTGGGGCATTCGAAGACGATCACGTTGATGCCATCAACGAGCTGATCAGCGACGCCATCGGCTACGAAGACTCATGGACATCCTGGTTCGCAGACGGTGATGTCGACGGCCTCGAATTCGCATGGACCCAATTTATGCAAATTGCCATGCACGAGTCTCGGATGATCGTCGGGTTGGGCGCCACCGGCGACCCACCTGGCAAGCTGGCCAATTTCCTCAACTCAGTACTCCTCTACGTCGAATCAGACCTCGGCCTCGTGACGCAGTTACCCATGGGGAGTGCCTTCTACCGTGGCCGGCTATGCGAGGACGCCGGTAGTCTTAGGCGACACAGTGACGACTTGGGACCTGCTCCCCGAAGGCGGGCGAGGTCAGCAAATCGAATGTCGCCAGCAGGAGTCGCACTGTTCTATGCGTCGGGCGACCCCCAAACGGCGCTTGCCGAAATCGCCGGCCACGGTATCGAACCGCTTGCAGTAATCGGCAAGTTCACTAACACGCGGGAACTCCGAATTCTTGATTTGACCAGATCGCCCAGAGCTATTTCCCCGTTCTGCCTAGACAAGCGTGAACATGCCCGGATGGCCCGATTCCTGACCTCCTTCGTCAGCTACATCACGGCGCCGGTCATCCCCGACGAACGACAACACGTTGAGTACGCGCCGACTCAGCTACTGACCGAATACCTGCGATGGGTCCCCGAGCCGAAGTTAGACGGCATCGCACTCCCGAGCGCCCAGACCGGAAATAGCACGTATGTGCTCTTCTTAGGCCGAGAAGACTGCGCCACAGTTGACGATCCAGCCGCCGCAAACGAAGTACACGACCCCTACGACCTCGGCAGCGCACCGACGCTGCTGCTTGACCCCGAAGCTGTCATCACCTACCGGGTCGGGCGGCAATATTCGGGGGTAGACGCCGGTCCGTGGAACAGGGCCAGACCGCCTTGGCCGGGCGGGTAGAGGGTGGGCCGATTCGTTGGACCGACCCACCCCACAGGCCACCTTCAAATGTCCTGCACTCGAACATATTTCGAGAGAGAACACCTTTTGCATTCTGAGCAAGTATTATTTCGGCGATGCGCGGTGCGAAACCACTTGCCACACACAATTTCTCGCATCGAAATACCATTAGACCAGAGTCGCTCCGTTCGGGTCGGCACCGCTTGACAATGCGGGTCGATTCCCGACGCCTCCACCGTCCCACCGGGGGTGGGTCGAAACTTCACCCTCACTGTGAGGTCACTGACCAGGTCGGGTCAATCCCTCCCCGATTGCGTCGTCACCAAAATGCAATTTGCAACAACCGAAGGTGACAGCGCGATCACCCAGTGCTGTCGAACCTTTCATCGGGAACCGGCCGGCGAGCTGCAGAAGATACCCGCCAATCCATCGGAACCCGCTGCAGCACGCAGCGCTCGCTGGCCCTTCGTCCTACAACCCACCATGCCCGGTGTAGGCCAGGAAGCCACTAACCTGCTACGGCATGGCCCTGTCGTCTGCTCCGGTACGCCCCTGCCCCCTCCCCTCTAGGGGGAGGTAGGGCGGGGACGAGAGCACGGGGGCTTTAGCTGCGGTTATGTTCGTCCCTCCGTCGGTTCGTCCGGTGGGGACGCGGACGACCGCCGCGCTTTGAGTGCTGGTCCGATCACGTCGTTCCGGAATGAGTAGCCGCTGGTGCGCAGTGCAGTTCCGGCAACGTCGCGACTTGCTTCGAGAGGGACGTGCAGCTTGTCCAGCGCCTCAATGCATTCGGCCAGCTTGTCGTTGGCGGTGGCTGGAAGGTGGCGCGTCGGGTTTGCATGGCGGCGCAGATAGATCTTCTCAGGGTGGTCGAGTCCCCGGCCTTTGTCACGGCTCAACGCGATGTCGTCGCCGGCGCGCTTCATAATCCAGGCCACATCAACGTCGTCGCGCTTCGCCGACGAACCCCGCGCCCCCTTGTTGGAATCGTGCCCTTGATGATCGAGCCGCAGAACGGTCCGCCCCTGCCGACGCAGCGGCATCATCGTGAAGTTGTACAGGTTGCGCCAGGTGTCTGCACTGTCCTCTTTACCCTCCACAAGGCGCGAAATGGTGTCGAGCACAATGAGTTGCGGCTCGTACACTTCGGCGGCGAGCGCTATTCGTTGGCCGCCTGCGGCAGTGTCCAGCGGAGGCAGGTCGGGGAAGGAGAAGTAGTGCAGCGGTCGGCCCGCGAGGTCTGCTGGACTATGCCCCATTCGCCGCAGCCGGTTGGCCAACTCCGCTACCGGATTTTCCATGTCGACGTACAGCACGGTGATCGGCTCGCGGGGTGGTTGCCCGAGCACCGTTGCTCCCGAAGCCAACCCGACCGCGATCTCCAGCATCAGCAGCGACTTGCCGGCGGCCGCCTGCGCAACGAGAGAGCCTGATTCCCCTTCGTTGAGCAGACCGGGGATCACCGCCGTAGCCGCTACTACCGCGTCTAGACGTGACCAGTTGATCGGCACGAACCCGACGTCCAATACCTCTTCGCCGATCACGCGTTACCCCCTTCCGGCCCACTGTGCGGATCGTGGATGTCCTCCACTGCCCTTCCAGGGGCTAAGGGTGCGACAGAGTTCCGCGTATGACCCTGCGGGCGCTTGAACTTCCGCCACTGCGGGTTAACCGTCGACTCAGGAAATCCGGCGATGACGAGTACACAGGCTTCACACGGTGGACGCAGTCCTGTCCAGCCGCCGCCGTTGTGCTGATGCCCCCACGCGGCCTGCGCCGCGCAGCGGTCGCACAACCCCTCGTACAGATAGATGTGCTTGACGATGTCCCACCTGGTAGCTTGGCGAATCGTCTCCGCAGCAACGTGATTCGGTCGTTTGACCGTCCCCGAGCGACTTTTCACGCTGCACCGCCGACCGGCGGCGAGACGGACGCATCGGCACCAGTCCGCTCAGTGCCGCCCTCTGGTCGTGGTCGTGGCGCCATTCGTCGTCGCCGGCGCGCCTGTGCACTAAGAAGTGCCAAGCGTGCATAGTGCGCTTTACGCGCATGTTCTGCGCGAAGTGCCCGAACCTCCGGCGGCAGTTCGCCTTTAGGGTCTACCAAGCGCTCGAAACTGTCGAAGAACGCCCTGCGTGCGGGCAACGTACGAGCCGCCCGGTCATCGGTCTTTGCCCATGATTCGTGGGCCGCAATCGTAGAACGGGTCGTCCGCTCTGAACTGGTGAACACATACACCTCGTGTAAGACGTGCTGAACCAGACCACCTGAGGCTCATTGGTGGTCT
This sequence comes from Mycobacterium sp. BK086, assembly GCA_004362315.1. Lineage (GTDB taxonomy): Bacteria > Actinomycetota > Actinomycetes > Mycobacteriales > Mycobacteriaceae > Mycobacterium. The sequence continues at coordinate 606,020 of SNWL01000004.1, forward strand.
GTCTAGGCACGTCCTCCGAGGAGGAAAATTCAATGCTGTACGTGTCTAACGAAGGAGCCGGTGCAGACTGTACATGAGTGCACTGACTCGATCCAAACCGGCCAAGTTAGACTCGGTCCCCGCGCCTGAGGCGGCGTGACGCCTCCCGAGCTCGCTGGTCGGCAGCGCTGGCGCCGTACCGTTCCAGCATCGTGTCAGACCGCCAGCCCATGAGCCGCTTAAGATCTCGCTCTTGGCCGCCCGCGAGAAGGAAGTCGTGAGCGTTGGTGTGGCGGAATCGGTGCGGGAACACAGCTTCCGGATCTAGACCCGCCGCCGCAGCTCGGACTTTGAGCCTCTCACGTACGCCGTCTGCCGTGAGTCGTCCGCGCTCACCGAGAAACAGCGCGGAGCTGGATGCGTGCCGGTGCTTAGCGCGTTCACGGAGGTAGCGGTCCAGCGCCTGCCCCGTCCTGGCGCCGAAGTACGCGTTGCGGGTGCGCGAACCCTTCCCCGTGACGCGGACAGTTTCGCCGTCCAGGTCAAGGTCGGGCAGTTCGATCCCGGTCGCCTCCGAGACACGGATCCCGCAATCCATCAACAGACGGATGATGGCCTCGTCGCGACGTTCCATGAATCCCTTGCCCTTGCAGGCGGCGATCAACGCGGCGAGGTCGTCGTCCGTGAATACGGGAACGGGAGGTGGCTCCGGCTTGTCGATACTGATGCCGGCAAGGGGGTCACTGTCGATGATGTCCTCGGCGAGTAGCCAGTTGACGAAGCGTCGCAGCCCACGCCACCGAGTGAGGATCGTCCCAGCGGCCAGATCGCGACCTCGTAGGTAGTCGAACCATTCCAGCACCATGTCCCGGTTCAGGCTGACGACGTCTACTGGGTGGCCCTCCTCGACGAGCCACCGGCTGAAGTACGTGATGCTCTGCCCGTACAGCGCCACCGTGCGGTCCGCCTTGCCCGCGACGCGAAGGGAGCGATAGAAGCTACTCCGTAAGGATTCGAGCGTCTCAGGCACCCGAATAGGTTATCGGGTGAGTTGACGCTGTGCTAGTGGTTGACTATTTCGGATTGCCAGCATCATCCCAGTTAGCAGCAACTTTTTTGCTCGGCTGCACCCGCGGCGGCTCCCCCGGCATCTTCGGATAGTTCGGCGGGTAGGGCAGGTCCCCGAGACCGTTGTCCTCATCAGCGGCCATCATCTCCAGCAGCGGATCGATCGACTGCGCAACCGAATCCATGTCGGCCATCGGGTCGCCGCGCTTGGCGATCAACGCCGGCACCGTGGCCATGGTGTAGTCGTCGGGGTCGGCGCTCGCCAGCTCCTCCCAGGTGAGCGGCGTCGAGACAGTGGCGATCGCCGTGGCCCGCACCGAGTAGGCGCTGGCGAACGTGCGGTCGCGGGCATTCTGGTTGTAGTCGATGAACACCCGCTGGCCGCGCTCTTCTTTCCACCACGAGGTGGTCACCAAATCCGGTGCGCGGCGCTCTAATTCGCGCGCCAGGGCGATCCCGGCCCGTCGCACCGCGATGAAATCCCAGTCCGGCCGGATGCGCACGAAAATGTGCACGCCCCGCCCGCCCGAGGTTTTCGGGTAGCCGACCAGTCCTAGCTCGTCGAGCACCGGCTTGAGGATGTCGACGGCGATGGTGCGCGCCTCGGCGAAACCGGTACCCGGTTGCGGGTCGAGATCCACCCGCAGTTCGTCGGGGTGCTCGGTGTCGGGGCAGCGCACTTGCCACGGGTGCAGCGTGACCGTGCCCATCTGGGCGGCCCACAGGATGGCCGACGGGTGGGTCACCTTCAGCGCGTCGGCGGTACGCCCCGACGGGAACGTGACCCGACAGGTCTGCAGGTATTCCGGATGTTTCTCGGGGACCCGCTTCTGGTAGATCTCCTCGCCCTCGATGCCGTCCGGGAAACGCTGGAGATGCGCCGGGCGGTCCCGCAGCGCCGTCAAGAGCGGGCCGGAACCGACGGTGCGGTAGTACTCGACCAGCTTCCCCTTGGTGCCGTTCGACCCGAGTTTGGGAAAGTACACCTTGTCCGGGTTGGTCAGCCGGACGGCGACACCGTCGACGTCGATCTCTTCAGCCTTGGTCGCCACCCTTCCGAAGCTACCGCCCGGCACGCGTAAGAATGAACCGATGCAGCTGCCCGTCAATCCGCCGGTGTCGCCGATGCTCGCCAAGGCGGTCTCCGCCATGCCGCCCGACGCCTCTTACGAGCCGAAGTGGGACGGCTTTCGATCGGTGTGCTTTCGCGACGGTGACGACGTCGTGCTCGGCAGCCGCAACGAAAAGCCGTTGACGCGGTACTTCCCCGAGCTGGTCAGCGCGGCGTTGGCCGAGCTGCCGCCCCGATGCGTGATCGACGGCGAGATCGTCATCGCCACCGAGGCCGGCCTGGACTTCGAGGCTCTGCAACAACGCATTCATCCCGCCGACTCCCGCGTGCGCATGCTCGCCGAGAAGACACCGGCGGCGTTCGTCGCCTTCGATCTGCTCGCGCTCGGCGACGACGACTACACCGGACGGCCGTTCAGTGAGCGGCGCGCCGCGCTCGAGCAGGCCTTGGCCGACGTCGGTCCGTCGTTTCACGTCACACCGGCCACCACCGACGCCGAGGTCGCGCAGCGGTGGTTCTCCGAGTTCGAGGGGGCCGGTCTGGACGGGGTGATCGCCAAACCGCTCACGATCACCTACCAGCCCGACAAGCGGGTGATGTTCAAGGTCAAACACGAGCGCACCGCCGACTGCGTGGTCGCCGGGTACCGGGTGCACAAGTCGGGCGAGGACGCGATCGGTTCGCTGTTACTCGGTCTCTACAAGGACGACGGCATGCTGGCGTCGGTGGGTGTTATCGGCGCCTTCCCGATGGCCGAGCGCCGCCGGCTGTTCACCGAATTACAGCCTCTGGTAACCGAATTCGAGGGCCACCCGTGGAACTGGGCCGCCCACGAGGCCGGCGAACGCACACCGCAGAAGAATGCCGGCTCACGGTGGAACGCCGGCAAGGACCTGTCGTTCGTCCCGCTGCGGCCCGAGCGGGTGGTCGAGGTGCGCTATGACCACATGGAGGGCGAGCGCTTCCGGCACACCGCGCAGTTCAACCGCTGGCGGCCGGATCGCGACCCGCGCTCCTGCACCTACGAACAGCTGGAACGCCCGCTGACGTTCAGCCTCGGCGAGATCATCCCAGGGCTCGAGGCCCGTTAGTCGAGTGAGCCCGGCGGGCGCGAGACACACTGCGCCGAGTACAGCTCCACGCCGAGCTTGTTCATCAGTTCGAGCTGGGTCTCGAGGTAGTCGATGTGGTGCTCTTCGTCGGCCACGATGTCCTCGAAGAGATTGGCGGTCGTGGAGTCCTGCTTCTCGCGACACAGCACGATGGCCGGCTTCAGGCGGTTGACCACTTCGTACTCGAGGGCGAGGTCGCTCTCGAACTGTTCGCGGATCGTCTGGCCGATGTTCAGCGTGCCGATCCGCTGGTAGTTGGGCAGCCCGTCGAGGATCAGGATGCGGTCGGTGACGCGCTCGGCGTGGCGCATCTCGTCGAACGATTCGTCGCGGGTGTGCTTGGCCAGCTCCGTGAAGCCCCAGTTGTCCTGCATCTTCGAGTGCAGGAAGTACTGGTTGATCGCGGTCAGTTCACTCGTCAACTGCTGATTGAGGAGAGTGAGAATCTCGCTGTCGCCCTGCATGACTTTCTCCTGTCAAGTATCGCTGAACCGCAATCAATGCCGTATTGGAAGAACGTAATACATATTCGCCGGATATGCGCCGACTATCGTGGTCAGACGGGTTGTGTTGCTTGAACATTGGCACACGTGAACCGTTGTGGGCAAATAAGATAAGGCTAGGCTGACTTCGGTCGAATTCGGTTAGTCTTGCCTTAGCGAATGGCCGAAATAAGCGGTCGGCTGAGAATTATTCGCGTCCTTTAATTGCACGCGCGTCGGGTAAGCCAATTCCGCTGCGATTTCCCCGGGGTGGGAGGACCGGGGCCGCCTGCGGGTAGTTAGCTTAGGTTAAGCTAACTACCCGCAGGCCTGGGAGCAGAGGACACCGACATGGGACGAGGCATCGGAGGCGCGATGCTGCGCGGCTTCGGGGGGCGCGATCACGTCGCGACCGTGGAGCAGGTCTCCTCCATCGCACCGCACTGCGTCCGCATCACGATGTCGTCACCCACCGTGTTCTCCGACGTCAGTGTCGGGCCGACGGCCTGGCTGCGGTTCTGGTTCCCCGATCCCGACGGCGGAAAGACCGAGTTCCAGCGCGCCTACACCCTGGTGTGGGCCGACCCTGATGCGGGCCGATTCGCCGTCGACGTCGTGCTGCACGAGCCCGCCGGACCGGCCTGCGCCTGGGCATCGACGGCCAAGCCGGGCATGACCATCCCCGTGGTGTCACTGGGGTCGACTCGGTTCGAAGTCCCCGACGAGCTGCCCGCGGGCTTCCTACTGATCGGTGATTCGGCGTCGATTCCGGCGATCAACTCCATCGTGGCGACGCTCCCTCCCGACGTGGACGTCGAGGTGTACCTCGAGCGCCATTGCGACGACGACGAACTCATCCCGCTCACCGAGCATCCGCGCCGCCGCCTGCACTGGGTGACGCGAACGGACGACACCTCACTGGCCGCGGCCATCGAGGACCGGGATTGGTCGAACTGGACCGCCTGGGCCGGGCCCGAGGCCGGTGCGCTCAAGCATCTGCGCAAGCGTCTGAAAGACACCTTCGGGTTCCCGAAGACCGACCTGAAGGCCCAGGCGTATTGGACGCAGGGTCGCGAGATGGGCAGCACCCGCGACGACGAGGCCACGGCGCCGGAGGTCGCAGCGGCGGTACCGGCACCCGCCGTTGCCAAAGGCAAGTGGCGTTCGCAAGCGGGCAAAGACCTTCTGGCGCCGGTGAAGTCGCAGTTGATCGTCGCGGGCGTGCTGCAGGCGCTGCTCACTCTGTTGCAGCTGGCCCCGTTCGTGGTGCTGGTCGAGCTGGCGCAACTGTTGCTCAGCGGCGCGGACCACTCCCGGGTATGGAGCACCGTCACGGTGTTCGTGATACTGCTGACCACCGGCACCACGCTGGGCGCGGTTCTGGTCCTGTGGCTGCACGTGGTCGATATGCGCTTCAGCGCCGAGGTGCGGCGACGCCTGCTGGACAAGCTCGCGCGAATGCCGTTGGGCTGGTTCACCGATCGCGGCTCCGGCTCGGTGAAGAAGCTCATCCAGGACGACACCCTGTCCCTGCACTACCTGGTGACGCACGCGGTGTGCGATGCGGTGGCCGCCGTGGTGGCCCCGATCGCGGTGCTGATCTACCTGTTCTCCGTGGACTGGGCGATGGCGCTGATCCTGTTCCTGCCGATCCTCGTCTACATCGTGACCACCTGGACGATGGTGTATCAGAGCGGGCCCAAGATCGCCGAGGCATCGGCGTGGGCCGAGCGCATGAACGGTGAGTCGGCGGCATTCCTGGAGGGCCAGCCGGTCATCCGCGTCTTCGGCGGTGCGGCCGCGTCGTCATTCCGCAGGCGCCTGGACGACTACATCACCTTCCTCAACGAATGGCAGCGGCCGTTCATCGGCAAGAAGACGTTCATGGATCTAGTCACCCGGCCATCGACGTTCCTATGGCTGATCATCACGGCGGGCACCGGGTTCGTCGTGTCCGGCTGGCTGGCCCCGGCCACGCTGCTGCCATTCCTGGTGCTGGGCACCACGTTCGGCAGCCGCCTACTGGGCATCGCCTACGGCTTGGGCGGTATCAGGGAGGGCACCCAGGCCGCCAAGCGCATTGCGGTGGCGCTCGACGAGACCGAACTGGGCACGCAGGATGGGCCGGCGTCGCCGGCCACGGTCGGGGTGGCGTTCGACGCCGTCACCTTCGGCTACCGTCCCGGCGTCCCGGTCATCCACGACGTCACGCTCGCCCTGAGTCCCGGCACCGTGACCGCGCTGGTGGGCCCGTCCGGTTCGGGCAAATCGACGCTGGCAGCGTTGCTCGCACGGTTCCACGACGTGGACACCGGCGCGATCCGGATCAACGGTCGCGACATCCGGTCACTGACCCCAGACGAGCTCTACACGCAAGTCGGATTCGTGTTCCAGGACGTCCAGCTCGTGGCGGGCACCGTCCGCGACAACATCGCGCTCGCGCGCCCCGACGCCGGCACCGATGAGATCGAGAATGCCGCGCGCAACGCCCAGATCCACGACCGAATCCTGCGGCTGCCCAGGGGGTACGACACCATCCTCGGGGCCGACAGCCAGCTGTCCGGCGGCGAGAAGCAACGCCTGACGATCGCCCGCGCGCTGCTGGCCGACACCCCGATCCTCATCCTCGACGAGGCCACCGCGTTCGCCGACCCGGAATCGGAATACCTTGTGCAACAGGCACTGAGCTCACTGATCCGGAATCGCACCGTGCTGGTGATCGCACACCGGCTGCACACCATCACCGGTGCCGACCAGATCGCCGTGCTCGACCACGGCCGGATCGCGGAGATCGGCACCCACACCGAGCTGCTCGCGTCTGACGGCCGCTACCGTCGGCTGTGGGACAGCCGACTGGCCGGCACGCCCGCCACCAGCGAGGCCGCCCGATGATCCGCAGCCTGATCCGGTTGGTCCCCGCCGACGCTCGCGGGCGCCTCACCACCTACGTTGTGCTGTCACTCATTTCAGTGATTGTGCGCGCGGCGAGCGCGCTGCTGCTCGTGCCGCTCCTGGTCGCACTGTTCAGCCCGCACCCGGCCGACGCGTGGCCCTGGGTGGGCGCGCTGACCGCCGTCACCGCCGGCGGCTGGGTGATCGACATGACGCTCGCGCGGATCGGATTCGGCATCGGCTTCACGCTTGCCGACACCACCCAGCACGCAATGGCCAACCGGCTCACCGAAACTCCGCTTCGGTGGTTCACCGCCGACAACACTGCGACGGCCCGCCAGGCCATCGCGGCCAGCGCGCCCGATCTCGTCGGATTCGTCGCCAACCTGCTCAGCCCGTTCCTCGGGGCCCTGCTGCTGCCCGCCGCGATCACCGTCGGACTCTTCTTGGTCTCCTGGCCGGTAGGGGTGGCCGCCGCGATCGCGCTGCCGTTCATGCTCGGTGCGCTCGCCGCGAGTCAACGGCTGGTCCGCACGGCCGACGCCGCCGACGCGGCCGCGCACAGCGCGCTGACCGAACGCCTCGTCGAGTTCGCGCGCACCCAGCAGGCGCTGCGGGCCAGCCGCCGCGTTACCGCGGCCCGCAGCCAGACCGGTGAAGCCATCGGCGCCGTACGCGGAGCGACTCAGCGGCTGTTGCTGTTCCAGATCCCCGGCCAACTTCTGTTCAGCGTGGCCAGCCAGATCGCGCTGATCCTGCTGGCGGGCACCATCACCACGCTGACCCTGCGCGGTGACCTCGGCGCACCGGCGGCCGTTGCACTGACGATCGTGATGGTGCGGTTCCTCGAGCCGTTCACCGTGCTGGCCGATCTCTCCGGCGCCATGGAGTCCTCCCGCGGACTGCTGGACCGGCTCAACATCGTCACCTCCGCGCCACTTGACACGGCGGCCACAGGCCGGAAGGTACCAGGTGGCGAATCCCATGCGCCCCGAATCGAATTCCGCTCGGTTGGGTTCGGCTACGGGGACACCGAGGTGCTCAGAGACGTCAGCTTCACCCTCGAACCGGCCACCACCACCGCCGTCGTCGGGCCGTCCGGCTCCGGCAAGAGCACGATCCTGTCGCTGATCGCCGGGTTGCACACCCCACTGCGCGGGCAGATCCTCGTCGACGGCACCGACATCACCGAACTCGACGCCGAGGCGCGACGCGCACTGGTCAGCGTGGTGTTCCAGCACCCGTACCTGTTCGACGGAACGATCGCCGACAACATCCGGGTCGGGCATCCCGACGCCGGCGACGACACGATGCACCGCGCGATGGCACTGGCCCGCGTCGACGACATCGTGGAGCGCCTGCCCGACGGTGCGCTGAGCAAGGTCGGCGAAGCGGGCACCGCGCTGTCCGGCGGTGAACGCCAACGCGTCAGCATCGCAAGGGCTTTGGTGAAGCCCGCCGGAGTGCTGCTGATCGACGAGGCCACCAGCGCGCTGGACACCGAGAACGAGGCTTCGATCACACAAGCGATCAGCGACGACCCGCATCAACGCACCCGGGTCATCATCGCCCACCGCCTCGACGCCATCCGCAACGCCGACCAGGTGTTGTTCGTCGACGGCGGCGTGATCGTCGAGCAGGGAGCGATCGACGAACTCACCACGCTCGGTGGGCGATTCGCCGAATTCTGGCGTCAGCAGCAGACCAGCGCCGGCTGGCAGATCGCCGCCGACGCACCTGGTCGGGTATGAGCATTCTTTCCGCCGCCAAGCGGGCGTGGATTCCGCTTGTGCTCGTCGTGGTGCTCGCCGCCGGCGTGTTCGCGGTGTCGCGCGTGCGCGGGATCTTCGGCTCCCATCAGCTTCCTACCTATGCCGGCAGCATGTCCGACGAAAAGCGCAAGTCGGATCCCAAACGCGTTGTCTACCAGGTCTTCGGCCCGCCAGGGACGGTGGCCGACATCAACTATCTCGATGACACCGGGGCCCCGCACCAGGTCAACGGCGCAACGCTGCCGTGGTCGGTGGAGATCGTCACCAACGCGCCCGCGATGGCGGGAAATGTTCTGGCGCAGGGCAACAGCGATTCGATCGGGTGCCGCATCACCGCCGATGGAGAGGTCGAGATGGAACGGACCGCGGACGCGGTGAGTGCCTACATCTATTGCTTTGTGAAGTCGGCATGACATCACCGCCATCGCTGCGGGATCCGCGGCCGCTGCCCCGCTGGATCCGGCGACTGGCCATCCCGATCATCCTGGGCTGGCTGGGCATCGTCGTCGTGTCCAGCATCGCGGTGCCGCCTCTGGAAACCGTCGCCAAGATGCGGTCGGTGCCGATGAGCACGCCGGATGCGCCGTCGGCGCAGGCGATGGAGCGGATGGGCCGGGCGTTCGGGGAATCGGAGTCGGACAGCGTCGTGATGATCGTGTTGGAGGGCGATCAACCGCTGGGCCCGGACGCGCACCACTACTACGACACCATCATTGCGAAGCTGCGTGACGACCCCACCCATGTCACAAACATCCAGGACTTCTGGGGCGATCCGCTGACCGAGGCGGCGGCGCAGAGTGCCGACGGCAAGGCGGTTTACGTTCAGCTGAATCTGGCCGGCAACATGGGGACGACCCAGTCCAATGAGTCGGTGGCCGCGGTGCGTAAGGCGGTCGCCGACACGCCGCCGCCACCCGGAGTCAAGCCCTATGTGACCGGACCTGCTGCGCTGCAGTCGGATATCGAGTCCGCCGGCGCCCACAGCATGGCCAAGATCGCGCTGGTCAGCTTCGCCGTGATCATCGTGATCCTGCTGTTCTTCTACCGGTCGATCGTGACGGTGGTGTTACTGATCGCGACGGTGTTGGTGCAGGTGGCGGCGGCGCGCGGTATCGTGGCCGCACTGGCCTATTCCGAGGTCATCGGATTGTCGACGTTCGCCGTCAATCTGCTTGTCTCGCTGGCGATCGCAGCGGGTACCGACTACGCGATCTTCTTGGTCGGCCGTTATCAGGAAGCGCGCCAGGCCGGTGCGGACCGCGAGGCCGCCTACTACGAGATGTTCAACGGCACGGCCCCCGTGGTGCTGGGATCCGCCCTCACCATTGCCGGCGCGTCGTACTGCTTGAGCTTCACCCGACTGCCCTTCTTCCAGTCGCTGGGTCCCCCGTGCGCGGCCGGCATCGTCGCCGGTGTCGCCGTCGCGCTGACACTGGGCCCCGCCGTCGTGACGGTCGGCAGCCGGTTCGGGCTGCTGGAACCCAAGCGCACCATGCGGATCCGGATGTGGCGCAAGATCGGCGCGGCGACTGTCCGCTGGCCCGGCCCGATCCTCGTCGGCTCGCTGGCCATCGTCCTTCTCGGGCTCGCCGCGCTTCCCGGATACCGCACCAGCTACAACGACACTCGATACATCCCCAAGGACATCCCCGCCAACGAAGGTTTTCAGGCCGCCGACCGCCACTTCAGCCAGGCCCGGATGACTCCCGAAATCCTGCTGGTCCAGGCCGACCACGATCTGCGCAATCCGGCCGACTTCCTCGTCATCGACAAGATCGCCAAGTCGGTCTTCCGGGTTCCGGGTATCGCACGGGTGCAGACGATCACCCGCCCCGACGGTATGCCGATCGCCCACACATCTCTGCCTTTCCTGGTCAGCATGCAGAACGTCGGCATGGTCCAGAACATGAAGCTGATGAAGGACCGGATGGCCGATATGAAGCGGCAGGCCGACGAGATGGGCACCACCGTCGCGACGATGCAGCGCATGTACGACCTGATGTCCCAAATGACCGGCGTGACGCACGATATGGTCGGCCAGACGACCGAACTACAGGGAATCATCCACGAATTACGGGACCGGATAGCCGATTTCGACGATTTCTACCGGCCGATCCGCAACTACCTGTACTGGGAACCGCACTGCTACAACATCCCGCTGTGTTGGTCTACGCGTTCGATATTCGACACGATGGACGGCGTCGACACGATGACCGCCACAACGGACAAGCTCATCGCGAACATGGGCAACTTGGACCGGCTCTTGCCGGAGATGCTCGCCACGGTCCCGCCGATGATCACCACCATGAAGAACATGCAGCAGATGATGCTGACGACGTCCAGCACGATGTCAGGCATGTGGAACCAGCTCGAAGAGCTGAGTCAGAACTCGACGGCCATGGGCAAGGCCTTCGATGACGCCAAGAACGACGACTCCTTCTATCTGCCCCCGGACGTGTTCGACAACCCCGACTTCCAGCGTGGGATGAAGAGTTTCGTGTCGCCGGACGGTAAGTCGGTACGGTTCATCATCTCGCATCGCGGCGATGCCGCCTCGCCCGAAGGCATTTCACACGTCGAACCGATCAAGGTCGCGGCGATCGAAGCCGTCAAGGCCACCCCGCTGGAGGACGCCACGATCTCGCTGGCGGGTACCGCGGCCACCTTCAAGGACATGGACGACGGTTCGAAATACGACCTGCTGATCGCCGGGATCGCGGCGCTGTGCCTGATCTTCATGATCATGGTGGTGATGACGCGCAGCCTGGTCGCGGCGCTGGTGATCGTCGGAACAGTCCTGGTGTCGTTGGGCGCGGCCTTCGGGCTGTCAATCATTCTCTGGCAGTACATCTTCGGCATCGAGCTACATTGGCTGGTGCAGGCGATGGTCGTGATCGCTCTGCTCGCGGTCGGCTCGGACTACAACCTCCTGCTGGTCGCCCGCTTCAAGGAGGAGCTGCCCGGCGGCATCAAGACCGGCATCATCCGTGCGATGGGTGGCACCGGCAGCGTCGTGACGGTGGCCGGGTTGGTGTTCGCCGCCACCATGTCGTCGATGGTGGTCAGCGATCTGCGGATCATCGGCCAGATCGGCACCACGATCGGTCTCGGGCTGCTGCTCGACACCCTTGTGGTGCGTTCGTTCATGACACCGGCGATCGCCGCCCTGTTGGGGCGGTGGTTCTGGTGGCCGATCAACGTGATCCGACCCCGGCCGGCACGTTCGGCGAAAGTCGAGCCCAAGACTTCGGTTACGGTGCACACCTGAGTTAGATTGCGGGCGTGACCCGCGAGGCGTCGGGCGCGGGCCGGTTCGCCCCCAGCCCGTCGGCTGACCTGCACATCGGCAACCTACGCACGGCCGTGCTGGCGTGGCTGTTCGCGCGCTCGACGGGGCGGCGCTTCCTGGTGCGGGTGGAGGATCTCGACGACCGTACCCACGACGACGTGGCACATCAGCAGCTGGCCGATCTGGCCGCCATCGGTGTCACGTGGGATGACCAGCCACAGTGGCAATCCCGGCAGCGGGAGCGCTACGACACGGTGATCGACGGGTTGGCCGACCGCGGCTTGGCGTACGAATGCTATTGCAGCAGAAAAGATATCCTCAGTGCTCCGCGCGCACCGCATGCCCCCGAAGGCGCCTACCCCGGCACCTGTCGCGAATTGACCGATGCCGAACGTGCCGCCAAGCGCGCGGCCGGTCGCCCGCCCGCCCTGCGACTGCGCGCCGACACGGCCGAGTACACGGTCACCGATCTGGTGCACGGCAGCTACACCGGCGTGGTCGACGATTTCGTCTTGCGTCGCGGCGACGGGGTGCCTGCCTACAACCTCGCCGTCGTCGTCGACGACGCGTTATCCGGCATCGACCAGGTGGTGCGGGGTGACGACCTGCTGTCGTCCTCGCCACGACAGGCGTACCTGGCCGACTTGTTGGGCTATCCACGACCGATATACGCCCATGTGCCGATGGTCCTCAACTCCGAGGGCAAGCGGCTGGCCAAGCGCGACGGCGCGGTGACGTTGGCCGAACTCGGCGTGCCGCGGGCGTTTGGGATGATCACCGAGTCGCTGGGCTGGCCGGCCACCGACATGGCCGATCTGCTGGAGCGTTTCGACCCCGCCGAACTCCCCCGCGAACCGTGGGTATATCAACCGGTTTGATCGCAGCCCGACTCGGCCTGTGCCACAGTGTCCTGCATGCCGAAGCAGCAGGAGATCGACGCGGACGTCGTGATTGTCGGGGCGGGGCTTTCGGGCATGATCGCCGCGCGCAAGGTTCTGGAGGCCGGACTGACACCGGTGGTTCTGGAGGCCGACGAGCGCGTCGGCGGACGCATCCTCACCGAGGAGGTCGCCCCGGGTCTGCCCGTCGAACTCGGTGCCCAGTGGATCGGCGACACCCACGAGCGGATGTTCGCGCTGGCGGCCGAGCTGGGGGTCGAGACCTTTCCGCAGTTCGAGGACGGCGAGACGTCCTATGACCTCGTCGGCTCCGGGGTACTGCGGGAGAGCGAGTTTCACGCCCGCTTCGCCGGTGAATTGGCCGAACTCGAACGCGTGCTGCGTCGCCTGGACGAGTTGGCCGTCGAGGTTCCGGTGGAGGCGCCCTGGCTGGCCCCGCGGGCCGCGGAGTGGGATTCGATCACGGCGGGCGCGTGGTACGACGCCCAGGGCCTGACACCGGTCGCCCGCACCCTGCTGGAGATCTGCACGGTCGGGATCCTGGCCGTGCCCACCGCCGAGGTGTCCTTCCTGCATCTGCTGTTCACCATCCAGACCTGCGGGGTGACCTCCGAACTGTTCGCCGAATCCGAGGGCGGCGCCCAGACCACCCGCTTCGTCGGCGGCACCAGCGAGATCCCGCGCCGGTTGGCCGCGCTGATAACCGATCACATCGTGCTCAAGGTTCCGGTTCAGCTCATCGAGCACACCGCGGACAGCGTCACTGTGAGCTGCCGCGGTGGGCTGGTGGCCCGCGGCCGCCGCGTCATCGTCGCCATCTCGCCAACGCTTGCCGGCCGAATCATGTACGACCCGCCGCTTTCCGGGATGCGGGATCAGCTCACCCAGCGGCTGCCCAACGGCTCGTCGATGAAGGCGTTCTTCGTCTATGACGAACCCTTCTGGCGCGCCGACGGTTTGAACGGCCAGCTCATTTCCGATGTCGGCCCGGCCCGGATGTCCAACGACACCTGCCTGCCCGGTGACGACCACGGCGTGATCCTGATGTTCCTGGAAGGCGAGCAGGCCCGCACCTTCGGGCGACTGCCTGAGGACGAGCGCCGGTCGGCGCTGACCGCGGAACTGGTGCGCCACTACGGCAGTAAGGCCGCGAAGCCGGAGTTCTACGTGGACGGCGAATGGGCGGATCGGCAATGGACGCGTGGCTGCTACAACGCCAATCTCGGCCCGCATGTGTGGACGGCATACGGCCCGGCCCTGAGCGCGCCGATCGGCGTGATCCACTGGGCCTCAACCGATACCGCCACGTACTGGAGCGCCTACATGGAAGGGGCGGTCGACGCCGGCGAGCGCGCCGCTCAGGCGGTCATCGAGGAATTGAGCTGATGGTCATTCAATTCCCGTGCGGGTCAGCGGCATTCAACGTCGCCACCACCTGGTCGTAGTCGCCGCGGGCTTCACCGTAGCGCAGGAACTTCACCCGCTCGACCAGGATCTGGTGCGCGTCGGGCTGGCTTTCCAGCAATCCGACGACTTCGTCGACGAATTCCTGCAGCGGCATGGCGAATTCGCTGCTTTCCTGCCCGGGCAGCAGTCCGGTGCGTACCGCGGGCGGCACCAGTTCGACGATCTTGACACTGGTATCGGACAGTTGCAGTCGCACCGACTCGCTGAGCATGTGGATCGCCGCCTTCGAGGCGTTGTAGCTCGGCGTCACCCGCAGCGGCGCGAACGCCAACCCGGAAGACACCGTGACGATCGTCGAATCCGGTTGGCTTTGCAGATGTTCGACGAACGCAGCGATCAGCCGGATCGGTCCGAGCACGTTGGTGGTGACGATGGCCTCAGCGGACTCGAGGAAGGAGGCCGGATGATGCCAGTCCTCGATCGTCATGATGCCGGCCATCGCGATCACCACGTTGAGGTCGGGGTAATCGGCCAGCACCTGATCAGCGGCCTGCCCGATACTGGCCGGATCGCTGATGTCGATGCGCACCGCACCCAATCCGGGGTGTTCGGCGGTGATGGCCTCGAGTTGATCGGCGCGACGGCCGCCCACGATGACGGTATTGCCTTTGGCCTGCAGCGCGAGCGCAAGCGCCAGCCCGATACCGCTGGTGGATCCGGGGATGAGGATGGTGTTGCCCGAGATTTGCATTGCCGATCTCCTTCGCTGAACGAAAACCCATGCCTAGAGTTACCTTTGCGGAACGACATGGCAATGTCGTCATCGCTGACCGCCATGTCCACTACCGGCTAGCGGTAATACCGCAGGAGGACGGATGTCTGGCACGCGCGTGGTCGTGGCCGATGATGATGTGCTGCTGAGGGAGGGGCTGGCCAGCCTGCTCAGCAGATCGGGCCTCGAGGTCGTCGGGCAGGCCGGTGACGGCACCGAGCTGCTGGAGCTGGTGCGCCGGGAGCGCCCTGAGCTTGTGATCACCGATATCCGGATGCCGCCCACGCACAGCACCGAAGGCCTCGACGCGGCCCGGCTCATCAAGGACGAGGCGCCCGGCACCGCGATCCTGGTGCTGTCGGCTCACGTCGACGTCGACCATGCGCTGGAGTTGTTGTCCGGCGGGCACGCGATCGGCTATCTGTTGAAAAGCCGGGTCACCGACGTCAACGACTTTCTCGACACACTGGCCCGCATCGTCAACGGCGCGTCGGTGATCGACCCGGCATTGGTGACCGAACTGGTGTCGGCCAGCAGGCGCAACGACCCGCTTGCCGCGCTGAGCAGTCGGGAACGAGAAGTGCTGGCGCTGATGGCCGAAGGGCTGTCCAACGGCGGAATCGGCAGACGGATCTTCGTCACCGAGGGCACGGTGGAAAAGCACGTCCGCAGCATCTTGACCAAACTGGACCTGCCGGAGACCAACGACGACCATCGCCGGGTGCGCGCGGTGATCGTCTATCTCGAATCACTCTGAGCCCCAACCAGTTAGGGGCGTCCGACCAACTCCCGGACCGCCTGGGTGGAGAAGGCGAATTTCGGCAGGAAGCCGGATACCGGGCTCACGGCGATCAAGTCGGTGAGATCGGCTTCGGCATGCGTGGAGATCAGGATCATGGCGGACGCCGGCGCCCCCACATCGTGCAGCGCCTTCACGACGTCGAATCCGCTTTCGGCTCCCAGATCGACGTCGACGAGCGTCACATCCGGCCGAAGTTCCTGATAGCTGCGCAGGGCGTCAGCGGTGTTCGAGGCCATGCCGACCACGGCGATGCCGCCGCGCTGCAGGATCGTGCTGGCGGTGGTGCGGAACTGAGCGCTGTCATCGACGATCAAACAGCGCATGCGAACCTCCCAAGCCGAACATGTGTTTCAGGATGGCAGAACCGGTCGGGGCTTGGCATTGCTGCTAGCGGTAAAGCTCGCTTTGCAGGTACCCGATCGGCGGATGCCCCTTACCATCGATCCCAAACCATGACACCCACACGTGATCGCCTGCTGGCGTTGCTGATCCGCCCGACCCCGCCGCCGCTGGTGTGGGGCGTGCTCACCGCCATCGCGTTCATCGCCGCGGAGACCGCGATCGTGCATCTCCTGAAAAGGGTGGCCCCCGACAACGCCTTCGGGGCGATCTTCCTGCTGGGGGTCCTGGTGGTCTCGGCGGGGTGGGGCTTCGGACTGGCGGTGGCCACCTCGGTGGCCAGCGCGATGGCCTACGTGTGGTTCCACGTCAACGAGGGCACGGGCAGCCTGATCCCGGCGGTGGTGGTGTTCCTGACCCTGGCGGTGCTGACGAACGTGCTTGTCGGCCAGGCCCGGCTCCGCGCGGCCGAGGCCATGCGCATCAGCGCCGAGCTGCAGGCCTCCCGGGCGCGCATCGTCTCGGCCGCCGACCAGGCCCGTCGCGGATTCGAACGCGACCTGCACGACGGCGCACAGCAGCGCATCGTGTCGCTCGGGCTGGAGCTGCGGGCGCTGGAGGCCTCGGTCCCCGAGGAACTGCCCGAGCTGCGCGCACAGCTCGGCGCGATCATCGAGGGCCTGGCCCAGCTGCATACCGACCTGCAGGAGCTCTCGCGGGGCATTCACCCCGCGATCCTGTCCAGGGGTGGTCTCGGACCGGCGATCAAGACCCTGGCCCGGCGCTCGGCGGTCCCGGTCGCCCTCGACCTCGATGTCGACCGGCGGCTGCCCGAATCCGTCGAGGTCGCCGCCTACTACGTGGTCGCCGAGGCCCTCACCAACGCCGCCAAACACGCGCAGGCCGACGAGGTGACCGTGTGGGCACGGGTGACCGACACCGAGCTGGCGCTGCGGATCGCCGACGACGGCATCGGGGGCGCCGGCCATGGCGGTGGGTCCGGCTTGATCGGGCTCAAGGACCGCGTCGAGGCATTGTCCGGACGCCTCGGCATCGTCAGTGCCACCGGCGCCGGAACGACGATCAGCGTGAACATCCCGCTGCCCTCTGGGGGCTAGCCCTACCCGCGAATGTGCAGCTAGCGCTCTAGCCCAGGCGAGTGCGGGCGAGCACACTTCAACCATGACTTCGCCTGACGTGCAAGACGGTCCACTGACCGACGGGTTCCACCTCGTGGTCGACGCGCTCAAGCTCAACGATGTCGCGACCATCTATGGCGTGGTCGGCATTCCGATCACCGATCTCGCCCGGCTGGCTCAAGCCGAGGGCATCCGCTACATCGGCTTCCGTCATGAATCCGATGCCGGCCACGCTGCTGCCGCCGCGGGCTTCCTGACCGGCAAACCCGGTGTGTGCCTGACGGTTTCGGGACCCGGCTTTCTCAATGGCATGGTCGCCCTGGCCAACGCGACCGTGAATTGCTTCCCGATGGTCCACATCGCCGGGTCCAGCACCCGGGCCATCGTCGATCTGCAGCGCGGTGACTACGAAGAGCTCGACCAGATGGCGATCGCGAAACCCCTTGCCAAGGCCAGCTTTCGCGTCGATCGGGTCGAGGACATCGGGCGCGGCATCGCGCGGGCGTTCCGCACCGCGGTGTCCGGTCGCCCGGGCGGGGTGTACCTCGACATCCCCGGCGACGTTCTCGCTCAGACGATCGGCGCAGCGGCCGGCGCCGCGACGTTGTGGAAGATCACCGATCCGGCGCCCGCCCAATCCCCTTCCCCCGAGGCTGTTTTGCGGGCATTGGAGTTGCTGGCCGGCGCGCAGCGGCCGTTGATCGTGCTGGGCAAGGGCGCCGCCTACGCACAGGCCGACCAGCAGATCCGGTCGTTCGTCGAAACCACCGGTATCCCGTTCCTGCCGATGTCGATGGCCAAGGGTCTGATCCCCGACGACCATGAACTCTCAGCCGCCGCCGCACGCTCACTGGCGATGTCACGCGCCGATGTGGTCTTGCTCGTCGGCGCACGGCTGAACTGGCTGCTGCAGCATGGCGAATCGCCGCACTGGGCCGGTGGCACCACGTTCATCCAGATCGACATCGACCCGACCGAATTCGACAGCAACCAGGCGACCGTCCCGCTGGCCGGCGACATCACCTCGGTCATCGGTGCACTCGATGCCGGCCTGCAGCGGCAGCCGGTCACGTGTCCCTCCGCATGGCCGGCCGAGCTGGCGCAGAAGCGTGAGCACAACACTGCGAGCATGGCCCGCCGGCTGGCCGAGGACCCGCAGCCGATGCGCTTCTACAACGCGCTGCGACCGATCCGGGACTTCATCCGCGATCACCCCGAGGTGTATCTGGTCAACGAAGGCGCGAACGCCCTGGACATGACGCGCAACATCGTCGACATGCGGGTGCCGCGACACCGCCTGGACTGCGGCACCTGGGGTGTGATGGGCATCGGTATGGGCTACGCGATCGCCGCGGCAGTCGAGAGCGGCCAGCCGGTCATCGCGGTCGAAGGCGACAGCGCGTTCGGGTTCAGCGGGATGGAGATCGAAACCATCTGCCGCTATGGCCTTCCCATCACTGTCGTGATCCTCAACAACGGCGGGGTGTACCGCGGCGACGGCGTCGACCCCTACGGCACCGACCCCGAGCCAACTGTGCTGGCACCGCGCGCCCACCACGAACGGCTCATCGAAGCCTTCGGCGGCACCGGCTACCACGTGGACACCCCGGACGCACTGGCCAGTGCGCTGGCCGCCGCCGTGGCCTCGCGCCGACCCGCACTCATCGACTGCCAACTGGATCCGTCCGCAGGCACCGAAAGCGGCCACCTGACCAACCTCAACCCCCGCAGCGCGCTGCAGCCGACCCAGGCCTGAAAGGAAGACCAATGAACACGCAAGCCCCACAACCGCTTTCCGGTATCAAGGTGATCGACTTCACCGGTGTCCAGGCCGGTCCGGCCTGCACGCAGATGATGGCCTGGTTCGGCGCAGACGTGCTGAAGGTCGAGCGCCTCGACGGCGGTGACGTGACCCGCCACCAGCTGCGCGACATCCCCAACCACGACGCCCTGTACTTCACGATGCTCAACAGCAACAAGCGCTCACTGGCGATCAACACCAAGACCCCGCAGGGCCTGGAGGTGATGGAGAAGCTGATCCGCGAAGCCGACGTGCTGGTGGAGAACTTCGCCCCTGGCGCTCTCGATCGAATGGGCTTGTCCTGGGAGCACATCCACGAATTGAACCCACGACTGATCTTCGGCTCGGTGAAGGGCTTCAACGACGAGTCGCCGTGGAAGGACCTCAAGGTCTACGAGAACGTCGCGCAGGCCGCCGGCGGCGCCCTGTCGACCACCGGGTTCTGGGACGGCCCGCCGACTGTGAGCTCGGCTGCGCTCGGTGACAGCAACACCGGTATGCACCTGTTGATCGGCATCCTCACCGCCCTGCTGGCGCGGGAGAAGACCGGTGTGGGACAGAAGGTTTCGGTGTCCATGCAGGACGCGGTGCTGAACCTGTGCCGGGTGAAGCTGCGCGACCAGGAACGTCTGGAGGCGGTCGGCTACCTCGAGGAGTACCCGCAGTACCCCAACACCCCGTTCGGCGATTCGGTGCCGCGGGGCGGAAATGCCGGCGGCGGTGGACAACCGGGTTGGGTGCTCAAATGCAAAGGTTGGGAGGACGATCCCAATGCCTACATCTACTTCACCATCCAGGAGCAGAACTGGGCGAGGACGTGCGAGGCGGTCGGCAGGCCGGAGTGGGCGGACGACCCCGCCTACAGCACCGCCGAGGCCCGCCAGCCGCACATCTTCGACATCTTCGCCGATATCGAGAAGTGGCTGGCCGACAAGACGAAGTACGAGGCCGTCGACATCCTGCGCAAGTACGACGTGCCGTGCGCACCGGTGCTGAGCATGAAGGAGATCGCCTACGACCCAGCGCTTCGGGCCAGCGGCACGGTCGTCGAGGTCGAGCAGGAGGAGCGTGGAAAGTATCTGACCGTGGGCAGCCCGGTGAAGTTCTCCGATTTCACCCCGACAATCACCGGCGCACCACTGCTGGGAGAGCACACAATCGATGTGCTCAGCGACCTCGGCTACAGCACAGACCAGATCGAGGGCCTGAAGACCGCACACGTCATCTGACCGGAGGCCGATTATGTTGTTGGGCGACCTGGTTGCGCATACCGCCGCGACCACCCCGGCGGCGATTGCGCTGGTCGTCACCGCCGAGAACCGTTCCGTCAGTTACTCGGTGCTGGCCGATCTGATCGAGCAGGCTGCCACTGCGCTGCGAGGCACCGGGTTGGCTGCCGGGGATGTGGTCGGGCTGCGGGCACCCAACACCGTCGACTACGTCGTCGGTCTGCTCGGTGCCGCACGGGCCGGGCTCGTGGTGGCGCCACTGGATCCGGCCCTGCCTGTGGCCGAACAACAGGACCGGATGCAACGGCTGGGTGCTCGGGCGGTGCTGACGAACGCTCCTGCCGAGGTGCTGGACGGTGCCCCGGAAATCAGGCTTGGCGTCGACGGATCGCACTGCACCGTGAGCGGCGCCCCGACCGAGGGCAGGGATCCGTCGGCGATCGGCATCACTCCCGATGACGCGATGGTGATGTTCACGTCGGGAACGACCGGCAAGCCGAAGATGGTGCCGTGGACCCATGATGCGTTGGCCGCGGCGATGAACAACGTGGTGTCCGCCTACGGGTTACGTGCCGACGATGCCACCGTCGCGGTGATGCCGATGTTCCACGGGCATGGTCTGGTGGCCGGCCTGTTGGCGACGCTGGCCAGCGGCGGCACGCTGGGCTTGCCTGAGAAGGCGCGCTTTTCACCGCACACGTTCTTCGGCGAGCTGTCCGCGACGGGAGCCACGTGGGTGACTGCGGTGCCGACGATCTACCAGGTGTTGTTGGACGTCGGGCCGGAGGGTGCCGCAGCGGCCGCGCGATTGCGTTTTCTGCGCAGCTGCAGCGCCCCGCTGCCGCCCGCGGTGGCTCAGCGGCTGGAAGACGCGTTCGGCGCGCCGGTGCTGCCGGCGTACGGGATGACCGAGGCGACGCATCAAGCCTGCGCGGTGAGTGCCGGCGCCGACAGCGAGACGCGGCTGGAGACGGTCGGGGCGCCGGTCGGCGCCGAACTGCGCATCGCCGATACCGGTGAGGTGTGGTTGCGCGGACCGGCCGTGGCGCGTGGTTACCTCAACGACCCGGCGGCCACTGCGTCGACATTCGGCGACGGCTGGTTGCGTACCGGCGACCTCGGCTCGGTGAATGATGCTGGGGTGCTGACGCTTCGGGGCCGCATCAAGAACATCATCAACCGGGGCGGGGAGAAGATCTCCCCGGAGCGAGTCGAGGACGTGCTGCTCGCCCATCCCGATGTGGTGCAGGCGGCGGTGTTCCCGGTTCCGGACGACAAGTACGGCGAGCAGGTGGCCGCGGTGGTCGTCTTGCGATCCGGAGCCGCGTTCGACAGCGCGGCGCTGCAGGCGTTCTGCGCGTCCCGGCTCGCCAAGTTCGAAGTCCCGGAGCGTATTTCACCGGTGGACGAGCTACCGGTGACCGCGAAAGGCTCAGTGGACCGGAATCGGTTGGCGCAGCTGTTCGGCTAGCTCACGGCGACGTCGAGGCGGGCCATGCCCCGCAGCGTGACATGCGGCTTGTAAGTCGGTTCCTCCGCCAGCCGCGCATCCGGGAAGCGCTTGGTCACGGCAGAAAGAGCGACCGCGGCTTCCATCCGCGCGAGCGGGGCGCCGAGGCAGAAGTGCGGGCCGTGCCCGAACGCCAGGTGGCGGACCGTACCGCGGGTGGGGTCGAATTCGTCGGGCCGCTCGGTGACGGCGGGATCGCGGTGCGCCGCGGCCAGCAGGATCATCATGATGTCGCCCTTGGGAATTGAGCTGGTGCCGATCGTCATGTCGGCGCCCGCGACCCGGCTGGCCAGCTGCACCGGTGGGTCGTAACGCAACGTCTCCTCGATGATGGCCGGAGCTCGGCCCGGATCGGCACTCAGCGCGGTCCAGTTCTCGTGGTTGCGCAGCATCGCCAGGATGCCGTTAGCGATCAGGTTCACCGTCGTCTCGTGGCCCGCGATCAGCAACAGGTTGCAGGTCGCGACGATCTCCTCTTCGGTGAGCTGGTCACCGGATTCCTCGACGGAGATCAGCGCCGACATCAGGTCATCGGCCGGCTTCGAGCGCCGCTGCTCGAGCAGCTCGCGCAGGTAGCCCCGCAGCCACAGTCCGGCCTGCATCCGCTCCTCGAGACCCTGCGTCTCGCCCGAGAACGTGACAAACGGATCCAGACCTTGCGCCAGAATTGTTGACGCCGAACTGAATTGAGGCTCGTCTTCCATCGGCACGCCCAGCAGCCGACAGATCACCGCAACCGGAAGCGGGTGCGCCAGGGCCTCGATGACATCGAACTGACCGGTGTCGTCGACCTTGTCCAACAGCCCGTCGACCAAGCCGGTGATGTCCGACTCCAAACCCTTGACCACTTTGGGCGAGAACGCCTTGCTGACCAGCTTGCGTAGCCGGGTGTGATCCGGCGGGTCGAGGAACAGGAATCCGGGCGGGCCGAAGGGGCGAACCTGTTCCCCGGCGGCGACGGCCTGCTGCGCCGCGGTCGATTTCATTCGGTCACTGCACGAATCGGGGTGGCGCAGCACCTCGTCGCAATCGGCGAAGCTGGACAACACGTGCAGGGTGGACTCCGGCATGTGCATCGGGCCGCCGTCGAGGATCTGCCGGTAGACCGGGTACGGGTTGGCTCGGATGCCGGGGTCGAGCAGTTTCAGCAGCAGTGCCTGCGGCTCGGCGGGAGCAGTCATCTACCTATTGTGCACGCGTCGAATGCCCGTAGTACTGACCGAGGACGTGATCGCGCAGATCGTCGAATTCGCCGGCGCCGATCGAGGCTCGAATCTGGTCGACGAGCCGGATGACGAACCGCTCGTTGTGGATCGTGCACAGGGTCGCGGACAGGATCTCCTTGGCCTTGAACAGGTGGTGGAGGTAGGCCCGCGTGTAGTTGGCGCAGGTGTAGCAGTCGCAGTCGGCGTCGATCGGGGTGAAGTCCCGCCGATAGCGCGCGCCGGTGATGTTGAACCGCCCGGTCGGCGCATACACCGCCGCGTTGCGCGCCACCCGTGATGGCGACACACAGTCGAAGGTGTCGGCACCGGCGGCGACGGCCGCGAACAGGTCGTCGGGCTCACTGATCCCGAGGAGGTGCCGCGGTTTGTCGTCGGGCAGTTCGTCGGTGCACCATCCGACGATCGTGGCCAGGTTCTGCTTCTCCAGCGCTCCCCCGATGCCGTAGCCGTCGAAGCCGCGCCCTTCGGCATCGACGATGCTGGCCAGGTCCCGGGATGCCTGGCGACGAAGGTCCTCGTACTGCGCGCCCTGCACCACCCCGAACAAGGCTTGCGACGGCCGCTCCGGCCGATCAGCGGTGAGCCGGCGATGCTCGGTCAGGCAACGCACCGCCCACGCCTGGGTGCGCGCCACCGATTCCTCTTGGTAGCCACGGGTATTCACCAACGTCGTCAGTTCGTCGAACGCGAAGATGATGTCGGCGCCGATCTTGTGCTGAATCTGCATCGACACCTCGGGGGTGAACCGGTGGGTCGACCCGTCCAGGTGGGAGATGAACGTGACCCCGTCGTCGTCCACGTGTGCCAGGCGCTGTTTACCCTCGGCGATCACGTCGTCGGCCTGCACCCGGTTGGCGTCCATCGACAGCACCTTGCGGAACCCGGCCCCCAGCGACAGCACCTGGAAACCGCCGCTGTCGGTGAACGTCGGCCCCGGCCAGTTCATGAACGCGCCCAAGCCCCCCGCTTCGTCGACGATGTCGGGTCCTGGCTGCAGATAGAGGTGATAGGCGTTGGCGAGCACGGCTTGTGCGCCCAGTTCGCGCATCGTCTCGGGCAGCACCGCCTTGACCGACGCCTTGGTGCCCACCGCGATGAACGCCGGCGTCTGGATGTCGCCGTGCGGCGTATGTATCACCCCGGTGCGTCCACGACGGCCGGGCAGGTCGGCGTCGACGGTGAAGAACGGGGGCACGAAGGTATCTAACCAGCGCCTTACGTCAGGAAGCGCACCATGTGTCCGGCCAGCTCCTCACCGGCGTCCTCCTGCAGGAAGTGCCCGGCATCGTGGATGGTCGGGTGATCGCGGCCCTGAGCGCCGGGCATCTGCTGGAAAATCGGGGCCATCGCGCCGGTGATCGGATCGCCGTCGCTGAACGCCACCAGCATCGGGGTCGAGCTGGCCGACAAGACCGCCCACGCGCTGCGGTTGGCCGCGGAGGCCGGATCGTCCGGGTTCGTCGGCACCAACCCGGGCATGGCCCGCGGCCCAGCGCAGAAGCTGTCATCGGGAAATGGCGCGTTGTACGCCTCGCGCACGACGTCGGCCATCGGCCGCAGGCAGCCCGACTCGACGAACCGCCCCACGTCGATGCTCGGGGAGGTCTGGATCGCTTCGCGGAATCGCCACCAGATCTCGGGCATGTTGAAGTCGCCGGTCGGCAGGCCGGTGTTGGCCACGACGATGCGGGCAAACCGGTCCGGATTCTCGGCCGCCAGTCGCAGCCCGATCAAGCCGCCCCAGTCCTGCCCGAACAGCGTCGCCCGCCGCAGATCGAGGACGTCGAAGGCCAGCGCGCGCATCCACTCGACATGCCGGGCATAGGTGTGGTCCTCGCGACGGGTGGGTTTGTCAGACCGGCCGAACCCGACCAGATCTGGGCAGACGACGCGGTGTCCGGCGGCGACCAACACCGGAATCATCGTGCGGTACAAAAACGACCAGGACGGTTCGCCATGCAGTAGCAGGATCGGGTCGGCATCGGCGGGTCCGTCCTCGATCCACGCCACCCGAATGCGACCGCCGTCGTCATCATCGAGCTCGCAATAGTGCGGGGAATAAGGGAAATTGGGGATTTCAGCAAATCGTTCGTCGGGTGTTCGCACCGTCTGCATAACGGTCAAGATACCGACTTTCCCTGTGCCGTCCGCGATTTGCCCGATACCGGGGGTCAATTTCCAACAGCTGGCCGTCAGGCAAATATTTCGTCCATTCCTGCCACCAGCGGGATTTCGCGCACCATACTTTCCCTCGATGATCCGTCAATGGCGACGGATCACGCCTACATAAGGAGACATCGGTGAAGCGTGGATTGGTGGTGACCGTCGCCGGCGCCGCAGTCTTGGTGGCGGGGCTGTCCGGTTGTTCCAAGGACGAGAAGAAAACTGAGTCGACGACGAGCGCCAAGGCGACGACGTCGGCAGCGGCAACAACGAGCGCGGCGGCAGGGTCCCCCAGCGCGACCGCCGGTGCCGGCACCGCAAAGGTGACGATCGACGGACAGGCTCAGAACGTCCAGGGCCAGGTCGTCTGCGCGACCGCGGGCGGCAACGTCAACATCGCGATCGGCGAGGCGATGACCGGTATCGCGGCGGTGCTGTCCGCCGACGGTTCGACGGTGCAGTC
Source organism: Mycobacterium sp. BK086 (assembly GCA_004362315.1). Classification (GTDB taxonomy): domain Bacteria; phylum Actinomycetota; class Actinomycetes; order Mycobacteriales; family Mycobacteriaceae; genus Mycobacterium. The sequence goes on from SNWL01000004.1 coordinate 631,436, forward strand.
CGTCGGCCTGGGCAACGTCAACGGTGTGACGCTGGGCTACACGCAGGGCGTGCCCGGCGGCGCGAGCGCCACCGCCAAGAAGGATGGCAACTCCTACACGATCAGCGGAACTGCGACGGGTGTGGACATGGCCAACCCGATGCAGCCCGTGACCAAGCCGTTCGAAATCCAGGTCACCTGCCCGTAGTCGGGGGCCAAACGGAGCGGCGGCGCCCTGAGGGGTCGCCGCCGCTTCTTTGTGTTGTCAGACCCCGACCGCCTTCTCGAGCGCGGCCAGCGAGTCTTCGAGCTGTCCCAGCAGCCGCTGCAGGTGCGGGATGCTGCGCCGGCAGCCGACCAGCCCGAAGTCGAGGTTGTCGGCATTGTTGGACAGCGTGATGTTGAGGGCCTGACCGTCGAGCGCGATCGACAGCGGATAGTTGCCGTCCAGGCGCGCGCCGCGCCAGTACAGCGGTTCGCGGGCGCCCGGCACGTTGGAGATCACGATGTTGAAGGGCGGCGACGCGGCGGCCGCGAGCGCGGGGATCAGTGTCAGGGCCAGCGGCGCGACATTGAACGCCGACAGGGCCAGCTGCTGCAGCCTGGGGAGCTGTTGGAACACTTCCTTGTTGCCGGTGATCGAGTCGTGGATGATCTCGAGGCGCTGGGCGGGATCACTGACATCGGTGGCCAGACTGCACAGGATGCTGCCGACCTGATTGCCGCTGGAGTGGTCGTCCTCGGAGCGCAGGTTGACCGGGACCATGGCGATCAGCGGCCGGTCGGGCAACGCATCCTGCTCGATCAAGTAGGCGCGCAGGGCGCCCGCGCACATCGCCAGGACGACGTCGTTGAGGGTGACGCCGGCGGCGTCCTTGATCGCGACGAAGCGTTTGATCGGCCAGGATTGCGCCGCGACGCGGCGGGCACCGCCGATGGCGACGTTGAACATCGTCTTGGGCGCCCCGAACGGCAATGTCAGCTGCTGTTCCAGCAGCGCGGCACGGGTCACCGTCAACGCCGAGGGGGCCAAGCCGGCGACGGTTCCGGCCGCTTGCCTGAGTTGGCTCACCGGCGACAGACTGCGCCTTTCTTTCGTGCGCTGGCGTGGGCCGAGGCTGTACGGCGCCCGCACCTCGGTGTCTTGCGGATCCAGCGACAGCGATCGGCGCATCAGCTTCATCGCCGAGACGCCGTCGAGCAGGGCGTGGTGGACCTTGGTGTAGACCGCGACCCGGCCGTCGTTGAGGCCTTCGACCAGGTGGGTTTCCCACAGCGGCCGGTGCCGGTCGAGCAGGGTGCCGTGCAACCGCGACGTCAGCTCGAGCAGTTCGCGCACCCGCCCCGGCGAGGGCAGGGCCGAGCGGCGCAGGTGGTACTCGAGGTCGATGTCGTTGTCGAAGGACCAGGCAAGGTTGGCGATGCCGCCGAGCAGCTCACCGGGATGCTTGCGGAACGTCGGCTGCACATCGCCATAGGTGAGCATCTCGGCATAGATCTCGGCCAGGAATTCCGGGCCGGCACCTTCGGGCAGCTCGAACAGTTGCAGGCCGCCGACGTGCATGGGATGTTCGCGCGACTCGGCGAGCAAGAACATCGAGTCGGTGGGCGAAATCAGCTCCATCGAGGACCTCCGCGTCGGTTTTACCCCGTGTGCCCATTACACCCGGTTGTCACACGACGCGACGCGTCCTCGCCGGATCAGCGGTGGCCGCCGCCTCCGCCGCCCCCGCTGCTGTGGGTGCCGCCGCCGTTGAAGCCCGGCTCGGCCACCTCGGCCTCGGTGAGCTGATCGCTGGTGTCGGGGATGACGGTCGGGGCGCAGTTCATCGAGAAGCTGTCCTCGGTGTCGCTGTCCTGGCACTGCGCACTCACCCGGGGCGCGGGGGTGGCGCCGAACGCCGCAGCCGCCGGGGCCGCCGCGATCACCAATCCGATTGCGGCATAGAGCATCCGGCGTCGACCGGTCGAAGCGGTTGTCATGATCACGTACCCCCTGGTCTACGGCGCTGCGTCTCCAAAGCGCCAGGGTAGGTGAGGTTCCTGGGAATCGCGGCGCGCCGCCGCCGATTCACAGCAGTCACGCAGGACGGCAGCCCGTCTACCGCGTGCGAGCGCGCCGATGGCCGGTCGATTGATGAGGAGCCGCCGAGCTATCGGACTTGGTGCTTACCGCGCCGGTGCGTACTCGTCGTTCGACCGATCGGCCACTTGCCGCGGCAGGACGGCCGCCGTTGGTGTTGTTGATGCCGCCGTCGGCGACTTTGTTGTTTCCCAACGCCGCGGAGAACTGGAGGATGGTGGGAGCGTATCCGGCGTACGAGTTGCTGCCATTGCCTACCGTGATCGCCAGGTTGACTCCCAGCGGCTCCGAGTTGAATGGGTAGCCATTGCCGGCGAATGCGATGTTGCCTGCGCCGAAGGAGTACGCCGCGTTGAGGATTCCATCGGCTTCAGCAACGGTGTCCCAGGTACCCGCTACGAGGCCATAGGTGGGCGCGCCCAAGTTGTAGCCGGGGATGCCGGCCGCGACCGCGGTGTTGAAGTAGCCCTGGGCCGTCGCACCGGTCTCCACGCCAATACTCGTGGCGACGTTTCCAACCCCGACCGCGTAGGCGATCAGTTCACTTGCGGACCTGCCGCTACCGACGGCTATCGCGACGTTCAAACCGCCGCTCGCGGTAGCCGACACGTATGAACCCAGGCCAATGGCCAGGTCGCCGAATTGGGTTGTGGTGCACCCTTTCCCAAGACTGAACAGGCCGCTGAACGACACGCAGTCCGCGCGCGCGTCCCCGGCGGCACCCACGCCCACCGAGGCCAGCGAGATGGACATCAATCCTGCGAACAGACTGCGACTCATGACATGTGCATTCATGTCACGAACGTATGCAGCGGTAGTCCGGCCACCATGAGTAATCGACTACTGCACTTTGGTCGGAGAGGCTAGGCGACCGGCGTCACCGTCGCGGTCGACACGACGACGATGCTGTTCCCGCTGCTCACGTACAGCCGGGACCCGTCGGGGCTGAGTGTCATCGTCCGCACGTTGACAGCATCGATCGTTCCGATGATCGTGTTGGTGGCGGTGTCCATGACCGCGATTCCGGGACTATTGGCGAACCCTATGTAGACCCGCGTTCCATCCGGGCTGAAGACGACGCCCGTAGGTATGTGCTTCACGTTGATGTTTTGAATGACTTTGTTTGTCGCGGTGTCGACGACACGGATCATTCCCCACGTCTTGGTGCGAAACGGGGGGTCCATCTCGGATTCGGATTCTCTGTCACCGACGTAGAGGCGAGTGCCGTCAGGGTTGAGTGTCAGGCTCAACTTGTCCCCCTGTAGTACGACGGTGCCCGGGTACGGGATGACGTCGAGGGTGACGAGTTGGACGTTGTATGTGCCGTTGACGTAGGCGTGGAAGCCGTCATTGGTGACGGTAATCAGGTTTCTGTCGAAGGTGGACCCGGTGGTGAACGACTTGACCCGTGTGTTGGTGCCGAGGTCCCAGAGAGTGACGCCTTGTTCCTCGAATGGACGACTGACCCAGAGGAAATTGCCGTCTGGGCTGATGTCGATGGCCTGCGCACCAGCTTTCAGCTCGGCGGTGACGGTGCCCGTCGTGGTGTCCACCACCGCGACCCGGCCCCCATTCTTGAGAACATAGAGGCGCTTGCCATCGGGGCTGATTGCCAGCTGCGCGTCATGCAGCACGTCGCCGATGTTGGAATCTCGGGGAATCTTGATGGTTTTCGTGATCGTGTTGGTAGCGGTGTCGATCACCGCGACGTACCCGTCCTTGAGGTAGTGCGTGCCGGGGGTGGTGGTGGTGTAGGCGGTCTTGCCGTCGGGACTCAGCACCACATCACCCGGCTTGTAGACCACGACGGTGCCGATGACGGCCGGTGGGGTGGACGGCGTCCCACCAGTACCGGTTCTCGGCGAGCCGCCCTGCGGATCAGGGCCATCGTTGGCGGCCAGCGTCTGCCCCAATCGACGCAGCGCAGTCACGAACCCGTCGAGCAGAGCGCGGACCTGAGGGGGCGGCGCGGGAAGAGTGATGCGGGCCGAACTCACCTCTGCCACAGGGATTTTGACGGTCCGAGCGCTGACGGTTTGGACCGTTGCGGCCGCCGGCACCTTGGCGACGGCATTGCGCGGCCCCGCGACCGCTGATCGCGGCTTCGCCGTCGCCTTCGCAGGCCCCGCTGATGCGGAGGTCTTGGACCCGGCCGAGGAGTCGGCGCTCGGTTCCGCGTGCGCGACTGCCTGCCCGGTCACGAGCGCGGTACCGAACCCGACCGTGAAGGCGACCCCCACCCAGAACGGCATCTGTCGCAAGCGTGCGCGATCGACTGTAGGCACGAACTCGGCCATCGTGGGTCCTCACCACTCATTGAGCAATCTGACGTAGCAAACATCTGTTTCTACCAGACCGATGTCCAGAATGTCAGGTGAAATCTTCGTTTCATATGGTGAAGGCCGTTCGGCGGGTCGCTCTAGAGCTCCCCACACCCCCATTGCAGCGCTCCGAGCTATCTAGCGACGCGCCAAGCTACGTACTCACCGCACGAGAGAACAAACGGTCACCACCGGGCTCAACATGTCTACGTACTGATGACGCTCGATGATTTCGCGGGTGGTGAAGCCTCGATTTGCCGTTGGCTTCCGAGTAGTCCACGCGGATGGCGCTCATGTCACAAACACAATGAGCATGTACAAGCTGACGAGAATTGGTAGTACAGGTGCGAGCCAGAACGCCATCGCCTTGGCAGGCTGCTTGTTTTGCACGGCCGAGACAAATGAGGCCGCGGTCAGGACAGCCAAGAGGATGGCGACCGAAATCGCCCAGTACCGAACGGGTGTCGTCGCGAGAACGATCGCGGTTCCACCAAGCCAGACCAGGTAACCGAGTGCAAGCCCGACGACCGCGGAGAGCGCAGTGCGTAGCGGATTGGTTGGCATCAGACGTAATTCGTGTCCAGCGAACCCACGACTACGAGTCTAGGTACAGCCCTCCGACGGACAAGTCACCCAGACATCAGCCGACTGTCGCGACACCCTTGGTCGAGATCATGAAGCCGCGGCCGCCCGCGGCAGTGCAGGTGACGCCGCTCTCTTCAGACAGACACTTGAACGGTCCCAGCGCCATCGTCTGACCGTAGGCAAGATCGGGAATGCCCAGCGGCGGATCGCCAAGACACGTTGGGCCCGCACATGTCTGGAATGCGCCCTTGTTGTCCATCTGCACCGATTGGGCCGGGTCGCCGGTCTTGCAGTACACCCCATCCTGCCCAACTCGGCCGCCGGTATTGATCTCGCAATCGATGTTGTGCGTCGGCGAATAGAACCCGCAATATTGGCCCACCGTCGTGCATACCGAATCATCGGCCGCGGCCTGCGGCACTCCGGTGATCCATCCGGTAAGACCAATTCCCCACGCCGCTGCAATTACCAGAGTCCGGTTATTTTTCCCCACCATGCCTACAACTCTCACCGAGAGAGCCAAAATGCGCGCGTGATTCGGCGAACTACGAGCCGCCGGCCCGCCACGTCACCTCAATGTCGTCGCCGCCGAGGGTGACCAACGCCTGTGTGACACCATCGGCATCGGCGAATTCCACCTCGTACGCCGAGGGAAGACCCGCATCGCGATACACCATCACCACCGTGCCCTGGGCACCCACAGGAAGGTCGTGTTCCGGCAGCGGTCGGAGCAGCCGGACGCCGTCGTACTCCTGAGGCCTCACCGGTCGGACTCTCCCACGAAAAAGCCCTGAACCCAATTCAGGTCCAGGGGCTTATGGCGGTGGCGGAGGGATTTGAACCCTCGGACGGGGGTTACCCGTCACACGCTTTCGAGGCGTGCTCCTTAGGCCGCTCGGACACGCCACCGTCGAAGAGCTTACGGGTCGCAGCCGGGCTAACCCAAATCGCGCTGACGGGCGAAAAACCCCTCCAGCAGCGCGGCGCACTCGTCGGCCAGCACTCCCCCGCGCACCTCGGGCCGATGCGTCAGCCGCCGGTCACGCACCACGTCCCACAGTGAGCCTGCCGCACCGGTTTTGGGCTCCCACGCCCCGAACACCACCCGCGCCACCCGCGCCATCACCAAGGCACCCGCGCACATCGTGCACGGCTCGACGGTCACCGCCAGCGTCGTCCCCTCCAGCCGCCACCCGTCGCCGTACACCTGGGCCGCCGCCCGCAGGGCCAGGATCTCGGCGTGCGCGGTCGGGTCACCCAGCTGTTCGCGGGCATTGGCCGCTCGGGCCAGCTCAGTGCCATCGGGACCGAACACCACCGCACCGATCGGCACGTCCTCGTCGCCAGCCAGTCCGGCAGCAGAAATCGCCGCGCGAATCAGCTCAGAATCAGAGGAGCTCACCGATCGAGGCGGTCGAGCACTGCTGCCAGTTCGTCGGCAAAACCCATCTCCCGGGCGATCCGGCCGAGCTGTTCATCGGCATACAGATCGGTCTCGTCGAGAATCACGCTGAGCACCGGCTCGGGCAGTCCGATATCGGCCAGCACGCCCAGATCACCCTCTTCAAAGGGGTCGGCATCCTCGAGGTCTTCGGGGGAAATGTCGGCGTCCAACGTCTCCAGCGCCTCGGCCGCGATGTCGTAATCGAGCGCCGCCGTCGCGTCCGACAGCAGCAGCCGGGTACCTGCCGGAGCGGGCCGAACGATCAGGAAGAACTCGTCGTCGATGTCCAAGAGCCCGAATACCGCACCGGCGCTGCGCAGTTCTCGCAACTCCGTCTCGGCAGCGCTCAGGCTGGTCAGCACCTTCGTACTCATGGCCGAGCAACGCCACTTGCCGTCCTCGCGAACCACGGCCACGGCGAAGCCGTCCGGGGTGTCCGACCCCGGGCTGTTCTGCGCCCGCTGTGCTTCCATGGGCGCATACGCTAGTCGCTGATCAGGCCTTTTGACCAGGTACCCATCGGTTGTGCCGCGGAGATGTGCCAACCTGGACAGGTGACGAAGACACCCGTGTGCGTCCTCGGGCTTGGGCTGATCGGCGGGTCGCTGTTGCGCGCGGCGGTCGCCGCCGGCCGCGAAGCGTTCGGCTACAACCGGTCCGTCGAGGGCGCCCAGGGTGCCCGATTCGACGGCTTCGCCGCCACCACCGACCTCACCGAAGCCCTGCAGTGGGCCGCCGACCGTGACGCGCTGATCGTGCTCGCCGTCCCCATGCCCGCGGTCTCCCTCCTACTCGGCCACATCAAGGACGTCGCTGCCGACTGTCCGCTGACCGACGTCATCAGCGTCAAGGGCGCTGTCCTGGACGAAGTCCGCAAGGCCGGCCTGCTCGACCGCTACGTCGGCGGCCACCCGATGGCCGGCACCGCACACTCGGGCTGGTCCGCGGGCGACGCGGGACTGTTCACCGGCGCAGCGTGGGTCCTCGGGGTCGACGAACACGTCGACGCGAAGGTGTGGGCGCAGGCCATGGATCTGGCCCTGGATTGCCATGCCGTCGTGGTCCCCGCCAAGTCCGACGAGCATGACGCCGCCGCGGCGAGCATCTCGCATCTGCCGCATCTGCTGGCCGAAGCGCTGGCCGTGACGGCCGCCGAGGTGCCGCTGTCGTTCGCGCTGGCCGCCGGCTCGTTCCGCGACGGCACCCGGGTCGCGGCCACCGCCCCCGACCTGGTTCGGGCGATGTGCGAGGCCAACGCCGACCAACTGCTGCCGGCTCTGGACCGTGCGATGGAGCTGCTGACCAAGGCCCGTGATTCGTTGGCGCAGAAGGGTTCGGTGGCCGAACTGGTCGAGGGCGGCCACGCTGCGCGCACCCGCTACGACAGCTTCTCGCGCCCGCAGATCGTGACCATCGCCATCGGCGAGGAGAACTGGCGTGAAGAACTGGCCGCCGCCGGTCGCGCCGGCGGGGTGATCAGATCCGCGCTGCCAATCCTGGGTAGTCGGTGATGAATCCGTCGGCGTCGACAGTGATCGTGGTCTGGGCGACCGGCGAGTGCAGCTTGATGCCGTCGCGGCCGTCGGGGCCGACGCTGCTGTAGCTGATCGTCGCCTGGCTCACGGTCAGGTCGGGCAAACTCACGTAGACAACCGGCAGGCTCACCGAGTCGGCCCGCCGGTACAGCCCGGTCCGCCGAATCGGCAGCGCGTTGAAGAACGGGCTGAAGACGACATCGACATCGAGCGCGCCCTCATACGAGGCCCGCGTCTGCCCCTGATGATCGGTGATCAGCCACATGTTCTCCTCGTCTCGGGCGATCGACAGCTGCCGATCCCGTTCGGCGAGAGTCACGCTCATGGACAGCCGCTTGGTGGCGCCGGTTTCGTCGGTCACCAGGTCATAGGAGGCGCTGAAGGCGGGGTTCGTCGCGGCAGCCGAGGCGACGATGCGGCCGTAGGCCTTGATCCGGTTGCCCGATAGCTGGACCCGGGCCGATTCCATCCGCGAATCATCATGTGCGCGCCAGGTCAGGATTGCCGGCCAGGCGCTTTCTGTCGCGTCGTTGGCTGCACTCACCCGTCTACCGTATGCGACGGACCACCCCGTTCGTAACCAGGTGGCGAACTGCGGCCCTTCCGTGATGTGGGTGCCTGCGCATCGAAACTCACCTCGTCGTCGAGCAGGGGTTGCGGCATCCGCCGGAAACGCCCACTGCCCGGCACCGAGGCCCACACCGCCATCGCCAGCAGGCCGTCGAGCACCAAGGCCAGCACCGTCACCAACAGAGCACCCACTAGGGCCAGATAGAACTGACGGACCTTGATGCCGTCGATCAGATAGCGCCCAAGCCCGCCGAGGCTGGCGTAGGCGGCCACCGTCGCGGTCGCCACCACCTGCAGCGTGGCGGTGCGCAGCCCACCCAGGATCAGCGGCAGGGCATTGGGTACCTCGACCCGCAGCAAAACCCGGGTCTCCGTCATGCCCATCGAGCGAGCGGCGTCCTTCACCGCGGGGTCGACGTTGGCGATCCCGGCGTAGGTGCCGGCCAGCAGGGGTGGGATGCCGAGCAACATCAGCGCGACGGTGGGTGGCAGCAACCCCAGCCCCCACAGCAGCACGCCGAGCAGCAGCACGCCCAGAGTGGGCAGCGCACGCAGCGCGTTCACCCCGGTGACGACCAGGAAGGTGCCGCGACCGGTATGCCCGATCAGCATTCCGATCGGGATCGCGATCAGCGCCGAGAAGACGACGGCCACCGCGGTGTACTGCAGGTGCTCGAGGATCCGCACCCCCAGACCGGCCTTCCCCTCCCAGTTCGCGGCGGTGAAGATGTAGGCGAGCGCCTGATGCAGGAAGTTCATCGGCTCACCTTCACCCTCGCCCACGGGGTGATGAGCCGGCCGGCCAACAGGATCAGCACGTCGACGACGATCGCCAGCAGAAAGATCGCGATGATGCCCGCGACGATCTGGTCGCTTTTGTCAGCCTGGTAACCCTCGGTGAACCAGGTTCCCAGGCCGCCGATCCCGATGACCGAACCCACCGACACCATCGAGATGTTGGTCACCGCGACGACGCGCAGGCCCGCGATGAGCACCGGAATCGACAGCGGCAGTTCGACTTTGAGCATCCTGGACACCCTGGTGTAGCCGACGGCGGTGGCGGCGTCACGCACCTGGGCGGGCACCGCATCCAGCGCCTCGGGCACGGCCCGCACCAGCAGCGCGGTGGTGTACAGGGTGAGCGCGACGATCACGTTGGTCTCGTCGAGGATGCGGGTCGGGATGATCAGCGGCAGCACCACGAACAGCGCCAGCGAAGGAATCGTGAAGATGATGCTCGCCGTCACGGTGGTCAGCCTGCGCAGTGCGGTGGTGCGCCACACATACGCGCCCAACGGAACCGCGATCGCCAGACCGATCACCACCGGAACCAGCGAGAGCCGAAGGTGGATAACCGTCAGCGCCCACGCCTTGTCGAGATGGGTCAGCAGATAATTCATGACTTACGCTGGGCCTCAAGCGCTTCCAGAACGTCATCGGCCTTGACCCCGCCGATCACCTGCCCGTCGTCGTCGACGGCAACCCCGAGTCCGGCCGGCGAGGACAGCGCCGCATCCAGGGCCAGCCGCAGCGTACCGTCCGGTCCGAACAGCGATCCGCCCGCGATTGTGCTGTCGTACAACGAACTTCCGCCGCGGTGCAGCTCCACACCGTCGGCGTTGAGCCAGGCGTATGGCCGGCCGTCGTCTCTGGTCACCAGCCGCCACTCACCCGGCTGCAGCGACAGATCGTCGATCCCGCCCTCTTTGACCGTCTGAATGTCGTGCAGCGGCAACCCGGCCGCCTGCCGGAATTGCAGACCGCGGTAACCCCGGTCGGCCCCGATGAAACCGGAGACGAATTCGTTGGCCGGATTGGACAACAGGCGCGCCGGAGCATCGTATTGCTGCAATGTGCCACCCGGGCCGAACACGGCGACCCGGTCGCCGAGTTTGATCGCCTCGTCGATGTCATGCGTGACGAAGACGATGGTCTTCTGCAATTCGCCTTGCAGGCGCAGGATTTCGGCCTGCAACTCATCGCGTACCACCGGGTCGACCGCCGAGAACGGTTCGTCCATCAGCAGCACCGGCGGATCGGCCGCCAAGGCGCGTGCGACGCCGACGCGTTGCTGCTGTCCGCCGGACAACTGCGCCGGATAACGATCTCCCAGTTTGGGATCCAGGCCCACCCGCTCCAGCACCTCGTAGGCGGCCTTACGCGCCGTGCGTCGCGATTCGCCCTTGAGCACCGGCACCGTCGCGACGTTGTCGATGACCCGCTGGTGCGGCATCAGTCCGCCGCTCTGAATGACGTAGCCGATCCCGAGCCGCAGCTTCACCGGGTTGACGCCGGCGATATCGCGCCCGTCGACGGTGATCGTCCCCGAGCTGGGTTCGATCATCCGGTTGATCATTCGCATCGAGGTGGTCTTGCCGCAGCCCGACGGCCCGACGAAGACCGTCAGTGTGCCGGTGGGCACCTCCATGCTCAGGTCGTCGACGGCAACGGTGCCATCCGGGTACGTCTTGGTGACCGCTTCGAAGGTGATCATCTATTTCCCGATCGGCTTGTCGAAACCGTTGTCGCGGATCCACTTTCGCGCCGCCTCGTCGGGGTCGACCCCGGAGTTCCCGGACACGGCGGTATTGAGTTCGATGAGGCCCTCGGTGCTCAGCTTGGCCGACACGGCGTCGAGCACCTTCTTGAGTTCATCGGATTTCTTCTGCGAACTGACCAGCGGCACAACGTTGGCCGCCAGGAAGTTGTTCTTCGGATCCTCCAGGACGACGAGCTTGTTCTGCGGGATCGCCGGGGAGGTGCTGAAAATGTCGGCGGCGGTGACGGTGCCGTCGACCAGCGCACGCACCGTCGCGGGGCCACCCCCGTCGCTGATCGCGACGAAGTTGTCCGGCTTGATGTCCAGACCGTACTTGGCTTTCAGCCCGGGCAGACCCTCGGTGCGGTTCAGAAATTCCGAGGGGGCTCCGAACTTGACCTCCGGGGAGTGCGCGGCCAAATCGGCAATGGTCTTGAGATTCCACTTCTGTGCGGTGGATTCGGAGACCGCGACGGTGTCGGTGTCGTTGGCGGGCGAGGGCGTCAGAATCGACAAGTCACCCGGCAGCGCCCGGACCAACGCCAGCTCCACTTGGTCGGGTGTGGTCACCGTGGTCTTGGGATCGAAGTACTGCAACAGGTTTCCGGTGTACTCGGGCACCAGGTCGATCGAATGGTCGCGCACCGCGGGAATGTAGGTCTCGCGGCTGCCGATGCCGAACTGCCGTCCGACCGTGAAACCGTTCGCCTCCAACGCCTGGGCGTAGATCTCGGCGATGATCTTCGATTCCGGGAAGTCCGCGGAGCCGACGACGAGGGTCTTCAAATCACCCGACGCCGAGCCGCCGCCAAGCGGATTGGCACTGCCACATCCCGCAACAACGGGCAGGACCAGCATGAACAGCGTTGCTACCAACCACAGTCGCTTTCCGCCCCGCGACGCGTTCATGTGCGTCCTTTCACCCCGGCCCGTTTCACCGACAGTAACGGCAGTGACCGCCACCCGCCCAGGTTTAAACCCCGGTTGTTTCCTTATGCGCCGAAACGGGCAAAGATGACGGAATGAGCAGTGAGTTCCCGGGGCCGCCGAACGAGCCGACGTCGGTTCCGCCCGTACCGACTCCGCCGGAGCCGCCCGCGCCACGCACCGCCGCGAACGTGTCGGAGGTCAAGTTCACCCGCGCGGCCGCGCTGTGGTCGTCGGTGATCGCCGGGTTCCTGGTCCTCACAATCCTGCTGGTCTTCATTGCCCAGAACACCGAGTCGGCGTCGTTCGCGTTCTTCGGCTGGCGCTGGTCGCTGCCGTTGGGCGTCGCGATCCTCATGGCGGCGGTGGCCGGCGGCCTGGTGACCGTCTTGGCCGGCGCGGCGCGGATCTTCCAGCTACGCCGCGCGGCCAAGAAGAATCTCAAAGCCGCGCGGAACGGCTAAGCCAGCGTCTCGAGGCCGCGAGCGATCAGGACGGCGACCGCTTGCCCTGCGCGATCGTCGTCGCTGGGGGTTCCCGCCGCCATCCGCCTGCGGAAGTCGATCCCGGCAGCGATGATCGCCAGCTTGAAGTACCCCAGCGCCATCTGAAAATCCCAGTGCGCCAGTGGGTTTCCAGACACCTCCGAATACCGGTGGGCCAGCTCGTCCGCCGACGGCATCTGCGGGGCGGTCCAGGCCGTCTCCTCGTTGAGGATCAGATTCAGCGCAGGGTCCCGGTGCACGCACATCAGCGCGGCATCCGAAAGCGGATCGCCGAGCGTCGACATCTCCCAATCCAGCACGGCCCGAACAACAGTCGGGTTGTCGGCGTCCAGAATCGTGTTGTCGATGCGGTAGTCACCGTGCACGATCGAGGTTCGGCTCTGTTCGGGCACCGAGTCGGCCAGCTTGGCGTGCAGCCGCTCGACGTCGCCGTCGCGCGGGTCGTCGGCGAGCCGGACGTGCTCCCACTGCGACCCCCAGCGCCGGACCTGGCGTTCCAGATAGCCACTCGGCTTACCGAAGTCGCTCAATCCCACGGCGTCTGGATCGACCTCGTGCAGGTCGACCAGCACCCGGATCAGACTGTCCACACACGCACTCACCACGGCGGGGCCGCCGAGAGCGTCGAGCTCGACGCGGCTGCGAACCACGTTGCCCGCAACGTATTCGACCATCTGGAACGGCGCACCCAGCACGGAGTCGTCGTCGCGCATCGTGACCGCCCGCGCCACCGGGACCGGGCTGTCGGCCAGCGCGGCCACCACCCGGTATTCGCGCCCCATGTCGTGGGCGGACGGGGTGAGGCCGTGCAGCGGCGGGCGGCGCAGCACCCACTTGGACGCGTCGTCGAACACCAGGAAGGTCAGATTGGAGCGTCCACCGGAGATGAACTGGCCCTGAAGCTCACCGGTGCGCGGGATACCTGCGGCGCGCAGATGCCGGTCCAGCGCTTCCAGGTCGAGGCCGTCGAGTGAAGTCACCAGCTATGTATAGCTAATAGCGCTGATTACGCGGCAAGAGGTCCCAGACGTGCTCGGTGCCGTTCACCGCGGCCACCGTGGCGAACCCGTTGCGGGCATAGAGCAGGCGGGTGATCGACACGTAGTCGATCGGAAAGGACAGCAACCGCTTGGTGCCCAACAGCTCATGCAGGATCACGTTGATCACCCCGCCGTGGCTGAAGACCGCGACCGTGTCATCGTGCCCGGCGGCGTCGACGATGTCGGCGAGAGCGGCGGCAATCCGGCCGCGGAACTCACCCTCGTCGACACTGCTGGGCAGCCGGCCTTCGGCCATCCGAGCCCACTCCTCGGGCTTCTCCTTGCGCACCTGTTCGATCGGCACGTAGTGGGACAAGCCGCGGTCGTACTCGGCAAGCCGCTCGTCGATGTCGAGGGCCAGGTCGAGGGCCTTCGCGACCGGCTCGCCCGTCTGGATCGCGCGGCGCTGCGGGCTGCTGACCAGCCGGGTGATCGGAAAGCGGGCCAGCCCTTCGGGCAGCCGTTCAGCCTGCCGCCACCCTTCCTCGGACAGTTCGGGATCGGCCCCTTCGCCTGCCTCGGTCCGGTTCGGCAAGGCATGCCTGACGAGCAACAACTGCATGATCGAGATGGCCCTTTCTCCTACTGACGCCCGTGCAACGATAAAGCCCATGCGGGCCTTCGTCTGTCCGGTGTGCCACAACTTCGTTCCCTTCGAGCGCAGCCGGTGCCCGTCGTGCGACAGTCCGGTGGGCCTGCACCTACCGAGCAAGTCGATGGTGGCGCTGGGTGACGGCACGGCTGAGATCGACGGCGCCGAGTGGACCCGCTGCACCCAGACCGAGACGCTGGCGTGCAACTGGCTGGCCGCGGAGTCCACCGACGCCGACGCGCGGGGGCGTTGCCTGGCGCATTCGCTGATCCGGCGCGAGCCTGACGCCGACGACACCATCGCCAGGGAGAAGCTGCCGTCGGCCACGCTCGCGTTGCGTCGTCTCGTCTACCAGCTTCACGACCTCGGCCTGCCGGTCGACCCGTATTGGCGCCGCGACGGCGGCCTGGCCTTCGACCTGCTGTCCAGTTTCAGCGGCGAGCGGATCACGATCGGTCACGCCAACGGGGTGATCACCATCGATCTGGTGGAATCCCTTGACGCATACCGAGAATCGCTGCGGGTACGGCTCGGCGAGCCGTACCGCACGATGCTGGGCCACTTCCGCCACGAGGCCGGGCACTACTACCAGAACGTTCTCGTCGAAACCGATTCGGGCGCAGAGCGTTACCTTGCGCACTGCCGGGAGCTGTTCGGCGACGAGCGGGCGAGTTACACCGACGCCCTGACCCGCCATTACGAGCATGGCGCACCGGCGGATTGGCAGTCGTCGTTCATTTCCGAATACGCCACCATGCATCCGTGGGAGGACTTCGCCGAGTGCTTCGCCCACTATCTGCACATCACCGACACCATCGACACCGGCAGGGAGGCGGGCATGGTGCTGCTCGCCGACCGGGTGCGCTTCGCCGCGCCCCGCGACGTGATCCCGCTGGAGTCCTATGCCGGCGTGCCGATCGACCAGTTGCTCGACGACTGGAAGTGGATTTCGCTGTTCTTCAATCGGGTCAACACCGCGATGGGTAGGGGCCCGCTGTACCCGTTCGACATCAGTGCGCCGGTGGCCGACAAACTCGGCTTCGTCCACACGGTGGTCCGGGAGTCCGCTCAGCGTTTGGCCGGCGGCGCGTAGGCCGGACGGCCGAGGCCGAGGATCTGCTGGGCGATCATGTTGCGGAAAATCTCCAGCGTTCCGCCGTAAATACCGACAGGAGAAGCCAATCGGAAGATGTACTCCGCTCCCCCGTCGTCGGCCGCACCCTTGGTGGTGACCGGCAGGGTGGCCGCGGTACCGAGGATGTCCATCAGATCGGGTGAGATGTCGCGCATGGTCTGGGCGATCAGCACCCGGCCCGACATCGCCGGTGCGCTCAACGCGGCCTCCAGGCGAGCGGCTGCCCGTCCGAGTCGGTAGGCCACCGAATCGTCGTCGACGGGCGCGACCGCGGCCACCCGGTCGACGGCCTCGGCCGTCAGCAGGATGTGCTCGGTCATCGTTGCGAGCTTGTCCAGCCCCTCGGTATTGCGCTCGACGGTGCCGTGTTCGGAGTTGAGAGCATCGCGCAGGACCGTCCAGCCGCCGTTGACCTCACCGATGCGGTACTTGTCGTCGACGCGGACATCGCTGTAGTACGTGATATTGGTGCGGTCCCCGTCGACAGTGCGGATGCCCTGCACTTCGACGCCGGCGGCGTCCATCGGCACCAGGAACATCGTCAGGTTCTTGTGCTTGGGCCCATCGGGGTCACTGTTAGTGATCAGGAACACGTACTGGGCGTTGTGGGCGTTCGACGTGAACATCTTGGCCCCGTTGATGATCCAGCCGTCGCCGTCCCGCACGGACTTGGTCTTGACGGTCGCGACGTCCGATCCGCCCTCGGGCTCGGTGTAGCCAAGGCACAGTCGAGTGCGACCGGCGAGCACCGACGGCATGATCTCGGCCAGCAGACCCGGGTCGGCGAACTTGAGCAGTGTGCGCGCCACCATCATGGTCGTCGGCCAGTGGAACCACGGGGCGTGCGCACGCCCGATCTCGAGTTCGAAGATCCTGCGCTGCACCGCGCTGAAACCGCCCTCGGCCTCGGTGTTGAAATCCCGCGCCAGGTAGCCCAGCTCGGCCAGTGCGAGGTGCAGACCTTCGTGGAAGTTCTCGCCGGTCTCCCGGTCGTGGGCGTGGACGTCCTCAGTCACCAGGCGACTCAGATCCGCCTGAAGCTGACGCTGGAACGCCTCGTCCTCAGCCGACAGCTCGACCCGGGAGAAATCCATGGCCGTTACATTACTCAGCCTTGTTGTAACTCCGCCAGGATCTCCTCGGTGTGCTCACCGAGCTTCGGCGCCACCGAGCGGGGCGCCCACGGGGTGCCGTGGAAATCCGCGGGTGTGGCGACCATCGGCAGCGAGCCGCCGTCGTCGGGAACGTCGACCAGCCCGCCCGCGGCGTGGAACTGCTCGTCGCCGAGGACGTCTTCCATCGAATTCACCGGCGACCAGAACAGCTCGGGCTCGGTGTCGAAGGCCGCCGCCCACTCGTCGAAAGTCTTGGTCGCGAAGATCTCGTCGAGCGTCGCGATGAGCTCACGGGAGTTGATCGCCCGGTCGCGCGCGGTGGTGAACCTGTTGTCGCTCAACCATTCCGGATGACCCACCGCCCGGCACAGCGACGGCCAGTGCCGATCGGCTTCCAGCCCGACGATCCAGAACCGCTTGCCGTCGGCCGCCAGGTAGTTGTTCATGCAGGGGTTGAACATCGTCTCGCGCTGCCCGATCGCGATGGGCCGCCCGCTCAGCAAGAACGTGTTGAGGTCGAAGCTCACGGTATAGGTGCCCTGGCGATACAGCGAGGTGGTGACCAGCTGCCCCTCACCGGTGCGGGCGCGGGCGACCAGCGCGGCGTTGACGGCGCCGGCCAGCGTCATCCCCGTCATGTGGTCGCCCATCCCGCCGCGCTGGAACGGCGGGCTGTCACCGGGCCGGGTGAGCAGATCGGCCACCCCGGAGCGGGCCCAGAACGCCGCGACGTCGTAGGCCGGGCGGTTGGCTTCAGGCCCCTTCTCGCCGTATCCGGTGATCAAGCCGTACACCAGCCCCGGGTTGAGCGCGGCCACCTTCGGATAGTCGAGGTCGAGTCGGGCGAGTGCGTCGGGCCGCACGTTCGTGATGAAAACATCTGCGCTTGCCAGCAATTGGCGGGCCGTCGCCAGACCGCCATCGGTGGTCAGGTCGAGCACGATGCTGCGCTTGGAGCGGTTGTCCATCTCGAACGGCGGGTTGCCGCCGTCGTCGAGGCCGAGCATCCGGCCGAACATCCGGGCGGGGTCGCCAGTCGGCGGTTCGATTTTGACGACGTCGGCGCCCCAATCCGCCAGGATTCCCCCGGCAGCCGGCCCGGCGACCCAGACGCCGAGCTCGACAACCTTGATGCCCTCCAGCGGTCCCGCCATCGGTGCCCCTTTCGCTCTGCGCCCAAAGGCTAGTGGTTCCGCGCGCGGAGAATGCTATTCTCCTCTAGGAGATTAAGGAGTTCCATGAAGAGAACGGAAAATCCCACAGACCTGGACACCGCGACCCTCGGCCGGTGGCTCGATACCCAGGACGCCCCCGGCGCCGGTGAGGAACCCGCCGTCGAGGTCCTCAAGGGCGGATCGCAGAACATGCTCTACCGGGTCAACCGCGGTGGTCAGGGCATGGTCCTGCGAATGCCCGGCCCCCGCGCCGACGAGCGCCGCCTGAACGAACTACTCCGCGAGATCCGCCTGGAACGCGCGCTCAAGGGCACCGACGTGCCGCACGCCGAGCTGATCGCCGCCGACGAGAGCGGCGAGGTGCTGGGCAAGCCGTTCTACCTGATGAAAGAGGTGGACGGCTGGAGCCCGATGGAGGGTGGCTGGGAGACCCCGTTCGACACCGACCTCGACGCCCGCCGCGATCTCGCCTTCCAGTTGATCGAAGGCGCGGCCAAGCTCGGCCGGGTGGATTGGAAGGCCCAGGGCCTGGAGGGCTTCGGAAAACCGGACGGCTTCCATGACCGCCAGGTCGACCGGTGGCTGGCGTTCCTCGCCGCATTCCAGGTGCGCGAACTGCCCGGCCTGGACGTCGCGTCGCAGTGGTTGCGCGACAACCGGCCCGCGCACTACACCCCCGGGATCATGCACGGCGACTACCAGTTCGCCAATGTCATGTTCGCCCACGGGGCGCCGGGCCGGCTGGCCGCGATCGTGGACTGGGAGATGACGACGATCGGCGACCCGCTACTCGACGTCGCGTGGGCGCTGCTCGGCTACGACGGCGAGAACCCCAAGGACGACGGCTTCTACCTGCCGATGGAGGGTATGCCTTCGCGCAGCGAGTTGCTGGCGCACTACGAGAAGGTCAGCGGACTGTCGACCGAGAACATCCACTACTACCTGGTGCTGGCCAACTGGAAGCTGGGCATCGTGCTGGAGAAGACCTACGCCAGCGCGGTCAACGGTGGCAAGGCCGACCCGAAAGTGGTCGAGGCTTTCGGCGCGATGGTGCCCGGCCTGATCGCCACCGCCGCCGACCTGGCCCAGGCCGGGGAGGCCTAAATGGGTTACGCAGACGACCTTTTCGACCTGACCGGCAAGGTGGTGCTGGTCACCGGAGGTAGCCGGGGTCTTGGACGCGAGATGGCGATGGCGGCCGCGCGCTGCGGCGCCGACGTGATCATCGCCAGTCGCAAGTTCGACGCATGTGAGGCGACGGCCAAGGAGATCGAGGACGAAACCGGCCGAACCGCAATGCCGTACGGCGTTCACGTCGGGCACTGGGACGAGTTGGACGGACTGGTGGCTGCGGTCTATGACCGGTTCGGCAAGCTCGACGTGCTGGTGAACAACGCGGGCATGTCGCCGACCTATGACAAGCTGTCCAATGTCAGCGAGAAGCTGTTCGACGCGGTGATGAATCTCAATCTCAAAGGGCCATTTCGGCTTTCGGCACTTGTCGGCGAGCGGATGGTCGACGGCGGCGGCGGGGTGATCATCAACGTCAGCACCCACGGATCGCTGCGGCCGCATCCGTCGTTCATCCCGTACGCGGCATCCAAGGCCGGCTTGAACGCGATGACCGAAGGCCTGGCCGCGGCGTTCGGGCCGACCGTGCGGGTCAACACGCTGATGCCCGGGCCGTTCCTCACCGACATCAGCAAGGCGTGGGACTTCGGATCGGAGAATCCGTTCGGCCGACACGCGTTGCAGCGCGCCGGCGAACCCCACGAAATCATCGGCGCCGCACTGTTCTTGATGTCGGACGCATCCAGCTTCACCACCGGCTCGATCCTTCGGGCCGACGGCGGAATCCCCTAAGGAGTCAACACATGGCATGGGACTTTTCCACCGAGCCGGAGTTCGAGGAGAAGCTCGAGTGGATCCGGAACTTCGTCCGCGACGAGGTCGAACCGCTCGAAGTGATCTTTCCGAGCTGCGAGTTCCTCCCGCTGAACGAGGAACGCCGCCGGATCATCGACCCGCTCAAGCAGAAGGTCCGCGACCAGGGCCTGTGGGCCCCGCACCTCGGGCCCGAGCTCGGCGGGCAGGGCTTCGGCGCGGTCAAGCTCACGCTGATCAACGAAATCCTCGGTCGCGCAACATGGTCGTCGATCATCTTTGGCACCCAGGCGCCGGATACCGGCAACGCCGAGATCCTGGCCCGGTTCGGCACGCAGGAACAGAAGGATCGCTACCTGACCGGGCTGCTGTCCGGGGAAATCTTCTCCACGTTCTCGATGACCGAACCCCAAGGCGGCTCGGATCCCCGAGTGTTCACCACCCGCGCGGTGCGCGACGGCGACGAGTGGGTGATCAACGGCCGCAAGTACTGGTCGTCCAATGCCTCGGTGGCCTCGTTCTTCATCGTCGTGGCGATCACCGATCCCGATGTGCCCGTACACAAGGGCGCCTCGACCTTCCTGATCCCTGCCGACACTCCCGGGGTGAACATCGAGGCGACGCATCACTTGGTCGGCTCCTATTCGCATGACCCCGGCCATTCACTGGTGCACTACGACAACGTCCGGGTGCCGGCCTCGGCGATGCTGGGTGAGGAAGGCGGCGGCTTCCACGTCGCGCAGTCCCGCCTCGCCGGTGGCCGCCTGCACCACGCGATGCGCTCCATCGGGGTGGCCCAGCGCGCCATCGACGCGATGGCCCGGCGCGCGAAAAGCCGCTTCACTCAAGGCAGTCTGCTGGCCGACAAGCAACTCATCCAGGAGATGGTCGCCGACTCTTTCGTGGAGCTGACCCAGTTCCGGCTGATGGTGCTGCACGCCGCGTGGCTGGTCGACACCGGTGGTGAGCGCGCGGCCCGCGAGGCGATCGCGGCGTGCAAGATCGCGACCGCGAACGTGCTGAAGTCGATCGGCCTGCGTGCGATCCAGGTACACGGCGGGCTGGGCCTGACCGACCAGATGCCACTGACCAGTGTGCTGATGGGTGGGATCACGCTAGGACTGGCGGACGGGCCCACCGAAGCGCACAAGGTGAACCTGGCCCGCCAGATCCTCAAAGGGTACGAAGCCGAGGACCCGGTGTGGCCCAGCGAGTTCCTTCCCAATCGCATCGAGCGGGCCCGCGCGAAGTACGGGCACCTGATCGATCGCATTCCCGCGCTTCCCGTTTCGCCATGACCGACCGGGCCGCGGCCGCCGTGGTGCGGGCGCTGGACGACCGGCAGCGGGAAGCCACCGAAGAGGTGGAACGCATCCTGTCCGCCGCGATCACGGTGATGCAGCGGGTCTCCCCCGACGCGCCGCGGGTCAGTGACATCGTCGCCGCGGCCGGCGTGTCGAACAAGGCGTTCTACCGGTATTTCGCCGGCAAGGACGACCTGATGCTGGCCGTCATGGAACGCGGTGTGGGCCTTGTGGTCTCGTATCTCGAGCACCAGATGGCCAAGGAAAGCACGCCCGTCGGCAAGATCACCCGGTGGATCAGCGGATCGCTGGCGCAGGTCGCCGATCCGGAACTGATCGGCATGAGCCGGGCGCTGGTCGGGCAGATGTCGGCCTCGGATAAGCGGCGGATGGGTGAGGAAGAGACCATGGCCGCGATGCGCGACCTGCTGGTCGGTCCGATCCGGGATCTGGGCAGTGCCGATCCCCAGCGTGATGCCGATGCGGTGTTCGTGTGTACCGTCGGCACGATGCGCCGCTACGTTGATTCCACCGACCAACCGGGTCGCAAGGACATCAGCCACCTCGTCGGGTTCTGCCTGCGCGGGCTCGGCGTCGGAGAAGGAGAACGCTGATGCGCGCCGTCGTCTGCCGCGAGTACGGCACCCCCGAAGACCTCGTCGTCGACGAACTGCCCGACCCCACACCGGGTCCCGGGCAGGCGGTGGTCCGGGTCCGCGCGGCCGCCGTCAACTACCCCGACGTGCTGATGATCGCCGGGAAATACCAGATCAAGGTGCCACCGCCGTTCAGCCCCGGCAGCGAGATGGCCGGTGAGGTACTGGCCGTCGGTGAGGGCGTCGACTACCAGCCCGGCGACCGGGTGTCGGCCACCACGTTCGTCGGCTCCTTCGCCGAGCAGGCGCTGGTCGACGCCCGCGGCCTCACGCGCATCCCCGACGGCGTCGACTATGCCGATGCCGCCGCGTTCGGCGTCACCAACCGGACCGCCTACTACACGCTGCGCACCGTCGCACCGGTGCAGCCCGGCGACTGGGTCGTCATACTCGGCGCGGGCGGCGGAGTGGGCCTGGCCGCGGTGGACATCGCAGTTCTGATGGGCGCCAGGGTGATTGCCGCGGCGTCAGGTCCCGAGAAGCTCGAGGTGTGCCGCCAGCGCGGGGCAGAAGCCGTCATCGACTACGAGGCCGAGGACCTCAAGGCCCGGCTCAAGGAGATCACCGGAGAGCGCGGCGCCCAGGTGGTGCTCGACCCCGTCGGTGGCCGATACTCCGAACCGGCGCTACGCGGCCTGGGGCGCGGCGGAAAGTTCGTCACGCTCGGCTACGCGGCAGGCGAGATCCCCAAGATCCCGCTGAACCTGGTGCTACTCAAGGGAATCACCGTGCAGGGCATGGAAATCCGGACCTTTATGACCGACTACCCGAACGAGATCGCCCGCGACGACGCCGAGCTGGCGCAGCTGTTCGCCGACGGCAAGCTGCGCCCCTACCTGGGCGCCCGGTTCCCGCTGGAGCAGGCGGCGACCGCGCTGCGCTACGTCGCCGACCGCAAGGCAATCGGCAAGGTCGTCATCGACGTCGCCTAGGCAGGCCTAGGGCGTGATGATGTTGAAGCTCGGATCGGGCTGATCCAGCGCGCCGAGCAGCGACTGCAACGCTTGCGGATCACCGCTGGTCTCCAGGCCGGGTGAGGTGAAATCGCCTGCCGCGGCGGCTAATAGCCGCAACTTGGTGACCAGCCCGATGGTGGCGGTCGCGGTTGACTCATCGGCCGGGCACTGCCGGTAGACCAGCACCCCGTTGCGCAGTGTGAGCCGGTAATTTGTGCCGAGATCGGCGAACGTCACGTCGAGTGCGATATCGAGATCCCATGCGCGCGGCCCGTTTACGCTGATCGCCAGCACGTCGAACATCTGCTCCGGCGTGAGCTGAGCCAGCAGCGTGGTCGGCGACACCTGCGTCGGTGTGCCGAAGTTCCCGTCCCGCAGCTCGGTGGACCCGGACAGGAAGAAATTGCGCCACGTCGCGCACTCGGCGCCGTACGCCATCTGCTCGAGGGTGTCCGCGTAGAGCTCCCTGGCACCGGCATGATTCTCGTCGGTGAAGATCGCGTGATCGAGAAGAGTTACCGCCCAACGGTAGTCACCTGACTCGGTGGCAGTCCGGGCCAGTTCGACCACCCGGTCGATACCGCCCATGGCCTCGACGTAGCGGGGCCCGATCGCCTCTGGTGGATGCGCCCACAACCGGGCGGGGTTGCCGTCGAACCAGCCCATGTAGCGCTGGTACACGGCTTTGACGTTGTGGCTGACCGATCCATAATAGCCGTGGGCGTGCCACGCCTTGTGCAACGCGGGCGGCATTTGGAAGCCCTCGGCGATCTCGATGCCGGTGAAACCCTGGTTGAGCTGGCGCAGCGTCTGGTCGTGCAGATAGGCGTACAGATCACGTTGCAGGGAAAGGAATTGGACGATGTTGTCCTGTCCCCAGGTCGGCCAGTGATGCGAGGCGAACACCACGTCGGCGCGGTCGGCGAACGTGTCGATGGCCTCGGTGAGATAGCCTGCCCACCCGTGCGGGTCGCGGACCAGGGCACCGCGCAGCGTCAGCAGATTGTGCAGGTTGTGCGTCGCGTTCTCGGCCATGCACAGGGCCCGGAACTTCGGGAAGTAGAAATGCATTTCGGCGGGCGCCTCGGTGCCCGGGGCCATCTGGAACTCGATCTCGATACCGTCGATGGTGTGCTTCTCACCGGTGGTGGTGATATCGATCGTCGGCACGATGATCGCGACCTCGCCGGTCGACGGCGTCTGCCCCAACCCGCAGCCGACCTGGCCCTGCGGCCCCCGCTCGAGGACCGCCCCGTACATGTAGCCGGCCCGGCGGGCCATCGCGGTACCGGCGTAGACGTTCTCCTGGACCGCGTGCTCGGTGAACCCCTCCGGCGCCAGAATCGCGACCTTGCCCGCGTCCACGTCGGCCTGGGTGGTCACCCCGAGGACACCGCCGAAGTGGTCGACGTGGGAGTGGGTGTAGATGACAGCGACCACGGGCCGATCACCGCGGTGCGCGCGGTAGAGCGCCAGCGCGGCGGCGGCGGTTTCGGTGGACACCAGCGGATCGATGACGATGATGCCGGTGTCGCCCTCGATGAAGCTGATGTTGGACAGGTCCAGCCCGCGCACCTGGTAGATGCCTTCGACAACCTCGTAGAGACCCTGTTTGGCAGCCAGTGTGCTCTGTCGCCACAGACTCGGATGCACCGACGTCGGAGCGTCACCGGCGAGGAATCCGTAGGCGTCGTTGTCCCACACCACCCGACCGTCGGCGGCTTTGACCACACACGGGGTCAGCGCACCGATGAAGCCGCGGTCGGCATCGGCGAAATCAGCGGTGTCCTCGAACGGCAGGGACGTCAGGTGCTCGGCGTGAGCGGCTTCGATGACGGCGGACGGCGGCTTCGGTTTCATACCTGCCATCCTTGCCTAGAGCGCGGGGGTCAGGTCCAGAATCCGTTGAGCGGTTCGGCGTACTTGTCGTTGTTGGTCATCGTCGGCACACCGAGCGCATCCTCGATCGTGCGCAGCGTGCTGTAGTGGTCGTAGTGATCGGTGACGACGAACGCACCGCCCTTCATGCCACCAGCGCTGA
The DNA here is from genome assembly GCA_004362315.1 of Mycobacterium sp. BK086. Taxonomy (GTDB): domain Bacteria; phylum Actinomycetota; class Actinomycetes; order Mycobacteriales; family Mycobacteriaceae; genus Mycobacterium. The sequence goes on from SNWL01000004.1 coordinate 655,823, forward strand.
CCGCCAGCGGCGATGGGATCACGACGGTGACGACGTGGTTGCCCTCGTTACCGAAGCCAAGCGTGATGTTGTTGTTGTCCTCGTCGAACGTGATGATCAGCACCGACTTCGTGGTCTTCCAGACGTCAGAATTCATGATCGTCGGCACGTTTTCCGCGAGGAACTGGTCGAGCGCTGGGACGTTGTACTGGTGGCGCGGATCGATCTGCGAGAACGCGAAGTGCGCCACGCCCGCCAGGGTGTCGACGGGGCCTTCACCGTTGGAGTCCTCGTCAGCGGCGAACCACACGAAATTCGGTGTGGTGGCGTCCGATTGGAGATCGGTGGCCATCTGCGTCAACGGGAACACGTGCGCGGCGGCGTAGGCCTGGTTGTCGCCGATTCCGGCGAACGCCGGCCACGGGGTTTGGTCCGTCGAATAGTTCGCCGTCGACTGCAGCGGCTGGCCTGGCGTCATGCCCTGCGCGTAGGCCGCCCACGTCACCCCGGCGTTGTCCATGGTGAAGGCCAGGTTGTTCGGGTCGTTGATGCACACCGAATCGCAGTTGTAGGTCTTGCCGTAGACCTGGCCGCCGGCGATCGCGTAATAGTTCGGCAGGCTGGGATGGGTCACGGCGTAGTAGTTGTTGGCGAGCCCGTAGCCGTTGATCAAGCTGTTCAGGAACGGCGCGTTGGGGCTTCCGACGATATCGCTGTAGCCCTTGTTCTCCATGTAGACCAGGAACACGTGATCGAGCGGCTGAACATCCGACACCGGCGGTGACGGGTCTGGCGGGGCGGCCTGAGCGGTCCCGATGCTGAAGGACAGGTTATCGGCGTAGGCGTTGTTGAATCTGGCGGTGAAACCGATCACGACCGGATTCAGGTCGTGCATGGTGAGCGTGACGACTGCGCTACGCGTGCCCACCGGGACCGTGCCGGTCGTGGTGCGCTGGCGGAATCCGGTCTGTCCCAACCGATCCAGGTTCGACACCGGACCGATGGTCGAACTACCGAGGTAAAGCTGGTTCTGGTCGAGGAAGGTCACTTTCACCGTAGCGAAGGACGGGTCGAGCAGGTAGCCGCCAAGGTATCCGTTGAGATTGAATGGCACTGTGCCGCTGTCGATGTCAGCACTGGAAGCGCTGAGGTCCACCGTCTGGGTGAGCGCGGACGTGGCTACGTCGCCGCCACTGAAGAATTGGTTACCACCACCGGGCGGCGCAGCGTTGACACCTGGGAACGACACGATCGCAGGAAGATTCGGCCATGCGAAGCTCAAACCCACCGGCCACGCGTTGCGGAGCTCACCATACTTGACCACCGTCGGGGTACCGGTCGCCGTCCACCCGGGCACGCTGACCGCGCTGTTTCCGTAGCCGGCGGTATCGCCGAGTTCAGCGCCCGCATTCGTCAGCAGGTTGGGACCTGTGACGGGGAGCGCGGCGGTCGTGACCGCGCCCGCCTTCGCGATACCCGTGATGCGGCGCAACTCGTTGCCCGCATAGGCCAGCATCGACGAGATGGTCGCCGGCGTAGGCGGCGTGCCATCGCCGAGGAGCGCACGCAGGTGAACGCTGGGAAGTCGCTGTGAAGCCGAAAGTTGCTGAGGCTTGCCTAATTTCGCGGCCGACGGCCCTGCCGCCAAACTGGGTGTCGCTCGGTGCGACTTGCCCACTGCCACCGGTTTTGGCTTAGTCGCCGTGCTCTCCGAAGCGGCCGACGAGTTCGACGGCTGGGCATCCGCGACGCACGGCGTGCTCGCCAACCAGGAACCGATTCCGAGGGCTACCGCGAGTGCCCCGACCCTGCCGATGTGTGCTGCATTGCCCATGACCCGTACTCCCGCCACCCGATCCATCAGATGGTACGAAGTACGGGCCCTGCGCGGACCGTTATTGACGGCTCAGTTCGGCGCGCTCAGGTCGTAGACCTCGGTGCCGCCGATGTCCTGGGCGCTGAAGTGCTGCTGCACCCACTGCGTGATCTGGCTGCCGGAGCCGGAGTCACCGCCCGGTCCGCCACCGTGTCCGCCGCCGGGACCGCTGCCCGCGATGAAGTAGCGGACCTGTCCACTGGCGACATAAGCCTGGAACTGATCCAGTGTCGGCGAGTTGTCGCCGCCGCTGAATCCACCGATCGACATGATCGACGTGCCGGTGCGCAGCTCCAGGCTGCCCGCGACGTGTGACCCGACAGTTGCTGCGGCCCAACGATTATCAGCCTTTGTGAGCATGCCTTTCAACTCGGTGTTGTCGGATGCCTGCTGCCCGCCCGGGCCGCCGGGACCACCGAATCCGAAGCCCCCGCCCGCGCGGGCCGGACCGGACGTCGGGATACCGCCGCCGTGGTTACCGGCGATCGTCTCCACGGTGTAGGCCGCGGTGGCGCCCAGACCGAACAGCAAGCCCGCCGCGGCGAGCGCGACCGTCCACCGGCCGAGACGATGTGCCCCCGCCAGCAGCACCGCGGTCACCAGGATCGACCCGATCAACACCACCCAGCGCAACCACGGCAGCCAGTCGGGGGTGCGGTCGAGGAGGATGAAGTTCCACACCCCGGTCACCACGAGCATGACGCCCAGCACCACCCGAGACGTCACAAACTGCTTGCCACGCCACAGTTCTCGCACACTGATGCCGAGTACCGCGCCGATCGCCGGCGCCAGGGCAATCGTGTAGTAGGGGTGCATGATCCCCTTCATGAAGCTGAACACCACGACAGTGACCACCAGCCAGCCGCCCCACAGCAGCAGCGAGGCGCGAGTCCGGTCGGTGCGCGGTGCACGTCGGGTGAACCACAGCCCGGCGATCAAACCGATCAGCGCGGCGGGCAGCAGCCAGGAGATCTCGGTGCCCATCGACTCGCCGAACATCCGGGTGATCCCAGTGGATCCGCCGAACATCGGTGAGCCACCCATGCCACCGGGTCCGCCTCCGGAATCCGAGCTGCCGCCGGGATTCCCGTCACCCCCGAACACTCGACCCAAGCCGTTGTAGCCCAGGGCGAGCTGCAGCAGGCTGTTGTTGGTCGAGCCGCCGATATAGGGCCGAGAATCGCTGGGCCACACGCTGACCAGGGCCAGATACCAGCCGGCCGACACCACGATCGCCACCAGACCGACCGCCAGATCGCGCAGCCGCAGCCACACACTGCCCGGCACCGCGACCAGCACGACCAGAGCCAGCGCCGGCGTAACCAGCAGGGCCTGCAGGAGTTTGGCCAGGAACGCGAACCCGATGGCGACACCGGCCAGGGCGATCCAGCGGGTGGATCTGCCGTCCAGCGCGCGGATCAGGCAATAGCCGGCGATCACCATCAGCAGCACCAGCAGTGCGTCGGGGTTGTTGAAGCGGAACATCAACGCGGCCACCGGCGTCAGCGCCAGCACCGCACCGGCCAGCAGGCCGGCTCCGTACCCGCTGACCCGGCGGACCGCGCCGTAGATCAGTGCGACGGAGCCGACCCCCATCAGGGCTTGGGGCACCAGCATCGACAACGTGCCGAAGCCGAAGATCCGCCCGGACAGCGCCATCACCCACAGGGCGGCGGGCGGCTTGTCCACGGTGATCGCGTTGCCGGCGTCGATTGACCCGAACAGCAAGGCTTTCCAGCTCTGCGTGCCGGCCTGCACGGCCGCCGCGTAGTACTCGTTGGCCCAGCCAGCGGCATCGAGACCCCACAGGTAGAGCGCGGCGGTCACCGCCAGTAGCGCGAACAGCGCGGGACGCGCCCACCGCGGCCGCACTACGGGCGCCGGCTCCGCCGGAGTAACCAATGTCGGCCTTTCCTGCAAGGTGGTCATTCTGCGTCTCCCACAGTCTGGCCGGTGCGACGGGGGTGGAACACCCAGCCACGCAGCAGCACGAAGCGGACCACGGTGGCCATCAGGTTGGCCGCGATCAACACCAGCAATTCGATGACTCGGGGCGGCTCCCCGAGGGTGTGCAGCAGTGCCAGCGCGCCGCTGGTCAACGCCAGTCCGATACCGAAGACGAAGAACCCTTCGAACTGCTGGCGCGCGACGCCGGTGCGGCCACGCACCCCGAAGGTGTACCTCCGGTTGGCCGCGGTGTTCGCGATCGCGGTCACCAGCAGGGCCACCAGGTTGGCGCCCTGTGCGCCGATCGGGCGCAGCAGCAGGAACAGCAACAGGTAGGCCAACGTGCACGCGATGCCGATGGCGGCGAACCGCACACCCTGGTTCAGCAGAGACTTCGGCGCGCCGGCCTGGTTGCCGAACTGGGCGCCGATTGCCTGCACCGGAATCTGTCCGGACCCGAAACCCTTGAGCAAGCGCGCGATTCCCTTCAGATCGGCGACGGCGGTGGACACGATGTCGACCCGGCTGTCCGGATCGTCGATCCAGTCGACGGGGACCTCGTGGATGCGCAGGCCGCTGCGTTCGGCCAGCACCAGCAGTTCGGTGTCGAAGAACCAGCCGGTGTCCTCGACGTAAGGCAGCAGCTCGGCGGCGACGTCGGCGCGGATCGCCTTGAACCCGCACTGCGCGTCGCTGAACTTCGCGGCCAGCGTCGAGCGCAGGATCAGGTTGTAGCAGCGCGAGATGATCTCCCGCTTGGCTCCGCGCACCACGCGGGAGCCTCGGCCCAGCCGGGTGCCGATGGCCAGATCGGAATGCCCGGACACCAGCGGGGCCACCAGCGGAGCGAGCGCGGCCAGGTCGGTCGACAGATCGACGTCCATGTAGGCCAGCACGGGCGCGTCGGAGGTCGACCACACCGCGTGCAGTGCGCGGCCACGACCCTTCTGCTCCAGCCGCACGCTGCGCACCTCGGGCAGTTCGGCGGCCAGCTCGGCGGCAACCTCCGGAGTGGCGTCGACGCTGGCGTTGTCGGCGATCGTGATGCGGAACGAGAACGGGAAGTCCTCCCGCAGGTGGCGGTACAGCCGGTGAATCGAGTCGGCCAGCGCGGCCTGCTCGTTGTATACCGGTACGACGACGTCGAGCACGGGCACGCCGCGGTCGGAGGCGATCAGAGCTGCGTTACGTCGGCGTGCCACGCGGACGTCGGTGATGGTCATAAATCGATCGTCACCTGTGCCGGTGAGGGCCGAATTGGTGCTTGCTATGTGGCAGCTATGAATCCCTGCGACAGGTCGTAGACGGTGACGCCGTCGACCTCGCGGGACGTGAAATTGGCCCTCACCCAGCTCTGAATCCGCTCGGCGGCATCGCTGCCCGACCGGTTGCCGAACATGAATCCGGGCATTTCACTGCGCACGAACCAGTGGACGCGCCGCTGCGCGACATAGGACTGGAACTGCTCGAGGGTCGGGGCGGGGTCGGTGCCATTGAAGCCGCCGACGGCCATCACCGGCAGTCCGGTGGCGAGCTGATATCCGGCGGCGTTACTCGAGCCGACAGCCGCTGCGACCCAGGTGAATTGGTCGGCGTCTTGCTTCAGCGCCGTGGTCAGTTCGGCACCGGGCGTCGGTGCGTCGAACATCCCGCCCGGCGGCCCACCGCGGCCGTTCGCGGGCCCGACAGAAGGCATCGCGCCACTGTGCGGAGCGGCGACGGTCGCCAGCGTGAATGCCACGGGTCCACCCAGAGCGGCGATCAGGGCCGCAGTGCCCACCGCGACGCCGACGCGCCGGGGCAATCTGCCCACCACGAGCAGCAGGAGCGCACAGCCGATGGAAACCACCGCGATGGCGACCCGAAGCCAGGGCAACCACTGCGAATCACGTTGCAGCAGAACATAGGCCAGCACCGCGGTGATCGCGATCATCCCCGACAATGTGGTTGCCGCCCGGATATCCGCGCGCCGTCGCCACAGCAGAGTCGTACCGATCGCGAGGCCGCCGCCGATCGCCGGGGCCAGCGCCACGGTGTAGTACGAATGCAGAATGCCGTTGGCGTAGGAGAACACCACCGCAGTGACCACCAGCCAGCCACCCCACAGCAGCAGCGCCGCCCTCGTGACATCGGTACGCGGCGCGCGCCGAGTGATCACCAGGCCGGCTATCACCGCGATGATCGCGGCGGGCACCAGCCAGGCGATGTAGGTCCCCATCTCGCCGCCGAACAGCCGAGCCCAGCCGGCCTCCTGGTTGAGGTTGCCGAGCCCGCCCGTCTCGTCACCGGTGAGACGGCCTAAACCGTTGTAGCCCAGAGCCAATTCGACGATCGAATTGTGTTGCGAACCGCCGATGTAGGGCCGCGCACTGGCGGGCCACAGCGCAACCAGCGCCAGATACCAGCCTGCCGAGACCACCAAGGCCCCCACCGCCGCGAGCAGCCGCACGAGCCTGCTCCGCAGGGTCACATCAGCCGCGAGCAGGAAGACCCCCGCCAGCGCGGGCAGCACCAGAAAGGCCTGCAGCATCTTGGCCAGGAATCCCACCCCGACCGCGACTCCGGCCAACGGCAGCCACCACCATGCCGCGTCGCGGTCGAGTGATCGCTGAGTGAAATAGGCGGCAACGACCAGCGAAAGCACCAGCAGCGCATCGGGATTGTTGAATCGGAACATCAGCGCCGCCGCCGGCGTCAACGCCAGAACCGCCCCGGCGAACAGTCCAGCCCACGGGCCACTGACCCGTCGCACCGCGACGTACAACACCGCCACCGCAGCCACCCCGGCCACCGCCTGCGGCAGCAGGATGCTCCACGAATTGACGCCGAACAGCCGGGCCGACAGACCCGTCACCCAGAGAGCCGCTGGCGTCTTGTCGACGGTGATCGCGTTGGCCGCGTCGCTGGAGCCGAACAGCCACGCCGTCCAGCTCTCCGAACCTGCTTGGGCGGCAGCCGAATAGAACGCATTGGCCCACCCGCTGGCGCCCAGGTTCCAGATGTAGAGCACGGCCGTCGCGAGCAGGAGTACCGCCAGCCCGCCATAATGCCGGGCGCGGATCATGATTCGGCCGAGCGGGGTAACCGCACCGTGAACTCGGTCAAGCCGGGCTTGCTGCGCAGTTCGATGCTGCCGCCGTGCGCGCGGACCACGGCCGACGCGATGGCCAGGCCCAGTCCGGTCGACCCGGCCTTGCGGGACCGCGAGGTGTCACCGCGGGCGAAACGCTCGAACACCTCGGACTGCAGTTCGGCCGGAATACCCGGCCCGTCATCGGCCACCCGCAGCACCGCCACGTCTGGCTCGGCATGCAGCGACAACGTCACCGATGTCCCCGGCGGGGTGTGGGTGCGGACGTTGGCCAAAAGATTGGCCACCACCTGGTGCAACCGGGCGTCGTCGCCGGTGACATAGACCGGGTCGGGGGGCACGTCGAGGTTCCACTGGTAGTCCGGTCCGGCGATGTGGGCGTCGCTGGCGACGTCGGCCGACAGTCGGGACAGGTCGACCGGTTCGCGTTCCAGCGGACGACCCGAATCCAGCCGCGCCAACAACAAGAGGTCCTCGACCAGATGCGTCATCCGTTCGGCCTCCGACTCGACCCGGCTCATCGCGTGCGCGACGTCAGCGGGCACCTGGTCCCGGTTCCGTTGCGCCAGTTCGGTATAGCCGCGGATCGCGGCGAGCGGGGTGCGCAGCTCGTGGCTGGCGTCGGCGACGAATTGGCGCACCCGGCTCTCGCTGGCCTGCCGGGTCGACAGCGCGGTCGCGATGTGGTCGAGCATGCGGTTGAGCGCCAAGCCAAGTCGGCCCACCTCGGTGTGCGGATTGGCATCGGATTCGGAAACCCGTACGGGGAGCGCAACTTCGCCGCGATCCAACGGAAGATTGGCCACCTCACCCGCGGTCGCCACCACCCGGGTCAGCGGCGCCAGCGCCCGACGGTTGATCAGGATGCCGACGGTGGTGGCCACCGCCAGTGCGATCACCGCCACCACGCCGAAGATCAGCGCCACCCGCAACAGCGTCGCTTCGACGTTGTCCATACTCAGCCCGATGACCAAGGTCTCGCCGGTCAGCCGGCTGCGAATCGCCGTCACCCGATAGGTGCCCAGGCCGTCGAGATCGCGCGTCACGATCTTTCGGGTACCGGTGATCTGTGCCAGCTGGCTCACCGCACCGGGCGGCACCGCAGCGCGATCCCCACCCGGGCCGAGCAATCCCGCGTCACTGATGGTTCCGTTGGTGATGACGGCCGCGACCATCCCAATCGGCTGGCCCGGTGCATCGAGGAATTCCGGGCCGGGCCCGGGCCGCGGCCACGGTGGCCGGTTGCCCCGCATCGGCGGTGGCAACGGCGGAGGCGGCGGCTCGCCGTAGATGATGGCCGAGCGGCGCGCGGTCTCGTGCAGCTGATTGTCGACCTGACCGACCAGATAGTGGTGCAGCGCCAGGATCGTCACCGCGCCGATGCCGAGACAGACCACCAACAACAGGCAGAGCTGACCGATCAGCAGCCTGGCGCTCAGCGACCAGGTGCTAGCTCGCAGGCTTGAGAACATAGCCCGCGCCGCGCAGCGTGTGGATCATCGGATCGCGTCCACTGTCGATTTTCTTGCGCAGGTAGGAGATGTAGAGCTCGACGATGTTGGACCGACCGCCGAAGTCGTAGCTCCAAACCCGGTCCAGGATCTGGGCTTTCGACAACACTCGCTTGGGGTTGCGCATCAGGAACCGCAGCAGTTCGAATTCGGTCGAGGTGAGCGCGATGGGTTCGCCGCCGCGGGTGACCTCGTGACTGTCCTCGTCGAGCACCAGGTCACCGACCACGATCTGCGCGCCGCTGTCCTCTTCGGTGACACCGGTGCGGCGCAGCAGCGCCCGCAGCCGCAGCACGACCTCCTCGATCGAGAAGGGTTTGGTGACGTAGTCGTCGCCGCCCGCGGTCAGGCCGGCGATGCGGTCCTCCAACGCGTCCTTCGCGGTCAGCAGGAGGACGGGAAGCTGCGGGTTCTGCTCACGCAGTTTGCGCAGGACGTCCAGACCGCTCATATCGGGCAACATCACGTCGAGCACCACCGCATCCGGTCGCGAGCCGCGTGCCGCCGTAATCGCCGACGCGCCATCGGCGGCGGTGGCGATGTTCCAGCCCTCGTAGCGCAGCGCCATCGACACCATCTCGGCGAGCACGGTCTCGTCGTCGACGACAAGAACGGTGATCGGGTTTCCGTCGGCTCGTCGCATCACTACACGTTCGGCCGCTGAAGAGGTCATGTACTCCAGTATGCGAGCGCGAATTAGCCATCCCTATGGCATTGCTATGCGCCAGCTGTGAAACGTCGCGCACAGACCCCGCTGATCGCGCACACAGCGAACACCCAGGTTCGGTGCCCACCGTGGTGGCATGAGTGACCAACAGCAACCCGTGTGGGGTGCTCCCACAGACCACCCGAAGACGTGGTCAACCCGCACGACGGTGGCGGCCGTCGGCATCGCCGCCGCGCTGGCCGCCGTCGGTGGCGTGGTGGTCTATGCCGCCACCGGCGGTAGCGAAGGGCAAGGGCACGCCGGCGGCCCGCCGGGCTGGGGCGGGCCCGGTGGTCCCGGCGGCTTCCAGCGGACGCTGCACGGCCAAAACGTTGTCTCCGACGGTGAGGGCGGCTTCAGCACCGAGCTGACCCAGACCGGCAACGTCACCGCCGCCTCCGACACCTCGGTCACCGTGCACAGTCAGGACGGTTTCAGCCAGACCTATGTACTCGACGCCGACACCCGAAAGCCCGCACAGCCCCTGCAATCCGGTGAGCAGGTGTCGGTGCGGGCGACCCAGCAGGGCGGCGTGGCAACAGCCACGACGGTGATGCCCGCCAGATAATTTTTCGATGGGCTTCTACGAGGTCATCGAGACGGTCGGCAAGGGGATCGACGCCGCCGGCGTCGCCGTGATCGCGATCGGCGCGCTGATTTCGGCGGCCGGTGTGATCCCTCGACTCAAGACCGGGCAGGCCTACCTGGCGTTTCGCCAACAGCTCGGCCGCTCGATCCTGCTGGGTCTGGAGCTGCTGGTGGCCGCGGACATCATTCGCACCGTGGCGGTGACGCCCGACGCCCGCAGTGTCGCCGTGCTGGCTGGCATCGTGCTGATCCGAACGTTCCTGAGCTTCTCGCTCGAATTGGAGATCACGGGTTACTGGCCGTGGCAGAAAAACCGCCAGAAGCCAGCCACGCCTGACCCCGTCGCGCCGACGCCCGGGACAGCCACGCATCCGCAATGAGTTCGCGGAGTTCAGCCCGCCCGATCTCGCCGAGCCTGCTGGCGCGCACGAGCACCGACGGATGGCCGTTGAAATGCTCGGTGGTGAAGAACGGTGAATCGGGGTCCTGCACAAGACTCAGCTTGTCGGCCTCGGATTCCACCCATAGGATGATGATGTCGGTGTAGCGCTCGCCGGTTGCCGGGTCGGCCGCGTCGGGACGCGGAGTGCGGAAGTACACGAACGACTTTGCGCCGACTTGATAGACCGGATTGCCCTTGGGTCCTTCGATCCGGCTGACGTGAGGCATCGATGCCGCGAATTCGTGGACATCGCTGACCTTCGCCGGGCGGTCACCCATGACTCGACGCTACCGGTTCGCCATGATGGGGACGTGGACGAAAAGCGACGGGCCCGGCGTGCACGAATCTTCGACGCGATCCGCAAGACGCCCCCGGAACCGCTGGGGCCGCCCGATTCCCACGACCAGGGCGAGGTCGCGGCGATGCTGCGGGAGATCGGCATCGCCCTGCTGGAAGTCGAACAGCCCACCCAGCTGGTATTCGGGCGGCTGCTGGAGATCGCCGCGCAGTACACCACTGCGCCGGTGCGCATCGTGGTGCTGCCGACTGTCCTGATGATCCAGGTGGGCACCGTCGGCTACGAGGTCGACACCTCGACGACGTATTCGGTGCAGCTGAACATGGCCGGCCGCATCGATGACATCGCCAGCCTGGCCGCCGTCGGTGCGATCACGCCCGCCGATGCGATCGAGGCCACGCAGCGGGCTCGCACCCTGCGGCCGAGGTTCGGCCCCATCGCCACCACGATCGGATATGCCGTCACGACAGTGGGTTTCGGCATGATCATCAATCCCACGTGGGCTTCATTGCCCGGCTACGTATTCCTTGGCTTGGTGGTCGGTGCGATCGCCCTGCTGGGGCGGCCGTTCCCGTCGCTCAACCCGGTCCTGCCCACGCTGGCGGCGATGGTCGTGACGATCCTGGCGACCTGGTTCGTGGCCGACACCGCCAACGACGGCCTGCTCCGGGTGATCGCCCCGGCGTTGGTGGCGATGCTGCCCGGGATGTCGCTGACCATCGGCGCCATGGAGTTGGCCAGTAATCAGCTGATCGGCGGCACCAGCCGGCTGGTGTACGGCATCGCCCAACTGGCGTTGCTGGTGTTCGGCGTCGCATTGGGTGTGCACGTGGCCGGGGAGGTGCTGCCGCAGACACCGTCGACACAGATGGGGCCCTGGTCCTTGTACGTGGCGATCCTCGTGGTGGCGCTGGGGCTGTATGTCTACCTGTCCGCGCCGCGCGGCTCGTTCCTGTGGCTGGTGGCCGCGATCGCCGTCGCACTGGTGGGCCAGGCAATCGCCGGAAAGTTCGTCGCCGCAGCGTATTCCGGCTTCATCGGCGCATTCCTGACGGTGCCGTTCGCCATGCTGGCATCACGCATCAAGACCTCACCCCCGGCGATCGTGATGATGCTGGCCGCATTCTGGGCGCTGGTCCCCGGCGCACTGAGTTTCGAGTCGGTGAGCCAGGCCGCCACCGGCGGCAACATCGGGGTGGCCAGCCTCGGCGTCACCGCGGCGGCGATCCTGTCGATCGCGTTGGGCACGGTGATCGGCTGGAGCGTGTTCCGCACCATCGACAGCCGGTTGCCCTGGCCGAAGGGACTGGGTCAACCAACCGTACGGTAGGTTCTCCGGGGTGGACGACCTGAGCGCAGTGAGCGCGTGGATGTCGGAGCAGGGCCTGGGTGACGGCCCGCTGGAAAACGTCTCCGAGATCACCGGCGGCACCCAGAACGTCATGCTCCGTTTCACCAGGTCAGGCCGTGAGTATGTGTTCCGGCGAGGACCGCTGCATCTGCGGCCGGTCAGCAACAAGGTGATCCTGCGCGAGACCCGGGTACTGCATGCGCTGGCCGGAACCGACGTCCCGCACCCGCGACTGATCGCGGTGTGCGAGGACACCGCCGTCCTCGGTGACGCGGTGTTCTATCTGATGGAACCCGTCGACGGCTTCAACGCCGGGTCGATGTTGCCGCCGCTGCATGCCGGTGACGCCGAGATCCGTCACGGGATGGGTCTGTCGATGGTCGACGCCGCGGCCAAGCTCGGTGCCGTCGACCATGTCGCGGTCGGCTTGGCCGACTTCGGCAAGGCGGACGGATTCCTGGAACGCCAAGTGCCACGGTGGCTTTCGGAGCTTGAGTCCTACAGCGGGTTCGACAACTACCCGGGGCCCGAGATCGGCGATGTCGACGCCGTCGCGACCTGGCTGCAGAAGAACCAACCCACCGAATGGCAGCCGGGCATCATGCACGGCGACTACCACGCCGCGAACGTGATGTTCTCGCCCACCGGTCCCGACGTGGTGGCCATCGTCGACTGGGAGATGTGCACCATCGGCGATCCGCTGTTGGATCTCGCGTGGATGCTGGCCACCTGGTACGCGCCCGGCCGCGACTCGATGCTGGGCAATGCGCTTATGGGTGCCGGCGATCTGGCCACCCCGGACGAATTGATCGAGCGCTACGCCCAGAACACCACCCGCGACCTGTCCAATATCGACTGGTACACCGTGCTGGCCTGTTTCAAACTCGGCATCATCCTGGAGGGATCCAATGCCCGCGCCGCTGCGGGGCTGGCGCCCAAGGAGATTGGTGACCACCTGCACACCGCGACGGTGCGCCTGTTCGAGCGAGCTTTGGCACTGATGGAGGGACAACGATGATCGATTTCGAGATTCCCAGCGACCTGGCGGCGCTACGCGACGAGATACACGCGTTTGTCGTCGACAAAATCGTTCCCTACGAACGGGATCCGCGCATCACCCGGCACGGGCCCAACGAGGAGCTGCGCACCGAGCTCGTCGGCCTGGCCCGCGATGCCGGACTGCTCACCTTCCAGGCGCCGAACCGATTCGGCGGCCGCGAACCGTCCCACCGCGAACAGGCGGTGCTGTTCGAGGCCGCCGGTTGGTCCACACTCGGGCCGGTCGCGCTGAACTGTGCGGCACCCGACGAGGGCAACATGTTCGTGCTGTCCAAGATCGCCACCGAGGAGCAGGCCGAGAAGTTCCTGGTTCCGGTGATCGACGGCAGGCAGCGATCGGTGTTCGCGATGACCGAACCCGGCGGGGCCGGATCAGATCCGAATCAGCTTGCCACGGAAGCGGTTTTCGACGGCACCGACTACGTGATCAACGGCCGGAAGTGGCTGATCACCGGAGCCAACAAGGCGCGGACCTGGATCATCATGGCCCGCGTCGCACCGAACTCCCATGGCGCGGACGGCCCGACGCTGTTCCTGTGCGACGGGCAGACCCCGGGCATCGAGCTCGAGCGCGTGATGGACACGATGGACCGCAACTACGTCGAGGGCCACGGCGTGATCCAGTTCAACAACCTGCGGCTGCCCGCGTCGGCGGTGCTCGGCGAGGTCGGACAGGCGCTGCGCTACGCCCAATTGCGCTTGACTCCAGCACGATTGACGCACTGTATGCGCTGGCTGGGTGCCGCATCGCGGGCTCACTCGATCGCGATCGAACACGCCCGCACCCGCACCGGTTTCGGCAAGCCGCTCGGCGAGCATCAGGGCGTGGGCTTCATGTTGGCCGACAACGAGATCGCCTTGCAGCAGTGCCGACTGGCGATCTGGTGGGCGTGCTGGGCACTGGACACCGGCGCCAAGGGCCGCCACGAGAGTTCGATGGTGAAGGCCTACGTGTCCGAGGAGTTGTTCAAGGTCGCCGACCGCTGTGTGCAAATCCTCGGCGGCATGGGCATTTCCGATGAAACCCCGGTCGGTATGATCTTCTCGGACATGCGCGCGTTCCGCATCTACGACGGCCCGACCGAAGTGCACAAGTACGCGATCGCCCGCCAGATCCTGAGGAACCCGTCATGAGCGTCCTTGATTCGTTTCGTCTCGACGACAAGGTCGTCATCGTCACCGGTGCATCCTCGGGGCTGGGCGTGTCATTCGCGCAAGCCTTCGCCGAAGCCGGCGCCGACCTGGTGCTCGGTGCCCGGCGGGTGGAGCAGATGGCAAGCACGGCGGCCCTTGTCGAAAAGGCCGGCCGCAACGTGCTCACCAAGAAGACCGACGTCGCGGACCCCGACCAATGCCAGCAGCTGGTCGATGCGGCGATCGAGAAGTTCGGCCGGGTCGACGTGCTGGTCAACAACGCCGGCGTGGGCACCGCGGTACCGGCGACCCGCGAGACTCCCGACGAGTTCCGCAAGGTCATCGATGTCAACCTGAACGGCTCGTACTGGATGGCGCAGTCCTGCGGCCGGGTGATGGCGGCCGGAAGCTCAATCATCAACATTTCCAGCATTCTTGGCATCACCACCGGCGGTCTTCCGCAAGCCGCGTACAGCGCATCGAAGGCCGGGGTGATCGGACTGACCCGCGATCTGGCCCAACAGTGGGGATCCCGCAAGGGGATTCGCGTCAACGGGCTGGCGCCGGGCTTCTTCAAGAGCGAGATGACCGACGAATACCAGCCGGGTTACCTCGAACAGCAGCTGCCACGGATCGTGATGGGCCGACTCGGCGATCCCGCCGAATTGGCCGCTACCGCAGTGTGGCTGGCGTCGCCGGCGGCGGGTTATGTTACGGGCCAGACAATTATCGTCGACGGCGGGCTCACGATCACGTAGTGATAACGGTCACGCGTCGATTCGGGGCTTCTCAGGGCCTTCACAAGATGGCGACATCTGTCTCTAAGAAGGATCTGCGACTCTCGTGTGATGTGGGTCGATCTGTACACGGTGGTGGCGGTGCTCGTCGCTGCCGCCACCTGGCTCCTCAGCCCCCACTTCCAGTCCTATGACCCGCCCGGTGACATCGCCCGCGGCGTCTGGTCGGCCATCGCCGGTGCGCTGTGGCCCGTCGTTGCGGTCGGGGTCGCTCAGGTCTACGCGGTCCGCTATGTCGCACAGCGGATTCGGCCCGTTCACGCCGTGGCTCCCGATGTGGCTCCACTGGTCGCCATGCGCTCCTGAGCTTCACCCGCCGTTCACCTCCTCGCCAACTGCGGCAGAAATCCTGAGTCGTCAAGCGGAATCGGCAATGATTGACGGCCTGACGAAGAGGAGATCCGTTCGTGAAGGTGCGCGCACAACTGGTATCGGCGGGCCTTGCCGCCCTGGCGATGACGGCGATCACGCTCTCGGCCGCCGCCACGGCCACGGCTGACGACTCGGGCAGCGGCCTGCTGTGGCCGGATCCCACCGAGCCGTACTACTGGGACGCCAACGAGAACGCCGGCGGCACCGGCCCCGCGCCGCTTCCGACCGACGATCTGTATTGGAAAGAGGGCCAGGACGCCGGCGGCACGGGCAACGCTCCTCAGCCGAACCAGCCCGAGTACACCGATGAGGGCGAGAACGCCGGGGCGGTCTAGCCCCTTCGGGTCACGACGACCACACGAGCAGCCCGCTGGTGCGGGCCAGCTCCGCGCGGGCGCGGCGCTCCACCAGTAGCGGGATGAATTCGCGAACCGTGCTGTCGTGGAAATGATCGTGCGCCTCGGCAACCGTGCGAGCTACGTCATCACGAGGGTGGTCGGAGTAGGCCGCGGCCAAGCGGTCCACCACCTGCTCGATCAACATAACTTCACTTACATTTCCCACGCTTCTACTCTGGGCCATCCAGGCAGCCCGGTCAATTTGATGTCCGTCACGGTGCCGGATCGCCGAGGTAGTGCGCCAAGACCGGGCGCAACCATTCGGTGAGCGTTGCGTCATCCATGGTCACCAGCGGCGGAATCCCGAGCACGTAGCGGCCGACCGCGAGACCGAGCATCTGGGTGCCGACCAAGGCCGCCCGCTGCGCGGGCTGATCGGGCACCACCGCGGCCAGCGCCGGGGCCACCTGGTCGACGAAGACACTCAGTAGCGCCTCGGCGGCCATGCGATTGGTCGACGCCGAACGCAACAGCGGCAGGAACGGACCGCTCGGCCCCCAGACCTCGACGAACAGCGGCAACACTTTGTCGACGACATTGTCGGGCGCCACCCCGGTGAGATCGGGGAACGTGATGGCCGCCCGAGAGGCCGCGGCAAACAGATCGGCCTTGTTGCCGAAGTAGTGCATGACCAGCGCCGGGTCGACGCCGGCCGCCGACGCGATCGAGCGGATGGTCGTGCGCTCGAAACCGCGCTCGCCGAATTGAGATCGGGCCTCGGCCAGAATCCGGGCCCGCGTCGCCTCACCGTCGCGCGGTTTCGTTGCCATGGGGACCATTCTATTCAACAACTGTTGACATCACTAACACCCCGGCCTAGCGTCGAATTCAACAACTGTTGATGAGGTGCCCGCCATGACTGTTACCGCCATTCAGATCGGCCTCGATCCCGACGTCATCGACTTCGCGTCGCCAGACTTCGCCCAGTTCCGCGGGCTGTCGAAAGACGCATTGCGGGCCGCCAACGACGAGAACGTCGCCTCGTTGCGGACCGCCGGCTACCAGGTCGACAACTGCCTGATCGAATTCGGCGAGGCCGGCGCCGAGAAAGCCCGGCGGTGGCTGGACGCGAAGCGCTACGACGCGGTGCTGATCGGCGCCGGGGTGCGTCTGGTCGCGAACAACACCCTGCTCTTCGAGTCGATCCTCAATGCCGCCCACGTCAGCCAGCCGGGATGCCGGTTCGTGTTCAACCAGGCGGCCAAGGCCACACCCGACGACATCCGGCGCTGGTACCCCGATCCCGAAGGAGAGGTCCGATGACTGATCACGACGTCGACGTTCTGGTGGTCGGGGCCGGTCCGACCGGGCTGATCGCCGCCGGCGATTTGGCCCGAGCCGGCCGCTCGGTGACCGTGCTGGAGCGCTGGGCCACCACCAACCCGTCCAGCCGGGCGTTCGCGGTGATGGCCCGCACGTTGGAGGTGCTCGATGCCCGTGGGCTCGCAGACGACTTGCTGAGGAGGGGCCAGCAGGCGCCGCGGGTCTCGATCTTCGGCGGCGCCCGAATCGATCTGACCCACCTGGATTCGCCCTACCGGTTCGTGCTGATCACGCCGCAGACCAATGTCGACGCGGAGTTGGCCAGCTATGCCGAAGCCCACGGCGCCGATATCCGTCGCGGGCTCGAGGTCGTGGATCTGGTGCAGGACGCAGACGGGGTGACCGTCGCCGCGCGGGCGCATGGCGGTGACGGCCTGGTCAGCAGCTGGCGAGCCAAGTACGTGATCGGCGCCGACGGCTCGCGCAGCACGGTGCGCACACTCGTCGGTGCGGAGTTCGCAGGCAAGACGGTGCTGTCATCGTTGGTGTTGGCCGACGTGAAGCTGGCCAACGGGCCGGCCGGTGGGCTGAAGCTGGGCAGCACCAGGAAGGTGTTCGGGTTCCTGGCGCCCTACGGTCGCGGCGACGCCGACGGCTCGTGGTACCGCGCGATGGTGTGGGACCGCGACCATCAGGTGCCCGACAGCGAGCCGGTGGAATCCGCCGAGGTGACCGATGTCCTGAACCGCGCGATGCAGACGGACATGGGTGTGCGCGAGATCAGCTGGAAGTCCCGATTCCATTGCGACGAAAGGCAAGTCGAGCAGTATCGGCACGGTCGGGTGTTCCTGGCCGGGGACGCCGCGCATGTGCATTCCCCGATGGGCGGGCAAGGCATGAACACCGGAATCCAGGACGCGGTCAACCTCGCCTGGAAGCTCGGTGCGGTCCTCGGGGGTGCCGACGACAGTCTGCTCGACACGTACCAGCAGGAGCGGCACCCGATCGGCCGACGGGTGCTGAGACAGTCGGGTCTGATGGCGCGCGGGGTCACGCTGCATCCGCGGATCGCGCGAGCTCTGCGAAACCTGTTGGCGCCCAGACTACTTGGCGTTCCGTTCGTGCGCGACGCGGTGGCGGGCAGCTTCGCGGGCACCGGCCTGCGCTACGGGCGGCGCGGGCTCGTCGGCACCAGGGCCACTCAGATACCACTCACCGACGACCGGCTGACCGACTTGCAGCGCACCCCGTGGTTCGTGTTGATCCGCGAGCGCAAGGCCGCGCCCGTCGAGGTCTCGGGGGTGCTGCAGGCCGAGCGCACCGACGACGGCCCCGCGGTGCTGGTGCGCCCCGACGGCTACATCGCGTGGACGGGGTCCTCGACCGACGACGGCTGGCGCGACGTGCTGGCGCAGTGGTTACCGACTGCGGAGTCGCTGCATTCACACTGAATGCGCGATGTGGACCGTTGCGTTGCCGCCGTTACGTTTTGCATCGAACATCGCTTGGTCGGCACGCTCCACGATCGAATCGAGCAACGCGATGGGGTCGACTCCCTCGGCGGCGAAGCTGACAATGGCAACACTGGTGACACCGACGCTCGCGGTAATCGGGTGATCGGCCGGCGCCGCGATCGCATGCCTGATGCCGTCCGCGCGCTGCCGCGCGTGGCCGGCTCCTGCGAGATCGACGACGACGAATTCCTCACCGCCGATCCGGGCTACCAAGGCACCGTTACGAACTGCCGAAGTTATCCGACGAGCGCAGCGGATCAAGACCTCGTCGCCGGTGGGATGGCCGAAGGTGTCGTTGATCGCTTTGAAGCGGTCCAGGTCGACGACCGTCGCGGCCACTTCGCTATCCATCGGTGTGGCCTCGCGCAACAGCTCGCCGATGTGCAGGTGTAGGCCGCGCCGGTTCAACAAGCCCGTCAGTGGATCGGTGACCGATTCGTTGGCATCGTTACGCAGAGCCCAGATTCCGAGCTGAATCCCCAGCGGAGTCGCGACCACCGGCGTCACCAGCGCGAGCGCCTTTGCGGTGACGCCCAGCGCATCCACATTCGCCGCAACACTCACTTGAGCGGCAAACGATGCCGTTACGAGCAATATCCAGACGATATGCCCAGTAAGGACTTTCGGGCCGTCGAAAAACATCAGCAGCACCGAGAGCATCGCGAAGGCGTTGAACGCGAACAAGCCCAACAACCAATTGGTGTCCAGCACCGCCACGGCGGCGATCGCGATGTCGGCCGAGATTACGAACGCAAGCGATACCTGCCGCGACGGCCAGGGCCGATAACACCACACCCAGCCCCAGAAGAGCTGCAGCAAGGCAAACACCGCAACAGCCATCTGCGACGCCGGGGTGCGCGCTGACGGCAGCAAAATCAGTAGCGACAGCACGCCGTTGAAGCCGGTGCCCATCCCGATCAGCACCTGGATCGGTCCCGATTTCGCCCGCTTGGTGAAGTACTGCACCTGCGCGGCGTAGTCGACCGGCTCACTCCACCAGTCGCGCAGATGACTGCTGAACCCGGCGAAACTACTCAGGGATGCCTGCAAGGTGTTGCTCTCAAGTCAAACGGCGCAGTGATGTATTTGAATTGACAATAACGCCTTCGGCTTAGCCAGCGATACCTCTCGGCGGGATTTTCACACGCAGATGGCGGATCTTGCCGAGAACGCACGGTTGCTGCCGACTGATCCTCCTGGCGGAGGTGGCTATGAGATATGAGTGCGCCCGAAGGGATTCGAACCCCTAACCTTCTGATCCGTAGTCAGATGCTCTATCCGTTGAGCTACGGGCGCCGTCTGTATTCAGTTGTTCGTGGCTGACGAATCAGCCGCGGCGGAGGCGAGAGGATTTGAACCTCCGGTCCCCTGTAAGGGGGACAACTCATTAGCAGTGAGTCCCATTCGGCCGCTCTGGCACGCCTCCTGAACTACCTGAGCGTACCGGAGCGTGGTGCAAGCCCCGGGACCGCCGATGGATGAGAGTACACAGCGGCGACGGCTCGTGGCAAAGCGATACCCGTGGCCCCCTAGACTTGGGCGAATGACCGCCCGTCTGCGCCCCGAGCTGGCCGATCTCCCGGCCTATACCCCGGGTAAGACGGTGCCGGGCGCCATCAAGCTCGCCAGCAACGAGACCGTGCACGGGCCGCTGCCCAGCGTCCGCGCGGCCATCGCCGCCTCGGCCGAGACCATCAACCGCTACCCCGACAACGGTTACGTGGAGCTCAAGGAGCACCTGGCCAAGCACGTCGATTTTGCCCCCGAGCACATCGCGGTGGGCTGCGGGTCGGTGAGCCTGTGCCAGCAACTCATCCAGATCACCTCGTCGGTCGGCGACGAGGTGATCTTCGGCTGGCGCAGCTTCGAGATCTACCCGCTGCAGGTGCGCGTCGCCGGTGCCACCGCCGTCCAGGTGCCACTGCGTGACTACACCTTCGACCTGGACGCCATGCTGGCCGCGATCACCGACCGCACCCGGCTGATCTTCGTCTGCAACCCGAACAACCCCACCTCCACGGTCGTCGACCCCGACGAGCTGGCTCGCTTCGTCGCCGCCGTACCGTCCGACATCCTCATCGCCATCGACGAGGCCTACGTCGAGTACATCCGCGACGGCATGCTCCCCGACAGTCTCGGACTGGCCCGCAGCCATCCCAATGTCGTTGTGCTGCGCACTTTTTCGAAGGCCTACGGGCTGGCCGGCCTGCGTATCGGCTATGCCGTCGGCGACCCCGACATCATCACCGCACTGGGCAAGGTCTACGTACCCTTCACCGCCACCACCGTCTCGCAGGCCGCCGCGATCGCCTCGGTCAACGCCGCCGACGAGCTACTGGCCCGCACCGACGCCGTTGTCGACGAGCGCCGCCGGGTCTGCGCCGCGCTGAGCGAACTGGGCTACAGCTTCCCGCCGTCGCAGGCCAACTTCGTCTGGCTGCCGCTGTCCCCCGAACAGACGCCCGACTTCGTCGAGCAGGCCGCCGACGCCCGGGTACTGGTGCGGCCCTACGGCACCGACGGTGTCCGGGTGACGATCGGCGCTCCCGAGGAGAACGACACGTTCCTGGCATTCGCGAGGGCGTGGATCGCTAACCGCTGACGGGCACCCGGCCGGTGAATGCCACAAGCCGGTCCAGCTTGGAAGCATGCGCGGCGACGTCGACCGGATCGTCGAAGCCGGCCCTGACCCTGCCCTCCGGGGTGATGATCCGCTGGGCCAGTTCCGTCACATAATCGGTCAGAGCGTCCGGTGCGTCGACCTGCCGGCCGATTGCCGACGCGTAATCCCACGCATGAACCAGGAATTCAAGCGACAGGATGGCGGCCATGAATTGCGCGGGCGCCTCATTCGCGCCGAACGGCACCGTACCGTCCAGCCCGCGCCGGTGCCAGGCATCCAGCGCGGGCCGGGCGGCGGCGACAATCTGCCGTTCCACGGAGTCGTCGGGGTTGCGCTCGGGAAGCTGTGCGCCGGCGGCACCACCCAGCAGGGTGATCGAGTTCAGCAGATGATCGGTGAGCCCTGCGACGTCGAACTCACGGCACGGCGTCTGTCTTTTCAAATCATCGGAAGCAATACCGTGGACGACGTGTTGAAGAACCTGAAGCGTCGCCTCGGCACTGGCTAGTTCGTCGGCAGGCGGAGCGTCCGGTCCCGGGGTGAGTTCGTCAGCCATGCCCCAACCGTACGACTGGGCGCCGACAGAATAGTGTTCGTTGGAGTACACCGAGAAGGGACGCGCAGCATGGGCAAGATCTATGACAACGTCACCGAGCTGATCGGCCGTACGCCGCTGGTCCGACTCAACCGATTGACCGAGGGCCTCGACGCCCAGGTCGCGGTCAAGCTCGAGTTCTACAACCCGGCCAACAGCGTCAAGGACCGGATCGGTGTTGCGATCATCGACGCGGCCGAGGCCTCAGGGGAACTGAAGCCAGGCGGCACCATCGTCGAGGCCACCAGCGGCAACACCGGTATCGCGCTGGCGATGGTCGGCGCGGCGCGCGGCTACAAGGTGATCCTGACCATGCCGGAGACGATGTCCACCGAGCGTCGGGTCATGCTGCGCGCGTACGGCGCCGAGATCGTCCTCACCCCCGGTTCGGAGGGCATGGCCGGCGCGGTGGAACGGGCCAAGCAGATCATCGCCGAGACCGACAACGCGGTCTCGGCGAACCAGTTCGCGAACCCGGCCAACCCGGCGATCCACGAGAAGACCACGGCCGAAGAGGTGTGGGCCGACACCGACGGCGAGATCGACATCTTCGTGGCCGGTATCGGCACCGGCGGCACGCTCACCGGGGTGGGCCACGTCCTGCGGGAGCGCAAGCCTAGCGTTCAGATCGTCGGGGTCGAGCCGAAGGACTCCCCGCTGCTGACCGAGGGCGTCGCCGGACCGCACAAGATCCAGGGCATGGGTGCCAACTTCATTCCCGAGGTACTCGATCGTGAGGTCTACGACGAGATCATCGACGTCGAACTCGACGCCGCTGTTCAGGTGGCCAGGGATCTGGGCACCCAGGAAGGCATCCTCGGCGGCATCTCGTCGGGCGCGATCGTCTGGGCGGCACTGGAACTCGCCAAGCGTCCGGAGAACGCGGGCAAGCTCATCGTCGCGGTGGTCTGCGACTTCGGCGAGCGCTACATCTCCACCGTGCTCTACGAACACATCAGGGACTGAATTCATGGGGCTGCTGTCGACAGTTCGCGAAGACCTGACCAACGCGCGCGGCCATGACCCGGCCGCGCGCGGCGATCTGGAGAACGCCCTGGTCTACTCCGGCCTGCACGCGATCTGGTCGTACCGCCTTGCGCACCGACTGTGGGCCACGCCCGCGCTGCGCGGGCCCGCGCGAGTGCTGTCGCAGGTGACCCGCTTTCTCACCGGCATCGAAATCCATCCCGGCGCCACCATCGGCCGCCGCTTCTTCATCGACCACGGGATGGGCGTGGTGATCGGCGAGACCACCGAGATCGGCGACGACGTGATGCTCTACCACGGTGTGACCCTTGGCGGACGCTCGCTGGAGCACGGCAAGCGCCATCCCACACTCGGCAACCGGGTGGTCGTCGGCGCTGGCGCAAAAGTTTTGGGCCCCTTGGTCATTGGCGACGACAGTGCCATCGGCGCCAACGCCGTCGTCACCCACGACGTGCCAGCGGACTCGATCGCCACCGGCATTCCCGCCGTGGTGCGCCACCGCACCGAGAAGCAGCGGGAGCAGTTGGTGGATCCGACGACTTACGTCGATCCCGCGATGTACATCTGACGCTCCATCGAATCCAGCTGATCCGAACTGTCTGCTCCGGCCCTGGCCGGGATTAGCGTCTGCAGGCGCAATCCCAGCGAAAGGGCATCATGTCGAACCAAATCGAGCAATCCGGCAGCGCTCCGGCTGCAGTGGCCACGGCCGACGATCGGCCGCACCGCAAGCTCCGGGGCACGCTTGGTGTCTGGGGCATCGTCTTCGTCGTCGTGGCCGCCGCCTCACCACTGGGTGTCATCGGCGGTCCGGTGCCACTGGGGATCGGAATCGGCAACGGCACCGGCTTTCCGGCGATCTTCGTCGTCAGCACGGTGATCATCCTGCTGTTCGCGGTCGGGTTCACCGCACTGACGCCCTACGTCCCGGATGCGGGCGCGTTCTACTCCTACATCGGCAAGGGGCTGGGCCGGGTAACGGGATTCGGCTTCGCCTTCGTGGCGCTGATCTCCTACCTGACCCTGGAAATCGCCGTCTACGGCCTGATCGGCCAGGGCGCCCAGGCGCTGTTCAGCTCCTACGGCCTGCCGGATATCCATTGGGGCATATGGGCATTCATCGCGTTCCTGATCGTCACCGCGCTGGGCCATTTCAATATCGACTTGTCCCGCAACGTTCTTGGGGTTCTGCTGATCGGTGAAGTGGCGATCGTGCTGGCCCTCGACGCCGCCGTCATCTTCTCCGGTGGCCATGAAGGGCTGTCGACGGGCATCGTGACGCCGTCCGAAATCGTCTCGGGTGCACCGGGTCTCGCACTGCTGTTCGCAATCCTGAGCTTCATCGGATTCGAGGCGACCGCGGTCTTCCGCGACGAGGCTCGCGACCCGCTGCGCACCATCCCCAAGGCGACCTATCTGGCCGTCATCCTCATCGGTATCTTCTACACCGTGTCGACGTGGGCGCTGATCAGCGCGGTCGGCGACAGCAAGGCCGTCGAGCAGGCTCAGGCCGACCCCTCCGGCCTGTTGCCCGGTGCCACCGAGCAATACCTCGGCGCGGTCGGGCTGCACATCGTCCAGGTGCTGTTCGTCACCAGCCTGTTCGCCTGCATCCTGTCGTTCCACAACATCGTCGCCCGCTACGTGTTCACGCTGTCGACCCGCAAGGTGTTCCCGGCCCAGCTCGGTGACGCCCACGAGCGGCACGGCTCCCCCCACCTGGCCTCCGGTATCGACGCGGTGGTGGTCGCCGTCGCGCTCCTGATCGGCGTCCTGTTCAAGCTCGACCCGGTGACGCAGTTCTATACCTGGCTGGCGGGCATCTCCACGGTCGGCATCACCACGCTGCTGATCGCGACGTCGATCGCGGTGCTGGCCTTCTTCGCCCGCCGCAAGCGGGCCGGTCAGCTCGAGGTGTCGACCTGGCGCGCGTTCGTCGCACCCGGTATCGGCCTGGTCGGCCTGCTGATCTCCATCGGACTGATCCTGCAGAACCTGCCGACCCTGGTCGGTGGCTCGACACCCATCGCCATCGGCGTGGTCGCGCTGCTGGTCGCGTTCTTCGCACTGGGCGCCGGCATCGCGGCCCGGCGATCGGACGTGACCCTCGAGTGACGCCCGCGGTCTCGCGCCGTAGCCTTCATGGTCATGAGCGAGCCGTATGAATCCGTCACCGTCGACGTCAAGGACCACGTCGCCCAGGTCACGCTGATCGGGCCGGGCAAGGGCAATGCGATGGGCCCGCAGTTCTGGGCCGAAATGCCGGTGGTCTTCGCCGACCTCGACGCCGATCCGGATGTGCGGGCGATCGTGCTGACCGGGTCGGGCCGCAACTTCAGCTACGGCCTGGACCTGGTCGCCATGGGCGACACCATCGGCGGAGCGATGTCCACGGAGGTCTCGGCCCGCCCGCGCAAGGACTTCCACACCAAGCTCAAGGGAATGCAGCAGTCGATCACCGCGGTGGCCGATTGCCGCACCCCGACCATTGCCGCGGTCCACGGCTGGTGCATCGGTGGTGGCGTCGACCTGATCAGCGCAGTCGACATCCGCTACGCCAGTGCCGACGCGAAGTTCTCGGTGCGCGAGGTCAAACTGTCGATCGTCGCCGACGTCGGCAGCCTTGCCCGGCTGCCCTACATCCTGTCCGACGGGCATTTGCGCGAATTGGCCTTGACCGGCAAGGACATTGACGCCGCTCGGGCCGAGAAGATCGGCCTGGTCAATGACGTCTACCCCGACGCCGAGGCCACACTGGCCGCCGCACACGAGACAGCTGCCGAGATCGCCGCGAATTCACCTCTGGTGACGGGCGGCATCAAGGATGTTCTCGACGAGCAGCGCACTGCAGACGTGGCGGCCAGTCTGCGCTACGTTGCCGCGTGGAACTCGGCGTTCCTGCCGTCCAAGGACCTGTCCGAGGGCATCTCGGCGATGTTCGGCAAGCGCAAGCCGGAATTCACCGGCGAATAGCCGCTACTTTCCGGCTTTGATCGCCGGTACAGCTTTCGTGACGGCCAGGGCTGTGGGCTCGTCAGCGGGCTGAGTGGTCGTCGTCGCGCCCATGTTCATGCCGGCGACGGCGGGCGAGGAGTAGGCCGGGAATTTCGTCTCGTCGCCCGAGTCCGCGGTGTGGGTTAGCGACGCCGGAGCCGGATGGGTCAGCCCGAACAGGCCGAGTACGGCGATCGCGCCGCCACCCACAACGGTACCCAGCAACCTTTTATCCAAAGCCAAGCTTTTCCGAAGCTTCTTGGGGGAGGACATGTTGACCAGCACCTTTCAGGATCTTTTCGCGTAACGACACCCACCTGGACCACTAATCGCACATGGTCCAGGCAACTATTCGAACGCCTTCAATCCTTTGTATGCCCGAAGCACACCGAAAAGCACGTGTCCCAAGGTGATCCACAGAAGTCCTGATCCCGGTCCACAGCTCATAGACAGATGCGCTGGGTCACCGAGGCGATGGTCGCCCGCAGTGTTCCCCCGTCCGAAGCGGCCATGCGGACCGCCCATCCCGCCCCATTGGGCAGGTCGCTCACCGCGAGGTGGACACGGCTGTCACCGGTGAGCACATTCAGCGATTCAAGATCTCGCGGCAGTGCCGCCGTCACAGTGTCGAACTCGCCGGCAAGATAGACGGTGCCGAAAGCCGTTGGGGCATTGCGGACCCGGGGCATCGTCTCGAGCATCTGAGCGTCGTTGGTGAGAAGAGTTCCGTCCGGCGCAGTGACGGCGACGGTCGACTCGTAGCAGCCGAATGACTCGTCGGTGAGGTCGGGATGGAGCACGACGGCGTCGACGACCAGCGCCCGACCACCCGGCGCGACACTGATCTCCGTGCGCTGCCGGTACCGCGCGTGCGCAGTGAGGATCCGCGGTGACGGGTCGAACAGCAGCCGGCTGCTCGCGTCGACCACCAGGCGGGTGTCCTCGACCGCCGGCTCACCGCCGGGAACGCCGCTGACAACTGTCGCGCCCTGGCCTCGCACCACCGCGTACCCGTTGTCGACCACCTCGATCCGCTGTTTGACGACATCGCCGGGAATGATCGTGCCCGCGCAGTTCTGCACCGTCACCGACCCCACGCCGGTGCGCGTCGGGTCGGCGAAGACACGCCCGATCATCAGCGGCCACCGGTAGCGGCGCCGGATCAGGTTGGTGCCCGCACCGACGTTGGCGAACCTGAGGTCCAGGGCATGACCGCACCCGCTGCTCACACAAACAACACTTCGTGTTCGAGCATCTCGATCAGCGCTTCGATTCCCTCGCCGCTGCGCGCATTGGTGGTGAGAACCGGTCGACCGCCGCGGACCTCGCTGGCCTCCTCGAGCATCATCGGCAGATCGACGCATACATGGGGAGCGAGATCAATCTTGTTGACCACCAATAGATCACACCGCAGGACGCCGGGTCCTCGCTTGCGCGGTATGTCGTCCCCGCCCGCGACGTCGATCACGAACATCCAGTAGTCGACCAAGTCCCGGGAGAACGTCGACGCGAGGTTGTCACCACCGGACTCGAGCAGCATCAGCTCGGTGTCGGGGAAGGCCGCTTCCAGGTCGTCTGCGGCGGCGATGTTCAACGACGGGTCCTCGCGGATGACGGTGTGCGGGCAGCCGCCCGCCTCGACAGCCCGCACTCGCAGCGGGTCGATCAGCCCGGAGCGGCGGATCCGCTCGGCGTCCTCGGCCGTGACCAGATCGTTGGTGATCACCGAGATCGAACGCCCGCGCCGTGCGAATCCCACGAGCAAGGCCTCGATGATGGCGGTCTTGCCCGATCCGACCGGCCCGCCGATACCGATCCGCGCGGCTTTCATCGCAACATGTACTTTCGCGAAAAGGCCACGGTGGCAGCCGGTTCGGCGGTGAGTAGTGCGCCGTCGGCGCGGACTTCGAACGTGCGGGGATCGACCTCGACATGTGGAAGGGTGTCATTGCGCACCATGTCCTTCTTACGCAACCCACGTACCGATGCGATCGGCAGCACGTTCTTCCGCAGAGCGAGCTTGTCGGGTACCCCCGCGTCGATCGCGAGCGAGGACATGAACACGAACCCGAGTTCGGCGGCGGCGCTGCCAAGCGCTCCCCAGTTGGGACGGGCGATGATCGGCTCCGACGACGAGATGGACCCCGCGGCGTCACCGAGTGCCGCCCAGGCGATCAGCCCGTTCTTCAGTACCGCTTTGGGTTTGACACCGAAGAACGCGGGCTGCCAGATCACCAGGTCGGCGACCTTGCCCACCTCGACAGAACCGATATGGGCGGCGGCGCCGATCGAAATCGCCGGATTGATGGTGAGTTTCGCGATATAGCGCTTGACCCGTTCGTTGTCCGCGGCAACCGTCGTCTCCTCCGGCAACCGGCCGACGCGCTGCTTCATCACGTCGGCGAGCTGCCAGCAGTTGGTGATGTTTTCGGCAAGGCGGCCCATCCCCTGGGTATCGCTGCCGAAGATCGAGATGGCTCCCATATCGTGCAGGAAGTCCTCGGCCACCATGGTCTGCGGCCGGATCCGGGCTTCGGCGAACGCAATATCCTCTGGCGCTTCCCAATTCATCAAATGCGCGATCATCGTCATCGGCACGCCTTCGTCCAGCCCGGCGACGGTGTAGGGATTCGTCGGGTTGGTCGTGCCGGGGATGACGTTCTCGTAGCCAACACAGCGGATCAGGTCTGGTGCGTGCCCGCCGCCCGCGCCTTCCACGTGGTACATGTGAATCGTCCGGCCATCGATCGTCGACAGTGTCCGTTCCGAGAACCCGAACTCGTTGATCGAGTCGGTGTGCAGATGCACCGCGAAGTCCGCGGAATCGGCTGCCTGCAGCGTCTTGTCGATGACCGCGGGTGCCGCTCCCAGATCTTCGTGGATCTTCACCGCCCCGGCGCCCGCGGCCACCGATTCCAGGACCGCCGCCGGATCCGAAGAGCCGCGGCCGAACGCGACAAAGTTCATCGGCGTGTATTCGCCTGCCTGCAGGAAAAGCCCAAGGTTACGCGGACTTCCGGTGGCGACTTCGAACGTCGGTCCCAGTGACCCGCCAATCAGGGTCGTCGTCCCGGTCGACAGTGCATGCTCGACTTGCTGCGGCGAAATCAAGTGAGCGTGGGTCTCGATGGCACCGGCCGTCACGATCATGCCTTCGGCCGGGATCGGTGTGGTGCTGGTGCCCACGACCATTCCCGGCGTGACGCCGGGCATGGTATCCGGGTTCCCCGCCTTGCCGATCCCGACGATCCGGCCATCACGGATCCCGATGTCGGCCTTGATGATTCCCGCTACCGCATCGACGATGACAGCGTTGCTGATGACGTAGTCGAGGGCATCGTCGCTCGGCTTCGACGACGGGCGGTATCCCTCGCCGTCGCGCACCGACTTGCCCGCACCCGCGAGCAGCTCATAACCGGGCACCAGGTAGTCCCGTTCGACTTCGACGAAAAGGTCCGAATCGGCGAGGCGGATCCGGTCGCCCGTGGTGGGGCCGAACATGCGGGCGTAAGACTGCCGGTCGATGAATGTCATTGCGCCACCACCACGTTGATCGGGACCAGGTCGACCTCGACGGGGATACCCGGCTCAAACCTCACCCCGCTGCCGGAGGCTACATCCAGCTTGTGGCCGAGCGCTGCGGGCCGGTCGAACTCGAGGGCGGGATTGGTCTCGAAGAAGTGCGCCTGACTGCGCACCTGGATGTCCCGGTCCCCACGATTGACGACGGTCAGCGTCACTCGCGGTGCGCCAGGGAACAACTCGATCGGCTGATCGCCGACGATGATCTCACCGGGGCGGATGTCGTTCTCCCCGGGGATGATCGGGTCGATCAAGGTCACCAGCTTGGTTCCGTCCGGGAATGGGGCGTCGATCGCGACGATGCGGACCATGTCGGGCACACCGGGTTCACAGAGGTCGGCGGTGAGTATTGCTGCGGCGCGGTCGATCACCTCGTCGTAGGCCATGTTCTTGCGCGCCGCGAGCATCACCTCGTCGGTCAGCAGGGCGATGGCTTCGGGATGACTCAGCCGGATACCTTCGCGCAGGTTGCGCCGGGCCAGCTCGGCGGCGTTGAAAACGAGCAGGCGTTCCATCTCGGTGGGTGTCAGATTCACACGATCTCCTTCAACTGGCGAACAACCGCACACCCTCGCGGTGGCGCTGAGCCGCGACGTCTGCGTAGGCGGTGAACCCGGCGGGTTCCTCGGGCGGCCTGCGCCGCAACAACTCGACAAGTAGCGGGCTGGCAGCCGCGACAACCCGCTGAGCGCCGAGATGGCCGCAGATGTCGAGACGTACTGCGGCGCTGGCGATTCCGGAGATCACTTGCCAGCCGGCGACCGCCTCGGCCGTCTCGAGGGACAGCCCTGCGGCGCGCAGGCAGATCGCCTGGACGACAGCCAGGTGACCCGGCACGGTTCCAGCGAGCACCAGTCTGCGATAGTCGGCGAGCCCCGGGTCGATCACTGCGGCGAAGGTGGCAAGGGTGGCGGCACCGGCCCGGCGGGAGGCCTCCCGCAGCACGGACATCGTCGTGACGGCATCGGCGAACAGATCCACGGCCGAGGGATCCGGCGCGGCCCACGCCCGGCGCAGCAGGACCCTGTCGCGCCGATGCCAGTTCCCCTCGAGCTGTTCGGCGAGGAAGGCCGACACATCGTGCTCGTCCTGAACCAGCCCGTCGCGGTGGGAGCCCTCCAGCCCCGAGGAGAACGCGAACCCACCCGACGGAAATGCGCTGTCACCGAATCGGATCGCCGCCAGTAGCTGATCGAGATCATTCATCAAGCGACTCGACCCGTCCGTTGTCGAGCAGGTCGGCGATCCGTGCGCGGTACTCGGATCGCGGGCCTTCCAGATGGACCACGAAGGTGTCGTCGCGCTGGTCGACTTTCCAGTGCAGGTGACCGGCGAGAAACCCGAGGCGCAGCGCGGCCGCGACATCGTTGGCCCGCACTGTCATCGTTTGCGGAGCGCCGGCCCGCACGACGACGGCGTGGTCGGCTTCCAGCAGCAACACCGCTCCGTCACCGAGCGCGCTGTCCCTCGGCAGCACGATCGCGTAGTCGGTTCCCGCATCCGAGGTCGCCCGCAGCCGTCTGCGGTGAAGGTCGTGGATGTCGAGATGGATGCTCTCGAGGCCGTGACGATGGCTCAGCTCGTGCAGGCGCTGCGCGACGGCCCGATCCGTCGCCCATCCAACGATCTCGTCGAGGAGCCGCATTGCGCTAGTTGACTACGACCCGGGGTCGCCGAGGTTCGGTGCCGGTTTCGTCGTGATTACGCCGTAGAGCGGTGGCGGAGGGATTTGAACCCCCGGACGGTGTTAGCCGTCTCTCGCTTTCAAGGCGAGTGCATTAGGCCGCTCTGCCACGCCACCGCCGATAAGCGTAGCGGTTCAGACGCGGCCGACCTTGGCCGAGTTGCCGCCGCCCTTGAGCGAGGCGCTGATGCGGCGGCAGTTCTCCCCCATCGCCGCCATCTGCGGACGCGACAGCGGACCCAGGAAGGTCTCCCGGACACCCGTCGCGTACGTCAGCATCGCGTCCTCGACAACCGCGCGTCCTTGCTCGGTGATCCCGGCCAAGACTCCGCGTCCGTCGTCGGGGCTGGCTTCCCGGTGCACCAGGCCCGCGGTCTCCAGCCGACGGATCTGACGTGTCACTCGGCTCGGCAGCGACATGAGCTGTTCGGCCAGATCCCCCATCCGCGCCGCACCGGTTTCCGAGTTGTCCAATATCTCCAATAGACGGACGTCGACCAAACTCAATTTGTGCTTGTCGACGAGTCCGCGATTCAGTGTTCCGTACAGCCGCAGTGCCGCGTCGAGGAAGTTCTGCCAAGCTCTCTGCTCGGCTATGTCCAACCCCGGCATCTCACTGGCGGTCCGCCCCGCAATCATCCCTCCCATAGCGCAATCGTAAGCGACACAGCGCGGTACGAGGCCGAAATGACTCGGGAGTAACCTGATCCGATGCTGGCCATCGTCGCTGAATCCACTGACCGCCTCAATTGGCACGAGGTGCCAGATGTTTCACCAGGAAACGGCGAGGTGTTGATCAAGGTCACCACCGCGGGCGTCAATCGCGCCGACCTGTTGCAGGCCGCGGGCCACTACCCTCCCCCGCCCGGAGCCAGCGACATCCTGGGCCTCGAGGTCTCCGGTGTCATCGCCGCCGTGGGCGATGACGTGTCGGAATGGGCTGTCGGACAAGAGGTTTGCGCGCTGTTGGCCGGTGGCGGCTACGCGGAGTACGTCGCGGTGCCCGCCCCGCAGGTCATGCCCCTCCCGCCCGGAGTGAGTGTGGACGACGCGGCCGCCCTGCCCGAAGTCGCGTGCACGGTGTGGTCGAACCTCGTCATGACGGCACACTTGGCACCCGGCGAAACGCTCCTTATCCACGGCGGCGCCAGCGGTATCGGCACGCACGCGATCCAAGTGGCCAAGGCTCTGGGCAACCGGATCGCGGTGACCGCGGGCTCGAAATCCAAGCTCGAGCTCTGCGCCGAACTGGGCGCAGACACGCAAATCTCCTACCGCGACGAGGATTTCGTCGCGTCCGTCAATAATGCCACCGATGGTCGCGGCGCGGACGTCATCTTCGACATCATGGGCGCGGCCTACCTGGATCGGAACCTCGACGCGCTCGCGCCCGACGGCCGGCTTGTCATCATCGGCATGCAAGGCGGGATCAAAGCCGAACTGAACATTGCCAAAATGGTCCCAAAGCGGTTGAGCGTGATCGCCACATCGTTGCGGGGGCGGCCCGTCGACGGCGCAAACGGCAAGGGCGCCATCGTCGACGCGGTCGTCGATTCGGTGTGGCCGATGATCGGCGACGGCCGGGTGCGCCCGATCATCGGTGCCCGCTTCCCCATCACCGAAGCGACCGAAGCGCATCGGGTGCTGGCCTCCGGTGAGACCTCCGGCAAGATCTTGTTGAGTGTCGGGGACTGAGCTTCAGCCCAGCGACGCCAGCGCCCGCACCAGCTGATCGACCTCGGCCATGGTCGAGTAATGGGCCAACCCGACGGTGACGGCGCCACCGATGTCGTTGACCCCGATCAGGTCGAGAACACGCGAACTCGCGTTGGAAACAGCCAGGATTCCGTTGTCGGCCAACCGCTGCACCACCCGCTCGGCGGGCACCCCGGTGACGGCGAAACTGACTACCGGGATGTGTACCTCGGGCCGCCCGATCACCATCACCAGGGGCAGCGACCGCAGCGACCCCATCAGATAGTCGAACAGCCCGGCGAGGTACGAACCCGCGGATTGCATTGACAGCGCGAGCCTTTCGCGGCGCGTGCCGCGCGCCGACTCGTCAAGGCCGGCCAGGTATTCGATGCTGGCGACCACACCGGCCAGCAGTCCGTACTGATGTGCACCCAACTCGAGACGCTCCGGGCCGGTGGCATGTGGGTTCATCGACACCGATCCGAAGCTGTCGATGAGCGAGGGATTGCGGAACACCAGCGCACCGATCGGCGGACCACCCCACGCCGGCGCATTGAGCGCGACGACGTCGGCTTCGATCTCGTCGATGTCCATCAACTGATACGGCGCCGCGGCCGAATGGTCCACGACGACGAGCCCGCTGACGTCGTGCACCAGTTTGGTGACCGCCCCGACATCGGTGATCGTGCCCAGCGTCGACGACGCCGACGTCATCGCCACCAGCTTGGTGGGCGGAGTGATCAGACCCTCCCACTGCCACGGCGGCAGCTCACCGGTTTCGATGTCGACCTCGGCCCATTTGACCTTGGCCCCGTACCGGTTGGCGGCGCGCAGCCACGGCGCGATGTTTGCTTCGTCATCGAGCCGGCTGACGACCACTTCGTAGCCGATCCCGGCCCGTGAGGACGAAGCGTCGGCCAGCGACGTCAGCAGCACCGACCGGTCGGCGCCGAGCACCACTCCGCCGGGGTCGCCGTTGACGAGGTCGGCCACCGCCTGCCGAGCCGCCTCCAGGACCGCGACGCTGCGCCGTGCCGAAGGGTGGGGACTGGCCGTATTGGGTACCGAACCACGGAACGCGGTGGAGACCGTCGTCGCGACCGACTCGGGGATCAGCATCCCGGCCTGAGCATCGAAGCGCATCCACCCGTCGCCCAGCGCTGGGTGCAGCCCACGCACCCGGGCGACGTCGTATGCCATGGAGACCACCTTAAAGCGTTGGTGATTGCACGATCGAGACAGCGAGGGCGCCTGCGGTCCCCGAAAGCAGGATCACCTGGGCAGCCATACTAGTCCAGTGAGCTTCGCGTTCGGACTGATGATCGCGGTCTTGTTGCTGATCCTGCCGGGTGCGGTAGTAGCGCTGGCCGGCCGGCTGCGGTGGTTCGTCGCACTCGGGCTCGGACCGGTGCTGACCTACGGCGTTGTGGGCCTGGCCATCATCCCGTTCGGTGCGATCGGGATCCGCTGGAATACCTGGACCGCACTCCTTGCCCTGGCCATCGCGACGGCGGCGGTGTTCGGTTTGCGGATTCTGCTCGCCCGGTACCGATCCGCCGACCCGGCCGCCGGGGCACCCTCGGTGTGGCCCGCCCTGACGGTGGCGGCGGGCGTGATCCTCGGCGCACTCTTCGTCGCGATCGCGGCCGCCAAGGGCATGCCGCACTGGCAGTCCATCCCCAGCAACTGGGACTCCGTCTGGCACGCCAACACCATCCGCTGGATCCTCGACACCGGCCAGGCGTCTTCGACCCACATGGGCGAACTGCGCAACGTCGAAACCCACGACCCGCTCTACTACCCATCGGTGTTTCACGCGCTGGCCGCGGTGCTCGCCCAGTTGATCGGCGCCGCACCGACCACTGCGTACACGCTGAGCTCGCTGGCGGCGGCGGCGTGGCTGTTCCCGCTCAGCGGTGCGCTGCTGACCTGGCAGCTGGTTCGACCGCACATGTCGCAGTGGCGCACCGCGGGTGCCGCGGCGACCGCGGCCGCGCTGTCGGCATCGTTCACCGCGGTGCCCTACGTCGAATTCGACACCGCCTCGATGCCCAACATGGTGGCCTACGGGCTTGCCGTGCCGGCATTCGTGCTGATCACGTCGTCGCTGCGGCACCGGGACCGGATCCCGCTGGCGGTGGTCGCGCTGGTCGGGGTGTTCTCGGTCCACATCACCGGCGGTGTGGTGGTGGTGACGTTCGTGGTGGCGTGGTGGCTGTTCGACGCGCTGTGGCGACCGGTGCTGGGCCGGCTGCGGGACTTCATCACCCTGGCCGCGATCGCCGTGCCGACGCTGGCGGTGCTGCTGCCGCAGTTCCTGGGGGTCCTGCAGCAGGCCGAGGTCATCGCCGGGCACGCCTTCGTCACCCATCAGGGGCGCAAGCGGACGTTGTTCAACGCCGTCGTCCAGCACACCCGCCACCTCAACGACTTCCCGATCCAGAACATCCTGATCGGTTTGGCGGGCGTGGGGTTCGTGCTGCTGCTGACGAAGCGGATCTGGTGGCCGGCGGTGGTCTGGTTCGCACTGATCGTGTCGATCGTGCATTCGGGTGCGCCGTTCGGCGGCCCGGTCGGGACGATCGTCGGCAGGTACAGCGACCTGTTCTACAGCGACCCGCGCCGGTTGTCGGCGGTGGTGACGCTGCTGCTGACCGCGATGGCCGGGATCGCGCTGTTCTCCGCGGCACTGCTGGTGGTGGCGGGCGCGCGGCGGCTGACGCAGCGCTGGGCCGCCGACCGGGACCCCGACCGCGGCTTCTGGATCGGCGCCACCGCGGTACTGCTGCTGGCCGTCACCGTCGGGTCGGCCTGGCACTACTTCCCCCGGCATCGCTATCTGATCGGTGAGAAGTATGACCGGGTGATCATCGACGACAAGGACTTGGAGGCGATGGCCTACCTGGCCACCCTGCCCGGAGCGCGCGACACCGTGATCGGCGATGCCAATGTCGACGGCACCGCCTGGATGTACGCGGTGGCCGGCCTGCACCCGCTGTGGACGCACTACGACTATCCCGTCCAGCAGGGACCGGGCTATCACCGCTTCATCTTCTGGGCCTACGCCGACGACGCCGACCACGATCCCCGCATCGCCGAGGCCGTGAAGGCGCTGAACATCCGCTATGTGTTGACTTCTACGCCGGTGGTCCGCGGGTTCGTGATGCCCGACGGACTAGTGTCACTAGACAAGTCCAAGTCGTGGGTGAAGATCTACGACAACGGCGAGGCCCGCATCTATGAATGGCGCGGAGAGGGAACGCTCACTCCATGACGACGAACACAGACGACGACAACATCGAGATCATCACCGGTCCCAGCGACGGATCCGAGAGCGATGATGACGGCCACTCCATCACCGACCTGGTCGAGCAACCGGCCAAGGTGATGCGCATCGGCACCATGATCAAGCAGCTGCTCGAAGAAGTGCGGGCGGCACCGCTGGACGACGCGAGCCGCAGCCGGTTGCGTGAGATCCACCAGACGTCCATCCGCGAGCTCGAGGACGGCCTGGCCCCTGAGTTGCGCGACGAACTGGAGCGCCTGGCCCTGCCGTTCTCCGAGGACACCATTCCGTCGGATTCCGAATTGCGGATTGCGCAGGCACAGCTGGTCGGCTGGCTCGAGGGTCTGTTCCACGGAATCCAGACCGCGCTGTTCGCCCAGCAGATGGCCGCGCGAGCCCAGCTGGAGCACATGCGCCAGGGCGCGCTGCCGCCCGGAATGGGACAGCCCGGCCCTCCTGGAGTCCCCGGTCACGGCACCGGGCAGTACCTGTAGACGCGCGGTGTCTGCCGACGATCCCTTCATCGAAACCCGGGACGCCTGGGTCGAGTTTCCGATCTTCGATGCCAAGACGCGCTCGCTGAAGAAGACGTTCCTGGGCGCGGCCGGCGGCGCGATCGGACGCAACACCGAGAACGTCGTCGTCATCGAGGCGCTGCGGGACATCACACTGTCGCTCAAGATGGGCGATCGGGTGGGCCTGGTCGGCCACAACGGCGCGGGCAAGTCGACGCTGTTGCGGCTGCTGTCCGGGATCTACGAACCGACGCGCGGTTCGGCCACCGTCCGCGGCCGGGTGGCCCCGGTGTTCGATCTCGGCGTCGGGATGGATCCGGAGATCTCCGGCTACGAGAACATCATCATCCGCGGCCTGTTCCTGGGGCAGACGCGCAAGCAGATGCTGGCCAAGGTCGACGAGATCGCCGACTTCACCGAACTCGGCGAGTACTTGTCGATGCCGCTGCGGACCTACTCCACCGGTATGCGGGTGCGGCTGGCCATGGGCGTTGTCACCAGCATCGACCCGGAGATCCTGTTGCTCGACGAGGGCATCGGCGCGGTGGATGCCGAGTTCCTGAAGAAGGCCCAGTCGCGGTTGCAGAGCCTGGTCGAGCGATCCGGAATCCTGGTGTTCGCCAGCCATTCCAACGAGTTCCTGGCGCGGCTGTGCAAGAACGCGATGTGGATCGACCACGGCACCGTCAAGATGACCGGCGGCATCGAAGAAGTGGTGCGGGCCTACGAGGGTGAAGACGCCGCGCGCCACGTGCGGGAAGTGTTGGAGGAGCACAGATCTGATTGGTCGGACGGGGTCGCCACCCCGTGACCGAGATGGTGTGCGCCGTCGTCGTCACGCATCGCCGTCCCGACGACCTGGCCAAGTCATTGGACGCGCTGAGCACACAGACCCGCATGGTCGACCACCTGATCGTCGTCGACAACGATTCCGACGAGCGGGTGCGCGATCTGGTCGCCGGCCAGCCGGTGCCGTCGACCTACCTCGGCTCCCGCCGAAACCTCGGCGGGGCAGGCGGATTCGCGTTGGGCATGCTGCACGCTCTGACGCTCGGAGCCGACTGGGTGTGGCTGGCCGACGACGACGGACGCCCCAAGGACGCTTCTGTGTTGGCGACGCTGCTGGCGTGCGCGGCACGGCACCAGCTGGCCGAGGTCTCGCCGATGGTGTGCGATATCGACGACCCCGACCGGCTGGCCTTCCCGCTTCGCCGGGGTCTGGCGTGGCGGCGACGGGTGTCGGAATTGCGCGTCGACGGCTCCGGTGACCTGCTTCCCGGGATCGCGTCACTGTTCAACGGTGCGTTGTTCAGCGCTGCGGCCGTGGAAGCCGTTGGTATACCGGATATTCGGCTGTTCATCCGCGGCGACGAGGTGGACATGCATCGGCGACTGGTGTTGTCGGGCTTGCCATTCGGGACGTGTCTGGACGCGACGTATCTCCACCCGCAAGGCAGTGACGAGTTCAAGCCGATCCTCGGCGGCCGCATGCACACCCAATATCCGGACGACCCGACCAAGCGGTACTTCACCTACCGCAATCGCGGCTATCTGCAGGCACAGCGCGGCCTGCGGAAGCTGGTGCCGCAGGAGTGGGTGCGGTTCGGGTGGTTCTTCTTGGTACAGCGCCGTGACCCCGCCGGTTTCGCCGAATGGATTCGATTGCGCCGCTTGGGTAGGCGGGAAAGGTTCTTCCGGGGCGAGCGAAGCGACGGGAAAGGTACACGATGACATTTGTGGACGCCGCGGCTCAGTCCAAGACGTTCAGCCGGGCATGGGGTGACCTGGCGGACGGGTACCGCAAGCGTGAGCTGTGGCTGCACCTCGGATGGCAGGACATCAAGCAGAAGTACCGCCGCTCGGTGCTCGGCCCGTTCTGGATCACGATCGCCACCGGCACCACCGCCGTCGCAATGGGTGGGCTCTATTCGCAGCTGTTCCACCTGGAGCTGTCCGAGCACCTGCCCTACGTGACGCTGGGACTGATCATCTGGAACATGATCAACGCCGCGATCCTCGAGGGCGCCGACGTGTTCATCGCCAACGAGGGTCTGATCAAACAGCTTCCGACGCCGCTGAGCGTGCACGTCTACCGCCTGGTCTGGCGGCAGATGATTCTGTTCGGGCACAACATCGTCATCTACGTGATCATCGCGATCATCTTTCCGAAACACTGGACGTGGCCGGACTTGGCCGCGATCCCCGCACTGCTGCTGATCATGCTCAACTGCGTGTGGGTGTCGTTCTGCTTCGGCATCCTGGCCACCCGCTATCGCGATATCGGGCCGCTGCTGTTCTCGATCGTGCAGCTGCTGTTCTTCATGACGCCAATCATCTGGAACGACAACACCTTGCGGGAGCAGGGTGCCGGCCAATGGGCGAACATCATCGAGCTCAACCCGCTGCTGCACTACCTGGACATCCTGCGCGATCCGCTGCTGGGCGCCGACCAGCACTGGCGGCACTGGGCAGTGGTGATCGGGCTGACGATCGTCGGCTGGCTGGTCGCGGCATTTGCGCTGCGGCAGTACCGGGCCCGCGTGCCGTACTGGGTCTGAGGTCTGGCCGGTGACGTCCCCCACGGCGTTCATCGGTCGCGTCGACCACGCGTTGGAATGGGCCTAGAGCATGCCGAGACCGGGCGGCACGGTCGATATACCGCCTGACCAGCGCTAACGCGCCTGTCGGTGGGACAATCTAGACTCGAACATGTGTTCGATGATCAGATCGTGTCGCAAACCCTGCCGAGCTGCTAGCCGCGATCACTGAGTTCGACCGACGTGAAAAAGAAGCAGCGGCGCTGCAGTTTGTGCTACTTGGAGAGTTGGTGCGGCGATGGTTCAACGACATATCGCTTGAGATTCAAGGCACTCCGCTGCCGGCGTGCTCGTCGTACGGACCGACGACTGGACGCGATAGATGAGCGACGCGGCGGCGGTCGCGGTGGCCGAGATCGAGAGCGGCGCCCGCATGGCGGCCCAAGGTGAGGGGCGTCGGCTGGCGGGGATCGCGGACTTGGTGCGATTGCGCTGTGCTGGTGAGGAGCATGCGTGGTGGGCCTGTGATGACTGGGATGCGACGGCCGCTGAAATCTCGGCCGTTCTCGGTGTCACGCACGGTCGGGCATCGGCGCACATGAATCTGGCGTTGTCGCTATGCGACCGGCTACCTCGAGTGAATGCGTTGTTGATGGCGGGATCGCTGAGTTACCGGGTGTGCGAGGCGATCGTGAGTCGTACCGACCTCATCGGTGACCTGGCGACATTGGCGTTGGTTGATGCTGCGATCGCCGAGCACGCAGTCTCGTGGGGTCCGATGTCGGCTCTGAAACTGCAGCGCGCCATTGATTTTTGGGTCGATCGTTATGACCCGGGTGCGCTGCGACAGGCTCAGTCCCGAGCCCGGGATCGTGAGATCGGTATCGGCAGCCCGGTGGGCGGAGTGGCCGAGATTTGGGGCCGGTTGCAGGCCACCGATGCCGCCGTGCTGGACCGAAAGCTCACCCAGATGGCGCATTCGGTGTGTGAGGACGATCCGCGCACGATCGGGCAACGCCGCTCCGACGCCATGGGAGCCATCGCCGCTGGCTCGGATCATCTGGCATGCCTCTGCGGGAACTCTGACTGCCCCGCCGTCGGCGAGGACGCACGGGCAGCCAATGTAGTCGTCCATGTGGTCGCTGACGCCGATATTCTCGACGCTGCACCGGATCCGGCGATGCACGGGGAAAAGCCCGACCCGCAACCGCAACCCGAGACGGAGCCAAAGAAGTCTGCCGGGAGTGGGGTGTCGACCGGCAACCGAGGGATCGTGCCCGCCCCGCTGCTCGCCGAACTCATCAAGGCCGGCGCCAAAGTCCGGCCGCTCCGCCGCCCGGGTGCGGAGCCTGAACCGCAGTATCGGCCCTCGACGGCGTTGGATGAGTTCGTCCGGCTGCGCGATATGACGTGCCGGTTCCCGAACTGCGATATGCCGGCCGAGTATTGCGATGTGGACCATACGATCCCGTGGCCGTGGGGCCCCACTCATGCCTCGAACCTGGCCTGCAAATGTCGAAAGCACCACCTGCTCAAGACCTTCTGGGCCGGCTGGGGCGATCAACAGCATCCTGACGGCGCCATCACCTGGACGTCGCCAACGGGTAGAACCTATCGCACTCAGCCCGGCAGCCGATTCTTCCTGCCGCAGTGGAATGTCACCACCGCCACCCTTCCCCCACCAGTCGGGCAACCTCCATCGACCATCGGCATCATGATGCCGACTCGGCGAAAGACCCGGGCCGCCCAACGCGCCTACCGCATCGCGGCAGAACGCAAACTCAACGACGCCCGCGTCGCCGAGCGCAACAAACCGCCACCGTTCTGATACGAGGCGGCGTCTGGAGTTGCCGCGTCGTCCTGCTTCTGCGAGCCTCGAAGGAGCATCGACGACAGCGGCGCCGTCCCGACCGTCCTGAAGAAGGCCCTGCCATGACGTCGACCGTGAACGCCCCCACTCACCCGCGGTCGGATGCGTTGTTGCATCGTGCCGAAAAGGTCATCCCCAACGCGATGTACGGCCATCAGGATGCTCGCGGATTATGGCCTGGCGCTCCGCAATTCGTATCACGCACAGCAGGTTCACGGATCTGGGATGCCGACGGTCATGAGTACATCGACCTGCTCTGTTCCTGGGGGCCGATCATTCACGGCTACCAGCACCCGCGAATCGAGGAAGCCGTCGACAAACAACGCCAGATCTGCGACACCGCCAACGGACCGTCCGAACACTTCGTGGCATTGGCCGAGAAGCTCGTCCACGTGGTCGAGCACGCGGACTGGGCGATGTTCGCGAAGAACGGATCCGACGTCACAACCCTGAGCCTGACGATCGCGCGGGCCCACACCGGACGAGCCACCATCCTGGTCGCAGAGGGCGCTTATCACGGCGCGCTGCCCTGGTGTAATCCCGACACCACCGGCGTGCTGCCGTCGGATCGTGCGGGATTGGCGTACTACACGTACAACGATCTGGACAGTGTCGAGAAGTTGGTGACCGAACACACCGGCGACCTGGCGGGGATCATCGTCTCGCCGTTCCGTCACGATGCGGGATTCGACCAGGAGATGGTGGATCCCGCGTTCGCGCAAGGCTTGCGGCGGATCTGCGACGAGCAGGGCGCAGTTCTCATCCTCGACGAAGTTCGCACCGGATTCAGGATGTCATTCGGCGGGAGTTGGGAGCAGTACGGCGTGCGCCCCGATCTCTCGTCGTGGAGCAAGGCGATCGGTAACGGCTACCCGGTTGCGGCGGTGATGGGATCCGAGCCACTGCGAGAATCGGCCGGATCCTTCTTCGTCACAGGCACTTTCTGGTTCTCCGCGGTCCCGATGGTGGCCGCGCTCGCATCGATCGCACTACTCGAGGAACTCGACGGCGTGAGCCAGATGTTCGCCCGCGGCAATCAACTCGTCACGGGCCTACGTGAACAGGCGGTGTCGTACTCGCTTCCGGTGAACATTACCGGCCCGGTCACCATGCCTTACTTGTCGTTCGCCGGCGAAGCCCAACATCAGGTCACGCTGGCCTGGGCGGCCGAGTGCGCTGCTCGCGGAGTCTTCGTGCATCCCAAACACAATTGGTTCATGTCGACGGCGTTGACCCCAGCCGATATCGACAATGTGCTGATCGCTACCGACGCCGCATTCAGCGAGGTGGCCAAGCAGTTCTTCTAGCCGGGGTACGACCCGTGCTCAGGCTCCGGACCGAAGACAAAACGCCTGCCGGACAACTCATGTGGAGTGATACGCACGAAGCGCAGCTTCTCGGTGGCGATCCACGGCAACAGCTGCGCACGCTCGGCTTCGTGGATGTCGTCTGAGGCGGTCAGCACCCGCGCGGTCCCGCGGATGACGACGCTCCACCCCTCGGCGACGTTGTGGTCGTCGACCTCGAAGAGCACCTTGTCATTCATCACCGTTCCGAAGAGCTTGGTGCCCTCCGCAGTTCGGAACAGGATCGTATGGTCCTGTGTCACAAAGTTGACCGGAAAGATCTCGGGCTCAGCGGCGACGTTCGTCACCAGCCGACCCAGCGCGACACTTTTCAACAGATCCCAGCACTCGCTAT
Organism: Mycobacterium sp. BK086; assembly: GCA_004362315.1. GTDB lineage: Bacteria > Actinomycetota > Actinomycetes > Mycobacteriales > Mycobacteriaceae > Mycobacterium. Next base: position 698,218 of record SNWL01000004.1, read on the forward strand.
CGCTGAGGACGGTGATCGGATCTTGTTCGCCTGTCATGGGCAGATCTTCCCTCTGCAACGTAGCCGCGGATAGGGTCGAACGGCCTCCCGGACGAGGCCTTTTCAGTCCGTCAGCGTCGCGAGCTCGGCCCGCAGATTGCCCTGCGCGGGCACCTCCCACTGGCGGCGCGCGTACTCGGTGCGAAACACCCCGGGCCCGCCGAGCAGTGCCACCAACACCTGCACGCGCCCGCGGCGGAACACATCGTCGGACACGTGACCGTACTCGGCACGGATCGCGGCGGTATTGCGCTCGTAGCGCTCCCTCGGCACGGCCAGCGCCGCCAAGTCGGCATCGGAGAGAACTTCGCCATTGTGGTCGCCGGGTGCTGGATCGTGCGTGATCGTCATCCGCACCAGGCGCGCCACCTCGTCGACCAGCTGCGGCTCCAGCCCAAGTCGAGACAGCTCCTGCTCGGCGCGGCGGGCACTGCGTTCCTCATCGTCGGGAAGGCCGCCGTACACCGCATCGTGGTACCAGGCCGCCAAGCGGACGGCATCCGGATCGTCGGCGAACGCGACGAGCTCCTCGACGTACTCGAGGATGCCGCGCAGGTGCTCGACCGAGTGGTAGTGCCGGTGCGCCTCAGACCAGGAGGCAATCAAGTCAGCGCCGACAGCAGCCGCCGCGGGGTTGTCCGTGTGCCGGGACATCAGCGTCGCCCAGGCCTCAACCAGATCCTGCACACGACCATGGTGCACCCGACCGGCGGGCAGGAGCGAGGCGGGACAATAAGTAAGCTTCCGGCGTGCCCGAATCAGTCCCGTCGACACCCCTGAGCCTCAAGACCCAGGTGCTGCGGTTCCTCGTCACCGGCGGGCTGTCGGCATGCGTCGATTTCGGCCTCTACGTCCTGTTCCTCAAGCTCGGGCTGCAGGTCAACGTCGCCAAGACACTCAGCTTCATCGCAGGCACCACCACCGCGTACCTGATCAACCGGCGGTGGACGTTCCAGGCGCCGCCCAGCACGGCCCGGTTCGTCGCCGTGGTCGCGCTCTACGCCCTGACCTACGCCGTCCAGGTCGGTATCAATTACCTCTTCTACCTCAAGTTCGCCGGCCAACCGTGGCAGGTCCCGGTGGCCTTCGTCATCGCGCAGGGCACCGCCACCGTCATCAACTTCGTGGTCCAGCGAGCAGTGATATTCCGGTTGAAGTAACCCTGCCGGGTAACCTTTGGCACTGACATGGCTACCGAACTCCCCCTGACCCAGCGTTCCCTGACCGGGTTCGGCAGGACCGCGCCGAGCGTGGCGCAGGTGTTGTCGACCCCCGATGTGGAGGTGATCGCCGCTGCCGTTCGGCAGGTGGCCGACGCCGACGCGAACAGCCCGTCATACCTGCGCCGGGGCATCCTGGCCCGGGGGCTGGGGCGTTCCTATGGAGACCAGGCCGGCAACGGCGGCGGCATCGTCGTCGACATGACGCGGCTGGGCCGCATCCACTCCATCTCCGCCGAAACCGCGGTGGCCGACGTGGACGCCGGGGTGAGCCTGGACCAGCTGATGAAGGCCGCTCTTCCGTTCGGCCTGTGGGTCCCCGTTCTGCCCGGCACCCGGCAGGTGACCGTCGGCGGGGCCATCGGCTCCGACATCCACGGCAAGAACCACCACAGTGCAGGCAGCTTCGGCAACCACGTGCTGTCGCTGGACCTGCTGATGGCCGACGGCGAAGTCCGCACCCTGACGCCGGACGGTCCCGAAAGCGAACTGTTCTGGGCCACCGTCGGTGGAAACGGGTTGACCGGCATCGTGATCCGGGCCCGCATCGCGATGACCCGCACGGAGACCGCGTATTTCATCGCCGACGGCATCGCCACCGCCGATCTGGACGAGACCGTCGCGGTGCACCAGGACGGCAGCGAGGACAACTACACCTACTCCAGCGCGTGGTTCGACCTGATCAACCCGCCGCCGAAACTCGGCCGCGCCGCGGTCAGCCGTGGCAGTCTGGCCAAGCTCGACCAACTGCCGGCCAAGCTCGCGAAGAACCCGTTGCAGTTCAGCGCGCCCAAGCTGCCTGCGGTACCGAATCTGTTCCCCGTCAGCGTGATGAACAAGCTCTCGCTCAACCTCGTCGGCGAGGCGTTCTACCGGATGAGCGGTAACTATCAGAACAAGATCGTCAATCTGACGCAGTTCTACCACATGCTCGACATCACGACCGGATGGCAATATGCCTATGGCCCAAACGGTTTCGCGCAGCACCAGTTCCTCGTACCGCCGAATGCCCTCGACGAGTTCAAGGACATCATCCGGTGGATCCAGACGCAGGGCCACTATTCAGCGCTGAACGTCTTCAAGCTGTTCGGCCCGGGAAACCGTGCGCCGCTGAGCTTCCCGATGGCCGGCTGGAATGTCGCCATGGACTTCCCCAACAATGCCGGGGTCAACGAGTTCCTCAACGAACTCGACGAGCGCGTCATGAAGTTCGGCGGCCGCGTGTACACCGCCAAGGACTCTCGGGTGAGTGCCGAGAATTTCCACCGGATGTATCCGCGAGTCGATGAATGGATTGCGGTGCGCCGCAAGGCCGATCCCAATGGCGTGTTTGCCTCCGATATGGCCCGCCGGCTCGAACTGCTGTAGAAAGGCATCCCCCGACAACATGATCGACGCCACTGGCAATCCCCAGACCATCCTGCTGCTTGGCGGGACCTCCGAGATCGGCCTGGCCATCGTCGAGCGCTATCTGCGCAACGCCAAGGCCCGCGTGATCCTGGCCGACCTGCCGAACGCACCCAAGCGTGACGCCGCCATCGCCCAGCTACAGGCCGCAGGCGCCAAGGAGGTCGAGTACCTCGACTTCGACGCCCTCGACACCGCAAGCCACCCCGGCGTCATCGAATCCGCCTGGGCCAAAGGTGATGTCGACGTGGCCATTGTCGCGTTCGGCATTCTCGGCGACGCCGAGGAGCTGTGGCAGAACCAGGCCAAGGCCGTGTTGAGCGCCCAGATCAACTACACCGCCGCCGTTTCGGTGGGTGTGCTGATCGGCGAGAAGATGCGCGCCCAGGGCTTCGGCCAGATCATCGCGATGTCGTCGGTGGCCGGTGAGCGGGTGCGCCGCAACAACTTCGTGTACGGCTCCACCAAGGCCGGCCTGGACGGGTTCTACCTGGGACTCGGAGAAGCCCTGCGCGAGCACGGAGTTCACGTCCTCGTCATCCGGCCCGGCCAGGTGCGCACCACCACCACCCTGGAGCACTGGAAGGCGACCGGTGCCAAAGAGGCGCCGTTCACCGTCAACGCCACCGACGTCGCAGAACTGGCTGTCACATCGGCAGCCAAGGGCAAGGACCTCGTGTGGGCGCCCGGCCAGGTACGCGTCCTGATGTCGGTGCTGCGGCACATCCCGCGCCCCATTTTCCGCAAGCTGCCGATCTAAAAGCCGGTGGGCAGGAGCGCACTGGCCACTGCGGGCCAGATGATCGCGGCAGTCGCTGTGGCCGTGGTGGTTTCGGTCATCTCGCTGATCGCGATATCGCGGGTCCAGTGGCCGGCCTTCCCGTCGTCGAATCAGCTGCACGCACTGACCACCGTCGGCCAGGTCGGGTGCCTGGTCCTGCTCTTGGGAACCGGATTCGTCTGGCGCAGAGGGCATCAGTGGGCCGCACGCCTGGCGGCCGCGGTGTTCCTGTCGGCGTTCACGGTGGTCACTCTCGGCATGCCCCTGGGCGCAAGCCGTCTCTACCTCTTCGGCATCTCGGTCGACCAGCAGTTCCGCACCGAATACCTCACCCGCCTGACCCAGAGCCCGGCGTTGCACGACATGACCTACATCGGTCTGCCGCCGTTCTACCCGGGCGGCTGGTTCTGGCTCGGCGGTCGCGCGGCCGCCCTGACCGGAACCCCGGCGTGGGAGATGTTCAAGCCGTGGGCCATCGTTTCCATCGCGATCGCCGTGGTGCTGGCGATGGCGCTGTGGTCGGCGCTGGTGCGCTTCGAGTACGCCCTGATCGTCACCGTGGCCACCACCGCGGTGACGCTGGCCTACAGCTCGCCGGAGCCCTATGCCGCGGTCATCACCGTCCTCATCCCGCCGGTGTTCGTACTGGCGTGGTCGGGACTGCGCGGCAAGACCCGGCACGGCGGCTGGGCGGCCGTCGCCGGCGTCGGATTGTTCATCGGCGTCTCGGCCACCTTCTACACCCTGCTGTTCGGCTACGCCGCGTTCACCGTCGGGGTCATGGGCGTCATCGTGGCGATCTCCCGGCGCAGCCTCGAACCGATCCTCCGGCTGCTGGTCATCGGCGTCATCTCGGCCGCCATCGGCGCCATCACCTGGCTGCCGTTCCTGCTGCAGGCGGTCCGCCACCCGATGAGCGACACCGGCAGCGCCCAGCACTACCTGCCCGCCGACGGCGCGGTACTGACCTTCCCGATGCTGCAGTTCTCACTGCTCGGCGCGCTGTGCATGCTCGGCACGCTCTGGCTGGTCTGGCGCGCGCGAAGCTCCACAAGGGCGGCTGCGCTCGGTATCGGTGTCCTGACTGTGTACGCCTGGTCGGCACTGTCCATGCTGACCACCCTGCTGGGCACCACGCTGCTGTCGTTCCGGCTGCAGTCCACCCTGACCGTGCTGCTGTCGGCCGCCGGGGTGTTCGGGTTCATCGAGGTGACGCTGGCCATCGCGGCGCGGGCCAACCGCAAGGTGATCGGAGTCGGGGCGGCGATCGGGCTCATCGGCGCGATCGGCTTCAGCCAGGACATCCCCGACGTACTGCGCCCCGACCTCACCGTCGCCTACACCGACACCGACGGCTACGGCCAGCGCGGCGATCGCCGCCCGCCAGGGGCCGAGAAGTACTACGCGGAGGTCGACACCGCGATCCAGAAGGCCACCGGCAGGCCCCCCGAGGACACCGTCGTGCTGACCGCCGACTACAGCTTCCTGTCGTACTACCCCTACTACGGATTCCAAGGCCTGACGTCGCACTACGCCAACCCGCTCGCCGAGTTCGACAAACGGGCCGCGGCCATCGAGTCGTGGGCCGAGCTGAAGAACGCCGACCAGCTGGCCAAGGCGCTCGACTCGCTGCCCTGGCCGCCGCCGACGGTCTTCCTCATGCGCCGTGGCGCCAATGACACCTACACCCTGCGCCTGGCCCAGGACGTCTATCCCAACCAGCCCAACGTGCGCCGCTACACCGTCGATTTCGACGGCAAGTTGTTCAGCGGGCCGCACTTCACGGTGAAGACCATCGGGCCGTTCGTCCTGGCCATCCGGAATCCATAGCGATGGGCGACCCGAGCGGCCAATTAGCATCTAGCTCCGTGGAGCAGACGCGGGTGGACTATCGCACCGCCCGTCTCGTCGCCGTCGTGGCCGGCCTACTGGGCGCCGCGCTGGCGATCATGACGCCGTTACTGCCGGTCAAGCAGACGACCGCGCAGCTGAATTGGCCGCAGAACGGCGTGCTCAACAGCGTCACCGCACCGCTGATCAGCTATGTGGCCACCGACCTCACCATCGACGTGCCCTGCAGCGCGGCCGCCGGCCTGGTCGGACCCAACAAGACGGTGCTGCTGTCCACGGTGCCCAAGCAGGCACCCAAGGCCGTCGACCGCGGCCTGCTGATCCAGCGTGCCAATGACGATCTCGTCGTCGTGGTCCGCAACACCCCCGTCGTCGTCGCGCCGCTGAAACAAGTCCTCAGCCCGGCCTGTCAGAAGCTGACGTTCACTGCCCACGCCGACCGGGTGACCGCGGAGTTCGTCGGCCTCACCCAGGGCGCCGACACCGACAATCCCGGCGCCCCGCTCAAGGGCGAGCGCAGCGGCTACGACTTCCGGCCCCAGATCGTCGGCGTCTTCACCGACCTGGCCGGGCCGGCACCGCCCGGCCTGAGCCTGTCGGCGACCATCGACACCCGCTACAGCAGCGCACCGACGGCGCTGAAGATGGCCGCGATGGTGCTCGGCGGCGCGATGACGCTCATCAGCCTGATCGCCCTGCACCTGATGGATCGCGCCGACGGTGTGCGGCAGCGCCGCTTCCTGCCGGCCCGCTGGTGGTCGCTGAGCGCGCTCGATGGCGTGGTGTTCGCCGTCCTGGTGTGGTGGCACTTCGTCGGCGCCAACACCTCCGACGACGGCTACATCCTCACGATGGCCCGGGTCTCCGAGCACGCCGGCTACATGGCCAACTACTACCGCTGGTTCGGCACTCCCGAGGCGCCGTTCGGCTGGTACTACGACCTGCTCGCGATCTGGGCGCACGTCTCCACCACCAGCGTCTGGATGCGACTGCCGACGCTGGCGATGGCGCTGGTGTGCTGGTGGCTGATCAGCCGCGAGGTGATCCCCCGGTTGGGCCACGCCGTCAAGACCAGCCGGGCCGCCATCTGGACCGCCGCCGGCATGTTCCTGGTGTTCTGGCTGCCGCTGGACAACGGCCTGCGACCCGAACCGATCATCGCGCTGGGCATCTTGCTCACCTGGTGCTCGGTCGAACGCGGTGTGGCCACCAGCCGTCTGCTGCCCGTCGCGTTCGCCTGCATCGTCGGCGCGCTGACGTTGTTCTCCGGCCCGACCGGTATCGCCTCGATCGGCGCGCTGCTGGTGGCGATCGGCCCGCTGCGCACGATCCTGCACCGCCGATCCCGGCAGTTCGGCCTGTTGCCGCTACTGGCCCCGATCCTGGCCGCGTGCACGGTGACGATCATCCTGATCTTCCGCGACCAGACCCTGGTCGGCGAGGTCCAGGCCAACATGCTCAAGTCGGCGGTCGGGCCCAGCCTGGCCTGGTTCGACGAGCACATCCGCTACGAACGCTTGTTCATGGCCAGCCCCGACGGGTCCATCTCGCGCAGGTTCGCGGTGCTCGCCCTGCTGGTCGCCCTGATCATGGTCGTGGCGATGATCCTGCGCCGCGGCCATATCCCGGGCACCGCGGCGGGTCCCAGCCGGCGCATCATCGGGATCACGATCATCTCGTTCATCGCGATGATGTTCACCCCGACCAAGTGGACCCACCACTTCGGCGTGTTCGCCGGACTCGCCGGCTCGCTGGGTGCGCTGGCCGCCGTCGCCGTCACCGCGCGCGTCTTGAGATCACGACGGAACCGGGCGATCTTCGCTGCGGTCGTCCTGTTCATGACGGGCCTGTCGTTCGCCAGCGTCAACGGCTGGTGGTACGTGTCCAACTTCGGCGTGCCGTGGTCAAATCAGATGCCGGAGTGGCACTTTGGCTTCACCACGATCCTGCTCGCGCTGACGGTGATCGCGTTGTTGGTGGCCGCGTGGTTCCACTTCTCCGGCCGCGACAACGGCAGCAGCGGGCGGGCGAGCTGGTGGCGCGGCATCGTGGGGTCGCCGCTGGCCGTCGTGGCATGGCTTCTGGTGGTCTTCGAGGTGGCGTCACTGACGCTGGGCATGACCGAACAGTGGCCGGCGTGGTCGGTCGGCCGGTCGAACCTGCAGGCGCTCACCGGGAAGACGTGCGGGCTGGCCGACGACGTGCTGGTCGAGGAAGACCCCAATGCCGGCATCCTCACCCCGATAGCCGGTGTGTCCGTGGGCGACGCGCTCGGTGCCACCACCGCAGAGGGCTTCACCTCCGGTGGCATCCCGGCCGACGTCTCGGCCGACCCCGTGATGGAGCCGCCCGGGGGCGGCAACTTCGCCGACACCGACGGCGTGGTCACCAGCAGCGAGGCCGGCACCGAGGGCGGCACCGACGCGGTCGGTGGGGTCAACGGTTCGCGGGCCCGCCTGCCGTACGGGCTCGACGCGGCGCGCACCCCGGTGATGGGCAGCTGGCGACCCGGCGTGCAACAGCCCGCGGTGCTGCGTTCGGCGTGGTACCGGCTGCCTGCCGACTGGGCGTCCGCCCCGCTGCTGGTGGTGGCCGCCGCAGGCCGTTTCGACCCGGACGAAGTTCAGGTGCAGTGGGCGACGGATCAGCAGGCCGCCGACGGAAAGCCCGGTGGCTCAATATTGTTCGGCGACGTCGGGGCCGCACCCGCATGGCGCAACCTGCGCGCCCCACTCGGCGCGATCCCGCGTGAGGCCACCATGATCCGGCTGGTCGCCGACGATGACGACCTGTCGCCTCAGCACTGGATCGCGCTGACGCCCCCACGCATCCCGAAGTTGCGGACCCTGCAGGATGTCGTGGGCTCGCAGGATCCGGTGCTGCTGGACTGGCTCGTCGGACTGGCCTTCCCGTGCCAGCGACCCTTCGGCCATCAGTACGGCGTCATCGAACCACCGAAGTGGCGGATCTTGCCGGACCGGTTCGGCGCGGAGGCGAACTCACCGGTGATGGACAACATCGGCGGCGGCCCGCTCGGTATCAGCGAGCTGCTCTACCGCGCCACCAGCGTGCCGACCTACCTGCGCGACGACTGGTTCCGCGACTGGGGCGCGCTGCAGCGGCTCAATCCGTTCTACCCCGGCGCGCAGCCGGCCCGACTGGACCTGGGCACCGCCACCCGCAGCGGGTTGTGGAGCCCGGCGCCCCTGCGGCCGACGTAGCAATCCAGTCTCGAATCACCGGGGACCCCGCAGGCCTTCCGAACCGACACAACTTCGTCGCCTACCATCGAGCCTCGTGCCAGCCGACAGAGCCGACTCCCCCCGGATCGCCCGGCTCGTCGCCGTCGTCGCAGGAATCCTGGGTGTACTGCTGTGCGGTGTCACGCCATTGCTGCCGGTCACGCAGACGACGGCCACCATTGCGTGGCCACAGGCTCCCGGCCCCGACGGCATGGTCAGCGACATCACCGCACCGCTGGTCTCGGGGGCGCCGCAGTCCCTGGATGTGACGATTCCCTGCCGCGCCATCGCGACGCTGCCCGCCGACGGCGGCCTGGTGTTCTCGACGATTCCGCCGGCCGGTATCGACGCCAGCCGCAACGGCCTGTTCGTGCGGGCCAATGCCGCCACCGTCGTCGTCGCGTTCCGCGACACGGTGGCCGCGGTGGCCCCACGCCCGGCCGTCGCCTCTGGCGCCTGCAGTGATCTGCGCATCTGGGCCGGGCCCGGCGGGGTCGGCGCCGATTTCGTCGGCATCCCCGGCGCCACCGGCACGCTCGCCCCCGAGAAGAAGCCCGCGATCGACGGGATCTTCACGGATCTGAAGGTGCCTGCCGCCGGCCTGTCGGCCCGTATCGACATCGACACCCGGTTCATCACCAGCCCGGGCGCGCTCAAGATCGGCGTGATGGCACTCGGCATCGTCTGCGTGCTGGCGTCGGTCATCGCGCTGGGGGTGCTGGACCGGCGGGCAGGCCGGCGGGTGCCCGGTGCGTGGCGGCGTTTCCTCCGAGCCGGGGTGGCCACCTGGCTGGCCGACATCGGGGTGATCGGCGGACTGCTGCTCTGGCATGTGATCGGCGCCATCTCCTCCGACGACGGCTACAACCTCACCATCGCGCGGGTGTCGCAATCGGCCGGCTACAGCGCCAACTACTTTCGCTTCTTCGGAGCCACCGAGGCGCCGTTCGATTGGTACCAGTCGGTGCTCGCCCACCTCGCCGCGATCAGCACCGCCGGGGTGTGGATGCGCCTGCCCGCCACCGCAGCGGGCATCGGCACCTGGCTGATCCTGAGCCGCTGTGTGCTGCCGCGACTGGGCAGGCGGCTGTCCCTCAACCGCGTCACGGTGTGGACCGCAGGCGCGGTGTTCCTCGCCGCCTGGTTGCCGTTCAACAACGGGCTGCGACCCGAGCCGCTGATCGCGTTCGGCGCACTCGCGACGTGGATCCTCGTCGAGAACGCCATCGCGACGCGGCGGCTGGTTCCGGCGGCGATCGCGATCGTCGTCGCGGTGTTCAGCGTGACGCTCGCACCGCAGGGGCTGATCGCAATCGCCCCGTTGCTGGTCGGTTCCCGCGCCATCGCCCGCGTGATCAAGGCCCGCCGCGCGAGCGACGGGATGTTGGCGCCGCTGGCCGCGCTGGCCGCCTCGCTGTCGGTCGTCTTCGTCGTGATCTTCCGCGACCAGACGCTGGCCGCGGTCGCCGAATCCGCCCGCATCAAATACGTCGTCGGCCCGACGATCGCCTGGTACCAGGACTTCCTGCGGTACTACTTCCTCACTGTCGAAGACAATGTGGAGAGCTCGCTGACCCGTCGCTTCGCCGTCCTGCTGATGATGCTGTGCCTGTTCGGCATGCTGGCCGTCCTGCTGCGCCGCGGCCACATCCCCGGCGTCGCACGGGGCCCGGTGTGGCGCCTGATCGGCAGCACCGCGATCGGATTGCTGCTGCTGACCTTCACCCCCACCAAGTGGGCCGTCCAGTTCGGCGCGTTCGCCGGGCTGGCCGGGGCGCTCGGTGCGGTCACCGCCTTCACCTTCGCCCGCGTCGGCCTGCACAGCCGACGCAACCTCGCGCTGTACATCACCGCACTGCTGTTCGTGCTGGCGTGGGCCACCTCGGGCACCAATGGCTGGTTCTACGTCGGCAGCTACGGGGTGCCGTGGTTCGACCGCCAGCCGGTCATCGCTCACCAGCCCGTGACGACCATGTTCCTCGGGCTCGCGATCATCACCGGCCTGCTCACCGCATGGTTGCACTTCCGGATGGACTACAGCGGCCACACCGAGGTGAAGAACACCGGACGCAACCGGGCATTGGCGTCGACCCCGATGCTTGTGGTCGCGCTCATCATGGTGCTGCTCGAAGTCGGTTCGATGACAAAGGCTTTCGCGCAGCGCTATCCGGTCTACACCACCGCCGCGGCCAACCTCTCCGCGCTGAAGTCGGGTCTGTCCCCGGACAGTTGCGCCATGGCCGACGCCGTCCTGGTCGAGCCGAACACCAATGCCGGTATGTTGCAACCGGTTCCGGGCCAGAAGTGGGGCCAGTACGGACCGCTCGGCGGTGACAACCCGATCGGCTTCACCCCCAACGGGATCAGCGACACCCTCGAGCCGGCCGAACCGTTCGTGGCCAACCCCGGCACGGTCAACTCCGACGGCTCGCCCAATAAGCCCAACGCGGGCATCGCCTTCGCGGCAGGCACCGGCGGTGGCTACGGACCGGTCGGCGTCAACGGCTCACGCGTGTTCCTGCCGTTCGGGCTCGATCCCAAAACCACACCGGTGATGGGCAGTTACAACGAAAACACCGTTGCGGCCAAGGCGACTTCGGCGTGGTACCAGCTGCCCCCGCGTAGCCCGGACCGCCCGCTGGTGACCGTCGCGGCCGCGGGCGCGATCTGGTTCTACGACGAAGAGGGCCAGTTCAACTACGGGCAGTCGCTGAAACTGCAGTGGGGTGTGCAGCGCCCCGACGGCAGCTTCCAGGCGCTCAACTCGGTACAGCCCATCGACGTGATCGCCCAAAAGGCATGGCGCAATCTGAGATTCCCGATGGCATGGGCACCGCCGGAGGCCAACGTCGCGCGCATCGTCGCCGACGACCCGAACCTGAGCACCGACCAGTGGTTCGGCTTCACCCCGCCGCGGGTGCCGGTGCTGGAGACCGCCCAGCAATTCCTGGGCTCGAAGACTCCGGTGATGATGGACATCGCCACTGCGGCGAATTTCCCGTGCCAGCGGCCGTTCTCCGAACACCTCGGCGTCGCCGAACTCCCGGAGTACCGGATCCTGCCCAACCTCAAGCAGGTGGTGGTGTCGAGCAACATGTGGTTCTCTGCCCGCGCCGGCGGACCGTTCCTGTTCATTCAGGGCCTGCTGACCACGTCGACCGTCCCGACTTATCTGCGCGACGACTGGTACCGCGACTGGGGCTCCATCGAGCGTTACATCCGCCTGGTGCCCTCGGCACAGGCCCCGGACGCCGTGATCGACCAGGGCGCCAAGACCGTATTCGGCTGGAGCCGTAGCGGACCCATCAGGGCACTGCCATGACACAGACTCTCGCCGCCAATGCCCGCGACTCGGCCCGCGACGTGACGATCACCCGCTGGGTGGCCACGATCGCCGGGCTGGTGGGTTTCGTGCTCTCGGTACTGACCCCGCTGCTGCCGGTGGAGCAGACCACCGCGACCCTGAACTGGCCACAGGCCGGTCAGCTGAGCAATGTCACCGCACCGCTGATCTCACAGGCGCCGGTGTCGCTGACGGCCACCGTGCCCTGTGAGGTGATCCGGTCCATGCCCCCGGCCGGCGGCCTCGTGCTGGGACTCGCGCCGCAGAAAGGCAAAGAGGCAGCGCTGAATTCGCTGTTCGTCAACGTCACCGCCCAGCGCGTCGACATCACCGATCGCAACGTCGTGGTGGCCAGCGTGCAGCGCAGCAAGATCGACGGCTGCTCACGGATCGAGATCACCTCGACGACCGAGGGCACGTTCGCCACCTTCGTCGGGTTGACCGATCCGACCACCGGCAAGGAGATGCGCAGCGGGTTCGCCGATCCCAACCTGCGGCCCGCGATCGTCGGGGTGTTCACCGATCTGACCGGACCCGCGCCGCCCGGGTTGAGCTTCTCGGCCACGATCGACACCCGGTTCTCCACCACCCCAACGGTGTTGAAGCTCGCCGCGATGATCTTGGCGATGGCCTCCACCGTCATCGCGCTGGTCGCGCTGTGGCGGCTGGACCGCCTCGATGGCCGCCACATGCACAAGTGGATCCCGCAGCGGTGGCGAACGTTCACCGCGGTCGACGTAACCGTGGTGGCCGGCTTCCTCATCTGGCACGTGATCGGCGCCAACTCCTCCGACGACGGCTACATCCTGCAGATGGCCCGGGTCGCCGATCACGCCGGCTACATGTCGAACTACTTCCGCTGGTTCGGCAGCCCCGAAGATCCCTTCGGCTGGTTCTACAACGTGCTGGCGCTGATGACCCACGTCAGCGACGCCAGCATCTGGATGCGGTTGCCGGACTTGATCTGTGCACTGGTCTGCTGGCTGCTGCTCAGCCGTGAGGTGCTGCCCCGGTTGGGGCCCGCCGTGATCGCCAGCAGGCCCGCCCTGTGGGCGGCCGGGCTGGTTCTGATGGCGGCGTGGATGCCGTTCAACAACGGCCTGCGCCCGGAAGGGCAGATCGCCACCGGTGCGCTGATCACCTACGTGCTGATCGAGCGCGCGGTCATCTCGGGCCGGCTGACCCCGGCCGCGCTGGCCATCGTCAGCGCCGCGTTCACCCTCGGCATCCAGCCGACCGGCCTGATCGCCGTCGCCGCGCTGATCGCCGGTGGCCGTCCGATCCTGCGAATCCTGGTGCGCAGGCGCGCCGTTGTGGGCACCTGGCCGCTGGTACTGCCGCTACTGGCCGCGGGCACGATCATCCTGACCGTCGTGTTCGCCGACCAAACCCTGGCAACAGTGTTGGAAGCGACCAGGATTCGCACCGACATCGGACCCAGCCAGGCCTGGTACACCGAGAACCTGCGCTACTACTACCTGATCCTGCCGACGGTGGACGGCTCGCTGTCGCGGCGCTTCGGGTTCCTGATCACCGCGCTGTCGCTGTTCGTGTCGATGTTCATCATGTTGCGCCGCAAGCGCGTTGCCGGAGTGGCCCGCGGACCGGCCTGGCGCCTCATGGGCGTCATCTTCGCGACGGTGTTCTTCCTGATGTTCACCCCCACCAAGTGGGTGCACCACTTCGGCCTGTTCGCCGCGGTCGGCGCGGCCATGGCGGCGTTGGCCACGGTGCTCGCCGCGCCGAAGGTGCTGCGCTGGTCGCGCAACCGGATGACCGTCGTCACCGCGGTGTTCTTCCTGCTCGCCCTGTGCTTCGCCACCACCAACGGCTGGTGGTACGTGTCCAGCTACGGTGTGCCGTTCAACAACACCATGCCGAAATTCGGCGGAATCACCGTCAGCACAATCTTCTTCGCACTGTTCGCGTTGTCGGCGATCTACACCGTCTGGCTTCACTTCAACACCCGCGACCACGGCGAGGGCCGCTTTGCCCGGGCGCTGACGACCGCGCCGATCCCGCTGGCCGCCGGCTTCATGGTGCTGGTGTTCATCGGGTCGATGGTGGCCGGTGTGGTGCGCCAGTACCCGACCTACTCCAACGCATGGGCCAATCTGCGCTCGTTCTCGGGCGGCTGCGGGCTGGCCGATGACGTGCTGGTGGAGCCCGACGCCAATGCGGGCTTCCTGACCCCGCTGCCCGGTGACCCGACCGGTTGGGGCCCACTCGGCCCCTTGGGCGGAACCAACCCGGTTGGCTTCACCCCGAGCGGCGTTCCCGAACACATTGTCGCCGAAGCCATTCGGATGACGAACCCGCAGCCCGGCACCGACTACGACTGGGATCAGCCGATCAAGCTCGACACCCCGGGCATCAACGGGTCGACGGTGCCGCTGCCCTACGGCCTCGACCCGGCACGGGTCCCGATGGCAGGCAGTTACGTCGTCGGCCCGCAGCAGGACGCCACGCTGAACTCGGCGTGGTACCAGCTGCCGCCCAATGACAGCGGCCACCCGCTGGTCGTCGTCACAGCCGCGGGCACCATCGCCGGCATCAGCGTGCTCAACGGTTTCACCGACGGCCAGACCGTGGAACTCGAGTACGGCAAGCCCGGACCCAACGGCGCCCCGGTGCCGGCCGGCCGGGTCAGCCCCTACGATCTCGGCCCGGCTCCGTCGTGGCGCAACCTGCGCTTCGCCCGCTCGGAGATCCCCGCCGATGCGACCACCGTGCGGATCGTGGCCGCCGACCGGTCCCTGACGCCCGGCGATTGGCTTGCAGTCACGCCGCCGCGAGTGCCCGAACTGCGGTCGGTACAGGAGTTCGTCGGGTCCACGCAGCCGGTGCTGATGGACTGGGCGGTGGGTCTGGCCTTCCCGTGCCAACAGCCGATGCTGCACGCCAACGGTGTCACCGAAGTGCCGAAGTTCCGGATCACGCCGGACTACACGGCCAAGAAGCAGGACACCGACACGTGGGAGGACGGCCGTAACGGCGGCCTGCTCGGCATTTCCGACCTTCTGCTGCGAGCACATGTCATGGCGACGTATCTGTCACACGACTGGGGCCGCGATTGGGGCTCGCTGCGGCAGTTCGAGACGATCGTCGAGGCCCAACCCGCGCAGATCGATCTGGGCACCGCGACCCGCAGCGGGTTGTGGAAACCCGGACCCATCCGGATCAAGCCATAACGTATTCCCGGGTCGCTTTGCTCCTGCCCTCCGGAACTGCAGTAGCCCGGTACTGACGTCGCGCCGACCCGGTGCGCTCAACGTGGATGCATGGACCACACGCTCAAGAGTCGACCTGTGGTCGCCACGGTGGCGGCGATCGCTGCAGTCCTAGTCATGCTGGCCACCACGGTCGCACCGCCGAAACCGGCCGTCGCGGCCGCGGCACCCCGGGTCTCGACCCAGGTAGTCCAGCTGGTTGCGTCGTCCGAGGCCGAAGCATCGGCGGTCGTCAACATCGACCGCGGGAAAATTCTGCAGAACGCGCTGGGACGCGTGGCAGCGGGCGCCGGGTACGGCGTCCTCCTCGGATTCATTGCTGCCGCGGCAGTCTCCAACGTGATCTACCAGATTCCAGCGGTGGGACCAGCTCTCGCACCACTCATCCCCGTCGTCGCTCTCACTTTCGCGATAGTGGCTGCCCCGATCGGCGCGGTCGTGGGCGCGCTCTCACTCCTGTCACCTCTCCCGATCCGCATACCTACCGCCGGCAGGAAAGCCGCGGTCACCTCGCCGCGCGACTCCGCCCGGTCGGGCTCTCGAGCCAACCGCCAGGTCGCGAAATCGTCGGCCCCGACTGCGCGAAAAGCCTCAGTGCCAAAACAGAGTTCAGAGCCGGCCCGAGCTCATAGCGCGCGACCGCGCCACCACGTCGAATCGAGCCGCTCGGCACTAACCCGGCTTTTGCCGTAGCGCCGACCAATCGACGATCGCGGTGACAGAATCCCGCACATGGCTGAAGACGCGGCGATCGTCGACCCCTTGATGCACGGCCTGCGATCCAAGGGCCTCAAGAAAGGGTCGGTCTCCATCGTCGGCGCGGTGGCGATCGGTCTGGCGGCCACCGCCCCGGCCTATTCGCTGACCGGCGCACTCGGACACGGCGCCGAAGAGTCGGGCTATCAGCTGCCGATCGTCTTCATCATCGCGGTCATCCCGATGTACTTCGTGGCGCTGGCCTACAAGCACCTCACCGATGCGGCCCCGGACGCCGGGACCGTGTTCACCTGGGGCTCCAAAGCCATTGCGCCGCACATCGGCTGGATGGGCGGCTTCGCGCTGATGTTGTCGTCGATCCTGGCCGGCGTCGGCGCCGCAGGCATCCTGACCAATGCCACCGCCGTCTGGCTCGGGATGGACGAATCGCCGGTGTGGTTCGACATCGTGGTGGCCACGATCTTCATCCTGCTGACGACGTGGCTGGTGGCCCGCGGTGCCGAAGAATCCTCCCGCACCACCCTGATCCTGACGATCATCCAGTACGGCGGGCTGCTGCTCTTCGCGATCATCATGCTCGTCGCGGTTTTCCGCGGACAACAGAGCCCGGACGCGGAATCGTTCTCGTGGGAGTGGTTCAACCCGTTCGCAATCCACGATTTCAGCAGCCTGCTCGGCGGCTTCCTGGTCGCCATCTTCATCTTCTGGGGCTTCGACGCCTCACTGGCGATGTCGGAGGAAACGTCGGGAACCTCGGCGGACGCCGGCCGCAGCGGCGTCACCGCGATCCTGATCACCGTTGCCACCTACGTGATCTTCAGCGTCGCGGCTCTGTCGTTCGCGGGTATCGATCCGAACAGCGCGACGAGCCTGACCCACGAAGGCAATGTCGACGACGTGTTCACCACGTTGGCCACCCAGTCGATCGGCGAACGCGGCGCGATGATCGCGGCACTTGTCGTCGGGCTGTCGGCGTTCTCGGCGACGATGTCCACCGTCATGCCCACGGCCCGCGGCCTGCTGTCGATGGCGACGTACAAGGCGATCCCGGATCGGTTCGCCTCGGTGAGCGAGGTGAGCTCGACGCCGAAGTTCGCGACCTGGGTGATCGGCCTGACCAGCCTGGTGATCTATTGCGTGCTCGACGTGATCAGCGACAGCGTCGTGTCTGACTCGGTCTACAGCGTGGGCATCGCGATCATGACGTACTACTCGGTGGTGGCGATCTCGTCGGTGGTGTACTTCTGGCGCACCGCTTTTCGATCGTGGCGTACGGCGATGGGGCAGGTGATCCTGCCCGGTATCGGCGCGCTGATCCTCATCCCGGTCGGCATCGTCGAGGCCTACCTGATGGCGGACCCGAGTACCGGTTCGGGCGGATCCATCCTGGGCATCGGCACCGCGTTCGTCGTCGGCGTGCTGAGCCTGGCGTTCGGTGTCGTGCTGATGATCCTGTGGAACATCAAGGCCCCGGCCTTCTTCCGCGGCCAGACCCTGCCGAAAGAACGGACCTAGCCGCCGTTGCGATTGTTGCCAAAACCGTTGGGACCATACTGCCTGTTCGGCGCGACGGTGACGGTCTGAGTGGCGGTTGCGATCGAGGTCGCCACGGATGTCTCGGTCTGCGTTGCGGTTTCGGTGTTGGTGACGGTCTGCGGGTCCTGGGTCTGAACAATGGTCTGCGGCGCCTGTGTCTCGACGACGGTCTGCTGCGGCTGCTGGCCGCCGCCGGAGTTGTACTGGTGGTGAGTCGCCGGGGCGGCGGTGGTTGTGGTCGTCGTTGTCGGCGTCGAGGTGACGGTGACGGTCGTGGGTCCCGTCGATCCCTTGGAGCCACAGGCGACCGAGCCCATCACGACCACAGCGGACAGGGACGCCAGCAACATGACAGAGCGCGTATTCACGCCCACCATGGTTAGCCGATCGCGCATGGAAAGTCGCTGTGCCACAACGATGGCGGTGCGTACAGTCCGCTGTCAATAAACTCCGCAACACCTGTTGATCCAGCAAAATCGCTGATATACAACCGTTTTCGATACGTTATCACTCACCCAGGCGCCGCCCATCCGCGTCACAGCTCGCACAAATGCGGGCTCCATAACGTCATCACCGGAAGAACAACCGAGCAACGAAACGGAGATGACGATGAACCTCAAACGGATGGTGGTCACCTCGACCGCTCTGGCCGGTATCGGTGCCGCCGGACTGTTCGGGCTGGGACTCGGCACGGCAAGCGCCGACCCGGGCCAACCGTGCGGCGGGCCGAACAACGGCTGGTGCAACAACGGTCCCAACAACGGGCCGAACAACAACGACTGGCACAACGGGCCCGACAACGGGCCGAACAACGGGCCGGCTGACTGGCAGCATCGCGATGTCAACCAGGCCCGCCAGGACCACCAGCCGTTCAACTGGAACGGTCAGTGGGTGCAGCCGATGCCGGCCGGCAACGGCGTGGGCTGGGGCTTCTGGTTCCTGGGCCAGTGGATCCCGCTGTAACCACCCAGACACTGAGCGGGCCCGTATTGCAGTGCAGTACGGGCCTGCCGGTCAGCCGGACCCGGTCACCATCTTCTCCGGCTGCAGCGACCACACGGTGGCCGTGGCTCCGGCGCCGGCGTGCGCACAGTAGGCGGGCGCACCCTTCTCGCTGACCGCCGCCGCACCCAATACGGCACAGTTCGCGCCGATCACCACGACGGGCAGGTCCATCCGGCCTGACACGGCCGGTGGCGGTGAGGCCGTATGCGGCGCCTGCGAGGTCGTGTTGTTCACTTCCCGGTGGCCGAACAACAGGGATATCCCCGCGGCTGCGCCTGCGACGATGACGACGGCACCCAGGATGGCCGGGATCAGCAGCCGGCGCCGCGACGACGTGGCTTCCGGTTTGGCGTGCCGAGCGCGGCGCGCAGCGTTGCCGGACGACGCGAGCGCCGCACTCGTCACGTCGGTTGCGTGGAAATCCCGTTCGGCGGTCCCGAGGCCTTGCTGCAACGCCCGCGCGAAGTCCGTGCAACGCTTGTAGCGCTTGTTTGGATCTTTGGCCAGCGCCTTGGCGAAAACCGGACTCAGGCAAGCCAATTCGGGCCGCTTGGCACCGATCGACGGCGGCTCGGAACTCAGGCACTGACTGATCACGATCGCCGGATTGGTGTGCGTGAACGGCGGCATGCCGGTCATCAGGTGGTAGGCGGTCGCGGCCAGTGCGTATTGGTCGGCGTGACCGTCGATGTCCTCACCCTTGAGCTGCTCGGGAGCGGAGTAGGCGACGGTGCCGACCGTCATGTTCGTCCCGGTGAGCTGGCTGGCCTGGCCCATCCAGCGAGCGATGCCGAAGTCGGCCAGCATGACCCGCTGGTCGCCACTGCCGGGAACCCCCAGCAGGATGTTGGCGGGCTTGACGTCCCGGTGCAGCAGACCGTGACCGTGCGCGTAGTCGAGCGCGTCGGCGATTCCGGTGATGATGCGCACGACCTCAGCGGGCGGCATTCCGTACGGATAGCGGTCGGCGAGCAGACGGGAGGCGTCGGTACCGTCGACGTACTCCATCGCGATCCACAGCTTGTCCTCGAACTCGCCGCGGTCGTAGATCGTCACGATGTGGGGGTTCGACAGGGTGGCCACCATGTCGGCCTCGAGGATGAACCGCTGCCGGTATTCCTCGTCTGAGCTAACCGCCGAGCCAAGCACCTTGAGCGCATCGTTCCGGGGCAGCCGGGGATGCTGGACGAGGTAAACCTCACCCATACCTCCGGCCCCCAGTGTCCGCAGGATGGTGTAACCAGCAACAACCTGGCCGTCAGCTAACGGCATTGGGGCATCTTAAGCGTCACCGGTGACGATTACCGAACCGAAGCGCCAGGGGCGGGACGGTCGTAAATGACCCGGCTGCCCAGCACGATGTCCTGCGCAGACCGGCGCTGCCGGTCGACAGCAACCCAGAGCAGCCCGACCGGGAACAGTACGCAAGCCACCGCCCGCAGAATCGCGATGACCATGCGCATGGGCTTGCCGCGCCGGTCCACCACTCGCACACCCAGCAAGGCCGCTCCCAACGTGCGCCCCGACAGCGTCCAGCACCCGGTCAGGTACAGCACCGACACCGCGAGCGTCACCGTGGTCGAGAAGATCAGATTCGGGGCGGGAAATCGGAACGCCGCCGGATTCAGGATCAACGTCGTCAGCGCCAATCCGAGGTAGCTGGCGCCCATGGTGACAAGGACGACGATCATGTCGACGACAGCCGCCAGCCCACGGGACACGATGCCGGCGTTGGTCACTGACGGTCCTGGGGTCCCGGCTCCCGGCCCAGCATCCGGTCGACGAAGCCGGAGATCATGTCGTCGGCGCGCGCGGTCTGGCTGCGCACATCGGTCATCATTTCAGCGGTGACGGTGCCGGTCGACTCTCGGATGATCGCAGGCAGATCGACCCCGTCGATGATCTGATCGGCCAGCCCGATCAGGTCGATTCGGGCGATGATCGCCTCGATGTCGACGTCGGTCACGATCGCGTCGATGTCGACGCTGTCGCGGACCAGAGCCGTGATATCGATCTGCTCCAGGACGAGTTCGACGATCCTGGTCAGCCCCGCCACACCGATCCGGGTCGCTTCCAGACGGGTCGCCCGCAACGGGTCGCCGATCAGCGGAAGCCGTTCCCAGAACACGAGGGAATCGTAGTGGTCAGGCGCCGACCGGGGGCGGTGCGCTCGCCTTGAGCGAGGCCAGGGCGGCCACGCTCAGCCGGGCCAGTTCGTCGGCCTCGGCCGCCGTCAGCGCCGCCTCGTAGATCTGAGACATCCGGCGGTTGGTGGCATCTTCGACGTCGTCGTACACGCCTTCCTTGCCAGCCGCGTCGGCGAACGGCGGCTGCCAGCCCATGAACGCGGCGTAATCCGTGCCGTGATTGAGGATGTGCGCCTCGACGGGACTCAAGCCCGAAACCGTGAGGGCGTTGAAGTGCACCGCGGCTCGCAGTTCGCGCAGCACCATCATCACCTGTAGCGCCCGCGCCGGGGCATCGTCAGCCAGCGGCATCGCCCGCCAGCCCGCGTACAGCGGCAGGCCGGGTTCCGGTGCCTGCGCGATCACCTTTTCGCCCAGCGCGGCGATCCGGTCCAGCCCCTCGGCCCCGGCCAGGTAGGTGCGCCCGAAGTTCGCGATCTGTTCCCAGTACAGCCGGCAGCTCTCCGACGCGTCGTGCACGGCCACGCCCGTTTCCCAGCAGGTCCGCGCCAGGTTCGGTTCGAAGACGGCGAACACCGCGGTGACCGTGGTGCCGGTGGCATCACCGAGCACCCCGCCGCGGCCGGCGAAGTAAGCCGCGAACGGGTCGGGATAGCCCGCCGCCAAGCTCTTCTCAAAGGTGTCCGGGTTCAGCATGAACACGCTGATGGCCTCGCCGATGGCCGCTCCCGCGGTGCGGATCGATTCGACGTCGATATCGCTCATTCGCCGGAGTGTACGGAGGTGAGGTCGTACACGGTGT
Organism: Mycobacterium sp. BK086; assembly: GCA_004362315.1. Lineage (GTDB taxonomy): Bacteria > Actinomycetota > Actinomycetes > Mycobacteriales > Mycobacteriaceae > Mycobacterium. The sequence goes on from SNWL01000004.1 coordinate 719,538, forward strand.
CGGATCCGACGGTCCGTGGCGTGAAATTGGCCGCCACCCACGCGGTGATGTCGGCGTGCTGGCCGCCGCGACCGGGTCCACCGTGGTTGTCGGGAGCGATGTAGTAGCCGATCTCGTGGTTGGCGACGTCGGCCTGGAACGCACTGAGCGAAGGCACCGGGTCGCTTCCGCCGAAGCCGCCGATAGCCATCACCGCGGTGTTCGTCGACAATTCCAGATCGGCTGCCGCCGACGACCCGTTCACCGCGGCCGACCACTTCGTGGTGGTGGCCTTCAACAGACCGTCGAGTTCCGCGTTGCCCCCGTCTTGGTCATGCCGGCCGTGCCCGGGGCCCACCTGGGCTCCGCCACCCTCATGCGACTGACCGATCGTGGCGAATGCGTAAGCCGCCGAACCCATTCCGCCGGCAAGCACGCCGAGAGTCAAACCCGCCACCGCAAGCCGGCGCCGGTCGGTACTGAGCGCCACCAGCAGGATGGCGGTCGCGACCACCGCCAGCGCCAGGATCACCCACCGCAGTGCGGGCATCCATTCGGCGTTTCGCCCGAGAATCCACCAGCTCCAGACACCTGTCGTCAGAACCGTTGCGGCCAAGACGATTCGGCCGTACATCCGATCCCTGGTGCGCCACATCTCGCGGCCGCCGATCGCGGCGAGCACCACCACCGCCGGAACCACGGACAGGCAGTAGTACGGGTGCACCATGCCCTTCATGTAGCTCAGGACGAGCCCGTCGACCAGCAGCCACCCGCCGAACAGCACAGCCCCGCCACGGACCAGATCGGTCCGCGGCGCGCGAGCCCGCACCACCAGGACGAACGCCAGTCCGATCAGCGCGGCAGGCAGCAACCAACCCATCTCGAACCCGAACTCGCCGGTGAAAAGCCTTGTGATGCCCGGGGTCTGCCTGCCGAACCCACCAAACCCACCGAAGCCGTGCTGGCTGAGGCCGTCGGTGGCGGACAGCCCGATGTGACCACGGGGCGCGGCGGGAGCCCCCTGCCCTGGGCCGCTTGCGTGGTTGCGGCCGAGTATCCGAGCCAGGCCGTTATAGCCGATGACCAGGTTCATGAAATTGTTGTCGGTCGAACCGGCCAGGTACGGCCGGGACGAGGCCGGCCACAACAGCGTCAGGGCCACGAACCAACCCGCCGACAGCAGGCAGGCACCAACGGCAGCCGAGAGATGAACGAGCCTGCGGCGCAATGATGTCGGTGCGACCAAAAGATAGGCCAGGCCGATCGCCGGCGCGACCATCAATCCCTCGAGCATCTTGGCGAGGAAGGCGAAGCCCAGGGCGGCACCCGCAAGCACGATCCACTTGAGGCTGGCTCGTTCGATTGCCCGGACAGTGCAGTAGGCGGCGCACACCATCAGCAGGACCATGACCGCGTCGGGATTGTTGTAGCGGAACATCAACGCCACCACCGGAGTCAGCGCGAAGGCCGCGCCGGCCAGTAGCGCGGCGCCCGTCCCCGAGATCCGGCGTACCGTCCCGTAGAGAAGGGCGACCGCGGCGACCGCCATCAGCGCCTCCGGAATCAGCATGCTGGCGCTGCTGAAGCCGAAGATCTGACCGGACAAGCCCATCACCCACTGGGACACCGGCGGCTTGTCCACCGTGATGAAGTTGTTCGGATCGACCGACCCGAACAGCAACGCCTCCCAGTTCTTCGAGCCGGCCTGTGCCGCACCGGCATAGAAGCCATTGCCCATCCCGTTGACGGTGATGTTCCACAGGTAGGTGATCGCGGTGGCCACCAGCAGCGCGCCGAGGGCGATGCGCCGCCACGCCGTACTGGACAGGCGAAACCGAGGGCGCGACCCTACGCGGGCGCTCTCGACGGCGGGAACATGAAGTGTTGCGGTCATATCACCCATTACGGCAGCCGAACAACGGTCCCGGCTGGGTAAATCTTTTGAGTCAGCTATGAACGCCATTTGCAGGATCTGGTCAGACTTCCTACACCTCATTGCCAGACAACGCGTTCACTATCGGGCCGTGACGCAGTCTGGGATATGGCTGATCAAAGGATGGCTGCCGGTCACCCTTCAAATCGTGGCCGCGCTCGTGCTGTGTGCGGGCACCGGTCGCCGACCACTCAGCTGGTACAAGGCCTGGCTGCCCACCGCGGCGGGCGTCGGCGCGGCCGGGGGCTGGCTGGCTCGCGGGTACGTGACGTCCCAGGGATTGGCGGACAATCCGCCACCACTGATGCTCTGGGTGTGGACCGGACTGGCAGCGGCCGCTGTCATCGTGGCCATCGGCGGCTGGGCCAAAACCCGCTGGCGACGCCGCGCGACGACGGTACTGGCGATCCCGCTGTGTGTGATCGCAGCGGCCGTGGTGCTCAATCAATGGGTCGACTATTACGACACCGTGCAGGTGGCGTGGGCGGCGGTGACCGCGGGCCCCTTGCCCGATGAAACCGACCTGGCCGCCGCACAGGCACTGAAAGGCAAGGGCACCACGGCAACCGGGCGCGTCGTGCCCATCGACATTTCATCGGAGGTTTCGGGCTTTCATCACCGAACCGAGTACGTCTATCTGCCGCCGGCATGGTTCACCGCGCCCGGGCCTGCCGCGCTTCCTGTGGTGGTGATGATCTCGGGTGCGTGGTCCACTCCCGCGGACTGGGTACGTCAGGGCAATGCCGCCGTGTTGATGGACAGCTTTGCGGCCGCTCACGACGGGGTCGCGCCGATCCTGCTCTTCCCCGACACCGGCGGGCGGTTCAACAACGACACCGAATGCGTCAACGGCCCTCGCGGAAACGTCGCCGACCATATTACGAAAGAGCTTATGCCCTACGTCATCTCGCAATTCGGTACGAGCTCTCACCCCGAGAACTGGGGCGTTGTCGGATGGTCGATGGGCGGCACCTGCGCCGTGGATCTGACGGTCACCCACCCAGACCTGTTCCACGCGTTCGTCGACTTGGCCGGCGACCTCACCCCGAACGCGGGCACCAGGGAACAGACGGTCCAACGCCTCTACTCCGGTGACGAAGACCAATGGGCGTCTTTCGACACGCTGACAGCGATGCACACCCATGCCCCGTACCACGATGTCGCAGGATGGTTCGACGTCTCGTCAACGGCGAAAATCAGGCCCGGCCAAAGCCGGATGACGGGCCCGTTGGCCGCGGGGCAGCTGTGTGCCGCCGGTACCTCGGCGGGCATCACCTGCGCCGTGGTGACCCGAACCGGGAACCACGACTGGGCCTACGCACAAAACGCATTCGCCCAGGCGTTGCCGTGGATAGCCGGGCAACTCGGCACGCCGGGCATTCCCCGAACGCCGTTGCCACCCCGGTAGCGAATTCGCAGCCACAACATAGCGACCGCTTACGTCGAGATCGTTGACTGATGGCATGACCCCTCAACGGAACTCCCCCTTCGTTCTGGTCTCCGACGCGGGATCCGACCGCGGATACACCGTGGCCCGGGCCCTGCTCGCGGCAGGCAATCGCGTGGTGGCCATCGACCGGAACGCCGCACGCTTGGTCCGAATTGGCCACGGCTACAGCCACGATCAGGTGCTGTTGATTGCCGCCGACGCTACTCAAGCCGAACAGGTGATCGCTCGTGCGCACGCCCACTTCGGCGAGGTGCCCCCTACGCTTGCGCTATGCGCCGACTATCGTCGATCCTCGGCTGCCTGATCCTGGTTGCCGGTTGCGGGTCGCCGCCGGCCGGCGAGACGCCCACCGCACTGACACCCCCGATGGGGTGGAACTCGTGGAATTCCGGTATGCCACTGACCGAACGGACCGTCGAACAGACCATCGACGCGCTGGTGTCCTCCGGAATGCGCGACGCCGGCTACCGGTTTGTCAATCTCGACAACGGTTGGGCCGCAGCCCGTCGCGATGCAGACGGCAATCTGCAGGCGGATCCGGCCCGTTTCCCTGGCGGCATCGCTGCGGTCGCGAACTACGCTCATACCCGCGGGCTGCTGCTAGGGCTGTACGCGAGCCCCAGCTACGAACTCTGCGGTCTGGGACCGGGCCTCGAGAGCGAGGGGCACGAGACGGCCGACGCGGCCACCTTCGCCCACTGGGGCGTCGACTACCTGAAGTACGACTGGTGCAGTACCGATACCGACCACGCCCATCAGGTCAAGAGCTTCACCGCCATGCGGGATGCGCTGCGCGCCACAGGTAAACACATCTTCTACAGCATCAACCCCAATATCTCGGGCGACCCGGCCAGCCGGTCGGACTACGACTGGTCGGGCATCGCCGACATGGCGCGCAACACCATCGACCTGGTTCCGTTGTGGCGCAGCCAGTTCGGCAAGGACGGTCCGGTGTTCGGGATCCAGGAGCAGCTCGACGCGGCCGTCCCGCTGGCGCCGCGAAGCCGGCCTGGCTACTTCAACGACCCCGACATGCTGGTCGCCGGGATCTCCTGGCCGGACTTCGCGGCCAGCCATCCCGGCATGTCACAGACGTTGGCGGGCCAGCTCGGGCCCAGCATGACGGCTGACGAGCAGCGCACCCACATCACACTGTGGGCGATGCTGGCCGCTCCCCTGTTGGCCGGCAACGATATTCGCACCATGTCGCCACAGACCCGCGACATCCTCACCAACCGCGACGTCATCGCCGTCGACCAGGACACGCTCGTCGCCGCCGGCCACCCCCTGGCCCAGGATCACCGCATCATGGTCAAGCCGATGGCCGACGGCGGGGTGGCCGTCGCCATGGAGAACCCGGATTCGCAGCCGGCTTCGATCGCGACCAGCGCGAGCGCCGTCGGCCTGTCCCCCGCCGCGTGCTATCGCGTGCGCGACCTGTGGACGCACGCCGACAGCTCCACGACAAGCGCGCTTGCCGCTCAAGCGATTCCGTCGCACGCGACGGTCATGCTAAGGGTGCAACCGTCACCGGGATGCCGTTGAGCGCACCGTTGCCCGACGGTTCGTCGAGGAACGTCGGCGGCGACAGGATGTTGGTGTTGACCCCCGGTGAACCGTTGGCCACCGACATGCGGGTGCCGGGCTTGCCGTGCCCCCAGCCGTGCGGCATCGACACCACGCCTGGTTTGATGGCCTCGGTCATCTCGACCGGCACCTCGATATGGCCCGCCGACGATCGCACGGTGACGGTATCGCCGTTCGACACTCCGCGGCTGGCCGCGTCCTTGGGGTGCATGAGCAGTGTGCAGCGGTCGCGGCCCTTCATCAGCGCCGAGACATTGTGCAGCCACGAGTTGTTCGACCGCAGGTGGCGCCGGCTGACCAGGACCAGTTCATCGGGCTCGCGGTCCAGCCGGTGGGCCAGCCGCGGAATGTCGTCGAGCAGATACTCCGGGGCCAGCCGGATCTTCTTCTCGGTCGTGTTGAGGATCTCCGGGACCTGAGGCACCATCGGCCCGAAATCGATACCGTTGGGCTGCTCCTTGAGTTTGGCCAGGCTCAGCCCGTCGGGGTTCTCGCCGTAGCGATCACCGAATGGTCCGGTGCGCAAGGTCAGATCGAGAATGCGTTCCGGACCGCCACTCGTATAGTGGCTGCGGATTTCGGCGCCGTCGAGGCCCTGGGTGAAGCACAGGTAGTCGAAGAAACCATCGTCGATGGCCGCGACGTCGACGTCCTCGGCAGGCATCCCCGCGCACAGGCCGGTGAGCCGGACCAGGATCTCCCACTCCTCGGGCCGATCGGGATCCGGCGGGGTGAACACCGGCGCCGAGTAATTCGCGATGCTGCTGATCGCGAACATCAGGATCAGGTCGTCGTGGTGCGGCTGCTCCAGGGGCGAGAGCCCGGGCAGGATCACATCGGCATGCCGCGTTGTTTCGTTGAGCCACAGGTCAACCGAGATCATCGCGTCCAGGCCGGGCAGCAGCTCGTCGAGGCGATGGCCCTGCGGGGTGGACAGCACCGGATTGCCCGCCACCGTGATCAGTGCCCGGATCTGGCCGTCGCCCGGAGTCTCGATCTCCTCGGCCAGACACGACACCGGCACCTGGCCGAGCACCTCCTTGGCGCCACGCACCCGGGTCTGCCAGCGGCCGAACTCGGGCAGCCCGCCCTCGAGACCGGGCTGGGGCTGCGCGGTGACCGTCCACGCCGCGGGGCGCGGGAACATCGCGCCGCCCTCGGTGTCGAAATGCCCGGTGAGGATGTTGACGACGTCGACCAGCCAGCTGGCCAGGCTGCCGAACTCCTGATTGCACAACCCGATTCGCCCGTAGACCACGGATTTCTCGGTTTCGGCGAGCTGGCGGGCGAGCGTCTTGATCCGCTCGGCGTCGATACCGGTCACCGGGGCGACCCGTTCGGGTGACCAGTCGCGGGCCACGTCCCGCAGACGCTCGACGCCGTCGACGTGCTCGGCCAGCCGGCCGAGCCGGACCAGGTCTTCGTCGAACAGGGTGTGCACGACGGCCAGCAGCAGGGCGGCGTCGGTGCCCGGCGTGATCGGCAGCCACTCGTCGGCCTTGGCGGCGGTCGCGGTTCGCACCGGGTCGATGACGATGACGTTGTCGACGCGCCCGATGATGCCCATCACGTCCGGGGCGGCCAGCAGTGAGCCCTGCGAGGCGGCCGGGTTGGCGCCCATCACCACCAGCAGATCGGTGCGCTCGATGTCGGGAACCGGGAAGCCCCACCAGTTGCCGTACATCAGATGCGACGAGAGGTTCTTGGGCCACTGGTCGACGGTCCCTGGCGAGTAGCTGACCGGGATGCCTGACATCCCCAGCAGCACGCCGGTGTAGCGGCCCAGCGAGAACGAGTGCGCCAGCGGGTTGCCGGTATAGCAGGTGACCGCGCCGATACCGTGCTCGGCGATCACCGGCGCCAGCAGTTCGGTGCAGCGCCGGAACGCCGCATCCCAACTGACCTCCTGCCACTGCCCGTCGACCTTGATCATCGGGGCCCGGACCCGGTCGGGGTCCTCGTGGATGGCGCCCAGCGACGCGCCCTTGGGGCACAGGTGTCCGCGGCTCCAGACGTCGTCGGGGTTGCCCCGGATACTGGCTACGCGGCCTTCGGAGACCTGAATCTCCAAGCCGCACATGGCCTCACACAGCGGGCAGGTGTAGACATGGCGGCCGTCCTGGCCGACGGGAGCCAGGTCGATGTTCTCGCGGATCACCCGACCCACGGTAATTCGGCGAGGCCCCGCGCGGCCCGCGTTTCGTCAACTTTGACATTCGACCAAAGCCCGCAAGCGAATTACACAGGTGTGAGTAAACCCTGGGGATAACCGCCGACGACCTAGATCGGGATCAGGCCATGCTTGCGCTGAACCCGGCTGATCTGCTTGTCCCGCAGAATCCGCATCGCGCTGCGCAGCTTCAACCGCGTCTCGTGCGGCTCGATGACCGCGTCGACATAGCCGCGCTCGGCGGCCACGTACGGCGTCGCCATATCGCGGTTGTAGCCCTCGATGAACTGACGCCGGATCTCCTGCACTTCCGGCGCGTTCGGGTCGGGGAATCGCTTGACGATGAGCTGGGCGGCACCCTCGGCGCCGATGACGGCGATCCGGGCTGTCGGCCACAAGAAGTTGAAGTCGGAGGTCAGCTGCTTGGATCCCATCACCGCGTACGCGCCGCCGTAGGACTTACGAATGGTGATCGTCACCTTGGGCACATCGGCTTCGACGACCGCGTAGAGGAATCGGCCGCCGCGCTTGATGATGCCGTTCTTCTCCTGCTCGACGCCGGGCAGGAAGCCGGGGGTGTCGACGACGAAGACCAGCGGCACGTTGAACGAGTCGCAGAACCGGACGAACCGGGCGGCCTTGTCGGACGCCTCGTTGTCGATGGCGCCCGACATGTGCATCGGCTGGTTGGCGATCACGCCGACCGGCCGGCCGTCGACCCGGGCGAAGCCCGTGATGATGGCTTGGCCCGCCTGAGCGGCGACGTCGAGGAAATCGCCGTCGTCGAAGATCCGCAGCAGGATTTCGTGCATGTCGTAGGCGACGTTGTCGGCGTCGGGAACGATGCTGTCGAGTTCCAGGTCGTGCGGGGTGATCTCGGGCTCGAGGCCCGGGTTGATGATCGGCGCATCGTCAAAGGTGTTGGCGGGCAGGAATTCCAGATAGTCACGCACATACTGGAAGGCGGCCTTCTCGGACTCGACGACCTGGTGGACGTTGCCGTACTTGGCCTGCGCGTCGGCGCCGCCGAGCTCGTCGAGGGTGACCTCCTCACCGGTGACGTCCTTGATGACGTCCGGGCCGGTGACGAACATGTAGCCCTGATCGCGCACAGCGACGATGAGGTCGGTCTGGATCGGCGAGTACACCGCACCGCCCGCGCACTTGCCCAGGATGATCGAGATCTGCGGCACCAGGCCGCTCAGCAGCTCATGCCTGCGACCCAGTTCGGCGTACCACGCCAGCGACGTGGCCAGGTCCTGGATGCGGGCACCGCCGGAGTCGTTGATACCGACGATCGGGCAGCCGACCATGGCCACCCACTCCATCAGCCGGGAAACCTTGCGGCCGAACATCTCTCCGACCGAGCCGCCGAACACGGTGTAGTCGTGGCTGAACACACCGACGGGACGGCCGTTGATGGTGCCGTGCCCGGTGACCACACCGTCGCCGAACAACGCGTTCGGATCACCCGGCGTGCGGGCCAGCGCGCCGATCTCCAGGAAGCTGCCCGGATCGAGCAGCTCGTTGATGCGGGCCCGAGGGCTCGGGATACCGCGTTTGTCGCGCTTCGCCGCGACCGCCTCACCGCCCGGTTCCTTGGCCAGCTCCAGCTTTTCGCGGAGTTCGGCGAGTTTCTCGGCAGTCGTCACAGCGGTCACTTGGCCTCGTTCTCCTCGGCGTCGATGCGGTTGATCGCTTCACTCATGTGAGCGCCGACCTTGGCGATGTACGGCTCGTCGATCGCCTGGATGTGCTCGCCCCCGATCGGCACGACCTCAAGATCATCGACGAACTCGCCCCACCCGCCGTCGGGCTGACGGATGGCGTAGCGCGGCTCGAAGAAGATCGCGTCGTCGTGATAGCGGTCGGCCATGTACAGGGTGACGTGCCCGTCGTACGGCAGGATCTCCGCCGTCTCGAGCAGCCGGTTGTCCAGGTACGACGTACGTTGGTGCTCGATCACACCGCCAGGGATGTCGACGCCGCTGTCTTTGACGGCGTCGAGAATGAATTGCACCTGGCCGCCGTCGTCGAGCTTCTCGAGTTCCTCGTACGGGATTTCGGGAACCTCGACGTTGAAAGTGCGCTGCGCGAACAAGGCGTAACGATCCCAACGCGCCCGCGTCTCCTCCCGCGTCTGCGGGATCTCCTCGCCGGGCCGCACCATGTCGATCAGGCCCACGAACTGGACATCGGCACCGGCACGCTTGAGCCCGATTGCGCAGGCGTAGGCCAATGCCCCACCCAACGACCAGCCGACCAGGATGTAGGGTCCGTCGCCCTGGATCTCCATCAGCTTCGGCAGGTACTCGGCGGCCCGCTCCTCGATCGAGCCTTCGACCCGTTCGAGACCGTACATCGGGGTGTCCTCCGGCAGCCGCTTGAGCAGCGGTTCGTAGACAACCGTTGACCCACCGGCTGGGTGGAACACGAAAACCGGTGTGCGGGTTGATCCCTCGGGCCTGGCCCGGATGGTGCGCACGAATCCTTCGAGCTCTCCGGCTTCGAGGAACGTACGAACCGTGGTCGCCAGCTGCTCAATGGTCTTGGCAGACTTGACGTCCTCGACGGTGATGGTGCCGTCGGCACGCTCGGAGAGCCGTTCGGCGAGCTTGGTAGCGGTGGCGTCGTCGACCGCGGGCAGCTCGTTGAAGATGCCGCCCGGCGACTTGCCGGTGACGATCGCCCACGTCGCGAACGTGACACGTTCGGCCGCCTCACGCGGCGGTACATCGGCGCCGAGCGCCTCGGTGACGGCCTCCTGCGTCAGCACCTTGGCGGCCGCCGCGGCCGCCGTCGACTTCTTGCTGGGTCCGGCCGGATCCGTCGGCGGCGGTGGGATGTTCGGTTCGGGCTCGGCCTCGGCCACGATCGAGTGGCCCGCCTCGGAAAGTTTGGCCTCGAGTTCGGCGACCGTGCTGGCCCCGCCCAGCAGCTCGGCCTGCTCGGCGGCGATCTCTTCTGCCGTCTTGCCCTTCTGCGCCTCGGCCAATGCCTCGACCTCGTCGCGGTGCTCGATCGCGTATTCGATCAGCTTCTCGACGGCGTACAAGTTGGCGTCGCGAACCGCGGTCAGCTGGATCGGCGGCATATCGAAGTCGTACTCGACGCGGTTCTTGATGCGCACTGCCATCAGCGAATCCAGGCCGAGCTCGATCAGCGGCACCTCCCACGGCAGGTCCTCGGGCTCGTAGCCCATGGCTCCGCCGACGATCGCGCCCAGCCGTTGGCCGATGGTCTCACCGGAATCCGGCGACCACTTGGCGAACCCGGCTGCCAGGCCGGCGCCCGCAGTCAGGTTGTCGGACAAGATTTCCGCATCGTCGGGCTCGTCTGCCGGCGTTTCCACCGCGGCCGTGGTGACCGCGACACCGGTCGCTACGGCCGACGGCAACGCCGACACCGCACCGCCGCGGGTGACGACGGCGTCGTAGACCAGAGTGAACGATTCGTCGATTCGCGCGTGCACCTGTACTGAGGCACCACCGGGGTGCCGCGTCAGCGTCGTCACCAGCCGGGCGCCGTCGCCGACCACCGCGCGCTGCTCGGATGCCGTGAGCTTGGCGTCCGGAAGAACCTGTGCCGCAGCGGCTTTCACCAGAGCGGCCAGGTCGGCCTGGCCCTTGGGCAGGTACTCCCAGACGTGGCGGCCGTCGGGCGTGGCCACATGGTTGCCCGGCATCATCACCGCGCTGTCGCCGGTGAACTGCACATCCAGCCAGTGCGGCTTGCGCTTGAACCGGGTCGGCGGGATGTGGGCGTAGTCGCCCGCATCGAACAGAGTCCGCAGATCCAGGTCGTGACCGTAGACGTAGAGCTGGGCCATGGCCGCGACCATGGACTCGACCTCGTCCTGCTTACGGGCCAGGGTCGCGATCAGCTGACCGTCGTGCAGACCGGCCGACGCGGTGGTCAACCCAACCTGCATGAGCGCCACCGGATTCGGGGCCAGCTCCAAGAAAGTGGTGTGGCCGCTGTCGACGGCGTTCCGGATGCCGTGGGTGAAGTAGACGCTGTGCCGCAGCCCCTTCTTCCAGTAATCGACATCGTGGATCGGCTCGCCACCCGGGCGGATGTAGCTACCCTCGTGCACGGTAGAGAAGTAGCCGATCTGCAGCGGATGTGGCTCGATGCCCTGGATTTCGGCGGAGAGCTCACCGAGCAGCGGGTCCATCTGCTGGGTGTGGCTGGCGCCCTTGGTCTGGAACTTGCGGGCGAATTTGCCTTCGGACTCGGCCCGGGCGATGATCGCGTCGATCTGCTCGGGCGGGCCGCCGATCACGGTCTGGGTCGGCGCGGCATAGACGCACACCTCCAGCCCCGGGAAATCGGAGAACACGGTCTTGATCTCCTCGGCGGAGTACTCCACCAGCGCCATCAGCCTGATGTACTCACCGAACAGCATCGCTTCGCCCTCACCCATGAGGTGCGCACGCGAGCAGATGGTCCGGGTCGCATCGGCCAGCGACAAGCCGCCCGCGAAGTAGGCGGCGGCCGCTTCACCGAGCGACTGGCCAATCACCGCAGCGGGTTTCGCGCCGTGGTGCTTGAGCAATTCACCGAGCGCGATCTGGATGGCGAAGATCACCGTCTGGACCACTTCGATGGGGTATTCGCAGGTTTCGTCGGTGTAGTCTTTTCCATCGTCGAGGATCAGCTCGACCACCGAGTAGCCGCGCTCATCCTGGATGTACGCGTCGACCTTGTTGATCCACTCGGCGAACACCGGATCGCGCAGATACAGGCTCTTGCCCATCTTGCGATGCTGCGCACCGAATCCGGCGAGCACCCAGACGGGTCCGTTGGTCACCGGCCCGTCGGCGCTGTGCACCAGCGGGCTCTGCTTGCCCTCGGCGATCGCACGCAGACCCTTGACCGCCTCGTCGTGGTCGTGAGCCAGGACGATCGCGCGCGAGCGGCCGTGGTTCCGGCGCGACAGCGAGCGCCCGATGGCCTCCAGCGATGTGGCCCGCCCCTCGGGGCTGTCGACCCAGTCGGCCAGCTCGGCGGCGGTGGCGCGCTTACGCGAGGTCAAGAATCCCGAAACAGCCAGCGGCACAACGGGTGCCGGCTTCTCCGAAGCCTCCCACTCGGCGCGCGCGGCCTCGATCAGCTCCAGCGCCTCGTCGGTCAGGCCGGGCAGGTCCGGCTCGGCGTCGTCGGCGAACGCATTGGCCGCCGCGGCATACTCGTCGTCATCAGCATCGTCGTCGATGAATTCGCCGTACTCGTCCATCCGAACCCCGCCGACATAGACGGCGTTGGCATCGGAGGTGGTCTTCTCCTCGACGGGAGCGGAATTCGTCTCCGGCTCGACCAGATCCGACGGCAGCACCTCACGCAGCACCAGGTGGGCGTTTGCGCCGCCGAAGCCGAACCCGGACACACCGGCGATCGCGTGGCCGCTGTAGCGGGGCCAGTCGGTGACCTTGTCGGCCACCTGAAGGTGAATTCCGTCGAAGTCGATGTAGGGGTTGGGCCCGGCGTAGTTGATCGACGGCGGAACCTTGTCATGGCTCAGTGACAGCGCCACCTTGGCCAGGCTCGCCGCACCAGCGGCCGACTCCAGGTGCCCCACATTGGATTTCACTGCGCCCAGCAGTGCGGGCCGGTCGGCGGCGCGTCCCCTGCCGATCACACGACCCAGCGCGTCGGCCTCGATCGGGTCGCCGAGGATGGTGCCGGTACCGTGCGCCTCGACGTAATCGACTGTGCGCGGGTTGATTCCGGCATCCTTGTACGCCTTGCGCAGCACGTCTTCCTGCGCGTCGGGGTTCGGCGCGAGCATCCCGTTGGAACGCCCGTCATGGTTGATCGCGCTGCCTGCGATGACCGCCAGGATCTCGTCGCCGTCGCGGCGGGCGTCGGACAGGCGCTTGAGCACCAGCATGCCGCCGCCCTCGGAACGCGAATATCCGTTGGCGTCAGACGAGAACGACTTGATCATGCCGTCGGGTGCGAGCACGCCGCCGACCTCGTCGAAGCCGATCGTCACAAGCGGGGTGATCATCGCATTGACGCCGCCGACCATGGCCACGTCGGCCTGACCGGAGCGCAACGCCTGCACACCGTGATGCGCGGCAACCAGTGAGCTGGAGCAGGCGGTGTCGACGGCGACCGACGGACCGCGGAAGTCGTAGAAGTAGGACACCCGGTTGGCGATGATCGAACTCGTCGTACCGGTGATCGCATAGGGGTGGGCGGTCGTCGGATCGGCCACCGCGAGGAATTGGTAGTCGTTGTTCGACGCGCCGATATACACGGCGACATCGGTGCCGCGCAGGCTGGACGCCGGGATGCGCGCGTTCTCCAGCGCCTCCCAGGTGAGTTCCAGCGCCATCCGCTGCTGCGGATCCATGTTGTCGGCTTCCATCTTCGAGAGCGCGAAGAATTCGGCGTCGAAGCCCTTGATGTCGGTGAGGTAGCCGCCGCGGGTCGCGGCCTTGGCCACCCGGTCGGCGATGCGCGGCTCGGCCAGGAACTCCGACCAGCGGCCCTCGGGCAGATCGGAGATGCCGCTGCGACCTTCCAGAAGTGCGGCCCACATCTCGTCGGGGGTGTTCATGTCGCCCGGGAATCGGGTCGAAACCCCAACGATCGCAATGTCTTCGACGCCTTCGGCGCGCGACCAGTCGTCGCTCTCCTCGTCGAACTCCAGCTCCGGCTCGCCCTCGATGATCACCGTTGCCAGCGACTCGATGGTGGGATGACGGAAGGCGACCGTGGCGGTCAGCGTGACACCGGTGAGGTCCTCGATATCGCTGGCCATCGCCACCGCGTCGCGCGAGGACAGCCCGAGCTCGACCATCGGCGTCGACTCGTCGATCGCGTCGGGGCCCTGCCCGGTTGCGTTGGCCACCCAGTTGCGCAGCCACTCGCGCATCTCCGGCACCGTCAGGTCGGTGCGGGGCGGGGTAACGGGAGTGCCTGGCGTTTCAGGCGTTTCGGGCGTTTCTGATTCAGACATGAGGCCTCTGAGTACTTCCTTGGGTCGTCATTCCTCGTCGTCGGGGAAGGCGTTGGCCACCTTCCCGCTACGCAGGCTGCCGTCGAGGTAGGCCGAGCGGCATGCCCGCCGGCCGATCTTTCCGCTGGAGGTACGCGGGATGGCACCCGCAGGCGTCAGCAGCACGTCGCGCACCGTCACACCGTGCCGTACCGCGATCGCGGCGCGGATGTCGTCGGTGACCGGTCCCAGGTCCAGCTTGTGCGAACCCGCAGCGCGCTCCGCGACGATGACCAGCTGCTCTGAGCTGTCGCTGGCGTCGCGCTTGAGCCCGGCGTGGGCGTTGTCGAAGACCTCATCGGGCAGCTGGTTGGCCGGCACCGAGAACGCCGCGACGAACCCGGTACGCACGGCCTTGGTGGACTCCTGCGCGGAGTACTCCAGGTCCTGCGGATAGTGGTTGCGGCCGTCGATGATCACCAGGTCCTTGACCCGGCCGGTGATGTAGAGCTCGCCGTCGTGGAAGGCACCGAGATCGCCGGTGCGCACCCAGGTCGCGTCGTCGGCGGCGCCCTCGGCGTGCGACGGGCTGGTCCGGGACTTGAGGGTGTTCTGGAACGTCTCGCGGCTGGCTTCGGGCTTGTTCCAGTAGCCAAGGCCCATGTTCTGGCCGCTGATCCAGATCTCGCCGATCTGGCCGTCGGGCAGCTCGGTGGCGGCGTCGTTGTCGACGATCACCGCCCACTCGGCCACACCGATCTTGCCGGCCGACGCCTGCGCGACGGCCTTCGGCGAATCATCCGGCACCACAACGAAAGTGCCGCTGTTGAGCGCGTCGCGGTCCACCGACAAGATCGTCGGTTCTTCACCCGCCGGGGTGGTCGACACGAACAGCGTGGCCTCGGCGAGACCGTAGGACGGCTTGATGGCCTTGGGCTGGAATCCGAACGGTGCGAACGCGTCGTTGAAGCGCTGCACGGTGGCGGCCGAGATCGGCTCGCTGCCGTTGAGTACCGCCTTGACGTGGGACAGATCCAGCGGCTCTTCGTCATCCTTCGGAACACCGCGCGCGGCGGCATGGTCGAACGCGAAGTTGGGGGCCACCGAGATGGTGCCGCCGGTGTCGCCCTCGCGCCATGCGAGCTCGCGGATCCAGCGGCCGGGGCGGCGGACGAACGCGGCCGGTGTCATGAAGGTGAAGTAGTGGCCGATGAGTGCCGGCAGCAGTGCGGTGACCAGACCCATGTCATGGAAGAACGGCAGCCAGGACACACCCCGGTCGCCTTCCTCGCCCTCGAGAGCCTCGATCACCTGCACCACGTTGGTGGCCAGGTTCAGGTGGCTGATCTCTACACCGCTGGGGACCCGGGTGGACCCGGAGGTGTATTGCAGGTAGGCGACGGCGTCCCGACCGCTCTCGACCGGCTCCCAGGTCGCGCCGACCTCGTTGGGGATGGCGTCGACCGCGATGACGCGGGGACGCTCCTTGGCCGGGCGGCTGCGGAAGAACTTGCGCACGCCCTCGGCGGAGTCGGTGGTGGTCAGGATCGCCGAGGCGCCGCAGTCGTCGAGCACCGCGTGCAGGCGGCCGACGTGGCCGGGCTCGGCCGGGTCGAACAGCGGGACGGCGATGCGGCCGGAGTACAGCGTGCCGAAGAAGGCGACGAGGTACTCGAGGTTCTGCGGGCACAGGATGGCCACCCGGTCACCGGGCTGCGTCACCTGCTGCAGGCGAGCCGCGACGGCGCGGTTGCGGGCACCGAAGTCGGCCCAGGTCAATTCGCGCACGACACCGTCGCGCTCGACGGAGAAGTCGAGGAACCGGTAGGCGAGCTTGTCGCCGCGGACCTTGGCCCAGCGCTCCACGTGCTTGACCACACTGGCGCCCTCGGGGAAGGTGATCAGGCCGTTCTTGATGAACGGGTTGTGGAACGGCATACCAATCTCCTGTCAGAACACATCTGTGTCGGGCCCTGCGGCGGCCGCGCATGACATCGCGCCACCGGTCGCCCTGCGTCTAGGGCCCCAAACCTCACAGATCGTACAGAGCCATCTTCGCCCTATCTGGGACGAAGATGGCGGGGGCGCCGTCGGCGCGTGCAGCTCTTATTTTCTTCTTAATGTTAGGCGTAGTCGCGGCAGCGGCCAAATCCCGGCCACCGGCGCGTCCACGTCATCCGTGTTTCGGGTGCGGCGCGTTCTCGATCAGGTTGCGCGCCCAATCCAGGGTCCATTGCGTCGACGTTTGACCGTTGAGGTTCCAGAACTGCGGTGTGTTGTACAGCGCGTGGACCGGCTGTCCCGCGCCGCCGGCCAGCACGTCCAGCGTGGTCGGCAGGTTGGTGATGTTGAACGCCTCCTGCGGTGCGGCGCAGATCAGGTCGCCGGCGGCACAGATCTCGTTGGTGCGGTTGTTCAGCGCACCGAATCCGCCGGGACGCTCGCCGGTCATGGTCAGGCCCATCGCGGACAGCGCGGGCAGCTCGTGCAGCGTGATCTCGGCACCCTGGCCGGGCGGGTTGGGACCGATGTCCTGCCCGACGCCCGTCTGGCGGCGGCCGTCGGCGATCAACATCACACCGAGAACCAGATCCTCGTCGACCGGACCTCGCCCATTGCCGATATCGCTGGCGACGTCACCGGCGATCACCGCGCCCTGGGAGAAGCCGATCAGGACGTAGCTGGTCAGCGGGCAGCGGTTGTTCATGTCCGTCATCGCCTGGACGGCACCCCTGGTGCCCTCGGCGCGGCTGTCGTTGTAGGACATCTGTTTGTCCGACGACAGCGGGTTATGGAACTGCGCGGTGTAGGGGACGGTGTACACCTCGAGCCGGTCGCGACCGAACTGACCGGACAGCGGCCTGCTGACATTGCCGAGCAGCGAGAGCGGGAATTGGGTCGGGTTCAGCGGATCGTCGGTCGGCCACGATTCCCAGGTGCCGGGAACCACGACCGCCATGACGTCCGGGCAGCTGGCGTCCTGGAATTCCGGGCGCGGCTTGTGCTGGCCCGGTGAGCTGGTCGGCGGCAGCACGGTCGGCGGGACAGCGGACGGCGGCGAGTCCGGTCGCCGCACGACGATGACGATGATGGCGACGACGAGCGCAACGACGACAGCCATCGCGCCGGCGGCGACGAGGGCGAGAATGCGATGACGTCTGCGCCGGGCATTGGTCCGGGAGTTTCGAGCCATGGGAAGGGGCGTTGTCTTCCTGTCAGCAGAGCCGCTGGGTAGCGATCCGAATGTAGTCGGCGGTGGCTTGGGTTACCTGCGGCTCTGGGGCGGTGTGCGGCGGCGACGACGGCCCCGAGTCGATGACGTCGCTACGCACCATGGGAGTGATGTAGTCCCAGACTGCCTGATCGCTTTGACCGGCCGCATGGGCCTGGCAGACGTGGGAACCGATGCTCAATGCTTCCAGCTCGCTGGACGGGTGCACACCCGCGGCCGTGAGCGCGTCGAGGAAGGCGCGCTGTGACGGCGTGACGTCGAGCTTGGTGGACTGCAGATCGACGTCCGGTCCCAGCACCGCGCCCTGGCCGTGCACGGCGCCGTGGGTCGCGAGCGGGGCGGCGGTGGTCACCAGATCCTCACCCGAACTGCACGCCACCATCAGCCAGGCCGTAGAGCCCACGAGGCCGATCACGAGCGAGCGCTGCACGTCTCCACGGTACCGGCTGGCAGTACGGCCCTTTGAGCTCGCAAAGATTGCGGATAGTTAACAGTTCGTCCGCAGTTGTGACCTATTTGATGGCCGCCGCGACGTCACCGGACATGGCCGCCAGCTGAGCGGCCCAGTTGCCCCAGTCGTGATTGCCGCCGGCCGGGAAGTCGAAGTGGCCGTTGCGCCCACCCAGCGAGCGGTAGTGCGCATAGAAGGTGCGGTTGCTGCCCTGGGCTTGATCGCAGTAGCCGATCATCGCCGGGACGTCGCTGCAGGTCAGCGTCTGCGGGCTGAAGATCCACAGCCGCGTGTTGTTGTCGACCAGCAGCTGCGCATGCACATCGGGGTCATGCCACTTCCACCGGCCGAGCTGCGCGGCACCCCACATCGCCTGGGTGTTCACTCCGCCGAACTCGTTCATCCCGGCCGTGATCGCACCGTTGAGGAAGGTGTTCGACGGGGTCAGGAAGCCCGACATCGACCCCGCGTAGCGGTAGCGGTCGGGGTGGAACGTCGCCTCCATCAGCGCTCCGGTGCCACCCTGGGCGGCGCCGACGATCGCGTGCCCGCCGGGCGCCAGGCCCTTGTTGGCCGCCAGCCAGTTGGGCAGCTCGTCGGACAGGAAGGTCTCCCACTGCCGGGTGCCGTCGGCTTCCCAGTTGGTGTAGAGCGTGAACGCGCCGCTGGCGGGTGCGACCACCGAGATGCCCTTACCGGCCAGGGTGTTCATCGCGTTGCCCGCGGTGACCCAGTTACTCACCGGGTCTCCGGCGTTGAACGCATCGAGCAGCACGACGGCGTGCGGGCCGCCACCCATGAAGGCCACCGGGATATCGCGCCCCATCGCCGGTGACGGCACCATCAGGTATTCGACGTCGGCGGCATGGGAAGCCGGCGCGGTCGCGCTCCATAGGCCAAGCGCCAGAACTGCGGCGCAGAATCCCCGGAACAGGCCCGACACACTCATCATGGTCACCTCAAGTCGACTAGTTACGTATGTAGCCTCGCCCCACCTGCACGTAGTGAATCACACCGCTTAGTCAGATGGTCTGGATACGCCAACGGCGACGACCCGAAGGTCGCCGCCGTTGGTGGTGGTTCTGACGATCAGGCGGTCGGCGTTGCGCCGAGCACGCGCTGAATGTCGGGCTTCATCTGCTGCAGCTGCTGGCCCCAGTACGGCCAGTCGTGCACGCCGTCGGCCGGGAAGTTGAAGACGCCGTTCATGCCGCCGGCAGCGAGGTAGGTGTCCTTGAACGTCTTGTTGGTGCGCAACGTCATGCTTTCAAGGAACTTCGCGTTGAACAGGTTGCCCGCACTGACGTTCGAGCTCAGGTCCGACGGCTTACCGTTACCGCAGTAGATCCAGATCCGGGTGTTGTTGTTGATCAACTGCTGGATGTTGACCATCGGGTCGTTGCGCTTCCAGGCGCTGTTCGGATCTTCGGTCGGGCCCCACATGTCGTTGGCCTTGAAGCCGCCCGCGTCGCCCATCGACAGGTTGACCAGCATCGGCCACCAACCCTCGGAGAGGTTCAGGAAGCCCGACAGCGAGGCCGCGTACGGGAACTGCTCGGGGTGATAGATCGCCAGGGTCAACGCGGCCGAGCCGGCCATCGACAGACCGACGGCAGCGCTACCGGTGGGCTTGACCGCCTTGTTGGCGGCCAGATATGCCGGCAACTCCTGGGTCAGGAAGGTCTCCCACTTGTAGGTCTGGCAGCCGTTCTTGCCGCACGCCGGCTTGTACCAATCGGAGTAGAAGCTGGACTGGCCACCGACGGGCATGATCACCGACAGGCCCGAGTTGTAGTACCACTCGAACGCCGGGGTGTTGATGTCCCAGCCGTTGAAGTCGTCCTGGGCCCGCAGACCGTCGAGCAGATAGACCGCCGGAGAGTTGGGGCCACCGCTCTGGAACTGGATGCGGATGTCGCGGCCCATGCCAGCGGACGGCACATCGAGGTACTCGACCGGGAGGCCGGGCTTGGAGAATGCTCCCGCCGTTGCGGAGCCGCCGACGACGCCGATCAGACCGGGCAGCACAGCGGCGGCCGCAGCCGCGACCGTCAGCCGGCGCACCCAAACGCCACGCAACTTCTCAACGAACTTCATGTATTTCCATCCTTTTTTGTGTGCCGCACCGCATGCGATCCAGGGCAGCCGTGCGTTGTCAGTCAATCACATGTGACGTGATCGTTCCTCTTCAGAGATGTTGTCGTGACCGCCCTCTCACCGGTTGATAGTGGCGATGAGGTCGGGTTTTAGTGCCGCCAGCTGCGATCCCCAATACGGCCACGAGTGGTTGCCGGACGATGGGAATTCGAAGGTGGCGTTCGTGCCTCCGGCCGCGGTGTAGGCGGCCTGGAAATCCTTGTTGCTCTTGATCGCCAGCGACTCCAGGCTGGTGGCGCTCAGCGCCTGGTTCGGGTCGGCGCCGGCGTCGAGGTCGGTCTGTCCACCGGGCGCGCAATAGATCCACAGCCGAGTGCCGTTGTGGGCGATGGTGGCAGCCTGGACCAGCGGATCGTTGCGTTTCCACGCCGGATCCCAGGGGGCGCCCCACATGTTGTCGACGTTGTAGCCGCCGGCGTCGAGCATGGCCACCCGGATGGCCTGCTGCATGAGCAACGACGAGGGGTTCAGGAAGCCCGACAGCGATGCCGCGTAGATGAACTGCTGCGGATGGTAGGCCGACAGGATCAGCGCGGCGCCGCCGGACATCGACAAGCCGACCACACCGTTACCGGTTGCCGAGACCTGCTTGTTGGCGGCCAGCCACTGCGGCAGCTCGCTGGTGAGAAATGTCTCCCACTTGTACGTGTAGGGCTGCTTGTTGAAACTCGACGGGGAGTACCAGTCGCTGTAGAAACTGGACTGCCCGCCGACGGGCATGACCACCGAGACTCCGCTGCCGAAGAACCATTCGAAGGCCGCGGTGTTGATATCCCAACCGCTGTAGTCGTCCTGGGCCCGCAGACCGTCGAGCAGATAGACAGCTTTGGTTCCGCCGCCTTGGAACTCCACACGGATATTTCGGCTCATCGACGGCGAGTACACGTCGAGGTACTCCACCGGCAGGCCGTCCCGCGAAAAGGCGTGCGCCTTGGGCGTCACGCCGAAGCCGCTCGCCAGCGCGGCCAGCACCAGGGCGGCGGCCAGCGAGGCTCTCACAGCACGAACCATCGGTTGCTCAACTCATTCATTCACGGCACGGCGCAACCGCTGTCGACATTGACGTTGGTTCGCCAAGCGTTGTCACACTTGACCTGTGTATCGCCGCGATCTGACCGCAGCGTTACCGGCTAGAGCCCGGCTGGCAAACTAAGCTACCGTCTCCGCGCCGAAATCATGAAACCTGCTGCACCAAACCCGAGCACGGTGAGATATGGGCCACAGTCCGGTTGAATCGCAATAACTTTGGTTACGCGACACTTCTTGCACTCGGCCCACATTGGCCACACAGACGACGCTAAGGCCCCGTGGCCGGCAGGCCGGTGTACGGCGTCCCCTTCAGCGGCGGCTCCGGCAGATTGCAGCGAGCGAGCTCGTACTGCGGCACCCGATCGATGCGATAGCGGGTGAATTCGAGTGCGTGCATCACGTTGGACACGAACCGGCGGATGCCCAGTGGACCCCGGATGGAATTCAGCATCGCGTCGGTCTCCGGGCAGCCCAGTGCGACGCCGGCCTCGGTGATCCACCCTTCGTCGAGATAGGGCGGGACATAGGGATGTTCCTTGAGCCACGGCCCCTCGGCGACAGCCCAGTCCGGGAACAGGTTCTTGTCGTGTCCGATGCGGCCGTCTTCCAGGCGCGCGGTGTGCGCGGCGATCGGGTTGGCCAAGCCGATCTGATCGATCACCCGCACGTTGAGTCCGACGTTCATGCCGAGCATCCCGAGGTTGGTGAAAAACACTGTGTGGGGCGCTATTTCGCGGCGCCAGGTATCCATCGACACGCCGGGCGGCGGGGGTGGTGGCGGGTACGCCGGCACCACATCCCACTGGTCGTAGTTTCCCGACGGCAGTAGCAGCGCACCGTCCGGCGTGTTGTTGATCGCGGTCAGGACCGCACGCATCCGCGGATAGTCCAGGTAGTCGGCGGCAGTCAGGGGGTGTGCGTGACCGGTGGCCTGCGAGTAGAACCGCCGCTCGTCGACGATGCCGGAATAGGTGACCCGGGTGGCGTCCAGACCCATGCCCGGCGAGTTAGCCGCCCACAGCGACCAACCGACGATGCCAAGCCATAGAGCGGCGCTCGCGCCCGCCAGGACGACGCTGCGGTCCCGCGCCGACCCCACGCTTGCCGGTAATGCGATGGGTATCACCGCGATTGGCGTCAGCAGGCAGAACACCGGCGTCAGCAACACCCGGCCGTGCATGAAGTCGCCGCCCTGACGGATCCAGTACAGCCCCTGCACCAGACCACTGACGAGCATGAAAATGACGACGGCGGTGGGGGTTTGGATCCGGCTGGCCAGGCGGCCCGCATTGCCGGCGATCGGCGCCGCGCCGTCGGTGCCGCGCGCGGCCACCAGTACCACGCCGAGTGCGATCACCAACACCGCGGCCAGCCACAGCGCGTAGGGCTGGTTGAAATTGGTCAGGTAGATCAGGCCTTGGGCCCACTTGTCGCCGGAGGCGTCCTTGGCCAGCGCGGTCTGCGGGAAAAGCAATCCGTAGTAACCCATTCGGAAGATCTGATAGCCCACCGGGAACAGCCCACCTGCGACCACGATCAACACCCGGTCCCGCCAGCCCCGGGCCGCGACGAGCATCATCACCAGGGCCAGCCCGCCGACGAGTGCGAGCTCGGGCCGAACCAAAACACTCAGCCCGGCGACGAAGGCCAGCGATGCGGTGAAGAGGGGGCCGCTGCCATGGCGTCGCGGCGCCTGCGACCAGGCGACCATCATCCACCAGAGCAGACCCAGCCAGGCGAGCACCAGACCGTTCTCCAGACCGGAGGTGGCGAAGTCACGGGCGGGCGGGATCGCGATGTACACCAGTGCGCCTGCGGGCAGCAGCAGAGCCCGGCGGCCCTGGAGTCCGGGCGCGAACAGTCGTGCGGTACCGATCATTACGAGCACCACGCCCGCGATGGACAGGCCAAGCGCCAGCGCCAGCGCGACGTATTCCAGGCGCACGGGACCGCCGACGAGAGCACCGAAGTAGTTGAGGAACGTCCACAGCGTGGAGGTGTTCGACTCCACCCGCTCGCCGGCGTTGAACACCGGTCCGTTGCCGGCCAGTAGGTTGCGCACCGTACGCAACACGATCAGACCGTCGTCGGCGATCCAGCGTCGTTGCCACGCCCCCCACGCCCACAGTGCGCCGACCACGACGACGCTGAGCCACAGACTGACCCGGGCCAGCGGACGCAGCGGGAAGGCGGGCGCCCAGGGCAATTTCAGCGGCCCGGCCTCGGCCGGGCTCGATTCGGGAGTCAGTACCTCAACTGAAGGCGATCGCTGCACCGATGGTCCCGATCCACGCCAGCAACAGCAGCTGGAGTACCCGATCCTTCAGCGCGATGTCCTCGGGTTCACCGGCCATTCCACCGTCGACATCGACGGCGTACCGCAGTATCGCGATGGTGATGGGGATGATCGTGATCGCGTACCACGACGCGTTCGCTCCGTCCCGTTCGAAGGCCCACAGGCTGTAGCAGACCACCATCGCGGTGGCCGCCACGGTCCACACGAAACGAAGGTAGGAGGCTGTGTAGCTCTCCAGTGACTTGCGGATCTTGGCGCCGGTGCGCTCAGCGAGTTGCAGTTCGGCATAACGCTTTCCGGCCACCATGAACAGTGAGCCGAAGGTCATCACCAGCAGGAACCACTGCGACAGCGGGATGCCTGCCGCGGCGCCGCCGGCGATGGCACGGATCAGGTACGCCGACGACACGATGCAGATGTCCAGCACCGCTTGGTGTTTGAGCCCGAAGCAGTAGGCGAGCTGCATGGCGATGTAGACGGCGATCACGATGAGCAGATTCACCGACGACAGCAGTGAGAGCGCCAACGCACCGATCCCCAGCACGACGGCCAGTGAGTAGGCCAGCGATTCGGGGACCACGCCGGCCGCGATCGGGCGGAACCGTTTGGTCGGATGCTGACGGTCGGCCTCGACGTCACGCGAGTCGTTCACCAGATAGATGCAGGAGGCCGCTAGCGAGAACGAGACGAACGCGATCAGGATCTTGATCGCGACCTCTTTGTAGTCGTACTCCACGTTGCCGCCGAGTGCGGCGATCGGGGCGAGCAGCACGAGCAGGTTCTTGACCCACTGGCGCGGGCGGATGGCCTTGATGATTCCGCTGAACAGATTGCTCGGCGGACCGGCGACCGACTTCGCTTCCTCACTCATGGGCGGTTCAGCGTCTCCTTCTGCGGCGAGGCGAAACAGCTGACGCTCCGCGCGACGACCGCGCCGACTGCTGCCCCGGCAACGACATCGGACGGGTAATGAACGCCGAGTACCAGTCGCGACAGGGCCATCGCGGGGATCACGACCAGCGGCAGCCGTGACCGGGTGGCCCGGCTCAGCAGCATAGCCGCGGCGGTCGTGGAGGTGGCGTGGGCAGAGGGAAAGCTCAGGGCGCTGGGCGTGCCTACGTTCACCGCGACTGCCGGGTGGTGAGGCCGCTTGCGGCGCACCACCAACTTGATCGCGATCGCGGCGGCATGTGCGATCACCGCGCCGATACCCACCAGCGCCCACTCGCGGCGGCGCTTCGGCATGGCCAGCGCGCCGAGCGCCGACACCGCCATCCAGCCCTGGGCGTGCTCACCGAAGTGCGACATCGACCGGGCCACCTCGATGACCGGGGGCTTGCCCAGCGCAGACTGGACGGCGACCAGGACCGCGACTTCTCCGCTCGCGGGCGGCGCAACCGGCTCCGGCAGGCTGCTGTCAGGCATCGGTGGTGGAGTTCTCGAGCAGCACCGTTTCCCACTTCTCCTTGCTGGTCAGCGCCGGCAGCGACTGCCGGTAGACCTTGCGCATCCGGTTGAACTGGCGGGCCAGACGCAGCTGACGGCGCGTCGAAGCACGCAGCAGCGCAAACATTTTCGCGCGGTCGCGCTGCCGGTAGACCACGCCACGGCCATCGGCGGTGGTGACCGTGACACCATCGACCCGGCACAACGAGAACCACCGGGCGTCCTGGGTCGCGACATTGATCTGCGGGCGCTCGTGGTGCACCGGATGGTGCGCCTTGAGCTGATGGGCCACTCCACGGGCGAGCCGCAGGGAGATCGACACCGGGTTGGTGGGGATGCTCACCTTCTTGCGCCACCGCTTGTCCGAAGGGGTCGGCAGCGTTGTCGCACTGGGCAGCACGACGGCATCGGGGTACTCCGAGCGCATCTGACGGATCTCAGGCAGCGCCGACTCCAGGATGGAGAAGATGTGATCCGGCCCCTCGAGGAAGTCGTCCATCGCCTTGTTTTGGATGGCGACCGTCGAATATTCAAGGCAGAGAAGGTGTTTGAGCGTAGCCTTCATGTGGCTCGCGATCAGCCCCCGGACGTTTCCGTCCCAGTGCATGGCGGCCACCACCAACCGGTTGCGCAGGTGGAAATAGGCCTGCCAGTCGATCGCGTCGTCCTTGTCGCTCCATGCCATGTGCCAGATCGCGGCACCGGGCAGGGTGACGGTGGGATAGCCGTGCTCGCCGGCCCGCAGACCGTAATCGGCGTCGTCCCACTTGATGAACAACGGCAGCGGCTGGCCGAGTTCCTCGGCGACCTGGCGCGGGATCATGCACATCCACCAGCCGTTGTAGTCGACGTCGATGCGGCGGTGCAGCATCCGGCTGCGCTCGCTCTCTTCGTCATTCAGCGGGTACTTGGCGAAGTTGTGGTCGTACTCGGTGTTGATCGCGTTGGTCCACATGAAGTTCTCGGCGGCCACCATCTCGCCCATGACGTGCAGGTGCGACGGCTCCTGCAGGTTGAGCATCTGGCCGCCGACGAGGGTCGGCGTCTTGGCGAACCGGTTGAGGGCCAGCGCCCGCAAGACTGAATCCGGTTCGACGCGAATGTCGTCGTCCATGAACAGGATCTGTTCGCAGTCGGTGTTCTTCAGCGCCTCGTACATCACCCGGCTGTAGCCACCGGAACCACCGAGGTTGGGCTGGTTGTGAATCGTCAGGCGCGTACCCAGTGCCGTTGCCGCGGCGTCGAAACCGGGGTGGTCCTTGGCCTTCTGGGTGCCTTGATCGGACACGATGACAGCGGTGATCACGTTGTCCACCAACGGATCTGACGTCAATGCCGTCAGTGCGTTGACGCAGTCGGCGGGTCGGTTGAACGTGGGGATGCCGACCGCGACGCTGGCCCGGCCCGGCGCGGGCACGGGCGCGTACCAGCCCGCGCTGTGCACCGTCGTCCTGCTGTCGGTGGTGATGTCGAACCAGATCCAGCCGCCGTCTTCGAAAGGCGCGAGGTCGATCTCGAACTCCGCGGAAGTCGGGGTGTCCGCGTCCGGACTGGTGACTTCGGTGCCCCCGACGGTGATTCGGGCTCCAGTCGCCTTGGAGCGGTAGACGTCGACGCGTGCCGATCCGGTCAGTTCGACACGCAGCACCACCGACTCCAGTGTCGACCAGCGCCGCCAGTAGCTCGCCGGGAAGGCATTGAAGTACGTCGCGAACGACACCTCGGACTCCGCGCCGATCTCCAGCGTGGTGCGAGTGGGCGCGTGCGCCCGGCGCGCATTGGTGTCGGACTCTTCGATGTACAGCTTGCGGACGTCGAGCGGTTCACCGGGACGCGGGAGGATCACCCGTGCCAGCAGGCTGACGGCCTTGGTTTCGCCGGCTGCGATCGGGCCGGACGGAATCTCGCTCATTCTGTGCTGCTTTCAGTCAGCGGCGCCCCGTCGCGCAGGTGTGGCGCCAGGACGTTGTCGTACATGCTCAAGGCGCTGGCGATCGCCATGTGCATATCCAGGTATTGGTATGTGCCCAGCCTGCCACCGAAGAGGACTTTCGCCGCGGAGGTCTCCTGCCGGGCCCGGGTGCGGTAGGCGGCCAGTAGTGCGCGATCGGATTCGGTGTTGATCGGGTAATACGGCTCGTCCTCGTCGGCGGCGAACCGGCTGAACTCCCGCATGATCACCGTCTTGTCGGTCGGGTAGTCACGCTCCGGGTGGAAATGCCGGAACTCGTGGATGCGGGTGTAGGGCACGTCGAGGTCGTTGTAGTTCATCACCGGGGTGCCCTGAAAATCGCCGGTCGGAAGCACTTCCAGCTCGAAATCCAGTGTGCGCCAGCCTAACCGGCCCTCCGCGTAGTCGAAGTAACGATCCAGCGGCCCGGTGTAGATGACAGGCGCGTCCGGGCTCTGCGCCCGCAACTCGTCACGGACGTCGAACCAGTCGGTATCGAGCCGGACCTCGATGCGGTCGTCGGCGGCCATGTTTTCCAGCCACTGGGTGTAGCCATCGACCGGCAGGCCCTCGTAGGTGTCGTTGAAGTAGCGGTTGTCGAAGTTGTAGCGCACCGGCAGGCGATTGATGACGGCGGCCGGGAGCTCTGCGGGGTCGGTCTGCCACTGCTTGGCCGTATAGCCCTTGACGAACGCCTCGTAGAGCGGGCGGCCGATCAACGAGATGGCCTTCTCTTCGAGGTTGGCGGCCTCGTCGGTCTTGAACTCGGCGGCCTGCTCGTCGATGAGCTGGCGGGCTTCGTCGGGAGTGAAGTACTTGCCGAAGAACTGCGCCACCAAGCCCAGTCCCATCGGGAACTGGTAGGCCTGACCGCCGTGCATCGCGAATACCCGGTGCTGGTATCCGGTGAAGTCGGTGAACTGGCGGACGTAATCCCACACCTTCTTATTGGAGGTGTGGAACAGGTGCGCGCCGTACTTGTGGATCTCGATGCCGGTCTGCGGCTCGGGCTCGGAGTAGGCATTGCCGCCGATGTGCGACCGGCGCTCGACGACCAGCACACGCTTGCCGAGCTGGGTCGCCACCCGCTCGGCGATCGTCAAGCCGAAGAAGCCGGAGCCGACGACGAAGAGGTCGAAGGGGCGGGAATCGACGGGAGCCTTTGAAGAGGTCATCGGGCCCTAGGTTATCCGACGGCCAGGGTGTGACCCGCATCGCAAGCCCACGCGCCAACCGGAAATCAAGAGGGCCCGTAACGAATCCAGGTCGCAATTGGCTCACGATTCAGCATCGTCACTTTAGTCACAACAGTCTCACTCGTACCATCGATCACGTTGGCTTCGGATCCGGCGCACGGCCGTTTCCCGGACCTTACGAAGTAGTTCAGACACGAACGTTGTCTAGATATTGAGGAGACTTCCGTGCCTAACAGCCGTCGACGCAAGCTCTCGACAGCCATGAGCGCAGTCGCCGCATTGGCCGTCGCAAGTCCTATTGCCGCTATTGGCGTGGTCGAATTGACCGCCACCCCGCAGAAGGCACCCGAGCAGCGCGAGTTCGTCCGCGCCGCGGTGGTGACCGACCTGCCGAACGAGATCATGTCCGCGCTGCAGCAGGGTCTGTCGCAGTTCGGGATCAACCTGCCGCCGCTGCCGACGGGCCTGAGCCCGGCCGGTGCCCAGCCGGCGCAGGCCGGGCCGACGCTGACGACGCCGAGCCTGAGCACGCCCGGTCTCACCACGCCGAGCCTGACCGCACCGGGATTGACCACGCCTGGTCTGACCACCCCAGGGCTCACCACGCCGAGCCTGAGCACGCCGGGCTTGACCACGCCGAGCCTGAGCACCCCGGGCCTGACGACTCCTGGCCTGACCACGCCCGGGCTCACTACACCCAGCCTGAGCACGCCCGGTCTGACGACACCTGGTCTGACCACCCCCGGTCTGACCACGCCGAGCGTCTCCACGCCTGGATTGACGGTGCCGCCGGCGTCGGCGTCGCTGACCGATCCCGGGCTGACCAACCCCGCGCTGACCACTCCCCAGCTCGGTGCCGCGACCCCGTCGTTGTCGACCCCCGGGCTGACCAGCCCGTCGGCAACCGGTCTCGGGCTGCCCAATGAGATGCCGATCACGGCGCCCGCGGCGGGTACCTACCCGATCCTCGGGGATCCCTCGCTGGCCATGCCGGCCGCGCCGGCCGCCTCCGGCGGGATCATCAGCGACCTGAGCAGCGCCGCCAACCAGCTCGGCGTCGGACAAGCGATCGATTTGCTCAAGGGTGTGGTCATGCCGTCGATCACCCAGGCAATGCAAGGTGCCTCGGCGGCCGCCGCCGCTGCTCCGGCAGCAGCACCGGCCCCGGCGGGTTAACGAAGACCTGCGTCGGAACGGCACCGCAGGGTGGGTCAGGCCGCTAGGTCAGTGAACCCGGAGAGGCCCCTGCGGTGCCGTTGCAGGTCACAAGTATCACTTTCTTCACACTGGCCCGTGTCGAAACAGTGGTATCAGAAGGCACATACGTAACATCGCCTTGTGCTGTCCCGTCGACCCGCGCCGTCGATCGTGTTCACCGCAATCGCGGCGACCGTCGTCATCCTGCCGTGGGCTGTCACCGGTGTGCCCGGCTCGGAGCACAAGGACGGACCGAACGCCGCTGAGACGGTGCTGTCCCAGCAGCCGCTGACCGGCCTGGGCGGTGGGCAGACCATCCGCGAAATCAGCCAGTCGACACCGTTCTCCCTGGTGGCGTTGACGGGTACCGACCTCACCGGGACATCGGCCCGGGTGCGCGCCAAGAAGGTGGATGGAAGCTGGGGTCCGTGGTACGACGCGGAGACCCTCGAGTCGAACGCCGACGACACGCAGCACGGCGGACCGCGCGGTACCGATCCGGTGTTCGTCGGGACCACGACCTCGGTGCAGATCGCGGTCACGCGCCCGGCGAACGCCCCGATCACCAGCGCACCGCCCGAGACCGGACTCGACGCCGGCAAGGAGCTGGGCTATGTGCCGGCGACCGCCGAACAGCCGTTCGCGCAGAACATCTCCGCGGTGCTGATCACCCCGCCGAAGGCGCCCGTCGACTCGCAGTGGCAGCCACCGACCGCTGCCCTGGGACCGGGCCAGCCGCCGAACATCATCAGCCGCGCCCAGTGGGGTGCCGACGAGCACATCCGTTGCGGAAATGCCCAGTACGGCCCCGGGATTCGCGCGGCGGTGGTCCACCACACAGCTGGCAGCAACGACTACGCGCCGGAAGACTCCGCAGAGATCGTCCGCTCCATTTACGCCTACCACACCCGCACGTTGGGCTGGTGCGACATCGCCTACAACGCCTTGGTCGACAGATACGGTCAGGTCTTCGAAGGCCGGGCCGGTGGCATCACCAAAGACGTACTCGGTTCTCACACAGGCGGATTCAACAGCGATGTGTGGGGCGTAGCGATGATCGGCGACTTCGAGGACGTTCCGCCCACCGACGTCCAGATCCGCACGGTAGGCAGGCTGCTCGGCTGGCGGATGGGTCTGGACCACGTCAACCCGTTGGGCACCACGATGTTGCGGTCCGCCGGAGGCGAATACACCTTCTTCTCCGCCGGCGCCACCCCCACGCTGCCGACGATCTTCGCCCACCGCGACGTCGGCAACACCGAATGCCCGGGCAACGCGGGTTACGCCGCCCTCGGCCAGATCCGGGACATCGCAGCACGATTCAACCGGCCGCCTGACCTGATGGAGTCGCTGCGCGGAGGCGCCATCTTCGCCAAATGGGAAGCCATGGGCGGCAAGGACGGACCGCTCGGCGAGCCGACCTCTCCGGAGGCCTCGGCCGATGGTGCCGCGCGGTACGTGACGTTCGAGCGCGGTGCCATCTACTGGTCGCCGAGCACCGAGGCTCAGCCGCTGACCGGAGCGATCTACGAAGCCTGGGCCTCACTGGGTTACGAGCGCGGTGCGCTGGGCCTGCCCACCAGCGGGGAGATCCAGGAACCCGAGTGGATCGTGCAGAACTTCCAGCACGGCACACTGAACTTCGACCGGCAGACCCACAACGTCCTGCGGGTGGTGGACGCGTTGACACTGGTCATGCCGCCGCCGTCGGCTGAGGGACCGCCGGTGCAGCTGGAGCGGTTCAGCCGCGCCGCGAACCCGGTGCTGGAAGCGCCTGCCAACTAAGGCTTTACAGCCACCAACGTTCGAGAACCCTGGCCAGTCCGTCCTCCGCGTTCGATGCGGTCACCTCGTTGGCGGCCGCAACCGCCTCGGGGTGTGCATTGCCCATCGCCACGCCGTGGCCGGCCCAACGCAGCATCGGTATGTCGTTGGGCATGTCGCCGAACGCCACCACGTCTTCTGCGGTGATGCCAAGTGGGTGCGCCACCTCGTCCACGCCGGTCGCCTTGCTGGTGCCGAGCGGATTGATCTCGATCAGGCCGTTGTTGGTGGAATAGGTGATATCCCCTTGTATCCCAATGTGTTTGACGAGTTCAGCGGCCATGTCCGAACTGCGAGCACCGGCCTTGCGGATCAGCAGCTTCACCGCGGGCGCGCTCAACAGATCCTCCATCGACACCTCGGTGTTGTCCGGGTTCAGCCAGGCGTGCTCGTAACCGGGTGAGCTGACGAACTGCGGTGTCGCCGAATCGTGCGCACTGCGGCCGACACGTTCGACAGCCAGGCCGGCCCCGGGAATCACCCGGGTGGCGATCTCGGCGAGCTCGGTGAGCACGTCGACAGCCAAGGTGCGCGCGGAGATGATGCGGTCGTGCTCGGCGTCGTAGATCACCGCGCCGTTGGCGCACACCGCCATCGGGGCGAAACCCAGCTCCTCGACCACCGGCGGCACCCACCGGGGCGGACGGCCTGTCGCCAACACGAATTGGGCACCCGCCGCCACCGCGGCACGCACCGCCTGCCGGGTGCGCGGCGTGACGCGCTCGTCCTCGTCGAGCAGGGTGCCGTCCACGTCGGTGGCGATCAGAGCGGGCAGCATCAGTGATGCTCCCGGGCGCGTCGTGCGCGTTCGGCCAACTCGGCCTCGTCGAGTTTCTTGGCCTCGTCCAGGCTCGGAGCTCCGCCGCCGAGGCCCTCGGGCACCCAGTACTCGCCGGCCGGATGCGGATATGCCACCTGGACCTCGCGCAGGATCGTGCTCATCTGATGTTTGAGCGCGGCATCCAGCTCGGCGGCGGTCCCCACCGGCAATATCGGCCTGCCGAACCGGACGGTGAACGGAATCTTTTTGCGGCGCAACTGCTTCGGATGGTCCTTCGTCCACACTCGATGGGCGCCCCACACGATGCACGGGATGATCGGGACCCGCGCCTCCAGCGCCATCCGCGAGGCGCCGCTCTTGAAGTCCTTGAGGACGAACGCCCGGCTGATGGTCGCCTCCGGGTAGACCCCGACCAGCTCCCCGGATCGCAATTGGTGGACGGCTTCGGCGTAGGCACGCGCTCCGGCCTGCCGATTCACCGGGATGGTCCCGGTGTGCCTGATCAGAAAGTTCACGATCCGGACGTCCTGCATTTCGGCCTTGATCATGAACCGGATGCGGCGCTTGCGCGCGCGGGTGCCCAACGCGGCGGGCAGGAAATCGACGTAGCTGGTGTGGTTGATCGCGATCACGGCGCCACCGCGCGCGGGAACGTTCTCGAGACCCTCGAAGGTGATCGTCGTCCCCGCGGCCCTGACCACCATCGAGGCGACGATCTCCAGGGTGCGGAAAACCGGCTCCATGCCTACCCCGGTGACCCGGGCGGATCGGCCCGCTGGGCCCGTTTGGCCGCTTTCTCCGCGGCTTCGGCCTGCTCCATCACGGCCGCTTCGGCCAAGGTCGGCGCGCCGCCGCCCAGCCGGTGCGGGACCCAGAACTCTCCGGCAGGGTGCTGGCCGTAGCTGTCCTGAACACGTTCGAGCAGGTGCTGCATTCTCGAGTGCAGCAGCGCGGTGAGCTCGTTGGCCGGCAAGGTCGGCGGGATGGGCTCGCCAACCGCGATCGAGATCGGCACCTTGGGCCGCCACATCTTCCGGGGATGGCCCTTGGTCCA
Organism: Mycobacterium sp. BK086; assembly: GCA_004362315.1. Lineage (GTDB taxonomy): Bacteria > Actinomycetota > Actinomycetes > Mycobacteriales > Mycobacteriaceae > Mycobacterium. Next base: position 752,220 of record SNWL01000004.1, read on the forward strand.
GATGCGTTGAGCGCCCCACACGATGTGCGGGACGATCGGCACGTCCGCGGCGATCGCCATGCGTGCCGCTCCGGACTTGAATTCCTTGAGCTCGAAGCTGCGGCTGATCGTCGCTTCCGGGTACACGCCCACGAGCTCGCCGGCCTTCAGCGCCAGGCACGCCGCGTCGAAGGAGGCGGCGCCGGCATCCCGGTCCACCGGGATGTGCCGCAGGCTGCGCATGATCGGCCCGGTGGCCTTGGAGTCGAAGACCTCGCGCTTGGCCATGAACCGCACCTTGCGGCCGCGGTGTTGCAGGTAGGCGGGCAACCCGGCGAAGGTGAAGTCGAAGTAGCTGGTGTGGTTGATGGCCACGACCGCCCCGCCGGTGACGGGCAGGTTCTCGACACCGGTCACGTTGAACTTGATTCCTTGCACACGCCAGGTCAGGCGGGCGAGCTGGATGACAGTCCCGTATACCGGTTCCACAGCGGTTAGCCTAGCTCGCTGGCATTCCGCCCCGCCCGGGGACCGCTAAGCTCAGTTGGGGTGCAGCGACCAGGGGAAAGGGTATTCGTGCAGGTCACCAGCATCGGCCACGCCGGTTTTCGAATCGACACCCAGGCGGGAAGCATCCTCTGCGACCCGTGGCTGAACCCAGCGTATTTCGCATCGTGGTTCGTCTTCCCGGACAACAGCGGCCTGGACTGGGCCGCTCTGGGCGACTGCGACTACCTGTACGTCTCGCACCTGCACAAGGATCACTTCGACCCGCAGCTGCTCGCCGAGTACGTCAACAAGGACGCCGTCGTTTTGCTGCCGGACTTTCCGGTCCCCGACCTCAGACGCGAACTGGAGAAGGTGGGCTTCCACCGGTTCTACGAAACGACCGACTCCGTCAAGCATCGGCTCAGCGGCCCCAAGGGCGAGCTGGACGTGATGATCGTCGCGCTGCGCGCGCCTGCCGACGGGCCCATCGGCGACTCGGGACTGATCGTCTCCGACGGCACCACCACCGTGTTCAACATGAACGACTCGCGGCCGCTGGCGCTCGACGTGCTGGCCGATGCGTTCGGCCACATCGACGTGCACATGCTGCAGTACTCGGGGGCGATCTGGTACCCGATGGTCTACGACATGCCCGCGCGCGCCAAGGAGTCGTTCGGCACCCAGAAACGTCAGCGCGGGATGGACCGGTGCAGGCAGTTCATCTCCGATGTCGATGCGACATGGGTGATTCCGTCGGCCGGGCCGCCGTGCTTCCTGGATCCCGCGCTGCGCGATCTCAACGACGACCACGACGATCCCGCGAACATCTTCCCGGACCAGATGGTGTTCCTGGAGCAGATGCGACGCAACGGCAATGACGGCGGGCTGTTGATGATCCCCGGCTCGGTCGCTGAATTCACTGGTAAACAACTGGATTCACTTACCCACCCGATTCCGGTCGCCGACGTGGAGGCGATCTTCACCACCGGTAAGGCCGACTACATCGCCGACTACGCCGAGCGGATGGCACCTGTGCTGGCCGCCGAGAAGGCCTCGTGGGCGCCGGCGGCCGGCGAGTCGCTGCTGGAGCCGTTGCGGGCGAAGTTCGAGCCGATCATGTTGCAGAGCGATCAGATCTGCGACGGTATCGGCTACGCGGTGGAGCTGCGAGTGGGTCCGGAGACAATCGTGGTGGACTTCCCGAAACGTGCTGTGCGCGAACCGATTGCCGATGAGAGATTCCGCTACGGCTTCGAGATCGCGCCGGAACTGGTGCGCACGGTGCTCCGCGATGACGAACCGGACTGGGTCAATACGATCTTCCTGTCCACCCGCTTCCGGGCGTGGCGGGTCGGCGGGTACAACGAGTATCTGTACACCTTCTTCAAGTGCCTGACCGACGAGCGGATCGCCTACGCCGACGGCTGGTTTGCCGAGACACACGACGACACCGCGGACGTGGTTTTGGGTGGGTACACGATGCAGCGCCGCTGCCCGCACCTGAAGGCGGATCTGTCGAAATTCGGTGTGGTGGAAGGTTCGACGCTGACCTGCAACCTGCACGGCTGGCAATGGAACCTGGAGAACGGGCGCTGCCTGACCACCAAGGGCCATGAATTGCGGTGCTCTCGGACATGAGCGCGCCTCCGCAGCAGTACTACGACGACGGTCTGGTTCAACTGGACCGCTTCGCACTGACGTTGCGGCGCTACCACTTTCCGTCGGGGACTGCGAAAGTGATTCCCCTGCAGGCGATCAAGGGGTACAAGGCCGAGCCACTGGGACTCTGGATGCAGCGCTTCCAGCTCTGGGGCAGTTCGGATCCCCGACGCTGGCTGCCGCTGGACATCTACCGGCCGATCAAGTCCACGCTCGTCACCCTCGACGTGCCGGGCACAACTCCGAGTCCCGCGTTCACCCCGGTCAAACCGCGGGAGTTCTTGAAGGTGCTCGAGGAGTTGCTCGCGGCCACCTAAGCTCAGCGGATGCTAGAGCTGCTCACCAAAGGCACCAGCACACCGGCACACCCGACGCCGCTGCTCTTCGTCCATGGCGGCTGGCACGGCGCGTGGTGCTGGGCTGACAATTTCCTGGATTACTTTGCCGGGCAGGGCTTCCTCGCCGCCGCGGTGAGCCTGCGCGGTCACGCCGGCAGCGCGTCGGCCAAACCGCTGAAGTCGTGTACGGTCGCCGACTACGTCGACGATGTCGCGGCCGCGGCAACCGAGCTCGGTGCCAGCCCGGTGGTGGTCGGGCACTCGATGGGCGGCTTCGTCGTGCAGAAGTACCTCGAAAAGTACCGCGCCCCAGCGGGAGTGCTGATGGCCTCGATGCCGTCGCGCTCGGCGCATCGGCTCGCGGTGGCGTTACGCATCATGCGCCGTCATCCGGCGGTGTCTTTTCGCGCCTACAGCGTCGGGACCGTCGCCGATCTGGTCAACACCCCGCAACGGGCGCGCGAACACTTCTTCTGTGACAGCACACCGGAATCCGTGGTAGCCGATTGTGCACAACGTCTGCAAGCCGAGAGTCATCACGGCGGAGGTTTGCGGATGCGGTTCACGCCGGGTCTCGTGACATCGCCGCTGCTGGTGCTCGGCGCCGAGCATGACCGGGCTGTGAGCGTCCGCGCGGTGCGCGCGACGGCCCGAGACTACGGAACCACGGCCGAGATCTTCACCGGTATGGGGCACAACATGATGCTGGAGCCGGGCTGGCCGCTGGTGGCCGAGCGGATCCAGACCTGGCTGGCGGGCTTGAGTATCTAGCGGTCGTGTTCGACGCCGTCATCGTGGGCCCATTTCGCCCACCAAGAGGCGGAGCTTTCGGCGGGCTCGTTGGGTTGCGACAATCGGCGGATGGCACCACGAACGCACGCCGAGACCGACGAAATGCGGCGATCTACTCGCACTTTCGCTGCGAATCGTCGGTTTGGCGAGAGAAAGAAGGGTTAGGGCTGCCAGACCAGTTGGCGCAGTTCGGATGCCGCGTCGCTGTCGGTGTCGTACACCCGCACGATCGCCTCGTCACCCGGCTGCAGGTACGTGGACTCCCCCAGCTCCGTGTAGCGCGTCGCACCGATACCGATCAGCACCTTCTGCGGCCGGCCGGAGGCCACCATCAACGCGCCGACATCCTCCAAAGGTGTATCGGGCGAACCCTTTTGGTTGGCCAGCCGCTCGACGATCCAGTCCAGCAGCACTTCGCCGTAGTACGAGTAACCGAGCAGCGGGCTGTCCACTCCGTACTCGTGGTGCACGCCGTCGGCGGTGCGCAGATGACACAACAGCCGCAACGTCGCGGTCGGTCCGTCCGGGGTCAGGTCACTGATATCGAAGAACTGGTGCGCAACACCTTTGGACGACGGGCCCCAGTTCTTCTTGTAACTGATCTTGGGCGCGTTGGGGCGGCGAATCGAGCAGTCGTTGAACGCGCCGAGCGCAAAGGGCCGCAGCGTGACGACCGTGTCGCCCTCCCACACCACCTCGCACGCCAACCCGACCTCGGGCTCGATCTGCAGGTTGAGCGGACCGTCGGCCTCGCTCGCCTCGGGCACCATCAGCGCGTCGTGCGAGAGCGGGAACTCCCCCAGGAAGCTGTCGTGACCAGGCGCGTACCACGGGAAGATGCCCTTGGGTGCGACGCCTTCACTGGCGACATTGACGAAATCGACTGCTTCACCGGCTTGTTCGAGGTGGCCGGCGAAGTTGCCGGCGACGCCGAAGCCGAACCAGCTCTTGACCTCGTCGAGGTCGAGTTCGATCACGGTTGCAGGACCTCCGTCCCAACGTAAGGCACCAGGGCGGCGGGAACCCGCACGCTGCCGTCCGGCTGCTGATGGTTTTCCAGGATCGCGACCAGCCACCTCGTGGTGGCCAGCGTGCCGTTGAGCGTCGCCGCGATCTGCGGCTTGCCGTTCTCGTCGCGGTAGCGGGTGGCCAGCCGGCGGGCTTGGAACGTCGTGCAATTCGACGTCGAGGTCAGCTCGCGATAGGCCTGCTGGGTGGGAACCCATGCCTCGCAGTCGAATTTGCGCGCTGCCGAGGAACCCAGATCGCCGGCGGCCACGTCGATCACTCGGTAAGGCACGTCGATGAGCTCGAGCATCTGACGCTGCCAGCCCAGCAGCCGCTGGTGTTCGGCCTCGGCATCCCCGGGACGGCAGTAGACGAAGCCCTCCACCTTGTCGAACTGGTGCACCCGAATGATGCCGCGGGTGTCCTTGCCGTAACTACCCGCCTCGCGCCGGAAGCACGACGACCACCCGGCATACCGCAGCGGGCCGCCCGACAGATCCAGGATCTCGCCGGAGTGATAGCCCGCCAGCGGGACCTCCGAGGTGCCGACCAGATAGAGGTCGTCCTCCTCGAGGTGATAGATCTCGTCGGCGTGGGCTCCGAGGAATCCGGTGCCGGCCATCACTTCCGGACGCACCAGCACCGGCGGGATCATCAGGGTGAAGCCGTTCTCGGTGGCCACCCGCACCGCCAGCTGCAGCAGGCCGAGCTGGAGCAGCGCCCCGCGGCCGGTCAGGAAGTAGAACCGAGAGCCCGACACCTTGGCGCCGCGCTCCATGTCGATGAGCCCCAGCGCCTCGCCGAGTTCGAGGTGGTCCTTCGGGTTCTCGATCTCCCGGGGCCGGCCCACGACGTCGAGCACGACGAAATCGTCCTCACCGCCGGCAGGGACACCGTCGATGATGACGTTCTGAATGCCCATGTGCGCGCTCGTGAAGGCCGATTCGGCCTCGCTCTGCGCGGCTTCGGCGGACTTGACCGCGGCGGCCAGTTCCTTGGCCTGCTCGAGCAGCGCGGGCCGCTCGTCCGGGGACGCCGAACCGACCTTCTTACTGGCGGCCTTCTGCTCGGCCCGCAGTGAATCGGCGGTCGATATCGCCGCCCGGCGCGCGGTGTCGGCGTCCAGAAGAGCGTCGACGAGGCCCGGGTCCTCACCACGGCTGAGCTGGGACCGCCGTACCGCATCGGGGTCGTCGCGCAGCAGTTTCAGGTCGATCACGCCCGCAACCCTAGCTATTGCCGTCGGCCGCCGCGTCGGCCCCTCCGGCCGAACACACAGCACAACCCCATAACAGTACAACTGCATCACTTGTCACACGGCTGCGCGCGGCTGCCACAATGGAGGCGATGTTGCAGTTATCCGAGCGTGAGGACGCGTCGCCCGAGCTGCCCGAACCGGGCGCGCCGCGGCGCTCCTTCCTGGGCACATTTGCGGCCACCTCGACCCGCCGTGCGCTGCTGCTGACCGCGCTCGGCGGCCTGCTGATCGCCGGTGTCGTCACCGCCCTGCCCATCGGATTCAACAACCGCCTCGCCGGATACGCCGGCTCCGACCCCCTGTCTGGTGTCAAAGGCACAAAGGCGTTCGCCAACGCCAAGGCGGGCAGCTGCCTGAACTGGCCCGGCAAGGATCCCGACTCGGCCACGATCGTCGATTGCAAGAACGATCACCGCTTCGAGGTCGCCGAATCGGTCGATATGCGGACCTACCCCGGCACCGAATACGGGCCCGATGCCGCGCCGCCCACGGCCGCGCGGATCCAGCAGATCAGTCTCGAGCAGTGCCAGCCCGCCGTCGAGCGCTACCTCGGCGACAAGTTCGATCCCAACAGCAAGTTCACGATCAGCATGCTGTGGTCCGGCGACAAGCGCTGGAAGGAGGACGGCGAGCGGCGCATGCTGTGCGGCCTGCAGCTGCCGGGTGCCGACGGGCAGCAGCTCCAATTCAAGGGCCGGGTGGCCGAAGTCGACCAGTCCAAGGTCTGGCCGGCCGGTACCTGCCTCGGCATCGACCCGCCCACCAACCAGCCGACCGACGTTCCCGTGGACTGCGGCGCACCGCACGCCATGGAGGTCACCGGTGCGGTGAACCTGGCGGAGAAGTTCTCCGGCGGCCTGCCCTCGGATGCCGACCAGGACGCGTTCATCAAGGACGCCTGCACCCGGATGACCGACGCCTACCTGGCACCGCTGCAGTTGCGCTCCACCACCCTGACGCTCATCTACAGCACGATCTCGCTGCCGAGCTGGACCGCGGGCAGCCATCAGGTGGCCTGCAGCATCGGCGCCACCCTGGGCAACGGCGGCTGGGCGACGCTGATCAACCCGGCCAAGGGCGCGCTGCTGATCAACGGGATGCCCCCGATTCCGCCGCCCGACATCCCTCAGGAGCGCCTGAGCCTCCCGTCGATCCCGTTGCTGCCCAGCGTCCCGACGACGCAATACTCACCGTCGACCAGCGACAGCAGTCAGTCCAGCCAGTCGACGCAATCCACCCAGACACAGCATCTGCCGCAGCAGTCCACCCAGCAGACGCAGGCCCCCACCTCGACGGCGGCTCCCACGACCGACGGCGCCCCGCCACCGCAGGACGGCAACGTGCTCAACGGCCAGTTCGTGCCCGCACAGCCGGCGCCGCCGCCTGTCGACGCGCCTCCGATGGACGGCCCGCCGCCGCCCGCGGGCCCGCCGCCCGGTCCGGCGGACGTACCTCCTCCGCCCGCTTAGTGTCCGTCCGGATGGACCCGCAGCGGTTCGAGGAATTGGTCGGCGACGCACTGGATCTCATTCCACCCGGACTTGCCAAGGCGATCGACAACGTCGTGATCCTGGTCGAGCCCGCGAACCCCGAGGATCCCGACCTGCTCGGCCTCTACGAGGGCGTGGCGCTCACCGAACGCGATTCCAGTTACGCCGGATCACTTCCTGACACCGTCACGATCTATCGGGAACCGTTGCTGGACATGTGCGATACCGAGGCCGACGTGGTCGAGGAGGTCGCGATCACCGTAATCCACGAGATCGCACACCATTTCGGGATCGACGACGATCGACTTCACGAATTAGGCTGGGGCTGAACTACTTTCAGCGTGCCGGATCGCCGTTCCAGCTGAAGCTGTTGACATACTTGCCCATGTCCTGAGCGATCTGCACATTCGCCGCCGACGGCAGCCCGGGACCGAAATCCGGACCGAACGCGTGATAGGGACCCACCGCGCCGGCCACCAGCGCCAGGTCGTTCTTGACCGAGACCAGCAGCACTGTGCGAATGCGGATGTAGCTGTTGCTCGTTCCTTGTGGCCACGAGTCGGCCACCTCCCCGTAGCCGGGCTGATAGCCGACCATCGCATTGGGGATCTCGTAGGCGATCTTGGCATCGGGGAACTTCTGCTTCAACAGATCCCTGGCGATCGTCTGAGCGTTGCGCCCTCTGGCCGGCTCCGAGAACAATTGCAGGACACCGGTATCGCCGCCGGTGAACTTCGCGGTCACCCCGTTGCCCTTGGTCTCGATCTCGTACGCCGAGCCCGGCGCGGGGTAGGACACCGAGAACGACCCGTCAGCCGCGGTGAAGCGGGGCAGCCCGGTCACGGGTGTGCCCATCGGTGGGGCGCCACATTCCGGCGGGCACATGTAGCGCGGCACCTTCTTGGTCACCGTGAGCGACACCCCGACCAATACCAGAGCGACGACGACGATTCCGGCGGCCCACAGCCCGAGGGTGCGGCGGAACCGGACCCGACGACCAGTTTCGGGGACGAGGTAGTTTCCGCGGGGCAGCGCATAGCCCGGGAACTCTTCCTCCTCGGAAGCGCCCGAGGGTTTTGTCACGACCCCTCCGCGGCGACCCGCACCGGCCGCGCCTCACGACGCTCGTTCCGCGACGCGCGTGACGACGCGCGCGTCGCCACCCCGCAGGCCGGGCAGAACGCCATATCCGGCACGACATGCTGGCAGTGGATGCACAGGAGCGGCTCGTCCTGGTCGATCGGATCGTGCGCCTCGTGCATCAGCGCGAGCTGAACCGCAATGCGCAGCAACACCAGCACGACCAGAGTCAGGACGACGTGGACGGTAAGCATCTGCAGTTGCGGCATGCCCATGATGTCGGTGACCGCGGCGCCGGTGTGAATCAACACGACCACGATCGCCAGGAAGAACAGCATCGCGCGGATCCGGCCGGGGTGCTCGTGCGGGTTGGAGTCCTGCCCCTTGAACCACAGGGCGATGCCGATCATGCCGCCGGCCACCGCCGCGGTCAGCGGGATCGTCACACCGCACAGGATCGCCTCGACGAGCAGGCTCAGGAAGGGACGGCTGTGAACGAGCAGTCCGGTGGCGAACTGCGGAGCCAGTCGGGTCAGCGTCGCCCCCGCGGCGAACATCAGTGCCGCCAGCGCGCCGATCACGAAGCCGTCCAACGACTCTCGCGAGGTGGGCCGTAACAGGCGCACCAAGACGGTCGGCACGAGCATGAGGATCATCCCGCCGGCGGGGATCATGATTCCTTCACGCATGAGGTGATGGATGGCCAGGCCGGCGGCCATCGGGACACCGTAGGCTTTCGCAACCATCTGGCCTGTCAACAGCACCCAGCCCACCCCGAGTGCCGCACCCAGGGTGCCGGCCAGCACCATCGACCACACCGACATGTCGCGGTAGACGGCCGACTCGCTGAGGTAGAGCAGGAACAGCAGCGGCAGTCCGAGAGCGGCGACGGTGATCAGCGCCGCCGGCATCTTGACCACCGCGAACAGCACCAGGCCGACGAGGATCAGCGCGACACCCACCCGGAACGGGGTCCGGGATCGCTGGGGCAGATGGGGGAACAGTGAGCTGGTGATCGCGGGCCGGAGCACGCTTTCGCCCGGCGATGCGCCGAAGACGTCGCCCCGCAACGCGCGCAGCCAGCGCGGTCCGCGCGTGGCCTCGGAGGCGAGATGGCCGCCGCAGTAGCCGCAGAACGCCCCTGCCGGGACGTCCATCTGGCAGACGCCGCACTCCATCACTGGGACGTCGTCGTCGTCCGGGGCGGTCATCCGACCACTTTCTGGGTCACGAGAATATTCTGCGCCAGATTTTCGACATTGGGCGTGCCCAGGCCGGTCACCAGGTCATAGCCCGGTCCGGCATTGGCCACCGCGTTGCCGCCGAGGACGACATCGCGGAACGCGGGCAACGGGGTGCCTTCGGCGATGGTGTAGAGGATCGGGTTGATATTGCCGATCAGCGAGCCTCCCTTGTCGACCACGTATTGATTCATCAATGCCGTCAGCCCGGCCCAGATGGGCGCGGCCAGCGACGTGCCGCCGCCGATGATCAGATTCTGGTTGAAGACGATCTGCACACCGGTGAACGGGTCGGCGACCGCGGCGATGTCCGGGGTGAGGCGCTTACCCTCACCGCCCGGGACATTCAGGGCCCGTTGCCAATCCGGCCGCTCGTAGAGATTGGACACCCCACCACCGGTGCCCTGGGACAGCGGCGGGTCGAACCAGGATTGCTCGGCCAGCCAGTCGCCCTTGTCATCGGTGGACACCGTGGTGCCACCCACGTCGGTCATCTCCGGCAGCGAGGCCACCGCATCGAGCCCGACGTCGTTGTTGCTCGGCGGCGACGACCATTCGTCGCCGCCCTTGCAGTCGAGCCCGGCCAGGTCGCCGCTGGCGTCGAAGGCCGTCGTGCCCGAGCGGTGCGCGGCCGACAGCGCCGCCCGCACGGGCACCAGATCGGCGGCGGTGATGAGCTTGTCGCAACCCCAGCCGATGGAAAAGCTCCACACCGCACCGGGATAGCTCTTTTCGGTGTCCTCCATCAGCTTGGCGATCTTCTCGTACGATCCGTCGCCCTCCACGGTGGGCCGGGCGTTCACCAACACCTTCTTGGCGTCCGGGGCGATCGCGTGGATCGCCTCGAGATCCATGGTCGCCTCGCCGCGGCGTGCCTCGGGCATGCCGCCGACGACCTCAGGGGTGAACTTCGGCAAGTTGAAACTGGTCGCGAAGGTGTCGAGGTCGGCTTGGTCGACGCCGTCGAAGGCGAAGACGACGACGGTCGTGCCCTTGCCGGTGTAGCCCTTCTCGTGCAACGGCATCGCGTTGTAGGTGCGCAGCAGGGCGCTGGGGTTCAGGCCTTGATCGGGAACCTCCAGCGGCAGCATCCACACCTTCGATTCACGGTGCGGCGTGTAGCCGAGGATGCGGCCGAGTCCGGACACTTCGATGCTGAGCGACTGCGGCACGGAGGGCTGCTGGGGCGAGGCGTAGAAGACCTGGCCGCGCTTGCCGCGGTAGTCGTGGACGTCGACATCGAAGGCACCGGACACCGCGTCGGGTGCGCCTTCGAGGATCGCCCAGCTGTCTCCGGGGCGCCAACGCACAGAGAGGTTTTGGCGGTCAGCCCATCCCATCAGAAGGTCAGGGCGAGAATCGTCGCGCAGTGCGGCGGTCAACTGAATGTGGTCGGTACGGGCCGGACCAAGGTCGACGGAGCTGGCGAGGAGAGACGCGTACGGGCCGCTGATCATCCCGGAATCGGCGGGTGCCGAAGACCGATGGAGATCAGCGACCAGTACAGCGGCTGCGGTCAGCATCCCCACCAACCCCACCGCTGACAACGTGCGAAGGCGCTGTGCCCCGATCATTGTCGGCGGAGGGTGGCTATGGACGGATGCGGACCGTGCGGCTTAGTTGCCGCCGGTGATGACGTTGCCGGGCAGCGCGGTCGGCGCCGGCGGGGCCTTGACAGTGGGCGTGAAGGAGTTGGCGCCACCAGGCGACACAGCCTTCTCCGTGGGCGACGGCGCAGGCGCGCTCGTCGTCGTGGTCGGCGTGGTGCTCTCCGGCGCCTTGTCCTTGTCCTTACCGCAGGCGGTCAGCGTGCCCATGCCGACGATCGCGAGCCCGCCAGCACAAAGCGCAATCTGTCGAGTCAAACGACCTGACATCATGATCAGTCCTTACTTCTCAAGCCGGGATTAATTAATGCGTCGCTGGCTGGCCCGGCAGTAAACCAGCCCACCCCCGAAGGGCCGAGGACACTCAAGATAACTCACCGCCCCAGCAATTGCATAGCAACTTTCGCGACGGGCGAAAATGGCTCCCTGAGACCCCGCGTGGCAACAGCACTTCCGCGGCCCGAAATGCTATGAACGAACCATGGTACAAAGCTGCCGAGAATGCGCCGCTGGCCTGCGACATTGTCACGGTACGCTGATCCTTCACGCCGTGCATCGCGGGGAGTGCACCGAGGTTGGTTGCGACGCACCCGAGCTGGTTGTTCACACTTTCGTCATTGATTGCGACACCGTCGGATGTGACTGCTCTCAGCAAACCGCGAATCGGTTGGCTGGATAATTCCTTTCAGCCCATGGGATCGACGGATTCGAGCGCATCCGCGACCGGGTGGAGGTCGGCCTCCGGGTAGAACGGCGGGCTGAGTGGGCCCCACTGGACGCAGCTCCAGCGGCCGTCGGTGATCGGCGCCAACACCACCGATTCGGTGTTGGCCAAGTGGTGGTCGAGCACGAAGCTGCTCTCCACCCCCGCCAGTGTCGCCGCGATCAACCGGATCGCCGCGCCATGGCTCACCACCACGATGTCCTCGGTCCAGGCGTGATTGTCGAGATAGCGCAGCCGCAGGTCGGTAACCACCGGGAGGTAGCGATCCAGAACGTCACTGGCGCTCTCCCCGCCGGGCATCGGGACCGCCAGCTCCCCTTCGTGCCAGCGCTGGTAGATCGCATTGAACTCGGCGATCGCGTCGTCGTCGTTGCGGTTCTCCAGCTCGCCGGCCTGCACCTCGTGAATGCCCTCGAACTCCTCGGCGGACAGCCGCAGCTGGGTGCCGATCTCGGTTGCGGTCTGGGCCGCCCGTCGGGCGATCGAGTGCACCAGCAGCCCGGGCGGGCGGCTGCGGGCGAGGGCGAAATCGCGGGCTTGTTCCCGGCCGAGGTCGGTGAGGTCAGCCCCGGGAGGACGGGTGTCGATACGGCGCTCGACGTTGCCGTGCGATTGCCCGTGACGCAGCAGGATCAGCCGTCCACTCATGTCGGATCACCCTCCCGAAGTCGGGCCAACCACCGGTCGGCTTCGTCGAGTTGCGGCGGCGTTGCGCCGGTCGCCGATTCGGTCGGCCAGGAGCCGAGATAGCGAACGTCGGCACATCGTCGATGCAATGCCTTGAGCGCCTCGGCGACCGCAGTGTCGTCGATGTGGCCTACACAGTCGAGGAAGAAAACATAGGTACCGAGTTCGACGCGCGTGGGCCGGGATTCGATACGGGTCAGATCGATGTCCCGGATGCCGAATTCGGTCATCGCCGACACCAGCGCACCGGGAGTGTTGGCGATCCGCAGCACCACCGAGGTGCGGTCGGCGCCGGTGCGCGCCGGCGGGGGGCCAGGGCGGCCGACGAGCACGAACCGGGTCCGGGCATTGGGTTCGTCGACAACACCGTCGGCCAGGGTGGACAACCCGTAGCGCTGGGCCGCCAGCGCGGTGCTCACCGCGGCGTCCGCGCGCCCGGCCGCCACCTCTTGGGCGGCCGCGGCATTCGAATTGGCCGGGATCAGCTCGGCATCCGGCAGGTGTTCGGCCAGCCAGCGGCGGACCTGCGCGGCTGCGATGGGAAACGCCGCAATCGTGCGCACCGCGGCCGGGTCGATCCCGTCGCGCACCACGATGCTGAAGGCGACGTCCAGGGTCAGCTCGGCATACACCTGCAGCGGCGACCCGTTGGCCAGGCTGTCCAGGGTGGGCAGCACGGTGCCCTCGATCGAATTCTCGATGGGCACGCAGGCGAAATCCGCCGTGCCGTCCCGGACAGCGGTCAGCGCCGCCGGGGTGCTGTCAGTGGGCTCGGGTTGCGCACCGCTGCCACCTGGAACCACACCGGCAGCGCACATCTTGAGAAGTGCCGCTTCGGTGAACGTGCCCTCGGGACCGAGGTAGGCGATGCGGGCCACGGTCCAACCCTATCGGGTCGGCCGCGAAGGGAAGCCTTGCGCGACCACGCGGCCGTAGTTAACTTAGGCTTACCTCACTAACTGGAAGGTGCGCGATGACCTCAGCGACGCTCACTACGCCGTCCACCGCCGAACGCGTCCGCAGCGCCTGTGCGCGCGCAGCCGGAGCGATGCTGGTCGCCGACGATGTCGCCCCCGCCACCACACCGATTCACCACCTGCTGCCCGGCGGTTCTTTCGCCGTCAGCCTGCCGAGTGATTCCCCGCTGGCCGTGCGCGCCTGCGCCGCCGGCACCGACGGCGTCGCGGCGGTACTGGAACTCACCGACTTCGCCCCACTGCCGTTGCGCGAGCCCGTGCGCTCGCTGGTGTGGATCCGCGGCCGGGTGCAGAGCGTGCCCGAGCACGCGGTCCGCACCATGGTCGACATGATCGCCACCGACCATCCCAACCCGGCCCTGCTGGACATCGGGTCGGGTCAGATCCTCTTCCTGCTCGAGGTGGAGTCGGTCGTCGTCGCCGACGCCGCCGGTGCCGAGACCGTCGGACTCCACGAGCTCATGGCTGCCCAGCCGGACCCGTTCTGCGAATTCGAGTCGGCCTGGCTGTGCCACCTGGATGCCGATCATCCCGAGGTTCTCGCGCGGCTGGCCGGCAAGCTGCCCGCGCCACTGCGGCGCGGCCGGGTGCGTCCGCTGGGTCTGGATCGCTACGGCGTGCGGCTGCGCGTCGAAGGTGTCGACGGTGACCACGATGTGCGTCTGCCGTTCGGCGAACCCGTGAAGGACGTCCCGGGTCTGGGCCGCGCCATCCGGTTGCTGATGGGTTGCCCCTTCGTCAACGGGCTGCGCGCACGCAAGATGTAGGGCCGATACCGTGACGGGGTGAACGCCCCCCGCGACGAGTTCCTCGCCACCGACCGGCGGGGGCTTCGGATCGAAATCGGCGTCATGCTCGCCGTCACCTTTGGCGTCAGCGCCGTCATCGCGATGCTGAAGTTGTTCGACGCGGTGCTCTCCGGGCTGGCCGGACAACGAGTTCGGTTGAACCCCAACCTGTCCCGCTATGACCTGATCAACCTCGGGCTGAATCTGACGTCGGTCGCCCAGCTGGTGGCCTGGGGCATGCTGGGGCTCTATCTGTTGTGGCGCAGCGGCATCACGCCGACCCAGCTCGGGCTGGGACGGGTGCGCTGGCGCATCGACATGCTCGGCGGCCTCGGCCTGGCCGCACTGATCGGCATCCCCGGCCTGCTGCTGTATCTGGCAGGCCGCTGGCTGGGAATGAACGCCGAGGTCGAACCGGCGGCGCTGCACGACAGCTGGTGGCGCATCCCGGTGTTGATCCTCTCGGCATTCGCCAACGGTTTCGCCGAGGAGGTCGTGGTCGTCGGCTACCTGATCACCCGGCTCAAGCAGCTGGGCCTCAGCCAGAACCGGGCGATCCTGATCTCCAGCGCGCTGCGCGGGACGTATCACCTCTATCAGGGCTTCGGCGCCGGGCTGGGCAATCTGGTGATGGGCATGGTCTTCGGGTACGCGTGGTGCCGGACCGGCCGGCTGTGGCCGCTGGTGATCGCGCACGGCGTCATCGACACCGTCGCCTTCGTCGGCTACATCGCACTCGCCGGTCATCTTGGCTGGCTGAAATGAACCGGGCACGTAAATTGACCTGGTGAGCGAGGACTGGCCGCCGCGACCCGCGCCGGATCCGCCGACCGAGCGGATACCGCGTCCCGCGCCGCCGACCGAGCGGATCCCGCGAGTCGAGCCCTCCCAGGTGATCCGCCGCGACCCGGGTCGACGACCCTCGCCGCCACCTCCTCCGCCGCCACCGCGGCAGGCACCCCCTCCGCCGCCACCGCGGCAGGCGCCGCCTCCGAGGCGGCCTCCGCCACCGCCACCGTCGGCGCGCCCGCCCGCTCCCCCACCGACCGCACCTGCCCGGCCGAAACGCAAACGGCGTTGGGGCCGAAGGATTTTCGTCACGCTGGTCGTCGTGATCCTGCTGGCCGCCGGTGGACTCATCGGCGGCGCCGTCTGGATCGACACCAGCCTGAAGCGGGTCGCGGTGTTCGACTACACCGACCGCCCGGCCGCGGGCGCGGGCACCACCTGGCTGCTCGTCGGTTCCGACAGCAGGGCCGGCCTGACGCCCGACCAGCAGGCCGACCTGACCACCGGCGGCGACCTCGGCAACGGCCGCACCGACACGATCCTGGTGGTCCACATCCCGGCGCTCGGCTCCAGCACCCCCACTACGATGGTCTCGATTCCCCGCGACTCGTATGTGGACATCCCGGGCTACGGCAAGGACAAGATCAACGCCGCGTTCTCCGAAGGCGGCGCGCCGCTGCTGGCCCAGACCGTCGAGCAGGCGACGGGTCTGCACCTCGACCACTACGCCGAGGTCGGTTTCGACGGCTTCGCGGTCGTGGTCGACGCGCTCGGAGGGATCCAGGTCTGCCCGGCCGATCCGATCGATGATCCGCTGGCCGGGATCAACCTGCCGGCGGGCTGCCAGACCCTCGACGGGCGCAATGCACTGGGCTACGTACGCTCCCGGGCGACCCCGCGCGCCGACCTCGACCGGATGGTCCACCAGCGCGAGTTCATGGCCGCCGTGATGCACAAGGCCAGCAGTCCCGCGGTGTGGCTCAATCCGTGGCGCTGGTATTCAGTGCCTCACGCCGGAGTCGGGTCGCTGACCGTCGACGAGGGTGACCACGTCTGGGATCTGGCCGTGCTGGGCTGGGCGCTGCACGGCTCGACCACGGCGATCACGGTACCGATCGGCGAGTTCACCGGAAACGACTCCGGGTCGGTGGTGGTGTGGGACTCCGACGCGGCCGATCAGTTGTTCTCGGCGCTGCGCACCGACTCGGCGATCCCCCAGCAGGTCCTCGACGCGCAGCCCTAATCGCCGGGGACGGCCAGCGGATTCTGCAGCCAGGCTTTGGTCCGCCCCGGATGGTTGGTGGCGATCCAGCCGACTCCCAGATCGCGGCAGTAGCCGACGTCCTCGTAGTGGTCGACGGTCCAGCAGTACATGGCGCGGCCCTGGGCAGCAGCCCGGTCGACGAGCTCGGGGTGCTCGCGCAGCGTCGTGATCGACGGGCCGACGGCCGTCGCTCCGACTGTGGTGGCGGCGCTGCCACCGAGGTAGCGAGACGTCTCGCCGAGCAGCACCGTCGGCAGCAGCGGCGCCGCGCGGCGGATCCGCCACACCGCCGCGGCGGAGAACGACATCACCACCGCGCGGGACAGATCCGCCGAGGCCGGCGCCGCGATGCCGTAGCGGTGCAGCAGGGCCAACACCTTGCTCTCCACCAGACCGCCATAGCGCACCGGATGTTTGGTCTCGATGAACATCTTCACCGGCCGGTTCCAGTCCAGGACCAAACGCACCAGGTCATCGAGGGTGAGCAGACCGGTTCCGGTCGGCGGATCGTCGGCGTCTGCGCTGGCGTGCCACGCACCCCAATCCAACCGCTTCAGTTCGGCCAACGTCATCTCGCTGACCAGACCGGTGCCCGTCGACGTGCGGTCCACCCGCCGGTCGTGCACGCACACCAGGTGGCCGTCGCGGGTCAGCCGGACATCACATTCGACGCCGTCGGCACCTTCTTGCAGCGCCAGCTCATAGGCGGCCAGCGTGTGCTCGGGGCGCTCGGCCGAAGCGCCCCGGTGGGCAACCACGAAGGGGTGCCCGCCGTGCGGTTCGCCGGCCGAGTGCATACGCCTATGCTGCCGGTTCCTGCTGGTCCGGCTCAACCGCTGGCGGCGATTCGGGCTCCGCGGGCTGGGCGGGCTGTTCGACGCCCACCATCACCCACCGATGCAGCGGCCGTTCGACGGGCTTGCGCACGAAGGCGTCAAACACCTGCCACAACAACACCAGCACACCCGCGCCGAGCAGGTAGGCGACGATCACCCACACGGTGTTGTCGGCGATCCCCTGCGGCTTGGTGGTGAAGCTCGTGGCGATCGAGAAGATCGAGACGGCCGTCGACAGGGTCCAGGCGACCCACCACGCGGTGATCGGGCCGCGCAGCCGAGCGTGCGTCTGCTCGGCATGGGCGAGCTCGATGAGATAGACCGGCGCCCACACCAGGTTGGCGACTGGCACCAGGCATCCGGCCCACAGGGCCCAGGCGGGCCGCGGGTCGTCCTGCCCGAGGTGGTGATAGACGGCCGCACGGCGCGCGATCAACCAGGACGTCGTGACGACGGCGGTCAGGATCACCGCCACAATCGCGGCCAGGCTGGCCAACACGCCGAGCCAGAGCGCCGCGCCGGCGACCAAGGGCGGCAACAGGGACGTGCGGTTGATCAGTAACAGCACGTAGCGAACGATGTGGATGGCCGCGGCGAGCCCGAAGACGGTGATGGCCGAGAGCAGCGCCGCGCGGACCGTGACCGGCGCGGGCCCCTTCTTCTCGGCGGCCGCATCGATGGGCGCCACCGGCGCGAGGTGGTCGGCGAGACCCCATCGGGGGATGTAGGAGTAACGGGGTGTCGGCCCGAGGGGACGACGACGGCGGCGCGGCGCGGGCGGCGGTCCCGGCCGGACCGCGATCCAACGGAAGCCCTGCGGGAGCCGCGGTCCGCCGGTTTGCGGTCCGGGAGCCTTGGTCGGCGGGTGGCTCGTCGCGCCGGGGCTCCACTGCGGGGCCGGCGGGTTGACCGGTGCCATCAGGGCGCCGTTGCAGCGGGGGCACCAGCTGCGCTGGCGGTCGCGCACGTTCCACCGCGTCCCGCACTGGGAACACACCTGAATCACGCGGACCAGCCTAGCGAGGACACCTGTGGTCCGGAGTGCGGTGGCGGGGCTGATGGGACCGCCGATTGTGGCACGCAGTGCATCTTCGACGTTCCAGGACGTGCAGCAATGACTGGACTATCCACAGTTTCCACAGGTTTATCCACAGGGGTCTGGGCCGGTGAATGGGCATTGAGCGCACCATCTCGCCCCAAAGACAGGACGTACCTGTGGATAACCCCACGGGCTTAGGGCGCCCTGATCAACAAGTTGGTAACGAACGAGCGAAATCGCTTGCATCGCTAACGGTCGAAAACCACGCCGCGACGCGCCGCGCGACACGCCGACGCCCTCGAGCCAACTGTGATCTCTATTACCCAGTTTCAGAATCAACAAAACACAAACTTCCAACCGACTTCAGACCCGGTGGTTGAGCCGATTTTCGTCGGGGTACAGAAGGGGTTATGATCGCGCTCACAGAAGAGTCTGTGACTGACTTCACTGGGGGCGGTAGTTGAACATGCAGGTCAGGACGGTGTGATGGCATCTCAGTCATTCCGGGCGCAATCCGCGTCTCAGCCGTCGCATTGGCATGTCTCCTCAGCGACCTGTAACCGCGCCTACATGCTGGCCGCCCTGCGCGCCGGCGTCATCGCCCTGGTCCTTCTCGGCATCCTCGCCGTCATCGTCCTTTTCTGAGCGCACCGGCGTTTTCCCGGCCGTGCGCCGATCCCGCAGCCCGTTAGCACTCGTGTCGTCTTGCGTGCCATGCGCTACGTACCGCATCCTGAATTGAACCGACCCGCTGTCGTGTCGCACTGACATCGGAGAGTGTCGCGGAGGCGAGATGGAAACTGGTTCCGGGCGTGCGGTCGAAGTCGCCCCCTTTCATTCTCGTGGCGCCCTGAAGGGCTTCGTCGTATCGGGCCGCTGGCCGGATTCGACGAAAGAGTGGGCGCAACTCCTGATCGTCGCGGTGCGCGTCGCATCGCTGCCCGGATTGCTCTCCACCACAACAATTTTCGGCGTTCGAGAAGAGCTACCCGACAAGCCGCAGCCGGGCACCGTCGGACTGGTCCTCGCCGAAGGGACCGTGGTCGGTGAATCCGCTGTTCCGCCAGGTCATTTCGCCGATCGGCAACCACCGGCACTGTTGATGCTGCACCCGCCGTCCGAAACCATGCCCTCGCTACCGGAATGTTCCGGAGCCGCATCGGGTTGCGTTCTGCTACCAGGTATTCCGCACCTGGGTCTGGAGCACCGTGCCGCGTGGGTGGAAGCGGAATCAGACGGCACGATCACCAGCATGGTGAGCCGGGTCGGCGTAGACCCGATCAGCCATCCCGACACCGCAATCCTGGCGATGCTGCTGGCCGCCTAGCCGACAGTTGCGGGTGCCCGAACTTTTCTTACTTGGTCACCAAATTAATTGCTGCGGTTGGCTTTTCGATCGCCACGAGTTGCGCGCACCGCGCAAGCGCCCGTAGAGTCGGCGTCATCGAAGGGGAGTAGCCCCCAATCGGGCAATCGACACACTGGCCCAGCACGTGCTGTGGGCCCGGTTGTCCGGCCGGTGTAAAGCCGGTGGGCGAGACCTTCGGCCGTACACCATCAGTGGTTGTCGGCCGGAGGCATCTGTTCCGCCCCTGGCGACAGCCACCCGAATGAGGAGTTCTGGGTGCTCTCCGCATTGGTCTTGAGTTTCGCCGTCATCTTCGTCGCCGAACTGGGCGACAAGTCACAGCTGATGGCCATGACGTTCGCGCTACGCCATCGCTGGTGGGTCGTGCTCAGTGGCATCACCGTCGCAACGACGGCCGTGCACCTGATCTCCGTCGCCGTCGGTCACTATCTCGGCGCCGCGCTGCCCACCCACCTCCTCGGCATCCTCGCGGGCGTGGCCTTCATCCTGTTCGGGCTGTGGACACTGCGCGGAGACAAGCTCTCCGACGACGAGGCCACCCGGGCCCAACGGACGACGGCACCGGCCTTCTTCGCCGTGACCTCCGCGTTTCTCCTGGCCGAGCTCGGTGACAAGACGATGCTCGCCACGATCACCCTGGCCGCCGACCACGACTGGGTCGGCGTGTGGATCGGGTCCACGGTCGGCATGGTCGCCGCCGACGCGCTGGCCATCCTGGTCGGCGCCCTGGCCGGCAAGCATCTGCCGGAACGGTTCATCCAGCTCGCCGCGGCTGCCCTGTTCCTGCTGTTCGGCGTGTCCATGCTCATCGAGGGCGCCTTCCCCGCGGCACCCGGCCTCGTCATCGCCGGAGCCGCATTGGCCGTTGTCGCGCTGGCGGCCGGAACGCTTCGCGCCTTGCCGCCACGCCTACGCCCCGCCGCGCTCCGCACCGACGCCGCGCAGTCGCCCGAGGTGTCGTCGACGGTCGGGACCGAGGCCGGTTCGGCGCAAGCTGACGAGTCGCCATAAGCGCACTTACAGCAAAGTAGATTTCCGGTAACGCTCTCCACACCCTCGGTTGCTCAGGGTACTCTCAGGTTCTTGAGTGAGCGATTATCGGTCAGGTCCTGTGCCAGGATGCGTCTCACCATGCGTTTCTTTGCCTCACCGCAAGCTCTGAGCAGGTGCTGACCTGAGAAAATACCCGCACGAATGTTTGCCAGTAGTCCGAAAATGTCCGCGTGCGTCAATTATCCGGTAGTTTGCACTTGGTTGTCAGCGGATGTGTCGCTACGATGATCAGCAAATAAGCCAACGGAAATGACCGCTTTTCTGCATGTGGAGGTCAACAAGATGAGCACGACGTTCTCGGCCCGACTGAATCGCCTGTTCGACACGGTGTATCCCCCCGGCCGGGGTCCTCATACCTCCGCGGAAGTGATCGCCGCGCTGAAGTCTGAAGGCATCACGATGTCCGCCCCGTACCTGTCGCAGCTGCGTTCAGGCAACCGGACCAATCCGTCGTCCACCACCATGACGGCGCTTGCCAACTTCTTCCGTATCAAGCCGTCGTACTTCACCGACGACGAGTACTACGAGAAGCTCGACAAGGAACTCACCTGGTTGGCGAACATGCGCGACGAGGGCGTGCGCCGCATTGCCGCACGGACCGTCGGGCTGTCCCCCGAGGCCCAGCAGGACATCGTCTCCAAGGTCGATGAGCTGCGCCGTCGGGAACACCTCGACGATTAGCCCGTCGCTCCTGTCACGGGAGTTTCGGCAACGTTAGATTCGGAGTCAGCGCGCCGCTGCCGCTGTGTCGAGCGCGCGGTACTGGCGTGCGATCTCGAGGATCCATTCCCGATCCGAGTAGGTTTCCGGCTGCCCAAGACAGCCCATTCCGGGGAACTCCCCCTGCCCCGCGGGGCGGGCCACCCGCGGCGTCCGCCGGCCCGCATGGATCCATTTGGCGATCGCCATCGCCTGCTCGTCGGGACTGATCGCTTCGCGATCGACCTCGGCCAGCACCTCGACGCCCGCACCGTCTGCCTTCCCGGGCGCCAGGTGCTCGGCCATGGTGGCCTCCAGATACAGGGCATCGGAAATCAGCGACAAGCGCTCGGCGACCCGGAAAACCAGTGGGCCACGGGGACGTTCGCCGATCCCGACATCCGGCTGACGCCGCTCCAGCTCGGTCAGCAGGGGATCGATGAGACGCAATTCACGCCGCCCGCCGAACCAGTCCTCGATGGCCGGCAACAGTGATCCGGCCGCGACGATCGCCATCGCCGCACCCAGCAGGGTCGCCGCGGTGCCCACCCCGACCAGATGCGAGGTGCCCACCGCCCGGATCAAGAAGAACGCGGTGGCCGCCACCAGCAGCGCGATGCCGATGGTGAAGACGAACAGCGCCCGGCCGCGACGGGTCCGGTTGGAGTGCCGCATGCCCGCCCACAGCACCAGCGTGAACGCGAGCATGACGTAGAGCAACGGCAACAGCCACGGCAGCGACGTGTTGGCCGACCCGAGATTGAGTCGCAGGTATTCCTCGGGTGACATCTCCGGCTGCTGCCCCGACAGGAAGAACAACACCAGGGTGGCGACACTGATCACGCCGGCAACGGCGTACTGAGCGGCCGCGATCCGGCGGATGGCCGCAGGGCTCCGGGTGGAGGCGACGCTCGTGATCATCACGCAGCTGCCGGCCGCACACCAGATCAGCGCCACCTGGCTCAGCCCGATCGAAATGTTCGACCAGTGCAGGGTGCTGTCGATGAGCAGCGTCAGCGGCGGCCAGTTCAGTGCCGCGACAAAGGCCAGGCTGCCCAGCGCGACGATCATCGCCGAGCTGACCACCGACTGCTTGTTGACCAACGCCCATCCGATGCGCAGGCCGGTGGCCATCCCCAGCAGACCGGCGATCACCCAGACGATCAACCAAACGCCTCTCCGAGGCGAACTTGCACGATCGACGACCGATCCGACGGCGATCGGCCCAGCCGATACAAGAGCAGCGCCGCGAAATCCTCGGCCTCTTGCTCGACATCCTCGCCGCCGGGGCCCATACACCCGGTGCGCTGATTGAGCATGTAGCCGATGAGGTCGTCGCTGGCCAGTTCGGCGACATCGCGGGCGGCCTCGGTGACCGGGATGCCGTAGTGCCCGAGGACGAGGTGACCCAATTCGTGGGCCAGGGTGCGGTCCCAGGTCGGTAGGCCGTGCTGAATCAGGAAGACGTCGTGATCGTTGTACTGACGCCATTGGCCGCACACCCCGGCCGGCAGATCGGCCATGGTGACTTCGATGAGTCGATCCCGGTCCTCGCTGACGGCGGCGACCAGTCGGATGAGTGAGATTTCACCCTGGCGGGGAGCGAGATCCAAGACTTCGTTGACCGCCGTGGTGACCCGGCGAGAGGCCGACATCTCATCCCCCTTCCCCGTCGGCGACTTGGCGTCGACGCGCGGTCCGCGTCACTGCATGAACCGGGAGGTCCCCGCAGTCCGCACGACGTGGCCGGCTCGTGCTTGGCGATACCCGACGACGCCTCCGAGCGCGGTGAGGCCGAGGATTCCGGCGAAACCCGGCAGGGCCAGCGCCGCAACCTCGCCCATCTTGGCCTCTTGGAGGTACCTGGGATAGCCAACCCTAGTCGACGGCGGCATTTCTGTACCCGCTCCTGCAGACGTGGCGGGCGGTCGTTCGCGAGCGATCGGTGATTCCCGGCCGGGGCCGGTGCGCGGGCCCGGTTCGGCACCCGGGCCGATCGGGCGCATCGGCGCCGGGAACGCCGGGGCGGGCAATCCGATCAACGGCGGCATCGTGATGGGGGGCGGCTCCAGGCTCGACGGTCCGACCGTCCCGCTCTCGGCACTGGCGACCGGGGGCTCGCCAGGCTGTCCCGGCTCGCCCGGCGGCGGAATTGTCTGCGGCCGGTAGTCGATTCCACCGCCGTTACCGCCGCCACCGACCGCCTCGGGAGGCCGGCCGATACTCAGGCTCGGCGGCCGGGCGACGCCCTCCACCCCGACACCGTCACCGGTCGCAGCCCGCGGCCAGTGCAACGGCGGAAGGGGCGGCAGTGGCGGCAGCACGATCGGCGGGAAGTGCGGGAACGGCCACCCCGGATTCGGCCAGTCATCGCCGGGCCAACTGTGACCGGGCCAGCCGTGGTGCGGCCAACCGTGGTCGCCCGGCAACCCGTGATGATGACCCGGCATCCCCGGATGCCAGTGGCCGCCCGGCAGCCCAGCGTGTCGGCGTGGTCCCCCGAAGATGCCGGTGTCCGGCCGGGTCGTGCCCGGTCTGACGTCGGTGCCGCGCGGCTTTCGGGGTCCGCCGGGGCGGTGGCCGCCGGGCCGCGGATCGTTGCTGTTGGAGCCGCCGTGGTCGCCCCGACCGCCGTGGCTGTTATCAACCGTGCCGGGCTCGGCGGCGGCCGGCGCCGCCATGAACATGCCGGTACCGCCACAGAGCAAACCGCACGCGATTACCCAGCTAATCGCTGTGGCCTTCATCGGCGAGCGGTTCACGACGTTCCTCGAGTTAGCGGCACCGAAGGGCGCCGCATCGGACGGTTCGCAGATCATTGTGGCATATCCGCAGGTCGTGATAGGACCCCTTGGGCCGGGCGATAGGGTTAGCTGACCCGGTCGCGAGCGTGCCTCGCCGATCGCCGACGACTTACTCGGGAGGCATCAGGAATGGGCCTGTTCACCAAGCGCAAAAGCCGTGCGACGCGTCGCGCAGAGGCTCGGGCGATCAAGACCCGCGCCAAGGCTGACGCCAAGCATTCGGCCCGCAACGAGCGCCGCCGTATCAAGGCCGCCGAGCGCTCCGAGAACAAGGCGATCAGGGCCCAGCTGAAGGTCGCGCGCGACGCCGACCGCACCGCGCTCAAGGTTGCCGACGCGCAACTCAAAGCCGCCCGCGAGGGCAAACTTCTGTCCCCCACCCGGATCCGGCGCGCGCTGACGGTGTCCCGGCTG
Organism: Mycobacterium sp. BK086; assembly: GCA_004362315.1. GTDB lineage: Bacteria > Actinomycetota > Actinomycetes > Mycobacteriales > Mycobacteriaceae > Mycobacterium. The sequence goes on from SNWL01000004.1 coordinate 776,604, forward strand.
CTGGCCCCGGTCGTGGTCCCCATCGCCTACCGCGCCGCCATCGCCGCGCGAGGCATGATCGACGAGCGCCGCGCCGATCGCCTCGGCGTGCCGCTGAGTCAGCTCGGGCAGTTCTCCGGAGTGGGCGGGCAGCTGTCGGCGCGCATCGCGGGAGCAGAGAATTCACTGCGGGTGGTCGCCGAGAAGAAGCCCAAAGATGCCGAGACCAAACAATTCGTCGCCGCGATGACCGAGCGGCTGAACGCGCTGTCGGCGGCCGTCACTGCCGCGGAGAACATGCCAGGACCGCGCCGACGCGATGCCCACGCCACGATCGCCGGACAGCTCGACGGAATCGACGCCGACCTGATGGCGCGCCTCGGCGTGGTGTGATGACCCGACATCGACCGGCGACGCGTGCGCTCAAGGGAGCGGCGCTGGGCACCTCCCTCATCCTCGGCTCCTGGTTAACTGCGGCGACCGCCGGCGCCCACGTTCACGTCGACTCCGACCACCCGGTGCGCGGCACCACCACGCTGGTCACCTTCCAGGTCGCCAATGAGTCCCAAAAGGGCTCTCCCACAACTAAAGTCGTGATCTCCCTGCCCAACGTCGCGTCGGCGAGCACCGACGTGATGGCGGGCTGGACCGCCGCCCTGGACCAGGACGCGCCCACCGGCACGTACCGATCGGTCACGTTCACCGCGACGCCCGACGCCGGTATCGGAGCCGGGCAGTTCGAGCTGTTCCCGATCTCGATCACGTTGCCGGACACCGATTCCGCGACGTTCCCGGTAGTACAGACCTACGCCGACGGCACCGTCGTGCGCTGGGACCAGCCGCCGCTGCCCAATGGCGAGGAGCCCGAGTTTCCCGCGCCGGTATTGGCGCTGACCTCCGGCCCGCCCGCGGCCAAGGAACGCCACGCGGCGCCCGGGGCCCCAGCGCCCGCGGCGCCGGCGCCCACCACGGCTCCTGCGGTCAGTGCCGCCCCGACACCAGGTGAGCACGCCGAGCCCAAGGCCGGCCCCGACAACACCGCCCGCGCCCTGGCCGGCGGTGCTCTGTTGGTGGCCGCGATCGGCGTCGGTGTGGCGGTGGCCCGCCGACGGACTTGATCGTCATCCGGCGCGTCCTGGCCACCCTCCTGCTGGTCGCCGGTATGGCGATGGCCGGGACAGCAGTGGCCTGGGCGCACGCGGTGCGGGTCGCCGCCGACCCGACACCCGATTCGTCGGTGACCACTGCGCCGGCGCGGGTCAGTGCCACGTTCAACGAGCAGCTGCACCCCGACTTCGCCGCGATGACCGTGGTCGGGCCCGACGGGAATCTCTGGTCCGACGGCACCCCGCAGGTCCAGGGCGCGGTGGTCAGCGTCGGGGTGCGGCCACTCGGTCCTGCCGGGCTCTACACCGTGAACTACCGGGTCACCTCGGCCGACGGCCATGTGGTGTCCGGCTCCTGGTCTTTTACGTTGACCGCGGCAGGAACCGGGACACCAGGCCCGTCGGCGTCGGCGCCGGAACATCCGCCCGAGCGGGGGCTGCCGGTCTGGCCGTTCGTCGTCGGCGCCGTCGCGGTGATCGTCTGCGCCGTCATGTGGTCTCGACTACGGCGCTCGTGAGCTGGGCCGGACGGTAGATCCCCACCTGGCATGATGGGTGCCACTGCTGGCGTTCGCGACTAGATATTGCAAAGGAGCAGCCAGATGGCAGAAGCGCAGGACCGGCCCGACGAGGGTCAGGACGCCACGCCGCCGCCGGGGCCACCACCCCCTGAGAAGGCGGCTGCCAAAAAGCAGCCGGCCAAGAAGGCGCCGGTCAAGAAGGCCGTGAAGAAGGCGCCTGCCAAGAAGGCGCCAGCGCCCGCCAAGAAGGCCCCGCCCCGAAAGGCGCCGGCCAAGAAAGCACCGCCACCGCCTGCCGCACTCGCGGAGAGCAATGGCTCCCCGCCGGTTGCCGAGGGCGCCCGCGCCGCGGCGGCAACGGCCAAGTCGGCCGTCGAGCAGGCCGCCAACCCGGTGTCACCACCGGCCCCGGTCCCCGCCCCGCAGCCCACACGCTCCCCGCTGCCGTTCGCGGTGGCCTTCGCGGTCACCGTGTTGATCGCGCTGCTGGTGCGCCGTCTGCGGCACCGGCACGACGAGTGAGCATGGCCGTCACCTTCCGGGCCACCGCCGACCTGGTCGACGACATCGGCCCCGACGTCCGCAGCTGCGATGTCCAGTTCCGTCAGTTCGGCGCTCGCACCGAATTCGCCGGGCCGATCAGCACGGTCCGCTGCTTCCAGGACAACGCGCTGCTGAAATCGGTGCTGTCCGAGCCGGGCGCGGGCCGCGTTCTGGTGATCGACGGCGACGCGTCGGTACACACCGCATTGGTCGGTGACCTGATCGCCGAGCTCGGCCGCTCCAACGGCTGGTCGGGGATCATCGTGCACGGCGCCGTGCGGGACGCGTCGACCTTGCGCACCATCAGCATCGGCATCAAGGCGCTGGGGACCAATCCCCGCAAGAGCACCAAGACTGGTGCCGGCGAGCGCGACGTCACCGTCAGCTTCGGCGGCGTCGACTTCGTCCCCGGCGACGTCGCCTACAGCGACGACGACGGGATCGTCGTCACCTCAGCGGGCTAAACCGTCACCGGGACACGGTGTTTGGCGAAGCTCAGCGCTTCGTCGTCGACCTTGCCGTGCCGGATCAGCCCCAGATCGAGCAGGTAGTTCTGCTTGAGCCGCCACGGCGCCCGGGAGCCCGCCTTCGGCAGGTGATCCAGCGCGCGCAGGACGTACCCGGGGGTGAAGTCCATGAGTGGACGTTCCTCGATATCGGCGGCCGGCTGAGTGGGCGCGACGCGGTCGTACCCACGAGCGTCCATGTAATTGAGGACGCGGCAGACGAATTCGGAGACCAGGTCGGCCTTCAACGTCCACGACGCATTGGTGTATCCGATGGTGAAGGCCATGTTCGGTACACCGGAAAGCATCATGCCCTTGTAGGCCATCGTGGTGGTGAGGTCGAGCGGCTCACCGTCCTTGCGGATCTCGGCGCCACCGAACAGCTGAAGGTTCAAACCCGTTGCCGTGACGATGATGTCGGCAGGCAGTTCGCGGCCTGACGTCAGCTTGATCCCTGTCGGGGTGAAGCGCTCGATGGTGTCGGTGACCACCTCGGCCTGGCCCTTGCGGATGGTGCGGAACAGATCTCCGTTGGGCGCCAAGCACAGTCGTTCGTCCCAGACGCGATAGCTCGGACCGAAGTGCTTGTTCACGTCGTAGCCCTCGGGCAGCCGTCGTTGCGCCATCGTCATCAGCTGTTTGCGCATGAAATTCGGGAATCGCCGGGCCAGTCGGTACTGCGCGGACTGGAACAGGATGCTCTTCCAGCGGTTGGCGATATAGGCGGGTTTCGCGGGCAGCAGCTTGTTCATCCGCACCGCGAACGGGTCGACGTCGGGCAGCGACCCGATGTAGGTCGGCGACCGCTGCAGCATCGTGACGTGCTCGGCACCCGAATTGGCAAGGGCGGGAATGAGAGTGACAGCCGTTGCGCCACTGCCGATGACCACGACCCGCTTGCCGGTGTAGTCCAGATCCTCCGGCCAGTGCTGGGGGTGAACGATAGCGCCGGTGAAATCCTCGGCGCCGGGGAACTCCGGCGAATAGCCCTGGTCGTAGTTGTAGTAACCGCTGCAGGCGAACAGGAACGAGCAGGTGATGTCTCGCTGTTCGCCGCCGGACTCGACGCGCACCGTCCACTGGTTGTCGGCGCTGGACCATTCGGCGGCGACCACGCGCTGCCCGTAGCGGATGTGCTTGTCGATGCCGTACTCGCGGACCGTCTCCTCGAGATAGGACATGATCGACGGCCCGTCGGCGATCGCCTTCTGCGATGTCCAGGGCTTGAACCGGAAGCCCAGGGTGAACATGTCGGAATCCGAGCGGATGCCCGGGTACTTGAACAGGTCCCAGGTGCCGCCGAGATTCTCCCGGCGCTCCAGGATCACGAAGTTCTTCGACGGGCAGCGGTCCTGCAGGTGCCAGGCAGCGCTGATTCCGGAGATCCCGGCCCCCACGATCACGACATCGACGTGTTCAGTCATGCCGGCCACGCTATCAACAGTGTGTTGAATAGGTCAACGCTGTGTTGAGAAATTCGACACCCTGTAAAGTATTGCCCGTGCCAGCTGCCACGCCGACCCGCGTTCGCGGCCGTCGCGCCACCCGTCCCTCCGGGGACGATCGCGAGGCGGCCATCCTGCGCACCCTGGAGGACATGCTCGAGCGACGGCCGTTCGCCGAGATCTCGGTGGACGACCTCGCCAAGGGTGCGGGCCTGTCCCGCCCGACCTTCTACTTCTATTTCGCGTCCAAGGATGCGGTCCTGGTGCGCCTGTTCGCCACGGCGATCACCGCCTCCGGCGCGCAGCAACAGCAACAAACCGACGCCATCCCCGACCAGCCCCAGCAAGCCTGGCGTGACGGCATTTACGCCTTCTTCGATTCGCTGCGCCCGCACCGCGCGGTGGTACTGGCCGGGCTGTCCGCCATGGCCACCAACTCGGAGCTGCGCGAAATGTGGACAGCCTTCATGACCGGCTGGATCGACTACACGGCCGTGTTGATCACCCGCGAACGCGAACGCGGCGCGGCACCCGACACGATCCCGGCTCACGATCTCGCGACCGCACTGAACCTGATGAACGAGCGTGTGGTGGTCGCCGCACAGGGCAGCCAGAAGCCGGCCCTCCCGGAAGCGGCCGCCCTCGAGGCCGTCGCCCATATCTGGATTGCCAGCATCTACGGCGGGGCCAGGGACTCTGCGGCCTCGGTTTGATTCCGGCTTCGCATATTGGATTCGCGTCCTGACCGGGTGGCCCTAGTCTGGCGGGGTGCCGGAGCCACGCCCAACGACGAGCGCCACCGTTGCCAAGCTCGCCTTGTACTGCGTGCTGGCCGGTGTCCTGGTGGCGGCCATGCTCTTTCCGCTCGCCGGCGGTGCGGGCATCGTCGTCAACCACGCCTCGGACGTGGCCGCGCAGGATTCCGAGGACCTGATGACGGGCGAGGTGCCCACGGTCTCCACCATGGTCGACGCCGCGGGCAATCCGATCGCCTGGATCTACGCCCAACGCCGATGGCCGGTGCCCAGCGACCGGATCGCCGACACCATGAAGTTGGCGATCGTGTCGATCGAGGACAAACGCTTCGCCGACCACAACGGCGTCGACGTTCAGGGCACCCTGACCGGCCTCGTCGGCTATCTCAGGGGTGACCTCGACACCCGCGGCGGGTCGACGATCGAGCAGCAGTACATCAAGAACTACAACCTGTTGGTCAACGCACAGACCGACGCCGAGCGGCGGGCGGCGATCGAGACGACGCCGGCGCGCAAGCTGCGCGAGATCCGGATGGCGCTGGCCCTCGACAAGGCCATCTCGAAGCCGGAGATCCTCACCCGCTACCTCAACCTGGTCTACTTCGGCAACGGCGCCTACGGGGTTCAGGACGCCGCCAAGACCTACTTCGGCATCAATGCCACCGAGCTCAACTGGCAGCAGGCCGCCCTGCTGGCCGGGATCGTACAGTCGACCAGCGCCCTGAATCCGTACACGAACCCCGAGGCAGCGCTGGCTCGGCGAAACGTGGTGCTCGACACGATGATCGAGAACCTTCCGGACAAGGCCGAGGCGCTGCGTGCCGCCCGCCAGGAGCCGCTGGGCATCCTGCCGCAGCCGAACAGCCTTCCGCAGGGCTGTATCGCGGCCGGCGATCGCGGGTTCTTCTGCGATTACGTGCTGCAGTATCTGGCTCGCGCTGGACTGTCCAAGGACGACGTGGCGCGCAACGGCTACCTGATCCGGACCACGTTGGACCCGAAGGTCCAGAACAGCGTCAAGAAGGCGATCGACACCGTCGCCAGCCCGACGCTCGACGGCGTCGCCAGCGTGATGAGTGTCGTCCAGCCCGGCAAGACCAGCCACAAGGTCATCGCGATGGGCGACAACCGCAACTACGGTCTGCAGCTCGATGCCGGACAGACCGTGCAGCCCCAGCCGTTCTCGCTGGCCGGTGACGGCGCAGGCTCGATCTTCAAGATCTTCACCACGGCTGCCGCCATGGATATGGGCATGGGCATCAACGCCCAGCTCGAGGTCCCGGCGCAGTTCCAGGGCAAGGGTCTGGGTTCCAGTTCCAGCCCGGGATGCCCCAAGGAGACCTGGTGTGTGAAGAACGCCGGCAACTACCGCAGCCCGATGAGCGTGACGGATGCGCTGGCGCAGTCGCCCAACACCGCGTTCGCCCGGTTGATCGGACAGGTCGGCGTGCAGCGTGCCGTCGACATGGCGGTCAAGTTGGGCCTTCGGTCCTATGCGGAGCCGGGCACTGCGCGGGCGTATGACCCGGACAGCAACGAGAGCCTGGCCGATTTCGTCAAACGCCAGAACCTCGGCTCGTTCACGCTGGGCCCGTTCGAACTGAATGCCCTCGAATTGTCCAATGTCGCAGCAACATTGGCCTCCGGCGGCATGTGGTGCCCGCCCAGTCCGGTCGACAAGATCTTCGACCGCAACGGGCGCGAGGTCGCCGTCGAGACGCAGGCCTGCGAGCAGGTGGTTCCCGAAGGTCTGGCCAACACGTTGGCCAATGCGCTGTCCAAGGACTCCACCGGTGGCACTGCCGCGGGTTCTGCGGGCTCGGCCGGCTGGAGCCTGCCGATGTCGGGCAAGACCGGCACCACCGAATCGCACCGCTCTTCGGGGTTCCTCGGCTTCACGAATCAATATGCCGCCGCGAACTACATTTTCGACGACTCCACCAACCCGGGCGGCCTGTGCTCCTACCCGCTGCGCAAGTGCGGGTACGGCAATCTCTACGGCGGCAACGAGCCGGCCCGGACCTGGTTCCTGGCGATGAAGCCGGTCGCGACCGACTTCGGCCCGATCTCGCTGCCGCCCACCGACAAGCGTTACGTCGAAGGCGGCCCCGGCAGCTCGGTGCCCAGCATCACCGGCCTGAGCTTCGATGCGGCGCGAAAACGGTTGAAGGACGCCGGTTTCCAGGTGGCGGATCTGCCCACCCCGATCAACAGCTTCTCGTCGCGGGGGGCGGTCGTCGGTACCACCCCGACGGGCAAGACCATTCCGGGCTCGATCATCACGATCAACACCAGCAACGGAATCCCGCCCGCACCGCCGCCGGATGCCGTTCCCCCGCCTCCTCCCCCGCCGCCGGACGCACCCCCGCCCGACGTCAACGTCATCAACATCCCCGGCCTGCCGCCGATCACCCTGCCGATGTGGCCACCGCCGGCACCGCCACCACCGCCGCCGCCACCGGCGCCAGAACCACCGCCGCCCCCGCCGCCGCCGGCTCCTGAGCCGCCGCCACCACCGCCGCCGGACGCACCTCCGCCACCGGCGTAGCTGTCGGTCCGGCATGCGAACATATGTTCGTGTCCGGCGGGGCGACCATCCTGCACGCTGATCTCGACTCGTTCTACGCGTCGGTCGAGCAGCGCGATGACCCCACGCTGCGCGGTCGCCCGGTGATCGTGGGTGGCGGTGTCGTGCTGGCCGCCAGCTACGAGGCCAAGGCCTACGGCGTGCGCACCGCCATGGGTGGTCACCAGGCGCGCCGGTTGTGCCCCGCGGCGGTCGTCGTGCCGCCCCGGATGTCGGCCTACAGCCGCGCCAGTGACGACGTGTTCGAGGTCTTCCGCGACACCACTCCGCTGGTCGAGCCGGTGTCGGTGGACGAGGCTTTCCTCGACGTGTCCGGACTGCGGCGGCTGTCGGGCGATCCGGTCGCGATCGGAGCTCGCCTGCGCCAGCAGGTGCGCGAGCGGGTGGGGCTACCGATCACCGTGGGCATTGCCCGCACCAAATTCCTGGCCAAAGTGGCCAGCCAGGAGGCCAAGCCGGACGGTCTGCTGCTGGTGCCGCCGGACGCCGAGCTGGCATTTCTGCATCCGCTGCCGGTGCGGCGGCTGTGGGGCGTGGGCCCCAAGACCGCGGACAAGCTGGGGTTGCACGGTATCCACACGGTCGCCCAGGTCGCCGAGCTCAGCGAATCGATGCTGGGCTCGATGGTCGGTCCGGCGATGGGTCGCCAGCTGTATTGCCTGTCGCGCAATATCGACCGGCGCCGGGTCACCACCGCGCACCGCCGCCGCTCGGTGGGCGCCCAGCGGGCGTTGGGCCGTCAGCGCAGGACGCCCGAGGAACTCGATGCCGTGGTGATCGGCCTCGTCGACCGGATCACCCGCCGAATGCGCACGGCGCAACGAACCGGGCGAACAGTGGTGCTGCGCTTACGTTTTGAGGACTTCACCCGCGTCACCCGCTCCCACACCATGGCCAGGGCCACCGGGTCGACCGAACCGATCCTGGCCGCCGCACGGGGACTGGTCGCCGCGGCCCAACCGTTGATCGTCGAGCGGGGCATCACGCTGATCGGGTTCGCGGTGTCCAATATCGACACCGGCGGCGCCCAGCAGTTGGAGCTGCCACTCGACGGCGGACGGCCCGACACGGTGGACCTCGATGCCGCAGTCGATCAGGTGCGTCGTCGCTACGGCAACGCGATGCTCACCCGTGGGGTACTGGTCGGCCGGGATCCCGGTCTGGAGATGCCGCACCTGCCGGACTAGCCGGCGGGGTGCCAGCCGCGCATCGCCGCGTCCATCCGGTCGTCGCACAGCGCCCTGACCGGCAACGGCTGCCGTCCTTCGTGGTGGCGCATGCCGTCGAGCAGCAGCGCGACGTATCGCCGCCAGAGTTCCGGGTCGACGTGACCGGCCCACTCGCTGACCGTGCCCGCGAGCATGCCCAGGATCGGCATGTCCGTGGGCTCGGCGTCCGGGCGCAGATAGCCGTCATCGCGGGCGCGCTCGACGAGTTTCGAAATCGGGGGCGTGAGGCGCAACCGCGCACATTCGACGCCGTACCCGCCATAGGCGGAGCTGTAGACCATCTCTCGCAGGCCGCGGTCCCTGGCGGTCAGTTCGCAGAGCTGTTCGACGAACCAGACGAATCCATCCCACGAATTCTCTTGCCGCAAAGCTGATTCCGCGAGGCAGACGACCTGGTCGATGCCGTCTTCGAAGATCGCGTCGAGCAGTTCCTCTTTGGTGGCGAACCGTCGGTATACCGTGCCGACTCCGACATTGGCGTGGTGGGCGACGTCATTGAGCGTCGCCTCCAAGCCGCGCACGGCGAACAGCTCCCGCGCGGCTTCGATGATCCGCTGCCGGTTGCGCTCGGCGTCTTTGCGCAGCCCGCGGCACGGTTTGTCAACCACATGGCCGAGTTTAGTGACCCTCCTTACGAAAACCAAGAACCGGATTGACTCTATCCACTTATACCCTTAGATTGCCTAGCTAGGTCACCCCCGCCAACGTGGAAAGGCCTGAATGTGATTGCGGTACTTAAACGCATCTGGCTGCCCACGCTGATGGTGGTGGCCGTCGCCGTCGGTGTGATGAGCGTTTCCCATCTGAGGTCGGTGTTCGGCTCGGACGGGGCGGTCGTCACGCCGGTGGGCTCGGACACCGCGGACAAGTTCAACCCGAAGGTCGTGGTTTACGAGGTGTTCGGGTCGTCCGACAGCGCAGTGATCAACTACACCGATCTCAACGGGTTGCCGCAACGGACCGGCACGGTGCCACTGCCCTGGTCGCTGCGACTCGAGACGACGGTGCCGTCCGTCATGCCAAATCTGTTGGTACAAGGCGACGGTCAATCGATCGGCTGTCGCGTCCTCGTCGACGACGAGGTCAAAGACGAGAGGACGGCCCACGGAGTGAACGCCGCGACCTACTGCCTGGTGAAGGCGGCATGAGTACCGTCACCGACGTTCCGACCGACACGATCCCGCCGGTCCCACCCGTCAAACGCCCTGCGCTGCCGCGTTTTATCCGGATCTTCGCCATCCCGATCGTGCTGGCTTGGGTCGCTTTGATCGCAATCCTCACCATGACGGCGCCGTCGCTTGCCGAGGTGGGCAAGCTGCGCGCGGTGTCGATGAGCCCCTCCGACGCGCCGTCCCTCATCGCCATCAAACGCGTCGGCGAGGTATTTCAGGAGTACAAAACCAGCAGTTCGGTGATGATCGTGCTCGAGGGTGACAAGCCCTTGGGCCCCGACGCACACACGTTCTACGACAAGATTGTTCGCGACCTGCGCGCCGACACGACGCACGTACAGCACGTCCAGGACTTCTGGGGTGACACGCTGACGGCCGCCGGCGCCCAAAGTATCGACGGTAAAGCCTCTTACGTTCAGGTCTACATCAGCGGCGACCAAGGCGAAACGCTCGCCAACGAATCGGTGGAGGCCGTCAGGCACATCGTCGCGACCACTCCGGCACCACCCGGTGTCAAGGCCTACGTGGCGGGCCCGTCGGCGACGACGACCGATCAGAGCGCCGTGGGCGACGCGAGCATGGAGACGATCGAAGCGCTGACGTTCGGCGTCATCACGATCATGTTGTTGCTCATCTACCGCTCCCTCATCACGACGGTGATCACGCTCGGCATGGTGGTGGTCGGCCTGCTCTCGTCGACAGGGGCCGTCGCTTTTCTCGGCTACCACGACGTGATCGGGTTGACCACGTTCGCCAGCAATATGGTTGTGACACTGGCTATTGCGGCAGCCACCGACTATGCGATATTCCTGATCGGCCGATATCAAGAGGCGCGCCGTAAGGGCCAGGATCGCGAGTCGGCCTACTACGACATGTACCACGGCACAGCGCACGTGGTGCTGGCCTCCGGCATGACCATCGCCGGTGCGACGCTGTGCCTGCACTTCACCCGGTTGCCGTACTTCCAGACCATGGGCATTCCGCTGGCGGTCGGCATGACCGTCGTGGTCGCTGCCGCGCTGACGCTGGGACCCGCGGTCATCTCGATCGTCACCCGCTTCGGGCGCGTCCTAGAACCCAAGGGCAACAAGAGAGCTCGCGGCTGGCGCCGAGTCGGCGCTGCGACCGTCCGCTGGCCGGGCGCGGTACTGGTTTTCGCCGTCGTACTGTGCCTGGTCGGGCTGCTCGCGCTGCCCGGGTACCACACCACGTACAACGACCGCATCTACCTGCCCGACGATATTCCGGCCAACGTCGGCCAGGCAGCCGCGGATCGGCACTTCTCCGAGGCCAAGATGAACCCCGAGCTGGTGATGATCGAGGCCGACCACGATCTGCGAAATCCCGCTGACTTCTTGGTGATTGACAAGATCGCCAAGGCGATGTCACGGGTGAACGGTATCGCACAGGTCACCACGATCACCCGGCCCGACGGCAAGCCGATCGAACACGCCTCCCTCGCATACACGATCAGCCAGAGCGGCACCGGTCAACTGCTGAACAACGACTATCAGCAGACGATCCTGGACAACACGCTCAAACAGGCCAACGACATGCAGGTCTCCATCGACTCGATGAGCCAGATGTACAGCATCACACTGGAACTCGCCGATGTCACGCGCCGGATGGCAGACAAGATGAAGGGCACGTCTGCCGACATCGCCGACGTTCGGGATCACCTCGCCGACTTCGACGACCAGTTCCGCCCGCTACGCAACTACTTCTATTGGGAACCGCACTGTTTCGACATTCCGATGTGCTGGGCGCTGCGGTCGGTTTTCGACAGCCTCGACGGTATCGGGAAGATGTCGGACGACTTTCAGGACCTGGTGCCCGATATCGAGCGAATGGCCGACCTGACGCCCCAGATGGCCGCGGTGCTGCCGGCGCAGATTCAGACGATGAAGAACCAGAAGCAGATGATGCTGAACCAGTATCAGGCGCAGAAGGCTCAGCAGGATCAGAACATGGCCCAGCAGGAAAACGCGACCGCGATGGGCAAGGCGTTCGACGCCGCCCACAACGACGACACGTTCTATCTGCCGCCGGAAGCGTTCGGAACGGCCGACTTCCAGCGCGGGATGAAGCTGTTCATGTCGCCAGACGGTCATGCGGTGCGGTTCACGGTGAATCACCAGGGCGACCCGCTCAGCGAGACGGGCACCTCGCACATTGAACCGCTGCGCACCGCGGCCGTCGACGCCATCAAGGGGACGCCGTTGGAGGGGTCGACGGTCTACGTCGGCGGTAGTGCGTCGATGAACAAGGACATGCAGCTGGGCGCCGATTACGACCTGCTCATCGCGGCGGTCGCATCGTTGATCCTGATCTTCCTGATCATGGTGGTACTGACCCGCGCGGTCGCGGCCGCGGCGGTCATCGTCGGCACGGTGGTGCTGAGTCTTGGTAGTGCCTTCGGCCTTTCGGTTCTGTTGTGGCAACACGTGATCGGGATCCCGCTGCACTGGATGGTGCTGCCGATGTCGGTCATAGTGCTGCTCGCGGTCGGCGCGGACTACAACCTGCTGCTGGTGTCCCGGATGAAGGAGGAGTTCCACGCCGGAATCAAGACCGGCATCATCCGGTCGATGGCGGGCACGGGATCGGTGGTCACATCGGCCGGGCTGGTCTTCGCATTCACCATGATCTCGATGGCGGTCAGCGACATGATCGTCATCGGCCAGGTGGGTACGACGATCGGCCTGGGCCTGCTGTTCGACACGCTGGTCGTGCGATCGCTGCTAACCCCTTCGCTGGCAGCACTTCTCGGCCGCTGGTTCTGGTGGCCGCAACTGGTCCGCCCGCGACCGGCACCGCAGCCCTGGCCCAGCCGGGACCGCGTCCTGACACCGGTAGGCAGCTAGCCGGCGTAGCTCAGCAGCTTCTCGGCAGGCCAGGTGGTGATGATCCGCTCGATCGGAACACCGTTGTCGAGAGCCCGCTGCGCCCCGTAGCCGAGGAAGTCCAGCTGCCCGGGCGCGTGGGCGTCGGTGTCGATCGAGAAGTCGCACCCGATCTCCAGCGCCAGCTTGAGTAACCGGGTCGGCGGGTCACGACGCTCGGGGCGCGAGTTGATCTCGACGGCGGTGTTGTTGTCCCGGCATGCGGTGAACACCTTCTCGGCGTCGAACGTCGACTCCGCCCGGATGCCGCGGTTCCCGGTGACCAGTCGGCCGGTGCAATGGCCGAGGACGGTGACCCGCGCGTCGGACACGGCGCGCACCATCCGCCGGGTCATCGCGGGGGAGTCCATCGCCAGTTTGGAGTGCACGCTGGCGACCACGATGTCGAGGCGTTCCAGCAGCTCAGGCTCCTGGTCCAGGGTGCCGTCGTCGAGGATGTCGACCTCGATGCCGGTGAGAATCCGAAACGGCGCCAACTCCTCGCGCAGTTCGTCGATCACGTCGAGCTGCTGGCGCAGCCGGTCAGCGGACAGTCCGTTCGCGATGGTCAGCCGCGGCGAGTGGTCGGTCAGCGCACAGTACTCATGGCCCAGCGCGGCGGCGGTGGTCAGCATCTCGCGGATCGGAGCTGATCCGTCCGACCAGTTCGAATGCAGGTGTAGGTCACCGCGCAACGCCGCACGAACCTCACCCCCACCGAGATCGGCTGCAGCACCGCGTAATTCGACCAGCGTGTCGGGTTCTTGCCCCGCCCACGCCTGAGCGATGACCTTGGCCGTCTTGGGCCCGACACCGGGCAGGGACTGCCAGCTGTTGGCACGGCCGTGGCGTTCGCGGGCGTCGTCGTCCAGCGCCTCGACGACATCGGCGGCCTTGCGGTAGGCCATCACCCGCCGCGAATCCTCGCGCGCACGGTCCTTGTAGTACGCGATCTCGCGTAGTGCGACCACCGGATCCATGGCTCCAGTGTGCCCCGCCGTGCCAGCGCGATTTGGCCGAGCACGCCCATCCGAGCTAGATTGATTGCGATTTTCATCAATCCATCAATTGCTCAATCTGAGGATCGCGGTGCCCACCAACTTCCCCGGCGGCGACGATCGGCCGCTGTACGAGATCAAAGCGAACCTGTTCAAGGCCCTCGCTCACCCCGCACGAATCCGAGTCCTCGAGATCCTGTCCGCTGGCGACGAACCCACCGCGGTGAGCGAGATCTTGGCCGCCACCGATATCGAGCCGACGCTGCTGTCCCAGCACCTGTCCGTCCTCAAACGCCACAATGTCGTGACGGCGGAGCGCGTCGGCAATGCCGTCTTCTACCGACTCGCCCACCCCTCGATCCGCGAACTGCTCGTGACCGCGCGCAGCTTTCTGGCCGACACCCTCAAAGCCCGGCGCGAACAGTTGGAGGCGTTCGACGCGCTGCCGCCGGTGGGCAATCCGCGATGATCGCCTCGGCCGCCGGTCAACTGTCCCGACTGTTGCCCCGCCTCAGCGACTACAAGGACCTCCCCCGGTCGTGGCGCCGCGACGTCCTGGCCGGCGTGACGGTAGGCGTGGTGGCTCTGCCGCTGGCGCTGGCCTTCGGGATCAGCTCGGGGGTCGGCGCGGCCGCGGGATTGATCACCGCCGTTGTCGCGGGCCTGGTCGCCGCGGTGTTCGGCGGTTCGCATGTCCAGGTGTCCGGACCGACCGGCGCAATGGCGGTGGTCCTGGCACCGATCGTGGCGCAGCACGGCATCGGCAGCATCGCATTGGTCACGGTGTTGGCCGGGCTGATCGTCTTGGGTGCCGGCGTCACCGGTTTGGGCCGCGCGGTGACGTTCATTCCCTGGCCGGTGATCGAGGGCTTCACGCTCGGGATCGCGGCCATCATTTTCCTGCAGCAAGTGCCCGCCGCATTCGGTGTCGCCGCTCCCGCCGGGCAGCGCACCCTCACGGCAGCGGGTGCGGTCATCGCCCACGCCGACTGGACCACAGCCTGGCGGACGCTAGCGGTCGTCGGCTTCGTCGCACTGCTCATGGTCAGTTTGCCCCGACTGCACCGCGGGATTCCCGAGTCGCTGACCGCGGTCGTCGCGGCCACACTCATCGCGGTCGCGACCCACCTCCCGATAGCCACAATCGGGCAGCTGCCCTCGCACTTACCGGCACCAGTCCTACCGCACGCCGACCCCGGCGCATTGCGCACGCTCATCGGAGCCGCGCTGGCCATCGCCGCACTGGCCGCGATCGAATCCCTGCTGTCGGCGCGAGTAGCGGCCACAATGTCGCCGACGGGTCCCTACGACCCCGACCGCGAACTGGTCGGCCAAGGCCTCGCGTCCATGGCGTCCGGACTCTTCGGCGGCATGCCGGCCACCGGCGCGATCGCCCGCACTGCGGTCAACGTCCGGTCGGGAGCGCGCACCCGGATATCGGCCATCGTCCACTCGCTGCTGCTGCTCGCCGTCGTGTACCTGGCTTCCGGCCCGGTCGCGACAATTCCGTTGTCCGCGTTGGCCGGAGTGCTGATGGTGACATCGTTTCGCATGATCGCACCCGCCACGGTCCGCAAGATCGTGCGCTCGACCCGCTCGGACGCGCTCGCCTTCGTACTCACCGCAGTGGTGACCGTGTGTTTCGACCTGATCGAGGCGGTGGAGATCGGGATCATCGTCGCGGCGTTCTTCGCGCTGCGCTCCGTGGCACGGCGCAGCAGCGTCGTCCGTGAGCCCTTACCCGGACCGCACCAGCCTGGTGACGAGCGAATCGCGCTACTGCGACTGGACGGGGCCATGTTCTTCGGAGCGGCCGAGCGGCTCTCCAACGCAATCACCACACACCCCGACGTATCAGTCGTCATCATTCGCATGTCGCAGCTCGGCATGCTCGACGCGACGGGTGCGCACACGCTCGTCCAGATCGCCGAAGATCTGGAATCCCAGGGCGTCACCGTCATCATCAAGGGCGTCCAGCCCGAACACATGACCCTGCTCGCCAATATCGGCATCGTCGATGCGTTGCGCCATGAAAACCACCTGCTCGATTCGCTCGAGGAAGCGGTCGCGCACGCGCGCTCACACGTGTCCCGTCCTGTTTATCCCTAGCCGGGGTCGGGTATCAGAGATCCCATGTCGTCTTTCCAGTGGGTGATCATGTACCTCTGCATCGCGGCGCTGGTTGCCGGTGCGGCCGTGGCATTCGCCGCCTGGTCACGCGACACCGAGCGGTCGACGCCGCACATCACCGTCGGCCCCGCCTTGCTGGCAGGCGCGGTATGGCCCCTCCTCGTTCTCGGGCTGATCCAGTGGCTGATCGTGCACGCTGTGGCCACTACATTGCGCAAGCAACCCGACCGCACCAGCGAGGTCATCTACTACGGGCCGCCGAAGGTCAACGCAGGCTAGAGGAAGCTCACAGCGGACCGGACTACGCTCGGTCCAGTGCAATTCGCCTTCAAAACCTCACCGCAAAACACCACCTGGGCTGACATGCTCGCGGTCTGGCAGGCCGCCGACGAGATCGACGTCTTCCACTCCGGCTGGACGTTCGACCACTTCTATCCGATCTTCTCCGACTCGACAGGGCCGTGTCTGGAGGGTTGGACCACGCTGACCGCGCTGGCCCAGGCAACCACCCGGCTGCGGCTGGGCAACCTGGTCACCGGGATCCATTACCGGCATCCCGCGGTGCTGGCCAATATGGCGGCAGCGGTCGACATCATCTCCGGCGGCCGACTGGAACTGGGGATCGGCGCGGGCTGGAACGAAGAAGAGTCCGGCGCGTACGGCATCGAACTGGGCAGCATCAAGGAGCGCCTCGACCGCTTCGAAGAGGGCACCCAGGTCCTCATCAGCCTGCTCAGCCAGGAGACGACGAACTTCGACGGCACGTTCTACCAGCTGAAAGATGCCCGCAACGAGCCCAAGGGTCCGCAGCGCCCGCACCCGCCGATCTGCATCGGCGGCAGCGGGGAGAAGCGCACGCTGCGCATCGTCGCCAAGTACGCCCAGCACTGGAACTTCGCCGGCGGTACGCCCCAGGAGTTCGCCCACAAGCGCGACGTCCTGGCCTCCCATTGCGCCGACATCGGGCGCGACCCGGCCGAGATCATGCTGTCGGCCCACGTCCGGCTCAGCGAGGACCACGACTACGCGAAGGCGATTGACGAAGCCGCGGCGCTGGCGGCCGAAGGACTGGATCTGGCGATCGTTTACCTGCCGCCGCCGCACACTCCGGCGGTGCTGGAACCGCTCGCGGAAGCCATTCGCGATTCGGGGCTGTAGATAACAGCTTGGTAACGACGGGCAAAGGTGAACCGGCGCCGTGGGCGCCGGGAATCGGTTGCTAGAACCCGTACTGCAGGAGTTCGGCGGAGGTGACCAGGCGTTCGTGCTTGGCCGGAAACTCGCGGCTCTTCACAGGGTGGCGGAAGAAAGACCAGGCTATACGCCCGACCCGCGAGCGAGATATCGGGTTGAGGTACACAAGGATCACTCCTGTGGTCGAATCTCGGTCTTAACGGGTCGCTACTTTACCGCAGTACCCGCTCCAGCAATTAGACACAGATCACACCGCAAACTGCAATAGGCGCGCCGGTAAATAATCGGATGATTCGGGTGATGCAGTAGTGACTAGTGGGGTTGGACCTGCTAGCGCTGGGGAGCGGCCGTCGGTTTGATCGGCGCCGGCAGCGCGGAGTGGCCCATCAGGTAGCGGTCGACGCCTGCGGCCGCGGCACGGCCTTCGGCGATCGCCCACACGATCAGCGACTGACCGCGGCCCATGTCGCCGGCGACGAAGACGCCCTTCACCGACGTGGCGAAGTCCTTGTCACGGGCGACGTTGCCGCGCTCGTTGAGCTCCACACCCAGGTCGGTGAGCAGCCCTGGCCGTTCCGGTCCGACGAAGCCCATCGCCAGCAGCACCAGGTCAGCCTCGAGCTCGAAGTCGGTGCCTTCCACCTTCTCGAACTTGCCGCCCTTCATCACCACTTCGTGGGCCCGCAGCCCGGTGACCTTGCCCTCGTGGCCGACGAACTTCTCGGTGTTGACCGCGAACAGGCGCTCGCCGCCCTCCTCGTGGGCCGAGGCCACCCGGAACATCAGCGGGTAGGTCGGCCACGGGGTGGAGTCCGCACGAGTCTCCGGCGGGCGCGGCATGATCTCGAACTGGTGGACGCTGGCCGCACCCTGCCGGTGCGCGGTGCCCAGGCAGTCGGCGCCGGTGTCACCGCCGCCGATGATGACGACCTTCTTGCCCTTGGCCGTGATCGGCGGCTGACCGTCGTCGTCCAGCACCGGGTCACCCTGTTGAACCTTGTTGGCCCAGGGCAGGTACTCCATGGCCTGGTGGATGCCGTCGAGCTCGCGACCCGGGACCGGCAGGTCGCGCCAGTCGGTCGCGCCACCGCTGAGCACCACGGCGTCGTAGTTCAGCCGCAGCTGCGCGACGGTGAGGTCGACGCCGACGTTCACCCCGGTGCGGAATTGCGTGCCCTCAGCCGCCATCTGCTCGAGGCGCCGGTCGATGTGGCGCTTCTCCATCTTGAACTCGGGGATGCCGTAACGCAGGAGGCCGCCGATGCGGTCGGCGCGCTCGAACACCGTCACCTGGTGCCCGGCCCTGGTGAGCTGCTGCGCGGCGGCCAGGCCCGCGGGGCCCGACCCGACGACCGCGACCTTCTTGCCGGTCAGCTTGTCCGGCATCATCGGCACGACCCAGCCCTCGTCGAAGGCGTTGTCGATGATCTCGACCTCGACCTGCTTGATGGTCACCGGATCCTGGTTGATGCCCAGCACGCAGGACGCCTCACACGGCGCCGGGCAGAGCCGGCCGGTGAACTCCGGGAAGTTGTTGGTGGCGTGCAGTCGCTCGATCGCGTCGCGCCAGCGGTCCCGGTAGACCAGGTCGTTCCACTCGGGAATCAGATTCCCCAGCGGGCAACCGTTGTGGCAGAACGGGATACCGCAGTCCATGCATCGCGACGCCTGCGCCTCGAGGGTCTTGTGGGAGAAGTCTTCTTCGTAGACTTCCTTCCAGTCCTTCAGCCGCAGATCGACCGGCCGGCGTACCGGCGTCTCACGCTTGGTGTAGTTCAGAAAACCGCGCGGATCAGCCATTGGCCGCCGCCATGATCGCGGCATCGACGTCCTCGCCGTTGCGCTCGGCCTCGGCGATAGCGGTCAGGACCGCCCGGTAGTCGCGCGGCATCACCTTCACGAAGTGCTTCAGTTGAGACTCCCAGTCCGACAAAATACGTTGTCCCACAGCCGAATCAGTGGCGTCGACGTGGGCGACGAGCATGCCCTGCAGCCACTCGATATCGTCGGCGTCCAGTCGCTCGAGTTCCACCATCTCGGCGTTGAGATTGTCGCCGAGATGGCCGTGCTGGTCGTAGACGTAGGCGATGCCACCGGACATGCCTGCGGCGAAGTTGCGGCCGGTGGGTCCGAGGATCGCCACCTTGCCTCCGGTCATGTACTCGCAACCGTGGTCGCCAACGCCCTCGACCACTGCGTGGGCGCCCGAGTTGCGGACCGCGAACCGCTCGCCGACCTGACCGCGCAGGAACGCCTGCCCGCTGGTCGCGCCGAACAGGATCACGTTGCCCGCGATGATGTTGTCCTCGGCGACGAAGTCGCTCGGGGCGGTCTCGGACGGCCGCACCACGATGCGCCCGCCGGACAGGCCCTTGCCGACGTAGTCGTTGGCATCTCCGTACACCCGCAGCGTGATGCCCTTGGGGACGAACGCACCGAAGCTGTTACCCGCCGACCCGTCGAACGTGATGTCGATGGTGCCGTCCGGAAGCCCTTGGCCCCCATGCGCCTTGGTCAGCTCGTGGCCGAGCATGGTGCCGACGGTGCGGTTGACGTTGGCGATTGCGGTCGAAAAACGAACAGGTGAACCGCTCTCCAGCGCCTCGCGGCTCTGCGCGATCAGCTGCTGGTCGAGTGCCTTGTCCAGACCGTGGTCCTGACGCGAGCTGCAGTACAGGTCCTGGTTCATGAAGGCCGATTCGGGCTCGTGCAGCACCGGGGACAGGTCCAGCTTGTGAGCCTTCCAGTGCTCTGCTGCCTGCGCGGTATCGAGCGCCCCGACCTGACCGACCATCTCGTTGACCGTGCGGAAGCCCAACTTCGCCATGAGCTCACGCACCTCTTCGGCGATGAACAGGAAGAAGTTCTCGACGAATTCGGGCTTGCCGGTGAATCGCTCGCGCAACAGCGGATTCTGGGTGGCGACGCCGACGGGGCAGGTGTCCAGGTGGCACACGCGCATCATGATGCAGCCGGCCACCACCAGCGGTGCCGTGGCGAAACCGAACTCCTCACCACCGAGCAGCGCGGCGATGACGACGTCGCGGCCCGTCTTGAGCTGGCCGTCGACCTGCACGACGATCCGGTCACGAAGTCCGTTGAGCAGCAACGTCTGTTGGGTCTCGGCCAGGCCGAGCTCCCACGGCGCGCCCGCGTGCTTCTGCGAGGTGAGCGGGGTGGCTCCGGTGCCGCCGTCATGACCGGAGATCAGCACCACGTCCGCGTGCGCCTTCGACACACCGGCCGCGACCGTCCCGACGCCGTTCTCACTCACCAGCTTCACGTGAACCCGCGCATTGGGGTTGGCGTTCTTCAGGTCGTGGATCAGCTGAGCCAGATCCTCGATCGAGTAGATGTCGTGGTGCGGCGGCGGCGAGATCAGGCCGACGCCAGGCGTGGAGTGCCGCACCTCGGCCACCCACGGGTACACCTTCTTACCCGGAAGCTGGCCGCCCTCACCGGGTTTCGCACCTTGGGCCATCTTGATCTGGATGTCGGTGCAGTTGGTCAGGTAATGACTGGTGACACCGAAACGACCCGACGCCACCTGCTTGATGGCGCTGCGGCGCCAGTCGCCGTTGGCGTCATGCTCGAAGCGCTCGACGGACTCGCCGCCCTCGCCCGAGTTGGACCGGCCGCCGAGGCGGTTCATCGCGATGGCCAGCGTCTCGTGAGCTTCAGCGGAGATCGAGCCGTAACTCATTGCGCCCGTGGAGAATCGCTTCACGATCTCGGTGGCGGGCTCGACCTCGTCCAAGGGAACAGGTGGCCGGAAGTCGTCCCGGAACTTCAGCAGACCGCGCAGTGAGGCCAACCGCTCGCTCTGGTCGTCGACCAGCTGCGTGTACTCCTTGAAGATCGAGTACTGCCCGGTGCGGGTGGAGTGCTGCAGCTTGAAGACGGTGTCGGGATTGAAGAGGTGGTATTCGCCTTCCCGGCGCCACTGGTACTCGCCACCGACCTCGAGCTCGCGGTGCGCGCGCTCGTCGGGGCGATCCAGGTAGGCCAGCGCGTGACGGGCGGCGACGTCGGCGGCGATGTCATCGAGGTCGATGCCGCCCACCGGACAGGACAGCCCGGTGAAGTAGTCGTCGAGGACCTGCTGGCTGACGCCGATCGCCTGGAACAACTGGGCGCCGGTGTAGGACGCCAGCGTCGAGATGCCCATCTTGGACATGACTTTCAGCACGCCCTTGCCCGCGGCCTTGACGTAGTTGGCCTTGGCCTTGTCGCTGCTGATGTCGGCGATCACGCCGCGGTCGCACATGTCCTCGATGGACTCGAACGCCATGTACGGGTTGATCGCGGCGGCACCGAAACCGACCAGCGCGGCCATGTGGTGCACCTCGCGGGCATCGCCCGCCTCGACGACGAGGCCGACCTGAGTCCGGGTGCGGTCACGCACCAGGTGGTGGTGCACCGCAGACACGCTGAGCAGCGATGGGATCGGCGCCAGCGACTCGTTGGACTCCCGGTCGGACAGCACGATGATGCGCGCGCCGTTGCGGATGGCCTGCGAGACCTTGGCGCGGACGTCGTCGAGCGCTTCCTTGAGCCCCTGGCCGCCGCGGGCGACCGGGTAGAGGCAGCGGATGACGGCGGCGCGCAGGCCGTGCTTGTGGCCGCGGATCTCGTGGTCGGGGTCGACACACATCAGCTTCGACAGGTCGGCATTGCGCAGGATCGGGTTAGGCAGAATGATCTGCCGGCACGAGTCGGCGGTCGGGTTGAGCAGGTCGCTCTCCGGGCCGACGGTCCCCTGCAGGCTGGTGACGACCTCCTCGCGGATGGCGTCCAGCGGCGGGTTGGTCACCTGGGCGAACAACTGCTGGAAGTAGTCGAAGAGCATCCGCGGACGCGCCGACAGCACGGCGACCGGGGTGTCGGTGCCCATCGAGCCGAGTGCTTCGGCTCCGGTGCGCGCCATCGGCGCGACCAGCATGTTGAGTTCCTCGTAGGTGAAGCCGAAAGCCTGCTGGCGCAGCACCACGCGGTGGTGCGGCATGCGGACGTAGTCACCGGGCGGCAGGTCGTCGAGGTGGAACTGCCCCGCGTCGAGCCACTCCTGATATGGCTCGGCGGCGGCGAGCTCGGCCTTGATCTCCTCGTCGGACACGATGCGGCCCTGCGCGGTGTCCACGAGGAACATGCGGCCGGGCTGCAGGCGCATCTTGCGCACCACGGTCGACGGATCGAGGTTCAGCACGCCTGCCTCGGACGCGAGGACGACGAGGCCGTCTTCGGTGACCCAGACCCGGGACGGGCGCAGGCCGTTGCGGTCGAGGACGGCGCCGATCACGGTGCCGTCGGTGAAGCACACCGAGGCGGGGCCGTCCCACGGCTCCATGAGCGACGAGTGGTAGGCGTAGAAGGCGCGGCGCGCCGGATCCATCGACTCGTGACGCTCCCAGGCCTCGGGGATCATCATCAGCATCGAGTGGGCCAGGCTGCGGCCGCCGAGGTGGAGCAGCTCCAGAACCTCGTCGAAACGCGCGGTGTCCGAGGCGCCCGGCGTACAGATCGGGAAGATCTTGTCGAGGTCCTGGGTCGAACCGAACACGTCGCTATTGATGAGCGCCTCGCGGGCCCGCATCCAGTTCTCGTTGCCGGTGACGGTGTTGATCTCGCCGTTGTGGGCGACGCGGCGGAACGGGTGCGCCAGCGGCCACGACGGGAACGTGTTGGTCGAGAAGCGCGAGTGCACGATGCCCAGCGCGCTGGTGAGCCGCTCATCCTGCAGATCGAGGTAGAACGCCTTGAGCTGCGGGGTGGTCAGCATGCCCTTGTAGCAGAACGTCTGACCGGAAAGGCTTGGGAAATAAACGGTTTCGCGTCCCGGACCGTCCTGGCCCGGGCCCTTGGTGCCCAGCTCGTGCTCGGCGCGCTTGCGCACCACGTAGGCACGGCGCTCCAGGTCCATGCCGGACGCGCCGCCGATGAACACCTGACGGAACGTCGGCATCGCATCGCGGGCCAGCGCACCGAGGGACGAATCGTCGGTGGGCACGTCGCGCCAGCCGAGCAGCGTCAGGCCCTCGGCCTCGACAATCTTGGCGACCGACTCGCACGCCGTCGCGGCGTCGCGGGACGACTGCGGCAGGAAGGCGATACCGGTGGCGTAGCTGCCCTCCTCGGGCAATTCGAAGTCGACGACGGCGCGCAGGAAGGCGTCGGGAACCTGCAGCAGGATGCCCGCGCCGTCGCCGGTGTTCGGCTCGGCGCCCTGAGCACCGCGGTGCTCCATGTTCAGCAGTGCCGTGATGGCCTTGTCGACGATGTCGCGGCTGCGACGGCCGTACATGTCTGCGACCATGGCGACACCACACGCATCGTGCTCAAATGCGGGGTTGTACAGCCCGACACTCCTGGGCATTCGCACCTGACCCTTCACAAGCTTTTGTGCGCGGTGGTTCATCGACGTCACCGCGCCCCGCCAGGGATTCCTCCGTGCGTCACTGAACGGGGCTCCACTGTGGTGTCAACAAGTCGTAAAACGATATGTCAAACCCCCGCTGACATGCCAACTTAGTCTAGGCTAAGTCGGTTGCCCTGCCGCCTTACGCGGAGGTGCAGCCACCAAAGGGTCTTAGCTGCGGAATCCGTTGTCAGCGCCCCTTTTTGGTGGCGCGTTCGCCCGCTTCGGCGGCCCTGCGCCGACGGGGTGCTCCGCCGGGGCTGTTTTGGGCTGTTTGCTGAGGGCGTACGGCACCGGTGTCTTGGGTGCGGGATACCTCACATCAGCACGTGTCAGCGCCCCTGCGACCTGGGCCGGAGGCCGGTCCGGGACTTTGCGCAAACTCTGGTCGGATTCTTAGCTTTCCCGCTGCCGACCGGCCTGCGACCAGGGAATTCGCGCAAGCAGCGATACTGGTCACGATGACCGACCGTGACCACTATCAGCGCGACCGCGACCGGCGGCCGCCGCCGGACTATTCGGCCGGTCCGCCCACGGAGCGGATCCCCCGTATCGAGCTGCCGATACCGCCGCAGCCCGCGCCGGTCCAGCCGCCCTATCCCCCCTTGCCGACCGCCGTGTCCGCACCGCCGCGCCCGCCGAAGCCAAAGCCGGCCCGCGGGTGGCGCCGCGGTCTTCATACCGCGACGTTCGGCCTGGTGAATCTGGGTCCCTCGCGCCAGGAGCAGCGCCAGACGGCGATGGAAGCCATGGTGGCCGCCCCGCTGCGCGGCCACTACAAGATCGGGGTGCTGGGCAAGGGCGGGGTCGGTAAGACGACCGTCGCCGCCAGCGTCGGATGCGTGCTGGCCGAGCTGCGGCGCGGCGACCGGGTGGTGGCGGTCGACGCCGACACCGCGTTCGGCCGGCTGGGCAGCCGCATCGACCCGCGGGCCGGCGGTTCCTACTGGGAGCTGGCCAAGAACAAGAATCTGCGGTCGTTCGCCGAGGTCTTGACCCGGATGGGCAGCAACTCATCGGGGTTGTTCGTGCTGGCCGGGGACAACGGCAGCCGGCGGGGCCTTCTGGACGCGGCGATCTACCGCGAGGCCACCATGCGCCTCGACCGGCACTTCACAATTTCGATCGTCGACTGCGGATCCACGATGGACGCCCCGGTCACCCAGGAGGCGATGCGCGATATGGACGCGCTGATCGTGGTGTCCTCACCGTGGCCGGATGGCGCCTCGGCGGCCGCACAGACGATGGAATGGCTTGCCGCCCATGGCAAGACCGGGCTGATGCAGCGAACGGTGATCGTGCTCAACGACTCCGACGGGCACTCCGACAAGAAGACCCGCGGCGTGCTCGCCGACCAGTTCCGCTCCCGTCGTCAGGCGGTGGTGGAGGTGCCGTTCGATCCGGGCCTTCGTCCCGGCGGCGTCATCAACAACACCGGCGAGATGTCGGGGCCGACCCGGCGCGCCTTTGTCGAAGTGGCAGCCGTCATTTCGCAGTTCTTCGCGACGATCCCGCCCCGTGGACCTCGCTAGTATCGGCGGATATTCGATCCAATCGGTGCTCGGCACCGGCGGGACGGGCACGGTCTATCTGGCCCATGGCGCTGCGGGGCCGGTGGCGCTCAAGGTGGTGACGGACGAATGTCCCCCACTGCTGGTTCATCCCCATATCGTCCCGGTGTACGAGCGCGGAACACATTGGCTGGCAATGCAATATGTTCCCGGTGGCGACGCGGACAGTGCACTGCGGGCCGGGCAGATGTCGCCGGCGCGCGCGGTGCACATCATCGCCGGCATTGCCGAAGCCTTGGACTTCGCCCACGCTCAGGGCGTGGTGCACGGCGACGTCAAGCCGTCCAATTTCCTTCTGGGCGAGGGGGATCACGCGTTACTGACCGATTTCGGCGCTCCGCCGTTCGCGCGGAACGGAGAGGTGTTGGTATCGGCGGCCTATGCATCACCGGAGATGCTGCAGGGCAAGGACATCGACGGACTGGCCGATGTGTATTCGTTGGGCTGCTCGCTGTTTCGGCTGTTGACGGGCAAGCCGCCGTTCTTCGACGCCGGATCCCAGGCCGAGGTGGTTCAGGCGCAGCTACACCGAGAACCGCCTCCGGTCTCCCGGTTCGCGCCGTGGCTGCCTGCCGCGATCGACGACGTCATCGCCACGGCCATGGCGAAGGACCCGAGCCAGCGCTATCCGAGTGCGCGGGCGTTCGCCGACGCGGCCGCGTCAGCACTGGGTTAGGAGCTCAAAGCTCCAGCGGCACATGCTTTTCTGCGCATGCGACCGACACCGCGCCGAGAAGGTCCTGGGTGCGCAGCGTCTCGAGGTCCTCGACCGTCACCGACCCGCGGTCGGTGCGGTTCTGGGCGGCCACCCGGGAGTCCCGCAGCCGCTCGGCGCGCTCGACGACATTGCGGGCGAACCGGCCGTTCTGCATCACGTCTATGCCGTGGCTGCCGTCCGGTGCCAGGTAGGCCCGCAGCTTGCGGCACGCAGCATTCAAGGCTTCCTGCGCGGCCGGATCGATGACGGTGGCGCGCGGCCCGCCGTAGCGGATCGCGATCTCGACCAGCTCGTCGGGGCTGTACGACTCGAACCGGAGCTTCCGGTTGAATCGGCCCGCCAAACCCGGGTTCACCGTGAGGAATTCGTCGACTTCCTTCTCGTACCCCGCCCCGATGAAACAGAAGTCGAACCGGTGCACTTCCAGCGCCACCAGCAGCTGGTTGACGGCTTCCATGCCGATCATGTCCGGGCGCCCGTCGTGATGACGCTCGACCAGAGAATAGAACTCGTCCATGAAAAGAATGCGACCGAGCGAACGACTGATCAGCTCATTGGTTTTCGGGCCTGACGACCCGATGTGCTCACCGCAGAAGTCAGCGCGTTTGACCTCGATGATCTCCGGATGCCGCACGATCCCCAACCCGGCATAGATCTTGCCGAGCGCCTCCGCCGTGGTCGTCTTACCGGTACCAGGCGGGCCGACCAGCAGCATCCATCTCGGCGTCGATCACGTGCACGCGCTGGGCGTGATCCTCGGGGAAGTCCTCGATCCCGACAGGAAAGACCAGCCCGGGGTTCTGGCCGTAATCCACCCACCACGGCTTGCCCCGCCAGCGTTGCACCAGGGCATCGGCGGTCTCGCCGACTTCCAGTGGTGGCAGCCAGATCTGGTGCGGTGCCCGGGCCGGATGTGAGACCAGCGATTCCCGGATGACGTCGAGCAGCTTCTTCTTCTTGAAACCGTCTGCGTGATAGAGGAATTCGTCGGGCTCGTCGGGTGCGTCAGCCGCAGCCAGCGCCGCGTTGTCCTCGACGGACAGCGGTTGGTACTCCCAGGTCAGCGGGCGCGGCTGTGTGAAGCTGACGTCCACCGTGGTGTCGGTGTTCACCACACGCTTGGGCACGACGAACGGCGCCGAGACGTAGAAGCAGCGGAACTGTTCGAGCTCGCGGGGGCCGACCTTGAGTAGGCCGTAACCGGCTTCTTTGGAGGGCAGGTGCAGCGCGGCGTCGCTGCCGATGACATCGCGGGAGTCCTCGGCGGTCTCCGCACGCAGCGCGACCCGGAAGGCGATGTTGCTCTTGGCCTTGCTCAGCGACGACAGGTCCAGCCGCTGGCCGCCGAGGGTGAAGAAGACGTTAC
Source organism: Mycobacterium sp. BK086 (assembly GCA_004362315.1). Taxonomy (GTDB): domain Bacteria; phylum Actinomycetota; class Actinomycetes; order Mycobacteriales; family Mycobacteriaceae; genus Mycobacterium. Next base: position 803,721 of record SNWL01000004.1, read on the forward strand.
AGCCACGGCCTTCCTGCCCGATGTGAATGACCAGGTCGATCCACTCCGGGTGGTTGTGGAACAGCTCGAGGTACTCGTCGATGATGACCAGCAGGATCGGAACCGGCTCGAGATCACGCCCGGCCAGCCGCATCTCTTCGTACTCGTTCGCGTCACGAGCACCCGCGTCCTTGAAAAGCCGGTAACGCCTGGCGATCTCGCCATCGATGGCCTTGCGCATCCGCTCGGCGAGGTGCCTGTCGTCCTTGCCGAGGTTCGACAGCGAGCCCGCCACATGGGGCAACCCCTCGAGATCCTGGGCGGCGGACTCGAACTTCATGTCGACGAAGATCACGTTGAACGTTTCCGGGGAATGGGTCAGCGCGATCCCGTTGCACAGCGAAAGGAAGTACTCCGACTTGCCCGAACCCGAGGTCCCGATCACCACCGAGTGGAAACCGAAGCCACCGAAGTCCTTGGCGCGCAACACGATGTACTGAAGCTCTCCGCCGGGCTTGATGCCGACCGGTACCACGGCCCACTTCGGGTCGCCCCGGCCTCGGCTCTCCGCCCACAACCGGTCGACGTCAAGCTGGCGCGGATCGTTGATTCCCAACGCCCGCAGCAGCTCTCCGCCCTGGCTGTCGGTCTCGGACAATTCGCCCGCGGTCATCGGCGACCACCGGGCCAGTGCCCGGGCATAGCGGTCGGCGGTGCTCTCGGCGAGCATGTCGGCAACAGCGTAGAAGGCCCCGCGGTGCCTGAGCCTGCCCTCCTGCAGCGTGAAACGCTCGTCCTCGTCGGAGAAACCGACCCCCACACCGGGGCGGGACGCCAAGCGCAGCACAGTGATTCCGGCCATCCCTTTCTGACCGGTGATGCCTTCCCACTGTTCGGGGGTGCCGACGTTGTCGTCGACGATCACCCAGTGCGGGCCCAGCGCGCTACCGGACGCCGCCTCCATGGGAGAGAGCATGGTGGTGGGGCTGGATCCGCTCGGCGGGGTCCACGGACCGCGCCCCTTGCGGTGGAGCTCCGAATCCAGCGCGTCCTCGAGTTCGGTCGGCGAGGTGAACACCAGACGCCGAAGCCCGCAGGCATCGAACATCTCGTCGTGCTGGTTGTGCGGCAACCACACCAGCCACGACCACAATTCGGGGTGCCGGGTGACCACCATGAGCTTCATGTCGTTAGGGCTGTGATAGACGGCCAGCGAGGACAGCACCGCTCGCATGAACGAGTGCAGCTCGTCGGCATCGTCCCCGACGAAGCTGAATCCCGGCCGCGAACGCAGGCTCAGCACCTTGCCGATCCCGCGAATCTTGCTCTGCTCCAAGATGAAATCCCGCAGCGCCCGTCCGGTCACCGGTTCCAGCTCTTCACCGACGGGCACTTCCGGCCACTGCAAGGACACCGCGGAGTCGGCGGCCGACTGCACACCGATGCCCAGGCGCACATCGAGGAAGTCGGCGTCGGCGGGCCGGCGCTCCCACATCCGGGGGCCACCGATCACCGTGTCGAGCTCTTGCGGGTCGCCGTGCACGAACAGCTGGCTGTGACGCTGGTCCTGGGCGGCGCGCTGGACCTCGTCGCGGTCGTCGTCAAGCTGGCGCAAGTAGATTCGGCGTTGCTTCTCCTGCTCACCCCAGCTGATGCGACGACCGCGACCCATGCGCCCGCTGAACATCAGTGCCGCGAAACCGACCAGGCCGATCATCGGGAAGAACCCGGACTGCAATGACCGGACGCCGGAGGTGTACATCACCACGAGCGTGCCGATGATCCCCACCAGCAGCGCAGGCAGCGCGATCATCAGCAGGATGTTGCGCGGCTCCCGTTCAGGCAGTGCCAGCGGCGGTGCGACCGCCACCCGCGCCGGCGGCACGCTCGGCGCAGGCTTGCGTCCGCCACGAACGAATCCCCTTTTCGACACCGCTACCCTCCCGCATTCTGTTGGCCGGGGGCGGCCACCTGGGCCACCGCCCCGCCGGGATCGATGGTGTCGCGCGCCAACAGCGCGGTGGCCCGGTTGATCGCGGGGCCCGCGGCGAAGGTCCGCAAGATGGGCCACGGCGCCTGCACGGCCCGGCGCGGGTCGACACCCAATGCCTGCAAGGTGCTCTGGTCCCATTCGACGCCGTACCGAACCCCTTGGGGCGACACCCAGTACAGCGATTCGCGGGTGTCCGAGCTGATCGCCCCGCTGGTGGATGCGACGAAGTTCGCGGCACCCGGCAACATCAGGGTCTGGTTGGCCTCGACGGAGTCGGGGTCGCGGCTATCGCGGACCAGCTTCACGATGTGTGAGTCCATGCTCTCCGGTGTCGGCAGTCCGCGACCGGTGAAGAACGTCACCGCGGCCTGGCGGTCGGTGGTCTGCTTCTGCCAGCCCACGCATGTCACCGGATTGGCATCGGTATCAACGAAATCCAGCTTGCCGGTGGGATAGAAGTCGACATTGAGCACCGACACCTCGGGAATGTCGACGAGCTTGTCCGGTGAGACCAGCTGCGGGGTCGTCGAACCTTGGCTGTTCGCAGTGCGCAGCAGGTCGGCGACGAAGCCGGTGATCTTCTGCACGCCGTTGGGCAGCAACGCGTAGAAGCCGCTGACCACGCCGTTGGAGTCCTTGGTCTCCAGCACGGTGCCGACCACCGAGCCTGCCAGCAGGCGCGACGGAGTGCCCGCTTCCGGAATGACCGGTACCACAAGGGGTTCCGTGGCGGGCATGGCGTCGAACAGAGCGTTCGAGACGTCGATGGGCCGGGTCGCGCCCGGGTCGAGGCCGAGGTTGAAGGTGACCGAACGATCGGCCGGGTCGATCTGGGTCCGCTGACCGTTCCAGATCAGGTAGGTGCCGGTGCCGTGGGTGGCCAGGACCGCCTGGGTCGGGCGCAACGGCTGTGCGCGACCGCCGGCGGAAAGCTGGCCGGCGATCGCCGTCACCAACGGCAGCTGTCCGCCGCCCCGGGTCGGGGCGGTGTCGCAGACCGACCACGCCGAAACGGGATTGGCCGAGACGGTCAGGTCGTCGGGTACGCCGGGGATCCCGATCATCGGCCCGGTCGGGTACTTCGCGATCTCACCGGCATTGACCCAGGTGGGCGTCGACGCGCTGCCCGTCGCCAGACGCGCCGACGTCAGGTTGAGGGCCGGGTACAGCCGGCCATCGATCTTCGCGTAGAGCGCACCGGTGTCGCGGTTGCCGATGATGTTCGACTGGCCCACCAGACCGGCGGGCTTCATGAAATGCAGGAGGGCCATCCACCCGCAGCCGATCAGGACGAACACGATCGACAACGCGACGGCGGCCTGCTGCTTGCGATCGTCGTGCTTCATCCGCACGGAGAAGCGGGTGATCGCTGCCCGAAGGCGCCGGTTGTAGAAGAGGTGGCCGGAGTTCTGGTCCCGGTTGGACAGATTCAGCGGCACCAGGTCACCTCAACCCGCCGCCGTAGCGGGCCTGATTGTCGGTCTCGGCCTCCTCGCGCAGCGCCGTGAACGCCAGGTTCAGCCGATCGCTCAGCTCCCCATGGCTGTAGTCGGTCACGACCGCGGGGTGCAACGTGAGGTCGATGAGTTTGCCGTCAGAGTTTGCCACCGCGGTTATGTCCCCCAGGTCGACGCTGTAGGTGATGGTCTCGGCCTGCGCGACGAGCGCCTCCCAACGCTGCGCAGCTTCGCTCAGTTCGCGTAAGACCGCATCGACGAGATCCCTGTCGCTAAGCTCGCGATCACTGCCGGATCCCGCCACTCGACCAGTATGTCGAGCGTCGCTACCTGCGTCAATTCACCTTTGTACGGACCACCGTCATCAGCACCGGAAATTGCCCCAGCAACCTCCGACCATAGGTCGAGTTACGGCGCGCTGCCCCACTGGCTCGGCAACGGGGCGTTGAGCGCCTCGAACCAGGCGAAGTGATAATTGGCGGACAGCTCGTCTCCGACCGCGATCGCCTCGGTGGCAGCCAGTAACAGGCAGTTGCTCAGCAGCGCTGAATCGACATCGGGGTACTGGGCCATCAACTGATAGCGCGCGGTGTCGGAATGCACACGCAGGACATCCACTTCGGCGTCGAGCACCCCGGTGCGCGCCGCACCGGCCTTGGCCAAGGTGTGCACCATCCTCGGCAGTCCGTCGCGCCAGTGGGTGGCCTCGACCAGCTTCCATCCGAGATCGTCGACGCGAGGCAGTTCCCGGGCGGTCTGCGATGTCCTCGGCGCCTCGTTGCGGCCCCCACCGAACGGGTCGCCCGGGTGGTAGGACGCCGACCGCACGACATCGCCGAGCAGGTCGCTGATCCGGCCGCCACGTCTGGCAGGCGCAAGCAGCTCGACACCGGCGGGCACTGCGACACCCGGCGGGATCCAGCCGTGCGCGACATCGGTCACCAGCAGTGTCGTGCCGTCACCGCGTTCCCCGACCATCCATCGCAATCCGGGCTCCTGGCGGGCCACGAATTCCAGCAGCCCCTCCAGGCGGCGGTCGTCGGAAACCGGCTCCGGTTCGGGCTCGGGTTCGGGTTCGGCCGGCCGGGATACCTCGTCCTCGACGACGACGTCGGGTTCCTCAGTGACGACCGGCGGCTCGACATCTGGCGTGACGGCGGGCATCGCCGGATCGGTATCGAATTCGTCTGCTGCGGAACGTAACTGACGGATCGTCGACTCGACTCGCTGCACCGCGTACGCCCTGGCCACATCGATGATCCGGACTTCCTCGGCGCGGCGCGCGAAGTCGGGAAGATCGGCGTGGCGCAGCGCGCGCAAGCGCTCGTTGGCCGAATCCGCGATGCGCTGCAGATCGTTCTTCAGGTGGTCGGCGACACCGGCGGTCGCGGGAGTGACGGTCGCCAACTCGGAGGGCCAGAGCCCGCCGATCACCCATGGCGTGGAGTCCGGCGGCGAGTCGAAGGTCGGCACCGAGAGGGCACGCTGGGTTGCCCTCTTCAGACGCTGACGCGCCGTGTTCCGGCCGAAGATCGCCACGGGAGGAGCCTACCGTCGATCGCCCCGCTGCCCACTCGGCAGCGGGGCGCCCGCACCTGCCCATTCAGGCCAGCGGCTGGTTCTTTCGCACACCCTTGTACATGCCGCGGCGCACGATCCACGGCATCACCACCCGGTCGACCGACCAGGCGGGGAACCGGAAGGCGCTGCCGTTGGGGGCGAACACTTCCAGACCGTCGGCCTGGATCCCGACGATCGACCCCCACCGCCGCCCCGGCGCCCGGTAGCGCTTCAGGGGGCGGTCGGCCAGCGTGGCCTTGATGTTGTGAGCCAGTAGGGAGTCCGCCCTGGCCCGCGCCGAGGCGCGCAGCGGATCGGTCGCGGCCACGTCGCCGATTGCGAATACGCGGTGATGCCCGCACAGCTGCAGTTCCGGAGTGACCTTCACGAAGCCCTCCTCGTCGAGCAGTTCGGGCGGCAGCCATTCGGTATTCGGCTTGACCCGCCCGATCGCCCACAGCACCGCATCGGCCTTCGCCGCCGGCTGCCCCGTGCTCCACTGCACCGGCGCATCAGTGATCTCGTTGCCGTCGAAACCGTCGGGCAGCACGGCACGATGCCCGGCGTGCAAACCGACCCCGAGCCCAATGAGCTTGCCCTGCAACTTCTCCCACGCCCGCGCGTGATGACCGGTCAGCGCCCGCTCGCCGGGGAAATAGAGGTCGACCTTCTTACCCGGCCAGGCAGTGGCGATATTGGCCGCGGCACTGACCGCCGCGGCACCGCCGCCGATGATGATCACCGAGGAGGCCGCACCCAACCGGTCGTGCGTGGCGGTCAGGTCGGCGGCGATCTCCTCCGGGGTCTGCAGGGTGGGCTGGCGCCAGAACCCGTTGCGCACCCCGGTCGAAATGACCAGCACGTCATAGCTTTCGGCGACCGGCGTTCCGTCCGGCGCCGTGCCGTGGACCGTTCGGTGCTCCAGATCCAGACCGGTGAGCGTGGCCTGCACGGTGCGCACCCGATCCAGCGCGCGGTACTTGTCGAACGAGACCCAGTTGTCCCGTGCCCAATCCTTCGGGCGAGCCAGCCGCAAGCCCAACTCCTGACCGCTGAGCAGTGCGGGCTTGGCCGAGATGCCGACGATGTCGGCATGCTTACCCAGCTTGATCGCGGTGAGCAGTCCGCTGTCACCGAACCCGGCGATCACGACGCGTGGCTTGGCGCTCATACCTCTCCTCTTTCAGCGGCCTTGCGGGGTGGGCGGGGAATGAGCATCGGCACTCGGTCGATGACGTCCTGATACTGCGGGCGCCGCGCCAGAGAACGCTTCTCCATCATCGGGATGCTGGCACCCAGGAACATCGCGAGCATCGCGACCACGCCGATGAACAGCCACCAGGCCGACGCCGGGGCGGCGGCCACGCCGAACAGCGCGAGCGCGAACCAGAAGCTGATCTCACCGAAGTAGTTCGGATGCCGCGACCACGACCACAACCCGCGATCCATCACGGCACCGGGTTGCTTGTCGCGCACGAACCGGTGCATCTGGGTGTCGGCCACCAGCTCGAGGGTCACCGCGGCGATCCCCACCGCGAACGCCACCCAGCTCAGCCAGACCAGGCCCGGGCCAGGCGTGGTCACCGCGATGTAGACCGGCAGCATCCCGAGGAACACCTGCACGGTGGGAACCAGATGGATGCCGAACAGATCGGCCAAGAACTCCCACCGTCCCGCGCTCTCGCGCAGCAGCGGGTAGCGCCAATCCTCGTGGTGCAGGCCGGGGAAGCTGTACACCCAGTTGCCGGTCAGGCGCACCGCCCAGTACATGACGACGATCGTGACCAGCCAGCAGCGCAGCGAATCCCAACCCAGGGGACCCGCGGCCCACCAGTAGACGAGCAGCAGCGGTGGGATCACACTCCAGAACGCGTCGTAGAAGCTGGAGTTGCGATAGGCGCGGGAAAAGACGAAGACCACCAGGGTGGCGATGACGTCGGCGATGAACGCGTCTAGCCACAATCGCCCGGTCGCCGACGGCCCGTACAGCAGCCAGGCCGCGCCGGCTCCCACCGCGAGGACGTAGGCCACGGTCACCAGATATAGAGACCCGGCCCGGTTCGGCGTGACTGTCATGCAACCTCCTACCGCGGCCGAACTGTAACACGTTCTAGTTGCAGGCTACCGGGCGCCGGAGGGCACCGAATCAGGCCTGCCGGCCCAAAACTTGACACCTGCCAACAACTGACAACAACTGGTTTCATATCGTGTCGGAATGAGCACCGTCGCTGATGCCGAGCGGGTCGAAGACCTGGCCCGGCGGGTCGTGGCAGACCACGATCCGAAGAACGTCCCGATTCCGGAATTCCTCGGCGCCTGTTACGACGCCGGCCTGTCCTGGGTGCACTTTCCCGAGGGCTTGGGTGGGCTTGGCCTGTCGCGAGGCGTGCAGGCCGTCGCCGATCGGATCCTGCAGGGTGCCGGTGGTCCGGTACCGCTGGGCCTCAACCCGATGGGTTACGGCATGGCCGCCCCGACCGTCCGGGAGCACGCCCAGTCCGACGACCTGAAGAAGGCGCTGCTGCGCCCGCTGGCCACCACCGAAGACATCTGGTGTCAGCTGTTCTCCGAGCCCGGCGCCGGCTCCGATCTCGCCGGGTTGGCCACGACCGCGGTGCCCGACGGCGACGAGTGGGTGATCAACGGCCAGAAGGTCTGGACCAGCCTGGCGCACCGTGCCCGCTGGGGTCTGCTGCTGGCACGAACCAACCCCGACATCGCCAAGCACAAGGGTTTGACCTACTTCGTGCTCGACATGCACGCCCCGGGAGTCGAGACCCGTCCGCTTCGCCAGATGACCGGACAGGCCGAGTTCAACGAGGTCTACATGACCGACGCCCGGATCCCCGACACCCACCGCCTCGGCGCGGTCGGCAACGGCTGGAACGTCGCGATGACCACCCTGATGAACGAGCGCAGCGCCCTGGGCGCCAGCGGCAGCCGTCGCGGCAGTGGCACCATCAAGGACGCCACGGCGCTGTGGGCCTCGCGCCCCGATCTGCACACCCCCGTGCTACGGGATCGGTTGGCGCAGTTGTGGTTGCGCTCTGAAGCCCAGCGGCTGACGTCGGAGCGATCCCGCGCGTCGGCGACCGCTGGCGGCCCGGGTCCCGAGGCCTCGGTCGGCAAGCTGGTCGGCGCCTTGCTCAATCAGCACATCTACGAGTGGTGCATGGATCTGCTTGGGCCCGAAGGGATTCTGTACGACAGCTACGCGTTGGCCGATGGCTCCGGTGACGCGGGCGACTGGCGCGGGCCGATTCAGCAGCGCTACCTGCGCAGCCGCGCCAACACGATCGAGGGTGGCACCACCGAGGTGATGCGCAACATCCTCGGCGAGCGGGTGCTGGGCCTACCCGGCGATCTGCGTGCCGATGCGGGCATGCCTTGGAAGGAGATCCCCCGTGGCTGAGTTTTCATTTTCCGAGGAGCAGCAGGATCTGCGCGCCGCCGTGCGCAAGTTCTGCGCCGACAACTTCGACGAGGCAACGGTGCGCCGGCTGATGGAAGCCGACGTCCCGTTCGACACCAAGGTGTGGAACCGGCTCGGCGCCGAGCTCGGCGTGCTCGGGCTCTCGGTACCCGAGGCCGACGGTGGCGTGGGCGGCTCATTGGTCGACCAGGCCGTTGCGGTGGAGCAGTTCGGCGCCACTCTGGCCTGCGGCCCGCTGTTCGGCACGGTGTATCTCGCGGTCCCTGCGCTGGTGGCCAGTCCGGCCGGCGCGGCCCGCGATGAACTGCTGGCCCAACTCGTGGAAGGCACCCGTACCGCGGCGTTCGCCGTCTCCGACAGCGCTGGCGCGTTCGATCCGGCCGCGGTGACGGTGACAGCCAGCGGCGACACGGTCACCGGCACCGTCCAGCGTGTGGTCGACGGTGCCGCCGCCGACGAAATCCTGGTCGCGGCACGGAGTTCCGACGGCATCGGGCTGTACGCGGTGGATGCCAAGAACACCGACCGCACCTCGCTGATGACGCTGGACCTGACCCGCCCGCAGGCCACGATCACCTTCAGCGACTCTCCTGCCCGGCTGCTGGCCGGGCCCGAGGAAGCCGAACGGGTGATCACGCACGCACTCCAGGTGGGTTCGGCGCTGCTGGCCGTCGAACAGGTCGGCGCCGCACAGCATCTGCTCGACCTGGCTGTCGAGTACGCCAAGTCGCGGTTGCAGTTCGGCCGGCAGATCGGCTCGTTCCAGGCGATCAAGCACAAGCTGGCCGACATGCTGGTGGATCTCGAGCACGCCCGCTCCACCGCGTATCACGCGGTATGGGCGCTGTCCGACGGCTCCGACGACCCGGCTCTCGCCGTCAGCATCGCCCAGGCGACGGCTTCCGCGGCGCTCAGCCACATCGCCGCCGACACCATTCAGGTGCACGGCGGTATCGGTTTCACGTGGGAACACCAGGCGCACTTGTACTTCAAGCGTGCGGCCACTGACGCCGCTCTGTTGGGCAGCGCCGAGCAGCACCGGTCCCGGGTCGCCGATTTCGTTCTGGACGACGCGAGCACCGAAGGTGGCACGAGGGTCGCCGACGGCCTGCCTGTCTGAACCGGAAAACAGAAACGTTCGGGTGCGAGAAGTGCTGAGACCTTCTCGCACCCGAACGGTTTCCGTGGTACGCCCGGCTCGTCAGCCGTTACGGTGGCGATTCCACTGGTGGTGATGATGGATCGAGGTCCCCGGCTGGGGCTGATTCGTCTGGTGCGGGAACGCCGGGTGCGTCGTCGGATGGCTCATGTTGGGGCCGGTGCTGTCCGCGAAGCTGTCAGGTGCGGCTCCCAGGGCGACCAGCGCTGAGCCGGTAGCCAGGATTGCGCCTGCGGCGATGCGCTTGAACCAGATCGTGGTCGAGGTGTTGGTGGTCGTGATGGTCATGATGTCGTGCTCGTTCTGTTCGTGCTTCACCCGGTTTGCCGGGTAACAAAAGAATCGCGCACAAGAGCCCCGATGTCTGTCGGGCGACCGGGCCATGGCCGGGATGAATCCGGTGTCCGCCGATCGGGGGACACCGGATCCTCAGGGGAGGTTACGGTCGGCGAAGTGCGCGTGGCGTCTGGCCAGGGCCGCGGCGCGTTCGGCCGGTGTGAGGCGCTGGGCAGCATCGAAGTACCGATCGATCTCATCGGTGCCGATGACGGTGACGACCGGCGGGCTCGGCTGTGTCGGAGTGGTGGCCCGCCACGTGACGACCCCGCCGCGATAGCCCCGGGCGTCCAGCCAGTTGGGCACTCCGAAGTCTCTAGTGGACAGGAGAATTCGTACGTGTCCATCGGCGATCTGGGACTGCCCGAGGTTCAGACTCGTCTGCCGGCTCTCGATGTCGATCATCGCACTCCACCGGTCGGTCAGGCAGATCCCGACATACGGGCTGCCGTCGGGAATCTGGTAGTCGATCACCAGCGCCTGGTCCTCGCCCAGCTCCCAGGCTATCGGCACGAACCACGCGCCCGCCATCGCCGTCGGCGGTTGCATCGGCGGGATCGCGACGTTCTTCGGCAGCGCGCCGAACACCCGTGCCGGAATGTCCTTGACCCACATCGTGAACAGCTCGCGCGACGCGGTCAGGTTCGCGCCGAACGCCTCGGTCGACGCGGCGAGCGACGGCGGATCCGCGCCTGCGGGTTCGCCTAGGCATTCGATGCGGATCGTGCCCTTGGCCTCCCGGTTCCAGTCCCCGTAGGTCTGGTAAGCACAGAACGAGTCTGCCCCCGGTGGCAATTCAAACCAATTGCTGCCCTGCCGTTCTCGGCCGAAGATGATCTCGAACGTCCCATCATCGGCGACATCGAGATCATCGGCGAGCACTTTCACCGCGGTGCCCTGATCGCCCTTGCCGGTGTACACACCGAAGGTGGTCTGCGACACCGACCCCAGCGTGCCGAATACCCGATAGTCGTGGGCGTCGTCGATGCGTGCCGACAGGTAGAGGGTGTCGGGATTTGAATGGCCCCAATTCCATGGCGAGTACTGAGCATTGATCAGCGTGGGTCGGGCCGGGTCGCTGCGCAGCAGCAACCCCATGTACTGGATGTGGCCGACAAGTCGGACCAGCAGCGTGGCAGCCGACCCCTCGTCGAGATCGCCGTCAGCCAGCGCGAGTTCGAGGAGCTCGGAGTTGAGGTCGTTGAATCCCCGCCATGCTGAGCGCAATTCGTCGGTGGTCACGATCGGGCGTCCTCGATTCCGTAGAAGTCGCGGTAGAACTGCAATTGCGGCCAGAGCTCGTCGATGTCCAGTCCGTAGTCCTCGGCGCGATATACGTGCGGCTTGCGCCTGGCCAGCCCGCGTTCGTCGACGAAGCGCCGCATCGTGGCGCGGTTGTGGTCGTCCAGATCGATCCCGAATCGGTCGTAGATCTCCTCCACGCAGGCCAATGGATCGCTCACCATGCGCCGCATCGGGAAGTCGACGAAGCGGTCGGCGAGATCGACGTATTGCCTACGTAATTCGACATTGCGTTCGAGCATCCTGGTGGTGCGCCAGCGCATGAAGCGGCCATGCTCGTGCCAGTCAGGATCATCGACGGCCATGTGAAACACGGTGCCGGCCAGGCTGCAACCAGAGGCGACGATCTCGGTGGGCTCACGATAGGTGGTGACGAACCGGGCGTCGGGAAACACCGCAAGGATGTTGTGGATGTTCTCCATGTGCGGAGGCGTCTTGAGCAGCCAGCTGGTCGCCGGACGCAGGCCGCCGCTCTGCATGTACTGCAGCAGCAGCTTCTGCTCCTCATACACCCAACGCAGATCCTGCTCGGTCAGCCAGCGCGCATAGTCCTGGCAGTTGAACATCACGTGGAAGGTGTCGCTGTGGAAGGCGTAGGCGTGTAGCAGCGCACACTCCTGGGCCTCCCACGCACCGACCGGGTGGGCGGCGTCGAGGTTGGGCGCCATCTTCATGCCACGACGAATCTGCTTCTCGCTGCGCTTGATTCGCGGGTCATGGTCCATGGTCGCCGGATCGAGCGGTGGGTGCAGTTCGTCGCATTCCCAGGTGAGCGGGTAGCGGAAGCCGCCGTCCTGGCTGAGTAGATGATGGGTGACCGTGGTGCCGGTGCGAGGTGCGCCGATGATGAAGATCGGGCGTTCGATCTTCTCCTCACGAATCTCGGGATTCCGGCGGATGTGTTCGGTCAACAACAGCCGCTGCCGCAGCAGGTTCGACAGATGGGCGCCGGCCAGCACCCGGCCGAATCCGCTGAGTCGATCCTCGTCTTCCAGCGAGGCGATCAGCCGATCGAGGCCGGCCTCGAAACGCGGGTCGCCGAAATCGGTCAGGCCTCCTGCACGACGTATCGCACGGTCCACGAGTACGGATTTGCGCAAGATCAACGGGTGCCGCCCGATCCCGCGTGCACCGCGATAGGCCACGTTCATGACCCGAATCGGCAGTGGCCTCGGCGGTGTCTCGATGGCGATGGCAGCCACCTCCCGGCGCGGTGGGGCAGGTAGCCCCGGACGTCGGATTACGTTACGGTCTTAACGTAATGGAGTCAACGAAGAAGCAGCGCGCTCCCCGGCGGCCGCAGGGACGACCCCGGGACAGCCGTATCGACGACGCGGTTCTGCGCGCCACCGTCGAGTTGCTCGGCGAAGTCGGCTATGCGCGCCTGACCATTCCGCTGGTCGCAGCCCGAGCCGGTGCCACCCCGCCTGCGGTGTACCGGCGCTTCCCCACCAAACTCGAACTCGTCTACGAGGCGGTCTTCCCGACCCCGCCCGGCGCCGAACTGCCATTGACCGGAGACGTCGAGTCGGCGATCCGCGGGCTCCTGCAGGCCAGCATCGAACTGTTCAGCAGCCCGGCCGTCCACACGGCGATGTCAGGCCTGATGGCCGAGCTACCCGCCGAGCCAGGCCTGTCGGCGCGCCTGCTCGGCCGCTTGCAGGGCAGTACTTACGTTCGGCTGCAACAGTTTCTCGACGAAGCCGCCGCCGCGGACCGCGCCGCCAAGGATGTCGACGCCCGCATCCTGCTGGACACGATCGGCGGCACGGTCATGATGGCCTTGGCCAACGAGCGCGCGCTCGACGAGCACTGGGTCGAGCAGACGACCTCACTGATCGTCGACGGGCTGGCGCGATGAGCACCATGGAACTGGTCACCTCGGCCCCGGCGAAGATGGGCCCCGGCGAAATCGGTTCGTGGGCAACGCGAGCCGAGCGTCTGGGGTTCGACGTCATCCACATCTCTGAAACCGTCCACGATCCCTTCACGGTCGCCGCGCTGGCGCTGCAGCACACCGAGCGGGTGACCGTGCGCACCAGCATGGTGCTGGCCTTTCCGCGCAGCCCGATGATCACCGCCTACGCGGCGTGGGATCTGGCGAGCTACTCCGGCGGCCGGTTTCAGCTCGGCATCGCCTCCCAAGTGCGCGGCAACATCGTCGGCCGGTTCTCGGCGCAGTGGTCCGAGCCGGTGGCCCGCCTGGCCGATTACATCAGGGCGCTGCGCGCGATCTTCGCGTCCTTCCAGACCGGTGCGAAGCTGGATTATGTTGGGCCGCACTACCGTTTCGAGCGACTCCAGCCCTATTTCAACCCCGGCCCGCTCGAGCATCCTGCCCCGCAGATCTGGACGGGTGCGGTGAATGCGCGGATGTGCGCGATGGCCGGCGAGCTGGCCGACGGCTTCGTCTGCCACCCGACCAACTCGCACCCGGTGGTCCTGAAATCCCGCACTCTGCCCGCCCTCGCCGAGGGCGCAGCGCGCGCCGGGCGCGGACCACTGGCCGTCGTCGCCAACCCGAATGTCATGACGGCAGCCACCGACGACGCCGTCGCCGCACTGCGCGAGCAGCGCCGCTCCGAGCTGGCGTTCCTGTACAGCACACCGGCCTACCGCCGGCAGCTGGAGGACTTCGGCCTTGCCGAGGCCGGGGCGGCGCTCAGTGCGATGGCCCAGCGCTCCGAATGGGACGATCTACCAACCATTCTCACCGACGATGTAATGAATCAGCTTGTCCCACAGGGCACGTATCAGGAGATTCCCGTCATCTTGTCCCGGTGGTATTCGGGGCTGTGCACCGGAATCAACCTACCGGTGCCTGCCGATACCACGGACGACGACGCCTTCGGCGCACTGCTCGACGCCTGCCGCCGGATTCCTGCCGCCGAGCGCGCCTAGCGGAATCGGTCGAGGCACTCCCGCTCGTCGAAAGTCGACAGGAACCTGGTGGCGGCGTCGTACCCCCGCGCGTAGAGCGCGTCGATCTCACGCTGCTTGATGTGGAAATCCAGCACCCCGACATTCGTCGAGTCCACCCTGATGGTGCGGCAGTTCACCCACGGCAGGTTCAGGTAAGCCTGATCACGGCCGACCAGGATCGTGGTGATGACGTCCTCCAACAGGCTCGGTCCGCCGAAGTGCCGCAACGGTGCAAGCGCGGGGATCACCTTGTCGTTGTGCTCGGGCAGGTCGGGCAGCAGCGTCACACCGAAGGTCGGCCAGCGCGGCTTCTTGCCGTCGGGGCGGTCCAGTGAGTCGATCGGATAGTTCGACAGCAGGCCCCCGTCGACGAGCGTCGACTCCCGACCCGCTGCGCTGGTGAGTGTGACGGGCTTGAAGAAGAACGGGATCGACATCGAGGCGCGCACCGCGTCGGCGACCGGCTGCTCGTCGGGATCCAGCCCGTAGACCCGGCGGTAGTCCCACGGCAGCCGGACCAGCTGCCCTGTCGTCACATCGGCGGCGGTCACGACGAGGCGGTAACGCTGCTCCGGCGGCAACTCGTCGTCATCGATCCGGAGATCGCCGAACGTGCTGACGCCGAGATCGCGCAGCTGATCGGCGATGAAATCGTGTGCGTAATCACCCTGGTAGATGCCCGTCCCCTGCAGGATCGCCCACGACGGCCCGAGCAACGGCAGGCGTTCGACGGGGCCGGGATCCAAGAACTTGCGGTAGTCGATGCTCAGGGCGAGGTCGCGAACCTCGTGCGGGGTCAGCTGGTCGTTCTTGGCGGCCGCGGCCACGATCGACCCGACGATCGAGCCGGCCGAGGAGCCGGCCACCCGGTAGGCCCGGTATCCCGCTTCCATCAACCTGACCACGGCACCGGCCAGCCCGATGCCTTTCACGCCGCCACCAGCAAGGACCAGGTCGAGCGGTTTCGTCGCAGGCGTGGGCATCGCCCCATGCTAGGAGCCTTGCCTGACAAAGCCGTCGGGCGGGGAAGCGAGAGCTTCTCCGCCCGACGGGTTTTCTTTGGGGGGTCTGGGGCGCCTAGCCCGCCCGGTGCCACTGGTGATGGTGGTGGGCGATCGAGCCGGGCACCGGGAAGTTGTGCTGGCCGGGGAAGGTCTGATGGTGGCCGGGCTGATTCAGGTTGGGGCCGCCGCTGAAGGGGCTGGTTTCAGCCATGGCGTCGGTGGCGGAACCGAAGGCGAACAGTGCGGAGCCCGCGGCCAGGGCGCTACCGGCGGCGAATCGCTTCATCCAGGTCATGGTGGTCATGTCGGTCATTCCTCTTTGTCGTCTGTGACTTGTCTGTGTGGGCCTTGGTTCTTCGCCAGTGGTGAAACGATCTCGCATCCAGGCCTCGATGTATGTCCGGCAGCCGGTGGATGACCAGGTGGAATTCGGTGTCCCCCGATCGGTGGACAAGGCTCAATTCCTGCCAACCGGCGATCATCTGCTGCCAGCGGAATTACTGCGCCCCCCGGTGGCGTTGGGACATGTCAGCGGCACGGAAATCCACTCCGGCCGTTGAGGAAGAGGGAAACAGACATGAAGAAGTACGCACTCACCACTGCGATCGCCGGCGCCATGACCGCCGCGGTTCTCGGACTTGCCGCGCCCGCGCAGGCCGACCTCGGTCACAACGACTGGGTCAACAACATCGGCCCGTCGGCGACCGCGCCGCACGTAGACACCACAGTGCATGGAAGCCGCTAATCCCCCAGCGGATTCCATCGGAGGGGCACCCGATTCGGGTGCCCCTCTTGCTTTTCCGGCTCAAGCCAGAACAGAGTCGATCGCGCGGTAGATGCGCTGCTCACTGACCGGTCTGGGGGTGCCCAATTGCTGAGCCCACAAGCTGACCCGGAATTCTTCGATCTGCCATGCGATATCGCGCACATCGGCTGCCGCAGCGCGGCTGGGCGACAGGGCATTGAGCAATTCGGTGTAGGCATCCTCGACGGCGTGTACACGCTGCATCCGCTCGCGGTCGGCCTGCGGGGCCTGGGCCAGCCGGTCGAGGCGGCGTGAAATCGCGGTGAGATAGCGGGTCAGGTCGGCCAGCCGTGTGGCGCCGGTCACGGTGACGAAGTGTCCGGCGACCAATCCGCCCAACTGATCCCGGATATCGGCGACCGCGTCGGCCAGTGCCGCCGATGGCTTGTCCGGCAGCGCGAGCTCCACTTCCTGCAGGGCGGCCAGCACCTTCTGCACCCGGGCCACGATGTCCCGTGTGGTCGACGGCAGCGCCGCGGCCACCCGGTCCCGCAGCGCGGCGAACTCGGTCTTGGTCCAGACCGGCTGGGCCGCAAGGACGTCGATGGCGGCGTCGGCACAGTCGTCCAATAGGGCGGCCAGCGAGCCGTCCGGGTTGGCTCCCAACACCAGTCGCGTGCGCGGATCCAAGCCCTTCTCCAGCGATCTCACCGGGGATGGCACCGTCAAGCGCAGCAGTCGCCGGATGCCCGCTCTCATCGCGGCGTCGCGTTCGGCCGCGGTGGCGAACACCCGCACGTCCACCCCCGCACCGGCGTCCACCAGAGCCGGGTAGCCGCGCACGAGATGGCCGCCGACGGTACGTTCGACGCTGTCCGGCAGGCGATCCAGATCGTCGGGCCACGCGCGCAGACCACTGCGTTCCAGGTCGCTGGCGACGGCATCGGCCACCGCTTGACGGGCCGATCCGGCCAGCTGACGCTGCAGTACGTCGAGGTCCTTGCCGCGAGCCACCTCGGTACCGTCGGCCGCCTCGACAGCGAAGGTCACCCGTAGATGAGGTGGGAGTTTCGCCAGGTCGAAAGCGCTGATCGGCACCAGAATGCCGGTGCGCCGGTGTAATTCGCGCTGTAGGGCCTCCAGCAGCGGCTCCTGACCCGCGTTGATGTCGGACAGCACCGCCCGCGCGGTGTCGGGGGCCGGAACGAAGTTGCGCCGCAGGTCTTTCGGCAGCGACCGGATCAGCGCGGTCACCAACTCCTCGCGTAGCGCCGGTACCTGCCAACCGAACTGGTCGCCGCCCAGCCGGGCCAGCACTTCGACCGGAATGTGCACGGTCACACCGTCATCGGACGCGCCCGGCTCGAACCGGTAGGTCAGCGGTAGCGACAGGTCCCCGGCTTGCCAGTTGTCCGGACGCTCGGCGTTCTCGTCGTCGACGCGCAGCAGATCCTCGCGGGTGAAGGTCAGCAACTCCGGTGTGCGGTGCCGCTGCTTCTTCCACCAGCCGTCGAAGTGCCGCGCGGAGACCACCTGCGGCGGAATCCTGTTGTCGTAGAGCGCATAGACCTCGTCGTCGCCGACCAGTAGGTCACGGCGCCGTGCCCGCTCCTCCAGTTCGGTCAGCTCCTCGCGCAGCCGTGCGTTGTCGGCGAAGAAGTGGTGGCGAGTCTGCCACTCACCCTGTACCAGGGCGTGCCGGATGAACAGTTCGCGAGACACCACCGGGTCGACGCTGGCGTAGCCGACCCGCCGGCGCGGCACCAGCGCAAGCCCGTAGAGCGTCACTCGTTCGAAGGCCATCACCGCGCCGCGCTTGGCGTCCCAGTGCGGCTCGCTGTAGGTGCGCTGCACCAGATGACCGGCGACCCGCTCGACCATCTCGGGGTCGACGCGCGCGGCGATGCGTCCGTACAGCCGACTGGTTTCCACCAGGTCGGCCACCACGATCCAGCGCGGTGGCCGCTTGGTCAGCACTGATCCCGGCGCGAGCACGAACTTCGGGTTGCGGGCGCCGGTGTAGTCCCGCGAATCCCCTTCCCGCAGACCGATATGCGACAACAGGCCCGCGACCAGGGCGGCGTGCACCCGGGCCGGATCGACCGGCTCCGGGTCGTCGGACTCCCGTATCCCGATATCGCGGGCGATGCTGCGCAGTTGACCCGTCAGATCCTGCCACTCCCGGATTCGCAGGTAGTGCAGGAACTCCTCGCGGCACATGCGCCGGAAAGCACTACCGGATCGGGCTTTTCGTTCCTCACGCAGGTACTGCCACAAGTTGAGGAAGGAGACGAAGTCCGAATGCTCGTCGGCGAACCGGGCATGCTTCTGCCGTGCCGCCTCCTCCCGGTCGGCGGGTCGCTCGCGGGGATCGGGAATCGACAGGGCCGCGGCGAGGACCAGCACCTCGCGTACGCAACCCTCTGCGTCGGCCTGCACGATCATCCGCGCCAGCCGCGGATCGACGGGCAATTGCGCCAACCGGCGGCCGATGTCGGTGATCGCGCCCGCGGAATCGAAGGCGCCCAATTCCTGCAGCAGCTGAACACCGTCGCGGATGCTGCGCTGCTCGGGTGGATCCAGGAACGGGAAGCTCTCGATGTCGCCGAGTTGCAGCGCCGCCATCTGCAGGATCACGGCGGCCAGGTTGGTGCGCAGGATCTCCGGATCGGTGTAGCGCGGCCGCGCCGCGAAGTCCTCCTCGGAGTACAGCCGGATGCACACGCCGGGTGCGGTGCGACCGGACCGCCCGGCCCGCTGGGCCGCCGAGGCTTGCGAGATCGGTTCGATCGGCAGGCGCTGCACCTTGGTCCGCCGGCTGTACCGCGAGATCCTGGCGGTGCCGGGATCGACGACATACCGGATACCGGGCACCGTCAGCGACGTCTCGGCCACGTTGGTGGCCAACACGATTCGTCTCGCGGTCCGCGACTGCTGAAACACCCGCTGCTGCTCGGCCGTCGGAAGTCGCGCGTACAGGGGCAGGATTTCGGTGTTCTTCAGGTCGCGCAACGCCTCGGCCGTGTCCCGGATCTCACGCTCCCCGGACAGGAACACCAGGACGTCACCGGGCGGTTCAGACTCCAGTTCGCGAACCGCGTCGACGATCGCCTCGGTCTGGTCGCGGATCTCGGTGCGCACGATCTCGTGGTCGGGATCGTCGGGATCGTCCGAATCATCCACCGCCACCGGCACTTCCAGCGGCCGGTACCGGATCTCCACCGGGTACGTCCGCCCCGACACCTCGACGATCGGGGCGTCGTTGAAGTGGGCGGCGAATCGACCCGGCTCGATCGTGGCCGAGGTGACGATCACCTTGAGATCCGGTCGGCGGGGCAGCAACTCGCGAAGGTAGCCCAGCAGGAAGTCGATGTTCAGGCTGCGCTCGTGGGCCTCGTCGAGGATCAGGGTGTCGTAGCGCAGCAGCCGCCGGTCGCGCTGGATCTCGGCGAGCAGGATGCCGTCGGTCATCAACTTGACCAGCGTGCGGTCGCTGGCCTGATCGGTGAAGCGCACCGTGTAGCCGATCGTCTCGCCCAATGGGCTGCCCAATTCGTCGGCGATGCGCTGAGCCACCGTGCGCGCCGCCAACCGGCGTGGCTGGGTGTGACCGATGGTGCCCCGGATGCCGCGACCCAGTTCCAGGCAGATCTTCGGCAGCTGGGTGGTCTTACCCGAGCCTGTTTCGCCGGCGATGACCACAACCTGGTTCTCGGTGATGGCCTTGGCGATCTCGGCGCGACGGTCGCTGACCGGCAGATCGGGGTAGGTGATGGCCGGGACGGCGGCGGTGCGGGTGGCGATCAGCGCCTCGGCGGTGATGAATTGCTCGGACAGCTGGCGCAGAGTCTGCTCGGAGACGTCCCCGCGCAGCGACTTCAACCGGCGGCCCAGCCGGGCGGCGTCGCGGATCGTCAATCCGTCGAGGCGGGCGCGCAGTTGGCGCACCTGGTCGACGGACGTTTCGGACACTCGCGCAAGACTAGGCGGCAAAAGCGCTGCCCGGCCACACGCGTGCGTAGGCTCGATGGCGATGACCATCTGGATCGTCGTCGGGCTGTTGCTGGTGGGCCTCGGAATCGTGGCCAGCCAGCTCTTTCGGCTCAAGGACTGGTTGAACAAGCCACCCCCACCGAGCGAGCCGCCCAGCGAGCACCCCGACGAACCCGAGACGTGACCGACCTGCCTGCCGGGGTGCGGGCGATGGCGGGGCGCGGGCCGCAGTGGGCGGCGTGGATCGAGTCATTGCCCAAACTGACCCGTGACATCGTCACCCAGTGGCAGCTTCGCCCCGACGGGCCCGCCACTCACGGGTACTGCTCGTTGGTGGTGCCGGTCCGCACGCCGGACGGCGCCGACGCCGTGCTCAAGCTCAGTTTCCCCGACGACGAATCCGAACACGAGCACCTGGCGTTGCGCCGTTGGGGCGGCGCCGGGGCCGTCCGTCTGCTCAGTGCTGACCCACATCGCCGCGCACTTCTGCTGGAACGCATCGGTGCCGACGACCTGACCTCGGTCACCGACCTCGAGGCCTGCCACGTCGTCGCCGGCCTGTACCGGCAGATCCACGTTCCGGCCCTGCCGCAACTGCGACCGCTGACGTTCTATCTCGACCGCTGGACCGCCGAACTGGCCGAGCTGCCGCGCAGCGCACCGATTCCGCACCGGCTGGTGGAACAGGCACTCAGCCAAAGCGCTGACCTGACCGCGGACAGCGAGGCCACCGCGCGGGTCATCCACTGCGACCTGCACTACGGGAACGCGCTGGCCGGCCAGCGTCAGCCCTGGCTGGTCATCGACCCCAAACCCGTCAACGGCGACCCGCACTACGAGATCGCGCCGATGTTGTGGAACCGCATGGACGACGTGGCCGGTGATGTTCGCGGCGGAATCCGCAGGCGTTTCTACACATTGGTCGACGCGGCCGGGTTCGACGAGGACCGGGCGCGGGCCTGGGTGGTGGTGCGGATGGTGATCAATGCGATGTGGGCTGTCCACGACGGCGAAAGGACCGAGCCGGGCTGGCTGACGACCTGTATCGCGGTTGCCAAAGCCGTTCAGGATTAACGACTATCGCGGCGGGTCGCCGCGCCACATGAAACTGTTGACGTACTTGCCCATGTCCTTGGCGATGTCGAGATTCGCCGGTGACGGCGGCCCCGGCCCATCCTCGGGCCCGAATTGATGGAACGGCCCGACCGCACCGGCGACGAGTGCGAGATCGTTCTTGATCGCGACGACGATGATGACCCGCAGATGTTGTGAATCCGACGCCGTCCCCTTCGGCCAGTCGTCGGCGACCTCGCCGTAGCCGGGTTCGTATCCCAGGATGGCGTTGGGCAATTCATAGGACTTCACGGCGTCAGGGAACATCTGGGCGAGCAGGTCGTCGGCCACCCGGCGGGCGTCGCGCCCCTGTGCGGGCTGGCTGAACAGCCGCAGTGTCCCACCGTCACCGATGTTCAATTCCGCGCGCACCCCGTTGGGTTCCATGGTGACGGCGTAGGCGGTGCCGGGTGCGGGATACGAGACCGAGAACGACCCGTCGGGCGCGAAGAAGCGGGGATTGGTCGACACCGGAAGGCCCGTCGGGGGACGTCCGCAGTCCGGCGGGCAGTGATATTTGGTTGTCAGCGGGGTGATTCGGGTCGCCAAGACACTCAACGACATCATCGCCGCCACCAACACGACGACGAAGATCCCGATCGTCACGACGTAACCCGGGCCCCGTTGCAACCGCGCCCGGTAGCTGCCGGCCGGTAGCGCATAGCCCTCGAACGAGCCGTCGTCGTCGCGGTCAGATGCCGTATCGGTCATTGGTGCAACGACTTCAGCACGAGGATGGCCCGGATCAGGTTGTCCACGTTGGGAGTTCCCAATCCGGTGATCATGTCGTAGCCCTGGACGACAGGTGTGACGGCATTGGCGCCGAGGTAGATGTCGCGGAAGGCCGGGATTTCGGATGCGGTGGCGATCTCGTAGAGCAGTGGATTGAAATCCCCGAGCGGAGGCAACTGGCGGGCGGTGAGGAACTGGTTCATCACCGCGGCGAGCCCCGCCCAGATCGGCGCGGCCTGGGAGGTGCCGCCGCCGACCTGGATCTGCCCGTTGTTGACGAACTTGACCCCGGTGAACGGATCGGCCACCGCGGCGATATCGGGGACGAGCCGCTTATCGCGTGGACCCGAATGCACTTCGGTTTCCTGCCACGACGGGCGGGCGAACAACACCGATGCACCGCCACCACTGCCCTGCGTCAACGGGACGTCGTACCAGCCTTGCTCGGCCAGCCACTGTCCCTGCGCGTCGGTGGACAGCGTCGTGCCGCCGACGCCGGTCACCTCCGGCAGCGACGCCAGCACATCGACGCCGTAGTCGTCGGGGCTGGGCGGATCCGACCAGTCATGTCCGCCTTTGCATTCCAGCCCGGCCAGGTCGCCACTGGCGACGAAGGCCGTGGTTCCGTTGCGGTGCGCGCGGGCCAGGGCCGAGCGCACCGGCGCCAGATCCGCCCTGGCAAGCAGGCGGTCGCAGCCGAAGCCGATCGAGAAACTCCACACCGCGCCCGGATAGGCGTGGTCCACGTCCTCCATCAGCTTGCCGAGTTTGACGTAGGCGCCGTCTCCTTCGGCGGTGGGCCGGGCGTTGACCAGAACGATCCGGGCCGACGGCGCGATCGCGTGGATCAGCTGCACGTCCATCGTTGCCTCACCGTGCCGCTCGACGGGCATCCCGCCCATCACGTCCACGCCGAACTTCGGCACCGAGAACCAGTCGGAGAACTTGTCCAGGTCGTGTTGGTCGACGCCGTCGAAAGCGAAGACGACGACCGTCTGGTCCTTTCCGTTGTATCCGGCGGCTTCCAACAAGTTGACGTTGTAGGCGGACAGCAGCTCGGTGGGCGCGAGCCCCCCGTCGGGGACGTCCAGCGGCAGGCTCGGCGGGGTGCCTTCGTGATACGGCGTGTACCCGAGGATCCGGCCCATCTCGGCGACTTCGCCGCTCAGCTGTTGCGGAACCGCGGGCTGCTGCGGGGAAGCGTAGAAGACGCGACCGCGCGCGCGCCGGTAGTCGTGTACCGCGACATCGAGCGCACGGGCCATCGCGCGTGGCGTGCCGTCGACGACCGCCCAGGGATCACCGCTACGCCAGTGCACGGCCAGCCCGTGCGAGCCGGCCCACTTGCTCAACGCCACCGGCTCGGTGGGCGCTTGCAGTTCGGCGGTCAGTTGCACGCGTTCGCCCCGCGCCGGGCCCATATCGACGGCCTGAGCCAGTAGGCGCGCGAACGGACCCGCGATCAGATCGAAAGGTTGCGGCGGCGTGGGGCGGTCCGCGGCGAATACCACCATGACCACCGCCAGCGTCGCCAGCAGCGGTGTGGGCCGGACTCTCCGGCGACGCCGTAGCCATAAGCGTCTGCGCATCATCGAAACGATCCCATACTGATGCGGGGGTCACAGAGGAGGACGCGATGGCGCGCTCAGGTGCAGTGGTGGTGGCCGTCAGCCTGTTGGTCGTGGGGTGCAGCTCCAAACCCAGCGCGGCTCCCTCGCCGTCGACGACGGCCGAGACGCCCGCGGCAACGGCGTCCCCGGTCGTGGCCACCCAAACCAACGGCTACCCGGTACCGAAAGCGAAGACCGGCGAGGGCGGCAAGATGGTCGTCACCTACGACGACGCGACCACGCCCGAGGCCATTGCCGGGCGGGACCTCATGGAGAAGACCCATTTCGTCGACGGCATCGCACAGTCGGTCAGCGACTGGTACGTCCTGCCATACGACGTCTCGGTCCGCGGCGCGGAGTGTGGCGAGGCCAACGACTACTGGAGCTCCGGCGACAAGACGCTGACCCTCTGCTACGAGGACGTCGACCAGAGCCTGAAGATCTTCGCCAAGGACCCCAAACCCGAGGAGACCGCCCGGCGGATCGCCATCGGCGCGTTCTTCCACGAGGTCGGCCACATGGCGATCGACATCTACGACCTGCCGGTGACCGGGCGTGAAGAGGACGTCGCCGACCAACTGGCCGCCTACGAACTGCTGGCGCCCTACGCCGACGGACATGTCGACCCAGACTTCGTACAGGCGGCCAAGGACACCGCCCGCGAGTACTCGGTGCTCAGCAAGGAGGGCGGCCCGCTCGAACAAGAGGCCTTCGCCGACGTCCACACCCTGGACCAGGCCCGGGCTTACAACTTCGACTGCTGGGTCTACGGGTCCGACCCGGAAGCCAACGCCGACATCGTCAGCAGCGGACTGCTCCCGCAGGATCGGGCCGACGGCTGCCAGGCCGAGTGGGATCAGCTGGTCAAGGGCTGGACCGCGCTGCTCGAACCGCACATGCGATAACGCCGGCGCCCGCCGCCCCGATGAACTGGGAGGAGGTGGACGATGAAAAAACTCAGCTCATTGGTGGCCTGCACGGCCACCGTCATCGGCATCGGCCTGATCAGCCCACCCGCCGCGAGCGCGGGATGCTTGGGGACCTGGACACCGTGGGGTGGCGGCCAGCGCTGCGACGACCCCATCGATGCCAACGGCTTCTTCCAGCGTTGCGACACCGGGGGTGCCTTCGGGTTCAACACTCCGCCGCAGTGCTACCAGGTCGATTCCAACAACCTCGGCAACAACCAGCCCTGGATCGGTCCCTGAGCTAGAGCGGAATGGCCAGCTGGCTGCGGATCAGCGGAGCGATCTTGTCGGCCATGTAGGCGTGGCCCGCATCGGTCGGGTGCACACCGTCGGGACCGATCAGATCGGGACGCCCGACGAACCAACCCTCGGCCAGCGGGTCGATGAAGACCGCGCCGATCGTCCTGGCCTGTCCGCGCAACGAGTCCCGAAGCGCCAACACCTCGCCAGGCGGGTCGGCGGTCGGCCAGGGCGGTCCGATCACCAGGAACTTGGCCTTGGGCGCCATCCGTCGGGCGGCCTGAAAGGTGTCACCGACCAGGGCCGTGTACCGCGGCACGTCGACCGGTTGGTCGTTGCGGGACCCGAAGAACACCACCAGAACGTCGTCGCGGTCGACGGCCCGCAGAGTGAGGTCCTCGAACAAGCTGCCCCGGTTGCCGCGGATGCCGTAGCCCGCGCCGCCTTCGGCGGCCACGTCCGCGTCGACCCTGGCCCCTTGGCTGGCCAGCAGCAGCCAGGCTCGTGAGGTCCACGACTGCGGGCCTTGTCCGCCTTCGTCGGTGCCGGTTGTGTAAGAGTCACCGATCACCGCGATGCGGCTGAAATCCGAGCCACGGCTGGCCAACGTGTAGCCGACGGACGGCTGGGCGTGGCCGAGAATTGCGGCAAGCACCACGCCGGCCGACAGGCCCGCCGTGGTGACGCGCACAAGACGTTGCATGCGGGTCAATGACACCTCACTGAATTCGCGCCCGACCCAGGCAGCGTACTGCCTCCGAAGCTGTTGTCGCACACCGTGGCTGGGCCCGGCCCTATCCGGCACGTGCCGACGACGGCGGCGGACGATGGTCGCGGGCGTTGTCGACGGCGGCCAGCTTGCCGCCTTCGGCCCCCGGCGGACCGGTGTGCGTATCGTGCTTGACGTCCCGGAAATCGACCATTCTGCGCATCCAGCGCCGCGCCGGTTCCTCGACGGCATGGAACAGCAGCATCGCGAAGGCCACCGCGGCGACGATCAGGCCGACGACGACGAACTTCTGCACCGACTTGGGTAGGTCGATCTGGTATTCCTGCACGGCCCAGTTCCACGAGGTGTGCACGATCTCGTGAACCATGTAGAGGCTGAACGAGATCTGGCCGCCGTAGACGAGCAGCCGGGTGGACAGCAGAGCCGGCAGGCTGCCAACTCCGATCGCCAGCGTGACCACCAGCGGCATGAACAACAGGTCGACCACCCCGCCGGGATCAACCATTCCGGCGACCGGGTTCGCGTCGTAGTAGTAGAGGATGCCGACGATCGCGGCGGTCAGCAGGATCGCGGCGAACCCGGCGGTGTGCTGTGCTCGTTTGCCAAGTTGCAGGCGGCGCACCGCCGCACAGGCCAGCGCGCCGGCCAGGAACTGCGCGACGATGCGCGGCAGCCAGCTCCACGGCGTGTAGAAATGGCCACTGGCCAGCAGCAGGACGGTCGGCGGCAGCGCGGCGGCGAACGCCAGCATCAGCAGGGTGCGCGCCCGGGTCACCCTCGCCATCCGGAAGATCACCAGGATGATGCCGCCGAACAGGAGGTAGGCCAGCCATTCCGCGCTGATCGACCAGGCGGGCCCGTCCCAGCTTGTGTCGTCGAAGAAGGGTTCGTACCAGAGCTGCACCATGAACAGCTGACGCACGTAGCTGATCGCGGTGAGCCGCTCGACGGCCGGGGACGGCACGGTGCCGACGTGCAGCGTGAAGATGATCCACGCGGCCGCGATGTGCATCGTGACCAGGTACACCGGCCACACCCGGGACAGCCGCAGCCACAGGAAGTGCAAGGTCGCCCGGCCGGACCAGTGCGAACCCATCCGGTCGAGGTAATTCCAGGTCAGGACGAAGCCGCTGAGGATGAAGAACAGGTCGACACCTTGGGCCCCGGCATTGAACAGGGGCGCGAGGTCGTCCTTGAGGCGCGGAGAGGCCTCCCAGATCAGCGGGCGGAAATGGAAGAGCACCACCCACATGGCGGCGACGATGCGAAGACCGGTCAGAGCCTTGATTTCTCCGGTTCGCACGACACCCATTTCCGACTCTTTGCTTACCTTTGCGAGGCCACCCTGTCGACGCCACCAGTCTGACGGGCCCGACCCCCACGTCCCCCGGGATCTCGGCACCGGCGACCTTGGGAGCGTATCAGCGCGACGACCGCCCGCCCGGCTTAGCAATGCTGTGTGATTGCTGGATTGAGTGACCAGTCGCACGTTTGCCACAGGTTGACGGTGGTTACCCGCAGTGGGTCAGTTCTCGGTTTAGACGAAGCCGCGAAGAAGGTTCTTTATGGTCATGTCGCTCAACCCGCACGCGGGGCAGCGCCTCTCCGGTCTCGACGCCGCGTTCTGGTGGGCGGACACCCAGTCGTGCCCCATGCACATCGGTGCACTCGGAATCTGCGATCCCACCGGTGTTCCCGGCTTCAGCTTCGAGAGGGTCCGCGAGCTGATCGCGGCCCGCCTGCCTGAGCTGCCGATCCTTCGCCACCGCGTCGCCGGTGCCCGACATGGGCTGGACCGTCCGTGGCTCGTCGAGGACACCGAACTGGACCTCGACTATCACATCAGACATGTCGCGCTGCCCAGCCCCGGCGGGAAGCGCGAGCTCGAGGCGCTGGTCGGACGGCTGATGTCCTATTCGCTGGACCGCGACCGCCCGCTGTGGGAAATGTGGTTCATCGAGGGCCTCGAGGACGGGCGCATCGCCTACCTGACCAAGATCCATCACGCCGTCGTCGACGGGGTGTCGGGTGCGGGCCTGTCGTCGATCCTGCTCGACGTCACCGCCGAACCGCGACCGCCGTCTGAAGTACCCGATACCGGCGCCCGGCTTCCGCGCCTGGAACGCCGGGCCCTGGGCGCGCTGTTCAACATCACGGTGATGACCCCCTACCGGGTGATGCGCGTCTTGCAACAGACGGTGACTCAGCAGCTGGCCGCCCGCTCGGTGGAGAACAAGCCGCCGAACTTCTTCGACGCGCCAGCCACCAGGTTCAACACGCAGCTCAGCATGCAACGCCGGGTGGCGTCCACCAGCTTGTCGCTCGACCGCGTGGTGGCCGTCAAGAACGCCTTCGGCGTGAAGGTCAATGATGTTGTCCTGACCATCATTTCAGCGGCACTGCGGGACTATCTGGAAACCCGCGACGAACTCCCGGACCGTCCGCTGGTCGCGCAGGTGCCGGTGTCCACCCACACCGAGGCGTCCACCGCGGGCAACCAGATGACGTCGACGACCGTGCGTCTGGCCACCGATATCGCCGATCCCGTCGAACGGCTCACCGCGATCTTCGAAAGTTCGCGGGGCGCAAAGGAGATGGCCAGGACGCTGTCCGACCATCAGCTGGTCGGCCTGACCGAGACCACACCACCGGGATTGTTGGGCCTGGCGGTCCGTGCCTATTCGGCAGCCAGTCTCGGTGATCGGGTGGCGCCGATCAACTTGGTGGTTTCCAACGTGCCCGGGCCGGACTTCCCGCTGTATCTGGCCGGTGCCCGGGTGGAGACACTGGTACCGATGGGACCGCTCATGCTCGACGTCGGTTTGAACATCACCTGCCTGAGCTATTGCGGCTCGCTCGATTTCGGAGTGTCGACCACTCCCGAAATCGGCCGTGACATAGACGAATTCACCGATGCGCTGTTACCCGCCCTCGAGGAACTCGAAAAGGCGGCCGGGCTCGTCGGCGTGTAGCCGATCAGGTCGCGGCCCAACCACCGTCGACGCTGAGGATGGCACCGTGGATGTTCGCGGCGTCGTCACTGGCCAGGAACGCCACCGCGGCAGCCACTTCCTCCGGTGTGCTCATCCGCCGCGACGGCAGCCGGTTGAGCACCGGCGCGATGTGCTCGGCGAACTCGGCCTGTCGTTCGGTGCCGATCGGGCCGGGCGCGACGGCGTTGACGCGCACACCGGCAGGCCCGTACTCGTCGGCCCAGGACTTGGTGAACGAATGGATCGCCGCCTTGGTGGCGCTGTAGATCGCCGACCCGCTGGATCCACGCAGACCGGTGATCGATCCGATGTTGACGATCGCGCCGTGGCCCTGCTCGGCCATCCGTGGTGCGAGCACACCGGTCAGCAGGAATGGCGCGAATACGTTGACACCGAACGCATCCCGCAGTTCCTGTTCGGTGATGTCCGCAGTCGGTGTGGGCATCAGCAGGGTGGCGGCATTGTTCACCAGGATGTCGATGGGGCCGCCCGCCGCGTCGGCCGCGGCATCGGCGAGCCGTGCGGCCGCATCGCCTCCGGCGCTCAGATCGGCGGCGACGAAGGCGGCGGCACCGCCCGTGGCGCGGATACCGGCGACGACGGCGTCACCGCGGGTCTTGTCCCGCCCGCTCACCACGACGAACGCCCCATCGGCCGCCAGCGCGTTGGCGATGGCCACCCCGAGGCCGCCGGTCGAACCTGTGACAAGTGCTCTGCGCCCGGCGAACCGGGTATCTTTTGGACTCATGAGTCCACATGCTTCGCCGATAAAATTGGACCTGCAAGTCCAAAAGTTGACGGCCAAGGGACTGGCCACCCGGCAGCGGATCATCGAGGGCGCAGCTGCCGAGATCCGCGCCCGCGGTGTCGCGCTGACCACACTCGATGACGTGATGGCCCACACCAGCACATCCAAAAGCCAGCTCTTCCACTACTTCCCCGGCGGCAAGGATCAGCTACTGCTGGCGGTCGCGGAGCTCGAATCGCAGATGGTGCTCGACGACCAGCAGCCGCACCTCGGTGCGCTGACCTCGTGGGCCGCCTGGCAGCGCTGGCGCGATTCGGTGGTCGACCGCTATCGCAGGCAGGGGCAGAACTGCCCGATCGCGGTGCTGATGTCAGAGATCGGACGCACCACCCCGGGCGCCGAGGCCGTCACCGCGCAGCTGATCACCACCTGGCGCGGCGCCATCGCTACCGGGATCGAAGCGATGCAGGCGCAGGGAAAGGTGAGTGGTTCGGTGAATGTCGAGCGAGCGGCGGCGGCATTGTTGGCCGGAATACAGGGCGGCGTCGGCATCATGCTCGCCACCGGCGACCTGACCTATCTGGAAGCCGCCCTCGACGAGGGCATCGACGCGCTGCGGACGGCCTAGCCGCCGTTCTGCGCCATTCCCCAGCAGGTCACCGAGTGCCACAGGTTGCACGGGATGCCGTTCATGGTGGGGATCTGGTTGGGCTGGATATTCGTCGTCACGTTGTCCGGACCGATCGCCTGCGGGATTTGCCCGCCGGACTGGCCCGCGACGCACACGCCGGGGAACCGGCTCTGGACCGTCCCGCTCGGACAATCGGCGGATGCGGGGGCGGCGAAGGCCAGCCCACCCGAGGTCAGCACGACAGCAGACGCGCCGATGAGGAGTCTTTTCACAGTCACCTGATTCCGCCTAGAGAAGTCCGCGGTCCAACTACTTAACCACGATATCGGCGGTGCGGCCACCAGTGTTAGCCGTCATAAAGCGTCGGTGATCTCGTTTTTGAGCGCCTCGGCCTGCGTACCGAAGACCGCCTGAACGCTGTTGCCGACTTCGATCACGCCGGCGGCGCCGAGACTGCGCAGCCGCTCCTGGTCGACTTTGCCGGTGTCGACCACTTCCATCCGCAGCCGGGTGATGCAGGCGTCGACACTGCGCAGGTTCTCCCGGCCACCGAAAGCCGCGATGAGCTGTTCGGCCTTGCTGTCCACGGCGGCGGGTGCGGTCGTGACGGCGCCGCCCGCCTCGACGGCCGTTGTCGATTCCGCACCCTCGCCCAGATTGGCCTGCTCCTCGGCCTCGAACTCCGCCTCGGGCTCGCGGCCAGGGGTGCGCATGTTCCACTTCGTGATCGCGAACCGGAACAGCAGGTAGTAGACCGCGAAGAAGACCACACCCATCACGATCAGCAGCGGGATGTTCTTGGCGGCGGGCGCGGTGCCGTACAGCAGGAGATCGATCAGGCCCGCCGAGAACGAGAACCCGAGATGTATGTCCAACAGGTAGGCGATCGCCAGCGACAGCCCCGTCAACACCGCGTGCACGATGTAGAGCGGGAACGCCACGAACATGAAGGCGAATTCCAGCGGTTCGGTCACGCCGGTGAGGAACGCGGTGAGTGCCGCGGCCGACAGGATGCCGAACGCGACCTTGCGCTGCTTCTTGTTCGCGACGTGGATCATCGCCAGCGCCGCGGCGGGCAGACCGAACATCAAGATCGGGTAGAAGCCCGAGGTGAGCAGACCGGCAGTGGGATCGCCCGCGGCGAACCGGCTCAGTTCGCCGGTGGCGACGTGGCCGTCAGCGGTCGGATAGCTGCCATAGATGAACCACACGTAGGAGTTCAGGATGTGGTGCAGGCCCAAGGGAATCAGCATGCGGTTGGCGAAGCCGTACACGAATGCGCCGAGCGCGCCGGCACCCCCGATGAAGTGACCCAGCCCGGTCAGCCCCGCATCGAAGATCGGATAGAAGTAGCTCATCGCGAAGGAGACCACCAGGGTCGCCAACGACACGACGATCGGCACGAAGCGCCTGCCACCGAAGAAGCCGAGATACGAGGGCAATTGGATGGTGTGGTACCGGTCGAACAACCACGCGGTCAGCAGGCCGACGACGATCCCGCCGAATACGCTGTAGTTGATCTGCGCCTGCTCACCCGCCTTGTCGAGCTGACCGGCGAGCACGAACGGCGACATCGTCTTGAACACCGCCTGCATCACCAGGTATCCGACGACCGCCGACAGCGCGGTCGAGCCGTCGGCCTTGCGGGCGAACCCGATCGCGACACCGACGGCGAACAGCAGCGCCAGATTGGTGAACAGCGCACCGCCCGCGGCGCTCATCGCCTGGAAGAACGGCCCGATCACCGGGGCCTTGATCCGGCCCAGCAGATCGTCCTGACCCAGCCGCAGCAGGATGCCCGCGGCGGGCAGAACGGCGATCGGCAGCATCAGGCTCTTGCCGAGGCGCTGCAGCTGCGCGAAGCCCGGTATCCGCAGTCCCGACTTTTGCTGTGCGGCTGAGTTTTTGGTGTTTTCACTCATGACCGACCGGCCTCCCGTTGTCGCAGCACAGGCGAAGCTTAGACAAACCACCGCACGTGAGGCGCGGTTTCGGCACGCCCGCGGGTGCCGAGTCTCTATTCTCAACCAGTATGAGCACTACGCCCGTTCACGCCCCGGTATCCGGACGTGCCGTCGCCCTGGCCGATGTGCCCGATCCCGTTTTCTCCCAGGGCATGGTGGGCTACGGCGCCGCGGTCGATCCGCCGCACGAGGTGATCGACGCCGTGGCACCGGTCAGTGGGCGGATCCTCAAGCTCATGCCGCACGCCTACATCATCACGACGAGTGAGAACGTCGGCGTATTGGTTCATCTCGGCCTCGACACGGTGGCGCTCAACGGCGCCGGCTTCAGTGCCCTTGTGTCCGAGGGCGACACCGTATCCGTCGGGCAGGCGGTGATCACCTACGACGTTCCATCGGTGGTGGCGGCCGGACTGAACCCCATCGTTCCCGTCGTGGTGATGGATGAGCGCGAGGCAGGCAATGTGGTGGTCGGCGAAGCCGTCGCCACTGGTGCCGGAATCGACTCTGGTTCAGCACTTTTCACGGCCAACAAATAGGGCTTGCGTCCATGGAAGTCATCATTCTCGAGGACGCCCAACAAATCGGCACCATCGCGGCCGATGCGATCGAGGCGCTGCTGACCCGCAAGCCGGCGGCGGTCCTGGGACTGGCCACCGGGTCGTCACCGCTGTCGATCTATGACGAGCTCGCCGCGCGTTACCAGGCGGGGCGGCTCTCGTTCAACGCGGCGCGCGGCTTCACCCTCGACGAGTACGTCGGGCTGCCCGCCGATCATCCTGAGCGGTACCGCAACGTGATTGATACGGCATTCGTCTCGCGCGTGGACTTCGCCCCGGGCGCGGTGGCGGGGCCGGACGGCCTCGCCGCCGACATCCCCGCGGCGTGCGCCGGCTACGAGCAGGCGATCGAGCAGGCGGGTGGTGTCGACGTGCAGATCCTCGGGATCGGCACCGACGGCCACATCGGTTTCAACGAGCCCGGCTCGTCGCTGGCTTCACGCACCCGGATCAAAACCTTGACGCGCCAGACCCGTATCGACAATTCCCGCTTCTTCGACGGCGACGTCGACCGAGTGCCCACGCACTGCCTGACCCAGGGGCTGGGCACCATCATGGCGGCCCGGCACGTGATCCTGGTGGCAGTCGGTCGCACGAAAGCCGAAGCGGTACACCAGCTTATCGAAGGACCGGTGAGCGCCATGTGGCCGGCCACCATCCTGCAGCACCACCCCCACGCCACGGTGTTGCTGGACGGCGGCGCGGCCCGACGGCTGCAGCTGGCCGACTACTACCGCGAGACCTACCTGTCCAAGCCGAAGTGGCAGGGCATCTGAGTGCTTGTCGCCGCGAGGGCGTTGCTGACTGGCCGAGAGTTGTTGCGGCCCGGCTGGATCGACGTGTCGGGTACCACGGTGCGGGCCCTCGGCGCCGGTGTTCCACCGCGCCCGGCCGACCGCGACCTGGACACGGTGGCACCCGGTTTCGTCGACACCCATGTGCACGGTGGTGGCGGTGCGGATTTCTCGGAGGCGACCCGCGATGCCACGGCGGCGGCGGTGAATCTGCATCGCAGGCACGGTACGACGACACTGGTCGCGTCGCTGGTCTCGGCCGGGCCCGCAGACCTGCTGCACCAGGTCGAGGTGTTGGGCGACCTGGTGCACGACGGCCTGATCGCCGGTGTCCATCTGGAAGGGCCATGGCTGTCCGTGCAGCGATGCGGGGCACACGATCCCGTGCTGCTGCGCGATCCGGATCCCGGTGAGCTCGACGAGGTGCTGCGGGCCGGCGCTGGGACCATCCGGATGGTGACGCTGGCACCGGAACGGCTCGGCGGTATCGCGGCGATCGAGCGGATCGTCGAGGCGGGCGTGGTCGCCGCGGTCGGTCACACCGAAGCCACCTACGAGCAGACACGGACCGCGATCGCCGCCGGCGCCACAGTGGGCACTCACCTGTTCAACGCGATGCGCCCGATCCATCACCGCGAGCCCGGACCGGTGATCGCACTGTTGGAGGACCCCCGGGTGACCGTGGAGCTGATCGCCGACGGAGTCCATGTGGACGCCGCTCTCTACCGGCACGTCGCCCGCAGCGCCGGATCCGACCGGCTGTCGTTGATCACCGACGCGATGGCCGCGACCGGCGCGAGTGACGGGCACTATCAGATCGGGCGGATGGACGTCGAGGTCGCCGGTGGCGTCGCGAGCCTGGCCGGCACCGCCACGATCGCGGGGAGCACCGCGACGATGGACCGGGTGTTCCGGTTCGCGGTCACCCGCAGCGGGTTGCCCCGGGACGAGGCCCTGCTGGCTGCGGTGCGCCAGTCGTCGCTGAATCCCGCTCGCGCGCTTGGCCTTCCATCGCCCGAGC
This sequence comes from Mycobacterium sp. BK086, assembly GCA_004362315.1. Classification (GTDB taxonomy): domain Bacteria; phylum Actinomycetota; class Actinomycetes; order Mycobacteriales; family Mycobacteriaceae; genus Mycobacterium. The sequence goes on from SNWL01000004.1 coordinate 837,708, forward strand.
TGACGGCCGGCGCGCGCGCCGACCTGGTCGCGCTCGATGCCGACCTGGCAGTGACCGACGTGCTGCTCGGCGGTGCGTGGGTTTCCCGCTGACGCGGCGAACGTGTGTTCGAGAATTTGTCGGACCCCCGGTGCATGGTGTCGATAACCAACGAAAGGGGCCACCGTCATGTGCTGGATGTGCGATCACCCGGGCAGCACTGTCGCCGACTATCTCGACGAGGTTCGCGGCAAGATCTCACGCCGGGGCTGGACGGTGCAGTACGTCGAGAGCCCGCGGATGCCGTTCGCCTACACCGTCGGGCTGAGCCAATACGACGTACCCGAACTGCTGATCACCAACGTGTCGACGCAACGTGCCCTTCGGGTGCTCAACGGGACGGCAGAACACCTACTTCGCGGGACGGAACTCAGCGCGGGCCAGCAGTTCACCCTGTGTGGCTGTCCGATGATGGAGGTCGTCAAGGTCGACCACCCCGATGCGTACATGACGTGCGCGGTCGCGTTGTACGGCCCGATTCGCGCGCTGCAGTTGGTCTGGGCCGACGGCCACGGCCGCTGGCCCTGGGCCGCCGACTTCTGCGATCGCGAGAGCCGGCAACCGGTATTCGGGGTTCGCGCCAGGGCCGCATGACGCAGCATCACGAATTCGGTTGATCACAAAGCCATTACGGCAGGTGCGCCAGGCCGGGCTGAAACCCGTTGCGTTGTTAGGTTGCAGATCGTGATGACCTCGCTGCGCGCTGCGGTCCGCCAGGCGCGGCGGCTCGCAGTTCTCACGACGGCGGTCCTGCTGGCCGGCGGCCTCACCGGCCAGACGGCGCCTGCTGCCGCGTACTCGAAGGCGGGGCTGCCGGTAGAGGCCATCGACGTACCGTCCCCCGCGATGGGCCGCAACATCCGCATCCAGTTCCAGGGCGGCGGAGCGCACGCGGTCTACCTGCTGGACGGCCTTCGAGCGCGCGACGACGAGAGCGGCTGGGACATCAACACCGCGGCCTTCGAGTGGTACTACCAATCGGGTCTCTCACTGGTGATGCCGGTCGGCGGACAGTCGAGCTTCTACAGCGACTGGTACCAACCCGCGGCCGGGTCCAACGGGACGCTGACCTACAAATGGGAAACGTTTCTGACGCAGGAGCTGCCGACCTGGCTGGCGCTCAACAAGGCGATCACCCCGATCAACAACGCGGTCGTCGGCCTCTCGATGTCCGGAAGCGCGGCCCTGACCCTCGCCATCTGGCACCCGCAGCAGTTCATCTTCGCCAGTTCACTATCGGGTTTCCTGAACCCGTCGCTGGGTCTGTGGCCGACGTTGATCGGCCTGGCCATGAAGGACGGCGGCGGGTATCGCTCCACGGACATGTGGGGCCCGACCAACGATCCGGCTTGGCAGCGCAACGATCCGATGGTCAACATTCCCAGGCTGGTGGCCAACGGCACCGCGGTGTGGATCTACTGCGGCACGGGCGCTCCCTCGGAGCTCGACAACACCGACGACCCCACCTTCGGTGGACTGTTCACCGCGGGCTACCTCGAGAACATCACGCTGAACACCAACAAGGAGTTCCAGCGCAAGTATCAGGCCGCCGGCGGCCGCAACGCGGTGTTCAACTTCCCGCCCAGCGGAACCCACAGCTGGGGCTACTGGGGTGCCCAGTTGCAAGCCATGAAGGGCGATCTGCAGCGGGTGCTCGGCGCGACGCCGACCGCTTAGCTGCGAATCGGCCTGCACAGGAGCCGGGTCGCATACCATCCGACGAATGGGTGGGATCACGTTGCAGTCTGTCGAACGCTCCGTTGCCCAAACCCCGTTGGTCGGACAGATTCTCGCCCGGCTTGCCGACGCCGAACGAGCCGTGATCCGTGCGATAAAAGCACATCTCGCGGAGATCGACCCGCCCACTGATGAACCGGCCGAGACGGCGGACGCTCCGCTCACTCCGACCGACGTCTTGCGCGACTTGCTCGACAGGTCGATGTACAGCAGGCCCGACGACAGCCGGACGGCCCTGTACTTGTCGTTGCTGACAGAGCTACTTCCCGACGAGGCGCGCATTCTCGCGGCGCTGTCCGACGGTTCCTCCTATCCCCTCATCGACATCGCCGAGCCGCTGCTGGGCACGAGCACGGCGCTCGTGCTGACCAATGCATCGACAGTGGGCCGCGCCGCCGGAGTGACGCTCCCCCACCACACGCCCTTGTATGTCAGCCGCCTCGTTCTCGCCGGGCTTGCCGTCATCGGGCCCGAAGGGTCGAGCGCAATGTACGACGACTACGAGATGCTGCTCACCGACGCGTCGGTGAACCTGGCGATCGCGAAGGCGCGTCGCGGTATCCGTTCAGCGCGAGTCATCCGCCGGACGCTACGGATATCGGACCTCGGCCAGGAACTGTGGGAGGCCGCGAAGTGAACATCGACTGGGCCAACACCTTCACTTACCCGTGGTGGGTCTACGTCTCCATTCCCCTCGGCGCGGCACTGGTGGGGTGGGCGACCAAGATCCTCGCATTGAAGATGATGTTCTACCCGGTCGAGTTCAAGGGCATCAAGCCCTACCTGGGCTGGCAGGGCCAGATCCCCAAGCGGGCCCCGAAAATGGCTGCGGTAGCGGTAGATTCGCTCACGTCGGGAATCCTCAAACCCGAAGAGATGTTCGACAAGATCGACCCCGACGAGCTGGTCAAGGAGTTGGGCGAGCCGCTTCGGGGCGCGGCGACCGAGCTCGTCGACACGATGATGATGTCGCTTCAACCCCAAATATGGCGCGCCACACCAGATCAGGTGAAGGACCTCGTCGTCGCCAACGTGACCAACCGGATCCCGGCGGCCACGCGCGGCATGTTCGACGAGTTGCGGGGCCGGGTCGACCAGATCTTCGACATCAAACACATGGTCGTGACGAACCTGGTGCGCGATAAGGTCAAGCTGAACCGCGTCTTTCAAGACATCGGCAAGTCGGCGTTCAAGTTCCTCATCAGAGCCGGCCTGTGGTTCGGCCTCATCATCGGCCTCGTGCAAGTTGTGGTGTTCGGCCTGACGGGGTGGGTCTGGACACTTCCGGCTTTCGGTCTACTGACCGGTGGCCTCACCGATTTCGTTGCGCTGCAGATGATTTTCCGGCCGCTGGAACGGCGCACCGTATTCCCCGGCATCAAGTGGCAGGGCGTCTTTCAGGCCGAGCGCGAAGACGTGATCAAGGGCTACGCGGCGTTGATGGCGCGCGAGATCTTCACCCCGAAGGCCATCATGGAGAGCCTGCTGACCGGGCCGATGTCGGACAAGTTCTTCGATCTCATTCAGACCGAGATCAGCAACACCATCGACGCCCAGCTCGGCAAGGCCGTCCGGGTGATCAATGCGGTCGGCAGCCGCCAATACCAGGAGATGAAGCAGCAGATCGCCGCGTCCATCATCGAGAAGCTTCCCGAGACCTCGAGCTATATCGAAGGCTACTTCGAGGAGCGGCTCGGGCTCGAAGACATGATGGTCGAGAAGATGCGTGAACTCGACTCGCAGGCCTACGAGAATCTGCTGCGCCCGGCTTTCAAGGACGACGAGTGGATCATCGTCGTCCTCGGTGCCGCGCTGGGTTTTCTGTTCGGTGAGGTGCAGGCCGAGCTGATCGTGCTGCTCGCATCCCACTAGCGTGGGTGGCCCACCACATTGAGCACATTCCCGCTGGGGTCGCGCACGAAGAATCGCCGCACTCCCCACGGTTCCGTCGTCAGCGGGTGAACGATCTCATAGCCACGCTCACAGGCTTGGTGGTAGGCCTCGTCGACATCCTCGGTCAGCACCGAGACGACGGGTGCCTCCGCTGCTGTCTCGTCCCTGGTGAGCAACTGAACATTGGCCCCGGTCTCGGGTGAGGTATAGCGGGCGACCCAGCCGAGGTTGAATTCCTCGGTGGTCAGCCCGAGGTAGTCGGTGTAGAAGCTTTTCGCCGCCTCGAGGTCGGTGACCACCAGGTCGGCGATGATCTGGTTGATACGCATGCGTGGCACACTGCCATTGACAGGAGGTCAACGCATGGCGCACCCCACAACCATCGTCCTGGTGGACAGTAAGACCGCGGCCACGCTGGCCCAGGTGATGCCGCTTCTCCTGCTCACCCTGGCGGTGGAATTGCGCCGCACACAACGACATCGAGGCCTCAGCCGCTGGCGTATCGGCGCGTTTCTGGTGGTGTTCGGGTTGGTCGAGGTCATTTTGGTGCTCTCGATCGATGGCGCGTTCTATCCGTTCCAATGGTTCGACGTCATCTCCGCGGTGATCATCCTGTGGTTGTTGTCCTTGATCTTCCGGTTGTCGTTGTCCGACCCCGCGGTAGGTGACCGCGACGACAAGGACTCGGACAACGACACCCGGCTTTAGTCGCCGAAGCTGATCACTTCACCCCGATTGATCGAAACCCAGTCGCGCGCCTGCAGATACGGCTGGAAGGTCTCGGCGATCGCCTGCAGGTCACCGGATGTCTTGGGCCGCTGCAGCTCGTAGAGGTGCGGGAATTCCGTCCATGCGACGACGGCATCCCACAGCCGAACCGCGGCGTCCCCGGTCGGCGGGTCGATGAGCACCGGCCCGAAAAGGCACTGCCCATTGGGAAAGAACAGCGTCGGCACGCCATAGCCGTCAGCCGCCACCACGCGCTGGTGATCGGCGAGTACCTCATCACCGGTCGTGGGGTCGGCGATCGCCGCATCGACCAATCCCGGATCGAAACCGAGTTCGTCGAGAAGATGGCGGGCCACCGCCGGTTCGTGCGGCTTGAGCCCGTCAACGTGCAGGGCTCGGCCGGCTCGTTGGTACCAGGCCTCCACGTCGGCCATCGATCGGCGCCGCATCAGCGCGCCGATCCGCATCATCGACCAGCCGTAGGACCACTCCCGCTCCCACGGATGTTTCTTGCCCTCTTGGCGATTGATCTCTTCGAGACTGAAGAACCGCCAGTTCACCACCAACCCGGTGCGGTCGCGCACCTCGCGGATCCAGCGCGACGTCTGGTAGGCGTACGGGCACATGACGTCGAAATGGAAGTCGACGAACTGAGGCCCGGTCACATCGTGAACCGCAGATTGCGGGCGGCCCGCTCACCGAGCTCGGCGTCACCGGACCAGCTGACGGCACCGGAGTCGATCTGGGCCTGCGGATCGATACGCCCGCAGGCGAGCATGACAAACGTCGTGGAATCAGTCGTCAATGTGGCGGTCGGATTGTCCAGGCGGTCAACCTGTTTGGCGCGCCCGTTGACCGCGACGTCGATCTCCCGAACGACCGGCCCGACCAGCTGGAAGGCGAGGCTGCTGCCCTCGGGGACACCCACTTTCTTGCCGGCGATGTAGCCGATCGAGCTCTCCACCTGAGCCAACGCCAGCTCTGCCGGCAGGCCGCCGTCGTCGGTGAGACGACCCAACGGAATCGTGATGTCGCGCACGTGCACCCAGAAATCGAAGACCCGGATCTCCAGGAACCGGCCGTAGGTACCGGGGCCGACGGGCATCCAGGACGGCCGGTCGAGGTCGGCATCGGTCAGCGCGCTCAGGTCGCGCCGCCTGGCGGCAAAGACGGCGCGCACCTTCTCGACCAGAACCGCCGGATCGTCGGTGCCGGCCAGGAACTCCGCCGCCTTCTCGAACGGTGGTGGAGTGGCGACGTCCTCCGGTAGCCAGCCGGTCATGACGGCTTCGATGCTCGCGACGTGCTGGACCACCCCGCGCATGTCCCAGTCCGGGCACAGCGACTGTGCCTCCCACTCGGCGTCGGTCAGCTCATCGCACAGGTCCTCGATAGCGGTGTAGCAGGCCTGCAGCGCGGTGCGAATTTCGTCCAGACTCCTCATAAGCCGATCAAACTACGCCTGGCCGAGCACGGGGGCGGAATCAGCCGGCGGCGTTCGGCAGCAGCGCCGGGCAGTTTCCCGCGGCGTCGGTGGCCAGCTCGAAATGCCACAGCTCGTTGGCATAGATCCGGCACAGCCCGAACCGCGCGCCGTTGGCGATCAGCCACTGGTCAGCGCCCACACCGCCGACATCGACCGCCTCGCCGATGACGTGTTTGGATGCATCCGCGGTCTGCACGTACTGGCGGGCCGCGGCGAAGCTGCCGTACTGGGCGATGGCGCCCTCCAGCAGACGTTGCTGGAACTCCGGGGAGCGCCAACCGGACGTGATGGTTATGGTGATGCCCTCGGCCGACGCCGCGGTGGCCGCCTGCTGGATCGCCGTGAGCAGCAGCGGATCGAGGCGTCCGACGGCCGGGTTCTGCACGTCGAAGGGGGTCAGGATCTGACCGTCGGCCAGCGACCCGTCCCCGGCGGCAACGGCCGGCGGGTCGACGCTGACGGTGTTGTCGGCCAACGTGATTCGCGGAGTCGAGGCCGTCATCCCGGCCGCTCCCAGCGCGATTGCCGCCGTCGCGGCCACGCCAAGCACTCCGGTCGCGACGAACGTGACATCTATCCGCATGATCACCCCATCATCCCAGACCGATTCTGTGGTGCTGCTGGACGCGGTACGACAGACTGCAGCAGTGCGCACCCGAATGCAGACCTTCGCGGCCGTATCGGTGCTGCTCACAGTCGGTGCCTGCGCCCCGTCGCCAGCGCCTCCGGTGGCTTCGACGGCGCCGCACTCCCCCGCATCGTCGGTGCCCGCCGCGCCGCTGGACTCGACAACGGCTCCCGACGCCGCACCGGCCGGTGCCCAACCCCGGCTGGCATCCGAACCGGCTCAGATCGCCGACGACCTGGTGGCCGACGAGTTGGCGATCCGCGACCCGTCGACACCCGAGGCCGCGCTGGTGGCCGCGGCCCGGCGCCAGCAGGTCGCCTACCGCGCCATCGGGCGCCACCCCGAGTGGGACGACATCATCCGCCCCAAGATCCCGGCCGCACTGGGCGAGGCCTACGACCGCAATGTCGACGCCCGCCGCCAACTCGCCGCGATGGCCCACCTGCGGGACACGCTGCCGGCCTGGCGCATTGTGGCGCCTGCCCCGGCCGACGAGTTGCTGGGTTACTACCGCGAAGCCGAATCGGCCAGTGGCGTCGGCTGGAACTACCTGGCGGCGATCAACCTGATCGAAACGCGGTTCGGCAGCATCGTGGGTTTCAGCACGGCCGGCGCGGACGGCCCGATGCAATTCCTGCCGTCGACCTTCGCCGCCTACGCCGACGGCGGCGACATCCGCTCGCCACGCGACAGCATCATGGCCGCCGGCCGCTATCTGGCTGCCAACAATTTCGCCGCCGATCCCGATCACGCGATCTACCGCTACAACCACGCCGACCAGTACGTGGCGGCCGTCAAGGACTACGCGGCGGTGCTCGCCAACGATCCCGCCTCCTTCGCCGGTTTCTACCGCTGGGATGTGTACTGCGTGACCGTCGACGGTGACGTCGTCCTGCCGATCGGCTACGACTCGGACGTGCCGATCCCCGTCGGCGAGTATCTGGCGACACACCCGCAATAGCGCCAGGATTGGGCGATGACACCTGGCGACGCGTCGCTCCTGGCCTTCCTGGACGACCAACGCCGCCGCGTACTCCAGGTCGTCGCCGATCTCGATGACCACCAGTTGCGCACCGCGCTGCTGCCATCGGGGTGGACTCCGCTCGGACTGATCGAGCACCTCGGGCGGGCCGAGCGGCATTGGTTTCAGGAGGTCGCGCTCGGAACCGCCGAGCCACTGCCGTGGCCGGAAAGTGAAGAGCCCCAAGGGCCGTTCGTCAGCGACCGGTCAGCCGGTACGGTGCTGGCCTTCTATCGGACAACCGTCGACGCGGCCAACCGGGCGCTGCGCAGTACGCCGCTGTCGGCCCCGCCCCGCGGACGTCACGGATACCACGACGAACTGATCGTCGACGTGCGGTTCATCGTGCTCCACATGATCGAGGAGACCGCCCGTCATCTCGGACATCTGGACGCGGCCCGGGAACTCATCGACGGGCGCGTAGGGCTGGGCCAAGACGATCTGTGAACCGTTCGGCCTCGCTGGGAGTCCTCCCAGAAACCGGGCGTACACCCGAAACCATGAGAACGATCGGACTTGAGGAGCACTTCGCCACCACGGAGGTGCTGCAACGCTGGGATGCCGCGACACCCAGCGACCTGAAACGCCACCTCACCGAACTGGGTGATCACCGCCTCGACGCGATGAACGCGACCGGTCTCGACGTACAGGTGCTGTCGTTGTCGACACCGGGTGTGCAAGACCTGCAACCCGATGCCGCCACGCTGCTGCAGGGCACCACCAACGACACGATCGCCGAGGTGGTTCGTGAGCACCCCGACCGGTTCCAGGGTTTTGCCACGCTGGCGGCATCGGCACCGACCCGGGCTGCCCGCGAGCTGGAACGTGCGGTCACCGAGCTCGGGCTCAACGGTGCGATGGTGTTTCCGCGCAGCGGCGACCACACCCTGGACGAGTCCCGCTTCTGGCCGATCTTCGAGGCCGCCGCCGCCCTCAACGCGCCGCTCTACCTGCACCCGCAGGAACCCGTACCGGGTGTGCGCGCGGCGTACTACAGCGGATTCACCGACACCGTCGACGACGCCTTCGCCAGGTTTGGTGTTGGCTGGCATTTCGACACCGGGGTTCAGATCCTGCGGCTGATCCTTGCCGGGGTATTCGACCGCTTCCCCAATCTTCAAGTGATCCTTGGACATTGGGGCGAGATGGTGCTGTTCTATCTCGACCGGATCGACAACCTCTCGGCGGCCGCGAGACTGAGCCGGCCCATTTCCGACTACTTCCGCACCAATGTGTTCGTCACGCCGGGCGGGGTGTTCAGTCAGCGTTATCTGCGCTGGGCGGTGGACGTCGTGGGCGCCGAACGGGTCATGTTCGCCACCGACTATCCGTATCAATTCGCCGGCGACTCGGGTGCGCGGCTGTTCCTGGAGCACGCCGACCTCAGCGATGAGGACCGGGACAGCATCGCGTCGAGCAACTGGGAACGGCTGTGCGCCGGAATCCGGCGCTGACGCGCCGGTAGCCTGACGGGCATATCTACGCCCATCAGCCCGAGCGATCTGTCGGCACTGCGCGCATTGCGTGACGACCCCGACGAGGTGTTCGCCTCCTTCGCCGCATGGGCGCAATCTCGCGGCACCACGCTGTACCCGGCGCAAGAGGAAGCACTGATCGAACTGGTCAGCGGCGCGAATGTGGTGCTGGCGACGCCGACCGGCTCGGGCAAGTCGCTGGTGGCCACCGGTGCCATCTACGCGGCGCTGGCAGCGAGCGATCGCAGTTACTACACCGCCCCGATCAAGGCACTGGTCAGCGAGAAGTTCTTCGCGCTCTGCGACGTGTTCGGCGCGGCGAACGTTGGCATGCTGACCGGCGACGCCGCGGTGAACTCCGATGCCCCGGTCATCGCCTGCACCGCCGAAATCCTGGCCAACATCGCGCTGCGCGAGGGCGCCGCTGCGGATATCGGCCTGGTGGTGATGGACGAGTTCCATTTCTACGGCGATCCCGACCGCGGCTGGGCCTGGCAGGTGCCGCTGCTCGAGCTCCCCCACGCCCAGTTCCTGCTGATGTCGGCCACGCTCGGTGACGTCACGTTCCTGCGCGAGGATCTGACCCGCCGCACCGGCAGGCCGACGGCGCTCGTGGCCGATGCCGAGCGGCCGGTCCCGCTGTACTACAGCTACGCGACCACACCGATGCACGAGACGATCGGCGACCTGCTCGACACCAAGCAGGCGCCGATCTACGTCGTCCACTTCACCCAGGCCTCGGCACTGGAACGGGCGCAAGCGTTGATGAGCGTCAACGTGAGCGCGAAGGAGGAGAAGGCCGCGATCGCCGATCTCATCGGTGGCTTCCGGTTCTCCACGACGTTCGGGTCGACGTTGTCGCGACTGGTCCGGCACGGGATCGGCGTCCACCACGCGGGCATGCTGCCCAAATACCGGCGGCTGGTGGAACAGCTGGCGCAAGCGGGACTGCTGAAGGTCATCTGCGGCACCGACACCCTGGGTGTCGGGATCAACGTGCCGATCCGAACTGTGGTGTTCTCGGCGTTGTCCAAGTACGACGGCACCCGGACCCGGCTGCTCAACGCCCGCGAGTTCCACCAGATCGCCGGTCGAGCCGGCCGGGCGGGATACGACACCGCCGGAACCGTCGTCGTGCAGGCACCCGACCACGAGGTGGAGAACCTCAAACAGTTCGCCAAGGTCGCCGACGATCCGAAGAAGCGACGAAAGCTGGTGCGCCGTAAAGCTCCTGAGGGCATGGTGCCGTGGAGCGAGTCGACGATGACCCGCTTGATCGACGCCGCCCCTGAGCCGTTGACGAGCAATATGCGGGTGTCGACAGCGATGATCCTCGACGTCGTCGACCGTCCCGGTGACCCGTTTCTGGCGATGCGGCGGCTGCTCACCGACAACCACGAGCCACGCAAGCGCCAGCTCCAGCACATCCGCGAGGCGGTCGGCATTGCACGCTCCCTGCTGCAGGCCGGCGTGCTGGAACGGCTACCCGAACCCGAACCCGACGGGCGGCGGTATCGGCTCACCGTCGACCTCCCTCCCGACTTCGCCCTCAACCAACCGCTGTCGACGTTCGCCCTCGCTGCGGTCGATGTGCTCGACGCGGCATCGGAAACGTATGCGCTGGATGTTGTTTCGGTGATCGAGGCGACCCTGGAGGACCCGCGTCCGATCCTGGCCGCACAGCTGAAAAAGGCCAGGGGCGAGGCTGTTGCCGCGATGAAGGCCGAGGGCATCGAGTACGACGAACGCATCGAACTGCTCGACGACGTCACCTACCCCAAGCCGCTCGACGACCTGCTGCGGCACACCTATGAGGTGTATTTGCAGACCAACCCCTGGGCCGCCGACGCCACGCCGTCTCCGAAGGCCGTCGTACGCGAGATGTGGAAGCGCGCGTTCACCTTCCGCGAGTTCGTCAGCGTGTACGGCCTGACCCGATCCGAAGGCGCTGTGCTGCGCTATCTTTCCGACGCCTTCAAGGCGCTGCGGTCAGGTGTGCCCGCCGCCGCCCGGACCGATGAGGTCACCGATATCGTCGAATGGCTCGGAGAGCTTGTCCGCCAGGTGGATTCGAGCCTGCTCGACGAGTGGGAGCAGCTCACCAACCCCGACCAGCCGCACGACGTTCCGGTCGCGGTGCCGACCCGCCCGCGTCCGCTGACCGGTAACGAGCGGGCATTCACCGCGATGGTCCGCAATGCGCTGTTCCGGCGGGTGGAGCTCTTCGCGCGGCGGCGCGCAGATGACCTCGGGGAGCTGGATCGCGCCTCCGGGTGGACGAGCGAGCGATGGGAACAGGTCGTCGACGACTATTTCGCCGAGCACGACGATGTCGGCACCGGTGCCGACGCCCGCGGTCCTGCCCTGCTGATCATCGACCGGCAACCCGGGGTGTGGCGGGTACGGCAGATTCTCGACGACCCGGCCGGCGATCACGACTGGGGTTTCGACGCCGAGGTCGATCTGGACGCCTCCGACGAGGAGGGCGTCGCGGTTATCCGGCTGGTCGACGCCGGGCGAATGGACTGAGCACCGGCAACAAGTGCCGCAGAATGGCGACGGAGGAGGCGGCGACTTCGTCGACGAACGCGAGGAAGTCGAAGCGAGAGTCATGCCCGGCGAGATCTGACAGCGCCCGGATGACCAGCCAGGGCACCCCGAACGCCTCGGCAACCTGGGCGACGGCGCCGCCTTCCATCTCCACCGCAAGCCCGCCGAAATCGCGCTGTAACTGTTCTCTGGTCGCATCGCTGTGCAGATACTGATCACCGGAGAGCACGGTGCCGAACCAGATTGCCGCCGCCGGCAGCGTGAAGTCTGCGAGCCGCTCGCGAAGTTGTGCCAGCAGATTCTCGTCGACCCGGTAGCCGAGCCGGTCGGTCGGGTTGATGAACGGCACGTGCCCGGCCTGGTAGGTCTGCAGCCCGTCGTCCTCGATCAGCCCGGCGTCGTGCTGGATCACCTGGTCGGCGATCACCACATCACCGACGTGCAGCTGCGGATCGAGACCACCGGCGACGCCCGAGAAAACGATTGCGCCGCAACCGAACCGGTCGGCGAGAACGGTCGCGACGAGCGCGCTGTTCACCTTCCCCATACCCGAGCCGGCCAGCACGACATCACACCCGTCCAATGTCCCGCTGATGAATTCGGTATGGGCCACCTGAACAGGGACCACTTCAATCAGCAGCGCGCGTAGGTGGTCGAGTTCCTGGGGGATGGCGCAGATCAGTCCAATGGGCACTGGTCCAGTCTGGCCGACGGACTACGTCTCGTCGGCGACCTGGTGTCTGCTTTCGTGCCGACCCGGTGCATCGGGATCGTCGTTCCGGTGATCCAGCTGTTCCTGCAGAACGCGCTGTTCCTCGGTCGCCTTCGTCGCGTCGACCGGTGTGGGTGGTGGTTCGTTGCGCAGTTCCATGCTTAATTCTTGAAGGCGTCTTTGACCTTCTCGCCGGCGTCCTTCAGGCTCGCCTTGGCCTGGTCGATCTTGCCCTCGTTCTCGGTGCTCTTGTCGCCGGCGGCCTTGCCGAGGCCTTCCTTGGCCTTACCCGCGACGTCGTCGACCTTGTTGCTGATCTTGTCTGAGATACCCATGGCGCACGGGTACCTCCAAAGCGCGCCAGCGAAACTCGCACTCAGCGATCGCGACCGCGCACCGTCCACACCACCCGATACGAACCGGCGGCAGGCACCCAGCCCAATTGGCGCGAGTCGACGACATCGGTGGCATGCGGGTTGTCCGAGCACGCTTGGAAAGTCGCCGCCCTGCCGCGCCCCTGCACCTCACCGACGCGCTTGATGAGCCACCGCGTCGACGTCGGATCGGGGAACACCCGCAACTGGCCCGGCCTGGGCGTGCCGCCCCGAACCGACAACACACCGTCACCTGGGGATAGCGTCGGGCGCATCGAGTCCTCGACCACCAGAAACCGGCGCAGCGGCCAGTGACGGTACCCATGGTTTTCGCCCATCTTGAAAGGGTAAGTTAGGGCCCATGCTGCAGAGACTCTTCGCCAACGCCACCCCTGCCCATGCCCACTGCGACCTGTATTGCGGCGTCTACGACCCCGCTCAGGCCAAGATCGAGGCCCTGTCCTGCCTCAAGACGCTGAAGAAGTACAACGACTCCGACGACGACCACTTCCGCACGCGCGCGATCATCATCAAGGAGCAGCGCGCCGAAGAGGTCAAGCATCACCTGATGGTGCTGTGGGCCGACTTCTTCGGTCCGGCTCACTTCAAGGAATTCCCCGAGCTGCACCAGCTGTTCTGGGACGGCATCCACGGTGCCGGTGAGGTCAAGAAGTCGACCGACGTCGCCGAGGCCGAGAAGCTGCTCGCGACCATCGACAAGATCTCAGAGATCTTCTGGAAGACCGAAAAGGCCAAGGACATGGGCGTTTACCCGCCCTCCTGACAACTCGTTTCCAAGTACCGCGCGGTCGCCCTGGCCGCGCGGTACTTGCGTTTCAGGGGCAAGTCACTTCCAGGCGAACAGCGGCTGCTCGAGCTCGTCGACCGGGTCGTGGCGGCCTTCCAGACACAGCCATCGCAGTTGCAGCAGGACCGCCCCGGTCGGCGCGTGAATGAGGTCGTTGCCCAGCGGCATCTGAACCACCGGACGGGGGCTTTCGGGGATGGTGATGAAACGCGGCGAATCCGGCCGCTGCAGCTGGTGCAGCCCCACGCGGTAGACCGCGACGACCTCGTCGGGCGCCGGCCGCGGATCCAGTCGCCCACCGCCCCAGATCACCACCGGCGTGATGATGTAGCCCGACCGGGTCGGATAGTCGTCGAGCAGCCCCAGCACCGACGATTCCGACAGCCGCACACCGACCTCTTCGTCGAGTTCCCGCAGCGCCGCCTCCACGACGGTTTCACCCGGATCCAGCCGGCCGCCGGGCAACGCCCACTGCGCTGCGTGAGCATTGAGCCGAGATGCCCTGCGGCACAGAAAGAATGCCGCGCCACCGGATACCCCGACCATCCGCCCGTCAAGACCGGGCTCCATCGGCCTGCCCGCGATCCAATCGTCGACGGGCGCCGGATCCACCCGGTCTTCGCCGGTATCGGAGTCGACGAGCACGATCGCGACGGCGGCATGCCGCTTGGTGGGGTCGGTCGCCGCGCGGCGGTCATGACCGGCCAGATGACCGCGAACCTGATCCCGCAGTGCCTCGTCGTAAGTGATCGTCACCGTTGCACCATAAGCAGCAGTCACACGACGACGCCGCGGGGTGCCACCATCCAGGCGATCAGATGGCACCCCGCGGCGTCAGGCGCAGATCAGTAGGTGGGAATGAAGACGTTGTTCACCCACACGCCCCAGTGATTCCAGCCCTCGTCCCACACCTGCTTGTTTCCGGCGGCCCAAGTGGGGTCGACTGGCTTCGGCGGCGCCCAGGCCGGCGGGCTACCCGCATCCGGACCAGCAGGCGGCAGTGCGGGCTGAACCGGCCCCGGCGGGGGCGTCCATCCCGGGTCGGCGCCTGCGGTGGCGGCGCTCAATCCCAGTGCGCTGGCAGCCAATCCACCGGCCACAGCGGCTCCGGCGACAATATGGGTCAACCTCATGGCGTGTGCTCCAATCGTGCGTTGATAGCGACGTGCCTGGTACCGCTATTAGCTATCCAGATCCGCGATCGGTAAACATCCCCGTGGTGGGACTGGCTCAGTCCGCACCCATTGCCGTGGAGATCATCTCCGCCATCATTCGCGCGGCGTCGTTGCGGTTCATCGAAGCCAACAGTTGCCCGACACCACGCATCTGCTCGCCGACAAGGACTGTCGGCCCGTTCGTCAGATTGGCGAACGCTTCCTCGACCACATCGCTCACGGGCACCGCGTCGGCCGGGGACTCGTCTTCGGACGCGAGCGTGCCCCGTTGGTGTTCGAGCTTGCGCAGCGCGGGCGTGTCGGTTTTGCCGAGGATCAGGCCGATCACGTCGACGCCCTTGTCGCGCAGTTCACTCCACAGGGCTTCGGCGAAGACCATGTCGAAGGCCTTCGATGCCCCGTACGCCACCATGTTCGGGCCGCCGATGAAGCCCGCCCCGGAACCGAATACCACGATGCCGCCCCGGCCCCGCTCCACCATTCCGGCGGCGAAATGATGGCAAAGCTGCATGGGTACAACGCAATTGCGTTGGACCATCGCTTCGGCCGCCTCGATCGAATTGGACAGGAAATGCCGGAAGTCCGGGTCGGCGCCCGCGCAGTACACCAGGAACCCCACGTCGAGATCCCCGGTGCCGTCCGCGACGGTTGCCGCGGCCCCTGGGGCGGCGAGATCGACTGCCAGCGTTCTGGTTTGGACACCGTGCCGGTCACGGATACCTGCGGCGACCTCGTCGAGCACCGCCTGTCGCCGGGCCAGCAGCACCACGTTGAGCCCGCGCGCGGCCAACTCCTCGGCGAAGGCCGCACCCACGCCGTCGGAGGCTCCCGCGACCAGCGCCCAAGGTCCGTACTTCTCCGAGAAGTCCGTCATCAGTACACCACCTGCACCGTGGTGAACGTACGTCGCGCGATGCGCCAGCCGGCATCGGTACGCACAATCTCGTCGTCGTAGAAGCCCTTGGCGTTCACACCAGAATTGTTGTCAGCAGCCATGATCCAGGCATCGACGTAGCAGCGGGTCGCCGCACGATCGCCCTGCACATCGATCACGATGTTGCTGATCCGATGCATGAGATATCCGGCCTCGCGGTGAGCGACGTCCATGAATTCGGTGACCGCCTCGACCCCGTCCCACACCCCGATCACGCCATAGTCGAGTTGGCAGTCGGGGGTGAAAACCGTCCGGAACAAGTCCCAGTCGCGGCGGTCGATCCCGGTGGCGTAACGGATCAGCAGATCCGAGATGTCCTGGCGGTCTTGCAGTTCGCTCATGCGGTTTCTCCGTTCGGGTGCACGATGATGCGCGGCGGACCTTCAGAGCGCCGGGCCAGGTCGATGGCGTCGGGTACCTCGTCGAGGGTCACGATCGTACCCACGCTGGGCAGGGGGTCGAGGCGCTTGGCGGCAATCGCATCCAGCGTCCCGTACCAGTCCTGTGGCATGGGCCCGCCACCGAATTGAATGGTCACGCCTTGCCGGGTAGCGGACGTGATGTCGAGGGTGTCGCCGGTGTACCAGCCACCGGCACAGTAGATCCGGGTGCCCATGTCCGAGGATTCCACGAGCTTTTGGATCAGCCCGGCGGCGCCGACGCATTCGAAGACGACGGCCGGTCCCCACAGGTTGCGTTCGGCGCGCAGCTCACGCCAGACGTCGAACGGGGACGTCTGCGCGGGGTCGACGACGACATGGGCACCGAAAGCATCGCGAGCCAGCTCGCGGCGGTCCTGCTGATAGTCGGACACGACGATCGGGTCGATCCCACGCGCAGCGAGCGCGGCTACCGCCGACAGGCCGATCGCACCCGCCCCGATGACGATCGGGATCTCACCGGGCTCCACCCGTGCCGCCCGCACATAGAACTCGCCGACCGCGAAGGCATCGACCAGAGCGGCGGCGTCACTGGACACGTCGCCATCCACAACCCGGGCGATCGCCTCGGCGACTACGACGAGCTCGGCGAAGCTGCCCTGCGCCTCAGGGTGCTGGCCGATGATGCGGGCGCCGTCGGCTCCGCCGTTCACCAGCCGGATCGGGATCGATGTCACTCGCGCGCCGATCGGGAACTGGTCGCTACATCCGGGCCCGCGGGCGATGACCTCGCCGACGAACTCGTGGCCGAGCACGATGTCCCGCTCGGCGTCATACAGCGACCGCCCGGTGGGGTCGTCCACGCTGAGTTGGGGGTGGTCCATGAAGTGCACGTCTGATGCGCAGATCGCGGTGCTCAACGTGCGCAGCAGCAGTTCGCCGGGCCCGGGCTGCGGATCGTCGGTCTCCCGGACCTCGAGCTTGCCGCCTCGCAACACCGCTGCGCGCACCGCGCACCTCACTTCATTTTCTCGTATATTCGAGATAGGATCTCGACCATTCAAAATGACAGTAGGAACAGCGACCGCCGGAGTCAAGGATGAAAGGCACGACGTCCGCGCCCACCGAACGTGTCCTCGATGTCGTCGAGCTGCTCGCGAGGCCGGGTAACGAGCAGCTGCGCTTCTCGGACATCGTCCGCGAGCTCGACCTGACCCAGGCCACCGCGCATTCGATTCTCAAGACGCTCAGCGACCGCGGGTGGGTCACCCGCGATCCCGCGGGTAAGGCGTTTCGCCTCGGTCCCGCCCTGGCCGTCGTGGCCGCGCGCACCGATGCGGTGCGGCCGCTGGCGCACGCCGCACACGCCGCCGTCGTCGAGCTGTCCGCTGAATTGGGTTATGCAGCTTCGGTTGTCGAACGCGTGGGTGACAGTCTGGTGATCACCGCGTTCGAAGGGGGCGACACCGGTTCTCATCCCCCGCCCGGTGAGCGGATCGCTTACGCCCCGCCGTTCGGGGTCGCCTTCGCGGCCTGGGACACCCCCGCGGAACAAACCGCATGGATCGCCCGCTCCGGCTCAGCGAATCCCGAGCTGGCCGAACGGCTGGAACGGGTCTTGATCCGCACCCGCGAACGCGGATTCGACGTCGACTGGACCACCCAGGCGCTCGGTCAGATGACCCAGCTGGTCGGCGCCCTTCGCGACGATGTGCCCGCCCATGTCGGGGCCATGCTCGACCAACTTCTGGTCGAGTGCGCCACCATCGGCCTGCTACCCGAAAACGACTCGGCGCCAAGGCCGCAACCCATCGCCTCGATCTGCGCACCCGTGTTCGGCGACGGCGGGCGGGTGGCGCTGATCCTGGCGGTGCACCCGTTCGTGCCGCTGCCCATGCGCCGCGTCACCGCGTTGGGAACGCGCCTCGTCGAGGTGGCGAATTACTTGGGTGCCAGCGGGCTGTAGAAGACCAGTCCGTTGCCCTTGGGGTCGTAGACCACCGCGCGCCGCTCGTGCGCGTCGTCGTACGGGCCCTTGACGATGCCCCCGCCGGCGGCCTCGACGGCCTTGGCCGCGGCGTCGACGTCGGCGGTCTTGATCCCCACCACGACCTGCCCGGGGATCGGGTGGTCGATCTCCGTGGCCAGCGCGAGGGTGATCGGACCGCCGTCGAGCGCGGCGAAATGGGTGCCGTCGCTGAATTTCACGCCCATGCCCAGGGTGTCGCGGTAGAACGTGATCGACTCATCCAGATTGTCGGTCGACAGGATGATCATCTTGACTTCGTGGTCGGCCACTGCTGCCTCCTGTGTTTCACGCACCCGGCCGTCAGACTACGACAAGGCGGCTTGGGTCACGCGGCCCACCTCAGCGCCGGCTGCGGTGTTCGGATGCAACCAGTCGGCGAGGTTGCGGACGTAATCCTTGAAGATCACCAACCGGGTCGGGTCCTCGCGGATCTGGGTGCCGGGTGACTCGCTGACGAATGACGGCGCGCCGGAGTCCAAATCCCAGTTGTAGTCGGCGAAATGGTGGAAGGTCGACTCGGCCACCGCCCGCCCGATCGGTATGCCGTCTGGCGTCTCACCGTCGAGCGCGACCGCGAGGTTGAAGTGGCGGCCACTGGCGCTGCTTCGGCCCCGGGCCACCACCGTGGCGCACGGTCCGTCGGCCACCACGGCCCCCTCGTGGGGGTGGGCCGGGAACCATTCGATCCGCCCGCTCACCGTCCGGGTGGTGCGCAACAGTGGGTGCACCGGCTCGTCAACCGACACCGGCTGGTAGTCGCCATTGGCCCCGGAGTGATAGTTGGGCCAGGAGATCGTCGGGGTGTCCTGGTCGTCGCAGAGGTGGCTCTGGTCGACGGTGATGTCCTGAAACTCGTTGATCTGCCCCAGCGATCCCAACCGGGCCAGGCAGCAGCCCAGGTTCTGGTGGTCGCGAGCGGTGAGCACGCCACACCCGTTGCGCCGAAAACGTGTGACGGCATCGGCTTCGGCGTCGGTCAGGCCGTCACCGGTGTCGACGGCCATCAGCCACAGTAGGTCGAAGCCCCAATCATCGACGTGGCTGAGCACCGGATCGTCGCCGCGGCGGGCACGGTTGCGGGCGATCACATCGTGGCCGGCTGCCCGCAGTTCGGCGGCCAGCAGCGAGAAGCGGGCGATATCCCAATCATCGGGGTTCGCGGTGATCGTCGTCTGAAGCAGGATGCGTGACATCGGATTTCACTCCCTTCCGGAAGCCGACACGCGCAGATGAGCGCGGGCGGCCAGTTCGTCGTCGTTGACCAGTTCGAGCATCGGTCGTCCCGGAACGCACACCATCGTGACGAGAAACCGGCTCTTGACGTCGTCTCGGTTGTTGGCGTCCGAGTAATGGATGACATCACCACCGGGCTCCCAGAACGCTTCGCCCGCGCGGATGACACGAGGTGGCTGCCCTTCGAGTTCAAAGAGCATCTCGCCTTCCAGCATGTAGCCGAACGCGGGACCGCTGGGGTGGCGGTGGGGTGGGGCGCCGGCGCTGCCGGGCGGGTATTCGATGACGACTGTCATCACGTCGGCACCCTCGGGGATGAACGGCGGATGCACTTCCTGCACGACGGTCAGGGCGTTCTCCCACTGCGGGTCATGGGTTTTCGACATTGTGGTTCTCCTTCGGATTCAGACGGCGGTTCCGCCGCCGTCGGCGTGCAGGGTCGAGCCGGTGATGAAGCTCGAACGTGGTGAGGCGAGGAAGAGCACCGCCTGGGCGATCTCCTCAGGCGTTGCCGTGCGGCCCAGTGGCAGTGCGCGACCGAGTTCGTCGTTGGTGTCGCCCCATTGCGCCTCAACGCCTTCGGTTTTGGTGGGTCCGGGCGCGACACTGTTGACGCGGACCCCATGAGAGCCGAATTCGGCTGCCCACGAGCGGGTCAGTGATTCGACAGCGGCCTTGGAGGCGCCGTACGTCGACGCCCCGCCAACACCCTTGGACGCGACCATCGACGTGACGTTGACAATGCTGCCCCGGCGCCGACGCAGCATGCCCGGCACCAGGCCGGCGGTCAGGAAATACGTGCCCCGCACGTTGGTGTCGAACGTCGTCTCGAAGGTCGCGACGTCCTGGTCGACGGTGAGCGCCCCGGGAAAGCTCGCGGCGTTGTTGACCAGGATGTCGACGTCGCCCGCCTGATCGATCAGCGAGCTCACCGATGCCAGGTCCGCAAGGTCCGCCGGGATGAACCGGCTGCCGGGAATCCGTTCGATCGCGGCCCCACCTCGCCGGCGGTCTCGGCCGGTGACGGTCACGGCTGCGCCGGCACCAGCGAGCAGGCGCGCGCACGCCAGTCCGATACCGGCGGTGCCGCCGGTGACCAAGGCCGTCTGGCCAGTCAGTTCGGTGTCCATCACGCGATCCGGGCGACAGGTGCGTGGGCGGAATCGGCCAGGGCGACCCGCAGCCGCTGCCTGCCCCGGGAGACCCGCGACATGACGGTCCCGCGCGGGATGTTCAGGATCGTGGCGGTCTCGGCGAAGGTGTGTCCCTGAACCTCGGCGTAGAACAGCGCGGTGCGGAAGTCCGCGGGCAGTGTGGCCATCGCCGAGCGGATCTCGTGGTCGGGCAGCCGGGTCAGCGCCTCAGCCTCGGCGGAGTGGGTCACGCTGCGGGCGAGGTCGCGCTCGGCGACGTCGTCGACAGGCACCTCCGCGGGCCGACGCTGCTTGGCGCGGTACGTGCTCACCCAGCGGTTGTAGAGAATCCGGAACATCCAGGCCTTGAAGTCGGTGCCCTCGCGGAAGGTGTGATATCCGACGAATGCGTTCAGCAGCGTGTCCTGCACCAGGTCCTCGGCGTCGGCGTTGGTCTTGGTCAGTCCGCGGGCCCGGCGAAGCAGGGCGTCGTAGAGGGGTTGCGCGTCGCGGGCGAATTGTTCGGCGGTCATGCATTCAGCCTTGCCGTCACGCCGCCCCACCGGACCCTGGAAAACCCGTAGTCCGTAGTCCTCGGACCCGTAGCCCCCTAGCGATTTCGGCGCGAAAACCGCCGCTGAGCGAACGTTTTCGCGCCGAAATCCCTGTTCCGGGGCTAGGACTTGGCGGCCGCCTCGAGCAGCCAATCCTCGAACCGGGTGTCGAACAGGGTGGCGCCCGCGCCGGGGACCAGGGTGCGCTCGCCGATGTCGATGCCCCAGTACTGGGCCGCGGGATCGGCGACGACGGTACGGGCATCGCCGCGCGCGGTCAGGGCCGTCCGGATGAGGTCGGGAAGCAACACCATGTCCGGACCGCCGATTTCGACGATGCCGTTCACCGGCGCATTGACGGCGGCGATGGCGACGCCCTCGGCCACGTCCGCGGCGGCCATCGGCTGGAAGTACGCCGGCGGAAACGTCACGGTGTCACCGACGGTCGCCGAATCAGCCAAGGTGTTCATGAACTCGAAGAACTGGGTGGCATGCACGATCGAAAACGGAATCGGGCCCTCGCTGATCAGCTGCTCCTGCAGGAGCTTGGCCTGGAAATAGCCGCTGTGGGGGGCCAGTTCGGCGGTGCCGACCACGGACAGCGCGACGTGGTGGCCGACCCCGGCATTCGCCTCGGCGGTGAGCAGGTTGGTGGTGGCGGTGCGGAAGAACTCGAGCGCCGAGTCGTCGAGCGCCGGCGAGTTGGAGACGTCGACGACGACGGATGCGCCGGCCATCACGTCGGCCAGCCCTTCGCCGGTGAGGGTGTTCACTCCGGTAGAGGGTGCGGCGGGAATGGCGTCGTGACCCCGACTGGACAACGCCTGCACCAGTTTCGACCCGATCAGGCCGGTGCCACCGATTACGACGATTTTCATGATGAGCCCCTTCTGGCGTCTGCGGGGGCCGGACAGCTCCCTGACGGCCAGAACGGACGGGTGCTCAGAAACTCATCCCGGAATTAGGCGGTGTGGGCGGTCAGCTCCGTCGACGGTGCGGTCTCGGCGGCAGTCACGAGGCTGTACAGCGGCGTGCCCCAGGCGTGCGGACCACCGAGGGCCGGGGCGTACGCGGTGTGGATGGCGATGGCCGAATCGGTGACCTTGGCGTCGGGGTCGTAGTCGCAGACCGGATCGCCGACGTCGCAGACGCTGATGGTGCGCGTCCCGATCACCGGCGGGAGCGCTGAGGTGTTGGTCTTCGCGAGGAACGAGTGCTCCTGGGCGACGCCCTCGCCGCGGCCCTGGCTGACGGCGGTCGACCCCAGCTTGATCGTGGTGTCGATCGGCAGCCGGTCGCCGTCGGCGATCAGCAGTGCCGCCGCGAAGTTGGGATCGTCGGCGAGCTTGTACAGATTGCGGTGGACGACCATCGCACCCTGCGAGTAACCGGCCAGGACGACCTTGCTGCCGGGGCAGCGCTCGGTGTACGCCGTGTACTGATCGGCGGTCGCGTCCGTGCCGTCACCAACACTGCCGAGGAAGCCCAGCCAGCCGCCCACCCCGCCGTCCAACGGCACGGGTGCCGCGGGGTACTGCACGGCTTCGGCGTCGATCGTGTGGCCGTCGGCGGCCAGCTGTGCCTTCAGCTGCTGGTAGGACTGATACACCACCGAGCCCATACCGCCGTTCGCGGTCAGGCCCGCCGCATCGCGTTGACCAGATCCGGCGGCGCCGATCCAGTGAAAGTCTGCGCACTCAGACGCGGCCGATGCGGTGCCGGTGGCCAGCCCGGCCAGCCCGATTCCCGCTGCGAGCACGACCGATCCCAGACGCCCAATCACAATGATTTCCCTTCACGCTTGTCACGACGTTGATCGTCCGGAGAGCCTCGATGTGTTACCGCCGGATGGCTAAGCTGCCCCGCGATGAGCTACTTCGGCGAGGTCAGGGCCAACTGGCGGCAGCTTGCCGCGGCGACCGCGGGACTGAGCGCCGGGCTGAGCCTGAGTGCCTACACCAATGCCGCGATGGCACCGCATTTCCTGGCGGCGTTCGGCTGGTCGCGCTCGGACTTCGCCCTCGGCGGCGCGATCGCGTTGCTCACGTTCGTGTTCCTGCCGGTGTACGGCCGCCTCACCGATCTCGCAGGCGTGCGCCGCGTCGCGACCATCGGCGTCATCGGCGTTCCGGCCTGCTGGATCGCATTCGCGATGATGTCGGGACCGATCTGGCAGTACTTCGCGATCAGCGTGGCACTCGTGGCCCTCGGGGTGACGACGACACCGGCGATCTACAGCCGGGTTGTCGCAACGTGGTTCGACAAGGCGCGCGGTCTGGCCTTGGCCGTCGCGATCTCCGGCCCGCCACTGCTGGGAGCCATCGGGGTGCCCGCGCTGTCGGCGATCAATGCCGCCTACGGGTGGCGCGCGGGCTGCGTGACGATCGCTGTCACCACCGCCGTCCTCGGCGTCGTCGCGCTCATCCTGATCCCCCGCGAACGGCCAGGCACCCTGCGCCCGGCCGGAAAAGCCAAGAACCGCACCGACTATCGCCGCATCGCCCGCAACCCGGTGTTCTGGATGCTGCTGGCGGGTGTGCTGTTGTGCAACGTCTACCACTCGGTGACGACGTCACAGCTCGGTGTGATGCTCGGGGATTCCGTCGGAGCCGGGGATTCCGTGGCCGCACTCGTTTCGATCTTCGCGGTGGCGGTCATCGCCGGGCGCTTCGCGTGTGGCCTTGCGCTGGACCGCTTTCCAGCTCACATCGTCGCCGCGATCGCCATGGGACTGCCTGGGATCGGTTGCCTGCTCATCGCCTCGCCGTGGGACAGCTATGCGGTGGTGATCGCCGGGGTCTGCTGCCTGGGAGCGGCATGGGGCGCCGAAGGCGATGTGATCGCCTACCTGGTGTCACGACGATTCGACCTTTCCATCTACAGCTCGGTGCTGGGCATCCTGTCGGCTGCCATCGGCGTCTCGTCGGCCCTCGGCGCCGTCATCCTCAGCCGGATGTTGCGAGAATCCCAGAGTTTCAACGGTTTCCTGGTACTCGCGGGCGGTTCGGCATTGGTTGGCGGCGCCATGTTCCTCCTGCTCAGCCGCTATGGCCCAAACCAGGTGGTGAGCGCGGCGGTGAGTTCGGCAGAAGAGCCCTGACCAACCCAGACGACATGCCCGTCGGGGCGGATCAACACCGCGGTTGGGGCGCTCACCGCACCGATCACCGGAAGCTCCCACATGCCGTCGTACCTGGCCCGCACCACGTTGACCCGATCCCACCAGCCGCCGATGTCGGCTCCGCCCGGCTGCCCCAGATCGAGCAGCACCGGGCGGGCATCGTGCAGGAGCGTGAAGACGCGGACCGGTCCGGTGGCGGTGCGCAATTCGAGATCGGGCATCCGCCTGCCGAGCATCGGATGTCCGTCGCCCACGTCGTAGCGGATGTCCAGGCCGGACATGCGCGCGGCATATCGTTTGCGCGGCTCATCCAGGCTCAGGAGCTCGGAGATGTTGTCGTGCAATGCTTTGGTGCGGACGTCGGTGCGTAGTAGGGCGATCTGCGCCATCGTGGTCTGCAGAACACGGGCGGCTACCGGGTGTCGTTCGGCGTGGTAGGTGTCCAGCACAGTATCGGGAGCCGTGCCATTGACCACCTGGGCCAGCTTCCATCCCAGATTCACCGCATCCTGGACACCGGTGTTGAGACCCTGCCCGCCGGCCGGATGGTGGATGTGGGCTGCGTCGCCGGCCAGCAGGATCCGCCGGTCGCGGTAGGCCGCAGCCTGCCGGGTCACATCGGTGAACCTGGCAATCGAAGTGGGACTGTGGATTCCGAAGTCGGTGCCATACACCTCGACGAGGGCCGCGCTCAGATCCGCCAGCGTGGGGTCGCTGGACGACCCGAGCTCCCGTTCGGTGACCATCACCCGGACCGGTTCGCCCTCATTCTGCCGGTCCAGCCCGTGAATGCCGATCGCGTCCCGGTGGATGCCGAAGGGCGGCTCGTCGCGCACTTCGACCTGGGCGATCAGGTAGCTCGTGGTGGGGTCCCAGCCGGGAAAGTCGATGCCCGCGGCCTTGCGCACTCGGCTGCGCCCACCGTCACAGCCGACCAGATACCGGGCCCTTACGGATCCCCCGTCGGAAATCTCGGCGTCGACGCCGTCGTCGTCCTGAGTGAAGCCGACCACCTCGAGGCCGCGATGGATCGGCACCTGGAGCTCGCCCACCCAGTCCGCCAGAAGGCGTTCGATATCGTTCTGCCACAACGCAAGACCGTAGGGATGCGGGCTGGGAAAGTCGCTGATGTCCAGCCGGATCTGAGCGAACCCGGCGACCTGCAACGCTTGCCCGGCCGCCAGGAAGCGGTCGGCGATCCCCCGCTGGTCGAGGACCTCGATGGTCCTGCTGTGCAGACCGCCTGCCCGCTGCCCCACCACGTCCTGGGTGGACCGGCGCTCGACGATGGCGACGTCCACTCCGGCCAACGCCAGCTCGCCCGCCAGCATCAAACCGGTCGGCCCACCCCCGGCAATGACCACGGCATGTTCTCGCATCCAGATGCCCCCTGTGCAGTGAGTTTTGGTTCAGGGCAGCGATTTTGCGGTACGACGGGGGGCTTGCCGCAAGCCCCCCTGTCCGCTATATGTTGAAAGTGGCGGGGAGTTCGTTTTCCCGCCGGCTCCCGACATGCGACGGCGCTCCCCGTGGTTCATCATCTGGTGCATGACTCGAGTTGTGCTGGTGACGGGGGCGGCCTCCGGAATCGGCGCCGCCGTCAGTACCGAGCTCGCCGGCCACGGCTGGCAGGTGGCCGGGCTGGATCTGCGGCCGGTCCCACACCTGGCGGCCTCGGCAGCGGTTGACATCTCTGATAGCAGCGCGGTCCATGACGCCGTCGGCTCCATCCGCGATCAACTCGGGCCGATCGACGCGCTGGTGAACGCCGCCGGTCACTACGAGATGACCCCGGTCTCGCAGATCAGCACCGAGGCCTGGAGACGAATGCTGCGCGTGCACCTGGGCGGGCTGCGCAACACCGTGCATGCGGTGCTGCCCGACATGATCGAGCGCCGGCGTGGTGCGATCGTGGCGATCGCCTCGGAATTGGCGATCGGTGGTGGCGACGGCGACGCGCACTACGCCGCCGCGAAAGGCGCCATCATCGGCTTCGTTCGCAGCCTGGCCGTCGAGGTCGCGGCCCAGGGGGTACGGGTCAATTCGGTGGCACCCGGCCCCACCGACACGCCCCTGCTCTCCGCGGACTCGCCATGGCGCGATCCCGACTACCTGGCCACGCTGCCCGCAGGCCGACTGTGCAGTCCGGAAGAGGTCGCCCACACGGTGCACTTTTTGATCGATGGGCCCGGCTATTGCACGGGAGAAGTTCTGTCCCCCAACAGCGGAGCGGTGATCTGATGAGTACCCGCCAGATCGCGCTGGTCACCGGAGCCACCCAGGGAATCGGCAGGGCGATCGCCGAGCGGCTGGCCGCCGACGGGTATCTCGTCGGCGTCAACGGCCCGACCGAGAACACGCAGATGGCTGAGGCGGTTGACGCGGTCGACGGCTTCGGTGTGCCGGCGGATATCTCGGATCCCGAGGCCATCGCCACCGCGGTTACCGGTGTGGAAGCGCACTGGGGCCCGATCTCCGTCCTGGTGTGCAATGCCGCCTACATGTCGATGGCAACGCTCACCGACCATGACGAGGCCGACTGGTGGAAAGTGGTCGATACCAACCTCAGTGGGACGTTTCACACCGTCCAGTCGGCCCTACCCGGGATGCGACGGATCGGCGGGGGCCGGATCGTGATCATCGCCTCGGAATGGGGTGTCACCGGATGGTCGCGCGCAACCGCCTATGCGGCGTCCAAGGCGGGCCTGATCGCGCTGACCAAGACCCTCGGCCGTGAACTGGCCCGAGACAACATCATCGTCAACGCGGTGGCCCCCGGTGTGATCGACACCCCTCAGCTCGAGGTGGACGCCGCGGACGCGGGCATCAGCCTCACCGAGATGCACCGGCGCTACGCCGAGGGCATCCCAGTAGGACGGATCGGCAGGCCTGACGAAATCGCCGACACGGTGGCATTTTTGGCGTCGATGCGAGTCGGAGCCCTCATCGGCCAGACCATTCAGATCAACGGAGGGACAACGCGGTGCCGAGTATGAACACGCGGCCGGCCGATCCGGTCGCCTGGCCGTCAGGCAAGCGGGCTGCCGCCAGCTTCACCTTTGACGTCGACGCCGAGTCGGCGGTCCTGAATGTCGATGCGGCACATGCTGATCGGATGTCGGTGATGTCTCATCAGGCATACGGTCCACTCGTGGGCGTGCCGCGGTTGTTGGCGATGCTGGCCCGCCACGACGTCCGGTCGACGTTCTTCGTCCCCGGCTATACCGCGGTTCGCTATCCCGATGTCGTCCGAGCCATCGTCGACGGCGGACATGAGGTGGCCCACCACGGCTATCTGCACGAGGTTCTCACCGGCAAGTCGCCCGAGCAGGAGGCGGCGATCCTGGATCGGGGCAGCGAGGTGCTGGCCGCGCTCACCGGCGAGGCGCCCGTCGGCTTCCGCGCACCGATGTGGGAACTCAACTGGCACTCCCCCGCGCTGCTGGCCGATCGCGGATTCCTCTACGACACCAGCCTGATGGACGCCGATCACCCCTACGAACTCGGGGTAGCCGACGGCGGCCAGATCGTCGAGATCCCCGTGCAGTGGGCGCTGGACGACTGGGAGCAATACTGTTATCTCCCAGAGATTTCCGGCAGCGGTCTGATCGAAAGCCCACGCAAGGCCGCCGAGATCTGGCGACTGGAGTTCGAGGGATTGCGTTCGGTCGGCGGCTGTTTCGTGCTGACGAACCATCCGTTCCTCTCGGGCCGGCCGTCTCGGACGGCCGCCCTGGAAGAACTCGTCGAACACGTGGCGTCCTGCTCGGACGTCTGGGTAGCGCCGCTGCGTGAAATCGCCCTGCATATCCGGGGTTTGGGGCTCGATCCCCGCTCGATCGTCCGGCCGGATACCGCCGACTTCTAGGCGGCGTCGAAGAAGGCGAGTTCGAGGTGCATGGCGCGGCGATAGGCTCTGCGCACGGCCGGGCTGGCGGCCGCCTGATCGTCGAGCAGTCCTTCCAACACCCGGGCGATCTTCTCGAATTCGGGATCGGCGTAGGTCTGCACCCATTGCGCGTAGGGCCCCGCCCGATCGGGGTCGATCGATTGACCGAGCCACGCATACAACCGCATACACGGTGTCATGGCCGCGTAGATCACACCGACGTCTTGGGTGCCCGCGGTCGCAAGGAGGAACTCGGTGTACGCCGAGGTGGCGTCGAGTGGTTCCACACCCGCCATGTCGATACCCCACGACTCGGCATAGGAGGCGTGCAGCGCCAGCTCTTCCCGAACACCGGTGATCAGGTCGGCGAGCGCGAGCAGCGTCGCGGTATCCGGGCTCCGCGCCAACGCCAATGCGTATGCGCGAGCGAAGGATTCCAGGAAGAAGGCGTCCTGGGCGATGTAGGTCGCGAACCGCGCTCTGGGCAGGGTGCCGTCAGCGATGCCGCGCACGAACGGGTGCGCCAGTATCTCGGAGGCCACATCGGCATTGTCCGACCACAGGTGGGCGGACAGGCTCACCGCTGCGCCTCGGCGAGCAGCATTCGGGCTACCCACTCAACATGATTCAGCGATTCGTCCAATGTCAGCCGTCCCGCCCGAAGACCCGCGAGCGCGGCACTGAGCGCGGCGTTGAGTCCGAACGTCACCTGTGGAATCACCTCGGGCGCAACACCTGCCAGCAGGCGATTGAACAGCTCGACGTTGGTGCGTTCCATCTGGTCGATCGACGACCGCACCTCGGGATCGGTCGACGCCATCATCTGCAGCATCAGCACGGTCATCTCGGGGTTGCGATTGAACGCACGCTGCGCCCGCCTCAGGTAGTCCAAGACCCCCGGCAACGGGTCAGCATCTGCCACGCCGCCGCCGGCCAGGATCCGTCGCGTCAGCCGCTTCTGCCAATCGGCCAATGCGGCGGCCAGCAGGTTCTCCTTCGAACTGAAGTACCGGTAGAGCGTGGCCAGCGCCACCTCCGAGCGCTGCGCCACATCACGCATCTGCACGGCGTCGGCGCCGACCTCGCCGATCAGGCCGATCACTTCTTCGATGATCTTGGCGCGACGGGCCAATTGGCCGCTGGTCATGTCCGACAGCGAGAAGACGCGCCCGGCCGACGAGGCCAGATCGGGGACTGGCGTGTTGACGGTGCCACCTCCCTAGCAAGAACAATCTTCTGCGATGTTACGACATCTTGCACCACTACCGGGTAGTTACACCAGCTAGAAGGCCCTTCGAATCTTGACATCAAGTAGAACCGTGTTTCAGTATGGAGTCCGCGACGGTGTCCGTCGTAGCGATGGGAGGACACGATGGCCGGACCGGTTGGCCTGCCGGTGATCGACACGATGATCGGATTTCCCCACGAGGGCACCGCTCAGTACGACTTCATCCGCAAGCAGACGAAGGACCGCGAGTCCAAAGAGGACTTCGACTTCCCGGTCGAGTACATGTTCAAGGACGTCCCCAAGGGCCTGCCCACCGACGACCCGGTCTCACTGCTGCTGCAGCAGATGGATCGGTTCGGTATCGAGAAGTCGATGATCGGCGTCAGCGAGGGCTCCTCTGCGGAGCTGGCGCTCAAGATGTTCCCCGACCGCTTCATCCCGTCGGGCAACGTCTCGGACCCCAATGACGTGATGGGCACGGTCAACGCCATTCGCCGCGAGTACGAGACCTACGGCATCCGTGCGGTGTCATGCTTCCCGTCGGGCACCTTCCCGCAGGTTCCGATCGACGATCCGAAGATGTACCCGGTATACGCGACCTGTGTCGACCTCGGCCTCCCGATCTTCTGCTGCGCCGGTGTCCCCGGACCGCGGATTCCGATGGCGCCGCAGGAGGTTTCGCGGATCGACATCGTGATGTTCGACTTCCCCGACCTGGTGTTCGTCACCCGGCACGGCTGCGAGCCGTGGCAGGACCTCGCGGTCAAGCTGATGCTCAAATGGCCCAACCTGTACTACTCGACGTCGGCCTTCGCGCCCAAGTACTACCCCAAAGAAATCATCGACTACGCCAACACCCGTGGCGCCGACAAGATCATCTACGCCGGCTATTTCCCGATGGGCCTGTCATTGGAACGCATCTTCAGCGACATGCCCAAGGTGCCGTTCAGGGATGAGGTGTGGCCGAAGTTCCTGTACGGCAATGCCGCCCGGATTCTAGGACTGGAGAACTAACACCCCATGGCGTTAGCTATCACGATCGAGCAGGAGCAGCTCGCTGAGGCTGTGACCCAGTTCGCGGCTCGGCACGCCCCGATCGACAAAACCCGGGCTGCTCTGGACTCGATCGCCGCCGGCGAATTGCCCACCTGGTGGGAGGAATTCACCGCCAACGGCTTCCACGCGGTGCACCTTCCCGAAGCGGCCGGCGGTCAGGGCGGCACCCTGGCCGATATGGCCTGTGTCATCGAAGCCGCCGCGGCGGCATTGCTGCCCGGTCCGCTGTTGAGCACCGCGGCCGCCAGCGCCGTTGCCGCCCTGGCCGATGATTCCGCTGCGGCGTTGGTCGCCGACCTCGCGGGTGGAGCCACTGCGGCCGTCGTATTGCCCGAGGACTCCACGGTGCGGGCAGTGCGCGACGACGAGGGTTGGCGGCTGAGTGGATCGATCGGCAGCACGTTGGGTTTGGTTGCAGCACAACGGATCCTGCTGGCAGCACACGAGGGCGACACTGTTCTGTGGTTCGCCCTGGACGCCGGCTCGAATATCGCGGTGGAGCAGCAGCGCGGCACCGATCTGAGCACCGACGTCGGCATCCTCGGCCTCGACGATTACCCCGCTGCCACCCCGGTGACCGGGATCGACACCGAGCGGGCGCGCTGCGTGGTCGCAGGGCTGACCGCCTGTGCCTCGGCCGGCACGGTCCGCAAGGGTGTCGAGACCGCGGTGAACTACATCCGTACCCGTGAGCAGTTCGGCAAGCCGGTCGGATCTTTCCAGGCGTTGCAGCACAAGGCCGCGATCCTTCTGGTCAACGCCGAGCTGGCATCGGCGACAGCCTGGGATGCGGTGCGCGCCATCGACGAAAGCATCGAGCAGCATCGGCTTGCCGCCTCGTCGGCCGCCCTGATGGCCGTGTGCGCCGGACCCGATCTGATGCTCGACGCGCTGCTGATGTTCGGCGCGATCGGCTATACCTGGGAACACGACACCCACCTGTACTGGCGGCGCGCCACCAGCCTGGCCGCGTCCCTGGGCACCACCACCCGGTGGGCACGAGAAGCCGGCGAGCTGGCCAGGACGCTGAAGCGTTCCACCGCCGTCAATCTCGGTGACATCGAATCGGAGTTCCGGGCGGGTATCGCGAAGACGCTCGACGAAGCGGCCGCACTCCAGGACGAGACACCCACCGACGACGTCCGCGCGCCCGGTCTTGCCTTCGGGTCGCGGCGCAACCTGTTGGCCGACGCGGGTCTGGTCGCTCCGCACCTACCCGCGCCGTGGGGTCTGGACGCCACCCCGGTGCAGCAGGTGATCATCACCGAGGAGTTCGACAAACGCGGGATGATCCGGCCGTCACTCAGCATCGCCGAATGGATCCTGCCGACGATCCTCAACAGCGGAACCGACGAACAGCGTGAGCGTTTCGCCGAACCGATCATGCGCGGCACGCAGCGCTGGTGCCAGTTGTTCAGCGAGCCGGGCGCGGGTTCGGATCTGGCCTCGTTGGTCACCCGCGCCCAGAAGGTGGACGGCGGCTGGCTGGTCAACGGTCACAAGATCTGGACGTCGTCGGCCCACGTCGCCCAGTTCGGCGCCATGCTGGCACGTACTGACCCCGACGCACCGAAACACCGTGGGATCAGCTACTTTCTGGTCGACATGTCCTCGCCGGGCATCGAGATCAGCCCGATCAAGCAGGCCAGTGGCCACTTCGATTTCAACGAGGTCTTCCTCACCGACGTGTTTGTCCCGGACGAGATGCTGGTCGGTGAGCCCGGACACGGCTGGGATCTGGCTGTGGCGACCATGGCCGTCGAGCGGACGGCGATCGGCAACTACGTCAACATCGATCGGTCCGAGGCGCTTCGCCGCATGGCTGATGTCGACGGACCCGATCACGACTCCACCCTGCAGGCGCTCGGCGAGATCGAAGCGCACACCACGGCCATCAAGGCGATGGTGCTGCGCGAGACCCTTCGCCTGGTGCAGGGACAAGGCCCCGGCCCGACGTCGAGCATCGCCAAGTACGCGATGGTGCTGCTGTTGCGCCGTGCCTCGACCGCGACACTGGGACTCACCGGACGCCTTGCCATGCTGGAGGATTCGGACCCCGCGGTGATCGCACCGTATTTCGACATGCCGTCCGAGCTCATCGGCGGTGGGACGGCAGAGATCCAGTTGACGATCATCGCGTCGATGATTCTGGGCCTGCCGCGGAAGTAGCCGGAAAGGACACAGCACCGATGACAAGCACCGAACTCCCGTTCACGTTCTTCGACTGTGACAACCACTATTACGAGGCCGAGGACGCCTTCACCCGCTACATGGAACCGCAGTTCAAGAAGCGTGCCATCCAGTGGGCGCAGCTCGACGGCCGCCAGCGCTTGATGGTCGGCGGCCGGGTCAACCGGTTCATTCCGAATCCGACGTTCGACCCGGTGGGCAAGCCCGGCGCGCTCGACGAGTACTTCCGCGGCCGGAATCCCCATGGTGCCGACTTGAATTCGCTGTTCGGCGAGCTGGAGCCGATCCGGGCCGAGTACCGCAACAGAGATGCCCGGCTGGCGACCATGGATGCCCAGGGCATGCAGGGCTGCATCATGCTGCCGACGCTCGGGGTCGGGATGGAGCAGGCACTGCTGCCCGACTTCGACGCGACGATCGCGACGTTCAAAGCGTTCAACCGCTGGCTGGACGACGACTGGGGATTCGCCTATCAGGAGCGGATTTTCACCGCTCCGTACATCACGATGTGCCGGCCAGACAACGCCGTGCGCGAGCTGGAGTGGGCGCTGGAGCACGACGCCCGCTTCATCGTGATGATCCCGGGCCCGATCACCACCGAGGTCGGCATGCGCCCGCCCGGCGACCCGATGTTCGACGAATTCTGGCAGCTGGCCAACGATTCCGGCATCACCGTGTGCTATCACTCAGGCGAGACTTACTACTCGAAGTTCATGCCGGCCTGGGGCGAGTCGGACTACATGATGTCGTTCAACGCGCTGCTGGGCTTCCGGAGCTTGTTCAGCGGTGACGCGATCCAGGACACCTTCGCCAACCACCTGCACAACGGGCTGTTCCTGCGATTCCCGAATCTGCGGATGGCGTGCATCGAGAGCGGTTCGACGTGGGTGTTCCACCTGTTCGAGAAGCTGACCAAGTCGTGGGGTCAGATCCCGTTCATCTACCAGGAAGATCCGCGCGAGACCTTCCGGCGGCACGTCTGGGTCTCGCCGTTCTACGAGGACGAACTGGCCAGTCTGCTGAAACTGATGGGTGACGATCACATCCTCATGGGTTCGGACTACCCGCACGTCGAGGGCCTTGCCGAGCCGGCCTCCTACATCAAGGACCTGGAGAACTTCGACTACACACCCGAGCAGTGCCGCAAGGTCATGCGTGACAACGGTATTGAGTTGTCGGTCCGCCGGCCGGTGTAGCTCCGCTTCGTGAAAGTCGCCAAGACCAGCCTGGTCGCCATGCTGTTGGAGGCCGGTGAGGAGAACGCCGCCGTCCTGCTCGCTCGCTCGACCCTGGCCGACGAACTCGACACCGACACCGATCTCGACGTCCTGCTGACGTTCGGACTGGAACGCGAGCAGGTCGACGAGGTGGCGCGGATGACGATCGGCGCGATCGAACCCGAGGACGTCAACACCCGACGTCGCCGCGACGAGATGGACAAAGCCATTTCGCGGCGCTGGGCCGACCTGGTCGACCGCTGGCTCACCTAGGTCGACTAGACCGGCGTGCCGAGGGTGGGTGTTGACGGTGAATTTTCGAAGATTCTCGACGCCGGCCCCCACGCTCGGCGCAGGCTGACAGCCATGGAGCTCCGCGGACAAACGGTCGTACTCATCGGTGGCAGCGCCGGCATCGGACTGGAGACGGCACGCAAGGCGCGCGCCGAGGGCGCCGACGTCATCCTCACCGGACGCAACCCGGAACGCCTGCAGGCCGCAGCTGCCGACGTCGGCGCCACACGCACCGCGGCCTTCGACGCGACCGACTCCGACTCGCTGGCACAGTTTTTCGGCGGCTTACCCGGCCGGATCGACCACGTGCTGGTCACCGCCGGCGGGCCCAGCTACCGGCCGATGCTCGAGATGACTGCCGATGACATCCGCGATGCGCTCAGCTCCCACGTCGTCCTCGGCCTCGACGTGGCGCGCAACGCGCAACCCAAGATGAGAGCGGGCGGTTCACTGGTGCTGATGGGTGGCACCGGCGGACGACGTATCGACCATCGACTGGGTATCGTCCCGGCCGCCACGGCAGCCTTGCCACCGTTCACCGCCGCCCTGGCGCTCGAACTCGCCCCGATCCGCGTCAACCTGATCGCGGCAGGATTCGTCGACACCCCCTTGTCGGCCGCGCTGCTCGGCGACCAACTCGAGAACCGTCGCGACGAGCTGCGCAGCACGCTGCCGATCGGGCGGGTCGTCGGCCCGCAAGACGTCGCGGCTCTTGCCGTGCATCTCATGGTCAATGGCGCGCTCACCGGCGCCACCTATGACATCGACGGCGGACAGCAGTTCGTCTGAGCACTACCGGCTAGCCGGTACACCGATTGGCGGGCAGCGTCGATGTGCCGGCCCACCGCGCCGCGGGACTCTGTGTGACAACACCACAAGACGTCTCTCGGGAGGACCGATCATGAAGCTCACCAGTCTGGCCGCCGCAGGTATCTCCGTCGCCGCGATCATGGGCCCGCAGGCGACAGCTGTTGCCGCCGCGGCCAATTCATGCCCGGATGTCGAGGTCGTGTTCGCCCGCGGGACCTTCGAAGCACCCGGGATCGGCGCCACCGGCCAGGCCTTCGTCGACGCCCTGACCGCTCGGCTGCAGGGCACGGACACCATCGGCGTCTATCCGGTCAACTACCCTGCGTCACTGGACTTCTCGCAGGCCGCCGCGGGTGTCGCCGATGCGAGCACCGAGATCGAATCCCTGACGGCGAGTTGCCCCGCGACCAAGATCGTGCTGGGCGGCTATTCGCAGGGCGCTGCGGTGGCGGGCTACACCACCACCGAGACGGTGCCTGCCGGTTTCGTCTTGCCGACCGGTATCAGCGGCCCGATGCCACCGGCCGTCGCCACGCACGTCGCGGCGGTGGTGTTGTTCGGTACACCATCGGACTGGGTCGTCGGTCTGGCCGACCACAGTGCGCCACCGATCACCATCGGGCAGCTGTACGAGCCTAAGACCCTCGAGTTGTGCGCCCCCGGTGATCCGGTGTGTTCCCCCGGCGGCCTGGACCGCGCCGCGCACAGTGCCTATAAGACCAACGGCATGGCAGACCAGGCGGCGGACTTCGTCGTCAACGCCATCGCCACTGCGCCGCCGGCGCCGAGCCACACCGTCTGATCGGGCGTATCGTCGACCACGTCGAAAAGGACCAGGAGCGGCACCCGGTAAGCCCGCTCACTTCCGGCAGGAAGCTCCGTACCGCCCAGCGGACCCCCGACAAGCAACTGGCGCTGACGCGTCGGCGGCTTGGCGCGGGTGTTCACGAAGTCGCGTCGACCCTCCGGTTCAGCAGCGCCTCTCACCAGGAGGTCACCATGCCGTTCATCCGAACCGACGCCGGAATCGTCACGCAGATCAACACCTTCACGGTGCCGGAAGGTGGTCAGCAACCGCTCATCGAATTGCTCGAGGAGGCAGCACGATTCGCGAGCACCACGCCGGGCTGGCGCTCGGCCAGCCTGCATCGCAGCCAGGACGGCACCCGGGTGGTGAACTACGCACAGAGCGACAGTCTCGAGGCGGCGCTGCGAGTGATCGAACGATTGCGGGCAGCGGGGTTCTTGGATCGGGGCGCCCAGTACGGCCAGGCGCATCCGGGACTTTACGACGTGGTCTACACATTGGAGCGCTGATCACGGGACGGTGAGGCAAGGTATCGGTTGTGGATACCAACCTCACCGGAAAGATCGCCGTCGTCACCGGCGCAAGCAAAGGAATCGGACTGGCCACCAGCCAGGCCTTGGCCGCCGCAGGCGCGCACGTGATCGCGGCCGCGCGACACAACAGCGCCGAAGTGGAGGCCCTGGAAGCGGCCGGCTCGGCCACCTTCGTCGCCGCCGATGTCTCGACCGCCGACGGGCCCAAGGCCGTAGTCGCCGCCGCCGCGCAGCGGGGCGGCATCGACATCCTGGTGAACAACGCCGGATCGGTGACGCCTCGCTTCGACGGCGTCCTGTCCGTGTCCGACGACGAGTGGCTGGCATCGATCGCGGTGAATTTCCTGTCCGCCGTGCGGACCACACGCGAAGCCATTCCGCAGATGCTCACCCGCGGCGGCGGATCGATCGTGATGATCGGTTCGGTCAACGCCGCCCTGCCGGAGTGGAATATCGTCGACTACAGCGCCACCAAAGCCGCCCTGGCCAACTTCGCCAAGAGTGTGTCGAAGGAATTCGGCGGCAAGGGGATCCGCGTCAACACGATCAGCCCCGGTCCAGTGGCCACCCCGCTGTGGCTGGCCGAAGACGGTATCGCCCAGCAGTTCGCCGCCGCCAGCGGAGCCACCGCCGACCAGGTGGTGGACTCCGTCGTCGCGGGTTCGGCGACGGGGCGCTTCACCACTCCCGAAGAGGTCGCCGACCTCGCGCTGTTCCTCGCCGGCGCGCACTCGGCCAACATCAC
Source organism: Mycobacterium sp. BK086 (assembly GCA_004362315.1). Taxonomy (GTDB): domain Bacteria; phylum Actinomycetota; class Actinomycetes; order Mycobacteriales; family Mycobacteriaceae; genus Mycobacterium. Next base: position 874,489 of record SNWL01000004.1, read on the forward strand.
CGGCTCGGACATCCGCATCGACGGCGGCTACGTCACCACTCTCTAGAAAGGGAACGATCGATTTGAGCATCAAGCCCAACCCCGTCATCTTCATCCACGGCCTATGGATCCACGCCAGCGCCTGGCAGCCGTGGGAGGAGCTGTTCACCGAACAGGGCTACGCGGTCTCGGCTCCCGGCTGGCCGGGCGACTCCGACTCCGTCACGGCGACCCGGGAGAACGCCGACGCGCTCAACGACATCGGTATCGCCGAGATCGTCGACCACTACGTCGGGATCATCGATGCGGGCGGCAAGCACGAGGTGAAGCCGGTCGTCATCGGGCACTCGTTCGGCGGTCTCATCGCCCAGGAGCTCCTGGCCGGTGGCCACGCGGCCGCCGCGGTCGCGATCGACCCCGCCCCAATCAAGGGCGTCAAAGCACTTCCCCTTGCGCAATTACGTTCGGCGTTCCCCGTTCTGGGTAACCCCGCCAACAAGCATCGGACGGTCTCACTCAACGACAAGCAGTTCAAGTACGCCTTCGGCAACATGTTGACCGAGGAGGAATCCGCCGATCTGCATGACAAGTGGACGATCCCCGGGCCAGGCCTGCCGCTGTTCGAGGACGCGACCGCCAACTTCCACAAGAACTCGCCGGCGAAGGTCGACACCCACCTTGTCGACCGGGGACCGCTGCTGCTGACGTCGGGCAGCGACGACCACACGGTGCCGCTGAAAGTCACCAAAGAGGTGTTCGGGATGTACGAAAAGGGCGGCTCGGACACCGAGTTCCACGAGTTCGCGGGCAAGGGTCACTCGCTGACCATCGACAGCGGCTGGCGTGAGGTCGCCGACGTCGCCCTGGAGTGGCTGGCGCGCAAGGGGTTCTGACGACAGGAGGCAGCAGTGCACGACCTCGAAGAGGCGATCACCGGGCGTCGGTCCATCCGGTTGTTCCTGCGGGACAGGCCCGTCCCCAGGGAGCTGGTGACGGAGTCGCTCCAATTGGCCATCCGTGCCCCGTCGAACTCCAACGTGCAGCCGTGGCATGTGGTCTTCGCATCCGGACCCGCTCGCGACCGGTTGGCCGAGGCTCTGCTCGAACAAGCCGACATCGCCGCACCGAACGTACCCGAACTGCCGAAGTCGTTCGCTCATCTGCGGCGCGAGCTCGGTGCGCTGGTGTACGGGACGATGGGTATCGCGCGTGACGACGCCGAGGCCAGACGCCTTGCGGTGCTACGTAACTGGGAGTTCTTCCGCGCTCCACTGACCGGCATCGTGTGCATGCACCGCGACCTGGACTACGTCGACGCCGTCGGCGTGGGCATGTTCCTGCAGACCTTCTTGCTCGCGCTCACCGCGCGTGGGCTCGGCAGCTGCGTGCAGGTGTCGGTGGCCGGGTATCCCGACGTGCTGCGCGAGCACCTGGGCATCGGCGAGGACATGCGCATACTCTGCGGTGTCTCCATCGGCTACCCCGACCCCGAGTTCGCCTGCAATCAGTTGACCGTGCCGCGTAATCCGCTCGAGGCCAACGTCGTCTTCAAGGAGAGCTGATCAGCGGGCCAGGTCCCACTGGCCGAAGTCGGGCGCGAGCACGTCGTCGACGTCGACGCTGACGCCGTCGATGATCGCGCCGGGGTCCGACGGGGTGACCACTTCTCGCTGAAACAGCACAGCGGCGGGCTCTCGCGCACCGCCCGACCACGCCCTGGTCTGCCATGCCCACCGGAACCCCGGCGTGGTGGAATGCCCGACGACGCCGTCGCCGATCGCCCACGAGAGCTGACGGGCACCGCCATACATGCCGGTGCGCGCGACGCCGAGCACCGAGTTGATGCCGCGAAACCACTGGATTGCAGTGCTTTTCCACGTGTCGGCGTTGATGTCCTCATCGACGCTGAAGAAGATCGGTGCGGAATCCGGGCCGCCTGCTGCGCCGTGAAGCCGCAGTGCGGTCTGCGCGTCGGCCACCCCGCCGTCGTACCCGCGAGTGAAGTCCGACGGTGCGTTCGGCCAGCCGGGTTTTCCGTATTGATAGCAGCTGACGACGTGCAGCCCCGCCGCGATCAGTCCGTCGGTGTACTCGCGGGTGACCGGCTTGAAATCGAAAGTGGCGCCGGGACGCAACTCCGAGACGTACACCAGCGCCCCGTTGTAACCGGCGGCTTTGATCTGCTCCGGTGAGACCAGGACCGTGGCGAAGTCGATGAGCTGCAATGCATCCGCGGACGCTTTCGGGGTTCCGAGTACCGCGGCGCCGGCGACAGCGCCGAGGGCGAATTTGAAGACGTCGCGCCGTGACGCTGCCGGTGTCACGACGGGATCAGCGACGGGTCGCCGACGCCGATGGTGATCTGTGGATTCGCCGCGGGGTCAAGCCAATTCAGGACCGACTTCATCTCCTCGCGCCCGATCGCGACACAGCCCCAGGTCGGGCTGCCGTTCGTCACGTGCAGGAAGATGCCGGCCACCTTGCCCGGAATGCGTTGGGGATTGGACGTGATGTTCACCGCGTAGTCGTAGACCGGTCCGGAGTCGTAGAGGTTCTCGGCGATCCCCGATGGCTGTCCCGAGCTGCGCACGTGGGTGTTGTAGGTCGGCGACTTACCGTCCTCGTCCCACCAATCCTGATCGGTGGCCTGGAAGTACGGCATCTTGGTGCCTGGATTGGGTTCCCGGCCGAAGGCCTGGTCGAAGCCGAACGTGCCGGCCGGCGTGCGGTAGACCCCGTCGGCGGGTGCGCCGACACCGAGCTCACCGACCTTCGCCGGTACGGGGCCCAGCACCACCTTCCAGTCTTGGCCCACCTTCTGGAAGGCCGTGAGGGTACCGGTGGTGGCGTTGGCGGCGGGAACGCCGACGACGATCCACTGGGAGGTCGCCACCGCGGGCTCGGCGGCAGCCGGCGCGGCCAGCGGCACGCTCACCAGAACCGCACCGATGCCGGCCAGTGTCTTGAACGATTTCACGCGCACCCCAGGTGTCGGACTCGGCTGAAAGCAGGTTCATGGTAACCGGACCGAGCAGACAGATCGGGTAGCGAAAGTGCCTCAATCGTGCGTGTAGCCCAGTTCGACGATGGCTTCGCCATGGTGTGCGGCGGCATCGGAGAAGTCGATCGTCACCTGCTCGAGGACGGCGGCGCGCAGGGGGTAGGGCGAGGCATAGTCCGCAGACACCGAGTGTGAGACACCACGCCCCGCCGACAGCGCCTGGAGCGGGTCGAGGCTTGGCATCCGCATTCCGGAATACCGTGCGATTGGACGATCGTCGACCGTCAACACGACGTCACCGACGACTTGCAGCGGTTCCGACCCGGGCCCGGTGGTGGTGAAATCGACGCCGAACACACTGTGCCCCAGCGGGATCGGTTGACCCGATCGGACGTTCTGCTCCTCACCCCCGATGTTGCCCACGTAGCAAAGGCGGCCGTCGGCGATGTAGAGCGCATGCCCGCCCGATCGGTCGCCCTGCGAGAAGATCACCCCCTCGGCGGCGGCGCTCTCGATCGTCACCGGCGCGCGCAGCGTGAAGCTGCGGCCGCCGAACAGTCCGCTCATCGGGGTGCGACCGGCGGGCGTGTCGGGGTAGAGGTGAACGCGCTGCGGCGCATCCGCCGCCTTCGCCAGCCCCCGGGTCACAAGCTCGGCCACACTCAGATCGTTGAGCGGATAACCGTTGTAGCGCAGGGCCTGGTCGTGCCATAAGGCCTTGAGTTCGTCGAGCTTGTCGGGATGGTCAGCGGAAAGGTCACGGATCTGGCTGCGGTCGTCGTCGATGCGGAACAACTCCCACCGATCCTCACCGAACCTGGACCAGCCCGGGCGGCCCAACGACGCCGAGGTCGGGGGGTGCACGGCACTGGCGAACCAACCCTCATGCCAGATGCCGCGGGTGCCCATCATGGTATAGAACTGGGTCCGCTTTGCCGTCTGCGCTCCTGAATCCCGCAGGGCGGCAGCACAACTCGTTCCGTCTAGCGGTTTCTGCGCGATACCCTTGACGAGTTCGGGCGGGTCGATGCCCAATAGGTCGTAAACCGTCGGCGTGATATCGCTGACGTGAACATAATGGTCGCGCACCTCGCCACGCGAGCTCAGCCCCCGCGGCCAGGACAGCACGCACGGGTCGGCGATGCCGCCCTCGTGGGAGGCGTATCGCTTGAACAGTTTGTAGGGCGTGTTGAACGCCATCGCCCAGCCGTTGGAATAATTCATCTTCGTTCCCGGGCCGCCGAATTCGGCGTACCGGTCCGCCGACGGGGGAGCATCCACGCCGCCGCGCATCGGAGTGAACTCGTCGAGAGTTCCCGACGGTCCGCCCTCACCGCTGGCGCCGTTGTCGGACATCGCGATGATGATCGTGTTGTCCAGCTGCCCGCTGGCCTCCAGATAGTCCAGAATCCGGCCGATTTGCGCGTCGGTGTAGCTGAGGAATCCGGCGAACACCTCAGCCATCCGGCAGGACACCCGCCTTTGCTCCTCGGACAGGGAATCCCAGGGTGTGACGGTGTCGTGTTCGGGCCAGGGCAGTCCGTCGGCGCTGGTGCACTCGACGTAGGGGTTCATCGGCGACAATTCGGTGTCCTCCGGGAGCAGCCCGAGCGCCTTCTGGTTGGCCAGGGCGATCTCGCGGTAGCGCTCGTATCCCATGTCGAACCGACCCCGGTACCTGTCGGCCCATTCGGTGGCGACCTGATGGGGTGAGTGGCCGGCGCCGGGGCACAGGTACATGAACCACGGCTTGTCAGGGGCAAACGCCCGGTGGTCGTGCAGAAACTCGATTGCGTTGTCGGCGAGGTCTTTTGACAGGTGATATCCCTGCTCCGGCGTCGCAGGAGGGTCGATCGGGCGGCTGTCGCTGACCAGACTGGGGTACCACTGGTCGGTCATCCCGTCCAGGAATCCGTAGTAACGGTCGAACCCCCGACTCAGCGGCCAGTACCGTCTCGACCCCGCGGCATGGCAATCCTCGGGGGGAGCCAGATGCCACTTGCCCACGGCGTACGTCGACCATCCCTTTTCGGCGAGGACTTCCGACATCAGTGCGGTCTGTGCCGGAATCCGACCGTTCTGGCCGGGATACCCCTCGGCCAGGTTCACCACGGAGGACACGCCGACGGTGGTGGGATTGCGCCCGGTCAGCAGGGCAGCCCGGGTCGGCGAACACAGCGCCGTCGTATGAAATTGGGTCAGCCGGATGCCGCGGTCGGCAATGCGCTTCATGTTGGGCATGTCGACCAGGCCGCCAAAGCAATCCCAGGTCGCGATGCCGGTGTCGTCCCACAACAGGTAGAGGACGTTCGGTGCGCCGTCGGGCGCCGACGCCCCCCGGTACGGCCGCCAATCCGGAATCGAATCTCGGATGTCCTCGGCGATCTTCCCCTGGAATTCCACGGCGATGTTCTCCTGATCTAGACGCCCGCGACCGCGGCGTTGGTGGGTTCGAGTTGGGCTGGGTTCGCTTTGGTCAACCAGGGGTGGATGGCCGGGCCGGCCAGTCCCACCACGGCGGCGATGCCTAGGCCGACCCAGAGATCGGCGTTCGAGACAGAGTTCTCCAGTGCGAGGCCGGCCGCCACGGCCATGGCCACGAGTGCCACCTTCGCCATCAGGAACCTGCCGATCGGATGGTGTGCGACGTGTCGGCCCCGACGCGCCGCCCACCACCGTACGACCGAGGCCACGGTCATGACGATGCCCATCAGCACGATCAGCCTCACCGCGTGCTCCCATGGCGAGCTGTCCCCCTGAGCGAGCCAGATCGCGCCGAACTTGATACCGACCACCAGGTACGCACCGCGGATGAGTGCGTGCCGCGGAATCCGCACACCGCAAACTGTCATAACTGACAGATTAAAGAAAAGTGTCAGTCCTGACAAGTTTTCCCGACGGGTGGTGCCATAGTTCTTGGATGACGACTGGCCTGGGCAAGCGTGAGGAACACAAACTCGCGACCCGGCGCGCCATCCAATCCGCGGCCGATGCCCTCTTCGACTCACGCGGCTATGCGGACACCACGATCAGGGACATCACCGAAGCCGCGGGCGTGACCGAGCGGACCTTCTTCCGCTACTTCTCCGGCAAGGAAGCCCTGCTGGTGCGCGACATCGAGGAAATGCTGCCGATTCTGGGTGCAGCGATCAGGCAACGCCCGGCCTCCGAAGATCCACTGGAGGCGGTCGAGAACGCGTTCGTGAGCTTGTTCGACCGGATGCGCGAGTCCCGCCCCAACCTCTCGTGGCTGTTCCACGACGGCCCCCCGGGCCCCAAACTGGCGAAGTCGACGCCCGGGCTGTTGTTGCAGTTCGAGCAGGAGATCGTCGACGCACTGACCGATCGGATCGCGCGATCCGGGGAGCTCGATCCTGGCGAGCAGTTCGCAACCCAGGTCCTGGCCCGCTGCGCGGTTGCCGCTCTGCGCAGCGCGGGAATCAGGTACTGGCAACTCGGCAACAGCCCGGCCGGTCGCGCCGGCGAGGTCGATCTGATCAGGGAGGCCTTCGCCGTCCTGCGGCGCGGCCAGACCGGTCGACCACCGGATCGCAGGGCGTGACCGGGCACGCATATCGGTACTGTCCTGGACCGTACCGCCACTTCGGCTTTATGGTGGCCCTGTGAGCCCGATCGCCGACAGCATCACGGAGTCTTCTCCGTGGTCGCCGCGTGAAGCCGAATTGCTGGCTGCCACGCTGCAGCTGTTGCAGCAGCACGGGTACGAGCGCCTGACCGTGGATGCCGTCGCGGCCACGGCGAAGGCCAGCAAGGCGACCGTGTACCGGCGCTGGCCGTCGAAAGGCGAACTGGTGCTCGCGGCCTTCATCGAAGGCTGCCGCCAGCGGGCGGTCCTCCCCGACACCGGCAGCCTGCGCGGCGACCTGCTGCTCCTCGGCGAAGCGATCACCGCACATGCCACCGAGCACTCCGCGACCATTCGCGCGGTGATGGTCGAGGTGTCCCGCGACCCGGCGTTGCGCGAGGCGATGCAGCACCAATTCCTCGACGGCCGCAAGGCGCTGATCGAAGAAGTGCTGCAGCATGCCGTCGACCGGGGCGAGATCGACCCAGACGCGATCACCGAGGAACTCTGGGATCTGTTGCCCGGCTACCTGATCTTCCGGTCGATCGTCCCGAATCGTCCGCTGACTCAGAAGACCGTGCAGACCCTCGTCGACAACGTGCTGATCCCCAGCCTGACCAGACCACTGGCATGAGGGGAAGTCTTGCCCGACTAGATCCAGTACCGTACCGTACCGTCTAGAGCAATCGATCCTGGGTGGCCCGGGACCTGTTGCCTCCCCGCCCAGTGTTCGTGTCACCGGATATTGAAAGGCCTACGGGTGCAGAGGTTTCCGATCGGAGCGCTGGCCCGGCGGAGCTGGATGCTGCTCGTCGCGATAGCCGTGGTCGTCACGGCGGGATTCGCCGTCTCTCGGCTGCACGGACTCTTCGGTGCGCACGACGTGACCTCCACCCCCAGCGGTTCCGGCAACGACATCGTGCCGTTCAATCCCAAGCGCGTGGTCATGGAAGTCTTCGGTCCACCGGGCACCGTCGCGACCATCACCTACACCGACGTCAACGCGCAACCACAGCGTGCCGACTCGGTGTCGCTGCCGTGGTCGTACGACACCACCACCACCCAGCCGGCGGTCTTCGTCAACGTCTCCGCCCAGGGCGACGGTGACTCGCTCGGCTGCCGCATCAAGATCGACGACGTAGTGAAAGACGAAAGAACGGTCAACACGTTGAACGCGTTCACCTACTGCCTGGACAAATCCGGATGAGCGAACAGCAGGTCGCCGATCGCTCGTTCACGCACAGGGCGGCGCGCGCGTGCCGGATGCTGGCCGCGCCGATCCTCTTGGTCTGGCTCGTCATCGCCGCGGTGTCCAACGCGCTCGTGCCGCAGCTCGAGGTCGTCGGCGAAGAGCACAACGTGGCGTTGAGCCCGGCTGACGCACCGTCACTGCAGGCGTTCAAACAAATCGGAAAAGTGTTCGGCGAGTTCGACTCCGACAGCGCGGCAATGATCGTGCTCGAGGGCGACCAACCGCTGGGGGCCGACGCGCACGCGTACTACGACGAGCTGGTCCGGCGCGTCGAGGCCGACCACAAGCATGTCCAGCACGTCCAGGATTTCTGGGGTGATCCGCTGACAGCCGCGGGAGCGCAAAGCCCCGACGGCAAGGCCGCCTACGTTCAGGTGTTCCTGTCCGGCAACCAGGGCGAAGCGCTGTCGCTGGCCTCCGTCGACGCCGTCCGCGACATCGTTGACCACACGCCGGCGCCGCCCGGCGTCAAGGCGTACGTCACCGGCGCGGCAGCACAGGTGGCCGACCAATTCGAGACCGGTGACAAGGGCACGACGAAGGTGACCCTGCTGACCATCGGCGTGATCGCGATCATGCTGCTGATCGTCTACCGCTCAGTGGTCACCATGCTGCTGATGCTGATCACCGTCCTCATCGAAATGTCCGCTGCCCGAGGGATAGTGGCGTGGCTGGCCAACTCCGGATTCATCGGCCTCTCGACGTATTCGACGAACATTCTCACGCTGTTGGTGATCGCCGCCGGCACGGACTATGCGATCTTCCTCGTCGGCCGCTACCACGAAGAGCGCTCGGCGGGTGTTGACCGGCAGACCGCCTTCTACGACACCTACCGCGGCACCTCGCACGTCATCGTGGGCTCGGGCCTGACGATCGTCGGTGCGGTCTACTGCTTGAACTTCACCCGAAACCCCTACTTCCAGAGTCTCGGCATCCCCGCTGCCATCGGTGTCTTCATCGCGCTGATCGCCGCGGTGACCCTGGCCCCCGCCGTACTGACCATTGGCAGTCACTTCGGGCTGATGGACCCCAAGCGGCGGGCGAAGACCCGTGGCTGGCGGCGGATCGGTACGGCCATCGTGCGCTGGCCCGGCCCGATTCTCGTTGTCTCCCTGGCCATCGCGCTGATCGGCCTGCTCGCGCTGCCCGGCTACAAGACCAGCTACGACGTCGGCGCCTACATGCCCGACGATGCCCCATCCAACGTCGGCTACACGGCCGCCGAACGGCACTTCTCCAAAGCCCGGCTCAACCCCGAGCTGCTGATGATCGAGACCGATCACGATCTGCGCAACCCCACCGACATGATCCTGTTGGAGAGGGTCGCCAAGGCTGTCTTCCATACCCCCGGTATCGCGATGGTCCAGTCCATCACGCGGCCGCTGGGAACGCCGCTGGACCACACCTCACTGGCATTCCAGATCAGCGCCGGCAGCCTCAGCCAGATCAACAATCTGCCGTTCCAGCAGGCGCGCGCCGCCGACCTCGTCAAGCAGGTGAGCGAGATCGACACGTCGATCAACATCCTACGTCAGCAGTACACCCTGCAGCAGCAGAGCTCCGAAGCCACCAACGAACAGGTGGAGGCGTTCCACAAGACCGTCGAAGTGGCCCAGGATCTGCGCAACAAGATCGCCAACTTCGACGACTTCTTCCGGCCGCTTCGCAACTACTTCTATTGGGAACCACACTGTTTCGACATCCCGATCTGTGCCGCGTTCCGGTCGGTCTTCGACGCGCTGGACGGCATCGACGCGCTCACTGACCAATTGGCCAATGTCACAGCGAGTTTGGACAAGCTGAATGCGCTGCAACCGAAATTGCTGGCCCTGATCCCGCAGAACATCGACACCCAGCAGGCCAACCGCGACCTGACGATGACCAACTACGCTACTCAGTCCGGCCTCTACGACCAGGCCGCGGCGGCGCTGCAGAACTCGACCGCCCTGGGCGCGGCGTTCGACGCCGCCAAGACCGACGACTCCTTCTACATTCCGCCGGAAGCGTTCGGCAACGCCGAGTTCCAGCGTGGGCTCAAGCTGTTCCTCTCTCCTGACGGCAAAGCGGCCCGGATGATCGTCACCCACGACGTGGATCCCGCCACCCCGGAAGGTCTTTCGCATATCGCAGCGATCAGGCACTCCGCGCAGGAAGCGATCAAGGGGACCCCGCTGGCCGGATCCAGCATCTACATCGGCGGCACCGCGGCGACCTATAAAGACATCTCCGAGATGGCCAAGTACGACTTGGTGATCGCCGGGATCGCCGCGCTGTCCCTGATCCTGCTCATCATGATGTTCATCACCAGGAGCATCGTCGCCGCGCTGGTGATCGTCGGTACGGTGGCGCTGTCCCTGGGTGCCTCATTCGGGCTCTCAGTTCTGGTGTGGCAGTACCTGTTCGGCATGCCGCTGTACTGGGTCGTGTTGGCGTTGGCCGTGATTCTGCTTCTGGCCGTGGGATCGGACTACAACCTGCTGTTGATATCGCGGTTCAAAGAGGAGATCGGCGCCGGGCTCAACACCGGCATCATCCGCGCGATGGCCAGTACCGGTGGCGTTGTCACCGCCGCGGGCCTGGTGTTCGCGTTCACGATGGCGTCGTTCGTCTTCAGCGACCTGCTCGTGCTCGGCCAGATCGGCACCACGATCGGCCTGGGCCTGCTGTTCGACACACTGATCGTGCGGTCGTTCATGACCCCGTCGATCGCCGCGCTGTTGGGGCGCTGGTTCTGGTGGCCGCTGCGCGTGCGTCAACGCCCGGCAAGCTCGATGCTGCGACCCTATGGAACCCGCGAATCCGTGCGCCAACTGTTGCTCTGGGAAGACGACGACGCCCGGCTCAAGTAACTGTCAGCTAAAACACATCGTTTCCATATCGATATCACGGTTTATCCCATATGCAACATGGGTAACTTTAGTCACAGGTGCCGATGCTTCGGCGCCGCCCTGACCAGCGAAGAAAGAGCCGAATGGATTACCGCTATGAATACAGTCCTTTACTTCAGCACCCGCGGCCCCGTTTATGAAACCCGCGCCTACACCAAGGCCGATATCGATCGTCTCGTTCAGAACCATCAGCTTCACTGCCTGACCAGCACCGACCGCCAGTTCGACTTCTGGTTCAGCCCGTCTACCGCCCGCTGCCAGAGCCGGGTGAACGCGCGCGCCACTGAATTGCTCCTGGCAACAACGAAATTCACCGCGAAGTCGGTACCCCTGCTGCCGGGGTCCATCGTGGTCGCCACCCATGATGCCGACGGTGACCTCGACGGGCTGAGCTGGGAACAGCTCGACCTGCTGGTCCGCAAGAATCGCTCACTGAGCGACCGTGAACTGCGGGTGCTCGACCGCAGGATTGCCCGTCACGATCGTCGTTTGGCACGTCATTTGCGCAGTGCGCCAGCCGCTCCCGCACCGCAGGTCAAGCCCCGCGTCGCGGTCGCGGCCAAGGGCTAGTCAGTTCATTCTGTGCGGGTCGGTGTCGGCTCGTCGGGAATTCTGCGGAGGCCCCAGAGTGTGGAAGCGCGTTCCAATGGCCACGTGGCCACACCACTGACCAGATTCCACACACTCTGACCGATCGACGGTGGCACCTGATCGGGGTCCATCAGTTCGTTCTCGGCCAACGGGCTCGCGTCGGCCGACACCATGAACTCGGTGAATTTTCTCAAGGACCGGCCGGTTCCCCGTAGCGAGTTGGTGGCTTGCAGGAATGAGTTGTGCCGCAACATCTCCCGCTGAAAGGTGTCGACTGGCACACCCAGGTGCTCGGCAACCAGGCCGTCGCGGGTCGCGAGGATGAGCTGCCGCACGTCGTCGCGGTCCGTGCCGACCGCTTCCAGGGCGATGTCGCACTCGCTGTCAAAGCCCAGGGACCGGTTGTTGAGGTTGGACGAACCGATCCGCAGTAACCGGTCGTCGATGACCATGACCTTGGCATGCACGTACACCGAGGTTCCGCCCTTGACCGCGGGCCAGAAGACGCCGAGCCTGCCGTGCTCGTCGGCGTCCCACAACACGCGGATGAGACGCTCGCGGGCGCTGTCCATCGACTGCTGTTCGAGGCGGCTTTCGGAGCTGCGCGGCAGCACGATCACCACCTCGGGACCGTCCGGCTCTCGCAGCCGCGCCGCGAGCGCCTCTGCCAGACTGCGGGCCGCTAGGTACTGGTTCTCCAGGTAGATGACGTCGCGGGCGGCCGCGATCGCGGCCAGGTTCAGGGCCTCGACCTCGCGGACTTCTTGACGGTCGGGCAGCGTCGGCAACGTACGGGCGACCCCCACCTCGACGTGGCGCAGCGCGGGTTGCAGTTCCCGCGGCCAGGCCGGCTCCTCGCCCGTGAGCGGGGGCAATGCTTCACCGGTCGCGGCATGCCATCGGTCGCGCGCCTGCTCGGCAAGCAATTCCGCGGCCGCACCCTCGACCACCGCGGCCACCTCGTGCCGCGGTCCGTAGGGCTGTCCGGCCGCCTGCCTGCGCTCGTCGTCGGGAAGGTGCGCGCGAGTATCCCAGCGCCCGAGCGTGAGATCGATGCCGCCGCAGAAGGCGACCGTATCGTCGACCACCACGATCTTCTGGTGGTGCACCGCACCGGTCGGGTGGGCCCCGTCGACGGCCAAACGCAGTCTCCGCGAGGTTATTTGGTTGACCAGCTCGACCGGCGTGACGCCGAACCAGAAGCCGTCGAACGCCGGAAGGAGACGCAGGTTGGACTTCAGCAGGTACACCTTCAACTCGGGACGGCCCCATAACAGCCAGTGCAGGAACAGCCCTAGGTGATTGGGCCCTGGCAGGGTCGATTCGCCGGCCTCGAACGTCATCCGGGAATCGAGATCCCAGCCGATGATCATCACCCGCCGCCGGGCTTGCAGCATCGCGGTTTTGACGTGGGCTAGGTAATCCGCACCGTCGATGACCGGGGCGAACTTGGTCGCGACAGCGCTCCGCCAGCATGTCTGGCCCGGCACCAGCAGCCGCGTATTCGGCACTTCGTCTCGACTTTCCTCGTATTCCGCTCCCTACATTGGACGGCGGAATGAGGCGAGTGTCGAGTCAGCGTGTCGGCGGTCACAGCCCGGCTATCGGTGCTCTCCGAGATGTCTTGAGCCCGTGCGCTTTTCCGGCGGCCACGAATCAGGCAGGCCGGGTCTCCACAAACGTGAGCGTCGCACCCATTCCGTCCTCGGGCGTGTACAGCAGCACGGTGACGCGGCCGTCCTCGACGTTCGTCGAAAGGCTTGTGCCGTAGATCTTGTCCGCGACGGTGTCCGACGCGGGGCCCCTGCCCTGCATGAACATCTCTACTGCGTGTTCGCCAGGTGCACAGGCCACGAAATGCGCTTCGTAGAACGGTTCCTCGGTGCGCTGTCCATCGACCTCGATGACGGCGGTACTCCCCCGCGCGACCCACTCACCGATCACGTCGAGGTGGGCGGCATGCAGCAGCTTGCCGATGACCTTCTGGCCCGGCGTCAGTCCGACCTGGATCTCGATTCCGGTCTGCCCGTCCACGCGCGTCAGCGTAGCGGGATCGGCGTCGCGCCCCCACTCCATTGCCACCATCACGTTGACGCCAGGACACGTCGACGTCGTTGAAATGTTAACTAGCGGCGGGTAGTCGGGGTGGGTAGCAAAGGCGAAACCCTGGACGGCCGTCCAGGAATGCCGCTATTGTCAGCGCCGATAAATTCATTCGCAGTGATGTGGGCGGGGGCCGACGTGACTTCCATCAAGCGGGCTGGGCGACTGACGACATTCGGATTCGCAATCGGCAGTGGTTTGCTGATCGCTTCTGGGGCTGGTGCCGCGGTGGCCGCCGCCGCACCGGATGATTCGGGCCACGCGTCGAGCGGGGCTTCCTCGGTGTCGAGCAGTTCGGCGTCATCTGCCCGCTCGGCCCGTACGTCGACGAGCACAGCGAGCAAGCCCAAACCGCCGCGCACCGCGAGCACGCGCACCGATTTTTCGGCACCGGTCGTCCAGCTGCAGACGAAGCGCTCACCGGCTCCGGCCAATGCGGCCGCAGCTTCGCCGACCACTGAGAACACGATCTCTGTTCCCGCGGCGGCCAAACGGGCCGCGCCTCGACGTGTTCCCGGACTACCGACTCCGGCCGAGTTCCAGCAGACCATCACCGACGGTCTCGGCTCCGTGCGGCGGAGCCTCGACGACCTGCGCGGAAAGATCGAGACGCTGGTTCAGAACCAGATCGTCGGATTCCAGAACAGCCTGCTGGACCTTCAGATCGACCTCCGGCGCGTCTTCAGCAACAAGCCGCTCATCTACGGCAACCCCGCCAACTCCCAATATTGGGTGGCGCAGGCGGACGAGACCGCCTATCTGATGGCCGCGGCAATGGTGATCAACCGGCTCACCGGTGCGACGGTGACTGCGGATTCCCTCGTGACGGAGGCGATGGCGACCAACAGCACCACTCGGCCGAACCGCAAGATGTACCTCGGTCCGACCACACCGGACTATGTTTGGCCGGCCGACGCATACCAGCTGATGGAGAACCACGGCGTCAGCGTGACCACGACGTCGTACAGCCGCACCCAGGGGCGCCGCGCACTCGCGGCCCTGGAAACCGCGTTGGCTGAGGGCAAGTCGGTCATCGTGACCGTCAACGGTCCGGCCGTCTCGCTCGCAGATCCCGGACAAGAGGAGATCGGAGAGCATCCCGTGGTGGTGCTCGCGATCGACATCACCAACGACGTGGTCTATTTCAACGATGGCGCACTGCCGCAGGGCGGCCAACAACGCACGATGCCACTCGACAAGTTCATCGACACCTGGCGCACCTCGTTCTACAACGCAACCTTCGCGGTGGCGGCACCAGTCACGCCACAGACGGTGTCGCCTGCGACCGAAGCCATCGCCGCATGATCACCGACCGGGCGGCCTCAACAGTTCTCATTGAAGGTGATTTGGCGGGGGTCAACATGAAATCCAGCAAGCGTGCCGGGCGGATCACGACATTCGGGTTCGCGGTCGGAGCAGGTCTGCTGATCGCAGCGGGTGCCGGTGCCGCGGTCGCCAGCGCGGCGCCCGAAGACTCCGGGCACACCGCAACCAGCTCCGCGGCGTCGAGTAGCTCAGCGTCCTCGGCGCGATCAGCTCGGCCCGCGACCGGCGCAGCCGGCAAGCCCAAGCCAACGCGCATAGTGACAACCGGTAGCGACACGGCGGCACCGGTGGTGAAGCTGCAGACCAAGCCCGCGTCGGCCGCCACGGCGGTGAGCACGAAGCCGGCTCCGGCGTCGGGCGAGCTCACCTCGGCGTCCGCTCCCGTAGTCAAACAAGCAGCGGCGGAACGGGTTCCGACCACCGCCCGGGCGCCGCGGGCGGCCCTGGACATCGCAAGGGATCTCAACACCCTGCGCCGCAATATCGAGCTGTTGATCCGGCACCAAATCGACGACTTGCGCCAAAACCTGACCGCTCTTCGGTCCGATCTCGCCGCGATTTTCGCTCCGGCCCGGCGCCCGACCAACCCCGACATCCCGGCGGATGAAACGCCGGGCGTCATCGGCACACCGCGCAGCCGGGAGGGCTACTTCATCTATCAGGGGCAGACCAACACGTGCGCTCTGTCCACGGCCGCGATGCTCATCGGGCAGATCTATGGTCGAGACGCGATGCCGACCTGGGAGCAGATCGTCAACGAGGCGGCGACCACGCCGAGCTACACGAAGCCGGGCCAGCCGATCTACGACCGCGTGAACGACACCTTCGTGAGCACCACCGATGTACTCCAGCTGTTGCAGACCCACGGGGTCACCCCGAAGTCGACCGAATACACCAGGGGCCAAGGAGATCTCGCGCTGACCAATCTCAAGGCGGCGCTTACTCGAGGTGACGCGATCGCCGTGTCGGTCAAAGCCGACATCATCTGGGGCAACGACGCGCCTGACACCGCATACACGGGTGACCATCTGATCACCGTGCTGGGAATCGACATGAACAAGAACGTCGTCTACGTCAACGACAGCGCCTGGGAGCAGAGCAAGGGTATGGGCATGGCACTGCCGATGAAGGTGTTCCTGAGCGGTTGGGCGGCGGACTCCTACACGACCATCACCGCCGTCGCCGCGGCATCCTCGCAAACCACACTCGCAGCCTGAGGGTGTTAACCAGAATGGACGGAGCGGGGGCCGAATGACTTCCATCAAGCGTGCTGGACGACTTACGACATTCGGCTTCGCAGTGGGCGCCGGCCTGCTGGTTGCTTCGGGTGCGGGCGCCGCGGTAGCCGCGGCCGCGCCGGATGACGCGAGCCACGGGTCGACCACCAGCGCCTCGGCATCGAACAGTGCATCGTCATCGGCACGCTCGGCTCGGCCCGCCACCGGCAAGACAGCCAAACCGAAACCGGCCCGCACGGTCAGCAGCAGTGACGTCTCGGCACCGGTCATACACCTGCACACCAAGCACTCGCAACCCGCGGCCAGCACGTCGGCAGCGACCGACGACATCACCGCCACACCGGCCACGTCCACCAAGCAAGCAACTGTCAAACGCGCTGCCGCACTACCGACTCCGGACCAGGTCCAGCAGACCATCGTCGCGGGGCTTGATTCGGCTCGTCGCAGGCTCGACGACCTGCGCCAGAAGATCGAGACGCTCGTACAGAATCAGATCATCGGCTTCCAGGACAATCTGGTCACGCTGCGCATCGACCTGGAGCGGGTCTTCAACCCCAACAGGCAGATCATCTACGGCAACCTCGCCAACGCCCAGTACTGGGCGGCCGGGGGTGCCCAGACCTCGAATCTGATGGCGGCGGCCATGGTGATCAGCGCGATCACCGGTCAGACCGTCACCGCGCAGAACATCATCGACGAAGCGATGAACACCGACAGCGTCGCGAGACCCGGCCGAGCGATGTACCTGGGCACCAACACCTACGACTGGGTGTGGGCGACCGACGCCGTCCAGCTCATGGAGAACCACGGTGTCAAGGTGACCACCGTCTACTACACCAAGTCCCAGGAGCAGCGGGCCCTGAACACGGTTGAAACCGCACTCTCACAAGGCAAATCGGTGATCGTGAGCATCAACGGCACGGTCGTCTCGAGCAACACCAGCAGTCAGGAACAGTGGACGACCGAACACCAGGCGGTGCTTCTCGGCATCAACATCACGAAGAATCTGGTCTACCTCAACGACGGCGCGAACCCGCAGGGCCAGAACCTCACGATGTCGATCGAAGACTTCCTGGACGCCTGGCAGGCCAGCCGCTACACCGCGATCCTCGCCGAACCGGCACCCGCCACAGCACAAGCCACCCGGGAGGCGATCGCAGCATGAGCATGACTTCCAGGAAACGAGCCGGGCGAATCGCGACATTCGGCTTCGCGATCGGAGCGGGCTTGCTGATCGCGTCGGGTGCCGGCGCTGCGGTTGCCGCGGCGGCCCCGGATGACTCCGGGCACAGCGCGACGAGTAGTTCCTCGGCCTCGAGCGCCCGCACGCACAAGCCGGCCGCCGCCCGCACATCGGCGAAGCCCAAGCCCGCCTCGGCGGCGGTGATGCAGCTGCCCACAAAGCGCACGACGACCGCGGTCAGCGCCGCCTCGGTGAGCGCAGTGAGCACGCCGTCCAGCGCCGCCGCCACTCCCACTACGGCCGCCAAACAGTCACGCGCCCAACGCCTTCCCACCCCGGCGGAGGTCCAACAGGCGATCGTGGCCGGTCTGGACGCCGCCCGACGCAATCTGGACACCCTGCGCACGAATATCGAACTTCTGGTCAAGCACCAGATCGAGGGCATCCGGGACAACCTGACCACGCTGCGCTACGACCTCGAGGCCATCGTCGGCCCGTACCGGCCCCCGGTGACCCCGGACATCCCGGCAGACGATACGCCGGGGCTGATCGGCAATCCGGCCGCCAAAGAAGGACTGTTCCTCTACCAGGGCCAGACCAACAGGTGTGTCCTGATGTCGACAGGCATGGTGATCGGGCAACTGCTCGGTGCCGACAAGATGCCCACCGCACAGCAGATCACCGACGAGGCCGCCACCACACCGAGCACCGTCTACCCCGACAAGTACATCTACGACCCGGTCGCGGACACGTACGTCGCGTACGCCGACGCTCTGCAACTGCTGGAGAATCACGGCATCACCGCGACATCGACCCAGTACTCCAAGGGGCAGGGCACCAACGCGATCAACAACGTGAAGGCCGCGCTGACGTCAGGCGAGTCGGTGATCGTGACGGTCAACGCCAGTATCGCCTGGGGCCGAGCCGCACCCGGCGACGCCGTCACCGCCAATCACGCGATCACCGTGCTGGGCATCGACACGATCAAGAACATCGTGTACGTCAACGACAGCGCATTCAACAACCCGGGGATCGCCATGAAGATGGACGTGTTCATGAGCTCCTGGGCGGCCAACGATTACCAGACCATCACCGCCTACGTCACTCCGGCGCAGCAATCCACGATCGCGGCCTGAGCAGCACACCGCCACGATTAGAGGTTTTGCGTCGTCGGCAAATACCATCGACCACGCAATGAGCGATCAAGACCTGGATATACGGAGCACCCCGGGCGGGGCGGCCGCGGCTAACCGGCTGGCGACCGAAGCCGCCCGGCGGCGGACCTTCGCCGTGATCAGCCACCCCGACGCCGGTAAATCGACGCTCACCGAGGCGCTGGTCCTCCACGCGCGGATCATCACCCAGGCCGGCGCCATCCACGGCAAGGCCGGACGACGTGCCACGGTCTCGGACTGGATGGAGATGGAGCAGGCCAGAGGTATCTCGATCACCTCGACGGCACTGCAGTTCCCCTACCACTCACCCGAGGGGCAGGACTGCGTCATCAACCTGCTCGACACCCCCGGGCACGCCGACTTCTCCGAAGACACCTACCGGGTGCTCAGCGCGGTCGACTGCGCCGTCATGCTGATCGACGCGGCCAAGGGCCTGGAACCGCAGACGCTCAAGCTGTTTCAGGTGTGCAAGGCTCGCGGCCTGCCGATCCTCACCGTGATCAACAAGTGGGACCGCCCCGGGCGCCACGCACTCGAGCTGCTCGACGAGATCCACGCGCGCATCGGGCTCAAGCCCACCCCGTTGACATGGCCGGTCGGCATCGCGGGCGACTTCAAGGGCGTTCTGGACCGTCGCACCGGCAACTTCATCCGCTTCACCCGCACCGCCGGCGGTGCCACCGCGGCGCCCGAGGAACACATCGCGCCCGAGCGGGCCCACGACTCCGCCGGGATCGACTGGGACAACGCGGTCGAGGAGTGCGAACTGCTGTCGGCCGACGACGGCGACCACGACCAGGACCTCTTCCTGCAAGGCATCACGACGCCCGTGCTGTTCACCTCGGCCGCACTGAACTTCGGCGTCAACCAGCTCCTGGACAACCTCACCCGACTCGCACCCGCGCCCAGCGGCCAGGCCGACGTCGACGGCATGGTGCGACCGGTCGACGCGCCGTTCAGCGCGTTCGTCTTCAAAGTTCAGGCGGGCATGGACTCCGCGCACCGCGACCGCATCGCCTACGCGCGGGTCTGCTCGGGCACCTTCGAGCGCGGTGACGTGCTCACCCACGCCGCGACCGGCAAGCCGTTCGTGACCAAGTACGCACAGTCGGTGTTCGGCCAGCAGCGCTCCACGCTGGACGACGCCTGGCCCGGCGACGTGATCGGTCTGGCCAACGCCAACGTGCTCCGGCCGGGCGACACCCTCTACCGCGACGTGCCCGTACAGTTCCCGCCGATCCCGAGCTTCTCCCCCGAGCACTTCTCCGTTGCCCGAGGCACCGATCCGAGTAAGCACAAGCAATTCCGGAAAGGTATCGAGCAGCTGGAGCAGGAAGGCGTGGTGCAGGTTCTGCGATCCGACCGGCGCGGCGACCAGTCACCCGTGCTCGCCGCCGTCGGACCGCTGCAGTTCGAGGTCGCCAGCCACCGGATGGCCACCGAATTCAATGCGCCGATCTCGCTCGAGGGGCTGCCGTACACCGTGGCCCGCGCCATCGAGCCCGACGACGCGGCGGTCGCCGAAAAGCAAGTGTCGATGGAAGTCCTCACCCGGACCGATGGCGTGATGCTCGCGTTGTTCACCACCAAGTGGCGGCTGCAGGGCTTCCAAGAGGACAACCCCGCCGTGCGGCTTCGTCCACTGGTCGCCGCCGGCGACGACTGATCCGCGGTTTCGGCGCGTAAACCGCCGCTGAGCGAACGAAAACGCGCCGAAATCGCTAGGCGTTCGCGGTCGACAAGCCGGCCTTCACCTGCCGGGACAGATCGTCGGCGATGATCTCGGCCTGACCGCCCAGCAGCCCGTCGATGGCCTGCTTCGCGACCAGTGCGGGATCGATCTTCTGCTCGGCCGGGATGTACTTCACCATGTCGGTGTCCATATAACCGACATGCAGGGCGGAGACGTGAATTCCCTTCGGCGCGAGCTCAGTTCGCAACGCATCGGTCAATGCCCAGGCGGCGGCCTTCGCCGCCGAGTAGGCGCCCGAGGTGGGCGGGTGATACCAGGCGAGGACTGACAGCACGTTGAGGACGGCGCCCCCGCCGTTCTTTTCGATGACCGGTACGAACTCACGGCTGACGTTCAGCGTGCCGAAGTAGTGCGTCTCCATCTCCAACCGGATGTCCTCGATCGGTCCGGTGAGTAGGTCGGCCTGGGTCGAGACACCGGCGTTGTTCACCAACACGGTGACGTCGCCGGCGATCGCGGCCGCCGCACGTACCGATGCCGGGTCGGTGATGTCGAGCTGGATCGGCACCACACCGGGCAGGTCGACGGTCTCCGGCCGTCGCGCGGCGGCGTAGACCTTGGCCCCGCGCGAGACCAGCTCGGCCGCCAGCTGCTTTCCCAAACCGCGATTGGCACCGGTTACCAGTGCGGTGATCTGCTCTGTCATCGACGTTCTCCTTTTCCCAAGTCTTGTCGTCCACAACACCCGCGCGCGCTGAGTATATTCCGATGAACTCAGCGCCCGAGCTTGATCTGCACGCCGTGACCGCGGAGTTGGTCGAAGCTGTAGCTGAATTCGCCTCGGCGGCCGACGGATACGACGTAACGGTCCTGCCCCTCGGTGATGGGGAAGGTGAACGAGAAAGTGCAGGTCGCACTGTTTCCCGTCCCAGGACCCAGCGATGTCGACGTGAGGATTTCGCCCTTCCCGTTCTTCACGGTCACCGGCGTGCTGCGGCCGACGTCGGCGTAGCCGTCTATGCCGTGACAGGTCTGCCCGTCGGCTTCGATCGATCCTGTGCCCAGGCTGTCGGTGAGCACGAAAACCCCTGAGATCTTTGCAGATTCGAGGATGCGGAAACCTTCGTTGAACTGCGGGCAGAACGAGTCGACCGCGATCTTGTCGGCCAGCAGTCCCTGTTGCGGACCCCCGTGTTCCAGCTGTGTGCAGACGTCATGGCCATGCGCGACGGCATTGGCCTCGGAATTGAACTGGTTCATCAATCCCGCGGTCTCGAGCGCCTGGACGTAGTCGATCTCCGGCGGCTGCGAAGGCCGGTGGCGCGCCCACAGCAGCGCACCGATCACCGCACCGACCATGACGATGACCGCGGTCGTCACACCGGTCGCCAGCCACGTCGATCGGATACTGGATCGCGCGGCGGGCACCTCGACGTAGGCGGGCAGCATCCGACCACCGGTGGGATCGGTGGATTCGGCCCTGCCGTTGCGCACCCGCTGGGTCGGCCGGCCCGCGACGTAGTAGCGGCCCTCGTGGCGGGCAGTCGGGTCGGGGCGCCACCCGGTCGGCGAGGTCGGTGTCGTCACCCCTCCGCAGCGCGCGCACGTTCCAGTGCCGTCGAGGTCAGCCCCGCAATAGGGGCAGGCCGTCGGCGCTCCGGTCATGGCTCACCCCAACCGCGGTACGTTCGGATCTCCTAGACAGCCGAATCGTATCGGCGTGTATTGCCCCGGTGTGCGCGCGTTAGTGTGCTTTGGTCGGCTTCAGCGAACTCGCGAAAAGAAAAGTTGAGCAATTCATGACCGCACCAGCAGAAACGTCGCCGCTCGAGGCGCGTGTCGGCCACTACTACCAGATGGACGGCACCTACCTCGTCGGCCGCGAGAAGCTGCGCGAATACGCGCGGGCGGTGCAGGACTACCACCCGGCGCACTGGGACGTCGCCGCCGCGGCCGAACTGGGCTATTCGGACGTGATCGCACCGTTGACGTTCACCTCGGCGCCGGGCATGCAGTGCAATCGGCGCATGTTCGAAGAGATCGTCGTCGGCTACGACACCTACCTACAGACCGAAGAGGTTTTCGAGCAGCACCGCCCGATCGTCGCCGGCGACGAACTGGTGATCGACGTCGAGCTGACATCGGTCCGCCGGACGGCAGGCCGGGACTTCATCACCGTCACCAATACCTTCACCGACACCGACGGCGAGCGGGTGCACACCCTGCACACCACCGTCGTCGGGGTGACCGGCGAGGACATCGACGCCGGAGTCAAGGCAGCCGTGCAGAAGGCCATGATGCACGACATGAACATCCTCGACATCCCCGGATCGGATGGGGCGTACGAGAAGGAGGTCCGTCCGGCCGGTGAGATCCGGATCTCCCAGGGCGGGCTGACCCGTACGCCGGGCACGCCGTCGTTCGACGACGTGAAGGCCGGCGACGAACTGGCAGTGCACCACACGCGGCTCTCGCGCGGCGACCTGGTGAACTATGCCGGGGTGGCTGGTGACGCCAATCCCATCCACTGGGACGAGGACATCGCCAAGCTGGCGGGGCTGCCCGACGTGATCGCGCACGGGATGCTGACCATGGGATTGGGCGCCGGCTTTCACTCCACCTGGTCCGGCGACCCCGGAGCGGTGACCCGCTTCGCCGTGCGGCTGTCCCAGCCCGCGGTGGTGTCGGCCAAGGAGGGCGCGGACATCGAATTCAGCGGCAAGATCAAATCGCTGGATCCGGAGTCCCGCTCCGGTGTCGTCCTTGTGGCGGCAAAGTCCGACGGCCGCAAGATCTTCGGCCTAGCGACGATGAGCGTCCGGTTCCGCTGAGAGCCAGCGCCCGATCCCTTGCGGGTCGGCGACGTGATCCGGTTCCACCTTGCGCAATGCCGCGTTGACGGCGATCGCGGCCTCGCAGCTCGCCGGATCTTGAAGAACCACCCGGCCGCCGGCCGCTTTCACGATCTGGCAGCCGTCGGCACCGTCCTCGCTTGCACAGGAAAGTAGCACGGCCGTAACCGAATTGACGAGCTGGGCCGCACTTGCGAACAACACGTCCAGCGACGGACGTGAGCACAGGACCGGCCCGTCCAAGGTCAGGTGTGCGCGCACGCCCGGGCCGGTGTCGTATTGCTCGATAGGAGTGTGCGGCTCCCTGGCACGCCGTCGCTCATTGCCCGCCAGCAAGTGGTAGCCGGCCGGAGCCAAGGTCACTTCGCCTGAGGTGCATTTCCACGGGCTGGTGCTCGGCTCGTGGATCGGAATGGTGGTGAACCCCTGTAGCACTTCGGCAAGCCCGCCATACTGCGGTGCGCGATGTAGGACCACGAAGACGAACCTGTCGCGGATGTCGTGAAATGTCTCGAAAATGCCACGCAGGGCGGTTATTCCGCCTGCGCTGCCGCCGATGACGACGACATCAGACCCGGGCATGCTGGTTCTGGCTCTTCACATAGATCCCCAGGCGGCGGTCCAGTGGTTTGAACAGGCGTGCGCCGTCAGCGGTCAGACCTTCACGCGGGCCGATGGCGAGATTGCCGAAGGGCGTGAGACTTTCGGCGAAGATCCGCTCGACCCTCTGCTGCAACGCCTCTTCGAAATAGATGAAGACATTTCGGCACATGATCAAATGGAACTCACCAAATGCGCTGTCGGTGGCGAGATTATGCGAAAAGAACTCAAGATGCGATCGCAGCGCCGGGCTCAGGATGCACCGATCGTATTTCGCGATGTACCAGTCCGAGAACGGTCTTTCGCCACCGCTGACCTGGTAGTTGCGGGTGGCACCGACCATCGCATCCGCCGGGTAGATCGCCGACGCGGCGATTCGCAACGAGTCACTGTCGATATCGGTGGCGTAGATGGTCGTCCGGTCCAGCAGACCGGCCTCGTCGAGCAGGATCGCCATCGAATACGCTTCTTCGCCCGTCGCGCAGCCGGCGATCCAGATCCGGATGCTCGGATAGGTTGCCAGCCTGGGCAGCAATTCCGTCCGAATCTTGGCGAACACCAGTGGATCCCGGAACATCTCCGTGACGTTGACCGTCATCGTGGAAAGGAATGAGGCCAACAGTGTGGGATCACGCAGGATCCGACCCTGCGCCTCGGAGATCGTGCCCAAAGCGTGCTTGTCGACGAAGGCCAGCAACCGTCGGTTTCTCGAGGCATCGCTGTAGTGCCGGAAGTCGTAGCCGAGATGCTCGAACACCGTGTAGAAGAACGCTTCGGCCTCGATCGCCGTGAGCTCTCGGGATCGATCGGGGTCGGCTGCCTCGGCCGAATTACTCACTGACACTTGGTGACTTCTGCTCTCCGCGTGGCCGGCTGGCCAGCCAGACCCGCAGCACCGACGTGAGTTGGTCCATGTCGACAGGCTTGGTGACATAGTCCGATGCGCCCGCGTCCAGACACTTCTGGCGATCACCCTTCATCGCCTTCGCGGTGAGCGCGACGATGGGCAAGCTTCGCCACCGGACCTCCGACCGGATCCGGCGCATCGCTTCATAACCGTCCATGACGGGCATCATGATGTCCATCAGCACCAATCCGACCTCGGGATGGGCGGCCAGGCTGTCGATCCCCTCTTGCCCGTTGCTCGCGGGTATCACCGTGATGCCGTAGCGCTTCAACGCGCTGCCGAGCGAAAAGACGTTGCGGACATCGTCGTCGACCAAAAGAACCGTGTTGCCCTCGAGCGATTCGTCGATACGCCGCGGGTTGGACAGGATTTGACGTGCCGAGTCGGGCATGTCGTTGGCGACGCGATGCAGGAACAGGGCAGTCTCGTCCAACAGCCGCTCGGGCGATTTCGCGTTCTTCAACACGATGGCCGATGCCAGGACCTCCAGACGCTGCGTTTCCGTTGCGGTCAGCTCGCGCCCGGTGTGCACGATCACCGGCAGGCTCTTCTCCTGCAGCTGGCTCTTGATCCGCTCGATGAGGTCGATCCCGTCGATATCAGGCAGGCCGAGATCCAACACGAGGCAATCGTAAGAAGTTTCGCCGGCGAGTTCCGCCAACACCTGTGCCCCGGTACCGACACAGGTGATCGCGATGTCGTCACTTTCGATCATGTGCTTGACGACCTGGCGCTGGCTGGCGTCGTCCTCGGCTACCAGCACGTGCCGTGGTCCGGGCTTCAGAAAATCCGCCACCGACGCGAACATCGAACGGAGCGCGGCGATATCGGCGGGCTTGTTCAGAGTCTGGATGGCACCCATCCGGCGTCCACGGCCGTCGTCGTTCGTCCCGGAAACAACGTTGACCGGGATGTGGCGCGTCGCGAGATCGTGCTTGAGGACGTCGAGGACAACCCAGCCGGCCATATCGGGCAGCCCGATGTCCAAGGTGATGGCGGCGGGTTTGCGTTCCTTCGCCAACGCCAACGCCATCCGGCCGCTCGGCGTGATGACGGCATCGAATCCGGCCTCCTTGGCCAGCTCGGCCAGCATGCTCGCGAAGGTCGGGTCGTCCTCGACGACCAACAACACGGGCTTGGTGCCCTGTGGCCAGTCGACCGCGGAGGTATCCACGTCCTCGATCCGGCCCAGTGCGGCCGCGTTCTCCGAAGACCGCTCCGCGCTTACCCTTTCGCCGTTCGACGACACCGCGCGGGCCGGCGCCACTGGAGCGCCTTCCGGCTTGGGCTGCTCGGCTCCGTCTGCCTGCGGGATATCGACGGGGAGATAGCAGGTGAACGTCGATCCCTCACCAAGGGCACTCCGAAGCGTGATCTCACCCCCGAGATTGCGCGCGAGTTCACGACTGATCGCCAGTCCCAGGCCGGTGCCGCCATACTGCCTGGCCGAGCCCTTGCCCGCCTGCTGGAACGACTCGAAGATCAGGTGGTGGTCTTCAGGGTCGATGCCGATTCCGGTGTCGACAACAGCCAGTGACAGAAAGCCGTCGCCCGCAGCGCCGTACGCGTCGCCCGCTGCGGAGAGCTCGACGGTCACCGATCCCGAATCGGTGAACTTGATGGCGTTGGCGACCAGATTCTTCGCGATCTGCTTCACCCGGGTGTAGTCACTGGTGAGTCGGTGTGGGGCGTCGTCTCCCAACGCAACGTGAAAGCCGATGCCCTTGTGCTCCGCGATGGGGCGGAACGTGCGCTCCAGGAATTCGACCAGCTCGCCGACGTCGATCACTTCGCGCTCAAGGCGAAGCGAGCCGGATTCCACCTTCGCGAGGTCAAGGACTTCGTCGATGAGATTGAGCAGATCCTTGCCGGATTGCTGGATCGTCTCGGCGAATTCCTGCTGCTTGGGGGTGAGCTGGTCGTCGGAATCGGCCAGCAGCCCCGCCAGGATCAAGATGCTGTTCAGCGGTGTCCGCAGCTCGTGCGACATGTTGGCCAGGAATTCCGACTTGTACCGCGACGAGACCGCGAGTTCCTCGGCCTTGGCTTCCAACGTCTGGCTGAGGCGATGCAGTTCGGAGTTCTTGCTCTCCAGCGTGTGGGCCTGGGTCTCGAGCCGCTCCGAACTCGCCCGGAGCTCCTCTTGCTGGGAGCGCAGTTCCTCCGTCGTCTCTTCCAATTCGGCGTTCTGCGAGGACAATTGATCTTCGCGGCGCTGCAGCTGTTCGTTGGCCGTCCTGAGCTCTTCTTCCTGCGCCTGAAGTTCTTCGGTCTGGGCCTGCGACAGGTGCAGCAGGTCCCGGGTCTTCTGGGCTGATTCGATGGCGCTGATGGCCACCCCGGCGCCGATCGCGATGCTCTCCAGCAACTCGACGTCATCTGCGGTGAACTCACGGAGGCTGGCCAGCTCCAGCACACCATGCACTTCGGACTCGAATTTGATGGGGATCAGCATCAACGACACCGGGACGGTCTTGCCCAGTCCGGAGACGATCTCGACGTAGTCGCCCGGAGCGCTCACCTCGATCCGGTTGCCTTCCAACGCACATTGACCGACCAGACCGTCGCCCAGTCCGAAGGAGTTGGGCAGATCCTTGCGGCGGTGGAAGGCATACGACGCGGTCAGCGCGAACCTGTCGTCGTTGGGCTGGCGTAGATAGAGTGCGCCGTGTTTGGCACCGAGGGCCTCCGCGGTGCGTGTGACGATCGTCGCGCCGGCGGTGGATAGATCAGTGGCAACCTGCACTTCGGTCATCAGGTCCGCCTGAATTTCCTTGGAGCGACGCGACCTTTCCGTCTGTTCGGCCGCGGATGTCACGGCGCGGTGGATGTTGCGGGCCATGAAGAACATCACGATGCCCAGGATCAAGACGATGGCGCTGGCGAAGATCCAGAGGATCCCACGGGTGAATCGAATTGCTGCCCCGGCTCTTTCGTTGGCAACGTTGACCGCCTTGACTGTCTGCTCCTCGACCTGGCGCAGCTGGTTCTCCAACACCGCCACCTGGCCCCCGAGATCCCGTGCGGAAGCTGCTGCCTGCGCGGTGTTCTGGACGTTCTGCAGTTCAGCTCGATAGTTCGACTGGAAGGTGGTCCACGTCCCCAACGCCTGCTGATACTGCATGCGGACGGTGCTGTCACCGTCGGCCTGGGCGCCGGCCCGAAGTTCGGCATCGACAGCTTTATCACGTTCGTCCAGTACCGCTTTGAGCTCGGCCCGCTGAGAGGGATCGGTGGAGAACAGCAGCCGATCGTGTGCGACCAGCAATGCCTGAAGATCCCGCTGGGTGTCCAGTGCGGCGACTTGCGCATTTCGCGCGTCGGCACGCTCTTCGTAGAGCGAGGTGATCCGCGCGAGCTGGACTGTGTAGAGGGTATTCGCCAAGATGACTGCAAGGATCGCGACCCCGCCCCCGGCCGCCAATCGCGTCACAAGCTTCATATCACCCTAGCCTTCGCCGGTACTCTGATCTGTCCGTCCCACTGCCCAGTGCTTCAACCCTGTGGCAAGGTCATCCGCCTCGATCGGATGTGCATACGAGAATCCTTGCTGCAGAACACATCCTGCCTCCCGAAGCCAGTCGGCCTGCTTCTGATTCTCGACACCCTCGGCGATCAGATCGACCTGCATACAGGCGGCCAGCGCAATCTGACTGCGCACCAACCGTTGCACGCCAGGGTTGTCATCGAGCTGCGCGACGAACGTGCGATCGATCTTCAGCCAATCGACGGGGATGTGCAGCAGGTTGGTCATGCTCGCGTGGTCGATGCCGAAATCGTCTATCGCCAAATTGAATCCGGCGTTGCGGGCACGCCGCAGGGCCAGACGCGCTGGCGCGGGATCACCGTAGAACGTCCGCTCGGTGAGTTCCAGACAGATCGTATCCGGAGGTATCCGGTTGTCTTGCTGCGCGGCGATCAGATCGTCGAGGAGGCTGCCGTCGAGAACGTGATCCGGCGACAGGTTGACATGCAGTTTCAAATCGCTTCGCCCTAGCGATGCAAAGTCCGCGAAGCTACGCGCGACGATCCAGCGGCTCAACGGACGGATCTGTCCCGCGCTCTCGGCCAAGGCGATGATGTCCGTAGCAGGCATCTCTTCGTCGCCGACCCGCCAGCGGACCAGGGCCTCGAGCCCGAAAAGCGCTCCGGTGGCCGAGTTTATGATCGGCTGATAGGCCATCCGGAACTCGGACCGCGCGATGGCGCCGGCCACCTCGGCTCGCAGGTCTACCTTTCCCTGGTGCCGCGACCCGATCAGGTCGGTGTAAAGCACACATTCGTCCAGCCGGTTCTTCTTCGATTCGAACATGGCCATGTCGGCCTGGGACAGCAGCTCCTCAGGCGTGTGCGCACTCCCGCCGAGACACGAAATGCCCATGCTCAGTGAGGGATTCAGAGTCACATTCTTACACCGCACGGGCTCTTCCTGGACCCGTTGCAAGATGCGGTTCCCCGCCGACACGGCCGCGCTGGTCGATGGCACCTCTTCGAACAGAACGATGAATTCGTCGCCGCCGATTCGGCAGACCAGGGCATCGCTGCGCGCCGCAGCCCGCAGTCGCGCGGCGATCTCGACAAGCAACTCGTCGCCCGTGTCGTGACCGTAGGTGTCGTTGACCGCCTTGAACCTGTTCACGTCCATGTACAGCAGCGCCGCGAGTTTTCCCTCGCCCCGCTGGCGGGCAAGCACCGCAAGTCGCTCATTCAGCTGTCGGCGATTGGCCAGATCCGTCAGGGGGTCGTGGCTTGCCAGATGGCTGATCACCAGCTGCGCCTGCTTGATCTCGGTCAGATCGTGGACCACGACCGCCACGTGCAGGTCGACCGAGTCGCCGATGGGCGACAGCGTGATCAGGACATCGACGGGGCGCCGAGCGTTGGGCGCAAACGTCATCTCCATCGAAATCTCTTGGTGCGCCGCAAGGGTGAGGTCCAACTGCTCACGCAACCGGTCCCGATCATGATCGACAGCGAGCTCCACAATGGACTGGCCGATCAACGAGTCGGAGTTGCCACCGAACAGCGCGGTGGCAGCCTTGTTGCAGCTACGAATGGCACCGGTGGCGTCGACGGCGAGGATCGCGTCAGCGGTTGCCTGCATGACCGCGGCGTACTCGGCTTGCACCCGAAACAGGGTCGCGTTGGATATCGCCAATGCGGCGGCGGCCGAAACGCCGCGGAACAACGCGGCTTCGACCTCCGAGAACGGGGGCCCATCGGTTCGACCGACACAGACATAGCCCACGTGCTCACCGCGGGCCATCAACTCCTCGACCAACACCGCCGCATGCGGTGTCACGCCCTTGGCCACACCGGCCACCTGCTCGGCAAGCCACGCCTGCACGGCTTCCGGCGTCCGATCCGAGTCCGGATCCGAGAACGAGTCGTGCCACTCGTTGTCTCGGACCGGGAGGCGCAGGAGGCATTCGGCCCCGAAAATCCTGCTCAACTCGATGACGATGGTCTTCTCCAGGGAGGCCAGATCCAGGCTGCCTTCGGTGAAGATGGTGGCCAGCCGCGCCCGGCGTCGCGCCAGGGCCAATTCCTCCCGCTGCCTGCTCTCGGCAGCACGGGCGATCTGCAGCTGCTGTTCGTGCAGCCGCGCGGCCTCGATCCGGAGCCGGGCGAAGGACCGGTCCAGCTCCAGGAGGGCCTTGACCTTCGCGTACAGCACCGCCGAGGAAACCGGCTTGAGCAGATAGTCGACGGCTCCGAGGTCGTAGCCGCGGTTCAGATCTTTGTCGTCGGCCTGACCGGTCAGAAAGATGATCGGCGTCGACGCCAGCTCGTCGGCTTCCCGGATGAGTTGGGCGGTCTCGAATCCGCCCATACCGGGCATGTTGATGTCCAGAACGATGACCGCGACTTTGCGCTGCAGCAGCGCCGTGAGTGCCTCTTCACCCGAACCCGCTTGTACGAGCTCGCAATCCAGCGGGGTCAGGACTGTGCACAGCAGGTCGCGCAGTCGGGCGTCGTCGTCGACCACCAAAACTGTTTGTTTGCTCTCGATTGCCGCGGGCATGGGGGCGACGCCATCCGTCAGCACGGGGACCGGTGATCCCTCCCGCGCCTCGTCCGGAACAAGCACCCCGACGTCCTCCCCCAAGACCTCTACACGACGTTTCGTACACAATTGTGCGCTCGGTCAGCCCTTCCCAGGACGCCGATTGCGAAGTTCAGTGATTCAGCAAATCGAAGACAGCGGCGTCATTCTTTCCCGTGCTTGATGTGTTCGACGGGTGTGCCCTCCTCGGCCAGCGTCTCTTCTTCGATACGCATCGTCAGCTGCTCGGTGAATCCCTTGGTCAGGACGAGCAGTACGACGATCCCGATCGCCAGCCAGATCCCGCCGTACAGCAGCGCATCGAAATGCAGGTTGATCCACAGCGCCCCGGTGAGCAACATGCCGATCGCCGGCAGGACGATATTGGTGAAAATCTCCTTCGGTGTGCGCCGCTTCTTCATGCGGAAAGCGAAGAACACGATGATGGTCAGGTTCACCACGGTGAAGGCGATGAGCGCCCCGAAGTTGATCATCGAGGAGGCGAATTCGAGGGTGAACTTCACCGCCAGCAATGACACGATCCCGACGATGATCACCGCGTGTGTCGGCGTGAGGAAGCTCGGGTGGATGTAGGACAGGAACCGGCCGAATCGACCCTTGCCGTTACGGCCCATCACGTAGATCATCCGCGCGACGCTCGCGTGCGAGGCGAGGCTCGAGGCGACCACCGCAGCGAGGGCCGCTGACACGAAGAAGACCTTGAACAGCATGCCGCCGACCTTCAACGCCATTTCGGGCAGCGTGTCGTCGGTGACCTCGAAGCCGTCGAGCGTCGGGAACACCGACTGGGCGAACCACGCCGCCGCGAAGAAGATGGCACCGCCGATGAGCAGCGCCAGCACGATCGCCCTGGGCACGACATCCGGGGACTTGGCTTCCTCGGCGTACATCGTGATCGCGTCGAAGCCGATGAACGAGAAGCACACGACGGTCGCGCCGGCGATCACCGCCTGCATCTCCACGCCCTCATGCACGAGCGGGTCGAGGGTGAAGATCGTGCCGTGGCCGACCCCCTTGCTCAGCGCCACCGACGCCAAGACGAGGAAGGCACCGATGAGCACCACCTGGAACACCACCAGGATGCCGTTGACCCGCGACGTGCCTTTCATGCTCAGGTAGTTCAGTGCGGTGATGCCGCCGACGTAGGCGATGACGAAAAGCCATGACGGAGCCGACGGGAAGAACGATTCGAAGTAGATCCGCGCGATGACCGCGTTCACCATCGGCAGCAACAAGTAGTCCAGCAGCGAGGACCAGCCGACCACGAATCCGAAGTTCGGATGGATGGTTTCCGACGCGTAGGTGTAGGCCGAGCCGGCCGACGGATAGACGCGGGTCATCCGGCCGTAGCTGATGGCGGTGAACACCATCGCGACCAGCGCGACGATATAGGCCAGCGGCACCACCCCGTTCGTCTCACCCGAGACGATCCCGAAGGTGTCAAAGACCGTCATGGGCGTCATGTAGCCCAGGCCCAGGCCGACGATGGCCCACAAGCCGAGCGACCTCGACAGATGCGACTTGGGCGCAGATATGCTCGCAGACAAGGCTTTTACCCTTCTTGACGGGGGACGACGACCAGTGGGACATGCAAGACCCGCAGCATCTTCGCCGCCGTCGAGCCGAGGAACAGCCGTCTGGGTTGAGCCAGCCGGCTGGAGCCGACCATGATGAGATCGCCGTCGCGCCAGTCGAGCTTCTCGACCGCCGCCTCCACCGTGGCACCATCGGCGACCACCACCGAGACCGGGAATCCCTGCGGCAGCGAGGACCTGGCGGCGGCCAGCGTTGCCGCCGCGTGGTCGATCGCCTGTTGCCGAATCGCCTGCGGGCCGGTCTCGTTCCTCGAGCCGTACTGGTCCTGCGGGACAAGCGAGACCAGCCGCAACGGAGTCCCCGCTGCGGTACTGACGCGCACGGCGAGATCGAGCAGATGCTCGGCGCCCGGTCGCGTGCCCACCGCGCAGGTGACGCTGCGGATTCGTTCGACGTCCGAGTGCCGCAGGCCCCGCGGTGCGACGACGACGGGGACCGGCGCCGAGTGCAGGAGTTCGTTGACGACGGAGCCGAGGGAGAATCCCCCCGCCAGGCCGCCACCCGATCCGCCGACGACGATCGCCGCCGCGCCCAGGCGCTCGGCTTCGTGGCTGATGCCCTCGGCGAAGGATTCGTGGAAGCTCACGTGGGTGTGCGCGGTGATGTCGTCGGGCACCGATTTCAATGCGTCGTCGAGCCATTGCTCGGCCTGGTCGCCGAGCTCGCCCTGGTATTCCATGTTCAGGGGAACGGGAACCGGCAGCACCGCGCAGATGTCAAGTTCGGCATCGAACGATCTGGCCAGCCGCACACCAAGTGCCAGTGCGTCGGCACCGCCAGGGGTGGCGAGGTATCCGATGAGCAGTCTCACCGGGTCAAATTAGCTGAAGTCCGGACTTTATTCAGAAGTTTGACGTGTTGCTCTCCGCATGATCCGAAACAGCTGGTACGGCAACACGTTTCGAGGATAGACCCCGGATGCCGCGCAGGCCGGCGACGACGGCCGCAGCGGCGCTGAGCACGATCATCGGAGCGGTGGCCCCGACGACAGGCTCGATCGCGACCAGCAGCACCGGCAGACCGAAGCCCAGGTAGGTGACCGCCCAGAAGATGCCGGTCAACGTTCCGCGCAGCCGCGGTGGTGACCGGGTTTCCACATCGACCAGGCCCTGCCGCAGGCACAAGCCGTAGGCGATGCCGAGCACGAGCGCGACGGCGACGAAGACGGCCAGTGCCGGCCTTGGTCCCGCCGCGGCGACGGCGCCGAATCCGATTGCGGCGGCCAGCGCTCCGACTGCCCCGGCCCGCGGACCCCAGGCCCGGCGCCGGGCGATCATCTGGATGACGACACCTGACGTCAGCGTCAGCGCCGCGGCCATCCCTGGCAGCAACGGACCGTTGACGAGGTAGTGCATCCGCTCGACCATTGTCACCATTGCCACTGTCGCGCTGGCGAAAACCCACACCGCCAACGGCAATGCCGCACCGAGTGCGGCCGCCACCCCTTGTCCGGTACCCGCCTCCGCGGGAACATGCGGCCCGGACACGAACGGGGCAGACGCCTCGGCTGCGTGCGTCAGGACGACGCCGGCCAGCACCGCACTGACAGACAAACCGACCGAGACCGCGAACGGGACATCGGCCGGCGCAGTCGTGAATTGGGCGAGCAGCGCGGAAATGACGGGACCGCAACCGAATCCGGCGCTCAGCGACACACCGGCGAGCACCGAACCCGCACCGCCGCCGAGATCTGCGCTCCACGCGGTGCCTGCGCTCATCGCCACCCCGACACCCACGCCGACGATGAGCCTGCCAACGAACACTCCTGTTTGGTCGTGCCAGCAGAGCAACGTGAGATTTCCCAGGCCTGCGACGACGGCACCGGACAGCAACAGAGGCCTACGGCCCCACCGGTCGGACAGTGTTCCGCCACCGAGCAAACCGGGCAGCAAGCCGACCGCATAAATGCCGAATGCGCCGTCAAGCGTTGCCCGGCCAAGTCCCTCGCTGCGAGCCAGCACCGGCAGCAATGCGGTGAAGTGGTTCGCCGCCCAACCCGTGACGAACAGCACCGCCAACACCGCAGGCAAGACGGCACGCTCCCGTGTCGCGGGCTGATCGTGTGCCTGCCCCATCGTTCGCCGCCTCCAGGTCCGTGAAAGTCGCTTCTCGCGCAACAGCGGTATCGACCCTGGCATTCCGGTGCAGATTAGCTGGCAGTGCGGTCTACTAGTGGCTATGCGGTTCGAGGGGGACGGCGAGCCTCTCTCAGACGACGGGCCAGAGATTCCCGTCGAACTTGTCCGTACCCTGTTGAGCCTGCTGCGGAGCCGGCTCGGTCTTGACACCGCCTGGCTTTCCTCCTTTCGCGACGGAATGCAAACGATGGAGGTGCTCGACGGCGATACCGCGGCGGTGAATCTCTCGGCGGGTGACCGAGCGTCACTGTCCGATTCGTATTGCGTGCGGGTTATCGACGGACGGTTGCCCGCGATCATTCCGGACACCGCCGCCAATCAGACGACCGCCGCACTGCCGGTCACCGGCGACTGGAATCTCGGCGCCTACGTGGGTGTGCCGGTGCTCAGCCCTGCCGGCGCGACGGTCGGGATGGTGTGCGCGGTCAGCCGTCACGCCAAGCCATACCTTGCCGATATCGACCTGCGCGTCGTCAGACAGGTCGCCGAGCTCATCGGGACGCTGATCGAGTCCCCGAACAAGGGACCGGATACCACCGCCGCGCAGCGCGCAGCCATCCGAAAAGTGGTGTACCAGCGAGACTTCGAGGTGGTATTCCAACCTGTCCATGATGTGACGTCGGGAAAGGTGATGGGTGTCGAGGCGCTCGCCCGGTTCCCACGCGCACCGTTCCGCCCCGATGCCTTTCTGGCCCAGGCAGCACTGCTGGGTCTGGGAATCGAATTGGAGACGGCCATTCTGGCGCGAGTCATCTCCCTGGTGCCGCGGCTGCCGGAAGAGATCTTCGTCGCGATGAACCTCTCGCCGGGAGCGGCGCTGGTCGCTCCGTGGGCACAGATGCTCGCCGACGTCGACCCCTCGCGAATTGTGCTGGAACTCACCGAACATGACGCCGTCCTGGACTACGGTGCGCTGGACGAAGCCCTCGAACCGTGCCGGTCACGGGGCGTCCGGATCGCGGTCGACGACGTTGGCGCCGGGTTCTCCTCCTTCTCGCACGTGCTGGAGTTGAGTCCGGAGTTCGTCAAGATCGACCAGTCGATCACCCGACATATCGACGTCGACGACGCCCGGCGGCGACTCGCCCACGCAATCGCCGAACTCGCCGGGCAGATGGGCGCGACCGTGATCGCCGAAGGTGTTGAGAGCCAAGGCGAACTCGACACCGTGGCCGCGGTCGGGATCGGGGCGGTTCAGGGGTTCTACCTCAGCCGGCCACGGCCGCTCGGGCACGGCTTCGAGCCCGCCGAGGTCACCGCGGAGCCCGCCGACCTGCTTCACACGGAAGTCGACCTGCTCGGCGAGCGTCGATTCGAACTGGCGCTTGCGCATTCACCGATCGGCATGGCCGTCGTCGGGCTGGACGGCACGTTCCTGCGTACCAATCGTGCATTGCGCGCGATGCTCGGATACAGCAAGTGGGAGCTGGCCGAACTCACGTTCCAGGAGATCACCCACCCCGATGACCTCGATGCCGATGTGACCTTGCTCAAGGAATGTCTGGACGGCCGTCGGCGCTCCTACCGGATCGACAAGCGCTACATCGCGGCGGACGGGAGCATCGTGTGGGGGGCACTGACCGTCGTCATCGTGCACGCGCCCCGAGATCGCCCGCGTTACTTCGTATCTCAGATCGTCGATGTGACAGCCGACCGCATCCGCGAGGCGGACCTGGCCCGTCAGGCCGCCACCGACCCCCTCACCGCGATCGCCAACCGGTCGGCCGGCTGGAACCGCCTCGAACAGCTCGAAGCCAGTGGGGCGGGGTACGGCGTTCTGTTCTGCGATATCGAGCGGTTCAAAGCAGTGAACGATCAGTGCGGACACCGCGCCGGTGACCGGCTACTGGTGGAGGTGGCCTGCCGCCTGCGCGATGCCGCCAGTGACAACGACATCGTCGCCCGTTGGGGTGGCGACGAATTCTTGGTCATCACCGACACCGTCGACGAAAACGAGCTCGCCCGGATGGCCGACCAGATCACCGGCGAATTGGACAGCATGCCGGTCACCCTCGGCGACGGCACGCAGATCCCGGTTGGCGTGACGATCGGAAGCGCGGCCCACGTTGCGGGCGACGGGCGCTCGATCGACACCGTGCTCGATTTGGCTGACCGCGCCATGTACGAGAAGCGGCAGCACCGAAACGGCGGGCGCTAACCGGCGGTGACGACCAAAGTCATTTGCTGCCAACGGCAGTGAACTCGTCGGTCGACTCGTCGTCCAGCACGGCGATATCCCGCAGCTTGCCCTTCATGCCCGCGACACGACGCAGCTGAGCGGCCATGTTCATCGAGGTAAGCATCGGGATGCCGCCGATGAAGGTCCGGAACGACGGATGGCCACCGTCGAGGTGCAGCATGAACAGGCACCCCACCACGTAGAAGAAGCCCATGGTGAACAGCGCGGCAGGGATCGCGTAGGCCAGCGGCGAACGAGCGTCGGCGACCAGTTCGGACGCGTAGTCGAATTCGTCGCGCGTAAGTGGTTCGCGTTTACGGACTTTGGCCAGCACCGCCTTGTGGGCGCCTATCTGGTCACCCATCGGATGCGAGGTCCGCCGTTCCAACCGGGTGATGTAGACGAAGACGCACGTGGCAAAGACGACCGCCAAGACGGCGGCGAGAATGGTCAGATCACCCCACGGGCCGAGGTTCACGTGCTTTCTCCTCTCGTCTGCGTTCGGGCTATCCCGTCATCGTCTTCCCAGAGCAGTAACTGACGAACCGATTCGCGTGTTCCATACGGGCGAAGCATCGAGCTGGCGGGGCGGGGCCGCACCTTCAGCGGCCACCAGAACCACCGGCCCAGCAGCGCCGCGACGGCCGGGGTCATGAACGACCGCACGATCAGGGTGTCGAACAGCAGGCCCAGGGCGATCGTCGTTCCGATCTGCCCGAGAATTCGCAAGTCGGCGAAAATGAACGACGCCATCGTCGCCGCGAACACCAGACCGGCCGCCGTCACCACCGCGCCGGAGCCCGCCATCGCCCGGATGATGCCGGTGTTCAACCCGGCATGAATCTCTTCCTGGAACCGGGATATCAACAGCAGGTTGTAGTCCGAGCCCACCGCCAGCAGCAGGATGATGGCCAGTGCCAACACGATCCAGAACAGGTGGATGCCGAAGATGTCCTGCCAGATCAGGACGGACAGCCCGAACGACGCGCCCAGCGACAGCGCCACCGTTCCCACGATGACGAAGGCCGCGACGATGCTGCGGGTGATGAACATCATCACCAGCAGGATCAGGCTCAGCGCCGCGATCCCGGCGATCATCAGGTCGTATTTCGCACCGTCCTGGATGTCTTTGTAGGTGGCCGCGGTGCCGGCAAGGTAGATCTTGGATCCGGCCAGCGGCGTGCCCTTGACCGCTTCCTGGGCCGCGTGCCGGATCGTGTCGATGTGCGAAATACCCTCAGGCGTAGCGGGATCGCCGTCGTGGGTGATGATCATCCGGGCGGCCTTGCCGTCCGGGGACATGAACAGCTTCATGCCGCGCTGGAATTCGGGGTTGGTGAACGCCTCGGGCGGAAGGTAGAACGTGTCGTCGGTTTTCGACGCGTCGTAGGCCTGGCCCAGCGCTGTGGAATTCTGTAGCGCCGCCTGAGCCTGGGCGTTGATACCCGAGTTGGTGGCGTAGTTGGTCAGGGTCAGATCGCGATTGGTCTGCTGGCTGTCGATCTGCGGCGGGATCAGCGCCAGCAGTTTCGGTTGCAGCGCATCGAGTTTCGCGATGCTGCCCGCAACATTCCCCAGTTGATCGGTCAGCGCGTCAATGCCGTCGAGTGCGTCGAACAGCGAGCGCAGCGCCGCGCAGACCGGGATGTCGTAACAGTGCGGTTCCCAATAGAAGTAGTTGCGCATGGGCCGGAAGAAGTCGTCGAAGTTCGCGATCTTGTTGCGGAGATCCTGGGCGGTCGTGACGGTGTCCTGGAATGCCTTGGTCTGTTCGTCGGTGACATCCTTCGACTGCTGCTGCAGCGAATACTGCTGGCGCAGAATGTCGATCGAATTGTTGATCACACCCACCTGTTTGAGCAGATCGTCGGACCTGGCCTGTTGGAAGGGCAGGTTGTTGATCTGGCCGAGGCTGCCCGCGCTCACCTGGAACGGGATCGACGTGTGGTCCAGCGGCGTGCCGAGCGGGCGGGTGATCGCCTGGACCTGCGCGATGCCGTCACTGTGGAAGACCGCCTTGGCGACGCGCTCCAGCAGGATCATGTCGGTGGAATTGCGCAGATCGTGGTCGGCTTCGATCATCAGCAGTTCGGGATTCAGGCGGGCCTGGGTGAAGTGCCGTTCGGCGGCGGTGTAGCCGACGTTGGCCGGGGCATCGGCCGGCATGTATCCGCGTGCGTCGTAACTGGTCTTGTAGTTCGGCAGGGCGATCAGGCCGATCAGCGCGATCGCGACAGTCACCACCAGGATGGGCCCGGGCCAGCGGACGATCGCGGTGCCGATCCGTCGCCAGCCCTGGGTGCGCATCGGGCGGGCGGGCTCGAACAGGCCGAAATGGCGGCCGATGATCAGCAGGGCCGGGGCGAGGCTCAGCGCGGCGATGACCGCGACCATGACACCGATGCCGGCGGGCACGCCGAGGCTGTTGAAGTACGGCAGCCGGGTGAACATCAGACACAGCACCGCACCGGCGATGGTCAGGCCCGAACCCAAGATGATGTGCGAGGTGCCGTGATACATCGTGTTGTAGGCCGTGACCCGGTCCTCACCGGCATAGCGCGCTTCATGGAAGCGGCCAAGAAGGAAGATCGCATAGTCGGTTCCGGCGGCAATCACCAAGAGCGTCAACAGATTTGTCGAGTAGGTCGACAGCTGGATGATGCCGGCATTGGCAAGCACGGCAACCGATCCGCGGGATGCGGTCAGTTCGATCATCACCGTGAAGATGACGAAGAACACCGTGGTGAGGCGGCGGTAGAGGAAGAACAGCATGACCGCGATCACGCCGATGGTGATCAGGGTGGTTTTCAGCGTGCCGTGGCGGCCGACTTCGAACTGGTCGGTGACCAGGGGCGCGGCACCGGTGACATAGGCCTTCAGGCCAGGCGGTGGCGGGGTGTTGTTGACGATGTTGCGTACCGAGTCGACGGACTCGTTCGCCAGCGATTCACCTTGGTTGCCGGCCAGGTACAGCTGCACCAGGGCCGCCTTGCCGTCGGCGCTCTGCGACCCGGCCGCCGTCAGCGGGTCACCCCAGAAGTCCTGGATGTGCTGGACGTGTTTGGTGTCCTGCTGCAGCTTCTTGATCAGACCGTCGTAGTAGTGGTGCGCCTCGGCACCCAGCGGCTGATCGCCTTCCAGCACGATCATCGCCGAGCTGTCGGAGTCGAACTCGCCGAAGACCTTGCCGATACGTTTGGCCGCCTGCAGCGATGGCGAGTCCTGGGGACTCAACGACACGTTGTGCGATTCGGCCACGGTCTCCAGCTGCGGCACGAAGACGTTGGTGACGACGGCCAGGGCCAGCCAGAACATGGCGATGAGGACCGAGAACCGCCGGATGAAGTCGGCTACGCGCTGGGTCATCCGGACTTGTCCAGGCAGTAGGTGAAGGCGTTCAGGGTGTTGACCGTTCTTTCGTCTTTCACGACGTCGTCGATCTTGATGCGGCAGCCCAGCGAATCGCTGTCACCCTGGGCGGAGACGTTGACGAAGACCGCGGGCTGGGTGGTGGTGGTGTCGTAGGTCCAGGGCAGCGTCACGTTGTCGGCTCGCTGAGGCTGCGCGTTGACGTCGGTGTAGGTGATCGTGGCAACCGTCCCCGGCGGCCCGAAAACCTCCATGACCACGTGCTTCGGGTTGAACGGGACGATGTCGTTGCCCGCACCGCTGGGCGTGGACGTGACGTCGTGGGAGCCGAAGATGCCGTGCAGGCGATAGACCGCGAAGCCCGCCACCGCGACAACCACAACGGCCACGAGCACCATCCAGCGCCTGCTCAATCGGCGTCCGATCGAAACCCGCTGCATCCGTGACCCTTTCGTGAGCGGCGACAGGCGCTGACGGCGACGAAACTTCTATAGGGTGGCTAATCAACTTAGTTGACAGTACGACACGGGACCGTACTCCACAACACTGGGAATGCGGGCATCACCGCCCCCGACACCGTCAGAAATCGGATCTGGGCGGCCCGTTGCGTCGCGATCTAGCCCTGGTAGTCAGCGACCTTCGCGGTGTAGTCGTCGAGCAGTCGCAGCGTCTCGTCGCGCGGCTTCGTCGGCAGCAGCAGGTTGACCAGGCCGTATCCCAGGCCGTCGAGTCCGCGCCAGTAATCCAGGTCGATCGGTGTGCCGAAGGTCGTCAGCCGCACGTCGTGGGTTGCGCCTTCGCGCATCTGCTCGATGCGCCGGCCCAGATGCTCGATCGGAGCCGGATTGGAGATCCAGCCGGCCTGGTGCTGGATCACCCGCCGGACGGTGGCATCGGAATCGCCGCCGATGTATATCGGCAGTGGATTCTGGACTGGCTTGGGCCGCGCATACGACGCGTCGAAGTCGACGTACTTGCCGTGGTACTCGGCGGGTTCGTCGGTCCACAACGCCTTGATGGCCTCGATGCGCTCATCCATCAACGCGCCGCGCGTCTTGGGATCGGTGCCGTGATCCCGCATCTCCTCGAGATTCCAGCCCGCACCCACCCCGAGCGCGAACCGGCCGCCCGAGATCAGGTCGATGCTGGCCGCCTCCTTGGCCGTGATGATCGGGTCACGCTGAATCAGCAGCGCGATGCCGGTGATCAACTCGATGCTGGTGGTGACGGCCGCGGCGGCGGCGAGCGTGACGAACGGATCCAAGGTGCGGTAGTAGATCGACGGCAGTTCCCCACCCATCGGGTATGGGGATTCCCGGCTGGCGGGGATATGGGTGTGCTCGGCGATCGTCAGCGATCCCAAGCCGCGTTCTTCAATGGCGCGAGCCAACGACACCGTATCGATCGTGTCGTCGTTGACGAAGGTGGAGATGCCGAATTTCATGTGGACCACATTGCCACTGTCGGTGGCTCAGGGTTCGACGTTCATCTCCACCAGCACCCGCCGGAGCAGCTTGCCGGTCGCATTGCGGGGCAGATCGTCGACGAAGACCACGTCACGAGGCACCTTGTGGCGAGCCAGGTTGTCCTTGACGAACTGCTTGATCTCCGCGGTGTCCAGCTCAAACCCCGGCTCGGGAACGATGAAGGCGCGCAGTCGTTTTCCGAACTCGGTGTCGTCGACACCGACCACCGCGACCTCGGCGACGTCGTCCCGCGACTCGAGCAGGTTCTCCACTTCTTGGGGGAACACGTTCTCGCCTCCGGAGACGATCATGTCGTCGTCGCGGCCGTCGACGAACAACAACCCCTCGGCGGTGAAATGGCCCATGTCGCCGGTCGACATGTAGCCGTCGATGACCTGCTTGTGCCGGCCGTCGGTGTAGCCGGAGAACGGTGCGC
Source organism: Mycobacterium sp. BK086 (assembly GCA_004362315.1). Classification (GTDB taxonomy): domain Bacteria; phylum Actinomycetota; class Actinomycetes; order Mycobacteriales; family Mycobacteriaceae; genus Mycobacterium. Next base: position 916,114 of record SNWL01000004.1, read on the forward strand.
CGTTGCGCACGAAGATCCGCCCGCGCCGGTTACTGCCCATCACCCGTTGATCGTGTTCGTCGTAGAGCACCACCTCACAGGTCACCGGGGCACGGCCCGCGGTGCCCGGGGCTGCCCTCAGTTCCTGTGGGGTGGCCACCGAGGCGATCGCGCACTCGGTGGAGCCGTACATGTTGTAGAGCACGTCGCCGAACAGATCCTGCACTTTTTCGGAGAGATCGGGGCTCAGCGCCGACCCGGCGACCAGGATCACCTTGAGGGAGGACGTGTCGTACTTGGCGATCACATCGGCACCGAGTTCGACGATGCGGTGCAGCATCGTCGGGACGGCGACGAGCATGTCGGCCCGGTAGTCGGCGATCAGCGCCAGCGTGCGCTCCGCGTTGAACCGGCGGGTGGTGACGATCTGGTTGCCCAGGGCGGCGCCGACGGTGTACGTGGCCCAGCCGGTGCTGTGGAAGATCGGCGACATGATGGCCATCGTTCCCTTGCGCGGGAACGGAATTCGATCGATAATCTGCGCCGTCGCCAGTGGTTTCACCGAGTCGCGCGGAGCGCCCTTCGGCAGACCGGTGGTCCCGCTGGTCAGGATGACCGATCCGCCCGATTTGCTCGGCGGCGGCAGCGGCTCAGAGGAATTCGCCGCCAGAATGTCGTCCAGGGTTTGCGCCTGGGCGGGCAATTCGGCGTTGTCGTCGACCCAGGTCAGCACGCGGGGAAGCTCAGCGGGCAGGGCGTCGAGCAGACCGAGGAACTCGCTGTCGTGGAGGACGACGGTGACCTTCTCGCGCTCGCAGACCTCGGCGAACTGCGGCTTGGCGAAGCCGGTGTTCATCAGCACCATGCGCGCGCCGAGCTTGCCGCAGGCCGCCATCGCCAGGACCAGGCCGCGGTGGTCACGGCACAGCACACCGACCACTGCGCCTTCGGAGACACCCAACTTCTGCAGCCCGTGCGCCAGCGCCCACGACTGGTCGTCGATCTGCTGGTAGCTCAGCGTTCCGCGCTCGTCCACGATCGCCGGCAGATCCGCATACCGGCGACCACCCAGGATCGCCATGGTGGCCTGGGGACCGTAGATCCGCGAGTACTTGGCGACCTCGACGGTGGATTTCAGGTCGGTCAGATCGAGGAACCCGGTTTCCATCAGCCGCTTGACCGCGCGGCCGGCCTCACCGACCCGTTGCAGCTTCTGCCGTACCTGGGTTGTCGCGTTCATCGGTCTCCTCAGACTGGAACGAATTCAGCCAGCAGCAGGTTGCTGCCCACCGCGTCGCCCTCTCCCACGAGAGACAGCGGCGATGCCCCCGCGGCTGGGTCAAGAAGATGGGGGATGCGCAGAGCGCCCGCAGTGGTGTGCACCGTCGAGAGGGATTCGGACCGCTCGACGGAGACCACGCCCAAAGGCGTTGGTAGCGGCCCGGATCCCGTTCCCCGCGCCTGAACGGATGTCGCGGCGGTGTGCCTTTCGTCGTCGGCATCGAATTCCAGCGCTGCGGACGCTGTGCCGCCGACGATTGCACTGACGAACGCGGCGACCAGTACCGGATCGCCCACACCGTCGTAGACCCACCGGCGGCCCAGCGCCGAGTGGTCCATCGTGGTGAGCAGCCAGTCCTCGGCGCCCTCCAGCGGCGCTTCCCGGTAGGTCAGCGGCAGTTGGATGCATCGGCCTGCATGCGGGACGATCAGCGCCTCGATACCGACTTTTCCAGCGGGGTCGTCGAATCTGTAGGACAGCGGGGCCGTCGAGCCCGTCTCAGGATCGGCGTCGAACCAGTCGGCCGCCGCGAGCCACTGACTGACGATCTCCGGCTTTGTCGGGCGAAGGGTTGCGCCACGGTGCACGAATGCCACCCGACCAACCTACCGGTTGGGTCACGACGCGAAGTCGTCGACCAACGAGGCGACGAAGGCCTGAGTCCGCTCCTTGCTCCTCCTGCGTTCTTCGGAGTCTCGGCCCAGGGGCACCACGCGGGCAGCGAGGTCGGTGACCCCGGCATCGCGGTAGCTCCGCAGCCGGGCCCGCACCGTCGCTTCGTCGCCGGCGGCCATGGTGTCGCCGACGTCTTCGGCGTCGCCGTGTTCGAGGAGGCGGACGTAGTTGGGTGAGAAGTCGGCGTGCCCGAGCACCTCACTGGCGTAGGCCTTGGCGTCGTCGATGTCGCGTTCGTTGCACAACGCGACCGGGACGCCGGCCACGACGCGGGCGGTCTCGTTTCCCGCGGCGGCGGCCAGCGTGGGCGCGACGTAATCGCCGATGGCCCGTTCGTCGGCCATCCACAAGATCGTGCCGCCGGCGCGTTCGCCGGCGATCTTGAGCATCGCGGGTCCGAGGGCCGCCACCAGGACCGGCACCGTTTCATCGCTGACGTCGATCGGACTGTGGACGCGGTAGGAGTCGTTGTCGGTGTCGACTGTGCCCGGGCCGTGGAAGGCGGCGGCGAGGACGTCGAGGTAGTCGCGGACGAGCTTGGCGGGTTTGTCGTAGGGCAGCCCCAGCTGATCGCTGATGATCCAGTGATGCGACGGGCCCAGACCGAGAGTGAACCGTCCGCCGCAGGCCGCCTGGGTGGTGAGTGCCTGCTGGGCCATGATGAGCGGGTGGCGGGTCTGTATGGGGACGACCGCCGTGCCGATCTCGATGCGGTCGGTGGTGTGGCCGAGCAGTGCGACGGCGGTCATCGCGTCGAGGTAACCGGGCACCTGCGGAATCCAGAAGGACGCGAAACCCTGTGCTTCAGCGGTCTTTCCGTCGTCGAGTAGGCCGTCGAGCCGGTCTGCTCGCGCACGTTCCTTGTCCGAGCCGACCATCAATCCGATGCGCATCAGATGCTTTCCTTACGGCACATAGCGGTCCCACTCGTGCGGGACGATGGGATGGAACGGCGCAGCCAGCAACGGTTCCCTCTCGTGCAGTAGGGATTTCATGCGGTGGCCGACGGCGACCGGGTCGTCGTCGAGGAAGCAGTAGGTGAGGTAGTGACCGACCGGCGCATTGGCCAGCGTCGGATCGACGTCCCGTGTCGTGGTGGTCCACACGCCGGCGACGCCGTCGACATCGCGCAGATCTATTGGTTCGTCTCTTTCGAGTAGCAGGTACACGCCCTTGATCGGCCACCACGGCAGGATGTCGGCGCCGACTTTGACTCGTCGGGCGGCGGAGCGGGTCGCGACGTCGTAGACACCGCGCTCGACGGGCGGCAGCAGCGGCATCTTGCGGCCGGCGTCGCCGAGCGCGTGGGAGAGCTCGAGGAATCCGTCGAGTCCGCTTGGCGCACTGAAGAAATACGTCATGACGTGGTCGATCTCGTCGTATTTCTCGTGGCTTGCCGCACGCGCCGCACGGCATTCCGGTGTGGACACCAGACGCAGTGAGGCGCGCACCTCGTGGAGCCGATGTTGTTCGGGGCGGTGGTCGAGGGTGTGCCAGCGCAGGTAGTCCGCGTCAGCGCCATCGGGATGGCGACGGGCCATCGACACGAACAGCGTGGTGATGTCTCCGTTCCCGGTTTTCAGGACGCCGGGCGTCTCATCGGAGGGATTGCCGGGCAGGGTCATTCGGCTCCCAACGTCAGATCCGGGTGGCGGGCTTCGATCATGCGCCGGAATCCTTCTCGCCAGGGCACTTTCGTCGCGCCCAGCACTTGGTGCATGTAGCTGACGTCAGGCCACAGTGGGGTGTGGGCGTCCGTCGTGTACTCGAAGACGGGCTCGACGCCCACGAGCTCCCCCAGGTAGGCGCAGTAGTCCTCGACGCTAACAGTCTCGCTGCCGGCCCAGTTGACGACGACCGGCGGGGTGCCGGCGACCTCCATGGCCCGAATCCCGAGCTCGACGTAGTCGTCTTCGTAGATCGGGTTGTAGTTGTTGGGCTTGTCGGGATACAGCCGGATGGGCTTGCCCGCCAGCATCATCTGCAGCCGATCGGCGGGAGCGCCACCTTCGGGGCCGTAGGTGGAGCAGATCCGGATGATCGTCAGCGGGATGCCGTAGTGCGTGGCGATCCAGGTGCAGAGCTGCTCGGCGGCGACCTTGGAGAAGCTGTAGTTGGCCCGCAGTGGCACACCGGGCGGGTCGTCTTCTCTGAGTGGGCGTTGGCCTTGGTAGGCATAGATGGAGCCGGTCGAGCAGAAGACGAAACCTTTGGCCGTACGGCAGTGGTAGAGCAGGTCGCCAGATTTCTGGGCGTTGGTGTCGACGGCGTTGGGCCAGCTCTCGGTGCCCGGGTCGACGGCGGCGTGGAAGACATAGGTGAAATCGTCGGGCAGCCCCGCGAAGTCGCCCGCGCTGATGTCCAGGGCCAGCGGCGTGATGCCTGCGGCGGTCAGGCGGTCACGATCCTTGTCCTCACGCAGCCGGGCAGCACCCCACACCTCGTTGTTGCGGGCCAGCGCACGGGCGATCGGAAAGGCGATCTTGCCGGTGGCGCCGGTGATGAGGATCTTCTCTGCGTCGAGCATCCCCTCAGTCATAGCGCACCGCGCCATGAATGTTAAGTACTTGATATGTTGGGTCGGTGCAGCTGACCTTCGACCCCGATGTCGAGGCGTTTCGCGCGGAGTTCGTCGAGTTTGTGGACCGGAATCTGCCAGCGGAGGCCGACACCGTCGAGCGGTCCCGGTCGACGTCGCACGTTCCGGAGTGGGCACGGCGCTGGCAGCAGCTGCAGTTCGACCACGGTTGGTTGTTGCCGGGCAACCCGCCGAAGTTCGGCGGACGCAACGCGAGCGTGCTGCAGCAATTCGTGCATCGCGAGGAGTTGGCGCGGCGGCGGATCTATCACGTGTTCAACCCCCAGGGCGTCGGAATCATCGCGGCGTCGCTGCTGTCCTTCGGCACCGACGAGCAGAAGCAGCGGTGGGCGGTACCGATTCTGCGGGCGGAGATGACCGCATCGCTCGGCATGAGCGAGCCGGGTGCGGGTTCGGACCTGGCGGGGCTGTCGACGCGAGCTTCGCTGGACGGCGATCACTTCGTGGTGAACGGGCAGAAGGTGTGGACCTCCGGGGCGCACGACGCCGACGTGATCCTCACGTTCGTTCGCACGGATCCGGATGCGCCGCGGCACAAGGGAATCAGCGCGCTGTTGATTCCCACGTCGACTCCCGGTGTGGTGTGCCGGCCGTTCCCGTCGGTGCACGACCGGACGGTGCTGGACTTCAACGAGGTGTTCTTCACCGATGCGCGAGTACCCGCATCGAATCTGGCGGGCCCGTTGAACGAGGGCTGGAAAGTGGCGAACGGCTCGCTGGGGCACGAGCGGACGATGATGTGGATGGCGTTCGCGAATCGGCTGGAACAGCTGCTGGAGGACTTCAGGCCGGTGGGCGATCTGAATCGCGATCACTACGCGTCGATGGTGATGGACTATTACGCGCTGCGGCTGCTGGGTTCGGCGGCGGTGAGCCAGGCGTCTCGCGGCGAACGCGACGTGCCGGCGGTGTCGGCGCTCAAGGTGCTGGGATCGGAGGCCGAGCAGAACGCCGCGCGGTATGCACTTGAGGCGGCGGGTTCTTCTGGCCTTGTCGATCCCGCCCTGACTGCGCCGTATAACGCTTACGGCCCAGAGCTTTTCACATCGAGCTGGTTCGCGCGGTACATCACCAGCTACTCGGGGACGATCGCCGGCGGGACGTCGGAGATTCAGCGGAACATCATCGCGCAGCGGGTATTGGGTTTGCCTTCGCGGTGACCAGTACGACTGACGACGCGGACGACGGCACTGTGCCGGTGATCGTGGGGTCGGATAAGAAGCACTACAGGAGACCGGACTAGGGTCGCTTCACTGCCGACAGATGGACACAATCACACATGGTCCGCCGTTGAGGCTCTATGGGCCACAGGCATCTACGTCGGCGCCCATGAAGTGCTTGCTACCAGACGAAATGGGGCGTCGGCAGGCTAGATCTAGGTGCGCGGTGAACCAACATCGAGATGCTGATTTACTGCCCCAACAAGTGCCTGCAACTCGTCGATGAGTGCATCACGGGCATCGGGAATCCGGTCGCAAATCGACAGGATGGCTTCGGCGCGACCCACCGCTCTTGCGAGCTCGAAGTCAGAACAGCCGGTCGACACCGCTTCCGAAGCGTTCTCGGGATCATCGCCTGCCGCTTGATGTGCAAGGACGTCCGTCCGTAAAAGATGAGCGTTCTGTTCGTAGTGCTTCAGCCTCGCCCGGGAACGCCGGCGTTCGGAGTCCGCGAGCTGACGGCATTGGGGAGAGCAGTAATCCTGCCGGCGGCCCCGCGCAAGCCTTCGTTGGAACTCTGCCCGGCACTGTGGGCGAAGACAGACCGCGGTGACGGTTTCGGCACGCGACGGCGGCCTCCCGCGGCGGGGCGATCCCGTCGCGGGAAAGGACACTACCCGACTGCTCATCGTGATCCGTATAAATCGTGGATAAAAATTGGATCTAAAATACCATATTACCTGGTTATTTAGGCGCATTTCGTGGCGTTGAGGGCAGGTTAACGCGCCGAGTTATGCACGAGTAAATCGTGTGTCATGGGGATAGTTCACACTGAAACCACCAGAGACGGCCTCGTCAGCGGGCAGAGGAGTAGACACGGTGGCGACAGACAACGCGATGCCTCGACTGGCCTTCGTGTCTGCAGCGATCCCTGGTTTGGACATCGAGCCGATGATCGCCGGCTTTGCGGGAACTCACGGCGACGCAGTCGTCGCCGCGCCGCGCACCGGTGTCGCAAAGCTCCCACATTCCAGTGGCTACGTTCTCATCGTCGACGCTGGCTGCTGGCGGACCCAGTCGGCTACCACACAGGAACCAACCGATCTCGCTGGTGGTTTGCCCATCCTGGACGTCGAACAGTGGGCCGACGCTGTCGGGGACTCCTGTGGGGCACAAGCGGTACTGACCCCAAGCCTGCATGTCGACGCGGGCCGATGGGACGTGCTCACGGCCGTCATTCGAGCCAATCCGGCCGTCCTACCGGCCCACGTCGTCGCGCTGCTGCCAATCCATGCCAGCTTTCTCGATCCGCCCAATGTTGAGAGCTTGATCACCGCGATCCGTGAAATCGGATTCACCCGCGTCGCCTTCACGTTCACTGGTAGCCGACTTCCCTTGGCGCACAAGGACCGTCTTCGCGGGTTGCGCGTGCTTGTCGGCGCGCTGCCTGACTGCTGGATCCTCGGGGTCGATCCCCTAACGGCTGCAGACGCGCTCGCCCATGGCGCGGCGGTTGTGGGTGTGGGGTGCAGCGCGAGTCGACGGCATCCTGCGGCACCTGGGGACTCGCGCGCAGGCGGCTTTTCGGTTGGCTGGCTGCCAGGGATGTTCGAGCCGACCTTGCTCGAGCACCGAAGCCCGCGCATCTACGCGGATTGGTATGCCAATAGCCACAGTGGCGCCTGCGCGCGGTGCGGCCTTGACCCCGACGGACTAGTGGGTGTTGATGCCCACCGCCAAGCGGTGATTGCACACAACCTCCACGCGACCCACGACTTCATCGGGGATCTCCTACTTCGCCCGCCAGCCACGCAGCGCCACTACCTATCCCAGCGCCTTCTGTCCGGAGTGGAGGCTCACCTCAGTTTGGCGCCGCTGTCGGCCACGCTAGCGGTAGACCCGACACTGCGTGCGTTATGTGAGCTCGATGATCGACGGGGCCGACGGATGACGCCACGCGGCGCATGGACGTAGCAACCTTGTAGGCGTACTCATGGAACGACCAGCCGGCGGCTTTCCAGGCGCGGCGCCGAAACGGCCTCGGTGCGATCGCCTCGGTCCAATCGGGCTGCAGTCCAGTCCATACTCCGATTCCGTCGAAGGCTGCTTCCCAAGCAACATCACGGAACGCTGGCGGAGCGATCGGGAACACCGCGATCATCTGACAAAACGGAGCAAAGTGCGCGACGCGGCCCATCACCGATCTCCATGCAGAGCCACCAACCAACACGGCATCGACCGTGAGCGGTGGGCGCAGTCGACGGATGCGCCATGAGCCGTCGCGGTCGACGACACCAGGGGGTGCGGCGTCGACCACTGTAAGCAAGCCCGGCGGCATCTCTGAGGTATGCACGGCAATGCACCAGGGCAACTGCACGAGCGCGTGCAGAAGTGCTTTGTCGGTGACGGCTTCCAGTCCCACGGCAGCACGTCGGCCGATCTCATCGTGATGAAACGCCACTACCGCTTGAGCTCTCTGCCCTGCCGCATACGCACCCGATGGAACCGTTACCCACGGCCCACAATTCACATCGCGCGGCGTCAACGCCCTGTCGATAGCGACCGGCCAATCCATTTCACGAGGGTGTCACACCCACTGTGCCAACATCGGGTTACGGCAGGCTTGTGTTCTTCGGGACCGACTCGAGGGTAGCCGTACACAAACCCGCCGACCCTTGCCTCGTCTTCACGCTCGCTGACATCGTTCGATCTGTGGCTCGGCGACCAGTTCTGCGCAGATCACGTCAATCATTCAGAAAGTGCTCATTCCAAACCTCAGCAACTGTCGTGCGTACGCCCGCAGCTACCTCCGACAGACTGGAGGTGTTGGAAGGGAAAGCACCACTGATCAGGCCATAAACAGCCGCCAACTTCTCGCCCTCTATTAACTGGATTGCAGGGCCGATCACAGCGCCGTGGATGAAGTTCGGGGCATTGCCATCATTAATCAACCAGAAGTAGCGGTGCGAGCTTCCGATCTCGTCATAGCGAGTGACGTGCGCCGAGACCTTCGTCGGCTGATACGCATTCTGCAAGTCCACGGTTACCAACTCGTCGTCACCAGAGGTCACGGTCGCCACGGCCGTACCAGACTGGAGGGCAGCGAAACCGAACTTGTCGAGCGCCTTGTCGCCGGTTGCACAAATCACCAGCGTGGCACGCAGCAGTGCGGAGTCGAGGCGCCGGAATACCTGGAATCCACGAGCGGCGGCCTCCGCCATCGCGACAGGATCTACATCGTGGACCACGGTGGCGATGCCGCGCCCCCGCAAGATATCGGCCACACTGCGCCCCACCCTCCCGTACCCGATTACACACGCCGTGCGGGTTTGCAGAATCTGCGCTTGCTCACGCAGCACCGCTTCGACGGAAAACACGATGCTGGAACCCACCAAATAGTCCTCAGGAAGTTTAAGTGGGCTCCTCGCCACAGTCACCACTGGCACATCGTGGGGGCCGCACTCTTCATAGCGGCGTGCACCGTTCTCCGTGCCTTCCATAACCCCCAAGATCCGGCCAGGCAGTGCTGCCGCGATCGAATTTAATGATTCCGCAAAGTATCCGCCGATGTCGACGATGACGAGATTTTGCTGGTCGAGCGCACGACTGCGAAGGAATTCGACGACCTGCTGTGGACTCTCCGACCACTCCCGCTGCAAACGGACTACGTCGAAACCTTTGCTGACTAGCGCCTCGGTCTCGGCCCGATCAAACGACTTCGGTTTGGCAAGCACAAGAGCAACATCGACTAGGTTGGTGATCGCCGGCAGAAAGTGGAGTGAATTAGGCACCATGTGTGCCACGCACACCGCTTTGACATCCGGCCGGTGTGTGCCCAGCCTCGCAGACAAGTGATAGAAGTAGGCATCGATACGAGCGTCCTCAAAGTCCGCAACAGCGGCATTGGTGGAGGCTGCGGCCATGCAGGTGCCGTCCTAGTGGGTGTCGTTGTCCATCAGAACATCCTTTCGTCGCGCAATAGTTTCATGGGAATACCCGATTCGTGCCGAGTATCTGATTACGGCACTGTCACAACCAAGTGAGGCGGTAACGGTCGCCGGGCTCAGGCCGGTCACGGCGGAACTCGTAAGCGTGGTATGTCACGCCATTGCGTTCGCACGGCGACGGATCCGCCATTTCGATCTGATACGGGTGTTGGCTGCCTTCGCGCCAGCACTCCTTACGCACCGAGCGGCGGTCCTTGTCAGGCAACAGCACCCGCAGTTGCAGATCACGTAGCCCAGGCTTTGCGCGGTGACCCAGAAATGGGACAAAAGTCCTGCCCACATCAACGAACGTATGTTCAAACTCGATGATCTCCTCCTCTCCCTCCGCCAACCGCCTACCCAGGTCGATCAGGTAGATCCGCTCCGACCCATTGCGGATCACTGGACCATGAAGCTTGTGTACGTGGCCAAGATCATCGAGCTTCGAGAGCACCTTTGGGTCCTTCTCAACACCGGACCCGGTCCAACAATAGATGCGCTCAAAGAACCGCTCCGCACGCAAGGCACGTACGTGCACTGTGTGGTTCGTGATAATCGTCATCGAGCTCTCGTCGACGACGAGCATCTCATGCGCCACCGACAGATACTCAAATGAAGAAGATGCGGAGATGGGTTCGCTCATTGGCAACCTCGATGGCGCATGGGCTTAACGCCCTGCTGGAGCGCGGACCGCGATGCCACTGCCACAGCAGTCCCCCTTACGCTCCGCCGAATTCTTACACACCCGACAGCCTGCGGCGCGCCTTTCGCCTCTGCTCGCGAGTCAACGGACCGGCCTGGGCCTTACTCCCAATCCCCAGCCATCTCGGCTCGCGTCCAAGAATGCTCAATCGCACGAAATATCACCCCGTGACCCCGTGCTCAAATGGCATCGGCAATCCATCTCCGTCCCGCGCCTAGGCACGTGCAAGGCACACAAAGCCCGGCCACCGATCGAGATCGACGTGGCCACTTCTCGATCTATCGCCGGGCCAATATTGCGAGCGCATCCGTGACGCCACTCGCGCATTCAACTCTAGTTATCTTGCTCTGCAACACATTACGGTAGAACCACCTCGACTTTCGCTAGCTTTGGACTCGGGTCGTCGCCCCAAGTAACGTAGGAGTCGGTCGAAATCACTTGCACCGTCGGTCGATTCGATTGCGGTCGAACAGCACGCTGTCCAGGTTTCGGGCGTCACGGTCGGGCACCGCGAGCACCAACGGCAATGCGGCAGCGAGCACGTCGGCGGGCAGTTCGTAGTCCACGCCCCGGGACGCATCGACATCCCACCGGTGCACGACGTAGTCCACGAAGTGGAAGCCCATCCCGATCGATCCGGGGAACACGGCGTTCCCACCGAACTCGGACAGTACGAGCGGGGCGTCATCCTTTCCGTCGGCCCAGAACGCCTCCAGCACATCCGATACCGCTTGCGAGTAGGCGCCTGCCGGGTCTGCGCGCACCGCATCGTGTACCGATTCGACCTGCCAGTTGGCGAGGTCGGAACCTTGCCCTCTTGCGGCGGCGGCGAACTCGCGATGCTGAACGGTCCTGTGCGAGAGCGGGGCTGCGAGAGTCCAGCCGTTACAGGGGTCAGCGCGGTCAAGATCGTTGGGTCGGACCGTGTCGACCGCCAGCCGGAGGTCGGGGTTCATGACGCGGCCCGCGCGGTCGTCGCCGAGATAGGGCTTGCTGAACCGCAACAGGACGCCGGATTCCAGGTTGGTCGAGTTGAAGATGAATCGCGGTTTGTGCGGCAGGTGCTGCAGCATCGCGTCACCGAAGAGATGTTTGCGGTATGCGGCAGCGACGCGATCTGAGACCGACGGGCCAAAAGGCAGGCTTCCCAACAGAACCGCTTTGACATCGACGCCGGTCTTGCTCATGCGTCGAACCGGTTTGTCCATCAGTTCGTCGAAGTTGGTGGTGATGTTGTCCTTCCACGTCAACTTGTTCCAGGTCGTCGCGAGCACGCCCGCGGTGATCGACCCGCCGGAGACGGCGGAGACACGGTCCCGCCAGGCCCACATCCCGAGTTCGTTGAGCCGCAAGAGCACGTCGACGTGGAGGATCATCGCTCGATAGCCACCGCCCGAAAGACAGAGCGCTATGCCCTGCTCGGGTTTGCGGTCTTCCTCCGTCGACGTCTCGCGGACGGGAAATATCACGTCATTCGGCGTGGCGCGCGTTATATCTTTTCCAACCAACGTCTGAGGCCGACAAGCTTGGGGCAGCACGGTGCGCGCCAGAGATGATTTCGGCTTTGCTGAACGGCGACGGTGCTGTCCGTTCGTGACAGGCTGATTCGAGGCTAAATCCGACGGTGCCTGGGTTCGCACGTAGTCGAGTACTCCGATACGCGCTGCGCTACCGGTGAGGTACGCGATACGACACGGGTCGTAGCCATTGGCAGGAAACAGCATTCAGATCGTGTCGCGCCAGCGCGACACGGCGTTCAGGTATAACGAGCGCCACCTGCAGGTACACAAGAAAGTCACACCAGCCGTTTACCATTCCATCGGCGCCCCGCACGGCACCGATGGAAAGGGACCAGACGTGAGTTACACCGCCGCTGACATCACCGAGCTCGACGATGTCCAGCACACACGCCTGCGGCCGGCGGTCAACCTCGGCCTGGACGTGCTCAACACCGCATTGCGCGAGCTGATCGACAACGCGGTGGAGGAAGTGGCCGATCCCAGCCACGGCGGGTCGACAGTCACGATCACACTGCACGCCGACGGATCGGTCAGCGTCGCGGACGACGGACGCGGATTGCCCGTCGACACCGATGCGACGACCGGGAAGAACGGCATCGTCAAGACGCTGGGTACGGCGCGAGCAGGCGGCAAGTTCGACGCGCACGCCGACGCCACCAGCACGGGTGCCGGCCTGAACGGAATCGGCGCCGCCGCAGCGGTCTTCATCTCCGCCCGTACCGACGTGTCGGTCCGCCGGGACGGAAAGACCTACCTGCAGAGTTTCGGCCGCGGCTATCCGGGCACGTTCGACGGCAAGGAGTTCGACCCGGACGCTGCGTTCACCAGGAACGACACGCAGAAGCTGCGCGGCGTTGGCAACCGGAAACAGGACACACACGGCACAGAAGTGCGCATCCTGTTCGACCCGGCCGTGGTGCCTGATTCCAGCGTGGACATCAACGAGGTGCTGCTGCGGGCACATGCCGCTGCGCGGATGTCCCCCGGCGTCCACCTGATCGTCATTGACGAGGGGTGGCCGGGCGACGAGGTTCGGCCCGAACTGCTCGAACCGTTCAAGGGTCCGTGGGGCAGCGATACCCTGCTGGATCTCATGTGCGCCGCCGCAGGTACCCCGGCGCCCGGCGTGCGTGCCGTGGTGGAGGGCCGCGGCGAGTACACCACCGGCCGCGGTCCCACACCGTTCCGGTGGTCGTTGACTGCCGGGCCCGCCGAACCGGCCACGGTCGCCGCGTTCTGCAACACGGTGCGCACCCCCGGCGGCGGATCCCATCTGACCGCTGCGGTCAAAGGTCTGTCCGAGGCACTGGCCGACCGAGCCTCCCGCATCCGGGACTTGGGCCTGGCCAAGGGCGAAGACGGCCCGGAGGCACAGGATTTCGCCGCCGTCACCTCACTCGCCGTGGATACCCGCGCACCCGATGTGGCCTGGGACTCGCAGGCCAAGACCGCCGTGTCATCGCGCTCGTTGAACGTGGCAATGGTTCCCGATGTCGCCCGCAGCGTCACGATCTGGGCAGCCAATCCCGGCAACAGCGAGGCGGTGTCGCTGTGGACCACGCTGGCACTCGAGGCCGCCAGGGCGCGGCGCAGCGCGGAGGGCGCCAAGGCGCGCTCGCGTGCCGCGTCCAAAGCCAAGGGGCTGGGCACCAACCTGTCGTTGCCGCCCAAGCTGCTGCCCAGCCGGGAGAGTGGTCGCGGCTCGGGCGCCGAGCTGTTCCTGTGCGAGGGCGACTCGGCGCTCGGCACCATCAAGGCGGCGCGCGACGCCACCTTCCAGGCGGCCTTCCCGCTGAAAGGCAAGCCGCCCAACGTCTATGGCTTCACCGTGAGCAAAGCCCGGGCCAAGGACGAGTTCGATTCGATCGAACGCATCCTGGGGTGCGGAGTGCGGGACAACTGCGATCCGGAATCGTGCCGGTACGACAGGATCCTGTTCGCCTCCGACGCCGACCCCGACGGCGGCAACATCAACTCCAGCCTCATCTCGATGTTCCTGGACTTCTACCGGCCGCTCGTCAAGGCGGGCATGGTGTACGTGACGTTGCCGCCGCTGTTCGTGGTCAAAGACGGTCAGCAGCGGATCTACTGCCAAGACGAATCCGAACGCGATGCCGCCGTGGCCCAGATGAAGGCCACCTCGAAACGCAAGGTGGAGGTGCAGCGCAACAAGGGTCTCGGCGAGATGGACGCCGACGACTTCTGGAACACCGTGCTGGACCCGCAGCGCCGCACCGTGATTCGGGTACACCTCGACGACGGTGATCCGAAGTTGCACCACACTCTGTTCGGCGGGCCGCCTGAGGGCCGGCGCACGTGGATGGCCGATGTCGCCTCCCGCGTCGACACCGCGGCTCTCGACCTCGACTAAGGAATCATTGTGACCTTGACCTTGGACCATCAGGAGCAGAACCCCGACCTGGTCCTGGAACAGAGCGCCGACGACTACTGGAACCACTACCAGCTGACCTTCGCGCTCTACAGCGTCAGCGACCGCGCGATCCCGTCGGCGTTCGACGGGCTCAAGCCCGGCCAACGGCGGCTGCTCTACCAGATGTATGACTCGCGGCTTCTGCCCGGGAACAAGCCGCAGAAATCCTCCAAGGTCTGTTCGGCCGTCACCGGCAACCTGCACCCGCACGGCGGCGCGTCGATGTACGGTGCGGCGGCGCTGATGGCTGCCGAGTTCCAGCGCGTGAAAGTCATTGACGGACAAGGTGCTTTCCCGCGCATCCAGGGTGACATCCCGGCCGCGGACCGCTACACCGAGATGCGATTGTCCGCACCCGGCGCGGCGCTGACCGCCGAACTCGCCGACCACGCGGTGCCCATGGTGGCGACCTTCGACGGTGAATGGGTCGAACCGACCGTGCTCCCGGCCCAGTGGCCGGTGCTGTTGTGCAACGGGGCCGTCGGCATCGCCGAAGGCTGGGCCACCAAGGTGCCCGCGCACAATCCCCGCGAGATCATGGCGGCCTGTCGCGCGCTGCTGAAGACCCCGAACATGACCGACGACCGGTTGGTGAAGATGATCCCCGGCCCCGACTGGGGCAGCGGAGCGACCGTGGTCGGCACCGCCGGGCTGCGGGAGTACATCACCACCGGCCGCGGTGCGTTCACCGTGCGCGGAACAGTGAGTATCGACGGGAAGAACTGCGTCATCACCGAGCTGCCGCCCGGTGTCGCGAGTAACACTGTGCAGGAACGGATTCGGGCACTGGTCGAATCCGGTGAGATGTCCGGTGTGGCCGACATGTCCGACCTCACCGACCGCCGCAACGGGCTGCGCATCGTCGTCACCGCCAAACGCGGCCACAGCGCCGAGGCCATCCGCGATCAGCTCCTCGCGTTGACGCCGCTGGAGTCGACCTTCGCCGCCAGCCTGGTGGCTCTGGACGAGGACCGGGTGCCACGCTGGTGGTCGGTGCGAGAGCTGATCGCCGCCTTCCTGCACCTGCGCGATTCAGTCGTGTTGCGCCGCAGCGAATACCGGCTGGAGAAGGTGACCGCGCGGCGCCACCTGGTTGCCGGCCTGATGACGATCCATCTGGACATCGATGCAGCGGTCGCGGTGATCCGCGGATCCGACACCGTCGACGATGCGCGTCAAGGCTTGCAGGACCGGTTCGATATCGACGCCGAACAGGCCGATTACGTGCTGGGACTGCAGCTTCGGCGGCTCACCAAGCTCGACGTCATTGAGCTGCAGGCCGAGGCGGAGAAACTCGATGCCGAGTTCGCCGCATTGACCGAGCTGGTGACCAATCCCGACGCGCGCCGCAAAGTGATCGACGAGGAGCTCGTCGAGACCGCGAAACTGTTCAAGGGTCCGGAATTCGACCGGCGGACGGTGCTGGATGCCGAGGGTGTCCCGGTGACGTCAGGTGCCGACGAGGACGGCCCGCGGGAAAAGAAGGTCAACGCGTCCTGGCGTCTGGACGATCGCGGGGTGTTCTCCGACAGTCACGGCGAGCTGCTCACCTCGGGTCTCGGGTGGGCGGTGTGGACCGACGGGCGGGTGAAGTTCACCACCGGAAGTGGTCTGCCGTACAAGACTCGTGACATCCCGGTGGCGCCGGACATCACCGGATTGCTGAGCTCGGGGGTGCTCCCGCTCGGCTACCACCTGGCGCTGGTCACGCGCCGCGGCAAGATTCTGCGGATCGATCCGGCCGCGGTGAACCCGCAGGGCGCTGCCGGCAACGGTGTGGCAGGGGTGAAACTGGCTGGTGACGGCGATGAGGTGATCGCCGCATTGCCGGTATCGTGCGGCAACGGCGAGGCCATCCTGTCGACGTCGGAAAAAGCTTGGAAGGTAACCGAAGTCGCCGATATCCCGGTCAAGGGTCGGGGCGGCGCCGGAGTCGGCTTCCATCCGTTCGTGAAGGGCGAGGACGCGCTGCTGTCGGCGGCGATCTCCGCCACCGGCTATGTGCGCGGCAAGAAGGGCGTGCGCGCCGAGAACCGCGCGAAGGCCTCGATCAAGGGGGCCGGGACGGACGTGACGCCGGCACCGGCGGAGTAGCCGGTTGGCGGTCAGCCGCGTGGCGTCGTGGTGACGTGAACGTGGTCGAAGTGACCGTAGCCCGATCCCGCGGGTCCGCCCGGCGTGTAATACGTGCCGCGCCAGATCGCGTCCTGCAAGCCGAACCTGCCCGCGTTGCTCAGAACGAACCCCAGAATCGCATCCCCGAGCGCGATGCCTTCGGGGGTCCCGGAGTTGGGGATCATCACATCGATCGCCAAGCCGCGCGGATGCCATGGCTTCGGATCGGGCCGGACTCCATCGATCTCGGCGATCTGGGGGAACTGCGCACTGATGGCGCGGGCCGCAGTGACGGTATTGGCCTGCAGCCCAGCCTCATTCGCGACTCCGACCGGCAAAGCCTCCGGGATGTCGACGGGCATCGCGGCGAGAAGAGAGGGGGCTGCGTCGGCGGGCGGTTGCGCCGCCGGCGGGGCTGCCGCGGCGGTATCGACCATCGCCTGCTGCTGTGGTGTCAGCGCCGCATAGTGCGCCTCGGCGGCGAGGATCTGCCGCTGCAGGTCGCTCCACTTGGTCTGCAGATCTGAGCGCACCGATGCCGCCCGCGCGGCTGCGATACGAGCCTCGGCAGCCGATGCCGCTGAAGCGTCGGCGGCGGCAGCAGCACGATCCCTTGCTGCGTTGAGAGCCTTCATCTGATCGGCCGTCATACCGGCGATCCCTTTCTGTATGGACAGCCGGTCGATCAGATCTTGGGTGGAGGTTGCGGTCAGCACTGCCACGAACTGGCCGGTACCTCCACTCATGTACGTCGTCGCGGCGAGGCGATCAACCGCGGCTTGATACGACACGAGCTCCGTGTTCGCGGTGCCGATGGCGACCAGGTCCGCGACATGTCGCTGCTCGGCCGCGGCCTGCTCGGCCAGTCTTGTGTCGACTTCTCGCTGCGCAGCGGTGACGGCCTCGCGCGTCTGCACCGCCTGACGGGACAGCTCGTTGAGCTGGGCCAGCGCGTCGGTCGCCGGGTCGGCCCGGACGCTCTGCACCACCGACGCAGCGAGCACCGCGACACCAGCCGCCACACTGACCGCTGCTCGCCGAGGTGTGGGGCGCACCGCGATCCTTCGCTGTCGGGGTCTGTTGTGGCCATACAGGCCTTCGACAGGCTACGAACTGGCTCCTGGGTTGTCTAGTTGGCCAGGTCGGTCGCCGATGAACTCCACGCCGGCGTTGATCGCGGGGCGGTGGCGCAGGACTCGGTAGTGGGCCAGTCGGCCGAGTCCTTTGGTCGTCAGAAGTCGCGCACCCTGCCATGACGCGGCCAGCCGCTCCGTAGCGGCATAGGGGCTGTCCGGGTCGTCGGGGTCGTGGATGAGCAGCAGCGGCGGATAGTTGGCTCGTCGACCGACGTTCGTCATGTTCGTTTCGTGCAGTTGCATGTCGATGCGCTTTTCCAGCCGACGGTGTAGGCCCGCGCGGATACGGCGGCCGAAGCCATGGCGTGCGGCGAACAGGTCGAGGTAGAGCGGAAAATCAGCCATCGGGGCGAAGAACACCAGACGTCCGACCGGAGCGCCGTCGGCCGCCGCCAATGCGGTCGCGTTCGCGCCCAGCGAGTGAGCGACGACCGCGTGGGCGGGCCCGTGAGTCTCGATCATGGCCGCAATCGCGTCGGCGCACTCGGTGGCTGTGGTGCGCCCGGGAGCGAGCGCACCTGGATCGGATTCGTTATGGCTGGGCAGGTCGAACGCAATGACCCGATACCCGGCCTCGACCAGCGGTTTGACGAACATGGCCAGATGCGGACGCTGTCCGCCCCAGCCGTGCACCAGGTATATCGCCGGCCCGTCGCCCCACTCCTCACCGACGACCCGATGACCATCCCAGAACGCTTCTACTGGCTTACCCGGGGGCACACCCGGAGGCATGCGCAGTGCAGACTCGAGAATCGGTGGGGTGCACCACAATTCGACAGCCCACCGTGATCCCACCCAAGGTGCCAACCGTTCGAGGAGCCCAAACCGTTTACGCACCCGGTCCTCGACGGGGGGAAGAATTCCAGAGCCAACGGGATCGAGCGGAGGGATCTCGCCCGTCTGCCCAGGTTGGGGTGCTTCTTCCGTCATGAACTTCGATCGTAGTACGGGCGTGGCCCGCATCTGTCCCGGGGACTAGCCGGTGAAGCCCTCACCTGCGGTCGAACGGTCATGGTGGCTGAAGGTCAGCGGGATGTGCTTGCCGCGGGCGATCTTGTTCAGCATGGCGATCCGCTCGCGGGCTGCCGCGCCGCTCTTCTTCCTGCCCTCACGGATCGGGTTCGACCACGGGACTCGGTCGGCCACCATGGCGATGCCGACGTTGAGCCTGGTGAAGGCCGTCAGGTAGCGGATCCGTCGTTCGAAGTTGTAGCCGAGAGGCTCGAAGAGGGTGCCGGCCACCATCGCCTCGATCTGCTTGTACCCGAAGACGACTCCTGCCGGCGCCAACGCGACGGTCGCCGTGATCTGGTTGACATGCCGGGCTACGACTTTCTTCACGAGGTCGGGAAGCGCATCCGTCAAGGTCGTCAGATGTACAGGACCGGCGATGGCATCGACGAGCTGCGCCCGCCACGGTGACGGGTTACCGCCCCGGGCGAGAACGTAATTCAGCGATTTGATCAGTTCGAGGCCGTTGTTGGAGTGGAGCGCTTCGGGTGCGCCCCAGAGCCGGCCGGAGAACGACGAGTACTCGGTGAGGTCTTCGAGCTGCTGCGGGGTGAGCTTGCGGCCGAACGCGTGGTCGACGAGGCGGCCGAGCAGCATGCCGCTGCCGAACCCCAGCAGCGATGTCACGGGGATCGGTTCGCCGAATTTGAGGTAGACGTCGTCACCCCACTTCTGGCGCAATCCCTTACTGGCCAATGCGTGCATCAACCGCACCCGCACGACGTCCTGGAACGCCTCCGACTGGCGGTCGAAGATGTCCGGGAGCGTGAATTCGGCGAATACCCTTGCGGTTTCGATGAAGCGGCGCGGACCGTCGTCGGCGAATCGGCCGGTGGCGCCGGTGGCTGCGGAGATGTCTCCGGTCATCGCCGTCTCGTAGAACGCCCATCCACGAATGATCGTCGTGGCGGAGAACGTGCTCGACATTGCGAGCATCCGGCCTCGTTCGGCGGAGACGAGATCGAACTGGGCGGGCAGGTTGTCCAAATGCTCGAAGAGGTCGACCAACTCCTGTGGCGGATCGTCGAGCGTATCGATGCCCTTGGTCAGCGCCTGCTCGAACAATGCGCGGCCCTGCTCATAGCCGACGCGCTCGAAGACGTCGACGGCGCCGTCCATGAGGTCGTCGCGCTGCCAGAAGTAGTCGTCGCGGATGCGGGTGAGGTCGCTGGGTTCGAGTTCTTTTTCGATGTCGATCCACTCACCGAAGATGAACTGGCGCATGTCACGCCATTGATCGGCGAAGTGGTCACGACCGGGCGGGATGGGCCGTAGCGGGCGGTCAGGGTGGTCGCGTCGGTTGAAGTCGACGTCCTCGAGGAGGATCTCCGGGCGCTCGCCAGTCACCGTCATGAAATTGACGCTATCGCGGGCGCGCCCTTCTGGCAACGCCCGTTGTCAGTTTGCGCGGATTGGTCCTCCACCAGGTGGTAGTCATAGGCCTGGGTTCGCGCGACGATACTGGGGCCTTCACCACGTTCGTCGTGAATCCGTGGTCGGCTGCGAAATCCTGGTTGGGAGAAATGGTGAATGCATCGCGCAGTTCTGAGCTGGTTGACGTCCACGCGCACTTTCTGACCGACGAGTATGTCGCCGCCGCCATTACGTCGGGGATCGAGCATCCCGACGGCATGCCCCTGTGGCCCTCCTGGAGTATCGACAAGCAACTGGCCGTGATGCACGACAACCGGATTCGCCACGCAGTCTTATCACTGTCCTCACCGGGGGTGTCTTTCGCAGGCCAAGCGGACGCACCCGCACTGGCGCGACACGTCAACGACTTCGCCGCCAAGACCGTCGCCGGGCATCCCGAGCGCTTCTCCTTCTTCGCATCCCTCCCGCTACCCGACGTTGACGCTGCGATCGTCGAGGCCGCCCGGGTGATTGATTCTCATGCGGCGGCCGGGGTCATCCTCATGAGCAATCACAGCGGGCAATACCTCGGCGATGCCGCGCTCGACCCGCTGTGGGAATGTCTGAACCAGCGCCGTTCGATCGTCTTCGTTCATCCGACGTCGCCACCTGACGCCGATGCCGTCTCGCTCGGCCGGCCGCGTCCGATGATCGAGTTCATGTTCGAAACCACGCGCACGATCACCGATTTGATCTTTGCGGGCGTTATCGACCGCTACCCCGACATCAGGTTCTTGATACCCCACTGCGGCGCCGCCCTACCCCTCTTCGCGGCGCGCATCGAGCAGTTCCGCAGCGTGTGGCCGGCGCCGAACGGCGATCCGCCGGGGCCCTTGAGGACTGAGGACCAGTTGCGCCGCTTCTGGTTCGACCTCGCCGGGAATCCGATGCCGACGCAAGCGGCGGTATTACGGGACGTGGTTGGCAGTGACCGCATCCTCTACGGGAGCGACTTCTGTTGGACGCCGGAATTCGGGGTCGGCAAGCAGGTCGCCGCTTTGGACGCGGATCCCAGTACCGATTGGCGTCGCGTGACGTCCGAGAATGCCCGGCGTGCGCTCCCACATGTCGGCGGACAACCACAGACCTGATCTCTCCATGGTTCAGGCAGCTGAGTTCGGCCAGTCCGCACGCGGTCCCAAGACGGGCTGACGACGACGGCCATGGCCCCACCCCGCCTCCCACGGAAAGCGCCCCCGGTCGTCGGCCCATACCAATTGCAGCGCAGCAAATTTCGGTCCGAAGAGGTCGACGGCGAATCTCATGTGGACATCGGGGTGCTCCACCTCAGCCACCTCCATGACGAACCGATCTTGGAAGTCGATATGCATCGCCGGCGCAAGCTCGACGCCGTCGTCGACGATCATGTGCGCGATCGAGTTGAGCACTCGACAGGAGACATCGGCAGTCAGGCCGGTCATCAACAGTTCGGGGAGACCCCGACGGTGCAAGCCGACGGTGTACGCCAACGGTCGCTTGTCGCTCTCCACGTACTGAACCGCCCAGCCGTGGTCCTGAATCGTCGCTCGGAGCTCCTCCAGGTACTCCTCGATGGAGCCGTGCGGATTGTCGCAGTGCCAGCACATCGCGGTCCCCTTCGTCGTGGATGCCCTCAGCATGCGCGCACCCTCCGACAAGTTCGGCGGACCGGTTGGTCGACGATTCAGCCGCCGGACGAAGCGTGGTCCGACGTCGAATCTCCATAATCCCAAGACACAGTTCGAACGGGTGTCATGCGGATGTAGGCGGCGCCCGGTCTTGCAGCGGCGGGCCAATCGGACTCTGGCACCCCGCGCGCCCGCGCACCTTCTCTCGCGAGCTCGAGTGCCTCGCCCGGTTCGCGGACGATGCGGGCCCGGCCCTGGAGCATCACGCCGCGGATGTCTGCCATGGTGGAGCCATCTTCGAGCAAGATACTCACGTTCGGGTTGCGTTCGATGTTGGCGATTTTGCGCGTGCCATCTCGCACACCCAAGACGATGTCGCGGCCGAGGCGGAAGTACCCGAGGGGTACGGAGTGCGGGAAGCCATCCTTTTCGATGGTGGTCAGTATCGCCCAGCCCGGGCGGCTATCCAGATACGCCTCAACTTCTTCGTCACTGAGTTTGCGTGGCATCGATAAAGGCTATGCGCCGGCAGATTCCTCAACTCGACTGCCCACGGGTCCGATGATCCCGCCGTTTCTTTCTGGTCATGCGAACGGCGCCGCTTGGTTGGCGAACTTGGCATTCTGCGAGGTCTAGCGTGGGCGGAATGAGTTTGTTCAGTCATGCGGAGTTCCCGGATCCGGGCGACGGCGTTGGTGGTGGTGGGGCTGTTGAGCGAGCTCGGCGTGCCGAGGTAGACGAGTACGGGGTGGATGAACCCGTGGTCGTGGGACCGGGGTTGCCACCCGACGATGGTTCGTGCGGTCAGTTCGCTGTGCAATTTCACGTGTCTACGTCAATGCTGCTCGGGCTCAAACGTATTGCGGATATGCGTGGGGTGAGCGTGCCGGAGGTATGCCGGCAGGTGATCGGCGTGTTTGTTTCCCAGCAGGAGGGTGAGCTGGGCGCATTGCTTGCTGCCGAGGCCGAGGCGGCTGATTACCGGCCTAGTTTGGGTGAGGCGTAGTCGGGCTGGATCGCCCAGCGGCACACTAGATTCCCTCGGGAGCGGATCTTGGGAGACCGTAACCGCGCTGCACGATGATGCTTTAATATCGCTACCCGCGGTCGCTGCATCTGCGGTCTGGAGAATCGATAATGGCCCCGGAGTACGACGCTTTTCGCGCTTTTTCGCCCAAGTGAGGCCCATAGGGTTCGCGCAGCCTCATCCGCGCGTCCGACTTCAGCCAGAACGCGCGAAGATGCCCTGGACGACGATGCTGTCGGCGCCGTCGACTGCTAAGTCGTAGACATCTTGGTGTCCGATGCTCGTGATCTCCACGATTTCATCCCAGAACACGTCGCTGGTGGCGAGGTCGTGGAGTTGGCGGTCTTCGAGGACGATCGCGGTGTTGTGCAGCCGACCACGACTCGGCGCGTGCTTCCACAGCGTCGAGCCGCAGTACTTGGTATTCACAGCGGCGGCGAAGTCCCGGTGGGTCAGGTGCTTGTCAGCCAACCTGCTCTGGACGCCAGTCCATACCGATTTCGGGATGGTATCCAAATTCGTATTTCGTCGTACACCTTCGAGCTTGGCGGCTAATACCTCGGCTGCCGCGTCCTTCGCCCCATGTACACCGACATGACGCAAAAATTGCAGCTGATTCTCCGCGCCATAGACGTGCAGGTGCCATAAATCTCGATAGCCTGCCTTCTGCACACACTTGATCCGCGAGAACACCCCCACGCGAAGCAGCAGTTGCGCAACGTCGTCGATCAGTCGTCGACTGGTAGAGGCGTAGTACAACCGGCCGATCTTCGATCTCGCGTCCCAGCTGACGTGTCCGTCTGTCGCCCAGAGGTGCCGTAAGAACAGGCCGATCTGGGTGTGAAATTGCGCGAATATCTCGGTTGGAACAAACTTCTCGTAGCTCCGTTTTCCGAACAGGCCGAGCTCATCCAGCCACGCTGCGATGGGATTGCGCTTGCCGTGCGTCAAATGAAAAGGAGCAGGCAAGCGGAGCGTGGTCACCCGAGCTGCTGGATAGTCATCACGAATCGCGGTGATGCCGAAGTGCCGCGCGGCCGTAGCGACCGCTGCCAGGTTCTCCTCATCAATGCTCGCGTAGCGGATAGGTTGCCGCTTGACGCAGGATCCGTCACCGATCATGTGCGCAAGCAGAATTACCTCTGCGTCGGGCATTCGAGGCCCACCGCGTGGTTCAGGTGCCCGCCGCGCTACAGCGGCCCGATCCCCAATGGCCAACTCCCCCAACGGCAACCAACCGTCCAACGTCATGAACTGCTGCGCGCTCGTCGACGCGATTTCACGCCCCGACGCGAGTCGCAGGCGGAACACCTCTCTGCGACCGCTCAGCAGCATCTCCGACATCGGTTGCGCCACGAGTCGCTTTCGCTGATCGAGAGTCCACACCAACGGGTGCTCACCGCTCTGCAATAGCTCGCCAAACAACACCTGACCGCCGTTGTCGGCACGTAGAATTCGTGATTCGGCGGCGAAAGGCACGGTCGGTTACCTGGCCATGTTTGTGAACCGCGACAGATGCAGCTGATGCGCGACGGTGACTGTACGGGTCGGTCCTGCACGGTGTTTCGCGACAATCAAGTCGGCTTCACCGCCGCGCGGGTCGTCAGTTTCGAAGGCATCGGGACGGTGCAGCAAAATCACCATGTCCGCATCCTGTTCAATACTACCCGATTCACGTAGATCAGCTAACATTGGTTTCTTGTCGGTCCGCTGCTCTGGACCGCGGTTCAGCTGGCTCATCGCGACTACCGGGACTTCCAGCTCTTTCGCCAAAAGCTTGATCTGCCTTGAGAATTCCGAGACTTCCTGCTGCCGCGACTCGACCTTCTTGCCGGACGTCATCAGCTGCAGGTAGTCGAGAACGATCAGCCGCAGGCCGGCTTTCTGGTGCAACCGACGGGCTTTCGCGCGGATCTCCATCATCGTCAGGTTCGGCGAATCGTCGATATACAAAGGTGCTTCACTGATTTCGCTCATGCGCCGCGCCAAACGGGTCCAGTCGTCGTCGGTCATCCGGCCCGATCGCATGTCGGCAAGTTTGATCTTCGCCTCGGCCGAGAGCAGTCGCATGACGATCTCGGACTTGCTCATTTCCAGCGAGAACACGATGCTGGGCAGCCGGTTCTTGATCGAGCAGGACCTCATAAAATCCAGTCCCAGAGTCGATTTCCCCATACCGGGCCGCGCCGCGACCACGATCATCTGGCCCGGATGCAGCCCGTTGGTCAGCTCGTCGAGTTCGGTGAAGCCCGTCGGCACACCCTTGGAGATACCGCCCTGCGAGGCGATGGCGTCGATCTCGTCCATCGTCGGCTGCAACAGGTCTTCCAGCGGGAGGAAGTCCTCGGCGGTCCGCCGCTCGGTGACGTCGTAGATCTCCGCCTGCGCGCGGTCCACGATCTCGTTGACGTCGGCACCCTCGGCGCCGGCATAGCCGTACTGCACGACCCGGGTGCCGGCCTCCACGAGGCGCCGCAGGAGCGCTTTCTCGGCCACGATGCCCGCGTAGTACCCGGCGTTGGCGGCCGTCGGCACCGTGGAGATCAGGGTGTGCAGATAGGGCGCCCCGCCGATGCGCCGCAGCAGTCCCCGGCGATCCAGCTCGGCCGCCACGGTGACCGCGTCCGCGGGCTCACCGCGCCCGTAGAGGTCCAGGATCGAGTCGTAGACGTTCTGGTGTGCGGGCCGGTAGAAATCGCCCGGGCGGAGCCGCTCAAGCACGTCGGCGATCGCGTCCTTGGACAGCAGCATGCCGCCCAGCACCGACTGCTCGGCGGCAATGTCTTGGGGAGGCTGGCGACCGAAGTCCTCCGACGGAGGAGGACTGTCCATCCCGGGCTGCCCGAGATCGTCAACGACCGCCATTAGGTAATCCCCACCTCCGCCTAGATCGACCGAACGCATGTTCGATACGTAGTCGGAGGTCTACCCCATACCCCCGACAAGTACGCGTCGCGACGATGATGACCGGCACCGCCGACGGCTCACGCTAGACGTTGCTGGAGCCCTCGCAAACCGGGCCTGTTCATCAACCTGTTAGTGGTTTGTGGATAGCTGGGGAAAGTCGTGTTGAGGGGTTGGGGAGAACCTGTGGATCACTGACCAATTTCGGGTTGTTTGCCCAGCTGAGAGCAGGATAGGCCCTGGTGGGCGTTGTGGATGGCAAGTTGACCGGCGTGTCGGCCCCGGTTGCGATCTCGGGCGTGTTGTGTTGCCGGAGGTTATGCACAAGGTTAACGGCCGGTTAGATTAGCTGAGCGAGCCTTGGCCGAATGTGTTCGCCAGAAATACAGCAATTCCCCGAGAGCGACCGCGAACGGCCGCCACCCGGGGAATTGACGTGTATGGCTAACTTTGTGCGACGACGTCGACGGTCAGATCGACGTTCACCTCGGGGTGCAGATGCACACCGACGGTGTGGGCGCCAGTCGCCTTGATGTGAGCCTTGGGCAGCTGCACGGTGCGCTTGTCCAAGTTGGGGCCGCCGGCCTTCTTGATCGCCGTGACGATGTCGTTGGCGGTCACCGAGCCGAACAGCTTGCCCTCCGCGGAGGACTTCACCGGCAGCTGGACGGAGCCCAGGGCTGCGATCGCGGCCTTGATCTCATCGGCGTGCTCGCGGTCGCGAACGGTCTTGGTCTCGCGGGCACGACGGATCTCGTCGGCCTGCTTCTGCGCACCACGCGAGGCCACGATGGCCAGGCCGCGCGGCAGCAGGTAGTTGCGGCCGTACCCGTCCTTCACCTCGACGGTGTCACCGGCAGCGCCGAGGTGGTCGACCTCAGCGGTCAGGATCAGCTTCATCTCGATACTTCCGTTCTTTACCGTGCCGCCGACGTGAACGGCAGCAGGGCAACCTCACGCGCGTTCTTGACCGCGATCGCGATGTCGCGCTGATGCTGCACGCAGTTACCGGTCACCCGGCGGGCGCGGATCTTGCCGCGCTCGCTGATGTAGGTACGCAGCAGCTGGGTGTCCTTGTAGTCGATGTCCTGCCCCTTCTTCGAGCAGAACACGCACTTGCGGGTCTTGACCGGCTTTTCCGGTGCCGGACGCCGCTTGTTGGTCTTGGCCATGGGTCAATCTCTTTCGTTCTTCAGGTGGCGCGCCCGTGGCGCGCAAAGGTTTTCGCTAGGTGTCAGAAAGGCGGTTCGTCGTCGCCGCCGGCGAACGAACCCGACGCCGGGGCACTGCCCCACGGATCGTCATTCCCGGACTCGCTGGCCGCCGCCGGACGGGATCCCCCGCCGCCGCCACTGCCTCCGCCGAAGCCGCCGCCCCCGCCACCACTGCGCGAGGCCTTGTTGACCTTGGCGGTGGCGTAGCGCAGCGACGGACCGATCTCGTCGACCTCGAGCTCGACGACGGTGCGCTTCTCACCCTCACGAGTTTCGAAGGACCGCTGCTTGAGCCGGCCCTGAACGATCACCCGCGAGCCGCGGGTGAGGCTCTCCGCCACGTTCTCGGCCGCCTCACGCCAGATATTGCAGCGCAGGAACAGCGCCTCGCCGTCTTTCCATTCGTTGGTCTGACGGTCGAACGTGCGCGGTGTGGACGCCACCGTGAAGTTGGCGACGGCTGCACCGGACGGGGTGAACCGAAGTTCGGGGTCGGCGGTCAGATTTCCGACGACGGTGATGGTCGTGTCACCGGCCACAAGGTCCTCCTGGCATAGGCGGATGGATTCACCGCGAGCCTAGTTACTAGCTCCGACGCGCGGCGAGCTTTATCCACTGAGTGACTAGTGCTTGTCGGTCCGCATCACCTTGGTCCGCAGCACCGACTCGTTCAGGTTGAGCTGACGGTCGAGCTCGGACACGGTGGCCGGTTCGGCCTTTACATCAACGACGGCATAAATGCCCTCGGCGTGCTTGGCGATCTCGTAGGCCAAGCGGCGCCGGCCCCAGATGTCGACCTTGTCGACCGAACCGCCGTCACTGCGGATGACGTTCAGGAACGTCTCCAGAGACGGGGCAACGGTGCGCTCGTCGAGAGTGGGGTCAAGGATGACCATGATTTCGTATGGACGCATGGGAACCTCATCACCTCCTATGGTCGTAGCGGCCACGGTGAATCCGTGGCAGAAGGGTCGCCTGCGTCGGCAACCTGGACAGGTTACCGGAGCACAGGCTGATCAGCGAAATCAGCTCCGCCGGCCGTAGTACTCCAAGGCCAGCTGCACCGTGGCATCCGACGCTTTGCCCAGCGAGCCGGCGTCGAACGGCGGCCGCGGGTCGTACTCGATCATCAGCTGGCTGGCCCGTGCGGCGTCCGGTCCGACCAGCAGTTCGACCAGACGTAACGCCATGTCGATGCCACTGGACACCCCCGCCGCGGTGACGATGCGCTCCGGCAGATGCTCGACGACGCGCTCCGGGGTGTAGATCGCCCCGAACGACTCCAGCAGTTCGGTGGCCCGCCAGTGGGTGGCCGCGGTCAGCCCGGTCAGCAGGCCGGCCGCGCCGAGCATGAGGCTGCCGGTGCACACCGAGGTGGTCAACACCGTGTGCCGATGCACCTCGCGGATCCAGTCGAGCACCGCGACGTCCTCGATCAGCGTGCGGGTGCCGATACCGCCGGGGAACACCAGGACGTCGGGCTTGGTGACCTCGTCGAAGGTGGCATCGCAGGTCAGCCCCAGCATGCCGTTGTCGCTGCGCACCTCGCCGCGCTGCTGCCCGACGAAGACGACGTCGATCGACGGGATCCGCTGCAGCACCTCGTAGGGGCCGATCGCGTCCAGCGCGGTATTACGCGGGAACAGTGCTATCGCGACTTGCATCCGGTGCCTCTTCTTGCTCTTCGGGCGGATCCACAGCCGTCACACGCGGGCGCAGCCACCGCGGAAACCGTTGCGGGAGCGCATCTTCGGCGCCGTCGAACACTCCCCCGGCCGGATCGTCGACCCGGCCGTTCCAGCGCACCAGATCCAGCTCGGGCCGGTAGATCTGGCGGACCACCAACACCATCAGCCCGATCACCGCCAGATCGCGCAGCAGCACCGTCGCGGTGAACCATTGCTCAGGAAGGCCCTTGTTACCTTCGCCGTACAGGTAGAACATCCGCGGCACCCACACCAGCATGTCAATGGTCATCCACGCCAACAGGATTCGCCGGTGCGGCAGAGCCAACACCGCCAGCGGCACCAGCCACAGCGAGAACTGCGGGCTCCACACCTTGTTCACCAACAGGAACGCCGCCACCGTCAGGAACGCCAGCTGCGCCACCCGCGGCCGCTGTGGCGCGGTCAGCCCGATGTAGGCGATGGCCGCACAACACAACAGGAACAACACCGCGACAACGGTGTTGAGGATCACCGGTGGCTCCCAGAACCCGAGGTTCGAATCGAAGCCACCCCAGTCGGTGAACGACTTCACCACGTTGTACAGCGAATCCATATCGTCACCGCGGCGCGAGTTGAGCCGGAAGAACTCCGACCAGCCGCGCGGAAACAGCACCATCACAGGCAGATTGACGACGAACCAGGCGCCGACCGCCGCCACCACCGTCTTGGCGGCATCCGGCATCCGGTCACTGCGGATCGCCAGGACCACCAGCGGCAGCAACAGCAGCGCCGGATACAACTTGGCGGCAACCCCGAGCCCGATCAAGATCCCGGCCAGCACCGGCCTTCGCCGGGCCCATGCCAGCAGCCCGCCGATCGCCAAAGCCGTTGCCAGCGCATCGAAATTGGTGAACACCTGGAACACCAGCACCGGTGAGGCCGCGACCAGCGCGGCGTCCCAGACCCGTCGGCCCGCCAGCCACGACGACGCCCATACCGTCGTCAACCACGCCAGCGCCAGGCCGAATGCCGCGAAGTTGAAGAACATCACCACTTCGGCGATCACCGGCAGCGAGATCATCTTGGCCACCGCGGTGTAGGTCTTGGCCAACGCCATCGACACGTACTGATACACCCCGGTCAGCACCGGATACTCCATGTAGCGCACGGCGGCCTTGCCGTCGTATTGGAACTGCGGCCGGCCGCTGGAGTCCGTCTCGATCCAGCTCGACTTGTACGGAAAACGCCCCTGGCTCAACAACTCCGCGCCGTAGAGCGGCACCGTGTCGGAGTAGCACAGCTCGAAATAGGCGCGCTGGTTCTGCCAGTTCGCCACCCGTTGATCGGGCGGCCCCGTCCCGACCGTTTGTAGACAGGGCGACTTGGTGGACCAGCCCAGGGCCAGTACCACCAGCGCCATCATGAACATCACGCGCAGCGGGGTGAACACCCGCGTCCGGCCGATCAGGGCGTGCCGACCCACCGGGCCGCCGACCACTTCCGAGAGCGCAGCGCCCAAGGTGTCATTGCGGCTGGGCTTGTCGCGGTCGTCCGCACTGCGCAGGTCGGCCGCCAGCGGTTGCGGCGACACCGTGGCGCGGCCGTGGCTCTCGCCCTCGATCACGGCGGCGGAGGCGGCAGAGGTACGTTCGGGTCACCGCCGCCGACCGGCGCGGGCTCCGGCGCCCCGGGCACGCCCGGCGGCACCGGCGCACCCGGCGGACCGGCGGGCACCGTGATGGTGGTCGGCGGGCCGAGCGGGATCGTGATGCCCGGCGCCACTTCGATACTCGGCTGGATGACCTGTATGGACGGCGGCGGAGGTGGCGGCGGCGGAGCGGCCGGGACACCGGCGTAGCCGCCGATCTCGGTCGGCTTCGGGAACGTCTCGTTGTCGGTGCCCTTCAGGGCGCCGTCCATCGTCGCCTTCCAGATGTCCGACGGGATACCCGAACCGTAGACCTGGCCACCGTTCTTGTTCACCAAAGCCTGGGTGCCGTCGGTGGTGCCCACCCACACCGCCGTCGCCAGCGACGGGGTGTAGCCGACCATCCACGCGTCCCGGTTGGCGTCGGTATCACCGAGCTGATTGGTTCCGGTCTTGGCGGCAGAGGCGCGCCCGCCGGCCAGATTGTGCCCGTTGGACCAGCCCGCGATCGGCTGCATGGCCGCGGTCACATTGTCGGCCACGGCTTTCGGGATGCGCTGCTCACCATTGTTGTCGGCGGTACTGGCATCGAAGAGCACCTCGCCGCGGGAGTTGACGACCTTCTGCACGAAGTGCGGCTTGTGGTAGACGCCGGAGTCGGCCAGCGTCGCGTACGCCGACGCCATGTCCAGCACGCGAGTCTGGTACTGCCCCAGCACAACACCGTTGTTGGGCGGTCCACCCTTGCCGTCCTCGGACAGCGTGTGGTCGACACCCGGGAAGCTCTCCGCGACCCCGGCGCTGTGCGCGGCGTCGGCGACGTCGCTGGGTCCGTTCTTCAGCTTGAGCATCAGCCGGTAGTACGACGTGTTCAGCGAACGCTTGAGCGCTTCGGCGATATTGCAGACACCGCAGCCCTCACCCTCGACGTTGGTGATCGTGATGCCGTTGAGTGTCACCGGCGAGCTGTCGACCTGATAGCCCAGCCCGATGCCCTGCTCCAGGGCCGCCACCAAGGCGAACACCTTGAACGACGACCCCGTCGGCAACCCGGCCTGGGCGAAGTCGAAGCCCTGGGCGTCCGAGCCACCGTAATAGGCCTTCACCCCACCGGTTTTCGGATCCACCGACACGACCGCCGAGCGCATGTCGGGCATCTGCCCGTCGAGATACTTCGTCACCGCGTTCTCGGCCGCCTGCTGCGCCTGCGGGTCGATCGTGGTGGTGATCTGCAGTCCCTGCGTGTTCAGGGTCTGCTCGTCGATGTTGAACAGGTCGAGAAGTTCCTTGGTGACCTGGCGTTCGATCAGGCCGTTCGGGCCGGTGGTGACGCTGGCGGCGCGAGCCTGATCCGGCGGCACCGTCGGCGGGAAGACCTGTTGGGCGCGTTCCTCTTTGGACAGCGCACCCATCGACACCATGCCGTCGAGCACCCAGTTCCAGCGCCGGGCCGCGCCGTCGGGGTCGACCGCCGGATCCAGCGTCGACGGCCGCTGGATCAGCGCCGCCAGCAGGGCACCCTCGGCGACGGTCAGCTGTTCGACCGGTTTGTCGAAGTAGGCCTTCGAGGCCGCCGAGATGCCGTACGCACCGCGGCCAAAATAGATGATGTTCAGATAGGCCTGCAGCACTTGGTCTTTGGACCACTCGCTCGACATCTTCGTCGAGATGACGAGTTCCTTGGCCTTGCGCACCACGCCGCCGATACCCGAGCGGGCATCGCCCACCAAAGCGTTCTTCACGTACTGCTGGGTGATCGTCGAGGCGCCCTGCAGGTCGCCCCCGGTGAGATTGTTCTTGAGCGCCCGAGCGAAGCCCGAGAGCGAAAACCCCGGATTGCTGTAGAAATCCCGGTCTTCGGCGGCCATCACCGAGTTACGCACCGACACCGGAATCTGGTCGATGTTGACGTCCACCCGGTTGCCTTCCGGCGGAACAATTTTCGCCAGCTCCGAGCCGTCGCTCGCGAGGATCGTCGACACCTGGCTGGTCCGGAGGTCACCGGGTTGCGGCACCTTGACGATCATGTAGGCCATACCGAAGGTGATCATCGGCAACACGACCAGCAGCCCGGCCGCGATGTACAGCGAGCGCCGCACCCACTTCCAGCTGATCTGCTGGGAGAAGCTCGGTGGTTTCGACGGCGGCGGGCCTGCCGGACCCCCGCTGCGCGGCGGTGGCGGCGGGGGTAGCTTCGGCGGCGGTGTGCCGTCCAAGGCGGCCTTGACGACGTCGATCGGATCGCGCAGTGGCACGGTGTCGTCGCGGATCGGTTGGATGATCGACGTCAACCGGTCATCGGGCGGCACCTGGCGCCTCGGCGCGGTGCGGGCCGGCCCGGGCGAATCGGCCGCGCCTGCTACCGGGATCTTGGTGGTCGGCGACTCGTGCTGACCGGACGCATCATCGGACCCTGAACCCGTGCGGTTGTCAGTGCCAGACCGGTCGTGACGCCCTTCGCTATTCACTGGCCGTACGCGCGTCGGAACGCGCCGTCTGGGTGCGCCGGCGTCCACGCGTCCCGTCGGCGGGGCGCGGCGTTCCGAGCACATAGGACTTGACCAGGTGATTCCATTCGCAGGTGCGACATACCTCCACCACGTGTACCGAGAATTCGTCGAATTTGGTTGCGAGCAACACCAGCTCCTCTGCGGTGCGGGCCGACCCCGACACCGCGCCCAGGTGATCGCCGAATACCCAGGACACCAACGTCAGTGGTTCCTTGCGGCAGATCGGGCACATCACCGAGCTGGGTTTGCCGTGAAATTTCGCGGCGCGCAACAGGTAGGGATTGGCATCGCAGACCTCGCTGACGCCGGTCCGGCCGGAGTACACCTCGGCCAGCAGGGAGCGTCGCCGAAGGGCGTAGTCCACCACCTGTCGCTGCAATCGCACGATCACCAGAGTACGTCGGGGATCTCGGCATCGACATGCAACCGCCTGGCGAGTGGCCCGGAATGTGCGCCTGGTCTGCGCTCTTGGCCGGCGAACTCTTACGATCACACCCGTGGCGACTTCCCAAACGGCCAGTACCCGAGCCAAGGACACTGACCGCAACGACACCTGCCAGATCCTGGACACCGCCCTGTCCGAGGGGCAGCTGTCGATGAGCGAGCACCAGCAGCGGGTGAAGGCCGCGACCAACGCCACAACCCTCGGAGATCTGCGCTCCCTGGTGGGAGATCTGCAGACCGCCAACGCTCCGGTGCAGCTGCCCACATTGAAGAAGCCACGCTTGCAGTCGGCCGCCGCCGGCGGCAGCTGGGGCATCCGCCTGGCCATCATGGGTGTGCTGGTCGTGCTCGGGATCGGCATCGGCTGGGGTCTCTACGGCAACACTCCGTCGCCGCTGAACTTCACGTCCGACCCCGGCGCGAAGCCCGACGGCGTCGCTCCCGTCGTGCTGACCCCGCCGCGCCAGCTGCAGTCACTGGGCGGACTGACCGGATTGCTCGAGCAGATGAAGAAGAAGTTCGGCGACACCACCGGCAACCGGCTGGTGATCTACCCCGACTACGCATCGCTGACCCGTCCCGACCCCAGCGACGAGCGTCGCGAGCTGAACTACACCTACCGCGGCGGCTGGGGCGACCCGAGCAGTTCGGCGGCCGGCAATGACGCCAAGGTGGTGGACCTCGGCAAGTTCGACACCAAGGCCGTCGTCGGAATCCTGCGCGGCGCGCCCGAGTCGCTGAACATGAAGCCGGGAGACGTCAAGAGCACCTACCTGATCGTCGAACCGAGCCGGGACATCACCGCGCCGGACACGGTCTCGATCTCGATCTACGTCTCCAGTGACTACGGCAGCGGCTACATCCAGCTCTATCCAGACGGCTCGATCAAGAACATCAACTACCCGTAGCTCGTTCAACGGCGCGACACTGCCCGGCAATCACCTGGATCGACGCCGTCCAAGTAGCGGTAAATATATCGCTCCGATACTATCGCCGGAGGTGTCGAAGCGCTGTGACGGTCGAGCAAAGGAGGTGACCCGGTGCTGGAGCTTGCCATCTTGGGTCTTCTCCTCGAGTCCCCCATGCACGGCTACGAACTGCGTAAACGGCTGACGGGTCTGTTGGGCGCCTTCCGGGCGTTCTCTTACGGCTCGCTGTACCCGGCCCTGCGCCGGATGCAGACCGACGGGTTGATCGTCGAGGACACCGCACCGGCGGGAACAACGGTGTTGCGCCGTGCCCGCCGGGTGTACCAACTGACCGACGCCGGACGCCAGCGGTTCGCTGAGCTGGTCGCCGACACCGGTCCGCAGAACTACACCGACGACGGCTTCGGTGTGCACCTTGCGTTCTTCAACCGCACACCGGCCGAGGCGCGGATGCGAATCCTGGAAGGCCGGCGCCGCCAGGTCGAGGAACGTCGCGAGGGTCTGCGGGAGGCCATCGCCCGAGCGAGCAACTCGTTCGACCGCTACACCAAACAACTGCATCAGCTGGGCCTCGAGTCCAGCGAGCGGGAAGTCAAGTGGCTCAACGAGCTCATCGCCGCTGAGCGGGTGGCCCAGAGTCATCCAGACCAGGCCTGACGCGGCCATCGAAGTACCTGAACAGCAGCCAGCAGAAGTACCGAGTTAGGAGAACGTCCATGACGGAGCACAACGGAGCGTCGACAGATGTGCGGGTCGCCATTGTCGGCGTCGGCAACTGCGCATCCTCGCTGGTCCAGGGCGTGCAGTACTACAAGGACGCCGACGCGAACGCCACCGTCCCGGGCTTGATGCACGTCAAGCTGGGCCCGTACCACGTGCGCGACGTGAAGTTCGTCGCCGCGTTCGACGTGGACGCCAAGAAGGTCGGCTTCGACCTCTCCGAGGCGATCTTCGCCTCCGAGAACAACACCATCAAGATCGCTGACGTGCCGCCGACCGACGTCGTCGTGCACCGCGGCCCGACGCTGGACGGTATCGGCAAGTACTACGCCGAGACCATCGAGATCTCCGACGAGCAGCCGGTCGACGTGGTCAAGGTCCTCAAGGACAACAAGGTCGACGTGCTCGTGTCCTACCTGCCGGTGGGCTCGGACGAGGCCGACAAGTTCTACGCGCAGTGCGCCATCGACGCCAAGGTCGCGTTCGTCAACGCGCTGCCGGTGTTCATCGCCTCGGATCCGGTCTGGGCCAAGAAGTTCGAGGACGCCGGTGTGCCGATCGTCGGCGACGACATCAAGAGTCAGGTCGGCGCGACCATCACCCACCGCGTGATGGCCAAGCTGTTCGAGGACCGTGGCGTCACGCTGGACCGCACCTACCAGCTCAACGTCGGCGGCAATATGGACTTCAAGAACATGCTCGAGCGCGAGCGTCTGGAGTCCAAGAAGGTCTCCAAGACCCAGGCCGTCACCTCCAACCTCACCGGCTCGCTGGCCGGCAAGGTCGAGGACAAGAACGTCCACATCGGCCCGTCGGATCACGTGGCGTGGCTCGACGACCGCAAGTGGGCCTACGTCCGCCTCGAAGGCCGCGCCTTCGGCGACGTGCCGCTGAACCTGGAGTACAAGCTCGAGGTGTGGGATTCGCCGAACTCGGCCGGCATCATCATCGATGCCGTGCGCGCCGCGAAGATCGCCAAGGACCGC
Source organism: Mycobacterium sp. BK086 (assembly GCA_004362315.1). Lineage (GTDB taxonomy): Bacteria > Actinomycetota > Actinomycetes > Mycobacteriales > Mycobacteriaceae > Mycobacterium. Next base: position 951,780 of record SNWL01000004.1, read on the forward strand.
GGTATCGGCGGCCCGATCATCCCGGCGTCGGCTTACCTGATGAAGAGCCCGCCCAAGCAGCTGGCCGACGACATCGCCCGGATTCAGCTCGAAGAGTTCATCGCCGGCGAGTAGTTACGTCGCGAGCAACGCGCGCACGTCATCGCGTGCGATGAACTCCTGGTTCTCACCGAACCCGGTCTGGTTGTCCCAGGTCCATTCGGTGAGAGTCCAGTAGGTCAGCCGGCCGGGCCAGCCCATCCACCGCAGCGCGGTGCGGACCTGACCGACGGCGTGCAGTTCGCGTCCCAGATCGTCTTGCGCGTCGAACGTCACCCGTACCGGCGCGCCGTCGCTGCGCTGCGTCACGCGCCGCTCGCCTTTGACGATTTCACCGACCTTGCCGTCGCGGGCGAGGTAGCCACCGACCGCGATGTCGACACCCGGCTCGCCCACATTGATCGCGATTGAGTGCCAATGTGATTCGGGCGAGGCGATGGCCCATAGGTAGTCACCGGATCGGGGCTGCTCGTGGACATGCGGTCCCCAGGTCCGGTCGCGCATCGCCAGGCAGTCGACGGTCAGCTGCTCACCATTGAGCACGAGGGTGCCCTGCATGTGGCCCGGTTGGTCGAAGTGGGTGGGAATCGCCGGGTCCCGCACGGTGCCGAACTCGTGCGGCGGCATGAGTCCCGTCCAGTCGAGCTCGAATTCCAGACCGGGCTGGGAGTACGACAACCGGTAGCGGTGCAGCGGCTCCACGACCTCATGGCGCAACGAGTTGGGCAGGGTGAAGTCGCTGAACTCCAATGGTCCGGTGGGCGGCTGGTGCCAGCGCCAGTCGTAGAACAGGCAGTCGTAGATCTCTTCGCCGCTGGGATCCCAGAGCGCGGGCCCGCCGCCGGACGTGCCGGTTCGGGCGTCGTGGAAGTAGTAGACGAACCCGTTGAGATTGCGTTCGGGGATGTTGAATCCGAACCAGCCGCTTTCGCCCCAGTGCGGGTTGTCGGTCGGCGCGTGGAACACCTCGTCGTGTTCCCCCAGTGTGTCGGTCACCTGCCCGAGTGAACCCGACTCACCGAGTTAAATCAACCACTTTATTTATGGCCGGCGTGGGTGGGACAGGCCTGGTCGTTTCGAATCGGCGAGTCCTACAGTCGTCACATGACCGAGATCTCCGATGACCAGCTGATCGGACTCGACGAGTTCGCCCTGCTGTCCGAGAACGCCGCGCAGGCGGGCGTGAGCACTCCGCTGCCGCCGGTGTCCAGGATCGAATCGGGGCCGATCAGCGCTCTCAAGTGGGGCGCCGAGCCCCCGCAGGTCGTATTCCTGCACGGCGGCGGGCAGAACGCCCACACCTGGGACACCGTGATCCTCGGTCTTGGCGTTCCCGCCTTGGCGATCGACCTGCCCGGCCACGGGCGCTCGGCCTGGCGCGAAGACGGCGACTACGGCCCGAAGTTGAACGCCGAAACGGTGCGGGCCGTGCTGCCCGAATGGGCGCCCAATCCGCGACTCGTGGTCGGCATGTCGCTGGGCGGGCTCACCGCCCTGCGTATCGCGACCGTCGAGCCGGAACTCGTTCCTGAGCTGGTTCTCGTCGACGTCACCCCGTCAGCGCCCGAACGTCATGAACAGATGAGCCAGGCGCAGTTGGGCGCGGTCGCCCTGACGCAAGGCGAACGCTCATTCCCGAGTTTCGCAGCGATGCTGGACGTCACCATCGCTGCCTCCCCCACACGAAGCCGAGAATCCTTGCGCCGTGGGGTCTTTCACAACTCGAAGCAATTGGACGACGGCACCTGGACCTGGCGCTACGACTCGTTCCGCAAGGGTGCGAACCCCGGCGGGGGGCTGCCCGAGTCATTCGCCGGCCTGTGGGACGACGTCCCGTCGATCACCATGCCCACCACGCTGGTCCGCGGGGCCAACTCGTTCTTCGTCAACGACGAGGACGCCGACGAATTCGCCCGTACCGCACCAGGTTTCCAGCGCGTGATCGTGGTGCCCGACTCCGGCCACTCGGTTCAGGGTGATCAGCCCCGGGCGCTGGTCCAGATCCTGGGCGACGTGCTCGGCTGAGTTTGCCTGTTGTTCACCGGTTCATTGCCAGCAGATTCACAGCCGTGCCCTAGTTTCGCGACATGGCTCTGGTGCCGCTGAACCTGCTGATCGATCACGACGGGCGCTCCGCGCGGCAACGCGTGACCTGCCGCTACCGCTGCGGCGACGCCTGCGCGCACCCAGCGCCCAACACCAGCGACAACGAATACTTCGGCGACCTCGTGCGCGAAGCGGTGACGCGGCGTTCAGCCCTCAAGGCCGCCGGTGTCGCGGTGCTGGCAGTCGGCGCGGGCTCCACGCTGGCGGCATGTGCCGGTGACCCCAAGCCCGCCGCACCGTCCCCGGCGCCGACCGCACCGCCCGCGGGGATGAACTTCACCGCGGTGGCACCCAACAGCGAAGACGCCGTTGTGATCCCGCAGGGCTACCAGCAGGCCGTGGTGATCAGCTGGGGCGATCCGGTGCTGCCTGGCGCGCCGGCCTTCGACCTCGCCAAGCAAACTGGCGCCGCACAGCGTCAACAATTCGGCTTCAACAACGACTTCGCCGGCCTGCTGCCGATCGACGGCACCCCGAACCACTATCTGCTCGTCGTCAACCACGAGTACACCACCGAGCGGTTCATGTTCCCCGGCTACGACGAAAAGAAGCCCACCCGTGAGCAATTCGACACCGCCGTCGCCGCCCATGGCCTGACCGTCGTCGAGGTCGAGCGCACCGCCGATGGACTCAAACCCGTGCTGGGCCGCTACAACCGCAGGCTCACCGCCGACTCCCCCTTCACCCTCGTCGGCCCCGCAGCGGGCAGCGAGTTCGTCAAGACCGCCGCCGACGCGGGCGGCCGCACCGTCAGCGGCACCATGAACAACTGCTCGGGCGGTGTCACCCCTTGGGGCACAGTGCTTTCCGGGGAGGAGAACTTCAACTCCTACTTCGGCTCAGCCGAGGGCGCGCAGCCGCCCACCCCGATCGACGCCGACCGGTGGAAGCGCTACGGCATCAAAACCAAGCCCAGCGAACGACTGTGGGAAACGTTCGATCCCCGATTCGATCCCACCAAGTCCCCCAACGAGGTCAACCGGTTCGGCTACGTCGTCGAAGTCAACCCGTGGGATCCCCAATCGACGCCCGTGAAGCACACGGCGATGGGCCGCTTCAAACACGAGGCCGCCAACATCCACGTCACCCCCGACGGCACCGTCGTGGCCTACAGCGGTGACGACGAACGCTTCGACTACATGTACAAATTCGTGTCGGCCAAGAAGATTCAGCCCGGCCGTGACACCGCCGCGATGGCCGCCAACCTGACGATCCTCGACGAGGGAACGCTATACGTCGCCAAGCTCACCACCGACATCCCGGCCGGCACGATCGACGGCTCCGGCACGCTACCCGACGGCGGATTCCGGGGATCGGGCACCTGGCTGCCACTGCTGCGCTCGGGACCGGGCGGGGCGGCGGAGTCGTTGGTCGCCGGGATGACGCCACAGGAGGTCGCGGTGTTCACCCGGTTCGCCGCCGACAAGGCCGGCGCCACCAAGATGGACCGGCCCGAAGACTTCGAAGCCAACCCGCGCAGCGGCAAGCTCTACGTCGCGCTGACCAACAACAACGAGCGCGGAGCATCCGGCAAGCCCGCCGCCGATGCGTCCAATCCCCGCAACGACAACAAGAACGGGCAGATCCTCGAGATCACCGATGACCACGCCGGCACCACTTTCACCTGGGACCTGTTGCTGGTGTGCGGGGATCCCGCCGCCGCCGACACCTACTTCGGCGGCTTCGACAAGTCGAAGGTCAGTCCGATCTCCTGCCCGGACAACCTGGCCTTCGACAAGCACGGCAATCTGTGGATCTCCACCGACGGCAATGCCCTGGGTTCCAACGACGGACTGTTCGCCGTCGCGCTGGACGGTCCGAATCGCGGTGAGACACGGCAGTTTCTGACCGTCCCGATCGGAGCGGAGACCTGCGGGCCGATCGTGCTCGACGACCTTGTCACCGTCTCGGTGCAGCACCCCGGCGAGCACGACGACAACAGCATCGACGACCCGCTGTCGAACTGGCCTTCGGGTGGCAACGGGACCGCGAAGCCGTCGATCGTGGCGGTGTGGAAGCCGAACGGGAATATCGGGCTCTGACCAAACGTACGGTTGAGGCGTGACCTTTCCGATTCGCATCGGCGTGCAACTGCAGCCGCAACATTCCACCGACTACAACCAGATGCGCGATGCCGTGCGCCGCTGTGAGGACATCGGCGTCGACGTGGTCTTCAACTGGGACCACTTCTTTCCGCTCTACGGCGATCCCGAGGGTGCGCACTACGAGTGCTGGACGATGCTCGGCGCCTGGGCCGAGCAGACTTCTCGGGTCGAGATCGGCGCCCTGGTCTCATGTAACTCCTACCGCAACCCCGAACTGCTGGCCGATATGGCCCGCACCGTCGACCACATCTCGGGGGGCCGGCTGATCCTGGGCATCGGCTCGGGCTGGAAGCAGAAGGATTACGACGAGTACGGCTACGACTTCGGCACCGTGGGCAGCCGCCTCAACGACCTCGCCGGAGCGTTGCCGAGCATCAAGTCCCGCCTCGCCAAGCTGAACCCCGCGCCGACGCGGGAGATCCCGATCCTGATCGGTGGTCAGGGTGAGCGAAAGACCCTGCGCCTGGTCGCCGAGCACGGCGATATCTGGCACGGGTTCACCAACGCCGAGACCTACCCGGTCAAGGCCGAGGTGCTCGAGCGGCACTGCTTCGACGTGGCCCGCGATCCGGCCACCGTCGAGCGTTCGTCAGGTGTGGAGGGGCGCGATGCCGACACCATCACCGCCAACGCCGAGGCGCTGGCCGGGCTCGGCGTGACGCTGCTGACCGTCGGCACCGACGGCCCCGACTTCGACCTCAGCGCGGCGGAGACACTGATCCGCTGGCGCGACAACCGCTGAGCTAACAGGGGTCGAATTCGAGCGGCAGCGACTCCAGGCCGAAGGTACCGGCGGGCCACAGCACGGTGGCCTCGCCGGCCAACCGGTAGTCCGGGATGCGGGCGTGGAATTCCTCGATGGTCAGCCGCAATTCGCGCCGCGCCAGGTGCGAGCCCAAGCATCGGTGGATGCCGCCGCCGAAGCCGAGGTGGGTGGCCTTGGCGGTCAAGTCCATCTCGTGGGCATGCGGGCCTTCGCGATTCGCCGTGAACAGCATCAGCATCACTGACGAGTTGGCCGGGATCATCACGCCCTCGACCTCGACATCGGCGGTCGTGACACGCGGCACCCCGGGCACCGGGCCTTCCAGGCGCAGCATCTCTTCGACGAACGGTGCGATCAGCGCCTGATCGTCGATCAGCCTGTGGCGCAACGCGGGATCGTTGGCGAGGGTGAGCAACGAGAAGCCGATCGCGCCGGTGACGGTGTCGAGCCCGGCCAAGATGATCAGGAAGCACAAGCCCAGAATCTCGGCGTCGGTCCAGGCGTCGTCACCCTCGAGCGACAGGATGCTGCTGAGCATGTCTTCGCCGCGATGGGTGCGTTTGATCTCGAGCTGCTCGGCAAGGAAGCCGAAAAGGCCCATGGCACAGTCGATCACGTGCTGCGGCTGGTCCTGCCCGAGCGACGCGATGTCGGCGCCCTTGATGATGCCGGTCACCCATTCCAGGAACTTGGGCAGATGTTCCAGCGGCAACCCGAACAGGGTCAGGATCGCCTGGGTCGGGAACTTGTAGGACAGGTCCGCGACCACATCGCACCGGCCGAGTGGCGCGAAGGCATCGATGTGCCCGCGCAACTGTGCCCGCAGATCGGCGTCCATCGCCGCCATACGTTTGGGCCCGAACATCGGATCGAGCACCCGGCGGTAGTCCGCGTGCTTGGGTGGGTCGATGGCGATCGGGATCATCTTGATGGCGTTCGCGATGCCGTCGAAGGCCTTGGCCGACGAGAACAGCTCGGGATGCTTCTGGGCGTAGCGGACGCCCTCGTAGCTGGTGATGATCCACATCCGGCCGGCCCGGTAAACCGGCCCGGGCCTGCGCAGATATTCCACGGCCGCGGTACGCCCGTTCAACATCGGGGTGTCCGCGTAGTACGTCTCGGGCAGTTCCGTCGTCGTCATCTCCGGAGCGTAACGAGACTCACAGTCTCGTTACGGGAGATTCGGCGAGATCCGGCCCGGAAACCATGGAGTATGACGACCAAGTACGTGTCCGAGACGGCGCGGAGAGAACGATGCCCAAACGCTATGGGGTCAAAGAGAAGGATCTGGTCGTCGCGCATGTCCTCGACCTCCTGCTCACCGGCCGACTGCGGTCCGGTGATCGAGTGGACCGCAACGAGATCGCCGCGGCGCTCGGCCTGAGCCGGGTGCCCGTACAGGAAGCCCTGGTTCAGCTCGAACACGACGGGATCCTGGAGACGCGCTATCACCGCGGCGCGTTCGTCCACCGCTTCGACGCCGACGTACTGCGCGAACACCACGAGGTGCACGGCCTGCTGACCGGCGCCGTGTCCGCGCGTGCCGCGACCAATCCCCGCGGACCCGCTCTCGAGGCGCTCGACCGGGCGATGGTCTTGATGCGCAATGCGGGCGACCCCCGCGAGTACCTCGACGCCGCCAACCTGTTTCGGGACGTCGTCGTCGACGAATACGCCGGCCCACGCCTGAAAGCGGCGGTCAGCGCGTCGCGCAGCTTCATGCCGCAGGAGTTCTGGGCCACCCACCCCGACGCGCCGGCCCAACTGATGCCGCTCGCCGAAACCGAATTCGCGGCGATCCGCGGCGGCCATCCGGGCGCCGCGCGCCAATCCTGCCTGGACCGCACCGACCTGATGGCTGACGTGCTGACTGTCGAGTTGTGCCGCCGCGGGGTGTTCGCCGACTTGGATTCCGTTTGATCGCAAGCCGTGCTCGGGCTGCCGCCCGCAGTACCTTGCTAGTGATGACTTTTCATTCGAGCCGGCTGGCAGCCATGCTCACGGTGCTGCTGATGATCGTGGGACTGGTGGGTGCAGCGCCCGCGGGTGCTGACCAGTGCGCACCACCGGGTGTGGAGTCGGCCAGCGCCCTGCCGACCAACCTGGCGGCCGCCGCCAAGGGGCCGAGCGAGGACAAGTACACCACCGCGACCGCCGAGCCACTGAGCGCGATCAACCGTGACGCACTCGGACTGATCACCCCGGGCACGCTGACCGTGGGCACGCTGTCGGATGCGCCACCGAGCATCTGCATCGACTCCAACGGTCAATTCACCGGATTCGACAACGAACTCCTTCGCGCGATCGCCGACAAGCTCGGACTCAAGATCACGTTCGTGGGGACCGAATTCTCCGGACTGCTCGCCCAGGTGGCCTCCCGTCGCTTCGATGTCGGATCGTCGTCGATCACCACCACCGATGCGCGCCGAAAGACGGTCGGCTTCACGAACGGCTATGACTTCGGCTACTTCTCACTGGTCGTTCCGTCGGGCTCCCCGATCACCGGGTTCGGGAAGCTCGGGCCCGGCCAGCGCATCGGCGTCGTGCAGGGCACCGTGCAAGAGGCCTACCTGATCGACACCCTGCACCTGCAGCCGGTGAAGTTCCCCGATTACAACACCGTCTACGCCAGCTTGAAGACGCGCCAGATCGACGCGTGGGTGGCGCCGTCGCAACAGGCGCTGGGCACCGTGCGCCCGGGTGATCCCGCCCAGATCGTCGAAAACACTTTCAGCTTGGACAATTTCGTCGCTTACGCGGTGGCGAATGAGAACAAGCCGTTGATCAATGCGCTCAACGCCGGGCTCGACGCCGTCATTGCCGACGGCACCTGGTCCAAGCTGTACTCCGACTGGGTACCGCGCGCGTTGCCGCCTGGCTGGAAGCCGGGGTCCAAGGCCGCGCCGCTGCCGCAGCTCCCCGACTTCGCCGCGATCGCCGCCGCCCATGAGAAACCGGCCGAAGCGGCCGGTGCGCCGAAGTCGGTGCTGACGCAACTGCGCGAGTCGTTCCTGGATTGGGCCCTCTACAAGAAGGCCATCCCGGACCTGTTGACGACGGGGCTGCCCAACACACTGCTGCTCACGGTCAGTGCCGCCGTGATCGGTCTGGTGCTCGGCATGGGACTTGCGGTGGCCGGAATCTCGCGTTCCCGCTGGCTGCGGTGGCCGGCCCGGGTCTACACCGACATCTTCCGCGGCCTGCCGGAAGTGGTGATCATCCTGCTGATCGGTCTCGGCATCGGGCCGGTGGTGGGCCAGCTGACCGGCAATGACCCCTACCCGCTCGGCATCGCGGCGCTCGGGCTGATGGCCGCGGCCTACATCGGCGAGATCTTCCGCTCCGGCATCCAGAGTGTCGACGCCGGGCAGATGGAGGCCTCCCGCGCCCTGGGGTTCAGCTACACCTCCTCGATGCGGTTGGTGATCGTGCCGCAGGGTGTGCGACGCGTGCTGCCCGCCTTGGTGAATCAATTCATCTCGCTGCTGAAAGCCTCGTCGCTGGTGTACTTCCTGGGCCTGGTGGCCAGCCAGCGTGAGCTCTTCCAGGTGGGCCGGGATCTCAACGCCCAGACCGGAAACCTGTCGCCGTTGGTGGCGGCCGGCCTGTTCTACCTGCTGCTGACGATTCCGCTGACGCATCTGGTCAACTTCATCGACGCCCGGCTGCGTCGCGGGCGGGTGGTGGCCGACGAGGATCCGCTGGAACCGACCACCACGAGCCAGGAGATGGTGTGATGGCCATCGGATCTAGACCGGCAATAGAACCGGTTTCGTTGGCGGCCAACGACATTCATCTCACCCTCGGCGGCAATGCGGTGCTGCGCGGGGTGGACCTTGAGGTGCCCGCCGGCAGTACGTCCGCGGTGATCGGGCCGTCGGGATCGGGCAAGTCGACACTGTTGCGCACGCTGAATCGGCTCTACGAGCCCGACCGCGGTGACATCCTGCTCGACGGTCAGTCGGTGCTGCGCGACGATCCTGACAAGCTGCGCCAACGCATCGGGATGGTGTTCCAGCAGTTCAACCTCTTTCCGCATCGCAGTGTGGTGGACAACGTGGCATTGGCCCCGCGCAAGCTCAAAGGACTGGGCGCAGACGAGTCCCGGGACCTGGCGCTGACTCAGCTCGAGCGGGTGGGCTTGCGGCACAAGGCCGACGTGCGGCCTGCCACCTTGTCCGGCGGGCAGCAGCAGCGCGTTGCAATCGCCCGGGCGTTGGCCATGGCACCGCAGGTGATGTTCTTCGACGAGGCCACCTCGGCGCTGGATCCCGAACTGGTCAAGGGGATCTTGGCCCTCATCGCCGAACTCGGTTCCGACGGCATGACGATGGTGGTTGTGACCCATGAGATGGGCTTCGCCCGCTCGACGGCGGACTCGGTGGTGTTCATGGACCACGGCAAGGTCGTCGAATCCGGACCGCCCGAGCAGATCTTCACGGCCGCCGAAACCGACCGACTGCAGCGGTTCCTGTCGCAAGTTTTGTAATTGCATGTGCGAAAACGGCGTATCGCGCGGTTGACAGGCACGCACAGGTTAGACTAGCGAACTATGATTGAGGCCGAGTCGCAGGTCGCCGACCTGTCCGGTGACCTGCAGCGGGTTCTCTCGAAGCTGTTTTCGGTCTTGCGTCGCGCCGATACGAAGTCCAGCACCCAGGGCGCCGACCTCACCCTTGCTCAGCTGTCCATCCTGCTGACCCTGCTGGATCAGGGGCCCATCCGGATGACCGAGCTGGCGGCCCGTGAGCGGGTACGCACGCCCACCACCACCGTGGCGATCCGTCGCCTGGAAAAGCTGGGGCTCGTCAAGCGTTCCCGGGACCCTTCGGACCTGCGCGCGGTTCTGGTGGAGGTCACCCCGCAGGGGCTGGTTCAGCATCGCGAAGCGCTGGCCGTGCGGCGGGCGAATCTCGCGGCGCTGCTGTCGAAGTTGACCGACGAGGAGCGCGAGACCCTGGCCACGGCGCTGCGTCCCCTGGAGCGGTTGGCCGAGCAGGCCGAGACGTAATCACCCCAACCAGTCGAGGACCGCGGCCGCGGTCCAGGACTGCTGCATGCTGCCGAGCGGCTCCCCGGTGAACGGTTCGTAGTACTCGGCGAACGTGCCGTCGCTGGCCTGCCGGAGGCCTTCTTGACGCAGCAGCAGCGACCGTTCCGACCAGCCGCGGCGGGCGAACGCCCAGGAGAACAACCACGTCAGCACCGGCCACACCGGACCGCGCCAGTACTCACGGGGCCGGAAGTCCTTGGAAACCGGTGAGGTCGAAGGAATCACCGCGTACTTGAGGTCGGGGTGACCGCAGAACCGGGGACCCTCCAGGATCCGCAGCAGCGCGCGCTCGCGGTCGTGCGGCAACCCGCCGCACAGCAGCGGGGCGAACTGAGCGGCGGTCTCCGTCGCGATCCACTTGCCCGACCTGACGTCGAAATCCTTTGCCGCACCGGTCCTTCCGTCCGCCGTCTCGACGACACCGGTGCGGAACCGCTCGGCCCACGAATACAGGTCGCGCACATCGGCATTCGGCCGCTTGTAGTCCTCGCCGATATTGGCCAGCACATCACATGCCACCGAGAAGATCGCCGAGACGAAGACGTCCTGGACAGCGAAGCTCATCACCTTGGGCAGCAGATCGTCGTCGTAGCGAACCGATTTCATCTCCTCGAGCAGCCACAGGTAGCGGTCGTACTCGGTGTCGGAAGGACGCTGGCTGGCGTCGGTGTTGATCTTGTTGTCCTCGCGCTGGTACTCCGGCACATTGCCGGGAATCACGTTGGCGTAGGCCGAATCCCATCGCGGCGAGTTGTCCATTCCGGACTCCCAGCCGTGATACAGCGTGATGCGGCCCTGCTCGTCCTGATCGCGGGCCTCGGCCAGCCAGCGGTGCCAGCGCACCAGATCGGCCCACCGGCGATCCAGAAACGCCTCGGCGACAGCCCTTGTCGAGCGGCCCCGGGTGCGCGCGCGATCGAGGATGCGCTGCACCGCGATCGCGTGCACCGGCGGCTGGGTGATTCCCGACGTGTGCCGAGTGCGCGGGGCGTTGGCCGCCAGCGCCGAGGTGGCCCAGCGGGCCGGGCCGGGGAAATACCCATCGACCCCGTTGGCGAAGACGATGTGCGGGATCATCCCGTTGGCCCACTGCGCCGACAGCAGCGTGTCCAGTTCGACGACAGCGCGCTCGACGCTCAGCGGGGCCAACCCGACGGCCACGAACGCGGCGTCCCAGCTCCACATGTGCGGGTAGAGCAGCGGCGCCGCGGAGGTCATCACACCCAGGTCGTTGCCGCGCAGCAGGTAGGCCGCGCGGGCCGCCAGCTGCGTCGGGCCGAAACTCGGGTCGAATGCCACGCGTTCATTCTGCGACGCGGAGGCGGGAATCGCAGGTCGGTAGGGTTGGTGTCTATGCCGACTGCGTTGATCACCGGGGCCGGGGGTGGGATCGGCTCGGCGATCGCCGAGGCGCTGGCACCCACCCACACCCTGCTGTTGGCGGGCCGCCCGTCCGCCCGCCTCGATGCCGTCGCCGCCCGCCTCGGGGCTCCCACCTGGCCATTGGATCTCGCCGACCCGGACAGCATCGAGGCCGCCGCCGAACCGCTGGCCGAGCTGGACGTGCTGGTCCACAACGCCGGCGTCTCGCACCCCGGTCGGTTCGACGAGTCCATCCCCGAGCAGTGGCGGGCCTGCTTCGAGGTGAACGTGACCGGTCCGGTCGCGCTCACCCTCGCGTTGCTCCCGGCGCTGCGCGCGGCCCGCGGGCACGTCGTCTTCATCAACTCCGGGGCGGGGCTCAACGCGTCGCCCGGCCTGGCCGCCTACTCGGCGAGCAAGTTCGCCCAGCGGGCCTTCGCCGACTCACTGCGCGCCGACGAGCCCAGCCTGCGGGTCACCAGCGTGCACCCCGGCCGGGTCGCCACCGAGATGCAGGAAGATCTGGTCGCCTACGAGGGCGGCGAGTACGACCCGTCGAAATACCTCAAGGCCTCGACCGTGGCGCAGGTCGTCGCCGACGTGATCGCCACTCCGCCGGACGCACACACCCATCAGGTGATCGTCCGGCCGCGCGGGCAGAGCTAGACGACGAGGTTGACCAGCCGGCCCGGCACCACGATGACCTTCTTCGGGGTGGCACCGGCCAGGAACGCCTGCACCTTCTCGTCGGCCAGCGCGCTCGCTTCCAGCGTCGCCTTGTCGGCGTCGGCCGCGACCGTGATCTTGCCGCGCACCTTGCCGTTGACCTGCACCGGGTACTCGACGGTGTCGGTCACCAGATACTGCGGGTCGGCCACCGGGAAGGGGCCGTGCGCCAACGACTTCGGGTGACCAAGCCGTAGCCACAGCTCCTCGGCCAGGTGCGGCGACAGCGGGGCCACCATCAACACCAGCGGCTCCAGCGCCGCGCGGGCGTTGATGCCTTCCTTGGTCAGGTGGTTGGTGTACTCGATCAGCTTGGCCGCGGCCGTGTTGTTGCGCAGGCCCGCATAGTCCTCCGACACTCCCGCGATCGTGCGGTGCAGCAACCGCAGGGTGTCGTCGTCCAGCGCTTCGTGCTCGGAAACCCTTGCCTCGCCGGTAGATTCGTCGACGACGAGACGCCATACCCGCTGCAGGAACCGATGCGCGCCGACGACGTCCTTGGTCGCCCATGGCCGCGACGCATCCAGCGGGCCCATCGACATCTCGTACACCCGCAGCGTGTCGGCGCCGTAGCCGTCGCAGATCTCGTCCGGGGATATCGAGTTCTTCAGGCTCTTGCCGATCTTGCCGAACTCCTGGAAGACCTCTATCTCGCCGTCGTCCCCTGGCAGGAAGAACTTCCCGCCGCGCTCGACGACATCGGCGGCAGGCACGTAGGCGCCACGGGAATCGGTGTAGGCGAACGCCTGGATATAGCCCTGATTCACCAAGCGGCGGTACGGTTCCCGCGACGAGACATGGCCCAGGTCGTGAAGAACCTTGTGCCAGAACCGGCAGTACAGCAGGTGCAGCACCGCGTGCTCGACGCCACCGACGTAGAGATCCACTCCGCCGGGATCGGCCGCGCCATGCTCGGCCGGGCGCGGACCCATCCAGTAGGCCTCGTTCTCCTTGGCGCAGAACTCTTCTGAGTTGTGCGGATCGGCATAGCGCAGCTCGTACCAGGAGCTGCCCGCCCACTGCGGCATCACGTTGGTGTCGCGGCTGTAGGGCTGCAGGCCATCACCCAGATCCAGCTCGACATGCACCCACTCCGTCGCCTTGTTCAACGGCGGCGACGGCTCGCTGTCGGCATCGTCGGGGTCGAACATCACCGGCGCGTAGTCGGCGACATCGGGCAATTCCACCGGCAGCGCGGATTCGGGCAGTGGGTGCGCGCGCCCGTCGGCGTCGTAGACAATCGGGAACGGCTCGCCCCAGTACCGCTGCCGCGCGAAAAGCCAGTCGCGAAGCTTGTATTCGACGCGCGCGGCGCCGCGGCCGTCGGCCTCCAGTCGCTGCGTGATCGCGGCCTTGGCGTCGGCCACATTCAGCCCGTCGAGGTAGCCCGAATTCACTAGGGTGCCGTCACCGGTATAGGCCGCCTCCGAGACATCGCCACCGGAGATCACCTCCAGGATCGGCAGGCCGAAGGCCGAGGCAAACTCCCAGTCACGTTGGTCGTGACCCGGCACCGCCATGATCGCGCCGGTGCCGTAGCCGGCCAGGACGTAGTCGGCGATGAAGATCGGAACCTGTTGGCCGTTGGCCGGATTGGTGGCGTAGGCGCCCAGGAACACCCCGGTCTTGGTCTTGTTCTCCTGGCGCTCCAGATCGGACTTCGCCGCGATCGCTCGCCGGTAGGCGGCCACCGCCTCGGCCGGGTCGGCGGCACCGTAGGTCCAGCGGTCATCCACCGCGCCGGGCCACTGCGCGGCGGCCAGGGAATCGACCAGCTCGTGCTCGGGGGCCAGCACCAGATAGGTGGCCCCGAACAGAGTGTCGGGCCGGGTGGTGAACACCTCGATATCGGTGCCGTCCACGCCGAACAGCGCCGACGCCCCGGTGGACCGGCCGATCCAGTTGCGCTGCATGGCCTTGACCTTCTCCGGCCAATCCAGCACCTCGAGATCGTCGAGCAGCCGATCGGAGTAGGCGGTGATGCGCATCATCCACTGCCGCAACCGTTTCCGGAACACCGGGAAGTTACCGCGCTCGCTGCGGCCCTCGGAGGTGACCTCCTCGTTGGCCAGCACGGTGCCCAGGCCCGGGCACCAGTTCACCAGCGAATCGGACAGGTACACCAGCCGGTAGCCGTCGACGACGTCGGCCCGCTCCTGCGCGGACAGTGCCGACCAATCCCGGCCGTCATCCAGACTGCGTGCGCCACTGGCGAATTCGGCCACCAGGTCGACGATCGGCCTCGCCTTGTTCTGGTCGGTGTCGAACCAGGCGTTGTAGATCTGCAGGAAGATCCACTGCGTCCACTTGTAGAAGTCGGTGTCGGTGGTCGAGAAGCTTCGCCGCTGGTCGTGTCCGAGGCCCAGCCGGCCCAGCTGGCGGCGGAAGTTGACGATATTGGCTTCGGTGCGGATGCGCGGATGCGTGCCGGTCTGGATGGCGTACTGCTCGGCGGGCAGGCCGAAGGCGTCGAATCCCAACGCGTGCAGCACATTGCGGCCGGTCATCCGGAAGTAGCGGGCGTAGACGTCCGTGGCGATGTAGCCCAGCGGGTGCCCGACATGCAGGCCCTCACCCGAGGGGTAGGGGAACATGTCCTGGACGAACATCTTGTCATCGGGAAGAGTGGCGCCGTCGGTGGGCGCCAGCGAGCCGACCGGGTTGGGCACGTTGAAGGTGCCCCACGACTGCCAGTTCTCCTGCCAGTCCCGCTCGATCCGCCCCGCCAGCTCGGCGGTGTAGCGGTACCGCGGCACGTCGCTGTCGGAGCCGTCGGGGCCCGCAGCTGCGGCGGTCGGCGATTCGGTCACGTCACACAGGGTATAAGGGCGCCGCGCGGCACCGCCCCGGCGATGGGGCTGTGTGACCCCGGTCGCACCCCAGGCAACGGCCCGATCTCGGTTGGATTGCAGTCCTGTCGAAGGTTGGTTCCAGGTCGGTTCCAGACCTATCCGGGCGCCCGGGCCCGTGGATACAGTCGGCGCCTAACGAGGGGTCTCACCTGGCCCGACCGTGTGGAGAAGGACAGCTGCGATGATGACGATTGCCCGTAACTGGCGGGTGCTAATTGGTGGTGTGGCCGCAGGTACGGCGGCCGTACTCGGGTTCACCGGCCTGACCGGCGCCAGTGCGTCCGCCGACCCGGTCGTTCCGCTGCCGCCGGCTCCCGTCACCGTCACCCAGACCGTCACCGTCGCTCCCGATGCCGCCGCGGCCAACGCCGTCCCGGCCGCCCAGCCCGCCTCCGCACCGGTCCCCGGCCAGGTTGCCGCCGTGCCGCAGGCCGCCACGCCCGCGCTCCCGGTCGCCGCCCCGGAGACCCTGGTCCCCGCCGCATCCGGCACGCTCGCCGACTACTTCAAGGACAAGGGCGTGAAGATGGAGCCGCAGAAAGCGGCCGGCTTCACCGCGCTCAACCTCGTGCTGCCGATGCCGCGCGGCTGGAGCGTCGTCCCCGACCCGAACGTCCCCGACGCCTTCACCGTGCTGGCCGACCGCCTCGGCGGTGACGGGCTGTACACCTCCAACGCCCAACTGAAGGTCTACAAACTGGTCGGCGAATTCGACCCGAAGGAAGCCATCACGCACGGCTACCTGGACAGCCAGGAGCTCTTCAACTGGCAGGCGACCGACGCCTCGATGGCCGACTTCGGCGGTTTCCCGTCCTCGATCATCGAAGGCACCTACCGCGAGAACGACATGACGCTGAACACCTCGCGCCGCCACGTCATCGTTCAGTCCGGACCCGACCGCTACTTGGTCTCGCTGTACGTGACCACCGCCGCCAACCAGGTGGTCGCCACCGCCGACGCGACCGATGCCATCGTCAACGGCTTCAAGGTGACGTCGCCGACCGCGCCGCCCGCGGCGCCACCGGCGCCCGCGCCCGCCGCGGTTCCCGCCGTCAGCCCGCTGGGCGTGGTGCCCGGTCAGCAGCGCTGAACCGGGGCTCGTATTGTGGCCCCATGCTCGTCGTCGGCGTGGTGTGCCTCTGTATGGCCGTCCTGATCGGTGGCTCGGGTGTCTGGACGTTGACCCGGCCGCCCGCTGCTGACGTCACCGGACAGGTACTTCGCGCGGTCGCGCCGACCCAACTCGCCGCGGCCGTGATGCTGGCCGCGGGTGGGTCGGCCGCCTTGGCGGCACCGCCGCAGACCGCACTGACCGTGGTGATCGTCTGCGTGCTCGGCGCGGTGGGAACCGTCGCGGCCGGCTCCTGGCAGGGCGCTCGCTACGCCGCGCGCCGCGAAGCCGAAGCCAGCTGCGCGGGCAGCTGCGCCAGCTGCACGCTGTCCTGCAAGTAAGCCCCGCGACCACACGATGAGGGCTTGGCTCTCACGGCTTCCGGTCGACACCTTCCTGCTGCTGCTCGTCGCCGTTGTCGCGCTGGCCACGGTGCTGCCCGCCCAAGGCGCGGCCTCCGGCGTTCTCTCGGTGGTCACCAAGATCGTCATCGCCCTGCTGTTTCTGCTGTACGGCACCCGGTTGTCGCCCCAAGAGGCGTGGCACGGCGTTCGGCAATGGAAACTGCACCTGCTGGTGCTGGCCACCACGTTCGTGGCGTTCCCACTGCTCGGGCTGGCCGCCCGTGCGCTCGTCCCGTCGATCCTGACCGAGGATCTCTACGCCGGGCTGCTGTTCCTGTGCCTGGTGCCATCGACCGTGCAGTCCTCGATCGCCTTCACCTCGATGGCGCGCGGGCACGTGTCGGCCGCGATCGTCAGCGCCTCGCTGTCGAATATCGTCGGCGTGCTGCTGACCCCGCTGCTCGTCCTGGTGCTCATGCCGATCGGCGGGGCGCCCCGCGTCGACGGGTCGGCGGTGCTCGACATCGTCCTGCAACTGTTGGTGCCCTTCGCCGTCGGGCAGCTGTTGCGACCGTGGCTGGCACCGGTGGTGACCCGGCACGCGGTGCTGACGAAAGTCGTCGACCGCGGGTCGGTGCTGCTGGTCGTCTATGCCGCGTTCTCCGAGGGGATGGCCGAGCACATCTGGAGCAGTGTGCGGCCGTGGCGGGTGGTGGCCGTCGCGCTGGTCAGCACCGCGCTGCTGGCGATCGTGCTGGCGCTGACCTGGATCACCGCGCGCGTCGCCCGGCTGGACCGCGGTGACGCGATCGTGCTGCTGTTCTGCGGGTCGAAGAAGAGCCTGGCGTCGGGGCTACCGATGGCGCTGGTGCTGTTCCCGCCCGCCACCGTCGGCCTGATCATGTTGCCGCTGATGCTCTTTCATCAGATCCAGCTGTTCGTGTGCGCGGTGATCGCCAGCCGGCTGGGGCGCAGCGCGCCGCCGGTCAGTTCCGGCTGACGTCGATCGGATGCGTGGCGAGCAGAGACAGCGGCAGCGGCTGGCGACGTAACACCCGCGACCACAGGTCCACTCGCTGCTCAACCAGTACGTCAGAAGGTAACGCGGACAAGACGATCCAGTCGTCGCGCTCGATCTCGCCCTCCAGCTGGCCGATGGTCCACCCCGAGTAACCGGCGAAGATCCGCACACCCTCGACGGCAGGGGCGATCAGATCGGGATCGGCGTCGAGGTCCACCATCACCATCCGGCCCGCGACATGACGCAGGCCGGGCATGCCCTGGGGGTCGGTGCCGACCCGCAGCGTGCCCAGGCACAGCGCGGCATCGCGCTTGACCGGGCCGCCGATGAACATGGTCTTGGGCTTGGCCGCGAGCTTCGCCCACTGCGGCAACACGTTGTAGACGGCGGTTTCGCTGGGGCGGTTGAGCACGACACCCAGCGTGCCGCCGTCGTTGTGCTCGACGACGTAGATCACGCTGCGCCGAAACGTCGGCTCCAGCAGGTCGGTGTTGGCCAGCAGCAGCGTCCCCGGCCGCACCCGGTTCGCCGCGGGTGCGACGAAGTCTTCGGGGTCTTCCGGCTGCGCCACCCAACCATCATGGCATCACGGAGGTATTGCTGCGGTAACGGGCGCGTGTGGATATTTGTACTGTTGGTCCGATGGTCGACAGGCGCGCATCCGGTTCGCTATGGCGATCGGTGCGCAGCCTGCCCGAGTTCTGGCGGCTGCTGGAGCTGCGGACCGCCAGTCAGTTCGGTGACGGGCTGTTTCAGGCCGGCCTCGCCGGCGGGTTGTTGTTCAATCCGGAGCGGGCGGCGAGCCCGTGGGCCGTGGCCGCGTCGTTCGCTGTGCTGTTCCTGCCGTACTCACTCGTCGGCCCGTTCGCGGGCGCGCTGCTGGACCGCTGGGACCGCCGGGCGGTACTGGTCGCGGCCAACCTCGCGCGGCTGATGCTGGTGATCGGAGTCGCGGTGCTGCTCGCCGTCGGGGCGACCGACCTGACCGTGCTGTGCGGTGCGCTGATCGTCAACGGCTTCAGCCGGTTCGTCACCTCCGGGCTGTCGGCCGCACTGCCCCACGTGGTCCCACGGCACCAGGTCGTCACGATGAACTCGGTCGCCACCGCGACCGGGGCCACCGCCACCTTCCTCGGCGCGAACTTCATGCTGCTGCCCCGGTGGCTGTTCGGCTCCGGCGACACCGGCGCCGCCACGGTCATGCTGCTGGTGGCCGTGCCCGTCGCGATCTCATTCGTGCTGTCGTTGCGGTTTCCCCGCCACCAGTTGGGGCCCGACGACACCGCGCGCGCCGTCCACGGATCGGTGGTCTACGCGGTGGCCACCGGCTGGCTGTACGGCGCTCGCACCGTCCTGACCACATCATCGGTCGCGGCGACGTTGTCGGGTCTGGCCAGCCACCGCATGGTGTTCGGGATCAACACGCTGTTGGTTCTGGTGATCGTGCGGCACAGCGGCACCCCGGCCGTCGGCAGCCTGGGCACCGCCGTCATCTTCGTCGCGGCCACCGGCTCCGGGGCCTTCCTGGCGAATATCTTCACTCCGATGTCGATCAAACGGTGGGGTCGCTACACGACCGCCAATGGCGCACTGGTCTTCGCCGCGATCATCCAATTGGCAGGCGCCACACTGCAGTTGGTGGTGATGATCGTGTGCGGTTTCTTGCTGGGGCTGGCCGGCCAGATGGTCAAGCTCTGCGCCGACGTCGCCATGCAGATCGACGTCGACGACGCCCTGCGCGGGCATGTCTTCGCCGTCCAGGATTCGGTGTTCTGGGTGTCGTTCATCGTGGCGACCATGCTCGCGGCCGAAGTGATTCCCGCCGATGGCCGTTCACCCGGGCTGGCGCTGGCCGGCTCGGCGATCTATCTGGTCGGGCTGGCCGTACACGCGATTGTCGGACGGCGGCGGCAACTCGGGCTCTAGGTTGAGACCATGGCTGCCGCAGACCCGATCGTCGACGACCTGCGCGACGAAAGCGATGCCCTCGACAACTTGGTCGCACCGCTGGACCCCACGGGCTGGGCCCAGCTCACCCCGGCGCCCGGCTGGACCATCGCCCACCAGATCGCCCATCTGATGTGGACGGACCGGGCCTCGCTGATATCGATCACCGACGAGCCCGCATTCGGTGAGGTGCTCACCGCGGCGGCGGCCGATCCGCTGGGCTTCGTCGACAAGGCTGCCGACGAGTTAGCGCTCACCCCGCCCGACCAGCTGCTGGCGCAGTGGCGCGAGACCCGGACGCAGCTGCACACCGCGCTTCGGGCAGTGGCCGAAGGCCGCAAGCTGGTCTGGTTCGGGCCGCCGATGAGTGCGGCGTCCATGGCCACCGCGCGCTTGATGGAGACCTGGGCGCACGGCCTCGATGTGGCCGACGCCCTCGGTGCGCCGGTGGTGCCGTCGGCACGGCTGAAGTCGATCGCCCACCTCGGTGTGCGCACCCGCGACTTCGCGTTCACCGTGCACGAGCTGACCCCGCCCGCCGAGCCGTTCCACGTCGACCTCGCCGCCCCCGACGGCAGCCATTGGACGTGGGGTCCGCAAGACGCCGGCCAGCGGGTCACCGGTTCCGCGCTCGACTTCTGCTTCCTGGTCACCCAGCGCCGACCCCTTGCTGAACTCGACGTTGTCGGCGAAGGCGCTGACGCCACGAAGTGGCTGGAAATCGCCCAGGCTTTCGCCGGGCCACCGGGTAGGGGCAGATAACGCACCACAGGCTGAACGCCTAGATTTACTTATCGATTTGCTCTCTGTTTGTTTTCTGCGTCGTTGCGCATGCCCAGCGCATTTTGACGAAGACGGAAAAAGGTTGCCCGGGGCAGTATCATCGCCGTTCATGCGTATCCGCCTCCCTGCCGCCGTCGCGGCGGGGGTGGTCAGCATCATGGGAGCGGCCGCCTGCGCGACCACCACCCCCACTCCCCAACACACCGCCGCGGCCTCCCCCACTCCGGCAGCAGCGCCGACGACCAACCCCTACGGCGGCGGCACGATCGACGCGCCCGCCGCGACCGAGCCCGTACTGACCGTCAAGGGCGGTAGCGCGCCGCTGTCGCTGACCCTGGACAAGCTCAACGCCCTGGGCAACACGACGGTCACCCTCGATGAACCCTTCGTCAAACGGCGGGAAACCTACAGCGGCGTTCCGCTGGCCGCGGTCCTCGGCAAGGCCGGCATCCCCGACTCGGCCACGATCGACACGATCGGGCTCGACGACTACCACTACATCAGCGCCGCCAAACCCATGATCGAGTCGGACGCGCTGATCGCGACCGATCGCGACGGCACGCCCATCCCGTATGACCAGGGCGGGCCGATCCGAATCGTCTTCCCGGACGGAACCCCGTTGTCGTCGGTGCTCGACGCCTGGAATTGGAGCCTGGCCGCGATCATCGTCAAGACGCCGAGCGGGCCCGGCTCATGATCAGCGATCACTGGCTCACCCCACCGGGCCCACGACTCACGCTCAACCGCGGCCAGCAGGTGGTGGCGGGCGTGCTGGTGCTACTGCTCATCGCGCTGGTCGTGGTCGGCGTCCAATCCTCGGCTCAGCAGCGCGCTTTCACCAACCACAACGCCCGCAGCGAAGCCGTCAGCACCAACACCTTCTTCACCGTGCGCGACTCACTCACCTACATCGAGCAAGCGCAGCAATACCTGCTCGGCGTCGTGCCACGGCGTGAGGTTCAGATCTCGCGGGCGCTCCTCGCCCAGCGGCTCGGCGTGATCGCCGCCAACGGGGTGAGCGCTGCCGAGTCGACCACGCCCGAATACCGTTGGGCCTTAACCTCATTGGACAGTGTGATCGCCGAGGCGCCGCCCGGGGTGCTGCCGCCCGACGAGCGTGCCGAGTGGGCCGACACCATCCTGCCCCGCGCCGAGGTGCTCTCCGAGGCGACCCATGCGCTGGCTGCCGGCAGCCCGTCCGGCCTGCACCGCGTCGATCGGCTCGCCGAACAGGGCCTGCTGCGCGGCGGGGTGATCCAGCTGACCATGCTGATCGCCGCTCTGGTGCTCGCCGCGGCGCTGCTGTGGTGGGTCGCCGCCAACGTGGTGCGCCAGTACCGCTCGGCCCGAAGGGCTTTCGACGACGAGCGGGAGGCGTTGCGCAAAACCGAGGACCGCCTCGACCGGGTCTCCGCACTCGAACGCGGACAGGCGCGCATTCTCGAACGGATCGCCACCGCGGACCCGGTGCCGTCGGTGCTGCGCCAGATCGTGCAGTTGGCCGCCGAAGTGTCGGGGGCTCCGGCGGTCCGCATCGCGATGGGTCCGCGCTCGGTGGTCTACCCGATCGGCGCGGACGTGTCGGCGACGCCGGCGTGGACCGGCGCGGTCAACGACACCGCCGACGCCGCCGGGATGCTCGAGGTGTTCGGCGACCCGCAAGCTCTGGACGACCTGGCCCACACCGCGTTGGTGCGCTGCCGCGACCTCATCACCCTGGCGCTCGAGCGCGACGCGTCGGCGCGGCGGCTGTCCTACCAGGCCAGCCACGACGCTCTGACCGGGCTGGCCAACCGCAGCCTGCTGTTGGCCCGGCTGTCGCAGAGTCTGCTGTTGGCCCGCCGCCGCGGAACCCCACTGGCACTGCTGTTCTGCGACCTGGACCGCTTCAAGATGGTCAACGACTCCATCGGCCACGCCGGCGGTGACGAGCTGCTGATCGAGGCCGCGCGACGGCTGTCCGGAACGATCCGCGACACCGACACGGTGGCTCGCCTCGGCGGCGACGAATTCGTCGTGCTGTGCCCGGAACTGCCCGACCGGGCCCAGGCCATCGCGCTGGCCGAGCGGATCCGCGCCACGCTGAGCGCGCCGTACACGATCGACGGCAAGGAGGCGTTCGTCGACGCCAGCATCGGGATCACCTTCGCCGACGAATCCACGGTGTCGGGGGCCGAACTGATGCGCGAAGCCGACGTCGCCATGTACCGGGCCAAGCTCACCGACGGCAGCCACATCAACGTCTTCGATTCCCTTCTCGAAGCCGAAGTCGCCCAACGCCTCGACCTCGACTCCGCGCTGCGGCACGCGGTGGAACGCGACCAACTGCGGTTGCGCGCCCAGCCGATCGTCATGCTCGACAGCGGTGTCGTGATCGGCTTCGAGATGCTGTTGCAGTGGCACCGGCCCGGGCTGCCGCTGCTGACCCCCGGTGCGTTCATTCCGCTGGCCGAGGACAACGGCATGATCGTCGAGATCGGCCGCTGGGTGCTACGCGAGACGATCCGCACCCTGGCCCAGTGGCGGGCCGACGGACTGGCGCTCGATCTGACGATGGCCGTCAACGTGTCGCCCCGCCAGGTCCGGGAGCCCGGCTTCGCCGAGGAGGTCCTGCACCTGCTCGAAACCGCCGGGCTGCCACCGGAATCGCTGATCATCGAGCTCACCGAACACGCCCTGGTCGACCTGCGGGTCGCTCACCCCACCCTTGCCCGGTTACGCGATGCCGGGGTGAGCGTCTCCCTCGACGACTTCGGCACCGGCTATTCGTCGTTGACCCAGCTGCGCACGCTACCGGTGGATCAGATCAAGCTCGACCGGTCATTCGCGGCCGCCCTCGACGAGGGTGACGCCAAGCAGCGGGCCGTGGTGCAGTCGGTGGTGTCATTGGCCAGCGCGCTGACCCTCGACCTCGTGGTGGAGGGAATCGAGACGATCGCCGAGCGCGACACCCTGCTGGATCTGGGGGCGCGAACGGGCCAGGGCTTCCTCTATCACCAACCGCTGCAATGGGATGCCGCGCGTGAGCTCCTGGAGTCGGGTGGGATCTGCACGGTGCCCGCGGAGAGCGCCTACAGCTGACTGGCGTCGTCGGACGCACCGTCACCGTCGGTGTCGACCAACGTGAGATCCCAGCGGCCATCGCCGTCGGTGTCGACGTAACCGGTATCGAAACCGCCGTCGGAGCCGGCCCTCAGCACCCGATCGGCCAACCCGTCCCGATCGACGTCCAGTAGCCGATCAGGCCGGCCATCACCGTCGAAATCGACTGTGCCACTTGCGGTGTGCTCGACACCGTCGAGGCCGAACCAGCGCAGCGGACCACCCGGGCCCGCCGGAGTCAGTGCCCAGGTGCCGGATCCGTCGTCGGTGTACAGGGTTTGGCTGCTGCCGTCGTCGTCGAGGTCGAACGCGGCGTGGTCGGCCAGGCCGTCATCGTCCAAATCGGCGAGTGCGTCGTCGTAGAGCCCATCACCGTCGATATCGAGGCGCACCCCGTCGAGCTCACCGTCGCCGTCGATATCCACCGCGGGCTGTCCGCTGAACATCGTCGCCGATCCGTCGCCAGATCCCAGGCAGTAATCCATACCCGGCTTAGACGCCGGGATCGTCCTTCGCGTTCCACCAGGCGAGCAACTCGGCGACGGCCTCGTCGTGGGACAGCGGGCCGCGGTCCAGGCGGAGCTCCTTGAGGAAGTTCCACGCCTGCCCGACCTGTGGGCCGGCCGGAATGTCGAGCAGCCGCATGATCTCGTTGCCGTCCAGATCCGGGCGCACCCGTGCCAGATCCTCCTTGGCGGCCAGCTCGGCGATGCGGGTCTCGAGCTGGTCGTAATTGGCCTGAAGCCGGGCCGCGCGCCGCTTGTTGCGGGTGGTGCAATCGGCCCGAACGAGCTTGTGCAGCTTGGGAAGTAGCGGTCCGGCATCGGCGACGTAGCGCCGCACCGCCGAGTCGGTCCACTTGCCGTCGCCGTACCCGTGGAACCGCAGATGCAGATAGACCAGCTGCGAGACGTCGTCGACCATCTGCTTGGAGTACTTCAGCGCCCGCATCCGCTTGCGGACCATCTTCGCGCCGACCACCTCGTGGTGGTGAAAGCTCACGCCGCCGTCGGCCTCGTGGCGGCGCGTCGCCGGCTTGCCGATGTCGTGCAGCAGCGCCGCCCAGCGCAACACCAGATCCGGCTGCTCCTCCAGCTCCATGGCTTGGCGCAAGACCGTCAGTGAATGCTGATAGACGTCCTTGTGCTGATGGTGTTCGTCGATGGCCATCTGCATGCCGCCGATCTCGGGCAGCACCACATCGCCCATCCCGGTCTGCACCATGAGGTCGAGCCCGGCGACGGGGTCGGCTCCCAGCAGCAGCTTGTCCAGTTCGACGGCCACCCGCTCGACGGTGATGCGGCCGAGTTGCGGTGCCATCTCCCCGATCGCCTGCCGCACCCGGTCGGACACGTCGAAGCGCAGCTGCGAGACGAACCGCGCCGCGCGCAACATCCGCAACGGGTCGTCGCCGAAGGAGATCTCGGGGGCCGACGGGGTGTCGAGGACGCGCTGACGCAACGCGCTGAGGCCGCCGAGCGGGTCGATGAAATCGCCGGGCCCGTCGGCGGTGATGCGCACCGCCATCGCGTTGACGGTGAAATCGCGGCGCACCAGATCGTCTTCGAGCCGGTCGCCGAATTTCACCTCGGGGTTGCGCGACACCTGGTCGTAGCTGTCAGCGCGGAAGGTGGTGATCTCGAGGCGGTCCATGTCCGGACCCAGGCCCTTGCCCACCCCGACGGTGCCGAACTCGATGCCGGTGTCCCACAGCGCGTCGGCCCACGGCCGGACGATCTTCTGAATGACATCGGGCCGCGCGTCGGTGGTGAAATCCAGGTCCGCGGTCAGCCGGCCCAGAAAAGCGTCGCGCACACTGCCGCCGACGAGGTAGAGCTCGTGTCCCGCCTCGGCGAACCGCGCGCCGATTCCGCGCAGCACCTCACCGTGTTGGTTGAGCGCGACGAGGGCTCGGGCGAGCAGCTCGACGTCGTGGGTGGCTTCGGACACGTGGCGTGAGCCTAGTCGTCCGACGATGCAGGCGCCCCGGCGCCTGAGGAGGAGGACGACCATCGGACCCAGCGGCAGATGGGTGAGTCACTACCGGCGAGTGCGGACGGGCGGCCATGCCGTGCCAGCTACTATCGCTTGGGTGTCGGACGGCGAACAGGCCAAACCACGACGGCGCCGGGGTCGGCGCCGCGGCCGTCGCGCGGCTGGTCCGGCAAATCCCACCGCAGCGGACACCGCCACCACTGAATCCTCCGGCGCCGCAGTGCCCGCGCCCACCCCCAACAACGGCAACGGCCAGCCCCCGCCGGGCAAACCGGGGCGGCCCCGCGCATCACGACGCGCGCCCGCCCGGCTGCGCACCGTCCACGAGACGTCGGCGGGCGGACTCGTCATCGACGGCATCGACGGCCCACCCGAAGCTCAGGTCGCCGCACTCATCGGCCGCGTCGACCGGCGCGGGCGGATGTTGTGGTCACTGCCCAAGGGCCACATCGAACAGGGCGAGACCGCGGAAGAAACCGCCATTCGCGAGGTCGCCGAGGAAACCGGGATCCGCGGTCAGGTGCTGGCCGCGCTCGGCAGCATCGACTACTGGTTCGTCACCGAGGGCCGCCGCGTCCACAAGACCGTGCACCACTACCTCATGCAGTTCTCCGGTGGTGAACTGTGCGACGAAGACGTCGAAGTCACCGAGGTGGCCTGGGTGCCCGTCGGGGAACTTCCCAAGCGGCTGGCCTACGCCGATGAGCGCAAGCTCGCCGAGATCGCCGGCGAACTGATCCAGCTGCTGCAGTCCGACGGTGTCGCCGCACTGCCCCCGCTGCCGCGCACCAGCCCGCGCCGACGCCCCCAAACGCATTCACACACCCGCAACCGTCGCTCCGACGACGCCGGGCCGCGTCAATCCGGCCCGCGGACGAACGGCTGCGGACCGGGAACGTGACCACGCCGAGGCGGGTCGGCATTCTGCCCCGGATCGTGGTGATCCTCGGTGTACTTGCCTTGCTCGCGATGCCAACGACCGCGCCTGCCGCCGCAGGCGAACCCGGATCGACGCCGTTCCTCCAGGTTCGCATCGACAGCGTGTCGCCGGATCTGATCACCACCACCAGTGAGCCGATGGTCACCGTCACCGGCACCGTCACCAACGTGGGCGACCGACCCGTACGCGACGTCGTCGCCCGTCTGGAACACGCGGGTGCAGTGACCTCCTCGGCCGGCCTGCGCACCAACCTCGACGGCGCCAACGACCAGTTCCAGCCGGTCGGCGAATTCACCACCGTCGCTCCCGAGATGCAGCGCGGTCAGGCCGTCGGGTTCACCTTCAGTTACCCGATCCGGTCGCGCACCGCGCCGTCGCTAGGCATCGACAAGCCCGGGGTGTACCCGCTGCTGGTGAACATCAACGGCACACCGGACTACGGCGACGCGGCCCGGCTCGACGACGCCCGGTTCCTGCTGCCGGTCCTCGGCGTTCCGCCCGAGGCGGCCGACCCCGCAACCGACACCGTCGCCGACGTCGTGCCCCCCGACACCACCAAGCCCGTCGCGGTGACGATGTTCTGGCCGCTGGCCGACAAGCCGCGGCTGGCGCCCGGGGTGCCCGGCGGCACCACACCGGTACGGCTGATGAACGACGACCTGGCCGTGTCCTTGGCCGCAGGAGGCCGGCTGGACACCTTGCTGTCCGCGGTGGAGTTCGCCACCAGCCCGGCCGTGGATCCCGGCGGTGACACCGCCCGCGCGCTCTGCCTGGCTGTCGACCCCGACCTGTTGGTGACGGTCAACGCGATGACCTCCGGCTACGTCGTGGCCGACGCGCCCGACGGGCTCGGCGCCGCGGCCCATCCGGGCACCGGGCAGGCCGCCGCGGTGGCCTGGCTGGACAAGCTGCGCGGACTGGCCAAACGGATGTGCGTCGCCCCCACCCCGTATGCGCAGGCCGATCTCGGCGCTCTGGAACGCGTCGGCGATGCGGGACTCAAGTCCGCGGCGACCGGCGCGGCCGGCGACATCATCGATCAGATCCTGGGCGTGACCTCCGTGCGCGGCGCCACGATCCTGGGTGACGGTCCGCTGACCCGGCCCGCGGTCGACCTGCTCAGCGGCCAGGGGTCGACGGTCGCGATCGCCGCCGCGGACTGCTCGGCCCAGGATTCCTCGACCGGGGAACCGATGATCGCCGACGTGACCCCCCGCCGGTTGTCCCCTCAGGTGGTGATGGCGCCGTTCGATCCGGCCGTGGGCGCCGCGTTGGCCGCCGTCGGGACCGACCCCGATCTCCCTACCTACCTCGACTCGTCGCTGAACGTCCCACTCGACCACGACTCCACGGTCGCCCGGCGCCAGGACGCCGTCGCGTCGATGCTCTGGCGGTCGCTGCAGCCGGCGGCGGAACCCCGCACCCAGATCCTGCTGCCGCCGTTGAAGTGGAGCCCGCAGCCCAGCGACGCCCAGTCGATGTTGACCGCACTGGCCACCACGATCCATTCGGGGCTGGCCGTCGCCCGGCCGCTGGATGCGGTGATCACCCAGTCGCCGACGCTGGCCGACGCCGCCAGCCCCGGCGCCGAGCTCCCGGGCGCCAGCCGTGGCCAGTTCGACGACGACGTCGTCTCGACGATCACCGGCCAGGTCGGCCGGCTGTGGGGCCTGACCGCCGCGCTGACCACCGATCCGCGGACCGGGCTGACCGGGCCGCAGTACACCGCGCCACTGCGCGAGGACATGCTGCGCGCGCTGAGCCAGACCGAGCCGGCCGACGAGCGCAACGACCTGGCCCGGCGCCGGCTGGGCGCGGTCGGCACCACGATCAACGACTTGTTCGGCGCGGTCACGATCGTCAACCCCGGCGGGTCGTACACGCTGGCCACCGAGCACAGCCCGCTGCCGCTGGCGGTGCGCAACGACCTGGCCGTGCCGATCCGGGTGCGCCTACAGGTCGACGCACCCCCGGGAATGACCGTCACCGATCTCGGCGAGCAGGAAGTGCCGCCCGGCTATCTCCCGCTGCGGGTTCCGATCGAGGTGCACTTCACCCAGCGGGTCGCCGTCGACGTCGCGCTACGTACCCCCGACGGGCTGCAACTCGGTGAGCCAGTACGCCTTTCGGTGCATTCCAATGCCTACGGCAAGGTGCTGTTCGCGATCACGTTGATCGGTGGCACGGTGCTGGCGCTGCTCGTCGGACGCCGGCTCTACCACCGGTTCCGCGGCGAACCCGATCCCGCCGACCTGGATCGCCCCCGGCGGGCCGCGGCCGAGGGCCGCGAATGACGCCGCCGCCCCGCCGGCCGGTCGCCTACGTGCGGCCCGGCCCCCGCACCCGCGCGGTACGCGCCGAGCTCTCCGACGCCGCGGTGGTATCGCGCTCCTGGGGGATGGCGCTGGCCACCCTGATCAGCCGCATCACCGGGTTCATCCGCATCGTGCTGCTGGCCGCCATCCTCGGCGCCGCGCTGTCCAGTGCGTTCACCGTCGCCAATCAGCTTCCCAACCTGATCGCCGCGCTGGTGCTGGAGGCCACGTTCACCGCGATTTTCGTGCCCGTGCTGGCGCGCGCCGAACGCGACGACCCCGACGGTGGCGAGGCCTTCGTCCGCCGGCTCGTCACGCTGGCCACCACACTGCTGCTGGTCGCCACCATCCTGTCGGTGGCCGCGGCCCCGCTGCTGGTGCGCCTGATGCTCGGCCACGACCCGCAGGTCAACCAGCCGTTGACCACCGCGTTCGCGTATCTGCTTCTGCCGCAAGTGATCTTCTACGGACTGTCGTCGGTGTTCATGGCGATCCTGAACAACCGCAACGTGTTCGGGCCGCCGGCGTGGGCTCCGGTGGTCAACAACGTCGTCGCGATCGCCACCCTCGGCCTGTATCTCCTTGTGCCGGGCCCGCTGTCGGTCGATCCCGTCGAGATGGGCAACGCCAAGCTGCTGGTGCTCGGTATCGGCACGACGCTGGGCGTGGTGGCCCAGACCATGGTGCTGTGGCTGGCGATCCGCGCCGAGCGGATCAGCCTGCGCCCGCTGTGGGGAATCGACGATCGGCTCAAGCGGTTCGGCACGATGGCCGGCGCCATGGTGCTCTACGTCTTGATCAGCCAGGTCGGTCTGGTGGTCGTCAACCAGATCGCCAGCACCGCCGCGGCATCGGGCCCGGCGATCTACAACTACACCTGGCTGGTGCTGATGCTGCCGTTCGGCATCATCGGCGTCACCGTGCTGACCGTGGTGATGCCGAGGCTCAGCCGCAACGCCGCCGCCGACAACACCACCGCGGTGCTGGCCGACCTGTCGCTGGCGACCCGACTGACGATGGTGACCCTCATCCCGATCGTGGCGTTGATGACCGTCGGCGGCCCGGCGATGGGCAGCGCGCTGTTCGCCTACGGCAAGTTCGGCGAAGTCGACGCGAACTACCTCGGCATGGCGATCAGCCTGTCGGCGTTCACGCTCATTCCCTACGCGCTGGTGCTGCTGCAGCTGCGGGTGTTCTACGCCCGCGAACAACCGTGGACGCCGATCCTGATCATCGTTGCGATCACCGTGGTCAAGATCGCGGCATCGGTGGTTGCTCCGCATCTGACCAATGACAAGGAGATGGTCGCCGGTTATCTGGGCCTGGCCAACGGCATCGGTTTCCTGGCCGGCGCCGTCCTGGGCTACCTGCTGCTGAACCGCGCTCTCAAGCCGCCGCGCGGCAAGCTGCTGGACCTCGATGTGGTCCGCACGATCCTGGTCACCACGGCCGCGTCGCTGCTGGCCGGATTGATCGCCTACGTCATCGACCGGCTGCTGGGCCTGCAGGCGCTCACCGAGCACGCCGGCGGCGTCGGGTCGCTGCTGCGGCTGGTGGTGCTCAGTCTGATCATGCTGCCGATCCTCGGCGCGGTGATGCTGGCCGCGCGGGTTCCGGACGCGGTCGCCGCCTGGAGCGCGGTCAAACGGCGGATCACCCGGACCCCGCCGGTCGTGGTGACTCCCCTTGCTGCGCTCGACCGGGCGCAGGTCCGCACCCCGGTCACGTACCCTGAGCACAGCAATTCGTCCGGAATCTCGGACGCGACGCGGAAAGGACCGGAGGTGAACGACCAACCCTCGGGTATGCCTCCCGCCGATTCCACGGGCGACGCGACCACGAAGATTCCGCGCCAGGCCGCCGACGACTTCCAGCCCGACGTACCTGATGCCGAGGTACAGGTCGGGACGGTGCCGCCGTCGGTGCCGCCGAAACAGCCGAACGCCGACTTCGCCGGCGATCCCACGCGCGAACCGCTCGCCTTCGATCCGCCACGCGAACCCGCGATGGAACCCACCGCCACGCCCGACGATGACGAGTCCCACCTCATTCCCGGGGCGAGCATTGCCGGCGGCCGCTACCGCCTGCTGGTCTCCCACGGCGGCCCACCGGGCTTGCAGTTCTGGCAGGCGCTGGACACCGCCCTCGACCGGCAGGTGGCCCTGACGTTCGTCGACCCCGACCGGACGATGACCGACGCACAGGTCGAGGAAATCCTTTCCCGCACACTCAAACTCAGCCGCGTCGAACGGCCTGGCATCGCCCGGGTGCTCGACGTCGCCAACACCGGGACCGGCGGTCTGGTGGTTTCCGAATGGATCCGGGGCGGCTCGCTGAAGGAAGTCGCCGACACCTCGCCGTCGGCCATCGGCGGCGCACGGGCCGTGCAGTCCCTGGCCGCCGCGGCAGATGCCGCCCACGGTCAAGGTGTGGCACTGTCCATCGACCATCCCAGCCGGGTCCGGGTCAGCATCGAAGGCGATGTCGCGCTGGCATTTCCCGCGACGATGCCCGGCGCCACCCCCGAGGACGACATCCGCGGGATCGGCGCCGCGCTGTATGCCCTGCTGGTCGATCGCTGGCCGCTGCCGGAGAAGGGCGTGCCCAGTGGTTTGCAGCCCGCCGAGACCGACCCTGCCGGTGAGGCCCTCGAGCCCCGGGCGATCGACGGTGCCATCCCCTTCCAGATCTCGGCGGCAGCAGCTCGCTCGGTCCAGGTCGGTGGCGGTATCCGTTCAGCCCCAACACTTTTGAATCTCTTGCAACAGGCCACCGCGCTGGCCGATCGCACCGACCTGATCGAGCCGGTCGAACCCGTCGGACCGGTACCCTCGCGGCCCGATGCCGCACCCGACGCCGAGGCCCAGGCCCGGCGCAAGCGCAATCTGCTGATCGGGGTCGGGGTCGGCGCCGCGATCCTGGTGATCGCCCTGATCGTGTTGGCTTCGGTGCTGTCCAGCATCTTCGGTGACGTGGGTGGTGGGCTCAAGGGCGATCAGCTCGGCCTGAACCCCTCGACATCGCAGAGCCAGAGCGAGACCGCCAGCGGCAGCACCGTCAAACCCGTCAAGGTGACCGTCTTTTCACCGGGCGGCGGTGCCGACAATCCGGACAAGGCCGACCTCGCTCTATCCAGCGGCCCGGGCTGGCCGACCGACACCTACACCGATCCGAATCCGTTCCCCAACTTCAAGAACGGCGTCGGGCTGCTGTTGCAGCTACCGCAGGCGACCACCGTCGGCAGCGTGTCGTTGACGGTGCCCAGCACCGGCACCCAGGTGCAGATCCGGGCGGCCTCCTCGGCCAACCCGACCACCCTCGACGACACCACCGTGCTGAGCCAGCCGACTGCATTGCAGCCGGGCGCCAACACGATTCAGGTCAACGCCAAGGATCCGACGACCTACCTCGTGGTGTGGATCTCGACGATGGGCACCACCGACGGCAAGAACAAGACCGAGATCTCCGGGCTGACGGTCAAAGCCGCGTCCTAGTTCCTAACAGGCTGTGCCTTGGGTGAAGTGCCCGCCCGCGCCGGCGCACATACCGTCCGGCCATGCTCAGCTCTCTCGGCCCGGTCGTCGTTCGCAGCGACGCCGAACTGCTGGCCGCCCACGTGGCCGGCGACCGCTACGCATTCGAGGAGCTCCTGGGTCGCCACCAACGCCGGCTGTACAACCTCGCCCGCCGCACCACCCGCAGCCCCGAGGACGCCGCGGATGCGATGCAGGACGCCATGCTGGCCGCGCACCGCGGTGCTGCCTCATTTCGTCACGACGCCGCCGTCGGCAGCTGGTTGCACCGCATCGTGCTCAATGCATGTCTGGACCGGTTGCGCCGGGCCGTCACGCACCCGACGATCGCGCTGACCGATGACGGGCCGAGCATGGACCGCACAGCCGAGCTGGACACCGTGCTGGTGGTGCGTCGCGCTTTGATGCGCCTGCCTGCCGACCAGCGGGCGGCCGTACTGGCGGTCGATATGCATGGGTATTCGGTTGCCGATGCGGCGGCGCTGCTGGGGGTGGCCGAGGGCACCGTGAAGAGCCGTCGTGCCCGCGCGCGGGCACGACTGACCGGGCTGCTGGGCTGACATGGCCGTGCGCCGGATCCGACCCGGCACACTGGTCGGGTGGAGCCAACGCATACCGTCACCCCGGCGTCCACCGGCCCGGCCGCCCACGCCCGGCGACCGGCCATCCGCAACGGCCGGTTGATCGCGGCCGGTGCCGGTGTCGTCGCCGTGCTGGCCGCAGTGGGTCTCGGCACCGCGGCGCTTCTTCAGTCCACCGGTCCCACCGCCAGCACCGTGACCAGTGCCAGCATGATCACCGTCACGCCCAAGATGCCGATCTCCAGTCGTGAGCTGAACGGACTGATCGCCCGCAGCCCCGACTTCGGTCCGCTGGCCGACCCCAAGCGCCGGGCGGCGTGCCTGAGCGCACTGGGCTACTCCGGTTCGGTGCAGGTCCTGGGCGCGAAGACCCTGCAGGTCGACGGCCGCCCCGCGATCATCTTGGTGTTGCCGGGCGACCAGCCGGACGTGATCATCGGGGTGACGGTCTCGGCGAATTGCAGCGCGGTCGACACCGGACTCATCGCCGACACGACCGTGCGCCGCCCATAGTGCACGGCCGGGAACAGCGCGGCCTACCCTGTTGTTTGACCAGGTGCCCATAAGGCACCCGACGCGCAGGCGATTCGCCTGCAGCCCGGGACCGGGCAGAAAGGCTGGTATGAGCGCCAACAACGTTCATGACGTCATCGTGATCGGATCGGGCCCCGCCGGCTACACCGCGGCGATCTACGCCGCCCGTGCGCAGCTGCAGCCCGTCGTGTTCGAAGGCACCTCCTTCGGCGGCGCATTGATGACCACCACCGAGGTGGAGAACTTTCCCGGCTTCCGTTCGGGCATCCAAGGTCCGGAGCTGATGGACGAGATGCGCGAGCAGGCGCTGCGCTTCGGTGCCGACCTGCGGATGGAAGATGTCGAATCCGTCGAGCTGGACGGACCCGTCAAGAAGGTCGTGACCGGCGAAGGCGAGACCTTCCTGGCCCGGTCGGTCATCCTCGCGATGGGTGCGGCCGCCCGGTATCTGGGCGTGCCCGGCGAGCAGGAACTGCTCGGCCGCGGCGTCAGCGCCTGTGCGACCTGTGACGGGTTCTTCTTCAAGGACCAGGACATCGCCGTCATCGGCGGCGGCGACTCGGCGATGGAAGAGGCCACGTTCCTCACCCGCTTCGCCCGCAGCGTCACCCTGGTGCACCGGCGCGACGAGTTCCGGGCCTCCCGGATCATGCTCGAGCGTGCCCGCGAGAACGAGAAGATCACCTTCCTGACCAACACCGCGGTGGATGCCGTCGAGGGCGACACCACGGTCTCCGGCCTGCGCGTGCACAACGTGCTCACCGGCGAGGAGTCCACCCTGCCGGTGACGGGCGTGTTTGTGGCGATCGGCCACGATCCCCGCTCCGAGCTGGTGCGCGGCGCCGTCGACCTCGACCAGGAGGGCTACGTGCTGGTCCGCGACCGGACCACCGCGACCTCGCTGGACGGCGTGTTCGCCGCCGGCGATCTGGTCGACCACACCTACCGGCAGGCCATCACCGCCGCGGGGATGGGCTGTTCGGCCGCGATCGATGCCGAGCGCTGGCTGGCAGATGCCGACGACACTGCACACACCGAGATGATTGGAGCACACCAATGAGCGACGGCGGCGCGACCGTAACGGTTTCCGACGACTCCTTCAGCCAGGACGTCCTTTCCAGCAATACCCCTGTGCTCGTTGACTTTTGGGCCACCTGGTGCGGCCCGTGCCGCATGGTCGCCCCGGTGCTCGAGGAGATCGCCACCGAGAAGGCCGGTTCGCTGAAGGTCGCCAAGCTCGATGTCGACGCCAACCCGGCGACCGCACGCGACTTCCAGGTGGTCTCGATCCCGACGCTGATCCTGTTCAAGGACGGCGAGCCGGTGAAGCGGATCGTCGGCGCCAAGGGCAAGGCTGCCCTGCTGCGCGAGATCGCCGACGTCGTCTAGATCACCTTCAAGACCGAGACGATTCCGTTACAGGCGGCTTCGCCTGCCGTTTTCCGGAATGCGGCAGGCTTCTGAGAGAATGCCTCCTAGCCTGTGTGCAATCGTCAGGGCTTGAATAGCCAGCTGACAACGGTGACCGAGGGGCCCTGTATGTCGAGTCTTCGCCACGGTTCTGGGGGCGACGCCTCCTGGAACCGGAGCGGCCGAGATGATGTCTTGCGCCGCGGTGACCGCAGCGCCGCCGTCGTCGAGATCCGCACGGCGTTGGCGGCACTGGGTCTGGTCGACGGGCTCGACGAGAACCTCACCACCGGACGGCACGTGGCCGCCGACGTCTTCGACGCCGATCTCGACCACGCGGTGCGCGATTTCCAGCAGCGGCGCGGCCTGCTCGTCGACGGCATCGTCGGCGAAGCGACCTACCGCGCCCTCAAGGAAGCCTCCTACCGGCTCGGCGCCCGCACCCTGGTGCACCAGTTCGGCGCCCCGATGTACGGCGACGACGTCGCCACCTTGCAGTCCAAGCTGCAGGAACTCGGTTTCTACACCGCGCTGGTGGACGGCTACTTCGGGTTGCAGACGCACAACGCGCTGATGTCCTACCAGCGTGAGTACGGCATGGCCGCCGACGGCATCTGCGGCCCGGAGACGTTGCGCTCCTTGTACTTTCTGGGTTCGCGAGTCACCGGTGGTTCGCTGCACGCCATCCGTGAGGAGGAGCTGGTCCGCCGCTCGGGACCCAGGCTGTCGGGCAAGCGGATCATCATCGATCCGGGCCGCGGCGGTAACGACCACGGAGTGATCACCAACGGTCCCGACGGGCCGATCAGCGAAGCAGACATCCTGTGGGACTTGGCAAGTCGGCTCGAAGGCCGGATGACGGCGATCGGCATGGAGACCTTTATCTCCCGGCCGGCCAGCCGCAGTCCGCTGGATGCCGAGCGGGCCGCTACCGCCAATACCGTCGGGGCCGACCTGATGATCAGCCTGCGCTGCGAGACCCAGCCCACCCCGTCAGCCAATGGAGTGGCCTCGTTCTACTTCGGCAGCTCGCACGGCTCGGTCTCGACGATCGGCCGCAACCTCGCCGACTTCATTCAGCGAGAAGTTGTGGCGCGCACCGGTTTACGTGATTGCCGGACCCACGGTCGGACCTGGGATCTGTTGCGGCTCACCAGAATGCCTACTGTCCAGGTCGACGTCGGCTACATCACCAACCCGCGTGACCGCTCGATGCTGGTGACCAACCAGTCCCGCGATTCGATCGCCGAGGGCATCCTGGCCGCCGTCAAGCGGCTCTACCTGTTGGGCAAGAACGACCGGCCCACAGGCACTTTCACGTTCGCCGAACTTCTCGCCCACGAGCTGTCGGTCGAGCAGGCCCGGCCCGCCCTCTGATCGCTCTAGACCGCTAGCCGCGAATCTCCGCACCGGCGCCGACCGGCTGCTGCAGTTGGGCACTCGTGAGCAACCGCTCCAGCGCTGCCTCGACTTCGGCCTTCCAGCCCAGCCCCTTGTCGAGTTCCAGCCGCAGCCGCGGGAAGTACCGGTGCGGCGCGACGACGGTGAAGCCGGCATCGAGCAGAAAATCGGCACCGATCATGCACTGGTCGAACGAGCAGTCCCCCAACGCTTCGATGGCCGTGCGCAGCTCGGGATCCGCCGCATCGACGAGCAGTTCGTCGGCGTCGGCGGTGCGACCGAACGCCTCCAGTGCCCGCACGCCGCGGCGGACGAGTTCGGTGACCACCTGACTGATCAACGAGTGCGTCAGCCCGTCGGTCTGCCCGGGCTCGATTCCCATCGACGTCAGCAAGACGGCATCGGCGCTCACCGGTCCGCTCGGGAATCGCGCCGCGCGCGGGACCGCACGCGGGGGCGCGTACAAGACGTAGCCCAGGCACGGTTCTTCATCGTCGGACTCCGAGCCCTCGGCCGGCGCCTTCGTCGCGACCTGACCGCATGACCCCCACTCCAGCATGACCATCGACAGCCATGCTTCCTTCTCGAACTCGGGGTCGGGGAGATAGTCACCGGCGCTGAGGGTCGCGGGGTCGAGCTCCCAGAACACACACCGGCGGGCATGCTTCGGCAATTGCTCGAACGCCTCGAGTCGCAGCGGCATGATGCGAACGGACACTAGCCTCCCCGGCTTTCACGCGGTGCAAATGCGCGCATGCGCCCCTTCAGAATAGGAGAGCCGATACCGAACGTGCCAGTAGTGGCCCGGCAACTCTGCCGAAAGTTCCTTTGGGGCGAAAGATGTTGGGGCACTGTACGATTCCTCGATCCACGGGGCAGGCAGCGAACGCTGGCCGATGCTGGCGTCACAGTGACGTAACTACCCGGTATCGCCGTACCTGTTTTTTCAGGCTCCGGGCCGGTTCATCATGTCGACAATGCGCTGCAGATCGTCCACCGAGCCGAATTCGACGACGATCTTGCCCTTGCGCTTCCCCAGGCTCACCGTCACCCGAGTGT
This sequence comes from Mycobacterium sp. BK086, assembly GCA_004362315.1. Classification (GTDB taxonomy): domain Bacteria; phylum Actinomycetota; class Actinomycetes; order Mycobacteriales; family Mycobacteriaceae; genus Mycobacterium. Next base: position 988,865 of record SNWL01000004.1, read on the forward strand.
CGAAGGTACTCGACAGCCGCTCGGCGACATCTTGGAGCCCCGGCATCTGGATCGGCTTGCGACGGGGCGCGGTCGGCGCCTTCGCCTCCGACCGATTGGCCAGAGTCACCGCCTCCTCGGTGGCCCGCACCGACAAACCCTCGGCGATGATGCGGGCAGCGAGCTCTTCCTGAGCCTCCGGGCCGGCCTCCAGGGACAGCAGCGCCCGCGCATGCCCGGCCGAGAGCACGCCGGCGGCGACCCGTCGCTGGACGGCGATCGGCAACCGGAGCAACCGGATCATGTTGGTGATGACCGGACGCGATCGGCCGATACGGGCGGCGAGTTCATCGTGGGTGACTTCGAACTCTTCGAGCAATTGTTGGTAGGCCGCCGCCTCTTCCAACGGGTTCAGCTGAACGCGGTGGATGTTCTCGAGCAGTGCGTCGCGCAACAGATTGTCTTCGGCGGTCTCCCGCACGATCGCCGGAATGGTCGCCAGTCCGGCCTCTTGGGCCGCGCGCCACCGCCGCTCCCCCATTACCAATTGGTAGCGACTGGGTGCTCCGGGTGCGGCATCGGGAACCGCGCGCACCACGATCGGTTGCATGAGACCGAACTCGCGGATCGAGTGGACGAGTTCGGCGAGCGCTTCCTCGTCGAAGACGTGGCGCGGCTGGCGCGGATTGGGCTCGATGGCCGAAGGGTCGATCTCGCGGTAGACCGCCCCGACGCTGTCCACATTCAGTGGGGCCCCGCCGCCGATCACGACATCGGCCGCCGCCGCGCCCAGGCGCGGACCGCCGTCGGCCGGTCCGGTCGGGATAAGCGAGGCGAGACCACGGCCCAGGCCGCCTTTGCTCTTCGATGACATGTGTGCCTCCACTTATGCCGGGGTCGCCCGTTGCGCGAGCTCTTTACTGGCGTCAAGGTAACTCATCGCACCGCGTGAGCCGGGGTCATAATCGATGATCGTCATGCTGTATCCGGGTGCCTCGGACACCTTGACGCTTCGCGGGATCACCGTTCCCAGGACCTTGTCGCCGAAGTAGTTGCGGACTTCGGAGGCGACCTGGTCGGCCAACTTGGTACGGCCGTCGTACATCGTGAGGACGACAGTGGAGACGGTCAGCTGCGGGTTGAGGTGCGCCCGGACCATTTCGATGTTCCGCATCAACTGCGAGACACCTTCCAGTGCGTAGTACTCGCACTGGATCGGGATCAGCACCTCGGGTGCCGCGACGAGCGCGTTGATGGTCAGCAACCCGAGCGACGGCGGGCAGTCGATGAAGACGTAATCGAAGTCGGAATCGTCGAGTGCGGCCAGCGCGTTGCGCAACCGGTTCTCGCGAGCGACCATGCTGACGAGTTCGATTTCCGCACCGGCCAGGTCGATGGTCGCCGGCACACAGAACAGTCGCGGGCTGTGCGGGCTCTGCCGGACCGCCGCCTGCAGTGGGATCTCCCCAAGGAGCACCTCGTACGACGACGGCGTGCCGGACTGCCGTTCGGCGATCCCCAGCGCGGTGCTCGCGTTGCCCTGCGGGTCGAGATCGATCACCAGGGTCTTGAGTCCTTGGACCGCGAGGGCGGCGGCCAGATTCACCGCTGTCGTGGTCTTGCCGACGCCGCCCTTCTGATTGGCGACGGTGAAGACACGGCGCCGACGAGGACGTGGCAGCTGGCCGGCCACCGTGTGAAGAACCTGCATCGCGCGCTCGGCAGCCGCGCCGATGGGCGTCTCGTAGTTGTCGGCCGGGTTCCATGTTTCACGTGAAACATCGGTACCGGATGCCCCCGCTGGATTCGGGTTGGATGGGACAGTCATGATCCCTTTCTTTCCGACGATCGTGTTGGCCGCTTCCCGCCCGACGCTCGCTCCCCCCGCACCGCGATCACCACGGTCACGGGTGGATCCGAATAGCTCTCGCCACATCTCATCACCCTCACATCGGTTGCGCCTAACGAAGCCATTCCGCGCCGTCCCTCGACGACTTCCTCCTCGGCGCGCTCGCCCTTCATCGCCAGCATGCGACCGCCTGGGCGCAACAACGGCAGGCTCCAGCGGGTCAGCTTCTCGAGAGACGCGACCGCCCGGGAGACAACGACATCCGCTCCCCCGGCCCGAGTGCGCACGCCGGGTTCCTCCGCTCGCCCGCGCACGATCTCGACCGGGAGACCCAGCGCTGCGATGGTCTCGTCCAGAAACTCCGTCCGCCGCAACATCGGCTCGATCAGAGCGACGTGAACATCGGGCCGCGCGATAGCGATCGGCAGACCGGGCAGGCCGGCGCCGCTGCCGATATCGAGAACCCGCTCACCCGGTTGAACCAACTCGGCGACCGCGGCGCTGTTGAGGATGTGCCGTTCCCACAGCCGTTCGACTTCCCGGGGACCGATCAACCCGCGCTCGACACCGGGCCCGGCGAGCAGATCTGCATAGCGATGGGCCAGGCCGACCCGGTCTCCGAAAACGACTTCGGCGGCCGTCGGAGGTGGGGGCGCAACGCCATGTTTCACGTGAAACATCCTCCGGTCTTCTCGGCCGCCGAAGCTAGAACTACACCGATGTAACTTCAGCCCTTAAGGACGACGACGCGGCGCGACGGCTCCACGCCCTCGCTCTCGCTGTGCACACCATCGACACCCGCAACGGCATCGTGCACGATCTTGCGCTCGAACGGCGTCATCGGTGCCAACTCTTCACGCTCGCCACTGTCCAGCACGCGGCGGGCCACCTTATCGCCCAGGGCGCTCAGCTCTTCCCGGCGGCGACGGCGCCAGTTCGCGATGTCCAGCATGAGCCGGCTGCGCTCCCCCGTCTTCTGGTGCACGGCCAACCGGGTCAGCTCCTGCAATGCATCGAGAACCTCGCCCTTGCGCCCGACCAACTTCGACAGGTCCTCGCCGCCGTCGATGCTCACGATCGCGCGGTTGCCTTCGACGTCGAGATCAATGTCGCCGTCGAAGTCCAACAGGTCGAGGAGCTCTTCCAAGTAGTCGCCCGCGATCTCGCCCTCGGCGACGAGGCGCTCTTCCAAGTCCTCGCCCTTTTCGGCACCCTGCTCCGCGACTTCATCCACCGCTGCATCGGTCTCGGTCACGTCGGTGATTTCCGCTTCAGTCATGTGTCTCTCCCTCTTTAGCCGGAGCTATCTCCGGTCAACGCTTACGTTTCTTGGGCCGCGTCCCCGGGCGCGGTGTGCGGTTGGCCGCGCCACCCGCCGCTGGTTTGTCCGATCCCAGTTCGGTGCCCGTGTCGGTGTCGATCTCAACCGCTTCGGCCGCGTCCTCGGTATCGGCAGATTCAGTGGCAGCACCGTTGGTCGCCGCAACGCCCTTCTTCGGCTTGGTCGGCTTGGCGCCGGGCGCCGGCGCGTTCGCCGAACGGCGAGCCAGCGCCTCCTCCTTCTTCGCCTCTTCTTCCTTCTCGATCTTGCCGAAGACGTAGTGCTGCTGACCGAACGTCCAGATGTTGTTGGACACCCAGTAGATGATGATGGCGATCGGCAGGAAGGGTCCGCCGACGACGACGCCGAGCGGGAACACGTACAGCGCGAGCTTGTTCATCATCGCGGTCTGCGGGTTGGCCGCAGCCTCCGGACTCTGGCGCGCGACCGAGGCCCGGCTGTTGAAGTAGGTGGCGATACCGGCGAGCAGCATCAGCGGGATGCCGACGGCGATGACCGCCGGTCGGCTGAAGTCGAAGTTCTTGAAGGCCTCCAGGCCCGAGGTCTGGGTCATGCTCGCGCTCAGCGGAGCTCCGAACAGATTCGCGTCGAGGAAGTGCCCGACGTCGGTGGCACTGAAGAAGTAGTTACCGGTGGCGCGGTTCTCCTCCACCGAAAGGCCGAGTTGGCCGAAGCCGTGCTGCGTCCGGTTGAACGACCGCAGCACGTGATACAGCCCGAGGAACACCGGGATCTGAGCCAGCATCGGCAGACAGCCCAGGATCGGGTTGAACCCGTGCTCCCGCTGTAGCTTCTGCATCTCCAGCGCCATCCGCTGGCGGTCCTTGCCGTACTTCTTCTGCAGCGCCTTGATCTGCGGCTGCAACTCCTGCATCTGCCGGGTGGTACGGATCTGGCGGACGAACGGCTTGTACAGCAGCGCGCGAAGGGTGAACACCAGGAACATCACCGACAGCGCCCAGGCGAAGAAGTTGGCCGGCCCGAGGAAAGAGGCGAACAGCTTGTACCAGAGCCACATAATCCCCGACACCGGGTAATAGATGACGTCCAGGCTGAACCAATTAAACATGCATGCTCCTGCTGTCGCTGTCGACATCGGCCCCGGGCGCCTGCGGGCACCGCTCGGGTATTGGGTCCCATCCTCCCCGATGCCACGGTCCGCACTTCCCCAGCCGGATCAGGGTGAGCCAACTCCCCCGGATCAACCCGTATTCGGTCAGCGCGTCCACGGCGTACTGACTACATGTCGGCGTGAACCGGCATGTCGGCAGGCGCAGTGGCGAGATGGTGTGGCGGTACAGCTCGATGAGGAAGACCAGCGCTCGGACCGGAAGGTGGGTCACCGCGCCTTCTCCATCAGATCGTGGGTGCGACGGATGCCGGTGCGCAGCTGCTGTTCCAACCGAGCCGACATCGCGTGGCGGCTGGTGGGCAGCGCACGGATCACGATGCGCTCGTCTGGCGTGAGATCCGGGAGGACCGCTCTGGCTACATGCCGCAGCCGGCGGGACACTTGATGCCGCTGGACGGCATTGCCCACGGATTTGGCGACCACCAGACCGATTCGGGGTCCGCCGTCGGTCTGGGACTCACGTCGTGCGTGCACGACGATGTCCGGCTGCGCCGCTCGCACCCCGTGCTTGATGGTGGCGCCGAACTCCGCAGACCGTGTCATCCGGAACTGAGCCGGGAGCACGCCGCCTGATCTCGTGGATCAGGCAGTCAGTGAACGACGCCCCTTGCGGCGCCGGCCCGTCACGATGGCGCGCCCGGCACGGGTGCGCATACGCAGACGGAAGCCGTGAACCCGCGCCCGGCGCCGGTTGTTCGGCTGGAAGGTCCGCTTGCCCTTGGCCACGGCTATATCTCCTCGTCGTATGGCAGTCGCTATCCGGTGGACACGCTTACGCGTGTACCCAGACGAACGCCACTGCTCGTTATAAGCTCTGGTCTCGCTCGAAACCGGCGCGGTCCCGAATCCCGGTCGCAGCCGTATCGCCACGTACGGGCGACTGTTCGAGGGTACTGACCGAGCTTCCCCTGGTCAAACCGCCTTGTCGGACCGTTCATCGCCGCAGGGATGAACAACCGTCACAGCCGTCACGAGCCTCCCGCGCGCCGTTATACCAACGTGATCAGAATGTTGCAGAACGGTTGGCACCCGCCCCGAAAACTGTTAGCTTCTGCCAAAGCCGCTTCAGCACGGGGCGGCGCGCCAATCAACTAGCGGGGGCACAGGCCGGCGTAAGTCCAGACGACACCGAATTGCTCGGATTAACTGCCGGCCCGAGTTCCTGCGCCGATATGCTGCGAGACGAGGACGACTGTCCTGTCCACACCTGTGGATAACTATGTGGACAGATTTGTCGTCGTCTCCTTTGCTTTTGTGTGTTCTATGGAATTTGCCGATCGGACCAGGGGGATCTGTCGTTGACCGAAGATCCCGGTTCAGCGTTCGCCACAGTGTGGAGCTCGGTCGTTGCTGAGCTCAACGGCGACGGAACTGCGGACCCACGCCTCAGTAATGGCACTGGCGGCGACGCTCCGCTGACCCCGCAACAGCGGGCGTGGCTCAAGTTGGTCCAGCCGCTGACCATCGCCGAGGGGTTCGCGCTCCTGTCAGTGCCGAGCAGTTTCGTCCAGAACGAGATCGAGCGTCATCTGCGGACCCAGATCGTCGACGCCCTCAGTCGCCGGCTCGGACAGCGGGTCGAGCTCGGCGTGCGCATCGCCCCGCCGGATCTGGAAGCCGACGAGGACCCCGCTACCCCGGACGTCCAGGCGGCCGATCCCGAACTCGACGAAGTCGACGAGGATCGCGAAGCCTTGGCCAGCGCCCACGAAACCTGGCCGAGTTATTTCATCGAACGCCCGCGCAGCAATACCGCCGCGGAGACTCCGGCCATCAGCCTCAACCGGCGCTACACCTTCGACACGTTCGTCATCGGAGCGTCGAATCGATTCGCGCACGCCGCCGCACTGGCGATCGCCGAAGCACCGGCCCGCGCGTACAACCCGTTGTTCATCTGGGGCGAGTCCGGACTGGGCAAGACCCACCTGCTGCATGCGGCAGGCAACTACGCCCAGCGGCTGTTCCCCGGCATGCGGGTGAAGTACGTCTCGACCGAAGAGTTCACCAACGACTTCATCAACTCGCTGCGCGACGACCGCAAGGTCGCCTTCAAGCGCAGTTACCGCGATATCGACGTGCTGCTGGTCGACGACATCCAGTTCATCGAAGGCAAGGAAGGTATCCAGGAAGAGTTCTTCCATACCTTCAACACGTTGCACAACGCCAACAAACAGATCGTCATCTCCTCAGACCGGCCGCCGAAACAGCTGGCCACTCTCGAAGACCGGCTGCGCACCAGGTTCGAGTGGGGTCTGATCACCGATGTTCAGCCGCCCGAGTTGGAAACCCGCATCGCCATCCTTCGCAAGAAGGCTCAGATGGAGCGGCTCGATGTGCCCGATGACGTCCTGGAACTCATCGCCAGCAGCATCGAGCGCAACATCCGGGAGCTCGAGGGTGCGCTGATCCGGGTCACGGCCTTCGCCTCGCTGAACAAGACACCGATCGACAAGGCCCTGGCCGAGATCGTCTTGCGGGATCTGATCGCCGACGCCGGCACCATGCAGATCAGCACGGCGGCCATCATGGCGGCCACCGCCGAGTACTTCGACACCACCGTCGAGGAATTGCGCGGCCCCGGCAAGACCAGAGCACTGGCGCAATCCCGGCAGATCGCGATGTATCTGTGCCGAGAACTCACCGATCTGTCGCTGCCCAAGATCGGCCAGGCGTTCGGCCGTGACCACACCACAGTCATGTACGCCGAGAAGAAGATTCGCGGTGAAATGGCCCATCGGCGTGAGGTGTTCGATCACGTCAAGGAACTCACCACACGGATTCGTCAGCGTTCCAAGCGCTGAAATCCCACTTTTTCTGTCATCTCGTCATAAAAACTTTGGTCACTGTCGTACCAGTGGTCACACTCCTGCCTTGTGCACACGGCTGTGGACAACACCTCACAACTCCGTCGAAGTACCCGAATGACAATGAACAACCCGTGGCTGTGCACACGCGCCCTGTGATTCGCCGGCAGTCATACACAACTGATGCACATGCCGTCACCGCATCGGAGCAGGCGCTCGACCGCTTGGTCCACAGGTTGCACAGGCCCTATTACTGTTGCCGTTATCTCTCTTCCATTTCCTTCTTTGAAGACAGGGTTGGGGAACAGCCGGTTCACAGGGCGCCTCGCACCGTGCCGTGGTGCTCTTGTCACCCCGATCGATTAGCTTTCAAGATGGCGCCCGACGCTCTACGGTTGTTCTTCTGACTGCCGTTCTGCGGCTGTCGCTCACAGATCACGCTCGCCAGTGCTTCGGCATGGGTGGACGCTGGTCGGGGTTATTGGGTGATGAAGGGACTGTGTGCACGTGGCAACTACGACGGTTGGCTCCGACTTGAAGTTCCGCCTGGTGCGGGAGGACTTCGCCGATGCGGTGGCCTGGGTTGCACGTAATCTCCCCACCCGTCCGACCGTGCCGGTGCTGGCCGGGGTGTTGCTCACCGGCTCCGATGAGGGTCTGACCATCTCCGGCTTCGATTACGAAGTCTCGGCCGAAGTGCGCGTGCCCGCCGAAATCGCTTCTCCTGGAAGTGTTTTGGTCTCCGGCCGGCTGTTATCCGATATCACCCGAGCACTGCCTGCCAAGCCCGTCGATGTGACCGTCGAGGGCACCCGGGTGGCGCTGACGTGCGGAAGCGCGCGATTCTCGCTGCCGACCATGGCGGTCGAGGATTACCCGGCGTTGCCAGAGCTGCCCGAGGAAACCGGTGTCATCTCGGCCGATCTGTTCGCCGAGGCCATCGGTCAGGTCGCCGTCGCGGCCGGTCGTGACGACACGCTGCCGATGCTGACCGGTATCCGCGTCGAGATTTCCGGTGAGACAGTGGTTTTGGCCGCCACCGACCGGTTCCGGCTGGCCGTGCGCGAGCTGACGTGGGCGACCTCATCGCCGAGCCTGGAAGCCGCGGTACTGGTGCCGGCCAAGACATTGTCCGAGGCGGCGAAGGCGGGAACGTCCGGTGCCGAGGTGCATCTAGCGCTCGGCGCCGGATCCACCGTGGGTAAAGAGGGCCTGCTGGGTATCCGCAGCGGCGGTAAGCGCAGCACGACCCGGCTGCTCGACGCGGAGTTCCCGAAATTCCGCCAGCTGCTGCCCGCCGAGCACACCGCGGTGGCCACCATCGGTGTCGGCGAGCTGACCGATGCGATCAAACGTGTCGCGCTGGTCGCCGATCGCGGCGCGCAGGTGCGGATGGAATTCGGCGACGGCGTGCTGCATCTATCGGCCGGCGCCGACGATGTGGGCCGTGCCGAGGAAGATCTGGCTGTCGAATTCGCCGGCGAGCCCCTCACGATCGCGTTCAACCCCACCTATCTGACCGACGGTCTGGGCTCGTTGCATTCCGATCGGGTGACATTCGGCTTCACCACCCCGAGCCGGCCCGCGGTGCTGCGGCCGGCGAATGGTGAAGAACAGGTAGAAGGCACCGGGCCGTTCCCCGCCGTTCAGACCGACTACGTATATCTGTTGATGCCGGTCCGGCTTCCCGGTTAATCCGGACCCCTGACCTAGAGAGGCACACATGCAGTTGGGTTTGGTCGGTCTTGGGAAAATGGGCTTCAACATGCGTCAGCGCTTGCGCGAGGGCGGACACGAAGTCGTCGGATACGACCCCAGACCAGAGGTGACGGATGTGCCCAGCTTGGCTGGGCTGGCCGAAGCACTCAGCGCTCCCCGCGTGGTCTGGGTGATGGTGCCGTCCGGGCCGATCACCGATGACACCATCACCGAACTCGCCGCGGTGCTCAGCCCGGGCGATCTGGTGGTCGACGGCGGTAACTCCAAATACACCGAAGACGGTAAGCATGCGGAACTGCTTGCCACCAAAGGGATTTCATTCGTCGACGCCGGTGTGTCCGGCGGAATCTGGGGTTTGGCCGAAGGCTACGGCCTGATGGTCGGCGGTAGCGACGAAGATGTGGCGCGGGTGATGCCGATCTTCGAAACTCTGCGCCCGCCCGGTGATCTTGCCGACGGTTTCGTTCACGCCGGCCCGGTCGGTGCCGGTCATTACGCCAAGATGGTGCACAACGGCATCGAGTACGGGCTGATGATGGCCTATGCCGAAGGTTACGAGCTGCTGGCCGCCGAACCGTTGATCAAGGACACCCAAGCTGTGATCCAGGCGTGGACCAACGGCACCGTCGTGCGGTCCTGGCTGCAACAGCTGCTGGCCAAGGCGCTCGCGGAAGACCCGTCGTTCGACGCGATTTCCGGCTACACCGAGGACTCCGGCGAAGGCCGCTGGACCGTCGAAGAGGCGATCCGCCACCGGGTGCCCATGCCGGTCATCGCGGCGTCGCTGTTCGCCAGGTTCGCTTCGCGCCAAGAGGATTCACCGACCATGAAAGCAGTCTCGGCATTGCGCAACCAGTTCGGTGGACACGCGGTCAAGCGGGTCTCGGTGTCGGGATAACGAGGCCCGATGTACGTCCGGCACCTGGCGCTACGCGACTTTCGGTCGTGGCAGAACGTCGAGCTCGAGTTGGCGCCGGGCCGGACCGTATTCGTCGGACCCAACGGGTTCGGGAAGACGAATCTCGTTGAAGCACTGTGGTATTGCGCAACTCTCGGATCGCATCGGGTGGCCACGGATGCGCCGCTGATCCGCGCCGGCGCCGAACGTGCGGTGGTCTCCACGATCGTCGTCAATGAGGGGCGGGAACTCGCGGTCGATATCGAGATCGCGGCGGGACGGGCGAACAAGGCACGGCTGAACCGTTCTCCGGTCCGCAGCACTCGGGAGGTCCTGGGCGCGGTACGCGCGGTGTTGTTCGCGCCGGAGGATCTTGCGCTCGTGCGTGGCGACCCAGGGGAACGCCGACGGTATCTCGACGAGCTCGCTTCGGTACGTCGGCCGCGGGTGGCGGGGATCCGGGCGGATTACGAGAAGGTGCTCAAACAACGTACCGCGTTGCTGAAATCCGCTGCGGGAGCACGGTTTCGGGGTGATGTCGGCGCGCTCGAGACACTCGACGTGTGGGACGGTCACCTGGCCGCGCACGGCGCGCAGTTGATGGCGGCCCGGATCGAGCTCACGAACCTGCTGGCGCCGGAGGTGGAGAAGGCCTACCAGCTGCTGGCCCCGGCATCGCGGCCGGCGGCGATCGCCTATCGCAGCAGTGTGGAATTGAGCGATGATGCCGGCCAGGACGTCGAGTACCTGGAGGCCGCGCTGCTGGCCGGGCTCGCGGCGAAGCGCGGTGCCGAACTGGAACGAGGGGTGTGCCTGGTCGGCCCGCACCGCGACGATCTGGAGCTGCGGCTGGGCGATCAGCCCGCCAAGGGTTTTGCCAGTCATGGCGAATCCTGGTCTATGGCACTGGCATTGCGGCTCGCGTCCTATGAACTGCTGCGCACCGAAGGCAGCGAACCGGTGTTGATTCTCGACGACGTGTTCGCCGAATTGGACAATGCCCGCCGTCGTGCGTTGGCGGGCGTGGCCGCTGACGCCGAGCAGGTACTGATCACCGCGGCGGTCGGCGAGGACATCCCGGCCGATTGGGACGCCACCCGGATCGGGATCACGTTGCGCGACGACGACGGAGGACGAATGTCGGAGGTGACGGCGTGACCGAGCCCGAGGACAACGACGACGACCAGCCGGTCGGGCCGCCCGAGCACCTGGCCGGGCTGGCCGGCATGGATTTGGTGCGCCGCACTTTGGAGGAAGCCCGCGGCGCGGCGCGCAGTCAGGGTAAAGAGGTCGGCCGCGGTGGCCGCTCCCCCGGCGCTCGCCGCGGTGCCGAGCGCGGCAACCGCCGGACCTGGTCGGGACCGGGACCGGATCGTCGTGACCCGCAGACCTTCGCGACGGCGGCCAACGAGTTGGCGAAGTCCCGCGGCTGGACGGGCAAGGTAGCCGAGGGCGCGGTGTTCGCGCAGTGGGCGACAGTGGTCGGCGAGCAGATCGCCGAGCACGCCGAGCCGACCGCGCTGCGCGACGGTGTGCTCAGTGTGGCGGCAGAGTCGACGGCATGGGCGACGCAGCTGCGGATGGTGCAGTCCCAGCTGCTGGCCAAGATCGCGGCGGCGGTCGGCGATGGTGTGGTGAAGTCTCTGAAGATCACCGGCCCGGTGGCGCCGTCATGGCGCAAGGGGCCGCTCCATATATCGGGGCGCGGTCCGCGCGACACCTACGGCTGAGGCTCTTTACCACAGTCGGCTGACAGCCACGAGACGCTCGCCGAATTGCGCGTCAAGCGTCGAGACTTATGTCGATCCGAAAAATTCCGTGCACGGCGCAACTAGCTGTGTAGAAACGCCGCCGCAGCATCAGTCCGGAAGGCACTAACCGGTAGACTGAATCGAACCCCGCGCGCGGTCTGAGAATCGCGCGCTTGCGAACCCCAAGGAGAGCGTGCCGCTAGTGGCTGCGAACGAACAGTACGGTGCCGACTCGATCAAAGTCCTCGAAGGCCTGGAGGCGGTTCGCAAACGCCCGGGTATGTATATCGGCTCGACCGGTGAACGAGGACTCCACCACCTGGTCTGGGAGGTCGTCGACAACTCCGTCGACGAGGCGATGGCGGGATTCGCCAGCAAGGTCTCGGTGCGCATCCTCGAAGACGGCGGCGTCGAGGTCACCGACGACGGCCGCGGTATCCCGGTCGCGATGCACGCCACCGGAATCCCGACCATCGACGTCGTCATGACGGTTCTGCACGCCGGCGGCAAGTTCGAAGAGGGCGCCTACCAGGTGTCCGGTGGTCTGCACGGCGTCGGTGTTTCGGTCGTGAACGCACTCTCGAGCCGGCTGGAGGCGGACGTCCGCACCGACGGCTACGAGTGGTTCCAGACCTATGACCGGTCGGAGCCCGGCACCCTGCGCCAGGGCGAGAAGACGAAGCAGACCGGCACCACCATTCGGTTCTGGGCTGACCCGGACATCTTCGAGACCACGACATATGACTTCGAGACCATTGCGCGGCGCCTGCAGGAGATGGCCTTCCTGAACAAGGGCCTGACGATCGAGCTGACCGACGAACGCGTCACCGCCGAGCAGGTGGTCGACGAGGTGGTCAGTGATACCGCCGAAGCGCCGAAGACCGCGGAGGAGAAGGCCGCCGAGGCCTCGGCTCCCCACAAGGTCAAGCACCGGGTGTTCCACTACCCCGGCGGTCTGGTCGATTTCGTCAAGCACATCAACCGCACGAAGAACGCGATTCAGCCCAGCGTCATCGACTTCGACGGCAAGGGCGAGGGCCATGAGGTCGAGATCGCGATGCAGTGGAACGCCGGCTATTCGGAGTCGGTGCACACCTTCGCGAACACGATCAACACCCACGAGGGCGGTACGCACGAAGAAGGCTTCCGTGCCGCGCTGACCACGGTGGTCAACAAGTACGCCAAGGACAAGAAGCTCCTCAAGGAAAAAGACGCCAACCTCACCGGTGACGACATCCGCGAGGGTCTCGCGGCGGTGATCTCGGTGAAGGTGTCCCAGCCGCAGTTCGAGGGTCAGACCAAGACGAAACTCGGTAATACCGAAGTGAAGTCGTTCGTACAGAAGATCTGCAACGAACAGCTCACACACTGGTTCGAGGCGAATCCGAGCGAGGCCAAGACCGTCGTCAACAAGGCGGTGTCCTCGGCGCAGGCCCGCATCGCCGCGCGCAAGGCGCGCGAACTCGTGCGGCGCAAGAGCGCGACCGATATCGGCGGCCTGCCCGGCAAGCTCGCCGACTGCCGATCGACGGATCCACGACTGTCGGAACTGTATGTGGTGGAGGGTGATTCGGCCGGTGGTTCGGCCAAGAGTGGTCGCGACTCGATGTTCCAGGCCATCCTTCCGTTGCGCGGCAAGATCATCAACGTCGAGAAGGCCCGCATCGATCGGGTGCTGAAGAACACCGAAGTCCAGGCGATCATCACCGCGCTGGGCACCGGCATCCACGACGAGTTCGACATCGAGAAACTGCGCTATCACAAGATCGTCCTGATGGCCGACGCCGACGTTGACGGACAACACATTTCGACGTTGCTGCTGACCCTGCTGTTCCGGTTCATGAAGCCGCTGGTGGAGAACGGGCACATCTTCTTGGCGCAGCCACCGCTGTACAAGCTGAAGTGGCAGCGCTCCGAGCCGGAGTTCGCTTACTCCGATCGGGAGCGCGACGGTCTGCTCGAAGCGGGCAAGGCCGCGGGCAAGCGAATCAACGTCGACGACGGCATCCAGCGCTACAAGGGTCTTGGCGAGATGGACGCCAAGGAGCTGTGGGAGACCACGATGGATCCGTCGGTCCGGGTGCTGCGTCAGGTCACCCTCGACGACGCCGCCGCGGCCGACGAACTGTTCTCGATCCTGATGGGCGAGGACGTCGAAGCTCGTCGCAGCTTCATCACGCGTAATGCCAAAGACGTTCGCTTCCTTGACGTTTAACTAGGACTGAAATCACATGACTGATACCACGCTGCCCCCGGGCGACGAAGCCGGCGACCGCATCGAACCGGTCGACATCCAGCAGGAGATGCAGCGCAGCTACATCGACTACGCGATGAGCGTCATCGTCGGGCGTGCACTGCCCGAGGTGCGCGACGGTCTCAAGCCGGTGCACCGTCGCGTGCTCTACGCGATGTTCGACTCCGGCTTCCGGCCCGACCGCGGCCACGCGAAATCCGCGCGCTCCGTTGCCGAGACGATGGGTAACTATCACCCGCACGGCGATTCGTCGATCTACGACACCCTGGTGCGCATGGCGCAGCCGTGGTCGCTGCGCTACCCGCTGGTCGACGGTCAGGGCAACTTCGGCTCGCCGGGTAACGACCCGGCAGCCGCCATGCGGTACACCGAGGCGCGGCTGACCCCGCTGGCCATGGAGATGCTGCGTGAAATCGACGAGGAAACAGTCGATTTCATCCCGAACTACGACGGCCGTGTGCAAGAGCCGACGGTGCTGCCGAGCCGGTTCCCCAACCTGCTGGCCAATGGGTCGGGCGGTATCGCCGTCGGTATGGCCACCAACATCCCGCCGCACAACCTGCGGGAGCTGGCCGAGGCCGTCTACTGGTGCCTGGAGAACCACGAGGCCGACGAAGAGACCACGCTGGCCGCCGTCTGCGAACGGGTCAAGGGTCCGGACTTCCCCACCTCGGGCCTGATCGTCGGATCCTCGGGCATCCACGACGCGTACACCACGGGCCGCGGCTCGATCCGGATGCGCGGTGTCGTTGAGATCGAAGAGGATTCGCGCGGCCGCACCTCGATCGTCATCACCGAGCTGCCCTACCAGGTGAATCACGACAACTTCATCACCTCGATCGCCGAGCAGGTGCGCGACGGCAAGCTCGGCGGCATCTCCAATATCGAAGACCAGTCCAGTGACCGGGTCGGTCTGCGGATCGTCGTCGAGATCAAGCGCGACGCCGTGGCCAAGGTGGTGCTGAACAACCTCTACAAGCACACCCAGCTGCAGACCAGCTTCGGCGCCAACATGCTGTCGATCGTCGACGGCGTGCCAAGGACATTGCGCCTGGACCAGATGATCCGCTACTACGTCGCCCACCAACTCGACGTGATCATCCGGCGCACCCGCTACCGGTTGCGCAAGGCCAACGAGCGGGCCCACATCCTGCGCGGTCTGGTCAAAGCGCTCGATGCTCTCGATGAGGTCATCGCGTTGATCCGGGCGTCGGAGAGCGCCGACGTGGCGCGGGTCGGCTTGATGGAGCTGCTCGACGTCGACGAGATTCAGGCCCAGGCCATCCTCGATATGCAGCTGCGCCGTCTGGCGGCCCTGGAGCGTCAGCGCATCGTCGACGATCTGGCCAAGATCGAGGCCGAGATCGCGGACCTCGAAGACATTCTGGCCAAGCCGGAGCGCCAGCGCGCGATCGTGCGCGACGAGCTCGCGGAGATCGCCGAGAAGTACGGCGACGACCGGCGCACGCGGATCGTCGCCTCCGATGGCGAGGTGTCCGACGAGGACCTGATCGCCCGCGAGGACGTCGTCGTCACCATCACCGAGACCGGCTACGCCAAGCGGACCAAGACCGACCTCTACCGCAGCCAGAAGCGCGGCGGCAAGGGCGTGCAGGGCGCGGGCCTCAAACAGGACGACATCGTGCGGCACTTCTTCGTGTCGTCCACCCACGACTGGATCCTGTTCTTCACCACGCAGGGCCGGGTGTACCGGGCCAAGGCCTACGAACTGCCGGAGGCATCGCGCACCGCACGCGGTCAGCATGTGGCCAACCTGCTGGCGTTCCAGCCCGAAGAGCGCATCGCCCAGGTCATTCAGATCAAGAGCTACGAGGACGCGCCGTATCTGGTGCTGGCCACCAAGAAGGGTCTGGTGAAGAAGTCCAAACTGACGGACTTCGACTCCAACCGTTCCGGCGGCATCGTGGCGGTGAATCTGCGCGAAGGCGACGAACTCGTCGGTGCGGTGCTGTGCTCCGCCGAGGACGACCTGCTGCTGGTGAGTGCCAACGGCCAGTCGATCCGGTTCTCGGCCACCGACGAGGCGCTTCGCCCGATGGGTCGGGCCACCTCCGGCGTGCAGGGCATGCGGTTCAACGAGGATGACCAGCTGCTATCGCTGAATGTCGTGGTCGAGGGGACGTACCTGCTGGTCGCCACCGCCGGTGGTTATGCCAAGCGGACGGCCATCGACGAGTACACGGTGCAGGGCCGCGGCGGTAAAGGCATCCTGACCATTCAATACGACCGGCGCCGTGGCAGTCTGGTGGGCGCATTGGTGGTCGATGAAGACAGTGAGTTGTATGCCATCACCTCGGGCGGCGGCGTCATCCGCACCGCAGCTCGACAGGTCCGCAAGGCCGGGCGCCAGACAAAGGGCGTTCGCTTGATGAACCTGGGTGAGGGCGACACACTGTTAGCCATTGCCCGCAATGCCGAGGAGCAGGACAGCTCGGACGAGGCGGTCGAAGGGGCCGAGCTCGAGCCTGGGACCGACGAGTCGAGCGGCGACGCGGACAGTTAAGGAGTGGCGGTGAGCGCACCGAACGAGCCGGGCCAACCCGGACCGGGTGCTAACGGTGGATCCGGCGAGGTTCCACCCTGGCAGCGTGGTGCGGCACGGGCGCGACAAGGCGGTGCTCCGCAGCAGCGACCGGCCGCCGAGGGCCAGCCCCGGCCGGCGGCCCCGCCCGCAGGTCCGCCGTCGAGCATCGAACAACGGGTCAACCGGTTCATCACCGGTTCCGCCGCACCGGACATGTCGGGTGTAAGCGGCCCGCCTCCGCCCCCGCGGCAGGACAGCGAGGCTCCGCAGAATCGACCTGAGCCCCGGCCCGAACCGCGTCCAGAACCCCGGCCCGAACCGCGGGGTGAGCGCACCGAGGCCTACGCCAGCGAGCTGCCGGACCTGTCGGGGTCGACCCCGCCGAAGCCGGCGACGCAGCAGCAGCCACGCAAACCGGCACCCGAGCAGCCGGCTCGTCCGGCCACCCCGGCTGGCCGAGTTCAGGTGGCCGCCAACCGATCTCGCGGTCCGGTGCGCGCCAGCATGCAGATCCGGCGCATCGATCCGTGGAGCGCTCTGAAGGTGTCGCTGCTGCTGTCGGTGGCGCTGTTCTTCGTGTGGATGATCGCCGTGGCGTTTCTGTATCTCGTGCTGGGCGGCATGGGTGTGTGGAGCAAGCTCAACAGCAATGTGGGCGACCTGCTGACGGCTACCAGCGGGGGCGGCGGCGAGTTGGTGTCCAGCGGAACGATCTTCGGCGGCGCGGCGCTGATCGGTCTGGTGAACATCGTGCTGCTGACGGCGATGGCCACGGTCGGTGCGTTCATCTACAACCTGTCCACCGACATCGTCGGCGGTATCGAGGTCACGCTGGCCGACCGGGACTAGCCCCGTTCACCGGTTTTGGTTGCAGTGCTGGTGGTGCGGTAATCTCGTCGCTCGGTCGTATGTGAAATACGGGCCTATAGCTCAGGCGGTTAGAGCGCTTCGCTGATAACGAAGAGGTCGGAGGTTCGAGTCCTCCTAGGCCCACGATGTCCTGGTCGACGGGAAGGGCGCCCGTGCGGATTGCACTGCTGTTGGCGGTGTTGGTCGCGGGCGCCGCGGTCATTCAGCGCCGGCGCGGCGAGGTGTGGCACACCCTCGACGACTGAGGCACTCGAGGGGCCTTAGCTCAGTTGGTAGAGCGCTGCCTTTGCAAGGCAGATGTCAGGAGTTCGAATCTCCTAGGCTCCACAATCAAACAGGGTCAGGCGGCAATCGTCTGGCCTGTTCTGCATTTAGGCGGCGTCTGTGCCCACATCTTGCCCACACTTTCGAGTTAAAAGGGCATTCATGGCGACGCCGACCGCCTCGATGTCCGAGTCGTACAGGTGGCCATAGCGGTCCAGCGTCAGGGCCGCGGACTCGTGTCCGAGCATGTTTTGCAGGCTCTTGATGTTGGCCCCGGCCTGGATCGCCAGCGACGCCGCGGTGTGCCGCAGCTCGTGGAGCTTGAAGTCGTACACGGTGACGGGCTCCCCGGCCGCGTTCTTCTCGCTGCGGGGAAACAGCCGGGCCGCAGCGACGGCGTCTGACCACCACCGCCGGCGCACGTTCGTCCCGCGCATGTGGCGACCCAGGCTGTCGGGAAACACCAACGCGTCGGCCTCCCCCGCCGCCAGGAGGTCGGCGACGAACGCCGGCAGGCTCACCGTGCGACCCTTCCCGTTCTTCGGAGTGCCGACCTCGAACACGCCATCGACAAGAGTCACCGAGCGTGCCACCCTGATCGCCAACCGGTCCAGATCAACATCGCGCCAACGAAGCTCCGCCACTTCTCCGAACCGCAGTCCACACGTCCCCAGCACGTATACCAGCGGCCGATTCCCCTCGGCCGCCGCCGCTAGCGAGTGCAGCTGCTCCAAAGTCAGGAACCGCTGTTCGACCGACTCCACCGCAGGCAGCTCCACCCCATCAACCGGATTCACCACCAACCGGTTCTCGGCTACCGCCATCGCGAGCACCTGGCGCAGCACCCCGATCGTCTTGTGGACCGACGCTGGCGCGTGGGTGCGGTTCAAATCGGCGGCCCATTCCCGCACGAGTTGCCGGCTGACGTCAGCGATCGCCACCGCTGCGTGGTCGGCGATGAACGTGTCCAGCACCACCTGATACCGAGCCGTGGTCGACGGCTTCAGCTTGTGCTTCGAGCCCAGCCATTCACGCGCGTACTCTCCCAGCTGCACGCGGCCCGCCGCCGGCGCAACGTACGCCCCGCGCCGCTTGTCGACCTCGAGCTGATTGGCCCAAGCCTCCGCGTCCCGTTTCGTCTTAAAGCCCCGCTTGTCAGTCTGCCGGCGATCCGGGGTCCGGTACCTAACTCGGTAACGAGTTGTGCCAGTGGCCGTTTGGTACTTGTCAATCGTCGCCAAGGTTCTGCACCCCCTGAGCGCGCAACTCTAGATCGGTCTGTCTCAGCATGTCGCGGTCGTGGTCAGCTTCCACGAATGTGGGCCAGGCGAATGCTCGAAACTTCTGCAAACCCCACTCAGGGGTCATCATTGACGGCAGCGGGTCATGACCCGCCAACCAATACCATGCCGATCGCGCGGTAACGGGGCTCGTGGAGCCCGTGATGGACACCCTTGTGCTCTCGTCCACATGGGCCGGCATCATCAGTGTTGGCACCGAAACACCAAGAGCCACAGCTAAAGCCACCAGATCATCAGCATCTACGCGCCGGGTCTTCGCGACAATCTTTCTCAGCCCAAGCGTGGGTATCGGGCGCTGGATGTCGATGAGTCGTTCAGCGAGGGCAGCGAACGTGAGGTTCTGTTCGTTGCGTAGCCGATCGACGTTGGCCGCGACAATGTCGCCCGTCGCGCCGAGCGGGTTCTTAGTGAGCGCCTTCGGCGCTTCCGATTCTTCAGGATCCACGCTTCAAACGATAAGCGATCATTTGGATCGCTTGCGCGATTCACTTGACCTCACCATAAATTGTGATGCATCTCTAACTCTAGAGAGATCATTTGGATCTCATTTGAGATGGAAAGGACATCCAATGGTGAATCTCGTAGACGAGGAGACCCTGCCGGCGATCGCCACGTCGAACCAGGTCGCCAGGGTCGTACAAACGACAGCCGACGCCCTGGCCCAGGACCGATACCGCCGTCGCGGCATCCCCTACGTGAAGATTGGAGGCAGAGTTCGCTACCTCAGAGCCGACGTCCTGAAGTTTCTGGCCGACAACAGGATTGGTGGTGACGCGGCCTGATGCTTCCCCAGAGGGATCACGCCGATTTAGGCCTGTTGCCCGACCGTGACCGCGCGGATCTTCGGCCCGGACAAGAAAATGCCCCCGGCGCGGCTGCCACCGCGTCCGAGGGCTTGCAGAACACCCAACCCGCATTTGAGAGGAAGTCCCGACCATGACGATAACCCACACCCCCGACGTGGCGCTGCCTCCCGGCGCAGACCCGGCGCGCCTCGAGGAATGGGAAACCTACGAAGGGAGCGCGTGTCGGCTTGTGTGGTCGACACTCATGTCGCTCCCCGAGGAGATCGACTACGACGTTCGCGTCGTCGTCGCCAGCCAGTCGCCAGACGGCGCCATCATCGTGAATTCAGCCGAAGGCCCGTTCGTGCACCTCGGCGACGGCAACGAGTACAGCTCCGATGACGCCCGCACGGTCGCCACAGCGTTGTTGACTCCCGCCGATCTAGCCGATCAATGGGCCGGCAAAACCACTCCGAGTAGTTGGCTGGCAATCGCGGAAGCTGCTGTGCGGGAGGCGTATGCGGCGTTCCGAACAGCACCAGGGAACGCCGGCGATTACTTGAAGGCCGCATTGGATTGCCTCGCCGACGCCCAGGCGGTGGCGCGATGAGCCAAGCGACATCATCCTGTACCGCGGTCGAAACGCCGCAGGATGGATGCCCGTCGTGGTGCCGGGGCCACGACAGTGCTGGCGAGACCGAGCACTTCTCGACCGCTTGCGAGCACTCGATCATGGCGACTGATCAGACGGAGCTGACCTGTTACGTCGTCGTCGACACATCTGACCGAATGCCCGATGAGATTTGTGTTCACGCGCGATCGGTCCTCACCGGACAGGAAGCAGGAGGGTTTCTCACGGTTGAACAAGCGCTGGCACTGCGGGATCTGCTCGATATCGCCATCAACCAGCGCAGCGAGATCCTTGGCTAACGTGACGCCGGCAGACGAGGAGGAGACCGGCCTGCCCGCGCGGGCCGGCGCTCTACTGACCCCGTTCGGGGTGCCCTGCGCGTACTGCAGCGCCGTCGCCGGCGAGCGGTGCCGCAACCTCGTAACCGGTAAGCCGCTTCGGCGTGCCCTGGCCCATCCGGCGCGAATCATCGGCAGCCTCTCCCGACCTCGTTGGCAAGGACGGTGGTGACAAAAGTTGACGCCGGAACAGCAGCGCGCCGGGTCTCTGACGTTCATCAGGGTCGTACCGGATGAAGTCAAGCAGCACGGTGCGGCCGCGGCGATCGTGCTCGCTCACATCCGATACAGGTGCTCGACCGACGGCCCGGGGCGCGTAGCACGAGATGGGCAGCGGTGGTGGCGTACATCGCAGAGCGGCATTGCCTGTGAGGTTGGCCTATCAGTGAAGGGTGTCAGAACCGCCCTGCGGACATTGGGCGAAGCCGTTGCAGCAAAGCATTTCCCGCCGCTGACCGACCAGTCACTGGCTTATCGACCGGCCT
The DNA here is from genome assembly GCA_004362315.1 of Mycobacterium sp. BK086. Lineage (GTDB taxonomy): Bacteria > Actinomycetota > Actinomycetes > Mycobacteriales > Mycobacteriaceae > Mycobacterium. Next base: position 1,009,812 of record SNWL01000004.1, read on the forward strand.
ACACCGACAACAGCACTGACCTGCCAGTCGCCGATACGGGCGAGGTCTCGAACCGCGCTGACCTGCCACTCGCCGAAATCGGCGTATCAGTCGCCGCAACGGGCGAGGTACCTCGCCAGAACGGGCACGGTACCTCGCCGAAAATGGCGCCTGTTCCTTTTGGTAAGAATCCTGAAGAAGGGGGAGAAGGCGGCGGCGTTCCCCGGCCGCCCGAACCGCGGCCCATCTCGCCAGAAACAGCAAACAGCAACAGATCCCGCCGACGTTGCCCCCGGCACCGCCACATCGTCCGGGACGAGGACGTGCCGCCGTGCGGTGGCTGTCGCGACGCTAGCAAGGCATTCGCCGCCGAACAGCGCGAAGACAAGAGGCTAAGGGCGGAGACGGAAGCGAACGCGCTCAAGGACTGCTTGATGTGCGACGAGGGGTGGGTCGTCGGGCCTGACGGCAAGCCGATCGAACCTGCCACTCGCTGCAGCCATCGCCGCTGCGCATGCGGAGCGGCACTGATCAGGAACAAGTCTCTCCACGTCGACCAGTGCCTCGAATGCCAGACCACCGGGGTCGCGTCATGACCGGCCGTCGACCCGTCGCGGCCGCGTACGCCGGCGGCGCTCTCGACGAGCATTGCTCCACGTGCGGCGCCCGGAGCGGTGAGCCTTGCTGCCGGATCGACGAGCGCACTAAAGCGCGTGTCACACGCGCCATTCCGTGCGTTGCGCGAATCCATCCCGGAGCGATCCAGATCATCGACGACACGACGGTGTACGCCGACTTCACCGAACCTAAGTGCGCCAATCCCCTCACCGAACAAGACAAATGACCAGACACGAGACGCACTGATGAAACTCTCGGACGACGAGGTGGAAATGGCGCTATTCGCAGTGATTGACGCGATCAGCCTGCGCAATCGAGTGGGTTGGCGAGTGCCGCTCTGGATGAAGCCGCTGGCTAGGAAACTTGACCTGGCCAGCACTTTGTCCCCGGGGGGACATGAAAATCATGCTGAGAGTGGATCATTGGGGGACGGGATCCTGATCGGAACCCGGGAGGTGGCAGAGATCCTGGAGTGCTCGCCGAGGAACGTGCGTCGGTACCGCTCTGACCTTGGTGGTGAATTGATAGGCGGACGACTCCTTTTCAGGCTCACGGCAGTGGTCCGATACGTGAAGGAACGGGAAAATGATCGAACTAGCTGAAGTCTTCGAGGAGCATCTCAAGGCCCTGTCTGACGAGGACTGGGCCGCTTTGGTGACGCGCGTTCGACCACCCAAGTCACCGCCGGCACCGCCGATATCGGGCGAGCGCGTCGACGATCAGCCACCGCAGAAGCGGTTCCCTCAGGCCACGGGACCGGCCACCAACGAAGGCCTTGCGGAGGCGCACCGGCGCGGGTACATCGACGACGAAGGAAATGCCCGATGACCGCGGCGTGGGTGGCTCCGCGCCATCCGATCATCAGTGCTGCGACCATGCCGCCGTCGGGTGCACTTGTCGGATCCGCAGTCCTGCTTCGAAATCTGATCGACACCGTCATTCCAGAATGGGACGCATTGGAAGCAACCGCGGACCGCGCCGTGAAACTCGCCCTCGACCTCCGGGCCGAGGCCGAATCCGTCCTGGCGTGGCCGTCGACACCGAGCGACGTCACCGACGAATGGCTGGACAACGAAGTCAGTCGCCGCCTCGGGAAGTCTGATCACGAAGTGCGGATCCAGGTGCTGCGGGAGTTGGAGTTCGGGGCCCGAACCGAGATCATCGAGCTCGTCGACGAACGAGCCGAGAACTTGATAACCGAGCTGGCATCCCGACTCTCCACGCTTCTTCTCCACTTGACGACATATGTCGAACAGCTTGGCGCGGATGTCAATACGGCGGCAGAGGCGATCGAGGCAGGCACCACGGATGCCTGGCGGTCCATCAACGCCTCGGCGCAGGCATACAACGAGATCCGTGAAGTCCAGCTGGTGTTGTACCGGCGCCAGGAGTTCGACCGCCGGCGTTGTGGCGACGATAACGTTGTGAAGGACGCCGAGGCGCGGCTGTTCTTCCACCGTCGGCTCGAGTTGGTTGCGCCAGATTGGCGCTCCTCGCAGCCCACATATCCGTGGCCCAACGACCCCGCGGAGCGGCTTGTGTGGCTCATCCGGCACGACTCCGGAATGTGGTGTCCCACAACGGCACAAATCAACAGGCTCCTCGCAGAAGGCCCGGAACCAGCCCCGGCGACCACCGGCACGGGCAGGAACACCGTCTCGCGCAAGGTCAACCCGAGGGGCCGATACCGCGACGTCGACGACTCCGGCCACCGCCTAGGCGTGCCGGTACAGGCGGCACCGTCGCCACTCCCGGCACCGCCGACTCCAACATTCGCCGGATCGGTAACGACACATTCGAGCCGCTGGGACACACCCGCTAGCGATCTTGAAAACGGTTCGGATGCAGACGAGTGAACTCTCCGGACAACACACTGAGCCGCCCCGCGCTTCCGCGGGGCGGCTCCAGACGTGCTGAAGGTCTCTGCCGAGGTCGACCGCTAGTGCAGCATGTCGATGAAATGCTGGACCCAATCGGGTGGATTCTCGATGACGCGGCCCGTGACTGCCTGACCCAACGCCTTGGTCGATCCGAGAACCAAGCCCCCGGCCGCCATGCGGCCCACGTGCCCGAACAGAGACTTCTTGTGTTCTTTGTGCTTGCTGAAGAACTGCTCGACGACGTCACCCGTGTCGCCATCCACCCGGTCGTTCCCGGGCTTCTCCGCTACCTCGTCTTTCGGATGTGGATCTTCATCGCTTACTTTTTCGGCGGCCGTGTCCACGGCTACCTCCTTGAACCGCTTCGGCAGACCGATCAGCTGAAGTGCTGCGCGATCCCATCGGGGGCGGCCGCCCCGGTGTGGTCCTATGCCTCGCCGATTTCCTCCCGGAAAGCAGTGAGACCGTCGACGACCAGAGCTCGGACGATGCCGGAACGCGTCGGGTTCGACCCGTTGGCCTTCATCCAGTGCAGCAGGCGGTCGAGTTCGGCCAGCTCGCTTGGCGTGAACTTCACCTGCACGACTTCGGATTGGCGTTCTTCACGCTTTTCGTATCCGTGCCGGAAGGACTCGAGCGACGAAACGGTCATTTGTTCGACCACCTCCTATCTGGCCAAATGCTTGCGGCGCTGCCCATGGCCACGGGCGCGCTGGTCAGGTGTGATGACACTTGTCACTTCCTTCACTTTCAGGCGGGTCGATCCCGCCGGCGCCAGACGGGACGTTCCCGTCTGCACTTCAATGGGCCACGCAGATCGGCTGCGCGCCCACAAGCAGGCTTTCCTGCTTGCATTACAGATTGTACACCCAACTGCTACACGGGTTGGTGTGAGAGGTGAACGCGCGCGGAGGCAGTGCAGACTCTGGAACCGACAAACATCACGAACCGCGTCTGCACGCCCCTCTGATTCAGTCCCCGACCATGAACACACACGCAGTCATCACCACCACCATCGTGCTGCTCATCGTCAGCGCGCTGTTCTTCATCGGCCTCGACCGAGCTCCGGCCCGCGACTACGCGATTGGTGCGCCTCGGCCTGGCCGGCCAGGGCTATATCCCGTCATCGGACCAGCGACCGATTGGCGCAAACTCTGGCGCCCCGTCTGCCTCTACGGCGCAATCCTGACCGCCACCGCCGACGGCACCGCGGCCGCCGCCGCGCCGATCTTCATGCAACAAGGCCAGGGGCACCCCCTCCCCCCGGGGGTGCCCAGCCCCTGCCGCATCGCCCTGTGAAAAATGCTCCCCGCACGCATAATCGGAGAGTTTCGGGGCCCCGGGGTCGATGCTTTTCGGCCGGTGCGCCCGCGCCGGAATCCTCGAGGCGGTCTTGATGGCTACCGATGTCGTGAAGTGCTCCACCTGCGGGGATGGGTTTCTCGGGACGCCGCGGTCGAAGTACTGCACGCCGGCGTGCAAGCAGAAGGCGCATCGGCGTCGGGGCGCGAAGAGTAACGCGGACCGTAACGTTACGGTCGAGCGCGCGACTCAGGCCGGCCACTGCGCGGAAGCGCTTGCGGTCCTGAGTGGTCTCGATCAGGAGCTGGCGTCGAACGCTAGCAGGCTGGGCAAGCCGCTGCGGTGGTCGACGGCAGAGGTTGCGGTGCGCGAATTGATCGCAGAGGCGATCGACCGAAAGGTCGACTTGCGCCGCCGGTATGAGACCAGCTCCGACGACAAGACGGCGTTGAAGTTCTCAGCCGAACTACGGCTGGTGGACGCGTCGATCGCGCGACTGCTCAAGCAGGTGAAGACCGACATGCCTCCGGTTCAGTCGCGGAAGTCAGCGAAGGCGGCGGCCGCAGCGAGTGTGCGCTGGGAGAACGCCTGATGCCCCGATATGTCGACGACGCCGAAGGTGGTGCCGAGTTCGTCGCCTCGGTCCCCGGGATCTATGCGTCGTTGCTGCCCTGGGCCGAGTCCGAGTACGCCAGGAGTGGTGACCCGCGGTGGCGGTATTCTCACGACGACGGCGCCGGCGGAACGTGTCGAGGTGACGCTGACTGCGTCCACGGTGATCCGCCGCCAAACCCGAAGTCTTCCAAACGCTTGCGGCTTGAGGCGCTCACCGCGGGCTGGCCCGTACGCGTCTCGCATTGGATCGCATCAGGCCGGCGTTGGCGAGGCCCCGACGGGTGGTCCGGGCCAGAATTCAGCCTGCCGTGGGATGAGCGCGTCGCACCGTTCGTCACCGTGTCGGCGGACGACACCGTGCGGCTGAATGCATACGGGCGAAGGTCAACCCGCTCGTGAGCCGCTGCCATGTGATGGACAAGTATCCGAAGCGGTTCGGCTGGCGCTTATGGCATCTCGACGCGACAACGCGACTTCTGAGTCCGTACCACAAGGGAACCCCGGTCCGAGGTGGCGGCCGGATCGTCGAATCGGTGTGCTCGCATCGCCAAGATGCGCTCGAGCTCTCGCACATTTGTGATTGCGGTGTCTATTTCGATTCGAACCCTGCTGAGGCCGTAGAGCGATGGCGTTGGGGCACGGATGATTTCGGGGCCGAGCGCATGGCGATGACGTTCGGAGTCGCGGTCGGCGACGCCGCGCCCGATCCGATCTTGCCGGACACCGCCATGCGAGCAGCTAGATACGCGATCTTGGCAATTGTCGTCATGCCGGGATCCTCGATCGCTGGCGAGCTGCGTTCTCGCTACGGCGTCAACGTCACGATGTCGGAGGTGACCGAAGCGACGCTGCAAGGCGTCCACGATGTCATTCGTACCGATCTGCGGAACACCCCGAGCGCACAGTTCCTCGACGACCTACGCGCAGAACCGTTACTGCCTGACGGCGGCCACGTCATGGACCAGCTTCCCCAGCTGTTCGGCTGGAGCGTGTGGCATCTCGACAAGTACGGCGGTGACATCGGCCTGCTCTCCAATCCCATCGCGGCAGCCCGATCGATCGAACACAACCGAACCTCCAAGGGGGCAGTGTGGTTCGAGGCCAAGTGCTTTCACACCGCGGACGACCCAACCTGTATGTGCGGCATTTCCTATACCCCGAGTGGCTTCTACTGCACCCACGTCTTGGCCAACTTGATGGTCGAGCACCCGTCGTGGACGTTCGCCGCGACGTTCGGCATCGCTAACGGCCACATCGTCAAGAACGCCGATCCCTTCGCCGACCTACGCCGCTGCCAACGCAACTTTCCGATGACTATTTGCATCCCGGCTACCCACCAACGACTCCAAGTCGCCATGCAGAAGCGGTACGGGATGGCCGTCATACCGGCGCTTCATCCGCAGACCTTTGCCGCCGTTGAGCGGATGGCGCGCGCCAGACTCGCATCCGTCTGCCCCGAAGACCTGAGCTGAACCGCACTCAGTCGAGCAGGTGTGGACCGTAGTACTTCGGTTGCCACGGTTTAGACATCAGCCATTTGTCTATGTCTTCCGCCCGGAATCGGTACTGCGTTCCCGAGCGCATCGTGTATGCGGGGAGCTCGCCCTTTTTTACCGCTTGCGTAATCGTGGACTCCGACACGCGGGCGTAGTCGCCGGCCTCCCGTTTGGTGAGCCATGTCGTCATGGAACCAAACCTAGTCAGCTCAGCTCACGGGGGCGCGTCACGGTACGGGCCGTACTGATTCCATGGACGCGTCTCCAGCCAGCGATCAACGTCTTCCCTGCGCACGCGAATGCGGTGCCTCCCGGCCGTGTAGGCGGTCAGCAGGCGTGTTGTGGTTCCCGCGTGGCGTCGAATGGTGTCGGCCGTGACTGTGGGGAATCCGCGGGATTGGGCGTAGGTGGCCGCTTCAGATGAGTTCATCCACGGCGTTGCTACCTCGCGGCGGGATCTCACCTAGACAACGTAGCGGCTAGAGGTGAAGGGGTCACCTCCCCGGGCAATAGTCGCGCACCGTCCCACATCGGCATATCCGACAGGCTTGGAAGAGCTGATTCCTTTGCCTCGAAATGCCTTGGCTATTCCGCCGATGGACGGGAATCATGGCGATATGGCCCGCGAGCGATTTACCGACGCTGAATACGCCGAAATGGCCAAGGACTACGCCGAAAACCCAGTCACCGCGGACGAGGTGCTCGCCGTCGAGGTGAATCCGGCGTTCCTGCGGACGGGGAGGACCGTCGCGGAGTATGGACAGATGAGCCGCGATGTCGAATTCGGCAAGTACACCGTCAGCGGACCATTGGAACCCGGCACGGAGTCAGCGACCGAACCGCCGGCGTGAGTGCGCGGATCTACCTCAGGTTCGGGTATCTCGGCCGCGCCGTCGACGACGATATCTGATTCGGGGTTTACGGTGACCCCTGTGAAGGTCCCGAATTCCCGCGCGGCGGTGAAACGGTTCGAGATGCGGCGAGATAGTGAGGACCACCGGCTATACCCAGAGGTTCCCGACGATTACGGCGTGGTGCACGCGGTGCTGCTGGCCGATCAGGAACGGCAACACCTGCCGCTGATCAGATTCAACCCAGACAGCAAGGAAACTGCCTTCATCGAATACGCCTGGGCTGCACCGGAAGTCGTGTGTGGTCGGCGGGTGCGCGTCATCTTCTCGATGCAATTCGATACCGACGAAGACGACGCCTGCCCGGACTGCCTTCGGTTGTGTGGGCTGTTGATGGACGACGAGCCTGAATATCAGCGGCAGATCGAAGCGCGGATGGAGCGGCGCCGGGAACGTGCCGAACTCGACGATTGGCACGGCCGCAATTCCTGATCCGCACCCGCACGTCCTCACTGCTTCCGAAGTGCACCACGTGCGCAACAGGAACGAGAACGGATACGTCTGCCGCTTCGCTGTCTGGCTGAAGGATTCGCCGTGACCCGTCGTCTCATCAATCCGGCTGCGGGGGCCCGGTGCGCGGCACGGCCGCCTCCGGTGGAGCGGTCCTCAAGTTGGTCGAGCACCGCATGGCCGAGGACGTCGGCACCGAGCCGTAAACGGGCCGCGAAACGTGGTGTCGAGACAAAAGCACCAGTGCGAACATCGACGGCGGGCGATCTCCTGTCCACGGGCAGCGGGACCGTTGTTAGCGGCACCCGCCACCCTGAGCAGCAGTTACGTTGTTGGCGGCGAAGAACTCTGCCTACTTGAGCGGTGCGACGTCTTTCATCACGGACTCCAGTTCTTCGATGTGCTCACGCTCGGCCGCTTCCAGTTCCGCGGCTTTGCGGTTGTTGTCGAAAGTGGCGTAACGGTCCTCGGCGATGGCCTTCATCTTGTCCGACGAGATCTTGCCGTTGTTGGTCAGCACGTCGTGCTCGTTGAACGCGAGGAACTCGTCGGTCTTGGTGGCCCATTCGTCCATCGTGACCTGCTGCCGCCGGCGAGCACGTTCATCTGCGTAGTCCAAGAACATCGTGGTGATCCTGTTGAGCTGGGCGACCTCGGATTCTGTGAGGTAGTTCTTCGCGATGGTCACGTCGCTCTTGCGGACAACGGCCCCCTTCCACGTGGTCAACCCCATATTGGGCTCGTCGACCTTCGCCCGGGCACACACCAGTTCGGCTGCGGTATGGCGGGTGACGGAATACAGCAGCTTGTTCTGGATCGTCGCGAAGAACCGTGTGGCGGCGGGGCTGGTGGAGTCGTAGTCCACGCTGGTTTGAGCGAAGATGTCCCGGATCTTCTGGTAGAACCGCTTCTCGGATGCCCGGATGTCGCGGATCCGTTCGAGCAGTTCGTCGAAGTAGTCCAGGCCGGCGGGGTCCTTGAGCTTGGCGTCGTTCATGGCGAACCCCTTGACGAGGTATTCCCGCAACACCGTGGTCGCCCACTGGCGGAATTGGACACCACGCACTGAACGGACCCGGTAGCCGACAGCCAGGATCAGCTCAAGACTGTACGCCTCGATGTACCTCGTGACCTCACGGCCACCTTCGCTCTGAACTGTCCGGAATTTCCGAAAAGTTGCCTCCGGCCTGCACTCATCGTCATCGTAGACGTTCTTGATGTGTTCGCTGATCGTCGAAACACTCTTGTCGAAGAGTTCGGACATGTCGCGTTGCGTCAGCCAGACGGTGCCCTCGACCGCCCGCAGTTGGATCTGCGTGTGACCGTCGGTGGTCTTGTACACGATGAACTCACCCGTCCCGGTGGGCAGGTTGTGGTTGTTGTCGTCGGCGTCGCTCAATTGTCGACCTTCCTGTTGTTGGACAAGGAAGTGTCGAGGCCGCTGAGCGACCCGGATCCACAGCCACGATTCCGCCGGGATGCTGCCATTTGTCGGCGTTTCGCTTAGACTCGTGATTGTCCTACCAAGACATCCCCGAGCCCTGCTGGAGTCCGCTTCGGCAGGGCCTCGGCATTTCCATGGGCGGGACAGTCTTCCCGCCAACTGACAGCTTAGCGGTGGGTACCGACAGCATTCGGCGTGTCGCGGCCGGTGTCTTCGTACACTCGTTCGGCATCTGGCCCGGTGCTACCCGTCAGCCCGCTGCGGATCGGCGCCCCGGGCCGTGCCGGGGTAGATCGAGAACTTGCGCGGCCGCGTCGACCCCGATGACGACGTCCCGGACCAGGCGCTTGCGCCACTGTAGAACCAACTGCAGCAGCTGCTCCGGGTCGGTTGACGCCGCGACGACTAGCGCCGCGGCCAGCTCATTGCGCCGCACGTTTGCCCCTGCGCTGTTGGCGATCTCGACCAACTGATCAAGCCGTCGATCGACCGGTAGCGGCCAACTCAGCGCGGCAGGTTTTTTGATCGCCTTCGCCGCGACCAAGTTCGCGTCGAGTTTGACCCCCGACTCATCTGTCACTGCCACCACCATCCCGGCGCGTCTTTGTTGGCTCTATGTATTTAGGCAGTAGTCTTCAAATACGTATCCAGAATATTCTTAGGATCAGTATGCGTGAGTCAGCTCAGTTGTTCGAGCCCGTCGTGGATATCCGAGACGTACTGGAATCTTTCCTAGTGGACGCCGTCCTTCTGGCTGACTGGCAGGCGACCTTGACGTCGGCGGCAGTCCGGATTTCAAACCTGGCGCAGGCGTGGTCTGACCAAGACCTGCTTGACCTCGCGAACATCACCGGGCAGCTTGCCGGCACGTCCCTCGTCGTCGACACCGCGCTAGTCCGGACAGCGGCAGACAACGTGGCTAGATTGCTTGAACAGGTGCGCGCCCCCGGCGTACCTCGGCCTGAAGACGAGGACTGGGCGTTCTAACGAAACTTCATTGTCCTGACGGCCGCTATGGCGGCCACGCGGATGGCGCCGGCGGCGCGAAGAGCACGCGCGGTCTCCTCTGCCGTGGCACCGCTGCCGTACACATCATCGACGATCAATATGTATTGACCGGAAACATCAACGGGGCAATGAAACTGCTCATGGAGCGCGTCGGCGCGTTGCGCAGGTTCCAAACTTTTCGCGGGCGCGCGGAACACCTGTGTCGATTCGCAGCGGACGACAGGAACGTTACCGAGGTCGCGGGCCACAGTCGCAGCAACGCGCGCGCCAAAACTCGGCACACGCGAGTCGTGACCCGGAACCGATCCAATCGCGTCAACGCCTTTCAGGAGAGGGTGCTGTGCGATGAACTCAGTTAACTCGCCGGAGACGGCTCTGCCGACGTTGCCCTGGTTCTCGGCATCGGCCTTGTACCAGTACTTGCCACGATGGACCAAGTCCGCAAGGTCTGTGTGGCCGCCAAGGCGTTCGTCGACGATCTTGTTGTACCAATCAAGTGCGATCGCGTAATCGACCGAATTCCTGCAGGGGAGAATGACAACGCCCTGCAGGAGTTGCAGAAGGGTGGATGTGGCGGCGGTCGGCTGAGCTCCAGCGCCGTCTAGCGAATGGTGATCGATAAACGCCCTTCTAGGCGTGTAGCTGGAGTCGGTTAGCTTGACCTGGTCGATGGCGCCCTGCGGCCCGACAACGTGCAGTACGTGTCCACCGGTTGATCCCGGTTCGTGGCGGTACTCGGTGACATATGCACCACCGCCGTTGGTGGGGCCGCTCTGGGATAAGTCTCTGATGACCATGAAGCCTGCTAGGTGGGTTTGTCGTCCTATATCGTCGCTCGGGAGCCCGGCATACCTCAGTCCCGACACGCGGATTTGTCGGTACTCGAAAGTATGTTCGAATAGGACGTAGACTCTCGCCCGCGTGCCAAGGAGGTGAGCGATGGGCACCGACTCGCTTATGCGGCTTCAGTACGCGATTGCGGCCACAAAGTTCGGCGGGGGACAAAGGACTATCTCTGCGAAAGCTAGAACTGGCGGCCTCCGCGCATTCGAACAAGTTGTTGATGTGCTACAGCCCGCAGAGCGCCAGCTTGTCGAGGATCAAGCTGAGGAACTTTTCGACAGCGGGGTCGACGCGGTCCTCCTTGGTCAGGAGAACTACCCGGACGCCTTGGCTGCATCCAGGCAGGCCCCCGCAGCGGTCTTCTCCAAAGGTCCCATCGAGCTGCTTAGGCGGCGCGCAATAGGCGTGTGCGGTTCACGTCAGGCGAGTGCCGAGGGGCTGCGTGCGGCGCATGCATGCTCTGACGCAGCCGCCAGGCGCGGCTACTGCGTGGTGTCTGGCTACGCGAAAGGGGTCGACCTCGCTGCACATTCAGCTGCCCTCGCAGCCGGGGGCACGACTGTCATCGTGCTCGCCGAAGGGATCAACCACTTCAGAGTCCGGCGCGGCGAGTTCAGTGACTTGTGGGACCCCGCGCGTGCGCTGGTCGTATCGCAGTTCGCACCAGACCAAAAGTGGTTTGCATCGGGTGCGATGACTCGTAATGCGGTTATCTCGGAGTTGAGTCGGGCACTCGTCGTCGTAGAAGCAGGCGAGAAGGGTGGCACACTGGCCGCCGGCGAATATGCGTTGCAACGGAACCAGCTAGTGCTAGCACTGCAGCTGTTCGACGCAGCCCCCGGCAACAAGCTCTTGATAGCCAACGGCGCGAAGGTCATTCGTAGCCGGCAGCATCTCGAAGCCGCGCTCGATTACCTCGACAGGGGTAAATCGTTCGAACAATTAACCCTGATGTGAGCGTGACGCCCACACGGTGACCACAATCTGCCCACAGTTACAGATAACTGCTGTTAACTACAGTCGCGTATTTCGGCACGTCGGCCAACGTGGAACCCCCCGAACTGCAGGGTGATTCGCCTTTGCAAGGCAGATGTCAGGAGTTCGAATCTCCTAGGCTCCACAATCAAACAGGGTCAGGCGTGTGTGAGCTTGTCCACCGGGATCGCCAGCCGTATCGGCAGCGTCTTCTTGCATTGGCGGCACGTGAATGTGTCCCGGCCAACGAACACCGTCTGCGGGCAATTGCATATCCCGCACCTGGCTTTCCTGCGAGACAGGATCCCCCAACCCATGACGAAATTGTGCACCCCGCGCAGGGCGTCCCATGACCAAATGAGCGCTCCGCTTCCTAGATATTTGAACATTCAGCAAACGCGAAATTGACTCGCCCGCAAACGGGCGGAGGACCGTTCGCTGATGCTCTTGGCACGCAACTGAACTCAGCGAGTTCACAGCTTTGTGAACCTGCCCGTCCGCGCCGGCTACCGCGTCAGATTTTCGGCGCCACGTCCACGCTCGGCGGCAGCGGCGATGGCTCTGGTGTCGCGGAGCGACGCGCAATGGCGAACGCCACCCCGCCGCCGGCCAATGCGAGCCCCAGGAACCCGAACAGAAACAGCCGCCGGCGCCTGCGGTGCTGCGACTTACGGGCCTCCTGCAGCAGGTGCGGCAACTCCGCGACGACCTGCTTGACGGCCTCGGCCTCGCCGGCGACCTCGTCGCGCACGGCGCGCGCTTCCCGGGCCCGTCGCTTGATGGCGCTCGCGGCCGATTCGACGCCATGGGCGCTGACACCGACCACGCCGCGGGTGATGTCCACCGGACCGACTGCGGTGTAGTGCAGTCCGCGGTTGAGCCGCTCGCGCGAGGTGAGTTTGGCTTCAGTCTTGCGGCCCATCGAAGTCTCCCGACACTGGCAGCTGATTGGTGGTCTCAACACTGCCACAGCCACCCGGGGGGTGGCCGCGAGTTGGGGCACTCGGCGGTAGTGGCAGACTCAGATCCCGTGACTAGCTCCATTGCAACCGCGACCGCGACCCTGCACACCAACCGCGGCGACATCAAGATCGCGCTGTTCGGTAACCACGCCCCCAAGACCGTCGCCAACTTCGTTGGACTGGCTCAGGGCACCAAGGAGTACTCGACGCAGAACGCATCGGGCAGCACGTCCGGGCCGTTCTACGACGGCGCGGTCTTCCACCGCGTCATCGACGGCTTCATGATCCAGGGCGGTGACCCGACCGGCACCGGCCGCGGTGGACCCGGCTACAAGTTCGCCGACGAGTTCCACCCCGAGCTGCAGTTCGACAAGCCTTACCTGCTGGCGATGGCCAACGCCGGGCCCGGCACCAACGGCTCCCAGTTCTTCATCACCGTCGGCAAGACCCCGCACCTCAACCGTCGCCACACCATCTTCGGTGAGGTCGTCGACCCGGAGTCGCAGAAGGTCGTCGACGCGATCGCCACGACGGCCACCGATCGCAACGATCGGCCCAACGACGCCGTCGTGATCGAGTCCGTCACCATCTCCTAGCGTTAAGTCAGAACTGGGAGCGAAATTCCTCGCCGGAATCTCGCTCCCAGTTCTGACTCAACGGGCGCTAGCGACCCGCGAAGCCCGCGTCGGTCAGCGCGTCCAGCACGCTCAGCGGGTCGGTGCCGAGGTCCCATCGGCTGAGCACGAGCAGCCTGTCGGCGGTCGTCTCGATCTCCAGCAGCCGTGTCTTGCGGCCGATGCGGCGGAACTCCGTGATCCGGATCAGGGTGATGTCGGGACGCCGCAGCGTCAGCTCGCGAAACCACCCGCGGTACACCAGCGCGTCACCGGTGATAGCCAGCTTGGGTCTGGCTCGCCATGATCCGAATGCGAACCCGAGTAGCCCCACCGCAGCAATCGCGGTGAGGATCCGGCCGGGGGGATCTGTGACCACGGTCACACAACCGATAGCCATCACGATACCCGCGATGCCAAGACCTGCGACGGCCCCGATTTTCGGGCCCCAACTAGTTTGCTGCATGGCGCTCTCGAGTGCGTCTACCGTGGGTGATGCAGTTATCCACAAGTGCTATCAACAATGGGGATGAATCACACGCGTGTGATTGGGTGACCAGAAGGTTGCCAGCCTCAAAACGGTGAACGCACAGCACGAATCCTCTAAGGTGTACGCCGCGATCAACGCCACCGCATTGTCAGCAACAATCCGGTGATCATGAATGCGAAGGCGATCGCGTAGTTCCACGGGCCGAGTTTGGCCATCCACTCGAGCGCGGTCGGAACGTCCAGACCGGAGGCCGCGAGCTGGAACACCAGCAACCAGGCCAGCCCGATCAGCATCAGGCTGATGAACAGCACGACGAACCACACGCTCGACGGCCCGGCCTTCACCTTGACCGGAGTGCGGCTCACCGGTTTGACGGTGAAGTCGGTCTTCTTGCGAACCTTGGACTTGGGCATGGGTACCTTCGGGCCGGGATCTTCTGCGACGATGGTGCGCAGATCGACTATGAGATTAACGCAGCGGCGCCGCGACCCGACAACTCCGGCACCAGCGACGACGGGTGCCAGGCGCTCGCCGTGGCGGTTCGGCGTCCCGATCGTGTGCCTGCTCGCCGGTGTTCTGCTGGCCGCCACCCACGGTGTTTCCGGTGGTAGCGAGATCCGCCGGGCCGATTCACCGCGACTGGTCGACCTGGTCCACGACGCGCAGAACTCGGTCGACCGGCTGAACGCCCAGCGCGACGGGCTTGCCGCGCAGGTCGACTCGACCCACGGGGCATCGGCGGGTACCGCGCTGGCCGCCATGCTGGCGCGTGCCGACGAACTGGCCGGTGAGGCCGGACTGGATCCGGTGCATGGCGCCGGGCTGATCGTCACGCTGTCCGACGCCCAGCGCGACGCCAACGGGCGCTTCCCCCGCGACGCGTCCCCCGACGATCTGGTGGTCCATCAGCAGGACATCCAGGCGGTGCTCAACGCGCTGTGGAGCGCAGGCGCCGAGGCGATCCAGATGCAGGACCAACGCATCATCGGCACCTCGGCACCGCGCTGTGTCGGCAACACTCTGCTGCTGAACGGGCGCACCTACAGCCCGCCGTACACCATCACCGCGATCGGCGATGCCGATGCCATGCGGGCGGCCCTGGCCGCCGCTCCCCTGGTGACCCTTTACAAGCAGTACGTCGTGCGATTCGGGCTGGGCTACAGCGAGCAGACCCGCGACGACATCACGGTCGCCGGCTATACCGGACCGGTCCGGATGCGCTACGCCCAGCCGATCGGTCCAGTCGGATATTGAGTGGATCCGCCCAGGTAATCTGGCCGGGTGCAGGTCTTGGTCGTCGACAATTACGACAGCTTCGTGTTCAACCTGGTCCAGTATTTGGGCCAGCTCGGTGTGGACGCGCAGGTCTGGCGTAACGACGACGCCCGCCTGGCTGACGAGGCCGCCGTCGCCGCCGAATTCGACGGAGTGCTGCTGAGCCCGGGGCCCGGTACCCCGGAACGGGCCGGCGCGTCGATCCCGCTGGTGCGCGCCTGCGCTGCCGCGGCCACCCCGCTGCTCGGCGTGTGCCTGGGACACCAGGCGATCGGCGTGGCATTCGGGGGAACGGTCGATCGGGCGCCCGAGCTCCTGCACGGCAAGACCAGCACCGTCTATCACACCAATGAAGGTGTGCTGCAAGGACTTTCGAATCCCTTCACGGCGACGCGGTACCACTCGCTGACCATCCTGCCCGACACCGTCCCGGCCGAGCTGGAGGTCACCGGGCGGACGAAGAGCGGCGTGATCATGGCCGTGCGCCACGTGGAGCTGCCCATCCACGGTGTGCAGTTCCACCCCGAGTCGATCCTGACCGAGGGCGGCCACCGGATGTTGGCCAACTGGCTCGGCTACTGCGGGCAGGCCCCGGAGGAGACGCTGGTGCGCCGCCTCGAGCAGGAGGTTGCCGACACCGTGCGGCACGCGCTCGGCGGCGGTGAGCCCGCCCTTACGACGCGAAGCTGAGGGTGATCGTCGCGTTGAAGTTCACCCCGGTGCCCGCCGGGGGGCTTTGGGTCACGACGGCGTTGGAGCGCTGACCGCTGTTCTGGACGTCGGCGCCTTTGTCGAGAATCCCGGTCCACCCCAGTGCTGCCAGCCGTTGCTGGGCGTCGGTCCAGAATTGCCCGACGAGGTTGGGCATGACGAACTGATTGCCCTTGGACACCTTGATCTGGATCGGGGTGTCCTGAGGCACGGTCTGTCCGTTGGCCGGATCGGTCCCGACCACGTTGCCGGCCGGCTCGGAGCTGTCAGTGGGTACCGGCACGGTGTTCAGGAAGCCCGACGCGGTGAGAATCTGCTTGGCCACGTCGGTGTTCTGCCCGGCGACCACCGGAACCTCGGCGTTCTGTGGACCGTTGCCGACGACGATCGTGATCTCGTTGGTGATCGCCGAGAGCTGGTTGGCCGGTGGAACAGTGGACAGAACTTTGTCCTTCTGGTCCGGGGTCGACGGCGAGTTAGTCGGCTTGAACTTGGTGAACCCGGCATCCTTGAGCTTCTGCGTGCAGTCAGCGGCAGACATCGTCGTGCAGTCGGGGACCTCTACCTGCTTCGGGCCGATCGACACGTTGATCGCGATATCGTCACCGGCGCTGGCCATCGAGCCCGCCGGCGGATCGGTGTCAATGACTTTTTCCGGCAGAACGGTGTTGTCCTGCTTGGTCTCGGTGTGGATCTTGAAGCCCTTGTTCTGCAAAGCCGCGATCGCGTCGGCCGATGACTGGCCGCGCACGTCGGGAATCTGAACATCGCGGGGGCTTCCGCTGACCATGTTGATGCCGATCGTCACGACGACGGTCAGGATGGCCAGGATCGCGACCACGATCAGCCAGCGCCCGATCGATCCCCCGGCGGCGCGATCGTTCTCCACAAAGGCCGCTGACCGCGGGATCTCGTCGGTGTCGTCACCCCGGGAGGGGACCGCCGGCGCGTTGAGCATGGACGTCCGCTCGGCGGCGCTGAACACCTTGGGCGCCTCGGGCGATTCCCCGTTGTGCACGCGCACCAGATCCGTGCGCATCTCGGCGGCGGTCTGGTAGCGGTTGTCCGGATTCTTGGCCAGCGCCTTGAGCACGACGGCATCCAGCTCGGGAGAAATGCCCGAATGCTTCTGCGACGGTGCCACCGGATCCTCGCGGACATGCTGGTAGGCCACCGCCACCGGCGAATCGCCGACGAACGGCGGCTCTCCGGTCAGGATTTCGTAGAGCACGCAGCCCAGCGAGTAGACGTCGGAGCGGGCGTCGACCTTCTCGCCGCGCGCCTGCTCAGGGGAAAGATATTGCGCGGTGCCGATCACGGCCGCGGTCTGTGTGACGTTGTTGGCGTCGGCCAGGGCGCGGGCGATGCCGAAGTCCATCACCTTCACCGCGCCGGCCTTGGAGATCATGATGTTCGCCGGTTTGACATCGCGGTGGATGATGCCGTGCTGGTGGCTAAAGTTCAGTGCCTGGCAGGCGTCGGCGATCACCTCGATGGCCCGCTTGTAGGGCATCGGGCCATCGGTGTGCACGATGTCGCGCAGCGTGACGCCGTCGACGTACTCCATGACGATGTAGGGCAGCGGCCCGTTCGGCGTCTCGGCCTCACCGGTGTCATAGACCGCGACAATCGCGGGATGGTTCAGCGCGGCGGCGTTCTGCGCTTCGCGGCGGAACCGCAGATAGAAGCTGGGATCGCGGGCCAGGTCGGCGCGCAGCACCTTGACCGCCACGTCCCGGTGCAGCCGGGTGTCGCGCGCCAGATGTACCTCGGACATGCCACCGAAGCCGAGGATCTCGCCCAGCTCGTAGCGGTCCGACAGATGCTGTGGGGTGGTCATCGCGGTTTCTCGTCGTGTCGATCCGGTTCGCACAGAGCAGCTATAGCCACACTGGCAGCGGTGAATCGGATTGGCCCGATCTGCCCTCCAGAATTACCCGTGACCGGGCCTTCCGTCCAACCGCTCGGGGCGGCCGTCGGGGTGACCGTATCGGTGACGGTCTGCTCCACCGGCTTGTTGTCCTTGCGGTCGCGGTCGGCCAGCACGATCAGGATGGCGCTGATGATCGCCAGTGCACCCAGCACACCCGCGGCCCAGAGCAGAGCCCGCTGACCCGAGGAGAACGTGCGCCGCGGGGCCGGTGGGCGGTGGCTGCCGGTGTTGGCGCGAGGGCGCGTGCCGGTCGCGGGCGCGGCAGGCATGCGGGGCGAGCTGCCGGGAATCGACGCCGGGGTGGCGCGGATGGTCGGTGCCGAGTTGGGCCGCGGGGGCCGGCGTCCGGCGCGCACCGCGGCCGTGGCGTCGGCGAACTGTCCGCCGTTGCGGTAGCGCATGCCCGGGTTCTTCACCAGGGTGATCTCGATCAGCTCGCGCACGTTGGGCGGCAGATCGGCGGGCAGCGGTGCCGGCGTCTCCTTGATGTGCTTCATCGCGACCGTCAGCGCGCCATCACCGATGAACGGGCGCTTGCCCGAAACCGCTTCGTAGCCAACGACTCCCAGCGAGTACACGTCACTGGCCGCGGTGGCATCGTGGCCGAGGGCCTGTTCGGGGGCGATGTACTGCGCGGTGCCCATCACCATGCCGGTCTGGGTGACCGGGGCGGCGTCGACGGCCTTGGCGATACCGAAGTCGGTGAGCTTCACCTGGCCGGTCGGCGTGATGAGGATGTTGCCGGGCTTGACGTCGCGGTGCACCAGGCCGGCGGCGTGCGCGACCTGAAGGGCGCGGCCGGTCTGCTCCAGCATGTCCAGCGCATGGCGCAGCGACAGTCGGCCGGTGCGTTTGATCACCGAGTTCAGCGGTTCACCGTTGATGAGTTCCATCACCAGGTACGCAGTGCGGCCCTCGCCGTCCATGTCGGTCTCGCCGTAGTCGTGCACCGCGGCGATGCCGGGGTGGTTGAGCATGGCGACCGTGCGCGCCTCGGCCCGGAACCGTTCGACGAACTCGGGGTCGGACGTGAATTCCTGCTTGAGTACCTTGACCGCGACCCGGCGTCCCAGCCGGCTGTCGACGGCCTCCCACACCTGGCCCATACCGCCGGTGGCGATCAGGCGCTGCAGGCGATAGCGGCCCGACAGCGTCACTCCTACGCGGGGACTCATGCGGCCCCCTGTAGCGCAGCGGCGATGGTTGCTCGCCCGACTGGCGCGGCCAGCGCACCGCCGGTCGCCGAGAGCCGGTCGCCGCCGTTCTCGATCAGCACCGACACCGCCACCTTGGGGCTCTGTGCGGGCGCGAATGCGATGTACCAGGCATGTGGAGGAGTGTTTCGTGGGTCGGTACCGTGCTCTGCGGTACCCGTCTTGGATGCGATCTGCACGCCGGGAATCGCCCCTTTCTGCTGGGTCATCTGCTCGGCGCCGATCATCAAATCTGTTAGCTTAGCCGCGACCTGCTGCGAGACGGCGCGGCGCTGCTCCTGCGGAGCCGCGGTAGCGATGTTGGACAAGTCCGGTCCCTTGAGGCTGTCCACCAGATACGGCTGCATCATCACACCGGAGTTGGCGATCGTCGCCGCTACCAACGCGTTCTGCAAGGGTGTCACCGCCACGTCTTTCTGACCCATGCTCGACATACCCAGCGCGGCGGCGTCGGACATCGGGCCGATCGTCGACTCCGCCACTTCCAGCGGAATCGGCGCTGGCGGGCTGTCGAACCCGAACGCCTGCGCGGCGCTGCGCAGGGCGTCGGCACCCACTCGGATACCCAGTTCGACGAAAGCTGTATTGCAGGATCGGGCGAAGGCCTCCCGCAGCGAGGCGGTCGGGCCGCTGCCGCACGGCGTACCGCCGTAGTTCTCCAAGGTGGCCGTGCTGTTGGGCAGCTGGATCTGCGGTGAGCTGGTGAGCTGATCGGTATCGCTCATCCCGGCCTGCAGTGCCGCCGCGGTGGTGATCACCTTGAACGTGGACCCAGGCGGGAACGTCTCGGCGATCGCCCGGTTGGTCAGTGGCGAGGCGGGGTCGTCGCGCAGCTGCTGCCACGCCGTGCCCTGTTCCTCGGTGTCGTGGGTGGCCAGCAGGTTGGGGTCGTAGGACGGGGAGGACACCATCGCCAGGACCTTGCCGGTCGACGGTTCCAGCGCCACCACGGAGCCGCGGCAACCGCCGGTGCAGCCCTGCTGCATCGCCTCCCAGGCCGCCTGCTGAATGCGCGGGACGATCGTGGTGTCGACGTTGCCGCCGCGCGGGTCGCGGCCGGTGAAGAAGTCGGCCAGCCGGCGCCCGAAGAGCCGTTGATCCGAGCCGTTGAGGATGCCGTCCTCGGCACGCTCCAGCCCGGTGCTCGAGTAGCGCAGTGAGTAGAAGCCCGTAATCGGTGCGTACACATAGGGATTCGGGTACACGCGCAGGAATCGGTAGTGCCCGTTGGTGGATACCGAGTAGGCAAGCAGCTGCCCGCCCGCGGTGATCTGGCCGCGCTGGCGGGAGTATTCGTCGAGCAGCACCCGCTGGTTGCGCGGATCGGCGCGCAGGCCGTCCGCCTTGAAGACCTGGGTGACCGTCGCATTGAGCAACAGCAGCACGATCAGCGCCATGATCATCACCGATATGCGGCGCAGTGAGGTGTTCATACCCGCTCGATCACCTCGGTACTGGAGGCCGCGATGGACGTGTGCGGGTTGGTGATGATCGGGCGCCGGGCGGCATGCGAGATCTTGACCAGGATGGCCAGCAGCACATAGTTGGCGACCAGTGACGAGCCGCCGTAGGACATCCACGGGGTGGTCAGCCCGGTCAGCGGGATCAGTCCGGTGACGCCGCCGACGACGATGAACAGCTGGATCGCCAGCGTCGAGGCCAGCCCGGCGGCCAGCAGCTTGCCGAAGCTGTCCCGCACCGCGATCGCGGTGCGCAGCCCCCGCACGATCACGATCGTGTACAGCATCAGCACACCGGCCAGCCCGACCAGGCCCAGCTCCTCACCGATCGCGGCGGTGATGAAGTCGGTGGAGGCGGCGGGCACGGTGCCCGGCTGGCCGTTGCCAAGACCCGTGCCGAAGATGCCGCCGGTAGCAAAGCTGAACTGCGACTGGACCATTTGATAGCCGGCACCCTCGGGATCGCCGAACGGGTCGAGCCAGGTCTGCACCCGCACCCGCACATGGCCGAACAAGTAGTAGGCCACCACGCTGCCGGCGGCGAACAGGCTCAGACCGATCACCACCCAGCTGAACCGCTCGGTGGCGATGTAAACCATCACCAGGAACGAGGCGTACAGCAGCAGCGAGGTGCCCAGGTCTTTCTCGAAGACCATGACGCCGACCGAGACGATCCAGGCGGCCAGCAGCGGTGCCAGGTCGCGCGGCCGCGGCAGATCGGTGCCCAGGATGTGCTTGCCCGCGCTGGTGAACACATCGCGCTTGGCCACCAGCACGGCAGCGAAGAAGATCAGCAGCAGAATCTTGGAGAACTCGGCGGGCTGAATACTGAAGCCCGGGAAGCGAATCCAGATCTTGGCGCCGTTGGTCTCGGAGAAGTGCGCGGGCAGGACAGCCGGAATGGCAAGCAGCACAAGGCCGATCAGTCCGAAGGTGTATCCGTAGCGGGCCAGGATGCGGTGGTCCTTGAGGAACACGACCACGAGTGAGAAGCCGACGACACCGACGAGGGTCCACAGCATCTGCTGTTCCTCGCTGGGACCGCGCTGGGTGGTCAATGCGCCGCCGATCAGGTCGAGGCGGTGGATCATCACCAGGCCAAGGCCGTTCAGCAGCGCGACGACCGGCAGCAGCACCGGGTCGGCATAGGGCGCGAAGCGCCGGATGGCCAGGTGCGCGCAGACGAACAAGGTGAGGTACGCCAGTGTGGAGCTGGCCAGGTCCCAGCTGATGCCCTGCTCTTGGTTGGCCTCGACGATCAGCAGCGCGACGACGGTGATCAGCGTGGCGAAGCACAGCAACAGCAGCTCGGAATTGCGGCGGGTCGGCATGACCGGAGCCAGCGTGACCGGAGCTTGCGGTTGGGTGCTCATGCCGCCGCCCGGCAGTCGGTGCCCGGCTTCTGCGGCGCTGCGGGCAATTGCGTCACCGTCGGCGCGGGGCTCGTCGGGGGTGCCGGTGCGACGGAACCGGTTGTGGCGGTGTCACTTTCACTCGGCGTCGGGGCAGGTCCCAGTGAAGGTCTGGCACTCACGAGCGGCGGGGTCGACGTGGGCGCCGGCGGCGGGGATGAGATGGGGGCCGGCGTTGGGGCCGAGGTCGGCGACGGCCCCGGCGCGGGAGATGCGCTCGGAGCCGGGGTCGGGGTTGGCGGGGGTGCCGGGGTGGTGGTGGGTGTGCTCGTCGGCGGCGGTGCGCACGGCGGCAGCAGTGAACTGTGCGCGAGTTCGCGCAGCTGACCGATCGCATCGTCGAGGCTGCCTGCCGGAAGCCCGGCCGAGACCTGCGCGCGCTCGGAGGGGCGCAGGTCCTGCAGCCGCATGAGCTGGCAGCCCAGCGAATCGGTGGGCTGGCCGTAGCTGATCTGGGACAGCTCGTTGCGGTCGTTGAGACAGCCCAACAGATAGGGCTCCTGCAGCGGGAAGGTCAGGATCGACCCCTCGATACCGCGCATGATCGCGACCGTGCCGTCGTGGGCGCTGACGTAATAGTTACTGCGGATGATCTGGCGGCCCACGGCGAGGCCGGCCAAGGCCAGCAGCAGGATGACCGCGGCGGCGATGATCATCCGCCGCCGCGAGCGTGGCTTGGGCGGCGGTTCGGGTTCGGCCACCACCCGCTTGGCGGCCGGGGGGCGTGCCGTGATGGCCGAGGCGCGGCCGGCGGCGGTGTTCGGCGGCGCGGCGTTGTCGTCGTCCCCGGAGACAGCACCGGCGAGGATCGGCTGGGTCTGCCCGCCGTAATCGTGGTCCACGACGTCGGCGACCACGACGGTCACGTTGTCCGGACCGCCGCCACGCAGCGCCAGCTCGATCAGCCGGTCGGCACTCTCGGCGACGTCGGGGATCTGCAGGGCCTCCAGGATGGTCTCCTGGCTGACCGGATCGGACAGACCGTCGGAGCACAGCAGATAGCGGTCGCCCTCTTTGGCTTCCCGCATGATCAGCGTCGGCTCGACCTCGTGGCCGGTCAGCGCCCGCATGATCAGCGAGCGTTGCGGGTGGCTGTGCGCCTCCTCGGCGGTGATGCGGCCCTCGTCGACGAGGGTCTGCACAAAGGTGTCGTCCTTCGTGATCTGTGCCAGCTCCCCGTCGCGCAACAGGTAGCCACGGGAGTCGCCGATATGGACGAGCCCAAGTCGGTTGCCCGCGAACAGGATTGCGGTCAGGGTGGTGCCCATGCCCTCGAGTTCGGGCTCGAGTTCGACGTGCGCGGCGATCGCGGAGTTGCCTTCGCGGACCGCCCCGTCGAGCTTGCTCAGCAGATCGCCGCCGGGTTCGTCGTCATCGAGGTGGGCCAGCGCGGCGATGACGAGCTGGGAGGCCACCTCACCGGCGGCGTGCCCGCCCATACCGTCGGCGAGAGCGAGCAGCCGCGCGCCGGCGTAGACGGAGTCTTCGTTGTTGGCGCGCACCAGGCCGCGGTCGCTGCGGGCGGCATAGCGGAGGACGAGGGTCACGGGCGCAGCTCGATTACCGTCTTGCCGATGTGAATCGGCGTGCCGATCGGAACGCGTACTGCCGTTGTCACCTTCGCCCTGTCGAGGTATGTGCCGTTGGTCGATCCTAGGTCTTCCACGTACCAGTCGGAACCGCGCTGCGACAGCCGGGCGTGCCGGGTGGAGGAGTAATCGTCGGTCAGCACCAGCGTCGAGTCATCCGCGCGGCCGATCAGCACCGGCTGGGTGCCCAGCGTGATCCGGGTGCCGGCCAGGGCTCCGTCGGTCACCACCAGATAGCGAGCGGCGGAGCGCTGCTGACGCGACGGCAGCAGCGTGCCGCGCAGGGCCAGGCCCCGGCGCACCATCACCGCACCGGTGGGCGCATAGATGTCGTTGCGCAGAATGCGCAGCACCGACCAGATGAACAGCCACAGCAACAGCAGGAAGCCGGCGCGCGTCAGCTGCAGTACTAGTCCCTGCATCCGGCGTCCTCTCCGTCCTCGTGCCCCGCTTGCCGTTCCCGCGATACCAGCAGGCACCGGGCCGACTTCGGCACCGTCACGATACTTGGACGCCGGTGGGTGCGCGGGTGAAGCCACTCCCGCGTCAACCAAGCTGCGGCCCCCGGCGACCTCAGTGAACGCGGACGATGATCTCGGAATGACCGAGCCGGATGACGTCCCCATCGGCAAGCTGCCACTCCTGTACGGGTGCGTTGTTCACCGTGGTTCCGTTGGTCGAATTCAGATCGGACAGCAGCGCGACCTGGCCGTCCCACCGGATTTCCAGATGCCGGCGGGAGACTCCGGTGTCGGGCAGCCGGAACTGGGCGTCCTGCCCGCGGCCGATGACGTTGGCGCCCTCCCGCAGCTGGTAGGTGCGTCCGCTGCCGTCGTCGAGCTGCAGGGTGACGGCGTGCCCGGTGGAGGGGTAGTCGCCCTGGGCGGGCGGCTGGGCGTAACCGCCGTAGCCACCGCCGGCGGGCTGGCCGTAGTCGTAGTCGCGCCCGGCGGGCTCGGCGTAGCCGCCCTGCTCGTAGCCGCGGCCGTAGTCCGGCTGGCCGTATTCCTGACGGCCGTAGCCGCCGCCGTAGCCGCCCTGCTCGGGGTAGCCGCCCTGGTCGGGGTAGGCCGGGCGAGGCTCGGGACGGCCGTAACCGGCGTCCTCGTGCCGGCCCGGTCCGCGGCCGTAGTCGTAGTCACTGGCGGGCGGAGCCTGCTGCCCGTACCCGCCGCCCTGCGGCGGGCCGTAGGACTGACCGCCGTACCCGGGGGGCGGGCCCTGGCGGTAACCCTGGTCATAGCCCTGACCCTGGCCGCCGGGAGGTTGGCCGTATCCGCGGTCGGCAGGCGGGCGCTGTTCGTAGCCGGCGCCGTAGGCGTAGCCCCCCTGGTCGGGGTAACCCTGACGCTGGCCGTAGCCCTGCTCACCCTGAGGTGCGTAGCCGCCCTGCTCGGGCGGGTACGGGCCGCGCTGCTCGGGGGCGGCGGGGCGCTGCTCGTCGGGGCGCGGGTACCGGTCGTCGTAATAGTCGTCGCCGGGCCGCCCCTGACCCTGGTCGCCGCGGTAGGTGGGGTTGTCGCTCATCGCTGGTACTCCTGGTTCTGCGGTGTACGCCTTGTTCGATTGTGGTGGGGCGGTACTAGCTTTGGACGGGTGGGGGTCGGCGTCAGGATTGACGACGCCGCGCGCACGGTATTGGCCGGTATGCAGGCCCGGCGACTGCTCGAACCTGACAACCACATCACCATACGTTTGCCACCCCTGATCTCGGATGTATCCGCCCAAGTGTTTGGCAAAAGTGTCCGTGGTGAGATCGCGATCGGCGCTGACCTTCTCGAAGTCGGATGCACTGAGAGTAATGACGTATTCATTGGGGGCCAAAAAGCGTTCGCCCGAGAGTTCCTGCACACCAGCGGAGGCTTCCCGCCGCAGCGCCGCTTCTACCTCGGCTGGCGCAATTGATCCGCCGAATACTCGGGCGAAGGCATCACCGACGGTGTTTTCGAGTCTGCGCTCGATGCGTTGAACCAGACCTCTCTGGTTACTCATCTCACCGCCTACCTCGAGACCGCCGCGTGTCGCGGCGGCGCATGCCTTCCCCTGATGGTATCGGCCCAGGTCGACGCCCCGTCACCATGAGAATTCTGAGAATCCCGTTACACCTGGTCAGGGCCTTGGGGGCCGGGGTGTGACGGCCGTCGGTAGGCTGGCTGGAGCCGTGGGCGCGAGTTGAGGTGCACCCCCTCAAGCGTGATACGCTCCCCCGGTCATTTTGGGCGAGTGGCGGAATGGCAGACGCGCTGGCTTCAGGTGCCAGTGTCCTTCGGGACGTGGGGGTTCAAGTCCCCCTTCGCCCACAATTGGAGAAAAACCCCGGCTTCTGGCCGGGGTTTTTCGTTGTGCCTACGCGTCGATGGCGACGGTGTTCCGGCCGGCTTGCTTCGCGCGGTACATGGCGGCATCGGCCCGGGCCGTGACCGCGGCGGCATCCTCGTCAGGATCGGGCGACGAGGCGGCGCCGATGCTCAGCGTCGTCTGGATCGTCAGACCGAACTGATGGATCGGTTCGGCGGCCAGCGCGCGGATCCGTTCGCCGATCTCCACCACCTCTTCTGCGCTGCCGACGTTCGTCAACAGGATGAGCAGCTCGTCACCGCCGATGCGGCCGACCGTGTCGTCCAGGTGGACGCACTCGCGCATCCGGGTGGCGATCGTCGACAGCACGGCGTCGCCGACGGCATGGCCCCAGGTGTCGTTGATCTGTTTGAAGTGATCGATATCGCAATACAACAGGCCAACCAGTGCCCCGGGGGAGCGACGGCACTTCAGCGCGGCGTCCAAGCGGGCCATCGTTTCGGCACGGTTGACCAGGCCGGTGACGCTGTCGAACCGGGCCAGTTCCCGCAGCCGGTTACGCATATCGTCGACGGCCGCCGAAATCTCGGCGATCTCGCGGGGCCCGCCGCGGCCGATGGGTTGGTCGTAGTCGCCGTCAGCCACCGCGCGGACAGTGCTCACCAACTGGGATACCGGTTGGGTGAGCATCCGCCGCACCGTCGCGATGCAGCCGATGACGCTGGCGACCAAGAGCGCAAGCGCGACGTATTGGCTGATGTTCGCCTGGCGCAGCACCGAGCGGATGTGTTCGATCTCCTGGGCGATCAGCGTGTCGATCTGAGCATTGAGCGCGCGGAACCGTTCTCGCAGTTTGTCGAACAGAAGCTTGCCCTCGAGCACCATCTGGTCGAGCTGGGCGCGCGGAACCGGCCCGGTGCGGAGCGCGGCGATCTGGGGCGCCGCCGCCTGTCCGTTCCAGGTCGCGGCGGCGGTCAGCTCCTGCTCGTAGAGAGTGAGGAGCTCGTCGGCGTAGGTCATCCCGGCAAGCTCCCGATGTAGTTCGGGTGCAAGGCGATTGGCGGTGGCGACGCCGGCTTCATACAGTTCGAGGGCAATCGGGTTGCCGGTCAACATGTATGCGCGTTGCCCGGTCTCTTGGTCGACATAGGCGCGACTCAACTCCGAGGTCTGGGACCGGATGGGAATGAGTCGATCGCCGAGGGTGTGGACGGCGTTCGCGACGGAAACCCGGCCCGCGATCGAGGCGCCCATCGTGACGACGAAAACCAGGGCGATGATCCCGACGCAACAAAAAATCAGCGTCCGCAGGGAGAGCCGCCGTGTCCCCGAACCAGCCACAGGTTGACGATAAGGCAAGCACGACCGCGCTGTGTCAGCGCAGCACCACCTGCAGCGGCGCGCCGCGCCAGGGGTAGAGCGTGCTGCTGTTCACATCGACGATGCCGTACGAGTTCCAGAACCAGTCGTGGCAGACGTTCCAGTCCCAGCTCAGGACCTGGCTTCCGGGAATGGCGGGATCACCGGGACACCAGTGTGTGCAGGTCAGTCCCTGTGGGCAGTTGCCGCCCTGGTAGCTGGGGCCTTCGGCCTGTGCCGCGCCGGCACCCAGCGTCCACCCGGCCAGTGTGAGCGCGCCGGCCAGCACCGCCGAGCCTGTGAGCCGCGAAATCTTTGTCATGCGCCCAAGTCCAGTCGTCATCCTCGACTACCGATCCCAAGATCAGCGTTCGACGCGGGCGGGCCGGCAGATCCGCGTCTGGTTGCCGCCGGCGCGCTTGGCCGCGTACATGGCGGCGTCGGCCGACTGGATCAAATCGTCCATTGCGGAACTGCCGTCCCAGCGCACGATGGCTGCTCCGACGCTGGCGGTCACCGGCTGAGGCAGCGCGGCGATGGCTGCACACAGTTGCGCCGGCAGCTGTTCGGCGACCTCGGCGGGCACCGCGTCGATCACGATGAACTCCTCGCCGCCGAACCGTCCGATGATGGCCGAGGTGGTGCTGGTCTCGCGCAACACCCAGCCGACCGCGGTCAGCGCCTGGTCGCCGGCGAGGTGACCATAGGCGTCGTTGAGTTTCTTGAACTCGTCCAGATCGATCATCACGACTACCAGGTGCAGATCCTCGCCGGGCGAGGTGAGCAGCGTGGTGGCCCGCTCGTAAAAGGCGCGTCGGTTCAGCACGCCGGTGAGCGGGTCCTGATCCGAGCGCACGACATCGGCGCCCATCGTGCGCATCACCGCTTGAATCGCCAGCGGGACAGCGACATTGAGCTCGACCACCAACCACCAACCCGCACCGGCCACCGCCCAGCCGTAGATCGGGACTACCCGGGTTGCGCATAGCGCGCCGACTGCGATCCCGAGAACGACGATGAACGTGATCGCCTTCGAGTTGTGGAAGAACGCGGCGTAGCCGCCGACGACGGCCAGACCGGTGCAGCCCATCAGCGCGACCATCGGGTAGGTCTGCATCACGCAGCCCACGGCGATCAGGGTGCTGCCGAGGAAGGCCATTCGCAACGATCGCGCGCGAGTCGGCCAGCCCCGCAGCCACAGCGTGCTGTAGGTGATGCCGGTGAGCACCGCCGCCATGCCGAAGGTCCATGCCCACACCGGTGGCACGTTGCGCATCGTCGGCGTCGCGGCACCCATGAAGATCAAGGCCGCCGAGATCAGGGCCATCAGAATCTTGGTGGGCCACGCCAGTCCCCGTGCCCGCAGATACCCGGAAAGCCAGTCGAACTGGTCGGGCAGACCCCACCATCGCGCGAACGGTCCCCCGGCCTGGTTGCCCAGCCCGGACGCCCGTTCCGCGCTCACTGTGCCGTCCCTCCCCGCACCCGGTTCACGGTAGCGGGAGCAAATCGGTAGCGAGGCGAAACATCAACGTCGGCGGAAAATTGGGCATCGGAGTGCGGCACGGCGCACAAGCTTGGTTAACCTGGCTAAATGAGCACGCAATCGGTTCCCGGTGGGGTGGTGCACACGCTTCCCGCCGATCTGCGCACGGCACTGCTCGGCAACGACACCGCACTTGCGGCCTGGCGCGACATCACTCCCCTGGCCCGCAACGAGTTCATCTGCTGGGTCGAGGACGCCAAGCAGGACAAGACCCGCGAGCGCCGCATCCGCCGTACGCAGGAAGAACTCGAGGAAGGCATGCGTCGGCCGTGCTGCTGGCCGGGATGCAAGCACCGGGAGCGCACCGGCAAGGCCTAGCTGAGGCCGCGCAGCAGCACCGCCAGCCCGAACTCGAAATGGTCGTCGGCGCGTCTAGGCTTGGGTCCGCCGGTCGCCAGCGCCGCCGAAAGCTCTTGTCCCACTTCGGCGCCCGACTCCCACGGCTCCTCCGGCGCGGCCAGATCCAATGCCGACCCCAGCACGAAACAGTCCATCAGGGTGATCGCCCGCAAGGTGTCGGCCGGATCGAAACCGGCGCGGCGGAGCGTCACGGCCAGCACGTTGTACATCCGGATGGCATGACTGCTGTTGACGGCGTAGGCGGTCAGCAGCGGGATCAGCCGGGGATAGCGGGCGTAGCTGCGCCGGTAGGACCGCAGGATGTCGGCGACCACATCGGTCCACGGGCGGTCGGGTTCGTCGTCGGGCAGCTCGACTTCTGACATCGCCCGCTCGCGCAGCAGCTCGACGATCTGATCGCGCCCAGTCACGTGGTTGTATAGCGAAGACGGGCTGACCTGCAATTTCTTCGCCAGATCCGGCATCGTGAAACCGCCGGTGGCACTGACCAGGTCCATGGCCGCAGACGCGATCCGGTCGGTGGACAGCAGCGGTGTAGGCGGCCGGCCCATCGCGATCCCCTTTTCTCGGCCCTCTCTCCTCTTGCGAAGAAGTATGAGCCAGTTCACACTAAAACGAAACAGATTCGTTTTAGGAGTTCGATGATCACCCTCACCGCGCCCGCGCCCGAGCCGCTGTCTCGCTCGGGCCCGTCGGATCGCCCGCCACTGCGGGTGGGACTGGTCCAGCACCGGTGGCGCCCCGACCGCGACGAACTCGTCGCCACGGTGCGGGCCGGGATCGACAGCGCGGCCGGCGAGGGCGCGTCGGTGGTGTTCCTGCCCGAGATCACCCTGCTGCGCTACCCCGCCGACACCCCGGCGGGCGCTCATCCCGCCGCCCTGGCCGAGGATCTGGAGAACGGCCCCACCTTTGATCTGGCGGCCGGCGCCGCGCGGGACAACGGGATCTTCGTGCACGCCTCGCTCTACGAGAAGACACCCGACGAGTCCGACGGCCTGGGCTACAACACGGCGATCCTGGTCTCCCCCGGCGGCGAGCTGGTGGGCCGAACCCGCAAGCTGCACATCCCGATCTCGGCGGGTTACTACGAGGACACCTACTTCCGGCCCGGGCCGGACACCGATCCGTACCCCGTCTATGCCCCCGACGGTCTCGACGTCCGTCTCGGCATGCCGACCTGCTGGGACGAGTGGTTCCCCGAAGTCGCGCGCAATTACTCCCTCGCGGGCGCGGAGGTCGTCGTCTACCCCACCGCCATCGGGTCCGAACCGGTCTTCCCCGACTTCGACACTCGCCCGCTGTGGCAACAGGTGATCGTCGCCAACGGCATCAACAGCGGCCTGTTCATGGTGGTGCCCAACCGAGTTGGCGACGAGGGCGCGGTGACGTTCTACGGTTCCTCGTTCATCTCCGACCCCTACGGCCGCGTCCTGGTGCAGGCGCCCCGCGACGAGGAGGCAGTGCTGGTCACCGATCTCGACCTCGACCAGCGCCGGGACTGGCTGGAGCTGTTCCCGTTCCTGCTCACCCGCCGCCCCGACACCTACGCGAGCCTGACACGTCCGGTCGTCACCAGTGAGCCCTACGGCGCAGGCCATGCGGCGACGGCGGTGGTCAAGTGAGTTCGACGCTGTTCTCCGGTGGGGTGGTGTGGACCGGGACCGGCAGCGACGTGGACGCGGTTCTGGTGACCGACGGGGTGGTCCGCGCTGTAGGTGCGCAAGCCCGCGAACTCGCCGGTGAAATCGACTGTGAACACGTCGATCTCGACGGCGGATTCCTGATGCCCTCCTTCGGTGACGGCCACGCCCACCCGCTGTACGGCGGTCTCGAAGCCGTTGGGCCCGCGGTCCGGGGCTGCGGCACGATCGACGAAATCGTCACCGCGGTCAAGGTTTACGCCGAGGAGCATGCCGACGAGGAATGGATCGTCGGCGCATCCTACGACGGCAGTCTTGCTGAAGGCGGCCTGTTCGACGCCCGTTGGCTGGACGCCGCGGTACCGGATCGGCCCGTGGTGCTGCGGGCCTGGGATTACCACACGATCTGGTGCAACACCGCGGCCATCGAGCGCGCGGGTATCACCGCCGAGACCCCCGATCCGGTGCT
The DNA here is from genome assembly GCA_004362315.1 of Mycobacterium sp. BK086. Classification (GTDB taxonomy): domain Bacteria; phylum Actinomycetota; class Actinomycetes; order Mycobacteriales; family Mycobacteriaceae; genus Mycobacterium. The sequence continues at coordinate 1,040,668 of SNWL01000004.1, forward strand.
CGGGGAGATCCCGCACCGCGCCGACGGGTCCGTGTTGGGCACATTGCGGGAATGGGGCGCAACGGATTTGGTGATGGCGGTGATGCCCCCTCGTGATGAGGGGCAGCGCATCGCCGCCCTCGGGACGGCGGCTGACTACTACCTGGCTCGCGGGGTCACCTGGGTCCAGGATGCGTGGGTCGAGCCCGGCGACGTCGCCACGTACATCGCGGCGGCTCGTCAGGGCGCCCTGCGCATGCGGTTCAATCTGGCGCTGTACGCCGATCCACGCCATTTCGATTCGCAGATAGAACAATTCGCCGCATCCCGCAGCGCAGTCGAGGACGTGGGATCGCCCCTGCTCACCGCGCAGACGGTGAAGTTCTTCGCCGACGGCGTCGTCGAGAACGAGACCGGGGCACTGCTGGCGCCCTATTGTTCCGGGCTGCACAGCCACGGCATGACGAACTGGGAAGGCGATTCACTGGCCGAGGCGGTCCGTCGTGTCGACGAGCTCGGGCTGCAGATCCACATCCATGCCATCGGTGACGCCGCCGTCCGCCAGGCGCTTGATGCGATCGCATATGCCCAGCAGCGCAACGGGAGTCGTGACCGTAGGCCGGTGATCGCCCACGTACAGCTGGTGGATGAGGCCGACATCGGTCGGTTCGCCGCGCTCGACGTGATCCCCAACATGCAACCGCTGTGGGCGCAGATGGATGCGCTCATGACAGTGCTGACCATCCCCCGGCTCGGGGCCGAGCGCGCCGACCGGCAGTACCAGATGCAAACCCTCAACCGCTCCGGCGCCGCGCTCGCGTTCGGGTCGGACTGGCCGGTGTCCTCGGGCGCGCCCCTGGACGGCATCGCGGTCGCGACCTCGCGCCGGACCTCCGAGGGGCAGCCCGACGGCGGGTGGACCCCACACGAGATCGTGCCGATCGAGCGCGCACTGTCCGCCTACACCCACGCCGTCGCCTACCAGGCGTTCGCCGAAAACAGTTGGGGAGTAATCACTCCCGGAGCAAGCGCCGATCTGGTGTGGCTCGACCACGATCCGCGGAACACACCGCCGCTGGATCTGCCCGGCGTGGGCATCCGCGCCACCTACGTGCGCGGTGCGCAGGCCTACCGGGCCGACGACGGAAAGGTACGAGCATGACCGCTGAATACATCACCGGCCCCCACGAGGGGCACCTGAAACGGGCGCTCGGTCTGCCGTCGCTGGTGCTGTTCGGGCTGGTGTACATGGTCCCGCTGACCGTGTTCACCACCTACGGCATCGTCACCGAAACCTCCGGTGGCCGACTGCCATTGGCATACATCGTCACGCTCATCACCATGGTGTTCACCGCGCTGTCCTACGCGCGGATGGCGGCGGCGATCCCGGTTGCCGGATCGGCGTACACCTACACACAGCGCACCTTCGGAGCACCCGTCGGCTTCCTCGCCGGGTGGTCGCTGCTGCTGGACTACCTGTTCCTGCCGATGCTGAACTATCTGGTCATCGGGCTCTACCTGAACGCGGCGCTGCCCGCGCTCCCCGCGTGGGTCATCGTCCTGGTCTCGATAGCGATCGTCACGGTGCTCAACATCGTCGGCATCGTGTCCGTCGCGCGGGCCAACTTCCTGATCATCGCCATCCAGGCGATCTTCATCGTGGTGTTCGTCGCCCTCGCAGTCGCCAAGACCACCGGCTACGGAACCGTCGACCTGATGGCGCCCTTCACCGGCGACGGCACCGCGGGCGGGATGAGCCCCATCCTGGCCGGCGCGGCCATCCTGTGTCTGTCCTTCCTCGGCTTCGACGCGGTCTCCACACTGTCCGAAGAGGCGCGCGACGCCAAACGTACAGTGCCGCAGGCGATCATGATCGCGACCATTGTCTCGGGGATCATCTTCATCGTGCTGTCCTACGCGTCGCAGCTGGTGTTCCCGTCCAACAAGTTCGCCGACGTGGACACCGGATCGACCGACGTGATGCTGGCCACGGGCGGGGCGTTCGTCAACACGTTCTTCACCGCGGCCTACGTGGCCGGTGCGCTGGGTTCGGCACTGACCTCCCAGGCCTCGGTAGCCCGCATCCTCTACGCGATGGGCCGCGACGGCATCCTGCCCCGCAAGGTGTTCGGGCACGTGTCCGCCAAATACAGCACACCGGTATACGCCATCCTCACGGTCAGCGTCATCTCGCTCGCCGCCATCTGGATCGATCTGGCGATTCTCGCGTCGGTCGTCAGTTTCGGTGCGCTGGTGGCCTTCTCGGTGGTGAACCTGTCGGTCATCAAGCACTACTTCGTCGACATGAAGCAACGAAACATCCTGCTCAACCTGATCGCGCCGGTGATCGGCTTCCTGCTCACCGCCTGGTTGTGGACCAGCCTGTCGGGCACCGCGTTGACGATCGGATTGATCTGGCTGGCAATCGGATTCGTGTGGCTACTGGTCGTCACCCGGGGATTCAGCCGGCCCACACCGGTGCTGGATCTGGACTACGAGTGAGCCTGCAGGGCTATCCGGTCGCCGCCCCTGCGCTGGACGGCCCGGTGTGGTTCGACCAGAGCTGGTTGGACCTGACGTTCCTGCACTGGCCGGTTCGCCCCGACGACGTGGCGCACCTGTACCCGCCGGGTACCCGCCCGGATGTGTTCGACGGCGTGACCTACGTCGGGCTGATCCCGTTCCGGATGGGCTACACGAAGGTGGGCGCGAGCCCCGCCGTGCCCTATTTCGGCGCCTTCGCCGAAACCAACGTGCGGCTGTACTCCGTGGATGATGCGGGACGGCACGGTGTGCTGTTCCGGTCGCTGGAAACCGCGCGCCTGGCGGTGGTGCCGGCCGTCCGCCTGACGATGGGGGTGCCCTACACGTGGGCGCGGATGCGGGTGACCCGCTCGGCGAACGTGATCCGCTACGACAGCGTGCGGCGCTGGCCGCGGCGCGGATTGCGTAGCCGTGTCACGGTCGGGCTCGGTGAGTCCGTCGTGGCGACCCCGTTGGAGATCTGGCTGACCGCGCGCTGGGGCGCCCACACCCGCAAGGCCGGGCGTACCTGGTGGGTGCCCAACGAGCACGATCCCTGGCCGCTGCAGGCCGCGGATCTGTTGGGTCTCGACGACGAGCTGGTGGCGGCAGGCGGTGTGCGCACCGCGGGTGAACGGCTGCGGGCGTTGTACTCCCCCGGCATGCGGACCAGATTCGGACGGCCGATCGTGATCGCCGGTGGACGACTCTCGCAGTAAGCTCACAGCATGGTTTCACGGGTGGGGATCTCTCGGGCGCTGCTGGCTGCCGCGTGCGGAGCGCTCTTCGTGGCCGCGCCCGTCGTCGTCGCCGCCCCCGCCGGCGCCTGCCCGATCGGGCATCTGTCCGACCCCATCACCGGTCAGTGCTATGTGGCCAACAGCGGTGTGCCGACCGTCGGCGGAATCCCGTGTATCCCAGGCAAATCGCTGGGCACCTGCCTGGGCATCCTGCAGAATCAGTCGCCGCGCGGCGGCGGCCCGCCGGTGGGCGGGCCCTGGCCCTAGGCCGGGTCGTCTGGGGTGTTGCCCCTGGTTGTCTCGACGGCTTGCGCCAAAATGCTGGCCACCACCGACTCGACCCGCGACTCGATCGAGAACGCGAGGGAAGCCGTGACGGAGGACACCGCCTGAGTGCGGAAGCGCACCAGCATCGTGATCATCTCGGCCACTTCGGTGTCCGGCGGCAGTGGCGACCCCGGGTTGAGCCGTTCGCCGATGTGCTCCACACCCGCCTGCACCAGGATCCCACTGATCTGGTCGACCAGCGGGGTGGTCTTCTCGTAGATGTCGATGAGCGTTGCAACGGTCACGCCGTACTGGCGGATCTCGTTGAACGCCTCGATCAGCTTGGGGCGCACCAGAGTCACGTCGTGTCCGTCGTCCTCGAGCTTGATCACCCCGAGCCCGACCAGCCGGTCGAATCCGGCGTCGTCGTCGACGAGTCTGCGTGCCTCGGCGACCGGCATCCGCTCGGGCTTCTCGGTGGCCCAGCTTCCGGCGATCGCCGATTCCAGCCCCAGCATGTCCCCGACGTTCTTGCCCTGCTCCCAGGCCGACAGCATCTCGTTGACGTGGGCGATGTTGTAGCCCCGGTCCAGCAGGGAGGTGATCATCCGCAGCCGGGTCAGATGGGTGTCGTTGAACAGCGCGATCCGCCCGACCCGCAGCGGTGGGTGCAGCAGCCCGCGGTCGCGATAGACGCGGATGTTGCGAGTCGTGGTCCCGGCGAGCCGGGCCAGCTCGTCGATGCGGTACTCCCCCGAGGCCGCCACCTCGTGCGGCTGCACAGCGGCGTCGAACAGCTGGGACACCGCTGCTTCCACGACGTCGCGGGATCCGCGGCGCAGCCGCCGCAGAATGCTCGGGATCGGACCCGTCATCTCATGCCGTCGAGACGACCACACGCGGCCCGGCATCCACTGCCACCGCCTCGTAGTCCTCGAACCGGAACTGTCGCATCTGTCGAAGATACTGTGTCGCGAAGCCCGGATACATCGAGGCGTTGAACCCGTCGGCTGTCAGATACCAGCTGTTGCAGCCCGACATCCACGTGGTCTTGGTCAGGCGCCTCTGCATGCGGTCGTTGTAGCGGCGTTGCACGTCGGCACGCACGTCGAGGTACCGCAGGTTTTGGCGCAGGATCGTGGTGACTCCGGTGACGGCGTAGTCGATCTGCCCCTCGACGTAGACCAGCAGCGAATTGTGGCCGGGCCCGGAATTCGGGCCGGTCATGAAGAACAGGTTCGGGTAGCCGTGTGCGCTGGAGCTCTTGTAGGCCTCGGCATGTTCGGCCCATTCCTGTTGCAGGCAGCGGCCATCGAGCCCGGTGATCGAGAACGGCGGACCCGACAGGTGCACGTCGTATCCGGTGGCGAACACAATGGCATCGAGGTGATGCTCGATGCCATCACTGGTGCGGATGCCGACCGGGCTCAGGGTGGCGATGGGCCAGTCGATCAGCTTGCAGTTGTCGCGCTGCAGCGCCGGGTAGTAGTCACTGGAGACCAGCATGCGTTTGCAGCCCGGGGTGAAGTCCGGGGTGAGCTGGCGGCGCAGCCACGGGTCGGCCACCGAGCGTCGCAGATGCGCCTTTCCGAGCCGGGCGACCAGCCGGCTGGCGGGGGTGTCCCAGACCAGCGCCGCCGCGCTCGCCTCGTGACCCCAGTACAGTGCCTGGCGTGCAAATGCCTGGGCGGCAGGCACTTTCGCGAACAGTTCCTGCACGGCGTCGGGCATCGACACGTCCAGCCGGGGCAGTACCCAGCCGGGAGTGCGCTGGAAAACCTTGACGGCCGCGGCGGTCTTGACCAGTTCGGGAACGATCTGTACCGCACTGGCGCCGGTTCCGATCACCCCGACCCGTTTCCCGGCGAAATCGTAGTCGTGATCCCAGGCCGCGCTGTGGATCTTGTGCCCGCGGTAGCTGTCGATACCGCGGATGTCGGGGAATTTGTGGTCGGCCAGCGGACCGGACGCCAGGATCACGGTACGGGCCTGAATCTGTTTGCGGCCCTTCGCCGTCACGGTCCAAACTCCGGCCTGCTCATCAAAGCTCAACCCGGTGACCTCGGTGTCGAATCGGATCAGCGGTCGCAGCCCGTGCTGGTCGGTCAGATCCTCGATGTGGCCGCAGATCTCGGCACCCGACGGGTAGGCGCGCGACCAGCTCGGGTTCTTGACGAACGAGAACGAGTACAGAAGTGACGGGATGTCGCAGGCCACCCCGGGGTAGGTGTTGTCCCGCCAGGTGCCACCGACCCGGCCGTTGCGTTCGACGATGACGATGTCGTCGACGCCGGCCTGTCTGAGCTTGATGGCGGTGCCCAGTCCGGTGAAGCCCGCGCCGACGATGAGAGTGTCGTGGATGTGCTTGACGGCGGCCATGTTTCAGGCCGCCGGCTCGTGGGTCAGTTCCTTGAACCAGCTCGGAATCGGACTGAGCAGTCTGCGCGGTATCCGGTCGGACGCCCACACCATCGGGTTGGCGACCCAGTGGTAGGGGTTGTTGGGTTTGATCACCATGCGGGCGTGCAGTTTGAGGATCTGATAGGTCGGGACGCGGTGTGTGTACTCGCCGCGCTCGCCGAGGGTGCGGAACCGCTTGACGGCGTTGTAGAGCCGCTCGGGCTCCAGTCCCATCCCGACGATCTCGTTGCGGATCCGATTGAGCAGCGGAATGTACATGATCGCGCCGATGATCAGCCCGGGGGTGGCGACACTGCCGACGAACTCGATCGCCAACCGCCGCAGATCGGCCTGTCCGATCATGTTCAGCACCTCGAAATCGACGGCGAGGTGCCGGGATTCGTCGTTGTTGATCTTCTCGAAGACCTGATGGCAGACGGGGTCGTCGACCTCCTCGAGCAGGAACTTGAGCAGGGCACCGTCGAGCGCCACCTCGAGCATCGGGATGACGGTGCCCAGGATCGACAGCGACATGGAGTCGGCGTAGGTGTCCAGCCAGTCCATCGACAGACGGATGTTGACGTTGGGTTCGGGCATCTCGCCGTCGTCGAGCATGCCCCAGCGCTTCATCAGCGCGAGTTCGGCATTGGCATGCCGCTGTTCCTCGGCGTGGAAATAGCGGTAGATCTCGGCGATCGTCGGGTTGGGTGCCTTCTTGGCCAGCGCGGCGAATCCGCGGGCGCCGATGTTCTCGATCCAGCACAGATCCGCCATGAACGCCTTGAGCTTCGGGCGTTGCTCGTCGGTGATGCGTTCGGCACCTGGCGCGTTCCAGTCGATGTCGGCCAGCGCCCACTGCCGGTCCTTGATCTTGGCCAGCATGACGTCCATGTCGATCGCCATCGATTCTCCTAGGTGGTGACGCGGGTGACGAATCCGGCGGCGCGGGTGTACACCGTCGGAGTGAAACGTTTGATACCCCAGCCGATTCGGGCTTCAGGCTGGGGCATGCAGTAGAGACCGCCGCGGTCGAGGGTGTCCAGGCACATGCGGGCGACCCGGTCGGCGGAGAATCCGGTCCACCGCATCAGCTGCTCGGCACGGTGTGTCGTCTCGGTCGGGATGCGGCCGGATTCGAGGATGTTGGTCTTGACGAAGGTGGGGCACAGCACCGTGACATTCACCGCGGTGCCGGACATTTCGGCGGCAAGGGTCTCCGACAGCGACAGGGTGCCCGCCTTACTGACGTTGTAGGCGGCCATCCCGGGTGCGGCGCCGAACGCCGCGGCCGAGGCCACGTTGATGATCCCTGCCGGACGGCCGGCGTCGCGCAGGATCGGGGCGAAGACGTGGCAGCCGTGGATCGGTCCCCACAGGTTGACGTTGAGTACCCACGTCCAGTCGGCGAGGTCGACGTCGCCGATCGGCTTCCCGCCGGCACCCACACCGGCGTTGTTGACGACCAGCGTCGGTGGGCCGCCGAACCACGACTGTGCCTGCTCGGCAAGGCGATACACGTCGTCGATCTGGGTGACATCACACGCGACCGCCAGCGCGCGGTCGCCGATCGCGCCGGCGGTCTTGCGCGCGGCACCCTCGTCGATGTCGCTGCACACCACCCGCCCGCCCCGCGCGGCCAGCTCGGTCGCGAAGGCGGCGCCGATACCGCTGCCCGCACCGGTGATGACGGCGTCGGCGTTGTGACTGCGTTTTGTACCGAAAATGCCCATGCTTAACCCACCTGGCCGACACTGGTGTCGCACAACGCATTTGTGATGAACGCGGTAATCTCACGCATTGACCGCGCGGCCGAGGGAGTCAGGCGAGGTAGGGCCTGGAAGACGTGCACTTGGTCGGGCCAGATGCGCAGATCGCATTCGCCGCCGGCACGGCGCAGGTCGTCGGCGAGGGCGACGGCGTCGGCCGCGAGCATCTCCGCGCCACCGGCATGGATCAGAGTGGCCGGCAGCAGCCGCCCACCGGCGACGTCGAGCGCTAGTCTCGGGTGCACGGGATCGACACCGGCACAGTACAACTCGACCAACCGTGCGGCGTCCCGGGAGCGGATGGCGGGGTCACGGCCGGTGCGCTCCCACGTTCGGGCGAGCCCGAACGTCAGGTCAAGCAGCGGTGACAGCAGCACGAGGGCGGCGGGATGCGAAACCTCAGGTTGCAGCAGCAGATCGACCGCGAGATGGCCGCCCGCGGAGTCGCCGGCGATCACCAAGTGTTCGGGCGACATCCCGCGGTCGCCGGTCAGCCAGTCCCAGCCGGCGCGCACATCGTCCGCGGCGGTCGGGAACCGGTGCCGCGGTGCCAGCCGATAGTCGATGCTGAACACGGGCAGACCCGTCAACTGCGACAACCATGAGGTAAGGCGGCGGTGGGTGCGTGGTGAGCAGAGCGCGTATCCGCTGCCGTGCACGAAGTAGATCCCCCGCCGAGCCGTCACGTCCGGGGCGACACCTCGGCCGCACACCCATTCGCCGACGACCCGACGCCCGTCCGACGTCCGAGTGTCCACCGGAACGGTCGTGGTCCCGGACAAGGTCGGTCCGAAGGTGTCCATGATGCGAGCCACGATCTGGCGCGAAGCCCAGAGACCCCACGCCTGGTCGGGCGGCAGCACGGCGCTGAGCTGTCGCAGGGTCAGGCTGCTCGCGACGTTCGCGCTTCGACTTCGCCACTCGGATATCGATCCGCTGAACATTTGATGGATACAACGCCCAATAGTGACATTTGTCAATGTCACTATTGGGCAATGTCGATTATCAGTCGTCGAAGATCGCGACGGCTCTGGTCCACCCCGCCGATGCGGCGTGAACCTTCACCGGGAAGCACGACACCTCAAAGCCGTTGGGCGGCAACGACTCCAGATTGTGCAGCTTCTCGATATGGGAGTAGCCGATGGTGCGGCCGGCGCGGTGGCCTTCCCAGATGATCGACGGGTCGTGGTCCTCGGCGTATCGCTGCGCGGTGTACGAGAATGGCGCGTCCCAGCTCCAGGCGTCGGTCCCGGTGAGCCGTACACCCCGCTCGAGCAGGTACAACGTCGCGTCGCGGCCCATGCCGCACCCGGTCCCGACGTAGTCGGGCTCCCCGTACCGCGCGCCCGCACTGGTGTTGACGAGCACGATCTCCAAGGGGGACAACGTATGTCCGATGCGATCGAGTTCGGCCTCGACGTCGGCCGCGGCCACCACGTAACCGTCCGGAAAGTGGCGGAAGTCGAGTTTGACGGCGGGCTGCAGGCACCACTCCAGCGGAACCTCGTCGATGGTGATCGCGCGCTTGCCGCCGTCCATCGTCGACGCGTAGTGGTACGGGGCGTCGAGATGCGTTCCGTTATGGGTGGTGATCCGCACCCGCTCGATGGCCCAGCCTTCGCCGTCCGGAAGGTCGTCCACGGTGGCGCCGGGGAAGAACGACACCACGTCGGCGGCGGTCTGTTTGTGGTCGTAGTAGTCGATCTCCGGCAGATGACCGGGCGGGTCTGAGGCGATGCCGGCCTGCAGCGGGACGGAGATGTCGACGAACCTTCTCATCGCATCTTTCTACGCCCTGGGATGGAACGACTCCACGGGGTTGACCAAGCCCACCGTGACCGCGTTGCCGATCTGTCCTCCGACGTCGAACACCGCGACCGCACCGGACGCGATGCCGTGGGTGCTGTTGTGCGACGTGGCCGCCAGACCGATGTACTCCCCCACCGGTTCGCGGGCCAGCGTGAGCGTGTAGTCGGCGTTGATGTAACGCAAACCGCCTGTGCCCCAATGGGATGTCGCACTGGCCGCGTCCGCGGCCATCGCCACGGTGACGAACGGGCTGGTGACCTCGCCCTCGACCAGTGGGCGGACCTGCCGGATCCACGCGTACTTGGGGCCGGTGGCGTCACCCCATTCGGTGAAGGCCATCGCGCCGGTGGATGGGCCGTCTCCCCCGTATCCCCAGACGAACATCATCAGGTCGTCGGGCAACGGACCGGGATCCGGTGGCAGCGGGGGCATGGTGACCGGTGAGGACCAGATGTCTCCTGCCGGGTGCTCACCGCGGCGCAGGAACACAGCGCTGGCCCGGGACACCACGACGTCGTTCTGGACGAGGTCGGCGTCGACCAGCCGGATGCGCTTGCCATCGCGGCGCACGGTGGTGCGGACCGAGAGCGGTTCGATGAAGGTGGGCCGCAGCAGGTCGACGGTCAACCGCGCGGGCACCAGGTCCGGGCCGCTGCCCGCCTGTTCCAGTGAGCGCGCGAGGATGCCGCCGACGACGTGCCCGCTGATCGTCTGGCCCCACGGCCCTTTACATGTCGCGCTGGGCAACAGCACGTCGCCGTCGGGGACGAGATACGCCGGACGTGTCACGAGCTCACACGATAGCGGCCGTTAGTCGAGCTATCTGCTTTGCGTCCGTTGCAAGAAACGCTTGGTGTCGGTGGTGAGCGGATCGACGATGTCGTCGAAGTCGTGATGCTTGTCGAGGTAACCGGCGACCATCTCGCAGACAGCCACGATCCGCAGCCCGGCAGCCCGGGTGGCCGTCAGGGCTTCCGACACCAGAATGGTGGCCAACCCACGCCCCCCGAACGCGTCGTCGACCTCGGTGTGCAGGAAAATCCGCTGGCCGTCGTGATCGACGAAATCAATCAGGCCCACCTGCTGGTCGTCGACGGAGATGGTGAACTGATCGGTGCTTGCTGCGACGGTGGTGGGTGCGCCGGTCTTGTCGGTGGTCATGGAACTCCTTCAGGTTCGGCGGCGTGGCCGCAATCGGGTGGCGGGCATTTCGGGGGCGGGCAGTCGGGCGATGGACCCGGTGTACCCGCTGACGCTCCCGAACCGATCGTCGCCGTCTTGCCAAAACTGGCGATAGGCGACGATCTCGTCGTGACTGCGGCCGACGAAGTTCCACCACATGAGCAATTCTTCGGTGAACGGAGCGCCGCCGAGCAGCAGCATCCGTGCCGCCATCCCGGTCGGGTTGCGTAGACACACCGCCGTCGACCCGGGGCCCAGATAGGCCAACTCCCCCGGCGTCAGCGTGCGGCCGGCCACGTCGACGTGGCCCAGGTCCAGCAGCACCCCGTGCTCGAAGCCGGGGTTGATGTCGAGGTCCAGCGTGCACCCGGCGGGCAGGTCGACCTGAGCCCCGAGCAGCGGGGAGAAGGTGTGCACCGGTGACCGGTCACCGGCCAGCTCGCCGAGAAATAGCCGCACGGACGCTTGGCCATGCGAAATCGGCTCCGGCACATAGTGATCGAAGTCGCGAGCCGCATTGCGGTCGGCGTCGGGCAAGGCGACCCACAGCTGCACACCGTGCAAGACCGTGGTTGACGCCGTCGACACCTCGGAGTGGCAGATCCCCGCTCCGGCGGTCATCAGGTTCAGCTCACCGGGGTTGACGACCTGGTGCACGCCGGCGCTGTCGCGATGCTCGATGTGCCCACGGAACAGCCAGCTGACGGTTTGCAGACCGGTGTGCGGGTGCGGAGGCACATCCATGCCCTCGGACTCGCGCACATCCTGCGGACCGTAGTGATCGGCGAAGCACCAGGCCCCGATCAGCGAACGTTGGTGCTGCGGCAGGGTACGCCGGACTGGAAGGGCCCGCGGGCCACCCAGCGGCACCTCCCGCGGCGAGAGTACTTCGACACCATCGAATCCCGTTGCACCACAGGCAACTTCACGTGGGGAGGTTTCGAGGTTACTCACCATCCCCGAGCATACTCGCTCCCGCGTGTGGCTCAGGCTGCGAGCTGCTGAGTCATCGCTGTGCGGATGAGCAGGAAGTCCGGCTCTTCGATCCTGAACACCCCGAACCGGAACTTGTAGCCCCACCGCTGCGGGTCGACGATGAACTCCAGCCGATCCAGCAGCGGCCGGATGGGTGTCGCCGTGCAGGGCAGGAACTCCATCCTGCGCCGCCACGGCGCGGAGTCCTGTTCCTGATACGGCTCGTCGTCGGCGACCCGCCCGATCGCGGTGAACGCCTGCAGCGACTCCCCTTGTTCCAGTGCGGTTTTCGGCGAATAGAAGATGATCCAGTCGCCACGGGCCATCTTGCGCAGCATGTGCGGCTTACCGTGATTGGCCTGAGTGAAACCGCCGGCGACGCCACGCTGCACGTGATCGGCGCTGACGGTATTGATCCAATATGTCGTCATGGACCCACGCTAGGCCGGGGGTACGACAGGCTCCCCCGACGCCTCGCGAGCGTCACACCAGAGTCACGTTCGACGCCCAGCGTCACACTGAGGTGACGTTCGGCGGGCGGGCTACTCCTCGGGCTGGTCCGCGCGCGCGTCCGAGGATGGGCCGCGGCCGTCGGTGGAGATGTCCGGGGCGAACATCTCCGGAGCGATCGGGATGGCGACCGTCTCCGCCTCGGGCTCGTCGGACTCGACCAGCTCTACCGGCGCCTCGGTTGGCCGGCGGTCGGCACGCCAGTCCCGCGCCAGTAACAGGATGCCGAGGACGGCCAGCACGATGACACCGACCGCCACGAAGGTGTTGTCGGTCAGGATCGCCACCAGGAGCGTGATCAGCCCGGCAATGGCGACCACGACGACGACCTTCACGGACACAGTTCTATCCCGGCAGCCGGTCCCCCGAGGGCAATTGCCGCAGTCAGCGAGTCGCGACGGCGGGCACCGGTGCGGCGGTCAGCATCGCGGCCAGCATCGTCACGATCTCCTCGAGGCTGTCCGAGCCCTCGCTCTCAGCCTCGACCCGCCGCTCATGGTCGGCCAGCAGCGCGAACATCGTGGTGGCCACGGCGCTGACCCGGCTCTCCCGAGCACTGCGCTCCTTGAGCGGAACCAGCCTGGCCAGGGCGTCGAGGATCCGCGGCCAGGCCGACTCCTCGGGGCTCTGCGGCTCCCGGTTCAGCCGGATTCGCACCACCTCGAGGAACCGGGCGTAGTGGGTGCCCTCGCTGTGGAAGAACGGTTCGACCAGGATCCGCAGCACCGCGTGCGCGTCGGCCATCTCGTCATCGGACATGCGGTCCAGCAGCGCCTGCCGCTCGACTTCCATCGGGACCAGGCGCCGGGCGACCACCGCATCGATGAGGTCCTGGCGGGTGCGGAAGTAATAGTTCACGGCGGAGTTGTTGCGCTGCCCCGCGGCCTTGGCGATCTCGCGCAGCGGCACCTCGAAGCCGTGTTCGGCGATCAGCCGTTCGGCGGCATCGAGCAGCTCTTCTCGAGAACGAGCGCCGCGGTCCACGTCGAGCAGTCTAAATGCATGCTAGGCAGATTTAAGCACTCGTGCTTAAATTAGAGCCGGGTGCCCCTCAGCCAGAGTGAAAAGGATGCGCCAGATGACCGATATCCGGGAGATCGACCCCGGCACGCCGATGACGCGGTTCGCTCGCGGCTGGCATTGCCTGGGTCTGGCCGACGATTTCCGCGACGGCAAGCCGCACGGTATCGAGGCGTTCGACACCAAGCTCGTCGTCTACGCCGATTCGAACGGCGACATCCAGGTGCTCGACGGCTACTGCCGGCACCTGGGCGCCGACCTGGCGATGGGCACCATCAAGGGCGACAACCTCGCCTGTGCGTTCCACGACTGGCGCTGGAACGGCGCGACCGGCCGTTGCGTCGAAATCCCCTATGCCCGACGGGTTCCCAAGCTGGCGCGCACCCGCAAGTGGCAGACCATCGAGGTCAACGGGCAGCTGCTGGTATGGCACGATCCGGAACGGGGCGAGCCGACACCGGAACTCACCCCGCCGACGATCGAAGGCTATGACGAGGGCCAGTGGTCCAAGTGGGCGTGGAACTCGATGATCATCGAAGGGGCGAACTGCCGCGAGATCGTCGACAACAACGTCGACATGGCGCACTTCTTCTACATCCACTACGCCTACCCCACCTACTTCAAGAACGTCTTCGAAGGCCACACCGCCAGCCAGTTCATGGAATCCAAAGGCCGCCAAGACTTCACCGAGAATCCCGAAAAACTCTGGGAGGGCACCAAGCTGCGCTCCGAGGCCACCTACTTCGGCCCGTCGTACATGATCAACTGGCTGCACAACGACCTCGGACCGGATTTCACGGTCGAGTCGGTGCTGATCAATTGCCACTACCCGATCAGCCAGAACTCGTTCATGCTGCAGTTCGGCGTCTCGGTGCAGAACATTCCGGGACTGTCGGAAGAGAAGGCGGCCAAGCTCGCCCGGTCCTATTCGAAGATCTACGAAGTCGGCTTCCTGCAGGACGTCGAGATCTGGAAGCACAAGACGCGGATCGAAAACCCGCTGCTGTGCGAGGAAGACGGTGCGCTCTATCAGTACCGCCGGTGGTACGAGCAGTTCTATGTCGACGTCGCCGATGTCACTCCGGATATGACCAACCGGTTCGAGCTCGAGGTCGACACCACACACGCCTACGACATCTGGCAGCGTGAGGTGGACGAGAACCTCCAAAAACGAGCTGCGGCAAGCACTTAGGCCGCAGTCGACCTGGGCCGGCCCAGCGGTAGGTGGACGACGGTTGCCACCTGGGCCGGCAGTTCCTCGCTGCGGGCCAGCAGCTCCGCGCTCTCGGGTAGCTCACGCGGGTTGAGCCGGCCGTCGGCTATCTGCTGGAGAACATCGTGGGCGTGCGCCAGTTGGTGGCGCTTGCGGTACTGCCCGCCGGGCAGTTTCACTCCCGCCCACACGCCGTACTCCTCGCCGCCCTCGACCGCGGCCCGAGCGCAGGCGCGCTGCTGGGCCAACGGGCACCGGCGCAGGCAGATCGTTCTCGCGCGGGTGGCGGACTGCTCGTAGACGCGGGCCTTGGCCGCGCCGTCACTGGCGTCGTCGTCTGCGTAGCCGAACCAGAGATCAGGCTCGAGCGAGCACGGGCGGTGGTTCATGGTGCCTCCTTGGCGGGATTCAATGACGAAAGCGTATATGCGACGAACCGACATGGCAAGAGAAACGTAGAAAAAAACGTATACAACAACGATGCTGTGTACGCTCCGTATATGGCTGGGGGCCGATGGTGAGCCGAGAGGCAGCAGGTGCGGCCATCCGGACATTGCGCGAGGCTCGAGACTGGTCGCTGGCAGATCTGGCCGCGGCCACCGGCGTCAGCATCATGGGTTTGAGCTTTTTGGAGCGCGGCGCCCGCAAACCCCACAAAGGCACAGTTCAGAAGGTTGAGAACGGACTCGGTCTGCCGCCGGGAACGTATTCGCGGCTCGTCGTCTCCGACGATCCGGACGCCGAGATCGCGCAAATCCTGGCCGCCTCGCCCGCCGATTCAGCCCGGCCGCGAGCCACTACGGGGATCGTCGTCAACCGCCACAGCGACGCCGACGTCCTCGAAGCGCACGCCGAGGCGCACCTGGATTCGCTCAACTCGTTGATAGCCCGTCTGCCAGCGGAGACGTCAAACGAATATGAAACGTATATTCAATCCGTGATCGAGCAATGCGTGAAGGCGGAACTGCTGGCCGCCAACTCGTGGCGCGTGGCGGTCAACGCCGGCGCCCAATCCGCCGAGCGCCTGATGACCCACCTGAAGTCCCTGGAAACGATCCGGACGGGTCTGCTGGCCCGCATGCCCGGCAGTATCAGCGCCCGCTTCGACCAGGCGTGTACCCGCTCGGACCTTCCAGAACCGGTGATCGCGACCCTGCTGGGTGTGGGCGTCGAGCAGGTGTGGGATATCCGCAATCGGGGGGCCATCCCACCGGGCGCGCTGCCGAGGGTGCGGGCCTTCGTCGAGGAGCACTCGTGACCGTCGCCGACCTCGACATCCTGAGCCGCGCCCATGCGCTGTTCGCCGTTGGGCGCGAAATACCGCTTATTGAGCCAACTTCCGAGCCACAGGTGTTGCGTGACGGACTGCCGGTGGCCTACCACCGGGCCGCCGAGCGGCGCGGCGCCGATCTGGGGGCCGCGCGCAGCGTCGATGCCGAACTGTCCGCCGTCTTGGTTCGCGCACAGCGCGATCACCGCGATGCGCACGAGCAGACCCGCGCGGTGCTGGAGGCCGCCCGCGCCGACGCCGCGTCGACTCCGGACAATCCGATCGCGCAGCGCGAGCTGATGCGCCGCCGGGCCGCCCGGTTGCGGGCGCAGCACGCACACGTCCTCGCCGCCCGCCGGCGAGCCCGGCGCCGGGCGGCACTGATGCGGGCGCTGCGGTATCGGCACCGCCGCCGCCGTCGGTCGCCTGCGCCGAATTCGCGTGCGGCGCTGGCCGTGCGGGCGGCGCTGTCCCGGCTGGGGCGCCCCTACGTGTGGGGCGCGACCGGACCGGATCGTTTCGACTGCTCAGGCCTGGTGCAGTGGGCCTACGCCCAGGCCGGCGTGCACCTGGATCGCACCACCTATGACCAGATCAACGACGGTGTTCCGGTGTCCCGCTCGCAGGTCCGGCCCGGCGATCTGGTGTTCCCGCACGCCGGGCACGTCCAGATGGCGATCGGTAACGGCATGGTCGTGGAGGCCCCGCACGCCGGGGCCAATGTGCAGATCAGCCGGATGGGGGAGAACGTCGCCATCCGGCGCCCCGGGTAGTGAGTTGTTCAGCGAATTCCCGCTGAGTACCGTCGACGCATGGCAGAGCACGTGGGCGCGGCGGGGGAGGCCCTTGGGGCAGCCCGCACCGTGCTGGCTGCCCGTGACCGCGATCTGGCCGATGCCGACGCCGAACTGGCCGAGGTCGTCTCGAGCGCGCACGCCGCCGCGGCGGAGGCGATCCGCAAGCTCGACGCCGTGCACGCGGAGATCGAATCGGCTGTCGCCCAGCGTGCCGTGACAGCCCCGTCGGAGGGCCGCGAGTTCGCCCGCTTCCTGCTGGCCAAGCAACACGAGATCAGCGACATTCTGACCGCGGCTCGCGCCGATGCCGACGCCAAAGTGGCTGTGCTTCAGCAACTTCAAGACCGCTACCAGGTTCCGTCCACAACGGCGTGAGCGGGTGAATTGTCACCCTCCAGCAGGCTGGTTACAGTCGCCGGCATGAGAGGGTACCGGTGGCAAGCTATCAAGACTTGCTCGACGTCATAGCGCGCGTCGGCGCCGCTACCGGCGACAACCGGGCCTGGATGGCGGGGCTGTCGGACGCGGATCTGGCCCTGGTCACCAGTCCGGTCAGCGTGATCTCGACGAGTGCAATCGACAACGTAGTGGCCAAGATTCGCGCTCAACACAGCCAGGCCTTCGAGCCCACCCCGCCTCCGCCGGTGGGGGAGGGTCGCGCAGCCGAGGCCATCCGGACCGCGGAAACCTCACTGGCCCTGCAGAATTCGGTGAGCGCACACCTCGACCTGCAGGTCATCACGGCGGTGCTCAACGCACACGCCACCCACACCGCCGGCGCCGAGGCACTCGACGGCCTGCAGGACGATATTGAGACAGCGGTGGCCACCCGCACCGATCTCGACACCCCGGCGGGTGCCCGTGCGTTCCAGCGCTATCTCATCGGCAAGCTGCGCGATATCAAGACGGTGGTGGAAACCGCGGGCCTCGACGACACCTCCAAGGCGTCGCTGGCCGCCGCTCTGGCGTCGCTCTACGGTGGTGCCGCCGCCGATGACTCCGGGGAGAAGACCCAGGCGCAGGCCGCCCCAGCGGCACCGCCTGCCGCCGACATCCCGGCCGACGTCGGGATCGACCCCTTCGGCGACGAGCTGCCGCCCGACGATCTCATCCCGCCCGACCCGAGTGCGGGCGGCCAGCCGATGCCCGCACCGATGATCCCGCCGATGGCGGCGATGCCCGCACCTGCAGGTGGGAGCGCCGGCCCGCTCACGGGGCCGGCGCCGATGCCGACCGCGCTCGACAACCTGCCACCGCCGCGACTACCCGCTGACGACGACCTGCTCGACGACCCGGCGCTCGATGAGCCGCTCGACGAGGTCCAGGACGAGACGGCGCCCGAAAACGACGACGCGGGGGAGGAAGAGCCCCCCGCGCCGACCCCGGACGATGCGACCGTCGTGCAACTTCCGAACGGCGAAACCGTGACCGCGCCCAGTCCTCAGCTGGCCGCCGCGATCACCGCGGCCGTCGCGGGCACGCCTATCCCTGAAGCCTTCCGGCAGCAGGGCATCACGCTTCCGGCGCCCGGCACCGCCGTGCCCCATCCGATCGAATCCGCACGGCTCATCCCCGGCGATATCGGGATGCTGACCGATCGGCACGCACTGGCCCTGGGCAACGGGAAGGCCGTGTTCAACAATCAGATCCAGCCCATTGCCAGCGTCACCGGGCCGAGCTTTCTAGGGTGGGAGCATCCGCCGGAACCGGGCAGCACGACCACATTGCCGAATGCAGACCAACCGACACCGACCCGGCCCGCGATAACGGCCGACCCGCCGATAGGAGAGTGACATGGCCGAGCGCATCCACGTGGTACCCGACGAACTGCGCCGGGCGGCCCGCGACCACCAGGACACCGCCGAGCAACTCGGCACGGTGCCGTCGGCGCACGCGGACATCCTGGCCAGCCTCGACTCGCTCGGCCCGATCTTCGGTGAGCTGCGTGACGCCGGCCGCGAGCTGCTGGACCAGCGACGAGCCTGCTACGAACAGCAGGCGGCCGCGCACGCCGAGCTCGCCACGAACCTGCGGCACGCCGCCGACGTATGGGAGCACCAGGACGCTGCGGCTGCCGCCGAGCTCGGCCGCATCACCGAGGACGGTGCATGACCACACCGAATCCAGAGTTCGACGCGGTCCATCCCAGCGGGCACATCCTGTTCCGGTCGTGCCGGGGCGGATACCTGCACAGCGTGACGCTCGCCGAACCGGCCATGGACGCCGATGCGCAGACGCTGGCGCAAGCGATCCTGCTGACCGCTGAGGTGTCCTATCTGAAGGCGGTGATGCAGGTGCACGCCGAAATCGTGGCCGCCGGTCATACCCCGTCCGACGACATCGCGGGCAGCCGCGAGCTCACGCTCGCCACCGAGGCGCTGGCGCAGCATCGGCTGCGGCCCGAGAGCGCCTAACTAGCTGTCTCGCGGAGATTGCGCGTCGGGGGCGATGACCTCCGGTGGCGCAACAGGATTGGTGCCGAACAGTTCCCGCGCCCGCACCAGCAGGGCGCGCACCTCGTCGAGCTGCTGCTGAAGCAGCGAGTCACCCATGGCCGGTACGTTATCCGCCGTCACCGGTGGGCACAATTCACCCGGCCCGGGGGATTTCGGCGTTGATGCGGTCGAGCAGCGCGGTGTACCGGCCGGCTTCGCGGTGCTGTCCGGGCTTGCCGCTGCTGATCAATCCGACCGACAGCGCGCGCTCCGGGTCCGCCCAGACCGCCACGTTCGTCAGCCCGGTGTGGCCGAATGCGCCCGGCGCGTCGCGGCCGAACGGCCCAAACCTGGTGGAGCCCAGCATGTAACCCGTGCCCCAGCGGATCGGTGCCAGGCCGGTCGCGATGTCGGGACGCAGCCGCCGGGCCGGTGCCACCGCGGCCCGCAAGGTCTCCTCCCGCACGACCCGCACTCCGTCGAGTTCCCCACCGCGGCGGAGGATTTCGGCGAACCGGGACAGCTCGTCGGCGGTCGAGATGGTGCTGGACGAGGGGATGACGCCGGTGAGGAACAGTGGGGTGTTGGAGAACGGGATGATCTGTTGTGGGGTGCCGCCGACGGCGGTCTTGAAGGCCTTCGCCAGCGGACCCGGCAGCGGCTTGCCGGTCACGTGGCTCGGCGCGACCAGCGGGACATCGTCCTCGGCCACACCGTAATTCGTCCACCGGAATCCCAGCGGGTCCAGGATCTCGTCAGCCAGGATGTCGCGGATGTTGCGCCCGGTGGCCGCCGAGACGATCTCGCGCACCAGCGGTCCCCAGGTCAGGCCGTGGTAGATGTGCATCAACCCGGGTCGGTGGATGGGCTTGAGCTCACCCAGCTTTTCGCGGGCGTAATCACTTTCGTTCATCCGCTTGAGATTCGGGCGCGGGCCCGTCGCAAACGGCACCCCGGCGCTGTGGGTGATCACGTGGCGGATGGTGGTGCGGCCCTTACCGTGGCTGGTGTAGTTCGGCAGGTAGTCGCACACCCGGTCGTCGAGGGAGAAGTGGCCCTGCTCGACGAGCATGTGTACCACCGTCGTGCTGATCGCCTTGGCCGCCGAGTAGACGCAGAACGGGGTCGCGATACTGACCGGCACTTTCTCGGTGTCGGGCGGATCGTCGGGCCCGTTGCCCCAGCCGTGCCCGATCGCGCGGTTGAGCACCACTTTTCCGTTGTGCCGCAGGCACAGCTGGATGGCCGGGTGCATGCCCGCGCCGTACCAGTGCCGCACCGACTGCCAGATCTTCTCGGCGGTGGCCGGTGAGAAATCGCTGTGGTCCTCGGTTCCGACATCGGTGACGGCGTCGAGGTCGGTCGGAACGGGGATGCGTCCTTCGCGGGCGGGGGCGTAGTTCACCCGAGCTGCCTGCGCAGTGTCGCGGCCAGATGGTGGGTGAGGGGTACGCCGACCGCGGCCATCGAGATCCGGTAGGTCAGCTGATCTCCGGCGAGGCGAATCGAACGACTCAGGGCTGTAACGCTTTTCGCTGATCCGGTCAGCCCGATCGACGTCGAAGCCACGTCGATGGCCAGGCTGTCGCGCTCGACGGCCACCGTGCCCTCGTCGATCTCGGTGACGCCGGTGGGATGGACCACCACCAGTTCGATCCGGCCGGGCGAAGGCACCCGGAAGTAGCCGGTTTCGGCGTGCAGGGGACGGCCGTCGTCGCTGGCCTGGGTCCGTTGGGAGTAGGTCAGGAACGGCTTGCCGACGTGGCCGATCGTGATCTCCTCGCGGTAGCCGAACGAGTCGATCGTGGGGTACTCGCCGGCGCCGGCCCCCACCCAGGTGCCCAGGAGTGGAGCCAGGACGGCGACGTCGGGATGAAGCTCGGGCACTAGCCCAGCGTACGACCCGCGGGGATCAGAGCGGCCCGACGAGCTCGACCCAGTTGCCGTCCGGGTCGGCGACGAACATCCACCCCATGCCGGGCACCGGGGCGAACTCGGCCAGTTCCTGCGCGATTTCGTAGCCGGCGGCCTTGACCTTCTCGGCGGCCGTTGTCGTGCTGGCCACCACCACGGTGTAGTAACGGATGCCTGCCGCGGCAGGGCCGCCGCCGGGTGTCGCGGGCGCGGCCGGCGGCTGGTCGAGGGTGATCAGCTTGAGCACGTTGTCACCGATCGCGTAGCGCTTCATCGTGCCGCCGGGAAAATCGAGATCGCCGGTATAGGGCAGGCCGAGGAAGTTCTCGTAGAACTCGACCATGGCCTCGAGGTTGGTGGTGACCAACCCGACTTCGATGTTCTTGGCGAGTAGATCGATGGCCATGGGGCTCCTCCACGCTGAGTTCGGCTGACGACCGAAGACTAGTCGGTCAGATCGGTCCGGCGAGTTCCACCCAGTTGCCGTCTGGGTCGGCGACGAAGAAGTAGCCGATCCCCGGCATCGCGGCGAATTCGACGAGCGGTTCGGTGATCTCATAGCCGGCGGCTTGCACCTGTGCGGCGGCGGCGGTGACGTTCGCGACCACCAGGGACAGATACCGCACCCCCGTCTGCGCCCGCCCGCCGCCAGGGGTCAGCTGCGCGGGTGGGGGCTGGTCGTAAGTGACCAGCTTGAGGGTGTTGTCTCCGATCAGGTAGCGCTTCATCGTGCCGCCGGGGAAGTCGAGGTCGAGCTGGAACGGGAGTCCGAGGAACGTCTCGTAGAACTCGACCATCGGTTCCAGGTTGGTGGTGACCAGACCGATTTCGACACTTGGGGCGAGCAGCTCGATGGCCATGGTGGCCAAGACTATCGGCGCTCGTCGGACCGGTTAGGGCTTTGTCCCGATGGTGATCAG
The DNA here is from genome assembly GCA_004362315.1 of Mycobacterium sp. BK086. Taxonomy (GTDB): domain Bacteria; phylum Actinomycetota; class Actinomycetes; order Mycobacteriales; family Mycobacteriaceae; genus Mycobacterium. Next base: position 1,062,388 of record SNWL01000004.1, read on the forward strand.
GTCCCAGACGCCCTTGGTCCACAGCGGCCGGTCGACCCGGCGCTGGTCGGTCAGCGTGAACCCGGCGTCGGCGAACAGGGTGCGCATCTCCTGCGGCGACGGGTTGTGCGCGGCGCTGGATGGCGAGCTGGTCAGCCGTCCGAGCAGCGGAAGCTGCGGCGGGCTGATGGTCGCGACCGCCGCCAGGCCGCCCGGGCGCAGCACCCGGTGGAATTCGCGCATCGCCGCCGGCTGGTCGAAGAAATGGAAGGCCGACGTCGAGACGACGGCATCCAGCGCGTCGTCGTCGAAAGGCAGCTGTTCGGCCGGGCCCTTGCGCCACTGCACCTGCGCTGAGCGCGCCTTGGCCTGCCGCAGCATGCCGTCGGACATGTCGACGCCATAGATTTCGTCGGGTTCCAACTCTTCGGCGATACGTGCAGCGAGAATGCCTGTGCCACAGGCGATATCAGCGATCTTGCGGGCACCGTGCGCGCGCAGCTCGTCGATCACCTCGTCCTGGGCGGGGCGGTAGACCCACTGCTGAAGCCCGGGGTGGTCGTAGAGCGGCGCGGCGATCGTCCAGAACCGCGTCACGAGATCGTTCAGATTGCGACCGTGTGTCGCCATGGGCTGCCCGCTTCCGATTGAACCGACCGATACCGGCCAGTCTAGGAAGCGGCGTTGTGGCTACTTCGGGGCCGGGGCGAGCTGCAGGTGGGTGTGCGGTCCGCGGGCGAGTGCGGCCGTCGCCGAGACGATGTTGCTCTCGGTCTTGAACTGCTCGTCGGGATCGCACACCCGAAGCACTCGGGTAACTTCCGGACCGGGAACCAGCACCCAGTCGATTCCGAGTCGTGAGCAGCGCGCAGCGATGGTGTGCAGGGCCGAGTAGCCGTCGGTTCCGAAGAAGCTGAGTCGCGACAGGTCCAGGACCAGCTGGTCGTAGCTCGGCAGGAGCTTCTCGACGTAGCTGAGCAGCTCGCCGGAGTTGGCTGCGTCGACCTCGCCGACTGCGGCGATGAGCACGGTCGTTGCACTGAGCTCTCGGGCTCGGAAGAGCCCCTGATCTGCGCGGTCACGGCCCAGGCGGGTAATCGCCAAGGGCGCCGCGGCGGTGGCAACAGACATCACGCCTCCAAATTTGTGTGTTCCGCAATGCTGCCGGGGTGCAAAGCTGAAGCTCGAGTCGAGACTTCGCTGCGAGAGTTCGTTGGCCCTCGCGCATTGGCATCTCCGGGCGGCTGTGAACTCAACCTGGTGGAAATGTACTACGGATTTCGTTGCCGAGCCATTAGATGTTTCTAAGACCTATATTCGCACTTCAAACCCGATTCATTTGTCCCGGAAATGGGACACGGGCGTGCAGATTTGGCAAATATTTACGGCATGAACAATTGATTCCGTAGGCGAGGCCCTCGCACAGCGTGATGACAGTTTTTGAATTGTGTCTACCCATCGCCTGTGACCAGGATTACTCTGGCCATCGGCGAACCGTCGAGGAGGCACAGATGTATGACCTGACGATCACTGGTGGCACCGTCGTGGACGGCACCGGCGACAAGCCCTTCCGGGCCGATCTCGGTATCAAGGACGGCAAGGTTGTCGAAGTCCGTCGCCGCGACGGCGACGACAGCGGGCTTTCGGGTGAGTCGGCCGAGAGCATCGATGCGACGGGCAAGTTCGTCACTCCCGGTTTCGTGGACATCCACACCCACTACGACGGCCAGATCAGCTGGGACGGCCTGCTCGAACCGAGCAGCCTGCATGGGGTGACCACCGTGGTCAGCGGCAACTGCGGCGTCGGTTTCGCCCCGGTACAGCCCGGCCGCGAGCAGTGGCTCATCGAGCTGATGGAGGGTGTCGAGGACATCCCCGGCACGGCCTTGACCGAAGGCATCAAGTGGGGTTGGGAGAGCTTCCCACAGTATCTGGACGAGGTCGAAAAGCAATCGCTCGCAGTCGATTTCGGAACCCAGATCGCCCACGGTGCCGTTCGCGGATATGCGATGGGGGAGCGCGGCGCCCGCAACGAGGCCGCTACCGAGGACGACATCAAGGCCATGGCGCGCATCGTCCAGGAGGCCATCGAAGCCGGGGCGCTGGGCTTCTCGACGTCACGGACCGAGGCCCACCGGGCGATCGACGGCGAACCGGTCCCGGGCACCTACGCCGCCGAGGATGAACTGTTCGCGCTCGGCCGGGCGATGGCCCGCGGCGGGCAAGCCGTTTTCGAGGTGGCCCCGGCCGGGACCGCGGGCGAGAGCCTCGACGGCCCGATGCGCGAGCTGGACTGGATGGTCCGGCTGGCGGCCGAGATCGACCGGCCGCTGTCGTTCGCGATGGTGCAGACGCAGTCCGCTCCGGACCTGTGGAAAAAGCAGCTCGATGTCGCCGGCCATGCCCTCGACGACGGAATCCGTGTGCACCCCCAATTCGCGGCCCGCCCATTCGGCATGTTGTTCGGGTTTTCTGGCTACCACGCCTTCACCCACCGGCCGACTTTCCGGAAGTTGAAGGCGCAACTGAATCCGCAGGAGCTGCTTGCCCGGCTGGCCGATCCAGGTGTGCGGGCCGCGATCCTGGCCGACACCGATCTCCCGCCGCAACCGCTTCCGTTGTTCGACGCGCTCTACGCGATGATCCAGCACAGCGCTGACAGCATCTACGCCATCGGCGACCCGCCGGATTACGAACCGACCCCGGACAGGACCGTCGGCGCCATCGCCCGGGCCCGTGGCGAGGATCCGCTGTCGACGATGTACGACCTGATGCTGGAGTCGAGCGGCACGGCGATGCTGATGATGCCGTTCTTCAACTACGTCGAGGGCAACCACGACGCGATCTACGAGATGATGACGCACCGCGCCGCGGTGTCCGGGCTGTCCGACGGCGGCGCGCACTGCGGGCTGATCTGCGACGCGTCGTATCCGACGTTCATGCTGACGCACTGGGCCCGTGACCGCCACCGCGGTCCGAAGTTCCCGATCGAATACGTGGTGCGTAAGCAGACCCTCGACACCGCCAGCCTGTTCGGGCTCACCGACCGGGGAGTGTTGACGGTTGGCAAGAAGGCCGACGTCAATGTCATCGACATGGACGCGCTGACGCTGGGCGTGCCGCTGATGGCGTACGACCTGCCGGCCGGCGGCAACCGGTTGATGCAGGGCGCGAGCGGGTACGACGCGACCGTCGTCAGCGGCGTCGTCACCCGCCGCCACGGCGCGGACACCGGGGCACGGCCGGGCAAAGTACTGCGCGGCGTGCGCTGAACGCCGTGCCGCTTGCGCGGCACAGTATCTTCGGTGGCAGGACTATGAGCATTCCCTATACACCGCAAACTCCGGCCGGCACGCCGACCTGCTACCGCCATCCCGACCGCCCGACGTACGTCTCGTGCGCTCGATGCCAGCGACCCGTCTGCCCCGAGTGCATGCGCAGCGCGGCGGTCGGCCATCAGTGCGTCGACTGCGTGGCCCAGGGCGCGCAGAGCGTGAAGCCGATCCGCACCGGCGCCGGCGGCATCAGCCGGTCCGGGCAGCCGGTGGTCACCTACGGGCTGATCGCGATCAACGTGGTGATGTACGTGCTGCAGATGATGTCGAAGGATTTCGAGCGCGGGCTCGTGCTGTGGGCTCCCGGCGTCGCCGGCGGCGAGTACTACCGCCTGGTGACGTCGGCCTTCATGCACTACGGCGTGCTGCATCTGCTGTTCAACATGTGGGCGCTGTACGTGATCGGACCTCCGCTGGAGGCCTGGCTGGGTCGGCTGCGATTCGGCGCGCTCTACGGGCTCAGCGCGCTGGGCGGGTCGGTGCTGGTGTACCTGCTGGCCCCGATCGGTGCGGCCACCGCCGGTGCCTCGGGCGCGATCTTCGGCTTGTTCGGGGCGACGTTTGTGTTGGCCAAGCACCTCAGACTCGACATGAAGTGGTTGATCGCGATCATCGTCATCAACCTGGTCCTGACGTTCAGCATGCCGACGATCAGTTGGCAGGGCCACATCGGCGGCCTGGTCACCGGGGCGGCGATCGCCGCGCTGTTCGTCTACACGCCGCGCGAACGTCACCGCAATTGGGTGCAGGGTGGGGTCTGTGCTGCCGTGCTCGTGGTGTTCGCCGGGCTGATCTATTGGCGCACAGCCGAGTTGGTGTCCCAGTACGGGGCGCTCATCACCGGTTAGAGCCGGGTCAGCCAGAACGGGTAGGTGAACGTCCCGCCGGGCGCTCCGTCACAACCTGCGTCGAATGACGATTGCATCGTGCCCGACAGCGTCTTGGCATCCCAGGTGAACACGTCGCGGGTGGGGATGACCGGGCCGTAGTAGATATCGCCGCAGCGCAGTCCATCGGGATTGTCGACCGTCATCGTGTACTGCCCGTTGTTCAGCGTCGCGATGCCGTACCAGGGATAGGCCTTGGCGATCGGCATCGGATTGGCCGAAACACGCACGCACGTCGGGTTGAAAACGATCTCGCCTGGGCACGGGTTGGCGGCCCAGGCCCAGGTGTGGAAGTCGCGCCGGTCCGGGATGATGAAGTTGTAGTTGCCCGGCCAGAGCTCAGCCGAAGCGGGCGGAGCCAGTGTCAATGCTGACGCCACTGCCGTGAGCGCAACGCCTATCGCCAACGTCCGCACGGGGGCTCCCTTCGTCTGTGGTCTGAGTAAAAATCTAAGCGGTGTGGTCACCCGAATCGAGCGGAATCTGCAATGTCGCTGCGCTGACGAGCAGCACGTCGAGTGTCCGCGGGCCGTGCACACCTTCGACCCGGTTCAGCTCGATGTCGCTCGTGGCGCTGGGTCCGGAGATGAAGGTCAGCGGGCGACGTGGGTCCAGGGCGGCGAAGGCCTGCGGGACGGTGTCGACGATCTGGTCGGTGAAGACCACGCAGATGTGGTGGTCGGGGATCAGTGTGAGTGCCCGCCGGCCCTGCGCGGGCCCAGCATCGAGCACGATCGTTCCGGTGACCGCGATGCCCAGTGCACAGCCGGTGACGACGGCGTCGGCCTGGTCGAGTTCGGTTACCGGCAACGGGTTTTCGGGGTCGTCGGCGACGGTACGGATTCCCATCACCCACTCGGGTGGCAGGTCGGTCGGGACCGCCACTCGTCCGTCCGGGCCGACGAGCGAGGCGATGGTGGGGGCGATCGCGCCGACGTCGTCGAGGCGCAACACCTGGGCCCGGTATTCGGCCACCGTCTCGGCGAACCGCTGGGGATCACCGGGCCCGCGTGCCGGTTGCCGTTCGTAGTCGCGGGGGATCTGGACAGGTTCAGGCGGCGCCGCCGCAAGGGCGCCGCGGATCCGGTCCAGAACGATCCGCCGGGTCTCAGTCATCGGGACGCCCGCCGCGGGTGCGCGCCCACCACTGCCGAAAAGTCTCCGCGGGCGGGGCGGGGATGTCGCGACTGGTGGTCCACCGGGAGGCAGGCCAGGGCAGCGCCGTGATCCGCCGGTCGGCGCCGGCCACCAGCCGTCCGGCCGACAGCAGTTTCTCCGCGGCGGCGAATCGTCCAGGCGATGCCATCGCCCATGCGGCCGCCCGCATCGCCAGATCCTGTCCGGGCGCCCGATGAGCGTCGACCTCGGCCGCGCGCAGATGCACCAGGATCGACGGGATGTCGATGCGCACCGGGCACGCGTCGAAGCATGCGCCGCACAGCGACGAGGCATACGGCAGTGAGGCGTTGGGGTCGTCGTGCCCGTGCGTCCCGGTCAGCTGAGGGCTCAGGATCGCGCCGATCGGGCCCGGGTAGGTCGAGCCGTAGGCGTGGCCGCCGGTGCGTTCGTACACCGGGCAGACATTGAGGCACGCGCTACAGCGGATGCAGTGCAGCGCAGCCCGGCCCACCGCGTCGCCGAGCACCGCGGTGCGCCCGTTGTCCAGCAGCACCAGATGAAACGCCTGCGGGCCATCACCGGGGTGCACACCGGTCCACATCGAGGTGTACGGATTCATCCGCTCGGCCGTCGACGAGCGCGGCAGCAGCTGCATGAACACCTCGAGATCGGTGAACCGCGGCACCACCTTCTCGATACCCATCACGGTGATCAGCGTCTGCGGCAGGGTCACGCACATCCGGCCGTTGCCCTCGGACTCGACGACGGCCAGGGTGCCGGTCTCGGCGATACCGAAATTGGCGCCACTGACAGCGACCTTGGCGGAGAGGAACTTTCGGCGCAGGTGTGCCCGCGCCGCCATCGCCAGCACCCGCGGCTCATCGGTCAGCTCGCCGGCGTCGGGCATCTCGCGTAGGAAGATCTCGCGGATCTCGGCGCGGTTGCGGTGGATGGCGGGCACGAGGATGTGGCTGGGTTTGTCGTGGCCAAGCTGGACGATCAACTCGGCCAGGTCGGTTTCGATCGCCGCGATGCCCTCGGCCTCGAGGTGCTCGTTGAGCCCGATCTCCTGGGTGGCCATCGACTTGACCTTCACGACTTCGTCGGCGCCGGTGTCCCGGATCAAGCGGGCCACGATCCGGTTGGCCTCGGTGGCATCCCGCGCCCAGTGCACCACCCCGCCGTGGGCCATCACATTGGCTTCCAGCTCTTCGAGCAACTCGGGCAGCCGGGCCATCACATCCTGTTTGAGCGCGCTGCCCGCGGCACGCAGCTCTTCCCAGTCCGCGCATTCCGCCACCGCCGCAAGACGTTTGGTGCGGATGGTTGCCGTCGCATGCCCGACGTTGCGGCGCATCTGGGTGTTCGCCAGTTCGCGCTTGGCGGCCTGCGGAAACGGTTGGGTGCCACGGAGATTGCCGATGCCGGGCACGCCGAGGAATACCATCAGCCAGCCTCGGTCGAGGCGAGGATCTCGGCCAGATGCACGGTGCGCACCGGTGAACGCATCCGGCTGAGGCCGCCGCCGATGTGCATGAGGCACGAACTGTCGCCGGCGGTGCACACTTCGGCCGCCGACGCGATGACCGCCGACATCTTGTCGGCCAGCATCGCCGTCGAGGTGTCGGCGTTCTTGATCGCGAAGGTGCCGCCGAAGCCGCAGCAGGTTTCGGCCCCGGGCAACTCCACCAATGTCAGGCCCCGCACGTGGCGCAACAAGTGCAGGGGCTTGTCGCCGACGCGCAGCAGACGCAGCGAATGGCAGGTGGGGTGATAGGTGACGCGGTGCGGATAGTAGGCACCTACGTCGCTCACCCCGAGCACGTCCACCAGCAGTTCGGACAGCTCGTAAGTGCGCGCCGCCAGTGCCTCGGCGCGGGTGGCGAGCGCGCTGTCGCCGGCACGGCGGGCCACCATCGCATGTTGGTGCCGCACTGAGCCCACGCACGAGCCCGACGGCGCCACCACCGCATCGCAACCGCTGCCTTCGAAGACGTCGACGTGGTGGCGTACGAGATCGGTGGCCTGCCCGAGATAGCCGGTGTTGACGTGCATCTGGCCGCAACAGGTCTGCCCGTCCGGAAAGACCACCTGATGGCCCAACCGCTCCAGCAGTTCGACGGTCGCGATAGCGGCCGCGGGAAACATCGCGTCGGCCAGACAGGTCGCGAACAGGGCAATACGCATCCGGTCTACCGTACGTCCGAACATCGTGCGGGCAGCTACCATTCACTGCACGTCGCCAGGGAACGACGCCGGGCGGACCGACAAGGGGGTGACCGGTGAGCACGGCGACCAAGGCCCGGACCGGGATCATCGTGGGCGCGCTCGGAGTGGTGTTCGGCGATATCGGTACCAGCCCGATCTACACCGTGCAGACACTGTTCAACCCCGGCGATCCGCACCCCGTGCCGATCAGTCGCGCCAACGTCTACGGGGTGGTGTCGCTGATCTTCTGGTCGGTGATGATCATCGTCACCCTCACCTACGTCACGCTGGTCATGCGTGCCGACAACGAAGGTGAGGGCGGCGTCATGGCGCTCATCACCCTCGTGCGCAGGCTCGGCCGCCGGTCCAGCCCGGAGGTCATCAGCGCGCTGTCGGCACTCGGAATCCTGGGTGCCGCACTGTTTTTCGGGGACAGCATGATCACACCGGCGATCTCGGTGCTCTCCGCGGTGGAAGGCCTGAAAGTCGTCGATCCGAAGCTCTCGGAATTGGTGGTGCCGATCACCGCGGTCATCATCGTCGGGTTGTTCGCCGTCCAGCGCAGGGGCACCGCCGCGGTCGGGAAATTCTTCGGCCCGGTGATGATCGTCTGGTTCGTGGTGATCGGCGCCTGCGGGATACGGGGCATCATCGGCCACCCGCGGATCCTGCTGGCGCTGTCCCCGAGCTATGCGCTGGAGTTCATCTTCAGCCACTTTCACATCGCGTTCTTCGCGCTTGCCGCCGTCGTCCTGTCGGTCACCGGTGCCGAGGCGCTCTACGCGGATATGGGTCACTTCGGCCGCAAGGCGATCACCGTCGGCTGGCTCGGACTGGTGCTGCCCGCGCTGGTGCTCAACTACCTCGGCCAGGGCGCCCTGCTGCTCGGTGACCAGAGCGTGGTCAACGCGCCGTTCTTCCTGCTGGTGCCCGATGGTTGGGAGCTGCCGATGGCGATCCTGGCCATGGCGGCGACGGTCATCGCCTCCCAGGCGGTGATCACCGGGGCGTACTCGGTCGCCTCCCAGGCCGCCCAGCTCGGGTACCTGCCCCGCCTGCGGATTGCGCACACCTCGGCGTCGTCGATCGGGCAGATCTACGTGCCGTGGATCAACGGCATGTTGATGGTGGCCGTGCTGATCCTGGTGTTCGCCTTCCGCAGCTCGGCGGCGCTGGGTTATGCCTACGGCATGGCGGTCACCGGGACCATCACCATCACCACCCTGTTGTTCCTCTACATCGCGCACACCCGATGGCGGTGGCCGCTGTGGATGGTGATCGTCGGCGGCGGAGCGCTGCTGACCGTGGACCTGATGTTCCTGGCCGCGAACCTGACCAAGCTCGTTCACGGCGCGTGGTTGCCGCTGTTGATCGGACTGGTGGCCTTCACGGTGCTGATCACCTGGCAGCGGGGCAGCATCATCGTGTCGGTGGCGAGGGAGCGGGCCGAGGGACCGTTGCAACCGTTCATCACCGAGATCGCCGAGCACAAGCCGCCGTATGCCCGAGTGCCTGGCACCGCGGTGTTCCTCAACCGGGAGAGCGAGACCGCGCCGCTGTCGATGCGCGCCAATGTCGACTACAACCACGTCGTCCACGAGCGGGTGATCATCCTGTCGATCGTGGTGCCGCCACTGCCCCGGGTGCCCGACGAGGAGCGCATCACCGTCGACGATCTCGGCGACCCCGACGACGGCATCTATTACGTGGCCGCCCAATTCGGGTACATGGAACGCCCGGACGTGCCGGCTGCGCTGCGGATGGTGGACCCGGAGCTGATCGGCGGTCCGATCGACTGTGCTGCCTTGTCGTACTTCCTGTCCAAGATCGAGCTGATCCCCGGCGATCAGCCGACGATGGCACCGTGGCGCAAGCGCATCTTCATCGCGACGTCGTTCATGGCCGCTGACTCGGTGGGATATTTCGGGCTGCCGGGTGATCAGACGGTACTCATCGGATCGCGGATCCAGGTTTAAAGTGAGGCGATGACCGACTCCACGACCTGTGCGATAGTCGGCGGCGGCCCCGCCGGCATGGTGCTCGGATTGCTGTTGGCCAGGGCAGGCATCGAGGTCACCGTGTTGGAGAAGCACGCCGACTTCCTGCGCGACTTCCGCGGTGACACAGTGCATCCCACGACACTGCGGTTGCTCGACGAACTCGGCCTGGGACAGCGGTTCGCCGCGCTGCCGCAAAGCAAGGTCGACCACGCCGAGATGACTGTCGAGGGCAAGGCACTGACCATGGTGGACTTCCGCCGGCTGCGTCAACCGCATCCATATGTGGCGATGGTGCCGCAATGGGATCTGCTGAATCTGCTCGCCGAGGCCGGCCAGGCCGAGCCGACGTACACGCTGCGGATGTGCCACGAGGTCACCGGCCTGCTGCGCAGCGGCGCTCGGACGACCGGGGTCACCTACACCTCGCCAGACGGGGACGGCGAGCTGCGCGCCGACCTGACGGTGGCCTGCGACGGGCGCACCTCGATCGTGCGGCAGAGCGCAGGACTGACGGCGCGGGAGTTCCCGGTGCCGTTCGACGTGTGGTGGTTCCGGCTCCCACGAGACGCCGGCGGGCAGTACACCCTGATCCCGCGGATCGGCGCGGGGCGGTTGCTGATCATGATTCCTCGGGAGGGCTATTTCCAGATCGCCTACCTGATTCCGAAGGGGGTCGACCAGCAGCTGCGAGACCGCGGGCTCGATGCGCTGAAAGCCGAACTCGCCGAGCTGATTCCGGAGGCTGACACCGGCAGTCTCACCTCGTTCGACGATGTGAAGTTCCTCGATGTGAAGCTGAACCGGCTCAAGCGCTGGCACTCCGACGGGCTGCTGTGCATCGGCGACGCCGCGCACGCCATGTCGCCGGTCGGCGGGGTGGGTATCAACGTCGCCGTGCAGGACGCGGTCGGCGCAGCGACGTTGTTGGCCGGGCCGTTGCGGCGCGGGGCCGTCACCGATCGGGAACTCGCTGCGGTGCGCAAGCGCAGACTGCCGCCGGCAGCGATCACCCAAGCGGTTCAGCGAGTACTGCACCGCCAACTGGTGGAACCGATCCTGCGCGGCGAGGTCGCCGATCCGCCCGCGATTGCGACGGCATTAATCAAGCGACTGCCGGCACTGTCGGTGGTCCCGGCCTACCTCGTCGGCGTCGGCGTCCGCCCTGAGCATGCGCCGGATTTCGCGCGCCGCTAGCACAGATTTCGTCGAGGAGGGGCGCCACCCTTTTCGGTGGGCTTCGACTACGGTCAGCGCGCTATGGGGCACAACGTATTCCGGCGGTCCATCAACGGCGTGGTGGCACTGGCCGCTGTCGGAGCGCTCGCGTGGGGTCCGGTACGGGCATTGATCGACGACCAGATCGCGCCAGCCACACCGCGGATCGTTTCGGCCGATGTCGTACCGACGGCCAACTATGCCCAGCTGCTCGCCGGCGCCGCGGTGGAGACCGTCGAAGCTAGCGTTCATGCGCTGACTGTCGAGGTGCCCGAGCTGTGGCGCACGGTGCAGGACGACTGGATCGACGAGCGGCTGACCGGACGCAATTACGGGCGCGTCGCCGAGTTGTTTCTGCTCCCTGCAGTGCCGTTCGTGTCGGGTCCGTTCACCCAGGCGCTGGCCGGTGCGCTGACCGAGCAATTCCCTGACTACGCCGACGAAATCGGGCAGCTGTTCGAGGCTGTCCAGTACGCGGCCATCAGAGTGGTGGGACCGCTGCTGAGTGCGTTCGCCGGAGCCGGTGAGGCCCACGCCGGGATCTTTCGCCCGATGACCACGTGGGATATCCCCGGCTTCGTCGTCGCGGTGGTGAAGGCGCCCATCTATGTCATCGACGGGCTGCTGAACGGCGGTTACGGTGACCTCGGCCCGCTACTGGGGGAGGGCTTCGACGGCGCGGGCACCGTGATCGCGCCGCCGGGCCTCTTCACGCCGTGGGGTGCAAAGGTCACGCCACGCAATATCGACGGACCCCTGCCTGCCGCGGAGCCCGCGGCCAAGGCGGTAGACCGGACGCCGGCCAGGGCCGGTTTCGGCGCACGAAATAAGCAGGACGCCAAGCGGTCTGCCGCACCCGCGTCCAAGACGGCGAAGGCCGGCGCTGCCAGCGAACGCAAGGCGGGCAACGGCCGCAGCGCCCGCCGCTAGGTGATTCCGCCGAGTGTGCGCTCACGGCGGCGAGTGTGCGCTCAGGGCGGAAAAATCGGCATAACCTCGCCCTGGACGCACACTCGAATCCCTCAGTGCACAGTCGACGGGAAACTAGAGCCGCTCCTCCAGCAGGTCGACCGCACCGAGATCTTCGATCGCGGTCGTCGTGAGAATCATTGCCGCACGCGCGATCTCGATCGGCTGCCACTGCGAACCCATCGCGGCAGTGGATACCGCGGCGATCCAGGAGTACACCGAGAACAGCCGGTACTGATCGGCGGCCGTGCGCTCGTCGAGGCCGACTCCGCGTTCGGCGAGCCCTGATCGATAGCGTGCCACGAGCGCGTCCTGCTCGGCCCGGCGAGCTGAAGTCGACAGCGAATTGCACAGGAAGTACGCGACATCCCGCATGCCGGGACCGCGGCCGACCACCGCCCAGTCGTAGAAGCCGGTGCGTTCGCCGTCGACGAACAGATTGCCGCTGTGGGTGTCGCCGTGGATCAGCGTCAGCTCGCCCCCGCCGAACAGTCCGACGATGTCACCGGAGCGCTCGATGTAGAGCTGCGCCAGCCGCCGGAAGGCCGGTCCCATCTCCTCGCCGAACTGGTCGAGTGCCAACCGGATGAAATGTGTGCGCCGGGCCGCGGTCTTGGGATCGTCGGGCTTGCGCCGCATCCCTTCAGGTGTTGCCAGCCAAGGGATTTCGCGTCCCCGGTAGGTGGCGTGCAGTACGGCCAGCTCGGTCATGGCCGACCGCGCGACATCGAGCATGCCGTCGTCGCCGAGAGTAGGGAACCGGCAGCCGGCAGCTTCAAGGTCCTCGAGCACCATCACGAACGAACCGCCGGTTTCGTACGCGGAATGCCACACTCGCGGAATCCGCACCGGCAGTTCGCTTCCGAGGTTCGCGTACAGACGTGCTTCCGCGACACCCAGGCCGACCTGGCGCAGGAAGGTCTGCTGCTCGGGGGTGAAGGGCTGCAATTTGACGAACAGTGTCGGTGGCAGGGCGTCGCTGTGGATCCGAACCCGGGCGCGGCCTGTGGTGCCGGAATGGGCATCGAGCACCTCGACCGCGGTCACCGTTTCGCCGAGGGCCTGACTGAACCAGGACGGGGTCAGGTCGTCGACGGCGGCGGGGATGTTCAGGGCACCGGTGCTCATCGGGAGAAAGTTAGCGCATCGGACACAGATCGGACAATGCCCGACTATTGTCCGATCTGTGGCACGAGGGCGCGGAGCAGGTACTGCTCGACGAATCGCCGTTTGGCGTCCGCGGGCCGGTGCCGCCAAGCCGGTGCGACCAGGAACAACGCCGTCGTATGCAGCCAGCGAGCGGTCTCGCGGGTATCGAGATCGGTGTGCAGCTGCCCGTCGCCCTGCCACCGCTCGAACAGCGGACCGTAGTGCCGCAGGATCACATCCACGATCTGCTCCGAGCCGATCTCGAGAGCTGTCGTCAGGGCCGTGCTCTCGCCGGACATCAACGCCTCGTTCAGCGGATCACCGACCACCGACTGGACCGGAGCGAGCACCAACTCTTGAATCGACGCGGTGGCGTCTTCGGGGCGCTGCAGCGCACCGACGTGGTCGGATAGCGCAGTGTCGATCCGCTGCAGGAGCAGCGCCAGCAGAAGGTCGTCGCGCGACGCGAAGTAGCGGTAAACCGTGGAGCGGACCACCCCGGCCTCTTCAGCGACCTCGGCCATCCGGATCTGGGTGTTGCCACGACGCACGATGCAGCGACTCGCCGACTCGAGGAGGCGATGCCGCGCCTCGGCGTCGTCGAGCAGCGCCCGGTCGTCGCCCCACCGACGAGTCATTGTCCCCATCCGGCAGATGGTACGGCCCGGCGCAAGGAAGGTAAATCAGTGTCAATCAAGGACATCGGCCCGCTCTTGGGAGCCGACGAGGGACTCAATCACCAGATCGTCGACACCTTTGCGACGCTGTCGCAGGCCGACCTGGCCTGGACCGAGAAGATCTGGGCGTCGATCGCTCGCACCGACGGTTCGCTGCAACTGGACTTCGGGCTCGGCAAGTATCAGAACCGGGGAATCATCGACGGCTTCGCCGGGATCTCCCGTGAACGTGAGCAGTGGACAGTGCGGGGCAGTCGCGAATTGCGCTCCGCACCAGAGGCACTCAGCGTCGGCCCGATCCAGATGGAGATCGTCGAGCCGTTGCGCCAGATGCGGTTCCGGCTCGAACCCAACGACGTGCAACCGATCTCCTTCGACGTGGTGCTCTCCGGTGTGACACCGCCGTTCTTCGAGGAGCGCAACCTGGTGCGCAACCGGAACACCGGCCGTGTCGACGTCGACGTGATCCGCTACCACCAGGGCGGGTGGGCGACGGGCACCGTCACCGTCGACGGGGTGACCCATGAGATGCGGCCCGACGAATGGTTCGGTATGCGGGACCACTCCTGGGGCGTACGACAGGCCATCGGTTCCCCGCCCGACGACCTGATCCCGGCACCGAAGCCGCCCGTCGGCGTGCGGGGCGGGATGAAATGGTCGCCGGCCTTCTTTCAACGCCCCGACGGAACCTACTACGAGACGGCGATTTTCATCGTCGAAGGGCCGTGGGAGTACAGCTCGGCCTATCTCAACGACGCCGACGGCACCCAGGCCCGGGTGCGTAGCGTGACTCCGAAAATCCACTACGACAACAGGACTCGCTTCGTCAAAGGTGGCGAATTGCTGATGACCATGGAATCCGGCGAGGAACGCGTCATCGAGGTCGAGGCGCTCGGCGAGTCGGGCTTCTTCCTGAAGACCGGCGGATACGGCCCGTGGAAGGACCACAAGCACGGGTCGTGGAAGGGGCCGCTGCACCTTGACGGCGAATACCTCGCCGACTGCTGGTCCGATGAAAACCTGCGCGCGCTCGGCCAATTCCGGGATACCCCGATTCGGGTCCGCGACGGTGACGCCGTCGGCTACGGAATCATGGAGAGCCTCATCGGCGGGGTGTGGCCCGAGCTGGGTCTGACCGCGGAATCCGATCACAAGGTGTCCTACAACTGATGACCGAAATCCCGGAGCTGGCGCAGCGTCTCACCTCGTGGCTGCGCAAACAGATTGCCGACGACGTTCGGGTGGAGGGACTCGACCGGGTCGACTTCGGCCATTCGGCCGAGATGCTGACGTTCACGATCGTGGCGGCCGAGCGCACCGACGTGGTGCTGCGGCTACGCCCCCGCCCGCCGGCGCTGCTGGAACCCTACGATCTGCCGCGCCAGTTCCGGATTCTCTCCGCGTTGAGCGACACCGCCGTTCGCGCCCCAAAGGTGTTGTGGCTGGAGGACTCCGGCGACGTGCTGGGCCGGCCTTTTCTGGTCATGGAGCGGGTGGCAGGCGATGTCTACGAGATGCAGGCACCCGAGGGTGCCGGCGACGCCGGGATCCGGCGGATGTGCGAAGGCATGGCCGAGCAGCTCGCCGCCGTGCACACCGTCGATCTGACGGCCACCGGACTGGACTGGCTGGGCGATGGTCGCGATCACCTCGACCGCGAGATCGCGCACTGGGCCGACGAGATGCGCCGGGTGCAGCGCGGTCCGCTGCCCGCGCTGGAACGCCTGCTCGCGGAGCTACGGGTCAGCACGCCCGAGCGGTATCCGGCTGTCACTCTCGTGCACGGCGATGCGAAGCCCGGCAACTTCGCATTCGTCGGCGACGAGGTCAGCGCGGTATTCGACTGGGAACTGACCGGCACCGGGGACCCGCTGACCGACCTCGGCTGGATGGAACTGCTGTGGATGCAGCCGGTCGGGATCACCAGCCACCCCGCGGCGATCGGCTTCGACGAGTTCCTGGCGCACTACCAGGCGGCCAGCGGCATCACCCCGCGCAACCGGCCGTGGTACCGGGCGCTGAACGCCTTCAAGATGGCGGTGATCTGCCTGATCGGCTCGATGCTCTACGACAGCGGGGACAGCGACGACGAGCGGTTCTTGTTGAACGCGCACGGCATCTCACTGCTGACGCAGCTCGGGTTGGCCGAGCTCGGGGTGGCGGAGAAGCTCGACGACGGACCAGTCCTGCCGTCCCGCTAGCCGCCGAGCATGACCAGCCCGCCGTCCACGGCGAGCAGCTGGCCGGTGATGAAGTGGGAGCCCTCCCCGGCCAGGAAGACCAGCACCGGGGCGAGGTCGCGGTCGGGATCGCCGAGCGCCCCGCCCAGCGGGATGGTGGCCTTGATCTGCTGATCGATGAACGGCGCCGCCTCGGGCCCGAGGAATTCGCGCAACCGGTCCGCGCCGCGGGTCTGCATCGCGGGCGCCAGCGCGTTCACCGTCACGTTGTCCGACGCCCACGCCTTGGCCGCCGACCGGGTCCAGGCCTGCACCGCACCCTTGGTCGCGGCGTAGACCGCGGAGATCGGACTGCCCATCACCGCCTCGGCGGAGCCGAAGTTGATGATCCGGCCACCCGTCGTGCGCATCGCCGCGTGCGCGGCCTGGTTGGTCAGGATCGTCGCCTTGATGTTGGTGGCCAGTAGGAAGTCGATCTCGTCGGCGCTGATGCTTCCCGGGACGCCCTGCTGCCAGAGCCCGGCGGCGTTGACCAGCACGTCCACCCCGCCCATGGCCGCCACCGCGGTGTCGAACAGCGCGTCGACGGACGCCGCGTCCCGCGCGTCGCACTGCACCCAGGTGGCATCCGACTCACCGGTCGGCTCGGTCTGGTGATAGGTCGCAACGACCTGCGCGCCGGCGTCGGACAGTGCCCGCACCGCCGCCGCGCCCAGGCCGCTGGCCGCTCCGGTGACCACTGCGCGGCGTCCTTGCAGAGGGTGGCTCATGACGGTCACGCTAGGACGCGCTATCAGCAGTGTCAACCGTCGAATATTCGAAAAGCTTTGTGCGCGAGTGGGGCTCAGAGCTGGGGGAGCACCTCGCCGGCCAGCAGTTCCAGCGTTGTGTCGGAGGCGCGGTCGTGGGTGAACAGCACCACCTGGCCGAAGCCCATCTCGCGCAGCTGACCGAGCCGGTCGACGATCGCCTGCGGGGTGCCGATGAGCCCGCCGTCGTGCAGCCCGAAACCCTCTCCGCCGAACCGCTTTTCGGCGAGCCGGGTGACATCCACCAGCGTGGCATCGTCGGGGGCGATGGCCATCACGGCCTCCACCGACATCACGATCGTGGCCGGATCACGCCCGATGTCCTCGCACAGCGAGCGCAGAACAGCCACCTTGTGTTCCATCTCACCGAGGGCATAGGTGGGCACGTTCCACACGTCGGCGTAGCGGGCCACCAGCGGCAGGGTGTACTTCTCGCCGACACCGCCGACCACGATGGGCGGCCGCGGCTGCCGTGCGGGTCCGGGTTTGATGGGCATATCCCGAACCGTGTAATGCGTTCCGGCGAAGTCGATCCGCTGCTCGGCGAACGCCTGGGTGAGGATCTCCAGCGTTTCCCGCAGCCGCCCGGAGCGCTCGGCGAACGATCCCCACTCCAGCCCCAGCCGGGTGTGTTCATCCTCGATCGAGCCGCTGCCGATGCCCAGTTCCAGCCGGCCGCCGCAAATCTGATCCAGTGTGGTCGCCATCTTGGCCAGCACGGCGGGGTGCCGGAATTGGTTGCACAGCACCATATGTCCGACCCGCAGCCGTTCGGTTCGGCTCAGCAGCGCGGTAGCGAGCGTCCACGCCTCAAGCGAGTCGATACCGGGGACACCGGGGCCGTACATGTGGTCATAGAGCCATAGTGAACCGATGCCGAGCTCCTCGCAGCGCTGCGCGCGATGGAGCACCTCGTCGAAGGTGAAGCCCATCTGCGGGACGTAGATCCCGACGTCGAGCGGAAGGGTCACTGTTTGATGCCGACGGCGTGGCGCAACTGGGCCAGGAACTGCTCGGCGTCGTCACTGCGAACCACGTAGTGCGAGACCGCGATACGAATCGCGGTGGCCGCTTTGATCTCGGCGTTCGGGCCGGTCAACAACCGCTCCAGCCGGGATCGCATGAGCGGCAGAATGCGGGACAGTTGGGCGACGACCACCTCGGGCTCGATGTCGATGAGCCGCACCCCGGAGTAGGTCTGCTGGTAGGACACGATGAACTGCAGCGCCGCGTCGAGCTTGTCGGTTCCGCGCAGCCCCGCCGTGGCGCGGCTGATCCCGGTGTCGAACATCTCGCGCTCGTAGGCGCCGAACGCGTCCAGCAAGTCGGTCTTGGAGGCGAACCAGCGGTAGAGCGTGGGCCGGGAGACGCCGGCCTGCAGCGCCACCTCGGACAGGCTGAGCTTGGTCTGGCCGTTACGGGCCATCACTTCGGCGGTGGCGTTGAGGATGCGGCGCCGCGAGGAGGACTCGTCCTCGTCGGGTATCGCGGTGCTACCTGCCGGCGCCTGGCTCACGTGTACAGGATTACAGGTCGAAGCCTATGTGTCACGTCCGTTCGCACATCCGAGACTCAAAACACTGTCTTTACAAATTCTAGGCAAAGTGTCACGCTGGGCACGTGTCCGGGGACCAGCGTGAGTACAGCCCTCACGACATCACGTCGCGTCGATTCTGGGGCCAGCCCTTTGACGTCCGCGACCAGACCTTCGCCGCGTTGCGAGCTACCGACGGCCTCACCTGGCACGAGCCGTTTCCCTCGCTGTTTCCGATGGAAGAGCCGGGTTATTGGGCGCTGACCCGCCGGGCCGACATCGTCCACGCCAGCCTGCATCCGGAGCTGTTCAGCTCGGCCGAAGGCATCGCGCTGGACCCGATGCCTGCGGACATCCAGCGAATCGCGACGTTCTTCCTGATGATGGACCCGCCGCAGCACACGCGGTATCGCAGGCTGATCAGCTCGGCGTTCACCCCGCGTCACGTCGCCCAGATCGACGAGCAGGTCCGCAAGAACGCCGCCACCGTGGTCGACGAACTCGTCGGTGCCGGGGAGGTGGACTTCGTCGCCGCCTGCTCCGCGCGGCTGCCGATGATGACGATCTCCGAGATGCTCGGTGTGCCGAACTCCGACCGCGAGGCCGTGGCCAAGGCCGCCGAGAAGCTGTTCAGCATGAGCGACGACGAGTACTCCACGATCGAGGAGCGGGCCGAGGCGACGGTCAACGAGATGTTCCTGCTCGCCGGCACCGGCGTCGAACTCGCCAAGTTCCGCCGCCGCCACCCGGGCGACGATCTGATGACAAGCATCGTCAACGCCGAGATCGACGGGCACACCCTGACCGACGAGGAGATCGGGGCGTTCCTGATCCTGCTCGCGTCGGCCGGTAACGACACCACCAAACAGACGACGTCGCACGCCATGCTGGCGCTGGCAGCCAATCCCGACCAGAGGGCATGGCTGATGGCCGACTTCGACGCCAGGATCGGCCCGGCGGTCGAGGAATTCATTAGATGGGCCACACCGGTGCTGCAATTCGCCCGGATCGTCACCCAGGACACCGAACTCGCGGGCCAGCAGCTCAAGGCCGGCGACAAAGTCGGGCTGTTCTACTGCTCGGCCAACCGGGACGACGAGGCCTTCGAGGCGCCCGGTGAGTTCAACGTGGCGCGTTCGCCGAACCCGCACCTGGGATTCGGCGGCGGCGGTCCGCACTTCTGCCTCGGCAACCAGCTTGCGCGTACCGAAATCCGGAATCTGTTCCGCGAGTTGCTTTTCCGAGTAGACGTCGAGTTGGGTGAGCCCGATTATCTCCTTAGTAGTTTCGTTCACGGGATCAAGCGGATCCCGGCGTTCGTCCGGTGAGTGTGGAGCAGTTCATGCGCGTTGAAGTGGATCTCGGCAAATGCACCGGGCACGGTATCTGCGAGACCATTGCCGAGGATGTGTTCGAAGTCAACGACGACGGCAGCGTCCGCATCCACGGTGACGAGCGTCCGGAATCCGACCGGGCCCGGATGCAGCAGGCGGTCACCCAATGTCCGGCCGCGGCCTTGAGCCTGGTCGAGGACTGATCGGTGAAGAAGTTCTTCAGCCATACCCTGCTGTATCTGCACGAGACGATCGCGCTGGGCGCGGAGCGCAGTGATCGGTTCACCGAGCAGTTCACCAGCGTCTACCAGCCGATGATGGAATCACTTGGAGCGCGGTTGTTCTCGATCTGGGAGACCACTCCCTACAACGGCCACTGGCCGCAGGTGACGATCATCTGGGAGATCGACGCTTTCGCCGACTACGCCAGGATCGGCAAGGCGCAGGCACCCGGCGGCAGCCACCGCGAGGCGTTCTCCGTCTGGACGGACTACCTCGCCGGCGTCGGCGCCTCGGGGGAGGGCCGGATCATGTACGCCGGTCGCAGCAACCGCACGCTCGCCGAGCTGAAGGACGCGAAGTTCGGTGCCGGACTGGTGATCCAGGAGATCATGGAGACCAAGCCGGGCCGTCAGGACGACTACATCCGTGAGTTGGAGCGCCTGTACGTCCCGTGGTCGGAGTCGACGGGCAAGCGCTGGCTCGGATCATTCATCACGACCTTCCGCTTCAACGAGGTCATCCACTACTGGGCGCTCGACGGCGACTGGGATTGCTTCGAGAACCATTACCCGTCGTGGAAGGACAGCCCCCCGGCCGAGATCGTCACCTGGATGAGCGTCGCCCCCGCACTGCGGGACGGGTGGGAGGACTCCATCCTGCAGGCCCTACCTCCGTCGCCGCTCCGATAATGACTGTGCTGCAGGACTTCTCATACAGTCCCTTTGATCCGGCTGTGATGGCGGATCCCCGGCCGTTCTACCGGACGCTGCGTGACCACCACCCGGTGTACTACGTCGACGAGCTCGACACCTATGCACTCTCGCGGTTCGACGACGTCTGGCAGGTGCTGGCGATCAACGACGGCACGTTCGTCGCGTCGGAGGGAACGTTGCCCGCGGCCGCGGTGCTGAGCAGCCGCAACGACGGGCCGGTCGCCGATCCGCCGTTGCACCCGTTGCCGTTTCACGCCAACTTTGACGCCCCGCTCTACGACGACGTTCGGCGTTGCACGGCGGGCCAGTTCCGGCCGAAGTCGGTCAGCGGGTGGCAGGACCGTATCCGGGAGCTGGCCAACGAACGTCTCGACGAGCTACTGCCGCGCGGCAGCTTCGACCTCACCCAGGACTACGGGGGCATCGTCGCCGCATCGGTGGTGTGCGAACTCGTCGGTCTGTCAACCGATTCGGCCGCCGATGTGCTCGCCACGGTGAACGCGGGCAGCCTGGCCGAACCCGGCAGCGGGGTCGAGGTGGCCAACGCCCGACCGGGCTACCTGGAATACCTGATCCCGATCGTCGAACAGGTCCGGGCCGGCACCTTTGGCGGGCCACTCCCCATCGTGGAGAACCTCCTGGCCTACCGGTTGCCGGACGGGTCCGCCTTGAGTGACAGCGAGGTCGCCGTCCAGATGCTGGGCGTGTTCATCGGCGGGACCGAGACCGTACCGAAGATCGTCGCGCACGGTCTGTGGGAGCTGCTTCGGAATCCTGACCAGCTCGCGGTGGTGCGCGCTGATCCGGCCGCCAATGTGCCGGTGGCCCGCGAGGAGATCATCCGCTACTGCGCACCTGCGCAGTGGTTCGCCCGAACCGTGCGCAAGCCCTTCACGATTCACGACACCACAATTCAGCCGGGCCAGCGGATCATCACCCTACTGGCCTCGGCCAATCGCGACGAGCGGGAGTTCGCCGACCCTGAGACCTTCCTCTGGAACCGGCCGATCGAGAGATCGCTGGCCTTTGGCCGTGGACAGCATTTCTGCCTGGGTTACCACATGGCACGGCTGGAAATCGCTGTGCTGATTCAGGAATGGCTGCGCCGTGTGCCCGACTATCACATCGTCGACGACGAAGCACGCCGGCCACCGTCGAGCTTCCAGTGGGGCTGGAACAACATTCCGGTGCAGGTGTAGCTCAGCCGACGGTCGCGGGCATGGACTCCCAGCCGCGCACGGTCGACGTCGGGCTCAGCTCGGCATCGGTGAGGTCGACGTCCCATTCCGGGAAGCGGTCGAGGATCTCGTCGAGCGCGATGCGCCCCTCCAGCCGCGCAAGGGCGTTACCAAGGCAGAAGTGGGTGCCCACACCGAAACCCAAGTGCTGGTGCGGTGTTCGGTGCACGTTGAATGATTCACTGTCCGGCCCGAACGTCCGCGGGTCGCGATTGGCGGCACCGACCAGCAGCATCATCGGGCTGCCGGCGGGCACGGTCTGCCCGTGGTAGTCGACGTCGCGCGTCACGTAGCGGCTGATGTGTGGCGCGGGCGGCTCCCAGCGCACCAGCTCCTCCACGGCCGCGGGCAGCAGCGAGCGGTCCTCGACGAGGTCGCGGCGCTGATCGGGATGCTCAGCCAAAACCTTTCCCGCCCAGCCGATCAGCCGCGTCGTCGTCTCGGCACCCGCCGTCGCGATGACCTGGAGATACAACAGCAGCTCGTCACGACGCAGGCGCCGGACGGTGCCGGTCTCATCGGCGAACTCGGCGGTCAGCAGGTCGGTCATGATGTCGTCGGACGGATGCTCAGTGCGCCAGTCAATGAACTCCGCGAACACCTCGCCGGTGGCGATCGTCCCGTTCGGGTTCTCGGTCATCGGCTTGCCGCGCTCGGTCCGCAGGGTCGAATCACCATGGTCGACGACATGTTGCTGTTCGGCCTCCGGGATTCCCAGCAGCATCCCGATCACCTGCATCGGCATCTGCGCGCCGAGATCCTTGACGAAGTCGAACCGACCCGTGCCGATCAGCGGGTCCAGGCAGCGCGCGGTGAACTCGCGGATGCGGGGTTCCAGCTCCGCCACCTTGCGGGGGGTGAAGATCCGGGACAACAGCTTTCGGTGGATATTGTGGATCGGCGGGTCCTCGAAGATCAGCGTGCCGGACGGAATCTCCATGCCGGACTTGATGATCTCCAGGATCGCGCCCCGGGCGGAGCTGAACGTCTCGTGATCGTGCAGCGCGCCGTCGACGTCGGTGTACCGGCTCAGCGCATAGAACTCGTGCTCGGGGTTGTAGTAAAGCGGAGTGGTCTCCCGGATCCTGGCGAACGTCGGGTAGGGGTCGGCGTTCAGTGCGATGTCGTAAGGGTCGTAGGCGAGGGTGTCGGTCATGTGCGGTGCCTTCCGAGGAACTCGAGAATGTCGGGCGCTGCCTGCACCCAGGTGTCGAACAGGTTGAACCGCTTGGACTTTCCCTGGGCCATCGCCTCCGATGCCCGCTCCCAGGCATCCTCGGGCCAGGGTGGATCGATCAGTTCGGACCCCTTGATCAGGCACTGAACTTCCAGGGAGGTCCGTTTTGGGTGGTTGAGGTCGTTCTCGCCGCCCCGGATGATCAGGGTCGGAACGGCGAGGTCGGTGAAGAGGGTGTCGTCGACGCCGGGGATGGTCTGGCCGGGTTTGGTGACGAACGCATTGAGCCAGCGCAACATGATGTTCAGGAATTCGTCGTCGGTGAATGCCAGCAGGCGATCACGGTTGGCCGGGTTGGCCTCGATGCACTCCCGCCAGTCCTTGACGCCGAGCACCCCGTCCATGCCCCTGCCGCGCACGGCAAGAATGCTGGGCATCGCATAGACGTGGCCGAGCACAAACGTGCCGAAGAGTCCGCCCACGATGTTCCACAGCACCAGCCGCGTCACCTGCTGCGGAAAGAGGATGGCGGTCAGCATGGAATCGCGGGCGCCGCCGGAGCCGCCGGCGAGAATGCACGGGCCGATGCCCAGCGCGGTGATCAGCTCACTGAGGATGATTGCCCGCATGTGCGACTCGGACTCGCCGAACAACTGGATGTCACTCTTCCCGCAGTTCGGCCGGTCCCACAGCAGGACCCGATAACCACCCGCGGCCAGCGCTTCGGCCAGCGGACGCAGGTCGGGGATGTCTTTGCTGAACCGGCCGCCGGGTGTGAGCACGATGAAATCGCCTGTCGAACCGACGATTTCGTAGACGACGTTGCCGCCGCACACCTCGATGGTGTGCTCAGCCGACGGGTCGAGCTGAGGTGAAGTGGTCATCGGTTGCGATGGTGACACAACCGGCGGTGCGGAGCGCCCGGTATCTAAATAAATTCCTTGATTTACTTTGACCTGTGGTGTTCACTTACAACGGTGAGCCCAGCCAAAGACCAGCGCACCGACCGATCGTCTGTCACCCGGGACGCGCTGCTGGTGGCCGCTGAGCGGCTTTTCGCCGAGCATGGCATGCACGCGGTCTCGAACCGCCAGATCAGCGAGGCCGCCGGGCAGGGCAACAACGCCGCGGCCTGCTACCACTTCGGATCACGGGCCGATCTCCTGCGTGCGATCGAGGCCAGGCACCGCATCGCCATCGACGAGATCCGGCAACGCAAGCTGGACGAGATCACCGAGACCAAAGAACTGCGGGACTGGATCGGTGTCTTGGTCTACCCCTTCACCGAGCATCTCGAGGCACTCGGAACTCCCACGTCGTACGCGCGTTTCGCGGCGCAGGCGATGGCCGACCCCACCTACCGGGATCTGGTGGTCGCCGGTGCGTTGACCTCCGAGCTCATGCTGAAGACGGTCCGGGGGATCAACCGATGCCTGCCGGAGCGGCCGAAGCGGGTGCGTCTCGGTCGCTGGATGATGGCGTCCAATCTCCTGATGCACACCTGTGCCGAGATCGAGGGTGAGCTGGCGATCGGCAAGCCGTCGGTGAGCTCGAACTGGTCGGTGGTCGCCGAGGAGCTGATCACCGCGCTCGTCGGATTGTGGGAGGCGCCGCCCGCCCGGATCGCCAATGCAGGGTCGAGTCGCGACGCGGATTCCTCCATTTCCGTCTGAGGGTGTGAAGCCATGGCTTTTGTCGGCCGCAGTGATGTCAAAGACCCTGGTGCGCAACAGGAGCAGTGGGATCGGATAGCCCGCAGACGCGGACGTCTCTACGCTGAGGACACCCAGTTTGCCGCTGCCACGCCGGACGACGACGTCGCCGCTGCTGCACGACAGCCGGGTCTGCGAATCGCTCAGGTGATGGCCACCGTCATGGAGGGCTACGCCGACCGGCCCGCCCTCGGTGCCCGTGCCAGGGATCTGACCACCGACCCGGCCACCGGACAGACAGAAGTCCATTTTCTCCCGGAGTTCGTCACCACCAGCTACCGCCAGCTGTGGGACCGGGTACGCGTGGTGGCTGCGGACTGGCACCATCACCCCGAACATCCCCTAATGACAGGCGATTTCGTCTGCGTGCTCGGGTTCGCCAGCGTCGACTACGCGGTGATCGAACTCGCCTGTATCCACCTGGGCGCGGTCGTGGTTCCGCTGCAGACCAGTGCACCTGCGACCCAGCATGCGCCGATCCTCACCGAAACCGGACCGCGGATTCTGTTGGCCAGCATCGAATCCCTGGACACCGCGGTCGAAGCGCTGCTCCTGGGCGCTGCCCCGCAGCGGTTGATCGTCTTCGATTACGAGCCGCGCGACGACACCCACCGGGCTCGCTTCGACGGTGCCGTTCAGCGGCTGGCCGACGCGGACAGTCCCTTGGTGATCGAGGTGCTCGACGGGATCGCCGACTCGGCGGTGGATCTGCCCGCCGCTCCTTTGCATGTCGCGGCCGACGGCGAGGATCCGCTGGCCTGGGTGTTCTACACCTCGGGCACGACGGGCACACCCAAGGGCGCGATGCTCACCGAAAGCCTGTGCATCGGTTCGTGGTTGGCGCAATCGGATCAACCGGTGATAACCCTCAGCTACATGCCGATGAGCCACCTCATCGGCTACGGATACGTGCTGATGACCCTGGCCAATGGCGGGACGAGCTACTTCGCTGCCAGTAGTGATCTCTCGACACTGTTCGACGACCTGGCGGCCGCTCGGCCGACGACGCTCAGCCTGGTGCCACGGGTGTGCGAGATGTTCTATCACCACTATCTCGGTGAGCTCGACAAGGCGGCGATCGCCGGCGCCGATGAGCAGGAAGCGGGCGAGCGGCTACGCGAGGACTTGCGGGAGCGCGTGCTCGGCGGGCGAGTGCTGGCCTGTGGCTGCGGCTCGGCCGCGCTGTCACCGGAGATCAAGGACTTCATGGAGTCGGTGCTCGACCAGCACCTGATGATCGGCTACTCCTCGACCGAGATCGCCGGTGGCATGCTGCTGGCCGACGAGCATGTGCTGCGCCCGCCGGTCATCGACTACAAGCTCGACGACGTCCCCGAACTCGGCTACTTCAACACCGACAAGCCTTATCCGCGAGGCGAATTGCTGGTGAAGTCGCAGCGGTTCATGGCGGGGTACTACAAGCGGCCCGACCTGACCGCGACCATGTACGACGCTCAGGGCTACTACCGGACCGGCGACATCATGGCCGAGGTGGCGCCCGACCGGCTGCGGTTCGTGGACCGCCGCAACAACGTCATCAAACTGTCCCAGGGCGAGTTCGTCGCGGTGGCCCGGCTCGAAGCGCTGTACACCAAGAGTCCGCTGATCCGGCAGATCTACCTCTACGGCACCAGCGAACGCGCCTTCCTGCTCGGCATCGTGGTGCCGACCGATCCGTCCTCGTCAGCCTCCGCGATCGCCGAGTCCCTGCTGGAGATCGCGCACGAGAATCAGCTCAACAGCTACGAGATCCCGCGGGACTTACTCGTCGAGACCGAGCCCTTCAGCCTGGCGAACGGACTGCTCTCCGGAGTTGGAAAGTTCCTGCGCCCCAACCTCAAAGAACGCTACGGGCCGCGACTGGAAGAGCGCTACGCAGAGCTGGCCGACAACCAGGCCCGGCAGCTGCGGGCACTGCGGGCCGAGGGTACGGCCCTGCCGATCGACGAGGTCGTCGCACGCGCGGTCCAGGCTACGTTGGGGCTGTCGGCCGACAACATCGACCCGACCGCCCGATTCATCGACCTCGGCGGCGATTCCTTGTCGGCCCTGACGATCTCCCGGTTGCTGGCCGATATCGTCGGCGCCGAGGTACCCGTCGGCGTGGTGACCGATCCCACCGGCAGCCTTGCCTCGGTGGCTGCATTCATCGAGCGACAACGCAACTCCGCCTCGAAGATGACGTTCGGTTCGGTACACGGTGCGGGCGCTCGCGAGATCAGGGCCGCCGACCTGGCGCTGGATAAGTTCATCGATACCGAGATCCTGCAGGCCGCAACCACGTTGCCGCGTCCCGCCGAGGAGATCCGGTCGGTGCTGGTGACCGGTGTGACCGGATTCCTCGGTCGCTTCCTGGGCCTGGAGTGGCTGGAGCGGATGGCCGCCGTCGACGGCAGGGTGACTTATCTGGCCCGCGGCGCAGATGCCGCGGGTGCCCGCGCCCGCATCGAAGCCGCGTTGGAATCGGATCCGGCGTTGCTCCAGCGCTTCCGCGACCTGGCCGACGGCCACCTGGAGATCATCGCCTGCGATATCGGCGAGCCGGGCTGGGGACTGGACGACGCGACCTGGGCCAGGCTGGGCGAGTCGGTCGACCTGATCGTGCACCCCGCTGCGCACGTCAACCATGTGCTGCCCTATGACCAGCTGTTCGCCCCCAACGTGGCAGGCACCGCCGAGCTGATCAGGCTGGCGCTGACCACGAAACTCAAGACCATTCACTACATCTCGACGATGGGTGTCACCGCCGTCACGGATCACATCGTCGGCGAGGAGCGCGACATCCGCCTCGAGGTGCCGGTGGTGTCGCTGTCCGCGGGCTACGCCAACGGATACGGCGTCAGCAAGTGGGCCAGCGAGGTACTGCTGCGGGGGGCTCACGACCTGTGCGCTCTGCCGGTCGCGGTGTTCCGGCCGGGCATGATCCTGGCCGACAGCCGCTACGACGGCCAGCTGAACGTGCCGGACATCTTCACCCGCCTGCTGTTCAGCGTCATCGCCACCGGTGTCGCCCCGGCGTCGTTCTATCTCGGGGACGCGAGCCGGGCGCATTACGAGGGGCTCCCGGTCGACTTCCTGGCCGGTGCGATCGCCGAGGTGGGTCTGCGCGGCGGTGACGCCTTCGCGACGTACAACACCACCAATCCGCACGACGACGGGGTGTCCCTGGACAGTTTCGTCGACTGGATCGCCGACAGCGGGTTCCCGGTCCAACGCATCGACGACTACGCCGAATGGCTGGCCCGGTTCGAGACCGCGATGCAGGCATTGCCCGAACGCGCGAAACAGCAGTCGGTGCTCACCGTGCTCGACGTCTACCGCCATCCCGGAGCGGCGGTGCCCGGCTCCCTTGTCCCGGCCGCGCGGTTCCGCGCCGCGGTCGAATCTGCGGGCCGCGAGATCCCTGGTATATCCCGCGAACTCATCGCCAAGTACGTCGACGACATGAGACTTCTGGACATGCTCTAGCCCCCACATCAGCCAGTGAAGGGACATCGATGTCACTACCGACCAAGCTGCAGTACCCCCCGACTGGATTCGGTGCGCCGAAGGACCGCCGCGGCCACGCCCGCGCCAGCCGTGAGCAGATCGGGCTGCCGCCCGGTACCGAGATCTTCTCGGCCGACAATCACCTGTCGGTGGCGTCGGACATCTTCTACGAGAAGTTCCCGGACCACCTCAAGGACGAGGCGCCCAGGATCTGGTACGAGGACGGCGCCTACATGGTCGGCGTCAAGGGGCAGTCGTTCGTCGTCGGCGATTTCAGTGCGGTCCTGATGCAGTACGACGATCTGCCTGGTGCGGCCACCGGGGCGGCTGCTATCGACACCCGGATCCAGGAGCTCGCCGACGATGGTGTGGACAAGGAGCTGGCGTTTCCGAATGCTGTGCTGGCCCTCTTTCACTACCCGGACAAGGCGTTGCGCGAGCGGATCTTTCGGATCTACAACGAGTACGTCGCCGATATCCAGGCACGCTCCAACGGGCACTTCTACGGCGTCGGGCTGATCAACTGGTGGGAGCCGGCCGGCGCCAAACGCACCTTGGACGAACTGAAGTCGCTGGGCCTCAAGACATTCCTGATGCCACTGTATCCGGGGTTCGATGACGACGGCGTGGTGATCGACTACGGCTCCACCGCGATGATGCCGGTGTGGGACGTCATCGAAGAGGCCGGCCTACCGGTCACTCATCACATCGGCGAGACGCCCCCGAAGAGCCCGTGCGAGTTCGGCAGTGTCGCGGTGGCGATGATGATCAACATCGATTCGTTCCGGGACATGTTCGCGCGCTATATCTTCTCCGGCATCCTCGATCGTCACCCGGGCCTGAAGGTCGGCTGGTTCGAGGGCGGTATCGCCTGGGTTCCGTCCGCGCTCCAGGACGGGGAGCACGTACTGGCGTCCTACCGGCACATGCTGGACCAACCGCCGCGCCATGACATCCGCTACTACTGGGACACCCACATGTCCGCCTCGTTCATGGTCGACCCGCTCGGCCTGAGCCTGATCGACCAGATCGGCGTGGACAAGGTGATGTGGTCCAGCGACTATCCGCACAACGAGAGCACTTTCGGCTATTCCGAACAGTCGCTGTCGGCGGTGGTGGCCGCGCTGGGGCCGGAGAACGCCGCCAAGGTCGTGAGCGGAAACATCAAGAACTTCCTGGGAGTGTCATGACGGGCTTTGTGATCCCCGACGAGCCCGACCGCGCCCGGATGTACCGCGAGGTCGGCGCGCGGATCCGGACAGCCATGGCGGACAGCGGTGTTGACGCGCTGATCCTGCTCATGAACGGCCACGTCAGCTACGCGACCGGGGCCAGCTGGCCGCTACTCGACGCGGGGCTGTCCCACATCGAACGTCCGGTCGCGATCGTGCTGGCCGACGATGAACACCCGCACGTGTTCCTCCCGTTCCGGGAGGGTGCCTCCGCCGAGTTCCAGGTGCCCGCCGACCACCGGCACCGCGCCGCCTACCTCGAATTCGAGGACGGGGTCGAACGATTCGTCGACCTGGCCGAGGGATTGATCCGGCCGGGCGCCGTCGTGGCTGTGGACGAATTGACCGGGGCCATGCGGCAATCCGGCAGCAGACTGTTCGCCGACACGTCGATCGACGCCGCCGCGGTACTGGCCGGCGCGCAGCTGGTGAAGACACCCGACGAGATGGCATGCATCCGCCGCGCCTGCCGGATCACCGAAGAAGCGGTGGTCGATGTGCAGAAAGCCCTGGCCCCGGGTGTGCGTCAGCTCGACCTGTCCGCCGAATTCGTCCGGCGGGCATTCGAAT
Source organism: Mycobacterium sp. BK086 (assembly GCA_004362315.1). Taxonomy (GTDB): domain Bacteria; phylum Actinomycetota; class Actinomycetes; order Mycobacteriales; family Mycobacteriaceae; genus Mycobacterium. The sequence continues at coordinate 1,092,136 of SNWL01000004.1, forward strand.
TGGGGGCCACCTCCAACATGCTGGAGGCGATCTGGCAGGTCATGCCAATGACCCGGGCAGAGGGTGTGTGGACCACGCACGGCGATCTTGCGCTCCCATTGCTGCCGACCGAACGGGCCCTCGAACTCGGCGACGTGCTGTGGACGGACGTCAGCATCACCTACGGCGGCTACTGTTCTGACTTCGGTCGCACGTGGATTGTCGGTGACCAGCCCACCAGCGAACAGCAGGACCAGTACCGGCAGTGGCGGCACATCCTGGACGCGGTGCTGTCGGTCACCAAGGCCGGCGCGACGTCGGGCGACCTGGCTCGCGCGGCGATCGCCGCCAACGGCGGCAGCAAGCCCTGGCTGCCGCACTTCTATCTCGGCCACGGCATCGGCACCTATCCTGCCGAAACACCCATGATCGGAACCGATCTCGGGGAGGAGTTCGACGACAACTTCGTCTTCCCCGAGGGAATGATCCTGGTGCTCGAACCGGTGGTCTACACCGATGGAACCGGTGGTTATCGCAGTGAGGAGATCGTCATCATCACCAAGGACGGCTATCAGTCGTTGACCGACTACCCCTACACCCCCTATGGCGACTGAGACGCTGCCCGACGATCGGGCACTACGCATCGGGCGTCGCGAGAAGGTGTTGGCCCAGATGGCGATCCACGACCTTGACCTGCTGGTGCTGGGCCGGCAGGCCAACGTCCGCTATGTCAGTGGCACACCGCAGCTGTGGGTCGCCGGCACACGGCCCTTTGGCCCCATCTGTGTGCTGGAACGCGCCACCGGCGAGATCCACCTGAACAGCACCTGGGACGAGGGCGTGCCCGACGAGATCGGCCGAGATCGGCTCTATGGCCTGACCTGGAGTCCGTACACCCTGACCGAGGTGATCAAGGGCCTCGAGGCGTCGCCGAAGGCCCGTCGGGTCGGAACCGACGCGCTATCACCGACATTCGCTCAGCTGCTGCCGCAAGCCTTCCCGAACGCTGAACTCGTCGACGGGGAGCCCGCGATGCGGGCGGCCCGCCGAATCAAGACGGCCGAGGAGATCGTCGCACTGCGCAGGGCCGTCGATGTCGCGGGCACCGCTCTGGCAGCCGCACTGCGCGAGCTGGCCCCGGGCAGTCGCGAACCCGCGTTGGTGGGTGCCTTGATGGAAGCCATGACCATGGTCGGGGTCAGCACCCCGGCCACCCAGAACGGCGCGTGGGTGACGTCGAGGGAACATCCGTGGCGCCGGGCCACCGCTGACGGAAGCATCCGGTCCGGCGACCTGGTGGCCTTCGCGGCCGGCGCGCTCGCCGATGGCTATGTCGGCGAGATCGGCCGCACGGCGGTCGCCGGTGACGAACCGGCCGGTGCCGCCGCGCTGTTCGGGCGCTCGAAAGCCTTGACGGAGAGGCTGTTCGCGGCGTGTCGGCCCGGCGCGGCAGCCACCGATCTGCTCGACGTCTACGAACGCGCGGGGGAGGCGCTGCCGCCGATGCCGGTCGCCCACGGGCTGGGCATGGGCTTCGATTCGCCCGTCGTCTCCGCTGACCTGGCGCGATCGGTCGCCGGCGCAACGCTGGACGCCGGCATGGTTCTGTCAGTCACCGGGTATGTGTGGCAGGAAGGTCTCGGGTCGGTGTTCACCCGTGACGCCGTGCACATCACCGAGGACGGTCCGGTGGTGCTGACGTCAGTGCACGGCGGCCAATAGCGTTCCGGCATCGCGGGTCTGCCAGAGGTTGAGCACATTGGTCAGCATCTGCAGGGGTGCGCGTAGCACCTCGTCGTGCTTGATCGCCGGGTCGAACCGCGTCATCGTCGTGGCTTCCTCGCCCAGGCGGGCGCGGATCAGCCCGGGCACGTCGAGCAGCCAGGTCGCACCCATGATCGCCGCGTACCGCACGACCTGAGCAGCCAGCGCTTCAGGCACGATCGGCGGGCCGCCGGCAGCGTGGTACTCCTTCGCGAACAGGGACACCAGATCGTCGAAATGCGCATCCCACATGCTGGTTTCGGCCGCCGACAGGGCACCCCATAGCGCCATCGCGACGTTCAGCTGGCTGACACAGCCCCAGTCGAGCAGACCGCACCGGAGGCTGCCGTCGGCGTCGCGCCAGAACCAGGCGTTGTCGACGTTCGCGTTCCAATGGCACAGCGCGATATGGTCGGCGCTCGCGGCCAGATGCGACCACAGCGCCCGCTCGCCGGCGAGGATGAGCGGGATCTGGCTGGCGAGATCCGAAAGAAACTGTGGCTCGCGGACATTGGCTGGCAGCAGGTCAGGGTGGGTTTCGGCGAACCCGGTGAGCCGTTTCAGCTGACGCGCGAGTCTGGCTTCGTTCAGCGGTGGGCGTTCGCCGACGGTGGCCGCCTGCAAGTCGACCGGGAACCGGTCACCCACATCGTCTGCGGCTCCGCTGCGATGCCAGCCGGCCAGCTGACCGAGGGCTCTCACCACGGCGTCGTAATGTTCTTTCGGGCAGGGCATCTCGTAGTCCAAGCACTTGTGGTGCTGGGGTTCGACGCCATCGGCGCCGAATGGGATCCGCTCGGTGATCAGGATCCCGGTGCCCGAGGCGGCGTGGTAGTCCGCGAACACGGTGGTGGGCACCGTGATCGGAAACCCCGGACGCCGGGCGAGCTCGGCAAAGCGCACCTCGGGCTGCATCTGGGTGCGGCCGACGTCGCGCAGTGGGTCGTCGAGGTCGCGGGAGAACTTCGCGAACAGTGTTGTGGGCAAGTGCGGTTGAGGCCAGGTGTACTCGACGGACAGCAGCGCCTTGCGACCAGTGCTCCCGCCGCCGATCTCGGTGCATTCGGTGACGCGGGTGACGGTGTTGCCGGGCGAGAGGCTCCCGTAGGCATGCAATGCCGTCGTCAGGAATCGGCTGCCCGCCGCCGACAATGCCGCGGGATGCATCGGTAACTCGACGGCGGTGTCGTCGCCGGTTATCGCAGTGGTCACCGCGGCTACCAGGTCTGCTCGGCCGCGCGCACGAGGATCTGATTCACGGCGACCCGGCGGTCACGAGTGACCATGTAGCGCACCGCATCCGCGATGTCCTCAGGCCGGAGCTTCGTCATGCCCGCGGTGCGTTCATCCAGGGCGGCCCTGGCCGGCGCCGGGAGGTGGTCACCGATCTCGGTGTCGACGGTGCCGGGTCCGACTATGCCGACCCGCACCCGCTTGTCGATGAGCTCTTGACGCAGACCCTCGCTGAACGCGTTGACACCGAACTTCGTCAATGAGTAGACGGCCGTGCCGGGGCGGGCAACCCAGCCGGCGGTCGAACTGATCGTGACGACGTCGGCGACAGCACGGGGCGAGTCGGCGGCCGCGGACACCAGGTGTGGCAGGGCGGCGCGAGTGGTGTAGAGGACGCCTTGGATGTTGACCGACACAAGGTCATCCCAATCCGACAGCGGTGCGTCGACGGCGGCGCCCATCCGCATCAGCCCCGCGTTGTTGACCAAGGTGTCGAGGCGGCCCCACTCGGCAACGGTCGTGTCGATCGCCCGCTGCACCTGATCGGCGAGTGTCACGTCGGCGGTGACCACAAGGGCCTGTCCGCCGGACTGTTCGATGGCGACCCGGAGGTGCTCGAGGCGTTCCGCGCGGCGCGCCAGCAGAGCGACCTTGGCGCCGTCGGCGGACAGGGCGCGCGCGGTCGCCTCGCCGATGCCGCTGCTCGCACCGGTCACCAGCGCGACGGTCCCCGCCAAGGTGCCGGTCATGTAGTGGACGCCGATCGGTGGCCGGCGCCGAGGATGTCTGTCAGCACATAGTCATTGTCCTCGCCGAGATCGGGTGCGCCCCGTTCGACGGTGACCGGCGCCCGAGACAGCAGCCAGGACGCCCCGAGGATGGGCCGCTGGCCCTCTCGATGGTCGGAGACGAAGCGGAAGGTTCCGCGTTCCCATAGGAGCGCGTCTTCGATGACCTCCACGGCGGACGCGCTCTTGGTGGCGGGCACCCCGACGGCGCGCAGCCGTCGGGCCAGAGCCGCGGCGTCGTGAGGTGCGGTGAGCGCGGTGATCGCCGCGTCCAGTGAGTCGATGTTGGCCTGTCGGTCGGCGGCGGTGGCGTAGCGGGTGTCGGCGAGCAGGTCGGGGGCGCCGAGTTCGGCACAAAGACAACGCCATTCGTCGTCCGCACCGATGGCGATGCTGATCCACTGGTCGCCGCAGGGGTAGCAGCCGTGGGGCGCGAAGTCGGGATGCCGATTGCCGTCCGGTAGCAGCTGCACACCGGTCATGGAGTATTCGGCGAGCCGGTCGCCGACCATCGACGAGAGCACTTCCACCGCGGAGATGTCGACGAACTGGCCCTGGCCCGTGCGCTCGCGGTGCAGCAGTGCGGCGATCGCCCCGACCGCGGCGGCGGCTCCCACCGTGGAATCCCCGTAACGCATGTTCGCACCCAATGGCGGGCCGCCCTCGTAGCCGACGAGTGACGCCAGCCCGGCCAGCGACGAGAACGACGGGGCGTAGCCCGTCTGATAGCCGAGTGGGCCGTCGTTGCCCCACATCTTGATCGACACCGAGATGATGTCGGGTTTGACAGCCGCCAGATCGGCGTAGCCGAGGCCCTGACGTTCCATCGCGCCCGGCCGCAGATTGTTGAGCACGATATCGCTGTCGGCCACCAGATCGCGCAGCGCCGCCATGCCCTGCGTCGTTTTGATATCCAGGTCGACACTGAGGATCTCGGGATTGATGCTCAGGAAATAGGGCGCGTGGTTGATATCGGTTCCACCGTAAGCCCGCATCTCTTCGGGCAGTGCCGAGCACTCCACCTTGATCACCTCGGCGCCCAGCAGCGCCAACAACTTGCCGGTGTAGGGACCAGCCCAGACTTTGGTGAGTTCGACGACCCGGACACCCTCCAGCGGGCCGCCGCGTCGCCGTGCCGGTTTCTTGAGTTGAGGGGCTCGGACGGTGGGACGGTCCCGCGGTGCCGAGAGGCTGCCGACGACCTCCTCGGTGTGCTGTCCGAGGGTTGGTGCCGGAGTGCGGATTTCAGCCGGGGACGTGGTCAGCGAATAGGGTGCTCCCGGGTAGGCGGCGGTACCTAGCACGGGGTGGGTGACGTCGGTGAAGAACCGGCGATGGCGGTACTGCGGCGAGCACAGCAGATCGTCGGCGCCGTTGACGGGAACCAGGGCGACGCCCAGCCGTTGCGCGGCCTCGGCCGTGGCCTCGCGTGGCCGGTCGGAAATCCAGGCAGCGAAGTGTTCTTTGAATGCGGCGACCTTCTCCGGGGTGACGGAGAATTCCAGCCAGTCGTCATCGAAGGCGTCGAGCCAGTCGGCATGGTCGAGCAGCTCTTCGAGCGCGAGCCAGTGGCCGCGGCTGGTCATGTAGAGGTAGACGAAACCGTCTGCGCAGGCGAACATCGACGCGGGCCCCTGCTGGTCGAAGTCGTCGCGGGTGTTCTCCGGCGACACCTCCCCGGTGATGAACCGGCCAAGGATGCAGTCGGCGCGGGCCACCATGACCGCGTGCTGGGAGATATCGATGAATTCGCCGTCACCGGTGTGCATCTGGCGAAAGAGTGCCGCCATGACGCACAGCGCGGCGTCCAGGCCGGCCTCGTAGTCGGGGGAGTAGCGGCCAGGACCCTTCAGCGGTGGCAGGGCCGGATCGGGGTGACTCGGTGTGTGGTGGCCCCAGCCGCCGGCCTGGAAGATGTTGATGCTCTTGCTGTTCTGTAACTCTGGGGGAGCGCTCGCCCCGAACGGCGTGATCGAGCAGAACACCAGGCCACGACGGTTCGGCGGTTCTACTGGATGGTGATCGTCGATCACGGCATCCGCGCTTGCGATCAGGTCCTGAACCGCGGGACTGTGCGCGTCGAGGGCGACCGAGCGCTTGTTGGTGTTCAGGTACGCGAACAGTCCGCTGCGTTCGGGATCGGATGCGATGTCCAGCAGGGGAGCCATGGCCCGGGTGGGACTACCCCGCCCGGGCCGCTCCACCTTGACGACGTCAGCGCCGAGGTCGGCCAGTAGCTTGCCGCAGTACTCGCCGGCCACCCCTTCAGCCAGTTCGACGATCCGGAACCCGTTCAGCGTCGCCATGTTACGGCTCGGTCAGGGCTTCTTACGTCCGGAGTGGCTCAGGCGCCATTCGGGCGGGAAGTTGAGGTCGTTGTCCTTGACGACGTTGTTCAGGCCCTTCTCGAACGTACCCTCGGTCAGGTCGGGGTAGTTGGGGCGATCGTTGGTCATCATCGGCAACATGCCCTCGACCACACCGGTCAGCAGGCTGCCGAAGTACTCACCCTTGTGCTGCTTGTAGAGCTCGAGGAACGTCTTCTGCACCACGACGGTATCGGTGGGACGAGACTTCGAACACGCCATCGCGTACTTCAGCGTCTCGGCTTCGAGATCCTCGCGTGGCACCACACTGTTGACGAAGCCGCAGTCGTACATCTCTTTCGCGCTGAACGGCCTTCCGGTGAACAACATTTCGGAAAACTTGCGCAGGCCCATGGTCTCGGCCCACCACCACAGCCGGGGTCCCCAACCGACGTAGCGGAACGCGGGGTGCCCGAACAACGCGTCGTCGGAGGACACCACCAGGTCCGCATCGCCGGCCTGATAGAAGTGCCAGCCGTAGCAGTAGCCCTTGGCCTCCACGATCGTGACCTTCTTGCACTCCTGCAGCGGCCGGTTTCCGGCGCGAGCCTTGGCGTAGTGATCGGTCAGGGTGTAGAGGTAGCGGTAGGAATCCCCCGGCGGGTACTTCACGCTCTCATCGTTGATCGAAAGCTCATGCAGCAGAGGAACTCCCGGATTCTCCAACATCTCGCGCTGTTCGGGCAGGTCGCCGCCGCTACCGAAGTCGTTGCCTTCGCCGCGGATCACCACGACCTTGACGTCGTCGTCGACATTGCACTTATGGATCATGTCGGCGAAGTTCTGCCGCATGCCCATGGTGGTGGAGTTCAGTTCATCGGGCCGGTTGAACGTGATGTAGGCGATCCGATTCTCGATGTCCTTCTCGAACTTGATGAAGGGTTCGGCTTCCTTCTTCATCTCTTCGTAGTCGTGGTTCATCGTGATTGCGCTCCTGTCGTGACGGTGATCATGTGAGCATGCTGGTTGTAACATAACGAGATTCGGGCGAAGCCAAGAACAAATCGGTCCACGATCTACCCCTCGCTCGCCGTCGTGAGGATGTGCTGCCGCCGGGGTGCCTGCCGCATTCGACCGGTTCTCCACTGGCAGAGAAGTTCTGAGGTGATGGCGACCGATTCGAGGCCCGCCGCCGTCCGCGCCTGGTCGAGGAAGAACCGGGTGGCTCGGCTCACGGGGATCTCCACACCCCGCGCATTCGGTCGCCCGGCGTCCCAGGCCAGAACCTCGATCGACGGATTGTCGATGGCCTTGTCGACCCAGCGCTTGATGGCGTCGTCGGTGCGATACAGACTGTCCGACACCAGCACCGAGCGCAGTAACGTGTCCGCCGCCGGGTCCGGTGACAGCCCCTCGGCGCGCGTGGCTCCGAGAATACGCAAGGAGAGCTCGCACTCAGCGTCGTCGTGCACCGCGAAAACCCGCACGTCCCAACCGGTCAGCGATCGATCGCAGATCAGCCCGCCCGCATGCTCGACCGCATCGGCAACGGTCTCGGACACGAGGTCCATGCGGAACCGGGTCAGCATGCGGGCTCGACGGCCGGAAAGGTGACCTTACTCAGGGCTTCCGACTGCTGCCACAAGCGGCCGCACTCGTCCACGTCCAGTGTCAGTGGTGGAAGCTTCGCGAATGTGACACCGCCGCCCGCGGTCTCGTAGAGCCCGCGAGGTCCGTAGTACGTCGCCCCCGCAGCATCCGGCGACACCGCGGCATACAGCGTCGGCTTGATGCCCTCGTCGACGTCGAGCCACATGAACGGCAACAGCTTCCAGGTCAGCTGGGTGAGCCGGCTACTCAAAGTCGGCTTGTCCAGGCCGTAGGACGCCCCGCTGAGCAGATTGGTCTTGCTCAGCCCGGGATGTGCGCCGTTGGAGGTGATGCCCCACCCGCCTGCCCGGCTGCGCCGGTCGAGCTCGAAGGCGAACATCAGCTGCGCCAGCTTGGCGACTCCGTAGGAGTACATCGCCTTGTATTCGCGCTCGGCGTTGACGTCGTCGAAGCGGATATTGCGTTGAGTGGCCGCGATGCTGCTGACGGTCACAACCCGTCCGCCGCGCAGCAGCGGCAGCAGCCGTCCGGTCAGCGCGAAGTGCCCCAGATGATTTGCGCCGAACTGTAGCTCGAACCCGTCACCGGTTTCCTGACGAGTCGGCGGGGTCATCACCCCGGCGTTGGCGATCAGGATGTCGACCGGTCGGCCGTCGCCCAGAAGCCCGTCGGCGAACGTTTCGACACTCGCCAGTGAGGCCAGGTCGACGATCTTGACATCCACCTTTGCCGCCGGGTTCGACTGCCGGATCTGCGCTGCCGCGGCCTCGCCCTTAGAGGCGCTGCGCACCGCCATCACGACATCGGCACCGGCAGCCGAAAGACGCTTGGCCAGGCCGAAACCCAGGCCGCTGTTGGCGCCGGTGACGACGATGTGCTTGCCGGACAGATCCGGCACGGTCAGCGTCAGGTCCGGGCGGTTCACCAGGTCACCGGAAGTTCGTGCATGCCGTAGGACAGCGCATCGTGCTTGAACGGCAACTCGTTGACCGGCCCGACCTGCTGCAGTGTGGGAATGCGCTTGAACAGGGTGGGCAGCACGATCTGCAGTTCCATCCGGGCCAGCTGGCCGCCGACGCAGGAATGGCGGCCGTACCCGAGCGCGACGTTGGGGCCGTCCTCACGATCGAGCTTCAACCGGTCGGGGTTCGGGAACTGACGGGGGTCCCAGTTGGCCGGGGCGACGTCCAGGATGATGCCTTCGCCGGCGCGGATGACTTCGCCGCCCACCTCGATGTCCTCGGTGGCGATGCGGCGCTGGCCGGTCTGGATGATGCTGCAGTACCGCAGCAGCTCCTCGACGGCGGTGGCGATGACCTTGGGATCGTCGGTGTCGCGCAGCATGGCCAGCTGGTCGGGATTGTCCAGCAGCGCCGCGATGCTGACGGCGATCTGGCCGGCGGTGGTCTCGTGTCCGGCGATCAGCACCCCGGTGGCCAGCTGGGCTGCCTCTTTCAGCGAGATTTCCTCGTCCTTCACCCGCTCGGCGAGGTCGGAGACCAGGTCTTCGGCGGGGTCGTCCATTTTCTTCTCGAGCAGCGACTTGAGGTATCGGGCAAGGGCGCCAGCACCTTTCGCGGCATCTTCGGCCGAGGCATTGCGGGCCATACCCATGTTGGACTGCTCTTGGAAGAAGTCGGCGTCCTCGTAGGGCACGCCGAGAAGGTGGCTGATCACCAACGATGGAACCGGCAGGGCGAGCGCGCTGACCAGATCGGCGGGCTGCGGCCCGGCCAGGATCGCGTCGATGTGCTCGTCGACGATCTTCTGCACCGCGGCCCGCAAGGCCTCGACCCGCCGGAACGTGAACGGCTTGGACAGCATGCGCCGGTAGAAGGTGTGCTCCTCGGCATCGGAGGTGAACACCGATCGGGGCCGCCGGTGGACCGTCGACTTCATGCCTTCGTTCCAGTGCGGGTAACCCTCCTTGCGGTCGTCGACGCTGGCTCGGCCGTCGGCGAACAACGCGCGGATCGCCTCGTACCCGGTGATCAGCCACGGTGTGCTGCCATCCCAGATCCGGACGCGGGCCATTTGCGCGGATTCGTTGACGCCCAACGACTCTGGCGGTGGTGCGAACGGCTTCCCCGCGGCGCGACTCATCGGGAAATCGGGCACAGCCGACGCATCAACCGCAGTCACAGGTCTCAGTGAACAGCACCGGGCGCAGTAAATCAATCAATTTATTTGATTGCCCGCTGGGCGGGCGGCGGCTCAGCCTGCCGTGACGAGGTCGGCCTGCACCGCCTCGATGCGCGCCGGGACGTGCTTGTGCCACGGCGTCCCGGCATAGGGATCACGCCAGTCGGTGGAGGTCAGCGCGTTCGGCGCGATACCGGGGATGCGGGTCTGCCCATCGGCGTCGACGAAGTCCAGGCCGAAACCATTGGGCAGGGAGGCATGGCCGGGCAGCATGGTCTCGCTGACCTCGACGACGGTCTCGGCGCTGCCCGCGGCGGTGGTGACCCGGGCGCGGGCGCCGTCGACCAGTCCGAGTGCTTCGGCATCTTCGACACTGACCCGCAACGCACCGTCGGCATCGCGCTTGCGCCAGGACGGGTCACGCAGGATGTCGTTGGCGGTGAACGCGCGCCGCTCGCCGGCGGACAACACGATCGGGAACTCCGGGCTGGTCAGCTCTCGAGTCTCACTGGCCAGCGCCCGAATGTCGTCGAGCATCTCCGGAATCACCAGCTTGATCTTGTGATCTGCGTGGGACATCAGCGCCCAGTCGTCGGCATACTCGTGCTCGCTGAACGTCACGCCGGACTTGCTGGCCAGAATCGTGTCGAAGAGGGCGTTGCCGTCGGCGTGACCGGCCCGGCGCACCGCGTCCGGGTAGGCGACGAATGCCTTCTGGGCCAGACCCCACAGCGCGGCCGCGCCTCTGAGCCGGTCGGGTAGCGTCGGGCCGAGCGTCTCGTAGAGCACGTGTGGCAGCACTTTTCCCAGCGCCGGATTGGCGGCGAGTTCGGTGAAGAACGCGCCCGTGTAGGCCTCCAGCCCCTGCTGGGCTGCCTCGCGCAGCGGCCGGAGGTCGTCATCGCTGATCACTCCGAGCGCGCGTACCAGTCGTGCCCAGATCTCGGGCTCGGGCAGGGTGCCGGGCGTCGGCTCGAACAGTGGGTGGCGCAGATGGAACTCGTTGCGCGGGAACTCGAAATTGAAGAAGGTGGCCTCGGGCTTTTCGAACTGGCTGGCAGCGGGCAGGACGTAGTGGGCCAGCCGCGCGGTCTCCGTCATCGCCACGTCGATCACGACCAGCAGCTCCAGCGACTCGAAGGCGGCCCGGCAATTCTTGGAGTCGGCGATGGAGTGGGCGGGGTTGGCGCTCTCGACGAGCATGGCCCGGAACCGGTCGGGATGATCGGTCAGGATCTCTTGGGGCACCACGTTGGACGGCACCAGGCCGGCGATGATCGGCGCGCCGGTCACCGGCGAGCGCCCGACACCGCTGAGGCTGAAGAGCGGCGCGAACGACGAATGCAGATGTTGCCCACCGCGTTTGGCGAAGCTGCCGGTCAGGATCCACAGCAGCTTGTTGAGGTAGGAGCACAGTGTGCTGTTGGGGGCCTGCTGCACGCCGAGGTCTTCGAAGACGGCGACGGAATCGGCAGCCGCCATGCGGCGTGCGGCGGCCCGTAACAACTCTTCGTCGACACCGCTGCGCTGCGCGTACTCACCGACCGGGATCGTCCGCAGCACCTCACGAACCTCGTCGGTCCCCTCGACGTGCTCGGCGAGAAACGCCTCGTTGCAAAGGTTTTCCTGCACCAGCACCCCGGCCAGCGCCGCCAGGCACCAGGCGTCGGTACCCGGCTTCACCCGCAGGTGGAAGTCTGCCATCTTGGCGGTGTCGGTGACCACCGGGTCGATGACGACCATCGAGCGGGCGGGATCCTTGGCGATGTCGTTGAGCACCGTGCGGGCCCGCGGGAAGCTCTGCGACATCCAGGGGTTCTTGCCGACGAACACCGACACCTCGGCGTGCTCGAACTCGCCGCGGGTGTGACCGCCGTAGAGCTGCATGTCGACCCAGTTCTCGCCGGTCTTCTCCTGCGCCAACGCATTCGACCGGTAGCGCGAGCCGAGCAGCTTGAGGAACGAACCGCTGTAGGCGCCGCCGAGGTGGTTACCCTGACCGCCGCCGCCGTAATAGAAGATCTTCTGCCCGCCGTAGGTGTCGGCGATCCGCTGGAAGCCCGCCGCGATCTCGGAAATGGCGGTATCCCAATCGATTTCCTCGTAGCTGCCGTCGGCCCGGCGGCGCATCGGCGACGTCAGTCGGGCGCGGTTGTTCTGATAGTGGTCCAGACGAAGCGCCTTGTTGCAGGTATAGCCCTGCGAGGCGGGGTTGTCCTTATCGCCGCGGATGCGGGCCAGCGTCTGGCCCTCGGTCTGCACCACGATGCCGCAGTTGCACTCACAGAGGATGCAGGCGGTGGGCTGCCAGTCAGCAGACATCTGGACTTCCTTTCCTATGTGCCGCACTCGGCTTCGAGCAGATCGCGCATGAGTCGGTGAACGGCGTCGAGCGGCTTGACGTCGCGGGCCGCGCGGGCCAGCACGATGGCGCCCTCCAGCGCCGCGGTCACGGACACCGCCAGATCCTCGGCGCGGTCCTTGGCGATGCCATCGGCCATCAGTCGCGCGGCGATGAGCCCGTTCCAGCGGGTGAATGCCTCGGCGGCCCGCTCGATCGCCGGGTTCTCCTTATCGGGTTCGCCGGATTCGATGGCGACGGCCAGCACCGGGCAGCCGGCGCGATAGTCGGTCTCGATCAGGTTCTTGCGATAGAAGCGGGTCAGCCCGTCGAGCATCTCGACGCTGTTGGTCGCCTTGGCCAACCGGGCCGCGACGAAGTCCGCGACGTAGTCGACGGCCTCGCACACCAACTGGGTGCGACCGCCGGGGAAGTAGTGATAGGCCGAGCCGCGCGGTGCGCCGCTATGCGCCAGGACGTCCGCGATGGCCGTCGACTGCGCTCCGCGTTCGCGGATCAACAGCGCGGCTGAGGCGACCATCCGGTCGCGCGGGCTCGTCATGACTATGTATGCAACCATACATAATCGCCAGGCGCCAGGGTGCATGCGCTCGAGTCTGCGCAGCGGTACCGTCGCGCGGATGTCGTACTTCAGCAGGGTGTCCGAGCGTTCCTTTCGGGCCAGCGAGCACGCCGGCGGCGCGTGGAACCTCGCCGAACAGCACATCGCTCCGTCATTCGGCCTGCTCGCGCATGCGATCGAGACCGACCGGGACGGCCGGGGCCAAGCCGATTTGGTGATCGGACGGCTGAGTTACGACATCCTGGGCCCGGTGCCGGTCGATGTCGTCGAGGACGTCGAGGTTCGGGTGCTTCGGCCGGGGCGCACGATCGAGCTCGTCGAAGCGACGCTGACTTACCAGGGTCGAGCGGTCGTCCTGGTGCGAGCGTGGCTGATGAAGCAGTACGACACGTCGGCCGTGCGCGGCAGCGGCCTGCCTCCGATCCCGCCGGTCGAGGACATGCCGGAGTGGAATCCGAGTTCGGTGTGGCCCGGCGGATTCATCGCGTCGGCGGAGGTGCGGCGTGCTCAGCTCGAGCCGGGACGGGCGGCCTATTGGGTGCGTACCGGAGTGCCGCTGCTCGACGGCGAGCCGGTCAGCTCACTGGCTCGGGTCGCCGGGCTGCTGGACATCGCCAACGGTATGGCGGTCCTCGTGGATCCGCGCGAGGTGGCGTTCCCGAATCTGGATCTCACCGCGCACTTCTTCGCCGAGCCGAGCGGTGAGTGGGTTGGCTTCGATACCGCAGTGTCGATCGGACCGAGTGGAATCGGATTGACGCACAGCATCATTCACGATGAAACCGGCCCGATCGGCGCGGTTTCCCAGAGTCTGACCGTCCGCCCGGGCGCCGGCATAGGCTGAGCGCAGAGTCAGACCGCGGCGAAGTTGACCGTGGCGGTGGCACCCACTTCGTTGTCGTTGCCGCGGTGGATGTCCACCTGGACCACCACCGAGCGCTTGCCCGTCCGCAGGATCTTGGCCACCGCGCGCGCCGGGCCGACCTTGATCGGCCGCAGGTAGCGGATGAACAGGTCGGTGGTGGCGATGCCGAATCCGAACGGGGTCGCGACCGACGCCAGCTGCCCGGCGGCCACGTCGGCCATGGTGGCGATCAGCCCGCCCTGCAGGCCGCCCGCGGTGTTGGTGGTGCGTTCGTCCACCGGCATCTCCATGACGACGGTGTCTTCTGTCGACTCCACGACCTGCAGGCCGAGCTGGTCGAACAGTTCCCGAAGCGAGCGCGGTGCGGTCATGAGAATGACGTTACCGCGCGATCTCCGACTAACCGGCCGGTACCTTCGCCGCGGCGGCTTCCGGCATCACTTCGTAGCGGGCGAAGGACCGGGTGAACGTCGCGGCGCCGTGGGTCAGGCTGCGCAGATCGATGACGTAGCGGGTCAGCTCGACCTGCGGCACCTCGGCTCGGATCACCGTGTGACTCTCCCGCGCCTGCTCGGTACCCAGCACCCGGCCGCGTCGCCCGGACAGATCGCCCATCACCGCGCCGACGAGCTCGTCGGGCACCACGATGGTGACCTCGTCGACCGGCTCGAGCAGATGGGTGTCGGCGGCGGCTTCCCGCAGCGCGAGCGCACCGGCCATCTGGAAAGCCATGTCGGACGAATCGACGCTGTGCGCCTTACCGTCGACCAGGGTGACCCGGATGTCGACGACGGGATAACCGGCGTGCACGCCCTTCTCCATCTGGGCGCGCACCCCCTTCTCGACGCTGGGGATGAACTGCCGCGGCACCGCGCCGCCGACGACCTTGTCGACGAACTCGAAGCCCGAACCGCCCGGCAGCGGCTCCACCTCGATATCGCACACCGCGTACTGGCCGTGGCCGCCGGATTGTTTGACGTGACGGCCGTGCCCCTTGGCCGGACCGGTAATGGTCTCGCGCAACGGGATTCGTACCTCGACGGTGTCGACGTTGACGCCGTAGCGGTTGGCCAGCGCGTCGAGCGCGACGCCGGAGTGCGCTTCGCCCATGCACCACAGCACGATCTGGTGGGTCTCCGGATTCTGTTCGATGCGCAACGTCGGATCTTCGGCGGCCAGGCGCTGCAATCCGACCGACAGCTTGTCCTCGTCGGTCTTGGCGCGGGCCTGGATCGCGACGGGCAGCAACGGCTCAGGCATGGTCCACGGCTTGAGCAGCAGTGGATCGGCCTTGTCCGACAACGTATCTCCGGTCTCGGCGTGGCTCAGCTTACCGATCGCGCAGATGTCGCCCGCCACCACCTGGCTGGCCGGCCGCTGCTGTTTGCCCAGCGGGAACGACAGCGTGCCGATGCGCTCGTCCTCGTCGTGGTCGGCGTGGGTGTTCGCGTCGAAAAAGGCCGAAAAATGGCCCGACACATGAACTGTCGTGTCGGGCCTGATGGTGCCGGAGAACACCCGGACCAGGCTGACCCTGCCGACGTACGGGTCCGACGTCGTCTTGACCACCTCGGCCAGCAGCGGTCCGTCCGGATCGCAGGACAATCCCGCGCGGGCCACCCCATGCGGGTTGTAGACCTCGGGCAGAACGTGTTCGGGCGGGGACGGGAAGCCGCGGGTCGCGACCTCCAGCAGTTCGTACGTACCGACGCCGGTGGTGCTGCAGACGGGGATCACCGGGAAGAACGAACCGCGCGCGACGGCCTTCTCCAAATCGTCGATCAGGACCGCCTCGTAGATCACCTCGCCGCCGAGGTAGCGCTCCATCAGCGACTCGTCCTCGGACTCCTCGATGATGCCTTCGATCAGAGTGCCGCGGTGCTCCTCGATCTGGGCGGTGTAGGTGTTGTCGGGCGGATGGACGGTGCGGCTGCCGTCGCGGTAGTCGTACTGGCTGCCCGACAACAATCCGACCAGGCCGCTATCGGTCGGCAGGTAGAGCGGCAAGACCTTCTCGCCGAATGCCTCCTGTGCGGCGGCCAGAGCGGTGCCGTAGCTGGCGCGCGCGTGGTCGAGTTTGGTGATGGCGACGGCGCGCGGCATGCCGACGTCGTCGCATTCGTGCCACAGGGCCCGGGTCGCTTCGTCGATCCCCTCATTGGCGGCGATCACGAACAGTGCGCATTCGGCCGCCCGCAGCCCGGCGCGCAGTTCGCCGACGAAGTCGGCGTATCCGGGGGTGTCGATCAGGTTGACCTTGATGCCGTCGTGCGGGATGGGCGCCAGCGCGAGTCCGACCGACCGTTGTTGGCGGATGGCGGCGTCGTCGAAGTCGCACACCGTGGTGCCGTCGACCACCGACCCGGGTCGGGACAGCACACCGGACGCCACGAGCAGTCCTTCGACGAGCGTTGTCTTGCCCGCACCCGATGGACCGACGAGCACGACATTGCGGACTGCGGCCGGACTGTCCGCGGCGGGAGCCGAGCGGGCGGCCTGGGAAGTGTTCGTCTTGTCAGCCATGACGTCTCCTCCTGTGCATCCACCATTCACCCGTGGGCGGGGTGACACAAGGGATCAGCGGAATTCAGGAGACGGGCGCCGACATCCGGGTGGGCTCGAGCCGGCCGCGCAAAACCTCGGAGGCACACTCGGCCCACTGGGCGCGCTCCTCGGGATCGGCCTTCAGCAGCGCGACATCCGAGCACAGCGCGCGTCCGGCGAAGTCCTTGGCCCGATCGGCCAGTCGCGCAGCCTCGTTGACCGCGTCGCCGATCACGGTGTACTCGTAGCGGTGTTTGGCGCCGATGTTGCCCGCGAACACCGGCCCGGCGGAGACCCCAATTCCGAAGTCCACCACTGGAAGCCCGCGCAGCGCGACCGTGAGTGCGCGGGCCGTCGCCAGCGCATCGGCGGCGGAGTCGGGGTTGGGCAATGGCGCACCGAAGACCGCCAGCACCGCATCACCCTGGAACTTGTTGATCAGTCCGCGCCGCTCGTCGACGGCGTCGACCACGATCTGGAAGAAGTGGTTGAGCACCTCGGCCACCTCTGCCGGCGAACGGCTTTGGGCCAGCTGGGTCGAGCCGACGAGATCGACGAACAGGACGGCCGCCTCACGGACCTCCCCGGTCAGTGCGCCTGCGTCGCTGACCGCGCGGATGGCCACGTCCGTCCCGACGTGCCTGCCGAACAGATCCCGCAGCCGGTCCCGTTCGGCCAGGCCGGCGACCATTCGGTTGAATCCGCTTTGCAGTCGCCCGATTTCGGAGCGCTCGTAGACATCGACCCGGGTGGTCATCTGGCCACGCTCGACCTCGGCCATCGCGCCGACGAGATCGTGCACCGGATCGGAGATCGACACCGCGACGATCGCCATCCCCCGCAGCCCGACGAAGATCGAGATCACCGCGAGAACGATCACCGGGATCTCCAGTGACGCCGACTTCTGGATGATCCAGCCGTTGGATCGCATGACGACCACGACGGCGAGGCCGATGATCGGCAGCGCGCTGCTCATCATCCACATCAGCAGCAGCCGCGGGAGAACCCCGGGTGCGTTGTCGCGCCCGGTGAGTCGGGTCGCCGCGGCGATGATCGGGCGCATCGGTCGCTGGATGAACAGCAGCGCCGCACCGGTCGAGGTGGTGACCCCGAGTAACAGCGTCATCCCGATCAGCCACGCCGCCGACGCGCCGCCATCGAGATTGAGCAGGAGCAGCACGGCGGCGCTGGTGGCCCAGATCGCTGCCAGCACAGCGGACTGGTTGCGCAGGAAGCGCTCGACGAACAGCCGGTCCTTGTCGTCGGGCGGCGTGCCGTCGGTGAACCAGCGCAGCTTGCGGTCGACGACCAGCACGGCGTAGACGATGACGCCGGCGATGCCGAACACCGACAGGATGCCGGCGGCGATCAGGGTGTCGGCCTGGAACACCGTGTCGACGGAGTCGACCAGATCCTTGCGCAGCGGCATGACCAGCGCGAGCAATTCGACCCCGGCCAGAATCTGGGCCAGGACGAGGGCGGAGGCGTAGCGGACCTTCCATCTGCTCGCCGTCGTCATAGGCCCAAACGCTACTGGGACGACCTTGCAGAATCACGCTCTCCGAAATCGAGAGTTGTACTTTCGCCACGGTGGCGGCCTGCGTAACATCCGCCCAATGAAGTTCGGGATACCGCTGGGTGGCGTTCACCCCGGCCTGTGGCGTGATCTGACCGTGCGGGCCGAGGAACTCGGATACGAGTCGGTCTGGTTGCCCGAGCACCTGGTGCTGCCGGCCAATATGTCGGGCAGTCCGCACCACGGCGACAGCCATCCGCCCATCCCGTCGCAGACCCCGATGTACGACGCGATCGCCTACCTCTCGTATCTGGCCGGGCAGACCAGCACGATCCGGATGGGCACCTACGTCTACAATATCGGGCTGCGGCATCCGTTCGTCAGCGCGCGCGCCGCCACCACGCTGGACATCGTCTCGGGCGGCCGGTTCGACTTCGGGATCGGCGCGAGCTGGCTTCGCGAGGAGTGGGACGCCGCCGGGCTGGACTTCAGCACTCGCGGTGCCCGTGTCGACGAGGCACTCGAAGTCTGCCGGGCGCTGTGGACCGAGCCGACCATCGAACACCACGGTCGCTTCTTCGATTTCGACGCCGTCGCCTTCGAGCCCAAGCCCGTTCAGGCCGGCGGCCCGCCGATCCACGTCGGTGGTGACGGCCTTCCGGCGTTGCGGCGGGTGGCGCGCTATGGCTCGGGCTGGATTCCGATGAACCACACCCTGGACCAGATCCCCGGCTCCGTGCAGAAGCTGTCGGCGCTGTGGTCCGAGCACGGCCGCGACGGTAGGCCGGAGGTCACCACCTCGGCACCGGCCGATTCCCCCGAGGACGTCGCGCGGGCCGCCGAGGCGGGCATCGACCAGATGATCGTCATGCCGTGGCGCCGCACCCGCGAAGCTCTCGACGGCATCGCGCGCTTCGCCGACGCCATCGTTTCGCGGGCAGGCTAGCGCGGTGACGATCGCACCGTCGGACATCCTGCTGACCGACCGGGTCGCTGTCGTCACCGGCGGCGGGACCGGGATCGGGCGTGGAATCGCCTCCGGGCTAGCGCAATTCGGGGCCAAGGTGGCGATCTGGGAACGCGACGCGGACACGTGCGCTGCCACCGCCGCGGAACTGGGGGTGCTCGGGATCGTCGCCGACGTCCGAGACGGCGAGCAGGTCGACGCCGCGCTGGAACGTACTCGCGTCGAGCTCGGTGGAGTCGACATCCTGGTCAACAACGCCGGCGGGGTGTTCTCCTCGCCGCTGCTCGACACCACCGAAAACGGCTGGGATGCCTTGTACAAGGCCAACCTTCGCCACGTGCTGCTGTGCACGCAGCGGGTCGCCCGGCAGCTGGTCGCCGATGGGCGCGGTGGCAGTGTCATTTCGCTGACGTCCATCGAGGGGGTGCGCGCCGCACCCGGTTACGCGGCGTACTCCGCGGCCAAGGCCGGGGTGATCAACTACACCCGCACCGCCGCGTTTGAATTGGCGCCGCACAACATCCGGGTCAACGCGATCGCCCCCGACATCACGATCACCGAGGGTCTGCTGGCGCTGTCCCCGGACGGGATCCGCCCTGAGCTCAGTCAGGCGGTCCCGCTGGGCCGTCTCGGCGATGTCGACGAAATCGCCTCGACCGCAGTCTTTCTCGCCTCCGATATGTCCCGCTACATCACGGGGCAGACGCTGCACGTCGACGGCGGAACGCAGGCCGCCAGCGGTTGGTATCACGTACCGGAGGGCGAGCCCCGGTTCGGGCCGACCTAAGGCAGGATGGCGTCGACGTAGCCGCCGTCGACGCGCAGCGCCCCACCGGTCGTGGCCGACGCCAGCGGCGAGCTGAGGTACACCACCATGTTCGCGATCTCCTCGGGCTCGATGAGCCGCTGCAGGAGCGATTGCGGCCGGTGTTCGACCATGAACTGCCGCTGCGCCTGCTCCCACGGAACGTCCTTGTCGACGAGCTGGTAGACGAAGTCCTCGACGCCTTCGGTGTGGGTCGGCCCGGCGATGACGGAGTTGACGGTCACCCCGGAGCCGGCGGCGGCCTTGGCGAAGCCGCGGCTCACCGCGAGCAACGCTGTCTTGGACATGCCGTAGTGGATCATCTCCACCGGCGTCGCCACCGCAGAGTCGCTGGCAATGTTGAGGATTCGGCCCCAGGACCGCTCGGTCATGCCGGGCAGGTAGATGCGTGTCAGCCGCGCCGCCGACAGCACGTTCACCTCGAAGAACCGGCGCCATTGTTCGTCGTCGATCTCCAGGGCGGGCACGGCTTCGAAGATCCCGAGGTTGTTCACCAGGATGTCGACAGTCGGCAGCTGCGCCTGCAGGGTCGCCACCCCGTCATCGGTGGTGACGTCGGCGGGTACCGCGATCAGGTCGGCGCCATCGACGGCTGCGGTCAGCGTGTCCATCGCTCGCTGGACGGAGGCCTCGGAGCGCCCGTTGATCGCGACCCGCGCTCCCGAACTCGCCAGCCCCCTGGCGATCGCGAGCCCGATGCCCTGAGTCGAACCGGTGACCAACGCCGTCTTTCCGCTGAGGTTGATGTGCATACCGTGCACAAGCGATATCGGCGGTTGTCTCATTCCTGACCATCCACAAAGCAGGCGAACGTATGGTGAGCCCGTGACAAACGATCGCCCGCTGGAGGGCAAAGTTGCGTACGTGACAGGCGGGGCTCGGGGTCAGGGCCGCGCACATTGTGTTCGCCTGGCCCAGGCCGGTGCCGACATCGTGACCATCGACGCCTGCGGGCCGGTGGGCAAGCACATCGGCTACGAGCCCTCGACGCCCGAAGACCTGGCCGATACCGTCCGCCTGGTTGAGGACGAGGGCGTCAAGATCAGCGCCGAACGCGTCGACGTGCGGGACCATGACGGGCAGAAGCGGGTAATCGCCAGTGCCATCGAGCAATTCGGGCGCCTCGACGTCGTCGTCGCCAACGCCGGGGTGATGAGCTGGGGCCGGGCCTGGGAGATCCCTTCCGAGATGTGGCAGGAGATCATCGACATCAACCTGACCGGGTTCTTCAACACCGTGCAGGCCTGCGTCCCGGCGATGATCGAAGCCGGCAACGGCGGGTCGATCATCGCGATCAGTTCTTCGGCGGGGATCAAAGCCGTTCCCGGCGCGGGGCACTACTGCGCCAGCAAGTTCGGCGTTGTGGGACTGGCGAATTCGCTGGCGCTGGAGCTCGGCGAATTCGGGATCCGGGTCAACTCGGTGCACACCTACGGGGTTGACACAGCGCTGGGCAACGACCTGTCGATGTACTCGATGTTCGAGAAGCATCCGCACTACGTCTACAGCTTCTCGCCGGGCGCGCTGCCCACCGAGTCGCTGATCGCGCCGAATCAGGTCAGCGAGGTCGTGCTGTTCCTCGCCAGCGACGCCTCGGCGCTGTTGACGGCCGCACAGATCCCTGCCGACAAGGGCTACATGAAGGTCTAGCCTTGTGCGCCAAGGCTTTCGACGGCCAGCTCCTTGGCCCAGCGGTAGTCGGCCTTGCCCGCCGGTGAGCGCAGCACCTTCTCGGTCCGGATGAACGCCTTCGGCAGCTTGTACTGCGCGATGTGCGCACGGCAGGCCTCGGCAAGCTCGTCGTCGGTGGCGCTCTGCCCCTCGGCGAACTGCACGATGGCCACCACCTCGCTGCCCCACCGCTCGGAGGGCCGCCCGGCCACGACCACGTCGTAGACCGCCGGGTGGCTGGCGACCGCGCGCTCCACCTCTTCGGCGAAGATCTTCTCCCCGCCGGAGTTGATGGTGACCGAATCGCGGCCGAGCAGCTCGATCTGGCCGTCGTCCAGGAACCGGGCCCGGTCACCGGGCACCGACCAGCGGACACCGTTGATGGTTGGGAACGTGCGAGCCGACTTCTCGGCATCGCCCAGGTAACCCAGCGGCACATACGCCCGCCGCGCCAGCCAGCCTTCGCCGTCGCCGGCTTCGAGCACCGTGCTGAAATCGGCGGAGATGATCGCGGTGTCGTGCTGAGGCGTGAAGGTGGCCGCCTTCTGCTCGACGCCCTTGGCCGCCATCGTCGTCATCTGCATACCGGTCTCCGACGCGCCGACGGCGTCGAGCACCATCAGGTTGGGCAGCGCGGCCAGCAGCCGCTCCCGCACCGTCGGCGACAGCGGTGCCCCGCCGTTGGTGATCGTCACCAGACCGGACAGGTCGTACTTGCCGGTCTCGATCTCGTCCAGCAACGGCCGGGCGATCGCGTCGCCCACCACCGGAATGCTCAGTACCCGTTCATGTTCGGCGAGCTTCATCACCGCGGGGGCATTGAGGCGGTCGACGTCGTCGGGCAGCACCATCCAGCCGCCGGTGCTGAACATGTTGAACGCGGCCCACTGCGCCGCGCCGTGCATCAGCGGCGGGATCATCAGGATCGACCGGAAGCCGGCATTGGTGCGGGCCTGCTCGGCGAGCTCGTCGTAGCTCGCGAGCGAGGTGTCGGATCCGAACGGCCGCCCACCCATGGCCGACATGAAGATGTCGTGCTGACGCCACAGCACGCCCTTGGGCATGCCGGTGGTGCCTCCGGTGTAGAGGATGTAGAGATCGTCGCCGCTCGGGTCGGGCATCCCGCCGGCCGGGGCGGGGGTCGTGACAATCGACTCGTAATCGACCGCGCCCGGCAGCAGTTCATTGCCGGAGGCGTCGGCGACCTGGATCAGCACCTTGAGCTCGGGCAGCCGGTCGCGGATCGAGGCGACGTGCGGGGCGAACTCGGCGCCGTAGACCAGCGCCTTGGCCTTCGAGTCGGTCAGCAGGTAGAGGAGTTCTTCCTCGACATAGCGGTAGTTCACGTTGAACGGCGCCACGCGGGCCCGATAGCCGGCGACCATCGCTTCCAGGTACTCGTTGCCGTTGCGCAGGTACAGGCCAAGGTGGTCCTGGCCGGACTGGTGCGGGGCGAGCTGGTCACGTTCGGTGTGGCAGCCGAGTCCCTGAGCGACGAGATAGTGCGCGACACCGTCGATCCGGGCGTCCATCTGCGCATACGTCCAGCGATGATCCCGCCAGATGAGCGCCTCGCGATCCGGCAGGGTCTGGGCGACGGTACGGAACACCGACGAAAGGTCGAAGCTGACGTCGCTGCTCATTGGCGCTCCTCTGCGTGGCCTGAACTAGAACGCGTTCTAGTCTGCCACGGCGCCACACGCCGGCTCGCTGCGGAACTTCACCCAGCGGGACCGCGCCGGACGAACACCGCCAACGCCGCACCCACGGCCGCCGCGCCCGCGCCGACCCACATCGAGAGCTGCAGGCCGGCCATGAACGCCTCGTGGCTGCCGCCGGCGATCGCGGCGCTCAGCTGTGGCGGGGCGCCGGGGATCGAGGGGGCCAATCCCTTGGACACCAGTTCCTTTGCCGGAGAGAGTTTTTCGGCGATCGGCTCGGGCGTGCCTGCTGCGGTCAGCTTGTCGACGAGGGTCGAGCCGACCTTGCTGGACAGCACCGAGCCCAGGATCGTGGTGCCCAGCACGGCGCCGAGTTGCACCGACGTGCTCTGCACTCCGCCGGCCACCCCGGCGTCGTCGACCGGGGCATTGCCGACGATGGCTTCCGAGCTCGCGGTCAGCACCAGGCCGACGCCGGCCCCCAGCAGGGCGAAGGCCGGCCACATCGCGCCGTACCCGGAATCGGCCTGCAACTGGCTCAGCAGGGCCAGGCCGCCCGCCACACCGAGCAGGCCGGAAACCATGGCCGGTCGTGGGCCGAACCGTTCGGTGATGACACCCGACAACGGGGCCATGACCATCATCGCCGCGGACAGCGGCAGGGTCCGGACACCGGTCTCCACCGGGCTCCAGCCCTGCAGGTTCTGCAGGTAGAGCGTCATGAAGAACAGCGCGCCGAAGAGTGCGAAGAAGTTGATGGTGACCACCGCGGCGCCGATCGACAACGACGGGTTGGCAAACAGCCGCAGCGGCAGCATGGGGTCGCTGGTATGGCGCTCCACGATCACAAAGGCGCCCATCAGCACGACGCCACCGATCAGGAAGGCCACCGTCCGCGGGTCGAGCCAGCCCCATTCGGGGGCCTTGATCAACCCGTACACCAGAAGGAACAGGCTGCCGGACAGGGTCAGGATGCCTGCCACGTCGAGGCGTCCCTGCTCGTCGCTGCGACTCTCGACGATCGCGGCGGCACCGATGATCACGGCGACCACCGCGATCGGCACGTTGATGTAGAAGACCGACTCCCAGCTGAGGTGTTCGACCAGGACGCCGCCCAGAACAGGACCGGCGGCGACCGACACCCCGGTCGCGGCACCCCAGA
Organism: Mycobacterium sp. BK086; assembly: GCA_004362315.1. Taxonomy (GTDB): domain Bacteria; phylum Actinomycetota; class Actinomycetes; order Mycobacteriales; family Mycobacteriaceae; genus Mycobacterium. Next base: position 1,116,095 of record SNWL01000004.1, read on the forward strand.
TGCCGATCGCGGCATTGAGCTTGTGCGGCGGGAACGCCTGACGAATGATCGCCAGCGTGCTGGGCATCAGCAGCGCGCCGAACACGCCCTGCAGCGCGCGCATGGTGATCACGCCGGCGACCGAGCCGATGAGGCCGATGCCGACCGAGGTGACCGCGAACCCGACCACGCCCACCAGGAAGACCAGGCGCCGGCCGAACATGTCGCCGAGTTTGCCGCCGAAGATCAGCAGCGACGCCAAGCTAAGTAGATAGGCATCGGTAATCCACTGCAGATCCGACAGTGACGCATTGAGATCGGTGGCGATGCGCGGGTTGGCGATGGCGACGACGGATGCGTCGAGGCCGACCATGATGACGCCGACCGACACGGCGGCGAGAATCCACCACGGATTCCCTCGCAGGCCCTGTTTCGGCCGCGCGTGACGCGCGGGCGCGGGGCGCTGAACTGTGGTGATGGCCACGGTTCGACTCCTTTCGTTAAGTGGAGGATTTCCACCACTTCTTGCTCACAACCCTAGCTGCAAATGGTGGTCAGCCTCCACTTCGGGGAGTACTCTGGGGTGGTGATTCCTGGCGCACAACGGGGTGTCGAGCGATCCAGGCCACTACGGGCTGACGCCGAACGCAACCGCGAACGGATCGTGACCGCGGCCGCTCGGCTGTTTGCTGAGCAGGGCTTGTCCGTCCCGCTCGAAGATGTGGCTCGCGCCGCGGGCGTGGGTGTGGCGACCCTCTACCGGCGCTTCCCGACCCGCACCGACCTGGCCATCGCGGCCTTCGAACGCAACATGTCCTCCTACGAGGAGGCGGTCGAGAAGGCACTGAACAATCCACAGCCCTGGGAGGGCTTCCAGAACCTCGTCTACGAGGTGTGCGCGCTGCAGGCCTCCGACCCCGGCCTGCGGGCCCTGCTCACCACCGCGTTCCCGGCCAGTTCCGTGATCGAACAGCGCGCCACCGAGGCCATCGCCAAGCTCGGCCAGGTCATCGCGCGCGCACAGCAGGAGGGGACGCTGCGGCCGGACATCGGCGTCGGCGACATCGTGGTGATGTTGCTGGCCGATGCCGGCGTGCTCGAGGCAACCCGGGAACACGCGCCAGAGGCGTGGCGCAGATTCGCCGCGCTGATGGTCGACTCGTTCCGGATCGGGCCTCATCGACCGCTGCCACCACCGACCCCCGCTGAAGAGCTCCGAAGTTCGATCGCCATGCTGACGGGTGACACATTGAGGATCGAATCCCTCGCCGACGACTGAGCAGGAGTGGCCCGTGACTGATCGCCCGACGATCGACTTTCCGTCCCGAATCGGCGTGTGGTGGGCCAGCGAGAGTTGGTCGATGCCCGCTGCGGTCGAGGTCGCCCAGGAGATCGAAGAGCTCGGCTACGGGTCGCTGTTCATCCCCGAGGTCGGGCTCAAGGACGCGATGGTGCAGTCGGCGATCTTCTTGGCCGGCACCAAGCGTCTGGTTCTGGGAACCGGGATCGCGAACATCCACGCCCGGCTGGCGATGATCGCCGAAGGCGGTGGCCGCAGCATCACCGCGGCCTACCCGGGCCGGTTCATCCTCGGCCTCGGGGTCAGCCACGGCCCGCTGGTGGAGAACATGATGGGCGGTACCTACGAGAAGCCACTGGCCACCATGCGGGGTTACCTCGAGCGGATGGCTGCGCTGCCGGATTTCGTCGAGCCCGGCTCGGGCCGGCCCACCCGCCTGCTGGCCGCGCTCGGCCCCAAGATGATCGAACTGTCGGGCACGCACGCCGACGGCGCGCATCCCTACCTCGTGTTGCCCGAGCAGACCGCCACCACCCGGGAGATCCTGGGGCCGGACAAGTGGATCGTGTCCGAGCAGGCCATCGTCGTCGGTGAGAGCGCCGAGGAGCAGCTGCGCCGGGCGCACCTGCATCTCGAGGTCTATTCGGGCCTGCCGAACTATCGCAACTCCTGGCTGCGGCAGGGCTTCGACGAATCCGATCTCGTCCGCGGCGGCTCGGATCGGCTGGCCGGCCGCATCGTCGGGCAGGGTTCGGTGGAACAGGCCGCCGCGTCGGTGACCGCGCACCTCGACGCAGGCGCCGACCATGTGGTGGTTCAGGTTCTCGGCGATGGCGATCCCACCTGGGACCCGCGTCCGGCGCTGCGCGAACTGGCCGGGGTGCTGAGCCTCAGGGGTTGATGGTGTTCTCGCCGACCTGACGTCCCCAGACGTACTCGGTCAGGAGCGGCTGGCCGAGTTCGAAGTGGTTGTACGGCGCCAGCGATGCGCCGTAATCGGCCACCAGGAACGGTGCCGGCCAGAAGTTGCGATTGACTTCCTGCCAGCAGCCGGGCGCGCCACCGGGACCGCCCTTGGCGTTCACCCGCGGCAGGTTGTCGGGATACACGTAGGGATTCGGCGCACCGGTCAGCCCGATGTGGAAGTCGATCGAGTAGCCGTTGCCGCCGGCGCTGTCCTTGGCGTTGGAGGTCGCGTAATTGCGGATGGTGCACATGATCGCGGGGCTGTAGGTGTCCAGGAGTTTGGCGGTGGGGATCAGGTCGGCCTGGCCGCGCACGAAGTAGGGGCCGCCGCGCTCGAAGATGTCGGCACCGGTATTGCCGAACCCGGTCGAGGCCAACAACGCCGCGTCGAGATCCTTCTGCTGCTCATTGAGCGTGCGCGCGGTGGTCACCGCGTGATCGAGGAAGTCCCACAGATCAGGGCTGGCCTTGGTGTACACATCGGCCAGCTTCGAGAGCTGCTGAATGTTCGTGCGAATCTGCGGCATCTGCGGATTGACGTCATCGAGCACCGCATTGCCGTTGACGATCGACTGCCCGAACTTGGTCCCCAGACCATCCAACGCCTCGGCCGCCGCCGACAACGTCAGATTCAGCTTGACCGGATCCACCTTCTCCGAGATCGACGTCAACGTCTCGAACAACGTATTGAACTCGGTGGTCACGTGGGAGACGTCGAGCACGTCCTTGCTGGAGATGCGCTGGGGCGTCGGGTTGGGCGGGCTGCGGAAGGACACGTACTTGTTGCCGAAGACGGTGCTGGCCTTGACCTCCGCGATGGCGTTGGCGGGAATCAGCGGGATGTATTTGGGCTCGACGTCCAGCGACAGCTTGGCTTTGGTGGTGCCGTCGCGCTCGATCGGGTCGACGCCGGTGACGCGGCCGATCTGCACGCCGTTGTAGGTGACCTTGGAGCCGGGATCCATCACCAGGCCGGCCCGCTGCGAAATCAGCGTCAGCTGGGTCATGGGCGTGAAATCGCCGCGAAACTGCATGAATGCGGCGACCACGATGATGGTGAAAACGACGGTTGTCACAGCGAATGCGGTCTTCAGGGGTGGCGAGTACTGCCAGTGTCGGCCCTTGGTCTCGAACCAGTTCGGCGGCGCGGATTTATCCTCAGTCATCAGGTCCGCGCCTACCGGTCACTGAATCCCCCCACCGACAGCAGCTCAGCTGCCACATTGCCCGTTCGTGTTGCCACTATCCCACGCACGTGGGGGCCATCTGGGTTTTCAGACCAATCGATATCAGTGATGATCTCGTGGTCCCGGGACTGGCGTGACGCCGGTCACATCGCCTTGGCTAGGCGGTTTGGTGGGCCGTTCGGAGGTGCTCTGAAACCGGCTGCAGTTCACCGATTTTGGGCTCTCTACCGTCCCCGGATGAGCGGCCGCGAGCATGCCGCCAGATCCACGGGATTAGCAGACTCCTGGTCCACTGGGCCTGCGCGTACATCCGTTCCGCGAAGCTGTCTTGGACGTTCTCGCCACTGGACCGCGCCCAATCATGGTTGCTGCCGGGAAGTTTCAGCGCTTCGGCGGCGGCTTCGGCGAACAGGATGTGGCCCTTGGTCGACGCGTGCATGCGGTCGTGGCTCCAGATCGAGGGCTCACTCATCGCTTCCGCGTTGTAGAGGTCGACCAGCCCGAAACCGTGCCGCTGCGCCGCGCTCACGATGACTTCGTTGACCTGCTGGATGCGTGACCCGATCAGCCGGCCTACCGGCAGCATCTTCGCGACGTCGGGAAACGACGTCGTCACCACCGTCGCACCGGAATCCGCCAGCTGTTGGTAGACGTTCTCGAGGTCGGCCATGGCCTTGGTGAACGTCCGGCCCGGTCTCGTCACGTCGTTCATGCCGACGCAGACGGTGACCAGATCGGGATCCATGGCCAAAGCACGAGGTAGTTGGTTGTCGAGCACGTCGATCACGCGCTTGCCGCGGATGGCGAGGTTGGCGTAGAGCAATCCGGGGTTGCGGTCGTCCAGGAGAGCGGCGAGGCGGTCGGCGAACCCGATCACACCGACGGTGTCGTCGCCGTCCCAGAGGCCTTCGGTCTGGCTGTCGCCGATCGCGACATATCGGGAGAAGCCCATGTCCGACATGATCTTCGAGTTTAGTGCCAGGTACGGCAGTACCATCGGCAGGCGAGGGGAAGGCAGGGTGTACAAACGGTGAAGTCGGTGGAGACAGCCGAATCCACGGCATCGCCCGCGGCCCGACCCGCCCCGAACTCGCGTCAGCGGCTCATCGACGCGCTGGCCGACTCGATCACCGACATCGGCTACTCCGCCACCACCGTCGCCGACATCGTCCGCCGCGCACGCACCTCGCGGCGCACCTTCTACGAGAACTTCACCGATCGGGAAGCGTGCCTGGTCGCATTGCTCGCCGACACCAACCGCCGTGCCGTGGGCACCATCTCGGCAGCCGTCGACCCAGCGTTGCCGTGGGAGGCGCAGATCAGGCAGGCGGTGCAGGCGTGGGTCGCCAACGCCGAGTCCCAGCCGGCGGTGATGCTGAGCTGGATTCGCGACGTTCCCGCGCTCGGGATGGCCGCCCGTGAACTGCAGCGTGAGGTGACGGAGTCGTTCATCACGATGGTCCGGACGCTGTCGGACACCGAAGAATTGCGGGCCGCCGGCATCCCGATGGTGTCCCGGCAGCGGGCGCTGATGTTGATCGGCGGGTTGCGAGAACTGACCGCGGTGACGGTCGAGAGCGGGGGCCGGATGAGCGATGTGACCGACGAGGCGGTCGACGCGGCTATCGCCCTGCTCGGGCCGCCCCGTGCGGCTACTTCTTGAGCCAGGTCCGGACTCTGGCGAGATCGCGGGTGTAACCCTCGTACATCTCGTTGTCGAAGAACGAGGCTCCGCTGATCGCCTCGTTGCCCTGCCAGATCACCCGGACCCGGTAGCGGTCGCGGAGGTAGATGTCGACGCGGTCGCTTTCCCGGCGCTGCCAGCCCTTCTCTTCGCCGGCCTCGGCAAGGGCCGCGCGCTCGTCGGTGCCAGACATCAGTGATCACTCCTCGTGGGGCATGGGTATGAGGCCCCGACGGCCAACACTACTGTGGCGCACCCTTCGGACCCACGTTGTGCCGATCGGTACATCGGCGTACCGTGGCCGGTACAGTGACGTACCGAAGCGAAGCGAAGGGGCGAGGACGATGGCACAGGCGACGAGCGATCCGATTCGACTGCCACCCGGTCCGCGCGTTCCGAAGCTGATCCAGGGCCTCCAGTTCTTCACTTCCCGGCGCTCAGCGGTCGGTGGCCTGACCAGACGCTACGGCCCGGCGGTCACCCTGAACCTTCCGATCTTCGGCAAGGCGGTGCTGATCAGCGACCCGGTCCTGGTCAAGGAGCTGTTCACCACCGGCAGTGACCTGGTGGGCCGGGCGACCAATCTGGGTGAGGTGCTCGGCCCGGGCTCCACGTTCAGCCTGGACGGCGAGGAGCACCGCGAACGGCGCAAGCTGCTGGTCCCGCCGTTTCACGGCAAGCGGATGCAGGGCTACGAAGCGATCGTCGAGGAAGAGGTGATGCGCGAGATCACCGGCTGGCCCGAGGGTGTCGAGTTCGAGACGCTGCCGTCGATGATGCACATCACGCTCAATGCGATTCTGCGTGCGGTGTTCGGCGCCGAGGGTGCGGCGTTCGACGAGCTGCGCGAGCTGCTGCCCAAGACCGTCGTGGTCGGCTCCCGGATGGCATTGCTCCCGAAATTCTTCCGCCGCGACTTCGGCCCGCGCAGCCCCGGCGGGACGATGCAGCGCTACCGGCGCCGCTACGACGAGATCATCGACTTGCTGATCGCCGACGCCCGCAACGACCCGGCGTTCTCCGAACGCGCCGATGTGCTGTCGCTGATGCTGCGGGCACGCTACGAAGACGGATCCGCGATCTCCGACCAGCACATCGCCGACGAACTCCTCACCCTGCTCAGTGCCGGGCACGAAACCACGGCAACCACCCTGGCCTGGCTGGTCGAGCGAGTGCGCAGGCACCCGGAGCTCTTGCGTCGGCTGGCCAAGGAGGCTGACGCAGGCGGGTCTGATCTCCAACAGGCGACGATCTGGGAGGTGCAGCGGACTCGGCCCGTCATCGACGGGACCTCTCGGCTGACGCTGCAGCGAATGAGGCTGGGCGAGTGGGTGATTCCCGAGAAGCATGTGGTGATCGTGAGCATCGCCTCGGCGCACGCCAACCGCGACCGATTCGAGAACGCCTCGACATTCAACCCGGACCGGTTCGTCGGCAACCCGCCGGACAACTACACCTGGATTCCCTTCGGCGGGGGCATCCGCCGGTGCATCGGCGCCGCGTTCGCCAACATGGAGATGCGCGTGACCCTGCGAACATTGCTGCGCGAGTTCACCTTTGAACCGACCGCCGCGGCGGGCGAGGCCTACCACTCACGGGGAATCGCCAACGCGCCGGGGGACGGCGGGCTCGCGGTCGTCCACCGCCGCTCCACGGCGACGCGGCGGGTCGATTCGCTGAGCGCACAATCGATCACTGGGTAGCTCCTGGGAATCTGCTGGGAATCGCGTCAGGAGGGGAGGCGACGGTTCACCACGATTCCCGCACCGATGGACAACGCCAGCGCCAATGCGCCGAGGGCGACCCAGCCTCCGCTCGCGTCACCGCGCACGACCTGGTAGCCGATCTGCTCATCGAGTGTCGAGTACACCCGGTTCAGTTCACCCAGACTGGTCGCCCGAAATGCTTGGCCGCCACTGAGATCGGCGATCTGCGCCAGCGATGTGTCGTCGGTGGGAACGGGGATCGGCTGGCCGTCGACGGTGACGATCCCGTCCGGCGTGCCGAACGAGATCGTCGAGATCGGCACGCCCTGTTCCTTGGCGGCTCGGGCGGCTGTGAACGCCCCACGCGGCGACTCCAGATCGGGCGGCACCGTCTCCTTACCGTCGGACTCCAGCACGATGCGGGCCGGCGGCGGCCCGTCACCGCCGCCCATCACCGCGCCGGTGGTGGCGATGGCCTGCAGCGCCGTGAAAATGCCTTCGCCGGTGGCGGTGCGCGGCTCGGGAACCAGCTTGTCGATCGCCTGCTTGACCTGCTGGCGATCGATCGTGGGCGCCACCAATAGCGTTGCGCCCGAGGAGAATTTGACCAATCCGAGATTGATGCCCGGGGTGAGTAGGTCGGCGAAATGCTTGCCCGCCTCGCGGGCCGCCTCGATCCTGCTGGGGGCCACGTCGGTTGCCGACATCGACTCCGAGACGTCGATCACGAGCATCACCACCGCCCGGTTGCGGGGGATGCGCACATCCTGTGTCGGGCCTGCCATCGCGGTGGTCAACAATGCGAGCGCCGCCACGAGCAAGGCAGCGGGGAGGTGTCGCCATCTGCGCGGCTTCTGGCCTGCGGCAACCTGTTCCAGCAGTGCCATGTTCGCGAAGCGCAACACCCGCCTGGTCCGTACCCGCTGGACGAGGAGGTAGACCACCACGGCGACCGCGATGATCAGCAGGTACAGGAACAGCCACGGGGTTGTGAAACCCGAGAGCGACAGTGAACTCACAGCCGGTGTGACCTCCTCTCAACTTCCGCCGGTACAAAGGACACCGTAGCCACGCTTTCTGAAGACGGGCTGGCCGAGAGCGAGGACAGGAGTGGGTCGAGCGTGATGACGGTGCCCGGCATCGGGTCGTTGACTCTGGCCGGACTGGCGCATCCGAGCCTTCTGCTGCTGGCGCTGGTGCCCGTCGCGCTGATCGCGCTGTACGCGGTGATGCAGATCCAGCGGCGGCGGCGCCTGCGCCAATTCAGCGATCCGACAGCGCTGGGCCGGCTTGCTCCCAAGCGACCACATCGCTTGCGGCACTTGCCGATTGCGCTGGCAGCCCTAGCCCTGCTGCTGCTGGTCTTCGCACTGGCCGGCCCCACCCATCAGGCTCGTATCCCCCGCAACCGCGCGGTGGTGATGCTGGTCATCGACGTCTCACAATCCATGCAGGCCAAAGACGTTCCCCCGACCCGGCTGCGCGCGGCACAGGACGCCGCCAAAACCTTCGCCCAACAGCTGACCCCCGGCGTGAACCTGGGCCTGGTGTCCTTCGGCGGCAACGTCAACCTGCTGGTGTCCCCGACACCGGACCACGGCGCCACCGTCACCGCACTGGACAAGTTGCAGCCGGACAATTCCACCGCCACCGGAGAGGCCCTCTTCACCGCGCTGGAGTCCATCCAGACCGTGAGCACGGTGCTCTCCGCAGGAGATGCGACACCGCCGCCGGCGCGCATCGTGCTGCTGTCCGACGGCGGGGAGAACAAGCCGGCCAACCCCGACAATCCGCGCGGGGCCTACACCGCGGCCCGGGCGGCCAAAGACCAGGGCGTCCCGGTCTCCACCATCACCTTCGGCACGCAGGGTGGAGTCGTCACGCTGAAAGACGACACGATCCCGGTGCCGTCGGATGACCGGCAGATGAAGCGGATCGCCGAACTGTCCGGGGGACAGAGCTACCGGGCCACCAATATCGACGAGCTCAACAAGAGCTACGGTTCCGTGCTGCAGCAGGTTGGTTACCAAACGATCAGCGCACCGGCGGGCACGGCGTGGCTGCGCCTGGCCGTCCTTGTCGCGACGATCGCGGTGTTCCTGGGTCTGGCGGTGAATCGAAATCTGCCCGCATGATGGGTAGGGACGTCAGCAGAGCAGGAGGAGAAGCCCGATGATCACCGCCGACAATGTCCGCCAACTACTCGACAGCGAGATCGATGCGGTGCTGGTCCTGGTCGAGGGCCGCATCCACGTCATCGACCCGGCAGCGTTGGACACCGACGAATACCGCGGGGCACTGCAGGTCATCACCCGCGAGGAACTGATCGAGCAGGCCGGTGGCGAGGAGCTGTCGGATCGGGAGCTTCTCGAGCAGGCCGCAGCCCTCGAGATGGCCGTCGACGAACTCGGCGGCTAGGTCAGCGCGCCCGCGCGCGCTGCACGAGATCTACTGACGCCGTCCGTAATTCGTCGGCCGAGGACAGCGGCGCTCCGAAGCCGACCCGGGTGTAGCCCATACCGCGGGGAGTCTCGACGCGAAGATCCAGCCCGTAGCGGTCGATGCCGGTGCACACCGCGACCGTCGTGTCGGGGTACCCGCCCAGCGCCCGCGCCATCTCGGCAAGGGAATCGGCGTGGTCGGCATTGAGGTGGGCGAGCGCGCCGCCGGCGTTCGGGCGAACGGGGTCCGGGGCGGCCGCGTCGTAGTCGGCGGCGGTCGCCGAGTCCATCCGGCCGTACCCGCCGACCCAGCGCACCCGTTGTACTCGCAGCACCCACACCGTGAAGTCGGAGTAGTCGATGTAGTACTTCGCTGCCGTGACCGCTGCCAGGTGCGCGTCGCGTGCCGCCGCCAGCTCGTCGCCGGTGGGGCGTTCGGCCACACCGGCCAAGGTGATCCGTCCGCTGGCCAGCGGGTCGGATTCCGTTGTCGGCGCGACGATGGCGAGGCTGGCACGCGGATCGCCGGCCAGGTTGCGGCCGTGCTCGGCCATGTTCGAAACGCAGAGCACCGGCGCGCCACCGAGCAGCCCGTAGGTGACGAAGGACGCCCACGGATCGCCGGTTGCGGTCAATGAGGCGAGCGTCGCGGTATTGGTCGACGCGGCGATGCTGCGCGCCTCTTCGGCCGCCGAGGGGCGGGTGTCGTCGACGATGTCGGTCAGCGGCGGCGGAACCGAGGGCGCGTCGCCGGGGTCGCCATGATCGCGGGTAACCACGGGTGGAACATACCGCGCTCACTACTATGGGAATGCAAGTGACGTCACCGCATCGCTTCCTATCAGAGAAGGTTCGGTCATGAAGAACGTACGTCTGCTCTCGGCCCTCGCGGCCGTCGTCATGGTCACCGCCATCGCCTGCGCACCACCGGAGAAGAAGAGCGGTGGGGACAAAACCAACACCGGGGTGTCGGCCGCCCTGGCGACCTCCTCGTTCGACTTCGGCGGGATGGACGGGCTGATCGCCGCGGCGAAGAAGGAGGGCGAGCTCAACGTCATCGCCCTTCCACCGGACTGGGCGAATTACGCCGCCATCATCAAGGCGTTCAGCGACAAATACGGCATCAAGGTGAACTCCGCGCAGCCCGACGCCTCCAGCCAGGACGAGATCAATGCCGCAGTCCAGCAGAAGGGCCGCAGCACCGCACCCGACGTGTTCGATCTGGGCCAGTCGGTGGCATTGGCCAACAAGTCGATGTTCGCGCCCTACAAGGTGGCGACGTTCGACAGCATCCCGGACGCGATGAAGGCGGTGGACGGACTGCTGGTCAACGACTACGGCGGTTACATGTCGATCGGCTACGACTCGGCCAAGGTCCCCGACTTGAGCACCGTCAACGACCTGATGGACCCCGCGTACAAGGGCAAGGTCGCACTCAACGGGGATCCCACCCAGGCCGGTGCCGCGTTCTCGGGCGTTGCGATGGTGGCGCTGTCGCAGGGCGGCTCGGCCGACGACATCTCCGCGGGTGTCTCGTTCTTCGAACGGCTCAAGCAGGCGGGCAACTTCCTTCCCGTCGACCCGACGCCGGCGACCATCGAATCGGGGCAGACGCCCGTCGTCATCGACTGGGATTACCTGAACGCCGCGCAGACCAAGAAGCTGCCGAGCTGGAAGGTGTTCGTGCCCCAGGGCGCGGTGCTGGGCGGGTACTACTTCCAGGCGATCAACAAGGACGCCCCGCACCCGGCGGCGGCACGGCTGTGGCAGGAGTTCCTCTACAGCGACGAAGGGCAGAACCTGTACCTGCAGGGTGGTGCGCGCCCGGTCCGTGCCGATGCGATGGTCAAGTCGGGGACCATCGACGCGGCGGCGTACGAGAAGCTCCCGCCGGTCAGCGGAAAGCCGGTGATTCTCAACCAGACACAGACCGACGCCGCCACCAAGTACCTGGCCGACACCTGGGCCAAGGCAGTCGGCTGACATCGTGGCGGCGGGCACCGTGGGCCGACGTGTCCGAGAACTCGTTCCGCTACTGCCTTTCGGAGTCTTCGTCACGATCTTCCTGATCGTCCCGACGGTGACGGTGATCGTGTCCGCCTTCTATCTCGACGGCGTGTTCTCGCTGCAGCGCATCGGGTTGCTGTTCTCCGATACCGCGTTGGCCGCACTGGGCAAGAGCGTGCTGCTCTCGGCGAGCACCGCCGCGATCGGTGCGATCCTCGGGGCGGTGCTGGCATGGCTGGTCGTCACCAGTTCACCCACGTCGCGGTTGCGTCGTGTAGTGCTGTCGCTGTGCAGCGTGCTGGCCCAATTCGGTGGAGTGGCTTTGGCTTTCGCGTTCCTGGCGACGATCGGCCTCAACGGCGTGCTCACCCTGTGGGTGTCCGACTGGTTCGGGTTCAACCTGTCAGGCGACGGCTGGCTCTACTCGCTGCGCGGTCTGATCCTGGTCTACACCTACTTCCAGATCCCGCTGATGGTCATCGTGTTCACGCCCGCGCTGGAAGGACTGCGCGCCGAATGGCGGGAAGCGGCGGTCAGTCTCGGCGCGTCGCGGTGGGCGTACTGGCGCGAGGTCGGCTTCCCGCTGCTGCTGCCGGCGTTTCTCGGGTCGGCATTGCTGTTGTTCGCCAATGCCTTTGCCGCGTATGCCACCGCCGCCGCGCTGGTCAGTCAGGGCAGCCCGATCCTGCCCCTGCTGATCCGCACGGCGCTGACCTCTGAGGTGGTCCTCGGGCAATCCGGCTTCGCCTACGCGCTGGCCCTGGAGATGGTGGTCGTGGTCGCGGTGGTCATGATCGCCTACAACCTGCTGGTGCGGCGCACGTCGAGATGGCTGCAATGAAGGCCGGCCGGATCGGACGAGGGGCGGCGCTGGCGCTGTTCGGGTTGTTCTTTTTGTTCCCGCTGTACGCGATGGCCGATTTCAGCACCCGGGATCTGATCCACGGTGGGCGCACGCTGCAGGCGTGGAAGAACTTGGTACAGAACGAGATGCTGTATCAGGCGATCGTCATCTCCCTGTTGCTGGCGGTATTCACCGTCGTGTTGATGTTGACGATCCTGGTGCCGACGATGATCTGGGTCCGGCTGCGCGCCCCCTGGGGCAGGCGCCCGGTGGAGTTCCTGTGCCTTCTGCCGCTGACCATCCCCGCACTGGTGATCGTCGTCGGCCTGCGCAACGTCTACCTGTGGGTGGTCTATTTCCTGGGCGAATCCGCGCTGACCCTGACGTTCATCTACGTCGTGCTGGTGCTGCCGTTCGCCTACCGGTCCCTCGACGGCGCACTGTCCGCGATCGACCTGAAAACCCTTGCCGAGGCGGCTCGTTCGCTGGGTGCGGGATGGACCACGACGATCGTGCGGGTGATCGTGCCCAACATCTGGTCGGGCATCTTGTCGGCCGCGTTCATCTCGATCGCGGTGGTGCTCGGCGAGTACACCATCGCCTCGCTGAGCGGATACGAAAACCTCCAGGTGGTGATCGTCGCGCTCGGTAAGAGTGATGGGCCGACGTCGGTGGCGGCATCGCTGGCGACGCTGGTCTTCGGATTCATACTGCTGCTGACACTGTCGCTGGTGACCCGTAGGAAGGGCCGATCATGACGGGCGTCTCCGTTGATTTCGCTGACGTGACACGGATCTACGGGGCGGTGCGTGCTCTCGACGGACTGACGCTGGACCTGCGACCCGGCGAGATGGTCGCCCTTCTCGGGCCGTCGGGCTGCGGCAAGACCACCGCACTGCGCATCCTGGCCGGACTCGACGCGCCGACATCGGGGCGGGTCGCGGTCGACGCCATCGACATCACCGACGTGCCACCGAACAAGCGCGATATGGGCATGGTGTTTCAGGCGTACAGCCTCTTTCCGCATCTGACCGTTCTCGACAACGTCGCGTTCGGGCTCAAGCTGCGCGGCAAGAGCAAGGCCGAACGCACCACGCTGGCCGGTGACATGCTCGACCTGGTTGGGCTCGCGGAACACAAGCAGAAGTACGCCAGTCAACTCTCCGGCGGTCAGCAGCAGCGGGTCGCACTGGCCCGCGCGTTGGCGATCCAGCCCCGGGTGCTGCTCCTGGACGAGCCGCTGTCCGCACTGGACGCGAAGGTGCGTGCACAGCTTCGCGACGAGATCCGGCGTGTGCAGCTCGAAGTCGGCACGACGACACTGTTCGTCACCCACGACCAGGAAGAGGCGCTGGCCGTCGCTGATCGAGTCGGTGTGATGAATCAGGGTCGCCTGGAACAGATTTCCGCACCCGCGGATGTCTACGCCCATCCCGCCACCCCGTTCGTCGCCGAGTTCGTCGGCCTCAACAACAAAGTCGACGCCGAGGTGGCCGACGGCCGAGTGCGGTTGCTGGGAACCTCGCTGGCTGCGGCCGAGGGCTCGATCACCACCGGCGCCGGCGTGGCGCTGATCCGGCCGGAGTCGGTGCGGGTCAGCGCCGATCCCGCCGGACCGGCCACCGTCGCCTCGGTATCGTTTCTCGGGCCGATATCGCTGGTGCACTCCATCTTTGACAATGGAACGCGGCTGATCGCACAGACCTCCAGTGCGCAGGCCACCGCACTGTCGCCCGGTGATCGCATCGCCGTCGGTGTCGAACAGCCCGCCGTGCTGGTGGTGCCGTCGAACTAGGTGTGCGCCAAACCGGCAAGACCGCATTTCCGAGGCCGTCGCGCAGTACGTTGGCGGGATGGGCCAGGACAACGATTTCACCGGTGAGGAACGCGACCGACTCGAGGAGGAGCTGGCCGACCTGCGCCGCCGTCGAGATGAGATGCGCGCCGAACTCCAGGGCGACGCCGACACCGTCGGCGATCGCGGTGACGCCGCCGACGCGTTGCAGCGGTCCGAGGATCTGGCCGGTATCGAGGAGGGGATCAACCGGCTGACCTGGTTGCTGGCCGGCGGCAATGCCGACAACCCGGGCCAGCTGCCCAACGGCACGACGGTGACGTTGCGCTTCCCCGGTGACGCACCGATCCAGATGCGGATCGTCCACTTCCTGGAGGAGACGCCGGCCGGCGAAGAGGACACCACCCTGACCTCCGACAGTCCGCTGGGCTTAGCGTTGTTCGGGCGACGAGCCGGCGAGCTCGTCACCTACTCGACGCCACGCGGCGAACTGCAGGTCGACCTGCTCGCCATCGAGTATCCGAACGAGCGATAGAGGTGCGATGCGGGCGATAAGGGTTACCGAGCTGGCCGGCCCGGAGTCGGTGCAGCTGGTCGAGATCGACGAACCGTCGGGTGACGGCGCGATCCTGGTCGATGTTCATGCCGCCGGTGTGGCCTTCCCCGACGCCCTGCTGACGCGCGGGCTCTACCAGTACAAGCCGGAGCTGCCGTTCACCCTCGGCGCCGAGGTCGCCGGTGTCGTGCGCTCCGCACCCGATGACGCACCCGTCAAGGCGGGTGATCGGGTGGCCGGCCTGACGATGATCACCGGTGCGATGGCCGAGACGGTGGAGCTCACCGAAGAGCGGGTGTTCCCGCTGCCCGACAACATCAGCTTCGAGGCTGGCGCCGGGCTGCTGTTCAACGACCTGACCGTCTACTTCGCGCTGACCGTGCGTGCCCGGCTGTCCGCAGGGGAGACGATCCTGGTGCACGGGGCGGCCGGGGGGATCGGCACCTCGACGCTGCGGCTGGCCCCGGCGCTGGGCGCCAGCCGAGTGATCGCGGTGGTGAGCACCGAGGACAAGGCCGATGTCGCACGGGCCAACGGCGCCACCGACGTCGTGCTGGCGGACGGTTTCAAGGATGCGGTCGCCGAGCTGACCGGCGGTAAGGGCGTCGACATCGTGATGGACCCGGTCGGCGGCGACCGATTCACCGATTCGCTGCGATCGCTGGCCCCGGCCGGGCGGCTGCTGGTGGTCGGCTTCACCGGCGGCGAAATCCCCACCGTCAAGGTGAACCGGCTGCTCCTGAACAACATCGATGTCGTCGGCGTCGGCTGGGGGGCCTGGACGATGTCGCATCCCGGCGCGCTACGTCAGCAATGGGACGGCCTGGCTGAGCTGCTCACCTCCGGCAGGCTGGCGGCGCCGCAGCCCGAAATCTATCCGCTGGACCAGGCCGCGGCCGCCGTCTCCGCACTGGAAAATCGCACCGCCAAGGGCAAGGTCGTCGTCCGCGTCCGAGAGACGGGGTAAATCCTTACTGCTCCAAGCATTTTCGACAGTCGGGTTGCCTGCGCTCGGCCTGGCTACTACAACGGTTGGCGGACGACAAAGACGTCGATGACGATTCGGCTCGGCCAGTGTGGGGTAGTGGAACTGAGATGGAGTTGACCAACGATCCGGCAGAAGGCAGCCACGTCGAGGGCGGTGTCGTCGAACACCCCTCCGCCGACGACTTCGGGCAGGCACGGGCGCTGCCCGCCGACCGCACCTGGTTCAAGAGCGCCGTGTTCTACGAGGTGCTGGTCCGGGCGTTCAACGACTCGAATTCCGACGGCAGCGGCGATCTGCGGGGACTGATCGATCGGCTTGATTACCTGCAGTGGCTCGGCGTCGACTGCCTGTGGTTGCCGCCGTTCTACGATTCACCGCTGCGCGACGGCGGTTACGACATCCGTGACTTCTACAAGGTGCTGCCGGAGTTCGGCACCGTGGACGACTTCGTCGCCCTGCTGGACGCGGCACACCGCCGCGGCATCCGTGTGATCACCGACCTGGTGATGAACCACACCTCCGACAGCCACGAGTGGTTTCAGGAGTCGCGGCACAACCCGGACGGGCCGTACGGCGACTTCTACATGTGGAGCGACACCGACGACAAATACGCCGACGCCAGGATCATTTTCGTCGACACCGAGGAGTCCAACTGGACGTACGACCCGGTGCGCAAGCAGTTCTACTGGCACCGGTTCTTCAGCCATCAGCCCGACCTGAACTACGACAGTCCCGCCGTTCAGGAAGCCATGATCGACGTGCTCCGGTTCTGGCTCGATCTTGGCATCGACGGCTTTCGGCTGGACGCCGTGCCCTATCTCTACGCGCGGGAGGGCACCAACTGCGAGAACCTGCCCGAGACGCACGCGTTCCTCAAGCACTGCCGCAAGGTGATCGACGACGAATACCCGGGCCGGGTGCTGTTGGCCGAGGCCAACCAGTGGCCGGCTGACGTCGTCGAGTACTTCGGCGACCCGGCTACCGGCGGCGACGAATGCCATATGGCGTTCCACTTCCCGCTGATGCCGCGCATCTTCATGGCGGTCCGCCGCGAATCCCGTTTCCCCATCTCGGAAATCCTGGCGCAGACCCCGGAGATCCCGGAGATGGCGCAGTGGGGCATCTTCCTGCGTAACCACGACGAGTTGACGCTGGAGATGGTCACCGACGAAGAGCGCGACTACATGTACGCCGAGTACGCCAAAGACCCGCGGATGAAGGCCAACGTGGGGATCCGGCGGCGGCTGGCACCGCTGTTGGAGAACGACCGCAACCAGATCGAGCTCTTCACCGCGCTCTTGCTGTCGCTGCCCGGCTCGCCGGTGCTCTACTACGGCGACGAGATTGGGATGGGCGACATCATCTGGCTGGGTGACCGCGACGGCGTTCGTACCCCGATGCAGTGGACCCCAGACCGCAACGCGGGATTCTCCACCGCCAATCCGGGGCGGCTCTATCTTCCGCCGAACCAGGATCCGATCTACGGCTACCAGTCGGTGAACGTCGAAGCGCAGCGGGACATGTCGACGTCGCTGCTGAGCTGGACGCGCACCATGCTGGCGGTCCGGCGGCGCTACGACGCGTTCGCCACCGGCACGTTCCGGGAACTGAGTGGTTCCAATCCGTCGGTGCTGACGTATGTGCGCGAGATCGACGACGGCGACACGGTGTTGTGTGTGAACAATCTGTCCCGCTTTCCGCAGCCGATCGAGTTGAATCTTCAGCATTGGAATTCCTACACACCGGTGGAGTTGACGGGGCACGTGGCGTTCCCACGAATCGGCCAGCTGCCGTATCTGCTGACCCTGCCGGGGCACGGGTTCTACTGGTTCAAGCTCAATCCGCCGGAGGAGACGCAATGACCTCACCGGTGAATCTGCCCTGGGCTGACTGGCTCCCCACTCAACGGTGGTACGCCGGCCGCAGCCGCACCCTGTCCTCGACCGAAACCGCCGAGGTAGTTTCGCTGCGCCCAAACCTGGATCTGATCCTGCTCGACGTCAGCTACACCGACGGCTCCTCGGAGCGCTATCAGATTGTGGTCCAATGGGATTCGGCGCCGTTGGCGGAATACGACACCGTGGCCACGATCGGTTCCGACGAGGACCACACCGCCTACGACGGCCTCTACGATCCGTCATCGGCGCAGTTCCTGCTGTCGCTGGTGGACTCGGGCGCCACGATCGGTTCGCTCACCTTCACCAGGGAACCGGATGTCACTCTGCCGGTCGAGGCCGCGCCGCGGGTGTCGGGTGCCGAGCAGAGCAACACCAGTGTGGTGTTCGACGACCAGGCGATCTTCAAACTGTTCCGCCGGGTCTCGGCCGGGATCAACCCCGACATCGAACTCAACCGCGTCTTGGGTCGGGCCGGAAACCCGCATGTGGCAAGGCTTCTCGGGTCGTTCGAAACGACCGACGACGGCCAGCCGTGTCCGCTGGGCATGGTGACCGCCTACGCCGCGAATTCCGCGGAGGGCTGGAAAATGGCCACCGCGAGCACCCGCGACCTGTACGCCGAGGGCGACCTGTACGCCTATGAGGTCGGTGGTGACTTCGCCGGTGAGGCATACCGATTGGGGGAGGCGGTGGCGTCGGTGCACGCCACTCTAGCTCTGGAGCTGGGCACCTCGACCGCGGTTCTGCCCGTCGGCGTGATGCGGGAGCGGCTGGCCACCGCCGCCGCCGCGGTGCCCGAGCTCGCGACGTATCTCTCGGCTATCGAGGAAAGCTACGCGAAGGTGGCCGACGAGCCGGTCACGGTGCAACGCGTGCACGGCGACCTGCACCTGGGTCAGGCGCTGCGCACCCCGGAGGGCTGGCTGCTGATCGACTTCGAGGGCGAGCCGGGCCAGCCGTCGGAGGAGCGGCGCAAGCCGGACTCCGCCCTGCGTGACGTTGCCGGAATGCTCCGCTCGTTCGAATACGCGGCCTACCAACAGCTGATCGACCAGTCCGACGACCGGCAGCTGGCGGCTCGCGCCAAGGAATGGGTCGACCGCAACTGCGCGTCGTTCTGCGACGGGTACGCCGCGGAATCCGAAACCGACCCGCGCGACTCCGCGGCGGTGCTCGCCGCCTACGAGTTGGACAAGGCGGTCTACGAGGCGGCCTACGAGGCGAAGTTCCGCCCGAGCTGGCTGCATATCCCGATGCGGTCGATCGCCAGGTTGGTCGGGTAAGGGCCAGAACTCAGAGCGACATTGCTGCCGTGTTGTCGAGCGCGGTCAGGCTATTGCCCAGCGGATTGCCGAGTGTGACCATGCTCTGGAAGTACTCGATCACCCGTTTGCGCGAGACGTTGAGCGCCGGCCACTGCGGCCAATCCCAGGTGTCGTTCATGAACGGTTGCAGCTGATCGTGACTGAGAACCGTGAGGTGATTCACGTCATGGGCGGTGGCTGAGCCTTCGAGGACGAGCCGGCCGTTCGCCCGGTCGTGCATCCATCCGCCATAGTGCGGCTCCATCTTCAGGGTGTCGATGAAGGCGGTCTCGCCGCCGCTGCTCATCAGGTACTCCGCGAAGCCGTCATGTCCGTACTCGGCCACCAACGACATCACCGCTGCTGCCGAGCCGAGCCGCGCCGTTCGCTCGATATCCGCGACGATTTGCGGGTCGAACTTGTTGTCGTCGATCCATCCCACTTTGGCGCCCTGCATGGCGTAGTAGAGCCCGACGCCTCGCAGGTCGTCGCCCCACGCCTGCGCGTTGTTGGTCAGCTTGTTGGCGAACGCCCACGTGCCGACGTCTTCGAGGGTGACCGGTGCCAGGCCGGCGAATGCGCGCTGGTTGTTGTAGGCGACCAGCGCCTCGGTCGTAATGGCGGTTCGGCCGCCCGCGAGCGCGTCCATGCCGGTGTGGGAGCTTCCATGGAACATGCCGAACGCCATGATGTCGGTGTATTGACCACTGCCGGTATCGGGCATCGGCATCCCGGTGTCACCCGGCGGCGTCTGCGTGCCGCCGCCGGTTGTCGAGCCGACTGGGCGGTCGAGGACGGTTCCCGTGCCGGTCGCGTCGCTGACGGTCGCCCCAATTGGGTTCGACAGCATCACGGTGAACGTCTCGTTGCTCTCCGCCAGCGCATCGCTCTTCACCGGAACCGTGATGATCTTCTGGGTTTCGCCCGGGGCAAAGGTGATGGTGCCCGCCACCGAGATGTAATCCGCGCCTGCCGTCGCGGTGCCGTTCGAGGTCGCGTACTGCACCGTCACGGTCTGGGTGGACGGGGCGGCCAGCGTCACCACAAACGACGCGAGCGAGGTGCCGCTGCCTCCTGTGAACTCGATCGGTGTCAGATAGGCCATCTTGTTCTGGTTGATGGTCCTCCAGTCGTCGGCCAGAATGCCGCCGGTATCACTGGAATTCGGATTCCACGACCAGAACGTCCAACTCATGTCCTCGGTCCCGGACCGAATGTCGATCGTCCCGTTGTTGTCGAAGTCACCGGACAGGTACGAGGTGATCGCCTCGAACCACACGGCATCTTTGGGATCTTGGAGTTTGGTGCCGAACTCACCGATATAGATCGGCGCGATGTTCTGCTCGTAGATGTAGCCCCACGCGTTGCGGAAGACGTTGGGCAGATTGGCGCCGAAGTTGCTGCCCTGGAACCACGGCTGGGCGTACACCGAGTTCGGATAGTCGTGCGGGGAGTAGACAACTCGGTCGGGCACGGTGAGGACGATCGGGCGATCCTTGACGCCCATCAGGTTGCCGCCCCACCAGTAGCTCTGGCCCTGGTAGTTGGCCACGCCCTCGACGAAGATCAACAGATTCGGATTCACTTGTAGCACAGCGTTTCCGGCGCGCTCTGCCGCGCGCGCCCAGTCGTTGGCGCCGCCGCCGCCCCAGGTCCCGTTGTACGGCTCGTTGTGCAGGTCGAAGCCGATGACGGTCGGGTTGTTCTTGTAGCGGGTCGCCAGCGCTTGCCAGTCGGCAACCCACTGGTCCTCCGAATATTGGGAGTTGTACCAGAGACCGTTCTCGCTGGCTCCGGCACCTTCGGTGCTGCGGTGGTGGTCGAGGATGACCCGCATCCCGTCCTGGCCGGCGTAGGCGATGATCGCGTCGAGCACCTCCAGACGCGAAAGGCCTTGCAGCTCTGGGTTCGCGTTGTAGTTGATGCCCGAGGGCGCGGCACTGGTGTGCAGCATCTGGCTCGAGTAGGGGATCCGAATGGTGTTGAATCCCTGGGCCGCCATCTGGTCGATCATGTCCTTGTAGTTGCGTGTCCACAGCCCGTCCGGCACGCCGTTCGGGCTTTCCGCGCCGAACCAGTTGACTCCTGAGATCTG
Organism: Mycobacterium sp. BK086; assembly: GCA_004362315.1. Taxonomy (GTDB): domain Bacteria; phylum Actinomycetota; class Actinomycetes; order Mycobacteriales; family Mycobacteriaceae; genus Mycobacterium. The sequence goes on from SNWL01000004.1 coordinate 1,136,845, forward strand.
GACGGGCTTGCCCTGGGAATCCAGAATCTGGTTGCCCGACGTGTGCAGGAAGCCGGCTGCGATACCGGACGAACCGGGCTCTGTCGCTGACGCATCGGAGATGCTCAGCCCGGGCGTGGTCGCAACGGTGTCGTCGTTGGTGATGGTGCCGGTCGCGGTGCCCCGGGAGATCGTCGCCCCAGATGGGTTGGACAGGGCGACGGTGAAGGTTTCGTTGGCCTCGGTCGTGGTGTCGCCGGTGATCTTGACGGTGACGGTTTGGGAGGTCACGCCGGGGTTGAAGGTGAGAGTGCCTGTGGTGCTGGTGTAGTCGGCGCCCGCGGTGGCGGTCCCGTTGGCCGTCGTGTAGCCGACGGTGACCGGTGTGGTCGAGGCCTTGGACAGGGTGACCGTGAAGGTGGTGTTACTCGAGCCGGAATTGCCCTCGGCGACACTGGTATCAGAGATCGAGATACTCGGCGTGGTGGGTGGTGTGCTGACCGCGACGCCGTTGACCTTCAGGTTGGTCGGTGCCGAGCCGACCGCTCCGGGGGTGGCTTGATAGCCGAAACTGGTGCTCTGGCCGGCCGCGACGGCGCCGTTGTAGGCGAGGTTGCTGATCACATAGTGGGTACCGACGTGGCTGGTGATCTGGCCGTTCCAGATGTTGGTTATCTGTGCGGGAGTGTCGAATTCGACGGTCCAGCCGTTGAGGTTCTGGCCGGCCGTCACCGTGATGTTGGCGTTGTGACCGGAGCCCCAGTCATTGGTCACGCTGTAGGTGACGGAATTGTTGTTGCCGGGGTTCGTCGCGACGTCGTCGTTGGTGATGGTGCCGGTGGCGGTGCCGCGCGAGATCGTCGCCCCGGATGGGTTGGACAGGGCGACGGTGAACGTTTCGCCTGCTTCGACGGCAGTGTCGCCGGTGACCTTGACGGTGACGGTTTGGGAGGTCACGCCGGGGTTGAAGGTGAGAGTGCCTGTGGTGCTGGTGTAGTCGGCGCCCGCGGTGGCGGTCCCGTTGGCCGTCGAATAGCCGACCGTGACCGGTGTGGTCGAGGCGCTGGACAGAGTGACGGTGAAGGTGGCGTTACTGGAGCCGGAATTGCCCTCTGCCACAGTCGCATCGGTGATCAAAATGCTCGGAGCGGCGACGTCGTCGTTGGTGATGGTGCCGGTGGCGGTGCCGCGGGAGATCGTCGCCCCGGATGGGTTGGACAGGGCGACGGTGAACGTCTCGTTGGATTCAACTCCCGTGTCCCCGGTGACCTTGACGGTGACGGTTTGGGAGGTCACGCCGGGGTTGAAGGTGAGAGTGCCTGTGGTGCTGGTGTAATCCGCGCCCGCGGTGGCGGTGCCGTTCGCGGTCGAATACCCGACCGTCACCGGAGTCGTGGCGGCCTTGGACAACGTGACGGTGAAGGTGGCGTTACCGGAACCGGAATTGCCTTCGGCGACACTGGTATCGGAGATGGAAATGCTCGGCGTGGTGGGCGGGGTGCTGACCGCGACCCCGTTGACCTTGAGGTTGGTCGGGGCCGACGCGAGAGCGCCCGGGCTGGCTTGATACCCGAACGTGGTGCTCTGGCCGGCGGCGACGGCGCCGTTGTAGGCCATGTTGCTGATCACGTAGTGGGTGCCGACATGGCTGGTGATCCGCCCGTTCCAGATGTTGGAGATCTGGGCCGGGGAGTCGAACTCGACCGTCCAGCCGTTGAGCGCGGTGCTGCCCGCGGTCACGGTCATGTTGGAGGTATGACCCGAACCCCAATCGCTGACGACGCTGTAGGTGACGGACGGTGTCGAACTCGTCGTGGTCGCACTGAGCGCGACTGCCTTTCCGCTTGTCTGCGGTACCGCCAGTAGCGACTGTGTCTGCTTGAACAGACCCACCAGCAGGTCGCGGATCGGGTTTCCCGCAGGCAGCGATGGGGCGAGCGGCGCTAGGCCCAAGGCTCGCAAGACTTGCGACGGCGACGGAAGCGAGGTGGGAATCTGCACCAGACTCGGGGGCGTGAACGTCGGCGCCAGCTTTCGTGCCGACACCGGTGATCCGGACGGCGTCGCGGAAACTGCCGCGGACGTGGAGATGTCCTTGCTGGCCGCATCAGTCTTTGCGGCCGGAACCGAATTGCTGGCAGCCGACACCGCGTTGCCAGTCGCGGATCGGTTGGCGGGTGTATCAGTTAGCTCACCTAGTGAGGCCGTCGAGCGCTTGCCCTTGGGCGAGCCGCTTCCGGCGCTCGGTTTCGTCGCGCGTTGCCGGGCCGTGTGGCCACCGGATGAGGTGTCGCCCGAGGGGCTGGCCGAGGGGGACGTACCGCCGCCGGCGGCGGTGTCGGCATGTGCAACGCCTGATCCGCTGGCCAGAGCTGCACCAACGCCCAGACTCAGCGCGCCGACGCCCAGCCAGCCGTAGGGTTGTCTGCGTTGGCGGTGGCGCGGTCCGCGCTTCCGATAGCCGTCCTTGCCCGTAGCCACATCCCCGGTATGGCCTGCCGCAGCATTCATTGCTCTGCCCTTCCTCCACGAGAGCTCACAGCTTTGCTGACGTAGTGCGATAAGTCACGCATTTCCGCAAAAATTCAGCAAAATTCGCTTTGCTGTGTACATGCTCTGGACAAAGCCACAGGGGGCGTCCAGGAGGTGGACACCGTCAACGATGTCCGCGGGCGCGGCTACGGTAATCCCGATGGCCCTGCACCTGCACCGAGCCGAGCGGACCGACCTGCTCGCCGACGGTCTCGGCGCGCTGCTGGCCACCCCGCAATCCGACCCGTTCGCGCAGGAACTCGTGGTGGTCCCGGCCCGCGGCGTCGAACGGTGGCTCAGCCAGCGGCTCTCGCACATCCTCGGTGGCACCGACACCGGTGGTGGTGTCTGCGCGGGGGTGTCCTTCCGGTCGCCGGCGTCGCTGATCAGCGAGCTCGCCGGCACCGGCGAGGACGATCCGTGGTCGGCGGATGCGATGGCCTGGCCCCTGTTGGAGGTCATCGACACCAGCCTCGACGAGCCGTGGTGTCGCACGCTCGCCACTCACCTCGGCCATTTCGTGGACGGTGAGGAAAAGGATCTGCGACAGGGCAGGCGCTACGCCGTGGCTCGCAGGCTGGCCGGGCTGTTCGCCTCCTACGCCCGGCAGCGTCCAGCCCTGTTGGCGGGTTGGCTGGCCGGTGACCCCACCGAATTGGACGCCGACCTGCGCTGGCAGCCGCACCTCTGGCGCGCGCTGGTCGACGCGATCGGTGTCGATCCTCCGCATGTCCGGCACGCCAAAACTGTTGCCCGACTCCGTGAATCACCCACCGACCTGCCGGCGCGGATATCGCTGTTCGGCCACACCCGCCTGCCGAGCACCGATATCGACCTCATCGGCGCGCTGGCCGAACACCACGAGGTGCACCTGTGGCTGCCGCACCCCAGTGCCGCGCTGTGGACGGAGCTGCGCGATCTGCACGGTGTGACCGCCCGCAGTGAGGACACCAGTCACCGACTCGCCGTCCATCCGCTGCTGGCCACCCTCGGCCGCGACGTCCGCGAATTGCAGCGCAGCCTGCCCGGTTCGGCGGCCACCGACGAATTCCTGGGCACCGGTCACCAGTCAGACACCCTGCTCGGCTGGCTGCAGTCCGATATCGCTGCCAATGCCATCCGCCCCGGCGGCCGTTCGCATACGCCCGCGGATCGTTCGGTCCAGGTGCACAGCTGTCACGGCCCGGCACGCCAGGTCGACGTGCTGCGCGAGGTGCTACTCGGTCTGCTCGCCGAGGACCGCACCCTGGAACCGCGCGACATCCTGGTGATGTGCCCCGATATCGACACCTACGCCCCGCTGATCGTCGCGGATTTCGGTCTCGGTGACGTCGTGCCGGGTGCCCACCCGGCCCACCAGCTGCGGGTGCGGCTGGCCGACCGCGCCCTGATCCAGACCAACCCGCTGCTCGGGGTGGCGGCCAAACTGTTGACGCTGGCCGGTAGCCGGGTCACCGCCACCGAAGTTCTCGACTTCGCCCACCTCGACCCGGTGCGGGCGCGATTCGCTTTCAGCGACGACGACCTGGAGACCATCACCCGCTGGGTGCAGCAGGCGAATATCCGGTGGGGTTTCGACCAGGAACACCGGGCCCCGTTCGGGATCCCGTTCATCCAGAACACCTGGCGGTTCGGCCTCGACCGGGTGCTGGCCGGAGTCGCGATGTCCGATGACTCGAAGGACTGGCTGGGCGTCACCCTGCCGCTGGACGACGTCGGCAGCAACAGTGTGGAGCTGGCCGGACGGCTCGCCGAGTTCGTCGGACGCCTGGAGCGCACCGTCGAAACCCTCAGTGGGGTGCGGCCGTTGGCGCAGTGGCTGACGGGACTTGCCGACGGCGTCGAGGCGCTGACGTCGACGGGCGGGGACGACGCCTGGCAGAGCAGCCAGCTGCAGCGGGAATTCGGCGACGTGCTGACTACGGCCGGCCCGCGCGCCGACGTCGGCATGCGGCTCTCCGATATCACCGCCCTGCTGGGCCGGCACCTGTCCGGCCGGCCGACTCGGGCCAACTTCCGCACCGGCACCCTCACGGTGTGCACCATGGTTCCGATGCGCTCGGTGCCGCACCGCGTGGTGTGCCTGGTCGGGCTGGACGACACCGTCTTCCCGCGAATCGGGGTGGTCGACGGCGACGACGCGCTGGCCCGCGATCCGATGACCGGCGAGCGCGACATCCGCTCCGAGGATCGCCAGCTGCTGCTGGACGCGATCTGTGCGGCCACCGACAAGCTGGTCATCACCTACACCGGTGCCAACGAATACTCCGGACAGCCCCGTCCGCCCGCGGTGCCGCTGGCCGAGCTGCTCGACGCCCTCGACCGCACCACTGAGGAACCCGTGCGAAAGCAGATCGTGGTGCGGCACCCGTTGCAGCCCTTCGATGTTCGCAACGTGACGCCGGGAGCACTCGGCGTGCCGGGCGAGTCGTTCACCTTCGATTCCGGTGTGCTGGCCGCCGCGTCGGTCACCGGAAGTCAACGTCCCGAACAGCCCGACCTGCTGGCCACACCGTTGCCCGCACCGCCACCCGACGATGTGACGCTGACCGATCTGCTGAGGTTCTTCGCCAACCCGGTGAAGGGCTTCTTCACCGCGCTCGATGTGGCGCTGCCGTGGGAGGTCGAAGGCGTCGAGGACGCCATGCCGGTCGAGATCGACAACCTGGAGCAATGGACAGTGGGCCAGCGGCTGCTCACCGACATGCTCGCCGGGATGGATCCCGAGCGGGCCGGGCAGGCGGAGTGGCGAAGGGGCTCGTTGCCGCCGGGTCGGCTCGGCTGGCGTACTGCGGGTGAATTACGCGACCAGGCAACCGAACTCGCGCGTGCGGCGCTGGTCTACCGGACCGGCACGCCGCAGGCCTATGACGTCGATGTGGATCTGGGCGGAGGGCGTCGCCTCACCGGAACCGTCCCCGAGGTGTTCGGCAAGCGGCTGGTGGAGGTGACGTTCTCCAAGCTCGATGCCCAGCATCTGTTGCGCGGCTGGATCCCGATGCTGGCCTTGGCGGCGGCCTTTCCCGGGCAGTGGTCGGTGGTGGGCATCGGCAGGCAGCGCAGGCGTAACGGTGTTGTCGAGCGCGTGCTGGGTTCACCGCAGGAGGATCCGGTCGGCGTGCTGCGTGACCTGGTGGCGATTTATGACGCCGGCCGGCGTGAACCGATCCCGCTGCCCATCAAGACCTCTCACGCGTGGGCGGTGGCGCGGATCAGCGGCCAGGACCCCAGGAGCGAGGCGTGGTCGAAGTGGCGCTACGAGCGCGACGACCCGGCCGTCGAACGGGTCTGGGGTCGTGAACCGGATCTTGATCCGCTGCTGACCCCGGTCCGGCCGGGTGAGGAGGCCGACGGCGAAACGACGCGGTTGGGTGCCTACGCGGTGCGCTTGTGGGCGCCGCTGCTGCGTGCCGAGGATGGCGCCTGATGCACGAATTCGACCTTGTGGGACCGCTTCCCGCCGAGCGCACGACAACGGTGCTCGAGGCCAGCGCCGGGACCGGCAAGACGTTCACGCTGGCCGCATTGGTGACCCGCTATGTGGCCGAGGGCCGGGCGAACCTGGACCAGATGCTGCTGATCACCTTCAGCCGGGCGGCCACTCAGGAACTGCGGGAGCGGGTCCGCGAGGCGTTGCAGCTCGCCTTGCGCGCCTTCGACGAGCCGAGTCTGGCCGCCGGCAACGACGTCGTGCGGCTGATCATCACCGGTGACGCCGATGCACTGGCCGAACGCCGTCGGCGGCTGCGTGACGCGCTGGCCGGCTTCGACGCGGCGACGATCGCCACTACCCACCAGTTCTGCCACCTAGTCCTGAAATCCCTTGGTGTCGCCGGCGATACCGACAGCAGCGTGACACTGGCCGAAAGCCTCGACGACCTGGTCGCCGAGATCGTCGACGATCTGTATCTGCGGCATTTCGGGCAGGAGCGCGAGCGGCCACCGATCAGCCGCGCCGAGGCGCTCAAGCTGGCCCGCGAAGTCGTCGCCAACCCGTGCACCGAGCTGCGTCCGCTGGATCCGCCGCCGGGATCGCAGCCGGCGGTGCGCGTCGGCTTCGCCAATGATGTTCTGGCCGAGCTGGATCGGCGGAAAAGACGACGCGGCATTCTGAGTTACGACGACCTGCTCAGCCGGCTGGCCGACGCCTTGCAGGTGCCCGGCTCGCCTGCCGCCACCCGCATGCATCAGCGGTGGTCGGTGGTGATGGTCGACGAATTCCAGGACACCGACCCGGTGCAGTGGCAGGTCATCGAACGGGCCTTCAGCGGGCACTCGACGCTGATCCTGATCGGCGATCCCAAACAGGCGATCTACGCGTTCCGCGGCGGCGATATCGTCACCTACCTGCACGCCGCCAAGACCGCGGGCCAACGGCACACCCTCGGCGTCAACTGGCGCAGCGATTCGGCACTCGTCGACCGTCTTCAGGTCGTGCTCGGCGGTGCCGAGCTCGGCGACCCGGACATCAAGGTCCTCGACGTCAACGCGCACCATCGCGGCCACCGCCTGGCGGGCGCACCCCACAACGACCCGTTCCGCCTGCGGGTGGTCAGCCGAGAAGCCTTCGGACAGCGTGGGACCCGCACCGTCAAAATGGACGCCCTGCGCGGACACATCGCTGCCGACCTGGCCGCCGACATCTCCGCATTGCTGGCCAGTGCGGCCACCTTCGACGATGAGCCCGTGCAGGCGCACCAGATCGCGGTCATCACCGAGAGTCACGCAGACGCCCGCGCCTGCTTCGATGCACTGGTAACGGCCGGGGTGCCGGCCGTCTACACCGGTGACACCGATGTGCTCAAATCCCAAGCCGCCGATGACTGGCTGACCCTGCTTGAAGCGTTCGACCAATTGCACCGCCCCGGACTGGTGCGTGCCGCGGCCACCACGATGTTCTTCGGCAAGACAGCCGAAGACCTGGCCGACGGCGGCGACAAGCTGACCGATCAGATCGCGGACACGTTGCGGCAGTGGGCCGATCATGCGCGGGAAGCCGGCATCGCGGCGGTGTTCGAAGCCGCGCAGCTCGCGGGGATGGGCCGACGGGTGCTGTCCTGGGCGGGCGGTGAACGCAACATGACCGACCTCGCTCACGTCACCCAGCTCCTGCATGACGTGACGCATCGGGAACACTTCAGCCTCACCGCATTACGCGACTGGTTGCGCACTCAGCGTGACGAGCGCAGCGGCGCCCCGGAGCGCAGCCGCCGCCTGGACAGCGACGCGGCGGCCGTACAGATCATGACGGTGTGGGTGAGTAAGGGGCTGCAGTTCCCGATTGTGTACCTGCCGTTCACGTTCAATCGCTATGTGCGCAGCGATGATCTGGTGCGCTTCCACGTGGAGGAGCGGCGCTGCCTGCATGTCGGTGGTGAGCAGAGTCCCGAACTGGTGACCGCCCAGACGCTGGGCAGGCGGGAGTCGGCCGGCGAGGAAACCCGGCTGACCTACGTCGCGATGACCAGGGCTCAATCCCAGGTGGTGGCCTGGTGGGCGCCGTCGTGGGACGAGCCCAACGGGGGACTGTCCCGGCTGCTGCGGGGCCGCCGACCCGGACAGGCATCGGTGCCGGACCGCTGCGATCCCGAACGGATCGAGGATGCCGACGCAATGGCGGCGCTGCGCGAATGGGAGACCGCGGGTGGGCCGGTGCTCGAGGAGTCGGTGATCGTCCCGGTGGCCGAGCTGACCGGCCCCGAACGTCGAGATGACCTTGCCGCCAGACACTTCCACCGCAGCATCGACACCACGTGGCGACGGACGTCGTACTCCGGGCTGATCCGCGCAGCCGAGACCACCGGGGTGAGCAGCGAGCCCGAGGTGGTGCAGCTCGACGACGAGGTCGCCGAGGTCGCGGTGACCGCACCACCATCCGGCGCGGATCTCCCGTCGCCGATGGCGGACCTTCCGACCGGCGCGAAGTTCGGCAGTCTGGTGCACGCGGTCCTCGAGACCGCAGACCCGTTGGCCGCCGATCTGGCCACCGAACTGCAGACCCAGGTCGAACAGCATGCGGTGTGGTGGCCCGTCGACGTCCCCGCCGCCGAGCTGGCCGCCGCCCTGGTCCCGATGCACGACACCCCGCTGGGTCCGCTGGCCGACGGTCTGACCCTGCGCCAGATCGGATTGCGGGACCGGTTGTGCGAGATGGACTTCGAGTTTCCGCTGGCCGGTGGTGACCTGCCGACGGGCCCACCACAGATCCGGCTGGCCGATGTCGGCAGGCTGGTGCGCGAGCACCTTCCGCCCGACGACCCGCTGGCCTCGTACGCCGATCGGCTGACCGGCGGCGCGCTGGGCGGCCAGTCGTTGCGCGGGTACCTGTCGGGTTCGGTGGACGTGGTGTTGCGGGTGCCCGATGGTGGGGGAGGGCATCGGTATCTGGTGGTCGACTACAAGACCAACTGGCTCGGCGACGGCGACCGGCCGCTGTCGGCCGCCGACTACGACCGGGCCAGAATGGCCGAGGCGATGCTCCATTCGGACTATCCGCTGCAGGCCCTGCTGTACAGCGTTGTGCTGCACCGGTTCCTGCGCTGGCGTCAACCCGGCTACGATCCCGGCCGGCATCTGGGCGGGGTGTTGTATCTGTTCGTGCGGGGCATGTGTGGACCCGGCACCCCGACGATCGACGGCCATCCGGCCGGAGTGTTCAGCTGGCGCCCGCCGGCTGCGCTGGTGGTCGCGGTGTCGGATCTGCTCGACGGCAGGCAGGTGGCGGCATGACCGTCGACTTGACCGATGCCGCTGACTGGCGTCGCAGCGCAGGAGCCACCGGGCTGCTGAGGATCTTCAACGAGGCCGGGGCCATCGAGACCGCTGATGTCCTTGTCGCCCAGCGGCTCACCGCGCTGGGCAACGAGCCTGACGAGCGGGTCGCACTGGCGATCGCGTTCGTGGTCCGCGCGGTGCGGGGCGGTTCGGTGTGTGTGGAGCTGACGGCCGTGCCCACGCAGGTCGAGATCGACGATCTGCCATGGCCCGAACCGGCCGAGTGGCGAGCAGCCGTCGCGGCGAGCCCGCTGTTGAGTTCGCCGGCCGTACTGCACCTCGAGGAGGATCTGCTCTACTTCGACCGGTACTGGCTGGAGGAGCGTCAGGTCGCCGCCGATGTGCTGGCATTGGCGGCCGGCCGGCCACATGGCCAATTGCCCGACATCGCACGACTTTTCCCGAAACGCTTCGAGGAACAACGCGCAGCAGCCGAGATCGCACTGTCTCGCGGCTTGACGGTTCTCACGGGTGGGCCGGGTACCGGCAAGACCACCACGGTGGCCCGGCTGCTGGCTCTCCTGGCCGAACAGGCCGAGCTCGCGGGTAAGCCGCAGCCTCGGATCGCGCTGGCGGCGCCCACCGGCAAGGCCGCCGCTCGGCTGCAGGAGGCTGTGCAAGCCGAAGTCAACGAACTGGCGCTGGCCGACCAGGCGCGTCTCCGGGAGTTGGGCGCCAGCACCCTTCACCGACTGCTGGGCCGCAAGCGGGACTCGTCATCGCGGTTCCGTTATCACCGGGCGAACCGGCTGCCGCACGATGTGATCGTCGTCGACGAGACATCGATGGTGTCGCTGACCATGATGGCCCGCCTTGTCGAGTCCGTCCGCCCGGATTCCCGCCTGCTGTTGGTCGGTGACCCAGACCAATTGGCGTCGGTGGAAGCCGGTGCGGTGCTTGCGGATTTGGTCGAGGGGCTCAGTGCCCACGTTGACACCCCGGTGGCCAAGCTTCTCACCGCGCACCGGTTCGGTCCGTCGATCGGTGCGCTGGCGAGCGCGATCCGGGTCGGCGACGCCAATCGTGCGCTCGACGTGCTCAACGCCGGTGGTGAACACATCGAATGGCTGGACACCGAGGACCCGGCCGACGCGCTTCGCAGTGTCCTTGTGCCGCATGCACTCCGGCTGCGGGAGGCCGCGGTGCTCGGCGACGGCCCCGCTGCGCTGGCCACGCTGGAGGAGCACCGGCTGTTGTGCGCGCACCGCCAGGACGTGTCGTATTGGAACCGTCAGGTCGAACGCTGGCTGGCGGAAGAAACCGATGCCCCACTGTGGGCTTCGTGGTATGCGGGCCGGCCGGTCCTGGTCACCGTCAACGACTACGGACTTCGGCTCTACAACGGGGACATCGGGGTGGCCGTCCTGCGTGACGGTGTGTTGCGGGCGGTGATGGCCGGGGCCGATGGCCAGACCGAGTTGGCAACCGGCCGGCTGGCCGATATCGAGACCATGCACGCGATGACGATTCACAAAAGCCAGGGCAGCCAAGTCGGGGAGGTCACAGTGCTTCTGCCGCAGACGGATTCGCGGCTGCTAACCCGCGAGCTGCTCTACACCGCGGTCACCAGGGCCAGGACCAAGGTGCGGGTGGTGGGCTCGGCCGAGCAGCTGCGCGCCGCCGTCGCGCGCCGCGCGGCACGCGCCAGCGGGCTGGCCCGCCGCCTGCAGGGCTGACCCGCGGCGAGCGTCACACCAGAGACACGCTGAGCGCCGAGCGTGACCCTGGAGTCACGCTCGGCGCGGGAGGGGTTACTTATCTGCGGGATTGAGAAACCGGAAGGCCATCCCCGCGGCCACCGCGGCGACCAGCTGCACGATCAGGTAGACGAACACGACTGGGCTGGTGAGCATCCCGATGGCCAGCCCGGCGATCCCGACCGCGGGGTTGAACACCCCGCCGGAGATGGCGCCGACCGCGACGGCCCCGGCGGCCACGGTGAAACCGATGGCCAGGCCGTAGAACGAATTGTTCGGGTGGTCCTTGCTGGTGGCCACGTTCAGCACGACGAAGCAGAGCACGAAGGTGAACACCAACTCGGCCACGGCGGCCACCACCATCGCGTGCCCGGACAAGGCCAGCGGGTGTGATGGCCCGGTGGGCATCACGCCGGTGACGGCCGCGGCGGCGACCACCCCGCCGACGATCTGGGACGCGACGTAGCCGATCGCCTCACGGGCAGTGATGCGGCCACGGACCCAGACGGCGAGCGTGACGGCCGGGTTGTAGTGCGCGCCGGAGATGTGTCCGCCGGCGTAGATCATGGCCATCAGCGCGGCACCGATGGCGACGGGTGCGAGCGGAGAGCCACCGAGCGAGCTGGCGCCGATCGTGAACACCAGGACGAACGTGCCGACGGCTTCGGTGACGTACTTGGCGCGGTGGGTCAGGTGGGTGATTGCGGGGGTGCGAAGTGTGGTTGTCATGGAAATCAGCCTGCTGGCCGGCACCGATGACCGGGAGCGCCCGAACGCGCTATCCGCCGGATGAATCGGTGTCGTCCGAACGGACGACAGACAGATCTACTCCAGCAGCTGATTGCGCATCGCGTAGGCGACCGCGGCACCGCGGTCGGACACCCCGAGCTTCTCGTAGAGCCGCCGGATGTGGGTCTTGATCGTGGTCTGCGCGAGGAACAGATCCTTCGCCATCTCCGGGACCGTCTTGCCGTCGGCGATCAGGCGCAAGATCTCCTGCTCCCGTTCGCTAAGCACGGGACCCTGATACTGGGCCTGCCGATGCACCTGGGTGGCCAGGCTGGTCACGAGTTCCGGTGGCAGCACCTTCTCGCCGCGGGCGCAGGCCGCCACGGCGGCCACGATCTCGTCGCGATCGGACTCCTTGGACAGGTAACCCGCGGCACCGTCCTGGATCGCGCGGTAGACCACCGGGCCGTCGGTGGTCGCCGACAACAACAGCACCCGAGTGGGCAGACCGTCCCGATTCACCGCGTGCGCCACCGCGATTCCGTCGAGGCCGGGCATCTTGTAGTCCAGCAGCGCGACATCGGGCCGGTGCCGCTGGATCGCGGCGAGCGCAGCCTGCCCGTCACCGACCGCTTCGACGACCTCGGTACGCCCGCTGTTGTTCAGGGCGCGCACGATGCCGTCGCGGTAGACCGGGTGATCGTCACCGACCACCACTCGAATGCGTCGTTCTGAACTGCTCACCGCACCTCCTGGTGATCGCGTAACGGCAACCGGACCCGCACGCACGTGCCACGGTCGACGGACCGGAATTCCCAAGTGCCCCGCAGTGACTCGATACGCGAGCGCTGCGAGGCAAGCCCGATGTGTCCCTCGGCGACTCGCCGGGACGCCGCCGCCCGATCGATGCCGACGCCGTCGTCGCGCACCTCGAGCATCACCGCGTCACCGTCGTCGCGCAGGGTCAACCACACCCGGCCGGCATTGGCGTGCCGGGCCACATTGGTGAGCAGCTCGCGCGCCACACCGTAGAGCGTCGCGTCCTCGGCGTGCGGGAGCGGATAGTCGATGGAACATTCGACGACGACCCCCGTGCGTTCGGCCAATGTGTCGAGAAGTCCGCGGACGGCGTGCTCCAACCCGCCTTCTTCGAGGACGGAGGGGTGCAATTCGCGGGTGGTCTGGCGCAACTCGCGCGCGACGTCGGTGAGCAACTCGCTGGCCCGCGCCACCCCGGACAGGTCGGGGTTGGGACGGATCGCGTCGCGCAGATCCTGGCGGGCTGCCAGCAGGGTCTGCAACGGTCCGTCGTGCAGGGCTTCGGCGACGCGCCGGCGTTCGCGTTCCTCGGCTGTCATCACATCGTTCAGGAGCATGGCCCGGCTCGCCGTCAGCTCGGCGATGCTGGCGAGCCGGCGCTGCTGCACCCGAGACACCGTGTAGGAGCACAGGCACAGCAGCGCGAGCATCACCAGCAGCGCGGCGATTTCGGGCGCGGACATCTGGCGGCGGAACACCGGGTCGGCCAGCACCGCGATCGCGGCGCCGAGGATCGCGGCGACCGACATGATCGCGGCTCGTTGCCCGGCCTGGGTGGCGATGAAGAACGGCAGGAACGCCAGCAGTCCGAGCATCAGATAGCTGCCGGGGGACAGCAACTGCAGCACGCAGATCGCCGCGATGTCGATCGGCATCATCGGCTCCAGTGCCCGCAACCGGGCGGTGCGCGGATGCTGTTGCAGCCGAACCCATGCGGCCAGCACCGCCAGTACGGCGTAGCCGGCGACCAACGCCAGCTGCGCGGGCCACGACGCGCGTGGTGTCGAGGCGAGCACCACCAGCACCATGACGGCCACCAGCAGCAGCCGAAGGATGGCGCGCAACCGCTGCGCCTGGTTCTCGAACTTGAAGAAGATCGCGCGGACGGCCTCGCTGGTCCCGACGTCGGCGGGCATGGGCGGGACGACCAGGCTCACCCAGAAGCGACCTGGCCGCTTCGGCGGGCTGCCGTGTGCGCGCACACCGGGAGTGTAACCAGCCCGGCGCCGGTGTCGTCCGAACGGACGACACCACCTTCATCCCCCGGTACGTGCTTTTGCGTGACAGACCGCGTGTCCCGCCGCGTCGATAGTTGTCTCAAGGCCGAAACAAGCCGAAACAACCACTCACACAGGAGAATTCAATGAAGAACACCTTCGCCCGCTACATCGCGGCTCCGATTCTGTCGGCAGGCATCATCGGCGGCGCGGCACTCGGACTGGCCGGCATCGCCAGCGCGGCCGAGGCCGGCCCGCACACCGGCAACGTGGCCACCCCGCAGATCCACGCCAAGCCCGCCGCCGAGGCCAGCCCGGGCTACTGGTGGCACCGGCACCACCCGTCGCTGCTGGATCCCAAGGCCGCGGCCAACTTCCAGCAGCCCGGCGCCTAGCTCGATCACAGCGATTTCGGCGCGCTAATCGCCGCTGAGCGAGCGAAAACGCGCCGAAATCGCTACCAAACGTCAGCGCGCGGACGGGTCGGCCGTCGCCTCGATCTTGGCGACCAGACCGTCGTGGATGGTCAGCACGACGACGGCGAACAGCCGCCGCTCGCTGAACGCCAGCGCGACCGGCCGCCCGACCGGACCGCTGACGAGCGTGGCTCCCGTGAGATAGCGCAGCAGGTTGGCGCCCACCGCGGCCTGCCCGTGATTGATCTGCGGTGGCGGCGGGGGATCGGCCAGGACGGTGCCCACACCCCACACGTCGGGGGCCAGTACCTCGGTCAGCGCGTCGAGATCGCCATTGCTGCAGGCTGCGATGAATCGTTCGGTGACCAGGTGATGCTCGGTGTCGTCGACGTCGGCGGTTATCGGTGCGGCGGTATGGATCTTCATCCGGGCCCGCCGGGCGAGTTGACGGCAGGTGGCGGTCGGCCGGCCGACGGTTTCGGCGATCTCGTCGAACGGCACCGCGAAGACGTCGTGCAGCACGAACGCCACCCGTTCGGGCGCGCTGAGCCTGCCCAGAACTTCGAACAACGCGGCGTGCACCTCGTCATCGAGTGTGACCCGGTCCCCCGGGTCGGGCATCGCGCTGTGATTGACCGGCGGCTGACGTTCCAGCAGTTCGGCTTCGGTGGTGATCACCCGCCGATGGCGGGCCGACCGGACCTGGTCGAGGCACAGCCGGCTGCAGACCACCGTCAGCCAGCCCCGTGGGTCCTCGATCTCGCCGGAATCGGCCATGGACAGCCGCAGAAAAGCCTCCTGCACAACATCTTCCGCGTCACCGATATCGCCGACCATCTGGTAGGCGAGGTTGATCAGATACGGGCGGTGGGCCCGCAGCAATCCATCGATCGAATCGTTCATGTCATAGACGACGAATCGGCATACAGAAAAGTTACCGCCGTGCCCCGTCACTTTCCACGAAGTTCCCCCGTCCTTACTTGGTAACCGACCGAAAGGATGCGAGATGACCATCGTGGTAACCGGTGCCACCGGCAATGTCGGCAGGCCGCTCGTCGAGCGGCTGGTGCAGGCGGGCGTCCGCGTCAGGGCAGTGACCCGGCGCCCGGGCGAGTCTGGACTGCCGCCCGGTGTGGAGGAAGTGACCGACGCCGCCGAGGCGCTGGGGGGTGCCTCGGCGGCGTTCCTCAACTCGCGGGCGCTAGGTGACGCACTTGCCGATGTGGTGTCGGCGGCGGCGCGTCACGGTGTCGGCAAGCTGGTGGCGTTGTCGGCGATCAACGCCGACGATGACGACGGTCGCCAGCCGTCCCGGTATCGCGGCGACCGCAACCGGGAGTGCGAACAACTCACTGCGGCCTCGGGCCTGCCGTGGGTGAGCCTGCGCCCGTCGGTGTTCGCGACGAACTTCGCCGGGATGTGGGGCGGCCAGATCGGTGCCGGTGACGTGGTGGCCGGGCCGTACGCTCAGGCGTCGAGCGCGCCGATCGTGGAAGCGGACATCGCGGCCGTCGCGGCGCACGCCTTGCTGACCGACGACCTTATCGGGCAGCGAGTTCCGTTGACCGGACCGCAATCGCTCACCAACGCCGAGATGGTCGCCATCCTCGGGGAGGCGCTCGGTCGTCCGCTGCGCTACCAGCAGGTGCCTGCCGAACTGGTGCGGGAACGGTTCATCGGCAACGTTTTTCCGGCGGAGTTCGCCGACGCCTATATCGCCATGCAGGCCGCGACCTTGATCTCGCCCGTGCTGGTCACCCATGAGGTCGACAAGATCCTCGACCGTCCCGCCACGTCGTTCGCCCAGTGGGCCAACGACAACGCTCACCTGTTCACAACCGGAGGTGCACGATGACCGATCCCCGCCCGCCCCGCTGGCTCAAGCCGATGAACCGATTCATGATGGCCGTGCAGAAGCTGGGCCTGCACACCGGACCCGCCTATGTGCTGACGGTTCCCGGCCGCAAGTCGGGTAAGCCGCGGCACACGCCGATGACACCGTTCGAGTACGAGGGAGCGCTCTATACCGTGGCCGGCTATCCGGGCTCGGATTGGGCAAGCAATGCCCGGGCCGCCGGCGCCGGAACACTCAGCCGCGGCAGGCGTTCTCGGCCCGTCGCGATTGTGGAACTGACGGCCGAGCAAGCCAAGCCGGTGCTGCGCGCGTTCCCCGGCTCGGTGCCCGTCGGCGTGGCGTTCGCCAAGCGCTCCGGTTTGGTGCAGCGGGGCACTCCCGACGAATTCGAAGCGCTGGCAGGCAGACTCGCCGTGTTCCGCTTCGACGCAGGCTAGCGCACCAGCCGGCGCAGCAGTGCCGATGCGGCGGCGATGCCGAGCACCGCAGACAGCACCAACACGCCCAGGTCCAGCCAGGGATGCGCCGACGGAATGCCGACGAGCAGCAGCCGCAGTGAATCCACCTCGTAGCTCAGTGGATTCACCCGGGACAGCCAGCGCAGCCACTCCGGCATGACCGACACCGGATACAGCGCGTTCGAGGCGAAGAACAACGGCATGGTGATCGCCTGCCCGATACCCATCAGTCGGTCCCGGTTGCGCACCATCCCGGCCAGTGCCATCGACAGGCACGCGAAGAACGCCGATCCGAGCATCACCACGCCCATCGCGGCCAGGATGCGTAATGGGTTGTGGGTCATGGCGATACCCATGATGTAGGCCAGCACCAGCACACCGATGACCTGAGCCACCGACCGCACCCCGGCGGCGAACGACTTGCCCGTTACCAGTGCCGGAGCCGGGGCGGGCGTTACCATGAGCTTGGCCAGGATGCCGGCGTCGCGATCCCACACGATCTGGATGCCGTAGAAGATCGAGATGAACAGCGCCGACTGGGCAATGATGCCGGGCGCCAGGAACGCCAGATAGGGCACCGATCCGGTGTCGATGACGTGCAACCTGTTGAACGTCGTGCCAAAGATCAACAGCCACAAGGCCGGCTGCACCATGCGGGTGAACAGCTCGGTGCGGTCGTGGCGCAGCTTCTGCAACTCGACCCACGCGAACGTCTCCATCCGGCTGGCCAGGCTGGGCACCCGTCGCCAGCCGCGGGGCGCCCGCACCAGCCGGGGTGCGGCGGTGGACTCAACCGGCATTGCGCGCCGCCTTCCGGCCCGCCCGGACGGTGCCGAGCCCGTTGTGATCGGCGGCCTCCTCGAGCCCGGAACCGGCGTAGTGACGGAAGACGTCTTCCAGGCTCGCTTCGGGACCGACCTTGGTCTTGAGCTCGGCCGGGGTGCCGACCGCGCGTAACCGGCCGTGGTGCATCAGCGCGACCCGGTCGCACAGCACGTCGGCCTCTTCCATGTAGTGGGTGGTGAGCAGAACCGTCATCCCGAATTCGTGCTGCATGCTGGCCACCTGCGACCAAACACTGTCGCGGGCAATAGGATCCAGGCCCACCGTCGGCTCATCGAGGATCAGCAGTGACGGTTGGTTGACCAGTGCCTGGGCCAACTCCAGGCGGCGCACCATGCCGCCGGAATAGGTGTTGGCCAGCCGGTCGGCGACGTCGAGCAGCTGCATCGCCTCCAGGGCCTCGTTGACCCGCTGCTTACGTACCGAGCGCGGGACATCGTAGAGCCGGGCGAACCATTCCACATTCTGGCGTCCTGTCAGGGCTGGTTCGATCGAAAGCTGTTGGGGCACATAGCCGAGGTTGTATCTGATGTCCATGGTGTCGCGCCGGGCGTCGAGACCGAAGATGCGAACCTGACCGTGCTGGATCGGCGCGAGGGTGGTCAGCAGCCGCACCACCGTGGTCTTGCCTGCACCGTTGGGCCCAAGCAGGCCAAGCGTTTCGCCGGTGTGCACCTGCAGCGTCAGGTCGTCGACTGCGGTGAAATCGCCGTACCGGTGGGTCAGGTTCTGGCAGTCGATCGCGGGTGTGGTCACGGCTTGTCCTCCCGCAGCTTGGTGGTGATGTCGCGTAGCACTCGCATCCCCGCGGCCAGCGCCTCGGCGTCATCGTCGTCGAGCTGGTCGAGCGCCTCGGCCAAGGCGGCGCGGCGCGCGGCGCGGGATTCGTCGGCGATCTTCTGGGCGGGTGCGGTGAGTTCGAGGCGGCCCACCCGGCGATCGGCGGGGTCCGGCGTGCGCACCAGCAGTCCGTCGCCCGACAGCTTGGAGACGAGCGTCGAGGCGGTGTTGGCGACCAGTCCGAGTTCGGCGGCGGCTGCACTGACCGAGATACCCGGCTGCCGCCCGACCAGTCGCAACAGCTCGGCCTGCGACTCGGTCAACCCGGCAGTCACGAACGAGATGCCTGCGACTCTGCGGACCGTGCGACGGAATCGGCCGACGGTGCCGAACAGCTCGGCGACGAGATCGGTGCGAATGTCCACCGAGCCAGATTAGCTCTGTTTCAGAGCTAAGTCTTCTCGATTTGGTGTTGTCGCACGTCAGCCAGCACACCGGGCCGGGTCACCGCGGTCATGTAGGTGCAGAACGGCTGGCGGCGCCGGTCTGTCGGCGAACCGGGGTTCAGCAGCCGGAGTCCGGTGCGCGCGGTGGTGTCCCACGGGATGTGGCTGTGACCGAACACCAGCACGTCGGTACCCGGGTACTGCTGCGCCATCCGCGCCTCCCGGCCCGAGGCGGCGCCGGTCTCGTGGACGACGGTGAAGAGCAGGCCGTCCAGGGTCACGTCGGCGCGCTCGGGTAACCGGGCCCGAAGTTCGGGCCCGTCGTTGTTGCCCCAGCACGCGACCAGGCGGTTGGCCCGTGCCGAGAGTGTGTCGAGCAGGCCCTCGTCCACCCAGTCGCCGGCATGGATGACGACATCGGAACGCTCGACTTCCCGCCATACCGGTTCGGGCAGGTCGCGAGCACGCTTCGGGACGTGAGTGTCAGCTATCAGCAGCAGACGCATCAACCGATTCTCACTGACCTCCGCGCTCGCTGCGCGCCTCGGCGCCGGTTTCTCCGGTGTCGATCGCGTCGTCGGGTCCGGTCTCGCCGACGTAGGAGCCGTCGTCGCCGTCCTTACCGGCACGTGACGAGGCGACCTTCGGGTCGTCCTGCACGTCCTCTTCGCTCTTGTCATCAGGGTTCGTCATCAGGCCCGACTACCCCGTTCGTTGGGTGCTCACGCGATCCGTAGGCTGGGACGTGGCATGAGCATGAACACCAACGACGTCGAGAAGCGCTGGCACGATCCGGCGGCCTTCCGCGCGGCGGTGATCTACGTGGTCTCCTTCGTCGTGGTAGCCGCGGTGGCCTTCGCCGTGACCGTGATCTGGCACTCGCTGGTCGCGGGCATTCTCGTGCCGGGGACGCTGTTCGTCGGCGGGGTCGGCGCGTTCATCCAGACCTACCGGGTGTGGCGTGTCGGGGGCGTCTGGCCCATCTGGCAGGCGGCCGGCTGGGTGCTGCTGGGGCTGTTCCTGTTCTGCCTGGGCGTGCCCGTCGGGGTGTGGTGATCAGGGCACCCGCCATACTCGTCGGGTGACCGCTTCAGATGAACTCTCGTTAACGGGTGTCCGCATCGTCGAGATCTCCAGCTTTGTGGCCGTGCCGCTGGCCGGGATGACGCTGGCGCAGCTGGGCGCCGAGGTCATCCGGGTGGACCCGGTCGGCGGGGCTGCCGACTACAAGCGCTGGCCGCTGACCGAGGCCGGTGACAGCATCTACTGGGCCGGCCTCAACAAGAGCAAGCGGTCGGTGGCCGCGGATATGCGCTCCGAGGAGGGGCAGCAGCTGGTGGCCCGGCTGATCGCCGACAGCGGGATTCTGATCACGAATGTCGCCGGGCGCCAATGGCATTCCTACGACGAGCTGACCGCGCAGCGCCCAGACCTGATCCACCTGGAGGTCGTCGGCCGCGGCGACGGTTCCACCGGTGTCGACTACACGGTCAACGCGGCCACCGGTTTTCCGTTGGTCACCGGATCACCCGCGCAGGGCGGCCCCGTGAATCATGTGCTGCCGGCCTGGGATGTCACCTGTGGTCTGTACGCGGCGCTGGCGATCCTGGTCGCGCTGCGCCGCCGCGATGCCACCGGAGAGGGCAGCCGAATCCGGCTGCCGCTGGACGATGTTGCACTGGCCACCGCCGCCAACCTCGGCTTCATCACCGAGCCGATGGTCAACGGGACCCAGCGCCCGCGCCTGGGCAACGCCATTTACGGCCAGTACGGCCAGGACTACACCAGCAGCGACGGTGCCACCTTCATGCTCGTTGCGCTGACCAACCGGCACTTCCGCGATCTCGCCGAACTCACTGGGACCACGAAAGCCGTTGCCGCCGTTGCCGAAGCGCTCGGTGCCGACTTCAACAACGAAGGCCAGCGCTACGAACATCGTGCCGTGTTGAGTGGCTTGTTCGCTCCGTGGTTCGCCAGGCACACCGCCGACGAGGTGACCGCCGCGCTGTCGGCCAGTTCCGTGCTGTGGGACCGCTACCTGGACTTCGCCCAAGTGGCGCAGGATCCGCGGGTGACGGCCAACCCGTTGTTCACGATGCTGACCCAACCCAGGATCGGTAGCTATCTGGCACCGGGACTGCCCATGTCAGTCGACGGCGCGCACGTCGCGGCCCAGCCCGCACCCGCGCTCGGTGACGACACCAGCGCTGTGTTGGCCGAGCTCGGGCTGAGTGCCGACGAGATCGCCGCATTGGTCGAATCGGGCACTGTCGCAACGGGAACCGCATGAGCGTGCTGGCCCGGCTGCTGGACGTCACCCGTGACCCCGCAGGCGTCTTCGTCGGCGCCGAGAGCGGACCGGCCGAGAAGCGGGCCTACGGCGGCCATCTCGCCGCGCAGGCGATGGCCGCGGCCTGCCACACCGTCGACAACGGCGCCACACCGACCAGTCTGCACGTGCAGTTCCTTCGCGGTGGCGACGCGGGCGCACCGGTGCACTACGACGTCGAACGGGTCTACGACGGCCGCACCGCGGCATCGCGGCGGGTGCAGGCCCACCAGGAGGGCCGGCTGCTGACCGTCGCGACCGTCTCGTTCTCGGTGGCGGCCGACGGGCCCGAACACGCTGTAGAGGCAACGGCCCCAACCGATCCCGAGCAGATGCCGGCCACCGGTCCGATCGGTCCGGCGCCGTCGCTGCCCCTCGACGAGATCGACATCCGCTACGAGGACGACCGCAGCACAGGGGAATTCGTTCGCCGGCTGTGGTGGCGGGTGAGGGTGCCACTGGAAGGGCCAGCGTGGCTGCAGCAGTGCGCGGCGGTCTACGTCACCGACATCTACGGCATCGATCCGGTGCTCCAGGTGCACGGTCACACGATGACCGACCGCAGCCACCGCACCGCCACCACCGACTCGTCGATCTGGTTCCATCGGCCGATCAACGCAGGCGAGTGGAACCTGCTGGAATCCCGCTCCCCGGCCGCCGCATGTGGCCGCGGGCTGGTCACCTTGAACCTTTACGACGCGCAGAAGGTGCTCACAGCGACGTTGGTTCAGGAAGGCTTGGCGGTCTTCCGAGCGTGATGGCCTGTGCCTGCCGACTTCTGCGCTCCTGTGGAGGTTGAGCCGGTGGACGATGCGGCACTGCGGCCGTTACCTTTTGTCGAGGGAATTTGGGCGCTGACAGTGCTTTTCACCAGTGTCGGGCTGCCAGCCTGTGGCGTGCTGTCCGTCGGAGCCTCGGCGCCGGCGGCCGTAGCCGATTCTGTGGGGTTCTTGGTGGCTCCGATCGGCGCCACCGTGCGTCCCGACTTACCCACACCCGTGCCCGCTGCCCTGGGCTGGTCCGAGTCAGAGGCCTTTCCGGCATCCCCCGTTCCATCGTGCGCAGCGGCTTTCGCCTTCGCTGCGGTTGCCGCGACGGCCAGTGGGTTCCACCCGCCGTAAAGGAAGAAATTGGCCTCGGCCTGAACGAAGCCCGCGAAAAGGTCTACAGTCACCGCAACCAGGTGGTTCAAGTATCCGACGTCTAGAGTGCCGAGAAAGAGCGTGCCACAGGTCAGCGGCAGCCAGACCACGGGCCAGATCACATAGTTGTAGACGATGTACGCCTGGCGAGCGACCACATTGACGACCGGTATCGACATGCCGACAACGAGCGTGGAATTCACCACGCTGGTGACGAGTGGCTCGGCGTTGTAGGCGATCGTGTCAATCGCAACCATGGCTTCGGTCCACCCCGGGATGTAGGCCATCAGTTCGACGTCCTGGGATACTCGCGCCGGCGCGGCGCTGCTCGCGATTGCCGGGAACTCCGAACGGGCCAGAGTCGCGCCGTCGGGAAGCGCACCGGCAATCCCGAGCGCTGCGACGCCGGCGATCAAGGCCGCGCGCATGGATACCCCGCGCCAGGGGCGTATGCCGCTGATCGCGGCGCTTGCGCGCACCGCACCGATTTCGATTGCCATGTTCCCCATCCTTTGCCAAATTGTCTGATTGGTGAGCGCGAGAGAGGCGAGCGCTTCAGCTGACCGTAACGAATCAGCGGATGTGGCGGTGTCGCCCAATCGTATGAAAGTTAACTGCGAGTGTGCGGTCGAGGCGACACCCGTCACTGACATGGCAGGCACGGCGATCAAGACCTACCAATCACCGGGTCGGTGACGGCGAGCATCAGCTGGCGATCACGCCATCGATCGGGCTGTCGCCGTAGGAGTCGATCGCCCTGACCTCAACGGTGTGGTTCGGTGAGATCGTCAGCTCGAAGACGGACCAGTAGTAGCCGGTGCTTGTGCCGTCGGCAGAGAAGAAGTAGCTGGCCGAATCGGTGTAAATGCCCACGGTCGCACCCGATTGCGCCAATCCTGATGCGCTGTCGCCTGAGTAGTTGTAGACGTAGAAGTAATAATCGCCCGGCGTGAGATCACTGATCGTGGTGGTTTCCGGTCCGTACCCGGAGGTGTCGTCGTTTGCCAGTTGAGCCGCGATCTGGGCGTCGATGTAGGCGGTTCGGTTGCCGTAGTAGACGTGAAATCTGTTGCCGGCCTCGGCCGTTGAACCCGGACCGGTGAGATGTGAGTCGAGGTCGTTGGGAGAACTGCCCCACCGCAGCACGATTCGAACCTGCTGAGTCGTGCCGTCAGATGATCCGACATCGTCGAATTGACGAATGGTTCGCTTCACGTCTGTGTAGCCGGCCGCCGCGTCGAATCGCTTTCCGATTTCTACGTAGGTGACCGTTTTCGTGTGGACGTTGAGATTGAAGACGCCTGGGTCGAGATCCGTTGAGGACGACGCGCTGAAGATGTCATTACTGGGGATCGATACGCCCTCCCGGGAGAGCCCAGCGATGGGATCGAGTCGATCCTGGAGGAAGATGCTCTGATATGACTCGCCTGGCGTCCGCACGTAGGGCGATGCGAACGCAACGACGGCGGCGATGGAGTAGCCCTCGGTGGACAGGGTGTAAGCGAGGTTCTGTGCGTCCATACCGCCCTGGCTGTAACCCACCAGCATCACCGGCTCGCTGGTGTTCCCACCGAGGGCATCCTGGACGGCGAACAGCTGCCACGACTTGGTTGTTCCGTCCCACCCAACTGCGTTCTCGACGAGCGGCTGGTTTGTCGAGCTCAAGGGAACGGTGCCACCGATGTAAACCACAAGCCGCGCTTGCCCGCTCGCGTCGTGGACGGTCTTTATCACGAAGCCGTCCGCGTCGGCACCGTCCGCCGTCAACGACCGCAACGTCGAGTACAACCGTGATGTCGGACTGGACGGCAACCGGTCCGCCAGCGAAGCGGCCAAGGATGCCATTTGTGACGTGAGAAACGAGACCCCGGGCACCTGCTGTGGCAATCCCTGAACGATCTTGCCCACGATCGTGACTCCGTTGATGGCGCCGTTAATGACAATCCTGGTGCCCTGCGCGACATAGTTACTGATGGTCTGGACGGCGTGGGCCGCACCGTTGACGACACCATTGACGAATCCACCAAGAACATCGAGAGGGCTCGCGCTGGCCATCACCGTGTGGGCCGCCGTCGGGTGGCGGCGGGCCTCGAGTGAAGACTCGAACTCACGAACGGCACCCCCTACGACGTCGGCGAGCGGGACTGCCGGCCGGGGAATCGAGGGAATGCGATCCGTCGAAGAGTGCGCACCGGGCGCATCTTTGGCGACCATGGACGGCACATTGGTCCGGTTGAAAGTCGGTGCAACATCGGCATTCTGCCGAGTGATCCGGGCAGCGCGGGGGCTGTGACCCGACGTGCCGCCGTGCGCCGCGGCATGTGAGGACGAATCATTCGGGGCCGCCTGGGCCGTCCCTTGTCCGACAGCGAGCGCCGCCCCAAGCCCGAAACCCACGGCACCGATGCGTAACCAATGTGTCACGGGCATCTTCTTGTGGCACTTGCGATTGCGGCACTGCGCAGGTGCGGGGTTCTTGCGGACGACAGCTGACACAGCCACTCCTTTGCTCCACGCATTCGGCCGAGCAGCGACAGCAACAAATGAAACAGCGCTTCGGCCAACGCATTACTGAATGCCAATTGCGCAGAACCATATCGGTAAGACGCTGTTGCCGGTGTCAACCGAACGGACGAATAAAGTCGTCAGCTGTACGTCCGACGGTCTTCGATGTCAGACACAGCACCACACCGAGCCGTCACTGCGCACCCACGTGCCGGGGCATTGTGTGACGTCGTTGGTGCGGTCGGTGACTTTCTCCGTCGCGTCCGGAGCGGCGCAATCGGTCAGGTCCATAGAGGTCATCACTTCATACGAACCGCCGCTCTTGGCGAACCGATCTGACGGTTGACGCACTCACCGACTTCGGCGTTTTGGTAGACGCTGTCGAATGACTGCGACTGGGGTCAGGATATGTGGAGCGGACATTCGGCGGCGGAAGGTCGTGCGTGTGGATCCCGAGCACCGTCAGTGAAGGCTCGCCGAAGTAACTGTTGAATCGCGTTGGGCAGGAACGTCACCGGTGATGGACGGGGATGGGTACGTAGGGCCGAGCAGGGGCGCCCGCCCAGTGGCCGGATCTGGCCAGTGTCATCGCGTCGGGCTGATCGCCGCCGCCTGTCCACTCACCGCGCAGGACCGGATGGTTACCGGCCATCGAGAGCAGGTGAATGTGAACGGCCAGGGCGAATAAGTCGGACGGTTTCTCCCGGGGCGTCACCGACAGGTTCGCACCGGCCAACTCCGGTGCGGTGAATTCTGGACGGCCCACACCGCACGAGAATGGCTCTCCTACAGCATCCGTGAACTGCATCGAGTCACAGTCGACAAGCGTCATCTGCGTGGTGTCATTGACCAGGTGGCGCCAGGTGACGTGCCGTGTCCACCGGGGGCCGATGGCAGCGGACTGATAGGCGCCGAAGGGTTGCTTATCGAATGGATCTCGACGGCAGTGGCGGTGTCGATACGCGGCAAGATGTAGCCGACCAGGTCATCGTCGCCGGTCACCAGATGCAGGGGCTACGTCAGAACGACGAACCCGTCGGACTGGATCGCTCCGGCTGGTGGCGAGGCGAGCATCGCGGCGACTTTGGCTCGTTTGGCTGCCAGCTCCTTCAGATCCGGGTGAAAGACTTTTTCACCACCAGATCGATTCGATCGTTCCACGGCGTAGATGGTGCCCTCGCCCGCCCGAGCCAGCACCGAACCCAAGACGACGATCTTCCCATCGTCCCTGCGCAACTCGGGGGCTACCCGGGTCACCCGGCCTCGGTGATCGCGGGCCCCGCAGCGCCGATCCGCGTATGTCGTCCAACGCGCATCGCGACCTCCACGGTGCCGGATCGGCTAGTTGTGACGCCAGAACGCTAACAGTCCGGTGTGCGGAGTCTGTCGGTCGAACGGATGAATTCTCTCGTAGATTGCGGCGGACTTGCACCGTCGAGCTGTTGTGCCCCGGCTTCAGCGGCAAGATCCACTGGCGGGGTGCCACGCTTCCGGGCGCACGGGCCTCCCGTGTCGGTGAGGAAGGACGCAACAGCCCGGACCGTCGCGGTGCGGCTGGACGGTAGGGATGCGATGGCACTGCTGCGACTCGAGGACGGTTCGGTCCTCACGCCGGGCGCGGTCCTCGCGCGGGCGGGTGAGGGGGTCATCTACGAGGTCATCGGACGCCCCGAATGGGTCGTCAAGGTGTTCCACGCCGACCTGAAAGACCTTGCTGCCAAGCGTGCCAAAGTCGCCGCGATGATCGCCTCGCCACCGCCCGGGGCAGTGCAAGCGGATGGCTTCGTGGTCCTGACGTGGCCTCGGCACCTCGTCAGCGGCGACGACGGCACGGTGGGTTACGTCATGTCGCGGGTAGACACCAGCAATGCGGTGGAAATCCACACCCTGAGCAACCCGGCTGACCGCATGAAGCCTCTGCCGTCAGCGCCTCAGTGGACACCGCATGCCAGCTGGCATCACCTCATCACCGTGGCCGCGAATCTCTGTGTGGCGGTGGAGGCGGTACATCAAGTCGACGCGGTCATCGGCGACTTCCAGGAGCGCAACATCCTGGTCAATGACACCACCCGAGTGACCCTTGTCGACTGTGACTCCATCCAGTTCACGGATCAGAGCGGACACCAGTACCTCTGTGGGGTGGGTCGTCCCGAATTCACGGCGCCGGAATTGGCCGGGGTGAATCTGTCCACCACCGCGCGGGACAAGCCGTCGGATCTCTTCGCCCTCGCGGTCCACATCCACCTGTTGCTGATGGCCGGCAATCACCCGTTCCTGCGGGGGCACTGGACCGGTCCGGGCGATCAACCCGACGCGCTGGCGCTGGCCCGGTCGGGCCAGTGGGCAGGCGGTCCGGGCTCTGCGCTGCGAACGTATCCGTTGGCGCCGCCGCTGGATTCGCTTCCGTTTGCCATCCAGCAGTTGTTCATCCGGGCCTTCACCGAGGGGGCCCACAACCCTGTCGTTCGACCCTCAGCGGCGGAATGGCGACAGGCCCTGCAAGCAGTGGTCGTCACCACCTGTCCGCGGGGGCATCAAATTCCGACCGAGCTCGAGAGCTGTCCGTGGTGTGCGATCGATGACGAGCGAGCGGCCCGGCGGGATCAGCGTGCGAGAGCTGCGGCGCCGACGGTCAGCTACCCCGCTTACGGCAGCACAACCACGCCGACACCGCCGACACCCAGAGCCGTGGCCAGTCCGCAAGCTGCGCGCAGTCGCACCCCACTAGTCGTCACCCTCGTGGTCGTCACCGTGATCGCGGTGATGGCAATCGGATTCGCCGTACTCGGTCGCGGCCACGACCCGGAAAAACGCGCTGCCGGAACCACTCCCGCAGGTGGCGCCGGCACCACCACGTCGGCGGTGACACAAGCTTGTACGGCCACGACGCTGCTGGAGACCGGATCTGCCACGATGACCCCCGATGGGCTCTCGGTGAATACGACGCTGGATTCGTCCTGCTCGTCCACCGACACTCTTACCGGCTCGTCGGTAGTGGTGACCGTCACCGCCGGCTCTCGTGACGTTGCGTCGGGCGTGTTCAACCTCGATGCTCACCCGATCACGCTGACGTCCGGAGGGAATCAGAACCAGCAGTTCGTGTTTCCCGCAGGCATGTACTGGCGCGTGCCGGAAACCATTGGCAACGCGTCACTGCGCGTCGAGGTCTCCGGCTTCACCCACAACAGGAATGGGGCATCAGGCCGCTCCGACCCAATCGTCGCGTCCTCGCCGGCGCTGCCAGCCAATGGTAATCCCGAGAGCACGGCCGCGGCGGCGTTGCAAGAGCTCGTCGATGCCGACTACTCGTTCGTCAAGGGCAATCTCGCTGACCGCTGGGTACCTCAGATCAGTTCCAAGAGAGTCGGTTTGGTCACCGACGGTATTACATACGCCAACACCGACATCCTGCGCAATCATCTGGAATTACGGCAGCGCTATGAGAACGTCCGCCTGGTGTTCTCCGGGCGCTGGACCACCTTCAACGGAGACAACTGGTGGGTCACGGTGGTCGGAACGCCCTTCGGCGATGCGGCGGCAGCCAACGGGTGGTGTGACGCCCACGGCATCGACTCGTGGAACTGCTTTGCGAAGACCGTTAGTGACAGCCGGGGGCCTGAGGGGACGACGGTGATTCGCAAATGAGTTCTCCGTGTCAACAGGACAACTGCGGATCCTTGCTTATCGCAACGTTCTTCAACGCGGCGTCGACGCGAGCGACGTCCAGTTCGCGGTTGTTGACCGCGGCCTCGAGCCGATCGAGAACTTCGGGCACCTGGTCGGTCGAGACCCACAGTGCGACGTCCGCGCCGGCGCTCAACGCCTTGAGTACCGCCTCCGGCACGGTGTAGCGCTGAGTGATCGCACCCATGCTGGACAGGTCGTCGGTGTAGACGAGACCGGTGAACGGTGGGCCACCGTAGCGCCCGCTGCGCAGTAGCGCGTAGGCGGCGGGTGACAGGCTGGCCGGATCAGTGCCCGTCAGATCGGGAACCTGCATGTGACCGACCATCACTGCGACCGGTTGCGCGGTACTTAGTTCCCGGTAGGGGATCAGGTCTCGGTCCATCAATGAACTCAGCGGGGGTGTGGTGACCCCGCCTTTGTGTGAATCTCCGGACGCACGGCCATGGCCGGGGAAGTGTTTCAGCACGGGGAGCAGACCGGCGTCGCGCAGGCCGCTGGCGTACGCGCCGGCATAGGCGATCACGGTCGAGGGATCGTCGCCGAAGGACCGGTCCCCGATGACGGTGTTGGCGTCGTCGTCGGTGATATCGACGACCGGAGCGAAGTCGACGGTGATTCCCCAGGCACGCATCTGTGTCCCGCGCTGGAACGCGATGTCGTGGACCTGTTGCAGCGGAGTGTGTGCGGCAGCGAGGTTCCGTGCTGAATCCTGCTCGCCCAGAAGCGACTTGAGGCGTTGGACCCGGCCGCCCTCCTCATCGACACTGACTGCGAGCGGAAGCGGACGCTGGTCGGCCTGCAGCTCGCGCAGGCTGCCGTCGGTCAGCATTCCCAGTTGGGTCCAGCTGGCGACGAAGACCCCGCCGACACCGTAGTCCGCGACGACCGCCCGGGCATCGTCGATGCTGTTGACACCGACCATCAGTAGCTGAGCCAGCTTCTGACGCAGGGTCAGCTCCGACACGGCCGCTTGAAGTTTCGTACACGGCGGTGGTACCGCGGCCGCGGTGATCGTTGCCGCCGTGTCGGGAACTCCGGCGGCTTGCGACGGTGCAGGTTCGGGCTTGGGCTTGCCGAGCACAACGGCCGCCACCGTCAGGACCACCGCCACCACAATCGCCGCGGCGGCGGGCCAGATCACCGACCGCCCGGTGCGCGGTTCTGCGTCATCTGCCGGCGCAGCAGCACGGGGAGCCTGCGAGTCGAACGTCTGCGGAGGCTGCGGTCGGCGAGGACTGGAGATCGGGTGGGGGGCCGGGGTAGCGGTCGTGGTCTGCCTCGGGGTCAGCGCCCGGACAAAGCCATCGCAGGAGGCGAAGCGGTCACGCGGATCGAAGGAGAAGGCTCGGGTAAAGACGCTACGTATGTGCTCGGCGTCGCTGACCTTTCCGGTGAGCCGGTCGGCACGGAACTGCAGGTAGCCGTCGCCGGTCACGATACGAGTGGTGTCAGTGAACGGTGGCTCTCCGGTAAGGATCTCGAAAATCGTTGCTGCCAAGGAAAATTGGTCGCTGTATTCGCTGGCGCCTGCCCCGTTGAGTACCTCGGGGGCCACATAGCGGTGGGCGACGTAGCGGGCGTGCTGACCGGCGTCGTCGCGGTAGTGGCCGAAGTCGGTCACCACGATCTGGAAGTTCTTCGAGAAGGGGTCGCGGAGCAGGATATTCGTGGGTCTGACCGCTCCGTGGACGAGTTCTCGCATATGCGCATGGTCGAGGATGCGTGCGACGCGGCTGGCAATCGTCAGAGCGGCGCTTTCCGGAATCCCGGTGGGAAAGCGTCGGCGCAGCAGCCGGCCGGCGTCCAATCCGCTGATGTACTCAGTTGCGACCCAAACCCGTTCGTTGCGGTTGCCGATGTCGACCACGCGGGCGACGTCGGGATCATTCAGCGCGGAAACAACCGCGGCTGAGCGGCGGAGGCGTTGGACGAGACCGGCGTCCGAGGACGCTTCCGCCCGCAAGATCTTCAGTGCGACGGGGATTCCGGCTTCTGTGGCGGCGAGATAGACGGTGCCCACCGGGCCGGCCCCGAGGAGGCGATCGATCACCAAGCCGGAATACACATCACCCGGCGCCAACGGCATGCGCGGATGTTAGCTCACGCGCGGGTCCGGGCGTGCCCCTGTGGCAATAGTGTCATCCGCGCGACGGCGATGATCATCCGTTCGGAGGACACGTCGTCGAATCACGACATTTCGTACACGGCGCGGCACATGGCCCCGCCAGCGCCTCACCGAGCTCATGCCGGATCTGGTGGTCGGTCAGTGAGAGTGTGAGATGGCGGCGTGCCTTCGCGGACTGTTCGAACGCCGCACATGCAAGCGCATTCTGGTGGGCGGTGGCCGCGATCTGTCCCAGCCGCACGCTCATGTTCCGCCCCGGCTGCGCATCCTGTCCTGCGGGGAGTGTCGGCGGATCGGTCTCCCAGCGGTATGGCCACAGATAGGTCAGCAACACCAGAGCCGTCGCGCCTTGGACAGTACGAAACCGATCGCGGTGCCGACGGGATTCACCGCGGTCAGCGGGAGCAAGATCCGGCGATGGTGTCGAAAATGATGGTGACCGACAGCGGTGCGCCGGCCGTGCGGATCGGACGGGGCAGCGGCCGCCCCGGGGAGGTCAGTTCGGGATCCTAATCCCCGAAGATTCATCCGAACGGGTGACACATACCCGTGCTGTGATGCGGCTCGCGACCCATAGTGTGTCCCCGTCTGCATCTTTTGCTGTCGAGGAAATGGGTCATCGGCATGACTAATCCGCCGCCGGGGTGGCACGACAACGAACCGCCGGCGGGGTGGCACAACAACGAACCGCCGTCCGAGCCTCTGCGGTACGGTGCCACACCCAACTACCAGCCGCCTCTGCCAGGGAGTCGTTCGTGGTCCGCGCGCACCGCTGCGCTCATCCTGATACCGGTACTGGTGGTGGCCGCGGCCGTCGGGTTCTACGTGTTCAAGCGGGAGTCCGGCAGCGACATGGCCGGCCCCGTTGAAGGTCAGTTGCGCGGTACCTTTCCATCCAAACCGGCCGTGGGCTGGCGGCTGCCGGCGGATCAGGTTTTCAGCGGAGCACAGTTCGTACTGCCGGACGGCATCGCATACACCTACATGACGCCGGGCGTCATCGATCTCGGAGACGTCCTGCTCACCTCGGCCGTGAAGCCGAACTCGGATATTGGCGCCACGCTCGTGGGAATAGACGCCGGGTCGGGCGAAGTGCTCTGGCAGAACTCCGACGTCGGTTTCAAACCGGTGTGCGCCGACAAGACCATCGAAGGCACGATTCCCTGCCTCGGTAAAGAGGCGGCATTCGGAGCACCGACGGGCGCCAAGGACCCACAGGTGTCATTCATCGACGTGCGCTCCGGCAAGGTTGTCCGACAGTTGACGGCGCCAGCCAAGGCAAGCACTGTCATGGTGCATGGCGCGGACGTCTACACCGTGGGCTACGACGAAATGGCGAAGGGAAATGCCCAGGATCTGACCGCGTCGTGGACACGGACCTACGGCACCACCTCCACGTGTGCGGGCAGTGGGGATTCGCACTACTTCGGCGTCAATGACAACGTCGTCTTCTACGGCAGCGACGGCGGTGTGGTCGTCGCCGACTCCCGGACCGGTGAGCAGCTGACTGACCACGAGCTCCAGGGCGTGGAACTGTTCGGTGGCAAGGGATTTGCGGGCCGGGTGTGCGATGCCAAGATGCGCGCGAGTGTCGAGATCGTCAGCGCCGACGGGCAGGTCCGACCGGTCAGCTCCGACGAGTGGGTAGCGAAGCCTTGGCTCGTTTCAGATCCCGGGAAGGTGCCGGCGATCGTCGGAGACACCGCATATGACCTAGGCAGCGGCCAACCGCTGTGGACCGAGCAGCCCGGCCCAGGGCAAGCCTCAGTGAAGATCACCCACATCGTGGGTAATACGGCGGTCGGACAAGAACCGCTACCTGACGCTGCTCATTTCTGGAACCTGGTAGGCGTGGATCTGTCCGACGGCCATCGCCTCTGGACGTCGCAGGTGTCAGGTACCCCCGTCGTATCCGACGGTGAACGCGTGATGGTCAGCAGCGACGACGACGAGCTGTCTGCGGTGAACCTCAGCACAGGGGAGGTGGATTGGCGGCTGCATTATGACCGCGGCGCGGTTTCCCCGGCAGGCAAAGGCTTCACGATTACCGACAGCGACAGCATGACCTTCTACGGACCAACCGGCGGCCCATCGTCGGTTCCGGGCCGGCGGGCGGCCACCGAGAAGACACCAGACAAGGGGGCGGCCGGCGGCCCTGTCACCAAATGTGGCAAGACACCGGAACTGAAACCGGTGCAGTTCCGGGCGGAGAATGGCGCGATGGTCGTGAAGATGGAGTTCAAGGCCACCTGTCCGGGCGGGGATATCCTCAGCAGCAACAGGTTTCGCGTCACGATCCGTGACGGTGAGAGTCTGATCGCCTCCGGGTATTTCGACTTCAGCAATAATCCGTTGGTGCTCGACGGTGAGAATCCCACCACTCTTGACCTGACCTTCGGTCCGGGCACGATCTGGCGTCTGCCAAACACGCTGGGCAACAGCAGCGGCAGTGCCTCTGGCAAGGCGGTGACGACCACAGCGGATGCGTCCGGGCGTGAGCTGGTCGACTGTGCTGACGAGGGGACGAGCACCGGGCCGGCAAGCGTTGACCCGGCGACCACCAACCAGACCGGCCGGGCGACGACCGGAACTACACCAGACGGGGCACCTTGCAATGACGACGACGCTCTGGCCGCGCTGCGGGTGCAGACCGACGCTGATCGTCCGTTCGTCCAGGCAGATCTGGCGGACCGCTGGGTGGCGCAGCTATCCGCCAAGCATCCGGGACTTGTAGCCCCCGACGTTAACGGACAGGTTCTCACCTGGACGCCGTGCGAGATCCTGCGCCAGCACGTCCGACTACGCCTGCAATATCCGGAGGTCAGGATGGTGTGGAGCGATGAATGGCGGACCTTCGACCTGCGCGGCTGGTGGGTCACCGTTGCCGGGTTGACGTTTCCCGATGCGGATGTGGCCAACCGATGGTGCGACGATCGGGCCATCCCTGTCGACGAGTGCTTCGCCAAGGTGATCAGCAACAGTCGGGATTCCGCCGGTACCACCAAATACCGGCGCTAGAAGCGCGTCAGGTCATACAGCCGAGTGCCATCCTTCGCGTAAACGGTTGCTGCGTCGTCACCGCTGAACTGGACGGAGTATGTCGCCTTGTTCGGCCCCTGGGTGACGACGAGTTTGTAGCGTCCTGCGGAGTCCGGCTTGCTGGAGATGGCGCACTCCATCGGCCCGCCGATATCGAGCGGCTTGCCGCCGTTGTAGAAGAACCCGTCGCATCTGCCGTCGGAATTGAACCGCTTGGTGCCGGTGTTGTCCGAGGATTCCCAGGTTCCGAAAAGTGATCCGCCACCACTCGCAGCCGATGTCGGATCTGGCGCTGATGCACCGCCCGAGGTCCCGGCGTCGGGGGCCGTGGCGCTTCCCGCCGAGATGTTGTTCGGCGTCGAGTGACAACCTGCTGCCGCGAGTACCGTGAGCAGCACGAGAACCGCGCGAGCGAAGGGCAAAACCATGGCTTGGACGGTACGGGACGGCGCCACGAAGATGTCCGAAATCACCGCTGCGGATTGGGTTCTCATCCGGACGTAGACGAAATTCATCCGATCGGACGACACAGGCGGTCCGGGTAGTCTTCGACCTGATAAGCGGTGTAGCGTCCACGATTAACTTCGGCGATGGTGTCCCCGGCGAGGGCCTTCCTGATGAATGGTTTGAGGTCGTAGTTGCAGCACCGCGCCCATTGGGAGATGCGGGGGTCATACTGGCTACGCCGCTGAAAGTGCCGTGGTTGCTGTGCATCTGACCGGATACCCAAGCGCAGTGAATACTTCGAATCCGACCCGGGGTTGTCCTGCGGCAGCTTGCCGCGATGCCGTTGGCGTTGGCGTGATTGAGTTCGTATCTCAATGTCTTTTCACCGACGGGATGCAGTGCCGCGGCGACGTCAGCGATCCTTCGTGATCAACGAGCTCAGCGGCCACATCGATGCATGCGTCCGAAGCAGCGATCCGGCGCGGAGTCCGGGCGTCTGTATCCAGCTAGCCGCGGCCGGCCTCGATGTCCGCGACGATTGCCTCCGCTTCGGGACCGCAGATCTTTCGGAGCTCGACGGTACCTGCTGTCGCCAGGTCGTCGATGCGTCGCTTGAGGTCGCCGGAGGCGACATGCGCATAGAGGCTGGCGCCGGGGCACTCGGTGTCCGGGCTGGCGTCGCGGTGGCCGCCTAAGGTCGCGGTCGGGATGCCGAATTGCTGGGCCGCCCAGGCGAAAGCGAGCGCGGCGCCGTGCAGCTGCGCCTCGGTGATGTCTTCTATGTCGAAGTTACCTTCGCACACCACGAGGAAGTGTCCGGTGGGGTCGTAGCTCGTCGCCGTATCGCCGACCAGCTCGGGCTTTCGCAGCTCGTACACATTGCCGTCACGGTCGACGCTGACGTGATAGGCGATGTCGATCCAGCCCTTGGAGTCCTGGTGGTACCTCTGGTGCTGGCGCAGTCGGCCCGGTGCGTTGCTGTTGTCGCCGAGCACCACGCCGGTGTGGTGGATCGTCATGCGGGTCAGGGTGTGAGTGACGCCACCCGGGCGCGGCGGACGGGCGCCCCAGGCCTCGCGGCACAGCATCTGACCGGATTCGCTGATCGGTGCGGAAGGTGGTGGGGCAAGAAGTGAACTGGTCGGAGCACCACTCCCGGGGCTCGCCGCGACCGAAATGCTCGGCGCGGAACTAGGTCCCGGCGCGGCTTTCGTCGAACAGCCGCCCAGGGTGGCTGCGAGCCCGGCCGCACCGGCAAGCCAGAGCAAGCGACGACGGTCAATCAGCTCAGAAGCGTCGGCGGCCGGTTCGGATGTGGGCCCGTTCATGGCGATCACGATACGGAGTCGAATCGATTGATCATCAGCATTGGATCCTTTTTGTCGGATCGCTGGTCGTGTCAAGCCGTTTGCCGTAGGCATCGCCGCCGGCGGCGCGAACGGCAGCACAGATGTCAGCGTCACTACGCCCAGCGGGCCGATACACGGCATAGATCGGATTTCCCGCATCGTCTCGCTTGCGAAGCGAGGGGCACGATTCGTCGGTCCGAAGATACGACGAGCCGGAGAAAGAGTTGAGGAATCGCTGGACTTCCTCGTCATAGCGCCCGGGCGTTACGGCGTTGGCCAACACTACGATTCCCGAGCCATCACACGGCGGATGGCTCATCGGCACACTGACGTTCAGTGCGTTGGGCGAGACTGTCGAGCTGTTTCGTGATGTGGTGGCCGAGGTTCGTGTTGTGACTGAAGTGCTGGTCGCCTGGAAGGTCCTGGCGGTCGTGGTCGAAGGTGTGAAGGCAGGGGTCTGTGTCGGGGACTTCTGGAGATTGATCACGATCACCACGATGGCTATCAGTGTCGCGAGAGCGATCCCGGCGATGGTCAGGTATTTGGCGGTACTGTCCTGCTTCTGGCCCGTCGTCGTGGTGGGAACCCGCTTGCTGGCCGGGGCGAGGGTGGGAGTCGCTGGTACATAGACAGTTTGGGGCTGCTGGGCCCTGACGGGCTCGGGACGAGCGGTTCGACGGGCGGTGCGTTCGTGCTCGATGTGGCACCACGGGCAATGTTCCGTCTCTACCGGGAGTTGGTGTCCGCGCACACATGTGCGGATCTGCAGCCCCTGCAGCGCGTTGCGCCACTCGTGAGCTGTGGGGCGCTCCTCGGGGTTGCGGGCTCCGCCGGTGAAGGCGCGCTGGAACAGCCGTTGAATGTTGTCGGGGAGGAAGCCCGGTGCCGGCGCGAGTGGATGAGTGTGCAGGGGTGAACCCGGACCGCCTGCCCACCAGCCCGACTTTGCCAACGTGAGTGCATCGGGTTGGTCACCGGGCCCGGCCCAGGTCCCCCGAAGAAAGGGGTGATTACCGGCCATCAACAACAGATGG
This sequence comes from Mycobacterium sp. BK086, assembly GCA_004362315.1. Classification (GTDB taxonomy): domain Bacteria; phylum Actinomycetota; class Actinomycetes; order Mycobacteriales; family Mycobacteriaceae; genus Mycobacterium. The sequence goes on from SNWL01000004.1 coordinate 1,173,047, forward strand.
ATGTGCACCGCCAAAGCGAAGAGATCCGAGGGCTTTTCCCGTCCGGCTACCGCGAGGTTCAGGCCGGCCAGCTCCGGCGCGGTGAACTCCGGCCTGCCGACGCCACACATGAATTGTCGGCCGGCAGCGTCGGTGAACTGCATCGAGTCGCAGTCGACCAGCGTCACCTGGGTGGTGTTGTTGACCAGGATGTTGCGTTCCTGGAAGTCGCCGATGACGGCGTCGACTCGGTGCACCACCTCGACGGCGAGGCAGAGATTGGCCGCGACGTTGACGAGGTGAAGCCAGGTCATGTGTGGAGTCCATTGCGGTGCGGTGGCGAGCGGATTGGCCCGATTCGACGGGTTGCTCACGGTATGGATCTCCACCGCGTCGGTGGTATCGATGCGACGCATGACGTAGCCCGCCGGGCCGGCGGCATTCGCCACCACATGGAGCGGCCAGGTCAGGACGACGAACCCGTCCGACTGCACCGCTCCTGCAGGAGGCGAATGCACCATCGCGGCCACCTTGGCGCACTTGAGCGCCCGATCTTTGAGATTGTCATGGAAAATCTTCGCCACCCATTCCGGATGGCCCACCACCTCTGACACCGTGCCTTCACCGGCTCGAGCAATCACCGCGCCCAATCTCACCTGAACGGCGTCAGAACTGTCGGCGACCAAACCGCCGCCGACAAGCCACATTTCGTCCGTCATCAACCGTCCTTCGGCAATAGTGAGTTGAATGCCGAGATTGTGGCATGCAATTCACAGGTGTGAACGTGATACAACGGCCGCCCGGCACCGTTGTCGGCCGTTGTCGGCCGTTCGTACTAAATCCCGCGGTGGGGGGAGCGCGCAGTCACCTGCCGTGTTAGACCCGACGGGTGACGGATCAGTTGCCCCCAAGCAAGTTCGGTGCGGGCTATACCTATGGTGGCTCGGCGAGCGCTTCGCCACCGTCGCCCAGCCCGGTCAATCCCGCTACTTTTCCGAACCCGGTTCCGCCCCCGCCGACGCAGTACGGCACCACGGCAGCGTCGACGCCCGACGTGGCTTATGGGGCACCGGTGACACAGTTCCTGCCTGCAGCGGCGCGAGTCAGCGGAGGCACGGCAATCGCAGCGGGCGTGTTGGCACTGGTGATCGGCGCCTATCGAGCATTCGCGACGTACGCGTACTTTGCCACCGTCGCCATGCTGGGCGACGCCGGCAGCAGTTACGCCGCTGTCCGCGACATGCGCAATTACGCCACGGCCGCTGGCGTCATATCAGCGATCGGCACTCTGGCACTTGTCGTCGGGGCCATCCGGCTGTTCAACCGTGGACTAGGCGGTCGCGGACTCATCACGATGGGGTGCTTGATCGCGATCGCGGATGTTGTGCTCATGTGGATCTCAGTTATGGGATGGGTGGAAAGCCTCTTCGGCTCCGGATCCATCTTCGGCGAGCAGGGGCTCAATATTTCGACAGGTGACGTGCTGGCCGAGGCGTTCAGCCGACAAGGTCCGTCCATCGTTATCCACCTCTTGGTAACCATTGGGATCCCACTGCTCACAATCGTGCTTGCGTTCTCGAAGTCGACCCGTCGATGGTGTGAGGCCGGCAGGGCGCCGGGTCCCTATGGAACTCGCACCTACTAGCCGGGTCTTGGTCTCGGAGGATTGACAGTGCGAAGCAACAGCTCGCACGACACGCGTTGGGTGACTTGTCCGCCGAACGGAGGACAGTTCCTCGGTGGGTGGTCGTGTAACAATCCAGATTTGCCAATCACAGGGCAGCGTGGACCCGCAACGACGCGATGGTGTGCTGCTCAAGATCCTTGTGGGGAGGGATTCGGTTGACTCAGGGTGGCTGGGCGGTCGAACTTAACGACGAGAATCCGGACCCGCGGGTCGCCTGCGTGGTGCTCGCCGACGTGTCGGGTTCCATGCAAGGGGCCCCGATCGCCGCGTTGGAGGCGGGCTATGCCTCCTTCACCCACTACCTCAACAACGATCCGCTTGCGAGCAAGCGTGTTGAGGTGGCAGTGGTCACGTTCGGCAGTGCTGCGACTGTGCTGGTTCCCATGCAGGAGGCGCGTGGCCTACAGCCGACGCGCTTCACCGCATCCGGGCGAACCAACATGGCCGCCGGAATTCATCTCGCGCTCGACATCATCGAAGAGCGCAAGTACGCCTACAAGGCTGCGGGCCTGCAGTACTACCGGCCGTGGATTCTGCTGCTCACCGACGGGCAAGCGAATCACGAGGGTTTCGACGAGGCTGTCGCACGACTGAACGCCACTGAGATGGCCCGTGGTGTAACAGTTTTCGCTGTCGGCGCCGGACCCCATGTCGACTGGCAGCAGTTGAGCCGGGTGTCGGTCCAACGCGGGCCGGCGCCGCTGGATGGTCTGCGGTACGAGGAACTCTTCGAGTGGCTGTCCGCGTCGCTGAGCAATGTGTCGAACTCGACCGAATTCGCTCGTAGTGATGAAGCATTGGCGGGAATGGGCGAGCAGATCAAGCTGCCACCGCTGACCGGCTGGTCGAGCGTGTGACCGATTCTCCCTACGACCGCAGTGAGCCCGGTTACTGGCAATGGGCCGCGTGCGGTGCCTCCGCCACGGGATCAGAACACCTGCGACGGGGACTCGGATGCGATGACGCGTTCGGCTACGGAACCACCGATGACTTCGTCATTGCCGTCGTAGCGGACGGCGCCGGATCCGTCACTGGCACATCGGCGTGGGGTTCTTATGCCGCCTGCCAGAGCGTTCTTCATCAGACGATGACGCAGAGCTTTATGAATAGTTTCCGATCCGCCGGCCCTGACGATGCCGACGAGATAATGCGGTGGCTGTTCGAGGGTGCCCTTGGTGGGGTGGTGAGACAGGCTGCCGCCATCGGTGTTCCACTGAGCCAACTGGCGACGACGCTCTGCGCCGCGGTCTCGACACCTACGTTGACGGTCTTCGGACAAATCGGTGACGGCGTCATTGCTTCCGAGAGCCAACGCGGCATCGAGACTCACCTGATCGAAGAGAAGAGCGAATACGCGAACGCGACATGGTTTGTCCAGACAGACGGCGCGTTCGAGGAATCATTCCGTACCTCGGCACACACCGACCTGACGGCATTCGCGCTGAGCACCGACGGCATGAGCTACAAGATCACCAACATCGTCACCGGCAAGCCCTACGAACCGTTCTTCGCGGGCTCGTGGGAACACGTCCGCACCGGGGCGAGCGCCGCCGATTTTGCAGCGCTCCTTCGTGGCATCGAAGATGACCAGACCGGGGACGACAAGACAATGGTCCTTGCGGCGCTGCGGTGGGCCGAGGATAAGTTCTATCCATCAACCAGACCGCTGCAGACGACGATCGTGAGTTCGGCGCCGCCGTCGAATGCTTCTGTAGGCCAGGCACGTAACGGCGCCAGCGCTGTAGTGAGTCAGCCCGAGCCGCCGACGCCGGGCTCTCCAATCGCGACTGAATCTCACAGCATCGTCGATCATGGTTCGTTCGTCGACGCAGAACGACGGGGCGGCGATACCGCCTTGCCGCCGGCCGACACCGACTTTGGTGATGCGAACACAGAGCCCGTCGGTGCGGGCCTCCGCAAGGAGCCGCGCCGACGATGGTCTGCTCGCCGGCGTCATGACTAAAGGTATCGCTACGACTTTGTGCGACAACGCTTTTAGCGTTGGGGGTGTGTAGGTGGGTTCGTTGTGGGTTGATGGTGGGGTTTCGGTGGTGTTGGGTGCGGTGTTGGCGCGTGCGGGGGAGGGGGTGGTGTA
>SNWL01000005.1 GCA_004362315.1 Mycobacterium sp. BK086
AGGCCTGCCGCCCCAGCGGCCAGACCTAAGACACACACAAGAGTGTCAAGGATCAACCGAACTAGATCCGTCAACCATCAACCCACTCTGAACAGCCCTACTCCAGACGTGTATGACCTCCGTCGATCCTTACCTGGCGGATAGGAAACCCTGCCCTCGCGTCCGCGGATTCTGGCTTCGCGGCGATTCCCCGGCCTATTTGTTGAGCGCGACTATTGCCGCACGGGTTGAACAACAAGGGAACCCACCTACCTCAAGGACAAGACCATGACAACCACCGATCAGAACCGTGCCTGTTGGCCCGGTCAAACCATCGCCGCGATCCTGCTGACCGTGGCCGCAACCGTCGTCGCAATGGTGGGCGCCGCTCCGCAGGCGCACGCAGCCAACCAGTACATCGCACTGGCTCTCGGATACATCAACGAGAATCCGCCCGTCACGATGGCCGGCGGCTCGGCGATCAGCGGCAGCCAGGATCAAGCGGCGCAGGGAGCGTTGACGAACTGTGCCAACAACGGCGGCGGCCACTGCGTGACCATGGTCATCGGCACGAACGAGTGCGCCGCGGCCGCGTCGAACAACTACGGCGAAGAGGTCGGTGCTACGGGCGCTTCGGTTGCCGCGGCTTCGAGCAATGCCAAAGCCAAGCTCCAGAACCAGACGGGCGCGAAGGTCATCGTGTCGGGTTGTGCGAATGGCTCCACCACGCCGCCGCCGAACGACCCGCCGCCACCGCCGCCCGCGCCGAAGCAGGGGCCGACCGTCTCGTTCAACAATGTCGTCGGTGGCATCGAGGCTCACATCACCGACCGCAGTGGAGTGTCGTCGCAGTGCACGTACACGACCGACAACTACAACCGCAGCTTCGCTCTGCCGGCCAACGCGAAGTACGACCTGAGGATCGTCCCGGCGATTCCGCGATTCCGGAACTGGACCGTCACGATCACATGTGACAACGGCACGAAGACGACGGCGACGACGTTCTTCTGAGGATCGGCGTTGCCGTTGACCCGACAGCCCGGGCCGTGATGACACGGTCCGGGCTGTCAGGGATCCGGCCCGCCCAATCAAGCCGGGAACATTCCGTTCGCCGTCCCGAGTTCCTATCGTTTGACCATCCGCGAAAACCAGGAACGAGGCGTCGACGATGACCGCAGAACTCCCTGATACAGCCCTAGAACTGCGCTCGCTTGTCACCTCCGCCGGCACCCTGGAACTTTCGCTCCACGAGGTCGACGTTCCGAAGCCACAGGACAACGAGGTTCTCGTCCGGATCGAGGCTTCGCCGATCAACCCCTCCGACTTGGGCCTTCTCGTCGCCAGTGCCGACATGACCAAAGCGGAAGTGACGGGCACGAAGGACCGTCCCGTCGTGACCGCGCCTATCGAATTATCACCAGCCCTGAAGACGAGACTCGACCAATCCCTTCCGGTCGGCAACGAGGGCGCGGGCACCGTGGTGGCCGCAGGCAAGTCCGACAAAGCCCAAGGCCTCCTTGGCAAGACGGTCGGCATCGCCGGTGGCGCCATGTACTCCCAATACCGAGCGGTCGACGCAAACATGGCTCTCGTCCTGCCCGACGGAGCAACCGCCCGAGAGGGAGCGTCGTCGTTCGTCAACCCACTCACCGCCCTCGGCATGACGGAAACCATGCGGCGCGAAGGACATTCGGCCCTCGTGCACACCGCCGCCGCATCCAACCTCGGGCAAATGCTCGTCAAGCTCTGTCAAGAGGACGGCATCCCGCTGGTCAACATCGTGCGCAAGCCCGAGCAAGAGGACATCCTCAAGAAACTCGGCGCCACCCATGTCCTCAACTCGACGTCTCCGACCTTCAAACACGATCTCGTAAACGCCATCGCCACAACGAAAGCCACGCTCGCGTTCGACGCCACCGGCGGCGGCACGCTCGCCAGCGACATCCTCAACGCCATGGAGGAGGCGGCCAGCGCGACGGCGGCCGAGTACTCCCGATACGGGTCCAGCGTGCACAAGCAGGTCTATATCTACGGCAGCCTCGACACCAGCCCGACGGTGCTCACCAGAAACTTCGGCTTGGCATGGGGGATCGGCGGCTGGCTACTGACCCCGTTCCTCGCCACCGCGGGCGTCGAGACCATCGGCAAGCTGCGTGCCCGGGTGGCCGCCGAACTCACCACCACCTTCGCGAGCAACTACACCCGCGAGGTGTCCCTGGCCGGCATGCTGCAGCCCGAGGCGTTCACCGAATACGTCAAACGGGCGACCGGGGAGAAGTTCCTCGTGACCCCGCAGGATGACTAAGCCGCCCGCAATCCGTTTGAGTTCTCATGACGGTCATCAGCCCGAGCAGACCGGAGGCCCGGCCGTCACTACGATCGACACCTGTGAACCTTCGTGGTCGCGACCGCGAATGCCGGGCCCTTGACGCGCTGATCGCCAATGTCAGTGAGGGCTCGCAGGTCCTGGTCCTGCGAGGCGAAGCGGGCGTCGGCAAGTCCGCGCTTCTCGACTACGCCGCGGCACAAGCGAACGACGCCAAGGTCCTGCGCGTCATCGGCGTCGAATCCGACATGGAGTTGGCCTTCGCCGGGCTTCAGCAACTGTGCGCACCCCTCCTCGACCACATCGACGACCTGCCGGAACCCCAAAAAGCGGCACTCAACGTCGCCTTCGGGCGCGGACTCGGGGCCGTTCCCGACCGCTTCCTCGTCGGACTCGCGGTGCTGGGTCTGCTGGCCGCCGCGAACCAGCCGCTGCTCTGCATCATCGACGACGCCCAATGGCTCGACCAGGTCTCGGTGCAGACCCTCGGCTTCGTCTCGCGCCGACTGCTGGCCGAGCCCGTCGCCGTCCTCTTCGCCGTCCGCGACCGCCCCGATGTCCTGGCCGGACTGCCCGAGCTCAACGTCGAAGGGCTGTCCGACGCCGACGCCCGCGACCTGCTCGACGCGGTGATGCTCGGCGGTATCGATCCCCGCGTCCGCGACCGCATCGTCGCCGAGACCCGCGGCATCCCGCTGGCCATCTTGGAGGTGCCGCGTAGCGCATCGGCGACCGAGCTCGCCGGCGGATTCTGGATCTCCGGCAAGCGATCGTCGACCGCCGCCATCGAAGAGGACTTCGTCCGCCGGATCAAGACGCTTCCCGCACAGACCCAGCACCTGATGGTCGTCGCGGCTGCCGACCCCACCGGCGACGCCGCATTGTTCCTGCGGACAGCCGCAGCACTCGGCATCGCGGTCGACGCCCTGGGGCCCGCCGAAGCTGCGGGAATCATCGAATTCGGTCCGCGCATGCACTTCTGCCACCCGCTGATGCGCTCGGCCGCCTACCGCGCTGCCGACCTCACCGACCGCCGCCGCGTCCACCAGGCGCTGGCCGCATCCACCGACCCGCAAGACCCTGATCGCCGGGCCTGGCATTCCGCAAACGCGGCGCTCGGACCGGACGACGACGTGGCCGCCGAACTGGAGGCCTCGGCAGGCCGGGCGGCGAGCCGCGGCGGGGTGGCCGCCGCGGCTGCCTTCCTCGAACGGGCGACGGCCCTGACCGCCGATCCCGAGTTGCGCGGCACGCGGGCCATCGCCGCCGCCCACGCCAAGCGGGAGGCCGCCGCGCCCGATGCTGCTCGCGATCTGCTCGCCATTGCCGAGCAGGCGCCGCTGTCCGAATTGCAGCGCGCGCAAGTGGTCCGGATGCAGGCGCAACTTCAATTCGCCCGCAGCCGGGCCGGCGAGACCGGCGCCCCCCAAACCGGTGAAGCCGCCGCGTTGTTGCTCGCCGCCGCCCGCGGGCTGGACGGCCTCGACGATGAGCTGGCCTGCGAGACGCACCTCGAGGCACTGGCCGCCGCCATGTACGCCGGGCGGCTGGGGGAGCCCGGTCTTCTGGCCGACGTCGCCCAGGCTGGGCGCGAGGCGATCGCGCGCATCGGGGAGCCGCGGCGCCCGATCGACTTGCTGCTCAGCGGGATGGCCACCCGGATACTCGACGGGCCCGGCGCCGGTTCTGCGCACCTGAGCGCGGCTCTGGAGTCGTGGAACACGAACGCGCGCAACGAAACCGGGCCGGTCCAGCACTGGCCGTTCCCGATCGCCCAGGAATCGGCCGCCCACGAGCTGTGGGACGACGCGGTGCTGCAGCAGATCGCCACCGACATGGTGCAACGGGCCCGCGACGGCGGCGCTCTGGCGGTGCTGCCCTCGGCGCTGGTGTATCGCGCGGGTGTACACGTCTACACCGGCGAATTCACTGCGGCGGCAGCACTTCTCGAGGAGGCCGACGCGATCACCGCCGCGATCGGCCACACGCCGATGAAGTACCACTCGCTGACCCTGGCCGCCTGGCGCGGCGTGGCCGCCGAAGCGGTCGAGCGGATCGAAGCGGCCGCCGCCGACGGCCTCGCCAAGGGAGAGGGCCGACTGCTCGGTGTCAGCGGGTTCACGGCGGCGGTGCTGTACAACGGCCTGAGCCGGTACGACGAGGCGCTCAAATCCGCCCAAAGATGCTCTGAATACGAAGATCTCGGGTTTCACGGCTGGTGCCTGTTCGAACTCATCGAAGCCGCGGTACACGTCGGCGACCGCAAGTCCGCGCAAGCCGCGCTGCCACGGCTCGAGCAGCGACCCGGGACCAGCGGAACAGACTGGGGGCTCGGCGTGGTGGCCGCCGCCCGCGCCCTGCTGGCCGACGACGACGATGCTGAGCGGCTCTTCGTCGAAGCCCTCGACCGCCTCGAGGCAGCGGGCATCGGTCCGCACGCCGCGCGCGCCCGGCTCTGCTACGGCGAGTGGTTGCGCCGGATGAACCGCCGCACTGACGCCCGCGCGCACCTGGGCGAGGCCTACGCCGCGTTCACCCGGATGGGCGCCCAGGCCTTCGCCGAGCGGGCCCGTCGCGAGCTCGCCGTCACCGGCGAGAAGGTTCGCAAGCAACCGGTCAGCTCGGGAACCGAGCTCACCGCGCAGGAGGCGCAGATCGCGCGGCTGGCCGCCGAGGGGCACACCAACGCCGAGATCGGCGCCCAGCTGTTCATCAGCGCGCACACCGTCGAATGGCATCTGCGCAAGGTCTTCGCCAAGCTCGGCATCACCTCCCGCAGGCAGCTGCGCCACACCGCGGCGGCCGGGTACTGATTTATGCAACGAATCTGTGAAATAAACTCGCCCGTCCACCTCGTCGTTTACGCTCACTCTGGCCCTCCAGCGGGGGGTGGCCAGATGGGAGCGCGCCCTTATGAGTCCTGTTCACACGCGAGGAATCGTTCGAGTGACGGCAGCGGCCGTCGCGCTCGGACTGGTCGTGGCCGGTTGCGGTAAGGACGAAGAGAAGTCCACGTCGACGAGCACGTCGACCTCGACGTCAACCAGCACGTCGACGTCCACCACCACCAGCGCCGCGGAGCCGACGCCTGCGGCTGCCGGCAACTACGAGTCGCTGCTGATCAAAGCCGCCGACATCCCGGCTATCGGCAACGCGCCCTGGACGGGTGATGCGCCGAAGACCACCCTGGATCCCGCGCCGCCGGACGTCACCCAGACCTTCTCGTCCGGGACCAACGCGATCAACGTGTCGATCATCATCGCCGACGACGCCGCGCAGGCCGCGACGGCGCTGACCGGTGCCGCGAACAGCGTCCCGTCCCAGGTGACCGGTTCGCCGGTGCCGCTGCCGGCCGTCACTCCCGACGCCACCGTCACCATCGGTACGTCGCCGGACGGCAAGTCAGCGATGGCGGCCCTGCTGTTCACTGTCGACCGGACCGTCGCGGTGATCGTGTTTGGCAGTGGGCCCGGCGATCTCAGCCCGGTCCCGCAGGACTACGCCGAGGCTGTCGGTAAGGCTCAGGTCGCCGCGATCCAGGCGGCCCTGCCCAACCTGAAGTAACACGTCGCGAAAAAAGGCCAGGGGCGTTGCGCCCCTGGCCTTTTCGCGTCTAAGTACCCAGCGAGTGTGCATTGCGATCCGCGCGCAGCGGCGTGTTGCGTACGAAACCGCACACTCGCGCTGTTCTAGATGCCCGACTTGGAAGGCCCGCGGAACCTGCGGAACCGCGCATTCAGGCTCGGCGGCAACGCCTGACTCAGGGGCGGATGCGGCGTCACCGGAATCGGCATCGTCCGGCCCCGCGCGCGCACGACGACCGGCACGTCCATCATGTTGCCCAGGACGCGGATCTCCCGTTTGGCTTGCTCGCGCGCGATGAACAACAGATCGAGCGGGTACCAGAGGCCGACCCACGCCACGACCAGGAACACCCCGTTTCCGAGTAGGCCGTGCACCACTTCGCCCATGACCGGGCGGGTGAACTCGTAGGACAGCGCGACGCCGATGAAAAACAGCAGCGAACCGCTGAGCAGCGCCCGCTTGCCCTGCCGCCAGATCAGGTTGTGTTCACGGATGGCCCGGCGCATGCGCAGTTGGCAGTAGCGGCGCACGGCCAACACCACGTTCGCGGCCGTTTCCTCGGGCACCTCGCCGGCGACGTTCAGCACGATGCGCTGCTCGGGCAATACCTGCCGCTGCGCCAAGAACCGCTCCACCAGCTCGTCCATCCCGCTGTCGATGCGGTGCGCACCGGACAGCAGATCGCGTGGATCGACGGAGAACAGCTCGTCCACGGTGTCGAGCTCAACCACCACATCAGTCGGGGGCACCCGCGGTGTGCCGAATAGCTTCATCGCGCCCCCTCAATAGCGTTGGCGCACGCCCTACTTGACGCTGAAGACGTCGAACATCGGCTCTTCGCGCTCGAAGACGAAACCGGCGTTGGCCAACTGCTCGCGCCACCACTCCTTGGGCCGGGTGGTCTTGCGCCACACGTCGGGCAGGTCCTGGCGAGTGCCCTCGTAAAAGATCGACGCCAGCAGATACCGCCGGGTCAGCCGGCGAAGGCCCGCCAAGACCTCGGGAATCTTGTCCTCGTCGACGTACATCAGCGATCCGAGCGAGAAGTTGGCGTCGACTTCACGTCCGCGGCCGTCGGCAGCCCCCTCGTATCCCATGACTTCGCAGGGCAGGCCGTTCTCCCGTGCGATCTCGACGGCGTACTCGCTGACGTCGTACCCGACGGCGTCGACCCCGGCCGCGATCAGCTCCTCGACGAGATACCCCTTGGCGCAGCCCCAGTCGTTGGCCGACGTCACATTGTTCTGCTCGCAGAACTCCCGGCCCGCCGCCCACGGCAGGTAGTTGTCGTCGCCGTTGCCGTCTTTGCGGTATCCGCGATAGCCGGTGGCTTTCAGGTCATCGAAATAGTCGAAGCCGAAGTCCGTCCGAACCGAGTCTTCCGAGGTCATGGGGGGCACGGTACCACCCGATGGGCGACAACATGTTTGACTTCCTGACGAATTCTCAGTGTGTCAGCAGCATTGCGCGGATCTTCTCCGCCAGCACGCTCGCCATCGTTTCCAGCGACTCGGGTCGGTGGTTCGGGCGCGTGTAGAACAGGTCGATCCGCAGACCGTCGTCCATCAACGACGCGTATACATGCTTGTGGAAATCGGCCGGATTGTCCGACCCGACGCTGTCCTGCATATCGGCGAGCCGGGCCGACATCGGCGGGGTGAACATCTCGCCGTCATAGCTGGCTTCCCAGATATCGCCGACGTAGTTGAGCAGGGTCGTGACCTGATCGAAGCGGGCCAGCTCGGCAACCCGCGGATCGTCGGAAAAGTACCGCAGCGCACTATGTCCCAGCCCGTGGTGCGGCACCGCCTCCCACTGCTCGGTCACCTGCTCGAGAATGCGCGGCAGGTCGTCGAGGGGACCGTCCGGAAGCCGGACGGTGATCGGCGTGTGCGTGACGAACCACCCGACGGTGCGCGACACGTCGGCGCCCGGGATGCAGGTCTCGCGGCCGTGGCCCGCCAGATGGAACACCAGGCTGCGCTGACCGGACATCTCGTGCGCCGTCAACGCCAACCCGGCCGTGATCGCGTGGATGGCGGTCGGGTGGAACAGCCCGCCGAGCCGATCCCGGGCCTCGTCGACCTCGTCGGGGGACAGCAGCGGGATCCGCAGGTGTGCCAGGTCGTGCTGGAACGCGACCGCGTCGGCATCGTCCTCGGGGAAGGGGGCGACATCGCGGGCCTGCTCCAGCCAGTACTCCCACTGCGCGTCGCCGGCCGGCCCCCGCGCATAGTCGATGAGCGCGTCGACCCACTGGAAGAACGGTGTCGACTGCGGCGGCAGAGCGGGCTCGCGTCCGCGCGCGCAGGCGATGTAGGCGGTCCGGAGATCTTCCAGAATGATCTCCAGCGACCTGCCGTCGTTGATCAGGTGATGCACGGCCAGGGCGAGGTGATGCCGGGTGCCATTGGGATCATCGAACAGGACCGCGGCGATCGTGGGACCGTCGTCGATATCGAGTGAATCATGCAGGCGCTCAACCTCATCGTGGATGACGTCGATCTGCTGGTCGTCGTCACCGGCGGGCAGCTTGACGGTGCGGACCAACACCTCCAGCTTGGCGGTGTCGAACTCGTGGCGGGCGTGCACCTGGCCGTCTGTCGTGCGGTGGAAGCGCAGCCGCAGAGCTGAGTGATGGTCGATGACGTATCGGAACGCGTCGCGCAGGATGTCGGGATCCAGCAGGGCAGGCAACCGCGCCACGAAACCGACATTGAATTTGTTGGGATTGACGCGGGCCCAGCTGAAGTAATACTGCTGCATGGGATTCAGCGGTGTATCACCTTGCGGTACAGGAAGATTGACAGCGGGCGGCGCGGAGCGCGCTCGCTCGGCCAGCTCCGCGAGCGTCACGTGGTCGATGAGGTCCCTCGGCGTCAGCCAGTAGCCGGCAGCCCTGGCGAAGATGCTGATCCGCGCCGCGAGAAGGGAATCCCCGCCGAGTTCGAAGAAGTCGTCGTGGATGCTGACGGCTTCGAGTCCCAGGGTCTCGCACCAGATCTTGGCCAGCGTCTCCTCGACCTCGTCGCGCGGGGCGATGAGGTCGTCGCGGATACCCTCCTGGGCTGCTGAATCCGGTGGCGGCCACGGCAGCGCGCCGCGGTCGACCTTGCCCGACGTGCGCACGGGCAACTCGTCGAGGCGGACCAGGCGTGGTATCAGTGCGGCGGGCAAGGTCTCGGCCAGCAGGCTGCGTACACCCGGCAGGTCGAATTCCGTTTCGGCACTGGCGATGTAGCCGACCAGCAGGGGAGTGCCGTTGGCGGTGTGGCGCACCGCCGAAGCGCCTGCGACCACGCCCGGCAGCCGCATCAGTGCGGCGTCGATCTCACCCAGCTCGATGCGGCGCCCGCCCAGCTTGACCTGATCGTCGGCCCGTCCGACGAAGTACAGCCCGCCGGGTTGCTGGCGCACCAGATCTCCGCTGCGGTAAGCCCGCGTCCAGCCCAGCGTCGGCATCGCCGCGTACTTCATGGCGTCCTGATCGGGATCGAGATACCGTGCCAACCCGACGCCGCCGATCACCAGCTCGCCCGTCTCGCCGTACCCGACCGGGTTTCCATGGGCGTCGACCACCGCCAAATCCCAGCCCGCCAGCGGCAGCCCGATACTCACCGGCCCCGCACCGTCGAGCCGCGCGGCGCACGCCACCACGGTGGCCTCGGTGGGACCGTAGGTGTTCCAGACCTCGCGACCGGCCGAGTTCGCGCCGGCCGCAAGCCGTTCGGCGAGCTCGGCGGGACACGCCTCGCCGCCGAAGATCAACAGCCGCACCCCGCTCAGGGCCGCACTCGGCCACAGCGCCGCCAGCGTGGGCACCGTGGACACCACGGTCACACCGCGGCCGGCCAGCCACGGGCCGAGGTCGGGGCCGCTGCGCACGAGGGACCGCGGCGCGGGCACCAGGCACGCACCGTGCCGCCACGCCAGCCACATCTCCTCACACGAGGCGTCGAAGGCGACCGACAGTCCCGCTAGCACCCGGTCGCCGGGCCCAATCGGGTTGTCCTGCAGGAAGATCTGCGCTTCGGCGTCGACGAACGCCGCGGCGTTGCGGTGGGTGACGGCGACACCCTTGGGCGTGCCGGTCGATCCCGAGGTGAAGATGATCCAGGCATCGTCCTCGGGTGACGGCGCCGCGGTGTCGTGGCGCGGGGATGCGCCCGCGATGCCCGTGTCGGTGACCACCGCGACGACGCCGGCCTCGCCGAAGACCAGCGCGGCCCGCTCGTCGGGATCGTCGGCATCGACCGGTACATAGGCCGCACCGGCGGCGAGGATCGCCAGGATCGCCACATAGAGCTCGGCCTTACCCGACGGCATCCGGACGCCCACCCGATCGCCCCGACCGACGCCGTGAGCGCCCAGACGTGCCACCTCGGCGTCGATGCGCCCGATCAGGTCGGCATAGCTCAGCTGCACCGTTCCGTCGTCGATCGCGGCGGCGTCGGGGTATCGCGCGGCGGTGTCGTGGAGGATCTCGATCAGGGTGCGAGGGGCCGGCGCGTGCGATGACAGCAGGTAGTGGGCTGGCACGTCAGGCGTCGGCACGCCTAACGCCGCTGGATGTAGACGAACTGCGTCTCATCGATCTGTTGTGGGGGGAAGACCGCCTCCAGCGGCGACCCCAAGCCGCTGGTGGTCGATCGGGTGACCGCCCCCAGCTCGAGGACCGATGTCGAGGTCTCGATGGCGATGCTGCAGTAGGACTCGAACGTGCCGCCCTCGGGTTCCTTGAACCAGAAGGCGCAGCCCGCGGGCCAACCCGTCAGCCAGGCATGTCGCCCGCCCTTGACTTTGGCCGTCCCACCGGGCGGGATCTCCATTCGCTCGAGGTGGTGGGCGGCGTCATCGGAGGTGACAGATTCCTTGACGACCTCTTGGTCGAAATGAACCTCGGTCAACGCAATGTCGACAATGTTGTCGTCCGCCGAGATCTTTCCCACGACGATCGGTTTGTCGTACTTGTTCACGATGGAAAATTCCCAGCCATCGGAATTCGAACCGAAAGTCATGTCCCGGTTGCCGACTCGTGTCAGGAGCTCGTTCATCGAGTCGATCGCCTCTGACGTCCATTGCGTGCCCTCGGCCATCACGGTCCTTCCTGTCGCGGGAAACCCCGCTGACAACCTACGACGCAATCACGCTCGGCGGGGAGATGGCCGCGAACTGGCATCTGATCAGCGCCAGAAATTTACTCCGGAGCCGCACCCAAACCCGGCATGGCTGCGGTACCTTCACTGCGAATCCGCAGGTGACGAGTCCGAAAAGGAAGCTCACATGACAATCGACCGTCCCAGCACCGACACCCTGGCGATCGACGGCGGCACTCCGATCCGGACGCAGCCACTGCCATGGGAGCTCCCGGGTGCCCATTGGATCGGTCAGGAAGAGCGCGATCTGGTGCTCAGCGTCGTCGACGCCCAGAGCCCGTTCCGCTTCTACGGCCCCGACCCGCAACATTGCGTGGAACGGCTGGAGTCGGCGTGGCAGGAGAAGTTCGGCCATCCCTATGCGCTGGCGGTGAACTGTGGCACCGCAGCCCTGCACATCGTGCTCGCCGCGATGGGCGTCGGCCCGGGCGACGAGGTTCTGGTTCCCGGCTACATGTGGGTGAGCTGTCTGGGCGCGGTCGTCCGGCTGGGGGCGATCCCGCGGCTGGTCGACATCGACGACACCTTCTGTATGGACCCGGCCGACGCCGAGGCCAAGATCAACGACCGCACGAAGGCGATCCTCTTCGTCAACATGTCAGGCGCGCCGGGCCGCAATGCCGAGATCGCCGAGATCGCCAGCCGGCGTGGGGTTTACCTGCTCGAAGATTGCGCCCAGGCGATCGGAGCCTCGCAGAACGGCAAGCCGGCGGGCACGTTCGGGGACGCCTCGATCTTCAGTTTCCAGCTCAACAAGAACATCACGAGCGGCGACGGCGGCATGATCGCCTGTAAGGACGAGGACCTCTACAAGCGCTGCTATGCCATCCACGATCTGGGCTATCCGCGCAACGACGCGGGCCGGCTGGACACCGTGGACCCGCGCTACCAGCTGTGGGGTGTGGGCGCCCGGATGTCCGAATTGCAGGGTGCGATGGTGCTGGCGCAGCTCGGCAAGCTCGACCAGATCACCCGTGCGATGCGCTCGGCCAAGTGGGACATCCGAAAGGCGTTGAGCGAGATCGACGGTCTGGGATTCCGCAATGTCATCGATCCGGCCGGGGACAGCGGACCGTTCCTGATCACCACCTACCCGGATGCCGAGACCTGTGAGAGGTTCACCGCCGCACTGCGGGCCGAGGGTATCGAAGGCCCACCCGGGAGCCTGACGTGTGTGCCGATGTCGGGCTGGGGGTTGCACTGGTACTTCAACAATCCCAGCCTGGTGCACAAGCGCTCGTTCTCTGAGCAGGGGTTCCCGTGGACCCATCCCGCCAACGCCTTCGCGGCCGAAATCGACTACAAGCGTGGGCTTCTGCCGGTCTGCGACGAGATGAGCGATCGCGCCGCGCTGCTCTCCATCGCGTCGAACCTGGCCGGTGGCGACGTCGACGACATCGTCGCCGCCTTCCGCAAAGTTGCGAGTGCCGTTCTCTGACTTGCCATTACCGCCGACCCCCCTCACTGACCGCTGGAAAGGTACATCGGAAGTGCACATCATGGAAAGCGTCGTCGAGAGCAGTCTGGACTCGATCGCGGCGGCGTCCGACAAGATCGACTGTCTGGTCATCGGCAGTGGCACCGCCGGTGTGACCACCGCACTCTCTCTGGCCAAACAGGGGCTCAGCGTGGTGATCCTCGAGGCCGGGCCGTGGGTACTTCCCCAGCATGTCGGCACCTCGCCGCTGCGCAGCCAGGAGGAGATCGTTCCGCAGATTCACCATCTGGTGAAGTACGGCACCGCCTGGCATGACAGCGAGACCATCGAGAACACGCGAGGCATCCTGCCGTCCAACAACAACGCGTGGTCGCTGGTCGGTGGCCGCACGGTGTTCTGGGGCGGCTGCACACCACGCTTCATCGAATCGGATTTCGCGGATTGGCCGTTCGATCTCGCCGAGCTCGAGCCGTATTACGAACGGGCCGAGGAGATCATGCACGTCTCCGGCAGCGGCGGCGACGACCGGCCGCCGTTCATGGACAGCCCGGCCCAGGCCCGGCTGCTGGACGCGCTCAACGATGGTGGCATCGAAGCCCGTCCGGTGCCGCTGTGCGTCGACACCGGTGCGGCCCGAAACGGCTACATCGCGCGCGGCTTCGACTGTTCCATCGACCGTCTGCTGCGCAGCGGTCGGTTGGTGCAGTTCGACGGCAGGCCCGGCGTCTCACTGGTGGCCGAGGCTGTCGCGACGTGCCTGCATCAGGATGGCGACCGCATCTCGGCGGTGACGGTGCTGGACCGGCGCCGGGACCGCAAGGTCGACCTGCACCCACGCCACATCGTGCTGGCCGGCGGCGCGATCCAGTCGACCCGGCTGGCCATGTACTCCGAACTCGACACCGGCAGCCCCGATCTCGGCAAGTACATCGACGACCACCTCTTCGTGCAGAGCGTGATCAAGCTCGACAAGCCACTGGAAAGTGCGGCGGCCTACCTCATGGTCGACCCCACCGACGAACGTCGGTACCACGTCCAGATGCAGGGCGCGTTCAAGGAGACGTGGTACTCGCCCTACCACGCCACGGTGTGGCTGGACACTGAAGAGGACGGCGAATACTTCCTCTGCTATTGCTTCGGCATCGCCGACAACCAGCGCGACAACCGGCTCGAGCTCTATCGCCAGGCCGATCCGACGTCGGGTGGCATGCGTGACTACCACGTCGTCTACGACCGTTCGCCCGGCGACGTCGCGCTGCTGCAGGAGATGCAGGACTTCATGCCGAAGGTCGCCGAGCTGATGGGCGGCAAGATCCACAAGATCCAGGTCAACAAGCCCGGTGCGGCGCTACACGAAGTCGGCGGGCTGCGGATGGGTGCGACCCGCGACGACGGCGTGACCGATTCGGCCGGACGGTTCTGGGGCATCCGCAATCTCTCGGCACACGACTCCAGCATCTGGCGCGGCCAGGGCACGGCCAACTCCTACCTGACGATCACCGCGGTCGCGCTGCGCTGCTCGGAGTACCTGGCAGCCGATCTCATCTCCGCCGGCTAGGACCGTCGGCCGTGTCGGTAGCGCCCCAATCCAGCCAGGGCCCAACGCGTCTCGCAGCGTTGCTCGCGGCGGTGGCGGCCATCGCTGGATTCCTCATCGGCTATCACACGGGAGTCATCGCGGGCGCCCTGGAATTCATCGGCGAGGAGTTTCATCTCGGGGACCTGGCCCGCGGCGCTGTCGTCACCGCCGTTCTGGTCGGCGGCCTGGTCGGTGGCATCGCGGGCGGTCCGCTCGCCCGGCGGCTGGGCCAGCGGCCCGCGCTGATGATCACCGCCGTCGTCTTCGCCGTCTGCGCGGCGGGCAGCGCGTGGGCGTCGGGTCCGTGGGTGCTGGGCGCATGGCGGTTCGGGCTCGGCCTGGCGGTCGGCGGCGCGACGATGGTGGCGCCGCTCTACGTCGCCGAGACGGCACCGAGCCGCTGGCGGGGTGCGCTGGTGTCGGCGTTCCAGCTGGCCATCACCAGCGGCATTCTGGTCAGCTACCTCGTCGGCCTGGCTTTCACCGGCTCGGGTGACTGGCGAATGATGTTGGGGCTTGGTCTGATTCCGGCCGTACTGCTGCTCATCGGCCTGGTCTTCCTGCCGGAGAGTCCGCGCTGGCTGCTGTTGGCCGGTCGCGAGGACGAAGCACGCAACGCCTGGAACACGCTGAGCCGCGAACCCTGGTCCGAGGACGACATCTCCGTCATTCGTGCCGGCGTCGGCCAAGGGCACGGACGGTTCCGGGATCTCTTGACCCGCCGCATGCGGCCCGCGCTGATCATCGCGGCCGGTCTGTTCGTATTCACGAATCTGTCTGGTATCGACGCGATCCTGTACTACGCGCCCGTCATCTTCCGGGAGGTCGGGTTGGGCGAGACCGGGCCGATCCTCGCGACGGTCGGCTTGGGCACCATCAACGTCGCCGCCACCGTGCTGGCCATGTGGCTGGTCGACCGGGTCGGCCGCCGGCCGCTGCTGCTGTGGGGCCTGGCGCCGATGGCGATCTCTCTGGTGATTATGTCGGCATGCCTGCTGCTGGATTCCAGCGTCGGCGGGCTCGCGACGATCGTGTGCCTGGCCATCTTCATCGTCGCGTTCGCGGTCAGCCTGGGTCCGCTGCCCTACGTGCTGATGTCGGAGATCTTCCCGTCGGCGGTGCGCCCACTGGGGATGGCGGTGGCCGCCGCCACCGCGTGGGGCGTCAACGCCGTTGTGTCCGTGAGCTTCCTGCCGCTGGCCGGCGCGATCGGCATGTCCGGCACCTTCTTCGTGTTCGCCGGCGTGTGTGCCGTCGCCTTCGTCTTCGTCTACCGGCTGGTGCCCGAGACGAAGGGTCGCACGCTGGAGGAGATCGAACGCAGCCTGCTGCACGCCGGCTGACTCACACCGTCGCGGGCACCCGCTCTCGCGCCGCCGTGCTGCGCATCTCGGCCCGCAGGGTGGTGAAGTCCGAGATCGTCTTGGCCGCAATGGTGGCCACCGGGCGCGCGTTGCGACTCGTCGCTTCGGTCTTCGACACCATGATCACGCTGTCGATGTAGGGCTGAATCGTGGTGGCGTTCTGCACGGTCGCCACAATGACGAGCTGGAAGCCGAACTTCCGGAACGCCTGCAGCGCCTGCTGGGCGAACTGCGGATCGGATTTGGAGAACGCCTCGTCGAGCATCAGCTGCGCGAAAACCGGCTTGTTGTCCGCGCTTTCCGGATTGGCGAGGTTGAAGCTGAGCGCACCCGCCAGGCAGAACGCCATCAGCTTCTCCTGCTCACCACCGGAGTTGTCACCGGCGTTGCTGTGCGTGCGGATCAGCTCCTCGGTGCGGACATCCCATTCGGCGCAGTCGAACGTGAAGCGGTTGCGGACGTCCAGCGCGTCCCGTGTCCACGCCTTGTCCTCCGGCGCCGTCGACGCGAGCCGGTTGCGCAGCCGCAGGATGTCGGCGTACTGGTCCAGGATCGCCTGCTTGTCACCCAGACCGACCTCGGCGATGCGCCGGGAGATCGCCCGCACGATCTCGGTCAGTTCGGCGACCGCGGTCAGGCTGCGGGGAGTGGCGCGCAACGTCAGCCGGGTGCCGCTGTTGAACTCGACCGCGCCCAGACCCGTGTTGACCCGGTCGATCTGCTCGCTGATCCGCCGCGTCTCCTGCTCGGCCACCCGATGCAGCGTGAGGATCGCGTCGGGCGCCTGCTCGGTGACCAGCCGCATCATCCGCTCGTAGGCCTCGGGCAGCTCGCGCTCGTCGATGTGGCGACACAGCGCCACGTAGTCGTGCACCCGCTCATCGAAGACCTCGCTGTCGTTCGGGATCGCGTCGGGAAACGCGGTGTCGAACGTGTTGAGGATCCGGGCCAATTCGTCATACGACCGCCTGCGGCTTTCCCGTAGTTGTTCGCGTTCCCGGCGGATCGTGTTGAACACCGCCTCGCGGTGCGGTTCGGGATTGAGCACCTCCAGCGACACCGGCACCAGCACGGCATAGCGGTTCAGCAGCTCGGTCAGCGGCTCGGAGACGAACGGGGGCGCCAGCCGGTCCTGCAGGTCGAGCAGCTGGGTGCGCCGCGCGTCCAGATCGTCGCGCCGGGTCTGGATGGCCCCGCGCCGTGTCATCAGCGTCTGGATGTCCTCCCACACCTCGTCGGCGCGGGCGTTGAGCGCCTCGATGTCGGGGTTGTCGGCGAGCAGCAGTTCGTACTGCTCGCGCAGCCGGTCGGCGTGCCCGTCGGCGGTGTCGATGTCGACCTGATTCCACTGCGGGAACTGATCGCAGATCGCCTTGCACGCCGCGGACCGGTCCCGCCACTGCTGCCGTTGTGCCGCAATATCATCGGCGGCCCGCCGCGCCTGCTGAAAGGCCTCTTCGGCATGAGCCAGATCGACAGTCAGGGCGTCGATCTTGGTGGCGAGCTCACCCTGGTAGATGTAATCGGACTGTTTGAGCGGACGCCGGTCGTCCTTGATGGCCAGCCGGTCGGAATCCTTGTACAGGCCGGCGTCGGTGACCGCACGCCGGAACCGGGAGAACACATCGGGGGTGTCCACGCAGATGTGGTCGCCCGCCGCGGCGATGACATCGGCCGCTTCGGCCGCGCACGGGTGGGTCGGGTCGACCAGAAACAGCTTGCCAGCCAACGTGTTCGGGTCAGCTTCGACCGGATCGGTGCCGACGAGCGAAGCGCGCACATGATGCAGCTGCAGCCGCCCGCCCATGTTGGTCTCGTTGACGAACCGCAGCACCGCGGAGTACTGCTCGTCGGGCACCAGCAGTCGCAGTCCCACGCCCCGCAGCACCTTCTCCACGGCCACCCGCCAGCGGCTCTGGTCGGGTCGCAGGTCCATGAGCTCGGCGATGTAGGGCAGCTCGCCGGGGTCGACACCGACTGCGGCGCAGATGTGTTCGCGCATGGTGATGGCGAACTCGGGCAGGGCCGAGCCGACGTGCTCGACCCGCTTGAGCTCCTTGGCGGCATCGTCGCGGGCGATCCGCGCGGCCTTCTGGGCGTACTCGGCGTCGGTGGACGCCTCGCGGCCCCGGTCCAGTTTGGCCAGCAGTTCGGTGACTTCGCCCGCGAGTTCCTCACGCAGATTCCAGAACTCGTCGGCATCGTCGGGCACGTCGATGTCCTGGGCGTTGAGCATCGATTCGTAGGCGGCCCGCCGGCGCGACACCTGCTCGGCCTGCGCCTCGGCGCCGGCCACCTGCGACTGCAACGGTCCCAGGTTGGCGCTGGATCCGCTGATCTGCGCGTTGAGCGAATCACCCTCGGCCTTCGCGAGATTCAGCTGACGGGTGACGTCCTCGTACTCGTTGCCGAGCTGATCGATGGTGGTGTCCAGCGAGGCGATCTGCGGCGAGCACTGTGCCAGCCGGACGTGGTCGGTGTAGGCCCGCACCATCGGCTGGTCCACCAGGTCGATAATGCCCAGATCGGAGGACTCCGAGGCGTAGCGCTGCTGGATCTTCTCGATATCGCCGAGGATCTTGCGCTTGCGCTGGGCGACGGCCAGCAGCTCGCGGGCCTCGACCAGCGGGTCGATCTGCTTGAGGGCTTCGGGCAGCCGGGTCAGGCTGCTGGGCTCGTCGAGCATGAATTCCCGGACGAACTGTTCCAGTCCACCAACGCTTTTCAGTGACTTGGCCTTGCCGAGCAGCTGCTGGGCGGCGTCGGAGGCGCGGATCCCGATGGTGGCGTACAGCTGGGCCAGATACTGCGATTCCACCTTGGTGGAGAACCGCCATTCGTCGTCCTTGAACACCCCGGAGTCG
The DNA here is from genome assembly GCA_004362315.1 of Mycobacterium sp. BK086. Classification (GTDB taxonomy): domain Bacteria; phylum Actinomycetota; class Actinomycetes; order Mycobacteriales; family Mycobacteriaceae; genus Mycobacterium. Next base: position 18,292 of record SNWL01000005.1, read on the forward strand.
AAACGCCCTGCCGCCCAGCGGTTGCAGACGTCCTCGATATCGCGCGGTCCGTCGGCCAACACGAACCGGCTCGACGAATCCGAGCGCGATTCACCGGTGAGCCATTTCAGCACCAGCCCGGTCACGGTCCGGCCGGTGTTGGAGGTGTAGCTGACCGCGATGGCCGACCATGCGGTGCCTTCCCCGCGCAGGTACATCACCTTGCTGGTGCCGCCGTCGCTGCGCTGCCCCCACGCCCCGCGCACGTATTTGTCGACGGTGCGACGCCCCGCGCTGGAGCCGGCGGCGGTGTTATCGCCGGAGGCATTGAAGTTACGCCGGTTGAAGGGCAGGAAGCCGAGCGAAATCGCGTCCAGCAGAGACGATTTCCCGCTGCCGGAGGCGCCGGCGATCAGGGCGCCGCCGTCGCTGAACGGGATGTCGTGGTACCCGTCGAACACACCCCAGTTGATGACCTGCAGTCGCGACAAGTGGAACTGTTCAGCCATCAAGCTGGGTCTCCTGTTCGTCGCGCTCCGGTGTGGCGCCGCCGGACAGCAGCAGTTCGAACTGCTGCTGCAACTCGGCGATCACCGAAGCGGTCATCACGGCGTTGATCACCGGGCTGATGGTGTAGCTGTCTTCGTCGTCGCGGGTCTTGCGCAAGATGTCGAGCCCGGCAAGGCGGGCGATCGCGGCGTCGATGCGGGCGGTGAAGGTGACGGTGTCGCGGTCGACGTCGTTGAGCACGCCGGCGAACAGCCCGTGCACCTCGTCACGACTGATCAGCACGGCCTGGCCGCCTGCGGCGCGCATCATCTGCGCCAGGTGCAGCGCCAGGATGGAGTCGTAGGTACCCAGCGGTTCGCGGCGCAAAAGCTTGACGCCCCTTGCGGATTCGTAGCGCGCCTGTTCGATGAATGCGATATCGGTGCCGTCCACGATCCGCAGCATCAGATCGAGCTCGCTCAAGCGCACCGACAGCTGCGCACGGTATTCCAGCACCCAGCTGTACAGGTCCTGGTCGGCTTCGGCGCTGATGTAGCGGCGGGTGAGTAGCTGTTGCAGTGCCCAGCAGGCCCGGTCGGGCAGCTCGCTGACGTCGCCGTCGAAGCGCGGACGCCGTTGGTGCGGGGTGCGGGCGGTCTGGTCGACCTGGGGCAGCGCGTTGAAATCGATATCGGCGTCGGTTGTCGTCATGCGCTGGCTCCCAACAGGCTGGAGATCGGTTCGGTGAACACCAGGTGTGGAACCTCCATCTCGCGGTCACGTCCGTCCAGCGACTGGAACCGCACGGTGACCGACTCCGCCGGCGCCGCCGCGTCCGGTTGTTTGAGCGCCCAGGACCACAACACGATGACATGACCCAGATACGCGGCATCCAACATCTCCACAGCGTCGGGCAGGGACAGCCGCCCGCCCGCGTCGATCGCGGTGTTGATCATCTCCGACATCGCGGGCGCGTCGACCTGGGTGGTGAGCGCGGCGAAGCTGGACAGGTCGAGCTCGCCCTCCGCGGCCTGGGCGGGCTTGGGATTGGACAGGTCGCCGATCCGAAAGCTCAGTGCGCCAATCGAACTGATGGCGTGCCGGGCCAGCGGGAGCTCGATGTCGAGGCGCGAGTCGGTGAGCGAGCTCTTGAGAAGTGCTCGTGCGGCGCCGATCGCGTCGCCCAGCTGACGGGCCACCCCGCGGCTCTGTTCCAGGGTTCCGAACGCGGTGAACCGCTTGACCCGCTGGGCGCAGCGCTGCTGGATGCGCTCCACCTCGTCGATCTGCTGGCCGACGAGCTCGAAGAACCCGGCCATCACCTTGCGCAGCGCGGGGTCCAGCGCGGGCAGGGCGTGGGCGACGGCCAGGACGTCGGCCTCGAACTCGGCGCGCTGATCGGGATCGTTGATCATCCGCAGGAAGGCGCGGTGGCTGTCGCGGCCCTGGGAGTCCCAGGCGGCCTGGTAGTCGGCGTACATCTGCCGCTGCCGGTCGCGGTAGGCCAGGTTGGAGTCGATCGGCTCGTCCAGGGCTGCGGTGGCCCGCTCGATCATCGTGCCGTACTGGCCGATGTCGGTGATCAGCCGTTCCATCTGCAGGGCGATGGCGTGGGCTTCGTCGTACATGTCGGTCATATCGACGTCGGCGGAGCGATCGCCGAGGTCCTCGCCGCGTTCCAGGGCGTCGAGCTCGGCCTGCAGCGCCTCGATCTCGGCCTGGATGCCGGCGCGGATGCGGACCGGGTCGTTGCCGACGCGCAGGGCGATCTGCTTGAGCCGGGCGGCGATGCCGTTGATGGACCCACCGGTGGCGATGGTGTCCTGGCGGCGCAGTCCGCGCAGGAAGTCCAGGGCGCGTCGGGCGTCCTGGGTGAGGTAGCAGAGGTTGCGTTCGATACCGCTGCGCTGGTCGGCCACCCGGTGCAGCCAGCCCTGGCTGGCCCAGCTCTTGATCAGGCCGAGGCCGGACTGCTCACCGCCGGGGCGGCCGAGGTCGTCGAGGTCGCGTTCCAGGCGCACCACCAGCTCGGTCTCCGGGATCACGCCGTCGCTCAGATGGCGTTCCATCAAGGTGGCGTAGCCGCCGAGGTTGAGCGTGGCCAGCAGCCGGATCGTGGGGGAGCCCTGGATGTCGCGATTGATTTCGAGGAGGTCTGCGGCCGACAAGGTGGTGTCGTCGTCCACGCCGTTTCCCCCTCGATGTAGTTGGTCGGACGGTCCAACATAAGGGATCGCGGGGACATCGGACGACGCCCGTGGGCGGGTGTCGGGAGCGGATCTGGAAAGCTCTGTCACAGGTGTCTCAGGAGTCCGCCTGAGTCACCCTAGCCCCAGTTCTAGGTCAGTCGGTGAAGTCGATCCGAACGCTGATGGGGTCGGACTGCAGTGCCTTGAACGTGGCGGTCACCAGGGGCGTCAGCATCGCGGACGTGGCAAAGGTCCGTGCTCGCGCGGCCGGGTCGTCATCGGGAACGAAACGTGCTGTACCGCTTCGCCATCGATTGCCCTGCCGGATGCGGACATTCGGGTCGTCGGCAACATTGAGCGCCCATCCGGACCGCCGCCCGTGCTGGGAGATCACCCACGCGCCGGTCTCGTCGAAGCGTGCCGACACGGGCACCGGCCGCCACTGGCCCGACTTGCGGCCCATGGTCTGTAGTTCCGTCGCGAACGTGGTGCGCAAGCCAAGGCGTCCGAGCAGCGCGACAGTCGGGTTCGCGACGTAGCGACCGACGAACCGCTCGCGGCGAAACTTTCGTAGTGCCTGATTGGCCGTGCTCATGACGGTCTCCCTCTTCGATCAAGTAGACCGATCGATCTACTATGACTGTGAGGATAGTAGACTGATTGGTCTAGTGCAACGGACGGAGACTGCGATGTCTGCTCGACAACGCTTCATCGACACCACGATCGCGCTTGTGCGCCGGCGCGGAGTGGGCAGCGCGAGCGTCTCGCAGATCCTCGAGAACAGCGGGCTGGCGCGCCGGACCCTCTATCTGAATTTCCCCAATGGAAAGCCCGAATTGGTCGCAGCCGCAACGGAATCCGCTGCGGCTGGGTTTACCTCGATGCTCGAAGAGATGGTCGCCGATGGAGACCCGATCGCCTCCGTCGAGGCGTTCGTCGGGGCGTGGGAGGCTGCGCTGGCCGGCGATGATTACTGCGCCGGATGTCCGATGGTCGCCGCCACCTTGGGTGGTACAGAGGCGCCTGCGGCGGCTCAGGCGGCGGCGAATGCCTTCACGCAGTGGGTGCGCCTCATCGCCGGGCCGTTGGAACGAGCCGGACTCGAGCCGGAGTCCGCCGAGGACCTGGCCACCACCGTGGTCGCGACCATTGAAGGCGCGGTCATTATGGCGATCGCGGCTCGATCGGCAATCCCGTTGCAGCGTGCTGGGCGGGATCTGGCGACGCTGATCCGGGTCAAGCTCGCGGCCTAATTCGGCGCCGCGAGTGTGCGTTCCCATACGCCGGCAGCGGCGTGTCGCGTACGAAACCGCACACTCGTGGAGGGGGCCGCGCTGAGAGCTACCGCAGCAGCTTGCCGCTGTGCCGGGTGGCGAGCGGCCGGGGCCGCACGGTTCGCGGCCACCAGAACCAGCGGCCCATCAGCGCGGCGATCGACGGCGTCATGAACGCCCGCACCACCAGCGTGTCGAACAGCAGGCCCAGGCCGATCGTGGTTCCGACCTGAGCGACCACGATCATGCTGGACAGCGACATCGCCATCATCGTGAACGCGAACACCAGGCCGGCGGCCGTCACCACCGAGCCGCTGCCGCCCATGGCGCGGATGATGCCGGTGTTGATGCCGGCCGGTATCTCTTCCTTCATCCGGGCGACCAGCAGCAGGTTGTAGTCGGCGCCCACGGCCAACAGGATGATGACGGCCATCGCGATCACGACGAATTGCAGCGGCATCCCGAGGATGTGCTGCCACACCAGGATCGACAACCCGAACGACGTCCCCAGCGACAGCACGACGGTGCCGACGATCACCGCCGCCGCGACCAGGCTGCGGGTGATCAGCAGCATGATGATGAAGATCAACGACAGCGCCGCCAGCCCGGCGATCCGCAGGTCGTACTTGTTGCCGTCCTGCATGTCCTTGAACGCCGATGCGGTGCCGCCCAGATAGACCGTGGAGCCTTCCAGGGGCGTGCCCTTGATGGCTTCGAAGACGGCGGCTTTGATCGCGTCGATACGGCTCATACCCGCCTCCGACATCGGGTCGTCCTCGTGGGAGATGACGAAGCGGGTCGCGTGGCCGTCGGGGGAGATGAAGTTCTTCATGCCCCGTTTGATCACCTCGTTGTCGAAGATCTCCGGCGGGGCGTAGAACGTGTCGTCGTTGAGCGAGTTGTTGAACGCGGCAGCCATGGCCGAGGAATCCTCGTTCAGCGCGGCCATCTGATCCTGCATCCCGGACTGCGACGCCTGCAGTGTCAGCATCATGATCCGCATCCGCTTCATCGACTCGACCGACGACTTCATCAGCGGAATCATCTGGGGCATAACCGAATCGAGCCGATGCATGTCGGGAAGCAACTCTTGGATGTCGTCGGTCATGGTGTCGACTCCGTCGAGTGAGTCGAACGTCGACCGCACCGCCCAGCACAGCGGGATATCGAAACAGTGCGGCTCCCAATACAGGTAATTGCGGAGCGGGCGGAAGAAGTCGTCGAAGTCGGCGATGTGGTTGCGCAGGTCGGCGATATCGACGTACATGTCGTCGGTCTTGGCGACCATGTCGTGCATGGTGCCGCTCATCTTCTGCATCAAGTCGATCATCTGCGTCATCGTGTTGATGGTGTTCTGCATGTCCTCGCCCTGGACAAGCATGTCGGCCATCCGGTCCTGCATGTAGGAGCGGTTCATCGTCTGCAGCGACCCGCTGATGCTCATCTGAGCTGGAATTGTGCTGTATTTCAGCGGCTTTCCGTCAGGCCGGGTGATGGACTGCACGCGGCCGATACCGGGGACCTTGGCGACGGCCTTGGTGATCCGGTCGATCACCAGGAAGTCGGCCGAGTTGCGCAGATCCTGATTGGTCTCGATCAGCAGCATCTCGGGATTCATCCGGGCGGCGGGAAAGTGTCGCGCCGCGGCCGCCAAGCCCTGGTTGGCCGGCATATCGGCCGGAAGATACTTGGCGTCATCGTAATTGGGCTTGTAGCCGGGTATCGCGACAAGGCCGATCAGTGCGACCATGACCGTCGCGAACAGCACACCGGCGGGCCAGCGCACGACGAGTGCGCCGAGCTTGCGCCAGAACCGGATCCGCATGGCCCGCTTGGGTTCCAACAGTCCGAAGCGGCTGGCGACGGTGACAATCGACGGGCCGAGTGTCAGCGCCGAGAGCACCGCGACGACCATGCCGATGGCCAGCGGGACACCCAGCGTGCTGAAGTAGGGCAGCCGGGTGAAGGACAGGCAGAACGTCGCACCGGCGATCGTCATACCCGAGGCCAGCACCACATGGGAGGTGCCGCGAAACATGGTGTAGTAGGCCGACTCCCGGCCCTCGCCATCGGAGCGGGCTTCCTGGTAGCGGCCGATGAGAAAGATGGCGTAGTCCGTGGTCGCGGCGAGCGCGAGCGGCACCAGGATCTGCGTGACGAACGTCGTCAAGCCGATCACGTTGTGCCAGGCCAGGAATGCGACCGCACCCTGGGTCACCGACAGGCCCATGACGAGGATCACCAGCACGAGCCCGACGGTGACGACCGAACGGTAGAAGAACAGCAACATGAAGATGATGACGGCGATGGTGGCGATCTTCACCACCTGAATGCTCTTGGCGCCCTCCAGCAGCTGGTCGGCCTGCATGGCCGAGCCGCCGGTCACGAAGACCTTGACGCCCGGGGGCGGAGGCATGTCCTTGACGATCTTCTGGACCGCCGCCACAGACTCGTTGCCCAGGGATTCACCCATGTTCCCGCCGAGCGCGACCTGGACGTAGACGGCCTTCTGATCGGCGCTGAGCGCACCGGCCTCGGTGAGCGGATCGCCCCAGAAATCCTGGACATGCTTGACGTGGGTGGTGTCGGCCCGCAGGGCGGCGACCAACTCGCCGTAGTAGCGGCGCGCGTCGTTGTCCAGGGGGCGGTCGCCCTCCAACACGATCATCGCGGCGCTGTCGGTACTGGATTCCTCGAAGACCTTGCCCGAGCGCATCATCGCGATCACCGCGGGGGCATCCTTGGGAGACACCGACACCGCCCGCTCCTCGCCCACGACGTCCAGCGACGGGACGAACACGGTGAGAAGGCCGATGAGGACGAGCCAGCCCAGGATGATCGGCACCGCCAACCGGCGGATCCACCGGGCAACCCCCGGTCGCCGTGGCTGATCGGCGGAGAGCTCACCGTGCCGATGCGGCACCTCGGTGTCAGTCCCCACGGCGACAGTCATAGCAGACCGCGACGCGTCCCGGGGGACGTCGATCAGATCGTTAGCGCAGTTAGCGCAGTAATTCGCCGTGCGGACGCGTGGACAGCGGCTTGGGTCGCACGATCTTCGGCCACCAGAACCACGGCCCCATCAGTGCGGCGATCGCCGGTGTCATGAATGCCCGCACCACCAGGGTGTCGAACAGGAGGCCCAGGCCGATCGTCGTGCCCACCTGGGCGACCACCACCATGGCGCTGACCGACATCGAGATCATCGTGAACGCGAATACCAGGCCGGCGGCCGTCACCACCGAACCGCTGCCGCCCATCGCGCGGATGATGCCGGTGTTGATGCCTGCCGGTATCTCTTCCTTCATCCGGGCGACCAGCAGCAGGTTGTAGTCGGCGCCGACCGCCAACAGGATGATGACGGCCATCGCCATCACCATGAACTGCAACTCCATACCCAGGATGTGTTGCCACAGCAGCACGGACAGGCCGAAAGACGCCCCGAGAGAGAGCACCACGGTGCCGACGATCACCGCGGCTGCCACGATGGCGCGCGTGATGATCAACATGATGATGAAGATCAGCGACAGCGCAGCCACGCCGGCGATCAGCAGGTCGTACTCATTGCCTTCCTGCATGTCCTTGAAGGTCGACGCGGTGCCGCCCAGATAAACCTTCGAGCCTTCCAGCGGCGTGCCCTTGATGGCCTCGAAGACGGCGGCCTTGATCGCGTCGATCCGGTTGATGCCGTCGGCCGAGAGCGGGTCTTCCTCGTGGGAGATGATGAAGCGCGCCGCGTGGCCATTCGGGGAGATGAAATTCTTTATGCCGCGCTTGAATTCGTCGTTGTCGAAGATCTCCGGCGGCAAGTAGAAGGTGTCGTCGTTGAGCGCGTCGTTGAATGCACTGGCCATCGCCGATTGGTTCTGGCTCAACGCGGCCTGTTGATCCTGCTGGCCGGCCTGGGTGGCTTGCTGGGTCAGCATCATGATCCGCATCCGCTTCATCGACTCGATCGACGACTTCATCAGCGGAATCATCTGCGGCATCATGGCATCCAGCCGGTGCATGTCCGGCAGCAGCTCTTGGATGTCGTCGACCATGGTGTCGACCCCGTCGATCGTGTCGAACACCGATCGCGTCGCCCAGCACAGCGGGATGTCGTAGCAATGCGGTTCCCAGTACAGGTAATTGCGGATCGGCCGGAAGAAGTCGTCGAAGTCGGCGATGTGGTTACGCAGGTCGGCGATGTCGACGTACATCCCGTCCATCTGGGTCACCATGCCGTGCATGGTGTCGCTGAGCCGCTCCATCAAGTTGATCATCTGCGTCATCGTGTTGATGGTGTTCTGCATGTCCTCGCCCTGTTTGAGCATGTCGGCCATGCGGTCTTGCAGGTACGAGCGGTTCATCGTCTGTCCAGTGCCGCCCATGGCGATCTGGGCGGGAATCGTGCTGTACTCCAACGGCTTTCCGGCGGGTCGGGTGATCGACTGCACCCGGCCGATACCCGGCACCTTGGCGATGGCCTTACTGATGCGCTCGATGATCAGGAAGTCCGAGGAGTTGCGCAGATCCTGGTCGGTCTCGAGCAACAGCATCTCGGGGTTCATCCGCGCGATCGGGAAGTGCCGCTCGGCGGCGGCGAAGCCTTCGTTCGCGGGTAGGTCGGCGGGCAGGTACTGGCGGTCGTTGTAGTTCGGTCGGTAGCCCGGCAGGGTGATGAGACCGATCAGGGCGACCAAGATCGTCGCGAACAGAACGCCCGCCGGCCAGCGCACGACGAGCGCGCCGAGCTTGCGCCAGAACCGGATCCGCATGGCGCGCTTGGGCTCCAGCAATCCGAACCGGCTGGCCACCGTGACGATCGCAGCGCCCAGCGTCAGCGCCGAGACCACGGCGACCACCATGCCGACGGCGAGCGGAACACCCAGCGACTTGAAGTACGGCAACCGGGTGAACGACAGGCAGAACGTCGCACCGGCGATCGTCATGCCCGAGGCCAGCACCACGTGCGCGGTGCCGTGGTACATCGTGTAGTAGGCGTCCTCTTTGCTCTCGCCGATCGAACGGGCCTCTTGATATCGCCCGATCAGGAAGATCGCATAGTCGGTTGTCGCGGCTATCGCCAGTGTCACCAGCAGCTGGGTTGCGAATGGCGACAGGCCTATGAGGTTGTGATAGCCCAGGAACGCCACCGCGCCGCGGGTCACCGTCAGACCCAAGATCAGCATCACCAGAACGAGGACGACGGTCATGATCGACCGGTAGAAGAACAGCAGCATGATGAGGATGACGGCGATGGTCGTCATCTCGATGATGCGGATGCTCTTGTCACCGGCGAGCTGCTGGTCGGCCTGTAATGCCGGCCCGCCGGTCACGAAGACCTTGACGCCAGGCGGCGGCGACAGACCTCGAACGATCTTCTGGACCGCCTCCACCGAGTCGTTGCCGAGCGTCTCGCCCATGTTGCCGGCGAGGTTCACCTGTACGTAGACGGCTTTTTGGTCGGTGCTCAGGGCACCGGCCTCGGTGAGCGGATCACCCCAGAAGTCCTGGATGTGCTGCACATGGACCTTGTCGGCCCGCAGTTTGGCGAGCATGTCCAGGTAGAACTGGCGTGCGTCCTGGCCCAGCGGTTTGTCGCCCTCGAGGACGATCATCGCCGAGCTGTCGGAGTCCGACTCCTCGAAGACCTTGCCCGAGCGCATCATCGCGATCACCGACGGCGCATCCTTCGGCGACATCGAGACCGCCCGCAGCTTGCCGACCTCTTCGAGCTGTGGAACGACCACGTTCAGCACGATGATCAGGCCGATCCAGGCCAGGATGATCGGCACCGCAAGCCGGCGGATCCACTTGGCCAAAGCCGCACGCTGTGGCGGCTCGGTAGTGACTTCGCGCTCTACGGTGGGCGTGCTCACCAAGCCCCCTTGGCTCGACGTCCGGCAATTTACTTAGATAGTTTTACCAGACGCCCAGTCTTCTTTGTCAGGTGAGGTAACGCGGTTCTACCCGGCCCTGGCGCAGAGTTCGACGTCGAGTGGGCCGGCCCGGACCGCCGAAAGTGAAACCTCTGCGAGAAATCGCGCGAAATCTCGCAAGTCGTTCACACTCGCGGTCACGCCGCGGCGGCCTTGACGGCCCGGCTGACCTCCTGGCGCAACCGCACGTATTCGGCGCTGCGTCGCAGCTCGTCGGGGTCGATCCCGCTACGGGGCAGGTCGACCGAGAGGTCGAGGGCGACCCGCCCCGGGCGATGGGTCAGGACCACGATGCGTGAGCCGAGGAACGCGGCCTCGTCGGCACTGTGAGTGACGAAGACGGTCGTACGCCCCGACTCCGCGCTCACCTCACGGATGTCTTCCTGCAGGCGCTCCCTGGTCAGGGCGTCCAGGGCGGCGAACGGTTCGTCGAGCAACAGCAGCGAGGTCTCCGGCCGCTCGGACGCCAGCGCCCGAGCGATCGCGACGCGCTGCTGCTGGCCCCCGCTGATCTCCCAGATCTTGCGGTGTGCCATGTCTTCCAGCCCGACGCGGTGCAGGAGTTCATCGCGCCGTGCGGTCCGGTGCTCTCGGGGAGTGCCCGCGTACTTGAGCGCCAACTCGACGTTGCCGCCGACCGTGCGCCACGGAAACAGCCGCGGCTGCTGGAACACCACCCCGGCGGTCTGGCCGGGCACCGGTCGCCGACCGGACACCGTGATCTCACCGCTACTCGGTGATTCGAAGCCGGCGATCAGGCGTAGCAATGTGCTCTTGCCGCAACCCGATGCGCCGACCAGGACCAGGAACGAGCCGGGTTCGACGTCGAGATCGACCGGTCCCAGCGCCGTCGTCGTGCCGTAGCGGTGCTCGACGTGCCGAACCTGGATTCCGCCGTCGGTGTGCGCAGACGACACCGGCGCCGACGCGGCCGCCGTCCTACTGGGTGACGACATCCGGCAACCCCTGGGTATAGATGGCGTCCTGGAATGTCTTGAGGGGTGCGGCCGCCGGGATCTGCTTCTGGTCGGCCAGGAACTGCGACGCGCTCTGCAGGTTGGCCGCGATGTTGCCGGGGCTGCCCTGGCTGCCCAGCCACTGCGGGGAGGCCACTTCCTGCGGGGTCAGATACACGCCCTGCTTCAGCTGGCCCTCGACATCGGCTGGTGACAAACCGATTTCGGCGGCGATGGCCTTGGCCGCCGCGGCCGGGTCGTTGTGGATGACGGTCAGTGCCCGGGCCTGCTGCTTGCGCCAGACGTCGACGACCTCGGGGTGGTCCTTGGCAAAGGAGTTGGCCACCGCGGCCAGGTCCAGCGTCGGCTTGCCGTCCTTGGCCAGCTGACGGCTGGTGATCAGGTCCTTGCCGGTCTTGCGCAACTGGTCCAGCGTCGGCAGCCAGGTGTATGCGGCCTCGATGTCACCGCGCTCCCAGGCCGCGAGAATCGCCTGCGGCTGCAGGTCGATCAGCTGAACTTCGCTGGGCGACAACCCGTTCTGGGCCAGTGCGGCGAGCAGACTGTAGTGCGCGGTCGAGGCGAACGGGGTGGCGACCCGCTTGCCCTTCAGGTCGGCGATCGAATTGATACCGCTGCCGTTACGGGCGACGAGCGCCTCGTTGTCACCGGCGACGTCGAGCACGAACGCGACGCTGTAGGGGATGTTCAGCGGCGCCGACAGACCGCGAGCGACCGGGCTCGAGCCGAGGCTGCCGAAGTCGAGTTCCTTGGCGATGAACGCGGTGTTGACGTCGGCGCCCGAGTCGAACTTGACCCACTTGATGTTGTAGTCCGGCAGCGCGTCTTCCAGCCATCTGTTGTTCTTGACGATCAGATCGCCGCTGGGGAAGGTCTGATACCCGATCCGGAGCGTGGGCTTGCCCGCCTCCGACTTCGAGTGATCGACCGAGCAGCCGGCCATGCCGATCATGGTGACGGCGGCGGCAGCCACGGCGATGAGCTTGCTGAAGTTCATACCTTTCCTCTCCAAGGGACGGCGCGACGCTCGACAGCGCGCAGTAGACCGTCGATCACGAGCCCCGAGACGCCGATGGCGAAGATGCCGACGAGCACCACGGGAGTGTTGTTGTAATTGCTGGCGTCCTTGACCAGACCGCCGATGCCGGGAATGCCGTTGAACAACTCGGCGGCGACCACCGAGGAGTAGGCCATCCCGACTGCCAGCCGGATTCCGGTGAACGTCTCCGGAAGAGCCGAGGGAATGACGATGTCGCGCACCACATCACGTCGTGACGCGCCCAGCGCGCGGGCGGCCTCGACAAGGCTGACCGGCACGGCCACGACAGCCGCGGTGGTGGCGACCGCCGCCGGCGGCAGCGCGGCCAATGCCAGCAGGGTGACCTTGGGTGCCTCGTCGATGCCGAGCCAGATGACGAGCAGGAAGAAGTAGGCCAGCGGGGGCAGCGCCCGTAAGAACGTCAGCCACGGTTCGAGCACGCTGCGGACCCAGGGAATCGAGCCCATCAACAGGCCGAGGAGCAGGCCGGCGGCCACACCGATGACGACACCGGCGAAGACGCGACGCAGCGTCATGTAGAGGTGTTCGGCCAGAAGGTAACCCGCGTAGCCGCGCACCCCGTCGTGGGTGGTCGACACGTCGACGAAGGCTCGCCACACCGTGCTCGGGTACGGCACGAAGGTCTGGTTCCAGATCCCGCTGGCCGCCGCGAACTGCCAGACGCCGAAGAACACCAGCAGCGACAGGAGGGGAAGCGCGAGGCGAGTCAGCCACCCGGGCCACCTGCTGCCGCCGGGCGGTTTGGTGGCGCCGGCGGGCGCTACGTCGACGAATACGGACACTCGGATACCTTTGCCTGCTGGGAACCCGCTGTGAATGTCTACGCTCAGCGCGAATCAAATTCCGCGCACGTTAGTTGCGCTCACGCCGACGCTAAACCTTTTCCCCTCACCGGCCCACGGGAGAGTGTGGTGGCCACCCGACTTGATTCTCGTGTCCTAGGAGGCCCCGACAGTGACGCAGGTGCACGATGCCGAGGCGGAGCTGTTGCGCCGGCTGCATGACGGTTCGCTGACCGAGGTCGAGGTGGCCTGGAGCGACCCCTTCGGCCATGCCGCCGGAAAGCGCATCCCCGCAAAGCAATTCATCGACCGCGCCAAGCACGGATTCGCATTCTGCGAAGCGGCGCTGGGGTGGAACACCGACGGTACCGTGATCGACGGCCTGCGGCTGACCAACTGGGACGACGGCTATCCCGACGTTCACGCCATCCCCGATTTCTCCACCTACAAGCCACTGCCGTGGCGTGCCGGTGTGGGGCACGTGATTTCGGACATCGTTCGTCCCGACGGGTCGCCATCGCTGCTTGATCCGCGCGGGGTGCTGCGCAGGGTGATCGCGCGGCTGGGCTCGCTGGGCTTCACCGCGAAGGTGGGTGTCGAGTTCGAGTTCTATCTTCTGCAGCCCGACGGCTCGCCGATCCAGAACGACATCCAGGCCTACTCGCTGCAGAACGCAAACGGCTTGGATCCGTTGCTCTCCGACCTGCACGACACCCTCGGCGCGTTCACCCGCTTGGAAGGGGTCCAGACGGAATACGGGCCCGGCCAGGTGGAGACCAATCTGGTGTACACCGACGCGCTGGCCGCCGCCGACGACGGTGCCCGGCTGAAGTACGCCGCCAAGGAGGTCGCCCGAAAGCACGGCAAGGTGGCCAGCTTCATGCCCAAGCCGTTCTCGGACCAATCGGGAAGCTCTGCGCACCTGCACATCTCGTTGTGGCGCGGCGACGAACCGGCCTTCGCCCCGGTCGACGGCAAGGAGGGGGAGCTGACCCTGTTCGCCATCGCCGGTCTGCTCGACCACCTTTCGGCGATCACCCTGTTCGGCGCGCACTCGGTGAACGCCTACCGGCGCTACACCCCGGACTCATTCGCCCCCGACACGGTGAACTGGAGCCGGGACAACCGCAGCGCGGCCATCCGCTCACTGGTGGAAGAGTCACCGGGTGCATCCCGCATCGAATTGCGTTCGGGCGCTTCAGATGCCAACCCGTATTGGCTGATCGCCTCGGCGCTGGCCGCGGTGGTGGCCGGCCTGGAAGCCGGCCGTCCGCCCGCGGCTGCCGGGACGGGCAACCTGTACGGAAAGGGCACACCGCTGCCCGACTCGCTGGGCACTGCGCTGGCGCTCACCGAACAGGACGACACGATCCTGGAGATCCTCGGCAGGGACTCGGTGCTCGACTTCGTCGCGATCGCCCGCAGCGAATGGCAGGCCTACGCCAGTCACGTCAGTGACTGGGAGCGGCACCGCTACCTGACCACCTCATGAGCGGCCCCCGATTCGGCGTGTGGGCGCCGGTCTATGGCAATCACGGCGCTCGCCTGCACCCCGACGATCTGCCGGATGCCGGCTATCGGCGCACCCGCGATCTTCTGGTGCACGCCGAGAGTCGTGGCTACGACGCGACATTGGTGGCCCAGCACGTGATCCACCCCAGCGACACCGAGAACGACGTGCTGGAAACCTGGTCCACCTTGGCGGGTCTGGCCGAAGCCACCGAACGGATCGAGCTGATCGGGGCGATCAAGCCGCTGCTGTTCAATCCGCTGGTGTTCGCCAAGGTCGCGGCCAATATCGCCGAGATCTCCGGTGGGCGGCTGTCGATCAACGTGGTCAGCGGCTGGTTCCTGCCCGAACTCGAGGCGCTCGGCATCGATCCGCCGGCCCACGACGACCGCTACGCCTACACCCAGCAGTGGCTGCAGACCGTCCTGGATCTCTGGAGCGGTAAGCACGTCGATATCAGTGGGCCCGGGGGACAGCAGGCTCTGGTGCGACCCGTGCCCAAGGATGTCCCGCCGGTGTACGTCGGCGGCGAATCGGAACCGGGCCGGGCGCTCGGCGCCTCCCATGGCGACGTGTACTTCATCAACGGCAGGCCCCTTGCCGACACCACCGCCCTCATCGAGGACCTGCGCGCCCGGCCCCGCGACCGCGGGCCGTTGCGATTCGGGTTGTCGGCCTTCGTGATCGCGCGCGAAACCGAAGCGGAGGCCAAGGCCGAGGAAGCTCACCTGCAGGCGTTGATCGACGCCGAATCGCGCCCCGAGATCTCCAGTGGCACCGATCCGAACACCGCGATGTACAAGGTTCTTGCGGGCACCTCTCGCATCGGCTCCAACGGCGGAACGCTGGCCGGTCTGGTCGGCAGCTACGAGCAGGTGATCGAGCGCATCGACGCCTTCCACGCGGCCGGCATCGAGCTGTTCATGCTGCAGTTCCAGCCGATCGAATCCGAACTGGACCGCTTTGCCGACCACATCATCAGCCACTACCGGGGAGATTCATGAGCGAGGCAGTCCGGCCGGTGGCTCCGCGCCCGAGGTTCACCACTGACCCGCTGGACGGCACACCCGCCGACCGGCTCGACCGGCTCACTGCCGTCGTCGAGGAGCTGCGTGGCGGCGACGCCGCCGCCGAGCGAGACCGGGTGCTGCAGTACGACGCCGTCGAGGCGATCCGCCAGACCGGGGTGCTGGCCCTGCGGGTCCCGGCTCGCTACGGCGGTCCGGGAGGTTCGGTGCGCGACGTGCTGACCGCCGTCATCCGCATCGCGCGCGGCAGTTCCAATGTGGCCCAGGCACTTCGGCCGCATTTCGGCTTCTCCGAGCGACTGCTGAGCAACCGCGCCACCGAAGCCGAACGCGAAGAGTGGTTCCCGCGGGTCAACGCAGGTGTGGTCGTCGGCAACGCGATCACCGACGCGAAAGGCAAGACGCCGGCCGGGGCGGACACCACACTGCTCGCCGACGGTGCGGGCGTGCTGCGGCTCAACGGTTACAAGTTCTATTCCACCGGAACGCTTTTCGCGGATCTGATCGCGGTGTCGGCAAGCGACGTCGAGGGCCGCGACCTGCAGGCGATCGTGCCGGTCGACCGGCACGGCGTCGAACTCTTCGACGACTGGGAGGGTTTCGGCCAGCGCACCACCGCCAGCGGCGGCACCCGGTTCACCAATGTGGAGGTCCGCCCGCACGAGGTGACCACCGTGTCCGACGGGAAGCATCTGGGCCACAGCACGGCGTTCCTTCAGTTGTATCTGGCCGCGGTGGCCGCGGGTATCGCAGCAGCGGCCCGCGACGACGCCGTGTGGTACGTGCAGACCAAGGCGCGTCCCGCCTCGCATTCGCTGGCCGACACCGCCAACGCCGACCCGTTCACCCTGCACGCGGTCGGCGAGATCGCGGCGAACGCCTCCGCCGCCGAGGCGCTGGTGCTGAGCGCGGCCGACGCCCTCGACGCCGTCGTCGACTCGGGTCGCATCGGCGATGCCGACGAACTGGCCCGGGTGGCGATCGTCGTCGCCGAGGCACAGCTGATCGCCGAGAAGCTGACCCTGGCCGCCGCCGAACGGCTCTTCGACACCGGTGGCGCCTCGGCCACCGCCCGCGCACTCAACCTCGACCGGCATTGGCGCAACGTCCGCACGGTCTCCACCCACAGCCCGCTGGCCTACAAGGCCCACGCGGCAGGTAACTACGTGGTCAACGGCGCGTGGCCGCCGGCCAACGGATACTTCTGATCACAGGCTGCCGATGTCGTCGGGCACGTCGACGGCGTACTCCTGCAGGGTCTCCAACGGGACCACGTCCAGGGTCCGTTCGTGGGTGCAGGCCAACACCACGGGCGCGGCGTGGCCGTCGGTGTGGGCGCGCAACCAGTTCAGCGCGGTGACACACCACCGGTCGCCCGGCGTCAGGCCGGGGAAGCGGTACTGCGGCATCGGGGTCGACAGGTCGTTGCCGATCGAGCGCTGGTGTTCCAGGAACTCGGCCGTCACGACCGCGCAGATGGTGTGCCGCCCGGCGTCCTCGGGGCCGGTCGAACAGCAGCCGTCGCGGTAGAACCCCGTCATCGGGTCGGTTCCGCAGGGTTCGAGGGGACCGCCGAGCACATTGCGATCAGCCATGGGAGTCAGTATCGCGTGACGGGGGAAGCGATGAGGGACGTCGACGGTTATTAACGGCAATGGTTGACGTTTTGCGCGGCCGTGACTGCGAGCTGATCGCTGTCGCGGCCGTGCTACAGCAGGTAGAGGAGACCGGCCGAGGCGCGGTCATCCATCTGTGCGGCGAACCGGGAATCGGTAAGACCGCCCTGGTGCAGGCCATCGCCGCGCAGGCGGCCGACGCCGGCTTCGCCGTCGGATCCGGAAAAGCCGAGGAGCTCCACCAGATCGCCGCCGGGGCACCGCTGCTCGTCGCGCTGCGGTCTGGACCCAGCCCGCTGTTGGACGCCGACACCTTCATGGGACTGGCGCCGCTGCACCATCAGCCGCTGTGGCTCATCGACCGCATCGCCTCGGTACTCGAGGGCCTTTCGGCGCGTACACCCGTCTTGATCGTGATCGACGACGCCCAATGGGCGGACCAGGTGACCCAATTCGCCCTCGACACCCTGCCGGGCCGGCTCGCCGGATCCCCGGTCGTCTGGCTCATCGCGAGCCGCGAGGTTTCCCCCGGCAGCACCGACACAGTCGACCGGCACCTCCTGGTGTTGCGCCCGCTCAGCGATGCCGACCTGGACGAGATCGCACACGACTACCTGGGCGGGCCCGCGGAAGGCCTGACGCGCCAGCGCCTGTACGCCGTCGGCGGCAATCCGTTCCTGGCGGTTCAGCTGCTGGCCGGGGTGGCCGCCGGAGATGGTGCCGACGACATCCCGGCGTCATTCGCCGCCGCCATCGACGCCCGCCTGCACGGCCTCGGTGCGGGGACCGGCGAGCTGATCGAGCTCGCCGCGGTCTGGGGGCGGCCGCTGGATCTGTCCGACGCCGCCGAGCTGCTCGGCGAATCCTCGGTTGCGGTAATCGGGGCATGGCGACGGGAGGCGCATCAGCGCGGTCTGCTGGCCGACGATCGCGACCACATCGTGTTCGCCCATGACCTGATCCGCGAAGCGAGCTATCAGAATGTGCCCGCCGCACGGCGCCGCGAGCTGCATCTGCGCTGCGCGAAATATCTTGTCGCATCCGGCAAGGGCGCGGTGGCCGCGGCACCCCATGCCAGCGCCGGGGCCCGGTACGGCGATCCTGAGGTGGTCGAGATCCTGCGCGCCGCCGCCGCACAGACATCGCTGACCATGCCCGCGGTCGCCGCGGGGCTGATCGTCGAGGCATTCGAACTGCTGGATCCCCACGACAGTCGGCGGTTCGAGATCGGCGAGCAGTGCGCGGAGATTCTGATCCGCGCCCAGCGCGGCAACGATGCGGTCAGCGTTATCGATGCGCTGCTCGCCGCGACCTCCGACACCAACGCGCGAACCCATCTGCAATCGCTTGCCGCCCAGGCACTTTGGCTGACCGGTCGGCTCGCCGAGATCGACCGGCGAGTCGTCGAGGCGCGGGCCCGTCCCGGGCTGTCCCCACGCTGTGTGGCCCGTCTGGCGGCCGTCGAGGCGTTGGTGCTCACCCGCACCGGGACCGCGAGGGACGCCATCGAAGCGGGCGAGGCGGCGCTCGCACGCGGGCGTGCGCTCGGCGACGAACGCACGCAACTCCTGGCACTGCAGGCGCTGGCGGAGGCCGGCACCGCCGAAGGTAGACACGCATCGGCTCGCGGGCACTATCAGGCATTGCGGGCGCTCGGCGGCACCACCTATCTCGCGGGCGAGGTCCTGGCGCTGCAGCAGCTGGACCGCTTCGCCGAAGCCGAAGAGCTGCTTGTCCGCGCACACCAGGGGAGTCCCGGCGAGCACAACCTGCCGTCGCTGGCGTTCGCTCAGCTGTTGCAGGACTTCAAGCTCGGACGCCTGGCCGAAGCCGAGGCCGGTGCGCTGGCCGTGATCCGGCTCTGTGAACAGACCGGCACCTACGTCCACAATTTCGAGGCCTGGCTGATCGCCGGCATCGCGGCCGTGATTCGCGGCGATCTCGCGCTGGCGCGCGAGCGGCTACGTGCGGCCGAGGAGACCGGCCTCGCCGACGACGCCGTGCGCCAGCCGCCGATGCTGTTGATCAAGGGCCGGATCGCCGGCGCGGAAGGCCGGTACGACGACAGCGTGCGAATCCTCAAGCCGCTGATGGATTCACTGTCGCAGTCGCGGTCGTGGTGGCCGCGCAACCCCGAGCTGTTGCGGGTACAGGCCGGGATCGCGGTCGCCGCAGACGATTACGAATTCGCCCACCAAACCGTCCAGCGCGCCAAGCTCGCGGCCGAGCGCAATCCCGGCGTCGCCAGTTTCGAAGGGGTGGCGCTGCATGTCGAAGGGTTCGTCGCACGCGACCCGGACACGCTGCGCAGCGCCGTCAAGATCCTGCGCGAATCGCCGCGGCCTCTTCTGCTGGCCGGTGCGCTTGCCGACTACGGCTCGGTCCTGCTGGACGCCGGCGATCGGCACTCCGGCGTGGCGGCGTTGTCGGAGGCCTTCGATGTGTTCTCCGGGCTCGGTGCGAACCACTACCTGCCCGGGGTTGAACGCGATCTGAGCCGGGCCGGCGAATCCGCCGACGAGCACGAGCCATTGACCAAATCCGAAGAGCGGGTGGCGCAACTGGTGAGCGAGGGGCACACCAACCAATCCGTGGCGTCGGCGCTCGGGGTCTCGGTCCACACCGTCAACACCCATCTACGTGCGGTGTTCCGCAAGATGGGGGTTCGCTCGCGGGTTCAGCTCGCCAACGCGATGAGTGCCAGGGCGCCGCGGCGCTGACGATCTCATCAATTTGTGCGATAGCGACCCGAACTTACTCAGCAGTAGCTTCTCGGATTGTCAGTACAAATCCTCAACATTTCGGGACCCCTCATGCAACGTGCTGTTCGCTCCTCCGTCACGTCTGGCGTGGCGCTGCTCGGTGCCGGCGTCATCGCCGCCTCGCCGATCGCGCCGCCGGTACCTGACATCCACCTGCCGGCGATCCACATGGACGCAAGCCTCGCGGCAGCGGTTGGCCCCATCGACTTCTACAAGCAGGTCTTCGACACCGCGCGCACCAACCTGCAGGCCTTGGCCGATGCCGCCGACCCGGGCGCGGTCCTCAAGCAGATCGTCGCCAATCAGACCGCGAGCTTCACCGCGCTGGGCTCGGCGCTGGGTACCAGTGGCAACGAGCTGATCACCGCTCTCACCAAGACGGCACCTGAGCAGCTGCAGACCGTACTGACGTCGCTCGCGAGCGGCAACGTCGAAGCCGCCACCAACGCGCTGCTCTTCCTTCCGTTGGCGGTGGCACAGCCGCTGATCAACCTGCTGCCGGCGATCCAGGCATTCATGACCCAGCCGATCCAGAACCTGATCAACGTCGCCCACATCTTCAACGACCCGGTCGGCGACGCGATGATCGCGGTCGGTCTGCTCAGCCCGGTGATCGAGGGCCTCGCCGCGACCGGCACCGCGGTGCAGAACGTCATCGACGCGTCCCGCACCGGTGATGCGCAGAAGATCGCCAACGCCATTGTCGAAGGTCCGGCGACCATCATCGACGGCATCCTCAACGGTGGGTACGGTCCTGATCTCGGCCCGCTGGTTGGCGGTGGTATCTCTGTGCTGGCCGGTGGCCTGCTCAGCCAGTCGACGATCGTCTTCAACCCGGATGGCAGCTTCTTCATCAAGCTGGGCGGCCCGATCGGAACCCTGCAGACGCTGGCCACTCAGATCGTCAACGCGATCAAGCCGGCTGCCGTCAAGACCGCCGCTGTCAAGGCCACGGCGCTGCCTGCCGCGACGACGACCACCGAGGCGTCGACGACCGAGACCTCGGCCACCACCGACACCCCGGGCAAGTCGACCGAAGCCCCCAAGGCCGCGGCAAAGCCGGTGCACCACAGCGCCTCTGCGACGCCGGCGAAGGATGGCAACGACAGCAAGGGCGACTCGTCAGGCGGTCCGAAGCATCAGCACAAGGCCGAGGGCCGCGGCCACAGCGCCCGCTAGCCGGACGACCTGGGTCGGCGCGTTCGCCGCCAGCCGCGATATCCGCGGTGAGCGGCGAACGCGCCGATGATTGCCGTGATGCACCAGATCGCGACCGCGACGTAGGCCAACGGTGAGGATAGGTCCGAGATCGACGCTCCCAGTGCGGTATACACGAACGCCCGGGGTGCCGAGCCGATGAAGGCCCCGATCGCCATCTGCCACAACGGCATTCCGAAAGCGCCGAACGCATAGGACGCGAGCGCGTCGGAAATGCCCGGCACGAACCGCTGGCCCACGACCGCCCACAACCCGCGGCGCTGGATCTGGGCATCGATGCGCGCCGACCAGTCGGGTCCGATCACCGCCCGGGCGCTGTCGCGACCGGCCCGCCGTCCAAGCAGCGCGGCGATCACCGCCGTCGTCACCGTCGACCCCAGCGTCACGAACGTGCCGAGCACCGGCCCGAACAACACTCCGCTGCCCGCGGCGAGCAGCGGGCCGGGGACGAACACCGCGGCCAGCAAGGCCGACACCGCCAGGTAGACCAGGGGAGCCAACGGACCGGTCGAGGCCACCGCGCCGCGGATCTGCTCCACGTCGATGACCCGGGATACCGCCACCAGATAGAACAAGCCCAGCAGGAACGCGACGAACAGCGCGAGCCGCAGGATATGGGGCCACCGGCGGGCCGCCGGCGGATCGGTGGTGTCGGCCATTCAGTCTTTGTAGTAGACGATCTGGTGACTTGTCGCCAACAGGGTCGCGTCGCGGCCCCAGATCTGTGCGGTCTGGTCGAAGTAGCCGCGCGCGAAGCGCTGCGCGTGCGCGGTGGCCAGGACGTAATCGGTGCCCTGGGCGGCGAGCTCGGCACCGTCCACGTGGAAGTACGTGGTCAGCGAGATCGTGCCCGCCGGCAGCATGCGGCCGCGACGCAGGAACACCCTCGGGTAGAACACGTCGCTGAGCGCGGTCAGCGCCGCGAAGTCCAGTACCCGGGCGGGTCGCTGGCGCACCCACAGCGTCGTCGTGGACGACGTGCTTTCCTCCGGATCGGTGGGCACGCCGCCGGCCACGTAGTGCATGTCGTAGTTGCGCATCCACGGGACCGGTCCGGGAATCGTTGTGTGCGCGATGCTTTCGGGCTCTGGAACCGCTGGCATCAGGGCCTCGGTGTCGGACCAGGCCTCGCGACGCACCCCGAACACTGCCGTGGCGGTGGTGGTCGGGCCGTGTTCTTGGCTCACCTCGGCGGTCCAGTGCTGGTTGGTCCGGTTGGTGCGGACGGGCCGCACGACGATGTCGAAGTCGCCGTCGGTGACCGCGGCGAGATAGTTGACGGTCAATGCGACCGGTTCACCGATCCGCTCCGGGTGCCGCTCGATGGCCCGTACGATCGCCGCCGCCGTCACCCCGCCGAACGGGCCGACCATGTTCGCGTACTCCGGCGTGGTCTGGCCGGTATGGTGCCCGATCCCGTTGTCGGTCAAGCTGATTGCGGTGTCGAAGGTGTGAGCGGTGGTGGTGGTCATCGGATCGTCTTTCCGGTCTTGGCGGATCGCGCACCGGGGCCGGGTCGTGGCTCGGTGTCATAGGCGGTCAGGGGAGTCTGGTCGGCGCTGCAGCGCAGTGTGAGTTCGACGGGATGGCCGCAGTCGCGGTGGGTGACTTCGACCGGCGGGCCTGCCGCGTCGGCCTCCCACTTGTCGCCCCACTGCATCAGGGCGATCACCGCGGGCAGCAGATCGCGGCCCTTCTCGGTGAGGCGGTATTCATGGCGTTCGCGTTGGCCTGGCTCCTGATACGGCACCCGCCGCAGCACGCCGGCAGCCACGAGGGTGCCGAGCCGGTCGGTCAGGACCTGGCGGGGACAGCCGATGCGGGCCTGGAACCGCTCGAAACGCCGTGCGCCGTAGAACGCCTCGCGCAGGACCAGCAGCGTCCACTTTTCGCCGACCACGTCCAGTGCCCGTTTGACCGAACAGTTTTCGGCGCTGATCAGATCGCGGGCGGCGGACATGAGGGCCAGCCTAGCAGAGTCTGAATTCTGGACTCAGATAGGCGGTGCGCCGTGGCGCGATGAGCGAGGGGGCTCAGACCAGCGTGGCCTTGAGCGACGACAGGTCGGTCTTCATCAGGACGACGTTGTAGTTGCCCCACAGCGACATGTTCCAGTACAGCGTGCTGTCGTCAGGATTGCCGTTGCTGTCGACCAGCTTTCCGGTGCCCGACCACGGGTGGATCATCGGGGCGTACAGCCCCGGATACGTCGCCGAGGTCGCGACGGTGATCGGAGCGGACCACGCGCCGTTGGGCTCGTCGGCGTAGCGCATCTTGACGTTGTTGTTGCCGTCGGCGTACATCATCACGTACTTGCCGAGGTAGTCGTTGTACTGAACCGACATCTCGCTGACGTTGCCGCCCGTCTTCGCGCCGAACAGGCCGCCGAGCATGCCGCCCAACACGTTCGGGTTGTTGGCCCAGTCGATGACGGGGCCGAAAAGGCCTGCGGAACGGGTGGAGTCGCCGATGATCGGGGTGGCGGCGACGGGCTTGCCGGTCACCCAGTCGTTGCCGTTCCAATACTGATACTTGGCCAGATTGGTGACGTCATCGACCGCGACCCGGGACAGGTAGGCCGAGCCGGCCCGACCCGACGGAGTGCCAAAGGCGTAGAGGTACTGGGTCTCTCCGGGCGCGACCTGATCGGCGGGCTCCAGCACGAAGGCCGACTGCTGGAAGTTCTGGTTGCCGGGGACATACGCGTGCGAGGAGCCGAACCAGCTCGCCGAGCGGATCGTCGAGGGCGCCAGCACCCACTTGTCGGTGGCCTCGTTGTACACCGAGATCCCGGCGTAGTTGGTGGTCCAGCGGCCCGGGGTGTCCCACGACTTCACCGACATGTAGCTGACGTACTGCTGATCGAGCACCGAGATCGCCGAGGTCGGGATGTTGGTGACCTCGGAGCCGAAGAACGGGAACAGCGCACTGGGGGCGCTCGGGATGAACTGGTAGGCGTAGCCGGTCTGCAGCAGGCTCAGGCCGTTGGTGAGGTTCTTGTCGGTGCTCAGCAGCAGGACGTTGGAGCGCCAGTCGCCGGTCATGTTCGGCCCGCTGAAGGTGTCACCGAACGCCAGCTGGATCTTGCCGGTGAGGGTGTTCTCCCACATGATCCCGAGGTCGGTACCCCAGATCCCGAAGCCGGCGGTGTTGTTGGTCTGCGGCCAGCCGATGCCGGGATAGGCGGTGTTGGACTGCCCGGTCACCCAGCCGACCGGATACGAGGGGATGACGGTGGGCGCGGTGGTCACCACGGCGGCTGTCGAGACGGTGGCGGCCGCGGATGCGGGGGCGACCTCGCGCCGGCCCGATGATGCCAGTCCGGTGCCGACCAGGTTGAGACCGACAGCCGACAGCAGCCGGTTGGCCCCCTTCGCCGGGCTGGGTTTGGCGGCGGCCGCCGCCGGAGCCTTGCTGGCGACAGTGGTGGAAGAGACGCTCTGCACAGTGGGCTTCTTCGGGGTGCGGGCCGAGGATGCGGTGGACTTCGCCTTGGCCGGAGCCGACGAGCCGGTGCTCGACGCGGCGCCGCCGCTGCCGGAGTCCGACGGTGCGGCCCAGGCCATTCCGGCGCCGCTGAGGATCGCTGTACCGATGCCGAGGGCTACCGCCAGGCCGCCGAGGCGGCCCACATACGCCGAGGCATTATTCGTCGAACTCATGACCATCTCCCCTTGGTAATGAGGTGACGGTACCGCATCTGGCAAACCTCATGGCTCACTCTGGACACGAGTGCGCAAACAAATTCCCCGGTCAATTGATTGCGAGATGCCAGCGCGCCGATACGATCACGGCCCGCGCGGCACAACGTCGGCGAATCGTGACGCGACCGTGATCCCGGCGCGAGGAAACTCGAGGATATTGCCTTCGTCGTGAATTTCTGGAATGATCTCGTACTCGAACAGGCATTCAGGCCTATCTAAGGCCCCCGGCGAGGGCGAGTTCGCCACCTTTGAAAAGGAATCTCATGAATTCGCCCACTGTTGGTGCCCGTATTGCCGCCGTTGCCGGTGGCGCCGCTCTCATCGCCATGGCGTCATTTGTCGCCTCCTGCAGCAAGAGTGAGAACCAGGCTCCGTCCCCGTCGACCTCGACGGTCGCTCCGACGACGACGAGCAGCCCGCCTGCGACGCCCACCGAGAAGGTGCTCAGCCCCACCGACGGCAACAAGTTCAGCCCGACGGTGATCGCACCCCCGGCTCCGACCGAGTCGGGCGGCAACCACCATCACGGACTCAACGGGACGTCGTAAGCTCCCGCGCGATCGCGGCGTGATAGCGGTCGATGTTGGCGGGATTGACGATTCGAAAGAAGCCGTCAGGCATCGGTGCGTCCTTCGGCGCCTCGATGGTCATCGTGCGGGTGAACAACGTGACACCTTCACCGGGTGTGGTGAAGTGGTACTGCACGGTGATCCGGCCCTCCATGCCGCCGTTGCCCTCACGATCGTGGCCGAGCCTGCCCACCGAGGTGAACACCCACAGTTTGGGCCGCACGGCGATGGCCAGATGCCAGGTGAAGATGCGGTCGCCGTCGGGGCCGCCCTCTTCCCAGGTGTCGCCGACCGCCAGCGGCAGCGAGTCGAGCTTGCCCACGTAGTTGCTTCCGGGATACGTCTTGGTCCAGTTGGCCGGATTGGTGACGAAGTCGTAGAGCGTCTCCGGTGACTGGCTGAAGGCCGTCTCCGAGCTCGTGGTCACGATGCCCAATTGCGTTGCCTTTCTTGTCTGCTGTGTGGGCAGTTTACACATTCGCGTGATTTTGTAACTGCACGCGGTATGGTCCAACGGTGCGTTCGGTTGTGCGCTTCGGCGCCCATGTTGGCCGCGGTGTGCGGCGTCTCGCCCTTGACAGTGCGTTGGGACAGAGGAGGTCGTTTCCGCGCCGGATCGGTGACCTCACGCCCGAGGCGCTGTCGGCGATCCTTCGGCGGCCTGTCGAGTCGGTGAGCCATCTCGACGGCGCGGCGGGCACGTCCAGCCGGGCCCGGCTGGCGCTGCGCGGTGACGGCGTGCCGTCATCGGTGTTCGTGAAGATGTCGGCCGCCGGCGCGGGCATCCGGATGCTGGGGGAGTTGGCCGGCCTCGGCGAGACCGAGGCGCGGTTCTATCGCGAGCTGGCACCCGAACTCGGAGCGGGCATCCCGCGCTCGTACGGGTCGGCTTTCGACAGCCTGACGGGTCGCTTTGTGGTCGTTCTCGAGGACATGTCCACCACGCCGTGCCAATTCCCGGACACCTTGCATCCGCTGGCGGGCGATCAGATGGCCCAACTCGTCGAGGTCCTGGCCGGACTGCACGCGACGTTCTGGGGCAGGCTGCCGCAAAAGTCCAGCGGCGGAGGGCAATTCGGCTGGCTGATGGCACCGTCGGAGGACCCGGCCAATCTCATGACGCCGTCGGTGCTCCGGATGTCGGCCCGCCGGCTGGCGGGCACGATGTCGGTGCCGGAGCGGGCCGGCCGCTACATCCAGGAGAACTTCGCCGCCGCCGTCGCCGCGATCGACAGCGGGCCGCACACCGTGTTGCACGGCGACTCCCATCCCGGGAACACGTACTTCCGTGACGGGCGGGCCGGGCTGCTGGACTGGCAGGTGGTCCGGCGCGGACATCCCTCCCGCGACCTCGCCTACGCGATCGTGCTCGGCACGCCCGCCGCTGACCGCGCGCTTATCGAACGCGACCTACTCGACACCTATCGCAGCGCGCTGGCCGCGCAGGGCGGCCCGCAGCTGGATCGCGACGAGCTGTTCACGCGCTACCGGCAAGCCGTTGTGCACCCGTATGTTTCAGGCCTGGCCACCGCCGGCCTCGGGGGGATGCAGGACGACGGCGTGGCGCTGGAGGGTCTGCGCCGCGCGGTGACGGCCATCGAGGAACTCGATACCGTCGCCGCGCTACGAAACCCGCGCTGACGCTACTTGTCGCAAGTGACGGTGACGTAGGCGATGGCCTGGCTGCCCGCCGGTCCCAGCGTGTCGATATCGGTCACGGTGCACTGCGACAGCCCACTGTTCGGGACGCCGTTCTCGTATTGCAGGGACACGTCGTAGCCCGCGGCATCCAGGTCGCGAATGGTGGCAGCGGCCGATTCGGATCCCGGCTCGGGGATGCTCGGGGGATCGGCAACGGCCAACGGGGCCAGCACAATCGACGCACCGACGCCGATAGACAGCAACGCGATGTAGCGCAGGGGGAGCGACATCAGGGTCCTTCCTCGACGGCCGGCTCTTAGGGTCGCAGTCAAGGATGACAGCAAAGTCATGGCCGGACTTGCCACTGTGCGAACGGCAGCTGAACAGGTTTCGAACAGCCGACGACTCGTCAGGTCTGCGGAGGCGCGCTTGCCTCGACGGACGTGCGGTCCGTCGAATCCTTTGGCTCCGGCCATGGTTGCGGCACCGGACGCTGGCGCACCCGCTGGGGCCACCAGAACCACTTGCCGAGCAGGGCCGCGATGGACGGCGTCATGAACGAACGCACCACCAGCGTGTCGAACAACAGGCCCAGTGCGATCGTCGTTCCCACCTGGCCACCCACCCGCAGCGGGCTGATCGACATCGATGCCATGGTGAAGGCGAACACCAAGCCGGCCGAGGTCACCACGGACCCACTGCCCGCCATCGCCCGGATGATGCCGGTGTTGAGCCCGGCGTGTATCTCTTCCTTGAACCGGGCCACCAGAAGCAGGTTGTAGTCGGATCCCACCGCGAGCAGGATGATCACCGCCATGGCGATCACCAGCCAGTGCAGCGGCTGACCAAGGATGTGCTGCCAGAGCAGGACCGATAGGCCGAACGAGGCGCCGAGAGACAGCACCACCGTGCCCACGATCACCGCCGCCGCCACCACACTTCGGGTGAGCACCAACATGATGATGAAGATCAGGCACAGGGCCGCGACCCCGGCGATCATCAGGTCGTAGTTGGCCCCGTGCTGCATGTCCTTGTAGACCGACGCGGTACCGCCCAGATAGACCTTCGAGCCTTCCATCGGGGTGCCCTTGATCGCCTCGAAGGCGGCGTTCTTGATCTTGTCGATGTGCGAGATGCCCTCGGGGGTCGCGGGGTCTCCCTCGTGGGAGATGATGAACCGCACCGCTTTTCCGTCCGGCGAGACGAACATCTTCAGGCCGCGCTTGAACTCCGGGTTGTCGAACACCTCGGGCGGCAGATAGAACGAGTCGTCGTTCTTCGACGCGTCGTATGCCTGCCCCAGCGCGGTCGCGTTCTGCTGCATGGCGTCCATCTGATCCTGCAGGCCGCCCATCGTCGACTGCATGGTCAGCATCGTCGACTTCATGGTCTTCATGGTTGCGATCATCGGCGGCATGATCTCGACCATCTTCGGCATCAAGACGTCGAGTTTGTCCATGTCGACCACCAGCGCGCCGAGATCGTCACTGAGAGTGTCGATTCCGTCCAGCGCATCGAAGATGGACCGCATCGAGAAGCACAGCGGGATGTCGTAGCAGTGCGGTTCCCAATAGAGGTAGTTGCGGATCGGCCGGAAGAAATCGTCGAAATTGGCGATCTGGTCCCGGATTTGGTTGGTGTCGAGAACCATCTGCTTGGTCTTGCCCACCATGCTGTGGGTGATCCCGACCATCTCTTTGGTCAGGACCAGCATGCGTTCCATCGTGTCGATGGTGACCTGCAGCTCGTCGCCCATCTTCAGCATGTCCTTCATGCGGTCCTGCAGGTAGGACATGTTCATCGTCTGGTTGGTGCCCTGCATGCTGATGATGAACGGGATCGAGGTGTGTTCGATCGGGGTGCCCAGCGGGCGGGTGATGGTCTGGACCCGGCCGATACCCGGAATGTGGAAGACGGACTTGGCAATCCGGTCGACGACCAACATGTCGGACGGGTTGCGCACATCGTGGTCGGTTTCGATGAGTAGCAGCTCGGGATTCATCCGGGCCTGCGGGAAGTGCCGGTCGGCGGCCGCGTAGCCCTGGTTGGCGGGGATGTCGCCGGGCAGGTAATAGCGGTCGTTGTAGTTGGTCTTGTACGTCGGCAGCGCCAGCAGTCCGATCAGGGACAGGGCGATCGAGGCGACGAGAATCGGTCCGGGCCAGCGCACCACCGCGGCACCGACGCGCCGCCAGGTGTGGGTGTTCATCTTCCGCTTGGGCTCGAACAGCCCGAACCGGGCCCCGATCGAGATGACGGCGGCACCCAGCGTCAGTGCCGCGAACACCACGACCAACATGCCGATGGCCAACGGGAAGCCCAGCGACTGGAAGTAGGGCAGCCGGGTGAAGTGCAGACAGAAGGTCGCACCCGCGATCGTCAGGCCCGAGCCCAGAATCACGTGGGAGGTGCCGTGGTACATCGAATAGAACGCGGTCTCTTTGTCTTCGCCGGCTAGTCGCGCCTCGTGGTAGCGGCCGATGAGGAAGATCGCGTAGTCGGTGGCTGCCGCGATCGCGAGCGTCGCCAGGAGGTTCACCGCGAATGTCGACAGCCCGATGATCTCGTAGTTGCCGAGGAAGGCGATGACGCCGCGGGCCGCGGTGAGTTCGGTGAACACCATGACGAGCACGAGGATCACCGTCGTGATGGACCGGTAGACCAACAGCAGCATCACGAAGATGACCGCGATGGTGAGGCCTTCGATCATCTTCACCGCGGAGTCGCCCGCGTTGTGCTGATCGTGGCTCAGTGCCGTCGGGCCGGTGACGTAGACCTTGATCCCGGGCGGCGGGGGATTGTCCTTGACGATCTTGGAGACGGCGTCGATCGACTCGTTGGCCAGCGCCTCACCCTGGTTGCCGGCCAGGTACAGCTGCACGTAGGCGGCCTTGCCGTCGGCGCTCTGGGAACCGGCGGCGGTCAGCGGATCGCCCCAGAAGTCCTGGATGTGCTCGACGTGCTTGGTGTCGGCGCGCAGCTTCTGGATCAGGCTGTCGTAATAGTGGTGTGCCTCGGCGCCCAGCTGCTGGTCGCCTTCGAGCAGGACCATCGCACTGCTGTTGGAGTCGAACTCCTCGAACTTCTTGCCGACCTGCTTCATCGCCTTCATCGACGGCGCGTCCTCGGGCGCCAGCGACACGGTGTGCTCCTGGCTCACCTGTTCCAGGGACGGTACGGCGACGCTGAGGACCACGACGAGTCCCAGCCAGAGCAGCACGATCGGGACCGAGAACGCCCGGATGAAGCGGGGGATCAGCGGGTTCTTCTTCGGCGGGGACTGGAGGTCGGTCATGCGGACTTCACCAGGCAGAAGGTCTGGGCGTTAACACCGGTCGAGGTCTTCTCGTCCTTGAGCACACCGTCGACCAGAATCCGGCAGCCGATGGTGTCGGTGTCGCCCTGGGCCACGATGTTGGCGCTGGCGGCCGGCGCGGTCGTGGTCAGCGTGAGCGCCCACGGCAAGGTGACGTCACGCGCGATCTGCGGCTGTGCGTCGAGGTCTAGGTAGTTGATGGTTGCCACCGCGCCCTCGGGGCCGAAGATCTGATACGTCACCTGCTTGGGGTTGAACGGTTTGGTGTCATTGGCCAGCCCGCTACCGGGCCGGGTCAGCTCGGTCTTACCGAACACGCCGTGCAGCCGGAACACCCCGAATGCGGCGATGGCCACGACGATGGCGATAACCAGCGGGATCCATCCCCGCCTCAATAGCTTGACCATAGGATTCCCCGACGAGATTACGGCGCCGGCACGGACAGCGCGGTGACTCCTTCAGCGCCGTTCGTGAGCGTGGCCGTCCGTCTCATCCCAACCCCATTTTCTTCGCGTCGCGTCGCAACAGCTTAGCTGATTTAACGTAAGAGATTAGCTCACTTAATTGATCGGACGATACCCCCGGGTAGCTCCGAGATTCGATTCCCGTCGGGCAATCGTGGGTGAGGTCACATCCTTGTGCAATGTGACCCACGCATCACGCCATCAATTGTGCGGGATGCCTCTTGCGACAGTGTTTAGCTGTCCTACAATCTTGGCCATGAACGTTACGAGGCTTGCCATGGCCGCCATTGCGGCCGTCGCGGCGCCGATCGTCCTGGCCGCGCCGTCGCACGCCGATCCCGACACCGATTTCGCCAATCAGCTGCACACCTTCGGGATCTACGGGCCTCGCGACTACAACGCCTGGATCGGCAAGATCACCTGCAAGCGACTGGCCACCGGCTTGGACAAGGACACCTACGCGTCCGCCAAGTTCATCCTGACCAACCTGCCGCTGAACAGCACCCAGGGCCAGGCGATCCAGTTCCTCGGCGCGGCGATCGCCACGTACTGCCCGGATCAGGTCGGCGTTCTGCAGCGGGCGGCCGTTCAGTAGTTCGCCATGGCCGGCCCTGTCGATCGGGTTCTCGCGCAGGATGTGCCCGGCATGCCCGACGACGTTCGGGCTCACTACGTCGATCTGAACAACATCAGGGACGTTCACCCGCTCGTGGTGTCCGTCGAGACCCTGTCGCGTACCGATACCGGCGACGGCTATGTCCAGGTCTACCGGGTCCGTGACCGCATCCCGCTGGGGCCGTTGACCCTGCCGACCACCTATACCGCCCGGTTGGAGGTGCCGTCGGCAGGCCCGGTGCTCACCGAGGCCCGCCAGTTCCCGGCGGTCCGGCTGGACTCGGTGGTGTCCTTCGACCCGATACCGACCGGGACCCGGCTGACCGAACGGATCCGGTTCACCGCGCCGTGGCCGCTGCTGGCCATCACCGTGCGCCAGGCGGTCGAAGCCCACAGGGAGATGCTGGACGGTATCCGCAGGCACTTCGAGGCGGTCGGCTAGCCCGCGGTCTTGCCGTTGTCGACGTTGTACACGGCGCCGTGGATGGTGACCGCGTCGTCACTGGCCAGGAAGGCGATCACCTTCGCCACATCGGCGGGCGCCATCATCCCGCGCGGCGCAGCGATCCGCATGATCAGGTTCCAGTCGGCGTCATCGGGCGTCTTGAAGTCGGTGACCTGCGGGGTGAGCATTCCGCCCGGGCAGATCACGTTCACCCGCAGTTGCTCTTTGGTGTACTCGATCGCCAGCGCCTTGGTCATCCCGACCAGTCCGTGCTTGGCAGCGCAGTACGCCGACGAATACACCTCGCCCTCGATACCCGCGATCGAGGCCACGTTGACGATGTTGCCGCCGGCTTCCAACAGGTGCGGCAGTGCGGCCCGGATCAAGTAGAACGGCCCGTTGAGGTTGACGGCGAGGTCGTAATCCCAGTCCTCGTCGGTGACCGATGCGGTGTGCCGCATCTGGTGAAAGCCCGCGGCGTTCACCAATACGTCGAGCCGGCCGAACCGTTCGACGCACGCGGCGACCGCGTCGCGGCAGGCCTGCGCGCTGGTGATGTCGACCGACGCGTACCCGCCGCCGGGAACGGTCTCGAATACCGTCGCCATTCGGTCGGCATCCCGCGCGATGCCGAACACCGTGGCTCCTCGTTCGGCGAACAATTGCGCGGTCGCGGCCCCCAGGCCCGACGACGCTCCCGTCACCAAGGCGACTTTCCCGTCCAGCTGTGTCATTGCCCGACCCTTTCTGGTGGGCTAGACGTGTACGTCCCTCAGTCCCACCGCGTTACGCAGTCCCGAGCAGTTGTAGCACCCAACGCACCCGACGCAGTCGGTACATCTCACACAGCCGACACACGCCGTGCAGCGCTGGCAGGCGACGCAGGCAAGACAGGCCACGCACTTGCGCAACCGCACCGACAGAACCGAGAGCACGCTGCCGACGATGAGGGCACTGCCCGCGGTGGCGACCGACCCGACGACGAGGGCGCTGCCCGCGGTCGCGATGGAGCCGACGATCGCCGCACTGCCCGCGGTGGCGATCGAGGCGTTGACCGCCGCGCTGCCGCTGGTGGCGATGGATCCGGCGACGACGGCGCTGCCGGTGGTCGAGACCGAGCCGGCCACCACGACGCTGTCGGTGGTGTCGATCGAGCCGGCCACTGCGTTCGGTTCGGGGCGTTCGATGACGGCGAGTGTTTTCACACCGAGAGCATGTCAGCTCACGCGCGGTCGCGCCGGTGGTACGGCGGCAAGCAGCATGCGGGTGTACTCCTGCTCGGGCGCGGCGAGAAGGTCGGCGGCGGGCCGGTATT
This sequence comes from Mycobacterium sp. BK086, assembly GCA_004362315.1. GTDB lineage: Bacteria > Actinomycetota > Actinomycetes > Mycobacteriales > Mycobacteriaceae > Mycobacterium. The sequence goes on from SNWL01000005.1 coordinate 51,169, forward strand.
CGACCATGGCCCCGTCCCGCAGCACCAGGACCTCGTGGCTCATCCGTTCCACCACCGCCAGGTCGTGGGCGATGAACAGGTAGGTCAGCCCCAGCTCGCGTTGGAGAGCGGTCAGCAGATCCAGGACCCTGGCCTGGACCGAGACGTCCAGGGATGCCGTGGCTTCGTCGAGGATCACCAGCTCCGGCTCGACCGCCAGCGCGCGGGCGATGCTGACCCGCTGGCGCTGGCCGCCGGAGAGTTCGTGGGGATAGCGCGACGCGAACTCGACGGGCAGCCCGACCAGGTCCAGCAGCTCGGCGACCCGTTCGGTCCTGGCCTGGCGGTCGGGCCGGATCTTGTGCACGGCAAGGGGTTCGGTGATTGCCGCGCCGACGCGGGCCCGCGGGTCCAGTGCCGAGAACGGGTCCTGCAGGACGAGGCTGATCCGCCGTCGCAACGCCTTCTCGGCGCCACCGCGCACCCCGAAGATGTCCGTGCCATCCAGCGTGGCCGTGCCAGCCTTCGGCGTGACCAGTCCGGTCAGCGCACCGGCCACTGTCGATTTGCCCGAACCGGATTCGCCGACCAGACCCAGGGTGGTCCCGCGCCGGATCTGGAATGTCAGATCCTTCACGGCCCGCGTCCCGTCGAACTCGACATCGAGCGCCGCGACATCGAGCAGCACCGGGGCATCGGCCGGGGCCGGTTGCGGACCGCCGGCCCCGAGGAGCGGACGGGCATCCAGTAGCTGACGGGTGTAGGGCTCGCGCGGCCGGTCGAACACCTCGATGATCGGTGCCTGTTCCACGGCGAGACCGTCGTGCATCACCGCGACGGTGTCGGCCACCTGGCCCACCAGACCGAGGTCGTGGCTGATCCACACGACGGCGGCACCGAAATCTCGCTGGAGATCCTTGATCAGGTCGACGATCTGCGCCTGGGTGGTCACGTCCAGTGCGGTGGTCGGTTCGTCGGCGACGAGCAGTTCGGGGTTGCAGGCCAACGCGATTGCCACCATGACGCGTTGCCGCTGCCCGCCGGACAGCTGGTGCGGGTAGCTGTCCAGGCGCCGCTGCGGGTCGGGCAGCCCGACGGCCTCGAGCAGTTCGGCGGCTCGTTGCCGGGCCTGCCTGCGGGTGAAGTTGCGATGCGCCTGCAGCGATTCGGTGATCTGGCGCTCCAGGGTGAGCAGTGGGTTGAGCGAGGTGCCGGGGTCTTGGAAGACGAACCCGATCCGGCCGCCGTGCACGCCGCGCAGCACCCGGGGCTTCGCACCCACCAGCTGGGTGGTGCCCGAATCTCCTTTGCCGGCAAGCTCACTGGAGCCCGTGCTCACAGCGCCGGGGGTGTCGAGCAGCCCGGTCGCCGCCAGTGCCGTCATGGTCTTGCCCGACCCGGATTCCCCGACGATGCCCAGTGTCTGCTCGGGCTCGACGTCGAAGGATACGCCTCGCACGATCTCTCGCCGCCCGATCCGTACCCGCAGATCCCGCACACTCAGCACCGGTGTCATCGGCCGCGCCCCGCTTCGGTGGACGTGCGCTGTTTGGGGTCCAGCACATCGCGCAACCCGTCGCCCAGCAGATTGAACGCCAGCACGATCACGAAGATCGCCGCGCCGGGCACCACCGCCACCCACCATGCCAGCGTCACGAAACCCTGTGCGTCGAAGATCATCCGGCCCAACGAGGGTTGCGGTGGTTGCAGGCCCAGCCCCAGAAACGACAGTGCCGCCTCCGACAGAATCGCGAACGCCAGTGAGAGCGAGGTCTGCACGATCAGTGGCCCGGTGATGTTCGGTAGCACATGGCGGACGAGGATGTAGCGGTGCGGGCTGCCCATCGAACGGGACACCGCGACATAGGGTTCGACCCGAACGCCCAAAGTGCTGGCCCTGGCCACCCTGGCGAAGATCGGGGTGTAGACGATACCGATCGCCAGCATTGTCGTGCTCAGGCCGGGGCCGAGGATGGCCACGATGGCCAACGCCAGCAACAGAACTGGAAAGGCGAACATCACATCGACGCACCGCATGACGACGGTATCCAGCCAGCCGCCGCGATAGCCGGCGACCAGTCCCACGGTAACCCCGACGACCAACGCGAACGCGACACTGACGGCGGCCACCTGCAGTGAGGCCCGGGTGGCGACCAGCACCCGGGAGGCGATATCACGGCCCAGCTCGTCGGTGCCGAACCAGTGCGCTGCGCTGGGTGGTTGCAAGGCGTTCGGCACGTCGACGTCGTTGACCCCGGCCGGTGCCAGCCAATGGGCCCCGAGCGCGGCCACGATGATGGCCAGTAACAGCACGGCGCTCAGCGCGGTGACCGGATTACCAAGCAGCAGACGCCAATTCGACTGCCTCATGATAACCGGATCCGCGGATCGACCACCGCGTACAGGACGTCCACCACGAGGTTGATGAGCAGGAACAGCACCGCGATCAGCAGCACCGCGCCCTGGATCACCGGGTAGTCGCGCGCCGCGACAGCGTTGAAGGTCAATCGGCCCAGCCCGGGCCAGGCGAAGACCACCTCGACGACGATGACGCCGCCGAGGATCGTCGCCAGTTGGATGCCGGTGATGGTCAGCACCGGAACCAGAGCATTGCGCACAATGTGTCGCGACGTGACGACAACGGGGGCAAGCCCTTTGGAGCGGGCGGTGCGCACGTAGCCCGCCGCGGCCACCTCGAGCACGGCGGAGCGGACATAGCGGGTCATGATCGCGCCGGCCACCAGCCCGACGGTCAGCCCGGGCAGCACGATGTGCCGAAGCCAGCCGCCGGGGTCGTGCAGCAGCGGCCGGTAGCCGGACGTCGGTAACCAGCCCAGGGTCGACGCGAACAGCCCGATCAGCAGGATGCCCATCCAGAAATCGGGTATCGACACCCCGAATTGACTTGTCACCCGGACGATCCCGTCCCCGATGCGGCCGCGGTGCAATGCCGAGTAGATCCCGGCGGGCAGCGCGATGGCCAATGCGATCAGGATGCCCACCAGCGCCAGCGACACCGTGGCCGGTAGCCGTTCCAGCAAGGTGGCGGTCACCGGATCGCCGTTGCGGAAGCTCACTCCGAGATCACCGGTGAATGCCGAACCGGCATAGGAGAAGAACTGTTCGAGAAGTGGCCGGTCCAGGCCACTGGCCGAGCGCAGTGCGTCGTAGGCCTCCGGTGTGTAGCGCGTGCCCAGCGCGATGCGCACCGGATCACCGGGCACCAGGTGCACCAGTGCGAACACCACGACAAGGACACCGAGCAGCACCACCGCCGAGTACAGCACGCGGCGAAGCAGGAACCGGATCATGCCGCGCCTCCCGTCGTCAGCTGGGCGGTGCGGAAGCGGACCGCGCCGTCCCGGCGGGCCTCGTAGCCGGTCAGATTCGTCGTCCAGCCCTGGATGACCGACGGGTTGTACAAGAAGATGTAGCTTGCCTTGTCGGCGATGATCGTCGCGGCCCTGGCGTAATCATCCTGCCGGGCAGGCCGATTGATCTCGGTGCGGGCGGCGTCGAGTAACTGGTCGACTTCGGCGTCGGAGAACTTCTGGGCGTTGCTCGTGCCCCCGGTGTGGTGTTGGGCGTAGTAGAAATCGTCGGGGTCGATATTGCCCAGCCAGCCCATCATCAACATGTCGAAATGGCCGGTGTTCTGTTCGTCGAGCCACGTCGCGAAGTCGACGGTGCGAATGTTCACCGTGATGCCCACGGCCGCAAGGTTGTCGGCGATGATCTGCGCGGCGGTGACCGTCTCCGGGTACTCGCTGGTGACCAGCATGTCCAGGTTCTGGTGGTCGACCCCCGCCTCTCGCAGGAGGTCCTTCGCGCGTCCGGCATCGTGACGGTACCGGTCGTAAGGGGCGTACCACGGGTTACCCTGCGGAATTGCAAGCTGATTCGCGGTGGCCGTGCCGTAACTGGTGGCCTGCACGATTGCGTCACGGTCGATCCCGTAGGCGATCGCCTGGCGGACGCGCACATCGTTCCAGGGCTTGCGTGCCTCGTTGAGCGCCAGATACCAGTAGTCGTTGCCCGGGGTGACCGCCAGGTGGATCGAATCGTCGCCCTTCAACTGCTCGACCCGCTGCGGCGGAATCGCGTCGGTCCAATCGATTTCACCGGCCTGCAGTGCCGACAGCGCCGTCGACGGTTCGGAGATGAAGCGGAACGTGACGCCTGGAACTTTCGGTGCCCCTGCCCAGTAGTTCTTGTTCGCGGTCAAGGTGATCGAGTCACCGCTCTTACGGTCGGCGAAGGCGAACGGGCCGGTGCCCACCGGATGTGTTGCGATCTGCCCACTTTCGACATTGCGGCGTTGCACGATCGCCATACCTTTGAATCCGCCGAGGTTGGTGAGAAGGTTCGGTGTCGGCCGCGCCAGCGCGACGATGACGGTGCCCGGATCCGGTGCGCTGACATCGCGAACGGCACTGAGCTTGTCGTTGTTGGCCAGCTTCTCGTCGATGATCCGGCGGTACGAGTACACGACGTCGCTCGCGCCGAATGCGGAGCCGTCATGCCAGGTGACGCCGGGACGCAGCCGAAAGGTCCAGGTGAGCTGGTCGGGAGAGACCTGCCAGGACTGGGCGAGCGCGGGTCGCATCTCAAGGTTGTCGTCGGGCTCGACGAGCGTGTCGAACACGTTCTCCAAGACCTCGAACGAGAAATAGGCGGTGCTCTTCTGCGGGTCGAGCTGATCGGGTTCGCCCGCGATCGCCGCGGTCAGATTGCCCGCCGATTGCCCGCCCAGATCTACCCGCTGACCCGTCGAACACGCCGCCAGAAACAGAAGAAGCACGAGGGCAGCGGTCGATACCGCTGGTCTTCTCATCGCCGAACGAGTTTCCCGAACCGTTGATCTCCTAAACGCCCAGCTGCGATAATCGGCGCGGGTCAGGGTCCGGAGGGGACATGGTTACCGTAATTCGCTCGCTGGCCGCGGCGGTTCTGTTCATCGGCGCTGCGGTGGGTCTGGCCGTACCCGCGGCCGCTGACCAGCCGATGGAAGGCAGCTATACCTATTCCGAAGCGGGCCTGCCGTCGGCCACCTGGACGTTCTCGCCGACCTGCGTACCGGTATGTCCGGTCAGCAGCCCCGAGTGCACCAGGCCGTTCGGAGCGGGCGGTCCGTCCGGCTGCACCCTGCACATGTCCAGCTTCACGCCCGCGCAGGGCAACCGTGACGAGCGGGAGATGAACTTCGGCGGCACCGCGCGCATCGTGAACGGGATGTGGGGCCTGACCACCCCGCGCCCCGAGGGGGTGCGGTGCCCGGATGGCAGCTACGCACTGTCGACCGACACCTTCGCGTTCGACGACGCTACGTTGTCCGGCACCCACACCGTCACCTGGACCCCGCAGTGCGGTATGCCTGCCGGGATGACCAAAACGCCCTTCACCTTGTCGTTCCTCGCGCCGCTCGATGCGCCCGTGACGCGCTACCCACTGCAATGCAACCAATTCGGTGTCTGCCGCTGAGGCCTGATTGCGGCGGCGCTCGGCGGGGTATCGCCACCGGGTGCCCGCCAGACTGATGCGTACCGTGACGGGCGCCGCCGACCACGTCGTCGTGGTCGGTGCGGGCTTGTCCGGGCTCTCGGCCGCGCTGCAGCTGGCGGGCCGTGGCCGTTCGGTCACCGTCGTGGAGCGCTACCCGTTCCCGGGCGGTCGGATGGGCCAGGCCGATATCGCGGGCCACCGCATCGACACCGGTCCGACGGTGCTGACGATGCCCGACATCATCGACGAGGCATTCGCCGCGGTCGGCGCGTCGATGGCCGAGCATCTCGACCTGATGCCCGTCGAACCCGCATACCGGGCGACCTTCGCCGACGGCAGTGCACTGGACGTGCATCCCGATCGCGCCACCATGGTCGCGGCGATCGAGGCCTTCGCCGGGCCCGATCAGGCGGCCGGATATCTACGGCTGCGCGACTGGCTGACCCAGCTCTACCGGCTGGAGTTCGACGGGTTCATCGCCGCGAACTTCGCCTCACCGCTGTCGCTACTGACCCCGCAGCTGGCGCGCCTGGCCGCCATCGGCGGCTTCCGCGGGTGGGAACGGATGGTCAGCCGGTTCGTCACCGACGAACGACTGCAGCGGATCTTCACCTTTCAGGCCCTCTACGCCGGCGTCCCGCCCCAGCGCGCACTTGCCGCCTATGCGGTGATCGCCTACATGGACACCGTTGCCGGCGTGTACTTTCCGCGCGGTGGCATGCGTGCGGTGCCTGAGGCGATGGCTGCGGCCGCCGCCGCTGCGGGCGTGCGATTCCGGTACGGGGCGACGGTGACCGCGCTGGAGCGTGCCGGCTCGCGGGTGACCGCCGTGCGCACCGAAACCGACCGAATAGCCTGTGATGCAGTCGTTCTCACCACCGAACTGCCCTTGACCTACCAATTACTCGGGCGCACTCCGAGGCGGCCGGTCGCGATGCGGCCCGCTCCGTCGGCGGTCGTCGCCCATGTCAGCGTGCCGCAGGTGGGGGAGCGGCTCGCGCACCACAACATCAGCTTCGGCGGCAAGTGGGCGGGCACGTTCGACGAGATCATCCGCGACGGGGTGCTGATGAGCGATCCCTCGCTGCTCGTGACACGGCCGACCGCAGGGGATCCGAGCCTCGCCCCGCCGGGCCGGGACCTGCTCTACATCCTTGCTCCGGCGCCGAATCTCAAAGTGGGCGTGGTCGATTGGAATTCCGTCGGCGAGAGCTACGCGCAGGAAGTGGTGGCCACCGCCGCCGCGCGGCTGCTCCCGGGAGTCGACACCGAGATACTCGATGTCGTCACTCCGGCGGACTGGGCGCGCCAGGGCATGGCCGCGGGCACCCCGTTCGCGCTGGCTCACACATTCGCCCAGACCGGTCCGTTCCGGCCCGCCAACATGATTCGCGGTATCGACAACGCGGTGCTGGCCGGCGGGTCGACCGTGCCTGGTGTCGGTATGCCCACCGCCCTCATCTCCGGGCGGTTGGCTGCCGACCGTGTCACCGGAGCCGTCGTCAACCGCTCGGCCAAGAGCACCATCGTCAGCTCCGGAAGCAGGTCGCGATGATCCACACCGAACTACACGCCGCGGGTATCGACGATCCGCAACTGTGCGAGTCCTACCGCTGCTGCCGCCGCCTGAACGCCGAGCACGGCAGAACCTATTTCCTGGCCACCCGGCTGCTGGCGCCGTCGCAGCGGCCCGCGGTGCACGCGCTGTACGGGTTCGCCCGCTACGCCGACGACATCCTCGACGACATGGACGACGATGCCAGCACGGCCGAACGTGAGCAGCGGCTGGATCGGTTGTCGGCCAACTTCTTCAGCGGCACGGTCGACCAGACCGAGCCGGTGCTGGCCGCCGTGCTGCACACCGCCCGCACCTACCGGATACCTCTGGACCTGTTCGACGACTTTCTCACGTCGATGCGCATGGACCTGACCATCACCGACTATCCCGACCGTGCGGCCCTGAACCGCTATATGCGCGGGTCGGCGGCCGTGATCGGCCTGGAGATGCTGCCGATTCTCGGGACGGTCGGATCCGAGGACGAGGCCGCCCCGTATGCCGAGGCACTGGGCCAGGCCTTCCAGCTGACCAACTTTCTGCGCGACGTCGACGAGGACCTCGAACGCAACCGGGTCTACCTGCCCGCCGACGAACTGGCCGCGTTCGATGTGGACCGCGACGTGCTCACCTGGTGCCACCAAAACCGGCAGACCGATCCCAAGGTGCGTCGCGCGCTGGCCGCCCAGCACGACATCGCCCGCGCGGTCTACCGAGAAGCCCGCAAGGGGATCGCGTTGCTGGCCCCGCAGTCGAGACCCTGTGTGGCAACGGCATTCACGCTGTACTCGGAGATTCTCGATCGCATCGAGGCCATCGACTTCGCGGTGTTCAGCCAGCGGGCGTCGGTGAGCGTCGGGCGGCGCCTGCAGGTCTTCGTCTCCGGTTTGATCCGGGCCCGTAAGGCCCGCGGATACGGTGTGCTCTGATGGATCGCTGGCAGTACCTGATCGTGCTCGGCGCCTGCCTGCTGATCACCGCGCCGTTGGAGATCTTCGGGTCCGGGGTGTACCGCCAACCGGTGCGGCTGCTGTTGTCGGTCGTCCCTGTGGCGGTGGTGTTCGTGGTGTGGGACGCGATCGCGATCGCGGGGGGAGTGTGGACCTACAACCCGCGCTATATCAGCGGGATCGACGTCGGGTTCTCGATCCCGTTGGAGGAGTTGCTGTTCTTCCTCGTGATCCCGGTGTGCGGCCTGCTGACCTATTCGGCGGTCAGCGCGATCCTCGGCACGCTGCGAGGCCGCCGATGAGCGGTCTCGGGTACACCCTGCCTGCCGTCGTCGCGGTTATCTCCGTCGTCGCGCTCGAACTGGCGGTCCTACGCACGGGGCTGTTCGGCAAGGTCGAGTACTGGATCTCGATCGGAATCGTGGTGGCATTCCAGATCGTCGTCGACGGCTGGCTGACCAAACTCTCGGCGCCGATCGTCATCTACAACGAGCAGCACAGCAGCGGTGTCCGGTTCCCGTGGGACATCCCGGTGGAGGACTTCCTGTTCGGCTGGGCCATGGTCACCGCGGTGCTGCTGCTGTGGGAGAAGCAACGCCCCACCAACCGGGACCAGCCATGGCGATAGACGTCCCCAGCGCCTTCGACGTCGGCGCCCACGCCTACGACGCGTTGGTCGGGGCGAACCCCGGCTATCACGACCACCTGCGAATTTCCGCACGGCGCATGCGAATTCCGAACAGGGGTGCCGGGCTGCGGCTGCTGGATGCCGGCTGTGGGACCGGTGCGTCGACGGCTGCGCTGCTGGCGGTGGCCCCACACGCCGAGATCATCGCCGTCGACGCCTCGGCGGGCATGCTGGCCGAGGCGGCCGCGAAGTCGTGGCCTGACACCGTCCGCTTTGTGCACAGCCCGATCGAAAACATCGCCGACGCGGGCGTGCACGGGCCGTTCGACGGCATCTTCGCCGCGTATCTGTTGCGCAATCTCACTGATCCCGATGCGCAACTGCGCGAGTTTCACCGGCTTCTGCGCCCCGGCGGGACACTGGCCGTGCACGAGTACTCGGTGCGGGATTCACGTGCCGCGACGGCAATCTGGAATGCGGTCTGCTGGGGCATCATCATTCCGTCGGGCTGGCGGCAGACCAGGGACACCGCGCTCTACCGGCACCTGTGGCGCAGCGTCAACGGGTTCGACGGCGCCGGCGCGTTCCAACGCCGGCTGGTCGCAGCGGGTTTCACCGGCGTACACAGCGAGACGATGGGCGGTTGGCAGCGCGATATCGTGCACACCTTCCTGGCGGACACACCGCGATGATCGACGGCCGTCGTGTCACACATCCAGCGCCAGACGGGGCGCCGCATGCCAGGACGTTGCCGCGCAAACCGCACGTCGTGGTCGTGGGGGCGGGTATCGCAGGTCTGGCAGCGACCACCGGGCTCGCCGAACGTGGTGTCTCCGTTGAACTTCTGGAACGTCAGGAGTACCTCGGTGGGCGCGTCGGCGGCTGGACCGATCAGCTCAGCGATGGTACGCGCGTGGCGAACAACCGTGGCTTCCACGCGTTCTTCCGCCAGTACTACAACCTGCGTGCGCTGTTGCGTCGTGCCGACCCCGATCTCGAGCGGCTGCGGGCCGTCGAGGACTACCCGCTGGTCGATGCGCACGGTCGGCGCGACACCTTCCGCGGACTGCCCAAAACCCCGCCCTGGAACGCGCTGGCCTTCGCGCTGCGCAGCCCGACCTTCCGGATACGGGACCTGGTGCGGCTCAACGCCGTTGCGGCCGCGCCGCTCGCCGCGGTGTCGGTGCCTGACATCTATACCCGGCTCGACGACCTCGACGCCGAGACGTTCCTGACCGACATCAACTTTCCGGTGGCCGCCCGCCACCTTGCGTTCGAGGTGTTCGCGCGCAGTTTCTTCGCCAGACCCGAGCGGCTCTCGGCGGCGGAGCTGGCCACTATGTTCCACATCTACTTCCTGGGTTCCAGCGAAGGTCTGGTGTTCGATGTGGCCGAGTCGAACTTCGACACCGCCCTGTGGGAACCATTGGGCCAGTATCTGATCGGGCAGCGGGTGCGGTTGCGCACCGAGGTGTCCGCGGAATCGGTCAGCATCGGTGGAACCCGAGGTTTGCGGGTCCATGACTCGACAGGGGGCACCATCGACGCCGACGGTGTGGTGCTGGCCACCGACACCACGGCACTGCAACAGATCGTGGCCGCGTCACCGGGGCTGGGCGACGACGGCTGGCGCAGGCAGGTGTGGCGGATGCGGACCGCGCCGCCCTTTGCCGTGCAGCGACTCTGGCTGGATCGGCCGGTCGACTCCGACCGTCCGGCGTTCCTCGGCACCGGCGGTCTCGACCCCGTCGACAACATCAGCGTGGTCAGCAACTACGAATCTCAGGCCGCGGAATGGGCTCGCGCACACAACGGTTCGGTCATCGAAGTGCATTCTTATTCGGTCGGCGAGCCGCCGGACGCCGACGACCTGCGGCAGCGCATGCTGGCGCGCCTGCATCAGCTCTATCCGGAGACCGCCTCGGCGGGCATCGTGGGGGAGACGATGATGATCCGCGACGACTGCCCGCTGTTCAGTCCTGGCACCTTCGCCGACCGCCCGACGGTGGACACCCCGGTCGACGGTTTGCTCCTGGCCGGCGACGGCATCCGCATCGACCTGCCGGTGGCATTGATGGAGCGGGCCGCCACCACCGGATGGTCGGCGGCCAACCGGCTACTGGCCACCTTCGGACTCGGCGGGCACACCCTGCACACCGTTCCGGTGCGGGGCCGATCGCCGGTATTGCGCTGGCTGGCCGGCCTGGACAGGCGCGCGTCATGACCCTGCGATCACGGATGAAAACGATTCCGCTGCAGGTCATCCCGAAAGCGGTCTGGGCACGCCAGCGGCCCACCTATCAGGATGCGCAGCCCGCACTGATCCAGTCGGCACTCAAGCGGGCCGAGGCACGGCCCAGCGGCAACTGGTATGTCTTCGGTGCCAGCACTGACGTTCGCGCCGGTCGGCCGTTCGGCACCCGGGTCGGCGGGCGGGAGATCGTGGCCTGGCGCGATCAGCAGAGTGGGTTGCACGTCGGGCCGGCGGCCTGTCCCCATCTCGGCGCCGATCTGGCGACCGGAAAGGTCAACGGCGGCAGCCTTATCTGCCCCTGGCACGGCCTGCGCCTGGACGGTGGCCGTGAGTTCGGCTGGAAGCCCCGGAAGCCCTGGAAACCATTGCCCGCCTTCGACGACGGAGTGCTGGTGTGGGTCCGGCTCGACGCTGTCGGCGGGGAGCCGGTGCTGGACGCCCCGGTGATTCCGGCCCGGCCCACCGGCGCGCGGCTGGCTGCGGTGGCCAGGCTCGAGGGGGTATGCGAGCCGTCCGACATCATCGCCAACCGGCTCGACCCCTGGCATGGCGCCTGGTTCCATCCGTACTCGTTCACCCAGCTCGAGGTGCTCAGTGCACCGGCGGTCGACGCAGGCGAGGATGCCGACCGGTTCCTGGTGGCGGTCACCTTCCGAATGGGGCGCCTCGGTGTTCCGGTGATCGCCGAATTCACCGCACCCGAACCGCGGACCGTCGTCATGCGGATCGTCGACGGTGAGGGTGCCGGCAGCGTCGTCGAAACCCACGCGACCCCGCTGGGGCCGGGACCGGACGGCCGCCCGAGGACCGCGGTGATCGAGGCCGTCGTCGCCCAATCCGACCGGACCGGCTTCCGCCGCTCACTGCGCGCGGCACCGCTGATCACTCCGTTGATGCGTCTCGCGGCCACCCGGCTGTGGCGAGACGATCTGGCCTACGCCGAGCGTCTGTTCACCTTGCGCGAGAACAGATCCGGCTAGTCAACGGTCAGGATCGTCTTACCGGGCAGGCGGCCCGCGTCGGCGTCGGCGTGCACGATGGCGATCTCGGACAGGGGCCGGCGATCGGCGACGTCGATCCGCAGTTGCCCGGCATCCACCCGGTCGACCAACGTCGCGAGCTGTGCGGCGTCGCTGCGGACGAACACCCGCTGTGCCCTCACCCCGCGCACGGGAGTCTCAGGCCCGGACGTCATCGTGCCGATGTAGTGCCCGCCGTCGGCAACCATGTCGGCCAGTGCCTCGGTCTCCTCGGGTGCTGTGCTGATCAGATTGAGCACCACGTCAAATGGCGCTCCCTCGACGACCGGGGTCGCCGAATAGTCGAGGTATCCGATAAGCCGATCGGCTCCGTAATCTTCCAACCGCTCGGTGGCACCAGGTTTGGCAGTCGCGGTGACGACGGCGCCGGCGTGCTTGGCGAGCTGGACCGCATAGCCGCCGACCGCGCCGCCCGCACCGTTGATCAAGACAGTCTGCCCGGCCGTTAATCCGGCCACCTCGAACAGGGCCTGCAAGGCCGTGAGACCTACCGTCGGCAGTGCGGCAGAATCAGCCAGCGGCACCGACTTCGGGGCCGTAGCCAAGACCTCGGCCGGCGCCAGCACGAACTCGGCGGCCGCACCGCGCGCGGTCATCGGCAGCAATCCGACGACCGCATCGCCGATCTGCCACCGGCTGACGCCTTCGCCGATTTCGGCGATCGTGCCCGCCACATCGATGCCCGGCACATGCGGGAAGGCGATCGGGAAAACGTCCGAGAGGTAACCGCCGCGGATGCCGGCGTCGACGGGGTTAAACGATGTCCCGGCGACGCGCACCAGAACCTGACCGCGTGCCGGCACGGGCCGTTCGATGTCGTCGTACTGCAGAACGTCGCTGTCGCCGTAGCGGTGGTAGAGCGCTGCCTTCATGATGTCTCCTAGTCCTAGTGCTTCGAAGTCGAAGCAGTTACACGGTCTGCAACATGCTTCGAATTCGAAACATTCCCACTACGATGGGTGGATGGCCAAGGCACTCCAGCCCTCACAGATGCGCACGTACTTCGCCTTCACCGAGGCGGCCAGCCTGCTCCAGTACGCCGTGCAACAGCAGCTGCGGGCCGACGGCGGCTTGAGCTACGTCCAATTCGAGATTCTGGCCAAGCTCGTCGACGCCGACCGGCCGCTGACGATGACCGAACTGGCCGACGGGGTGGTTTACAGCCGCAGTGGCCTGACCCACCAGGCCGGACTTCTCGAAGCCGACGGCCTCATCACCCGGAAGGCGAGCGGCGTCGACCAGCGTTCCACCGTCGTCGAGATCACCAAGGCGGGCCGGGCCCGAGTCGCCACGGTGCTGCCCGGCCATATCGACGTCGTGCGCGGCCTGCTGTTCGCGCCGCTGTCCGATCAGGATGTGCGGGCCCTCGGCGACATCATGAGTCGGGTACGGAACCACATGCGCGACAGGCCGCCTCGCTCCGCCGCCGCACGGAAGGGCAGGGCGTCCGACCACTGAGACAACCGCCCTACCTCGCGCGACACCGCGCCTAGGCTGCGTCCATGGCGAAGCGAATCGTGATCTGGGGTACGGGTTTTGTCGGCCGGATGGTCATTCCTGAGGTCCTGGCGCACCCGGAGTTCGAGCTGGTCGGGGTCGGCGTCAGCAATCCCAAGAAGGTCGGTGTCGATGTCGGGACGATCTGCGATATCCCCGAGGTCGGACTTGCGGCCACCGACGATGTCGACGCGCTGATCGCGCTGAAGCCCGACGCCCTGGTGCACTACGGGCCGACCGCGGCGCACGCCGACGCCAACATCGACCTGATCTCCCGGTTCCTGCGGGCAGGCATCGACGTGTGCTCGACCGCGATGACGCCGTGGGTGTGGCCGAAGATGCACCTGAACCCGCCGAACTGGATCGACCCGATCACCCAGGCCTGTGAGGCCGGCCAGTCGTCGTGCTTCACCACCGGCATCGACCCCGGCTTCGCCAACGACCTGTTCCCGATGACTCTGATGGGCCTGGCTTCGCAGGTGAAGCTGGTCCGCGCCTCGGAGCTGCTGGACTACACGAATTACGAGGGCGACTACGAATTCGAGATGGGCATCGGGCGCGAACCCGAGTTCAAGCCGCTGCTGGAGAACTCCGACATCCTGGTGTTCGCCTGGGGTGCGACGGTGCCGATGATCGCCTACGCCGCCGGTATCGAGCTCGACGAGATCACCACGACCTGGGAGAAGTGGGTGACCCCGACCGAGCGCAAGACGGTCAAGGGCGTCATCCCGGCGGGCAACGTCGCGGCCGTCCGGTTCACCATCAACGGCGTCTATCAGGGCGAGACCCGGATCCAGCTGGAGCACGTCAACCGCATCGGCCAGGACGCCGCGCCGGACTGGCCGTCGGGCACCCAGGACGACGTCTACCGAGTCGACATCCAGGGCACTCCCAGCATCTTCCAAGAGACCGCGTTCCGGTTCACCGACGGCTCTGGGCGGGACGCCGCGACGGCGGGCTGTTTGTCCACTGGCCTGCGCGCTCTCAACGCTGTACCGGCCGTCAACGACCTCCCGCCGGGGTGGGTCACCCCACTGGATCTGCCCCTGATTCCGGGCCGCGGCACCATTCGCTGAGTAACGTCCTGCCGTTTCGGATCGACAAATTTTGTGAATCCGTAGACGGCTCTGGGGCCTGCCCGCATGCCGCGGGAGCCCGGATTGGACGACATGACAGACCCAACGAGGCCGGCGGTCGGCCTGTCGGTCGGTGCCACCACATTGGCCGCGGTCACACCCGACAACTCGGTCACTCGACCGCCCGTGGTGACGTTGCCGGGCGGCGTGGTGATCACCGACTTCGTCGACCGCGTCGGTGACCCGGTCGGCATCGTCGCCTCCGACGGCTCGGTGCACCACGCGGAGAGTTTGCTCGCCGACTCACTGCGGGGGCTCGCGTACGCCGCCACCGGTGGACGGCCGCTGCCGCCGACCGCGGCCATCACCTATCCCGCACACTGGCGGCCCGCTGCCGTCGAGGCGCTGCGCCGCGCTGTCCGGCAGATTCCGGAGTGGTCGGCCGACGAGCCGCTGCTGATCCCCGATTCCGCCGCCGCGCTGACCGCGCTGGCCGCCAATCCGGGCCTGCCGACCCGCGGTGTCGTCGCCCTGTGCGATTTCGGTGGCAGTGGCACGTCGGTGACACTCGTCGATGGCTCGCAACAGATCGCGCCGACGCTGCGGCACCACGACTTCTCGGGAGATCTCGTCGACCAGGGGCTGCTGGCCCATGTGGTCGCCGAGCTGTCGGCCGGCGGGAGCCTGGACGTCACCGGCACGTCGGCGATCGGGTCGCTGACCCGGCTGCGCGCCCAGTGCCGGGAGGCCAAGGAGCGGCTGTCGACCGTCACGGTCACCGCGCTGCCCGCCGAACTGCCCAACTTCCGCGGTGACGTGCGGCTCACCCGCACCGAACTGGACGACGCCATGGCACGTCCGCTCGCCGACTTCGTCGCCGTCCTGCGGGACACCATGGAACGGTCCGGGGTGCGACCTGCCGACCTCGCGGCCGTCGCATCGATCGGCGGCGGTGCCGCCATCCCGGTGATCACCACGACCCTGTCCGAGCACCTGCGGGTTCCGGTGATCACCACCCCGCGCCCGGCCTTCACCGGCGTCATCGGCGCCGCACTGCGTGCCGCGCGGGGCCCGGCCGACGATAGCGCCACCGCGATGGCGCAGGCGCCGGTGGTGCTCGCGGCACCCGTCGCCCCGATCGAACAGGGGCCGGCCACCGGCGCCGCCCTGGCGTGGTCCGAGGCGCCCGATATGCCAGACCTCGCGCCATTGGCCGAGCCGATGCCTGCTTCGGCGGCGCCGCCCAGCGCCCGCCCGATGATGGAGTTCGAGCCGGAGCCCGCCGATCCGTCGACCACCGGCGACAAGGCCCCGGCCTGGTACCGGCGCCCCATGCCGGTGGTGGCAGCCGCGCTCGGTGTGATCGTGCTGGCCGGCGCCGGAACGGCGGTGGCACTGACCGCCGATAGCAGCGACGCCCCCATCACGCCGACGCCGAGCATCACCTCCACCCCGCAGGCCGCACCGGCGTCGCCCGCGCCCAGCGCCGACCCGTCGGCGGCGCCCGTACAGAACCAGGCCGTACAGCAGGCGCCGGCACCGGCGCCGCAGACCGTGTACCAACAGGCGCCCGCACCGGTGACGCAGACCCAGGTCGTGCAGGCGCCCCCGGTGACTGCCGACGCGCCGCCACCGCCGGCACCGGTCACCGAGACGCAGACGACGACCGTCGTCAGCACCGAGGTGTCCACGCCGCCGCCGGTCACCGAGACCCAGACCGTCGCCCCGTCGCAGCCCCCCCAGCAGCCGCGCTACATCCCGACGATTCCGCCGATCCCGACGATTCCCGGTCTGCCGCAGATCTTCATCCAGCCGCAGTCAGGCTGAGCGACGCCGCTTCTCCAGCACGACGATGGCCAGCGGAATCGACATCGGTGCGGGTGCGGCCGTCAGCTGAGCGGCGACCGAGGCCGTCAGATCGTCGACGAACTGCCGGCGCCGCTTACTGCGCCGGTCCCGGCCCCGGGTGGCGTCGGCGTCGACGTCGACCGCGGCGGCCAGCATCGGAAACATCGAAGCACGAAGGAACTCAGCCCAATTCGTGCCGAAGGCGCGTTCGTCGTTGTCGCTCTGATATTGCGTCCAGAACCGGTCTTCTCCGTTGATCGTCTCGAAGTGTTCGATCTCGAGGCCCTCGAATCGTCCCGACGGATGGAACGGCGCCCGGAAGGCCGCCTCGTCGCGCCCGGTCGACGGGATCGACATGCGGCGCATTTCGTCGGCGGTGATCAGGCCGTCGGCGACGAATTGGGCCAGTGCAGTCATGATCGCATCGAACGCGGGCTTGAATCCCGAGCCGCCGTCGGGTTCGAGGCCGACGGTCAGCACCACCATCCGGCCCCCGGGCGCGAGTTCGCGACCGCGGAAGGCGATGAAGTCGCGCCAGTCGGCGGCGGCTTGCCGGGCGTAAGCGCGGCGGGCCTCTTCGTCTGTGCTGTAGGAGATCTCGACGTGATCGGGAATCGGCGTGGGGATCTCGCGCAGCCAGTGGATGGCCCAGGACGTCCAGCCCAGCGAGATGGTGTCCGACGGCAGGATCTGTGAGTAGAACGAGCGGCCCACCACCGAGGCGAAGGTGGCGGAGTCCTTCTTGAGGTAGCTGTCCTGGTCGTCGGACAGGGTGGAGAACAACGTCGTGAAGTCGTTGCCGGGCACATCGGTGTGGGCGACCAGGATGGCGTGGTCGGTGCGGGTGCGCTTGCGGATGACCGCGATCGCGGCGCCGATCGGCAGCAGCGAGTTGTACCCCGTCGCGGCGCCGTAGTCGGCGATGGCGATCGGCTGCGGCGCCCGCGGGATGGCGACGTTGCGGGCGGCTTCTTCGAAAATGGCTGTGGCAGGACGTAATCCGGCTGCCTGCAGCCGGGAGGACTCGGTGTAGGTGTGGCTGCCGATCGGTATCGGGCGCACCACGATGCTGGACTCGCGCATGTCAGTTCCTGCGGCGGCGGTGCAGCAGCAGTCCGACCACGATGCCCACGACCAACATCGCGGTCAAGAGCAGCCACATCGGGTATTCGACGGTGATCCACAGGACGTGCACTCGCTGGCGGGTGCGGTTCTGGGCGATGAATATCGCGGCCAGCACCACCAGGGTGATCGCTACCCAGTAGCGCAGGGCGAAACGCCGCACCGCACCCCCGGCGGGCTTGGCGACTTCCTCTGGGGCCATGACAACCTCCCGTTATGTCAGGAGATTGACGCTAGTCGCTGTCGGCTAATTCGTCGGATAACTCACGCCGGTGAGCTGTTCGGATAGCTGCCACAACCGCCGGCAGTCCTCGGCGTTGGCGGCGCGCCCGGGGATCTTCGCTTCGGTGACTCCGCCGCCGGCCAGTTCCTGGAAGCCACGGGGGCCGTAGAACTCGGCGCCGCGGGCTTTCGGGTCGACGGCCGCGTACAGCACGGGAATGATGCCGTCATCGACCTCCTGCCACATGAATGGCATGTAGCGCCAGCTGAACTGGTAGAAGCGGGCCATCGCCGTCGGCTTCTCGCGGCCGTGCGAGGGTCCGCTGATCTGCAGATTGGTCTTGCACAGGCCGGGGTGCGCGGCGTTGGACATCAGGCCCCAGCCCTGTTGGCGGCTGCGCCGGTCGAGTTCGAGGGCGAACATCAGCGTCGCGATCTTGGACTGGCCGTAGGACAGGTTGGCCGAATAGGTGCGCTCGAAATTGGGATCGTCGAAGTTGATCTGACCGAAGCGGGCGGCCAGGCTGCTCAACGACACGACGCGCGGGTTGTCGGCGGCGCGCACCAGCGGCAGCAGGTGCGCGGTCAGGGCGAAGTGTCCCAGGTGATTACTGCCGAATTGCAGTTCGAACCCGTCGGCGGTCGTGTCGCGCTGCGGGGGCTGCATGACGCCGGCGTTGTTGACCAGGATGTCGATCGGGCGGCCTTCGGAATTCAGTTCCTCGCCGAGCGCGGCCACGCTGGCCAGCGACGAGAGGTCCAGATTCTTGATGGTCAGCTTGGCGTCGGGGACGTCGGCCCGGATGTCGGCGATCGCCGCCTCGCCTTTGGCGCGGTTGCGAATCGCCAGCACCACCTCGGCGCCGGCGGCGGCGAAACGCTTGGTGACGCCGAGGCCCAGCCCGCTGTTGGAGCCGGTGACGACGGCGAATTTCCCGGAGAGGTCGGGGATCGAGAGGGCT
This sequence comes from Mycobacterium sp. BK086, assembly GCA_004362315.1. Taxonomy (GTDB): domain Bacteria; phylum Actinomycetota; class Actinomycetes; order Mycobacteriales; family Mycobacteriaceae; genus Mycobacterium. Next base: position 69,804 of record SNWL01000005.1, read on the forward strand.
AGATCAGTCATGCCAGCGACGTTAACAGAACAACGGTCTGATAACAAGAGAACGGTGGTCTGCTAAATTGTCTGCTGTGACCTCGACGTTTCAGCGCGCCCGGCGACCCGAGCAGTTGGCCGCTCGGCGATCGGCGATTCTGACGGCGGCCCGCGAGGCGCTGGCCGAGCGTGGCGTCGACGAGGTCACGTTGCGCGATATCAGCGAGCGGGTCGGCTTGGCGAAGTCGAATGTGCTGCGCTACTTCGACACCCGGGAAGCGATCTTCCTGGAGGTGCTGGCCGAGGAGGGGCTGGCCTGGCTGGTCGATCTCGAAGAACGTCTGGGTCCGCCTGAGGCGCGAAAGCCCGGATTCGCCAATGAGATTCGATTCGCGGACATCATCACCGACACGCTCGTGGAGCGGCGCCTGCTGTGCGAACTGCTCGGCGCGATGGCGGGGATTCTGGAACGCAACATCTCCGGTGACTTCGCCCGTGACTTCAAGCTGCGCGCCATGCGGAGCATCGTGGCGTTGTCCGAGCTCACGGCCCGGCAGCTGCCGTGGCTGTCCGACGAATTCACGACGTTCTTCGGCGAAGGGGTGTCCGGCCTGGTGGCGGGCATGTATCCGTTCTCGGTACCCACCGAGCCGGTCCGCCAGGTGATGGCCGAGCTCGATTTCCCCGACCCGCACGAGCGGTTCGTCGACGGGCTGCGGACCGGGCTGACGACATGGCTGATAGGAGCCGCGGCACAAAGCCCGGCGTGACACACTTCCGCCATGTCCGGCACCAAGACCGTCTCCCGCATCCTGATGGCGTCAGGGATTCTCATGATGGTGGTCGGCGCTGTCGGCTTCTTCGTCGTGATGATGCTCAACGCCTTCGTGCTCGACGAGTACGACGCGTACGGCGAAGTGCCGATCCCGGGCACGGGCGAGGTTCAGCTGCCGGCCGGGCAGGCGCAGATCAGCTTTCACACCGCGGTGACGGGATCACCGTCGAGCGGTTTCCCGCTGCCCGCGTTGAAGCTGAGCATCATCCCGCCCGAGGGTGTCGCGGATCCGGTGCTGACCGAAAACCACGGCACGCTAACGACTGTCAACAGCGACACCCACATTCGGATCTGGACCGCCGAGGTCCCCGAGGCCGGGACCTACAAGATCCGCACCGACGGTCAGGTGGGCGGGTACATCAATCCGCGGCTGGCCTTCGGTAAGGAGAGTGGATACGGCTATCTGCCGTGGGTGTTCGCCGCCGTGTTCGGGCTGGGGATCGTCGACCTGATCGTGTCGCTGTTCCTGCGCAGGCGGGGCCGCGGTGCCCAGACGGTCGGGCTGATCGCCAACGCACCGTTGGAGTCGTACACCCCGAGCGTTTCGCATGATCCGTACACGCCCACCGACCAGGGCGTGCGCCTGGAGCAGCTGAAAACACTGGCCGCCCTTCGTGATTCCGGGGCGTTGACGCAGGACGAGTTCGACGCGGAGAAACGGCGGATTCTCGGCGATTAACCGCGCCCGCCGTGACACACTTTCTCCCCATGGCCGGTACCAAATCCGTCTCGTATCCGATGGCATCAAGCGTTTTCCTGATGATCGTCGGCGCCATCGGCTTCTTCGCCGTGATGATGCTCAACGCCTTCGTGTTCGACGATTTCGACGCCTACGGTGAAGTGCCGGTCCCGGGTACGGGTCAGGTGCAGCTGCCGGCGGGCGAGGCGCAGATCAGCTTTCATACGTCGTCGGCGTCGAGGGGATTTCCGATACCTCCGGTGACGGTGAACATCGGTGCGCCCGAGGGCGTCGCCGATCCGGTGTTGACCGAAGACCGAGGCGGTCGGGCCAGGGTCAACAAGGACGCTCACGTTCGAATCTGGACTGTCGACATCCGCGACCCCGGCACGTACATAATCCGCGCAGACGGCCAGGTGAACGGTTATCCCGACCCGAGGCTGGCTGTGGGCAAGGACAGCGGCTCCGACTCCCTGCCCTGGGTATTCGGCGGGGTGTTCGCGCTGGGCCTGGTAGGCCTCATGGTGTCGGTGGTGCGACGGCTACGGCGCAGCTGAAAACCCCGACCGCCCTTCGTGATTCCCACCGGATTCTCGGCGAGTAAGCTGGGCTGACGTGAAGGCTGTCAGCTGTGTGCACGGAACATTGTCAGTGGTCGAGCTGCCCGCGCCGGAGCCCGCGGACGGCCAGCTGGTGCTCAACGTCGCCAGTTGCGGTATCTGCGGATCGGATCTGCATGCCAAGGACCACGCCGACGAGGTGAGTGGTCTCACGGCCGAGATGGGCTATCGCGACTTCATGCGCAGCGACACCCCGGTGGTGATGGGCCATGAATTCTCCGGTGAGGTCGCCGAGCGCGGCCGCAAAACCCCGAAGGAATTCAAAGTTGGCACCAGGGTGGTGTCCTTCCCGCTGGTTCGCGCCAACGGCGGCGTGCATCTGACCGGGTTGTCGCCACTGGCTCCCGGCGGGTACGCCGAGCAGGTTCTGGTCCAGGCGGCCATGACGTTTGCGGTGCCCAACGGACTGTCGCTGGACATCGCGTCGCTCACCGAGCCGATGGCCGTCGCCCTGCACGCGGTGAACAGAAGCGAGATCAAGAAGGGCGACACCGCGATCGTGATCGGCTGCGGGCCAGTCGGTTTGGGTATCATCTGCCAGCTCAAGACGCTCGGGGTGGAAACCATTGTCGCCAGCGACTTCTCGCCGGGCCGCCGTGCTCTCGCTACCCGTTGCGGCGCGCACGTCGTCGTCGACCCGAAGGTGGACTCACCGTACGAGAAGGCCGGATCCGCGGGTGCGGTCAGCGATGCCACGGCTCTCTACGAGACCGGCATGAGCGCCATGGAGAAGCTGCGCAAGGTACCGGGCTGGCAGCACGTCTACCGCGTCGCCGACGCTCTGGGGGCAGCAGGACCCAAGCGCCCGGTGATCTTTGAGTGCGTCGGTGTGCCCGGGGTGCTCGACGGCATCGTCATGGCCGCACCGCTGAACTCGCGGGTGGTGGTTGCCGGGGTCTGCATGGCTACCGACCAGCTCCGGCCGTCGATGGCCAATGCCAAAGAGATCGACTTGCGTTTCGTATTCGCCTATACGCCTTTGGAATTCCGCGACACCCTGCACATGCTGGCTGACGGCAAGCTCGACGCCTCGGCCTTGGTGACCGGCAAGGTCGGGCTAGACGGCGTGTCGGCGGCATTCGAGGCACTGGGTGATCCGGAGGTGCACGCGAAGATCCTCGTCGACCCGCAGAGCGTGGCGGCTGCGCCATAGCTATGTGACGAGTCGGACAGGTCGCAGCGGGATTACCGGCCGAGTTGCTGAATGTCAGCGAAGCGTGGTGCGTTCGGTTCGAGTGGTAGTCGAAGTCCGTTGACGAGATAACTGACCATGCGGTAATAGCCGGCGAGCATGAGCAATTCGATGATCGCCTCCTCCGAATGGATGTGAGTGAGCCGCTCCCACAGCTCGTCATCGACACCGCAGGAAGCCTGCAAGCTGTCGCAGAGTCTGATGAGGACCTGATCCTCATCGGACCAATGCTCTTCGTTCGCATCGCCTTTCACGAGTGACTCGATCTGCGGTGCGGTCAGCCCAGCGTTGGTCGCGTAGGCCGCTACGTGCACGCCCCACTCGTATTCGGCGTTGCACTGTGCGGTCACGCGGTCGATGACGATCTCGCGCTGCCGGATGGTCAGGTGTCCCTGATCCAGAAGTCCCGAGTTGAACAGCTTGAAAAACAGCCGACGATCACGAGCCAATGTGGTGAAGAGAACCAGCGGTTCCCTGCCTCGCATGACTGCGTCTATGGCGCCCTGGATGTCCGCGGGCAGCGGAGATGGGGCGGGGCGTACCCGTGCGCTATGATTCTTATAGCGTGTCATGGTTGCGACGATACCCATGCTTGCTACAAAATGTAAAGCATGAGTGTTCCCAGAGTCGGTCGGCCCGTACGCGGTTCGTCCAGCGGGCGCCCGATCATGGTCGTTCTCGATGTGCTCGGAAGGCGCGGCGCGCTGCGCGTGTTGTGGGAACTGCGCGACGGACCACTGACTTTCCGCGCGCTTCAAGAGGCGTGCGAAACCAATCCGGGCTCACTCAACGCGCGCCTGAAGGATCTACGCGAGCTTGGAACCATTGCCCACGAGGATGGTGGTTATCGCCTGAGCGAGGGTGGTCGTAGCCTGATGAAGACTCTCAACAGTCTGCAAAGCTGGTCTGAGCGCTGGGCCTCAGGGGCTCAGTCGAAAAGCTAACTGCCCTTCTTCACCCAGTCGTCGTAGTTGACCAGTTCGTCGCCGATGCGGGTGGTGTCGCCGTGTCCGGTGTAGACGACGGTGTCGGCGGGCAACTTGCCGAGCTTGTCCTTGATCGACCCGAGAATCGTCGGGAAGTCGGAGAATGAGCGGCCGGTCGCGCCGGGTCCGCCCTGGAACAGGGTGTCGCCGGAGAACACCGCACCCAGCGCCGGGGCGTAGAGACAGGTGGAGCCGGGGGAGTGTCCCGGAGTGGCGATGGCGTGCAGCTCGATGCCGTCGGCCTTGAGTACCTGGCCGTCCTCGATGGTGCGGAACTCCTTGTCGCCGTGCGTCATTCGCCACAACATGTCGTCGGCGGGATTCAGCAGCACCGGGGCGTCGAGATCGGCGGACAGCTGGGGCGCGACGGTGATGTGGTCGTTGTGGCCGTGGGTGCACACCACCGCGACGACGTGCCGGTTGCCGACGGCGTCCTCGATGGCCTTGGCGTTGTGGGCGGCGTCGATGACGATCACCTCGGAGTCGTCGCCGACGATCCAGATGTTGTTGTCGACTTCCCAACTGCCGCCGTCGAGTTCGAAGGTGCCGCTGGTGACCACCCGCTCGATGCCGGCCATCAGAGCACGACCACCGAGCGCAGCACCTCACCGGCGTGCATCTTGTGGAAGGCGTCTTCGATGGCGTCCAGCCCGATGCGTTCGGAGACGAATTTTTCGAGGGGGAGGCGGCCTTGGCGGTAGAGGCTGATGAGGGTGGGGAAGTCGCGTTCGGGCAGGCAGTCGCCGTACCAGGAGGACTTCAACGACCCGCCGCGGGAGAAGAAGTCGACCAGGGGCATCTCCAAGGTCATGTCGGGGGTGGGGACGCCGACGAGGACGACGGTGCCGGCCAGATCGCGGGCGTAGAAGGCTTGTTTCCAGGTTTCGGGGCGTCCGACGGCGTCGATGACGACGTCGGCGCCGAATCCGTCGGTGAGGTCCTGGATGGTTTCGACGACGTCGAGTTCACGCGCGTTGATGGTGTGGGTGGCCCCAAAGCCGCGGGCCCAGTCCAGTTTTTGGTTGTCGGTGTCCACGGCGATGATCGTGCGGGCCCCGACCAGGGCGGCGCCGGCGATCGCGGCGTCGCCGACGCCGCCGCAGCCGATGACGGCGACGGTGTCGTTGCGCCCGATCGCCCCGGTGTTGACCGCAGCCCCCAGGCCGGCCATCACGCCGCAGCCGAGCAGGCCGGCCACGGCGGGGTCGGCTTCGGGGTCGACTTTGGTGCACTGGCCTTGGTGGACGAGGGTTTTGTCGGCGAAGGCGCCGATGCCCAGGGCGGGAGTCAGTTCGGTGCCGTCGGTCAGCGTCATCTTCTGGGTGGCGTTGAACGTGTCGAAGCACAGGTGCGGGCGGCCGCGTTTGCAGGCGCGGCATTCTCCGCAGACCGCACGCCAGTTCAGGATGACGAAGTCGCCGACCTCGACATGGGTGACACCGTCGCCGATCGACTCGACGGTGCCGGCGGCCTCGTGGCCGAGCAGGAAGGGATATTCGTCGTTGATGCCGCCCTCGCGGTAGGTCAGGTCGGTGTGGCACACCCCGCAGGCGATGACCTTGACGACCACCTCACCCGGGCCGGGGTCAGGGATGACGATGTCGACCAACTCCACGGGCTGCTTCTTCGACCGGGAAATCACACCACGCACTGTCTGACTCATGGGCAAAACCCTAGCGCGACGGATGCCGAATGCGCCGTGCGTGTCCCGCTCGGAAGCTACGGTGAAGGCTTGCTTACCGCCAGAGTTGAAACCCAGACCGATCTGCTGGTCACGGCACGTGCCGCGTACCGCAGCGGCGACTTCGAAACCAGCTACGCGGCGTTCTCTCGCGCGGGTGCGGTGGGCCCGCTGGCCCTCGACGACCTGGACGCGATGGCGATTGCCGCGGGGCGCCTCGGTCACGGCCGGGAATCGATGCGCGTCGGTGAACTCGTCTATGTCCGGCTGGCACGGACCGACCCCAATGCGGCTGCGGGCAAGGCGGCCGAACTCGGTTCGGCGTGGCTGTCGCGGGGCGAATGGGTCATCGGCCAGACCTGGATCCGCCGGGCTCGCGCGCTGCTTTCCGATGCACCCGAGAGCCAGACGGCGCGCAGGCTGGTCTATCTGGAAGCCGTCGGCGCCGCGTTCGCGACCTATGCGGCAGCGATCTCGGCCACCGCCCGTACCGAGGTGCGCTTGGCGATCGCGGCGGCCGATCCGGCCGACGTGCCCCGGCTGCTGCGTGGCGCGATTCAAATCTCCTTGACGGCAGGCGATCTCGACGAAGCCGAGCGGTACCTCCACGATTCGGACGCCACCGTGTCCGGCAACGACGTACTGCGCGGCGCGGTCCTCGTGCGCCGTGGGCGCTACCGCGAGGCGCTGACGGTGTTACAGGCGGCGGTGCGGGAGTCGCGGTACGAGACAACCGAGGCGTACGCATGGCTCAACGAGGCGCACCGCGGTCTCGCGGAGAGTGGGTGACCCACGTGCAGGACGAGACGACTGAGGAATTCGCCGCCCGAATGGTCCGGGCAATCGACGAGTCGAGCGTGACGATCCTGGCCAGCATCGGTCACCAGACCGGGTTGTTCGACACCCTGGCGGGACTGTCGTCGGCCACCAGCCAGGAGATCGCCGACGCGGCGGGTCTCAACGAGCGGTATGTACGGGAATGGTTGGGCGGCATGGTGACTGGGGGCGTCGTGGACTACGACGCCGACTCGGCGACGTACCGGCTTCCCGAACACCGCGCGGCGGTGCTGACCCGGGCGGCCGGACCGGACAATCTATCCCGGCTGGCGCAGTTCATCCCGCTGCTCGCCGAGATCGAACAGAAGATAGTCGGCTGCTTTCACCAGGGCGGCGGCCTGCCCTACACCGACTACCCCCGGTTCCACGCGTTGATGGCCGAGCAGAGCGGTGAGGTGTTCGACGCCGCGCTGGTCGACGCGATCCTGCCCATGGCTGACGGCTTACCCGAGCGGTTGCGCGCCGGCGCCGATGTCGCCGACTGGGGCTGCGGCAGCGGTCATGCGATCAACGTGATGGCCCGGGCCTTCCCGGACAGCCGCTTCACCGGTATCGACTTCTCCGAGGAAGGCGTCGCGGCGGCGACGGCTGAGGCCGGCCGGCTCGGACTGGCCAATGCGGCATTTCTCCGCGGCGACCTCGCGGCTCTGGATGTCGCGGACGCCTACGACGTGATCACCGTGTTCGACGCCATCCACGACCAGGCACAGCCGGCGCAGGTGCTGGCCAACATCCATCGGGCGTTGCGGCCCGGCGGCGTGTTGTTGATGGTGGACATCAAGGCTTCGAGTCGGCTCGAGGACAATATCGGGGTGCCCCTGAGTCCCTATCTGTTCACCGTGTCGACGATGCATTGCATGTCGGTGTCGCTGGCCTACGGCGGTGCCGGGCTGGGCACCGCATGGGGCCGGCAGCTGGCGACCTCGATGCTGGCCGATGCGGGTTTCCCCGACGTCGCGGTTCACGAGATCGACACCGACCCGATCAACCTCTACTACGTCGCGACCAAGTGAGCCCACTCGACCTGATCGCCGACTGGCCGGTTCCGGGAGTCGCCGCCGCGGTGGTGGGTCCCCACGGAGTGATCGCCGAGTACGGCGACACCGCCGCACCGTTCCGGCTGGCGTCGGTGACCAAACCTCTCGCGGCGCGCGCGGCCCAGGTGGCCATCGAAGAGGGCGTGGTGGAACTCGACACCGCGGCCGGTCCGCCGGGCAGCACGATCCGCCACCTGTTGGCTCACGCGTCGGGGCTCTCCATGCATTCCGCCGAGGTGATGGCCGAACCCGGCAAGCGGCGGGTCTACTCGAACTACGGCTTCCAGGTGCTGGCCGAAGCGATCGAAACAGCAGCGGACATCGAGTTCGGCCGGTATCTGGCCGAGGCGGTCTTCGAACCGCTGGGGATGGCCGGGTCGCGACTGGAGGGCGGCGCGGCGGCGGCCGGCTACGGCGGCGTATCCACGGTGGCTGACCTGGCGGTTTTCGCGCAGGATCTGCTGGTGCCGCGAACGGTGTCGACGCGGCTCCACGATTGTGCGATCACGGTGCAGTTTCCCGGTCTCAGCGGGGTGCTGCCCGGTTTCGGGGTCCAGCGGCCCAACGACTGGGGGCTGGGGTTCGAGATCCGCGACGGGAAATCACCGCACTGGACAGGCTTTGCCAACTCTGCGCGCACCTTCGGTCATTTCGGCCAGACCGGGACGTTCCTGTGGGTCGACCCGGCGAGGGCATTGTCGCTGGTAGTGCTCACGGACCGGGATTTCGACGAGTGGGCCAAGCCGCTCTGGCCGGCACTCTCTGATGAAGTTCTGAGAGTGTACGGAGCGAACTAGCGCAACAGGGGCCTCACAAGGCACAATAAACACGCACGACACAATTGCATCTCCGGAAACACCAGGTCGTTGGGGAAGACGTCCCTCGTGGAGCCGAAGGAGCAAGGTGATGCGTGCGTCGAACCAGTTCGCCGATGCGACGACTGGCGTGGTGTATGTCCACGCCTCTCCCGCAGCGGTGTGCCCACATGTCGAGTGGGCACTCTCGTCGACCCTGAATGCCAGGGCGAACCTGAAGTGGACCCCTCAGCCGGCCATGCCTGGGCAGCTGCGCGCGGTGACCAATTGGATTGGTCCCGTGGGCACCGGTGCCCGGCTGGCCAATGCGCTGCGCTCGTGGTCGGTCCTGCGGTTCGAAGTCACCGAGGATCCGAGTGCCGGCGTGGACGGCGAGCGGTTCTGCCACACCCCGCAACTGGGTCTGTGGTCCGGTGCGATGAGCGCCAACGGCGACATCATGGTCGGCGAGATGCGGCTGCGCACGCTGATGGCCTCGGGTGCCGACACCCTGGCGGCCGAGCTGGACTCGGTGCTCGGCACCGCCTGGGACGAGGCCCTGGAGCCATACCGCGATGGCGGCGACGGCGGCGAGGTCAGCTGGCTGAGCAGGGGAGTGGGCTAGACCTGTCGTGAAATCGAGTGGTCCGGTACGCGTGTGTACGCGACCGGGCGGATGAAGAATTCACACCGCCCATCTTGTCGGAAGGCGGTTAGACATGGCCACTGTAAAGCGTCCCACCAAGGTCGAATCCACCGACTTTGAGGTTTTCACGCTCGAGCTGTCCGACGACGAGAAGCGCACGCTTCGAGCGGATCCTGAGGGGTACCTGCAGATGCTCCTCGGCGAAGACCACCTGATCAACGGTGTCACCATCGACACCAGAATCCTCAGGGACGAGACGTGCCCGGGTATCTGGAAGGTGGTTCATCTGCGCTCCGCGGAGAACTACTCGTGGCACTCTCTGCGGTGTATCCCGCTGCCGTAGGTACCGACGACAGATTCTCGTTCCGGGAGCGTTAGACCGCTTCCGGAGCAATGGCTTTCAGCGCTGCCGCAGGTCCGCTGCATACGTGGATACGTCAGAGTCGAGCACGCAATTGGCGTAGCGTCCGTCCGGCGATCGAGTAGTCGCTACTCATGTGCTTTGACATCGCGAGTCGTACGTTTGCGCCAATGCCTTCGATAGGCGGATCGACCACGGGTAGGGGCGATGTCATGGCCGAACCGATTGTGTCCAAGCTGCCGATCGAGGTCGAGCTCGTCGTCGACGTGATGCCGTGCCTCTCCATGCGGCAGACGTACGACTCGGCATCCGAACCACACCCGTGCGCCTACTTCGGCGAGTGGGGTTACTACCACAGCTACGACTATGCAAGTGCCGGGCCGCCCGAGCAGCCGAAGATCGACCTGCCGGTGGTGTACGCCGGCAAGCGCCAGGTGGTACCCGAACTGCTGTCGGGGTGTCGCAAGGCGCCGATCATGTGCGTCGGTATCAACCCGAACCTGCCGGGCTGGACTAGTCGGACCCGCAACGCAATTCACCCGTACTTCGAGGACATCCTGCAATACGCGCACTACTTCCGATACCGGACCCGCGACAAACTGCGTGTCCCGCAACAGGATTACGAGGAATTGCGGGGATCCGTCGACGACGACCCGTCGTCACCCCGAGCACTGACCGAGGTCGGTGCCGACATCCCCGTCGAGCCCTCACCCGTATTGATGTACGGCCAGTATCAACGGCTGCTCGACGGCCTTGCGCAACGAAAGGGGTGGGCGCAACACCAACTCGCCGTGGGTGAGGACATCGCTTACGCGAACATGGTTGCCTGCCCGTCGGCGCGGTGGGTGATCAGCCCGAACCAGGATGACCCAGCAATGCCTGTGATGGGACGGCCACGGGCCCAAGGGATTGTCGGCGAGTGCTTCGTCGAACGGCGATATTTTCTGCGTCAGTTGGTGCAAAGTCTGCCGGCCGTGATCCTGGTGTTCAGCCAGACGACTGCGCGCGAGTTCATTTCGGCGCTCGCCAACCGTTTCACCGTCGGTGATCCGCAGCCCAACGAACCGCTCCGGGATCTTTTCGACCGCGAGATCCGCCTCAGCTATGGGCAGCTGTCGGATGGTACCGAGCTTGATTCGCGGGTGATCTTCATGGCGCACGCATCGGCCAACCCGCACGATTTCGACGCGATGGTGAGCCGTTGCGTCGATTACCTGGTCGGGGAGGTGGATCGCGGGAACCTGATGTACCGCAACGAGACTGGCCATCTGCAAAGGGGTCGCGGATCGTGCGTGTTCTGCTCCAATTCGCTGTATCGGATCGGCAACTGTGACTATCAAGCGGAGCTGCAACCGATCGCGCCAGGAGGGATCGAACCCCTCGTCGCGGACGAGCCCGAAGCGCTGGTGGACAAATCCGAGCAGCTTCACCTCCTAGACCAAATCATGGGTTCGCCGGCGGAACGCCGAGCCGGCGAGGTGCCTCGGGTTGCGCCGCTCGCAGGCCAGCCCGCCGGCTCGCGGTTCATCCTGCACGGGACAGTCGTTCCGATGAACGGCGCTCCCATTCCCAACGGTGCGATCTATGTCGCCGACGGGCGAATCGCGGCGGTCGGCGAGGCGGGCGCGCCAGCCCCGGCCGGTTTTGATGGAGTCCGCACCGTCCAGACCAAGGGGATGATCTATCCCGGCTTGTTCGATATGCACAACCATCTTCCTTACAACATTCTCCCGCTGTGGCGGCCACCGCGCCGCTTCGATAATCGGGCAGGCTGGCTGGGTCTCCCGGAATACTCCCAGCACATCGGGGAGCCAATGAATGTGATTGTCGGCAGCGGTGTTAACGCCATCAAGGCGATCATCCGCTACGTCGAGGTCAAGCTATTGCTCGGCGGGGTCACATCCGCCCAGGGCCTGCGATCGCGGTTCGGGGGCAACGCGCTCTATCGAGGGGTGGTGCGCAATGTCGAGGCTCCGGACGATCCGAGCCTCGAGCCGCCGGCGGACTCACGCGTGATCGACATCGACAACCAGACCGTGGCCAACTTGAAGCAGGATCTCGACAGCGGAACCAAGGTGTTCTTTCACCTTGCCGAAGGCATCGACGCTCGCGCCAGGGAGCAGTTCAGGTTGGCTCACGAAAACTCAGCGGTGCGAGCGAATTTGGTCGGGATTCATAGCCTCGGATTGAAGGCGAAGGACCACCAGGCCATGCGATCGGCCGAGTCGTGGGTGGTGTGGTCGCCGTTGTCGAACTCGCTGCTGTACGGCGAAACGATCGACCCGCGCGTCCTGTTCGAGAAGAAGTCGCTGTTCACCCTTGGCAGCGACTGGACGCCCAGCGGTAGTCGCAACATCCTGATGGAACTCAAAGTGGCATGGCTTCGCGTGCAACAAGTTACCCCGGCAGCCGAGCGATTCGGGTTCGAGGATCTGGCCAAAGCGGTGACGGTGAGCGGGGCTGCGGCCGCCGGCTGGGAAGACCAGTTGGGAACGATCGAAGCCGGGAAACTGGCCGACTTCGTGGTGCTGGACGCCACGCACGAAGATCCTTACGAGAACCTCGTCCGGGCCACCGAGCGCGAGGTACGTCTCGTGGTGGTCGGTGGGGTTCCGCGATACGGCGACCACGACGTCATGCAGGCGGCCGGCATCTCGGCCGCGAGCGCAGAACGGCTTGTTGTCGGTGGCCGCAAGAAGCGCCTTCATCTACACCAGGACGATTCGCCGTTGGCAGGCCTCACTTTCGACGCGGCACGCGAGCGTCTGCGGGCAGCGATGTCCGACCTGGACGCCGTCCGCAATGCTCCGGCCCCGATATTCGAGCCACTCGGGAACGAACCGCAGATCGACCTCGAGCTCGATATGCAGCCAGAAGACGTCGCCGACCTCGGACCGATGCCACTGGCGGTTCTTCCACCCCTTCCGAAGCTGTCCCTCGACGCTCCGACGGTGGTCGACGACAAAACCTATTTCGACCACCTGGAATCCTTCGAGCCGCTGCCTGAGTACTTCAAGGGTGCGGACGGACTGCGCGGCTTCTATCAGAGCGGCTTATAGGGCACGCTCCGCAACGACCGACAACAGGGAGAGAAGATGCCGAAAATACAAGTGCTGCTTGAGGTGTCGCAATCGCAGGACGAAGCATTCGCGGCGTTCGACGCAGAGTTGGCGTCACCGTCGCTGGCCGTCGCCGCCAACGAGTCGGCGCTGGATAAACTCGCGGGTCTCGGGGTCGAGATGGCGACCGACCTGCCTCCGGTGCCGATGCTGAACATCAAGCCCGACACAGTGATCGCCTTGGAAGCCTTCGGTGTTGAGGAAGTCAGTCCCGACATGAGTGCCGACACCGTCGTCGTCGCCGCTGAAGTGGACGCCGGCCAGATCGACGCCCTGCAGAGAAGGCGCGGCGTCACGGTATGGGCGAATTCGCCGCTGGAATTCGTCGACGGCTGCCGTTGCGGAACGTCGCCGGACGTCGATGCCACAGAGTTGTTCGACCTGGCGTCCTCGGCTGGGGGTGTGGACTGCAGCCCGTTCCTGCCGGCGGTCACCGTTGAGGCCATCCGCACTCTGCTCGGCGTGAGGCGGATCTGGCACGACGGTTTTCGGGGCCAGAACGTGGTGGTTGGCATCATCGATGAAGGCGTCAACGGGATGAACTACCCCGTCGTTGGTGGATTCTCCCGACCCAACGCGCTTCGGCCAGGAACCGCCGACATCACCAGTCACGGCTCCATGTGTGCGGCCGATGTGCTGGTTGCCGCACCGGCGGCCAAACTGTACGACTATCCGTTCCTGGGCATCCAGAACTCCGGCGGAGCGCTGCAGATGTTCCAGGCCGCGCTGACGCAGCGGCATAGCGACGGGACCCCGCACGTGTTGAACAACAGCTGGGGATTCACCGCCGTCCCAGACCAACAAGCCGCTCCCAACCACGAAATTTGGAATCTCGATCACCCTCTGCATCGGAAGATCCGCGAAGTCATCACCTCCGGCGCCACCACGATGTTCGCGGCGGGCAACTGCGGTCAGGATTGCCCATCGGGTAACTGCCGGCCCTCCGGGATCGGCCCGGGCAGATCGATTCACGGCTCCAACAGCCTGGCCGAAGTCATCACAGTGGCCGCAGTCAATTCCCGCAATCAACGCATTGGCTACTCGTCTCAGGGGCCAGGCATGTTCGAACACGCCAAACCCGATGTTGCTGCCTACAGCCACTTCTTCGGCAACTTCGGGCCCGGCCGCCCCGGCGGCACCGCCCACTCGCCCTTCGACAACGGCACCTCCTGCGCAACGCCGGTGGCGTCCGGGGTGGCCGCGTTATTGCTGTCCGCGTTTCCGCAGCTCACGCCAGTCGATATCCGCAATGCGCTGATCGCGGGCGCCGTCAACATCGGGCCGCCCGGATTCGACGACCAAACCGGTCACGGTGTCATCAACGCTGCGGCGTCCTATGCGAACCTGCGGGCGAGTAGGTAGCCTGGGTGGATGAATTGGTTGGTCACAGTGCGTGATGACGCCAACCTGCAGGAGATCTCTCAGCGGCTGCGCGCTCTAGGCTGCACAACGGTCGATACCAAGGGCGCAGTGCCGATGTCTGACCACGAGCTTTCGATCGCGGTGGTGGGGCCGTCGGAGCTGCCCAAATCCGTGCAAGGCGACCCGCAGATCCTCGGCGTCTGGGAAAACAGCGACATCGTCCTGGCCTGACGGTTCAGGGCAGTCGAGGCGGCATCGCAGAAGAGTCGGCATCTAACTAACCTGAAGCGATGGTCCATCTCCACGTCGAGAAGACGATCTACGCGCCGCCCCAAGAAGTATTCGACTGGCTGGCCGATCCGGTGAACCTGAATGCGGCCCCGTTGATCGTCACGTCGGACTGGGCGAAGGACTCACCGGCGCCCGCCGGCCTCGGCGCGATGCGGACCGGCTTCGCTATCGGCCTGTGGTTTCGCGAGGAGATCACCGCCTATGACCCGCCGCACAGCTACAGCTATCTGATCGTCAAATCGGTACCGGCCTTCGAGCATGAGGGCGGCACACTCACCTTCACCCCGGACGGCGAAGCAACTCGCGTCGACTGGGACAGCACCTACACCCATCCGGCTCGCGGCGGCGGAAAGGCCATGGAGGCGCTCACGTCAAAGCTGCTGCCGTGGAACTTCCGTGCGATCCTCAATGGGTGCGCCAAGGCATTGGAGCGCTAGATCGGCTCCGGGACAATGATTTTCAGTGCGCCTGGGACCGCCGAGATCTCTGCGGGCAGCGGACACACGTAGTCGCCGTCGGCGTAGGCGTTGATGCCGGGGGAGTCGACGGTGATCGTGCGGGCCCGGGCGGTGGTGACTTCGGGCAGGTTCACGTGCGTGCCCTTGAACACCGTCGGGAACAACCGGATCAGCTTGACCCGCGACGACGCGCCAACCATTGTGATGTCGAGCATCCCGTCGGAGTGATCCGCGCCCGGGGTGATCAACATGCCCCCGCCGTAGCTGCGGGTGTTGCCGAACGCCGCCAGTGTCAGCTCGGTGACGATCTCTCGCTCGCCGTCGAGCACCATCCGAAAAGGCAACGGCCGCAACTGCGAAATCTCGGCGACCAGCGCGACGTTGTAACGCATCCGGCCGTGCGGCCAGCTCATCCGGTTCACCCGATCGCTGACCAGTGAGTCGAACCCCGTCGCGGCGACCGTGCCGAACCAGGTGCTCGACCCGTCGGCACCCTTGACGAGTCCGAGGTCGACGGTCTCGGTGTATCCGGCGGCGATCACGTCAACCGCGGCCACCGGATCGGCTGTCGGCAGCCGGTATTCGCGGGCATGGTCGTTGCCGGTGCCGGCGGGCACGATTCCCAGCGGAATGTCGGTGCGCGCCAACGCCTGCAGCGCCAGGCGGATCACCCCGTCGCCGCCTACCACGACCAACGCGTCAGTCGGGCGGGTCAGTGCATCGTCGACGAGTTCACGGGCATGAGCGGCATCGCGGCCGACGATCCCCGTCACGTTAATCCCGAGCTCCTGAAACCGCTTCACCGCAAGCTCGCCGGCATGTGGCGCGTTGCCGTGGCCCGACTTCGGGTTGGTCAGGACGGTGACGTGGGAAATCATGGAATCAGCTTGCCGGGGTTCAGGATCCCCGCCGGATCGACAGCCTGCTTGACCGCCTGCAACACCTTCACGCCGAGCTCGCCGATCTCCGCACCCATCCACGGCCGGTGATCGGCCCCGATCGCATGATGGTGGGTGATGGTGCCGCCGGTGCGTGAAATGGCATCGGAGGCGGCGACTTTGGCAGCCAGCCACTGCTTGGCCACGTCGCCGCGCTGGCCCGCCACCACGGTGAAGTACAGCGATGCGCCGGTGGGATACACATGCGAAATGTGGCACATCACCAGCGCCGGTGTGCCGCTTTCGGCGAGCGAGTTCGTCAGCGCCTCGGTGACCGCCGTCTTCAGAGCGGTCAGGTTGGACCACGTCGTCGCGGTCTCCAGCGTCTCGCACAACGCGCCGGCGGCCAGCAGCGAATCACGCAGGTACGGCGCGTCGAACCGGCCGTGCTCCCACGCTCGCGCAGGGGCCTCGCCCAGTGAGGTACCACCCTGGGCTTCCAGCACCGCACGGGTCTCGGCGTGCCGGCTCTCGGTGTGCGCCGGGCTTCCCTCGAACAGGGTGAGCCCCAAACAACCGCCGGTGATGCTCTGCTCACCGATGCTGCCGGTGGTCGCCAGGTTCACGCCGGTCTCGGCCTCATCGGACAACCGCACCACAGTCGGTCCGGTGCCGATCTGGGTGATGGCGCGCAGCGCGGCCGCGCCGGTGGCGAAGTCGGGGAACGACCATGCCTCGTAGCGGGTCGTCTCCGGGACGGGATGTACGCGTAGGCGCACCCGGGTGATCACGCCGAAGACGCCTTCGGATCCGGAGAACAGCTCCCGAAGGTCCGGGCCGGCCGCGGTCTCCGGGGCGCGGCCGAGGTCGAGGACGCCGACCGGGGTGACGATCGTCAGTCCCCGGATCATGTCGTTGAACCGGCCGTATCCCGCGGAATCCTGCCCCGAGGAGCGGGTGGCCGCGTACCCGCCGATGGTGGCGAACTTGAAACTCTGGGGGAAGTGTCCGAGGGAGAAGCCGTGTTCGCCGAGCAGGCGTTCGGCGTCCGGGCCGGTCACCCCGGCGCCCAGTTCGGCCTGCATCGACGTCTCGTCAAGTGAGTGCAGCGCATCGAGCCGGCGCAGGTCCAGCGAGATGACGGCGGCGAACTCGCCGCGGATCGGGTCGAGGCCGCCGACCACGCTGGTGCCGCCACCGAAGGGCACCACGGCGATGCCGTGCTGCGAGCAGTAGCGCAGCACGGTCGCGATCTCGTCCTCATTGCCGGGAAGCAGCACCGCGTCCGGAGCATCCTGGTGGGTTTGCTTGCGGCGCAACAGATCCAGCGTGGACTTGCCGCCCGCGTACCGCAGCCGGCCCTGGTCGTCGGTCCGCACGTAGTCGGCGCCCACGAATTCCGCGAGAGCATCGCGGTGCTCGTCTGCCAACGACGACGGCCGGACCTGAACCTCGTCGATGGACGGTGCGGGGACCTCGCTGACCGTGACCCCGAGTGCCTGCTCGAGCAGCGCTCGAATGCCGTCGGAGAGGGGCTTGGCGGCTTGGGGGTCGCCCCAGGCATTCCAGGCCATCGGGGGAACCAGGGTGCGGGCATCGTCGCTCATGCGTTACAGTATTACAGATGTTGTCAATCAGTAACGACGAATCGCTTAACGTCGGCGACCGGATCATGGCCGCCGCGGCCAGCTGTGTCCGCGATTTCGGGGTCGAGCGGGTCACGTTGGCCGAGATCGCCCGGCGCGCCGGAGTGAGCCGCCCGACTGTGTATCGCCGCTGGCCAGACACCAGCACGATCGTGGCGTCGTTGCTCACCGACCGGATCACCGGCACCTGGCGCGCGGTCCCGGCGGCTCACCCCGGCCGCACCGGCCTTGTCGAGCGGATCGTCGAGGTGGCCCGCCGCCTGCGCGACGACGAACTCATCACCTCGGTGCTGCGCTCCGCCCCCGACCTGGCGATGGTCTACATCGCCGGACGCCTCGGAACCAGCCAGCAGATCCTGATCGACCTCTTCGTCGACGCACTGCGCGCGGCTCAGGCCGACGGCAGTGTCCGGGCCGGCGACGTCCGTCAGATGTCGGCGATGGTGCTGCTCATCGGGCAGTCCGCGATCCAGTCCGCCCAGATCGTCGAACCCATTCTCGACGGCGACGCCCTGAGCGCCGAGCTGTCCCGCGCCCTGAACGGATACCTCGCCCCATGAGTGACCTCACCGCCCTGAACGCCACCCGGCGAAGCGCCGAGCTGGCCGAGCTCGGTGACGACGGCCGCGTCGACGTCGTCGTCATCGGCGCCGGCATCACCGGAACCGGTATCGCCCTCGACGCCGCCAGCCGCGGGCTGTCGGTGCTCCTGGTCGAGAAGCACGACCTGGCCTTCGGCACCAGCCGGTGGAGCTCGAAGCTGGTCCATGGCGGCCTGCGCTATCTGGCCACCGGCAACGTCGGTATCGCGCGCCGAAGCGCGGTCGAGCGCGGCATCCTGATGACCCGCAACGCCCCGCATCTGGTGAGCCCCATGCCGCAGCTGGTTCCGTTGCTGCCGTCGATGGGACGAGCCCAACGAGCTTTGATCCGAACGGGATTCGTCGCCGGTGACGCACTGCGAATCCTGGCGGGCACCAAATCGTCGACGTTGCCGCGATCGCGGCGCATCGGCGTTCAGCAGTCGGTGGCGATGGCGCCGACCGTGCGGCGCGACGGTCTCGACGGCGGCCTGCTGGCCTACGACGGCCAGTTGATCGACGATGCACGGCTGGTGACCGCCGTCGCCCGCACCGCCGCGCAGAACGGGGCACGGATCCTGACCCGGGTGTCCGCGGTCAGCGCGACGGGCACTTCAGTGCGCTTGCGCGACGAGCTGACCGGCGAGACGCTCGACGTGACGGCGCGTGCGGTGATCAACGCGACGGGCGTTTGGGCGGGTGAGGTGGATTCGGCGATCAAGCTGCGCCCGAGCCGTGGCACGCATCTGGTGTTCGATGCCGCGTCGTTCGGCAATCCGACTGCGGCGCTGACCATTCCGATCCCGGGCGAGATCAACCGGTTCGTGTTCGCGATGCCCGAACAACTCGGCCGCGTCTACCTCGGGCTGACCGACGAGGACGCGCCCGGCCCGATTCCCGATGTGCCCGAACCGACTCCGGCCGAAGTGAGCTTCCTGCTCGACACCGTCAACACCGCGCTGGGCACCGCGCTCAGCACCGCCGACATCACGGGTTCGTACGCGGGCCTGCGTCCGCTGATCGACACCGGGGAAGGCCGGACCTCCGACCTGTCGCGCGAACATGCCGTCATCGAAAGCGATTCCGGAGTGTTCAGCATCGTCGGCGGCAAGCTCACCGAATACCGGCACATGGCCGAGGATGCCCTCGACCGCGCGCTGGCGGCCCGCGCCATCACCGCCCAGCCGTGCCGGACCCGCAACCTGCCGCTGGTCGGTGCGCCCGCCAATCCCGTTGCCACCCTGCGTACGACCAGCCATCTGCCGAGCTCCCTTGTCGCCCGATACGGAGCCGAGTCGCCGAACGTCATCGCCTCCGCGCGCTGCGAACGGCCGACCGACCGGGTCGCCGACGGAATCGACGTCACCCGTGCGGAATTCGAGTTTGCCGTGACTCACGAGGGCGCGCTGACCGCCGAGGACATCGTGGACCGGCGCACCCGCATCGGCCTGGTCGACACTGACCGAACCCGGGCGTTGTCGGTGGCCGAGGACCTGCTGGCCCGCGCCTGACTCAGTACCGCACCGCGCTCTGCAGCAGCGGGGGATAGACCGTCGACGTCTCACCGTCCACGGTCGTGCCGGCGAACTGCAGCATCGAGCGGGTTGCCCCGTTCACGTCGGCGGGGTAGTTCAGCGTCGGGGCCGACACCTCGTCGAGGCGGCGCAGCTGCTCTGCGGTGAGCGTGACGTCGACCGCGGCCAGGTTGTCCTCCAGGTGTGCCATCCGCCGCGCCCCCAGAATCGGAACGACCGTGCCCTGCCGCGCCCGCAGCCAGGCCAGCGCCACCGCGGCCGGGCTGGCGCCGATCTCGTCGGCGACGGCGATGACGGCCTCGATGACCACGAACTCGTCGTCGCTGGGACCGCCGACATAGTCGGCACGCACCGAATCGTCGACGGCGGCGCCGCGGCGGTACTTGCCGGACAGGAAGCCGTTCTTCAGTGGGCTCCACGGCACCAGCGCCATGCCCTGGTCGAGGGCCAGCGGTGCCAGCTCGCCCTCGGCGGTGCGTGCCAACAGCGAGTACTCCACCTGCAGGGCGATCAGCGGCGTCCAGCCGCGCAGTACGGCCATGGTCTGCGCCTGGGCGGTGACCCAGCCGGGGGTGTTGGAGAACCCGATGTAGCGAATGGTGCCGGCACGCACCAGATCGTCGAGCGTGCGCAGAGTCTCCTCGAGAGGGGTGTTGCGGTCCCAGTTGTGCAGCCAGTACATGTCCAGATAGTCGGTATTCAAGCGGCGCAACGTTTCTCGCAGCTGGGCGAGGATCGCGGTACGGCCCGCACCACCGCCGTTGGGGTCGCCCGGGTGCAGGTTGGCGAAGAACTTCGAGGCGAGCACGACCCGGTCGCGCCGCCCCGGCCGGGCGGTGAACCAGTCGCCGAGGATCTTCTCCGAGTGGCCGTTGGTATAGAAGTTGGCGGTGTCAATGAAGTTGCCGCCGCGGTCCAGGTAGGCGTCGAGGATCCGCTCGGATTCCTCGACGCTGGATCCTGCGCCACCGGCATCTTCGCCGAAGGTCATGGCGCCGAGGGCGAACGGGCTGACGCGTAGGCCTGAACGGCCGAGGGTGAGGTAATGATCAAGTGGCATATCTCCATTCAAGGCGAATCCGCAGTTCAGAGGTAGACCGATCCGACCTACCTCTTGCACGATCCGCTCAATTTTGGTGGGATCCGGACATGGAGAGCCAGCTGGCCGAGATGCGTGCGCTGATCGCGGCTCACGCCACCGCGGACATGCGCACCGCGATCGACGGCCTCTTGCTGTCCGAGGAAGCGGCATCGGTGACGCCGGACTACTCGCTGACCGAACCGCTGGTCGTGGTGCTGGCCCAGGGCGGCAAACGCCTGCTGCTCGGCGACGAGGTCCACGAGTATCGCGCGGGGCAATGCCTGGTGGTGACCGCCGATCTCCCGGTGACCGGACACTTCATCGGTGACGAGCCGTCGCTGGGTATGGCGCTGGTGCTGCGGCCCGCGGTGGTCGCCGGTCTGGTGTTGCAGGCGCCGGCCGGGCGTTGGGCTCGGGGCACGGCCGGCCACTCGGCGATGTCGACAGCCGATGCCGATACCGAGCTGCTCGATGCGGTGCTGCGCCTGCTGAGGCTGCTCGAAAAGCCCTTGGATGCACCGATTCTGGCACCCATGATCGAGCGCGAGATCATCTGGCGACTGCTGACCGGGCCGCAGGGAAAAACCGTCCGACAGATCGGCCTGGCCGACAGCAATCTGTCCTACGTCAGCAGGGCGATCGGCTGGATTCGGGAGAACTACGCCGAGCCGATGCGCATCGACGAACTGGCGCAGGTGGCCGGGATGAGCCCGTCGACGTTCCATCGGCACTTCCGTGCCGTGACCGCCATGAGCCCCTTGCAATTTCAGAAGCGCATTCGGCTGCAGCAGGCGCGCTCGATGCTCGTCACCGCGCCCGCTGACATCGCGGGCATCGGGCATCGCGTCGGCTACGACAGCCCGTCGCAATTCACCCGCGAGTACCGCAGACTGTTCGGCGCCCCGCCGGGACGGGACGCCGAACGCTTGCGCGCCTGATTACAGCGGGATGTTCTTGTGCCGCCCGCGCCGGGCCGGGGCCTCGGCGAGCGCCTGAGTCAGCTTGCTGCGGGTATGTGCCGGGTCGATCTTCTCGTCGACCACGCCGATCTCGACCGCGCTGTCCACACCGCCGGCGATCCGCTCGTGCTCGGCGGCCAGCTCTTCGTGCAGGGCTTCCCGCTCGTGATCCGGTGCGGCCGCCAGCTTCTTCTTGTGCAGGATGCCGACGGCAGCCTTGGCGCCCATCACGGCGACCTCGGCGTCCGGCCACGCGAACACCTTGGTGGCGCCCAGCGACCGCGAGTTCATCGCAATGTAGGCCCCGCCGTAGATCTTTCGGGTCACCAGCGTCACGCGGGGGACGGTCGCCTCGCCGAAGGCGTGCAGCAGCTTGGCGCCGCGGCGCACAACCCCGCCCCACTCCTGGTCCACACCGGGCAGGTAGCCGGGCACGTCGACGACGACCACCAGCGGGATGCCGAAGGCATCGCACAGCCGGACGAAACGCGCCGATTTCTCGGCACTTTCAGAGTTCAGGCAGCCGCCGAGGCGCAGCGGGTTGTTGGCGATGACGCCGACGGTGCGGCCGGACAGCCGGCCCAGACCGACGACGATCGACGGTGCCCACTTGCCCTGGAATTCCTCGAACGGGGTGTCAGCGTCGAGCAGTGCTTCCACCAGCGGGTGCACGTCGTAGGCGCGGCGGGCCGACTCGGGCAGCAGTGCGTGCAGGTCCGAGTCACCGGCCTCGGCCTTGTCGCGGTCGAAATGACCCTGCTGGGAGAACAATCCGATCAACCGGCGTCCGCGCGCATAGGCGTCGAGCTCGGAGTCGGCGACGATGTGGCAGACACCGGACTTCTTGTGATGGGTGTCAGGGCCGCCGAGCGACGCCATGTCGACGTCCTCGCCGGTGACGCTGCGCACCACGTCGGGTCCGGTGACGAACACCCGGCCCTCCTCGGCCATGATGACGACGTCGGTGAGTGCCGGACCGTAAGCGGCGCCGCCGGCGGCGAAGCCGACCACGACCGAAATCTGCGGGATGTAGCCCGATGCGCGGATCATCGCCTCGAAGACCTGGCCCACCGCGTGCAGCGCCTTGACGCCCTCGGCCAGCCGCGCACCGCCGGAGTGCCAGATACCCACGATCGGGCTCTGCTCCTCGATGGCGGTGTCGTAGGAGTTGACGATGTGCTGGCAGCCCTCGACTCCCATGGCGCCGCCCATGACGGTGCCGTCGGTGCAGAAGGCGATGGTGCGTACGCCGTTGACGGTGCCGGCGGCGGCCAGCACACCCGACCGGTCACGCTCGTGCAGCAGTTCGACGCTGCCGTCGTCGAAGAACGTCGACAGCCGCAGCAGCGGGTCGCGTGGGTCGAGTGATTCGCCGACAGTCTCAGGGGCGATAGCAGTCATCTAAACCTCCATTGTGTGCAACGCGGATGCGCTTCGAGACGTTCAGTACTTCCCGAAGGCGATCGCGACGTTGTGACCACCGAATCCGAATGAGTTGTTGATCGCGTACTGGTAGTTGCCTGACCGGGGTTCGCCGGCCACCACGTCCAGATCGATCTCCGGATCGAGGTTGCGCAGGTTGAGCGTGGGCGGCACGATGCCGTCACGCAGCGCCAGCACGGTGAGGATCGACTCCACCGCGCCCACGGCACCCACCGAGTGGCCCAGCGCCGATTTGGGCGCGTAGACCGGCGGACGGTGGTTGCCGAGCGCATTGTCGATCGCCTTGGCCTCCGCGACATCGCCCACCTGGGTGCCCGTCGCGTGGGCGTTGACATGATCGATGTCGGTGGGCTGCAGACCCGCGAGCTGGATTGCCCGCGTGATCGCGTGACCCGCCTGTTCACCGTTGGGATCGGGTGCCACGATGTGGTACCCGTCCGAGGTGATGCCTGCCCCCATGATGCGCGCGAGGATATTGGCCCCGCGCGCCTTTGCGTGCTCTTCGGTTTCGATGATCATCATCGCGCCGCCCTCACCGAAGACGAACCCGTTGCGGTCCTTGTCGAACGGTCGGCAGGCGCCGGCCGGGTTGTCGTTGGTGGTGGACAACACAATTCGCATCTGGGCGAAGCCCGCGATCGGCACGGCCTCGATCTTGGTCTCGACGCCACCGCAGATCGCGATATCGGCTTCGCCGAGGACGATCTGCCGCCACGCCTGCGCGATGGCCTCCGAGCCAGAGGCACAAGCCGAGACCGGAGTGATGACCCCGGCCTTCGCCTTGAGTTCCAGCCCGACGGCCGCCGCGGCGGCGTTGGGCATGTACATCTGGACCGCCAACGGTGACACCGCTCGTAAACCCTTGGCGCGCATGGCCTCGTAGGCGTACAGCAGCTCCTCGGAGGAGCCGATGCCGGTGCCGAGGGCCACCATCAACCGCTTGCCGTCCACCTCCGGTGAGCCGGCGTTCTGCCAAGCCCGCCGTCCGATGACGGTGGCCATCTTCTGCAGATACGACATCCTGCGCAGTTCGACCCGCGTCAGCTCACCGTCGAAATCTTCGAGAAGGTGTCCTCCGATGCGGACCGGCAGGTCGTACAACTCGACGAAGTCGTCGTCGAGAAGCCGAATCCCGCTTTGACCGTCCAGCAACCGTTTCCAGGTGCCTTCGGCGTCGGATGCCAGGGCGGTCGTCATCGCAACTCCGGTGACGACCACGTTGGGGAAGCCATTCCCCGTTGACAATTTCGTCAACCCTGCCATTGCTTCCTGCTTGTCCTTTCCCCCCGGAACGGTCAGTAGCGCCCGAACGCCAGCGCTACGTTGTGTCCTCCAAACCCGAACGAGTTGTTGATCGCGTACTGGTAGTCGCCGTAACGCGGTTCGCCCGCAACGACATCCAGTTCGATCTCCGGATCAGGCGTCTCATAGTTCAGTGTCGGAGGGATGACGCCGTCACGCAGTGCGAGCACCGTGAGCGCCGACTCCAGAGCGCCGACGGCACCGATGGAGTGGCCCAGCGCCGACTTCGGCGCATAGACCGCGGCCTTCTCGCATCCGGCGACCCGAAGCGCGTTGGCCTCGGCCGTGTCACCGATCGGGGTGGCCGTTCCGTGTGCGTTGACGTGGTCGATGTCCGCCGGCGACAAGCCCGCCGTCTCCATCGCCCGCTTCATCGCCGCGCCTGCGCGCAGACCGTCCGGTGACGGAGCCACCATGTGGAAGGCATCCGAGGTGATGCCCGCACCCATGAGCCGGGCCAGCGGCTTGGCGCCACGGGCCTTGGCGTGCTCCTCGGTCTCGATGATCATCATGCAGCCGGCCTCGCCGAAGACGAACCCGTCGCGATCTTTGTCGAACGGGCGCGACGCACCCGCGGGATCGTCGTTGCGCGTCGACATCGCGCGCATCATCGAGAACGCCGCGATCGGCAACGCCTCAATGGTGCCCTCGACACCGCCGACGACGGCGAAGTCCGCGTCGCCCATGACGATCTGCCGCCATCCGTGCGCGATGGCCTCCGACCCGGACGAGCACGCCGACACCGGGGTGATGACCCCGGCGCGGGCGCCCAGTTCCAGGCCGGCGACCGCGGCCGCACCATTCGGCATGACCATCTGAACGGCCAGCGGCGAGACCTTGCGGATCCCGCCCTCGTTCATCGCGTCGTAGGTCTCGACGATCTTCTCGCCGCCACCCAGACCCGTGCCGATCACCACCGCGAAGCGGTCCGGGTCGACCTCGGGCTTACCCGAGTTCTCCCACAGCCGTCGGGACAGCACCAGAGACATGCGTTGCACGTAGGAATTGCGACGCAGTTCGACACGGGTGAGGTGGGTGTCCATGTCCTCGACGAGGTGGCCGCCGATACGGACCGGCAGGTCCCACTTGTCGACGAACTCGTCCTCGAGAATGCGGATGCCGCTGTCGCCTGCCAACAGGCCCTTCCACGTGCTCTCGATGTCCGTGGCGAGCGCCGTGGTGGCCTCGACGGCGGTCACGACAACGCTAGGGAAACCGCCGTTAGCAGTGGAAGGCCTGCTCATTCGCCCGCGAACTTCTCGCGCAGGGCGGCAGCAGCCTCCGGGTTCTCTTCTTCGAGCTTCTGGATGTAGGAGACGACGTCACCCACGGTGCGCAGACCGGCGAGGTCCTCGTCCGGGATCTTCACGCCGTACTTGTCCTCGGTCTGGACGGCGATCTCCACCATCGACAGCGAGTCGATGTCGAGGTCGTCGACGAACGACTTCTCCGGGGTGACCTCGGAGGGCTCGATACCGGTCACTTCTTCGATGATCTCGGCGAGACCGGCGATGATTTCATCCTGAGAGGCGGGCACAGTGGCTCCTTCGTAATTGGTTGTGTTGCTTGGTGTTACGTGTTTTATGTGGTTGTCCTGGTCGGACGCCGGCTGGGTTACAGCTCGGTGAGTCCGTCCAGATCTGCGGGGGTCTTGATCGCACGGTTGGCGACCCCCCGAAGTTCTCGTTTGGCGATTCCGGCCAGAGTCCCCGCGGGCGGGAACTCCACGATCGCCGAGCCCTCTGCGTTCTCAAAGAGCTGCCGCATGGTTTCGGTGCACAGATCCCAGCGCACCGGGCGGGTCAATTGCGCGACGAGCTTCTCCATCGCGTCTGCTGCAGAAGTTACCGGCTGACCGTCGGCGTTGCTCAGCAGCGTGGTGGTCGGCTCGCCGGTGGCGACTCCGGCCGCCGCGGCAGCATAGCCGTCGAGCGCGGAGGCCATGTAGTGCGTGTGGAAAGCACCTGCGGTGGCCAGCTGGCGCACCCGGGCCTTGGCGGGCGGGTCCTCGGCCAGCTTCTCCAGGGCCGCGACCGCTCCGGCGGCCACGATCTGGCCGGCGGCGTTGCGGTTGGCCGGGACCAGGTCGAGGGCTTCGAGGCGGGCCAGCACTTCGGCCTCGTCGCCGCCCAGGATGGCCGACATGCCGGTGGGCTCGACCGCGCAGGCCTTGGCCATCTCGGCGCCGCGAACGGCGGCCAGCTTGACCGCGTCGTCGGCGGAGATGACGCCGGCGATGGCGTAGGCCGCGATCTCGCCGACAGAGTGGCCGGCGACGACGGTCTTCTTGTCGGCCAGCAGACCGCGCTTGACCAGCTCGGCGTTGGCCAGCAGGGTTGCGGCCACGACCAGGGGCTGGGTGACCGCGGTGTCGGTGATCTCGTCAGCCGTTGCGGTGGTGCCCAGCCGGGCGAGATCCAGGCCGGCGATGTCCGACCAGGTCTTGATCTGATCGGCAGCGCCGGGCAGCTCGAGCCATTCGGCGAGCATTCCGGGGGTCTGCGAGCCCTGCCCAGGGGCGAGCAGTGCGATCACGGGTTCTTGAGGCACTCATTAAGAAAACATTGTGAAACCGGATTTGCGCGGTGTAAGAGATTATGAACCTTGTCTTATGTTTTTGTGGAGGTCCTACAAAAGTGCATGTGATGCGACTCCGCTGATACCTGGCCGCAATCTTGGTCGGCTCTTAATTGACACCTGTGGTACCGACCAGCGGCGGTGTGAGCTGTGCAACAGAACTGTTTGCCGTGGTGTGGGCGGGCGCTGGGTAGCCAAGGCGACCCACCGTGGAGGCCACCCTCAGGACGTACGCGTCGCGCGGCAGGGTGGGATCGCGGCCGGTGAAATCGGCGATCCGGCGCAGTCGATAGCGAACCGTATTTGGATGAACGAACAGTTTTCTGGCGCAAGCTTCGATCGCACCGCCGCTGTCGAGGAAGGCGTCCAACGTCTCGCTGAGCGCGGGCCCGGCGTCGGCGAGCGGCCGCATGATCTCGGTGTGCAACGCGGTGACGGCCGAGGGGTCGCCCAGAAGTGCGCGCTCGGGCAACAACTCTCGGGCCAGGACCGGCCGCGGTGCACCGCTCCAGCCGGCGACGGCGTTCATCCCTGAGATCGCCTCGGTGGCGCTGTGATGGGCCGCGGTCAGCATCGGTGCGGTCGGCCCGATCACGACCGGGCTGTCGGCGAAAGCGTTGATCAGGTCGTTGAAGAACTTGTCGGTCGGGGCGAGCGGGCCGGAGATGATTCCGATCAGCCAGGTGCCGTGCACGTCGGCCAGTGCCGAGCGGCCGTGCCGGGCGGCGATCTCGCGGACGTCTTCGCCGGCCAGTTCCTCCCGGCCTTCCGGCGGGGTGCCGACGACCACGGTGGCCGGGGCGGTCGTGTCCCAGTTCAGGGCGGCGGCCCGGGACAGTAATTCCGGGCCGGTGTCGCCGCGGACGACGGCGTCGACGACGCTCGCCTCGATCCGGCTGTCCCAGGATCCGCGGGCCTCGGCGGCGTCGGCATACGAGGATGCGGCCGCGAAGGCCAGATCGCGGCTGTAGCGCAGGATGCCGACCGACAGGGCGACCCGCTGCTCCTCGTTGCGGCCCAACGCGGGCACGGCCGCCTCGAAGTACTCCATGCTGACGCGCACCATGTCGACGGTCTGGGCCAGCGCGATGCGACGGGTCAGCTCCTGGGGGACCAGCGCGAACGCCTCGGCGGTGTAGCCCACGTTGCTCAGCGGGTTGCGCACCCACTCGGCGAAGTTGACGACCGCCGTCTGCAGGACGAGCTGGACGCTGGCGCGCTGTGAGGCCTCCAGCTCGGCGAAGAACGGCAGGTGCTCGGTCATGGCCTGGACCGCCTCGGTGGCCAGCCGGCCGGAGTGCTGCTTGAGCCGTCGCAGCGTGGACTCCGGCACGTTCTCGAGGAGCGCCAGGGGCGAACGCGGCTCCGCGAGGGGCTCGTTGTCACGCACCCCTAAAACTTACGCTGTTTTTCTGGTCGTTCTCACCAAATGTGCTGGCCTAGGCGCTCCCGGTATCGACGTAGGAGACCTCGGCCGCCATCACGTCGTCGATCCGGTACTCCCGCGCCGCGGCGATCGCCACCGACGGATCGATCTCGCCGTCGCGGGCCAGCGCCTCCAGGACGGCCACCACCACCGACTCGGCGTCGGTGTTGAAGTAGCGGCGCGCCGCGGGACGGGTGTCGGAGAAGCCGAACCCGTCGGTGCCCAGCGTGACGTAGGTGTTGGGCACCCACGCGCGGATCTGCTCGGGCACCGCGCGCATCCAGTCCGACACCGCGACGACGGGGCCCGCGGTATCGGCGAGCGCCTGCGTCACATAGGGCACGCCGGCGGGACGGTCCGGGTGGCGCAGCAGCTCCTTCTCGACCGACACGCCGTCGCGGTTGAGCTCACCCCAGCTGGTCACCGACCACACGTCGGCGGCGACGTCCCAGCGCTCGGACAGCAGGTCGGCCGCCCGCAGCGCCTCGGGCATCGCCACCCCGGAGGCCAGGATCTGCGCGACGTTCGTGCGCTTCTGGCTCGCGGCCCGGTAGCGGTAGATGCCGCGCAACAGCCCCTCGGGATCGAAGTCGGCCGGCTCAGCCGGCTGAGCGTAGGGCTCGTTGTAGATCGTCATGTAGAAGAAGATGTTCTCGGGGTTCTCGCCATACATCCGCGCCAGGCCGCTCTCCACGATGTAGGCGATCTCGTAGGCGAAAGCCGGGTCATAGGCCACCACAGCGGGATTGGTCGACGCCAGCAGTAGCGAATGACCGTCGGCGTGCTGAAGGCCCTCGCCGGTCAGCGTGGTGCGACCGGCGGTGGCGCCCAACACGAAGCCGCGGGCCATCTGGTCGCAGGCAGCCCACAGGCCGTCGCCGGTGCGCTGGAACCCGAACATCGAATAGAAGATGTAGATCGGGATCATCGGCTCGTTGTGCGTCGAGTACGAGGTGCCGACGGCGGTGAACGACGCCGTCGACCCGGCCTCGTTGATGCCCTCGTGCAGGATCTGGCCGATCTCACTTTCCTTGTAGGCCAACATCAATTCGGCGTCGACGGCGGTGTACAGCTGGCCGTTGCGGTTGTAGATCTTCAGGCTAGGGAACCACGAGTCCATGCCGAACGTGCGCGCCTCGTCGGGAATGATCGGCACGATGCGCGGCCCGATGTTCTTGTCCCGCAACAGTTCTTTGAACGTGCGCACGGTGGCCATGGTGGTGGCCACCTGCTGCTGGCCGGAGCCCTTCTTCAGCGCCTTGTACACATCGCGCGGGGGCAGGGTGAGCGCCTTGGACTTGGTGCGCCGCTCGGGCAGGAAGCCGCCGAGCGCGCGGCGCCGGTCGATCAGGTAGCGGATCTCCGGAGCCTCCGGGCCGGGGTGGTAGTACGGCGGCAGGTACGGGTTCTCTTCGAGCTGCGCGTCCTTGACCGGGATCCGGGTGGCGTCGCGGAATTGCTTAAGGTCCTCCAGCGCAAGCTTTTTCATCTGGTGAGTCGCGTTGCGGCCCTGGAAGTGGGCGCCCAGTGAGTAACCCTTGATGGTCTTGGCCAGGATCACCGTGGGCTGACCCTTGTGCTCCATGGCCGCCCGATAGGCGGCGTAGACCTTGCGGTAGTCGTGCCCGCCGCGCTTGAGATTCCAGATCTCGGAGTCGGTCATCGGCTCGACGAGCGCCTTGGTGCGCGGGTCGCGGCCGAAGAAGTGGTCGCGTACGTAGGCACCGTCGTTGGCCTTGTAGGTCTGGTAGTCACCGTCGGGCGTGGTGTTCATCAGGTTCACCAGCGCGCCGTCCTTGTCGGCGTGCAGCAACGTGTCCCATTCGCGGCCCCACACGACCTTGATGACGTTCCAGCCGGCGCCGCGGAAGAAGGACTCCAGTTCCTGGATGATCTTGCCGTTGCCGCGCACCGGTCCGTCGAGGCGCTGCAGGTTGCAGTTGACGACGAAGGTCAGGTTGTCCAGGGCCTCGTTGGCGGCCACCTGGATCAGGCCGCGGCTCTCGGGCTCGTCCATTTCGCCGTCGCCGAGGAATGCCCACACATGCTGATCGGCGGTGTCCTTGATGCCGCGGTCGTGCAGGTAGTGGTTGAACCGCGCCTGATAGATGGCGTTCATCGGGCCCAGGCCCATCGACACCGTCGGGAACTCCCAGAAGTCGGGCATCAACCGCGGGTGCGGATAGGACGGCAGACCGCCGCCGGGGTGGCTGTGCTCCTGGCGGAAGCCATCGAGCTGGTCGGCGGTCAGCCGGCCCTCGAGGAAGGCGCGGGCATAGATGCCGGGGGAGGCGTGGCCCTGGATGAAGACCTGATCGCCACCGCCGGGGTGGGCCTTGCCGCGGAAGAAATGGTTGAAGCCGACCTCGTAGAGCGCGGCAGAGGAGGCGTAGGTGGAGATGTGGCCGCCGACGCCGACACCGGGGCGCTGCGCGCGGTGCACCATGATCGCGGCGTTCCACCGGATCCAGGAGCGGTAGCGGCGCTCGACCTCTTCGTCACCGGGGAACCAGGGCTCCAACTCGGTGGGAATCGTGTTGACGTAGTCGGTCGAGGTCAGCGCGGGGATTGCGACGCGCTGCTCACCGGCGCGCTCGAGCAGGCGCAGCATCAGATAGCGCGCACGGGCCGGGCCCGAGCGGGCTAGAAGTTCGTCGAACGACTCTAGCCACTCGGCGGTTTCCTCGCCGTCGATGTCGGGCAGATAGGACGCGACGCCCTCGCGGATCACCCGGACACGATCGGATTCGCTTTGACTGCTTGAGTTTTGGGCCAGATCGTGGCGCGCGAACTCGGTGGTCAACTTCAGCTCCTTAGTAGGAGGTGCAGGTTTTGCACCGTCCGCCTCCTATCGTGCCGCAATCAGGGCCGTACCGACGAGTAGTCAACTAGGGGGTTGGTGAATTCCCGGCGCCGCGCCGAGCAGGGCGGTTACCCGGTAACCTCCGGTGCTGTGCTGATCGGAACTGCGCGCGCGCTGCGGATTGGCGGTCTGCTGGTCGGTGGCGCCGCCGCGGTGATGGCCGTCGTCGTCGGCTGCACCTCCGTGACCGGGGGCCAAGCGGGGGTCAATGCCCGCGACGCACCCGCCTACCGGACGTCGATGTCGGTATCGATCTCGGAGTCGGCCGCGTCGTCCAGCGAGCGGGAGTCCGAACGCCAGGCGTCGCTGACCACCCAGGCCATGCACGACACCTGCGAGACGCTGTCCACCTCCAGCGCGGAGGCGATCGACGCGGTCAATGCCTACGTCAGCGCCTTCAACGCGAACTCCGCGGATGTGTCGGCCACCGAGGGCCCTGCGGTGGATTCGCTCAACAAGAGCGCCGATGCCGTCGCCGGTAGCGTCACCGACGCGATCCCCGACGAGCTGAAGGCCGCGTTCAAGGACTGGGTCGACGGGGCCCACGCCACGGCCAGCGCGATCCTGGCCCACGCGGGGCCCGGAGAGTTCAACAGCACCATCCAAGCTCTCAACGACACCAGGTCGAATGCCCTGAGCCTGTGCGACGCGACGTATTGATTCCTACCGCACGGCGAGTATTCGTCGCTGTCGTGCGACGATAGGCCTAGACAGCCGACCCTGATGTGAAGGAGGTTCCGACGGTGGTCGCGGAGGGCGCCCCGAGCTACGCCCAGAAGCTGGGCATCCACAAAGACCAGGTCGTGCAGGAGCTGGGCTGGGACGAGGACACCGACGACGAGATTCGGTTCGCCGTCGAGGACGCCAGCGGCGGGGAACTGCTCGACGAGGATGCTGACGAAGTCGTCGACGTGGTGCTGCTGTGGTGGCGCGACGGTGATGGTGACCTGGTCGACCGGCTGATGGACGCGATCGCGCCGCTGGCCGACGACGGCATCATCTGGGTGGTGACGCCCAAGACCGGCAAGCCCGGCCACGTGCAACCGGCCGAGATTGCCGAATCGGCGCCCACCGCGGGGCTGATGCAGACCTCGTCGGCCAATCTGGGGGATTGGATCGCAAGCCGGTTGGTGCAGCCGAAATCGAAGGCGGCCGGGAGGCATTCGTGACGGTTGGGGTCGGCTCGCCAGCCCCTGACTTCACGCTGAAAGACCAGAACGGCCAGCCCGTCACGCTCAGCTCCTTCCGTGGGGCCAAGAACGTGCTGCTGGTGTTCTTTCCGCTGGCGTTCACCGGAATCTGTCAGGGCGAACTGGATTACGTTCGCGACCATTTGTCGGTGTTCGACAATGACGAGGTGGCGACGCTGGCGATCTCCGTCGGGCCGCCGCCGACGCACAAGATCTGGGCGACGCAGAGCGGATTTCTGTTCCCGGTGCTCTCCGATTTCTGGCCGCACGGCGCGGTCGCCCAGGCCTACGGGGTGTTCAACGAAGCCGCCGGCATTGCCAACCGCGGCACGTTCGTGATCGACCGCGACGGGGTGGTGCGGTTCGCCGAATGCAAGGAACCCGGCGAGGCGCGCGATCAGTCGGTTTGGACGCAGGCGCTGGCTGCCGTGTAACCTGCCCGGGCACGGGCGCGTAGCTCAGTGGTAGAGCTCTGGTTTTACACACCAGCGGTCGGCGGTTCGATACCGTCCGCGCCCACCAAGATTTGCAAGTCAACGCGTCGTCATGCGAGTTGCCGTCTTATTGCGATCGAGGTTCACTACTGATCCATCGATCTAGCATCCGGCGTAGTTTGACTGGCGCCCATCTGGCGGCGCCGCCGACGAAAGTGCAGACGTGTCGCGCAGTTAGTGTCGACTACCCTCCAACGTGCCCCTGTGCTTTGCCTCGGGTGGCGGAATTCGCGCAGATCGCCGGCAAAGCGGACATCCCCGAGTTTGCCGATTGGAATCCTTCTCTGCCCACCGGTCAAGCCCCTTATGCTTGTCCGGCTGCGTCGTGAAGAGGGGCACATCTGACTCGACAACCGTTCGGAGATGCGGGTTTAGTTAGTACGCTTGCGCGATGTCGATTTACGGCGACCATGCCGAGTGGTTGTGGCGGAATATTGCCGCAAACCAAAACCCTTTCCTGCTTGTCGTTGGCGCGGTCGATTCGGGAAAATCGACGTTCTTCCGGGGGCTCGCGCGGGACCAGCCACATCGTGATGGCGGTGTCGTCTATTGCTACTGGGACCTGCTGGAGGCCCCCGGAGCTACGACGCCTGAGAAATTTCGAGAAAGGCTGACAGATGTCCTCGATCTTGATGACCAAATTCAACCGATAGCGACTATGGCAGACCTCGCCGAGCGACTTGAGAAGTGTTATCCCGGCATGCGCGTCGCCCTCGTCCTAGATCACTGGGATCAAGCCCGCGAGTCGGCTGAGTCCTGCATCGACGTCGACTCGTTGGAAGAACTGCAGAACTACGTCGACCGAAGTCAACGGCATTTTGGTAACCGGTTCACTTCGAGGCTCGGTTTGCTTCTCGTATCGCGCATGCCGAGCGCGGCGGTGCTGCTCGACCACGTCAGGGCGAACCACGAACGGCCGGGATTCCTCCGACTATCGCGTGACCTCGACAGGAGGCTGCGTCATATTGTCACCTTTCCCTTTCTGACGAAGGCACACGCTGCCGAGTTGCTCGCGGAGCGCGGACACGGAGCCGACGGCGATCTTCTTGAACTGTGCGGCGGCTGGATTGGTCTGCTGCTGGCGGCGGTCGACAGCAGCGAAGTTGGTGATCCCGACGGACTGGCCTCCGCCGTGAGTCGGCTATTGACCAAGTCGGTACTGCCCGCGGTTGCGGCTCGTACCCAGCTGTCGCAGCGGGAGGCATGGTCGTTCGTACTGCGCGATATCGCTTCTGGAGCCGACCAATTCAGTAAGTACGCCCTGCCTTCCCGGTTCGCGACCGGCGCCACACCGAGCCGGTTGAGCCGACTTCCCGCCGCGCTGCTCAATTACCAGCACCCAGCACCTCTCATGATCGTCGACGTGCTGTGGCTCAACGATCTCGTAGAGAGCCTCGACGTTGACAAGCAACGGCGCGGTGACATCACCTTGACCATCGTCGATACGGTCAGAGACCGCTACGGCATTTCTGTCGAGATGGTTCAACATTGGGCGCCGTTGCAGCCGGCGATCGTCATTTCTGACATTCGCACGAAAGTTGTCGTCCTATCGAATAGATGGTCGTCGATAGTGTCGAATTCGCGGCAATTTGAGGACTTGATCGTTGTAACCGCTTCCAACGATCTTGCGATCGGAGTGGCAGGAGCTTTGGCCGAAGCGTTCGGGGTCGACGGGATCGACTTGCTGGCGTACAGCACGTCAACCCTCTTACCTGCCAATGCCAACTTGGAAGGAAAAGAATGACTGAACGGCATCGGAAAACCAACTCTCCGTCCGGTATTCGACGTGACGATGTCGGCCTTTGGTTCTTCCGCTTGAGCCGCAGACGGCGGGAGAAATTCAACTACACACCGTCGCGACAACGAAACGAAGGGCCCTTTGTCACCGATGCGCAGTGCATAGGTGTCCACGACGCGTCGAAGAATCGCGTAGTGCTCGTCGAAACTGAATCCGGGGTATTGGCCGGGCACCGCTTCCGGAAACCGGGTGAGGACAGGGATCGCATCCACAACAATTCGGTCGTCGAGCACCTCACCAAGACCATCCGCAACCTCGAGGCGAACGTCGACGCCGGGACGCCGTCGTGTCGCGTGTACACGAGTCATGACAACGAATGGCGCAGCGCCAAGATCGTCGACCTGGATGATCGATTCGTCATCTCCGATATCGCAATGCAAATCGCGGAAGCAGATCCGACGACCTTTCACATCGAGATCGAAATCTCCTTCACGCCGGACAGCAGGGTGGTTGTCTCATATTGGCCGCGTGGGGCGACGCGAACGTATTCGTTGGAGAACTGCATCGACGACGTGTTGTACCACCTTGGGACGCTCGATTTTATTCCCAAGCTGACCGTGCTCGGTACCGTGGTTATCGACGTCGAGCCCGATAGCCTAGACCTCGACGACGCTCGCGCGTCGACGACCGAGTTGTGCGGAAACCTCCTCGACGATCCTACGGAAGCCGATGACGGGTATGAGGACGCGCTTCTGTTGATTCAACAATTGTTGATGCAACCACTCGATGACAATCGCGTCTCCTGGTTGACCCGCACTTACCGGCCCGACTTCGCTCGGATGGTTGGCCTGCGGCAGGGCGAGCCCGTGGTAGGGATCCTCGCTGCCGAGCAGCTAGTGCAGGTCGCCTCCAGTGGGATGGCGACGGATCCGGAAGTTGACAATGTCGACGCATTCGCCGCGGCGCTGACCCACTACCTCTGCGCGCACGCTGCGGCACATGCTCGGACCGGCCCCGCAGTGATTTCCAGGGTGTGCAACCTGATGACCGAATGGACGACTAGGGAGTCCGTTCGTCCGTACCAGACGAGACTGGCCGTTGACGCCACAAGGCTGTCGCCGGAGGCGATGGATCGCCTTGATGCTCTGGTGATCCGTGCGCCTTGGCTCGAGTCCCTGGTTATCAACCGGCCGCGAGGGCGTGAGGTCCGCATCGAACTATCTGACGACGACCTCGTTGTCACCCTCGCACTCATCCGCCCACGGACCACTTACGTGCGGGCCGGTCACAATGTGAGGAAGGGAGGTACGCCGATCTTCCATGAGCGGTTCGCCACACTCGCTGCCGATGCACTGACGCAACGCTACAAATTGTCGGCCTCGGTGGCGGAAAGCGCTGAGGAACACCCCTGGCTGATTGACTATTTGGCGCGCACCTGTGAGCGTCTTTTCTTCCTGCCGACCGAGGCGAGGCGGGCATTGCAGGTGCTGGCTCCACTTATTTCAGCAGCTGAAGCAGTCGAAAAATACTGTGCCGAAGCGGAATCCAAGATGGCGGTGCTTTCGGACATCGTCACCCTCGTCGACCATCCGCCGAGCTATCCGCCGCGTCTGGTGCTTGTTAACACCAATGCGATGTCGCGAATTGCAGTGGAATGTGGTGGTGTCCCTGCAGAACTCGCCGAGTTTGCTCCAGATGTCGATCTAGCAACCAAGTACGTATCGACTACCCTCCTGCCCCTAGAGTGGAAAACCGCTCCGCCAGAGGTCGAACTGCGGACCTCCACCCAACGGCAGCATGTCGACGTGCCGATACGTGGGTCAATGAGTACGGGAACGCAGGCGGACACCGAGTGGATCGACCCGGCGTTGTTTCGAGGCCGACGCGAGCAACTGGTCCGGTTGCAAAGCGTGATGCGTATGGATCGAACGCTTCGGCCGCCAACCGCCATCTTCGGGCCAAGACGTGCTGGGAAGACCACGCTTGCGGTGCATTCGTGCCGTCTCGGAGTGAAAGGTGAGTATCTTGCCGGGTTCGTCGTTATAGACATGTATAACGACGTGGACGGCACCCGCCCGGATGGTTACAGCAAACGGTTTTCCGCGCTATTGGGTGCTCGTCTGACCGAGGAAGTGGGCGTCGAGTTCAGTCTTACTTCCGATGATCCAATCGACGCGCTCGTCGAACTAGACGCGGCTTTGGCCGGCGCTCTGCCGATTGGCATCGTCCTTGACGAGTTCGACACACTCCTGAGCGCCGAGCCTGATTCCGAATTCCGCAGGCTAGCAACTCGTTTGGGCGGGAGACGCTGGACGAATCTTGTGGTGATCGCGACGGTTCAACGGTTCCATCGCTCGGCCTCAGACTTGCACACGTGGGAATTCGTCGAGTGCCGCGAGGACCTGAGTTGGCGTGACGCGCTCACGTACTTCTGCCCGCCGATACTGGATTGTGAAATCGGCGCACGGGGTGCCTTCTCGCTTACTGCTCCTATCATGTTGCCATCGCTGCTGCGCAGCGTCGTGGAACGAGTGGGTCACCGACCCTATTTCTGGGGTCGAGTACGCAACCAAATCGAAAATCATTTCGTCGCCGAGGGTGGCTACGCGGTGGTGGCCGCAGACCGAGCGCACGAGATCATCGATGCCATCGTGACCGCCGATCCGTTCCTTGCGCTACCTCTTCAGGACACGACTGGAATCCCGCTGGCCGAGTGCCGCCGGCGAGATCTGTTCAGTGATGGCGAGCGTCGCATTCTCGCGTCCTTCGCGTCCGCCGCGCGCCGAGGAATACCACTGACCAGCGCGCAGGAGATTGGTGGTCCGGAGGCGGCGCAGGAGCTCCTAGACCGCGCCTACGTGAAGATGGAAGGTCAGCAGATCGCGATCGCCGTTCCGCTCTTCGCGGAGTTCCTCGCAGTGCACGCCAATGAGTTCGCCTTGTTCGCAGCTGCAGGCGCGGGGACTTCATGACCACCACGTGCGCCGTCGCACTGTGCGGCGCCGATGTGCCGCTCGACGGGGATCGGTGCGTCGTCCATGGTGAGCCGCGGTCGTGGAACAGCTTTCTGAAGACAGTCGCAGACCGCATGCCCGTCACTGGACTGCGCGGCTGTCGGATTGACGACGCGCACTTTCGTGAACTCATGCGTCGCTTGCCTCGCCGGGGCGACAGCCGTGAGATGGTCGATGCGGACTTTACCGGGACGGTATTTGAATCCGCTGCCGAGTTTAACGGGGTCACGTTCACTCGTCACACGAAGTTTGACGGTGCACGCTTTGAAAGCGGCCTGACGATAATCAACTCCAGCATCGCCGACCTCGAGCTCCAAAACGTTGTCGTCATGGATCATTTCGTCGTAGAGCGCCTGGACGCGGAGAGGCTAAACGGCGGAACTCTGACCGTCGATGGATCGGTCGACGTGAAAAAACTCAAGGTCGCGCACGAGTGCATCCTGCCGTCGGTTGCGTGCACAGGTGATGCGGTCATCGAAAAGCTCCATATCGGAGGAACTTTCGATGCGCCCAACGTTGAGGCCCGGTCGTTGCGTATCCAGGGCGTTTTCGAGGGCCGTGCCTCGTTGAGCCTGGCCGCGCCAACCGCCGACCTCAGTAGCTGCGAGTTCTCGGCGCGCGTCGAAGTCTTGGTGCGATCCGGCAGTCTGAACTTCAGCAACGTCAAACTCACTGAGAAGAGCAGCATCTCGGGCGTTTACGGTTCTTCAGAATGTGCAATCGTCGCCATTGCTGGAGTCGACGCATCCAAGCTCGTGCTGCGGAACCTCGACGTCGGGTCCTGCACTTTTGCGCTTGCCGAAAAACTTGATGTGATCACACTTGACGGTGTGCGTTTCGCGCGGGTCAAGAATTGGGGGCGCTCGGGACGCGCGATTGTCGGTGATGAAAAGGCGTGGCGCGTTGCCGGCGGTGCCAATTCGTCGGCGGGTAGCGTTGCGTCGGTCTACGGCGCCTTGCGTACGTCGCTCGAGTCCACGAAGGACGACGCAATCGCGAGCGACTTCTACTACGGCGAAATGGAAATGCGGCGGGCGCAACGGCGCTCTGACGCGTTCTCCAAGTCAGGCGGCAACGGCGCGCGTTCGGCCGCGTTCCTCGACACCGTTCTCATGACGGCCTACTGGCTGATCTCGGGCTACGGCTTGCGGGTTGGGAGAGCGCTGAGCGTCTTCATCCTGCTGGTTATCGGATGCGGCATCTTGATCGCGTTGGTCGGTTATCCACCCGTGAAGGATGCCTATGTGCCCGATGGGATCGCACCCTCCGGTGAGCTAATGTACCGACTCGACCATCCTCACCAGAACTCCGCCAGGGAGAACATTCCGCAGGCGCTGAACTTGGCCGCGCAGTCCTCCGTTTCGCTGCTGACCTCGACAGCAAATGCCCTGACCCCGGTTGGAAGCTGGATCGTGCTGTTACTGCGCTTCGCTGGGCCGATCATCCTGGGCCTGGCGCTGCTCGCAGTGCGCAATAAATTCCGTCGTTAGGGCAGAACTGGTCTGACGCGCCGACCAAGATTTCAGGTCGGCGATAGCATCCGCATCATGCGGCTCGATCACGTCGTCTTGTGGGTCAAAGACTCCGACGTCGCCATGGACTTCTACACCCGTGTCGTCGGACTCGAGCCTGTTCGCTTTGACGAATTCCGAAATGGCGAGGCGCCGTTCCCCAGCGTGCGGGTGTCCGAGGATTCGATCATCGATCTGTCGCCCGTCGATAAGGCCGCCGGCACCGAGACCATGACCCACGTCGCGGGCAGTGCCGGACACACCGTCAACCACGTCTGCCTGGCGATGACCAAGGCCGAATACGACGCACTCGATCAGCGCCTGCAGGCCGAGGGCATCGACACCAGCGCCCGGCTGGCCCCCACCTTCGGTGCTCGCGGATGGGGGCCAGAGGGCATGTACTTCCCGGACCCCGACGGCAACGTCATCGAGGCCCGTTACTACGACTAGTGGCCCATCCCCGGCATGCTCGCCGCCATCGGCTGGCCGAGCGTCGGCACCACGGTATTGGCCACATTCGCTGGATCGACCACACCCCGGAAGCAGCCCACCGAGTACGGATACTCGCTGTTGAGCACGTAGTGATAGATGTTCTGGATCTTGCCGTCCCACATCACCGGTGACGTCGTGCCGTGGCATTCGTCCAACTGGGCGTTGGTGATCTCCTTGCCGTCGGCGCCCCGCGGCCCGTAGATGCCGAACCCGTCCAGCGCGTAGCCGAGCAGCGGCGACGGGCCGCTGGTCCCGTTCGGCAGGCACTTCCACGAGAACGCGTGCAGGTGATACTGCTGGCTGTACGGATGCCCGAAGCATTGATCCAGCGGCAGAATCGAAATCGGGTTGTACCAGGCTGTGCCCGATGCATTTGCGATTTCGGCATGCCACACCGTTCCGGTGAGCGTGACACCGGTGATCAAATACTGGATTGCCTGCGGGGTGCTCAAGTACTTCGGCGCGATGGGCACTTTGATGTCGAGATTATAGGGAGAAATGCCAATGGCAGCGGCATTCGGATAGGGCTGCCCAAATCCGGGTGTGCCCGGTGTGGTGTTAGTGCCACCGGGTGCTCCCGCGTAATAGGGATAGGCCGGAGTGCCGGACTGCACAGGGCCGAATTTTCCCATCGGCGTACTGGGCAGGCCATTGCCCTTGAAGTAGCGATAGTTCTTGTCCGAGGTGACCTTGAAGACGCTGCCGCGGGGATCGATGTCCTTGGCCGTCACATTTCCGCTCACCGTGGGCAGCTTCGCGATCACGATCGAATTGCTCGCCGAATCCACCCAGGGCAGGGTGCTGGTCTGCAATGTGGTGCCCGGCGGGATCACCACCGAGAACAGTTGGCCCCCAACGTAAATCCCGCCCTTCTGCGGTGTGAAGATGCTGAGGTTGGGTGCGGAGTTGCCCACCGAAATCGGGGCCACCGCGGATGCCGGCGCGGCCGCCGACGTGGCAGCGACCAGCACTCCGGTGAACAGCGCAGCGGTCGCGCTCTTACTGCGAATCATCATGGGATCCTTTCGATTTACGCACTGATCACCGACACCACCCCGCCCAGGGTGGTGATGTAGACGTTGCCCTCGTTGTCGCCGGTGGGGCTGATCGCCACCCCGTAGGCGAAGGCACTGATATCGATGTTGTTGATCACCACGCCGTCGGGGTTGATCACCGCCACCGTCCCGTTACCGCCGTTGGTCACGTAGGCGTAGCCGGCCGAACTGATGGCCACAGCTTGTGGATTGGAGCCGACGGCGATGGTCTTGACGACGTTGCCGGCCGGGTTGATCACTGACACCGTCCCGGCTCCGCTGTTCGTGACGTAGACGTAGCCGGTCGAACTGGCCGCCACCCCTTGTGGATTCGCGCCGACGGTGATGGTGTCGATCACCGACCCGGCGGCGTTGAGTACCGACACCGTGCCACTGTTGAAGTTGGTGACGTAGACATTGCCGCTGGGGCCGATAGCGATGCCGCTCGGGCTGTCGCCCACGGTGACGGTGTTGACGACGTTGCCCGCCGCGTTGATCACCGACACCGTGCCGTCGATGTTGTTGGCCACGTAGGCAACACCGGTGGAGCTGACCGCCACCGCGCTGGGGCCGTTGCCGACGGTGATCGTGTTGATGACGTTGCCGTCGGCGTCGAGCCACGACACCGAGTTGTCGCCGCTGTTGGTCACGTAGATGTCACCAGTTGGGCCGACTGCCACGCCATTTGGGCCGTTGCCCACCGCGATGGTGGTGACGACGGTGCCGGTGGGCGTGATGTAGGGGAGTGTCCCGAGGAAGTCGGCGAGGTAGATATTGCCGGCATTGCTGCCGCCCGCCCCGGCCGCGCCGACCCCGCCGAGGAAACCGCCGACGTCGATCGTCGACACCAGGAAGGTGCCGCCCGCACTGCCGTCGGTGCCGGCACTCCCGAACAGGCCCGCCGTGCCACCGTCACCGCCCGCACCGACGACCCGCGTGACCTCAGACCCGCTGGACCCTGCGGCGCCGGCACTTCCGCCGTTGCCGCCGTCGCCACCGCCGCCGAACAAGGCCCCGGCGCCGCCGGCGCCGCCGTTGCCGCCGGTGCTCACCGAACTGGTGCCAACGTCGGTCGTGTACACACTGCTGTTGCCGCCGAAGCCGCCGGCCCCGCCGATCGCGAATGCGCCGCCTGCGCCACCGTCACCGCCCGCACCGGCGGTCGCGTTGCCGCCGTCGCCAGCACTGGACGAGCCCGTTGAGGCGTTGCCGCCGAATCCACCTGCGCCACCGTCGGCCAACAGTGAACCCGCGCCGCCCCGTCCGCCGGAGCCGCCCGCCGCGGCACCCGCGCCGTCAGCTTTCGCGGCGCCACCGAGACCGCCCACACCGCCGGTGCGCCCGAGGGCACCGGCCTGGCCGCCGTCGCCGCCGTCACCACCGGTGGCCGTCGCCGTGCTGCTGACCAACGACTCCGCGAATCCGCCCGCACCGCCGGCACCACCCGCGGCCCCGAGCGATCCGCGACCGCCGTCGCCGCCATTGCCGCCCGTCGCCGACTGGTTCGCGGTAGCCGAGCCACCGGCACCACCGGCTCCGCCTGTGCCACCGGTGATCACGTCACCGAAGAGTCCGCTGTCGCCGCCGGCGCCACCGTTACCGGCAATCGTCACGCCCTCACCGAGGTTGATCGCGCCATTGCCGGGGAATTGCAGGTCGGCGTTGCCGCCGTCGCCGCCCCGGCCGATGAACAAGGCCGAACCGCCGCGGCCACCGGAACCGCCTGTGGCGGTGCCGGTTCCCGACGAGCCTTGGCCGGCGTCGCCGATATTGGCCGACGCGCCGCCGCCGCCCGTCCCACCGTTACCGCCGGGGCCGACCGTGCTGTCGCCGCCGGCACCTCCGTTGCCCGCGGTCGCGGCGCCGTAGGTGCTGAATACGACGCCCTCCCAAGCACTTCCGCCAACCCCGCCCGCGCCCGCGAGCAGTCCGCCTCGTCCGCCGTTGCCGCCGTTGCCGCCCGTCGCCGCGCCCGCGGCTCCGTCGGCGTCCACACCGTCCCAGTTCTGGGTGGCCGCACCGCCACCGCCGCCGGCGCCGCCGTTGCCGAACAATCCGGTCAGGCCGGCGTTGCCGCCGTTGCCGCCCGTGGCGTAGCCGTTCACCCCGAAGGACACGTAGCCGCCGACACCGCCGTCACCGCTGTTGCCCGATAGCAGGCCGCTGTTGCCGCCGTTGCCGCCGTTACCCGCTTTGGCCCCAAACCAATTCACGTTGCCG
Organism: Mycobacterium sp. BK086; assembly: GCA_004362315.1. Taxonomy (GTDB): domain Bacteria; phylum Actinomycetota; class Actinomycetes; order Mycobacteriales; family Mycobacteriaceae; genus Mycobacterium. The sequence goes on from SNWL01000005.1 coordinate 112,667, forward strand.
TTGTCGGCGCCGCCGTACCCGCCGTCGCCGCCGTCGCCGGCCAGCAGCCCCCCGTTACCGCCACGTCCGCCGTTGGTGGCCGCCGAGCTCAACAGCCCGGTTGTGCTGTCGTACACCGCATCGGTGCCGTTGCCGCCTGCGCCGCCGTTACCGAACAGCATGGCGTTGCCGCCGTGGCCGGCGTTGCACGCCGGGCCCACGCAGCCCGCCGCACCGCCGGCACCATTGCCGGGTTTGAACACGGTGCCGAAGAACAGCCCGGCGTTGCCGCCGTTGCCGCCGTTGTATCCGTTACCGCCCGATCCGAGCAGCAGCCCGCCGTTGCCGCCGTGGCAGATGACGATTCCGGTGCACTGCACATCGGTCGAGCTGTAGCTGTAGCCGTTACCGACCAACAACCCCGCGTTCGGATGATCGGCGGTGCCGTTGGACACGAAGATCGAATAGATGGCGTTGGCGATGAGGCCCGGCTGCCACACCGGGAGTGCCGATGCCGAAGGAAGCTTGAAAGCCGGTGGCGCACTTGGTGGTTTGGCGACGATGGCCGCCGGCCGGTCCGCCGCCTTTCCGGACGAGGTTTTCTTTCCGGACACGCGTGGCGAGACTGCTTTTTTCCCAGGCGATTTGGTGGCAGGCTTGGGCGCGTGTGAAGCTGTCGAGCCGGTGCCGGAATTGGTATCCGCGGCGGCGACGCCCGCCCCGCCGGTCAGCGCGGCGCCGGCCAATGCCGCGCCCACGCCGAGACTGAGCGCGCCAATTCCAAGCCAGGAATACGTGCTGGATTGATCCATCGGTGCGGCCCTTCCGGCAAGCAGCAAATTCACAGGTAGTACCGATTTTAGGAATTTGCGTGTGCGAAAGTCGGAAGCGACGCGCCGTTGTTTTGTTCCGCAATGCGGACTTATATGTAAATGGTCCGCATTGCGGATTTAGCGGGCGCGCAATTCATTTGAATTTAAAGTGACTTGTTCCGGAAGTTCGCCGATCAGCTCGTCGAGAAAACCGCCGGCCTCATGTCCGGCGCGTTCGGCGTCGTGTTCGGCGATGGCCTCGACCAGATCGGTGTGCCCGATGTGGTGCATCGTGCTGGTGATCGCGACGCTGTCGGCGACCGCCTCGGTCAATCCGCGGTACAGCTCGATGAGTACTTCATTGTGCGACGCGCGCACCACCGCGAAATGCAGGTCGGCATCGGCGCGGGAAAACTCGGCCCGGTCGGCGCCCGCGTGCAGGGTGTCACGGCGTTCGAGCAGCTGACGCATCTCGACGAGGTCATCCTCGGTGCGTGCGGCGGCCGCCAAGCGCGCACCTTCGACTTCCAGGCAGCGCCGAACCTGCAGCACTTCGCGCAATTTCGAGTCGCACATGCGGCTCAGTGCCCCCGAGATCTCACTGGTAGCGCGGACATAGGTGCCATCGCCGCGGCGGACCTCGAGGATCCCGCTGTGTGCCAGCGCGCGCACGGCCTCTCGGACGGTGTTGCGGCCGACCCCGAGTGCTGCGGCCAGACCGGGTTCCGTGGGGATACGCGTTCCCACCGGCCATTCACCCGACGTGATGGACAGTCGCAGCTGCTCGATGGCGTGATCGACCAGCCCGGCGGGGCGTGCGGCGGCGAGCGGCATGCAAGAACCCTTTTCATCCGATCATAGGATGTATGCAAGGATAGCGCGGTGAGCCGCTACGAGCACGATCTGACGCTCGAACTGGACGGCGCCGTCGAAGTGTCACCCGCCGGGCGGGTCGCCGCCGGTGCTGTTCTGATCGTGGCCGTCGTACTCACCGCCCTCAATTTGCGCCCCGCGGTCACCAGCGTCGGGCCGGTCCTCGGCGATATGCAGCGAGCCCTCGGCGCCTCGGCCATCTGGGCCGGCGCGCTGACGACCCTGCCCGGACTGTGCTTCGCGGGTGCCGGCTTGGCGGCGGCGGCACTGTCCCGCCGATTCGGGCTGGGCCGCTCGATCAGCATGGCGCTGGTCGTTCTGATCGTCGGACTGCTGGTGCGCGTGCTCGACGGCCCCTATGTCGTCATCGGCGGAACGCTGGTCGCCACCGCGGGCATCGCGGTCATCAACGTCCTCATCCCGGTGGTCATCAAGCAGTCGTTCCCGGCTCAACTCGGGTTGATGACCGGCATCTACACCGCGGCGCTGCAGGGCGGCGGGGCGCTGGGCTCGGCGATCACGCCGCCACTGGAGAACCTGTTCGGCGGCTGGCGACCCGCCTTGGTCGCGTGGGCTGCTCTGGCCGTGGTTGCCTTGGTGGCCTGGCTGATCGCGTCGCGCCGTGTCGGCGGTGGCACCGAGGATGCGCCCGGGACCGGCGAACACCGATCACTGTTGCGAAATCCGTTGGCCTGGACCGTGACATTGTTCTTCGGGACGCAGTCGATGCTGGCCTACATCATGATGGGCTGGCTGCCCGAGGTGTTCATCGACAACGGTGTGCCCAAGACCTCGGCGGGATTGCTGGTCGGTCTGCTCTCGGTGATCGCGGTGCCCATCAGCCTGATCCTCGCGCCGATGGCCGCTCGGACGACCCACCAGAGCGGCTGGATCGCCGCGCTGGGTGTGTGCGGTGTCGCCGGTGTGGTCGGCCTGCTGGTCGCCCCGGATTTCAGCCCGCTGCTGTGGAGCGTGCTGGTCGGCATGGGCATGAGTGTGTTCTCGTTGGCGCTGACCGTGATCGCATTGCGGTCGCGCACACCGGAGGACACCGTGCAGTTGTCGGCAATGGCACAGGGTTTCGGCTATCTGCTGGCCGGTATCGGCCCGTTCCTGTTCGGCACACTCCATGATGTGACCGGTGGCTGGACCGTACCGTTCATCATGGTGCTCGCCGTCTACTCGGTGCAGATCGTGCTGGGCGTGCTGGCCGGTCGCAACCGCTACGTCTGAGGGGAGGCACAGTGTTGTCGACGGATTGGTCGCGGTCGATCGGAATCGACGTGCCGATCGTCAATGCCCCGATGGGCGGCGTGGCCGGCGGCGCTCTGGCCGCCGCGGTCTCGCGTGCCGGCGGCCTCGGCATGATCGGGATGGGCAGTGCCGGCACCGCCGAACGGCTTACCGCCGAACTCGGCCACGTGTCAGATCTGGATCGTCCCTTCGGGATTGGGCTCGTGGACTGGGTGACCGCCAGCCAGCCCGACCTGCTCTCGACGGCGTTGGCGGCCGCCCCGACGCTGCTGTGCATCAGCTTCGGCGAAACCTGGGAGTGGGTGCCGCGCGCCCACGACGCCGGCGTGATCGCCGCGACCCAGGTGAGTGATCTCGCCAGTGCGCAGCGCGCGGTCGCGGCGGGCATCGACGTCCTGATCGCCCGCGGAGCCGAAGGGGGCGGGCACGGCGAACCGCTGATCGGCACACTGCCGTTGCTGACCGCACTACTCGATCATGTGTCCGTTCCGGTATTGGCCGGTGGTGGAATCAGTTCCGGACGCGGGCTCGCCGCGGTGCTCGCCGCCGGCGCGTCGGCGGCATGGATCGGCACCGCGTTCTGCGCCTGCCCCGAATCGCTGTTGTCCGACAAGGCCCGCGACGTGATGTTGGCGGCGGGGGAGACCGGCACCGTCGTCACCCGGGTCTTCGATATCGCGCAGGGCTACCCCTGGCCGGCGCAGCTGCCAGAACGCGTGCTGCGCAACAGCTTCAGTGACCGCTGGGACGGCGAGGAAGTAGCACTGGCCGAAGATCCCGGTGCGGTCGCCGAACTGGCGAAGGCCATTGCGGCCGAGGACTATTCGCTGGCGCCCATCAACGCCGGACAGGGTGTCGGGGAGCTGGTGGAGGTTCGGTCTGCCGCCGAGGTGATCGAAAGGCTGGCTACGCGGGAGTGAATGCGTGCCGCGGGATGGTCAGTGGCAGGTCCACCGAACTCACCAGACCCGGCTCAGCGGCGACGACATAGGGCACCGCATTGACCACGCGCATCGCGGTGGCCACCATCGCGCCCGCGCCCGATGTCATCGATTCGATGCCGGCCTTCTTGCGGTCGCGCAGCGTCACGTCGAATGTGCAGTCGATATCCGGTGTGCCCGTGACCACCACGCGATAGCCCAGGGCATTGGGCAGCGTCGGCCAGTGCGGTGCGACATCGGGAGCCAGCCGGGTGACGTGCTCGATCACGATCGCCTCGCGGCCGTCGACGATGCCGATCGCCTGCATCCGCAACGCACCGCAGGTGCCCGCCTCGACGGTGCCCATCGCCACCTCGAGCGTACGTTCGGTCGCCGCGCGGTCGAATGTCTCACGCACCTCTTGCAATTCGACGCCGAGCGCCTCGGCCACCATGCGGATCTGACCGTGCCATTCGCCCGCGATCGCGCCGGGAAAGCTGATCCACGGGGTGTAGTCCATCGGCCGGCCGAATCCCAGTGCGTCACTCATGATGTCGGGTACGCCGTAGTCGTCGTACAGGCCGATCTCGTAGGAGTGGATCTTCTCGATCTGCGACGACTGTGTGGTGAGGACAAGCGGCAGATAGTCGGCCGCGAAACCCGGCTCGATGCCCGACGCGTACAGGGTGGCCTGGCCCTGCTTCGCCGCGACGGCAAGCTGATCCCGCCACTCGGCCGGTTCGTAGGCATGCGGGTTGACCAACCGGGTGGTGCTCGTCGTCACCACGTTGAGCCCGGCACTCAGCAGCTTGACGTAGTCGGGGATATGGCCGGCATCGCGTTCGGGCCCGCTGGCCGCATAGATGACGCAGTCCGGCTTCAGCGCGATCAGCGCGTCGGCGTCGGTGGTGACGGCCAACCCGATCGGGTCACCGTTGGCCAGCTCACCGGCGTCGCGGCCGTCCTTGTCCGGCGAGTGCACCCACACGCCGACGAGGTCGAGATCGGGGCGCTGGTGGATGGCCCGGATCGCGATCGATCCGATGCCACCGGTCGACCAGACCACCACGCGGTATTGACCTTCAGCCATCACGACCTCCGAAACCTAACGTTTGATCCGGAACGTAACAGTCGTTCGTCGACAGGGTCAAGGAATCGGGGGATCTGAGGCTGGAAGGAACAAAGTTTAGGTTATTGTGAGGCCGATGTTCACCCTGCGGTTCGACATGCGCGCACCGGCCGGCTCTGCGCCGCCACGCGATCTCTATGCGGCCGCCATCGACATGTGTGAGTGGGCCGAAGACCGGGGCGCTGTGGTCGCCGTGCTGTCCGAACATCACGGCACCGAAGACGGTCACCTGCCCGCGCCTCATCTTCTGGCGGCCGCGATCGCCGCCCGCACCAAGCACCTGGCGATCCTGCTGGCCGCTGTGCCCATCACGTTCTGGGATCCGGTCCGGCTCGCCGAAACGATGAACGTCCTCGACATCATCAGCGCGGGCCGGGTCTCGTGGGCCTTCGGCATCGGCCACCGCACCGAGGAGTATGAGCATTTCGGCATCGATCCGCGTGGCCGGGGACGACTCGCCGACGCATCGCTGGATCTGGTGCGAAACCTGCTACGCGGGGAACCGATCGACCACGATGGTAGGCGTATCCAGGTGACACCACCGCCGCTAACGCCGGGTGGCCCGTACACGTGGATCGCCGGCGGAAGCCAGGCAGCGGCGCGGCGGGCGGCACGACACGGCCTGGGGTTCATCTCCCAGACCGCCACCCCCGGCCTCAAGGAGTTCTACGAGAACCAGTGCCGTGCCAATGGTTTCGAGCCAGGGCCGGCGCAGTTCCCGGCGCCGGGCGCCCCGACCACCGTCTTCGTCGCCGACGATGTCGACGCCGCGTGGCGCGAGCTCGGTTGCTACCTGCTGCACGACGCGACGATGGCCGCGTCCTACCGGCATGGCGACGATTCGGTGGCCAGCATCTCATGCGCAACGACCGTGGCTGAGCTCCGCGATGCCGGCGGGCCCTACCGGATTGTCACGACCGGTGAAGCGCGCGAGTACATCCGCGCCGGTCGCCCACTTCCGTTGCTGCCGCTGTGCGGCGGACTGCCACCGGATCTGGCGTGGCCGTATCTCGAACGGGCCGCGGCGGCGAGCCAGAGCGCATTGGAGGATCAGTGACACTGCGAACCGTGGTCTGGTCGACCGGCGGCGTCGGATCGATCGCCATCGACGCGATCCGGGGCAGGCCCGATCTGGAGCTGGTCGGCGTGTGGGTGCATTCGCACGAGAAGGCCGGCCGAGATGCGGGGGAGCTGGCCGGTGGCGACCCGATCGGCATTCGGGCTACCAGTGATGCCGCTGAACTCCTTGCGCTGCAGCCTGATTGCGTGGTGTACGCCGCGAGCGGTCCCGACCGCGACGCCGGGGCGGTACCCGACTACCTGAAACTTCTGGAGGCGGGCATCAACGTCGTGTCGACATCGTCGACCAGCCTGGTGTATCCGCCGGCGTACTACTCGCCGCAGTGGCGTGAGCAGCTGGAGCAGGCGGCCGAGGCGGGCCATGCGTCGTTCTACGCGTCCGGCATCTTTCCCGGCTTCGGCTCCGACCAGCTAGCGCTTCTGCTGTCGACCCAGTCCAAGACGATCCGCCAGGTGAAGGTCAGCGAGGTGGCGCTCAACGACCACTATCCGGTGGCAGACGTGATGATGAACGGCATGGGTTTCGGTCACCCATTGGACTTCGAACCGATGCTCAAGACCCCTGGCTTCATCGAGATGGCCTGGCGGGCACCGATCTATCTCATCGCGGCCGGGCTGGGGGTCGAGGTCGACGAGGTCCGGGGCACCCTCGACCGGCGACTGACCGACCGGGATATCGAGGTGGCGTTCGGCACCATCAAGGCGGGTACCTGCGGCGCGGTCAGCACCAGGGCGGCCGGAGTGGTCAACGGGCGCGAGGCGATCGTCGTCGAGCACATCATCCGGATGGCCCGCGATGTCGCACCCGACTGGCCCGCATCGGATTTCGACGCCAGCTACCACGTGGACATCGAGGGTGATCCCGATATCCACTGCTCGATGAACGTCGGTGCCGCCGAAGGCCACGGCGCGGGGCATGCCGCGATGTCGGCGACCGCGATGCGCGTGGTCAATGCGATTCCCTATGTGGTGGCCGCACCGGCCGGTCTGCTCAGCTCACTGGATCTGCCGAACACCCTGCCACGGTTCGCGATCGGCTGACGGGCGTGTTCTCGATCCGATTCGACATGCGCGCCCCGGCGTTCGGCGCCTCGACCACTGACCTCTACGCGGCGGCGATCGAGATGTCCGCGTGGGCGGAGAATCACGGCGGCCTCGCGGCGGTGCTGTGCGAACATCACGGTTCCGAGGACGGCTATCTGCCGGTACCCATGGTCCTGGGGTCGGCGATCGCGGCACGCACCGAACGGCTGCTGCTCACCTTGGTGGTGATCCTGCCGCTCTACGATCCGGTCCGGTTGGCCGAGGAAATTTCGATACTCGACATCATCAGCAGAGGGCGAGCCGCTTACGTCTTCGGACTCGGCTATCGCCCAGCGGAATTCGAGCACTTCGGCCTCGACGTGTCACGGCGTGGCCGACTGGCCGACGAGAAGCTGAGTGCGCTACGCGCACAGATACCGAACGGGCCGACGATGATGTGGGGTGGCGCGAGCCTGGCCGCCGCGCGCCGCGCGGGACGCTACGGGCTGGGTCTGCTGGCCAACGGCGCCGTCCCCGGCATGCAGGAGGCCTACGAGGCCGCCTGCCGGGAGCACGGCCACGAACCCGGCCCCACCCTGCTGCCGCCCGCGGACACGCCGACGGTCACGTTCGTCGCCGACGACGTCGATGCGGCGTGGGACGAAATCGGGGAGTACCTGTTGCACGACGCCCGGATGTACGCGCAGTGGAACGAGGGCAATGACACCTCGGCAGGTATCTCCGATGCCCGCACCGTTGCGGACCTGCGCGACAACTTCCCGTCCCACCGCATCATCAGCGTCGCCGAGGCCGCTGAGATCATCGGCGGCGGTGGGATTCTCAACCTGTCGCCGCTGTGCGGCGGGATCCCACCCGCCATCGCGTGGCCCTACCTGAAACGGGTGGGCGCACTGAGGAGCAGCCAATGACCGCCGTCGATCTGTACTACGACCCGTTCGATTTCGCGATCGACGACGACCCGTATCCGATCTGGAAGAGGATGCGGGACGAAGCCCCGCTCTACTACAACGACAAGCACAACTTCTATGCACTGAGCCGGTACGACGACGTCGCCCGGGATCTGCACGACTGGAACACCTACCGATCCGGTCGCGGCACCACCATGGACGTCATCACGAGCGGTCTCGAGGTACCGCCCGGGGTGATCCTGTTCGAGGACCCGCCGTTGCACGACCTCCATCGCCGGTTGCTGTCCAAGGTGTTCACGCCGCGGCGGATGGATGCCATCGAACCGCTGACGCGGCAGTTCTGCGTGCGGGCCCTCGATGCGCTGGCCGGGACGTCACGTTTCGACGTCATCGGCGATTTCGGCGCACTGATCCCGATGCGGACGATCGGCTACCTGCTCGGCATCCCCGAGGAAGGACAGCAGGAGATCCGCGACCGTACCGATGCTCAAATCACGTTGAAGGACGGCACCTTTCAGACCGTTTCGGCGAGCTCGTTCGAGAACGCGTATCAGCTGTTCGCCGACTACATCGAGTGGCGGGCCGAGCATCCCTCCGATGACCTGATGACGCAGTTGCTCAACGCCGAGGTCGAGGAGCACGGAACGCTACGGCCGCTCACCCGGATCGAAGTCCTGACCTACACCAGCATGATCGCGGGGGCGGGCAACGAGACGACCACCCGGCTGATCGGGTTCATCGCCCAACTGCTGGCCGAGCACCCCGATCAGCGTCGCGAACTCGTCGCCGACCCCAGTCTGATTCCCGGCGCCATCGAGGAGGTGCTGCGCTACCAGGCGCCGTCGCCGGTCCAGGCCCGCTACGTGGCCCACGACACCGAATGCCACGGCCGGCGGATCCCGGAGGGCTCGGTCATGTTGTTGCTCAACGGTTCCGCCAACCGCGATGAGCGGCACTACCCGCGCGGCGAAGAGTTCGACATCCACCGCACCGGCGGACACCTGTCGTTCGGGCAGGGTCTGCACTTCTGCCTCGGCTCGTCACTGGCCCGCATGCAGGCGCGGGTGGCGCTCGAGGAGATGCTCACGCGCTGGCCGGAGTGGGACGTCGACCTCGACAACGCCGCCATGGCTCACACGTCGAGCGTTCGCGGTTGGGGAACGCTACCGATCATCGTCGGGTGACGCCGCGTATCGAGGTGTCGCGAACATGAATCTGCGAAGCCCTGGTCCCGATGGCGCGCAGGATGTTCTCCGGGATCCAGCTGATTTCGATGACCGCCCGGGCGAGCATCTGGTTCGACGGGCTGTCGATGCTGATCTCGCCCGATCGAATACCCTCGGCCAGAATCGATTTCATCTGGCTGACGCGCGTCGAAAACAGCCAGCCGGGGCTCGAGGTATCCGGCGGGGACTGGCGCATCCATGCCAGCTGAATGCGGAATTCGTCACCGAAGCGATCCAGCACGTTGGTGTGAATCCACGACATCGCATCGATCTTTTCCAGCGGTGACGAGTCCGATTGCAGCACCTGGGTCCACCCGGGCGAGATCTTCTCGCCGAATTCTCGCATGATGTCGGCCAGCAGCTGATCCTTGGATCCGATCAGCCGGTACACGGTTCCGGTGCCCAGCCCGGACGCCGAGGCGATATCCCTGATCGTGGTGAATTCGAAGCCCTTGCGGCCGAATTCGGCTCGGGCGATGGCCCGGATCCGCTCACCGTCGTCGGCGGGGTCGGTCCGCTCCTGCCACGATCGCACCACCTCGTCGGCCGCGCGGTAGGCGGCCGACGCGTCGAGTGCGGCGTCGGTGACTGCCTCAGCGGCCAAACCCTCCAAGAGGATTCGGCAGAACAGCGCGGCGAGTTTGTCGGCGCCCGCGTTGTGCCGGATGACGTCCAGGCCGACGTGCAGCATCGTCTGGACGAAGCGGTCGGCGAAAACCGGAAGGTCGACGTCCGGGCCGACGTATCCACTCCACCGCGCGGCCCGCAAGGTCTGCAGGGTGGCCTGAAGGATCGCCGTCGGCCGCTGCTGGGCGAGAGCGGTCAATTCCGGATCCGGCGACGGGAACTCGTAGAACGTCATCTGCAACGCGGCGCGGTGGGTCACCGCGCACTGGGCGATCGCCGAACCGAGATCGACGAGGCGGTCGAACATCGACGATGTGGCCTCGTCGTCGAGCCGGCTTTCGGCCTGTGCTGCGGTCCGATCCAGATCGTCGTGATATCGGCGGAGCAGCTCGACGAGGATCGCTTCCTTGGACTCGAAATGGTGGTACAGGCTGCCCGCCTGGATGCCCGCCGCGTCGGCGATCTCCTGCAGCGACGTTCGCAGTCCGGACACGGCGATCAGCGCGGCGGCGGACTGCAGTATCTCGGTGCGCCGTACCATGGCACCTCCGCCCGGCTGACCAGATGTTTGGTAAACGGTAGCAGAACGATGGCCACGCGCAGTGCGCTCTATCGTTGACGACGGCTGAGCGACTGGGTAGGGTCCGAACAAAAGTTAGGTTTGGTACCCGGATGGGCAGAAACAATGGCTGACACCCGCTTTGAGCCGAAGATGATGATCGACGGCAAGCTCGTCGACGGCGAGGCAGGCGCCTTCGCCAACATCAACCCGGCCACCGAGGAGGTCCTCGGTGAAGTGGCCGATGCGTCGACAGCCGATATGCACCGCGCCATCGACGCGGCGCGTCGTGCGTTCGACGACACCGATTGGGCGACCAACCACGCCTTCCGGCAGAAGTGCCTGCTGCAGTTGCAAGAAGCGCTGGAGGACGAACAGGAAGAGCTTCGTGAGGAACTCATCCGCGAAGTCGGCTGCCCCCGCGCGATCACCCACGGACCGCAGCTCGACGCGCCGCTTGCCGATGCGCTGCGCTACCCGGCCCACCTGATCGACGACTACGCCTGGGAGACCTCGCTGGGCGACACCGTCGTGTCGGTCACCGGGGTCAACACCACCCGCAAGGTCTGGCGGGAGCCGGTCGGCGTCGTCGGCGCAATCGTGCCGTGGAACTTCCCGTTCGAGGTCACCATCCAGAAGATCGGCCAGGCGCTGGGAACCGGCAACACCGTCGTGCTGAAACCGGCGCCCAACACGCCCTTCAACGCGACCCGGCTGGGCAGGCTGATCGCCGAGAACACCGACATCCCGCCGGGCGTGGTCAATGTCGTCACCGCGTCCGACCATTTCGTCGGCGAGGAACTCACCCTCTCGCCGAAGGTCGACATGATCTCGTTCACCGGATCGACGGTGGTCGGGCAGCGGATCATGGAGAAGGGCGCCGCGACGATGAAGCGGTTGTTCCTCGAACTCGGCGGCAAGTCGGCGACCATCGTGCTGGAGGACGCGGACTTCGCGATCGGCTGCATGATGGGCATCGCCCCCTGTATGCACGCCGGTCAGGGCTGTGCCAATCCGACTCGGCTGCTGTTGCCCCGGTCGCGCTACGACGAGGGTGTCGAGATTCTGCGCGGCATCTATGAGGGGGTGGCCGCCGGTGACCCGCAGGACCCGGGAACCCTGTGCGGCCCGGTGATTTCCGATCGGCAGCGCAGCCGGATCCGCGGCTACATCCAGAAGGGTGTCGAGGAGGGGGCGACGCTACTCGTGGGTGGCGCCGAGGCGCCCGACGGACTCGACAAGGGATATTTCGTCAAGCCAACGCTTTTCGTCAACGTCGACAACTCGATGACGATCGCGCAGGAAGAGATCTTCGGCCCGGTGCTCTCGGTGATTCCGTTCGACGACGAGGACGACGCGGTGCGCATCGCCAATGACAGCCCGTACGGTCTGGCGGGCAATGTCATGGCGGGCACGCTCGACCGCGCACTGTCGGTGGCCAGGCGGCTGCGGGCGGGGTTCATCGGGTTGAACGGCACCGCCGGATACGGCGCCGACACACCGTTCGGGGGATACAAGGCCAGCGGCGTGGGCCGGCAGAACGGCACCGCCGGATTCGACCAGTACACCGAGATCAAATCGGTTGCCTACCCTGCGATTTGAGAGGTTTTGCTTTGCCCGATTTCGACGCGGTGGACTTCTTCACCGACGCGACCCTGGTGCCCGACCCGTATCCGTACTTCGATCATCTGCGGTCCAAATGCCCGGTGACGCAGGCGACTCCGTTCAACGTGCTGGCGGTTACCGGCTATGACGCGGCGCTCTCGGTGTACAAGAACCCGGCGTTCTCGTCGTGTGTCTCGGTGGCAGGCCCGTTCTCGGGTATGCCGATCACGCCGGGGGAGAGCGACGACGTCGGCGAGCTGATCGACAAGCACGTCCGGGGCATCCCGATGGGTGAACACATCACCTCGCAGGACCCGCCCGTGCACACCCGCACCCGTAGCTTGATGAACACGCTTCTGACGCCCAAGCGTCTGAAGGAGAACGAAGACTTCATGTGGCGGCTGGCCGACCAGCAGCTCGACACGTTCCTGGCCAAGGGCGGGTGCGAGTTTCTCGGCGACTACGCAAAGCCGTTCTCGCTGTTGGTCATTGCCGACCTCCTCGGTGTACCCGCCGAGGACCACGAAGACTTCAAGGCCGTCTTCTCCAACGAGACGGTCGGCGAGATCGGCTCCGAGGCACCCACGTCGCACAACCCGCTGGAGTGGCTGAACGAGCGGTTCCACCGGTATCTGGAGGATCGCAGGCGCACCCCGCGCGAAGACGTGCTCACCGGGCTCGCGCAGGCCAAGTACGAGGACGGGTCGACGCCCGATCTCGAGGACGTGGTGAACCTGTCGACGTTCCTGTTCGCCGCGGGCAGCGAGACGACGACCAAGCTGGTGAGCTCGGCCATCCGGTTCATGGGCGACAATCCCGGGGCCGAGGAGCGGCTGAGGGAGGACCGCAGCAAGATCCCGGCGTTCCTCGAAGAGACCCTGCGGATGGAAAGCCCTGTCAAGGCCCACTTCCGGATGGCGCGCACCACCACCACGATCGGCGACGTGACCGTTCCGGCCGGAACCACGGTGATGATGCTGCCGGGGGCCTGCAATCGGGATCCCGGCAAGTTCGAGCAGCCCGACGAGTTCCGCGCCGACCGGCCGAATGTGCGCGAGCACATCGCGTTCATCCGCGGTGCACACTCCTGCCCGGGTGCACCGCTGGCCAGGGCCGAGGGGCGGATTTCGCTGAATCGGATCCTGGATCGCATGAAAGACATCAGAATTTCGGAATCCCACCACGGTTCTGCCGAGAACCGGCATTACCAGTACGAGCCGACGTTCATCATGCGCGGGCTCAGCGAACTGCACATCACGTTCAAGGAGATCTCATGACTGGAAAGCTGTCAGGCAAGGTCGCTTTCATCACCGGCGCCGCACGCGGGCAGGGCCGGGCGCATGCGATCGCGATGGCCAGGGAGGGTGCCGACATCATCGCCGTCGACATCTGCCGTGACATTCCCTCCAACCCCTACCCGTTGGCCACGCCCGACGATCTGTCCGAGACCGAGCGCTCGATCAAGGAGATCGGCCGCCAGGTCCTGGCGAAGGTCGGCGACGTCAGGGAGCGTCACGAGCTGCGCGACGCCGTCGAGGCCGGTGTGGCGCAGTTCGGAAAGATCGACATCGTCGTCGCCAATGCCGGAATTCTGCCGATGGCGATGGGCCGGCCGCACGACGCGATGTCCTTCGTCGACGCCAGCGATGTGGATCTGCTCGGCGTGATGAACACCGTCGCGGTGACGGTCCCGCACCTGCCCAATGGATCGTCGGTCATCATCACCGGATCGACCGCGGGGATGATCCGGGGCACCACCGACAATCCGAACATGGGGCCCGGCGGCCGTGGCTACGGCTGGAGCAAGCGGGTCATCATCGAGTACGTCGAGGAGATGTCGTTGGCGTTGGCGGACAGGATGATCCGTGTCAACGCGATCCACCCGACCAACTGCAACACCCACCTGCTGCAGAACGACGGGATGTACAGCATGTTCCGGCCGGACCTGACGCAGGCGGGCAAGCAGGCCAGCCGCGAGGACGCCGAGCCGTTGTTCACGCTCTTCCAGGCGATGCCGATCCCGTACATCGAGCCCGAGGACATGGCCAACCTCGGCGTGTTCCTCGCCAGCGACGACAGTCGCTACATCACGGGTCAACAGATCCGGGTGGACGGCGGCTCACTGCTGAAGTGGCCCAACGGCCCTGGGGGATAACGGTACTCAACCGGGCCGGTGCAGGAACCCGTGCAGGGTCGCCTGCACCAGCTCGTCGACGATCGCCTCGCGTGACGGCGGGTTGCTGCCGAAGAAGGTCGATCGCATGGCCACCATGCCGACGATCATCGCGACGGTCGAGTGTGCGGGCATATCCGGCTGATCCGACCGCAACCCGCGCAGGCTCATGCCCTCGGCGCTGATCTGGCCGAGCACGGACAGCGCTCGGCGGATGTCGCCGATGCCGGATGCCTCGATATCGTCATCGCTCAGACCTTCGGACGCCACGAGGGTGAGGACCAGCCCGCGATGCTCGACGAGCACGTCGTAGAGCGGGCCGACGAACTGGCGCGACAGTTCCTCCTCGTCGGTGTCCTCGGGGACGATCGCCTGCCAGGTCTGGCGGAACTCGTCGAGGAAGCTCGTGAAGGGCACCACGAGGGCTTCGCGGAAAAGCCCCGCCTTGGACCCGAAGTGGCGGAACAGCAGGTACTCGCTTACCCCGGCGGCTTCAGCGATCTCCCGGGTGGTGGTCGCGCGATAGTCCTTGCGCGCGAACAGATCACGCGCGGCTTCGAGGAGCAGGACGCGCGCCTCGCCGCGAGGCCGCCTGGAAGAGTTTTGAGGCACCGGGTTTCACCATAGTCGGGTCTTGACCCGGCGCGATGTAATAGTGTCCACTATTACTGATTGCGGAAGGGGCCACTGTGGGCGCGGTAATCATGCTTGGCACGCTGTTCGGTCTGATCGTGCTGATCTTCGGAGTGGTCATCTACTTCGATCCGGAAGCGCGGGGCAAATGAGCACCGGACTGACGCCGGTGATGATCGCCGGACTCACGTTCGCCTACGTCGGCGGGCTGGTCTTCCTGCTCGTCGGGGTGTACCTCAGCATTCGTCGCGGCCGGATCCATCCGCTGTTGTTGGTGTCGATCTCGGCGATCTCGTTCTCGTGGATCGAGGCGCCCTACGACTGGGCGATGTATGCCCAGTTCCCGCCGGCACTTCCGCGCATGCCGTCGTGGTGGCCGATGAACATGACCTGGGGCGGCGGTCTGCCGTCCTCGGTACCGATCGGCTACATCTCCTACTTCGTCTTCCCGGCGCTGATCGGCGCGGCCGTCGGCCGGTGGCTGGTGAAGCGATTCGGATGGCGACGTCCGCAGACCCTGCTGATCACCGGCTTCGGTGTCGGCTTCTGTTGGGCGCTGTTTTTCAACGCAGTCGTCGGGGCCCAGCTCGGAGTCTTCTACTACGGCTACGTGATTCCCGGCCTGGCGATTTTCGAGGGCACCAAACACCAGTACCCGATCTACGACTCCATCGCCATGGGCGTGCAGATGATGGTGTTCGCCTACCTCCTCGGCCGCACGGATGACCAGGGCCGCAACGCGATCGAAGTGTGGGCCGACAAGCGCTCGTCGAGCCGGGCCGGTTCCGCGGCCCTGTCGATCGTCGCGGTCGTGATCGTGGGCCACCTCCTGTACGGGGCCGTCTTCGCGCCGCACCTCGCGACGAAGCTCGGTGGCTACGTGACCGTCGGCCCGACCGAGCAGTTCTTCCCCGGCGTGCCCAACCAACCCCGATAGGCACATGTACTACGACCCTTTTGATTTCGCGATCGACGACAATCCGTACCCGGTGTGGCGGTGGATGCGCGACGAGGCCCCGCTGTACGTCAACGACAAGCACGGCTTCTATGCGCTGAGTCGCTATGACGATGTGGCGCAGGCCCTTCCGGACTGGCAGACCTATCGGTCCGGCCGGGGCACCACCCTGGACATCCTGGCCAGCGGCATCGAGGTGCCACCGGGCATCCTGCTGTTCGAGGATCCACCTCTGCACGATCTGCACCGGCGCCTGCTGTCCCGGGTGTTCACCCCGCGTCGCATGCTGGCCGTCGAAGACCTGGTGCGTGGCTTTTGTGCACGGGCCCTCGAACCGCTGAGGGACAGTGACGGTTTCGACTTCGTCGTCGATCTCGGGGCGATGATGCCGATGCGGACGATCGGCTATCTCCTCGGCATCCCGGAAGACAGCCAGCAGGCGATTCGCGATCGCAACGACACCCGCATCAGCGTCGACGCGTCGGTGGGCGACGTGAGCCCGACGATCTTCGCCGATGCGATCGCGGAGTTCGCCGAGTACATCGAGTGGCGGGCCGCGCATCCCTCCGACGATCTGATGACCGATCTGCTCAACGCCGAGGTCGAGGAACCGGACGGCACCCGCCGGCGGCTGGAACGCACCGAGGTGCTCGCCTACACCGCGATGATCGCCGGGGCGGGCAACGAAACCACCGCCCGGCTCATCGGATTCATGGGTCAGCTTCTTGCCGAACATCCCGAGCAGCGCCACGAACTCGTCGCCGATCCGTCGCTGATCCCCGGCGCGGTGGAGGAGACCCTGCGCTACGAGCCGCCGTCGCCGGTGCAGGCGCGCTACGTCGCGCGCGATGTCGAGTGGTACGGACAGACCGTGGCAGAGGGCTCGCACATGCTCCTGCTCAACGGCTCGGCGAACCGGGACAGTTCGCACTTCACCGACCCGGACCGCTTCGACATCCACCGCACCGGCGGGCATCTGAGCTTCGGCCAGGGCATCCACTTCTGCCTCGGATCGGCGCTCGCGCGCCTGGAAGCCCGGGTGGCCTGCGAGGAGGTCCTCAAGCGGTGGACCGACTGGGATGTGGACTACGAGAATGCCAGCAGGGGAAGGACATCCAGCGTGCGGGGCTGGGCGCAGCTGCCGGTCAGGACACGGTGACCGGCCGGCGACCCAGCCACCGCCGGACCGTGAAGAACGGGATTGTCCAGCCCAGCCAGGCACCCAGACCCGCCGCGAACCACAGGTAGTGGTCAGTCTTGCCATCAAAGACACTGTCCTGCAACGGTTGTAGCGAAATGAAGATGATCGGCGTCCAGATCCGGTTGCTGATGATCGACAACGCGAGGGTGGCGGACAGCACCATCTGACGGCGATGCTCGCCGAACCGGCGCTGGCGGGCCAGCAGGTACCCGGTGGTCGTGAACCACAGCCAGACGCACGCCAGTACGACATTGCTCACCGCCAGGAACGGCCCGAACGGGGTCGCCGCCCCGATGACGAGGGCGCACAGCGCCGCAGGGATGGCGGCGGCCACGTAGACCCGGCCACAGCGACGATGCAGGGCGGCCCGCCGCGCACGCAGCCCCGGCCAGATCTGGGCGACCGCCATCACCATCGCCACCGCGGCGAACATCACGTGCGCGACCAGCAGCGGATAGTGCAGGCCGAACGTCGCAGGCACCCGGGTGTGGCCGGTGAGGTACGGCGGCAGGGACACGGCCAGGAACACCACGACGACCGCCGCGAGGATTTTTGCGTACGTCATACGCAAAAGCGTACGCTATACGCAACTGAGATGTTCGTCGTTTAGGCTGACGGCGATGCCCAACGAGAAAACGCGCCTCAGCCGCGACCGGATCGTCGCGGCGGCCATCGAGCTTGCCGATGCCGACGGCCTCGGAGCCTTGTCGATGGCCAGGCTTGCCGAGCGGCTGGGCTGCGGCACCATGTCGCTATACCGGCACGTCGCCAACAAGGACGAATTGGTGGTGCTCATGCTCTCGGCCGCGTCCGGGCCGCCGCCGGTTCCGGCCGCCGGCACGAATTGGCGCGTCGCCCTTACCGATTGGTCCGTTGGGCTTTGGGACGTCTACCACCGGCATCGGTGGATCCTGGCGGCATCGGCCGCCGGGCCGCCCAGCGATCCGGGCCAATTGGCGTGGCTTGATGCCGGGTTGGCCGCACTCGGCGGGACCCGGATGGGCGAGCGCGACAAACTGGCCGCAGTGCTGGCGGTGCTGCATTTCGCCCGCGGTGCCGCGGCACTGGCAATCGAGGCACCCGCTGAGGGCCCGAATTACCCAGCACTGCTGCGCGAGGTGGTCGACGGGGATCGGTTCCCCGCGTTGGCATCCGCGCTCGACGCCGGCGCATTCGACGACGGCGACGACAGCCATGCCGGGGAATTCCGCGCAGGGCTCGATCAGCTCCTCGACGGCATCTCGCTGAAGGTCTAGCCCGCCGGCTGATAGATCGACTTGGTCTCCAGGTAGGCGGCAAGCCCCTCGGGCCCGAGTTCGCGGCCCAGGCCACTGGCCTTTACACCGCCGAACGGCGCCGTCGGGTCGGGCAGGTAGTGGTTGATCCCCACCGTTCCCGACCGGACGCCCTTGGCGACGGCCATCCCACGCTGCGGGTCGGTGGTCCACACCGAACCACCAAGGCCGTACGCGCTGGCGTTGGCGATGCGGACGGCGTCCTCGTCGTCGTCATAGCCGATCACCGCCAGCACCGGCCCGAAGATCTCCTCCCGGGCGATCGCCGAGTCGTTGGAGACGTCGGCGAAAACCGTGGGCGCGACGAACCATCCGGTGTCGAGCGGACGAGTGCCGCCGGTGGTCAGGCGGGCACCGCTGCTCGCGGCGGCGGCGATGGCGGCCTCGACGCGGTCACGCTGACGCGCACTCACCAGTGGCCCGATCTGGGTTGCCGGATCCAGTGAACTGCCGACCGTCAGCGAGCCCGCCAGTGCGGTGATGACGTCGACGACGTCCGCGTAGCGGCTTCGCGGCGCAAGGATTCTGGTGCCGATGAAGCAGGTCTGGCCGTTGTTGAGCAACGTTGCGGCGAACAGCTTCTCGCCGATCACGCTCAGATCCAGGTCGGCGTCGTCGAGGATGATCGCCGCGGACTTGCCGCCGAGTTCGAGCGTGACGGGCCGCAGCAATCCGCCGCAGACCGTGGCGATCTCGCGGCCGACCTGGGTGGAACCGGTGAACGCGACCTTGTCGATTCCCGGATGCGACACCAGGTAGGCGCCCGTCTCGCGGCCGCCGGGCACCACGTTGATCACGCCGGGCGGGATATCGGATTCGGCGACCGCCTCGGCGAACAGGACCGCGTCGAACACCGTCTCGGGTGCGGGCTTGATGACGAACGTGCAGCCCGCGGCCAGCCCGGGGGCGTACTTGAACGCGCTGAGCACCTGCGGGAAATTCCACGGCACGATCGCGCCGACGACACCGACCGGTGTCCGGGTGATCGTGGTGTGCCCGCCGAGCAGGCCGGGGCGCTCGGTGCTGAACTCCTCGGCGCAGGCCAGTTGGGCGTAGTAGCGGAGCAGCACCTGGGGGAACACCGCTTCGAGCTGGCCGGCGATCGCGACCGGCATACCGTTCTGCGAGCTGACGGCCTGTGCGATCTGCTCACTGCGCCGATCGAGGGCGTCGGCGAGGGTCTCCATCGCGGCCGCGCGCTTGTCGGCCGGCCACTGCGGCCAGCCGCCGGGGGCGTCGAACGCGGCCCGGGCCGCGGCCGCCGCCGCGTCGATATCGGCATGGACGCCCGCGGCGACCGTGCCGAGGCGTCGCTCGTCGTTGGGGGAGACCACGACGATCTCCTCGCTCGAGCTCGGTGCGGTCCACCGGCCGCCGATCAGAAACGTGTCGTAGTGGGTGCTCATGGGGCCACAACGTATTCATCCCGGTACCGCAGCGGTACCGGGATGAATAGCAATGCGCCCGAATGAGCGCCGGAAATATCCCTTCCGGGAGGGGGTTACGGGGCGTAGCAGCGCTCGTCGCCGTTGATGTTGATCCAGCAGTTGGGGCTGATGAAGTGGGCGTTGGGTCCGGGTACGTTCAGCACGCAGTTGGGGCCTTCGAGGTGGAAGCCGATCCCGCAGCCGTCGGCTGCGTTCGCGGCGGGAGCGAAGCTCAGGCCGAGGGCCAGCGCGCCGGCGGCGGCGACACTGGCGACAAGTCCTGCGGCACGCTTGGTGATCTGTGCAGTCATGGTGTCCTCCGAAGTTCTGAGCCTTGCCCTGGTTGAGCGAGGCACGAAAGGAATAGTGCGCTCGACGAAAGCGGCCGTCTGTCCGCCAAGCGGACCGTGTACCGGCCGAATTGCCCATCCGCCGATCGGGGGACGCCTAAAATATGACCGGCGAGCAACGGGGGTGGCCATGCGTACAGCGGCCTATATCGGTGGACTGGGTGGATTTGCGGTGGCACTGGGCGTGGGCGCCGCGGTGACCGCCGGGTGTGGGGTCGCGTCGGCCGACGCGACCGATTCTGGATCGTCGGCCAGACAATCAACGTCGAGCACTCACTCGAGTGTTGGTCGCTCGCCACGGTCAAAACCCAAGGCCAACAACATATCCCGGGTCACGACGGTGCGGCCCAAGTCGGCGGCCGCCGTCGCCTCCTCGCCCGTCACCACCAAGGTCGGCCAGGTGACCGGCCCCACCACGTCGACCCCGAGCCGATTCGGCATCTACGGCACCGACCTCGGCATCATGTGGGACAACGGCATGACCGGTGATAACCGCCAGGTCCTGATGATTTTCGGGGACACCTTCAGCGGCCCGAACATGACCGGCGCCTGGCGCTCCAACGTGCTGCTGCGCACCACCGATCCGATCAGCCGCGTCTTTGCTCCCGGCTCGACGATCAACCCGTTCGCTGGATCACCACTGAATTCGGCAGGCATCTCCAAGCAGGTGATCGCCGGCAGCCCACGGTATCTCGGCCCGTTCGGCTCCGAGGTCACGGTCATCCCTACCGCGGCGATCTCAGTGCCCTATGACAACCAGTACGGCGCACGGCAATACGTCAACTTCATGTCGGTGCGATCCTGGGACTTCGGCGGCGCGTGGACCACCAACTACTCGGCGATCGCCTACTCCGACGACAACGGCCAGAACTGGACCGTCGCTCCGGAGACCATCCGCGCGGCCAGCTGGCTGCGGTCGAGCACGCCATTCGTCTACGGAAATCAGAACTTTCAGCAGGGTGCGTTCGTCAAACCGCCCGCAGATTCCGAAGACGCCGGGTACGTCTTTTCGTTCGGCACCCCGTCCGGCCGGCTGGGGTCGGGTTACGTGTCCAGGGTCAAAGAGGCCGACATCCTGGACCTGACGAAGTACGAATACTGGGACGGCGACACGTGGGTGGCGGGTAAACCCGGTGCGGCGGTCCCGATCTTGCCTGCCACGCGCAGCAACCAGTACGCCGGCGGCATCCTCGGTCAGCTCGGTCTGTTCTTCGGCAGCTGGGTGGCCGGCATCTTCGGGGTGGGTGGCCCCAGTGGGCACGTCAGCGAGCTGTCGGTGCAGTACAACACCTACCTGAACAAGTACGTCGCGATGTACTCCAGCAGCGTCGGCAGCGTGATCATGCGGACCGCCGACTCGCCGGAGGGCACCTGGTCGGCGCCCACGACACTGGTGACCTCGGTGCAGTACCCGGGGCTGTACGCCCCGATGATGGATCCGTGGTCGACCGGTCAGGACATCTATTGGAACCTGTCGATCTGGGGCACTTACAACGTCCAGCTGATGAAGACGACGCTGACTTAGGCGCCCGCGAAGAACTCCAGCGTGATGCCGTCGGGGTCGCGGAAGCTCAGCCCGGAACCGTAGGGCGCGTCGACTATTCCGCCGTGGGCGATGCCCAGCTCGTCCAGGCGCGCCTGCCACCGCTCCAGCTCGGCGCGATCCGCACAGCCGAATCCGACGTGGTCCAGGCCGACGTTGTACTCGCTGAACGGCTGATCCGACGGTGCGGTGGTGTGCTGGTGGATGCCGAACAGGGTGCCGTTGTCGAGGAGCCACACCGCGTGGTGGAAGCCGGCGTCGGTGTCCTCGTCGAGCACCGGATCCGAGCCGATCAGGGTGCGGTACCAGGGCGTGCTGACCGAGAGGTCACGCACCGTGACCGCGACGTGGGCAAGAGCGGGAAAAGCCATGGCACACCTTCCTGGTGGGGGTTCTAACAACAGGTATTACGAGGATGGGTGGCCAGATGTTCATGCTGGCCGGTATCTGAGCCACTGATCGCGTTGACGAACATGGCCAGATCGATGCGCTCGCCGCTGAGCCAGGTGCCGCTGACACGGCTTTTCTCGGCCAACTCGGTGGGATCCACGGTGTAGGGGTCCGCGGTCAGCTCGGTGAAATCGGCGAGCTTGCCGACTTCGATCGATCCGATCATCTTGTCGCGGTGCAGGGTTCGTGCGGCGTCGATGGTGTGGGCGCGCAGCGCCTGGTCGAGGGTGATCGCCTGGTCGGCGCCGTGGACATTACCGGCCCGGGTGCGCCGGGTGACCGCGGTCTGGATGTTGAGCACCGGTGTCGGCGGTGACACCGAGCCGTCGTTGTGTAGCGAGACCACCGCGCCGGAAGCCACCGCATCGGCGAACGGCGCCCACCGGCTGCCGTGTTCATGGTCGAACATCTGGCCGTCGAGCAGGTCGCCCCAGTAGTAGTACTGGAACGGCGCCAGTGAGACGTGCACGCCCAGGCGCGCGGCCCGGTCGAACAGCGCGCGGGTGCCCGCCCCGAGATGTTCCAGACGCCACCGATGGTCGGTGCCGAGGAGGTTGTGTCGCGTCAGGGCGTACTCGTACGCGTCGAGTGCCCGCTCGATGGCCAGATCGCCGTTGGCGTGAAAGGCCATCTGCCAGCCGGTCGGTGCGGCGACGTCGAGGATCGCGTCGAGCTCCTCGCGGCTGTAGTTCATCGATTGCACGCCACCGGCCACCGCGATGTCGATGCCCGCGGTTCGGGTGGCCTCGGTGCTCAGATACGGGAACGAGATCGCGATGTTGCCGATCCACGGGGAGCCGTCGGTCCACAGCTTGACGCCCTGTTTGACCAGTAAAGCCTTTGGGACACCGAAGGTTTCGGAGTCGTTGTAGGTGTCGGTGGTCGACATCTCCCACATGCTGATCCGCAGCGGGGACGACGGTGCGGCGGCCAGCGCCTCGTAGGCGGCCTTGAACTTCGGGTCATAGGTCATGTCCGAGGTCGACGTGTAGCCCCCGCGTGACATCCACGCGTAGTACTCGGCCGCGCTGACCAACGGATTGCCCAGTTGGGCGAGGATCGGTCCGGCCACGGCCAGCAGCACCGCCGTCTCGAACCCCTGGCCGTCCAGGCTGCCGTCGTCGTTTCGGCCGAAATGGGCGCCAACCGGATCGGCCGGGGAATTGACGTCCCAGCCGTGTTGCTTCATCACCGCGGTGTTGAAATACACGCCGTGCCCGGAGTTGTCGGTGACGACCGCCACCCGCTCGCCGAAGATGCGGTCGAGTTCGGGGGCTTTCGGTGACGGCCGCTTGTGCAGCAGCGCGTCGAAACCGGCGAACAGCAGGGGTGTGCTCGGGTCGGTGTTCGCGATGGCGTCGGTGAAGATCGTCTCGATATCCGACCACGTCGGCGCGTCCCACGGTGCGATCGAACGGGCCGGGGGCTGGGTGGCGATCCCACTCATGATCGGATGACTGTGCGGCTCAACGAATCCCGGTACCAGCGCCGCCGCACCGGAATCGATCAACTCGGCGTCCGGATAATCCGCCCGGCATTCCGGCACCGAGCCCACCGCCGCGATCCGGCCGTCCGCTATCACGACGGCCTGCGCGCGCGGCCGTTTCGGATCCATCGTGATGACGGTCCCGGCCGTGACAATCGTCGTCGACATCAGACGATCCGGTGTCCGCGGCGGGCCCTGGCACGCATGTCCCAGAGATACAGCTGATACCCGAGGATCCACGCCTGGTGCGGGATCAGCTTGTCGGCCAGTCGCAATGCGGCGAGCAGCCATTCGAACCGGCGCTGCTGATCGGCACCCCACCGCAGCCGCATCATCGAGCGGAACTCGGGCGGCAGGAAGCCGGTGGTCGCGAACAGGTTGAACCGGCCCAGCGTCGCGCGCACCGGCCACGGCATAAAGGCCATGCCCGCAACGCCTTTGAGATGCTCGCGCACCGGCGGGTCGATGGTCAGGTCGTCCAGCGCGTTCTTCCAGTACTCGTCGAACGCGGCGCGGTCGGCAGGCCACATGCTCTCGCGGACCTGCAATGTGGTGCCGAGCCGGCTGGCGTCGGCGTACACCGCGTCGGCCGCGGCGTCGTCGAGTGGGCCGTAGAGGAACTCGTGCTGGTCGATGTAATAGCGGTACAGGCACGCCGCCACCCACAGCTGCAGCTGCGGATCGAAAGCGCGGTACGACACCGGGCTCGCCGGCGTGGAGCGCACCTGGGCGTGCGCGGTGTCCACCGCGGAACGGATCAGCGCGCGGTCGGCGTCCGTCCCGATCGTGGCCGCGGCCAGATAGGTCCCCGTGGTGCGGGCCCGCTTGATCGGATGCTTGTAGACGTTGCCGCTGTCCACCGGGCTCTCCAGCACGCCGTATCCCACACCCGGGTGGGCGAGCTGCATGATCACATTGGCCGCGGGTGCCAGCGCGGCGGCGGGATTGAGCAGGTCAGAGACCCGCGTCGGATGTCGCATCATTGCGGCCTCATGGGGGCAGTACATCACGTGTGAGAGAGTGCCGGGGTGTTTGCGCGCAGACGGTGGCGGGGTGTCGGCATCCTTGCCGCCCAGATGGCGGACGTGGCTCTCGGCGATCCGGTCCGTGGCCATCCTGTCGCGGGGTTCGGTTGGTGTGCAGCCGCACTCGAAAAGCTGACCTACCGCGACAGCAGGGCCGCCGGTGCGGTGCACACCGGTGTGCTGCTGGGCGGGCTTGCCGTCGCGGGTGTGCTGGCGCAGCGGGGTACGAGCGGGCCCGGGCTGGCGGTGGCGACGGCCTCGGCCACGTGGGCGGCGCTGGGCGGAACGACGCTGGGCCGCACCGGTGATGGGGTGGCCGACCTGCTGGCCGCCGGTGACATCGACGGTGCGCGGGCGCTGTTGCCGTCGCTGTGCGGCCGCGACCCGTCGGCACTCGACACCGACGGTCTGGCCAGGGCGGCCATGGAATCGGTGGCCGAGAACACGTCCGACGCCCATGTCGCGCCGCTGCTGTGGGCGGCCGTCGGGGGAGTGCCGGGGGTCATGGTTTACCGCGGTGTCAACACCCTGGATGCGATGATCGGACACAAATCTCCGCGCTATGCCCGGTTCGGTTGGGCGGCAGCGCGTTTGGACGACGCCGCCAACTACGTCGCCGCCCGGGTGGGTGGCGCGCTGGTGGTGGTCTGCGCGCCGGTGGTCGGCGGTTCGCCGGCGGGCGCGCTGCGGGCCTGGCGCGGTGATGCGGCGCGGCACCCGAGCCCGAACGCCGGCGTGGTGGAGGCGACGTTCGCCGGTGCGCTGGGGGTGCGTTTGGGCGGGCCCACCCAGTACCACCATCAGCTGGAGATCCGGCCCACCCTCGGTGACGGCCACATCCCGGGGATCGACGACCTGCGCCGGGCGGTGCGGCTGTCACGCGCCGTGCAGTTCGCCGCCGCGGCGGTCGCGATCGGCCTTACTGCCGTCGGCCGTAGCGGTCGGCGAGCTTGTCCTCGACGGTGACCGGGGCTGCTGCCTGCTTCCCGGCGGCCGCCGCAGCATCGCGCCGGCGGGCCTTGATCTCCGAATAGGCGAAGTAGCCCAGCCCGATCGGGGCAACGATGCCGAACGCGATCCACTGAATGCCGTACGACAGGAACGGCCCCGGGTCCAGATGCGGGAGTTCGGCGACGCCGAGAACGCCGGGCTGGTTCTCCACCAACTGCAGATACGAGCCCGCCAGCGGCACCCCGGTCGCCCTCGTCACTTCTTTGGTGTCGATGGCATAGACCTGGGTGAAGCCGTCTTCGCGCAGCGGCGGCTTGTCGGCGGGTGCGGTTTCCGAATCACGCAGCCGCGCCGTGATCGACACCGTGCCGGACGGAACCGGCGCGACGTCGGGCACCTTGTTGCCCTGGATCGGGAGAACATAGCCGCGGTCGACCAGCACCGTCGGGCCGCCGTCGACCGTGAACGGCACCAGCACGTTGAAGGCAGGTGACCCACCGACCACCCGCAGCCGGGCCAGCACCTGCGCGGCGGGCAGATAGTGCCCGGTGGCGGTCACCCGGTGCCATTGGGCATCCGGCGCCGACGAATCCTGGTGCGGCAGAACAGTTGTCACCGGAACCGGATCGGCCTTCAGCGAATTCTCGATCTGGGAGTTCTCCCGGTTGGTCTTGGTGTTCTTGCCCAGCTGCCAGGGGGCCAGCACGGTGAAGCAGAGGTAGGCGAACGCGACGACCACCAACGCCAGGGCGATCCAGCCCGGGCGCAGCAGGAACGTCAGCCGCTTCATCAGCCGGTCAGACCCTCGTCGGCCAGCCGCTCGTCGACCCAGGCGTGCAGGCCCGGCAGGGCCGCGGCGATCACGGTGAACGTCTCTTCGAAGTCGGCGTGGCTGCCGTAATAGGGGTCCTCGACGTCGTCGGCGTGCTTACCCGACCGCGGGTCGAACGACCGCAGCAACCGCACCCGCTCGGGTTCCACCCCGAGGTGGGTCAGCATGCGCACATGGTTGCGACCCAGCGCGATCACCAGGTCGGCGCCAAGGTGGTCGTCGTCCACCTGGGCCGCGGCGTGCTCGGTCGGATAGCCGTGCTGGCGCAACACGGCGTTGGCGCGCTCGTCGGCGCCGTCGCCGACATGCCAGTTCCCCGTCCCGGCGCTGCTCACCCGGACCACGCCGGCCAGGCCGCGCTGGTCGATCTGGTGGGCGAACATCTTCTCCGCCATCGGTGACCGGCAGATATTGCCCGAGCAGACGAACGTCACATGCAGCGCAGGTTCAGACACCAAGCACCTCCCGCAGCGCCGGCACCGTCGCCACATGGGCGGCCGCGGCGTCGGCAAGGTGCGGCTCGGTGAAATCGGCCGCGCCGTAGCCCCAGCCCACCACGACGGTGTCGATCCCGTGCTCGGCGGCACCTTCGACGTCGTGGGCGCGATCGCCCACCATCAGAATTCGATCGGGCAGCGGCTGGAGCTGGCCCAGTGCGTGCGCCAGCACGTCGGCCTTGCTCGAGCGTGCTCCGTCGACGCTGGCGCCGGCGATCACGTCGAAGTACTCCGCCAGTTCGAAATGCTCGAGGATCCGCCGTGCGGTGGGCTCGGCCTTGGAGGTGGCCACCGCCATGCGCACCCCCGCCGCGCGCAGGTCGCCCAGCAGCTGCGGAATGCCGTCGAACAGGCTGTTCATCGCCCAGCCGCGGCTGGTGTAGTCGGCGCGATAGGCCGCGATCGCCTCGTCGGCGCGCTCGCCGAGGCCCAAACCGGACAGAGTCAGATGCATCGGCGGTCCGACCACCCGGGTGGCCAGGTCACCGGCGGGAACCTCGGCGCCGACCGCGGCCAGCGCGTGCCGGAAGCTGGCCAGGATGCCGTCGGCCGAGTCGGTGAGGGTGCCGTCGAGATCGAAGATCACCAACTGGGGGCGGGTGTCGGAGGCCGTGCTTGTCACCGGTCCATTGTTGCCGATCGCCGCGCACTACTGTTCATGACGTGGTGGAGGGCGTGAAACTGGCTGAGGTCATCGCCGTGCTGGACGCCGCCTACCCGCCCGGGCTGGCACACAGCTGGGACTCGGTGGGGCTGGTGTGCGGTGACCCGGACGACGTCGTCGGGTCGGTGACGGTGGCCGTCGATGCCACCGCCGAGGTCGCGGCGACGGTCGGACCGCGCGGGCTGCTGCTGGCCCACCACCCGCTGCTGTTGCGCGGCGTCGACACGGTGGCGGCCAGCACCCCGAAGGGCGCGCTGATCCACAGGTTGGTCCGGAGCGGCTCGGCCCTGTTCACCGCGCACACCAACGCCGACTCCGCCAATCCCGGGGTGTCCGACGCGCTGGCCGACGTGCTCGGCCTGACGGTCGACGCCGTCCTCGACCCGGCCGCGGGCCAGGACACCGACAAGTGGGTGATCTTCGTGCCGACCGCCGACGCCGAGGGGGTCCGCGCGGCGGTGTTGGCCGCGGGCGCGGGAGATACCGGCACGGTCGGGTCGGTGGAGCAGGTCGCCGAGGACCGCGTGGAGGTGGTGGCACCGGCCCGGCTGCGCGCCCAGGTGCTGGCGGCGCTGCGCGCGGCGCACCCGTACGAGGAACCGGCGTTCGACGTGATCCAGCTGGCCGCGCTGCCCGCCGGTGTGGGCATCGGCCGGATCGGGACGTTGGCACAGCCGCTGCGGTTCGCCGATTTCGTCGCGCGGGCGAATGCGGTGCTGCCGCAGACGACGTGGGGAGTGCGGGCATCCGGTGATCCAGATGCCCCGGTCGAGCGGGTCGCGGTATGCGGTGGCGCGGGTGATTCACTGCTCGGTGCGGCGGCCACCGCGGGCGTGGACGCCTACCTGACCGCCGATCTGCGTCACCATCCCGCCGATGAGCACCGGCGGGCCAGCGGCGTCGCCCTGGTCGACGTAGCGCACTGGGCCAGCGAGTATCCGTGGTGCGCACAGGCGGCGTCGCTGCTGCGGAATCATTTCGGTGCGGCGCTGCCGGTCGACGTGTGCGATCTGCGCACCGACCCGTGGAATATCGAAATCGTGAAAGGCATGTCGTGAAAGCTGAATTGGCACAGCAACGTTCGCTCCTCGAGCTGGCTGAGCTGGATGCCGAGCTGGCCCGGCTCGCCCATCGGGCGGCCAACCTGCCCGAGCAGCAGAGCTTCGACGCGGCGCAGGCCGACCATCGCGAGGCGGGGGACCGGCTGGCCGCACTGGCGATCGCGCTGGAGGATGTCGACGCCCAGGTGACGCGGTTCGAAGCCGAGATCGATGGGGTGCGCCAGCGCGAGGACCGCGACCGCAAACTGCTCGACTCCGGCACCGTCAATCCCAAACAGCTCGAAGAGTTGCAGCACGAGCTCGAGACCCTGGAGCGCAGGCAGGCCAGCCTGGAGGATTCTCTGCTCGAGGTGATGGAGCGGGTCGAACAGCTGACCGGCGAGCAGTCCGCGGAACGTACGAAAGCCGAAGCGCTGCAAGCGGGTTTGACCACCGCCGGTCACAATCGTGATGAGGCGCTCGAGGAGATCGAGAAGCAGCGCGGTCAGCGCACCGCCCAGCGCGACGGGATCGTGGCCGGGCTGGATTCGGCACTGGCCCAGCTCTATGAACGGCAGCGGGCCTCGTCGGGCATCGGTGCGGCGCGGCTGCTGGGCCGTCGGTGCGGCGCCTGCCGGATCGAGCTCGATCGCGGTGAGGTGGCCAGGATCTCGGCCGCCCCAGAGGACGAGGTCGTCCGCTGCCCCGAGTGCCAGGCGATCCTGCTGCGCCTCGGCGGGGCGTGACGGTGAAGGTCCTCATCGAGGCCGACGGCGGATCGCGCGGCAACCCCGGGCCTGCCGGCTACGGCTGTGTGATCTGGTCGGCCGATCATCAGAGTGTGCTGGCCGAACACAGCGCGGCGATCGGGGTCGCGACGAACAACGTTGCCGAATACCGCGGGCTGATCGCGGGGCTCGAGGAAGCACGCCGCCTTGGCGCCAATGAGGTTGGCGTGTCGATGGATTCGAAACTTGTCGTCGAGCAGATGTCCGGGAGATGGAAAGCCAAGCATCCCGCGATGGCCGAGCTGCTCCAGCAGGCCCGCGCGCTGGCGTCGACCTTCGACTCGGTGACCTATCAGTGGATCCCGCGCGAGCAGAACAGCCACGCCGACCGGCTGGCCAACGCGGCGATGGACGCCGCCGCGGATCCGCCGTCAGAAGCGGTTGCCGTACCGCCCGCGGTGTGGACCGGCAATCAGGGAGCCCCGACCCGCATGCTGCTGTTGCGCCACGGGCAGACCGAATTCTCCCGGCAGCGGCGCTATTCCGGCCGCGGCAATCCCGAGCTGACCGAAACCGGCCGCGGCCAGGCCGACGCCGCGGCGCGCTACCTGGCCGAGCGTGGCGGTATCGACTCGGTGATCTCCTCACCGCTACGCCGCGCGTATGACACCGCGGGCGCCGCGGCCAAGGCGCTGGGCCTGGACGTGACGGTCGACGAGGATCTGATCGAAACGGACTTCGGCGCCTGGGAGGGTCTGACGTTCGGAGAGGCTCGTGAACGTGACCCTGACCTGCACGGGCACTGGCTGCGCGACACCAGTCTGCGCCCGCCGGATGGGGAGAGCTTCGACGATGTGCAGCAACGGGTTCAGCGATTACGGGCGCGAATCCTCAACGATCATCCCGGCCAGACGGTGTTGGTGGTCTCGCACGTGACGCCCATCAAGACCATGCTGCGCCTGGCCCTGGACGCCGGTACCAGCATCCTGCACCGGCTGCACCTGGACCTGGCGTCGCTGAGCATCGCCGAGTTCTACCCCGACGGCAACGCGTCGGTGCGGTTGGTCAACCAGACTTCGTATCTGGCCTGAGCCTCACTGCCGCAGGTGAACTCGCTCACCGTGCGGGCCGAACAGGATGATGGCCTCCACCGGGCCGTCGACGGTGCCGAACCAGTGCGGTGTCCAGGTGCTGAACTCCACCGCCTCGCCGGGTTCGATGACGAAATGCTGTTCGCCGAGGATCAATTGGAGCCGACCGGACAGCACGTAGAGCCACTCCTGGCCCTCGTGGGTGGGTAGTTCGGCGGGTGGGGTTCGCCGCCGCGCGCTGATGCGAATCTTGAAGGCCTGCGGTCCGGTTCCGCTGTGCCGGGTCAGCGGCCAGTAGGTGACCAGATGCCGGGTGTGCGATGGGGCGCGCACTCGCGGGTCGACCGTCTCCGGTGCGCCGAGTAGATCGTCGGTGCTGACCGACAGCGCCGCGGCCAACCGGGGCAGGTGATCCAGGGCCAGGCGGCGCTTGCCCGATTCCAGCCGGCTCAGCGTCGACACATCGATGCCTGCCCGCGAGGCCACGTCCTCGAGGGTCAGGCCGAGTCGGCCGCGCAGTTCGCGCAGCCGTCTGCGCACCCTGGAATCGACATCGTCGTTTGCCTGCATGGCAAAAGACCTTGCCACTGGCGCTCGGCGTCGGCAAGCTCGAGACATGGACACCGATCACCACACGCACTGGGAAACCCGCTACGCGGAGAAGCCGCGAATCTGGAGCGGGCGCCCCAACGCCCGACTCGAAGAGATCGTCGGTGATCTGACCGGTTCGCGCGCACTGGATTTGGGCTGCGGCGAGGGCGGTGACGCGATGTGGTTGGCCGAGCACGGCTGGCAGGTCGTGGCCGTGGACGTCTCGACGACCGCGCTGGCCCGGGCGGCCGAGGACGCCGAGGCCCGAGGAGTGCTGGGCCACATCGACTTCCAGCAGCACGATCTGACGAAGACCCTGCCCGACGGCCCGTTCGATCTGGTGTCGGCGCACTTCTTCCACACCACCCTGGAGATGGACCGGCTGGCGATCCTGCGCCGGGCCGCGGCGACTCTGAATCCGGGTGGCACGTTGCTGATCGTGGACCACGGTGGCGCCCCGCCGTGGGCGTCGGAGGAAGTGCACCACCACGAATTCCTGTCCGCCGACGAGGTACTGGCAGGCCTGGCGCTGGACGACACGCAGTGGGAGACGGTGCGGCTGGGGCCCGCCGAGCGCGACGCGGTCGGGCCCGACGGCCAGCAGGCCAGCCTGGTCGACAATGTGATCCAGCTGCGACGCAAATGAGCTACCGTGTTCAGGCGAACGAGTTGGCCGGGCGGCCGCGGCTCACCGTGGAAAGTGAGTCGAGGAAAGTCCGGACTTCACAGAGCAGGGTGATTGCTAACGGCAATCCGAGGTGACTCGCGGGACAGTGCCACAGAGAAGAGACCGCCGGCCGTCAGGTCGGTAAGGGTGAAACGGTGCGGTAAGAGCGCACCAGCATCCCGGGTGACCGGGATGGCTCGGTAAACCCCACCCGAAGCAAGGCCAAGAGGCCGCACCTGGTGCGGCTGCGCAGGTGTTAGAGGGCTGCTCGCCCGAGCCTGCGGGTAGGCCGCTCGAGGCACCCGGCGACGGTGTGCCCAGATGGATGGTCGCCGCCGCCCTGCCACGGTTACCCGGGGCAGGGCGGGACAGAATCCGGCTTATAGGCCAACTCGTTCGCCTATAGCAAATGCTTAACGCTCAAGGCGATTCCTGGTCGCGTCGTAGATCAGTGAGGCCAGATGGAAAGTGATGCTTTCGGACAGTTCTTTCACGGGCTTTGCCACGGGTCGTTGAGCTATTGCGTCAAGGACCGCTGCGAAGCGAACGTCAACGGCCTTGACGAACGGGATGAAGGCGATGATGTCGCCTCCGAGGTCCTTGATCTCTTCGTAGATCTGGTGCTTGTCTCCCGTGGCGATCGCGTTAAGTAGGCTGCCTATGTCTATACCGGTGCTGATCGCGGCAAGCACATCGCCGACCACCGGAATCCACCCGACGTACTGATTGAACTTCTCCCACTGCTTTTCCCAGAAGGAGTCCGGCTTTCCGTGTCGATACGCCCATTCCTCGCTTGAGTACGTGGTGATCGCTACCGACCTGGTCAGGTCACCTCCGGCGTACCCGGCATCAAGGCTCTTTGCCGTGTAGTTGTAGGTGACATCAGAGTCCAAATTGTCGTCGGTGTACGAATTATCGTCTTTGTCCAACGTGGCGATCAGCTGGCCGTCGCGGTAGAGGAAGTAGCGGACTACTCGACTGTCGTCTTTACCGAGCGATACCGTGATCGTGACCGAGTGGTCTGTGAGGTCGGAGGCTTTGATCCGTGGTATCGGTAGCGGGGCGACTTCTCCACCACCACCGTTGTCTCCGCCGCCGTTGTCTCCGCCACCGGTGCTGCCCGTCGTCGTGACGACGATGGCTACGCTTTGTTCGCTGTAGTTGCCTGCGGCGTCAAAGGCTTGGGCCGTGTAGTCGTACTCGCTTCCCGGGATGAGGTCGGTATCGACGAAGTTCTGACCGACCTTGATCGGTGCGACGTTGACCTGGATGCCATCACGGTAGATGTCGTAGCCGTCGACCCCTACGTTGTCGGTGCTCCCGGAGACAACCAAGGTCGCCGTTGTCGTCGTGACGTTGGTGGCTGCGATCGTAGGCGCGGTCGGCGGCTCGGTGTCTGGGGCGGGTACCTTCACCACAAGTGCTGCGCTGTCTAGACTTTCGTGCCCTGCGGCATCGACTGCGCGAGCGGTGTACACGTAGGTCGTATCTTGTTCGACTGCTGTATCGACGAACGTCGTTCCGGCCGAAGCGACCGACCCGTTGACCTTCCAGATGGTGGTGTAGGCGTAGCCCTGACCGTTGTCGTAAGAGTTGACGCGATAGAAGTTGTATCCGACAACACCAACGTCGTCGGTGCTCCCCGAAACCTTAAGCGTCACCGCCGACGTGGTGACCTTCGAGGCGGTAACCGTCGGGGCGATCGGAGCAGTGATATCTCCACCTGGGATAACCGGCACGACGTTTTTCGGCAGGATGACGACGGCATAGGAGCCCCGCCAGCTCGGATCAGTCTGAGCGCCGTTCGTCAAGATCGTGAAATCGCCATTGGCATCGGGGGTATAGGCCCAGATCGGTGCAGGGTGGACGATCGTGTCCCCGAGGACGAGTGGCTTCCCATTGATAGTGCTGATGGACGCCACGCCATCGACGGTGGTCACATCCAAGGCCACCAGCCACGCGGTGTAATTGGTCGGGGAGTAGCTCACATGCAGCGCTTGAGCCCGTTCCTTCAGCTGGGATTGGACGAACGCATTCTGTGTGTACGGCGTGGTGTAGGTAAAGGTCGCCTGGTATGCCATCGAACCGTTGCCAGACGCGCTGTCGCCAAAGGCATCCACGTGCTTGTAGTCGAGCGTCCACGATGTGTCTTCCAGCGTCCCCTGAGTATCGCCCCCGTAGATACCCGCGGTTGGACCCGTTGTATATCCGCCATACTTCAAAGCTGCCAGTGCCAAATCGTTCCACGTATTGATCGTGACCGTCGTCGTGGCGGCCGCAGCGGGTGCCGCTGCGACCGGGGCGTTGTCATCGGCTTGGCGGCGGGAGCCAGCCGTCGTCAGGACCAACAGGGCTGCCGACACGGCAGGGGTGCCGGTGCCGGAAGCCGGCAGTGCGGACACAGCCTTGGGCGCTGAGGCCCGAGGTGTCGAGATCGACTGTGACGCAACAGGAGCCGTACCGGCGGTGGCTGTACTGATGGGCTTCTTGGGTGTCTTGTTCGACTTGCCGACGCCTCCAGCGGGGGCGCGACGCTTGGAGTCAGCTTTCGCGGACGAACCGGCCGACGAGTTCGATGCCGACGAGCCACTTGCCGAGTGGCCGTCGTCGGCCCATGCCGGCGCCGCGAGCACGGTCCCGACCCCCAACATCACAGCTAGTGCACCGACACGGCCGACATAGCGCGAATACCCCACGATTCCCCCGAATCTTCGTTGCTGAAATCCTGTCTTTGTGTCGATTTGCAAGGTTTAGCGAAGACACTTGACAGCAGATGTCTACCACACGAGGTGCATGTCTCAGGGATGAATCACGCACCGCAGGCAATTTCTTAGCGAGAGGTATGCGTAATTCGCTGCGGGGCGAACGGCGGGAACGACGCGGCTAGTGCGCCTTCTTGAATGTCTTACGCAAGGCGCTCAGCGCATCGTCGAGTTGTTCGCGACACCTGTTCGCCAGGTCGTCGTCCAGCTGATACAGCAGGCCGTAGGTGAACGTGTCCTCGCCTGCCGCGTGCGCCACCTGAGACTGCTGCAGCAGATGAGCGCGGCTCACCGTGCTGTCCTGGTGATCGCCCAGCAGGGTCTGGATGGTCTTGGCCCGATCCGACACCTTGGGCTCCCCGGTGGCGGCCGCGACATAACGAAGTCGCTTGGCGCCCTTACGAATCCGGTGCAGTGCCTCGTCGCGGTCCTCGGTGGCCTCGGCGGCGTTCTTCGCCGCCTTCTGCACCCGCTTGTAGGCCGAGTCGATGGTCACCGGCTTCGGCTCCTCACCGGGCACGGCCTCGGGCGGCTGGGTGGCCACCAGCCCTTCCAACGCGTCGAGCAACCGGAAGTAGCGCGTCGAGCGCATCGCGGCCAGCGAACGCCGCAGACCGGCCTGATAATTGCGCTGCGCGCCGTCGACCAGACGCGCGTACACCGGGCCGCGGACCAGCTCGTCGGGCAGATCCTTCAGGGCCGCCTCGTAGCGTTCGGCGAGCACCTCGGCGTCGCGGGCCACCCCCAGCACGGCGGCCAGCTGGCGCAGCTCGTCGAGGATCCACGCGTCGTCGGTCAGCCCGAACGAGTCCTCGGAGGCCTGCAGCAGGCTGCGGATCTTGCGGGTGGTCACCCGCATCTGGTGTACCGAGTCGTAGGTGTCGGCCCGCACGGCGCGGTCCCACACCAGCAGCTCGGCCACCTGCTCGGCGACCGCCCGGTGCACGGGGTCGTCCGGCGCCTCGTCCTCGTCATCCGGTTCCGGGAGCGTCCCGGCGGTGTCGAGCACCTTCACCAGCTTGGAGCCGTGCCCCGCGGGCACCGCGCCGGCGTCCAGCAGCCGATTCCCGAGCCGCTTGAGCAGATCCCGGCCGCCTTCGATCTCGCTGTCGGCCAGTTCCAGCTCCCATTCGTGCCAGCGCTGTTCCTCGCCGGCCTCACCGTCGACCGGGCTCAGCGCCCACGCGCTGACCTCGTCGTCGCAGAACTCGGCCAACGCCGCTCCGTCACCGCGGTAGAGCATCACCACGTTGCGGGTCGTCGAGATCCGCGCAACCGGCTTCAGCGGGCGGTCCCGCACGATCGCCAGCACGATGTCGAGCAGGTCGGTGGGCACGGTCGTCTCGTCCGAGCCGTCCAGCGAAGCCTGGACCTCGGTGCGGGCGTCGGGGCCGGCGGGCAGCTTCAGATGCCAGCCGGCATCAGGTCCACCCGTGCGGCGACGCAGCGTGATCTTGTTGGCTGACAGGTCGCGATCGGGGGTGTCGAAGTACACCGCGTCCAGCGACTGCGCCGCCTGCCGCTCGACGCGGGCCACCGTGGCCAGGCCCTCGAAGGACGGGAACACCGTGCCCGCGGGGACGTCGAACTTCTTCTCCACCTCGACGTGGCGGTTACCAGAGCCCATGCCGGACAGCGTGTCATATCCAGGTGAACACGGCGTCTCGCCGAGATGGTGCGGCGTCGCTGAACCGATCGAGCAGGGTCGGACACGTATCCCCGCCAGTAGTCTCCTGAGCAATGAACGGCAGTCCCGACCCTGATGCGCTGCGAGAACTGAGCGATCTCGCCGCAATGCTGAGCCGTCTGGACCGAGCGATCACCGCCGCCGAGTGGCACGACGACGACGCGCTGCGCGGGATCGTGGCCGACGCCCGAGACGAAGTGGCGAGGCCGCAGCAAGGGGCACTGACCGAGATCGACGCGGCTCGGCTGTCGGTCGCGCGAGCCGTCCTGGCCGTCGATGCCACCCGATCCGAAAGCTCGCCGTCCTCCGACGCCTGGCGGTTCCCAGTACACATCGGCCGACGGGCTCTGGCGGGTCTGGGCGTCCGCGTACGGGCTGAGGTCCGCCACATCATCGTCGGCCGGCCACGGTCGATCCTGTCTCGTGTCGTGATCACTCTGGGTATCGCGCTGTCCCTGGTGGCCGGCTACCACCTGACCGGGATGAAGCGCTACGACCTCGGCGGTCTGACGTTGTACCTGTTCTCCGCTGTGGTCGGCAGCGTAATCTGCACCAACGCACTATGTTTCGATGCGCAGCGGGTGCGCCAGCGCCTGGCCGACGGCGACCGGATATGGCAGGTGCTGGCGGTCAAGAATCTGGCGATGGCGCTGATGATCACCGCCGCCGGCCTGCCGGTGGTGGCCGCGTTGTGGTGGGTCACCGAGGTCAACCCGGTCACCCTGGTCGACCAGCTGGTGACGATGGTGTTCATCTGGCTCGGGGTGGGCAACGTGCTGTCTGTGGTGTATCCGCTGCGCCATGAGCCGGTCACGGCTCGGTTGCACGACGGCACCTGGAAGCCTTATCTGTTCACCTTCGTCATCTCCTATGGCGTCGGCTTGACCGTGAATCTGACGATCTACTGGCGCTTGTGGGCACGGCAGGCCGCGAACTATCACCTGACCGGGGGCGCCTGGGTGGCCTTCATTCTCGTGTTGGCCAGCTCGGTGCTGAGCTGGCTGCTGTTGACCGTCTTCGCCGTCGCCTGCAGCCAGCAGCCGGTGCTCCGGCGTGCCCTGTCGCGCGAGATGATTCCCTATCGCGCCGGTTAGCTGGCCAGCTGGGAGGCGAATTCACCGGCCCGGTCCCAGGCAAGCCGCTCGGCGCTGAACGCCTCGGCCTGCTGGGCGCGGAAGTCCGCGATGCCGTCGGCGTTGTGGGACAGGAACTGCTCGTAGGCGGCCATCGAGAACGTGCCGTCGGTGATCTCGACGTCGCCGCGGCCCGCGGCCATGTCGGCACGCAGGTCCAGGAGTTCCTCGGCGCTGACCGGATAGAAGCCGATCCGGTCGAAGTAGCGCAGGAGCCACGGAGTTCCGGGCTCGAAAGACCGGGAGTCCTGCGGGTGCCGGTGGTTCCACACCTGGGTGGTGCGCCCGACGAACTGATAGCCGCCCGGGCCTTCCATGCCGTAGATGCACAGATACGCGCCGCCGATCCCGACGGCGTTCTCCGGTGTCCAGGTGCGAGCGGGGTTGTACTTGGTGGTCACCAGCCGGTGGCGCGGGTCCAGGGGAGTGGCCACCGGTGCGCCGAGGTAGACGTCGCCGAGGCCGAGCACCAGGTACTGGGCGTCGTAGACGATATCGTGCACCTGCTCGACGTCGGCCAAACCGTTGATCCGCCTGATGAATTCGATGTTCCACGGGCACCACGGGGCATCAGCGCGCACCCCGTGGATGTAGCGCTGGATCGCCTCGTGGGTGGCCGGATCGTCCCAGGACAGCGGAAGTCGCACGGTGCGGCTGGGCACGACGAGTTGATCGGTGGCAGGCAGTGACTCGTCGGTGCGCGCCAGCAGGTCTACCAGTTCCGGTGTGCTCACGACGGCGGGATCGAACTGCACCTGCAGCGAACGGACTCCGGGGGTCAATTCGGTGACGCCGGGAATCGCACTGGCCGAGAGGGATTCGTAGAGCACGTGCACGCGGGCGCGCATCGCCAGGTCGAGCACCATCGGTCCGTATTCGACCAGTAGACCGCCGTCACCGTCTCGGCGCACCGTCACATCGGTGCCCTCGGCGCCGACGAACCGGGTCAGCACACCGTCGTCGGCGTCACTCGAGGTGGAGATCACCAGCGGCATCGACGCCCGCCGGTTGGCGTCGATACTGCCCAGCGACGGGGCCCGGTCGGCGCGCACCGGCACGAACCGCACGGTGTCGCCCGGGGCCATCTGCCCGAGCTTCCACCGATCGCCGCGCACCACGGTGACCGGGCAGACGAATCCGCCGAGGCTCGGCCCGTCGGGACCGAGCAGGATCGGGGTATCGCCCGTGAAGTCCAAAGTGCCGACGCAGTAAGCATTGTCGTGAATGTTCGACGGGTGCAGGCCCGCCTCGCCGCCGTCGGTGCGGGCCCACTGTGGTTTGGGGCCCATCAGGCGCACACCGGTGCGATCGGAGTTGAAATGCACGGTGTAGTCGGTGCCGACGATCGTCGCCATGTCGGCGCGGGTGAAGAATTCCGGCGCGCCGTGCGGCCCTTCGGTGACCGCGACCTGCCAGCGATGGCCGATGGCCGGCTGTTCGTCGATCGCGGCACGCGCGGGCCGGCCCGATCCCGGGCATGGATCGTCGCCCGCGGTCAGTACGTCACCCTCGCGCAGCGGGCGGCCGTCGTGACCGCCGAAGCAACCCAGGCTGAATGTGGCTGTGCTGCCCAGGTATTCGGGTTCACATAGGCCGCCGGCTATCAGCACATAACAGCGCATACCGGGGCCGGGCACCATGCCGACGTCCACCACACCACCGGCCGGCACGGTGATCGACTGCCACATCGGCACCGGGATACCGTCCAGGGTCACCGGCGCGGCCGCACCGGCCACACAGATCCGGCCGCCGTCGGGAAACCGCAGGGCCGGACCGGCTTTCGTGCATTCCAGACCGGCAGCCCCCTCGGGGTTGCCGAGCACCCGGTTGCCGACCCGGAACGACAGATCGTCCATCGGACCCGACGGCGGCACGCCGACATGCCAATAGCCCACGCGGCCGGGCCAATCCTGAATGGTGGTCAGCATTCCCGGCCGCACCACCTCGACGGTTGTCATGAGGACGTGATCACCATCCGCACTTCGGTGGGGTCGAATCCGTTGCACGGGTTGTTGATCTGCGGGCAGTTGGACACCAGGACCAGGGTGTCGGTGTCGGCGCGGACCGTCACCGACTTGCCCGGCGCCGAAAGGCCGTCGACGATACCGAGTGTGCCGTCGGTCTCGACCGGGACGTTCATGAAGAAGTTGATGTTGGAGACGATGTCGCGCTTGCCCATTCCCCATTTGGCCGCCTCGGCGAGGAAGTTCTCCGCGCAGGCGTGCTGATGCACGGTGTGGTGGCCGTAGCGCAGCGTGTTGGATTCCTTGGAGCAGGCGCCTGCGATGGTGTCGTGGTTGCCCACCTCGTCGGCGACGATCGTCACCAGTGCCCGGCCATCGGCGGCACGCAGCACCGAGCCGGTGGTCAAGAAGATGTTGCGCTGCGCGGCGATCGTGGCCTGCGCGCTGTAGCGACCGGCCGGATCGACCCGGTCGCCGTCGACGGCGTAGAACAGGGTGTCTACCGCCTGATTGCCGTGCAGGTCGATGATCTGCAGAGACTGGCCGGCGCGCAGAATGGCCGACCACGGTGCGCGGGCCGCGACGATCTCGTCGGAAATCATTGTGCTGCCGCCCAAGTCGATTCGGTGTTGAACAGGGCCCGGGAGTATTCCGGGTCGGTGTTGACGGGCACGCTCAGTTCCTCGTCGGCCCGCCACGCCACGATGTCGAGGTCGGTGGTCGCCGGCGCGGGATCGAGCGGGTGAGCGGTGTTCACCACCGCGACGACGACCGGCAGGTGGATCAGCAGTTCGACCGCCGCGCCCGGGCCTGCCGAGCCGGTGAACACACATGCACCGGTGTCCTCGACTCGGACCCCCTTGAACAGGGTCGCCGACGGCGCGATATCGCGAATGTCCATGCCGTGCTTGGCCGCAGCCAGCAGCATCTGCCGCTGACCGGCCGGTGGCAAGCCGCACAGCAGGTCGTGGTGGCCCGACGTATCGGCGACGACCGTCGCCAGCAGGCGGCCCTGATCGGACAGCAGCGGATGGCCCACCCCGAGGTAAGCCTGCCACGGCACCTTCATCGTGTCGGCGACATTGAGCCGCTCCCATGACGCGTCGGCGCGGAACAGCAACAGGTGTGCGCAGGCACCGCCGTCGGGGTCGGCCAGTCGCACGCGGGTGCCCCGCCCGAGGACCCGGGCGACGTAGGACTCCGCGGGCACGGCCTCGGCCCAGACCAGTCGGGCGTCGTCGACGCCGTCGGGCAGGGTGGGCACCCGCATGCTGGCGCCACTCGCCTGAGAACGCGCATGCGAGCGGGCGCCATCGGTCGACGCGGTGGTCATCTGCTCACTCCTGTCCGGGCCTGAGCCCGATTAACTGTCAAGTGAAAGTTTTCTCAAGCGCCGTTCCCGGCGGGTGTCGCCGATGTAACGAGTGGATTGACTGCATTTCGATCAAATGACAGGTATTAGGCGGGTGCTTCAATGGCCTATGCGCAGCGCGGGCCATGAGGGGCGGGGCCGTCCCCGGCTCGAACAATCCCGGCGCCCGGGAAACACCGCACGCGAGGAGATCCTCGACGCCGCCGCTGAGCTGTTCACCACGATCGGCTACGCGGGCACGTCGACGCGGCGGATCGCCGACGCGGTGGGTATGCGGCAGGCCTCGCTGTATCACCACTTCGCCACCAAGGACGACATCCTCGATGCCCTGCTGGCCGGCACGGTCGACGAGGCCCTGCGGCTGGCCGGCGAGCTGCTCGTGCAGGGCGGTTCGGCAGGTGAGCGACTGCACGCCCTGGTGGTCGCGGACTGCTCGCAGCTGTGCACGAGTCGCTGGAACCTCGGCGCGCTGTACCTGCTGCCCGAGCTGCGGGTCGAGCGGTTCGCGCAGTTCCGGGCCAACCGTGAGGAGTTGCGCCGGCGCTACCGTCAGCTGGCGGCTCAGGTGATCGCCGAGCGCGACGGGATCGCCGAGGCTGACGACCTCCCGTTCCGCCTCGTGGAGTCGGTGATCAACCGCCGCTCCGACAACGAGGAGTGCACTCCCGAGACGCCAACAGTAATAGCCGATGCCGCCCTCCGGATCCTGGGCTGGCATTGCTAACGTTCCGGCCGTGAGCGACTACCAGACCCTGTCCTTCGAGCAGTCCGGCCCGATCGTGCGGATCGTGCTGGACCGGCCCGATGCCGCCAACGGCATGAACGACGTGATGACCGCCGAACTCGCGCAGGTCGCGGCCCGCTGCGATGTTCCGGACGTCAAGGCCGTCGTGCTCACCGGGGCCGGCCGGTTCTTCTGCGCCGGTGGCGACCTCAAGGCGATGGCGGCCTCGCCGCTGGGGCCGGGCCGCTTCGTCAAGGGCATCGCCGACGACCTGCACCGGGCCATCTCGACGCTGGCCCGGATGGATGCGGTGCTGATCACCGCCGTCAACGGGGTGGCCGCGGGCGCCGGTTTCAGCCTGGCGATTGCCGGAGATCTGGTGCTGGCCGCCGACGCCGCGTCGTTCACCATGGCCTACACCAAGGCCGGGCTGAGCCCCGACGGCAGCTCCTCGTACTTCCTGCCGCGGATCATCGGGGTGCGCCGGACTCAGGAACTGATGCTGACCAACCGGACCCTGAAGGCGGCCGAGGCGGCGGACTGGGGATTGGTCAACGAGGTCGTGCCGGCCCCGGAGCTGGAAGCGAGGGCTCAGGCATTGGCCGAGCAGATCGCTTCTGCGGCAAAGGGTTCCAGCGGAGCCGTCAAGAAGCTCATGCTGGCCACGTTCGGCAGCGGGCTCGAGGAGCAGATGGAACTCGAGGGCCGGCTGATCGCGGCGTGCGCCGACAGTGCGGATGGCCGCGAGGGTATCGACGCGTTCTTGAACAAGCGCGCGGCGGAGTTCAGCTAGAAGCTGTGCTCCTCGGCCGGGAACGCGCCGGTCGCCACCTCTTCGGCGTATTGCATTGCCGCACGGCGCAATTCGCCGCCGACATCACCGAAGCGCTTGACAAACTTGGCGGTCTTGCCGCTGGTGAGTCCGGCCATGTCCTGCCAGACCAGCACTTGGGCATCGCAATTGGGCCCGGCGCCGATGCCGATGGTCGGAATCGTGAGCTTGCCGGTGATCTGAGTGGCCAGCTCGGCGGGCACCATCTCCATCACCACCGCGATGGCGCCGGCTTCTTGGACGGCGATCGCGTCGTGGATGGTCTGCTCGGCGGCGTCACCGCGGCCCTGGACCCGGAAACCGCCGAGCCCGTTGACACTCTGCGGGGTGAAGCCGATGTGGGCGACCACGGGAATGCCCGCGGCGCTCAGCGTGGCGATCTGCTCGGCGACCCGCTCGCCGCCCTCGAGCTTGACCGCGTGCGCACCGGTCTCCTTCATGAACCGGGTCGCCGTCGCCAAAGCCTGGCGCGGGCTCTCCTCGTAGCTACCGAACGGGAGGTCGGCCACGACCAGTGCGTGCTCGGCGCCGCGGACCACACCGCGAACAAGGGGGATGAGCTCGTCGACCGAGATCGGCACGGTGGTGTCGTAGCCGTATACGACGTTGGCGGCGGAGTCACCGACCAGGAGAACCGGAATCCCGGCCTCGTCGAAGGCCCGGGCGGTGGAGTAGTCGTAGACCGTGAGCATGGCCCACTTGTGGCCTTCGGACTTCCACTTCAGCAGGTGGTGGGTGCGAACTTTGGTGCGCGAAACTGCGGGCACGCTAGCGCCGCCATAGACAGTCTGTTCAGACATCTTTGTCCCTAGATTTCGTCTCTGTCGATCCTCGAGGCCCATCCGGGTCCCCGGGTTCGTCTGACGCGTTCAAGTGTGCCACCGCGCGTGGCAAAGGTGAACGAACTCCTGAAGTGGACTTTCTCACACCCGCGACAGGTGGGCCGACATACCATCGGCCGCATGGTTCAACACCTGCAGCGACTCAGCGGACTCGACGCGAGCTTCCTCTATCTCGAAACCCCGTCCCAGCCACTGCATGTGTGCTCGATTCTGGAGCTCGACGCCTCCACGATCCCGGGTGGCTACACCTTCGACCGGCTGCGGGACGAGCTCGCGTTGCGGGTGAAGGCCATCCCGAGCTTCCGCGAGCGGCTCGCGAACAGCTTCCTCAACCTCGACCATCCTGTGTGGGTCGAGGACGAGCACTTCGACATCGACCGTCACCTGCACCGCATCGGGCTGCCCGCCCCGGGCGGCCGCGCCGAGCTCGGCGAGATCTGCGGGCACCTGGCCTCGCTGCCACTCGATCGTCGTCACCCGCTGTGGGAGACCTGGGTGATAGAGGGTGTCGGCGGCACCGACGCCCGCAACGGCGGACGGCTGGCCGTGCTCACGAAGGTCCACCATGCGGCGGTCGACGGGGTGACGGGCGCGAACCTGATGTCGCAGCTGTGCAGCACCGAACCCGATGCGCCGCCGCCGGACCCGGTCGAGGACGAGTACGGCGCCACCAACCAGCTGCGGATCGCGCTGGGCGGGCTGGGCAACTTCGTCACCCGGCCCCTGCACCTGGCTACCAAGGTGATTCCGTCGACTGTCAGCACCGTCGTCGACACCGTTCAGCGCGCGGTCGGCGGACGGGCGATGGCCGCCCCGTTCGCGGCGCCGCAGACCAAGTTCAACGCGAGCATCACCGCGCACCGCAACGTCGCGTTCGCCGAGCTGGACCTCGAGGACATCAAGACGGTCAAGAACCACTTCGGGGTGAAGGTCAACGATGTGGTGATGGCGCTGGTCGCCGGGGTGCTGCGGCAGTACCTGCTCGACCGCGACGAACTGCCCGAATCGTCACTGGTGGCCATGGTTCCGGTGTCGGTACACGACCGCTCGGACCGCCCCGGCCGCAACCAAGTGTCGGGCATGTTCTCCAAGCTGGAGACCCAGATCGAGGATCCGGCCGAACGCATCAAGGCCATCGCCGCGGCCAACAACACCGCCAAGGAACA
This sequence comes from Mycobacterium sp. BK086, assembly GCA_004362315.1. Lineage (GTDB taxonomy): Bacteria > Actinomycetota > Actinomycetes > Mycobacteriales > Mycobacteriaceae > Mycobacterium. The sequence goes on from SNWL01000005.1 coordinate 156,764, forward strand.
CAGCGCGGCGATCGGGGCCACCTTGCTGCAGGACTGGAGTCAGTTCGCCGGTCCCGCGATCTTCGGGGTGGCGATGCGGGTCTACGCGCGGACCAAACTGACCGAGGCCCGGCCAGTGCACAACCTGGTGATCTCGAATGTGCCCGGCCCGCAGATCCCGCTGTACTTCCTGGGCGCCGAAGTGACCGCGATGTACCCGCTCGGGCCGATCTTCCACGGCTCGGGTCTCAACATCACGGTGATGTCGCTGAACGGCAAACTCGACGTCGGCCTGATCGGTTGCCCGGAGCTGATTCCCGACCTGTGGGATCTGGCCGACGATTTCGCGGTCGGGATGAAGGAACTGCTCGACGCCACCAAATAGGCACCCCCGGCGGGTCGGTGTGTCGGGCACCCCGGCGCGACATGGCAGCATGTTTGCCATGAGGCTCTTCCACCGACCACGCGCTGTCCGCACCGCCCTGGTGCTCCCCGCCGTGGCCGCACTCGTCGCGAGCGCAGGCTGCAGCACCGTCGTGGGGGGATCGGCCGTGATCGCCGGACCGCAGATCGGGCAACCGGTGCAGTGGGGTCCGTGCCGGGTTGCCGGTGGCGGCGGGGGCAATTCGTTGCCGATTCCGGCAGGCGCGCAGTGCGGCAAGATCGCCGTGCCCGTCGACTACGCGAAGCCGGACGGGCCCGTCGCGGTCCTCGCGCTGATCCGCTTTCCGGCCACCGGCCAGAAGATCGGCTCGCTGATCATCAACCCGGGCGGTCCGGGCGAGTCGGGCATCGAAGCCGCCGCCAGCATCGTCGAGAACCTGCCCAGCACGGTCCGGCAGCGCTTCGACATGGTGGGCTTCGACCCACGCGGAGTGGGTTCCTCGACCCCGGCGCTGTGGTGCAACTCCGATGCCGACAACGACCGGCTGCGGGCCGACCCCCAGGTGGATTACAGCCCCGAGGGTGTCCAGCACATCGAGGGTGAAACCAAGGCCTTCGTCCAGCGCTGCGTCGACAAGATGGGCAAGGACTTCCTGGCCAACGTCGGCACCGCAAGTGTCGCCAAGGATTTGGACGCCCTGCGCGCCGCCGTCGGCGACGACAAGCTGACCTACCTCGGCTACTCGTACGGCACCCGGATCGGCTCGGCCTACGCCGAGGCGTTCCCCGACAAGGTGCGCGCCATGATCCTCGACGGCGCCGTCGATCCCAACGCCGATCCCATCCAGGCCGACATCGATCAGGCCGCGGCATTCCAGCAGGCGTTCAACGACTATGCCGCCGACTGCGCGAAGGACCCCAGCTGCCCGCTGGGTACCGACCCGGCCAAGTCCGTCGACGTCTACCGCGATCTGGTCGACCCGCTGGTCGACAAGCCGCTGCCGACCCAGGATCCGCGAGGCCTCGGCTACAGCGACGCGATCATCGGCACGATCATGGCGCTGTATTCGCCGAACCTGTGGCGGCATCTGACGCAGGGCCTGACCGAGATGACCAACGGCCGCGGCGACACCATGCTGGCGCTGGCCGATATGTACATGCGCCGGGACGCGCAGGGGCACTACACCAACGCGACCGACGCGCGCATCGCGGTCAACTGTGTCGACCAGCCGCCGATCACCGACCGCGACAAGGTGATCGCCGAAGACAAGAAGATGCGTGAGGTCGCGCCGTTCATGAGCTACGGCGACTTCACCGGGCACGCCCCATTGAGCACGTGTGCGTTCTGGCCGGTGCCGCCGACCAGCACGCCGCACGCGGTCAATGTCAGCGGGCTGCCGCCGGTGCTGGTGGTGTCCACGACCAATGACCCGGCGACGCCGTATCAGGCGGGTGTGGACCTGGCCAAGCAGCTCGGCGGCGCGCTGCTGACGTTCAAGGGAACGCAGCACACCGTCGTGTTCCAGGGCAACACGTGCGTGGACAACTACGCGGCGGCCTACCTCGTCGATTTGAAGCTGCCTCCGCCCGGCGCCACCTGCTGACGCGAAACCTGCGGGGCCACAACGCTTCTACGCGGGCGTCAACAATTGTTACCGATTTCGCTGACATCTGAGATCGGAGTGTGACCGCCTCGCCGCCGCACCCAGCGCGTCCCCATGCGACGATGGCGGGCATGGGACGCGCGAGTCGGATCGGCTCGGTGCTCTTCTTCTGTACTGTGCTGACGGCCGGAGTCACGGCCCCGTCGGCCGCGGCCACCGGCAACGGCGGGGCCGGGCAGACGTCGGCGCCGCAGGTCATGTGGGGGAGCTGTCAGAAGTTCCTCGGTGACAACGCGCGTGACATCCCCACCGCGCAGTGCACAACGGTGCCGGTACCGATCAGCGACGCGGATCCCACTGGGCCGCAAGCACAGTTGGCCGTCATCAAGATCCCGGCCACCGGCCAGCGGATCGGCGCCCTGTTCGTGAACCCCGGCGGGCCCGGCGCTTCGGCGGTCGACTCCGCCGCGGGCATGGGCTACGCGCTGGCCGGCAGCCCGATGGCCGAGCACTTCGACATCGTCGGATTCGACCCGCGGGGGGTCGGCTATTCGACGCCATCGGTGCGCTGCCGCACCGACGCCGAGTTCGACGCCTACCGGCGCAACCCGCTGGTCGACTACAGCCCCGCCGGTGTGGCCGCCATCGAGAAGATCAACAGCGACTACGCCAAGGAATGCGCCGACAAGATGGGGGCGGCGTTCCTCGCCGGAGTCGGAACCGCTTCGGTCGCAAAGGATATGGACACCGTCCGCCAGGTACTGGGCGACGACACGATCAGCTATCTCGGGTTCAGCTACGGCACCGAGATCGGCACCGCGTATCTGGAGAAGTTCCCCGACCGGGTGCGCACGATGGTGCTCGACGGCGCGATCGATCCCGCGCAGGACACCGTCGACTCGATCATCCAGCAGATGACCGGCTTCCAGGTGGTGTTCAACGACTACGCCGCCGACTGCGCGAAGTCGGCGGGCTGCCCGCTGGGTACCGACCCCGCACAGTGGGTCAACCGCTACCACCAGCTGGTCGATCCGCTGGTGGCCAAGCCCGGCCCGACGTCGGATCCGCGCGGCCTCGGTTATCAAGACGCCCTCACCGGAACGTTCAACGCGCTCTACACACCGCAGTACTGGAAGTTCCTCACCAGCGGTCTGCTTGGGCTGCAACGCCAGACCGATGCCGGCGATCTGCTGATGCTCGCCGACGAGTACGACGGCCGTGATCCCTACGGGCATTACAGCAACGGCCAAGACGCGTTCAACGCCGTCCGCTGTGTCGACAGCCCGACACCCACCGATCCGGCGGTGTGGGCCGACATCGACCGGCGTACCCGCGAATTGGCGCCCTTCCAGGCCTACGGCCAGTTCACCGGATTCGCGCCGCGCGATCTGTGCGCGTTCTGGCCGGTGCCGCCGACCTCGACGCCGCATCCGGCGAGCCCGGCCCCGCCGGGCAGCGTCGTCGTGGTGTCCACGACGCACGACCCCGCCACGCCTTACGAGGCGGGCGTCAACCTCGCCCGGGAACTGAACGCGCCGCTGATCACGTTCGACGGCACCCAACACACCGCGGTGTTCAACGGCAACGAATGCATCGACTCGACGATCGTGAAGTACTTCGTCGACCAGATCGTGCCCGGCAACCTGACCTGCTGACTCAGCGGCCGCCCTGCGGAACCACATACGTGGGCTGATACGGATTCTGGCCGGCCTCGATGGCCTTGGCCCTCAAGTAATCGTCGGCAGAGGGATATCCGGCGATCTCGGCTCGCTTCTGCAACGCCTGCTGTTGGGCCAGCTCGGTTTGGGCTTTCGCGGCCACCACGTCCGCGTCAGCCTTGGCCTTCGCGGCTTCGGCGTCGGCAACGCCTTTGGCCCGCGCCGCATTCGCCTGGGCGATGGCCTGCTGCTCGGCGACGATGGCCTCCTTGAGGCCCGGGTCCACCGGATCGGGCTTCATCACCGTCACCGCGAAGTTGGAGAAGTACTCCTGGCCGTTGGTGCGGGCTCGAGTGGCTTGCGGCAGGGTTTCGCGCAGGGCGTTCTGAAACTCCACCCGCACGGCCTCGTCGTTCCAGATCTGCCGCCACGTGTACTTCTGGGCCACCGACACCAAGGTGTTCTCCAGAGGCTGGCCCACCACATAACGCAGCAGACTCACCCAGCCCTCACTGACGGTTCCGTCGTTGTTGAGCCAGCCGGAGTACTTCGTGCCGAATTCGCGGTGGAACTCTTTGAGCTTGTCGCAGTCGCTGGTCAGGTCGAAGGTGACCGAGACCGGGACCTTGAGCTCGGCCGGGGCCGAGGCGTTGGAGACCACAAGTGTGGCGGGGGCTTCCGCGTCGGGCCGGTCGAGGGCGTCCCAGGAGATCTGGCGCGACGGATAGAGATAGACCTTGAACCCGCCCGGGGGGTTGAACTCCGAGGTTTCCGGGCTGATGCAGCCCTCCACCTTCGGGTCGGTGGGAATCAGGAAGTAGTCGTCCACCTTGACGGCAGTGGTGCCCGCCCCCACCTGGGTGGTGCAGCCGCTCAAGATGATTCCACCCACGATGAGCGCCGCCGCGCCGGCGCCGATGGCGATGATTCGACCCTTCACGTCTCTTCCGTTCCTCGGTTGAAGATGATGTCGTTCAGTCGTTCCTGGCGCTCGGTCTCGTAGCGGTCCCGCTCCCGTGCGAGCAACTCACGGGCATATGCCCGGCGCTCGCGTCCTGAAAGAAATACCAGGGGATCCTTCACGCCGCGCAGGGTCTTGCGGAGTTGCTGGATGTAGATCGCCATGGCGATGATGACGATGGCGGCGATGAGAAGTATGGGAATGACCGCCCTCATCGGCTCAGTATCCACGAATGCCGCCAATTGGCCTGGTGATGCGGCTCTTACCGCCTGCGTAACACGGAATTAACACCCGCTGCATACGCTCGCGTCATGGACCGCCAGAAGGAATTCGTGCTGCGCACGCTGGAGGAACGGGATATCCGATTCGTCCGGTTGTGGTTCACCGACGTGCTCGGCTACCTGAAGTCGGTCGCGATCGCTCCCGCGGAGCTCGAAGGCGCCTTCGAAGAGGGGATCGGTTTCGACGGATCCTCGATCGAGGGCTTCGCGCGGGTCTTCGAATCCGACACCGTCGCGCGCCCGGATCCCTCGACGTTCCAGGTGCTTCCGTGGACCACGAGCGGCGGCCAGCACCACTCGGCGCGGATGTTCTGCGACATCACGATGCCCGACGGGTCGCCGTCGTGGGCGGACAGCCGCCACGTGCTGCGCCGTCAGCTGGCCAAGGCCAGCGACCTCGGCTTCTCCTGCTATGTGCACCCCGAGATCGAGTTCTTCCTGCTGGAGCCCGGCCCGTATGACGGCTCGGTGCCGGTACCCGCCGACAATGGCGGCTACTTCGATCAGGCCGTGCACGATTCGGCGCCCAACTTCCGCCGCCACGCCATCGACGCGCTGGAGCAGATGGGCATCTCGGTCGAGTTCAGCCATCACGAGGGTGCGCCCGGTCAGCAGGAGATCGACCTGCGGTATGCCGACGCGCTGTCGATGGCCGACAACGTGATGACGTTCCGCTACGTCGTCAAGGAAGTCGCGCTGGCCGAAGGCGTGCGGGCATCGTTCATGCCCAAGCCGTTCGCCGAATATCCCGGCTCGGCCATGCACACCCACATGAGCCTGTTCGAGGGCGAGACCAACGCGTTCCACAGCCCCGACGATCCGCTGCAGCTTTCCGACGTCGCGAAGTCGTTCATCGCGGGCATTCTCGAGCACGCCAGCGAGATCAGCGCGGTCACCAATCAGTGGGTGAACTCCTACAAGCGGCTGGTGCACGGCGGCGAAGCGCCGACGGCGGCCTCGTGGGGAGCGTCCAACCGCTCGGCGCTGGTGCGCGTGCCGATGTACACCCCGCGCAAGGCGTCCTCGCGGCGCATTGAGGTGCGCAGCCCCGATTCGGCATGCAACCCGTACCTGGCGTTCGCGGTGCTGCTGGCCGCCGGGCTGCGCGGCATCGAGAAGAACTATGTGCTGGGCCCGCAGGCCGAGGACAACGTGTGGACGCTGACTCCCGAGGAGCGCCGCGCGATGGGCTATAAGGAGCTGCCGTCCAGCCTCGGCATGGCGCTGCAGGAGATGGAGAGCTCCGAACTGGTCGCCGAGGCACTGGGCGAGCACGTCTTCGACTACTTCCTGCGCAACAAGCGCGCGGAGTGGGAGGAGTACCGCAGCAACGTCACGCCGTACGAGTTGAAGGCGTACCTCTCACTCTGATTACCGTGCGCTACCGTCGTGCACGTGGCCAAACCAGCGACGCAGCGCCCACGCGTTCCCAGCGTGGGCCGGCTTGGTCTGGTCGAGCCGTCCGCAGCCGCTGACCTGACTCGACTGGGCTGGGACACCGACTCACACGTCGAACTGCTGTGGTCGTTGTCGCGGGCGCCGGACGCCGACGTGGCGCTGCAGACGATGAGCAGGCTCGCCGACGCACTCGGCGGTGACTGGCCGCAGCTGAATTCCGCTCTGCTCAAGGATCGCGGCCTGCGCGGCCGGCTGTTCGCGGTGATCGGATCGTCGCTGGCGCTGGGTGATCATCTGGTGGCCAACCCGCAGTCATGGCACCTGCTCGAGGGTGCGGTGACGCTGCCGAATCCCGCCGCGCTGCGCCGGTCGTTCGACGACTGCATCGCCGAATTCGGCACCGTCCCAGCCGCGATCATGCCGCGGCTGCGCACGCTCTACCGCGACCACCTGTTGGTCCTGGCCGGCCTCGATCTGGCGCCGACGGTGGAGAACGAACCGGTGCCCGCGTTCTCCACGATCGGCGAGCACCTGTCGGATATCGCCGACGCGGCGCTGGACTCCGCGCTCAAGGCCGCCGTCGCGAACGTGTGCAAGGAAGGCAGTCCGCCACCCCGCCTCGCGGTCATCGCGATGGGTAAATGCGGTGCGCGGGAACTGAATTACGTCAGCGACGTCGACGTCATCTTTGTCGGGGAGGACGCCGACTCGGTGACCACCCGGGTGGCCGGGGAGATGATGCGGCTGGCGTCGGACACGTTCTTCGAAGTTGACGCCGCGCTGCGCCCGGAAGGCAAGCAGGGCGCCCTGGTGCGCACCCTGGACTCGCATATCGCCTACTACCAGCGGTGGGCCAAGACGTGGGAATTCCAGGCGCTGCTGAAGGCCAGGCCCGCCGTCGGCGATGCCGAGCTCGGGCAGCAGTACATCGCGGCGCTCATGCCGATGGTGTGGACCGCTTGTGAGCGTGAGGATTTCGTGCCCGAGGTGCAGGCCATGCGCCGCCGGGTGGAGGCGCTGGTACCCGCCGATGTGCGCGACCGCGAGATCAAGCTCGGGACGGGCGGACTGCGTGACGTCGAATTCGCGGTCCAGCTCCTGCAATTGGTGCACGGCCGGACCGACGAGTCACTGCACGTGGCCTCGACGGTCGACGCGCTGGCCGCCCTGGCGGCCGGTGGCTATGTAGGACGCGACGACGCGGCCAACCTGACCGCGTCGTATGAGTTCCTGCGGTTGCTCGAGCACCGGCTGCAGCTGCAGCGGCTCAAGCGAACTCACATGCTGCCGCCCGCCGAGGATGAGGAAGGCCTGCGCTGGCTGGCCCGTGCGGCGCACATGCGTCCCGACGGCACCCACGACTCGCTGGGCGTATTGCGCGAGGAGATCAAGCGGCAGAACCTGCGCGTATCGCGGTTGCACGCCAAGCTTTTCTACCAACCGCTGCTCGAATCGGTCGGTCCGTCCGTCGGGCTCACGCCGGGACTGACGCCGGCCGCGGCCGAACGGCAGCTGGCTGCGCTGGGGTACGAGGGCCCGCAGAGCGCACTGACGCATCTGAGCGCGCTGGTCAATCTGAGCGGGCGCCGCGGGCGGGTCCAGTCGGTGCTGTTGCCCCGGCTGCTGGACTGGCTGTCGGATACGCCCGACCCGGACAGCGGTCTGCTCGCGTACCGGCGGATCAGTGAGGCATTGAGCGAACAGCGTTGGTACCTCAGCACTTTGCGCGACGAAGGTGCGGTCGCCAAACGACTGATGCAGGTGCTGGGTACCTCGGCCTATGTGCCCGAGCTGTTGATGCGGGCACCGGAGGTCATCCAGCAATACGCCGACGGCCCGGCCGGGCCCAAGCTGTGCGATACCGATCCCGACGCGGTGTCTCGTGCGCTGATCGCCTCGACCGCACGCCACGCCGACCCGGTGCGCGCGATCGCGGCCGCACGAACGCTGCGCCGCCGGGAGTTGGCCCGGGTGGCGTCGGCGGATCTCTTGGGCCTGCTCGAAGTGCGTGACGTCTGTAGCGCGCTGACGTCGGTGTGGGTGGCGGTGCTGCAGTCGGCACTGGATGCGGTGATCCGTGCCAACACCCCTGCCGACGGTGTGGTGCCCGCGACGTTCGCGGTGATCGGCATGGGCCGGCTCGGTGGTGGAGAGCTGGGTTATGGCTCGGACGCCGATGTCATGTTCGTCTGCGAGGCGAATCCCGGCGTGGAGGAGTCCCGCGCCGTGAAGTGGTCGGTGACGGTGGCCGAACAGGTGCGCACGCTGCTCGGAACACCCAGTGCGGACCCGCCTTTGGAGGTCGATGCCAATCTGCGACCGGAGGGCCGACAGGGTCCGCTGGTGCGCACGCTGGCGTCATACGAGGCGTACTACACGCAGTGGGCGCAGCCGTGGGAGATTCAGGCGCTGCTGCGCGCCCATCGGGTGGCCGGTGACATGGATCTTGGTCATCGCTTCCTGCTGATGGCGGACAAGACGCGCTACCCGGCAGGCGGGGTGTCCGCCGAGGCCGTCCAGGAGATCCGGCGGATCAAGGCCAGGGTCGATGCCGAGCGGCTGCCCCGCGGCGCCGACCCGAACACACACACCAAGCTCGGCCGCGGCGGGCTCGCCGACGTCGAATGGACTGTGCAGCTGCTCCAGTTGCGTTACGCCCACCAGATTCCCGCGCTGCACAACACGTCGACGCTGGACACGTTGGACGCGATCGGAGCTGCCGAACTACTGGCCGAAGACGACGTCGATTTGTTGCGGCAGGCGTGGCTGACGGCGACCAGTGCGCGCAATGCGCTGGTGTTGGTGCGTGGCAAGCCGACCGACCAGCTGCCGGGCCCGGGGCGTCAGCTCAACGCTGTCGCGGTGGCGGCGGGCTGGCACAGCGACGACGGCTCGGAATTCTTGGACAACTATCTGCGGGTCACCCGGCGCGCGAAAGCCGTGGTGCTCAAGGTGTTCGGAGGCTAGGCGCGATGGATTTCGAATTCGGCGTCATCAGCGCTGACGAGCACGACCGGATCGGCGCGCTGCACGAGCCGCTGGCCGAATCATTGCGCAAGCTCATCGAGGCCAGCATCCACAGCGGAGCCGACGCGGACACGATCATGGCGGCTCAGCAGACCATCGACGAGGTCACCGAGATGCTCGAGCGAACGCCCAGCGATCGGCCGCGGGTGCTGCGCCACGAGGAGACCGGCCTGCCGGTGGTGTGGCGCAATCCCGCTGTCGGGCGGCACAATCCGCTGGCACCGCCGATGAACACCCACCACGAAGAGGGCCGGGTGTGGACGGAGTTCACCCTCGGCCCGGTCTACGAGGGCCCGCCCGGCCTGGTGCACGGCGGTATCTGCGCGCTGCTGCTCGACCAGCTGCTAGGTGAGGTCGCCACGCGGCAGCTGAGCAAGCCCAAGTTCACCGGCACGATCACGCTGAAGTACCTGCGCGGCACGCCGCTCGGGCCGCTGCGGGGCGAGGCGTGGGTGGAGCGGACCGAAGGTTTCAAGACGTATGCGCGCGGGTTTCTCGGCGACGCACAGGGAACGACTGTCGAAGCAGAAGGGGTTTTCATCATGCCGGCGTGGGCGAGGGACACAGAGTGAAGTTGAAGTTCTACGTCAGCGTCGCGTTTCTGGAGACGAGTGAAATCGTCGAAATCGCCAAGGCCGCCGACGAGCTCGGCTATGAGGGGCTTGGCATTCCCGACCACGTGGTGAACCTGGAAACGCTGGCCACCCCGTACCCGTACACCAAGGACGGTCAGCGGCGCTGGCAGCCGTTCACCGATTGGCCGGACCCGTGGGTGCTGGTCGGCGCGCTGGCCCAGGCAACGCAACAGATCAAGTTCGTGACGACGGTGTACATCCCCGGGATGCGCGATCCGTATTCGGCGGCCAAATCCATTGGCACCGCGGCATACCTGGCGGGCGGCCGGGTGGAACTCGGGATCGGGGTGGGCTGGTGCGAAGAAGAGTTCACGCTGATGGGTCAGCAGTTCGCCAAGCGTGGCAAGCGCACCGACGAGATGATCGAACTGATGCGGGCGCTGTGGCAGCCCGGGTGGACGGAATTCGACGGCGAGTTCTATCAGACCCCTCGCTTGGAGATGATGCCGACGCCACCGCACATTCCGGTCTACAGCGGGGGACTGTCCGATATCGCGCTGCGGCGGGCGGCGCGCCTCGACGGCTGGATCGGCGACCTGATCAGCCTCGACCAGGCGATCCTGCGGGTCGAGAAGCTACGGGAGCTGCGGGCCGAAAACGGTTTGACGATGGACGGTTACGAGATCCTGACACCGCTGACCGATGCGTTCACGATCCCGCACTACGAGAAGGCCGCCGCGGCAGGCATCACCGGCATCGTGACGATGCCGTGGATGTTCTACTCCGGGCCGGATGCATCACTCGCCGACAAGATCGACGGAATGCGACGGTTCCGCAAGGACTTGGCGCTGGACGCCTAGCGTTTACCGCGGGCGGCATCCAGCGCGTAGGCGCCGCCGCCGGTGAACACCAGCAGCAGGAACCCGAAGCACAGCGCGACCGCAAGCTCGCCGCCGTTGACGACGGGCCAGAAGCTCTTCTCGATGTGCTGGGTGAAGTAGGCGACGGCCATCTGGCCGCAGGCGATGAAGGCCGCGATGCGGGTGAACAGTCCCACGGTGATGAGAGCGCCCAGAACGATTTCCAGGACGCCGGCATACCAGTAGGGCCAGGAGCCGGTGGTGATTCCGGCCTGTTCGCCGATCGGCGCGGGCCAGCTGAAGATCTTCGAGAGTCCCTCGAATCCGAACAGCAGTCCGAAGAAGATCCGGAACACGCTGAGGGCGGCAGGTGCATTGCGGTCGAGGCGAGCGTCAAGTCTCTGCGTCATGGTGACCACCCTACTATTCGGACTGCGGTCCGGATAGCCGACCTGTGAGGGTTGGAGCTTTCGGCTGGTCGGGCTGGCGCACGGTCATGCCGCCGCTCGCACTTCGAACCGCAGGACATGGCCCCGCAGTACGGTTCTGGCGTCCAGATCGAGTCCGCCGTCGGCGCAGTGCGCTTTGAACTCGTCGGGGGCGAACAACCGGAACGGCGACCGGTCGACGCGATGGATCGCCGTGGCCAGGGGCGTGCGGACGAGGTCGTAGCCGACGAACACCCCGCCGGGCCGCAGCACCCGGGTCGCTTCACGCACCGTCGTCTCCCAATCGATCACGTGGTGCAACATCAGGCAGCTCACCACGGAGTCGAAGGAGGCATCGGGAAACGGCAACGCGGTGGCGTCGGCCAGATGGACCGCGGCGTTCGGCACGCCGCGCAACCGGTCGGTGGCGGCCGCGACCATCACGGGGTCCAAGTCGGTCGCCGTCACGGAGGCGTTCGGGTGTTCGCATGCCAGCTGTTCGGCCACAGCTCCACTCCCGGAGCCGATTTCGAGGACGTCGCGTCCCAGTACCTCGGTGGGCAACGACCGCACCGTCGTTCCCGTGCTGGTACGCCACAGCGCTCCGCAGCAGAATGCTCGTTCGACTCTCGACATCACCGACATGGACCCAGCTTGTCGTGTGGCGGCTCGGATGCGCTTGTACAGATCCGTTCTATTCGGACAGGGCGCGGGCCAGGTCTCGGGGCGAGCCGCCCAACATCTCCCAGCAGGCACGATTGGCGTGGGCGCCGTCGGTGAATCCGGCCGAGTGGGCGGCGTCGGTCACCGACCCGCCGTGATTCAGGTACTCCATGCCCGCGAGGAGTCGAATCCACCGGGTGGTGGCCGAGAACGACGTACCGGTCTGCTTCTTGAACAGCCGACCGAGATAATCGGGGGACAGCGCTACCGCTCGGGCGATCGTGACGATGTCGGCAGGATTGGCCGGGTCGGCCCGAACCAGGTCGACGGCCTGCTTCAGTTGTGGATGGCCGGGTTGTGGCGGGGTGTCGGCGATCAGTTCACCGATCAGTCGACGCGCGGCTCCCTCGAGGCCCTGATCGGCGAAAACTGTTGCGATGCAATCGGATAGGTCGTCGTCGGCAATCCACACCCCGCCCGCCGCGCGTGCGTTGATCGCGGCGCCGGGTGCGGTCTCGGGTCGCAGGTACAGCGACATCGGTGTCACGCCGTCCGCGCAGCCGAGCGCGTGGCGGGTACCGCTGGCGATGACGACCGCACGGCAGTTGCGAATCACGCCGTCGGCCGTGGTCAGTTCGAGCGGTCCGTCCAGACCGACACCGACCTGCACCGCGGGGTGGTGATGCATGGCGACGTCACCGAAGGCGCCGGCCACCGCGAGCTCACCGTCGGGGCCGATCCAGGTGCTGTGCACGTCGCCATCGTAAGCAAGAGCACTCGCTGCGGAAAGGCCTTGGAATGCCTGTGAAGGTGCTTGCGGCCCGGTCGGTTGACGTCGACGGCGATTAGGGTTCCGCACTGTGCGGGGGTACACCGTCGCCAGGATGAAGCGGCGCACGTCAATTCGAGGCATCGTGATGCTGGCGTTCGCCGCCGTCGTCGTCGGCCTGTCGATCGCGACACTGCGGCATCACTTCACGCCACCCGTCGACGTCCCGCTGTCCCCACGGCCACCGGCTACGGTGGCCGCCGTTCCGCCGCCACCCCCGACAATGCACGCGCCTACCGCGCCACCGCCGCCGCCAGCGCCACCTCCACCGCCGCCGAAGGTCAAGACGCACTGAATATGGCTGGCTGCCAACGCAACTGGTGCTGACAGACAAAACCACCCGTGCGCGCGAGGAGCGCGACACGGGTGGTTTCGTCAGACGACTTAGACGTCGTAGTAGAGCGAGAACTCGTACGGGTGAGGACGGATCTGCACGGGCAGGATCTCATTCTCACGCTTGTAGGAGATGTAGGTCTCGATCAGATCCTCGGTGAACACGCCACCCTCGGTGAGGTATTCGTGGTCCTCTTCGAGCTTGTCGATGACGGCCGACAGCGACGTGGGCGCCTGCGGGATCGCGGCGGCCTCGTCCGGCGGCAGCTCGTAGAGGTCCTTGTCGACCGGGGTCAACGGCTCGATCTTCTTCTTGATGCCGTCGATACCGGCCATCAGCATCGCCGAGAAGGCCAGGTACGGGTTGCCCGAGCTGTCCGGGCAACGGAATTCGAGACGCTTGGCCTTCGGGTTGTTGCCGGTGATCGGGATACGGACGCACGCACTCCGGTTGCGCTGGCTGTACACCAGGTTGATCGGGGCCTCGTAGCCGGGCACCAGACGCTTGTAGGAGTTCACCGTCGCGTTGGTGAACGCCAGCAGCGACGGCGCGTGGTGCAGGATGCCGCCGATGTAGTGGCGGGCGATATCCGACAGACCCGCGTAGCCGGCCTCGTCGTGGAACAGCGGCTTGCCGTCCTTCCACAGCGACTGGTGGGCGTGCATGCCCGAGCCGTTGTCGCCGAAGAGCGGCTTCGGCATGAAGGTGACGGTCTTGCCGTTCGCCCACGCGGTGTTCTTGATGATGTATTTGAACAGCAGCACATCATCGGCAGCGGCCAGCAGGGTGTTGAACTTGTAGTTGATCTCGGCCTGGCCGGCGGTGCCCACCTCGTGGTGACCGCGCTCCAGCGTGAAGCCGGCGTTCTGCAGGTTGGTGGCCATCTCGTCGCGCAGGTCGACGTAGTGGTCGTACGGGGCGACGGGGAAGTAGCCACCCTTGGGGCGGACCTTGTAGCCCCGGTTGGCCGAGCCGTCGGCCTCGAAGGGCTCGCCGGTGTTCCACCAGCCCGACTCGGAGTCGACCTCGTAGAAGGTGCCGTTGATCTTCGAGTCGAACGACACCGAGTCGAAGATGTAGAACTCGGCCTCGGCGCCGAAGTAGGCGGTGTCGGCGATGCCGGTGCTGGCGAGGTAGTTCTCGGCCTTGCGGGCGACGTTGCGCGGGTCGCGCGAGTAGGCCTCGCGGGTGAACGGGTCGTGCACGAAGAAGTTCAGGTTCAGCGTCTTGGCGGCCCGGAAGGGGTCGATACGCGCGGTGTCGGGATCCGGCAACAGCATCATGTCGGACTCGTGGATGGACTGGAAGCCGCGCACCGACGAACCGTCGAACGCAAGGCCGTCCTCGAACACGCTCTCGTCGAACGCGGAGGCGGGGATGGAGAAGTGCTGGACCACGCCCGGCAGATCGCAGAAGCGGATGTCGACGTACTCGACTTTCTCGTCCTTGATCAGCTTGAACAGGTCGTCAGCGTTCTTTTCTGCCACTTACTAACTCCTTCGATGCAGCCGGTTTAGCGCAGGTCTCGGCACAGGGGTTTGTTAACCCGCGGCTGACGCTATGGATCTGATGTTGCACTCCCGTCAAGCTCATGTTGCGCCGACGTTACGCGTCGGGCCTCATGGAGCGGATCGGGGCGTTGCCGCAGCCACGCATATCCTAGGACGATGGCGCGCGAGATTGGATCTTGGCTGTCCGGACCGGAACCGGTGACGCCCGGTGACGAGTCGGGGTGGCCCGGCCAGGCCCTGGGCCTGCCGGAATCCGGCCCGCGTTCGCTGGCGCGGATGGGCCGGCGCTTTCTGGGGCTGCTGATCGACTGGCTGATTGCCTACGGGCTCGCCGCGCTCGGGATGTCGCTTGGCATCGTCAGTGTCGCCACATTGTCGACGGCGGTTTTGGGGATCTGGTTCGTGCTCGGCGTGCTCTCGGTGCGCTTGTTCGGGTTCACGCCGGGGCAGTACGCGCTCGGCTTGATGGTGATTTCGGTGGACAACCGCCAGCACGTCGGCATCGGGCGGGCGATCGTGCGCGGGGTGCTGCTGTCCCTGGTGATTCCCGGGCTGTTCACCGACGCCGACGGCCGCGGCCTGCAGGACAAGTTCACCGCGACGGCTGTCGTCCGCCGGTGATACTATCGAACGTATGTTCGAAGAATTGCTGGAGATCGACCTCGAAGCCGGGGAATCGGCGCTGGTCGAGCGCATCGCGGAGCTTGAGCGGTTGAAATCCGCCGCCGCCGCGGCGCAGGCCCGGCTGACCGCCGCGCTCGATGCATCGCGGCGCTCGGCGGAGGCGGCGGCCGGGGTTCCCGCCGCGAAGCGGGGGCGTGGCCTGGCCGCGGAGGTGGCGTTGGCCCGGCGGGACTCGCCGGGCAAGGGTGGCCGCCATCTGGGCTTCGCCAAGGCGCTGGTATACGAAATGCCGCATACGCTGGCCGCTCTCGAGTGTGGGGTGTTGTCGGAATGGCGGGCCACCCTGGTGGTGCGCGAGTCGGCCTGTCTGGATGTCGAGGACCGGCGTCGGCTGGATGCGGAATTGTGTTCTGACATCGCCACATTGGAGGGTGTCGGAGACGCGGCGCTGACCGCCGACGCCAAGGCGATCGCCTACCGGCTGGACCCGCACGCGGTCGTCGACCGGGCGGCCAAGGCGGTGGAGGAACGCACGGTGACGATCCGGCCGGCGCCGGACACGATGACCTATGTAACCGCCCTCTTGCCGATGGCGCAGGGGGTGTCGGTGTACGCCGCCCTCAAACGAGAAGCCGATGTCTGCTGTGACGGGCGGTCGCGCGGTCAGGTCATGGCGGACACGGTGGTCGAGCGGGTGACTGGCCGGCCGGCCGATGAGGCGGTGCCGGTGGCGGTCAACGTGGTGATCTCCGATCAGGCGCTGCTGGGGGCCGAGCAGGGCGCGGCGGTGATCGCCGGCTACGGGTCGGTTCCCTCGGCGGTGGCCCAGAAGATGGTCTTCGACGCGGTGAGCGATCCGCGGTCACGCGCCACTCTGCGGCGGCTCTACGCCACACCGGCCAGCGGCGCGTTGGTGGCGCTGGAGTCGCGGTCGCGACTGTTCCCCAAAGGTTTGGCCGACTTCATCGAGCTGCGGGACCGACGGTGCCGAACCCCATACTGCGACGCGCCCATTCGCCACCGTGACCATGCGACACCGTATCGGCGTGGCGGTGACACCAGTGCGGACAACGGGCAGGGCCTGTGCGAAGCGTGCAACTACGCGAAAGAGGCCGCGGGCTGGCACCCTGTCACCAGGGTTGACGAGAACGGCACGCACGCAGCGGAATTCATCACGCCGACCGGTGCGCACTACCATTCGGTCGCGCCACCGATGCCTGGTACGCCAAAGATGCCGATGACCGAGGCCGAGACGTATCTAAACGGCCGCCTGTTGCAGGTGATCGCCGCCTAAACCTGGTGGCGGACTTGACCGTTCATCATCGTCATCGTGATGGTCGCGCGGTGGATGTCGTGCGGGTCGATCTCGAAGATGTTGGTGTCCAACACGATCAGATCGGCCTGCTTGCCGACCTCGACGGAGCCGACCTTGGCGTCCATCCGGATCTGGTAAGCGGCACCCATGGTGTTGGCGTGCACGGCCTCGGCGACGCTGAGTCGCTGATCGGCGGGCGCGAGCACGGGCGCGTCCGACTGCCCGATCAGCTGACGAGTCACTCCGATCTGGATGGAATCCAGCGGCTTGTAGGTGGAGAAGTACCCGGCCGCCGGCCAGTCGGTGCCCAGCGAGATCCGGCCACCCGAGCGCAGGACGTCCTGCGTGCGATAGAACAGGTCCTGGCGTGGCCTGCCGTACCGCGCGGCCATGTTCTGCACGGTGTCGGGATCGGACGACATCCAATTCGCCGAAAACTGCGCTGTCACACCGAGTTTGCCGAACCTCGAACTGTCGGGATCCTCCACATAGACCAGGTGGGCGATCGTGTGCCTGCGATCGCGGGGCGGATTCGTCGCGATCGCCGCCTCGATGGAATCCAGCGCGACCCGCGCCGTGCGCTCACCGCACGCGTGGACGTGCACGTCGAACCCGGCCGCGTCGACCTCGCGCACCAACTGATGCCACTGTTCGTCGGTGAACGGCGAGGCGCCGATCGAGTCCGGCTTGTCCGCATACGGCTCGAGCAGCCAGGCGGTGTAGCCGCCCTGCGTCCCGTCGCCGATGATCTTCACGACGCCGACAGTGACCAGTTCGGTCGAGATCCGGTTGCGGATATCGGTGACCTTCGCCACCGCGTCGTCGACGGGTGCGGACTTCACGCTGTACGAGGCGGCCACCCGGAACGGCAGCTTGCCCCGCTGCTCCAGATCGGTATACAGCGCGATCAGTGCGCCCTGGTCGTCACCAACCGGCGGTACGCCCGCATCGAACACCGTCGTGATGCCGGCCGCCGACGCCTTGGGCAGCCACGTCTCCAGCAGGGTCTGCATCGAGTGCGCCGAGATCGGGTCGACGGCATTGACCAGGCCCAGCACCGCCTCGACCTCGAGCACGTAACCGGTCGGCTCACCGTGCTCGTCGCGGACGTACAGACTGAAGCCCGGGATCGGATCCGGGGTGTCGCGGGTGACGCCCGCGATCTCCAGCGCCTTGCTGTTGGCCCACATGCTGTGGCCGTCGATCGCGAAGAAGAAACCGGGCCGGTCGGGCAGTACCGTGTCCAGCTCCTGGCGGGTCGGCCCATGGGGGCCGAACATGTCGACGCGCCAACCGAATCCACGCACCGGGCCGTCCGGATGCTCTTTGGCGTAGGCGGCGATCGCGACCAACGCGTCCGCGCCGGTGGGCACCTGCAGGTCGACCCCGCTGGTCAGGAACGCGCCGAGGAACGGATGGATGTGACCTTCCACGAAACCTGGCAGCAGCAGCTCGCCCTTGAGGTCGACGACGCGCGTGTCCGGTCCGGTCTGCGCCGCCGCACCCGTGTCGTCGCCGACGTAAGAGATGGTGTTCCCGGTGACGGCCACCGCCTGTGCCCACGGCTGGGCGGGTGAGACCGTGTAGATCCGGCCGTTGCGGAACACCACGTCGGCCTTCGTGCTGCCCACCGCCGCGGGCGGTTTCGTGCAGGCCGCGGCGGTGGCGACGGCCGTCACCGCGGCCGCTCGCAATGCTGTGCGCCGCGTCAAGACGCCGGTGGTCAAGGCACTGAAATGCGGCGCCCAATCACAAGCAGTACAGATAACGTCCCCCCGAAACGGTTGTCAGCGCCGACGAACGGTGCGTTGCACGCCTTTCATTTTCGCCTGCGCGGGCAGCGGCCCCTTCGGCATCGCCGCCGGACCCATCCGGCTGCCCAGTGCGCCGAGCTTGGATTCGAGTGCGTCCATCTGCTTCACGGTGATGTTGGCGGGCAGCTTGGTCAGGTGCCGCTCCAGCTTGGACAGCGGCACCTCGCCCTCGCCGTTGCCGACGATCACGTCGTAAATCGGGATCTCACCGACGAGTCGTGCGGTGCGCTTCTTCTCCTGGGCCAGCAGCGGACGCACCCGCGCCGGGGAACCCTCGGCGACGAAGATCACGCCGGGCCGTCCGATCACCCGGTGCACCGCGTCGAAATGTCCGGTGGCCGCCACACCCGGGGTCACCCGCCACTTGCCTCGCAGGTTGTCCAGTGCCCAGGCCGCCGCACCGGTCTGTCCCTCGGCCTTGGTGAACACCGACTTCTGCGCGCGCCTGCCGAAGATGATGAACGCCACCAGCGCGCCCAGCACCACACCCAGCGGGATCAGCATGTACATGGTGAACCCGCCGACCAGCACCCCGCCCACCACGGCAGCGGCCACGATCAGCACGAACGCGCCGATCATGTAGGGGAGCAGCCGCTTGTCTTCCTTGCGCTGCATCTGGAATGCCTGCCAGAGCTGGCTGCGGCGCTGCTTGGCAGCGGCCTTGCTGGCAGCCTTCGCCTCGGCCTTGGCTGCCTTGTTCTGGGCAGCGGTGCGGGTTTTCGCCATAACTACCAAGAATACGGGCCGGCGATCAGCGTGACGCCGGGGTCACCGGGTGAGCTTGTGCGCCGCCGCGGCCTGCTGATACAGCCGGCCCGCACGGTAGGACGAGCGCACCAGCGGCCCGGACAGCACCCCGGCGAATCCCAGCCCTTCGGCGTAGGCGGCCAGCTCGACGAACTCCTCGGGCTTGACCCAGCGCTCCACCGGGTGATGACGCACCGACGGGCGCAGGTACTGGGTGATGGTGACGATGTCGCACCCCGCACCGTGGAGATCGGCCAGCGCGGTGTGTACCTCGTCGATGGTCTCGCCCATGCCGAGGATCAGGTTGCTCTTGGTCACGAGTCCGAAGGCCCGCGCCGCGGCCAGCACGTCGAGGCTGCGCTGATAGCGAAACGCCGGGCGGATCCTCTTGAAGATCCGCGGCACCGTCTCGACGTTGTGCGCGAACACCTCTGGACGCGAATCGAACACCTCGCGCAGAAGGTCCGGCTCGCCGTTGAAGTCCGGGGCCAACAGCTCCACGCCGGTGGCCGGGTTGAGTTCCTTGATGGCGCGCACCGTCTCGGCGTACAGCCACGCCCCACCGTCGGGCAGGTCGTCGCGGGCCACCCCGGTCACCGTCGCGTACCGCAACCCCATCGCCTGAACGCTCTCGGCCACCCGGCGTGGCTCGTCGCGATCCAGCTCCGCGGGCTTACCGGTGTCGATCTGGCAGAAGTCGCAGCGCCGGGTGCACTGCTCGCCGCCGATGAGGAACGTCGCCTCCCGGTCTTCCCAGCATTCGAAGATGTTGGGGCAGCCGGCTTCTTCGCAGACCGTGTGCAGACCCTCGCGCTTGACCAGGCTTTTCAGTGCGGTGTACTCCGGGCCCATGCGGGCCCGGGTCTTGATCCACGGTGGCTTGCGCTCGATCGGCGTCTCGGCATTGCGGACCTCCAGGCGCAGGAGCTTGCGGCCTTCCGGAGTGACGCTCACGTCGTCAATGTTACGGGCAGCCGGCCATCGAGCGCGTCACACACCGTTTCGGCGACCCGGGCGCGGACCTCGTCGACGCCGACGTGCCTGCCCAGCTCGGCCGTGAGCGACGTCACCCCGGCGTCGGTGATGCCACACGGCACGATCGCGGAATACGCCCCGAGGTCGCAGTCGCAGTTCAGCGCGAACCCGTGCAGTGTCGTGCCGCGCGCCACCCGGATGCCGATCGCCGCGATCTTGCGGGCCGGGCGGGGGCCGTCGGCAGGCAGCCACACCCCGGAGCGGCCGTCCACCCGGCCGGCATCCACCCCGAGTTCGGCACACACCCGGATCAGCGATTCTTCAAGGCGCCGAACATAATTCACCACATCCAGCGGCTCGGCCAAGCCGATCACCGGATAACCCACCAGCTGTCCGGGTCCGTGCCAGGTGATCTTGCCCCCGCGATCGGTGTCGACGACGGGAGTGCCGTCCAACGGCCGTTCGTGGGCTTCGGTGCGCTTGCCGGCGGTGTAGACCGCAGGATGCTCCAGCAACAGCAGGGTGTCTTGTCCGCCGGCCACCCGGGCGTCGGCCACCTCGCGCTGCAACTCCCAGGCGGCCAGGTAGTCGATGGTGCCCAGCTGCCGGACGTCGACACCTGCTGAACTGGACCGGATGGACTGGCGCACCTCTTCGACGCTACCCCTGGGTGGATGCGGTCGCGTAGGCCAGCGCTTCGCCGATGGTGTTGTGATGGAAGACGAACCCGGCCCGCTCCAGCGCGGCCGGGATGGCCCGCTGGCCGTCGAGCAGACCTTCGTCGGCGAACTCGCCGAGCAGGGTGCGCAGTGCGAAGCCCGGCACCAGCAGCGGCGTCGGCCGGTTCAGCGCCCGGCCCAGCGCCGCGGTGAACTCCGAATTCGTCACCGGTGCCGGTCCGGTGAAATTCACCGGACCCGAGAGCGCGTCGTTGTTGATCGCGAACAGCAGCCCGCGGATCTCGTCCTCCAGGCTGATCCACGGCATGTACTGCCGCCCGCTGCCCAGCCGGGCGCCAAGACCGAGCGCGAACAGCGGGCGCAGCCGAGCGAGCACGCCGCCGCCGGGGGAGAGCACCAACCCGGAGCGGGCCAGCACCACGCGCGCCCCGGCGTCCTCGGCGGCCAGCGCCGCCGACTCCCAGTCGATACAGAGCCGAGCCAGGAAACCGCCTCCGGCAGGCGCGGTTTCGTCGACGACCCGGCCGCGGGTGTCGCCGTAGTAACCGACCGCGCTGGCGTTGATCAACACCGGCACGCCGGCGTCGGCGACGGCGGCCGCGATCACCTCGGTCGGGCCGATCCGGCTGTCGCGCAGGCTCTGCTTGAACGCGCCCGACCACCGCTTCTCGCCGACATTCACCCCGCACAGGTTGATCACCGCGTCGACGCCCTCCAGGCCGGCGGGATCGAACTCGCCGCTGTCCGGATTCCAGTGCAGCTCGTCACTGTTGGCCGGTGCCCGTCGCACGATGCGCAGCACCCGGTGATCGGTGGCGCGCAGCGCATAGACCAACGCCGAACCAATCAGGCCGGATGAACCGGCTATCGCAACGACGAGCCCCTCTACTGGCTGGCCCATTGGCGTCACAGGCCCAGGTCGGCCTCGAATGCCCCTTCTTCGAGCCGCCGCTTGATGGTGGTCAGGAATCTGCCGGCGTCAGCGCCGTCGATCAGCCGGTGATCGTAGGTGAGCGGCAGGTAGCAGATCGAGCGGACGCCGATCGACTCGTTGCCGAAATCGTCGACGATCACCCTGGGGCGCTTGACGATCGCGCCGGTACCCAACATCGCGGCCTGCGGCGGAACCAGGATCGGGGTGTCGAACAACGCGCCCTGGCTGCCGATGTTGGTGATCGTGAACGTGCCGCCGGACAGCTCGTCGGGCTTGAGGTTGCCGCTGCGGGCGCGGTCGGCGATGTCGTGGATCGCGCGGGCAAGGCCGCCCAGCGAGAGGTCGCCGGCGTTGTGCACCACCGGTGAGAGCAGACCCTGCTCGGTGTCCACCGCGAAGCCGAGATTCTCGGCGTCGTAGTAGGTGATCTCCTTGGTGTCCTCGTTGTAGCTCGCGTTGATGTTCGGGTGCGCCTTGAGCGCATCGATGACCGCACGGGCGATGAACGGCAGATAGGTCAGGTTGACCCCTTCGCGCTCGGCGAAGCTGCTCTTCGCCTTGGCCCGCAGCGCCACGATCTTGGTCATGTCGACCTCGTGGGTCTGCGTCAGCTGCGCTGTGGTCTGCAGCGATTCGCGGGTCTTCTTGGCGGTGATCTGCCGAATCCGGTTGGCCTTCTGCGTGGTCCCGCGCAGGTGGGCCAGCGGCGACGGGGCCGATGCCGCTGCCGGGGCGGGTGCGGCAGGGGCGGCGGCCGCAGGAGCAGCGGGTGCGGCCGGCGCCTTCTTGGCTTCGGCCGCGGCCAGCACGTCCTGCTTGCGGATTCGTCCGCCGACGCCGGTGCCCTTGACCGACGCGAGGTCAATTCCGTTCTCGACGGCCAACTTTCGCACCAGCGGGGTGACGTAGGGGCTGCCGTCGGACGCGGCACCCTCGTCGGCGGCCGCTGCCGGAGCGGGTGCCTGCTTGGGCTCGGGCTTGGGTTCCGGCTTGGGTTCTGGCTTGGGCTCCGGGGCGGGTTCGGCCTTGGGTTCCGGCTTCGGCTCGGGCTTTGGCTCCGGCTTGGGTTCGGGCTTCGGCTCGGGCTTGGCTTCAGGCGCGGCACCGGCATCGCCGATCTTGGCCAGCTCGCCGCCGACGGCGACGGTGTCGTCTTCCTCAGCGGTGATGGACAGCAGTGTTCCGGCCACCGGCGAGGGAATCTCGGTGTCGACCTTGTCGGTGGAGACCTCGACAAGCGCTTCGTCGACCTCGACGGAATCGCCGACCTTCTTCAGCCACCGGGTCACGGTGCCTTCGGTGACGGACTCACCGAGCTCGGGCATCGTCACCGACGTCGACGATCCCGACGACTGCGCGGCAGGTGCCGCGGCGGGCTCGGGCTCTGGCTCCGGCTCGGGTTCGGGTTCTGGTTCGGGCGCTGCCTCTTCGGCGGCCGGCTCCTCGGCGGGCTTCTCCTCGGCGGCGGGCGCGGACTCCGCGGCCTCGCCGGCTTCCCCGATGACCGCGAGTTCGCCGCCGACCTCGACGGTGTCGTCCTCCTGGGCAACGATCTTGGTCAGCACACCCGACGCCGGTGAGGGGATCTCTGTGTCGACCTTGTCGGTCGACACCTCGAGCAGAGGTTCGTCGACTTCGACGGTATCGCCCTCTTGCTTGAGCCACCGGGTGACGGTCCCCTCGGTGACGCTCTCACCGAGTGCCGGCATCTGGACGGAGACGGCCATTGTGTTGACTCCCTCGAACGGTCAGTCGTGCGGGTCGGACTTCTGGCTTACCACAGCGTCGTGTACCCATCCTGTCATTGCCGAGCCGCTCACATGCACTCAGGGCGACGTGTGTTTTCTCTGGCACCATCGATGGAAAGAACCACTGAGAGGAGTGCGTCGGAGTTGGGGCTGTTCGACAGGTTCCGGCCCGGTCGCCGGGCCGAATCAGATGTTGCCGCCGACCACCGGCATTTGCAGGAGTGGGCCGCGCCGCGCGTCGGGGTCGAGGCGTTCGTCGAGCCCGAGACCAGCGTCACCCCGATGACCGTCGTGCTGGTCGCCGCCGACGGCGAGTGGACCCGTCGCCCGACCGGCGGTCCGGCCGGAGCGCGGCGGCTCGGCGAGCAACTCGGAATCCCCGTCTACGACGTGCAGAAAGTCGGATACCCGCAGCGGATGCGCGACTACGACGCCCGCAAGCGGATCGAACGCCGTCGGTCTTGACACCCGACTGTCCGGGCGGGCAGGGTCACAATCGTTCGGTACCCACGGTATGAGCTACCGAGCGTCACAGTTACTCGGCCGGCCTCGGAGGTCCTGATGACCATGCGCTATGTCGACACCAACGACGGAGCCCGCCTCGCGGTCTATGAGGAGGGCAACCCCGACGGCCCGACCGTCGTCCTCGTGCACGGCTGGCCCGACTCGCATGTGCTGTGGGACGGCGTAGTGCCACTGCTGGCCGACACGTTCCGCATCATCCGCTACGACAACCGCAGCGCAGGCGCGTCCTCGGGCCCCAAGTCGTACAAGGCCTACACGATGGCCAGCCTCGCCGACGACTTCGGCGCGGTCATCGCCGAGCTCAGCCCGGGGCAGCCCGTGCACGTGCTGGCCCACGACTGGGGATCGTCCACCATCTGGGAGTACGTGACCCGCCCCGAGGCCGTCGAGCGGGTGGCGTCCTTCACGTCGGTCTCCGGGCCCAACACCGAGCATTTCAGCCGGTTCGTCCGCGACGGCCTCAAGCGGCCTTATCGGCCGAAGGTGTTCTCCCGCGCGCTATCTCAGGGTGCGCACCTGAGCTACATGGCGGCCTTCTCGATACCGGTGCTGGCCCCGGCCGCCGTGCGCGGCGCCGCCACGCTACTGCTCGGCACGGTCAGCCGCGGGATTCCCACCCGACAGCGCCACCACGGGCAGACGTTCAGTTCCGATGCCGCCAACGGGCTGAAGATCTACCGTGCCAACTTCTTTCGCACGTTGCTGCATGCCCCCAAGCCACGCTACGTCGAGGTTCCGGTGCAGGTGATCGTCAACCTCGACGATCCGTACGTGCGGCCCTACGTCTACGACGACACCGCCCGGTGGGCGCCGCGGTTGTGGCGCCGCGACATCCGCGCCAAGCATTGGTCGCCGTTTACCCATCCGCAGGTGCTGGCCACCGCGGTCACCGAGCTGGCCGAACACCTCGACGGCAAGCCGGCCAGCCGTGCGCTGCTACGTGCCGAGGTCGGCCGTCCACGAAAGTACTTCGGCGACATGCTCGTATCGGTCACCGGTGCCGGAAGCGGCATCGGAAGGGAGACCGCATTGGCCTTCGCCCGCGACGGTGCAGAACTCATCGTCAGTGACATCGACGAGGCCGGTGTCAAGGAGACCGCAGCACAGATCGCCGCACACGGCGGCATCGCTCATTCGTACGTGCTCGACGTGTCCGACGCCGACGCCGTGGAACGCTTCGCCGAGGAGGTGTCCGCCGCGCACGGGGTGCCCGACATCGTCGTCAACAATGCCGGCATCGGGGTGGCGGGTGCGTTCCTGGACACTCCCGCAGAGCAATTCGACCGCGTGCTCGACGTCAACCTCGGTGGTGTCGTCAACGGCTGCCGGGCGTTCGCCCGTCGGCTTGTCGAGCGCGGCACCGGCGGCCATATCGTCAACGTGTCTTCGATGGCGGCGTACGCGCCACTGCAGTCGTTGAACGCCTACTGCACCTCCAAGGCGGCGGTGTACATGTTCTCCGACTGCCTGCGTGCCGAATTGGATTCCGCGGGAATCGGATTGACGACCATCTGCCCAGGGGTCGTCAACACCAACATCGTGTCCACCACCCCGCTCATCGCCCCCGGGGGCAAGCGCTTGGCGGTCGCGCCCCGGCGTGCGCAACTGGAGAAGATGTTCGATCTGCGCGGCTATGGTCCGGACAAGGTGGCCGCCGCGATCGTCTCCTCGGTCAAGAAGAACAAGCCGATCCGGCCCGTCACACCCGAGGCGTACCTGCTCTACGGCACATCCCGGATCGCCCCGCAGGCGTTGCGCAGCACCGCCCGCGGCAAGGTGCTCTGAGCGCTCCACTACCGGCTAGCTGGTAGTCCGCTCTGGCGGCTTGCCGTGATGCCCGTCGCGGCGCCGGCTGCCAAGGTCGGGAGATGACCGAGGTGACCCGAATCCGCCGGCCCGCCCCGCCCTTCGACCGGCGCTCGGCGGTTGCCAAAGTGCAGGCCTCCGAGGACGCCTGGAACACCCGCGATCCCTGGATGGTCTCGCTCGGCTTTTCGGTCGACGCGGCCTGGCGGCACCGCGACATCTTCATCACCGGACGCGACGAAATCGTCGACTTCCTCATCGCCAAGTGGCGGCGCGAACACTATTACGCCCTGCG
The DNA here is from genome assembly GCA_004362315.1 of Mycobacterium sp. BK086. Classification (GTDB taxonomy): domain Bacteria; phylum Actinomycetota; class Actinomycetes; order Mycobacteriales; family Mycobacteriaceae; genus Mycobacterium. Next base: position 182,719 of record SNWL01000005.1, read on the forward strand.
CAAGGAGTTATGGGCGTTCGACGACAACCGCCTCGCGGTGCGCTTCCAATACGAGTGGCACGACGAGGACGGGCAGTGGTGGCGCAGCTACGGCAACGAGCTCTGGGAGTTCGACGAGCAGCGGCTCAACCGGCGCCGTGAGGGTTCGATCAACGATGTGCGCATCACTGACGCGCAGCGGCGCATCTTCGGCCCGCGCAGCCGGGAAGAGCGCGGTATCGCCTTCCCGCTGCAGTGAGGTAGCCCGCTGCAGTGAGCTAGCCGTTGGCGGCGATGTCCTCCAGCACCGCGAACATCGTCCGCGTCGGCACGCCGGTGCCGCCCTTGCCGGTGTAGCCCCATGGGCCCGACGCGTTGTACGCCGGCCCGGCGATGTCGATGTGCACCCACTCCACGCCGTCGGCGACGAACTCGCGCAGGTACACCCCGGCGACCAGCATGCCGGCGAACCGCTGCGCGCTGACGTTGGCCAGGTCGGCCACCGTGGACTTGAGATCGTCCTTGAGCTCGTCGGGCAGCGGCATCGCCCAACCGTTCTCACCTTCGGCCTGTGAGATGCGCGACACCCGATCGCGGAAGTCGTCGCTGCCCATCACGCCCGGAATGCGGGCGCCCAGCGCGACGGTCTGCGCGCCGGTCAGCGTCGAGGTCTCGATCAGATAGTCGGGGTTGTCCTCGCACGCCCGCACGATCGCGTCAGCCAGGATCAGCCTGCCCTCGGCGTCGGTGTTGAGCACCTCGACAGTGATCCCGCCGTACTGGGTCAGCACGTCACCCGGGCGCTGTGCGGTCGACGACGGCATGTTCTCGGCCATCGGGACGGTGGCGATCACGTCGATCGGCAGCCCCTGGTTGGCGGCCAGCACCACCGTGGCGATCACCGCGGCGGCACCACCCATATCGGAGGTCATGTGGTGCATCGAGGCGGCCGGCTTGATCGAGATTCCGCCTGTGTCGAACGTGATGCCCTTGCCGACCAGGGCTACGGTCTTGGCCTTCTTGCCCTTGCCCCCTCGGTAGGCCAACCGCACCAGTCGCGGCGGGCGCGAGGAACCCTTGCCCACCCCGACGATGCCGCCGTAGCCGGCCTTGGCCAACGCCTTGTCGTCGAGAACCTCGACCTCCAGACCGGCCGCCTCACCCAAAGCCTTGGCGCGCTTGGCGAATTCGCCGGGGAACAGGTGACTGGGCGGGGTGTTGACGAAGTCGCGCGCGGTGGCCACCGCCGTCGCGATGGCGGTGGCCCGGGCCGCGTCCTTCTTGGCGCCGGACGCCGTACTCAGCGCGACGATCTTGGCCAGCGCCGCTTCCTTGGGTGCGGTCTTGGCGCTGCGGAACTCGGTGAACCGGTAGCTGCCGAGGATCAGGCCCTCGATCGCGGCCTCCAGATCCAGCTCGGTCAGCGTCGTGATGACGGTCTCCACGCCGGACAGCGAGCGCGCCGCCACTCCGGCGGCACGCCGGATCACGTCGGCAGGCCACTCGTCACGATCGGCCCCCAGCCCGATGGTCAGCACACTGCCGACCGGAAGCGACGGCACGTGCAGGCGGGTGACCTGCTCGACGCCGCCCTTGGCGCCCAGCGCGCGCAGGCTCACCTGGATCTCGCCGATGGCCTCGGCGTCGAGGAACGGGCCGCCCACGACCACGGGGGAGCCGTCGCTGTCGGGCCCGGTCACGACCGGGACGATCAAGACGGCCCCCATCGCCCGCTTGGGCAGTGAGGTCGCGACGGTGACGGTGGGGGCTGGGTAGCCGACTTCGGTGCTCACGGGGATTCACACTAATCGCGGGGGATTAGTGTTGTTGGCCGTGACCGACACATCCGATCTGTTGCTTGGCCCGCTCGACCGTCAGCACCGCGAGCTGGGCGCCAGCTTCGCGTCGTTCGGGGGCTGGTCGATGCCGGTGTCGTATGCCGGCACCGTCGGCGAACACACCGCCACCCGCGAGGCCGTCGGCCTGTTCGACGTCAGCCACCTGGGCAAGGCGCTGGTGACCGGGCCGGGCGCCGCGGAGTTCGTGAACGCCGCCTTCACCAACGACCTGCGCCGGGTCGGTCCCGGCAAGGCGCAGTACACGCTGTGCTGCACGCCCGACGGCGGGGTGATCGACGACCTCATCGCCTACTACGTCAGCGACGATGAGATCTTCCTGGTGCCCAACGCCGCCAATACCGCCGCTGTGGTGGAGGCGTTGCAAGCCGCTGCGCCGCAAGGCATTTCGATCACCAACGAGCACCGCTCGTACGCGGTGCTCGCCGTCCAGGGTCCGCGCTCGGCCGAGGTGCTCGCCGCGCTGGGTCTGCCCACCGACATGGACTACATGGGTTACGCGGATGCCACCTACTCCGGCGTGCCGGTACGGGTCTGCCGCACCGGCTACACCGGTGAGCACGGCTACGAGCTGCTGCCGCCGTGGGACTCCGCACCGGTGGTGTTCGACGCCCTGGTGGCCGAGGTGCAGGGCGCCGGCGGACAACTCGCGGGGCTGGGCGCACGCGACACGCTGCGCACCGAGATGGGCTACCCGCTGCACGGCCATGAGCTGGCGCTGGACATTTCGCCGCTGCAGGCCCGCTGCGGCTGGGCGATCGGCTGGAAGAAGGACGCGTTCTGGGGCCGCGATGCTCTGCTCGCCGAGAAGGAGGCAGGTCCGCGCCGGCTGCTGCGCGGCCTGCGCGCGACCGGCCGTGGCGTGCTGCGCCCCGAGCTGACCGTGTTGAAGGGCGACCAACCGGTGGGCGTCACGACGTCGGGCACGTTCTCGCCCACACTGAAAGTCGGTATCGCCCTTGCCCTCATCGACGCAGACGCCGGAATCGAGGACGGCGCGCTGGTCAACGTCGACGTTCGCGGCCGCCCGCTGGAGTGCGAGGTGGTCAAGCCGCCGTTCGTCGAGGTCAAAACTCGGTAGCCGTCCGGTCTACAATTCCCATATGACGAACGGCCTCCTCGAGTTCACGGTTGAGCGCAATGCGAACCCGGCGAGCGACGAGGTACGGGGCCAGATTCTGGCCGATCCCGGCTTTGGCCGTTTCCACACCGACCACATGGTCTCGGTGCTCTACACCGACGAACAGGGTTGGCACGACGCCCGCGTCGTGCCCTACGGCCCCATCGAGCTGGACCCGTCGGCCATCGTGTTGCACTACGCCCAGGAGATCTTCGAGGGCCTCAAGGCCTATCGGTGGGCGGACGGCTCGATCGTCTCGTTCCGCCCGGAGGCCAACGCGGGGCGGCTGCGTGCCTCGGCGCGCCGGCTGGCGATCCCGGAGTTGCCCGAGGAACTGTTCGTCGAATCCCTGCGCCAGCTGATCGCCGTCGACAACCAGTGGGTGCCGCCCGCGGGTGGCGAGGCGTCGCTGTACTTGCGGCCGTTCGTGATCGCCACCGAGCCCGGTCTGGGGGTGCGGCCGGCCTCCGAATACCGCTACCTGGTGATCGCCTCACCGGCCGGCGCGTACTTCAAGGGCGGGATCAAGCCGGTCAGCGTGTGGCTGTCCACCGAATACGTCCGGGCCAGCCCGGGCGGCACCGGCGCGGCCAAATTCGGTGGTAACTATGCCGCTTCGCTGCTGGCGCAGGCCGAAGCCGCCGAGCACGGCTGCGATCAGGTGGTGTGGCTCGATGCGATCGAACGCCGCTACATCGAGGAGATGGGCGGGATGAACCTGTTCTTCGTCTTCGGCAGTGGGGGCTCGGCGCGGCTGGTCACCCCGGAACTGTCCGGCTCACTGCTGCCCGGCATCACCCGCGATTCGCTGCTGCAACTGGCCAGCGATGCGGGCTTCGCCGTCGAGGAACGCAAGATCGACGTCGAGGAATGGCGCAAGGGCGCGGCCGCCGGCGAGATCACCGAGGTGTTCGCCTGCGGCACCGCCGCCGTCATCACCCCGGTCTCGCACGTCAAGTACGGCGACGGCGAATTCACCATCGCCGACGGACAGCCCGGTGAAGTGACGATGGCGTTGCGCGACACCCTCACCGGCATTCAGCGCGGCACCTTCGCCGACACGCACGGCTGGATGGCTCGGCTCAGCTAGCCAGGCCCGCTCGCACCGTGTTTCGGCCGGATCCCTTGGCTTCGTAGAGCGCGTCGTCAGCGCGCGCGACCCACGATGTCACGTCGTCCTGCGCGGTGGCCTGCGCGACGCCGATGCTGACGGTCACCGCGCCGGCGTCGATGAACGGGGTATCCGCGACCGTGGCGCGGATTTGCTCGGCGAGCTTCACGCCGTCTTGTAATGCGCAGCCGCGCAACAGGATCACGAATTCCTCGCCGCCCCAACGCGCCACCATGTCGGTATCGCGGCAGACCCCCACCAGCCGCCGGGCGATCTCGACGAGAACCCGGTCACCGGCCTGATGCCCCCGGGTGTCGTTGACGGCCTTGAAGTTGTCGACGTCGAGCATCAACAGCGAGAGCGACTGGCAATGCGCCTGGTTCAGGTCGGCGGAGATCAACTCCTGGCCGTGACGGCGGTTCCATACCCCGGTCACCGGATCGGTGACCGCCAATCGTCTCAGCTCGGCCTCGAGCGCCTTGCGCTCGGTGATATCGCGGGTGACACCGATGATCTCCAGTACCCGCCCGTTTTCGTCGATGTGGGGGATGACCTGCATCTCGGCGGGCACTCGGGTGCCGTCCTTGTGGAAGAACTCATGTTCCGCGCGGAACAGCGGCAGATCGGTGCCGTCCCGGACCGCGGCGATCGCGCTGCGGAAGTATTTCCGAATGCGGTCGGCGGATTCCGGGGGAAAGAAATCGCTGAGCGCCTGCTGCATCGTCTCCTCGGCACTCACCCCGCGCAGCCGCTCGATGGCCGGGCTGATGTAGGTGAGCGTGCCGTCGACCGCAGTCGTCCACACCACATCCCAGGCGTTTTCGACGAGCAGCCGGTAGCGCTTCTCGGAGAGGTTGAGTTCGGCTTCCACTTTGTGCAACTGGGTGACGTTGCGGGTGGCGCCCTCCAATACGACCGACCCGTCCTTGCGCTGCCGTGACCGGATGAAGGTCTGGCCGTACACCGGATTTCCATTGCGGTGCTGCCAGATCAGTTCGACTGTCGCCTCGGTGCCCGGCTTGAGCTCCAGAGCGGCTTCCAGCCGGGCGGCGTGGGAGGCGTCGACCACACCGAGCACCCCCTCGGGGTCGGTCATCGCCTCCTCGGGCGTCCAGCCCAGCAGGCTCTCCACCGCGGCGTTGACGTATTCGAACGCCAGATCAGGTTTTACCCGCAGGACGTAGAACAGCGTCTCGTTGCTGTTGGCCAGTTCCTCGAACCACGAAGCATCGGGCGTCCCCTCCGACGTGCCCATTGCCACCCCCTGCTTTTGCCCGAATCTAATTCGCCGTGCGGCTTCGCGCCGCAATACGGGCATTTCCACAATCAGGTGCGGGCAACCAAACCGATGATGGTCAGGGTGGTCGTCAACTCGATCACCGCACCCAGCACGTCGCCGGTGATACCGCCGAATCGGCGCACGCAGTGCGACACCAGAATCATGGCCGCTACCAGCGCGATCAGCACGACGACCGGTCCCTGCCACAGCCGGGGCGTGGCCACGCTCGCGAGCCCCGCGACCAGCACGCCCCACGCCACGGCGACCGCCAGCGGCTGGCTGCTGGCAACCTGTTCACCCAGCACGCTGCCGCCGGCCGCGGGTACCCCGCGACGGCAGGCCAGCACCGCGGCGACCCGGCCGGTGGCCAGCGCGGTCACCACCGCCAGAGCGCCGGTCCAGCCCGCGGGTGCGGTGGCGAACGCCAGCGACTGGGCGGCCACCACGACGACGACGGCCGCGACGCCGAACGGTCCCGCGGTGCCGTCGCGCATCACCTGTAGCGCGCGTTCGGGCGGTCCGTAACAGCCGAGCCCGTCGATCGTGTCGGCGAGCCCGTCGATATGCAGGCCCCGGGTGCCGAGCAGTAGCGCGGCGACGGCGAGCACCCCGGCCAGCGGGTTGTGGTGACCGAAGGCCCAGCCGCCGGCCCACAGCACCGCGGCGGCCAGCCCGCCGAGCGCCGCACCTACCAGCGGGAGCGCCGTCATCGTTCCGCGGCCGAAAGCGGCACCTCGCAGCGGGACGGGTACTACCGTCCCGAATGCGAAAGCCGTTGCCAGCGAACGGAACACGATCAGTCCGAGGCGCGCTCGGAGACGCCTGCACCCTCGAAGGTGGCCATCGACGCCAGCGTCGCGACGGCCGCCCGCAGGATCGGTAGCGCCACCGCGGCGCCGGTGCCCTCACCCAGGCGCAGGCCCAGGTCCACGATCGGCACCAGATCCAGGTGGGCCAGCGCCAGCGTGTGCGCGGGCTCGGTCGACCGGTGTCCGGCCTGCCACCAGGCACGAGCCCCCGGTGCCAGCCGGTCGGCGACCAGAGCGGCCGCGGTCACCACCACGCCGTCGAGCAACAGGGGAGTGCGCCGCACCGAGGCCTGCGCGCAGAAGCCGGCCATCGCGGCCAGATCCGCGCCGCCGCAGGTGCGCAGCAGCCCGACCGGATCCGGGCGAAACTGCCTGGCCCGGAACATCGCATCGCGCACCGCCGCGGTCTTGCGCGACCACGCGGCGTCGTCGATCCCGGTGCCGCGGCCCACCACGGCCACCGGCTCGGTATCGGTGAGGGTGGCGATCAGCGCCGTCGCCGCCGTGGTGTTCCCGATGCCCATGTCGCCGGCGATCAGCAGATCGGCCCCGGCGTCCACCTCGTCATCGGCCAGTCGGCGGCCCGCGTCCAGCGCGGCGGCCACCTCTTCGGTGCTCAGCGCGTCCTCGAGCGCGATGTTGCCGCTGGAGCGCCGGACCTTGTGCGCGCCGATTGCCTCGGTCAGCGGCTGCTCGCAGTCCACCGCGATGTCGACGACACGGACCGATGCGCCCGCGACACCGGCCAGCACGTTGATCGCCGCGCCGCCGCCGTCGATATTGGCCACCATCTGCGCGGTGACCTCCGGCGGGTAGGCCGACACCCCGGTGCGGGCCACCCCGTGGTCACCGGCGAAAACCACCACCCGGGCGCGCTCGAATTGCTTTGGCGGGCACAGCCCTTGGCAGCCCGATATCCACACCGAGAGATCCTCCAGCCGGCCGAGTGCGCCGGCCGGCTTGGTGAGAATGTCCTGGCGGCGTTTGGCCGCCGCGGCGGCACGGGAGTCTGGCGGTGTGACCGCGGGGAATTCCATCAGTTCAACGCCTTCGTCGGTTTGACCCAGACCGGCAGTCCCGCAACCACCAGGACCACCTGCTCACAGCACTGGGCGAGTCGTTGGTTGAGTGTGCCGAGTTCGTCTGTGAAGCGCCTGGCAGCCGCGTTGGCCGCCACCACGGTCAACCCGACCTCGGGACTGACCACGACCAGCGGCGCGGTGAATCCGTCGACGGCGCTCACCAGATCGTCGATGTCGGCGGCCACCGAACCGTTCTCCCAGCCCCGGCGATCCAGGACCGCGGTGAGCCAGCCGCCCAGATCGTCGATCAGGGTCGCGGTCTGCGGGTCGTTGCGCAAAAGGGCTGCCACAGCGGATGTTTCGACGGTGCTCCACGCATCAGGCCTGCGGTCGCGGTGGGCGGCCACCCGCTGCGCCCACGCCGCATCGGTGTCGGCGGGCGCACCGGTGGCGACGTAGCGCACGGCAGGTTCGGCGGCGATCGCCGTTTCGGCCCATCGTGATTTGCCCGACCTGATTCCGCCGAGCACCAGCGTGCGCACCGCGTGGATCGGCTCAGACGACCTTGGCGCCGCGCTCGACCTGCGGTCGCGGGGCGCGCATGCGGCGCATCTGAGAAGCCCGGCCCGCGGCGTACAGGCCGAGCTTGAACGAGCCTTCGGCATTGTCGGGGAACTTGGCGTCGACCGCCTTGTTGACCTTGCGGCCCAACAGGATTCCGTCGATCGCCATCACCAGCATCAGCACCAGCATCGCCGGAGAGATGAACAACTGGACCTGCGGCACGGCGAGCATCACGAAGATCAGGCCCAGCGCGGCGGGCATGAACAGTCCCAGCACGTTGCGACGCGAGTCGACGATGTCACGCGCGTAGCGGCGGACCGGGCCCTGGTCGCGGGGCAGCAGGTAGGACTCTTCGCCGGCCATCATGCGCTCACGACGGTCGTTCATCGCGGTGCGGCGCTTGGCCTTCTCCTCGCGGCGCTCCTCTTTGGTCAGCGTCGCGCGCATCTCCTTGCGGCGCTTGCGTGCCTCGGCCGACGTCATCGGCGCCGGGGCGACCGGCCCGCGGCGCTTGGCGGAGTCGCTGCGCTTCGGGGTGGGCTTGCCCTTGGGTGCGGTGACACCCGAGACGGCGGGTTCGTCGACCTCAGCCGGCTCGGCCTTGGCGTCGCCCTCGTCGTTCTTGCGGCCCAGCAGCTTCACGCCTGCCAGGTTACCCTGCAGGAATGCGGGTGCTGATCGCGCCGGACTGTTACGGCGACAGCCTGACCGCCGTCGACGCCGCCGAGTCCATCGCCGCGGGTTGGCGCCAAGCCCGGCCGTCCGATGAGCTCACCCTCGCGCCGCAGTCCGACGGCGGTCCGGGCTTCGTCGGGGTGCTGGCCAGCAGGCTCGGCGACATCCATCACGCGACGGTGTCCGGTCCGCTGACCGTCGACGTCGACGCCGAATGGGTGTACGACCCCGCGACCGCGACGGCCTACATCGAATGCGCGCAGGCCTGTGGCCTGGCGCTGCTGGGCGGACCACCCACCGTCGACACCGCGGTCGCGGCCCACAGCCGCGGCGTGGGCCAGCTGGTCGATGCCGCGCTGGCTGCCGGCGCGCAGCGGATCGTCGTCGGCCTGGGCGGCAGCGCCTGCACCGACGGCGGCCGCGGGCTCGTCGAGGCGCTCGGCGGGCTCAGCAAGGCCCGACAGAAACTGGCCGGCGTCGACCTGATCGCCGCGACCGACGTCGAACACCCGCTGCTGGGCCCGATGGGTGCAGCACACGTCTTCGGTCCGCAGAAGGGCGCCGATCCGGCGACCGTGGAGATCCTCGAACAACGGAATGCGGCGTGGGCGGCCGAGCTCGGTGATGCGGTCAGCCCGCTGCCCGGCGCCGGCGCGGCCGGGGGACTGGGCGCCGCACTGCTGGCCCTCGGCGGCAGGCGCGAGTCCGGGGCGGCTGTGATCGCCGAGTTCACCGGCCTGGCCGACGACCTGGCGGCGGCCGACGTGATCGTCACCGGCGAGGGCCGCTTCGACGACCAGTCGCTGCACGGCAAGGTGGTCAGTGCGTTGGCCGGTGGGGCCCGGGCGCGCGGGGTTCCGGTGCTGGTACTGGCCGGGCAGGTCACGCTCGGACCGGCCGCGCTGGATGAGGCGGGGATCACGGCGGCTCACGCGATCGCCGACTACGCCGGGTCGGTGCAGGTGGCGATCGACGACGCGGCCAACCAGCTCAGCGGCCTGGCCCGGCAAACCGCGGCCGGTCTCTGACTCGGGAATATGGCCAGGACAAGGTACCGTTGATGCATTGGGCTAAGACCCGCACAGACATCAGCTTTTAAGGGAGACGCAATGACTGTTTCCGATCAGTCGACCACGACCGAGACCCACGGCGCGATCCTGACCGACGCCGCGGCCGCCAAGGCCAAGGCGCTGTTGGACCAGGAAGGCCGCGACGACCTGGCGCTGCGGATCGCCGTCCAGCCCGGCGGCTGCGCCGGCCTGCGCTACAACCTCTTCTTCGACGACCGCACCCTCGACGGCGACCTGGTCAGTGAGTTCGGCGGCGTCAACCTGACCGTCGACCGGATGAGCGCCCCCTACATCCAGGGCGCCACGATCGACTTCGTCGACACCATCGAGAAGCAGGGCTTCACGATCGACAACCCCAACGCCACCGGCTCCTGCGCCTGCGGCGACTCGTTCAACTGAACAAACTCTTCGTCGCAACGGCCGTCCAGTCAGTACTGGGCGGCCGTTCGCAATAGGTACGAGCACACCAGCAGCTGATTGCCCTGCCGCAGCAGCTGGGCCACGCCCTGCTCCTCGCCGCGGGTGCCGCGCGATCCCGACGAGGCGACCTTCATCGTGAACAGCACCTGGGCCTGGTAGTTCGACCAGGGCACGATCGAGTCGATCGAGGTGACCTCCGCCCCGGCGAACTGCCTGCGGAACGCGTCGCTGGCCAGCTTGGCCAGCGCCAGATCGGACTTGCGGTCCTTGACCCCGTCGTACATGCCGCACAGGTTGTTGCGCGCGATCGTCTCGGAATCACCCTTGGACAGCGCGGTCAGATAGTTCGTGATCGCCGACTTGGCCGACGCCTCGGTGAATCCGCCGGCCGCCGTCGTGCCGGGCTCTCCGGTGCGCAGGACCAGAACCCCCGCCACGACGACACCCACCAGCACCAGCGCGACCAGGCCCAGCCACAGGCCCAGGCGCTTTTTCGGCTTCGGGTAGGCCACCGGGGGCGGCAGCGCACCGGGATACACACCGGGATAGGGGCCGAACTGCCCCTCCGGGTAGGGCTCGGAGTACGGGGGCGGCTGGTGCGGCGGCGGAATCGGGCCGGCCATCGATAAGTCTCCCTGGGATTATGTGGGCACCGAACTTCGCGCACCCGCCGCAGCGGGACCGAGGCCGGGCCATATAGTCGGCTCTTGTACGCAGGCTAGCGCACGACGGTGAGCTGGTCCCATTAGCAAATGAAGGGCGGACACAACGTGGCGATCGCGGTGACCGGATCCATTGCCACCGACCACCTGATGCGGTTTCCCGGGCGGTTCTCCGAACAACTCCTGGCAGAGCACCTGCAGAAGGTGTCGCTGAGCTTCCTCGTCGACGATCTGGTGGTGCACCGGGGTGGTGTCGCGGGCAACATGGCCTACGCGATGGGACTGCTCGGTGGCAACCCCACGTTGGTCGGCGCCGTCGGCTCGGATTTCGACGAGTACCGCCAGTGGCTGGAAGCGCACGGCGTGGACACCTCGAACGTGCTGGTCTCCAAGACCGCCTACACCGCGCGGTTCGTCTGCACCACCGACGAGGACATGGCCCAGATCGCGTCGTTCTACCCGGGCGCGATGTCGGAGGCCCGCGACATCAAGCTCGCCGACCTCGTAGAGCGAAGCGGCGCACCGGAATTGGTGATCGTCGGCGCCAACGACCCGGAGGCGATGTTCCTGCACACCGAGGAGTGCCGTGCGCTGGGCCTGGCGTTCGCCGCCGACCCCAGCCAGCAGCTGGCCCGGCTCAATGGTGAGGAGATCCGCAGGCTGATCGACGGTGCCACCTACCTGTTCACCAACGACTACGAGTGGGATCTGCTGCTGCAGAAGTCCGGCTGGTCGGAAGCCGAAGTGATGAGCCAGATCCAGCTGCGCGTCACCACGCTTGGCGAAAACGGCGTCGACCTCGTCGGCCGTGACGGCACCTTCATCCACGTCGACGTGCTCCCCGAGACCCAGAAGGAAGACCCGACCGGGATCGGCGACGCCTTCCGCGCCGGGTTCCTCACCGGCCGCGGTGCCGGGCTGAGCCTGGAGCGGGCCGCCCAGCTCGCCTCGTTGGTGGCGACGCTGGTGCTCGAAGCGCCGGGCCCGCAGGAGTGGACCTTCGACAAGGCGGCAGGCATCGCGCGGATCAAGGACGCTTACGGCGCCGACGCGGCCGCGGAGATCGACGCCGCGCTGTCTTAGCCCCGGCTGAAGAAGTCGACCAACCCGTAGGGCGCGCTGTCGCCGAGGTAGAGCTCGAGGCCCAGATGTGCCTCGACAGCTGATGCGTGGCTGCGGGGGAACATCGCTGCCTCGTACGTGGCCAGTGCGGCCTCGGTGTCGTCGGGGTGTGCGGCAAGTGCCGTGGCAAGTTCGGCGGCGTCGAGCATCGCGAGGTTGGCGCCTTCGCCCGCGGGCGGGGCCAGATGCGCGGCATCTCCGACGAGCGTGACCCCCGGCACTCGATCCCAGCGGTGATCGCTCGGTAACGCGAAGATCGGGCGCAGAGCGGGCGCGGTGTCGGTGCGGGTGATCAGATCGGTGAGTTCTGTTGCCCAGCCGTCGAATTCGGCGGCCACCGCGTGTGTCGCGGTGGGTGTGTCGGCGAAGTCGACATCGTCGAACCGGTCGGCCGGGCAGTTCAGCGCAACGTAGGTGTGCAGCACCGCGTTCGCTTCGCGGTGCGCGGCGATCCATCTCCCCGGGGCGAGCGCGAACATCGCCCCGGCCCCGACCGCTCGAGCCGCGGCCGGGTGGCGCACGTCGGCGTCGTGCAGGTAGGTCTCGACGAACGTGGTGCCCGCGTAGGTCGGCTCCGCGCCGGACAGCAGCGGCCGGATCTTCGACCAGGCGCCGTCGGCCCCGACGAGCATGCCGCTGGTGACGGTTGATCCGTCGGCGAACGTCAGCTGGTGCCTGCCGCCACCCAGGGCGTGTACGCCGAGAACTTTGTGGCCCCAGCGGACCGCGTCCCGGGGCAGCGAATCCAGCAGGGTCCGGCGCAGGTCGCCGCGGAGTACCTCCGGGCGTTCGCCCGTACCGTGGTCGGGCTGGTCGAACAACAGGGTGCCGTGCTGGTCGAACACCCGTGCCGCCTGCGCGCCGTGGTGGATGAGCGCGCGGAACTCGTCGGTCAGTCCGGCCGCCGCAAGCGCGGCCTGGCCGCTGTCCGCGTGGATGTCGAGTTGGCCGCCCTGAGTGCGCGCTCCTGCCGACGGTTCGGACTCATAGATCGTCGCGGGGATGCCGTGCACGTGCAGGACCCGGGCGAGCATCAACCCACCGATGCCGGCGCCCACGATCGTGACCGGTGTCGTCATAGCTTCCTTTCGCGCTCCTGGAACGATGTTCCACCGTGTCGATCGTGGAACAGCGTTCCAGTCGTGTCAAACTGAGGCATGGCGCTATCCAGAGACGGGATCGTCGAAGCAGCGATCGAGATCCTCGATCGCGACGGCGAAGACGCGTTGACGTTCCGTGCGCTGGCGGCGCGCCTTGCCACGGGTAGCGGAGCGCTGTACTGGCACGTCGCGAACAAGAACGAATTGCTGGCCGCCGGCGCCGATCACGTCATCGCCTGCGTCGTGTCCGACGTGGTCACTGCGGCGACGCCCCAGGAATCGATCCGCGCGATCGCGTTGGGGCTGTTCGATGCCCTCGAGGCCCACCCCTGGGTGGGTGCCTATTTCACGTACGCGCCGTGGACGGCGCTGATGCGGATTTTCGAAAGCGTCGGTGCCCAGGTGCAAGCGCTGGGCGTTCCCGAGTCGCGGCAGTTCGATTGCGCCTCGGCGCTGGTGCACTACATCCTGGGCGTCGCCGGCCAAAATGCCGCTAACGCAAGGCTTTTCCCGGGGGAGGTCGATCGCTCGGCGTTTCTGGCAGGGGTTGCGGACACGTGGACGCGGCATGACGTCGCCGAATACCCGTTTGTGCATCAGGTCGCGGCGCAGCTGCGCGACCATGATGACCGCGAGCAGTTCCTGACGGGGATCGACCTGATTCTGGCCGGGATCGAGCAGGAGTCCTAGAGCTGCACGGGGTAGTGCGGCTCGCTGATCGTCGGCACGATGCTCTTCTCGACGAAGATCGCGTGCCACAGCATGAAGATCAGCACCGTCCACAGCCGTCGGCTGTGATCGCTGTCCCCGGCCCGGTGCGCGTCGAGCATGGCGCGCACCGCGGCGACGTCGACGAGATGACCGGCCTGCGAGCTGTCGATCATCCCGTAGGCCCAGTCCATCAGCTCGCCCGCGCGGAGCCAGTGCCGGATCGGCACCGGGAAGCCGAGCTTGGCCCGGTTCAGCACGTGTGCGGGCACGATCGGCTCCAGTGCGCGGCGCAGTGCGTACTTGGTGGTGGTGCGGGTGATCTTCTGGTCGTACGGCAGCTTGGAGGCCACCGCGAACACCTCGGGGTCCAGGAACGGCACCCGCAGCTCCAGTGAGTTCGCCATCGTCATCTTGTCGGCCTTGACCAGGATGTCGCCGCGCAGCCACGTGAACAGATCGATGTGCTGCATTCGCGCCACCGGATCCCAGCCGGCCGACTCGGCGTAGATCGGGGCGGTGACGTCGGTATGGGTCCAGCCCGCATTGAATCCGGGCAGCACGGCGCGCAGCTGCTCGTCGGAGAAGCTGCGGGCATTGCCGTAGTAGCGCTCCTCGAGCGTCAGCGAGCCCCGGTGCAGCAGGCTCTTGCCGCGCATACCCTCCGGCAGCGGCTTCGACGCCCGGCCGAGCGATTTGCGGACCGGCCGGGGGAGATAGTCGAAAGGCTTGAGCGACAAGGGTTCCCGGTAGATCGTGTACCCGCCGAACAGCTCGTCGGCGCCCTCGCCGGAGAGCACCACCTTGACGTGCTTGCGGGCCTCGCGGGCGATGAAGAACAACGGCACCAGGGCCGGGTCGGCCACGGGTTCGTCGAGATACCAGACGATTTCGGGCAGCGCGGCCACGAACTCCGCCTGGCTGACGACCTTGGCGATGTGCCGGGCGCCGATCGCCTCGGCCGATGCCACCGCGACGTCGACCTCGGAGAAGCCCTCCCGCTCGAACCCGGTGGTGAACGTGATCAGCCGCGGGTTGTGCCGGATCGCCAGGGCGGCGATCGCCGTCGAATCGATACCGCCGGACAGGAACGCCCCCACCGTCACGTCGGCGCGCATGTGCTTGGCCACCGAGTCCTCCAGGACCGCGGTGATCTCGTCGTAGCGGGCTTGCTCGTCGCCGGCCTTGAACGCTGTGGCGCCGAATTTGGGTACGAAGTAGCGGCTGATGATCGGCTGCTCGCCGGGGCGGATCACCGCGTAGCAGCCCGACTCGAGCCTGCGGATCCCGCGCTGCAGCGTCTCGGGCTCGGGCACGTACTGCAGCACCGTGTAGTGCTGCAACGCGCGGCCGTCGATCGCCAGGTTGATCCCGACCTCGACCGCCAGGCCCAGCAGGCATTTCTTCTCACTGCCGACGGCGGTGCCGCCCGGGCCGGTCGCCATGAACAGTGGCTTGATGCCGAATGGGTCGCGGGCGCAGAACAATTCCTGCGTCGCGGTGTCCCAGAGCGCGAACGCGAACATGCCGCGCAGCCGGCTCAGCGCCGCGGTGCCCCAGTGGTGATAGGCGGCGACGATCGCCTCACCGTCGCCGTCGGTGGCGAACGCCGCGCCGAACTGCTCGGTGAGCTCGGCGCGCAATTCCAGGTAGTTGTAGATCTCGCCGTTGAACACCAGCACGTAGCGGTCGGGCTCATCGGGCGGTCCCCAGCGCAGCGGCTGATGCGAGTGCGCGATATCGATGATCGAAAGCCGGTTGAACCCGAGCACGACCCGGTCGTCCGACCACGTGCCCGGCTCGTCGGGACCCCGGTGCCGCATGAGATGCGACGCGCCCGCGACCGCCTCGACTAGGGGCGGAGTAACGGTGCTTGCGGGGTCGGTAACCAGGGCAAGCAGTCCGCACACCGGGCCTAGTATGCCGCAACTGCCCGATGTGTCGGGCTGGGTGTTCGAGCGTGGTCTACGCTGCGTAGTATTCGATTCGCGGAAAGTTCCCGCGACGAGAAAAATGCGGTGTGGGTGGGCCAGAACAGTCCCGATGCAGGAGGCGCCAACGTGAAGACCCGCGGTTCCCGATTCCGGGTACTGGCGCTAGCTGTCACCTTCGGTGCGCTGGCGCTCGCGCTCAGCGGGTGCAGCTACCAGGAAGTGTTCGGCCTTGGCTGGCCCAAGGGCATCACCCCGGAGGCGCAGACCAACCGCGACCTGTGGGTCTGGTCGGTCATCGCCGCGCTCGTCGTCGGTGTGATCGTGTGGGCGCTGACCTTCTGGGCGATGGCCTTCCACCGCAAGAAGAAGGGCGCCCCGGTCGACGAGGAGCTGCCCCGCCAGTTCGGCTACAACATGCCGCTGGAGCTGGTGCTCACGATCGTTCCGTTCCTGATCATCTCCGTGCTCTTCTACTTCACGGTCGTCGTGCAGGAGAAGATGATGCACCGGGATCCCAATCCCGAGGTCGTCATCGACGTCACGGCGTTCCAGTGGAACTGGAAGTTCGGCTACCAGAAGGTCGACTTCAAGGACGGCACGTTCAACTACGACGGTGCTGACGCCGCGCGCAAGGAGGCGATGGTCTCCAAGCCCGAGGGTGTCGACGCCCACGGCGAGGAGAAGGTCGGCGCGGTGCGCGGCCTGAACTCGCAGGACCGCACCTACCTGAACTTCGACAAGGTCGAGACGCTGGGCACCAGCAACGAGATCCCGGTCCTGGTGGTGCCGGCAGGCAAGCGCATCGAGTTCCAGATCGCCTCGGCCGACGTCATCCACTCGTTCTGGGTGCCGGAGTTCCTGTTCAAGCGTGACGTCTTCCCGAACCCGGAAGCCAACCACACCGAGAACAAGTTCCAGGTCGCCGAGATCACCGAGACCGGCGCGTTCGTCGGGCGCTGCGCCGAAATGTGCGGCACCTACCACTCGATGATGAACTTCGAGGTCCGGGTGGTCTCGGCCAACGACTTCAAGGCCTACCTGCAGGCGCGTATCGCCGGTAAGACCAACGCCGAGGCGCTGCAGGCGATCAACCAGTCACCGGTGGCCACCACCACCCACCCGTTCGACACCCGTCGGGGCGAGCAAGTGATCCCGCAGGCGAGCAAGTAGGGGACTAGCAGATGCATATTGAAGCTCGGCTCTTCGAAATCCTGACCGCCTTTTTCGTCCTCGCCGCGGTCGTCTACGGCGTGCTGACCGCCCTGTTCCAGTACGGCGGCGTCGAGTGGGCGGGTACCACCGCGCTGGTGCTCACCGCCGGCCTGTCGTTCCTCACCGGCACCTTCTTCCGGTTCGTGGCCCGCCGCCTCGACACCCGCCCTGAGGACTACGAGGACGCTGAAATCAGTGACGGCGCAGGGGAGTTGGGCTTCTATGCGCCGCACAGCTGGTGGCCCATCCTGATCGCCTTGTCCTTCTCTACCGCTGCCGTCGGCGCCGCCCTGTGGCTGCCCTGGTTGATTGCCGCCGGTGTGGTCTTTGTGATCGCGGCGGTGTGCGGCCTGGTGTTCGAGTACTACATCGGTCCTGAGAAGCACTGATCCCAGACGCGAAGGTCACAATCGCGACATCACTTGCCTCCAACGGTGTGCTGCGACGCAGCCGGGGCTCCCGGTTGGGTAGGGTCTTGCCAGGGCAACGGGAGCCGTCGGCACGCTGCGTGCCAGTCCTAGGCCCGCGTGCCGCGGTGATGTAGTCGAAAGAGGACAGGCGAGCATGAGCGGGCCGAATCCGCCGGATGAGGAGTCGGGCGACCGGGGTGAGACACCCACCGGTACGGGCTTTCAGGCCTATTCCGCGCCGGAATCCGAGCAGTACACGGCCGGCCCCTTCGTCGCGCCCGATCCCGCGCTGTACGACTACGACAGCTATGAGGCGGGTACCGAATACATCGACGAGGCGCAGCCGCCGAGGTGGCCGTGGGTCGTCGGGGTCACCGCCATCGTGGCGGCCATCGCGCTCGTGGTTTCGGTCTCGCTGCTGGTGACCAGCACCGACACCGATCAGCTGGCGATTCCGGCCACTACGACGACGGTCAAACCCCCGCCAGTGCAGGACGAGATCACCACCACTGTTCCACCGCCACCGCCACCGCCGCCGACGACCGAAGAGCCACCACCGCCGCCCCCGGAGACGGTGACGGTGACTACGGAACCGCCGCCACCGCCGCCACCACCCCCGCCAGCAACGACGGAGGCACCACCACCTGTGACCACGACGACGGCCCCGCCGCCCCCGACGACCACCACGACCACGCCGCCGGCCGGCCCGCGCCAGGTGACCTATTCGGTCACCGGTACCAAGGCGCCCGGTGACATCATCTCGGTGACCTACGTGGACGCCTCCGGCCGCCAGCGCACCCAGCGCAATGTGTACATCCCGTGGTCATTGACAGTCACACCGATCTCGCAGTCCGATGTCGGCTCGGTGCAGGCGTCCAGCCTGTTCCTGGTCAGCAGGCTGAACTGCTCGATCACGACCAGCGACGGAGTCGTGTTGTCGTCCAATCAGAACAACGCCGCGCAGACGAGCTGCTGATGGCTGCCGACGAAGAGGACCGCCGTTCACCGGAGACCGTGGATCGCCTGCTGGTCGGGGTGTGCGGCGCGATCTGGCTGGTGCTGCTGGCCGTGACCGTGATCGCGATCGTCGCGCTGGTCGACATGAGCCGCGGCCACACCGCGGGTAACGACGCCTCGCGAACCCCGTGGCTGCTGTACAGCATCATCGTGGTGTCGGCGCTGATCATCGTCGGCGCGATCCCGCTGCTGATCCGGGCCCGTCGCACCGCGCTGGCCGATGCGCGGCTGAGTCCGCCGGATCCGGCCAAGGCGCCCGCCGCGCAACGGTCCACGACACCGCCAGTGGCCCCTGTGCGCGGCACAGAGGCTCCTACCGAGAAGCTGAAGGTGTTCGGCTCGACGGTGGACCCGTACGAGCGCTATCAGCCCGACTTCGCCCAGTCGTCGGCTTCCCGGCGGGCCGATCCGCTGATCCCGGCCACCGAGCTGGACCGGTTGTGGCTGCGCTGCACGGTCATGCTCGCGGGTGCCATCGGCCTGGCGCTGGTCGGCGTCTCGACCGCGACGTATCTGCTGGCGGTGGACAACGACACCGCAGCGTGGGTGGGGCTGGGCCTGGCCGCGGTCATCACCATCGCCATGCCCGCCGTCCCGGTCACCTATCTGCGCCAGCTGCACGGCGCGGTGGAGGAGGCTGTGCCGGTTTAGCTCTGGCGAGAGTCTCCTTGAGACCGCGCTGAGGGTGAAGATCTGGCTCAGATCGCGATCTGTGTGCGGTCTCAATGCGCCGGGTGCGGTCTCGGGCGCGCTTCGCTCATCGAGTGAGCGCTGAGGTCTGCGAATCCAGCGCAGATTGGGACCTGAGCGCTCATTCGACGAGTGCGTGCTGTGTGCGGTCTCAATGCGGTTGGGGCGCTCACTCAACGAAAGAACCCCGGACCCTGTGGGCCCGGGGTTCTTTCGTTGTGTGCCTAGTGCTGGCCGTTGCCGCTTCCGTTGCCATTGCCGTTGTGCTCGCCGTCCTGCCATTCGCGCAGTGCGGTGAGCGCCCGGTGCTCGGAGGCGTGTGCGGCCTCGTTGAGCGCGGCATCCTCGGACGCCGGGTCCGCGGTCAGGAAGCTGCCGTGGCCGGTCTTGCCGCCCGAGCCCAGCTTGTTCATCCGCTTGGGCAATGCCGCGCCGGCGTACTCCAGCGGAATCGGGTGGCCGTGCTCGTCGACCGGACCCAGCGGCTGATGGATCTCGATGTAGGCACCGTGCGGCAGCCGCTTGATGATGCCGGTCTCGATGCCGTGCTCGAGCACGTCACGGTCGCTGCGCTGCAGGCCGACCGCCCACCGGTAGGCGATGAAGAAGATCAGCGGCGGCAGCACCAGCGAGCCGATACGGCCGATCCACGTCGTCGCGTTCAGCGAGATGTGGAACTTCAGCGCGATGACATCGTTCATGGCCGCCAGCGTCCAGACCATGTACAGCGAGATCGCCATCGCGCCGATCGCGGTGCGCGTCGGAGCGTCACGCGGGCGCTGCAACAGGTTGTGGTGCGCGTTGTCCCCGGTGAACTTCTTCTCCAGGAACGGATACATCGTCAGCAGGCCGAACACGATGCCCATGGACATCGCGACCCAGAACGCCGCCGGGATCGTGTGGTGCCAGAAGTACAGCTCCCACGGCGGGAAGATACGGGCCAGACCTTCCGTCCACATCATGTAGAAGTCGGGCTGGCTACCGGCCGACACCTGCGAGGGCTTGTAGGGGCCGAGCTGCCAGATCGGGTTGATCTGCAGCAGACCGCCCATCAGGCCCAGGATGCCGGTGGTCATCGCGAAGAACGCGCCGGACTTCACCGCGAACACCGGCATGACGCGCACGCCGACGACGTTCTTCTCGGTGCGCCCGGGGCCGGGGAACTGGGTGTGCTTCTGGAACCAGACCAGCGCCATGTGGGCACCGATGAGCGCCAGGATGATTCCCGGGATCAGCAGGATATGCAGGGCATACATCCGGGGGAGCATGGTGCCCACCGCGCTGCACTGGTAGCCGACGCCACCGCAGGGGAAGTCGCCGCCGAAAAGCGCCCAGTGCAACCAGGTTCCGACGATCGGCACGCTCATCGTGATCGACGACAGCGCGGCGCGCAGACCGATACCGGACAGCAGATCGTCGGGCAGGGAGTAACCGAAGTAGCCCTCGAACATCGCCAGGATCAGCAGCAACGAACCGATCACCCAGTTGGCCTCACGGGGCCGGCGGAAGGCGCCGGTGAAGAAGATGCGGGCGAGGTGCACCATGATCGCCGCGGCGAACAGCAGCGCGGCCCAGTGGTGGACCTGGCGCACGAACAGGCCGCCGCGGACCTCGAAGCTGATATCGAGGGCCGACGCGAACGCCTTGGACATCTCGACGCCCCGAAGGGGTTGGTAGACACCCTGATACGTGACGTCGGCCATCGACGGGTCGAAGAACAGCGAGAGGTACACGCCGGTGAGCAGCAGCACGATGAAGCTGTACAAGGCGATCTCACCCAGCAGGAACGACCAGTGCGTGGGGAAGACCTTGTTCAGGATGCCGCGTCGTACCGCCGCCGAGGGGTGGTAGCGAGAATCGATCGCATCACCCTGCGCGGCCAATGCATCAGCGAGTTTTGGGCTCATGATGTGCGCTCCCAGAATGCGGGTCCGACGGGTTCGGCGAAGTCACCGTTGGCGACCAGATACCCGTCGGAGTTGATGGTGATCGGCAGCTGCGCCAACGCGCGCGCAGCCGGGCCGAAGATCGGCCGTGCGAAATGCAGTGCGTCGAACTGCGATTGGTGGCACGGGCACAGGATGCGGTAGGTCTGCTGTTCGTACAGCGAGGCCGGGCAGCCCAGGTGCGAGCAGACCTTCGTGTAGGCGAACAGGTCGCCGAAGTTGAAGCTCTCCTGGCCTGCGCGCTTGACCACCTTGCCCATGTCGACCGGCTTGATGCGGATCAGCATCACCGGATTACGCACGCCCATCGCGATTTCGCTCAATCGCTCGTGGCTCTCGACGGTGGTGCCGTCGCCGTCGCTCTCACGCCACGGGAACACCGTCTCCATGCCGCCGGCGTCGATGTCCTCGGGCCGCAGCTTGACGAACGGTGACTGGCCGGGAAGGCCGGTCGCCCGGGCCAGGAAGATGGTCTCGCCGGCGAACCGCGGGGTCCAGCCCGACGTCCACAGGACTGCCTTCTTGCCTTCGGCGGTGGGAACCACCGGCTTCCACGGGTTCTTGATCAGGCCGCCGATGAAGGCCACCAGCGTGCCCGCGCCGAACGCGCCGAGCCCGATCCCCAGCGACAGCCCAACGAGCTTGCGCCGCTTGATCGTCGAGCCTTCGAGCGCATCGGTGAGGTTGGCCACCACGGTCTTGCGCTCGATCTCCGGGGAGCGCCCGTCGTGGCGGTCCTGAACGGTGATCTCTTCGGGGATGAACTTTTTCTGGTAGAGCACCGCGCCGATGCCGATCGCCAGGATCGACATGCCGAAGGTCAGCCCGTAGAGCGGGGTGGCGAACTCCGACAGCGAGGTCTCGTTGCTGCCGTCCCACTGCCACGGCCAGAAGATGAACACCACCAGCAGCGCCAGGCCGAACAGGCCGCCCACGAGCAGCCAGGTTGCGACCAGACGTTCGGCGCGCTTCTCCGCCTTGGTGCCCTCGACCGGCCAGCGATCCTCCTTGAGGATGATGTCGACGCCGTCGAGCTTGCCGCCGAGCTCCAGGAGCTCCTCGCGTGACATCGCTGCGAGCTGTTCGTCGCTCGGCCGATTCACGTCACTCATGATGATCTTGCTCCGATCCACAGCGCCGCCGCGATGCACGCGACCATCCCGATAATCCAGATAGCCATACCTTCGGACGACGGTCCGAAGCCGCCGAGGCCGTAGCCGCCGGGATCCGGCGCGCGGGTGGCCATGCGCACGTAGGCGACGATGTCCCGCTTCTCCTCGGGCGAGAGCTGGCGGTCGCCGAACTTGGGCATGTTCTGCGGGCCGGTCAGCATCGCGGTGTAGATCTGCGCGGGGGTGGCCGGCTCGAGGTCGGGCGCGTACTTACCCGACGACAGCGCGCCGCCCTTGCCGGTGAAGTTGTGGCACGAGGCGCAGTTCAGCCGGAACAGGTCGCCGCCGCGGGCGACGTCGTTGCCGAGCAGCGAGTGATCGGCGACCTGGCCGTTGGCATCGCGCGGAACCAGCGGACCGCCGCCGTTGGCCTGGACGTAGGCGCCGAGCGCGTCGATCTGGGACTCGTCGAAGATCGGGTCCTTACGCGGGGCCTGGGCTTCGCCGCGCATTGCCGGCATCCGGCCGGTGGAGACCTGGAAGTACACCGCGGCCTCACCGACACCGATCAGGCTGGGGCCGCGGCCCTGCACGCCTTGGAGATTGGCGCCGTGGCAGCTGACACACGAGGTGTCGAACAGCTGCTTGCCGGTGCGCAGCAGGGCCGACTGCGATTCGTCGGCCACCGCGACCTGCGGTGTGGGCGTCAGCGTGGCGGCCAGACCGCCGGCGAAGCCGAGGCCGACCAGCAGCAGCACCGCTCCGGTCAGGCGGCGACGAAGCCGACGACGCGACTTGTCGCTCATCGGTTCCTTCACCCGCGCCGATCTCTTGAGCATCGAACCCCTTCTCATCGGATGAAGTAGATCGTCGCGAACAGGGCGATCCACACGATGTCGACGAAGTGCCAGTAATAGGACACGACGATGGCCGCAGTCGCCTGGGCGGGCGTGAACTTGCTCATCGCTGTGCGCAGCAGAAGAAGAATGAAGGCGACCAGACCGCCGATGACGTGCAGGCCGTGGAAGCCGGTCGCGAGGTAGAACACGCTGCCGTAGGCGCTGCCCGGGATCGTCGTGCCGTGGGTGACCAGGTGGTAGTACTCGTAGGCCTGGCCGCCGACGAAGAACAGGCCCATCAGGAACGTGATCACGTACCAGCGGCGCAGCCCGTAGACGTCACCCCGCTCGGCCGCGAACACCCCCATCTGGCAGGTGAACGACGACGCGAT
The DNA here is from genome assembly GCA_004362315.1 of Mycobacterium sp. BK086. Lineage (GTDB taxonomy): Bacteria > Actinomycetota > Actinomycetes > Mycobacteriales > Mycobacteriaceae > Mycobacterium. The sequence continues at coordinate 205,768 of SNWL01000005.1, forward strand.
CAACACCAGCGTCACCGGAACCGCCTGATACAGGTTCAGTTCGGTCGGTGGCGGCGGCCATGCGCCACCGGACTGTGCACGGGCAGTGAAGTACATCGCGAACAGCCCAGCAAAGAACATCAGTTCACTGGAAAGCCACACGATGGTGCCAACACTGACCATGTTCGGCCGGTTCAGCGAATGTACGCGCGATGTGATCGCAGTTCCCGATGTGCCAACAGCGCTCGTCACATGAAGAAGTATGACGCTTTGTAGTTGTTGAGGTACAGCCAGGGCCCGAATTAGTCATAACTGTCGGAAAACCGGGGTGTGGAGTTCCCGTGCGGCATGGGAATATCGGCGCGTGACTCGCCCCGTTTCCCCGTCCGGCGCCGACGCGCCGAATTCGTCATGGCCGCAGGTCCTGGACCGGTTGACGGCCAGCCGCGAACTCGAGCCGGGGCAGGCGAGGTGGGCGATGGACGAGATCATGACCGGGGCCGCGACGCCGGCCCAGATCGCGGCCTTCGGCGTGTCGATGAAGATGAAGCGCCCGACGCCCGCCGAGGTGCGTGAGTTGGCCGACACGATGCTGCAATACGCACGCATGGTGCCCACCGATGTCATCGGCACCGACACCGTCGACATCGTCGGCACCGGCGGCGACAAGGCGAACACCGTGAACCTCTCGACGATGGCGGCGATCGTGGTCGCCGCCGCGGGCGTGCCGGTGGTCAAGCACGGCAACCGCGCCGCCTCGTCCAAGAGCGGCGGGGCCGACATGCTCGAGGCACTCGGGGTGCGGATCGACCTGGGCCCCGACGAGGTGGCCCGCAGCGTGGCCGAGGTCGGCATCGGCTTCTGCTTCGCGCCGGTCTTCCACCCGTCCTACAAGTTCGCCGGGCCGCCGCGCCGCGAGATCGGCACCCCGACGGTGTTCAATCTGCTTGGCCCGCTGACCAATCCGGCCAGCCCGCGGGCGGGGCTGATCGGGTGTGCGTTCGGCGATCTGGCCGAGGTGATGGCCGGGGTGTTCGCGGCCCGGCGCTGCAGCGTGCTCGTGGTGCACGGCGACGACGGTCTCGACGAGCTGACCACGACGACCACCAGCACCATCTGGCGGGTGCAGGCCGGCACCATCGACAAGCTCACGTTCGATCCGCTGGGTTTCGGCTTCGCCAGGGCCCGCATCGAGGAGCTCGTCGGCGGCGAGGCCGAGCAGAACGCGCAGTCGGCCCGCGAGGTGCTGGGCGGGGCGCAGGGACCCGTGCGGGACGCGGTGATCCTCAATGCGGCGGGCGCGCTGGTCGCCCACAGCGGGCTATCCAGCCACGCCGAATGGTTGCCGTCCTGGGAGGACGGGCTGGCCCGTGCCGCCCAGGCGATCGACTCCGGTGCGGCCGAGCAGCTCCTGGCGCGTTGGGTGCGGTTCACGCAACAGGAGCTCTGACTCGGTCTGCTGGGCGGCCAGCCGCGCGGAGCGTGCAGTGGCCGACCACTGCGCCCACGGGCCGGCTGAGGCCACGGGTGTGGCCAAACCTGTTGTGGCGCTTACGATTCGGACGCCGGGACTGTTGAGCCAGCGCGCGATCAGGGAGGTCTCCTCGACCAGCGCGCCGCCGAGGGGCGCGGGCCGGGGCAGCACGATCTGCGCGCAGGACTGCAGCGCTTCGACGACGGGCATGGGCGGGACGCGACGGGGAGCCACCCCGGCCGCGGCGAGCTGGCCGTGTCGCACGACCGCGAGCTGCCAGCCGCCGGCGCCGTCGGGGCCCGCGACGACAAGCTCCTCCACCGCGGCGAGCGCGCGCAGGCGCTGCCCGCGCCACAGCACGTCGACGGCCGCGGCGATGTGATCGCGCAGCCGGGCCGCGCTCTCGTAGCGGGCGCGCCCGGCGAGCTCGCTCACCTGCTCGACGGCCGCGCCGAGCGCGCTGTTGTCCAGACCGGCGATCAGTGCGGCGGCCCGCAGCGGTGCGGCCGCGTAGTCGGCGGCGGCGATGCCGCGCGGTGCGGGACAGGGGGAGACCTCGCGCACCGGGCAGGCCGGGCCGTGCTCGGCACCGCGTGCGATGCGCGACGTACAGGTGCGCACCCCGGTGAATCGGGCCACCAGATCGGCGGTGTCGGCGGCGTCGGCCCGCGACCGGAACGGGCCGATCGCGCGGTCGTGACGCGGTTCGCGCACGACCGACAGTCGGGGGAACGCCTCGTCGGTCAGCACCACCCACCACCAGCGGTGCGGAAAACGTGAGCGCCGGTTGTACGGCGGCGCGTGAGCGGCCAGCAGCCGCAGCTCGCGCACCCCGGCCTCCAGCGGGTGGGCACACTCGACGTGGTCGACCTTGGTGGCCAGGCCGACCATCTCCTTCATCCGGCCGCGCGGATCCGCGCCGGTGAAGTACTGGCCCACCCGGCGGTGCAGATCGGTCGCGGTGCCGATGTAGAGCACCTCGCCGGTGGGTCCGCGAAACAGGTACACGCCTGGCCGGTGCGGCAGGTTGCGGGCCAGAACCCGTTTGCCGCGTTGGGCATTGGAGATATTGGGCATGAACCCGCGCAGCTCGGTATAGGTGTGCACGCCCTGATTGCCGACTCGCTCGATCAGCGCGTGCAGCACGTCGACGGTGGCGCGGGCGTCGTCGAGGGCGCGGTGGGTCGGCCGGGTGGCCGAGCCGACGAGTGCGGCCAGTGTGGCCAGCCGCACGCTGGGCGCCTCCTCGCGGGTGAGCACCCGGCGGGCCAGTTTCACCGTGCACAGCACCGGTGGGCGGGGCCAGGTGATGCCGCACTGTTCGGCGGCCGAACGAAGGAAACCGATGTCGAAGCCGGCGTTGTGCGCGACGAGGACGGCGCCGCGGGCGAATTCGAGGAACATCGGCAGCACCGCGGCGATGGTGGGGGCGTCGTGCACCATCGCGGTGGTGATCCCGGTGAGCTGAACGATCTGCGGCGGGATGGACCGTTGCGGGTCCACCAGGGTGGCGAACTCGCCGAGCACCTCGCCGCCGCGGACCTTGACCGCGCCGATCTCGGTGATGGCGTCGCGCAGCCCGTTCGGCGAAGCCGTCGCGCGCCCGCCGGTGGTCTCCAGGTCGACGACCACGAACGTGGTCTCCCGCAGCGAGACATCGGCGGCCGGGTCGACGTCGGCAAAGCTCAGCTGCGGCACGGTCATGACGCTAAGCAGCCCTACCGACAGGACACCGATGGCGCGCCGCGCGGCCCGGACTTGTCGGTGGCCGACGTTAGCGTGCGGCCAACAGGATGAGAGGAGACCCCGAGATGGGAACAGACCCGACGGAACCGGTCGTCATCGACTGCGACGACTGTGCGGTACGCGGGCCAGGCTGCCGCGACTGTGTGGTGAGCGTGCTGCTCGGCGTACCGGAGACTTTGCTGGAGGACGAGCGGGTCGCGCTGGAGGTGCTGGCAGAGGCCGGTCTTGCGCCGCGGTTGAAGCTGGTTCCGATCCACCGCCACGGAGGTTCCGGGCTCGCGAGCTAGTGGCCTGATAGGTTGGTTGGCAGGTTGTGGCTGGTGTGGCCGGTGAGGCTGAGAGTCTCTTGAGAAGTGTCTCCCTGGTTGGACAACGCCGATGCCATTTCGTAACCTGATCGAGACCTAAGGCACTCGATGCAACAACATCGACGGCACTTAAAGGATGCACAATCTTGAGCTTTGACCGCAGGTACCTGACTAAACGCGTTTTCAAACGCCCTCTAGTAGGTGGGATTGCGGGGCTCACTCTCTTTTCGTGCGTTATCTCCGGCTCAGTGCACGCCGATCCCGCCGAAGACGCGGTGGCCAAGCTGAACGAACTGTCACGACAGGCAGAACAGCTCACCGAGTCGATGCATTCCGCTCAGCTTGATCTCGACAAGAAGCTGCAGGCCGAAGGCGTTGCCGAGAAGAAGCACACCGATGATCTGGCCGCGGCGGATGCTGCCAAAGCCCAGTTGGCGACCTACCAGACCGCGGTCGACAAATTTGCTGTCGCTGTGTACATGGGTGGCAGCACTGACGGCCTGAGCGCGATCCTGACCGCCGAGTCGCCGCAGGGCCTGATCGACAAGCTGACCGTGCAGCGCGCGATGGCCACCGAGATGTCGGCCCAGATGCAGAACTACCGGCAGGCCAACGACCGGCTTCGCCAGGCCGAGGCCGAATCCGCCAAGTCGGCGTCCGATGCCAAGACGGCCGCCGAACAGGCCGCCGCGGTGCGGGCCGATCTGCAACGTAAGCAGTCCCAGCTGCAGGTCCAGATCGCGGCCGTGAAGTCGCGGTATCAGACCCTGACCCCGGATCAGCGCACGGCGCTGGCCGCCCCCGGACCGCCGCCGCCGGCCGACATCCTGGCGCTCGGTGCACCCGCGGGTCTGCCTCCGCTCGCCGATGCGCCCCCGCCGCCGGATGCGCTGCCGGCGCCTCCGCCACCCGACGCGCTCCCGGACGCGCCGCCGCCCGACGCCGCGCAGGTCATCCCGATGGCCGCCGTGCCTGTCCCGGGCCCCGGTAGCGATCAAGGCGCGGTCGCCGTGCAGGCCGCGCTGACCCGGATCGGCGACCCCTACGTGTGGGGTGGCTCCGGACCCAACCAATTCGACTGCTCGGGGCTGGTCATGTGGGCCTTCCAGCAGGCAGGCATCTTCCTGCCGCACTCCAGCCAGGCGCTGGCCAACGGCGGCCAGCCGGTCTCGATGGACCAGATGCAGCCCGGTGACGTCGTCAACTACTACTCCGACGCGTCGCACTCGGCGATCTACATCGGCGACGGAATGATGGTTCACGCCTCGACATTCGGCCGCCCGGTGATGATCTCGCCGGTGAACAACGCCCCGATCTACAACGTCCGTCGCTACTGACCGGTGGCGACGCCGGCTCTCGGCCGTCCTCGCCGTCGTTCTGGTCGCTGAACTGCTCACGGCCGCTTCGGTGTTGACCGCCACGCCGCCTACCGCTCCGCCCTCGCCGCGCACCGCCGTGCCCGCGCCGACACCCCTGGTGGTCGGCGACGGTCGCACCGTGCGCCTGATCAGCCTGGGCGGCACTCGCACCGATGACCTGCTCACCCGCATCGCCGGCGATATCGGCGCCGCCGTCGGCGCCGTCGAGAAGTTCTGGGGCACCGACTGGGACCGCGAGATCGTCGTGATCGCCACCGATTCACAGGCGCAGTTCATCGCTCAGGCCGGTCTCGACCCGAACGGGCAATGGAACGACATCGCCGCGGTGTCGGTCGCCGACCACGTCGACTTCGAGCACCGTCACGCCAGCGGTCAGCGGATGGTGTTCGCCCCCGGCGCCGCCGACATGAGCGAGGGGGCCCTGCGAATCGTGTTGACCCACGAGCTATTTCACTTCGCCGCCCGCGCCGACACCGCACTCGACGCGCCGCGCTGGCTGCTCGAGGGGACGGCCGACTTCGTGGCTCGTCCACCGGAGCCGCTCCCGCCGGATGCCGCGGCGAACACCGCGCTGCCCGCCGACGCCGACCTCGACGTGGCGGGCCCGCAGCGCGAGCGGGGCTACGACCGCGCCTGGTGGTTCGCCCGGTTCGTCGCCGACACCTACGGCGTCGACGCGCTGCGCCGGCTCTACGCCGAAGCCTGCGGACCCGGTCACAGCGACTTCGCGACCGCGGTTCAGCGGGCGCTGCACACCGACATGACCGCACTACGCGCCCGCTGGGCGCAGTGGCTGACCCGCTAGCGTAGGTGGCGATGACGCGGATCCTGCTGGTCACCAATGACTTTCCGCCCCGTCGTGGCGGCATCCAGTCCTATCTCGAGCAGTTCGTCGACCGGCTCGTCGATACCGGCGACCACCAGCTCACCGTCTACGCGCCGAAGTGGAAGGGTGCGCCCGAGTACGACCGGGCCGCCGGCTACCGCATCGTGCGCCATCCCGGCACCCTGATGCTGCCCGAGCCCGGCGTGGACCGGCGGATGCGCGCCCTGATCGCCGAACACGACATCGAAACGGTGTGGTTCGGTGCGGCGGCGCCGCTGGCACTGTTGGCCAACCGCGCCCGCAGTGCCGGTGCACGCCGAGTGGTGGCCAGCACCCACGGCCATGAGGTGGGCTGGTCCATGCTGCCCGTCGCCCGGTCGGCGCTGCGGCGCATTGGTACCGACACCGACGTCGTCACGTTCATCAGCCACTACACCCGCGGCCGGATCGCCTCGGCATTCGGCCCGAACGCCGCCCTGGAACACCTGGCGCCCGGCGTCGACTCCCAGCGGTTCCGGCCGGACCCCGCCGCCAGAGCCGAACTGCGGGCCCGCTACGGACTCGGCGACCGGCCGACGGTGGTCTGCCTGTCCCGGCTGGTGCCCCGCAAGGGCCAGGACATGCTGATCAAGGCGCTGCCCGAGATCCGCCGCCGGGTCCCCGGCGCCGTTCTGGTGATCGTCGGGGGCGGGCCCTACGCCGACGATCTGCACAAGCTGGCCGAGACCGTCGGTGTGACAGCCGACGTCGTATTCACCGGCGCAGTGCCCGGCGCCGAACTGCCCGGCCACTACGCGATGGCCGATGTCTTTGCGATGCCTTGTCGCACAAGGGGTTCCGGCCTCGATGTGGAAGGTCTTGGCATCGTGTTCCTGGAGGCGTCGGCCACCGGTGTGCCGGTGGTCGCCGGTGACTCCGGCGGCGCCCCGGAGGCCGTGCAGGAAGGCGAGACGGGCCGGGTGGTCGACGGACGCTCGGTCGCACAGATCGCCGAGGCGGTCTCGGGCATCTTGGCCGACCCCGCACTTGGCGCGCGGATGGGGGAGACCGGCCGGCGATGGGTCGAGACGGACTGGAGTTGGGCCGCCCACACGTCGCGGCTTTCCGAACTCCTGCGTCCGGCCGATCACCCCGTGTGACGATGAGCCGATGAACCGTGTTGCCACACTCGGTGCCGTCCTGGCCGCCGCGGCGGCGCTGCTGGTCCCGGCCGGGGTCGCCACGGCCGACGACTGCCCCGACGTCGAGGTGATCTTCGCCCGCGGCACCGGTGAGCCGCCAGGCCTGGGACGCGTCGGCCAAGCCCTGGTCGACGCGCTCGCACCCCGGCTGGGTGACCGAACCATGGACACCTACGCGGTGAACTACCCGGCCAGCTTCAACTTTCTCGCGGCGGCCTCGGGAGCCGACGACGCGGCCGCCCGCATCGCGGACATGGGCGCGCGGTGCCCGCAGACCAGGCTGGTGCTCGGCGGCTTCTCGCAGGGTGCGGCGGCGGTGTCGATGCTGGCCGGGGTGCCGCCGGTCGGGCAGCGGATCGGCAGCATCGGCTCGGCCCCGCCGCTGCCACCGGCCGGCGCCGGCCAGGTCGCCGCGGTCGCGGTGTTCGGCAATCCGGGAGCCCGGTTCGGCTCCCCGTTGTCGAGCACGGGCCAGTTCGCCGGACGGGCCATCGACATCTGCAGCGGCGGTGACCCGATCTGTTCGGCCGGCCTCGACCGTGCCGCGCACAGCAACTACGAACTGCCGCCATACCCCGATCAGGCTGCGAACTTCGTGGCCGGCTTGATCTGACGGGTACCCTCGCCGGGGTGCTCGCCAGCCCCGACCTCGACCTGCGCACCGGTGTATCCCGGTCGATCGGTGGTCGGCTGGACGCGCTGACCGGGCTGCGCGCCCTGGCGGCGCTGCTGGTGGTCGGCACCCACGCGGCGTTCGCGACCGGCAAGCTCTCCCACGGCTACATCGGCCTGGTGTGGGCGCGCCTCGAGGTCGGGGTGTCGATCTTCTTCGCGCTGTCGGGTTTCCTGCTGTTCCGCGCGTGGGTCGTCGCCGCGGCCGACGCGACGGCGGCCCCTTCGGCGCGGGTCTACGCCCGGCGCCGGTTGCGCCGGATCATGCCCGCCTATGTGGTGACCGTCGTCGCGGCCTACGGCATCTATTCCTTCTATTCCACCGGGCCCAACCCCGGTCAGAGCCTGTCGGGCCTGATCCGGCACCTCACACTGACCCAGATCTACACCGATAACTACCTGTTGACCTACCTGCACCGGGGCCTGTCGCAGACCTGGAGCCTGGCCGTGGAGGTGGCGTTCTATGCGGTGCTGCCGCTGCTGGCCCACCTGCTGCTGGTGGTGCTCTGCGGCGACCGGTGGCGGCCGGGGCGGCTGCTGGCCGGCCTGGTGGGCCTGGCCGCGATCAGTCCGGTGTGGCTGATCGTGCGGAACAGCACCGACTGGCTACCGAATTCGGCGGGGATGTGGCTGCCGGCGCACCTGGCCGCGTTCGCGGGCGGGATGGCGGTGGCGGTGCTGCACGTCATGGGGGTGCGCTGGCGCGCCGCACTTCTGGTGCCGGTCGCCGTGGCGCTCTTCCTGCTGGTGTCCACCTCGTTGGGCGGTGCGGCGGTCACCAAGACGCTGCTCTATGCCGCGATCGCGACGCTGATCGTGGCCGCGCCGACGCTGGGCGGGGGCGCGCTGTTCGACCGGATGCTGGCCAGCAGGCCGATGACGTGGCTCGGTGAGATCTCCTACGAGATCTTCCTGCTGCACGTGCTGGTGATGGCCATCGTGGTGAGCGCACTGGGCTGGCCGCTGTTCACCGGCTCACTGCCGGGTTTGTTCGGACTGACGCTGGGTGTCACGATTCCGTTGGCCTGGCTGCTGCACCGCGTCACTTCGCGTAGATGGCGGCGATCTCCTCGGCGAACTTCTGCGCCACAACGTTGCGCTTGACCTTAAGCGTCGGTGTCAGCTCGCCGGTCGCTTCGGTGAAGTCGGACGGCAGAATTCGGAACTTGCGGATCGATTCCGCATGCGACACATGCTGATTGGCGTCCTTGATGGCCAACTCGATCTCGGCGACCAGATCGGGATCCTCGCGGAGATCGCCGACCGAGGCGCCCGCGGGCTTGCCGTGGTGCGACTTCCACACGTCGAACGCCTCGGGGTCGATGGCGATCAGCACGCCGATGAACGGCTGGTTGTCGCCGACGGCCATGGCCTGGCTGATCAGCGGATGCGCCCGCAGTGCGTCCTCGAGCACCGCGGGGGCGACGTTCTTGCCGCCCGCGGTCACGATGATCTCCTTCTTGCGGCCGGTGATCGACACGAAGCCGTCGGCGTCCACGCTGGCCAGGTCGCCGGTGTGGAACCAGCCGTCGATGATCGCCTCCGCGGTGGCCTTCTCGTTGCGCCAGTAGCCGTCGAACACGACGCCGCCCTTGACGAGTAGCTCACCGTCCTGGGCGATCGCCATGCTGTTGCCGGGCACCAGCTTTCCGACGGTGCCGACCTTGAGCTCGCCGATCCGGTTCACCGTGATCGCCGCGCTGGTCTCGGTCAGGCCGTAGCCTTCGTAGATCGACAGCCCGACGCCGCGGTAGAAGTGGCCCAGCCGCTTGCCCAGCGGCGCGCCGCCGGAGATCGCGGCGTGGCAGTCGCCACCGAGGGCCCCGCGCAGCTTGCCGTAGACCAGCCGGTCGAACACGGCGTGGGCTGCCTTGAGTATCAGGTTGGGGGAGCCGGATTCCAGCGCCTCGCTGTAGGCGATCGCCGTCTTGGCGGCGAGTTCGAAGATCCGGCCCTTGCCGCTGTCGCGGGCGTTCAATTCGGCTGTGTTGTAGACCTTTTCGAACACCCGGGGAACCGACACCACGATCGTCGGCTTGAACACCTGCAGCATCGGCACCAGGTTCTTGATATCGCTGGTGTAGCCGAGGGTGACTTTGTTGGCGAACGCCGTCATCGACAGCGCGCGGGCCAGCACGTGCGCCAGCGGCAGGAAGACCAGAAGACGTTCGTTCTGGCGCAGCAGCGTCGGGAAACACGCTGTGGCACCACGGGTTTCGGACAGCAGGTTGGCGTGGGTCAGCGCAACGCCCTTGGGCCGGCCGGTGGTTCCCGACGTGTAGATCAGGGTGGCCGGGTCACTGGAGCGAAGCTGCTGGAGACGCCGCTCCAGTTCCGCGGGATCGGCACTCGAGGCCAGCGTGCCGAGCGACTCGATGCCCAGCGCGTTGCGCAGGGCAGGCAACGCGGAGCGCAATTCGGAGACCATCTGCGCGTGCGCCTCGGTCTCGGTGAACACCAGCACGGCGCCGGAATCCTCGAGCACCCACTGGACCTGCTCGGCCGAGGATGTTTCGTAGATCGGCACGGTGACTCCGCCGACCGACAGGATGGCGTAGTCGAGGACCACCCACTCGAAGCGCGTCGCCGACAGGATCGCCACCCGGTCACCGGCCTGAACACCGTCGGCGATCAATCCCAGCGCCGCCGAGCGGATCTGGGCCGCCATCTCGGCGCAGGTGACGTCGGTCCAGGCGCCGTCGACGAGCCGCTGGGCGATCACATGGTTCGGATCGGTGCGTTCGTGCTCGTAGACCGAGCTGGCCACATTGTCGTGTTCACCGATGGTGAACGACGCCGGAACGCTGAATTCACGCATGCCGACCAGCCTAGTCACCGGGCAGGTGGCCAGTGCGGGGGCCGGATATGTGAAGCTTGTGCCCATGAACAGCATCCAGGTCGCCGACGAGACGTTCGTCGCGGCCGATCCGGCGGCGGTCGGGCGTGCGGTCGCGGATCGGGCGAGCTGGCGCCGGTGGTGGCCGGATCTGCGGCTGGAGGTCGTCGAGGACCGGGCCGACAAGGGCGTGCGCTGGACGGTGACCGGTCCGCTGACCGGCACCATGGAGATCTGGCTGGAGCCGGTGCTGGACGGCGTGCTGCTGCACTACTTTCTGCACGCCGAACCGTCGGGTGCGGCGGCCTGGCAGCTGGCCAAGATGAACCTGCCCAAGCTGAACCATCAGCGCAGGGTGGCCGGTAAGCGGATGGCGTTCGAGGTGAAAACCACACTGGAGGCGGCCCGCCCGGTAGGGGTCGCACCCGGGCACTGATATCGGGTCACGCGTGCAACGGGGAGGGTACCGTTTGTGGCCGAGGGAGCGTGATCTTGTCGGGTCGCGCAGCGCAATAGCGACGGGAATTGGCAACAGTGGCTGACAAGACGGCGCAGACCATCTACATCGACGCGGATCCCCGCACTGTGATGGACGCGATCGCCGATATCGGGGCGTACCCGCAGTGGGTCTCGGAATACAAGGAGACCGAGGTTCTCGATTCCGACGAACAGGGTTACCCACTGACCGCCCGCCTGGTGCTGGACGCCGCGGTCCTCAAGGACACGATGGTGCTGTCCTACCGCTGGCCCGCCGACCGCAAGTCCGTCAGTTGGTCGCTGGTCTCGAGCTCGCTGCTGCGGGCGCTAGACGGCGCATATACGTTGGCTCCCAAGGGTTCTGGAACCGATGTCACCTACGAGCTCTCCGTCGATCTGATGATCCCGATGATCGGGCTGCTCAAGCGCAAGGCCGAGCGGCGGCTGACCGACACCGCACTCAAGGACCTGAAGAAATGGGTCGAGGGCTGAGTGACCCCCGGTGACGCCCCCGCCGATGCGGGCCTATCTGATCAGGCCCGGATCAGCTTCTTCGTCGGCAAGGGTGGCGTAGGCAAGTCGACGCTGGCGTCCGCGACGGCGGTGCGGGCGGCGCTGGCCGGTGAACGTGTGCTGGCCGTGTCCACCGATCAGGCCCACTCGCTCGGCGACGTTCTCGGTGTCGCGGTACCGCCCACCGGCGGGCGCGAACCGGTCCGGATTCTCACCGAGGAGGGCACCGACGCGGTCGGCGGTGGCCACCTCGACGCCCTGGCCCTGGACACCTTGGCCCTGCTGGAGGGCAGGTGGCGGGCCATCGCGCCGGTGCTGGCCGCCAGGTTCCCGAATTCTGACCTCAAAGACGTTGCCCCGGAGGAACTTTCGGCCCTTCCCGGTATTCAGGAGGTGCTCGGCCTCGCCGAGGTGGCCGCACTGGCCGACTCGGGCCGGTGGGATTACGTCGTCGTCGACTGCGCATCGACCGCCGACGCGATGCGCATGCTGACCTTGCCCGCGGCGTTCGCGATGTACATCGAGCGGGCCTGGCCCCGGCATCGCCGGCTCAGTGCGGCGATCGACAGTGCGCACAGCGCGGCCACCGTCGCGGTGATCGAGGGGATCGCCGGCGGGGTCGAGGGACTGTCCGCCCTGTTGACCGACGCGCAGCGGGTCAGCGCCCATCTGGTGCTCACCGCCGAACGGGTGGTGGCCGCCGAGGCCGTGCGCACCCTGGGCTCGCTGGTGCTGATGGGGGTGCGGGTCGCCGAGCTTTTCGTCAATCAGATTCTGGTCCAAGACGATTCGTACGAGTACCGCAATCTGCCCGAACATCCGGCCTTCGACTGGTACTCCGAGCGGATCGTCGAACAGCAGGCGGTGCTCGACGAACTGTCCACCGCGATCGGCGATGTGCAGCTGGTGCTGGCTCCGCACCTTGCCGGTGAGCCGATCGGCGCCAAGGCGCTGGGCCAGCTGCTCGACAGCGCCCGCCGCCGCGATGGCTCGCCACCGCCTGGTCCGTTGAAACCCGTGGTGGATCGCGAATCCGGCTCGGGGGTCGATGCGATCTACCGGATGCGGTTAGAGTTGCCGCAAATCGATCCGGGCACGCTGTCGCTGGGCCGGGTCGACGACGACTTGATCATCGGCGCGGCAGGAATGCGGCGCCGCGTGCGACTGGCGTCGGTTCTGCGGCGGTGCATCGTGGTGGACGCGGCACTGCGCGGGACCGAGCTGACCGTGCGCTTTCGACCCAATCCGGAGGTGTGGCCCGCGTGACCGGCCCCCATCCCGATCTTGGGCCAGAACTGCGCGCGCTGGCCCAGGCGATCCTGGACCGGCTGGACCCCGCCGTGCGCGCCGGGGCTGCGATGACCGCGGGCAGCGCGCCCGGCAAGTGTCAGCAGGTGTGGTGTCCGGTCTGTGCGCTGGCCGCCCTCGTCAACGGTGAGCAGCACCCGCTGCTGACCGTGGTCGCCGAGCACAGCGTGGCCCTGGTGACGATGCTGCGGGCGATGATCGACGAGGACGGTGCGCCCGGGCCCGGTCCCGACGGTTCACCGCCCGATGACCCCGGTCCCGATTCGGCTGGCTCCGGGCCCAGCCGCTACCAACACATTCCGGTCAGCGTCGAGGAGTGAGCGGCCGCGCGCCCTGATGATCGGATGTGAACCGGGGCTGACCTGTGGTCGGTGTGCTGGCGCCTGGGTAGAGTTAGCGCAAAGCGCGTCACCTACCGGGAGGCCCCATGTGGTACTGGCTGTTCAAGTACATCTTCATGGGCCCGTTGCTGGCTTTGCTCGGTAGGCCGAAAGTCGAAGGGCTGGAACACGTTCCGACGTCCGGACCGGTGATCCTGGCCAGTAATCACCTGGCGGTGGCGGACAGCTTCTACCTTCCGCTGGTGGTGAGCCGGCGGATCACGTTCCTGGCGAAGTCCGAATATTTCACCGGCACGGGTATCGGGGGCTGGTTCAACCGGTGGTTCTACACGGTCGCCGGCCAGGTGCCGATCGACCGTTCCGACGCCGACGCCGCCCAGGCGGCGCTGAACACCGCCGAGCGCATTCTCAAAGAGGGCAAGCTGCTCGGCATGTACCCCGAGGGCACCCGCTCACCGGACGGCCGCCTCTATAAGGGCAAGACCGGGCTGGCCCGCCTCGCCCTGGAGACCCAGGTTCCGGTGATTCCGGTCGCGATGATCGGAACTGACGTCGTGAACCCGCCGGGATCGAAGATGTGGCGCTTCGGCCGGGTGACGGTGCGCTTCGGCAAGCCGATGGATTTCTCCCGTTTCGACGGCCTCGCAGGCAACCGGTTCATCGAACGGGCCGTGATCGACGAGGTCATGTACGAGCTGATGGAGCTCTCCGGCCAGGAGTACGTCGACATCTACGCGGCGACGCTCAAGAACGCCGACCCTAAGCCGGATGCACCAGATCAGCCACCGGCGCGGATCCCGGAGAGCGCCGCGGGCTAGCAGCCGCCGTCACCACGGTCAGGCCCGCGACGACGATCACGGCCAGCGCCCACCACACGTAGGACATCCCGAGCAACTGGCGCCACCACGACGCCGTCTCCTCGTGGTGCTTGGGCAGCAGTTCGAGCGGAATCCAGACCATCAGCACCACGCCGATCGCGGTGACCACGCCGAGCGCGACGTTTCGGCGACGGTAGGCGAGCACCGCGCCGGTGATGACCGTCGGCAGCGCCCACACCCAGTGGTGCGACCACGACACCGGGGACACCACCAGCCCGAACAGCGCCACGCACATCAGCGCCAGCGTGGGTTCCCGTGCGATCAGCACCCGCCGGACGGCCCAGATCGTCAGGGCCAGCACGGCGAAGCACGCCAGCGTCCACAGGATGAAGTGGGTGCTCTTGTCCAGCCCCAGCCGGGCCAGCGCGCCGGCGATGTTCTGGTTGGTGTTCAGTGCCGCGCTGCCGATCCGGTCGGTGTGCAGGATCGTCGTGGTCCAGTACTCCGCCGAATCGCGCCAGGCCAGCGCGCACCCCAGCAGGCTGGCGCCGATGAACGTGCCGACCGCGGTCAGGGCGGCCCGGCCGTCCCGGCGCAGGACGAAGTACAGCAGGAACACCGCGGGCGTCAGCTTGAGGGCGATCGCGATGCCCAGCAGCATCCCGCGCGGCCACGGGGTGCGGCGCGGCAGGCAGTCGGCGATCACCAGCGTCATCAGCACCACGTTGATCTGGCCGAAGTCGAAGTTGGCGTCGATCGGCTCGAGGTACATCACCGCCAGCGCCACGATGCCGGCCGTCAGCCAGGCCCGGCGCAGCCACGCAGGCTCCTTGGTGAGCGCCGAGACCGGCCACACCGCCAGCCGGCTCAGCACGATCCAGGTGGACAGCAGGACCAGCATCAGCGTGATCACCGTGATGGTCACGCTGGCCACCGGCAGCGACATCCAGGCGAACGGGCTGAACACGATCGCCGCCAGCGGGGGGTAGGTGAACGGCAGGTCCAGCCCGGCCAGCGTGTGGAACATCGCGTCGCCGGCATACAGCGGCCGGTCGTCCAGCCAGGCCTGCCCGCCCATGCGGTAGACCTCGATGTCGATGCGGTAGGGGATCTTGCCGAACAACAACCAACCGGCGTTGAGCACCAGCGCGACGATGGTGACCTGCGTCACTCGCCATCCCGCGGTCAGCCAGGGCCTCGCCGCCTCACTGCCCAGATCGGGTAACCGCCGCATACTCATGTCGCCATCAGAGTATCGGTGCGGTGCGACGCGCCGGGTGTTATCCCGGCCGTGGCGGCCCCTATCAGGGTTGATCGGGCGTATCTTCTGACCCCGTGCCCTTTCACCTGCACTTCGACGTCGTCGCCCCCGGGCGCGTGCCGCTGATGTGGTGTCTGATCGCGTTCATCTGCACGTTCTTCGTGACCCGGACGATCGTGCGCTACATCCGCCACAACGCCGGCAACGATGCGCCCCGCAAGTGGTGGCAGCCGCGCAACATCTCCGCCGGCGGTGGGCTGCACATCCACCACGTCGTGATCGGTGTCGTGTTGGTGATGGTCTCCGGGGTCACCATGGTGACCTTGGCCACCGAGGGCGGTGTTGGTGAATTCACCGCTGCGGCAATCATTTTCGGGATCGGCGCGGCGCTCGTTCTGGACGAGTTCGCGCTCATCCTGCACCTGCAGGACGTGTATTGGGCCGAGGACGGCCGCACCTCGGTGGACGCGGTGTTCGCCGCGATCGCCGTGGCCGGCCTGTTGATCATGGGTTTCAACCCGCTGTCCTTCTTCGACATCGGATTCTGGCGCGCGGACGATTCGATCGCGGCCCGCACGGTCGTCGTCGTTCTGGCAGCACTGACCCTGGCGCTGGCGGTGGTCGTCCTGCTCAAGGGCAAGGTCTGGACGGGCCTGGTCGGCATGTTCTTCACCCCGCTGTTGTTCATCGGCGCGATCCGGCTGTCGCGTCCGCACGCGCCGTGGGCGCGGTGGCGTTACCAGGACAAGCCCAGAAAGATGCACAAGGCACTGGAGCGCGAGCGCTACATGCGCCGCCCCGTCGTGCAGGCCAAGCTCTGGCTGCAACACATCATCGCCGGTGAGCCGAGCTTCCCGGCCGACGCCGAGGTGGACGCCGAACTCGACAAGGAGATCCACGCGGCGCCGGCTCCGCCGCCGCGGGGCGAGACGTCAGGATAGGGTGCGGCCAGTGCGCTTCTTCTACGACACGGAATTCATCGACAACGGCCGGATCATCGACCTGATCTCGATCGGGGTGGTGGCCGAGGACGGGCGCGAGTACTACGCGATCTCCACCGAGTTCGATCCCGAGTCCGCCGGTAAGTGGGTGCGTAACAACGTGCTTCCGAAACTGCCGAGCCCGTCGTCGCAGCTGTGGCAGTCCCGCCGCCAGATCCGGGAGGGCCTCGAGGAGTTCTTCGCGATCGACGGTGACGAGCCGATCGAGCTGTGGGCCTGGGTGGCCGCCTACGACCACGTCGCGCTGTGCCAGCTGTGGGGGCCGATGACCAGCCTGCCGCCGCAGATCCCGCGGTTCACCCGGGAGCTGCGGCAGTTCTGGGAGGAGCGCGGCTGCCCCCGGATGCCACCGCGGCCGCATGACACCCACGACGCCCTGGTCGACGCTCAGCACAACCGGCGCAGGTATGTGCTGATGACCACCGGCGTGGACGTCGGCTCCGCCGCCGCCGAGCGGTAAAAACGAGTTCGCCACCCCGTTACCATGGACGGGTGAACTGGACCGTTGATGTACCGATCGAACAGCTGCCGTCGCTGCCGCCGCTCCCGGCTGACCTGCGCGGACGCCTCGATGCGGCACTGAGCAAGCCGGCGCTGCAGCAGCCCAGCTGGGATCCCGAGCAGGCCGCCGCGATGCGGACGGTGCTCGAGAGCGTGCCGCCGGTCACCGTGCCCTCCGAGATCGAGAAGCTGAAGTCGCAACTGGCCGACGTGGCCCTGGGCAAGGCGTTCCTGCTCCAGGGTGGCGACTGCGCCGAGACCTTCGTCGACAACACCGAGCCGCACATCCGCGCCAATATCCGCACGCTGCTGCAGATGGCTGTGGTCCTGACTTACGGCGCGAGCATGCCGGTGGTGAAGGTGGCCCGGATCGCCGGCCAGTACGCCAAGCCGCGCTCGTCGGACACCGACGCGCTGGGGCTGAAGTCGTACCGCGGTGACATGGTCAACGGCTTTGCCCCGGATGCCGCTGTGCGCGAACACGATCCGTCCCGCCTGGTACGCGCCTACGCCAACGCCAGCGCCGCGATGAACCTGGTGCGCGCGCTGACGTCGTCCGGGCTGGCGTCGCTGCACGCGGTGCACGACTGGAACCGCGAATTCGTCCGCACCTCACCCGCCGGTGCCCGCTACGAGGCGCTGGCTGGTGAGATCGACCGTGGCCTGCGGTTCATGACGGCCTGCGGGGTCAACGACCGCAACCTGGACACCGCCGATATCTATGCCAGCCACGAGGCGCTGGTGCTGGACTACGAGCGCGCGATGCTGCGGATGGACGCCGAAGCCGCAGGTGGGCCTAAGCTCTACGACCTGTCGGCGCACTACGTCTGGATCGGGGAGCGCACCCGCCAGCTCGACGGCGCCCACGTCGCGTTCGCCGAGGTGATCGCCAACCCAATCGGCATCAAGATCGGCCCGACCACCTCACCGGAACTGGCGGTGGAGTACGTCGAGCGCCTCGACCCGAACAACGAGCCCGGCCGGCTCACGCTGGTCAGCCGGATGGGCAACGGCAAGGTTCGCGACGTGCTGCCGGCGATCATCGAGAAGGTGCAGGCCTCGGGTCACCACGTGATCTGGCAGTGCGACCCGATGCACGGCAACACCCACGAGTCCTCGACGGGTTACAAGACCCGCCACTTCGACCGCATCGTCGACGAGGTACAGGGCTTCTTCGAGGTGCACCGCGCGCTGGGCACTCATCCCGGCGGCATGCATGTGGAGATCACCGGCGAGAACGTCACCGAATGCCTTGGTGGCGCACAGGATATCTCCGACACCGATCTGGCCGGCCGCTACGAGACGGCCTGCGACCCGCGCCTGAACACCCAGCAGTCACTGGAGCTGGCGTTCCTGGTAGCGGAGATGCTGCGCGACTAGTTCGGCCGGCCGGCCTCGGTAGCTGATGTACTTGTCCGGCCGGATCACGAACGCGCCCGGTGTGGTCATCCCGTACTGACGGTGCGCCGAGCGGGTCGGATCACCAAGGGCGGCAGGGTGATCGGCGAAGCGCTCGGCGGTGACCACCCGCGCTTTCACCAGCCCCGGATTCTCCTGCTCGAGTTGTTCTGCGATCCGGCACAGTTCGATGGCGGGCCGCGCCTCGTCGTCGAGTCCGGTGAACAGCAGCACGGTGTGGTGTGTCCCGCGGAACACGTCGTAGAGGCGCCCCCGGTTGCCGTCGATCAGCACGTCGGCCTCGCGCGCGCGGTCGCCGGGCGCGGGGGCGTCGTGCCAGTCCGAACCGTCCTGCGCATTCAGCGGGCTGTCCGGATAGTGCAGCCGCAGCTGCGCCAGCAGTCCGATGAAGCGCCTGCGCACCCACCCGCGGGACAGCACGTGGCTGGCCAGCACGGGCGCGACCCGGCCACGGGCCAAGCGCGCCAACGGATTCTGCCCGCCGAACACCGAGAACATCCGGTCGGTGGTCTTGAGAAGTTGAACACCGATCGGGTGCCGCTCGGCGTTGTAGCTGTCCACCAACGACTCGTCGGCCAGCCCCCGCACCACGAACGCGAGCTTCCAGCCGAGGTTGTAGGCGTCCTGGATGCCGGTGTTCATGCCCTGTGCGCCCGCGGGGCTGTGCACATGAGCGGCGTCGCCGACGAGGAAGATCCGTGCGTCGCGGTAGCGCGGCACCGTGCGGCTGTGCACCCGATAGCGGGTGACCCAGAATTCCTTGACGACGGTGGCGGGGAAGGGAACTCGCTCGTCGACCATGGCCTGGAACTCGTCATGAGTGGGTTCGCTGTACTCCGCACTCGGGCCGTCCGGGCCCGGCGGGAAGTTTCCGAAGATCCGATAACGGTTGGTGCCGGGCATCGAGAACGCCGCGAAAATACCTGCCGGACTAGGGAATCCGTAGAGTCCGCCGTGCGGTAGCTTCCAGTCGAGTTCGGCGTCGGCCATGATGAACTCGTCGCGGTAGGTGTCGCCGGAGAACGGGATGCCGCTGGCCTTGCGCACTGCGCTGTGCGCGCCGTCGCACCCGGCGAGCCACTGGCAGCGCACCGATTCCGTCGCGCCGTCCCCGTGGCGCAGCGACGCGGTCACCCCGTCGCCGTCCTGGGTGAAGTCGGTGAGTGCCACACCGCGTTCGATCTCGACGCCGTGCCGGGACAGCAGGTCGGTCAGGATGCGTTCGGTGTCGTGCTGGGAGAGCGTGCGCGGCTCGGGGTAGGCGGTGAGGTTCTGCGGTCCGGTCAGCTGGCCGGCGAAGTCCACGTCGACGGTCTTGTCCGCGAACGTGATGGTGAGCTCTGAGGCCGCGGTGCCGGCCGCGAAAGCCTGCTCGGCGATGCCGAGGTCGTCGAGGATCTCCAGCGTTCTCGGCTGGACGACGAGAGCACGGGACGTGGTCGCCGCCTGCGGAGCGCGATCGATGATCCGCGGCGTGACGCCGTGCCGGACGAGTTCGTTGGCCAGCAGTAGTCCGGTCGGACCTGCGCCCACGATCAGGACGCCCAGGTCAGGTGCGGTCATGTCCGTCGCCTCCTCAAATTCATCATCAGATGAATTTGAGTATCACTACGAGTGTAGTGATTGTCAAGAGGGTCGGTTCGGGCCTAGATCAGGGCGGCGATATTGGTGCCCAACATCCAGCCGGCGGCGGCCACGCCGCCGGTCAGCAGCACCACGATCAGCACCCAGAACACCACTGAGCGCCGGGCG
The DNA here is from genome assembly GCA_004362315.1 of Mycobacterium sp. BK086. Lineage (GTDB taxonomy): Bacteria > Actinomycetota > Actinomycetes > Mycobacteriales > Mycobacteriaceae > Mycobacterium. The sequence goes on from SNWL01000005.1 coordinate 225,560, forward strand.
CGCTGACGTTCCCAGATGAACTCATTGATGTCGATACCGGCGAATTGACTTGCCAATTCCGGGCTTTCGTCCTCAGCCGGGGTGGGCTGCCAGTCCTGCGGGTCGCGGATGAGCTGCCGGGTCGGATTCTTGACCGCCGGCGGGGGAGGCGGGGGTGGCAAGGCAGGCGGGGCGGCCCGGTAATCGTCGGTGGGCCTGCTGTGGAAGGCGGTGGCCGCGGCGTGCTGCGCGGAGTTCTTCGGTGCGGGCACCCGGAATTTCGGGAGCGCCAACTCACCGGCGATCGCGTCGAGATCCTCGGCCATCTCCTCGGCGTCCGCGAACCGCTCCTCGGCGTTGCGCGCGGTGGCCCGCGCGATGAACTCGTCGAACTGGCGCGGCACGCCGGTGATCACCGTGCTGGGCACCGGCACGTCGTTGTCCATCCGCTGATAGGCCACGGTCAGTGGATTATCGCCGGTGAACGGTGTTGTGCCGGTGATCAATTCGTAGGCCAGGATCCCCACGGCGTAGACATCGCTGCGCGCGTCGGCCGCGCCGCTGCTGACCTGTTCGGGGGACAGGTAGGCCGCGGTGCCCAGGATGACACTGGTCGAAGTGATACCCGCCTCGGCCACCGCGCGTACCAGGCCGAAGTCGACGAGCTTGACCTCGCCGTCATCGGAGATCAGCACGTTCTCGGGTTTGACGTCGCGGTGTACCAGCCCGGCGTGATGGGCGGTGGCCAGGCCACCGAGAACCGGGCGCAGCACCGCGGCGGCGGCGTGCGGGGGCATCGGGCCGCGCTCGCGCAGCAGCTCCCGCAGTGTGCCGCCCTCGACGAGTTCCATCACCAGGAACGGATGGCTGCCGTCCAGCCCCTGGTCGTACACCGCGACCAGCCCGGGATCTTTCAAGCGGGCCACTGCGCGGGCCTCACGCTGGAAGCGGGTCAGGAACTGGCTGTCGCTGGCGTAGCGCGCATCCATCACCTTCAGCGCCACCGGCCGGTCCAGGCGGACGTCCAGACCGCGGTACACCGTCGACATTCCGCCGGTCGCGATCTTGGCGTCGACGCGGTACCGGCCTTCCAGCAACACGCCCATCAGGGGGTCCGACGTCACGCAGACATGGTATCCGCGGGGACCGTCGGCCTAGACTGGAGCGGGTGAGCAGCATTCCTGCCGGTGACGATGTTCTGGATCCCGACGAGCCCCTCTACAGCCTTCCGGAAGTCGCCGAGTTGTTGCGTATCCCGGTGACCAAGGTGCACCAGCAATTGCGCGAGGGCCACCTGGTCGCGGTCAAGCGCGGCGGCGTCCCGATGATCCCCAAGGTCTTCATCAATGCGCACGGCGGCGTGGTCAAGAGCCTGCCCGGCCTGCTGGCCGTGCTGCGCGACGGCGGCTATCGCGACACCGAGATCCTGCGCTGGCTGTTCACCGCCGATCCCTCCCTGACGGTGACCCGTGACGGGACGAAAGAGTCGATCAGCAATGCCCGTCCGGTAGATGCGCTGGATGCTCACCAGGCCCGCGAGGTGGTCCGGCGCGCTCAGGCCATGGCTTACTGAGCGAATACCACGCGGCCAGCGCGCAGGCGGTGGCCAGCAGCACGTGGATCCACGAGTACATGCCGTGCGAACCGTCCGGCTTGAAGATCACCATGATCCAGGTGGAGAACCCGGCGATCAGCGCGATCGCCGCACGGGACTGCGCCAGCGCCGACATCACCGCCAGCGGCCAGGTGTAGTACCAGGGCAGCGCTGCGGGCACGAACAGCACGACCATCAGCATGGCCCATGCGATGCCCATCAGCGCTTCGCGGTCGTCGTGGCGAAACCGCCACCACAGCAGCGGAAGTGACACCGCGATGATGATGATGCCGGCGATCCGGGTGACATCGAGGACGGCGTAGAAGTTCACCGGTAGGAAGAGCCCGCCGATCGCGTTGGTGAGGTTCGCGACCGCCGTCGGGATGGTCAGCCAGTTGATGATCTTCACCGAGCCGGCCAGTGCGGTCAGCCAGCCGAGGCCCACCCCTGCCACCCAGGACAGCACCGCGAACACCGCAACGAAGATCGCCACCGACGCCGCCGACGCCGTCGTGAAAGCCTTGACGGCGCCCATCTTTCGGTCGGCGCGCAGGTGCCGCATCCACACCCACACCATGAACGGCAATGCCAATACCGCGGTGGCTTTGACCGCGACGGCAATGGCGATCAGCATCGCGCCCGCGGCGTGGTGGCGCGCGAAGGTCAGCGCGATGCCGGCCATCATCAGCCCGACCATCAGCATCTCGTTGTGCACCCCTCCCATCAGGTGAATGATCACCAGCGGGTTCAGCGCGCAAATCCACAGGGCCACCGCACCGTTCGCGCCGATGTGGCGCGCCACCCGGGGGGCCGCCCAGATCAGCATCGCCAACCCGGGCAGCATGCACAGCCGCAGCAGCATCGTGCCCGCCACCACATGGTCGCCGACCAGGGTGGTGACGAAGCGGGCCACCAGGATGAATGCCGGTCCGTAGGGGGCGGTGGTGGTCGTCCAGATCGGGCTGACGTTGTCCAACAACGAGTTCTGGTTCTCCACCGGCCCGACGGCATACGGGTCGAGACCGTCGCGCAGCAGCGCGCCCTGCGCCAGATAGGAATAGGTGTCGCGGCTGAACAGCGGGACGCTCAGCAGCAGCGGCGCCAGCCAGAAGCCGGTGGTCGCGATCATCGTGTAGTCGCTGACCTCGCTGCCGGGCTCTACGACGCGCCTGCCAACCCACAGCCACGCCACCAGCATCAGCACCACGCCGCCCCACAGCAGCACTGAGGACACCACCAGGCCGTGGCCGAATCGCAGCCAGGACAAGTGAATCGACTCGAGCAGCGGGTCGTGCTGGCGGGTGCTCCCGGCGCCGAGCCCGCCGAGCGTGATCAGCACCGCGCCGAGGAACCCCAGCAGCGCCGGCCGGCCCTCGTCGCCGGCGGTGAAGGCCGCCAGGCGTGCGAGACCGGCCTGCGGTTTGGGGGGAGTGGGAGCGATCGCGGACATGGGTCTAGGCCGACCGGTTGGCGGCCAATCTCGCGAGTTCGGTCAGGCCGGCCTTGGCCGGCGCGTTGATCGGCCCGCTCTCGAGCAGACCCAGCGCGTGGTTGGTCAGCAGTTCGATGCGGCTTTCCACCGCGGCCAGTGCGCCGACCGATTCGATGATGTCGCACAGCTGGCGGACCGCGCCGTCGGTGAGCTCGGTGCCGATGCCGGCGCGCAGCCGATCGGCGGCGTCGGGGTCGGCCGCGGTAGCCCGCTCCAGAGCCTCGGCCAACAGGACGGTGCGCTTGCCGGACCGCAGGTCGTCGCCCGACGGCTTGCCCGTCACCGCGGGATCGCCGAACACGCCCAGCACGTCGTCGCGCAGCTGAAACGCGACACCCAGATCGGTGCCGAGCTCGTAGAAGATTCGCTGCACGTCGGGTCGGTCGGCGGCGGCCGCCGCGCCCAGCTGCAGCGGTCGCGAGATCGTGTACGACGCGGTCTTGTAGGTGTTGACGTTCATCGCCGACTCGATCGACTCGGCGCCACTGGATTCCGCGACGATGTCGAGGTATTGGCCGCCGAGCACCTCGGTGCGAATGTCGGACCACACCCGCCAGACGCGGCGCTGGTCGGCGACGGGCAGATCCACCCCGGCGACGATGTCATCGGCCCACACCAGCGACAGGTCACCCAGCAGGATGGCCGCCGACCGGCCGAACTGCACCGAGTCCCCGCGCCAGCCGCGGCTGCGGTGCAGGTCGGTGAAGTGGACGTGGGCGGTGGGCCAGCCGCGCCGGGTCGCCGAATCGTCGATGACGTCGTCGTGGACCAGGGCGCAGGCGTGCAGCAGCTCCAGTGCCGAGAACAGCAGCAGGATCCCGTCGTCCACGCTCGCGTCGGGCTCGGCGGTCACCGCGCGGTATCCCCAGTAGGCGAAGGCCGGGCGGACTCGTTTGCCACCACGCAGGACGAAGTCCTCGAGAGCGGCGATGAGCCCGTCGTAGTCGGTGCCGATGTACGCGGCGTCGGCCCGGCGGCCTGCCAGGTATCCCCGCAGTTGATCGGTGACGGCGCCGGCCAGCTGGACGGCCGACGGGGCTGCTGCTTCGACGCTCAGCGCGGCGCCCCTTTCTGTGTACGAGGGTGGGTGCGCAACCAGAGTAAGGCGTCGGGGGAACTTTGCCCCACCAAGCGGCTAGCTCTCGCTTTGATCAGCGTTGGCGAATCGGGGTGAGCGGTCCCGGCTGACCCATGCCAGCGACCCGATCACGCCGCAGACCACCAGCGCGCCGAGCCCGAGCCACAGTGCCGCGCCGGTGAACGAGCGGGTGCTGGGATCGGTGTAGCGGGCCTGGGCGCTCATCGTGGAGACGACACCCGGCTTGAGCTTCCACTCGACGACGTCGGTGTCGATCCGGTCGCCGTTGGTCGACGTCACTTCGCCGGGGAAGGACACCGTCAGCTCCACATCGGCGTCGGGATCGCTGACGCTGGTCAGGTCGACTCGGCCTTCGAGGATCACCAGATTTCCCGCCCGCCGCAGCGAGATGTCGACGCCGGCCGCCTCGCGGTTGAGGTTGGCCAGCTGCGGCACCTCGGAGAAGCTCAGGTTGGAAAACACCGCCTGGGAGCCGACGTAGTCGTCGGTGTCGTACTTCGACACCGAAATCTTCTGGCTGAACGGCACATTGAGGTCGAACTGCGGACCCTGGTCGTCGGAATCGCGCGGTTTCGCCGCGGCCAGGATCTGGCCGGAAACCTGATCGTCAGGCGACACCGTGATCGAGGCGTGCACGCGCACGCAGCCGACCGCCAATGGCGCCACGAGGAGCAGCAGCAACGCCACGGCGCGTAAGCGCAGGCGGCGGGATCGGTCGCGCACGTGGGTATCGTGCCAGATTCGCGCTAAAGCGGGAGGCTGCGGCCCAGAATGGCGAACGCGCGCGGGTCGCCGGCGAAGTGGTAACCGCGGATCACGTCGGTGAAGCCCAACCGCCGGTACAGCCGCCATGCGCGGTTTGCCTCGCCGATGATCTCCGGGGTGGACAGCAGCACGTGGGCCTCGCTGCGGCCGGTCAGCAGCCGCCGGGCCAGGGCCTCGCCAAGGCCCCGGCCCTGGGCGCTCGGGTGGATGTGCAGCTCGGTGAGCTCGAAGTAGTTGCCCATCAGCCGGCCCACTTCCTCGGCCGGCACGCCGATCCGGTGCAGGCCCGCCACCACCTGCTGCTGCCACCACTGGTCCGGAGCTCCGCAGTAGCCGTACGCGATGCCGAGCAGGGGAGCGCCGTCGAGCGCCTCGGCGCTGGCCTGCTCGCCGACGGCGGTGTCGGTCTCGACCGCCGCAACGGCTTTCCAGCCCTGTCGCCGGGTGTGCTCGAGCCACATCGCGGCGCGCTGGCTCTCGGTGCCACGGGGGTAGCGCATGGCATCGACGTACACGGTCAGGGCGTCCTGGAGGCGCTGCGCCATGTCGTTGGCCGACAGATCGATGAGGAAAGTCGCCAACGCCTCGGTGCCCTTCGGAGTCTGCTGATCAGTCATGGGTGTACGGCCATTATCGGTGCAGTCCCGGCCGGGCCTGCACCGGTGAGGTGATGACGGGCCTCTTACGTGATGATGGCGGGAACAGAACAACCCCTGGACACAGCTACAATCGGGTGGACCAACTAGGTGGTACGGCGCACCTTCAGCTCGTATCATTTGGTTAGTTGCCCGGGGAATCGCTGGGCAGCCAAGTTTTATCGGAATCGTGACCGGCCGCGTCGGCAAGGAGGGACGAATGCCACTCTCCGATCATGAGCAGCGCATGCTCGATCAGATCGAGAGCGCTCTCTACGCCGAGGATCCCAAGTTCGCCTCGAGCGTACGAGGCGGAACTCTGCGGGCTCCCTCCACGCGTAGACGGCTTCAGGGTGCCGGCCTGTTCGTGATCGGTCTGGCGATGCTGGTCGCCGGTGTGGCGTTCAAAGCCACCATGATCGGCAGCTTCCCGATCCTCTCGGTCGTGGGCTTCGTGGTGATGTTCGGCGGCGTCGTGTTCGCGATCACCGGCCCGCGCGTCGCCGGTGGGCGGGACAAGTCCGGCCCGTCCCCATCGTCTGGCTCGCGTCAGCGCAAGGCCAAGGGTGGCGGCGGATCGTTCACCAGCCGCATGGAGGATCGCTTCCGGCGTCGTTTCGACGAGTGAGCAGCAGCTTCACGCATACGGGGTAGCCAGCCGGCTGCCCCGTTTTTTGTGCCTCCAACCCTCCCCACTCCGCCCCACCGGGCGCTGAGCTGGACTTTTGGTGCCCACCGGAGAGCGCTGGCGGGCCAAGAACTGCTTGCGGTGGCAGACAGTGGTGGATGTGGGCCGAAATCGATGCATTATGTGGAGCAAAGTGGGGGATTGTGGGGTATTGTGGCGGTTAACGGGGCGACGGCTCCGGGGCGGTAGGAGCAAGGAGATGTGCACAGCATGTTTCTCGGCACCTACACGCCCAAGCTCGACGACAAAGGGCGGCTGACACTGCCCGCCAAGTTCCGCGACGCACTGGCAGGAGGGTTGATGGTCACCAAGAGCCAAGATCACAGCCTGGCTGTCTACCCGCGTGCGGAGTTCGAACAGCTGGCCCGGCGGGCTACGCAGACCTCGCGCAGCAATCCTGAGGCGCGTGCGTTCCTGCGCAACCTGGCCGCCGGCACCGATGAGCAGCATCCCGACTCCCAGGGCCGGATCACGCTGTCCGCGGACCATCGGCGCTACGCCAACCTGTCCAAGGACTGCGTGGTGATCGGCGCCGTCGACTTCCTCGAGATCTGGGATGCCCAGGCCTGGCAGGAATACCAAGAAACCCACGAAGAGAACTTCTCCGCGGCCAGCGATGAAGCACTCAGCGACATCATCTGAGCTGGCCGCCCAGCCGGAGGTAGCCCGTGCATCGTGGCCTCTGCCCGAACCGACCCTGACGTACTTCCCCAACGCCAGGTTCGCGATCTCGGACAGGGACCTCGATTCAGGGGCGCGCCCACATTCATCCGGAGGTCCCGTCGTGGTTGACGAATCCGGCCCCGAATCCCGCCATGGGGGCCACGTCCCCGTCCTGCTGGACCGCTGTGTCGAGCTCTTGGCCCCCGCGCTGGCCCGCCCGGGAGCGATCCTCGTCGACGGCACACTGGGCGCGGGCGGGCACGCCGAACGCTTCCTGACCCAATTCCCCGAGCTGCGCCTGATCGGCCTCGACCGCGACCCCGGTGCGCTGGCCATCGCGGGCGCCCGGCTGGCGCCGTTCGCCGACCGGATCACCCTGGTCCACACCCGCTACGACGGCATCGCCGACGCGTTGGTCGAAGCCGGTTGCACGCCTTCGGATTCCATCGACGGCGTGCTGCTCGATCTCGGCGTTTCCTCGATGCAGCTCGACCAGGTCGAGCGCGGGTTCTCCTACGCCAAGGACGCGCCGCTGGACATGCGGATGGACACCGACGCCCCGCTGACCGCCGCCGAGATCCTCAACACCTACGACCGCAAAGAGCTGACCGACATCCTGCGCCGCTTCGGCGAGGAGAAGTTCGCCCACCGGATCGCGGGGCTGATCGTCGAGCGCCGCCAGCGGGCACCGCTGTCCACCACCGGCGAGCTCGTCGAGATCGTCTACGCCGGCATCCCGGCACCGGCCCGACGCACCGGCGGTCATCCCGCGAAGCGGACCTTTCAGGCATTGCGAATCGCGGTCAACGCCGAGCTGGACTCGCTGTCGGAGGCGCTGCCCGCGGCCCTGGACGCGCTGCGCGAGGGCGGGCGCATCGTGGTGATGTCGTACCAGTCGCTGGAGGACAGGATCGTCAAGACCACGTTCGCCGCGGCGACGGCCTCCCGGTCACCGGCGGGGCTGCCCGTCGAATTGCCCGGCTACGAGCCGGAATTCAGCGCGATCACCCGTGGCGCCGAGCGGGCCGACGCAGACGAGATCGAACGTAATCCGCGCAGTGCGCCGGTCCGGCTGCGGGCACTGCAACGCGTGATGCCGGGCAATCCTCGACGGGGAGGGAAGAACTGATGAAGGTCGGGCGTAAGCCAGCGGGTCCGGGGGACCGTCGCGAGGCCAAGAGCGAAGCCAAGCGGGGCAAGAAAGAGGACCCGAAGAAGGCCGCCAAGAAAGGCACGACCGCAACCGCGCGCCGTCGCGGCGCCGAGAGCGCGGCGCGGCCCGCGCGCACGTCGGCGCGCCGGCCCCACGAGCCCCGCGCGCTGCGCCAGGGCCCGCAGACCGCACCCGTCGCCCGGCCCGCCGAACGCCCGGCACGGGCCAAGAACGTCAGCCAGGCCAAGGCTCGGGCGAAGGCGCGTAAGGCCAAGGCCCCCAAGGTTGTCCGGCCGCCATTACGCGATCGACTGATCGCCCGGCTCGCCGGCATCGATCTGCGCCCGCAGACCTTGATGACGAAGGTCCCGTTCGTCGTCCTGGTGATCGGGTCGCTCGGGATCGGTCTGGCCGTCACGCTGTGGTTGTCCACCGATGCCGCGCAGCGGTCCTATCAACTGGGCGCCGCGCGCTCCACGAACGAGGCGCTCTCGCAACAGAAAGAAGCGCTGGAGCGCGATGTGCTCGAGGCCGAGTCCGCGCCCGCCCTGGCCGAGTCCGCACGCAATCTGGGCATGATCCCGTCGAAGGACACTGCCCACCTGGTGCAGGACCCGACGGGCAACTGGACGGTGGTCGGCAAGCCCAAGCCCGCCGAGGGCGCACCGCCGCCACCGCTGAACAACAAGCTGCCCGACGCGGTGCCGGCACCCCCGGCCGCGCCCGCCCCGCCCGCCGCGCCCGCACCGAAGCCGGGAAGTTCGCCCGAGGTTCCCGTGCGTGTCGTACCGACTCCGCTCGCCACGCTGCCGTTCAATGGTGCAGTGACTTTGCCGCCCGGAGCCGTGACGGTCCCGCCCGGAACTGTTCTACCGCCCGCTGCGGTGGCCGTACCTGGTGCAGTCCCGCTGCCCGGTGCGCCGATGCTGCCCGCTCTGGCACCCCAGCCCGGTGTGCTGGCCGTGCCCGCCGGAGTCCCGCAGCCCGCACCGCTGGCTGCCCCGGCCGACGCCGCCCCGCCGGCGGTGACCCCTGATGTCGCCCAAGCCGTGCCGGTCGCGCCCGTCGCGCCCGCCGGAGCGGGCCAGTGAGTCGTCGGGACAAGTCCGACAAGGTCACCGGACCGGCGAAGGCCACGCGCCAGCGCTCCCGGGTGGTCAAGACCCAGCCCGATCCGGGACCCGGCCGCTCGGCCAAGGCGCGCCGCACCCGCGAACTCGTCGAAAGCGGCAGCCGCACAGCATCATTCGTGTTCCGCCATCGGGCGGGCAACATGGTCATCTTTCTCGCGCTCGGTGTCGCGGCCGTCCAGCTGTTCAACCTCCAGGTGCCCCAGGCTGCCGGTCTGCGCGCCGAGGCCGCCGGACAGCTCAAGGTGACCGACGTCGAAAAGGCCGTCCGCGGCAGCATCGTCGACCGCAACTTCGACAAGCTCGCGTTCACCATCGAGGCGAGGGCGCTGACCTTCCAGCCGGTCAAGATCCGCAAGCAACTGGCCGAGGCCAAGGAGAAGTCGCCCGCCGCACCGGATCCCGACAAGCGGCTCACCCAGATCGCCACCGAGGTGGCGGGCAAGCTGGGTAACAAGCCCGATGCGGCCACCCTGCTCAAGAAGCTGCGCAGCAACGAGACCTTCGTCTACCTCGCCCGCGCCGTCGACCCGGCGATCGCCGATGCGATCACCAAGAAGTTCCCCGAAATCGGCGCCGAGCGCCAAGATCTGCGGCAGTACCCCGGTGGTGCGCTGGCGGCCAACCTCGTCGGTGGCATCGACTGGGACGGCCACGGCCTGCTCGGCCTCGAGGACTCGATGGATGGGAAGCTGTCGGGCACCGACGGGTCGATCACCTACGACCGCGGGTCCGACGGGGTGGTCATCCCCGGCAGCTACCGCAACAAGCACGACGCGGTGAACGGCTCCACCATTCAGCTCACCATCGACGACGACATCCAGTACTACGTGCAGCAGCAGGTCCAGCAGGCCAAGGACCTGTCTGGCGCCAAGGACGTGTCCGCAGTCGTGCTGGACGCGAAAAGCGGTGAAGTGCTGGCGATGTCGAACGACAACACCTTCGACCCCAGTCAGGACATCGGGCGCCAGCAGGACAAGCAGATGGGCAATCTGGCGGTCACCTCGCCCTATGAGCCCGGGTCGGTCAACAAGATCGTCACTGCCTCATCGGTGATCGAGTACGGGCTGTCGAACCCCGACGAGGTGCTTCAGGTACCCGGGTCGATCAACATGGGCGGCGTCACCGTCGGCGACGCATGGAACCACGGCGTGATGCCGTACACCACGACCGGCGTGTTCGGGAAGTCCTCCAACGTCGGCACTCTGATGCTCGCGCAGCGGATCGGGCCGGAGCGGTACTACGACATGCTCGGCAAGTTCGGGCTCGGCCAGCGCACCAACGTCGGGTTGCCCGGCGAGAGCGCCGGCCTGGTGCCGCCGATCGACCAGTGGTCGGGCAGCACGTTCTCGAACCTGCCCATCGGACAGGGTCTTTCGATGACGCTGTTGCAGATGACCGGGATGTACCAGACCATCGCCAATGACGGGGTCCGTATCCCGCCGCGAATCGTCAAGTCCACCATCGCTGCCGACGGCACTCGCACCGATGAGCCGCAACCGGCAGGCATCCGGGTCGTTTCGCCCGAGACCGCCCGCACCGTGCGGAACATGTTCCGCGCCATCGTGCAGCGCGACCCGATGGGGTACCAGCAGGGCACCGGCGCGCCGGCTGCTGTCGACGGCTACCAGATCGCCGGCAAGACCGGCACCGCGCAGCAGATCAACCCGGCCTGCGGCTGCTACTACAGCGACGTCTACTGGATCACCTTCGCCGGTATGGCGCCCGCCGACGATCCCCGCTACGTCATCGGCATCATGATGAACAATCCGCAGCGCAACCCGGACGGCACACCCGGTCACTCGGCGGCGCCGCTGTTCCACAACATCGCCGCCTGGCTGCTGCAGCGGCAGAACGTCCCGCTCTCGGCCGACCCCGGCGCGCCGCTGATCCTGCAGGCCACATAGCCGCGCGAGCCGAGTTGCTCGGTAGGGTGACAACCCGATGAACAATGCCCTGCGGCCCCGCACCACTCCGGCGCTGATCCTGCCGACGCTGGCCGCCCGGGTCGGCGCGGTACCCGCCGGCGGCGGTGTGGCTCCCGAGGTGGCGATCACCGGCGTCACTCTGCGCGGCCAGGAGGCACGGGCCGGCGATCTGTTCGCCGCGTTGCCCGGCTCGTCATCACACGGCGCCCAGTACACGGGCGTGGCCATCGAGAACGGCGCCGTCGCGGTGCTCACCGACGCCGAAGGCCTGACCGTCATCCAGCGCACGCTCGGCGCGCCCGCGGTACCGGTTCTCGTCCATCCCGCGCCCAGGACGGTGCTCGGGCAGCTGGCCGCGGCGGTGTACGGCCACCCGTCGGATCGGGTCGTGGTCATCGGTGTCACCGGAACGTCCGGCAAGACCACCACCACCCACCTGATCGAGGCGGGCCTGCAATCGGCCGAGCGGACGCCCGGCCTGATCGGCACCGTCGGCGTGCGGATCGCCGGGGCCGACGTGCCGAGTGCGCTGACCACCCCGGAGGCCCCGGCCCTGCAGGCGCTGCTGGCCGTGATGGCCGAGCGAGGGGTCGACACCGCCGTCATGGAGGTTTCCAGTCACGCGCTGGAACTCGGCCGCACCGACGGCATCCGCTTCGCCGCGGGTGGGTTCACCAACCTGTCGCGCGACCACCTCGATTTCCACCCGACGATGGACGCCTACTTCGAGGCCAAGGCCCGGTTGTTCGACCCGGCTTCGCCCGCGCATGCCGCCGTCTCGGTGATCTGTGTCGACGACGAGGCCGGCCGCAATATGGCCCGCCGCGCCGCCGACGCGGTCACGGTGTCCGCCGAAGGCCACCCCGCGAACTGGCGCGCCGAGGATGTGGTGGTGCTCGACGGCGGCGGGCAGGAGTTCACCGCGGTGGACCCCGTCGGTGTGCATCACCGGCTGCGGATCGGGCTGCCCGGTCGCTACAACGTGGCCAACGCGCTGCTCGCGCTGGCCCTGCTCGACGCCGTCGGGGTGTCACCCGAGCAAGCCGCGCCGGGCCTGCGCGATGCCACGGTCCCCGGCCGGCTCGAACGCGTCGAGCGCGGCCAGGACTTCCTGGCTGTCGTCGACTACGCGCACAAACCCGGTGCGCTGCAGGCGGTGCTGGAGACCCTCAAGCGGCCGCGGGGCAGGCTCGCCGTGGTGTTCGGTGCGGGCGGTGACCGCGATCCTGGCAAGCGAGAACCCATGGGCCGCATCGCCTCCGAGCTGGCCGACCTGGTGGTCGTCACCGACGACAACCCCCGCGACGAGGAGCCGCAGAGCATTCGCGCGGCGATCCTTGCCGGCACCGGGCAGGGAAGCGCTGAAGTCGTCGAGATCGGCGACCGGCGCGCGGCGATCCGGCATGCCGTGGCCTGGGCCCGCGAAGGGGATGTCGTGGTCATCGCGGGTAAGGGGCATGAGAAGGGGCAGACCGCGAACGGGCAGACCCGGCCGTTCGACGACCGTGACGAGCTCGCGGCCGCCCTCGACGAACGGGGTGCCGCCCGATGATCGCGCTGACCGTCGCCCAGATCGCCGAGATCGTCGGCGGCGAACTCGCCGATATCAGCGCCGAGGAGGCCGCCCGCCGAACCGTCACCGGGACCGTCGAGTTCGACTCGCGGAAGGTCGGCCCCGGCGGGCTGTTCCTGGCGCTGCCGGGCGCGCGCTCCGACGGTCACGACTTCGCCAAAGGCGCCGTCGAGGCCGGGGCCGCGGCGGTGCTCGCGGCGCGGCCGGTCGGGGTGCCCGCGATCGTCGTCCCGCCCACCAGCAGTTCAGTGGCCATTGACGCCCAGGCCGGGGTGCTCGAACACGACGTCGACGGCTCGGGCGCGGCCGTGCTGGCCGCCCTGGCCAAGCTGGCCGCGGCCGTCGCCACCGAACTGGTCGCGGGTGGGCTGACGATCGTCGGGGTCACCGGCTCGTCGGGCAAGACGTCGACGAAGGATCTGATCGCCGCGGTGCTGCGCCCGCTCGGGGAGGTGGTGGCTCCGCCGGGATCGTTCAACAACGAGCTCGGCCATCCGTGGACGGTGCTGCGGGCGACGGAGGACACCGACTATCTGGTCCTGGAGATGTCGGCGCGCCATCCCGGCAACATCGCCGCGCTGGCGGCGATTGCTCCGCCGTCGATCGCGGTGGTGCTCAACGTCGGCACGGCCCATCTGGGTGAGTTCGGCTCGCGTGAGGTCATCGCGGCCACGAAAGGTGAACTGGTAGAAGCGGTTCCGTCCTCCGGAGTGGCGATCCTCAACGCCGACGATCCGATGGTGGCGGAGATGGCAGCCAGGACGGCCGCGCGGGTGGTGCGGGTCGGGCAGTCCGCCGCGGCCGATGTCCGGGCTGTGGATGTCGAACTCGACGTCCTGGCCCGGCCGCATTTCACGCTGATATCGCCGGTCGGCTCGGCCATGGTGCAACTGGTCGTGCACGGCGAACATCAGGTCGGCAACGCGCTGAGTGCGGCCGCGGTGGCACTCGAATGTGGAGCGACACCCGCTCAGGTGGCCACGGCGCTGTCCACCGCGGGCCCCGCGTCGCGGCACCGCATGGAGGTGCACACCCGAGCCGACGGCGTGACCGTCGTCAACGACGCGTACAACGCCAACCCGGATTCGATGAAGGCCGGTCTGCAGGCACTGGCCGTGATGGCACGCTCGGGTGGACGGCGTCGTAGTTGGGCAGTGCTGGGTGAGATGGCGGAGCTGGGCGATGAGTCGATAACCGAGCACGATCGCGTCGGCCGACTCGCCGTGCGCTTAGATATCAGTCGACTCGTCGTCGTCGGAACCGGGAGGCCCATGAACGCCATGCATCACGGGGCGGTCATGGAGGGATCCTGGGGTTCGGAATCCACCATGGTCGACGACGCCGACGCTGCCCTGGAATTACTGCGCGCCGAAGTGCAGCCCGGTGATGTCGTTCTGGTCAAGGCATCGAACTCCGCGGGTCTGGGGGCGCTGGCCGAGGCGCTGTTGGAGCCCACCTCATGAGACTGATCCTGATCGCCGTCGGCATCGCGCTGACGGTGTCGATCCTGCTGACCCCGGCGCTCATCAGGCTGTTCACCCGCCAGGGCCTCGGCCACGAGATCCGCGAGGACGGCCCGCCCAGCCACAAGGCCAAGCGCGGAACGCCGTCGATGGGCGGGGTGGCGATCCTGGCCGGCATCTGGGCCGGCTACTTCGGCACGCACCTGGTCGGTCTCGCGCTCGACGGCGACGGCCCGTCGGCCTCCGGGCTGCTGGTGCTCGGGCTGGCCACCGCGCTGGGCGGGGTCGGCTTCGTCGACGACCTGATCAAGATCCGGCGCTCGCGCAATCTCGGCCTGAACAAGACCGCCAAGACGGTCGGACAGCTCACTGCCGCGGTGCTGTTCGGCATCCTGGTGCTGCAGTTCCGCAACGCCGACGGGCTGACTCCGGGCAGCCCGGAACTGTCCTATGTGCGCGAGATCGCCACGGTCACCTTGAGTTCGGCGGTGTTCGTGCTGTTCTGCGTGGTGATCGTCAGCGCCTGGTCCAACGCGGTGAACCTGACCGACGGCCTGGACGGGCTGGCCGGCGGCAGCATGGCGATGGTCAGCGCCGCCTACGTGCTGATCACCTTCTGGCAGTACCGCAACGCCTGCGCCACCGCGCCGGGGCTGGGCTGCTACAACGTCCGCGACCCGCTGGATCTGGCGGTGCTGGCCGCAGCGACCGCGGGGGCATGCATCGGCTTCCTGTGGTGGAATGCCGCGCCCGCCAAGATCTTCATGGGTGACACCGGGTCGCTGGCGCTGGGCGGCATGATCGCCGGGCTGTCGGTCACCAGCCGCACCGAGGTGCTGGCGGTGGTGCTCGGCGCGTTGTTCGTCGCCGAGGTGACCTCGGTGGTGGTGCAGATTCTGGCCTTCCGAACCACCGGGCGCCGGGTGTTCCGAATGGCGCCGTTCCACCACCATTTTGAGCTGGTCGGCTGGGCCGAGACGACGGTGATCATCCGGTTCTGGTTGCTCACCGCGATCGCCTGCGGGCTCGGGGTGGCGTTGTTCTACGGCGAGTGGCTGTCGGCCATCGGGGCCTGACGTGCTGCCCGGTCTGGCTGAGCTGAGTCCGGGGGCGCAGGTCCTGGTGACCGGCGCCGGGATCACCGGACGCGCGGTCGTGGGCGCCCTGGCGTCCTGGGATGTCGGCATCCGGGTGTGCGACGACAATGTCGACTCGCTGAAAGCATTGGCGGCCAACGGTATTGACACCATCACGCCCGCGGAGGCGGTCGCCGGGATCGGTGACTTCACGCTGGTGGTCACCAGCCCGGGTTTCCCGCCGAGTGCGCCGGTCCTGGCGGCGGCGGTCGCAGCCGCGATCCCGATCTGGGGTGACGTCGAGCTGGCCTGGCGACTGGACGCGGCCGGGCACTACGGGCCGCCGCGACGCTGGTTGGTGGTCACCGGGACCAACGGCAAAACCACCACCACCTCGATGCTGCACGCCATGCTGGTCGCCGACGGGCGCCGCGCGGTGCTGTGCGGCAACATCGGTGACCCGGTGCTCGACGTGCTGAGCGAACCGGCCGATTTCCTGGCGGTGGAATTGTCCAGCTTCCAGCTGTTCTGGGCGCCGTCCCTGCGCCCGGCGGCGGGCGCGGTGCTCAACGTCGCCGAGGACCACCTCGACTGGCACGGCTCGATGGCTGCCTACGCCGAGGCCAAAGCCCGCGCGCTCGACGGAGCGGTCGCGGTGGTCGGGCTCGACGACCCCGTTGCGGCCTCCCTGACTTCGACTGCAGCAGCGCCCGTCAAGACCGGCTTCCGGCTCGGCGAGCCTGGGCCAGGGGAGTTCGGCGTGCACCACGGCATGCTCGTCGACCGGGCGTTTGCCGACGACCTCGCGCTGGCCCCGGTCGCCTCGATCCCCGTCGCAGGCCCGGTCGGTGTGCTGGACGCACTCGGTGCGGCCGCGCTGGCCCGGGCCGTTGGCGTCGCGCCCGCCTCGATCGCCGACGCGCTGGCCCATTTCCAGGTGGGCCGGCACCGCGCCGAACGGGTGGCCGTCGTCGACGGCGTTACCTACGTCGACGACTCCAAGGCCACCAACCCGCATGCTGCCCAGGCCTCGGCGCTGGCCTACCCGCGGGTGGTGTGGGTGGCCGGCGGCCTGCTCAAGGGCGCTTCGGTCGACGAGATGGTCACCGCGGTCGCGGATCGGCTGGTCGGAGCCGTGCTGATCGGCCGCGACCGTGCCGTGGTTGCCGACGCGTTATCGCGACACGCGCCCGATGTCCCCGTCATCGAGGTTGTGACGCGGGAGGATGCTGTGGTGCATGAGACCAATGAGTCAGCTGTTACTCATGAGACTCGCGTGGTCGACGCCTCCGGGCCCGGCCTGGGTGCCCAGGTGATGACCGAGGTCGTCGCCGCGGCGGCAAGCCTCGCCCGTACCGGTGACACCGTGCTGCTGGCTCCTGCCGGCGCCTCGTTCGACCAGTTCGCCGGCTACGCCGACCGTGGCGACACGTTCGCCGCCGCCGTGCGCGCCGCGGCCCGGTAGCCGCCGTGGCCAAGATGCTGTCCCGGCTGCGCCGTCGCGGCTCGGCGGACGCTCCCGATACCGCCGCCGAGGGGGACACCGCCGACGCTCCCGAAGGGGCCGATACCGAATCCGCCACCGAGCCCGTCGCCACCGCTGAGGCGCCCGCCGAGTCCCGGTTCCGGGTTCCGCGCAGGTTCGGCACCTGGCTCGGCAGGCCGATGACGTCGTTTCACCTGATCATCTCGGTGTCCGCGCTGCTCGTCACACTCGGCTTGATCATGGTGTTGTCGGCCTCGGGTGTGCACTCCTACGACGAGGACGGCTCGCCCTGGGCGATCTTCGGTCGCCAGGTGCTGTGGACCTGCGTCGGCCTGATCGGATTCTGGATCGCGCTGCGGGTGCCCGTGAGCTTCCTGCGCAACACCGCGTTCTCCGCATTCGCGGTCACCATCGTGATGCTGGTGCTGGTGCTGATCCCCGGTATCGGCCACGAATCCAACGGCTCGCGCGGCTGGTTCGTCTTCGCGGGTCTGTCGATGCAGCCGTCGGAGCTGACCAAGATCGCGTTCGCCATCTGGGGCTCGCACCTGCTGGCGACCCGGCGGATGGAGCGGGCGTCGCTGCGCGAAATGCTGATCCCGCTGATCCCCGCCGCCGTGGTGGCGCTGGTGCTGATCGTCGCCCAGCCCGACCTCGGGCAGACCGTGTCGCTGGGCATCATCCTGCTGGCCATGCTCTGGTACGCCGGCCTGCCGCTCAAAGTGTTCGTCAGCTCCCTGCTGGCGGCCGTCGGCGCGGCCGCGGTGCTGGCGGTCTCGGAGGGTTACCGCTCCGACCGGGTGCGATCCTGGCTCGACCCCGGCGCCGACGCCCAGGGTTCGGGCTATCAGGCGCGCCAGGCGAAATTCGCGCTGGCCAACGGCGGCGTCTTCGGCGACGGCCTGGGCCAGGGCACCGCGAAGTGGAACTACCTGCCCAACGCCCACAACGACTTCATCTTCGCCATCATCGGCGAGGAGCTCGGCTACGTCGGAGCCTTCGGGCTGCTGGCGCTGTTCGGGCTGTTCGCCTACACCGGCATGCGGATCGCCAAACGCTCGGCCGACCCGTTCCTGCGCCTGCTGACCGCGACAGCCACGATGTGGGTCATCGGTCAGGTCTTCATCAACGTCGGCTACGTCATCGGCCTGTTGCCGGTCACCGGGATTCAGCTCCCGCTCATCTCGGCGGGCGGAACATCAACGGCGACAACGCTGTTCATGATCGGACTGATGGCAAACGCCGCCCGCCACGAACCCGACGCGGTGGCCGCGCTGCGCGCGGGCCGTGAGGACCGGATGAACCGGATCCTGCGGCTGCCGTTCCCCGAGCCCTACGTGCCGCCGCGCCTGGAGACCGCACGCGACCGGCTGCGCGCCAAGCCGGCCGACAAGGCCGCCAAACCGGCCAAACCGGCCGCCGGGAAACCCGCCAAGAAACCGGCTCGCAAAGCCCAACCCGCCCGCGAACGTGCCGCTCTACCTGCTAAAACCCGGACGGCCCAGCGACCCACCCGACGCTCAGGGCATCATGGTGACGCTCCGCGCAACAGCGCGCAGCATCCGAATGAGGGAAGCAGCCGCGCACGGCGGTCCCGCACATTGGAAGGTCAGCGTTACGGGTGAGTGTCTCGGTGTCGGTTGTGCTTGCTGGTGGAGGCACCGCCGGGCATGTCGAACCGGCCATGGCGGTTGCCGACGCGTTGCGGACGCTGGACGCGGATATCCGGATCACCGCGCTGGGTACGGCGCGTGGCTTGGAGACCCGGCTGGTGCCTGACCGCGGTTACGACCTGGAACTCATCACACCCGTACCGCTGCCGCGCAAACTGAACGGCGATCTCATGCGCCTCCCGATCCGGGTGCGCCGGGCGGTGCGGGAAACCCGTGCCGTGCTCGACCTCGTCGAGGCCGACGTGGTGATCGGATTCGGCGGCTATGTCGCGGTCCCGGCCTACCTGGCGGCACGGCGTCGTGTCCCCGTCGTCGTGCACGAGGCCAACGCACGGGCCGGTATCGCCAACAAACTCGGCGCCCGCAATGCCCGCAAAGTGCTGGCGGCCGTACCTGATTCGGGACTGCGGCACGCCGAAGTCGTCGGTATGCCGGTGCGGGCGTCGATCACATCGCTGGATCGCGCCGCGCTGCGCGCGCAGGCCCGGGAGCACTTCGGCTTCGCCGACGACGCCACGGTGCTGCTGGTGTTCGGCGGCTCCCAGGGCGCTGCCTCGATCAACCGCGCGGTATCGGCCGCGGCCGAAGACCTTGCCGCCGCGGGTGTTTCGGTGCTGCACGCGCACGGCCCCAAGAACACCCTGGATCTGCGGACTCCGAAACCGGGTGAACCGCCATATGTGGCGCTGCCCTACCTGGACCGGATGGACCTGGCGTATGCCGCCGCCGACCTGGCGATCTGCCGGTCCGGGGCGATGACGGTGGCCGAGGTGTCCGCGGTCGGACTGCCCGCGGTCTACGTGCCGCTGCCGATCGGCAACGGGGAGCAACGGCTCAACGCGCTGCCGGTGGTCAATCCCGGCGGTGGCCTTCTGGTCGAAGATGCCGCGCTGACACCGGATTTCGTTGCCCGCGAAGTCACCGGTCTGCTCACCGACGGGCCACGGCTGCAGGCGATGACGGCGGCCGCCGCCCTGGTCGGCCACCGCGACGCGGCACAGCGGGTCGCCGAGGTCGCGCTGGACATCGCGCGAAAGGGCAAGCGGTGAACGCGCTTCCGCCCGAACTGCAGCGGGTGCACATGGTCGGGATCGGCGGCGCCGGGATGTCCGGTATCGCCAGGATCCTGCTCGACCGCGGCGGCATGGTGTCGGGATCCGACGCCAAGGAGTCACGCGGGGTGGTGGCGCTGCGCGCGCGAGGCGCCGCGATCAGCATCGGCCACGACGCGGCCAACCTGGACCTGCTGCCCGGTGGGGCGACCGCGGTGATCACCACCCACGCCGCGATCCCGAAGACCAATCCCGAATTGGTCGAGGCCCGCAGGCGCGCAATCCCGGTGATCCTGCGCCCGGTGGTGCTGGCCAAGTTGATGGCCGGGTACCGCACATTGATGGTGACCGGCACAGCCGGCAAGACGACGACGACGTCGATGATCATCGTCGCGTTGCAGCACGCCGGGCTGGACCCGTCCTTCGCCGTTGGTGGTGACCTGGGGGAGGCAGGCACCAACGCGCACAACGGAAGTGGTGACTGCTTCGTCGCCGAGGCCGATGAGAGTGACGGCTCGCTGCTGGAGTACACCCCCGACGTGGCGGTGGTGACCAATATCGAGGCCGACCACCTGGATTTCTTCGGTACTGCCGAGGCCTACAGTGCCGTGTTCGACGCATTCGTGGAGCGGTTGGCCCCCGGGGGTGCGCTGATCGCGTGTGCCGACGACCCAGGTGCCGCTGCGCTTGCCGACCGATCCGAGGAACTCGGCATTCGGGTGCTCCGCTATGGCAGTGCGCAGGATGGTCAACCGTTGCCTGGCGTTGCGGCGACACTCACCGGCTGGGAACAGCATGGCACCAATGCGGTGGCGCACTTTGCGCTTGCGGGCGAACCACATCCACGGGTGCTGCGGCTGGCGGTGCCGGGACGGCATATGGCGCTCAATGCCCTTGCCGCACTGCTGGCCGCGGTTGAGGGCGGTGCCCCGATCGACGAGGTACTCGACGGGCTGGCCAGTTTCGAGGGTGTGCGGCGGCGCTTCGAGCTGGTGGGCACGATCGCCGGGGTGCGGGTTTTCGACGACTATGCCCATCACCCCACGAAAGTTCGTGCCGCGCTGTCGGCGTTGCGCACGTTGGCCCGAGAGGGCGAGAAGACCCATGCTGGAGCGGGGCGGGCCATTGTTGTGTTTCAGCCCCACTTGTATTCGCGGACAAAGATTTTCGCCAAGGAGTTCGGGGAGGCTCTGAGCGACGCGGACGAGGTGTTCGTGTTGGACGTCTACGCCGCGCGCGAGCAGCCGATGCCCGGGGTCAGTGGAGCGTCGGTGGCCGAGCATGTCAGCGTGCCGGTGCACTACGTGCCCGACTTCTCGGCGGTGGCCGCGAAGGTTGCCGCGGTCGCGCGGCCGGGCGATGTCGTCGTCACCATGGGCGCCGGTGACGTGACGATGCTGGGCCAGGAGATCCTGACGGCGTTGCACACCAGGGCAAACCGGTCGATGCCGGGGGATACCCGGTGAACGAGGAAGGGCGGGACGAAGGCGAAGCCGAGGACGCCCCCATCCTGCCCAAACCGACAGATGGCAGCGAAAACACGAGTGACGACGTGCACAACGTCGATCTCGACGAAGAACCGGACAGCGCACCCGACGAGAAGCCTGACCTCGAGGGCCCGCGCATGCGGGAAC
Source organism: Mycobacterium sp. BK086 (assembly GCA_004362315.1). Classification (GTDB taxonomy): domain Bacteria; phylum Actinomycetota; class Actinomycetes; order Mycobacteriales; family Mycobacteriaceae; genus Mycobacterium. Next base: position 246,643 of record SNWL01000005.1, read on the forward strand.
GCCGCGAGCGCGCCGAGCGTCGCGCCGCGCAGGCCCGCGCGACGGCGATCGAAGATGCCCGCCGCGAAGCGAAGCGCAAGGTTCGCGGGCAAACGGTGGAGGCCCCGAAGCCGCTGGGCCGCAGCGCTGTTCGCGGCCTGAAGCTGCTGACCTGGCTGATCGTGCTGACGATCGTCAGCGTCGGGCTCGGCCTGATCCTGTATTTCACCCCGGTCATGTCGGCCCGCTCGCTGGTGATCACCGGCATCGGTGCGGTCACTCGCGAGGAGGTCGTCGACGCGGCGAAGGTCGCGATCGGCACCCCGCTCCTGCAGATCAATACCGACCAGGTCGCCGACCGGGTGGCCGGCATCCGGCGAGTGGCCAGCGCACGAGTACAGCGGGAGTACCCGTCGACGCTGCGGATCACGATCGTCGAGCGGATCCCGATCGTGGTGAAGGACTATCCCGACGGACCGCACCTGTTCGACAAGGACGGCGTGGATTTCGCGACCGCGCCGCCCCCGCCCGGGCTGCCCTATATCGACGTCGACCACCCCGGGCCGACCGATCAGCCGACCCGGGCCGCGCTCGAGGTGATGACGGCGTTGCGCCCGGAGGTGGTGGCTCAGGTGAGCCGGGTGGCCGCGCCGTCGGTGGCGTCGGTGACGCTGACGCTGACCGACGGCCGGACCGTGGTGTGGGGGACCACCGATCGCACCGAGGAGAAGGCCGAGAAACTGGCCGCGCTCCTGACGCAGCCCGGCAAGGTCTACGACGTCTCGAGCCCGGACCTGCCCACGGTCAAGTGAGAAATTGCCGGCGACACCCCGGCGCGCCTCCCCAATCCAGCCCCGACCAGCCATACCGTTCTGGTTGCGCGGCCCAACCTGACATAACTCTAAGCCTCTAGTAGAGGTTAAGGGTTTGCCACACAAGCCGCAAGACCCGATCCCCACCTGGGAGGAAGACAGACGATGACCCCCCCGCATAACTACCTCGCCGTCATCAAGGTCGTTGGCATCGGCGGCGGCGGCGTCAACGCCGTCAACCGAATGATCGAGCAGGGACTCAAGGGCGTGGAGTTCATCGCGATCAACACCGACGCCCAGGCGTTGTTGATGAGCGACGCCGATGTCAAGCTCGACGTCGGCCGTGACTCCACCCGAGGGCTGGGTGCCGGCGCCGACCCCGAGGTCGGCCGCAAGGCCGCCGAGGATGCCAAGGACGAGATCGAGGAGCTGCTGCGCGGCGCCGACATGGTGTTCGTCACCGCAGGTGAGGGCGGCGGCACCGGCACCGGTGGCGCACCCGTCGTCGCGACCATCGCCCGCAAGCTCGGCGCGCTGACCGTCGGTGTGGTGACCCGGCCGTTCTCCTTCGAGGGCAAGCGCCGCTCGAATCAGGCCGAGTCCGGCATCCAGGCGCTGCGCGAGAGCTGCGACACCCTGATCGTCATCCCCAACGACCGGCTGCTGCAGATGGGCGATGCCCAGGTCTCGTTGATGGACGCCTTCCGCAGCGCCGACGAGGTGCTGCTCAACGGCGTGCAGGGCATCACCGACCTGATCACCACGCCTGGCCTGATCAACGTCGACTTCGCCGACGTCAAGGGCGTCATGAGTGGAGCGGGCACCGCCCTGATGGGTATCGGCTCGGCTCGCGGTGACGGCCGTGCGCTCAAGGCTGCCGAGATCGCGATCAACTCGCCGCTCCTCGAGGCCTCGATGGAAGGCGCCCAGGGCGTTCTGCTGTCGGTGGCCGGCGGCAGCGACCTCGGGCTGTTCGAGATCAACGAGGCCGCCTCGCTGGTGCAGGACGCCGCGCACCAGGACGCCAACATCATCTTCGGCACGGTCATCGACGACTCGCTGGGCGACGAGGTCCGGGTCACGGTCATCGCCGCCGGGTTCGACTCGGCCAGCCCGAGCCGCAAGCCCGTCGTCGGTCCAGGGACCACCGGCGCCCAGCCCATCGCACCCGGTGCGGCGGGCAAGCTCAGCTCCTCGCTGTTCGATCCGATCGACGCCGCGAGCGTGCCGGTGCATACCAACGGTGCGACGGTGAGCATCGGTGGTGGCGACGACGGCGGAATCTCCGACGACGACGTCGACGTGCCGCCGTTCATGCGGCACTGACCCACCTTTCGCTGCAGGGATACTGGGTTTGTGACAGTCATCCGTCGCGTGACCACCACCCGCGCCGGTGGTGTCTCGGCGCCACCGTTCGACAAGTTCAATCTCGGTGACCACGTCGGCGACGACCCCAAAGCCGTTGCGGCCAACCGCAAACGGCTGGCCAGTACCATCGGGCTCGCCGACGACCACGTGATCTGGATGAACCAGACGCACAGCGATCACGTCGCGCTGGTCGACGAACCCCGCACCGAAGCACTCGACGACACCGACGCGCTGGTGACCACCACGCCCGGGTTGGCGCTGGCCGTGGTGACCGCCGACTGTGTGCCGGTGCTGATGGCCGACGCCAAGGCGGGTGTGGTGGCCGCGGTCCATGCGGGACGTGTCGGCGCCGCCGACGGCGTGGTGCTGCGCGCCCTGGAGGCCATGCTGGCCAACGGCGCGCACACACCGGACATCTCGGTGCTGCTGGGCCCGGCCGTCAGCGGCGCCAACTATGAGGTGCCCGCGCAGATGGCCGCCGACGTCGAAGCCCGACTGCCCGGCAGTCGGACCAAAACCGCCAACGGCACGCCGGCACTGGACCTGCGGGCCGGGATCGCCCGCCAATTGATCGATGCGGGTGTGACGGCCATCGATGCCGACCCACGCTGCACGGTGGCCGACAAGAATTTGTTCAGCCATCGGCGCGACGCTCCGACCGGTCGGCTGGCCTGTCTGGTGTGGATGGAATGACGGAAGCGGCGGGCAGGGAAGCCGATCTCGCGACCGCCCTGGCCGCGCTGCGAGAACGGCTCGCCGATGCCGCGCAGGCCGCCGGCCGCGATGTCGGCGACGTCGAACTGCTCCCCATCACCAAGTTCTTCCCGGCCACCGACGTCGCGATCCTGTGGCGGCTGGGTTGCCGGGCGTTCGGCGAATCCCGCGAACAGGAGGCATCGGCCAAGATCGCCGAGTTCGGCGAGCTCACCGGTGCCGACGGCGTGCGCTGGGACATGGTCGGCCAGATTCAGAGCAACAAGGCCAAAGCCATTGCGGCATGGGCGGATACGGTGCACTCGGTGAGCACGGCCAAGGTGGCCGCCGCGCTGGATCGCGGTGCCGCGCACGCCATGGAAGAAGGCAGCCGGACCGCGCCGGTGCGGGTGTTCGTTCAGATCAGCCTCGACGGCGACACCTCCCGCGGCGGCGTCGACATCGGTGATTCCGGTGCGGTCGACGCGCTGTGCGCGCAGGTCGCCGACGCCGGCGCGCTGCGGCTGGCCGGCCTGATGGCCATCCCGCCGCTGGGCGCCGACCCCGACGCCGCGTTCGCGGCGCTGGCCGCCGAGCACGAGCGGGTCGTGCGCAACCACCCCGACGCGACAGAGCTGTCGGCGGGGATGTCCGGTGACCTGGAGGCCGCGGTGCGACACGGTTCGACGTGTGTGCGTGTCGGAACCGCGCTTATGGGACAACGTCCTCTAACGTCTCCCTGAGTAGTCACTCCAGTCACATCTTCATCACAGACACCGAACTTCACGCATTCAGAAGGGTCCAGCGATGAGCACTCTCCACAAGGTCAAGGCCTACTTCGGCATGGCGCCTTCGGACGATTACGACGACGAGTACTACGACGACGATGACCGCGGCGCTCACCGCGGCTACTCCCGCCGTGAGCGCTTCGCCGATGACGAGTACGAGCGCCCCGGTCGCTACGACGACCCGCGGATGGCGCGTGAGTACGAGGATCTCCGGGACCCGCGCGAGGCCGACTACGCGCCGACCGGCGGCTTCCGCGCGCAGTACGGCGACGAGCCGCGGTTCCGCCCGCGCGAATTCGAGCACCCCGATATGGGGCGCCCGTCCCGCTTCGGCTCACTGCGTGGCTCGACCCGCGGCGCACTGGCGATGGACCCTCGCCGGATGGCCGAACTGTTCGAGGCCGGCAGCCCGCTGTCGAAGATCACCACGCTGCGGCCCAAGGACTACAGCGAGGCCCGCACCATCGGTGAGCGCTTCCGCGACGGCCAGCCGGTGATCATGGATCTCGTGTCGATGGACAACGCCGACGCCAAGCGGCTGGTGGACTTCGCCGCCGGCCTGGCCTTCGCCCTGCGCGGGTCGTTCGACAAGGTCGCCACCAAGGTGTTCCTGCTGTCGCCGGCCGACGTCGATGTCAGTGCCGAGGAGCGCAGGCGGATCGCCGAAGCGGGTTTCTACAGCTACCAGTAAGCGGCCTGACGGCTGGTCGTCGGAAGCACTGGAAGACTTGGGTAGGCTGACGGCGTCGCGCTGGGCAATCCAGCGATGTCGTCAATGTCACATCCGCTGTTGATTAAGGGCCGGCTTTAGTTGTCGCTGTTCTTCGAAATCCTTGGCTTCGCGCTGTTTGTCTTCTGGCTGCTGCTGATCGCCCGGGTCGTCGTCGAGTTCATCCGCTCGTTCAGCCGGGATTGGCACCCGCGCGGGCTCACCGTCGTGATCCTCGAGCTGATCATGACCGTCACCGACCCGCCGGTGAAGCTGCTACGTCGCCTTATCCCACAATTGACGATCGGCGCCGTCCGGTTCGATCTGTCGATCATGGTGCTGCTGCTGGTGGCGTTCATCGGGATGCAGCTGGCCTTCGGCGCTGCCGCCTGAGAGCGGCAAGCTACCCCATGATGCGGTGAATCGCGATTAGCCACGCCGTGGCGGTGGTACCGAATAATTGAAATTAGCTCTTAATTAGGCAACCGGCGGTTCTGGTGTGACAGGATGGACGCCAGTTACAGTACGGACCGAACGTTTGACGCGTTCTACTCTTTGCAGACCGGTTTGACCGCCCAGACCCGAGGGGGCAGATGATGCCGCTTACACCGGCCGACGTGCACAATGTGGCATTCAGCAAGCCGCCCATCGGCAAGCGAGGCTACAACGAGGACGAGGTCGACGCCTTCCTCGACTTGGTGGAGAACGAGCTGACTCGCCTCATCGAGGAGAACTCCGACCTGCGCCAGCGGGTCGCCGAGCTCGACCAGGAGCTGGGTGCCGCCCGCTCCGGTGGCGCCGTACCGCAGCCCACTCAGGCGATTCCGCTCTACAAGCCCGAGCCGGAGCCCGAGCCCACGCCGGCTCCCGCGCCCGCACCGCAAGCCGCCCCGGCGCCCGCGCCGAGCCCGGCCGCCAGCGAGGAACAGGCCATCAAGGCGGCTCGCGTGCTGGCCCTGGCCCAGGACACCGCCGACCGCTTGACCGGCACCGCGAAGGCTGAGGCCGACAAGCTGCTGGCTGATGCCCGCGCGAACGCCGATCAGATCGTCTCGGAGGCGCGGCACACCGCGGAGACCACGGTCGCCGACGCCAAGCAGCGTTCCGAGGCCATGCTCAGCGATGCGCAGACCCGCTCGGAGACCCAGCTGCGCCAGGCGCAGGAGAAGGCCGACGCCCTGCAGGCCGACGCCGAGCGCAAGCACACCGAGATCATGGGCACCATCAACCAGCAGCGCACTGTCCTCGAGGGACGGCTGGAGCAGCTGCGGACGTTCGAGCGCGAATACCGCACCAGGCTCAAGACGTACCTGGAGTCCCAGCTCGAAGAGCTCGGGCAGCGCGGGTCGGCCGCACCGGTCGATTCCGGTGCCAACAGCGACGGCGGCGGGTTCAACCAGTTCAACCGGGGCAACAACTAAAAGCCCTGCGTCGACTGGAGGTTGATCGATGCTGATCGTTGCCCTGGTACTGGCGGTGATTGGCCTCGCGGCCCTGGTCACTGCGGTCGTCACCAGCAATGAGCTCGTTGCGTGGGTGTGTATCGCCGCCAGCGTGATCGGCGTCATCCTGCTGATCGTCGACGCGATCCGAGAACGGCAGAACCGCCGCGGCGGTGAGGCCGAGGCTGTGCCGGCAGCGGTGGGCGCCGAGTCCATGGAGTCGTCGGCCACCGCCGAGACCACCGCCTATTCGGAGACCGACGAGACGGTCGACTCCACGTATTCGACGTTCGACGCCGACTATCCCGACGACGAGGCGGTCACCGAGGAGCCTGCCGACGAGGTGTCGGATGCCTCCGACGAGGCCGCTGATGAGCCCGACGAAGCGGCCTCGGAACCCGAAGGCGGGTCCGACGAGGAGTCGGCCGAGGAGAAGCCGGACGAGTCCGGCTCACGCTGATTCTTTTCGGTGCCCGCCGGGGTAAAGGAACACCATGGGCATCCACTACGAAAGCGTCGTCGATCATCCCATCGACGAGGTGTTCGCCTGGCACACCCGGCCCGGCGCCATGCGGCGGCTGATCCCGCCGTGGCAACCGATGCACGTGGTGACCGAGACCGAGTCGCTGGCCGATGGGCGCGCGGTCCTCGGCTTGCCGGGTGGGCTGCGCTGGATCGCCCGCCACGATCCGGCCGGTTTTGACCCGCCGCACCAGTTCGTCGACGTCTTGTCCTCCGACGGCCTGATGACGCTGCCACCTCGGATCATTGGGTGGTGGCGCCACATTCACCAATTCAGCGACGCCGGTGCGGGCAGCACGCGCGTGCACGACGAGGTCGACACGACGGTGCCGGGCGCGGCGCTGCGCGCGACCTTCGTCTACCGGCATCGCCAGCTGGCCGACGACCTCGCCGCGCATCGGGATGCCGCGCGGGCGGGTGCAGGCGATCTGTCCGTGGCCATCACCGGCTCGTCGGGCCTGGTCGGAACCGCGCTGACGGCACTGCTGACCACCGGTGGGCATCGGGTGATCCGACTGGTGCGCGGCGAGCCCGTTCGGCCCGACGAACGCCGTTGGGACCCAGATGATCCCGCTCCTGACCTGTTCGAGGGCATCGATGCCGTCATCCATCTGGCTGGTGCGACGATCGCCGGACGGTTCACCGACGCCCACCGCAGGGCGATCCGGGATTCGCGGATCGAGCCGACCCGTCGACTGGCCGAAGTGGCCGCCAAGACCACCGGATTGCGGGCGTTCGTCAGCGCATCGGCGATCGGCTTCTACGGCTACGACCGCGGCGATGCCGTGCTGTGCGAGGACAGTGCCCGCGGCGACGGTTTCCTGGCCGACGTGGTCGCCGACTGGGAGGCGGCCACGGAGCCTGCGGCCCGCGCCGGGGTCCGGACGGTGTGCGTGCGCACCGGCATCGTGCAGGCCGCCCGCGGGGGCACACTGCGGTTGATGCGGCCGCTGTTCTCCGCGGGTCTCGGCGGCCGGCTCGGCAGCGGTCAGCAGTGGTTGTCGTGGATCGGCATCGACGACCTGCTGGATATCTACTACCGGGCCGCCTACGACGACACGTTGGCCGGGCCCGTCAATGCCGTTGCGCCAAACCCGGTGCGTAACAACGCATATACCAAGGCGCTGGCGGCCACACTGCACCGTCCCGCGGTGGTGCCGGTCCCGTCGATCGGGCCGCGAATACTGCTGGGCAAGCAGGGTGCCCGTGAACTGGCCGAGGCCGATCAACGCGTGCTGCCCACCAAGCTGCAGACGCTGGGGCACCGATTCCGGCAGCCGGCGATCGAGGACGTGCTGGCCCATCAGCTGGGCCACGAGAGTTAGTCAGGGTAATCCGGGGAGCCCCGCCACGACCGGAGGCTGCGCAGCAGCGGGCTCTTCTTGTACTCATGGCCGGCCATCCTGCCCAGGATGTCGTCGAGGGTGATCACCGCGTCGGCGATGTACGGCCCCTTGTTGAGCATCACGCACTCGGCGCGTTCAGCCATTGCCGCATCACTGATTTCGGCGCGTGACGGCCTGCCGGTGGTGGCCAGTTGCTCGAGCACCTGGGTCGCCCAGATCACCGGCAGGTGGGCCGCCTCGCACAGCCACAAGGTCTCCTCCTGCAACTCGGCCATCCGCTCGTAGCCGGTCTCCACCGCCAGATCCCCGCGGGCGATCATCACCCCGACGCGGCGGCGGCGCATCGCGGTGAGCAGCAGCTGCGGCAGATGTTCGAAGGCCTGACGGGTTTCGATCTTCAGCACGACACCGAGATCGTGGTCGCCGAGGCAGTCCAGCTCGTCGAAGAGGCGGATGACGTCGGCGGGTTCCCGGACGAACGAGAACTGGACGACGTCGGCCAGCTCGACCACCATGGCCAGATCGGCCAGGTCCTTGTCGGTCAGCGCCGAGATGGGCAGGTTGGTATCGGGTACGTTGATTCCCTTGGCGGAGCGCAGCTTTGCCGTACCGTGCGGGGGATGGTCGATGCGGACGTCGATGGTGTCGGCGGCCACCTCGATCACCTCGCCGCCGATCTTGCCGTCGTCGAAGAAGATCCGCTCACCGACTTCGACGTTGTCGAAGACCTCAGGCAGCGTGCACCCGATCCGGGGTGACTGGTCGTCATCGACCGGGGCGGGGGAGCAGTCCCGGGTCACGCGGACGACGTCACCGGCGGACAGCCGGATGGCCTGTTCGACGGCGGGCAGTTCACCGATGTCGGTGGTGTCTTTCCCGCCGGCCTTCAACACGGTTCCGGTGCCCACGTAGGTCGTCTTCTCGGTGGTGACGACGAACCCCCCGGGAGCGGCCGCGGCGAGCAGCAGCCGTCGTTTGGATCCGCGGGTGTCGCGCAATATGAGCTCGTCACCTTCGGCGCGGCGGGCCAGCCACTCGGAGTCGACCGGCAGCGCGGTCAGGCCGGGCTCGGGTGGGCGGGCCGGACGTTTGGCCGAGGTCAGCCAGCCACGGGCGGCGGCCACCACTTGCCCGTGTGCGTTGCGGGTCGGACGCAACCGCGCCACCTGCGGGCCGGGCTCCAACGGACCCGTGCGCAACTTGGGGCCGCCGAGATCCATCGCCACCAGGCAGGTGCGCCCGGCCGCCGCGGCCGCCGATCGGACGTTGGCGGCCATGGCTTTCCATGCGGTGGCGTCGTCGTGTGCACAGTTGATCCGGGCGATCCGCATGCCGGCATCGACGAGCGTGCGCACCATCGCGGCGTCCCCGGCGGCTTCCGACGGCAGGGTGACCATGATCCGCGCCGCCCGGTCGTCGGCGGCCGGGCCGAGCAGCTCGACAGCGTTGCGTTCGAGCAGTCGGGTGCCCTCGGTGACCTCTACGCAGGCTTCCTCGGCCGGTGTCCAGCCCTGGCCGCGCATCGCCGCGATGGCGGCCGACACCAATTGCAGGGTCGCCTGCACGTGGGCTTCGCTGCGCCCCAGGGAGGACAGCCCGAAGCCGGTGAGCCGTTCCTGAAGATCGCGAAGGTCCGTCTGACGCAGCGCCCAGTAGTGCACCAAATTGATGGCACTGCAATAGTTTTCGGTGGCGACCGCAGCCGTCCATGGCCGCCACCTGGCCTCGGCGTCGGCGAGGCTGGACAGGAGAGCGTCGACGTCGCTCTGTAGCCGGTCCAGTTGTTGCGGCGTGGCGGACATGGCGGGCACGCTAGTCATCTCAAGTTGCGAGTAGGTGAACGGTTGGGTGCAGGTAAGGGCCGGCTGAATTGTCGCTACTTCGCCGGTGGCAGCGGCGGGGCGTCGTCGGGTGCCAGCTGCGCGCCGATCCTACGGAACAAGGTGTCGGCCTCGTTGGCATAGTCGCCCTGTGCTTCGAACGCGTCCTGGGCGTAGGTGACGGCCACGGCGATGGCGATCTTGCGGCTGGGCAGGTAGGCCTCGATGGCGGCGTAGCCGGAGAACAGCGGGTTCTGCAGGAGCCAGTTCCCGGAGATCACGATGCCCAATCCGTAGGTGTAGAAGTCGGTTTGGACCCCGCACGTGGTGCAGCCCGGCAGTGGCGTGGTCTTACCGCGCAACTGCGTCGAGATCATCTTCTGGTAGGAGTCACCCGACAGCAGGCGGCCCGAGCCGATCCCCTCGGCGGTCGCCGCCAGGTCGTAGATGTCGGTGGTCTGGATCGCGCCGTGGGTGATGGTCCACGACGGATTCCAGAATGTGGACTCCTCGTAGAACGGTGCGCCTGTCGGGATGTGTAGGGCCTGGCGGCGTTCCGAGCTGAACGCGTGCAGCGCCGGTTCCGGAATGTCAGGAGTGAACGAGTTGGTCGTATTCGTCAGGCCGAGGGGCCCGAGTACCTTCTCGTTCAACAGCTTCGGCATGTCCTGGCCGGTGGCCTTCTCCAGGGCCAGGCCCAGCAGCACGTAGTTGGTGTGGGCGTAGTTCCAGTTCGTGCCTGGTGTGTAGAGCAATGGCTTGTCCAGCGCGTAACCGAGCAGCTGGTCGGTTGTCCACTGCCGGAACGGATCTCGGTAGAGCTCTGCGTTCATCGGTTCGTTGCCGATCACGTAGTCGACGTAGCCGGACGTCATCTGCGCGAGCTGGCCCAGAGTCACCCGGTCGGCGTTCGGCACGTCGGGCAGCCATCGGGAGAGCGTGTCGTCGAGGCTGACCTTCTTCTCGTCGACGAGTCGCAGCAGCAGGGTGGCCACGTATGAAATCGCCACCGCGCCGTTGCGGAAGTGCATCGCGGTGGTGGCGGGCACCCCGGTCATCGACTCGCCGTCGGCGCGGGTCAGCACCTCCTTGCCGTCGACGGTGACCCGGACCAGCGCCGAGCGCAGGTGCGCCTTGGCCATCGTGTCGCGCACGATCGTGGCGATCGCGTCGGCCTGCGCGGACGTGGTGGGTGCGGTCGCGGGCGTGGTCGGCGACCCGCACCCGGTCAGCACCATCACCGCGGCCAGCGTGACCGCGACGACGGACCGGACCGCGCCCATGACGGGCTAGCCGGCGACCTTGTCGAGGAAGCCCCGAACCAGCAGGCGCAGCCGCCGGGCGGCGTCGTCGACGTGGGTGGTGGTGTCTGACCGCAGGTCGTCAGCACTCAGCCCGAGCTTGACGATGTCGCCACCGCCGCGGTTGCGATCGTCGTCGATCCACAGCTCGAGCAGCTTGTGGTCGAGTTCAGGGTGGAACTGCAGGCCCATCGCCCGGCCGAGGACGAAAGCCTGTGTGGCCCGGTCATTCTCGGCCACCACAGTGGCTCCCGGCGGGGCAGTGAATCGGTCGAAGTGCCACTGGAACCACGGCCCGTCGTCGGGCACCAGATCGGGGTCGGCACTGCGCACCCGATGCCAGCCGACCTCGGGATCAGTCGAGCGCGCCACCGAGCCGCCGAGCGCGGTGGCTACCAGCTGGCCGCCGAAGCACACCCCGAGCACACCGACGCCGTGCTCGACCGCACGCCGCACGACGTCGATCTCACCGGCCACCCACGGCAGTCGTTCGTCGTACACCGCCCACCGGGATCCCAGCGGCACGATCACGTCGTAGCGGGTCGGGTCGGGGAAGGTGACGTCGAGCACCGGGTCCGACGCTCGGTCGGCGGGAACCACCTCGAATGTGTCGACGTCGAAACCGAGTTCGGTGAACGTCTCGCCGAGTAGCGCCTCAGGCGCGATCGGATCGTTGTAGATGAACAGGACCTGGCGGGGCACCCGATCACGGTACGGCAGGAACGCCGCTATACGCAGTCCGAGGCGCCGTCGACCACCAGCACCGCGCCGTTGATATAGCTGCTCTGCGCGGTGCACAGGAACGCGATGGCGGGGGCGACCTCGCCCACGGTGCCCATCCGCCCGGCGGGAATGTGCGCGATCTCGGTCGCCACGATCTCCGGCACGGCATGCATCGGCGCGGTCATCGCGGTCTCGATGGTGCCCGGCGCGACGGCATTGATCCGGATTCCGTGCTTGGCCCACTTGACCGCCAGGTTGCGGGTGACATTGATGACACCGGATTTCGCCGCCCCGTAGCCGGGCACCATGGTGACCGCACGCAGCGCCGACATCGACGCCAGGTTCACCACGCTCGCGCCGCCGGTCGCGGACGACGCCTTGAGTGCGCGACGCAGCGCCACCGTGAGGCGGTAGGGCCCGGTGAGATTCAGCGCGACCGAGGCGGCGAACCCGTCGGGGGTGGACTCGTCGAGGCCGCCGGGGAAGTTGGCGCCGGCGTTGTTCACCAGGACGTCGAGCTCGGGGATGCTCTCGGCCAGGCTGTCAATGGATGCACTGTCGGTGAGCACAAGTTGGCGGTAGGTCATCCCGGACAGGTCGGTGTCGTAGTCGGCGGCAGCGGGTTTGGTGCCGGTGACGATGACGTCGGCTCCCGCGTCGCGGAACAGCACGGCGACGGCATGCCCGATCCCGCTGGTCGCCCCGGTGACCAGAGCCCGGGTACCGGTGAAGTCGAAACTCAGCTGGGCGGTCATGTGTACCTTTCGATCTGCTTGGTCAGCCACGCGGTTTCCCAGAAGTTGACGCTGCCCGCGAGCAGGTGTTCGTGGGCGTGTTTGAGGACCGCTCGCGCCCCGGCATGCTCGGGGATCGCCTGGGTGACGAGCTCGGCGAGGTGGATGGCCTCCAGCGGGCGATCGCCGTCCAGATGGGCGCGGGCACGGTCGGTCAGGGCGTCGGCACCGGCCAGCTCCACCAGGTCGGCGCTGACGGCGTCGGGTCCGACCGGGTACAGCTCCGTGGTCGAGCGGTGGTGAAACCAGCCGGAGTAGTTCTCCCAGATCGCGCGCACATCCCAGGCGAGCTTGCCGTAGCCCTGGCCGACCTCGAGATGCTCGGGCAGCGTGATCTCGCGCATCAATGTCAGAACGTCCTTGCCCGCGTTCATCCCTGCGACGGTTTCGTCGTGCAGGTACTGGACGGCGTCGCGCAGCCTGGTCAGCTCGGCGTCGATCAGGTCGGCCCCGCGGATGGGGTCGAAGTGTCCGGTGAGCAGGGTCTCGGGCTGCAGGGCGCGGACCCGTTCGATGGTGTCGATGACCGCCAGTGCATCCCGGTAGCGGTCGCCGCGAATGGTGACCAGGTTCGGAATGTGTCCGACTATCGGCCCGAAGGTGTTGCTGCACAGGCATACTCGCTCGTCGGGCAGCCAGATCACCATGGAGTCGGTGGTTTCCCCGCCCGGGGTGGCGATCAGCTCGAAGCGGCGGTCGCCGACGGTCAGCTCGAGGCGTTCGTCGACGACGATGTCGGCGGTGGCGGCGCTCTGGGCGGGGAGCTTCTTGCCGAACCGGTCCTGGATGTGCTTGATGCCGTCGGCGAGGCGACCCGAGAAGGCGAAGGCGCTGCGGTTGGCGCGGTAGGGCAGTAGCCGCTCGTTGTCGTCGCGCCATTGCTCCCAATTGGCTTGCGCCACAACCTTGGTGTCCGGGTCGCGCAGAGTGTCCAGACCGCCGACATGGTCGTAATGGCCCTGGGTGATCAGGATGTAGCGCACCGGCGACGAGTCGACGGCGTCGAAGACGGCGCGGTGCACCGGGCCTTCGAATCCCATGCCGGTGTTGACGACGACGCGGCCCTCGGAGGTGGTGAGCAGGTAGGCGTTGGTCAGGCCCGGTGAGCACCAGATCCCCGGCGCGACTTCCTCGGCGTGTTCGGCCGAGGCCGGTGCCATGGCGTCGGCGCCGGGGCGGCTGCGGTAGATGGGTTGCACGGTTGACCTCTAGATCTCGGGGCGGACGTCGAAACGGTCGAAGTAGAAGGCGAACCGGGAGCGCAACTCGTCCGGATCGACACCGAAGTGTTTCCTGATGTCGTAGGGGATGCGGCCCTTGGCGCCGCGACGATTGCTGTCGATATAGGCCTGGAATCGCCTGGCCACCTTGGGCGGAATGTCTACGCCCGCTTGCTCGTAGAACGAGGTGAGCACCGGCATCTCGTTGCCGTTCAGATGATGGAAGCCGATGTCGACACTGCGTTCGGCGGGCACGAGCTCCCGGTCCCGCACACACGCGCTCAGTAACCGGTGGATCCGGTCGCTCCAGTAGTCGACCAGCCAGTCCGGGTCGATGCTGCTGCGGCGCAACCGATCCGAGTACGCCATCATCGTGATCGCGGATTGGATCACGGCGACGGGGTCGCGGTGGGTGAACGCGACGGTGGCGTCGGGGAATGTCGTCATCAGCGGGCCGAGCTGTTCGGCGTGCTGCGGCGACTTCAGCACCCAGGTCCGCGGGCCCCGCAGGAACGTCAGCGCCTGCAGCACCGTCTTCAGGTAGCCGTAGTGGCGGGTCTGGTCCAGCCCGAGGTAGTAGTCGCGCCAGCCGGGTACGCGGGCATGCCATTCGAGGACGTAGCCGGCCATGTCGAGGTCCAGCAGTTCGACCTCTTCTTCGATGGCCTCGGGGAAGCGGTCGTGCATCGCGGCCACGTACGGCGTGCTGGCCATCAGCGCCTCGTGCTCGGCTTTGACGCGGGCATAGCGGGGATCCACCCCGAAGACGTCTGGCCCCTGCCCGAGCGCCGGGATCGGATCCTCGCTCTCCCAGTACGGCAGGGCGCGCCGGCGTGGGTCCTCGGCGATCAGGTTCACCAGATGGGTGGTCCCTGAGCGGGGCATGCCGACCACGATCAGCGGCCGCTCGATCGGGATCGAGGCGATCTCGGGGTAGCGCTTGAGCAGGTCGACGAGGGACAGCCGGTTGCGGACCTTGCGAACCACTCTGGCGCGCAAGGAGCTTCGAATCAGCTGGCGCAGCCCGGTGTCGGCTTCGATGGCCGCCACGTGGGCCGCCAGCCGGTCGGCGAATCCGTCGTCGTCGGCCAGGTCGTCGGCGCCGGCCTCTTCCACGGCTTCGGCGAGCATGGCGTCGAGGTCGAAGGTGACCTCGCGGGACTCGGTGTAGTCGAGGATCTGCCGCTGGGTGTCGGTCAGCACCGGGTCGGTCAGGTCGTCGAGGTTCAGCGTCTCCATTGATGACTGCGTCGTCATGACTTGTTCCTGTCGAATATTCGACGTACCGTTCGGCAATATGACGCTCAACGTAGACCCAGCCAAGATGGCGGGTCAAGCGTCCTCACCGCCCACCGGACGGGTGATCGCCGTGATGGAAATGCTCGGCGCCGACCCCGCCCGGCAGTTCTCACTGGCCGAGATCTCCCGCACGCTCGACATCAGCCGGGCCACCGGTCACGCCATCCTGGCCACGCTCGTCGCCCATGAATGGGTGACCCGCGATCCGCGCTCGGCCCGCTATGCATGGGGGCCCGCCATCGCCAGCCTGGCCAAACCTGCCGACCTCTTCCGCGGCGAGCTGGAGGAGTTGGCCGCGGCTACCGGCACGCAGGTCTATCTGGCCCGCCGCGAGGCCAACAGTCTGGTGATCATCGACGTCGCGGGCGAGAGCCTGACCGCGCCGCGGATCGGTCGGGGGACCAAGACCCCGTTCGTCGCGCCATTCGGCCGCGACTACGTGGCGTGGTCCTCCGCGGAAGCCCAACAGGCGTGGCTCGAGGCGATCGGCCAGCCCAGCGGTGCCCTGCGCAAGCGAATCTCGGCCGTGCTCAACGAAACCCGCGAACGCGGCTTCGTGGTGGAGCGGCTCACCCGGGAGTATCTGCGGGTGTATTCGGCGCTACAGGCGCTGTCCGGTGACGGCGAGGTGGACGCGATCACCGCGCAGCTCGCGAAAGCGTTCGCCGATCTCAGCGTGATCGACGTGCTGCCAGGCGAATTGGGCGAGGGCGCGACCCACAGCATCGCCACGGTGTCGGCACCGATCGCCAATGCCGAGGGTGTGGTGACGATGTCGGTCACCGCCGCGCCGTTCGCCACCGTGGATTCGCGGGAGATCACCCGGCTCGGCGAGCGGGTTCGGCTGGCGGCCATCGCAATCGGCGAGCGGCTGAACCGCTACGGCGATCAGGCCTGACCCCACCCGTCCTCGCGCCAGGCCACCCAGTCGATCTCGACGAGGGCACCGACGGCCAGTCCCGTTGTACCGACGCAGGTCCGGCTGGGCAGCCGGTCGGGAAACCACGGCGCGTAGGCGCCGTTGAACGCCGCGTAGTCGGTCCAGTCGGTCAGAAACGCCCGCACCGACACCACGTCGCCGATGCCACCTCCGCACAGCTCGGTGACCCGCAACAGATTCGCCAGCACCTGATCGGTCTGGGTGGCCACGTCGTCACCGACCACCGCGCCGGTCGGGTCGGTCGGCATCTGCCCGGTGACGTAGAGGGTCTGGCCTGCCGCGGTCGCGTGCGAGAACGGCGCCACCGCGGGCGGTACGCCGTCGGCCGGCGTGAACGTGAACGCCTGAATACCACTCATGCAGCGGGATTCTGCCAGCGCGGGAAGCAGCGTTTGTCGATTCGGCCGTGCACGCCCTGCCGCTGATCGACCACCTGGGTGACCGTGAAGTCCACCGCCACCGACATGAACGAGTACGCGTCGGCGCGGGAAAGCCCGAAGTGGTTCTGCAGGAGCTGAAGGGTGCGCAGGGTCGCGCACTTCATCGCGGCGTCCAGGCTGTCCCCGAAGCCGTGCACCAACAGCTCGGTCGCGGTCTCCAGCACCGGAACGATGAAGGGAAGGTCGCGGCGAATAGTCAAGCGCAGCAGGCCATTCAACGACGATTCCAGCGCGGTGCCGCTGACCTCGCCGTCGCCCTGAGATACGTGCGGATCGCCGATCGACAGCTTTGCGCCGGGCACCTGGACGGGGTAGTACATCCGGCCGCCGGCACCGATGCGCCAGTTGTCGACATTGCCGCCGTGATCGCCCGGCGGGACCGACGAAACGCGCACCGGCTCGGCCGGCGCGACGCCCATCGTGCCGAAATGCGGGCGCAGCGGCACCACGACGCCGGGCAGCGCCGGTTCGCGGCTGGCGGCATCGGGGGTGACGATCGTGCCGGGCTCGTTGGCCAGCGGGGTTGCGGTCCAGTCGTAGCCGAACAGCGCGCGTCCCAGCAGCGCGTCGACGTCCAGCTCGTAGACGGTGACCCGCTCGACGGGAATCTCGTTGTAGAGGTAGCCCCAGTGCCCCGCGAGGTTGGACCCGTAGGGCAGCCGCGGAGTCGCTTCCAGGATGTCGACCTGGAGCACGTCACCCGGTCGTGCCCCGGCCACCGCGATCGGCCCGGTGAGAATGTGCGGTCCGGGCCCGCGCTCGTCGACCTCGGCGAACACCTGCGCGATGCGCTCGTCCATCAACAGGTCGGGAGCGTCGCCCGCGTGATGGGTGAGCGTCTCGATCGCCACCAGATCGCCGGATTCGACGGTCAGGGCGGGCGCCTGCCGCGGGTCGAAATACCCCCAGTGCACGGTCTGCGCCGTCGCCGGAAGGTGGTGCACTGTCATAAGCGTCAGATCATGCCAGCGGGTCCCGCATGGCGCGCGGCGAGAATTACACCGCGTGGTAGCGGCGTTCGGGACGTCCCGCCCCGTACTGCAGTCGCAGGCCGACAGCGCCGATGCTGAGGAAGTGCTCGAGGTAGCGGCGGGCGCTGACCCTGGAGATGCCGACCAGTTCAGCGCATTCGGCCGCCGACACCTCGCCGGCCCCGCGCACCGCGCTGAGCACCAAGGCGCCGGTTTCCTCGCCGAGGCCCTTGGGCATGGGCGCATGCCCACCGGTGGCGGCCGGCCGCCCGAAGAGGTTGTCGACGAAGCTCTGGTCGATTCCCGCGGTGGAGCCCAGTGCGTCCGCCCGGGCCGCGAACGCTTCCAATTTGGTTCGCAGCTGGTCGAATTCGAACGGTTTGATCAGATAGTCGGCGGCGCCGCCGTCCAGCGCGCCGCTCACGGTGTCCAATTCCCGTGCGGCGGTGATCATGATGACGCCGACCGCGTCACCCTCGGCGCGCAGCCGCTGCAACACCTGCAGGCCCGTCATGTCGGGAAGGTAGACGTCCAACAGGATCAGATCCGGGCGCAGCTCATGTGCGGCGTCGAGTGCGGCGGCGCCGGTGTGAGCGACGTCGACAGTGTGGAAGCCGTCGATACGGTCGACGAAGCGCTGATGGATCTGCGCGACCATGAAATCGTCGTCGACGACCAGCACTTCACGCATGGCTGACCGAATCGACGCGGGGCAGTCGCGCGATGAACAGCGCGCCGCCACCGGGCGCATCGTGGACCTCCGCCGTACCGCCGTGCTGGGCGGTGATCAATCGGACCAGGGCCAAGCCGATCCCGCGACCCCCGGGGACATCGGGTTTGGAGGTCACACCGCGGGAGAAGATCTGCTCGCGCTGGGCCTGTGGTACGCCGGGGCCCGAGTCGGCGACCGCGATGGTGAGCTCGTCGACATCGGAGATGCTCACCGTAACTGTCGGTGCGGCAGTGCCTTCGGAGACGTCGACGGCGTTGTCGATCAGATTGCCCAGCACGCTGATGACGTCGGTGGCCAGCGCCGGGGTCAGTGCGCTCAGGTGCGAATCGGCGGCCAGTGCCAACTTCACTCCGCTCTCGGCGGCCAGCGTGGTCTTGGCGATCAGCAGAGCGGCGACGGCAGGGTCTGAAATATGTTGGGTGACAGCGTCACTGATTTCGGCTCGCCGTCGGGTCAACGCGCCGACCAGGTCGCGCACCGAGTCGTATTCGCCCAGCTCGACCAGCCCGGAGATGGTGTGCAACTGGTTGGCGAACTCGTGCGTCTGGGCTCGCAAGGTATCGGTCACGCTCTTGTGCGAGGACAGCTGGCCCTGCATCGACGCCAGCTCAGTGCTGTCCCGCATCGTGGTCACGGTACCGATCCGCTGGCCCTGGCTGGTCGCCGCACGCCGGTTGAGCGCGAGAACCCGGTTGGGGGTGACGATCACGACGTCGTGTCCGTCCTCTCCGGACATCAGGAAGTCGGCCACCGCCGGATCGATGCCGGCCTCGCGCACTTTGGTGTCGACGGCATCGGGCCCGATGCCGAGCAATTCCTGGGCGCTGTCGTTGACGACGGTGATCACCCCGTCTGTGTTCACCCCGATCACGCCTTCACGAATGCTGTGCAGCAACGCTTCTCGATGTTCGGCCAGCCCGGCGATCTCGGCCACCTCCAATCCGCGGGTATGGCGTTTGATCCGCCGCGAGAGCAACCACGACGCGGCAAGGCCCAGCGCCGCGCCAAGGCCGAGGTAGACCAGCAACCGCTCGCCCGCACCACTGAGCAGTTGCCACACCGACGGATACGGCTCGCTGACCGACACAGCCGACAGCATCGCGCCGGTTGGCGACAGGATCGGGACCTGCCCGGCCAGTGCGTGGTGGCCGTCGACATCGAGATCGCCGAACCAGGCGCGGCCCTGGACTACCCGAGACGGTCCGAAATCCGCACTGTGGCCCACGCGCGACGGATCCGAGGACACCCGAACCAGCCCGGACGGGTCGATGATCTCGGCGAGTCCGGCGCCTGACAGCGCGACCGCCCGATCGACGTCAGGTGCCAAGATCTGCGACGCGAAAGGATCGTTGTAGCGGTCGCGCACGATCGGAGTCGAGGCCAGGTTCTCGGCGACGGCGATCAGCCGCTGGCCGCGCACCTCGCGGAACTCCTGGGTGGACTGGGCCACCGAGACCGCGGCCACCGCGATCAGCACGACCGCCACCACGAGCAGTTGGAAGGCGAGGAACTGGCCCGCCAGGCTCCGCCCGCTACGTACCAGCGATGACCACAACGACCACAACTTCCTCTGCGTCCTAAAGAGTGACCTGCATCACCCTGTAAGCCAATATTACTGAGCATCACATCAATGCGAAGGGGCACGACGATGTTGCGGCGTAGTCGACCACGATCAATCCGGCTGATTGCCATCGCGGTGATCTCGACGCTGCTGCTCGCCGGCTGCGGCGTGACACGTGGCGACGACCCGTCCGGTCTTCACCGGCTGAGGATGATGGTGCCCAACAGCCCCGGTGGCGGCTATGACCTGACCGCGCGAACGGCGGTGAAAATCATGGAGGACCAGGACATCACCGGCCGGGTCGAGGTGTTCAACGTTCTCGGCGCCGGTGGCACCGTCGCGATGGCACGGCTCATGAACGAGCGCGGTAATGACGACTTGATGATGACGATGGGTCTGGGTGTCGTCGGCGCCACGTACACCAACGGATCCAAGATCAAGGCCTCCGATGCGACGGCCCTGGCGAAACTGATCGAGGACCCGGGTGCCATCTTCGTGCCCGCCGATTCACCGTTCAAGACGGTCGCCGACTTCGTCGCCGCCTGGAAGGCCGACCCGTCGAAGATCACCATCGGCGGTGGCTCCTCGCCGGGCGGACCCGATCATCTGTTCCCGATGGAACTCGCCAAAGCCGTTGGCGTCGAACCCAAGCGCGTCAACTTCGTCACCTACGACGGTGGCGGCGACCTGCTCACGGCGCTGCTCGGCAAGAAGATCACCGTGGGAACCTCCAGTCCGGGCGAGCTCATCGACCAGATCGAGGCGGGCCAGCTGCGGGTGCTCGCGGTGTCCAGCGAGCAGCGTGTCCAAGGCGTCGACTCACCGACGCTCAAGGAAGCCGGTATCGACCTGACGTTCGCCAACTGGCGCGGTGTCCTTGCGCCACCGGGCATTTCCGACACCGCCAAGCAGCAGATGGTGAAGGTGCTCGAGGAGATGCACGGCACGCAGCAGTGGCGGGACGCGCTGGCCAAGAACGGCTGGACCGACGCGTTCGTCACCGGGCCTGCCTTCGAACAATTCCTCACCGATCAGGACAACCGGGTCTCGTCGACTCTGACCGAATTGGGGCTGCTGTGAGCATTGACGACAAACAGACTGAGCAACGCACGGTCGACTATGCGCAGTACATCGTGGTCGCCGTCCTGGCGATCGTCGGCGGATTTCTGGTCTACAACGGACTGACCCTGGACGAGGGCTTCGCCAAGGTGGATCCCGTTGGGCCAAAATTCTTTCCGTTGGTCATCGGCATCGCGGCGTTGGTGCTCGCGGTGATCCTGGCCGTCGCAATCCCACGCGGCAGCAAGGGCGAGGCCGACGCCGGTGAGGACATCGATCCCGAGGCGCCGGGCGATTGGCGCACCGTCGGACTGCTGATCGTGCTGTTCGTCGCGCTGATTGTGCTAGTCCATCCGCTGGGCTGGGTGATCACCAGCGGGCTGTTCTTTGCCGGTGCGGCAACGATTCTGGGCAGCAAGCACTACGTGCGCAACATCGTCATCGGCGCGGCACTCGCACTGGCCAGCTTCTACGCGTTCTACTCAGGGCTCGGAATCCCGCTGCCCGCAGGCATCTTGGACGGGATTCTGTAAATGGACAACTTCAACTGGCTGCTGCAGGGTTTCGCCGAGGCGGCGACCCCGATGAACCTGCTCTACGCCGTGATCGGGGTGCTGCTGGGCACGGCGGTGGGTGTCTTGCCCGGCATCGGACCGGCCATGACGGTGGCTCTGCTGCTTCCCATCACCTACAACGTCAGTCCCAGTGCGGCATTCATCATGTTCGCCGGCATCTTCTACGGCGGCATGTACGGCGGATCCACCACATCGATCCTGCTGAACACGCCGGGGGAGTCGTCGTCGGTGATCACCGCGATCGAGGGCAACAAGATGGCGAAGGCCGGCCGGGCCGCACAGGCCCTGGCCACCGCGGCCATCGGCTCGTTCGTCGCGGGCACCATCGGCACCGTGCTGCTGGCCGCGTTCGCACCCGCGATCTCGCGCTTCGCGGTCACCCTCGGTGCGCCGTCGTATCTGGCGATCATGCTCTTCGCGCTCGTGGCGGTGACCGCGGTGCTCGGCTCGTCGAAGCTGCGTGGCGCCATCTCGCTGGTGCTCGGCCTGGCGATCGGCATCGTCGGTATCGACTTCCTCACCGGTCAGCCGCGGGCCACGTTCGGCATCCCGCAACTGTCCGACGGTATCGACATCGTGGTGGTCGCGGTCGCCATCTTCGCGGTCGGAGAGGCGCTGTGGGTCGCGGCGCATCTGCGGCGCAGGCCCGCCGATGTGATTCCGGTCGGCCGACCGTGGATGGGGCGCGACGATTGGCGGCGCTCCTGGAAACCGTGGTTGCGCGGCACAGCATTCGGATTCCCGTTCGGTGCGTTACCCGCGGGCGGGGCCGAACTGCCCACGTTCCTGAGCTACATCACCGAGAAGAAGCTGTCCAAGCATCCCGAGGAGTTCGGCCGGGGCGCCATCGAAGGGGTGGCCGGACCCGAAGCGGCCAACAACGCGTCGGCCGCCGGCACCCTGGTGCCGATGCTGTCGCTGGGCCTGCCGACCAACGCCACCGCCGCGGTCATGCTGACCGCCTTCGTGTCCTACGGAATCCAGCCCGGGCCAACGCTTTTCAGCAAGGAACCGCTGTTGATCTGGACGCTGATCGCGAGTCTGTTCATCGGCAACCTGCTGCTGTTGGTGCTCAACCTGCCGCTGGCGCCGCTGTGGGCCAAGCTGCTGCGTACGCCGCGGCCGTATCTGTACGCGGGCATCCTGTTCTTCGCCACGCTCGGGGCGTTCGCGGTGAACGTGCAGCCGCTGGATCTGGCGCTGCTGTTGATCTTCGGTCTGCTCGGGCTGATGATGCGGCGCTTCGGATTACCGGTGCTGCCGTTGATCATCGGCGTAATCCTGGGGCCGCGCATCGAACGGCAACTGCGCCAGAGCCTGCAGCTCGGCGGGGGCGAGTGGTCGAGCCTGTTCACCGAGCCGGTCGCAATCGTGACGTACGTGTGCATGGCGGTGCTGCTGGCCATCCCGCTGGTGCTGCGCCTGCTGCACCGCGATGAGGAGACGCTGCTGATCGTCGAGGACGACAAGGATCAGAGGGAGAAGGCGAAGACAACATGATCGTCGTGGGATATACCAACGACCAGTTCGGCGCGGCGGCGCTTTCCGCAGGCATCGCCGAGGCGGCCCTGCGCGACACCGACTTGCTGGTGGTCAACTCGACACAGGGGGACTCCTACGTCGACGCCGCGTTCGCCCACACCCGCAAGGTGCACGACATCGAGGACCGCCTGAAAGACTGCGGGGTGCGCTACGAGCTGTCGCAACCGGTCGGGGTGTACGCCGCCGATGCACTGCTGGAGGCGATGGAGCGCCCGGAGGCCGAACTGCTGGTGATCGGGCTGCGGCACCGCAATCCGGTCGGCAAACTGCTGCTGGGCAGCGTCGCGCAACAGCTACTGATGGAATGCCCAAAACCCGTGCTCGCGGTCAAGCCTGGCTAATACCGAATAATGGAATCATGACCGTTTCGTTGATGGTGTGGGTCGTGACGTGCGCGGTGATCCTCGGGTTGTTCGTGTTCGACTTCTACGCGCATGTACGCGTGCCGCACGAGCCGACCTTCAGAGAGTCCGCGATCTGGTCGTCGGTGTACATCGGCCTGGCGGTGGTGTTCGGGTTCGTCGTGTGGTGGTTGTGGGGTGGCACCTACGCCGGTGAGTACTTCGCGGGTTATGTCACCGAGAAGGCGCTGAGCGTGGACAACCTGTTCGTGTTCACCGTGATCATGGGGACGTTCGCGGTGCCGCGACAGTTCCAGCAGAAGCTGCTGCTGATCGGCATCGTGATGGCGCTGATCATGCGGGCGGGGTTCATCGCCGTCGGTGCCGCGGCCATCAGCACGTTCAGTTGGGTGTTCTACCTCTTCGGAATCTTCTTGGTACTCACCGCCGTCAAGCTCGCGAAGGAAGCCGGCCACGAAAAAGAGGTCGAGGAGAAGCGCGACAGCCGGATCATCGCCCTGGTGCGCCGGTTCGTCCCGACCACCGACGACTACGACGGCGACAGGTTCCTGTCCAAGCTCGACGGCAAGCGGGTCGTCACACCGATGTTGTTGGCGCTCATCGCGATCGCGTTCACCGATGTGTTGTTCGCGCTGGACTCGATTCCGGCGATCTACGGCCTGACCGAACAGCCCTATATCGTGTTCACCGCGAACGCATTCGCGTTGATGGGTCTGCGCCAGTTGTACTTCCTCATCGGCGGCCTGCTTGACCGGCTGATCTACCTGTCCTACGGGCTATCGCTGATCCTGGCGTTCATCGGCGTCAAACTCGTGCTGCACGCTCTGCACGAGAACAGCCTGCCGTTCATCAACGGCGGCCGGCATGTTGCGGTGCCCGAGATTTCGACGGGCATGTCGATAGGCGTGATCGGGGTGGTGCTCTTGGTGACGACGGTGGCGAGCCTGGCCAAGACGCGGGGACGCGTCGAGTCGAGCTAGTTGCTGGTCGGACAGTTGAGGTCCACGTAGACCGAACCGGGGTTGCCCGGGTCCATCCGCATCATCAGGCTGCCGTCCGGCATCATCATGACGACGAGGCCGTGCACGCCGGTGACGGTGCATCGGGACAACGGCATCGTCGACGGGCTGTTGAATTGCACGCTGTACCCCTGGTCTTGCAATGCCTTGACGACATCGGCGGCCGAGCCGCTGGTGGGAATGGCGGCGGCGGTCGCGGGCGCGGACAGTGCCGCGCCCACGGCGATGCCGATCGCGGCGGCGACAACGGTGACCTTCATGTCGGACTCCTCGAGTACATGCACCGCGTTGCGGCGCTTTGATGTTCCGACAGTGAGTGATTCGCGGGCACATGTGCGTTACGCCCCCGATGTGACGAACTTCTTACCGCCAGTCGCGAAACGCGTCGAGGAGCCTGGTGCGAAAGGCAGGGTCGAGCTGTTCGGGACCGATCCGGCCGACCGTGTCGACGGTGGCCTGAAACTGCTGGAGGTAGTTCGCGCACCCGTCACAGTCGAGCAGGTGCAGGTCGAAACGGGCTCGCGTCGGCAGGTCGAGCGATCCGTCGAGGTAGGCGGTGACGAGCTCGACGAACTCGTTGCAGTCCATCGATTCTGTGCTCACGGCGCCTCCCTCACGTAATCCTCGAGCGCCTGCCTGATCGCCGCGCGTCCGCGGTGCAGTAGAACACGTTGGTTCGCCACGGTCAGGCCCAACAATTCGCATACCTCCGCCGAGTCGAACCCCATCATGTCCCGCAAGGTGACAACGGCCCGTTGGCGCTCAGGCAGCTTGTCGAGTTCGCGGCGGGCGAGAGCGATGAACTCGGCACCCAGCACCGACCCCTCGGGCGTGTCGGGAAACGCCGAAGGGGCGCTGTCATCGCGCCAGTGTCCGGGCCAGGCGGGATCGTTCATGGGCCGGAATCGAGCCGGGTCGACGGTCGTGGCGCCGAAGGCCGACAGCTCGGCATCGAGGACACGCTGATCCCGGACGCCGCGGGTCTTGGCGATATTGATCATCACGGTGAAAAGCCAAGTGCGAAGCGAGGATCGGCCCTCGAATTTCGCGATGCCCTTGATCAAAGCGATCCAGGTCTCCTGGACGACTTCCTCGGCTGCTTCGTTGGTTCGGACGTAGCCGCGGGCAACCCTCAACAGTGCCGGGGTGTGTTGGTCGACCAAGCTGGCAAAGGCCGACTCGTCGCCGGCCCGCAACGATGCGAGCAACGTCGATTCGTCGTACCCCGTCCCGGTCATCGGGTCGAAATACTATCCCGTCAACGGTATTCCGGATTGGCGAAATCATAGCGACAGCCGGCATCCCAGCCCGTTCGAACGTTGCCGTACGCCGGTATGCCACCGGCGCTTCGCAGCATCTTTGCCAGATGCATCAGGTTCCAGGTCATGAACGTGGTGTTGCGATTGGTGAAGTCGTTCTCGGGCCCCCCGGAGCCCGGATCGAGGTACGACGGTCCCGGGCCGGCCTCGCCGATCCATCCGGCATCGGCCTGCGGAGGGATGGTGTAGCCGATGTGCTGCAGTGTGTAGAGCACGTTCTGTGCACAGTGCTTGACCCCATCCTCGTTTCCGGTGATCAGGCAGCCGCCGACCCGGCCGTAGTACAGGTATTGGCCGGCATCGTTGAGCAGATGCGAGCCTCCGTAGAGCCGTTCGTGTACCTGTTTCATCACCGAGCTGTTGTCGCCGAGCCAGATCGGGCCGGCCAGCACCAAAATATCTGCGGCGAGGACTTTTTCGAAGATTTCCGGCCAGTCGTCGGTGGTCCAGCCGTGCTCGCGCATATCGGGCCACACGCCGGTGGCGATGTCGTGGTCGACGGCCCGCAGCTCGTCGACGACCACACCGTGCTTGACCATGATCGACCTGCTGATGTCGACCAACCCCGCAGTGTTACTGGGTTCGGGTGAACGCTTCAGGGTGCAGTTGATGAACAGCGCGCGTAAACCGGTGAAGTCATGCTCAGGACGGGCCATCAGGCGCCTCCTCTTCGTCGTCCCCAACTGGCAGTGGGGCATTGCGCTGAAACCGTTACAGCGGGCGGGTCTGTAACGCATCGCGTACCGCGTGGCACCCAGCGGTCGTACGAGCACCCTTCAGAAAGGTTTTCACCATGACGGCCACCCACACGTCGACCCCTGTCGGCGCAACAGCTTCCACGACGTCGCACTTCGGCGCACTGGCCGCCCGCTACGGCCTCGTGGTCGTGATCGCCTGGATCGGAGTCCTGAAGTTCACCGGTTACGAAGCCGAGGGCATCCAGCCGCTGGTGGCGAACAGCCCGTTCATGAGTTGGATCTACGACTTTCTCTCGGTCACGACGTTCTCGGCGCTATTGGGCGTCGTCGAGCTGGCAACGGCACTGCTGCTCGCCGTCAAGCCCCTGTCGGCAAGACTGTCGGTCGTCGGCAGCGTCGCCGCTATCGGGCTCTTCATCGCCACGATCAGCTTCCTGTTCACCACGCCGGGGGTCGGTGAGCAATCCGCCGGCGGCTTTCCTCTGCTGTCCTCGACGGGTCAGTTTCTGGTGAAGGACATCGCCCTGCTCGGCCTGGCGATCTGGACTCTCGCGGACGCAATACGCGCCGTTCGTGCTGGGCGGCCCGCCGGAAGCTAAAGCGCCTCCCGCACACACTGACGAAGCCAGCGATGCGCACCGTCGGCATCGTGGCGAGGATGCCATGCCATGCTGATCGTCAACGGTGGGAGATCGAGCGGGATCGCAAAAGTGTTGAGGTTCAACGCCTCTATCGCGTAGCGCCCCAGCCCGGCCGGCATCATGGCGACGAGATCGCTACTGCGGACGAGGAACAGGCCGCCCGCCGGGGTGGGGGCGCAGACAGCGACGCGGCGTTGCAGGCCGTGTTCGGCGAGCAATTCGTCGACCGGCCCGCGCAGCCGTCCCCGGCGCGAGAACACGACGTGCTCGGCATCGGCGTAACGCTTGACGGTGACGCGCCGCTTCACCAGTGGATGTCCGGCCCGCACGACACCGATCATGCGGTCGGTGACCAGATCCTCGACCCGGATCTCTGGGTCGACATGACTGGTCTGGCCCACCTCGAGGTCGACACTGCCGTCACGCAACGAGTGGGTGTCCTCGTGGCTCTCGCCGACGAAGCGCAGCACCACGTCGGGTGCTTCGGCCCGTACGCGTGTCAGGAGCCGCTCGGCGACCGTGCTGAGCATGCCGATATCGCCGATCTGCAACGAGAACGTGCGTGACAACCGACGTGGCTCGATGGCCTTGGGTGATGCGAAAAGCGTTCGGGCACGGTCGATCACGTCGCGCACGTCGGCCTGCATCGCCAAGGCGCGGGGAGTGGGGACCATCTGCCGGCCGGCCCGCACCAGCACGGGATCGTCCAGCTTGCGCCGTAGCCGCCCCAGTGTGCGACTCATCGCGGGCGCCGAGGTATGCAGACGTTCGGCGGCCAGACCGACGCTGCGCAGCTCGAGCAGCGCATCGAGCGCCAGCAGCAGGTTCATGTCGAGGTCGTTCGTGGATTCCATTTCAGATAATCCCTACTTATCAATGATGCACTGGAGGTAATCCAGAATCGAGCATACGTTGAGTTCATGACAAACTCCCTCACAACCCCTGCGGTTTCCGTTGTCCTGCAACGCCTTCTGTCGAGCGAACAGGCGGGTGACGAGGCCGCCGTCGCGGCGGTGCTCGACGCGCCGCACTCGCCGTGGGATCTCGATGCCGGCCAGCGTGCTGACGTGTTCAAGGACGTCTACATGTCCGTCTCCGGTGCGGGCGGGCAGCTGCTCTACCTGTTGGCCAGGGCGACGGGGGCACGCAACGTCGTCGAATACGGCACCTCATTCGGGGTGTCCACGATCCACCTCGCGAGCGCGGTCCGCGACAACGGCGGTGGCACCGTCATCACCACCGAGATGCAGAGGGGCAAGGCCGACGCCGCGCTGGGCAACTTCGCCGATGCCGGCGTCGCCGATCTGATCGAGCTGCGCTTCGGCGACGCCCGCGAGACGCTGGCCGAACTGCCATCTGTGCCGGACCTGGTGCTGCTGGACGGCTGGCCCGATCTGGCGCTCGATGTCCTGCGGGTGCTCGAGCCGAACCTGCGGGCAGGCACCTTGGTCCTGATCGACGACGTGACCGCCGACTTCGGCCGCGATGTGCACGGGGCGCTGCTGGCCTATCTCGGGGATGAAGCCAATGGGTACGCGACGATGACGGTGCCGATCGGCGACGGCATTCAAATTGCCGTCCGACTGTGAAGAGAGTGTCCGAGGGGGGACTTGAACCCCCACGCCCGTTAATAGGGCACTAGCACCTCAAGCTAGCGCGTCTGCCATTCCGCCACTCGGACCTTCCCCTGAAGACCAGCCCAGGGGCGCTTAAGGCTAACGGATCGAGCACTCCAGTCCCAAATGAGGCCGGCTCAGGCGCTCGGCAGCCGTCCGGCGATCTGCCCGGCGATCGCACTCGCCGCCGCTGTGGGCCCGTTCAAGCTGCATGCCTCGACATCGACCGCGACATTGCTGTGCACGGTCAGCGCCCGCTGGCAGTCCCACTTCATCGGGCTCTGCTGCACCCGCGACACCGCCAGCACGTTGTTGTCGGTGCTGGTCTGGCCGACCGACCACACCTGGGGCGGACCGATCGGCTGGGCGTAATCCAGCTGCCGGTTCGAGCAGGCCGCCCAGCCCTGCTGCGACGCGGTGAAGAAATCGGCCGCCGCCTGCGCGCTGGGGAAGGCCACCACCGCCTGCACGGCATAGTGCGACCACTCCTGCGACGTCGGCGGGTCGCGCAGCACCTGGCCGTGCACGGCCGTCGACCCGCTGCTCGCATACACACCCTGCTGGGCGGCACCGGCAATGGCCAGGCAATTCACGTCGGCGAAGTGCGCGCTGTCGTTCCAGGCCTTGTTCACATCGGTGGTGACGACCACGTCGTCGCTCGACAGCGCCGCACCGACGTCGGGAGCCGACAGCAGCAGGGTCGGCAGGGCATCCGGGCTGGTCAGCGGTGCCGGGGAGGTGGGCATCGCGGTCCCCGCCGTGATCGCTGAACAGCCGCTGACCGACAGGCACAGCGCCGCGGCGATCAAGGGGAGGCGGGGGGTCACCCGGTAAATCAAACCCTATATCGGCGTGTTGCGCGAGTGGTTGAAGGGAATCTTGTGATAATGCGCGACCTCCACTCCCGCAACGCCGAGCAGCCAGTGGTAGGAAAGGGGACTGTGACAGAACCTCAGGACGAAGTGGTCGATCTCGTCAGCGCCCTCATCCGGTTCGACACCTCCAACACCGGTGACCTGGCCACCACCAAGGGCGAAGCGGAATGTGCCCTCTGGGTCGCCGAGCAGCTCAGCGCGGTCGGGTACACATGCGAGTACGTCGAGTCCGGTGCGCCGGGCCGGGGCAACGTCTTCGCCCGCCTGCCCGGGGCCGACCGCACCCGCGGCGCCCTGCTGATCCACGGCCATCTCGACGTCGTTCCCGCCGAGCCGGCCGACTGGAGTGTGCACCCGTTCTCCGGCGCTGTCGCCGATGGCTATGTGTGGGGCCGCGGCGCGGTCGACATGAAGGACATGTGCGGCATGATGATCGCCGTCGCCCGGCACTTCAAACGGGCCGGCATCGTCCCGCCGCGGGATTTGGTTTTCGCCTTCGTCGCCGACGAGGAGCACGGCGGCACCTACGGCGCCCAGTGGTTGGTGGACAACCGGCCCGACCTCTTCGAGGGCATCACCGAGGCCATCGGCGAGGTCGGCGGCTTCTCACTCACGGTGCCACACAAGGACGGTGGCGAGCGCCGGCTCTACCTGATCGAGACCGCCGAAAAAGGCCTGTCGTGGATGCGGCTGACCGCCCGTGGCCGGGCCGGTCACGGCTCGATGGTGCACGACGACAACGCCGTCACCGCCGTCGCCGAAGCCGTTGCCCGCCTGGGTCGTCACCAATTCCCGTTGGTGCTCACCGATTCCGTGGAGCAGTTCCTTACCGCAATCGCCGAGGAGACCGGTTACAGCTTCGACCCGGCCTCGCCGGATCTCGAAGGGACGATCGCCAAACTGGGTGGCATCGCCCGCATCGTCGGTGCGACGCTCCGAGACACCGCCAACCCGACCATGCTCAAGGCCGGCTACAAGGCCAACGTCATCCCGCAGACCGCCGAGGCCGTGATCGACTGCCGGGTGCTGCCCGGGCGTAAGGAGGCGTTCGAGCGGGAGATCGACGAACTGATCGGTCCCGACGTCACCCGGTCCTGGGAGCGCGACCTGCCGTCGTACGAGACGACGTTCGACGGCGACCTGGTGGACGCGATGAACGACGCACTGCTCGCGGTCGATCCGGAAGCCCGCACCGTGCCCTACATGCTGTCCGGCGGTACCGATGCGAAAGCCTTTGCTCGCCTTGGTATTCGCTGCTTCGGATTCATCCCGCTGAGGCTGCCGCCGGAGCTGGATTTCGCCGCGCTGTTCCACGGCATCGACGAACGGGTGCCGGTGGACGCACTGCAGTTCGGCGTGAAAGTGCTCGAACACTTCTTGAAGAACTGCTGACACACACGAAAGGAAGCCCGTCACATGGCATTTCCCTACAACCCCTACGAATTCCTCCCCGAACTGCCCGGTTTCACGCTGACCAGTACCGATTTCGAAGACGGTCAGCCGTGGAAGAACGCTCAGGTCAGCGGCATCATGGGCGCCGGTGGTGAGGACGTCTCGCCGCAGCTGAGCTGGTCGGGCTTCCCGGAGGAGACCCGCAGCTTCGCCGTCACCGTCTACGACCCGGATGCTCCCACCGCGTCCGGCTTCTGGCACTGGGCGGTGGCCAACCTGCCCGCCACGGTGACCGAGCTGCCATCCGGCGTCGGTGACGGTTCTCTGCTGCCCGGCGATGCTCTGACCCTCGTCAACGACGCCGGCATCCGCCGCTTCCTCGGCGCCGCACCGCCGCAGGGTCACGGCTATCACCGTTACTACGTGGCCGTGCACGCCCTCAAGGTGGAGAAGCTGGAGCTCACCGAGGACGCCAGCCCCGCCTACCTCGGGTTCAACCTGTTCATGAATGCGATTGCGCGCGCGGTCATTCACGGCACTTACGAGCAAAATTAGGGCCGTCGCCGCGCTGGCCGCCATGGTGTTGGTGGCCGGCTGCAGCACGGCAATCGACGGGAAGCCCCAGGCGACGACACCCGCGCTGGGGCCACCGGCGCCGGTGGCGTGGTCGCCATGCCGCACGGCCGGTGCCGAATGCGGTGCGGTCGAGGTCCCCGTCGACTACTCCGAGGACCACGGCCCCGTCGCGCGTTTGGCTCTGGTCCGCTTTCCGGCGACCGGCCAGAAGATCGGCTCGCTGGTCGTCAATCCTGGCGGCCCCGGCGTGTCCGGCGTCGACGCCGCGGTCAAGCTGGTGAATTCGCTGCCGCCGCAAGTCCGTCAGCGGTTCGATTTCGTCGGATTCGACCCACGCGGCATCGGTGCGTCTACTCCGGCGCTGTGGTGCAACTCCGATGCGGACAACGATGCGAACCGTGCCGACCCGCAGGTCGACTACAGCCCTTCGGGTGTCGAGCACATCGAGAACCTCCAAAAGCAGTTCGCCCAGCGCTGTTTGGACAAAATGGGCGTGGATTTCCTGGCCAATGTCGGCACGCTCAACGTCGCCCGAGACCTGGACCGGATCCGGATGGCGCTGGGTGACGAGAAGCTGACGTATCTGGGCTACTCGTACGGCACCGACATCGGATCGACCTATGCCGAGGCCTACCCGGACAAGGTGCGGGCGATGATCCTCGACGGCGCCGTCGACCCCAATGCCGATCCGCTGCAGGCCGGCATCGACCAGGCGGCCGCCTTCCAGAAGGCGTTCAACGATTACGTAGCCGACTGCATCAACAGCGGCAATTGCCCGCTCGGAGATGACCCCGCCAAAGCCGTCGACGCCTACCACCGCCTGGTTGACCCGCTGGTGGCCGATCCTGCTCCCACACTTCATGACCGCGAACTGGGTTACAGCGACGCGATCACCGGCACGCTGTTCGCGCTGTACTCGCCGACGATGTGGTCGACTCTGTCCTACGGACTGTCCGAGCTGGCCCAGGGCAGGGGCGACGTCCTGCTCAAGCTGGCCGACGCATACTGGAGCCGCGACAGCCACGGCCACTATACGAACGCCAATGACGTTCAGAACGCCGTCAATTGCGTCGACGCACCACCCAACGCCGACCGGGCGAAGGCCGTCGATCAAGACCGGCAGCTGCGTCAGGTGGCACCCTTCGCCACGTATGGACCCTTCACCGGCAATGCGCCCCTTGGCATTTGCGCGTTCTGGCCAGCGCCGCCATCGAGTGGGCCGCACGTCGTGTCCGCGCCCGGCCTTCCGCCGGTGTTGGTGGTCTCCACCACGCACGATCCGGCGACGCCGTACCAGTCGGGTGTCGAGCTGGCCAGGGATCTCGGAGGCGTGCTCTTGACGTTCGACGGCACACAACACACGGTGGTGTTTCACGGTGAAACGTGCGTCGACAACTACGCGACGGCCTACCTGATCGATCTTGCCCTGCCGCCCAAGGATTCTCGATGCTGAAAGCTCTCGCGCTGCTGGTTGCGGTGGCCTGCGTGGCCGGATGTAGTTCAGAGACAAGCCCGTCGCCGTCAGCCGATGTGCAGAGCTACACCGTGCCGTGGGTGGGATCCCCGGACTTCGCCAACCTGCGGCGCACACTCAAGGTCGAGGCCTCGGTCAACGGTGGCGCGGCATCGCCGTTCACCGTCGACACGGGGTCGGTGGGCGTCGTCGTGCCCGCCTCGGAGGTGCCCAACATTCCTGCGGGTGCCCCACCCGGAACCCTGACCTACAGCTCCAGCGGGCTGCAGCTCACCGGGGTGTGGGCGACGGTTCCGGTTCGGTTTCCGGGCGCCGTCAACGCCACGGGCGCCACCGTCGCCGCCGAGACAACGGTTCCGGTACTGGCCGTGACGAGCTCGAAATGCCTTGGCGGTGGCGTCAACTCACACAATTGCACCGGCGATATTCCGCACATGATGGGCGTTGGGTTCGGCCGTGGCGACAACCGGCCGCCGACCTACAACCCGTTGTTGAACCTCACCGAGATGGCGGCGGGCACCATGCGGCGCGGGTACGTCATCGGCCGCGGTGGACTGTCGCTGGGCCTGACGGACACGAACACCACGGGCGCGTGGAGCAAGCAGCAGCTGACAAACGCCGGGCCGCCGAAAGAGGGCGCCCACAACGACTGGATGACGCCGATGGGCGGCTTTCAATTGGGTTCCGGCCCCAGGTATTCCGGCAAGGTACTGATCGACACCGGCCTGCTGGACATGATCGTCGAGGGCGATGGTCTTCCGTCGAGCGGGACTGTGCCCGCGGGCACCCCGATGACGATCGACGTGGGCGAGCTGCACTACAGCTTCGTGGTGGGGGACGGCGCTGCCCAGACGCCGATCGGTGTGCATCACGCGAAGGCGGCGAACGGCACCTTTGTGAACACGGGCCTGCGGGCGCTGGGCCACTACGACCTGCTGTACGACGCCGACGCCGGACAGTTCGGGCTGCGGCCGAACTAGCGCTCGACGGCCGATCCGACTGCCTCGGCCAGCGAACTGAAGCCGCCCGCATGCAGCCGCGCGGCGATGCCGTCGTGAATCTCCTTGGCCCACAAGCCACCGCCGTAGATGAACCCCGTATAGCCCTGCAGCAGTGCGGCGCCGGCGGTGATCCGTTCCCAGGCGTCGTCGGCGGTCTCGATGCCGCCGACACTGATCAGCACGAGGTCGGTGCCCACCCGCGTGTACAGCCGGCGCAGGATCTCCAGCGACCGTTGCGCGACAGGGGGTCCCGAGATCCCGCCGGACCCGAGGTCGTCCACCCCGGGTGTCCGAAGGCCGGCCCGCGAGATCGTGGTGTTGGTCGCGACAATTCCGGCGAGTCCGAGTTCGACGGCCAGGTCGGCGACGGCATCGACGTCGTCGTCGGACAGGTCGGGGGCGATCTTCACCAGCACGGGCGTCGTGGTCTCTTCCAGCACGGCCGACAGGATCGGGCGCAGGGATTCCACGGCTTGCAGGTCGCGCAACCCGGGGGTGTTGGGGGAACTGACGTTGACCACGACATAGTCGGCCAGCGGGCCGAGTAGCCGTGCGCTGGCGCGGTAATCATCGGCGGCCAGCTCGGGTGGAGTGACCTTCGACTTGCCGATGTTCACCCCGACGGGGGCCTCTGGCCGGTTGCGTGCCAACTGCAGCGCCAGCTGTCCTGCGCCGTGGTTGTTGAACCCCATCCGGTTGAGCAATCCCCGGTCTTCGGGCAGTCGGAACAGCCGCGGTTGGGGATTTCCCGGTTGTGGCTGGGCGGTCACGGTGCCCACTTCGGCATAGCCGAATCCCAATGCGCCCCAGGTGTTCAGGCCCAGCCCGTCCTTGTCGAACCCGGCGGCCAGGCCGAGCGGGCCGGGGAACCGCACTCCGAACACCGTGCTGGCCAGCACCGGATCCTGCGGTGCGAGCCTGCGGCGCAACGCCCGTCGCGTCAGCTCGGTGGCCGTCGCGGCACGCAGCGTGCCGAACACCAGCGTGTGGATCCGTTCGGCGGGCACCAGGAAGAAGGCCCGCCGCAGCGCGGCGTATATCACAGGCCCGGCTGGTCCGCGGTGTTGCTGACCCGGGATTTCTTACGCCGCAAGAGAACTCGTCGACTTCCGTCGGTGTACAGACGCACTCTGGTCAGCTCCCAGCCGCGGTATTCGGCCTCGATCGACAGTCGTGTCGAGGCGCTGATTCTGGTCACATCCGGCGGCAGCCGAAGGGGGATCCATTCGTAGTCGTCGGACAGTTCGTTTTCCCAGCTCGCCGGCATCCGGCCCCGGTGTGCCGCACTCACCGGGCACCGGCCGCGTTGCGGATCACCTGCACACCGGCACCCGTTGCCGACACGACATACAAGGTGTCGGACGTGTCGTCGAAAGCCAGCGAGTTCGGTTGCTGCACGGTCGGGTAACGCACCTTCTCCACGGGAATACCAGTCGTCAAATCGTAACCAACAACCATATTCGCCGCGGTCTGAGAAACCCATGCCAAATTGCGTGATCCCGCCAACCCGTAGGGCGCCTGCGGAACCGGGTAGGCCTGCCGTTCGATCAGCGGGTCGACACCGAACACCAGCAGCTGCCCGCCGCGGGTATCGGCCACCAGGACGCGGCCCATCGGATCGGCCGCCAGCGTGGTGGCCCCCACCCCCGCGCGCAGCGACAGCTGGGTGCGCCCGTCGCTGTTCAGCGAGGTCACCGATGTCTGCCCACGGTCCAGGACGACGGCATTGTTCCCCTCGGTGACGATCGCATCCACGCGGGCGAAGATCTTCACCTTCTCGGCTACCGCGGTCTCCGAACCCAGCGTGTACGCGGTGCCGTCGGCGCTGCCGAGGACCAGCCGTCCGTCGGCGCGCCGGGCGATCGCGGTGAAATCGGTGTCGGTCTCGCCGGTGACGGACACCGGCGTCGCCGCGCCGGCCGCCAGATCGACGGTGACATAACCACCGCGGGTGGACAGGTATGCGGCGCCCTGGCCGTCACCGGTCAGAGCCGTCGCCGGGCCGGGCAAGGTGAGCTCGCGGGTGCCACCCGAGGCGGCGAACAAGGCCAGCGTCGCGGGCGATTGCGGGTCGGTGCCGGGGGACAGGACCGCCAATGACCCGGTGCGTCCGTCGAAGATCGCCGCTTGCGGACGGCCGCCCAGCGGCAACAACTCGCCGGCCGGTCGGGTGCCGGGCGGGGGAGAAACCGCGGGCGTGGCGGGCTCGATCGTCGGCGGCGGCGCGGTCAGCGGATTGGACGAACATCCGGTCGCGAGCACCGCAAACGTCAACAACACGACGGCCGACCTGCGTAAACCGTTTCTGTTTACAAGCATTGGCAGTGGGTAGCCCTCGGGTGTGTTCAAGATCAGGCGATCGTGTCGCCCTCTGTCGATCAGGAATTCTAGAGGCGTGGAGGAAAGACAATTTGACGTCTTTGTCTTCTCTCAGCCCGTAACCCGCGTTATGGTGTCCTGATGACGTTGGCCGTAAGACCGCAGTCAGACGGGCGCGAGTTTGCTATCGAGGACATTTCCACTGGTGTATTCGCCAGCGGATTTGGCCAGCTCGGCGATGGTCGCAGCTTTTCGTTCCAGGTTCATCGCGGGCAGCTGCTGGTCGAGGTCTACCACCCGCGGCTCGTCGGCCCGGTGCCCCACGCAGAGGACGTTGTCGCGACCGCGTCCCGCAGCCTGACCGACTTCGACGTCGACGACGAGCGCAGCCTGACCGCTGCCGTGCGTGACGCCGTGGCGAGCGCCCAGCCGGTCGCCCGCGCCGCGCGCTGATACTCCAGGTCTATCCAGTACGGTCGGCCCGTGGAGCCGATGTCGTGGTTGCAGGTCGTCGTTCTGTCGATCGTCCAGGGTTTGACGGAGTTCTTGCCCATTTCGTCCTCGAGCCATCTGGCGATCGTGTCGCGGATCTTCTTCGCCGGAGACGCCGGAGCGTCCTTCACGGCCGTCTCCCAGCTGGGAACCGAAGTCGCCGTGCTCATCTACTTCGCCCGCGACATCGGGCGCATCCTCAAGGCCTGGTTCAACGGCCTGTTCGTCAAGGCGCACCGTGACAACCCCGACTACCGACTCGGTTGGTACGTCATCATCGGCACCGTGCCGATCGTCATTCTCGGTGTGGCATTCAAACAAGTCATCCGTGGCGAGGTCCGCAACCTCTGGATCATCGCCACCGCCATGCTGGTGTTCTCCGCGGTGATCGCGGCCGCCGAGTACTACGGCAGGCAGACCCGCCACTTCGAGCAACTGACGGCCAAGGACGGTCTGCTGGTCGGCATCGCCCAATGCCTGGCGCTCGTGCCCGGTGTGTCCCGTTCCGGATCCACGATCAGTGCCGGCCTGTTTCTGGGACTTGACCGCGAGCTGTCCGCGAGATTCGGCTTCCTGCTTGGCATTCCGGCCATCTTGGCGTCCGGACTGTTCTCGCTGCCCGATGCCTTCCATCCGGTCACCGAAGGCATGAGCGCGACCGGCCCGCAGCTGCTCGTCTCCGTCGTCATCGCGTTCGTCGTCGGTTTCGCGTCGATCACCTGGCTGCTGCGGTTCGTCGCGCACCACGCCATGTACTGGTTCGTGGGCTATCGCGTGGTGCTGGCGCTGGTTGTGATGGCGCTGCTGTCCACGGGCGTGGTCGCCGCGTCGTGACCGTCATCCTGCTGCGGCACGGCCGCTCGACGTCCAACACCGCGCACACGCTGGCCGGCCGCACCGAGGGCGTCGAACTTGACGAGAAGGGGCAGGAACAGGCCCAAGCTCTGGTGGGGCGGGTCAAGGGCCTGCCGATCAAGGCGATCGTGCGGTCCCCGCTGCTGCGCTGCCGGCTCACCGTGGAACCACTGGCCGCTGAGCTCGGCCTGGAACCGGTGATCGAGGACCGGCTCGCCGAGGTGGACTACGGCCAGTGGACCGGTCTGGCGCTCAAGGATCTGATGAAAGAGCCGCTGTGGTCGGTCGTGCAGCACCAGCCCAGCGCTGCTGTCTTTCCCGGTGGCGAGGGCCTGGCACAGGTGCAGGCGCGTGCGGTGACCGCGGTTCGTGAGCATGACCGCCGGCTCGCCGACGAGCACGGTCACGACGTGCTGTGGATTGCCTGTACGCACGGTGATGTGATCAAGTCCGTCGTTGCCGATGCGCTCGGCACCCACCTGGACACGTTCCAGCGGATCACCGCCGACACGGCGTCGATGAGCGTGATCCGCTACACGCCGATTCGTCCATTTGTGGTGCATGTCAACCACACCGGCGCCGAACTCGCGTCGGCGCTGTCCGCGCCGCCACCGGCTCCCGACGACAAGTCCGCCGACGACGCGGTCGTGGGCGGGTCGACGGACTGACCGCGACTCACGCCGCCAATTACGACTCAGCTCCTGATGCCGGTATTTTGGAAATAACATGCCCCGCGCAATTCACGTCTTCCGCACACCCGACCGATTCGTCGCCGGGACCGTCGGGCAGCCCGGAAACCGGACCTTCTACCTGCAGGCCGTGCACGACAGCCGGGTGATCTCGGTCATTCTGGAGAAGCAGCAGGTCGCTGTGCTGGCCGAGCGCATCGGCGCACTACTCGTCGAGATCAACCGCCGCTTCGGCACGCCGCTGCCGCCGGAAACAGACGTCGACGACCTGAGCCCGCTGGTCACTCCGGTGGATGCGGAGTTCCGGGTCGGCACGATGGGCCTTGGCTGGGATTCCGAGGCGCAGACCGTCGTGGTCGAGCTGCTGGCGGTCTCCGATACCGAATTCGACGCCTCTGTGGTGCTCGACGACGCCGAGGAAGGTCCCGACGCGGTGCGGGTGTTCCTCACGCCCGAGTCGGCCCGGCAGTTCGCCTCCCGCTCGACCCGCGTCATCTCGGCCGGCC
The DNA here is from genome assembly GCA_004362315.1 of Mycobacterium sp. BK086. Classification (GTDB taxonomy): domain Bacteria; phylum Actinomycetota; class Actinomycetes; order Mycobacteriales; family Mycobacteriaceae; genus Mycobacterium. Next base: position 285,114 of record SNWL01000005.1, read on the forward strand.
GCCCGCCCTGCCCGCTCTGTGACGAGCCGCTCGATCCCGAGGGGCACATCTGCGTGCGTACCAACGGATATCGGCGCGGCGCACTCGGCGGGGCCGAAGACGATCTGGACTCGTGACGGGCACCGACGAGGCGTCGGCCCGCGAGGCATTGCGCTGCGGTGAACTGACGCTCCTCGGGCGTATCCGCTCGGCGAGCAACGCCACGTTCCTCTGTGAAGCGACCTGGTCGGGCGAGACCGTGCACTGTGTGTACAAGCCGGTCGCCGGTGAACAGCCGCTCTGGGATTTCCCCGACGGCACGCTGGCCGGCCGTGAACTGGGCTCCTACCTGGTGTCGACGGCACTGGGCTGGAACATCGTGCCGTACACCATCATTCGTGACGGTCCCGCCGGACCCGGCATGCTGCAGCTGTGGGTCGACCAGCCGGGAGACAGCGACGGGAGCGAGCCGGCCGGCCCCGGCCTCGTCGATCTGTTTCCGCCGGAATCGATTCCGGCAGGCTATCTTTCGGTGCTGCGCGCCTACGACTACGCGGGCAATGACGTCACGCTGGTGCACGCCGACGACCTGCGCCTGCGGCGGATGGCGATCTTCGACGTGATCGTCAACAACGCCGACCGCAAGGGCGGCCACATCCTGACCGGGATCGACGACCGGGTCTACGGCGTCGACCACGGAGTGTCACTGCACGTCCAGGACAAGCTGCGCACCGTGCTGTGGGGCTGGGCCGGGAAACCGGTCGACGACGAGTCGCTGGAGTCGGTCGCCGCCCTCGGGGAGCAGCTGTCCGGGCCGCTGGCCGACGAGCTGCGCGAGCACATCACCGCCGACGAGGTCGCCGCGTTGCGCAGACGCGTCCGCACGCTGCTGCGCGAACCGGTGATGCCCGGTCCCGATCGGCACCGCCCGATTCCGTGGCCGGCGTTCTGACCGGTGATACTGACGTGATGACCATGACCGACGCGGCGCTGGCCGCCGACCTCGCCGAGGAGGCGGGCCGGCTGCTGCTGTCGGTGCGTGAGGAGGTCGGCTTCGACTTTCCGCCCGCGCTGGGCGACGCCGGTGACGTGCGGGCCAACGCGCTGATCCTGCGCCGTCTGCGTGCCGAGCGGCCCAACGACGCAGTGCTCTCCGAAGAGGCCTACGACGACCTCAAACGGCTCGAGAACGACCGGGTGTGGATCATCGACCCGCTCGACGGCACCCGCGAGTTCTCGATGCCACGGCGGCCCGACTGGGCGGTGCACGTCGCCCTCTGGCAGCGGACCGGCGGACCAGACGGCTCGATCACCGATGCCGCCGTCGCGCTGCCGGCCACCGGCGAGGTGTTTCGCTCCGACACCGTGACCGCACCGCCGCCGCCCGGACCCGGGCCCATCCGGATCACGGCCAGCTCGAACCGTCCGCCCGCGGTGCTCTGGCGGCTGCGCGATCGCCTCGACATCGACTTCATCCGGATCGGGTCGGCGGGTGCCAAGGCGATGGCCGTGGTCCGCGGCGACGCCGACGCCTACATCCACGCCGGTGGCCAGTGGGAGTGGGATTCGGCCGCCCCGGCCGGCGTCGTGCAAGCCGCGGGTCTGCACGCCACCCGGATCGACGGGTCGCCACTGCGCTACAACCAGCCCGACCCCTACCTGCCGGATCTGCTGATGTGCCGCGCCGAAGTGGCCGATCTCCTGCTCGATGCCATGTGGCTGGCCAGCTAGGGAATGGATCTGGCGCCACCGTTGTCCTTATCGCGAGACAGCCGGTCCCCTCACCACCCGGAGTGCAGTGAACACCGAAACCCCTAGAGTCGAGGCCATGCAGTCGTGGCCGGCCGTCGATATCCCGCAGCTGCCCGGTCGTGGGCCGGCGCTGCGCTTGTTTGACACCGCCGACCGCCAGGTGCGCCCGACCTCGCCGGGGGAGACCGCGACGATGTACGTCTGCGGGATCACCCCGTACGACGCGACGCACCTCGGTCACGCCGCGACATACCTTGCCTTCGATCTGGTGCACCGCATCTGGCTCGACGGCGGGCACCAGGTGCACTACGTGCAGAACATCACCGACGTCGACGACCCGCTGTTCGAGCGGGCCAACCGTGACGGCATCGACTGGCGTGAACTCGGCGCTCGGGAAACCCAGCTGTTCCGCGAGGACATGACCGCCCTGCGGGTGCTGCCGCCGCGGGATTATGTCGCGGCGACCGACACCATCGGCGAGGTCGTGGAGCTGGTCGAGAAGATGCTCGCGTCCGGGGCGGCCTATGTGGTCGACGACGCCGAGTACCCCGATATCTATTACCGCGCCGACGCCACCACGCAGTTCGGCTACGAGTCGGGTTACGACCACGAAACGATGACGCGGCTGTTCGCCGAGCGTGGCGGCGACCCCGACCGCGCGGGCAAGGCGGATCCGCTGGATGCGCTGTTGTGGCGGGCCGCCCGCCCCGACGAGCCCAGCTGGCCCGCGCCGTTCGGTCCGGGCCGCCCCGGCTGGCACGTCGAATGTGCGGCCATTGCGTTGAACCGCATCGGCTTTGGTTTCGACGTGCAGGGCGGCGGCAGCGACCTGATCTTCCCGCATCACGAATTCTCCGCCGCGCACGCCGAATGTGTCACGGGCGAGCGCAGATTCGCGCGGCACTACGTGCATGCGGGGATGATCGGCTGGGACGGGCACAAGATGTCCAAGAGTCGCGGCAACCTGGTGCTGGTGTCCCGGTTGCGCGCGCAGGGCGTCGACCCGGCGGCCATCCGGCTGGGCCTGCTGGCCGGGCACTACCGCGACGACCGGTTCTGGAGCGACGCGGTGCTCGACGAGGCCAACACCCGGCTGCATCGCTGGCGCACCGCCGCGGCGCTGCCCGCGGGCCCGGACGCCAACGATGTCATCGCGCGGCTGCGCCAATACCTGGCCGATGATCTGGACACACCCAAAGCACTTGCCGCCATTGATGGTTGGGTCACCGACGCGCTCGAGTACGGCGGTCACGACGCCGCTGCGCCCGCCGCTGTTGCCGCGGCGGTCGATGCGCTCCTGGGTGTGCCGCTGTAAGGCCTACAGCGAGACGACCCCGTACTCGCCGACCTGCTTGCTGAGGAAGCGCAGCTGGTCGGTGGCCGATCCAAGGGTCTGGTCGATGGCCGTCAGCCGTGCGGCATAGTGCGCCACCGGGTATTCCGCCGTGACGCCGATACCGCCGTGCATCTGGATCGACTCCTGCGCGATGTGCTTACCCGAGCGGCCGATCTGCAGCTTGGACCGGGCCGCCACTACGGGATCGAGCCGGCCGTCGGTGATGGACATGGCCGCGTAGTAGTTCATGCTGCGGGCCAGCTCCAGCGAGACGTACATATCGGCCGCGCGCTGGGTGAGCGTCTGGAATGTCTTCAGCGGCACCCCGAACTGCTTGCGGGCGTTCAGGTACTCCGTTGTCAGGCGAAGTGATTCGTCCATGGCACCGACGGCCTCGGCGCACAGCGAGGACGACCAGCGGATCAGCGTGGCGTGGATGCGCTCACTGGCGTCGCCGCCGTCGCCGAGCGGTTGTGCCGGCGCGTCGGTGAAGTCGATCTCGGCGCCACGATGCCCGTCGAAGGTCCGATACGCACGACGCGTGGTCGCCGCGGCGTCGACCAGAAACGCGCCGACCCCGCCGTCCGGCAGGCCGGCGGTGACGACCAGGACATCGGCACTGCCGCCGGCCAGCACCGGGTTCTTGCGTCCCGTGATGGTCCAGCCGTCGCCGTCTTTGGTTGCCCGGGTGGACAATTCGTCCAGGCCGCGCAGGCCCTTCTCGGCGTGGGCCAGGGCGAGCAGCTTCTCGCCGCCGGCGACGTCGTCGAGGACGGCGCGTTGTTCTGCGGACCCGAGTTCGGCGATCAGACCGCCGGGGATCAGGGCGGCGGTCGCGACCGGTTCGGGAGCCAGCCGGCGACCGAGCTCGGTCATCACGACCATGATCTCGATCTGGCCGGACTCTTCAGGCTCGAAACCCAGTCCCAGGATGCCGATCTCGGCCAGCTGGCGCCACACGTCGCGGCTCCAGCCGAGCTCGGAGTCGACGGTCTTGTTGCGGGTCTCGATGTCATAGGTGCGGGAGAACACCTCGCGAGCGGTGTCGCGCAGGAGTTCCTGTTCGTCGGTCAGGTCAAAGTTCATGTCACAGCCCCAAGATCGTCGAGGAGATGATGGTGCGCTGGACCTCGTTGCTTCCGCCGTAGATCGAGGTCTTGCGGTAGTTCAAATACTTGGGCGCGGCGTGCTGCGCCCACAGCGGTGATTCGATGTCAGTGCCACCGTCGAACGGCAGGGCATCGGGGCCGGCGACCTCCACCGCGAGTTCGGTGATGGCCTGCTGCAACTGGCTACCCCGCAACTTCAGGATCGACGACGCCGGGTTCGGCTTGCCGGTCGCTTCGTCACCGCTGACCCGCAGCTGCGTGAGTTCCAGTGCCAGCAGCTCGTTTTCGATCTCGGCGACCTTGGCCGCGAACAGCGGATCCTCCAGCAGGCTGGTGCCACCGACCTTGGTCTGCGACGCGTGCTCTTTGACGTCGGAGAGCCACAGCTTGGTGGTGCCGATGCGCGCGATGCCGGTGCGCTCGTTGGACAGCAGGAACTTGGCGTAGGTCCAGCCCTGGTTCTCCTCGCCGACGAGCTGGTTGACGGGCACGCGGACGTCTTCGAAGAAGACTTCGTTGACCTCGTAGCTGCCGTCGATCAGCTTGATCGGGCGGATGGTGATGCCCGGCGTGTTCATCTCGACGAGGATGAACGAAATCCCGGCCTGCTTCTTGGGCGCGTCCGGGTTGGTGCGGGCCAGCACGAAAATCCAGTCCGCGTACTGGCCCAGCGTCGTCCAGGTCTTCTGGCCGTTGATGACGTACTCGTCGCCGTCGCGGATCGCGACGGTCCGCAGCGAGGCGAGATCCGAACCGGCTTCGGGCTCGGAAAAGCCTTGGCACCACCAGATGTCGAGGTTCGCCGTCGGGGGCAGGAAGCGTTCCTTGATCTCCTGCGACCCGAAGTGAGCGATCACCGGCCCGACCATGCTGGCGTTGAACGCCAGTGGCTCGGGAACACACGCCATGCGCATCTCGTCGGCCCAGATCTGGCGCTGCAGCGGGGTCCAGTCCTTACCGCCCCATTCGACGGGCCAGTTCGGCACGCCCAGGCCGGCCTTGTTCAGGATGCGCTGGGTCGTGATCGCGTCATCCGGGAAGTTCAGGCTGTCGGTGCGGGCCCGCTCCCGGATGTCGGCGGGAACCTGGGTGGTGAAGAACTCGCGTAACTCATCGCGGAACTTCGCGTCCTCGTCACTGAGTGCCAGTTTCACGAGCGCAACCTCAATTCGTTGTTACTCGGCGGTATCCACTGCACGTTAGCGCAGGCCGACCAACTGGTCGGCAGGACCACCCATTGACGGCGATTCTTGTCAGTCGTCGATCAGCGACAACTGGTCGTACACCACCAGAGCCAACCGCTCTGGATCGCCTTCCGGGTGGACGAACAACGTGTGATGAGGGGTGGGTGCGTCGCTGACGATCACGACCGTCGTGGTTCCGCTGGGCAGGTCGGCCGGGTTGTCGATTTCATCGGTGGGCTCGTCGACCAGCACGTACGCGCGTTTGCCGGCCAGGCCCGACGCGTCGTAGGGAAGAGGGGCTCTTTCCACGCCTAGCCCCGGAAGCCGGGACCGCGCCTGCGCAGGTAGCGCTCGAACTCGGCGGCCAGTTGATCGCCGTCCACCTTGGACAGTGCCTCGTTCATGTCCACCTCGGCGTCACCGCGCTGCTCGAGGGAGGCCACGTACTCGGCGATCTCCTCGTCCTCTGCGGTCATCTCGGTGACGGCCTGCTCCCATTCCTCGGCCTGGGCGGGCAGGTCGGCCAGCGGCACCTCGATGTCGAGCACGTCTTCGACGCGGCGCAGCAGCGCCACCGTGGCTTTCGGATTGGGCGGCTGCGACACGTAGTGCGGAACCGCGGCCCAGAACGTCACGGCCGGGATACCGGCCGCCACGCAGGCGTCCTGGAACACCCCGGCGATACCCGTCGGCCCCTCGTAGCGGGTCTCCTCGAGGCCGAAGAACTTGGCCGACTCGGGGGAGTAGGCCGCGCCCGACACCGGTACCGGCCGGGTGTGCGGGGTGTCGGCCAGCAACGCCCCGAGGATCACGACGGTGTCCACGTTCAGCTTGTCGGCGATCGCCAGCAGCTCGGCGCAGAACGTGCGCCACCGCATGTTGGGCTCCACCCCGTGCATCAGCACGATGTCGCGGTCCGAGCCGGGCGGCCGGCAGTGCGATATCCGCATGGACGGCCACACCAGTTCCCGTGTCACCCCGTCGACCTGCCGGATCACCGGGCGATTCACCTGGTAGTCGTAGTAGGCCTCGTCGTCGATCTCGATGATCGTGTCGGCTTCCCAGATCGCGTCCAGGTGCTCGAGCGCGTCGCTGGCGGCATCACCGGCGTCGTTCCAGCCCTCGAAGGCCGCAACAATGATCGTGTTCTGCAGTTCGGGCAGATCCGGGCCTTTCGCTCCGCTGAAGTTCGACGGGGTCACGAGTTCAGCGTAAGGGGTGATCGGCCGCGATGAGCCTTCTCGGACCGACTACGGCCCCGGCGTGTGACGGCCGGTGTCGGCCCCGCGCGCAGGCTGCCACGGGTCGTGGCGAAATACGTTCGGCGGCAATCTCGTTAATCTCGGTAACTACACTGCGGTCGCGTCGGCGGGGTGACGACGTAGACTTTTCACCGTCGAGAGGCGTTGCAACGGGTCTGGGGACCCGCCACGCTCGGCAGAGTCAAGGACGCCTTCCGTCATACGGAAGGAATGTGTGTGAGCTCTAGCGTGGCGAGCGAAGCGACGGGAAGTGGCTTCGAGCCGAACATTCGCCCGGACTGCACCGATGAGCTGACCGCCGCCCTGCGCGAGCGGATCGTGGTGATCGACGGCGCGATGGGAACGGCGATCCAGCGGGACCGCCCCGATGAGGCGGGCTACCGCGGCGAGCGGTTCAAGGACTGGCCCAGCGATCTCGTGGGCAACAACGACCTGCTCACCCTGACCCAACCGCAGATCATCGAGGGGATTCACCGCGAGTACCTCGAGGCGGGTGCGGACATCCTGGAGACCAATACGTTCAACGCGAACGCGGTCTCCCTCTCCGATTACGGCATGGCCGAGCTCAGCTATGAGCTGAACTACGCCGGCGCCGCCCTGGCCCGCACGGCCGCCGACGAGTTCAGCACCCCCGACAAGCCCCGCTACGTGGCCGGGGCGCTGGGCCCCACGACACGCACCGCGTCGATCTCGCCCGACGTCAACGACCCGGGCGCGCGCAACGTGTCCTACGACCAGCTGGTCGCGGCCTACCTCGAAGCGGCCAACGGGCTGGTCGACGGCGGTGCCGACCTGCTGATCATCGAGACGATCTTCGACTCGCTGAACGCCAAGGCGGCGGTGTTCGCCGTCGAAACGCTGTACGAGGAGCGCGGCCGCCGCTGGCCGCTCATCATCTCGGGCACCATCACCGACGCGTCCGGGCGGACCCTGTCCGGCCAGGTCACTGAGGCGTTCTGGAACGCGATCCGGCACGCCAAGCCGATCGCGGTCGGCCTCAACTGCGCCCTGGGCGCGCCGGAGATGAGGCCCTACATCGCCGAGATGGCGCGGATCGCCGACACCTTCGTCTCGTGCTACCCGAACGCCGGACTGCCCAACGCCTTCGGCGAGTACGACGAGTCCCCGGAGCGTCAGGCCGGCTACATCGCCGAGTTCGCCGACGCCGGTCTGGTCAACCTGGTCGGCGGGTGCTGCGGCACGGCGCCGCCGCACATCGCCGAGATCGCCAAGGTCGTCGAGGGCAAGGCGCCGCGGGAGGTGCCGCACATCGACGTGGCCACCCGGCTCTCGGGCCTGGAGCCGCTCAACATCACCGACGACTCGCTGTTCGTGAACATCGGTGAGCGCACCAACATCACCGGTTCCGCCCGGTTCCGCAACCTGATCAAGGCCGAGGACTACGACACCGCGCTGTCGGTGGCCCTGCAGCAGGTGGAGGTCGGTGCGCAGGTCATCGACATCAACATGGACGAAGGCATGATCGACGGCGTCGCCGCGATGGACCGGTTCACCAAATTGATCGCCGCCGAACCCGACATCAGTCGCGTCCCGGTGATGATCGACTCCTCCAAGTGGGAGGTCATCGAGGCGGGCCTGAAGAACGTGCAGGGCAAGCCGATCGTCAACTCGATCTCCATGAAGGAGGGCGAGGAGAAGTTCATCCGCGAGGCGCGGTTGTGCCGCAAGTATGGCGCCGCCGTCGTCGTGATGGCCTTCGACGAGAAGGGGCAGGCCGACAATCTGGAGCGCCGCAAGGAGATCTGCGGGCGCGCCTACCGGATCCTGACCGAAGAGGTCGGCTTCCCGCCCGAGGACATCATCTTCGACCCGAACTGCTTTGCGCTGGCGACCGGTATCGAGGAGCACGCGACCTACGGGATCGACTTCATCGAGGCGTGCGCCTGGATCAAGGAGAACCTGCCCGGGGTGCACATCTCCGGCGGTATCTCAAACGTGTCGTTCTCGTTCCGGGGCAACAACCCGGTCCGCGAGGCGATCCACGCGGTGTTCCTGTACCACGCCATCAAGGCCGGCCTGGACATGGGCATCGTCAACGCGGGTGCGCTGGTGCCCTACGACTCGATCGACCCCGAGCTGCGGGACCGCATCGAGGACGTCGTACTGAACCGGCGCGAGGACGCGGCCGAACGGCTGCTGGAGATCGCGGAACGCTTCAACAGCAAGGACAAAGGCGAGGATCCGGTCGCTGCCGAGTGGCGCAGTCTGCCTGTGCGCGAGCGGATCACGCACGCACTGGTCAAGGGCATCGACGCCAACGTCGACGAGGACACCGAGGAGTTGCGGGCCGAGATCGACGCCGCGGGTGGGCGTCCGATCGAGGTGATCGAGGGCCCGCTGATGGACGGGATGAACGTCGTCGGCGATCTCTTCGGCGCAGGCAAGATGTTCCTGCCGCAGGTGGTGAAGTCGGCCCGGGTGATGAAGAAGGCCGTCGCGTACCTGCTGCCGTTCATCGAGAAGGAGAAAGAGCAGAACGGCACCGCGGACGCCAAGGACACCAACGGCACGATCGTGATGGCGACGGTCAAGGGTGACGTCCACGACATCGGCAAGAACATCGTCGGAGTTGTGCTGCAATGCAACAACTTCGAGGTGATCGACCTCGGGGTGATGGTGCCCGCCCAGAAAATCCTGGACGCGGCCAAGGAACACAACGCCGACATCATCGGGCTGTCCGGTCTGATCACCCCGTCCCTGGACGAGATGGCCAACTTCGCCGTCGAGATGGAACGTGAGGGCCTGCAGATCCCGCTGCTGATCGGTGGGGCGACCACCTCGCGAGCGCACACGGCCGTCAAGATCTCGCCGCGGCGCAGCGGTCCGGTGGTGTGGGTCAAGGACGCATCCCGCTCGGTGCCGGTCGCGGCCGCGCTGCTCGACGACAAGCAGCGGCCCGCCCTGCTGGAGGCCACCGAGAAGGACTACGCCTCCCTGCGTGAACGGCACGCTCAGAAGAACGAGCGGCCGATGCTGACGTTGGAGAAGGCCCGCGCGAACCGGACGCCGATCGAGTGGGACGGCTACACGCCGCCGGTGCCCGCTCAGGGTCTGGGGGTGCGGGAGTTCCTGGACTACGACCTGGCCGAGTTGCGCGAATTCATCGACTGGCAGCCATTTTTCAATGCGTGGGAGATGAAGGGCCGATTCCCCGACATCCTCAACAACCCGGCGTCGGGCGAGGCTGCGCGCAAGCTGTACGACGACGCTCAGCAGATGCTCGACACCCTGATCAAGGAGAAGTGGCTGACGGCCAACGGCGTGATCGGATTCTTCCCGGCCAATGCCGTCGGCGACGATGTCGAGGTCTACACCGACGACACCCGCACCGAGGTGCTCACCACGCTGCACAACCTGCGCCAGCAGGGTGAGCATCGCGACGGCATCCCGAACCGGAGCCTCGGTGACTTCGTCGCGCCCAAGACCACCGGCCTGGCCGACTATGTGGGCGCCTTCGCGGTCACCTCGGGGCTGGGCAGCGGGGAAAAGATCGCCGAGTTCAAGGCCGCGCTCGACGACTACAGTGCCATCCTGCTGGAGTCGGTCGCCGATCGGCTGGCCGAGGCGTTCGCCGAGCGGATGCACCAGCGGGTCCGCAAGGAGTTCTGGGGATACCAGCCCGACGAGCAGCTGGACAACGACGCACTGATCGGGGAGAAGTACGTCGGAATCCGTCCCGCCCCAGGCTATCCGGCCTGCCCGGAGCACACCGAGAAGGCGACGCTCTGGGAGCTGATGGACGTCAAGAAGCGCACCGGTATCGAGCTGACCGAGTCGATGGCGATGTGGCCCGGCGCCGCGGTCAGCGGCTGGTACTTCTCGCATCCGCAGTCGCAGTACTTCGTGGTCGGCCGGTTGGCCCAGGACCAGGTCGCCGACTACGCCAAGCGCAAGGGCTGGACCCTGCAGGAGGCGGAGCGCTGGCTGGCACCCAACCTCGGCTATAACCCCGAGGACTGACTCCGGAAGTACAGATTGCCCCGGAACTGAAGCAGCAGAGCGACAGTCGCGGTCCAGCCGGTCTGGTGGCTGGCGCCCAGGCCCCGGCCGGTGTCCCCGTCGAAGTACTCGTAGAACGGCACCAGATCGCGCCAGTGCGGGTCGTTCTGGAAGTACTCGTTGTCGCCGAACACGGCGCGCCGGCCGGTGTCGTCGCGGACCAGCAGGCCGGTGAGTTGGCGGGCCAGCCGGTCGGCGACCACGCCCACGGTGACCTCCTCAGCCGATCCCGTCGGGTCGGGTACCCGGTAGGTGTCGCCGAGAAATCGCGCGTAGGAGTTGAGCGCTTGGACCAGAAGGAAATTGGTGGGCAGCCAGATCGGGCCGCGCCAGTTGGAATTGCCGCCGAACATCCGGCTGCGTGATTCGGCGGGCTGGTAATTCACCACGTAGTCCACACCGTCGAGGTGATAGGCGTACGGGTGGTCGTGATGGTAGCGCGACAGTGAGCGGATTCCGTTGGGGGAGAAGAACTGTTCCGGATCGAGCACCCGCCGCAGGATCTCCCTGAGCCGATCGGGGTGCACGACACCGATCATGAAATAGCGTCCGTCGCCGCCGTCCATCGCCAACTGGACATCGTCACTGGTGTGCTCGTAGGTGGCATCCAGCGCCGCCAGACAACCCTGCAGGGTGGAGACGGCCTCGGCGGCGCTGGCCGGAATGGCGATCGCCGCGAACAGCGGAATGATCGCCTGCATGGAGAACACCTCCAGCGATGTGCTTGTGCCGTCGGGCATCTCGATGACGTCGTGGTAGAAGTCGGTGTCGTCATTCCAGAAGCTGATCCGGTAGGTGCCCTTTTCCAGCGAGTTGGCGATCAGCCAGGCATCCCACACCCAGCGGCTGAACATGTAGGTGTAGCTGGGATCCCGATGGGACAGTTCGATCGCCATCTCCAAGAGATGGAAGACCAGCGCCGCCATCCACGCCGTGCCGTCGACCTGGGCGAGTTCACCACCGGTCGGTAGCGGCTCGTCGCGGTCGAACACCCCGATGTTGTCCATGCCCAGGAAGCCGCCCCCGAAGACGCCCCGGTTGGCGTCGTCCTTCTGGTTGAGCCACCACATGGCGTTGAGGGTGGCTGACCGGTATGCGCTGGCCAGGAAATCCCAGTCGCCCACGCCGGTCTGCAGTTGCTCGAGTTGATAGACCTGCCAGGCTGCCCAGGCGTGAAGAGGCGGGTTGGTGTCGCCGAACTTCCACTCGTAGGCCGGGATCTGGCCGTGTGGATGCTGGGCGGTGGATTCTTGCAGTACCAGGATCTGGGCCTTGGCGAACTCGGGGTCGACGAGCGCCATCGTGACGCAGTGGAATGCCAGGTCCCAGGCGGCGAACCAGGGGTACTCCCAGGCGTCGGGCATCAGAATCACATCACTGACCGCGAAGTGCTGCCAGTCTTTGTTGCGGCCCTTCCAGCGTTCTCTCGGCGGTTTCGGTTGTCCGGGATCGCCTTTGAGCCAGCGTCGTACCGAGTAGTTGTAGAACTGCTTGCACCACAACAGTCCGGCCAGCGCCTGGCGTTGCACAAGCCGTTCGTCGTCGGTGAGATCCCCGGCCGCGATCGCGCGGTAGAACTCGTCGGCGTCGCGTTTGCGTTCCGCCAACACCGCATCGGCGCGTTCGAACGGATCGGCCGCGTCCGTCGTGGCGAAATATAGGGTGACGGTCAAGGTTTCACCGGATTGCAGTGTCGTCGTCACGTGTGCGGCGGCCTTGCTGCCCTCCGCCGGGTCGACGGCGGCGGAGATGCCGTTGACGACGTAGTCGTCGATCCCGTCTTTGGTAGTTGCTGATTCATTGGCCGACCCGAACAGGAGCCGGTTGTTGGTTTCGTTCTCGCAGAACAGCAGTCGCGGAGCCTCGTCGCAGGAAGAGGTGACCGAGAACCACCGCTGACCGAGCTTCGGGTGCCGGGTGCGGGCGACACCCGGCCCGCAGGCGGTGATCCGAGGACGTGTTTGGGTCGGGTCCCACGACCAGGTGTTGCGATACCACAGTTGGGGCAGTACGTGGATCGGTGCGGCGTCCGGGCCGCGGTTGGTCACCGTGATGCGGCAGTAGACGTCCTCGGGACCGTCCTTGGCGTAGGTGACGTCGACGTCGAAATAGCGCTGCGCCAACCACTGTTCGCGTAACGCGTCGAACAGCTCGTACTCGTCGTCATCGGGACCGCGCTGCTGGTTGGTTCGCAGCAGGTCCTCGTACGGGAACGCCGCCTGCGGGTACTTGTAGACCATGGACGCGTGCGCATGGGTGGGCAGATTGTCGGTGTAGAACCAGTAGTCCTTGGCATCCTCGCCGTGATTGCCCTCCTCGTTGGCCACGCCGTACGGCCGCTCCTTGAGGATGGGATCGTGGCCGTTCCACAGCGCCACGCCCAGGCAGATGGTCTGTTCGTCATCACACCAGCCCGCCAGACCGTCCTCGCTCCACCGGTAGGCCCGGCTGCGTGCGTCGTCGAACGGGAAATACGCCCAGGCGTCACCGTCGGCGCTGTAGTCCTCGCGCACGGTGCCCCAGGCGCGCTCACTCAGATAGGTGCCCCAGCGACGCCACGGGGACGTGCCGGCCGTGGTCTCGTCGAGGCGCTTATGCTCGGCGGTGCTCACTTCTGCGCTGGCAGCCAGGGCTGATGCCACGCCGGGTATCCGGCGACCAGCGCATCGGCGCCCGACGGTCCCCATGAGCCCTGCTCGTAAATCTCCACCGGCGGCGGCGACTCCAGCAGCGGCTGAACGATCCGCCAGGTCTCCTCGACGCCGTCCTCCCTGATGAATTGGCTCGCGTCGCCGTGCATGGCATCCCCGAGGAGCCGCTCGTAAGGTTCAGGGGCGTCGGCCATTTCGTCGCTGAACACCAGGCAGAGGTTGACGGCCCGGGTGGTGTCGGCGCCGCTTTCCTTGGCTTGCAAGATCAGATCCACGCCGGGGGCGGGGTCGATCCGGAAGACCAGCTGGTCGGGTTCCTTGACGGCCGGCAGGAAGGGGAGTGGCGGCGGTCGCTTGAAGATCACCCGAATCTCGGTGTCTCGCAACGGAAGAGCCTTGCCCGCCCTGATGAAGAACGGCACGCCTGACCAGCGCCAGTTGTCGATGTACAACTTGAGCGCCGCGAAGGTCTCGGTCTGCGAATCGGGCGCGACACCCTCGACGTCCAGGTAGCCGGCGTACTGGCCACGCACGTAGTGCCTGGGGTCGATGGGGCGGATACACCGGAACAGCTCGACTCGCTTGTCCCGGAACCCGTCTGCTCCGCCACTGGACGGTTCGGACGCGATCAGCCCGATCAATTGCAGGAGGTGGTTCTGCACCACGTCACGCAATGCCCCGACCGGATCGTAGAAATGGCCGCGATCCTCGACACCGAAGTTCTCGGCCATCGTGATCTGCACGGCCTCGATCCGGTCGCGATTCCACAGCGGCTCGATGATCGAGTTGGAGAACCGGATGTAGCGGATGTCCATCGCCGGTTCTTTGCCGAGGAAGTGGTCTATCCGGTAGATCTGCCACTCCGCAAGGTGCGTACTCAACTGGTCGTTGAGTGCCTTGGCCGACGAAAGATCATGTCCGAACGGCTTTTCCACCACGACCCGGGCGTTCGCAGTGAGCCCGGCGGCGGCCAGTCCATCGACGACCCGCCCGAACAGGAATGGCGGAATCTCCAGATAGAAAACGGGATTCGCGTACCCCTTGAGCGCGGCGGCCACCTTGTCGTAAGTCGCGGCATCGGCGAAATCACCGGACACCATCGACAGCCGCGCCGCGAAGCGGCTGAAGACGTCGTCCTCGACCGGTTCGCCGGTGGCCTCGATAGCCGCCCGAGCGTGCTGGCGCAGGGTATCGGCCGACCAGTCGTCGAGGGCCACGCCGACGATCGGGCAGTCGAGTAGGTTCCGGCGCTCCAGACGGTAGAGCGACCGAAACGTCATCTTCTTGGCCAGGTCGCCGGTGATGCCGAAGATCACCAATACATCTGCGGGAGTGGTGTTTTCAGCGGTCACCGGCGTCACTTCTTCTCGGCGTGGCCGCCGAACTCGCTGCGCATCGCCGAACATATCTGGTCGGTGAACTCGCCGAGCTGACGTGACTGGAAGCGCTCGTAGAGCGAGGTGGTGATGACCGGGGCGGGCACCCCTTCGTCGACGGCGGCCAGCACCGTCCAGCGTCCTTCGCCGGAATCGGACACCCGTCCGGAGAACTGGTCGAGATTCGGGGATGCGGCGAACGCGTCGGCGATCAGGTCCACCAGCCAGGAACCCACCACTGATCCGCGGCGCCAGACCTCGGCGACCTCGCCGACATTGATGTCGTACTGATAGGCCCACGGGTCGCGCAGGGGAGTGGTTTCCGCGTCCACCACCCGGTCGACCTTGCCGGCATCGGCGTGCTTGATGATGCTCAGGCCTTCGGCGATGGCCGCCATCATCCCGTACTCGACACCGTTGTGGACCATCTTCACGAAGTGCCCGGCGCCGTTGGGGCCGCAGTGCAGATAGCCCTCGGGTGCGGTGCCGGGGGCGTCTGCCGGCCGGCTCGGGGTGGGTTCGGCCGTGCCGATCCCCGGTGCGATCGTTTTGAAGATCGGATCGAGGCGGGTCACCACATCGGTTTCCCCGCCGATCATCAGGCAGTAGCCGCGGTCCAGGCCCCACACCCCGCCGCTGGTGCCGCAGTCGACGTAGTGCAACCCCTTCTCGGCGAGCTTCTGCGCCCGGGTGATGTCGTCGCGGTAGTACGAGTTGCCGCCGTCGATCACGGTGTCGCCGGCCGCCAGCAGCGGGACCAGCGCATCGAGGGTCGAGTCGACGATCGCGGCGGGCAGCATCAGCCAGATCGCCCGCGGGCCGTCCAGCTTGGCGACGAAATCGTCGAGGGTGGTGGCGCCGGTGGCGCCCTCGCCTTCCAGTTCGCTGACCGCGGCGGGATTCACGTCGTAGACCACGCAACTGTGTCCATCCCGCATCAACCGTCGAACCAGATTCGCGCCCATTCGGCCCAGGCCGACCATGCCGAGTTGCATATCGCCACCCTAGTGACCTGTTTGCTCGGGCTCCTGTGGATTCGAAGTGATGGCCTGCTGCATGGCACAATCGTCGGCGTGCGAGCGGTCTTATGGGATATGGACGGCACGCTTGTCGACTCCGAAAAACTCTGGGACGTCGCGATCAATGAGCTCTATGCGCGTCGCGGTCGGGTGTTGGCGCCCGAGGTCCGTGACGCCACGGTGGGCGGCTCCGCAGACGGGGTGATCCGCATCGTGTTCGACGATCTGGGCCTGGACCCGGATCCCGGGCACATGGCCGAGGTCGCCGACTGGATGCACGACTACGTCGGGGAATTGTTCACGACGGGTTTGCCGTGGTGTCCGGGCGCGCGGGAACTGCTCGACGCACTGCTGGCCGCCGGTGTGCCGATGGCGCTGGTCACCAACACCCGCCGCGACCTGACCGAGAATGCGTTGAACAGCATTGGCAGACACTATTTTTCGGTGACCGTGTGCGGTGACGAGGTGCCCGAGGGCAAGCCCGCTCCGGACATCTACCTCCGGGCCGCTGAACTGCTCGGCTTTGACGCGGGCGATTGCCTGGCGATCGAGGATTCGGTCACCGGCACCGCCGCCGCCGAAGCGGCCGGATGCCCAGTGCTGGTGGTGCCCAACGAGGTCGAGGTACCGGTGACCGCCCGCCGGCATCAGATTTCGTCGCTCGCCGCGATGCGCATCCCGCAGCTGCGACAGATCTACGCCGACCTCCAACTCGGTCTCGGCGAACGCACCGCTTGAACTGCTGACCGATAACGGCCTGTCGCGGCGCTGACTGTGCAATCGTAGTTGCCACCAGGTTTCACAGCGCTGTGTGAAAGGACGCTCATGGCCGGCCAAGGCCCTACCAGCGACACACCATCGGCATTCGAGGACGAGGACTTCTCATCGGGCGGCACCGCCATCCGAATCGCCTCGGTAGCAGCACTCGGCGGCTTGCTTTTCGGCTATGACAGCGCCGTCATCAACGGTGCGGTCGCCTCCATCCAAAGCCACTTCGGCATCAACGATGCCTCGCTCGGTTTTGCGGTCGCCTCGGCGTTGCTGGGCGCTGCCGCCGGTGCCATGACCGCCGGCCGGCTCGCCGACAAGATCGGCCGGATCTCGGTGATGAAGATCGCCGCGGTGCTGTTCTTCATCAGCGCCATCGGGACCGGTCTGGCCACCAGTGTGTGGATGATCGTGGTGTTCCGCATCGTCGGCGGCATCGGCGTCGGTGTGGCATCGGTGATCGCGCCGGCCTATATCGCCGAAACCTCGCCGCCGCGCATTCGCGGCCGTCTCGGCTCACTGCAGCAGCTGGCCATCGTGTCCGGCATCTTCCTGTCGCTGGCCATCGACTACGCGCTGGCGCAGCTCGCCGGTGGCGCCTCCAAAGAGCTGTGGCTGGGCATGGAGGCCTGGCGGTGGATGTTCCTGATCATGGCGGTACCGGCGATCGTCTACGGCGCCCTGGCGTTCACCATTCCGGAGTCGCCGCGTTATCTCGTTGCCACCCACCGCATTCCGGAGGCCCGCAAGGTTCTGACGAGGTTGCTGGGGGAGAAGAACCTCGAGATCACCATCAGCCGCATCCAGAGCACGCTGGACCGCGAGGACAAGCCGTCCTGGCGGGACATGCGCAAACCCACCGGCGGGCTGTACGGCATCGTGTGGGTGGGCCTGGGTCTGTCGATTTTCCAGCAGTTCGTCGGTATCAACGTGATCTTCTACTACTCGAATGTGTTGTGGGAGGCCGTCGGATTCGACGAGAGCTCCTCGTTCGTCATCACCGTCATCACGTCGATCGTCAACATCGCCACCACGCTCATCGCGATCGCGCTGATCGACAAGATCGGACGTAAGCCGCTGCTGCTGATCGGATCGACCGGTATGGCGGTCACCTTGGCCACCATGGCGATCATCTTCGGCACCGCGACGACGCATCTGGTCGACGGAAAGGAACAGCCGTTCCTCGGTGGCACGACCGGCCCGATCGCGCTCATCGCCGCCAATCTGTTCGTGGTGGCGTTCGGCATGTCCTGGGGTCCGGTGGTGTGGGTGCTGCTCGGTGAGATGTTCCCCAACCGCATCCGCGCGGCGGCACTGGGCCTGGCCGCGGCCGGTCAGTGGGCGGCGAACTGGTTGATCACCGTGACCTTCCCTCAATTGCGCGACGTGCTCGGCGTGGCATACGGGTTCTACGCGGTGTGCGCGATCCTGTCCGGGCTATTCGTGTGGAAATGGGTCATGGAGACCAAGGGCGTCTCACTGGAGGACATGCACGCCGAACTTCTGCACGAGGACAAGCCCGCCTGATCACGGGATGTCGGTGTACTGCCAGTTCACCCCGGTGTTGGAGAACGTGAAACCGTTCCCGGTCTGCTCGCTGATGCAGGAGATCCCGGTTTCCTGCTGAATGTTGCAGTGGAATCCGGCGGCCGCGAGGATCTTGTTGAACGGCAAGGTCTTCGCGGTCCCCGTCGGCTGCTTGACCTGATCGACGGGCACCGCGGCGAACTGCGGGTCACCGAGCGTGCGCACCACGATGGAATTGGGCGCGACGTTCTGCCCGGTGTCATCGGTCACGGTCTGCGGCGCACCCGCGACGCCGATGCGCCCGGTGCCGGTGCTCGACTGGCAGCCGGCCCAGGTCCGGGGCACGATCACGCACCGCCAGCTGCCGCTCGGGCTGGTGAAGTAGTAGCCGGAGCGGACGTCGTCGATCCTGAGGTAATAGTCGAACGCATTGACCAATTTGTCATTGCTGGGACGTGTTGAGGCCGTCGTAGAGGCTGGTGGTGCGGTTTGCTGATCGGTTTCTTTGGTGGTGACGATCGGGTTCGAGCAGGCGGTGAGAACGACGACGGCCGCACCCACGATCGTCATCGCCCGGGATCCTCGCACGAGACGCCAGCCTAGCCGCTGATCGTGGGTCGACCCGAAACCGCCGTGACGGCGCATCGGCGCGCATGGAACAATCGCAGGCCGTGAAGACCTTCGAGGAACTGTTCGCTGAACTGGGGGAGCGTGCCCGCACTCGCCCCGCAGGCAGCGCCACCGTCGCCGCGCTCGACGCCGGCGTCCACACCCTCGGCAAGAAGATCCTCGAAGAGGCCGGCGAAGTGTGGCTGGCCGCCGAACACGAATCCGACGAGGCGCTGGCCGAGGAGATCAGCCAGCTGTTCTATTGGGCCCAGGTATTGATGGTGGCCCGTGGCCTGACCCTCGACGACATCTACCGGAAGCTCTAGGTGGCTGCCATGTTGCGTGTTGCCGTCCCCAACAAGGGGGCACTGTCCGAGTCCGCGGCCGAGATCCTGTCGGAAGCCGGCTACCGACGGCGCACCGACCCGAAGGACCTCACCGTCATCGACCCGGTCAACGGTGTCGAGTTCTTCTTCCTGCGCCCCAAGGACATCGCGATCTACGTCGGGTCCGGTCAGCTCGACTTCGGTATCACCGGCCGGGACCTGGCCGCCGAATCCGACGCCCCCGTGGACGAACGTCTCGCGCTGGGCTTCGGATCCTCCACCTTCCGATACGCCGCCCCGGCCGGGCGGGACTGGACGGTCGCGGATCTGGCGGGCAAGCGGATAGCCACCGCCTACCCGAACCTGGTCCGGAAAGACTTGGCGAGCAGAGGAATCGAGGCGACGGTCATCCGCCTCGACGGCGCCGTCGAGATCTCGGTACAGCTGGGTGTCGCCGACGCGATCGCCGACGTCGTCGGGTCGGGGCGGACGTTGAGGTTGCACGATCTGGTGGCTTTCGGTGAGTCGCTGTGTGATTCGGAAGCCGTGTTGATCGAGCGGGCCGGCAACGGCGACGACGAAAACCGCGCCGCGCGCGATCAATTGGCGGCGCGCGTCCAGGGCGTGGTGTTCGGCCAGCAGTATCTGATGCTCGACTACGACTGCCCGCGTTCGGTACTCGACCGCGCCACCGAGATCACTCCCGGCCTGGAGTCGCCGACCATCGCGCCGCTGGCCGACCCGGACTGGGTGGCCGTGCGCGCCCTGGTCCCGCGGCGCGCGGTCAACGCGATCATGGACGAGCTCGCGGCCATCGGAGCCAAGGCGATTCTGGCCTCCGACATCAGGTTCTGCCGCTTCTGACGTTGGCCCGGCCCGCGGCGCGGGTGCGTGTTAGCGTCCCTTTAGTTGCCGCCGGCCCGGAGGACCGTCATGACGCACGTTCTCGTTTTGTTGTTGGCTCTGCTGATTGGCGTGGTCGCCGGTCTGCGTGCGCTCACGCCGCCCGCGGTGGTCGCCTGGGGCGCCGCACTCGGATGGATCAACCTCGCAGGCACCTGGGTGTCGTGGATGGCGAGCTGGATCACCGTGGCGATCCTGACCGTCCTTCTGGTCGTCGAGCTGATCACCGACCAGCTGCCCAAGACCCCGAGCCGCAAGACGACGGCGCAGTTCGCCACCCGCCTCATCACCGGTGGCTTCGCCGGAGCGGTCATCGGAACCGCGTGGGGCTACACGCTTGGCGGTGTCGGCGCCGGCGTCGTCGGTGCGGTACTGGGCACTCTCGGCGGCGCGCAGGTTCGTGGCGCGCTCGCTGCCAAGTTCGGTAAAGACCTGCCTGCCGCTCTCATCGAAGACGTCATCGCGGTGGGCGGCGGCTTCCTCGTCGTCTATCTGGCCAGCGTTCTGTGACCCACTTCGATGCGATCGTCGTCGGCGCGGGGCAGGCCGGACCGCCCTTGGCAGGCAGGCTGACCGACATCGGTCAGACCGTCGCGGTGATCGAGCGCAAGCTCGTCGGCGGAACGTGCGTCAACTCCGGCTGCATTCCGACCAAGACGTTGGTGGCCAGCGCGCACACCGCCCACGCCGCGCGCCGAGGGGCCGATTACGGGGTGTTGACCGGCGATGTGTCGATCGACATGGCAAAGGTCAAGGCGCGCAAGGACGGAATCGTGCTGGGCGACCGCGGTGGGGTCGAATCGTGGATCGAAGGGATGCCCGGTGCGACGTTGATCCGCGGCCACGCTCGTTTCGAGGATCCGCACACCATTCGCGTCGGTGACGAGGTCTTGACCGCGGACCGGATCTTCCTCAATGTCGGCGGCCGCGCGGTGGTGCCCGACCTGCCCGGCCTGTCCGAGATCGACTACCTGACCAATGTCGGCATTCTCGAACTCGACACCGTGCCCGAGCATCTGGTGATCATCGGCGGAAGTTACATCGGGCTGGAGTTCGCCCAGATGTATCGCCGGTTCGGCGCCCGGGTCACCGTGCTGGAGCGCGGCCCGCGGCTGACACCGCGCGAAGACGAGGACGTCTCGGCGGCCATCGAGGGCATCCTCACAGCGGAGGGCATCACGGTCGTCACCGGCGCTGATGGACTGCGATTCACCAAGCGGGACAACGGCTTCGAAGTTGTCCCGACGGATGGCGCAGAACCCATCGCCGGCTCACACCTGCTGGTGGCGGTCGGTCGTCGGCCCAATACCGACGACCTGGGTCTGGAGCTGGCCGGGGTGGAGGTCGACGGCCGTGGGTACGTCGTCGTCGACGATCAGTTGCGGACGTCCGTCGACCACATCTGGGCGATGGGGGACTGCAACGGGAAGGGTGCCTTCACCCACACGTCGTGGAACGATTATGAGATCGTGGCGGCCAACCTGCTCGACGACGATCCGCGCCGGGTCAGCGATCGGGTGCCCACCTACGCCCTCTACATCGACCCGCCGCTGGGCCGGGCCGGGATGACCGTCGCGCAGGTCCGGGCCTCCGGCCGGCGGGCACTGGTCGGTAAGCGGCCGATGACCAGGGTGGGCCGGGCGGTGGAAAAGGGTGAGACACAAGGTTTTATGCAGGTCGTGGTCGACGCCGATACCGACGAGATCCTCGGCGCGGCGATCCTCGGTGTGGGCGGTGACGAGGTGATCCACTCGATCCTGGACATCATGTCCGCGAAGAAGCCCTACACGGCGATCTCGCGCACCATGCACATCCACCCGACGGTCAGCGAGCTGGTGCCGACCATGCTGCAGGAGATGGTCCCGCTCACCTAGTGGCGGCCAGCCGGCCCGCCAACAGCTGAGTGGTCACGGTGGCGACCCGCTGCCCCAGGTGCTCACAGGTGCGCAGATCCGCGTCGTGTACGGCCGCCGGGTCGGCGTCCACATCGGTCGAGGCGCCCGCGCCCAGCCAGAACCCGAGCCGGTTGAGGTCGAATTCGCTTGCGCCACTGGTGTTCCACCCGGGCGTCAGGCCGAGGTTGACCCAGTGCATGTGGTGCTGAGCGGCGAACACCGATAGCGCGGACAGGGTCTGCAGCTTGTCGCCCGCCTTGGAGCCGGAGTTGGTGAACCCAGCGCCGACCTTGTCGCGCCACGTGCCTTCCATGCAACGCCTGCCCGTTTGTTCGGCGAAAGTCTGGAAACCCGCCGACGCGTTGCCCATATAGGTCGGGCAGCCGAAGATGATGGCGTCGGCACCGTCGAGCGTCGCCCAGTGTTCATCGTCGACGGTGTCGACGGGGATCAGACTCACTGTCGCGCCGGCCGATTCGGCCCCGCGCCCGACGGCCCGTGCCAGCGTCGCGGTATGGCCGAAGCCCGAGTGGTAGGCCACCACAATCCGCGGCGTCACCATTGTTGACCTCCGTATGCGCTCTCGGCCACCTCGCGGTAGCGCTGCTGCCAGTCAGGGATCTCGGCCCCGGACAGATGTGCGTCGAGGCGATCGAGGTAGGCATGGGTTCCCGGCCGAAAACCGTTGGCACTACGCACCCCGAGGCCTCGGTGGCTGAACCGCAGCAGGGTGCCGTCACCGTCGGCCTGAAGCTCGTAGCGTACGACGCCCGGTTCGACGATCCGCTGATTCCACTCGTGCTCGAAAACATGCGGTGGGTCCCACACGAGAATTCGCCCGGTCATGCGCTTCTGATCGCCGGGGATCGGCGGGGAAGTGGGCATCATCTCGATGGTTCCGCCCTCGCGGGCGTCGATCGTGGTGTCACCCATCCACTGGCCGCGCTCGCCCGGGTCAGTGATGGCAGCCCATACCCGATCTATCGCGTGCGGGAGCCGGCGCTCGAAAGTCAGCACCGCGCGGTCGTTTTCGATGCTGATTCGGCCCTCGGGGGTGGTCATGAATCCTCCTGGGTCGTGTTGAGGTGCCGCTCGAGGGCGTCGAGGTGGCCGGTCCAGAACTTGCGGTACTGCTCGATCCAGCCGTCGATGGTGACCAGCCCGTCGGCGCGCAGTGCGTAGATCCGGCGCTGGGCGTCGGGCCGCACCTCGACCAAGCCGACCTCCCGAAGGATGCGCAGGTGCCGGGAGACCGAGGGCTGGGTCAGATCCGGCAGCGCCGCAACGAGTTCACCGGCGGTGCGGTCTCCGGCGGCCAGGGTGTCCAGCAGGACTCGGCGACTGGGCTCGGCGATCGCCTCGAAGACATCCATCTGGCCAGTATTGCATCTGGTCTATATAGACACAAGTAGATATGAAAAGGCTGCCGCAACCCTGTTGCTACCCACCAAGATTTGCGCTGAGTGCTTACTGCCCAGGCCGGCGGGGTACGAGCCTGGTCGACAACAGAACTCGGCCCGGAGAAAGGTCACACGCATGGTGTCTACGCAACCCACGGACGGTGCAAGCTCGGACGAGGTCGCCGACGAGGTAGTCGCCACCCCGGCGACGCCCGGAGCGGAAGGGCTTGGCACCGCTGACGCCGATGAGGCCGATAGCTGAGCTTTACCCGTCTGCGGTGTCGGTCAGGGCTTCCTCAACGGTGCGATAGAGAGCGATCACGCTGTCCAGGCCCAGGACTGACATGCTTCGGCGGGCGGAACCTCCGGCAACGACCCCGAAGGCGGTACTCGGTGGAACCTGGTTGCGGGTCGCGAGCAAGGCGGTCACGCCTGCTGACGCCAAGAATTCGACTCGGGACAAATCCACGATCAGGCCTGCCTCCGGAGCCGCGGCCCGGGCCTCGCGGATTGCCATGGTCAGCCGCGGTGCCGTCAGCGCGTCCACCTCGCCGTTGACCGCTACGACCACCAGGTGCCCCACCGAATAGTGTTCGACGTGCCAGCCCTCAGGAGGGTCTGAAGTCTCGACGTCATCGCCATCGCCCTCGTCGGGCCGGTTCTGACTCATCGCCCCTCCATCGCACCCATAATCGCTGAAAATCGGCGGCGGTCGAGAGTATTTCGGCCAACGGAGCGCTTGTCATGCACGATGCGGGCGGCCAAGACCTGCGCGCAACCCGGCACTGCAGGGTCGCGTAGATTCTTCACCATCATGTCCGAGGATCAGAACGCAGACGTTCCGCCCAATCATCTCTCCATCGATCCGCGCAGCCCCTTCTATGACGAAGAGGTGCTCCTGCGCGACGTGGGTATTCGTTTCAATGGTGCCGAGAAGACCAATGTCCACGAATACGACGTGGATGAGGGTTGGGTGCGTGTTGAGGTCCCTACCGCGAAGGACCGCCGCGGCAATCCGATGGTCGTCAAGCTCAGCGGCACGGTTGAGCCGTATTTCCGCTCGGCGGAATAGCTAGCGGCGCTGCACCAGCAGCGTCTGGGCGGACGTGCCGATGAACCCGTCGCGGTCGAACAGCTCGGCGGTCGTCACACCGATACCGTCCGGCCCGATCGATCCCCGGGCGCGCACGCCGAAGTCACTCCCGGTGGGAGCGCGATGCAGGTGCACGGCGGTATCGGTGTTCATGTAGATGAACTGCTGTGGATCGATCGCTGCCCCAATGCCATTCGCGGAATCGACCACCATCGCCAGGCGCTGTAGCGCGGTCGTCGGCTCATCGTCGACCAGGTTCGCGATCGGCGACATCCAGTACACCGTGCCGGTATCGGACCTGTCCTTCTGCGGTCGCCACTCCACGGACTCGATATAGCCGCCTGCGTCCTTCCAATGCAGTTCCAGCGGCGCGGTCTCGCCCTCGGCCAACGGCGGGTAGCGGTCGGTGGCCGCGTCGGCGGTGTCCGATGTGGCCAAAGCCCACGCGGTGACTCGGGCCACCGCGCGCGGCGGGCCATCCGGGTGTTCGGCGGACATCTCGGCCGACAGCATCGCGATACGACTGCCCGGCCGATCGACGCGCGCCTGCACCCGCACCTCGGTGACCGGAATGGCGCCCAGGATGTCCAGCGTCAGCCGCCCGATGCGCATGCTGCCGCTCAGGATCTCTTCGATGGCTTTGGTCAACAGTGCCAAAGGTGGTGAGCCATGCTGGATTTCGGGTGTCCAGTTGCTGCGGGTCTGATCGGTCGACGCGAACAGATCAGGTCCGAGCCGCCGGTAGTAGCAGCTCACGCGGCCGGCTTTTCGGGCCAGCCGGGATAGGGCGGCGGTGTGCCGCCGTAGACCGGGCACAGGGCGTGATGGCTGCACCAGTTGCACAGCCGTGTCGGGTTGGGCCGGAAATCGCCTGTGGCACCGGCAGATTGGATCGCTCGCCAAATCGCCATCAACGTCTTCTCGAAGCGCAGCAGCTCGTCCAGCTCGGGGGTGTAGTCCAGCAGCTGACCGTCGGCCAGATAGATCAGCCGCAACCGGCTGGCCAGCACCTCGCGGGAGCGCAGCAGCGCCACGGCGTAGAACTTCATCTGGAACAACGCCTTGAACTCGGCCAACGCTCTGGCGGCCGGAGGCGCCTTGCCGGTCTTGTAGTCGACGACACGCAGCTCACCGGTGCCGGCTACGTCGATGCGATCGACGTAGCCGCGCAGCAGTGTGCCGTCGGCGAGCTCGACCTCGATGCGCTGCTCGCAGCTCTGCGGGTCGAAGCGGGTCGGGTCTTCGAGCCGGTAATAGCCGGTCAACAGCTTGCGCGCCTCGGTCAGCAGCTGGCCGCGCTGCTCGTCGGTGAAACCCTCGGCGAGGTCGGGATGCTCGGAAAGCACCTTCTCCCAGGCCGGGTCGACGAGCGAGAGCGCGGTCTGCGGCACGCGGTCGGCAGCAGGCATGCCGTACAGCTGTTCGAGGGCGGCATGCACCACCGAACCGCGTAGCTGCGCCGTCGACGGTGGCTCCGGCAATCGGTCGACCGCCCGGAAGCGGTACAGCAGCGGGCACTGCTTGAAATCGGCTGCCCGCGAAGGCGACAGCGCGGGACGGCGCGTCTCCAACGTCTGAGCGGACATATCCGCAGCCTAGGACTGCGGGCCGACAACCAGACGGCATCTCGCACGGCGAGTCCGCTATGGCAGGCTGAACGGCTGTGACCGACCACCCTGCACAAGCCGCGCGACGGACCGGACCGTTCGTGATCGGGGATCGCGTGCAGCTCACCGACCCCAAGGGCCGGCATTACACGATGGTCCTCAACCCCGGCAGCGAGTTCCACACCCACCGCGGGGCCATCGTGCACGACGCGGTGATCGGCCTGCCGGAGGGCAGCGTGGTCAAGTCGACGAACGGCGACGCGTTTCTGGTGCTGCGGCCGCTGCTGATCGACTACGTGCTGTCGATGCCGCGCGGCGCCCAAGTCATCTACCCCAAAGATGCCGCCCAGATCGTCCACGAGGGCGATATCTTCCCCGGCGCCCGGGTGCTCGAGGCGGGAGCCGGTTCCGGGGCGCTGACGTGCTCCCTGCTGCGGGCGGTCGGCCCGACCGGTGAGGTGATCTCGTATGAGGTGCGCGATGACCACGCCGTGCACGCCCAGCGCAACGTGGAGACTTTTTTCGGACAGCCACCGGAGAACTGGCAGCTGATCATCGGCGACCTCGTCGACTCCGAGCTCGCCGAGGCGTCCGTCGACCGGATCGTGCTGGACATGCTGGCGCCCTGGGAGGTGCTGGAGACCGTCGCGCGGCTGCTGATTCCGGGCGGGGTGCTGATGGTGTACGTGGCCACCGTGACTCAGCTGTCCAAGGTCGTGGAGGCACTGCGCGAACAGCAATGCTGGACCGAACCCCGGTCGTGGGAGTCGCTACAGCGGGGCTGGGACGTCGTCGGCCTCGCGGTGCGCCCGCAGCACAGCATGCGCGGTCACACGGCATTCCTGGTGTCGGCGCGACGGCTGGCCCCGGACACGGTCACGCCGACCCCGTTGCGCCGCAAGAAGGTCGTGCCGCCGGCCGCCGAGAGTTAGTCGTCGCTGCGGTGCAGCCCGCGCCGCACCGACAGCAGCTCGATCTCGGGGCGCGCGGCCACCAGTCGTTCGGCGGCGTCGAGCACGTCGACGATGTGCGCGCGATCGCCTGCCACCACCGCCACCCCGATGCCTGCGCGCCGGTGCAGGTCGGTGGAGCCGGTCTCGGCGGCCGAGATCGTGAAGTGCCGCCGCAGTTCGGCGAGGATCGGGCGCACGATCGCCCGCTTCTGTTTCAGGGAGTGGACATCACCGAGGAGGAGGTCGAACTCCAGCCAGCCGATCCACATTCAGGGCGTCGGGGTGGGGCTGGCGGGGCTGACCGGGCTGGTGGGGCTAGCGGGATTAGCGGGGCTGGCGGGACTCGCGGGACTCGCGCCGCCGCGCGCGTTGCCGAAGGCCAGGAGCATGTTCGCCGTTTCCCGGGACAGCTGCCAGGCGCCCTTGTCCTGGCGGAACTCCATCGGGAACGTGAAGTTGCCGGGGTTGGCCGGGTTCGACGTCGTCACGTTGATCGACGCCAGGGCATCGCTCGGCTGGCGATCAGACCAGCGGATCTCGGTGGCGGTGAAGGTCAGTGGCGTGAACCCGCCGTCGCGCAGTGCCGCCGCGAACTTGTCGATGGTCGCGGCGTCGTCGGGCGTCGTCGATTCGACGAGCGCGAGCTTGTCGGCTCCCTTGACCGCAGGGTCGGCCAGGCGGTACAGCACGTCGGTCAGCGCGTCGGGGGTCGGCAGCGCGGCCGCGGTGGACTCCGGTGGCGCGAGGGCCGTCGACGACTGTTCGAAGGGCCGTTGCGTGGAGTTCTGCTCGGTCTGGTCAGAACACCCAGAGAGGCTGAGCGCCGCCACGATTGTGGCGGCGCTCAGGACTCCGAACAGCGGGTGACGCATCCAGCGGCGACTCAGCCGGCGCCCTGCATCAGCGCAAGCGCCGACTGCTTGGTGAGCTGCCAGCCGCTGGGGCTTGGCCCTTCGACGAATTGGATGCTCTGCGTCGCGGTCTGACCGTTGGGTGCGGTCGCGGTGACGTTGGCCGTGGCGGTCGGGCCGTCCTGGTCGATGTCGGCGACGTTGAAGTTGAGCGGGAACAGGCCCTTGGCCGAGGCGTTGTTGAATGCCCGATCGGCGGCGATGCCCTCGAAGCGGCCCAGGCCGAACTGGATGTAAGAGGCCTTGTTGCCGGAGAACGACCCGCCGCCCTGGAGGCCGTTGAGGGTCGCGACGAGCTGGCTCTGGAGCTCGGGTGCCGGCGTCTGCGGCAGCGGTGCGCCGAAGACGACGGGCTGCACCGCCGGGGCTACCGGCGAGCTGAATGCAACCGATGTCACACCGGCGGCGGCACCGCCGACGATCGCGGCGGCTGCAACGCCCGTGGCTAGCAGTTTCAGGGTCACGGTGGTCCTCTCGATCGACCCGACTCATCGATGAGATTAACAGTCTTGCCAGTGTGTCGAAATTCCCCGAACGCACATGATCGAGGTTGGGCCGGTAGCGTTGAGGTATCCGCCGCACCAACTCTCGGTGTGGGAGAGGAGCGCAACATGAGCGAGGCACAAGACCCCCAACTGTCGAGCGAGGATGCTGCCGAGCTCGAGGAGCTGCGCCGCGAGGCGTCGATCCTGCGCGAGCAGCTAGAGAATGCAGTAGGACAGGGCCCCGCCCGCAGCGCGCGTGACGTGCATCAGCTCGAGGCGCGCATCGACTCCCTGGCCGCGCGTAACGCCAAGCTGATGGACACCCTCAAAGAGGCACGCCAGCAGCTGCTCGCGCTCCGCGAGGAGGTCGACCGGCTGGGCCAGCCGCCCAGCGGATACGGCGTGCTGCTGAGCTCCCACGAGGACGACACCGTCGACGTGTTCACCTCAGGCCGCAAGATGCGGCTCACCTGCTCTCCCAACATCGACGTCAAGGCGCTGAAGCAGGGCCAGACGGTCCGGCTCAACGAGGCCCTGACCGTGGTCGAGGCCGGCAACTACGAGTCCGTCGGCGAGATCAGCACGCTGCGCGAGATCCTCGCCGACGGCCACCGTGCGCTGGTGGTCGGGCACGCCGACGAGGAACGCATCGTGTGGCTGGCCGAACCGCTGGTCGCCATCGAGGACCTGCCCGTCGACGTCGCCGAGGCGCTCGATGACGATCTGCGTCCGCGCAAGCTGCGCCCGGGTGACTCGCTGCTGGTCGACACCAAGGCCGGATACGCGTTCGAGCGCATCCCCAAGGCCGAGGTCGAGGACCTGGTGCTCGAAGAGGTGCCCGACGTCGCCTACCACGACATCGGTGGCCTGACCCGGCAGATCGAGCAGATCCGCGACGCCGTGGAACTGCCGTTCCTGCACAAGGAGCTCTACCGCGAGTACGCGCTGCGGCCGCCCAAGGGTGTGCTGCTCTACGGCCCGCCCGGCTGCGGTAAGACGTTGATCGCCAAGGCCGTTGCCAATTCACTGGCCAAGAAGATGGCCGAGGTTCGCGGCGACGACGCCCGCGAGGCGAAGTCGTACTTCCTCAACATCAAGGGCCCGGAGCTGCTGAACAAGTTCGTCGGTGAGACCGAGCGGCACATCCGGTTGATCTTCCAGCGGGCCCGCGAAAAGGCTTCCGAGGGAACGCCTGTCATCGTGTTCTTCGACGAGATGGACTCGATCTTCCGTACCCGCGGCACGGGCGTGAGCTCGGACGTGGAGACGACGGTCGTGCCCCAGCTGCTCTCCGAGATCGACGGTGTGGAGGGGCTCGAGAACGTCATCGTCATCGGCGCTTCCAACCGCGAGGACATGATCGATCCGGCGATCCTGCGGCCCGGCCGCCTGGACGTCAAGATCAAGATCGAGCGGCCGGATGCCGAAGCGGCACTGGACATCTTCAGCAAGTACCTCACCGAGGAACTGCCGGTGAACGCCGACGATCTGGCCGAATTCGGCGGCGATCGCGGGTTGTGCATCAGGGCGATGATCGAGAAGGTCGTCGACCGCATGTACGCCGAGATCGACGACAACCGATTCCTGGAAGTCACCTATGCCAACGGTGACAAGGAAGTCATGTACTTCAAGGACTTCAACTCCGGCGCGATGATCCAGAATGTCGTCGACCGGGCCAAGAAGTACGCGATCAAGTCGGTCCTGGAAACCGGGCAGAAGGGCCTGCGGATCCAGCACCTGCTCGATTCGATCGTCGACGAGTTCGCCGAGAACGAGGACCTGCCCAACACCACGAATCCGGATGACTGGGCGCGGATCTCGGGCAAGAAGGGCGAGCGGATCGTCTACATCCGCACGCTGGTCACCGGCAAGAGTTCGAGCGCGAGCCGGGCAATCGACACCGAGTCAAACCTGGGTCAGTACCTGTAGCGGTCCTGCCCAGGTTCGGGCTCGACGTCAGCAGAGGTGTGCAGCGGCCGCGTTGTAGAAGAACGCGGCATCCTTCGGCTCGACGCCGTCGGTGGTGTTGTCCGAAATCGTCTGCAGCGTGGTCGCCTGCGGCACGCCGGCAGCGATGTCACTGCAGATGTGCTGGCCAACGGCCACGGCGGCGGAGACCGGTCCGCTCCAGCCGTCGTTGGCGAGCGTGGTGATGAAGGCGTCCTGGTCCGCGTACGCCGGTGCCGCGAGTGCCAAACCAAGCCCTGCCGCGGCCAGCGCGGTGATTGCAATCTTCTTCATGTCAGTCCCTTTCCCGACCTGGGCATTTTATGGGAAGGCATACCTTCCTTGCAGCGATATCGTCGTACCCGTCAATTCGTTACAGCTCAATCAAAGGCAATTCTCAGCTCGCTCAAAACTCCAGCGAGTAGCTGTTGGCGAAGTTGTCCTGGGTGACGTGGGCATCGCGGGTCGTGGTGTCCACACTCAGGCGCTCGGTCAACGTGCGGGTCTCGTAGCGCCAGCCCTCCGGCAGGGTCAACCGCGCGGCGAGATCCGGCAGGCTTGCCAGGCTCAGGCTGGGGTCGACCCCCTGACTGTAGGTCTGCATGACCCAGCGCTGCCCCTCTGGATCGATGAGTTCGAAGACCGGTCGCCCGGCGTCGAAGTTGAACACCGTCTTGCGGTCCACTCGATTGACGCTGTACGGAGCGGGGTTCATCGATGACAGCGTGACCGTCGCCTGGCGCATCATCTCGATACCGCCGAACGTCATGGTGTCCGGTTCGCCCTGGGCATCCTTCTCGATGCTGCTCATCAGCCAGTGTCGCGGGCCGTTCAGCAGTGCCGCGACCGCGCCGTGCTCCTTGGCGATCGCCTCGGCGTCGAGCTTGTCCCACAGTTCGGCGGGGCAGTCGTTCAGCGGAAAGCTGCAGTAGACGGCCGCTTGCGGCCCGCCATCGTCCGCCGTGACCAAAAGCACCTCGCCGTAACGCTTGTCGAAGACGTCATCGCGCTCTGTCATCGCCTGCCTCCATTTCCAGATACGCGTCGCGGCCGGCCAGGCTGACAGCGACGTCGGCGATCAACGGGTCGAAGAACCGCTGCCGGTACAGCGGGTCGACGCTGGTGCTGACGGTGAAGTACAGCCCGGACAGCACCGCCACAAATAGGGAAGTGTGCACCACCGTCTGAGGTATCGGGACGTGGATGCCGAACCACGTTCCGGCGCAAGGTGGTTCACCCACCGAACAGGATTGCTCGCCGGCCCACAGCACGGTGACGTCGTCGGGAATCGCAATGGTTCCCAGCGCCAGGAAGAACGCGAACAGCCCGGTGGTGAAGAACACCACCTGAATCGCCTGCGACACCACCATCACCGCCACGACGTTGACCTGCTCGGCCAGCGACAGCGGTGTGCGGGCCGGGTCGGATTCGCCCGCCAGCGGGGTGCCGGCCAGCAGGGTCGCGGTGTCGCGCTGCCCGGACCTGTCGTCGCGCAGCGCCTTCACTTCGTCGCGAATGGTCACCACCATGAACACGATCGCCACCAGCGACAGGAAACCAATTGTCTGCCAGAGTCGTTCGCGCGTCATCCGAGCCGACAGCTGCCACAGTTCTCCGGTGAAGTACACCACCACGGTCAGCATCAGCAGCGGTAGCGCGCGACTCATCAACGTCCCGAGTGCGCCGAATTGCACCCACGCAAACCGGAACGCCCACAAGGCAATCGACCCGATGCCCAGATAGGTCAGCCATATCGCGAGCACAGCGACAAGGCCGAAACCGGCCACCTCGGCCGCGGCCAGGCCCGTCCAGCCGCTGTCTGCCAGTGGGAAGCCGATCACGAATAGTGCCATCACCAACAGTGCGGCGCTGCGGCGCCCGGCCTCACTGCGTGTCGTGCCCGCCTGATGCAGCAGATACAGGACGAAGGGTGCGGCGATCAGCAGGACAGCCATCGCGCCCAGTCGCACGACGGTGCTGAATTCGGCACTGCCGTCGCTAAAGTCGGCGATCAGCGCCGTCACCGCGATCAGTGCCCCGATGCCGCTGACGACCGGCGCCGAGCGCACGATCAGGGCCCGCGATCGCACCCGGCGAGTCAGCACCAGGGGCAGCCCGCGGCCCAGAAACCACTCGTGGACGTCGCGGCTGTCGGTGGTCATCAGTGCCCCCTGCGCGACGAGCGGTAGCGATCTCGTGCCACCAACGTGAGGCGCAGATTGTCCAGCAGTGGATCGAGGAATTGTGAGCGATACTCCTTGTCGGTCACCGCTTTTGCGGACAGGTACATGAACGTGATGGCGCTCAGCATCATCGTCGTCTGGATCAGCGGATCGGGAACCGGCAGGATCATCCCCAGGAAATGGCCGTCGTTGCTTCCCGCGTCGCGTGTCCATGCCGCCAGCAGCGGCGGGCTGACCACGATCAGGCCGAGCACGAAGAAGATCGCCCCGGTGGCCAGGGCCACGGTCAGTACCTGCCCGACCTGGGAGGCGGCCACCACGAACACCACATTGGCGCGTTCGGGCCCCGACAGCGGGTCCGCGCCGGGCTGGTCGGGGATACCGCCGAACGGCGTATCCGCCAGACGGTCCTCGTCTTCGGGCAAGGCGTCGGGTGCGGCCAGGATGGGGCGCACCCGCTCCAGCGTGCTCGACACCATGAATGCGGCGGCGATCAGGAACAGGAAGCCAATGGCCAGCCACAGCCGCTCGCGACTGACGATCGCCGCCATCAGCCAGACGTAGGTGTTGAAGAACACCAGAAAGGTCAGCAGCACTACCGGCAGCGCCCGCACGAACATGCCGCTGGCCAGCGCCAGATTCGACATCGTGTCGCGGGCGGCCCAGCCCAGGATCGATCCGACGCCCGACGCGGTGGCGATCACGATCAGAGCGATCGCGATCGCCGACATCGTCAGATTCACGATTACTCGCGGGCTGGGCCCGCCGAAGAAACAGCCCAGCAGGATCACCGCGAGCGAGACGTTGGCGGCCAGCACGCGTCGCAGGGGGGTTTCGATCCGCGATACCAGCCATCCCGCCAAGCCGGCCAACGGCACGAGCAACACGATCAGCGCCAGGACGAACCCTTCGGTCACCGTCGGGTGGCCGTCGATGTCGATGGTGTGCTTGCCCGACAGTTCCACGACGAGAATCGAGTTGGCTGCCACTACGGCGAGGCCGGCCAGCGCGGGCGCCGAGCGGCCCCAGACCCGGCGCACGAGGGCGCTGCGGCGGACGACGGCGGGGAGTCCTCGGACCAAGAACCAGCGCTCGGCGGCGAACCGGTCCGGTGATGTCATTGCTGGCGGCTCCGCGCTGGAGGCATCCGTTGGGTGTCGAAGGGTGAAGCCACCCTAGCCGGAAGTCGCCGTGTGCACCCGTGAGGCGCGCGACACCGCCTGTCCCAGGCCCCGTAGGCTGGCGGCCATGCAACGGATCATCGGAACCGAGGTCGAATACGGCATTTCATCGCCGTCCGATCCGACCGCCAATCCGATCCTGACTTCGACGCAGGCGGTGCTGGCGTACGCCGCGGCCGCCGGCATTCAGCGGGCCAAGCGCACGCGGTGGGACTACGAGGTGGAGTCGCCGCTGCGTGATGCCCGCGGGTTCGACCTGAGTCGCGCGTCCGGCCCGCCACCGGTGGTCGACGCCGACGAGGTCGGCGCCGCCAACATGATCCTGACCAACGGCGCCCGGCTCTACGTCGACCACGCGCACCCGGAGTATTCGGCTCCCGAGGTCACCGATCCGATGGACGCGGTCATCTGGGACAAGGCCGGCGAGCGGGTGATGGAGGCTGCGGCCCGGCATGTGGCCAGCGTGCCCGGCGCGGCCAAGCTGCAGTTGTACAAGAACAACGTCGACGGCAAGGGTGCGTCGTACGGAACCCACGAGAACTACTTGATGAGCCGGCAGACGCCGTTCTCCGCGGTGATCTCGGGTCTGACACCCTTCATGGTGTCGCGGCAGGTCGTGACGGGTTCCGGCCGCGTCGGCATCGGCCCGTCCGGTGACGAGCCCGGCTTTCAGCTCTCCCAGCGGGCCGACTACATCGAGGTCGAGGTCGGCCTGGAAACCACCCTCAAGCGGGGCATCATCAACACCCGCGACGAGCCGCACGCCGACGCCGACAAGTACCGCCGCCTGCACGTCATCATCGGTGACGCCAACCTCGCCGAGACATCCACCTACCTCAAGGTGGGCACGACGTCGCTGGTGCTGGATCTGATCGAAGAAGGCCCGCAACACGGCCTGGACCTCTCGGACCTGGCCCTGGCCCGGCCGGTGCACGCGGTGCACGTGATCAGCCGCGATCCGTCGCTGCGGGCCACGGTCGCACTGGCCGACGGCCGGGAGCTGACCGCGCTGGCCATGCAGCGCATCTACTTGGACCGGGTGGCCAAACTGGTGGACGCCCGCGATCCCGATCCGCGTGCCAGCCACGTCGTCGAAACCTGGGCTCACGTGCTTGACCTGCTGGAACGCGACCCGATGGAGTGCGCGGAGCTGCTGGACTGGCCGGCCAAGCTGCGGCTGCTGGAGGGGTTCCGCCAGCGGGAGAACCTGGGCTGGTCGGCGCCGCGACTACACCTGGTCGACCTGCAGTATTCCGATGTCCGGCTGGACAAGGGCCTCTACAACCGGCTCGTCGCGCGCGGATCGATGAAGCGTCTGGTCACCGAGCAACAGGTGATCGACGCCGTCGACAACCCGCCGACCGACACCCGGGCGTACTTCCGCGGTGAATGCCTGCGCCGGTTCGGTGCGGATATCGCGGCGGCGAGCTGGGATTCGGTGATCTTCGATCTGGGCGGTGATTCGCTCGTCCGGATTCCGACTCTCGAGCCGCTGCGGGGCAGCAAAGCTCATGTCGGTGCGCTGCTCGATTCGGTCGATAGCGCAGTGCAACTCGTGGAACAACTGACGACCTGAGGTTCGTTAGAGGGAGCAATACCGGTTGCGACCGGTAATGTGGAGGAACCGGCGGCCCGGCCGAATGGCACGACATAGTCGCCGATAACGAGCAGGAGGCAGCGATGGCTCAAGAGCAGACCAAGCGTGGTGGCGGTGGCGGCGAGGACGACGACCTCTCCGGCAACGGCGCCGCCGGGCAGGAGCGTCGCGACAAGCTCGCCGAGGAGACCGACGATCTGCTGGACGAGATCGATGACGTCCTCGAGGAGAACGCCGAGGACTTCGTGCGGGCATATGTTCAAAAGGGCGGACAGTGACCTGGCCGTTTTCTGATCGCCTGGCCACTAGTTCACCTCTGACGGATCTTTCTTCCTTCTCCGATTTTCTGCGGCGGGAAGCCCCGCAGCTGTTGCCGACCCCGACCGGCACAAGTGGTGTACTGCCCGGAGACGCGCTGCCGCACGGCACCACGATCGTCGCGCTGAAATATCCGGGCGGGGTGCTGATCGCCGGTGATCGCCGCTCGACGCAGGGCAACATGATCGCGGGCCGCGACGTGCAGAAGGTGTACATCACCGACGACTACACGGCCACCGGCATCGCCGGTACCGCGGCCATCGCCGTCGAGTTCGCCCGGCTGTATGCGGTCGAGCTGGAGCACTACGAGAAGGTCGAGGGCGTCCCGCTGACGTTCCCCGGCAAGGTGAATCGACTCTCGACCATGGTGCGCGGCAACCTCGGTGCGGCGCTGCAGGGATTCGTCGCACTGCCACTGCTGGTGGGTTACGACCTGGACGATTCGAACGCCGAAGGGGCGGGCCGGATCGTGTCGTTCGACGCCGCAGGCGGCTGGAACATCGAAGAAGAGGGCTACCAGTCGGTCGGTTCCGGATCGCTGTTCGCCAAGTCGTCGATCAAGAAGCTGTATTCCGGTGTCACTGACGCCGATTCGGCGCTGCGCGCGGCTGTCGAGGCGCTCTATGACGCTGCCGACGACGACTCCGCGACCGGCGGACCCGACTTGGTGCGCGGCATCTTCCCGACGGCCGTCACCATCGAAGCCGAAGGCGCCGCCGAGGTCACCGAGCAGCGGATCTCGGCGCTGGCGCGCGAGGTCATCGAGAAGCGATCCAGGACAAACACATTCGGTCCCGGCAACGGACCCAGCAACGAAGCACCGCGGGTGGACTAAGTGAGCTTCCCATATTTCATCTCGCCTGAGCAGGCGATGCGTGAGCGTTCGGAGCTTGCGCGCAAGGGTATTGCCCGGGGCCGCAGTGTGGTCGTGCTCGCCTACGACTCCGGTGTGCTGTTCGTCGCCGAGAACCCGTCGCGGTCCCTGCAGAAGATCAGCGAGCTCTACGACCGGGTGGGCTTCGCCGCGGTGGGCCGGTTCAACGAGTTCGACAACCTGCGCCGTGGCGGCATTCAGTTCGCCGATACCCGCGGCTATGCCTACGACCGTCGCGACGTGACGGGCCGTCAGCTCGCCAACGTGTATGCCCAAACCCTCGGGACGATCTTCACCGAACAAGCCAAGCCGTACGAGGTGGAGCTGTGCGTGGCCGAGGTGGCGCACTACGACGAGACCAAAGCCCCTGAGCTGTACCGCATCACGTATGACGGCTCGATCGCCGACGAACCGCATTTCGTCGTGATGGGCGGCACCACCGAACCGATCATCACCGCGCTCAAGGAGTCCTACTCCGAGAACGCCGCGCTCGGTGACGCGGTCGGGATCGCGGTGGAGGCGTTGCGGGCAGGCATCAACGGCAGTGGTAGCGGTAGCGGCGGCACGCCGCCAGCTGAGCCGCGGGTGCTCGGACCGACCACGCTCGAGGTGGCCATCCTGGACGCCAAGCGGCCGCGGCGGGCATTCCGGCGGATCACCGGCTCGGCGCTGGAAGCGCTTCTGCCCAAAGCGGACGAATCGTCCTGACCCAGCTCGTCATCGGTGCCAGCGGGTTCCTCGGCTCGCATGTGACGCGTCAGCTGGTCGCCAGCGGCGCGGATGTGCGTGTCATGGTCCGCAAGACCAGTTCGACGAAGGGCTTCGACGACCTCGACGTCGAACGCCACTATGGCGATATCTTCGACGACGACGCGCTACGCGCCGCGATGAGTGGCTGTGATGTCGTCTACTACTGCGTGGTCGACGCCCGGATGTGGTTACGCGATCCGGCGCCGTTGTTCCGGACGAATGTCGAAGGCCTCCGGCATGTTCTGGACGCCGCCGCCGAGGCCAGCTTGAGCAAGTTCGTCTTCACCAGCACCACAGGAACATTGGCGATCAGCGACGGTAGACCGGTCACCGAGGCGGATCCACACAACTGGACCGGCGGCGGACCCTATATCGAGGCCAGGGTCCGGGCCGAAGACCTCGTGCTGAGCTACGCCCGCGACAGGGGATTGCCCGCCGTCGCGATGTGCATCTCGACCACCTACGGCCCTGGGGATTGGCAACCCACGCCGCACGGCTCGATGATCGCGCAGGTCGCCTCCGGGCGGTTCCCGTTCTATCTCGACTTCTCCTCGGAGGTCGTCGGAATCGAAGATGCCGCACGCGCAATGCTTCTCGCCGCCGAGCATGGCCGGGCAGGGGAGCGCTACATCATCTCCGACAAGTATCTGAGCACGCGCGAGGTGCACGAGATCGCCGCGGGCGCCGTCGGCGCCGCGCGGCCGCGGATCAAGATTCCCATGCCGTTGCTCTACGCGGGCGCCCATGTCAACGACCTCGCGTCCCGGCTGCTGGGCCGCGATCTGCCGTTCGCGGTGGTCGGATTGCGGATGGCGCAACTGATGTCGCCTCTGGATCACAGCAAGGCAGAACGCGAGCTGGGCTGGAAGCCCGACCCGGTCGAGGAGTCGATCCGCAGGGCGGCAAGGTTTTTTGTCGAGCAAGGGATCCGCTAGAACGTACGTCAACCGGCGGCTTGGCGGTCTTCGGCAAGTAGGCGAATGATGTCCGACACGTTTGCGCCGTCCAGCTCGGCGCTTCTGGCGATGAGTTTGACGAATGTGTCGGCAAGGCCCTTGTCGTCGACACGGGAGGCCAGGATATCGCCCAATTCTCGACCGGTGGCGACCAGTTCGGCAGGGATGGGTGGGGTGGGCGTTGTGCCGGCGGCGGCCTCGAGCGCGGTAGCCTTCCCCACGAGGTATGTCACATCCAACACAAATCGGACAACTCTGCGCCGAAGTGCCTTGTCTTCCTTGAGGATCCGGGTGATGTCTCGTGTCGCATCGACATCGAGCTCGTCGAGTGTCATCGCGATCGGCGAATCCGGGAAGCGGCGGTGGATGTTGCACAGTGGAAAGTAGAGAATGCTGACTTCTGCGGAATTCTCCGGCGACTTGTCGTCAGATGAAACGTGTTCGGTGAACAGCGATTGCATGACCCGAGGTGGCGGCCCACTGGTGACAGGCGAGACTTCGCCACCCGAGTGTTGACAGGCCAGGACGTCTCCCATGTCGTAGACCCGCATTCCATTCAGTTCGCCACCGACACAGGTGCCGATAGGTGTTGGTTCGATGGGCATTACGCCCCCCTTTCCGATTGTTGTGGTTAGCCGAGATTGTCGATGGCGCGCTGTGCCTGCTGGCGGCGGAACTCGCCGATGAAGGGCGGGAGTGGATTGACCAGAACTTGGAGTCCGCCCTGGGGCGTGGTCAGGACGTCGATGACGTCGACATTGCCGTTGCCGGTCTGGTCTATGCCCGTTGGAATGCTGGCGATGAACACTGCCCCGTCGGGCACTTCCGGGTGCACGGGGTCGGCGCTGCCGCGCCAGAAGGCCGATGCGATCCCGTTGTAGACGCCGCTGGCGATCTGACCGCTGGCAATCCCGTTGGCGGTCACCCGATGCCAATCCAGGGCCGCGACCAGGGTTTTCGAAGCCGGTGCGGTGAATGCGGGCAGCCACACGAGACTGAACCGCAGACGCATCGTGATATCGAAGTCGGTATCCGGCAGTAATCCGTTGTCGCGGAATCCGTGAAGGGCGATCGTCACCAGCCTGGGCGAAGCGGCCCAGAACCCATAGCTCCACGGCGATACTTCCACGATTTCGGTCTGGGGATGCAGGCCCAGGTTCTGCCCCGCCCTGTGCACGCCGTCATCGATGAACTTCCGGAACATGATGCGCAGCCGTTCGGGTGAGAGATTGGCCGCGGCAGCCTCTTTCACGCCGTCGACGGTCGCGATCATCGCACCGTTCTGGAACAGCGACCACGCCACTTTCGGATTGTCCGGGGGATAGAGGCCGGGGACATGATAGATGTCGGCAACGGGATAGCCGAGCGGGCCGTTTTCCCAACCGGCCGCGGCCCATCGAGCGCGGACCATGCCGGTGATGATCATCGGACCGGTATCCGGGGTCCAGTAGATGGAACCCGTCTCGAAGTGGTTGTAGCGACCGATTCCGTCGGGAGTCCCCGTCTCATCCGTCGTCGGCAAGCCGAGCTGCCCGATACCGTTGGCCGCCTTGTATTTGGCCAGGATGTCGCCGTGAAGCTCGTGTGCTCCAGTCTTTTCGCTGAAGTAGATGTTGTAGTCGGCGTAACGGATGACATAGCCGTTGCCCGCGGTGCGCAGGGAACCTTGCGGGGCGCCCGCGCCGATCTGTGCCGCCTTCCGGGTGATCTCTTTCTCGGCCTTGTCTCGCCGGATGGCTTCTGCGAGGAGACTGCCGACGTCGATGGCGGGCTTGAGTATCTCGTCTGAGCCAGTGAGCCACGGAGGTGAATCGACGACCCGGATCCCGGCGTGTACATCGATGTGTTCAGTGCCCGCGCCACCCTCGAGCACGACCGGATCCTTGAGGTCGCGCAAAGTCGCCAGGCGCGTGAGCAATTCGGGGGCGGGGACGTCACGGAGTTGATCGCCGAGCCGCACCGCGTCACCGAGTGCGGTGACAAGGGCATTGTCGTCGGTCACGGCGATGAGCTCGTTGGCCAGCGTGGTGCCGTCGTCGATGAGCCGGTCGGCTGTGACCGTGCCGTCTTGTTCATGGATCGCCTGGGCAGCCAGCCGGCAGGCGTCGAGTGTCCATTGGGTGAAGCGCTGCTTCAGCTCCGGCGAACCGTCGAGGATGGGGGCGAGAACGTCATAGAAGGCGGTGTCGATGGTGTCGAGAGTCTTGATGAGATCTGACCCGCGGGCATCGTGTCGCAGCGTGCGGAGCGGCATGGCCAGCAGATCGGCCACGACGGAACCTTTGCCGTCGAGCAGTGTCGTGACGGCGGTCCGCGTCAAGCGCGGGCGGCTACCGCCCTCTCCGGTGTCATCGAGATCGTCTCTCGCCCAGCATGTTCCATTTCGGACAGTGTTCTCGGTACCCGCGGTCATCGTAGTCCCCCCTCGTCAACCGGACCAGTCGATGATGGCTCGAGACGCACCCGGGCCGACAGAGTAGCGACCTACTCGAATCACCTTCGGATCCGTCGAGTAGTTACTCAGGCGCTACCCGCTCACCTCACCCGGATGTGCTCGCGGTCGCCGCTGATGACCGCGAGGATGTTGTGCCAGGCGTCGGACGGCTCGTTGACGACGTCGCCGTGCGCGGAAGGGCCCGCCATCGGTGTGCCCGTCAGGCGGCGGCCGGGGTCGAGCCGGATGACACCGGGCATCTGGTCCGGGTCTGCGCCGTGCGGGCCGAACGGGATGCCCTGAACCAGGCCGATCGGATCGCCCGGTGCGGTCATGGAGAACCGCACCACCGCGGGGTTGCGATTGTGCCAGCCCGACGGATCCCGCACGCCCACACCGGCTCCCGCGGCTTCGACGTAGATCACCCGGTCGGCGGTCAGGCCGAAACATTCGGCGGTGCCCAGGATCGATCCGCCGTACGAATGACCCACGTACGTCACCGGTTTCGGGCCGGCCTGGCGGTCGACGTCCTCGCTGAAGGCGGCCAGCCGAGGGGCCATTTGCAGGGCATGGTGAGGATCCGCGGCGTCCACCACCCCGGCGGGCAACGGGCCGGTGGGGAAGTGCCCACCGAGATAGCGGATCATCGCCACGTCACCGCCGGATCCGGCGACGAATCGCCGAGCGGTGGCGACATCGTCGGCCGAACCGCCGAATGTGGTGTTGAGCCCGGGGACCAGCACGCCCAGTGCGTGGGCTCGGTCGAGGTCGCCGGACAGCTCGATGAGTGATTCGCGTGCGGGGTCGAACGCCAGGATCTGCCGCGGCACCCGGTGGTCGCGGTCCAGTGGATCGGGGACGTCGGCCAGCAAGCTCTCGTAGTACTCGACGCGGTGGCGCGCCTCGCGGTCATAGCCGGCGATGGTCGCGGCCCGCAGCGCGGGATCGACCTGCATTGTCGCCCAAAGCCGTTCGGCGTCAGCCGGGTCCAGTGTCGGTGCGACGGCGGCGCGCAACTTCACCTCGTCCGGTGCGTCGAGTGTGCGGTGCTCGTCGAGGATCGCGTGAGCGATGTTGATCCGGTTGGCTGCCACTCGCAGTTCCCACGGCACGCCGTCGGTGTTGCCGACCTGGGCGGGCTGCCGTTCGACCAGCCGCTGGCGTTCGGCATTCGACATGGCCGCGATCTGGGCGGCGATGCTGTCCTGGCTCATGTGCGGCCATTCGGCCACCGGATCGCCTGGGGCCGCGGCCGGCCGGACCTGCGCTGGCCCGCCCGATGCGGCGTCGAACGCCGCGTCGATCGCGCGGGCGGCCTCGTCATCGGCCGCACCGAGTGCGCGCAGCGCGTCCCGCAGCACGTGGGTCAGGTCGGCGGCCCGCGCATCGAGCATCGCTCGGGCCGCCGAACCGGATCCACCGCTGCACGCAACCAGCAGAGCCGACGGCGCGGCGGGCGGCCC
This sequence comes from Mycobacterium sp. BK086, assembly GCA_004362315.1. Classification (GTDB taxonomy): domain Bacteria; phylum Actinomycetota; class Actinomycetes; order Mycobacteriales; family Mycobacteriaceae; genus Mycobacterium. The sequence goes on from SNWL01000005.1 coordinate 326,982, forward strand.
GACCGTCCCGTCGTCGGCCACCGCGCAGCCCTCGTTTCGCGCATCGGCAAGGGCTGCCAGCACCCGATCCCGGCCGCGTCCGATGACATCGGCGGCGTCACGCGCCTCGGCAGCGGCGAGAACCAGCGCCTGGCACATCCGGCGCAATCCCGCGGCAGTCGGGCCGATGGCGTGCCGGGCCGCACCCGCCGCCGTTCCGGTGAACACGCCCGGGGTACCGGCCATCGCGTCGTCGACCGCATCCGCCTGTGTCTGGAGCCGGCCCGCGGCCGCGACCCACTCGTCGGCCAGTTCGGTCAGTGCCTCGGGCCGCCAGGCAAGCACCTGCGCGACGGTCGCGATGGTCACTGCGGCAGTCGCTCGGCGCCCGCGCGGTCGGCGGCGGCGAGTTCGTCGACCGAGCGGTCTGCCGAGCAAACCCACTCCTGCACGGCCGCGCCAAGTCGGCGCACTTCAGCGGTGACACGCCGGGGCAATGTCAAACCGCCCAGCGCAGACCCGGGTAACGCGTCGAGACCACGGATCGGGATCGCGGCGAGGTCGTCAGCGGCGCGGGTCAGGCGCCCTGCCAGTGCTCTGAGAGTGGCGGGATCGACGGCGACCGGCTCGGGCACGGCTCATGCTGACATGACCGGCGGTCCCGTCTTCTCGGCGATCCACAGGTATTGCGAACGCGTTTCGCGGACCGCTTGCACACCACTAGCGCAAACGAACCAGTAGGCTCGGTGTCGTGCAGCGGAGAATCATGGGCATCGAAACCGAATTCGGTGTCACCTGCACGTTCCACGGCCATCGTCGGCTCAGTCCGGACGAGGTCGCCCGGTACCTGTTCCGCCGGGTGGTGTCGTGGGGCCGCAGCTCGAACGTGTTCCTGCGCAACGGTGCGCGGTTGTATCTCGACGTGGGTAGCCACCCGGAGTACGCCACCGCCGAGTGCGACAACCTGGCGCAGCTGGTCACTCACGACCGTGCCGGTGAACGGGTGCTGGAGGACCTGCTCATCGACGCTGAGCAGCGTCTGGCCGATGAGGGCATCGGCGGTGACATCTACCTGTTCAAGAACAACACCGACTCGGCCGGAAACTCCTACGGCTGCCACGAGAACTACCTGATCGTGCGCGCGGGCGAGTTCTCCCGGATTTCCGACGTCCTGCTGCCGTTCCTGGTCACCCGCCAGCTGATCTGCGGTGCCGGCAAGGTGCTGCAGACCCCCAAGGCCGCGACGTTCTGCCTCTCGCAGCGCGCCGAGCACATCTGGGAAGGGGTCTCCAGCGCGACGACCCGTTCCCGGCCGATCATCAACACCCGCGACGAGCCGCACGCCGACGCCGAGAAGTACCGCCGGCTGCACGTGATCGTCGGCGACTCCAACATGTGCGAGTCCACCACCATGCTCAAGGTCGGCACCGCCTCACTGGTGCTGGAGATGATCGAAGCCGGGGTCGCCTTTCGCGACTTCTCGCTGGACAACCCGATCCGCGCCATCCGCGAGGTCAGCCACGACCTGACCGGCCGCCGGCCGGTTCGGCTCGCAGGCGGGCGGCAGGCCAGCGCCCTGGACATTCAGCGCGAGTACTACGCCCGCGCGGTGGAGTACCTGCAGACCCGCGAGCCCAACACCCAGATCGACCAGGTTGTCGACCTCTGGGGACGCCAGCTCGACGCCGTCGAGAGCCAGGACTTCGCGAAGGTGGACACCGAGATCGACTGGGTGATCAAGCGCAAGCTGTTCCAGCGCTACCAGGACCGCTACAGCATGGAGCTGTCCGACCCCAAGATCAGCCAGCTCGACCTGGCCTACCACGACATCAAGCGTGGTCGCGGCGTGTTCGATCTGCTGCAGCGCAAGGGCCTGGCGACCCGGATCACCACCGACGAGGAGATCGAAGCCGCCGTCGACACGCCGCCGCAGACCACCCGCGCCAAGCTGCGCGGTGAGTTCATCAGCGCCGCCCAGGAAGCCGGCCGCGACTTCACCGTGGACTGGGTGCACCTCAAGCTCAACGACCAGGCCCAGCGCACGGTGCTGTGCAAGGACCCCTTCCGCTCGGTCGACGAGCGGGTCAAGCGGCTCATCGCGAGCATGTGACAAGCGCGCCGCACGAGCGGCGCGCTGATCCCCGCTAAGGTTTTCCGAGTGGCGACATCCAAGGTCGAGCGGTTGATGAATCTCGTCATCGCGCTGCTGTCCACGCACGGCTTCATCACCGCCGAGCGCATCCGAGCCAGCGTGGCCGGCTATGCCGACAGCCCCAGCGACGAGGCGTTTTCCCGGATGTTCGAACGCGACAAGAACGAGCTTCGCGATCTGGGCATCCCGCTGGAGACCGGACGGGTTTCGGCATTCGACCCCACTGAGGGCTACCGGATCAACCGGGACGCCTACGCGCTGCCCGATATCGAGCTGACGAACGAAGAGGCGGGCGCGGTCGCGATCGCCACCCAGCTGTGGGAGTCGCCGGAGCTGATCACCGCCACTCAGGGGGCGTTGCTGAAATTGCGGGCCGCCGGCGTCGACGTCGACCCCGATGCCGCCGTTTCCATCACCACCGCCGCCGGACCGGCCGGGTTGCGCGGGTCGGAGGATGTGCTGGGAAACCTGTTGTCCGCCATCGACTCCGGGCAGGCGGTGCAATTCCGGCACCGTTCACTGCGTACTGATCCCTACACCGTGCGCACCGTGGAGCCGTGGGGTGTGGTCACCGAGCGGGGGCGTTGGTACCTTGTCGGCCACGACCGAGATCGCAACGCCACCAGAACCTTTCGGATATCCCGCATCGACACTGACATCAAGGCCGTCGGGGCGCCGGGATCGGTGGTCCGGCCGGCCGGTGTCGACCTGCGGGCCATCGTCGCCCAGGTCATCGGGGAGGCCCCCAGCGGTGTGACGGCTTTGGTGTGGGTCGCCGACGGCCGGGCAATGTCATTGCGCCGCAACGGTAAATCGACTGGTGCGCGCACCATCGGCGGACGCGCAGGCGAGGTCATCGAGCTCGACATCGGCACCAGAGACCGGCTGGCCCGCGAGGTTGCGGGCTACGGGGCCGACGCGCTGGTGCTGGAACCCGAAACGCTGCGCGACGATGTGCTGGCGCGGCTGCGTGCGCAGGCAGGGGAGAGCGCGTGACTCCCGTTTCGACGCGGCTGGTGCGGCTGCTGAACATGGTGCCGTACCTGAAGGCCAACCCCTCCATCACCTATGAGGAGGCGGCAGCCGATCTCGGCGTGAGCCGCAAGCAGCTGCAGCAGGATCTCGACCAGCTCTGGATGTGCGGCCTCCCCGGCTACGGTCCGGGTGACCTGATCGACTTCGAATTCTCCGGTGACACCATCAAAGTCACGTTCTCGGCGGGCATGGACGAGCCGCTGCGGCTGACGTCGCCGGAAGCCACCGGACTGTTGGTCGCGTTGCGTGCGCTGATCGACATTCCCGGCGTTGTCGACCCGCAGGCCGCGCTGAGCGCGATCGCCAAGATCGAGTCAGCCGCGGGAACCGTCAGCCACGACCACACACACGCCGTCGGCGCGGTGGAGGAACGGGCGCCCATCGAAAGCGATACCGCCGCGGCGGTGCGTGCCGCGGTCCGCGACGGCCGCGCGCTGTCCATCGAGTACTACTCGGCATCTCGGGACACGTTGTCGAGCCGGGTCGTCGATCCCATCCGGGTTGTCCTCGTCGGCGACCACAGCTATCTGCATGCGTGGTCGCCCGACGCCGACGGGGTGCGTCTGTTCCGATTCGACCGGATCGTCGAGGCGACGGTCCTCGACCAGGCAGCCGTGCCGCCGGAACCGGCCGCCCCGCCGGACACCTCGTTGTTCGATGCCGACCCCGCCCTGCCCGCGGCGACGCTGCTGCTGGCCCCGGCTGCGTCGTGGATGCTCGAGTACTACCCGATGCGGATCCTCGAGGAGCTGCCCGACGGCCATCACAAGGCCGTGATGACGTATGCCTCCGAGGAGTGGATGGCCCGGGTGCTGCTGGGATTCGGTGCCGACGTCCGGGTGCTGGAGCCGCAGTCGCTGGTCGCCAGGGTGCGAGAGGGCGCGGCGGCGGCCCTGGCCGCCTACGCCGAACTGTCCGGCTGACCTGCATCCCGGCTCGTCAGGGGGTCAGTGGGGTAGCATCGAACCAACGTCTGGAGGTGACCAAATTGGGTGCTCTACAACCGTGGCACTGGCTGATTCTCATCGCCGTGGTCGTGCTGCTCTTCGGGTCGAAGAGGTTGCCTGACGCGGCCCGCTCGCTGGGCAAGTCGATGCGCATCTTCAAGTCCGAGGTGAAGGAGCTGCAGAGCGAGAACAAGACGGATACTCCCGTCACGCCCGCGCAGCCGCCGACCCAGGTTCAGTCCGAGCGCGTCGAGGCCCCGGTGACACCGCCGGCCCAGAGCCACACCGACGCCAAACCGGCCTGAAACCCATAACGACCAGGCGCTTCTGCGCCGTAGTTAGACGCTGCCGTGCGCACCCCTAAAATCCTGTCGCGGCTCGATCCTCGGCAACGCCGCAGCCGCACCAATCCCGACGGGACGATGTCCCTCGTCGACCACATCCGGGAGCTGCGGACCCGGCTGCTGATCTCCCTGGCCGGCATCACGCTGACCACGATCATCGGCTTCCTCTGGTACAGCCACGGGTTCTTCGGTATCGAGAGCCTGGGTGAATGGCTGCGCGAGCCCTACTGTTCGCTGCCGCAGTCGGCGCGGGCCGAGATCAGCGCCGACGGCGGATGCCGATTACTGGCGACCGCGCCGTTCGACCAATTCATGCTGCGGCTCAAGGTGGGCCTGACCGCGGGTATCGTGCTGGCCTGCCCGATCTGGCTACACCAGCTGTGGTCGTTCATCACCCCCGGGCTGTACCGCAACGAGCGCCGCTTCGCGTCGATCTTCGTGTTCTTCGCCGCCGTGCTGTTCGTGTCCGGCACCGTGCTGGCCTACTTCGTGCTGTCGAAGGCCCTGCACTTCCTGCTCACGGTCGGCAGCGACGTTCAGGTCACCGCGCTGTCCGGCGCTGAATATTTCGGCTTCCTGATCAACCTGCTGCTGATCTTCGGCGTCAGCTTCGAATTCCCCCTGCTGATCATCATGCTCAACATGATCGGGGTGCTGCCGTACGCCAAGCTCAAGTCATGGCGCCGCGGGCTGATCTTCGGGGTGTTCGTGTTCGCCGCGTTCGCCACGCCGGGCTCGGACCCGTTCTCCATGCTGGCGCTCGGCCTGGCGCTGACACTGTTGCTGGAGTTCGCCATCCAGATCGCCCGACTGCACGACCGGCGAAAAGCCAAGCGGGAGGCGCAAGCCGAGATTCCCGACGATCAGGCCGCGCCCATCGAGGCGCCGACTCCGGTGGCCGCCCCGGTGACGACGTTCGCGGCACAGCATGACGACATCACCTAGCCAGCTCGCGGAGTTCACTGAGCTGCTGACGTTTCGGCTCGATCCGTTCCAGGTGCGGGCGTGTGAGGCCCTCGAACGCGGCCACGGCGTGCTGGTGTGCGCACCGACCGGTGCGGGCAAGACCGTCGTCGGCGAATTCGCGGTACACCTGGCGCTGGCGGCGGGCCGAAAGTGCTTCTACACCACGCCGATCAAGGCGCTGAGCAACCAGAAGCACAACGATCTGGTGCGCCGCTACGGCGCGGAGAACATCGGGCTGCTGACCGGCGACCAGTCGGTCAACGGCGACGCGCCGATCGTGGTGATGACCACCGAGGTGCTGCGCAACATGCTGTACGCCGGGTCTGATGCGCTGCACGGACTTTCGCATGTGGTGATGGACGAGGTCCACTTCCTTGCCGACCGGATGCGCGGTGCGGTGTGGGAAGAGGTCATCCTGCACCTGCCCGAGGATGTGCGCCTGGTCAGCTTGTCGGCCACCGTGAGCAATGCCGAGGAATTCGGTGGCTGGATCCAGACCGTGCGCGGCGACACGACCGTCGTCGTCGACGAGCACCGGCCGGTTCCGTTGTGGCAACACGTGTTGGTGGGCAAGCGGCTGTTCGACCTGTTCGACTACGACCGCGAGGGCAAACAACATCTCGTCGACCCGGACCTGATCCGGCACATCGCCCACCGGCGCGAGGCCGAACGGCTGACCGACTGGGAACCGCGCCGTCGCGGGCCCGGCCGCCCCGGCAACCGATCGGGCCTCTACCGCCCGCCGGCCCGACCGGACGTGATCGCCTCGCTCGACCGCGAAGGGCTGTTGCCCGCCATCACATTCATCTTCTCCCGGGCCGGCTGCGACGCCGCCGTGAAGCAGTGCCTCCGCAGCCCGCTGAAGCTGACCAGCGACGAGGACCGCAAGCGGATCGCGGAGGTGATCGACCGCCGCTGCGGGGATCTCGCCGATTCCGATCTGGTGGTTCTCGACTATTACGAGTGGCGGGAGGGCCTGCTGCGGGGGCTTGCGGCTCACCACGCCGGCATGCTGCCGGTGTTTCGGCACACCGTCGAAGAACTCTTCACCGCAGGTCTGGTCAAGGCCGTCTTCGCCACTGAGACACTGGCTTTGGGCATCAACATGCCCGCCCGCACCGTCGTGCTGGAGAAGCTGGTCAAGTTCAACGGTGAACAGCACATGCCACTGACGCCGGGGGAGTACACCCAGCTGACCGGGCGTGCCGGGCGGCGCGGGATCGACATCGAAGGCCACGCCGTCGTGCTGTGGCACCCGGACGTGGAGCCCGCCGAAGTCGCCGGGCTGGCGTCGACCCGTACCTTCCCGCTGAAGAGTTCGTTCGCACCGTCGTACAACATGACGATCAACCTGGTGAACCAGATGGGTCCCGAGCAGGCGCATGCGCTGTTGGAGCGGTCCTTCGCGCAATATCAGGCCGACCGGTCGGTCGTCGGGCTGGTCCGCGGTGTGGAGCGCGGCGAGAAGATGCTGGGCGAGATCGCCGCCGAGATGGGCTGGGATCGCCGCGCCCACCCTGACCGCGAGCCGCCGATCCTCGATTACGTGCGGCTGCGCGCGACGATCAGCGAGCGGGAGCGCGCACAGTCGCGGGCCTCGCGACTGCAGCGTAGGCAGGCGACCACCGACGCGCTGGCCGCACTGCGTAAGGGCGACATCATCAACATCACCCAGGGCCGCCGCGGCGGATTGGCCGTGGTGCTCGAGGCGGCTCACGAAACCGACGATCCGCGTCCGCTCGTCCTGACCGAACACCATTGGGCCGGAAGGGTTTCCTCGGCCGACTTCGCCGGGGCGGCGGCGCCGCTCGGGTCGATGTCCTTGCCCAAGCGGGTCGAGCATCGCCAGCCGCGGGTGCGCCGCGATCTGGCCTCGGCGCTGCGGTCGGCGGCGGTCGGGCTGTCTGTGCCCTCGGCCCGCAGGCGGCGCGGCGAGAGCGACGAAGCGGCCGATATCGATCCCGAGCTACTGGCCCTGCGCGAGTCCATGCGCAAGCATTCGGCGCACGGGCTGGCCGACCGGGAAGCCAAGGTGCGGATCGGTGAGCGCTACCTGCGGGTGGAACGCGACAACGAGCAGATCCGCAAGAAGGTCAGCGCGGCGACCAATTCGCTGGCCCGCACCTTCGACCGGATCGTCGGGCTGCTGACTGAGCGCGGGTTCATAGAAGACCGGGATGGCGACCCGAGGGTGACGGCCGACGGGCGGCTACTCGCGCGGATCTACAGCGAGAGCGACCTGCTGGTCGCCGAATGCCTGCGCACGGGGATCTGGAAGGGGCTGGCCCCAGCCGAGCTGGCGGCGGTTCTCTCGGCCATGGTGTTCGAGGCCCGGGGCAGCGACGGCCCGACACCGGCGCATGCGATCGAGATGCCCACCGGGAACGTGCGACGCGCCCTCGTCGAGACCCGTCGACTGTCCGGGCAGCTGCGTGCTGACGAGAACCGGCACCGGATCGCCCCGTCGCGCGAGCCCGACGAGGGATTCGTCGCCGCCATGTACCGGTGGGCGACGACCGGCGACCTGGCCGCCGCGCTTGCGGCCTCCGATGTCGCCGGAGGTGGCACACCGCTGCCCGCGGGCGACTTCGTGCGGTGGTGCCGTCAAGTGCTCGACCTGCTCGATCAGGTGCGCAACGCGGGGCCGGAAGCGGGCCTGCGTAGCACCGCGAAACGCGCCATCGACGACATCCGGCGCGGCGTCGTCGCTGTTGATGGCGGGTAGGGTGATGCAAACGCTACGGTGGGAGCGGCGAATCGCGACCAGATCAAGGAGAGACGATGAGCGGACCGCAGGGATCTGACCCCAATCCCTGGCAGGGCCAGCCCGCACAGGGTCAGGATCAGCCCGCCTCCGGCTCCGAGCAGCCCACGCCCGCCTGGCAGCCGCCGGAAACACCGGCCCCGGAAACCCCGGCCTGGGGGCAGCAGCCGACCGGCGAGCCTCCGGCGTGGCAGCCACCCGCCTACACCCAGCAGCAGTACCCGCAGTACGGCCAGCAGCCGACGCAGGGCTACCCGCAGCAGCAGCCGTACCAGGCGCCGACCGAATACAACCCGGGCACCTACGGCCAGCCCGGCCAGTACGGTCAGCAGCCTCAGCCCGGTCAGTACGGCCAGCCCGGTCAGTACGGCCAGCCCCAATACGGGCAGTATCCGCAGCAGCCGGGCCAGTACCCGGGCGACCCCAACCAGCCCGGTCAGTACGCCCCGTACCCGCAGCTGGACGGTGGAGAGGCCGCCAAGAAGTCCTCGGCGGTGATCTTCACCGTCATCGGTGTGCTGGCCGCGATCGTCGTGGCGGTCGTGCTGGTGATGGGCTTCTGGAAGCCCGGCTTCTTCGTCACCACCAAGCTGGATATCGCCAAGGCTCAGGTGGGCGTGCAGCAGATCCTCACCGACGAGACGAACGGCTACGGCGCCAAGAACGTCAAGGACGTCAAGTGCAACAACGGCGCCAACCCGACGGTCAAGAAGGGCGACACGTTCACCTGCGAGGTGAGCATCGACGGCACCAAGCGCCAGGTGACGGTGACGTTCCAGGACGACAAGGGCACCTACGAGGTCGGCCGGCCCAAGTAGTCAGTCGAGGGCGTCCAGCGCCTTCTGCAGGCGACCGATAGACGAACCGACTCCGTACGCGTGCGCCAGCTCGGCGACGCGGGCGGGGTCGGCCGCGGACAGCGGTAACCGGTCGTCGGCCATCGAGAACTCCACGGGTGCATCGCGGGCGACCGCCACCACCGGCCCGGCCAGGTCGATGTAGTCGGTGGCGGCCAGCAGCTTCGCGCGAAAAGCCTTGGACAGCTTCGATTTCGGATCGTGCGCGGCGGCCAGGATGTCCTCCAGCGACCCGTATTGGGCCAGCAGTGTGGCCGCGGTCTTCTCCCCGACACCGGGCACGCCGGGCAGCCCGTCGGACGGATCACCGCGCAGCAGGGCCAATTCGGCGTAGGCAGGTCCGGCCCGGTGGGCCGGCACGCCGTATTTCTCGGCGACCTCGGTCGGCCCGAACATCGTCGCGTTGGACAGTCCTCGGCCCAGATACAGCACCCGCACCGCCACCGGGTCGTCGCCGACCAGCTGCAGCAGATCGCGGTCACCGCTGACAACCACGACGGGATCACGCGTCTCGGCGGTGGCCAGGGTGCCCAGCACATCGTCGGCTTCGTAGCCTTCCGCGCCCGCGGTCGCGATCCCGAATGCGTCCAGCAGCTCCATGATCATGTCGACCTGATGGCTCAGCTCGTCGGGTACTTCCTCCACATCCGTTTGGCCACTGGGGTTTTCCTCCGCCACCCGATGGGCCTTGTACGACGGGATCGCGTCGACCCGGAACTGCGGGCGCCAGTCCAGATCCAGGCAGACCACCAGCCGCGACGGCCGCTCGCGGGTGATCAGCGTCGCCACGCTGTCGATGAAGCCGCGCACGGCGTTGACCTGCCTACCGTCGGGCGCCTTGATCGACGAGGGCACGCCGAAGAAGGAACGAAACCACATGCTCGCGCCGTCGAGCAGCAACACCGGTGCAGACATGCCAGTCATCCTGCCAGTAGCGTTGGGGGATGTCGTTCGCCATCGAGCGGATCGACCACGTGGTGCTCAACTGTCGTGACGTCGACGCGGTCGCCGACTGGTACGTCCGCGTCCTCGGTATGCGCCGCGAGGTGTTCGCGGGCGGCCGGGTGGCACTGCGATTCGGCGACCAGATGCTCAATCTGCGGCCCACCGGCGCACCGAACTGGCCCACGGCGGCGGCGGATTCGCCGGGCTCGGTGGACCTGTGCTTCATCACCACCGCGCCGCCCGACGATGTCGCGGTCGGGTTGCGGAAAGCCGGCGTGACGATCACCGAAGGGCCCGTCCCCAAAACTGGTGCGCTGGGTCCGATGACGTCGTACTACTGCCGTGACCCCGAGGGAAATCTGGTCGAGATCGCGAGTTATCCGCGCCCGTAACGGAACACGTACGAGGCGGCGGTGATGGCCTTGTCGCCGGCGCCCTCGTCGTACATCGTGGCGCGCACCGCGACCGTGCCTGCCGTGCCGGGGATCGGCTCCGCCTCCACCCGGAACGGCCCGATCTTGCCGCGCGCCAGGAACATCACATGCGAACTGGCGCCTTGTAGCTGATCGGTGCCGACCGCGGCGGCTGCGGCGTCCAGGGCGGCGGTTTCGAGCACCACGAACTGCGGGCCGATGTGCAGCGCGGCATCCGGCGACGCCACTTCGACGGACAGTTCGGGGAGCGCCCAGACACCGTCGGGCCGGCGTGCCGCGCCGAACACCTGCCACAGCGGGGGCAGGTCGGGGGAGTCGACGACCTGGATCGGGTTGAGTTCCATCTTCTCCAGCCCCTCGGGTGGGACGCCGATACTGACGCCCTGGCCCTCGTTGAGTGCGAGCACGCGAGAAGGGTTGTCCGCGTCCACGATCCGGGACCGGCTGTACGACATCTGCCTGCCGCGCTTGAGGTCTTCGGATTGGATCTCGATGCGGCGGACGTCGCGGCCCGGATCGAGCACCTGGATGGAGATCACCACCGGGTTGGGCACGGCCTCCCGGTCGGAGACCAGTCCGCTGTCCGGTGAGACGATGCCCAGCACTGCCAGGAACAGCCCGCCTGTCGGATTGCGCATGTCGTGGCGGATGTCGACGGTGTCGTCGGCGCCGACGTCCATCGACGAGTAGCTGCGGCCCAGGTAGCGATAGCTGAGCAGCCCGCCCCACCGGCGGTTGAGTTCGGCGGCATAGGCCGCGGGGTCGTCGGTGAGCTCACGGATGTCGCGCAGCATCGCGTCATCGTATGCCTGCGGCTAGCCTGGCTGGCATGAGCTCGGATCGTTTCAGCAGCGATGTCTATGCCCGCCGGCTTGCCGCCGCAGCTGCCCTGGCCGCCGACGCCGATCTGGCCGGTCTGGTCATCACGCCCGGCTATGACCTGCGCTATCTGGTCGGCTCGGCGGCACAGACGTTCGAGCGACTGACCGCGCTGGTGGTGCCGGCCACCGGTCAGCCGATCATGGTCGTGCCGCGTCTGGAGCTGGCCTCGCTGAAGGATTCCGCCGTCGTCGACCTCGGTTTGCCCGTGCAGGACTGGGTGGACGGCGAGAACCCCTACGACATCGTCGCTGTCGCCCTCGGTGGACACGCGCGGGTCGCGGTCACCGATTCGATGCCCGCGCTGCACCTGTTGCCGCTGGCCGAGCGCTTCGGTTCGACGCCGGTGCTGGCCACCGACGTGCTGCGCTCGCTGCGGATGGTCAAGGATCCGGCCGAGATCGACGCGCTGCGCAAGGCGGGCGCCGCGATCGACCGGGTGCACGCGCGCGTGCCCGAATTCCTGGTGCCCGGTCGAACCGAAGCCGACGTCGCCGACGACATCGCCAAAGCCATTGTGGCCGAAGGGCATTCATCGGTGGCGTTCATCATCGTCGGCTCCGGTCCGCACGGCGCCGACCCGCACCACGAATGCTCCGATCGGGTGCTGCAGGCCGGCGACATCGTCGTCGTCGACATCGGCGGGCCGTACGCGCCCGGCTACAACTCCGACTGCACCCGCACCTACAGCCTGGGCGAGCCCAGTGCTGAGATTTCCCAGCAGTACGCGGTGCTGCAGCGGGCTCAGGCCGCGGCGGTCGCGGCCGTGCGTCCCGGTGTGACAGCCGAACAGGTCGACGCCGCCGCCCGCGACGTGCTGGCCGACGCCGGGCTGGCCGAGTACTTCGTGCACCGCACCGGGCACGGGATCGGGCTGTCGGTGCACGAGGAGCCCTACATCGTGGCGGGCAACGACCTGCCGCTGACCGAAGGCATGGCATTCTCGGTCGAGCCGGGTGTGTACTTCCCGGGCAAGTGGGGCGCCCGAATCGAAGACATCGTGATCGTCACCGCGGACGGCGCGCTGGCCGTCAACAGCGGCCCGCACGAACTGACGGTGGTGCCGGTCTAGCCCTTGCGGTCGAGCAGATCCGAGGACCCGAGAACCCGCGTCACGTGCACTTCGATGACGACGCGCTTCGGATTGACGCGCGGGGTGCGGTAGCGCTGGGCGTAGCGCAGCTCGGCGTCGCGGACCGCGGCCGGATCGCGGTTGACGCTGGCCTGGCCCTCCAGCGACAGCCAGCGGGCGCCGTCGACCTGGGAGAGCACGCCCGCGGCACCGTCCCGGTCGGCGTTGATCGCCTTCTGGGAGCCGTCGCTGGTAATGACCCGCGCGATGTGGGTCTTGGGATCGAAGGTGAAACCGACAGCCACCACGTGTGGTGAATTGTCCGAGCGCAAGGTCGTCAGCATCGCCAGGTGGCGTTCGGTGAGAAATGCCAGTGCGTCGCTGGTCAGCCGGGTCGTTGAGTTGCCCATCAACGTCCACGCTAGCGCAGTGGATAATCACAGCCGTGAATGACACGGGTCCGGTTGTGATCTTCGGCGGTCGCAGCGAGATCGGTGTCGAAGTCGCCGCGCGATTGGCGCCCGGAGCCACGGTGGTGCTGGCCGCCCGACGTGCCGACCAGCTCGAGGATGAAGTCCGTGCAGTGCGTGCGGCCGGAGCGACGGCGGTGCACACGGTCGAATTCGACGCCGACGATCTGGCGTCGCACGGCCCCCTGGTCGAGCGGCTGATCGCTGAGCACGGTCCGATCGGTACCGCCGTGCTGGCGTTCGGGATCCTGGGCGATCAGGCCCGTGCCGAGGCCGACGCAACGCATGCCGCCGCGATCATGCAGACCGACTTCGTGGCGCAAGTCGGCCTGCTGACCCACCTGTCGTCCGCGATGCGCGCGGCGGGCGGTGGCGCGCTGGTGGTGTTTTCGTCGATCGCGGGGGTGCGGGCGCGCCGCGCCAACTACGTCTACGGCTCGGCGAAGGCCGGACTGGATGCGTTCGCCTCCGGGCTGGCCGATGCGTTGCACGGCAGCGGGGTGCGGCTGCTGCTTGTGCGGCCGGGCTTTGTCGTCGGGCGGATGACGACAGGAATGGACCCCGCACCGTTGTCCAGCACGCCGGCACAGGTGGCCGACGCGGCGGTCAAGGCGCTCCGCAAGGGCCGCAGCTCGGTGTGGGTACCGGCGCCGCTTGCGGTGCTGGCCTCCGCATTTCGGATGACGCCTCGCTTCGTATGGCGGAGGATGCCCCGATGATCTTTGTGGTCGGTATCGGCGCCGACGGGATGGCTGGCCTGGCGCCCGCATCAGCGGCTGAATTGCGCAGGGCAACAGTTGTTTACGGCTCCCGGCGGCAGCTCGATCTGTTGGACGATTCGGTCGCCGCCGAGCGGCGGGAATGGGGTAAGCCGTTCCTGGACGGCCTGTACGCGATTCGCGACTTCGACGGGGACGTGCATGTGGTGGCCAGTGGTGACCCGATGCTGCACGGCGTCGGCGCCTCGCTGATTGGGCTGTGTGGCGCCGGGCGGGTGACGGTGCTGCCACACGTGTCGAGCGTGACCCTGGCGTGCGCGCGGATGGGATGGGCGGTCCAGGACACCGAGGTGATCAGTTTGATGACCGCGCAACCGTCCGCCGCCATTCGCCGCAGTGGACAGGCGATCGTCCTGTCCAGCGGTCCGCCCGACGTGCGAGCAGTCGCCATCGCGCTCTGGAACCACAACCGCGGCGATTCCGAATTGACTGTCCTCGAGCAGTTGGGCGGCCCGGGCGAACGCCGCCACGACGGCACCGCCCGGGAATGGGCGGACGACCCGCCGGTCGACATCGACGCCCTGCACGTGATCGCCATCCGGTATCTGCCGGCCGAGCCGGTGTGGTTGCTACCCGACAGTGCGTTCACCAGCGACGGACAGATCACCAAACAGTCCATCCGATTGGCCACCCTTGCGGCACTGGCACCCAAGCCTGGCGAGCGGTTGTGGGATGTCGGTGCCGGGTCGGGGAGCATTTCGGTCGAATGGTGCCGCGCCTGGCCGGACTGCACCGCGGTGGCATTTGAGCGCGATGAGCGAAGGCGTCTGTTCGTCGGACTCAACGCGGTCTCCCACGTTGTCGACATCGAGGTACACGGGGAAGCACCGGACGCGTTCGGCGACGCCAGGCTCAGGGATGGTGGCGTCGACGGCGTGGCGCGTCCATCGGCGATCTTCATCGGCGGCGGCATCACCAACCCCGGGCTGCTCGAGGCGTGCTGGGAGCACTTGCCCGTCGGCGGGCGGCTCGTCGCCAATGCCGTCACCGTGGAATCCGAAGCCCTTGTCGCCCAGTGGTATTCGAAGCTCGGTGGTGAGCTTCGTAAATTCCAGCACTACCAGGGCGAGCCGCTGGGGGACTTCACCGCCTGGCGACCGGCCATGCCGATCACACAATGGGTCGTGACCAAACAATGACCGTCTATTTCATCGGCGCCGGTCCGGGCGCGGCCGACCTGATCACCGTCCGCGGGCAGCGGATCCTGCAGCGCTGCTCGGTCTGCCTCTACGCCGGCTCGATCATGCCCGACGACCTTCTGGCGCTGTGCCCCGTCGATGCCAAGGTGGTCGACACCGGTCCGCTGACCCTGGAACAGATCATCGCCGAGTTGGCCGATGCCGACGCCGCCGGACTCGACGTTGCGCGGCTGCACTCCGGTGACCCCGCGATCTACAGCGCGCTGGCCGAGCAGTGCCGCCATCTCGACGCCCTGGGCATCGCCTACGAAATCGTCCCTGGCGTACCGGCATTCGCTGCTGCCGCCGCCGCGCTCAAGCGCGAGCTCACCGTCCCCGGCGTCGCCCAGACCGTGACACTCAGCCGGGTCGCGACGCTATCGACCGCCATGCCCGACGGCGAGGACCTCATCACGCTGTCCCAGCCCGGCGCCACGCTGGTCCTACACCTGGCCGCCCACCGGATCGACGCCATCGTCCCGCAGCTCATCGAAGGCGGCTACCGGCCGGACACCCCGGTCGCCGTCGTCGCGTTCGCCAGCTGGCCCGAGGAAGTCGTGCTGCGCGGCACACTGACCGACATCGCGGGGCAGATGCACGACGCGGGGATCACCAAGACCGCGGTGATCGTCGTCGGCGATGTGCTTGCCGCGGAAGGGTTCACCGACAGCTACCTGTATTCCTCGGGCCGGACCCGGGGCAGTCGGCACTGATGCGGATCCTGCTGCTGGGCGGTACCGGCGAGGCGCGCGCGTTGGCGGCTCGGCTGCATCCGGAATACGACATCGTCAGCTCGCTCGCCGGCCGCGTGCCCGACCCGGCGCTACCGGTCGGGACGGTGCGCATCGGCGGCTTCGGCGGGGTGGCGGGCCTGCGGGAGTGGCTGAACGACAACCAGATCGGCGCCGTCGTCGATGCGACCCATCCGTTCGCGGCGACGATGACCGCGCACGCCGCGCAGGCGTGTGCCGAGCTCGGCTTGCCGCACCTGGTGCTGTCGCGCCCGGCCTGGGATCCGGCCGGGGCGATTCGGGTGGGCTCTGACGTCGAGGCCGCGCAGGTCGTTGCCGACCAACACTATTCGCGGGTGTTCCTCACCACCGGGCGCTCCGGGGTGGGCCCGTTCGTCAACAGTCATGCGTGGTTCCTGATCCGGGTGGTGACCCCGCCCGATGCCGTGGTGCTGCCGTGCAATCACGAACTGCTGCTCTCCCGCGGACCGTACGGCTACGCCGACGAGTGTGCGCTGTTGCGGGACAACAGAATCGATGTGCTGGTGACCAAGAACAGCGGGGGAGCGCTCACCGAGGCCAAGCTCGCCGCCGCCGCCGATCTGGGCATCGCGGTGGTGATGATCGACCGGCCGGCGCTACCCGCTGGAGTCCATGCGGTCGGCACCGTCGACGAGGCAGTCGACTGGATAGCGCGCCTCGCGGCATAGCAGCTCCTCGGGGTGATGGTGGTAGTTCACGCGGGTCTGTCCGCGATCGAGGTGCGGTGGTGGTATCCATTCGGTTCTGTTGTCTCTTCGGCGTTTTCGGGTGGTCCAGCCGGCCGGGCCGTCGTTGACCATGCGGTTGTCGCAGCCGCAGGCCAGGGTGAGTTCGTTGATATCGGTGTTGCCGCCGTGGGCGAAGTCTCGGCTGGCGTGGTGGACCTGCGAGTGATACGCGGCACCGGTGCAATCGGGTTTTGTGCAGCCCCTGTCGATTGCGAAGAGGGCAAGGCGCTGTCCGGGCGACGCCGTACGCCGCGAGCGCCCGTGGTAAAGCTTGATCTCTCTTGGTGATTCGAACACCGTCAGGTAGGGGTGGGCGTGGGCGGCCATCCGAATGAGTGTTGGTATGGGTAGGTAGCTGCCGCCGCCGGTGTGGGCCAACCCCGCTGCGGAGGTCAGCTGTTCCAGCGTGGTGGTGGCGACGATGGTGACGGGCAGGCCGTTGTGCTGACCGAGCTGCCCAGAGGAGAGCATGGCCATGCACACCGTCTTGAGTGCGTCGTGGGTGCGCTGTGCGGCCGATCGCGTGTCGTTGGTGACCTGCGATTCGGTGGGTGTTCCGTCCACGCAAGGAGTCTCGTCGTCCGGGTTGCAGTAGCCGGGGGCGGCGAGCTTTGCGTTGGTGGCGTCCAGGGCCGCCCGCATTTCCGGATCCACCCACCCGGTGACCTTGCTCATTCCGTCGACTTGTTGTGGCCCTAGGGTGATTCCGCGTTTGCGGGCCTGGTCGCGTTCGTCGTGGAGGGCGCCGTCCTGGTTGATCATCGCCATCAACTGCTGAGCGAGTTTGCGCAGTCCTTCTGGGCTGAGCCCGCCGGCCAGCCCGCCCAGTTGAGCTTCGGCATGCTCGCGTGTCTCCGCATCGACGGCTGCGGGCAGATGGTTCATGAATGACCGGATCACGGCCACGTGGTCGGTGCCGATTTCACCACGAGCTTGGGCGGCGGCGGTCGTGGGCAGCGCCGGCGGCAGCGTTTCCCCGGTGATGGCATGCCGTGGCCCCAGTTCCGCGGCCTCGGTCAGCCGTTGGCCGGCGTCGGTACCGCTGATCCCGAGCCGGTGGGTGAGCACGGCACGCCACGATTTGGCGCCCACGGCGATGGGTGTCGTTTGCGATTGCAGCTGGGTCAGGACGGTGTGTTCGACCGCGGGCAGCAGGCGGCGCAGCCGTTCCATCCGCTCGAGCGCGACCAGAAGTTCGGGTGCCGGCATGTCGGCTGCCGGTAACGCTGCCACCTTGTCCCAGGCGGTCAATACGTCATCCAACGCGTCCACATGATTCGAACACTAGTTCGAATGACGGACAAGAATCGTCAAAATGTGACCCCTGTGGCCAGAGGGCCGAAAGAAATTATTGAGGTCCCGGATAGCGCCGCGGCGTGAACACCGTGTCGCCGTACCACTGGGTCTGGGACGAGCCGACGATCAGCAGGCAGCGCATGTCGACATCGGCCGGATCGAGGTCGCCTAGCCGGACGATCTTCACCGTCTCGCGCGGACCGGCGATATCGCGGCCGATCACCACCGGCGTGCCCGGTTCGCGGTGCTCCAGCAGCAGATCCCGCATCGTGGCGACCTGCCACGTGCGGCTCTTGGACGCCGGGTTGTAGATCGCCAGGACCATGTCGGCCTGCGCCGCGGCGGACAGCCGCGACGCGATGACGTCCCACGGCTTGAGCCGGTCGGACAGTGAGATCACCGCATAGTCATGGCCCAGCGGGGCGCCGACCCGGCTGGCGACGGCCTGGGCGGCCGTCATTGCCGGGATCACCCGCACCGCGACGTTCGGCCACTGCTTGGCCTCCTCGAGCACGGCGGTGGCCATCGCGAACACCCCGGGATCTCCCGAGGAGATCACCGCGACGGCGCGGCCCTGCTCGGCCAGCTCGCAGGCCAGCCGTGCCCGCTCCGGCTCGTCGGTGTTGTCGCTGGGGTGTCGGCGCTGCCCGGGCTGTGCCGGCACCCGATCCAGGTAGGGGCCGTAGCCGATCAGGTCGGTGGCCGCGGCCAGCTCCTGGCGGCTCTGCGGCGTCATCCAGTCCACGTCACCGGGGCCCAGGCCGACGACGGCGACACCGCCCGTGGCCGGCTTGACGCGACTCCCGCCCGGCAGGATGGCCAGTGAGAAGTACGGCACCGACTCGGCCTCGACCTCGCCGGCGGGCAGCACCCGCTGCGAGTCGGTGCTGGCCCGCTCGACGTAGAACGCCTCATCGAGGCGGCCTGCCATCGAAAGCGCTTCCCGCACTTGTGGATACGTCCGGCCCAGCTTCATCACCACTGCGGCGTCGGCGTCGGCGAGGCGACGGGCGAGCTCACGCACCGGCATCGTGCCGGGCAGGATCGAGAGCACCTCGTCGCCGGTGACCAGGGGAGTGGCGATCGCCGCCGACGCGGCGCTCACCGACGTCACACCCGGGATGATCACCGCGCTGAAGCGTTCGGTGAGCCGGGTGTGCATATGCATGTAGGAGCTGTAGAACAGCGGATCACCCTCGGCCAGCAGCGCGACATCGCGGCCCGCGTCCAGATGAGCGGCGATGCGCTCGGCCGACTCCCGGTAGAAATCCTCCATCGCGCCGGCATAGCCGCCGGGATGCTCGGTGGTCTCGGTGGTGACCGGATAGACCAGATGCTCCTCGATCTGGCCGTCCCGCAGATAGGGCCCGGCGATCCGCCTCGCGATGCTGCGACCGTGCCGCGCGCTGTGATAGGCCACCACGTCGGCCGCGCCGATGATCCTGGCGGCCTTGACCGTGACCAGCTCCGGATCACCCGGACCCAGCCCGACGCCATAGAGAGTGCCCGTCATTCCTGTTCGCTCGCAATCGCATTCACCGCGGCGGCCGCCATCGCGCTGCCACCCCGACGACCCTGCACCAGCAGGTACTCCATCCCGCGCGGCCGGTCGATCAGCTCCTGCTTGGACTGCGCGGAGCCGACGAACCCGACCGGCCCGCCCAGCACCGACACCGGGCCCGGGACGCCGTCGTCGACCAGTTCCAGCAGCCGGAACAGGGCGGTCGGCGCGTTGCCGATGGCCACCACGGCCCCGGCCAACCGGTCGGCCCACAGTTCCACCCCGGCCGCCGAGCGGGTGTTTCCGGTGCGCTGGGCCAGCTCGGGTGCCCGCGGATCGGCCACCAACGAGACCACCTCATTGCCGGCAGGCAGGCGGGCCGCGGTGATACCGGCCGCGACCATCGACGAGTCGCAGAGGATCGGGGCCCCGGCCAGCAGGGCGGCATGCGTGGCAGCGACCACGCCGGGCGTGAACGCCACGTGCTCGGCGACGTCGACCTGTCCGCAGGTATGGATCAGCCGGACGACCACACGTGCGACATCCTCGGGAAACGGCGTCAGGTCGGCTTCGGCACGAATCGTCGCGAACGACTGCCGGTAGATCTCGGCGGCATCGCGAATGTAGTCGAGCACGGCAACACCCTACGACCTACCGCGCGACCGGCCGGAACCCCTCCGGCGTCGCCACGAATACCTGGCCGGTCGGGGGGCTGCCGCAGGCGCGCTCGCAGCCCACATAGTGGACATGCCCGTCGACGTCCTCCTCGGCGGCCACCCGGGTCGCCTCGGCCCGCACGTCAGCCTGTGACTTCTCGCAGCCCGGGCTGCCCACGCAGGCGCTGATGTCCAGCCACGGCGAGTTCTCGTCGAACACCAGTCCCATCGGGGCGAGCACCCGCAGCGACGTATCGGCCACCCCTTCGGCCAGGTCGCAGACCAGCAGGGAGCGCCACGGCGTGATGACCACGGGCGCATCGATGGCGGCGACGAACTCGGCCTGCCGGGCGGTCAGGACACCCAGTGGGATCGCCGCACCAAGCGCCACGTGGGCGTCGTCCTGAGTGATCCAGCCGACCGGCGGACGCAGCACCGGCGGGTAGGTCGCCCCGGCCGGTGCGGTGGGCTCGAAATCAGCGGTCAGCGGCGAAGGGTCGGCCAATTCCGTTATCCGCCACGACTTTCCGCGGATCTCGACGAACCGTCGGGCGACGGCGATCAACGCGGTGACGACGTCGCCCGGAGCCACCCTGATTCCGGTGTCACACCCGGCCAGCAGCAACGCGACGCAGTCGGCCAGCACATGGGCGCCGACGTCGGCGCCGAGGCCGGAGATGTCGCCACGGCCGTCGTCGATGCCGAACAGGAACCGGCCGGGCAGCCGTTCCAGGTCCGGGTCGGCCTGGATGGCGGCATCCAAATCGGTGACCCACGGCCGCACGTCGGCCAGCCCGCCGGCCCGGCCGGACAGCGGCGAGGCGACGATATTGCGCACCCGTTCGTGGGTGGGCGAAGGCAGCAGCCCGGCGGCGGCCGCGGCGTCGGCGACTGCTGTCGCATCACTCACCCCGCGCAGCTGAAGATTGCCTCGCACGGTCAGCTCCAGCGTGCCATTGCCGAACTCGGTGGCCGTGTGCGCCAAAGCTTCCAGCTGTGCCCCGGTGATCATTCCGCCGGGCAATCGCAACCTGGCCAGCGCGCCGTCGGCGGCCTGGTGCACCTGCAGGGCACCGGGGCAGGCGTCGTCGTCACGCAAACGCTTCACCCGTCCACCGTACGGGCGTATGTTCGGGCCATGGCGACGGCTGCCACACCTCGGGTGGGAATCATCGGCGCCGGAATGTCCGGCCTGTGTATGGCCGTGAAGCTGCAGGACGCCGGCATCGACTCCTTCGTGATCTACGAGCAGGCCGACGAGGTCGGCGGCACCTGGCGGGACAACACGTATCCGGGTCTGCATTGCGACATCCCGTCTCCGTTCTACAGCTACTCGTTCTTCCCGAACTCGGAGTGGTCGCGGATGATGCCGCCGGGCGGGGAGATCCAGCAGTACCTGCGCCGGGTCGCCGACGAACGGGGCATCCGGCGACACATCCGGTTCGGTACCGAGATCACCGCCGCCCGATACGAAGACGGACGCTGGCGCCTGTCCGCCGATTCCGGCGACGACGAATGCGATGTGCTGATCACCGCGACGGGTTTCCTGCGGGTGCCGCGGATGGCCGACATTCCTGGCCGGGACAGCTTCGCGGGACCGATGTTCCACTCCGCGCGTTGGGATCATTCGATCCCCTTGGCGGACAAGAGAATCGGCCTGATCGGCACCGGATCCACCGGGGTTCAGATCGTGGCCGAGCTCGGTGGAAAAGTCAATCAGCTCAAGGTGTTCCAGCGCACTGCGCAGTGGGTGCTGCCGTTTCCCAACCTGCGATTTACCCGGCTTCGCCGCGAAATGATCCGCAGATTTCCCGTGGTGGCGCGGCCGGGATACGTATTCTGGTCGCGGGTCATCTCGACGGTGTACGGCCGCGCGCCGATTCGGCCCGGTCCCGCTCGCCGCTACTTCCAGACCATGTGTCAGCTGAATCTGCGCTTCTCGGTGCGGGACCGAACGCTGAAGCGCAAGCTCACGCCGGACTACCAGGCGATGTGCAAACGCCTGATCATCTCCGGCCACTACTACCGGTCGATCCAGCGGCCGGGGGTCGACGTGGTCACCGACGAGATCGACCACATCGAACCGCGGGGCGTTGTGACAACGGACGGCCTCCTGCACGAGCTCGACGTGCTGGTTTTCGCGACAGGGTTCGATGCGCGCGCCTATGTGCGGCCGATGACGATCGTCGGCGAGAACGGTCACACGCTCGACGAGGTGTGGGCCGACGGGCCGCACGCGTACCGGTCGATCGCCGTGCCGGGCTTTCCGAATCTCTTCATGTTGATGGGCCCGCATTCGCCGATCGCCAACCAGTCCCTGGTTCCGGTCGCC
This sequence comes from Mycobacterium sp. BK086, assembly GCA_004362315.1. GTDB lineage: Bacteria > Actinomycetota > Actinomycetes > Mycobacteriales > Mycobacteriaceae > Mycobacterium. Next base: position 349,069 of record SNWL01000005.1, read on the forward strand.
GAGGATCAGGCCGACTACGCGATGTGGTGGATCGAGCAGATCCGCAGCGGCCGGATCACCAGCGCCGCACCCACCGAGGCCGCGACCAAGCATTACAACGAGGACATCAAAGCCGCTCTGCCGGAGACGATCTGGGCCAGCGGGTGCAACAGCTGGTACATCGGTGCGGACGGGCTGCCCGAGGTCTTCCCGTGGCACCCCGGGCGGCATCGCGAGCTGCTGCGGGGCCCCGTGGTCGCCGACTTCGACGTCCGCGGCCCGTAACCGTGTCCGGGACCAGGCAAGCGAGAGTGCGGGTGGCCGCGCTGGTCGCCCTGGTGCTGGTCCTCGGGGTGGCGCTGCGCGGTCAGCTGCCCGGCGTTCAGCCGACCGATCGCGCGCAGCCGACCGACAACACCGCGGGGCTGCTGAGCATGCTGGCGTTGGTGATCGCCTGCCTGCTGGTGATCATCGTGTCGATCGTGGCGTCGCTGCGTGATCCCCAGCGAGCCAAACAGGCTGCCCGCTATGAGGTCCCGGGCGGGGGAGGCGGCGGTACCCGGCGGAGCTGGCGCGTCGTTCTGGTTGTCCTGGGCGCGATTCTCGCCTGGCTGCTGGTTGCCTTCCTGCTCGCTGCGCTGCGCCCGCCGCAGCTTAGGGACAACTCGCCGGCACCCCCGACGAACGCCACGGCGCCGAGCATCGCACCGCCCGTACCCGATGCCGCCCGGCGCCCCCCAGTACCCGAGCCGGACGCTCCAGACCCCCTTGTCTGGTCTCTCGTGGTCGCCATGGCCGCGCTCCTGGTGGTCATTCTCATCGGGATGGTCGTGCTCCGGTTGCGACGACGTGAGCCGATGGCCCCGCTCGTGACCGCTGATACCGCAACGGAATCCCTCGCGCCCGGCCCGGGATCGCTGGCTCTGGCCGCCGAGCGGGGACTGGCCGAGGTCGGCGACCTCAGCCGGGAACCGCGCGAGGCCATCATCGCGTGTTACGCGGCGATGGAGCACGCGCTGGCCAACGCCCCGGGCGCGGCGCCACAGGAGTCGGACACCCCATCAGAAGTGCTGGCCCGCGCCGTCGAGCACGAGGCGATCCATGCCGGCAGCGCAACCGAACTCGTCGCCCTCTTCGCAGAAGCCCGGTTCAGCACGCACGTGATGAACGAGGGGCATCGTGAAACCGCCGAACGCGCACTGCGTCTGGTTCTCGACGAGCTGCGGAGCCCGGTGTGATCCGCCTGGTGGCCGGTGGGCTCTTCCTGGTCGCGGGGGTGGAGATCCTGGTGTTGGTCTTGGGGGCGCGACAGTGGGTTCTCCCGGTGGCCGGGCTGACGCTGGTGGTGTTTCTTCTCGCTGTGCGCCTGAGTTTCGCTGCGGCACAACATCGTACGTCTGCCGAGGTGGGTGCGGACGATGCGGGCGAATCGTTGCGGCGCTGGCGGTCCCGCACCGAGTCGACCATTCAATGGGCGGATGCGACCACGGGCGATTGGGATCGGCATTTGCGGCCCCGGCTGGCTCGTGAGTTCGTGCTCGCCACCCGGCAGCGAGATCCGGTGGCGCTGCAGGCAACCGGACGCATCGTGTTCGGCGACGACCTCTGGGGCTGGGTGGACCCCAACAACGTCACCCGTGGCGATGACCGTGAACCCGGTCCCGGGTACGCGACTCTCGAGGAGATCCTGCGACGGATGGAAGACCTATGACGATGCCGGCGCCGGCGATGACGGCCTACTGCGAGGCGGTGCTCGACGAGATCGAGCGCGTGGTGGTCGGGAAACGCGCCGCGCTGACGCTGATCCTGACCACTGTGCTGGCCGGCGGGCACGTGCTGATCGAGGACCTGCCCGGTATGGGCAAGACACTGATCGCCCGATCGTTCGCCGCGGCACTCGGCCTGCGCTTCACCCGCGTGCAGTTCACCCCGGATCTGCTGCCCGCCGATCTGCTCGGGTCGACGATCTACGACATGCAGTCGGGCCGTTTCGAATTCCGGCATGGCCCGATCTTCACCAATCTGCTGATGGCTGACGAGATCAACCGCACCCCGCCCAAGACGCAGGCCGCGCTGCTGGAGGCCATGGCCGAGAGCCAGGTCAGCATCGACGGCGAAACTCACCGGCTGCCTTCACCGTTCATCGTCCTGGCCACGGACAACCCAATCGAGTACGAGGGCACCTATCCGCTGCCGGAGGCCCAGCTCGACCGTTTCGCCGTCAAGGTCGCACTGAAGTACCTCTCCGAGGCCGAGGAGGCGTCGATGTTGCGCCGCCGCATCGAGCGGGGTTCGACGGAGGCGACCATCAACCAGGTGGTCGACGCCAAAGATCTTCTGGCCATGCGGGAATCGGTGGAAGAAGTGTCGGTGCACGACGACGTCCTGCACTACGTGGTGTCTGTGGCGACGGCCACCCGCAGTCACCCACAGGTGGCTGTCGGCGCCAGCCCGCGTGCCGAACTCGACCTGGTCCAGCTTGCCAGGGCGCGTGCGCTGGTGTCCGGCCGGGACTATGTGATTCCCGAGGACGTCAAGGCGCTGGCCGTTCCGGCGATCGCCCACCGGATCAGCCTGCGACCGGAAATGTGGGTGCGCAGCGTGAACGGCTCCGACGTGGTCGAACAGCTGCTGCGCCGGTTGCCGGTACCGCGCGCACGCGGGCAGGGGCAGTGATGGACGCGGAATTACCAGAAGCCCGCCATACCGAGGCCGTATTGCGTTGGAACGCATCGCCCTTGACCCGCACGATCGCCACCTGCGCGGGTGTCGCGCTGGCCGTTGCCGTGATCGGGGCACGGTGGCAGTTGATCGCATTCGTGGCGCCGATGCTCGGGGTGCTTGCCTCGATCGGCTGGCAGCGCAAACCGCCTACCGCGGCGGTGGTGGGAAACCCGGCCGTGACACGGTGTTTCGAGAACGAGCCGATGCAGCTGAGCGCCGAGTTGGCCGGGGAGTCGACCGATGCGGCGAGCCTGACCGTGTGCCCGGTGCCCGGTATGCAGATTGAGCTGATCGAGAGCGACCACACTCGCGCGACGGTATCCGCCCAAGCGTCGCGGTGGGGCCGCTACCCGTTGCGCACCCGGGTCGAGGTCGTCGCGGCCGGCGGACTTCTCACCGGCACCGCGATCGTCGAGGCCGCCGACCTGTTCGTCTTCCCGGTGGCTCCGCCGCAACCGACCGGCATTCCCCGAACCGAGCTGCCCGACCGGCTGGGCACCCACCTGACCCGGCATATCGGTCCAGGTGTCGAATTCGCCGACATTCGTCCCTATCTTCCGGGTGATCAACTGCGCGCGGTGAATTGGGCCGTCAGTGCCCGTCGCGGCAGCCTGCACGTCACCGAGCGGCTGACCGACCGCGCCGCCGATGTCGTGGTGATCGTCGACATGAGCGCACAACCGGCAGGCCCGGCGACGGCGGCCACCGAACGGATCCTGCGCGGCGCGACCCAGGTGGTGCAGACCGCGCTGCGTAACGGCGACCGGGCCGGCATCGTGGGGCTGGGCGGTCGCCGTCCGCGCTGGCTCGGCGCCGACATCGGGCGTAGGCAGTTCTACCGGATTCTCGATGCCGCGCTCGGAGTCGGCAGCGAATATCAGGACACCGCCGGTACATTGGCGCCTCGGGCCGCCGTCCCGCCGGGCGCGGTCGTCGTCGGCTTCTCCACGATGCTCGACACCGAGTTCGCGCTTGCGCTGATCGACCTCTGCAAACGGGGGCACACCGTGGTGGCGGTCGACGTGCTGGAAGGCTGGCCCTTCGCCGACGGCCACGATCCGATCCTCGAACGGATGTGGGCGCTGCAACGTTCGGCGATGTACCGCGACATGAAGGTGATCGGTGTGGACGTGGTGTCCTGGCCGGCCGATGTCACCCTTGATCAGGCGATGAGCCTGGTGCCCGACCGCGGCCGGCGGCCGGCGTGACGTCGCGGCGGCTGCTGGCGGCGGCGTTCGGAACGGCGATGGCCGGATCCGCGGCCGTGGGCGCCGACACGCGCGGGCTCGCCGCGGTGGCGGTGGCCCTGATCGCCGTGTTGGCCGGGCTCTATCTGCGGGTCGCGGCGACCGTGGCGGTGCTGGCGGTGATCTGCGCGGTTGCCCTTACCGATCAGCAGCCGGCCCTCGCGGCGCTGACGGGCGTGTGCGCCGCGGCATACCTGGTACTGACGCACTTCGCGATGACCCGGCCGACGGCCGTGGGAATCGCCGGATTCGCGGTGGTCGGGGTCCTGGCCACCGCGCTACCCGCCGGATTGTCGTGGCTGCCACTGCTTGCCCCGGTGGCCGTGGTGGCGGCGATCGGACTGGCGTTGAGCCCGTTCAGCCACGCCGGGGACTAGCCGACCGGAACCGGCTGTGCGGCAATCACATCGGGCGCCACCACGTCGGAGTAGTGCGAGGCATCGCCAGCGATGACCCGGCTGGGCCTGCCGTCGACGTCAACCGGAAGGTCACCGGCCAGCGTCACCCGGCTCAGGAAGCGGGGCTGGTCGTCGTAGTCGGCCACGCCGTAGTGCTGGGTGGCCCGGTTGTCCCATATCGCGAGATCGCCGGTCTGCCAGTTCCACCGGACGGTGTTCTCCAGCCGGGTGATCCGGTTCTGCAGCACCCGGAACAGGTCTGCCGACTCGCTGCTGCTCAGCCCGACGAACTTCTTGACGAAGTGTCCCAGCAGCAACACGCGCCGACCCGTCTCGGGGTGAACCCGCACCACCGGGTGTTCGGTCTCGTAATAGGCGCGCTCGAATTCCGCTCGGTAGTCCCGGGTTTCGTCCGAGATCGCCTCGCGGTGGCCGTCCACGTAGTCGTAGATGTTGGTGTGGGTGGCCCACAGATTCTCAGCCAGCGCCCGAAGTGCCTGCGGCAGCTGATCGTAGGCGGCTTCGGTCGAGGCGAACACCGTGCTGCCGCCGTAGGCGGGCAGCGTCACCGCGCGCAGAAGCGACGCCTTGGGCAGGCGGTCGACGAACGTGACATCGGAATGCCAGGAGTTGGCCTTGTCGTAGCGCGAGTCGATGGGCAGCACGGTGTCACCGCGCGAGGTGACCGTGGGGTGCGCGATCGTCGGCACCCCGAGCAGCTCGGCGAACGCCACCTGGCCGTCGTCGTCGAGGTGGTGTTGGTCGCGGAAGAAGATGACCTTGTGTTCGAGCAGTGCCGCGCGAATGTCGGCGACGGTGTCGGGATACAGATCGCCACCGAGGCGAACGCCGGATACCACCGCGCCGATATTCGCGCCGAGCTTGGAAACGTCGGGAGAAAGGGACATGACCTCGATGGTGTCGGTGCACCGGGGCCCTGTACACCGTTGCGCTGGCCACGATCCGAATAGGGCACGACGCTGGCCATACGGTACGAATGGTGGGTGCCTGGAACCGTCTTGCTGCTGTCGACGTCGGATACCGACCTGATCACCGCCCGCGCCAGCGGCGCGGACTACCGGTGGGCCAATCCGGCACGGCTCGTCGACGGTGAGCTGGCCGAGCTTCTGGACGGCGCGGACGTGGTGGTGGTGCGCATCCTGGGCGGCTATCGGGCCTGGCAGGACGGTATCGATCAGGTGGTGGCCAGTGGCCGCCCGACGGTCGTCGTCAGTGGCGAACAGGCCCCCGACGCCGACCTCATGGAGCGTTCGACGGTGCCCGCGGGCATCGCCGTCCAGACCCACATCTACCTGGCGCAGGGCGGCGTGGAAAATATGCGGAACCTCCAGTCCTTCCTGTCCGACACGCTGCTGATGACCGGCTTCGGCTTCAACCCGCCGTCGGCCACTCCGGCCTGGGGAGTCCTGGAACGATCGGGCGACGTGGACGGGCCGACGATCGCGGTGCTGTATTACCGCGCTCAACAGCTGGCCGGCAACACCGCCTATATCGAGGGACTGTCCGCGGCGATCGAGGAGGCGGGCGGGCGCGCGCTGCCGGTGTACTGCACGTCGCTGCGCACTCCTGAACCCGAACTCCTGGAGCTGCTCGGGACCGCCGACGCCATGGTGGTGACCGTGCTGGCCGCGGGCGGCGCCCGTCCTGCGACGGCCGGAGCCGGCCACGACGACGACAACTGGAACGTCAAACACCTTGCTGCTCTTGATGTCCCGATCCTGCAAGGATTGTGTCTGACGAGTTCGCGAGCCACCTGGTCCGACAACGACGACGGCCTGAGCCCGCTGGATGTCGCCACCCAGGTCGCGGTGCCGGAATTCGACGGGCGCATCATCACGGTCCCGTTCTCGTTCAAGGAGATCGACTCCGACGGCCTGATCTCCTATGTGCCCGACGCCGAGCGGTGCGCCCGGGTGGCCGGCCTGGCCGTCAAGCACGCCACCCTGCGTCGCGTGGCCCCCGCCGACAAACGGCTGGCCCTGGTGTTTTCGGCCTACCCGACCAAGCACTCACGGATCGGCAACGCGGTCGGGCTGGACACCCCGGCCAGCGCGGTCGCGCTGCTGCACTCGCTGCGCGATGCCGGCTACCAGATCGGCGAGATCCCCGGTGTTGACGCCGCCGATGGTGACGCCCTGATGCACGCGCTCATCGAACGCGGCGGCCAGGACCCGGACTGGGTCACCGACGGTCAGCTGGCGGGCAATCCGATTCGCATTCCGGCCGCCCAGTATCGCGAATGGTTCGCGACGCTGCCCGCCGAGCTGACCGACGCGATGGTCACCCACTGGGGACCGCCGCCCGGGGAGCTGTTCGTCGACCGCAGCCGTGACCCCGAGGGCGAGATCGTCGTGGCCGCAATCCAATCCGGCAACATCGTGATCCTGGTTCAGCCGCCGCGCGGATTCGGGGAGAACCCCGTCGCGATCTATCACGACCCCGACCTGCCGCCGAGTCACCACTACCTGGCCACCTACCTGTGGTTGCGACACGGATTCGGTGCCCATGCTGCCGTGCATCTGGGCAAGCACGGCAACCTGGAGTGGTTGCCAGGCAAGACCGTTGGCATGTCGGCTGCCTGCGGCACCGATGCGGCACTCGGCGACCTGCCGCTGATCTATCCGTTCCTGGTCAACGATCCGGGCGAGGGCACCCAGGCCAAGCGCCGGGCGCACGCCACCCTGGTCGACCACCTCATCCCGCCGATGGCGCGGGCGGAAAGCTACGGCGACATCGCCCGGCTGGAGCAGCTGCTCGACGAGCACTCCAACATCGCCGCACTGGACCCGGGCAAGCTGCCCGCCATCCGCCAGCAGATCTGGACCCTGATGCGGGCGGCCAAGATGGACCACGACCTCGGGCTGGCCGAACGGCCCGAGGAGGACTCCTTCGACGACATGCTGCTGCACGTCGACGGCTGGCTCTGCGAGATCAAGGACGTCCAGATCCGCGACGGCCTGCACATCCTGGGCGCGGCGCCGTCCGGCGAGGCCGAACTGGACCTGGTGCTGGCTATCCTGCGGGCCCGGCAGCTGTTCGGTGGTGAACAGCACCTGCCGGGCCTTCGCCAGGCTCTCGGGTTGGCCGAGGACGGCACCGCCGACCGGGTGACCGTCGATGAAGCCGAACAGCAGGCCCGCGCTCTGCTGGCCGGTCTGCAGGCCCACGGCTGGGACGCCGGCCGGGTTGGCGAGCTCACCGACGACGAGGGCGTCGCGGCCATCCTGCGATTCGCGGCGACCGAGGTGGTTCCGCGACTGGCCGGCACCGCAGGCGAGATCGATCAGGTGCTGCGTGCGCTGGACGGCCGGTTCGTCGAGGCCGGCCCCTCGGGTTCACCGTTGCGCGGCCTGGTCAATGTGCTGCCCACCGGGCGCAATTTCTACTCCGTGGACCCCAAGGCTGTGCCCTCGCGGCTGGCCTGGGAAACCGGTGTGGCCATGGCGGATTCGCTGCTGGAGCGCTACCGCAAAGACCACGGCGACTGGCCCCGCTCGGTCGGGCTGTCGGTGTGGGGCACCTCGGCGATGCGGACCTCGGGCGACGATATCGCCGAAGTCCTTGCGCTGCTTGGCGTCCGGCCGGTGTGGGACGACGCCTCGCGTCGCGTCGTCGACCTCGAGGCCATCTCCTTGGCCGAGCTGGACCGCCCCCGCATCGACGTGACCGTGCGGATCTCCGGCTTCTTCCGCGACGCCTTCCCACACGTCGTCACGATGCTCGACGACGCGGTACGGCTGGTCGCCGGCCTCGACGAGCCGGTCGAGCAGAACTTCGTCCGCGCTCACGCCCAGGTCGATCTGGCCGAGCATGGCGATGAAAGACGCGCCACCACACGTATTTTCGGCTCCAAGCCGGGAACCTACGGCGCCGGCCTGCTGCAGCTGATCGACAGCCGCAACTGGCGCGACGACGCCGACCTCGCCGAGGTGTACACCGCGTGGGGCGGCTTCGCCTACGGCCGCGAGCTCGACGGCAGACCCGCCGCCGACGACATGTCGACGCAGTACCGCCGAATCGTGGTGGCCGCCAAGAACACCGACTCGCGCGAGCACGACATCGCCGACTCCGACGACTACTTCCAGTACCACGGCGGCATGGTGGCGACCGTGCGGGCACTCACCGGCAAGGCGCCGGAGGCCTACATCGGTGACAACACCCGTCCCGACGCGGTGCGCACCCGCACGCTCTCCGAGGAGACCACTCGGGTGTTCCGGGCCCGGGTGGTGAATCCGCGGTGGATGGCCGCGATGCGTAAGCACGGTTACAAGGGCGCCTTCGAGATGGCCGCGACGGTGGATTATCTCTTCGGTTATGACGCGACCGCCGGTGTGATGGCCGACTGGATGTACGAGCAGCTCACCGAGAAGTACGTGCTGGACCCCGAGAACCGCAAGTTCATGAACGAGTCGAATCCCTGGGCGCTGCACGGGATGTCGGAGCGCCTGCTCGAGGCCGTCGGGCGGGGCATGTGGGAGAACCCGGATCCGGCCACGCTGGACGGGCTGCGCCAGGTGCTGCTCGAAACCGAAGGGGACCTGGAAGCGCGCTAGATTGGCGACATGCCGCTTACGTTTGCCGAGGTCGTTCAGGCGAAATACATCACGCTGACCACGTTCACCAAGGACGGCCGGCCCAAGCCGACCGCGGTCTGGGTCGTCCCAGAAGGGGACACCGCATTGGTGATCAGCGAAAAGAACGCGTGGAAGGTCAAGCGCATCCGCAACACCCCGCGGGTGACGGTGGCCATCTGCGATATGCGGGGCAACGTCAAGAGCGAGGCCGTCGAGGGAGTCGCGAGCGTGCTCGACGAATCCCAGACTGAGCGCGTCTATCAGGCGATCGGCAAGCGCTACGGGATCGTCGGCCACGTCTTCAACTTCTTCAGCAAGCTGCGCGGCGGTACCAACCGCACGATCGGCCTGGAATTGCGCGCCGCCTGAGGTCGATGCTTCAAGACGCGGCCTAGCGGGAACAGGCACGCATGGCCAACTCGGTGGCGAACCCCACCTTCCACGATGTCGCCCAGGCGAAGTACCTGTTGCTCACCACCTTCACCAAGGACGGCACTCCGAAGCCGACCGCCATCTGGGGCGTGCCCGACGGTGACCGGCTACTGGTCATCACCGACCGGGTGTCCTGGAAGGTCAAGCGGATCCGCAACACACCCCGGGTCACCATCGCCGAGAGCCATTCACTCGGAAAGCCAAAGGGCCCCGCGGTCGAGGCGACCGCCCGGGTGCTGCCGGATTCGGAGACCCGCGACGTCTACAACAAAGTGCTGCGGCGGTATTGGCAGCACTCGGTGTGGTTCTACCTGCACAGCCTGGTCCGCGGCGGTATCGACAAGGTGCACGTGGCCCTCGAGATCACTCCGCAATAGAACTCTCAGGCTGCTATCAGCGGTCGCCGGAACCCGCCACGACGCCGACTCGTTGGCAATGCATGGTGCTGCGGACGTTTTTCTTGTACGCCCTGGTCGAGATCGCGGTTCTGGCCGCCTTGACGTGGTCCCTCGGGCTCGGGTGGACGTTGCTCATCCTGCTGGCCACCTCGGTGGTCGGTGTCGCGCTGGCCGGCTCGCAGGTCAAACGACAGATCCTCAAGCTGCAGCAGGCCCGCACGAATCCGCAGGGCGCGGTGGCAGACGGCATGCTCGTCGCGTTCGGCACCGTGCTGGTGTTCATCCCCGGCCTGGTCAGCACTGCCGTCGGCGCGCTGATGCTGCTGCCGCCGACTCGCAGCATGGTTCGCCCGCTGGCAGGCACGCTGCTCACCCGCGGCATCGCCCGCCGGGTCACCGTCGTCAACCTGACCGCGCCGGGCTATCCCGGCCGCGGCGACTACATCGATGGCGAGGTTGTCGACCAGGACGGGTACGTTTCGGGCCCGGTCCACGACGCCAACATCGTCCGGCGCTACTGACGTCCGGCACCCCGCGGCTGCGGGGCAGACTGGTCCACCGTGACCACACTGCTGCTCAATGGGCGCATCCACAGCCCGTCGCATCCGGATGCCACCGCGATGGCGGTTCGCGACGGCGTCGTCGCCTGGCTGGGCAGCGATGACGTGGGCCGTTCGCAGTTCGGCAATGCGCAGGTCGTCGACCTGCAGGGCGCGTTCGTGTCGCCCGCGTTCGTCGACAGCCACATTCACCTGACCTCCACCGGCCTGCTGATCACCGGGCTGGACCTCACGGCGGCGACGTCCAAGCAACACTGCCTGAGCCTGGTCGCCGAGCATGTCGCGGCCCACCCCGGCCAGCCGGTCTGGGCGCACGGCTGGGATGACGCCGGCTGGGCGCGCGACGAAGTCCCGAGCACCGCGGAGCTCGACTCTGTCGCCGGTGCCGTCCCCGCCTACTTGGCCCGCATCGACGTCCATTCCGCGGTCGCCTCGACGGCACTGCGTGAGCTGGTGCCCGGGCTGGCGGCGGTCGCCGGATACGACCCGGACCGCCCGCTGTCGGCCGACGCCCACCACCTGGTGCGCAGCGAGGCCCGTCGGCTGCTCACCGCGGGCCAGCGCGCCGACGCGCGGCTGGCCGCCCTGGATGCCCTGGCCGCCGCCGGCATCGTCGCCGCCCACGAGTGCGCCGGACCCGATATCGGGGGATCAGACGACTGGCAGGAGCTGCGTGCCACCGCGCACGGCGTCGACGTCATCGGCTACTGGGGCGAGGCGGTGTCCACCGCCGCACAGGCCAAGGCGCTCATCGAGGCGACCGGTGCCCGGGGCCTTGCCGGTGACCTGTTCGTCGACGGCGCGCTCGGCTCGCACACCGCGTGGCTCTGCGAGCCGTATGCGGACGCCCCGGACAGCACCGGGAATTGCTACCTGGACCCCGATGGCGTCGCCGAGCACCTGATCGCCTGCACCGAAGCTGGGGTGACGGCGGGGTTCCACGTGATCGGCGACGCGGCAGTGAGTGCGGTGGTCGACGCGGTGGTCGGTCTCGTCGAGCGGTTCGGGGCACCGGCGGTTGCGCGCTGTGGGCACCGGCTCGAGCACCTCGAGATGGTGAACGCCGAGCAGGCCGGGATTCTCGGCCAAAGCGGGATCACGGCCAGTATGCAGCCCAATTTCGATGCGTTGTGGGGCGGCGACAACGGCATGTACGCCCGCCGGCTGGGTACGGCCAGAGCCGCCCTGCTCAACCCGTTCTCGCTGTTAGCATCGGCAGGCGTGCCCATGGCGTTCGGCTCAGATGCCCCCGTGACCAGCATCAATCCGTGGGCGACCGTACGCGCGGCCAGCCACCATCAGACCCCGGGAAGCGCGATTTCCGCGCGGGCCGCCTTCGCCGCCGCAACACGGGGTGCCTGGCGGGCCGGCGGTGAGCGCGACGGGATCAGCGGCACCTTGGTGCCGGGCGCGCCCGCGTCGTACGCGGTGTGGGAGACCGGAGAGGTCGATGTCAGTGCGCCGGCCGACAGTGTGCAGCGGTGGTCCACGGACTCGCGCTCGCGGGTGCCCGCACTCCCGCGGCTGGATCCCGGCGAACCGCTGCCGCACTGCCGCCAGACGGTGCACCGAGGTGTCGTGCTCCATGGGTAGCCGGCTGCTCACCTGGTTGCGCACCGCGCTGCCGCCGCGGATGATGCGGCTGCTGGTCGCGGTGACCGCGGGGCTGCTGCTCTGCATCAGCTTTCCGCCGATCGGCTGGTGGTGGTCGGCGGTGCTGAGCTTCGCGATGTTCAGCTGGGTTCTGTTGCACCCCAAGACAACTGCGGCCGGTGGGCTCGGGTACGGGTTTCTGTTCGGGCTGGCCTTCTACATCCCGCTGATTCCGTGGATCAGCGGACTTGTCGGCCCGGTGCCGTGGCTCGCGCTGTCCGCCATGGAGGCGTTGTTCCCGGCGCTGTTCGGCTGGCTGGCCGTCGTGGTGCGCAGACTGCCGGGCTGGCCGCTGTGGCTGGCGCTGATGTGGTCATTGCAGGAGTGGCTCAAGTCGACCGTCCCGTTCGGTGGATTCCCATGGGGCGTAGTGGGTTTCGGGCAGACAGGAGGTCCGTTCCTGTCGCTGGTTCAGCTCGGCGGCGTGCCGCTGCTGTCATTCGGCATCGTCCTGCTCGGCACCTCACTGGCCGCCCTCGTTCTCGAGGTCGTGCACTGGTGGCTGCGCAGCGCGGAAAGCAAAGAGAAGGACCATGTTTCACTGCCCGGCGTGCTGCTGCCCGGGCTGTGCATCACCGCGGTGTTGCTCACCACTGCGGTGGCCGCGCCGCAGGTACGCCGTGCCGCCGGGGGCGCAGGCAACGAACCGACGGTCACCGTCGCCGCGATCCAGGGCAACGTCCCGCGGCTGGGGCTGGACTTCAATGCTCAGCGTCGCGCCGTCCTGGACAACCACGTCCGTCAGACCGTGCAACTGGCCGAGGATGTGCACGCGGGTAGGGCACCGCAGCCACAGTTCGTGATCTGGCCGGAGAACTCCTCCGACATTGACCCGTACACCAATACCGACGCGGCCCAGCAGATCAGCGTGGCCGCCCAGGCGATCGGTGCGCCGATTTTGGTCGGCACCGTCGTCGCCCGGCCGGACTGGACGCCGGAGAACCCGGCGGCGTCCAACACCGTCGTCGTCTGGGATCCGGTCGGCGGGCCGGGGGAGCGCCACGACAAACAGATCATCCAGCCGTTCGGCGAATACCTGCCGTGGCGGGGCTTCTTCCGGCATCTGTCCTCGTTCGCCGACCGCGCCGGCTACTTCGTGCCCGGCAACGGCTCAGGCGTCGTGCACGCCGCCGGGGTGCCGGTCGGGGTGGCGACCTGCTGGGAGGTCATCTTCGACCGGGCGCTGCGCGAGTCGGTTCTGGGTGGCGCCCAGGTGCTGGCGGTGCCCACCAACAACGCCACCTTCGACCGGAACATGAGCGAACAGCTGCTGGCGTTCGCCCGGGCCCGCGCCGTCGAGCACGACCGCTACGTGGTGGTGGCAGGCACCGTCGGAATCAGCGCGGTGATCGCGCCCGATGGCCATGAACTCAGCCGGACGGAGTTCTTCACGCCGGGCTATCTCGACATGACCGTCCGCCTCAAGACGAGCCAGACACCGGCCACCCGCTGGGGGCCGCTGGTGCAATGGGTGCTGGTCGGAGCCGCCATTGCCATTGTCCTGGCCGTCATACTGCACAATGGTTGGTTCATGCGTCCGTTTCGCCGCAGAAAGCGGCAACGGGACGCAGACAGCATGTCCGGGGGCGGAGACGATGGCGATAACCCGCCGGAGCAGGGCGAATCATCCTCAGCTCTGGCCGGACAGCACGATGAAGGAGAGTCATGACCGACCGGGGCAAGACGGGCGCTGAGCTGCCCAGCCAGCGCACCCTGGTGATCATCCCCACATTCAACGAGCTGGAGAACCTGCCGCTGATCGTGGGCCGCGTGCACAAGGCCTGCCCGGACGTCCACGTGCTGATCGTCGACGACGGCAGCCCTGACGGCACCGGTGAGCTCGCCGACGAACTCTCGCTGGCCGATCCCGACCGGATTCATGTCATGCACCGCACCGCCAAGGACGGCCTCGGTGCGGCCTACCTCGAAGGGTTCGCCTGGGGGCTGAACCGGCAGTACAACGTGCTCGTCGAGATGGACGCCGACGGCAGCCACGCTCCCGAGCAGCTGTATCGCCTTCTCGACGCCATCGACAACGGCGCGGACCTGGCCATCGGCTCGCGCTACGTCCCCGGCGGAACGGTCCGCAACTGGCCGCACCGGCGGCTCGTGCTGTCCAAGACCGCCAACACCTATTCGCGGGTCCTGCTCGGCGTCGACATCCACGACATCACGGCCGGTTACCGCGCCTATCGCCGCGAAGTGCTGGAGAAGATCGACCTGTCGGCGGTCGACTCCAAGGGCTACTGCTTCCAGATCGACCTGACCTGGCGCACGATCAACAGCGGTTTCACCGTCACCGAGGTGCCGATCACTTTCCGCGAGCGCGAACTCGGAGTGTCGAAGATGAGCGGCTCGAACATTCGCGAAGCGATGGTCAAGGTCGCCCAGTGGGGCATCAACGGGCGCATGGACCGCGCCCGCGGCGTCGTCCGCTAGATCAGCTGCCGCGGCGCTTGGACTTGATCAGGTCCATCCGCTCTTTGAGCAGTTCCTCGAGCTCTTCGACCGAGCGGCGCTCCAGCAGCATGTCCCAGTGGGTACGCGGCGGCTTGACCTTCTTGGGCTCGGGCAGATCACCGTCGATGAGGGTGCCGTCCAGGCCGTTCTTGCAGGGCCAGGTGCCGGGAATCTCGGCGTCGTCGGCGAACGGAACCTCGAATTCCTCGCCGTTCTCGGTGCGGTAGCGCGCGATCTGACGCGGCGCCAGGTCGTGGTTGCGGTCGGTCTCGTAGCTCACGGCTCCGAGCCGGCTGCCTCTCAGGACACGATCAGCCATCGTCAATCTCCTCAGTGTCTATCCAGGGCCGGGGCCCTCTACGAAGTCCGGGTGTTCAACGCGAGACCACGCACTGCGGTTCCCGACTCGACCCACCATGATACCGGGATCACCGCATCAACCCGTCTACAGTCACAAGGCGTGACGCGTCGTGCCCGCTCCCAGCCGTGCCGGTGGTGCGGCCGCGAGGTGGCCGATGCCGGGATGGGTCGGCGCAGGCAGTACTGCAGGCAGTCGTGCCGGCAGCGCGCCTACGAGCAGCGCGCCCTGGTCAAGGGCAGCGCGATCCCCGAGGACGCGGTGGTGCTGTCGGCCGACGAGGCCGCTGAGCTGTCCGATCGCGTCTATCAGGTGCGCTGCGCCGCCGAGGACGTGGCGACCGCGGTCGACGAGGGTGCGGCCACCCATGAGCTGCGCGAACTGTGCGATGCACTCGTGCAGGCGGCCAAGGCTGCCGACGGGTGGCGCTGATGAAGGCGTCCATCGTGACGGGCCCGGGCACCGCCGAGGTCATCGACATCCCACGCCCGCAGATCGGTCCGGCCGACGTGCTGGTCAAGATGCGCGCGTGCGGTGTCTGCGGATCCGACGGGTTCTACATCTCGATCGGCGGACTCCCGCCGCGGCAGGGGCACACCCCGCTCGGTCACGAACCGGCAGGGGAGATCGTCGAAGTCGGCGCGGAGGTCACCGGGATCGCGGTCGGCGACCACGTCGTCATCAACCCGATGGCCCAGCCGGCCAACATCATTGGCAACGGCGGCGACAGCGGTGCCCTGGCCGACTACCTGCTCATCGAGAACGCCGTCCGCGGGGTGAGTCTGGAGGTCATCCCCGACCACGTGCCCTGGGAGGTGGCCGCACTCAACGAGCCGATGGCCGTCGCCCGGCACGCCGCCAACCGCTGCCGGCCCAAACCGGGCGACACGGTGGTCGTTTTCGGGGCCGGGCCCATCGGGTTGGGCGCCGTGCTGGCCTTCAAATCGCTGGGGGTCGGCCACATCGTCGTCGCCGACCTGATTCCGGCCCGGTTGGCCAAGGCGCGCCAGATCGGCGCCGACGCCGTCATCAATTCCGCAGAGGACGACGTGATCGCGAAACTCATCGAGCTGCACGGCCCCGGTGAAGCGATGTTTCCCGGCAAGGCCGGAACCGATATCTACCTCGATGCCGCCGGGGCTCCCGCCGTGATCGACACCGCACTGGCCGCAGCCAAGAAAGGCGCGACACTGGGCGTCGTCGCCGTGCACAAGAAGCCGGTGCCGATCGAGTTCGTCAACGTCATGAGCAATGAGATCACCATCCTCGGATCGATCGGATACCCCGACGAAATATTCGATGTGACAAGCGATCTCGTCGCGAACTGGGAGACCTACCGGCTGATCGTCAGCCACACGATCCCGTTCGGGGACGTCGGCGAGGCACTGCGGCTGGCATCCGACGCGGGTGCGGCCGACAAGGTCGTCGTCACCTTCGGCGAAGACGACTGACCGGCCACAGCCGTTTCGCAGCTAAGATCGGAACGTGCTTCCGGAGTCAGCTCCATCGGTGCCCGCCGAATCGGGCGTCTGGCGCTTCGACGACTTCGTGCTGGACACCCCCAATTACGAACTGCGGTCCGGGGACACGGTGATTCGGGTCGAGCCCCAGGTGTTCGACGTCATGGCGCATCTGGTCGCCAACCACGAACGAGTGGTCACCAAAGAGGAACTGTTCGATTCGGTGTGGGGCGGCAAGTTCGTCGGTGAGGCGGCGCTGACCAGCCGGATCAAGGCGGCTCGGCGCGCACTCGGCGACGACGGGGAGTCGCAGCGCTATATCCGGACCGTGCGGGGCCGCGGCTACCGCTTCGTCGGGACGGTGACGACGACGGCCGAGCCGGCCGAACCGGTGGTCGTCGCGGCGCCACCCCAGCACATCTCGTTCTGCCGGGCGGGTGACGGGGTGCGGCTGGCGTATGCGACCGCGGGCGAGGGACCGCCGTTGGTGCGGGCCGCGAATTGGATGACGCATCTGGCCTACGACATCGAAAGCCCGGTCTGGCGGCACTGGGTCAGCGACCTGTCCGCGGACCACACGTTCATCCGGTACGACGAACGCGGGTGCGGACTCTCGGACTGGGAGGTGGGGGAGTTCACCTTCTCCGACTGGGTGGCCGACCTGGAGTCCGTGGTGGATGCGATTGGACTGCAACGCTTTCCGCTACTCGGGGTGTCACAGGGCGGTGCCGTCGCAATCGAATACGCCGCCCGGCATCCGGAGAAGGTGAGCCACCTGGTGCTGTGCAGCGCGTACGCCCGCGGACGCGGAGTGCGTGCGGTCAGCCCTGAGGAACAGCGTGCTGCGGCACTGGATCTGGACCTGGCGCGTGTGGGTTGGGGTCGCGACGATCCCGCCTTCCGCCAGGTGTTCGCCGCCCAATTCCTCCCGGACGGCAGCCGTTCGGACTGGGCGGATTTCGACCAGCTGCAGCGGCGCACCACGTCGTCGGAGAACGCGGTGCGCTTCCTCACCGAGTTCGCCGCGATCGACGTGCGCGAGGCGGCCAGGCAGGTGGCGTGCCCGACGCTGATCCTGCACTCGCGCAACGACCACCGCGTGCCCATGCAGTTCGGCGAGGAGCTGGCCGAGCTGATCGCAGGATCGCGGCTGGTGGCGCTGGCCAGCAACAATCATCTGCTGACCGGTGTCGAGCCGGCCTGGCAGGTGTTCTGCGACGAAGTTCGCCGGTTCCTGGCGATCTCCACCTAATCTCCATACATTCTCCAAGTACCGGACCTGCCGGTACCCGAAGCTGGTGACATGAGAAAACACCTACGCACCCTGTTGGCCTGCGTGATCGCGACGGTCGCCCTCGGCACCGTGACCGCCTGTTCAGGCGGGTCCAACACCACCGCGAACTCCCCGACACCCACATCGAGCGCAGCGGCGGTCAAGGACTTCCCGAAGTCGGCGCACTACATCGCCGACATGCCGATGGCCGGCGGCGGAACGATGACCATCGGCGTGGCCGTGGAGGGCGACAAGATCGCCGCCTACGCCTGCGACGGTTCCACGGATGAGGCCTGGTTCTTCGGCACCCAGAAGGACGGCGCCCTGGACATCACGTCCAAGTACCAGGACACGCTCAAGGCGTCGTTCAACGGCACCGCGGTCGAGGGTCAGCTCACCATGAACAACGTCAACTACGCGTTCACCGCCCCCTCGGTGGCGCTGCCGTCGGCCATGTACACCGCGGCGGCCAACGGTGTGCGCGCCTCCTGGGTGGTTCGGCCCGACAACACCATCACCGGTGTGCAGTTCAAGACGTCGAACGATTCCGATACCTCTGATCTGGTGCAGGCCAACGAGCAGAAGTTCCGCGATCAGGTCCGGCAGCGGCGCCAGGCCCGTCTGCTCCAGCCCGCCCCGCCGCTGGCGTTCGGCACCTGGACCGCGACCGTCAACGGTGTGCCGGTGACGGCGATCCGGGTCGACGGGGACACCCGACTGAGCTGACGCCGCGCTGAGGAAACCCGCCCCGGACCCTGTGTCCCGGGCGGGCTTTCTTTTGGTCACCACGAATCAAACCCTTAACCCCGGGTTCGGTGATTCCTAGGGTCGAAGCACGCGACTTTTGCGATGTCGCACGCCCACAGCCACCCACGCGCCACTTCGGGGAGACCCACACCGTGACGACGCCAGCCGCGCCGGTCCTGCCGGCCGGCCCCCGCACGCCGGCTCGACGCCGGCACCGGAAGTGGACTGTTCTGCGGTGGGTCACCCCGGTGGTCCTGCTCGCGTTGTGGCAGCTGGGCAGTGCGGTGGGCATCATCTCCCAGGAAGTCCTGCCCGCTCCCTCGTTGATCGCCGAGGCCGGGCTCGAGCTCATCCGCGACGGCCAACTCGCCGACGCGCTACAGGTGTCCGGGCTGCGGGTGATCCAGGGGCTGCTGCTGGGTGGCGTGATCGGGGTCGGGCTGGGGACCGCGGTCGGTCTGTCGCGCTGGACCGAGGCGACCGTCGACCCGCCCATGCAGATGTTGCGGGCACTGCCGCATCTGGGCTTGATTCCGCTGTTCATCCTGTGGTTCGGGATCGGCGAGCTGCCCAAGGTGCTGTTGGTCGCGCTCGGCGTCAGCTTCCCGCTCTACCTCAATACCTTCTCGGCGATCCGGCAGGTCGATCCGAAGTTGTTCGAAACCGCTGACGTGCTTGGGTTTTCATTTCGGCAGCGGTTCAGTCACATCATTCTTCCCAGCGCCGCCCCGCAGGTGCTGGTGGGGTTGCGCCAGTCGCTGGCGATCGCCTGGCTGACATTGATCGTCGCCGAACAGATCAACGCCGACAAAGGCATCGGCTACCTGATCAACAATGCGCGGGACTTTCTGCGCATCGACATCATCATCTTCGGTCTGATCGTCTATGCGCTGCTGGGCATCACGACCGACGCCGTCGTCCGCGCTCTCGAGCGCCGAGCCCTGAGGTATCGGTCATGACTGTGACACACGAACACAAGACCGCGGTGGCCGCCGAACTCCGGCACATCGACAAGTGGTACGGCGAGCACCGCGTCCTGCACGATGTTTCGCTGACCGTCGGCGCCGGTGAGATCGTCGCGCTGGTGGGACGCAGCGGTTCTGGCAAGTCCACGATCCTGCGGGTCCTCGCCGACCTGTCCGACGATCACACCGGCGAGCGAGTGGTCGCGGGCGCACCGGCGCTGGCCTTTCAGGAGCCGCGGCTGTTCCCGTGGCGCTCGGTTCGGACGAACGTCGGGTACGGGCTGACCCGATTCCGGTTGCCCCGCAACGAGGTGGTGGCCAGGGCCGAGCAGGCGCTGGCCGATGTCGGGCTGGCCGACCGGGCCGACGCGTGGCCGCTGACGTTGTCGGGCGGCCAGGCCCAGCGGGTATCGCTGGCCCGCGCGCTGGTCGCCGAGCCGCAGTTGCTTCTGCTCGACGAGCCGTTCGGCGCCTTGGACGCGCTCACCCGGCTGTCCATGCACGCGCTGCTACTGGAGCTGTGGCGCAGGCACGGATTCGGGGTGTTACTGGTCACCCATGACGTGAATGAGGCTGTGGCACTGGCTGATCGGGTGCTCGTCCTGGATTCCGGCCGGGTTGTTCATCAGACCGAGATCGCCGATCCGCGGCTGCCGACGGGGACGTCGTCGGCGGCCATCGAGAGCCATCGAGTCGAGTTGCTGGAGCAACTCGGCGTTCAAATCTGACAGGAGCAAGCGTGTATCCCAGAGTATTTCGCCGTGTGATGGTCTTGCTGGCTGTATTGGGCCTCCTGCTGACGGGTTGCGTATCGCGCCACGAGAACTCCGGTGCGTCCCAGGCGCCGCCGACGGTCGCGCTGACCGAGCTGTCGGATCTGACCTTGCAGGTGGGCGACCAGAAGGGCGGCACCGAATCGCTGCTGCGTGCCGCCGGGGCGCTGGACAACCTGCCGTACAAGATCGCGTTCTCCACCTTCACGTCCGGCCCGCCGCAGATCGAGGCCGCGACCGCGGGCAAGATCGACTTCGCGATCACTGGCAACACCCCGCCGATCTTCGGCGCGGCCTCCGGCGCGAAGGTGAAGGTGGTCTCGGCCTACAACGGTGGCGGTATCGGCGACCAGATCCTGGTTCCCGCGAATTCGCCGATCACCTCGGTGGACCAGTTGCGGGGCAAGAGCATCGCGGTCGGCAAGGGCAGTTCCGCGCACGGCAACGTGCTCGGGCAGCTGGAGAAGGCCGGGCTGACGCCCGCGGATGTGAATCTGGTGTTCCTCCAGCCTGCTGACGCGCTGTCGGCATTTCGGGCCAATCAGGTTGATGCGTGGGCGATCTGGGATCCGTTCACCGCGCAGGCCGAGCAGCAGCTGAAGGTGCGGTCGATCGCGCAGGCCAAGGGCGTCACCAACGGCTACTGGTTCGGGGTTGCCTCCGATGCCGCACTGGCGGATCCGAAGCGCAACTCCGCGCTGGCCGATCTGCTGGTGCGTTTCGCCAAGGCAGCGAAGTGGGCTCAGGATCATCCGCAGGAGTGGGCGCAGAAGTATGCCGCCGCTGTGGGATTGGATCTCCAGGCGGCCGAGGTGTCGCAGAGCCGGAGCCTGCGTCTGCCGACAGCGCTGAGCGACGAGGTGGTTGCCTCCGAGCAGAAGATCGCGGATCTGTTCGCCAAGTCGGGGCAGATCCAGTCCGCCCCTGATTTTTCCAAATGGGTCGATCGCCGCTACGCCGGTGTGCTCGAGCCTGTTCTCATCAGTTCCAATTAGAGGAGAATCTGTTGTCTGCCAAGTTCTTTTGGTTCCTGCCCACCAACGGGGACAGCCGCTCGATCGTGGGTGCGTCGCACGCGTCGTCGCATCACACGATTCCCGACGGCTACCGCGCACCGACCCGCCGGTATCTGGCCGAGGTGGCCAGGGCAGCCGACCGGCTTGGCTTCGAAGGGGTGCTGACCCCGACCGGAACATGGTGCGAGGACGCATGGTTGACGGCGTCGGCCCTGTTGGCGGAGACCGAGCGGCTCAAGTTCCTGGTGGCGTTCCGGCCCGGGCTGGTACCGCCCACCCTCGCCGCCCAGCAGGCGGCGACGTTGCAGCGCTTCTCGGACGGCCGGTTGCTGCTCAACGTGGTCAGTGGCGGCGATGATGGCGAGCAGCAGCGGTTCGGCGACTGGCTCAACCATGACGAGCGGTACGCCCGTACCGGGGAGTTCCTTCAGATCGTGAAGTCAGTGTGGGGGCAGGACTCTTACGACTTCGACGGCGAGTACTACAAGGTCCGCGACGGCCGGGTTTCCGAGCCGCCGAACCCGTTGCCCGAGTTCTACTTCGGTGGTTCGTCCGCGGCTGCGCTGCCGATCGCCGCCGAGCATGTGGACGTCTACCTGACCTGGGGTGAGCCGCCGCAGGCCGCGGCTGCCAAGATCAACGAGGTGCGCACGCTGGCGCAGGCGCGGGGGCGCAACGTGCGGTTCGGCATCCGGCTGCACACGATCACCCGCGACACCTCGGAAGCGGCCTGGGCGGTCGCGCAGGAAT
Organism: Mycobacterium sp. BK086; assembly: GCA_004362315.1. GTDB lineage: Bacteria > Actinomycetota > Actinomycetes > Mycobacteriales > Mycobacteriaceae > Mycobacterium. Next base: position 370,857 of record SNWL01000005.1, read on the forward strand.
TGGTGGACGAGCTGACACCGGATCAGATCGAGCAGGCCACCAAACTGCATGCCAGTTCCGAGTCCGAGGGTCAGCGCCGGATGACCGCCCTGCACGGCGGACGCATCGACAAGCTGGAGATCTATCCGAACCTGTGGGCGGGTGTGGGTCTGGTCCGGGGCGGTGCCGGTACCGCGTTGGTCGGCAGCCACGAAGAGGTCGCCAACCTGATCTGGGAGTACCACACGGTCGGTTTCGACGAGTTCATCCTGTCCGGCTACCCGCACCTGGAAGAGGCCTACTGGTTCGCCGAGGGCGTCTTCCCGCTGCTGCGTGCCAAGGGAGTTCTCGCTGCCTGAGCCGCGGCCTTGGTGAGCGATCATCTGCTACTATCTGCGTATGAATGCAGATAAGCAGCTGGCGGAGGACCATGCTCATCTGGTCGTCGAGGTCTTCCGCATGCTGGCCGATGCCACTCGCGTGCAGCTGCTGTGGGCGCTGATCGACGGTGAACTGAGTGTCAACGACCTCGCCGAATGCGTGGGCAAACCGTCGCCGTCGGTGTCCCAGCATCTGGCCAAGCTGCGGATGGCGCGCCTAGTCCGTACCCGCCGTGAGGGCACTCAGGTGTTCTATCGGCTCGAAAACGATCACGTCCGTCAACTCGTGGCCGATGCGGTCTACAACGCCGAACACGCGGCCGGCGGGACGCCCGCGCACCATCGCGGAGTTCACGAACTTTCGGACCGGGGGAGCGCCTGATGGCCCACCTGCACGATCACGATCACGCCCATGATCACGACCACAGCCACGACCACCCGAAGGGGTTGCGCGGGGCCATCGCAGAGATCTTCGCACCGCACTCGCACGACGCTGCCGACAGCTTCGACAGCGCGCTGGAGTCCAGCGCCGCAGGTATCCGCGCGGTCAAGATCAGCCTTGTGGTGTTGGGGCTCACCGCGATCGCCCAGATTGTCGTCGTCGTCGTGTCGGGGTCGATCGCGCTGGCTGCCGACACGATCCACAATTTTTCCGACGCCCTGACCGCGGTACCGCTGTGGATCGCGTTCTCGTTGAGCACCAAGGCTGCCACCCGCCGCTACACGTATGGCTTCGGGCGGGTCGAAGATCTGGCCGGAATGTTCGTCGTCGCAATGATTGCCGTGTCGGCGATCATTGCGGGTTACGAGGCCATCGGACGTCTCATCGATCCGCGGCCCATCGACCATCTCGGCTGGGTTGCCCTGGCCGGACTGGTCGGCTTCATCGGCAACGAATGGGTGGCCCTCTATCGCATCCGCGTCGGACGCCGAATCGGCTCAGCCGCTTTGGTTGCCGACGGACTGCACGCCCGCACCGATGGCTTCACATCGTTGGCGGTGGTCATCGGCGCCGGTGGCGTCGCGCTCGGCTTTCCGCTGGCGGACCCGATCGTCGGCCTGGTCATCACCGTGGCCATTCTCGCGGTGCTGCGCACGGCAGTCCGGGATGTGTTCCGCCGCTTGATGGATGGCGTAGATCCGGCGTTCATCGATACTGCCGAGACGACGTTGGCCGCACGCCCGGGAGTGCGGTCGGTGCGCAGCGTGCGGATGCGGTGGATCGGGCACCGGCTGCACGCGGATGCCGAACTCGATATCGACCCCGATCTCACGCTGGCGGAAGCCCACGACATCGCCCACAGCGCCGAGCACGACCTCACCCACGCCATCCCGAAGCTGGATACCGCTGTCGTGCATGCCTATCCGGCGCACGCGCATTAGCAGGTGTACTGCTCGCCGACTCCTGGCGGCGGTGTCACCTGTTGCGCGCAGGCATAGGCGTTGACTCCCTCGGCGGCCAGGCGCACTGCCGACTGCTTGGCATAGTTCACGCAGACCAACGCGTTGGCGTCGGTGCGACAGCGGTAGTCGGCGAACGACAGCGAAGTGTCATAAGGCAATTCGCGGCCCTGCCCATAGGTGAAGCGGCCAGGATCGCCGTGCGCGGACCCGACCTGGACGGTGCTGCCGTCGAAATCGACCCAGCCGCCCTTCCACTGGCCGTAGACGTCCTGCGGCCGGGGTGGTGGATTGGTGAGCTCCACCAGGCAGGCCAGCCCCGGTGCGCCGTGCTTGGCATCGGTCATGCACGTCGTGCCCGCCGGCGTCGTGAATGCGACGTCATCGCCGAGATCGGTCGTGACAGAGCCGCGCAACGCGATGTGGTACTGCGCGGCATCGATCGGGGGACCGGCCTCGATCCACTTGATGGCCTCCGCGATCGGGGCTCCGGCCGCCGGAGCCGGCACCGACGACGTGGTCGTCGACGGTGACGCCGACGACGAGGTTGCCGAGCGTGACGGTGTGATCGGGGTCAATTGCGTCTGCTTCGCCTGGCCGCCGGTCGACCCGGAACATCCCGCGACCAGCAGCGACGCGGTGAGCAACACGGCGATTCGCATCCCGACAGGCTAGCGGCCCCGTCCCGTCCGGTTTGTCAGGCGCGTCGAGAAGCGAGATGTTCGCTACCGTCGTGTGATGCACGAACACACCGTCCGCGCCACCACCGGCAGCGGCGTCGTCGAGGGGTTCACCCGCCACGGGGTGAACAGGTGGCGTTCGATTCCCTACGCGCGCCCGCCGGTCGGCGCCTTGCGCTTCCGCGCGCCACAGCCGCCGCAGCCCTGGCGGGGCGTGCGGTACTGCCACGGATTCGCCAACTGCGCCCCTCAGCAGCGGCGTTACACGATGTTGGGGGTGGGCAAGTACCAGCCGATGGGCGAGGACTGCCTGACGCTCAATGTCGTCACCCCGCAATGGTCTGGCGCGGAGCCGGATCACGAACCACTGCCGGTGATGTTCTTCATCCACGGCGGCGGTTATCTGATGGGCAGCTCGGCCACGCCGATCTACGACGGCGCGGCGCTGGCTCGCCGCGGCTGCGTCTACGTGTCGGTGAACTATCGGCTCGGTGCGCTCGGGTGTGTGGACCTGTCGTCGTTGTCCACCCCGGACACCCCGATCGACAGCAACCTGTTCCTGCGCGATCTGGTGATGGCCCTGCGCTGGGTGCGCGACAACATCAGCGCATTCGGCGGTGATCCCGGCAATGTGACGATCTTCGGCGAGAGTGCGGGCGCACACGCCGTCGCGACCCTGTTGGCCGTTCCTGACGCCGAAGGTCTTTTCGCCCAAGCCATTTCGGAGAGTCCAGCCTCCGGGCTGGTGAGTGGTCCGGAGACCGCGGCCAAGATTGCGGGCAAATTCGCCACCCTGCTGGGAGGCGGTCCCGACGACGGCGCCGAAACATTGATGCGGGCCCGGCCACGGGATCTGGTCGACGCGCTGGACACCCTGCTGGCCCAGAGCCTCACCGATATGGACGGTGCGTTCTCCCTCGGCCCGACCTATGGAGACGACGTCCTGCCCGACGACCCCGTCGCCGCCATGCGGGCCGGCGCCGCTCACAAGGTGCCGCTGATCGTCGGAACCAATGCCGACGAGGGCAGGCTGTTCACCCGGTTCATGAAACTGCTGCCGACCACCGAACCCGCCATCGAACGTCTGCTGTCGTCTGCGGATCCGCAAGCGCGCGAACGGATTACCGCCGCATACCCGGGATATCCACGCGCCGATGCCTGCGTGGCGCTCGGCGGCGACTTCGCGTTCGGGACGGCCGCGTGGCAGATCGCCGAGGCGCACACCGCCCACGCGCCCACCTACGTGTACCGCTACGACTACGCCCCGCGGACTTTGCACTGGTCGGGGCTGGGCGCCACCCACGCCACCGAGCTACTGGCGGTCTTCGATATCTACCGCACGCGGTTCGGGTCGGCCCTGACGGCTGCCATGGACCGTCGCTCGGCGCGCAACGTCAGTCGTGACGTGCAGACCCGGTGGCGCAGCTTCAGCCGCAACGGCGTGCCCGGCGAGGACTGGCCGCGCTACACCGATCCGGAGCGCCCGGTGCTGGTATTCGACCGGCACACCCGGGTGGAACACGACCCGCACGCACATCGCCGCACGGCGTGGGCAGGCTTTTCCCTCGCCAACCGCTAGCCTGACCAGGGTCGAGTTGACACCCGTCAAGAATTGACCGGAAAACCCTTCGTCCGGCCGCTGATCTGACCTAAGTTGGTCGCGTGCAGACCAACGACATCGTCATCGAACGCCCGAGTGATCTGACCGCGCCGTGGCTGGCCGCCGCGATCGGAGCCCCGGTGACCGGATTCACCGTCGAGCGCATCGGTACCGGCCAGATGAGCGAGTGCTATCGGATCGGCCTGAGCTACGACGACGGCGCCGAGGGGCCCGCCTCGGTGGTTCTCAAGGTCGCCGCCACCGATCCGACGAGCAGGCAGACCGGCCTCGCGCTGGGACTCTACGAGCGCGAGGTCAAGTTCTACTCTGACGTGGCGCCCAGTCTTGGCGGCCCCGTCGCCGAGTGCTATCACACCGCCTACGACCCGGAGACGGGGATCTTCGCGCTGTTGCTCGACGATGCCGCACCGGCCGAGGTGGGCAACGAAATCCGCGGCGCTGCAATCGAAGACGCCGTACTGGCGCTGACCGAGCTGGGCCGGCTGCACGCCCCGGTGATCGGCAGCGATAGCCTGGCCGACGCGGAGTGGCTCACCCGTGCGGCGCCGCTGAACCAGGCCTTGGTGGCGGGGCTGTGGGCCGGCTTCGCCGACCGCTACGGCGACGCGATCACCCCGGATCAGCGGTTGGTGTGCGAGCGACTGGTCGCGAGCTTCGATGCCTATATGGAGCAGGAATCGGTGCCCGACCGGATCAAGGGTCTGGTGCACGGCGACTACCGGTTGGACAACATGCTCTTCGGCCGCCCCGGCTCGCGACGTGACCTCACCGTGGTCGATTGGCAGACCGTCACCTGGGGCCCGGCCATGACCGATGTCGCCTACTTCATCGGCTGTGCGGTCGCCGTCGACGATCGCCGAGCTCACTATGACGAGCTCCTCCGTGCGTATCACCAAGGGCTGGGCCCAGATTCGACACTGACGCTCGACGACGTGCGAGAAGGTGTGCGGCGCCAGAGCTTCGCGGGTGTGATGATGGCGGTGGTGTCGTCGATGCTGGTCGAGCGCACCGATCGCGGCGACGAGATGTTCCTGACGATGCTCGACCGGCACACCAGCCACGTGCTCGACACCGGGGCGCTCGACGTTCTGCCCGCACCCGATGCTCCGCAGGCTCTGACGCCGGAGCCCGCAGAGGAAGGCGCTCACCCGCCGGGCGACGAACCGCTGTGGAACGAAAGCTGGTACTGGGATTTCGCCGATTCAGCTCAGAACGTCGGCGGCTGGATCAGGCTCGGCCTGGTACCGAACCAGAACGTCGCGTGGATCAATGCTCTGGTGTGCGGGCCCGACATGCCGACCGTCGCGCTGGTGAACTTCGAGGCACCGTTGCCCGCGGACCCGGCAGTGGCCACGGCCGAGGGCGCCGAACTGCGCCACGGCGCGATCACCCCACTACAGACCTACCGTGTCCAAGTGCGCGGCACCGCACAGGAATACGACGACCCGTCGGCGCTGCTGCGCGACGAACCGGGACGGCCGGTGGACCTGACGATGGACCTCACCTGGACGTCGGTGGGCACCCCGTACGCGTATCGCATCACCACGCGCTACGAAATCCCGTGCACGGTCACCGGAACCGTCACCATCGACGGCCGTGCCTACGAGTTCGAAGCCGTGCCGGGGCAACGCGACCACTCCAACGGTGTGCGGGACTGGTGGAGCATGGACTGGGTGTGGAGTGCGCTGCACCTTCAGGACGGCACGCACCTGCACGGCGTCGACATCCGCATCCCCGGAATATCGCCGGTCAGCGTGGGCTATCTGCAGCGATCGGGCGTGCCGGTGACCGAGACGACGAGCGTCACCGCGGATGCGACGTTCGCCGACAACGGATTGCCGTTGACCACCAGCATTCTCTACGAACCGGGAGCCGTGCAGGCGACGGTCGATATCCGGGGACACGCACCGGTCCGGTTGGTCGGCCCAGACGGGCAGATCAGCCAGTTCCCGCGGTCCTGGGTCACCGTCGAGACGGCCGACGGCAGAAGCGGTGTCGGCTGGGTGGAGTGGAATCGCAACCTCTGATTCGGAGATTAATCGAAATATCAGGACGTTCTCAGGCGCGCGAATTACGCTTCCGTCACCAGTGGTTCGGGGGTGACAGATGACGGACAACCTCGAGCCGACGAGCGGGTCGGTATTCGCCCAGACAGTTCTGCTGGGGTTGGGTACCGCGCTGTCCGGCGTGCTCACCTGGTTCTTGTTCCGTAATCTCTACGGCGCCTTGGTGTTTGTCGTTCTCTTTGTGATCGGTGTCGCGATCGAGGCGGCGCGGCAACGGCGCGCCAAGGCTCAGCAGATCGAGGCTGACGTAGCGATGGGGGATTACCTTTCACGGCTGTACGACACCGCGCGGAAGTCGGGTGTCGACCTGAAGTCGCCCCGCGAGGATTGAGCACGTCGTCGGCGGGTATGCGCTGGCATGGGAAAAGACGAGTTCCACAAAGGCGATAAGGTCACCTGGAGCAGCCACGGCGGTACCGCCGAGGGAACGGTGGAGGAGAAGATCACCACCGACACCACCGCAGCCAAGCGGACCGTGCGGGCGTCGCCGGAGGATCCCCAATACCGTGTGCGCAGTGATAAGAGCGGCAACGACGCGGTGCACAAACCCGAAGCGTTGCACCGTAAGTCGGACTGAGAGATGAAGCTACAGCCCCGCGGAGTTGTCGTCGAGTTCGTCGCGGCGCAGCGCCATCGGAGTGGCGGCAGGAAGGTCGCCGCCGGCGATGACCTGCCGGGTGATCGGCGTGAGTGTCTGGAACAGCCGCTCCACCGCCGCGTCGTCGAGGGCGGTCAACGCGCTCAGTGCGAGAGTGTCGGTCCGCAATTCGATGTGGTCTTTCAGCGCGCGCCCCGCGTCGGTGAGAGTGCATGTGGGCGTGAGTAATCCACGCTCAACGAGGGAGTGCACACACGAGTCCCACTCCTCGTCGGAGTAGTCGCGGCTGCGTTTGATGAAATCGGGGGGCACCGCCCCCGCGGCGACATGGAAGACGTTGGATTCGCGGCCACTGATGCCCTCGCTCACCAGAGTTGCCACGTGGCCGTCCCCGCGGTGCTCGCGGAGCAGGGTCGTCGCATGCCACAGGGCGGCCAGTGGGGAATCGGGCCACGACAGCGCCAGGTTGGCCGCGAACAGCGGCCGGCCGTCCGGCGGTGCGGTGCGGGCCGCCACCCCCGCCAGTTCGGCGGCTTCCGCCAGACCCGGTGTGTCGTCGCTCAGCCCGTAGCCGCGCAGGGTGTCGACCGCGGTGTCCCGCCGCACGGACACCATCTGCTCCGGTGTGGCGATGTCCCAGATCGCCGGTACCGCCTTGCGTACCCGTTCTTCTGAGAAGTTGTAGAAGATCGCGGTCACGACCTCGGCCGGAACCTGACCCAGTGGCGCGGCGCGGCCCGCGAAGTAGCCGCGCCAGAACCCGATGAACCCCATGGCGTCCAACACGGTTCGGATTCCCGGGGCGAAGTAGGTGATGCCGTGGACCGGTTCGTAGCGGTCGAAGAAGCGGCGCGCCAACTCAGGTGATCTGCTCACCCCTGTAGTGAACCACTACCGACAGCGCTCGTTTCTTCACGGTGGCTTGGTATCTTGCACGCGGAAACGCGCGATGCCCGCGACGTTGGCAAATGTGGGAGGTCATGATGCGACGGATGATGGTGCTCCCGCGGCTGGGAGCCGCGCTGACCGCGGCGAGCCTTGCCGGCGCGGCGCTGGCCGGTTGTTCGTTCAACGTCAGCAGCGGCGTCTCGGTCTCGAAAACCGACCTCGAGAAGGACATCTCGCAGCGGCTCGAAAAAGCCGGGCAGAAGCCGCAGACGGTGACTTGTAAGGACGATCTGAAGGGTGAGGTCGGAAAGACCACGCGCTGCGAGGTGGTGCTGAGTAGCGACAACAGCTTCGAACCGGTCGTCACCGTCACCAAGGTCGAGGGCACGACGGTCAGCTACGACATGACGCCGGCGTTGTCGAAGGCGCAGCTGGAGAAGGGCGTGTCCAACCTGCTGGCCCAAGCCTCCAGCACCAAGGTCGACTCGGTGAGTTGTGACGGCGGACTCGAGGGCAAGGAGGGCACCGAGACTCACTGCGATGTCACCGCCGGTGGCGTGACATCGAAGCGCACCGTCGTCGTCACCAAGGTCGAAGGGCTGATGCTGTACTTCAATGTGCTGCCGGTGCTGGAGAAGGCTCAGGTCGAGAGCTCGCTGCTGGATCAGCTTGCCAGCCAGCTGGGCAGCCGCCCGGATTCGGCGGACTGCACCGACAACCTGGAGGGCAAGGTCGGCAACTCCATCACCTGCACGGTGGTCGCCGGCTCGGAGACCCAGGACTTCACGCTGACCGTCACCGACGTCAACGGTGACCGGATCGACTTCAACTACAAGCCCGCCGGCTGATTCAGCTGGGCCCAGAGGAGAGGTCGTCGGCGAGTGCGGCGGCCGATTCGTCGATGATCGCCCGCATGGCGCGTTCCGCGGCTCCCTCGTCACGCAGTCGTATCGCGCGTGCGACCTCGTCGTGCAATTCGATCGCCGTCGGGTTGGGTTGGGCCGGCATCATGCCGTGATGCGTTCGTCCGGTGAGCACCTCGGCCACCACGTCGTTGAGAGCGCGAAACATCTCGTTTCCGCTGGCTTCCAGCAGCGTGCGATGAAAGATTTTGTCCGCCAACAGATATGACTCCAGATCGCCCGAGCGGCCATGGACGACCATATCCGAAACAGCGGCCGCCATGATGCGGCACTGATGCGGGTCGGCCCGCCGGGCGGCCAATGCCGCGGCGGCCGGTTCGAAACCGCGCCGCAACTCCGACAACGACATCAGCTGCGCGGCGCGGTCGCCGGCATCGAGGCGCCAGCGAATCACCCTGGGATCGAACACATTCCACTTTGCCGGTGGCTGGATCGTGATGCCCACCCGCCTGCGGGGAGCGACCATCCGCATGGACTCCAGCACCCGGATCGCCTCGCGGGCCACCGATCGGGACACGCCGTGTTGGGCGCTGACGCCGTCGAGGGTGAGCACCTGGCCGGGTTTGTAGCGTCCGGACACGATGCCCTCGCCGAGCGCGGTCAGCACGTTGCTGTGCAACTCGCTCACCATTGGCTCTGAACTCACGGATACATCTTGTCATACGCTGCGCAAACTACATTAAAAACAGATTCAACACGCTGAAGCCTTGCAAAAGTATGACTATTAATGAATGCTGTGTGGCATGGCGCACAGCAGGGTAGACGCAGGCATGGCCTCACCCATCGTCGTCATGGGAGTGTCGGGTTCGGGAAAGTCGACCGTCGGCGCGGCACTGGCCCAGCGGCTGCGGGTGCCCTTCGCCGACGCCGACGACTTCCATCCGCCGGCCAACATCACCAAGATGACCGCCGGGCACGCATTGGACGACAACGACCGCTACCCGTGGCTCGAGGCCATCGGTGAGTGGCTCGCCGAGCATCACACCGGCGGTGTCATGAGCTGCTCGGCGCTCAAGCGCCAATACCGCGACCAACTTCGCAGCCACTGCGGTGACGTGAGATTCCTTCATCTGAGCGGCACCGAAGACGTCATCGCACGCCGACAGGCAAGCAGGCCTGGTCATTTCATGCCTGCGGCCTTGCTCGCCTCGCAATTCGAAACCCTCGAACCTCTCGATGCCGACGAACACGGAATCAGCATCGACGTCGACCAGAGCATCGACTCGATTGTCGACACCTACGTATCCCGCGTTGAAGGAGAAGAACGCCGATGACTCTGCACGCGACCATATTGGCCGAAGCCCCCAAGCTGGCGACGCCGGTCGCCCCCGGCTGGCAGCTCATCCTGGCGTTCCTCGCAGGTATCGCGGTGATCGTCGTCCTGATCACGCTGGTTCACCTGCATCCGTTCCTGGCGTTGATCTTTGGTGCGCTGACGGTCGGCATCGTCGCCGGCGAGAACCTGGAGAAGGTGCTCAAATCGTTCTCCGACGGCTTCGGGTCCACGGCGGCGGGGGTCGGTATCCTGATCGCGCTCGGCGCGATGTTCGCCAAACTCCTGGCGGATTCCGGTGGCGCCGACGAGATCGTCGACACCATCGTCGGGCATGCGTCGCCTCGGGCCTTGCCGTGGGCGATGGCGTTGGTCGGCGCCATCATCGGCCTGCCGATGTTCTTCGAGATCGGCCTGGTTCTGCTGATGCCGGTCATCTACCTGGTGTCGCGACGCTCCCAGCTCTCGCTGGTCACCGTCGGAATCCCTGCGCTGGCAGGACTTTCGGCGATGCATGGATTCGTGCCGCCGCATCCGGGGCCGTTGACGGCGATCAGTCTGCTGCACGCCGACCTGGGCCTGACGCTGGCTCTCGGTGTGGCGGTAGCGATCCCGACGATCATCGTGGCGGGCCCGCTCTTCGGGAAGCTGGCCGGGCGCTGGGTCGTCGTCGAGGCGCCCGACACCTTCGGATCGGGCTCGGCGGCACTGGGGCCCGAAGGCGAAGTGATTCCCGACAAGAACCGCGGTGTGCGACGGCCCTCATTCGGGGTGACGTTGTTCAGCGTGCTGCTGCCCGTCGTGCTGATGCTCGGCAAGGCGCTCGTCGATATCTTCATCGACAACGAGAATCAATGGTTCAGAATCACTTTCGACGTCCTCGGCACCCCGCTCGTGGCGCTGCTCATCGCGGTCATCGTCGGCATCTTCACCCTCGGGCGCGGCGCGGGCATGTCCCGGGCCGACGTCATGAAGTGCGTAGAGTCGGGCCTGCCTCCGGTGGCGGGCATCATCCTGATCGTTGCCGCCGGTGGCGGATTCAAGCAGGTTCTCGTCGACAGCGGCATCGGCACACTGCTGGCCGATTGGGCCAAGAGCGCCAACATCTCGGTGATCCTGCTGGCCTGGGTGCTGGCCGTGTTGATCCGGCTGGCGACCGGCTCCGCGACGGTGGCCACCATCACCGCCTCGGCACTGGTGCTCGAGTTGGTGGAGGGCCTCAGCACGGGTCAGGTGTCCCTGGTCGTGCTTGCCGTCGGGGCCGGCTCGCTGTTCTTCTCACATGTCAACGACGCCGGATTCTGGTTGGTCAACCAGTATTTCCGGATCACCGTGGGGCAGACGATCAAGACCTGGTCGCTGATGGAGACGATCCTCTCAGTGGCAGGCCTGATCGTCGTGCTACTGCTCAGTCTCGTGATCTGAGCGCAGTGTTCAGCCCTGGACGACCTGCGTGCCGCCGGCCAGTTCGTCGTGCTTGCCCTGCTTGGTCGGGCTGCTGTTGATCGTCACGCCGATGACGATCTCGGCGATGAACCCGAGAAGTGGCCCCACGAACGGGATGATCGACAGCAGCATGAACGAATTGCGGATAGCCGACTGCTGAGCGGTCGGCTTGGCCGCACCGCCCGGTCCGTGCACCTGGAGCTTGAGGATCTTCTTGCCGAGGGTCGCGCCCTGGCTGACCTCGAGGCCGACGAAGTAGGCAAACGGCACCAGCGCCAGAACCACGCCGCCGATGTAGCTGTACGTGTCGGTACCCCAGAACGGCAGCGAGATCAGGAACACCACGATGCCCGTGATGATCCAGTCAATCAGGCGCGCGGCGAAGCGAATCCACACCCCGCCCGGCTGACCGGCACCACTCGGTACCGGCGGCGGATAGTCGCCGCCGTAGCCCGGGCCACCGAACTGCTGCGGCGGGGGATAACCGGGGGCACCCTGCGGCGGCGGAGGCGGGGGATAGCTCGACGGTGGCGGCGGGTAACTGCCTGGCTGCCCGGTCGGTGGCGGAGGGGGATAGCCCCCGGGTGGGCCGTACGCGTTGGGATCGTAGTCACCCGTGGTCATTGATCGCTCCTCCCGCTGAAGTAAGTCCGGCCCAATCTACCTTGGCCCGGTGACTCCGCAGGGGCTTGACTTCGGCGCGATCCGAACGGCTAGTGCTTGGCTAACTTCTTAGCTTGTTTCTTCGCTTGCTTGTTGGCCTTCTTCGCGCGGGCGCGGGTGGTGTCCACCAGTTCGCCACCCTGATCCCTGGCCACGTCGGCGAATTCGGCGCCGCGCTTGCGGGCGATCTCGGCGAGCTCAGCGCTTCGTTCGCCGGCGATGTCGGCGAATTCCGCGCCCCGTTTGCGGGCGATGTCAGCGAATTCGGCGCTTCGCTCGCTGGCGACGTCGGCAAGCTCGGCACCTCGTTCGCGGGCGATCTCGGCGAATTCGGCGCCGCGCTTGCGGGCGGTTTCCAGTAGGGGCGCGGTACGCTCGCCGGCGGCCAAGGCCAACTCCCGGCCGCGTTCGGCGCCGACCTGCAACCCGTGGCCGACCTTCGGGCCGTACTTGTCGAGTAGGTCGCTGTCCAGCAGGCCGTGGCTCGATCCCGGCAAACCACTGGAGACGGCTTCGCTGACCTTGCGGGCCGCGCGGCGTCCCCGCCAGCCGAGGGACGGTTTGCCTGCGGTGTCCGCCGAGGCGATGATCAGCCCGCCCAGCAGGCTGAGATCGGTCAGGAACGCCCGGCGCTTCTCGGCCTTGAGCTGTTGGTCGGTCTCGTCCCAGAACATGTGTGCGCCGAGGTTGGCCGGAATCACGGTGGCCGCCAACGCAGCTGACGCAAATCGCGGCATGCGTCCGGACGCCAGCAGCAGTCCGCCGCCGATCTGGACCGCGGCGGTGATCTTCGCGAATGTTTCGGGGTCGCTGGGGACGTTGGCGCTGACCTGCTCCGGCAGCTTCTGCAGACCTTCGACGGTCGGGCGGGCGGCTTCAGCGGCCCCCTTCGGGCTCTTGAGCGCTTCGAATCCCTGACCGATGAAAACCGCCGCCAACATGGGCCGGGCAACTCTGCGAATCAACATGGCGCCCGTGTTCCCTACTGACAGCGGGGTCAAACCCGGGTGGTCAGCTCCTCAGACGGCGCAGCATGAGCGGGTACACGATCCAGGCGGCCAACATCAAGACGCCGGTCACGACTCCGGCTATCACCCCGGCCTTCTCGTCGAGAACCGCGGCGAACACCACGACGGCGACACCGGTCAAGGCAACACCGAGGAGCAGCAGCCCGTAGATCGCAAAGCGATGTGCGGCCGACACCAACGCGCGCAGCTTGTGTCGGCGAAACAGCATGCGATGCATGCCGACCGGCGCGACCAGCAGCACCGTCGCAGCCAATGAGCACGCCACCGTCATCAGGTACACCGTGTGCATCTCGTCGCTGAGCCGGGCGAATCGGTCTTGAAAAGGGAGTGTCAACAAGAACCCGGTCAGAAGCTGGACGCCGGTCTGGGTCACGCGGAGTTCCTGGAGCAGACTGGACCAATTACGGTCCAGTCGCTCTTCCTCGGTCTCAGACCGGGCCGCGGCGTTCCACCGCTGGTCCAGTTCGGGATGGTCGACATCCACCTGGTGGACATGCCCCGGCAGGTACCGCTTGAAACGTCAGGTCAGCAGCAGCCGCGCCGAGGCCTCGAGTCGGGAGGCGATCTCGGTATACGAGGCGTATCCCATGCCTGCCCGTACCAGCGCACCGGCGTATAGCTGCTCAAGAGATTCGACGACATCCGAATCGCTTTGTGTACCAAGGGCAGACGTCAACCGCTGATGGATTTCGCGACCGATGCGAAAGCGTAGGTGCTCGACGTCGGGATCCTTGCCGAGAAGCGCGGTCGTCACGGCGCCTGCGAGTTCAGGCTCATCGGCGACCAACAGGGCGATATGCCGGAGCACACCCACCACACGGTCGACCGGGTCGGGGGAGTCGTCGGGAGGGACCGGGGTCGAGGCCAGCCTGCGCCAGAACACCTCGGCGACAAGATGCTCTTTGGACGAGAAATACGTGTAGGCCGTCGCGGCGCCGACACCGGCCTCGGCGGCAACCATCCGGATCGTGAGGCCGGAGAACCCTTCCCGGCTGAGCACGTCGACCGCGGCGCGACCCAATCGGTCGACCGTGGCGGCTTGCTTTGCTGTCAACCGGCGTCGCGTCGATTCCCGAGCTACCGGATCAGACACATGTCTGGACGCTACTACAAGCCACCTGCACCGACAAGGTGCGCGCTGGCCATTGACCATGCGTAAGGGTTAGGTTCGGAACATGAGCCGCACCGACACTACCCTCGCCGCGCAAACTTCCCGTCTTTTCGAATTGGCCGAGCAGGTCGTGGGCTTCATGCCCGCCGACGAGGGGCGCGCGCTCTACGACGCGGCCATGCGCTACCTGGACGGCGGCGTGGCGGTCGAGATCGGCACGTACTGCGGCAAGTCCACCGTCATGTTCGGCGCCGCCGCTGCGGCGACCGGCACTGTTCTGTACACCGTGGACCATCATCACGGCTCCGAGGAGCACCAGGCGGGCTGGGAATTCCACGACACGACGATGGTGGATCCGGTCAGTGGCCGGTTCGACACGCTGCCCACCTTCCGTCGGACGCTGGATGCGGCGGGCCTCGACGACACGATCGTCGCGGTAGTGGGCAAGTCGCCGGTCGTCGCCCGCGGCTGGCGGACGCCGCTTCAGGTGCTGTTCATCGACGGCGGGCACAGCGAGACGGCTGCGCAGCAGGACCTCGAAGGCTGGGCCAGGTGGGTCGCACCGGGCAGCGCGCTGATCATTCACGACGTGTTCCCCGACCCTAAGGACGGCGGTCGGCCCCCGTACAACATCTATTGCCGCGCACTGGAATCCGGTCATTTCACCGAAGTCGGCTGCACCGGCTCGCTGCGGGTGCTGGAGCGCACCGCCGGAGCGGCGGGCGAGGATCCGTTCAGCGCCTGACGCATTCACAGTCGTAGTCACCCTCGAGGCCGCGCGGCAGGTCGGCGGCACGGAAGATGCCGCTGCCCCCGGTGGTCGCCGACAGCGCGTCGGCGGCCAGGATCACCGCCGCACCGGTCCACGTGGTCCGCTCGACCGGCCAGCGCTTGCCGTCGGCGAAAACCAGCCCGGTCCAGTAAGACCCGTCTTTCTCACGCAGGTGCTGCATCGCCCCGAACTGCGTCATGGCCCGCCGCCGCTTGCCCATCGCGTCCAGCGCCATGACCAGTTCGCAGGTCTCCGCCCCGGTCACCCACGGTCGATCGTCGACGCAGCGGATGCCCAGCCCGTCGACGACGAAATCGTCCCAGCGCTGGGCGATTCGGGCGGTGGCCGCCGGGCCGCGGAGCGCGCCGCCGAGGATCGGGTAGTACCAGTCCATCGAGTGATGCGGCTTCTCGGTGAAGGTATCAGGGTGCTCTGCGATGGCGTGGCCGAGGCGGCCAAGGGCCACCTCCCATTCCGGTTGCGGGTCGTCGAGTCGCTCGGCGAGCGCCACCGCGCAGCGGATGCTGTGGTAGATGCTGGCGCAACCGGTGAGCAGCGCCTCTTCGAGGACACCCGATGGGCCTTGTGCCCAATAGATTTCACCGGTACCGGCCTGTAGGCCGAGGACGAAATCGATACCCGCGCGAACCGTCGGCCACATGTGCTCGGCGAACGTCAGATCGCTCGTCACCAGGAAGTGATGCCAGACTCCGGCGGCGATGTACGCACAGAAGTTGCTGTCGCTGTTGGCATCCTCGATCACACCGCGGCGGTACTGGATCGGCCAGGAGCCGTCGGCCCGTTGCTCACGGCGGCACCATTCGTAGGCCGCGCGGGCGGGTTCGAGCAGTCCCGCCGACGTCAGTGCCATCGCGCACTCGACGTGATCCCACACGTCGGTGTGCCCGGTTTCCGACCATGGGATCTCGCCCGAGGATTCCTGTACGGCAGCAATGGATTCCGCCGTCTGGCGGCACTGCTGCGGTGTGAGGATGCCGGCGACGCCGGGTACACCCTCGAGATCAGATGGCCGCGGCATTCGTGATCGGCTTCTCGAAGTAGAGGGCGACGCTCTTACCCACGAGCGGATTGAGCGCGGCTTCGGCCACCCTGGTCAGCGCGGGCCGCGACATCATGTCCCACACCAACAGCTTGTGATACGCCTTGACCGCCGGGTGTTCCGGCTTCTCCACGCCGACAGCGCATTTGAGCCACCAGAACGGAGAATGCAGCGCGTGCGCGTGATGGGTATGGGTGTAGGTGAGCCCACCGCGAACCAGCTTGTCCTGCAGCTGATCCGCCTTGTAGATGCGGATGTGGCCGCCCTCGTTGGCGTGGTATTCGTCGGACAGCAGCCAACAGATCTTCTCGGGCAGCCAGCGCGGCACCGTGACCGCGAGCTTGCCGCCGGGCTTGAGGACCCGGATCAGTTCGGCGATCGCGGCGTCGTCCTCGGGGACGTGCTCGAGGATTTCCGAGGCGACGACGACGTCGAATTCGCCATCGGGGTAGGGCAGTGCCAGGGCATCGCCGACCACGACCTGCGCCTTGGCCGACGCGGGGGCCTCACCGGCCTCGCCCATCGCCTGCAGCAGGGTGTCGACGTCGGCCAGCCCCTCGGCGTCCATGTCGAAGGCGATGACATCGGCACCGCGGCGGTAGGCCTCGAAGCTGTGTCGCCCGGCGCCGGCACCGACATCGATGAATTTGGTTCCCGGTCCGACAGCGAGGCGGTCGTAATCAACGGTCAGCATGATTCGTCCACTGCCTCGACGGTGCTGGTGATGCGGCGGCCGGTCCGCGCGATGGCCTGCTCGTACACGCGCACCGTCTGCGCGGCCACGGATTCCCAGCTGAACACGTCCAGTGCGCGACGCCGGCCCGCGGTGCCGAGCCACTGCCTGCGGGCGGGGGACTCCAGCTGCCTGCCCAGCGCGGCGATCAGTTCGTTGACGTCGCCCGGTGTCACCAGGTCGGCGCATTCACCGTCAGGGCCCAGCACCTCGGGCAGCGCTCCGGCCCGGCTGGCCACGATCGGCGTGCCGCTGGCCATGGCTTCCACCGCAGGCAGCGAGAAGCCTTCATACAGCGAGGGAATACAGGCGATCTCGGCCGAGGCGAACAGCCCCGCCAACTCTTCGTCGGACAAGCCGCTGGAGGTGTGCACGATATCGCTGATACCCAGTTCGGCGATGAGTTTCTCGGTCGGCCCGTTGGATTCGAGCTTGGCCACCAGCTGCAGCTCCAGATCGTGCTCGACGCGCAGCTTGGCCACCGCGTGCAACAGGTGGCCGATGCCCTTGAGCGGGCGGTCCGCGCTGGAGATCGCGATGATGCGACCCGGCACTCGGGGCAGGTCAGACGGCTTGAACAGGTCGGTGTCCACTCCGAGCGGCACGACGCGCAGCTGCTGGGGGCTGACCCCGAAGTCGTCGGCGATGTCGGTGGCCGACGACGACGAGACCGTCAGTAGATCAGGAATGCTCCTGGCGACCTTCTTCTGCATCTGGGCAAAGCCATACCACCTGTGTACCAACGGCTTTCGCCACCACTTGGCGGCGGCCAGGTCAAGCACCCGGTCCTTGGTGATCGGGTGGTGGACGGTGGCGACAACAGGCAGACCCATATCGGCGATGCGCAGTAGGCCGGTGCCGAGGCACTGGTTGTCGTGCACGACATCGAACTGATCGCGGCGGGCGGCCAGCAGTCGGGCCGCCCGAAGGCTGAAGGTGCGTGGTTCGGGGAAGCCCGACGTCCACATGGTGGCCAGTTCGAGCGCATCGATGCGGTCGCGGATCTCACGGGGGTGTGGCACCCGGAACGGGTCGGGTTCGCGGTAGAGGTCGAGGCTGGGTACCTCGGTCAGCCGAACCCGCGGATCGAGGATTTCGGGGTAGGGCTGGCCGGAGAAAACCTCGACGTCATGGCCCAGTTCGACCAGGCCGCGACTCAAGTGCCGTACGTAGACGCCCTGCCCGCCACAGTGGGTTTTGCTGCGATAGGACAGCAACGCGATCCGCATTTTCACACTCCTGCAACGTCCATGACCGATACGGCCGAACTACGCGCCGGGCTCGCATATGTCATCGTGTTAATAACCGGACACGGTCAGCGAGCTGTCTGGACATGTGTCTGGACTATAATTCGCTTAGCTACATACTGCAACGTAAGTGCCCGCTCCCACCCTATGTCAGGGACTATCTTCTACGGGTATGCACTACAGCTGGGAGACGCTGTCAGACCGCGTGTACCGCTGCCGATTGCCCTTCCTCGACGTCACCGTCGGATTGGTCAGCGGCACCAATCGGACTTTGCTGATCGATTGCGGCACAACCCTTTCCGAGGCCGCACGGATCACCGATGACGTCGGCGAACTCACTGGTGGCACGGTGACCGACGTGGTGATGACACACCACCATTTCGACCACATTCTGGGCTCGGCGGGATTCGGTACGGCCGTCCTATACGCGCCTGCCGCCGTGGCCGAGGCGCTGACCACCCGAATCGGTGAGGTTCGCGCCCATGCGCTGCAGTACGGAGCCGACCCGGAACGCCTGGACCGGGCGATCGCCGGGGTCCGCGCTCCCGACCACATCGTGACCAACATCGACCTGGACCTGGGCGGCCGCAGCGTGCACCTCGAACTGGCGGGGCCGGGACATACCGACCATGACCTGGTCGTTGTCGTCCCAGGTCAGCCCGCGGTGGTGTTCTGCGGCGATCTGATCGAAGAGTCCGGCGACCCGGTGATCGACGCGGGCTCCGATCTACCGGCCTGGCCGCACGCCGTGGACCGGGTCCTGGCCTGGGGCGGGCCCGACGCGATCTACGTCCCCGGGCACGGCGCGGTGGTGGACGCGCGATTCGTGTCCACTCAGCGGGACTGGCTATCGGATAGAGACGGCTGACTCACCAGCCGGTGGACAGCACCCGGTCGAGCATGTCGACGAAGAAGTCGGCCGATTCGCGCGTGATGCACATCGGCGGCTTGACCTTCAGCACGTTCTGCCGATCACCGGTCGGCTGGACGATCACACCCAGTTCGCGCAGCCGCTCGCAGATCGCGGCGGTCTCCTCGACGGCGGGTTCCAGGGTGGCGCGGTCGCGCACCAGCTCCACGCCCATGTACAGCCCGCTGCCGTGCACGGTGCCGATCAGCGGGTGGCGGGTCGACAGGTCGCCGATGCGGGCCTTGAGGTGGTCGCCGACGGTCAGGGCGTTCTGTTGTAGCCCTTCGGACTCCAGCACGTCGAGGACCGTCAGGCCGACCACACACGACACCGGGCTGCCGCCGGCCGAGGAGAAGAAATAACCCTGGGTGCGGTATTTCTCGGCGATCTCCCGAGTGGTGATCACCGCTCCGAGCGGCTGGCCGTTACCCATGGCCTTGGCGACGGTGACGACGTCGGGCACGACGTCCTGCTGTTGGAAGCTCCAGAACGACCGGCCGGTGCGGCCATAGCCGACCTGCACCTCGTCGGCGATGGCCAAGCCGCCGGCCGCTCGCACGGCCGCGTAGACGGCCTTGAGGTAACCGTCGGGCAGTGCCATCCCGCCGGCATTGCCGTAGAACGGCTCGCAGATGAATCCCGCGGGTGGTTTGCCGTGTGCGACAAGGTTTTCGATGATCTCGACGGCTTCAGGGGCGTAGCGGATCGCATCCGGTCCGCGGTGCTCGCCGCGGTAGGAATTGGGCGAGGGCACGGTGTGCACCCAGTCCGGCCGGGTGGCCAACGCGTTGGGATTGTCGGCCACCGACGTCGAGATCGCGTCGGTGGCGTAGGTCCAGCCGTGATAGGCCTCGGCGACCGCGACCACGTCATGGCGCCCGGTCGTCGCCATCGCCAGCCGCAGCGCCAGGTCGACCGCCTCCGAGCCCGAGTTCACCAGGAACACGGTGTCCAGCGGATCGGGGAGCGTGGCGGCCAGCCGCTCGGACAGCGCCACCACCGCCCCATAGTTGAACCGCGAATTGGTGTTGAGTCGCCGCCACTGCCCGGCCACGGCGTCCGCGAGCACCGGGTGGCCGTGGCCGAGTACGGCCACGTTGTTGACCATGTCGAGGTAGCTGCGGGCGTCGTTGTCCAGCATGTGCTCGCGCCAGCCCCGCTCGATGCGCGGCGGGTTGAGGTAATAGTGCTCCTGGACGCTGGCGAAGGAGTCGCCGCGGCGGCGCCACAACGCCTCGCTGTCGTCGGCCGCCAGAGTCGCCGGTGGCAGTCCGAGCAGCACGCTGGGGTCATCGACCAGGCTCAGCCAGCCCGCGGCGTATTCGGCCCGGACGAAGTCGGGAACAGCCACCTCGGGCTGCTTGCGGCACTGAACCCACACGTGGCCGTCCGCGATGCCGAGCGCGGTGCCCGCGGGCACACTCTGGCCCGGTTGGAGCTCATCGCTGACCCGCAGTGCACCCCGCACCCGAAGTGATCCTGCGGTGCCGGTCAGGGTGACGGAATCGTCGCTGACGTCGTCGACGACACCGGGCCACGGTGCGGTGACGGGCATCGGCCCGCTGGGCCACACGTCCACCCCGGTGCCGACGGTGGCCGCGGACGTCGGGCTCAGCGGCACCGACCGGGTCAGGCGCGGCTGGCCGAACGTGCTGACGACGGCCGCGGCGCCCTGGATCAGCGCCTTGGTGACGAGATCGCCTTCGCAGCCGTCGGCCAGCCAGCGGCCGCCGTCCATCGCGTCGGCCTCCGCCGACAGGTCCAGCCGGGCCACCGTGGCGGGGTCCAGCCCACCGATCAACGGGACCTCGACCGGGAGCGGATCGGCGGCGTGCGCGGCGCCCAGTGCGGTGCGAATCTGGGCGGTCATGACGTCGGCGGGCACCTCGACGGCGCGTTCGAAGATCCGCCACTCGTAGGCCAGGGCGCTGGTCGCGTAGTCGTTGTCGACATCGATCGTGGCCTGATGGATGCCGCTGACCACCAGGACGGCCGCGCGCAGCACGACCAGCGGCCACAGCGCGTCGATCTCGGCGGGCCCCAGCGGGCGTACGGCGTGGAACGCGGCGATGGCGGGCAGTGTGGCGACGGGTTCGCCACCCTCGTGCCGCAGCAGCGACGACACCGCGATCGCCAGTTCCCCCACGGTCCAGGATCGCGTCAGGTCACCGAGGTCGATGATGCCGTCGGGCATCCGGCCGGCCTCGGCGGGAGAACACACCACGTTGTCGTCGGTGAGGTCGCCATGGATCACCTGGACAGGCAGATCCTCGGCGAGATCGGCGACCACTCGCCAGGCCGCGGCCGTCGCCGACTCGATGGCGTCGCGACGGGCGGCGTCGGTGACGTGCGTGGCGAGCACCTCGACGGTGCGCTGGGCATGGCGCAGATCCCACTGCAGGACGCGGTCGACGCCGGTGTGTTCGAAACCGGCGAGGGCGCGCGCGGTCCGTCCGGCCAGCGCGCCCAGCGCCGCCGCTCGAGCCGGGGTGACGTACTGTTCGCCGCTCATGGAGCCGCCCGGCAGATGGGCGATGATGCGGGCGTAGAGCGCCGAGCCGTCCTCGCCTCGCAGCTCGGCGATCGGCACCACGCCGGCCGGAGCGATATTGGTCGCCGTGCGGATCCCGGGCTCGGCCTGCGGGATGTAGGCGGCCGCCGCATCCTGAGCCTCGAGCTCGATGAGCGAGAACGCCGGATTGGCGATCTTGAGCACGCCGATCGGATCGCCGTCCGGGCTGCTCAGCAGAAAATTCGCGTCCTGCTGGCTACCCAGAGCGGTCACCTCCGCATCGACCCCGAACTGAGTCGTGGCGATATCGCGGGCCTGCGCCGGGGTGATCGCCGGCACCGGAAGTTCCTCTGCTTGGAAGAAGTCGAACAGTGTCATCTCGCTACGCACTGTACTGCGGGTAGACCCCATCGGATCTGTCGTACGGTGGGCAGATGCGGGCGCTGATCATCGTCGACGTGCAGAATGACTTCTGCGAAGGGGGATCGCTGGCCGTGACGGGTGCGGGTGCGGTGGTCCGGGCGATCAATGCGCTGCTGGCCGGCGACCACGGCTATGACCATGTGGTGGCGACCAAGGACTACCACGTGGACCCGGGGACTCACTTCGCCGACCAACCCGATTTCATCGACACCTGGCCACGGCACTGCGTGGCCGGAACCACCGGTGCCGACTTCCATCCGGAGCTGAACACCACCGCGGTCGAGGCGGTGTTCCACAAGGGTGCCTACACCGCCGCCTACAGCGGTTTCGAAGGCGCCACCGACCACACCTCACTGACCGACTGGCTGCGTGCCCGCGGTGTCGACGAAGTCGACATCGCCGGTATCGCCACCGACTACTGCGTGCGCCAGACCGCGGCCGACGCCGCCCGCGCGGGTTTCACAACGCGTGTCCTGGTGGATCTCACGGCCGGGGTCGCCCCGGGGACGACCGCCGAGGCGCTGGACGAAATGCGTTCCGGCGGAGTCGAACTGGTTCACACCGCATGATGCCGGAACCGCGTTCGGCGCTGGTCGACGCTGTCGACCGCTCCCCATTGATGGCGGCCGAGCACGACCGCGCCGGCTGGGTCGGCCTGTTCACCGCTGACGGCCGGGTGGAAGATCCGGTGGGGTCGCGACCGCATGTCGGGCCCACGCAGATCGGACGGTTCTACGACACGTTCATCGCGCCGCGCCAGATCGTCTTCCACCATGAGGCCGATATCGTCTCGGAGACAACCGTTATCCGCGATGTCGTGCTCGAGGTCGGCATGGGACCCGCGGTGACGATGCGCATCCCCGCGGTGCTGCGCTACGACCTTCGCGATGATTCGGCGCAGTGGCGGATCGAACGGCTGCGCGCGTACTGGGAGCTACCTGCGATGGTCGTGCAATTCGCAGGCAACGGCTTGGCGGCCGGCCCGCAGGCCGTGGAACTTGGCCGTGCGCTCATCCGCAACCAGGGATTGCGTGGCTCACTGGGATTCGCCACCGGCTTTCGCGGTGCCCGCTTCCGGGGCAAGCGCACGGTGCGGGCCTTCCTCGACGCGGTTGCCGCGGGCGACCAGCTGCGAGCCTGGCGGTCGCTGGGGCCGGGTGCGCTGATCACCCGAGGTGAGGGAAACCCCCTGAAATTCGGGGCGTTCAGTGACGAGCTGTCCGGAATGACGTGGACCAAGGTGATCGCCGCCGGTTCGTCGGTGACCGCGTCGCTGCGCGGCCCGCGACCGGGTGTCCTGATCGCCGAACTCGGTAACGCCGGTGGCCAGATCGCCAGGGTGCGCTACTTCGCGGAATAGTCCGTCGCGGCGCTCGTGCGCCGAATCTTTGAATTGTGCGAGGAATCGCGCCTTCTCGACCTGAAATGCTTCCCCTCGGTGGCGTCTGGCCGCACCATTTCGCCAATCACCAATGCGGTGATCATCGAAATGGTAAGGGAGGCAACACAATGAGGAAGATCGGGTTTGCCACAGTGGCCGCGTTCGGCCTGGTTGGCCTTGGCATGTTCGTCAGTGACGGTACCGCCCTTGCCGGCGGGCTGGACGCGTCGCCGCCGGCCATCATCGACGACGACGGCTTCCAGGAGTATCACACGTCGACGTACCCGGAGTCGTCGTCGTGGCCGGGGCAGTCGTCGCATCCCTGCTGTTCGCGATGAGTGCACAAAGTCACTGAAAAACGTTGACAGACAGCATGACTGGCGTGATCACCCGGCTGGGGTTCGAGGGGTAGCCGGGTGATCACGCCCCACTACATCCGCGAAAAGCGGGCGAGGACGAAGCAGTATGCGCCGTAGGCGGCGAATCCGACCGCGGCCGCGATGAGCAGTGCCTTACCGAAGGGTGCCTCGCCCAGGCTCTTGACCGCCGCATCCAGTCCGGCGCCCTTGGACGGGTTGGCGGTCACCGTCGCCACCACCAGGAGGATCCCGGCGCCGCCGAGCACGACACCCTTCGCCGTGTATCCCGCGATACCCAGCGGGGTGATCAGCGGGCCCCCGCCGGCGACCGTCAGATCGTCTTCGAATTTCGTCGACAGCCCCTTGTAGATGTGGTAGCCCCCGATACCGACGATCGCGGCGGCGGCGATCAGGAGAAGTGCTTTGCCCCAGTAGCTTTGGAGCAGTCGGGCGGTGAGCCCGGTGTTCTGCGCGCTGTTCGATTGCCCACCGCCATTGGCGAATTTGACCGCGGCGAGTGCGATGCCCGCGTAGATCATGGCGAGGCCGACGGACTTCGCCCGGTCGAACAGGTCGTAGGCGCCGTCGTGTTCGCGCCCCGGTTCGGTGGGGTGCGAGCCGAGAACGGCCTCGGCGACCCGCCACAGTGCCAGGGCAACCAAACCGGCAGCGGTCAACCACAGAGCGATCTTGCCGCCGGGCTGCGCTGCCAGCGTCGCCAGCGCGCCGGACTGGTCGGCGTCGCCCGAAGAGCCGAAGGGCAGTCGCACGATGATGTAGGCGATCAGGAGATGCAGGATGCCGCTGACGCTGTATCCGGTCCGCGCCGCGATCTCGAACGACCTGTTGCGCGTGGCAGACCGGACGGCACCGTGCACTGCATTGTCGGCCATGGCGATTGACTTACCCCAAGAAGCCCCGTCGGCAAACGCTGGCAGGGCTCTCGGTTCCTAGCGGCGATTCAGTAACTGAAGGTCGTGGCTCCGTCGCCGATCCACTCCCAGAGCTGAACGGTTCCACCGGCCTCGGCGCCGGCGATGAAGGCGGCGGCGTCCAGGTTCCTGGACCGCACGCACAACGGGCAGACCAGGTAACGGCCGCCGGCGCGCTCGTAGCGTTCGATGAGTTCGGCCAGTGGGGGACACCCTTCGCATGCGGTGCCGATACCCACTCCCGGGACGGCAAGGCGCGCGGCCTCTTTCGCGAGGAACATCATCGTCGGGCGGCCCGCCTCGGCGGCGCCGAGTGCGACCAGGAATGCGACCGTGACGCGCTCGGGATCCTCGAGGCCGGTGGTGAGGCTGATCGCTGCTTTGTTGTTGGTGCTCATAGGTTTTCCTCCTGTGTGTTGTTTGCTGCTAACCGTCTTGTCCAGTGCGACCGGTCTTGCCGTTGTCTGTCTTGCCTTGGCCGCCGGCCCCGCCGTTGCCACCCCGGCCACCTGGGCCGCCGTTGCCGCCGTCACCCCCGTTGCCCCCGTAGGCCTTGCCGGTGTTGGTTCCGCCGTTGCCGCCTCTGCCGCCGGTACCTCCAGATGCGCTGAAGCCGCCCGCGCCACCGTCGCCGCCGTCGCCGGCAATACCATTGCCCGAGTTGGAGAGTCCGCCGTTGCCAACCCCGCCGTTGCCACCGGCGCCCGCGAGACCACCCCGGCCACCGTCACCGCCTGAACCGCCGTTGGCTTGACCGGAATTGCTTTGCCCGGAACCGCCGTTTCCCCCGACGCCGCCGCGGTCGATGAGACCGCCTCGTCCGCCGTCGCCTCCGAAGCCACCTGCGCCGAGGCCGAAATCGGCGGTCCCGTTGCCGCCGTTGCCACCGGCTCCTCCAGCACCGACAACAGCGGCGTCGCCGCCATCGCCGCCGTTGCCACCGACGGCCGTTGCCTTGCCACTGGCTGGGCCGCCGAATCCGCCGGCGCCGGGCCGCCCAAACCAAGAGGAGTTCGCTCCCTTACCGCCATCGCCGCCGTACGAGGTGCCGGTGACCGCGGTGGAGGTTCCGCCGGTGCCCCCGTCGCCGGCATCGCCGAATAGACCGGAAGCACCTCCTGCGCCACCCTTACCGCCGTTGGCGGCACCGTTCTCGGAGGAGCCAGCACCCCCGGCGCCTCCTGCGCCGCCGGCGCCCATGAGGCGGCCGCCGTTGCCGCCGTTGCCGCCGGCCCCGCCCGACGCCGGGTCATTGAGGGTCCGGATATCCGATCCGCCGCTGCCGCCCGCGCCACCATGACCGAACAGCCCCGCACTGCCACCGTTACCGCCGGCTTGTCCGGGCCCGCCGGCGCCGCCGCGGCCACCGTTGCCGAAGAGCAGGCCGCCCCGGCCGCCGTCTTGACCGGTGCCGCCGTCGGCACCATTTCCGATCAGCAGGCCGGCGTTTTCGCCGGGTTCGTCGCCGTTGCTGATGAAGAAGCCGACAAGGTCCCGTCCGACACCCACGGCAGATGGCACGGCCGGCTTGGCTTGCCTGTCTGCGGGCTTGTGATGCTTTGCGGCACCGACGATCACAATCGGCGCGGGATCGGTCTCCGCGTGAGCTGTGGCCGCGCAGGCGGCGCCGACAACAGCGAACGAGCCCGCGGTCAGCGCGATGATGAATGCGTTCGTTGCCATGATCGACCTCAGCCCCTCATCAAACGAGTTGTGTAGGGACCGATTTCGCCGGCGATCACCGATACCGTATTCGCCGGGAACCCACTGCGGCGGGCATGCTCACGGACCACGTCTTCGTCATCGGCCTCGTGGATGCAATAGATCTTGTCGGCGGTCACATAGCTGCTGAGCCACCGATAGGGCACGCCGAGAGAGGCCATCGCGTTGTTCGACTGCCTCGAGAGCTCGGCCAGTTCGGCTTCGGTGAGATCGCTCGCCCCGGGGATCTCCCGCTCGATGATGAATCGTTTCATGCGTTCCACGTTCGGCGATCGACCCGCGAGAAACATCGGCACCGGATGCCCATGTTCGTGCGCGGCCCACACCTACCTACACGGCGGCGATACCTACCTGGACAGGACCATCGGCCCGTAGCATGCCCGTGTGGCATTCGCTGAGCGCGAGCACGAGCTGGCAGTCCTTGCCGCCCGCGCGGACGAGGCGAGAAACACCGGCGGCGCTCTGGTGATCGTCTCCGGGGAGTCGGGTGCCGGAAAGACATCGTTCGTCGAGGCGTTCCTCGAGCGGCAGTCGGACGGCGCCCGCGTGCTCTGGGGCGGATGCGACCCGCTCTCGACGCCACGGCCATTGGGCCCGATCCATGATCTGGCCGACGAGCTCGGCGAGGACACCCGACGGGTGCTGACGTGTGCCGAACAGCCGCACGAGATCTTCACTGCCGTTTTCGAAGACCTCAGAACACACCCGTCGGTCTTGGTCATCGACGATTTGCATTGGGCCGACCAGGCAGTCGTCGATCTGCTGCGTTTTGTCCTGCGCCGAATCAGGCGCACCCGTTCACTCGTCATCGGGACGGTGCGCGACGACGAAATCGGATTCGGTCACCCGATGCGGTCACTGCTCGGTGACGTCGCCCGTTCCGGGTCCGCCACCACGCTGCCGCTGCCGCCACTGACCCTGACGGCGGTGACCGAACTCGTCGGCGACACCGATGTCGACCCCGCTCGGCTGCACCGCATTACCGGCGGCAATGCCTTCTTCGTCGGGGAGATGCTCGACCACATCGGTGACGAGCTGCCGATGACGGTGCGTGACGCGATCCTGGCCCGCACCGTGAATCTCGAAGCTGCGGCATGGGATCTGCTGAATCTGCTGACCTGTGCGCCAGGCGTGATCCCCGATTTTCTGCTCACCGACCTCGGCGTCACCGTGCCCGCGCTCCGTGCCCTTGACGAAGCACGGCTGATCCGGCGGACCGATCGGGGAGTGGCCTTCCGTCACGACCTGTGCCGGCTGGCGGTCGCCAGCGTCATCCCGCCGGGCGCCGAGGCCGAGCTGCACCGCCGGATGATTGCCGCATATGACGCTGCCCCCCAACAAGATCCGGCGGTCCTGACCCACCACGCGCTGGGCGCGGGTGATCAGCCGCGCATCCTATCGGCCGCATCCGAGGCTGCGCGAGCGGCGGCGCGAACGGGTGCGCACACCCAAGCGGCAGAGTTCTATCAGATCGCACTGTCCCACGGTGGTGCGCTGGCAGCCGAACACGAGGCGGAGCTGCTCGAGCTCCTGGCCCAGGAGTGTTACTTGATCGATCGGCTGGACGAGGCGAGTACAGCCCGCGGCCGGGCGCTGAGCCTGCGCAGCCGGCTCGGCCAGCCCGCCGCGATCAGCGCCAATCACCACGCCCTGGCCCTCTACGAGTCGTACCGGGCAAACCTGCAGGCGGCCGAACAACATGGCGTGAAAGCGGTTGAGGCGCTGCGGGACTGGTCGGATCCCGTGCTGCTCGGCCACGTCTTGACGACGCAGGCCTATTTCGCCGTCTCCGCAGGCGATCTCGAGCGTGGCGCGATGCTGTTGGCCCAGGCGCGGGCGTGTCTGGATCAGACCGATGATCCGATACTGCGCAGTCGAATGGAGATCGTCGAGGGTTACCGTGGTGGGCTGCTGGGTGAGGCCGGCGCGCGTGACGTAGTGGTATCGGCCATCACGGCCGCGACCGACCATGTGGCCGACGACGTCTATGCCTACGGCTGCTCGATATTGGCGTTGATCGATATCGAGCAGCGGCACCACGACCAGACGGCCGAACTCCTGGACGTCAGCGTCCCGCTATGTCTCGAGCGCGATGTTCCGTTCGGTCGGTCGTGGTTGTTCGCGACGCGTGCGAGAATCGCTCTGCTGCTGGGGGATTGGGATGACGCCGGTGCGGACGCGGAGACTGTCCTTGCCGGTGTGAACTGGCCGCTGGTGAGCACGTGGCCATGGATCGTCCAGGCGCTGATCTCGCTTCGTCGCGACGGGATCGCGGTGCCGGGTCTCGATGACGCGTGGCGCGTCTTCAGTGGGTTCGGTGAGCACTTCCGGCTGTTTCCCGCGGCGGCTGTCGCCGAACAGATGTGGCTGACCGGCAATCCCGACGACCGGATCGACGCCTGCCGGGCACTGCTCGACACGTGTGCTGTTGACGGCATCGACATGGCGATCGGTGATCTGGCGGTCTGGTTGCGCCGACTCGATCCCGAGATCGAGACCGAGCGGGCCATCGGGCCCCACCGGCTGTTGCTCGACGGACAGTTCGAGGCGGCGGCCGATGAGTTCCAGAGGCTTTCGATGCCGTACGAGGCGGCGCTGGCGCTCATCGACTCGGGTGACGCGGAGCTGACCCGTCGCGGTCTGGGCGTCCTTGACCGGCTGGGAGCGGCGGCGGTGGCCGCGAAGGTGCGGCGCGGCCTGCGGTTGGGTGGTGCGAGCGTGGTGCCGGCCCGGGCTCGGTCGGCAACGCTCAGCAACGCCGCGGGCCTGACCGCCCGGCAAATCGAGGTCCTCGGCCTCATCGATCAGGGCCTGACGAATGCCGAACTGGCCGACAGGCTTTACCTGTCGGTCAGAACGGTGGACCACCACGTGGCGGCGATACTCGGCAAGCTCGGTGTGGCCGGGCGGCGCGAGGCTATCCGGAAGGGCCGCGAACTGGGCATCCTGTCGTGATGTGGGACGAGCGACGCGGCCGCAAGCCGGGAACCAGCATCGGCACGCTGTTGCGGTAGAGCCGGTAATCCTCGCCCAGCGCCGCGAGCAGGTCGCGCTCCTCGAGTTGCAGGGCGATCAGGATGTAGCCGGTCGTGCCGAGCGCGAACAGAAGATGACCGGCGGTCATGTCGGGCGTCGC
Organism: Mycobacterium sp. BK086; assembly: GCA_004362315.1. GTDB lineage: Bacteria > Actinomycetota > Actinomycetes > Mycobacteriales > Mycobacteriaceae > Mycobacterium. The sequence goes on from SNWL01000005.1 coordinate 400,101, forward strand.
CCAGAACGCGACGAGAAAGCCCAGCATCAGCGGGTGGCGCACCAGCCGGTACAGCAGGTTCGCCCGGAACCCGGTTTCCCGGTCCGGCGAACCCCGCCAGACCGCGAATACCTGCCGCAGTCCGAACAATTCAAAATGGTTGATCATGAAGGTGGCCGCCAGGACGGTAGCCCAGCCCGCCGCGAACAGCGTCCACAGCAGCACGCGGACAGCCGGCTGGTCGACCTGCCAGACGACCGCAGGCATCGTGTGCCACTGCCAATACATCAGCAGCAGAACAAGACTGGCGAGAAGCACGTAGGTACTGCGTTCGATCACCGGTGGGATGATGCGGGTCCACCATCGTTTGAACGCGGGCCTGGCCATCACACTGTGCTGGACGGCGAACAGCCCGAGAAGCACCGTGTTGATGGCAAGCGCCACGCCGAACGGGGCGCCGTCGATACCGTGATCGACGGTGCGCGGCACCACGATGTCACCGACGAAACCGATGGCGTAGCAGAAGGACACGAGAAAGACGACGTAGCTCGCAATGCCATAGCCCACGGCCAGGATGCGACGGGTCCGCGTGGATGCGGAGAGCGGGATGTTTGTCATGGTCAAGATGCTCCTCGCGAAGCCCGCACTGATCATGGGGCATTCGCCTCAACAACGGGTCAGCCCAGCGGGTGGTTCAACCCGAAGCTCAGTAACTGAACGTTGTCGCCCCGTCGCCGATCCATTCCCACAGCTGAACCGTGCCGCCGACCTCGGCGCCGGCGATGAAGTCGGCGGCATTCAGATTCTTGGCCTGCACGCACACGGAGCAGACCAGGTAGCGTCCGCCGGCCTGCTGGTAGCGCTCGATGAGCTGGGCCAGGGGCGGGCACCCCTCACACGCGGTGGCCACGCCCACGCCGGGTACGGCCAGGCGCACAGCCTCTTTCGTCAAGAACATCATCGTCGGACGGCCGGATTCGGCGGCGCCGACAGCTACCAGAAATGCCACCGTGACGCGCTCGGGATCCTCCAGGCCGGTGGTCAGACTGATCGCTGCTTTGTTGTCGCTATTCATGACGTGATCCTCACTCCCAGCCCCATGGCGGTCATGGGGCAAACGCCTCAGCCCAGCGGTCCGTTCAATCCGTGCCGCAGCGCGTACATACTCGCTCCGATGCGGTTGGTCACGCCGATCTTGGCGTAGGTCCGTTCGACGTGATTGCGTGCGGTCTTCTCGCTGATCACCAGCGAGGTGGCGATTTCCTTGTTCGAGGCGCCGCGCGCCACCAGGCACAGCACCTCGATCTCGCGGGGCGTCAGTCCGTCGGGCCGGGTGGATGGCCGGCGAGTCTGGTGACCGGCCGCGCGCAGGACGGCTTCGGCGGCGACCTCGTCCAACTCGCCGCCGCGTGCCCGTTCCCGCAGCCGGTGGGCGGCCGCCGCCGGTTCCAGTGGTGCGCGGTAAGGCCTTGGCTCAACGGCTGATTGGTAGGCGACCGCGGCAGCGAGCACCCGGTCGGGCATGCCGAGCGCGGCGCCGGGCAGGCTGCGGGGATAGCCCGTGCCATTGACGCACTCATGGTGATTGCCGGCGATCTGGGCGACCTCTTCAAGGCCGCTGATCCGACTCAGGATGCGGGTCGTGAGGTACGGGTGCAGACGCATCCGCTCGAACTCGGCCGCCGACAATGTCGACGGCTTGGACCACACCTGATTGGAGACACCGATGCGGCCGAGGTCGTGGACGTGACCGGCTCGCCGAACCAGGGTGACCGTTTCGGGGCCCAAACCGGCGAGCTCGGCGGCGTCGCCGGCCAGCTGGGCGACCGCACGCGAATGACCAAGTGTGAAGGGACATTTCAGATCTACAAAATCGCCAAGTGCCTCCAGCAACTCGTCGAGCGACTGCTGCTGCAGCGGCTGGTGGTGATCGGGGGCGCAGGCCAGCGCTGCTTCCCAGACCTCGCCGGCCTGCGGGCCGGCCAGTATCGCCTCGGCATCGGCGGTGAAGATCTCGACCACCGCCGGGTCGAAGTGATGACCGCTGCGTTCGGTGACCATCTCCACGGCGGCGCTCACACCACCGCTGCGGTGGTGCACCTCGGCCATATCGGCGAGCTGGGCCACCCGCATCTCGATCGGAATGTCCTCGCCGCGAACCCCGCCGGGCATTCCGCGCCCGTCGTAGCGTTCGAAGCTGAAGCCCACCGCATTCTGAACTCCTGAGCCCAGACCCATGCGGTCGGCGAGCAGGGCCGCCGACGTGCAATGCGAGTGGATCAGCTGGGACATGTTGCCGCGGGCGTTGATGAACAGGGTTGCCATCGAGGTCAACCGCTGTGCGACGGGTTCACCCCTGCCGATATTGGCGGCCAGGAAGCGGAAGTACGGCAACCCCGCCCAGTCGACGTGATAGGAGTCGCGGCGCACCGAGATGTCGTCGCCGAACCACTGCGCGAATTCGTGCGAATCCGCGTGACAGCCGATCCACATCACCAAGGTCGCGTAGTACACGCAATCGCGTTGCTCGCGGTCCAGCCCCAGCCGGTCGGCGATGCGCGTTCCGATCAGGGCGGAGCGCAACATGTGCTCGGCGGGCTGGCCGAGGCCGAGGTCGATCGCCACCGAAAGCGCAGCCAGCAGTTCGGCGCGGCTCGGTGTGCGGGGCTGCGGACCGCCGGGGGCCCTCGGCGCTGCCACGTGCTCGATTGTGCTCCCTAACACGCGGTACGGGGTTCAGTTGACGCGGTGTGCCGGGCCGAGATGTGACACTGCGGATCGAAGCCGTCGAACCGTGCCGTACCGATCACACAAAGACCCCGCTGTGGCAGGCGGAAGTCGCCCAATCGCTCCTGAGCGGGCAGCGGGGCGACCGCCCCGAGATCCGCGCCGTGCAGGACGGCCCGCGAGTCGCCGACCGCCCAGATCTGGCGTGGCGCGACGCGGAAACCCTGACCGTTGGGCACGATGCCGGACAGCCGCATCGCCCCGGTGCCCAGCAGCGGCCCTGCCACCCGGCCCATCGCGGCCAGTACCGGCCTGCTCGCCCAGGCCCATTCGGGCAGCGCGTGCCCGAGACGGCTCACCGCGCGGGTGGTCGGCGTGCTCGTCATGCCGACGGTCCACCGCAGCAGGCCGGGGATGCCGATAATCAGCGACCAGGGATCGGTCCAGGCCATGGAGATCGTGCATTCCACCGCGGGAACCGTTGTCGCCGAACTGAAATAGCGCGCGCAGCTCTGCTCGGCGGGCGTCGTGGCGTAGAACGTCCACCGGCCGTCGGGGTCGCGGTGCCACACCGAGCGGTAGGCGGGGGAGAACGAGGACGCGGGGAAGTAGCGGTAGGCCAGATAGTGCCCGCTGTCGAACGGCAGGCCCATGATGCCGAAACCGTGCACTCGGTCGTCGGTGCCGGCCGGCAGTGTGCGCTGGGCGGTGACGGCACGCACTGCGTGTTGGGGTGTGCTGATCGTTGTCATGGGCCCAATGCTGGCGTGGTGCACCGGGTCCGGTCATGGGGCAGTTGCCCCACTTTCAGTTCTGCGGTTTGCGCAGGGTCTCCCAGTCGTGCTCGGCCTCGAGCTGGTCGATCAGGCGACGGGTGCGCTCCTTGAGCAGCATCGTCATCCCGACGCCGATGAGGATCGCGACGATCAGCGCGACCCAGGAGAACCGCGACAGCCATTTTTCGGCGGCGATGCCGAGGTAGTAGACCACCGCGGTGGTGCCGCCGGCCCAGCACACGGCGCCGGTGGCGTTGGCGGCCAGGAACTGTGGATAACGCATGTGCAGCGCACCGGCCAGTGGGCCGGCCAGGATGCGCAGCAGTGCGATGAAGCGCCCGAAGAACACCGCCCACACACCCCACCGGGCGAACAACTGCTTGGCCAGTGCCACGTGGCCCGGGCCGAAGTGTTTCGGGAAGCGTTTACCGAGTCGCTCGAACAGACCCATGCCGAACTTGCGGCCGATCGTGTAACCGATCGTGTCGCCGATGATCGCCCCGATGGTCGCTGATGCGCCTACCCACACCGGGTCGATGTCGAGGGTGTGCCGGGAGGCCAGCAGCGCCGCACTCACCAACGCGATCTCACCCGGCAGCGGGATGCCCAGGCTCTCGATGCCGATGATCAGTCCGACCACCAGGTACACCGCCAGCGGCGGGATGGATTCCAGCAGCGAGTCGACCGTCACCTGCCAAGAATGCCGTATGGACCGCGGTCAGCGGCAGTTACGCCGGTGTTCGCGTGTCGAACTCAGCTGTCGCGCTTGCGCCGGTAGAGCGTCCCGACGCCCAGCAGGATCAGGCTGATCACCAGGATCGCGGTGGCCAGCACATTGATCTGGGGCGGCACAGCGGCTTTCACCGCCGCGTTCACGTACAGCGGGTAGGTCACGGTCGAGCCGCTGACGAAGTACGTGATGATGAAGTCGTCGAGGGACAGCGCGAACGACAGCATGGCGGCGGCGACGATGCCCGGCACGATCAGCGGCAGAGTCACCTTGAAGAACGTCCGGGTGGGGCCGGCGCCCAAATCCAGCGAGGCGTCTTCGAGTGTCCAGTCGAAGCCGCGGATGCGGGCACGCACGGTCATCGCGATGAAGCTGATCTCGAAAGCCACGTGTGCGATCACGATGGTGGTGTATCCGGTGGCCCAGCCCAGGTCGAGAAACAGGGTCAGCAGCGAGGCGCCCATCACGACCTCGGGTGAGGTCAGCGGCAGCACCAGGAAGGTGTCGACCGTCTTGCTGCCGCGAAATCGTTGCCGCACAAGGGCAATCGCGACCAGGGTGCCGAGAATTCCGGCGATCACGGTCGACACCGCTGCGACGTTCAGGCTCAGTTTCAATGCCTCGGTCAGGGCCGGGTATTTGAACGGGTTGGCCCAGTTGTCGAACGTGAAACCCTGCCAGGTGTAGTTGAACTTTCCGGCCGGCTTGTTGAACGAGAAGACGACGATCACCAGGATCGGCAGGAACAGATAGGCCAACACCAGGCCTGCGATGACGCGCAGTGCTATGTCGCCGAGCTTGAAGGTGCCCCGAATGTTGCGGCCCGGCTTGGCCAGCCCGCCGTGGTCGATGGTCTGCGCGATCGCCGCGCCGGCCTCGGTTGTCATACGAGATCCTCGGTACCGAGTGCCTTGGTGTAGAGCAGCACGCCGACCAGGATCAGCGCCATCAGCACGAAGCTCAGCGCAGCGGCCACCGGATAATCCTTGACCACCAGGAACTGCTTCTGAATGACGTTGCCGATCATCCTGGTCTGAGTACTGCCCAGATAGTCGGCGTTGATGAAGTCACCGACCGACGGAATGAAGACCAGCATGCTGCCGGCCAGCACACCCGGCATGGCCAGCGGCATGATCACCTTGCCGAACATCCTGCGGTTGGTGGCGTACAGATCGCGGGAGGCCTCCAGCAGGCGGGCGTCGATCTTCTCGAGGCTGACGTACAGCGGCAGGATCATGAAGATGATCCAGTTGTAGGTCAGGCCGCCGACGACCGCCCAGCCGGTCGACAACAGGCGCCCTTCGGACGGCAGCAGACCGACCGTACCCAGCGCGTGGACCACCCAGCCGTCGTCGGCCAGGATCGTCTTCCACGCCAGCGTGCGGATCAGGAACGTCACGAAGAACGGCAGGATCACCAGACCCAGCAACAGGTTCTTGAAGCGGCCCGCCTTGAACGCGATCACGTAGGCCAGCGGGAAAGCCAGCAGCACGCACAGCACGGTCGCGGCCAGCGCGTACCCGAACGAGCGCAGGATCTGGTCCTGGTATTCGGTCAGTGCCTCACCGTAGTTGCCGAAATCCCACGCAAACGTGAGCGTCGGCAGATAGATCGAGCCGCCCATCTCCGACAGCGACGTCCGCAACAGTGACACGAACGGCACCACGTAGAAGACCCCGAGGTACGCGAGCGCGGGCAGGATCATCAGGTAGGGAGCGATCTTGCTCCGCTGCCGGTTGCTACTGGCTACTCCCGCCATGCGTCAGCCGCCGGTGACTTCGGCGTACGCCTTGTTGAACTCGTCGGTCTGCTCGTCGGTGAGCGCGGCCCAGGTCTTCAACTTGTCCAGCGTGGCCTTCGGCGGGTTGATCAGCGGGTTGGTCGCCAGGCCCGGATCGATCTTATTGAGCTCGTCGGTCATGTCCGAGAGCACCGGCACGTACTGGGTATGCGCGATCAGCTTGGCGTAGTTCGCCCGATCGTAGACGTAGTTGATCCACGCTTCGGCGGCCTTCTGGTTCTGCGTGGTGTAGGGGATCACCATCGTGTCGACGAACGTCGTGCCACCCGTCTCGGGCACCACGAACTTGAGGTCCGGGTTGTCCTTCTGCAGCTGCACCACGTCACCCGAATAAGCCTGGGCGATAACGACATTGCCGGACGCCAGGTCGTCGGCGTAGTCGTTGCCGGTGAACCGGCGGATCTGACCGGCATCCTTCTGCTGCTTGATCAGGCCGACGGCCTTGTTCACGCCGTCGCTGGTCGGGTCCTCCACCGAGCTGCCCTGCGACAGCATGATCATGCCGAGGCCGTCCTGCGTGTCGGCGAGCAGGCTGATCTTGCCCTTGAACGCCGGATCCCAGAGGTCGTCGATCTTGGTGATGTCGCGACCGGTCGCCGCCCGGTTGTAGGCCAGCGCGGTCATGCCGGACATGTACGGCGCACTGAACTTGCGGCCCGGGTCGGCCTTGGCGTTGAGGAGGTCTTCGCGCATGTTCTTCTTGTTGGTCCAACGGCTTTCGCTGATCCCGTTGAGCCAGCCGAGTCCGTTGAGCCGGGCGGCCATGAACTGGGTGGGCACCACCAGATCGGCGCCGATGTCCTGCTTGCGCGACAGCGGCTCCTTGTTCTTGGCGAACCACTCCTCGTTGTCGTTGTAGTCCTCTTTGTAGTCGACGGTGATCCCGGTTGCGGTCTGGAAGGCCGCGACGAAACCGTCGGCCATGTACAGCGGCCAGTTCGAGATGCGCAGTTTTCCGGTGGCGGGGGAGCCGTCGTCCGACGGGGTGGCGGGTCCGCTCGAGCTGCTCTTGTTATCGGACTTGCCACACGCGGCGAGGAAGGACGGTCCCAGCACCAGCGCGGCTGCGGCGGCGGCACCGCCGCCGATGAAGCGGCGCCGGGAGGACAGCGAAGCGAGGATCCGGGGGTCGATCTCTGTGGCCATGTGCCGTAGTGCCTTTCGTTTGGGGGAAGTTGGGTCGATGAACGGGCGTGGCGCGGAGTCGGTCCGGTTTACGAGTCGTCGAGCATCTCTTCGAGGTCTTCGGTGGTCGGGATGTCGGCCGCGGGCAACACCAGCGACGCGTCGGGGGACCAGGCCACGAACACATCGTCGCCGGGGCGCAGCAGGGGCAGGTTCTGCTCGGGCCCGACATGGGCCAGGATCGGGGAGTCGTCGGCGGCGGCCATCGACAACCGCAGCACCGGCCCCTGGAAGGTCAGGTCGACCACCTTGGCGGCGACGGTTGCGACGTCCCCGGTGGGCTGTTCCATCGACACCCGAACCCGCTCGGGGCGGACCATCAACGTGGCCTGGCCGCCGGGCTCGATGGTGGTGTCGCCGGGCTTGGCCTTGAGCGTCGTGCCGAGGACGTCGACCTCGACGTAATCGCGGTTGGTGCGGCCGGTCTGGCGGCCGTGCCACAGGTTGGCCTGGCCGATGAAGCCGGCCACGAACACCGTTGCCGGGCGGTCGTAGATATCGGTCGGGGTGCCGATCTGCTCGACGTTGCCCTGGTTCATGACCGCGATCCGGTCGCTCATCGTGAGCGCTTCCTCCTGGTCGTGCGTCACGTAGACGAACGTGATGCCGACCTCACGCTGAATGCGTTTGAGCTCGAACTGCATAACGTGACGCAGCTTGAGGTCCAAGGCGCCGAGTGGCTCGTCGAGCAGCAGGGCGCTGGGGTAGTTGACCAGCGCCCGGGCCAGGGCGACGCGCTGCTGCTGACCGCCGGAGAGCTGGGCGGGCTTGCGCTGGGCGAAGTCGGTGAGCCGGACAACCTCGAGCATCTCGTCGACGCTCTTCTTGACCGTCGCCTTGTCCTTCTTCTGGCTGCGCGGTCCGTAGGCGACGTTGTCCCACACGGTCATATGCGGGAACAGGGCGTAGTGCTGGAAGACGGTGTTGACGTTGCGTTTGTGCGGAGGGACCCGTGACACGTCGACGCCCTCGAGCCGGATCGCACCTTCGGTGGGCTGCTCGAAGCCGGCAATCATGCGCAGGGTGGTGGTCTTCCCGCAGCCGGACGGGCCGAGCATGGAGAAGAACTCGCCGGCGCCGATGGAGAAGTCGGCGTCGGTGACGGCGACGTAGTCCTCGAACCGCTTGACGACGTGGTCGATCTCGATCACGGGCGCGCCGGTGGTGCGCTTGGATCCGGGTTTCCCGGTGGTCTGCTGGGTGGCGGTGGCGCCGGTCTCGGTCAGGGCCCGTCTCCTTAAGTCCCGCGGGCCGACGAGCAGTGCGACCTGTCGACCCCGCTCCTAAACGATTGCGGATTTGCGTGCTCTTCGCAACCGATTCCGCAACGAAATATGAATTCTTCGATGGAATCGCTCGTCAGGACCCGGGTAAGGACACGGCTTTCGATAGAACGGGATCGCTGGCCGGGGCGGCTCAGGCCGTTGATGGACGGATCGTATCGCCGTTCAGGCTGTTGTGAGCCCGCGTGCGATAACCAGTCGCTGGATTTGGTTGGTTCCCTCGAAGATCTGGGTGATCTTGGCTTCCCGCATGTAGCGCTCGACGCGGTAGTCGCGGGTGTAGCCGACACCGCCGAGCACCTGAACGGCGTCGGTGGTGACCTTCATGGCGGCGTCGGTGGCCACCAGCTTGGCGACGCTGGCCTGTTGCGAATAGGGCCGGCCGGCATCGCGCCGCCGTGCGGCATCCAGATAGGTGGCCCGCGCGCTGGCCACCGCTGCGGCCATGTCGGCGAGCAGGAAGCCGAGTCCCTGATGGTCGATGATCTTGCGGCCGAACGTCGTTCGATCGTTGGCGTATGCGCACGCCTCGTCGAGCGCGGCCTGCGCGATCCCGACGGCCACGGCCGCGATGCCGAGCCGGCCCGAGTCCAGCGCACTGAACGCGATCTGTAGACCCTGCCCCTCGGCGCCGATCCGGCGTTCGGTGTCGACGAGTGCGTTGTCGTAGAACGCCGACGTCGTCGGGATCGCCGAGAGCCCCATCTTCTCCTCGGGCTTGCCGAAGCTCAGTCCGGGCAGATCGCTCGGCACCAGGAAGCAAGTGATGCCGCGGGAACCTTCGCCCGTGCGGGCGAACAACGTGTAGAAGTCGGCCCGCCCGCCGTGGGTGATCCAGGCCTTCGAACCGTTGACGACGTAACCGGCATCAGTCGGCGTGGCTTTGCACTGCAGCGCGGCGGCATCCGAACCGGCCTGCGGTTCGGACAGGCTATAGGCGCCGATCTGCTCACCCGAGAGCATGCCCGGCAGCCAACGCTCGCGCTGCGCATCGGTACCGAACGCGAGCAGGGGATTGCACGACAGGCTGTGCACGCTGACCGCGACCGCGACCGCGGCCCAGCGCGCGGCGATCTCCTCGAGCACTTGCAGGTACACCTCGTAGGGCTGACCGCCGCCGCCCCACTCTTCGGGCTGGGGCAGGCTCAGTAGCCCGGCTGCCCCGAGCTGGGCGAACACGCCTTCGGGATAGGTCTCGGTGCGCTCGTGCTCGTCGACGATCGGGCTGAGCACCTTGTCCCCGATGTCGCGGGTCAGCGCGATCAGATCCGCGGCGTCCTGGTCGGGGAGGAGGCGATCGACGGGCATGGGCGGGACCTCTCGATGGATACTCAAAATAGTACTGAATTACATTTACCAGTACTATTACGCGGATGGCTACCCGCACCCCTCCGGCGTTCGGGACCCGGCGCCGCGGTGAGTTGTTCGACGCCCTGCTGGAGCTGTTCCTTGCCGAGGGCTTCGCGCAGGTGACCCTCGATGACATCGCGGCGCGGCTGCGGTGTTCAAAGGGGACGCTGTACACCCTGGCCGGCAGCAAGGAGCAGCTGGTGCACGCGGTCACCGTGCACTTCTTCCGGCGCGCGACCGACGACGTCGAACACCGCGTCGCACAGGTGGACGGCGCACGTGAGCGCATCACCGCGTACCTCACCGCCGTCGGCACCGCACTGGAGGTCGCCTCGGACCAATTCATGGCAGATCTGGACGGGTTCGCGCCGGCTCGGGCGGTCTATGAGCAGAACACCGCGATCGCGGCCCGCCGGGTCAGCGAACTGATCGCCGAAGGGGTTGCCGCACAAGAGTTCCGGGATGTGCATGCCGTGTTCGCCGCGGATCTGGCCGCGGCCATGATGGTGCGAATCCAGCAGGGGACCGTGCGGTCGGCGACCGGCCTGGACGACGCGGCCGCGTATCGCGAGCTGGCCGCCATCCTGACTGCAGGCATCGCCACCTGAATTACATGTGGGCGCCGCCGTCGATGCGAATCTCGGTGCCCGAGACGAAGTAGGCGTCCGGGCTGCCCAGCATCGCGACAACGTTGGCGACCGCGTCGGGCTTGGCGAACATCTCGCCCTTCGGGAACGGCAGCAGCGGAGCGACCCGGCCGAACAAGCTGTAGTCGACGTCTTCCGGCAGGCCGGGGCCGACGCTCTGCTTCGACTCGCCGGTGCCGTCGGTCATGCCCGACGAGATCGACCCAGGCTGCACCGAGTTGAAGCGGATGCCGTCCTTGGCGAACTCGGCAGCCAGGGCGTGAGTCATGGCCTGCACGCCGCCCTTCGACGCGGCGTAGGCCGACATATAGGGGTGCGCGAAGCCGGCCGATGTCGAGCTGAAGTTCACGACAGCCGGGGCAGTTCCGGCCCGCAGAGCCGGAATTGACTCGCGCGTCACCAGGAAAGTGCCGACCAGGTTCACCCGCAGCACCTGCTCGAACGCGGCGAGCGTGGTGTCGAGAAAGTGGTCCGAGCGCAGGATGCCGGCGACGTTGACCAGTGTGTCGAGGCCGCCGAGGGTGGAGATCGCTTCACCGACACCGGTTTTCACCGACTCCTCGTCGCCGACATCGACGACGACCGTGGTCAGCCGGTCGCCGGCGTCGGCGGCCTTGGCCGTCGTGTCCTTGAGGCCTGACTCGCTGACATCCGCGGCCACCACCCGGCCGCCTTCGGCGAGAATCCGCAGTACACAAGCCTGTCCGATGCCGGAACCGCCGCCGGTGATCAGGACTCGACGATCGGTATAACGCTGCAAGGTCGACATGACGGGTCGGCTCCTGTGTCGGGTCGGGATGGGCCTCGATCATTGTGGGCCGTGATCCGCTGCGCGTGAGGGTGATCCCGCTGACCGGGAACCGGTCGCCGACCCGGTCGGTCGGCAGGCCAGTCTTCCACCCGTGACTCCACTGCGGGCAGCCTCCCGAATCCTGACTGCCCCAAGAGAGTCGACTACAGAGCGGCGGAAAACGAGACACTTGAGCCCTTGTCGTCTCGAACAGATCGAAAGAAACACCGACACCACCAGTCACAGGTCCCGATTGCCGAGATTCGCTACCGCACGGGCGGTAAGTGCACTAATCTGCGTTGGCGTCGTTGAAACACGTTCCAGTTTTGGACCGGTTTGTGCCATGACGCTGGGGCGATGAGCACGACGACGTTGGAGGTTCAGAAGACACCCATGACGAATCGCACAGCAGATCGTTGGTCGCCGGGCATCTCGCTCAAGAGTGCGTCGGGTCCGATGCAGGCCATTGGTGGCTTGTTCGCGATGTCGGCTGACGCGGTGCGGTTTGTGTTCCGCAAGCCGTTTCAGTGGCGGGAGTTTTTGGAGCAGTCGTGGTTTGTGGCGCGGGTGTCGTTGGCGCCGACGTTGTTGGTGGCGATTCCGTTCACGGTGTTGGTGTCGTTCACTCTGAACATCCTGTTGCGGGAGTTGGGTGCTGCGGACCTGTCGGGTGCTGGTGCTGCGTTTGGTGCGGTCACGCAGGTGGGTCCGTTGGTGACGGTGTTGATCGTGGCCGGTGCGGGGGCGACGGCGATGTGTGCGGATTTGGGGTCGCGCACGATTCGTGAAGAGATCGACGCGATGGAAGTGTTGGGCATTAATCCGGTGCAGCGGTTGGTGACTCCGCGGATGCTGGCCTCGGGTCTGGTCGCGTTGCTGCTCAATAGCTTGGTGGTGATCATCGGGATTTTGGGTGGTTACGTCTTCTCGGTGTTCGTTCAGGATGTGAACCCCGGTGCGTTCGCTGCCGGCATCACGTTGTTGACCGGGGTGCCCGAGGTGATCATCTCCTGTGTCAAGGCGGCGTTGTTCGGGTTGATCGCGGGCCTGGTGGCCTGCTATCGGGGGTTGACGATCACCGGTGGTGGCGCCAAGGCGGTCGGGAACGCGGTCAACGAGACGGTGGTGTACGCGTTCATGGCCCTGTTCGTGGTGAACGTGGTCGTCACGGCCATCGGTATCCGGATGAGCGCGCGGTAGATCATGGCGTCGTTGAATGCGTTGTATCCGCGTATCGCGCGGCAGGTGCGCCGTCCGTTGGGGACGTTCAGTCGTATTGGTGATCACACGATTTTTTATGGGCGGGCGATCGCGGGGACTCCGCACGCGACCATCCATTTCCGCAAGGAGATCATCCGGCTGATCGCCGAGATCTCGATGGGTGCGGGCACGCTGGCGATGATCGGCGGCACCGTGGTGATCGTCGGGTTTTTGACGCTGGCTGCCGGTGGCACCCTGGCCGTGCAGGGCTACAGCTCACTGGGCAATATCGGAATCGAAGCGTTGACCGGCTTTTTGGCTGCGTTCATCAATGTGCGCATCAGTGCCCCGGTGGTGGCCGGGATCGGCCTGGCCGCCACGTTCGGTGCCGGGGTGACCGCGCAGTTGGGGGCGATGCGGATCAATGAGGAGATCGACGCCCTGGAGTCGATGGGTATCCCGCCGGTCGAATACCTCGTCAGTACTCGCATTGTTGCGGGCATGGTCGCCATCACCCCGCTGTACTCGATCGCGGTGATCTTGAGTTTCGTGGCGTCGCAGTTCACGACGGTGGTGTTGTTCGGTCAGTCCGGCGGTTTGTATGACCATTACTTCAATACGTTTTTGAATCCGATCGACCTGCTGTGGAGTTTCTTGCAGGCGGTGTTGATGGCGATCACGATCTTGTTGATCCACACCTACTTCGGTTACTTCGCCACCGGCGGCCCCTCCGGGGTCGGGGTCGCGGTCGGTAACGCGGTGCGGACCTCCCTGATCGTGGTCGTCTCGGTCACCCTGCTGGTCTCCCTGGCCATCTACGGATCCAACGGCAACTTCAACCTGTCCGGATAGCCGAGGAGCCCGATGAAATCAGGTATCGCGCGCCCGCTCGCCGGATTGGCGACCGTGGTGGTCCTCGTGGCGATTGTCGCGTTGGCCGTTGGGCTGTTCCAGGACAGCTTCACCAAAACCGTTCCGGTGACTGTGATCTCGCAGCGTGCCGGTTTGGTGATGTACCCCGATGCCAAGGTCAAGCTCAACGGCGCACCGGTCGGCAAGGTGTCCTCCATCGAGTTGCTGCCCGACGGCCAAGCCGCACTGCACCTGGCACTGAACCCCGACAGGGTCAACGACATTCCCGCCAACGTGAGCGCCGACATCACCTCCTCGACGGTGTTCGGCTCGAAGTTCGTCGAGCTGAATCCGCCACAGGACGCCTCGGCGAAGTCCATCCAGGCCGGCCAGGTGATCGAAGGTAAGCACGTCACCGTCGAGATCAACACCGTGTTCCAGCAACTGGTTACGGTGTTGTCCCAGATCGAACCCGCCAAGCTCAACCAGACACTCGGCGCGATCGCCAAGTCTCTGGACGGTCGCGGCGACAAGTTCGGTCAGACTCTGGTGGATCTCGACTCCGCACTGACCAAGCTCAATCCCAGCCTCGACACGATCAATCACGAATTGCAAGTCGCGCCAAAGGTCTTCGACGCCTACGGCGACGTGTCCGGTGACCTGGTGACCACCGTCAAGAACGCGTCCAAGCTGAGCGACACCATCGTCGACCAGGACCAGAACCTGGACACCCTGCTGGTCAGCGCGATCGGCCTGGCCGACGTCGGTACCGAGGTGCTCAGCCAGAACAAGGATCCGCTGACCAATGTCGTGCACCTTCTGGTGCCGACGACCGATCTGCTCAACAAGTACAGCCCGGCATTGAACTGCGGTATCGGCGGTCTGGTTCCGCTGGCCACCGGTCCTGGCCTCCCTCTGCCGGGAGCGGTTCTGCTGCAGTCGTTCTTCCTCGGCCGTGAGCGCTACCGGTATCCGGCCAACCTGCCCAAGGTCGCCGCCAGCGGCGGTCCGCAATGCACCGACATGCCGAAGGTGCCGTTCGAGACCAGCCCGCCGTTCGTCGTCTCCGATATCGGCGCCAACCCCGCGCAATACGGAAACCAGGGCATCCTGCTCAACTCCGACGGACTCAAGCAGGCGCTGTTCGGTCCGCTGGACGGCCCGCCGCGCAACTCCGCACAGATCGGACAACCGGGATGACCGCGCTGTGGAAGACGATCGTCAAGGTCGGCGTATTCGGCGTCGTGATGACCTTGCTGACCGCAGCGTTGTTTGCGATCTTCGGCCAGTACCGGTCGGGTTCGGACAACTCCTACTCGGCCCTCTTCGCTGACGCGTCCAGCCTGAAGTCCGGTGATTCGGTCCGGGTGGCCGGTGTCCGCGTGGGCACCGTCACCGACGTTGCGCTGCAACCCGACAACAGAGTGGTCGTCGACTTCGACGCCGACAAGAAGATCGTGCTGACCTCGGGCACCAAGGCGACGGTGCGCTACCTCAATCTGGTCGGCGATCGATACTTGGAGCTGGTCGACAGCCCGGGATCGGCGAAGATCCAGCCGCCGGGCAGCCAGATACCCATGGACCGCACCGAGCCGGCACTGGATCTCGACCTGCTGCTCGGTGGACTCAAACCTGTTGTGCAGGGGCTTAATCCACAGGATGTCAATGCACTGACCAACGCGCTGATCCAGATCCTGCAGGGTCAGGAGGGCACCATCGATTCGCTGCTCTCCAAGACCACGTCGTTCAGCACCTCGCTGGCCGACAACAGCCAGAACGTGCAGCAACTGATCGACAACCTCAACACCGTGATCTCCGTCATCAGCAAGGACGGCGACAAGTTCTCCGGGGCCGTCGACAAGCTGGAGAAGCTCGTGACGGGGCTGGCCGCGGACAAAGATCCGATCGGTGAGTCGATCACCGCGCTGGACAACGGCACCGCGTCGCTGACGGATCTGCTCACCCAGGCCCGCTCACCGCTGAACGGCACCGTCGATCAGCTCAGCCGGCTGGCCCCGCTGCTGGACCAGGACAAGGAACTGCTCGACATCTCGATCAAGAAGGCACCCGCGAACTACCGCAAGGTGGTGCGACTCGGTTCCTATGGCAGCTGGATCAACCAGTATCTGTGTGGGCTGTCCCTGCGGGTCAGTGACCTGCAAGGTCGCACCGCTTACTTCCCCTGGATCATCCAACACACTGGAAGGTGCGCGGAGCCCTAATGCTCAAATATCGTGGGTCCTCGCTGATCAGGGCAGGCTTTATCGGCCTGGCGTTGATCGTGCTCGTCATCACCATCGGGCTGCAGCCCGAACGGCTGGCGTCGCTTGCCACGTCGATCCGGCACCAGGCGCTGTTCACCGAAGCCGGTGGCCTGCAGCCGGGTAACGACGTCAAGGTGTCCGGTGTGAAAGTCGGCACCGTCTCGGATGTGTCCTTGCAGCACGGCAAGGCGCTGGTGACCTTCTTGGTCAAGGGCTCTGTTCGGCTCGGCGAAGAGACGAGTGCTCATATCCGCACCGGAACGCTGCTGGGGCAACGCATTCTGACGCTCGAGTCCGGCGGCAAGGGAACCCTTCGGGCCGCGGATGTGATCCCGGTGACGCGCACGGGATCGCCGTATTCGCTGACCGAGTCGCTGTCGGATCTCGCGGCGAACACGGCCGACACCGACACCGCGCAAATCAATCACTCACTGGATACCTTGAGTGACACTCTGGATCGCATCACCCCGCAATTGGGGCCGACTTTCGACGGGATCAGCAAGCTGTCGCGAACGATCGCCGAGCGCAACGACTCACTGTCCAACCTGCTCAAGAGTGCGGCCAATGTCACCGGCATTCTCTCGCAGCGCAGCGCGCAGGTGAACACCCTGCTGCTCAACGCCAACGACCTGATCGGTGTGTTGTCCCAGCGCCGCTATGCCATCTCGAACCTGCTGGCCAGTACCTCGGCCCTGTCGAAGCAGCTGAGCGGAATCGTGGCCGACAACGAGAAGGAATTGGCGCCCGCGCTGGAGAAGCTCAACGGGGTGACGGAGATGCTGGAAAAGAACAACGACAACATCACCGCAGCGATGAAGGGCCTGGCCAAGTTCCAGCTGACCCAGGCCGAAGCAGTGAACAACGGCTTCTACTACAACGCGTTCGTCGCCAATCTCAGCCCCGCGCAGACACTTCAGCCGTTCTTCGACTACGCGCTGGGCTTCCGGCGCGGTACCGATGCGGGGCAGCCGGCCGACAATGCCGGACCGCGTGCGGAGATTCCGTTCCCGTACAACGGAATACCGCAACCTAATGAGCGATGGGGGCAGCCGTGAAGTCTCGCAGAGGACTGAGGATCGCCATCATCGCGGTGGTGGCGGTCGTGGTCGTCGGTACGGTCGGGTGGCTGGTTCGGTACGCGTTCTTCAAGCCCAACACCATCACCGCCTACTTCACCAGCGCCACCGCGATCTATCCCGGTGACGAGGTGCGGGTTGCTGGGGTGAAGGTCGGCAAGATCGACTCCATCGATGCCCAGGGCACCAAGGCCAAACTGGTGTTGGCCGTCGATCGGGATGTGCCGATCCCGGCGAACGCCGAGGCTGTCATCGTCGCGCAGAACCTGGTGGGCGCCCGCTACGTTCAGCTGACGCCGCCCTATGAAGACAAAGGCCCCACGATGGCCGACGGCGCGGTGATCGGCTTGGACCGCACCGCGATTCCCGTGGAATGGGACGAGATCAAGACCCAATTGACCCGCCTGGCAACCGATCTCGGACCTGCGACCGAGGGGCAAACCACGTCGATCGGTCGTTTCATCGACACCGCGGCCAACGCATTGGACGGCAACGGGCCGAAACTGCGCGACACCATCGCGCAGTTGTCGGCGGTGAGCAAGACGCTGGCCAACGGCAGCGGCAACATCGTCGACACCATCAAGAACCTGCAGACATTCGTGACGGCGTTGCGCGACAGCAATACCCAGATCGTCCAGTTCCAGGACCGATTGGCATCGCTGTCCAGCGTCGTGGACGGCAGCCGGTCTGATATCGACGGGGCGTTGACCAATCTCTCCAGCGCGGTCGTCGACGTCCAGCGGTTCATCGCCGGTACGCGTAATCAGACCGCCGAGCAACTGCAACGGTTGAGCAGTGTGACGAAGAACCTCGCGGACAACAAGCTCGTCGTCGAGAACTTGCTGCACGTAGCGCCCAATGCGATTGGTAACGCCTACAACATCTATAACCCCGACTCCCAAAGTGCACTGGGCGGATTCGCGCTGGCGAACTTCTCCAACCCCTTGCAGGTGGTCTGCTCGGCCATCGGCGCCATCCAGAACGCCACAGCCGACACAACCGGCAAGGAGTGCGCACAGTACCTCGGGCCGGCCCTGCGGTTGCTGAACTTCAACTACCTGCCGTTCCCGTTCAACTCCTATCTGGGCAAGTCGACCAGCCCCGACAAGCTGATCTACAGCGATCCGAGCCTGGCTCCCGGGGGCACCAATGGGACTCCGCCGGGGTACGAAATTCCGCCGGCGGTGTCGGCATACACCGGTTACAACGGCGACGTTCCGGGGCCGGCAGGTTGGGGCGGGCCGCCGAATACGTATCACGGTTCCTACGCCCCGAACGGATTGCCCGCCGATCCGTCCCCGGCGCTGTTCCCGGGTGCGCCGATCCCGCCCGGTGTGCCCACCGGACCGGCGGCGCCGCCGCCGTCGAATTTGGAGGGCATGCTGCTTCCGGCCGAAGGGAATCCGCCATCATGATGCGTCGTAGTTCCGTGATGCGTCGGAGTTCGGTGCAGCGTCTCCTGGTTACCGCGTCCTGTGTAGCGGTAACGGTGACCGGCTGCAGTTTCGGTGGCCTGAACTCCCTGCCGCTGCCGGGCACGGTCGGGCACGGTAAGGGCTCGAGCACGTATCACGTCGAGATCGCCAATGTGGGCCAGCTGGAATCGAATTCGCCGGTGATGGTGGGCGATGTTGTCGTCGGCAGTGTCGGTGACATGACGGTGACCGACTGGCACGCCGATGTCGAGATCTCGGTGGAGCCCGGCGTGGTGATTCCGGCGAACGCGGTGGCGTCGGTGGGCCAGACCAGCTTGCTCGGCTCGATGCACCTGGCGTTGAATCCGCCGCTGGGTCAGGCGCCCAGCGGGGTTCTGCAACCCGGTGCCACCCTGGGCCTCAACCGCTCCTCGACCTATCCCTCGACCGAGCAGACACTGTCGGCGTTGTCGGTGGTCGTCAACGGTGGCGGACTGGGTCAGATCGGCGACATCATCCACGAGTTCAGCGCGGCGGTGAACGGCAGGACCGATCAGATCCGCGACTTGCTCACGCGGCTCAATGATTTCGTCGGCCTGCTGGCGACGCAGCGCGACAGCATCAACGAAGCCGTCAACTCACTGAACAAACTCGCCGGAACGTTTGCCGGGCAGCAGCAGGTTCTCACCGATGCGCTCAATCGCATTCCACCGGCCCTCGACGTCCTGGTGAAGGAACGTCCCCGCATCACGACGGCTCTGGAGAAATTCCGTGATTTCTCCAATCTGGCCACCGGCTTGGTCAACGACACCAAGGTCGATCTGGTCAAGAACCTGCAAAACCTCGAGCCGACGCTGAAAGCCTTGGCAGACGTCGGGCCGAAGCTGGACACGGCACTGGCCTATTTGCCGACCTTCCCCTACACGCAGCAGGTGATCGACCGGGCAATCCGTGGCGATTACCTCAACCAGTTCATCATCTTCGACTTCACCGTGCCGCGGCTGAAGAAGACCTTGATGCTCGGTACGCGCTGGGGTGACGAGAACGCCAAACTTGTTCCAGCGCCAGGGGATCCGTGGTACGCGACGTATACCTACGATCCGCTTCACGCTCCCTTCAGCCCACCGCCGCCGACCGAGGTGGCCGACGTGCCGCAGATTTTCGGTCCGGGTCCGGCGCCCGTACCCGGGCAGCAGGCACAGCTGACCAATGCCACGCAACCCGCCCCGGGATCAGGGATCGGCCCGCTACCCGGCCCCGCTCCGGAAGCAGCACCACAGGACGGGGGTAACTGATGCTGACGCGATTCGTCCGAAATCAGCTGATCATCTTCACGATCGCGTCGGTGGTCGGTATCGGGGTCATGGTGGTGGCCTACCTGCAGGTGGGCACCTTGCTCGGTATCGGCAAGATCACCGTCACCCTCCAACTGCCGAGAACCGGTGGGCTCTACCAGTTCTCGAATGTCACCTATCGCGGTGTTCAGCTGGGCAAGGTCACCGAGGTGCGGCCGACCCGCACCGGTGCTGAAGCCACCATGTCGCTGGATACGAATCCGAAGGTGCCCGCCGACCTCGAGGCACGAGTGCTCAGCGTGTCAGCGGTCGGTGAGCAGTACGTGGATCTGGTGCCGCGCACCGATTCCGGGCCGTATTTGCAGGACGGCTCGGTGATCTCGGTCAAGGACGCCAGGATTCCGCAGGCTGTCGGCCCGATGCTCGATCAGACGAACCAGTTGCTCAAGAGCATCCCCACTGCCCGCATACCCGACCTGCTGAACAGCACCTATCAAGCCTTCAACGGCGCGGGTGACGACCTCACGACGCTGAACGACTCCGCGTCGAAACTGGCAGCCGATTTCAGCGGCACTGCCGACCAGGCTCGCACCTTGGTCGAGGACAGCAGGCCGCTGCTCGATGGCCAGCTGGCTTCCACTGATGCGATCCGAACCTGGGCGCGCAGTCTGGCCGGGATCACCGACCAGCTCAATACCAACGACCCGCAGTGGCGCGGCATCCTGGCCAACGGCCCCGGTGCGGCCGATGAGGCCACCGCGCTGCTGAATCAGGTCAAGCCGACGCTACCGGTGTTGTTGGCCAACCTCACCACGCTGGGCCAGGTCGGAGTCACCTACCACAAGAGCCTGGAACAGCTGCTGGTTCTGCTGCCGCCCTACATCGGCTCGATCCAGGCTGTCGGCTCGCCGTTGAACAACCCGACCGGTATGACGCTGGGTGACTTCACGCTGACGATCAGCGATCCGCCGGCATGTACGGTCGGCTTCCTGCCGCCGTCGCAGTGGCGCTCCCCGGAGGACACCTCGGACGCGGACACCCCGGACGGCCTCTACTGCAAACTCCCGCAGGACTCGCCGACCGCTGTCCGTGGGGCGCGCAACTACCCGTGCATGGCTCAGCCAGGCAAGCGGGCACCGACCGTCGAGATCTGCGACAGCGACAAGCCTTTCGAGCCGCTGGCCATGCGGCAACATGCGACCGGTCCGAGCCCGATCGATCCGAACCTCATCGCCCAAGGCATCCCGCCTGACGACCGGACCACCCTCAATAACAACATCTACGGTCCATTGCAGGGCACCCCGATGCCGACGGGGCCGATCCCGGCACCGCCGGCCGCCCCGATACCTCCGCAAGCGGGATTCACCGGGCCGGTGGGCGCTCCGAACATCGCGCCGACCGATACCGGCGGTGCGCCGGGCGTCGCGCCGAGCGCCTTCAACCCGGGCGCACCCGGTGGTCCGTCGGTGGCGATCGCCACGTACGACCCGGCAACCGGCCAGTACGCCACTCCTGACGGCAACGTGTTCCGGCAGACCGATCTGGTCCAGCCCGGTGGTCAGCAGTCCTGGAAGGATCTGCTGCCGACGACATGACAGGTGAGGGGAGAGGGCTGATGCGTACGCAACGGGCGTTGATCGGCGTCGCGGCGGTGACTGCTGCCGCGGTGGCCGGTGTGATGAACCCCGCGACCGCCGCCGCCAACGACAAGTGGGCGCTCAACGGCACGTATGTCGCCACATCCAATGGTGAGTGGGCCACCACCAACGACGTATTCCACGACGAGCAAAGCGTCCGCAGCATCTGGACCATTTCGTCGACATGCAGTTATCCCACCGAATGTGTCGGCACGGTCAGCAGCGATGCGGGTTGGACGGCGCCGATCTTCCAGGCCGGCGGCGACTGGCGGGTCAAACGCGTGATCCAAGACTGGATGCCCTGCCAGGACGGCACCAGTGCCCCTGGGCTGCAGGTGATTCGGTTCCACGGATCCAGCCCCGGTGGAGATCAGACCGATCCGACCTCCAATATGTTGGTCGGCCAGGACTCGACGACGGGGCAGTCGGGTGCCTGCGGCCGCAGCCTGGCGTTGTTCATCAACATGCCGTTCAAGTTGGTCAAGCAGACCTAGCCGGCCGCCATATCGAGTGCGGCCAAGTGGCTGAACAACATTGACGCGCCGATCGGGTTTCCACCGCCGGGATAGGTCATCCCGCTGACCGCTGCCATGGTGTTGCCCGCGGCGTACAGGCCGGGGATCGGTTCGCCGGATTCATCGAGCACCCGCGCCCGGGAATCGGTGCGCAGCCCACCCTTGGTCCCGAGGTCGGACAGGCCGAAGGCCGCGGCGTGGAAGGGCGGTGTGTCGATCGGCACCAGTGGTGACTCGCCCCCGGAGAAGGCACGGTCGTAGGCCTCGTCACCGCGACCGAAATCGGTGTCGGAGCCGGTGGCGACCATTGTGTTGTACCGGGCGACCGTCGCTTCAAGCTTGTCGGCGGGCACCCCGATCGCCTCGGCGAGTTCGGCCAGAGTGTTTGCGCTGCGCCATAATCCGGCTTCACGGTACTTCTCGGTGTCCACCATGGAGACGTTGGTTGCCTTGACCGGCGGGACCTCGCCGTCGCGATTGTCGTAGACCATCCAGAACGGAACATCGAGGCGGCCGGCCTGCATCTCGGCGATGATCTCGCGGCCGATCCGGTCGTACGCCGCTGACTCGTTGACGAACCGCTCACCGGCCTGATTGACGAAGATACCGCCGGTGAACCAGAGCGCGAATGCCGAGCGGCCGTCGGGGTGGGTCAGGCCCGGTGACCACCACGCCTGATCCATCAGGTCGGTGGCTGCGCCCGCGCGGATCCCCGCCTCCAGCGCCGCACCTTTACTGCCCGGGCCGCCCATGCTGTCTTTCGGGACGCCGGGCACACCATAGGTCTGGCGAAGCGCGGCGTTGTGCTCGAATCCGCCTGCCGCCAAGAGCACCCCGCGCCGGGCGCCGATCCGCACCGGCTTGCCGTCGCGCTGCACGACCGCGCCGACCACGCGGCCGCCGTCGGTGATGAGCTCGGTCAGCTCGGCGTTGCGATACACCGCGGCATCCGGGTAGCCGGCGAGCGCGGCGAGGAACCTACCAATCAGCGCCCGGCCGCCGAAGAGTTTCTCCGGTGCCGGGGCGCCGAGGCGGTCATGGTCGAGCGGCCCGCGTACGAAACCGGCATAGGGGCCGAGCTTCTCACCGCGAATGGGTGCGGCGACGATGTGGCGCATGCCGTCGCCGCGGGAATCGGGGGCCTTGCCGTAGTAGTCCGGCCAGGGCAGCACGCCGAACGTGAAGTGCTCGGGATCGGCTTCCAGGTATTCGATGAGACCCGGGCCGCGGCGGATGTAGGTCTCCTGCAGCTCCCGCGGGGTGCGGTCGCCGATCACGGACTGAAAGTAGTTGAGCGCCTTCTCGATCGTGTCGTCGCTGCCCGCACGTTGCAGCACCGGATTGCACGGGAACCACATGCCGCCACCACCCGAATACGCGGTGGTGCCGCCGAATTTGTCGGTCGCCTCGACCAGCGCCACCGACAAGCCCTCGCGGGCGGCGGTGTAGGCGCCTGTGACGCCTCCGCCGGAACCTGCCACGATGACGTCGACAGTCTCGTCGAATTCCATGCGACCACTGTCGCCCTTGGCCGGGCCCGAAGCAACCACCACTCCCGGTGAGCGAGTGGTGGCGTTGCCTCAGAGCGTGACGCGCTCGCGACTGGCTCGGGCGCTGCCCGTGTCGGCGTCGAAGAAGTAGGTCTGTTCCGGCGGCATCTCGAGACCGATAGCAGCGCCGGCAGGCAAGTCGGTGCCTGCCGGGGCATGAACGATGATCCGGGCCGTCTCCGTATCGCTGATATCGACGAGCGCGGTCACCAACACATGACTGCCCAGCGGTTCGACGAAATCGACCCGTGCGGGCAGCAGCCCCTCGGCGTGACTGCGGCGCAGTCGCAGATGCTCGGGACGAACGCCGACCGTCACCGGCCCGTCGGGTGTCGACACGGTGGTGACGGCCCCGTCCCCGACGTGCAACATCCCCGATCTCACGTCGGCGGCAATGAGGTTCATCGGTGGACTGCCCATGAACGCCGCGACGAACGTGTTGGCCGGGCGATTGTAGATCTCGTCGGGGGTGCCGATCTGCTGGATCTCGCCGCCGGCCATCACACACAGCCGGTCACCGAGCGTCATCGCCTCGACCTGGTCATGCGTGACGTAGATCGAGGTGACCGGCAGTTCGCGGTGCAGCCGCTTCAGATCCCCGCGGACTTGATTGCGCAGTTTGGCGTCCAGGTTGGACAGTGGTTCGTCGAGCAGGAAGGCCTGTGGCTGGCGAACCAGCGCGCGGCCCATGGCGACTCGCTGCCGCTGGCCGCCGGACAGTTGGCCGGGCTTGCGGTCAAGCAGCGTGTCGATCTCGAGCAGCGCGGCCGTCTCGCGCACCCGCCGGTCCACCTCGGCACGCGGTGTCTTGCGTTGCCGCAACCCGAAGGCCAGATTGCGGTACACCGACATGTGCGGATACAGCGCGTAGTTCTGGAACACCATCGCGATGTCGCGCTCACCGGGCGCCAGCCCGTTGACCACGGCGCCGCCGATCCTGATCTCACCCGATGTCGGCTTGTCGAGTCCCGCGAGCAGTCGTAGCGCCGTGCTCTTCCCGCATCCCGACGGTCCCACGAGGATCAGGAACTCGCCGTCGGCGATGGTGAGGTTGAAGCTGTTGAGGGCGACGACGCCGCCCGGGTAACGGCGCGTCACGTCACGAAATTCGACTTCTGCCATTCTCAGCCCTTCAATCCTTGGCTTGCGACCGATTGTACGAAGTACCGCTGTGCCCCGATGAAGACCAGCAGCATCGGCAACAGGCTCATCACGTTGGCTGCCATCAACAGCGGCCATTTGACGTGGTGTGCACCCTGGAAGTAACTGAGCCCCAACGGGATCGTCATCTGGTCCTGTGAGGTGATGACGATCAGCGGCCAGAGAAAATCGTTCCACGACGTGAGCACGGTGAGTGCGGCCAACGTCGACAGGGCGGGCAACGAGAGCGGCAGGATGATTTTGAACAGCACGCCGATCCGCGATGTCCCGTCGACCCTGGCGGCCTCTTCCAGTTCGACGGGGACGGTCATGAAGAACTGGCGCAGGAAGAAGATGCCGAAGGCGGTCGCCAGGTTCGGCAGCATCAGCGCCCCGATGTGATCGATGCCGAGCCCCGCCCACACGTTGTCGCCGAACCACTTCACGATCAGGAAGACCGGAATCATAGTGACTTGGAACGGCACCATCAGCGTTGCCATCAGAGTGACGAAAAGCGCTCCGCGACCGAGGAACCGGACCCTCGCGAACGCGTAGCCCGCGAGGCTGCACACGATCAGGTTGCTCACCAGGACAACCGACGTCACCAGCAAGCTGTTGACGAAGAAGTGCCCGAACGGTGCTGCCGCCCACGCCTCGGTGTAATTCGAGAACTGGAGACTCTCGGGGAACAACACCGGCGGAAAGCGATTCGCCTCGCCTTCGGTTTCCAACGATGTGACAAGCATCCACAGCAGGGGGACCAGCAGGATGAACGTCAACGGGATCAGCACCAGATGCCACGGACTGAACGGCAGCCGCCACCACGAGGGCCGCTCGGGGTCGGTGGACACTTCCACGGCATCGGGCCGGATGGGCAGCTCGACGCTCATGACTGCGAATACCTTCTGGCAAGCCGGAACTGCGCGGCGGTCACGATCAGGATGACGACGAACAACGCGTAGGCCATCGCCGCGGCGTACCCGGCGTCGAATTGAACGAACGCGCGGTCCCACAGGTAGTAGACGATCACCGTCGTCGCACGCAGCGGACCGCCGCGGGTGGTCACGTAGACCTCGTCGAACAATTGCAGTGCGTTGATCGTCAGCCACACGACGAGGAACAGGTTCGCCGGCCCGAGCAGCGGGACTGTGATGGTGCGGAACCGGGTGAACGCTGACGCGCCGTCGATCGCGGCTGCTTCATGCAGTTCTTCTGGAACACCCTGCAGCGCAGCTAGATACACGATCACCGAGAAGCCGGTCCAGCCCCAGACTGTCATCGCCACGATCACGTACAGCGCCTGCGATGGCGAGGCCAGGAACGGTTGTGACGACACACCGACCGCATTCAAAGCCGCGTTGACCAATCCATAATCGCGGTCGGTCAGCCACAGGAAGATGATGCCCTGGGAGATCGTCGAGACCGCCGTGGTGACGTAGGCGGCGGTGCGGTACACCGAGATGAACCGGACTGAGCGGTTGAGCGCGGTCGCCACCAACAGGCCCACCAGCATCGTGCCCGGCACGAACAGTGCCGTGTAGACGATGGTGTGCTTGATCGCCTCCAGGAAGACCGGATCGTGCGCCAACTTCTTGTAGTTGTCGAAACCGACCCACGGGGTCTCGGCACTGAGTAGGTCGGACTTCTGAAACGACAACTGCAGTGACATCAGCACCGGCAGCAGTCCGAAGATCCCGATCAGGATGGCCGCCGGGCTCACCAGCGCCCACCCCGACACGGTATCTGTGCGGCTCAGCCGCCGAAGCGATGGAGGCATCGACTCCCTACTTCTCCGCGAGCTTCGCGTCGGCGGCCTGGGCGGCGGCGTCCAGGGCGGCCTGGGGCTGATCCTTGCCGAGCATGACAGACATGACGGCTTGACCGAGCGCTTCCGACACCGCCGGGTACTGCTCGACCTGCGGCCTGACGGTACGCACGTTCTTCAGGTTCTCGACGAACGCGGCGGTGCCGGGAACGTTCTTGTCCAGTTCGTCCAGTACGGCCTTGTCGTCACCGACCGACGCGCGGATCGGCAGATCGCCTGTGCCCAAAGAGAACTTCTTGACTTGTTCGGGCGCCGACAGCCACTTGACGAAGTCGATCGCGGCCTGCTTGCGCTTGTCGCCATTGTTGAATACCACCCAATTGTCGGGCCCGGCGATGGTCTGATGGCCGCCGCTCGAACCCGGGTAGGTGGGCATGACCTGGACGCCGTACTCGATGTCGGAGAGTTGGGACAGGTCCCACGGGCCGGTGACGAGCATGCCGATCTTGCCGCTGTTCATCAGTTTCGGCCCGTTCTCGTTGGTGGTGTCCAGGTAGAGCGACTTGTCGGTCACCGCCATCTGCTGCAGTGTCGTCAGCGCTCTGACGCCGGCCTCGGAGTTGAAGGCCGCCTTGGTGTTGTCCGAATTGAGGATGTCACCGCCGGCCTCCCACAGCATCGGAACGTAGTGCCACACCGTGTCTTCGCTGCCGTCGGCGGGGATCAGCCAACCGAACTGCCCCTTGGCGGGATCGGTCAGTTTGGCCGCTGCGGCACGGAAGTCGTCCCAGGTCCACTCCGGCGTCGGTGGTGCGACACCGGCGTCGGCGAACAGCTTCTTGTTGTAGACGATCGCCAGGTTGTCGACCAACGCGGGCACGCCGACGACCTTGTCGCCGACCGTCGCCGCCTTGCGCTCGGCTTCGTAGAAGTCGTCCCACTTCCAGTCGGGTTTGCGCACCTCGTCGGCCATGTTCACCAGCGAGGGGATCTTGGCGATGTTCGGCGACCAGGAGCCGAACATGTAGGCCACATCCGGTGCACTGTTGCCGCGCACCGCCGTCAGCACCTTCTGCAGCACAAGGTCATTCGACGAGTACAGCTCGGACACCTTCACGTCCGGATGTTCTTTGTTGTATTGCTCGACCAAGCTCTTGAACACCTCGCCCTCGGTGTCTTGATAGCCGTGCCACACCGAGATCTCGGTGGGGCCCGACGAGCCGCCACCACCACCGCACGCGGCGAGGACGACGGCAAGGATGGCGATCAGGGGGATGCACAACGTACGTCGAATCACAGTGACACTCCTTGGTTGGCCGAGCCGGGGGTGAAGCGAAGGGGCGGGGGGAGGAGATCGCCGTGTGCGGCGGTCAATTCGTCGCACAGCGACCAGATCTGTTCGACGGTCAGCGTTGCCGCGGTGTTGGGGTCGACCATGGCCGCGGCGCGGACCAGGCGCGGATCGCCATCGACGGCCGCGCGCACCGTCAGGTCCACCGGTCCGAGAAAACTGCGGTTGAGGGCGGCGCACTGCGGTGGCAGGTCGCCCACTTTCATCGGGTGCGCGCCGAGGGAGTCCACCAGCGTCGGCACCTCGACCGCGAGCCCGTCTGGCAGGTTGGTGATCAGGCCGTCGTTGATGACGTTGGCCGAGATGACCCTCGGGGTCCCGGTTTCCAGCGAGTGGATCACCTGAGGGGCATACTCCGTCGAACTGGTGTCGATCGGCAGCGGTTGACTGCCCGCCAATTCGGTTCGCACACGGTCGTATTCGGCGAGGTTGGCCTCGCTGATCGACACGTACTCACCGACGTTGATGCGCAGCCGTTCGATCTCGGCCGGGTTGTGCAGATACCAACCGACGTATTCGCTGCTGTGCTCGCTGGTTTCGGTGGGGTAGTAGCCCAGCCGCCGGTACATGTCGACCCGCACGCGCCTGCGCAGTTCGGGATCGGCCGCGATGCGTTCGTCCAGCAGCGGATAGAGATTCTCGCCGGCGCGTTCCCACCGGAGCACCCACGCCTGGTGGTTGACCCCGGCCGACCAGTAGGACACGTCGTCGTAGGGCACGCCGATGAGCTCGCACAACCCGACCATCGTCCAGTACACGGAGTGGCACAGACCCAGTACTTTGAGGTTCGGCGCGACAGCACGCAGGAACGAGATGTTCATCGCCATCGGGTTGGTGTAGTTCAGCAGCCAGGCATCGGGGCACACCTCGGCCATATCCCGCGCGATGCCGGCCAGAACCGGAAATGTCCGCAAGCCACGGAAGATTCCGCCGACCCCGATCGTGTCACCGATCGTCTGGTTGAGCCCGTAGCGCGCCGGGATCTCGAAGTCACGGACGGTGGCTTCATGCATGCCGACCTGGATGACGTTGATGACGTAGGTCGCGCCATCGAGAGCGCGGCGCCGATCAAGGGTGGCGACGATCTCGGGATCGACGCCCGCCGTCGTGGCGGTGGCCCGGGCGATCGCCTCGGCGGTGTGTAGTCGCTCGCTGTCGATGTCGTGCAAGACCACTCGTGTCGATCCCAGCTCCGGGAACGACAGGATGTCGCCGAGCAGTTCGCGGGTGAACTCGACGCTGCCCGCCCCGATGATGACGACGGTGGGTTTCATCGCACCGCCTCGGTGAGCGACTCGCCGCGCTTCTCGTCGGCGTAGACCATGAGCGTCGAGCCGACAAGTGCGAGGACGATGCCGATTGCCCCGTACGGCGTGGGCAGCGTCTGATAGGCGACGAGTGAGATGACCACGGTGAGCGCGGGCGCAAGGGCATTCGTCGTCGGCGCGACGATCGACGCCTTCCCGCGGGCCAAGGCCATCACCAGGAACAACGCCCCGATCGCGTTGAGCACCTGGGTGGCTGCCGTCAATGCGGGTGCCTGCCAGGGAAAGTCGGTCGGAATTCCGCCGAGCGAGATCAGTGCGACCGGGATGAGGATCAGCCCGCTGATCGTCATCCATCCGAACGTGGTGGCCTCGTTGATACCGATCGTCGCGGTTTTGCGCATGAAGTATGCCTGTACGCCCCACGCCACGCAGATCAGGATCGACAGCAGCAGCCACGGACCCGACGACCCCTCGGAGTCGCCGCCGGTGACGGTGAACAGGACGATCGCCGCCAATGCAAGGATGAGACCGACTACGGCGAGCGGTGAGATACGTTCGCGCAGAAGGACCATCGCCATGATGACGGTGATCGCGGGGGAGATGGAGACGATCGGGAAGATGAGGTAGGCCGGACCCATGGTCAGTGCCTGAAACAGGATCAGCTGGCCGCCCGCACCGGTGAGTCCGATCAGCAGGCCGTAGATGGCGGCGGCCGGGCGACGGTCCCACTGCTGACCGCGGAGCGCGAACGCGGCGGGGATGATCATCGTCAACGCCCAGATGCTGTAGATCATCTCGTCGGGGTAGCCGTACTTCGACGACGGCAGGGCGGAGAACGCGCCCCAGACACCCCAGAACAGGATGAGCAGGGTCGCGTAGAAGATCCAACTTCGGGTCCGCGTTGCGGTCGTGGTCATGGTGACGTCACCTCGTCGGGTTGTTGTCGGAAAGATGTTGCACGGCAGCCGGGCTCAGCGGATGTCCGCTGTGCTTGGCGGCGTAGAGCGCGCCGCCCACCGCGGGGTCGAGCCGGGGAGTCTGCAGGCCGTAGCTGGCCGAGGAGTTCTGCAACGTGGTGACGAACTGCGCGAGAAAGCCGGCATTGGAGAACATTCCGCCCGAGTAGGACACCGGAACTGTCTCCTCGGAGGTGAATCCCACCAGCGCGCGGGTCGTTTCGATCAGCACCACGAGCTCATCG
This sequence comes from Mycobacterium sp. BK086, assembly GCA_004362315.1. GTDB lineage: Bacteria > Actinomycetota > Actinomycetes > Mycobacteriales > Mycobacteriaceae > Mycobacterium. The sequence continues at coordinate 429,898 of SNWL01000005.1, forward strand.
ACCGCCGCATTCAGAATGCGTGCCGACGTGGCATCACCCGACTCCGCGGCCTCGCAGACCGTTGTGGCCAGTGCGGCGATCTTGCTGCGGTTGCCCTTCCAGGTGTCGATGACCAGGCTGACGACGTCGAGATCGCCGGAGACCTCGAGACGGGCCCTCATCAGCCCGTGCAGCGGGCCTTGGGCCAACCTGCCGTCGCTCATCCGGGAGAATGCGTTGAGGCCTTGGGTGGCAATCCAATACGCGGAGCCCTCGTCGCCGAAGAGTTCACCCCAGCCACCGACGCGATGGCCGACGCCGAGGCGTTCGCCGTACGTCATCGAGCCGGTTCCGCTGATGACGTTGATGCCGTCTTCGCCGGCAAGCGATCCGGCCCAGCCGCAGACCATGTCGTTGTCGCAGCTGTAGCGGTCGTGGCCGAGCACGCCCGCTGGGACTCTGTCGAGCTGTTCGATGTCGCTGCTGGCTTCGCCGTAGCCGGGCAGTCCGAAGAAGGCGGCGTCGATGTCGGCCGTCTCGATTCCCGCCTGCCCGCAGACCTCCGTAACACCTTGCGCGAGCGACTTTTCGACGATCTCGAAGCCGTCGTTGAAGTAATACGACGTGGGCGCCGTCGCCCGGGCAAGGACGCGACCGCTGTCGTCGATGAGCGCCAGCGCCGTCTTCGATCCGCCGCCGTCGACCCCGAGATATCTGGCCATGGCTACCGTCCGTTCTGCGTCATCGGATAGATCGTGACGCCTTGTACAACGCGATTGACCTCACCCGAGGGGAAGGGGTTGTCCGGTGTCTTGCCGTGTTCGAGCGCGGTGAACAACGCGAGATACTGCGCGAACACCAGATAGGGCAATGCGATGAGGGCGTCGTCGAGCCCGTCGAGGCCTGACAACACGAGAGCGTCGGGGATGGCGGCGCTGCTGATCACCGTGACGGCGTCAGTGCCCAGTTGCGCGCGGATCTCGGCGACGATGTCGAGGTCGTAGCGCTGGGTGTACGGGTCGGCGGAGACGTAGACGATGGCGAGCGTGTCGCCGTCGAGTGCCGACTTCGGCCCATGCCGGAAGCCCAGTGGTGAATCGAAATAGGTGACGACTTCGCCGGCCGTCAGTTCCAGCATTTTCAGCGCGGATTCCCGCGCCAGTCCGGCCAGCGGTCCGCTGCCGAGGTAGAAGAAGCGCTGTTTCTTGGCCTGGGCGAGGGCCTTGATATCGGCCTGCCGGCCTGCCAGCTGCTCGGCCGCCCGGGCCAGCGCCTCACCGTCTTCGGCGGTCGCGGGTCCCAGCAGTCGAAGGCACGTCAACAGCATCGAGGTCAGGCTCGACGTCATCGCAAAGCCGGTGTCGTTGGTGCGCTCCGGTGTCGCGACAACGCGCGATCGCGACCGGCCGCCATGCGCCCTGCCGAGCGCGCCGTCGGCGTCGCAGGTGATCACCAGATGCCAGACGTCGTCGATGAGTTCGTCGGCGAGCGCGGTCGTGGCGACACTCTCCGGGCTGTTTCCGGACCGGCCGAAAGACACCATCAGCGTCGGAGTTGTCGGTTCGAGGTAGTCCAGTGGGCTGGCGACGATGCTCGTGGTGGGGATCGCGTCGACGCGACGGCCGAGATGGCGCCGGAGGGCGGCGGCCGCGATCTCGCCGATGAAGGCCGAGCTGCCGGCCCCGGTCAAGATGATTCGGAGATCGGAGCGCGCGGTGAGATCGCTCAGGAATCCATCGACGGCTGGGTCGCTGCGCATGGCGACCTCGCGCCAGACATCGGGCTGCTGGCCGATCTCGAGAATCGTTGCGCCGCCGTCTTCTTGGGCCGGTACGGCGTGTGTCATGCGGTCACTCCACTCACTGCTCGGGCGTAGGGACGCATCGCGTCGCGGATGCGATCGATCACGAGCGACTGAGCGGTCGGCTCGATGTCGCCGGCGCGGATCCGGTCGTACTGGTTGGGCAGGAACTGGCTGACGAGCGGCAACGGAATCCCGACGCGGTCGAGGTTCTCCAGCAGGGTGCGGCGTGCGGCGTCGACCTCGTCATCGGCCCAGTAGTAGCGCAGCCGGTCGCTGTAGCTGTAGCGCCGTGCCATTCGCTGAGTCTCCGGGTCGCCCTCGTAGTAGCCCTGCCAGTACCCCGGGCTGGCGAGCATGCGGCGCTCCAGGACCTCGATCAGGTTCGATCGCTCAGGCTGCGGAACGACCTCGTTCTCGATCATGGCGAGGGCGAACAGAGCTTCGCGCATCGCGAACGTCAGCCCCGGTCCGACCTTCAGCACGGCCCAGTGGTCTTCGACCAGTTCTTTGAGTTGCGCCGGGCGCTGGTAGTCGGTGGAGTGCGCCTCGAAGACCAGAAACTTCTGGTCGTCGAGAACATGCCGCAGATCCGCGGTGGCATGGTGTCGGTAGTCGATGACCTGCAGGTGGTCGAATTCGACGCCGGGCTGCACGACCAGCGCCATGACGCGTGACCAGACGTGGTCGAGTCCCTGATCGGCGAAGGCAACGCGGTGCGCGGCAATGGTCCGGCGAGCCCGGTCGGCCGGTGTCGGGGTGAGGACACCGAGGGTCTCGTGCGCGCCGCCCGGAACCGGTACTTCGGTGCCGATGACGTAGGTGGGGGGCTGGATACCTGTGACGTGGGCGGTGTCCTCGGCGATCCGCATCAGCCGGGCGGTGCGTTCGGCGACGACGGTGTCGTCGAGGACTTCTGGGTCGTCGGCACAGGACATGCTGCAGTCGAGGTGAATCTTGGTGTAACCGGCCTGGACATAGGCGACGATGAGTGTGTCGGCCTTTTCCATTGCGGCGGCTGCGGTTTCGTGTTGCCAGCGGTTGGGGCCGAGATGGTCGCCGCCGAGGACGACGCGCTCGCGCGGAAATCCTTGTCGGTCGGCGATCTCGAATACGAGGTCGCGGAACTCGGGCGGACGCATCCCGGTGTAGCCGCCGAATTGGTCGACCTGATTCGACGTGGCCTCGATGAGCACATGAGTGCCATCGGCGGCGGCCTGCACGATGGCCGCCTCGACGACAGTGGGGTGTGCCGAGCACACGGAGTAGACGCCGACCGCGTCGCCGGACTTGTGCCGGTGAATCGTGTCGGTCAGCCAGCTCGTCCGCTGCCCGGACATTTGCAACATTGGTTGATCATGGGAAGCTCGCTCAGAGTGCGCAATGCAACGCCGTCAAGTGATCACTAAAACTGATCGTTTGACCGAACGCACTGACTGCTTGTCGAAGGAGGGCGCCGCCATGTCGATCAGACGCACCGACCGGATGCGCGAGGTGCTGTCGCTTCTGCGTTCGCGCGGCGAGGTCGATTCGCAGGTTCTTCGCGCTGAATTGCGGGTGTCGGCCGCCACGCTCCGTCGCGATCTGAGCGAGCTCGAGGAACAGGGGCTTCTGGTCCGGACCCACGGCGGGGCCCGGGCACTCGACCCCAGCGGCAGCGAGATTCCGGTGCGGCTGCGGGATCACCGGACGATCGCCATCAAACGGCGGATCGCGCAGCATGCCGCCGCATTGGTGCCTGCCGGCCCCCAAGCGGTGGCGTTGACCGGCGGCGTCACCACCGGCGAGGTTGCGCGATCGCTCAAGGGCCGCCCACAGATGACGATCGTGACGAATTCCCTGACGATCGCCGCTGATTGCGCCGTCGACGCTCACATGAAGGTGATCGTGACAGGCGGTCTGGTACGGGCGAATTCGTTGGAAGCGGTCGGCCCGATGTCTGAGCACGCGTTCCAGGTGATCAACGTGGGCACCGCGGTGCTTGGTGCCGACGGGATGTCGGCGGAGGTTGGGGCGACCACGTTCGACGAGGCCGAGGCGCGTACGGCGATGGCGATGGCCGCCAGCGCGCAACAGGTCGTCGTTGCCGTCGACGGCTCCAAGATCGGCAAGGTCACCCTCGCAAAGATGGTGACACTCAACGAGATTGACCACGTGGTCACCGACTCCACCGCAGATCCGGCTCAGTTGGAGCGGATCCTCGCCGCGGGCGTACGCGTGCATGTCGTCGAGGTGGGCGACGCCTGAGGCTACCCCTGGATCGCCGAGATCAGCGTCGACACCGCCTCGGCGATTGCATCGCGCGCCGGGGCGAGGTATCGGCGAGGATCGTTGACGCGTGGGTCGGCGGCCAGGTAATCACGTACCGCGGCGGTGAAGCGGACGTTGAGCAACGTGCCCACATTGATCTTGGTGATTCCCGCCTCGACGGACTGGCGCAGATCGCTGTCCGGAACACCCGAAGAACCATGCAGCACAAGCGGAACCGGTATCGCCGCGCGCAGGCGCCTGATGAGATCGAAATCCAGGGTGGCGCTGCGCTCCGACATCGCGTGGGAGCTGCCCACCGCCACTGCCAATGCATCGACCCCCGTCGCCGCGACGAACTCGACGGCTTCGTCGGGGTCGGTGCGTACGCCCGGGGCATGTGCGCCGTCCTTGCCGCCGACCTCGCCGAGCTCGGCTTCCAGGAACATGCCTTCTCGATGTGCCCATTGCGCTGCGGCTTTCGTGGCAGCGACGTTGGCGGCATAGTCCAGGGTGGACGCATCGAACATGACGGACGACACGCCGGTGGAGGCGCATGCATGCAAGAGTCGGGCATCCTCGACGTGGTCGAGATGCACCGCGATGTCGACCGTTGCGGCATCGGCAACCGCGCAGGCCGCTGCGGCGATCGGCTGCAGCCTGCCGTGATGAAATTTCACGGCGTTCTCGCTGATCTGCAAGATCACCGGCCTGCCAACGTGTTCGGCTCCTGTGACGATGGCCTCGGCGTGTTCGAGCGTGATGACGTTGCAGGCGAGTATCCCCGAGCCCTCGCGGTAGGCGGCGGTGACGAGATCAGCGGTTCGAGCGAGCGGCATGTGCCTGTCCTATCAGCGCGGTGCGCTGGTGTCCAATACAGCTCTAGGTCGGGTCACACAGTCCGCGGGTGGATGAACACTCCCTCCGCACGCACGGTGACGCCGTCCGGGGTCGACAGATGCCCGACCGCGTAGGTCTTGGCTCCCTCGGTTCGGTCGACGTGGGCTTCGGCCCGTACCGGTCCGAGCCGGGTGCCCAACTCGTAACGCAGGGTGAGGGTTCCGGTGACTGCCGGCTTGCCCGGCTTGTGTGCTGTCGCGCCGAGAACGTGATCGAGCAGCAGCGCACAGATGCCGCCGTGCACCTGGCCCGGGGGGCCCTCATAGGCGGCGCCCAAGGTGACGTCCGCCCAGACACTTCCGTCCTCTTCGCGATGCACCAATAGGGGAGGGGCCAACGCGTTGCGCAAGCCGATGACCGCATTGCCCCATGCGCGGGGACGTCCATCGGCATCGTGTTGTACACCGAACGATTCCTGCCCCACGATGCTGCCGAGTTCGTCGACGGCCGCGTCGACGAAGCACTTCGCCGACGCGATGCGACCGGCATCGGCGTGGCTGCGGATGGTCAGATCGACGAGCCGGCGAACGGAGTCGGTCAGGGCTGCGTAGAGCGCCTCGGGTACCTCGTCGTCGCGATGGGTGGACACCTCTAGAACTGTTGGGCCGATGAAACGGCTGTGCAACACGGCCTCCCGGCCAGCGGTCGGTGAGATCTCACCCGCGTGACCTGGGTTGATACCCTTGTAGCGTGTCTGAACCCGAGTCGGCAGATCAGCCGTCGCTGTCCGCGACCGCGTGGGCGCTGCTCGGGATGCTCTCGTATGAGACCGAGCTCTCCGGTTATGACATTCGCAAGTGGATCGACTGGAGCATGCGGTACTACTACGGCAGCCCGGCGTTCAGTCAGATCTACTCCGAACTGAAGAAGCTCGAAAAGCTGGGTCTGCTCACCTCCCGAGTGGACGGCGACGGCCCGCGCAATCGGCGCCTGTACAAGATCACCTCCTCCGGTATGGACGCGGTGACGAGGTGGGCGCGCGAAGCTCCGGTGGAACCGCCGTCGCTCAAACACCCGGCGATCCTGCGCGTCACGCTGGGGCATTTGAGTGATCCCGCCTCGCTCAAGCAGATGCTGCAGGAGCACATCGCCTACATCGACACCATGCAGCGTGACGCGGCGAAGGAAGCAAAATGGGCCGCGGCCGATCCGTCCTGGGCGTACGCCAAGATCGCGCTGGACTGGGCAGATCGCTACTACTCGTCCGAGCGGGAACTGACGCTGAAACTGATCAAGGATCTCGACGAAGCGGAGGCCAACTTCCCGAAAGTTGGTGAGGGCGGCAAGATTCCGTGGCCGGATCCGGCTTATTGGTATGAGATCGAGCGCAGAGCCGACGCTGACGACGCTTAGGTCCGGGCGGCGGCGTCAAGGGCGGCGATGTAACCGAATACCAAGCCCTGCGCGATCGTCGCGCCTGCGCCTGGATAGGTGTTGCCGAACGCGTTGGCGGCGGTGTTGCCGATCGCGTACAGCCCGTTGATGACGGTCCCGTCTTCCCGGATGACGCGGGCGTGGTCGTCGGCGCGCAGACCGCCGCACGTTCCCAGATCACTCAGCACCATCTTCACCGCGTAGAACGGCCCCTTGACCAGCGGCCGCAGGTTCGGGTTCGGGGTGACGGTGGGATCACCGTAGTAGCGGTCGTATGCGCTTCGGCCGCGCTCGAAATCCGGATCCTCACCGGCGTACGCATGCTCGTTGAAGCGGGCTACCGTCGCGTGGAAGGTATCGGCGGGCACACCCATCTTCTGGGCCAGAGTGGTGAAATCGTCTGCTCGGACCGCGATTCCGGCGTCATACCAGCGTTGGGGGATCGGCATCCGCGGGAACAGTTCGGCCGCGAAGACGTAACTGTTGCGGTATCGCTGATCGAAGACGATCCACATGTTCTCCACCGGTGTTCCGGCCGCCTGCAGCGCCAGGATGCGCTGGCCGAAGCTCATGTAGTCGGTCGATTCGTTGGCGAACCGATGCCCGTTCTGGTCGACGATGAACGACCCGGGTAGCGACCGCTCGGCAAGCATCACCGCAGGGGCCCCACCGGGCAATGGCGCGACGGCGGGGAACCACCACGATTGGTCCATGAGCGCGGTGTCAGCGCCGATGTCCCCGGCGATGCGGATCGCGTCGCCGGTGTTCGATTCGGCACCCAGGCTGAAATTCGGCCCGAGGCTTTCGGATTGGAACTTCCAGCGCATCTCCATGTTGTGGTCGAAGCCGCCGGCCGCGAGCACGACGCCGCGCCGCGCGGTGATCGTGACGGTCTTACCGCCGTGTGCCACGACCGCCCCGGTGACGTCAGAGCCGTCCGTCACGAGTTCGGTGAGCTCCGTGTCGAGCCAGATCGGGATTCCGGCACGGATCGCACCGGCGAACAATCCGGCAGCCAGGGCTTGCCCGCCGGCCGCGTACCGCCTACCGAGCGCAAGACCGCCGACGCCCTGAGCGAGCCGCTTGACGATGGTGGGGATTCCTTTGCGAGGGACCCGGCTCATGAGGTTCATCCAGCGGTAGTCCGCGCCGGTGGTCGGCATCGGGATGCTGGCCTCCATCACCCCGGGACGCAGATCGGGCAGGTGCTCGCCCAGCATCGCGGTGTCGAGTGGGCGGCATTCACAGGTGCGCCCAGCCGCCGAGCCACCGGGTTTCTCGGGGTGGTAATCGGAGTACTCCTTGGCCCAGAACATCTTCATTGGTGTGGTGCGGCGCAGCATGTCGATCGTCGCGGGCAGCCGCTTGAGAAACGCTGCCGACCTCTCGCGCGGCGCGGAGCCGGCAACGACAGCGTCGAGGTAGGTCTGGGCCCGTGGAGCGGAGTCGACGCCGCCGCATTCTTCGATCACGCGGCTGGACGGAAACCACAGGGCACCGCCGGAGCGGGCGGTCGAACCGCCCACGCGTGACGACTTTTCGACCACCAGCACCGACAATCCCTGCTCGTGGCCGGCCAGCGCAGCGGCGAGTCCGGTGCCGGACCCGACGACGAGGAGATCCACCTCGGTGTCGGCGATGGCCAGGCCGGTCGGGACAGTGTTGTGGCTGGTAGCGGTCACAATTACCGACGATAAGGCCGGATGAGCGAAATTTGAATCCCGCCTCCCTTTGAGCGGAACGCAGACGTCCGGGCGGCATTTCTGCGACGTTGAATGGTGACATCACGCCGCGCATCCATCGATCGAAGGACGGACGCAAGATGACGACGCATTCCGAGGCCGACGAAGTTCGGTTGATCGAGGCAGGGTCGGTGCCCGCCCGCTTTGCCCGGGGATGGCACTGCCTGGGCCTGGTCCGCGATTTCAGTGACGGGAAGCCGCATCAGATCAACGCTTTCGGTCAGAAACTCGTGGTGTTCCGTAGTGGAGACGGCGCCATCAACGTGCTCGACGGGTACTGCCGCCACATGGGTGGCGACTTGTCGCAGGGCACGGTGAAGGGCAACGAGATCGCCTGCCCGTTCCACGACTGGCGGTGGGGCGGAGACGGCAAGTGCAAGCTGGTGCCCTACAGCAAGCGCACTCCGCGGTTGGCGCGCACGGCGTCGTGGCCGACCCTCGAGCAGGACGGGATGCTGTTCGTCTGGAATGACCCGGAACGCAATGCGCCGCCGGCAGATGTGACGATCCCGCGCATCGAGGGCGCCGGCAGCGACGACTGGACTGATTGGCATTGGTACACCACCGTGGTGCACACCAACTGCCGGGAGATCATCGACAACGTCGTGGACATGGCGCACTTCTTCTACATTCACGGATCGCTACCGACCCACTTCAAGAACATCTTCGAGGGCACCGTCGCGACGCAGTACATGAACAGCGCCGGGCGTCCCGATATCGGGGAGCCCGGCGAGACGCAGATGCTGGGAACGACGTCGGTAGCGTCGTACTACGGTCCTTCGTTCATGATCGACGATTTGACCTACCACTACACCGATGTCGACCACCACACGGTTCTGATCAACTGCCACTATCCGATCGACGCGAATTCTTTTGTGCTGCAATACGGAATCATCGTCAAGAAGTCGGCCGAGCTGCCGGACGACCTTGCGATGCAGACGGCGATCGGTCTCGGGGACTTCGTGAAGATGGGCTTCGAGCAGGACGTCGAGATCTGGCGCAACAAGACCCGGATCGACAATCCGCTGCTGGTGGAAGAGGACGGGCCGGTGTACCAACTGCGGCGGTGGTACGAGCAGTTCTATGTCGACGTCGCCGATGTCAACCCAGACATGGTGGACCGCTTCGAGTTCGAGCTCGACACCACGCAGCCCACCGCGGCGTGGATGAAGGAAGTGGAAGCCAACCTGGCCACCCAGAAGGCGGCATCCGGGTCAGTGGGGGGATGATGACGGTCCGCCCCGACATCCGGCTCGACGACGCGCCGATGGTCCCGGTGACGTGTGTGCGCTGTGGCGCCGGCGTGCAGGTCCGAAAGAGCAGCTGGAATCAGACCAGCGTGCAGTGGACTGCCCCCGCCTTAGAGCGGTGCGAAGAGCGTTGTAGTGCAACTCAATTAGCGGAGAACGGCGCCGGGGGCGTGTTTCTGGCCTGCTCAGCGCTCGGCGGCTCGATCGTCGATGCCGTGAAGGCGGGGTCGGTACCGGTTCTCGACAACACTCTCTGATCGACTGAGGGGCAGTCAGCGAGACTTCGCCTCGAACACCTCAAGCGTGCCGACGAACCCGCGATTGATCTTCACCCGCTCGACCAGCTGCCAGGATCCGTCGGCCGCTCGCCGCCAGGTGTCGCGGTAATCGCCGAGGGTGTACATCCGGGTCGCTGGATCGTTGGTCGAGTCCAGGTGAACGTCGCGGATGTAGGCCCGGCTGGTGGCCCGATCGCCCGATATGTCGATCACGATATTGCCGAGCAGGTGCTGGGTGACTCCGCAGTTGTCCAAGTAGCCGCGGACGAGGCCGATGACAGCGGAGCGTCCAGCCACCCGTCCGGTGCCGAAGTCACCTTCGGCATCGTCGGCAAGGATGCGCCCCACCGTGTCCCAGTCGCGTTCATCCATCGCACGCGCAAACAGGATCAGCGCCCGCTCGATGGCTCGTTCGTCGAGCAGAAGCGTCAGAGAGTCGGAATCCACCGGGTCATTATGCGAACTGAAAAGCACTCACCGGGGCTTCATCGGGATAACTGGTCGGTCCGCCGAGATCGTAGGCGGCGTTGAGCGCTCCGATGAACGCTGGATCGTGCAACGGTTCGCCCGGCACGTCCAGCGTGATGCCCTTGCCCTTGAGGTCGTCGACCATCATTCCGATCGCGCCCTCGATCGTGATGTCGTCGGTGCCGTCCATGTTCTTCTTCAGTTCGTCGAAGTCGGAGAACACTTCTGCCGACCAGTGCACGAGGAACCGCAACTCGTCGGTGTGGTGGCGCGCGATGACGTCGTCACCGTTCTTGAGCAACCACTGATCCCGGTCGGCAGGGTCGCCGGCAAAGACGGTGTCGAATTGGAGGCCGGCCGGAATCTGTTCATCCAGGGGACCATTGGCCTCACCACGGTGCATCATCATTTCGTTCTGTACGACGACGCCGCGGTTGTTGATCGGCGGCAGGACGCGCGCGGGCGGCTTGAGAGGGCCGTCGGGCCAGTAGGTGAAGCCGGATCCTTCGTCGAGCGAGAACCACGTGATGACCTGGGCCATCTTGATCAGGTAATCGGTGAACAGCCCGGACTTACCCATCACGCTGCACAGCCAGGTCGGAGCATTCGAGTGGCGCACGCCGCGGAAGCTGGGCGAGTCCAGGTGTCCGGGGTCGCGATTCGCGCATGGGCCGTTGATGTTGAAGAGCATCATCTCCGGCTTGGCGTACTGCGCATTCCAGTAGCTCTTGGCGTGCTCGATGAAACCGGCGTTGTAGAAGCAATCGTGCAGTTCCGGGTACAGCACGGTGCCGTATTCGGCGAGGTAGCCGCGGAAGGTCGGAGTCAGGAACAGATCCAGCGACGGCGTGAAGCCCTCTGGGAACGCGCCACTCATGGTGGCCATCAGTTCGTCGGCCGAGGCGAAATGCTGAGCGATGATGAGCTTCCAGGGGCCCTCATGGTGGACGACGTCGAGCAGTCGCCGACGCTGATCGGCGGTGTAGATGTCGGTGAGCTCGCGCGGCGGGGCCACCGGCCGCAGGATGTCGGACAGTTCCAGACGATGCTCATCGGTCAGCATGATGATCTCCTTGGATGGTGAGGTCTTCGATTGTGGGCAGCGCCAGGCCGGATGATCAGCTCAGGGTCCGTTGATCGGGAGATTCGTTGCGAAGATGGACAAATTTGGCGCGAAGCAACGCGCCGATCTCGGAGATCGCCAAGCGACCGCGTGCCGTCGCATCAGAACGCATCAGAAAGCCGTGATACATACCGGGATAGCGGGTCAGGGTGGTCTGCACGCCGGCGTCACGCAGGCGGTGTGCGTAGCGTTCTCCCCAGTCCCGAATCGGGTCACACTCACCGGTGACCATGATGGTCGCTGGAAGGCCGGCCAAATCGTCTGCGTAGGACGGGATTTGGTAGGCATCGTGCGGCGCCCCGACTCCGCGATCGACGAGTTCGTGCATGTACAGGATGTCGTCGTGACGCAGCAAGGGCGCGTCCGGCATGGAGGTGATGGACTCCGCACCCATGTCGCGGTCCAGGCCGGGATACAGCAGCACCTGAGCGCAGATCCTGGGTCCGCTGTGGTCGCGGGCGGCCAGCGCTACGGCGGCCGCCAATGATCCGCCGGCGCTGTCACCGACGATCGCCAGTCGCCGCCCGTCGAGGCCGAGGCTGTTGGCTTGGGCGGCAACCCATTCCGTAGCGGCGTAGGCGTCGTCGAACTGCGCAGGAGGCGGTGACTCGGGTGCGAGCCGGTACTCGACGGCGACGACCGCTGCGCCGCTGGCATGGGCCAATTCCCGTGCCAGCGGTTCGAACGAATGGTTGCTGCCCATCACCAACCCGCCGCCGTGCAGATATACCAGCACCGGCGGGTCCGGCTCGGCGGTGGGCCGGTAGAGCCGCAACGGGATCGGGCCGGCCGGGCCGGGAGCTGCCACGTCGAGGATTTCGGCCATCGGTGGCATATCGGGCAGCGGTGCGGATTCGAGTCCGGCCCGAACCGCGGCCAACCCTCGAATGCGCATCGCGACCGGCTCGCCGAATGAGGCGACGCGGGCTGCGGCGTCGGGATCGAGCTGGGGCATTCGCATGTCAGTGCTGGGCTGGGTCGAAGCGGCGTTGCGAGCGCAGTTGCGGCGCTTCTTGATTCGTCAACACGCGGGCCCGTTCTGCCATCGCCGATCCGACATAGTCGGGTTGGGTGAGCAGATAGAACCGGTTGTCCGCGGCTTGTTCGAAGACCACGTCGGCGGCGCTCAGCGGGTCCATGGCTTCGGCCTTGATCTCGAGCATCGCGGTCCGTTGTGCTTCGGCGGCACCGGTGTCACCGGAGTGCACTCCGCCGGCGGAGGAGAAGATATTGGATGCCACGGCACCTGGCAGCACTGCTTGGACATGCACATGGTGGCCGTGACCGGCGGCTTGCACCTCGAGGTGCAGACACTCGGTCAATGCGAGCACCGCGTGCTTGCTCATGATGTAGGGCGCTTGAAGGGGAACCACCGCGACGCCGCCGATCGAGGACAGATTCCACACCCACGCCGGCGCGTCGGTCGCCATCATCCGCGGCAGGAAGGCCCGAATTCCGTTGAAGACGCCGCTGATGTTGATGTCCACGACCCGCTGCCAGTTGTCCACCGGGGTGTCCCAGAGGTAACCGAACTGTTCGACTCCGGCGTTGTTGACCAGCAGTCGGACATCACCGAGCTCGCGGTAGACGTCGTCGGCCAGAGCTTGGACGGCATCGGCGTCGCGTACGTCGCACACCGCGTCGATCGCCGATCCGCCTGCCGCAGTGAGCTCTGTGCGAAGCGCTGCCACCGCTGCGGCGTCGATGTCGGCCAGCACCACGGTCATGCCCAAAGAACTGGCGTGACGGGCCAACCCGGCACCGATCCCCGCGCCGGCACCGGTGATGACTGCGACGCCGCCGCCGAAGATCTCGCGAGCGGTCACGCCGGTTGGGTACTGATCGCCGAATTGGCCGCGTGCTGTTCGAACGGAATCGAATCCTCCGCATCGAGCACCACGGTCATCGACGTGAAAACAAGCCCCTCGTTTGAGCGGCGGATGCCGACGTCGACGAGCCCGCTCGAGACCGCGAACGGGACGTTGTTCGTGATCTGGTTGACGAACAGATAGAACCGGACGGAGGTCACGTCACCGTCGACACCCGTGCGAAAGATGTTGGTGGCGTGGTGCCGGCACGGGTACGGGTTCTCGTTGCGGTGAGCGGTCAGCCAGGCGAGCGTTTCGGCCTTGCCGTGCAGTTCGGCTGCCAGCAGATGCTCGAACGGGCAATTCCCCGAGTCGGACCTGCTCAGGTATTCCATCTCGTCGCCGAGGCGGACACCGATTTCGTCGAAGTGACCCTGGTCGTAGTGGTACCAGAAACCGGCGATGAATTCCTGAACCTCGGGCGCAGTGATCTCGTTGCTCATACACCTGAGTCAACTCGCGTTCACAAGGGGAAAGAACATTGCTGCCCGTTCAGTGGAACACCGTCAAACCGGCAGGCTGAACCGTTCCCGGAGATCGCGCTTGAGCAGCTTTCCACTCGGGTTCTTCGGTAGCTCGCTGACGAAGAAGACGTGCTTGGGGGTCTTGAATCCGGCAAGGTGCGTCCGGCAGTGGGCGAGTACCTCGTCCTCGGTCAACGCCGCACCCGCGCGCGGAACCACAGCGGCAACCACGGCTTCCACCCAGACGGGGTGCGCCAGCCCGAACACCGCGGCCTCCTCGACACCGGCGTGCAGATAGAGCACCTCCTCGACTTCGCGGCTGGCCACGTTCTCTCCGCCGGTCTTGATCATGTCCTTCTTCCGGTCCACAACATGGAGGAAGCCGCCGTCGTCGTAAAAGCCGAGATCGCCGGAATGGAACCACCCGCCACGGAACGCGTCGGCCGTCTTCTGCGGGTCATCGAGGTAACCGAGCATGAGATGCGGGCTCCGATGGGCGATCTCGCCCACGATTCCGGGGGGCACCGGTTGATCGGCCTCGTCCAGGATGGCGGTCTCCACATTGAGAACCGGGCGTCCGGCGGCTCCCGCGTGGGCCTCCTGATCTGCCGGACCCAGCGCCGAGGCAAGCGGTGCGATCTCGGTTTGCCCGTAGAAGTTCCAGAGCGCGAGGTTGGGGAGTCGATGCCGGATCTCGTGCAGGATCTCCGTCGGCATCGCCGATGCTCCGTAATAGCCCTTCCGCAGGCTCGACAGATCCACCTGATCGAACACCGGGCTGCGCAACAGACTGATCCAGACTGTCGGGGGAGCGAAGTAGTTGGTCACCGTGTAGCGCTCGATCGTTCGCAACACGGTCTCGGGGTCGGGACGGGGAAGCAGGATGCTGGTCGCACCCAAGTACAGATCTGTCGCGAGGAAGTTGTCCAACTGCGCGCAGTGGTACAGCGGCAGCGAGTGGATCTCGACATCCTCGACAGCCATCGATCCCGCAGCAATCGAACTGACGTACTGCCACATCAGACTGCGGCTCGAGTGCATGACGCCCTTGGGCCGGGACTCCGTACCGCTGGTGTACATGATCCGGAGCACCTGATCGTCCGCGACATCCGGCGTCGGCGGGGGCGACGTCGTGGTGAGGCACTTCTCGAGGTCGGTCCACCCCGCCGGCACAGCGGATCCCGCCCTGGTGATCGCAATCCTCGTCGCGACCTCGCTGCCGTGGCGCATCGCGTCTTCGGCCACGGCGACGAGATCAACCTCGACGATGAAACCCGTTGCGCGACAGTGGCCCAGGATGTAGCCGATTTCTTCGGCGGTGAGCATGAAGTTCAAGGGCACCAGCACCACGCCAGCGCGCGCGGTGGCGAAGGCCAGCACCGCATACTGCCAGCAGTTGCGCGCCAGTAGCGCCACTCGGTCGCCGGCCCGTAATCCGTTGTCGGCCAGCGCTGCAGCGGCCCGGTCGACTAGCTGGTCGAACTCGGCGAACGTCAATGTCAGGTCACCGTCGACAATGGCGACTTTGTCGGGGTAGCGGCGGGCGGAGCGTCGCGGAATGTCTCCTAGGCCGTGAGCGCGCGCGGCGCGGACCACGTCGTCCAGGCTCACGCCGGCGCCTTGCCGGGGTCCAGCGCGAGGTCTCGGCCGATGATCTCCCGCATGATCTCAGACGTCCCGCCGTACACCCTGGTGACCCGGGCGTCGACAGCCGCCCGAGCGATCGGGTACTCCCGCATATAGCCGTAGCCGCCGAACAACTGCTGACAGCCATCGAGCACCCGAAACTCCATTTCGGTCGCCCACAGCTTGGCCTTCGCCGCATCAGCGGCGGTCAAGAGCCCCGCGTTCAGCTGGATGACGCAGCGGTCGACGAACGCTTCCGCGACCTCGACCTCGGTGGCCGCATCGGCCAATGCGAATCGCGTGTTCTGCAGGGCGCCAATGGATTTGCCGAACGCGACACGCTCGCGCACGTAGTCGATGGTCCACTGCAATGCCGCGCGGGCCCGGCCCAGACTGCCCACTGCGATCTGCATGCGCTCCTGGGCGAGGTTGCGCATCAGGTATTCGAAGCCCCGGCCCACCTCACCGAGAACGTTCGCCTTGGGCACCGCCACGTCGGTGAACGACAGCTCTGAGGTGTCTTGGCAATGCAGGCCGAGCTTGTCGAGGTTGCGCCCGCGTTCGAACCCGGCCATACCGCGCTCGATCACCATCAATGTCAAACCCCGGTGGCGATCCGGCGAGGTGCGGACCGCCGTGATGACGAGGTCGGCGTTCTGCCCGTTGGTGATGAAGGTTTTGGCGCCGTTGACGACGAAATGGTCTCCGGCGTCGACGGCGCTGGTGCGGATGCCGGCCACATCGGAGCCGGCGCCGGGTTCCGTCATACCGATCGCGGCGATCAGCTCGCCCCGGACGAACCCGGGTAGCCACCGCTGCTGCTGTTCGGAGTTGCCGATGTCGGCAAGATAGGGCAGGCAGATGTCGTTGTGCACCGCGAAGCTCAGCCCGACGTTGCCCGCGTGGGCTGTCATGCACCGCTCGATGAGGATCTGGTTGTAGCGAAAGTCCTTGATGCCCAGGCCGCCGAACTGTTCGGGAGCCGCGAAGCCGAGAAGTCCGACAGCGCCCGCGGCCGCGAAGACCTCGCGTGGCGCGATACCAGCGTCTTCCCACGACTCGATGTGTGGGGCAATCTCCTTGGCGGCGAAATCGCCGGCCAGTTCGCCGAAGGCGAGGTGGTCGTCGTCGTAATGCATGCGCTGCATGGGCGCAACTCTAGGCGGGCGGCCGGCCGCGGCAGTCGAGTCTCCCGCTGAGTAGACATCCACGCCGCTGGCTCCGTGCCAGACGCCGATACTCGGGTGCCATGAGCATGGGATCACCTGTCGTTTCGCTGGGCACCGACGTCGACGTGGAAACGCTGCGTGGACATTTGCGGCACGCGGACCCCGGCGTCCTGGTGGCCGTTCTGGCGCAGATGACTGGTGACCCGTCGGTCATCGCCCGGTACGCCACGACCATCGACCATGTCCCCGACCCGCCGGAGCGGGCGGGAACCACCGATCCTGAGACCGCGGATGCGCTGGTCGAGGAGATCGTGGCTGCCCTGGGCAAGCCCCGGCCGGATGGTGCAATCCCCGCCGACGACCGTGACCTGTTCGTCAGATTGCTACCCATCGCCCTGGGATCCGAGGTTGATGACGAACAGGTCGACCTGCTTCTCGAGCAGGGCGGCTTCCGGCCGTCGGCGCCCACGCTGCCTCGCACCACACCGATTCCGTCGACGACGACGATGGCGATCATCGGCGCCGGTATTGCCGGAATCGCGGTGGCACTGGCCGCTGCCGAGGAGGGCGTGAAGTTCCAGATCTTCGACCGCAACGACGAAGTCGGCGGCACGTGGCTGACCACGACCTATCCCGGTATCGGTGTCGATACACCGTCGGCGTACTACTCGCTGTCGCGGGAGGTGAACCCGAACTGGTCGAATTACTACCCGCAAGGTGCGGAGTACCAGGCCTATCTCGTGGCGCTCGCCGACAAGCACGATCTGCGCCGCCACATCCGATTCGGCACCGAGGTCGAAGCGCTGTGGTGGGACGACCAGCGCCAGCAGTGGCAGATCCACTCCCGCTCTGCCGACGGCACGGTGAGTTTCGACTATGCGAGTGTCGTCGTCACCGCTGCCGGTTACCTGAATCGGCCGCGCTTTCCCGACGTCAAAGGTCGAGAAACGTTCTCCGGAACCAGTGTTCACTCGGCCCGGTGGGACCCGACGTTGGATCTGGCCGGCAAGAGGGTGGCGGTGATCGGTGCCGGCTGCACGGCCGTCCAGATCGTCGATGCCTGCGTCGATGATGTCGAGCACCTCACCGTCTTTCAGCGTCAACCGCACTGGGTCGCCCCGCGCAGGCGACTCTCCGACGAGGTTCCCGAGCATCGTCGGTATCTGGGACGAGTGCTGCCCTTCTATGCGATGTGGCATCGACTCAAGTCGTACTGGGGCACAGCCGACAACAATTACCCGGTCATCCTGCAAGATCCGGAATGGTCGCAGACGCACCTGTCGATCTCCGCAGCCAACGACGTGTTGCTGCAGATGTGTCTGGAGTACATCGACAGAACCTTCGGTGCGGGAAGCGAATTGGCGCGCAAAGTAACTCCCGACTTCGCGCCGTACGGCAAGCGCATCATCCGCGATCCCGGCGGCTATTACGCCGCGCTGACGCGGGACCACGTCGATGTCGAAGCCAGTGAACCCGCCGAGGTGAATGGCGACGGCATCATCACCGCCGACGGCCGTCAGATCGATCTCGATGTCATCATCTACGCCACCGGGTATCACTTGGACTTCCTGTCCACCATCGACATCCGCGGTCGCGACGGCAAGACCCTGGCGCAAGAATGGGGCAACAGTCCACGGGCGTACCGCGGCGGTGCGGTCCCGGGGTTCCCCAACCTGTTCATCACGTCGGCGCCCAATTACAGTCCGGGCCATGGTGCGGGAGCCAACTTCTCGATGGAGGTCCTTGCCCACTACATCGTGGAATGCCTGCAGCTCATGGCATTACGTGGTGCGACGACGATGGAAGTCACCCAGCAGGCGTTCGACGCCTACGTTGCCGGGATCGACGAGGCGATGCAACGCACCGTGTGGTGCCACACACCCAAGGCCCACACCTATTACCGGTCGGAGTCCGGCCGGGTCGTCGTTGCCACCCCGTATCGGCTGGTCGATGTGTGGCAGCAGCACCGTAGTCCCGCCGAAGAGGACTTCGTCCTGCGATGAGTCAGCTGCTCGCCGGCAAGACGGCTTTGGTGACCGGAAGCAGTCGCGGGATCGGCCGCGCGATCGCCCAGCGGCTGGCGGCCGAAGGTGCCACAGTAGCGGTGACGGCCCGGGCCCACAGCCCGTCCCCGTCGATACGATCGGGGACGGCGAATGCGTTGCCCGGCACCATCGAGGAAACGATCTCACTCATCCGCGATTCGGGTGGCGACGCGTTCGGGCTTGCCGCCGATCTCGAACAACCGTCGGCGCGCGACAGCCTGATCGATGCGGTGGTGGAGCGCACCGGCTGCATCGACATCCTGGTCAACAATGCCGGTTTCGCCGACTATGGGTTGGTCGAGGACATGTCGTTGGAGACGTTCGATCGGACTGTCGAGCACTACCTGAGGGCTCCGTTCATGCTGACGAAAGCCGCAGTGCCCCAGATGCGTCGACAGGGTGCAGGGTGGATCGTCAACATCGGCTCGGTGACCGGCGTTGCGCCGGTCAGACCGTATCGGGACTACAACAAGACCGCCGGTGACGTGATCTATGCGTCGTGCAAGGCTGCGCTGCATCGCTTCACCCAGGGTGTCGCGGCTGAATTGCTCGACGCCAATATCGCGGTCAATTGTGTTGGCCCGTCGACGGCGGTGCGGACACCCGGCGCCGCGTCGCTGATTCCGGCCGAATTCCCCACCGAGCCGGTGGAATACCTCGCCGAAACGGTGTTGGCGATGTGCCACCTGTCAGCCGAACAGCGTACGGGTCTGGTGGCCTTCAGTCTGCACTACCCGTGGGTGCAGCAGCTGCCGGTGCATTCACTCGACGGGCTGACGGTCTTGCCGCCGCTGGCGCCGCCGGTAACGGCGAATCCGAACATCCTTGCCGCCGGCCTCTAGAGGACCGGCGCTTCGGTCTCACAGAAGCTGTGGCACAACCGATCTCGGACGATGATGTCGGTGGTCTCGGGATCAAACCAGCGGTCCACCACGGCCCAGTGGATGGGGTGCATCAGGTAGGGGCCCATCAAGCCGTCGGCGTCGGTGAACTCCTGCTCGAACACGTGGGTCCATTTCGTCGGCCCGACCGCGTGCTCGACCTGACTCAGCTGCCAAGCCTGAATCGTCGGTACGTATCGCGGCATCATCGCCAGTTCCTGTTCGAACGCGGCGACATCGTCAGCGGGTACGTCGGGCGCCACCCGCAACAGCAGTGTTCGGTACACCGTGCCGTTGCCGCGACGCCGCGGTGTCCCGCGGTAGGTGGCGCCGTTGACGCGCGTGATGGCGGGATCACTCAGCACCGTGTCGAATTCGGTTTCCGCCCCGGTCATCTCGTCCGGGAACCGCATGTGCACCAGAATGTCGCCGCCGTTGCGGGACCCCGGCAGTGTCGGTTGGACCAACCACCGCAGCGGGCACGCGGCTTCGGCCGCCTTCCGCAGCCCGTCCAGAACTCGCTCCCGGTCGGACTCGACAACGTCGAGCAGCCGGGTGACACCCACGGTGGCGACACCGGGGGGTGAATCCACTTGATAATTCGTGCTTTCCACCTCGTCGGCGGGGGATGCGACGGTGCGGTTGCGTTCGAGGACAAGCTCCGAGACGTCCTCCCACCACCGCGCGACGGCCGGGTCCGGCCGTCCCTGCCAGGTCATCTGCCACCACGCCTGCGGGCTGGGCAATGACCAGGTGATCGTCACGACGTTGGGGCGGTCGTCGAACCATATCGGGGGGCTCACCAAGACGTCGCGCAGTGTCATCCCGCGGTCGCGGGCGCCTGGGGCGTAGCCGGACAGATAGGCGTCGACGAAGGCCTGTGCGCGCCCGGGCGCCGTCACCACCCGGTCGACGACGAACACCTCAGCCATCGAGCAACTCGGCCAGCGAGCGACTGGCGTCGCGTCGTGCGGTGTGGGCGATGTCGAGCATCGGCATCGTCATGAAGCCGTGGATGCCCCCGTCGAAAACGCATCGGGTGGTGGATACCCCGGCCGCAGTCAGGGCGTCGGCGTAGGCGATGCCCTCATCGCGCAAGGGATCATGGCCGGCGATGACAACGACGGCGGGCGGCAACCCGCTCAGGTTTCCGTGCAGCGGTGCGGCATACGGATCCCGACGATCACCGACGTCCGGAACGTATTGATCCCAATACCATTGCAGCGCAAGGCGGGGATTGTAGAAGCCACGGCCGAACCGCTGGTATGACTCGGTGTCGAAATCGGCGTCGATCACCGGGTACATCAACAGCTGGGCGGCGATAGTGGGCCCACCGCGATCGCGTGCCATCAACGTGGTGACCGCCGCCAGATTGCCACCCGCGCTGTCGCCCCCGACGGCAATCCTGCCGGCGTCGCCACCCAACTCAGGGGCGTGGGCAGCTGCCCACCGGCTGACAGCGAGGACATCTTCGGCCGCCGTAGGCCACCGGTGCTCGGGAGCCAGCCGATAGTCGACCGACACGACAATGGCCGGAACGAGATTGGCCAGACTGCGGCACAGGCCGTCGTGGCTGTCGAGATCGCAGAACACGAATCCGCCGCCGTGGGCGTAGACGAGTATCGGCAAGGGCGCACTGGCGCTGGGCCGATACACCCGAACCCCAACGGTGTCACCGCCGACATCGACTCGGTGGTCGGCAACGTGGGAGACCGGTTCGGGGTTCGGGTTGGCGACGAAGCGGGAGCGGATCACCGCACGGGCCTCGGGGCCGGTCATCGTGTGCACCGGCGGGAAGCCAGAATCGAGCGTCTCGATCAAACCGGCGATCTGGGGGTCGAGAGTCACGCGGGCTGCAGCGCCCCGCGCAGCGGACGAAGCGGCTGCAGGGTGGGTGCAACTCGCGCGGGACCGGCTTCGGTGCTGCGCCAGATGGCCATGGCCGTCATTCGCACCGGTGCCACCAGCCGGCTGTCGAAGGCCATCCGATTCATCGGTCCGCACACCGAGACTGCCGCGACCGCTCGTCCGGCCGGCCCGATGGGGGCGGCCACGCAACCGAAGCCGGGCAGAGCTTCTTCCCGTTCGAAGGCCACCCCGTGTGCGCGCACCTTGGTCAACTCGGCAGCCAGCTGTGGGGCCGACGCAATCGAGAAGCGCGTCTTCCGGCCGGACAGGTCGACCTCGGTGATGTCGTTCTCCGCCAGGATCGCTTTGCCGACCGCCGTACAGTGCGCCGGCTGGCGCCCGCCGACGCGGGTCGGGATCGCGGCTCCCATCTGGTCACCGATCTTCTCCAGGTACACCACATCTGAACCGTCGAGGACGGCCAGGTGCACGACCAGGCCGGTCGCCCGGTGGAGGTCACGAAGCAAGGGGATGGCGGCGCGATGGATGCGATCCTGATGCAGCGCCAACGACCCCAACTCCACCAGGCGCATGCCCAACTCGTAGTCGCGGCCTTCGCGTCGCAGCCAGCGCAGCGCGACCAGACGCTCGAGCATGCGGTGCGCCGACGACCGCGGCAGACCCGTGCGCCGCACGATCTGGGCCAGGGTCAGCCGGCCCGGTCCGTCGAATGAATCCAAGACCAGCGAAATCCGGTCGATGACGGCGCTCGGCGTTTCGCCCGCCTTCTCGACAGCCATTGTCATGAGGGCCTCCTAGCTACAGCGGCATGCCAACCAGGCATATGACTATTAGTCATATAGTTGTAGCACAGAGGTGTGGGCGCTGTCACACGAACGCGCGGGCCCGATCTGGCTCCTGCACGCAGTCAACAGCGAGGGCGGTGGCGATCGTGGCGCCACCGCCCATCTGCTGCCCAGTCATTGAAACGCCGGCGACCCACGCGTCTCAGCCCAGGGGCGGAACGGAGCCCCAAGGCCCGTAAGGCCCGTTCTGATGACCGCCGCCCGCGTTCGAGTTCGGCACTGCGAAGCCCGTGACGCCCGCAGGCCCCAGGCAGCGGGACGACGACACCGCTGCGCTGCACGGATCCACGTCAGCGCTCGCCACCGGCGCGACGGCGAGGCCAGCGGCCGCGATTACTCCGGCGATTCCTATTGTTGTGATCATCGTGAATCCTTCCTGTTGAAGGACATTCGACGTGCCGCCTCATCGGCGTGCCACAGCTGCTGCGACACAACGCATATCGTTCGAGCCGAACGTAATCGGCGGTGCGACAGTGGTTGTCGCGTCGGTTCGTCCTGATTCCGTTCTACCGACGGCGGGATCGGCAGGCCATCGTACGAGCCAGCTTCATGCCGGACTCATATTCAGGGTCGAGCAGTGGCCGCAGTGCGACCGGCTCGCCGGCCATAGAAGCTGCCGTCTCCGAGTGAGACACCGCTGGCGTAACCCCAGGCCGCCAGTCCCGCTGTACAGCGCCCCGCCGCGAAGAGCCCGGGGATGGGACTGCCGCTGACGTGCAGAACTTCGCCGTCCAATGACGTCATCAGGCCACCTAAGGTGAAGCCACCGCAGCTCGCCCGCAGGTCGATTGCCCCGACCGGAGTGCCGACCGGTTTGAGCCACTCCGGCTTCTTGTGCAGCAGCGGATCCTCGCCGCGCGACGCTGCGTCGTTGTAGGCGCCGATCGTCGACTGCAACGAGCCGGCCGGGAGACCGATCTCAGCCTCCAGCTCGGCGATCGTCTCGCACACCCATGTCGCAGGTCGCTTGAGGAACGGCGTTGCCGACGTCGCCGCCATCGCTTCTTCCTGGGCGTCGCCGTCGATGATCAGATAGGCGGTGTCGTCCTGTCGGTACAGCGTCAGCTGCCCGATTCGCCCGGAGTACATGTCCTCAGGGACGTATCGCTGGCCGAGCCCGTTGACCAGGACGCCGCGCACGGTCTGCTGCGGGTCGATCAGGAAGGCGACCTCGGTCGCATCCATGTGCGCGAGGTCGGCGCCGAGCGCCTGGGCCATCCGGATCGCCCGGCCGTCGTGTTGTTCGATCGACGCGGCGGGCCGACCGGCGATTGCCGGTGCGAATTGTTTGACCATCGACTCGCTGTAGGCGAAGCTCCCCGCCGCAAGCATGACGCCGCGGCGGGCACGCACCCGGACCGTCTCGCCGTACTGCCGCGCGACGACTCCCGACATCCGACCGTCGGACTCGACGACCAGTGTCTGTGCCCGCACGTCATAGACCGCTCGCACACCGAGGGACGTCGCCGTTTCGACCAGTGGCTTCATCAACATGAATCCACCGCTCTTCTCGCCTGCGACCTTCCCGGTCATCTGCGGGATGTGCCCGCGCGGAGCGGGTTCGGCGATGGTGTTGAACGGGTAGGCGTTCTCACCGCCGGTGAACATCAGACCCTGATCGCCGGGCGGCTCCCAGCCGGGCTCACCCCAGAACTCCGGCTTGAACGGCACGCCGCAGTCGGTGAGCCAGTCGAAATGGTCGAGGCTGCCGTCGCAGTAGTCCGCGATGCGGGTTTCGTCGGCCCCTGGGCCCATCGCCACGTTGAGGAACGCCGCCATGTTCGACGGCGAATCCTCGAAACCACAGGCCTTCTGGATCGGTGTGCCGCCGCCGAGGTAGATGAACCCACCGGCCATTGCCGCCGCGCCGCCCCACGAGCCGGTGCGTTCGAGCACCAGGACATCGGCACCGGCGCGTGCAGCCTCGACAGCAGCGGCCGCTCCCGCGATGCCGTAGCCGATGATGACCACATCGGCCTCGTGATCCCACCTCCCGATCGACGAGGCCGGGATAGGCGTGACGTCGTCCTCGGGTGTCACGGCCGCATGGCTGCCGGAAGATCCGATACCCACTGGTGCCCCCAATAGCTGTCGGCGGTTATCTCTTCTGCGGTGTAGTGACTTTCGTCTACCAGCTCGCCCGCAGTCCCGAATTCAATATCCCAGTCACCGGGCGCGCGTACATAGAACGACACCATTTTGTCGTTGGTGTGCCGGCCCAGCGTGGACGAGAGCTGGTATCCCGCGGCGTTGACGCGGTCAAGAGCCTGGCCGACGGCGTCGAGGGAATCGACTTCGACCATGAGGTGGATCAGCCCCGGATCTCGCAGCGTCTGCGCCGGGCAGATCGCGAGGCTGTGGTGCCGTTGATTGACACCCATGAACCGCACGCGCAGCGGACCGAACTCGGGCGGCACCGGCACCCGGAACGCGCCGCGCGACACGAATCCGAGTACCGCGGTATAGAACTCGAAAAGACCGTTCACATCGAGCGCAGGCAGGACGACGTGTCCGAGTCCCTGGCCGCCGGTGACGAAACGCGCTCCGAACGGGGTGACCACGGGGGAGTGGTCGAGTACCGCCCCGTGGAACACCTCGAGTGAGGTTCCGGCCGGATCCTCGAAGGCGATGACTTCCTCGACCCGTCTGGCGTCCGCCTCGTCGAGGGACAGTTGCTTGAACGGGGCGCCTGCGGTGTCGAGTGCGGCCTTGACCCGCTCCAGGTCGGCGTGGTCGCGTACCTCCCATCCGACGGTCAGGATTTTGTCCACATCGCCGGGGACGACGACGATGCGGGCGGCGCGTTCGTCGATGCGGAGGTACAGAGCGGCGTCGTCGGGACCACTGCCCTCGGCGAAACCGAGCACGTCGAAGGCGAAATGGCGCCAGCGACCGATGTCGGCGGTCGCGACGGTGACATAGCCGAGGCTCTTGATCAGACTCATCTCAGATCATCGCCCGAAGCGGTCCCTGCGGATCGACACCCAAGGAGCTGAGTGCCGCGGCGTGGTAGATGGTTCCCGGCACATGGATGGCGTGGGCTTGGCCCACATGGACGTCGCGCCAATACCGTTGCAGCGGTTTGTCCATCCGTGCCGCATTGCCACCACAGCGCGCGAAGATCTCGTCGACCGCGGACACCGCGCGCCACACCGCGCGTACCTGGGTGCGCCGTCCGGCCGCCCGGTCCTCGAAGGACACCTCGTTTCCGGAGTCGACCATGTCGTAGATGCGATCGGCATTGGCGAGAAGTTCCTGCCGCGCCGCGTTGATGTCGGCTGCGGCCTCACCGATGGCGTACATGACGTAGGGGTCGTCCTTCACCGCCACCCCGCTGGCATTGACCCGCTCACGCTGATAATCCAGCGCCGCGGCGAGGGCGCCTTCAGCGATGCCGATGGTCGCCGCACTGATGCCGAGGGGGAACATCGTCGACCACGGCATGAGGTAGAGGGTGTCGGTCATGCCCGCCTCCCGCTGAGCCGTACCATCCATCACCTTCGTGGCATCCATGGTGCGGTAAGCCGGCACGAATGCGTTCTTGACGATCACGTCTTTCGACCCGGTACCGCGCAGCCCCACGACATTCCATGAGTCGTCGACGATCTCGTAGTCTTTGCGCGGCAGGATCATGTGGAGCATCTGCGGGGGCATCACGGGCTTGCCGTCGGCGTCGGCGAGCATTGCGCCGAGGAAGATCCAGTCGCAGTGGTCGGTGCCGGAGCTGAACTGCCACCGGCCGTTGAAGAGGTAACCACCGTCCACCGGCTTCGCCACGCCCTGCGGGGCATAGGGCGAGGCCACCCAGGTATCGACGTCCTCGGCCCAGATCTCGGCGGCAACCCTCGGATCGGCATACGCCAGCTGGTAGGGGTGCACACCCACGACACCGTTGATCCAGCCGGCCGACGGATCGAGCGCAGCGGTGGCCATGACGGTCTCGGCGAATTCACGTGGATGAACTTCCAGGCCGCCGTGCGACTTCGGTTGCAGCAAGCGGATATTGCCCGCCGATTTCATCAGCTTGACGGTCTCGTCGGTGAGCTTGCCGATTCTCTCGGCCTCGACACCCTGCTCGCGGAGTTGCTCGGCGTTTCGCCGCACCCGGTCGATTACCCGCTCAGTCATGATCTGTTCCCATCTCGCTCGGCTGAGGCTGATCGTGTACCGGTGCGGCGACGACGGCGGTCAGGATTCCCGGTCAGCGGAAAGCGGCCGCACTCAGAATTCGACGTGGACGTCATCGGTGAGTGGTCTGGCCTGGCAGCTGAGAATCACGCCGTCCGCAAGGTCTTCGGCCTTCAGGATGTCACAGACGGCCATGTCGACCTTTCCGGTCACCACGGTCGCCGCGCAGGACCCGCAGTGGCCCTCTTTACAGGAGAACGGCACGTCGAGTCCGGCGGCGATCAGGGTGTCGACGAGGGTGGCGGCTCGAGGCCAGCGCACACGGTGCTGTATTCCGTAGAGGTCGACGTGAGCGGTCGCGGTCTCTGCGCTCTCGAATTGCGTTGCCGCTGTGCTGCTGTCGAGGTCGGCCATGGGCGCCCATTCTGGCCGACTGGCCGGGACGTGGTATTCGGGCGTCCATTCACCGGGAAGCGGGTCTGTCGGCTGCGTGACCGGCGCCTACCGTTCGGTGCGTGAGCAGTGAGTCGAAGACCGACGTCGATGTCGTCGTGGTGGGAGCCGGATTCGCCGGCCTGTATGCCCTGCACAAGTTCCGCTCGCAGGGGCTGTCGGTGCGGGTGTTCGAGGGGGCACCTGAGGTCGGCGGCACCTGGTATTTCAATCGATATCCGGGCGCACGGTGTGACGTCGAAAGCGTCGACTACTGCTACTCGTTCTCCGACGAGCTGCAACAGGAGTGGACGTGGACCGAGAAATACGCCACTCAGACCGAGATTTTGGCCTACATCAACTGGGTCGCCGACAAGCTCGATTTGCGCCGGAACATCACCTTCGACACCCGGGTGACGAGCGCGGTTCTCGACGAAAAGACGTTGCACTGGACGGTCACCACTGACGCAGAGGAGACGGTACGGGCCCGCTTCGTCGTCATGGCGACAGGTCCACTCTCGGCGGCACTGACTCCGAACTTCCCGGGGCTGGACAGCTTCCGTGGCGAGGTCTACCACACAGCGCACTGGCCGCACGAGAGCGTGGATTTCACCGGCAAGCGCGTTGCCGTCATCGGCACCGGATCCTCGGGAGTTCAATCGATACCGATCATCGCCGAACAAGCCGAACAGCTCTACGTGTTCCAACGCACGCCGAATTACAGTGTGCCTGCGGGCAATCGGCCACTGACTGCGGACGAGGTCGCCGACGTCAAGGCAAATTACGCCGACCGCCGACGGATGTCGTGGCGTAGTGGCGGCGGGTCACCGCACGTTGCGCATCCGAAGCTGACGATGGAGGCCACGCCGGAGGAGCGCAGGGCGGCGTTCGAGAAACGCTGGGAATTCGGCGGCGTGCTGTTCTCGAAGACGTTCACCGACCAGATGGTCTCCGCGCAGGCCAACGACGAGGCCCGCAAGTTCTACGAGGAGAAGATTCGCGCCGTCATCGACGATCCGGCTCTCGCGGAGCTGCTCATCCCGACCGACCATCCGATCGGCACCAAGCGAATATGCACCGATTCCAACTACTTTCAGACGTTCAATCGGCCCAACGTCGCACTGATCAGTGTGCGCGACACTCCCATCGAGTCGATGGACGAAACGGGAATCGCCACCTCGGACGCGCACTTCGAGATCGACGCACTGGTGCTGGCAACCGGGTTCGACGCGATGACCGGCGCGCTCGCCAAGATCGAGATCGTGGGCCGTTCGGGGGAGCGGTTGATCGATGACTGGGCTGATGGGCCTCGGACTTATCTAGGATTGGGGACCGACGGCTTCCCCAATCTTTTTCTGGTGTCGGGGCCTGGCGCACCTGCGGTTCTCGCCAACATGGTGTTGCACGCCGAGGCGCACGTCGATTGGATCGCCGAGGTGATCGAGTACCTGGACGATTGCGGTTACGACGCCGTCGAACCGACCGCTGCGGCCGTCGACAGCTGGATCGCGGAGTGTGCGCAACGCGCTGAAGCGACATTGTTCACCAAGGCCGACTCCTGGTACATGGGTGCCAATGTTCCCGGCAAGCCGCGAGCCTTCATGCTCTTCATCGGCGGCTTCGGAACCTATCTCGATATCTGCAACGAGGTAGCCGCCGCCGGGTACAAGGGATTCGATCTCATCAAGGCGCCGTAGATGCCGTCGGGCTTGGCGGACAAGGTCGTTCTGGTTACCGGCGCGGCCAGGGGCACGGGCCGGGTGCACTGTGAACGGTTCGCCGACGAAGGTGCCGACGTCATCATGTTCGACCACGCCGACGCGGCCGACGACCTGCGCGAGACCGCGCAGCGCGTGACGCAGCGGGGGCGGCGTGCCGTCGCCACAGCGGCCGACGTGACCGATCTCGCCCAGGTCACCAGCGCGGTCGAAGAAGGCGTCGGACAACTGGGCAGGCTGGACATCGTCGTGGCCAACGCCGGGATCCACACGCCTGGTGGACCCGCCTGGCAGATCGATCCAGCGGTATGGCAACACACCATCGACGTGAACCTGACCGGCGTGTGGCATACGGTCCGGGCGGGTGTACCCCACATCGGTCCTGAGGGCGGCTCGGTGGTGATCATCAGTTCCACCAACGGATTACGGGGCACCGCAGGCACTGCTCATTACACCGCCAGTAAACATGCCGTCGTCGGGCTGGCGCGCACCCTGGCCAACGAGCTGGGGCCCAGGAGCATCCGGGTCAACACCGTGCACCCAGGTGCTGTCGGCACACCCATGGTTCGAAATGAGGCGACGTACAAACGCCTGCGTCCCGATCTGGACAACCCGACCGAGGCCGACGCTGCCGAGGTCCTCGCCGCCCGCAACCTGTTGCCCGTGCCGTGGGTCGAACCCGTCGACGTCGCGAACGCCGTCGTCTTCCTGGCGTCCGATCAGGCTCGGTACATCACCGGAACCCAGCTGGTCGTCGACGCCGGCCTGACCCAGAAGACGACATGACCGGCCGGCTCGAGGGGAAGACCGCGTTCATCACCGGAGCTGCGCGGGGCATCGGTCGTGCCCAGGCGGTGCGTTTCGCGCAAGAGGGTGCGGCGATCATCGGCGTCGACATCTGCGGCCCTGTCGAATCAGTGCACGTGCCCGCGAGCACCCCGGACGACCTCGACGAGACCGTACGCCTGGTCGAGCGCCTCGGCGGACGCATCGTCGCCGATATCGTCGACGTACGCGATCGCGACGCACTGACCGCGAGCGTCGACCGCGGTGCCGCCCACTTCGGCGGACTCGACATCGTTTGCGCCACAGCAGGAATCACGTCACGCGGCGCGGCCGTCGATATGACGGAGTCGACATGGCGAACGATGGTGGACGTCAACCTCACCGGGGTATGGCATACCTGCACGGCTGCGGTGCCCCACTTGATCGATCGCGGGGGAGGGGCTGTGGTGCTGGTGAGTTCGATCGCCGGTCTGCGCGGCCTGGTCGGTGTCGCCCACTACACCGCGGCCAAGCACGGTGTGGTCGGTCTGATGCGCAGCCTCGCACAGGATTTGGCGCCCCACGGCATTCGTGTCAACACGGTCCACCCGACGAACGTCGATACGCCGTTGATCCAGAACGACGTGGTGAGCAGCGCGTTCCGACCCGATCTGACCCGGCCGCCGACCAGGCAGGAGTTCGCCGAAGCGGCGTCGACGATGAACATGCTCGCGGTGCCCTGGGTGGACCCACGCGACGTTGCCAATGCCAGCCTGTTCCTGGCCTCCGATGAGGCGCGCTACATCACCTCGGTTAGCCTTCCGGTAGACGCCGGCAGTACCCAGCGTTAGGCACAACGGTTATCGAAAGGCACGTGATGACAACACTCGACGGTGACGTGGTGACCTACGAAGTCGTTGGCGGAACCGCGGTGGTGACCATGAACCGCCCGCGCTACCGCAACGCCCAGAATTCGGTCATGACCTATGCCCTCGACGCCGCTTTCCAACGAGCCGTCGAGGACGACGATGTTCATGTCATCGTGCTGGCCGGCAACGGCGACCACTTCAGCGCCGGCCACGACATCGGCACACCGGACCGCGATCACCATGTGTCGTACGACAACAAGGCCGCGCTCTGGTGGGACCACGTCGACAAAGAGGGCGGCGACATGCGCTACGCCCGTGAGGTCGAGGTCTATTTGGGGATGTGCCGGCGCTGGCGGGAGATTCCCAAGCCCACCATCGCCATGGTGCACGGCGCCTGCATTGCCGGCGGGCTCATGCTGGCGTGGGTCTGCGACATGATCATCGCCGCCGATGACGCGTTCTTCTCAGATCCCGTTGTGCGCATGGGTATCCCGGGCGTGGAGTACTTCGCCCACCCCTGGATCGTGGGGTCACGCTTCGCCAAGGAGATGTTGTTCACCGGGGACAAGTTCGGTGCACAGCGTGCCTACGAGATCGGGATGGTCAACCGAGTCGTGCCGCGCGACGAACTCCGGACCGCCACCCTCGAGATGGCCGAACGGATCGCCACCATGCCGAGATTCGGTCTCGCCTTGACGAAGCGCGCGGTCAACCAATGCGAGGACCAGATGGGCTTGCGCAGCGGCATGGATGCGGTGTTCGGGCTGCATCACTTTGCCCATTCGCACAACGTCGAAGTCGGTCAGGACTCGCTTGGTGGGCTGGACGCGAAGACGATGGCGGCGGGTCGTAAAGTGCCGTAGCCCAAGGTTTTCCACAGCCTGGGGTTCATCAACAGGCAGCCGGTTTTTGTCGGTGGCCGGGCATAGTGTTTGGGCATGACTTCGATCGTGGCGGCGTTGGATGCGCTCGACGCCGCTGTCGAACTACTGGGCGCCGCTGATATCCAGGAGTTGCCCGCACCGCAGCGGTTCGCGGCGATCGAACGGCTGGAAAACGCGGTCCGCTGCCAGGTCGCGATCTCCCATGAACAGCTCACCAACCGCGAGCGCTACGAGGGCTGCCCGCCGATTCCGATGGTGTTGGCTGATGTGTTGCGAATCAGTCGCACGGCCGCCAAGCGCCGGGTCCGCGATGCCGAGCAGCTGACCGCGCGCA
Organism: Mycobacterium sp. BK086; assembly: GCA_004362315.1. Classification (GTDB taxonomy): domain Bacteria; phylum Actinomycetota; class Actinomycetes; order Mycobacteriales; family Mycobacteriaceae; genus Mycobacterium. The sequence continues at coordinate 460,957 of SNWL01000005.1, forward strand.
CCACATTGACCGGCGAGCAGCTCCCGCCCTTGTTGCCGGCCACGGGGAAAGCCTGGGCGGCCGGTCACCTCGACGGCGAGCACGTGCGGGTGATCCAGAAGTTCTTCCGAGAGTTGCCCGATCATGTCGGCCCAGCCGAGGTCGACAAGGCCGAACGCGCCCTGGCTGAGCACGCCCAGAGGATGCGGCCCGACCAGCTGGAGAAGGTGGCTGATCGCCTCGCCGTCCATCTCAACCCCGACGGAAAGTTTTCGGACGAGGACCGGGGCCGCAAACGGGGCTTCCAATGGTGCGGCAGCCAACGCCCCGACGGCATGAGTGTCGGGAAACTGATCGCCGATCCACAACTGCGCGCGGAATTGGATGCGTGGTTGGCGAAGTTCGCTGCACCCACCCCCGACGACCTGCGTAGCCATGTCCAGCGCCAGCACGACGCCCTCAAGACATTGGTCCACGAGCGGCTAGGTGATCCGAAACTCGGTCAGCACAACGGGTTACCGGTCACGATGATTGTCACCACCACCCTGCAGGACTTGCAGAAGGGCGCGGGGAAAGCCGTTACCGCGGGCGGCACGTTGATCCCGGTCTCGGATCTGATCCGAATGAACGCTTCCGCCTACAACTATCTGGCAGTGTTCGACGGTGTGACCGGCCGGTCGCTCTGGCTGGGCCGCAGTAAACGCCTGGCCTCGGCGGATCAGCGCATCATGTTGTTGGCGAAATACCGGGGCTGCACTGCACCCGGATGCGCGGTCAACGGCTACAACAGCCAGGTTCATCACGCCGACAAGGACTGGAAACACGGCGGCCACACCGATATCGACGATCTCACCCTGGCATGCCAATGCAACAACCTCATGGTCGAAAACGACGGCTGGACCACCCACCAACTACCCAACGGCCAAACCTATTGGACCCCACCACCTGACGTACCCCTGCGCGGCGGCACCAACGACTACCATCATCCCGAACGGTTTCTGCCGAAAGACGACGAGAAGGACTAAGGCCGGGCAGCCGAGCGACCGGCGCGGCGGCCGTAAAAGCTGCCGTCGCCCAACGAGATTCCGCTCGCGTAGCCCCATGCGGCCAATCCCGCGGTGCAGCGACCGGCTGCGTACAGGCCCGGGATCGGGTCGCCGCTGACGTGCAACACCTCGGCCGAGAGGGTGGTGCGCAACCCGCCGAGGCTGAAACCGCCCGTGCTGTGCCGCAGGTCGATCGCGCCGATGGGACTGCCCAGAGGGCGTAGCCATCGAGCCTTCTTGTGCAGCAACGGATCCTCACCGCGGGCCGCGGCCTCGTTATAGCGCGCCACCGTGTCCTGCAGGCTGCCATAGGGTAGGCCCATCTCGGCCTCGAGCTCGGCCACCGTCTCACACACCCACTTCGGTTTGCGCAGAATCAGTTTGGGTGTCTGCGATGCCAGGGCCTGTTCTTGACCTTCCTCATCGAGGATCAGGAAGGCCTTGTCGTCCTGGTAGTAGAGCGTGTGCTGTCCCACCCGGCCCGGGTAGGTGTCCTCGGCGACGAAGCGCTGCCCGCGCCCGTTGACCAGAATGCCCCGCACCAGCTGCTGCGGATCGACGAAGAAGGCCACCTCGGTGGCATCTGTGTGGGAAAGATCGGCGCCGAGGGCCTGCGCCATCCGAATGCCTTGCCCGTCATGCTGTTCCACCGCGGAAATCGGCCGGCCGGCGATCCGCGGGGTGAAGCGGGCCATCATCGACTCGTTGTAGGCGAAGCTGCCCGTTCCCAACACCACGCCGCGGCGAGCGCGGATGGCGATGTCGGTGCCGTACTGGCGTGCGGTGATACCGACGACCCGGCCGTCGGACTCGACGACGAGGGACTGCACGCGCACGTCGTACTCGGCCCGAACACCAAGTCCTGTCGCGGTTTCCACGAGCGGCTTCATCAGCATGAAGCCAGCACTGGCCTGACCCTGCTTCTTGTTCTGCATCTTCGGTACATGCCCGCGCGGCGCCGGTTCGGCGATGGTGTTGAACGGGTAGGCATCTTCGCCGCCGCTGTACATCAGTCCCTGGTCGCCCAGCGGTTCCCAGCCCGGCTCGTCGAAGAACTCCGGTTTGAACGGCACGCCGCAGTCAACCAGCCAGTTGAAGTGCGCGACGCTGCCTTCGGAGTAGTCGGCAATGCGCTCCCGGTCGGCGCCCGGGCCCATCGCCGCGTTGAGGAAGGCGGCCATATTGTCCGCGGAATCGCTGAAACCGCAGGCTTTTTGCAGGGGAGTGCCGCCACCCAGATAGATGAACCCGCCGGCCAGGGCCGCCGCACCGCCCCAGGCTCCCGCCCGCTCCAGCACCAGAACATCGGCGCCCGCTCGCGCGGCTTCGACCGCCGCGGTCGCACCGGCCACGCCGTAGCCGGCGATCACCACGTCGGCCTCGTGGTCCCAGCTCGTCACCGCGGCGGCGGGGACCGGGCGGACGTCGGTGTTCACGTCAGGGTCGCATGGCTGCCGGCAGGTCGCCGACCCACTTGTGGCCCCAGTAGCTGTCGGCGGTGATTTCCTCAGCGGTGTAACGGCTTTCGTCGACCCGCATGCCACCGGTGCCGAACTCGATATCCCAGTCGCCGGGGGCGCGGACGTAGAACGACACCATCTTGTCGTTGGTGTGCCTGCCCAGCGTGGACGACAGCTGGAATTCCTGGGCGGCGATCCGATCCAAGGCCTCGCCGACCGCGTCGAGGGTGTCTACCTCCACCATCATGTGGATCAGGCCTGGGTCGCGCTGATGCATCGCAGGGGCAATCGCCAGACTGTGATGGCGTTCGTTGAGGCCGAGGAAGCGGATCCGGATCGGGCCGAATTCCTTGGGCAGCGGGACGCGGAACGCACCCCGGGACACGAATCCCAGTACCTCGGTGTAGAACTCGAACAATCCGGGGGCGTCCATGGCCGGCAGCACGACGTGACCGAGGCCTTGATCGCCGGTGACAAACCGGGCGCCGAATGGGGTGACGACGGGGCTGTGGTCGAGGACCGCGCCGTGGAACACCTCCAGATGAGTGCCGGCCGGATCGTCGAACGCGATGACTTCCTCGACGCGCCGGTCGTCGGCCTCGGACTGCGACAGCTGCTTGTACGCCACCCCGGCACCGTCGAGCAGTTCCTTCACCTGCTCCAGTGCCGCGTGGTCACGGACTTCCCAGCCCACGGTCGCGATCCGGTCGCCGTCGCCGGGCACCACGATGATGCGGGCGGCCCGCTCGTCCATCCGCAGATACAGCGCCGCCGGGTCCGGGCCCTTGCCTTCAGCGAATCCCAGGACACCGAAAGCGAATTGGCGCCAGCGATCGATGTCCGCGGTTTGGATGGTGACGTAGCCGAGGCTCTTGAACAGAGCCACGTCAGATCATCGCCCGCAGCGGACCCTGCGGGTCGACACCGAAGGAGCTCAGCGCCGATGCGTGATAGACGGTGCCCGGCACGTGAATGGCGTGCGCCATCCCCGTGTGGGCATCGCGCCAATAACGTTGCAGCGGCTTGTCCATCCGCATGGCGTTACCGCCGGAACGGGCGAAGATCTCGTCCACCGCACTGACCGCACGCCAGACCGCGCGAACCTGGGTGCGACGTCCGGCCGCACGGTCCTCGAACGAGACCTCCTTGCCGGCGTCGACCATGTTGTAGATCCGGTCCACGTTGGCCAGGATCTCCTGGCGGGCGGCGTTGATGTCGGCGGCGGCCTCACCGATCGCGTACATCACGTACGGGTCGTCCTTGATCGCGGTGCCCGCGGCGCTGACCCGCTCACGCTGGTAGTCCAGGTGCGCAGCCAGCGCACCTTCGCAGATGCCGATGGTGGCCGAGGAGATGCCGAGGGGGAACATCGTCGACCACGGCATCAGGTAGAGGGTGTCGGTCATCCCGGCCTCGCGCTGGGCCGTGCCGTCCATGACCTTGAACGCGTCCATCACCCGGTATTCGGGCACGAATGCGTCCTTGACGATGACGTCCTTGGAGCCGGTGCCGCGCAGTCCCACCACGTCCCAGGAATCCTCGACGATGGTGTAGTCCTTGCGGGGCAGGATCATGTGCAGCATCTGCGGCGGCATCTGCACCTTGCCGTCGGCGTCGCTCTTGATGGCGCCGAGGAAGATCCAGTCGCAGTGGTCGGTGCCGGAGCTGAACTGCCAGCGTCCGTTGAAGATGTAGCCGCCGTCGACCGGCCGGGCGATGCCCTGAGGGGCGTAGGGGGAGGCGACCCAGGTGTTGACGTCGTCGGCCCAGATCTCCGCGGCGACCCGGGGGTCGGCGTACGCCAGCTGGTAGGGGTGCACACCCACAACGCCGTTGATCCAGCCGGCGGCGGGGTCCAGTGCGGCAATCGCCATGACGGTCTCGGCGAACTCGCGGGGATGGACCTCGAGGCCGCCGAACTTGGCGGGCTGCAGGAGCCGGATGTGGCCGGCCTCTTTCATGACCTTGACGGTCTGGTCGGTGAGTTTGCCGATCTTCTCGGCCTCAACGGCCTGCTCGCGCAGCTGGTCGGCCAGCTCGTTGGTCTTGTCGAGCACCGAAGCAGTCATCATGCATCCTTGTCCAGGTCTGGGCTGTTGGTTTCATCCTGACGCCGCGAGACGGTCAGTATCGGGCAATGTCCCGATGAGCGGGGCAAGTTAGCGACGCTCGACCTACGCTGCTGGGCATGAGCCTCGACGTGGTGGTGGTCGGCGCCGGCTTCGCCGGGCTCTACGCGCTGCACAAGTTCCGCGAGCAGGGCCTGTCGGTGCGGGTGTTCGAGGCGGCCCCCGACCTGGGCGGCACCTGGTATTTCAACCGGTACCCGGGCGCACGGTGCGATGTCGAAAGCGTCGACTACAGCTACTCGTTCTCCGACGAACTGCAACAGGAATGGACCTGGAGCGAGAAGTACGCCGCGCAGGGTGAGATCCTCGCCTACCTGAATTGGGTTGCCGACCGACTCGACCTGCGCGGCGGGATCACCTTCGACACCCGGGTGGCATCGGCGGTGCTGGACGAGACCACCCTGACCTGGACGGTGACGACCGAGGACGGGCAGACCGTCACCGCACGGTTTGTCGTCATGGCCACCGGGGCGTTGTCGTCGGCCATCACACCGGCATTCGAGGGTCTGGAGAATTTCGGCGGCGAGATCTTTCACACCGCGCACTGGCCGCACGAGGGGGTGGACTTCACCGGCAAGCGGGTCGCGGTCATCGGCACGGGTTCCTCAGGTATCCAATCGATTCCGATCTTCGCCGAGCAAGCCGAGCACCTGTACGTCTTTCAGCGCACCCCCAACTACAGCATCCCGGCGGGCAATGCTCCGCTGACGCCGCAGCAGGTGGCCGAGATCAAGGCCACCTACGCCGAGCGCCGGCGGGTCTCTTTCCGCAGCGGCGGTGGCTCGCCCTACGTCGGCACCACGAAACTGACGTTTGAGGTGTCACCGGAGGAACGCTACGAGGCCTTTGAGAAGCGTTGGCAGCTCGGTGGTGTGCTGTATTCCAAGACCTTCCCCGACCAGCTGACCAATGCCGAGGCCAACGACGAGGCCCGCAGATTCTGGGAGGACAAGATTCGCGCGGTGATCGACGACCCACAGGTCGCCGATCTGCTGATCCCCGACGACCATCCGATCGGATCGAAGCGAATCTGTACCGACTCCAACTACTTTCAGACGTTCAACCGGCCCAACGTGACGTTGATCAGTGTCCGCCGCACGCCGATCGAGTCGATCGACGAGACCGGCATCACCACCTCCGACGCGCATATCGACCTCGATGCGATCATCTTCGCCACCGGATTCGACGCGCTCACAGGCTCATTGGGCAAGATCGACATCGTCGGGCGTGGGGGCGAACTGCTACGCGACGACTGGGCCGACGGGCCGCGCAGTTACCTCGGACTGGGTGACGACGGTTTCCCGAACCTGTTCGTGATCACCGGCCCGGGAGCGCCCGCGGTGCTGGCCAACATGGTGCTGCACGCCGAGTCCCATGTCGACTGGATCGCCGACGCCATCGGTTATCTCGACTCCCGTGGTTACGCCGGCATCGAGGCGACCCCGGAGGCGGTGGAGAACTGGCTCGCCGAACTCACTCAGCGCGCGTCGACCACGTTGTTCCCGCGAGCCAACTCCTGGTACATGGGCGCCAATGTGCCCGGCAAGCCACGGGTTTTCATGCTCTTCATCGGTGGCTTCGGCGCCTACAACGACATCTGTGCCGAGGTCGCCGCCGCCGGCTACAAGGGTTTCGAGCTGCTGAGCCGTCCCGCGGGTTAGTCCCGTCAGTCCCGCTGCAGGAAGCCCATCACGGTGCTCTCGAAAGCCTGCTTGGCCTCGATCATCACCCAGTGCCCGCAGTTGGGGAACACGTGCAGCTCGGCGTTGGAGATGGTGCGCATCGGGATCAGGGCCATGTCCAGCGGGCTGACCCGGTCGTCGCGGCCCCACGTCAGCAGGGTCGGTGCCTTGACCTTGTGCATGGTGGCCCAGGGGAGCGGGAAGTCGGCGTTACGCATCATCTTCGTCATCGCCGCGAACGCGGCCTTGCCGTACATCCGGCGCGCACTCGCCAGAGTCTCGGGGTCGGTGGCCAGCGCCCAGCGCTCCTCGATGAGCTGTTCGGTCACCAGTGCCGGGTCGTAGACCATCGAATTGAGCCAGTCGACAAGGCGCTGCCGGGTGGGATCCTCGGTGAATTCCTGCAGAAGCCGGATGCCCTCACTGGGGCCCGAACTGAAGATGTTCGTGCCGATTCCGCCGATGGTCACCAGCTTGCCGATCCGGTCGGAAAAGTTGATCGCGAAATTGATGCCGACGCCGCCGCCCATCGAGTTGCCGATCACGTCGACCTTGTCCAGGCCCAGGGCGTCGACGAAGGCGGGTACCGCGGCCTGCGCGTCCAGCATCGGGTGGCCGCCGAAATCGTCACTCACCCCGAAACCGGGGAATTCCAGCACCAGGCAGCGGTAGTGCTGCGCGAAGAAGTCCAGGTTGCCGCGGAAATTACGCCAGCCGGTGACGCCGGGGCCGGAGCCGTGCAACAGCAGCAGAACGGGGCCTTCGCCGGCCTCGTGATAGCGCAGAACGCCCTTCTCGGTGGAGATCTCGCGCTGCGTGCCCTCGTAAGTCGTATCCACGGCTGCTATCCGAACATCGCCGCCGTGAGGATGGCAACCAGGGGTTCCGGTGACCGGGTCGCGACATCGATAAATTCACCACCCGCCACAGCAGCCTCATTGGTCACATCGTGCGGTAATCTGCTCCGTGATCCGTGTCTTTCGGATCATGGCGGGCGAAGGGATGCCTATGGCAGAGGTGTCTGAACAAGACGCTGCCGAAACGCCGCGAACCCGCCTGGAGCGTTTCCGTCGTCGTCGGCTGCTCTCGCACGTCAGCATCATGTCCAAGCTGATCCTGATGATGGTGCTGTGCAGCATGCTGGCAGCGGTGGTGATCGGGGGCATCGCCTTCCACGCCGGGCGCGCGTCGATCCGTGAGGCCGTGTTCAGTCGGCTCACCGAGGTCAGGGAGTCGCAGACCCGCGCGCTCACGGGACAGATCACCGACCTGAGAAATTCACTGATCATCTACACCCAGGGCGGCGTCGCCGGAAACGCTCTCGAGGCGTTCACCACCGGATTCGATCAGCTGAACAATGCTCAGGTCAGTCCGGCTCAGTGGCAGAGCATCACCGACTACTACAGCAACACGTTCGTCAAGGACGTCGAGCACTACAGCGGGACGAAGCTCGATGCGAGCGCACTGTTGCCCACGACGCCCGCCGAACGGTACCTGCAGGCGAACTACACGGCGCTGCGCAAGAACGACGACGTCGCAATCACAATCGACGATGCCCACGACGGGAGTCAGTGGTCGGCGGCGAATGCGCGGTACCAGAACTTCTTTCGGGAGATCGTGACGCGCTTCGAGTTCGAGGACGCCTTGCTCATCGACAACCGAGGCAATGTGGTCTACAGCGCCTATAAGGATGTCGACCTCGGGACGAACATCATCGACGGACCCTACGCGGGATCGAAGCTCCACTCGGCGTATCTGAAAGCGATGTCGGCGAACGCCGTCGACTACGTCGGCTTCACCGACTTCGAGCTGTACCAGCCGGCCGAGATGCAGCCGACCGCGTGGATGGTGGCGCCCCTGATCAGGAACGGACGCGCGGAAGGTGTTCTGGCGCTGCAGTTCCCGATCACCAAGATCAACTCGCTGATGACCTTTGACCAGAAATGGCAGGAGTCGGGGATGGGCGACACCGGCGAGACGGTGTTGGGCGGTCCGGACGACCTGATGCGATCGGATTCGCGGCTGTTCCTGGAGAATCCTCAGCAATACAAGACCGACGTCGTCAACGCCGGTACCCCACCGGACGTCGCCGATATGGCGATCCGCCAAGGCGGCACCACACTGATCCAGAAGATGACCTCAGAGGCTACCGTCAACGCCCAGCGGGGCGAGACGGGAACCGTGATCACCAAGGACTATCTCGGCCAGAACACGTTGCAGGCCTACGCGCCCCTGGTGATCAAGGACTCCGACCTGCACTGGTCGATCGTCGCGAAAGTGACCACCGAGGAGGCCTTCGCCCGCGAATCGACCTTCACCAAGACCATGGTTCTGGTGACGACGGGAATCATCTTCCTGGTGTGTCTGCTGGCCATCTATCTGGCGCAGATATTCGTGCGGCCGATCAGACGCCTGGAGGCCGGCGCGCAGCGGATCAGTGCGGGTGACTACAACGTGGCGATCCCGGTCGACACCCGCGATGAGATCGGCGATCTGACAGCGGCATTCAACGAGATGGGCCGCAGCCTGACGGTCAAGGAAGACCTGATCAACCAGCAGCGCAAAGAGAACGACGAATTGCTGCGCTCACTGATGCCGGACGCCCTCGCCGAACGCTACAAGCAGGGCGAGGAGACGATTTCGCTCGAGCATCCCAACGTCACTGTCATCTTCGCCGACATCATGGGGCTCGATCGCCTTCAGGCCGAGCTGGCCCCGGAGGCGTCCCTGACGCTGATCAACGAGCTGATCCGCCAGATCGATGCCGCGGCAGACAGTCTCGGCATGGAAACCGTGCATACCGTTCGCAACGGCTACCTGGCGAGCTGTGGGCTCACCGTTCCGCGGCTGGACAATGTCCGCAGGACAGTGGATTTCGCGCTGGAATGCCAGCAGATCGTCGAGCGGTTCAACAGTGAGAACGGCACGGATCTTCGGGTGCGGGCCGGTATCGACACCGGCGCCGTCAGCAGTGGCCTGCTGGGCCGGCCGTCGGTGGTCTACGACATGTGGGGCGCGGTCGTCAATCTGGCGCATCAGATCAAAGACGGCTCACCGCAACCGGGAATCTACGTCACCTCGAATGTCCACGATGTGCTGCAAGACTCCATGGATTTCGCCGACGCCGGCACGGTCTCGGTTGACGGTGAGGCGCAACCGATCTGGCGACTGTCGGAGCGTCACTGATGGGCGACGTGTTCTTCTCGGCGTGGTTCTACTGGGCGGTGGGCATCGCCTTCGGTCTGCCGCTGGGCCTGGTCGTCCTCACCGAATGGCAACACGCGCTGCAACGCAAGCGAAGCGCGCTGCTGCGGCCGGTGACGATCCTGCGCAACTACCTGCTGCCGCTGGCCGCCCTGTTGCTGTTGATGCTGGAAGCCAATCAGATTCCGGCACAGGCGACGTCGGTGCGGGTGGTCGGCACGCTCGTCGCGTTCGTCATCCTCGTCCTGTTGCTCTCCGGCATCAACGCGGCGCTGTTCCAGAGCGCACCCGACGGTTCCTGGCGCAAACGGATGCCGTCGATCTTCCTCGACGTGCTGCGCTTCGTGCTGATCGCTGTGGGTCTGGCGATGATCTTCGCCTACATCTGGGGCGCGAACGTCAAGGGGCTGTTCACCGCGCTGGGCATCACGTCGATCGTCGTCGGTCTGACGCTGCAGAACTCGGTAGGCCAGATCATCTCCGGGCTGCTGATGCTGTTCGAGCAGCCGTTCAAGATCGGCGACTGGATCGAGACACCACAGGCCAAGGGGCGCGTCGTCGAAGTGAACTGGCGCGCCATCCATCTCGAGACGGGCACCGGGCTGCAGATCACCCCGAACTCCGTGCTGGCCAGTGCCTCGTTCACGAACTTGAGCCGTCCGACGGGCAAGCACACCGCCGAGGTGATCACCGTCTTCGCCAGTGAGGATGCCCCGGACAAGGTGTGCGCCATGCTGACTCGCGTCGCGTCGGAACTTCCGCTGTGCGATCCGGATCGCAGCCCTGGCACGGTGCCGTTCGGTGGTGCGCAATACAAGACGAAAATCCCGCTGACGTCTCCCGCCGAGGACGGCAAGGCGACGGCCATGTTCCGGCGCTGGGTCTGGTATTCCGCGCGGCGGGAAGGGCTGCACCTCGATGAGGCAGACGACAGCTTCTCGAGTCCGGAGCTCGTCGAAGAGGGCATCGTCAAGATCGTCGGCCCGACGTTCCGGTTGAGCCACGACGAGCACCAGGACCTGATCGACCACGCGAGGATTGAGCTCTTCAGCGACGGCGAGATGATCCAGCGAGCCGGCGAGGTGCCGAGCGGGATGATGTTCGTGTTGTCGGGCACGATCCAGATGATGGCGATCCTGGAGGACGGTTCCCAAGTGGTCGCCTGGACACAAGACGAGGGCTCGTTCGTGGGTCAGTCCACGCTGACCCGTCAGCCGGTGCTCGGATCGGCCTACGCCGTCGGTGAGGTTGCGGTGGTCTACGTCGGTCGGGACATGATCGCCGATCTGGTGCAGCGCAATCCGGAGCTGCTCCAGGAGCTGGGCCGCACCATCGACGAGCGCCGCGCGCATGTGCTTCGGGCGATCGACCAGGCCACCGACGCCGACATCGATTGAGCGCCATGGCTTCTCCTGCTGTGCATGACCTGGTGGTCGTCGGGGCGGGTATCGTCGGGCTGGCGGTGGCCAGGGAATGGACCAGGCGTCGCCCGGCCGATTCGGTGATGGTTCTCGAACGCGAGGCGGGGCCTGCACACCACCAGACGGGCCACAACTCGGGGGTGATCCACGGCGGAATCTATTACCAGCCCGGATCGCTCAAGGCTCGGCTGTGCGTCGAGGGTGCCCGGCTGATGTACGAGTACTGCGAACACAACGGCATCAGCCACGAACGGTGCGGCAAGCTGATCGTTGCGGTCTCGCCCGATGAGCTGGGCCGCCTCGGTGACCTGCACGCACGCGGCATCGCCAACGAAGTGCCGGGACTGCGGCGCGTCGGGGCCGAGGAGATCGGCGAGATCGAGCCCAACGCTGTTGGGCTGCAAGCGCTCCACGCACCCAATACCGGCATCGTCGACTATCCCGGGGTGGCACAGGCACTGGTCGACGAGCTGAGCGCGGCGGGCGTGACCGTCCGCTTCGGCACCGATGTCACCGCCATCGACGGTGCGGGCAGTCCGGTGGTCCACACCGCAGACGGACCGGTGCGGGCCCGAACCGTCATCGCGTGCGCGGGCTTGTGGGCCGATCGACTGGCGCGGCGGGCCGGCGCACCGCGCGAGCCGCAGATCGTTCCGTTCCGCGGCGCGTACCTGGGGCTCAGGCCCACCGCGCGGCCCCGGCTGAACGGGATGATCTATCCGGTGCCCAACCCCGAGTTGCCCTTCCTGGGTGTGCACATCACCAAGCACATCACCGGCGATGTGACACTTGGTCCGACTGCGATGATGGTGGGTGCGCGCGACGCATACGCGCTGCGCCGGTTGAGTATTCGGGACTCGTGGGAAACCCTGACCTGGCCCGGTACCTGGCGGGTGGCGCGCCGGTACTGGCGGGTGGGGCTCGATGAGATCCGGATGGCCGCCAGCCGTCGGGCATTCGTCACCGCCGCAGCCCGCTACATGCCCGGCCTCACCGTCGCCGACCTCGACGGCAGCTCGCACGCAGGGGTTCGCGCTCAAGCTGTCGGGCGCGATGGCGCACTGGTCGACGACTTCGTCATCTCCCGGGACGGTCAGATCTCACACGTGCGCAACGCGCCATCGCCGGCAGCCACGTCGGCGTTCGCACTGGCGCGCGAACTGGTCGACCGCGTCACCGGTTAGCTCAGTACTGCCGATACCTGCGCTGGACGTGGGCCTGACGAATCGCGATCTGGGCAGCGCGCTCGTCCGGTGCGACAGTGCGGGTGGTGGCCGGAAGAAGCTCCCGTACGTCGGCGAGTTGCACTGTGCTGACCGTGATCTCGGGTAGTTGCTCGGGGTCTTGAGAATATGTCCAGCGGAAGCTCAGGAAGCCCTTCTGCAACCCGGTGGTGTCCAGCCAGTTCGGCACGCCGGGATCGGCGGCGGCGATGACGTAGCGGACCACACCGTCCTCATCGGGCTCGGCCTGGAAACCGTTGAGGCTGGACTGGTGATTGGCGTAGTCCAGCGACTCACCCCAGAGGTTGCTCAGGTGAAATCCGCTGTAGGCGGGCACGACTGGAACCGTCGCCTCGATCAGCAGTGCCTCGTCGGCGGCGAGGTCGAACACCCCGCCCGAGTAGACGTTGGTGTTCTGGCCGCCACCGGTGGCCAGGTTGGCGCGCGCGGGCGCGTTCAACCCGTTGCGGGGCATGAACGTCACGCCGTCGCCGTTGCGGTCGCCGTGGGCCTCCAGGATGACGTCGTAGAACTCGTTCCAGAATTTCATCTGGCCCTCGACGATCTCCCCGATGCGGCGCATCCGGCCCGCGGCGGCCGGAGCATCGATCGGTGTCGGGTGCCGCCCCTCGTAGCCGACCTGCACGATGTGCAGGTCGGGGCAGACCTCGGTGGCCCAGTCGTGAAACAGGATGCGCACGATCAGGTATCGCGCTGTGCCAGTGCCGTTGTCGGTAACCTTGCGGCCGGACACGAAGTTGCCGTCATACCCCGCGGGTGGCTCGGGAGCGATGAGGATCTCGAACGTGCCGTCGTCGTCGATCTTCAGCTCGTCACTGTCCAGCGACCCGGTGATCATCCGGTGCGCCGGGCTGAGCTCCATCAGGCTGCCCGAGTCGCCGGCATAGGCGGTGTGTGTCTCGAAGATGAGGTACTGCGGTGCTTTCGGCAGCACTCTGCCACGGATCCGGTAGGTCTGGTTGCCGTCGATGGCCGCCGACAGGTACAGCGCGTCGGCGTTGTCGATGGTGGCCTTGTCGGTCGGCTGGATCGCGCGCCGGAAGTACGGGAACGCCGGGTCTTCGAAAAAGGAGCGTTCGATCGCCGCGAACGTGAAGCCGAGCAGATAGCGGTAACCCTCGGCCAGGCCTCGTTCACTGGCCGGGGGAGCGTGCAGTTCCTCGGAGTCGACGGCGTCGCGGGCGCGGTTCAGGGTGGCGATCAGGTCGTCCCAGGCCGCCCGCAGTTCGGCGCCGCCGTGATCAGTTGACACCTGCGTGCTCTCCTTCGCTATCCCACCCGAACTGGTCGAAAAGTGCCGCGAGCCGCAGATGAATCGCTTCGGGTTCGAGGCCGAATTCTTCCAGGCTGTAGCGGTGGGTCGTTTCGTGCCCCTGTCCGCGGGACGCGCTCACGGCTGCGGCGACCTCGGGTGGCATGGTCAGGTCCAGTTCGTCGTACACCCGGGTCATCGTCACCGCCGGCTGCCCGACCAGATCGCGGTAGTCGACGACACAGGAACGGATTTCGGGGTGCCGGGCAAGCACCTCGAGTGGATGACAGTAGGAGTCGAACGACTGATCGGCCAGGATGGCCAGTGATTCCAGGATGAGCCGGTCGTCGCGGCCCTGCAGCGCCCAGCTGGTCTGCAGCATCTTGAGCAGGCTTGGAATCGTCTCGTAGGGATTGCGCATCGGCACAATGAATTTCGCGTCGGGGAAGGTCTCGATGAGCGCTTCGACGCGACCGCAGAACGTCGGATTCTTGCTCAGGTGGGTGCCACCGCCGTTGAGGGCCAGCTGCCTGCGCACACACTCTTTGTAGAAGGTCATCATCCGCCGGCGCTTCCGCTCGCTCCACCGGTCGACGTGGTAGAAGTCCAGCTGGCCGAGATAGGGGAACAGCACGATCCAGAATCCGGACCCCAGCGACCAGGTGAGCAGGAAGTCGTCCTCCTCGGCGGCGAAGAATCCGGTGCGATGCATATCGTTGGTCTCGGCGAAGGTGCGCTCTTCGACCTCATCGATCTTGCGCCGCAACCGTTTTCCGAACAGCGTCTCGTCGGCGCGGAACAACAACCGCAACAACTTCTTCTCCAACAGGGACGGAAAGAACATCTCGTACATCAGGACGACGCTGAACCGTCGATCCTGGGCCATCAGCCGGTGCAGGTAGGTGGTTCCGCTGCGGGCATGCCCGACGGAGAACACCGGCTCGCGGACTTCGGTCCGGCGCAGCGATCCGAACAGCAGGGGATCCAGCGCAAAGCACACCGCGTGGATGGCAACCATCAGCGGAACGCCGACGAGGAACGCCGCAAGCAGTTTTCGGCGCCGGGCCTTGTCGGTCTCGGCGCGCACCAATCGCAGCATCGTGACGTAGTTGCCGACGTCGAAGTAGAACCGCGTGCCGACCATGGTCGAAGGCTAGAAGCGAAAGATTGACAAAGTCAAGCAATTGGCCGGGTTCATCAGTCGTCGATCGGGGTGGTCATCGAGTCGGCGACGAACCGGGTCAAGAACGCAGCGAACTGGTCCAGTTCGGCGCCGGTCCAGCCGGAGAGCGCCCGCTGCAGGTGATCTCTGCGCATGTCTTGCAGCTTTCCGGCCACCCGACGGCCCTGCTTGCTGACCCCGACCAGCGAGACCCGAAGATCGGCCGGGTCGGGCTTGCGGGTCACCAATCCGGCGTCGACAAGGGCGGTCACCTGCCGGGTCGCCATCCCCACGTCCATGTGCGCACCGCGTGCGAGTGCACCCATGGCCTGCGGGCCGTGATCGATCAGAACCCGCAACAGTGCATAGGAGGGCTGGGTCAGGGCGACCCCGGCGGCGGTGGCCTGACGGGCGAACAGAGATCGGCTGCTCGTCAGGCGCACAACTTGGGCCAGTGTTCTGCTGATCGAGTCCAGCGACTCGTCCTTCGGTGAAGAAGTCAACAGCGTCCGTTCCACTGGGTCCGTTTTTCATGGGGCGTCAGCACTGTTGATACCAGCCCGGCGATTCTGCGGCGCGGTGGGTGTCGTTCAATGCCAACCATGACCCGACATCCGGCGCGCGTGGGGGCCGCCCTCGCGGTGGGGTCGATGGTGTCGGTCCAACTCGGCCTCGCGGTCGCGGTCGGGCTGATCGACCGGATCGGGGCCGAAGGTGCCGCCTGGTTGCGCCTGGTGTGGGCCGGCGTCCTGTTTCTGGTGGTGGTGCGTCCGCGTCGGTCCTCCTTCACCCGCTCGACGTTCGGGTTCTGTGTCCTGCTCGGCGTCGTGACCGCGGTGATCAGCATGCTGTTCATGGCCGCGATCGCGCGCATCCCGATGGGGACGGCCAGTGCCCTAGAGTTTCTCGGACCGCTGGGGGTCGCTGTCGTCAGCGGCCGGGGCCGGGGTCGCTGGGTGTGGCCGGCCCTGGCCGCCGTCGGCGTCGTCGCGCTGACTCAGCCGTGGCAGGGCAGCATCGACACCGTCGGGGTGGGATTCGCACTCATCGCCGCGGCCTGCTGGGCGGTCTACATCCTGCTGACCCAGCGAGTCGGCGACCAGGTGAGCGGGCTGCAGGGTCTCGGGGTGTCCATGCCGGTGGCCGCTCTGGTGGCGTCCGTGGCGGTCGGCCCGGTCGTGGTGCCGAGGATGACCCCGGACATGATCCTGATCGGGCTGGGACTGGCGCTGCTGGTGCCTATCGTTCCGTTCACCCTCGAACTGCTCGCACTGCGTCGCCTCAACACCGCGGCGTTCGGGACGTTGATGAGCCTGGAACCCGCGTTGGCGTTGCTGATCGGCTTCCTCGCCCTGCATCAGGAACCCGGCGTCGTCGGCATCGTCGGCATCGGCTTCGTGGTGGTGGCCGGGATCGGGGCGGCGCGCAGCGGCGCGCGCGATATGCCTGCGCCGGTTCAGCCCGGATAGTGCTTGCGGCTCAGCCCCATTCGTGGTTCATCGCACGCGACTGGGTGACATCGTCGGAATCCATCGGCCGCAATGGCGACCGCGTCACCGCGATCAACACCATCGCCGCACCCGCGGTGATCGCACCGAGGGCGAAGATGATCGTGAAACTGCTTTCGGGGGTGTGGCCATGCTGCGACCGGCCCAGCAGTACCGCGACGATCGCGGCGGCGATCGCACTGCCGATCGTCCGCGCGATCGCGTTCATGCTTGTCGCCACGCCGGTTTCGTCGGCGTCCACCTCGCGCACCACCAGGGCGGGCAGCGCGCCGTAGGCCAGGCTGATGTAGGCGTTGGCCAGCACGCCTGCCGCGATCACTTGCCACGGCTGGTCATGCCAGACGGCGAGGAGGACGAACCCGACGATGCCGGTGGCGGCGCCGACGAGCAGGACGGCACGGGCGCCATAGCGGTCGATGTAGCGGCCACTGATCACCGCGGTCAGAAATCCCGCGAGCGCGCCGGGCAGCAGGAACATCACACTGGCGCCCAGCACCGTCGCACCGAACCCGTAGCCGCTGTCCGGGGATGCCTCGACGAAGTCGGTGAGGCCGAGGAACGCGAAATACAGGCCGGTCCCGACCAATACGGTCGCGAGGTTGGTGAGCAGGATCGGCCGGCGCGACAACATCGCCGTCGACACCAATGGTTCGCGGCAGCGACGTTCCCACCACCACCAGATGCCGAGCACAGCCGCCCCGGTGCCCACACACCCGATCGTGCGCGGTGACCCCCAGCCCCAGCCGTTGCCCTGTGTGATCGCCAGCAGTGCCGCGGACAAGCCCAGTGCGAGCCCGGCCGCCCCGGCCCAGTCGACGGTGCCGTCCGTGCTGCGCGGCCGAGTCGGCAGGACCACCACCACGGCGATGATCACCAGCACGGTGAACCCGGTCGTCAGCCAGAACACCCGGTGGTAGCCGGCATCGCCGCGCATCAGCAGACCGGTGACGACCAGGCCCATCCCGCCGCCGAACCCGAGCGATCCCGACAGCACGGCCATGGCCCGCATCAGCCGGTCGGCGGGCAACTCTTCGCGCATGATCGACACCCCGATCGGATACAGGGCGTAGGAGGCGCCCTGCAGCACGCGGGCCAGGATCAGCAGCGGAAGCGACGACGTCAGGGCGGCCAGCAGTGATCCGGCGAGCACCACCGCGAGCACGGCCAACAGCACCCGCTTCTTGCTGTACAGATCGGCCAGCCGACCGATCAGCGGCGTGGTGGCCGCGGCGGCGAGCAGGTTGGCGGTCACCGCCCAGCTGACCTCCACGGGTGAGGCGTGCAGCTGCCGAGAGATCACGCCGAGAACCGGCACCACGCCCGTCTGCAGGACAGCCACGGTCAGCGCGACGACACACAGCGTCGCCACCAGCAGCCCGGGCCTGCGGTACTCGACGCCGCGCGCCTCCAGGTCTGCCACCCGTTGATTATGTCGTCTAAGCACCGCCCGAATGAAACCGGAGTGCGCTGTGCGAGGATGCCCCGATGGCCACCCGACCGGCGCATTTCATATCCGATCCCGACGGCACCTTCCATCCCACGGAGAACGCCCGAAGCCGCTGGGGTGCCGACATGCTCAACGGCCCGGCGGTCGTGGGCCTGGCCGCGTTCAACCTGGAGCAGCGGTTCGGGCTCCCGGAGTTCCTGCCGGCTCGGCTGACCGTCGACCTGTTCAAGGCGGCGAAGCGAGTTCCGACGATCGTGCGCACCCGCCTGGTCCGCGACGGCCACCGGGTGCGCAACGCCGAGGCCGACGTCGTCCAGGGCGACGTGATCGTCGCCCGGGCAACGCTGGTGCAGTATCGCCAGTCCGAGCCGCCGCCCGGCGAGGAGTGGGCCGGCCTGCCCACCTCGTTCACCCCACCGACCGACGCCGATCCCCACGCCTTCGTTATCGGCAGCGATGACGTCGGCTGGAGCCCCGGCGGAGATGTTCACCAGAACACGTCGCGAAAGCGCGTCTACCACAGCCCGATTGACGTGGTGGCCGGCCATGCCATCACCCCCTTCGTCCGGTCGGTGATCGTCGCCGAGGCGACCAGCCTGGTCAGCAATATGGGCACCAAGGGGATCGGCTACATCAACGGCGACCTGACGGTCGCGCTCTGCCGGCTCCCGCGGTCGGCAAGTATTGGCGTAGAGGGTGATTCACACTGGGTGGCGGACGGGATCTCGGTCGGTACCGGCACGCTGTACGACGATGCGGGCCCGTTCGGCACCGGCCTGGTCACCGCGATCGCGAACCCCGCCGCTCAGATCGACTTCAGCGCACCCGATTCGATCCCGAAGTTGAGCGTCTGAGTCACAGCAGCGCGCGCAGCTGGTCGTGCGGCAACGCGGGGGAGCGGTGCCCGTCGCGGCCGACCATGTCGGCATTGACCACCAACGCGTTCAGCACGGCCTCTTCGACGCTGTGCACGACCGCGGTGTAGAGGTCGTCCATCCGGCCCCACGGCAGGAACCGCATCTGGCCGAACTCGTCGTCGCCGGGCTCGCCGATCGGGAAGCGGCTGGCCAGATCCGGCGCATCGGCGGTGGAGAAGGCCAGGAAGATATCGCCGGAGAAGTGGCTGCCGGTGGTGCCGGTGCGTGCCAGGCCCAGCGGTACCCGCCGCGCGAGCGCCTTGCACTGGCCGGGCAGCAGCGGCGCGTCGGTGGCGATCACCGCGATCACCGACCCCGCGCCGGGCGGCGGGCGGTTGAGATCGCGCTCGAACCAGTCACCGTCCAGGGGATTCTCGGCAGCAATGTGCGGCCCGACGTGGTGTCCGGCGACGGTGAGTTCTTGGCGCGCACCGAAATTCGCTTGGACGAAGGCGCCGACGGTGAACGTGTGGCGGCCGTAGCGCACCAGCCGCGACGCGGTGCCGTTGCCGCCCTTGAACTCATAACAGTTCATCCCGGTTCCGCCGCCGACCGAGCCTTCCGGCACCGGCCCGGCCGCGGCGTTGTCCAGGGCGGCCTCGGCGTGTTCGGGGCGGACATGCCCGCCGTTGATGTCGTTGAGGTAGCCGTCCCAGGTTTCCGCACACACGGGCAGCAGCCACTGGCGGGCCAGGACCGGGTCGACCCGGTTGACCCAGGAGATCACGCCGGTGTGGCAGGCGCCGACGGCATGTGTATTCGACAGCAGGACAGGAAGATTGAATGCACCGGACTCTTCGATCCAGGTGGTCCCGGTCATCTCGCCGTTGCCGTTGAGCGAGAACCAGCCTGCCGCGCACGGCGCTCCGAGTCCGGCGCGCCCACGCGGGAGGATTGCCGTGACGCCGGTGCGCACCGGTCCCTGTCCCACCGTCATCGCTCCGTCGCCGCTCACCAGGGTGGTGACGCCGACCTCGACCCCGGCGACGTCGGTGATCGCGTTGAGTGGTCCCGGTTCACCGGGGAGCGGGATGCCGAGGCCGCGGGCACGCGGCCGGCCGTCGGCGGTGAATTCCGCGGGAGACGTCATCGGCCGACCCTACTGTCGGCCGGCATTGCGCTCTACCCCAGAAAGACCACGGACGCCGGGGAAGGTTTTCACGCCTTCCCCAGCGCCGCCTGGCGCTCGCACCACACCCCCCAGTCGTGGTGCGAGCCATCAGGCGATCCCGGTGCCCCCATCGGAATCCGTGTCTCGACTGATGTTGAATGCAAAGCTAGTGGGCTTCCGGCTACCCGCGCACGCGTAGTGCACTACTCGATTTCAGCAATTTCTCAGGTTGACTACCTACGGCAGCGGCGGATCCGTGCCCGGGGCATGATCGTCGGTGGCCGGTACGAAAGCGAACGGAGATCCGATGACGGGGCGTGCGGACGTGTTGATATCGGCCGAGGCGCTGGTCAAACGCCTGGCGGCGGGTGAGCCGGTGACGGTGCTGGACGTGCGCTGGACACTGAGCGAGCCCGACGGGCGCGACGAGTATCTGCGGGGCCATCTGCCCGGCGCGGTGTACGTATCGCTCGACGACGACCTGAGCGATCACACGGTGTCCGGCCGCGGTCGCCACCCGCTGCCCTCGGGGTCCGCGGTGCAGGCCGCGGCCCGCCGGTGGGGCGTCCGCGACGGCGTTCCGGTGGTGGTCTACGACGACTGGAACCGGGCGGGTTCGGCGCGAGCCTGGTGGGTGCTGACGGCGGCCGGGGTGGCCGATGTGCGCATCCTCGATGGCGGCTGGTCCGGGTGGAAGGCCGCCGGTGGCGCCGTCGCGACCGGTCCGGTGGATCCGGCACCGGGCGACGTCACCGTGACGCACGAGGATCTGTACGCCGGTGCGTTGCCGACGCTGACCGCCGACGAAGTCAATCGTCGTCCGCTGCTGGATGCCCGGGCGCCCGAACGCTTCCGCGGTGACGTCGAACCGGTCGACCCGGTCGCGGGACACATCCCCGGCGCCCGGAATCTGCCCAGCACCGTGCTTCTCGGCGGCGACGACACATTCGTCGCAGCCGGCGCGGTGGACGCGCTGCTGACCGAGCGCGGAATCGAGGCCGGCGACCCGATCGGCGTCTACTGCGGGTCCGGGATCACAGCCGCCGTCGCCGTCGCCGCACTGACGGCAGCAGGCCGCGACGCCGCACTGTTCCCGGGTTCCTGGTCGCAGTGGAGTTCAGACCCGGACCGGCCTGTCGCCCGCGGCGAGCAGTGACGATGGAGACGTTCCGGACCTACCTCAAGATTCAGGCGGCCTGCTTCGTGTTCGGCATCGTCGGACCGATCTTTCTGGTCGTGTACTTCGCCGCTCAGCCCGACCTGACGCTGCGGTGGATGTACTACTGGGGACTGATCATCACGGCCATCGATATGTTGATCGCGCTGGGCGTCACCGACCAGACCATCCGGGCCCGGCAGGTCACGCGCGAGAACGAGAAGGAGAGCCGATCGTCGTGACGATCGCCGCGGAAACACCCACCCCGACAACGGTTCCCGAGTCGCGATTGCAGCGCTGGGAGGCTCAGGCCGAATGGCCGCTCGCGGCGTGTGCGGCAGTCTTCCTCGCCTTGTTCTCGGTCAAAGTTCTCGCTCAGCCACAGGGCCTGAACCGCACCATCATCCACGGCATGTTGGTGGTGCTCTACCTGCCGTTCCTCATCGACTACATTGCGCGCCTCACGCTCGCCGAGCATCGGGTGCGCTGGTTCTTCCGCCACCTGCTCGGTTTCGTGGTCGTCGTGGTGCCGCTCATGGGCCCGCTGCTGCTGTTGCGACTCGTCGCACTGGTGGGAGCGCTGCAACGCGCGATAGGGGACGCCGTCCGTGGGCGCGTGGCGGTGTACACCGCATTCACTGCGGTGCTGTTGGTATATGCCTCGTCGCTCGCGGTGTTGCAGGTGGAACGGCCGGCGCCGGGAGCCAACATCAGGAACTTCGGCGATGCGGTGTGGTGGGCGGTCAGCACGATCACCACCGTCGGGTACGGCGATCTCTATCCGGTGACGGTGCTGGGACGGATCGTCGCGACATTGCTCATGATCGGCGGAATCAGCATGGTGGGCGCCATCACCGCCACCATCGCCAGCTGGATCGTCCAACGGGTATCGGCGGAGGACACCGCCCAGCAGGCCGCCACCGTCGCGCATATCGAGAGTCTGCAAGCTGAGGTGTCGCGGCTTGCGGACCTGGTGTCCGCGCAGGCGAAGCGCGAGGAGAGCTGACATGAACAGGGGACCGTTCGAGGGCAGGGCCGTCATCACCGGGGCGGGTAAGTCCCAGGTGGGGCGGCGGTTGGGTCGCACCGGGCTGGAGCTGACGATCGAGGCGGTGCTGCGGGCGATCGCCGATGCGGGGCTCGATGTCGACGACGTCGACGGTATCGCCAGCTATCCGGGTGCGGTGGCGGGGAACCCGGGATTCTCAGGTGCGACTGTCACAGAGGTGCGCACCGCGCTGGGATTGCGCAGCCGTTGGTACATGTCCGGGCTCGAGACCGCCGGTCAGATCGGCCCGGTGATCGAAGCCTGTATGGCGGTCACCCTCGGACTGGCCAACCACGTCGTGGTGTTCCGGTCGGTGTGGGAATCGACAGCCGCACAGCAGTCCGGTGGTGGGCATGCCTCGGTGTTGCTCGGTGGCGGCGGCAAGCTGCCCGTTCAGATGGAGTGGACCGCGCCGTTCGGTGCGCTGTCGGCAGCCAACTGGCTGGCGATGCCCGCACAGCGCTATATGCATGACTTCGGGCTCACCCGTGAGCAACTCGGTGCGATCGCGGTGAATGCGCGGCGCAACGCCGGGTTGAATCCTGATGCGGTGTACCGCGATCCGATGACAATGGAGGACTACCTGTCCGCCCGGATGATCTCTGAACCGTTGTGTTTGTACGACTGTGACGTTCCGTGCGACGGGGCGACCGCGGTCATCGTGTCCCGTCGGGACGCGGCAGCCGGGCTGCCCCGGCATCCGTTGACGGTGGAATCGGTCGGGCCGGGGATGTTCGAAAGGCCAACGTGGGAGCAGCGTTTCGACCTCACCACGATGGCCGCACACGATTCGGGGGCCACGTTGTGGGAGAACACCGCGTTGAGACCGGCTGATGTCGACATGGCCCAGTTGTACGACGGGTTCAGCTTCCTGACCGTGATGTGGTTGGAGGCGTTGGGATTCTGCGAACACGGCCGGGTCGGTGCGTTCATCGAGGGCGGGGAGAAGATCGCCTTGGACGGGGAGTTGCCGTTGAACACCAGTGGTGGACAGCTTTCCGGGGGTCGGCTGCACGGGATGGGGTTCCTGCACGAGGCGTGTGTGCAACTGTGGGGTGAGGGCGGTGAACGTCAGGCTCTCAAGACACCGGAGGTCGTCGCGGTCGGGGTCGGCGGGGGCCCGGTCGCGGGTTCGATGTTGGTAAGCAGCCGATGAACTATCAGCGACCGGATCTGCGGTTGGCGCCCAGTCCGACCTCCGAATCGAAGGCGTTCTGGACCGGTGGGCGCGAAGGGGATTTGCTGATTTCGCGGTGCCGCGCGTGTGGCCATTTCTTTCACCCGCCAGGTCCGGCCTGTTGGCGTTGCCGCAGCACCGATGTGGCCCCCGAGAAGGTGTCGGGGAGGGCGACAGTGGCGGCGTTCAGCGTGGACCGCCAACCGTGGATCCCGGGCTTCGAGCCGCCCTACATCGTCGCGATCGTCGAAATCGCCGAACAGCCCGACGTCCGGCTGATCACCAACGTCGTCGATGTCGAACCCGAGGACATGAGCGTCGGGCTCGAGGTAGAGGTGTTCTTCGAAGACTGGACGGACTTCTCCGGAGACGAGGACAGCCGGGTGTGGATTCCCTTGTTCCGGCCCGTTATCCGCTGACGGGTCGAGTTCAACCGTTGTAGGACAACGGGATTGAGGTCAGTCGCGAACCCAGACGGAGATGTAGCCGATGGGGATGCCGGTGCGGGTGGCGATGCATTCCCGGGCGGCCAGCTCGACCTTGTCGCGTGCTGTCGCCTCGGTTGCATCGTTGATTTCGGGAATCCGGATGACCCAGCGATTGGTGTCGAAACGGATGTCGATCTCGAAGCACTGGCCGGCCATCGGCCGCAGTACGGAATGGGTGCGAAGACCCCGTTGCGGACGGGTAGAGAAGCCGCGAGTTCTGTAATGAGTGCGCATCTTCAGGCTTTCCGGAACGATTCTGGGCCGCGGGAAAACATACTCCCCAACACGCGGAATACAAAATCGTGGTGGTTTGTGACCAAGATGGGGATATGGAGCACGACGACCCCACCGCCTCAGAACGTATCGACGCCCGAATTGCCGAACTCGACGATTGGCGCGGACAGACGCTGGCGCACATCCGCGACGTGATCCGGCGTGCGGACCCTGACCTGGTCGAAGAGTGGAAATGGCGGGGTGTGCCGGTGTGGTCCCACGGCGGCATGATCTGCACGGGGGAGACGTACAAGACCGCGGTCAAGATGACGTTCGCGAAGGGCGCGTCTCTGCCGGATCCGTCCGGTCTGTTCAATTCCAGTCTTGATGGGAACACCCGCCGTGCGATTGATATTCACGAAGGCGACGAAATTGACGACGAGGCCCTGACGGCTCTCATTCATGCGGCTGTCGAATTGAACCTGTCATCGAAGCGGTCGCGAAAGCGCGGATAACCCAGCGCGGTCCCAGGAACCACTCAGCTGCCAAACCTACGATTGCGCGCGGTGCCCGCCATCGGCCACCGGCGAGTGCGCAGCTTCAGGGATGCGAGAGCAGGTGTTCGTGGTCAGACCGGTTTCGGTGGGTGCGGTTGCGGCAGCGCTGCTCTGCCTGAGCCACGCGGTGGCCGGGGCGGAGCCGCTGCCGGTCGCCGATGTCACGCAGTCCACCGATACCGACGACGGCTGGCATTTGAGCGCGGCATTGAGTCGGATGACCATCAATGCGGTTCCCAACATGGCTGCGACGGCGTTCACCAGGGAGGGCTTCGTCACCGGAAAGGTGATGGCGACGATCGGCGGCAACGGGGCCATTCCGGTCAACGCAGGCACCGTGATCCTCGGGCTGCAGTTGGGTTGCCAGGTGGACCTCAGTGAAGGCGGAAGCCTCAATGCCGGAGGGGATATCGGCATCTCCCCGGGCTTCAACCATGGCGATCCTCTGGATGATCTCGGGCCCTACGCCGACCTCAATGCCGGCGGGTCGATCAACCTGCTGCCCGGCAACATCACGAATATCGGGTTGGGCAAGAAGGCACTCAAGGGCCGCACCGGCGAGATCGTCGTCAACGATGCGCACGTGAAGGTCGACGGCTGCGGCGGTCAGGTTGCCATCCGATTCTTCGCGACGGCGATGATCGATACGGACAAGTCCGACGACAGTGTCAACGTCTACGGCGACATCCTCACACTGTGAGACGGTTGGTCGCTTCACTCGTGCTCGTCGGGTGCCTGCTCGTCAGCCCGGCCGGCGTCGCGCGGGCCGACTGCGACACCCCGGGTGATTTCGGTGCGGGCTCGGGATGCCCGCCGCCGGGGTCGGATTCCTCGGACAGCGGTGGCACCGAGAGTTGGCCGCCCACCTCCGTGGACTGGCCACCCAAATTCGACTCCGCCTTCAGCGGGGACAACGAGAAATCCAAGACACCGCCGATCGTCATGCCCGACGGGATGGCGGCGCCGCCGGCCGCTGACACCCCCACGGCGCCGATCGTCGGCGCCGGGTCGGGCTCCAGCACAAGCTCCACCACCACATCGACGCCGATCGTGATGCCGGGAAGTTGACTGCAGCAAACTGAACCCACAGCCGGCGATGCGCCGATACGCTGACCCGATGGTGGGGGCCAAGCTGGTGGGATGGATCGGCGGCGCGACGGTCGCCCTCGGGGTCGGGCTCGCGATCGGGACCGCGAGTGCGCCATCGGCGTCGGCCGCGCCGGGGAGTGCGTCGGGTACCGCCGATTCACACAGCGGCGCGGCGAGCAGTGCGCGAGGGTCGAAGAGCGCAGCGGTGCGCCGCGCACCGGGCCGCGTTACTCAGACGGCGGCGAAGCGGTCCGTCGAGACGTCACAGAAGGCGACCGGCGTTGCGCGCAGCGCCCGCCCGCAGGTCGAGCAGAAGGCGACGGCCACCGCGTCGCCGTCGCACAACCCGCTGAACCTGATCGTCACCTTCAAAGGCCAGCACGTGGCGCTACCCCCGCAGATCGTGTTCTTCGTCAAACAAGTTGCCGGGAAAGCGACTTTCACCGAGAACTCGGTCTACGACCTCCACAATGTCGACCAGTACGACTGGAACAAGCTGACCGGGATCTCCTTCACCCTGTTGCACCCCGACGACGACGCGCTCATGGTTGCCTGGCGATACAACGTCGACACCAACATGTTCGAGGTGGGGCCGTACTACAACATGGACTTCGCCAGGATCATGCCGGCCGACGACGAGATCATCTCGGTGCCAGTCGATGAGACATTCACGTTCAATGTCGACTACCAGGGCATCACGGTGCAATACGGAGACACCGTGGTGTACAAGCCGATTCCCGAAGGCCTGCACCCGAATCAGTTCTCCGCGTTCCGAATCTTCAGCTGGTTCGGCGGGACGAGTGTGGCGCCCAGAACGATCTCGTACTACATGCAGTTGAAGCCGTGGTGGCAGACGCTCTGACCTAGTTGCGTGAACTCGGCGGACAGATGGCCGGTGGCAGTCCCAACGAGTTGGCCATGGCAGCCTGATTCTGGCACGCGTTGACGCCGGAATCCGGTGGGGTGATCGCGCCCTTGGTGCCCGGGCACGGAGTCGGCTGCAGTCCAATGGCGATCGGCATGGCGCTGGAGTTGGTGCATGCGGTCGATCCGGAATCGGGCGGAGTGATGGGACCCTGGGTTCCCGGGCAGGTGGTGGGCTGCAGCCCGATGGCGACGGGCATGGCACTCTGGTTGGTGCATGCGGTGGACCCCGAATCCGGTGGGGTGTTTGGACCCTGGCTTGCCCGGCAGGTGGTGGGCGGCAGGCCCAGCGAGGTGGCCATGGCGCTCTGGTTCTGGCAGGCGTTGATGCCCGAATCGGCTGGATTGCTCCCGGTCGGCGGACTCTCGGTCTGGTCTTTGTCCGGTGAATCGGACCCGTCCTGCGTCGCATCCTGATTCGGATCCTGAGTGGTGGTGGCCGTGGGACTGGGACTGGCACTCGAGCTCGGACTCGGGGTGGTCGTGGGGCACGGCGGGGGGTTGTAGCCGCCTCGTTGAAAGCAGCCCGCCACGGCCGTGCCCGACGGCGGTACGGCGTATAGAACCGCGAACCCGATCGCGGACGTCGCGAGAAGCGTCACAGCTGTGATCCGGCCCCAAAAACCCTGTCGCATCACGGCTCTGGACAACTCTCAGATGTCTTTGACGAGAATTCGATAGCGCCGCACGGCGAACCGCCACACGCCGTCGACCCGACGTAGCTCGTCGTCGTACGCGCCGACGAGTTGGCGGGTTGTGCCGTCGTGGAAGCACAGCGTCTCCAGACAGTACGACCGCGCGGTCGCGGAGGCGCCATCGACGACGATGGAACCGATCTGGGTCATGAAGGCCATCTGGGACAACGCCTTCCAGATTCCGTGCCAGTGAGCGCGCAAGGCGCCGATACCCTGGCATTCGCCGCCGGCCCCGAATCTCGCGCCATCATCGGTCCAGCAATCCAGATAGTCGTCGAGCGCCTGTCGGGTCACCGCATCGCTGTAGCTGTCGAACCGCTCGCGAATGCTCAGACGATCGTCGATCGGGCCGGAGAACATTCCTGGAAGGTAGCTGATCGACTACCGATTCGGCGAGATTGGCGCCAACAGCGCTCGCAGTCGAGTCTTCCGGGTGAACGAGCTGGACGTGGATCGAGATGTCTGTTTACTTTTAGGGTAGTAAATGTAAATCTGACCGGGTGGAACCACGGTTGACCTTCGGGGATCTCGACGACGACACCAAGCCGCTGGCGGTCCTTGTGCACGGCTTTCCGGACACCCCGCACACCTGGCGGCTGTTGGGCCCCGCACTGGTCGATGCAGGGTATCGGGTGGTGGCACCCTGGTTGCCGGGATATCGAGAACCGGCGACGGCGCCGGTGAGCGTCGGAACCTATGTGCGACATGTCCTCACGGTGCGCGACCAGTACCGCGGCGACGAGCGCTCGATTCTCATCGGTCACGACTGGGGTGCCAACGCCGGCTACGGTGCGGTGGTCAGCGAGCCAGCGGCCTTTCGCCGATTCGTCGCACTCGCGGTCCCGCCGACCGCGGCATTGGGCGGCGGTCTGTTCAGCTACCGGCAGCTGCGGCGCTCGTTCTACATCTGGTTCATCCAGCAGGTGGGTCTGGCTGAATTCGCCTTGCTGGAACGAGGTTTCTGGGAATCGCTCTGGGCGGACTGGTCACCCGGCTATGCCTGCGAGCAGGATGTCGCCATGCTGCGCGAGTACGTCACCGCCGACACGATCAGCGGCGTGCTGGGGCCGTACCGCGCGTCGTTCAATCCCGATTTCGTCGACCCCGCGACCGCGGACGAGGCCGCGGCAACGATGCAAGCGCCGCCTGTTCCCACCTATTACCTGCACGGATCCGCCGACGGGGCAATCGGGGCGGAGCTGCTCATGGACGTGTCCAGCCATCTGCCCGCGCCGGGTTCGACATTCGATCTGGTCGACGGCGCCGGGCACTTCCTACATCTGGATCAGCCCGAATTGGTGGCAGGCAAGATCCTCGACTGGCTAGGCGACTGAGGGCCCGCGTTTGCGCTTGACCTCGATGCCGGCGGCATAGCGCAACTCGGCCAGAAAGCGGGCCCTGTCGTGTCCGCGTACCAGGTAGTGGCACACCGCAATCCGAACGACGGTGGCTGCCGCGAGGTCGGCGTCGTTGCCGGTCATGATGTTGCGCATGCCCTTCTCCATGATCGGCAGCACGCGCGTCATCTGGCCGATCGAGTATTCGGGCTCGAGTTCGACGAGCTGTTGGTGAGAGTGCGAGAACTGGTAGTCGACGATGAACTGAAGAGCGGCATCCACCCGGTCGGGCCCGCGGAGTCCTGCCGTGGCCGCGGCCATCTCGGCGGCGAAGTTGTCCTGTTCGTAGAGGGCGAATGCTTCCAGTAGGCCCTCTTTCGACCCGAAGTAGCGGTAAACGGTCGGGCGTGACACCCCGGCTTCTGCGGCGACCTCGAGGAGCTGCACCTTGTTGGCGCCGCGCCGCGACACCACGGTGTAGGTCGCATCGAGGATCCGCTTGCGGATGGACTGCTCGCTGTCGGCAGGCACTTGATGTCTCCTCATCTGCTTTACACGGACAGGCGTAAATGTCACACTAGACCCGGTCCGCTCTCATGTCTCGTTGCCTCGACAGAGACACCGAACACACCAATGTTAAGCCGCCTCGGCGCGATGGAGTGACAACCGAATGACCGACCTGGTGATACGCAAGATCCGCTGGGACTTCAATGAAACCGTGCCGTTCCTGTGGCAGCCCGCGAATCCGAACTTCGGGATGTTCTGCAACGTCTTCACGTTCATCGCGGTCCCGTTCGAGCGCTACCTGATCAAGGCGCTCAGCCAGGGCCAGGCCAGATTCGACGAATCGCCTGACATCGCCGCGGAGGCCGATGGATTTCTGCGCCAGGAGGCTCAGCACGCCTCGGCGCACCGCAAGCACATGACCGCTCTGATCGCGCAATACCCGGGTCTGGAGCGGGCCTACGAGGACGCGACGCGGTGTTTCGACGATCTGATCGCGCAGCATCCGGTGGAGTTCCATGCCGCCTACGTCGCCAACCTCGAAGCAACGTTCACACCGCTGTTCAAAGCGATTCTGGACAACCGAGATTCACTGTTCTGCGGCTCCGATCCGCGAGTGGCTTCGCTGATGGCATGGCATTTCGTGGAGGAGATCGAGCATCGCAGCTCAGGACTGATCCTGTACCGGCATCTGGGTCCCGATCCGTGGTATCGCGTGCGGCATGTCCGCTCGACATTCCGCCACATCGGCGAGGTGGCCGCGGCTATCGCGCGAACCGTCGACGAGGTCGTTCCGGTCGAGGACCGGGTGGTCTCCGCCGAGGAGTTGATGTCGGTCGCACTGCTGGTCGACGAGTTCAAGTACCGCGGGCCGGGTGGTCGGCGCAGAGCCGCCCGGCGCGGTGGGCCACCCACGCTGTTCAACGCCGTGCCGACCAGTCATCTCGCGAAGATGGTGTGGCGACTTGCGTTGTCCCAGATGCCCAATCACAACCCGGCCGATCAACCGCTGCCGGACTGGGCGGACACGTGGATGTCCGAATACGCCAGGGGAACCGATATGACAGTGTTCGCCCCGCGATGACACTCGTCCACCACACCGCCCTGTGCGTAGCGGACATCGACGCGTCGCTGCGCTTCTACCGCGACGGAATCGGCTTGACCGTATTGGCCGACGTCAGCATGGATGCCGATCTCCATCCGTTGTTGGGTGTTGCGACCACATCGCTTCGAACCGTATTCCTCGGGGCTGCGGGCAACAAAGACTCCGGCATCGTCGAGCTACTCGATCTGGGGGACGCCGAACTCGCCAATCATGAACGGCAGCAAGGATTGCCGGTTCGCGGCGTGTTCCTGCTCTCGGTCCAGGTCGATATCGAGGCCGTGCTGGGCCGGCTGGCCGACCTTGGATTGGGCGGGACGCCGCGCACCATGCCCACGCCCAGCGGCCTGGCAGCCACTGTCGTCGACCCGGATGGAGTGATGGTTGAGTTGCTGCCCACCGGTCCGCTGAAGGTGTTACAGACAGATGCCTAGCGCTTACATTCTCCAAAATTGTGATCGTGCATGCTGCTACGCTGCTTTACATACTGCATGCGATATGTCACACACGAAGATCTGGTGGTGAAGCTTTGGTGCGGAGAAGGCCGACAGTCGCAGTGATCGGTGCGGGGCCCGGCGGAATCGCGATGGGCGCGCTGCTTGCCGAGGGCGGATACGACTTCACGATCTTCGATCGAGCCGACGGTTTCGGCGGCACGTGGCGCAACAACACGTATCCGGGTGCCGCCTGTGACGTCCCGTCGCACTTCTATTCGTATTCCTTCGCAATCAATCCCCGATGGTCCAAGACCTACGCCGGTCAGCCTGAGATCCTCGCCTATCTCGAGCGGGTAGCCGATGGACACCGGCTGGGGGAGCGCCTCGTGGCCAACACCCGGGTGACCACGCTGTCGTGGTCGGATACCGCTCACGAGTGGACGGTCATCACCGACAGCGGCGCGGCCTACACCTTCGACATCGTTGTCAGCGCGGTCGGAATGCTCGACGTCCCCAACATCCCCGACATCCCGGGGCGAGAGGCGTTCCGCGGCCGCGTCTTTCACTCGTCGGCGTGGGACCATTCCAAATCGACCGCCGGTGAACGCGTCGCGTCCATCGGGACGGGTGCCAGCGCTGTCCAGTATGTTCCGGCCATCGCGGCGCAGACCGACCACCTCACCGTCTTCCAGCGCACACCGATCTGGGTGTCACCCCGGTTCGACGAGCCGTTCACACCGGAACAGCAGGAGCTGTTCGAACGGCACCCCGCTGAGGCTCGTAAACTCCGCGACGCGGCGTTCGAGCAGTACGAGGCCGCCGACTTCGCCGAAGACGCACGGCAGACCGCGGAATCGACCAGCCTGGCCCGCGACTATCTGCATCGCAAGATCGCCGATCCCGAGCTGCGCGCCAAGCTGACACCCGACTATCCCGTGGGGTGTAAGCGCCCGCTGCTGTCGCGGGACTGGTTCCCGACGTTCACGTTGCCGAATGTGACGCTCGAGACCACGCCGATCGCAGGGTTCACCGAGCGGGGACTGCGCACCGTCGACGGCGTCGAGCACCTCGCCGACACCGTCATCTACGGCACCGGATTTCGCGCGGCCGACTACCTCGGCAGCCTGGACGTGCACGGGCGAGCAGGGGCCCGCCTGCACGACGACTGGCGCGAGGGCGCCGAGGGATACCTCGGAACCACGGTGCCGGGCTACCCCAACCTGTTCACGCTGTACGGCCCCAACACCAACGGCGTCACGTCGATCATCTACATCCTGGAGGCGCAGACCGCCTACATCAGAGGACTGCTGGACGTGATGGATGAGCGGGGCTTGCGCAGCGTGGAAGTCAAGCGTGAGGTCAACGACCGATACAACGCCGAGATCCAGTCGGCGATGGCGGGCACGGTCTGGCTTGCCAACTGCAACAACTACTACCGGCACCCGAACGGCAAGATCGTCACGCAGTTTCCTTACAGCGGAAAGTCTTTCGCTGATCTGCTGGCCACGGTGCAGCTCGACGACTACGACATCGTCGCCGCCGACACGGCCCTGACCACACGCTGACCGAGGAGGACAGTGCGCGCCATCCATCACACCGCGATCATCACCAGCGACATCGACCGGTCGCTGCGATTCTGGCGAGACGGGCTCGGGCTGATTCCGATGCTCGATCACACCTTCACCGGCGACTGGCCGACACTGTTCGGCGTCGATAGCGATACGTTGCGGTCGATCTTCCTCGGCGATCCCGAGAGTCCCGATGCCGGGATCGTCGAGCTCGTGCAGTTCGTCGGCACCGAACACGAATCAGCAGCAACGCAATCCGCTCCCGGAGCGGGCTTCTTCCTGGTGTCTCTGCAGCGCGATGTCGAACCGACACTGGCGGCGCTGGCGGCGTTGGACTTCACCGACGGTGTGCGCCGGATCGAGATGCCCGCGCCCGGCGGCAAGACCGTCGCCATGGCGGTGATCACAGCGCCGGACAATGTGCGTGTCGAACTGATCGGTGACCCCGTATGACCGCGGTGGTCACCGGGGGAGCGTCCGGTATCGGCGCCGCGGTGGTTTCGCGTCTGCGCTCAGCAGGTCACACGGTCGTGGTGTGGGACCTGAAGGATGGCGATATCACCTGTGATATCAGCGATTCCGATTCTGTCGATGCGGCGATGAGTCAGACGATCGCGACTGTCGGCACACCCGAGCGATTCATCAGCTGCGCGGGGATCGGTGCGTCGGGCCTTCTGCTGGAACAGAGCCCAGAGGACTGGCGGCGGGTCCTCGACATCAATCTCACCGGCACCTGGCTGGCCATCCGGGCCGGAGCGGCGGCCATGGTCGAATCCAAGATCCGCGGGTCCATCGTCGCGGTATCGAGCATCAGCGGAACACTGTCGGACCGAGATATGGGTGCTTACTGTGTCTCCAAAGCCGGCATCGACATGTTGGTCAGGGTTGCCGCGGCCGAGTGGGGCACATTCGGCATCCGGGTCAATGCGATCGGTCCCGGGGTGACCCGCACTTCGATGCTGGCCAAGCCTGAAGCGCTGCCCGGCTGGGTCGACGGACTCACTGAGCGCACCGCCCTCGGGCGCCTCGGCGAAGCCAACGACGTCGCCGAGGCGATCGTCGCCCTGTCTGAGATGTCTTGGGTGACAGGCCAAACCCTGTTCGCAGACGGCGGCCTGGCCCTGCAGAGCCCGATCGACGCGTACGGACAAGTGCAACGACTGACAGCCAGGAGGACGCCATGAGCCATGATGTGGTGATTCGCGGGGGCACGGTTTTCGACGGGACGGGAACGCCAGGGCGCAGCGCCGATGTGGCGATCACCGACGGCGTGATCACCGATGTCGGTGCCGTGGCGCAGCGTGGACGTCGCGAGATCGACGCCGACGGAGCGATCGTCACGCCCGGATTCGTCGACATCCACACCCACTACGACGGACAGGTGACGTGGGACAACCGCCTGCAGCCGTCCTCGGTGCACGGTGTCACCACCGCGTTGATGGGCAACTGCGGCATGGGTTTTGCGCCGGTGCGCCCATCCGATCATGCCCAGCTGATCGAACTGATGGAGGGTGTCGAGGACCTGCCTGGCCCGGTCCTGCATGAGGGCTTGCCCTGGACCTGGCAGAGTTTCGAGGAGTACCTAGACGCCGTCGACAGTCTGCCGCACGATATCGACGTGGCGACCCAAGTGACCCACGATCCGATCCGGCTCTTCGTGATGGGACAGCGTGGCGCCGACCGCGAGGCCGCGACTGCCGACGAGATCGCCGAGATGGGTCGGCTCGCGGCGGCCGGAATCCGCTCGGGTGCATTGGGTTTCAGTACCTCACGTACCGAATGGCACAAGACCAGCCGTGGGGAGCAGACACCGTCGGTGCGGGCCGAGATCAATGAGCTCGTCGGTATCGCCAAGGCCATCGGAGCGACGGGAACCGGTGTTTTCCAAGTGGTTTCCGACCTCAAGGGCTTCGACCACGAGTTCGCCGTGATGTTCGAGATGATGCGGGTGTCCGGCCGGCCGCTGTCGTTGTCGGTCATGCAGCACGAGCCGGGGGAGAGCTACCGCGAGACGCTGGCCGCGATCGAACGGGCCAATGCCGAGGGACTGTCGATGACCGCCGTCGTCGCACCGCGGGCCATCGGTGTCCTCGTCGACTTCCGCGGCACCTACAACCCCTTCGTGCTGTCGCGGTTCTTCCGCACCGACCCTGATCTTCACGATCCTGAGGTCAAGCAGCGCATCTTGGCCGAGATCGCCGAACGCGGCGGGCTGCGCGCGCCGTTGCAGGACATCTACGAACTCGGTGACCCGCCGCAGTACGAGCCGGCACCCGAAACATCGGTGGCCGCAATCGCACAGCGTGACGGTCGTGATCCCGCCGAGGTGCTCTACGACATCATGCTCAACGGGCCGGCGTACATGCCGGTGTTCAACTATCACGGCGGCAACCTCGACGTCGTGCACGAAATGTTGTCGCACCCCAACGCTTTGCCCGGACTCAGTGACGGCGGTGCACACGTGTCGACGATCTGCGACGCCAGCTTCTCGACCACCCTGCTGACTCATTGGGGCCGCGACCGCGGGCACCACCAATTCGACCTCGCCTGGCTGATCCAGCGGCAGTGCCGGGACACGGCACAGTTGGTCGGACTCGGCGACCGCGGTGTGCTGGCGCCTGGATACAAAGCCGACGTCAACGTGATCGACTTCGACACGCTGACCGCCCGGGCGCCGCGATTGGTCGCCGATCTGCCCGCCGGCGGTCAACGGGTGCTACAGCCCGCCGATGGCTATCTGCACACCTTGGTCAGTGGTGTCGAGACCTACAGCCGGGGTGAGGCGACGGGTGCGCTGCCGGGCCGGTTGATCAGGGGAGCGCGTTCAGTCGGCTAGCCCTCACAGGTGTGGTTCGAGCTCGGCCACCAATTGCTTCTTGCCGCCGAAGCCGAGGACGCGGTGGATTTCCTCGCCATCCTTGAACATGATCATGGCGGGGATGCCACGGAAGTTGAAGCGCTCCCACACACCGTCGAACTGATCGACGTCGATCTTGCGGATGACGATCCGGCCGGCCCACCGTTCGGCCAGCTCGGCGAGGACGGGCGTCACCATGCGGCAGGGCCCGCACCAGTCGGCCCAAAAGTCAACGAGCAGCGGCACACCCGTCGCACTTTCGGCGTCGATGTCTTCCGGTGTGATCGCGGTGAGCTTGTCGCGCGCGACGAGGTACTCCTGTTTCTCTGTGGCTTCCTGCGCCAGAACCTCGTTCGACACCCGCTCCCCATGGGATCGCACCCAGTCGGTGAACTCGTCGAAGCGTGGACCTGGCTTGTCATGCTCACCACTCGCTTCCGAGATGGCGCGGTTCAGCCCCTGCAGCGCGTGGGAGAGACTCGGGCCGTTACCGTCCAAACCGAATGCACTGACCGTGAACACGTCCGTCTCGCGCTGTACCTCGGCGTCCTTGAACAGTTGCACCATGTACTGCTCGTCGTCGGTCACGTGCCAGCGCAGGGAGATCGCGCGCAGTCGTGCTAGCTCGCGGGCGGCGATATCGTCCTGCGTCAGCCGGCTACCTTGCTCGCGCACATAGGCGGCCAGCGGCTGGTATTGCGGGGCGTCGGGGTCAGTACCGGAGCGCTCGCGCAGATCGCTGAGGAGCTGTTGGTAGACCTCGGCCTCGGTGTCGGCGGTGGCCTCCAAATCGAATGCGGGCCAACGGCCGATCGTGGCGCCGTCCGATTGCTCGATCTCGACGCCCTCGAGCAGCCGGATCGCGTACACGGCGTCGTCGGCCAGCGCGATGACGAATTCATAATCTCGATCCATGGATCCTCCCCGCGGCCACCCCAAATCGACGCTAGCAGGCTTGCGCGCGGGCGGCCACGATCGGCAGATCCAGCGGCGCGAAAACGCCTGGACGTGCGGATACCACGGCAGGTATCGCGTTGACAGCCGGCATCGCGGTGGTGGTGCCGATGTCGAAGGTGTCGAAATCCGATGGCGCGAAGGACATTGTGATCTTCACATTGGGGTCGCCGGAGATGCGCACGATGTAGCCGTTGGCCAGCCCCCACTCCGGCTCCTGCGGGTGGCCGAGGATCGTGCCGAGCGTCCAGGTCGTGCGCAGTTCGGTGACTTGTGCGCCATCGCGCACGCCGGACCAGATCGCGTCGATCCCGGCGACCGATCCCGCCGGAATCTGCAGGAAACCGAGGTCGCGATCGGTAAGGGCCACCGCGCATTCCACGGTCAGGTCGACGCTGTCGATCTCGACGCCGATGGCGCGCGCCATGGCGGCGACTGTTTCGGCGTAGTCGGGTTCGGCCTCGATCAGCGCAGCCTTGATCGCTACGGGATCCGGGGGGCCACCGAATCCGTACCCGGACCAGGTGGGCGCATTGCCGTACAGGAAGCAGTCCATCGACTCGGTGACGCTGATGCGGTTGACATGCCGGCACATTGCGGTGGCCGCCAGCGCGACGGTGGGCACGTGCATGGGATTCATGCCGGTTCCCACCAACGTCGAGTTGCCTGCCCGCGCGGCGACTGCCAGCCGAGCTCCGGCATCGTCGGGGTAATACTCGCCGTTGACCAGTCGGGCGGTGGTGACGACGTTGATACCACTGGACAGGATGCGTTCCAGCTCGGCGATATCGGGCCAATGTGGCATGTAGACAATGCAATCCGGGCGAAGGGCCACGATCGCATCGGGGTCGTCGGTCGCGGTGATACCGATCGGGTCACGTCCCGCGAGGGTGCCGGCATCCTGGCCACGTTTGTCGGCGCTGTGACTGTACAGGCCGACGAGCTCGAGGCGGGGATCGTCGAGAATGGCACGTACCGAGCTCATTCCGACGATGCCGCTGGTCCACTGCGCCACTCGGATGGAGCTTTCAGGCATCCCACACCACGTTCAGCTGGGCGGGCGAGCGCATCAGCGTGCCCTCGATCGTGGGTGGCGGATAGTCGGGGTCCAGTCGAAGGCCCGGTAGCGAATCCAACAGTGCGCGAACGAGATCCTCGGTCTCCATTTTGGACAGGTGCATACCGATACACAGGTGAACGCCGTGTCCGAACGCCAGCGCGGACTTGTAGGGGCGGCGGAGGTCGAAGCGTTCGGGGTCGTCCCAGCGTGTCGGGTCGTGGTTCGCCGCGCCGATCACCACCATGACGGTGGCGCCCGCCGGGATTGACACACCGTCGATTTCAGTGTCGCGGGTCGTCAGGCGAGGAACGAACTGCAGTGGCGTCTCCCACCGGACGGCCTCGTTGATGGCTGCCGTCATGGCGGCCGGATCTTCGCGGACGGCATCGAGTTGGTCCTGGTCGGAAAGGAGGCCGACCAACAGTGACGACGACGAGCGGTACGTGGTCTCGGCGCCGGCGGGCAGCAACAGACGCAGGAATGAGTAGATCTCCTCGTCGGTGAGCCGCTGGCCGTTGTGTTCGGCGTGGGCCAGCACGGAGATCAGATCATCGGCCGGCCGCTCGCGGCGGTCGGCCAGAACCGAGGCGAACATGTCCCCGAGCTTGTTCGCGCTCGCCAGGCCTTTGTCCAGATCGTAAGACAGGGTCACCAGTTCGATTGCGGTGTAGTGAAAGTCGGAGTACTGAGCGGCTGGAAGCCCGAGTATCGCGGCGAACGTTCGCATGGGGAAGGCGAAAAGGAATCCCCGGACGAGATCGGCCCGACCTTGTGGACGCAGCTCGGCGGTCATCTCCGCCAGCAACGGCGTGACGTACCGGGATCGCCACGAGTCCATCGTCTTCGGGCCCAGCGAGGGTTGTAGCAGGCTGCGGTACTCGCGGTGAAGTGGGGGATCCATCTCGATCAGTGAGCGGCCCATCACTTTGCCGATCATCTCGTGGTAGGCGAGGCTGCTGAAAGTTTCCGTGTCGCGCAGGACCTGAACGGCGGCGTCGTAGGAGTACACGCTGAACACCGGTGGCACACCGTCGGCGTTACCCGGCATGCCCAGGTGCGGAAGCCCGGCGTGCACCCCGGCCTCTGAGCGCAGTGCCGCGTAGGTCGCATACGGGGCGGGCTGGCCGAACCCGACCGCCAGGTTGAACGTCTCGAACATCTGCCACGCGGCGTCGTCATAACCGGTCGTTGCGTGCACGCTGCTGTCCTTTCTTGGCCCATCGGGGCGTTGTCACACTGCTTCGAGCCCGGCGATCACAATGTCGAGCCCTTGCTGGAATCGGGTCTCTGGCCCTTCGGTGAGCTGATGTGGCAGGCCCTCGATAGCCTGCTCGAATTTCACCGACCCGAGAATGAAGACCGTCAGCAGTATGCGGGCCGATTCACGCTTGCCCGCGGGCACTCCAGCATCGATCACCAGCTGTTGCATCAACGAATCAACCTGTTGTGCAGCACCTTTCGCAGGGTGCGTCTGCAAGATGTCCGCGATTCCGTCGATCCGCAGCATCGCCTCTCGTGCACTGTTGGCGACGACTCGAATGCGCTGCTGCCACGACCCTGACTCCGGTAGCTCAACTGAGCCGAGGGTGGCCTCTGCGATCAGGTTCAACAGCTCAGCTTTGCCGTCGACATACCGGTACATCGCGGTGGTCGAGAGGCCGAGTTCGGTGGCCAGCGAGCGCACGGTGACGCTGGGGATGCCACCACGTTCGGCGACACGCAAAGCGGCCGCGACGACAACGCTGCGGTCCAGTTCGCCGTAGCGCAGGGGTTTGGGTTGTCCGTCACGCATCAGGCGCGCGCTCCCCGGATGAGGCCGCCCGGCCGTGCGTCGGTCAATTCGCCGCCGTCCACGATGGTCTGGCCCAGGACGAGCGTCTCGACGTAGCCCTCCGACCGTTGGATCAACCGCGCCGCGCCTGCGGGGAGGTCCGCGATGCGTTCGGGATAGTGCAGACCCAAGCGGTCGTGGTCGATCAGGTTGATGTCGGCCCGCTTGCCGGGCGCGAGGAGTCCGCGGTCGCCGAGGCCGTAGAAGGCAGCCGGGTCGCCGGTCAAGCGGTGAACCGCGGTTTCCAGCGGGATGCGGGGACCACGCGTCCTGTCACGGGTCCAGTACGACATCAGGTACGTGGTCATGCTGGCGTCGCACACGATGCCGCAATGGGCACCGCCGTCGCCGAGGCCTTGCAGGCTCACCGGATCGGACATCATGTCGTGCAGGTGGTGATAGTCGTTTCCGGCGTAGTTCAGTAGTGGAAAGAGGAGAAACTCTCGACCATCGGCCTGCAGGAGAACGTCGTAGGTGACCTCCCACGGGTCGCGGCGTTCTCGCTCGGCGATCGCGGCAATGCTGTCCTCGGTCGACGGCTCGTAGTCGAGCCGGTTGCCGAGCGGATAGACCCTCTTGAACGTGTGCCGGTTGAGTTGATCCGCCGAGGGCGCCCCGCTGCTATCCGGCGTCTCGGCCAGGATTCGCGCCTTCATCGCAGGATCTCTGAGCAGGCGCACGCGTTCCTCGATGGGGAGGTCCATCAGCGCGGCATACGTTGGGCGGTGCCGGAACGGGTTCATCCGTGACTGGTGGCCCATCAACATGCCGAACGCTCGGCTTGCGACCTGCGGGCGAACCTGTGCGCCAGCGGCATTGGCGGCATGGACATCGGCGAACCACCGCTGCCAGTCATGGGGATCTTGCTCGTTGACCATCGCCAGGAAGGTGAGCGGAATCTGGAATTGCTGCCCAAGCCGGGTGATCCACTCGATCTCGACGTCGATGGAATGGCGGTGATCGCCGCCCATCTCACCACCGACACCGGCTGGAACCACCTGCAGGACACCGGTGCCGGCTTCTGCCATGGCCGCCATCAAGGCAATGAGTTCGTCCTCGTCCGAGAAGGTGCCGGGAACCGGCTCACCCGCCGCGCTCCGATGACCGGCCGTGCGCCCGAAGGACATTCCCAATGCACCGTCGCGTATGCCCTGGGTGACCGCACGGCTCATGGCGGCGAGGTCCTCGGCAGTCGGGGCGTCGAGGGCGCGATCACCCATGACGTAGGCACGCAACGCGGCCTGCGGGATCTGGGTGCCGATATCGACAGCGCGGGGCATGCGTTCGAGTGCGTCGAGATACTCCCCGAAAGTTTCCCACTCCCAGGTGATGCCCTCGGCGAGTGCACTTCCCGGAATGTCCTCCACGCCCTCCATCAACTCGATCAGCCAGTCATGCCGGTCTGGCTGCACGGGCGCGAACCCGATACCGCAGTTGCCCATGATGGCCGTGGTGACGCCGTGCCAGCAGGACGGTGTCAGGTGTGGATCCCAGGTCGCCTGGCCGTCGAAGTGGGTGTGGACGTCGACGAATCCTGGTGTGACAGTGAGCCCATCGGCATCGATGGTGCGTCGCGCTGTTTCGCTCACCCGCCCGACTTCGGCGATCAGGCCGTCGTGTACGGCGATATCCGCGGTGCGGGCAGGCGCACCCGAGCCGTCGACGACCGTGCCGCCACGAATGATCAAGTCGTAGGTCACGACACCCTCCTGGTTGTCCCTGCTCGACCCAGCGTCTGTTGGTAGGTGAACAGATTGTCTGCGGAGATCTTCGCGTGCACCCGCCGCTCAAGCAGAGCCCGCAGCGCTGGGTTGTACACGTGATAGGTCTCATGAAAGGTCAGAAGCGTTGAGCCGTCCGGTTGTTCGGCCAACCGGTGGAAGCCCTCGGCGCGAGACCAGAGCGGCTTGCTGATCGAGACGTATCGCGAGATCTCGTCGATCCTGGCCTCGGTCACGATCTCCCAGGACCGGGCCTTACCGCCGGACAGCAGATACCGAGGCACCGGGAAAACGCAGGTCCGGACCAACCCCTGGCCGGCGTCGTCGCCGTCGTACAGGATCTCGATGCTGCCGGCCGGGTAGTCAAAGATGCGGGGGACCGTCGCGCCGTCGGGCACCCGGGGATGGAGTGCACGCCACACCTTACGGGGCGGTGCTTCGATTGCGAATGTTGCTGTGTAGGAGACCATTCAGTGCTCTCCCCAGGTGTTCCACGACGTCACTGTCTCCGGAGGAGGACGTGATGCAGGCTTGAAGTCGGTGCCGACGGTATAGGCGACGGGGAACATCGCGACCTGCATCACGGTGTCCGGGATGCCGAGTAGTTCGGCGACTTCCTGTTCTCTGGCCAGGTGCAAAGTGGTCCAGACCGAGCCCAAACCCCTGGAGCGCAGGGCAAGCATGAAGCTCCACGCGGCCGGAATGATCGACGCCCATGCCGAGGCCGCGACCAGACGATTGTTGGAGTCGAAAGTTCTTTCGATACAGGGGATTACCAGTACTGGCACCTTCGCCAAGACGGCCGTGAAGGCATGAGCGCTCTCGTACACCCGGCGGGTCTGCGGATCTGATTCCGTGGCGGCGGCGTTCTCGAGGTAGTCGTTGCCGACCTCGCGATAGATCTGGGCGATCGCCGCACGCTTGTCAGGGTCGGTGACCACC
Source organism: Mycobacterium sp. BK086 (assembly GCA_004362315.1). Lineage (GTDB taxonomy): Bacteria > Actinomycetota > Actinomycetes > Mycobacteriales > Mycobacteriaceae > Mycobacterium. Next base: position 502,179 of record SNWL01000005.1, read on the forward strand.
ATGAAGCGCCAGTTCTGGTCGTTGCTTGCAGTCGGCGCTTGTATCGCGAGCCTCAGACAGTCGAGGACTACGTCGCGCTCGACTGGGCGGGTGAGGTCCAGTCGGCGGCGAACGGCTCTCGTCGTCGAGAGCACTTCGTCAATCGAGTCGATGTCCACTAGACTCAATTTTTACACTGTTAACTTCTGATCGGCAAGGGGTAGCCGGGAATTCAGGCCGAAATCGTCACTGTGACGTATTATGTTGCAGGCGTGGGACTTTCGGCGTTGGTGAAGTCTTGGACATGCCGCTGGCGGCAGGCCCGTCGACGTCACTGGCGACGGTGACAGTGGGCGCGGAGATGACCGAAAGATGGCCAAATATCCGCCGGATGGTCACTACAGAAGTCCAGTTGTGTTGTTGGGGAAGGTGATTCGCGTCTTGGGAAGGTCCAGCCCCGAAGGGGTAGTTATGTCACGTGACGTAATAAACTGAGTCGAATGGGGATGAGGGCAGGGCAGGGCGGGAGGGTGTGGTCGATGCTCGAACGCGGGGATCGTGCGGCGTGACCGGCGCGCAACCCCCTTCGATGCTGCGGGATGGCGCCCGAGGCGATGGGCGGCGTCGATGCCCAAGGGGCTGGGCCGGTCTCTAAACGTCACAGTGACGAATCGACCGTGCCGGGCTGGATGTGGGCGGGAGTGGAATTGGCTCCGTCTCAAGGCATTTGGGTGGTTTGGTTAGCCTAAAGCGCCGACGTGTCTGCGTTGACGGAGTCTGTGGCCGGAGGCCCAGTTTCGGTACCTGATAACGGTGCGGCTCAGAGAAGGGCGCCGGCCGCGGGTGGCTCGAATGACGTGTGCACGACGGCGGCGCCGGCGCGGTAGCGACTAGCCCCAGGTCATCGTTTTGCCGATAAGCCACATTATGTCAAGTTGGGTGGATTTGGCTCCACCCCTGGTGAGCTGCGTCGATACTTCTTGCGAGGCTGCTGCCTGGCTGCCGCTGTGGCGGCGTTATCCGGCTGATTCGTGGTACTCGGTCAGGTCGAGGAAGTCGTCCACCGCCAACATGCCCAGGACCCGTCGCTCGAGTGGTCTGATGCTCGTGCGCTCTGGGTCGTGGACGATCCGCGGCTCCGACAAAGTCAACGTGTGGCCCTGGGTTCGCAACGTACAACCCTGTGCCGCGACGACATTCTTCACCCATTGGCTATCGGCGCCGTAGGTGAGGGCGATGCGTACCCCGGTTGGCGTCCGAAAGACATTGACGGGGGTTGTATAGCTTCGCCCCGAGCTGCGACCCCGGTGGATCACCAGCCCAAACCCGGGTGCCCAGGGCGCAATATGTTGGGTGACCTTGTTGAGGCCCACTCGATTCAACCGGGCCACCGTCTTCGGAATCGGCATTCGCCACTCCTCTCCAAGTTGGTACACGCGCACCGTGGACTGCCGAACGCCCAAATACTGCCACGGTCCGATGGGCTTCACTCGACATGTTCACACGGCGATGTCGCGGTCCTTGGCTCGGTTGGACATCGATCGCCAACCGAGCCAAGCGCTGTTTAGTCGGGACCGCCGACTTGGATGCCCAGATTGGTTTGGTCGATGGCTTGTTGGGTCAAATTGATGGCGGTTTCTCGGTGGCCGCCCTTGTTGTCTTCGGCCGCTTGCAGCTCGCCCACCGCCATTTGCAGCCACGCGTTGGCGTTGTCCATCGCGGGTCCCATCGGCGGCAGCGGCGGGACGAAGAAGCCGTCAGGAGGCCCGCCAGCGAAGTCGATGCCCAGGTTGACCTGATCAATGGCCTGTTGCGCCAAATTGATTGCCGTCACCCGGTGTCCCCCCTTGTCGTCCTGGGCGGCTTGCAGGGCGCCAATCGCCTGCTGCAGGTCGTTCCTGGCGCTGTACATGCGGGGCTGGTCGGCATGAGCTGTGCCCACGCCGACGGTGGCCAGAGTCAGGGCGGTCAGACTCGCGGCGACGGTCATTCGAAGCGTTGCACCGGGCATACCTACGGTGTCCTCTCAGTGGGTGATATCGCCCTCATTGTTGCATGAGCAAACGCGAAGCATCCCCAAAATAGCTTGCCCACTTACTTTTCGGGCTAGCGCGCAAAACAAATCGGTGGGATGTAGGCGCAGATCTACAGGTGACTGATCCCCATGGCCAGGAACACCGCTGCGGCCGCCCACATGATGACGGTCAGCATCAATCGGTGGTGGATCTTCACCCACGCGTTGACCCGATCGACAACGGCACGGGTGGCGACCGGCGCCACCCGAAGACAGACAAGCGGGATCAGCGCGGCCGAGAATTCGCCCAGATTGAAGACGATCAACGCCGACAGCCGCGTTCCGGCCGCCGCATCCGCGGCGAAGATCGCCGCCATCGCCGCCAGATAGTGGGCGCCCGGCGACGCGGTGCAGAGTGCCAACGTGACCGGCAGCCACACCGACTCCCCCTTTAACGCCTTCTGAATTCGATCGGGCAGCCGGTCGAACAACGGCACCTGCGGGAGTCCGTCGATGTCGCTCTCTCCAGATGCTGATGCCGGCGACTTGCCGACCATGGCCGCCAATCGCCCGCTCAATGCGGCGACCAAGCCGATGGTGAACAGGATTCCTGCGACAGCGATTTCCACCTGCCAGGGAATGGTGCGTTGCGTTCCCAACACAGCTCGGCCGCCGGCCAGCACGGCCTCGCCGATGACGATACTGAGCGTGAAACCCACCATGAAGTAGACGGCCAGCGGCCGCGCCGGGTTCGGCCGCGACAGCAGGAATGCGCCCACGCCGACCCGTAGCGGATCAACAGTCCCCACGAGCGCCATCAACAGAACGGTGCTCCACACGGGCTACTCACCTTCCCGTCGTGTCTTGTGCGCATCATCGAGCATCGATTATCCATCCCACCCCCGCCCGCATCGGGCCGTAGACTCCGGTAAGTGCCTCGCATCCTGTCGACCCTGGTTGCGAGTGTCGCACCGCTGGTCCTCGTATCGTGCAGCGGCCCCGAGTCTGCTGCGCCGTCAACGACCCCGGCGGCCGCGTCGAGCGCCGTCACGCAGGCGACCTCGGGTGCGCCAACCTCAGGACAGCCGTGCCACCTCGTCGCGGTGCGCGATCTCATCGAGTGGCACAGATCCACCCACCCCGCCGGTCCTGAGGGCTGGACAGCGCCGCCAGCGTCGGCCGTCAAGTTCGGCAACGTCAACCTCGTGGGCTGTAAAAGTACGCTCGACGGATGGGTTGCGGACCATTCAAATAGCGAGGCCGAAACCCAGGCGGGATTCCGGGACTGCTTCGAAATCGGCTGGGCGGACGAGAACCCCGGTTATGACGTCCACGCCTTGCCGGCACCGCGCTTGAAAAGCGTTCTCTTACAGGCGGGCAACGACTGCTGACCAGACCGCTCGGCGGAAGCTCCTCACAGACGGTCGCGCAACCTGTCGCGCACCGAGCGGCCGTCGGGGTCATAGATCAGGCGGTACAGCGGTTCTGCCCATGCGCGGGTATGCCAGCTGAGACGCTCTGGCTTGTGCGGCCGCAACCGGCCCGGTGGCCTGGTCCCCCGACAGCCCGACGTGTACCACGCGTCCAGTGCCTCCGCGGCGGCGGTGATGTCGCGAACCGCTGTGGTGGGATCAACCAGACTTCCGTCCTGGCTACCGTCGGCATTCCGGTCCAAATGCTCGCGTAGCAGCCGCAATCTCAAATCTCTTGCGAAACTACCCTCGGGATCAATTACGGCACACGACAATTCACTGTCGTGGGTCCACGACCGCCGATTGAGATTGTCGCTGCCGACACACGCCCAAATGTCGTCGATGACGCACACCTTCGCGTGGACGTAGACCGGTGTGCCCCGGTGATTTTCGACATCGAAGATGTGCACGCGCTCAGGACTTGCGGCCTGGCAGGTCGCGATCGCCTGCCATCGACCGACCAGATTCGGGGGCAATTGCAGTCGACCGTCCACGTCGGGATAGCGCGGTATCACCGCGACGAGATGGAGGTCGGGATTATCGCGCAGCGCATTGGCGAACAACGTGGCCACTCGGGCCGACCAGAGATACTGGTCTTCGACGTAGATCAGTCGACGGGCGCGGGGAACCACCTTGTTGTAGGCGCGCGCGATGCTGCGCTCCCCGTGTGGTGCGAAGTCGAATTGAAAATGCGCGTCTGGGTAGGTGCGTAATACCTGAACGGCATGAGGTCCGCAGACCGGTGGGTCTGACGGCTGTTCCGGGAGCCGACCCGGCGAGAGATCCGCGCCGCGCACCTTGTCCATCAACCAGGCGACCGGAGACAGCGTATCCAGCGGTGCTGGATCGTTCCACCGCTCCCGGAAAGCGGTGTCGAGGGCGCCGACGGCCGGACCGCGAATCTGCAGTTGCACGTCATGCCACGGCGGGCGGCTTCCGTAACACTTGGCCATCCGCACCGCCTGCGGATCACCGTCGTGCGACTCGTCGTCGCGGCGGGAGTGGCATAAGTCGATGCCCCCGGCGAACGCGATATCCCGTTGTGGCGCTTCGGGATGACGAATCACCACTAATTTCTGATGGTGTGATCCACCCATGCGCACGCGCTGATCCAACAGCACTTCGCCCCCGGCCGCTTCGATGGCCTCACCCAGGTGCTCGTTCTCCTCCTCGCTGTACTGCAACTTGTCGAGATGAGATCGCCACACCAGCCCCTTGACCACCACACCACGTTGTGCGGCCTGACAGAACAGGTCCCGGATGGTAGGACCGTCATCGCGCAACAGTTGGTCGGGATCGCCGCGCCAATCGGTGAAGTAGACGTAGTCCCCCGCGCTCAGCGCCTCCACTTCGGTGGCGAGCCGCTCGAAGTAGTTGGCACCGTGAATGAGCGGCTCGACAGAGTTGCCTTCCGACCAAGCCGGTATTCGAGTGGCGGGGTTCCCCCGCTCGTCGCCGGTCAGGAACCACTCGGTCAGCTTCACCACGCTCTCAAAGTGCCCGTTCGGCGTTCGGACTACACCGGGTGCCCTCCGACGCTCATCGGGGCTACCGGACTACCAGCACCGGGCACTCGGCGTGGTGGATGAGGTTCTGGCTGACCGAGCCGAGGATAGAATCAGCGAGTTTTCCACGGCCATGACTGCCGACGACCACCAGTTGAGCTTCCCGGGACAGATCGGTGAGCCCCTTTGCCGGGCCGATGTCCTCAAAAATCTTGGTCACGTGGGCGTTCCGATACTTCAGGGCAAACGGTGCAACCATTTCGTCCAACCGCTGGCGCTGACGGGACTGCAACACGTCGAGCAGCTGCCAGTCCATTGGCCCCTCGCCACCGAGATCGCCCATGCCGACCGCCGCACCGATCTCCCACATGTGGACCACCGTCAGAGGTGCATGCAGTGCGGCGGCGACGTCGAAGGCCTCAGCCAGCGCGCGGCTCGAACCGTCGGACTCGTCGACGCCAACAACAATAGGTAGCGGCTTGCCGGTCCGCTTGGCGACTGGCTTCCGCCAGACCACGACGGGGCACGTCGTCCGGTGCAAGATCCTGACGGCGTGCCCGCCCAGGGCGCGATGGTCGGCCGCGCCTGTGCCTATGACGACGATTCGGGCGGTTTGAGAGGCGTCGGCCAGCGCGGTGGCAATCGCACCCTTGACGACTGCCGTGCGGATCGCAAGATCTGGATATGCCGACCGCACAACAGTTTCCGCCGCGGTGAGTGCCGTATCGCCGTCAGCGCTTCGGTCGAGTTGAGCGGTTGTCTCCGGACGGGCAAAATGCCAATCCAGCTTGGGAACCGCGTGCAGAAGCGTCAGTGGAAGCGCCTGTTTGGTGGCATACTCCGCCGCCCACCGGGCCGCGCCGAGCGCAGTGTCCGATTCGTCGATACCGGCGACCACGGCGCTCTCGTTGGCTGCGTCAGTCATTCCTCGACCCTATGCGGCATCGGCCTAAACTACGACGATGACGAACCGGATATCGGCCGCCGCCGTCACAGGCCTTGCGTCGCTGGTGGCGTTGATCGCAGGATGCAGTACCACCGCCGGGACACCGCAGACCCCGTCGGCTGCGGACAGCAAGCCGCCGACCACGACGAGTGGATTGGCGGCACCGGCACCAACGTCGGCGACGACGGCGCCCACCACCCCATCTGGGCCACCGGTGGGGACTGCGACCATGCAAATGGCCGGCACGGGGGCCGGTCCGGTCACCATTCGCTACCAAATCAACGGCGGCCCTGAGCAAATCGACACCAACGTCATGCTGCCGTGGGCCAAGGACTACCCCGTCTACAACGAGATCACGTCATCGGTGACCGCCGAAGGCGGCGGTCAGAACGTCCTCACATGCAGCATCACCATGGACGGAAAGCTCCTGGCGTTCCGCAGTGAACCCAACCCCACCTGTAGCTTCGCCTACTGGGGCTGACCTGGCGAGACCTATTGTCGCGCAGATGATTCGACGAGCGCCTCGTCGAACAATTCCAGCACCGCACGCCATGCGCGCGGAGTGTGCGACGGGTGATAACCGACGCCGGGCACGGTAGCCATGGTGTGAGTGCTCCCCCCGGTCGGCGACCCGTCGGGATTGGTCGGCTCAGCCCAGAACGCATGCTCGGCTCCGCCGTAGACATTGACGCGCCAGTCGACTCCGGCGTCCTGCAGAGCGCGGCCAAACGTGAGTACCTGCTCGGGGGTGCAAATCGGATCTTCGGAACCGGTACACAGCAGGACAGCACCGGTCACGTCGGTCCAGTCCGTCGTGCTGATGCCCAGAAGGCCGGGGTGGACGGCAGCAACGGCCTTGAACGCCACCCCCGCCCGGGCAAGTTCGAGCACGATGCGGCCGCCGGCGCCGTAGCCGAGAGCGGCAACCCGGTCAGGGTCGACACCGGGCACCGCGCGAAGGACATCAAGCGCGGCACTGCCGATAGTCCGCATTCGCTCAGGATCGGCCAGCAGGGGCATCACCCGGGCCAGCATCGCCTCCGGCCTGCCGAAGAACAACTCACCACCGTGATAGTCCATCGCCAAGGCCGCATAGCCCCGCGCGGCGAGGTCGTCGGCGCGACGCCGCTGATAGTCGTCGAGACCGATCCCGTCGTGTCCGATGAGAACGGCCGCCCAGGGCCCCACACCGGGTGGCAACGCCAGGTGGGCGACCATTGTCAGGCCGTCTACGTCGTACGTGACTTCACGCGATGCACTCATCGGCTCACACGCTATCGAGCGGTTGATGTCCCTGGTTCGCCGTTCACTTTCGGCCGAAACCGAGCACGATGTAGTCGTCGCGCACACTGGAACCCCTATCCGACGCCTGGAGGACCGATACCGGTATGAGCCCGGTCGCCGAATTCGACTTCGTCATCGTGGGAGCGGGCAGCGCCGGCTGTCTGCTCGCCAACCGACTCAGCGCCAATCCAGATCACCGTGTGCTCCTGATCGAGGCAGGCGGAGCGGACGACTGGTTCTGGATCAAGGTGCCGGTGGGCTATCTGTACACGATCGCGAACCCGCGTACCGATTGGTGTTTGGCGACCGAGCCCGACCCAGGGTTGGCCGGCCGCAGCATCCTGTACGCGCGGGGCCGCGTCATCGGCGGCTGCTCGTCGATCAACGCGATGATCCACATGCGCGGGCAAGCCAGCGACTACGAACTGTGGGCCAAGGCCACCGGTGACGAGCGATGGCTGTGGGGTGGTGCGGACTCCCCCGGTGAGACGCTGGCGATCTACAAAGAGCTGGAAAACTATTTCGGCGGTGCCGACGAGTGGCATGGCGCCGGTGGTGAGATCCGCGTCGAACGGCCTCGTGTGCGCTGGAAGATCTTGGACGCCTGGCAGGCCGCCGCTGCCGATCTGGGCATTGCCCCGATCGAGGAGTTCAACAGGGGCGACAACGCCGGCAGCGCGTACTTCCACGTCAATCAACGGCGCGGCCGTCGGTGGTCGATGGCCGATGCCTTCTTGCATCCGGTGGCCCACCGCCCCAATCTCACCGTCTACACACGCTCGCAAGTCGTGCGGCTTCTGATGGACGACCACGTCCGCGAGGACCAGCGCCGTGGGGCCTGGACCACCGCGCAGCACCGGGCGGTCGGCGTGCGGCTTCTGAAAGATGGACAACTCGTCGATATCCGAGCCCGCCGGGAAGTGATCCTGAGCGCCGGATCGATCGGCTCGCCGCATCTGATGCAGGTCTCGGGTCTCGGTCCGGCTGGGCTGCTCACCGAGCACCAGGTGCCGGTGGTCGCCGATCTGCCAGGGGTTGGCGAAAACCTCCAAGATCACCTGCAGATCCGAACGATCTATCGGGTCCGGGGTGCCCGGACGGTCAACACGCTCTATCGGAATTGGATCACCCGCGGGGGCATGGGACTCCAGTACCTGGCGCTGCGATCGGGACCCATGACGATGCCGCCGTCCACGCTGGGGGCTTTCGCGAAAAGCGATCCCGCGCTGGGCAGTCCCGATCTGGAGTGGCACGTGCAGCCCCTGTCGTTGCCGAAGTTCGGCGAACCGCTGCACTCCTTCGGGGCGATCACTCCCTCGGTCTGCAACCTGCGACCCAGCTCCCGAGGTCACGTGCGCATGGCCACCGCAGATCCCCTGATCAACCCGAAGATTCTCTGCAACTACCTGTCGACCGACGCCGATCGCCGCATCGCGGCCACCGGCCTCCGCATGACCCGTCAGATCATGGCGGCACCGGCGCTGGCCCGCTACGAACCGCAAGAAATGCTTCCCGGCTCGGAATTGGTGAGCGACGAGGATCTGCAGCGCGCAGCCAGTGAACTGGGTACGACGATCTTCCATCCGGTTGGGACCTGCGCGATGGGATCCTTTGACGCACAGGGTGTGCCGCGATCAGCAGCCACAGTGCTGGACACCGACTGCCGGGTGTATCGCGTCGCAGGCCTTCGCGTGGTGGATGCTTCGGCGATGCCGACGATCACGTCCGGCAACACCAACGCGCCGGTCATGCTCATCGCCGAGCGCGCAGCGCGGGCGATCACCGAGTAGCACTCACCGGACTGCCGCGGTCTGGCAGGATCGATCCGTGACCGAACGTATCGAGGTTGAACGACTCATCGCCGCGCCGGCTGCGGACATCTTCGCCGTGCTCTGCGATCCGCAGGGTCACGTCGCCATCGACGCGACGGGCATGTTGCAGGACGCCGACGGTCAGCCAGTGCGCGCCGTCGGCGACAGCTTCGTCGTGCACATGGACCGTGAATCGCTCAACGACTATCCGTTGGGCAAGTACAACGTCACCGTGTCGATCACGCAGTTCGAACAGGACCGGTTGATCGCCTGGACGATCTTCGGCCAGCTCAAGCCGGACATCGGCCACGTGTACGGCTACCGGCTGGAGCCGACGGACGGCGGTACGACCGTCACCTCGTTCTACGACTGGTCCGAGATCGATCCGCACTGGCGCGAGGCGAACATCTTCCCCATCGTCAGCGAACTGGCGTTGCGCGGGACGTTGGGAATCCTCGACCGTGCCGTGCGGCGCGGCTATCCGCAGGCGTCAACGTAGAGCCGACCTGATGCTGCGCGACGCGATCAGTGCGTTCCAGAGATGGCAGTACCGCGGCGGCCGTCCAGGGTTCTCAGCTCGTATCTCGAACCGGGTGGCCGCCATCGCCGTGGCGGCCGGTCTCGGGCCCGATTCTTCAGCCACCCTCGAAGTTCGTGGCCGCAAGACGGGTCGTGCGATCTCCTTCCCCGTGGTTATTGCGGACTACCGGGGCGACCGCTACCTGGTGGCCATGCTTGGCGAAGAGACGAATTGGGTGCGCAACCTTCGAGCGAACCCCCGAGCGGTGCTGCTGCACAACAAGAAACGCGAGGCGGTGACGGTGGTCGAGGACTTCACGGACGGCCGTCCGGCGATCCTGCGTCGATATCTCGAGTTGGCGCCCGGCGCGCGTCCGTTCTTTCCCATCGGTCCCAGAGCACCACTGACGGACTTCGAGCCGATCGTCGACGACTACCCGGTCTTTCGACTCGCCTGACGTCTGACCTGTGCGTCCCTGTGCGGGAGCTATGAGTTGATGAGAGTTCCGCCGCGCCGCTGGGTGCGCTGCGCGGGAATACGTAGATTTTAGTTGTGCTTGGTAAGTGAGGTAAGCACACAATCGCGCGGTCGGGAGCGACTCAACTACGGCTATCTGTCGTTGTCAGGAGGCCGCCATGACGACTCTCAGTCCCCCGCCCATCCGCGAGAACATCCTGCAGTTCGCTGATGCCGAACCGGAGCCGCCGTCGCGATGGCGCCGCTTCATCCCCCACTCCCGCCGCGCCAAGGCGGCTGTCGCCGGCGGGTTGAGCGTGCTCCTGGTCGCGGGCGTCCTGACGGCGACGTACGAGACGTCACCGGGCGGCACTCTGTGGGGTGCCGAGAAGATGATCTTTGCAGAGCATTCACAAGACGTTGCCCTGGCCGCGGTCGTCAGCGATCTCAAGCAGGCTCAGGACATCCTCGGTGGCGGACAACAGCCCACTCCCGATCAGCTGACCGCGGCCCGCACATCCCTCAATCAGGCCAAACAGGACCTCGACTATCTCTCAGCCTCACCGCAGCGAACCAGCCTGCAGAACCTGTATCTGCAACTGACACAACAGCTTCTGCAGTACACGCCCGAATCGGTGCAGCAACTTCCGCCGCTGCCACTGCCCCCTCCTGCCGACCCCTCGCAGGCGCCGGATGTGGCGCTGACGAGCGCATCGGCGCCCAGTTGGGGTTACCCGATCACCGATGAGTCGGCGACGTTGGCCCCGCCGCCGGGTGTCCCGGACGCTCCGTTGGCTGACTGGCCCCAGCCCTACGCGCCTCCGCTGACACCGAACCTCGGAGACCTCGGTTATTACGACCCGTCGTGGGGACAGCTCTACGGCTACGACCCAGGCGACTGGTACAACTATGACCTCAGTGGCTACAACCAGTACGGCTATGACTTCCTGGGCTTCGATCGGTGGGGCTATGACCGCTGGGGCTACGACCGGTGGGGCTATGACCACTGGGGCTACAACTGGGCGGGCTACAACTGGGCCGGCTATGACCGCGACGGCTGGGATCGCGACGGCCGCAACGACTGGGGCCAACGCCGTGACCATCCCGGCGACCCACGTAATCAGGACTGGTACAACGACCACCACGCCTACCAGCAGTACTACCAGTGGAAATTCCAGAACAACGACCCGGTCTATCACCGCACGCAATGGGATCAGGCTCATGGATTCAACGCGAACCTCTACCAGAACTGGAACAGGAACCGAGACTGGCAGAATCCGCGAAACCGGGACTGGGCACCGCCGGCCGCGGCAGCAGTCACGAACATCGACGTCCGCGCCTCGTCCCCAGTGGTCAACCTGAATGCCTCACTGACACAGTTCATTTCCACCGACAAGGCGACCAACTCGGGGCAATTGCTGAAGGACCTCGCCAACAAGCCTGCGCGCGAGTTCACCAATGAACTCAACCCGCGGATCACGATGTCCACGGGATTGCAGCCTCAGCCACTGTCGACCCTTGGCAAGTTACCTGCGGGAAATCACCAAACAGCCTTGGCGCCACCAATATTGACCGCACCCGCGCCGGCAACGCCACCGTCGAAGGTGTCACCCGGGTTCGCCGCTCCCAAGCTCTCGCCGGCGCCCGCGTACACACCGCCGAAAGCCGACCAACCACCGGGCAGCCGCGAGCCGGGACGGGACGCCATGCCCCCGTCAGGACCTGTGGCGGTCCCGCCGAAGGCCGACCCGCAACCCGCCCCTCCCCCGGCTCCGCGTGAGGTCAATCCGGCTGAGCAGGCACCGGATCCGGTGCCACATCGGCAGGCCCAAGAGCAGCCGCCTGCTCAGGACGCACCGGCTCCACGAGCGCCGTCGCCCGCGCCCAAAGCGGAGGCCCCAGTGCGTCCGGCACCGGAGCCGCAGGCGCCCGTCCGCCAAGCGCCCGCTCCCCGCGCGCACGAAGCACCGCCACAGCAGCCGACCCGACAGGCACCGCCACAACACGAGGCGCCCGCACCGAGGCCCGCCCCTGAACAGCACTCTGCACCTGCGCCCTCTGGTCCGAAGTGTTCGATGCCGGGGATGTGCGGATAACCAACGAAACCCGGCGCCGCGAACCTCTTCGAAGTGAGCAGTAGTCCTGCAGAATCGGGATGAGTCTGCCCACTTCGACTTACGGGACCGCCAATATGACTGATCAGGGCCAAGATTCGATACCGGAGTACACCGACGTCCCCATCGGGATCGACGCTGTCGGTACCCGAAGTGAATTCGACAGGCTCGGGACTGTCGAGGTCCCGGCCGACAAGTATTGGGGAGCGCAGACGCAGCGCTCTCTGCAGCATTTCTCGATCGGCAAAGACCACATGCCCATTGAGGTCTATCGCGCCTACGGGCTGGTGAAGAATGGCTGCGCACTTGTCAACGAGCGTGCGGGACGGGTCGATCACTATGTCGCTACCAGTGCCATGCTGGACAGCACGCTGCGTGACGCGGCGCTGGTATCGGGCAAACTCACCGCCGAACAATTCGATTCCGTCGTCAAGCCACATGACATGGTCGGCGATGGCATCGCAGGAGCCTGATCCCGTCGCGCCGAAGGCGCTGGACATCATCGCCCGCACCGCGGCATTCCTCCACGACCACGGTCAGTCGACCTCCATGACGCTCACTGCTGTCGAGCGGCTCAGTCGCGGACTGTCTCAGCCCGCGGTGGTGATACCGGCGTGGGCGTCGGTCACGGCGTACGACCCCCGCCCAGGCGGGGCTCTCATCATCACCACCGCCCGGCCCAACGTCGTCAACATGCGCAGGGTGGGGGTCGTGATGCGCGCCGTCGACGCGGCCGAGGACGGGCCCGTTCTCGAGGCCGACATCGAGCGCGCTCTCATGGAGGCGCGCAACCTTCCGGTCTCTGCCACAACACCATTCGTCGCCGCCTGTGCGTTGGGCGCCGCGGCACTCGCATTGGTCTTCGGCGCCACCGACGTTCGCGTCATTGCACTGGTCGCGGCCGCCGCGGGGATCGGAGGTCTGCTACGAAGGCTGTCGGGGCGCTTCTCCGTAGGCCCGCTGGTCGAGACGTTCGGCGCCGCGCTGGTGGCCGGAGTCGCCGGCGCCATCGCTGTGCACGCCGATTTCGGTCACGCGGCGCTGGTGGCGGTGTGTCCGGCAATGGTCCTCGTGCCAGGGCCCCAAATCCTCATCGGCGCAATGGATCTCCTCGCGCTGCGGGTACCGCTTGCGGTTGCGCGTCTGAGCTACGCAGCTCTGGTGCTGGCCACCATCGCCGCCGGCCTGATCGTCGGACTGCGCGTGGGCGGCCAGAGTCTGGCGGTGACATCGCCAAGCACTGACGTTCCGTTCCTCGTGGACGTCTTCGCCGCTGGTGTCGCAGCCGCGTGCTATCCGGTGTTTTTCTCCATGCCCTACCGACTGCTGGGCTGGCCGATCGTTGCCGGTATGGCCGCACATGCGCTGCATTGGTGGTCGATGACTGCGTGGCACGCAAGCTTGCCGACGGCGGCCCTCTTCTCCTGCCTCCTCGTCGGCGCTCTTCTCACGCCCGTCGCCTATCGGTTACGAATCCCCTTCGCGGCAATCGGATTCGCCGCGGTGGTGGCACTGGTTCCCGGCGTCTACGTCTTCCGCACAGTCGCCGGTCTCGCCGAGATGGTGTCAGCACCGACGACCGAGTTGATGCTCGACATCGGAATGAACGGGGTCACCGCCGCACTGACCGTTGCCTGCATGGCGTTGGGTCTGACCCTGCCGACGTTTGTGCGGGACCGAATCTTGAGTCGGACTCAGTGAGGTATCAGGCATGACAATTTCCGTCGCCGACGCGCCGGTGCCCGTAGGTTGAGAGCCACCCCTTCGACCGAGGATTCTGATGTTCAACCGGCTGACCGACGCACAGACGGTCGGCTTCGCGTTGGTGATCCTCGGTGTGATGTTCGGCGTCGGCTGGATCGTCCGTTCGCGCCTGAGCTTTCTGCGCGCGATGTTCATCCCCTCGAGCATCGTCGCCGGCTTCCTGGTGTTGCTCTTGGGACCGCAGGTGCTGGGCAGGCTCATCGGCACCAACGGGCTGTTTCCCACCGAAGTGCTCGACATCTGGCGCGTGATGCCGGGTCTGCTGATCAACGTCGTTTTCGGCGCGATCATGATCGGCAAGACGCTGCCCACACCCCGTAGGCTCTGGCAGGCTGCCGCTCCACACGCCCTATTCGGAACGTTCCTGTCGCTCGGCCAATTCGCGCTGGCCGGCCTTGCGGTGCTCTTCATCCTCGGACCGGTTTTCGGGTTACCCCCTGCCGCGGGAGCGCTGCTCGAGATGTCGTTCGCCGGCGGGCACGGCACGATCGCCGGGATGGGCCAACTCCTCGCCGAGGCCGGAGCTCCGGAGTTGGTGGACGTCGGTCTGGGTTTGGCGACGATCAGCATGATCACGGGAATCGGAGTCGGTTCGGCACTCGTGCGGTGGGCGGTACGCAGCCCGCGAGTCACGGTGGCGCGCAACGCAGCTCTCACCACGCACGACGATTACGACATCGACCGCGTACGTCCGGCACCCGTCGACGAACGTGAGCGCACGGACGACGGAATCCACTCCACGGTCCTCGCCTTCGCGCTCATAGCGGCCGCGATCGCCGTGGCTATCGCCTTGTTGTGGGGGCTGCGCTGGGTCGCCAACGCGGGTGGTTCGGATATTTTCGACAGGCTTCCGCTCTTCCCCATCACCGTCATCGGCGGGTTCCTCGTGCAGTGGCTGGCGACTAAGACCGGGCAAGCCGCCAAGATCGACAAACGAGCAGTGGACGGCATCTCGGCGGTGGCGCTCGATGCCCTGCTGGTGTGTGCGATCGGCACGATGTCCTTGGCGGCACTGGCCTCGAACGTCCCAGCCATCATCGTGTTCACCGTCATCGGTGTGCTGTGGAGTGCGATCACGTTGATCTGGTTGGGCCGGCGATTCCACCGCCACAACTGGTTCGAGCACACCATCGCCGACTTCGGCCAGTCACAGGGCAATGTCGCGACGGGATTTGTGTTGGCGGACATGGTCGACCCGCAACGGCGCACCAGCACGGCCAACGACTACGGCTACAAACAACTGATCTACGAGCCGATCCTCGGTGGCGGACTCATCACCGCGCTGTCGGTCCCGCTCATCACAGACATCGGCTTGCCGGCGTTCACCGCGGTGAGCGTCGTGCTCCTGCTTATCGTGGGCGCCTGGGGAATTCGCCGAGGCGCTTCATGAGGATCGCCGTCAGTGGCTCCCACAGCATGGGCAAGTCCACTCTGGTTCGAGACTTTCACGCGGCGCATCCCGAGTTCGTGATCGAGGACGAGCCGTACCGCTATCTCGCCGCTCACGGTGAACGAATCCACTTCGCGGAGCGCGCCAGCCAACGCTGCAACACCCTGATGACACAGCACGCGATCAGTCGCATCATCGAGGCGCGGGATATCCGGCCGGGTACGAACGTCATCTGCGATCGCAGCTGCCTTGATTTCATTCCCTACTCGGAGTACGCGCGCGCCATGGGTGGCGAGGAAGGCGTTCCCGAAAGCGACCGGCGCAGAACGCTGGAAGTCCGCGCTGACATGCAGGAGAAGAACAACGCGCGGTATCCGTCGGATATCACGGCTGCCTTCATCGACGAACTGTGGGACGTCGTTGTCGACAGCGATGCCTTGCGCAGCTACGACCTGATTGTGTTCCTTCCACTCACCGGTGACCCGGCGGTCGATCCGGCGATGGAGGACGACGGGATCCGCTCGGTGGAATCCTTCTACCGCAACTGGATCGATCGCGCGTTCAAGAGGCTGTACCGCGAGGAACTGCCTCGGCGTGCTCCTCTGCCCTGCCGATTTGCCGAGCTCACGGGTGATCGGGAGGAGCGAGTGAGAGCGCTGGAGCGAATCATCGACGAAATGCGCAAAGTTAAGTAGTCCAATACCTGTGCCCTTGGCTTCGGCCTCCGTGATCATGGATGAGGCGGACGCGGTCGGCTCGGGAGGTCACCATGACAACGCTCGAATCGGGTATCAACCACAGCGCTAACGGCACACCGCCACCTCACGTGCCGTTGAGCGATATCGACTTGGGCTCACTCGAGTTCTGGGGATGGGACGACGACCGCCGCGACGGGGCGTTCGCGACCCTGCGCCGCGAGGCGCCCGTCGCGTTCTTCGAGGCCGCGACGGTACCGGGATTCGAATCAGGCCCCGGCCATTGGGCGTTGACGTCCTTCGACCATGTGCACCATGCGAGCCGGCATCCCGAGGTGTTCAGTTCCGTTCCGACCAGCGTGTCCCTGAGTGAGATCGACCCGGCGGTCGCGGAATTCAGCGGATCGATGATCAACCTCGACGATCCGCGCCATCTGCGGCTGCGGTCGATCGTCAATCGCGCGTTCACCCCCAAAATGGTGGCCCGCATCGACGAGAGCGTCCGTCATCGCGCGCAGCAACTGGTGAGCGACATGGTGGCCGCTCATCCCGATGGGACGGCCGATTTCGTCGCGTCTTTGTCGGGTCCGTTTCCGCTACAGATCATCTGCGACATGATGGGCATCCCTGAGGCCGACCAACAGAAGATCTTCCACTGGACCTCGATCGCCTTGGGAATCGGCGACAAGGAGGTGGCCTCCGACCACGATGTGGTGATCCAGGCGGTGCTCGACATCGCCGCGTACGGCATGGAGTTGGCCGAGGCCCGCCGCTGCGAGCCTGCCGACGATCTGACCTCGAACCTGGTGCACGCGGAAGTCGACGGCGAGCGGCTGTCGTCCGCGGAGATCGCGTCGTTCTTCATGCTGTTGTCGGCGGCGGGCAATGAGACCACCCGCAATGCCATCAGCCACGGCATGGTGGCGTTGAGCCGGTATCCCGAAGCGCGGCAGACCTGGTGGGCCGATTTCGACGCCGTCGCCCCCAGCGCGGTCGAGGAAATCGTGCGCTGGGCGACCCCGGTGATCTTCATGCGGCGCAATCTCACGCAGGACGTCGAACTCGGCGGCGTGACGATGAAATCCGGCGACAAGGTATCGATGTGGTACAACTCGGCCAATCGCGACGAAGCCAAATTTGACAACCCATGGTCGTTCGATGTCATGCGAAATCCCAACCCGCACTTGGGATACGGCGGTGGCGGAGCCCACTTCTGTCTGGGCGCAAACCTCGCCCGGCGAGAGATCCGGGTGATGTTCGAGGAGTTGCACGCCCGCGTTCCCGACATCGTCGCCGTCGAGGAGCCCGCGATCCTGCATTCGGCGTTCATCCACGGCATCAAACGATTGCCTGTCGCCTGGACTCCCCCGGGCTGACCGCCGGTCGCCTCATGCGAAGGTGCTGAGATGACAATCTTCGTCGTCGACGCACCCGTGGCCATCGACCTCGCGGTCAAGGGAGCAACGATTCCTCCGGAGCACAGTCTGGCGGCTCCCACGCTGCTACGTTCACAGGCGCTGGCGCTTGTGTACGGATCGGTGCAGCGCGGCGAGATCGATCAACGCGCCGGCCGCAAGATCCTCGACGATATCCGTGGGTTGCGGATTCGGCTGCTGGGCGACCGGTCGCTGCAGGACACCGCATGGCGAATCGCCGCCAAGTTGGACTGGCCCGACACCTATCGGACCGAGTACATCGCGCTGACCCAGCTGCAGGCCGATGCACTGGCCACCGCAGACAAGAAACTCGCCGCTGCGGCACGCGCATTCGTTGTGGTCGTGTCGCCGGCCGACATCGTCACAGGTGTCCCTAAATGCGCTGATTGACAACAGGATTCATCCCATGCATGCGGTAATGTTTCGGTAGCCGCACTGGTCCTCGCGGGGTCGGCTGGGTGGCGGTGTGAATCCTTCGGGCCATGTCGTTGTGGCGTCGTACACGATGCGGCCGAGATTCGCCCCGGCCAGGTTCGCGCCGACCAAGTTCGCGTAGGAAAGGTCGGCGGCGTAGAGGTTTGCGCCGGTCAACTCTGCGTGATCCAGTAGTGCGGAGTGGAGGTTGGTCATGCTCAGGTTGGCGCCGGCTAGGTCCGCGTCGGTGAACTCGGCGGCGTTGAGATTCGCTCGCTGCAGGCTTGCGTTGGTGAGGCTTACGGCCGGCAACCACGCTTTGACCAGACTCGAGGCGTCGAGGAGCACCCCGTCGAAGTTCTTTCCTGTCAGGATGACGTTGGCCAGACAGGTAGACCGGAGATCGATCCTCTCGGGTTGCCCCGCCCTCTGGTCACGTCGTCCGATCACCGTCAGCGCGGCGTCAACGTCGACGGTGGGAGTTGACGAGGCGGTGCATGTGTCCACCGGTCCCGCATGCGTGCGGACGTAGGCGCTGAGCACTTCGAAGATCACACCGCGGTCTGCATTGGAATCTCCGGCGAGACCTTCCAGCGAGTAGATGCCGCCGAGGCGGATATCCAGCTTGTCGGAGCCGAGTTGCTCGACCGCCTTCGTGAACCGGTCGGTGACCTGTCCCCTCTCGGAGAGCGTGTACTGCTGTTCAGTGGACCTCAGGGATTGGGCCGAGAACCACAACGCGGCAACGGCCGTGAGCGCCGTGGCCACCGCCGCGAGCTTCGACCAGCCGGTCCAGTTGACTAGCCGGTGGCCTCCCCGCCGAACGGACGCGACCGCCCGCTGCCGGCGGGTCAGGAGTGGCGCCGGCTGTCTCAGCCGTAGACGCTGTTGGCCACCGCGAGAAAGTCGAACGCCGGCAGCCCGATTGCTCGGTTCACGCGATGCCGCGGGTAACGGACTCACCTATCAATGATCTTCCGGACGCTCGGGGTTGCACGCGCAGCGGACTACTCGTATCCGGGCAGGTGGGTAACGGTCCGAACTCATCTTGGGTCAATACCGGACACAAGAAGCGAGTCGCTACACCAGTAACAACAGTCACATCGTTAACATCACGCGATGCACGATTGGCTCCCGGCTGCCCGCGAACGGCCGTCACGCCCGGTTACCCGGCGTGACGCGCTGCGCTATGCCACGGCGCTGGCGGGGCTGGGGGTGGCGTCGTTGGGCGCGGGTACGCCCACCGCGGCGGCCGCGGCCCCCACGCTGATCGACTTCGCCGCCAAACAGATCCCCGCACAGGACATCCGGGCTGCCGGCCATTCGGGGGTGGTCAACTACGTCTCGATGTCCCGGCCCGGCTCATCATTCGGTGCCAAGCCGATCACGTTGCCGTACGCCAAGTCGCTGACCGCGGCGGGCCTGGTGATCGTCAGCAACTATCAGTACGGCAAGCCTGGCGGCACGGCGCCCTCAGATTTCTTGCGGGGCTACGCCGGGGGTATCGCCGACGCCCGCACCGCCTGGCAGCTGCATACTGCGGCCGGCGGCGGACAGAGCGCGCCGATCTACTTCACCATCGACGAGGACATCGACCGCGATACGTGGAACCGCGTGGCACTGCAGTGGTTTCGCGGCATCAACTCCGTCATCGGGGTCCAGCGCACCGGCGTCTACGGCGGCATCGATGTGTGTGAGTGGGCCGCAGCCGATGGCGTCCTCGGAAAGTCGAGCACGCCTGGCCGCTGGTGGGCCTGGCAGACCAAGGCCTGGTCGGGGAACAAGGTCCACCCCGGCGCCGCGCTCTACCAGCGCGTGGTAGCTACCGCGTCGAATCCGGGCCCGCTGGTGGGCGGCCTCGAAGTCGACGTCAACGACGTCCTGGCCTCCGACGTCGGCCAGTGGAACCTACATCCCTGACCTCAGTCGGCGCAGGACGTGCAGTCGGGGCTGTCGATGTCGAGTTGCCCGCAGGTCGGGCAGATGAACGGAATCATGAGCTGTCCTCCGTCTAACGGTTCGACGTCGGCTGACCGCGACGTTGGCGCTTTTTTACCCCGCGCCGTCGGGCTCGAAACCCCTAACCCAGAGCGCTCTTGTAGCGGCGCATCCCGGCAATCCACCGGTCGTAGTCGGCACCCTTCTGCCGGTACATGGTCAACACCTCGGGGTGCGGCAAGACCAGGAAGCCGCCGTCGATGACGGCCCGGACCACCAGGGCGCCGACAGTGTCTGGTTCGATCACCGCGCCGGAGTTGGTGACGGCAGCACCGGCCAACCGGATCTGCTCCTCCGGCGACTCGGACATCCCGCGTAGCAGTGGGGTGTCCACGCCCATCGGGCACACGCAGCTCACCCCGATTCCGTTGTCGCCGTAAGTGATGGACAACCATTCGGCGAATCCGACGGCGGCGTGCTTGGTCACGCTGTAAGGCGCCCCACCCACTTGGGTCAGGAGGCCGGCAGCCGAGGCGACGGCGACGAAATGACCGCGGCCGCGCTCGACCCATTCCGGCACAACAGCTTTGGCGGCGCGGATGTGTGCGCGCAGGTTGATATCGATGATCCGGTCCCAGGCGGCTTCGTCATCGCCGAGGCCGCCCTGCCCGGCGATGCCCGCATTGGCGACGTAGATGTCCACCGGGCCGAACGTCTGGCGCGCGGTCTCGAGAAGGGCAGCGATGCCCGCTGTGTTCGAGGCGTCCGCCGACACCGGGACACCGCCGATCGCCGCGGCCGTCTCGCCGGCCGATGCCTCGTCGATGTCGCCGACCACCACCGACGCGCCGGCCGACGCCAGCGCTGCCGCAATAGCTCGGCCGATGCCCGAGCCCGCTCCGGTGACCACCGCCACCGATCCGTCGACGTTCACGGCACATGTCTAGCCCACACCGATTGCCGGCGCGGCGAGTCGCGGAAAGTGGAACGTGAAGACGGCCGGTCCGAACCAGCGACACCGATCGTTGCTCGATCTTGATTTTGGCGGCTTTTACCGACCATTTACCGTCTGACATGTTTGCCGGGTACTTTGCGCGTCTGCTACCGAGTTGTGCCGGATGGCTCTAGGATCACTTAGCTGAGTTTTGTCGTCTCGGAAGGCGTGCCACCCGGGGGGTGCAGGAAGGGGTCGCATGCCCAAAACCGTCCATGTCGTGATCGGCGCCGTCGTCATTTTCACCACCTTTGTGGTGTGGGTCGTCGGCGGCTGGACGCACGGCACGTCGGTCAAGACCATCAACGACATCGTGTTCGTCGTTTTGAGCATCCTGGGGACCGTCTTCGCCGCCTTCGCGGTACGGGCGGTGCACGGCAGGTTGCGTGCCGCATGGATCGCCATGACGGTCGGGATGGCGGGTTGGGCGCTCGGTGAGGTGCTCTGGGCCTACTACGAAATCGCCCTCGACGAGCCCCCGTTTCCCTCACTGGCCGATGCGGCCTATCTGGTCATGCCCGTCGGGTTCTGCGTGGGTTTGCTGCTGTTCCCGGCGGACAGCGGCCAGTCGCGAGGGCGCACGCTGCTCGACGGCGTGATCGTGGCCGGTTCGCTCTTCGTGGTGAGTTGGGTGACCATCTTGAGCCCGATGTATGCGGCCGGGTCTGATAGCCCGGCGGCAATGGTCATTTCGCTGGCGTATCCGATCTCGGATGTTGTGATCCTCACGATTGCCGCGACGGCGTGGCTGCGAGCCGCCAAGGATCAACGCCGGGTGCTGGCCATGCTGACAATCGCAATCGCCTGCATCGCGCTGTCGGACAGCGGCTTTACCTATCTGTCGGCCGAGGATGCGTACTCCAGCGGCAACTTCATCGACATCGGATGGGTAGCCGGGCTGCTGCTCATCATGGTGGCGGCCACGGCCAGCCGTGACGCGGTCGGTCTGCCGCCGACTCAAGCCGCATTGACCGGCTGGGCGCCGGTCTGGTTTCCCTACGCCCCGCTGCTCCTGGCCGGAATCATCGCCGCGGCCGAGCCTGCGACGATCTTTCAAACCCCGATGGTGGAGGCCGTGGGGGCACTGTTGATTCTGGCCGTTTTGGGCAGGCAGTACCTCGCGGCCACAGAGAACCGGAGGCTGCTGGCGACCGTCGCCGAGCAGGCGTTGCGCGATCCGTTGACGGGCCTGGCCAACCGTGCGATGTTCTCCGACCGGCTCCAGGAGGCGATGCAGCGCCGTGAGCGCGACCACGTCTGCGTGGCATTGATCATCTTGGATCTCAATGACTTCAAGGTCGTCAACGACACTCTGGGCCATCCGGCTGGCGACGAATTGCTGAACCGCGTCGGCGAACGGATCTTGGGCTGTGTTCGCAACAGTGAGACCGTCGCACGACTCGGCGGCGACGAATTCGTCGTGCTCGTCGACGACGACTCCGCCGACGTGTACGCCGGTCAGATTGCTGCGCGGGTGGCTGAATCCTTCGACAAGCCCTTTGCCATCGACGGTCACGAGCTGTTCATCCGACCCAGTGTCGGGCTGGCGGTGGCAGGCGCCGACGAAGCTGGCGTGTCGGCGGAGGCACTCGTCAAACGCGCTGATATGGCGATGTACGCGGCCAAGAGGACGCGCACCGCCGGCGTTCACACGTTCGCGCCCGAGCTGGGAGTGTCCAACCCGCCCGACGATGGGGTGAGCCAGCGGGCGCCGACCACGCCCTCGACCGCGGATATGGCCGCGGTCCAACTGCTCGGTGAGCTGCGCCAGGCCATCGACTCCGTCGAACTCACGCTTCTGTATCAACCCAAGTTCAACCTGCTCACCGGTGCCATGGTGGGGGTCGAGGCGTTGGTGCGCTGGCCACATCACCGGCGCGGCCTTCTCAGCCCCGACGAGTTCCTGCCCTTGGTCCGGCACCACGGCCTGATGCGCCCTGTCACCGATCTGGTTATCAACACCGCACTCGACGCTGCGCTGCAGTGGCATCAGGAGGGACTGCAGCTACCCGTTGCCGTCAACATGTCGGCACCCCTGCTCGCCGACCCGCACCTGCCCACTCGTATCCGGCGAGCGCTGGCTGAGCGGAATCTGCCCGCCAGTGCGCTGACCGTTGAGATCACCGAGGACCTCGTTCTCGGCAATATCGAGGGCACCCGTGACGTTTTGAACCAGCTGCGCCGCAGCGGAATCCGGATCGCGATCGACGATTTCGGCAGTGGCTATTCCACCCTGTCCTACCTGTGCGAGCTGCCTGTCGACGAGGTGAAGCTGGACCGGAAGCTGGTCTTGCCCATCTTGACGGACGTCCGGGTGGCGACGGTGGTCCGCGCGGTGATTGCGCTCGCTCACGAACTCGGCCTGATCGTCGTCGCAGAGGGAGTCGAGGACGCGACGACCGCTGCGCGCCTCACGGAGTTCGGCTGTGATGTGGTGCAGGGCTTCTATTTCAGTGTGCCGGTGTCGGCTGCGGAGGTATCGGGGTTGGCCGCTAAGCCAACAACGCCACCACTGCGTCTGCCAATGTTGCACGGGCAACATCAAGGTCCGAGGTGAAGCCGATCTCGCGTTCGTTGCTGAGCCCCCGGATCGCGGCGGGTAGCAGGCACCGAACTCGGTAGAGCTTGTCGGGATCGAGGCCGAGTCCGTCCATGAAGTAGTCGAAGCCCTGGATCCAGTCGAGTTCGCGGGCCGCGAATGCGGCCGCTGTACGCGGATATTCGACGGCGATATCGGAACGGCGCGCCGGCAGTGAGGTTCGCAGCGCGGTGAGTGCTCGTCCCTCGGCGGTGTCCAGATAGCTCCAGACTGAATCGATCACCGCGTCCACCCGGTCGCGCAGCGTCGGACCACGCGTCGGCCAGGAGTTCGGATTGGAATTCCAACTACGGGAATGGATCTCGGTGATCACCGCGACCCACAGCCCGTCGAGGTCACCGAACTGATGTTGCACCGTCCCCCACGTCACCTCGGCGTCTTTGGCGATACGGTTCGCCGACACCGGCTCGCCCGCGCTATCGGCCAGGCAGCGAATGGCGACGTCGAGAAGGCGCGCCCGGGTCTGCAGGCCCCGCTTGTTCAGCCGGGTGCCCGCCGCCGACTGGGGTGCGTCGCTGGAGACCGCGGCCTGCCACTGTTCTCGGGCGCGGTCGGCCTGCCGTGTCAGGCGAACCGCCCGGGATTCGCTGCGACCGCCCGGCGCAATGTTGGGCGCGCGTCTCGATACGCCTGGACGACGGGCGCGAGTTCGTGCGGGCTGGCGCCGTGCATGATGACCGAGTGCACGCCCAAATCGTATTGTCGAGCAATGATTTTCGCGCAGTCCTCAGGCGATCCCTTGGCCACGGAGTCCAGCCAGTCGGCGGGGATCAATTCGGCGATTCGCTGCAGCGTCTCGTACGACGCGCTGGCGTCGATGGGTCCGGCAGACGCCGCGTCGGTGAACAGGTCGGACTGCCTGATGCGGTCGAACGTCGACCTGTCCCAGCCGTTGGCGGAGACCAGCACGTCCGGGTAGGCCTGCAAGTAGGTCGCCAGCCGCCCGACCCCACGACGGATCTGGTCTTCCGGCGACAAGGCGTCGGGCACCGTTGCCAGGCATGCCCAGATCCGGACACTGTCGGGATCCTTGCCTGCCCGCTCGGCGCCGCGGCGCACCGCGGCCACCGACGCCGTCGTTGCCTCATCGGAGAAAAATGTATGCAGCACAACGAAATCAGCGATCTCGCCGGCGAGCTCCATGGTCTTGGGGCCAACGGCCACCAACCCGATGGGTGGTCCGTCGGCCAACCCACTCACGTGGCGCAGTAGCGGCCACTTCCCCGCCGGGCCGTCGTGGTCGAGGATGGTTTCCCCACTCCACAGCCGTCGCAGGATCCCGAAGAAGTCGCGCAGCCGGGCCTCGGTCACGACGGGAAGACCGATCGCCTGCCAATATCCGGCCATCCCCCGCCCGAACGCCATGGCGAACCGGCCTTCGGTCAGCGCGTGCATGGTCGATCCCACGGTGGCGGTGACGGTCGGGTGGCGGGTCTGGTAGTTCGTCGAGGGGGCGATACCCAGGCTTGTGCTGCAGCCGGCGACCGCGCCGGACAGCACCGCCGCGTCCTTGACGGTGAAGCGTTCGCCGATGTGGCAGGAGCCCAAACCGAGCTCCTCCGCCGCGCGGGCTTCAGGAAGCACCACCCGGACATCTGCTGGGTGCCTGGTCACGGCGTAATAGCCGAGTTCGTTGAGCTGCGCGGCAGTGCTCATTGATTGCCTTTCGTGCCGGTGACGCCTAGCACTCTCATCTCCGTGACGGCAATTGTCAATGAACCTTCTCAATAACTTGGACACGTCGTGGCCGCGTCGAACCGCAGGCGATCAGCCTCACGTGGCGTAGCGCTGAGCCAACTTGGTAAGTGTGGCTTCGATGCTTTTCGCATTGCCTTTGGCGAAGCCCATTCGCTCGTAGTACTTCAATGCGTTCTTGAGCGACCCGGCGTCGCGATAGTCGAACGTCTCTGTCACGCGAGTGAGAGTCGGTGTGAGAGAGGCGAATTCCCAACGCCAACGGTGCCCGACGGGGTGGCGCCACTCGAAGAGTTCGTCGGGCTGGACCGCGGTGACAGTGCTGGTGATGCGGTAGGGCACCCCATACATCCGCATTTTGGTCGCGAACCGCGCCCCGGGAACCATTCGGTCTGGGCACGTGATGTTGTCGCGTACGGTGTCCGAACCGTCCAGCTCGTGGTGGCGGCGCGGGTCGGCGACCATGGCGAACAGCTCGGCCGCCGGCGCGTTTACCTCTATCGAGCGGCTGACTTGTCGTGGTCCGGCGTCGACGATGGTGACGGGCATGTTCCGAAGCATGCGCGTGTCGCTCGGGCCGGCGCAATAGGCGCTTCGGTTCTCGAATTCCACCCCGCTCCGTGGGCACCACCGACCACTCGCTAGCGTCACTTGGACATAGACGCGGAGGTTCACATGGCTGAGCAGATACCGATGGTCGACTACCTGGTGCTCGACGATGGTGAACCCCATCTCGTCGCCCATGAATGCACGGCCTGCGGTGCTCGGTTCTTCGACCGGCGCAATGCCTGCGCGGGCTGCTTCGGCACCGATTTCGCGACCGTCCCGGTGGCGACCGAAGGCACGGTACGAACGTTCACCATCGTCACCTTCGCCGCTCCGGGTGTGCCGGTTCCCTTCGTCGCGTCCGTGGTCGACTGCGACGGCACCCAGGTGCGCGCCAACCTCGTCAATGTCGAGCCCGATCCCGAACACGTTCGCGACGGCATGAAGGTGCGCCTGAGCACCTACTCGCTCGGCGCCGACACAAACGGAACCGAGGCCATCGGCTTCGGCTTCGAGCCCGTCGCCTGAATCCCCCGCCCCCGAGCCCTGCCAAGGAGATGCGATGAGTGCCAGTGACGAGATCTGGATCCTCGGAATCCGGATGACCAAATTCGGCAAGCACGCCGACAAGGACACCGTCGACCTCGCCGCAGAGGCCGCGACCGCCGCACTTGCCGACGCCGGCATCACGATGGCCGACATCGGAGTGCTGGCCGCCGGGAATCTGATGAACGCCAGCGCCGGAATCGGCCAGCAGCTGCAGAAGCAGATCGGCCAGACCGGTATCCCGGTCTACAACGTGGCCAATGCGTGCGCCACCGGAGCGACCGCACTGCGGACGGCCATCATGGCGGTCAAGGCCGGCGAGGTCCGTTACGGCATGGCAGTCGGTGTGGAAAAACTCTCGGGTGCAGGCCTTCTCGGTGCGGGTGGTCGCAAGAAGGATGACGCCGCGGTCTGGGAGCCGGCTGGCCGCTTCGGCGCCGTCGCTCCCATCGACGGACGGATCGGCACCGAGTCCATGCCCGGCGTGTTCGCCCAGATCGGCACGGAGTACGGCCACAAGTACGGCGGCACCAGCTTCGAACTCTTCGCCAAGATCAGCGAAAAGAACCACGCCCATTCGACATTGAATCCGCTGGCCGCCTACCAGAAGCGGTTCACGTTGGAACAGATCATGAATGACGTGATGATCGCCTACCCCAACACCCGCCCGATGTGCTCGGCCAACTGCGACGGCGCGGCCGCGGCCATCGTCTGCAACGGCGAAACGTTGAAATCCCTGTCACTCGACCAACGTCGGCGTGCCGTCAAGGTGTCGGCCTCGGTCCTGACCACCGACCCCTACGAAGCGGGGTGTCAGGTGCTGCCGAACGTCAACACCCTGACCCGCAACGCCGCCGCCACTGCCTACGAGCAGGCCGGCATCGGCCCGAGCGATCTCGACCTGGTGGAGCTGCACGACTGCTTCGCGACGGCCGAGTTGGTCCACTACGACAACCTGATGTTGTGCGAGCAGGGCGGCGCCGCCGACTTCTTCAACTCGGGTGCCACCTGGCGGGACGGCTCGACACCGGTCAACGTCTCCGGCGGCCTGCAGTCCAAGGGACACCCGATCGCCGCGACCGGTATCGCCAACATCTGGGAGATCTGCCACCACCTGCGCGGCGAGGCCGGCGACCGTCAGATCGAGAACGCGAAGGTGGGACTGGCCCACGTCATCGGGCTCGGATCAGCCTGCGGTGTCCACATTCTGGAGAAGTCCGTGGCCTGACGCCGCTATGCCCCCAGGGCGGGCCCGATGGTGGTGTTCCACGACTCCTGCATCTCGGACTCGAACAGACCCCACGTGTGCGAGCCCTGTGGGCGAGCGACATAGGTGACCGGAATTCCGGCGGCCCTTGCGGTGTCGGCGAATCGGCGGGTGCTGTCGGCGACGATGCGCTCGATGAAGCCACCGCTGATGTTCGGGCCGAACCCGTCCGGCAGGCGGTCGACCGCACCGACATCCCCGGTGTCGGAGGCGGCGGCATAGACGGCGACGCCCTTGAGGCGACCGACGTTCTGCGTCGGGTCGTGGGCGACCCACCCCGGCCCACTCAGTGGCCCCCACATGTTCTCGGCACCGAGCCCACCCGTGGACAGTGTCAGCGAAATCTGTTGTGCGGACTGGGGATCCGACGGCGTCAGGAATCCGCTGTACGAGCCGACGGCGCGGTAGGTGCCCGGTGCTTGAACGGCGTAGTCGATCGCGGTGCCGCCGGTGCTCGACAAACCGCCGACCGCGTTCCTACCGTTGGTCTTGTATTGCGAATTGATCAGTGGCGGAAGCTCTTTGGTCATATAGGTCTGGTACTGCTTGCTGGCGTCGTTGACCCAGTCGGTCCACCAACTGAACTGGCCGCCGAGTGGGGACACGACGTTGACGTTCTTGTTGGCGAAGAAGCCTTGGATGTCGGTCATGCCGAACCAGCTCTTGGTTCCCGGTGCGAAGCTGACACCAGGGTCGAGATTGTCACCACCGTCGATACCGGGCAGCAGGTAGAAGGTCGGTGCCCCGGATTTCGGCGACCTGTACACGTCGTTGACGATCACTGTGTTCATCGACGGCGAGTACACCGACACCTTGTCCCAGCGGTCGGTGATGTGCTGGATATCGGTGATGCGTGCGCCCCCGGCGGGATCCGCGCTCGCCGGCGGAACAGCCAGGAAGGCGGCCACGGAGATCAGCACGACGATGAGCGCGCGTACGCGGGTCGGGATCAATACAGTCACGGCACCGGATCCTCACTGGTTGTGATCGGAAGCTCTTGTACGGATTCACAAGGGATATACAGGGTTCTCACCACCGCCACACAACCGAAGCATCGATATTCACAGTGTTTTAACAGGATTTAGTTTTTCGCTGTTCAGCGGTGCGCAAATGGAGCGCGTGGATTTGCTGACGATTCCGCGACGGCGGTTGACAGGTCCGGACCCAGGCTCGCGTGCGGTTTATCCCCTACTGCCGCGCTCTCAGCAACCCGGCTGTCCTGACGGTGCCGGGCGCCCGCAAAACACCCACCTCGCCGCGCCCGGCGGCAGTCGGCCGCGCGGGGGCGAGAGACCATGTGAGTATCGGTAGTAGGACCAAACCAAGAGGGGTTGATTCGGCATGGGCACTGACCGCCCGAAGGTACTGATCATCGGCGGTGGGTTCGGCGGCCTGTTCTGTGCCCGCCGCCTGGGCCGCGTCGACGTCGACGTGACACTGCTGGATCGTGCCGCGTGCCACGTGTTCCAGCCGCTGCTCTATCAATGCGCCACCGGAACACTGAGCATCGGGCAGATCAGCCGCTCGTTACGCGAGGAACTGGCACGCCACCGCAACGTCACCACACTGCTCGGTGAGGCCGTCGAGCTCGATGCCGACGCGCGGCGGGTGACGGCTCGGCGTCCGGACGAAACGGTCTTCCATCTGGACTACGACTACCTGGTGATCGCGGCCGGCATGCGCCAGTCCTACTTCGGCAATGAACAGTTCGCGGCCTGGGCGCCCGGCATGAAAACACTCGACGACGCTCTCAGCATCCGGCGTCGGGTCTTCGCCGCGTTCGAGATCGCCGAGACTCTGCCGCCGGGGCCCGACCGTGACCCGTGGCTCACCTTCGCCGTCGCCGGCGCGGGCCCCACCGGCGTCGAATTGGCCGGGCAGATACGGGAACTCGCGACCCAGGCGCTGGCCAACGAGTTCCACAGCATCGAACCGCGGGAAGCTCGTGTGCTGTTGTTCGACGGCGGTGACCGGATCCTCAAGGGCTTCTCGTCGGGTCTCTGCAAACAAGCCTCGCGAGTTCTCGAGAAGCTGGGCGTCGAGCTGAATCTGGGCGTGCACGTGACCGACGTGCGGCGCGACGGCGTGACCGTGACCCCGAAGGACGGCGGCCCCAGCAGGGACTACGCCACCCGCACGGTGTTGTGGACGGCCGGTGTCGAAGCCGTGCCCTTCGCGCGGCACGCCGCCGAAAGGCTGGGCGCGCAGAGCGACCGATCCGGGCGCATCGCGGTGGATGCGGATCTGTCGGTGGCCGGGCGCTCCGAGGTGTTCGTCATCGGTGACCTGGCCGGCCGCGACGGGCTGCCCGGCGTTGCGGAGAACGCGATGCAAGGCGGCTTGCACGTCGCCGCCTGCATCAAACGCGACCTCGGCAGGACCACTCGCAAGGACTTCCGCTACCGCGATCTCGGGTCGGCGGCCTACATCAGCCGTGGACACGCGCTGCTGCAGGCCGGGCCGGTCAAACTCACGGGCTTCATCGGTTGGCTGGGCTGGGCGTTCATCCACATTGCCTTCCTCACCGGCGTCCGAAATCGCTTCAGCACGGTCGGAACCTGGATCGCGAGCATCGCCCGCGGCAACCGCAGCGACCGGACGTTCATTCTGGGTGGCTCCGGTCACCGGCACGAGCCCTACATGTGGGAATCGCCGGCCCATCAGGCACACCACGCCAGGCGCGATTCGGCTCAGTAGGGCCTGACGGCCTCATCGGCGATGTCTGCCAGCGTGGACGCTCGTCCGAACAGGTGCCCCTGCGCCAGGCCGCACCCGGCCATGTAGATGGTCTCCGCCTGATCGGCGGTTTCGATTCCTTCGGCAATCACGTTGAGGCCCAACGCTTCACAGAGGCCGGTGACCGACCGGTACAGCAACAGGTTTCGCTCGGGCTCGACGCCCATTGCGAGGCCCCGGTCGAGTTTCACGATTTGCACCGGCAATTCGTGAAGGTAGGTCAGCGAGTTGTAGCCCGCACCGAAGTCGTCCAATGCGACGCGCACGCCCAGTTCGTTCAACCGTCTGATGGCCGCGGCACCGTCGGCCAGGTCGACGATCGGAACCGTCTCGGTGATCTCGAGGACGAGCCGCTGTGGCGGAAGGAGATGGCGTGCCAGCGTGCGGCTGACGACATGCTCGAATTCCACGCTGCCGAGGCGCGCGGCACCGATGTTGATGTGAACGTCCAGATCCAGTCCGGACGCTTTGATCTGTGCGCAGGCCTGATCCAGAACCAGGGCATCGAGTTGAGCGCCCATGCCGTTGGCCTCGGCCAGCGAGACAAAGGTTTGCGGCGGTATCTGGATCCCGCTGGGCGCCGTCCACCGGGCAAGAGCCTCGACAGCGACCGGGATGCCTTGTGGGAGAGTGACTATCGGCTGATACTTCAGATGAAACCCTTGCGGAGCACCGCCCTTGGCTTGCCGTAGGGCGGTGGGAAAATCCTCTGACACACTGAACGCCGGCCGGTACACCACCGCGGTGTCTTTCCCCAGCCGCTTCCCGGTGTACATGGAGTTGTCGGCCTGCTTGAGCAGGTCGTCGGATGTCGGTGGTACACCGTCTGATCCGGGGCTGACCAAGCCCATGCTGGCGCGCACCCGAACCGACGTCGCGTGCACCGAGAACGGGCTGCGCAGCGCCACCCGTAGCTGATCGGCGACGATCTCGGGTGCGCCGACGGCCCCTGCGATGAGGATGGCGAACTCGTCTCCCCCGATCCGTGCCAACGTATCCCCGGGGCCGAGACAGCTCTCCAGGCGGGCGCTGATCGCGCACAGCAGTTCGTCGCCCGCGGCATGCCCGAATTGGTCGTTGACCTCTTTGAAATCGTCGATATCGACAAAGATCAGGACGAAGGGTCCGTCCCGGATGGCTTCGTCCAGTCGTTGCGCCAACAGCAATCGATTCGGCAGGCCGGTCAACGCGTCGTGGTGAGCCTGGTGAGCCAGGCGCCGCTTGGCTTCGACGAGCTGTTCGGTCAGCATGCGCTGCACGCGCATCGCCACCACGTAGCGCGTCGCCACGAGCAACGCCATTGCCAGGTAGGTGCCGATGAAGACCGGATCCACCCGCGCACCGACCAGAACGTGGAACGCCAGCAGCGCGGTGCTCCCCATGAAACCCACATAGGGCAGAGTCAATTGCGCCCAGTTGGTGGGCTGCTCCAGCTCGTCGTGGTCGGGCCGTGATCGCGGCGGGAATTCCAACAGGCTCAACATGATCAACAACGGAGCGATGACGAATCCGATGCCGACCCACGGATCCAGCTCGGGCACCCCGATGCTACGGAAGTAGGCCAACAGTCGGTCCGCGGATGTCAGGGTGATCACCGAGGAGGCGAGCAGCATGTAGTTCGCGCGGCCCGGACGGTACGGCGGATACCACATCGCGAGGAGGATCGCGCCGACCACCGTGACGAGTTCGACGGCGCCGATACCGAAGACGACCCCGGCGTTGGTGGACCGCGGCAGTGCTGCCCCGTCCATGGCACCCAATCGGGCGACGTACACCAGATGGGAGAACGCCAGCGTCGCGAGCAAGCCATCGAGGACGGTGGTGAGCACCGGCCAGGTCCGCACCCATGTCCTGCCGTCGTCGCGGTGGCCGGCCCGGACGAGGAGCAACATGGCCGCCGCGAACAATGGGCCTGCAATGAAATAGCCGGCAACGGCAAGTGCCGGGGCGGTGGCGTTGAGGTCGACAGCGTGATCCCCCCGCGCGAGAAACTCGGCGGTCAGGAACACGGCGATCGCCACCACAAGAGTGACCCGCCACCACCGCGAAAGGCCGGTGACCCGGCGCGCGACCACGATTCCGACGATCAGCGCGGCCACACACAGGGTTGCTTCGATGACGAACTGGACGCGCTGTGCGGTTTCCTGTCCCCACAGGGCGAGCGCGTTGAATCCTGCCGCGACGACAACGGCGGCAGATAATCCGCTACGCAGGCGGCGACTCCCAAGTGGCAACGCGTCCCCTCCAGCCCGCGGCGTTGACGTCCATATCCTGGCAGAAGAGTTTGCTTGCTGGACCGTTATCGCCCAACTAGATTCACGCGGTATTAGGTCGACTTAACCAATATCCGAAACCCGTTGATGTGCAGCACTATTCACTGGAAGGGTGGAGATATCTCCCGAGTAGCACGACGATTTCGTCTTCAAGTTCATCGAGGTCGACTTCTAGCTCGGTCGTGACGAGCCGATGCACCAGCGACTCGATCGTGGTCACCACAACATGAGCGGTGAGACGAGTGACTCGGACTCCCGGACGTGTGTCGAGCACGGCCGCGGTGGCGTCCACCGCGCGTCGCTCCATGTCGTGCAGGTGGGCCAGAAACTCCGGAGCCCGAGGTGCCTCCTCGAACAGCACCCGATGCAGCCGCGGATTGTCGCGGTGATTGTCGATGGTCGCGCGGACGAACACGCGCAGGGCGTCGTCCACATCGCTGGGCAGCCCGTCGGCGATCCGCTCGGCGATCAGCTGGGCACCCGCGTCGGCGTGGGCCTGCATGAGCGCCCGCAGCACCGCGTCCTTGTTGGGAAAGTATTGGTACAGCGAGCCGATCGAGACCCCGGCGCGTTCGGCGATGCGATTGGTGGTGCCCGCGGCGTACCCGTGCTCGGCGAAAACCTGAGCCGCCGCGTCCACGATGCGCTGCCGGGTCTCGGTGGCTCGGAGCTGTTTGGGCTGCTTGCGCTGCTTGAACCGGTCGGAGGGAGCGATCGTCGGCCTCCCCCGTGAAAAGCGAGTAGTCAGCCGGCGTCACCACCGGCAGACTTAGGGTAACCTAACTCGCCTGAAGGAGTGCTGCGAATGCGCACCATCCACCACCAGACAATCTTCCCGACCAGCGCACAGCGGGTGTGGCCGGCGATGCTGTCCCCCGCCACGTTCCTCTATGCGTGCAAGGGTCTGTTCAGCGTGCCCGCGCTCGCCGGCCGCGTCGAGCCGTTCCGTGAGGGCGAGAGTGGAACCGCCTGGCTCTTCGCTCTTCATGTCGTCCCCGCCTATCGGCACACGATCGAGGTCCACGACATCGACCCGGCCACGCACACGGTGCGCACGCGCGAGCACGGTGGAATCCTCAGGGCCTGGAATCACACGCTGCACGTCGAGGCCATTGACAACACGTCATGCCGTTACACCGACACTGTCGACATCGACGCGGGGATCGCGACGGGCCTGGCGGCACTCGTCGCCGACGGCATCTTCCGGTACCGGCAACGGCGATGGCGCACGCTCGTGCGCAGGCATCTCTTACCCGAGGGCACCGCGTACGGAAACGTCCGGGTTGATCGATGCTGAGCAGTCGCTTAGCATAGGTCCAGCGAAACGCTCGGTGCGGGGGCCAGGCACTGGGGAGGTTTGGTTGTGAGGCGACTCAACGGCATGGACGCCATGCTGCTCTACAGCGAGACCCCGACATTGCACACCCATACGCTCAAGGTGGCCATCGTCGACGCCGCCGACTACGACGGGGTGTTCGACTTCGGGGTGTTCCGTCGCACCGTCGAAGAGCGCCTACATCTTCTCGAGCCGCTGCGCTACCGCCTGGTGGAAATCCCCGGCCGCCTTCACCACCCGATGTGGATGCAGGACTGCGACGTCGACCTCGGCTACCACCTGCGCCGGGTCACCGTGCCGGCCCCGGGCGGGCGACGGGAACTCGACGCACTGATCGGCCGGATCGCCAGCACACCCCTGGACCGGCGATACCCGTTGTGGGAGTTCCATTTTGTCGAGGGGATGGCACACAATCGCTTCGCACTGATCGGCAAGGTGCACCACACCCTCGCCGACGGCGTCGCCTCGGCCAACCTCCTGGCCCGGCTGATGGATCTGGCCGGCCAGCCGAGCCCGGAGCCCACGTCTTACCCCGTGCGCATCCCGCCGTCGAAACGCGAACTTCTCCAGGCTGCGTTCGCTGACCACCTGCGCCAGGCCAGGGCCTTGCCGAGGCTGATCAACGATGCGGCAACGGGTTTCGTCCGCCTGCGTCGGCGCCAGCGAGAGCGTCGCGATCATGTTCAGTTGGCCAAGCCGTTTGCCGCTCCCGCGACGTTCGTCAATCACGTGGTGTCGCCGGTCCGCACCTTTGCTACCGCCACCTTGGAACTCGCGCAGGTCAAGGAAACCGCCAAGCATCTAGGTGTCACGTTCACCGACATCGTGCTGGCGGTGACCGCGGGCGGTCTGCGAGATCTGCTGCTGCGTCACGACGGCAGCGCGGACGAGCCGCTCGTGGCGGCGGTACCGGTGGCGATCGACAAGTCCGCCGACCGGGTCACCGGCAATGAGATCGGTGGGCTGTCGGTCTCGCTGCCCGTCCACATCGACGACCCGCTGGAGCGAGTCCGGCTCACCGCCTTGGCCAGTCGGCGAGCCAAGGAGAATTACGAACTTCTGGGGCCGACGGTGCAGGGACGATTGATGCAGTACCTGCCAACTGCACTGTCACCAGCGGCATTTCGGTGGCAGGCGCGTCACGCCGCGCGCAACCGGATCATGAATGTCGCGGTGTCCAGTGTGCCAGGACCGCGCCAGCGCGGGAACATCGGCGGAGCGCCGGTCAGTGAAATCTACTCGGTGGGAGTGCTTTCGGCGGGCAGTGCGTTCAACATGACCGTGTGGAGTTATGTCGATCAGCTCGACATCGCGATCCTGTCCGACGACCGCACATTCGCCGACATTCATGAGGCCACTGAGGCGATGGTTCGGGCATTCGCCGACATCCGTTCGGCGGCCGGGTTCTCCGACGGCGTGTGCGTCGTCGATACCGCGATGCCGCCGGTCGCCTTGGCCGGCGGTTAGCCCAGAATCGGCAGCCGGCGTTGCCGTGCAAGCCGTTTGAGCGCTTCACCCATCACCGATCGCACGTGCGCGTCTACTTCGGCGATATCGGGATCGGGGCCGAACCGCGCGACGATGTCGATCGGTTCGAGCACCTCGGTGACGACTTTGGCGGGCAGCGGCAGATTGGGTGGCATCAGCACGCTGAGCCCGAACGGCACGCCCACACTGACCGGCAGGATGTCCATCCGCGCCTTCGTCAGCCCGAGTCGTTTCGCCAGCCAATTCCCACGAGTCAGGAAGAGCTGGGTCTCCTGTCCCCCGATCGACACGGTCGGCACCAGCGGCACCCCGGTATCCAGCGCGGTCCGGATGTATCCGGTGCGGCCGTTGAAGTCGACGGTGTTCTGCTCGAACGTCGGCCGGTACGAGTCGTAGTCCCCGCCCGGGAACACCAGCACGACCGCGCCGGAATGCAAAGCGGTGGCGGCATTCTCCCGACTGGCTTCGATGACGCCGAGGCGGCGCAGCCAGCCGTCGAGCGGGCCGAGGAACACCCCGTAGTGAGCCAGCGTGTAGAGCGGCCGGTCGTAGCCGAATCGGCGGTAGAACTCGGGGGCGAAGATCAGCACGTCAGGTGTGAGCATTCCGCCGGAGTGGTTGGACACCACCAGGGCGCCGCCGGCCGCCGGCATGTTGTCCAGTCCGCGGACCTCGGCGCGGAAGTACCGGCTCACGACCGGTGACACCACCTTGCTCACCTGCTCGGTGAACGCCGGATCGAACTTGGCGGTCTCGTGGTCGAGTGCGTCGTCGCTCATAGCTACCCCTGGACGGTCTAGTGCCGTTCCCGCTGGTGGCCATGCCTCCCCGTTGGCCACCCGCACCAGCGGATATCTGATTTTCGAAAAATGAGAATACCATATCCGCTGGTGGTGGCCAAATTCCGGTAGAGCACTGGGACAACCCCGGCGTCAGGTCAGCGACGCGCGCTGGTGTGCCAGCACATGCCGGCGATCGCGCCGGCAACGGTGAGGAATTCGAGTGCGATATTCATGACGCCCCTCCGGTGGATGACGACGGTCCCGTCTCGAACAAGATCAGCCCAAGCTACCGCCGCAATCCGGCCCGTCCGGTCAGGCGCGGCGGGTGGCTCAGGTCTTACCGCGATATTCGAATGCCTTGAACGAGAACCATCCGGCCTCGCGGGCCTGCTCGAGCAGGTCGAGGTGGAGGGCGAAGTGCCCGCTGAATATGCAGGGCAGATGTGAAAGGCGTTCGCGGACTTCCTCTTCGGTCAGTGCTCGCCCCACGCGATAGACGCGGTCGTTTTTGTAGTACTTGTCCGTGATGACCTCGTGCAGGGTGTGCAGCACTCGCACGGCTTCGTCTGCGTTCTCGACGGTCAGGACAACGAGATCGTAGTCATTGAAGTGATATCCACGGTCAAAGAGAGCGGGGTCGTTGTGCAGCGATGAATGGACCATCAGGCGCAGGGGCCGGCCGGTCTTCTTGTTCACGATGACCCCGGTGTGGAGCGTGAATCCTTTCGTCACACAGGGAAAGAACCACCCATCGTTCAGCTCGCGGGCTTCACCGAGGACCACTTCCCCGTCGTCGAACGCGCCTTCGCCCAGCTCACGTGCCTCGGCCTCGTCGATCATGGAGCGAGATCCTAATTCGGCACGGTATGCGGGACACCAGATTCGCGAAGTGGACGATACGCAGCGGAAACACTCCGTCGCTACGGTGTTGGGCAACCGACCGAGAGGACTCGCCATGGCCACCCAGACCCGCGCGACCTACCGCACGATGGCCGAGGGTACGGCGGAGGACTACGCGCTGATCGTGCGTGCCGAGGAGGCCAACAACGCCGGACTCGTCCCCCGCGTCGTCAAACTGGTCGAAGCCCTCGCCGATGGGGAACAGGCCTACCCGGTCAGCAGATTGGAGCACTCGTTGCAGTCGGCCACCCGTGCCTACGACGACGGCCGATCGGCCGAGTACGTCGTGGCCGCGCTCCTGCACGACATCGGTGACACGTACGCGCCGCACGCGCACGGCGCGTTCGCGTCGTCGGTCATCGCGCCCTACGTATCCGAGCAAACGGCCTGGATCGTCAAGGTCCATCCGGAGTTCCAGCAGTACTACTACGCGCCGCACATGGGCGGATTCCGCGACGCTCGGGAACGCTACCGCGGGCACCAGTGGTTCGACGACGCGGTCGAATTCTGCGAGAAGTACGACCAGAACTGCTTCGATGTCGAATTCGAACACCGACCCCTCGAGTTCTTCAGGCCGATGGTCGAGGAGGTCTTCGCCCGCGAACCATGGGCCTGCCACGCATCATGACGTGGCCGGAGAGAGGGTGCGCACGAAGAACTGGGCTGCGTTCTCGCGTTCGTAGTCGAGTGCCGGATAGAGCCGACCCGATCGTGCGTGCAAGGACTTCTCGGTGGACCCCAACGCGTCAAACAGTGCGATTCCCGCTGCGCGATCGAATTCCTCATGGCCCCAAGGGATCCGATACTCGACCGGAATGGTGACGTTTCTGGCCGCTTCGATGGCGGCACCGTCGACGAACACCGCCCCGAAACTCGCGGCCCGGATGCGGGGCTCGGCGGTCGCCAGCATCAGCCCGGTGACCACTCCCAATGTCATGCCGGCGTAGCCAACCGGCTTTCCGGCGCCGATATCGGGCAGCGCCTGCAGAGCGTCCAAGGTGTGCTGCCATTCCGGCACCGCACGCTGCACCAGTGACCAGCTGTAGTCGATGACGATCGGCGCGATCGGCTCCCCCGCCGCCCGCGCGTGACGGATCGCCTCGGTCCATCGGTGGTCCTGACGGCTTCGCGGCCGGTCACCATGCCCGGGTGCATCGATGGCGACGACGGTGAAGCCGTGCCGGGTTACGGAGTGCAGTGCACTGGCGACCAATCCGGGCGCCTGTTTGTGCATGCCGCCGGAATGCCCGGCCATGAGCAGCGGAGCGTCGACGAATTCTGTTGCGGGCGACCAGAGCACACCGGTGATCTCGCCCAGAATGAAATGACGTTCGATGACACCGTTGGATGATGTCTCAGTGGTGAAGTACATGGTGTTGCCTTTCGGGAGTGCGGTATTGGGCGCTCCCGGCGACACCTGCGCCTACCGCTCGACCGCGAACACGAGTGGGAGCACCCACCTGGTTACTGCGTTCATGGGTTTCACCTCCTCGTGTGAAGTCACGGTCTGGCGCACGCTATCAACGTGAACAGACCGGCGTCCAACGCTTTTCTGGTCCCTGGCTACAGCCCAGGGTCGCTGTAGACATTGAATCCGTATGCGACAAGCGGCCGGAGAACCGGTGAGATGGTGAAGCCATTTGGTCCCACCTCGCGCTCGTCGGCGCGCGTGGCGATCACGACCAGCCGCCCCTGATGTCCCGCGAAGCAGTACCACTTGACGCCATTACTGGCGAGGTCGAGCTGCATCGAGTCTTCATTGAGGTACTGAGCCGCCAACAGAACCGGGTCCGAAGCCGAATCATCGGTGGCCAGGCACGCTGCGCTATAGGTCGATCGAGGTACGGCGAATGTCGAATTGGGAGAGAGCAATACGGTCCCCGCAGCCGGCGATTGATCGGTTCCCACACGCACCTGACGAACACGCGGTGCACAAACCGCCGAAATCCACGCGTCCGGCGTACCGGATACCGGGTCGACTGTCGGGAAGTGCGGGTCCTGCCACGGCTTGCCGACTCCGATCATCGTCGGCGTCCCGGCCACGACGCTCACCGATACGAGCGGCGGGATGACGCCGACGACGACCACCGCGCTGACAGCGACACTGACGCTAGTACTGACCCAGCGGCCGGCAGACATTGGTGATCGGATTCCAATACTGCCCGGCGTCACAGCTCAGCGGGACCGGCGACACCGGCGGTCGGCACACATTGGCGCCGGGGTCCCACCACTCCCCGTTCTGACAGTTCAGTGGCACCGGTGCGACCGGTGGCTGACAGACGTTGGCGACCGGATCCCACCACTCCCCGTTCTGACAGTTGAGGGGATCGGCCGCGCCTGCTGCCGGAGCAACCAGTGACAGCGCGGCGATTGGCGTGAATGCTGCCGCCAGAATTGTCGAGCGACGGATTAGCTTCCTCATTCGTTGAGCCTGCCCCATTCGCGGGGCTGCCAAACGCTAAAGACTCACCAATTGGATGATCGCCACGACATCGTTCGGAGCTTCCACATCAGGCCACCCGCTGGATTGTGATGCGCGCGTTGATGTGCCACACCGAATCGTTCTCGTTGACCTGAAGATAGAGACCCTTCACGTCCTCGCCGACCTGATGCTCGACGACGAGCTTGGCCTCGTCGGTGACATTGAGGAAGGTGTCCATGAAGCTCGGGAGCGCATTGGCGTCGCTACCAGTCCCGACCGACAGGGCCTTCGCGTTGCTGGCGTTGATCACATCGGGGGTTGGCACGGTGTCCGGCGCGAGGGCGTCCTTGAGATAGCGGAGACGGGCGTATCCGGCAGGCGGAGCCGGCACTGTGGGGATGACCGTCGGATTCGCCGGATCGGCATAGTTGACGAGCGACAACGCCGTCACGCGATAGCGACCGGGTTTGAGAGTGACGACGCCGGTCTGGTCGTCGAGGCTGATGTGGGTGCCTTCTTCGACCTCGCGCTTGTTGAATACTCGCGTGTTCCAACCGGCCACCATCGGCTTGCTGGTGAGCGAATACTCGGCATAGACCGCGTAGTCCACGGCCGGCGGCTCCGGGGTGCGGCTGCACGACGTGAGCATCGTGGCGCCCGTGGCAAGGGCGATAGCAGAGACGATCGAGGCGACTGAACGGGATCCGATCACCACGACATGGTGACGGAGATCCCGATCAGTCGCACTCGATTGCGGTTTCTCGGCAGAAGGCGTCAGTTGCCGGGAGCGACATCGGCAGCAGCCTGCACCAACACCGCCGCCGGGGCAGGCCCGCCGAGCTTGCTCGCCACGAAGTCGGCGGCCTGGTCGGCCATGCCGTTGGACTTGTACGAGCTGTGCGCTGAGCGGTCCAGGCCGCCGGGATAGCAGACCGGGTCGCCGGGGGCACACAGCTGGATGGTCTTACCGGCGTAGAGGTCGCCGATCGTGATCGGCGGTGCGTTGCGATCTGCCAGTCCCAGAAACCACGCGTCGGGAGTGCCGAAGAGCGCCAC
This sequence comes from Mycobacterium sp. BK086, assembly GCA_004362315.1. Lineage (GTDB taxonomy): Bacteria > Actinomycetota > Actinomycetes > Mycobacteriales > Mycobacteriaceae > Mycobacterium. Next base: position 542,557 of record SNWL01000005.1, read on the forward strand.
CGCCGCGACGTGGGAAGCGACCGACGCGGGCAGCGGCCCGGAAATGCTGGCGGGCAACGTGATCCCCGACGGAACAGTGCTCGATGTCGTATATCCCGCCACCGCGGCTCCCTGGGAATAACCGCCCAACACGATCTTGGTGGCCGGGCATTCTGCGGCGACCGACTGAATCTTGTTGACCGCGTCGCCGATTCCGTCGACGGCCTGCCCGAAGTTCAGCGAAGCCGGGTAGTTCACCCCGTAGGCCTCTACTGTCTTGCCGGGCAGTCGGGCATTCAAGGCGTCGACGAAGGACTGCCCGGTAGCACCAACGCCGGGTGCTTCGAAGGTGCCGCGGGCGAAGACGACCTCGACGGCCGCGCACGAATCCTCGGCGGCATTGGCGGTCGCAGCGGGGCCCGCGACGACGGCGATCAAGGCGAGGGCGGCGAAGATCGCCGATTGGGTAGCCTGTGCGGTCCGGGCCAACAATGCTCTGCTCATGCCTGCATAAAGCGGCGATCCCCTACCTGCGATTCCGCCGATGTCAAGTGATCTATCTCACCGGAGAGAAGATGGCTCGGCGGGATGGTCCAGGGGCGGTCAGGCGTTGGCTTCCTGCCACGACGATGCCAATTCAATTAGATGGGTTAGCTATCGGCGGAGCCGGGTAGACGAACCTCATGCAAGCGAAACTTTCGAAGCTCACACCAGTTCTGTTCGCAGGTGTTGCTGCCGCCGGAATCGCAGCCGCACCAATGGCTTTTGCCGATCCGGCGCCGGGTTGCTACAACCCGGATGGCACGCCGTGCACGCCGTCTGCCGGCCCTCAGGGTGCCGGAGCTGAGGTGCCCGGCGGACCCGGCGCACAGGCGGGCGCTGATGGCCATGTCTCCGCCGGAATCCCCAACGGTCCGTGGGCAGAGGCCGGTCCCGGTGGCGGGATTGCCTGTATTCCCGGTGGCCCGTGCCGGACGATCAATCTGCCCGGCTAACTGCGACTTGGCACGAAAAGCCTTCTCTTAGTGGGGCTTTTCGTGCCAGCTCGGGCTAGGTGTCGTACGCGCGCAGCAGTGCGCGCGTGCGGGCCCGGCCCTCGGACGACGAATCAAACGGCGCCGCGACGTACTCGTCGACCCCGGCGGCCCGCAATTCGTCGAGCCGGCCACGCACCGTCTCCTCGTCGCCGATGATGGCGGCGTCCTCCGGGCCTGCGTACCCCTCGCGGTCGAGCATGGCGCGATAGGACGGCAAGTGCCCGTACATCGCGAACTGTTCGGCCGCCTGCTTACGCGCTTCGCCGACATCGTCGGTGACGCTGATGGGCAACGACGCCGCCACCCGGACGGCGCCCTCGCGTCCGGCATCGGCCGCCGCCTGTCGCAGCGCCGGTCCGACATGCTCGGCCAGCGTCTTGGGCCCGGTCATCCAGGTGCAGGTGCCGGCCGTGCGCCGTCCGGCGATCTTGAGTAACTGCGGACCCAGAGCCGCGATGTACACGGCGGGCGCGGGCGCCCCGGCGATCATCAGCGCGCCCCGGGTGGTCACCGTCTCCCCCTCCGCGGCGGCAGGTTGACCGTCCAGCAGTGGCAGCAGCCCGTCGAGGTATTCGTTGAGTCTGCGGACCGGTTTGTCCCACGGGATGCCCCACATCCCCTCGGTGACGGCCTGATGCGTCATGCCGAGTCCGAGGATGAACCGGCCACCGGAGGCGAGGCTCACTGTGAGCGCGCGCTGCGCCATCAGCATCGGATGGAGATTCTGGATGGGCACGACGCCGCTGGCCACTTCGATCGTGTCGACCTCGTGCAACGCGATCGCCAGAACGGTGAGAAGGTCTGGCTCGTAAGGTAATTGGCTCATCCAGACACGCTTGAAGCCCTCGTCGCGCAGCATCGCGAGGTTCGCGATCGTCGCATCGATCGGAGATCCACTGCCCGATCCGCTGAGTTGCCCGAACATACTGACCTGCATCCGCCCAGCCTACGACGCATGCCCGGGTGCCCGACGCCGAATTCCGGCCTAGGCGCTGACGGTCGCCGATCCGACGATCAGCGGGTGCACGATCGCCGGCATCCCGCGCCATACCTGATCGTCTGCCTCGACGGTGAATCCACAGTTGCGCATCAGCTCCAGGGTCTGGCGGTTGCAGACGCATCCGCCTGCGAATCCGCGCCACGGCCTCAGCAGCGCGTCCTGGCACGCCGCGAGGAAGCGTGAACTGGCCCGCACGTGCTCGATGAACAGCAGTCGCCCACCCGGGCGCAGGATGCGGGCGATTTCACACAGGGCCGCTTCGGGGTCGTCGACGGTGCACAGCACGAGCGTCGACACGACGGTGTCCACGGACGCATGGGCGAACGGCAGTCGCTCGGCAGGAGCGTCGACGATCCGCGCGGCCAGTCCGCGCCGGCTGACCTTCGAAGCGAGCTTTCGGCGCATGCCGGGTTCGGGCTCGGTGAGTACGAGTTCGTCGAGCCCGGCGCGATAGTGCGCCACGTTCAACCCGGTGCCGGCACCGATCTCGACCACACGTCCGTGCGCGTTGGCCACCACTGCCCGCCGGCGGCGGCGCATCCCGGCCATCTCTCCTAGCCAGACGAAGGGGTCGTAGAGCAGGGCCATCACACGCAACCAGGCCGAATACGACGTACTCGCCTGGAGTTCGGTGCTTGATTGGTGGGCAGCGGTCTCGGTCATGCCGGGAATCTACGAGTCGCGTGAACCCCGGCGCATCCCCGAGAGCGGCCATCTTCACCCGATGGCCGGTTTCGGCTACACCAGTCCCAGACGTGCGGCTTGGGCCACCGCTGCAGTCCGCGACGTCGCGCCGAGCTTGCGCCGGATGTTCGCGACGTGGCGGTGCACGGTGTGCGGGCTCAGCTGGAGCTGCTCGGCGATCTCGCGATCGCCGAGACCGTGCGCGACGCAGGCGAGGATCTCACGTTCACGCTGGGACAGCAGGACCGGTTCGGATTGATCGACCGCCGCGGTGGGTGGTTGATCGGGTGCCAGCCCTTGGCGGCACGCGCGGACGACGGAGTCGACGTCACCGTGCCAGGGGAAGTGCGATTGACCGTGCAGCGGGATGAAACTCGCCCCGGGAATCGCGGCGGCGACCTCACGCCCGAGCCGGTAGGGCACCGCGCGGTCGTCGCGGCGGTGCACGACAGTCGTCGGTGCGGCCACCAGCGGAAGCTGCGCACGGATGTCGAGGCGATAGACCATCTCCAGCAATGCCGCGGCGGTCTCGGCGGTTGCCGACTCGCGCTGCAGCCGTGAGAAGCGTTCGTGCGCTGCGGTTTCCGCGCTGCCGAGAAAAATATCGCTGAGCATCCGGGCGCCGAGTCCCCAGTGGGCGCGCACCGCTGCGACGATCGCGTCCCCCACCCCCGGTGCGGTGAGTACGTCGCCGACGGGGTACGACCCGTACAACACCACGCGTTCGACGCGTTCGGGATATGTCGCGGCGAACGCGACAGCGGTGCAGCTGCCAGACGAACCGCCGATGAGCGAAACCCGATCGAGCCCGATCTCGTCGAGGAGTGCGTGCAGGATGGCGACTTCGGTGTCGAGGGTCAGATCGGCTTCGTCGACGGTGCGGTCCGACATCCCCACCCCGAGCCGGTCGTAGCGGATCAGGGTGTAGTTGTCGGCGACGCCCTCCCAGAATCGCCGGACGTCCGGGTTTTGCCAGTCCAGTTCGAGATGGCTGACCCACCACGCGGGCGCCACCAGCGGCGGGCCGTCACCGCGCACCTCGTACGCCAGACGCCGGGCGCCGACGGGGAGGAAACGAATCTCGAACGTGTCGTACATCGCCTGTGAGCGTACGACTCCCGGTGGTTTACCGCGGCGGGTCGCCCTTCCACAGGAAACTGTTCACGTACTTGCCCAGATCCTGGGCGAGTTCGAGATTGGCGCCCGACGGCACCCCCGGGCCATCGCCGGGCGCGAACTTCCGGTACGGACCGATCGCGACGCCGACGAGCGCCAGGTCGTTCTTGACCGCGGCCATCAAGACCAGGCGGGTCCTGGTGGCCGTCGTGCCGCCCTGCGGGTAGATGTCGAGGACCTCACCGAAGCCGAGCTGGTAACCGACGGTGGTATTGGGCAACACGTACGCCACCGTCGCGTCCGGTTGCTTGGCTTTGAGGAGGTCGTCGATGACGTCCTCGGCCGACCGGCCCTCGGCGGGTACGCCGAACAGCTCCATGACTCCCCCGTCGCCGCCGGTGTACGTCGCCGAGACACCGTCGTCTTCCAGGGTGACGTCGTATGCGGTTCCCGGCGCTGGGTACGACACCGAGAATGCGCCGTCGGCCGACACATAGCGTGGGCTTGCCTGCACCGGGACGCCCGTCGGCGGGCGCCCGCAATCCGGCGGGCAGCTGTAGCGCACGGTCGGCCCGGCGGCCACATTCCACAGCGCTGTCGACGCTCCGATCAATGCCGCCAGGGTGACGATCAACGATGTGAGCATCCGCCGAAACGATGTGAACCGTTGTGGCCCAGCTGTATAGGAGCCGGAGGGTACCGAGTAGCCGGGGAACAGCTCTACGGGTTGTGGCGCGGTGGGGGCGCTCATTGCTCCACCACCTCGATGTGGGGTTGAGGTCGATTCTCACGCCGTTCCGTACGCGACGTCTGCGATGCCGCATGTCCGGCAACGCCACAGGCCGGGCAGAACTTGGTATCGGGGACGACGTGGTGGCACCAGATGCACAGGATCGGCAGCTCCGGGAAGACGGCCGCATGTTCTTCGCGCAGCATCGTCAGTTGCAGGCTCAGCCGTAGCGCGATGATCGCCGCGACCGCGAGCACCGCATGCACGGTGAACTGTAGATACGGCGGCAACCGGTACGCCTCGGCAAGGCCGACACAGGCGTAGGCAGCGGCGCCGACGATCAGTCCCAGACCGCCGACCACCAGCACTCCGCGGCGATCGGGTCCATCGCGCCGGGCATACCAGAGACCCGCGCCGACGAGACCGCCGAGTGCCAAGCCGGTCAACGGTTCTGCGATACCGCGCACGCCGGCTTGAAGCAACATGTCCTCGATGGGCAGATCGCCGGTCACCGTGCTGTCGCCGAATTGCGGGATCATCCTGACCACGTTGGTTGCGAGCGTGAACGCCGTGGCACCTACCAGACCGATGACGAAGCCGTGCAACGATTCTCGAACCGGGGCCCGGACCAGTCGAACAACGATCGCCGGCAGCTGCAGGGCCAGCAGCGCCCCGAACGGGATCACCACCACGTCGCGCAGCAGGCGCGTCGTCGGAATCTGTGAGCCCAGCCCCAGGCTGTAGGTCTCGGCCACGATGGCATCGGTCAATGTCGCCCATCCCACGCCGACCCCGATGCCGAGGACCACCGTGAGCACCCACACCCACGCGGGAAGGTCTGTCAGCAGCCGAGATTCGACGAGATAGATCGCGACGAAGGTCGGGGCCGCGAAGATCGCCAGCGCCAGCATGGGCACATACCACTGCAGCAGGCAGAAGGCGATCAGCACCACCACTACCAGGGCGAGTGCGAACCGGAACGCGATGCGTGAGCGGGTCGGCAGCTGCGGGAACAGCGAGCTGAGGATCGAGGGCTGCAGAACGTTTTCCCCTGGCGCGGCAGCGAAGTCACGCACGCGCAGCAGCCCGGGCCGCTGGCCGGGCGCCAGCGACAGATGGGCGCCGCAGCGGACGCAGAACCTGCCCGCCGGGACGTCGTGATGGCATGCCGGGCACGGCATCGTGGCGATGGCGGCGTCGGCGGTCATCGCGGACCCCGTTGCACGTCAAGGATGTTGCGCACCAGGTTGTCGACGTCGGGACTTCCCAAGCCGGTCACCATGTCGTAGCCCGGCTGGGAAATCGCAACGGCGTTGGTCCCCAGAGTGATGTCGTGGAATCCCGGCCGCGACGCGCCCGCCTTGAGGCGGTACAGCATCGGGTTGAACTCGCCGAGCGGCCGTCCGCCGTTGGACACCAGGAATTGGTTCATCACCGCGGCGATACCGGCCCAGATCGGGGCCGCCATCGATGTGCCACCGCCCACGACCAGCCGCTGGTTTTGCACGATGACGGCGCCGGTCGAATTGTCCGCCACGGCTGAGACGTCGGGGGTCAGCCTGCGCACGGTGTTGGTCGTGTTCGTCACGGCGGACTGCCATGGTGGCCGGTCGAAGAGGCTGGACACTCCACCCCCGCTCCCCTGGGTCAGCGGGCCGTCGCTCCAGGCCTGCTCGCCCAGCCAGCGGTAGTTCTCGTCGGTCGACAGCGTGGTGCCGCCCACGCTGGTCACCTCGGGCAACGATGCGACGGCGTCGAGCCCGACGTCGGCGGGCCCGGGTGGCGCCGCCCAGTCGTGCCCCCGCTTGCACTCAAGACCGGCCAAATCCCCGCTGGCGTCGAACACCGTGGTGCCGTGGGCCAGCGCGGTGGCTATCGCGCCGCGGATCGGGGCGAGGTCAGCAGCGGTGATCATCCGGTCGCAGCCCCAACCGATGGACAAACTCCAGATGGCCCCGGGGAATTGCCGATCCACCGACTGCATCAGCTCGGCGATCTTGACGTAGGTGCTTCCACCGGCGACCGTCGTCCGCGCATTGACGAGCACCTTGTGCGCGTCAGGCGCGATCGCATGAGCGACCTGAAGGTCCATCGTCGATTCGCCGCTGCGATGCTCGGGAACGCCGCCGACCACCTCGGGGACGAGCTTCGGCAAGCCATAGGTCGCGGTGAACATGTCCAGGTCGGCCTGATCGAATCCGTCGAATCCGAATACGGCGATGGTGGTGCCCTTGCCGGTGTAGCCGGCTTCGGTCAACGGACGCACGTTGTAGGTCGTTCGCAGCGAGTCCGGGGGCAGGCTGTGGTCTGGTACGTCCAATGGCCGGAACGATGGACTGTTCGAGTGGTACGGCGTGAAGCTGAGGATCCGGCCAAGGCCGGCCACGGTGTCTTTCAGCGATGCGGGAACCGCGGGCTGCTGGGGTGAGGCGTAGAACACCTGCCCGCCCCGGCCGCGATAATCATGGACCGGCACGCGAAACGCGTTGGCCACGTGGGTGGGCGGCCCCTGCACGACGGCCCATCGATCCCCGGTGCGCCATCGAACCGAGAGACCGTTGGCTGCCGCCCACGCCTCGAGCCGACCGGGGCGTTGCGAGGTGTTGAGCTCGGCGGTGAGTTCGACGGTTTGCGCCTGCGAGTCACCAAGATTCGTCGAGAGCGCCAGCAGGGTGGCGAACGGACCCGAAATGGGTGGCGGCAGCTGCCAATCCGAGTGGGGCCGCAGTTGGATTGCCGCTATGGTCAGTGCTCCCGCGGTGAGCAGCGCAAGCCAAACCCGCAATGGTCGCCCCCTCAGACCCATCGGCACATCGCCAAGCTAGTGCATTTCCGCACGAAAGCCAGTGCTATCCAGTCAAACAGCCGAATTCATAGAGGGCGGCGGGAATCTTGGCGTCGGCGGGTGCGGGCGTGGTCGAGGCGTTCGTGCCGCACACCTTCTGCCTGTCCTGGTTCAGCCATTGCGAGCCCTGTTGCTGGAACACCAGCGTGGTGGGTGCGCCCATCTCGGGGTTGGTGGTACTCGACCACAGGCCGCCGGTCACCGCCCAGCCGTCAGCGCACTTCACATCGTCGATCCGGTAGGTGTTTTCCTTGGCCACGGCCTGTACGGCGGCGGTCGCGGCGTCGGCAAGCCCGGTTTTGGTGCAGTCGGCCGCCGGCGCGGAGCTCGAGGTCACCGGCGCGGTGGAGGTGGCCGTCGATTCCGACGATGAGCATGCGGGCAGGCCCGCGATGACAAGTCCCGAAAGGGCAACGGCGACAACGAGTGGGCGGGCGCTACGGTTCACGAGGGTTCCCCTGAAGTCCGTTGGATAGACGGCAGCTACCGGACTATAGCTGCCGCCTATCCCCGGCGAACGCGATCAGGACTGCATCGTGCCGAGGGTCACCTGCACGGTGTGCGAACTTCCGGAGGGGTCGTCGAAGGTCACGGCGACGCTGTCGCCGGGTGCCTTCGAATGGATGGCGGCGACCAGCGATTCCGGGCCATCGATCACATGGCTGTCAACTTTGGTGATCACCGCACCCTTCGGAAGACCGGCCGCTGCCGCAGGACTGCCGTCCGCGACTCCTGCGACCATCGCGCCATGAGCGCTGTCGTCCGAACTGAGCTGGACGCCGAGCGACGCGTGCTGAACGGTTCCGGTGGAAATCAGTTCGTCGGCAATGCGTTTGGCCTGATCGACCGGAATGGCAAAGCCGAGGCCGATCGATCCGGCTTGGCCCCCCTGCGAATCCTGGCCGCCACCAAGGGATGCGATCGCCGAGTTCACGCCGATCAGATCGCCGTTCATATCCACCAGCGCGCCACCGGAATTGCCGGGATTGATCGCCGCGTCGGTCTGGATCGCGTTCATGACCGAATGCTGACCGGTTTGTTCGTCGCCGGTGGCCACCGGACGGTCGAGCGCGCTGATGATGCCGGTGGTCACCGTGCCCTGCAGGCCCAACGGAGAACCGACCGCGACCACGTTCTGGCCCACCTTCAGATCGTTGGACGAACCGATGGTGATCGGGGTCAGCCCGGAGACGTTCTGCGCGCGAACCACCGCGATGTCGTCGGCGGGGTCGGTGCCCACAACCGTGAACGGAACCGTGCGGCCGTCGGAGAAGGTGACGGTGGCTTCAACACCCCCGCTGGTGCGACCGTACGGCCGCACACCCGGGCCGTCCTGACTGTCGCCCGCGGGATCCTGGCCACCCGCAGCCTGTGCGGCCGCCGCGACCACATGGTTGTTGGTCAAGATCAGCCCGTCGGAGCTCAGGACGATCCCGGAGCCTTCTTCACGCCCCTGTCCCATGCTGATCTGCAACTTCACCACGCTGGGCAGCACCTTGGCCGACACCTGCTCGACCGATCCGACCGGCGCCTGACCGGTGGGCTGACCGGAGACGGGTCCGACCTTCGGCGCCGGCACGCCCGGGGCAACCGGCTTGGGTGCGGCGACCGTGGCTGCAGGTTGTCCGACATGGTCGACGACCACGACGGCGGCGGCCCCCGCAACCATCGCGACCGCCGCGGTGCCGCACACCAAAAGACTGGCGCGGGCTTTGGATCGCGATTTGAGATTTTGCTGTGACGGCGGTCTCACAAATTGGCTGCCGGTATTCCCATATGGTCCGTACGGAGGCGCTTGCATCTGCGATGTATGAGAATTTCCGTAATAATTCTGATGCCCGCCATAGCCCCACTGCTGTGAGTTGGCGTGATCTGCAGCATCTTTCGCACGCCATTGGCGATTGTCGTCGTGTGGCGCATTGTCTGACCGGTAGCTCATCGTGTTCGACTTCTCTTTCTCATAACAAATTAATGTGTGCGCCGGCTAGCGCCTGAATGCAGGTTGCCTGCGATGGCTGAGGCTTTGCTGAGAATTAGTTCAACGCCGCCCAAGACTTTTGAATGGCTCGACATTGGGTGCCGGTAAGCCGACGTCGGGCAATGTCGCTGTAGCGTGGCCACCGTGAATTCCTTTCGTGTGCCCTCCGCCGTCGCGCTGGTAGCCGGCGCCGCCTCGATTGCCGTGACCCTGGCCGCTTGCGGCTCCGACACCTCTTCTCCCTCGGCGAGCAAGACCTCCACCGCCCCGGCGGTGGCCTCCTCGGTGACCCAGGCCGCCGGACCGGACGCCACCTGCCCGACCACGCCACCGGCGAACCCCGGCGCCCCCGAGTGGACGTTGCCGGGCACCACGGGCAGCGTCGCGGTCACCGGATCGACCGACACCGCCGCACCCGTCGTCAAGGTGACCGCGCCGTTCAGCGTGGCGGCCACCCAGGTGCAGACCCTTCAGGCAGGCACCGGGCCGGTGGTCGCGCCGACCGCCTCGGTTTCGGTGTGCTACATGGGCGTCAACGGACGCGACGGAACTGTGTTCGACAGCAGCTATGAACGCGGTGAACCGGCCGACTTCCCGCTCGACGGTGTCGTGCCGGGCTTCCAGAAGGCGATTGCCGGACAGAAGGTCGGATCGACGGTCGCTGTCGCGATGGTCTCCGCCGACGGTTACCCGGACGGCCAGCCGCGAGCGGGAATCCTGCCGGGCGACACCCTGGTCTTCGCGATCAAGATTCTGTCCGCCTCGTAGCGGGCGGCTACGGCTGGCAGGTGGGCTGCAGGCCGTTCACCAGCGCGTAGATGTCGTCCTTCTTCTGGTCGGCGTAGTCGATGGCGGTCCAGGTCGAGGGCTGCGGCCAGGCGTTGGACACCGTCGGCCCATAGCCGCCATAGCCCAACCCGTACCCATAGCCGCCGCCCGAAATCACGAACAGCGCCCCGACCGCGTCGCGCATGTCGTCGCTGGCGCGGCGGAGGTCGACGAGCGCGGGTGCCAGCCCGGGGACGATGCCGGGACCGTTGACGTCTTCCATGTAGTGGACGCCGTGGCTGATCATGGCGAGCTTGACGTTGGTGTCGCGCTGTTGGGCTGCGCCACTCGCGTACGGCGAGCTGATGACGATCCGGACCCCGCCGATGCCGGCGTTGATGTCGTTGTCGAGGCTTTCCCGCACCTGATCGAGCACCCCGCAGGGCACCCGCGCCGGGTCGGCGGTGGCGGCCGGTGCCACACCGAGAGACGCGCACGTCAGCGCCGCCGCGAGAGAAATGTTGAGAGTTTGCTTCATCGTCCACCTGTGTATCCGGGCATCACCATTGATGCCTGTATATAGGTGGAATTGACGCCTTCGTTACCGTCGGCCAGAAATTAGCTCTGAGGTTAGACCCAGTCCCAGACCGACATGTCGCCCTTGGGGTAGTTCATGCAGACGTCAGTGGCCTTGGCGACGACGCCCTTGTTGTTGAAGAACAACTTGGCCCAGTTGCCCCAGCGGGTCGCGACGAACTCGTAGTAGATGTTGGTCGCGGTGTCCTCGGAGTACTGGCGGCGGGCCACCGGGTCGAGCGAGAAGAACCAGTGAATGCGATCGAAGGCGATCTGCTGCACCTCTGGCGGCCGGTTGCTCCGGTCGATCATGTAGCGCTCGAAATACACCGGGCTGGTGTCGCGTGCGGCGGCCATGTACTGCTCCACATCACACTGGGTGATGATGATGCGGTGCGGGATCGGATAGTCGTCGCTGGCGTCCGCAGCCGCGGGACCGGCGGAGATGATGCTCCCAGCCGCTACTGCGCTCAGCGCAAGACTCGCCAGCTTGGCGCGACTCTTCAAACCAGCCATCGTTCTCCAACCCCAATCGCTAAAACCTTAAGCGGACTAACTATATAGCGGTCCACTGCGCAGTATCCACCCTAGGTGCGCGCTGGACGGCTTTTGTGACGCGTGAGACTTCTGCCGCCGAAAGTGTCAGCCGCCGTTGGTGACCGGGTTGGACGACAGCGTGATGAAGCCGTCGTTGATCCACACGCCCCAGCGGCCGCCCCACATGTGGGTCCACACCACGGGGTGACCGGCCCACACCTCAGCCGGCTTGCCCGGCGCCCAGGCCGGCACCGGGTCACCGATGTTCTGGTCCGGCGGCGGCGGGTCGGCGCTGGCCGGCGCAATGCCGATGGTGAGTCCAACCGCGAGTGCGCCGACTGCGGTCAGCGCGGTTTTGATCAAGGCCATGTGCACGACTCCAGCGTTCAGACATCAGCGAGATACTTAGCAAATATAACCAGAGGGCGACGCGGATAATCCCCTACCCCGCAATACCGTGAGTCGCGGACCTATGGCGTCGGCGCGGGCGTGGCGGTGATCGGTGCAGGCTGACCCGGGGTGTTGTATTCGTAGCCCGGCGGCGGCGGCCCCGAAATCGAGTAGTACCCCGGAGGCAGCGCGGGGGTACCGGGCGGAGGCGGTTTACCGGGGCCGAATTCGCTCGGCGGCGCCTCCGAGCCGGGTGCGGTGTAGGACTTGTAGCCGGGCGGCAACGGCGGCGGCGCTCCGGCGCCCGGCGGCGGCGCGACCGAACCGCTGGCCGCTGCGGACTCGTCGGGCGAGTAATACGGGTCGCGGACGTTGTGCCACATGTCTTTGAGTGACCCGAGGACGCCGGGGGTGTTCTGCGAGCCGTAGGTCGGGTTCGGGATCTCGGGGACCGAGGGCGGCGCTCCCGGCGGCGGCGGAGCCGGCGCAGCCACGGCGGCGGGGTCGACCGGCACGGCCACCGGCTGGCCAGGCGGAACGGCTGCCGGATCACCGGGAACCGGAATCGGCGTCGGCGTCATCGGGTCGGCCACGGCCGTCGCGGCGCCGGCGAGCGCACTGCCCGCCGTCAAACCTGCGACGAGGAGTGCGCGGACGAATAACGCGGTGCGGTGACCATCAGTCATGAATCCGGCGGTCCTCTCTGTTGCCCAGGCCCACCGATCGTCGCACAGATCGGCGCTCGGTGTTCCCGGGGCAAACCCGGTGTACTCCCGTCCTATCGCCCGCGCGACGCACGTCGTTTCAGCAACGCGCAGGTGCCCGGCCGGTTGGCCGGGCACCAAAGACGCCAGATCAGACGTTGTTGCGCTCGGGGTTGCTCTCGGTGCTGCCGGTTGCCGACCCCTTGAGATAGCGGGTGGCGAAGCCGAACGACACGACCGCGGCGACGGCACCGAGCACGCCCCACAGAATGATGGGGAAAACCAGCGACCCGAAGATGAAGTCGTAGGTCAGGGCCAGGTAGAGCGACCAGACGACCCGGTAGAGCGACCAGAACGCGAACAGGCCGGTGCTGATGGCGATGTACAGGCTGTACTGGCGGTCGACGCGATCGATCTGCTGGGCGATGGGTGCCGGCACGATCTTCATGGGTTCTTCCTCTCGTTGCTCGCCGCCTTCGTGGCGTCGTTGCGAGAAGTAAAGAACTGGCGATCGCCTACCGATCCCAACTCATTCCGAGAAGTCGGCGCTCAACCATCGGTCCGGGCGGAGGGTGAACAGCACGTTGGCATGCCCTTCCATGGACTGGACGAACTGCTTGCCGCCCTCCTCACCGAGGTAGCGCACGGCGATCGACTCCAGCACCTCCGGCGGGGTGGGATCGGTGGCCTCGACCACCGTCGCTTCCACCGTCACGTACTGATACGGCGGTTCCTCGTTCTGCACCACGAGCGCCACCGCCCCGGCCTTCTTGATCAGCCGGGCCTTTCGGCTCGTCGCCCCAGTGGTGACTCGGACGTTGCCGCCAGGGGCGTAGTCGTACCAGATCGGAACGCTGGCCGGCGGACGGCCGTCTTCGGCGGCGACGGACAAAACCGCCACATGTTTGGCGGCGAGGAAGTCCTGCCGCTCGGACTCGGTCAGTTCTCTGGGCATACTGCGGCCAACCTACCGTTGCGGCGGCGTATTCCGGTCGGTCCCGAGGCGGGTGAATCGCGGGCGGCACGCTCACGACCAATCGCGGTGATTGTCGGCGCGGTTCGGTAGGGTCTCCGCGTGACTTCGAGCCCAACCCTCAAATCTGTAAATGCCCGTCTTGCTGAGGAACTCGCGGTGGCCGAGACGCAGGTGACCGCCGCAGTCCGGCTCCTCGACGAGGGTGCGACCGTTCCGTTCATCGCCCGCTACCGCAAGGAAGTCACCGGCAGCCTCGACGACGGACAGCTCCGCGACCTCGAGGAGCGGCTGCGCTATCTGCGGGAGCTCGACGAGCGTCGAGACGCGGTGCTGGCCTCGATCGCCGAGCAGGGCAAGCTCACCGACGAATTGCGGGCGGCGCTGCTGACGGCCGAGACCAAGTCGCGGGTCGAAGACATTTACCTGCCGTACAAACCCAAGCGGCGCACCAAGGCTCAGATCGCGCGCGAAGCGGGCCTGGAGCCGCTTGCCGATCGGCTGCTCGCCGACCCGACTGTCGATCCCCAAGCCGCGGCCGCCGAATTCCTGGGCGCCGAGGTCGCCGATGCCGCGGCCGCTCTCGACGGCGCGCGGCACATCCTCGTCGAGCGCGCGGCCGAAGACGCCGAGTTGGTCGGCGCGATTCGGACGAAATTCTGGGCCGAAGGTGCGTTGCGGACCACACCCCACTCCGAGGAATCCGCGAAAAGCCCAGCGGCACAGAAGTTCCGCGACTACTTCGAGTTCTCCGAACGGCTCGAAGATATGCCGTCACACCGGGTGCTGGCCGTCATGCGCGGCGAGAAAGAACAGGCCCTGGCGCTGCGCTTCGACGGCGGTAGCGACGATGCCTACGAAGTGATGGTCGCGCAGGCGCTCGGAGTCGACATGTCGGCCGGTGCGGCTGCGACGTCGTGGTTGGCCACCACCGTTCGGCTGGCGTGGCGTACCCGGCTGATGATCTCCGGGGCGGTCGACGCGCGTATGCGGTTGCGACAGCGCGCCGAGGACGATGCGGTCGCGGTGTTCGCCAAGAACCTCAAGGACCTGCTACTGGCCGCGCCGGCAGGCACCCGCACCACGCTCGGGCTCGATCCCGGCTTCCGCACCGGTGTCAAGGTCGCCGTTGTCGATGCCACCGGCAAGGTGCTCGATACCTGCGCGATCTACCCGCATCAGCCGCAGCGCCAATGGGATACGGCCAAGGCGACGTTGGCTGCGCTGGTCGCGCGCCACGGCGTCGAGCTCATCGCCATCGGAAATGGAACGGCATCTCGCGAGACCGACGCCCTGGCGACCGAGCTGATCAGCGACATCCGTGGTGCCGGTGCGACCGCACCGGCCAAGGCCATGGTCAGTGAGGCCGGCGCGTCGGTGTACTCGGCGTCCGCGTACGCCGCCCGCGAGTTGCCGAGCCTGGACGTGACGGTGCGCGGCGCGGTGTCGATCGCGCGACGGCTACAGGACCCGCTCGCCGAACTCGTCAAGATCGAGCCGAAGTCGATCGGTGTCGGCCAGTATCAGCATGACGTCACCCCGGGCACGCTCGCACGCAGCCTCGACGCCGTGGTGGAGGACGCGGTGAATGCCGTTGGCGTGGACCTGAACACCGCGTCGGTACCGCTGCTGGCGCGGGTGTCCGGGGTCTCCGAGTCGCTGGCCGAGGCCATCGTCGCCCACCGGGAGAAGTCCGGGCCGTTCCGCAGTCGAACCGCGCTGCTGGAGGTTGCGCGACTGGGCCCCAAGGCTTTTGAGCAGTGTGCAGGCTTCTTGCGCATCCGCGGGGGCGACGATGCCCTCGATGCGTCGGGGGTCCATCCGGAGGCCTACCCGGTGGTCCGGAAGATCCTGGACCGCTCGGGGATCGCGCTGGCCGAGCTCATCGGCAACGAACGGTCGCTGCGAGCATTGAAGCCTGCCGACTTCGCCGACGACCGATTCGGTGTCCCGACGGTGACCGACATCCTCGCCGAGCTGGAGAAGCCGGGACGCGATCCGCGCCCGGCCTTCTCCACCGCGACCTTCGCGGCCGGGGTGGAGAAGGTGGCCGATCTGAAGGTCGGCATGGTGCTCGAAGGTGTCGTCACCAATGTGGCGGCCTTCGGCGCCTTTGTGGACGTCGGTGTGCACCAGGACGGCCTCGTGCACGTGTCGGCGATGTCGGACAAGTTCGTCTCCGACCCGCACGAGGTGGTTCGCTCCGGGCAGGTCGTGCGGGTGAAGGTCCTCGACGTCGACGTGGACCGGCAGCGCATCGGCCTGACCCTGCGGCTGGGCGATACGCCAAAGCGCGAGCAGCCCAAGCGAACTGAGCGTCGCCAGCCGTCGCGCGGTGGCGGCGACGGCGGCAGGCGTGAGAGCAACCGGTCGACGGGTTCGATGGCACAAGCGTTGCGGGACGCCGGTTTCGGCCGTTGAGGCGTGCACGTAGGTTCGTGAGAACCGGTTCACCGGCGTCGGCGATTGCCAGCGTTCGCCCAGCTATTCCGTGGCTGGCGCCAAGCTGATTGTCAGATTGGCCGGGATTTCTGGGAATTCTCAGCCGCCATTTATGTTGTGCTTCTTTACATTTCATAAATTCGCGACGGGCACGAACTTATACCGATGGGTGTCCGTTATTGCATGGATCTGTGCAAAACCTCTCACCGGGAATTCGATCGACGTGCCCAGGGTGTTGCAGCGCGCATGACAGATACCGCGTTTTACCGCTCACTCAACTCAATTGGCGTCCCCCAACGTGGCGACCCGCGCATCGCAGGCACCGCGGTCGCGTTCACCCCACACCGCCACAACCAGGACGAGGTGGCAGCGGCGCTCACCGAGTTCGCTGATCCCGCGTTCGCCCGCTTCGCCCAAACCAGCGGCGTCGAATACCGCAATCTCGCCCTTCCGCTGGAGCGCTACCCGGAGATGTCCGGCTTCACCGAGGCCAACGCGGCATACCTCGAGGTTGCCGTCGAACTCGGCGAGCAGGCGCTGCGGCGTGCCCTGGACGCCGCACACATCCGGCCGGACGAGGTCGATGCGATCGTGTCGGTGTCGAGCACCGGGGTGGCAGTGCCTACCATCGATGCCCGCATCGCATCCAGGGTGGGCCTTCGGCCCGACATCAAGCGCATTCCGCTGTTCGGCCTCGGCTGCGTGGCCGGGGCGGCCGGCCTGGCGCGGGTGCACGACTATCTGCGCGGCTTCCCCGACCACATCGCCGTGCTGCTCTCGGTCGAGCTGTGCTCGCTGACTTTGCAGCGCGACGACACCTCGATTCCCGCGCTGATCGGCGTGTGCCTGTTCGGTGACGGGGCCGCGGCCGTTGTCGGCACCGGAGCCGACCGGGCACCGGCCGGGCTGCCCCTGCATCCGGGTCCCCGGGTGTTGGCCACCCGCAGTCGGCTGTTCGCCGACACTGTCGACGTCATGGGCTGGAACGTCAGCTCCAACGGATTTCAGCTGGTGATGTCGCGCGACGTTCCGAACATGGCCCAGGACCACCTCGCCGAGGAGGTCGACCGATTTCTTGCCGACCACGGTCTGACGACAGCCGACATCGCGACATGGGTGTGCCATCCCGGCGGGCCCAAGGTGCTCGACGCGATCAGCAGCGCAGTCGACGTCCCGCCGGAGGCGTTGCGGCACAGCTGGGAATCGATGCGCGACAACGGCAACATCTCGTCGGCGTCGGTGCTCGACGTCCTCGACCGGACCATCGCCGAACCGCCCGCCGCGGGCTCCCTGGGTGTGATGCTGGCGATGGGGCCCGGCTTCAGCTTCGAACTGTTGCTGCTGAGCTGGTGAAGGAGACCACGATGTTGTACTACCTACTATTCATCGCGGCGATCGGCATCGAGCGGCTCGTCGAGTTGGCGGTGTCGCGGCGCAACGCCCGGTGGTCCTTCGCCCGGGGCGGCCGCGAGTTCGGCCAGGGGCACTACCCGGCGATGGTCGCAATGCACACCCTGCTTCTGGTGTCCTGCGTCGTCGAAGTGGCGACCCTGCACCGCCCGTTCCTGCCCTGGCTCGGCTGGCCGATGGTGGGCGTCGTGGCGATCAGCACCGCCCTGCGCTGGTGGTGTGTGTCGGTCCTCGGCAAGCATTGGAATCCGCGGTTGATCGTCATCAAGGGTGCGCCCCTGGTGCGGCGCGGCCCGTATCGATGGCTGCACCACCCCAATTACACGGCGGTGGCTGCCGAAGTGGCCGCGCTGCCCCTGGTGCACTCCGCATGGGTGACGGCCATCGTGTTCAGCATCGCCAACGCCCTGGTGCTGACGGTGCGGATCCGTGCCGAGAACGTCGCCCTCGGGTACGCCTGAGTTTGACGGAGCCGCAACTATATTCACAGGTTGTTTCGGCCGCCCGCGCCCGTAACCGGTGTTAGGTTGTGCCCGTTGATGTGCTAGTTCGCGTCGAGGGGGGCTTCAATGAGTACTGCCGCCGAACGGGCCGAGCAGCTGGCTCTGGTAGCGCGGCTGAAGTCCGCGTACCCCGAACTGCCGGACGCGCCGACCCCGGATCTGCTCGACCACGCCAAGTTCGTCGCGTACATGAAGCCCGTCCACGATGTCGGCGGCGAGCCGGACGCTCCGATGAAGTACGAGAACAAGGATTACGAGTACTGGGAGCACATGACCTACGTCATCTGCGAGGTGCTCGCGTGGCGCGGTATCTGGCTCTCGGAGGAACGGCGGCGCATCGGCAACGTCGACGTCCAGCGTGCGGTCTATCTCGGATTCCCGTACTACGGCCGCTGGTTGCTCTCGGTGGCGCGGGTGCTGATCGAGAAGCACCACATCGGTCTCACCGAGCTCACCGAGCGGATGGCCGAGGTCAAAGATCGCTACGCCGGTGGGCTGGAAGGCAAGACGCTGAAGGCCGAGCCCAAGTTCGAGGGCGACGGGTCGCAGGTCAAACGCAACAGCCACATCGTGCATGCCCAGGGCAAGGGCGACCCGCAGGTGTACGCCGGCAAGGCCGGCGAGCCGAGGTTCAAGGTCGGTGACCCGGTCGTCGTCCGCGAACTCCCGGTGCTGTTCTACACGCGCACACCGGAGTACGTCCGCGGCGCGAAGGGTGTGATCGACGCGGTGGCCTATGAAAGCCCCGCCGCCGAGGACGAGACCTGGGACATCCCCGACGCCAAGCCGGAGTGGTTCTACGTCGTGAAATTCAGCATGTCCGAGCTGTGGAACGACTTCAACGGCCCGGCGACCGACAGCCTGCGGACCGAGATTCCCGAGCACTGGCTGCAAGAGGCCTAGGAGAAACGGACGGATATGACAGATCACGGCCACGATCACGACCATGATCACGACCGCACCGTCAAGCCGATGGTCGATGAGATCACCGACTTCGAGGTCCTCGAGATCGCGCTGCGCGAATTGTGTATCGAGAAGGGCATTTTCACCGCCGAGGAGCACCGGCTGTTCACCGAGTTCGCCGAGCAGATCGGCCCGACGCCCGCTGCCCGGTTGGTGGCGCGGGCCTGGCTGGATCCCGACTTCAAGGCGCTCGCACTGGCCGAGCCGATGACGGCGAGTAAGGAAGTCGGCGTCGACTGGCTGGAGCCGACCGGCTTCGGAACCCCCAGCGATTTCACCGCCTTCCAGATCCTCGAGGACACCCCGACCGTGCACAACGTGATCGTGTGCGCGCTGTGTTCGTGCTACCCGCGCCCGATTCTGGGCAATTCCCCCGAGTGGTATCGCACCCCGAACTATCGCCGCCGGCTGGTTCGTTGGCCGCGCCAGGTGCTCGCCGAGTTCGGCCTCTACCTGGGTGACGACATCGAGGTTCGGGTGCAGGACTCCAACCAGAAGCACCGCTTCATGGTGATGCCGATGCGCCCCGAGGGCACTGACGGCTGGACCGAAGATCAGCTGACCGAGATCATCACCCGGGATTGCCTGATCGGCGTCGCTCTGCCGAAGGCCGGCGTGACGACCAACGTCATCACCGACACCCGTCCGGCGATGCATCCGGTCGGCGAATGAAGCCCGACACGCTGCAGCAGATCGTCGACCGCAATCAGGTGTGGTCGGTGATGGCGGCCAAGTACGGCGTGGAGAATCCGGTGCCGCCGTGGAAGACCAGCCTCGACGGACTCTGCGATGCTCTCGACAAGGCGGCGTGCGACGCCGATATCCCCACCTTCAAGGAGCGGCGCGACGAGGAGGACGAGCTCTCGGCCACCGTCTACTCGACGCTCCCCTATCCGGAGAATCAGCTCGTTGCCCTGGCGCATTCACTGC
This sequence comes from Mycobacterium sp. BK086, assembly GCA_004362315.1. Classification (GTDB taxonomy): domain Bacteria; phylum Actinomycetota; class Actinomycetes; order Mycobacteriales; family Mycobacteriaceae; genus Mycobacterium. Next base: position 562,122 of record SNWL01000005.1, read on the forward strand.
TGGCCAGAGGTGTAATCACTGAAGATGAACTGCGGCAACGACTTTCGGTAATCAGGGCCCGACTGGAGGCCTGAGCTGTAGCGCGTTGTCCCCTGATCGGTGGACACCGGGATTCATCCGGTATTCCAGCCGATCGGTGGACAGCCCGTGACCCCGGTGGGGGTCATAGTTGCCTGGTGAGCCGTCAAGCAAGCGGCGGCTCCCCCAAACAAGAGGATGGCAACGGTGAACAGCAGCATGGATTTGTCGGAACGTACGGCAGCGGCCTCCAGCGCGATCGGCATTCGCCCCGCATATTTCGTCCAGCAATCGAACGGGAGCTTCCGGCCGACGACGTCCGCCGCAGCGTCCTGGAGCGACGGTGTGCTCAGCGGCCAGGCGATCGCCGGGCTCGCGGCGTCGACGCTGGAGCGCAAGTACGGTGCCATCGGATACCTGCCCGCCCGGCTGACCCTCGATCTGCTCAAACCCGCTCGGGCCGTGGCGACGCACACGCAGACCCGGCTGATCCGGCACGGGCATCGGATGCGTACGGCCGAATGCGACATCATCCAAGACGACTGGATCGTGGCGCGGGCCACGCTGTTGCAGTACCGCCAGGTGCACACCGCGGTCGACGAGCACTGGGAAACCGCGACGGCCGTCATCGCGCCGGACGGCGTCGAGAACCATGCGCTGCACGTCGACGATGACGGAACCGGTTGGAGCCCAATGGGTCTGCGGCACCACAACACCGGGCGCAAGCGTGCCTACTACGGCGGTCTCGACGCGGTGGCCGGCATCCCCGCCACACCGTTCGTCCGGTCCTCGGTCGTCGCCGAGGCCGCCGCCAATCTGGTGACCGACATGGGCGCCAACGGAATCGGCTACATCAATGGAGACCTGACGGTCGCCCTGACCCGGCTGCCGCGCGGCGTGTACATCGGCGTGCAGGCCGACACCCACTTCTCCGAGAACGGGGTGTCGGTGGGCAGTGCGACGCTCTTCGACGACGACGGTGCCTTCGGCAGCAGCATGGTCACCGCGATGGCCAGCCCCACGGCCCGCATGGACGTTGCCGGACGCGGCTAGGACCCGTCCCAGTTGGCCAGCACCCGCAGTTTCGACCACGGGATGGCGGCCATGTCGTAGTAGTCCCATTGCAGACCGGCGGCCGTGTACGCGGCGCCAGGGTCCGTCGAGGTCGCGTCGGGGGCGACCTCGAAGATGAAGGCCATTCTGGCCCCTCCCTGGTCGCCGACGTACGCGCCGTAGGTCTGGAGAGTCTTGGCGATCACCTTCTCGGCCGCCGTGATCCCGGGAATCGCATCGACATTGATGGACGGGTCCAACTGGATGCGGGTGCCCTCCGGGATCGGAGTCGACACACCGGCCATGTTGGTGCCGTCGGACTTGGTGGCCGGGCCGGTGAACAACGCACTCGCGAGGTCACTGGAGATGAACAGCGCGTGGTTGATGCCCGTGTTGGCGGCGACCGCCGCGCTGAACTCCGCGGTCGTGATCACTCCGGCATAGCGGGCGATGTTGGTCCCGGTGGCCGAACCCGAGGTGTCCACGCCGTTGCCGTTCAGGTCGGTGATGCCGCCCCAGGCGGCTGTCCAGGTGTTGGTGGCGCTGTCATAGCTCGCCCGCCACAGACCGTAGGCCTTGCCAGTGGTGGGATCCAGGATCGCGATCTGCCGATCCGAGCCTCCCGGCAGATTCAGGCCGAGGGGAATCGCCACGGTGTAGGACCCCATCGGGTCGTTCCCCCACGCTTCGGTGAAGGTGACGTCGTACCGCGGCGTCGAGGCCGTCGCCTGGACCAGGGTCACTCCGTAGTCGTAGAGATCGGCGACATGCTTGGTGTTGACGGCCGATAGGTAGCTCACCCACGTCGCGCTGTTCGCGGCGATGACGGGGTTGGCCACGATCGGCTTCCACAACCAGTCGGCCGCCTGGAAATACGGCGGAGTCTGCGTCGTGCTGGACGAGGCCGGCACCACGGTGATCTTGTCGATGCGAAGGTTGCGATCCTGCGAGCCCGAGGCTTTCAGGTCGTTCGTGAACGCGATGCTGATGGTGTGCGTCCCGGCCGACACCGACACCGGGATCGTGTAGTCGGCCCACGACGTCGAGGTCACCTGCGTCGTGGAGACCACCTGTCCGTCGATCGACACCGTCATCACCGGAGCCCCGTTGTACTGGTCACCACGGGCGCGAATCACCAGGCTCGACGTCGACGGAAGTGAAAGTGTCTTGGCCGCACTCCCATTCGTGGACAGCAGCAGCGCCTTGCGGCCGGAGGCCGCGGTATCCGTGTAGGTGCTGCCGGCTTTCGTCGGGGTGAGGATCAATGTCTCACCCTCGATGGTGACCGTCGTGGTGCCGGTGGCGACGGTTCCGGTGCCGGGCGTCGCGGCGGCCTCGGTGTCCGGAGCGCCGAAGATGGCCTCGAATTCTTTACGCGTCCAGGCCAGAAGCGAGGCAAGCAGCTGGGCAACCGAAGGGAACGCCGGTGGTTTGACGTTCTGCACAAGGCTTTCCAGCGTCGTCCGCGCCGCGGTCATCACGGCACTGATCGCGGTGACGGGATTGGTCGTGGTACGCGCGGCCGAGACGGTCTGCGTGCCCGCACCGTCTGCCGGTGCGGCCGCGGCCGACAGCGCCACCGCCACCGCCGCGCTCTGATCGGCTGTCGAGTCGGTGGAGGGTGTGCTCGCGGCCGTGCGAGTGGCCGCAACGGGCTTGGCTGCTGTGGCGTGCGGCGCGACCGTGCGCGACCGCGACCGCGATGAATCCTGGCGGACGGCGGTGCGTGGCGTCGATGACGTCGCGGTCGAGTGGCGCGCTGAGCGCGCCGAGTTGCTTTGTGAGGATCCGGCCGACGAATCGGTGCCGGTGGTGTCGGCGTGGGCAACGGCGGCGCTCATCATTGCCGAGCCGATACCCAATGCGACGGCCAGGGCGCCGATGCGGCCGACGTAAGGGGCGTAGGAACTACAGGCGACGGTCGATTTCGCGCCAGCTACCGATCGCAGCGAATACGCCGGAGTCTGTTCGACCGACATCCGTGATCCCCCCAATCATCCCGGCCGTCGGCGAGCAATTCCGAAAGGCATTGCCCGTCACAGCTTCTGTTGTCGCAAGCGAAAATTACCTCCTCCTTTCCCGCACGTCTCGCTGTTCAAACAGAACGAATGTGGGCTTTTCCTTCCGGCAACATTGAAAAATTTGCCAGGATGAAACAAGCGACAATTATGCGAAATCAAATAGCGGCATTTTGCTCGTAAACATTCACTGATGTGCAGAACTAGCAAACAATGGTGGCGTCACACGTATCGCGAAAAATTGGTCGGCTGATCTGCCACGCCTGACCTCACTAGAGTGCAGCAATGAGCCTCGTCACCTACCAGCTCGACGATCACGTCGCCACGATCACTCTTAACCGTCCGGAGGCGCGCAACGCCATCAACGGCCCGCTTCGCCAGGAGATCAACGCCGCGTGGGACCGGTTCCGGGACGAGGAAGAGGCCTGGGTGGGGATCCTGACCGCCGCCGGTGACGTCTTCTGCGCCGGCGGTGATCTCAAGGACGGCGAAGGCTCGGTGGGCACCTTCGGCGGCACCTTCTGGGAGAAGCCAACCATCAACAGCTTCGAGTCGGGCATGGAGTTGTTCAAGCCGACGATCGCGGCCGTGCACGGGCCGTGTGTGGGCTACGGCCTGACCGGAGTGTTGTTCTGCGACTTCGTGATTGCCTCGACCGACGCCACCTTTCACTACCCGGAGGTGGCGCTGGGCGTTCCGACCATCGTCGGTGCAATCCGGCTCCCCCATCGGGTCGGCTGGGCCAATGCCATGGAGCTTTTGCTGACCGGCAAGCCGATCAGTGCCGAGCGGGCCAAGGAGATCGGCCTGGTGTGGAAGCTGGTCGAACCCGAGGACCTGCAGTCCGAAGCGCAGGCGTGGGCGAAGACGCTTACCGCGGCGGCGCCGTTGGCGCAGCGGGCCACCAAAGAGGTGGCGTGGCGGACCGCCGACATGGGCTGGATCGAGTCGGTGCGCTTCGGCGAGGTGATGCGCAAGGTGGCAGGTGCCACCGAAGACGTCACCGAGGGCCTGACGGCCTGGCGTGAGAAGCGCAGGCCGCAGTGGAAGGGCCGCTAACCCGGCGCCTCGGGCGCCGGTGCGTGCAGCCAGCGCTGGTAGATCCCGGCGAAGGTGCCGTCGCCGAGCGCATCGGCCAGCCACGCGTCGGTTTGGCCGGCGATCGGACTGCCTTTGGGGAGTAGATAGGCCTTGACCTCGGAGGTGAAGGGTTGCTCGGGGTGCTGTGCGACCAATCCGGGGTGCAGGTCGGACTGGTAGATCGCCTCCACGGCGTCGGTGACCATGACGTCGGCATATCCGGCCGCGAGCTGGTCGAAGATCGTGGTGTTGTCCGGCCAGATCGTGAGCGCGGCGTTCGGGAAGTGTTGTCGGGCGAACTGCTCGTTGGTGCCGCCGCTGTTCTCGATCACTCGCACACCGGGCTGGTCGATGTCCTCGATCGAGGACAGCCGGCCGGCGTTGGCGGCGGCCACCACCGGGGTCTTGCCGCTGGACAGGTACGGCTTGGTGACGTCGGCGACGCGGCGTCGCTGGGCGGTGTCGGTGATCCCGCCCATGGCGATGTCGCAGGTCCCCGGCGAGGTCAGGTCGGTCATCAGGGTCGACCAGGTGGTTGGCACGAACATCGGCGCTCGCCCGAGGTGGGCGGCCAGGTCGGTGGCCATGTCGATGTCGACGCCGCTGTACTGCCCGGTCGCCGGATCGCGGTAGGTCAGCGGCGGGTAGTCACCGGTGGTGCAGATCTTCAGGGTGGCCGGGTCGCCGCCCGCAAGGGCCGGTGGCGCGGCCAAACCGGATGCCGCAATCGTGGCGGCGAACGCCGCGGCCCCAAAGCTCAACGGCCACATGCGGTTCGTGCACCCGCGATCCATCACCGCAGTCTATGCAGTTATCGTGAGTTCGAATTCGACCACGACGACCGCGGGGAGCACATGCCGAGCTGGATCGCCGACCTGGTTCATTTGAACGGCGACGCCCAACTCGACCGCGATGGACTCACCTTTCACACCTCGGCGACATCCGGAGTGGGCCCACGGTTGTTCGGTGGATTGATCGCCGCACAGGCGCTGGCCGCCGCGGCCGCCACCGTGGATCCCGCCCGGCTGCCGCAATCCCTACACGCCTACTTCATCAAGGGCGGGCGGATCGGCGTCGACATCGAGTTCACCGTCGAGATCACCCGCGACGGCCGCTCGTTCAACACCCGCCGGGTCACGGCTGTACAGGACGGGGCCGCGATCTTCGAGATGATGGCGTCGTTCCATCAGCCGGAGATCACCACCGACTGGCAGCGCCCGGATCCCCTGGCCGTCGAGTTGACGGACGCGACAATCGTCACAAAGCTGCCGGTGCGTTGGGCTGATCACTTCGAGATCCGGGTTGCGCCAGGGCAGTACGGTCACGACGACTGGCCGGTTCAACCGTTCTGGTTCCGGACCCGGGAGCCGGTCGAGGACAACCCGGTTCTGCGGGCCTGCGCGCTGACATTCATCTCTGACCTCGGCCTGGTGTCCTCGGCCCGACCGCCGGGCGAGGGTCGCCCAGGCCAGGGCGGCGCCGCCAGCCTCGACCACGCGCTGTGGTTGCACCGGCCCACCGATCCTCATCGCTGGCATCTCTACGACGCCATTGCGGTAACTCACAGCGACGCGCGGGGCCTGGCTCGGGGGTCAATTCACCGCGATGACGGTACTCTCGTCGCCAGCGTCGCCCAGGAATCGCTCTGGCGAATGTGATCGCGCGTCCTCCGGTTCGCCCGGTAAGGGAATTCGCAGGTCACCGCCGGTCCGGGGCAACAGCTCAGCCAGGCCGAAACAACGGTGTTTAGCCAGCAGCGGCTACGGGAACAAACTCGCATTCGACCGCGTTGACGCGACGTCAAGCGCGGAAGGAACGAAAGGCACGGACCATGTCGGTTGACTATGACGCACCCCGCCGGACCCAGGCCGAGCCTGAGGAGGAATCCCTCGAAGACCTGGCGGGCCGGCGTAAAGACACAGCCACGGCTGTCATCGATGTTGACGAGGCTGAAGCCGCTGACTCGTTCGAGCTGCCCGGCGCGGACCTGTCCGACGAGGAGCTCACCGTTCGGGTGATCCCGAAGCAGGCCGACGAGTTCACTTGCACGAGCTGCTTTTTGGTGCATCACCGGAGCCGCCTGGCTGACGCCTCGAGCATGACCTGCACCGACTGCGCCTAATCTGCGCCTGATCCGGCCACAATGGTCGGATGGCCAGTGTGGGAAGCCGGCTGGTGCCGGTGATTCTGCGCGTCACCGGTCGTGGAAGGCCGCTATCGCGGCCAGGCGCCGCTCGTCAGCGGGTTGTTGATCGAGCGCTGCGACCCCGTCCGTTCGGACCGCCCAAGCGTCTTCGCGACGACGTCGACGTGACCGTCGTACACGACCGATGGCCGATCTACACCGTCTCTCCCGCCGGCGGCCGCGCGCGCCATCGCGCCGTGTACCTGCACGGCGGTGGCTGGGTGAACGAGATCGAGCCGGCGCACTGGCGGCTGGTCGCCCAGTTGGCCGCCGAAACGCAGACGTCGGTGCGGGTACCGATCTATCCCCTGGTGCCCTGGGGCACCGCGGGCGACGTCGTCCCGTGGATTGCGGAACTGATCACCGCCGAGATTGCCAATCCGGGTGCCGAAGCGACGTTCGTGCTCGGCGACTCGGCCGGCGGCCAGATCGCGCTGTCGTCGGCAATCTATCTGCGCGACAACAACTCTGAACAGCCTCGTCGGCTGTTTCTGATTGCGCCGGTGCTGGACGCCGCGATGAGCAATCCCGCCATCGCGGCGGTGGAGCCCAGCGATCCCTGGCTGTCCTGTGCCGGGGTCCATGTCTACGCGCAGCATTGGCGCGGCCAGCTGAGCCTGGAGGACCCGATGGTCAGTCCGCTGTGCGCATCGCTCGACGGGCTGACGGCGATCACGATCTTCAGCGGAACGCGCGACATCCTGAACCCCGACGCGCGCCTGCTCGCAGGCAAGGCCGCGGCGGCCGGTGTCGATGTCGACTACGTGCAGGGTGAGGGCATGGTGCACGTCTATCCGCTGCTGCCCATCCCGGAAGGGCGTGCCGCTCGCCGACACATCGTCGGCGCGATCAACGGCACGCCCTACGGACTGCTTAGGCGATGACGCGGACCAGGAACGGCGCCATGTCCTTGGCGCGCACCGCGGAGACCGCGACGACGGTGTCGGTGACCTCGAGCATCTGGTTGTTGCCGAGGAACATCGAGACGCTCTGAGTGCCGTCGGGCCCGTAGAAGATCAGGTCACCCGGCAGCGCCTGGTCGGCGGTCACGTGCTGGCCCACCTTGTACATATCGCCCGAGGAGCGCGGCAGCTTGGCGCCGACGCCGGCGTAGATGTACTGGATCAGGCCGGAGCTGTCGAAACCGACCACCGCGGCGCTCGGTCCCTTGCCCAGGGTGGGTCCGTTGATGTCGCCGCCGGCCCAGGCATAGGGCACGCCGCGCTGGGCGAGCCCGCGCTGGATCACCAGCTGGACGTATTGATCCCGGCTGACGGGAGCGGCCGAAGCCACCGGGGCCAGCAGGCCGGGAATGGCGAGCAGCATCATCAGGCTGACCGCGAGGGCGTATACGCGTTTCTTCATCATCATTTCCACCTTCCGGGCGCCTCTGAGCAAAACTCCGTCCGGTTCACAGAGGCCACTTCTGTAACTTCTACAGCAAATGGCTGACAGCCGCCGACCACGGTTCAAGCCTGAACAGGCCTTTTAGCCAAACCGTGATGTAACAGTGTCCGAAGTGGTGTGCATCCTTGCCTGATCGGTTGCGATCGCCGATGGGCGCCAGCAACGCTCAGTGACGCCGGTCACGCACCTGGTAGGTGGACGGCCACGACTTACGGGAATCGTCTCCGGTCAGCGCCATGCCCATGCCGCCGACTTTGACGTTGTAGGCCTCTTTCCCGGCGCCCACTTCACGGTTCGCGTGCTCCTGCGCCAGGTAGTACAGCTCGTCGATCGCGGCCTCGCTGTAGGCGACGAACGACGTCTCGCGAACCGCGTCGTCACTCGGCGTCATCTTGTCGGGCAGAATGCGAGAGGCCAGCGCCGCCAGTCCCATGAAGGCGAACGGGATCACCCAGTAGCAGACGAACGACAACGGGGTCTTGGTGTCGAGGATCGTCGCGTCGCCCTGCACGATCGGCGGGACCGCCGAGGACACCGTCATCCCCGCGAAGGCGGCGACCCAGATCCAGGTCAGCAGAGCGGTGATCTTCTTGAACAGGTCACTCTTGATCACCTCGTCGGGGCGGCCGGCCGCGGCGAACTCCCGGACGAACGGCTTGCCGATCAGGGCGCCCACCAAGGCGATCAGGAAGATTCCGGCGTTGCTGAGCGGCTGCATCCAGCGCTCCATGAAGGCCTGGCTCGTCACGAACGTCAGGATGGCCAACACGGAGAACGTTGCGACAGCGCCGATTTCGAAGGTCAGGCCGGGTGCCTTCTTCACGCGCCCGACGACCAGCCCGGCGACGGCGATACCGAGGGCGACCAGCACTGCCGTCTCGAACGGGACGTTGCCCACCAGTACCCAATAGACGATCCACGGCGCGAAACCCACGAGAATGCCCACGGTGGGCCAGTGTATGGGCGGGCGTTGTGCAACTGCTCAGCGGTGTCTCGTGTCGGGCGCCGTATTGACGGGTAAACCGCACCGTGAGTTCGACGAGTCAGCGACAGCTGGGCGATTCCAACAGTCCGATCGAGGACGAGCTGGAAGACGCCTTCAACCGGATGGTGGACGAAGGTAGTCAGCGCCTGCACCGCACGTGGCGCGAGGTTCTGGTGACGGGGTTCTTCGGCGGGACCGAAGTCGCGATCGGAGTGCTCGCGTACCTGTCGGTGCTGCACGAGACCCACAACCAGCTCTTGGCCGGCGTGGCGTTCGCGATCGGTTTTCTGGCGCTCCTGCTCGGCCGAAGCGAGCTGTTCACCGAGGGCTTTCTGGTGCCGGTGACGACCGTGGCCGCCAAACGCGCCAGCGTCGGACAGCTCGCGAAGTTGTGGAGCGGCACGCTGGTGGCCAACCTGGTCGGCGGCTGGGTGATCATGGCGCTGATCATCGCGGCGTTCCCCAAATTGAGGGCGCAGACCATCGAGTCCGCCGAGCATTTCGTCACTGCGCCACTGTCGGTGCAGAGCCTGGCGCTGGCGGTGCTGGGCGGCATGGTGATCACACTGATGACGCGCATGCAGCACGGCACCGACTCCATGCCCGGCAAGATCGCCGCCGCGGTTGCCGGGGCGTTCGTGCTCGCCGGACTTCAGCTGTTCCATTCGATCCTGGACTCGCTGTTGATCTTTGGTGCCCTATCGACCGGGGAAGCCCCGTTCGGTTACCTGGATTGGCTGGGGTGGTTCTGGTACACGCTGATCGGCAATATCGTCGGCGGGCTGGTGTTGGTGACGTTGCTGCGGCTGCTGCGCAGCAAGGAGCGACTCAAGGACGAGCGGGAAAGCGCGGAGTCGTCATCGGGTGAGGGCGCTGCTCCCCCGCGCGCTTAGATCATGAGGACTGCAGGATCAGCATCGCGACGTGCAGCGAGGTCCGCGACTCCGCGTCGTCGAGGTCGAGACCGACGATCTTCTGCAACGCCTCCAGCCGGGAGTACAGCGTCGGACGTGACATGTGCAACGTTCTGGCCAGCTCGGCCTTGTTACCCCCGGCGTCCAGAAAGCGCCGCAGCAGATCGAACGCCTCGTCGCCGTGCTTGGCGCGGTGCGTGAGCAGACCGGCGAGCTCGGTCTCGGCGAAGGCCTGCACTCGCGGATCGGTCCGGATCAGCGACAGCAGGCCGCGCAGCCGCACATCGGCGGCGCGATGAAAAGGCAAGGCGCTCAATGGCATCGACATTGCCACCTCGGCGACGTGACCCGCCTCGCGCAGGCCGCCCACGGCATCGATCAACCGGCTGGATTCTGGCCCAACCCCGATGACGCAGTCCCCGACGCCGTCCAGGCGGATCACCGACTGGCGGATCGCCGAACAGACGTCGGCCAGAGTGCTGGTGCGCTGCGGTGCCAGCACCAATTCGATCTGCCCGTCATCGCGGGTGGCCGCCAAGCCGGTGTGCCCCGCCGCGCGCACCGTGTGCATGATCGCGTCCAGCATGCGCACCCGGCGCTGGGCGACGGTGACCTGATCAGCACCCGCGCTCTCCCGTAACCGCACCGCCATCGGGACGTAGGTCAGCGCGGGGCGCAATCCCAATGCGTGGGCGCGGGCGGTCGCCTCGGCTTCGTCGGTGATCCGGCCGCGGCGCAGATCGTCGACAAGCCCACTCTGAGCGCGAAGCTCGAGCGAACTGCGATTCTGCTCGACCATCCGGTGCAGGGCCAGCGCCTGGGCCGCCCGCTCCAAGGTCATCACCGCCCGCCCGTCGGTGACGAGGTGTGGGGCGATCAACCGTCCCCACTCCTCGCGATACGGGCCGACCGGGCTGGCCGTCCAGGTGTCACCGGCGCTCAGGCGCGATCGTCGCTCCCAGTCGGCCAGCAGGACCGTCGCCGACATCCCCCGTCCATCGAAGGCCAGCACCTGCCGGTTGAGATCCTCCAGCACCACCGGGGTGTCCAGCATGTCCGCCGTCGCGCTGACGATCTGGTCGACCGACGCGCGGCGCATGCTCAGCGCGGTGAACGCCTCGTGCACCCGCTGCCCGTACGCCACCTCGGCGTACTGGTCGGCGACGATCCTGCGGTGCACCTCCTCGGTGACGTCGATGAAGCGCACCGGTCGGTGCAGGACGATCACCGGCAGCCCCGACTCCGCACCGCTGGCCAGCACAGACTGCGGAAGCGTGTCGACGTGCAACCCGAGTTCGACCACCACGCCGGTGGCGCCCGCGGCGGCCAACCCCGGCAGATAGCCGTCGCGCCGAGCCGGATCGACCAGCGCCTGACCCGTGGTCAAGACCAGTTCCCCGCCCGTCAGCAGGCCGGACAGGTCGGCCAGATCGCTGACGTGGACCCAGCGCACCGGGCGGTCCATCGGCCCGGCGCACACCACCTCCGGCTCACCGCCGCGAATCGACGGCAGCTCGAGGATGTCGGCCAGCGTCAACTGCATTTACACAGTGTATTGGCATCGCTTGCATTTCTTACAATCTGTCGGGTCCGAACCGGTCGAACGACCCGCAGAATCGCAGGTATGACTCTCACCGCGCCCAACACCCGCGTCCGCACGATCGCCCACTGGGCCGGCGGGAAGAACTTCGCAGGCGGCAGTGACCGCACCGCCGCCGTCACCAACCCGGCCACCGGTCAGGTCACCGGGCAGGTCGCGCTGGCCGATGTCGACGACGCGCGCGCGGTGATCGATGCCGCAGCCGCCGCGTTCCCCGCCTGGCGCGACACCTCGCTGGCCAAGCGCACCACCATCCTCTTTGCTTTCCGCGAGCTGCTCAACGCACGCAAGGAAGAGCTGGCCGCGATCATCACCGCTGAGCACGGCAAGGTGCTCTCCGATGCCCTCGGCGAAGTCAGCCGCGGCCAGGAGGTCGTCGAATTCGCTTGCGGGATATCACATCTGCTCAAGGGTGGGATGACAGAGAACGCCTCGACCAACGTCGACGTCGCCTCGATCCGCCAGCCGCTGGGCCCGGTGGCCGTCATCAGCCCGTTCAACTTCCCCGCGATGGTGCCGATGTGGTTCTTCCCCATCGCCATCGCCGCCGGAAACACGGTGGTGCTCAAGCCTTCTGAGAAGGATCCGTCGGCCGCACTGTGGATCGCCAACCTGTGGGCCGAGGCCGGACTCCCGGCAGGCGTCTTCAACGTGCTGCAGGGTGACAAGGTCGCCGTCGACGAGCTGCTGACCAACAAGGCCATCAAAGCCGTCTCGTTCGTGGGCTCGACCCCGATCGCGCAGTACATCTACTCCACGGCGACGCTGCACGGCAAGCGCGTTCAGGCGCTGGGCGGAGCCAAGAACCACGCGGTGATCCTGCCGGACGCCGACCTCGACCTGGCCGCCGACGCGATGGTCAATGCTGGTTTCGGCTCGGCCGGTGAGCGCTGCATGGCGATCTCGGCTGCCGTGGCAGTCGGCCCGGTCGCCGACGAGCTCGTCGCCAAGATCGCCGAGCGCACAACGACGTTGAAGATCGGCGACGGCACCCGTAATACCGACATGGGCCCGCTGGTCACCAAGGCCCACCGCGACAAGGTGGCCTCCTACATCGATGCCGGTGAAGTCGACGGCGCCACCATCGTCGTCGACGGACGTGGCACCGCGGTCGACGGAGATGACACCGGATTCTGGTTGGGCCCAACACTTATCGACAACGTCACCCCCGAGATGAGCGTCTATACCGACGAGATCTTCGGCCCGGTGTTGTCGGTCGTGCGGGTCGACACCTACGACGAAGCTCTGGAGCTGATCAACTCCAACCCCTACGGCAACGGCACCGCGATCTTCACCAACGACGGTGGCGCCGCGCGGCGCTTCCAGAACGAGGTCGAGGTCGGCATGGTCGGCATCAACGTGCCGATCCCGGTTCCGACCGCCTACTACAGCTTCGGCGGCTGGAAGAGCTCCCTGTTCGGTGACACCCACGCGCACGGCACCGAAGGCGTGCACTTCTTCACCCGTGGCAAAGTGGTCACCACGCGGTGGCTCGACCCCTCCCATGGCGGTATCAACCTCGGCTTCCCACAGAACCACTGACACCACTGCGCACCACGAGCTCGAAAGAGGCACGCATGACGACCACCGAATCCCACCTGCTCCCCAACGGCCAGGACATCGACACCGCCCGCGCCGAAGCCGCCAGGGCCTACGAGCTGGACCGGGCGCACGTCTTCCACTCGTGGTCGGCGCAGGCGCAGATCAAGCCGATGACGATCGTCGCCTCCGACGGGTCCTATGTCTGGGACGGCGACGGCAACAAGCTGCTGGACTTCTCCTCGCAGTTGGTGTTCACCAACATCGGTCACCAGCATCCGAAGGTCGTCGCCGCGATCGCCGAGCAGGCTGCCAAGCTCTGCACGATCGCACCGCAGCACGCCAACGCGGCCCGCTCCGAGGCCGCCCGGCTGATCGCCGAGCGCACCCCCGGCGACCTGAACCGGGTGTTCTTCACCAACGGTGGCGCCGACGCCGTCGAGCACGCCGTGCGGATGGCGCGCCTGCACACCGGCCGCTACAAGGTGCTCTCGCGCTACCGCTCGTACCACGGCGGCACCGACACCGCGATCAACCTGACCGGTGACCCGCGGCGCTATCCCAACGACTACGCCAGCTCCGGCGTCGTGCACTTCAATGGCCCGTTCCTGTACCGCTCGTCGTTCTTCGCCGAGAACGAGCAGCAGGAATCCGAGCGGGCGCTCGACTACCTCGAGCGGCTGATCCAGCACGAGGGGCCTGCCTCGATCGCCGCGATCATCCTGGAATCCGTTCCGGGTACCGCGGGCATCATGGTGCCGCCGCCCGGATACATGGCCGGTGTGCGGGAGATCTGCGACCGCCACGGCATCGTGTTCATCGCCGACGAGGTGATGGCCGGCTTCGGGCGGACCGGAAAGTGGTTCGCAATCCAGAACTTTGACGTGGTACCGGACCTGATCACGTTCGCCAAGGGTGTGACGTCGGGGTACGTGCCGCTCGGCGGTGTGGCCATCAACGACGCGATCTACTCGACGTTCGCCGAGCGCGCCTACCCGGGCGGGCTGACCTACTCGGGCCACCCGCTGGCCTGCGGTGCCGCGGTCGCGACGATCAACGCGATGGAAGACGAGGGCATGGTGGCCAACGCGGCCCGGCTCGGCGAGCAGGTGCTCGGCCCCGGCCTGCGTGAGCTGGCGGCCCGCCACTCGTCGGTTGGCGAGGTCCGCGGGCTCGGCGTGTTCTGGGCGATCGAGCTGGTGGCCAATCAGCAGACCCGCGAACCGCTGGCGCCCTACGGCGGCTCCAGCCCGGCCATGAACGACGTGCTGGCCGCGTGTAAGGCCGGTGGCCTGCTGCCGTTCGCAAACTTCAACCGGATCCACGCGGTGCCGGCCTGCAATATCAGTGATGCCGAGGTGGCCGAGGGTCTGGCCATTCTGGACAAGGCGCTCGATGTCGCCGACGGGTTCGTGTCCGGCTAGTACGGCGTGGTGTGCTGGGTCAGTACGAACAGCATCAATCCCAGGCACAACAGCACGTTGATCGCGATCAGGATCGTGACGAGAAGGATGAACCCGCGCACGCAATGACGTTGTGCACGGCCAACTTTGGATCGGCGCTTTTCGCTGATCAGCGCTGTCGCGGTGAGCGCGAAGGTGACATCGACCATCTCGTCATAGGTGGGCGCGGCGCCGCCCACGGTGATCTCCTGTAGCCGCTCCGGCGGAATCCCGACCCCGACGCCGGCGAAGTTGCGGCTCAGTCGCTTGATCTGGCGGGGACTCGTCGTTTCAGCGCTGGGCAGCCGCGGATCGGACCAGTCGGTCATAACCTTCGGACTCTAATCCCGGGTGCGCCCGAACGCGCGCGAAATGCCGAGGCGCGCGGCGCCGTTCACAACCCGGGCTGATCGTCGACGATGCCCAGCCAGATCTGGGCCACGTCCATGGCCACCTTCTCGCTGATGAACGCGTGCTGGGTTCCGGTGTAGATGTCGCGGAATCCGCGCTCCAGGCGACTGCCCTCCCGGATCGAGGTGGTGCCTGCAGCCAGGTGCGCCCACTCGGCGGCCTGCCGTGACACGTCGGTCGCATAGTTGGCCGCGGCCCTCATATCTGCGCGCAGCAATGGGGTCAGGTCATCCCCCGCAGCCACGACGGCTTCGGCGGTGGTGAACGCATCGAGCACCAGCAGCCGCGCCGCACGCCATGCCGCGACGTGATGGGCCAGATCCTTCTGGAAGGTCTGTCGGCTGGCCAGTGAGGCCATGTCGCTCATCCGGAACTTGGTGGCCGCCAGCTCTTGGACGTCGTCGAGCATGCTCTTGGCGATGCCGAGCGCCCACGACGCGTGACCGGCCGCCGTCACCGGCATCAACCCCATCCGGGTGGCCGGCGAGCCGCCCCGGTAAGGAACCCGCGAGAACAGCGGAAACGTCCGGCCGGTCGGCACGAAGACGTCCTCGACGCCGTAGTCGTAGGAGCCGGTTCCCTTGAGCCCCTGAACATGCCAGCCGTCCTTGAAGACGATCTCGGCCCGCGGGATGACAGCCACCAGCATCTCGGGTAGTCCGCCGGCTTCCATCACCGGCTGGCCGTCGACCATCGGGAAGAACCCGGCACACACATATTCGGAGTGACCGGTGCCCGAGCCGAAGCTCCATGAGCCGGTGACCCGGTAGCCGCCGTCGACCACGACTCCCTGGCCGTTGGGGAAGAACTGGCCGCCCATCGTGACGCGGTTGTCGTTGGCGGTGAACACCTCGGCGAATCCCTCGTCGGGCAGGTAGGCGGCCGCGGCGAACGACGACGGCAGGTTGGCGATCCCGATCCACCCGAAGGAGCCGTCCTGCCAGGCCATCTCGATCCAGGTTTCGATCATCTCGGTGAACGACGGCTCGACACCGCCGGCCGCGACGGGGTTGAACGACTGCATCAACCCGCTGGCCCACATCTCGTCGACGACGGCCGGGGCGATGGTGCGCAGCCGCTCGGATTCACCGGCCTGGGCCATCACCAGATCGCGCATCCCCCGGGCCAGCTCGATGACCTGATCCCCCGATTGCAGTGTCGACGTCAATGTCTTGTCCGATCGTTCGCGGCAGTGAACACTTCCGCAAAACTGTATAGCGCGGGTTCGGTCGGCGGTAGGCGTTTACCAAACGACCTCGGCGGCCGCCGGCGTGGTGGCTGCTCGTCCGGGCGCCGACTGGTGCGACCAATAGAGGTTGGTGTGGGCGATCACCTGCTCGGGCGGCGGAGCGCCCCACGGCGAGAGGTCTTCGGTGGTGTGGGCGTCGGCCACCAGAGTGACGTCGTAGCCGCGGGCGAACCCGCCGTGAATCGTCGACCGGACGCACTGATCGGTTTGGGCGCCGACCACCACCAGATGCCCGACCCCCAGCTCGGCCAGCGTCGACTCCAGGGCGGTGGCTTCGAATGAGTCGCCATAGTTCTTCGCGATCACCGGCTCGGTGGCGGACGGGGCCAGTTCGTCGACGATGCACCATTCCTGGCTTCCCGTGGACAGTTCGGCATCGGAGTGCTGTATCCAGACGACCGGAACGCCACTGCAGCGGGCGCTGTCGACAAGTCCGGCGATGGTCGCCACGACACGATCCCGGTCGTGGGCGCGGGCCACGACGTCGTTCTGCACGTCGACGACGAGCAGTGCGGTCGCCGGGCGGTTGGTCAGTGTGGTCATGCCCGCGATCGTAGGGATCGCTCGCCGCGCGGTGCGCATGTTCATGCGCGATAGTTCACGGGAGCGACTCGTGGACCTCGCCTTGCCGAAATACGGTGGTGTCAGACTTCGGGTCCTCGTTTCGGATCAAGAAGTGGTCTTCAGAGCAGGAGAAGGCAATGACGGATGTCGTGAACAACGTCCCGGGTGACATCACCGGTGAGGCACGACCGCACGAGCACAGCCGCACCGGACTCTCGGCGGACGCGCTGCACCGCGCGATCGCCGATCATCTGGCCTACTCCATCGCCCGGCCGCCCAGCGTGCTGACTCCCGAGCACTACTACCGGGCCCTGGCCCTGGCCGTCCGCGACCGCATGCAACAGCGGTGGATGGCGACCACGCAGGACCTGTTGCACGGCCCCGCCAAAGTGACGTGTTATCTGTCCGCCGAATTCCTGATGGGCCCGCAGCTCGGCAACAACCTGCTCAATCTGCGCATCGAAGCCCAGGCGCGCGAAGCGCTGGCCGCTCTCGGTCAAGACCTCGACGTGATCCTGGCGTGCGAGGAGGAGCCGGGCCTCGGCAATGGTGGCCTCGGCCGGCTGGCGGCCTGTTACCTGGATTCGATGGCCACCCTGCAGCGCCCGTCGATCGGCTACGGAATCCGTTACGAATTCGGCATTTTCGACCAGGAGATCCAGGACGGCTGGCAGGTCGAGAAGACCGACAACTGGCTGGTCGCCGGAAACCCATGGGAGATCGACAAGCCGGACGCCAGCTACCTGGTCAACTGGGGCGGCTACACCGAGCAGTACGAGGACGTCGCGGGCAACCACCGGGTGCGCTGGATCCCCCGGCGGGTGATCAAGGGCGTCTCGTATGACACTCCCGTCCAGGGCTACGGCGTGAACACCTGCAACACGCTGACACTGTGGAGCGCCCGGTCGGTGTCCTCATTCGCTCTGGACGCGTTCAACACCGGCGACTTCTACAAGGCCGTCGAGGACGAGGTCCTCTCGGAGAAGATCTCCAAGGTCCTCTACCCCAATGACGAACCCGAGGCCGGCAAGCGGCTGCGGCTGCAGCAGCAATACTTCTTCGTCAGCTCCTCGCTCCAGGACATCCTGCGCATCCACACCGAGCGCGCCCGGCTGCCGCTGAGCGCGCTGCCGGACAAATGGGCCATCCAGCTCAACGACACCCACCCGTCGATCGCGGTCGCCGAGCTGATGCGACTGCTGATCGACGAACACCACATGGCTTGGGATGAGGCGTGGGAGATCACCGTCGCCACGTTCGCCTACACCAACCACACGCTGCTGCCCGAGGCGCTCGAGACCTGGCCGCTCGGCATCTTCGGCGAATCCCTGCCCCGGCATCTCGAGCTCATCTACGAGATCAACGAGCGGTTCCTCGACGAGGTGAAGGCCAAGTTCCCCGGCGACGAGGACCGGGCCCGGCGGATGTCGCTGATCGGCGAGGACGGCGGCAAGAGCGTGCGGATGGCGCACCTGGCCACGGTCGGCAGCCATGCCGTCAACGGTGTCGCCGAGCTGCACTCCGAACTGTTGAAAGCCAGTGTGCTGAAAGACTTTTACGAGATGTGGCCGGAGCGGTTCGGCAACGTGACCAACGGCGTCACCCCGCGACGGTTCCTGGCACTGTCGAATCCGGGACTGCGGACCCTGCTCGACGAGACCGTCGGCGACGGCTGGCTGACCGACCTCGACCAGCTGCGCCAACTGGAATCCTACGTCGACGACCCCGCCTTCCGGGAGCGCTGGCGGGACATGAAGCGTGCCAACAAGAGTCGGCTTGCCGAATACATCCACTCGTCGACCGGCATCGAGGTCGACCCGACCTGGATGTTCGACGTGCAGGTCAAGCGCATTCACGAATACAAGCGCCAGCACCTCAACGTGCTGCACATCATCACGCTGTACAACCGGCTCAAGCGCAACCCTGGATTCGCAATCGCCCCAAGGGTATTCATCTTCGGTGGCAAGGCCGCACCCGGCTACTTCATCGCCAAGCGGATGATCAGGCTGATCACCGCCGTGGGTGCCACCGTCAACAACGATCCCGACGTCAACCGCTTCATGCGGGTGGTGTTCCTGCCGAACTTCAACGTCAAGAACGCCCACCTGATCTACCCGGCGGCCAACCTGTCCGAGCAGATCTCCACAGCGGGCAAGGAAGCCTCGGGCACGGGCAACATGAAGTTCATGATCAACGGCGCGTTGACGATCGGGACGCTCGACGGCGCCAACGTCGAGATCCGCGAGGAAGCCGGGCCGGAGAATTTCTTCCTGTTCGGCCTGACCGTCGACGAGGTGGAGCAGCTCAAGGCCGAGGGTTACCGGCCGACCAGTTTCGTCGAGCGTGACGCCGAGTTGGCCGAAGTGCTCGAACTGATCGTCGAAGGCACCTTCACCCACGGCGACACCGAGGTGCTGCGTCCGCTGGTCGACAACCTGCTGCACCACGACCCGTTCCTGGTGCTCGCCGACTACCGCTCCTACATCGACTGCCAGTCCAGGGTCAGTGCCGCCTGGCTGGACTCCGATGCCTGGTCGCGGATGTCGATCCTCAACGCCGCCCGCAGCGGCAAGTTCTCCTCGGACCGCGCGATCGCCGAATACTCCGACGAGATCTGGCATGTCGGCGCGATGCCGGTGAAGCTCTAGATTCGCCATACTGTCGAGCGTGCACACGGACGGCTCGAGCGAACACCGGGACGTCAACCGCTCGCTGTGGGACGAGCGGGCGCCCGCCCACGCCGGCTCGCCCGACTATGCGGTGGACAGGCTGGTCGCCGATCCGGAATCGTTGTCCGACGTGGTGCGGTTCGACCTGCCGCGCCTCGGTGACATCACCGGTCTGCGGGCTGTTCATCTGCAATGCCACATCGGCACCGACACCCTGTCACTGGCCCGGCTCGGGGCGCGGATGACGGGGCTGGACTTCTCCCGCGCGTCGATCGCGATCGCCCGATCGATCGCCGCCAGGGCCGGCGTCGGCATCGACTACGTCGAGTCCGATGTGTACAGCGCCGCAAGCGTTCTCGGCCAGGACGGCTTCGATCTGGTGTACACCGGGGTCGGTGCGCTGGTGTGGCTGCCCGACATCCGGCGCTGGGCCGAGATGGTGGCGACGCTGCTGCGGCGCGGGGGCCGGCTCTTCCTTCGGGAGGGGCATCCCGTCCTGTGGGCTGTCGACGAGCAGCGCACCGATGCGATCACGCTTGGCTACCCGTACTTCGAACACGCCGACCCGATGCGATTCGATGCGTCGGACACGTACGTCGAGACCGACGCCGTCTTCGTCCACACCGAGTCTCGGGAATGGAATCACGGCCTCGGCGAGATCGTCAGCGCCCTATTGGATGCCGGCCTGCGCTTGAGCATGCTCGTCGAGCACGACTCGGTGCCGTGGGAGGCGCTGCCGGGACGCATGCACAACACCGACGGTGAGTGGCGCCTGGACGAGCACGCAGAGCGGCTGCCGCTGAGCTACACCCTGCAGGCGGTCAAGCCGTAGAGTGCGCGTGTGCCCGGGTCCTCACTGAAGAGCATTCCGCTGGAGATCCGCAAGGCCGCAACCGTCATCGCGATCGCCATCGTGTTGGCGTCGAGCTTCGCCGCCGCCTACACCGTCGCGCTGGGACGGCCCTCGCCGCGAAACCTGCCGGTCGGCGTCGTCGGATCGACGGCCGTCACGGCGCCGTTCGTCAATGCGCTGCACCGCAACTCAGGCGAGTTCGACGTTCAGCAATATGCGACGCGCGACGACGCGGTCACCGCGATCAACCAGCAGCGCATCACCGCCGCCATCGACGCCACCGCGACACCACCCCAGCTGTTGCTGTCCAGCGCCAGCGACCCGTCGGGTACCCGGGCGCTGATCCAGCTGGATCAGACCCAGCCGGGACAGTTCATCCTGCCGATCGTCGATTTGCATCCGTTGCCGGCGTCCGACCCGGCCGGGCTGGCCACGTTCTATCTCGTCATCGCGGCGACAATCCTGGGCTTCATCACGATGTTTCAGTTGCGGGCCAACGTCAAGACACTCAGCCTGCGGCGCTGGCTGGCCTGCCTGGCGGTGCTCGCGGTCGTCGGCGGGGCGGTCCTGTCGGTCGTCACCGGGCCAGTGCTCGGCGCGCTGAGCACGCCGTTTCCCCAGCTGTGGCTGCTGACCTCGGTGCAGATCGCGGTCGCCGCGTCCTTCAACTCGGCCATGCTGGTGCTGATCCACCGGTGGGCGATCATTCCCACCTGGCTGGTGTTCATCCTGCTGGGCAACACCTCGTCGGGCGGTGCGGTGTCGGCCTCGCTACTGCCTCAGCCGTTCGCGTTCTTCAATCACGCGCTGCCCAGCGGTGCGACGGTGTCGGCGATCCATGCGGCGACGTACTTCCCGCACAACCAGCGACTGCTGCCGTTCGTCGTGCTCGGCGTGTGGTTGGTGGGCAGCCTGGCCGCGCTGGTGATCTCGTCACGTGCACTCCATCGCTCGCCGGCGGACTAGCCATGACGATGCGCCGCAGCGAAGCGAGGCGCTGAGGAGTGGCTACATCGAGCTGCAGACGCCCTACTCTGGGTGAATGATTCCCGCCGGCCGTATCACCTCGATTTGGCGCTATCCGGTGAAGTCGATGCTGGGCGAGCAGGTCGCGCAGGCCGAGATCGGCGAGCTCGGCCTGCACGCCGATCGCACCTGGGCCGTGCGTGACGTCGAACTGGACGCGACCACCAGCGCCAAGCGGCTGCCCGGCCTGCTGTGGCTCACGGCGCGCTACGCGCAGGCGCCACCGCCCGACGCCGGACCGGGCCACGCTCCGGAAGTCGTCATCACCTTCCCCGACGGCACCGAGGTCACCAGCTCGGATCCCGTTGTCCATCAGGCACTCTCGCGGTATCTGGACCGAGAGGTCGAACTTCGGCCGCTGCCCGCGCTGGACCGCAAAGATCAGTACCGCGGGCCGATGGCCACCAAATCCGACCTGCGCACGATCTTCGGACTGGAGGACGGCGAACCGCTGCCGGATCTCTCGATGTTCCCGGTCCGCAAGCTCGCCGAGATCAGCCGCTACGCCACGCCGGTCGGCAGCTACGTCGACGCCTATCCCCTCCACGTCATCACCGAGCAGAGCCTGGCCACGATGACCGGGCTGGCGCCGGAGTCGGACTTCGACGTCCGGCGATTCCGTCCGACCATCGTGGTCGACTCCCCCGCCACGTCGCCGCATCCGGAATGGGACTGGTGCGGCGGTACGTTGCACGCACCGCACGCCGAACTGCAGCCCCTGATCCCCACGATCCGATGCGTGATGCCGTCCCACGAGCAGCCCGAGCTCAAGCGGGACAAGGAGATCACCCGCACCATCGCCGCCCACTCGCGGCGCTGCCTCGGCGTCTACGGCAACATCACCCGGGCTGGCCGGATTGCCGAAGGCGATGTGCTGCAGCTTGATCCGCCGAATCGCTCGACCATCGGCGCTACCGCGGGGTCGGGTGCAACGAAAGTGAAACGAGCCGTCATGCGGGCGGTGTCCGCCGCCATGCCGACCGGAAAGAGGAGCTGACCATGCGTCACGCTGTGGGTGTAGTGGGCGTGCTGGTTGCGCTCTTCGGATCGCTGTGGGCGCTGCAGGGGTTCGGTGTGGTTCAGGGCAGCCCGATGAGCAACACCACGACCTGGTCGGTCATCGGACCGATCACCGCGCTGATCGGTGTGGCGCTGGCTGTCTGGGCCTGGCGTCCGCGACGCTAAGCCGCGTACACCCAGTACAGAATCAGGATGATTGCGGCGACCAGGTAGCTCGACCACAGGACGATGAGCGTGGTTCGCCTCGATTCGAACGGGGACATCGACTGGGGCGGAAGGGCCTGCTCGGCCGGCTCAGGAGTCATCGGCGCCCTTGTACCCGGCGCCCTGGCATCCAAACCGCTTTCTACAGAAGTTCTTTTGCGGCTATCAGCCGGCGGCGCCACCAGGCGACCCGTTCGGCGTCGGCGAGGGTGAACTCCGCGACCCGCGCGGCGTCAGGCGCCGGGGCCATCGGCGCGACCGGCAGATGACCGTCGACCGGTATCAGCACCCGGCCCGGCGACACCACATCACCGGCCAACGATGCGGCGGTGCCCAGCCCGCAGGCAAACGCAACCTCAGGCAGCGCACCCGCCAGCGCGAGACCCCCGGCCAGGCCGATGCTGGACTCCGACGCCCCGGCCGCCGCCGATACCACGCACGGCAGGTCGCTGCGTTCGGCGAACCGCAGGGCACGACGCACACCTCCGAGCGGGCCGACCGTCAGCACCGCGATATCGGCGACCTCCGGCAGCGTCAATCCGTCGGCGCTGAGACCCGAAACATCCACGGCCACCGGCACATCGACGCGTCGGCGCAGGGTGGCCAACTCCGCCGCGGTCGCGCACGGCTGCTGCACGAACTGCAACCCGCCAGCTGCCCGGTCCAGCACCGGAATCAGCCGGGCCGCGGTGTCGACGTCCCAGGGGGCCTCCACCACACAGCGGATCGCCCCGTCCGCTCCCAGCGCACCGCGCACCGCCTCGAGGCGTGCCCCATCGCCGGGCTGACCGGTGACACGCACATCGGCCGCCGCGCACCCACTGGCCGAGGCGATCGCGGCGGCATTCTGCGGGCCGACCGCGGGTACCGCCGCCGCAACCGCGACCCGGCCGCGCACCGGGTCGGGCCAGCCGACCGTGCCGCCCTCGATCGCCGAGGTGAGCCATCGCGCCGCCGCGAGGTCGTCGCCTGCGGGCGGCGGGCAAAACGCGCCCCAGCCCTGCGGCCCCTCGACCAGGATGCCCTCGCAGGCCGAGAAGCCCGGATAGCCGTCGCGGGCCGGGATCGAAATGACCGGCGCGTCCTCGAAATCGATCAGTGCCTTCACTGGATCAGGAGGCGGGTTGCGCCGGCGACCAGTACGCCAGCATCTCCGCGAAGGTTTCGAAGGCCGGCCGGGACATACCGTAGGTGGCTTCGAAGTGGATGCTCAACGGGAACCCGAGGTCGCCGACGCCGTCGATCACCCGCTTGTACAGGTCGACCAGGAGTTGTCGTTTGACGGGCGGATCGCTCTCGGCGAGCGTTCGGACGAAGTCCTGCTCGGCGGCGACGGCCGCATTGCCCGGATCCTGGATCAGCCAGTTGATGAGGCCGACGCGGGTCTCGACTTTCGGCACGAAGCCGAAGGACAGCAGGATCTCCGGACGATAGTCGGTGGTGGCCGCGAACCCGGTCAGGAACTCGACGATCGCGTCGGAGTACAGCAGCTGCGTCATGCCGTACGTGGCGCCGCGTCCACACTTGAATCCGAAGCGGCCCGCTTCCTCTGCCCGGGTCGGGATCAGGATCGCGCCGCGGTTGGGTACGAGGTGGGAGAAGATCGACAGTGCATCGGTGGGTGCCACTCCGGCGCCCTCCCCGTCGTTCATGGTCCGGGGAACGCCCACGAAGGCGACGCCTTCCATGCCCGCGTCCAGCAGCGCCGTCAACCGGCTGACCAATGTCGGCTCGTCCATGAACGCGGTCACCTGCGTGCACAGTCCGCGCACGCCGGGCAATTCCGGTGAGATGCGCGCCCAGTAGTCGAGCACATCCAGCTTGGGCTTCATCTCGATGGGACGGTCGCCGTCCTCTTCGATCATCCCGGGAATCATGACGTGGCCGATTCGACCGGTCAGGCCGGTCTCGGCGGACAACTGCACGACCTTGCGCGCTTCCTCGAGCATCTCGTCCGGCGTGCGATCGGTATTAGGCGGCACGAGTTCGAGCGCGACGGTGTTGAGGGGCACGAAACTGCTCCTGACAAGACGACTGGGTCCCCGGTGGTGCGAGCCCGGGATGGCCGCCGGACGCGATCCGCCGATCACCCTACAGAGCAGACCGCAAAGCGCGCTGCGCACACCCGTGAGAGGGTAGTTTTCCAGGTGGCACCGCGTTTGTGTGTGCCCGGGGTCAGGGGTCAGCGATGCAGGGTCGGAAGCTAATCCGGGCGGTCTGCCTGGTGTGCCTGGCCGCCGGCGTGGCGGTCGGACTGACGGCCTGCGGCGCCGGCGACAAGGCCCCCGCGCCCACGAGCGCTTCGCTGTCGCCGACCAGCAAGGCCACCCTGCCCGGCCCGAATAACTTCAGCCCGTCCCCGATTGCGCCGCTGAACCCCACTGTGAACCCCGGCAACGACCAAACTCAGCACCCCTGACCTGGGTGTTGAGAGATGTTCGGGGCCAACTCTTGACTGATTCCAGAAAAGGGACGACGATCTGACCGTGACTTCGATGTCGGATATCGCCGACCAGCTGCGCACCGCGCAGCTGCGGGTCACCCGGCCCCGCGTCGCGGTGCTGGAGGCGGTGCACTCCCATCCGCACGCCGATACCGACACCATCTTCGGAGCGGTCCGTGCCGGTCTTCCCGACGTGTCGCGCCAGGCGGTCTACGACGTCCTGCACGCTCTGACCGCCGCCGGTCTGGTGCGGCGCATCCAGCCGTCGGGTTCGGTGGCCCGCTACGAATCCCGGGTCGGGGACAACCACCACCACGTCGTCTGCCGGTCCTGCGGGGTGATCGGTGACGTCGACTGCGCCGTCGGCGATGCGCCGTGTTTGACGCCATCTGAGCACAACGGTTTCGTCCTGGACGAGGCCGAGGTCGTCTATTGGGGCCTGTGTCCCGACTGCACCGCGAAAGAACCTTCCTGATCACATCAGTGATCACAGCCCAATCACCCAAATGATGTATGGAATGGAAAGGTAAAAAGTGTCCGAGAGCGAAAATCCGGTCATCGAAGCGCCGACGCCGAAATCGCATGCGCCGCTGACCAACCGGGACTGGTGGCCGGATCAGGTCGACGTTTCCAAGCTGCATCCCCACTCGCCCGCGTCCAACCCGCTCGGTGATGATTTCGACTACGCCGCCGAGTTCGCCAAGCTCGACCCCGAGGCGCTCAAAGCCGATGTGCTCTCGGTGATCACCACCTCGCAGGACTGGTGGCCCGCCGACTACGGCAGCTACGCCGGTCTGTTCATCCGGCTGAGCTGGCACGCCGCCGGCACCTACCGCATCTACGACGGCCGCGGTGGCGGCGGGCAGGGCCTGCAGCGCTTCGCCCCGCTCAACAGCTGGCCCGACAACGCCAACCTGGACAAGGCCCGTCGTCTGCTGTGGCCGGTCAAGAAGAAGTACGGCAACAAGATCTCCTGGGCCGACCTGCTGCTGCTGGCGGGCAACGTCGCTCTGGAGTCCGCCGGCTTCAAGACCTTCGGCTTCGGCTTCGGTCGCCCCGACGTCTGGGAGCCCGAAGAGGTCCTCTTCGGTGAAGAGGGCGAGTGGATGGGCACCGACAAGCGGTACTCCGGTGACCGCGAGCTGGCCGATCCGTACGGTGCCACCACCATGGGCCTGATCTACGTCAATCCCGAAGGGCCCGAAGCGAATCCGGATCCGCTGCTGGCAGCCATCGACATCAAGGAAACCTTCGGCCGGATGGCGATGAACGTCGAGGAGACCGCGGCGCTGATCGTCGGCGGCCACACTCTCGGCAAGACCCACGGCGCCGGCGACGTCGCCGATCTGGTGGGCCCGGAGCCCGAGGGCGCCGCCATCGAGGCGCAGGGTCTGGGCTGGCAGTGCCCCTTCGCGGGTGGCAAGACCGGCAACACCGTCACCAGTGGCCTCGAGGTCGTGTGGACCCCCACGCCGACCAAGTGGAGCAACTCGTTCCTGGAGATCCTCTACGGCTACGAGTGGGAGCTGGTCAAGAGCCCGGCCGACGCGTGGCAGTTCGAGGCCAAGGACGCCGAGGCGATCATCCCCGATCCGTTCGGTGGCCCGAACCGCAAGCCGACCATGTTGGTCACCGACGTCTCGATGCGGGTGGATCCGGAGTTCGGTGCGATCACCCGTCGTTGGCTCGATCACCCCGAGGAGCTCAACGAGGCGTTCGCGAAGGCTTGGTACAAGCTGCTGCACCGCGACCTCGGCCCCATCAGCCGCTACCTCGGGCCGTACGTGGCCGAGCCGCAGCTGTGGCAGGACCCGGTTCCGGCCGGTGCCGTGATCGACGACGCCGATGCCGCCAAGATCAAGGCGGCCGTGCTGGATTCGGGCCTGTCGGTGCCGCAGTTGGTCAAGACCGCGTGGGCGTCGGCGTCCAGCTTCCGCAGGACCGACAAGCGTGGTGGCGCCAACGGTGCGCGGCTGCGGCTCGAGCCGCAGAAGAATTGGGAGGCCAACGAGCCTGCCGAACTGGCCAAGGCGCTGCCGGTGCTGGAGAAGATCCAGGCCGACTTCAATGCCGCTGGGGGCAAGCAGGTTTCGCTCGCCGACGTCATCGTGCTGGCGGGTAACGCCGCGATCGAGAAGGCCGCCAAGGACGGCGGCGTCGAGATCACGGTGCCGTTCACCCCGGGTCGTGGTGACGCCTCGCAGGACGAGACCGATGTCGAGTCGTTCGCGGTTCTCGAGCCGCGGGCCGACGGCTTCCGCAACTACGCGCGGGCCGGCGAGAAGGCTCCGCTCGAGCAGCTCCTGATCGAGAAGGCCTACCTCAACGGAGTCACGGCTCCGGAGCTCACCGCGCTCATCGGTGGCCTGCGGGTGCTCGGCGCCAACCACGGTGGCAGCAAGCACGGCGTGTTCACCGACAAGGTCGGTGTGCTGTCGACCGACTTCTTCACCAACCTGCTGGACATGAGCACGCAGTGGAAGCCGTCGGCGACCTCAGAGAACGTCTACGAGGGCACCGACCGCGTGACGGGTGCGGCCAAGTGGACGGCGACCGCCGCCGATCTGGTGTTCGGCTCGAACTCCGTGCTGCGCGCGGTGGCCGAGGTCTACGCCCAGGACGACAACAAGGAGAAGTTCGTCAAGGACTTCGCCGCGGCATGGGCCAAGGTGGCCAACGCCGACAGGTTCGACGTCTGACCTTCGGCAGTAAGCGAAACCCCGCGGGCCATGCCCGCGGGGTTTCGTCGTTGATGGCTAGCGGCAGCCGCCGGCGCTGACCCATCGGCCGTTGTAGCCGACGCACCCGGTCACCGGCGGGGGTGGCGGAGGCGGTGGTGGATAGTCCTCGGGCAGCGGTGCGTAATACGACGGCGGCGGCACATAGGGGGCCATCACATCGGACAAGTTGGCGCAGCCGCTGACCGAGATCCGGCGCCCGGCGCTCGCACACACATCGGCCTGCGCCTCACCGCTGGGCTGGATCGTCACGATCGCGGCCGGCACGCCGGTGAGGGCCAGTACGGCCGCCCCGGCAATCCCCCAGGTTCGTATCGAATATCGGTTCATCCGCGTCTCCTCCCCTGCTTCGGACGTGCAGCGAAGTATATCGACGCGTGCGGTGCGGCGACTGTGGTTCAGGGTCGGTCGCGGCGGGCGCGGCGCATCCGGAGCGCCGCGGTCACCGCGATCAGCACCGCCAGCGCGACGACCCACGGCCAGGCGCTGGTGCGATACACCCAGCCGGCCAGCGCGCCCTGCAGCCGACCGGCCGCGGCGATGATCGGATCGGCGGGATTACCGTCCGCGCTGAACAACCGGATCTCGTAGAGCCCGTAATAGCCGACATAGAGCCCGACCGCGATCAGCACGACACCACTGAACTTGTTGACGTAGGGCAGCAGCTGGCGCATCCGGTCCACCAGTGCGGTACTGGTCAGGGCGATGCCGACGGCGAGCACGCCGACCACCAACGCCAGGCCGGCGGCGTAGGCCAGGTACACCAGCACGCCGTTGACCACCGAGCCGCTGCGAATCGTGCTGCCGGTGACCGCCAGGAACGGTCCGATGGTGCACGACAGGGATGCGATGGCGTAGCCCACGCCGTAGCCGAACATCGAACCCAGCCGAGCCGTCGGTGCCCACCGCCAATTCGATCCCATCGGAGCGCCCGTCAGCTCGCGACCTGTCAGCAACCAAATGCCAAGGGAGACAAGGCAGATACCGATGACGATGGTCGCGTAGGGCAGATAGCGCTGCACCACGGTGGCGACCGGGACCGTCAGCACACCGAACAGACCGAAGACCGCGAGGAATCCGAGCGCCATTGCGGCGGTGGCCGCCAGCGCCCGGCCGACCGCGGCGCATCGTCTCAGGTCCTCCCCGTCACCGCGCACGACGAGGGTCAGATAAGCCGGCAGCATGGCGAATCCGCACGGGTTGAGGGCCGCGACCATCCCCGCGGCCAGCGCCAGACCGGTCAGGTTTGCATCCACGGTTTATGACACCAGTGCGTGCACCCGGTCGCTGAGTTCCTGTTCCGACATCGCCGAGGTCGGATTGTTGACGAAACTCGATGTCCCGTCGGGTCGCAGGAACACATACGCGGGTTGCCACGGCACGTTGAACCGCGCCCAGATCGATCCGTCCGCGTCGTTGAGGTTGGTGAAGTTCAGGTTGTACTTCGACACGAACCCCTCCATCTGCCCGACATCGGAGCGCCCCGCGACACCGACGAAGGTGACCTTCGGGTTGGCTGCCGCCACTTGGCTGACGTTGGGAGCCTCCTGGTTGCAGAACGGGCACCACGGGGTCCAGAACCACAACACCGCGGGCTTGCCCTGCAGGCTGCTGCCGTTGAACGGGGCTCCGCTCAATGTCGTTCCGCTGAAAGCCAATTGATCCTCGGCGATGGCCGCCGGCGGTGTCGCGACCGCGACGGTGAGCGAGACCATCAGCACGGCCAGCGCCGAAAAGGTGCGGTACCAGGGCTTGAGCATGGCGTGGCCTCCTGGCCGTCCGGGGATGACTGCTGTTGTTGTCACGTTTACCCGAGCCCGTCCGGTTCAATCGCGGGCATTGACAGTTTACGTTACAAAGTGGAACATAATCCGCGTGCCGACGCCGGACCGCGCGCTTGCGCCGCTAAACCAGGAGCCGGTGCGTGGTCGTCCGCGTGACCCGCGTACGGATGAGGCGATCATGACGGCCACCCGCCGGTTGCTCATCGACGTCGGCTACGACCAGGTGTCGATGGACTCGATCGCCCGCGCGGCCGGGGTGAGTCGTCCGACGATCTACCGGCGGTGGCCGTCCAAGGCCCACGTGGTCTTCGAAGCCGCGTTCGGTACCGACGGCGGCAGTGCCGGGTTACCCCGGTCCGGGGATTTCGAGACCGATCTGCGCGCGTTCATCCACGGGGCGGTGGCCTTCTGGCGTGAGCCGGTTGTCGAGGCCGCGGCAATGGGCATCCTCGCCGACCGTCGCCGCGATTCCGAATTGCACATCCGCACACAGCAATTGCTCGACGACAGAATTCGCGGTGAGCTGGCCGAGCTGGTCCGTGCCGGCGCGGAACAAGGCGTGGTACGTGCCGACGTCGACACCGACACGTTGTTCAACGTCGTCGTCGGCACCACGTTCTATGGCGCCCTCGTCGACGGACGCGCCGATACCGACCACCTGGTCGACACACTCTGCTCCCTGGTCATGCAGGGCGCGCAGGTACGAGAGAAGGAATGACATGTCAGACGAATTGTCGACCGCCTTTCACGAACTGCTCGACGAGCTCGGCGGGCTCGAACGCAAGTTCCTGGCCAGCGATCCCCCGCTGCAGGAAGCTGACATCCTCGACGGATACCGGCTGACGTTCAGCCTCTTGCGGGTGGCGGTCGACACGTACGTGTGGGGCGACAAGGACAACCCCCGGTTCATCGACGTCATCGGTCCCTATCAGCGTTGGGGCGGCGACAATTCCGATGCCTTCTACCAACTCGCGCCGATCGACCCGACGCGCACGTACCGCGTCACGGGCAACCGAGGTGACTCCGTCTACCTCTCGATCACCGTCTACGGCGGCCCGGACGACGGCCATTACAGCAACCGCATCGTCGGCACGATGAACGACCGCTCGCTGGAGTTCGACGACGACGGCAACTTCGAGTTCACGATCAGCCCTGATCCCCAGCCGAGCGCCTGGCTCAAGCTCGAATCGGATGCCGTTGTCGCCCTGACTCGCGACTACCTGGAGAACCCCGAAACCGACCGGCGCGTCCAGTGGAAGATCGAGGCCGTCGACCCGCCGGCGCGTAAGCAGGACTCCCGTGACGACCTGATCCGGCGGCTGCGATCGGCGCGGACGTGGCTGGCCGAGCAGTACTCGTTCATCCCTACCCGGGTCGAGCCGCCCAACGAGATCGCCGAACCGTATCCGGTGCCTCAGCAGACCTACGGCTGGGCCGCGGGCGATGCCGCCTACGCGATGGGCGCCTACGAGTTGCAGCCCGGTCAGGCGCTCATCATCGACGGCACCTCGCCGGAGTGCGTGTTCTGGAATCTGTGTCTGTGGAACCCGTTCCTGCACACCTACGACTACAGCTACGAGCGGGTGACCATCAACGGCGCACACGTCACCTACGAACCCGACGGGTCGTGGCGAATCGTGGTGAGCGACACCGATCCCGGTCACCCCAACTGGGTGTCGACGGCCGGGCGCGCCAAGGGCCTGATCTGGTTGCGCTGGTTCCTGCCCGAGGAGACGCCGAAGCGGCCGGTGTGCCGGGTCGCGGACATTGCCGAGGTGTCGGCGTGACCGCCGGTGTAGAGCGCCCCGCGTCGATCCGGTTCACCGACCTGGCCGACCCCGTATTCCCGGAGGCCGCTCAGCCGATGCGCGACGCGCTCGCGGGCTACGGGTCGATCCTGGAGCTGACCTCAGAAGCGTTGCTGGCATGCGCAAGTGAGCGCACGGGGCTCGACGGCTGGGGCGATGACGGCTTCCGCGAACGCCTCGACGTGCTGACCGGATCGTTGCGGGAGGAGGCCGGGCTGTCCGACGTCGGCGTCGCCGTCGTCTTCGAGCAACTGGTGGGCAATCTGGTCAACCGGCTGCGATTCGAGGCGCTGATCGCCGAGCATCCCGAGATCGAGGACGTCGAAATCGCGCGGCCGATCATCATCTGCGGTCTGCCCCGCACCGGAACCACGCACCTGCACAACCTGATCGCCGCCGACCCGAACCTGCGCTATCTGCCGTACTGGGAGAGCCTGGAACCCTTCCCCGCACCTGGCGAGACCGAGCAGGAGCGCCGTGATCGATGTTCGACCGGGTTGGATCTGGTCGACACCTCGATGCCCGACTTCAAGCGCATGCACGACATGACGGTCGATCATGCCCACGAGGAAATCCAGCTGCTGGCCAACGACATCTCCGGCATGCTCTTCGAAACCACCTACCACATACCGACATTCGCGGCGCACTACAAATCCCACGACCAGGGGCCGTCATACGCACACCTCAAGCGGCAGCTGCAGGCCATGCAGTGGCTGCGCGGTGGAACTCGGTGGGTCCTCAAGTCGCCACAGCACCTCGAACAGTTCCGCACCCTGTACGCGACGTTCCCCGATGCGACATTCGTTGTGACGCATCGTGATCCGGTCGAGGTAACCCGATCGATGCTCACCATGATCGTCTACGCGTCTCGAATGGCCTGCGCGCAGCCGGATCCGGTCAAGATCGCCCGGAACTGGCTCGACCGGGCCGACGATCTGTTCAGCGGGTGTCTGCGCGACCGTGACGTGCTGCCGGCCGATCAGTCGATCGACGTGCGCTTCACCGAATTCATGGCCGACGAACCGGGCACGCTCTCGGCGATCTACGAGCTGGCCGATCAGCCTTACGGCGACGATGTGCGTGCGGCGATGGCCGATTTCATCGATGCGCATCCGCGCGGACGCTACGGCGAGGTGGTCTACGACCTCGCCGACGTCGGACTCGATCCCGCGGAGGTGGCCGAGCGGCTCAGTGCCTACCGGGAGCGCTTCATCGCCAGATGATCGTGCAGTTCCGTGTAGGCGGCGACCAGTGCCTCGGTGGTGAACCGCCGGTTGCGGCCACTGGGGTTGGGTAGCACCCACGCCGCCGAGCCGGCCACGGTGACCGATTGCAGCCCCCAGTTCACGGCGGTGGTGTCGAGCACCACCGAAATCGCCGGCTTACCCAGGAACGCCAGCATGCGGGGAGCGACCGCGATCATCTTGGTCTCGAACGACGAGAGTGCCTCACGAATTTCGAGCGCGGAC
This sequence comes from Mycobacterium sp. BK086, assembly GCA_004362315.1. Classification (GTDB taxonomy): domain Bacteria; phylum Actinomycetota; class Actinomycetes; order Mycobacteriales; family Mycobacteriaceae; genus Mycobacterium. The sequence continues at coordinate 594,601 of SNWL01000005.1, forward strand.
ACTTCGCGTGCCTCCGACGTCGGCCGCGTCACGACGGCGGTTATGCCGCAACCGAATTGTAAAAGGCTGCGTTCCTCGGCGGGCGACAGCCGGCGGTCGGTGAACCCCGCGAGATGGATCACCGACCAGAACCGATTGGTGGGGCTGGAGAAGTTGTATCCGTCGGCCTGCGCCGTCAGCGCCGGATTGATACCGCAGAAGACGACGTCCAAACCGCTGGCCAGAATGTCCGGCTGATAGTTCCGCATCAGGAATGAAGTGAACCATGGGCGAAGTTAGACAGGTCCGGACAGCAGTGCCACGCTCGATGTGGCGAACCCTCGATGAACGGAGCCACCATGACGGACGCGACGACCGCGGCAGCAGCCGGCACCATCACCATCGGCGATATGACCGTCAACCGCCTCGGCTTCGGATCGATGCGACTCACCGGCAAGGGCGTCTGGGGTCCGCCGGACGATCACGACGAAGCGATTCGTGTCCTGCGTCGCGCGGTCGAACTGGGCGTCAACTTCATCGACACCGCTGACTCCTACGGCCCTTACGTGGCCGAGGAGTTGATCCGAGAGGCCCTGCATCCGTATGCGGACGATCTCGTTATCGCCACCAAGGCGGGGCTCCTGCGCACCGGGCCGGATGTCTGGATACCGCTTGGGAACCCTAGCTACCTACGCCAAGAAGTCGAGCTCAGCCTTCGCCGACTCGGCGTCGAGCGCATCGACTTACATCAGCTGCACCGCATCGACCCGAACTTCCCGCTCGAGGATCAGGTCGGGGAACTCGCGACGTTGCAGAACGAGGGCAAGATCCGACACATCGGACTCTCCGAGATCGAGGTCGACCAACTCAGGGCGGCGCAGAAGATCGCACCCATCGTCTCGGTTCAAAACCTCTACAACTTGACGACGCGCACGGCTGAACCGCTGCTCAAGGAGGCCGAAAGCCAAGGTGTCGCGTTCATTCCCTGGTTCCCGCTGGCTGCCGGTCCCCTCGCCGAAACCGACGGCCCTCTTGGCTCGCTGGCGTCCGACCACGGCGCCAGTCCGTCACAGCTCGCGCTGGCCTGGCTGTTGAAACGATCGCCGGTGATGGTGCCGATCCCCGGCACGTCCCGCGTCGATCATCTCGAACCGAATGTCGTCGCAGCGGGGATCGAACTGACCGAGGAGGAGTTCGCCGCCATCGACGCGGCAACCGCCGGGACCTAGCGCTGCGGAATCCTCGACGCCGAACTTCAGCAGTACTGCGCGGGTCGCGCGTTAGCTCAGCGCGCCCGCGATAGGCGCGCCGGCCGGGGTGCGGTCGGTTGCAAGAATCAGTTTCATCCCCAGTCTCGGTTTCATCCCCAGAGGGGCTTTGGGCGGTCAGTTCTTGTCGGCAGTTCGCACTAGTGTTCGATTCATGAGTTCGGTCGACGCGGCGTTGGAAGCGCTGACCGCTGCGGTCGACACTGTGGCCGCTCTCGATTTCGATGTGTTGTCCCCGCCGGAACGCTTCGCGGTTCTGAATCGGATGGAGACCGAGCGGCGCCGTCTGACCGCGGTAGCGCATTCCGGGGTGGCCGCGCTGGAGCGGTTCGAGGGATGCCCGCCGCTGGGGATCGCGCTTGCGGATGCGCTGCGGATCGATCCGAAGGAAGCCAAGCGCCGCATCCGGGATGCCGCACAGTTGGCGCCGCGCACCACGCTGAGCGGGGAACCGTTGCCGCCGGTGTTGCCCGAGACTGCTGCGGTGTGGCAGGGCGGCGGGTTGGACGGTGACCATTTGCGGGTGATTCAGAAGTTCTTTCATCAGCTGCCTGATCATGTGCCGCCGGCTGAGGTGGTGAAGGCCGAGAAGGCCTTGGCAGAGAAAGCGGGGGTGCTTCGCCCGGATCAATTGGAGCGGGTCGCACAGCGGTTGGCGTTGCATCTGAACCCCGACGGCAAGTTCTCCGATGAAGACCGGGCCCGCAAGCGAGGCTTCGTGTGGTGTGGCGGCCAGCAGGTCGACGGGATGAGTGTGGGTCGGCTGATCGCCGACCCCGAACTGCGCTCGGAGTTGGATGCGTGGCTTGCGAAGTTCGCCGCACCGGGTGCGTGCAACCCCGACGACGAGAACCCCGCCTGCACCCCATCTGAGGACGCCGCGACGCGTGATCTGCGTACCTGCGGGCAACGCCAACATGATGCACTCAAGGCTCTGGTGCGTCTGGCGTTGGGTGATCCGAAACTCGGCCAGCACAACGGCTTACCCGTGACGGTGATCGCGACTGCCACCGTGCAGGATCTGCAAGCCAAGGCCGGGCACGCCGTGACTGCCGGCGGCACACTGTTGCCGATCCCGGATTTGATTCGGATGGCCACCCACGCCTACCACTATTTGGCGTTGTTCGACGGAGTGAATGGGCGGGCGCTATGGCTGGGCCGTACCAAACGGATCGCGTCGGCTGATCAGCGAATCATTTTGCACTCCAAAGACCGTGGTTGCACCCGCCCGGGTTGTGATGCACCCGGCTATCACAGCGTCGTCCACCACGCCGCCCAAGACTGGAAAAACGGCGGCAACACCGATATCAACGACCTCGCCCTGGCCTGCCCACCGGATAACGAACTCGTCGAGTCCGGCGGCTGGGACACCCGAAAACTCGCCAACGGCGACACTGAATGGATCCCACCACCAGGCCTGCCGATGCTGCGTGGCGGCGTCAACGACTACCACCACCCCGAACGGCTGTTGGGCAACGACAGCGACCCGCCATCTGACGATGCGGGCGACCCGGCCGCCTAGGGCCGGGAGCGAGAGAGCCGGGCCAGTCGGGTGCGATCGACCAGCACGCAGCCGTGGACATCGGCGAGCTGTTCGGCGGCCCGCGTGTAGCGGTGGTTGGACACCACCATCGTCGCGCCGCAGTCGTGCACGGCAGCGCCGGCCACCACCTGCTGGATCGCGGCACCGTTGACCACCCGGCTCTGCCGCTTGCACTGCACTGCGGTCCGAACGCCATCCCTCGTAGCGATCAGGTCAACACCGAAATCGCCTGTCGCCCTGGTTATTTCGACATCGAAGCCGACACCGCGCAGTACCGCCGCCACGTAGCGCTCGAATTCCACGCCCGTCATGGCGTCCACCGCGGCCAGTCCGGTGGCGCGGTACAGCGCGTCGCGCCTGGCGCGTCGGCGATGGTCCAGCCAGGCCAGCAGCGCCCGCCACGCACTGACCACGACTGCCGCCGCGCTGAATGCGGCCAGCACCCACACCGCCTTGTTGAGCAGACCGGCCAGCGCCAATAAGGCGGTCGCGACAACCCACAATCCCAGCCACTGCAGTGCCGTCCTGACTGCGGCCGCCTCCTCGCGCACGGCGCCACCGTAACGGCGCCAACTGGCCGGCGATCTCGCGACGGGCGACAGCGGCCAAATCGTGACCCGGCCGAGTCGGGTTTGCCGTAACCACGGCAATACAGTGCTGCAATGCTCGCGATTCTCCGCTTCAATTTCGCCTCGCCCGGAGGTGATCCCGGTGTGCAGGGTGAATTGCTCTCCGCCGCATTGGAGTTGGCGCAGTTTGGCGACCGTCACGGAATCGCGGCGATCAGCGTCGACGAACACCACGCCACCCGGCACGGGTGGAGCTGCAATCCGGTGATGATCGCCGGCATGTTCTTGGCTCGCACCGCAAACATCTTCGCGAGCATCGACTGTGCGCTCGGGCCGCTGTGGAACCCGGTCCGGATGGCCGAGGACATCGCGCTGATCGACGCGATGAGCCGCGGCCGGCTGCACACCACCGTCGGGCTGGGATACCGCGAAGTGGAGTACGAGGCGCTCGGCGTGGACTTCTCCCGCCGCGGCGAGCTGATGGATCAGTTGCTGGAAACCATGCTGGCGTCATGGGCCGAGGGTTCGGCAGTGGTGTCGGGAACCTGGACCAAACCCCACCCCCCGCTCTATGTGGGCGGCGGCGTGCGCGCGACGGTCCGCCGGGCCGTGCGGTTCGGTTTGCCCCTGAGCCTGCCCGACCATCGCCCCGACCTCGCCGAGTACTACACCGAGCTGTGCCGCGAGGCGGGGCAGCGGCCCTTTGTGCTCATGCCGCCCGCGGTGAACCGCGGGATGATCTACCTGCATGAGGACCCCGAGCGGGCCTGGGCCGAACTCGGTGAGCACATTCTGTGGGAGGCGGTCACCTACGGCGGATGGTCAGACGACCCGTCGCGCTCCCTGATGCACCTGCCCGGCGTGCAGACTCTGGCGGAAGTCCGGGCATCGGGCAGATACCGATTCCTCACTCCCGACCAGTTGATTGACGAGGCGCGGGCCTCGGCAAACTACGGCCCGATCGTCATGCATCCCCTGGTTGGAGGCATGCCGGTGGACGAGGCATGGAAGTCGGTAACTCTACTTACGGACGAGGTCCTGCCCGCTCTGCGTTAGCCATGCCGGCGGTTGACGTTGCCCGATTTCGAGAGTCGGGCCGAAAGTTGGGTTCTTAACAGAGTTTTAGCCACAGCTCCCGGTGACCTTAAATTTGCGGCATAACGTTCAGGTCAAGTTGAGGCGGCCCACTGGCTGTCACACACGTAACAGGACCGAATGGAGCAGCCCATGACGAGCTTCACGTCGCGGTACGGAAACCCCACCGTCGATTACAAGGGCGCCCATATCCGAGCACACTCCCGCCATGTGGCGACCGTCGTGGCGGTCAGCGGACGTATCGACTCCGCCAACCTCGATCACGTGGCCGACTACGCTAAGAAGCTGGTCCTCGCCGAGAAGCCGTTCGTTCTGGACCTCTCGGGTGTCACCTCGTTCACGCCGCAGGCGATCCGTTTGCTGTGCGATATCGACGACATCTGCACCACAGTGGGTGTGGAGTGGGCCGTCGTGGCCAGCGACGCGGTGAACCGCCGCCTTCGCCGGGACAGCGACGTGGTCTTCCCCGTCGTCGGTTCGGTCGCCGAGGCCGAGCACGCGTTCGACGACGCGATCCTGAACCGTCGCCGCTTCCTGCTGCCGCTGCTGAGCAAGACCGCTTAACTGACGGTTAGGTCGGCTATGCGTTACCGGGTTACCCTGGTTGACGTGCGTGTTCTAACAAGTGTGATCGCCGCCGGTGCGCTGGCTCTAGTAGCGGGCGCCGGCGTCGCGGTCGCCGACCCCACCACCACCCCGGTGCCCACACCCGCGCCGACGACGACGGATGCGCCGACCGGGCCTCCACCCGGGCCGGTCACCTCGTCGCCCGCGCCGTCGTCATCGGCGACTCCGACGTCCCCCGGGGCGACCCCGGCACCGGCCGGTGGACCGCCCAAGACGTCGATGGACACCGACGGCACCTACAAGGTCGGCGTCGACATCGTGCCTGGCACATACGCCACGGCCGGCCCGGTCGAGGGCCAGGCGTGCTACTGGAAGCGGGTCGGCGGACCCGACGGCCAGACCAACCTGGACAACGGGATCACCAAGAAGCCACAGATCCAGCAGATCGATCCCGGCGACGCGACCTTCAAGACCGATGGCTGCCAGCCGTGGACGCTGACCGATGCCCAGCCGCCCGCCACCCCGGGCCCGCTGATGTCACAGCTTCAGCTGCGTCACTACCTCGATCAGCTCAACGGGATGTCCGGGGGCCAGCTTCCGCCGTCCTAGCCGGCGCCGACTCCCCAGTGCAGCACCCGTGAGGTGACCAGCACCAAACCCAGCGACACCACGGCCACCACGACCAGGCCGATGACGGCCACCACCAGCGGTCGCCAGCCGGTGCGGGCCAACTCGCGGAAGTTGGTGGTGAGCCCGACGCCGGCGAAGGTCAGCAGGAACGCCCATTTCGAGACATTGCCCAGGTTGGCGACCTGCCCCTTGCTCAGTAAGTGGGCTGTGGCGAGGGCCGACACCACCAGGAAGCCCAGCACGAACTTCGGGAACTTCTCCCACACGAACCTGGCCTTGGCCCCGAACCCCGGCGCGATCTGGTCGGCCTCGCCCTTCGACGCCCAGTACAGCGCGAAGCCCAGCACCACGAACCCGATCAGCGCGTTGCGCACGGACTTCACCAGCACCGCGAGCTTTCCGGCTTCGTCGGAGAACAGATAACCGGTCGCGGTCGTCTCGGCGGTGTTGTCGACGGCCAGACCGGCCCACAACCCGAACTCGTGATCACTGAGGCCCAGCGCATGCCCCAGCACGGGCAGTGTGAACAGCGCGACGGCACCGAGCGCCAGGATCGCGGCTATCGCGTAGCTGACATCGGAGTTGCGGGCGCGGATCGCACCCTTGGAGGCGATGATGGCCGACACCCCGCAGATGGACGTGCCGATGGCCAACAGCGAGCCCAGCTTCCCGGACAGGCCGAACAACTTGGCGGCCAGCAGGATGATCCCGCCCGCGATCGTCATGTCGAGCAGGATCTGCACCAGTGAGATACCGCCGAGCTTGACGATGTCGCCGAGGACGAACCGGGCACCGAGGGCGACGATGCCGATCTTCAGCCAGAACTCATAGGTCTGCACGCCGGGCTTGAAGATCCGGTGCACTCCGACGGTGTTGGTGACGAGCAGGCCGATCAGGATGGCCCACAGCACGTACTCGATATCGGGAACGGTCCAATGTTGGTGTTTGGCAAGCGAATTCCACCAAATCTGGGCGTACTTGCCCAGCAGCCCGATCCCGATCAGCAGCAGGACACCCGGCACGTACTCCAGCAGGTTGCGGCTGGTGAAGACCGGCTGATCCTCTTCGCTCTGTGCGACGTCAGTTGTGGTCACCGGGTCACCACGGAATCTTGGGCAGGACGTTTGCGACGGCGAGGACGACGAAGACGCCCGCCACGATGGTCGCCCACCAATCGACGCCGATGCTGAATCGACTCCGGTCGGGTTCTCCCCCGCCGGTCTCGCTGGATTCGGCCACGCTTACCTCCCCGCTCGCTTTGGGTGTACGTCGCCGATGTTCGCCAGCGGGAGCCCGCGGGACCAGCAATGCGCTCGCGGTGATTCTCTCCGGCTATTTGGCGGTGGCTCCCGACGCGGGCAGCGGCGCCGGGCACGCGTCGTGGTCCTGCAGCTCCTCGCCACCGGCACCGGTTTCGGCATCGGCGCGGTCGGCAAGGATGACGAAGCCGGGTCGGCCCGCGGGGTCGGTGGTCCCGACGACGACCAGCGTGTACGAGCCCATGTCGGCGCGGGCGCCTTCGAGACCATCGGCGAGCAGGGTGAACGGGTCGGCGTCCAGGTCGGCGCCCCCGACGGCCATCGCCCAGTAGGAGTGTCCGACCAGCGGGACCGCAAGCGGTGCCCAGGTGGGTCCGATCGCGCCGGCCGATGACCGCAGTGCCTCGTGCACATCGGCGCGCAGGCAATCGATGTGGATGTGCAGCTGGTTCTGGGTGCGCGCGACCGCCGAGTTGATGGCCAGGCTCATCCAGTCCCGGGCGATGGTGCCGCCGGCCTTCTGTTCGACGAACGACCGCGCCTGCCAGGCCGCACCGAAGTAGTTCGTCGTGGCGGGGTCCAGTACTTGCGGGCTCTCGATCCCGGTGATGCGCGCGGTCGGGATCAGCAGGTACTGCCGGTCGCCGACGATGTCCTTGAGCACCGCGTAGCCACCCGACTCGCCGCGGCTGAGGTCGACGCGGGAGCAGGGCGCCGGGTCGTGCTGCTGGTGTTCGTCGACAACGCACTGGTCGTGGACGATCGTCCACAGGACGTTCGGGTCTGCGTGCGCGGTGGCCGGTCCGAGCAGGCACAGCGCCAGTACCGCAGCCAGCCCGCGCATGTGTCGCACGGCCACACCCTAGGGCCGCGACGCCGACGGGCTACCCCGAGGCTGGTAAACCGCATCTGCGGTCCTAAATGTGGGTATGGGCCGCAGCTGCGGAACCAATCGGATAACATTCGGCCGTGCCGATGCTGCGGGTTCGGGAGGCTGCCGAGTTGCTCGGCGTCAGTGATGACACGATCCGGCGATGGATCGACGACGGCGAACTGCCCACGGGCAGCGACCAATCCGGTCGTAAGACCGTCGACGGCGCGGCGCTCGCCGCCTACTCCAGCAAGAACGCCGCCGCGGCGCCGAAAGACCCGCTGTCCATTGCCAGTTCCGCGCGCAACCGCTTCGCCGGACTGGTCACCCGGGTTGTCACCGACACCGTGATGGCCCAGGTGGAGATGCAATGCGGTCCCTTCACCGTCGTCTCGCTGATGAGTGCCGAGGCCGTGCGTGAACTCAATCTCCAACCGGGCAGCGTTGCGGTCGCCGTCGTCAAAGCCACCACCGTCATCGTCGAAACGTCGGGAGAAGCGTGATCAAGAGGCTGATGCCCGCACTGGCCGCCGGTCTGCTCATCGCCGCCACCGCGGGCTGCGGTTCCTCGTCACAACCGTCGTCGACGACCACCTCGGCGGCGCCGCAGAAGATCATGGTGTTCGCGGCGGCGTCGCTGAAGAAGACATTCACCGAGATCGGCGATCAGTTCAGCAAGGACAATCCCGGTGCGTCGGTGGAGTTCTCGTTCGCCGGTTCCTCGGACCTGGTGACCCAGCTGACCCAGGGCGCACACGCCGATGTCTTCGCCTCTGCCGACACCAAGAACATGGACAAGGCGGCCCAGGCGGGTCTGCTGGCCGGCTCGCCGGTGAACTTCGCCTCCAACACGCTCACCATCGCCGTCGCGCCAGGAAACCCTAAGGGCATCAACACCTTTGCCGATCTGGCCAAGCCAGGGCTCAACGTCGTGGTGTGCGCGCCACAGGTCCCGTGCGGGTCGGCGACCCAGACCGTGGAGACCAAGACCGGTGTGAAACTGGCCCCGGTGAGCGAGGAGTCTTCGGTCACCGACGTGCTCAACAAGGTGACCAGCGGTCAGGCCGATGCCGGGCTCGTCTACGTCACCGATGCCGCGGGTGCCGGTGACAAGGTCGCCGCGGTGTCGTTCCCCGAGGCGGCGGGTGCGGTGAACACCTACCCGATCGCCACCCTGAAGCAATCCGGAAATCCCTCTCTGGCAAGTAAATTCGTCGACCTTGTGACCGGATCGGCCGGCCAGCAGATCCTGACGAAAGCCGGTTTCGGCAAACCTTGACGTGTGGCAGGCTCGAGGACGTGGACCTGCCGCGCCCCGACACCGACACCCCGCACCTGGCCGACGTGGTGCCCTCGGTCCTGGCGGCGATGGGGGCCGGCGGCTTCGAGCCGCGTTTTGACCTCGAGCCGGTCGCCGGGGCTTGTGTCCTGCTGATCGACGGACTGGGTGCCGAACTCCTCGACGCCCACGCGCACGATGCTCCCGTGCTGGCCGGCCTGCGCGGCCGCACCGTGCACGTCGGGTTCCCCGCCACCACTGCGGCCGGACTGGCCGCGGTCGGTACGGGCCTGCCGTCGGGCGGTCACGGCGTCGTCGGCCTCTCCTTTTGTCTGCCCGATGTCGGGGTCATCAACGCACTGCGCTGGCGGCCTTACCCGTGGGGCGACGATGCGCGTGAGCAGGCGGTGCCCGAGGAGGTCCAGCCGCTGCCCACCACGTTCGAGCGGGCGGCGTCGGCGGGCATCGCGGTCAGCGTGGTGTCCGGCGCGGAGTTCACCGGATCGGGCCTGACCCGGGCGGTGTTGCGTGGTGGGCGTTACGTCGGCGTCTTGGGTCTCGGTGATCTGGCGGCCGAAGTCGGTGCCGTGGTCGCCGGGGGCGGTTTCTGCTACGGCTACCACGCCGATCTCGACCTCATGGGTCACCTTTACGGGCCGGGATCGCTCGCCTGGCGAATGGAGCTGCGGCAGGTCGACCGGTTGGTGGAGTCCATCGTCGCGGGGCTGCCGGCCGGCGGCCTGCTCGCCGTCGTCGCCGACCATGGGATGGTGACCGTCGACCATGTCGGTGCTTTCGACATCGATTCCGCCACAACACTTCTCGATGGTGTGACTGCCGTTGGCGGCGAGGTGCGGGCCCGTCACGTCTACGTGCGCGAGGGTGCGGCGGCCGACGTCCTGGCTGCTTGGCGAGAGTCACTGGCCGACCATGCCTGGGTGGTCTCCCGTGACGAGGCGATCGCCGCGGGGTGGTTCGGCGGCGCCGTCGACGATCGGGTGCGGCCGCGGATCGGCGACGTGGTGGCCGCCGCCAAGGATCAGGCCGCCTTGGTGCGGCGCACGGTCGAGCCGATGGAATCGGCGCTGGTCGGCCACCACGGGTCGTTGACCAGGGCCGAGCAACAAGTGCCGCTGCTACTCGCCTACGGCTGAACGTTGCCGGCCAGCAGCTCGTCGGCGGGCGCATCCCACCGGTCGAGGTTGACCGCCGCCGAGAGCGGCCGGCGCCGCAGCGGGCCGTGCCGTCCGCGCGGCCAGCCGACCACGACGTGGCCGGCGATCAGCCAGTCCTCGGGCACTCCGACGGCCTCGCGCAGCAGTTCTTCCCCGCCATAGGACGCCCACCCGGTCGGGCACGCCCCCAAGCCCTGAGCCCGGGCCGCCAGCAGGAAATTCTGCATCGCCGGGAAGATCGAGCCGCCGAGCAACAATTCAGAGGCGGTCGGATAGTGCTGCTGGGCGAACAGCACCGAGGTGAATTCGCCTGCGCGGTCGTGCAATTCATAGGTAGCCCGATTGTTTCGGGCCTGCCTGCCGGTGTCATCGGGCGCGGGCCGGCTCATGCCATAGACGGGTTCGATGACCTCCAGGGCGCGCTTGGCCGCTTCGGCGACCACCGCGCGTTGCTCTGGTGAGCTCAACACCACGAACCGCCAGCCCTGCGCGTTCGCCCCCGAGGGTGCCCACGTCGCGGCCTGCAGGCAACGGCGCAGCGTCGCGTCATCGACCGGCTCCGAGGTGAATCGCCTGATGGATCTGGCCGTCGACATCACGTCCCAGATATCGCTGCTCGTTGCTCTCACCACGCTCCTGTTCAGACAGCGGATTCGCGAAGTCGGGCCTTGTGCCGGTACATGTCGATATCGGCCTGGCGGATCAGTTCCTCGGCATCGTCGGTCAGGCCCACCGTCGATCCCACCGATGCGGTCAGATGGAACGGATCGCAGCCGACGTCGTACCGGCCGGTCAACGCGGAGCAGACCGTGGCGGCCAGGCCTGCCACGACCGCCTCGTGCGGTGCGCCCGGCACCAGGACGACGAATTCGTCACCGCCGAGGCGGTACACCGAATTCGGTTCCGGTGCGGCCAAACTCAAGCGCCGGCCGACTTCGATGAGGACGGTGTCCCCGGCGGCGTGCCCATGCTTGTCGTTGACCTGTTTGAAGCCGTCGAGGTCCACGAAGATCAGCCCCATCGCGGTGCCGGGTGCGGCGGTGCGATGTTGTTCGACCGCGGCGACGAGCGCGTGCCGGTTGCGCAGACCGGTGAGTTGATCGGTGACGGCGAGCCGGCTCAACTGGGCTTCGGCGACCCGGCGGGCGGTGACGTCGATGAACTGCGCGATGATGACGTCCTCGACGCCGTACTCGTGCCCGGGTGCCAGCACCGCGTTGCGCTGCACCCAGATCGTGGTTCCGTCGGGGCGCAGATAGCGATGCTCGGCGGAGATCTGGTCGACCTCACCAGCGATGAGTTGGCGGTGCTCCTCAACTGCGGCGGCCAGCTCGTCGGCGTGCACGAAGTCGCGGTAGGTCGATCCGGACAGCTCCTCGGTGGTGCAACCGACCAACTGGCACAACGCCGGATTCACCAGCAACGCATGGCCATTGGTCGTCAAGACGGCTTCGCCGAACGGTGCGTTGGCCATCCGGAGCTGAAACAGCCGGAATGCTTCGTCGCGAGTCTTTTCGGCTTGCACGCGCGCTGTCACGTCATGGCCCTGAACGAAGAATCCGTGAATCTCACCGTCGACGAGGTCGGGGATATAGGTGGATTCGAAGTGCCGAACTTCCCCATGGCGGTCAGGCAGCGAGGATTCGAACACCTGGGTCTCGCCGCGAAGCACACCCTCGACGTGGGGCCTGACATAGGCGTACACCCGTCGCCCGAGGATTTCTCGCATGGAGCGGCCGTGGATCTCGTCGGGTGTGATTCCGAAGTAGTCGAAGTAGGCGTCGTTGGCGATCACGTTGCGCTCGTCGCGGTCCCAATAACCGATGACGGCGGGCAGGCGGTCGATGAACCGCCGAAGGCGGGCAAGGTCGTCTTCAGGGTTCGGCGGACCGTCAAGTGCCACCTACATACCCCCAGGTTGGTGCCGTCCCCCACGCGTGTCTGTTGTGTCAAACACTGGCGGACCAATTTACCGTGTGCCGGCATCCCCCGGACCGCTGGGCACCGCTACCGTCTGCGTCGTGATCGTTCTGCTTCCGCCGTCAGAGACGAAACGCAGTGGTGGTGACGGACCCCCGCTGCGCTTGGACGATCTGGGCAGCCCGGCGCTCGGCCCGCTGCGCCGGGATCTCGTCGACGAACTCGTCGCGCTGGCCGCCGAGCCCGCTGCCTGCCGGCGCGCGCTGGGCATCTCCCCGGCACAGGATGCCGAGATCGAGCGCAACGCGACGCTGTTGAGCTCGCCGACATTGCCGGCGATCAACCGCTACACGGGGGTGCTCTACGACGCACTCGACGTGGAGTCGCTCAAGGGTTCGGCCGCCGCCCGCGCGGGTGCCCGGCTGGCCGTCGGTTCCGCGCTGTTCGGCCTGCTTCGGGCGGACGACCGGATACCGGCCTACCGCCTGTCGGCCTCGTCCAAGCTGCCCGGCAGCGCGACGCTGGCCGCTCGCTGGCGCCCCGTCCTGGAACCGGTGCTGGCCGAGCTCGCCGCCGCCGAGCTGGTGGTCGATCTGCGTTCGGGGTCCTATGCGGGGCTGGGCAAGCTGCCCGACGCGGTTCGCGTCGACGTCCTGGCCGAGCATCCCGACGGCCGCAGAACCGTCGTCACGCATTTCAACAAGGCGCACAAGGGACGACTCGCCCGGGTACTCGCGACCACCCGGTCCGAACCCGGCGACGCGGCGACCGTCGCCGCCGTCGCGCGCCGGGCCGGGATGCGGGTCGAGCGAAGCGGCAACGAACTGACCGTCGTCGTCCCCGCGTGACGGCGATGCCAGGATGGTGGGCGTGAGCACCCGCTGGCAGAAGTCGTCGGCACCGCGCGGCAACGAGTACGACGCCCGGTGGAAATCGCTGGCCGATTCCGGACACAACATCCACGGCGAGGCGGATCTGGTCGACAGCATCCTGCGCGAGTCGGGCGGCCACTCGGTCCTCGACGCGGGCTGCGGCACCGGCCGGGTGGCCATCGAACTGGCCAACCGCGGCTATTCGGTGGTCGGCGTGGACGCCGACGCAGGCATGCTGGCCGCCGCCAGGGACAAGGCGCCGCAGCTGCGCTGGATCGAAGCCGACCTCGCCGACCTGTCGCGGGCCGGGGTTGATCGCGTCAACCTCGTCCTGCTGGCGGGCAACGTGATGATCTTCCTGGAGCCGGGCACCGAGTCGGCGGTGCTGGCCGGCCTGGCCGGGCGGCTGACACCGGGCGGACTGCTGGTCGCGGGCTTTTCGGTGCGTCCGGACCGGCTGTCGCTGCAGCAGTACGACCAGGCGGCCGAGGAGGCGGGGCTGGTGCCGGTGGTGCGGTGGGCAACCTGGGACCGTGAGCCGTTCGAGGGCGGCGATTACGCCGTGTCGGTGCACCGGCTGCGCCGTTCGCCACGCTGAACAAACTGTCGCCAGCGAAAAAGTTGGTAAAACAGGGGGTGGCCAGTGCAGAAAGCGTTCGCTAGGGTGATTATCCGGCGCCGGTAGATTGTCTAGGAGAGCGTTGCTGGCGAGCTTTGCTCTATCGGCGCGATCAGGGAGGGACGGGTTGATGCGATCGGCGTTCTCGGGCCGTCCCGCGAACCAGTACTACACCCTCACCGCGTTGCTGGCCGCCCGCGGCGCCCAGACCTACACCTCCCGGGTCATCGCGGGATCTGTCTTCACGCTCGGTCTCATCTCGTTGTCGACAATCGGCAGTTCCGCCGTCTTGCAGTGGCCGGCCAGTCGGCTGCTGCTGGGCGGGGTCGCGGTCCTGTGCTTCCTGTCGACGTTCATCTGGCTGCGACATCGGTGGCCGACCAGGACGGAATCGGGAGTGCTGGTCGGCATCGCCGCGGTTGCCATACCGATCGGGACCATCGCCCCGGTCGTCCCGATGTACGGATTACTCGGCTCGGCGTCGTTCGCGTTGATCATCGGCTACGCCGCCCTCTTCCACGGGCCGCGACTGTTGGCTGCGATTCTCACCGTCGCCGTCGCCACCCTGATCTATCTCGCGATCCGGATGGCCAAAGTGGATCTGCCGCTGGCCCTGGCCGGCGTCGCGCTGATGTTGCTGCTGTATGTGTTCGCCGCGTTCTCCTGCCGGCTGGTGGTCTGGCTCACCGGAACCGAGGACGGCGCCGACTCCGTCGAACCCCTGACCGGGCTGCTCAACCGGGACGCCTTCTATCTGCAGACCGCGACGCTGCTGGCCTCGCGTAACCGCGACGACGACCGCTACCTCGTGATCGGCGTGGTCAACATCGACAGCTTCGCGGCCATGGTCGCCGTCGCCGGCAACCGCGGCGGTAATCGGGCGAGGATCGCCGCCGGCCAGGCGCTGCGCGAGACGGTGCGCCGCGACGCGATCCTGGGTCACGTCGGGGAGGCCGAGTTCTTCGTGGCCGATTGCTTCACCACCCCGGACTCGTCCCCGTTGATCGAGCGCATCCGCGGCGCCATCGCGGCGACGCCGAGCGGGATGACGGCCAGTATCGGGGTGGTCAGCACGCCGCTGCGTCCCCTCGTGGAACACCCGCCGCACGAGATCCTCGACGAGATCGTCGCGCTGGCCACCACGGCCATGTACGAAGCGCGCCGGGCCGGCGGCAACCAGGCCCGCTACGTGGTACGCCCGAATCTGAGCATCAACGACGACGAGACCGACGGGTACGACACCCCGCTGCTGTGAATCACGGCGCGCCGACCGAATCCGGGTCGATCTCCACGCCGTACGACGTGATCGACGCGATCTCGGCGCCGTCGAATCGATAGATGTGGCAACTGGACACGACGGTGACGCCGTCCTGTCGCTGGTAGCGCCCGAGCACCTCGACGACGACGTCGTCGTCCTGCTCGACGGTCAGGCAGTGGTCCCAGGTCGCGACCGCCGCGGCCAGGCCGCCCGCGGTCTCACGGCACGTCGCGGTGACCGCGTCGGCGCCTTCCAGGACCGAATAGCCGACGATCGTCCACCGAACGTCACGGGCCAGATGTGGGAGGGCCTCGTCGAATCGGTGCTGTGCGAAGGCGCGCGCGATCTCAGCCCGGTCGCTCGGTCCGCTCACTGCTCAACTCCTGTCGAAGACACTGCTGTCGAGGCTATCTCGGGCGGTAGTGTCTGCCCAATGAGCCACGGCCACGACCACAATCCCGCGCGTGAACTGCCACCCGGTATGGCCGAGCAGCTGGATCTGCCCTATTCGGGCCTGGCCTCGTTCGGGCACCGCCCCTTCCTGACCGAACCCGAGCAGCTGGACAGCTGGCGCCCGGATGTGGCGATCGTCGGCGCACCGTTCGACATCGCCACCACCAACCGGCCCGGAGCGCGCTTCGGGCCGCGCGCGATCCGGGCCACGGCCTACGAACCCGGTACGTATCACATGGATCTCGGGCTGGAGATCTTCGATTGGCTGGAGGTCGTCGACTTCGGCGACGCACACTGCCCGCACGGATCGACCGAGGTGTCGCACGCGAACATCCGTGAGCGCGTGCACACCGTCGCCTCGCGCGGCATCGTGCCGGTCGTGCTCGGCGGCGACCATTCGATCACCTGGCCGTCGGCCACCGCGGTAGCCGATGTGCACGGTTACGGCAATGTCGGGATCGTGCATTTCGACGCGCACGCCGACACCGCCGACATCATCGACGGCAACCTGGCCAGCCACGGCACGCCGATGCGTCGATTGATCGAATCGGGCGCGGTGCCCGGTACGCATTTCGTCCAGGTCGGGCTGCGCGGCTACTGGCCGCCGCAGGACACGTTCGAGTGGATGCAGGAACAGGGCATGGTTTGGCACACCATGCAGGAGATCTGGGATCTGGGCTTCAAGGAAGTGATGCGCCGCGCGGTGAGCGAGGCGCTGGCGAAGGCCGACAAGCTTTATGTCTCAGTCGATATCGACGTGTTGGACCCGGCACATGCACCCGGCACCGGCACCCCGGAGCCCGGCGGAATCACCAGCGCCGACCTGCTGCGTATGGTCCGGCAGCTGTGCTACGAGCACGATGTCGCCGGCGTCGACGTCGTCGAGGTTGCCCCGGCCTACGATCACGCCGAGCTGACCGTCAACGCCGCCCATCGGGTGGTCTTCGAAGCGCTGGCCGGGATGGCGGCCCGCCGCCGGGATGCGGCCGGCGCGAAGGCGGGACCGCCGTCGCCGTTGGCCTAGTAGTCGGACTCGGCGGCCAGGATCTCGGCCAGGTAGGCGTCCGGTCCGGGTTCGGCCAACCGCTGCCGGGCGAATCGCCGGGCCCTCTCCCGGGATTCGGGCGCTTCGGACGTCTCGGCCCCGACCACGACCGCGGTCGCCGACCAGTCCTGGTCCCAAGCGGCGGCGGCCGTGGTGTCGGCGAATTCGACGGTCGCCCTGCCTGATTCGTCAAGCGCGCCAGAAGCGGTAAACCCGTTGCAGCGCAGTGTGATCGGGATACCGACCGGTGACCCGGGTCCGATCACCGCGACGTGCAGTGCGGCGGTCACCCCATTGTCGTCGCCGGCCACCGCCCAGCTGACGGTGTTCTCGGCGGCGTCGAACAGGCCACCGGGAACCCCGGACCACGCCAGCGAGGTGACGCCTCGGGCGATCAATCCGTCGGGTGTCGGTCCGGCGTCGGAGCCGGCGGCCAGGGCGTAGTCGTCGCGGTGCGCTGACGCTGTCGCCGGTGCCGCCATGTTCTCGACGGCATCGGACAGCTCGGCCCAGCCCGGTCCGTCGACGCCGACATCCTCGGCCAGCCGCACACACCGGGTCACGAGTTCCACCACGCGGGGGTCGCCGACCAGCAGGTGCAACGTGAGCGCGGTCGCGTGCGGGGCCAGCAGCGCATGGATATCGGCGTCGAGGCTGTCCTCCCCCACGAAATCGTCGGATTGCGCCGTCGCCAGCGCGATCTCGGCATCCAGCAGTGCCGGGTCCAGGCCCGCGATGCCGTCGCGGATGCTGGCCGGCCACCACCGGCGCAGCCAGTGCCCGATGGCCAGTCGCCGCAGGCTGTCAAGTGCGCCGGAGGTGACCTCGACGTCGGAAAGATCCACTGTGGCAGCCGGTTCGGTGGGCTGCACCGCGGCAGTCGCCACCGCGCGGTGGCCCGATTCGCCCAGTACCCGCCAGAGCCAGTCGGCCCGGTCGGCATCGGTCAGGGTGATCTGCGCGGCCTGCTCCTGTGACTCGTCGACTGTCCAGGCCAGCACCGCGCCGTCGACCTCCACCACCGCCACCAAAGGGACTTCGGCGACGGTGGGACCGATGCGCCACAGTCCGGAATCCGCAACCAATCTCATTGCATCACCTGGACTTCCAGCATGGCCTTGATCCGCTGGCGGTGGTCGAGGCTCACCGAACGGGCGACCCCCTCCAGCAGCGCGCGCAGATCGTCGACGTCGTCGCACGATTCCTGCCAGACATCGCGGCCGTGCAGCCGTGCCCACAACCGGCTCAGGTACGGCCGGGCGAAGTTGGCCAGATCGTCGACCACCTGGCGCTGACGCGGATGGAGCGGCTCGAGTGCGCCCAGGGCGCGCCGCGCGTGCAGCACGTAGGCCTCCTTGCGCAGCCTGGCCTGGATCGTCGCGGCCAGCTGATAGCGGCTCACCGCGCGCTCGTCGAGCGGGGCCAGCTGGCCGGCGATCTCGATACCGGCCACCAGCGCGGCCTGTTTGTCCTCGCCGAGGAAACCCCAAGGGGCACAGGCGCGGTCGACTTCCTCGGCACACAGCAGTGGTACGTCGGGAAGCTCGTCGCGGTCCAGCGCACGCCGCAGTGTCGCGCGCACACGGTCCACCACGCTGCGGTCCAGCGGCCGGTCACGCTCCGACCCGCCGGACAACGGCGGCACGCTCAGCGGCAATGCGGAGGTCAGCCCCAGTTCGAGGATCGACCACGGCAGCGCCGACGGGTGGGTACGGGCCTGGGCGCCCAGATTGTGCGGTGTCGCGTCGGCGATCAGTGCCGACCAGACCCGTTGGCGGGCAACGGTGGCGCGATGCCCCTCGGCCGGGCCGAGCACCGTGGACAGGCCGGCCAGGAACGGGCCGTTCATGCTGTCGTCGGCGCGCACATCGGCCCAGCTGCGGTGCAATTGGGCCGAAAGCCGGGTGAGCACCGCGGGTGAGGCCACGAGCTCGTTGAGCACCTCGACGCCGGTGCGGTCACGGTCGTCGTGCACGGCGCGCAGCGCCGCCTCTGCCACCTGCTGGCCATCGGCGCCGGGTGCGCCGTTTGTCACCGCAAGCTCGAAACAGACTGGGAAATAGAGGTCTTGGGCGTTACCGGCGGTGATGCGCTGCCGCCGTCGCTGCGCTTTCATCAAGTCGAACCACGCGGCCGTCGATCGCAACCGGTCGCCGTGACCGGCGATCAGGTCGGCCATCTGGGCGGCCACCTCGGAATCGACGAACGGAGCCGAGTACGCGGGGTTGGCGCGCAGTCGTAAGACGAGCGGGTCGAGGATGCGTTTCACCGTCCGGCGTAGCGGCCCGCCGTCGTCACCGCTGAGAACCTCCACGCCGGGCCCGAGGGCCCGCCACGCGCGGTCGATCACCGCACGCCGCGGCAGCGACGTGCCGACGGCGGTGACCGTGTCCGGGCCGGCGCTCATCCGGACAGAATAAGGCCAGCACGAAGTTGGGTTCGGTAGCCGGTGACGGTAGGCACGCTGCTCACCATGTCTGATGCACTGCTGGGCGCCATCGCCGTCGTCTCCGCCATCGCTCTCGCCTCGATCATCGTCGCCGCCGGTCTCGGCGGTCAGCCACCCCGTCCGCAACGTCCTCGCCGCACACGCTGCCCACGCTCGATCGGCGTCGGCATGGTGCAGATGGTGGAGGGCGCCGACGATCCTGTCATCGTCATCGAGGTGGAAAGTGTTGCCGGTCAGCGCTTCACCGGCCGGCTGTGCCACGGCCAGGACGACCCGGTGGTGTCGGCCCTGCGTCCCGGGGTGATCGTGCTGGTGTCGTTCGACCCGGCCAGCCGCAAGCAGCTCTCGCTGGCCGACGATGCCATCGCCGTGCGGGCCGCCGCCGACCACAGCTTGCTGCGGCAAGGCGTGCTCACCGACGACCAGCTGGAGCTGATCCGGTTCGGCACCCGCTCGTGCGGGGTGGTGACCGGAATGCGGCCCACCGGCCGCGAGCGTGCCGACTACCGCGAGGTCGAGCTGAACCTGATGGTCACCCGCCCCGGGGGCGGGCAGTTCCCGGCCCGCGAAACCACCCTGGTGCCCGAGTCCGTGCTGGCCAAGGTCACCCCGGGCAGCATCATCGACACCTATTACCTGCCGGAGGACGAGTCCGCGATCACGGTGTGCCTGCCCCCGGCCTGACCCGGTCATCGCGCACCCCCGACCGCAAAGGTGACCACCGCGGCCCAGTACAACGGGCAGGCGGTGGTATCGCCGTCGCGCCACCGGCGCATCTGCTCGCGCTGCCAGCGGTTCAGGCTCAACACCGCGTCGTCGGCCTCGTGCGCGTCATCGACCGCCATCACGACCTCAGCCATCGGATCCTCGGTGCGGGCGGTGAACCGGCGGTATCCCGCGGTCGTGGGCAGTGACCACAGCGTGGCCGTCACCAGCTCGCTGCCGCACAGCACCATCGCGGCGACCAGTCCGGTGGCCTCGTCGAACTGATAGTCGCCGCCGGAGCCGCACGCCAGCAGCGCCACCCGGGGCGGCACCGGCAGCTGAGCGGCCATCAGATCCGCGGCCAGCAGCGGACGGTGATCCCCCACCGGTTCGGCGGCGCCGTCGGCCGCGGACGTGCACGCCAGATGCAGTGCGGCGCGGTCGGCGTAGCCGTGCGTTTGGTCGGCGGCACTGGCGTGGCCGACATAGAGCAGCCGGCTCGGGGCGCGGTCCAGCAGCGTGGCCAGCCAGCCCCGGTCGGCGTCGCTGCGGCGGAACAGCTCCACGGCGGCACCGACCTCGGGCAGCACCGGGCGGTGGGCGCGCAGCACGTCGAAGTGGCGCGACAGCGTGCTCTCCCCCGAGGGCCTGCCCAGGACCGAGCCCAGGGGTGAATCCGGTCGCTGGCCAGGAACACGGGGGTCCATCACGAGAAGTGCTGGAGCGCTTTTCCTTTCACGCCAGTGCGCGGGGGTGCGCGGGGCGTGCACGATGTTCGGCGGCACTGCCATCACGACGTCGACCATTTCCATCAAGCGGAAACCCTCGGTCGCACTCTTGATATCGGCGAGCTGCCAGGGGATGCGTGCGGCGTTGGTGCCCTTGAAGGTGACGGCTTCCTTGCGGGCCGCGACCAGTTCCTCGGGGCTCGGGCCGGTCACGGGAACTGCCAACGCGCCCCACGGGATGCGGGCCAGTCGTGCGCTCGGCGAGATGAACAGCACCGGGCGCGGGTCGGCGACGCACTCCGAGATCAGCTGCCAGGCCGCCGCCGATATCAGCAGCACACCGAGGATGTAGGCGAGGGTCAATTCGCCCTCCACGGTGGCGAACGGCCCCCGGGTCAGGGCCCGGTCGAGCGCTTCGCTCAGGCTTTCGTGCCCGTCGGGGTCGGGCAACGCCCCGCGAAGCTCTTCGAGCGCGGCCAGCACGATCGGTTCGTGCACCACCCACGTCACGGTGCGGTCGGGTGCTCCGACGACACGCAGGCTGGCGTACGTCGCCACCCCGACGTCGGCGAAGCGCAAGACGAGCGTGGTACTCATGGCCAGGTCGACCAGACGGGGCGGCCGGAGGTGACGGCCTGGCCGTAGCGGTTCTGGGCCAGCAGCCGGTAGCGGGCCAGGATGGGGCTGCCGCCGGGCTCCATCTGCAGCGGTGGAAGGGCACCCAGCGTCGTCTGCGTCAGCGCGTCGACCACGAAGCCGCCAGCGGCCAGGGCCTCCTCGTCCCAGGTCTCGACGGGCACCGTCGCGGTCGCGGGCGCATCCCAACCGCCGGCTTCACCACGTGATTCGTTGGCGAAAGTTCCTCGGGCGCAGTGGTATTCGATCAGCTCGCTGAGAAGGGTGTCGTTCTCCCATTCCCAGGCCACCGAGAAGGCGCCGGCCAGCATCCGGGCCGAGACCTGGGAGGCCCATCGCCAGCGGGCGTCGGCATCGGTCATGGCGTAGCGCACGGAGTCGACGGCCAGCGCGGCCGGAATCTTGAGGTCGGCCGCCTTCTCGAGTTTGGCCAGGGCGCTGCGGTGGCGTTCGCTTCCGGTGTCGAAGCGGGTGACCCCGAGCGAAGCCACCTGGCGCTCCTGAAGCTGCTGCCAGTCGTCGCTCGACGGATCGCCGATTCCATCGAAGTTCAGGTCGGCCAGGGCGTCGGCGCGCCAGATCGAGCCGAGGTGGTCGTCGAGTCGCGCGTATTGCAGCCAGCTCGACCGCGACCAGCTGTCCAGGAATTCGCGGGCCTCGGCGACCTGCTTCACCGCCTCGTCGAACCGGCCGCGGAACACCGAGATCCAGCTGCGCTGCATCAGGATCCGATGGATGTACAGCGGGCGGCCCAGCTCCCGCCATTGCGTTTCGGCGTGCCCCCAGGATTCGTCGGCCTCCTTGAGCCAGCCGATTCCCAACCGGGTGAGCCCGAAGTACAACCAGCACCGGGCGACGTCGTGAGCGCGGGAATGCTCGGCGATCACCGGGTAGGCGGCCCCGACCAGCCGCTCGGTGGATTCGTGGTCGCCCCGTAGCCAGGTGGCCGCCGCGGTCTCGAGTTCGGCTCGCGCCCAATACAGTTGCCACTCCCGGCGCTGCGCCCGCGCGCTCGCCCGGTGCAGCCACTGGTCCCCTTCGGCCAGCCGGCCGGTCTCCACACAGAACCGGCCGTAGGCGATACCGGTGGCGACGAGAAGCTGGTCGGTCTCGTCGGTGCCCTCGGGCAAACCCTCGACGACCGGAATGATGTTCTGCCACAGAGCCGCAGCAGGCACGTGCAGATCGTCATCGCACAGCGCCGTCGCGCACAGCACGCCGGCCAGGGTCACCAGGTGGCGTTGTTCGGGCTCGAGGTCGGCGAACCGGCGGGGGGCCTCGTCCTCGTCCAGCTCGGCGAGTTCCCGTGCGGCCTCTTCGTGCTCGCCTGCGGCCGCGGCCAGGCCGGTGCGCAGGAAGCGGGCCCGCATGGTGTAGCGGGCGATCATGTGGTCGGCCTCGGTGCCGGTCTCGTAGTGGGCCAGGCAATCCGTCATCCGCTGAAGGCATTGGCGGGTGCCGTCGTATGCCGTTCTGGTGAGGTAGATTTCGCCGAGCTGGGCGAAGACCTCGAGTGCCAGATCGTCGCGGTCCTCGCGCTCGATCTCCGGCATCAGCGACAGCAGGAGGTCCTTGGCCGCCTCCTCTTTGGCGGCGAGCGCGAGCTCGCGGGCCCGCTGCAGATCGCCGGTGATGGACACGGCTGCATCATAAATCGCGCGGACCGCGTGGAGATGGCGAGACGGCGGACGTGCCTGGCACGTCCGCCGCCCCTTGCCCGGGGTGCCGATCACGTCACTTGCAGGTGACGGTGATTTCGAACTTCTTGCTGATCATGCCGGCCATCGGGTTCTTCATGTCGGCGCCGGCCGCCTCGCCGGTGATCGTGTAGGTGTCGCCGTCCACCTTCACCTCGGCGGAACCGGTGCCCATGCCGCCGGCCTGGCTCACCGCGAGTGCGTTGCCATCGACGACCATGCCCAGGGACTGGACCTTCGGCGGCTGTCCGTCGCTCATGACCACACCGAGCCCCTGCTGACCACCGACCGCGCCGCTGGCGATGTTGATCGTGCCGCCCTGCTTCACGCACGTCACGGAGTTCAGGTCGAGACCCTGAAGGTCGCTGCCGTCGACCTTGACCGACGTCTTGCCGCCGGAGGCGACAGTGGCACTGGAGGGCGCGGAACCCGTCGCCGAGCTGGTGCCCTTGCTGCTGCTGTTGTTGTCCGAGCAGCCGACCAGCATCAAGCTGCAGCCAACCACGCCGACACCGACCGCGAGAATTCGCTTCACCTGTGTTCCCTTCGTTCGCGGCGCCTCGGTGGCGCCGTCACGAGGTAAGTACAGGCGGTGGCCGTGGCTACCGATCCCAAACTTTCCGCGCCGATCTCGATGACCTGTCGGTAGTGCGCGCGAGTATCCAGGCATGAATGACGTGTTCATTGGCAGCGAAGCGATCGCTTCGGGTCGGCTCACCGAGCACGAGTTGCGTCGGTGGTATCGGCCGATCTATCGCGACGTTTACCTGGCGACCTCGGTCGAGCCATCGCTGCGCGATCGGACGCGCGCGGCGTGGCTGTGGTCGAAACGGAGTGGGGTGATCGCCGGGCTGGC
Organism: Mycobacterium sp. BK086; assembly: GCA_004362315.1. Taxonomy (GTDB): domain Bacteria; phylum Actinomycetota; class Actinomycetes; order Mycobacteriales; family Mycobacteriaceae; genus Mycobacterium. The sequence continues at coordinate 618,074 of SNWL01000005.1, forward strand.
GGCCGCGGCGTTGCATGGCTCCCCGTGGGTCGACGCGGATGCACCGATCGAACTCATCGGTCGAAGCGCCCGGCGCCACGAAGGGTTGATTGTCAGAAACGAGACGCTCGCCGATGACGAGATCACCAAGGTTGCCGGCCTGCCCGTGACAACGCCTGTGCGTACCGCGTTCGACCTCGGCCGGCACCTCGATGCGGCGGCGGCGATCGCTCGCCTCGACGCGTTGAAGTGGGCCACTTTCTTCTCTATCGACGACGTGACGAAGTTGGCGCGGCTACGTCCCGGTGCCCGTGGAGTGCGGCAGCTCATGGCGGTTCTTCCGCTCGTCGACGGTGGAGCGGCGTCACCGAAGGAAACGTGGCTCCGAATGCTGTTGGTAGAAGCTGGTTTTCCACGGCCGACGACCCAAATTCCAGTGATGGACGGGTGGCGGATGCTGGCCGTCCTGGATATGGGGTGGGAGGACATCAAAGTGGCGGTCGAGTATGACGGCGGCCATCACCAGTCAAGGCGAGCTCAATACGTCAAGGATCGACGAAGAATTCGCAGGCTCGAGGAATTGGGTTGGATCGTCATCCGGGTGATCGCGGAAGACCACCCCGAGGATGTTGTCAGGCAGGTGCGCGACGCGATTCTGCTTCGCAGTTCACCGAGATCGACGGTGGCGTGAGGGTTACTCGTACTTTCCCACGCCAGCGTCGATCTCGACGCAATGACTCAGGCCTTGGCGTTGGCGAATTGCTTGGCGTCGTAGAGCCGTGCCCACTCCGCACGCGGGCGGATCGACACGTCGACGTCGGCGCCCTTGGCACGCAGGCCCTTGACGGTGGCGTCTTCCCTGGCGGTGCGGGCGAACGGATCCCAGCTGAAGAACCGGCAGGAGTTCTCCCAGGTGATCTTGTTGATATCGGAATCCGATGCGCCCGCCGCGTTCAGCTCGGCCAGCACCTGCTCGGGTGCGTCCGGCCAGAAGCAGTCCGAATGCGGGTAATCGCACTCCCAGGCGATGATGTCGATGCCGATCTCGTGGCGCAGCTTCAGCGACGTCTTGTCGGTGACGTAGCAGGCCAGCGAATGCTCGCGGAACACCTCGCTGGGCATCTTGTCGCCGAAGTCGCGGCGCAGCCACTTCTGATTGGTGTAGTGCCGGTCGCTGCGATCCAGATAGAACGGAATCCAGCCGATGCCGCCCTCGGAGAAGGCGAATTTGAGATCCGGGTAGTTGCGCATTGCCGGGCCCCACAACAGGTCCTGTGCGCACATCGCCGAAACCTGGGTGGCCAGGATGATCATGTTGTCGATCGGCGCGTTGGGGGCCATGCTGATCGCGCCGAAGCCGGTGCCGATGTGCAGGCACATCACCACGTTCTCCTCGGACAGCGTCCGGAACACCGGACCCCAATAGTCCTCGTCGTGGTAACTCGGCAGGCCTTCGAGGTGCGGCAGCTCGGGCATGGTGACCGCCCGGCAGCCCTTGGCCGCCACCCGGCGGATCTCGGCGCACATCCCCTCGGGGGTCCAGGTCGGCAGGATCGCGATCGGGATGAACCGGTCCGGGTAGGCGCCGGCCCACTCGTCGATGTGCCAGTCGTTGTAGGCCGACACCATCACCAGGGTGACGTCTTCGCGGGTCATATTCAGGTGCCGCGCGGAGAAACCGGTGAACGTCGGGAAGCACATCGAGGCCAGGATGCCGTTGCGGTTCATATCGCGGACCCGCTCGTGTACGTCGTAGACACCCGGACGCATCTCGGCGAAGCCCGCCGGGTCACGGCCCCATTCCTCGGCGGGCCAGGACACCACCGCGTTGAGCCCGCTCACGCCCTGCGGACGGCCCTGGTACATCCACTGGTCGACGCCCTTGTCGTCGGTGACGACGATCGGAGCGTCGGGCTTGTACTTGGCCGGGACGTGGTTGAGGAACATATCGGGCGGCTCGACCACGTGGTCGTCAATGCTCACCAGGATCAGGTCGTCGACGTTCATGCCTCAAGTTGTACCCTCGATAATCGTGACCGTCTCCGCACATTCGGCCAGAGGTTTCGCTCAACCGGCCAACATCGGCCAGGTGGAGCTGCGCCGGGGTGGGCGGGTCCTGGCCGGCAGCTACCTCTACGAGGGAGAACTGCTGGTCACCGGCTGGCATTTTCACGACGTGCACCAGATCGAGTACGCGATCGGCGGGGTGGTCGAGGTCGAGACGACCTCGGCGCACTATCTGTTGCCACCTCAGCAGGCGGCCTGGATCCCGGCCGGCCTGGAACATCAGGCGACGATGAACCCGTCGGTCAAGACGCTGGCGGTGATGTTCGACCCCGAGCTCATTCCCGCCCCCGGCGACCGCGCCCGCATCCTGGCGGTCTCGCCCCTGATCCGGGAGATGATGCTCTACGCGTTGCGCTGGCCGATCTATCGAGCGGGCGGTGATGAGGCCTCGGACGCGTTCTTCCGCACGCTCGCCAATCTGGTGGCCGAGGCGCTGGATCATGAAGCGCCGCTGAGCCTTCCGAGCTCGGATGATCCGGTGGTCGCCGCGGCGATGGCCTACACCAAGGAGCACCTGCAGTCGGTGAGCCTGCAAGAGGTCTGCAAGGCGGTCGCGGTCTCCGAGCGCACACTGCGGCGGCAATTCCAGAGCGAAGCCGAGATGTCCTGGCGCACTTACCTTCTGCACGCCAGGATGCTGCGGGCGATGGCGCTGCTGGCCGCCCCGACGCAAAGTGTCCAGCAGACCGCGACCGCCGTCGGCTTCGACAGTGTCGGCTCGTTCACCAGGGCCTTCAGTCAGTTCTGCGGAGAGACCCCGTCGTCATACCGAAGGCGTGTCACCAACACCGGTGGGTGAGGTGACCGCGCGCCGATGGGTGCGCTCATGCCAGCGCAGGCGCAACAACAACAACCCGCGGTGCGCCTCGAACCCCAGCGACAACGGATGTCGCCAGGAGCCCGATCGTGTTCGCCGTGTTTGTGTCACCACTCCACTGTGCCAGCCGAGCGATTCAGGTTGCCGCGACACACCCCTCACTGTGCCGCTTGTCACCTGAAGTTCGTTGTCTGTCAAGAATCCTCGTCAGCACCGGTAATGGCGGCGACCAGCATGGTCAGTTCGCCGCCCAGCGCGCCGCGAACCTCGTGGCCGGCGCGCTTGGCCGACTCGCTGACGTCGCCGCGAGCAGCGACCGCAGTGGCGCGCAGTTCGGTGACGTTGCGGCCGAACGCCTCGCGCACATTGTCACCCTTGGTGGCCGCTGCCGCGACTGCAAAGGCGCCGTCGAGGGCCGAGCCGGCCACGGTGCCCTGTGCGGAAGCCAGCGAACCCGCGACCTCACCGGCGTATCCGAGGACCGCCACCGGCAGAGTGGCCTGATGGCCGACGTAGGTGGTGACGGCCGCGCGCAACCGCCCGCCGGCTTCCTCGAACACATCCTGGACGCCGCTGCCCGTGCGTTCCCACGCCGACGCGATGCTCTCGCCGTCCTGAATGGCGCCCGCGAACGTCGCCGGTGCGTGGGCGATCGCGGTGCCGACATCCGTTGCGGCGTCGATGAGTTGACTGCCCAACGCCTGGCCGGCGGCGATCTGACGCTCGAGGACCTGGCGGATGGCGAGCTTCATGCGTTCGTCCTGCGGTTCCGGCAGGATCTCCGCGTCGAGCACTTCAGCGACCTCGACGACGTCGTCGGCGGTCGGAACGGCGGTGACTGTTTCGGACTCGGTCGTGGATTCAGACATGCGCCCAGTCAACGCGTCCGGGCCGACGCGACGATATCGGCGAAGTGACGAACGGGACTCCGGCAGGCAAAGAGAAGGAAGTCCGGCTTCCCCCGGCTACCAGGCTGCCACCAGCTGGTATCCAGCTAGTTGCCAGAAAGTCGTCCTATCCTCAGTTTTCGCGTCCCGGCGACTGTGACGCTGCCTGTCGGAGACCAGCGGTGGAGGACAATCGCTATGACCAAGCTCATTCGACTCGGAGTCGGTGCCCTCGGCCTCGGTGCGCTGTCGCTCACACTCGGGTCTGGCGTCGCGCTCGCCGACGACTATGCCGGGCAGTCCTATTCGGACGCCTCCTCGGCCATCAGTGGTGCCGGCGAGAAGGCCGTGATCGCCACCTCCGTGGGAGACGGTGTCAGCCAAGGCGATTGCGTGGTCACCCGCTCGCAGAAGGCGTCCTGGCTCAAGGGTGACAACTTCTCCCCCGTCACCGACACCGTGTTGCTGTACCTGAATTGCAATACCAAGCTCGCGACGGCGGGGAAGGCGGGCAACTCGCTGGCCAGTCCGGAAGGGCGCGCCGAGAAGGCGTCCGAGGACGAGCAGGCCGCGAAGGACGCCGCCGCCCAGCAGGCCGCTGCTCAGCAGAACCAGTCGAGCGAGCTGCTCGCGCCCGGCGGCGACTGACGATCTCGCGTCCCGGCTTGCCGCCGTGGCGTTGGACGGCGAGGATTTCGTGGCAATGGACGCCACACATGCCGCTGAACTCGCCGATCTCGACGCCATCGGACAGGCCGCGCTGGTCGCGTCCGGAGAACTGTCCGCCGTTGAGTTGCTCGACGCGGCGATCACCCGGACCGAAGCCGCCCGCGGGCTGAACGCCGTCATCACCGATCTCTTCGAACGCGGCCGCGAACAAGCCGCGGCCCTCGATCAGTCCGGAACCCTGCGCGACGGCATCGCAGGACCATTGGCCGGAGTTCCCTTCCTGCTCAAGGATCTTGGCGCATCGCTGGCCGGTGCTCGCGAGGCGATGGGTTCGCGCGCGCTGCGTCACCACGTCGCGACCCAGACCGCCTGGATCGTGGAACGCTACCTGCAGGCCGACCTCGTCGTGTTCGGCAAGACCAACACGCCCGAATGGGGCAACCACTGCACCACCGAGCCGTCGTTGTTCGGCCGTACCGCCAATCCGTGGTCCCCGGACATCACGCCGGGTGGATCCAGCGGCGGCTCGGCCGCGGCGGTGGCCGCCGGGGTGGTTCCGGCCGCATCCGGTGGTGACGGCACCGGCTCGATCCGGGTGCCCGCGGCCTGTTGTGGCCTGGTCGGTCTCAAACCCCGCCGCGCGCGCACCTCGTTCGCCCCGTCCGGGCACCTGCTGGAGGGACTGGCCGTCGAGCACGCCCTGACCCGTACGGTCCGCGACAGCGCGGCCCTGCTCGACGCGGTGACCGGAGCGGCTCCCGGTGATCCCTACAACGCGCGGGTGCCGGCCCAGCCGTTCCTCGACGCGCTCGGCCAGACGCCGTCGCCGCAGCGCGTGCTGATCGCCACCGGATCCCCTTTCCCCGCCCCGGCGACCGATCCCCGAGTGATCGCCGCCGTCGAAAACGCCGGGCGCGCACTGGAATCGATCGGCCACCATGTCGAGCCGGGAGCGCCGGGCTTCGACACCGACGCCGTCGCCGACGCGATCGCCGTGCTGCACAACGTCAGCAACGTGCAGCTGTACAACTTCGCCAAATCCCATCTCGGCCGCGACCCGCGCGAGGACGAGTTCGAGCCCAGCAGTTGGGTGATGATGCGCGAGGGTTTCACCACGTCGGGCGTCGACTACGCCGATGCCATCGACACCGTTCACGCCCAGACGCGTCAGTTCGTCGCAGGAATGGGTGCCCACGACGTGCTCCTGGTTCCGACTCTGCTGGCGCCGCCGCCCGGCTTCGGCATCCTGGATCAGCCGCGCGGTACCACGCGGGCCTTCTTCGACGTCGAGTTCGCGCACACCGGGTGGACGACGATGGGCAATGTGACCGGCTGGGCAGCCATCTCACTGCCGCTCGCGGTCACCGAGGACGGTCTGCCCATCGGGGTTCAGCTGATGGCACCGGAGGAGACGATCCTCCTGCAGTTGGCCGCTCAGCTCGAAGCGGCCATGCCGTGGGCACAGCGTCGGCCGCCGGGATGGGTCGGGACGCTCGCCTCCTGAGCTGGGCGCCTTTGGATGAACCGCACAGCGCCCGTCGCGCCCGTGACACACTGTGCCCATGGTTGTCTCTATCGCGCGCCCGAAGCTGGAAGGCAATATCGCCGTCGGTGAGGACCGCCAGATCGGTTTCGCCGAATTCGGCAGCGCCCAGGGCCGGGCCATCTTCTGGCTGCACGGAACCCCGGGCGCCCGGCGTCAGATCCCGGTCGAAGCCCGGGTGTACGCCGAACAGAACGACATCCGCCTGATCGGGATCGACCGGCCGGGCATCGGAGCCTCGACGCCATTCCAGTACGACAACGTGCTGGCCTTCGCCCAGGACCTGTCCACGATCGCGGACGTCCTCGGGGTGGACAAGATGGCCGTCGTCGGGTTGTCCGGCGGCGGTCCGTACACCTTGGCGTGTGCGACCGCGCTGCCGGAGCGCGTTGTGGCGGCCGGTGTGCTCGGTGGCGTGGCGCCGATCGTCGGCCCGGACGGGATCACCGGCGGACTGATGAAGGTCGGCGCGGCCGTCGCCCCCTTGATCGAGGTGGCCGGAGCGCCGATGCGGCTCGCCGCTGTCAGCCTGATCCGGTTGATCAGGCCGGTGGCCGAACCCGCCCTCTACATCTATGCGGGCATCTCCCCCGAAGGTGACCGCAAGATGCTGGTGCGGCCCGAATTCAAGGCGATGTTCCTCGACGATCTGCTCAACGGAAGCCGCAAGCAATTGGCGGCGCCACTCGCCGATATCGTGGTGTTCTCCCGTGACTGGGGATTCCGGCTCGACGAAGTGAAGGTGCCGGTCCGGTGGTGGCACGGCGACAAAGACCACATCGTGCCGTTCGCGCATGGCCAGCATGTGGTGGCCAAGCTGCCCGACGCCGAACTCCACGTGCTACCCGGCGAAAGTCACCTCGGCGGACTCGGCCGCGCAGAGGACATTCTGCGCACCATGCTGGATCTCTGGGATCGTGCCGAAAAGGCGTGACTGAGGACTGAATTCGTGAACCGGCACTGAGAGCGAATTCCTCGCTCCCAGTGCCGGTTCAGTCTGGCGCTAGGTGCCCAGCTGGCTCTTGATCAGGGCGTCCTGCTGCTTGCCGAATTCGACGACCAGATCCTGAGGCACCGGATCCCCGGCGGGGCCGGTGAATTCGAGCGATGACGCCGCGTTGCCCTCGGTGAAATACAGAACGCTCAGCGAGCGCGTCCCGTCGGGGGACTTTCCGGAAATCAGCTGGCCGTTGGTCCCGACCGGAACCGAGACGGTCTTCGAATCGGCCACCGGCGTGGCGGCCTGCGCGGAGCTGATCGCACCGGCGGCGGCGCCGGGATCGCCCAGCACCCACACGGTGTCGGCGATCGTGCGTCCGTCGCGATGGGTGTAGAGCGTCATGGCGCCGGGCTGGCCGCCGGGATTGAGGACCGGCGGCGCCGCGGTGTAGGCCAGTGAATCGGTCACGACGTTGGGGTCGACGAGCAGGACGGTGTAGTCACCGGGATCTGCTGCGGCCAGGCCGGTGCCAAGTGACAGGCCTGCTGACAGCAGCGCGGCGGCGGTCAAGCCGCCGAGACGACGAGAAGTCATAGGGAATTCTTCCGTTCGGGAAAGTTGTTTACTGGCGGGTCAATTCGTCGTGATGGACGATCAGCAGGGGTAGCAGCCGTAGCCGCGCCATCCGTCGCGCCAGAAAAAGCCTGCGCCGCAACCCATATTGCCGGTTCCGCCCCGGCAGTCCAGTGCGGTGATGATGGGCGAACCATCCCTCGGTGTCGCCGGAGTCGGCGTGGTTGTCGATGCAGCATTGGCGGTTACCGCGCCGGCCAGCGAGCCGAAAATCATGCTCGCGGCGGCAATACCCATGACGAATTTACGCATAAAATCTCCCCCAAATTGGGTCGCGCTGAATGGACTTACTTACGCTACGGCAGGCAATCCAGCGTGATCGGCAATTCGGCCGGTTTCTTATCGAGTTTCGACTCGACCATTCTCGGCTAATGCCCTATGCCCCCATGGGCGAGGGCCAGAAGTCCCTGTCGGACAGGCGATGTCTGGGAGGAAGCTGAATGCCGTAACGAGACCGCCATCGAAAGGTCCACCTATGAATGACGCCCTCGCCGAGCGCAATTACGCCTGGCGGATGATCCGCACAGCGCGGCTGTCGCAGGCCACCTCGGTGCACGCTGACGGCGCCGACATCGTCACCGTGCTCAGCGAAGCCCTCGACGCGGGATTGGGTCGCGCCGAGATCATCGTCGAATTGGCCGACCTCGGGGCGCGGATGTTCGCGCTGTGCAATCCCGCCGATCTCGCCGACGGCGAAGCTGCAGTCTGTTCCGCCTAGTCGACGTGCCCGAGTAGGGTCCGCCGCAGCAGGTGCATCGCCACCGTGGTCGATCGCTCCCGGATGTCGGCGCGCTCCCCCGGTAACCGCACCGATCGGCTCACCGTCGTGCCGTCGGCCAGCATCACGCAAAACCACACGGTCCCCACGGGTTTGGCTTCTGTGCCCCCGCCCGGCCCGGCGATCCCGGTGATCGCCACCGCGGTGTCCGCGCCGAATCGGCGCAACGCGCCGGCCGCCATGGCTTCGGCCACTTCCTGTGAGACGGCGCCGTGGGCGTCGATGAGCGCCGCATCGACACCGAGAACGTTCACCTTCGCCTCATTCGCATAGGCCACGACCCCGCCCGCGACATAGGCCGACGAGCCGGCCTGGTCGGTCAGGCGGGCAGCCACAAGTCCGGCCGTGCACGATTCCGCCGTCGCGATCCGCCGCCCCGCCAACAGTCGGGCCACCTGATCGTCGACTCGCGAACCGTCCTCGGAGAACACCAATTCCCCGTGCCGGGCGCGCACCAATTCCATCAGCTGTCGATAGGTCTCGGCGCTGTCCGGCTCGTAGCGGGTGACCATCTCCACTTCGCCGCGGCGAAGGCACGTCGTGATCTCCAAATCTGCAAAGCCCGCGATGCTTTCGGCCTCGCGCAGGGTTTCGGCGAGCCCGGATTCGGCCAGGCCGAACATCCGCACCGTGTCCTGGCGATAGACGGTCCGCCCGGCGATCGCCTGCTGGACTGCGTCATCCGCGATCGCGGCCGGCCACATCGCCTGCAGTTCGCGCGGCGGCCCGGGCAGGACCAGCACCGTCGGCGTACCGGGGACCACGACACCGGGAGCGGTCCCCACCGGGTCGAGCACGTGCGCGTCGACCGGCACCATCGCCTGCTTGCGGTTGGCGGTGAGGACGGCGTCGAAATCGACACCGGTGAACCTGGCCATCAGGTGCTTCAGGATGGCCGCGATCTTGGCTTCCAGCTCGGCGTCGAGGATCAGTTCGCGACCGCAGAAGCGGGCCACCGTCTCGACGGTCATATCGTCGGCGGTCGGCCCGAGGCCGCCGGTCGTGACGATCAGGTCGACGCCCTCGGCGGCCAGGAAACGCAACTGGGCCTCGATGTCGGCCGCGCGATCCCCGCAGATCGTGATGTGGGCCAGTTCGACACCCAATTCCAGCAGCCGGTCGGCGACCCATGGGCCGTTGGCGTCGGCCACCCGTCCGGTCAGAACTTCGGTGCCGGTGACCACGATTCCCGCGCGCACGCTCATACCGAGCGAGATTACGCAGTGTTGATTCAGCTGACCGGGTCGGGCGTCAGCCCGGTGACCTCTCCGAGCGCCTGCAGCCAGGCACTGGTGTCGGGGACGTAGAAGCCGATCTCGCCGGCCGCGGTGCGCAGCACCAGATGCGTCCAGCCGCCCACCACGCTGCCTTTGAACACCTTCGACAGCCGCATTCCGGTGATGGTGTCGAGCGGCACACTGATGGTGGTGCCGGTGAACGTCACGAAAACCACGCGCCTGCGGGTCAGTGCGATGCGGCCACTGTTCTTCACCGAGGGGAAGCCCGGTGCGGTGGAGCCCCGGTAGTTGCCTTTCTCCAGCGGTCGGATGATCGTCTCGGCCGCCAGCTCGCTGTCGAGCTGTGCGGCGGCGGCGCGGTACTTGCCGCGGTAGATCAGCACGATCGGCAGCGCGATGAGCGCAAGAACGACCGCGATACCGACGACAAGCAGGATGACGTTGATCGCGATGTTCATACCGATCGACCTTTCAGCTCGGGGCCGCGCCGGGAGTCCGGACCACAAGGGGCACAGCGGGGAACGCCGCGGCCATCTCGGTGCGTGACTTGCGAAGGGCGCTGGTGCCGTAGCCCTTCTTGCGGTGGTCGGGATGGATCCAGATCCGGACGTTGACTTCACCGCCGACCAGTTCGCCGAAGACCATGCCCACCTTGTCCTCGCCGTCGACGGCCACGAACCAGGCTGCCTCTTCAGCGCTCAAACGACTACGCGCCGAACGGATCTCGTCGTCCAGATTGCCTGCGGGCGCACCCGAACCGTCGCCGGCCGAGCCGATCTCCTGGGTGCGGGTGGCGAAGATGTCGCGGTCGTCGTCGTCGGAGAACGGCCGAAGCTGCAGGCTCTCGTCGGAGCTTGCCGGTCGCTCACCCAGGGTGAACGACAGCTGGCTGTTGAGGTCGTTGATCTCGGCTGTGATGCGGTCGCGGGAATCCTTGGTCACCTGGTCGAAGGACAACCCCAGGACGGCTTCGCTGCCCAGTCGAGACGTGCCGAGCAGCGCGGTGATGGCGTCGACTGCCGAGGCGCGATCATCCGCGTCGACGATGATGTCGAGCACTTCGTGGCGGCGTTCGAGCGCCTTCAGGAGCGCATCGGCAATCTCGCGGCGGGCGGCGGCGCGGTCGAGGTCGGTCATGGCGTAAGCGTAGTTCGACGGGCCGAGTTCGGCGGGGTCCGCGCAAACTCCGCCGACGACGTGCACCGATCGCCGCCAAGGTGCCATCCGGGGTGTCGGTGCGCATGATGGAGGGGCCAGCGGATGCGGCGCACGCATGATCGCTCTGCCAAGATGAACGCGCGGCAGATGATCGGTTGCGCTGGGGTGTCCTGTCGCAGATCTCGACACGAGGAGCTTGAGGACGGTGGCGAAGACCCTCGGGACGATCTTCGTCATTGTGATCCTGCTGGCATGCGCGGGCGATCTGCGGGTGTTCAGCGGCCCGCACCCGCAGCCCGCGCAGGACATCGAACTGGCCGACGGCTGGCGACTCACGTCGGCACAGGGTCTGCCCGAGGACGGCGCGACGATCTCGGCCAACGGCTACGACGCCGCGGCGTGGCACCCGGTGCGCCGGATGCCCGCGACCGTGCTGGAGACCCTGCAGGACGACGGCGTCTACCCCAACCTCTACTACGGCAAGAACCTGCTCGAGGACGTCCCACAGGACCTCTACAAACAGGATTGGTGGTACCGCACCACCTTCACCGCCCCGGGCGACTACCCCAACTATGTGCTGGATTTCACCGGGATCAACTACCGCGCCGAGGTCTGGCTCAACGGCCGCCGGGTGGCCGACAGCCGTCAGGTCGTCGGCATGTACAACGACCACCAGCTCGACGTCACCCGCTGGATTTCGCCCGGCCAGCCCAACACCCTGGCCGTCAAGGTCACCCCGGAGCGGGCCATCCAGGACGTCAACGGCGTCGAGCTCGCGGACAGCTGGTACGACTGGATCAACTGGCGCTACCTGGGTTACCAGGGTCCGGACAAGAACCCCGCCAACGGCAATTCCTTCGTTCCCGACCGCAACGCCGGGATCTGGAAACCGGTGTACCTCAAGACATCCGGAGCGGTGTCCATCGGCGACGCCACCGTGAACACCCAGCTTCCGCTACCCGACACCGACAGCGCTCGGCTGACGGTCTACGCGCCGCTGCGCAACTACTCCGCCGACAAGGTCCGCGGCGTGCTGCGGGCCACGATCACCCGGGACGGTAAGGCGCCCATTCATGTCGACGAGCCGGTCACGCTGATGCCCGGCGAGGAGCGGGAGATCACGCTGAGCCCGGATCGTTTCGCGGCGCTGGTGGTCGACCACCCCGACCTGTGGTGGCCCTACACGATGGGCCGTCCCGATCTGTACGACCTGAAGCTGGAGTTCGTCCAGAATCGGGCTGGACAGGAGGCAGTGACCGAGTCGACCTCTCTGAAGTTCGGCATCCGCCAGATCACCCAGGGCCGCGACTCCGACGACACGTTCGCCGACCTGGGTACCGGCGGCAATTTCTATCTCCAGGTCAACGGCAAGAACTTCCTGGTCCGCGGCGCCACCTACACCCCGGACCTGCTCTACAAGTACGACCCCGACCGCGACGCCGCGATCCTGCGCTACGTCAAGGACCTCGGGCTGAACATGCTGAGGCTGGAGTCCAAGATCTCCTCGCAGCGCTTCGTCCAGATGGCCGACGAGCTCGGCATCCCGCTGATGTACGGCTGGATGTGCTGCAACCAGTGGGAGAAATGGCAGCAGTGGGACGACGAGGATCGACGCGTCTCGCAGGAGAGCATGCGCAGCCAGATCGCGATGCTGCGTTCGCACGCTTCGGTTTTCGTGTGGGCCAACGGCAGTGACGGCCGGCCGCCGGCCGAGGTGCTGACCGATTATCACCAGATCCTGTCCGACCTGCATTGGCAGAACGCCACCGTCGACACGGTGTCGCAGATGAACCGGGACGCCGAGGGTCAGCCGGTGTGGGACGGCATCCAGATGGCAGGCCCCTACACGTGGCGACCGCCGTCCTACTGGTTCGCCGGTGAGTACGGGGCCGCCCGCGGATCGTCGGCCGAACAGGGCGACAACGAACACATCCCGCCATTCGCGAGCCTGCGGAAGTTCATTCCGCCGGACAAGCTGTGGCCGATCAACGACACCTGGTTCTTCCACGCCGGGTCCGATCCGCAGAACTCGCGGCTGGCCAATGTGCAGCGGGTCATCGACCGCCGCTACGGCCCGTCGACCAACGCCCGGATGTTCGCCGACAAGGCCCAACTGGCGCATTACGAGGCCACTCGCGCGCAATTCGAGTCGTTCGCCGCCAATGGCTGGGACGGCCACAAGATGACGATCTACTGGATGCTCAACAGCCACTGGCCGTCGTTCTTCGGCAACATCTTCGACTACTACCTGCGTCCAGGCGGTGCCTACTACGGCGCGAAGAAGGGCCTGCAGCCGCTGTCGGTGGTGTTCGACTCCTACGCCACCGGCAACCACCGGCAGGCCAGGGTGACCGTCGTCAACCAGACGCCGGACTCGAAGGAGAACCTGCGCGTGCGGGTGCGCACCTACGACCTGAAGGGCGTACTGCGCGACGACCGCGCCTCCGACGACATCAGCGTCGATCCCGGTGGTGCGGTCCCGGCGATGACGCTGCCGCCGGGCCCCGCCGACTCCCCCGTGTTCTTCGTGCGCGCCGAACTGCTCGACCCGTCCGGCGCCGTCGTCGCCGACAACGTGTACTGGCAGTCGCGGCAGGCCGACGACGTCGGACCGCCTGCCAACGACGCCGCGTTCAACTCCAACCAGGTCAGCTGGGCCGATATGACCGCGCTGAACTCGATGCCCAAGGTGCCGCTGGACGTCACCGCCACGGCCGGTCAGGACGGTGGGCGCGACGTCACGATCAACCTGCACAACCCGACGCCCAACATCGCGTTCTTCGACCGCGCCGAGCTGCTGTCCAGTCCGCTGGCCGACGAGATCCTGCCGATCGAGTACGACGACAACTACGTGACCGTGTTCCCCGGCGACACCGTCCAGATCACCGGCCGGGTGCCCGACTCCGGACCCGTCCCGAGCTGGGTCAGGGTGACCGGTTACAACAGCACGCCGGTGGTCGTACAGGTTCGCTGACACGCAGGCCGAGCCTGCGACAGGTCATCGTCGGCTCGCGTGCCCTACATTCGGTCCTAAGCGTCGACACCTCACAACACACTCCGAAGGGACGGATCTTGCTGCAGCACGCTCTCGTGGTGGCAGCCGCCCTTGCCGCTGCGGTGTTCGCCGCGATCGGCATCGTCGTGCGCCAGCGGGCCACCATGGACGTGCCCCACGATCAGGGCGTCAGCACGGTCATGTGGTCCACGTTGCTGCGCAGACCGCTGTGGTGGGCGGGTACCGCCTCCGCGGTGACCGGGTACGCCTTCCAGGCGGTCGCGCTGGCCTACGGGTCGCTGCTGCTGGTGGCCCCGCTGATGGTTTCGGCGCTGCTGTTCGCACTGCCGCTGAGCGCACGCCTGGCCCACCGGCGGGTCTCCCGCCACGAGTGGATCTGGGCCGTGGTGCTGACGATCGCGCTGGCGGTGTTCGTGTCATTGGCTCGCACCAAACCCGGCGACTACGAAGGCTCCGAGCTGCCCGCCATCGTGGTGGCCGGGATCAGCCTGCTGTTCGTGGCCGGGTGCCTACTGGTGTCCCTGCGGCTGTCGAATTGGCGACGCGCGCTTCTGCTGGCGGTCGGTGTCGGCGTGCTCTTCGGCGTGGTGGCCGTGCTGACCAAACTCGTGATGCACATCGTCCGCGAGGGCAGCATGCTGCGGCTGATGACCACCCCGGTGCTCTATGTGGTGATCGCCGTCGGGATCATCGCCACCCTGTTGCAGCAGTCGGCCTTTCACGCCGGATCGCTGCGCGCCTCGGTCCCGGCGATGCTGGTGCTTGAACCGGTGGTCGCCGTGTTTCTCGGCGAGGTGGTGCTCGAAGAGCACCTGGCGGTCAGCAAGCCGGCGGCGGTGGCACTGGCCGTCGCGTTCGCCGCGATGGCCACCGCGACGATCGCACTCGGTCGCGACGAGGGCGCGTGGGAAGAGGAACTGGAAGCCAAGGCCAAGACCCGGGCCCCCGGCGCGACCGAAGCGTCAGTCCAGCCAGGGCCCGACGCCGCCGATTGAGTCGATCCTGATCCGGGTCAGATATCCCGGCGGGGCACCGGCGGGTGGGAACACGACACTCTCGTCGGTGACCATGACCGAGGCGAGCTCGCGCAGCAGTTCGGGTGCGCCGCCGTCCTCGATGCGGGCGGTGCCCTTCACCGACAGATAGGGGCGCATGACCTCTCCGGGTGTGGTCGAGACGATGGTCAGCGCGACGCGGCCGTCGCGGCGCACGTTGCGGACCTTCTGGTGCTCGGACAGGTGAGCCGTCACCAGCTCGTCGCCGTCCTCGCCGGATTGCAGTGCCACCCATACGACCGACACCTGGGGGCTGCCGTCCGGGTTGAGGGTGACCAGGGTGGCATCGGCGCCGGAGCCGATCAGCGCGCGGGCCGCATCGTTGAGCTTCATGTCCGGGTCCAACGCCGTGTGACCCGAGTCATTCCCCGCCGCGTGGTTGTATGGCTGCCGTGACGGTCCTCGCCATCGACCAGGGCACCTCGGGCACCAAAGCGATCGTGGTGGACCCGGCCGAGGGGCTGGTCGGGCTGGCCGAGGTGGCGGTGCATCCGCGGTACCTGTCGGGCGGTGGTGTCGAACAGGACCCCGGCGAGCTCCTGGAGTCGGTGCTGTCGGCCGGGCGTGCGGCCGTGGCCCAGGCCGGCCGGCCCATCACCGCGGTGTCGCTGGCGAATCAGGGTGAGACGGTGCTGGCCTGGGATCGGTCCACCGGTGAGCCGCTGACCCAGGCGATCGTGTGGCAGGACCGCCGGGCCGAGGGGCTGTGCGCCGAACTGGGCGAGCACGCCGAGATGATCGCCGCGCGCACCGGGCTTGTGCTCGACCCGTACTTCACCGCCCCGAAGATGAGCTGGCTGCGCCGCAACGTGGAAACCGGCGGTGTGGTCACCACATCCGATACCTGGCTGCTGCACCGGCTCACCGGGCAGTTCGTCACCGATGCCACCACCGCCAGCCGCTCGTTGCTGGTGGAACTCGGCGGCGCCGACTTCGACCACGAGCTGCTGACGCTGTTCGGGCTGGCCGACGAACAACTGCCCAGGATCGCCGGCAACGACGAAATCATCGGGCTGACAACTGCTTTCGGTGCCGAGACGCCGGTCGGCGGGATCGTGGTCGACCAGCAGGCGGCACTGCTGGCGCAACGCTGCCTGCAGCCGGGAATGGCCAAGTGCACCTTCGGCACCGGCGCGTTCCTGCTGGCGAACTGCGGTGCCGACCCGGTGCGCTCGTCGTCGGGGCTGACCACGTCGGTCGCGTGGCGGGTCGGTGGCGCGGACACGTTCTGCGTCGACGGCCAGGTCTATACCGCCGCCTCCGCGGTGCGGTGGCTGTCGTCGCTGGGGATCATCGCCGGCGCCCACGAGCTGGACACCGTCGCGGCCGCCGACAGTGACGGGATTCTGTGCGTGCCCGCGCTGGCCGGGTTGGCCGCGCCGTGGTGGCAATCCGGCGCCACCGCAACGCTTTCGGGCATGACCCTGGCCAGCGGCCGCGGCCATGTGGTGCTCGCCGTCCTGCAGGGCATCGCCGCGCAGATCGCCGAGCTGGTGACGGCGATCGGCGCCGACACGCGGGCGCCGCTGACCCGACTGCGCGCCGACGGCGGCCTGACCCAGTCCGCGGTGCTGATGCAGGCCTGTGCCGACATTGTGCAGGTGCCCGTGGACGTCTATCCCTCCGCGCACGCCACCGCCCTCGGCGCGGCCGCACTGGCCCGGCTCAGTCTGGAGCCCGCCCGCAGCCTCGCCGACGTGGCCGGAACCTGGAGCGCGGCAGCCAGTTTCGAACCCCACTGGGACCCCGCGCGCGCCGAGGAATTCCGTTGCCGCTGGCGCGATCTGGCCGTCACCACCTACCCGGCGGCGCCATGAGCACCGACTACGACGTGGTGGTGATCGGCGCGGGCATCGTCGGTTCGGCGATCGCCCGCGAGCTCGGCGGCCGCCGGCTGTCGGTGGCTCTGATCGAGGCCCGAGCCGATGTCGGCGACGGCACCAGCAAGGCCAACACCGCGATCCTGCACACCGGATTCGACGCCAAACCCGGCACGCTGGAGTCGCGTCTGGTTCGGCGCGGCCACGCGCTGCTCTCGGAATACGCTGCCGAGACCGGCATCCCGGTCGAACGAACCGGCGCGCTCCTGGTGGCCTGGGACGACGAGCAGCTGAACACCCTGCCCGCACTCAAGACCCAGGCCGAGGCCAACGAGTATCCCGACTGCGAACTCGTCGACGCCGCAACGGTATACGAACGGGTCCCGAACCTCGGGCCGGGCGCATTGGGCGGGCTGACCGTGCCCGACGAGTCCATCATCTGCACCTGGACGGTCAACCTCGCCCTGGCAACCGATGCGGTGAATCGCGGGGTGGCACTGCATCGCGGGTGCCGTGTGCAGTCCACCGACGTCGGCGAAGCCGCCACCACGCTGCACACCTCGGCAGGCGCGATCACCGCACGATGGGTGATCAACGCGGCCGGGCTCGGCGCCGACGTGATCGACGCGCAGTTCGGCTTCTCCCGGTTCACCGTCACCCCCCGCCGCGGCGAGCTGATCGTCTACGACAAGCTGGCCCGCCCGCTGGTCGACACCATCGTGCTGCCGGTGCCGACCGCGCGGGGTAAGGGCGTGCTGGTCAGCCCGACCATCTACGGCAACGTGATGCTGGGCCCGACCTCCGAAGACCTCGCCGACCGCACCGCCACCGGCACCAGCCGCGACGGCCTGCAATCGCTGTTGGACAAGGGTATTCGGCTGATGCCGCGGCTGCTCGACGAGGAGATCACCGCCACCTACGCGGGCCTTCGGGCGGCGATCGACCACGGTGACTACCTGATCGACGCCGATCCCGCCCAGCGCTACCTGCTGGTCGGCGGCATCCGCTCCACCGGGTTGACCGCGGGCATGGCGATTGCCGAGTATGTGCTGGAGGTGCTCGGCGACGCCGGTCTGGACGCCGAGCCGCGAACCGAGCTGCCCGCCCCGCCGCGAATGCCCAACCTGGGTGAGGCATTCGTGCGGCCCTATCGGGATGCCCAGGCGATCGAATCCGATGCGGCATACGGGCGGATCGTCTGCTTCTGCGAACGCGTGACCGAAGGAGAATTGCGTGACGCCTGCCACGCGGTGATCCCGCCGGCGGGCCTGGACGGCCTGCGCCGGCGCACCCGGGTCATGAACGGCCGCTGCCAGGGGTTCTTCTGCGGCGCCGAAGTGCAGCACCTGTTCGAGGCGCTGCGATGACAGTCGACGTCGTGATCGTCGGCGGCGGTCCTGCCGGACTCACCGCGGCGGCCGCACTCGCCGCCCGCCACAATGTCGTTGTCCTGGAACGGGAATCGGCCGCCGGTGGCATCCCCCGGCACAGCGACCACCTCGGCTACGGTATCCGCGATCTGCGGACGGTGCTGAGCGGACCGGATTACGCGCGCCGGCTGGTGGCCCACGCATCGGCCGCGGGTGCCGAGATTCGCGCCGACACCATGGTCACCGGCTGGGCGGGCGACCACGCTCTGGAGGTGACCTCACCGCGCGGGCGCGAGGTGATCGATGCCGGCGCGGTGGTCCTGGCCACCGGTGCCCGCGAACGGTCACGGCCCGCACGGTTGATCGCCGGGGATCGGCCCGCGGGCATCTACACCACCGGACATCTGCAGAACCTGGTGCATCTGCACGGGCGGGGCGTCGGCAGCCGGGCCGTCGTCGTCGGTGCCGAATTGGTCAGCTACTCAGCGGTTCTCACGCTGCGCCACGCCGGATGCCGCACCGTGCTCATGACCACCGAGCACCCGCGTCCGGAGTCCTACACAGCGTTCACCGTCGCGGCCCGCGCCGCACTGGGTGTGCGGGTGGCCACCCGGACCAGGGTGAGCCGCGTCGTCGGCGCTGCGGCGTTGCGCGCCGTGGAGATCGAGAACATCGACACCGGCGCACGGCGGATCGTCGATTGCGACACCCTGATCCTGACCGGCGACTGGATCCCCGACCATGAGCTCGCCCGGCTGGGCGGCCTCGCCATGGATGCCCGGGCCGGCAGTCCCATCGTCGATACGGCGTTGCGTGCCAGCCGAACCGGGGTGTTCGCCGTTGGCAACCTGGTGCACCCGGTGGACACGGCCGACGTCGCTGCCCTCGACGGCCGCCACGTCGCCGCTCAGGTCGGCGCCTATCTGGCTGGGCGCCACGAGCCCCAGGCCGGCGTGCGCCTGGTGGCCCAGGCGCCGCTGCGGTGGATCAGTCCCGGCCTGCTGGGCGACAATGCCCCCCCACGTGACCGACTGCTGGCGTGGACCGACACCCTGGTGCGCAGTCCCGTCGTCACCGCACATCAGGGTGGGACCCTGCTGGCCCGCAAGCGGCTGCCCTGGCCGGCTTCGCCTGGCCGGGTTTTCCGGATCCCGGCCCAGGTCGTGGCCGGTGCCAAGCGTGACGGCGGACCGGTGACAGTCGCCGTCGGGTGAGAATCGGCATGATGGTGTGGTGACCCTGTCAACGGATCCGCTCGCCCAGATCGCCGGGAGCCCTCCCGGCGATGCCGTCGGTGCGTTCTTCGATCTCGACGGGACCCTGGTGGCCGGGTTCACCGCGACCGCCCACGCCAGTGACCGGGTCCGCCGGGGGCAGGCCAGGATCGGCGAGGTCATGGGCGTCATCGAGGCGTCGGTGCGCTACAAGCTCGGCCGGATGCAGTTCGAGCGCCTGCTGGTTCGGGCCGCGGGATACCTGCGTGGCGAGTCACTGGTCGAACTGGACGAGATCGGCGAACGGCTCTATGCCGAACAGGTGGCCGCCCGGGTGTACCCGTTGATGCGCGAGATCGTGGCCGCGCACCGGGATCGCGGTCACACCATCGTGCTCAGCTCGTCGGCCCTGACCATCCACGCCGAGCCGGTGGCCCGCGCACTGGGCATCGATCACGTCGTGTGCAACACCTTCGAACTCGACGACGACGGCAGGCTCACCGGCACCATCACCAAGCCCATCGTGTGGGGCCGGAACAAAGCCGCTGCGGTGCAACGGTTTTGCGCCGCCAACGATATCGACCTGGCGGGTAGCTACTTCTACGCCGACGGGGATGAGGACGGCGCGCTGATGGCACTGGTCGGCCATCCGCGACCGGTCAACCCGCGCCCCGGCCTGGCGGCCAAGGCCGCCGCCAACAACTGGCCGGTGCTGCACCTGAGCATCCCCGGCCGGCGCAGCGGCGCCGCGCACGTGCTGGGTCACTTTCCCGCACTTGGGCGGGCGGCACTGGGTGCGGCGCTGTCGTCGCTGGCGCTGCGAACTCGCCGACGCGGCTAGGGCATCGCGCGGTGCGGCACGTCCGTGATCAGACCGCCGTCGACCACATACTCCGAACCGGTGGAGAACGACGACTCGTCACTGGCCAGGAACACGATGAAGGTGGCGACTTCCTCCGGCTGGCCGGGGCGCCCGAGCGGCGCGCTGAC
Source organism: Mycobacterium sp. BK086 (assembly GCA_004362315.1). Lineage (GTDB taxonomy): Bacteria > Actinomycetota > Actinomycetes > Mycobacteriales > Mycobacteriaceae > Mycobacterium. Next base: position 638,248 of record SNWL01000005.1, read on the forward strand.
CATGTCCTCGGGCAGGTGCTTGGTCATCGGGGTGCGGATGAAGCCTGGGTGCACCGAGTTCACCCGGATGTTGTCCGACGCCAGCTCGAGAGCGGCCGACTTCGTCAGGCCGCGAAGGCCCCACTTGGACGCCACATAGGCGTGCACCCAGGACGCGCCGCGCATGCCCTCGATGGACGACACATTGATGATCGAGCCGCCACCTGATTCCTTCATCGACGGCAGCACCGCCTGGATTCCCAGCAGGGCGCCGGTCAGGTTGACGTCGAGGACCCGCTTCCACCGCTCCACATCGAGTGACTTCAGCGGCGCCACCTGGACAATGCCCGCATTGTTGACCAGCACGTTGACCTTGCCGAATTCGCTGATCGCGGTCTCGACGGCGGCCGCCCACTGGTCGGCCTCGGTCACGTCGAGGTGCACGTAGCGGGCGGCGTCGCCCAGCTCGTCGGCGAGTTCCTTGCCCTTGTCGTCGAGGATGTCCCCGATCACGACCTTGGCGCCCTCGGCGACGAGCATCCGCGCGTCAGCGGCTCCCATCCCCTGTGCGCCGCCGGTGATGATGGCCACTTTGTCGTCTACGCGTCCCATGAGGCGTCAGGCTACCGGTAGCGCTCCGCGCGAGGTAGAACCTGTTCCAGTTTCGGCGCCGAGTGCGCATACTGAACCGACCGCAGCCCCGAGCGTCAGGAGAATGTATGGCCATCCGCGTTGCCCACATCGGCACCGGAAACGTCGGGCGGTTAGCCCTGTGCGAACTCATCGAGAACCCGAGCTTCGAGCTCGCCGGGCTGTGTGTGTCCGCCGACGAGAAGGTGGGTAAGGACGCGGGCGAGTTGGCCGGCCTCGACGTGAAGACCGGGATCCTGGCGACCAAGGACCTCGACGCCGTGCTGGCCACCGAACCCGAATGTGCCGTCTACTGCGCGATGGGCGACACCCGCATGCCCGAGGCGATGGAGGACGTCCGCAAGATCCTGGCCGCCGGCATCAATGTCGTCGGTTCATCGCCCGGGTTGCTGCAGTACCCCTGGGGCGTGATGCCCGACAAGTACATCCAGAGAGTGGAAGACGCGGCCCGACAAGGTAATTCGAGCCTGTTCGTCAGCGGTGTCGACCCGGGCTTCGTCAACGATCTGATCCCGCTCGCGCTGGCCAGCACCTGTCAGCGCATCGAGCAGGTGCGATGCATGGAGATCCACGACTACGCGTCCTACGACGGCGCAGAAGTCATGCACTACATGGGTTTTGCCCGCTCCATGGACGAGATCCCGATGCTGCTGCAGCCCGGAGTGCTCAGCATCGCCTGGGGCACGGCGATCCGGCAGCTGGCCGCCGGCCTGGGCATCGAGGTCGACGAGATCACCGAGTCGTACCAACGCGAACCCGCGCCAGAGGATTTCGACATCGCGGTCGGTCATGTCGCCAAGGGCACCCTGGCCGTCCTGCAGTTCGAGATCCGCGGAATGGTCAACGGCCACCCCGCGATCGTCATCGAGCACATCACCCGGTTGCGCCCCGATCTGCGTCCGGATTTGCCACAGCCCGCAGCTGGCGGCGGCTCGTACCGCATCGAAATCACCGGTGAGCCTTCGTACGCGGTGGACATCGTCCCGAGCAGCAGTTACGGCGACCACAACCAGGCCGCGATTGCCGGCGCCGCCGGCCGCATCGTCAATGCCATCCCCGCCGTGATCGCCGCCCCGCCTGGCATCCGCACCACACTGAACCTGCCGCTGGTGTCCGAAGTGGAGCTGTTCGCCAAGCCCTGAGCCGTGCGTTTGGTCGATGTGGCGCCCGGGTAGTTACCCAGCACCAATTTCGACGGATGCGTAAGGAGGCACGGACATGTCCGTTCGGCGCTTGATCCTTCTGGTGGGCGCGGTACTCCTGGTTGCCGGAGTGATCGCGTTGTTGGTCCCGGTTTCCACGTCAGACGGCAATGGCGGCAGCATCGGCTGCGGCAACGCGGTCTCCGAAGACCTGTCATCGGCACGCCAAGCCAACGACAAGGGCATCGTCGCGAATGTGCCGATCCTCAACGAGATCGTGCCGCACACCGACTTTGTGGCGCAGTGCCAGTCGGCGGTCTCCTCGCGGCGGGGCTGGTCGATTCCGTTGGCCGTGGTCGGCTTGCTGGTGGTCGGCGGTTCGTTCGTCGTCGGCGCACGTGTCGGCTCGAAGGCTTAGGGGCGATACCCCGGGACGATCAGGGTGCCCGGGTAATTCACGTAGTACGACAGGCAGATCGGGTTGTGGCGGCATGCGATGAGTGCCCCGGCATCGGGTGCCGCGCCGATCACCTGAGTTTTTCGCGGTGGTAGACCGCAGTTCGGCACGTACGGGTTGAGTGGGACGACGCCGTTGGTGCAATCGGGTGTGGCCGCGGCCGGTGGTGTTGTGGGTGCGATGGGCACGAACATCAGCGCCAGTGCGATCACGGCCATCAATGCCGGCCTCGAGAAAACCATGGCGGACCCCCGCTAAGAGCAGACAATCAAACGCTACTCCTTTCAGCGCGAGTTCAAGGGCGGAGCCGCGATGGGTGTGTTTCCTTCTCTGCTGACCGCATGCAGCGGGTTTCTGCTCGCGGTGCTGTGGATGGACCTGATCTTCGACAGTCAGATCGGCTCGGCCGGCCGTGGCGGCGAGCAACTTCCCGAGCCGGTGCTGGCGTCGATCGCGGGGTACTACCGCCGGGCCACCACGACTTCGCAGCCGATGAGTGGGCTCATCGCGGTCGTGATGGCTCTCCTGCTGGGCGCGTTGGTCGCCGAGGCGGTGTCCGGCACGAGTCCGGCATGGCTTCTCGGCGTCTCGGCGGTGCTGGCCGGTGGACCGGTTGCGCTCGCGCTGATCCGCACCGTCCCGAACGCTGTGCGACTCGGTCGGCGCATCGGCACCACCGCCGAGCAGAGCCGCCTGGCCCGGGGCATCTACCGCGACCACATCGTGTGCGGGGTGGGCATGCTGGCATTTCTGGTGCTCTGGCTGGTCTGGCTGGGCCGATAGCCATTCGTCCACCCGCTGATGGTGGATACCTGCAAATCGCCGAGCGGCGGCGTACTAAACTAGAACACGTTCCAGTCTGCTTATGCCCCCGCTTGAAGGAGCCGGTTCCATGCACACTGCCCTCTGCGACGAGCTCGATATCGAGTTCCCGATCTTCGCGTTCACCCACTGTCGTGACGTCGTCGTCGCCGTCAGCAAGGCCGGCGGCTTCGGCGTCCTCGGTGCGGTCGGCTTCTCTCCCGAACAGCTCGAGATCGAGCTGAAGTGGATCGACGAGAACATCGGCGACCACACCTACGGCGTCGACATCGTCATCCCCAACAAGTACGAGGGCATGGACTCCACCGACCTGTCGCCCGAGGTGCTGAAGAAGACGCTGAACGACCTCGTGCCCCAGGAGCACATCGACTTTGCCAAGAAGGTCCTCGCCGATCACGGCGTGCCGGTCGAGCACAGCGACGACGACGCCATGGGGCTGCTGGGCTGGACCGAAGCGACCGCCACCCCGCAGGTCGAGGTCGCGCTCAAGCACCCGAAGTGCACCCTGATCGCCAACGCGCTGGGCACCCCGCCTGCGGAGATGATCAAGCACATCCATGCCGAGGGTCGCAAGGTCGCCGCGCTGTGCGGGTCGCCGTCGCAGGCCAAGAAGCACGCCGAAGCCGGTGTGGACATCATCATCGCCCAGGGTGGCGAGGCCGGCGGACACTGCGGCGAGATCGGCTCGATCGTGCTGTGGCCGCAGGTCGTCAAGGCCGTCGCCCCGGTGCCGGTGCTGGCCGCCGGCGGTATCGGCAGCGGCCAGCAGATCGCCGCGGCGCTGGCGCTGGGCGCCCAGGGCGCGTGGACCGGATCGCAGTGGGTCATGGTCGAGGAGTCTGAGCACACCGAGGTCCAGCACGCCGCGTACGCCAAGGCCGAGAGCCGCGACACCGTGCGCAGCCGCTCGTTCACCGGTAAGCCCGCGCGCATGCTGCGCAACGAGTGGACCGAGGCCTGGGAGAAGGAGGGCAACCCCAAGCCGCTCGGAATGCCGTTGCAGTACATGGTTTCCGGGATGGCCGTCGCCGCCACGCACAAGTACCCGAACGAGAGCGTCGACGTCGCGTTCAATCCGATCGGCCAGGTCGTCGGCCAGTTCACCAAGGTCGAGAAGACCTCGACGGTGATTCAGCGCTGGGTGCAGGAGTACCTGGAGGCCACCGGCCGGCTCGAAGAGCTCAACGCGTCGGTCTAGTACAGCAGTGATGGTGCCGCCAGGGTGATCACCCTGGCGGCACTGTCATGTTCAGCTGGCGGGATAGAAGTCGTTCCCGTTGCCCCAGTCACCGGAATGCATCGATCCCGGCTGCCAGCCCTGCGCACCCAGGCACAGCATCGGCAGGCCATCGGGCGACTGGGCCGCGGCCTGCGAGCCCGGGCACGGCGAGCCGACAGCCTGTACGCCGTAGATCTTGGGCGAGAGCACCCAGAAGCCGACACCCTCCGGCGGACGGTCCATGCCGATCGGAGACTGGCCGGGAATCCAGCGGCACTGCAACGGTTCGCCACCGGGTCCGCGGCCGAACGCGAACCGGTCCCACTGATAGCACGGTGCGCTCAGGTAGGCCTCGTAGTTCATTCCCGGCGGATCGCCCGGGAACGGCCCATGAGGTTCATCGGCGGCGGCAACCGGCGCCACTGCCAGCGCGGTGCCCGCGACGGCTGCTGCGATGACGAATTCGCGGAGCATCTATCCACCCTCTAGTTCTCTACCGCGGGCCCTAGTGCCCCCGCCGGCCCTGCGCAGAAGCCTAACGGCTGGGGCAGGTGTGCTTTGGGTGAAACCCGAAAGGCGTGCCGGTTACCGCATATTGTGACGGCTCCGCAGATTTTGCCTTTGCCGCCCTCTCCGCCCGCACCGAAGCTTGCTAAGCTGCGGCGATTGCGTCGTCGGGGGTGGAGAGGACGACGGGAGACGTTCTGTGGCAAAGGCATGTGTTGCCTTTTGTGCTTCCGACACGATGATCATGACAACGGCCCGCAGCGTCGGGCCTACAGTTGTGCTGACCACCGTCGAGAAGCTCGAGGAGTTGCGCTGATGGCAGAGGCCCAGTTCCGGGTCACGGTGGTCCCCGATCTGGACACACCGCACGTGGTCGCCGCCGGTGAGATCGACTTGGCCAACGTCGGCGAATTCCAGGACGTGATGGGCAAGGCGGCGGCGGACTCCGCCACCCTGACCGTGGACCTTGCCGACGTCAGCTACTGCGACAGCGCCGCGGTGCGCGCCCTGTTCGCCCTGGCGGCCACCACGGAACTCACGATGATCGTCGCCTCCGAAGGCCCGATCCGGACCTTGCTGGCGATCTCCGGCCTGGACCGGGTGGCCACCGTCGTCACCAAGGAGTGAGCCGAACACCATGCCTGTCCCCGAGTTTCATCGGCGCGACCTGTCCCAGCAAGGTGAGTTGTTCGAGCGGATCCTCGAACGCGTTCACCTGGACCTGCCGGACGCGGTCGGGCTGGCGATCACCATGCACGACCGCCGTCTCGACGAAGATGAGATGACGCTGCTCGCGGCCCGGGGCTACGGCGGCGAGGTGGTGGAAGCCCAGCTGGCGGGGCTGGGCGGCCCGGTCGTCGACGCGTTCATCCATCAGATGCCGGTGCTGAGCCTGGATCTGTGGTCCGACGAACGCTGGCCGGACCTGACCCAGCCGGCGATGGAAGCCCGGATCCCCGAACACAGCGCGGCGTGGCGGGAAGTGCGGGGCTCGGTCGCGGTGCCCGGGGTGTGGAAGGCCGACGGCACGGTCGTGCTGTCGTGCGTGCTGGACCGGCCGGCGACGGCCGGCACGGTGACCACGCTGATCGGATACGAGCAGCTGGTCTCCGCGGCGATGGTGTCCGCGGGCGCCGAAGGTGACGGCACCGCGATCGCCGACATGTTGGCGGTGCTGCAGTCCCGCGGCGCCATCGAGCAGGCAAAAGGCGCGATCATGGGCCGGCTGGCCTGCGACGCCGACGCCGCGTGGGCGACCTTGCGCCGGGCCAGCCACGAATCGAACGTCAAGCTGCGATCCCTGGCGGTGGCGCTGGTGGAACACATCAGCGGATCGCCGGCCGAGCAGCCCGCGGCCGGATCGCCCATCGTGCCGACCGACCAGGCCCGGCATGCCGCGGGCTTGCTGTGGGCGGTACTGACCCACGACTCGACACCCATCGAACCGACCGCCTGAATTACTGGCCGAAACGCCGTCGCACCAGCGCGGTAATTGTCGCGCGAGGTGGTTCGCTTAGGCCATGTCATCGAAGTTCTTGCCTTGGCTGGGGATCGGCGCCGCTGTCTCGGCGGTAGGGCTCGTGGTCGGGGTGAGCGTGACGTCCGGCGTATCGGACACTCTGCCCGTCGCGCAGGCCGCGCCGACCACGTTGACGACGTCCGCGTCGGCGTCGGCCACCTCGGAGACCGCGACGACCACTGCCACGACGAGTGCCACATCGACGTCGACGACGTCGACCTCCGGTGCGCCGGTGTCGTATCAGGCCGACGCGAAGGGTTACGTGGACACCCTCGCGCGCTGCGACGAGAACCAGACGTTGATGGCGTACGGCCGCACCACCAAGTCGCTGGTGGTGATATGCGTGAACCGCGACGGCGGACTCGAGTACCGCGGCGTGCGGTTGTCGGACAACGCTCCCCTGCACCTGCCGATCACCCGTAGCTCCGACGGCACGCTGGTCGCCTCCAATGACGGTGTCACGTATGCGGTTTCGCCGACCCAGATCCTGGTGTCCTCCGGCGACGACGTCATCTACAAGGATTCGTGGATCGAGTTCAAGGAAGCCAGCTTCTCGCAGTCGAGCACCTCGTCGAGCGCGACCACATCGGGCAGCGCGACGACGACGGTGAGCACCACGACCGTCACGGTGACATCGTCGGTGACCCCGACGACGACGAAGCCGGGCGGCTAACCGGGCGAGGTGTTGCGGCCGCCGTTGACGCCGAGGATCTGACCGGTGATGTAGCCGGCCTCTTCGGAGATGAAGAATGCGCAGGCAGCCGCGATGTCCTCGGGCCGGCCCATGCGGCGCACCGGAGTGGCGTCGATCGTCTTCTGGATGTCTCCCATGTTTCCGCGGGCTTCGGCCTTGCGCAGCATGGGCGTGTCGATGAAGCCGGGCGGGACGGCGTTGACCGTGATGCCGGCCGGGCCGTATTCCAGCGCAAGGCTTTTCGTCAGCCCGTTGACACCGGACTTGGCTGCGACATAGGCGGACATGTACGGCACGCCGGAGTGAGTGCTCGAGGACGAGATGTTGACGATGCGACCCCAGCCCGCCTCGATCATGTCGGGCAGCACGGCCTGGATGGTATGGAAGACGCCGTGCAGGTTGATGTCGACGGTCCGCTGCCACTCCTCGAAGCTGAGGTCGAGGAAACGGCGAAAGCTGTCCTTGCCCGCGGCGTTGACCAGGATGGTGACCGGCCCCAGCGCGGCGTGGACTTCGGCGAGCGCGGCGTCGATCTGCGCGCGGTCGGTGACATCGGCGACGTAGGAGAAGTCCGAGTCCGTCGGATTCAGGTCGACGATCGCCACGTTGTAGCCGTCGGCGCGCAACCGGTTGGCGATTGCCGCACCGATCCCCGAACCGCCGCCGGTCACCAATGCCGTCTTCGTGGTGGACACAAGCGTCCCCTTTCTGGCGGCCGCACCGCCTGGTAATTCAAAAGTGTTGCGAAGCTAGTGTGTTCGCCGCGGCGTGCGCAGTCCCAGCGCACGCCGGCCGGCGTCGACGAGTTGGCCGTGCAGCCAGTCGTCGTCGGCCTCGCGTTTGGGGTCGGCCGAACCGGCGATCCCGGCGAAGACGAATTGCGCCCGGATGAAGCCTTCCGGGCCGGGATGGACGTCGGCGAGCAGGGCCATCTGCCGCGAGATGATGTGCGTCCACTCGCGGTTTGCCTTCAGCACGGTGTGCACGCTCGGGTCGGACGCCAGCACCGAAACCAGCATCGGGCTCTGGACCGCCAGCCGGGCGTAGCCGTTGATCATCCGTTCGGCGCGGGCATGCACGCCACGTTGGCGCTCGGCGTCGTCGACCACCGCTGCGACTTCGGTGATGATCGGCTCCAGGACCGCGGTCAGGAGCTGCTCGCGGGTCCGAAAGTGGTGGTAGATAGCGGCTTTGGTGAAGCCGAGCTCGTCGGCGATCATCTGTAGCGAGGTGCCGGCGAAACTGTGCCGGATGAACAGCGCGATGGCGGCGTCGATGAGCCGCTGCCGGGTGTCGGGGGCAGGGCCTGTGCTGACCACAGCGACTGCGCTCACGGCCAACTCCCTTCGCCCAGCTTTACGATCGGCTAGTAATCTACCATACGATCGACTAGCATTCTCCTAGCCGATCGTATGGCAGCTTCCGGGTGAAGGGATTTCTCAGTGACCGATGTCGACAGCGTGAACTTCTTCATGGATCGCGATGTGGTCGCCGATCCGTATCCCTATCTGGAAGCCCTGCATGCCCGCTGCCCGGTGTCGAAGGAACCGCACAAGGGCGTATGGATGGTGACCGGCTGGGAGGAGTGCACCGAGGTCGCCGGCGACGCTGACCGCTTCTCGTCGTGCATCGCGGTGACGGGCCCCTTTCCCGGCTTCCCGGTGCCGGTCGAGGGACGCGACGATGTCGCCGAACTCATTGCCGCACACCGGGATGAGCTGCCGTTCAACGATCAGCTGCCGGCGCTGGATCCCCCCGTGCACACCGATCACCGGGCCCTGTTGATGCGGCTGATCACGCCCAAGCGCCTCAAGCAGAACGAGGACGCGATGGAGACGATGGTCGACCGGGCCCTCGACGACTACCTGGTCGGTTCGACCGGTGAGCTGATCTCGGGCTTCGCCCAGCCGTTCACGCTGATGATCATCGCCGATCTGCTCGGTGTGCCCGATGCCGATCGCGACGAGTTCGTCAGGGAGATGGCCAGCGGCGCGCACCACGGCGGCGGCATCGGCAGCGTCAAGGGTGAGGCGCTGGCCAAGTCCCCGCTCGAATATCTCTACGACAAGTTCAGCGCCTACATCGTGGACCGTCGCGCCAACCCGCGCGGCGACGTGTTGACGGAGATGGCCGCGGCGACGTTCCCGGACGGTTCGGTGCCCGATCCCGGCGACGTGGCCCGGGTTGCCGCGAACCTGTATTCGGCCGGTCAGGAGACCACGGTGCGGCTACTCAGTGCCGCGCTGCAGATCCTCGGCGACCGTCCCGACATCCAGGCGATGCTGCGGGCGGATCGCTCCAAGGTCGGCAACTTCATCGAGGAGGCGCTGCGTTTCGAGAGCCCGGTGAAGGGCGACTTCCGGTTGTCGAAAGTGCCGGTCACCCTCGGCGGCGTCGACGTGCCGTCCGGGTCCACGCTGATGGTGGTCCAGGCCGCGGCCAACCGGGACCCCCGTCGTTTCACCGATCCCAACACCTTCGACCCGGAGCGGTCGAATGCCCGGCAGCACATCGCTTTTGGTCGTGGCGTCCACACCTGCCCGGGTGCTCCCCTGGCCCGCGCCGAGGCGCGTGTCGCGCTGGAACGACTGCTCGATCGCACCACGGACATCAGGATCAGCGAGGCACATCACGGGCCCGCCGATGCGCGCCGCTACAACTACGTGCCCACCTACATCCTGCGTGGGCTCACCGAATTGCACCTGGAGTTCGATCTCGCATGAAAGCCAGCATTGACGACGGCCGCTGCCGCGGCCACGGTGTCTGCACCACGATCTGCCCGGAGGTCTTCGCCATGACCGACGACGGATACGCCGAGGCCATCCTCGACGAGGTACCGGAGGGGCTGCAGGACAGCGCCCGTGAGGCCGCCGGGGCCTGCCCGGAGAACGCGGTCGTCCTCGACTAATAGTTGACGATCGAGCGCCAATAGTCTTCTGGTATCTCGGTATTCGAGCGCATGACCATCGCCAGCCCGGTGGCCATCGCGACTCCGAGTAGCCCCAGCCAGAGTCCGGCCAGCCCGATCGCCACCCAGATGACCGCGGTCACCGCGGGCCAGGGTGTCACCAGAAGCAGTATCGGCGCGAAGAAGAAGCCCATGCCGACGTACCACGCCGAGCCGGCGCGGTCGGACTTGAGCACGAAGCGCAGCCAGCTCGGGACCGGGGGTGCATCGCCGTTCGTCGTCATGGTGTCCACGGTCCCCCGCTCAGGTAATCGAAGCAATTACCTGAGAGGTAATGGCACGGCGGCCTGCCGTGAGAGATGCTGGCGGAGTGGGTGACACGGCATTCGGTGAGCTACTGCGCGACTGGCGGCGCCGACGCCGGCTCAGCCAGCTCGATCTCGCACTGGAAGCCGATGTGTCGGCCCGGCACGTGAGCTTCGTCGAGAGCGGGCGGTCGGCGCCGAGCCGCGCGATGGTGCTGCGGTTGGCCGACGCCCTCGAGGTGCCGCCCCGCGAGCAGAATCATCTTCTGCTGGCCGCGGGCCTGGCGCCCGCGTACGCCGAACGCGGCGTCGACGATCCGGGGATGGCAGCGGTGCGGGCCGGAATCGAGCGGGTGCTCGGGGCGTACGATCCGTTTCCGTGCCTGGCGGTCAGTCGCAATTGGGATGTGCTGCAAGTCAATCCGGGTACCGCAATCCTGCTCGACGGGGTGGCGGCACATCTGCTCGACAAGCCGAACGCACTGCGCATCGCGCTGCACCCCGACGGCCTGGCGCCACGGATCCGCAACCTCGCGCAGTGGCGGCATCACCTGCTGAGCCGGCTGCGTAGGGAGGCCGGTGTGGGCGGGTCGGCCGAGCTGCTGGCCGAGATCGAGTCCTATCCGGGCGGCGAGGACTGCTCGACCGACCTCGGCGGGGTCGCGGTGCCACTGGAGCTCTACCGGCTCGACGGGGTGTTGTTGACGTTCATCTCGATGGTGACGACGTTCGGGACGGCGCTCGACCTGACCGCCGCGGAGCTCAGCATCGAGGCGTTTCTGCCCGCCGACGACGCCACCGCAGAGGCGCTACGGGCGTCGTCCACGCCGGTGTAGAACACGTTTCAGTTGCGAGTTTCCTCAAGGCGCCACCGAGGGCTCCGTACGTGGTGTAGGCATGTATCACCGGGTACTAGATGACGTCGTGTGGAGGTGTGCTTTTTATGCCAAGTCCTAACCTGCCCCCTGGTTTCGACTTCACTGATCCCGATCTCAACAACGAGCGGCTGCCCGTCGAGGAGCTCGCCGAGCTGCGCCGGACCGAGCCGATCTGGTGGAACGAGCAACCGCGAGATGTCGGCGGCTTCGACGACGAGGGCTACTGGGTCGTCAGCAAGCACAAGGACGTGAAGGAGATCTCCCGGCGCAGCGACGTCTTCTCCAGCCTGGAGAACACCGCACTACCGCGCTACCCCGACAATGCGGCGGTGTCGCACAAGGACACCGGCCAGTTCATCCTGCTGAACATGGATGCGCCGCGGCATACCCATCTGCGGCAGATCGTGTCCCGTGCGTTCACACCGCGGGCAGTCGAAACGTTGCGGGAGAATCTGCGGGAGCGCGCCCAGGCGATCGCCAAGGCCGCCGCGGCGGAAGGTTCCGGCGACTTCGTCGAGCAGGTGTCCTGCGAGCTGCCGCTGCAGGCCATCGCCGACCTGATGGGTGTGCCACAGGACGAGCGCAAGAAGCTGTTCGACTGGTCCAATCAGATGGTGGGCGAAGCGGATCCCGAGTTCGCCCGCAACGATCCGCAGGGCGCCGCCGGCGAGTTGATCATGTACGGCATGGCGATGGCCGCCGACCGGACGGCCAATCCGGGCGACGATCTGGTGACCAAGCTGGTGCAGGCCGATGTCGACGGGCACAAGCTCTCCGACGACGAGTTCGGCTTCTTCGTGATCCTGCTCGCGGTGGCCGGTAATGAGACCACCCGCAACTCGATCACCCACGGTATGACGGCTTTTGCCGAGTTCCCCGACCAGTGGGAGCTGTACAAGGCGCAGCGCCCGGTAACCGCGGTCGACGAGATCGTCCGATGGGCCACCCCGGTCACGTCATTCCAGCGGACCGCCCTGGTCGACACCGAACTGAGCGGGGTCACGATCAAGAAGGGCCAGCGGGTGGTGATGTCCTACCGCTCGGCGAACTTCGACGAAGAGGTGTTCGAGGATCCGTTCTCCTTCAACATCCTTCGCGACCCCAACCCGCATGTCGGCTTCGGTGGGACCGGCGCGCACTACTGCCTCGGCGCCAACCTGGCCAGGATGACGATCGATCTGATGTTCAACGCGATCGCCGACCACATGCCGGATCTGACCCCGCTTTCCAAGCCGGAGCGGCTGCGGTCGGGTTGGCTCAACGGCATCAAGCACTGGCAGGTCGACTACACCGGGGCCGGCGCCGCCACGTAAGTGGCCCTGGCACAGCCCGATACAGTCGAGGCGTGACGGAGACAGCCTGGAAACTGACCGCCGCCGAAGGCGAACTGCAGATACTGACCGGCGTCGGCGGCCCGGCCGCCAAGATGGGGCACCGGCTGACGATCGCGATGGCGTCCTGGCGCGCCGACGTCCAGTGGCGCGGCAAGCAGCCCGTTTCGGCCGAACTCGTGGTCGACGTCGATTCGCTGCAGGTCGTCAAGGGTGAAGGTGGTGTCACCCCGCTGACCGGTCCGGAGAAGGGCGTGGTCCGCTCGAATGCGCTCAAGGCGCTCGACGTCAAGAAGTACCCACAGATCACGTTCAGCGCCGAGGACATCGACAAGACCGCCACCGGTTACCGGTTGACCGGCACCGTCGAGATTCACGGCACCTCGCGGCCACAGATCGTCGACCTGGCGGTCGAGGACTCCGGCGGGGTGTGGGTCATGTCGGCCGAGGTGCCGGTGGTCCAGACGCAGTTCGGGGTGAAGCCGTATTCGCTGTTCGTCGGGTCATTGAAGGTCGCCGACGAGGTGAATCTCAAGTTCACGGCGCGCCACCCCAAGTAGGTACTGGTCTGACCACTTGACCTCTGGCCTCTGGGTCGGCATGCTGGGGACATGGCACTGCAGCCGGTGAACCGGCGTTCCGTCCCCGAAGACGTCTTCGAGCAGATCCTCGCCGACGTGCTCAGCGGTGAAATGCAGCCCGGTGAGCCGCTTCCCTCCGAACGACGGCTGGCCGAGGTGCTCGGGGTGTCCCGCCCGGCGGTCCGCGAAGCGCTCAAGCGGGTCGCGGCGGCCGGTCTCGTCGAAGTCCGCCAGGGTGATGCCACCACGGTCCGCGACTTCCGTCGGCACGCCGGACTCGACCTGCTCCCCCAATTGCTGCTGCGCAACGGCGAACTCGACGTCTCGGTGGCCCGCAGCATCCTGGAAGCCCGCCTGCACAACGGGCCCAAGGTGGCCGAACTGGCCGCCCAGCGCCATCCCGCCGGGCTGGCCGATCTGCTCGAGGAATCGATCGCCGCACTGGAGGCGGCGCAGGATCCGCTCGAGCAACAGCTGCACGCGCTGACCTTCTGGGATCACGTTGTCGACGGAGCCGATTCCATTGCATTCCGGTTGATGTTCAACACATTACGAGCCGCCTACGAGCCGGCGCTGCCTGCGCTGGCCACCTTGATGGCCGCGGAGGTCGGGCAGACGCAGGCCTACCGCGCCGTGGCGGGTGCGATCGCGGCGGGCAAGCCGGCCGCCGCTGCCATCGCGGCCCGTGAACTGCTGGAACCCGCGACCACCGCACTGGTCGCGGCATTGAACGCATTGGAGGGTCAGCGATGAGCACGTCGACCAACACTCGCCGTGGACTGACGCTGGCCGACGCCGGCCGCGAGTTCTGGCGCCACCCCACCCCGTGGCTCTTCGCGGTGGCGTTGACCGCGGCCGTGACCGCCCGGATCATCGTCGGCGACTGGCAGCTCACGGATGTGGCGGTGCCGTTCGCGATCGCCGCGGGATTTCCGTTCCTGGAGTGGACGATTCACGTGTTCGTGCTGCATTGGCGGCCGCGCCGGATCGGCCGGATCACTGTGGACACGCTGCTGGCTCGCAAGCACCGCGAGCACCACATCGCCCCGCGTGATGTGGACCTGGTGTTCATCCCGTTGCAGTCGGCGATCGGTGCGGTGGGTGCCGCGGTCGCCATCGCGCTACTGGCCTTCCCCAGGACCGGGATGGGCCTCACGTTCCTGGTGGTGATGCTGGCCTTCGGCCTGATCTACGAGTGGTGCCACTACCTGGTGCACACCGATTACAAGCCGAAAACCGCTGTCTACCGGGCGATCTGGCGCGACCATCGGTTGCATCACTTCAAGAACGAGCACTACTGGTTCGGCGTGACAACGCCGGGTACCGCCGATCGGGTGTTGCGGACCTATCCCGACCCCGCCACCGTGCCGGCCTCGCCGACGGCGAAGAACCTGCATGCGGGCGACGTGAAAACCGTTGGAGCCGTTAAGCGTTGATGACGATCGGGTCGCCGATGTGGACCTGATCGAAGTACCAGGCGGCGTTGTCGGGGCTCAGGTTGATGCAGCCGTGGCTGACGTTGGCATAGCCCTGCGATCCGACCGACCAGGGTGCGGAGTGCACGTACACCCCGCCCCAGGTGACCCGGACGGCGTCGTTCACGGTGAGCTTGTAGCCCTCCGGATCACTGAGTGGGATGCCGATGGTGCGGGAGTCCATCACCACCGTCGACTGCTTCTCCAGTGCGGTGAAACTGCCCACCGGGGTCGGGTGCCTGGGCTTGCCCATGGATGCCGGCATCTGGCGCGCCACCTGGCCGTCGATGCTGACGGTGAACGTGTGCGCCGAGATATCGGCCACGCCCAGCACGATGGAGCCGGTGCCGAAGGTCCGGGGAAGGCCACCGGCCATCATGGTGATCTCGGAATGCGCCGGCCAGTACTGGGCGGGCACGAACTGGACCGTCTTGTCGTCGAGCCAGTCGTAGCGGCCCGCCACGTTGGCCGGTGACGTGACGCTGATCGACTGCTGAGCCGCCCAGCGGTCGATCACCGGCTTGGTGAACGTCACCGTGATCGGCAGGGCCACACCCACAACCTGACCGTTGGTGGGTGCGACGGAGGCGACGGTCCCCCCGTCGAACGAGGGCGCGACCGCGGCCACGCTCGTGGGCGCCGTAGTCGCCATCGCCAGCACCGCGATTCCTGCGGCGGCAAACGCTCGTCGAACTGCTCTGGCCATGGGCTTCCGTCCTCGCGTGGGCGATCAGCAAAGGCCCAGTCTAAATGGTGGGTGCGTATGCGCTGGCCAAACATGCCGGGACATGCCGCAACTGCGCTTCAACGACTGCCGAGTCCAACGCAGAGTCAGATATCAGCGAAACTCGGCTAGCCGCCTTGGAGGCGCTGCCGGAGGCGTTCTCTCAGCGTCTGCTTGGGCTGAACGGGCGGCGGCGTGATCACCGACGGCACCGGCGGCGGTGCGGCCTCGACCGGCGGCACCGGAGCGGCGTCGAGCGGCACATCGGCGGGCGGAGCCTCGGGCGGTGGGGGCATGTTCATCGTCATCGCGACGACCGGTGCCGTGTCGAACGTGGGCTCGGCCTCCGGCAGCGGGGCAGGCGCGGACGGGGCCTGCTCGGGGGCCGCGAGGGCCGGCGTGCCCGCCGCGGGTGCCTCGGGAGCGCTCTCAGGCCGCAGCGCGGGCGTCTCGGCGGTGTTCACCACGTCGCGATGCTCGGGACGTGGCCCGTGGTCGGGCAGCAGTTCCAGGCCCACCGCCACCGATGCCGACACCACGAACGCCACCACGCCACCGGCGAGCAGTGCCGTCGCGCCGCGCAGGGCCGTCGATTCGCGGCGCGTCGCAGCCGGCGCAGCCGGGAAGGCGAACAGCGGATCGTCGAATGCCGCGATGCTGTTCACCGAGGCCAGCGCCGCACCGCGGGCGAGCGCCAGCTCGGCCTCGGCCGGCGCGAACACCGGGATGCCCTGGATCTCCTCGAGGCGGCGCGCGATCGAGTCGAAATCGTCCCCGGAACCCAGCAGCACCAGCCCGTCGGGCTGCCACTCGCTGGCGCTCAGGATGTCCGACAGCCAGCTGATCAGGTCCTGGTCGGTCTCCAGGTCGTAGCTGATGGCGGTCTGCACCGCACCCTCGTCGGCGTCGACGATCAACGCGACGATCGCTTCGGGCTCGACGACGCACACCGCGGTGACGTCGGATCCGATGACTTGTCCGATGCCGCGGGCGAAGGCCTCGGTGGCTTCAGGCAGGCGGATCGGGATCACGTTCTCGAATCCCGAATCGGCCAGCGAGTCCAGCAGCAGCGAAGCCTCGACGGAGGCGTCGTCACTCCAGGTCACCCCGATGGACTGCAGACGCTGGCCGCCCGCGATGGCTTGGGTGCGCGACAGTGCCTCGGCCACGAACTCCGACGTCGTGACCGGGCTGAATCCGCCGCGGCGCACCTCGAACGCGTCGTGCCCCTTCGTGGCGCCGTCGACTCCGTCACCTTGGACAAGGACGAGTCCGACGGTGGTCGGGGTCATCGACAGTCCCAGGACCGTGTCCAACTGAAGCACTCCTCTCCGGTCCTGTCTTCGCCGGCTTCACACAGCACGCGCGCAAGCACCAAACACCTGGTGCGGTACGTCGCGCGGGAAGCGCCAGAAGCGAACCGGGACAGCGTGGTCGTCTTCGATCTCCGTGGAGCCTACCCGCAGTCGCGTATACCGGCGAATGAGCGCTGAGTGGTCCCGCTTCGGAGACGATTCGATAACGACGAGAACCTGGGCTTATGACGCAGGAGTGCCCGAATTCAATCCTGGTGAGGTGGAAGCGCGGCCACCATCGGGGTGTCCACACCGACCGGGCCGAGCTCATAGGCCCCGCCCGGATTGCCGATCGGGGCATCGCGGCCCGGCAGGACCTCGTTGAAGAAAGCGGCATTGTCGGCGAGGAACTTCTTTTCTTCCTCGGGAAGGTCGCTTTCGAAATAGATGGCGTCGACCTCGCACAGGATTCGGCAGGCACCACATTCCACACACTCGGTGGGATTGATGTACATGGTCCGATCGCCCTCATAGATGCAGTCGACCGGGCATTCCTTCATGCAGGCCTTGTGCTTGATATCGACACACGCACTGCTGATCACGTAGGTCATGGCGCCAGCCTATGTGTAACCGGCCGTAGCAGACATCGGTGGAAGACCCCTGTGTAGGGGACCAAAGACCTCACTTGACGGGGACGCCAACCCATCCGGTCGGGTCGCGACGATGGTCGGTGGTGTTCCGGCATTCGCCGTAGATCTGCATGGTGGCGCGGTTCGTCTGGTCGTCATTGCGGAAGAAGATGACCGTCACCCCGTCGCGAGTGAAAGTCCGGCCGCCCGGGTGACGAGCCGGCGGCATCGCCTCGGTCCAGCCCTTGGCCGTCAGCGCCGCCGCGATCGACGCGAAATAGCGTGGGGTGTCCATGACGCCGGGGACGTCGAAGTTGAGGTAGATCGCGCCCTGGTACGGCGGTTCGTCGGCGCTCGCGCACGACATCAGTAGATAACTGGCGCTGACGCCCTTCAGGTGTCCGGCGCCGGCGATCTCCTGGGCCGGCTGAAGGACCTGGAGTTTGGCCTGTTCGTCGGTCAGCGGCCGGGCGACCGGATCGACCGCCGCGCCGCGCAGATCCCGAAATTGGTGCAGGGCAACAAAACTCACACCGAGCACCAGACTGGTGAGCAGTGCGGCGGCGATCAGTAGCACCGCGGGTTTGGAGCGAAGGGGCATCACATCAGGACAGCGGGGTGCAGCTGTAGGGCTGTTGGTCGGAGAAGTGCACGGCGGGCATGCCGTCGACATAGGTGTACTGCACGCCCGGCGCCCAACTGGTGCCCGGGACCACCCATGGCGGAACGCCCGCCGGGTAGGCGACCGTGAAATCGGTGAAGAACGCCGCGTTGTCCGGGCAGCCCTTGGCGGGCACGGGATTCCACGCGTGCACCACGATCGGGTTGTACAGATGCGGTCCCTGCGCGCAGTTCGGTTGGCAGGCAACGGCATTGTCGGTACCGGTCCCCCGGGCGCCGTCGGCTCCCCAGGCGCTCCAGGTCATGTCCTCCATGATGCTGGTGGAGTCGCACCCGTAGACCACTCGTTGCGGCTTCTCCTGCAGGGGCTGGCTCGGGTCGTAGCAGCTGCCGAACATGTAGACGGTCGCGCCGGGATCGGCCGCGACGACGGTGCTCGTGCTCAGGCCGGACAGGGTCATGACCAGGGCCGCACCACCGACTGCCACCGCGCGGACCATTGCATCTCCTCACCGACACCGACGACGCGCGCATGCTAACACCCGGCTGAGGACCAATGGCCCTATGAGGTGTGGGCCTTCGACTCGGGACGCGACCAGGGCAAAGCCCATAACGTCGAGGACGACATCGAGAATGTGGCGCACACCGGGGGATGCGTCGAGGTGTGCCCGTTCACCACACGAGGTGAGGCGAAGGGCTGGCGGTGAGCCGTCAGCCCTTGGCCAGGGTGAACTGGCAGATGTCGGTATAGCCGTCGCGGAACAGCTCGGCGCACCCGGTCAGGTACCGCATGTAGCGGTCATAGACCTCGCGCGACTGCAGAGCCACGGCCTCTTCTTCGTTGGCCTCCAGCGCTGCCGACCAGAAGTCAAGAGTGCGGGCGTAATGCAGCCGCAGCGGGTGCACGCGGTTGACGGTGAATCCGGCGGTGGTTGCGCGGTTCTCGACATCGGTGACCTTGGGCAGACGGCCACCGGGGAAGATCTCGTCCATGATGAATTTGAAGAACTTCAAATGCTTCATGGTGATTGGCATCTCGCGGGCCGCGAATTCTTCGTCGCTCGGCAGAACGATGGTGTGCAGCAACATCACCCCGTCGGCGGGCAGCGCGTCGTAGGCCATTTTGAAGAACGCGTCATAGCGGTCGGAGCCGAAGTGCTCGAACGCACCGATCGAGACGATCCGGTCGACCGGTTCGTCGAACTGCTCCCAGCCTTCGAGCAGGACCCGCCGCGACCGCGGGCTGTCGGACTGATCGAACAGCTGCTGGACGTGCAGTGCCTGGTTCTTACTCAGCGTCAGCCCGACGACGTTGACGTCGTAGCGCTCCAGGGCGCGCATCAGGGTCGCCCCCCAGCCGCACCCGATGTCGAGCAGGGTCATCCCCGGCTGCAGACCCAACTTGCCCAGCGACAGATCGATCTTGGCGAGCTGTGCTTCTTCCAGCGTCAGGTCGTCGGGCTCGAAGTAGGCGCAGCTGTATGTCTGCGACTTGTCCAGGAAGAGCCGATAGAAGTCGTCAGACAGGTCGTAATGGTGCTGCACGTCGTCAAAACGTGGCTCCATGAGATCGACCTCTTCTACGCGTGCGGGTGAATTGAGCAACTAGGTTTCCTGTTCTTGCGTCTGCACTCCGGCCAACCCCGCGTGACCCGGTCACACTCCCCCGGTGACGTAACCTCGGTAGCCTACGCGACTAACCGCGAAGTCCCCACTTGAGCAAACTGTGAGGGAGCTGAATGTTGCGTCAAGAAGGATCACCGGCGCCCTCGCCTTTGCCGTATTTCGGCTGGCCGTTCTCATCGAGCCACTCGTTGACGGCGGTGCCGGTGACGGTGTTGTCCGAGCCGGGCAAAACGGCGGTGGGCCGGTCCTCGTAGGCCTTCATCATCTCCGCGGCCTTTGCCCGGGCGGCATCGTCAGGCTCCGGTTTTTCCGAACCCAGTTGGGCGGACGACTGGTTGGAAACATCTTCGGAACGTTCTGGAGTGCTCACTTCAGGGCGCTCCTTCCTCGTCCGGTGCGGGCGACGTCGGCGGTGTGGCCACTTGGGTTGCGGCGCTGAGCAAGCGACTTCCCGAATGTGTGGTCGGCCAAACCGTGACATTTCGCTCAGCAACGACACGGCCGGCCGGAACTGCGTCCGAGTGCCATACGCGCCGCTTTTCAGGCAAAGTTGAACCATGGACGCAAAGCTTCCGCTTCGCCACGGCCGCCGGCTGATGACCACGCTGGCGGCCCTTCTGCTGGTGCCGGGTCTGCTCGCAGGTCCCGCGCACGCCACACCGGCGCCGGTCGGCCCGGCGCCGCTGTCTCCCCTGGACCAGTCAGCGGTACTCGGTCAGGTCACCCCTGGGCTCGTCGACATCAACACGACGCTGAACTACCAGAGTGCGGTCGGCGCGGGCACCGGCATCGTGCTCGATCCCAGCGGCGAGGTGCTGACCAACAATCACGTCATCGAGGGCGCCACCGGAATCACGGCCACCAGCCTGGCCAACGGGCGCACGTACCCCGTCGATGTCATCGGCTATGACCGCGCCAACGACATCGCCCTGGTCCGGCTGCGCGGAGCCGGTGACCTGCCGGTCGCCTCGCTGGGGACATCGTCGGGCATCGCGGTCGGCGACCCGATCGCGGCGATCGGCAACGCCGGTGGCGCCGGCGGAGCCCCGAGCTTCTCGCCCGGCAACATCACCCAACTCGGGGCGTCGGTGCGTGCCTCCGACGAGTCCGGCGGCGGGACTCGGGAACTCAGCGACCTGATCCGGGTGGCCGCCGATGTGCGCCCCGGTGACTCGGGTGGTCCACTGGTCAACGCGGCCGGCCAGGTCATCGGCGTCACCGTCGCGGCCACGCTGACCTACCGGATGGGCAACGTCCGCGGTGGCGAAGGCTTTGCCATTCCGATCGACCGTGCGATCGGCATCGCCAACGCCATCCGGTCCGGCGGTGGCCCGGGGGTGCATATGGGCGACACCGCCTTCATCGGTGTCGGCATCGCCGACGCCAACGAGGGCGGCCCGCCCGGAGCCGTTGTGCGCCAAGTTCTTCCGGACACTCCCGCGCGGGGAATCGGCATCGCCAGCGGTGACCTGATCGTCGCGGCGGACGGGGTGACCATCAACACCGCCACCGACTTGTCCAACTTCATGGATGCCCACCGTCCCGGCGACACCATCACGCTGAGTTGGGTGGACCGTGAAGGCAATCCGCGCAGCGCGCCGGTGGTCCTCACCGCGGGGCCGGTCGGCTGAGCTCAGGTGTGCAATTCGGCTCGCAGCTGCATGAACCGGAACAAGCCGGGACGGCCTGCCAACGGCTCGTAGGCGCGCACCATGTCGTCGACGAAGGCGGCGCGCTCGGGTTCGGGTATGTGATCGGTCCAGGCCGTGCAGCCGACCGTGCACCAGGCCGTGAACTGCTCGGTGGTCTCGAAATCCCACTCGCGATCGCGCACCGTCACCGCATCGACCCGAAGCCCGTTGCGCTCGGCCAACGCGCTGAACTCCGCCGGCTCGGGATGGACGAACGGCGCGGTGAATCCGTCGAAATACCGCGCCCACCGCGCGCCGGCGGCCACCTGCATCGCGGTTGACTCGATGCTGGGACGTGCACTGCCGCAGACCATCTGGATCACGGCTCGGCCGCCGGGGCGCAGCACCGTGGCGATACCGGCCAGCGCGTCGCCCAACTGCGGCACCCAGTGCAGCGCGTTGAACGACACCACCATGTCGAAGCGGGTGGCGAAGGGCAGCCGTCGTGCGTCAGCGCAGACGAAGACCGGACCGGAAGGTGCCGACGGGCCGACCTCCCCGGCCGCGCCCACCATTCTCGGCGAGGCGTCGACGCCGACGATGTAGCCGCGCGGGAGGCGATCGGCGATCTCGCGGGTGAGGAAGCCGTCACCACAGCCGATGTCGAGCACACACTCGGCGCCGTCGACGACGAGCTCGGCCAGGGTCTCGGCGGCCACCGTGCGTTGCAGGCTACTGACCCGGCTGTAGTCCCGCCCGCTCCAGTCCGCCACCGGGACAGTTAACGTCAACAGCGATATCGGCGGCAATAGCGATGAAGGATGGAATCCATGACCACTGCCCTGGCGCGCGGCGCCGCAGCAACGATGACGATGCTCGTGGTCGCGACGGCCGCTCCGGCGCGGGCCGATTCGCCGGAGCCGTTGTACAACCTGGTGGACGCCGCGGCGCAACGGTTACAGACCGCTGATGCGGTGGCAGCCAACAAGTGGCTCACCGGCGGGCCGATCACCGACCCGGCCCGGGTCAAGGTGGTCCTGGACGCGGTGTCGAAGGATGCCGAATCCCGCAGTGTGTCAACCGATTATGTGACGACCGCCTTCACCAATCAGATCAACGCGACCGAGGCGATCGAGTACGCCCGGTTCGCCGGCTGGAAGTTCGACCCGGCGAGCGCGCCCAGCACGGCACCGGACCTGTCGGCGTCGCGGTCGGTCATCGACGGGCTCAATCACCAGATCGTCGAGCAGTTCTCGGTGCAGTGGCCGCTGCTGAACTCCCCCGGCTGCCGCCCGGCGCTGGACGCGGCCAAGGGTGTCGTCGCCGGCGAGCGGGCGTTCGACGATCTCTACCGGACCGCGCTGGACGTCGCGACCCGGTCCTACTGTCCCGCAGGCTAACTCGCCGGGTGCGGGTTGCCCAGATAGGGAAAGACGTCGAGGGTGTCGGTGTGCGGGGCCAGTCCGCTGGGCGGGCAGTCACCCTTGGTGAGGAACGCCAGCCGGTAGTCGATGACGTCGTCGGTGAACACCCGGCCGTTCGGGTATTTCGCCGGCTTGCTCGGGTCGAAGTGCAGCATGTCGGGCAGGGTGCCCTCACGGTCGATCTCCGCTTCGGCCTCCGCCTCGGTGTAGCCGCCGGTGTGGCCCATCAGGTGGACGAACTGCGGCGTCCAGCGCTCCCGGTCGTTGACCGGCACGCTGGCATTGTACTCCAACTTGGTGTCGTCGGTGTTGAAGAAACTGCTCACCGACGGATGGCCGGCGCGGTCGACATGGAGCAGTTCGCCGTCCTGCTTGACGCTGCAGCGTCCCCAGATCCGGATGTCGGGGTTGGCACCGAGTTCGGCGGTCGGCAGCTCGATGGCGATGGAGAACACGTTGGCCGCCAGGTTGGAATCGACCCCGGTCCACGGCGAGCTGTCGCCAAGATGCAGGTCGGTGAAATTGCGCTTACCGCTGGTGTCGAACAGGTTCTTGATGCCGTCGAAATCGAAGAAGAACGCGTCACTGCGCGCGCCCGCGGCGAACGTGTATTCCCCGGACTGGTGGACCTTGGCGGTTGGCCCGAAGGATACTTCCACGGCGTCGAAGATCTTCTCGCCCAACGGAAGTGGCGACTCGGCGTCATCCCCGACGGCCATGAAGACGTCCACGGTCTGGCGCCCGTCGTCCGGCTCGGAGAAGACGAAGCTGAAGGCGATGTCGTTGAGCAGATCCCCGTCGTTGTCGACCGCCAGCCGGTAGATGGCGTCGGGATGCAGCGCGTCGGCGTTCGGGTTGGCGTTGAGGATCAGCACGGTACGGGCCGGGTCGGCCGGTGCTTGAAATGCGTAGAGGTCACACAGATCCAGTCGCTGATCCCCGAGTGGTGGGCCCAGGCTCAGGCCGGTGAAATGATTCGACATCAACGAAACTCTGCCGGATCAGTTTTGCCGGGGCAACAGTTCTTCGATGAAACGGTCGATGAACTCGTCCGAGGGGGTGTCGCCGACGGGCCGGATGACGAACTTGCTCAGGCCTGCGGCGATGAGACCGTCGAGCTGCCCGTGCAATTGCACCCAGTCGCCCGCGACGAGATCGGCAGGATCCACGTCGGGTCTGCGGGTGCGGATGGCGGCGGCGATCTCGTCACGCAGGCCGCCGTCGGCGACGCCGAGGCTCAGACCGAAGTGATCGGGCTCGATCGCGCGGCCGGCGTCGGCGGCGGCTCGCTCGATGCTTTCGCGCGCCGCCCCTGCTTCGGCAGGCGTGAGGAAGCTGCCCAGCCAGCCGTCGGCCAGACGCCCGATGCGGCGGAATGCCGCCGGGGCGGATCCACCGAGCCAGATGTCGACCGGCACCGGCGGGCGGATGCCCAGCGACACCGCGCTCAGCTGAAAGTACGTGCCGTCAAAGGTCACCTCGTCGCCGGTCAGCAGTGCGCGCACCACGGCGAGCGCCTCGTCGAAGACCGCGGCGCGCTTGCCGTCGGGGACCGGAAACACATCCCATTCCGTGGGCGACGCGGGCCGCAGTCCGAAGGTGGGGAGCACGCGTTTGGGGCCCAGTGCGGCCAGTGACGCCAGCGCTTTGGCGACCAGAACCGGATTGCGGCCGGGCAGCACGGCCACCGAAGTGCCGACCTTGAGCCGCTCGGTTCGGCCCAGCGTGAAGGCCATGCCGGCGAATGGGTCAACGGCCGGGGTGTAGACCAACTCGGAGAACCAGATTGAGTCGACGCCGGCGGACTCCAGCCGATCGACGATGCGCGGGAGATCCTCGACGTTGCCACCCAGACTGACCCCGAACCGAATTTTCTTCTCGCCCACCCCGCCACGGTAACCCCGCTCGAATGTGACGACACAGCCGCGGATGTGCGTCGTTTCGGGGGCGGCGGACCTTAACCTAGGGGTGTGACAGATGTGACGGATGTGGTTTCTGGGACCGGCACGTGCCCGAGGTAACCCGGCGCCAGTTCGTCATCGGGTTGCTCGCTTCGGCCAGCCTCGTCGGGACCTCCAGCGCGATCGCGATGTCGCAGACCAACGTTCCGCCGGCGGCCACCAAAGCTCCCCCGCCACCGCTCGGCGCAGCACCGTTACTGCCCCCGCCACCGGTCACGGCCCGGGTGCCCCTACCCGGCGGCGGTGAGCTGACCAGACTGCCCGGCAAGGGTGACCTGCTCGCGATCACCGTCGACGACGGGGTGAACTCGGACGTGGTGCGGCTCTACACGCAGTTGGCCAAGGACACCGGAATTCGCTTGACGTTCTTCGTCAATGGCGTCTACGACTCGTGGCGCGACAACGCCGCCCTGCTGCGTCCGCTGGTGGATTCCGGCCAGATCCAGCTCGGCAACCACACGTGGTCGCACCCGGACCTGACCACCTTGACCAAGGATCAGGTTGCCGATCAGTTGCAGCGCAACGACCGATTCCTGCGCACCACGTTCGGTGCCGACGCGACACCGTACTTCCGGCCGCCCTACGGCAGCCACAACGATGACGTCGACGCCGTCGCCGCCGATCTGGGCTACCGGGTTCCGACGCTCTGGTCGGGATCGCTGGCCGACTCCACACCGGTGGCCGAGGACTTCATCGTCAAGATGGCCGACCAGTACTTCATCCAGCAGAACATCGTCATCGGCCACCTCAACCACGTGCCGGTCACCCACGTCTACCCCGCTCTGGTGGACATCATCCGGTCGCGCAACCTGCGCACCGTCACGCTCAACGACGTTTTCCTGCAGCCCGAGATCCCGCACGTCACGTCTGCTTAGGCGCCGATCCGATCAGCCCGTACGGCGAATGGATCGTTGAGTTGTGTTGGCAATGGCGGTAAATGGTCGGGTGGCCATCACATAGACCACAAACAGCGCTGGCGGAGCAACTATCGGTAACCACGGAACCTCGAGCGGTAGGGCGGCAACTGAGACACCGGCGACGGCACAGCCAAGGGCAGCGATCGTCGACGATGCGAGCGGTGCGGTGGGGCCGTCGTCCCCGTGCCGAAGGATCAGGTAGTACGCGCCGCAGAGGCCGGCCACGCCAGCCGTGAGCGGTGGCGCATCACTGAATAAGACCGCCCCCGCGGCGAGTAAGACGGCAGAGGCGGCCGCATGGCGCAACCGGATGCCCACGCCCACCGCACCTATTGCGAGGACGGTCAGAACCAGCGGTGTCCCGCTGGTGTGGATACCGACCACGGCCACCATCGCCAGCCCGAACGCGGTCGCGAGGACATGCCGCCCAACCGGGCCGAGAGTCATCGCCTATGCACTTTCGGTCGTCGATGCTGTGGAACGAGTTGCATGGCTTGATCGACGGTGTGTTCGGGTGACCACGGCACTACGTCCACCCCGATGGTGCCCATATCGCGGTGCATGAATGACCGTTGCAGTGCCCACAGCCGAGGGACCATCGGGTCACATTCGCCGGTGAATGGAGGTCCGACGAGCAGGTCGACGACAACGACTGTGTGTCCACGTTTGCGAAGGTCGATGACAGCAAGTGCGAAATCAGTGTCAAGGAGGGTGGAGAACCCGATGACGATCGCTCCGGGCGGGATAACTCCCGGCGGCGCCAGCGTGCTGGTGCCGGTGTCGGGCCCGCGACCGGTGGCTTCGAGGATGGTGTCGAGGATTCGATAGAACTGGGCCTTGCCCATCTCAGCGCCCAGCCAGTGCGTCCGCCGATCGCCGAGGGCGACGATTCCGGCGCGATCGCCCTGCCGCAGCGATGTCTGGACTACCTGGACGGCACCGCGCGCCATCCGATCGGTGGCCTCGGTGGCCGGCCCGAGAGGCTGGGCGTGGGTGTCGACGAGCACCACGACGTCGGCCGCTCGATCGGTCAGCCGTTCCGTCACGTGCAGTGCTCGTCGGCGTGCGCTGACCGGCCAATTCACCGAGCGGAGTTGATCTCCGGGAACATAGGCGCGGATGTCGGCGAATTCCACGCCAGGACCGACGTGGCGGGTGAGGTGGCTGCCGAGGCGATCGGGCAGTTCAGCTCTTGGCAGCGCTGTGTCTTGAGGTGGCGCAATCGGAAACACACAACATTCGGAAACGTCGACCACCGCCGTCCCGCGCAGCAAGCCACCGGCAGCGGACAACGTCACGTGGGCCTGCACGGCATACCGTCCCCATCGCGAGGCGGACACCAGGACGGTGTGGCGGTCATCTTCGTCCTCGACCACCTCCACCTCCATGTTGTCAGATGCCGAAAACCGCACTGTGGTAATCGATTTCCCGGTCACCGATACGGTCAGGCGAGCCTGCTCCGATTCGAAGAAATACTGACGGGTCGCGGAGCTGCGCACGCGGACCTTCGCCCGGTCGCCCGGCCAGTAGATCGAGTAGAGCGCCCCGATTAGGGGGGTCGCGAAAACGATGAGTTGCCAACGGGATCCGCAAACCGCGGCAACCAGGATTGCAGCGGCGCACGTCGCCAGCGCGAGGGCCGACGGTGAAGCGCGCCACGCGGGCACGACCTCGACCTCACCGCCCTCATCCATTGGCTCCCCTGCCTTGAGGCACGGGCATCCGGTTCAACAATTCGGCCAAGACATCGCTGGAGCGGATGCGCCGGACCCACATTTCCGGGCGCAGGCTGATTCGGTGAGCCATGGCCGCCACGGCAAGCGCCCGCACATCGGCACCGATCACCTGGTCACGTCCCCGCAAAAGCGCATGAGCGCGAGCGAGCTGCACGAGGTCCAGCTCGGCTCGTGGGCTGGCGCCGACGGCTACCTGGGGATGCTGTCGGGTCGCGTCCGCGATCGCAACCACATAGTCCAGCACCTCGTCATCGACGGTGACCTGTTCGACCGATTCCTGCATCGCCAGCAGGTCGTCTCTATCGACGACCTGGCCGACGTGGGGTTCGGCCGATCCGCGCTCGATGCGGCGGCGCAGCATCGAGCGTTCCTCGAGCCTGGAGAGATAACGGAGCTCGAGACGAATTGCGAAGCGGTCTAATTGGGCCTCGGGCAGCGGATAGGTGCCGTCGTACTCGATCGGGTTATCGGTAGCCAGCACGATGAATGGATCCGGCAAGGGGTGGGTGGTGCGGTCGATGCTCACCTGACGCTCGGCCATCGCTTCCAACAGCGCCGCCTGCGCTTTCGGCGGCGTCCGGTTGATCTCATCGGCCAGCAACAGATTGGTGAAGACTGGCCCCTGACGGAACTCAAAACGGCCCGACTGCATGTCGTAGATCGTGGAACCGAGCAAATCGGCGGGCAGTAGGTCGGGGGTGAACTGCACGCGGGTGAAGTCCAGTCCCAGAGCCGCGCCGAAGGATCGGGCGATCAGCGTCTTGCCCAACCCGGGGAGGTCCTCGATCAGCACATGCCCGCGGGCCAACACGGTGGTCAGGATCTGGGTCAACGCATCGCGTTTGCCTACGACCGCGCAGCCGACCTCGTCGAGAATGGTCTCGCACTTCGCGGCCGTTGTTGCGAGCGGGATCGTCACAGCCGCTCCAGGTGCTCGACGATCGCGGTGAACACCGCTCGGCCAGGGCCCGGTGCCCGGCCGCCGGTGCGCGCTACGTTCTCTGGATCCACCCACACCCACAGTTCATCGCCGAAGAGGACTCGTCCGGTCCTGTCGAAAGCCGCGGGATCTCTGGACCGTGGCTGCCGGGCCACCCGCTCGAATTGCCAGGCCAGTGTCGGTCGCAGCCGGCGATCCCAATCCGCGCGGGTGGAATCAGCCCAGGCGATCTGAGCTTCGGTGCGCTCCACCCACCGGCTCAGTGAGCTGTCGGCGTCATCGGAGGTTGGTATCTGCATGAGCCGGGGGTCGCGGCCCAGCATGCAGCGCGCGGCCAGCGACGCCAACGCCAGGGCAATGCCCGATGTCCACGGGACCGCGTGATGGCCCCCGATCGACAGCCCGAGGGCCGCCGCGGCGGCCACTCCGCACGTACCCCACACTGCGAGCCCCCTCATGCCAACCGATTCTGGTGCCTGCGCGCGGAATGGACGGCCAAAACGCGCCAACCCCGCATTCCGCCGGCACAACCTTGATCGACGTCGAGCTGAGCCCGACGGACCTAGGATCACGGGCATGGAAGGCTCCGTGACCGTGCACATGGCCGCACCGGCCGACAAGATCTGGACTCTCATCGCCGACATCACCAGGACCGGCGAGTTCTCGCCGGAGGTGTTCGAGTCCGAATGGCTCGGCGGCGCTACCGGACCGGCGCTGGGCGCGAAGTTCCGCGGCCACGTCCGCCGCAACGAGATCGGGCCCGTGTACTGGACCACCTGCAAAGTCACCGCGTGCGAGCCGGGACGGGAATTCGGGTTCGCTGTCCTGGCCGGCGACCGTGCGCTCAACAACTGGCACTACCGCCTGGAGCCCAGCGGTGACGGCACCGACGTGACCGAGTCGTTCTGGATGCCGAAGTCCGTGCTGATGCAAGTGTTCCGGGTGTTCGGCGGATTTCTGCGCGTTCGGCGCAACAAGCGGGACATGCGCACCACGTTGGAACGAATCCAGAAAGTCGTTGAGAACGACTGAATCTCGGCCACGCCCGCTGACCGGTTTGATACAACCGGTGCATGGGTCAATGGTCACGCGAAGAAATTGAGACGGCGTTCGACGAACATCGTCAGGTTGTCGTCGGCATTGCCGACAGCTGGGACTGGGGCCGGTTCGCCGACCAGTTCACCGAAGATGCCATCTACGTCGAGCACTCCTACGGGACGTTTCGCGGCCGTGAGGCGATCCGCAATTGGATCGTCGGCACGATGAACACGTTTCCCGGCACCGAGATGCCGTTCTTCCCTGCGACCTGGTACTCCATCGATGTCGACAAGGGTTGGGTGATCTGCGAATTCCAGAACCGGATGCGCGATCCGGGTGACGGCAGCATCCACGAGGAGCCCAACCTGTCGGTGCTCAAGTACGCAGGCAACGGACTGTGGAGCTACGAGGAAGACGCCTACAACCCGATGAACTTCATGCCGATGGTGAAGGGCTACATCGAGGCGTCGAAGAAGCTCGGAACGATCTCCGACGACGCGGTGACTTTCGCCAAGAACATGGGCTGGGATCTGGCCTGAGACAGCAAGTCTCACTCACTGGGACTGCCCTCGGTGTCATCGAAGAACGACCACTGGCCGTCGTGCTCTACCTCCATGCGCCAGCCCAACTCGGAGTTGTCGGCCCGGGCGTCGACGAACCAGGCATGTGCGTCTTCGGCACTCTCGATGTCCTTGGTGTCGACGACGTCGCCATGCGGGTTGATCACGCGGTAGGTAGCCATGGCTCTTGCTTTCCCGCGAATCCGGGATTCAATCCGGATGTTTGAGTCCGGCACCGCATAGCGGGATGACGACGTCGTCATTGGCGAGAAACTCGCGGACGAGTTTCCAGCCGGGTCCGCTGCGCGTCGCGGCGCCCGCGGCCGCGGAGTAACAGACGGCCGCCGTCGGTTCCACGAACAAGCCTTCGCTCTGCCCCAGCGCGCGGCGCCCGGCGACGACGGCGGCATCCTCGACGGCGACGATCGTTCCACCCGACGCCCGCACAGCGGCGATGATCTGCTCGGCGCGCGGCGGGGCGGCGATCGCGATGCCTTCGGCGACCGTCGGCGCCGGGGCGTAGTCCTGGCCGCTCCACGCTGCCGCCAGCGGTGCACAGCCCGCCGCCTGGACCCCGAGGATGGCCGGCATCGTCTCGGCGAGCCCCGCTGCGACCAGCTCACTAAACGCCAAATAGCAGCCCAGCAGCAGAGTTCCGTTACCGACCGGGACCAGCACCGCCGAGGGCAGGGTGTCACCGCTTTGCCGCCAGATCTCGTAGCCGTAGCTCTTCACGCCGTGCATGAAGTACGGGTGGAAGACGTGACTGGCATAGAACATCCCGGGCTGGTCGGCGATCTCGGCGGCCGCGGCGGCGGTGTCGGCGCGACTGCCCGGCACCAGGGTCAGCTCGGCGCCGTGCGCGGCGATCTGCGCAAGCTTCTCCGGTGAGGTCGACTCCGGGACCAGTACTCGACAGGCGATGCCGGCCCGAGCGAAATACGCGGCCGCCGCGGTCCCGGCGTTGCCGCTGCTGTCGACCACCGCTTTGGTGACGCCCAGGCGGGCGGCCAGCGACGCCAGGACCACCGCGCCTCGGTCTTTGAAAGACAGTGTCGGACTGAAGAATTCGAGTTTGAATCGCGCACCCGGGAGCGTCTTCGACGGGACGATCGGGGTGTTGCCCTCACCTAGCGTGACCGACTCGTCGACCATCGGCTGCCACGGCCCGCTGACGTCGAACACCCCGCCGCACGGGCAGCGCCACACCAGATCCGCGACGTCGAATTCCCGCCCGCACGAGGCACATACCAGTGCCGGAAGTCTCACGGCTCGATGCCCTTTCGCTCGTCGACCACGAACAGGATCAGCGTGACGAACAGGACGCCGGCCGGTATCCAGATCGCGTGGACGTGCCAGGCGTGAGTGGCGAACGCGCCGGCCAGCGCGCCGCCGCTGAAGAACAACGTGAGAAGGCCGTAGGTCGTGAAGGCTTGTCGTGCGCTCGCGTCGTGGTCCACGAATCCGGTATAGCCCGCTTCGACCAGCCGCATCAGGTTCCCGGTGGTGGCGACCGGCAAGTACACGAGATCGCCGATATTGCGGAACAGCCCGATCTGGATGGCCGCGACGAACGAGATCGGCACCGTCACATAGGTGTGGGCCACGGTGGTCGGCACGAAGCCGATCACGAAGAACACGACGGCCTGCGCCAGCATGGTCCAGCGCAACGGATGCTTCAGGTGGCGCTCGGCGCGGCCCGATTTCAGATAGGAGGCCAGACCGACGCCGGCGCCGAATGCCAATAGTGGCCAGACATGGGCCAGCGCGCTGACGACCTTGCCCTGACTCATGTTGAGCGCGAAGAAGATGACGTTGGCCGTCTGGACGTTGGCGAACACCCCGCCGCGGGCGATGTAGGTGTAGGCGTCGAGGAACCCGTTGGCCATCGTGAGCAACAGCCCGAATCGCAGTGTCGTCGAGGTTCGCGTCATCGTGGATGTCAGCTTGCCTGAATCCGGAAATGAACACGACCGTTGGCGCTGAGACTCTACTGTCGTCTCGTATGGGCATAGCGACGCGAGTCAACGGTCAGACGCCTCCCGAGATGGCGCTCGAGGACATCAATCTGGGCACGTTCGAGTTCTGGGGCATGGACGACGCGCTGCGCGACGGTGCGTTCGCCACCCTGCGCCGCGAAGCCCCGATCAAGTTCTTTCACGAGGTCGAGTTCGAGGGGATCGAGGCAGGCCCCGGACACTGGGCGTTGACGAAGCTCGACGACGTCTTCTACGCCAGCCGCCACCCCGAGATCTTCAGCTCGTACCCCAACATCACGATCGGCGACCAAGTCCCCGAAGTCGCCGAATATTTCGGCTCGATGATCGCGCTGGACGATCCGCGGCACTCGCGGCTGCGCAATATCGTGCGCAGCGCCTTCACCCCCAAGGTGGTTGCCCGCACCGAGGAGTCGGTGCGTGCCCGCGCCGAGCAGCTGGTGTCGGCGATGCTGGCCAACCATCCCG
The DNA here is from genome assembly GCA_004362315.1 of Mycobacterium sp. BK086. Taxonomy (GTDB): domain Bacteria; phylum Actinomycetota; class Actinomycetes; order Mycobacteriales; family Mycobacteriaceae; genus Mycobacterium. Next base: position 670,283 of record SNWL01000005.1, read on the forward strand.
ACGGCAACGCCGAACTGGTGTCCGAGCTGTCGGGTCCGCTGCCCCTGCAGGTCATCTGCGACATGATGGGCATCCCCGAGGAAGACCACGACCGGATCTTTCAGTGGACCAACATCATCCTGGGCTTCGGCGACCCTGACCTGACCACAGATTTCAACGAGTTCCTCAAGGTCGCCCTGGACATCGGGGCCTATGCGACCGCGCTGGCCGAGGACCGGCGGACCAATCCGCGCGACGATCTCACCACCGCACTGGTGGTCGCCGAGGTCGACGGGGAGCGGCTGACGTCGGCGGAGATCGCGTCGTTCTTCATCCTGTTGGCGGTCGCGGGCAACGAGACCACGCGCAACGCGATCAGTCACGGCGTGCTGGCCCTGACGCGCTATCCCGAGCAGCGCAAAATCTGGTGGGACGATTTCGAAAACGTCACCGACACCGCCGTCGAGGAGGTCGTGCGATGGGCGTCGCCGGTGATCTACATGCGCCGCACCGTCACCCGCGATGTCGAGTTGTCCGGAGTCAAGATGGCCGAGGGCGACAAGGTCACGATGTGGTACGCGTCGGCCAACCGCGATGAGGACAAGTTCCCCGATCCGTGGCTCTTCGACGTGAAGCGCACCCCGAACCACCATGTCGGCTTCGGCGGTGGCGGCGCGCACTTCTGCCTGGGCGCCAACCTGGCCCGCCGAGAGATCGCGGTGGTCTTCGAAGAACTGCACCGGCGCATCCCGGATATCGCGGTCACCGAGGAGCCGGCCATGTTGCTCTCGGCGTTCATCCACGGGATCAAGCGACTGCCTGTCAGCTGGGCGCCTGCCTGACGTTGTGGCGCGTCGACGGCAGCACTCGTAGCGTGATGAGCATGAAGCAGCGGGTGCACTGGTTGGTGATGCACGGGGTGATCCGGGCGCTGGCACGGGTGGCGGCCCGGCGCGGCGACCCGCAAGCCCGGATGGCGTTCGACCCGGCCGTGCGCACCGACCCGGTCTCCTTCTTCGAAGAGGTGCGCGGTCGCGGGCCGATGATCCCCACTCGGGTGGGTTTCCTGACCCTCGACCACGCCGTCGCCCACGAGCTGCTGCGGTCCGACGACTTCCGGGTGATCATCCTGGGCGGCAACCTCCCCAAGCCGCTGCAGTGGGTGGAGCGTCGCACCCGCGACGATCTGCTGCACCCGCTGCGCCCGCCGTCATTGCTGGCCGTCGAACCGCCCGACCACACCCGTTACCGCAAAACCGTGTCGTCGGTGTTCACCTCGCGTGCGGTGACCGCGCTGCGCGATCGGGTTGAGGACACCGCCGCGGAGTTGCTCGACGGACTGTCGGACGGACCCGCGGTGGTGGACATCGTCGAGCGCTACTGCGCGCAGCTGCCCGTTTCGGTGATCGGCGACATTCTCGGTGTGCCCGACGCCGACCGGCCGCGGATCCTCGAATTCGGTGAGCTGGCCGCCCCCAGCCTCGACGTCGGGCTGAGCTGGTCGCAGTATCAGCGAGTGCAGAACGGGCTTGCCGGGTTCAACGAGTGGCTGTCCGCCCACCTGCGGCACTTGCGCGAGCAGCCCGGCGAGGATCTGATGAGCCAGCTGATCGCGGCCTCTGAGGACGGCAGGCACCTCGACGAAGCCGAATTGCAAGGGGTTGCCGGGCTGGTGCTCGCCGCCGGTTTCGAGACCACAGTGAACCTGCTGGGCAACGGAATTCGGTTGTTACTGAACTCCCCCGACCAGCTCGCCCGGTTGCAGGAGGACCCGTCGCTCTGGCCGAATGCCGTCGAAGAGATCTTGCGGCTGGAATCGCCTGTGCAACTGTCGGCCCGCATCGCACTGCGCGACACCGAGGTTGTCGGCGCCACTGTGCGTGCCGGTGAGATGGTGGCGATCTACCTGGCCGCCGCCAACCGCGATCCCGCTGTCTTCGAGGATCCGCACCGTTTCGACGTCGGGCGGTCGAATGCCGGTAAGCACCTTGCCTTTTCGGGCGGCAGGCACTTCTGCCTGGGTGCGGCACTGGCGCGAGCCGAGGGTGAGGTCGGGCTACGCCGGTTCTTCACGCACTTCCCCGACGCGCAGCTCGCCGGGCTCGGCAGCCGGCGCGACACCCGGGTGTTGCGCGGATGGGCGCAGCTACCGGTCAGCCTCGGCGCGCCCGGACTGATCACCTCGCGGGACTGAACCGGCGCGCTCGTCCTCGCTGACGCGCGGGTCCAGCGAGTCGGCGTGCGACCACTTCTCGTCGAGTTCGTCGCGATGAGCGGCCGCTTCCGTGCGATGCTTCTCGGCGTTCTCCTGCAGGCGGGCCGCTTCGGCGGCCTTGGCTTCCGCTTCGGCTTGCGCCGCACGAGCTTTGGCGGCAGTCTCGTCGGCCAGCGCCTCGCGGCGCTGCACCTTGGCGTGATCCTGGCGCACTTCCTCGCGGATCTCCTCGGCCTGCGCGACTCGGCGGCTGACCTGACGCTTGCGTCCAACCCACACCAGAGCTGCGACGACGATCAGCGCAGCGATCACGGCGACGACAATCCACACAGTATTCGAGGCCATCTCGGGCTCCTTCATTGAGCGGGCCGCGGATACGGCACCGTCAAATAGCGGCGTTCCCGTCGCGTCCGTGCGTCAAACCGCTCAGTGCGATCAGCATTCCCGCCGCCGCGCGCGGCCAGGTGAAGGTTTCGGCACGGCGCCGGGCGCAGAATCGCCGCTGCTGTTCGGGACGGTCGATGACACCGGCGACGGCCGCGGCGATGGCCTGCGGATCGTTGTCGGCGCACGCGCCGCTGTCGGAGCTCAGGATTTCGGTGAGTGCCGACGTGCGCGACACCACCGCCGGGGTCCCGCACGCGAGCGCCTCCAGTGCCGCCAGACCGAACGTTTCGTGCGGGCCCGGCGCCAATGCGACGTCGGCGGTCGCCAGCAGTCTGGCCACCGCATCGCGCGATTCGATGAACCCGGTGAAGTCCACCGGCAACCTGGCGGCCTGCCGCTCCAGCCTAGGCCGCATCGGTCCGTCGCCGGCGACCACCAGCCGCGCATCAACTCCCGAATCGCGCAGGGCGGCAAGGGCATCGATGCTGCGGTCGGCCCGTTTCTCCACGGACAGCCGCCCGCAGTGCACGAGCAGGACCTGCTCGGGGGCGGCCCAGCGATTGCGGGTCAGCGTGCAGAACCGGTTGGGATGGAACATATCGAGGTCCACGCCCAACGGCACTGTCATCACGTTGGCGGCACCGATGCGGTCGAACTCCTCACGGGCAAAGCTGGTGGTGCACAACACGGTGTCGTAGTTGGCGGCGGTCCGGCGATTGGCTGCGTCGGCGATGCGGCGGGCCAGCGGTCTCGGCATGATCTGTCCGGTGAGTCGGTCCAGTCGCTCGTGGGAGATCATCACCGTCGTGACACCGTGGCGGGCACCCCAGCGGCCCAGGCCGCGCAGGGTGAATCGGTCGGACACCTCGATCGCGTCGGGTGCGAGCTCCGTCAGCAGCGCGGTCACCGGCGCGGGCATGACCGCACGGTATCCCCCGGTGAGCGGAATCTGTTTGGCAGGCACGGTTATTCGGGTGACTCCGCTCGGCAGCACGGTGTGGGCCGCGCCGGCTCCCGGCACGATCAGGAAGACCTCGTGCCCGGCGGCGCAGTATTCGGCGCCGAGCCGGTCGACAGCCGTCCGTAGCCCGCCCGACCGGGGCCCGTAGAAGTTCGCGACCTGCGCGACCCTCATCATGGGCCTAGCTGAACCCGTTGCGGTGTGCGCATGGCGACGTCCGCCCTGCGGTGTCCTGAACACGCGGTGAACAGCCACAATTGGACTACCGTTGATCACGTGCAGATTTCCGGTGTGTTCCAGGCGGCGGCGCGCGTCGTGAACCGAGGTGCCACCGCCTTGATCACCTCACCGCGGTGGGGCCGGATCGTCGGGCTGGGGCTGACCACCATCCGGTACACCGGCAGGCGCAGCGGGCGCATCGTCGAGCTACCGGTCGGCTACCGCCGCAAGGGTGAGGACATCCTGATCCGGGTGGCCATGCCGGACGGCAAGAAGTGGTGGCGCAATTTCACCGGCGAGGGCGCGCCGCTGACGATTCTGCTGGGCGGCACCGACCGGCCCGGCCACGCGGTCGCCACAAGAGACACCCGGGGCCGGGTCACGGTCACCGTGCGGCTCGACTAGAGGTTGCGAGAAAACCAGTCCTGCAAGCGAGTCCACGCGTCGGCGGCGGCCACAGGGTTGTAGCGCGGCCCGGAGTCATTGAAGAACGCGTGATCGGCGTCGGGCTCGACGACGAGATCGTTGACCAGACCGGCCTGATCCAGCGCCGCTTTGGCGGCCGGCTCCGACGATGTGACGCGCTGGTCCAGTGCCCCGTAGAGCCCGAGCACGGCAGTGTTCTTCGATCCGGAGAAGTTCGGATTGTCGGGCAGTGGGCCGTAGAACGGCACCGCCGCGGCCAGTCGCGGCTCGCCGGCGGCCAGCATGCGCCACACCAGTCCGCCGCCGAAGCAGAAGCCGACGACGGCGAGTTTCTGATCCGGCGACCGGCGGGCCAGCTCGTCGAGGCCCGACTTGAGATCGGCGACGAAGCGGTCGGGCGCGATGTTGCCCAGGGCAGCCGTGGCAGCGGCCGGATCGCTGAATGTGGCGGTGCCGCCTTCTTCGGACAGCAGGTCGATGGCCAGCGCGGAGTAGCCGATGCCGGCCAGTCGGCCGGCGACCGAGCGGACCCAGTCGTTGAGCCCCTTGTTCTCGTGAATCACCAGGACCGCTCCGCGGGGCGTGGCGGCCTGCGCCCAGGCGCCCTGCAGCTGCGCGGTGGGCCCCGGCCAGGTGATCGGTGTGGTGGGCAGCGCACCGGCCATCCCCGGCGGCGGCGCCGCGGAGGTCGGTGCGGACGGTGATGTGGACGGTGCGGGCGCGGCGGGTTTCGGTTTGTCGGAGGCGCACGCGGCGATCAGCGAGCTCGCGGCGGCGGTGCCCACGCCCAGCAGCGCCAGGCGCCGCAGGGCTTCTCGGCGGCTCAGCAGGCCGTCGACGTGATCGGTGGCGATCTCTTCGGCGATGTAGCGCTGTAGCGGAGTCACCTTGGCGAGTATGCCTCCGATGGGTAAGCGTGAGCTGAAAGCATGATCGGACGGAGGTGGCAATCGTGGCAGAGCATGAGGTGATCCCCGGTTCTGAGGCGTTCGAAAGGATCGTGGGGCTGCTGGATTACCCGATGTTCGTGGTGACGACCCGAGTCGGCGACGAGCGCGCCGGGTGTCTGGTCGGCTTCAGCAGCCAGGTGTCGATCAACCCGCCTCGCTATCTGGTCGGGCTGTCCAAGCGCAACCACACCTACCGGGTCGCCGAGAGCGGCGCGACACACCTGGCGGTGCATCTGTTGGGCGAAGAACACCGCGAGCTTGCCCGGCTGTTCGGAAGTGAGACCGGCGACCGGATCGACAAGTTCAGCCGGTGCCGGTGGTCAGACGGCCCCGAGGGTCTGCCGATCCTCACCGATGCCGCCGCGTGGTTCGCCGGGCACATCCTCCAGCGGTTCGACCTGGGCGACCACGTCGGGCACCTGACCGAGCCGGTGTTCGGCGCCGCGCCGAAACGGTTCGGGGACCTGGTGACGTTCGCCGACGTCAAGGACCTGGAGCCGGGTCATGAGGCCTGATCTGATTGCTGTGGTGGCCGGTGCCACCCGGGGTGCCGGCCGGGGAATCGCGGCCGCCTTGGGTGAGGCGGGAGCGACCGTCATCTGCACCGGTCGCAGCAGCGAGACAGGCCGGGGCGGATCGGACTACGACCGGCCCGAGACCATCGAAGGCACCGCCGCGATTGTCGATGAGCTGGGCGGAACAGGTGTGGCTGCCCAAGTCGACCACCTCGACCCCGAGCAAGTCCGTGGGCTGGCTGACCGGATACGCGCCGACTTCGGCCGGATCGACGTGCTGGTCAACGACATCTGGGGCGCCGAGATCCTCAAGGGCGGCCCCGCGAGCTGGAATCGACCGATCTGGGAGCACGACATCGACGACGGGCTGCGCATCCTGCGGCTGGGAATCGACACCCATCTGATCACCTCCCACGCACTGCTGCCGTTGCTGGTGCAGCAACCCGGTGGCCTACTTGTCGAAATCACCGATGGCACAGCCGAATACAACGCAACGAACTACCGGCTGTCGGTGTTCTATGACGCGGTGAAATGTGCGGTGAACCGGATGGCCTTCTCGCTCGGGCATGAACTGACGCCGTACGGCGCGACGGCGGTGGCCATCACCCCGGGGTGGTTGCGTTCGGAGATGATGCTGGACAACTACGGCGTCACCGAGCAGAACTGGCGAGATGCGACCGCACCGCCGGGTTTCGCCGAATCGGAGACGCCGCGCTACGTCGGTCGGGCGGTCGCGGCGATCGCCGCTGACCCGCACCGATCGCGCTGGCACCAGCGCTCGGTGACGGCCGGGGAGCTGGCCCGCGAGTACGGCTTCACCGATCTCGACGGGCGCCGGCCGGACGCCTGGTCAGGGCCGAAGTAAACAGATCCAAGAAAGTGTCCACTAAATCGTTGACACCTGTCCTGGCAAACGGTTCTATTGACGCTCGTGACATACGACACGATCATCCGCAACGGCCGCTGGTTCGACGGGACGGGTGCCCCGTCCGGGATCCGGGACATCGGCATCCGGGATGGCCGCGTCGAAACGGTCAGCCTGCGCCCCCTCGACGTGACGGGGTGTGACGACGTCGTCGACGCCGCAGGTAAGTGGGTGATGCCGGGCATGGTTGATGTCCACACCCACTACGACGTTGAGGTGCTCGGCGGTCCGGGCCTACCGGAATCGGTGCGTCACGGCGTCACCACCGTCCTGCTCGGTTCCTGTTCGCTGTCGACCATCCACGTCGGCGGCAGCGACGCCGGCGATCTCTTCGGGCGGGTCGAGGCCATCCCGCGCGAGCACGTCATCGCCGCCATCGACGGCGCCAAGACATGGAGCACCGCCGAGCAATACGTGCAGGCGCTGGAGTCGCGGCCGCTGGGCCCGAATATCGCGGCGTTCATCGGCCACTCCGATATGCGCACGGCCGTCATGGGATTGGATCGCGCCACCCGCAATGATGTGCGCCCCGACAAGGGCCAGCAATCCCGGATGGAGCGCATGCTCGCCGAGGCGCTCGACGCCGGGTTCGTCGGATTGTCCTCGCAGCAGTTGCTGTTCGACAAGATCGACGGCGAGACCTGCCGGTCTCGCACGCTGCCGTCGACCTACGCCAAGCCCCGCGAGTTGCGCCGGCTCAAGTCGCTGCTGCGCAAGCGCGGCCGGGTGCTGCAGTCGGGTCCCGACATCCAGAACCCGCTCAACTTGATTTCGCAAGTGGCGCAATCACTTCCCGTGCTGCGGGACAAACTGAAGACCAGCCTGCTGTCGGCGGCCGACGTCAAGGCCAATCCGTTCGCGATCCTGATCATGGGGCCACTGGCCAAGGCGGCCAACACGTTCGGCGGTGATTTCCGCTGGCAGCACCTGCCGGTGCCGTTCGAGGTGTACGCCGACGGTATCGACCTGGTGGTGTTCGAGGAGTTCGGATCGGGTGCGGCAGCGCTGCATCTGCGCGACGAGGTCGAGCGCAACGCTCTGCTCAGCGACGAGAACTACCGGCGCCAGTTCCGCAAGGATTACGACAACAAGTTCGGGGTCCGGGTCTGGCATCGCGACTTCTTCGACGCCGAGATCGTCGGCTGCCCTGACGAATCCGTGGTGGGCAAGTCCTTCGGGCAGGTCGGTGAGGGCCGCGGCGGGTTGCATCCGGTCGATGCGTTCCTGGACCTCGTGCTCGAGCACGGCGAGAAGCTGCGCTGGCGCACCACCATTTCCAACCACCGCCCCGAGGTGCTCAAGAAGCTCGCCAAGGACCCGGGCATCCAGATGGGCTTCTCCGATGCCGGTGCGCACCTGCGCAACATGGCGTTCTACAACTACGGCCTGCGGCTGCTGCGGCACGTGCGTGACGCCGACCGCAGCGGACGGCCCTTCATGTCCGTCGAGCAGGCCGTGCACCGGATGACGGGCGAGCTGGCCGACTGGTACCAGATCGATGCCGGTCACCTGCGCGTCGGTGATCGCGCCGACCTTGTGATCGTGAACCCCACTCAGCTGGACAGTCGCCTCGACGACTACGCCGAGAACCCCGTCCAGCAGTACGGCGGGCTGCCCAGGATGGTCAATCGCAATGACGACGCCGTCGAGCTGGTGCTGATCGGCGGGCGAGCGGTGGTCCGCAACGGCCAGCCGACCGACGTGCTCGGTGCCCAGCGCACCGGCAGTTTCCTACGGGTGGGCCGGGCCACGCCGGCACCCCGAACGACGACGGAATCGGAGCTGGCCCATGTCAATTGACACTTCGGCGGTACCCACCGAGGTCGCCCAGACCGTACTGGGCATGTGGAAGGCGTTGTCCAACCGCGACTGGGAGACGCTCAAGACCTTCCTGTCCGATGACTGCATCTACGTCGACATGCCCGTCGGTCCGATCGCGGCCGCGCGCGGACCCGAGGACATCGTCAAGCGGCTGAAGATCGGGCTGGAGCCCTTGGCCGGCTACGAAAACCACGACGGCGTCCTGGTGAGCAACGGCGTGGACACCATGTACGAGCATTCCGAAACCTGGACGTTCAAGACAGGTGAACAGGGTGTCCTGCGCTTCGTCACGGTGCACAAGGTGGTCGACGGCAAGATCACGCTGTGGAAGGACTACTGGGATATGAACGGGCTGACGGGCTTCGCCCCGCCGACCTGGCTCGAGGACCTGGCGTCGGCCGACATGTCGTGGATGTTCGACGCCACCGGATTGATCTGAGCCACCGATTCGATGGCCCACGGTGACCGCCACATGACGGCCACCGTGGACACCCCCGAACGTCAGGCCGCGCCGCGGTGACGAGCCGAACCCGCCTTGCCGCTGCTCTTTTCGCCGTGCGAGCTTGACGTACCGCCCGCCTTCTTCCCGCCGCTGGCGGTCTTGCTTCCGGACGTGACGGGGCTGTGAGCCTTGGTAGCACCAGTCGTCGTGGCCGTCGTGTCGTCAGTCTTGACGGTTGTGGTGGTCGCCTCGGCCGGCGCGGCAACCTTGGCCGACAACGTCTTGGCCGCTGCAGCCGCGGGTGGGGTCGGGGCCACGATCGCATCGGCGATCGCGTCACGCAGCTTCAGGAGCGCAGCGATCGCACCGCCGCCACCCACCCCGTCGAGCGGAGTCAGCAGGCCCGGCGTTGTGTCGTCACCGTTGAGGAATGCGTTGACGAGCTTTGCCGGTGCGTTGATGAATTCGCTTGCCGCGGTGACGAGATCGCCGGCGCTGGCCGCGTCGAACACGGCCTGAGCACTGTTGCCGAACTGCGTGATGGTGGCGTAGATCGGCGAGATCACCGCGATACCGGTCAGCAGCAGGTTCACTCCGCCCAGTGCGCCGATGACGTTGGCGACGTTCTGCACCGCGGTCTGGATGATCGGAATCGCCGCGCTGATCGGGATGATCGCCAAGAACACCGGCGGCAATATTGCGGTGCCCCAGATGGTCTGCACGGCCTCGCTGATGTGCCCCGCTGCGAGCTGGGTGGCGGCATCGAAGAAGCCCTGCGGAATACCGGCGAAAGTGGCCACCGCTTGGCCCACCAAAGTCGACGCCGTGTCGACGACGGTGCTGGCGTTGGCCAGGAAGTTCGAGGCCAGCTTGCTCAGGATCGGCGTGGGATCGGTCTGTACCTGGGTGCCCAGCGCACTCAGGTTGGTGAAGCTGGTCCCGATGACCTGGACCCACTCCTCGATCGGGTTGACGAAGGCCGCCATCTGCACCTCGGCCGACCGAATCGACGGTAGCTGGATGGCTGGCGCATACGCCACGATCGGAGTCAGTGCGATAGCGCTCGCTCCGACGAGGGTGACTCCTGCGGTGACTGTTCGATTGAGGGCTAACTGCATAGTGCGCTCCTTGATCTCCACTAGAAACCCCCCAGATTCGGAACCTACCCGTGAGTAAGTAGCAGAGTTATGCCTTTTCGAGAAATGGTCGCCCACGTCAGCGAAGTGTTCACATCGTGGATACGGCGGGGAGTATCTGCTGAAATACCCTGTACGCCAACCTGATTGAATGCTGTGAGTCGTTAACGCACGCGATAATAAATGCCCAGTGGCGCGCCGGGCTAATTGGTCGCCCCCGCGAGTAATTAGCCAAGCAAAAGGGTTCCTTGGCGAAATCAACAGATGTGATTGACGCAAGCGACAGTGCCGTCGCGACTCGTCGCTGCCCGCGACCTGCCCTTTCAACTGTCCGGTTGGCCGAACTTCTGGGGCCGAAAGGGCGGCGCCACTGTTGCGCACAGAAATTTGCTAAAGCGGCTGCTCGGTGGTCGGGACAAACCCACGCCGACAAGCTGGTCCCGGCGCTACGCTGAGCTGGCCGGAACGTCAGAACGTCAGGAGACACAGATGCGCGGGATCGTCGTTGCGCCGGTTATCGCGTGCGGACTGCTGGGAGCGATGATTCCGCTCGCCGCCCCGGCATCGGCCACCTCCTGCCACTCGGCGAGCTGTGTACCGAACGTCGCCAAGAACGTGGTCAACGGAACGCCCTGCACGCCGAGCCCGTCGTTCGTGTTCGGGATGGATGCCCAGAACGGAACTCTCATCTGCGCGGCCAGCGGCGTGTGGATGTCGACCGGCCCACTCACTGGTGAGGCAGAGAACTCGTTGCCCTGCACCACGCCGGGTACCACCGCACAACAGCGGATGGCCGGCGACGAGTGGGAGGTCAAGGTGCCTGGCGTGCCGCTGCTGTGCTCTGTTGCGTCCGGCGTCCCGCGCTGGGCGCATTTCCCGCCTGCCTAACCGCTCAGCTCAACCGGTAGACGCGTCTGGCGTTGTCGCGCCCGATCAGGTCGGCCACCCGGGTCGCGTCGGCCTGGCTCCACTGTCCCCGCGCCACGAATCCCGTGAGGACCGCGGCCATTCCGGCGCGCCACAGCGCCGAACCCAGGTAGTGCAGCTCGGCGGGGCCGAAGGCGTCCGACGAATAGAGAATCTTGCGGAACGGCGCCAACTCCAGGGTCCGGGCGATGAACGCCTCAGCTCGCGCCCCGAGATGATTGATGCTCAGTCCGACATCGACATACACGGTGTTGAACGCCTGGGCCAGATAGCCAGCCTCCCGTTCGTACGGATAGCAGTGCAACAGCACGATCGGCGTCGTGCCCGACTCGCGCAGGAAGTCCAGCAGCAGCATCGGATTGGTGCGGTGCAGATCGCAGTCGCGGTCGCCGAGCCCGACGTGGAACTGCAGCGGCTTGCCCAACCGGAGTGCCTCGTGCACCCCGAACCGCAACAGCACCCGATCGGTCAGTCGTACTCCCCCGGCGTCGCGCCACCGCGCGGCGGCCTCGCCGACGGAGCGCGCGTCGGGTTCGGACAGGTCGCCACCGAATCCGCCTCGATAGGCCAGCACCGTCTTCGTGGCGACCGCAGTCGCGCTGCGCTGGTGAAGGATTCGCCGGAACGCATCGGCGTAGTCGCCCGGCGCCGCGGCCGCCTGCTCGGCGACGTGCTCGAGCCGCACGATCTCGCCGACGGACCCGCCCGACGTCTCGGCCATTTCGGACAGCCCTGCGATCGCGCCGGGCAGACCGGTGTCGACCAGCCAGTCGCTGACCCCGGCAGCCGGCAGGAACACCCGCGCCAGCTGGTCCTCCGTGAACTGCTGACGCCGTTCCCAATAGCCCTGCGGATCAACGTGTTCAGGCAATCCCAGCAGCGGCGCGCAGTGAGCTCGCACCGCGAAGCCGAGCTGGGTGTCGAAGCCCGAATCGAAATCGGCGAGGGGTTCGATATTGGCCTCGTTGAGGCCGTTCTCAAAGCGTCCGCGATCACCGGTCGTCAGCCAGAAGCCGTGCACATGGTTGTCCACCAGGCGCATGCCGGCGATGTGGTCGGCCAGTGGAGTGATCACAGGCACTACAAGCTCCACGACATTCGGAACTTCTCGGTCAGCGCTTCCGCGTCGAGATGTGAGAACGTCTCGTGCTCGTAGCGGCGGACGGCGACCAGCGCGTTGACGGCCGCGTCGCCGAGAATCGTTCGCAATCGCGTTGAGGAGTCCAATGCCGCGATCTGTTCGCCTTGATCGGCGCTGAGGGCCACTGTGCCTGCGGCCGCGCGTTCTTCTTCCGACAACGTGCCCGGATCGACCGGTGTCTCCGGTGGCAGCGCGGCGCTGTGCTCGATGCCGTCGAGCGCCAGCCCGAGGATCGCGGCGGTGGCGAAGTAGGGGTTGGCCGACGGGTCGACGACCTTGACCTCCACGTTGGCGCCGTACGGATTTCCGTGCGTACCTCGCACGAAACGCACTGCCGCCTCCCGGTTCTCGGTGCCCCAGCAGGCGTAGGCGCCGGCCCAGTTGCCGGGCTTCATCCGCAGGCCGGACACGATCGATCCGCAGAAGATGAGCTCGGCTTGCGGCAGTCCGCTGATGATCCCTCCGATCGCGTTCTCCCCCGCCGCGGTCATGCCTTGGGTTCCGGTGCCGCCGGCGAACAGCGGCGAGTCTCCGCTCGACAGTGAAAAGTGTTGGTGCGCACCAGAACCCACACTGCCGGCGAATGGCACCGGTGACAGACTCACTCGGACCCCGTACTTGCGGGCGACCCGGCTGATGATGATGCGGGCCAGGGTCAGCTGATCGGCGGCAGCCACCGGGGACTTCGGCGCCAGTGAGATCTCGAACTGGTTGATGCCGTACTCGGGATGGAACTGCTCGATTCCCACCCCGGCCGCACCAGCCGCGACGGTCACGTCCCGCACGAAGCCCTCGTGCTCGAGCACACCGGCCAGCCCGTATTGCGCCCACAGGTCACCGGGCAGCCGGTTGCCCGCGGGATCGACGAGCAGGAACTCGATCTCGTGGCCCACCATGGCGCGCAATCCGGCTTGGGCCAACCGGGATTCGATGCGCGCGAGCGTTCCGCGGGCGCAGGCCGGGACCGGGTTGCCGTCCTGGTCGAAGAACGAGGCCGGCGCCCACGCGAGGCCGTCGCCGATCATCCGCAGCGCGTCCAGATCGATTCTGATTCGTTCGTCGCCGACGACGGTGATGCCTTCGGTGAGCGCGATCCCCGCGCGGTCGATGGCGAAGACATGGGTGACGGGGCTGAACCCCAGTCCGGGATCGGCGAAGGCATCGAGCCGGCGGGCTGGCACGGTCTTGGCGTGGGTCAGGCCGGCGGCTGTGACGACCGTGCCGATGACGGTGTCGACGCCGTCGGATTCCAGTTCAGCCGGTGTGGTCATGGCAGCTATTCTGCCGACCGCACCCCCAGGTTGCGCTGGATAACCGCTAGGCGCGGCTGGGCAATGTCAACTTGCAGCTCTGCCCGATGTCCAGCGTGGACAGCATGCGGCCCATCCCGATCCACATCGCGCACGACAACGTCAGGTCGGCGAGCAGCTCATCGGAGAAGTGCTCGTGGGCGCGGTCCCAGAAGGCCTCGTCGTACTTGAGGTTCACGTGGTCCATGCCGAAGCGGTGGGCGAACTCCGCGGCGATGCGCTCCTGCTCGCTATAGCCGGGCCAGGTCTGCCATTCCGCGGCGTGGTCGTAGAGCTCCTCGTCGACTCCGGCGGCGGGACCGTCGGCGTCGCGGGTGTTCTGACACAAGACGCATTCGTTGTCCAGCGCGATCACCGCGCGGGCCAGTTCGCGCACCCGCATCGGCAGCCGGTTCTTGTCGCTGTAGACCGCGCCGCTGAAGCCGGCCATGGCCGTTCCGATATCCGGGGACTTGACGATCCAGCCGGCGACGTCGTCTTCAGCGAAATTTCCGATTCGGCTCATGGCGCGATGCTACGCCCCGAGGGGACAATCTGGAACGTGTTCTAGTTTTTCGGCCGGGGTCTTTTCGGTCTGGCTCGTGGACAATACGCGGGTGGGTTTTCTCCCGGTCCGACTCAGGACGCCGCCGCACGGCGGCACCCCGACGACGCTGCCCAACGGCATGCGCATCCATCACTGGCAGCAGATCGAGACCGGGTTCCTGTACAAGGAGATCTTCGGCGCTGACTCGGTCTATGCGAAGGGTGACTTCCTCGACTTTCAGCCGGGCGCGGTGATCGTGGACGCCGGCGCGAACATCGGGCTGTTCTCGTTGTTCGCGGCGCTGAGATGCCATGGCGAGGCTGAGATCTTCGCCTTCGAACCCATTCCCACGACCTTCTCGGTGCTGGCGGCGAACGCCGCCGCGGCCAATCGTGGCGACTACGCCGCCGCGATGGGTGCCCGGCCCGGTGCGTCGTTGACGATCCATCCGATCAACTGCGGCCTGTCCGACGCTCGGGACGAGGTGATCTTCCAGCACCACCCGAACTTTTCGATGTGGAGCACACAGGACGCCGAGTTCGCGCGCCAGCGCTTGGACCGCTTCCTGGCGGACTTGGCCGGTGTGATCCGGGTCGTGCCCTCGGCCATCAGCCGGGCGGCGGTGCGACCGGTCGTCGCGTGGATGGGGCGGACCACGGACGTCACAGCCACCTTGATACCGCTGTCGTCGGTCATCGAAAAGCGCGGCCTCGATCGCATCGACGTCCTGAAGATCGATGTCGAAGGCGCCGAAGTGGCGGCGTTGCAAGGCATCAGACCTGCCCAATGGGAGATCGTTCGTCAGGTGGTGCTGGAGGTCGAGTACTTCGCCGCCAAGGACCGGGTGATCGAGATCCTCGAATCTCACGGTTTCACGACGTACTGGTACGCCAGCGAGCGGGAGCGTTACGACACCGCGCAGAGCGAGGTGTGCATGGTCTACGCGTGGCGAGCCGCAGACCGCGGATAGATCACTTCGGCGGGCGTGACACGCACTGCGCGGAGTAGAGCTCCACGCCCAGCTTGTCCATCAGCTCGAGCTGCGTCTCGAGGTAGTCGATGTGGTGCTCTTCGTCGGCGACGATCTCTTCGAACAGATTGGCCGTGGTGGAGTCCAGCTTCTCGCGGCACAGGATGATGGCCGGCTTGAGGCGACCGACCACCTCGTACTCGATCGCGAGATCGCTCTCGAACTGTTCGCGCAGCGTCTGCCCGACGCGCAGCGATCCCAGCCGCTGGTAGTTCGGCAGACCGTCGAGGAGCAGGATGCGGTCGGTGATCGCCTCGGCGTGCCGCATCTCGTCGAAGGACTCGTCCCGGGTGTGCTTGGCGAGCTCGGTGAACCCCCAGTTGTCCTGCATCTTCGAGTGCAGGAAGTACTGATTGATAGCGGTCAACTCGCTGGTGAGTTGCTCGTTGAGCAGGCGAAGAACTTCCGGATCACCCTGCATGACATCTCCCCCCGCGTTGGCTGTGAAAACCAACCCTAGTGCAGGGGCGGCGTGCATTTTGTTCAGCGCCGCGGAACGGCATGTTGTAGGCAGGCCTAACTAAGGTTAGTCTGCACTAATAAGTCCGAAGCAACGCCGCCTGCGACGAGAGGGAAAGCACCAGATGTACGTGTGCCTCTGCGCAGGAGCCACCAGTGCAACCGTCAAAGAGGCGGTGGCCGGCGGGGCGTGCACGTCCAAGCAAGTCGCGGCGGCCTGCGGCGCGGGCGGCGATTGCGGCCGTTGCCGTCGTACCGTGCGGGCGATCATCGAGCAGCATTTCGCCACCGTTGCCGGCGATCCGCCGTGCCGGCAGTGCACGGCGAGCGTCTTCTGCCAGCTGCACAACGGCGCCCGTCGCAGCGCCGCGCGAGCCAGCTGATCTAGGACTTACCGCGGTGAAAATCGGCCAGCGCCTCGGCGTTGGCGGCCGCACCCATCAACTTCTCGAAGAATGCATTCTCCCGCGCGGTTGCGTCCGCGATCCCGGGCCGTAGCGGCTCGACCATGGTCTGCTTGACCGCGATGAGGCTCGAAATAGGCCGGGAGGCAAGCACTTCGGCATGCCTTCGGGCATCGGCGATCAGCTCGTCGGGCTCACTCACCCGCCAGACCAGGCCCATCCGCAGCGCCTCGGCGGCGTCCACCCACTCCGAGGACATCAGCAGCCACGCGGCGTTCTGCCGACCGATCAACTGCGGCAACAGATATGACGAGGCCGCCTCGGGGGCAACACCCAGGCTGGTGAAGGGGCACTTCAGCCGTGCCGTCGACGACATGAACGCCAGATCGGCGTAGCCGAGGATCGTCGCCCCGATGCCGAGTCCGACCCCGTTGACCGCACAGATCAGCGGCTTGGGGAATTGGCTCAAAGCGGTGATCAGTCCCGGGAACCCGTGCGCGCCCGCAGCGAAGTCGGGATCGGTGATGCGGGCCTGCATGTCGCCGAGATCCTGGCCGGCGCTGAACGCGCGGCCCGCGCCGGTGATGAGGACGACGGCGACCTCGGGATCGTCGGCGGCGGCCAGCAGCGCTTCTGCGGTGGCGTCGTAGAGCGCCTCATTGAAGGCGTTGAGGGCCTCGGGGCGATTGAGGGTGATCGTGCGGACCCGGTTTTCGTCTTCGATGAGCAGCGTCACGCGCCAGAGCCTAGAGGGCGAGGACGCGTGCCAGGGCGTCGCGGCCCGGCAGATGAGACCTCAGGTGCTACCCGTTGGAGTAGACGCGGGTCGGCGCGACCAGGACGACGACGCGCCCCTGCTCGGCCATCGTCGCGTCGTATTCGTCCCAGTTGTCATGGGTGCCACCGCAAGCCGTGAACACCTCGCGCAGCAGCAGCCGCAGCTGATCCGGCCCGCTCAGCCAGTCCGGCTCGTCGTCGGGACCCGCGAGCTCGGCGCGGCCTTCGACCGTCGCCCACTGCCAGCCGTCGCGGAACGTCAGCGTCACCGCCGGCCGCGCGCGCAGGTTCGCCAGTTTGACCCGTCCGTAGGTGACGAACGCCAGCACCGGCTCGCCGCCGGCCGGGTGCGCCAGGATGCCGGCGTTGATCAGCGAGGCCTGGATGGTGTTGTCGGCGCGCAACGTCGAGACCACCGCCAGGCCGCGGTCGGCGGTGGCCAGCGCGACGGCCTCGTCCAGGGTGGTCATGACTGTTCTGACGTGAATGGGCTGCGGAACAGGTAGCGGCTGGTGGGCACCGCGTCGATGTTGACGTTGGCGCCGAATGCCGCTGTGCTGGCGACCATCTGCTCCATCCGGCTCTGCAGATCGGCGTCGTCGGCTGCGCCGAAGAACGCGTGCAGGCTGCTCACCGACTCGATGGGGAAATGCTCCTCGACGATCGCGTTGATCACCGGGGCGTCCTCGGTGAGCGCACGCACCACGTAGTTCTGCACGTAGGTGAACGTCGACTGGGTGGCGATCGCGACCGGGGTGTGATTGCCGTGCCAGCGGGCCAGCCACGTCGGCTCGTCCATGTCGGCCGGGCGTCGCAGCAACGCCATGTTCGCCAGCCCCGGCGAGCGCTCCCCAGGCGGTGTGGCCGGTGGTGGCAGCGGGGCCGATTCGGTCACCAGGTAGGCGGCGACGAACTCGGCGTGGTGGCCGAGCAGCTCCAGCGCCATCAGCATCTGATCGCCGTAGTACTGCTGCGTCCAGACGCTGACCAGCGCCTGCACCGGTGGATCCAACACGGTCAACGTCATCATCGAATCGCGGACGTCGGCATCACGGACGTTGATCGTCAGCCCGGGCAGCCCGAGTGCGAGCAGCTCCTTGGCGACCGGACCGCGCAGATTCTCCGCCCACTCGTCGTCGGCCGCGTCGGTGCGCAGCGTGACAATCACCTTCTCCATGGCGCGAACCTACCCCAGTCAGTCGCGCAGCCAGCGCGGAGTGATGAAGACGCCGTCGGCCTCGACGGTGATGCCCTCGGCGTCGGAGATGTAGCCGGAGGCAAAGGTTTTCACGCCGTCGACCCGGGTGATCTGAGCCTCGGCATGCAGCGCCCCCAGCGGACAGGCCCGCGGGTAGCGCACGGTGATACTGCCGGTGAAGCGCGGCTTGCCGTCGGGGCTGGCCGCCTCGCCGAGCACGTGATCGAGGATCAGCGCCGACACGCCGCCGTGCACGTGTCCCGGCGGGCCCTCGTAGGACGCGCCGAGATGAAAGTCCGTCCAGAACCGGCCGTCGTCGTCGCGGTGGATCACCAACGGGGGCGCGCTCGGGTTGCGCAGTCCGATGACGGCGTTGCCCCAACTGATGCTGCGCCCCGACGGGGCGCGCCGGACACCGAAGGCACCGTCGATCTGATCGCTGCGCAGCCGTGCCGTCACCGCGTCGATATCGGCCTTCACCGAAGCGACGGTCTCGGCGTCGACCCGGGTGCGGATCGTCGCGTCGATGAGTTCCCGCACCGAGATCGCCAGCGGCTCATAGATGGCCTGCAGCCGGTCGATGTCTTCGGCGGAGATGTCTTCGACGGTGAATTCCAGCACTCCAGCACTAGAACACGGGGCTGACGAAGTGTCGAACGGGGGTCTCGACATGCGGCTAACACGATTGACACACAACTGACCCCCGGTTGGAACGCGAGCATTGAGAATCCTCTTAGCGACGGACGTTCCGACGCGCCAGAAAGGCTGCCGATGAGCACTGACGTGACCGACCCCGCCCCGCCGTCGCCGAGCGAGTTGAAGATTCCCTGGTGGACCCGCGGTGATCTGAACGCGTTCTTCGGGCTCGGGTTCAACATCCTGGTCAACGTCTTGACCCTGACCACGCTGATGATCGGTGTGGTCAAGCTGCCCGCCGACGACGTGCTGGGCACCGTGCTGCCCGCGCTGGGCGTGGCCCTGGTGCTGGGCAACCTCTACTACACGTTCCTGGCCCGGCGACTGGCGCGCAAGGAGAACCGCACCGATGTCACCGCGCTGCCGTACGGCCCGAGCGTGCCGCACATGTTCATCGTGGTGTTCGTGGTCATGCTGCCCGTCTACCTGGCCACCAAGGACCCCATCGAAGCGTGGAAGTCCGGTCTGGCGTGGGCGTTCATGATCGGCATCATCGTGATCATCGGCGGGTTCGTCGGTCCGTACATCCGCAAGCTCACGCCGAGGGCGGCCATGCTCGGCACGCTGGCCGGTATCTCGATCACGTTCATCTCGATGCGGCCCGCCGCGCAGATGTGGGAGGCCGCCTGGATCGGCCTGCCGGTGCTGGCGATCATCCTGATCGGTTTCTTCACCGACGTGAAGCTGCCGGGCAACATCCCCGTCGGCCTGGTCGCGCTGTTGGTCGGTACCGCCATCGGCTGGGCCGGTGGATTCATGTCGGCACCCGATGTCGGGCAGGCCGTGTCCGACATCGCGATCGGTATCCCCGACCTTCGGATCGACCTGCTGGCATCGGGTCTGGCGCACCTGGCTCCCCTGCTGGGTACTGCGATCCCGTTGGGCGTCTACAACTTCACCGAGGCGATGAGCAACGTGGAGAGCGCGGCGGCCGCCGGGGACAACTACAACCTGCGCAGCGTGCTGCTGGCCGACGGCGCCGGCGCGGTGATCGGTTCGGCGTTCGGCTCGCCGTTCCCGCCCGCGGTCTACATCGGCCATCCGGGCTGGAAGGACGCCGGGGGCCGGGCCGGCTACTCGCTGGCCAGCGGTGTGGTCATCGGACTGCTGTGCTTCCTCGGATTGTTCGGAGTGCTGGCGGCCGTCTTGCCGGTACCGGCGATCGTGCCGATCCTGCTCTATATCGGCCTGTTGATCGGCGCCCAGGCGTTCCAGGCGGTACCGCGACTGCACGCGGTGGCCGTTGTCGCGGCGCTGTTGCCCAACCTGGCGCAGTGGGCCAGCGGCCTGATCGACAACGCGCTGAACGCGGCGGGGACCTCGGCCACCAAGGTCGGCATGGACGCACTCGGCGGTGCCGGTGTGGTCTACGACGGGCTGCAGACCCTCGGTGAGGGCGCCATTCTGGTCGGCCTGCTGCTCGGCACGATGGTGACGTTCATCCTGGAGAAGAAGTTCCGCTACGCCGCGCTGGCGTCGGTGGTCGCCGCGGCACTGTCATTCATCGGGTTGATCCATGCTCCCGAGATCGCATGGGCGGCCAATCCTCAAGTGGCACTTGGCTATCTGTTCTTCGCCGTGGTGTGCCTCGGGTATTCGTTCCTGCCCGGTGCCAAGGAACCGGTCACCGTCGACGAGTCCGATATCGTCGCCGGCCACTGAGGCTCAGTCCGCGACGAACGGGACCTCGACGCCGTCGGCCAGCACGATGTAGATCCGGCGCCACGGGTCGTCGCCCACCAGATGCCACTGGTGGCCGGATCCGACGGTGTCCTCGGCCAGCAGGACATCGCCGGGGTTCAGCGTGAACTCCTCGTCGTCGCGGGTGGTGAACACCAGGGTGCCGGCCAGCGTCACGACGAGCTGGCGCACCGGCGCGGTATGCCACGCCAGCGTGCCGCCGGTCGCGGTCTCCTCCGCCGTGACGTGACTCGACGCCATCGCCGTCGACACCAGGTCGTCGTTGCGGCCCGGTGCCAGGTCCAGACGACCGATCTGGACATGCGATCCCCCGTCGGCTCCGGTGAACAAACGCACGCAGCGAATCACGGTGTGCACCCTTTCGTTCGGTTCGGTTGCAACGCTATCCGGACCGGGCGCGCTCACCTAGGGTGAGCAGCATGGCAGTTCCGCTCGGCGACACCGAGCCGTATTACGACCTCGGGGACTACCACCGGCCGGTCGACACCCCCTCACCGCAAGCGCAGGTCTGGTTCGACCGCGGACTGGTGTGGGCCTACGCCTTCAACCACGAAGAGGCGATCACCTGCTTCGAGCGTGCCCTGGCCCTGGACGCCGATCTCGCGATCGCCCGCTGGGGCATTGCGTATTCGATTGGCCCCAACTACAACAAGGCCTGGGAAGCATTCGACCCCGTCGACCTGGCGGCGTCGCTGGCCCGGGCCCGGATGGAATTGGAGCTGGCCGCCGGCAGCCGCGGCAGTGCCGTCGAGCACGCGCTGATCGCCGCGCTGGCCACCCGGTTCCCCACCGACGACCCTTCTGACGCAGACGCATTGGCGGCGGGCCATGCGGCGTACGCCGAGGCGATGGCCGACCTGGCGCAAACCTATCCCGACGATGTCGACGTGCTGGCGCTGGCCGCCGATGCGTTGGTGAACCTCACCGCATGGGCGTTGTGGGACACCGCAACCGGAGAACCAGCACCCGGCTCACGGGTGGTGGAGGCCAAACGGTTGATGGATCAGGCATTGAGCACCGAGGCCGGCCGCGCCCATCCGATGGTGTTGCACCTGTACATCCACGCCATGGAGATGTCGGCGCATCCCGAAGAGGCGCTGCCCGCCGCGGATCTGCTGCGCGGGCTGGTGCCCGACGCGGGTCACCTGCAGCACATGCCGTCCCACATCGACGTGCTGTGCGGCAACTACCGAGATTCGGTGCTGGCCAATGAGTCCGCGGTACTCGCCGACCGGCGCTTCGTCGAGCATGCCGGCCCGCTGAACTTCTATTCGCTGTACCGGGCGCACGATCTGCACTTCATCGTCTACTCCGCGATGTTCGCCGGCCAGTCGCAGATCGCGCTGGCGGCTGCCGACGAACTGTCCGGGCAGCTGACGCCGGAGCTGCTGTCGATCGAATCCCCACCGATGGCGGACTGGCTGGAGGCCTTCGTTCCGCTGCGGGTGCATGTGCTGATCCGTTTCGGGCGCTGGGACGATCTGATCGCCGAACCACTACCTTCCGATACTGACTTGTATTGCAGCACAACGGCAACCATCCACTACGGGCGGGGCGTCGCGTATGCGGCCAAGGGGCAACTAGCACAGGCGGACGCCGAACGCGAGGCATTCGTCGCGGCGTATGCCCGGGTTCCCGATTCGCGCTATCTGTTCAACAACACCAGCCGCGACATCCTGGCGGTTGCGGCGGCGATGCTGGATGGTGAGATCGCTTACCGCAAAGGTTCTTTCGACGAGGCGTTCGACCATCTGCGGCGCGCGATCGCACTCGACGACGCGTTGCCGTATGACGAACCGTGGGGCTGGATGCAGCCCACCCGGCACGCCTACGGGGCGCTGCTACTGGAGCAAGGGCGGGTCGAGGAGGCGGCCGCGGTGTATGCGGCCGACCTCGGTCTGGATCCGGCGCTGAGCCGGCCGTGTCAGCATCCGGGCAACGTGTGGAGCCTGCACGGCTATCACGAATGCCTGCAGCGGTTGGGGCGTGAAGCCGAAGCGGGGATCATCGGTCGCCAGCTCGACCTGGCCAAGGCACGAGCCGACGTCCCGGTCCTGGCGTCGTGCGCCTGCCGGCTGGAGGTATTCGAGGTTTCCGGCGGGGATTGCTGTCACTGACGCCGTAACCTCAACACGTGCACGACAGCCCGGACCAAGCCGCGCCCGGCACTGTGCAGCGTCGCTCGCCGCGGCCGGTCGCGCACTTCATCCGTTCCGCGCCGGTGACGTTCACCTGGCTGGCGGTGCTGTTCCTGACGACCGTCGCCCAGCATCTGCTGCCGCGGTGGCACCTGGTGGTGCTGTTGCGCAAGGACTCGACCAACCTGCATCACCTGGCATCCGACCCGATCCGGGTGCTCATCACCAGCCTGTTGTGGCTCGACGGTGCCGCCTGGTGGCCGTATCTGGTGATGTTCTGCCTCTTCCTGGCCCCGGCCGAACGCTGGCTCGGCCATCTGCGCTTCGTCATCGCCGGCCTGATCGCCCATATCGTCGCCACGTATCTCAGCGAGGGATTCCTGTACTGGCAGATCCAGGAGGCGGCCGTCTCCCCCCGCTACCTCAACGCCCGCGATATCGGGGTCAGCTACTTCGTCGTCGGCATCATCGGCCTGCTGACCTATCACGTGGTGCGTCCGTGGCGGTGGCTGTACCTGGCCGCGGCCTTCGCGTGGTTCGTCGGCGCGCTGCTGATCAACCCGACGTTCACCCCGGTAGGACATCTGTGTGCGCTGATCGTCGGACTCGCGTGTTACCCGCTGGCCCGGGGGCGCCCCGGCCCGCCGGTGGATCCCTCCTGGCTGGTGCGCAAACGGCGCCGACCGCCGACCGCTGCGTAAAGTGTGACAGCGTGGCGCTCGACGACGAGGACATCCGGCGGCTGGGCCGCTGTGTCGAACTCGCCCGCACCGCGTTGGAAGCCGGTGACGAGCCGTTCGGCTCGATCCTCGTGGACGCCGACGGCACAGTCCTGTTCGAGGACCACAATCACGTCGCCGGCGGTGATGCCACCGCACACCCCGAACTGGCGATCGCGCAGTGGTCAGTGAGCAATCTCTCCCCCGACCGGCGGGCTACCGCCACGGTCTACACCTCCGGTGAGCACTGCCCGATGTGCGCGGCCGCACACGCGTGGGTTGGCTTGGGCCGCATCGTTTTTGCCGTCGCAAGCAGCCAATTGGCCCAGTGGCTGACCGACTGGCAGGCGCCCGCGCCGCCCGTGGCGACGCTGCCGATCACCACGATTGCCCCACAGTTGACGGTGGATGGTCCCGCGCCTGGGTATCAGGACGAGATGAAGGCCCTCTACAAAGCGAAGTTCGCGCCATGAACGACTGGGTGCGGCACGCGATCTGGTGGCACGTCTACCCGCTGGGATTCGTCGGCGCATTCCCCGCCGATGCACCGCCCGGCCCGGACGAACACCGGTTGAGCCGGATCATCCCCTGGCTCGACCACGTCGTCGCACTCGGCACCTCGGGGATCGCGCTAGGACCGGTATTCGCCTCGCGCACACACGGTTACGACACCACTGACCATTTTCGCATCGATCCCCGGCTGGGCGACGACACCGACTTCGACCAGCTCGTCGACGAAGCTCACCGGCGCGGGCTGCGCGTGCTGCTCGACGGTGTGTTCAACCACGTCGGAACCGATTTCGAGCGGTACCGCCAGGCTCTCGACGGCGACACCGAGTCGATCGGCTGGTTTCGTGGCCGCCCCGGCCGGTTTCACACCTTCGAGGGGCACAGCGAGCTCGTCACCCTCAACCATGGCAGCCCTGTCGTCGTCGACTACACCGTCGACGTGATGAAGCACTGGCTGGCACGAGGCGCCGACGGCTGGCGGCTGGACGCCGCCTATGCGGTACCGGAATCGTTCTGGGCACAGGTGCTCCCCCGGGTCCGGGAAGCCCACCCCGACGCCTGGTTTGTCGCCGAGGTCATCCACGGGGACTACACCGCATTCGTCGAGGGATCCGGTGTCGATTCGGTGACTCAGTACGAGCTGTGGAAGGCGATCTGGAGCAGTCTCAACGACGGCAACTTCCACGAGCTCGACTGGGCGCTGCAGCGCCACAACGACTTTCTTGCCCGGTTCGCCCCACTGACGTTCGTCGGCAATCACGACGTCACCCGGATCGCGAGCCAGCTCCAGCGGTCCGAGCATGTGGCCCACGCACTGGTGCTGTTGTTCACCACCGGTGGAGTGCCGACCATCTACGCCGGAGACGAGCTGGGGTCCCACGGCGTCAAGGAAGAGCGGGCCGGCGGCGACGACGCCGTGCGCCCCGAGTTCGGCTCGCCACCGCCGCAGCCGGATGCGGCCGGACGGGAGACGCTGAACCTGCATCAGTACCTGATCGGGTTGCGCAGGCGTAACCCATGGCTGCACGAGGCGAAAACCACTGCGCTGCAATTGGACAACCGCGCGTATGCGTACGAGACCCGCAACGGTGACGAGGCGCTGATCGTCGCGCTCAACATCGATGACGCGCCGATGCGGCTACCGGTCGCCAAGCTGACCGGCAGGCAGGCCCAGTTGGTGGGCGGAACGGACGCACCGCCCGACGACGTCGTCAGCGAGGTCGTGGTCCCGCCGCAAGGCTGGCTGGTGCTGCGGCCGGCCTAGAGCAGGTCCAGGGTGCGCGGATCCTCCTCGCCCCCGTAGAAGGTATCCAGCACCGTGAGGAAGTCGGCGTTGTCGTCGGTGGCCCGGGCGAACAGCGTCATCGACGAGCGCACCTTGAGGTTGTCGGGCCAGCCGAAGATAGCGTCGACCGAGGCGTTCTCGATGGCGGTCACCAGCCGGGTGCACTCGTGCAGCCGCGGCCCGAGGACGGGATGGGCCAGGTAGGCCCGCGCCTCGGCCAGCGACCCGATACCGAAACGCCTTGCCGTCGAACTATTTCCGAGCCCGGTGAGCTGCGGGAAGATGAACCAGATCCAATGACTGCGTTTCGCGCCGGCTCTTAGCTCGGCAAGCACCTGCTCGTAGACGCGATCCTGGGCGTCGACGAAGCGCTGGAGATCGAACGGGTCGTCCATGCCTCAACGGTATCGTTGCCGGGCTGTGACCGTCCTGTTATTGACGACTGATTCAAAGTTGTTGGGATAGGCCATATCCCGAGTCCAGCGCGTCTCCTGATCGTTAGCGAACCGCGATATGGCTCGCCGCCGCGCGTGCCGAATCGGAGCTACGCACCGTGATTAGCTAGCCGAGCACAGCACTTCTCCACTGTGAATTACGTACGAAAGGTGATGGTTTCCGTCATGAAGATCGTCGATAAGTTGCGAGGCACTTGGTTGCGCCGCGTGGCCGCAGCCTTCGTGGCCGCACTCGCTCTGCCCGGCCTGATCGGTGTCGTCGGCGGGTCGGCGACCGCGGCCGCCTTCTCCAAGCCGGGCCTGCCGGTTCTCTACCTGGATGTGCCGTCGGCCGCGATGGGCCGCAACATCCGGATCCAGTTCCAGGGCGGTGGCCCGCACGCGGTGTACCTGCTCGACGGTCTGCGCGCGCAGGACGACTACAACGGCTGGGACATCAACACCCCGGCCTTCGAGTGGCTGTACGGCTCGGGCCTGTCGACCGTCATGCCGGTCGGTGGCCAGTCGAGCTTCTACACCGACTGGTACCAGCCGTCGCAGGGCAACGGTCAGAACTACACCTACAAGTGGGAAACGTTCATGACCCAGGAACTGCCCGCCTACCTGGCTGCCAACTATGGCGTCGACCCGAACGGCAACGCCGTCGTCGGTCTGTCGATGGCCGGTAGCGCGTCGCTGACCTACTCGATCTACTACCCGCAGAAGTTCACCTACGCCGCATCGCTGTCGGGCTTCCTGAACCCGTCCGAGGGCTGGTGGCCGATGCTGATCGGTCTGGCGATGAACGACGCCGGCGGCTTCAACGCTCAGAGCATGTGGGGCCCGTCGTCCGACCCGGCATGGCGGCGCAACGACCCGATGGTCAACATCAACCAGCTGGTCGCCAACAACACCCGGATCTGGATCTACTGCGGCACCGGTACGCCGTCGGATCTGGACACCTCCGGTGGCGGCGGCAACCTGATGGCCGCTCAGTTCCTCGAAGGCTTCACGTTGCGGACCAACAAGACCTTCATGGACAACTACCTCGCGGCTGGTGGACGCAACGGCGTGTTCAACTTCCCCGCGAACGGCACGCACAGCTGGGGCTACTGGGGACAGCAGCTGCAGCAGATGATCCCGGACATGCAGCGCGTTCTGGGGGCCACCCCGTCCGCTGGCTAGTCCGGCCACAAACAACAGCGAGCCTGTCGCCATCCCCCCGGCGGCAGGCTCGCTGCTTTGTGTCCGCGCCGAGCGTCACTCCAGAGTCACGCTGGGCGCCGAACGTGACTCTTGGGTGACGTTCGCGCACGGAGAAGCAAGGGAACAATCTGGATTCGGTCAAGGTTGAGTCGGTCAGACTGAACTTTGGAGGATTTGATGGCTGAAGCCAAATCTGTGCCGGTGTTGTTTGTCAGCGACCCGATCGTGCTGCCCGGAATGGTGGTGCCGATCACGCTCGACGACGCCGCCCGGGCTGCGGTCGACGCGGCTCAAGCGACCGACTCCGGCCAGCTGCTGATCGCCCCACGCCTGGACGATCGCTACCCCACCTACGGCGTTCTCGCGTCGATCGTGCAGGTCGGCCGCATTCCCGGCGGCGGCGCCGCTGCCGTCGTCAGGGGCGAGAGTCGCGCCCACATCGGGTCGGGAACCACCGGCCCCGGTGCGGCGCTCTGGGTCGAGGTGGACGAAGTGACCGAGGCCGAACTGACCGAGGACACCAAGACACTCGCCTCGGAGTACAAGAAGCTGCTGCTGGCGATGCTGCAGCGCCGTGAGGCATGGCAGATCGTCGACGTGGTCAACAAGATCACCGATCCGTCGGCCCTTGCCGACACCGCCGGCTACGCGTCCTATCTGTCGGATGTCCAGAAGCGCCAGCTGCTGGAGACCGCTGATGTCGCCGAACGGCTGCGCGTGCTCATCGGGTGGACCGGTGATCTGCTGGCCGAGGTCGAGGTCAACGACAAGATCGCCGAGGACGTCCGCGAGGGCATGGAGAAGACGCAGAAGGAATTCCTGCTGCGTCAGCAGCTCAATGCCATCCGCAAGGAGCTCGGGGAATTGGGTCCCGACGGTGCTGACAACTCGGATGACTACCGGGCCCGTGTCGAGGCGGCTGACCTGCCCGACAAGGTCCGCGAGGCCGCGCTGCGCGAGGTCGGCAAGCTGGAACGCTCCAGCGAGCAGAGCCCCGAGGGCGGCTGGATTCGCACCTGGCTGGACACCGTCCTGGACCTGCCGTGGAACACCCGCACCGAGGATTCGACCGATCTGACGGCGGCCAGGGAGATCCTGGACGCGGATCACCACGGGCTGGATGACGTCAAGGACCGCATCGTCGAGTATTTGGCCGTGCGATCCCGTCGTGCACAGCGCGGCCTGCAGGTCGTCGGCGGACGCGGCTCGGGCGCGGTGATGGTGCTGGCCGGCCCGCCCGGTGTCGGCAAGACCTCGCTGGGCGAATCGGTGGCCCGAGCGTTGGGCCGCAAGTTCGTTCGCGTCGCCCTCGGTGGTGTGCGCGACGAGGCTGAGATCCGTGGTCACCGCCGCACGTATGTGGGCGCGCTGCCCGGCCGGATCGTCCGCGCGATCGGCGAGGCCGATTCGATGAACCCGGTTGTGTTGCTCGACGAGATCGACAAGGTCGGCTCGGACTACCGCGGCGACCCGTCGGCAGCCCTGCTGGAGGTCCTGGACCCGGCGCAGAACCACACGTTCCGCGACCACTACCTGGATCTGGATCTCGACTTGTCCGATGTGGTGTTCCTGGCCACGGCCAACGTGATCGAGAACATCCCCTCCGCGCTGCTGGACCGCATGGAGCTGGTCCAGATCGACGGCTACACCGAGGACGACAAGGTGGCCATCGCCCGCGACTACCTGCTGCCCCGGCAGCGGGACCGCGCCGCGCTGACCCCCGAGGAGGTCACGGTCACCGACGCCGCGCTGCGCAAGATCGCCGCCGACTACACCCGGGAACCCGGTGTGCGCCAGTTCGAGCGACTGCTGGCCAAGGCCATGCGCAAGGCGACGACCAAGCTGGCTGCTTCTGACGAGCCGTTGACGATCGATGAGCCGGATCTGGTTGGCTACCTTGGCCGTCCGCGGTTCACGCCGGAGTCGGCCGAGCGCACGGCGGTGCCGGGCGTGGCGACCGGTCTGGCCGTGACGGGCCTGGGCGGCGATGTGCTCTACATAGAAGCCGGTTCAACGGATGGCGAGCCGAGCTTGCAGCTCACCGGTCAGCTGGGCGACGTGATGAAGGAGTCGGCGCAGATCGCGCTGTCCTACGTCCGCAGCCACGCTGCCGAATTGGGTGTCGACCCCAAGGCGCTGGACCGCAAGATCCACGTCCACGTGCCCGCCGGCGCAGTGCCCAAGGACGGTCCGTCAGCCGGCGTGACCATGGTGACCGCACTGGTGTCCATGGCGACCGGACGGCAGGTCCGCTCCGATGTCGGCATGACCGGTGAGGTCACGCTGAACGGCAGGGTGCTGCCCATCGGCGGCGTCAAGCAGAAATTGCTGGCCGCTCAACGTGCCGGGCTGTCAACGGTTTTCATCCCACAACGCAACGAGGCCGATCTGGACGATGTGCCGGCTGAGGTTCTGGAGGCGTTGACGGTGAAGCCGATGACCGACGTCGCCGAAATCGTCACCCTGGCGCTGGAGCCGGTGGCGGAAGCGGCCACCACGGCGGCCTGACACACGGTAATGCCGGCCCCGACACGATTGTCGGCGGCCGGCATTACCGTCTGTGCATGGCCTACGACGAAGATCTGGCGAACCGCCTGCGTGAGCTGCTCGCCACCGAGAAGGGCGTCGACGAGAAACGGATGTTCGGCGGGGTGGCGTTCCTGCTCAACGGCAACATGGCCGTGTGTGCCAGCGGTCAGGGCGGCCTGATGGTGCGGGTGCCACCCGACGAGACCGCGACACTCGTGAGCCGTGACCACGTCGAACCGATGATCATGGCCGGGCGGGAAACCCGGGGCTGGGTGCGGGTCGGTGACGACGGCGTGCGCACCACCCGACAACTGCAAAGCTGGGTCACCCGCGGCGTCGCGTTCGCGAAATCCCTACCGCCGAAATAGCGGCCGGAATAAATCATCGTGCGCCGTGCTTGTGGCGGGCATGACCTATCCCGTGCGCGTTGCCGTCCAGATCCAACCCGCCGATACCCCTGACTACGCCACCTGGCGACAAGCTGTCCTGGATGCCGAGGAGATCGGCGCGGACGTCATTTTCGGCTACGACCACTTCCACGCACCGTTCATCGAGTCGATCATCGACGCGAAACCGGTGCTGGCCGAGGTGCAGCCCGACGTGAACAACTTCGAAGGCTGGACCGCTCTGGCATCCTGGGGCGAGATCACCACCCGCGCCGAGCTCGGGCTGCTGGTGGCGGGGATCGGCTACCGCAACCCGGATCTGCTCGCGGATATGGCCCGAACCGTCGACCACATCAGCGGCGGCCGGGCGATCCTCGGCGTCGGTGCGGGGTGGTACGAGAAGGATTACACCACTTACGGTTTCGACTACGGAACGGTCAAGTCCCGGGCCGACCTCTTCGACGAGGGGCTGCTGCGCATCGAGCGCCGCTTCGAACTGTTGCAGCCCCCGCCACTGCGCAAGATCCCGGTCCTGATCGGCGGGTCGGGCCCCAAGCGCACCCTGCCGGCCGTCGCGCGCCACGCCGATATCTGGCACACCTTCCTGCCCATCGATTCCTACCGCGAAGCCAGTGCCCGCGTGGCCGAGTTGGCCGCCGGATTCGGCCGCGCCGACAGCGATATCGAACGCTCGACATTCTGGACTGATCCACAGTCGGCGGACAGCTATCTGACAGCGGGCGCGACGCTGTTTCACACCGAGGTCCGCGCGTCGGAGGGCAAATACAACCTCGGAACCCTGGAAAAAATGGTCGACTGGCGCAACGCCAAGCGCTGATCAGGGCGAGATCAGCCGCGGCGTCAATTTCACGAAATCGCTTACGCTGTAGTAAATCTCGTTTCACTTTTCAACTCGACGGGTATCGAAAACCTGATGGACGATTGGGAGGCCCGGGACCTCATCCGACGGGTCCGCAAGCATGCGGGCACGACCTATGCTGCCCAGGCCGGCATCACCCTGCGCGACGCCCCTATGCCGCTGTTCCAGCTCCTGGTGCTCTGCATGCTGGCCAGTAAGCCGATCGACGCCGCGGTCGCGGTGCGAGGTGCGGAGGAACTGTACAAGGCGGGACTGCGCACGCCGAATTCGGTGCTCACCGCCGAGCGGTCCACGATCATCAAGGCCTTCAGCCGGGCGCACTATGTGCGCTACGACGAGAGTTCCGCGACCCGACTGACCGATCTGGCCAACCGGGTGAACGACGACTACCGCGGTGATCTCCGGCTGCTGGCCCGGATCAGTAAGCCCGACGTAGGCGACGCCAAGGTGTTGCTCAAACAGTTCTCCGGCATCGGTGAAACCGGCGCGGACATCTTTCTGCGCGAGGTACAGGATGTATGGCCTTGGGTGCGGCCATATTTCGATAAGCGCGCGCTGGAAACCGCCGGGGAACTCGGACTCCCCCGCGATGCCGACAAGCTTGCCGCGCTCACCGGACGGGCGGTGGCACCGCTGGCCGCCGCGCTGGTGCGCGTGTCACCGGACGATCTCCGCGACGTGTTCGGTTCGACGCGCGCCTAGTCGTTCTCTTCGACGAGTCGCTTACGGGCGGTGGCGAATTCGGCATCGGTCAAATCGCCGCGGTCGCGCATCATCTTCAGGGTGTGCAGCCGTTCGGCGACCTCGGGCTCGAGGTCGGTGGGCTGCGGCGCGGCCCGCAGGATCGGTTCGTCTTCGATGATCTCGATGTGATGGGGCTGGTCCGGATCGATGCGAACCGCCACGCGATCCTCGGACTCGGGAACCTCGCCAAGGAGGAACGTCCCCGTCAGCCGAGTCTCGTAAGAGGCTGTGCCGTCGGATCGTTCGATGCTCATCCGCAGGATGCGACGCCCGGCATCCTTGTTGACCACCCCACTGAACACCGGTCTGATCACCTCGAGCACCACACCGGTGCCGCGCACGCCGTCGCGGCGCAGCCGATCCACCTCGGCCACACCCCGCAGCAGCCATGCCGCGTAGCCGATGACGACCGCGGTCCACAGCACCAGCCACCACAGCGACAACGGCGCCGTCCAGTCGGCCGCCCACGGAATCATCGACGAGATGAACCATCCCAGCATCACCGGGCGCGGCGATCTGCGCGAAATCATCAGGAACACAACGAACTGCGCGACGTATCCGACCAGCCACACCCCCAGCACCCGGCCGGTGGCGGCCGCGGAGCCGACGTGATCGAGCATCCGGGTGCCGACCACGGCAGGCGCGATGATCAGCCCGTACCACAGTGCAGAGAGGGTCGCGATCGTCCGCCACATCACCGGGCCACGGTATACCCCCGTCACGCCCCCACGACTTCGCAGTCCAGGGCGAGTACCGTGATCAGCCCGGCCGACCCGTCGACACGAACCCGCATGCCCTCGCACAGCCGCGTCGCGCCGTCGCCGACCCCGGCCACGAACGGCACGCCGAACTCCGCCGCCGCCGTGGCCACATCGACCAGGGTGGCTCCGCCGCAGGTCAGGACCGCGGCGGGCGTCCCGAGCAGCGCGATCGATTCGATATCGGCGGTGTCGACGACGGCGACGTCCCCGGATTGCAAGCCGGCGTCGGCGGCGGAATCGACCACCCGGATCGTGCCCTCCACGACGCCAGGGAACACACCGGTCCCGCGGAGCTCGTCGGCGACCTGCGCGGGATCGGGAACGGCGACCGGGGCCCACACGGTATCGATCACCGCGGGTAACCGGATGGCCTGCAACCGCTCCCTCTCGGCGATGCGACGCTTGATGCGCAACCGGCTGTCGGCCGGCGGGTACAGGGCTTCGGAGACGGTCAGGTAGAACACATCGCCGGGCGCCGCGAGCTTCTCCTCGGCGGCCAGTCGCCGGCCCAGCTCCCGCACCGCCAGCCGCAGCTGATGGGTGAATCGCATGGTGGTGTCGTAGGCCAAGGTCCGGCATGCCTGTGCGCCCGGCGCTGTCGGCTCGTCGTCATACAGCGATGTGTTTCGCGCCGCTGCCGCTGTCAGCGCGTCGGGCCGGTCGGCCAGTACCGACGCCGCCAGCTCGGCGGCGCCGGGCCCGCGGTGGCCCACGTGAGCCACCGCGGAATCGAACGCGGTCGCGAGCATCGGTGCGGCGGTGCGTGCGGCCGCCACGTCGCCGGCCTCCAGGGCGGCGCGCGCATAGGGGTGTGCACGCAGCACCCGGGCCAGTGAGTTGATCTGGGACCGGACGCTCACCATCTCCCCCACGCCCTCCAGCTGTGTTGGAGCCACCTCGGCGAGCAGCACAGCAAGGGCGGTCAGTACCCAGCCTTCGTGAACTCTGCTGCGCAGCAGAGGAATTCGTGCGCCGAGCTGGGCGTCGCGCAGCACCGCGAGCTTGCCGGCGTCGCGCCGCTCGGCGTCGGCGGCGTCGCGGTAGGCGCGAAGGTGCCTGCCGTACATCCGCGCCGACGAGATCAGGCGGGTCGTCGAAATCGAGCCGCTGATCGAGGCCAGCAGACTCTGAGCGGTCGTCTCGTCGGCAGCCCCGCGCAGCCGTCGCGTCAAAGCCGCTGCGCGGGCGGGCATTCGGGGTTCTGCCGCAGCCAGCGCCGACGCGCCGAGGTAGATTCGGTGGCCGAACACCGCGACCAGCCTGCTCTCCCATTCGTCGGCGACCGGGCCGCGCAGGTCCAGCAGTTGGGACAGGGTCCGTCCCGCGGTCCGCAGTCCGGCCAGATGCAGATCCAGCGACATCGGGGTGAGCGGTCCGGCGGTGTCGTGCAGTGGGTTGGCGATGAACACCGGAAAACGGGGGTCGATGCGGTCGTCGAACTCGTCGTCGGTGTCACCGGGCCGCGGAATACCGCTCACCGGCATGGGGGTTCGGCCTGGCACGGCGACCGCTCCGTTCGGACCCATCTTGCGACCCTGCAGTCCACGCACCGTATCGGCGATGGCTTCGCTTGCGCCCCAGCCACATTCGAATTTCCACTCAGTTCGCAAGGGGTCGAGGTCGAACGTCGGGAACAGCTCGCGCCAGCCCGGCACGCCGCGCACCTTGGGCCGCGGGTCGGCGGCGCCGAGGAGCCGGTGGGCGGACGACGCGGTGGTGGTGTCGGCGGTGGCCAGGTCGACGACGCCGGTGCGGTCGGTGCCCGCGGCGATGACCAGAAACCGGATCAGGTCGTCGATGTGCAGCACACGCAGTGGCGCGCTGCCTTCGGTGTCCAGCAGCGCGGCCACCGATCGGCACACCATCGCATCGGCCTGGCGGCCCACCGGCGCGGCGATCCGCACGATCAGGTTTGGGGCCCAGCCGGTGCTGACCAGGTCCTCGGCCTGCTGCCAGGCGGGAGCGATCGGGGACAGCGACGGGAAGACGATCCGGGCGCCGCCGCGGGCAGCGGCGTCACAGACCCGGGCGATGTCAGCCGAGCGGGCCATGTCGGGACTGTCTGCCGGCAGGTGCACGACGACGTCGGCCCGGTCGGCCAGCTGGTACAACACCGGGTGGGACAGGGTCGCGCAGACGAAGCTGACGCCGGGATCGAGGTCGCGGTGGGGTCGCGCGGAGATGCCGTAGACCTCGTGGCCGGCCGCCAGCAGGCTCTGGGCCAGCGCACGCCCTAGCTCACCGGTGACCTCCGTGAGCAGAATCTGCATGCCAGGCCCTACTTCCCCCGTCGTTCTCCGACTCTAGGCAGGTCCGGGGAAAATTTTGCCCTTTTGATGGCCTCAGGACAGGCTGGCCCGGCCGTCGGCGTGCACCCGCACCTTGGCGCCGGCGATGTCCTCGGCCACGGTCACGGCGGCCGCCGCTGGATCGTCGATGACGGCCATCGCCCGGGCGTCGTCGCTGGTCCGCACCGTAAGGTAGGCCTTCTCGGGCTGCCCGTCGCGGTCGAACGGCGTGGTCCACGACTCCACGGTGCCCTCACCCTCCCACTCGACGACGGCCGGTCGGGTGGGCTCACGGTCGACCGCCGCCTGGACGTCCTCCCAGCGGAACGCGGCCGGCGGCGGGGTGGCGCTGTAGACGCCGAAGCTGTGCTTGGTGAGGTATCCACCGTTGGCGGTGATCAGGCCGCGGGCGGCGGGATTGGCGCGCAACAGGTCGGCCATCGTGGCGATCGAGTGCATGACGTAGTTGTTCCACGGCCCACCTGCGAAGGTGAGCCCGCCGGTGACCGTCAACGGCCGCTGCGGGTCGTCGGTGGCCAGTCCGAGCTCGTTGGCGGCCACCTGCACCGCCGACGGGAAGCAGGAATAGACGTCGATGTGGTCGAGTTCGTCGACACCCACGCCGGCCAGTTCGAGCGCGCGGCGGCCGCCGATCCGGATGGCCGGCGAGCGGTGCAGCTCGTGGCGTTCGGACACCGCGTAGGTGTCGTGGGAGTCGGTGCCCGCGTATGGGAAGACCCACTGATCGCGCGGGATCTGAAGGTAGGTCGCCTTCTCCGCCGAACACAGGATGACGACGGCGGCCTGGTTGACCATGTTGTTGGAGTTCATCAGCTTCGGATAGGGCCAGCTGATCATCCGGTTGTCCGGGCTGGCCTGCCCGATCTGCTCGGCGCTGCGGGCCTCGCGGCTCCACGCGTGCGGGTTGTTCGCCGCCACCTCGCTGAACCGCGCCCACAACGCGGCGATCCGGCTCTGGTGCTCGGCGACAGACTCTCCGTTGGCGATCCGCAGCGCCTGCTCGAACAGCGGATAGACGAACGAGGGCCGGTCCAGGTTGATCCGGTCTTCGGCAGGACCCGACATCGGCACGTCCTCGCCGCCCGGCGGCACCGCGACCGAGTCGTCCTGACGGGTCCAATCGGGTTTGATTCCCTTGGCGCGCAACTTCATTCGGGTGCGCCAGGTTTCCCCGCCGGCGAGCAGCACGACGTCGGCGCGACCGTTCTGAATGTCCAGGCAGGCCTGGTTCACCAGCGACTGCGGCGTATTGCCGCCGACTCCGGTGTAGCGCGTCGCGGCTTCGGGTGCCCCGATCCGCTGACCGAGCAGCAGTCCGGGATCGCGGTAGCGCCACGACAGCAGGTTGACCACGCGGATCGCGTCGACAGCGTGCAGCACCCGCGGGTCGGCCGCTTCCCGGGCGGCCGCGGCCATCAGGTCCACGGGCTCGATGTCGGCGTCGTCGCGCTGATTCACCTGCCCGGCCCCGACGAGTACCGGCGTCCGCGGATCCATACACGGCCCCTTTCGGAAAGTCACGCCGCTATTTGACGGCTGTCAAAACCTAGCAGGCCGTGTGAGGATGTCGCCATGACGGTGGTTCTGGTGCACGGTAATCCGGAGACCGAGGCGATCTGGGGCCCATTGGTCACCGCGCTCGGCCGCGACGATGTGGTGCGGTTGTCCCCGCCGGGTTTCGGCGCCCCGCTTCCCGCGGACTTCCCCATGACGCACCTGGCCTACCGGGACTGGCTGGAAGGCGAGGTGGAGCGCATCGACGGCCCCATCGACCTGGTCGGTCACGACTGGGGCGGCGGGCACGTGATCAACCTCGTGATGCACCGCCCGGAACTGGTCCGCAGCTGGGCCAGCGACGTGCTGGGAATCCTGCACCCCGACTATGTCTGGCA
The DNA here is from genome assembly GCA_004362315.1 of Mycobacterium sp. BK086. Taxonomy (GTDB): domain Bacteria; phylum Actinomycetota; class Actinomycetes; order Mycobacteriales; family Mycobacteriaceae; genus Mycobacterium. The sequence continues at coordinate 706,221 of SNWL01000005.1, forward strand.
CGACATGGCCCAGGTGTGGCAGACCCCGGGCGCCGGCGAGGATGTCGTCGAGGCGATGACAGGCGGTTCGCTCGAGGACCGCGCGGCCGGACTGGTGGCTCTCGGAATTCCGGAGGGGGTCGCCGGCGAGCTTGCCGCCGCACAGACCCCGGAGATGGGTCGCGCGATCCTGGCGCTGTACCGCTCGGCGGCACAGCCCGCGATGGCCGAGGCGGGACGCTCGCTGGGCAATGCCGCGGCCCGGCCCGGTTTGGCGCTGCTGGCCACCGAAGATCACTACGTCGGCAGTGACGAGATCCGGCGGGACGCCGCCGCGCGAGCGGGTGCCCGCACCGAGGTGCTCGCCGGACTCGGGCATTGGTGGATGCTTCAGGACCCCGAGCGCGGCGCGCAGGTACTCACCGATTTCTGGCTCTCGCTGAGTTGAACCCTGGCGCGCCAGGGTTTGTTTGGGGACGCGGCGGGTACGCGGAGGTGTCCCCTAACAAGGAAGTGAGGGCCGCATGCCTCTCGGATCGAGTATGTATTCCAGGGCCGCAATGACATTGGTCGGTGGCGCTGCGGTGTTGACGTTGGCCGTCGGCTGCGGCGGCAGCGGCGACTCCGGCAAGTCGTCGACATCGACGACGACAACGACACCGACGACGACGTCATCCGAAATGACCACGACCACCAGCCCGACCGACACGATGGCCCCCGGTGGCACCGGAACCGCACCCGGTGGCGTCACCGGCGGCGGCGATGCCAATGGCGGTGGCGGCAGCATCCCGGGTGGTCCGACCGGTAGCGGCGGACCCGGCGGTGGCGGCGGCAGCATCCCCGGTGGTCCCACGGGTAGCGGTGGCCCCGGCGGCGGCAGCGGATCGATTCCCGGCGTGGGTAGCGGCGGTGGCGGTCCCGGCGGTGGCGGCGGCTGCATCAACGGCGTGGGCTGCCTCGGAACGGGGTAAGTAACGGCGTCATTCCCAGGCCGGTGGCCACTTGTGACACGCGTCCGACCCAACGTGTCACAAGTGGCCACTCAGCTTTGTGCGGGCCCCACCCGGTAGATCGACTTCAGCGAGAAGAACGCGTCCAGGCCCTCCGGCCCGAGCTCACGGCCGATCCCGCTGGCCTTCACTCCCCCGAACGGCGCGCGGAAATCCAGTTGGTAGTCGTTGATTCCGACGGTTCCGGTGCGCACGGCCCTGGCCACCTCGGTGGCCCGTTCGTCATCGGTGGACCACACCGTGCCGGCCAGTCCGAACTCGCTGTCGTTGGCCAGTGCGATGGCGTCGTCGTCACCGTCGTAGGGAATCACCGCGAGCACCGGGCCGAAGATCTCCTCCTGGGCGATGCGATCGGCGTTGTCGACGTCGGCGAACACCGTCGGCGAGACAAACCAGCCGCGCTGCTGATCGGCCGGAATCGAGCCGCCCGCAACGAGTTTCGCCGTACTGTTTCTCCCCGACTCGATGTAGCCCAGCACCCGGTCGCGCTGGCGAGAACTCACCAGCGGGCCGATATCGGTCGACGTGTCCAGCGGGTCACCGACTTTGAGTCCGCCGACCATCGACACCAAGGCGTCCAGCACTTCGCCGTACCGCGATCGCGGCGCCAGAATCCGCGAACTCAGGTGGCAGGTCTGGCCGTTGTTGACGAACGAGGCCGTGCGCAGACCCTTCATGGTGGCGTCCAGATCCGCGTCGTCGAGGATGATCGCCGCCGACTTGCCGCCCAGTTCGAGGGTGACCGGTCGCAGCAGGCGCCCGCACACCTCGCCGATGGTGCGGCCCGCGGCCGTCGAGCCGGTGAACGTGACCTTGTCGACGCCGGGATGGGTCACCAGGTAGGCGCCCGCGGCTGCACCGCCGGGCACGACGTTGAGCACGCCCGGCGGGAGCCCGGCCTCTGCGGCCGCCTCCGCGAACACCAATGCGTCCAAAGCTGTTTCGGGAGCGGCCTTGAGCACCACGGTGCAGCCGGCGGCCAGAGCGGGCGCCAGCTTGAACGCGGCCAGCGCCTGGGGATAGTTCCACGGCACGATCGCGGCCACCACGCCGATGGCCTCCCGGCGAACGACGGTGTGCCCGATCATGCTCGGGCGGATCTCCTCGATCGGGGTCTCGGTGATGAGCTGCGCGTAATAGCGCACCAGCGCCGCGGGGAACCGGCCATTGGCCCCGCGCGACAACGACATCGGCATCCCGTTCTCGCGGGTCACCAATTCGTCGGTCCCCTTCGCGCGCTGATCCAGTGCGGCGGCGAATCGGGCCAGCACGTCCGCGCGGTGATCCGGTGAGGCGGACTGCCATTCGGGCAGCGCCGCCGCGGCCGCGGCCACCGCTGCGTCGATATCGGCTTCGGTGGCGCTGGCGCCGTAGCCGAGTGGCTCGCCGGTGGCCGCCTCGATCACCGGCTGAGAGTCGGTGGTCTGGAACCGTCCATCGATGAAAATCTTTGCCGCCGTGCTCATCTCGTCACTCCTGTCGTCTCGGTGTCGCCGGCGGGTGCGAACAGCACGCCGTCGGCGATGAGCTTGTCGATGTCATCGCCGGTCATACCCAGGACATCTGCGCAGACCCGGCGGGTGTCGGCGCCGGGAAGCGGCGCCGGGCGTTGCGGGGCCGGCGGGATGTGGCGATAGGGCGCCGGGCCCGACTCGGTGGGCAACGGCGCGTCGAACAGCGGATGAGCCATGTCGGCGAACACATTTCGTGACCGCAGCTGCGGGTCATCGTGCAGGTCGGTGGCTCGGTACATCGGGCCGGCGGCAACGCCTGCGGCCTGCAGCGCCTCGGCGGCCGCCAGCGGCGAGCGTTCGGCCAGCCACGCCGCGAGCTCACTGTGCCCGATCACCGACGCGATCGCCTCCTGATCGGCCGCCGACCGGATCGACACCACGCACCACTCGTCGTCACCGGCGCACGGCAACACCAGGCTCTCGGTGGGATCGGGCTCGACGCGCTCCGCGCCGGTGGCCGCCGCGGCCAGCGTGACGTAGAGCGTGTCCAGCTGGTTGATCACCGCCTCGGCCTGGGACACATGCAGACGTGCGCCGACACCGTCGCGCTCACGCCGGATCAATCCGGCCAGTGCGCCGATCGCGCTGATCCGCCCGACGACATGGTCGGGGAAGATCGTCGTCGCGTCGTAGAACGCGTGTCGCGCGCCGGGCGGCGGTGGCTCCTGGGACGTCCACAACCGGGTGACCCCGATGGTGGCGCGCACCAAGGGGCCATAGCCCATCCGCTTGCTCCACGGCCCGGTATCGCCGAAGGCGCTGCTTTCGGCGAGCACCAGACCCGGGTTGAGTTCCTGCAGCCGCTCGTAGGAAAAGCCCAGTGCGGGAAGGGTTCCCGGCTTGAAGTTGGCGAAAACGGCGTCGGACGCGGATACCAGGCGGCTGAACACCTCGGCCCCGGCCGGGCTGCGCAGCTCCAGGCCGAGGCCCAGATTGTTGCGATGTGCCCGGGCGAACGACTCGCTGATCTGCTGATCGGGGCCCTTCTGGCGCAGCCCGTCGGGGTAGCTCGAGCTCTCGACCTTGATCACCTCGGCGCCCAGATCGGCGAACAGCCGGCTCAGTTCGCCACCGGCGACGATGACGCCCAGATCCAGGACCCGAATGCCCTCGAGCGGTCGCGCTCCCACTGATCCCGTCGCGGCTGGGGTGAATTGTGCTGATTGCCAACGCTTGTCGGTGGAGTCCAGGGCGGGCGCCGGGGTGCGGTAGCCGGCGTGGGCCCCGTCGACCACCCAGTAGCCCACCGGTACGCGGGCCGCGACGCCGGGCGCCAGATCAGTATCGGCCAGGGCGCCGACCTCGGCGAGGTGCTCGGACCCCAGTGCCTGCGACGGGGTGAGGACGGCGGCGATCGGCACGCCGTGTGCCTGGCCTTCGGCCACCAGCTGCTTCATCGTCCGGTCGGCGAACAACGCCGCCATCAATTGGCTGAGTTCGCCGAATGCCCTGGTGCGTGCCGCGATCGAGTCGAAGCGGGGATCCTGGAACTGCTCGGGCTCCCCCAGCCACGCCCGCATCCCGTGCCACTGCCGCGGGGCCAGGACGCACAGCCGGACGTAGCCGTCCCGGCAGGCGAAGATCGGGTAGGAATCCTGGTTGCGCGGCCGGCCCCGCCACCGTTCGGCGGCGTTGCGCGCGGTCGCGGCCTGGCCCTGGGTGCCGAACGGCGGGTCCAGCGTCAGAACCACCGCATCGAACCGGGAGAAGTCGATGTAATCACCTGTACCACAACGCAATCGGTTGAAGTAGGCCACCAGGATCGCCCAGGCCGCCTGCACTGCCGCGGTGGCCGAGGCGATGCCGTCCGGCGGCAGCACCGGGGCGCCCGATGTGGGGCCCGACCGGGACAGCGCCGAGGACATCGCATACAGCACCGCGTCGGTGGCCCGCCAGGATGCGTGCGGTCCCTGCGTCCCGAAGTCGGTGACCGACATGGTCACCAGGCCGCCGAACCGGTCGGCCAGCTCGGCACACGAGGTGCCGAACGAGGCCGCCAATCCGGGCGTCCCGCTGTCCACGAGGATGTCGGCACCGGCGGCCAGCTCGAAGAACAGGTCGCGGTCAGCGTCGTCGGCCGGATCGAGCACCGTGCCGCGTTTGTTGGCGTTGTGCAGCGCGAACGGGACACTCACCCCGTCCAGCGTGGGCCGCGCATGGCGGGCCGGGCTCCCGCCGGGCGGCTCGATTTTGATGACGTCGGCGCCTAGATCGGCCAGCAGCCGGGTGACCCCGTCGCCGGTCTCGTCGCACAGATCGAGCACTCGCACCGCCGCGAGCAACGGTTCAGCCGCCACGTCGGTCAGCGTAGTGGTGAACAAATGGTGCACCGGAGGCACGGTCGCGCCGATCGGAGTTTGATGGGGACATGGAGTCGATAAGCGAAGAAACCATCGCCCAACTCGACGGCTGGTGGCGCGCCGCCAACTACCTCTCCGTCGGCCAGATCTACCTGCTGGACAATCCGCTGCTGCGGCGGCCGCTGACCCGCGAGGACGTCAAACCCCGGCTGCTCGGCCACTGGGGCACCACCCCTGGGTTGAACTTCCTGTACGCGCACCTCAATCGCGCAATCAAGCAGCGCGAGCAGTCGACCATCTACGTGACGGGTCCCGGCCATGGCGGTCCCGGGCTGGTCGCCAACGCCTATCTGGACGGCACCTACAGCGAGACCTACCCCGACATCACCCAGGACGCCGAAGGCCTGCGCAGGCTGTTCCGTCAGTTCTCCTTCCCCGGCGGCATCCCGTCGCACGTTGCCCCCGAGACCCCGGGTTCGATCCACGAGGGCGGCGAGCTCGGCTACGCGCTCTCGCACGCCTACGGCGCGGCATTCGACAATCCCGACCTGTTGGTGGTGGCGGTGGTGGGCGACGGTGAGGCCGAGACCGGTGCACTGGCCACCAGCTGGCATTCCAACAAATTCCTCAACACCGCCAATGACGGTGTGGTGCTGCCGATCCTGCACCTCAATGGCTACAAGATCGCCAATCCGACGGTGCTGGCCCGCATCCCGGAAGACGAATTGCGCTCGCTGATGGTCGGATTGGGGCATCAGCCGTACTTCTTCGAGGTCCCCGACGACGGCGAGACCGATCACACCGACGCCCATCGCCGGTTCGCCGCGCTGCTGGACGAGGTGATGGACCGGATCGCCGAGATCAAGGCCTCGCCGTCCGAAGACCGGCCGGCCTGGCCGATGATCGTCTTCCGTACCCCCAAGGGGTGGACCGGTCCGGCCACCATCGACGGCAAGAAGACCACCGGATCGTGGCGTGCTCACCAGGTCCCGCTGGCCAGCGCCCGCGACACCCCCGAACACCTCGAGGTGCTGGCGCACTGGCTGGCCTCCTACCGGGCCGAGGAACTGTTCGACGCCGACGGCAGGCTCGACCCGCAGATCGCCGCGCTGGCACCGGCCGGGCAGCTGCGGATGAGCGAAAACCCACATACCAACGGCGGATTGCTGCTCAAGGATCTACGACTGCCGGACTACCGGACCTTCGGCGTCGACGTACCCGCACCCGGCGCCACCGTCGCCGAGGCCACCCGGGTGCTCGGCAATTGGCTGACCGAGGTGATCCGGCTCAACCCGGACAACTTCCGGATCTTCGGACCCGACGAAACCGCCTCCAACCGTCTGCAATCCGTCTTCGAGGTGACCGACAAGCAATGGAACGCCGAGTTCGCGGGCCCGGAGGTGGACGAGCACCTGGCCCGGGCCGGCCGGGTGGTCGAGATGCTGTCCGAACACCAGTGCCAGGGCTGGCTGGAGGGCTATCTGCTGACCGGCAGGCACGGGCTCTTCAACTGCTACGAGGCGTTCATCCACATCATCGACTCGATGTTCAACCAGCACGCCAAATGGCTGAAGGTCACCAATCACATCCCGTGGCGCCGCCCGATCGCCAGCCTCAATTACCTTCTGTCCAGCCATGTTTGGCGCCAAGATCACAACGGCTTCAGCCATCAGGATCCGGGTTTCATCGACCACGTGGTCAACAAGCGCGCCGAGGTCGTGCGCGTGTACCTGCCGCCGGACGCCAACACCTTGCTGTCGACCTATGACCATTGCCTGCGCTCACGCCAGTACGTCAACGTCGTCGTCGCCGGTAAGCAGCCGCACCCGAACTTCCTCACCATGGACCAGGCGATCGCGCATTGCACTCGGGGCCTTGGCATCTGGGAGTGGGCAGGCAACGAGACGGTCGGGAAGGATCCCGACGTGGTGATCGCCGCCGCCGGTGACGTGCCGACGCTGGAGGCCTTGGCGGCCGTCGATCTGCTGCGCCAGCACTTGCCCGAGCTGACGGTCCGCTTCGTCAACGTGGTGGATCTGATGCGTCTGCAGGACGACACCGAACATCCGCACGGTCTGTCCAGCCGGGCGTTCGACGGGATCTTCACGCCGGACAAGCCGGTCATCTTCGCCTATCACGGCTATCCCTGGCTGATCCACCGGCTGACCTATCGCCGCAGCAATGACAGCCGCATCCACGTTCGTGGGTACAAGGAGGAGGGCACCACCACCACCCCGTTCGACATGGTGATGCTCAACGACCTGGATCGCTACCACTTGGTCATCGACGTGATCGACCGGGTGCCAGGCCTTCAGTCACGGTGCGCCACCCTGCGCCAGCAGATGGTCGACAAGCGGCTGGCGGCCCGCGAGTACACCCGCGCGTACGGCGACGACATCCCCGAGGTGCGCGACTGGGTGTGGCCGGATGCGCGGGGGACGCAGGTGGCGGGCGCTGTGGATGCCACCGCCGCGACCGGCGGCGACAACGAGTAGCAACCGGGCTGATAGCAACTGATCAGGCCATAGTTCGGCCGCAGGTACACTTGGGCCCGTTATGTCCGAGCAGACCGCGGTGGCCCCGCATCCCCATCCCGCGCTGTCGCAGCTGGCTGCTCTCCACCATTTTCGGATCTACGTCGACATCGGCATCGTCGTCGTCGTGCTGGCGATGACCAACCTGATCGCTCACTTCACCACCCCGTGGGCCAACGTCGCCGTGGTACCGGCCGCCGCCGTCGGCCTGCTCTTCCTGGTCCGCTCGCGTGGGTTGGGCTGGGCGGAGCTGGGGCTGGGGCGTGAGCACTGGCGCTCGGGTGCCCTCTACGCGCTCGGCGCGGTGCTGCTGGTGCTCACCGTCATCGCAGTCGGGGCGCTGCTGCCCTGGACCCGGCCGATGTTCCTGAACAACCACTACGCCACGCTGTCGGGTGCGCTGCTGGCGTCGATGATCATCATTCCGCTGCAGACCGTGATTCCCGAGGAGCTCGCCTTCCGCGGTGTCCTGCACGGCGCGCTGGACCGGGCCTGGGGCTTTCGTGGCGTCGCGGCCGCCGGCTCGCTGCTGTTCGGCATGTGGCATATCGCCAGTTCGCTGGGTTTGACCAGCGGCAACGTCGGTTTCACTCGAATCCTCGGCGGTGGCATGTTCGGCATCGTCGCCGGGGTGGCGATGGCCGTCGTGGCCACCGGGGCCGCCGGATTCGTCTTCACCTGGCTGCGGCGCCGTAGCGGCAGCCTGATCGCCCCGATCGCCTTGCACTGGTCGCTGAACGGTTTGGGTGCACTGGCGGCCGCGCTGGTGTGGCACCTGTCGACCTAGGCCTGGCCCGCTAGCCCCTGCGTCGCGCCCGGAACTCCCGGTTCTTCATCTTGTTGCCGCAGGTGGCCATGTCGCACCAGGTGCCGCCGTGATTGCGGGACCGGTCGTAGAACGCCCACCGGCAGTCGTCGTTTCCGCACGCCTTCAACTGCGACCAGGTTCCGTCGCGCTGGGCGTTGGCGACGATCAGCAGCACTGAGAGCAGACGGCCCTCGAGGGAATCAGCCTCCGCGCTCAGGCGCATCGTGGCGTCCTCGGTCAGACGGATTCGGGCACTGGCTGCCTCGGCAATCCGGTTCAACGGAGCCAGTTGGTCGCCACTCGGTGCCGGCCCGCCGGCGTTGTGGACCAGCATCGCGCGCAGCGCTTCTCGCAGTTCACGGATGGTGTGCAGGTCATCGGCGGTGGCGGCGGTACCGGGGGCCAACAGGTCCTGGCTCTGCAGCCACGGCTCGGCATCTGCGGCGAGCGCCAGCCGGTCGGCACCGGATTCCAGATCGAGGGTGTTGACCAGCGCTTGAATCCGGGACAGCGGCACCGGTGCCGGCTTGCCCTCGGTGTCCCCGAGCCACTCCGCAGGAGCCTGCGTCATGGTCACCAGGGTAGGAGTCGGTGACCGGTAAATCAACTTGACTGGTCACGCGTGACCGGTGTAGCGTTTTGGATGGTCATGAGAGAGGGCAACGACGCCGTCTCGGAACAGGAAAAGCCCATGGGGCCCAACAATTTTCAGAATAGCTGGGGCGACATTAACATCCCAGTTCAGGGTGTATTCGACACCCCCGTGTCGGCCGATTCCGGCACTGGCGCCACCATCGGCGCCCGACTCCGGGCCCGATTCTTCGCCGGCCGCCTCGATCGGGACGTGGAGGCGGGCATCGTTCCTTTGCCGGGCAGCTCGCTGGGTCTTCACCTGGTGCGATTGACCTCGGTCGACGAACGCGAAGCCCTCGCCCGCACACTGCGGCATGCCCTCGATGAGATGCGCTTCGGCCGGCAGGGCATCTCGTCGCGTATCCCGATCCATCCCCAGCGGCTGGCCAGCTGTCGTGACGTGATCGACGACATCACCCTGCTCCTGCACTCACCGCGCCCGGTGCGCGCCAGGGGCATGGCCCGGCTTCGGCTTTTGATCTCGGACGGCCGCGGGCCGCTGTATCGCAACGGCCGGGGCAGCCTGGCCGCCGAACTGCGCGGCGTACTGGCAGCTCTCTAGGGCAGCAGCACCGCCGCGCCCGCGATGCGGCCGTCGGCGAGGTCGGTCAACGCTCGATCGGCCTGGGCGAGCGGATATTCCGGGGTGGTCACCTCGATGCGATGACGGCCCGCGAACGCGAGGAACTCGCGGGCGTCGGCGCGGGTATTCGACGTCACCGACCGAACCTGGCGTTCCTGGAACAGATGTCGCTGATAGTTCAGCGTCGGGATATCGCTGAGGTGAATGCCCGCGATCGCCAGTGTGCCGCCGCGATCGAGTGCCTCCAGGGCGGGCAACACCAAGTCGCCGACCGGCGCAAACAGAATCGCGGCGTCCAGCTTGACCGGTGGCGGGTCGGCCGCGCCCTGGGCCGACGCGGCCCCGAGTCCCAGCGCGAGCTCGCGTGCGTCGGCGCCCCGGGTCATCACATGAACCTCGGCGCCCTGTGCCAGCGCCACCTGGGCGGTGAGGTGCGCGCTGCCGCCGAATCCGTACAACCCCAGCCGTCCTCCTGGCGGCAGCTCGGCGCGCAGCAGCGACCGATAGCCGATGATGCCTGCACACAACAGCGGGGCCAGCTCGCTGTCGGTGTAGCCATCGGGCAGCCGGTGCGCGAAAGCGGCCGGGACAGTAGCGAAGTCGGCGTATCCGCCATCGGCGTCCCAGCCGGTGTACAGCGAATTCGGGCACAGGTTCTCCGCGCCGCGACGGCAGTAGTCGCAGATCCCGCAGGTGTGCCGCAGCCATGCCACGCCGACCCGGTCCCCCACCGCGAACTCGTCGCCTGCGGCCGACCCCTTCTCGACGACCTCGCCGACCACCTCGTGGCCCGGCGTCACGTGCGGGCGGTGGACGTCGAGATCACCTTCGGTGACATGAAGATCGGTGCGGCAGACACCACATGCCCGGATTGCCACCAGCAGCTCGTCGGGCGCCGGTCGCGGAATCGGTGCGCCGGTGTCCAGCTCCAGCGGCGCGCTGTACATCGGTCCGGGCTTGCGGACCCGCCAGGCGCGCATCGTGGTCGTGGCCATGGGACCAATGTCCCACGATCGAGGCCCTTCGGGGCCTGTGCCGACGCTGATTTCGGTGTGACGGTTGGGACATGGATCGTGAGCTGCCTGACCGGGCCACCATCGAGGCCGCGCTGGCGCTGGCCGTCCGCGCGCCCTCGGTACACAATTCGCAGCCCTGGCGCTGGCGGATCGGTGACGAGAGCGTGCACCTCTATGCCGACCCCGCGCGCCACCTGCCCCACGTCGATCCCGAACGGCGCGATCTGATGCTGAGTTGCGGTGTGGCACTGCACCATTTCACCGTCGCGCTGTCAGCGCTGGGCTGGGCCACGGACGTACACCGCTTTCCCAATCCGGCCGATCCGGACCATCTGGCCAGTGTGGCGATCCTGGGTCCGGCGCGTGCCGAGCAGGACATCGCGCTGGCCGCGGCGATACCGCGGCGACGGACCGACCGCCGGTGGTTCTCCTCGTGGCCGGTGCCGACCGGCGACGTCGCGCTGATGGCCGCCCGCGCGGCCCGTTCGGGGGTCACGCTGCGACGGGTGGAGGACACCGGGGAACTCGCGCAGGTGGTCGCTCACGCAGTGCGCGAACACATCAGCGATCCGGCCTATCTCGCCGAGCTGTCGATGTGGAGTGGCAGGCATGGAACGCCCGCGGGTGTGCCGGCTCGCAGCACCCCGCCCGCAGACCGGCGCGGCATGTTCGCGCCGCGGGTATTCGCAAACCCGGTCCTCGAGCAGCCGAGCGATATCGAACCGCGCGACGATGCCGGCGTGGTGCTGGTGCTGGCCACCGCGACCGACGACCCGTCGGCCCTGCTGCGGGCCGGCGAGGCCACCAGCATCGTGCTGCTGACCGCCACCGCACTGGGGCTGGCCAGTTGCCCACTCACCGAGCCGTTGGAAGTGGAGGCCACCCGCACCGAATTGCGGACGAAACTGCTTGGCGGCGATGGCTTTCCGCAGATGCTGCTGCGGGTCGGTTGGGCCGCGCTCAACGCCGACCCGCTTCCCGCGACGCCGCGACGTCCGCTATCGGACGTCGCGGCGTCCCTGGCGGGTTAGGTCTTGCGGACCATACCGACGAGCCAGAGCAGGATCACCGATCCGAGGACCGCGGTGAACAGGGTGAACCACCACCCGCCCGCCGCGGTGTCGAGGAAGAAGCTCAGCAGGAACCCGCCGACCAGTGCGCCGACGATCCCGATGACGATGTTCATCAGGATGCCCGAGCCGCCGCCCTTGACGATCTTTCCGGCGATCCAGCCCGCGAGCGCGCCGATGATGATGTACCCGATCCAGCCGACGCTGGTCAGCGTCGTCGAACGGGCGAGGAATTCAGTAGCAGCCACCATGTCCATGACGGTCTCCTCGGGGTCGCTGGCCAGCGCCGATGCTGGCCGCTATCCCTTTGGTATACCGCCGTCAGGTAACGATTGGCCGGTCGATACGGCCACGATCACCTACTGACCGGGCGTCATCCCCGGAACCGGTGTCTCCACCGGGACGGGGACGCCGACGGGCACGCGCCCGCCAGGAGCCGGCGGCGGCGCATCGGCGACCGGAGCGTTGGGATCGGGCGCCGGCGGAGGCGGCGGGGCGTATGGCCGGATCGACTCGGCCAGCGCCTTGGCGGCGGCCGGATCGATCGGATCCTTGGCGGTGCCCAGCCAGACCACGAACCAGCGCTGGTTGCGCAGTTCCTTGGGCGCGTTGGGGACCGCGGTCCCCACGACGCCTGCCCAGATCTGACCGTTGGGCTTGGTGGTGTCGGTGAACTTCACCTCGTAGGAGGAGAAGTAGCCCGGCATGTCACCGGCCTGCAGAACGCCGCTCTGCTGATTGATCCGGACGCCGGGGAACGGCATGAAGAACTCACCCATGTCCGAGCCCAGCCGGACCGCGGCCTTGCTGTTGTCCTGCTCGGCGCCGGCGAACAGCTTCAGGTCCAGCCGGCCGAGGATGACGCTGGTGTCGTTGGCGGTCGGTGCGGGCTGACCGTTCTCGGGTGCCGCGGTCTGCTTGCTCAACAGCGCCTGGCCGTAGTTCAGGCGCGACGCGTCGGACACGATCCAGCCCGCGGGAAGCAGGTAGCTGAATCCGCCCGGGACGTTGGGGATGCGGCCCGGCTCCAGAGGCGGCGGGGGCACCGGCGCATTCGGGTCGACCGGCGGCAGCGGGGCGTTCGGATCGACCGGCGGTGGCGGCGGCGCATTGGGATCCACCGGCGGGGGCGGCGGGGCGTTCGGGTCCACCGGGGGCGGCGGGACTTCGGTGGCTGGCGGGGCGGCGGGGACCGCCGTCGTGGGTGCCGGTGTCGGTGTCGCGGGATCCGCGAGCGCCGAGGGTGCTGGCAACGCGATCGTGACGGCGCTGGCGGCGGTCACCGCGGTGACCGCAAACGCCGTCCACCGGCCCGGGCGTCGCGAAATCGGGTCCGATTGCGTCATGCGCTTGAACCTACCGTGTTACAGCCGTGACGCAAGTGTGGCCTGCTCACGATGTGGCGCGGGCTGCCGCATGGAGCGCCACCTCCTGCGCCTTGACCGTGAACCACACCGCGTCGCCGGCGGCCAGCCGGAGGCGGGCCGCCGACTCCGCGGTGATGTCGGCGGCGAGCCCGGGCGCGCCGTCGGATTGCTCCTCGGCGCGCACCCGCACCCGCGCGCCGTCGGCGTCCAGCTCCGCGACGCGGACCTGGACGCTGTTGCGCGGGCTGCCGTGTGGCAGGTCGCGGTACACCGCGACCGCCGCGGGCGAGAACACCGCGACCAGATCGCCGTCGGGCGGGTCTGCGGTCGCCAGGCCGTGCCACAGCGTGCCGTCCGCGGCCCGCAGGCTCTCCGGCCCGCCGCGAACCCCGCGCACCACGTTCACGCCCGCGATGCGGGCGCCGAACCTGCTGCGCGGTGCGGCCAGCACGTCACTGACCCGGCCTATCTCGGCGACACCTCCGTCTTCGAGCACCATCACCCGGTCGGCCAGCGTCAGCACGTCGAGCAGATCGTGGGTGATCAGCACCGTCGAGCGGTCCTGCGCCCTACACACCCGCCGCAGCAGCGCCCGCACGGAGGCCGCGACCGCGACGTCGAGACCGGTCAGCGGTTCGTCGAGCAGCAGCACCTCGGGCTCGGCGGCCAGCGCCCGCGCGATCGCCACCCGCTGGGCCTGCCCGCCGGACAACTGGCCGGGCTTGCGCCCGGCCAGTTCGGCCAGGCCGACCTCGCCGAGCCAGCTCGTGGCGCTGGTCCGCGCCCCGGCGCGGCCTGCGCCCCGGCTGCGCGGCGCGAACTCGACGTTGGCCTGCACGCTCAGGTGCGGGAACAGCAGCGGATCCTGCATCAAGAGGCCGACCCGTCGGTCATGGGTGGCCACCTGCAGGCCCGCCGAGGTGTCGGTCAGCGCTCGCCCGCCCAGGCGCACCAGGCCGGTGTCGGGTGCCAGCAGCCCGGCGATAACGTGCAGCGTGGTGGACTTCCCGGCGCCATTGGGGCCGAGGATCGCCAGCACCTCTCCGGCGGAGACGTCGAACGCCACCTCGAATCCGCGTTCGGCCAGCGCGGCGGAGAACTGGAGCTCAGCCATCGCCGGCCCATCCCGACCGCCGCCGCACACCGAGCCCGAGCACGACGACAGCGGCCACCACGATCAGCAGGATCGACAGCGCCACCGCGGCGTCGGGGTCGCTCTCGCGCTGCAGATAGATCTCCAGCGGCAGCGTCCTGGTGACGCCCTGCCGCGACCCGGCGAAGGTCAGGGTGGCGCCGAACTCCCCCAGCGCCCGGGCGAAGGCCAGCACCGAGCCGGACACCAGGCCGGGCGCCAGCAGCGGCAGCGTCACCCGCCACCACACGGTTGCCGGTTTGGCCCCCAACGTCGCCGCCACCACGTCGTAGTCGGCGCCCGCGGTGCGGGCCGCGCCTTCCAGAGCGATCACCAGGAACGGCAGCGAGACGAACGTCTGCGCCAGCACCACCGCGGTCGTCGTGAACGCGATCCGGATCCCGGCCGCCTCCAGATAGCTCCCGAGCAGCCCCAGCCGGCCGAACGCATAGAGCAGCGCGATACCGCCGACCACGGGCGGCAGCACCAGCGGCAACAGGATCAGCGGGCGCAGCGCCCGCACGGTCCGGCCGTCGTTGCGGGCCAGCACCAGCGCCATCGGGACACCGAGGATCAGGCACAGGGCGGTGCTGGCGGCGGCGGTGCGCAGGCTCAGCAGCAGCGCCGCCTGTGAGGCATCACTGCTGATCAGCGACCAGAAGTTCGTCCAGTCGACCTTGATCGCCATCGCCACCAGCGGCAGCACCACGAATGCGGCCCCGAGCGCGGCCGGGAGGTACACCCAGCGCGGCAGCGGCGGCTGCGTACGGTGTGCCCCGCTGCGCCTCACCCGTCACACCCTAGGGCGAAGCGACACGCCGTGTCCTGATCGTGGCGCGGCGACATTGGCCGAATTAGCTACCGTCCAGTAACATTTCTGACCAATCGACACCACCGCGCCGGGAGGCGTGCACGAGGAGGTCAAAGACGATGGACGTGCTGGTCACTGGTGCTGACACCGAACTGGGTCGCACGATCGCAGAGGGTTTCCGCGATGCCGGGCACAAGGTCGTCATCAGCGGCGCACGCCGGGATGATCTCGAGGTAGCCGCCAAGGAGCTCGACGTCGACGCCATCGTGTGCGACACCACCGACCCGGTGGCGCTGGCCGAGGCCCGCACCCTGTTCCCGCATCACCTGGACACCATCGTCCACGTCCCGGCCCCGGCCTGGATCGGCGGCGACCCCCGCGCCTACACGCTGGCCGACACCGCCAAGGCGTGGCGCACCGCGCTGGATGCGACTGTGCTCTCGGCGGTGCTGCTGGTGCAGAACATCGGCGACCACCTGCGCTCGGGCGGATCCATCGTGACCGTGGTGCCCGACAACCCGCGCGACGGTGGCGCTGACGCCGCTGTCAAGGCTGCCGTTGCGAATTGGACTGCGGGACAAGCGGATTACTTCGGAACACGCGGCATCACGGTCAACACCGTGGCCTGCGGCCGCAGCGCGGAACCGTCCTACGACGGGCTGTCCACCACTCCGCCGTCAGTGGCCGCGGAGATCGCCCGGCTGTCGTTGTTCCTGACCACGCCGGCAGCCCGGCACATCACCGGCCAGACCGTGCACGTCGGCCGTGGCGCGCTGGCCAACTTCGGCTGACGGCCATTCACCTGACGTTCGCCGGCGAGGACTAACGTCGGACGGGTGACGATTCGCCTCGCGCTTCAGATTCCGAACTTCTCCTACGGCACCGGTGTGCCCGAGCTGTTCCCGACGGTCATCGCACAGGCCCAGGAGGCCGAGGCGGCCGGCTTCGACTCCGTCTTCGTGATGGACCACTTCTACCAACTGCCCAACCTCGGCGCTCCCGAGGAACCGATGCTGGAGGCGTACACCGCGCTCGGTGCGCTGGCCACCGCGACGCAGCGGGTGCAGCTCGGCACGCTGGTCACCGGTAACAGCTATCGCAACCCGACGCTGCTGGCCAAGGCCATCACCACGCTCGACGTGATCAGTCAGGGCCGGGCCATCCTGGGCATCGGCACCGGCTGGTTCGAGCTCGAGCACGACTCGCTGGGTTACGAGTTCGGTACCTTCACCGACCGGTTCAACAAGCTCGACGAGGCACTGCAGATCATCCTGCCGATGCTCGAGGGCGAGCGGGTGACCGTGGACGGCACGTACTACCGAACCAAGGAGGCGTTCGCGATTCCGCGCTTCCGCGACCACATTCCGCTGATGATCGGCGGCACCGGCGAGAAGAAGACGATCCCGCTGGCCGCCCGGCACTTCGACCACCTCAACCTCGTCTGCGGATTCGACGAACTCCCCCGCAAGATCCAGGTGTGCCGGGAGCGCTGCGAGGAAATCGGCCGTGACCCAAGCACTCTCGAGACCAGCATGCTCGTCTTCGGCATCATCGACGAGAACGTCACAGAAGATTTCATCCCCGCCGACGTCAAGCAGCGCGCGGTGTACGGCAGCGCCGAACAGATCGCCGAGCAGATCAAGACCAAGGTGCTCGACGCCGGCGTCGACGGTGTCGTGCTCAGTCCCGTCACCCATCTCGACGGCTACCACCCGGGCCGGATCACCGCCGTCGGCGAGACTCTGCGACCACTTCTGGGTTGATCGCCACCTCAGGTGGCATACATCACCCCATCCGCCCGGATACCGGCGCGAGTTCTCATCGCCGGGCGACTACCGTAGTAAGTGTCCTGTGCATGTTTTGAGGAGCAGAAATGACCCATCCCGGTGCAACTCCGTCGGATAAGCACAAGGTCGTCATCATCGGTTCGGGGTTCGGCGGCCTGAATGCCGCCCAGAAGCTCAAGCGGGCCGACGTCGACATCAAGCTGATCGCCAAGACCACCCACCACCTGTTCCAGCCGCTGCTGTACCAGGTGGCGACCGGCATCATCTCCGAGGGCGAGATCGCCCCGCCCACCCGCGTGATCCTGCGCAAGCAGGAGAACTGCCAGGTGCTGCTCGGCGAGGTCACCAACATCGACCTCGAGCACAAGACGGTCGACTCGATCCTGCTGGGCCACACCTACCGGACCCCCTACGACACCCTGATCGTCGCGGCCGGCGCCGGGCAGTCGTACTTCGGCAACGACCAGTTCGCCGAGTGGGCCCCCGGTATGAAGACCATCGACGACGCCCTCGAGCTGCGCGGCCGGATCCTCGGCGCGTTCGAGCAGGCCGAGCGCTCCAGTGACCCGGTGCGCCGGGAGAAGCTGCTGACCTTCGTCGTGGTGGGTGCAGGCCCGACCGGTGTCGAGATGGCCGGGCAGATCGCCGAACTCGCCGATCACACCCTGCGCGGCGCGTTCCGCCACATCGACTCCACCCGCGCGCGGGTGATCCTGCTGGACGCGGCACCCGCCGTGCTGCCGCCGATGGGCGAGAAGCTGGGCAAGAAGGCGCAGGATCGGCTCGAGAAGCTCGGCGTCGAAATCCAGTTGAACGCGATGGTCACCGACGTCGACCGCAACGGGATCACCGTCAAGCGGCCCGACGGCACGATCGACCGCATCGAATGCCAGACCAAGGTGTGGTCGGCCGGTGTGTCGGCCAGCCCGCTGGGCAAGATCATCGCCGACCAGTCCGAGGCCGAAGTCGACCGCGCCGGGCGGGTGAAGGTCGGCCCCGACCTCTCGGTGCCGGGCTACCCGAACGTGTTCGTGGTCGGCGACATGGCGTTGGTCGACGGCGTTCCCGGTATGGCGCAGGGTGCCATCCAGGGCGCCAAATACGTTGCGAACCTGGTCAAGTCGGAGCTCAAGGGCGCCGATCCTGCTGCCCGCGCGCCCTTCTCGTATTTCGACAAGGGCTCGATGGCGACCGTGTCGCGGTTCAGCGCCGTGGCCAAGATCGGCAAGATCGAGTTCGCCGGCTTCTTCGCGTGGCTGGCATGGCTGTTCCTGCACCTGGTCTACCTCGTCGGGTTCAAGACGAAGATCGCGACCATGCTGTCGTGGACCACGACATTCCTGGGCCGTGGTCGCAGCCAGCTGACGATCACCGAGCAGCAGGCCTACGCGCGCACCCGAATAGAGCAGCTCGAGGAGATTGCCGCGACGGTCGAGGACGAGAAAGCCGCCAGCTGATTTCACAAGGCGGCACAGCTGGGAATTGACCGTGAGCGGGCGTGAAATCACCGTGGTTGCGCACCTCCTGCCCTAGCATGATCAGCGACGACAGTCTCAATACGAGGGGGCCCGATGACATTCAATCGTTCCGTGCGACGCGCAGCCGCGGCAGCGTTGGGCGCAGGTGCGGTGTTGCTCAGCGTGGCCGGCCCGGCCGCTGCCGACCCGCCGCCCAACTGCACCACCGCGGATATGACCGGGATCATGTCCGGTGTGTCGGCGGCGATGTCGAGCTACCTGTGGACGCATCCGGACGTCAACGCGTTCTTCACCGGTCTGCAGGGGCTGCCCAAGGCCCAGGTCGCCAGCCAGACCCAGCAGTACCTGGACGCCAACCCGTGGGTCCGCTCCGACCTGGACGGGATCCGGCAGCCGTCGACCGACTTCCGCGCCCGCTGCGGCCTGATCCAGCGTCCGCTGGTCCCCGGCCTCTAAGGCTCCCCCGGCGCGGCCCGGCGTTCCGTCGGGTCTCGCGACCTAAGGTGGTCGGGTGGTCGTGAAGCCCGACGAGATCGTCTACCGCGTGCTGCAACGGCTGCCTACCCGCATGCTGTCGCTGCGCACAATCGTCATCGTCGCGGCACTGTCCGTGGTGATCCTCGTGCTGACACTGGGCACCTGGGTGTGGGTGGGCGTCACCCATGACCAGTACAGCCAGCTGGACCGGCGCCTGGACTCGGTCAGCAGCCTCGGTGACGTCAGCTCGCTGCTCACCACCGCCGGACCCGGCGGAGTCGGCACGCCCACTCCCGACGGAAACCTGGTGCGCACCATTCGGGTCGGTGCGATGGCGATGTCGGTGCCCTCCGAGGTGGTGCTGCCGGCGCTGGGCGACGGCTATGCCAACACCACCATCGACGGCGTCGAGTACCGGGTCCGGACCTTCTCGGTCGGCGGCGCCACGATCGCGCTGGGCGCGCCGCTGGCCGAGACTCAGCGCCGGATCGCCGAACTGCACCTGCGGGTGCTGCTGATCTGCGCCGGGGTGATCGCGGGCACCGTGCTGGTGGGCTGGCTGATCTCGCTGATCATGATCAACCCGTTCCGGGTGCTGGCCCAGCAGGCCCGCGCGATCAACGCCCAGTCCAACCCCGACGAGGTGCAGGTGCGCGGGGTCAAGGAGGCGGTGGAGATCGCCGAGGCCGTCGAAGGCATGCTGGCCCGCATCGGCGACGAACAGGCCCGCACCAAGGCCGCGCTGGAATCGGCCCGGGACTTCGCCGCCGTCGCCTCCCACGAGCTGCGCACCCCGCTGACCGCCATGCGCACCAACCTCGAAGTGCTCTCCACGCTGGATCTCGCGCCCGAACAGCGCACCGAGGTGATCGGCGACGTCATCCGCACGCAGAGCCGCATCGAGGCCACCCTGACCGCGCTGGAGCGACTGGCCCAGGGCGAGCTGACCACCGCCGACGACTTCGTCCCGTTCGACGTCACCGAGCTGCTGGACCGGGCCGCGCACGACGCCGAACGCATCTACCGCGACCTGCAGGTGTCGCTGGTGCCCTCTCCCGCCGTGCTCATGGTCGGCCTGCCGGTCGGGCTGCGGCTGGTGATCGACAACGCGATCGCCAACGCCGTCAAGCACGGCGCGGCCACCGAGATCCAGCTGTCGGTGTCCAGTTCGGCCGACGGAGTGCAGATCACCGTCGACGACAACGGCAGCGGCGTGCCCGAAGAGGAGCGTGCCGCGGTGTTCGAACGCTTCTCCCGTGGCTCCACCGCGTCGCGGTCCGGGTCGGGCCTGGGCCTGGCACTGGTGGCCCAGCAGGCCGAATTGCACGGCGGCACAGCGTCGTTGTGTGCCAGCCCGCTCGGCGGTGCCCGGCTGGTCCTCAACCTCGCCGGCCCGCGCGACTAGAGCCTGGCGCCCTGCCAGGTGGAGATGCTGCCCCCGGCGGCCAGCGCCAGGGTGACCCCTGCGGCATCGTCGGCAGGGTCGGGATAACGAAGCTCGCTCACGCAGGCCAGCGGGGTGCCCAGCGCATCGTCGGCCACCGATCCCGGTCCCAGCTCCACCCGATGCCGCAGCAGCGGCGTGCCGCCGACGTCGGCGTGCATGGCGCCGCTCCAAAACCCATCGCGCTCACCGGTTCTGCCGATCTGCACCCGCTCCCGGATACGCAGCCGCGCTGCCTCGGCCAGGCAGACGGTCAGCTCGGTGAGGTGGCGGGCGTCGGCGGCCACGACCGTCGGCTCGGGATCGATGTCGAGCTCGCCGGCGGCCTCGACATGCCAGCAGGCCCGCGACTGCGTGGTCGCCGCGCTGGGTAACGCCACCGTGGCCGCCGCACTCCGAAGCCGCAGGCGCGCACCGGGTTCCACGATGAGCCGGATGGCGATGGTGTCCCCGCCCAGCGGTGTGGCCGCCGCCGACACCAGGTGCACGGTGTCGGGTTCGGTGTGCCGCGCGGCGAGGCCGCCCCGGCACTCGATGCGCGGCAGCCGCCCGGGCTGGGCCACCACCAGGACGTCGGAATGCATTGCGGCTCAGGCCGGCTGGTTGACGCGCAGCTGTTCGCGCACCCACTCGAGGACCCGGGACCCCGCTGGATCTTCGGTCAGCGAGATCAGGACGAACGGTCGTCCTTCCCGCACCTTGGCGGCGTCGCGGCGCATCACGTCCAGGTCGGCGTTGACCAGGGGGGCCAGGTCGGTCTTGTTGATCACCAACAGATCTGAGAACGTCACTCCCGGACCGCCCTTGCGCGGCACCTTGTCGCCGCCGGCCACGTCGACGACGAAGATCTGCACATCGACCAGGCCCGACGAGAACGTCGCGGTCAGGTTGTCCCCACCGGACTCCACCAGGATCAGGTCCAGATCGTCGTGCCCGGCGATCAGGTCGTCGATCGCGTCGAGGTTGGCGGTGATGTCGTCGCGGATCGCGGTGTGCGGGCAGCCGCCGGTCTGCACGGCGGCGATCCGGTCGTCGGGCAGCACCGCGTGGCGGCGCAGGAAGTCGGCGTCCTCGGTGGTGTAGATGTCGTTGGTCAGCACCGCGAGCGACAGCTCGTCGCGCAGCTGACGGCACAGCGCGGCCACCAGCGCGGTCTTGCCGGAACCGACCGGGCCGCCGATCCCGATGCGCAGCGGCTCCCCCGGCTGGCGGACGCGCCTGGGCCGGTCGGGGTGGCTGTGCGGTTGACCGTCGATGAAATGTGGGGGCATACAGAATCTTTCAGGAGACGAACAGGGGGCGTTCTCGTTGGGCATGCCGCTCGGCGAGCTCGTCGAGCAGCGGATCGGACAGGTCGGCCAGGCGGGCGGCCGCCCGCTGTGCGGTGTGTTCGCACAGGTCGGCAAGCGCGAAGGTCAGCGCCGCGACGTCGGCGGGATCCAGCGCCAGCAGACGCTGGGCGGCGGTCGCGGTGCCGGTCATCGTGGTGTAGACCAGCGATAGCGCGGTCTGCTCGGGATCCAGGCCGCTGGCCGCCCCGACTCGCCCGGCGGTCACGGCCAGGTGCGGGCGCGGGCCCAATGAATCCCAGTCCGAGCCTGGCCAGACCCGTCGGGCCAGCCGCAGCAGACCGCGGCCCTGAGCGCGCGACGCCAGCCGGGCCGCCGGTGCCGGTGTGCGCGCATCGGTTTCGGCATCGGCGTGGGCGGGAGTCAGATCGCCGCGGTGCACGGCGGCCGCGACCGATGCCGTCACCAGGCCACTGGTGCGGATCCGGCGGCGCAGGTACGCCTCCAGCGTCGTGAGATCGATGACCAGCCGGCTGGTCACCGCCTCTTCCACCCCGCCGGAGTGCACGTGTCCCCCGGTCGGCAACCGCGAATCGGCCAGTGTCAGAAGGGTGGTCAGCGACGACATCAGAACAGGAAGTAGCGCTGAGCCATCGGCAGTTCGGTGGCGGGTTGTTCGGCCCACACCTCGCCGTCGATGCGGACGGTGAAGGTGTCGGAGTCGACCTCGATGTGGGGCTGGGCGTCGTTGAGCGGCATCTGCGCCTTGCCGACGGCGCGCACATTGCCCACCGGCGCCAGACGGCGGTTCACCGCGATCCGATCGGCCAGCCCGTCCTCGATGGCCTGTGGGGCGACGAAGTGCACGGAGGTCGCCGCCGCCGCGGCCGGCGCGGCTCCGAACATCGGGCGCGGCAGCACCGGCTGGGGGGTCGGGATCGAGGCATTGGCGTCACCCATTGCGGCCCAGGCGATCATGCCGCCCTTGACCACCGCGTGTGGGCGCACCCCGAAGAAGGCCGGCTCCCACAGCACCAGGTCGGCCAGCTTGCCGACCTCCACCGAGCCGATCTCGTGGTCCATGCCGTGTGCGACGGCCGGGCAGATCGTGTATTTGGCGATGTAGCGGCGGACCCGGTTGTTGTCGGCTGCCCCATCCCCTTCCAGGGCACCGCGGCGGCGCTTCATCACATGCGCGGTCTGCCAGGTGCGCATCACCACCTCGCCGATGCGGCCCATGGCCTGGGCGTCGCTGCCGATCATCGAGATCGCCCCGATGTCGTGCAGCAGATCCTCGGCGGCGATGGTCGACGGCCGGATGCGGCTCTCGGCGAACGCAAGATCCTCGGGCACACTGGGATTCAGGTGATGGCAGACCATCAGCATGTCCAGATGCTCGTCGAGCGTGTTGACGGTGTGCGGCCGGGTCGGGTTGGTCGAACTGGGCAGCACGTTGGGATGGGATGCGACGGTGATGATGTCGGGTGCGTGTCCGCCGCCGGCGCCCTCGGTGTGATACGCGTGGATGTTGCGGCCCTTGATCGCGGCCAGCGTGTCCTCGACGAAGCCGGCCTCGTTGAGGGTGTCGGTGTGGATGTTGGCCTGCACCCCGGCCGCCTCGGACACTGTCAGGCAGGCGTCGATCGCGGCGGGTGTGGTCCCCCAGTCTTCGTGCAGCTTGAAACCCGCTGCGCCGCCACGCAATTGCTCCCACATGGCCTCATGGCTGACGGTGTTGCCTTTTCCGAGCAGCGCGATGTTGAGCGGCCAGTGGTCCAGAGCTTCCAGCATCCTGGCCAGATGCCAGGCACCCGGTGTCACCGTGGTGGCCTTCGACCCTTCGGCGGGTCCGGTGCCGCCCGCCACGATGGTGGTGATGCCGCCGCCGATGGCCTCTTCCATGATCTGCGGGCAGATCAAATGGACGTGGCAGTCGATGGCCCCGGCGGTGACGATGCGACCGTTACCGGCGATGATCTCCGTCGACGGACCGACCACCAGGTCGGGGTGTACGCCCGACATGATCTCGGGGTTGCCGGCCTTGCCGATGGCGACGATGCGGCCGTCGCGAATACCAATGTCCGCCTTGATGATTCCCCAATAATCGATGATCACCGCGCCGGTGATCACGGTGTCGGGTGCGCCGTCGGCGCGGGTCGCGCGGCTCTGGCCCATCGACTCGCGCAGCACCTTGCCGCCGCCGAACACCGCCTCGTTGCCGGCCAGACCGGGCCCGCCGCTGCGGTCCTCGGTGATCTCGACGATCAGGTCGGTGTCGGCCAGTCGGATCCGGTCACCGGTGGTGGGGCCGAACAGCGCGGCGTAGCGCGCACGCGACAGTTCGGTCATCAGGCATCCAACTTTCCAGGTGGGTTCAGGCTCAGGCCGTGCACTTCACGAAGACCACCGAGCGGGACCAGCGCAACCCGCTGTGCCACACCGGGTTCGAAGCGAACGGCGGTACCCGCGGGAATGTCGAAGCGGTGGCCGTAGGCGGCCGACCGGTCGAACGACAGCGCGGCGTTGGCCTGCGGCAGATGTACGTGGCTGCCGACCTGCACCGGCCGGTCGCCGGTGTTGAGAATCTCGAGCTCGACGCGCGGCGCGCCGGCGTTGATCTCGATATCGCCGTCGCCGAGGAAGACTTCTCCGGGAATCATGGTGTCCTCCAGCGACTCACGGGATGGGGTGGTGGACGGTGACCAGTTTGGTGCCGTCCGGGAAGGTGGCCTCGACCTGCACGTCGTGCAGCATCTCGGGCACGCCTTCCATGACCTCGTCGCGGGACAGGACCTCGCGTCCGCTGACCATCAGCTCGGCCACGGTGCGGCCGTCGCGCGCGCCCTCCAGGACATGATCGGTGATGATCGCGACCGTTTCCGGATGGTTGAGCAGCAGCCCGCGGGCCTGTCGACGGCGCGCGAGGTCGGCGGCGTACGAGATCAGCAGCCGGTCGGTTTCATGCGGTGTCAGTCGCATAGAGCGCGATCCTGCCATGGCAGGACGCGATCAGCAGGGCCTAGCTCGGCGGCGGCTCCGGCTCGAGGTTCTGCAGGCGCACCTGGCCGCGAGCGAGGAGGCGGTCCTTGTCGTCGCGAATCGTGACCAGCCACAGCTGCTGGCGCCGGCCGCGGTGGATGGGCTCGGTGACCCCGTAGACGGTGCCTTCGCCGATCGCCCGCAGGAAGTCGGTGTTGTTGTTGACGCCGACGACGTTGCCTCCGCCGTTGGCCGCCAGCCAGACAAAGGCCGAGGTGCTGGCCATCGATTCGATCATCGAGCAGTACACGCCGCCGTGGACGATGCCCATCGGCTGCAGCAGCTTGGGCTGGACCTCCAGCTGTGCCTTGGCGCCCTCCGGCGTCAGCTCGGTGAACACCAGGCCGAGCTCGTTGTCGAACGGGGCGGAGAAAGCGATCTGCTCGATCGGCGACTGCTCTGATTGCACGCAGTTGTGTCTACACCACCGCAGATGAGGGACGGGCCCCGCGTATGAACGCGGGGCCCGTCCTCAGCACGGACCGGGGTGTCACTGCAGCCCTCAGGACATCCGGCGCGGTCCGTTCGTCTTTTGTTGTGTGCCTATCACCATAGGCAAGGCTTGCCTAACTCACAAGACCTACCCTGTCCGCCGCAGCGCACGGACCGGGAGCCCGAAATTGGTCAGAGCGTCGAGCACGGCCTGGCCGCGACGCATGCAGGTCACTTCGCCGTTGCCGGTGAGCATCGGTACCTGGGTGGCGGTGATGACCACGGCGGAGCCGACCATCTGCCACATCGCGGGCCGCGAGAGTGAGCCACGGCTGAGGTCGTGCAGGGCGTCGAAGATCGGTTCGAGCGAGCGGTGGCAGCGGTGCGCGGTCCATGTCGCCAGTGCGAGCTCGTTGGGCAGGCGAACCACGTCGGTCATCGCCGGATCGTCGGGCAGCACGCGCAACGTCGGGTCCACCACCGCGGTCCAGTCGATCGTGCCCTCCGAGTCGACGTGCATCCAGAGATTGCCCGGCCCGGTGTCCCACACCCGGCCCTCGAGTACGAACAGCGTCACCGCCCGGCCCAGCACCGCGTGGGTGAAGGTGGCCGCCAGTTGTTGGGCCACCGCGCGCCGGTCGCCCAGCTCGTCGACCGCGGCTTCGAACATGGCCGCCAGCCGGCCTGTCGTCGTCACCGAGTCCAGCGCCCACCAGCGCCGTCGCGACACATCGGCCATCACCGCCACCCCGTGCACCCGCGGTGAATCCGGGCTCAGCCTGCGCAGGCGGCTGCTGGACTCATGCAACGGCAGGATGCGGCGAATGGTCATTCCGTCGATCAACGGGTCAACCACGGCTGTGGTCACGGCACCTCCTCGATGTTCAGTTAGGTGAGCCTAACCATAAGAGGCCGAGGAAGGTTAGCATTGCCTAATGTGAATGCTGTCACAGTGGGTTCACAGGTGCGGCCCGCTGTCCTGCGATTACCCCGCATCGGGTCACCGGGCGGGAACTTCGCCGGTGCCGAGCGGAGTTGATCCCGAAAGTTGGATACGACGCCCGGTAGTAACCGGGAGTACTCTTGCCTCACTGCTACGGAATGAACGGATATGGCCAAGTTGACTCGTCTCGGCGAACTTGAACGCGCGGTGATGGACCACTTGTGGGCCGCTGGTGAGCCATTGACGGTTCGTCAGGTCCACGAGGCCCTCTGTACCGAGCGCGATCTGGCCTACACCACGGTCATGACCGTCCTGCAGCGCCTCGCCCGCAAGAACCTGGTCTCCCAGATCCGCGATGACCGGGCTCACCAGTACGCCCCGGTCCACGGCCGCGACGAACTCGTCGCCGGCCTCATGGTCGACGCACTCGATCAGGCGTCGGACTCCGGCGGCCGGCAGGCCGCGCTGGTGCATTTCGTCGAGCGGGTCGGCGTCGACGAGGCGGACGCCTTGCGCCGCGCGCTGGCGGAATTAGAATCCAGAAACCGTTCAACCTGGCCCGCTGGCGGCGCGCCTAGCGTCTGAGGGACACTGTCAGCGTGTCCGCGCTGGCCTTCACCTTCCTCGCTTTGATGCTGGTTGGTCCTGTGCCCGCACTGCTGGCCCGGGCGGCCTGGCCGATGCGTGCGCCGCGGGCCGCAATCGTGCTCTGGCAGTCGATCGCGGTGGCCGCCGTCCTGTCCGCGTTCAGCGCCGGCCTGGCGATCGCCAGCCGGCTGTTCGTCCCCGGTCCCGATGGGCGCCCGACCGCCACGATCACCAGCGAGATCGCCGCACTGGGCTGGCCGTTGTGGCTGGCCTACGTCCTGGTTTTCGCCATCACCCTGGTCATCGGTGCCCGCCTGCTGCTCGCCGGTGTGCAGGTCGCCGTGGCCACCCGCCGGCGCCGGGCACACCACCGGATGGTCGTCGATCTGCTCGGCGACTGCCGGCATGGCATGAGCGGGCTGCGAGTGCTGGACGTGGCCGAACCGCTGGCCTATTGCCTGCCCGGGGTGCGGAGCCGGGTCGTGCTGAGCAAGGGCACTCTGGCCGCGTTGAGCGACGCCGAGCTGGTGGCGATCCTCAGCCACGAACGTGCGCATCTGCGCGCCCGCCACGATCTGGTCCTCGAGGCGTTCATCGCCGTGCACACCGCCTTCCCCCGCTTCGTCCGTAGCGGCAGCGCGCTGAACGCGGTGCGGCTGCTCGTCGAGCTGTTGGCCGACGACGCGGCCGTGCGGACCGCCGGTCCGACTCCCCTGGCCCGCGCCCTGGTCGCCTGCGCCTCGGGTCGCACACCAAAGGGTGCGCTGGCCGCCGGCGGGCCGACGACGGTGATCCGGGTGCGCCGGCTGTGCGGCGAGGGCAACAGCCTGCTGTTGTCGCTGGCCGCCTACACGACCGCCGCGGCTGTGCTGGTGGTGCCGACCGTCGCGGTCGCGATGCCGTGGCTGACGGAGCTGCACCGGCTGTTCTTGTCGTCCTGACCATCGTTTTTGAAAACGTTCTTGCCACAACAAAATTCACACAACTGAAAGGCGCGATATGAGCTCACCCCAGACGGACGGCACTGCACAGATCGGTGTTACCGGAATGGCGGTGATGGGCTCCAACATCGCGCGGAACTTCGCCCACCACGGGTACACCGTCGCACTGCACAACCGGTCGGTCGCCAAGACCGACGCCGTTCTCGCCGAGCACGGTTCCGAGGGCAAGTTCGTCCGCACCGAGACGATGGCCGAGTTCGCCGCCGCGCTGGAGAAGCCGCGCCGCGCGCTCATCATGGTCAAGGCCGGTGACCCCACCGACGCCGTCATCAACGAGCTCTGCGAGGTCTTCGAGCCGGGCGACATCATCATCGACGGCGGCAACGCGCTCTACACCGACACCATCCGGCGCGAGAAGGCGGTGCGCGAGCGCGGTCTGCACTTCGTCGGCGCGGGCATCTCCGGCGGTGAGGAAGGCGCGCTGAAGGGCCCGTCGATCATGCCGGGCGGGCCCGCCGAGTCCTACAAGTCGCTGGGCCCGCTGCTCGAGGAGATCTCCGCCCACGTCGACGGCGTCCCGTGCTGCACCCACATCGGCCCCGACGGCGCAGGCCACTTCGTCAAGATGGTGCACAACGGCATCGAGTACTCCGACATGCAGCTCATCGGCGAGGCCTACCAGCTGCTGCGCGACGGGTTGGGCAAGACCGCACCCGAGATCGCGGAGATCTTCGCCGAATGGAACAAAGGCGACCTGGACAGCTACCTGATCGAGATCACCGCCGAGGTGCTGCGCCAGACCGATGCCAAGACCGGCAAGCCGCTGGTCGACGTCATCGTCGACGAGGCCGAGCAGAAGGGCACCGGCCGCTGGACGGTCAAGTCCGCCCTGGACCTCGGGGTGCCGGTCACCGGTATCGCCGAGGCGGTCTTCGCCCGCGCGCTGTCGGGCTCTGTGCCGCAGCGCAAGGCGACGACCGGCCTAGCCTCCGGGGAACTCGGTGAACGCCCCACGGACGCAACGCAATTCATCGACGATGTCAGCAAGGCGCTCTACGCGTCGAAGATCATCGCCTACGCCCAGGGCTTCAACCAGATCCAGGCAGGCAGTGCCGAATACAACTGGGGCATCACCCTGGGTGACATGGCCACCATCTGGCGTGGCGGCTGCATCATCCGGGCCAAGTTCCTCAACCGGATCAAAGAGGCGTACGACGAGAACGCCGAGCTGGCCACGTTGATCGCCGCGCCGTACTTCCGCGACGCGGTCGAGGCGGGCATCGACAGCTGGCGCCGAGTCGTGGTGAAGGCCACCGAGCTGGGCATTCCGGTCCCCGGGTTCGCCTCGGCGCTGTCCTATTACGACGCCCTGCGCACCGAGCGGCTGCCCGCGGCCCTGACCCAGGGGCTGCGCGACTTCTTCGGCGCGCACACCTATGGCCGCACCGACGCCGACCCGGCGGCCCGCTTCCACACCCTGTGGAGCGGTGACCGCACCGAGGTCGAGGCCTAACCGCACTACCCTGGTGTGGTGCGCTTTCTCGACGGCCAGCGGCCTCCGTACGACCTGACCTACGACGACGTCTTCGTCGTCCCCAGCCGATCCGACGTCGCGTCCCGGTTCGATGTCGACCTGTCGACATCCGACGGGACCGGCACGACGATCCCGGTTGTCGTGGCGAACATGACGGCGGTGGCCGGCCGCCGGATGGCCGAAACGGTCGCCCGGCGCGGCGGCATCGTCGTGCTGCCGCAGGACCTGCCGATCGATGCGGTCAAACAGACCGTCGATTTCGTCAAGAGCCGCGACCTGGTGGCCGACACCCCGGTGGTGCTGGCCCCCGACGACTCGGTCTCCGATGCCGTCGCGCTGATCCACAAGCGCGCCCACGGCGTGGCGGTGGTGGTGTTCGAGGGCCGGCCGATCGGGCTGGTCACCGAGGCCGCCACCGCGGGCGTCGACCGGTTCGCCCGCGTGCGCGACATCGCGGTCAACGACTTCGTCACCGCGCCGGTGCACACCGAACCCCGCCAGGTGTTCGAGATGCTCGAGCACGCCCCGATCGATGTGGCGGTGCTGACCGAGGCCGATGGCAGCCTGGCCGGAGTGCTGAGCCGCCTCGGCGCGGTGCGGGCCGGCATCTACACCCCCGCCGTCGACAGCGCGGGACGGCTGCGCATCGCCGCGGCGGTGGGCATCAACGGCGACGTGGCCGCCAAGGCGCAGGCGCTGGTCGAGTCCGGTGTCGACGTCCTGGTGGTCGACACCGCGCACGGCCACCAGGTCAAGATGCTCGACGCCATCAAGGCCGTCGCGTCGCTGGATCTGGGTGTCCCGCTGGCGGCGGGCAACGTCGTCTCCGCCGAGGGCGCCCGCGACCTGATCGGGGCGGGCGCCTCGATCGTCAAGGTCGGCGTCGGACCCGGTGCGATGTGCACGACCAGGATGATGACCGGCGTAGGCCGTCCACAGTTCTCGGCTGTGCTCGAATGCTCTTCGGCTGCAAGGGAACTCGGTGGTCACGTGTGGGCTGACGGCGGAGTTCGTCACCCGCGTGACGTGGCGCTGGCTCTGGCCGCCGGCGCCTCCAACGTGATGATCGGCTCCTGGTTCGCCGGCACCTACGAGTCCCCCGGCGATCTGATGCTCGACCGGGACGGCAGGCCGTACAAGGAGAGCTACGGAATGGCCTCCAAGCGGGCGGTGGCCGCGCGCACCAGCGCAGACAGCGCCTTCGACCGTGCCCGCAAGGCGCTGTTCGAGGAGGGCATCTCGACGTCCCGGATGGCGCTGGATCCCGACCGGGGCGGCGTCGAAGACCTGCTCGACCACATCACCTCCGGGGTCCGCAGCACCTGCACCTACGTGGGTGCGGCGACCATCGCCGAACTGCACGAGCAGGTCGTCCTCGGCGTGCAATCGGCGGCCGGCTTCGCCGAAGGGCATCCGCTGCCGACAGGCTGGTGAACCCGACCGCGACCGGCGAGCCGCTACGATAGGGGTTTGTTCTGCCCCCATCGAGGAAGGGATCCCGTGCCGCAGGCACCCGTCGAGGCCCCCGCGGATCGGGCTGCTTCCGGTGTGCGGCCGGCAGACGATTCCCCTGCAGCCGATTCCGGGGCAGAACCCTCCACTAGTCGGCCGGGCATGCGGCCCGGCGACATGAAGGCCAGCGGCCGGTGAACCTCGCTTTCACCCTGTTGAGCCTGTTGGCGATCGTCGTGCTGACATTCGGCACGGCGTTGTTCGTCGCCGCCGAGTTCTCGCTGACCGCCCTGGAGCGCAGCACCGTCGACGCCAACGCCCGTTCCGGCGACCGCCGGGACCATTTCGTGCAGCGGGCCCACCGCACGCTGTCGTTCCAGCTGTCCGGGGCGCAGCTCGGGATCTCGATCACCACCCTGGCCACCGGTTACCTCGCCGAGCCCGTGCTGGCGCGCCTGTTCGACCCGGTGCTGGAGTTCCTGCACGTGCCGGACCGCGCGGCCGAGGGCGTCGCGCTGGTGCTGGCCATTCTGATCGCCACATCGCTGTCGATGGTGTTCGGCGAGCTGGTGCCCAAGAACCTGGCGGTGGCGCGCCCGGTGCCGACAGCGCGGGCCACGGCCGGATTCCAGCTGATGTTCTCCACCGTGATGACGCCGCTGATCAAGGCCACCAACGGCACTGCCAACTGGATCCTGCGCCGCCTGGGGATCGAGCCGGCCGAGGAGCTGCGGTCGGCACGCTCGCCCGAGGAACTCGGTGCGCTGGTGCGCAGCTCGGCCGAACACGGTTCGCTCGACGAGGCCACCGCCGCACTGGTCAACCGCTCGCTGCAGTTCGGGTCGCGGATCGCCGAGGAGTTCATGACCCCGCGCACCGAGATCGAGGCGCTGGATGTCGACGACACCGTCCTGGACCTGGTGGCAGCGTCGGCCGGCACCGGTTTCTCCCGCTTCCCCATCATCAACGGCGACCTCGACGAAACCATCGGCATTGTGCACGTCAAACAGGTGTTCGGGGTGCCCACCGCGAACCGTTCGACCACCAAGCTGGCCCTGCTGGCCATCTCGGTGCCGACCGTGCCGTCGTCGCTCGACGGCGATGCCCTGATGTCGCAGCTGCGTGCGCACGGTCTGCAGACCGCGATGGTGGTCGACGAATACGGCGGCACCGCGGGGATGGTCACCGTCGAGGATCTGATCGAGGAGATCGTCGGCGACGTCCGCGATGAGCA
This sequence comes from Mycobacterium sp. BK086, assembly GCA_004362315.1. Taxonomy (GTDB): domain Bacteria; phylum Actinomycetota; class Actinomycetes; order Mycobacteriales; family Mycobacteriaceae; genus Mycobacterium. The sequence continues at coordinate 737,616 of SNWL01000005.1, forward strand.
CGACGACTCCACCCCCGACTTCCAGAAGTCCGGCCTGGGCTGGCGGGTGTCGGGGCTGCTGCGCATCGACGAAGTGGCCGAGGCGACGGGATTCCGGGCACCCGAAGGCGAATACGAAACGATCGGCGGTCTGGTCCTGGAGAAGCTCGGTCACATCCCCGAGACCGGTGAATCGGTGGAGCTGTCGGCCTTCGACCCCGACGGCCCGTACGACGATCCGGTCCACTGGCGCGCGACCGTCGTCGCGATGGACGGGCGCCGCATCGACCAACTGGTGCTGACGCAGATCGTGCACCCCGGCGACGGCGACGAGGCCGGCTGATGGGTGCTGACTTCCTGGGTGTGCTGCTGACGATCGCGCTGCTGGGCGCCAACGCGTTCTTCGTCGGCTCGGAGTTCGCGCTGATCTCGGCCCGCCGCGACCGGCTGGAAACCCTTGCCGAACAAGGCAAGCGGAGCGCGGTCACGGTATTGCGGGCGGGCGAGCAGCTCTCGCTGATGCTGGCCGGTGCCCAGCTGGGCATCACGGTGTGCTCGATCCTGCTCGGCCGGGTCGGCGAACCCGCGGTGGCCGGCCTGCTGGAGAAGCCCTTCGATCTGGTCGGCGTGCCCGACGCGGTGCTGCACACGGTGTCGTTCATCGTGGCGCTGGGCATCGTCGTGACGTTGCACGTGCTGCTCGGCGAGATGGTGCCCAAGAACATCGCCATCGCGGGCCCGGAGAAGACGGCGATGCTGTTGATGCCGGTGTACCTGGCGTATGTCCGGTTCGCCCGGCCATTCATCGCGTTCTACAACTGGGCGGCCAACGCCACGCTGCGCGGCTTCGGCATCGAAGCCAAGGACGAGCTGGACGTCACCGTGTCCACGGTGGAACTGGCCGAGATGATCGCCGAATCCCGTTCCGAGGGTCTGCTGGATCCCGAAGAACACATGCGGCTGACCCGTGCGCTGCAGATCCGCAACCGCGTTGTCAACGATGTCGCGGTCCCGCTGAGCGAAATCCGCGCGATCCCGGTCGCCCGGCCCGGCTGCGGCCCGACGGTCAGCGCGGTCGAGGAGGCGCTGCGCGAGACGGGTTACTCCCGGTTCCCCGTCGACGGCGGCGACGGCACGCTGATCGGCTACCTGCACATCAAGGATGTGCTGAGCGAGATCGACGATCCGGATTCGGTGCTCGACGTGTCGGTGGTGCGCCATCTGCCGCGGGTGGCCGCCGACATGGCGCTGCCCGACGCGTTGTCGCAGCTGCGCCGCGACAACAGCCACTTGGCGCTGGTGACCGATGCCACCGGGGCGGTGTGCGCGATGGTGGCGCTCGAAGACCTGGTCGAGGACCTGGTCGGCACCGTGCGCGACGGGATGCACCGTGCCTGACGTGCTGTCCGAGCACGAGTGGACAGCACGGGCGGCGGCGCATCGGACCAAGGTCGAGGCGTTCACCGGCCCGCATGCCCGTCGCGCCGGCCGCGGTGAGGCTCACCCGGTGTGGGATTTCCTGTTCACCTACTACAGCCTGCGGCCCCGCCAGCTGCGGGTTTGGCATCCCGGCTACGGCACCGCGCTGGCCGGACCGGCCGCCGCCGAGTACCTCGATCGGGCGGGCTATGTGGCGAGCCCCGACGGTCTCACCGTCAGTGCGGAGTTCGTGCGCTCGCGGCTGCCCACGGTCGCGTTCGTCGCCGACCTGCTCCGCGCGACCGAGGGCCGGGCGCCGCAGTTCGGCTGCTTCGGCATGCACGAGTGGGCGATGGTCTATCGCGCCGAGGCTGTTCGCCACGGCCGGGTACCGCTGCGACTGGGCGTGGCCGGCACCGATGCGGTGGTCGAGTCGATGCCGTTGCGCTGCACCCACTTCGACGCTTTCCGGTTCTTCACCGACGCGGCCGCTCCGCGCAACCGCGGCGTGCCGACCCGCGCTGACCAGCGCGACTGGGAACAGCCCGGCTGCCTGCACGCCAACATGGACCTCTACAAGTGGTGCTACAAGCTCGGACCGCTGGTGGACTCGGGGCTGCTGGTGGATTGCCTGGAACTGGCCGCGCAGGCCCGTGAGCTCGACATGCGGGCCAGCCCCTACGATCTGACACACCTCGGGTTTGAGCCGATCACCGTGGAGGAACCCGCCGGACGCGCGGAATACGTGCGGTGCCAGGGCGTTATCGCCGAGCGTGCCGTACCACTGCGTGCGGCGCTGTTGGCGTGGTGTGACCGGTTGCTCACCGCTGGAGTGGCCTACGACACTGTGTCGGAGGGGGCCCTACCTGCGGGTAATATGAATTGATTTGTCGTGAGGGAGGACAGATGACCGAACGCGTGTCCGTCGGCAACCTGCGTGTGGCGCAGACGTTGTACGACTTCATCACCAACGAGGCGCTGCCCGGCACCGGCATCGACCCCGATAGCTTCTGGTCCGGGGTGGACAAGGTCGTCGCCGACCTCACCCCGCAGAACCAGGACCTGCTCGCCCGCCGCGACGAGCTGCAGGCCCAGATCGACAAGTGGCACCGGCAGCGGATCATCGGCGGTATCGACGCCGGCGAGTACCAGCAGTTCCTCCGGGACATCGGTTACCTGACGCCGGAGCCCGCGGACTTCACCATCACCACCTCCGGTGTGGACGACGAGATCACCACCACCGCGGGCCCGCAGCTGGTGGTGCCGATCCTCAACGCCCGCTTCGCGCTCAACGCCGCCAACGCCCGCTGGGGCTCGCTGTACGACGCGCTCTACGGCACCGACGTCATCAGCACCGAGGACGGCGCCGAGCCCGGCAGCAGCTACAACAAGATCCGCGGTGACAAGGTCATCGCCTACGCCCGCGGCTTCCTGGATGCGGCGGTACCGCTGGCCGACGGCTCCTGGGCCGATGCAACCGGAGTCAGCGTCGCTGACGACACGCTCGAAATCGCGTTGGGCGACGGGAAATCCACGCACCTGGCCAGCCCGGAGAAGTTCCTGGGCTACACCGGTGAACTCGGCTCGCCGTCGTGGTCGGTGCTGCTGGTCAACAACGGCCTGCACATCGAGGTCCTGATCGACCCCGAGTCCCCCATCGGCAAGACCGACAAGGCCGGCATCAAGGATGTCGTGCTGGAGTCTGCGATCACCACGATCATGGACTTCGAGGATTCGGTGGCCGCCGTCGACGCCGACGACAAGGTCCTCGGCTACCGCAACTGGCTTGGCCTCAACCGTGGCGATCTGGCCGAAGAGGTCAGCAAGGGCGGCAAGACGTTCACCCGGGTGCTCAACGACGACCGCACCTACAAGACGCCCGGCGACGGTGAGCTGACGTTGCCCGGCCGCAGCCTGCTGTTCGTCCGCAACGTCGGTCACCTGATGACCAACGACGCGATCGTCGATGCGGACGGCAACGAGATCTACGAAGGCATCCAGGACGCGCTGTTCACCAGCCTGATCGCGACGCACGGCCTGAAGGCGCAGGACGGCAGCCCGAAGCAGAACAGCCGAACCGGCTCGATCTACATCGTGAAGCCGAAAATGCACGGCCCGGACGAAGTCGCCTTCACCTGCGAGCTGTTCAGCCGCGTCGAGGACGTGCTGGGCCTGCCGCAGAACACCATCAAGGTCGGCATCATGGACGAGGAACGCCGCACCTCGGCCAACCTCAAGGCCTGTGTGAAGGCCGCCGCCGACCGGGTTGCGTTCATCAACACCGGCTTCCTGGACCGCACCGGCGACGAGATCCACACCTCGATGGAAGCGGGTCCGATGATCCGCAAGGGCGCCATGAAGACCCAGCCGTGGATCCTGGCCTACGAAGACCAGAACGTGGACGTCGGCCTGGCCACCGGGTTCTCCGGGCGGGCGCAGATCGGCAAGGGCATGTGGGCCATGACCGACCTCATGGCGCAGATGGTCGAGCAGAAGATCGGTCAGCCCAAGGCCGGTGCCACCACGGCGTGGGTGCCGTCGCCGACGGCGGCGACGCTGCACGCCATGCACTACCACTACGTGGACGTCTACGAGGTGCACAAGGAACTGGCCGGCCAGACCCGCACCAGCATCGACGACCTGCTGACCCTGCCGCTGGCGCAGGAACTGGCGTGGTCGCCGGAGGAGATCCACGAGGAGATCGACAACAACTGCCAGTCGATCCTCGGCTATGTGGTGCGCTGGATCGACGCCGGTGTCGGCTGCTCGAAGGTGCCCGACATTCACGATGTCGCGCTGATGGAAGACCGTGCAACACTGCGCATTTCGAGTCAGCTGCTGGCGAACTGGCTGCGCCACGGTGTCATCACCGAAGACGACGTGCGGGAGAGCCTGCGCCGGATGGCCGCGGTGGTCGACGAGCAGAACGCGTCGGATCCCGATTTCAAGCCGATGGCGACAGACCCGGACAACAGCATCGCCTTCCAGGCGGCTCAGGAGCTGATCCTGGCGGGCGCCGCGCAGCCCAACGGCTACACCGAGCCGATCCTGCATCGCCGCCGCCGGGAGTACAAGGCCAGCACCGGCGCGTAAGCCCGCACCGCACGACCGCTGACACGAAAGAGGATCAAACACCGCCATGGGCAGGCACAGCAGACCCGGTCCCGGGGAGTCTTTCGGCGAACGGGACGAGCCTGCCGAGGGACCGGAAAATCCCACTGCCCGGATCCCCCAGGCCGACGACACCCCGGTGTACGAGCCGTCGCCGCTGACCGATACGGCTCGCCGGCGGGTGGCCGCCTTCGAAGGTGGCCACCGCAGCGAGACCGGCCGGCGCGGGGTGAGCCTCGGCGTGATCGCCGCCCTGGTCACGGTGGTTGTCGTCGTCGGTGCGGTGATCCTGTGGCGGTTCTTCGGTGACGCGCTCTCGCACCGGTCGACCGATGCCGCGCAGAAGTGCATGGCCGGGGCGGTCAACGTCGGGGTGGTCGCCGACCCCTCGATCGCCAGCGATGTCAGCAAGTTCGCCGAGAGCTTCAACGCCACCGTCACCCCGATCGGTGATCGCTGCGTGAAAATGGTTGTCACCGCGGCTGATTCGGATCGAGTGGTCGAGGGATTCGTCTCCGACTGGCCCGGTGACCTCGGCGAGCGCCCGGCCTTGTGGATACCGGCCAGCTCCATCGCCGAGGCACGGCTCCAGTCGACGGCAGGCAAGGCCGTGGTCAGCGACGCGCGCTCGCTGGTCAGCTCGCCGGTGGTGCTCGCGGTTCGCCCGCAGCTCAAAGACGCCTTGGGCCAACAGAATTGGTCGGCACTGCCGGGTCTGCAGACCAATCCCACCGCCCTGGACTCGCTGAATCTGCCCGGCTGGGGTGCGCTGCGCCTCGCGCTGCCGACCGGCGGCAACGCCGACGCCACCTACCTGGCCGCTGAGGCCGTCGCCTCGACGTCGGCGCCGGCGAATGCGCCGGCCACGTCGGGTCTTGGTGCCGTCAATGCCCTGGTTGCCGGCCAGCCGAAGCTGCCCGACACCACCGCCGACGCCGCGTGGAAGGCGCTGTTGGCCGCCGGCGATGCGGCCGGCGCGCCGGTGCACGCCGTGGCCACCACCGAGCAGCAGTTGTTCAGCCGGGCCTCGGCACCCGAGGCCAAGAACAACGTCGCCGAATGGCTGCCGTCGGGTCCGGTCGCGACCGCCGACTACCCCACCGTGCTGCTGTCGGGCACCTGGCTGTCCAGCGAACAGGTCAGTGCCGCCAGCGAATTCGCCCGGTTCATGCGCAAGCCCGAGCAGCTGAGCACTCTGGCGAAGGCCGGTTTCCGAGCCGAGGGCACCGCCCCGGCAGGCAACGACGTCGTCAGCTTCCCGCAGTTGGGTACGCCGCTGTCGGTCGGTGACGAGTCGGTGCGTGCCACCCTGGCCGCGGCGGTGTCGTCGCCCGCCACCGGGTCGGCCACCACGATCATGCTGAACCAGGCGATGAGTGCGGACGAGGGCGGCAGGTCACGACTGGCCAATGTGGTCGCCGCGCTGAACAACCGCATCGGGGCGCTGCCGCCGAACGCGGCCGTCGGGCTCTGGACGTTCAACGGAACCGAGGGCAAATCGGCAGTGCCGCTGGGGCCGGTGTCCGATCAGTCGGCCGCGCTCACCGGCACGTTGACCGGGTTGTCCCCGTCGGGTAGCGGCGCGGTGTCGTTCACCACGCTGCGGCTGGCGTACGGCGAAGCGCTGGCCAACTTCCGTGACGGACAGGCCAATTCGCTGCTGGTGATCACCCAGGGACCCCACACCGACCAGACGCTGGACGGTCCGGGACTGATCTCCTACGTCAAGTCGGCAGCCGACCCGGCGAAACCGGTGGCGATCAACGTCATCGACTTCGGCGACGACTCCGACCGCGCGACATGGGAGGCCGTCGCGCAGGCTTCGGGCGGCAGCTATCAGAATGTCGCGACGTCGGATTCACCCGATCTGGCGAGCGCCGTCACCGAGCTGCTGTCCTAGTCGAGCTGCAGCAACTTCTTTGCCCCGGCGGTGAATTCGTCGGGCACCTCGATCTGCGGGTAGTGCCCGATGCCGGGCAGTTCGATCACCTCGGCGGTGGGCCGCAGCTCCCGCAGACCGGCCAGCACGTTCGTGGTGGCGACGGGATCGCCGGTGGCCCACAGGAATCCCAGCGGTTTGTCCCAATCGCGAACGGCCCCATGCCAGCGCGGCGCGAACCGCACCCGCTCGTTGAGGTAGGCGCACAGCAGGTTGATGATGCGGTGGCCGTCGTTGTTGGCCATCAGCGCCCACTGCGCCTGCGCTTCCTCGTCGGACAGCGGGTGTGCGGCGCTGAACAGTTTGGCGAAGCCCCGCAGGAAGCCCTGTTTGTTGGTCAGCCGGGCCAGGATCGGGCCGAACGGACCACGCAGGATCTTCTGGCTCGGCCGCAGGCTGGCCCGCTCGATGATCACGCTGCCGTTGGTGAGCACCGCGCGCTGGATCTCGAACGGCAGAGTGCCCGAGACGTCACGGGCCAGCAGTTCGGTGGCCACCGAGGTGCCCATATCGTGGGCCAGCAGCACCACCGGGCCGGGTGCGACGTCGGCGACCACCTGCTGCACGATGTCGGCCTGTTCCAGCAGGCTGTAGCGATGCGGACGGGGTTTGTCCGACAGCCCGAAACCCAGGAAGTCCAGCGTCACCCAGGCACGGTCGCCCAGCCGGTCGACGACGTCGCGGAAGTCGTACGAGCTGGACGGGAAGCCGTGCAGCAGAAGGACAGCCGGGCCTCGCCCGGATTGGGAGCGGACGAACACGTTGCCCGCACTGGTGGACAGCATCCGTCCACCCTCTTGCCACTGACGGACGCTGGCAGGCAGCACAGGTGCGACGCTATCAGTCGTCATCGTGTCCGGCGTCGTCCCGCCGGCGTCTGCGCGACTGCACGAACGCGATCACGCCGCCCACGGCCAACCCGGCGATGCCGGCGTACACGATCTGCGTCGGGATGCCCGACCCAGCGGATTCCGCCGCCGTGACGGCCGCTGGGCTCGTCGATAGCCAGAAAGTCGTCAGGGTCACCGGGCTCCTTCCAGATACGGCTGCAAGCACGTCCGAGTCTACGTTTGGCGTAACGCACGACTGTTTGCCTGCGACAATCACGACATGTCGAAGAAATCTGCAGCAATTCTGCTGAGTGTGGCCGCATTGTCGGCAATCCCCGCGGCGATCGCCCCGGTGGCCCAGGCCGATATTTGCGGCGATGTCGGTGGCCGGCACGTCAACGTCGGTGGCTGCACCCCGGGCATCGCCGGCGATGCCGTCGATGCGGCGGTGGCCGGCGACTGGGCGCGCTACGGCTTCCCGCAGGGGTACGCCTACTTGCTGGTGCCCTCGTTCCCCGGCGAGGCACCCTGTATCTCGCCGACCGGCATCCCGTACTACACCCCGGGCACCGAGCCCTGCTACGCCCCGTAAGTAGCTAGGCGAACGCCTCCACCGGCGGGCACGAGCACACCAGGTTCCGGTCGCCGTAGGCACCGTCGATGCGGCGCACCGGCACCCACACCTTGGGGCGGAAGCCCTTGCCCAGCGGGTAGGCGGCCTGTTCACGGGTGTACGGGTGGGTCCACTCGTCGACCAGCAGGCATTCCGCGGTGTGCGGCGCGTTGTGTAGCGGGTTGTCGTCCGCCGGCCACTCACCCGAACCGACTTTGTCGATCTCGGCGCGGATCGCGATCATCGCCTCGCAGAACGCGTCCACCTCGGCCAGGCTCTCGCTCTCGGTGGGCTCCACCATCAGCGTGCCCGCCACCGGGAAGCTCATCGTCGGCGCGTGGAAACCGAAGTCCGCCAACCGCTTTGCCACATCGTCGACGGTGACGCCGGTGGCCTTGGTGATGCCCCGCAGATCGAGGATGCACTCGTGGGCCACCATGCCGTTCTCGCCGGTGTACAGCACCGGGTAGTACTCGTCGAGGCGCCGCGCGATGTAGTTGGCGGACGCGATCGCCGTCAGCGTCGCACTGCGCAGCCCGTCGCCGCCCATCATCCGGATGTAGGCCCAGGTGATCGGCAAGATCGACGCCGACCCGTACGGCGCCGCGGACACCGCATGCCCCTTGGGCAGCTCCTCGGCCAGCGGATGCCCGGGCAGGTAGGCGGCCAGGTGCGAGCGCACCGCGACCGGCCCGACGCCCGGGCCGCCGCCGCCGTGCGGGATGCAGAACGTCTTGTGCAGGTTCAGGTGGCTGACATCGCCGCCGAACTTGCCCGGCCGGGCCAGCCCCACCAGGGCGTTGAGGTTCGCGCCGTCGATGTAGACCTGCCCGCCGGCGTCGTGCACGGCAGCGCACACGTCGGCGATGTCGTGTTCGTACACCCCGTGCGTGGACGGGTAGGTGATCATGATCGCGGCCAGTCGCTCGGCGTGCTCGGTCACCTTGGCGCGCAGGTCGTCCAGGTCGACGTCGCCGTTCTCCCGGCAGGCCACCACGACCACCCGCATCCCGACCATCGCGGCCGACGCGGCATTGGTGCCGTGCGCGCTGGACGGGATCAGGCACACGTCCCGGCCGGTGTCGCCACGGCCCACGTGATAGTCGCGGATGGCCAGCAGCCCCGCGTACTCCCCCTGCGATCCGGCGTTGGGCTGCAACGAGATTGCGTCGTATCCGGTCAGCCCGGTCAGCCAGGTCTCCAGGTCGGCGATCAGCTTGCGCAGCCCCGGAGTGTCACCGGCCGGGGCGAACGGATGCTGGCGGCCGAACTCGGGCCAGGTGATCGACTCCATCTCGGCGGCCGCGTTGAGCTTCATGGTGCAGGAACCCAGCGGGATCATGCTGCGGTCCAGCGCGATGTCCTTGTCGGCCAGCGTGCGCAGGTAACGCATCATCTCGGTCTCGGTGCGGTACCGATGGAACGCCGGGTGGGTGAGGAATTCGGTTGTCCGCGGCTCGATTTCGGGGCCCGCGTACTCCCCTGCCGGCGACGCGCCAAACGACTCGAGGACCAGCGCGACATGCGCGGCGGTGGTGGCCTCGTCACAGCTGATCGACACGTGATCGGCGTCCACCCGCCAGATGTTGATCCCACGTCCCTTGGCCTCGGCCTGCACCGCGGCGGCCCGGTTCGGGACGTGGGCCAGCACGGTGTCGAAGAAGCTGTCGTGCACCACGTCCACGCCGGCCGCACTCAGACCGGCGGCCAGCGAACGGGCGTGACCGTGCACGCGGCGGGCGATCCCGGTCAGGCCGTCGGGGCCGTGGTAGCTGGCGTACATCGCCGCCATCACCGCCAGCAGCACCTGTGCGGTACAGATATTGGACGTCGCCTTGTCGCGGCGGATGTGCTGTTCACGCGTTTGCAGCGAAAGCCGGTAGGCCGGTGCGCCATCGGCATCGACCGACACCCCGACCAGCCGGCCGGGCAGCTGACGGGCGTGCTTGGAATGCACGGCCAGGAAACCGGCATGCGGTCCGCCGAATCCCATTGGCACACCGAATCTCTGAGCGCTGCCGAAGGCGACGTCGGCACCGAACTCCCCCGGCGGCGCGATCAGCGTCATCGCCAGCAGGTCGGCGCCCAGCGCCACCAATGCGCCGCGCTCGTGTGCGGTCTCGACCAGCTTCGACCAGTCGGTCACCCGGCCGCTGGCACCGGGCAGTTGCGCGATGACGCCGAAGAACTCGCCGTCGGGCAGGCCGTTGCGCAGGTCCGCGGTGACGATCTCGATGCCCAGCGGTTCGGCGCGGGTCGCCAGGATCGCGGCGGTCTGCGGGAACAGGTCCTCGTCGACCGCGAGCCGGGTGGCCGGCCCGCGCGTCGCCCGCTGCATCAGGGTCATCGCCTCGGCGGCGGCGGTGGCCTCGTCCAACATGGACGCGTTGGCCAGATCCAGACCGGTCAGGTCGGCGATCATCGTCTGGAAGTTCAGCAGCGCCTCGAGCCGGCCCTGGCTGATCTCCGGCTGATACGGCGTGTAGGCGGTGTACCAGGCCGGGTTCTCCAGGACGTTGCGCAGCAGCACCGGCGGGGTCAGCGTGTCGTAGTAGCCCTGACCGATCATCGACACGGCGATGGTGTTGGTGTCGGCCAGTGCGCGCAGCTCGGCCAGCGCTTCGTGCTCGCCGACCGCGGCGGGCAGTTGATCAAGTCCGGGCGCCAGGCCGGCAGAACCGACGGCGTCGAGGATGCCGGCCGGCAGTGCCTTGGCGGCCAGGTCGTCGAGCGAGGCGACGCCGATGACGTCGAGCATGGCCGACACGGCGTCGGCATCCGGACCGATATGACGATCGGCGAACGTGGGCTGGGAGTGGTCGGGCACTGGAGCGGTCTCCTGACTCGGGCGGACGCAGCCGTCAGCGGCGTCCTCTCCCTCTGTCGTCGACCCGGACCGGGCGCCTGAGAGATTCGGCGTTACGCCTTTCCCCATGGGCGGGCGACCGTGCGGTCACCGCTTTCCAGAGGCATCGTGGCCATGCGCGGTCCTGGGGCCTGAGAGGTTGACGGAGAGGTGTTGCTCCTTCGGCGTCCGTGACTGGCTGCCACGAAGCTCTCCCGCGCGAGGGCGATACGCCGCCGAGTCTAGCCGATCTTGCGGTCGCGGCTCTTCCGCCGGGAGGCCAGCTCGTCCTCGGGCGAGGCGATCGATTCGCCGCCGTCGGCACGCTCGCCCGGGAAGTCGGCGATCGCGCCGGAGAGTTCCCGCATCGCACCGCTGACCGCGATGCCGAACACGCCCTGTCCGCCCTGCAGCAGGTCGACGACCTCTTCGGCCGACGTGCACTCGTAGACCGTTGTGCCATCGGAGAACAGCGTGATGTTGGCCAGGTCCTGCACGCCGCGCTGGCGCAGATGGTCGACGGCGACGCGGATGTTGTGCAATGAAATGCCGGTGTCGAGCAGGCGCTTGACGATCTTGAGGACCAGGATGTCCTTGAACGAGTACAACCGCTGGCTGCCGGAACCGGCCGCGCCGCGGATGGACGGCACCACCAGCGAGGTGCGGGCCCAGTAGTCCAACTGCCGGTAGGTGATGCCGGCGATCTGGCAGGCGCTCGGGCCGCGGTAGCCGACGAGTTCGTCGGGCACCGAGTCGTCGGGGAACAGGCCCGGCTGCACCGGCTCGCCGACCGGCATACCGGCTGCCGAATCGGCTTCGAAGCGCCCTTCGGAAGTGCCAGCAAGGTCCAGTTGTCCCTGACGTGGCTGCTCGCCCACGATGCTTCCTCTCGCCGTTCGAACTATGGCCCGCTGATCGCTCTACCTACCGCGTTTGCCCATGTCGAGTCCATCGAGCATACGCTTTTCGACGGGCAGTCGTGCTCGTCGTCGTGATGAAAGTATGGCTGCCCGTGCCCGTGCTCCCCGTCATCCGTCGCGCGTGTCGAGCCGCTGCAGGCCAAGTGATACGCGTCCGTGATCTTGGCGTTCAGGTGGCCTTGAAATCGTCCGGGGACACGCTGTCGAGGAACTCCTTGAATTTCTCGACCTCGTCCTCGCGGACGGCGCCGGAGGGCTCTTCGTCGCTCTCGTCGGGAATCAGCAGGCCGGCCTCGGCCAGCACCGCTTCTTCCACGTAGATCGGCACACCCATCCGCAGCGCGATCGCCACCGAGTCCGACGGGCGCGCCGACACCTTGATATCGCGGTCGAAGATCAGGTCGGCGTAGAACGTGCCTTCCCGCAGATCCACGATGCGCACCTCTTTGAGCGAATGCCCAAGTGCGCCAATGAGATCTCGGATCAGGTCATGGGTCAGCGGGCGGGTCGACTCCACACCCTGCTGCTCGAGGGCGATGGCGTTGGCCTCCGGCTGGCCGATCCAGATAGGCAGGTAGCGGTCGCCGTTGGATTCCCGCAGCAGCAGAACCGGCTGGTTCTGGGGCTGCTCGACTCGAATGCCAACCACACGAACCTCACCCATCTGTGTCTGACCTCCGCGCCGGTTGTGCTGCCCCGATTGAGTCTAGTCCTCAGCGGTCGAGAACGTCGCGTACAGCGGACTTGATCAGCGACGTGTGCAACGTGATTGCCAGGGCCGCCACCTCGCGCGCCAAGTCGTCGGCGCGGTCGCGAGCGCCGGTCTTCGACGCCTTGCCCACCGGGCCCGCGATCTGGGCGATCAGGTCGGATTGCCGATCGGCCGCCGAGCGGAACGCCCGCAGATGCCGCGGTTCGACGCCGTACTCCCCCAGCGCCCGCGCGCACTGCGCGATGACCACCGAATGCTCGTCGAACAACCCGCCGGGGCCGGTGGTGATCACGCCGGCCTTACACAGGGCGACCACCAATTCCTCACCGACGCCGGAGCGCTCGAGCAGATCCTCGCGGCTCAGCCGCACCTGCGTGGGTGCGGCATCCTCGTCGTCGTCCGCACCCGCGCCCGACACCGTCACCAAACGCGGTACGGCGTAAGGCGATCCGCTGCACGGCAGCTCGCCGTCGGGTTGAGCGTCGAGCTGAGCCTTGATGACTTTGAGCGGCAGGTACTGATCGCGCTGCGCGGTCAGGATGAATCGCAACCTGGCGCAGTCGTACGCGGTGAACCGCCGGTACCCCGATGCACTGCGCTCCGGCGTGACGAGACCCTCGGCTTCCAAGAATCGAATCTTGGAGATCGTCACGTCCGGGAAGTCCGGTCGCAGCAGGTCCAGGACCGCTCCGATAGACATCCCGGCAAGCGCGGGACTATCGGGTGCGGTCACTAGCTTCCCGGACCACCTTCGTCGTCGGATTGCTTGGGTCCGGTCAGGAAGACCAGCCGGAACTTGCCGATCTGGACCTCGTCGCCGTTGGCCAGCGTGGCCGAGTCGACCGGTTCGCGGTTGACGTAGGTGCCGTTGAGGCTGCCGACGTCGACGACCTGGAATTCGTTGCCGTCCAACCGGAACTCGGCGTGACGACGGCTGACGGTCACGTCATCGAGGAAGATGTCGGAGTCCGGATGGCGGCCTGCCGAGGTGGTCGGCTGATCGAGCAGGAACCGCGAGCCCGCATTCGGCCCGCGCTTGACGACCAGCAGTGCCGAGCCGACCGGGAGACCTTCCACCCCGGACACCGCGCTCTCGCCGCTGGCGGTCGCCGGGGCATCCAGCTCGTTGAGGAAGTCGGCGCGGAAGACGGAGGTCGTCTCCACAGTGACCTCTTCAGACGTCTCGTTCTGGTCCTTGTCCGTCACCCGCTGCTCCTCACTGGCTGCCGTGGCGATACTTGGCGGAGTGCCCGCTCAAGGCGCCCGTCCGCCTCCACCATCACTTACGTCGACCGTACCGCGCAGTGGTCGCCGTTGTGCCCACCACCGCCGGATCGGTGGTTGGCAGGCACCCTAACAAGGTCATTCGGTCGCTGTCGTTATTCGGTCACTGTGCCCCGATAGGCGTCCGCATCAAGCAACGCCGCCAACCCCTGGTCGAGCGTATCGCCGTCGACCTGCAAGTCCAACAACCACCCCTGGCCGTAGGGATCGGAGTTCACCAGGCCGGGGTTTGCCTCCAGATCGCCATTGACCGCAATCACTTTGGCGCTGACGGGGGCGTAGAGGTCCGAGACGGACTTGGTCGACTCGACCTCGCCGAACGATTCGCCGGCCGTGACATCGCTGCCGACGTCGGGCAACTGCACGTACACCACATCGCCCAGCGAGGACTGCGCGAAGTCGGTGATACCGACGCGCACGGTGTCGCCACCGGTGCGCTGCACCCACTCGTGTTCGGCGGTGTAGTGCAGGTCGGCTGGGATTTCGCTCACAGTGCTCCTCGGTGTCGGGCTGCTCATTTGACGGGCTGAGCGTATTGGCGGGCTTTCGGTTGCCGCAAGGTGGTGATCTCCACGTGGTCGGACTGCGAGACGGTCATTTGCCCGCCCACCCGTTCGACGCTGTCGACGGCGCCGCCCGGGATGTTCATCGCCGCCGCCAGGGTGGGTGGATCGCCAATGGCCAGAACAGAATACGGCGGGCTCAAAGTTTGCGTGTCGATCTCCAGCGCGCCGGCGCTGCCGACCACCCAGCTGTCCACCCCGATCCGCACGGCCCGCTGCCCGGAACGGATCTCCATCGCCTCGGCCCCCGCGGCGCGCAATTCGTTGATGACGTCGAGCATCGTTTCGGGCGCGACGCCCGGTCCCGGATCGTCGATCGTGATGCTCACGCCGGGTCCGGTGGCGCCGACGGTGCCGATCAGGATCGACAGCGCGGCCAGCCTGGCCTGGGCGTTCTGGATTGCGGCCTGGTCGCTGCTGCCCGCGGTCTGCATCGCCGCGAGGTTGCGCTGCAACTCGGCCACCTCGGTGTTGAGCGCGGCCTCACGTTGCTGCAGGGAGCCGAGCAGGACCAGCAGATCGGCCGGGCGCGCGGTGTCCAGCGCGTCACCGGATTCGGTTTGCCGCACCTGGGTGGCGATGCCGATACCGAGCACCACACACAGCAGCACGCCCAGCACGCCGAACATCTGCTGGGTGCGACTGCGGGGCCGCTTGACCGGCGGCGCGGTGCCGGGCAGTTCGTGGCGGCCGTGTTCGTCGGTCATCTCAGGCCCCGAACAGCTTGCGGCGCAACGCCGCGGCGTTGCCGAAGATGCGGATCCCGAGCACGACGATGATCGCCGTCGAGAGCTGGGTGCCCACGCCCAGCTGATCGCCGACGTAGACGATCAGCGCGGCGACGAGCACGTTGAACACGAACGACACCACGAACACCTTGGGGTCGAAGATCTTCTCCAGGTAGGCCCGTAGCCCGCCGAACACCGCGTCCAGCGCGGCGACGACGGCGATCGGCAGGTACGGCTGGATGACCTCGGGGACGCTGGGGTGCAGCACCAGGCCCAGCACGATGCCGACGATCAGTGCGGCGATTCCGATCATGCCTCTCCCTTGACCCGGGTCGCTTCGCTCTCCCCCTGGCCTTCGGCGGGGGGTACCCCCAGCCCACACATAACCCTAAGGCCCGATTTGCTTGGCAAATTTAATCTCTCGTACCGCACTCGCGGGCAACGACAGGCCGTCACCGTTGGCCACGCTGACCCCGACGCCGTAGGACGCCTCCAGCAGCCGCAGCCGCTGCAGGCCGCCGCTGTGGTCGAAGGTATCGCGCATGCTGTTCGGCGGTCCCACCGCGAGAATGGTGTACGGGCTGCTGATCGGATGATTGTCGACCAGGATCGCGCCGCCCGCTTGGCGGATCGTCACGTTGGGCCCCATCCGCACGCCGCCGACCGAGATCGCTTCGGCCCCACTGGCCCACAGCGAGTTCACCACGAGCTGCAGATCGCGATCGAGGATCACCTGCCGGCTGCCGGGCACCCGCTGGTTCGAGACGTCGGACAGGCCCCGGCTCATCCCGGGATCGGTGACCGTGACGGTCAGCCCGGGCCCGATGACGGCGGTGGTGGCCGCGGCCAGGCTGGCCGCGTCCAGCCGGCTGAGCAGGTCGCGCCCGGTGGCGTCGTCGCGCAGCTGTCGGCGCTGGATGTCGTCGGCCTGGGTGGCCAGCTCATCGCGGCGGTGGGTGAGCCGGTCGGTGGTGGCATCGGCCGATCGCACGCTGGCGGCCAGCACCTGCTGGGCTTCGTTGACGCCCGGGGCGGTGGAGCGGGCCTGGGCCACGGCGGCGGCGAACACCGCGGCGATCAGCAGCGCGGCCAGCGCCTGCCAGGCATGGGTGGCCAGCGGTTTGCGGGATCGCCCGGTGCGTTCGCGCTCGGCGGCGGCCGCGGCGTAGCCGGGGTCGAGGTGCTCGGTCAGCAGCGAGCGCAGCAGGCCCGGCAGCGGGATCAGGGTGGGTCGCCTCTCGTGGCGCTCGCTGCGGCCGGCCTGCGGGTCGTAGCCGCCCAGCGCGCTGTCAGCGGCTGGCATCGCCGACGCCCGCCCTGGGCAGCATGGTCACGACCAGGCGCACCTGCAGCAGATACAGGACCGCCGACCACAGGTACATCCCGACACCCCAGAGCAGGAAGCCCCAGCCTGCGGCGCCGACCACCCGGCTCCACAGCGCGTCCCGCTGCCCCAGCAGCACCAGCGGGAAGCCCGACATCAGCGCGAACGTCGCCGCCTTGCCGATGTAGGTGACCGGAAGGGCGGTGATCCCGCGGCTACGCACGATCGGCAGTGTCGCGGCCAGCACCAGGTCGCGGCCGATCAGCGTGATCACCAGCCACCACGGCACGACGCCGGCGAAGCCCAGGCCCAGCGGTACGGCCAGCATGTAGACGCGGTCGACCAGCGGGTCGAGCAGCGCCCCCAGCCGCGACGACTGGTTGGCCACCAGCCGTGCGATCTTGCCGTCGGCCCAGTCGGAGAATCCGCTGAACATCAGGATCGCGACCGCCCAGCCATAGGCATGGGTGATCAGCAGCAGATACAGAAAGACCGGCAACAGGACGAGCCGGATCACAGACAAGACGTTCGGGATCGTCAGCACCCGATCGCGGGCCGGCTGCGTCATGGACAAAACCTAACGGAAAACCCCGGGCAGACTCAGCGCGGACAACGTGTCGTCGTTGAGTGGGTTGTCGTGAACCATGTAGGTCCACGTCGAGGTCGGCCGGGCCAGTTTCGACAGATCCAGACCCTGCTCCTCTTCGAGGATGTTGGCCGTCTCGAACGTCTGCTGGGAGGCCTCGATCGCGTCGGCGGCCAGATTGGCAAACGCGTCCACAGCCATCCGGTGGAACTCGTCGAGCGGGTTCTGCCTGCCCAGGGCGCGCAGGTGGATGCTCTCCCGGATATCGGCCAGGTAGGCCAGGTGATCGGCCCAGCCGCGGTCGAGGTGGAAGAGCATGATCTGGCGGCAGATGATCTCCAGCTGCTCGTCGCTGGAGTTCGCGGCCAGCTCCTCGTAGCGCTCCGGCGACAGATCCTTCAGCTCGTTGCGCGCGGCGGGAGTGGACAGCAGGGTGTTGCGCCGCTCGACGATGATCGCGCGCTGCTGGGCGATGAGCTGGTTGTAGCGCCAGGTGTTGGCGTGCACATCGAGCAGCCTGCCCTCGGCCACCCGCTGGGCGTGATCGAGCAGGGTGCCGGCCTTGGCGCTGATGATCTTGCCGGAATCGTCGGCCTCGGTGGGCAGCTTGCCCTCGTCGAGATGGGCGACGACGACGTCGTCCTCCCAACTGGCGAAGAACACCGACGAACCCGGGTCGCCCTGGCGCCCGGCGCGACCGCGCAGCTGGTTGTCGAGGCGTTCGGTGCGGTGCCGTCCAGTGCCGATGACGTGCAGGCCACCGAGCTCGGCGACCTTATCGTGGTCGGTCTCCTCCGACCCGCCCAGCCGGATGTCGGTACCGCGACCGGCCATCTGGGTGGACACGGTGACGGTGCCGAGCTTGCCGGCTTCGGCGATGACGGCGGCCTCTTCCTCGTCGTTCTTGGCGTTGAGCACCACGGCCGGAACGCCACGGCGGATCAGCCGCTCGTGCAGTTCCTCGGATTCGGCGACGTCATGGGTGCCGACCAGGATCGGCTGGCCGGTGGCGTGCACCTCGATGATGTGCTCCATGATCGCCTCGGTCTTGGCCGCGGCGGTGATGTAGACCCGGTCGGCGGCGTCCTCGCGGACGTTGGGCGCGTTCGACGGGATCGGCGAGACGCCGAGCTTGTAGAACTGGCGCAGCTGCTCACCGGCGGCCAACGCGGTACCGGTCATCCCGCACACCGTCGGGTAGCGGTTGATCAGCGCCTGCACGGTGATGGTGTCCAGGACCTCGCCGGTCTCGGTGGTCTCGATGCCCTCCTTGGCTTCGACGGCGGCCTGCAGGCCGTCGGGCCAGCGCTGTAGCGAGGCGATCCGGCCGCGGGAGGAGTTGATCAGCTGCACGGCGCCGTCACGGACGATGTAGTGCACGTCGCGCTGCAGCAGCACATGCGCGTGCAGGGCGACGTTCACCTCGGTCAGCGTGGTCGTGACGTGCTCTTCGGAGTACAGGTCGATGCCGCCGAGCGCGGCCTCGAGCTTCCTGGCGCCGTCCTCGGTGAGGTGGACGTTGCGGCTGTCGGAGTCGGTGTCGTAGTCGATCCCCGCCGCCAATTCGCCTACCAGACGGACGATTTCGACCTTCGGGGTTTCGCGGTGGGTGGTGCCGGCCAGCACCAGCGGCACCAGCGCCTCGTCGACGAGCACCGAGTCGGCCTCGTCGATCAGCGCCACATCGGGGTTGGGCGACACCAGGTCGGCGACGTCGGTGACCAACTGGTCGCGCAGCACGTCGAACCCGATTTCGTTGACCGAGGCGTAGGTGACGTCGCATTCGTAGGCGGCCCGGCGCTCGTCGGCCGTCGACTCGGCGGTGATCCAGCCGACCGTCAGGCCCATGGCCTCGATCAGCGGGGCCATCCACTCGGCATCGCGGCGGGCCAGGTAGTCGTTGATGGTGACGACGTGCACGTTGCGCCCGCCCAGTGCGTAACCGGCCGCGGCGATGGCGCCGGACAGGGTCTTGCCCTCGCCGGTGGCCATCTCGACGACGTCTCCGGCGAGCATGCGCAGCGCGCCGAGCAGCTGTACATCGAAAGGACGGAGCGCGGTCGTCCGTTCGGCGGCCTCGCGGGCGATCGCCAGAAATTGCGGAATGTCGGCGGCGGCGGCCAGGTCGCCCAGTTCCAGCAGCTTGGCGGCCTTCAGCAGCTGTTCGTCGTCGAGGCCCTTGGCCTTCTCGTCGAACTCGGCTGAGGCCGACACCTCGGCCATCGACTCGGCTTTGGTCTTCTCGGTGCTGGCACCCAGGAGACGCCAGAAGCCCCGGCTGATGCGGCCGGGTCCGGCAGCGCTGTTCTTACGATCTTTCGCCACGTGACAACGGTACCGTCGGCGGCGTGACGGATGTCGACGTACTCATCGCCGGCGCGGGACCCATCGGACTGACCGCCGCGCTGGAGCTCACCAGGCACGGTGTGCACTGCCGGATCGTCGATCCGGTGATCGACCCGCCGCAGTACGCGAAAGCCGTTGGCGTGCAACCCCGGACCCTCGAAATTTTCGAAGGGATGGGACTGCTGCACCGTTTCCTCGACGCCGCGATTCCGCTTTGCGGCCAGTTCGTCTACGTCAACGGCGCGCGGGTCGGCGAGCTCGCCATGGCGGTCCCGCCCGACGTCCCGTTCGGCTTCGTCGGCCTGCCGCAGTACGCCACCGAGCGCATCCTGCGCGAGGAACTGGCTGACCTCGGGGTGCAGGTCGAACGTGGGGTGCGCCTGGAGACCTTCGAGCAGGATGCCGACGGGGTGACGGCCACGCTGAGCACCGAGGTGATTCGCGCCCGTTACCTGATCGGCGCCGACGGCGCGCACAGCACGGTGCGCAAGACGCTGGGCCTGGCC
Source organism: Mycobacterium sp. BK086 (assembly GCA_004362315.1). Classification (GTDB taxonomy): domain Bacteria; phylum Actinomycetota; class Actinomycetes; order Mycobacteriales; family Mycobacteriaceae; genus Mycobacterium. Next base: position 757,321 of record SNWL01000005.1, read on the forward strand.
TTCGACGGTGGCGCGTTCGCCGAGCAGTACATGCTCGGCGATGTCCAGGTCGACTGGTCGGTACCGCGCGGCTATGTGGTGCGCAGCATGCATCAGATCGACGGGGTCACCGACGACATCCTGGTGGCCATTCCGCTGCCCGACCGGGGCCGCTACCGGATGGTCATGCTGGTGCCCGAGGGGCTCGACGCCGACGCGAAACCCGAACTGCACCACATCCAGGCGGTGCTGGACCGGCTGTCACCGGAGCCGACCACTGCCCGGAATCTGCGCTGGTCGTCGGTGTTCGGCATCAGCCACCGCATCGTCGACAGCTACGGCACCGGCCGGGTGTTCGTCGCCGACGACGCCGCGCACATTCACCCGCCGACGGGCGCGCAGGGCATGAACACCGGGATCCAGGACGCCCACAACCTGGCCTGGAAGCTGGCGCTGGTGCTGCAGGGCGTCGCGGCGGACGGCCTGGTGGCCAGTTACGACGCCGAGCGCAGGCCGGTCGGCGAAGAGGTGGTCGGCCGGACCGTGCGGCACGCCCAGCAGGGCATCGGCGCCGGCGAGACCGACCTCGACCACGTCCTGCGCCGGGAAGCTCAGCTGCTGATCGACTACGGCGACAGCCCGATCGTCGGGGCGTCAGGCGACACCGGGTTGCGGGCGGGCCTGCGCGCCCCGGATGCGACCGGGTTGGCTCGCGCGGCAGTCACCGCGCCGGTCCGGCTGTTCAGCGTGCTGGACCGCCGCCGGCATACCACGCTGCTGTACGCCGGTGCCGAGACGACGGCGGCCGACGTGGCACGGCTCGAAGAGGTGGCGGCGGCCGCGGTCGAGGCCGCACACGGTCAGATGGACGTCTACCTGGTGGCCGATCCGGACGCCGACGTCGCCGACACCGTGCTGCCCCTGCTGCGGGATGCAGCCGGTGAGTTCGCGGCGAGGTACGCCCCCGGGCCGTCGGCTGTGTTCGTCATCAGGCCCGACGGTTATCTTTGCTTGGCCGACCGCGACTCGCCCACGGCGGCGAACGTGACGGCGCAGCTGAAGCTCACATTTCGCTAGCCATCTCGGGCGGACCCGCGCGTTCGCCTGGATGCAAGGGTAGGTTCGCCGGGAAAGCCGCCGCAGGAGGAGTAACGCGTTGGAGAAGTTCACCCCGTCTAAGGACTGGGGGCACGAGCTCGTCCCGTCCCTGATCTGGATTTCCGAAGCGTGGGCGATCAGCGCTGTTCTGAGCGTCGCGGTGCTGGTGCTGCTGGCGCGCTACACCGTGTGGGGGCGGCAGTACTGGCGGATCACCGGCGATTACTTCAAGGGCCGCGAGAGCATCCGGGTCTGGATCTGGCTCGCGCTGTTGTTGCTGTCGACGATCATCTCGGTGCGCCTCGACGTGCTACTCAGCTTCTACAGCAACGACCTGTACACGTCGCTGCAGGTCGCCTTCCAGGGCGGCGCCGCAGGCAACGCGGAAGTTCGCGATTCCGGTATCCACGGCTTCTGGACCGCGCTGATCCTGTTCGGCATCCTGGCCACCATTTACATCGGCCGGGTGATGCTCGACATCTACTTCATGCAGCGGTTCATCATCCGCTGGCGCGTGTGGCTCACCGACCGGTTGACCTGTGACTGGCTCGATGATCACGCCTACTACCGCACCCGATTCACCGACACCGACATCGACAACCCCGACCAACGCATCCAGCAGGACATCGACATCTTCACCGCCGGGGTCGGCGCGTCGCCGAACACCCCGATGATCGGCAGCTCCAGCACTCTCGTCTTCGGGGCCATCAACTCGTTGGTGACGGTCGTTTCGTTCGCGCTGATCCTATGGAATCTGTCCGGCCCGCTGACCTTCGCCGGCATTACCCTCGGCCACGCGCTGTTCTGGGTGGTGCTGTTCTATGTGATCTTCGCGACGATCATCGCGTTCTGGATCGGCCACCCGCTGATCAAGCTGAGCTTCCGCAACGAGCTCACCAACGCGGTCTTCCGGTATGCGCTGGTCCGGCTGCGTGATTCCGCCGAGGCCGTCGGCTTCTATCGCGGCGAGAACGTCGAGCGCGGTCTGCTGCGCACCAAGTTCGCCCAGATCATCGCCAACTATCGCCGGTATGTGAATCGCACAATCGCGCTGACCGGGTGGAACCTCTCGATGAGCCAGATCATCAACCCGCTCCCGCTGGTGATCCAGGCGCCCCGCCTCTTCGCCGGCCAGATCGACCTCGGCGACGTCACGCAGTCGTCGAGCGCGTTCGGCTCCATCCACGACTCACTGTCGTTCTTCCGTAATGCCTACGACTCGTTCGCCTCCTACCGGGCGGCCATCATCCGTCTGCACGGACTGGTCGACACCAATGCCGAGGCGCGCGAACTGCCCAAGCTGAGCGTCGTGCCCAGCCCGGACGGTGCGGTGGAGCTGCGCCAGGTGGAGGTCCGCACGCCCAGCGGGGAGCAGTTGGTCGACGCGATCGACCTCCGGTTGGAACCGGGCGAGACGCTGGTGATCACCGGATCGTCCGGTGCTGGTAAGACCACGCTGCTGCGCAGCCTGGCCCAGATGTGGCCGTACACCTCCGGTGCGCTGTGTCGCCCCGACGACGACGAGACGATGTTCCTGTCGCAGATGCCCTATGTGCCCCTTGGTGATCTGCGCACGGTGGTCTCGTACCCGGCGGCCTCCGGTGAGATCACCGATGGTCAGCTGCAACACGCCCTGAACAGTGTGGCGCTGTCGCACTTGATGATTCGGCTCGATGAGGTCCAGGACTGGGCCAAGGTGCTGTCCCCGGGTGAGCAGCAGCGCATCGCGTTCGCCCGTGTGCTGCTGACCCGGCCCAAGGCAGTCTTCCTCGACGAGGCCACCTCGGCTCTCGACGAGGGCCTGGAGTTCGCCCTGTACGACATGGTCCGCACCGTGCTGCCGGACACCATCCTGGTCAGCGTCAGCCACCGCACCACCGTCGAGCAGCACCACGCCAAGCACCTGCAGCTGCTCGGTGGCGGCGAATGGCGGCTCGGCGAGGTCGACGGCAAGGAAACCATCAAGCTGTAGTGCGGTGGTAGCGCCCGTCGTCCTCCCTTGGTCGTAGATCAAGATCATTCCTCGGCACGATGTGCTTGGGGCGCAATGTTTTTAGCGTTGGGTGCATGACATTTGCACACGCTCGAAGCGTCACCGCCGGCGCGGTGCCAGTCGTGGCGCCCCGCACGGTATTTCGTCGCCGCCCCGTTGAGCTGGTCAGGAGCTGGGCCGCTGCCGTTCGCGCGGCCATGGCACCTGATGAGGGTCGGCGCAGACCGCCATATCCCGCGTTGCGTACCGAATTCATGGAAGACGCGGCGATGAAGCGGGAGATGCACCGCCTCTAGTGGTGCGTGTACTACCAGCGGAGTACATCCCGCGGGCGATGTGGCCAGCGGGTGGCCCGCCTAGGCTTGTCCCATGCTGGTTGCGGTGAGGCGACAGTTCCGGGAGTGGGCCAGGAGCCGAGAGCCGATGATCCCGGCGGGCTTCAGTTGGACGTTCGTCGTCATCATCGACGTGACCATGGTGGCGATCGGGCTTGTCGCGACGCTGCAACGGCCGATGTCCGATTGGCCGGTGGCACTGGCGGCAATCGTCGTCGCGTTCATGCCCTGGGTGCTGTTCTTCGTCTTCAACGTCTGCAAGTACGAGGGGCCAGCGCTGTGGGCCGCATGGATGGCCGGTACGGCGGTCCTGCTCTTCGCCACCTCCACACCGGTGCGCGGTGATTTCGCACCGCTGCTGCTCACCCTGACCGTCGGCGTCGTCGGCGCCATCACCTCGAAGCTGGGCGGCTTCCTCGCGGCCGCATCGGCTGCGGCGCTGTTGATCGGCGCGGCAGCGGCGCATCGGCTGGAGACTCCCGAGCTGTATCTGGCGTTCCTGGGTATCGGCTGGCTCGTCGGCTACCTGATCCACGTTCAGCGCCAGCTGCTCATCGAACAGCAACGGACCCAGGCCGAATTGGCCGCGCACGCCGCAGCTGACGAACGCCGCCGGATCGCCCGTGAAATCCACGACGTCATCGCGCATTCCCTGAGCATCACGCTGCTGCATCTGACCGGTGCCCGGCACGCGCTCGAGCACGGCGGCGCCGACGCTGCCGCGGTCGACGCGCTGCGACAGGCCGAGGAACTCGGACGCCAGGCGATGTCGGATGTGCGCCGCACGGTCGGGCTGCTGGACGCGGGCAACGAGTCCCTGGCCCCGGAACCCGGCGTCGAGGACATCGCCGGCCTCACCGACGATTTCATCCGAGCCGGGCTCAACCTGACCGCCGAGATCCGCGGGTCCTACCAGAACGTCTCTCCCGCTGCGGGATTGGCGCTCTACCGCATCGCCCAGGAATCGCTGACCAACATCGCCAAGCACGCACCGGCGTCATCGTCGAGCCTGGCTCTGGTGATCTCCGCGCACGAGGCGACGTTGAGTGTTGTCAACGACGCGGACGGCGCGGGCGTTGTCCCCAGGACCGCACGGGGGCGAGGACTCAACGGGATGGAACAACGGATCGAGATCTTCGGCGGCACCGTCCATGCCGGCCCGCGCGGCGACGGCTGGTCGGTGCGAGCGCAACTGCCGCTGGACACGGCGCGATGAGCGACGAGGACGTTGTGACCGCGCTGATCGTCGACGATCAGGAGCTGGTGCGATCAGGCCTCGCCCTGATCCTGCAGCGCCAGCACGGTGTCATGGTGGTCGGTGAATGCACCGACGGTGACGAGGTCGACGACGCCGTGGGCCGGCTTCGGCCCGACGTCGTCATCATGGACCTCCGGATGAAACGCATGGACGGTATCGAGGCGACCCGGCGCCTGTCTGAGGCCGGTGGGCCCGCGGTGCTGGCCCTGACGACCTTCAACGACGACGAACTGCTGTCGGGCGTATTGCGTGCGGGCGCAGCCGGTTTCGTGCTGAAGGATTCCCCTGCCGAGGAGCTCATCCGCGCGGTTCGCGCGGTCGCCGCCGGCCATGGCTATCTCGACCCCGCGGTGACGGGGCGCATCCTGAGCGCCTATCGAAATACCGCGCAGCCGGCCCGGCCCAGCCCCGCGCTCGACGGCGTCACGCCCCGTGAGCTCGACGTGCTGACGTTGATCGCGCGTGGCCGGACCAACGGCGAAATCGCTCATGAGCTAGGCATTTCCGCCCTGACCGTGAAAACACACATCGGGCGGATCTTCACCAAACTCGGCCTGCGCGACCGCGCTTCGGCGATCGTCTTCGCCTACGACAACCGCATCGTGAGCTCGCCCTAGACCTTCGCGGTGGCCGCGGCGTGCGTGCCGGCGCGGCGCCCGAAGAACGAGCCCTCCCCCAGCTGCGTGCCGCTGGCGTAGCCCTTGCCGTCCTGGGCGATGTTGGATGCACACGCCCCGGCCGCGTACAGGCCGTGGATCACGCTTCCGTCGGCCCGCAGCACCTCGCCGTTGACATCGGTGGCCAGGCCGCCGACGGTGAACCCGGAGTACATCGCCTTGCCCAACGTCAGGTCGAAGGCGCCCCACGGCCCCTTGTCTTGCGGCGCAAGGAATTCCGGCTGCTTGTGGAACTCGGGGTCCTCGCCCTTGGCGGCATGCTCGTTGTAGTTGTTCAACGTCTCGACGAGGTTGCCGGTCGGGATCCCGAGTGCGGCCTCCATCTCCTCGACGGTCTCCCAGCCGTCGATGAAGGTGATCAGCGGGATCTCCGGGCGCTGCATGTGCGACTCGTCGACGATCAGGTACGCCGCGCTGTCGGGCTGGTCCATCACGTAACCCGACGTGCGCGAGTGGTAGCCGTCCTCGGTGACGAATCGCTTGCCGAACTTGTTGACGATGATGCCGGTCAGCAGGATTGACGGCGGGTAGACCGGCGCGGTGATGAACACCTGGTCCATGTGCTTGGTGGCACCGCCCACCGACTCACCGAGACGGATGCCCAGCCCGTCGTCGTAGGTGTTGCCGAGCACGAACGGCTTCTCGGCGAGTTTCGGGGTGAACTTGGCCACCATCTCGGGATTCATCACGAACCCGCCCGCGGCGATCACCACCGACTTGGCCTTGATCGACCCGGTTTCGTTGAAACGCTTCCAGGCCACGCCGACGACGCTGTCGTTGTCGACGACGAGATTTGTTGCGCCCGTTTCGTAGCGGATCTGCACGCCAAGTTCGGCGGCCCGCTTGAGAAGCAAATCGATGACCATCGCCGCGCCCTGGGTGTCACCGGGGACGGGGACCTTGTGCCCGCGCGGAGCCGGCACCGCCATGTTCTTGTACGGCCACACCTTCTCGTTGCCGGTGAACATCAGGCCCTCGGTATTGGGCTGAATCACCGCCTTTTCCGGGTAGTAGGAGCGCTCGAAGGCCACTCCCAACTCCTCGAGCCAGTTGAAGTGCTCGACACTGCCCTCGCAGTAGGCCCGGATCTTGTCGAGCTCGGGTTCGCGGGACACCGCGACGAGGTACTTGTACATCTCCTCGACGCTGTCGCTGTGCCCGGTCGCCTGCTGCACGGCGGTGCCGCCGCCGAGGTAGAAGTGACCCCCGGCCATCGACGTGGTGCCGCCGGCCACGGCGGCGCGCTCGAGCACCAGAACCCGGGCGCCCGCCGCCGCGGCGCTCACAGCCGCGCAGCCGCCGCCAATGCCGAAACCGATCACGACGACGTCGACGTCGTCGGACCACTCGGCCACCTCGGCGGCGTCGACGGTCGCGGGGATGTCCAGGCCACTCATTGCTGCTCCTGTTTCACATAGTCGAAGAACGTGCGGATGTCGTCGGGGATGTAGGCGATCTCGAGGTAGGGCACTCCGGCCGCGGGGGCGGACACGTACGCGAACTGCATGCCGCCGGGCATCTCTCCGCGCGCGGCGACCTCGGCGCCGGCCAGCGCGGCTTCGAACGCGTCGGGGTCGGCGGCCTCCACGCAGATGTGGTGCAGGCCGGGGCCGCTTTGGGTCAGAAACTCGGTGTAGATGCTCTCACCGCTGGTCGGGGCGATGAGCTCCAGCTGGGTGTCGCCGGCGTAGCTCAGCGAGATGTCGGCGTGGTAGTCGGCGGGTGCGCCCCGGTGCACACAGGTGTCGGGTCCGAAGTGCACATCGGGCATCCGAATCCATTTCCTGGCCCCGAGCAGCGCCGTCAACGTCGCTTCGGTGGCGTCCAGGTCGTGGGTCACCCACGCAATCTGGACAGGTGTCTGGCTGGTCATCGGTTTGAGGATATCCCCGGCCCGCCGGTGTGGCTAGAACGTGTTCTAGTTCTGCGGGTTCACGGTCAGCAGATCGATGGCCAACCGGATCTGCTCGTCGAACAGAACCCCGGGATCGGTGAACGTGTCGGCGCCGTACTGGTCGAAGATCTCCAGGCTGATCGCGCCGATGATCAGTGCCCAGACCGCGGTGCACCGGATCACCAGCGCGTCGTCGCCGGGAAAGCCGAACTCGTCACGCACCCGCAGGAGGTCCGCCGACATCGGTTGTGCGACATGATCTTCGGTGAGTGCGATGTCTCCCGTCGCCACCCCGGTGGCCACCGCGTCGAACAACATCCCGATCACCCGGGTGCCCGGCCCGGTGGTCAGGTCGGCAGGCGCGTGATAGCCCGGCACCGGGCTGCCGTAGAGCAGCGCCCAGTCGGCAGGCTGGGCGGTCGCCCACTGCCGCAGCGCGTGGGCGATCGTTGCGACGTCCGCGCGCCAGCCGCCGTCGGTGTCCGCCCGGGCCTGCCCGACGGTGTCGGCCAGATCGGAATAGGCGTCGACCAGCAACAGGGTCAGCAGCGCGTCACGGCTGGCGACGTAGCGGTACACCGCCGAGGACACCATGCCCAGTTCGCGGGCGATCGCGCGCACCGAGAGCCCCGCCGCGCCCACCGTGGCCAGCTGCCGTCGGCCCAGCTCCACGATCTGCGCCTCGATGCGTTGTCGCGTGTCCTCCCGTTTCCCCACGCGCCGAGTCTCGCACGTTCGAGATCACTGCTCTTGATTTTGGCGGAGCCGGCTGGCATCCTCGAAACAAGAGCACCGCTCTCTAAATGGAAGGCAGGCCGATGAACCAGCACTACGACCGCCCGAACGCCGCAGCGCGGGTCTTCAACGCAGTCGTCCGACGGCTCGCCGAGGCCGGCATCAGCATCGCGGGAACCCGAGCCCTGCGGGTGCGCGGCCGAAAGTCCGGCGCACTGCACAGCGTGGTCGTCAATGTGCTCCGGGTCGACGGCGTCGACTACCTGGTGTCGCCACGCGGGAACACCCAGTGGGCGCGCAACGCACGGGCGGCCGGCGCTGTGGAGCTGGGTCCGCGCTGGCGGCATACCCCCGTCGCGGTCACCGAGGTCGCTGACGACGAGAAGCCCGACCTGCTCAGGCGCTACCTGGATCGGTGGTACTGGGAGGTCAAGGGGCACATTGCCGGCCTCACGCCGGACTCCAGTGCCGATCAGTTACGCGCAGCCGCCCCGGTCATCCCGGTGTTCGCGCTCGCGCCCTAGTTGGCGTTCGTCTCTTGGGCGGCGGCCACATTGACCACGCCGATGCCGGCATTGGCCTGCTGGCTGGTGGCCACCCAGGACACCGCCGCGGGGAAGGTGCCCCACGTGCTGTTGAACAGCCCGATGATCACGGCCTTGTTGTTGTCGACCGGCATGTAGACCGGCCCGCCGGAATCACCCTTCTGGCTGACCACGCCGTTCTCCATGGTGAACCAGCCGTTGTTGACCCGCTCGATCGATCCGCAGCTCTCGCCGGTGACGACGCCGAAGTGGCAGACCGGCTGGCCGGCGGCCATCGCCGGGGCGGCCTCGGCAACCAGCTGACGACCGCCGGGCAGGATGTTGTTGATGACGACGTCGGGGGCCAGGGTGATCGTCTCGTAGTCGGAAATCACCTGGTCGGTGCGCACGACGGCACCGTCGGGGGTGTTGTCCTGGGACGTCGAGACGGTGCCGATGATCTGGCCGTCACGATTGGTGACGGGCCCATCGGCGCGGCAGTGGCCGGCCGAATAGGCGATCCGCGCGGCGGGGTCGACGTAGCCGAGCGTGCAGACGTTACTGGCTTGGCGGATCTCCATCCCGGGTGAAACGACGACGCCGGGAGTAGCGTGAGCGGCTGGTGCCACGATCGCGGACGCAGCCAAGACGGCGGCGGTGGCGAGGAAACCCTTCCGAGCAAAACGCGACACTGTACACCCCGATCGGTCGGCGACTCGTCAAGGACGCGCCGCGAAAGTATCTCGACTGTGTATCGGCGCCGATCTCAAATCGTTACCAACGAACTATGACGTACCCGGCGTGTCGCCGCAGCAATCCCGTCGAAGGGGTTTACAAGCGCGTTAGGAGTCGAACCCCAGCCCGAGCCGGTCGAGGGTGCGCAGGAAGATGTTGCGTTTGCCCGCGTTGTGATCCGCGCGGTTCAGCGACCACCGGGTGGCCTGGATGCCGATGCTTGCCGCCGGCTCGGGCGGGAACGGAAGCGGTTTGCGGTTGACCATCTCGAGTTCGGTGCGCTCGGTGGGATGCCCGTCGAGCAGGTCCAGGCAGACGTCGGCGGCGAACCGGGCCGCACCCACTCCGAGACCGGTGAATCCGTTGACGTAGGCGATCCGCCCGCGCCCGGCCAGGCCCCAGTGCGCACAGAACCGGGTGTTGGTGTCGATCGCACCGGCCCAGCGGTGGCTGAATCGGACATCCTCGAGTTGCGGGAAGGTGATGAAGAAGTGCGCGGCGAGGCGGCGGTAGGTCTCCTGCCGGTCTTCGTAGGCCGGGTTGACCCGACGGCCGAAGTAGTAGACGGCGTCGTATCCGCCCCAGACGATCCGGTTGTCGGCCGAAAGCCGGTAGTAGTGGAACTGATTGGCGCTGTCGCCGATCCCCTGCCGCGATTGCCATCCGATGCGGTCGAGCTGAGCCGGCGTCAGCGGTTCGGTGGCCAGCACATAGTCGTACACCGGAATCGTGTGCAGCCGGTTGCGCTTGAGCAGGCTGGGAAAGACGTTGGTGGCCAGCACAACCTGGTCGGCCTCGATCACGCCGGTGCGGGTGGCCACCTGGATGCCGTTGCGGTCCCGCTCCACCGACAGCGCCGCGGTGTGCTCGAAGATCTGCACGCCCGCCTCGGCGCACACGCGAGTGAGCTCGAAGACCAGCCGGGCGGGATGGACGATCGCACAGGTGTCGGCCGCGAACAGCCCGGCCTGATAGGTCGGCGAATCGACTTGGGCGCGCACCGCGGCCTGGTCGAGGAATTGTTCGTGGCCGTCCTCGGCGCCTTCCCGTAGCCACTCGACCTGATGCGGCTCGGTGGCAACGGTCAGCATGCCGGTGCGTTCCCAGTCCACCGCCATGCCGTACTTCGCGATGTCGGCCTGCATACCGTCGAGGTTGGCCAGCCCGAGCTTCTCCAGCTGGTCGAATTCACTTGGCCAACGGGACTTTCCGTTCTCGGCACCGTGGGTGATGCTGGCCTCGACGAAGCCGCCGTTGCGTCCCGATGCCGCCCAGCCGACCCGCTCGGCCTCGATCAGCACGACGCGCGCGCCGGGGTTGCGCTCGATCGCGTGCAACGCGCTCCACAGGCCGGCATAACCACCACCGACCACCAGCAGGTCGCAGCTCAGGCCGGCGGTCAGCTTCGGGTAGTCGGGACGGGGAATGTCCAGCCACATCGATCCGAACGACGCCGACCCCAGTGCTCGGGAGATCAGCGCGGCGTCGACGGGGCGATCGAATACGGTCTGCACGTCAGAATCCTGCCACGGCGTCGCCGCGCTACCTGGCGAATCGGGCGAGCAGGGGGCCGATGGTGGCCAACACGAATACGTATGGGGTGGCGAGGGATCCGATCGCGGCCACTGATGTTCCGGCCAACCCGATGATCACCAGCGAGAACTCGCCGCGGGCGATCAGCGCCGTGCCGGCACGCAGCTGACCCGGCCGTCCCACGCCGTCGCGGCGGGCCGCGTAGACGCCGGTGGCCACCTTGGTGATCGCGGTGACCGCGGCGAGTAACGCGGCCGCCGGCAGCATCGGCACCAGGTCTTTGGGATCCACCGACAGCCCGATCGCCAGAAAGAACACGGCGGCGAACAGATCGCGCAGTGGCGTCAGGACGGCGCGGGCCCGTTCGGCGGTCTCCCCCGTCAGCGTCAGCCCGACCAGGAACGCGCCGACCGCCGCCGAGGCGTGCAGATGTTCGGCGGCAGCCGCGACGAGCAACGTCAGGCCGAGGATGCGCAGCAGGAGTTGCTCGTCGTCCGGGTGCGCGATGAGACGTCCGACGTGATGGCCCCAGCGATACGACGCCGCGAACACCGCGACCAGCGCGATCATCGCGGCGCCCATCCACAGCAGCGCCTCCCACCAGGTGCCGCCCGCCGCCAGCACCGCAAGCAGCGGCAGGTAGGCGGCCATCGCGAAATCCTCGAGCACCAGGATCGACAGCACCGCGGGGGTTTCCCGGTTACCCAGCCGGCGCAGGTCGTTGAGCAGCCGGGCGATCACCCCGGACGACGAGATGAATGTGATGCCGGCCATCGCCAGGATGCCGACGAAGTTCAGGCCGAGCAGCCAGCCGGCGATCGCACCCGGGGTGGCGTTGAGAACGAGGTCGACGCCGGCCGACGGCAGGTGACGCCGCATGCTGGCGGCGAACTCGCCGATCGAGAACTCCAGGCCCAGGGTCAGCAGCAGCAAGACGACGCCGATCGTTGCGCCGGTCGACACGAACTCCCCTGCCGCCGGAATCGGCGCGATACCGCCGTTGCCCAGCGCCAGCCCCGCGAGCAGGTACAGCGGGATCGGTGAGAGTGCGAACCGGCGCGCCAGTGTTCCCAGGAAGGTCAGGACCGTGAAGATGACGCCGAGTTCGAGGAGGAGCGCCGCCGACACCGCCACCGGCGTCAGCCTTGGTCGACGATGCGCCGGACGCCTGCGATGCCGTTTTCGGTGCCGATGACGACGAGGACGTCATCGGCGTGCAACACCTCGGCCGGACCCGGCGAGGCCAGCACTTCCTCGTCGCGCACGATCGCCACGATCGACGCGCCGGTGCGGGTGCGCGCCTTGGTGTCTCCGAGCGGCCGGTCGACGAACGGTGAGGTCGGGACGATCTCCACCTGACCGGCGTCCAATCCTGGGACCTCCTTGGTCAGGTCGGCGAAACGTTCCACCATCCGTGGGGCGCCGAGGATCTGCGCCAACGCGTCGGCTTCGTCGTCGGTGAGCCGGAAAACCGGTCGCGCCTGGTCGGGGTCGGCGGCGCCATAGACGACGAATTCGAAATCACCACTGCGACGGGCGATCACGCCGATGCGGTTGCCGTCGGCGTTGTCGAACTCGTAGCGCAGCCCGACTCCGGGCAGCAGGACTTCCTTGACCTCCATGGGCTCCATCCTCGATGACGGCACCGATGCTGTGAATTATCTGTTCGCCACCGTAACGGACTGCGCGGCCGCCGTGGGCGTCCAGCCCGGCGGCCCGAACACGTAGCCAAGCCGATCGCGCCAGCGGGTGGCCGCGCGCACGTCATGCGCGATCGCCACGTACTCGCGGGTCTGCAGCTTCCAGATGTTGAAGGTGTTGACCGGTTTGGTCAGCCCGTAGTGCGGGCGGAACAGTTCGGGCTGGAAACTGCCGAAAAGGCGATCCCAGATAATGAAAATTCCACCGTAGTTCTTGTCCAGATATTCGGGATCCATGCCGTGGTGCACGCGGTGGTGCGACGGGGTGTTGAACACGAACTCGAAGGCTCTGGGCAACGTGCCGATGCGTTCGGTGTGGATCCAGAACTGGTAGATCAGGCTGATCGAGAAGCTGGTGAACACCATCCACGGCGGAACGCCCAACAGCGGCAACGGAATCCACATGATGATCTCGCCGCTGTTGTTCCACTTCTGCCGCAGCGCGGTCGCGAAGTTGAAGTACCGGCTGGAGTGGTGGGCCTGATGGGTGGCCCAGATCAGCCGCACCCGGTGTGCGGTGCGGTGGTAGGCGTAGAACAGGATGTCCACCCCGACGATCGCGATCACCCACGTGTACCACTTCGTCGGCGACAGATGCCACGGCGCGACGTAGGCGTACAGCGCGGCATAGCCCAGCAGGGCCAGGAACTTCCAGGCGCCCATCGTCGCCACCGACACCAGGCCCATCGAGATCGAGTTCCAGGCGTCGCGGGTGTGATAGCCGCCCGACGCGGGGCGGTCCTCCTCGGTCAGCTTCTCGAGCTTGCGGGCAGCGGTCCACTCGATGATCAGTAGCAGCAGAAAGAACGGGATCGCGAACAGCACCGGGTCGCGCATTTGAGGCGGGAGAACGGACAGCCATTCCCCGATTCGGTCCACGTCAGACACCTCCCGCACGGGAGTCTAACGCGCCTTGTTAGACACCGGTTCAAGAAGCGGGTCAGCGGAAGCTGAGCACTTCGTCACCCCAGGCCTGCCGGATCTGGCGGTCCAGGTCGTCCACGACACGGTCGTGGGCGTCGATGACCAGGGTGGCGCGGTCGTCGCTGCGGTAGGGCGCCCATTGCGGCTGGCCGATCGGCACGTTCGGATCGCCGGTGGCCGCGAACGCGGTCCAGCGGGCACGCATCCGCGCCGAGAGCTCGTCACCGGTCTTCAGCCCGCCGAGTTTGAAGGTCACGTCGCGGGGGCCGGACACCAGGTTTCCCCACACGTAGATCAGCTCGGTGGCATGGGCGGCGCCGAGCTGGATCAGCTTGAAAATCGGTGTCGCCCAATCGAATCGGTAGAGGTACACCGGAGCCGACGCGCTGTGCCCCTCGGCGAACCACACGGTCGGCATCCGGAAGCCCATGTCGCGGGCCACCTCGATGCTGCGGGTGCGGGCCCGCCGGGCCGGGTAGGCCATGCTGACCTGCTCGGCGGTGGGAAGCTGCAGGCCCGGCTGGTCGTCGGCCATCTCTGTGAACATCGTGCGCACCGCCTTGGGGGCGACAGGCATCAGCGGCGAACGCATGAACCGGAACAGCTTGGCCTCGTCCTTGTTGGTGCCGATCAGCAGCGGCACCGGGTGGGTCTTCCCGGCGCGTGCCAGCGTCACCGGATAGTCCGGGACGAGATCGCCGTCGACCGTCGGCGCGAACGCCAGCCGGCCCGGCATCGCCGTCGGGATGTGATCGAAGATCTCCATGGAGGCGTCGATCAGCGTCTGCACGGGCGCCCGGTGGGCTTCGGCGGCGGTCATACCGAGCCGCTGCAGGAACATCTCGGACACCGCGCTCGCACGCTTGCTGTCGTAGACCGACGTGGCCGGTGCGCTCTGGGCAATGGCACGCGAGAACAGACCGGCCGCCTGCGGGACCGCCAGCAGCGTGGTGATGATCCCGGCCCCGGCGGATTCGCCGAACAGGGTCACCCGGTCCGGGTCGCCGCCGAATCCGGCGATGTTGTCCTGCACCCAGCGCAGTGCGGCCAGCACGTCGCGCAGGGCGACGTTGCTGTCGAAACCGGCCGACGAGAGGTCGATGAAACCCAATGCCCCGAGCCGGTAGTTGATGGTCACGACGACGACGTCGGACTCGCCGGCCAGGACCGATCCGTCGTACAGCGGCTGGCTGCCGGAGCCGAAAATGTAGGCCCCGCCGTGCACCCAGACCATCACCGGCTTGGGCGAGATGTTGACGGCATCCACATCGGACGGCGCCCAGATGTTCAGGAACAGGCAGTCCTCGTCGGCGCGGGTGCCCAGGCCCATCGGGATGGGGCTGCGAGGCTGCGGGCTGACCGGTCCGAAGGCCGTCGCGTCCATGATCTCGGCCGACGGCTCCGGCGCCACTGGCGCCCGCCACCGCAGCTCGCCGACGGGCGGGGCGGCGTAGCGAATGCCCTTCCACGTCCTGACCCGGCCGTCATCGCTACCGCGGACCGGGCCGTATCCGGTCTCGACGACCGGCTGGCCGGGGACCTGGCGAATATTGGTGTCCGCTGTCATCCCATCCACGTTACCGACGGGTAACCGCGTTTGCGGTATGACGGCCGACACAAATCGGCGCCCAGCTATCCTGACCAGGCTGATAGCCGATGGAGGTGCGGGGCGTGCGGAAGTGGGCACTACTTCTGGCCGCCATCTGTGTCGAGGTCACCGGCACCCTGTCGCTGCGGGCTTCCCAGGATCACCGGGCCTGGCTGATCGTGGTCGTCATCGGCTATGTCGCCTCGTTCTATTTCCTGGCCCAGGTGCTGCGGGCCGGCATGCCGGTCGGTGTCGCCTACGGCGTCTGGGGCGCGGTGGGCACCGCGGCGACGGCGGCGCTGGCCGCGGTGATCTTCGGCGACCCGTTCACCACCCCGATCATTGTGGGCATTGGGCTGATCATCGTCGGGGTCCTGATGGTCGAGCTCGGCTCCCGGCACCAGGAGACCCCGTCATGATGTGGTTGACGCTGGCCGGGGCCATTCTCGTCGAGGTGTGCGCCACCCTGTCGTTGCGTGCGTCGGACGGCTTTCGCAAGAAGGTCTGGATCGCGCCGATGTTGATCGGCTACCTGATCTCGTTCACGCTGCTGTCGGTGACGCTGTCGCTGGGGATGCCGGTCGGCGTCGCCTACGGGGTCTGGTCGGCGGCGGGTGTGGCGCTGATCGCGGTGATCGCGCGGGCGTTGTTCAAAGAACCGCTCACCCCGCTGATGGTGGCCGGCATCGGGCTGATCATCGCCGGCGTGCTCACGATCGAACTGACTGGCTCCGCGGGCTGAGCACGCGCGCCAGCACCACCGCGACCAATCCGGCGGCGACCACACTGAGCAGCCCGGCGCGCAGCGACACCGCGTCGGCGACCGCGCCGACCACGATCGGCGAACCCAGGAAGCCGGCGCGCATCAGCCAGCTCAGCACCGTCAACCCGGTGCCGGGACGCAGACCGGGAAGCTCGTCGGCGGCATGCATGGCGCCCGGGATCAGGGTGGCTGAGCCGAAACCGGCGGCCGCGAATCCGGCGATGGTGCCGGGCACACCCGGGAACGCCAGTGCGGCCGCCATACCCACCGCGATGATCAGTCCCCCGGCACTGGCCACGGCGCGCTGTCCCCACCGGTCGACCATCCGGTCACCGAGCACCCGGCCGATGAACTGGAAGCCGATCATCGCGACGTACCCGAGCGCGGCGATCGCCGCCGGAGCCGATAGCGAGTTGTGCAGGTACAGCGTGGCCCATGAGCTGCCCGCGTCCTCGACGACAGCACCCGCGATCGCGATGGCCACCAGCGCGGCCAGCACGAGGTGGACCGATCGAATCGGTGGCCGCGGCTGGTTCCCATGGGGCGTGGGATCGCCATCGTGGTCGGGACCGGTCAGCAGGAAGCGATACGCGATCACGCAGACCGCAACGAACAGCACGCCCGACACCGCCAGTTGTGCCTCTCGCGGGATGCCGAGATAGATTGCGCCCGCACCGATGAGGCCACCGAGTACGGCACCGGAGGACCAGACCGCGTGCAGCGAGTTGATGATGAACCGGCCGTAGGCGCGCTGCACACGCAGGCCGTGCACGTTCTGCGCCACGTCGGTCACCGCGTCGGCCGCTCCCGCGCAGAACAGCGCCGCCGCCAGTGTCACGCCGCTCGGTGCCAGGCCGGCGGCAAGGACGAACGCGGCGATCAGCACGCTGGTCGTGACCGCGACCACCGAGGAGCGATACCGGCGGATCAGCGCAGCGGCGGTCGCACCGCTGAGCAGCGCACCGGCCGAGAACGCGGCGACCGCCAGGCCGAAGGCCGTGTTGGACAACCCGAGGTCCGCCTTGATCTCGGGATAACGCGGCAGCAGGTTGGCGAACAGCGCGCCGTTGGTCAAAAACAGCGCCGCCGTCGCGACCCGGGCCCGGCGGAGTCGCACGTCGAGTTCGGGGGTGCCCACGTGAGGCGAGGTTACGGGTAACCAAGCAAGATGACAGCCATGACTGACGCGTCGCTGGCCGAACTCGCCCACCGATTCGGCGTGGCCACCGAGTATCACGACTGGACGGGACGGCTCGAGGCGGTCGACGAGGCGACGCTGGTGGCGGTGCTGGGCGCACTCGGCATCGACGCCGGCTCCGAAGAGGGCCGGGCAGCGGCACTTTCGGCCGAGGACACCCGGTACTGGTCGCGGTCGCTGCCGCCGACGATCATCGGCCGCGCCGCGACCGAGACGTCGTTCTGGGTTCACGTCAACCACGGCGATCCGGCGCACGTGTGGGTTCGGCTCGAAGACGGCACGGTCCGCACCGGTGTGCGGCAGACCGACAACTGGACGCCACCGTTCAACCTGGACGGCCGGATGGTGGGTGAGGCGACGTTCGTCCTGCCTGCGGATCTACCGCTGGGCTATCACCAGGTGCATCTGCGCTCCGGTGGCCAGGAGACGAGCACGCCGCTGATCATCACCCCGGCGTGGTTGGGGCTGCCGCCGCGACTGGGCGCCCGCCGGACCTGGGGGTTGGCCACCCAGCTGTACAGCGTGCGCTCGAAGAACTCCTGGGGCGTCGGGGATCTCGGCGATCTCGCCGACCTCGCGGTGTGGGCAGGTGCGCGTCATGGCGCCGGCTACATCCTGGTGAACCCACTTCATGCGGCCGCGCCCACCCAACCGATGGAACCCTCCCCCTACCTGCCGACCTCGAGGCGGTTCACCAATCCGCTATACCTGCGGGTCGAGTCGGTCCCCGAATTCGCGTTCCTGCCCAAACGCGGCCGGGTGTGGAAACTGCGCGCGGCCATCCAGGGGCGTGCCCGCAAGGTCGACACGATCGACCGCGATTCCTCGTGGGCAGCCAAACGCATTGCGCTGAAAGCGATTTACCGTGTACCCAGGTCGGCGGGGCGTCAGCTGGCATTCGACGCCTTCAAGGAGCGCGAAGGCCGGGCTCTCGACGACTTCGCCACCTGGTCGGCGTTGGCCGAGAAGCACGGCGGCAACTGGCACGAGTGGCCCAAGACGCTGCGGCACCCGGGCAGCCCCGAGGTGCTCGCCTTCGCGCAGCGGCACAGCTCGGCGGTCGACTTCCACCGCTGGCTGCAATGGCAGCTCGACGATCAGCTCGCCGCCGCCCAGTCTCAGGCGGTCCGGACCGGGATGGCGCTGGGCATCATGCACGACCTGGCGGTCGGGGTGCATCCCGACGGCGCCGACGCCTGGGCCTTGCAGGATGTGCTCGCACTCGGGGTCACCGCGGGCGCGCCGCCGGACGAGTTCAACCAGCTGGGGCAGAACTGGTCACAACCGCCGTGGCGTCCCGATCAACTGGAAGAGCTTGGCTACCAACCGTTCCGGGAGCTGATCCAGGCGATCCTGCGGCATGCGGGTGGGGTCCGGATCGATCACATCATCGGGTTGTTCCGGTTGTGGTGGATTCCCGCGGGCGCATCGCCGACCAAGGGCACTTACGTGCGCTACAACCATGACGCGATGATCGGGATCGTCGCGCTCGAGGCCTATCGGGCCGGGGCCGTCGTCGTCGGCGAGGATCTGGGCACCGTCGAGCCATGGGTCCGTGACTATCTGCGGGCGCGAGGGGTGCTGGGGACGTCGATCCTGTGGTTCGAGCTGGATCGTGACGGGGGCGGCGGCCCGCTACCTGCCGAGCGGTGGCGCGAGCTGTGCCTGTCCTCGGTGACCACCCACGACTTGCCGCCGACGCCCGGCTATCTGGCCGGTGAGCATGTCCGGCTGCGCGACGAGCTGGGCTTGCTGACCCGGTCCGCCGAGGACGAGCTTGCCGACGACCGCGCCGAGCAGGCAGCCTGGATGGCCGAACTGCGCCGGGTCGGTCTGCTCGGTGCGGATCCCGACGAGGAGCAGGTGATCCTGGGCCTGTACCGCTATCTGGCCCGCACACCGTCGCGGTTGTTGGCACTTGCACTGCCGGACGCCGTGGGCGACAAGCGCACCCAGAATCAGCCGGGCACCACCGACGAGTATCCCAACTGGCGGGTTCCGCTGACCGGGCCGGACGGCGCCCCCATGCTGCTGGAGGACGTGCTGACCGATCCGCGGGCCGCGAGACTGGCGGCCGCACTGCACGCGGCCACAGTGCCACGCCCGGAGTAGCGATGCCGAAATACAGTGCGGGCGTGCTGTTGTACCGGATCACCGACGGCGTCGCCGAGGTGTTGATCGGCCATCCGGGTGGCCCGTTCTGGGCGCGTAAGGACGACGGTGCGTGGTCGATTCCCAAGGGTGAGTACGAGCCCGATGACGATCCATGGGCGGCGGCGCAACGTGAGTTCGCCGAGGAGCTGGGCTGCGCGCTGCCCGATGGTCCCCGGCTGGCGTTCGATCCGGTCAAGCAGCCGAGCGGCAAGGTGCTGACGGTGTTCGCCGTCGGCGCCGACCTCGACGTGGCCGACGCGCACAGCAACACCTTCACACTCGAATGGCCGAAAGGGTCGGGGCGGCTGCAGGAATTCCCCGAACTGGACCGGGTCGGTTGGTTTCCGGTGGCGCAGGCGCGCCGGAAACTGCTCAAGGGCCACGTGGTGTTCCTGGACCTGCTGATGGCTCATCTGGCGGGACCGGGCGAAGGCGACGCAGACCCGGAGGGTTAGCCTCACGACGTGAAGGTCGCCGTCGTCGCTCCGATCGGAGCCGGGGTCACCGCGGACCCCCTGTGGATGGGCGAGTTCGCCCGCCATCTCGAAGCCTGTGGCTTCGAATCGATTGTGATGGCCGAGCACACCGTCCTGGTGACCCGCTACTCGAGTGTGTATCCCTACGATCCGTCGGGGCGGGTCGAGGTGGCCCCGGAGTGCCCGGTGCCCGATCCGCTGGAGCTGTTGGCGTTTCTGGCCGGTCAGACCACCACACTCGGGCTGGCCACCGGTGTGCTGGTGTTGCCCAACCACCATCCGGTGATGCTTGCCAAGCGGGCAGCGAGCATCGACGTGATCTCCGGTGGGCGGCTGCGACTCTGCGTGGGTGTCGGATGGCTGCGTGAGGAGATCGAAGCCTGCGGAGCGGATTTCGACACCCGGGGCCGGCGCGCCGACGAGCAGATCCACGTGCTGCGGCAGCTATGGGCCGACCATCCCGACGGAGTCAGCCACCACGGCGAATTCTACGACTTCGACGATGCGATGTGCTATCCGAAACCCATTGCCGCACAGGGTGTGCCGGTCCACATCGGCGGACACAGCCGCGCGGCGGCACGCCGGGCCGGACGGCTGGGCGACGGTTTCCAGCCACTCGGGGTGGGCGGCAGCGAGCTGGCCACCCTGGTCGAGGTGATGCGGGTGGCCGCCGAAGACGCCGGCCGTGACCCGGATTCCCTCGAATTGTCGCTGGGCCATCTGGTCACCAAGGTCGACGCCGACCGTGCCGGGCGACTGGCCGAGGTCGGCGCCGATCGCTTGGTGCTGGGGATGCCCTCGGTCACCGATATCACTGAGGCCAAGGACATCCTTTCAGCCTGCGCGCAGCGACTGGGCTTGTCGCCGTGACACTTTCGGTGTCGGATCGCCTGGCGCTGTCGGATCTGGTGCATCGCTATGCCGCCGCGGTCGACGACCGGGATATCGCGACGGCCCTCGGATTGTTCGTCGATGAGGGCGAATTGGTGCTGCCCGAGCCGCCCGACGTGCTGACGCCGGTAAGCCACCATCGCGGGCCCGACGAGGTCGGGGCCGCGCTGGCGGCCGCGACCACGGTGGGGCGCACGCATCACGCCATCGACTCCGAGGTCTACTCCCCTGGCGCGAATCCCGATGTGGCGCAGGGACGTATCGCGGCAACCGCACACCATTGGAGCCGCCGCGACGAGGGCATCGTCGACCTGGTTTGGTATCTGCGCTACGACGACGAGTACGTACGCTCGGATTCGGTGTGGCTGCTGGCGCGGCGTGCCTTGACAATCGACGCGATCGAGACGCGCCCCACCCGCCGCCTGCGCTAGGGGTTTCGCCAAGGCGCGGAATGGTTTTCCACAGATCCCGGTTCATCCACAGGCCCGGCTGGACGCGCGGAATCTGTCGGCGGAGCGGCATAGAATTCGAACATGAGTTCGATCGATGTGGCGTTGGATGCGCTCGATGCCGCGGTCGAACTTGTGAGTGCTGCCGATGTTGGAGACCTGCCCGCGCCGCAGCGGTTCGCAGCGTTGGAACGGCTCGAGAACGCGATCCGTCGGCAGGTCGCCACGGCTCACAGCCAGACCACGCGGTTGGAGCGCTACGAGGGGTGCCCGCCGATTCCGATCGTGCTGGCTGATGTGCTGCGGATCAGCCGTAGTGCGGCCAAGCGCCGGGTTCGGGATGCCGAACAACTCACGGCACGCGCCACGTTGACCGGGGAGTCGTTGCCGGCTCTGCTCCCCGAAACCGGCAGGGCGTGGGCGGCCGGCGATCTCGACATCGAACATGTACGGGTCATTCAGAAGTTCTTCCGCGATGTGCCCGACCATGTCGGGCCGGTCGAGGTGGAGAAAGCTGAACGGACGCTGGCGCAGCATGCCCGCACGATGCGGCCCGATCAGCTGGAGAAGATCGCCGACCGGCTGGCCACCCACCTCAACCCCGACGGAACATTCTCCGACGAAGACCGGGCCCGCAAGCGCGGTTTCCAATGGTGCGGGGGCCAACGGCCCGACGGCACGAGCGTCGCAAAGCTGATCGCTGATCCGATGTTGCGAGCCCAGCTGGACGCTTGGTTCGCGAAGTTCGCCGCACCGCAGCCCGAAGATCTACGCAGTCATGCCCAACGCCAACACGACGCCTTGGCCCAGTTGGTACGTAGCCGCCTCGGCGATCCGAAACTCGGCCAGCACAACGGTCTTCCCGTCACCATGATCGTCACCACCACCTTGCAAGACCTGCAGGCCGGAGCCGGTCAGGCCGTCACCGCCGGCGGAACCTTGATTCCCATGACGGATCTGATCCGCGCGGCCACGCCCTCCTACAACTACCTGGCGGTGTTCGACGGCGTCACCGGCCAATCGCTGTGGCTGGGTCGCAGCAAGCGACTGGCCTCAGCCGATCAGCGAATCATGCTGCTGGCCAAATACCGTGGCTGCACCGCGCCGGGCTGCACCGTCAACGGCTACAACAGCCAAGTGCATCACGCCACCACAGACTGGAAACACGGCGGCACCACCGACATCGACCACCTCACCCTGGCCTGCAAATGCGACAACCTGTTGGTCGAGAACGACGGGTGGGACACCCGCCAACTCGAAGACGGCCAAACTGAATGGATACCACCGTCCGACGTCCCGATGCGCGGGGGCACCAACGACTACCACCACCCAGAACGCTTGCTGGGCGACGAAGACGATCCGTGAAATTGCCCTAACGCACGCCGGCAGCCGCTTCGGCCAGCGCATCGGTCGCGGCCTTGCGGCGCATCTCTATGACATCGCCGATCTGCCGCGCCAGTCGGGCATTTCCCTGCACCACCGCATTCATGGCATCGCGCGGCACCGACACGATCGTCGTGTCGGTCAGCGCCACCACACCGGTGATCATCCGCTGCCGCGTCAGCGACGTTCCCCCGATGTAGTCGCCCACCCCAAGGTGACCCAGCGACAGCTCCCGGCCGTCCTCGGCATAGACGATCATCTCCACCGACCCCGCCGTGATGAAGCAGACCGCGTCGGGAACGGAGTTGACCGGCTGAATGATCTCGCCCTCGGCATAGAGCAACTGGCGGCTCGCCGTGGACATGGCCGCGGCAGCCTCGGATCCCAGCCCGAGCGCGGCCGCAACCCGGTGCACCGCGGCGTCGACGTAGGCCGCGGCGGCGTCAGGATCAGGGTTCGCCTCGTCCAGGTGCAGCCCGGCTCGCTGCGCGGCATACCAGGCGCGGTGCAGCAGTAGCGCTTTGGTGCGCCCCTCGTCGGCCGGTGAGGCGATCGGCACCGACACCTTGTACCGGGCCTCCCCCAGCGCCACCACCTTGGCCGGTGAATTCGCCAGCCGGGTCGGCAAACCGGCGGCCACCGTCATCAGCGCCGCCGCCACCGCACCAGGCGGGTCGTCCGGGCCGAACGCCAGCTCCGCGGCCGCCTGATACGCCGCGCCCTGCACCCGGCTGAGGTTGGTGAACGATCCGGTGGCCAGCATCGCGTTCGGCACGATCTGGATCCCGTTGCCGGTGTCGATGTGCGCGGCGCGCCAGTTCACTTCGACCACACGGCCTTTGGCCGCAGACGTGTTCAGCCAGTCGCCGATGCGGAACGGCTGCTCGAACAACAGCAGCAGGCCCGCGATGACCGGACCGACGGCGGTCTGGACCGCGAGGCCGATCACGATCGACGTCACGCCCACCGCGGCGATGAGCCCACCGATGTTGGCCCCCCACACCCACGACAGCAGCAGGCCGACGCCCAGGATTATCAGCACCAGTCGGCCCAGGTCGATGAAGATGCCGGGCAGACGTTCTCGCCAGCTCCCCGCCCGAGCCGTCCCGAACAGCGCGGCGTTGGCCCCCGACAACAGCAGCAGCATGATCAGGAACCCGAACGCCGTCGCCGCGATCTTCGACCAGGTGGCGTCGACGTCAGCCTGTTCCAGCTGGGCGATCAGCAAGTACACCGCGCAGGCCGGTAGCACCCAGTTCCGCAGCAGAGCAACGGGTTTCGTGTATGAGCTGCCCCGCCGCGCCAGCACCCCGTGCAGCTCGTTGAGCAACAGCAGCGCCAGCGGCAACCCGACGATGACGCCGAGCGCCGGCCAGAACCAGGGTTGCGCGATCAGCGTATTCATGCCGACTGCCGCGTTCCGACATCGAGGCGCCACACCGGCTCGTTGCCGTCGGCGCCGGCCAACGCCCCCGCGTCAGAGAAGGTGTAGATGCCGACCACGGCCTCGTGCACCCGGTCGCTGACGAACACACCCGGCGTCTTGGTCGACGCGTGCACCCGGTTGGCCAGGTCGACAGCCTCGCCCCACAGCGCGTAGATCTTCGACCGCTGCCCTACCAGACCGCTTGTCACCGGCCCGCTGTCGATGCCGGCACGGACCGCCAGCCGGGCGTCGTGCTGGTCGTTGAAGCGGTGAACGATATCGGTCAGCTCACTGGCGAAGGCGATGGTCCGGCTGGCGTGGTCGACCCGCGGCACCACCAGACCACAGGTGGCCAGCAGCCCGTTGTCCTGCATGCTTCGGACCTGCTCGACCCCATGGCGTTCGGCCGCCCCGTCGAACGACTCGACAAGCGAGTTGAGCATCGCGACCGATTCGCCGGTCGGCATCGAGCGGGAGAACTCGTCGAACCCGAGCAGTTGGGCGTAGATCACCGACACGTCGCGGTAGTGCGTGCTGATGTTCTCCTCACCCTCGCGATAGCGCCGCGCCACCGGCTCGGGCATCAGACTGGCCAGCAGCTTGTCGTTCTCCCGCCGCTGCTCGTCGATGAGCTGCTGCTTGGTTTGCAGACTGGTGCTCATATCGTTGAAAGCCGAAGCCAGCTCGCCGATTTCGTCTTGTGCCGAGACCGGAACACTCACCCCGAGCTCGCCGCCTGCGACCCGGCGCACCGCGGCGGCCAGGCTCTTGATCGGCCGGGTCAGAATCCTGCTGAACAGCAGCGCCAGCAGCGATACCACCAGCACGATCGCCGCCGTCGACAGCGCGATGTTGCGCGCGAACGTGTCGACCGGGGCCAGTGCCTCCGACTTGTCGATCTTGGCCACCAGCACCCAGTCCAGGCCCGGGATCTCCAGCGGCGCGTAGGCGACCAGCGCCTCGGGGCCGATGTAGTCGCGTGCGGTGGTCACCCCGGTCTCGCCGGTGAGCGCACGGTTGACGGCCAACTTGTCCACCGGCTGCAGAAGCACGCTGCCCTTGACGTCAACCTGTCGCTTGGCTACGTCCTCGGGGGTGCCGTCGGCGATCACCTCTTCGGCGTAGTGCTTGGGGTCGGTCAGCAGTTCGCGGGACACCGATCGCATCAGTTTGTCCGGCCCGGCCAGATACGTCTCACCCGACTGCCCGAGACCATCATCGACCCAGTGGCCCTGTCCGGTCATCACGTCGTTGACCGAGTCGAGGGACAGCTGTAACGCGAGCACTCCGGCGATGGTGCCCTCGCGCCCGATCGGCGACAGTACCCACTGGGTCGGCCTACCGTACGACGGTGCGTACCGCTCGAAATCGCTGATGAAGGTCTGATCGATCGACGTCGCCTGCAGGGCCTTGCGGTACGTCGTCGCCAGGACCGTCGTGCTGTACGGGCCGGTGTTCACGTTGGTCCCGAGGTCGACCCCCTTGTACGCGGTATAGACGACGTTGCCTTGGGTGTCGAGGATCATCGCGTCCTCGAAATTGAACCGCTGTGTCAGATCGGCGAAGAAGGGCTGATAGCGGGCGTTGACCGCCGACCAAGCGCTGGGATCCCCCGCCGAGTCGACCTTGATCGCCGCATCGGAATCACCCTGTGCGGGAACGGTGTACAACGCTTGCAGGTATTTCGCGGCGTTGTTGGCCGGCTGGAACAGTGAAGCGTCCACGGGCTGACCCGTGCGCTGGGCCAACGTGGGCCCGAACACCGTCGAGTAGTACTTGGTGATCGCCTGTTCGGCACCCGGCGGCAGCGGCGTCGTCTGAAGCTCGTTGAAAGCCTTGGTGAATTCATTGGTGGCGGCGATCGACTGCGTTCCGTGGGTGACGATCGACGCCGCGTCGCTGATATCGCTGTAGAACGAGGTGATCTCGCGCGACCGCGACTCCCGCAGCTGGGTCAGCCGCTGGAACTCCGCGTTGCGCAGGGACGTGGTGCCCGAGACGTATCCGATCGCACCGGCGATCACGACCGACACGATGCTGACCGCCAACAGCATGATCAGCAACTTCGACTGGAACCCCAGCGATCGTGGTCGAGAACCCCGTGACAGCGCACCCGATAGTCGGACCACCTGTGACCCCCGCTCTCGTCTGACGCGCGGATGTTAACCCACCGTCAGGGCCGGGGTTGTCAGTTCTGGGACTGCAGCGCCTGCTGACCGAACGTGCCGACCTCCAGCGATCCCTCCGGCAGCACCAACTCTCCGCTCTCCAGCCGCGACCTGAGGTAGGCGAACGTCTGCGCGGTCTGGGCGAACAGATGCTCGCCGGCCACCAGCGCCGCCCGCGACGGCCCGTCGGCGAACTGCGGCAGCGGCTGCACCACCGTGTCGTAGTCGACGTTGAAGAACAGCGGGAACGAATACCGTTCCTCTTTGACCTTGCGCACCCGGTGCGAGGTGGCGACGTAGGCGCCGTTGGTCCACAGCTCGAGCAGATCGCCGACGTTGACGACGAAGGTGCCGGGAATCGGCGGGACGTCGATCCACTCGCCGTCGCCGTTGAGGATTTCCAGCCCCGGGGCGGTCGGCTTGAGCAGCGTGAAGCACTCGTAATCGGTGTGGGCCCCGATGCCCTGGGCGTCTTTGGCCTCCGGGTTGTACGGGTAGTAGATCAGCCGCAGCTGGCTCGGTGTCTTGGTGGCATGCCGGGAAAAGGTATCCGGATCCTCCCCCAGCGCTACGGCGAAGGCCCACAACAGATCCTGGCCGACGCCCAGCACCGCCTGGTAGTAGTCGGTGACCGCCTCGGCGAAACCCGGGATGTCGGGCCACACGTTGGGTCCGAGCATCGGGTTACCGGCCAGGTGGTCGGGGTCGTCGGCGGGCAGGTCCAGCGCGGTGTCGAACGCCTCCTTCAGATCGGCCGCCGGCTCGCCGTAGAGCCCTTCCTCACCCACCGGCACATAGCCCCGGTGACAGGTGGACAGGCCGATGTAGGACTCCATCTTCTCCTCCATCGGCAGCGCGAAGAACTGCTTGGTCGCATTCAGCATCGTGTCGAACACGTCGTCGCTGACCGCCGTGCCGGAGATGTAGAAGAACCCGACTTCGCGCGCGGCCGTGCCGAGTTCGGCGGCCACCCGCTCCCGTTCGGCGCGATCATCCGACCGCAGGCCGCTGATGTCGATGACCGGCACAGACTGGAATGCACTCACAACGTCACGCTTCCTTCGCTTTCCTCGATCTCCCATGCGATGTCGTCGTTGACTCGTAGCTGTCCTGATGTCAGTTCGGGCCTCAGTGTGGTGCCTACCCGTGCAGCATCAGCGGAAACTGTTATCAGCCAATCGGTTCCGTCGATCTCGCCGATCGACACATCCGCGTCATCGCTTCTGCGCCAGGCCCAGCCGAATCGGTGTCCCACACGGACGAGCACAGCCGACGACAGCCGCAGCCCCCAGCACGGCTCGACCGATCCCGGGTCACGCTCCCAATGTTCGGTGTAATCGGCATGAACGCCGACCTCGACCAGCACGTCATCGGCCCAGCTCATCCGCCCGGCGTCCGGCAGCCCGGGCGGCTGCAGATCCACCAACCTGTTCCACTCGAACACATCGAGGCGCTGATCGAGCTGTCCGGCGAAGCCCTCGCCAGGGCCGCGGACGTCGACGAAGAACGAAAGCCCTTGCAACCAAACCACACTCGTGCCAGTGTCCCGCGACCCGTCGGTATCGATCAACAAGGTTCGCCGCCACAGTCCGGTGCACTCGGCGATCACGGGCGTCACAGTGCGGCCTCCCAGCGCTCGCGCAGCAGCGCCAGCCCGGCATCGGTGGGCCGGCCTGACGCCCGCACGCGGGCGATACCGCCGTCGGGATAGGCCTGCACCCGAATCGCGGTGATCGCAGCGGCGGTCACCACGAAGACCTGGCGGGCGTCCGCAAGAAGCCGGGTGCGGGGCAGCACGATCTCGTCGAACGACAGTGCCCACCAAGGCCGTCCGGGCGTCGGCACGTCGCGGGTGCCGTGCACGCAGACCTCCCGGGAGGCGTTGAACACGAAGTACGAGGTGTCGATCTCGACGCGGTCCAGATCGGTCGGAGTCAGGAACGAGATCGTCACCGCGTCGTGGGTGTCGGGCCCGATGTCGCGGCGACGCCGGGCCTCCCACCCCGCCCCCATGTTGTGCGGCCGGTCCGCCGAGATGATCGCGCGGGCATCCGAATAGAACGTGTCGCTGCAGTGTTCGACGCGCCCGCCCTGCTCGGCCCCCGAGACCTCGACGGTCACCCCGGACCACAGCGCGGGGTCGGGCACCGGATCACCGTAGGCTCGCAGCCTGGCCACCCCGCCGTCCGAGGCGATCACCAACTTCACGTGGGTGTAGCGGCGCCGGTCGGTGACGGCGATCGGGTTGTGCGCGTCGGCCTTCAGCGGCGTGGACGGCGCCAACAGCCGCCACTCGACACCCGCATCGCACGGGTCGGCCGCCGCGGCAAGCGTGGCACCGTAGAGCGTGCAACCGGTCGGATGGTTACCGGTGAAGAACCGGGTGTCGACGTCGATGGTGCGTAACCGGCCGGGCACACCGAGTCGCACGACGGCCCAATCCCCGTTCGGCGCATGGCGGCGGGTCTCCCAGCCGTCGACCACCTCACCCCGAAGGTCGAACGTGCCGGGCACGAAACTGGGTTCGGCGGGGTCGATCAGCCGTTCCTTGAACCCGAACGATTCATCGCTGGCCGCGACGACGCTGCCGCCCACGGTCCGGCAGGCCAGATCCAAACCGTCGGTCATAGCCCGAGCGCCTTCGACAGCGGCCAATGCGAGCGGGGGTTGTCCGGCCCCGGCGCGTACGCCCCGGCCTTACTCGTCGACAGGCCAAGGCCGACCAGCATCTGGGCCAGCCCGACCGCGGCGGCGACCCCGTCGACCGCTGGCACACCCAGCGCCTCGGTGATCGCCCCGGTGACTCCGGCCATCCCCGCGCAGCCCAGGCAGATCACGTCGGCACCGTCCTCGGTCACCGCACGTTCGGCCTCGGCGACGATCGCCTTGACCGCGCCCGCCGGATCCGCGTCGACCTCCGCGGTCCCCAGACCGCACGCCCGCACCGAGGCGCAATGCGCACCCAGCCCGGCCAGCAGCAACCGGTCCTCGATGGGCGCGATCGACCGGACCAGGGTGGTCACCACGGAAAACCGCCTGCCGATCAGATGCGCGACGTGGGCGGCGGATTCGGCGATGTCGAGCACCGGAACCGCAAGCATTTCCTGCAGCGCATCCTTGCCGTGCTCGCCGAAGCCGGCCAGCACCACCGCGTCGGCATCGAACGTTCCGCTCGCCAGTTGCCTGGCGACGACGTCCATCACCCCGACCGCGGACAGGTAACTCTCCGCTGCCGAATCGATCGCGGCCGCCCCGAAATCGGGCTGGGCGGTGGCGATGTCGGTTCCCGGCGCGGCGGCAGCCCGAGCCGCGGCGTCGATCTCGGCGCTCATCGTCGCCGACGTGTTCGGGTTCAGCACCAGGATCTTCACGCCGGCTCCCGAATTCCCGCCGACAGCAGCTCGCCCTGGCTGTCGTCGCCGACCACGTCCCCGGCGCGCCAGATCTGGCGCACGGCGCCGGTCAGCGCCATCCCCTCGTACGGGGTGAGCGGATGGCGGTGGTGCAGCTCGGCGCCGCGTACCACCCACGACGTGTCGGGGTCGAAGACGCAGAAGTCGGCGCGATGACCGGGCGCGATCGCGCCACGGTCGGTCAGACCGGCCAACGTCGCGGGTGCCTGCGCCATCCACCGGCACACATCGGGCAGCCCGAAGCCGGCGCGAGCAGCCTGTGTCCACACCGCGGGCAGCGCGATCTGCAGCGAGCTGATCCCGCCGAACGCCCGGCCGAAGTCTCCGCCGTCGAGGTCCTTGTGCTCACCCGCGCACGGGGAATGGTCGGAGACCACCATGTCCAGGGTGCCGTCGGCCAGCGCTGCCCACAGCAGAACACGGTTGTCTTCACCCCGGATCGGTGGGCAGGCCGCGTACACGGTGCCGCCGTCGGGAATGGTTTCGGCGGCGAAAGTCAGGTAGTGCGGGCAGGTTTCGGCGGTGACCGGTAGCCCGGCCCGTTTGGCCTCGGCGATCATCGGCAGCACCGCGGCGCTGGAGACGTGCACGATGTGAGCCCGGGCGCCGGTGTCGGCGACGGCGTCGAGCACGATCCGCACCGCATCTCGCTCGACCTCGTCGGGACGGGACCGCAGAAACTCGCCGTAGCCGCGGCCCGCCGGTGGTGGACAGTCCTCCAGCACCCGCGCGCTCTCCGCGTGTACCAGCAACACCGAATCCAGTTGGGCGACAACGGCCATCGCGGTGCGGAACTCGTCGACGTCCAGGGGCGGAAAGTTCGGGTTGCCCGATTCGGACAGAAAGCATTTGAACCCCAGCACACCCGCCGACGCCAGTTCACCGAACGAGCCGAGATTGCCGGGCACGATCCCGCCCCAGAACCCGGTGTCGACGCGGCACGCTCCGGTAGCCGCGGCTCGCTTGGCATCGAGCGCGGCCACCGTCGTGGTCACCGGGTCACTGTCCAACGGCATATCGACAACGGCGGTGATGCCGCCGGCCAGCGCCGCCGCGGTGGCCGTGGCGAAACCCTCCCAATCGGTGCCGGGATCGTTGATATGCACGTGGGTGTCCACCAGGCCCGGCAACACAACGACGCTCTCATCGAGCACGGTCTCTGCGGTGCAGCCCAGATCCGCGTCGATCTCACGAACGACCCGAATCATGCCGTCCGCCAGACCGATTGCGGCCGGTCGGACAGTGTCGTCGATCACCGCGCGGCCGGCGCGAATGACGTGCTCGACGGCAGGCACGGTCACCGTGGCCGTACCGGACCGAACCGCTCCTCGAGCCGCTGGGTCAGTTCCGGCCAGACGTGGGGGTCGTGGCCGGGAACCAATTCGTACCCCTTGTCGGTGGCCAACTTCTTCAGCCGCCGGATCGGCTCCACGGTCTCGGCCGGGTCGACGTCGATGTATCCGCCGATCGGCAGTTCATGTTCGATGTTCTCGGTGAGGTCCGCGGCGTCGAACGCGAACACGAAACCGCCGCCACCGACGCTCGAATCGAGCTCCACGACGAAGCTCTGATGCCCCAGTGTGTGCCCATAGGTGGGTACCGCGGTGATGCCAGGGGCGATCTGAGCCTCGCCGTCGGCCAGCACCCAGTCGATGCGGGGGTCGTCGAAGTCGAACCGGATAATCGCATTCCGTTCGGCCTCAGGGTGATTCGACAGCCCGTATTCCACCTCGCGGCGCTGCGCGTGGATCGGCACCTTGCCGGCGAACAGCTTGACGCCGCCCGCGTGATCATGGTGCAGGTGCGACAGCGCCACGAGGTGGATGTCGTCGATATCGATGCCGATGTCGTGCAACGACTCCTCGATCGGCTCGCCTGGTCCTGGGAGTACCGGAATGTACTCGACGGTCGGGAAAAACCGCCGGTACAGCGCCGGATCGCGGATCAGTGCGGTGTTGAACCCGGTGTCGAGCAACACCCAGCCACCGTCGGTCTGCAACAGCACGCCCGGCACCGGCTCGCGCATCCTCAGCTCCGGCGGTGATCCGTACACCGATACCGACTTCGGCAGTTCCTCCCAACCGAGCGTCAGAAGGACGATCCGCCGAACTTTTCCGTCTCCCAGGACCATTCGGGTCAGCCTACCGACAGTGAGGCCAGCCGAAGCGTGTTCGGATTGGTCACCACGTGGGACTGTTCGACGCCCTTGAGCCACGGTTGGGCGACCATGAAATCGTCCACGTCGGCGATGTTCAGCCAGCAGCCCGTCTTGAGCGCCTCGTCGCCGGCCTGCCCGAAGTCCTGCGGCGAACCGGATACCAGGCCGCGCGCCAACGCGTCGGTCACCGGCGGAGCCGAGCAGCCCAAATAGTTCAGGCCACCGTCGGGATCCCACGAGATGTGACCCCAGGTGTAGGGCGACGGCGCGTCCGGCCAGGCCAGCAGCGAGATGACGTCCGGCGCGGCCTGACCGTCGCCGCCGATCCAGCCGTAGATCTCCGACGTCGGGTAGGCCTGGACCTTGGCGGTCAGACCGGCCGCGGCCAGCTGGGTCTGGATCAGGTTGGAGATCAACTGGTTGTCCGGATTGGACGAGTCGTAACCGACGGTCACGGCCTTCTGATCGGCAGGCAGGCCCGCCGCGACCTTGGTCAGCGCCGACGGATCGAGCGTGATGCTCTGCTTGGCCAGGTCGGACGCCAGCATGTTCGGCGGGTAGATCTGATCGGCGACCTTGCCACGGCCGAAGTAGGTCTGCTTCACCAGCGTGTCGACGTCGATCGCCTTCAGTACCGCATTGCGGTTACCGGCGTCGGCCAGCATCCCCTTGTGCGGGTTGAGGTACAGGTAGTTCGACATCATCGTCGGCAGCGAGTAGTGCGAGTACTTGCTGTCGTTGAGGTACTGCCCCACCGCGGAGGACGGCAGGTCGTGCAGGATCGCGGCGACCTGACCGTTGTTGAACTGCAACTGCTGCGCCGAGACGTCGGTGATGACCGGGATCTCGACCTTCTCGAAATACGGCTTGGTGCCCCAGTAGTCGGGGAACGACGCCAGCGCGTAGCGCGACCCGACCTCCGCGGCGGTCAGCGTGTACGGACCGGTGCCCAGGTCGTGGTTGGTCAGGTACTGCTGTGCGTTGTCGGTGCCGCCGTTTTTCTTCAGTCCTTCGGGGCTGAGCATGCGGGGGCCGTACGGGCAGGCGAGGTAGTCCAGGAACGCCGAGTTGGGTGCCTTCAACGTGATCGTGACGGCGTGGTCACCCTGTGTGGTGACCGAATCGATGTCCTTGACCATGTAGGCCGGACCCTGGTTGACCGCCAGGCGGCGGTCGAACGAGGCCTTCACCGCATCGGCGGTGAACGGTGTTCCGTCGTGGAACTTGACGCCCTCGCGCAGCTTGAACGTGAACACCTTGTGATCGGGTGACTCGGTCCACTCGGTGGCCAACAGCGGTTCCAGCTCCGGCTTTTCGGTGCCGGCCTTGTACTGCAGCAGACCCTCATAGGTGTTGGTGGTCAGCAGCAGGCCCTGGCCGGCGTAGAAGATGTCGGGGTCTGGCGGCTGCCCGGGATCCTGCAGGAACGACAGGTGCAGCACCTTGTCGGTCGGCGCGGCGTTGGGGGTGCCGCCACCGCCCGAGTTCGAGCCACCGCACGCGCTCACGGTGAGCACGGCGGTCGCGCCGAGCGCCAGGAGTGTGGTCAGTTTTCTCATCGGGCGGCACCTTCCAGGACGGGCGCCCCGAGTTCCTCGAAGGCGGCGATGATTTCGTCACCGGTGCGCATCGCACCGGACTGCAGGTATTCCATGGCATCCAGTGCGGCCTCGTGCCGGTACACCGACGACCCTCCGACACAGTCGGTCACCACCCGGACATAGAAGTCCCGCTGGTGTGCGTCGGCGAAGGTGTAGTGGACGCACACGTCGGTCAGGCCGCCGATCAGGATCAGTGTGTCGGCCTTCAGCCCGGACAACACGATCTCGAATTCCGTTCCGATGAAACCGGAATAGCGCCGCTTGACGATATGGAATTCGTGGTTGGGCCCGTTGAAGTCGGGCAACAGCCTCGGATGCAGCGGGGTGCCCGCCCGGCCGTCCACGCAGTGCTCCCCCTCATTTCCGTCCAGTTCACGACC
Organism: Mycobacterium sp. BK086; assembly: GCA_004362315.1. Lineage (GTDB taxonomy): Bacteria > Actinomycetota > Actinomycetes > Mycobacteriales > Mycobacteriaceae > Mycobacterium. Next base: position 790,754 of record SNWL01000005.1, read on the forward strand.
GAAGTCGATTCCGCTGGGCCGGTGCACTTCCTGGAAGAACACGATGGGGATACCCGAGGCGCGGGCGGCGGCGATCAACCGCTCGGCCAACTCGATTCTGTCGTCATAGCCGGGCATGTGTTCGATGCCGACTTCGTCGGCGGGCATACCGCCGCTCTCTTGCATGTCGACGACGACCAGAACCGGATTGCCCACGATCAGTGGCTGTTTCGGCACCTAACTTATCCTCCTATTACTGCGATGCGGGGGTCTGCGGCGGCCTGCAGAAGATCCACGGCCGTATTGATGAAGACGTAGAGCGCGCCGAGCATCAGCGTCACACCGGCGATCGCCGGGAAGTCCGCCACCGGGATGCTCTGCGCGATGTACTGGCCGATACCCGGCCAGCCGAACACCTGCTCGATCACCAGCACGCCGGAGAACATCAGGCCCACCTGCAGGCCGGTCATGGACAGCGCCGAGCCGATGCAGTTGCGCAGCACGTGGCCGGCCACGATTCGGCTCTCCGACAAGCCTTTTGCCCGCGCGGTGCGCGCGTAGTCGCTGTCCATGTCGGTCAGCAGGCTCGAGCGCAGCACCCGGCCGATGGCCACCGCCGGGCCCAGCGCGATCACCAGGGCCGGCAGGATCAGGTGGTGCAGTGCGTCGGTGACGACATCGAGGCGGCCGCTGAGCAGACCGTCCACGGTCAGCAGGCCGGTGGGTCCGGTCGGCGGGTTACTGATTCCGGTGCGCCCGTTGGCGGGCACCCAGCCCAGCTTCTGGTAGAAGACGATCAGCCCGAGGATGCCGAGTAGGAACATCGGCGCCGAGGCCCCGGTGAACAGGATCGCCCGCAGCGCAGCCGATCCCCGCCACTTCAGGGTGGTGCTGAACGCCAGCAGGACGGCGAGCACCAGGGCGATCCCGATGCCGTAGAGCGCCAGTTCCAGGGTGGCCGGGAAGAAGCTGCCCAGATCGGATGCGACGGGGTGACGGGTGCGGTACGACGTCCCCAGATCGCCCTGCACGGCGCCGGTGAGGTAGTGCCAGAACTGGGTGAACATCGGGTCGTTGAGGCCCAGCGCTTCCCGGCGGGCAGCCACCGCGGAGGCCGATGACTGCGCACCCATCTGCGCCTTGACCGGATCCAGCGGCGAAATGTGTTGCAGCACAAACATCACCGCGGTGAGTGCGACCAGGATCGCCACCATGGCCGCCAGACGAGAGACGATGAATGTTCTCATCGAAGGCCTCCTAGCTCGTCTTCATCAGGTTGCGCAGGCTGTCACCCGCGATGTTTCCGATCACGGCCAGAACCAGAACGCCGAGACCCGGCATCACCGGAACCCACCACTGCTGCAGGAAATAGCTGAGGTTGCGGGCCGCGTCGGCGCCCAGTTCGGGAGCCGGTGCCGACTGGCCGAGTCCCAGGAACGACAGCGCGGCCAGCGTCAGGATCAGTGTTCCGAGGTCGAGGCTGGCGGCGACCAGCGCGTTGGGTACCGCGCCGGGCAGCAGGTGGCGCAGTGCCACCCGGATCGGTCCCACCCCGGCAAGCCGGGCCGCTTCGACGTGCGGGCGGGCAGCCAGCCGGACGATCTCGCCCCGAACCAGCCTGGCGTAGAACGGCCACCACACGATCGACACCGCGATGAGGGTGTGGATGAAACCGGGCCCGAGCGCGGCGACGACTGCGATGGCGAGGACGGGTGCCGGCAGCGACAGGAACCCGTCGGTGATCCGCATGAGCGTCGCATCCACCCAGCCGCCGGCGGCACCGGCGATCAGTCCGATCACGCCGCCGATCAACAGCCCGACGGCCACCACGACCAGCGCGGCGAACCAGCTGGACCGCACACCGAACAACACCCGGCTCAAGATGTCGCGACCGACGCTGTCGGTGCCGAGCAGGAAACCGTCCTTGCCCGGCGCCTGCAACGGCATGCCGACCGGCACCAGCGGATCGTGCGGCGCGAGGATCGGCACGGCGACCGCGATCAGCGTCACCAGCAGGATCAGGGACACCCCAAGCCAATTCAGGATCATGGCACGATCCTTGGGCAGTGCGGCCATCCGCTTCTCGCGGCTGCGTAACAGGGCCGGGGCAGGGATTGCGATGGCCATCAGCGCGCCTTTCGTTCGATACAGGCGACCTGGTGCGGGCTACCGGGAATGCCTTCGAGTCGCACGTCGAGTTCGGTGTCGCTGCACGTGTCGATCGCGATCGGGCACCTCGGATGGAACGCGCATCCCGTCGGCGGGGACAGCGGGCTGGCGGGTTCGCCGGACAGCACCCGGCAGTCGCGGCCCAGATCGGGGATCGCGTCGACCAGAGCCTGCGTGTAGGGGTGGGTCGGACGTCCGATGACGTCTTCGGCGGGGCCGATTTCGACGATGCGGCCCAGATACATCACCGCGATCCGGTCGGCGACGACTCGGGCCACCGACAGGTCGTGGGTCACGAACACCACCGACATGTCCAGTCCGCGGCGCAATTCGCCGATGAGGTTGAGCACCGAGGCGGCCAGCGATACGTCGAGCGCGCTGGTCGGTTCGTCGCACAGCAGCACCTGCGGCGGGATCACGGTGGCCCGGGCGAGCGACACCCGCTGCCGCTGACCGCCCGACAGCTGGCCGGCCCGCGACTTGACCACATCCTGGGGCAGACCCACCCGCTCGAGCACGGCCGCGACGGCATCCTTGCGCTCGGTGCGCGACATGTTCGTGCCGCGCAGCCGCTCACCGATCAGCTCGCCGACCGACAGCCACGGCGTCAGCGAGGCGCCGGCGTCCTGAAAGACCATCTGCGGGCGCTGGTTTCCGGCCAGCGCGACCTCACCGGTGGTCGGCTTTTCCAACCCGGCGATGATGCGCAGCAGTGTCGACTTGCCGGATCCGCTCTCCCCCACCAGCGCCACCGATTCGCCGTGCGCGACGGTCAGTGACACCCCACGCAGGGCCTGCAGTTTGCTCTGCTTCGCGCCCGAGCGGTCGAGCCAGCGGCGGCGCACGGTGAATGCCTTGGTGACGCTGCGGGCGTCGACGGCAGCCGGCTGTTCGGCGTCGATCTCGGCCCGGTCGGCGAACGCTTCGGTCTCGGCGGCGACGATGCCCGCCAGCTCGGCCCGCATCTGCTCGGGTTCGATGATGCACGCGCTCACCCGGTTCGTGGCGACGGGCACCGGATCCGGTGGCGTGGTGGAACATTCGGGGCGGGCCACCGCGCACCGCGGCACGAAGGCGCAGCCGGGCAGCGGGGCGGTCGGACTGGGCACCTGGCCGGCCATCGCGGCCAGTGGACGGTCGCGGGTGGTCTCCAGCGTCAGGCGTGACTGCAGCAGACCATGGGTGTACGGGTGTGCCGGGGTGGCCAAAACGTCTGCGGTCGGACCGATCTCGGCGATGCGCCCGGCGTAGAGCACCGCGATGCGGTCGGCGATCTGGGCCGCCACGCCGAGGTCGTGAGTGATCAGCACGATGCTGCAGCCGATCTCGCTGCGCAACCGCTGCAGCAACGCCAGCACCTGCGCCTGGACGGTGACATCGAGTGCGGTGGTCGGTTCGTCGGCGATGATCAGCTCGGGATTGCCGGCCACGGCGATTGCGATCATCACGCGCTGCCGCAGACCGCCGGACAATTCGTGCGGGTAGGCCCGCATCCGGCGTTCGGGGTCCGGAATACCCACGGCGGTCAGCAGTTTCAGCGCCTCTTCGCTGCTACCTGCGACCTCTTCGACCTGCTTGCCGATCCGCATGGTGGGGTTCAGCGAGGTCATCGGGTCCTGGAAGACCGCGCCGAGGTCCAGGCGCCGGACTTTGCGCAGCTGCTTGGCCGCGCCGGTGAGCATGTCGGTTCCGCAGACCGCCACACTGCCGCCGGTCTTGGCGCGTCCCAGCAGGCCGAGCATGCTGAAACCCAGCACGCTCTTGCCCGATCCGGACTCGCCGACGAGGCCGACGATCTCGCCGGGTGCGATGGTCAGCGACACCCCGCGCAGCGCGTGCACGTCCTTGCCATTGCGGCGGAACGTGACGCTCAGGTCATTCACCGCGGCGACCACGTCGCCGGCCGGCGCAGTCGCCGGGGCGTCAGGTCGTAGCGCAACACTTGCGGCGCTCGCCATGCAGAGTCTCCCCGAGGGTCGAAAATCACGAGGATGGCCTCACCGGTGAGCCATCAGCCTGTCGATTGACAGTTTTGCGGGCCTCGTGTCGCGATTGGTGTCGCTGGCGTAACCAATCCGTGGCGGCGCGTAACCGATAGGTATCCCGCGTTTCTGTCGTGTGACAGAAAATCCCCGGGTCTGTCTTTTCGCTGGTGATGTGGGTCAACATCGGATCCATGGAGACGACGCGGGCGGGCCGTCCGCGCTTGACCGAGCGGCGCAGGCCGGGCACGACCGCCCGGGAGGAGATCCTCGACGCCGCCGCGGAGCTGTTCACCACCCGCGGCTATGCCAGCACGTCCACCCGGGCGATCGCCGAAGCGGTCGGCATCCGGCAGGCCTCGCTGTACCACTACTTCAAGACCAAAGACGAGCTGCTGTCCGCGCTGCTGCATCAGACCGTCACGCCGACGCTGGTGTACCTCTCCGAGCTGCGGCAGGCCGAGCCACCCGCCGAGCTGAGCCTGCACGCGCTGGCCGCCTTCGACGGCGCCCAGCTGCTGACGTCGCGGTGGAATCTGGGCGCGCTGTATCTGCTGCCCGAGCTGCGCGAAGCACGGCTGGCGACGTTTTGGACCGAACGCGAACGCCTGCGGCTGGCCTACCTCGATCTGAGCCGCGCGATCCTGGCGACGACCGGGGTGGCCGCCGATGCCGCCGACCTGCCGTTTCGTCTGGTCGAGTCGCTGGTGAACATGTGGACACCACCCCCGCGGCCTGACCACACGGCGCTGGCCGGCCACGTTGCCGACGCCTGCCTGCGGGTACTCGGCGTCACCGACGACGCCTTGACCGCACTTCGCGCGTCCGGACCTGCGTGGGCAGGACATTTGTAGGATCAGGCCATGCCGCTGGCCGAAGGCGAGACATTCGCGGGTTACACGATCCTGCGTCTGCTCGGCGCGGGCGGGATGGGCGAGGTCTATCTCGCGGCGCACCCTCGGCTGCCCCGCCAGGATGCGCTCAAGGTGCTGCCCGCCTCGGTCAGCGGGGATGACGAATTCCGGGCCCGGTTCGAACGCGAAGCCGATATCGCCGCCACGCTGTGGCACCCGCACATCGTCGGCGTCCACGATCGTGGTGAGTCCGACGGCCAGCTGTGGATCGCGATGGATTACGTCGACGGCACCGATGCGGGCGAGCTGCTCAAGACCCATCCCACCGGGCTGCCACAGCGCGACGTGCTCAACATCGTCACCGCGGTCGGCGAGGCGCTGGATTATGCACACCAACGACATCTGCTGCACCGCGACGTCAAGCCCGCCAATATCCTGGTGGCCAGGCAGGAGCCGGATGGCGAACGAATCCTGTTGGCGGACTTCGGCATTGCCCGCTGGGACAATGACGCCAGCGGGTTGACACAGACCAATATGACGGTCGGCACGGTGTCGTATGCCGCCCCGGAACAATTGATGGGCCGTGAACTGGACGGCAGGGCCGACCAGTACGCACTCGCCGCCACCGCCTATCACCTACTCACCGGCAAGCCGCCGTTTCAGCACACCAACCCCGCGGTGGTGATCAGCCAGCACCTGTCGGCGTTGCCGCCGAGCCTGGCCGATCACCGGCCCGAACTGGCCGATCTGGACCCGGCCTTGCAAAAAGCGCTGGCGAAGGACCCCGCCGACCGCTTCGACCGCTGCGTCGATTTCGCCAGGGCCCTGTCGCACCACATCACCACACCGCTCTCGGGTGACGGGCTGTCCGACACCGACGCCACCCGGCTGACCCCGATCACCGACGCCGCACCGGGCGACGAACCCGGACCGGGAACGCACAAGTCGTGGCTGCGCCCGGCCATCCTGGTCCCGGTTCTGCTCGTGCTCCTGATCGCGGTGGCCGCGGCGTTCATCGCCGGACGCGACCGTGGTGAGACGGTCGCCACCCAGGACGACGTCCACACCACCACGACCGCGACGACTCCCGCGACCACCAGCGTCGTCGCCCCGCCGCCGCCGGTCACCACCACAACGACCACGACGACCACCAACACCCCGACCGACACCGTCACCGTGGCGCCGACCCCCACCGCGGTGATCGGGTCGGATTGCACCGAACCGGGCGCCACCGGCATCACCGCCGATGGGGCCACCGCGTTCTGCACGCAGCTGCAATACACCAACCGCTACCTGTGGTCGGTCCACCAGGACGTGATCCCGAACCCGGTGGTGACGACCTCGCCCACGGCTCCCATTTCGGCTCCGCCGACCGAGACCGAGTCCCCGGTGCGGGTCTGCATGCAGGAAACCGGGCACACCCGGCTGCGCTGCGCCGAGGAAATCCTGCGCGGCAACGCCCCGTAAACCCACCAAAACGTCGATCTCGGCGCGGGATGAAACGTCTGGGCAGGCCCGTGACGATAGACGTCGCAAGGGGCTGGTGGGACTTGCTCGAACGGCGCGCGTCCAGCGACCTGAGCTATGTTCGACCGGAGACACAGACGGAGGTTCGAGTGAAGAGGCTCATCCTGGTGGCCGCCGGAGCGCTTGCCGCGGGTTCGGCAGCAGCCGCCCTGAGCATGGGTTCCAGCAGCGCTGACCCCAATGCCGGCGGCACGATGAACATCCTCGGCGAGCCGTATTACAAGGCGGTCGCCATCCTGCACGCGCAGGGCGTTTCGACAGTCTTCGGCGGATCAGTCGGCAGCGACGTGCCCCAAGCCAAGTGCATCGTGCAGAGCCAGAAGTACCTGGCCAGCGGCAAGATGCAGCTCATGCTGAACTGCACCAAGGCCGCCCAGCCCGATGCCCCGCCGCCCAGCTCGGCAGGCAGCGCGCCGCCGATCCCGGCCGACGGCGGCAGCCGGCCGACGCCCGGCGCGCCCGGCACCGTTGTGGTGACGCCGACTCAGGTCGGCTGATCGCTCCCGTCCGATAAACTCGCGGCAGCTCACTGCCGGGAGGTTCCGCCCATGCTGCGCCCACGCCGTTTCGAACACGAGATCGATCCCGGCCGGGTGCAGATCCAGGCCCGCAAGGTCGATTTCGACGTCACCGCGGCCCCGCTGCACTGGATTCCCGGCCATCCCGTCGCGTCGAATGTGATCGGGCTGCTCAACGTCGTCCTTCCGGTGGCCGAACGCTGGTTCGTGGAGACGTACAACGAGGCACTCCCGCTGGTGAAAGATCCCCGGCTGGTCGAGGACATGCGTGGCTTCATCGGCCAGGAGGCCACCCACGCCGACGTCCACGAACAGGTGCTCCAAGACCTGATGGTCGCCCGCGGGGTGGACCCCCAACCGATCCTGCGTCAGCTCGACTACGTCTTCGCCCAGGTGCTCTCGCCGAGCACGTCCACCGATCCACGGCGCCGCCTGAACAATCTGTGCGACCGGCTGTGGCTGATCGCGGCGATCGAGCACTACACCGCGGTGCTCGGCGACTTCGCCCTCAACAGCGCCTGGGACGACTACGGCGCCGATCCAACCCTGGTCGACGTGTTCCGCTGGCACGGCAGCGAAGAGGTCGAGCACCGCAACGTCGCCCACGAAGTCGCGGTCTACTTCCATGACAGCTACCTCGACCGGATCCGTTCCATGGGCATGGCGGCCATGCTGATCGCCGGCTTCTTCAACCGCGGCGCCTGGTATCTGTGTCGCACCGATCCCACCCTCGACATGAGCTGGTGGCGGATGCAGAAGCTGCGGGCCGACGACTCCAAGCGCGGTCTGTTGCCCAAGTACCGCAAGCTGTTCGGCTCCACGACCCTGACCTACTTCCGGCCGAACTATTCGCCGGAAGACGTCGGTTCCACCGCGCAGGCCGTCGCCTACCTGGCCAGCTCGCCGGCCGCCCGCGCCGCGCACCTGTGAAACCGTTGTCCCGCTTGCGGTGGTCCCCGCCCAGCGCCTCGGGCCGGACCCGTCACGACGTTCCGCTGGCACTCACCGATGCGGCCATCTCCACCCTGTGGGCGATCAGCGGCGCGATCCGCAGGCCTGCGACTCCCCCGGGCCGTGACCACACGCTCACGCTGCAGATCGTCGAGCGTCAGGTGGTCGCCAGGGATCAGAACGTCGTCGCGCTGACGCTGGCCGCCCCGGACCGGCGACCGCTGCCGCCGTGGCATCCCGGTGCCCACCTCGACATCCACCTGCCCAGCGGACGGATTCGGCAGTATTCACTGTGCGGCGATCCGCACCTGCTCACCTCCTACCGAATTGCCGTGCGGCGCATCCCTTCTGGCGGTGGTGGCTCGATCGAGGTGCATGATGGCCTCGGGGTCGGGACGACGGTGACCAGCAGCGGCCCGCGAAATGCGTTCCCGCTCACGGTGCCCGGCTACGGATCGCCCACCCAGCGGCTGCGGTTCATCGCGGGCGGGATCGGCATCACCCCGATCCTGCCGATGCTTACCCTGGCCGACCGTCTCGGGGTGGACTGGTCGATGATCTACGCCGGACGCAGCGAGGAATCCATCCCGTTCCTCGACGAGGTGCGCCGGTTCGGCGATCGGATAGCGATCCGGACCGACGACGTGCACGGTGTGCCCACCGCCGCCGAATTGCTGGGCGACTGCCCCGACGGCGTCGCCGTGTACACCTGCGGCCCCGCGCCCATGCTGACCGCGATCCGGGCCGCGCTGGCCGGCCGCGACGATGTGGAACTGCATTTCGAGCGGTTCGCCGCCGCACCGGTGGTCGACGGTACGACCTTCACCGCGACGGTGGCCTCGACGGGCGCCGCCGTGACGGTCGGACCCCATGAGACCCTGCTGTCCGCGCTGCAGCGCGAGCAGGTGGCGGCGCCGTACTCCTGTCAGCAGGGCTTCTGCGGCACCTGCCGCACTCGTGTTATCAATGGTGTTGTGCAGCACAGGGATACGCTTCTGACCGAACCGGAACAAGCCGCCGGGATGATGCTCACCTGCGTCTCGCGGGCACCTGAGGGCGGTCATCTCGAGCTGGACCTCTAGATGGCGCGATCACTGGGCCTGGCCCGCTTCGATCTCCTGCGGCCGCTGGACATGCTCTCGTCGGTGTGGTCGTCGTCGGCGGTGAGTTCCGGGGCGGCGGTGGCCTACCGGACGCTGTTCATGACCGTCAAGCGACTCGTGGTCGGGCGAACGATGACCGTGCGGCTGGACGGCGGGGACATCACCCTGACCGTCACCGAATTCGACTCCCGGCTCGACGTGCGCAGGCTGGCCGTCGGCCAGCTCAACGATGTACGACTGGCCGCCACCGACATCCATTGGGACGAAAAGTATTTCGAGCACGCCTCGGTGGTGCTGCACAACGTCCATCTGCGTCCGGGTGTTCCGCCAGTGTTGGTGGCCGCACCGGTCGAGGTGAGCATGGACATTTCCACGCATGCCCTGGATGCGGTGTTCTCCGATGCGCTTCCCCGGCTGTCGGGCCAGGTGGACGACGACGGTGTCGCCCGGTTGCGCTGGGCGCGCAGGCCGGGGCTGGGCAGCGTCGAGGTCGAGGTCGAACTCGACGGGTCGACGCTGTGGCTGCATCCCCGAGCCGTCCAGACCCGCAGGCGCCGGTGGTTGCTGCCGGCCCGCACACCGGCCTACCCGGTGCGCTTGCCGGAGCTGGCCAGCGGCTTGACACTGACGAGCCTGTCGTTCGGGCCGGGCGCCCTGCATCTGACCGGCAGCCTGCCGGAATGGCAAGCCGAGGTGCCGAGGGGACGCATCGAGGACGTCCTGACCCAGCTCAGCGCCGTTGGCCTGCCACTGAATCTGACCGGTAAGCCCCGCCGCGATTAATCCGGTTGCAGCGGCGCCACCGGCTTGGTCGTGGTCGCGTGGACCAGCAGTTCGGCCAATTCGGCAGGGCGGGACAGGAATGGCGAATGCGACGCGTCGATGGTCAATTGCTCGACACCGAGACGCTCGGTGACAGTGTCGGCCAGCCAGCGCGGCATCGACTTGTCCTCGGTGCACCGGATGAAGCTGCGCGGTAAATCCGCGGCCCAGAATTGCGGGACAGACACCGGGGTGTCGTTGACCGCGCCGAACTTCTCCGGCCCCAGCCGCTCGAACGCCCAGCGCGCGGTCTCCTCGTCGCAGTCGTGGTAGAAGTAGCGCCAGGCACCCTGGAAATCGGCGAACGTCATCGCACCGGCCTCGTCGAAATGCAGGTAGCCCAACATCTCTCCGACGTCACCGTCGAATTCGCCGTCCTCGGTGTTGCGCATCGCCATCGCCTCGGGATAGGAGCGTCCTTCGCGCGGCAGTGCCGCGGCGAGGTACACGATGTGGCTGACGTCGTCGACGGCGGCGTCAGCGGCGACGGTCGCGTCAAAGCCGCCGCCGGAGTGCCCGACCAGCACGTCGCCGGGCTCGATCACCTCCAGGATCGCGTCGCGACGGCGCGGAATGGTCCACTCCTCCAACGGATCGTCGACACGGGCACCGTGCCCGGGGAGGTCCACCGCCACCGACTGGTGGCCCATCCGGTCGAGTTCGGCGATGGTGCGATCCCAGCACCAGCTCGCGTGAAATCCACCGTGGACGAAGACGAACCGCACCGTTGTCTCCCTCAGTCCCAGGCCGAGGCGACGGCCTCGGCGACGTCGATGACTTTTGCCTGTTGCGATGCCGGGCTGTCGATCTCGTCGGCGACATAGGCCGCGACGAAGCGGCGGATCTCGGCATCGACCCCGGCGACGAGGCGGATGATCTCACCGCGCATCGATTTCGACGTCACGTTGACGGCGATGTCCGAGGACCGTGGCTTGGCGACGTCGATCACCAGCAGCAGCGGTTCGGCCGCCCGCGCGGTGGCGCGCAGCGCGATATCGCCGTCCACGGTGAACCGCTGCTTGTCGACGCGCAGATCGACGATCAGCTCGATCACCAGCGGGATGCGCACGTTGAAGGTGATGGTGTCGCCCACGCTGCGCCGGGCAGTCGGCTGCTGGATCTTCACCTTGGCGGTGACCTTGGCCAGTCCCGCCGGCCCCTGAGCCATCGGGCCCATCTCGAATTCACCGCCGGCGATTTCGGCGAATGCCGCCGCGACACGCTCCTCGGTCACCGCGACCTCGAAGAATCGGCGACCGAATTCTTCATAGGTGACGAAGCTGTGCGTGTGCATAGAGGTCTACGTTCTCACGCCGGGGGTCGACGGCAGGGCGCGGACCGGTAACAAATGGACAATCAGCGTGCGGCGATGGCGTGCCAGACCAGATCGGCGACGGCCTCGCAGTAGCTCTCCTCGATCTGTTCCCTGGTGTAGAGCGCACGCACATTGATCGGCGCCAGCACCAGTTGCATCGCGGCGATCGTGTCGACGCCGGGCCGGATCTCGCCGCGCTCGGCGGCCCGGTCGAACACCGAGCGGATGGCGCTGAACCGCTTGAACCAGAACGTCATGCGGGTGTCGTTGGCGAAGGCTGCGCGGTCGTCCATCACCATCGCCCGTAACAGGCTTCTGCCCATGTCGGTGTTGACCTGGCGGGCCACCATGAGAGCCAGTTCCTGGAGGTCGCAGCGCAGCGAGCCGGTGTCCGGCGGCGTCAGGACATCATCGCTCCAGAACAACAGCGCGTCGAGGGCAAGCTTGCTGCCATCACCCCAATAGCGCCTGACCAATCCCTCGTCGATCTTGTGGCGGGCACACATCGTGGGGATGTCGAACCGCTCAAGGCCCCACCGGGTCAGTTCGTCGTAGGCAGCGGACAACACGGTACGGCGGACATCGTCGGGGACATCCGCGTCCACATACTCCGAATCGGCTCCGATTTCTCCACCCCCAATCCGTGCATCGTCCGCTCGCCAGTCAACCACTCGGATCCGCGCGATATGAAGGGATCGTGCTGCGATCTGGTACGCGCGTGTGCCAGGACTTGCCTGCGGCCGGCGGGACTAAACGTGCATCGGCACGTCGTCCTGCCACGGCTGGCGGACGACGAGATCGGCAATGTCGAACGTGCCGCGCTCGAATTCTCCGGTCGCGGCGTCGACGAGTCGGTACTGCTGACGTTGCCGGTGGATCGGCTGACCGTCGATCATGATGATGCGGAGCTCACCCGGCTCGAAATGGCAGCGCTTGTGAAGCGCCGCGACCAGGCTCTCGTTGTGCAGGTGCCCGTCGCCGAAACTCCAGCCCAACGCGTAGGCGGCGATCATCTCGCCTTCGACGATCGCGTAGTCGCCGTCCCGCCCGGCGGGCAGCACGCGGTTCAGCAAGGTCACCACCGCGCGGCCGTGCGCATACATCGCCCGAAATGCCAGGCCCCGGTACATGGCGATCTCGGCGTTCTCCGGGCCGACCAGCCCCTCCAGCTGCTTGTGTTGTAACGCGCCGAGGCCGATCCGCTGCGCATGGATCTTCGCCGTTGCGGATTCGGTCAGGCACCACGTCGAGATATCCCAGTTGCCCGCGTAGTAGCGCATCCCGGGCAGGAAGGACACTTTCGGCGGGGCGAGGTTGCCCAATGCGATTGCCACCACGATGACCGCCATCAGCGCCGCGATGGCCCACGGATGGGCGACGTCGCCGAGACCGACGCCCGCGTGGGCGACGAACAGCGAGCCGATCCCGAAGATCATGAACACGTTCCACTCCAGCGGCACACCCAACGGGATCGACGTGAGGATCACCAGATGGAAGATCACCATCACGGTCGCCGCGACGGCGGTGACGACGCCACCGCGGGAGAAGAACAGCACCACCGGAATGCCCATCTCGATGACGGTGCCGCCGTGCGCGAGCAACTGCGGAATAAGACTTGGCTGGATATCCTCCGGGAAGCCGCGATACAGCCTCTTACGCAACCCTTTCCAGCGGACGAGCGGGCTGTTGCCCATCATCGTCGCAACCACGTAGGGAAAGTGTTTGTTCAGTTTCGACGTCGCGGCACCGATCCAGATGGCTACCATCACCAGCTTCGCCCCGACGATCATGTCCGGACCGGGAAGCAGGAAGGTCACGGTCAAGGCGCCGTAGACTTCTCCGCGGCAGGCCAGGAAGATCAGCTTGTCCCGCAAGCCCAGCACCGCAAGTAATCCGATGATGAGGGCGATGTTCCACGTCGGCAGTACGCCAACCGAAGTGCCCAGCGCCGCAACGGGTCCGGTGCCGTCGGCGAGCAGCGCGTAAAGCGTCGCCGCCAGCAGTCCGGCGTAGAGCACGACTTCGAGGACCGTCCGGCGATCCCCCGCGGTCAGCGGAATCCGGTTCGGCCACGGCGGCAGGCGGATGGTGCCGGGGCGAAGCCAGTACAGCACCGAGCCCATCGGTGGCTTGATCTTTCCGGTCAGCGGCCCGAATCCGCAGCCCAGGCCCAGCACCTCGAACAGCAGCGACCACAACACGACCTTCTGGAAGACGATCGGCTCGCTCCACCACGACGTGATGCCGGTCCACCCGTCGATTCCCTTGGTGGACAAGGCAAAGCAGATTCCACCGAGGATGAACAGCCCGATCTTCACGATGTACACCAGGTAGAGGACGTCGGGATTTCCCATGCCTCGCTCGGCGATATGACGCACCAGTGGTTGAAGGCGTTCGGATCGGCTGCCCCGCTGCCAGGCCGGGTAGTCGATCTTCGGTGAGTCGGCTTTGAGAAATCCCATCGGGCTCAGAACACCTTGAGGTCCCGGAGCGTGTCGCCGTAGGTGTTGACGTCGGCGGCGAAGAGTTCCGGTTGTTCGAAGGCGGCGAAGTGGCCCCCTCGGTCCTGCACGCTGTGATGCACCAGGTTGTACCGGCGTTCCGCCCACACCCGAGGTGTCTGCAACAGCTCGAACGGATACACGGCGTACCCGGTCGGGACGTCGACGCGGCCGTGCCAGTCGCTGAGCGCCGAATTGCCCGCTCGGCTCGCTTCGCAGTAGAGCCGCGCCGCCGACGTCGCCGTGCCGGTGAGCCAGTACATCATCAGGTTGTCGATCAGCCGATCGGTGCGGATCGGCATGCCGTCGCGGATATCGCACCAGGCGTGAAACTTCTCCAGGATCCAGCCGGCCAGGCCCAGCGGCGAATCGTCCAGCCCGAAGCCCAGGGAGTGCGGCCGGGTCGACTGGATGTCCATGTACGCGGTTCCGTCCACGATCCGCTGGGCTGAGGAAACAACCGCTGCCAGTTCGGTTTCCGTCACGCCGTTCATGGTCTCGGCGGGGTCGCCATCGAACGGGGAGAACAGCATGTTGGTGTGGATGGCCGCCACCCGTGGCGCGTGGTGCTCGCCGAGATGGCGGACGACGAGTGCTCCCCAGTCACCGCCCTGTGCGAGGTAGCGGTCGTACCCGAGGTGAGCCATCACGTCGTCGACGGCTGCGGCGACCGTTGCGACATCGACGCCTCGTCGGGTGGTCGGACCCGAGAAGCCGTACCCGGGCATCGAGGCGACGACCATGTGGAAGCGTTCCCGCAGCAAGGGCAATACGTCGAGGAATTCGACGATGGAGCCCGGCCAGCCGTGCACGAGCACCATTGGGATCGCGTCGGCATTGTCGGACCGGACGTGCAGCAGGTGCACCCGCTGGCCGGCCGCGGTGGTGGTGTGTGAGCCCCACTGGTTGAGCTCGGCTTCGGTTGCCCGCCAGTCGTATCCGTCGCGCCAGCGGTCGATCACAGTCCGCAGGAAGGCCTGCTCGGTGCCGTAATCCCACCCGCTGTCCGGCAATTCGGCCGGGAATCGCGCGGAGTCGAGGCGGCGTTGCAGGTCGTCGAGGTCGGCTTGGGGAACCTCGATCGGAGACGATGTCAGCATGGCGGTCATCCTGCCAGCGCCTGGTTCCGGACCGATGCCAGATGATGCAACAGCGGCTCGTTTCGCCCGAACACGACATGGTCGACACCGGCCTCGAGCCCACGCTGGCATGCCGCCGCCATCGGGAAGTCCTGGCCGTCCAGCACCTGTGCGGCCCCGTCGATTCCCATCTTGTACCAGGCCCGCTCCTCGTCAGTGGTGATCTCCTTGGGCGCCCCGATGGAGAGATAGAGAACGGTCTCGCCAGGATTCTTGCCGGGGTAGGCCCGCAGCATTTGCGAGGTTCCCGGAGCTTCGATCAACACACAGCTCGGGAACAGCCCGTACACGACCGTGCCGAAGAACTGGTCGGGCCAGTCGGCCTCGGGTTGGTCGCGGAACTGCACGATGTCGCGGAATGGGAAGGACCAGCGAATGTGGCGAGCGTAGATGTCGATGACGGAGTTGTTGGACGCCAATGGATCAAGGGTATCGGCGTGGACGTAGGGAAAGTGGTAGCCCTCGAAGTTCACGTCGACGGCGAGTTTCCAATTGCAGGCAAGGTCGAAACGCCGGGTCTCGACATGGTGATTGTGATCAAAGCCGTATTCCGACAACGGCATTGCGATGTCGCCGAGAGCATCGGAGACGTCGACGTCACTGGAGAGCCCCACGACGAGCAGCCCTGCCTGATCGCTGACCGGCAGCGGGATCAGCCCGCGCTGCTCCAGGTCGGCTCCGGCGAACATTTTTCGCGCTGGTGTCCCGACCAGCCGGCCGTCCAGTCCGTAGCTCCACCCGTGATACGGGCAGCTGAACATTCGTGTCTTGCCGCAATCGGCCGCGACCTGCGCCCCGCGGTGGGCGCATCCGTTGACGAATGCGCGCAGCGTGCCGTCCTTGCCGCGGGCGACGAGCACGGGTACGCCCAGCACGTCTTTGGTGGTGTACTGCCCCGGCGCGGCAACCTCACCCGCCCAACCGATCACGTGCGGCACCCGGCGCAACATCTGCACATCGGCAGCGAAGCGGTCCGGGTCGACGTACGCCTCCCGGGGTTCACACCAGACGTCGTCGGCGACGTCCAGGGTGTCGTTCTCGAAGTGTTTGAGTACCCGGCGTGTCAGTTCCAGGGCTTCCTGTCGCGGCATGGGACACCTCACCTCGTCTCGACGAGAGCCGACCGGACGGCACGGCACTGGCTGGCGAAGAACCGTTGAGAGACAGCGGCATTCGATGCGATGAGATCGAACGCATGGAAGGCGCCGTCGGCGATCTGCTCGTGAACCTGAACGCCGGCCTGACGCAACCGGTCTGCGTACGCGCGGCATTCGTCGTAGAAGAGGTCGCGGCTGCCGACGCCGATCCATGCCGGCGCCAGGCCGGAGAGGTCGGCACGGCGTGCCGGTACGGCCTGCTGCGGGTCGGCACCGGCGAGGTACCACTGCCAGGCCAGCCGGTTGTCGCTCGCGGTCCACATCACCCGACGTGTCCGCTCCCCGGGTGTCCGGTCGTCGAGCATCGGATACACCATCATCTGCAAGGCGAGATCGATCTCGCCCCGGTCGTGGGCCAGCTGGGCCACCGCCGCGGTGAATCCCCCACCGGCGCTTGCTCCGCCGACGCCAATGCGTGCCGGGTCCACCCACGGCTGCGCCGCGATCCACTGCAGCGCGGCATAGCAGTCTTCCAGTGGCGTGGGGTACGGATGCTCCGGCGCGAGCCGATGCTCGACCGCCACCACGGCCACGTCGGTGAAGTTGACCAGCTTGCGGCAGAACCGGTCCTCTTGGGCGGCCGATCCCATGATCGTGCCGCCACCGTGGATCCACAACAATGCGGGGCCAGGAGCCGACTGACCGACAGGACGATGAACCCGCACTGTGACAGCCGGTTTCACGACCGCGACGTCGACATCGCGTACCTTCCCGACCCGGGCCGCGAAACCCATCAGGGCGCGGGGCAGCGTCAAACCCCGGTGCAGTGCGTACCCCTTCGGCAGTACGCGCGCGAATGTCCGGAGTTCCGGATCGAACTGGGCGTAGTCGAGATCACCCACCGGTCGTCGCACCCGCCGCAACCCGGGGTGCCGGAACCTTTCGCCCGGCGCGCAGGAAGCTGCCGGTGCGCTCGGTCCCCACCAATTCGGTCGGGACCCCGTTGCGGAAAACCGTTCGGCCGCCGACGAGAACCGCAGCAACGGTGTCGTCATTGCGATTCACCATGCGACTCAGCCCGCCGTACTGTTCGACGGATTCCTCGGCGTAGACACTCAGTGATTCGTCCAGGTGTGCCGGATCGATGACCGCGACGTCCGCACGGTCGCCGACACGCAGATGCCCCGCGTCCAGCGAATACCAGTCGGCCAGTTCGCCCGTCAGCCGGTGCACCGCATGCTCGACGGTCATGAATTCCGCTCCGGCCTGCGCGCTTTGATGAACATGCCGCAGCAGACACAACCCGCTGTTGTAGAACGCCATATTGCGCAGGTGGGCGCCGGCATCGGAGAAGCCGACCTGGACACCCGGATCGACGGCCAGTTTCTTCAGCACCTTGGGCCGATGGTTGGAGATGACCGTGCGCCACCGCAATGCGCGACCGTGCTCCAAGACGAGATCCAGGAACGCGTCGACGGGATGCAGGTCGCGGTCGAGGCCGATCTGGCCGAAGGTCTTACCCACCAGCGACCGGTCCGGGCACGACACGATGTCGGCATCGAAGAAGTCCTTGTGCCAGGCGCCGATCTTGAACTTGTTGTCGTAGTCCTTCCGGAACTGGCGCCGGTAGGCCTCGTCACGCATCAGCTCGTTGCGCTCGACCTCATCGCGCAGATGCAGCGCTGCCGCCCCGGCACCGAGCTCCTCGAAAATCACCAGGTCGATGCCGTCGCCGTAGACCTCGAACGGCACCGGCAGGTGTTGCCATCGGAAGTCACCGTCGAGCGCATTGATGAGGCGCGCCGCGCCGGTGAGGATCCGGTGCCCGATCGGATTCGACTTGGCGTCGGCGGCGGCCAGGAAGCTGATCTTCAACGGCCGGCGCAGCCCGCCGATCGACCGCGCGAGCTGTGCCGCCACCCGGGGCGGGTGCTGGATGTCGGGCCCGCTCTGCAGGACGCGCCCACGCTTGCGCACCAGCCGGGTGAGCCGACGCATCTCCTTGCGCTTGACGTACGTCGAAGGCAACGTGCGGGACCGGCAGACATCGCCATCGAGCCGGTCGAACAGCAGTTGTTGGGATGACAGCCCGATGAAGCCGGCATCGAGTGCCTCGATGAGCCAGTGCTCCATCTTGGTGAGCTCGGTCTTAGTCGGCTGGTCCGCTTTGGTGGTCGCGCGTTCGAGCCCCATCACCGCGGTGCGCATATCGGAATGACCAAGGAAGGCGGTGACATTGGGCCCGAGCGGACGGGACTCGAGGGCGCGAACGTATTCTTCGGCGCTCGACCAGTTCTTGTGTTGGTCGATGGCGGCGATGACGTAGTCACGCGGAATCGCCTCGACCCGGCCGAACAGGTCGCCGGCGTCGACGCCACCGACGTGAACCGTGGAGATCGAGCAGGATCCCACCACGACCGTGGTGACGCCGTGCCGCAGGGATTCCGGCAGAGCCGGCCCGTTGAGCAGTTCGACGTCGTAATGCGTGTGGATGTCGATCAGCCCGGGCATCACCCACTGGCCGGACGCGTCGATCTCCTCGGCACCCTCGATCGGCTCGTCGGTGACCGCGGCGATGTGCCCGTCGCGGATACCGATATTGCGGATCGCCGACGGGCCACCCGTTCCATCGAAGTAGCGGCCGTTCGTGATCACCACATCGAAGCCCATCGCGCTAACAATACACTTATTCATTATTGTATGGTCAAGAGATGGCCGAGCCTGAGTTGATCGAATTCGACCTCCCCCACTTGCGAATGAGCGCGCTGTCGTGGGGCCCGGCGGACGGCCGACTGGCGTTGTGCGTGCACGGATTTCCCGATAGCGCGTACGGCTGGCACGCCATCGCTCCCCTGCTGGCTGCCAACGGGTTTCGCGTCGTCGCGCCGTTCACCCGCGGGTACGCGCCGACCGGACCGGCACCGGACGGTGACTATCACCTCGGGGCGCTGATGAGCGATCTCGTTGACCTGCATGCCCACCTCGGAAGCCCCGGCGATGCCGTTCTGATCGGCCACGATTGGGGTGCCTTCACCGTCAACGGTCTCGCGGCCTATCCCGGCTCACCGTTCCGCGCACACATCGCGATGGCGATCCCGCCGATCCGGGCCTTCGACAACGTCAGTCGGGGGCTCGCGCAGAACCTGCGGATGACGGCGATCCAGCTGCGCCGGAGCTGGTATGTGCTGTTCTTCCAGCTGCCGTTCCTGCCGGAACGGGTGGTGCACCGGGTGATTCCGAGGCTGTGGAAGGACTGGTCACCGCCGGGAACCGACGTCGCAGACGGGGTCGGCTCGGCGCTCGCGGCGCTACCGTCGACCACACACCGGCGGGCGGCGGTGTCTTACTACCGCTCGATGGTCCGATTCACCCGCGCCGCAGCACAATACGCCGGGCTGCACCGGTTCCGGTTCAAGCTCCCCCACGTCCCGATCCTGGTGCTCCACGGCGAGCAGGACGGCGCCATCCAGCTGGGGTATCTCGACGGGGTGATCGACTCATTGCCGCCGGGCAGCCGAGTCCGCACCATTGCGGGGGCCGGCCATTTCCTTCAGCTCGATCAGCCTGCCGCGGTCGGTGCCGCCATTCTGGACTACCTGAACGTCAGCTGACCTCAGCGCAGGTCGTATTCGTCGGGATCCACACGATTGGTCCATCGCCAATAGTCGAAGATGCGGAAGCCATACAGCGTGGGCAGACCACCGGCAGCGTTCTTGTAGTAGCTGCTGGTGACCGCGGGGTGGCTGTAGACCATCTGGCTCAGCCGCTCCTGGGCACGTCGGTTGTAGTCGTCGCACACGCCCCTTCGCGGGGTCGCCGAGGCAAAGCCGCCGGCCATCACCATGTCGAGACAGCTCATGATGTAGCGCATTTGGCACTCCGAGTTGTAGATGATGCTCGCGCCGTTCACGGCGTTGGTGCCAGGGCCGTACATGCAGAAGAAGTTCGGGAATTCCGGCACCGTGATGCCGAGGTAGGCATACGCGGAATCGCCCCAGACCTCGTTGAGTTCCACGCCGTCGAGGCCACGCACATTGATCGGGCCGAGTTGATGATTCACGTCGAAGCCGGTGGCCCACACCAGGACATCAGCGGGGCGAAATACCCCATCGCCTGTCGTGACACCGTTCGGCATGATCTCCGTGATGCCATCGGTGATCAGCTCGACGTCATCGCGCTGCAACGTCGTGAGCCAGGTTCCGTTGTCCTGCAACGTGCGTTTGCCCATCGGCGGGTAGTTCGGCGTGACCTTGGCCAACAGCGTTTCATCCGAGCAGAACACCCGCATCCAGGCGATGAACATCTCGCGGATGGCGTGGTTGGACTCGTTGCACGACAGACCGCCGTTGTCCCACTCCGGGTCGATCTGCACCTGCTCGTCGAGCGCGTCGGCGATCGGCCACCACGACACGAATCGCAGCCACCGCCCGTAGTACGGAAGATGGCGGATGGCCCACCGGGCGCCATCCGGGATCGCATCGTGATAGATCGGGTTGGGCGCCATCCACTGTGGGGTGCGCTGGTAGACGTCGACGTGCTGGGTCGTGTCCGCGATCGCCGGCACCAATTGGAATCCGCTGGCGCCCGCGCCGATGACCGCCACCCGCTTACCCGCCAGCTCGACATCGTCGCGCCAGTCCGCGGTGTGGAACGACGGTCCACGAAAGGTACTGCCGCCCTTGATCTCCGGGATCACTGAGTTGCTGAATTGGCCAACGGCACAGATCAAGGCCCGCGCGGTGAGGACCTCGACCGCGTTGTCCGAGCCGCGGATGGTCACTCGCCAGGTCGCCGACTCGTCATCCCACACCGCGCCGGTGACAGCAGTGTTGAAGCGCACGTGCGGATCGATATCGTGCCGGGCGGCGACGTCCTGCAGGTAGCGCAGAATCTCCGGCTGCTCGGAGTAGTAGTGCGTCCAGTGGTCGGTCGGCTCGAACGAGTAGGCGTAGTACTGATTGGCGATGTCGACGCGGCACCCCGGATAGCGGTTGGCCAGCCAGGTTCCGCCGACCGCAGACCTCTTCTCGACGATCGTGAACGGCACCCCGGCGGCCTTGAGCTTGATCCCCGCCAGCAGTCCGGCCTCGCCGCATCCGATCACGACGACCGGGAAGTCGGCCCGTTCCTCGGCTGTCGAGGCCAGCGCCGGACCGCACCGATCGGCGTCGCTGAACCGCAGATCCGCCGCGACGTAGTCGACGAACTCCTCGCCCACCGCCCCCGCCGACATCACGTCGAGCATCACCCGCATCTGGTCGGCGTTCGGGACGAATGGGGACGGGCAGCCGCGATCCCGATAGTCGCGGATCACCTCGATCGCGCGATCGCGGACCTTCTGCTTGTCGGGCTCGCTCATCGCCCCTTGCAGGTCCATCGCGATGAGCATGAAGGGTTTCGGCAGTTCCTCGAGCAGCGACAAGTCGCCGGTCATGTGGACCATCGACATCAGCAGAGCCGGGACGCTCGCCTCGGCGACGGCGTCGCGGATCACGTCATCGGAATCGTCGAACGGCAGACCGAGGAGCGCGCTGCTGTCGGTGTGACCAACCATTCGTTAACCATACATAATCAACAAGGCGTATGGTCTAAGAATTCGACCCTCGACCCAAGGAGCTCGACGATGTCGAACCTGCAAGTACGACGTGTCCGATTCGATCTGGGCGGTGACGACGTGCCTTTCAACTGGAATCCGGAACGGCCGGCGTTCTCGATGCAGTGCAACCTGATCACCTTCTTCGCACCAGGCTTCGAGAAACTCATCGTCGATGCCACCCGCGAGGCGATCCCGCTGATCCGCGATCAACGGCAAGCCGACGAGGCGAACGACTACCTGCGCCAGGAGGCGCAGCACTCGGCCGCGCACATGAGTCACTTCCGCGCACTCATCCGGCGCTGGCCGGGCCTGCAGGAGACGATGGACGAGGTCATCGCGTCGTACGACCGGCTAACGGCCACAAAGCCTTTGGCGTGGCGGCTGGCCTATACCGCAGTCATCGAGAACACCTTCACGCCGTACTTCAAGGTGTTCCTCGACCACGAGGACAAGCTGTTCGCGCCGGGCGACGAGCGGGTCGCGTCACTGTTTCTCTGGCACTTCGTGGAGGAGATCGAGCATCGCAGCTCCGCGCTCATGGTCTACGACGCCGTGCACGGCGACTTCTGGTACCGGGTGAAGACGATCGGCGCCGTGGTCAAACACCTCAGTGAAGTCCTCTCGATCGTGTCCCGCGGATTCCAGAAGCATGTGCCGGAGGCCGACGGCGGCCACTACGGCCAGCTCCTGCCCGACACGATGAAACCTCGGGCCATGCGGGCGGCCGCACAGGCCGCTCGGCGGCTCACCGGCCCGGGACAGGCCACGTACGCGGGGGTGCCGAAGCGGGAGATGCTCGCGATGCTGACCGGTCTGGTCCGGTCGCAGGGGCCCAGCCATGACCCCGCCTTCGAAGACCTTCCGCCCTTTGCCGCGCGCTGGTTCGACAGATACGAACACGAGCCCAAGAGCGCGGCCCGCTGGTATTCGGTCGGTGCGCCGATATGATCACGCCATGTCTGAGGTAGGCGCATAGTGGCACGTCGCCATGGGTGGTCGGGCAACACACCGACCTCCGACGAGGAGGCGATCAGCCGAATTCTCGATGCGGCCGACGAGATCGTCGCCGAGCGCGGATCCGCGATGCGCATCGCCGATGTCGCCCGCACGCTGGGCGTGACGCGGCAGACGGTTTACCGCTACTTCCCCGGAACCGAAGCGCTCCTGCTCGCGACGGCCATGCGCTCCGGCAACGGCTTCCTCGAACAGTTGGCCAACCATGTGGGCGGTGAAACCGACGCCGTTACCGCGGTCGTCGAGGGGCTCGCGTTCGCGATCGAGAACCTGTCGAAGGATGACCGCATCGGTTTCATGCTGAGCCAGGGATCGCGCGGCGAGATGGCCCCGTCCTTGACCGCCGACACCGCGCTGGCCTTCAGTCGCTCGATGCTTCACCGGTACGACGTCGACTGGGACGCCAACGGTTTCGACGAGGAGTCGCTCAGCGAGCTCGCCGAGTTCCTGCTGAGGATCCTCTACTCGTTCCTCGTCGACAGCAACCAGGCCCCGCGCGCCGGGGCGAATCTGCGCGTGTTCCTGGCCCGTTGGGTCGGCCCGGCGGTCGTCTACCCGCGAATGACCGGGGCGATGGAATCGGTCGGCAACGCCGCGGCACCCCGACGTTCGGCACGCCGTTCCGCGTCGTAGGCGAACAGAGAGGAGCCGGCGATGAACCGTCTCAGCGGGAAAGTCGTGGCGATCACCGGTGCCGCGCGGGGCCAAGGACGCAGCCACGCGGTGCACGCGGCCGACGAGGGTGCCGACGTCATCGCCCTGGACATCTGCGCCGACATCGCCACGGCCGAATATCCCATGGCAACACCGGCCGATCTGGAAGAGACAAAAGATCTGGTGGAGAAATCCGGCCGACGGGTCGTGACCGCCCAGGTCGACGTGCGCGATCGCGTCGCGCTCAAGAAAGCCTTCGATGACGCGGTGTCCGAGCTCGGCGGCCTTGACGTCATCGTCGCCAATGCCGCGATCATGCCGCTGGGAGAACACATCTCGGCACAGGGATTCATCGACGCGTTCGACGTCGACTTCATCGGCGTGGTCAACACCGTTCACGTCGGATTGCCCCATCTCCACGCCGGCGGCTCCGTGATCGTCACCGGATCGGTCGCCGGGTTGATACCGCCGACCGGGATCGGCGGTGCCACGCTGAAGGGCCCCGGCGGGGCCGCGTACACCCTGTCCAAAACAATGATCAGGGACTACACCAAGGCGCTCGCCCTCACGCTCGGACCACAGCGCATCCGCGTCAACGCCGTGCATCCGACGAACGTCGACACCGACATGCTGCACAACGAGAACACCTACAAGACGTTTCGCCCCGACTTGCCGAATCCGACACGTTCCGACGCCGAGGTGACGTTCCCCTTCATGCAGGCGATCCCCGTTCCCTACGTGGATCCCGCCGACGTCTCGCATGCCGTGGTGTACCTGGCGTCGGACGAATCTCGCTATGTAACCGGCCAACAACTGTTCGTCGATGCGGGCGCGGGCCTGAAGATGGGGTTGTAGACGCCTCAGCCGGTTATGGTGCTGGTGACTTCGATTGCAGGAGAAGACACTTTGCCGACCGGTGATCACATAGCGAACACATCTCCCCTCCGTCGGGTGATCACGGGCGCGTCGATCGGCAACGCGGTCGAGTGGTACGACTTCGCCATCTACGGGTTTCTCGCCACGATCATCTCGGTGAAGTTCTTCCCGCCGGGCAACGAGACCGCCGCCCTGTTGAACACATTCGCGATCTTCGCCGCGGCGTTCTTCATGCGTCCGCTCGGCGGGTTCTTCTTCGGACCGCTGGGCGACCGCATCGGCAGGCAGCGAGTGCTGGCCATCGTGATCCTGTTGATGTCGGGCTCGACGCTGGCGATCGGCCTGCTGCCCACCTACGCTTCCGTCGGCGTGTTCTCCCCGCTGTTACTGCTGCTGTTGCGCTGCCTGCAGGGGTTCTCCGCCGGCGGCGAATATGGCGGCGGCGCATGCTATCTCGCCGAGTTCTCCTCCGATCGGCGGCGCGGCCTCGTGGTGGCGTTCCTGGTGTGGTCGGCGGTCCTGGGGTTCCTGCTCGGTTCGGTCACGGTGACGCTGCTGACCACCGTCCTCCCCGATGGCGCCATGGAGACCTACGGCTGGCGGATCCCGTTCCTGATCGCGGGCCCGCTCGGCCTCGTCGGCCTCTACATCCGGCTGCGACTCGACGACACCCCGGCCTTCGCCGAGCTGTCGGAGGCCGACGAGGTGGCCGCCTCGCCACTTCGGGAGGCCGTCACCAAGGCGTGGGTACCGATCCTTCAGGTGATCGGCCTGATGATCATCCACAATGTCGGCTTCTACGTGGTGTTCACCTATCTGCCAACGTATTTCATCAAGACGCTGCACTTCTCGAAGACGGCCTCGTTCGTCTCGATCACCACCGCGAGCGTGGTCGCGTTGCTTCTCATCCTGCCGCTGGGGGCGCTTTCGGACCGGATCGGGCGGCGACCGCTGCTGATCGGCGGCGCCGTCGGCTTCGCGGTGCTGTCGTACCCGGCATTCCTACTGCTGAACTCCGGATCGTTGGCCACCGCGATCCTGGCGCACTGCCTACTCGCGGCCATCGAGGCGGTGTTCGTCTCGGTGTCGCTGGTGGCCGCGGCCGAGCTGTTCGCCACCCGGGTGCGCTACAGCGGCCTGTCGATCGGCTACAACGTGTCGGTCGCCGTGTTCGGCGGTACGACGCCGTACGTGGTCACCCTGCTGGCCGCCCGCACCGGCAACGACTATGCCGCAGGCATTTACGTCGTCATCGCCGCGGTGGTGTCGCTGCTCGCGGTCCTCACCGTTCGCGAGACCGCCGCCAAACCGCTACAGACGCTGGGGGTTACAGCTCCAGCAGCACGGTGACCGGCCCGTCGTTGACGAGCTCGACCTGCATATCGGCCCCGAACACCCCGGTTTCGACGTGGGCGCCCAGCCCGCGCAGGGCATCGGCGAACACCCCGACCAGCGGTTCGGCGACGGCACCCGGTGCGGCCGCATTCCACGTCGGCCTGCGGCCCTTCATCGTGTTGGCGTACAGCGTGAACTGACTGACCACCAGGATCGGTGCGTTGACGTCGGCCGCCGACCGTTCGTCGTCGAGAATTCTTAACTGCCAGAGCTTTTCAGCCAACCGACGGGCGATGTCGCCGGTGTCGGAATGGGTGACACCGACCAGGGCCAGCAAGCCCTGGCTCGGCGGCCGGATTGCCCCGACCACCTCGCCACCCACCGACACCGACGCCGATGTGACCCGCTGCACCAGCACTCGCATGAGTGCCGATGGTAACGACTACTCCGCCGGTGCGAAGCCCAGGACGGACTTGGACTCGAGGAACTCGTCGAGCCCCTCCTCGCCCCACTCCCGGCCGTTACCGCTCTGCTTGTAGCCACCGAACGGCGCGCTGATGTCGAACGCGTGGTTGATGGTCACCGCACCGGCCCGGATCCGCCGCGCCAGCGCGCGAGCCTGGTCCAGGTCGGCGCCCGAGACATACCCGTACAGGCCGTAGTCGGTGTCGTTGCCGATTTCGATGGCCTGATCAAGGTCGTCGTAACCGAGGATGCACACCACCGGCCCGAAGATCTCCTCGCGGGCGATCGTCATGTCGTTGTTGACGTCGGCGAACACCGTCGGCTTGACGTAATAGCCGGTGGATAGGCCGTCGGGGCGGCCGGTGCCGCCCGCGACCACCGTCGCGCCCTCGTCGATGCCCTTCTGGATCAGCCCCTGGACCTTCTCGAACTGCGCCTTCGAGGCCACCGGCCCGATCGCCGACGTATCCGAGGCGTCCCCGACCTTGACACCCTCGGCGGTCGCGCGGGCCACCGTCACGGCCTCCTCGAGCCGGGTCTTGGGCACCAGCATCCGGGACGGGGCGTTACAGCTCTGGCCCGAGTTCACCATCATCACCGAGATACCGGCCGCAACGCTTTGGGCGAAGGCCTCGTCGTCCAGCACGATGTTCGGGCTCTTGCCGCCGAGCTCCTGGGCCACCCGCTTGACCGTCGGAGCGGCGTTACGGGCGACCTCGATACCGGCGCGCGTCGATCCGGTGAACGACACCATGTCGATGCCGGGATGGCTGGACAGTGCGGCACCCACTCCGGGCCCGTCGCCGAAGACCATGTTGTACACGCCCGCCGGCAGCCCCGCCGCGTCCACGACCTCGGTGAAGATCTGCCCCGAGAACGGTGCGACCTCCGACGGCTTGAGCACCATCGTGCAGCCCGCCGCCAGCGCCGGGAACACCTTGCAGGCGATCTGGTTGATCGGCCAGTTCCACGGCGTGATCAGCCCGCACACCCCGATCGGTTCCTTGACGACCATCGTGGCGCCGTGCGGCTCCTCGAAGGAGTAGTTCTTGAGCACGTCGATCGCGGTGGCCAGGTGAGCCAGGCCCATCATGACCTGCGGCCCCGCGGCCAGCCCCTCCGGCGCACCCATCTCCTCGTGCACCGCGGCCGCGAGATCGCCGGAGCGCTTCTGGTATTCGGCGAGCAGCGCCTGCAGCACGTCGAGGCGCTCTTCCCGCGTCGACTGCGACCAGGTGTTGAAGGCCTTGCGGGCGGCCTTGACGGCCTTGTCCACGTCGGCGTCGGAGCCCAGGGCGATCGTGCCGCCGACCTGTTCGAGGGTGGGGTTGTCGACGTCAAGGGTCTTCAGCTCGACCGGGTCAACCCACTGGCCATCGATATAGAACTTCAGATATTCACGCATGGAAGCATCCTGTCACTGGTCGGGTTTTCACTGAGTGCCTTCGGCGTACCAGGTCCTGAATCGGTCGTATTTCGGCATCTCCTCGGAGTTGGCCTTCGGGTCGATGCACACGTGCACCACACCGACTTTGCCACTGGCGTAGGCGCGCTTGATCGCCGGGCCGATCTCGTCTTCTTTCTCGACGTACTCGCCGTGGCATCCGAAGCCCTCGGCGATCTTGTCCATCCGGACGTCCTTGCTCCAGTGCACGCCGGGCTGCGGCGACGGCTGCTCGAAAGTGCGCTTGTAGACCCCGACTTCGAGGCCCCACTGGTGGTCCACGCCGACCACGCACACCAGCGGCAGGTTCTGGCGGGCCGCGGTCTCCAATTCGGCGATATGGAACAGGAAGGCCGAGTCACTGGTCAGCAACATGACCGGACGCGTGCCGCCCTCGGCCACCGAGGCGCCCACCGCGTACGGCAGCCCGGTGCCGAGGTGGCCGAAGTTCTGGTTCCAGATCACGTCTCGCGGCTTGGTCTGCGAATAGGTCCACTGGAAGATCACGGTCGCACCGCCGTCGCGGACCATGATCCCGTCCTCCGTGTACTCGTCGAACGCCTTGGTGGCTTCGACCACGTAGCGGGCCGGGTGCACCGGGGTACGGCCGCGCGGTGCCTCCTCGGCGACGCGGACCAGCTCGGCGGCGTCGGCCTTGATCAGGTTCTCCAGGTTGGCAGACGGGGCACGCGGGGTGTCGCGAAGTGCCTCGACCAGCTGCGGCACCACACCGCGCAGATCGCCCACCAGCGCGACGTCGACGGGCCGGTTGACACCGATCGCTGTCGGATCCTGTTCGACGTAGACCCACTTGCGGCTCGCGTTGTTGGCCGCCCAGTGCTGAGTCTTGCCGTAGTGCATGGGTTCCCCGAGTTCGGTACCCAGGGCGACGCACAAGTCCGATTCTTCGACGGCCTCGTTGGCCGCCGGTGAGAACAGGTATGGGAACGTTCGGTCCTGCAGGCCGGGGATGAACGACGTGCCGCCCGAGGTCTGGATCACCGGGCAGGCCATCAGTTCGGCCAGCTCCCTGACCTCCTGCTGGGTGCGGGAGGTGTGCACCCCGTGGCCGACGAGCAGCACCGGGCTCTTGGCCTCGCGGATCAGTGCCGCGGCCTCGGCCACCTCACGGCTGCCTGCTCCCTGATTGACCAGCCGGTAGGCGCTGGGCGGCGGTGCGTCGGCGACATCGAGCTCGGAGAGGATCACGTGCGACGGGAACTCGACGTAGGTCGGGCCCGGGGTGCCCGACATCGCCTTGCGGATGGCCTCGTGGATGATCTCGTCGGTCTGATCGGCGTACTCGATGGAGCTGCTGTACTTGACCGACGCCGCGAAAAGTGGTTCCTGCTGGACGAATTGGATGCGGCCACGGCGCACCCGGCGTTCGGTGACGCGGGCCCGCTGTCCGCCGAGGAAGATCACCGGCGAGTTCTCGACGAGTGCGCACTGGATCGCACCGGCGATATTGGCCATGCCCGGACCCAGCGTGCCGATGCACAGGCCGGGCTTGCCGGTCATCCGGGACGCCGCTTCGGCCATGAAACCCGCGCTCAGTTCGTGGTGCGGCGCCACCACCGACCAGCCACGGGCCTCGGCCTCGGTGAACATGTGCACGAAGTTCGGGTCCGGTATGCCGAACAAAGTATTGACACCCTCGGCCTCGAACAGGTCGAGAATGCGCTTGTAAACCGGTACACCCATGCGAAACTCCTTGATTCCTTTACAGATAACGTTGAGCGAGCTGTTGGCGATAGGTCGCGGGCGAGCCGAACAGCGAACGGTTCAGCGCGGCCCGCTTGAGGTAGACGTGGATGCCGCTCTCCCACGTGTAACCGATGCCGCCATGCAGTTGCATGGCCTTGCCTGCGACGTCGACGGCGGCGCCGCAGGCGTACGACTTCGCCATCGCCGCCTTGACACGCGCGTCGGGCCGGTCGTCGGTCACGGCGTGCACTGCGGCACGGACGAGTTGGCGCGATACCGAGATCGCGACGTAGGCGTCGGCACACGCGTGCTTGACGGCCTGGAAGGAGCCGATCGGTCTGCCGAACTGCTGGCGCACCTTGGTGTAGGCGACGGTCGCGGCGAGCATGGCCTGCGCCACGCCGAGGCTGTCGCACGCCACGGCAACAGCGGCGCGGTCGTGCAGCCGGCGGATCTGAGTCGGCGGATCCCCGTCGAACGCGTACGTTTCGACGACCTGGCCAGGTGTCACCACGGCCAGCCGTCGTGTCTCGTCCAGTACGGGCTGTGGTGCGACGGTGGCCTGCGTCTCCACCACCCGGTCGCCGTCGATGACGAGAATCCGGTCGGCGCCTTCGGCATCGGGCACGTAAGCGAGTGGTTCGAACGCGACCGCCACCCGAGCGCTGCCCGCGGCGATCTCGGACAGCAGCCGATCGCGGGTATCGCTGGACTGCAACGCATTAACTACACCGACGGCGAGTACGGCGCTGCCGAGAAAACTGTTTGCGCTGGCCGCCCGGCCCATCTCCTCGCAGAGCACGGCCACCTCGGCGAACGTCGCGCCGGCACCGCCGAACTCCTCGGGCACTTCGAGCCCGACCCACCCCGCGTCGGTGAGCACCGGCCAGGCTGCGGACCTGTCCTTGGCCAGCAGGTCGCCGGCCACCGAGCGGAGCTCGGCATGGAATTCGTCGAAAGCGCCTATCTCCGTGGCCATCACACCGCACTCGGCTCTCGCGGCAAACCGAGTCCGCGTTCGGCGATGATGGTGCGCTGGATCTCGCTGGCGCCGCCGGGGATCGTCCACTCCCACGAGCCGATGAAGTCCAGCATCCACGAGCCGGACTCCCAGCCGCTGGAGGCCGGTTTGGTGAGTTGGGTGTGGGCGGCCATGCCGCCGATCTCGGCTCCGAAATCGGTCATCCGTTGCAGTAATTCGCTGTAGAAGAGCTTGACCACCGAGGCGTCCGCGGGACCGACCGCACCGGTGTCGTGCTGCTGCACCAACTCCCGGCACAGCCCGCGCAGCCCGGCGATCTCGATCTCGAACTGTGCCAGCCGGTCGGCGACCCGCGCATCCTCGATCGGCCGGCAGGCCTGCACCAGCCAGCGGAAGCCCGCATTGCCCAGTCGTTCAGCCAGTTCCAGCATGGTCATGCCGCGCTCGGCGCCAAGGGTGGCCTGGGCGACCTGCCAGCCCTGGTTCTCCGGGCCGATCAGGTTCGCGGCCGGGATCTGCACGCCGTCGAGGAAGATCTCGCAGAAATGCGAGTCGCCGACGGCGTTGCGGATCGGGCGCACCTCCACACCGGGACTGGTCATGTCCAGCAGGAAGTACGAGATCCCCTGGCGCTTGGGGGCGTCCGGGTCGGTGCGGGCCAGCAGCAGGCACCAGTCC
This sequence comes from Mycobacterium sp. BK086, assembly GCA_004362315.1. Classification (GTDB taxonomy): domain Bacteria; phylum Actinomycetota; class Actinomycetes; order Mycobacteriales; family Mycobacteriaceae; genus Mycobacterium. Next base: position 821,462 of record SNWL01000005.1, read on the forward strand.
GCGTGCAATCCCCCACTGGCCCAGAGCTTCTGACCGTCGACGATGAACGTGTCGCCGTCTCGTCGCGCGGTGGTGCGCAGACTGGCGAGGTCGGATCCCGCCTCGGGTTCAGAGAATCCCTGTACCCAGATCTCGCCGTCGAGGATCGCGGGCAGGTGGCGCTTCCGTTGTTCGTCGGTGCCGGCGACCAGCAATGTGGACGCGGCATGGTGGATACCGACGAAGGCCAGCACCAGCCGCGGCGCGTCGTGGGCCGCCAGTTCGGAATACAGCACGATCTGCTCGTCGACTCCCATGCCGCCGCCCCACTCGGCGGGCCAGTGCGGCACCGCGAAACCAGCCGCATGCAGCTCGGCGAACCACGCCTTCTGGAACGCCGCGAATTCTGCCTCGCCGGCCCCCGTTTGGGTCGCGCGCCAGTCGGCGGGCACGTGGGTTTCACACCACGCGCGGACCGTCGCCCGGAAGTCGTCCAGGTTCGTCATGAGTTGGCCCGCAACTGGTCCATGGTGTGCGCCACCGCCACACCGTCGTCGAACGAGGGGGCGATCTGTGTGCCGGTCCGGATCGCGTCGATGACCTCGCCGAGGAACGACGACAGCGCAGGCGGCGGCGATCGCCGTGGTGCAGGAGGAAATAGAGAAGTCTGCGGATCCTCGCCGGGCCGATACACCACGAGCGACGTGTCGGCGGTCAGCTCGATGGAGCCGGCACTGCCCAGCAGCGTCGCACGCGGTGTGAGCGGAACCGCCCCGGCGAAGCCCGTGTCGTGTGCGGCCGTGCAGCCGTTGGCCATCGTGAACCAGGCCGAGTAGGCATCCTCGGCGGTGGCCTCGGGCGGCGACCCGTCGATACGCGTCACACCCCCGCAGTCGGCCACCTCACTGTCGAACAGCCACCGCGTGAAGTCGATCAGGTGCGACCCGTAGGCGCCGATCCAACCGCCACCGCGCTCGCGGTCGTTGATCCAGCCGTAGCTGCGCCCACGCATACCGCTTCCATAGAACGTCCAGTTCAAATGCGCTGGTGTGCCGATTGTTCCGTCGTCGGCGAGCGTTTTGAGCTTCGCCCACGCCTCGTTGTAGCGGAACTCGAAGTTCAGGAAGTGCAGTACCCCGGCGTCCCGTGCGCGGTCGCGCATCATCTCGGCCTCGGCCGCGTTGCGGCCGAACGGTTTGTCGCACAACACGGCGTGCCCGTGATCGATCGCCCCCAGCACGTGTTCGACATGCATGAACGGCGGCGAATGAACCGACACCAGGTCGACGTCCGACGCCAGAGCGGCTTCCACGGCCGCCTCGTCGCGGGGGCTGATCACCTCGACGTCGAGGCCGAGACTTTCGTACACCGGCGCGGCGGCGTGCTTACCGAACCCGGTGCCGAGCACCACGACCCTCATGCGAACAGTCCTGTCAGCCCGTGCCCACCGACACGGTGCGCCAACAACTCTCGGGTGGCCGACAGCCCCAGCGGCAGGCGGCGCAGCGGCTGGCTGTAGCGCGACAGCCAGGACAACGTCGTCTCATCGCAGAAGCCGACCGCGCCGTGCAGCTGATGGCACACCCGGAACACCACCTCGGCGGCCTCGATGGCGGCCAGCCGCAACGCCAGCGCATCGTCGAGAGCCTCAGGTCGACCGGTGGCGATGCTCCACAGCGCGTACTTGGCGAGGATGTCCACGCCACTGCGCTCCACCTCGGCGTCGGTCAGCTGAAACTGCACGCCCTGGAAACCCGACAGGGTCTGACCGAATTGCTTGCGCAGGCTGACATGGGCGATGGTCAACCCGATCGCGCGATCCAGCATGCCCAGCAGGGTCCAGGCACTCAGCACGAGTGGCAGCGCGATGTCGCCCGCACCGTTCTCGTCGATGTCGGCCAACTCCAGTTCGGTGACGAACGCCGGCCCGGCTACGCCCTGACCGGTCACCGTGCTGCGTTTCCCATCTAGAGTCACTGCCGCCCAACGTGATTGAACTCCGGCGATCGCCGCCGACGGGCGGGGTCCCGCCACGACGACCAGGCCACCGACGTCCAGGTCCGTCGGCGCCGACAACCGCTCCGCGACCGGATACGGCAACGCCCAGTACCCCGCGCTGCGGCACAGTGCCGCGGCCGCCTCCAGGCCGTCGGTATCGGTGCGCGGGTCGAGCTCCCACGCGCCCAGACCCGCCAGGACCGGGCCGACCAGTGACTCCCTGCTGTCGGGTTTGGCTTCGGCCTGCTGTACCAGCGTGTCGCCGCCCGCGGCGTCGAACGCACGAAGTGCCTCGCGGCCGAACTCAATCGCATCCTCGGAGATGTCCAGAATCACTTGACACCTGCCAGCATGCTGCGCGACAACAGGATTCGTTGCATCTCGATGCTGCCGGACGAGACCGTCGATGCCTGCGAGTATTTCCAGTGATCCTCGACCTCGTCGAGAAACCACTTCGCCCGCGGATCGTCGTGTGACACCGCGGCGGCGATGTCCATCAACACCTCGGCGCTGTCCTGATCCAGCTTGGTGACCGCGATCCGGTAGGCGGCGGCGTCGCCGGGGCGAACCTGCCCGGTGTTCTGGAGTTCCACGATGCGGTAGGCCATCAGCCGCGCACGACGGCAGTGCGTCAACATCCGCACCCACCGGCCACGCAGTTCGGCAGGCACTTGGTCCCACCGGTCGCCGAGCACCGCAGGCGCCGCCGTCAGCAGCCGCTCACATCGCGCGTAGCGGGCGATCCCGACCCGCTCGAACGAGGTCACCTCCTGCACGATCGACCAGCCGTCGTCGACGGTGCCGAGCACATCGGCTTCCGTGACCCGCAGATCGTCGAAGAACACCTCGTTGAGGTGATGCGGGCCCAACATGGCGCGGATCGGCCGTACCTGGATCGCCGGATTGTCCATCGGCACCAGGAAGATCGTCAGGCCCTGTTGTTTCTTCTCACCCTTGGTCGTCCGGGCCAGCAGGAAACACCACTGCGCCATGGTCGCGTAGGACGTCCAGATCTTCTGGCCACTCACCAGCCAGCCGTCGCCATCACGACGCGCGGCGGTCCGCAGTGACGCCAGGTCCGAACCGGCCTCCGGTTCGGAGAAGCCCTGGCACCAGATCACTTCGCCATGGGCGATGGGCGGGAGATGTTTGCGCTTCTGCTCGTCGGTGCCGTGTCGCATGATGATGGGCCCCACCCAGTTGACACCCATGTACTGGGCGCCGCGGGGTTCGTGGTGCGCCCACATCTCCTCGCGCACCACGGTCTGCTCCCATACCGAGACGCCACGACCACCGAACTCCTGCGGCCACGCCGGGCAGAGCAACTCGTGCTCGGCCAGTGTCCGGCAGAACTGTTGCGCCACTTCCAGATCGGCGGGGTCGTCGGTGAACGCCCCGAGGAAGGCTTCGGGGACATGGTCTTTCACCAGGCCGCGCAGCTGTGAGCGTAGTGCGTCCGCCGACTCCCCCATCTCAAAACTTAGGCTCATGCGGCGCTCCTCCTCATCGCTCGTGCCTCGCTCTGCATCGTCGCCGCCGCGGGCTCATGCGCTCTCCACCTCCGCCAGCCCCAACTCCGCCAACACCGCGGCGGTGTCGGCCCCGAGTTCAGGGGTCGGTCCGGCGATGCGTCCCGGCGTGCGCGAGAACCACGTCGGCACTCCCGGCATCCGGACCGGACCCTGCGGAGTATCGATCGTCTCGAAAAAGCCGACAGCATTGAGCTGTTCGCTGTCGAACAGTGCCTGCGGGGTGTTCAGCGGTGCCGCCGGGATCTCCAGCTCGACGAACAAGGTCAGCCACTCCTCGGTGGTGCGTTCGGTCATGGTCTGCGCGACCAGTGAGTACACGGTGTCGATCTCGGCGGCCCGGGCCGCCAAGGTGGCGTAGCGCTCGGTGTTCCAGGCGGGTTGTACCGCGGTGATGAAGCTCGCCCAGTGCCGGTCGTTGTAGATCAGCGCCGAGATGTAGCCGTCCTTGGTCCGATACGGCTTGCGGTTGGGGGCGACGGTGCGGTGGTACATCGCCGGCCCGAGCGGCGGGGAGAACATCGCGCCGTTGGCGTGCTCAACGAGCATGAACGAGGCCATCGTCTCGAACATCGCGACCTCGACTTCCTGGCCCTCGCCGGTGCGTTCGCGGTGAAACAGCGCCATCGTCGTCGCGTAAACCGCGGTCAGCCCGGCGACCTTGTCCGCCACGATCGTCGCGACATAGTTGGCCTCGCCGGTCAATTCGGCCTGCACGGCAGGCAGTCCGCATTCGGCCTGGATGGTGTCGTCGTAGGCGGGCCGGTCACGCTCCGGGCCGCGCCGTCCGTAGCCGTAGCAGTTGGTGTACACGATCGACGGGTTGAGGGCAGCGACCTCGTCGTACCCGAATCCGAGTTTGGTGATCGCCTTCGCACGCATCGAGTGGATGAACACGTCCGCTCCGGCGATCAGCGCGCGCAGTGCGGCCTTGCCCTCGTCGGAGCGGAGATCCAGGACCACACTGCGCTTTCCGCGGTTGACGTTGACGAACACCCCGCTCAGTCCGGGGGCGGGCCCCACCGAGACATAGCGGGTGTCATCGCCGGCCGGCGGCTCGACCTTGATGACGTCGGCACCCATGTCGGCCATGATCTGCGTGCAGTAGGGGCCCATCACCATAGCGGTCAGGTCGATCACGCGGACGCCCGCCAGCGGGCCGGTGCTGGTCATTCTGTGCCCTTTGCCATCGAGAAGCTGTGGCCGATATGAGCGCTGTGCCCGTCCGGCACCACCGGGAATTCCAGCGGATCGCTGATATCGCGGATCGCGTCGATGCGCTCGCCGATGTCCGCGACGGTCCACGCCGGCTGGTAGACGCCCGCCGATTCCACGACGGCGATCCTGGCGACCCGGCCCGCGATCGCGGTGATGATCTCCCCGGTGATGGAGCAGGATTCGTGAGCCAGCCACCCGACGGCCGGCGCGACGAGCTCGGCACCCATCGGCGGGTAGGCCGAGGTGTCCAGCCCTTCGGCCATCCGGGTCACCGCCGCGGGGACAATGACGTTACAGCGCACCCCGTGCTCGGCACCCTCCAGCGCGACGACGTTCGACAGCCCGGTGATCCCCGCCTTGGCGGCCGCGTAGTTGGCCACCGCGTGGTTGCCGTACAGCCCTCCGATGGAGGACGTCAGGACGATGCGACCGTAGCCGGCGTGGCACATCTCCGGGAATGCCGCCCGCACAACGTGAAACGCCCCACGCAGGTGCACGTCGAGTACCGCGTCGAAATCCTCGGTCGTCATCTCGGCCAACGGTGAGCTCCGCACGATCCCGGCGTTGTGGATCAGCACATCGATGCGGCCATAGTGCCGCGTTGCCGCCGCAATGATCGCCTGGCCGCCGACCGCGGTGGCCACCGACTCGGTCGAGACAATCGCTTCCCCGCCCGCCGCGGTGATCTCGTCGACCACCTGCTGGGCCGGACCGATGTCGTCACCCTCACCGGTCAGGGCCCCGCCGGGGTCGTTGACCACGACCTTGGCGCCGAGGCTGGCGAGCAGCAGCGCGTACTCGCGCCCGAGCCCGCGGCCGGCGCCGGTGACGACGGCGACGCGATCGTCGAATCGTGCCTGGGCCATCTAGTTTCCGAGTTCCAGGCCGTCGAGGTCGCCGTTGGCCCGCCATTCCGCGATCAGATCGTCGAAGGCGTAGAAGCCGGGCGAGTAGAAATCGCCGAGGAACGACCCGTTGTCTTTGGCCCCGCCTTGCCCTTCGTTGTTGTAATAGCCGGGCGTACAGGACAGTTCGAATGCCGAGTTGTCCATCCTGAGCTCGCTGATGGTCGCGACCCAGGCATCCTGGCCTCCCTGGCTTGGTTCGACCGTCGTCGCGCCGCGCTTCTGCGCCTCGGCGATGATGTAGGCGATGTGCTCGGCCTGCTGCTCGAACATCGCGGTGGTGTTAGCCGAGACGCCCCCCTGGATGAAGCCCATGAAGAACTGGTTGGGGAAGCCCCGGCTCGTCATGCCATGCAGGGTCTTGTAGTCGTCGTGCCAGTGGTCGAACAGCGACACCCCGTCACGGCCAACGATGGACTCGATCGCGAACCGGCGGCTGATCTCGGTCGAGATCTCGAAGCCGCTGGCGAAGATCACGCAGTCGACCTCGTATTCGACGCCGTCGGCGACGATCCCCTTCTCCGTCAGCCGCTCCACGCCCTTGGTCTCCGACACATCGACCAGCGTGACGTTCGGGCGGTTGAACGTGGCCAGGTAGTGCTCACTGGATGTCGGCCGCTTGCACATGAAGCGGTAGTACGGCTTGAGCGCCTCGGCCGTGGCCGGGTCCTCGACGATCTCGGCCACGAGGCGGCGCAGCCGCTCCATGATCTTGAAGTCCTCTTCCTCACGGAACGCCATGATCTGCTCGATGCCCACCGACGCGGGATCCGGGCTCGACGCGATCCGGGCGGTCAGATTGCGCCCGAGCTCGGTCCAGAAGTCGCATACCAGGTCCGGTTCGCCGAACACCACGCCGACGAACGGCGACCAGTTGTGGAAGTTGCGCTTGCGCTCTTCCTGCCAGCCCGGTTGCAGCGATGCCGCCCACGCCGGGTCGGTGGCCGGGTTTGTCCTGGCGTCGACCGACGACGGCGTGCGCTGGAAGACGAACAGTTCCTTGGCATCTCGGCCCAGGTGCGGCACCAATTGGATGCCGGTGGCACCGGTACCGACCAGGGCGACCCGTTTGTCGGCCAGCTTGTGCAAGCCACCGTCGGCGTCACCGCCGGTGTAGTCGTAATCCCAGCGCGCGGAGTGGAACACGTGCCCGGCAAAGTCTTTGATCCCGGGGATGCCGGGCAGCTTGGGCTTGTTGTAGGACCCTTGGGCCATCACCACGAACCGGGCGCGGATGTCGTCGCCGCGGTCGGTGGTGATCTGCCAGCGTTGCGTCTCGTCCTGCCAGCGCAATTCGCGCACCTGGGTGGAGAACAGCGCCCCGTCGTACAGCCCGAAGTGTTTCCCGATGTTGCGGCAGTGCTGAAAGATCTCAGCCCCGTCGGCGAACTTCTTCGACGGCATGAATCCGAGCTCTTCGAGCAGCGGGATGTAGCAGTACGCGTCGTTGTCGCACTGGATTCCGGGGAACCGGTTCCAGTACCAGACCCCGCCGAAGTCGCCGGCCATCTCGATGACGCGGATGCCCTCGACACCAGCCTTCTTCAGGTACGCGCCGGCCAGAAGTCCGGCGAAACCACCGCCGAGCACCACGACGTCGACGTCCTCGGCGATCGGATCACGAGGCGTCACAGTCGAGTAGGGATCGACCTCGTAGAAGTCCGCGTACTCGCCCTCGAGCTCCAGGTATTGCGCCGACCCCTCCGGACGCACCCGCTTCTCGCGCTCGACGCGATACTTCTCCCTGATCGCGTCGATGTCGATGTCCTGTGGGACATCCGTTGGCCCACAGAGATTTTCCGGGGTCACCATACGTTCTCCTAACCTGTGATTTCGGCGCGGTTTCGTTCGCTCAGCGACGGTTATCGCGCCGAAATCGCTAAATTTCGCGGGGTTCCCCGGTGCCCATGTACTTCGACAACTGGTAGTGCAGATTGACGGTGCTGCGCTCGCGGTACGGGTTGGGTAGCGTGCCCGGGAACCCGGCCGACTTCATTCCCTGCTGCACCGCGGCCATGTTCGAGAAGTCCTGCGGCAACACCGACCGCCAGTTCGGTGAATCCTTCGGTGTGTAAGCCCATTCCGTCTCCGGCTCTTGGCCTTTCGGGTAGAGCTCGAACACGGCCACTTCGAAGATGCACTTGTCGGGGTCGTAGCTCGGATCGGGGCGGGCCGAGTAACACAGCGCGCTGGTAAGCCCCTGTCCGATCTGGAAGTTGGGGAACAGCTGCCAGGCGGTGCCGCTCTGCCCCAGGATGTCGGGCGGGATGACGGGCCAGATCACTCCCCGCGCCTCGTCGTCGCGGCGGGCCGAAGCCAGCCAGTGCGCCAAGACCTGATCGGCGGGCGTGCCTTCGGGTAGTTCGTCGACCAGGCGCTTGGCGGCGTCCACCAGCGTCTGCGTGGTGGTCGCGTTGGTCTCCTCCATCGTGTAGACCTGCATCTCTGCCGTGGAGATACGTGGGTCACCGGTGCCGAGCCGGATCTTGGACTTGGTCTCGTCCAAGCCTTTTGGCGCGTCATAGCCGATGTTGCTGTGCCGGCCCTGCGCTTTGGCCCAGCCCTTGAACTCCCCGAACTTGTTGAACTCCGGGTGCGTGGTGAACACGTGGTAGGTCTCGTTGAAGGCCTCCATCGCGACCTTCCAGTTGCAGTCGAAGTACAACCACTTGCGCCACTTGTAGCGCATGTTCTCCAGACCGAACGGGTCGAGAATCTTGGACGCCGGGAAGAGGTAGTCGGCCAGCGGTTCGCAGTCGGGGTCCATGTTGATGAACAACCAGCCGCCCCAGGTGTCGACCTGGACCGGCGCCAAATGCGTGTTGCGCGCCGACAGCTTGCCCTTCCAGTCATCCTGCTCGCGAATGTGGATGCACGTCCCGTCCAAACCATATGTCCACCCGTGGAATCCGCAGACGAAGGACTTGCGGGCCCGGCCGATGGCGTTCTTGGCACCGTCCGGGTTGTCGATCAACCTTCGGCCTCGGTGCATGCACACGTTGTGGTGCGCCGCAAACTCGTCGGGACCCGTTCGCACCACGATGATCGAGTCGTCGAGGATGTCGTACGTCAGGTAACTGCCGATCTCGGGGAGCTCCTCGACGCGGCCGATCTGCTGCCATACCTTGCGCCACAATTTGTCTCGTTCGGCTCGGGCGTACTCCGGCGAGGTGTAGGCCTCCACCGGGATCGTCATCGAGTCAGACAGATCCTCGGCGATCTGCCCTGTCGAGTCGTCCGGATCCGCTTCTGTGTCGATCGCGGCGTCGAGATCCGATTCGGTATGGGCCATTAGATCCTCCTGATCGATTCGCGAAAGTTCTCGTCTTTCAGGAACAGCGACGTGTTGTCGGAACCCAGGTGGGTCCATTTCAGGTTCAGGCCGCCGTCGACGAGCAGCGTCTGCCCGGTGATGTAGCTCGACAGGTCGGACAGCAGGAACAGGATCGCGCCTGCCTGTTCTTCGGGTGTGCCCCGCCGGCCCATGGCGATCGCCGTTCGGTCCCGCTCGGGATCGTCGTCGACATACGTCGCCGACGCCGCGGTCTCGGTGACCCCGGGCGCGACGGCGTTGACCCGGATATCGTCCAGCGCCAGTTCCAGCGCCATGGTCCTGGTGGCCGCGACGATCGCCGCCTTGGCCGTGCCGTACGCGATGTGGAACGGGGCGGTGTTCATCCCGCTGATCGAGGAGACCGACACGATTGAGCCCGGCCCGCCCGCCGACCGGATCTCGGCGGCCACCGCCTGGCTCATGAAGAACATCGTCTCGAGGTTCGCCGTGAACAAGTCCCGCCAGTCGGCTCGGCTGACCCGGGTGGCCGGCATCCACGTCGAGGGCGCGGCACCGCCGGCGATGTTGACCAGGCCGTGCAGACGTCCGTCGGTGCGGCGCACCGCGTCAAGAACGGTGGCGATCCCGGCGTCGGTGGCGGCGTCGGCGGCGACCGGCACGATCGACAGCCCACTGTCAACCAGTGGCCCGACGTGTTGGTCGAGGTTGTCCCGCGAGCGGCTGACGGCGATGACAGTGGCCCCGGCGTGTGCCGCCATCTCGGTCACTGTCGTTCCGATGCCTCCGCCGCCGGCTCCCGACACCACCACGATGCGGCCGTCGAGTCTGAGGAGATCCGCCATGACCCACTTTCATTGCCAGTCTTGTCCGGACAAATAAATCGCTTCTGCCGACTGGAGAACATGATTCCGCAGCAGTTATAGCACCGTCAAGGGGGTCAACCGAGATAAGTCGCGCCTATTGTCTGGACTAAGTTCGCTTGGTACGGTCACGCCGATGAGCCAGCAGTCGCTATCGCAGCAGGATGGGCGCTTCACCCTCACCCATCCCCCGGTTCTGGCCGAGGGATGGCGCGTGGAGCGGCGCACCGCGCCGAGCCGATTGTTCGGTGCCAACGGTCTGCGCACCGGCCCCGACAGCCGGGTGTACATCGCCCAGGTGACCGGCAGTCAGATCAGCGCGTTGGACGTCACCACCGGCTTGGTCGACACCATCAGTGCCAAGGGCGGCGACATCATCGCCCCCGACGATGTCGCGTTCGACAGCGCCGGCAACCTCTACGCCACCGAGGTGATGGACGGCCGGGTCAGCGTCCGCTCCGCCGGTGGAGCCACCCGGGTGTTGCGCGACGACCTCCCGTGCGCCAACGGCATCACCGTCTACCGGGACCGGCTGTTCATCGGCGAATGCCGCGAGGGCGGCCGGCTGATGGAACTGGATACGGCCGGCGGCGGCCCGCCGCGGATTCTCTTGGAGAACGTGCCCTCGCCTAACGCCATGGAGGTCGGGCCGGACGGGCTGCTGTATTTCCCGGTGATGGGCGCCAACGAGATCTGGCGTATCGATCCCGAGGGCGGCAGTCACGAAGTGGTGGCGACCGGGCTCGGTGTTCCCGACGCGGTCAAGTTCGACAAAGACGGCTATCTCGTCTCCACCCAGGTGCACAGCGGTCAGGTGCTGCGGATCAATCCGCGCAACGGTGAACAGACGGTGTTGGCGAATCTCAATCCGGGACTGGACAATCTGACCTACGTGGGCGACCGGCTCTTCGTCTCGAATTTCACCGGCGAGATCACCGAGGTTCTCGACAACCAGCAGACCCGCGCGGTGCTGCCCGGCGGCTTGAACTGGCCGCTGGATCTCACGACCGGGCCCGACGGTGAGCTGTATGTTGCCGACGGCACCTACTTCTATCTCTTACGTGCGGACGGCACACTGCACACACTCGGAATGCTGTTCAGCCCCGGCTATCCCGGATTCGTGCGGGGTCTGACCGCGGCCGGCCCCGGCGAGTTCGTGGTGACGACCTCCGGTGGGCAGGTCGCACGGTTCCGGCCCGCCGAGGGTGAAAGTGATTTCCTCGCAGACGGATTGGACCAGCTCTACGGCGTCGCCATCGGACCGCGCGGCATCGTGGCCGTCGAGCAGGGCACCGGACGGCTGTTGTCAGTGGACGGCGGCCGCACCGAGGTACTGGCCACCGGGCTCGACACTCCGGTCGGCGTGGCCATCGGGCCGGACGGCAACCCGCTGGTCAGCGAGCGTGGCAGAGTGATCAGGGTGGTCGGCACCGACAAGGAACCCGTGGTCGACGGATTGGGTTGTCCGCAGGGAATTCTGGTGGCCGGCGACCTGCTCTACATCGTCGACGCGGACACCAAGTCGCTGATCGAGGTCGATCTGGCCGCCGGCACCCGCGCGACGATCGCTTCGGGCCTTCCGGTCGGGGCCCCGCCCGGGGTCACCCCCAAACCGCTGCGCGGCATGCCGCCGTTCTCCGGCCCGCAAGGACCGTTCGCTGGGATCACCGCCGGTCCGGACGGCACTCTGTACGTCTCGGCGGACTCCGAGGGCAGTGTGCTGGCTTTCAGCTCGGCTGGGCTGAGATGACGCACGCCGAGTCCGGCGACCATCGCTACATCCAGGTGGCGCGTACGCTGCGCAAGGAGATCGTCGACGGGGTCTATCCCGTCGGTTCCCAGCTCCCCACCGAACATGAACTGTGCCAGCGATTTTCGGTGAGCCGCTACACCGTCCGGGAGGCGCTGCGGCGCCTTCGGGAGGACAACCTGGTCTCGTCGCGGCCACGTGCGGGCACCATGGTGGTCCCACGGCCCTCGTCACACGCCTACGTCCAGGACGTCGTCTCGATCAACGACCTGCTGGCCTTCGCCACGGGTGCCCGCTTCGCCATCGAATCCATCACCATGGTCACCATCGACGACGAGCTGGCGCAGCGCACCGGGCTGACGATCGGCGACGAATGGCTGGCCGTGCGCGGGTTTCGCCGCGCCGAACCCGCCGATGCCCCGGTCTGTCGCACCGAGTACTACATCAATCGCGCGTTCGCGGCGGTCGGCCGGATGTTGCAGAACCACACCGGTCCGATCTTTCCCCTCATCGAGGACCTGTTCGGGCTCAGCATCGTCGAAGTGCGCCAGGAGATCTCCGCTGTCCAGGTGGGCGCGGAATTGGCGGATGGGCTCAAGGTCGAGCCGGGCACACCCGCGTTGGAGATGCAGCGCACGTATACGACGTCGGACGGCGAGATCGCGCAGGTGACTGTGAACACGCACCCGGGCGCCCGGTTCCGCCACTCGATGACGATGCGACGAGTGAAGGGCTGACCGGGCATGCGGACCGCGTTGCGGAATTCCGAACTGGCCACGCAGGCCTATGCCAGTGGGTTGTGGGTGCGTGAGACTCTGGCGGATGCGTTGGCCGCGGCCGCGCGGGACACCCCGCACCGGGAGGTCCTCGTAGACGGCCGCGTACGCGTCGACTGCGCCACGTTGTACGACCGGGCGAGTCGGCTTGCCGGTGCCATGCGGGCCGGCATGCCGACCGGCAGCGTGGTGTCGTTCATGCTCCCGAACTGGCACGAGGCGGCGATCGTCTATCACGCGGCGACACTGGCGGGCATGGTCGTCAACCCGATCCTGCCGTCACTGCGCGACCACGAGCTGGCCTTCATCCTTTCCGATGCCGACGTCCGAATGATCTTCATCCCCGCCGAATTCGGTGGCCACGACTATGCGGCGATGCTGCAGCGGGTCACCGCGGCCATGCCCTCGCCACCCGCCGTTGTCGTGGTCCGCGGTGCGGCGCTGCCGGGCCAGATCAGGTTCGACGCACTCGACGCCGAGGCTCCCACCACACCCCCGGCGGTGGACCCCGACGCGGTCCGGATGATCATGTATACCTCGGGCACCACCGGGCGTCCCAAAGGTGTTCTGCACAGTCAGAATTCGATACATGCTCTGATCCGTCAGCTCGGCCAGCACTGGCGCGTCGATCCGGGGTCGGTGTACCTGGTGCCCTCCCCGATCGCCCACATCGGCGGTTCGATCTACGCCTTCGAGTTCCCGATCCTGCTCGGCGCGGCCGCGGTGCTGATGGAGCGCTGGGATCCGGACGCGGCTGCCGAGATCATGGTCCGCGAGCGGTGTACCCACATGTCCGGAGCCACCCCGTTTTTGACGCATCTCCTGGCCGCCGCCCAGCGCGCCGGGACCCGGCTACCCGACCTGAGGGTGTTCATCTGCGGTGGTGCCTCGGTGCCACCCGCCCTGATCCGCAGTGCCGCCGACTATTTCGAGAACGCCGCGGTGACCCGGGTGTACGGCTCGACCGAGGTGCCCGTGATCTCCGTCGGAGCACCCGGCGATATCGACCACGCCGCCGACACCGATGGCCGGCCCGGAATCGCCGACGTGGTCATCGCCGAGGGCGAGATCCGTGCCCGCGGACCGCAGATGCTGCTGGGCTACCTGCATCCCGAGGACGAGGACGGCGCGTTCGACACCCAGGGCTACTTCCGCACCGGCGACCTCGGCCACTGGGTCGATGACCACTATCTCGTCGTCACCGGCCGGGCCAAGGACATCGTGATTCGCAATGGCGAGAACATCGCACCCAAGGAGGTCGAGGATGTTCTGCTCGGCCATCCCGACATCCACGAGATCGCGATCGTCGGAGTGCCGGATCCGCGCACCGGGGAACGCGCCTGCGCGGTGATCGTGACCGATCGCCAACCGGGGCTCGAGGTCGCCGATCTGCAAGCCTTCCTGCAGGCCACCGGTGTCGCGAAGTTCAAATGGCCCGAGCAGGTCGTCGTGTGGGACAGCTTGCCCAAGAACGACGCCGGCAAGGTTCTCAAACATCAGATTCGAGCGAGGTTGGTCGAGGCGGATGGGTGACATGCAAGTAGCGGTGGTGACCGGGGCCAGCAGCGGAATCGGATTCGCCTGTGCCACACAGCTCGCCGGGATGGGGATGGCCGTCGTCGGCACCGGACGGGACGCGGACCGGCTGGCCGGGCTGGCTGATGCGATCGGTGATCCCGAGCGGATCGCGACGGTGGCCGTCGACCTCACCGACGACGACGCTCCGCAGCGGATCGTCGACGCCGCGGTCTCCCGCTGGGGCCACATCGACTTCCTGGTCAACAACGCCGGCGTCGGTAGCCCCAAACCCCTGCACGAGACCGACGACGAGACACTGGATTACTTCCTCGGGATCATGCTGCGCGCGCCATTTCGGTTGGCGCGCGACGTTATTGGCCACATGCGGCCGGGATCGGCGATCATCAACATCACCTCCACGTTCGCGGTTGTCGGTGGCTTGCGCGGCGGCGCTTATTCGGCGGCCAAGGGCGGCCTGACGGCGCTGACCACGCACATCGCCTGCCAATACGGCGCGCACGGGATCCGGTGCAACGCGGTCGCTCCCGGGGTCACGGTGACGCCGATGGTCGAGAAGCGGCTCGAGGATCCCGGTTTCAAGAAGATGCAGACCGAAATGACACCGCACACTCGGCTCGGCCGGGTCGAGGACATCGCCGGTACCGTGGCGTTCCTGTGTTCGCCCGCAGGCAGTTTCATCAACGGGCAGACCATCGTTGTCGACGGCGGCTGGAGCACCACCAAATACCTTTCGGACTTCGCGCTGTCCTCGGAATGGGTGGCGCGGTGAACCTGTTCGCCACCCTCGATCAGGCCGCCGCCCGGTTCGGCGACAGCGGTGCGATCTTCCACGGCGAGCGTCAGCTGCACACCTGGCGCCAGCTTCGCCAGCGCGCGCTGCGACTGGCTGCCGCGCTGCGCCACACGTACGCACCGGGGCAGCGCATCGCGATCGCCAGCGAGAACCGGGCCGAGATCGTCGAACTGTTCTATGCGGTGTGGGCCGCCGAGTGCGTGGTCGTCCCGGTCAATTTCAAGCTTCATCCCCGCGAGATGGTGCAGATCCTCGAAGACTCGGGCGCGGCAACGGTATTCGCATCTCCGAAGATCGCCGGGGAGCTGGCGCCGCTATCCCCCGTCGTCGTGGAACTGATCGGCGGTCCGGATTACGAGCAGCTTTTCAACGCACCGCCCGCGCCGGTCCCGTCGACCGATCCGTCGACGCTCGCCTGGCTGTTCTACACCAGCGGCACGACCGGACGGTCCAAGGGCGCGATGCTGTCCCATCGCAATCTCACCGCGATGACCGTGGCGCATCTGGCCGACATCGACTCCCCCGACCAGAATTGCAGCCTGCTGCACGCCGCTCCGATGTCGCACGGCTCGGGGCTCTACATCGCGCCGTATGTCCTGCGCGGTGCCCGCCAGGTGGTGTCCGCATCGGGTTCCTTCGACCCCGACGAATTCCTCGACCTCTGCGATGTTCACCCCGGATCGTCAGCCTTCCTGGCGCCCACCATGATTCAGCGTCTCGTCGCGACCGGGCGCAACGCACCCGCCGCGCTGCGCACGATCGTCTACGGGGGCGGCCCGATGTACGTCGACGGCCTCAAGAAGGCGATGGCCGCGTTCGGCCCGATCTTTGCCCAGATCTACGGGCAGGGCGAAGCGCCGATGACGATCACCGGACTGCGCCGCGCCGACCATGAATCCGAGGACGACGCGATCCTCGGCTCGGTGGGCTGCGCGCGTTCCGGCGTCGAGGTGGCGGTGCTGGGCGAGGACGGTGCACGTGCCGAGGCGGGGCAGATCGGCGAGATCGTGTGCCGCGGCGACGTGGTGATGTCCGGGTACTGGAACAACGCCGACGCCACCCGCGACACCCTCAGGGACGGCTGGCTCTACACCGGCGATATGGGGTCGTTCGATCACCGGGGCTACCTCACGCTGCGGGACCGTTCCAAGGACGTGGTGATCAGCGGGGGAAGCAATATCTATCCGCGGGAGGTCGAGGAGGCACTCCTGGAGCACCAGGGCGTGGTCGAGGCCTGTGTGGTCGGCGCCCCGGACCCCGAGTGGGGCGAGGTGGTGGTGGCCTTCATCGTCGGCACCGCGGCCGGCGAGGCGCTCGATGCTCACCTGCTGGACCGGATCGCCCGCTTCAAGCGCCCCAAGCGCTATGTCTTCGTCGATGACCTGCCCAAGAACAGCTACGGCAAGGTCCTCAAGCGCGAGTTGCGCGCCCGGCTCGGGTAACGACATTCTCCTCTGCATAGAATGCCGCTATGTCCCAGGATTACACATTCCTCACCTACGAAGAGCTCGATGAAGGCCGCATCGCGCGCATCATGCTCAACCGGCCCGAGGCGCGCAACGCGCAGAACCGCGGCCTGCTGGTCGAGCTGAACGAAGCGTTTCTGCGGGCTGAGGCCGACGACAACGTGCGGGTGGTCATCCTGGGCGGCCACGGCCCGATGTTCTCCTCCGGCCACGACCTCGGGTCCGCAGTCTCGCGGGCCGAGTACACCCCCGGACCTGACCAGCACCCCAGCTTCCAGGGCCTGGGCGCCAACCGGGAGGGCGCCGAGAAGCTGATGCTGCAGGAGTGGCACCACTTCTTCGCCAACACCCGCCGCTGGCGTGACCTGCGCAAGATCACCATCGCGCAGGTGCACGGTGACGTCTACGCGGCGGCGCTGATGCTGATGTGGGCGTGCGACCTGATCGTGGCGGCCGAGGGCACCCGATTCGCCGACGTGGTGGGCACTCGGCTGGGTATGTGCGGTGTGGAGTACTTCGCCCACCCGTGGGAGTTCGGACCCCGCAAGACCAAGGAGCTGATGCTCACCGGTGACGCGATGGAGGTGGACGAGGCCTACCAGCTGGGCATGGTCTCGAAGGTCTTCCCGCAGGACGAGCTGGCCGACAAGACGCTGGCGTTCGCCCGCCGAATCGCCGAGGTGCCGACCATGGCGGCGCTGCTGGCCAAGGAAGCGGTCAACCAGACGCAGGACAACATGGGCTTCTACAACGCGCTGAACGCCTGCTTCACCCTGCACCAGCTCAACCACTCGCACTGGGCGCAGGTGCATGAGGAGGGCTGGCCGGTGGGCCTCGAGTCGGACGGTCTGCCGAACTGGAAGACCGCTCCGCCGATCGTGCCCGCCGTCAAGGACCAGGTTCGCGCCGAGGGCTGATCCACCCGTTCGCTTCGCGCCGGCTGTGCGGTTTCGACCGCGCGGCCGGCGTTTTTTGTGCAGGTGGCGGCGATCACGGCAAAGCACCGTTTTCGGCTCGCCTGAATCGTTCAAGTCATTACATACGCGTCACGGAGACGTTGTTGACGATTCGCGGGCTCAACGATCGCTGTGCGATCGCTGACAAAGTCAACTTGCCGAAACACCCTGGTATGGCGTTTAATTCGCAGAACGCGCAAAGGTGAAAGATCCGATGTTCTTCTGATTTCTTAGAGAAAATGTTGTGTGCGCCACACGTTTTCACGAAACGTGGTGCAAAGCACAGACTTTGGTACCCGCGCAAATTACTTGTTAGTTTCGGCCGCATGTTTGCAATCGCGACGTTGATGACTCTGATCAGTCAGGTGTCAGGCACGCCGTACATCCCCGGTGGGGACAGTCCGGCGGGCACCGACTGCTCAGGGCTGGCCTCCTGGGTGTCCAATGCGGCCACCGGCAGGCCGGTCTACGGCAGCCGTTTCCACACCGGCAATGAGGAAGCAGCGCTGCTCGCCCGCGGGTTCCACTACGGAACCGCCCCCAATTCCCTGGTGATCGGCTGGAACGGTGGCCACACCGCCGTCACGCTGCCCGACGGCACCCCGGTGTCCAGTGGCGAGGGTGGCGGCGTGCGGATCGGTGGCGGCGGCGCCTATCAGCCGCAGTTCACCCACCACATGTATCTGCCGATGCCCGCCGACGAGATGGCCGACCCGCTGGCCCCGCCGGCCCCGGACGCGCCGGATCTCCCGCCGCCGCCGGATGCCCCGGTGCTCGTCGACGCTGTGGTCGACGCGCCCCCGCCCGCGGATCAGTTGCCGCCGCCGCCCGCCGGTGACATCGTGCCTGCCGATGCCCAAATGGCACCGCCCACAGGCGATCCCGTCCCCCAGCCCGCTTAGTATCCCCCGAGACGGTCAGCCGCACTGCCACCCCCCGGCAGTGCGGCTGACTTATGCGTACTGTCAAAAGCCTTGCGGTGCTTACGTTTCCTCGTCGAGGATGAGCGCCTCCTCGGGACAGGCAGCCACGCCGTCGCGGGTGCGTTGTTCGTCACCGGGTTGGACCACGTGCTCCTCGAGGATCGAATAACCCATATCGTCGATCGGAAAGAGATCCGGTTCGACGGCATAGCACTGCGCATGGCCCACGCATCTGGACCGTTCGAGGCGAACTCGCATCGGTTCAGGTTAAGTGCGATCGTCAGGGATTGATCGTGTTTTCCCCGACCTGACGGCCCCAGACGTATTCGGTGAGCAGTGGCTGACCGAGTTCGAAGTGGTTGTAGGGCGCGATCGACGCGCCGTCGTCGACCACCAGGTAGGGCGCCGGCCAGAAGTTGCGGTCGATCGACTGCCAGCAGCCCGGCGCGCCGCCAGGACCGCCCTGGCCGTTGGTCCGTGGAAGGTTGTCGGGATAGACATAGGGATTGGGTGCGCCGAGGATCTCGGTCACCGTGTCGAGCGAGTACCCGTTGCCGCCGAAGGCCGCCAGTGCCGCCGGTGAGGCCTGGGCGATATTGCGCAGGCCGCAGAAGAGTTCGGGGCTGTACTTGTCGAGCAGCCGGGTACTGGTCACCAGATCCGCCATCGCGCGGACGAAATAGGGCTGCCCCCGCTCGAAGATGTCGGCACCGGTGTTGCCGAAGCCGATCGAGGCCAGCAAGGCGGCGTCGATGTCCTTCTGCTGGGCATTGAGCGAGTGCGCGGTGACCGTCAGGTTGTCGAGCGCGTTCCACAGGTCCGGGCTGGCCTTGGTGTAGACGTCGGCGAGATCGGACAGCCGCTGGATGTTCTGCCGGATCTGCGGCATCTGGGGGTTGACGTCGTCGAGCACGGCGTTGCCGTTGACGAGCGACTGGCCGAACTTGGAGCCCAGCCCGTTCAGCGCCTCGGCGGTCGCCGACAGCGTCACGTTGAGCTTCACCGGGTCGACCTTCTCGGCAATCGACGTGACCGTCTCGAAGAGAGTGTTGAACTCGGTGGTGACCGTGGATGCGTCGATCACATCGGAACTCGTCAGCCGGGTTGAGGCCGGGTTCTTCGGCGACGTGAGCGCGACGTACTTGTTGCCGAATACGGTGCTGGCCTTGATATCGGCGTCCACGTTGGACGGGATGTTGGACAGGAAACGGGGGTCGACCTCCAGCGTCACCTTCGCGATCATCTTTCCGTCGCGTTCGGCCGAGGCCACCTTGGTGACGCGGCCGATGATCACCCCGTTGTAGGTGACCTTCGAACCCGCGTCCATCACCAGACCCGCGCGGCTCGACACCATGGTCAGAGCGGTCCGTGGGGTCAGGTCTCCACGGAATTGCAGATAGATCAGCGTGCAGACGGCGACGATGAGGACAAGGAAGATCGCACCGGCGGTCTTCAACGGAGGACGGTCGCGCCAGCTCACCGCAGCGACTCCTATCCCCGACCCCGAGCGAAAGGGCGCCCGCCATACCGGCCCCGACCGGTGATGTGGACCACAGGAATGTACCCGATTTTGTACCCGCATCGGCGCAATTCGCCGCAGCGACTTTTGGCGAAATCCGGTTGCCGCCTCGTCAATTACCCATCGCCATCGCTTGAGTCACGGAAAAGCACTGGTGCACAGCACATTACGGAAACAGTTGCGACTGCCCGCCCGGGCGCATGCACACCCCGTGCAGGTGGGCTCGCTCAATTTGCTGGATTCACGACGCCTCCCGTGTGCTCCAAACCCACTCCAGCCGGAGGTGGAGTCGGGATAATTGACATCGCCGCCCGGGGGCAGCCGCCGGCGGGAACCGGCTCAGCGAGGAGCGTGAGATCCATGTCCATCATCGAAGCGGACGCAACCACCGAGTCCCCATTCGAGCGCGAGGTCGCCGAGACGCAGCGCTATATCGACAGTCCGCGGTTCGAGGGGATCACCCGGCTCTACACCGCACGACAGGTCGTCGAGCAGCGGGGCACGATTCCTGTCGACCACACCGTCGCCCGCGAGGCCTCCACCGCCTTCTACAAGCGCCTGCGTGAACTGTTCGCTGCCAAGAAGAGCATCACCACGTTCGGCCCGTACTCGCCGGGCCAGGCCGTGACGATGAAGCGGATGGGTATCGAGGGCATCTACCTCGGCGGCTGGGCGACGTCGGCCAAGGGCTCGACCACCGAAGACCCCGGCCCCGATCTCGCGAGCTATCCGTTGAGTCAGGTGCCCGACGAGGCGGCCGGCCTGGTGCGCGCGCTGCTGACCGCGGACCGCAATCAGCAGTACCTGCGCCTGCAGATGACCCCTGAACAGCGTGCGGCGCAACCCGCTGTCGACTACCGCCCGTTCATAATCGCCGACGCCGATACCGGCCACGGTGGAGATCCGCACGTGCGCAACCTGATTCGACGCTTCGTCGAGGCCGGTGTGGCCGGCTACCACATCGAGGACCAACGCCCCGGCACCAAGAAGTGTGGCCATCAGGGCGGCAAGGTGCTGGTGCCCTCTGACGAACAGCTCAAGCGGCTCAACACCGCTCGCTTCCAGCTCGACATCATGAACGTGCCGGGCATCATCGTCGCGCGCACCGACGCCGAGGCGGCCAACCTGATCGACACCCGCTCCGACGAACGCGATCAGCCGTTCCTGCTCGGAGCGACCAATCTCAAGGTCCCGCCGTACAAGTCGTGCTTCCTGGCCATGGTGCGCAAGTTCTACGAGAGCGGAGTCACCGAACTCAACGGGCATCTGCTCTATGCGCTGCCCGAGGGCGAGTATGCGGTGGCCGATGCGTGGCTACAGCGCCAGGGCATCTCCGATCTGATCGCCGCCCAGGCCGCCGCGTGGCGGGACGGCCAGGAGCATTCGCTGGACGCCCTGTTCGACAAGGTCGAGTCGAAGTTCGTCGACGCCTGGCAGGACGACGCCGGACTGGACACCTACGGCGACGCGGTGGCCGAACTTCTCAAGTTCCGCGAGGGTGAGGGCGAGCCGCACGAGATGAGCGCGGCGGACTGGCTCGCTTTCGCCAAGACGGCGTCGCTGTACGCCGCCCGCGAGAAGGCTCGCGAGCTCGGAGTCGACGCACCGTGGGATCCCGAACGCGCCAAGACTCCCGAGGGTTACTACCAGGTGCGCGGCGGCATTCCGTATGCGATCGCGAAATCCCTTGCCGCAGCGCCGTTTGCGGACCTGTTGTGGATGGAGACCAAGACCGCCGACCTGGCGGACGCGCGCGAGTTCGCCGAGGCTGTGCACGCGGTGTATCCGGACAAGATGCTGGCCTACAACCTCTCCCCCTCGTTCAACTGGGACACCACCGGCATGAGCGACGAAGAGATGCGCGCCTTCCCCGAAGAGCTCGCCAAGATGGGCTTCGTCTTCAACTTCATGACCTATGGCGGTCACCAGATCGACGGCGTCGCCGCCGAGGAGTTCGCCACCGCGCTGCGCCAGGACGGCATGCTGGCGCTGGCCCGCCTGCAGCGCAAGATGCGCCTGGTCGAATCGCCTTACCGCACACCGCAAACCCTGGTCGGCGGTCCGCGCAGCGACGCGGCGCTGGCGGCATCCTCGGGTCGCACCGCGACCACGAAGTCGATGGGCAAGGGTTCCACGCAGCACCAGCACCTGGTGCAGACCGAAGTGCCCAAGAAGCTGCTCGAAGAGTGGCTCGCGTTGTGGAACGAGCATTACCAGCTCGGCGAGAAGTTGCGGGTGACCCTGCGGCCGCGACGGGCCGGCGGCGAGGTGCTCGAACTCGGCATCTGGGGCACCCGGGACGACGGTGGCGAGGAGGAGCTGCTGGCCAACGTGCTCGTCGACCCGATCAAAGACCGGCACGGCCGCAGCATCCTCACGGTGCGCGACCAGAACACCTTCGCCGAGAAGCTGCGTCAGAAGCGACTGATGACGCTGATCCATCTGTGGATGGTGCACCGTTTCAAGGCCGATGCCGTCTACTACGTCACGCCGACCGAGGACAACATCTACCAGGCCGACAAGATGAAGGCGCACGGCATCTTCAGCGATGTGCACAAGGATGTCGGCGAGATCATCGTCGCCGACGTCAACCCCGACCGGATCGCCGAGCTGCTCGAGCCCGACCAGGCGGCCCTCAAGCGGCTGATCGCCAAAGAGGACTGAACCGGCTTACTTGCGCATCCCCCCACTAACGGTGAGGTCGTCGCCGGTGACAAACGACGATGCCGCACTGGCCAGATACAGTGCCGGGCCGACGATCTCATGGGTGTCGCCGATCCGGTTCTGCGAGTTGAGACTGGCCAGCCAGGCCAGGGAACCGGGCTGAAATTCTTCAGCCCGTTCCAGGATGTCGGTCATGAACGAGCCGGGACTGAGGATGTTGGCGCGAATGTTCCACTGCGCCCACACCTTTGACATCATCACCGTCAGGTGCCGCAACGCCGCCTTCGACGCCCCGTAGGCCACGGCCTCGGGGCTGCCGTCGTAGCCCTGAGTGCTACCGATGTTGATGATGGTGCCGCCACCGCCGTCACGCATGACCGGCGCCACGCATTGGCTCATCCGCAGCACGCCCTCGAGGTTGACGCTGAACACCTTGCGCCACAACTCGAGCGTGACGTCGTCGAGGAACTGCATTCCCGGATTGATGCCTGCGTTGTTGACCAGCACATCGATCCGGCCGAAATGGTCGACGACCCGCTCGACGCAGGCGGTGATGGCGTCCCAGTCCCCCATATGGCAGCCGATGCCGATGACGTCGCGGCCGGTAGACGTCCGAATCTCCTCGGCGGCAACGTCTGAGCGCTCCTGATCACGCCCGGTCACCACGATCGACGCACCCGCCCGGGCGAATCCCTCAGCCATCGCCCGGCCGAGGCCACGCGTCGAGCCCGTCACGATGGCAACCTTCCCGGCCAGGGAGAACAGCTCGCGCGGATCCTGATAGCTCATGCCAGCACCATACTGGAAGTATTACGGTAAGCCGCACCCATTGATGTTCTCGGCGCTAAGACGATCCCAGGTAGGCCACGATCGCGTTGGTCAGCCCTCGGCGGGCTTCGTCGAGATCGCCATAGCTGCCCAACTGTTTCTCCGAGGCGATACCGCGCATGGCACCCGGAATCAACCAGGCCATCTCACGGATCCGCTGCGGGTCGACGTGCAAGTCCGCGAACGCCTTCTGGCAGGTCTCCTGCCAGCCCTGACCCCAGGAGAACAGCTCGGCCGCAGTCTGCGGATACTGCTGCTCGAGGTCGGCGTGCTCCCGCGGCAGCGCGGCACGCAGGTTTTCGATGGCCCGGGAGTCCCGGTTCGTCAGCCCGTCGTACAGCGTGTCGATGATGCCCGCCACGCGATCGCGCAGGCTCGCCGAGGTGTCCGGCGGAGTGAAGATGTTGGCCCGTCGCTCGGCGGTGTAGCGCAGCACCGCCGCCCAGAACCCGTCGGTATCACCGAATTGGTATTGCACCGTCCCCCAGGTCGCGCCGGCTTCTTTCGCGATGCGATTGGCCGATACCGCACCGGGCTGGCCGGACGCCAGCGCGGTCAACGCGGCCTCGAGCAGGCTCTCGCGGGTGGCCGAACCGCGCCGGTTCGGCCGTCGTCGCGCACTGTCCGCTTCGGCCACCCCGGAAGCCTAACCCAGATTCATTGACACTTCTATGATCTGTTTCTAGACTCGCCAGCGTGGCGAAACCGTCCCTGTCGATGAAGCCCACCGGCTGGTTCCAGGTGGCGTGGTCCGACGAGATCGCGGTGGGCGACGTCCACCGGATGAAGTACTTCGACACCGACATGGTGGCGTGGCGTGCTCAGTCCGGCGCGCTCACCGTGATGGACGCCTACTGCGAACACCTCGGCGCTCATCTCGGCTACGGCGGCCAGGTTGTCGGCGAGGTCATCCAGTGCCCGTTCCACGGCTGGCAGTGGAACCATGAGGGCCGCAACGTCTGTATTCCCTACCAGGACAGGCCAAATCGCGGCCGCCGCATCCCCACTTATCCTGTGGTCGAACGCAATTCGTCGGTGTACATCTGGCACGACGTCGCAGGTCGCGACCCGTACTTCGAGGCGCCCGACATCTTCGCCGACTTCGGCGACGACAGGACGGCCGACGACTACTACCCGCAGGCCCGCTTGTATCGGCCGCAGCTCGAGCTGCATCCGCAGTACGTCCTCGAAAACGGGGTCGACTTCGCACATTTCAAGTTCGTGCACCAGACGCCGATCGTGCCGCTGTTCACTCGCCACGACTTCGACGAGCCGGTGTCCTATGTCGACTTCACGATCACCTTCGAAGGGGACGAGGGCCAGATCATCGACGACATCAACAGTGGCGTCGAGGCGATCAACGGTGGACTCGGCGTGGCGGTCACCAAGAGCTGGGGCATGGTGGACAACCGGACGATCTCGGCGGTCACGCCGGTCGACGAGAACACCTCCGACGTCCGCTTCATGGTCTACATCGGGCGGAAGCCGAGCGATGACAGCCCGAAAGCCGAAGCCAAGGCGCAGGCCTTCGGCCAGGACGTGATCGATCAGTTCGCCGCCGACATCCAGATCTGGCAGCACCAGCGCTATACCCACCGGCCCGCGCTGGCCACCACCGAGTTCGACGGCTTCACTGCAATTCGCAAGTGGGCCAGCCAGTTCTACGCATCCGAGAGCCAAGGAGAACCTGCCCATGTCAGCCAATAGCCCGATTCGGGTGTTCCAGGTGGCGACCGGAAACGTCGGCACCGAGATGATCAAGCGGATCGGCGCGCATCGCGGCCTGGAGCTCGTCGGCCTGCACTGCTACACCCCGGAGAAGGTCGGCCGCGATGCCGGCGAGATCGCCGGGATCGCGCCGAATGGTGTCACCGCAACGGGTTCCATTGACGAGATCATCGCCGCCAAGCCCGATGTGCTGACCTTCCACGGTGTCTTCCCCGATGAGGACCTCTACGTGAAGGTGCTCGAGGCGGGGATCAACATCGTCACCACCGCCGACTGGATCACCGGCTGGCACCGTGACACGAACCACCCGCACCACTCCGGCAAGAAGGTCTCCCAGCTTCTGGAGGAAGCGTGCGGTCGGGGTGGATCTTCGTTCTACGGCACCGGCATGAACCCCGGCGTCAACCAGATCCTCGGCGTGGTCTGCTCATCCGACGTCGCCGAGATCGAGAACATCACCACCATCGAGTCCGTCGACGTGTCCTGCCACCATTCGGCGGACACCTGGAAAGAGGTCGGCTACGGCCTGCCGGTCGACGACCCGGCACTGCCCGGCATGCTCGAGAAGTACACCCGGGTCTTCGCCGACAGCGTGCTGATGATGGCCGACTGCTTCGACCTCGAACTCGACGAGGTCAAGTTCACCTATGAGCTCGGCGCCTGCACCAAGGACGTCGACCTGGGGTGGTACCAGCTGCCCAAGGGCTCACTGGGCGGCAACTACCTCAAATACCAGGGCATGGTGGACGGCGTGCCGCGGGTCGAGACGCATCTGGAATGGCAGATGACCCCGCACACCGATCCGAGCTGGGACATCAAGGGCTGCTACATCACGCAGATCACCGGCGATCCGCAGGTCTACAACAAGCACATGATCTTCCCGAAGCCGGGCGTCGATCTGTCCGACGTGGCGTCGTTCGCCTCCATCGGCATGACCGTCACCGGGTTGCCGGCCCTCAACGCGATCCCCGCTGTGGTGGCCGCCCCGCCCGGATTGATCACGAGTGCGGACCTTCCGCTGCGCGGATTTGCGGGTCGTTTCAAGAAGTGAATGAGGCCCGCGCGAGCGAACTGTAATCCCGACGGTATCGGGATGGATTCGGTTAGATGAACAGAAGGTGAACACCCAGGTCAGTCCGTTCTTTCGGGCGTGATCGCAGTGCCGTCGGCGCCTCCGGTGGTCGCTCCGATAGCAACGATCGACACCGTGAACGGGGAACAAACGCCCGCCTCGCGGACGCCCGGAAGATAGCGAACGGAGTTCTACCAGCGGAATAGGCCAGGTAGAGTGCCGTCCGTGGGCAGACACCGGTTAGCCAAGCCGCGGCGCCGTTGGTCGGTCGCCGTGGCTGCGCTCGCCGCACTTCCGGTGGCCGGGATCCTCACCGCCAGCACCGGCGGGACGCCCGTCAAGGCGATCCCCGGAACCCTCGAATGTTGTGCCAAGCTCGTGGCCGCCAGTGCCCAGGATCTGGGCACCGTGCCGATCGGTGCGCACTACATCGCCATGACCCAGGCCGAGTTGGTGGCCAGCCGCAGCGCGGTCAACCGCACCACCCTGCACGCACTGCCCGCGGGTGTCGGCGTCGAGCAGGGTCTGCAGATCAAGACCATCCTGGCCGAACGTCTCGTCAGCGCGTACTTCCCCGAGATCCACAGCATCGGCGGCGTGCGCCCGGACTACTTGAAGTGGCATCCCAATGGCCAAGCCATCGACGTGATGATCCCGAACTATCAGAGCCCGGAAGGCAAGGAGTTGGGTGACCGCATCGCGGCCTTCGCTCTGGCCAACGCCGACCGGATTTCGCTGAATCACGTGATCTGGCGGCGCATCATGTACGACAAGGGCGGCAAGCCGTTCCTGATGGGCAATCTCGGTTCCGACGACGCCAACCACTACACTCACGTTCACATCGCCACCGACGGTGGCGGCTATCCCACCGGTGACGAAAGTTATTTTGGCTGATCCCAAGCACTTCGGCGCTGTAGCGCTGCTGATGAGTGCTGCGTTGGCAGCCGCGCCGGTCGCGCACGCCGACGAAGCATTCTGGGGCGGGTGGTACAAGATCACCTTCCACACCGACCAGAAGTCGGGCACGTCCGTCGCGGCCACTCAGCAGGAAACGCCGTACACCGCCGCGTACAAGATCACCACGAACTGTTCGTCGGACATCTGCACCGCGTCGGTTCTCGACGGGCCGACGCCCAAGGAGAACGCCACGCAGACAACCAGTTTCGTGTGGTCGGGTTCGCAATGGTCGCGGTCCAACAGCTGGCGGTGGGACTGCAACCTGCCGGACAGCACGATCACCTACGATCCAGCGCACTCGGTGACCACCTACAAGCCCCAGTCGGACGGCTCACTGGCCGGCACCTTCGAGACCACGATCGAGAGCGGCGCCTGCCAGGGCACGGTCGTCATCCCGGTGACAGCGGTCCCGTCTTCCTCCTGACCCTCTAGGGTGCGAAGGATGAATCGTCTCGATCGCTTCTTCGAGGTCACTGCCCGCGGGTCAACCATCGGTGCCGAGGTCCGCGGCGGACTGGTCACCTTCATCGCGATGGCCTACATCGTCGTCCTGAATCCGATCATTCTGTCCGGGGCCGCGGACGTGACGGGCAACAAGCTCGGCTTCGCACAAGTCTCGGCGACCACATCACTGGCGGCGGGCGTGATGACGATCCTGTTCGGGCTGTTCGCGCGAATGCCGTTCGCCTTCGCCGCGGGCCTGGGCATCAACTCGTTCCTGGCGACCACCGTGGTCGGGACCGTCAGCTGGCCCGAGGCGATGGGCCTGGTGGTGATCAACGGCCTCATCATCGTCGCGCTGGCCGTCACGGGGTTACGCAGGCTGGTCTTCGACGCCGTCCCCATGCAGCTCAAACTCGCGATCACCGCGGGCATCGGTTTGTTCATCATGTTCATCGGCCTCGTCGACTCCGGCTTCATCTCGTCGACCGGATTGCCTTCTCCCCCGGTCGGATTGGGCGGCGGCGGCCATGGGTCGATCAGCACCGTGCCCACCGTGGTGTTCGTGTTCACCCTGCTGGTCACCGGCATTCTGGTGGTACGCCGAGTTCGGGGCGGCATTCTGATCGGGCTGGTGGCAGGAACCGTCGTCGCGGTGATCATCGAGGCGGTCTGGCATCTGGGGTCTGCCGTCGAAAAGCCGGGTGGCTGGACGTTGTCGGTGCCGACGCTGTCGGGGTCGCCGTTCGCCCTTCCAGACCTATCCTTGGTGGGCGCCTTCAGTTTTGACAGCTTCGGGCGGATCGGCATCCTGGCCGCCACGATGCTGGTGTTCACCCTGGTGTTCGCCAACTTCTTCGACGCGATGGGAACGTTCACCGGGCTGTCGCGCGAAGCGGGCCTGGCCGACGAGAACGGCAACTTCCCGCGGCTGCGGTCGGCTCTCGTCGTCGAGGGCGCGGGCGCGGTGATCGGCGGCGCCGGTTCCGCATCGTCGAACACCGTCTTCATCGAGTCCGGCGCCGGTATCGAGGAAGGCGCCCGCACTGGACTGGCCAACCTCGTCACCGGCGCACTGTTCCTGGCTGCCATGTTCGTCGGGCCGCTGGCACAGATCGTGCCGACGGAGGTCGCGGCCGCGGCGCTGGTGATCGTCGGCACGATGATGTTCTCCCAGCTGCGCCACGTGGACATCTCGGAATTCTCGATCGCGCTTCCCGTTGTGCTGACCATCGCGGTCATGCCGTTCAGCTATTCGATCGCCAACGGCATCGGCGTCGGGTTCGTGACGTGGGTCGTGGTGCGCTCCGCCGCGGGCAAGGCTCGTGAGATCAGTCCACTGCTGTGGATCGTGGCTGCCGGCTTCGTTATGTACTTCGCGCGCAGCGGGATCGAGTCCCTCCTGGGCTCGCACTGACACCGAAAATTCGGATGCCCCGGGTGTGCACGGCCAACTACTGTCTGCCCGTGTGACACGGATAGCGGAAATCCCTGCGGGTCAAACGAAGTGCGCCGCAGCGGCGATGCTTACGCTTCGACCACGCTGGCAGACGGTCGAGGCACTGGTCGCGTTCATCGACACCGAGCTTCGGCCCGCTGGCTATCGACTGGCGGGTGTCTTCGATGATGACCCGGACACGGCTCCATCGGTGATCGGATTCCGTCGGGCGTGGTCGACTGCTTGGGGACACCACCTCTATGTCGACGACGTATCCACCCTCCCGGAAGCACGCGGTCGCGGACATGCCGATGCGCTGATGCGGTGGGTCACCGCGGAGGCTCAGCGGCTGGATTGTGAAGCGATCCATCTGGATTCCGGTGTCGGTGCCGATCGGGCCGCCGCCCATCGCCTGTATATGCGCAATCGCCTTCACATCACCGCGCATCATTTCGAGCGCTCACTGCGCTAGCGACTCGACAAAAAACTCACGCTCGACGATCAATTACGCTCTCGACATGCAGAAGCTCACGCTGGCGACAGTGATCACGGCGATCGCGGTCGCAGGTGTTCCCGGTAGCGCCGGGGCCGCACCAAAGGATTACTGCGCCGACTTCAAGGGCGTCAACGACGGTCAGAACTGCCAGATCCAGCAGTCCGATCCGGCCTACCAAGTCAGCATCAGCTTCCCCAGCACCTACCCGGATTTGAAGTCGGTCGCCGACTACGTCGGCCAGACCAGAGACGGCTTCCTCAACGTCGCGAAGAGCTCCAACCCGCTCAATGTGCCCTATGAGCTCGACATCACCGCGACCAGCTACAGCTCGGCGGTTCCGCCGCGCGCCACGCAATCCGTGGTGCTGCAGAACTACGAGAACATCGGCGGCGCTCATCCGACGACGTCGTTCAAGGCGTTCAACTGGGATCAGACCCAACGCAAGCCGATCAGCTACGACACGTTGTGGCAGCCGGGCTCCGACCCGCTGAAGGTGGTCTTTCCCATCGTCGTCGCCGAACTGCAGAAGCAGACCGGCCAGCCCGTCTTCGTCGACCCGACATTGGGCATGGACCCGGCGAGCTACCAGGATTTCGCGATCACCGACGACGGGGTGATCTTCTTCTTCAGCCAGGGCCAACTGCTTCCCGAGGCGGCCGGCGCCACCCAGGTGACGGTGCCGCGTTCCGCGATCGACCCGCTACTGGCCTGAGCCACCCGGCGGGGTCACACACGCGACCGCGCTCCACATCTTGTTGCCCGGGTTGCGGGGATTGGGCTGCGGCAAGAGCGCCGCGATCCGCAACAGCGGCGGCAGCCGACGAAACCGGCGGGCGGCCGTCAGCAGCGATTCCGCCTCGGCAACCGACCAGCCCAGGCCTTCGAAGAAAGCCAGCCCGTTGGCAGGCGCGAACTGGATCGGCGCGTTGCGCATCATGCCCTCGGTCTTGTCGTTCATCGTCGTCTTGATCCCGCCGGAGCCGAAGTCAAAAGTCCACCAAGCGATTTCAGGCCGCTGAAACGCCTCGGACAGACCGATGACGTCCGCCTCCGTCAGGTACATCAGCAGACCTTCGGTCAGCACGAAGGCTTTGGTGGCACCGGCCAACGCGTCGTCGAGGAACGCGTCCCGGGCAGCCGGGTCGGCGAGGTCGACGGCATGGCGGGACAACCGGCAGCGCGGGGTCTGGTCGGCCAGCAGCTGCTCTTTCTCGGCGACCAGCGGTGCCAGATCGGCCTCCACCCATTCCAGTTCGGGCGGGAGGTCGAGCCGGTAGGGACGGGTGTCCAGACCGGCGGCCAAGTTCAGCACCCGGTCGCACCCTTGACTGATCGCCTCGGCGATGAGGTCGTCGATGATCTTGGTGCGGGCGACCAGCCACCAGCCGTCACGGATGCTGCGGGGCGCGGCGGCGACGATCGCGTGGCCCTGCTGACCCGCGAGCCGTTCGGCCAACGGATCATGGAACAGGGCGTCGGGTCGCGCCGATTCCTTGGCGCGGTGCGCGGTCACCCAGCGGGCGGTGTCGGAGACGTTCGAGACGAGCGAGTCCATGCTTGGAAGCTTTCCAGACCGCCGGCTCAGAAGACCGGCAGGTGCGCGGCGGCCACCAGCGGCAGACGCCCGGCGCTGCGGTCGCGGCCTTCGTCCAGTGCTGCAACGCCCCACCAGGACGCGCCGTAGGACGCATCGATCGGGGTCAGCGGCGTCGCGCCACCGAAGCTGCGGCCGGCTCGCTCCAACCAGTGTGTGAGTCGAGTCTTCATGGCTGACCTCCTTGTTCGGGTTTTTGTCGTTGGGACTGACTCTCCTCGGTTGGGAACTCCGGCGGGATCGGGCGGCTGGTGGATATCGAGGAGGAATCGCGTGTCCGCCGATCGGGGGACGTTGTGCTGCCATGCTGGTCTCATGCCCCGACTCCCCCGCCGGATCGCGTCGGACCTGACCGCGAGGCTGCGCAGCCCCGAGACCGCCGCGGTGGTGGCGGGACTGGAGAGCAAGCTGACCGAGCGTCGCCGCGATTTCAAGGTGCAGTCCGGAGCGTTCCGCGGGGTACGGGTGGTCATCTACCACGGGTTCGTCGCCGACGATGTGGCCAAGGTGCGGGTGCGGGTGATGGAGACTCCGGAATTGCCCGGTGACAGCCGCATTCCGTACTGGGACGTCGCCCAGAGCAATGTGCGTCGCCATGCGGCGCTGTCCATCGTCGGCGCGGAGGTGGAGCTGAGGATCGGCAAGCACACCGGCACCGCGGTGACCGACAGCCACGGCTTCGCCAACTTCTCGCTGCCGGTCCCCAAGCTTCGGGTCGGCTGGCACGAGGCCGAGGCGGTCGCCGCCGGGATCGGCGACGACGAACCCGCGGTTGGCGCCGGATGGGTGGTCAAACCGTCACTGGCAGCACCGTTTCTGGTGATCTCCGATATCGACGACACGATCCTGCTCACCGGTCTGACCGAGGGCTTGACCATGGTGGCCCGGACCCTGCTGCGAGATGTGGAGCAGCGCAGCGCAATTCCCGGGATGTCGGCGCTGTACCGCGGACTGGCTCGCGGCGTTCCTGGCCGCACGGGCAAGCCCCGCCCGGAGCCGGCGTTCTTCTACGTGTCGACGGGCAGCTGGGCGTTCTATTCGATGCTCGAACAGTTCGTCGAGCTGCGCGCCTTCCCCAAGGGGCCGATGTTCCTCACCGACTGGGGACCGACCGAGCGGTACCTGAGGCGAAGCGGTGCCGAGCACAAACGCGCGGCCGTCCGACGGCTGTTCGAGTCCTATCCGGGAATGCGATTCGTTCTGATCGGCGACAGCGGCCAGCGCGATCCGCTGATCTATGAGGAGATGGCCCGCGAGTTCCCCGGCCGGGTACTGCTGGCCATGATCAGGCAGGTCGGCTCGGACGCCGACGAGCGCAACACCCAGTTGCGGGAGCACGCCGAAGCGCTTCGCGCCGAAGGCATACCCCTGCACTTGGTGGCCGATGCCGCGCAGGCCGCGGAACTGGCTCACGAGCTGGGGCTGTGCGGCGCCGACGCGGTGACGGAGGCCCGCGCCGAGGTCGACGATTCCTGACACAACTATTTGCTGAGCTGATAGTCTCTGCTGGCAGTTGTCAGGGACATCATTGCTCAGGAGGTGGGGTGCGGGCGTCGGGCTACGTCGGAGGTGCGGTGATCGCGCTCGGGATCGGTGCCGCGTTCTTCGTCGGCCACGGTGTCGCGTCGGCCGCCCCCGACACTGCCTCGGTCCACACTTCCGTCGCGGGCCCGGCCCGGGCGCACAAGCAGACGCACAAGCCGGCGAATCGACCGAGTGGACGCATCGTCCCTAAGACGGCCCGTCGCGAACTGTCCATCGCGGTGCATCTGCCGCCGATGCCGGTGCGCAACGGCCTGTCGTTCACCGTCTCCCCCGATTTCATGAAGGGATTCGCCACCGACTACGTCGACGCGGGAGGGGATCCCGCCGACAGTGCGCGATTCTTCTTCGGCGACCTTGCGGTGAAGAGCCTCGACGCCCTCGCCGAGCCGAGTATTCCGTCCCAACAGGCTCGCCTGCTGCTCGGGAATCTGGCGGCATCGGGCTACTTCGGGGGAATCTGGTTGCGGGACAACCTCAGTGGGACCACCGCAGGCGCAGCCACGATCGCGTCGGTGGGCATTCGCCTCTTCGACGCATTGTCAGCCGGCCTGACGGGCGCGTCGGCACGCGCGCCGGACTGGCTCGTCTCGACCGTCGCGCACGCGTCGGTGCCCGTGCTGCTGGCGCTCTACGGGTACAACCGGGGTTATCTGCAGGTGGTGCTGGAGCACCCGCCGGCCGGTGTGCCCTCGATGCAGGACACGTTGACCTGTCAGGGATTCCTGGACTGCAATTCGACCGCCTTCCCGCTGGAATTGGCCACCCGCTACGACAGTGTGCTTGGCGAGCTCGATCATCCGGACACCCCCGGCTGGGCGGAGATGGCGCTGTGGACCACCGTGCTCAACGGCGCGACGAGTGCGGGTCGATTCGTGTGGGAGGGAATCGCACGTTCGGGCTTCTCACCGGCCTCCTACACCGCACTCGTCGAATTGAGTTCGGCCTATCTGATGGTCAGCAAGGCGGCAGTGCTGTCCAGCATGGCCGCGTACGCCGACGGTGACGCCGCGACAGGTCGCAGCTCACTACGGCTGCAGGCCGGCCTGTGGATGTGGTCTGGTGCCTACTTTTCCGGGCTCGCCTCGGGCGCGGGTCGCGGCACGATCCCGACCATCACGGTGTCCTGACTACCGCGACATCAGCCAGGCAACGCCGAAGGCGGTGGCCACTGAGATGACAGTCAACGGAATACCGAAACGCACGAACGTCGACGTGCTGTAGCCGCCCGGCTTCATGACCATCAGATTGGACTGATGGCTGAACGGGTTGAGGAACGTGAACGAGATACACGTACCGATCAGCGTCAGGAGCGCAATGGCGTCCAGCCCGGTGGCGGCGGCGATGGTCAACGCCACCGGCGTCACAATTGCCGCGGCGGCGGCATTGGTGACCACGTTGGTGAGCACCGTGGTGACGACCGCGATCACGAGCAAGACCAGCGCGGTGCTCCCAGTGGACAGCGCCAAGATTGCCGACGAAATGTGGTCGCCCAGACCGCTGTTCACGACGATCACGCCCAAGCCGATCGAGCCGGCGATGATTGCCAGGATGTTCCAGTTCAGTGCCCGCACGGCCGAGCGAGGGGTGAGGACGCCGGTGAGCACCATCAAGGTGGCGCCGGTGACGGCGATCAACTCGATCGGGGCGACGTTGAACGCCGCGCTGGTGACGACCCCGACCAGGATGGCCAGCGCGATCCACGTCTTCGCGGTCTGCGGCGCCTTACCCGCAACCGTCTGCCACAGACCGACCAGCGGATGATCGGCCAGCACCGATGCGGAACTCGTTGTGACGAGACACATTTCGCCGGGCAGCGCCGGGGTGTCACGCAATCGTTTGGTGGACTGCGCGGCGACCACGTGAACGTCCTCTTCCTCCTCGAGGTCGCGCACGCTGGCCGATTCGTCGGTGGCGATCGACACCATGTAGAGCGCCTGCGCCGCGTGGCCGAAACGCGGACTGGCCCAGAGCATCCGAACGCCTGACTCGGTGGCGCGGTAGACCAGGATGTCGTCGGTCTGAACCAAGCTGTCCGGCCCGATGACGTCCCCCCAGCGCTGGATCTCCACCAACTCGAATTCGGGGGTGGCACGCACCCCGAGTTCAGCACAGGTGCGGCCCACCGCGTTAGCGCCGGCGGCAACGGGAATCTCGGCCCGCCAGTCCAGCTTTCGCGCGGTCTGCTCGGTACGGCCCCGCAGCATCAGCGGCGCGGCGATCAGCAACACGAGCCACCCGACGAGCGCGACCGGCACCGCGATCGGCACGAACGAGAACATCTTGACCTGGACACCGGCCGGTGCCGCGATACCGGCGATCAGCAGGTTGGAGCTGGTTCCGATCAGGGTCGCCGAGCCGGCCAGCGTGGTGGCGTGCGCGATGGGCAACAGCACCCCGCGGGCCGGGACGCCGGACTGCTGTTCGAGTTCCTTGGTGGCCGGGATCAGCATCGCCACGATGGGGGTGGTGTTGATCAGTGCCGAGACGATGCCGACCGGCGGGATGAGCCGGCGCAGTACCTGTCCGGTGCTCTGCACCCCGGCAAGCAGGCGATGGGTGACGCGGGTGATGACCCCGGTGTAGAGCACCCCCTTCGCGATCACGAGCATGGCCGCGATGGTGACGACCCCGCCGTTGCTCAAGCCGCTGAACAACTCTGCCGGAGTGGCGATGCCCGCCAGGCCGGCGACCACGAGCGCACAGATCAGTGCGAGCACCGCCGGCTGCCTGCCTGTCGTCATCACGATCAGGGTGACGACGACGATCACCGCGGCCAGGATTGTCATGGCGTTCATTCTGGTGCTTGGCGTGCGCCGGTGTTACGTTCCGTCCGTAATCACTGCGGTGATCGGGGGCAAGAAATGTCAGATCAGGATTGGTCGAAGCCTGCCGCGCGGGCCATTCCCGAGGAGGGCTACTTCGAGCTGGAGCGGGGACGCTACGGGCCGGTCTTTCCGCGCACGCCCGCGTGCTACGGCTTCTCTATCATCGCCAAGGTCAAAGAGGGCCGCGAGGAGACCGTCCGGGCCTACGGAAAGCAGATCGAGGAGGCGATTGCTGCCAGCCCCGATGTGCTGGCACCGCTTCGCCTGCACTATCTGCGGTGGGTGCTTTTCGACGTCGGCTCCGGGCTGCATTTTCAATACCAGGGCATCTTCGATACCGACTTCGACAAGTACACCGAGGACGCGGTGCAACTGTTCAGCCAGACCGGTATCACCACAGTCTTCACCAATCTCGAAGGCTTCCCGGAGGATTGGAAGGAGAATCCCGACGCCTTCGTGAAGTTCGTGCGTGATCATCAGTGCCCGAGCTTCCTCGAGTACGGCGAATACCCTTACGTCACCGCCGACGAGATCAAGAAGGCGTTACGGCTCAAGGACGCATTCTCGACGATGCTCGACCAGATGCAATGACCTCGACGGCACGCGGAGCCGTCCAGCGCTACATCGACGGCTTCAATGCGGGCGACGCCGACGCGATGGCCGCGGTCTTGGACGTCAGCGGGTCCATTCTCGACGGCATGGCACCCCCCGTATGGCAGGGTCCGGCTGCGGACCGGGATTGGTACCGCGATGTCTTGACCGAGGCCGAGAATCACGGCGCCGCAAACTATCTAGTGACCGTAACCCAGGTAGGCGCCGTGATCACGATGGCCCCGCGGCAACGGCCCGAGGGTTGGCGGATTGCGGCCAGGGCGTGGACGAAGGGCACCCAATGACTGCACTGGAGCTCGACGACATCCAGCACATCCTGCTGACGCGCACACCGGCCATCACCGGCCGCTACGAGTTCCTGACCTTCGACACCCCGGCGGGCGGACGCGCCTGGCTGACCGAACTGCTCGACAAGGTGCAGTCGGCCGCCGACGTGCGGGCGACGATGGACAGCTCCGATCGCTGGGTCACGCTGGCGTTCACGTGGACTGGGCTGCGGGCACTCGGGGTGCCCGAGGATTCGCTGGCGTCGTTCCCGGACGCATTTCGGGAAGGCATGCCGGCGCGGGCGGAGATCCTGGGCGATACCGGGGCCGCGGCGCCGGAGAAGTGGGTCGGCGGACTGGCCGGCGACGATCTGCATGCGATCGCCATCCTGTTCTCCCGCACTGACGATCAGTGCGCGCGCTCGATCGACGAGCATGACAAACTGCTCGCCAGGACCCACGGTGTGCGCAGCCTGTCGTATCTGGACCTCAACGCAACCCCGCCGTTCAACTACGCCCACGACCACTTCGGTTTCCGGGACCGGTTGTCGCAGCCGGTGATGAAGGGCGCGGGTGAAGATCCGACGCCGGGCTCGGGAGACCCGCTGGAACCGGGTGAGTTCATCCTCGGCTATCCCGACGAGAACGGCCCGGTGATCAACCTTCCCCGGCCGGAAGTGCTGTCGCGCAACGGAAGCTACATGGCCTACCGGCGGCTGGAAGAACATGTCGCGGTGTTCCGCGACTATCTACGTGCCAATGCCGACACTCCCGAGGGTGCGGAGCTGCTGGCCGCGAAATTCATGGGCCGTTGGCGCAGCGGCGCACCGCTGGTGCTGGCGCCTGACAAGGACGATCCCGAGTTGGGTGCCGATCCGATGCGCAACAACGACTACAACTACAAGGAGATGGACCCGTTCGGCTACGCATGTCCGCTGGGGTCACATGCCCGCAGGCTCAATCCGCGCGACACCGCGCACTACATGAACCGTCGCAGGATGATCCGGCGCGGTGCCACCTACGGCCCCGCGCTCCCCGACAACGCGCCCGACGACGGTGTCGAACGCGGTATCGCGGCGTTTATCATCTGCGCGGACCTGGTGCGTCAGTTCGAATTCGCCCAGAACGTCTGGATCAACGACAAGACCTTCCACGAACTTGGCAACGAACATGACCCGATCTGCGGAACACAGGACGGCACACTCGATTTCACCGTACCGAAGCGACCCATCCGCAAGGTCCACAAAGGTATTCCGGCATTCACGACACTCACCGGCGGGGCGTACTTCTTCTTGCCGGGGCTCAACGCGTTGCGATATCTCGCGACGCTCGGCACGTAAGGATCACGATGCGCGCACGCACCTACAACCAGAGCCACGTCGCACGCAACCATGACGGGCGCCGGCGGGTCAGCATCTACTGGACGTGGAGCTATCCGTGGGAGTCTCAACGTGATCCAGCCGGAATCTACAACCGGTTCTCGACGATGACCGAAGTGCGCAATGTCGCCTGGCCCGCCTATGAGACGCCCGAGTACGCCGCCGAGAACTTCCTGCAGGGCATCGCCGGAACGCTGGAGCTGTTTCACCGATCCACACTGTCGTTCCAGGAACTCACCGAAGAGGCCACCGGCCACCCCGTCGCGGTGTTCCAGCGCATCGACCAGGCCGGCTACCGCCTACCGATCGACGAACGCGTCCTGGCCGACACCGACACGCTGATGGTGTTCGGACTGGACCATCTGCTCTCCGAACAGGAGGCCGCGCCGGAAGAGATCGCCGCCATTGAAGATTGGCTGACACGCGAAGGCACCTGCCTGCTGCTCGCTCCGCATCACGATGTGGGATTCACCGAGGACTTCGCCCAGCGCCAAGTCGAATATGAACATCATGGCGACCGGCTGGTCCCCCGGCAGCAGCGCTTCGGTCAGTACACCCGCTCGCTCATGAAGGCGCTACAGGTGCCCGTGCACAACACCTGGGGACTGCGGCCCGCAGTAGTCGAAGGGACGCGGGAGATCGCACCGCTCACCGGTTTTCGCGATCTGGACTCGGCACGGCTGCTCGATAACGTGACGACGTTCAACTTCCACCCACATCTTCCGCACTACGAACTCACCGCACCCGAGAGTGCGAACGTTCGCGTGCTGGGCCGCCAGAAGGTCGACCCGAACCGCCCGCATCCGTTCACGCAGGCGGGTGAGACGGAGTTCAACGCGCTGATCTGGATGCCGCCGTCGGGCCCGCGGGCAGGTGACATTGTGCTGATCGACTCGACGCACTTCACGACGCTGTTCGGCGGCACCGACAGCTTGCGCAACCTATGGCACAACCTGGTCACGATGGGCTAGTGAGCAATTGACAGGAATTTCACAGCTCCGCTGGTACCGTGCGGTCTGAGCCGCCAAGCCACGCGCGGCCGGATGAGGAGATCAACGTCATGAAATCTGCTCGCTCGATCGTCCCCGTCACCGCCGCCGCACTGG
The DNA here is from genome assembly GCA_004362315.1 of Mycobacterium sp. BK086. Lineage (GTDB taxonomy): Bacteria > Actinomycetota > Actinomycetes > Mycobacteriales > Mycobacteriaceae > Mycobacterium. The sequence goes on from SNWL01000005.1 coordinate 859,919, forward strand.
CACTCGGACTGGTCGTCGCCGGCTGCGGCAAAGATGATTCGAAATCCGAGTCGTCGTCGGCCAGCTCGACCTCGGCGACCTCTGCGGCGGCATCGGCCACCAGCACCGAAACCAGCGCCGCGCCTGCGTCGAAGGACTACACGACGCTGCTGATGAAGCCCGAAGACATTCCGCCTACCCCGGACGGCCCGTTCGTCGCTGCCGAGGATCCGAAGCTGAGCACGACTCCCCCGCCAACCGACGTGTCCCGCATCTACACGTCCGGGCCCAACGTCATCAACGCGTCGGTCGTGATCAATGACAGCGCCGCCGCCGCCGCGACGTGGCTCGGCGGTGTCGCCGCGAGCCTGCCGACGCATCAGACCGGGACGCCTGTGCCCGTGCCGTCGGTGACACCCGACGCGATGCTGACCACCGGAACCGATCCGGAGAACAAGCACGCGTCGTCCGCTCTGCTGTTCACGGTCGACAACTACTCGTCGATGATCCTGTTCGTCAGCCCAGACGGTGACCTCAACCCGGTGCCGCAGGATTACGTGGAGTCCGTGGGCAAGGCTCAGGTCGCCGCGATCCAGGCAGCTGCACCCGCCCTGAAGTAGTCAGAGAGCCCGCTCCAGGAGCACGGCGCCCGCATCGGCAGTGACGATCTGGACCGACGCGATCTGGTCGATCGGCATCGAGGTGCTGGCGCCCAGTGACGCCGGTGTACCGGAGTGTGCGGTCCACGTCGCCAACTGAACGTGGCTGCCGTCGCGCCCCACCGCCACCATGGCCAGCTTGCCGTCGGCGTCGTCGGCGTAGACGCAGTTCATGTCGACGCGGGTGCCCCACGCCCGGCTGCTGAGTGTGACTGTGGCAGTGAGCGGTACGGGTTTGGTGGGTGTCATGGCGAGTGCCGCCGGCTGATCCTGCACCGGTGCCATCGCCATCGGGTTGGATTCGATGGCCACGAAGACGCCGATCGCCACCGCGGCGGCGGTTGTCAGCGTCCACGTCACCGCACGGGAGCGACGCCGATGCGAATTCACCTTGGCCAGAACCTGATCCCGTAGCGGCGGCAGTGCCGCGGACGCCGGTGTGCCGTGGTCGTCGATGGTGTCGACATAGCCGCGCTCGATCTGCGAGAGCAGCGCCGGCATGCCACTCAGCTCACCGACGGACTCGGCGCACTGCGGACAGGAACGCAGATGGGACTCGAATTCGCGCCGTTCCGAACACGACAACGAACCCAGCACGTACGCCGCGTCCCAGAGCGCGTACTCGTGGGTCCCGCCGGGCGACGGCGAGCCGTCGAGCGTCGTCATCACGTCACCTCGAGGCCATTCCTTCGATCATCCGGGTGATCAGCATGAGGACGAAGCGATCGAAGTCGCCCCGAAAGCGCGGCGCGTCGGTCACGAACGGGCGCTGCATCGACATGCCGAGGAGCACGATCTCCATCAGCCGCACCGACTCGTCGATCAGGTCCTCGGGCGCATCGGCTCCCGTGATGGATCCCAGCAACCCGGCGAACTGCTGGCGCTGCCGGTCGCGAAAATCGAGGTACGCGGTTCGGAGGAACTCGTTGTGGTTGGCCGCCGCGCCGAACTCGACGACGAAAGTGACCGTGTCGAGGTTGTCGATGAACAGCGTGTAGAGCAGACCGGCCGCATCGGCCAAACCGTCGGGCACGGTCGTGGCTTGCGTCAACTGAGCTTCGGCCGTCGCGAACAGCTTCGTCGCCACATCGTTGATGGCGGCGTCGAACAGCTTCTCTTTGGTCTCGTAGTGGTAGTGGAGCAGCGTCTGGGACACCTTGGCGGTGGTCGCGATCAGCCGCATCGAGGATTTCTCATAGCCGTGGGCACGGAAGCACTCGACTGTGGCTTGCAGGATGCGCTGACGCGCGTCGACGGGCGTGACCTCAGGCACCCCGACACGGTCGTCCGCCGAAACCGATGGTGTCAACGTCAACACTCCTTGTTCCACGATGACTTTCTCCTGATCAGACAGTCAGTGTCCCCTAGTGAGACACGTGTGACGGCAGGAATCGGTTCAGTTGCCCGTTCGGACTACGAAGAAGACGCGCTGAGTTCGCCGGCGTGCAGCTTCAGCACCCGGCGGACCTTGGCCGTGCGGCGCAACGTCCTGCCCCAAGCCACCCCGAACGCGCTGAGCACCAGCACCGACAACGCCACAAGCCACGGATAGCCACCATGCCCGTGGACCCACATGACCAAGGCGCTCTGAATACGCCCGGCGGCTGAGATCACCGGATCGTCGGGCGCGGTGGCGCCGTTGAAGATGCGGATCTCATAGACCCCGTAGTAGGCGACATACAGTCCGACGAACAGGACCAGCGCGCCGCCGATCCTGTTGGTGTACGGCAGGATTCGGCGCATCCGATACATCCCGACCGGGTTGGCGAATGCTGCGGCAATGGCAAGCACACCGACGATCAGCGACATTCCCGCCGCGTAGACGAGATAGGTCAGCAGACCGTCGACGATGAGACCGCTACGGAAGCTGGCCGCGGTGACCGCCAGGAACGGCCCGATGGTGCACGACAGTGACGCGATCGCATAGCCGATCCCGTAGCCGAACATCGAGCCACCGCGCACCGTCGGCGCCCACCGGCCGCTGCGGACGACCGGATTGAGTCCCGGAAGGTGACGGCCGGCCAACGACCAGACCCCCAGGCCGACAAGCACGACGCCGATCAGCACCGTGACGTACGGCAGATACTGCTGGACGGCCGACGCCGCGGACACGGTGAGCAATCCAAAGGCACCGAACACCGTCATGAAGCCCAAGACCATCTCGATGGTGGCAACGACAGCGCGGCGTAGTGCGCTGAGCTCACCGGTAGCGTCACCGCGCACGACCAGAGTCATATAGACGGGCAGCATCGCGAAGCCGCACGGATTGAGTACTGCTACCAATCCGGCTCCGAAAGCAAGTCCGATCAGACTCTGTTCCACGGGGTGCGCCGCGCTAGCTCATTCGGGTCACTCTGTCGGTCTCCGCATCGCAAACCCCTGTCTCTCGGCGGCCCGGGAACGTCGTCTGGGTAAGACACGAACCAGAGCGCTCCCGGGTTCAACCAAAAGTCAGCGGATTTTCGCGGCGCGCTAGTCGGCGTCGAGGTACTGACTCACCCGAGCCAGCGCCTCGTCGAAGACCTCGACTTTTTCGCCGCGCTTCTCGTTGGCGGGCTGGGCGGCTCCGCGGGCACCTTCGGCCTCGACCCGGGCGGCTCCCTCGCGACGCAACAGGCTGAAGTTCTTCTCACGTGCTTGCCTGAGCCGATTCTGCAGCTCCTTGAGCTGCTTGGCGTCCATCCGCGCCAGAGCTTCAGGATGGCTTTCGGCGATCAACGAGTCTTCCTGCGGGGTCAGATTCACGTGGTGGTTGCTCACCATGAATTCATAACCCGTCCCGGCCGCGGCTATGCACCGAATCGCCGACCGTTCACGTGGCCGAAGTCGGCCATCGGTTCAAGATGGCCGGGCCAGGCGATGCGGGCGAAGACGGTGCACTCGTAGTTTTCGCTCATGACTGCACGCAGCACGTCGCCATTCCCCTGTGTTCGGGGCGCGATCGCCGGGCTCGCCATCATCGGGAGCGGCTATCTCTTGGCCGCGACGAACGCCGCGGTGGCGGTCGGCGCACCGGAAAGTGCTTCGGGCCCTTGCGATTTCGACGTGGCACGATGCGATGGCCCTGGACCCATTGCTGCCTCCCCCGCCGTCGCGGGCAGCCCGATCATGCTCATCGGCAACGGGACCGTCGACCATCCCGACGGCGGGCTGTTGGTCGGCAACGGATACAGCCCCGATCCGGACACCTGCGGCACGGCGTGCGACGCCGGCAACGGCGGGTGGTTCGCCGGCAATGGTGGCAACGGCGCGAACGGCGGTAGGGGCGGTGACGCCGGCCTGTTCGGCGCCGGCGGTAGAGGTGGCAGCGGGACGACTCAACACATCGACGGTGGATCGGGCGGACACGGCGGCGCACTGGCCGGCAGCGGCGGCGACGGGGGAAGCGGTGCCGCGGGCGGCGGCAACGGCGGCGCCGGCGGATCGGCCGGCTTGTTCGGCGGTGACGGCGGCAGTGGTGGATCGGGCGGCGGCGGATCGGCGGGCGCCAACGGGGGCAACGGCGGTGGCGGGGGCGACGCGGGCCTGTTCGGCGGCCGCGGAGGCAGCGGTGGCGACGGCGGCAATGGATCTGTGAGCAACGGCGGCGCGGGTGGCGACGGTGGCCGCGGCGGCCTGATGACCGACGGCGGAGCCGGTGGCGGTGGTGGAAATGGGGGCGCGAATGCCGCCGGCGGGGCGGGCGGTCGGGGCGGAGATGGTGGTGTGCTCACCGGCAACGGCGGGCACGGAGGTACCGGTGGGAATGCCGGCAGTGGTGGCGGTTTCCGCGGCGGCCGCGGCGCCGACGGCGGTAACGGTGGCGTGTTGGGAGTCGGCGGGGCCGGCGGCGACGGCGGTGTCGGGGGTGGGGGCACAGGAAAGGGTGGCACCGGCGGTGACGGCGGCACTGGTGGCCGCGGAGGAATTTCCGGCGTTAGCGGCGGATTCGGCGGCCGGGGTGGCAGCGTCACGATCGGCACCGGTGGTCAGGGCGGCGCCGCCGGCTACGGCGGCGCCGGCGCCATCTTCGGTGGTCACGGCGGCGACGGCGGCAGAGGTGGGAACAGCAACTCCGGCTCGGGAGGCAACGGCGGCACCGGCGCCAACGGCGGCACGGGCGTGGGCGGAACCGTCGCGGGTAGCGGTGCACACGCGGGCAGCCCTCCGGTCGGGGGCACCGGGGGCAACGGTGGTCTCGGCGGTCGGGGCGGCCGCCCGGGAGACAGCCCGCTGTAGATCTACATCATTTGACCCATCGGTGAGCTCGGAGAACACATAGTTCGACCGAAGTTGTGGACGTGACCGGGGCCATAGGTTCATTCGCATGAACACCCTCACTGGCATCAAGAAGCTCGCAGCCTACGGCGCACTCCTCGGCGGCATCAGCGCCGCCGCGCTGGGTATCGGAACCGGGTTGGCACATGCCGACTCGCCGACCAACGCCGCCCCGGCGACCCACCAGTCGGCCCCGCGGCACGACGGCGACCAAGACGTCGTTCGGCGCGGCACCGTCATCCCGATTCACGGCGACGACTCCACGCATCGCGGCCAGTGAACGCCCACCACAACCTAAGGTCAGAGAAATGACGGAAGCTCTTGCAGCCAACCAGGCCGCTGACGAATTCTGCGAAGACTGCGGCTACGAGCCGGAACTCAAGCGAACGCTGAATGGCTTTCAGGTGTTTGCCATTTCGTTCGCTTCGCTCTCCGTCGCGGTCGGCATCTTCGCCACCTACGACGACGTCCTGCGCGACTCCGGCCCCGTCGGAATCTGGTTGTTCCCCATCGTCGCGATCGGCCAGATCCTGGTCGCCTTGGTCTACGCACAGTTCGCGGCACGCATTCCGCTGAGCGGATCGTCCTATGCGTGGGCGTCCCGACTGGCCAGCCCCAAGATCGGGTGGGCGTTCGGCTGGCTTGCCGTCATCAGCGCACTCGCCAGCCCGGTCACGATCGACAACGCCTTGGCCAGTCAATGCCTGATGCCACTGCTGAATATGGAACCGAATGAGACGACCGCCCGGATCATCACGGTGATCCTCCTGGCCATTCAGGCGGTGCTCGCCATCGCCGCCACCCGCATCGTGGGGTGGGTCAACTCGCTGTCGGTGGGCGTGGAACTGGGCATCCTGCTCGTGATCGGCATCGCGCTGACGGTCGCGATCGTGGTGACCGGAACCGGCACACCGGCCAACCTGTTCTCCCGAGGCATCACCGAGGGTGACCCCAACTTCCTCGCCATCGGCGGTGGCCTGATGGCCGCATCGATCATGGGCCTGTCCACCCTCGTCGGTTTCGAAACGGCGTCGAATATGGCTGAAGAGGCGAAGAATCCGACCCGCAGCGTGCCGCGCGCGATCATCGGGTCCGTGACGGCGGCATCGGTCCTGGGCATGCTGTTCGTGATCATCTTGACCATCTCGATCACCGACATGGCCAAGGCGTCCAACTCCGAGTCGCCGGTCGCCGAGATCATGAACGAACGATTCGGCCCCGCGTTCGAGCGGCCACTGCTCGCCGCGATCACGCTCGCGTTCTTCGGAGCGGCTCTGGTCAGCATGGTGTCGGGGGCCCGGTACATCTATGCGATGTCGCGGGATGGACGCTTCCCTGCCTACAAGGTCATGCGCCGGGTGAATCCGAAGACCCGCACACCGATCCCGGCCACGCTGCTGGTGCTCGCGGTCGGCGTCATCCTGATGGCTCTCATGCCGGGTGATGCACTGCTGCAACTGATCTTGGCCGGCGCCATTGTCACCATGATCCCGTATCTACTGACGATCATTCTGTACCTGGCGACGCGTCACAAGCTCGACCGCAAGCCGGGCGGTTTCGACCTCGGGCGCTGGGAGTGGCCCGTCGCGATCGGAGCGCTTGTCTGGGTGGTCATTTCACTGTTCGTAGTCATCGCGTCATCCACGACACCGGCGCCGATCGTGATCGCCGTCGGGCTCTCCGCGGTGGGCGCGCTCTACTTCGCCTACATGTGGAAGTTCGACCGCGAAGTGCTCGAGAACGAACCCGGCGACCCCAACATGTTCGACGAAGAGAAGGTGGAGCAATCGTGAACGCCGTACTCACCGGCCGGGTGGTTCGTCCCGGCGACGCCGACTACCCCGATGCGAGCAGGGGCTGGAATCACTTCTTCACGCACAAGCCTTCGGCTGTCGTGTTCGCCGAGAGCACCCAGGATGTCGTCAACGCGCTGACCTGGGCCCGTCAAAGCGGACTCCCGTTCCGGGTGCGCAGCGGCGGCCACGCGCTGGAAGGCTGGTCGGGTCTCGACGACGGCGTGGTGATCGACGTCAGTGGGTTGAAGTCGGTGGTGATCGACGCGGCGGCGCAGACCGCGACCGTAGGCGCAGGGCTCAAGCAGTTGGAGGCGGTCACCGCCTTGGGTGCGGCCGGCTTCGCGGCACCCACTGGCACCGAAGGAACCGTCGGGCTCACCGGCGCGACGCTGGGCGGTGGCTTTGGCCTGCTCACCCGGCTCTACGGCATGGCATCGGACAATCTGCTCGCGGCCGAGGTCGTTCTCGCATCAGGCGAAGTAGTGGTCGCCGACGAGACCAACAACCCCGATCTGCTCTGGGCGTTGCGCGGTGCGGGCAATGGCAACTTCGGCATCGTCAGCTCGCTGACGTATCGGATTCGCCCACTGACACAGGCGATTTTCGTGGTGGCGACGTGGACCGGGCTCGAAGACCTCGAAGCGGTCTTCGAGCTGTGGCAGCACTCTGCCCCCTATGTCGACAATCGCCTGACCAGCCAGCTCGAGATCGAGCGGGACACGTTCGCGATGCACGCTGTCCTCGCCTCCGGGACGGAAGCCGAAGCGTTGCAGCTTCTTTCACCAATGCTGTCCATCGGAGACCCGGACGTGGTGGTGCAGGACGCGGGGTGGGCTCAGATCTACGCGGGCTTCCAGATTCCCATCGAAAACGAGCCGGCGAACTGGAAGTTCACCTCGCAGTTCATGACCGAGCAGCTGCCGCCCGAGGCGATCCACACCATCGCCACGTTCGTGGCGAAGGCACCGCCGGGCTGCAACTACTTCACCAATGCCCTCGCCGGCGCGGTACTCTCCAGCGAGCCGGCGGGTGGGTCGGCGTACGCGCACCGAAAAGCGCTGTACTACGCCGAACCCGGCGCCGGCTGGGGTGTCCGCGGCGGGCAGCCCGCATCCGAGGAGGAAACGCAGAGGTATCTGACGTGGGTCGCGGAGTTCACCGAAGCAATGCAGCCCTACGCCAACGGCGCCTATGTGAACGTACCCAATGCCGGTGTGCCGGAATGGGAATGCGACTACTGGGGCGCCAACGTCGAACGGTTGCGGGAGATCAAGGCGGCATACGACCCCGACAATGTCTTCTCCTACGAACAGAGCATTCGGCCGGTCAGCTCCCGTTGATCAGTTCCGCCAGGAATGCCGGCAACCGCCCCGCTCCGAAGTCGTAGAACCGCGCCCACACCGGTTCGATCGAGATTCGGACCATCTGTGGGTAGGTCGCCTGGACGTTCTTCTCGAACTCGGCGAGTTCCTCGCCGTCCATCGAGTTCCGCGCCGACGCGAGGTACTCCTCGGTGACGCCGTCGACGGTCTCCAGCGTGGCGAGGCCCCGGATCAGCAACGCTCGCGCCTCTTCCGGCGTTGAGCCGCCGTCGATGGTCAAGGCCACCTGAGGACGGGACGCCAGTGCGCGAGCCTTCGGAGACGTGGGTGCCGTGGAGACGACGATGCGCTCGCCGGTCCAGTGGAACCCGACCGGGATCACGCGCGGAAAGCCGTCATGTCCGTTGTAGGCCAGTCTGGCCATCGCACCGGAGAGCAATTCCTGGGCACCCGGCTCACCAAGCTCGCGAGCCAATTCCTCGGCGTTCATTCAGTCGCGGGCTGAAACGGTCCGATGTAGGTCCCGGGGTGGGTAGCCCCGTCCTGCCGGGCGAGCGGAACGCCGCCGGCGATCCAGGGCGTCTCCATCCGGCCCGGCCCGTTCGGCAGGGTCACCGCGATGGTGTTGGGCACCCAGCCTTCTGCGTCGGCAAGGAAAGTCAACCGGCTGGTCGCTGACGCGCCGGGCGCCAGCGCGACGGGCTGCGGATCGCCCGCCTGTTGCGGGAGCTGATAGTCCGGACCCCACATCGGGTCGTCGGGACCGATGAGATCGACGCCTGGATAGCCCATCAGCTCGCAGGACTGCGCGGAGATGTTCGTGACGATCACATCGAAATGGATCTGGCTCTGGTCGCCCGGCGAAGCGGGCGCACTGGTACTCAGGCTCAGCGTGTCGATGGCGCACGACGGCAGCGCGAACGCGCAGGGACTGGCGAGCACTGGAACGATGAGAGCCGTGGCGGCCGCTGCGACAGAGTATTTCGAGAACATCTCTTCGACCCTTCCTCGTCCGCAACCCTTTCGACGTCGGCATGAACCTTAGCGCGGCGCGCCGTCGGGTATGAGGCGATCGACGTCAGCCCGCTGCGACACCGGTCGGCGGTTCATCCACCTCCGGCGGGACCGGAACAACGATCGTGATGGCCGTGCTGCCACCATGCCCGTCCGAGGCCCAGATGGTGAAGCTGTCGTGCGTGACGGCGAAGGGGGCGCCGAGCGCGGCCGCGAGGTGACGTTGGTCGGCCGTCGGGTTGTAGGTGAACGTTCCATCGTCGTACACGTCGACCACGCCGCCGCCCACGCTCGCCCCACTCGTGCTGTAACTCAACGCGTCCAGGTCGGGATCAGTGACACCGGTGACGGAACCGGTCACCACTCCTACGATGTCGTCGATTTGTAGGCCCGTTATTGCACCACCAGCGGGGTTGCCGTTGACGGGGCTGACGGGCACGGTGATCGTCGCGGTGGCGACACCACCGTAGGCGTCGCTGGCGTTGACGGTGAAACTGTCGATCGTCGCGGCCTCGGGGGCGTTGATCGCGGCCGCCGCATGGCGGATCTGAGTGGAGGGCAGATACGTGAATGAACCGTCGGTGTTGATGGTGACAACTCCTCCGAGGGCGCTCGTCGCGGTCCCGGTGAAGGTCACACTGTCCTGGTTGGGGTCGGCGGCTTGGATCTGGCCGCTTACCGATCCGTCCGCCTCGGATGTGCCACCGGTATAGCCGGAAATAGCCGGTGGCTTGTTGGTCGCGGCGATGTCGACGGTCACCACGGTTGTAACTGTGTCAGCTCCACTGAGACCGAATCGCCTTGCCAGGGAATGGATTACGGCTTGGAGCCGACCCAGCGGCCCGGGGAGACGATACTGCCCGCCATTGTCCACCACGACCGTGAAAGTGACCGTTCCGCCCAAGTGCCCGGTGTGCGAGTCCGGCGTGACCGTGAAGGTCCCGTCGGGGTTCACGTGCACGCGTGCGTTCTCGGGTTGGTTCACGGTGTACGTCAACCTGCCGCCCGAGCCGTGGAGGTCGCCGGTGACGACACCGCTGAGAGGATCTTGGGACTGCTGAACCGGCGCGACAGCAGGAGTCTCGTTGAACAGCGTGTAGCCCACGACGCGGCGGACCCAGCTCAGCACCCGCCCAGGAGAAGGTGACGCTTGGCGCGCCGCGCCCCTCGGGTCGCTGAAAACCGCCGGACGGGGCGGATTCGCCCTGCGTGACTTCGCAGATGCCGTCGAGTGCTGGCCCGGCGCAGCGGGTCCGGTATTCGCACCCGCGGCGCTCTCGCTCTTGCCGGAGCGCGCCGTATCGGCGTGCGCCACCGACGATCCGGCGGCCAACGCCGCACCGATACCGAGCGTGATCGCGCCTACCCCAAGCCAGGCTGCGACAGTCCTGAATGCCGCGATCCCGAAAAGTGTTGATCCACATATCACCCACCAGATCAGGACGGTGATCGCGCTGCCGGCACCTGCACCGTCGAAGAACGCCGAAGACCGTAGCAGGCTTGCGGTTGCCCCTTGGGGTAGGTATTGGCCGAATGCTCCCCAACCACTTGGCAACATCTCTGGCGCGCTGGCCAACCCGGACAGCGGGTTGCCCAGCAGCAATCCCAGTGCCGACCCCGCGATGAGCCCGATACGCCCGAACAGGGAGCCAAGACCGAACGTGGTCAGACCGGCGGCACTGATGCCCAACAGAAGTCCCGAGGCAACACCCCAGAAGTTCGCGTCGATCGCACCCACGACGCCGAGTGCCAGCGTGACAAATACCGCCGCAATAACCGAAAACAGCAACAGTGCAGCCAGTTTCACCCAGCGATTGCGCGGCGGGAGAAGTATCAGCACTATCGCGGGCAGCAGCCCGGCGACCGTGATCGGTAGACCGGCCGCAACCAGCCCAGACCCGCGCGAGTCTTTCGCCGTCGGCGGCGCCAGGTCCTCCAGGTGCAGAGCCACGCCCATGCTTTTGGCCATGTCATTACCGACCTGCGTAAGCGACTGAGCCACAGCGGGACTGGCTCCACTTGCTATCAGGAGGACGGGGCCGGTCGGGCCGAATGAAATCCCGCCGTACTGGTCGCGATTACGAATCGCGGCGTGAAGTGCGTCGACGTCTGCGTAAGTCGTCACCCGGAACACTCCAGGTGCCCTCTGCTGCAACACCGAAATCATTTGCCCACCAGCGGAACCCGCCACGCCGATGGGTACGTCGTGCGGCTTGCTGCGAGCCGCAGGAAGTGCGAACGCGATGGTGAGGATCCCGATCGCCAGCGCGAGGAGGACAGCGGCTCCGATCGCCCGCATCGCCATCACGCCGCCGCGTGCCGTGGGCGGTGCAGCTGCATGTCGAACGCCGTCGGCACTTTTTTCAACCGTCGGTGAAATCATTTCAGGAGCGTAAGCGACCGTGTCAAATATTTCAATGGTTGTTTAAATGATATTCTCGATACATGCCCTCACGTGCAGCGATGGACAAGAGACGGGGTCGACGCCTTGGTGAACCGGTCTCCCGGGATGTTGTGCTGCGCGCCGCCAAGCGCGAGTTCGCCAAGCACGGATACGACAAGACGACGCTGCGAGCGATCGCCGAAGAAGCGCGCGTAGACGCGTCGATGGTGCTGTATCTGTTCGGCTCAAAGGCCGAACTGTTCCGGGAATCGATGAAGCTGGTTCTCGACCCTCAACTCTTCACGGCCCAACTGGCGGCAGGTGCCGACGGCGAACTGGGATTTCGCATTGTGCGCGCCTACCTCACCATCTGGGAACAGCCCGATACCGCGGCCAGCATGGTGTCGATGCTGCAATCCGCGACGTCGAACAGCGATGCTCACCAGGCATTTCGGGAATTTCTGCAGAACTACGTCATGACCGCGGTGGCCGAAGCACTCGGCGGTGGCGACGACGCGCGATTACGTGCGATGCTTGCCGCGACCAACCTCGTTGGTACGGCGATGCTTCGATACGTCATGCAAGTGCCACCGTTGTCCACGTTGGACGTCGAACAGGTGGTCACCCTGATAGGGCCATCCGTCCAGCGATATCTCAGCGCTCCGGCAGAGGACCTTGGACTAGACACGCCGTCGCACTGAGTTCTTCTCCCCCCCTTAGGTTTTGCCGAGCAATAATTCGAAACCCTTCTGCAAGTTGCCCCTTGCGCTCGATCTCGCGCGGCGTTACGGTCCGTCACGTGACGTCGACCAGAGTGCCACCGCCGAGGGTCTCCCGAGCGATCGAGCGGACCCGGCATCATTTGTTCCGGCTCCACCAACGCGCCGCGCCGCCGGCAGCGGCGATGATGGAGCTGATCATGGGCGCGTGGATTGCCCAAACAATCTCTGCTGCAGCCGATTTAGGTATCGCCGATGTTCTTGCCGACGGTCCCGCTTCGGGCGAAGAACTAGCACGGCAGCTCAATGCGGATGCGGACGCGTTGCGGCGCATGCTCCGGGCACTGATCGGGGTCGGCATCTTTCGGCAACGGCGTGACGGCCGTTTCGAGCTGACCCCGCTCGCGGACACGTTGCGTACCGACTCCCCCATGTCGATGGCCGGCATGGCCCGATGGGTTGGCTCGCCGCAGCATCGTGAGCACTGGAGCCACCTGGGCGACGCGATACGATCCGGAACCGCGACGGTTCCCGGATTGCGAGGCAAACCGATATTCGAGTACCTCGCCGACGAGCCCGAACTCGCCGAAATTTTCAACGCTGCCATGACAGGTGTGTCCGACTTCGCGATCGCACCAGTGATCGCCGCCTATGATTTCAGCTGCTTCAGCACGATCGCCGACATCGGCGGCGGCCATGGCCGACTGCTCGCTGCAATCCTCGAATCAGCCTCGCAAACAAAGGGGGTGCTCTTCGATCTCCCACAGGTCGTGGCGAAAGCGCCAGCGCTGCTTCGAAAACATCAGGTCGAAAGGCGCGTTCAGATCGTGGGCGGGTCGTTCTTCGATTCCGCACCGGCCGGCGCTGACGCTTATGTGCTCAAGCACGTGATCCACGATTGGCCCGATGAGGACGCTGTACGGATTCTTCGGACAGTGCGCGCCGCGGCCCACCCAGGCGCCCGAATCCTGTTGGTCGAGTTCGTGATACCCGAACATGCCAGAAATTTTCACGGCAAATGGGTTGACCTTGAGATGCTCGTCGTCGCTGATGCTCGCGAGCGCACCGCTTCCGAATACAGCAGATTGCTCAGTCAGGCCGCCTTCAGGCTCGATCGAATTGTGAGCACGGTCGGGCCGATCAGCATCATCGAGGGCACCGCGCTCTAGCTGTGCCGCGTCAGGCCGGGAAGGGGCAGCACGCCCAGATCGAGGTGCGTCTTGAGACCAGGCGGGGCAGCACACACTGCGGGAATCACGTTGACCGCGGACATCGCGGTCCAGGCGTAGCCGGGATGCGCGATGTCGCCGTTCTCGTCGGGCTCGCCTTGCAGGGTGATCTCGGTCGACGGATCCCCCTTGATGACAACGCGATATTTGTTGGTACCCCAGACCCATCGCGGTTCGATCACGTCATCGCCCATCGTATAGAGCGCGTGAAACTGCACCAGCGGCCTGCCGCCACATAGAGCCGTCCACGTGTGATGCTGCGCGGCAACGGTTCCCGCAGAAATTACCCCGCGAAGGTCCGGAACGTCGCTGTCGGGCGTTCCGGCGTAGACGATGTCGGCCGTGGCGACCGCGACCTCGACCTCGGAGGTCATGTCGTCGATGGACTCCCCCAGCGCCTGCGCGACCATCGTCATGGACTGCGCGAAGTACGGCAGCGACGATCCCAGAAGGCTGGGCTGCGAAGCGAATACGTCTGGGTCGAGGCCGAAGCCCATGAGCTGGATGTATTTGGAGGGATAGTCGCTGAAGTTGACGACCTCGGACACCTGCACCTGATCGACGCGACTGACCAGCCGGGCCGCGATCAAGGCAAGCAAGTCCCCGGCGAAGCCCGGATGAATTCCGCCCGCATGGTATGACACGCCGCCGTCGATGCAGGCCCGCCCGATCCGCTCCGCATCGGCGGCGGTGATATCGGTCGGGTAGTACACCCCCGCGGTGGTGACGACGTTCTTGCCCGATCGCAGCAGCCGGCATACCACATCCGTGTCGGGCCAGATCGGCGTGTAGAACACGCAATCCGCTTCCGTCGCAACAATCGCCTCGATGTCGTCGGTCGCCAGCACGCCCGCGGGTTCACAGCCGGCGATGTCACCGGCGTCCCTGCCCACTTTGTCGGCGTCGTAGACCAGCACGCCGACCAGTTCGTAGGCCGGGCTGTGCACGAAGTGCCGCAGCGCCGCCTTACCCACGCTCCCGGTGGCCCACTGAATCACCCGGTACGGTCGCTCGCCCACGCATCTCTCCTATAGATAGACAAAGTAGAACCCCAGCAAGAGCGCGAAAAGGCCGACCAGCCAACTGATCGTGGTGACCTTCAGCCACACCGGGGCTCGGCGCACTTCCATGAAGTGCCAGATGACCAGTTGCGTCTTCGCCGCGGCGATCAGCAGCACGACGACCGTCACCGTCGGGTTGAGCACATGCGCGGCGCCACCGTCGCGTGCGGTCAGCCAGGACACAGCGGTGACCAGCGTCAGTACCGCCCACACGATGATCAGCGGATTACGCAGGTAGGACGTCACAGTTCACCTCATCAGGTAGAGCAGCGCGAACAGGACAAGCCACAGAACGTCGACCATGTGCCAGTAGGTCGCACCCGTCTCCACGAACGAAATCCTGGGCGCCGCGGGACCCCGCAGGTTCCGGATGACGAAGCCGAGGATCACCACGCCCAGCAGAACGTGACACAGATGCATGCCCGTCATCACGAAGTAGTACATGAAGAACAGGCTGGTTCCCGGCGTCAATCCCGCCATGATCTCGGGAACGTATTCGAACACCTTGAACACCGGGAAGGCGATGCCGAAGCCCAGCGCTATGCCGAAGAACCGCACCGCATCCGGGACCCTGCCCGTCCGGGCCGCCGATGTCCCGAGCGCCACAAAGAGCGAACTGGTGAGCAGGACGACGGTGTTGATCGCGCCGATGTCGAGGTTCAGCCGCGCCTGGCCCTGCAGGAACAGGTCATGGTCTTGCCCGCGGTAGTACATGTAGGCGACGAAGTAGACGCCGAAGATGAGCAGGTCGCCGATGACGAAGAACCACATACTGGGCTCGCCGGGAATGTGATTGCGCACCTTGTTGTCTGGCTGCGGGGTGTTGACACTATCCGCGACGTCGGTCACGCGGTCGCCTTCAGCCGGGGGTCGGTCGTCGCCGAATCGGCGTCGGGCCAGGCGTTCTCGAGTTCCTCGTCAGGCTGCTTCTTGATGGATCGGTAGATGCAGACGTAGACGATGATCTGCCACGACACATAGAGCACCATCGCGAACCAGAAGGTCATCAGACCGTTCCACGCGAAGGGGCCCGATTTGGCGATCCACACCGGTGCCGCGATGAGTTCGGTGACGTACTGCCAGATGGTGTAGTAGCCAAGCCATTTCGGCAGGATATTGTTCTGGTCGAGCAGGATCGCCAGCCCGAACGACATCCACATGACGCAGAAACAACCCAGCGAGCCGATATAGGCCAGGTAGCCGAAGTCGTAGAGCATCTCCAGCGTTGACGCCGAGTATCCGGATCGGAACGCGCCGAGGCCGAAGCAGAACATCGGGAACAGCATGCCGACGATCGCGCCGGTCATGGAGCCGACCATGATCGAGTAGCGGAAGACCGGACTGACCGACATCCGTTTGACCTGAATCAGATAGACGGCGTTCGAGACCGGCGCCAAGCCGAACGACAGCGTCAAGATGGCGCAGGCGATCAGCAGATTGTGCGACTGCATGAAGTCGACGATCTGTGACGTGGAGGCACTCGGTGACCGCGGCGGCATCATCCAGCTCAGCGGGACGAAGACGATGCCGAAGAGGTTGAAGAAGAACGGGACGCTCCAAAAGGCAATCCACTGATCGAGTTTCCGGTTCTTGCGCGGCGCGGTCGCGATGCCGTCGCTCACGCGAGAACCTCCCGTTCGGCCCCCTGCTTGTTGACGATTCGAAGCAGAACCACGAACGTCACCGCGATGAACGTGGCGAGCACGACGAGCCGCAGGGTGTAGGACACGGCCCCGTTCCACGCCAGCGGGCCGGACTTGTACAGAACCGAGAACGCGCTGGGCGCCAGCAGCACGGCGATCACGATGCTGAAATGCGCCATCCAGCGCGGGAAGATCGGATCGGGGCGGGCGTCGAGATAGATGCTCACCGCAAGACAGAGGTTCTGCACGATGATGGTGCCGACCGGCGCGATGAAGAAGAACCAGGCCATATCGTTCAGGAGGCTGATGAGCTCGGGATTGCGGTCGGGCCGGAAGGCAGCCACCCCCCAGCAGTAGTCGGCGAGGATGAATGCCGTGGTGCCGATGCCGACGCAGATGATGTAGGCGTAGGTGAAGACGCTGCTCGAGGTGGCGATGCGGGAGATCTGTACGGCGGTGACGGCGAACAGCGGAACCAGCGATCCGGCGATCAGGTTGCAGAGGATCACGACGCCCAGGATGCCGGTGTTGTTGTCCCGGAAGAACGTTGCGACCTCATCGGGGGTGAGCGTCGGCGACAGGGGCGGAGAGAAGATCGGGAACAGCAGATACGCGAGCACCAGCAGTGCCGCCGCAGGTGGGGTCGTCCAGAGCAGTATTCGTTGGCCTCGGGTGTTCATCGACACCATCCAGGTCTAACACTTTCACTGTCAGATGACAATGAAATCGGCATAAAGCCAGGAAATCACTCAGGTGGAACTGGAATTTCACTGACATCCTTCAGTGAAGGCCAGAATTGCGGCACAATGGTCGTGTGCAAGAGAGCCCAACAGGCCGCGAAGCCCAACGACGCAGAACGCGTGCCCGCGTGCTCGGTGCCGCCATCGAGGAGTTCCAGCGCGCCGGTACCAGCTCTGCCGACATCAATGCGATTGTGGAGGCGGCGGGTGTCTCGCGCAGCACGTTCTACTTCCACTTCCCGACCAAGGAGCACGTGCTTCTCGAGCTGATTCGCGGCGACGAGGATCGTCTGGCCGAGGAGCTCAGCCGATTCCTCGACGCACCGCATGATTTCGCCGAGGTACTGCCCGAGATCGTGCGACTCGTGCTGGCGCTCGAAGAGCAATGGGGCATAGCACTTTTCCGCGACACCACCAGCCTTTACTTCTCGCCGACGCTGCCGCAAGAGGAAAACTGGCTACAGCACCCGACTTTCGTGCTGCTGGCTGCCGAGATCGAGCGGGCGCGCCATCGCGGCGAACTCTACGACGATGTCGACGCCTACCACAGTGCGGCCTTCTTTCTCGTCGGTCTGTATGCGTTGCTGACCACGAACCGGGAATCGAATGCCGAACGCCACGAGGTCTTGCGGAAGTTCGTGAAAAGCAGCCTGCGCAGTATGCAGCCGATGCCGATGCCCGCTAAACAACACTGAGGCCCCCTCCCGTCTGCATTCGGGAGACGGCCTCAGTGAGGCTTGTGTTATCGCTCGTCGAAGGCGGGCGAGGTGTTCTGGAGCTTGCCCCACTTCTTGCCGCCGTGATTCGCAATCGCGGGCGGTGCGTAGACCTTCGGGGTGGCGATGAAACTGGAACGCACGCGCTGATCACCCGATGCCATGCTGTCCGCACTGGCCATGCCGGCCAGTCCGAGGGCGGCGCCACCGAGGATGCCTGCCGAGATGAAGGGCAGTGCAAGGCGGGCGGTGATGTTCACGTCAATCTCCTGTTTCACAGTGTTCTTGGTGTCTGGCGCCGTTGTGGCGATGCCATAAGACTGCCTGCCAGCAGGGGGGTTGTCTGTCCGCCGGCCGGAGGGGGACGCGGCTGAATCGGATGTCCCCCGATCGGTGGACACGTGACGCCTATCCCTCACGTCAGTTCTGCGCTGACCGGGGAATGAGCGATTTGCGGGGGCGCAACAGCAGCACCGCGACTCCTGCAATCACAATGCCAACCAGATTCACCAGAAGCTGAAGGGCGGAGCGTCCCGCGACCGACCAGTCCCCCAATACCGCTGCAACAACGGCGAATCCGGCGGCGGGCACCGTCGTCACCGAGATAAAAACACCGACCAGCACACCCGATTTTGATGAGATCAGTGAGAGCATCCCAGCCGCACCGGCCAGCAGGGCGACGATGAACGACGCGGGCCCGACCCGGTAGATGAAGTCGACCTGATGGACGTTGGTGACGTCCTCGATGCTGATCCAGCCGATCGCCGCCGCTCCCATCGTGACGAACGCGGTGACCGCCATCGCGAAGGGAAGTCCGACGAGCAGAGCCAGCGCGGCCCGGCGGGCAAGCTGCGCACGCCGCTGAACCAGTGCCACCGATAGCGCGGCCAGGGGCCCGAACTCGGGACCGACCACCATGGCGCCGACAATGGTGACCGATGAATCGGTGGCAACACCGATGGCAGCGAGCAGACACGCCAGCGTCATGAACATGACAAACGTCATCGTCAGCGTCGCGTCTTCGCGAGTCCGGGCGATCAACTCGTCCCAGACCAGGGCATCAGCCCCCTCGCCCTCGGCCTCCTCCTCGGCGCGGTGCGCTGTCGTCGACAGGACCGTTTCGAGATTGTGCAGGGTTATCGCACCCTCATGTTGGACGTCGAGTTCCTTGAGCTTGCGGATCACGCCGTTGACGGATTCACGGGCCACGTCGGCGGTGATTTCGTCGCCCTCGGGCACGAGTGCGGCGCCCGGGAACAGCAGCAGATTGCCCACGCCCGGCTCCGCGCGCAGTACATCGAGGACCTGTTCGCGCAGACGCTTCGGTGCGATCACCCGCAAGTGCAGCATGCAGTCGAATTATGCTCAAAGCGTCTCTGCCGCACTGACAAACTCGCCGATATCAGCGGCTGAGAAAACTTGTCGTACCTCGCTGTCATGATGTCGTTATGTCCTCGACCACAGCGCAGCCGGTGAAGCGTATTGAGGTGTTGTTCGAGGAGTTGTCGGAGTTGGCTGGTCAGCGTAATGCGATTGATGGGCGCATTGTGGAGATCGTGGCCGAGATCGATCACGACGGGATCTGGGGCAATACCGGGGCGCGGTCGGTGTCGGCGTTGGTGGCCTGGAAGCTGGGTACGTCGTCGACGAATGCCGACACCATTGCCACGATCGCGCACCGGCTCGATGAATTCCCGCGCTGCACAGAAGGGATGCGGCAGGGTCGGCTCTCGGCTGATCAGGTCGGTGTCATCGCCGCCCGTGCCGCCGACGGTTCTGATGAGCACTATGCGGAGCTGGCGTCGGTCGCCACGGTCAGCCAGCTGCGTAAAGCGGTGAAGTTGGAGCCGCGTCCTGGCCCCGATCGCCGGCCCGAACCGAAACGCAGGATCACCAAAACCTCGGGTGAGGACACGACGACCTGGACCATCACCCTGCCCCACGTCGAAGCGGCGCCCTTCGACGCCGCGTTGCAATCCCATCACGACGCACTGGTCGCGGAGTGGAAACGCGAGCACGGCGCCGACTCCTCGGAGGTCGCGCCACCCATGCCGAATACCACCGATGCGTTCATGAGCTTGGTCGAGGCCGGCTGGGATGCCGACGTCGCGCGCCGTCCGCACGGGCAGCGCACCACCGTCGTCGTGCACGTCGATGTCGAAAAGCGCACCGGGGAACTGCATCTGGGTCCGCTGCTCACCGACGCCGATCGCCAATACTTGACCTGTGATGCCACCTGCGAGGTCTGGTTCCAACGCGACGGTCAACCCCTCGGTGCCGGCCGCAGCACCCGCACCGTCAATCGGCGGCTGCGTCGCGCGCTGGAACACCGCGACGCCACCTGCGCGGTCCCCGGGTGTAGCGCCACCCGCGGACTGCATGCCCACCACATTCAGCACTGGGAAGACGGCGGCCCCACCAACCTCACCAATCTTGTCCTGCTGTGCCCCTATCACCACCGGGCCCATCACCGCGGCGACATCACCATCACCGGACCCGCCGAGCACCTCACGGTCACCGACTGCGATGGCGACCCACTCACGCCAGGATCGCTAGCCCGCCCGCCCAACCACTCCCCGCCCGACGTCCCGCCGTGTCCCGGCCCGATCGGCGAACGCGCGCAATGGAAGTGGTATCACCCCTTCGAACCACAACCACCGCCGTCAACCAACTAGCCCGGTTCGGGTCAGAATTGCACGCGCTTCAGAAAGCGTTGCAGCACAGCCACGTTCCTGTCGACGTGCACATGGTCGAGCGAGCGGCGGCGCCATAGGAAGAGCAGCAGGTCAGAAATCGGCGCGCTCACTGTCGCGTCAACCTGCCCATCCGCCGGGATGAGACTCGAGGCTCCTTCTCCGATTCGGACGGTCCACTGATCGCCGGTGTCGTCGGCGCGAAAGCGGATGGTGTGGGCTGCACCGTCGAGGTCGGGTGAGAGGCCGGGCAGTACTTCGTCGAGGAACTCGTCGACCCCGTCGACGGCGATGTCCCGATCTATCGGCTCATCGGCCCCGATCGCATTCGTGGCATCCCAGCAATGCACGGCACTCTCTTGGGCCACGCGACGCCTGACGAAACGCACCGTCTTTCGCCGTCCCCACGTCCACGCCGGCGTCTCCGGGTCTAGACCGTCGAGGACTGTTGCGGTCAGGACCACGCCGGTGCGATACCAGGCCAACAAGGCATCGTCGGCAGGCCGCTCGGGCTCACTCCACTCCTTCGGGCCCGACAGCTCCCCGCACGCCACCTTCCGCCAGAACATCTGCACGATGCCCACATGCCACACCAGATCCGCAAGCCGCCAACCCGGACAGCTGGGAACTGCGCAGTCGAGTCGCCCCTCGGCAGCACTGGCGATGCGATCGGCGGGATTCATACCGCGGCCATCATAGGAAAAGATCCGTGTGGATGGACCTCACGCCGAATACGGGGTGCACCCTGATTGACAGCCACTTGACAGCAAACCGGCGGAATCGTGACCGAAATCCCGGCGTTGGCCCAAAGAGGTAGCTGGGCGACAACGATGTCGAAGGAGACGACGCATGTGCGGGATTTTCGCCACCATGACGCGCCAGGGGCTCGCTCCGGATCGACGAGATGCAGCCCTGAAACTCCTGGAGCATCGCGGCCCCGACGGCACGGGTACCTGGACTTCGCATGACGGCCAGTGGACGCTCGGCCACACCCGGTTGTCGATCATCGGCCTGAACAACGGCACCCAGCCCATGACCAGTCCCGACGGCGCTGTCCACATGGTGGTCAACGGTGAGTTCTACGGCTACCGCGAGATCCGGGAACGCCTGCGCGCGAACGGCTATCGCTTCACCACTGACAGCGACAGCGAGATCGCATTGCATCTATATCACGAACTCGGAATGGAAGCGCCGCAACATCTTCGGGGTGAGTTCGCAGTGATCATCGCCGACGAACGCCAGCGCGCGATGTTCGCGATCCGCGACCGCTTCGGGGTCAAACCGCTCTACTACGCCGTGGTCAATGGCGAGGTGTTCTTCGCCTCGGAGATCAAAGCCCTTTTAGCACTTGGGGTGCCGGCCAGGTGGGACCTTGAAGGTGCCATCGGCGGGATCGGCAGATCGCACGAGAAGACGGATTTCGCCGGGATCAGCACGGTGCCGCCGGGCTGCTATGCGATCGCCCGCGACGGCGCAGTCCGCATCTATCCGTACTGGGATTGGGAGATCCCGACGGCCGAGGAGATGCGGACCGACCGTCGCACTGAAGCCGAGGTCGTGGCCGATTTCCGGGAAGCGCTGCGTGATTCCGTGCGGCAACGTCTGGTCGCCGACGTGGAGGTCGCGTCGTATCTGAGCGGGGGCATCGACTCGTGCGCGGTGCTCGGGCTGGCGCAGCAGGAGACGGCCCGCCCGATTCGCGCGTTCACGCTGACGTTTGAGAATCCCCTGTACGACGAGGCCAGGATCGCCGAAGCGCAGGCCAAACACGTTGGCGCGACATATCACCCGATCCCGATCACCGGCCGGGAGATCGCCGAGGCGTTCGGAGACGCGATCTGGCATGCCGAGACACAGATGTTCAACGGCCACGGGGTGGCCAAGTATCTGCTGAGCCGTGCCGTGCGCGCGGCGGGTATCAAGGTGGTGTTCACCGGCGAGGGTTCCGACGAAATGCTGGGCGGCTATCCGTATTTCCGCGTCGATGCACTGAACGACGATGCGACGCTGAGCGCCGCCGAGCGTTCAGCGCAGCTCGATGAGATGCTCGGCACCAATGCGGCGACACGGGCATTCATGCTGCCGGAGCAAGTGAGTAGCCCCGAGATGCAGGCCATCGAACGTAGGCTCGGATGGTTGCCGGCAACGCTCAATATCAGTGCAGCCCAGACCAATAGCGTGGCCCCGCTGTTCCGCGACGACCTGCCGGCATGGGCTCTGGGGTATCAGCCGCTGGTGTCCGCACTGGATCGGTTACCGCTGGCCCAGCAGATCGCCGGGCGTGATCGTCTGAACCAGATGCTGTACGTCAATGCCAAGACCGTGATGCCGAACTTCATTCTGAACTATCTGGCAGATCGGATGGAGATGGCGCACTCCATCGAGGGGCGGGTGCCGTTCCTGGACCACCACGTCGCCGAAGCGGCCGCCCGGGTGCCGGTGGGCATGAAGGTCAAGGGGATTCGCGAGAAGCACGTGCTACGGGAGGCGACGAAGGACGTGCTGATCCCCGAGGTGTATGACCGCCAGAAGCATCCGTTCACGACTCCCCCGACGCGCAACCCCGACGATCCGATGCTGGGCTTCTACCGGGATACGTTCGCATCGCAGGCGGCCAAGGATCAACCGATCTACGACATGAAGAAGGTCACGGCGGCGCTCGACAGCCTGCTCGATGTTCCCGACGATCAGCGCATCGCGGTCGAGGGTGGTCTGCAGCGCGCCGCGAGTGTTGTGGTGATGCATCAGCAGTTCTCGATGGCCTGACTGCATCGTGCAACAGCACGCCATTGAGACACACGTTCGCCCGATGCTGCGTCTTGAGACCTGGCCGTACCGTTTCTCCATACGTCACAAAGCCCGCAGCCGCCGCCGCTGTCAGGTTGGAGTCCTCTGCCTTGGCAACGGCACGGCGGCCCCGGATACGTCGACAGATACCGATTGCATCAGGCTCGCCCAATCCGACTGACCGCCGGCAATCGAGGCATCGGTGGTGGCGTATGTTCCCGATCTTTCAGCCATAACTGCAATTGTTATTTCGGCAATTTCGCACCAGAGCCGGGTTGAGCTTTCACGCGTATCTAACAACTCCCGCCTTTGCTCCTTTCAGATTCGTGATTCAAGAGCCTGACGGGCATCGGCTGAGATGGGCGGTACGCAAACACTGGGTGTGCTCGCCAAAAGGCTTCCGCCGTTGGCGCAAGTCACCATTCCGTTTGTGGAACCTGCCTCCACATGGGCGCTTTCAAGCCCGAACAAATTCAAAATCGTAGCCTCATGAATACCATTAGTAACTTTTGACTCAGTATTAACTTGACCTCCCGCCGAGAGCAATTCCAGGGTAACTTTCTTCGAAGTATTTCCAGCTCAGCGGGGGTAGTTATGAAAGCAAAATTAGCTGTCATTGCCATGTTGGGTGCCGCTGCGAGCATCACATGGATGCCGCAGGCAAACGCCGATGTTCAACCAGGCTGCCAAAACGATCGTTGGGGATTCCTCGGCACTCAAACGCGAACTATCTGCGACGGGCCGCAATCGCCCGACGGCAGTTGGGTGCGGTATCGCATTGTCTGGATTCCGGCACATAACGTGCCGATCAGCACGAGCTGCGGCTCCTACAGTTGCACCACGAGCGGCGGCTACTTCCAGGACGAGCAGGTCTTCGAAAAGGTGAAATATCCGGTTACACCCGACACCGTCGTGCCAGGTGAACCCGGCTGGCTGCCACCGACCTACACCGATGCAGGCGGTTTCACCCCGGTGAATTTCAACTAACGGCGTCCCAATAGGACCGCTATGCGGCGGGCGCTTGTTTGCACATGCCCGCTCGCAGACGCTGCGTAGCCCAACGGGCATAGGGCATACCCACCGCGGGGTCACAACTCCCCGCCCATGAAAAAACTCGCTCGGCTTACGCCGGCGAGTTTCTTTTCATGGTCGGGCTGACAGGATTTGAACCTGCGACCACTTGACCCCCAGTCAAGTGCGCTACCAAGCTGCGCCACAGCCCGTTGCCCCCGACTGACGTCGGCAGCAGCGTCGAAAGCCTACCGCAGGCCCCGGTGCGGACCCGAATCGGCCACACCTGTCACACCGTCAACAGCCGATACAGCCCGATGAGCCCCACCACCACGATCACCGCGCGCAGCACGTTCGGGGACAGCCGCCGTCCGTAGTGCGCGCCCAGCCACCCACCGATCAGCGATCCGGCGGCGATCAGCCCGGCCGCCTCCCAGCTCACCCGGTCGAACGCCACCACCGTGTAGCCGACCGCCGCGACAATGTTCACCAGCAGCGACAGCAGGTTCTTGGCCGCATTCATCCGCTGCATGTCCTCGGGCAGCAGCGCCCCCATCACCCCGATCAGCAGGATCCCTTGCGCCGCGGTGAAGTAGCCGCCGTAGATCCCGACCGCGAACGTGCCCAACACCAGCGCCGCCATCCGCTTCGGCGACACATGCTCGGCCGACCGCCCGGCCGCCTCGGCACGTGCCCGCGCGTACGCCTGAATCCGCGGCCCGATCACCACCAACACCAGCGCGCCGATCAGCAGCACCGGCACGATCTGGGTGAACACCTTCTCCGGCAGATGCAGCAGCAGAAACGCCCCGATCGCCGCCCCGATCAGCGAGGCCGGGATCTGCCAGCGCAGCCGATCCCCTTGCCCGCCGAGTTCCTTGCGATACCCCCAGGTCCCCGACACCCCGCCGGCCACCAGGCCGATCGCGTTCGACATCGTTGCCGTCACCGGCGGGAAGCCCAGCGCCACCAGCGTCGGAAACGTGATCAGCGTGCCCGACCCGACCAGAGCGTTGATCGCGCCAGCCCCCATCCCGGCCAAGGCGATCACGATCATGTGGGTAACAGACACCACGAAACCCTACCGAGACAGCCTGATTGCTCCGCACAGGCCGGAAGACCAATAACCTCAAACCCTATGAGCGACATTCCGACCACCGACGAGGCGCTGGCCGCCCTGAGCATGCCCCTGCTCGACGCGATGATGACCCAACGTGCCATCCGCCGCGTGAAACCCGACCCGGTCGACGACGCGATCGTCGTCAAATGCATCGAACTCGCGCTGCGAGCCCCCACCGGATCCAACGGCCAAAACTGGGAATTCATCGTCGTCAGGGATCAGCGCGTCAAGGACAAGCTGGGCAAGCGCTACCGCCAGGGCTGGTCGCTTTACGGCGCCATGGGTGAGCGGATGGCCGCCGGCGACGAGTCGATGCTGAAGATCCTGAAGTCGGTCAAATGGCAGGTCGAGCACTTCAGCGAGATCCCGGTGCTGGTCATCCCCTGCCTGCGCGGCGGAATGCGACTGCCCTATGTGCCGACGCCGTTCGTCGGCGAGTCGTCGTTCTTCGGGTCGATCTATCCCAGCGTGCAGAACCTGCTGCTCGCAGCCCGCGCGATGGGCCTTGGTGCATCGCTGATCACCATGCCGTTGTGGAGCGTGACATCGGCGCGCAAGACGCTCGGCCTACCGCTGTCGGTGACCCCGGTCTGCGTGGTTCCCCTCGGTTGGCCGAAGGGGCGCTACGGCCCGACCACCCGCAAGCCGGTCGAAGACGTCGTGCACCTCGACTCGTACGGAAAGCGGTGGCTCAAGGCCTAGCGGTGTCCGCCGCTGCCCGGTCCGCCACCGGCCGGGCCGCCGCCGTGATCGCCACCGTTCCAGCCGGGTTCGGCCACCTCGGCTTCGGTCAGCACGTCACTGGTGTCGGGAATGACTGACGGCGCGCAGTTCATCGAGAAGCTGTCCTCGGTGTCGGTCTCCTGGCAAGCCAGCACCCGCGGCGCAGCGCCGTCGAACGCACCGCTGAACGCGGCGACCGCGGGCGCCGCGGCGATCATCAAGCCGGCGATCCCATAAACCAGACGCCGGGTGGGAAGCGAAGACGCAGCAAACTCCATAGCTGGCAATCTACTGGGCGGAAGCCGTGAAATCGCGGCAAACCCGCCGATTAACGCGGCTTGAGCTTGCGTTTTTCCCGGACCCGGACGTTGATCCGGATCGGACTGCCCTCGAAACCGAACGTCTCACGTAGCCGGCGCTCCAGGAATCGCCGATAACCGGCCTCCAGAAAACCGCTGGTGAACAGCACAAACGTCGGCGGACGCGAGGTGGCCTGGGTGGCGAACAGGATGCGCGGCTGCTTTCCGCCGCGCACCGGCGGCGGCGTGGCCGCGACGACTTCCTTGATCCACGTATTCAACTGGCCGGTGGAGATGCGGGCGTCCCAGGATGCCAGCGAGGTCTCCATCGCGGGCACCAGCTTCTGCACCGCGCGCCCGCTCTTCGCCGAGATGTTCACCCGCGGCGCCCACTGCAGCTGGGCCAGCTCGCGGTCGATCTCCCGGTCCAGCAGGTAGCGCCGGTCCTCGTCGACGAGATCCCATTTGTTGAATGCCAGCACCAGCGCCCGGCCCGCCTCGATCACCATCGAAAGCACCCGCTGGTCCTGTTCGGTCAGTGGCTGCGACGCGTCGATCAACACGACCACCACCTCGGCGGCGTCGATCGCGCTGTGCGTGCGCACCGAGGCGTAGAACTCATGGCCGCTGGCTTGCCCGACCCGCCGGCGTAATCCTGCGGTATCGACGAAACGCCATGTCTTGCCGCCCAATTCGATCAGCGAGTCGACGGGGTCCACTGTGGTGCCCGCGACATCGTGCACCACCGAGCGCTCGGCACCCACCAGCCGGTTCAGCAGCGAGCTCTTGCCGACATTCGGCTTGCCCACCAGCGCCACGCGCCGCGGGCCACCCGGTCCAGGCGTGACCTCGGACGCCGCGGGCAGCGCGGCAATCAGCTCGTCGAGCAGATCGGCGACCCCGCGACCGTGCATGGCGCTGATCGGGTGCGGCTCCCCCAACCCTAGCGACCACAGTGCCGCGGCATCGGCCTCGCCCTTCTCGTTGTCAACCTTGTTGGCCGCCAAGAACACTGGCTTGCCCGACCGGCGCAGGATTCGCGCGGCCGCCTCGTCGCCGGACGTGGCTCCGACGGTGGCGTCCACCACCAGGATGATCGCGTCCGCGGTCTGCATCGCCACCGAGGCCTGGTCGGCCACCAGCTGTTGCAGACCTTTGGCGTCGGGCTCCCACCCGCCGGTGTCCTGCACGACGAACCGCCGCCCGATCCAGGACGCGTCGTAGGACACTCGGTCGCGGGTCACCCCCGGCAGGTCTTGGACGACGGCTTCGCGCCGGCCCAGGATCCGGTTCACCAACGTCGACTTGCCGACGTTGGGGCGTCCGACAATCGCGACGACCGGTGGCGGCGCGAACGCTTCACCGTCCTCGCCCTCGAATCCGTCGTCGGTGAGTTCCCAGTCGCTTTCGTCGGACCAGGTGCCGTCTTCGCTCATCGCACTGCCCCACTTCGCTGTTCGACCAACTGCAGCAGGTGGGCCACCACTTCGGCTTCGGTCATGTCACTGGTATCGACGATCACCGCGTCGTCGGCCGGGCGCAGTGGCGACACCGCACGGGTGGAATCCAGGTGATCGCGGCGCCGCACATCGGCCAGGACGGTCTCGTATTCGTCGGGCAGTCCGGCAGCGACGTTCTGGTCGTTGCGTCGCCGGGCTCGGGTCTCGGCCGAGGCGGTCAGGAAGATCTTCACGTCCGCGTCCGGCAGCACGACAGTGCCGATATCGCGGCCCTCGACAACGACATTGTCTGGGCCCGAGGCCAATTCCTGCTGCAATGCCACCAGTCGGGCACGAACCTGCGGGACCGCCGACACCGCCGACACGGCGCGAGTCACCTCGTCACCGCGAATCTCGTCCGAAACATCTTCGCCGCCGAGGTAAGCGCGATTGGAGTTCGGGTCGTAGCCGACCGACAGCGGCACATCGGCAACGGCCGCAATCGCCTCCGGATCGGTCAGGTCGATGTCCGCGCGCAGCATAGACAGCGTCACGATGCGGTACATCGCCCCGGTGTCCAAGTAGTGGGCGTTCAGTGCGCGCGCCAATCCCCTTGATACCGAGGATTTTCCAGTCCCGGCCGGCCCGTCGACCGCGACGACTACACCCCTCACAGACCTACCGCCTTGTACAAATCCCCAACTTCCTTGCGGGTCAGCGCGCGGATGCTGCCCGGCCGCTGCTCACCGAGAGCCACCTCACCGATATTGGTGCGAACCAGCCCCTCCACCGGGAAGCCCGCCGCCGCCAGCAGTCGGCGCACGATGTGCTTGCGGCCCTCGTGCAGTGTCACTCGCACCAACGTCTTGCCCGGCACCGCGTCGACCACCGCGAAGTCGTCGACCGCGGCCGGGCCGTCGTCCAGCTCGATACCTGCCCGCAGCGTCTTACCCAAACCCCTTGGCACGGAGCCGGTTACCGTCGCCAGGTAGGTCTTGGGCACCTCGAACGACGGATGCATCAGCCGATGCGCCAGCTCGCCGTCGTTGGTCAGCAGCAGCAGACCCTCGGTGTCGGCGTCCAGCCGCCCGACATGAAACAGGTTCTTGTTGCCGCGCACCCGATGCTCCACCAGATCGCCGACACACGGCCGGCCGCGGTCGTCCGACATCGTCGAATGCATCCCGAGGGGCTTGTTGATCGCCAGATACATCATCGTGTCGTCCACGATGATCCGCGTTCCGTCGACCCGAATATCGCTGCGGGACGGATCAACTCGAGTACCCAGCTCGGTGACGATCCGCCCGTCGACCTCGACCCGACCGTCGGTGATCATCCGTTCGGCCACCCGTCGCGAGGCGACTCCCGCCTGCGACAGGACCTTCTGCAGCCGCACTCCTTCTGGCTCAGGCATCGGTGTCCACATCAAAGGCGATCTTCTGATCGGCAGCGCCGCCACCGGAGAGCTTGGCGAAACGCGGTTCGTCGTCCAGGTTTTCACTGATGTCATCGATTACATCGACGTCGGGCAGCAGCGGCGCGATATCGGGAAGATCGGTCAGCGACGACAGTCCGAGGCGCTCGAGGAACAGCTCGGTGGTCGCGAATGTCGTTGCGCCGGTGTCCTCGTCGGTGCCGGCCTCGGTGATCAGCCCGCGGGCCACCAACGTCCGGATCACCGCGTCGACGTTGACACCGCGCACCGCGCTGACCCGCGCCCGGGTGACCGGCTGCCGATAGGCCACCACGGCCAGCGTCTCGAGTGCTGCCCGGGTGAGCTTGGAGCGCGACCCGTCCAGCAGCAGCCGCTCCACGTACGGCGCCAGCCGCGCGCGGGTGTACATCCGCCAGCCGCCACCGGCTTCGCGCAGGTCGATACCGCTGTCGCGGGCCGCCAATTCGGAGGCCATCACTTCGAGCTTGGCCGTGATGCGATACACCGGCTGCTCGGTCACCGACGCCAGGGTCTCGGCGTTGACCGGGGTATCGACCACCAGCAGCAGCGCCTCCAGCACACGACCCAGTTCGTCGTCGTCCAGATCTGCGTGGGCGACGTCGATATCCAGGTCCACGTCGGATACTTCGCCTACGTCATCGGTCATGGTTGGTTCTGCTCTTCTTCCCACTCGGCTTTGACCAGCTCATCGTCTACCTGCCGGTCCCCGGTCCACGAAACCTGGAGCACACCAAGCGGTTCTAACTGCTCAAATGCTACCGTCCTGGCCCGGTACAGTTCGAGCAGCGCCAGGAAGCGCCCGACGATCTGGATCGGCTCGTCACAGTCGGCGACCAGCTCCTTGAACGACGCCCACTGCCCCACCCCGCGTGCCGAGAGGAACTCCAGCAGCCGCTCGGCCTGCTCGGGCACCGAGACGCCTGGGTTGTGCAGATGGTCGGTGCGCACGGCAGGCACCGGTCTTGGGGTGAACGCGGCGGCCGCGATCTCGGCGAAGCTGACGGCGTCGACACCCAGCATGACCTCGGGAAGCAGGTCGGAAAACCGGTCCTCCAGCGCAACGGCGCGCGGGTAGCTCCGCAGCGCCGCCGCCTCCAGTTCCGCGAACATCTCGGCGACATGCTTGAACGCGCGGTACTGCAGCAGCCGCGCGAACAACAGATCGCGCACCTCCAGCAGCGCGAGATCTTCCTCGTCCTGCACCTCGCCGGCAGGCAGCAACCGGGCGGCTTTGAGATCGAGAAGAGTGGCGGCAATCACCAAAAACGTGGTGGTTTCATCGAGCTCGAGCTCGGGCCCGATCTCTTTGGTGTAGGCGATGAACTCGTCGGTCACCTGATGCAGCGCGACCTCGGTCACATCGAGGCGGTGGGCGAAGATCAGCTGCAACAGCAGATCGAACGGACCCTCGAAGTTGGTCAGCCTGACTCGGAAGCCCTTTTCGGGCGCCGGCTGTTCGGTCACTTGCCGAAGCGGTCGATGACCTCACGGGCCAGCGATCGATAGGCCTGTGCGCCAGCGGATTTCGGTGCCCACGTGGTGATGGGCTCGCCGGCGACACTGGTCTCGGGGAAGCGCACGGTACGGGTGATGACGGTGTCGAACACCAGGTCGCCGAAACGTTCCAGGACGCGGGCCATCACCTCACGGGCGTTGACCGTGCGGTTGTCGTAGCGGGTGATCAGAATGCCGCTGATCGCCAGCCGTGGGTTGAGCCGCTCGCGCACCTTGTCGACGGTGTCGGTCAGCAGGGCCAGACCGCGCAGCGAGAAGTACTCGCATTCGGTCGGGATGACCACCCCGTCGGAGCAGGCCAGCGCGTTGACGGTGAGCAGGCCCAGCGACGGCTGGCAGTCGATGAGCACGTAGTCGTAGCGGTCGAGCACCGGATGCAGCGCGCGGGCCAGGGTCTGCTCGCGGCCGACCTCGTTGACCAGCTGGATCTCGGCGGCCGACAGGTCGATATTGCTGGGTACCAGGTCCAGGTTCTTGACCCGGGTGTTGATCAGCACCTCATCGATGCTCACCCGCGGTTCGATCATCAGGTTGTGCACGGTGTGCGCCAGCTCGTAGTGCGGCACGCCGAGGCCCGCCGACAGCGCGCCCTGCGGATCGAGGTCGACCAGAAGCACCCGGCGGCCGTACTCGGCCAGCGCGGCGCCCAGGTTGATCGTGGAGGTGGTCTTGCCCACGCCACCCTTCTGATTACACATCGAGATGACCGTGGCCGGCCCGTGCGAGGTCAGCGGCTGTGGTTCGGGAATGTGTCGGGGTGGGCGGCCGGTGAGACCGATAGCGGCGTCGTCTGAAGCCTCGTCGGTCACGCCGTGCCCCCCGTCATCAGGCGATTCGGCGGCGTGGCGAACATCCGCGAAAGTCTAACGGTGTGTCGGCGCTCCGAATGGCAGACCCGCGACTTCATGCGCGCGGATGTGCGCCGGCCCAGACCTCGCGCAGCGCGTGCACGGTGACCAGGGTGTAGATCTGCGTCGTGGTGACCGACGCGTGTCCGAGCAGCTCCTGGACCACGCGGACGTCGGCCCCGCCGTCCAGGAGGTGGGTGGCGAACGAATGCCTCAGCGTGTGCGGCGACACCGCCGCCGAGATACCGGCTCGTTCGGCTGCGTCCTGCAAGACCTGCCACGCACTCTGCCGAGACAGCTGCCCGCCGCGCGCGTTGAGGAAGATCTTCGGCGTGCCGCGGCCCCGGCGCGCCAGCTCGGGGCGGCCCCGCACCAGGTAGGCGTCCAGCGCCGCGATCGCCGGCCTGCCGACGGGCACCAGGCGCTGCTTGCCGCCCTTGCCGCGCAACAGCACCGACCGGGCCTCGGTGTCGACATCGTCGACGTCCAGGCCAACCGCCTCGGAGATGCGGGCGCCCGTCGAATACAGCAGCTCCAGCATCGCGCGGTTGCGCAACGTCAGCGGTCCGTCGGACGGGCTGTCTCCGCCGGCTCCCTCGAGCAGGGCCAGGACTTCGTCCAGGGTCAGGCTCTTGGGCAGCCGCCGACTCGGGGTGGGCGGCTTGACCGCCCTGGCGACGTCGACGCCGATGATGCCTTCGGCAGCCGCGAAGCGGTGAAACCCGCGAACCGCGATCAGCGCCCGCGCCGCCGAGACCGCCGACAGCGGAACCGCTCCGGAGTCCGGGTCGCCGCGGCGCAGCGCCACGAGGAAGTCGCTGACGTCGTTTTCGGTGACGTTGGCCAGATCGCCGATGCCGCGCAGGCTCAGGTGCTCGACGTAGCGTCGTAGATCGCGCCGATACGAGCTGATCGTGTTGGCCGCCACCCCGCGCTCGATCGTCAGGTGGTCGAGGTAGCCCTGCAGCTGCCCGTCGAGCGCGGGCCGGAAGGTCGTCATGAGCGGGTTTTCCCCGCGGCGAACGCCACTGGGCGGTCGCGCCACGGAGCATCAAGCGGCCGGGTCGGCTTACCTTCGAAGATCACCGCACGGGCAGCCAGAATGCCCGCCGCCGCATGGGAATTCACGATCTCACCGGCCAACACCCGTTGTGCGGCCTCCTCGATGTCGAACCACTCCACTTTCATGTCGGCTTCTTCGTCATGCCCAGCGGGCCGGCCGACATCGGTCAGCCCGCGAGCCAGATACACCCGCAAGGCTTCGTCGCTGAACCCGGCCGAGGACACCAGATCGAGCAAGACACTCCAGTGCTCAGCGGTGAATCCGGTTTCCTCGCGTAATTCGCGCGCCGCTCCCACCGCCGGGTCCTCCCCCGGTTCGTCGAGCAATCCGGCCGGAAGCTCCCACAATCGGCGGCCGACTGCGTGACGGTACTGGTAGACCATCGCCACCCGGTTCTCGTCGTCGACGGCGACCACAACGACAGCACCGTAATGCTCGACGACTTCACGCTTGGCGACATTGCCGCCGGGCATTCGGACCTGATCGACCCGCAGGGCGAGAATGTTTCCGCGATAGGCGGTTTCAGAGGAGACGGTCTCGAAATCGTGCTCAGCCACGAGACGAGTGCTCTGGAACCTGCTCGGCGTGCACCGCATGTTCCTTGCCGTTGGAGTGCTGTTCGGGGATCTCCACCGGCAACCGTTCGCCAGCTCGGTAATCGATCGCCGCACCGATGAATGAGACGAACAGCGGATGCGGACGCGTCGGCCGGCTCTTCAGCTCGGGGTGGGCCTGCGTGCCGACCAGGAACGGATGGACCTCGCGCGGATATTCGACGAACTCGACCAGGTGACCGTCGGGCGAGGTCCCCGAGAACCGCAGTCCGCTCTCGGCGATCTGGTCACGGTAGGTGTTGTTGACCTCGTAACGGTGCCGGTGCCGCTCGGAGACATGGGTCGAGTCGTAGGCCTCGGCCACAATCGATCCCGCCTCCAGCGTCGCGGGATAGGCACCCAGTCGCATCGTGCCGCCGAGGTCGGCGTCACCGGCCACCGCGTCGCGCTGGTCGGCCATCGTCGAGATCACCGGATCCGGTGTGTCCTCGTCGAATTCGGCGGAGTTGGCCTCGGTCAGCCCCACCGACCGGGCCGCCTCGATCACGATGCACTGCAGCCCGAGGCACAGGCCGAGCACCGGCAGGCCACGCTGACGGGCGTGGCGGATCGCGCCGATCTTGCCCTCGATGCCGCGGATGCCGAACCCGCCCGGGATCAGCACGCCGTGCACATCGCCGAGTGCGGTGGCCGCACCGCTGTCGGTCTCGCAGTCGTCGGAGGCCACCCAGCGCATCTCGACCTTGGCGCGATGGGCGAAACCGCCGGCGCGCAGCGCTTCGGCCACCGACAGGTAGGCATCGGAGAGGTCGACGTACTTGCCCACCAACGCGATTCGCACGGTTTCCTTGGGCTCGTGCACCCGGCCCAACAGGTCGTTCCACTGCGTCCAGTCGACGTCACGGAACGGCAGATTGAGCCGGCGCACCACGTAGGCGTCGAGTTCCTCGCGGTGCAGCACCTTCGGAATGTCGTAGATCGATGGGGCGTCCGGCGTGGAGATCACGCCGTCGATGTCGACGTCGCACATCAGCGCGATCTTGTTCTTGAGCGGCTCGGGCACATCGCGGTCGCACCGCAGGATCAGCGCGTCGGGACTGATACCGATGCTGCGCAGCGCGGCCACCGAGTGCTGGGTGGGCTTGGTCTTCAGCTCGCCCGACGGCGCGAGGTAGGGCACCAGGGAGACGTGCAGGAAGAAGCAGTTCTCCCGGCCGACCTCGTGACGGACCTGGCGAGCGGCCTCCAAGAACGGCAGCGACTCGATGTCGCCGACCGTGCCGCCGATCTCGGTGATCACCACATCCGGGCGGCTGCCCGATGCGTCGGGTTCGGCCATGGCCAGGATGCGGCGCTTGATCTCGTCGGTGATGTGCGGGATCACCTGCACGGTGTCACCCAGGTACTCGCCGCGGCGCTCCTTGGCGATCACCGCCGAATACACCTGACCGGTGGTCACATTGGCCGAGCCGGAGAGGTTGCGGTCCAGGAAGCGCTCGTAGTGGCCGACGTCGAGGTCGGTTTCGGCGCCATCCTCGGTGACGAAGACCTCGCCGTGCTGGAACGGGTTCATCGTTCCCGGGTCGACGTTGAGGTACGGGTCCAGCTTCTGCATGGTCACCTGCAGACCGCGCGCGGTCAGCAACTGACCGAGACTGCTTGCGGTGAGCCCCTTGCCGAGGGACGAAACAACTCCACCGCTGACGAAGAGATGCTTGGTAGCGGTCTGCGGATGCTTACGCAGTGGTGGCAAGAGCGGCCTCCGTGACGACGGGCAGGGGATCGCTGTGAACTAGCTGGGGCCTGCCGACCCACGGAATCTCACCCTAACACCGACGCCGACAAGGTGGCGCTAACACGCCAGTGGGCTGCGTTACTTCGGGGTTACTCCCCGGCCGGGTTACTGCGGCAGCGTGATCGACGTCGCACCGGGCCCGATGCCGTACTTCCCGGCCGGCACGCCGTTGATCAAGCTCTGCAGGGCCAGCACGGTTGTGATGCGGCCGGACTCGACGTTGATGTCGTCGACGGTCGTGACATCGGCGGCCATGCCGGCGTCGGCGCGGGCCACCGCCACCGCCGAGGTTCCGGCGGCCGATCCGTCGCGGCCGGCCAGCACGGTCCCCGCGCCGTGCGGGGCCATGGCCGCGGCGAAGCGGGCGACGGTGGAGCCCTGGTTGCCGGCATCGTCGCCGAGCGCTCCCCCGGTGACGATCACCGCGGTGTTGGCCGCGCCGACGTGATCGCCCTGGTAGGTCACGAAGCCGGTCTCGCGCAGCGCGGCCAGCACGGTGTCGCGCTGCCCGTCGTCGGCGGGTTTGATCTCCGGCTTGCGGTTGATCAGCAGTGTGATGCCCAGCAGGTCTCCGGCTTGGGAACCCTGGTCGACCATCGTCGTGCTCAGCTGCGCCCCGGCGGGAACGATCGAGGAGTTGACCACCGAGCGCAGCTTCTCCGCCGAGTTGGCGTCGACGAACTGCTGAGTCAGTGCGATCGTCCCGGTGACCGTGCCGCCGGCCTGGCCGACGATCCGGCTCATCGCCGACATGTCATCGTTGTCGGCGTCGGGTGTGCGGATCAGCACGACCGACTTGCCGGCCAGTACGTCGCGCACCATCCGGCCCGCCATC
Organism: Mycobacterium sp. BK086; assembly: GCA_004362315.1. Taxonomy (GTDB): domain Bacteria; phylum Actinomycetota; class Actinomycetes; order Mycobacteriales; family Mycobacteriaceae; genus Mycobacterium. Next base: position 895,575 of record SNWL01000005.1, read on the forward strand.
TGAGTGTCGAAATCATCAGCGGCAGCCAGCTTTTCGTTCACCGCGTTGCGCTGGTCGGTGAGCGTGGTGATCTGCTTGTTCAGATCCTGCTTCTCGGCGCGCAGCCCCGACAGCAACGTGTCGGACAGCACGCCTGAGCCCAAGAACACCCCGACGGCCAGCGCAAGGAACACCGCTGCCAGCGAAATGGCATGGTGGCGTAGCGTAATCACAGCGGTGAGCCTTTCTGCCCGTCGCCTAGGTCACCCAGCTCTGCACCCACAGCGAGAAGCGGTTCCAGTAAGTCACGATCCAGTCGATGACGAAGGTGTCAGCGCGCGAAACCCACAGTGCGGCAATGATTGCGAGCAGCACCGCCAGGATCAGCATGGCGATCGCGCCGCCGGAGATGTGGTTGCGGTACAGCGTGGCAACGGCTTTCGCGTCGACGAGCTTCTCGCCCACCTTGAGCCGGGTGAGGAAGGTCGACGGGTTGCTCTGCTGTCGAGACCGGTCGAAGAACTCTTCGATGCTGGCCGAATGGCCCGCGGTGACGATCAGCGCGGCGCCGTGGTGGTCGACCAACAACAGCGCCAGGTCGGCGGCCGAGCCGGCGGCCGGGAACGTCATCGCTCCGATGCCCAGATCCTGAATGCGCTCCAGGCCGTTGGCGTGTCCGTCGGAGTCCGCAGGCAGGACCACCTGCGCACCGCTCTTGAGCACGTCGGCGCTCATCTGGTCGGGGTTGCCGACGATCAGCTGCGGGCGGTAGCCGCACTTCTGCAGGACGTCGGCGCCGCCCTCCACACCGACCAGCACCGGCTGGTACTCCTTGATGAACGGTTTGAGCGCCTTGAGGTCTTCGGCGGCACCCGGCCCGTCGGACACCACCACGACGTGGCGTCGGTAGACGTCGACGTCGATGTCGGGGATGCCGATCCCGTCGATCAGCAGCGGGCTCTCGCTCCGGATGAACTCGATGGTGTTGCCGGCGAACGCCTCCAAATGCGCGACGAGTCCGGTCTTGGCGTCCTGCATGAGATCGGCGATCTCTTCGTCGCTGCGCTCCACACCGTGGGCCAGGCGGCGATCGCCCGCATACACACCGCCGTTGTGCAGCCGGATCTTCGCGCCGTCCTTGATCTTCTTGAAGACCTCGTCACTGGCACTGTCGATCAACGTGATGTTGTTGGCCACCAACACCTCCGGGCCGAGGTTCGGGTAGCGGCCCGAAATCGACGGAGAGGCGTTGACCACGCCGGCGACGTTGGCGTCGACCAGCGCGTCGGCGGTCATCCGGTCCAGGTCGAGGATGTCGAGCACCACGATGTCGCCCGGGCCGATGCGGCGCAGCAGGCGGTCGATGTCGCGGTCGACGCGGGCCGTACCCGTGACGCCTGGTCGTGCACCGGTGTTTCGCGAGAGGAGCGCTGACATCTTCATGGGCCGATTCTGTCGGCGACGCGACGGATATCCGCGGAGGCGCGCCGTAACACCAGCCACACAAGTCACATTTTGTCACAGCAGTAACACGATTTGATCGCGGAAAAATGGCGGTTCCGGCAGGTACCGTCAGCTGATGTCCTGGAGGGGCGGGCTACTCGTTGCATGTGGGGTCGGTGCGGCGCTCATCGGCGGCGCCGGCCTCGCGAGCGCCGACTCGTCCGGCACGGGCTCGTCGCCCAAAGACTCGGCACACTCGGTGGCGCATTCGCGCCCGGCGTCGCACCGCGCGGTCAAGAAGCCGGCTCGGCTCGGCACGATGCGGTCAACTCCCCCAATGCTTTCCGCCCGCCGCGAACCCGGCTCCGGTCTGGCCGGGCCCGCCCCGCGGCCACCTGTGCAGCCGCCGGGAACCGACCCGGTCGCGGCCGTCACGCGGTGGTTCGACGACCTGCACTACTACCTGACCGGCGCCCCGGAGACACATCCCACTCCTGCCGACACCACCGCGACTGTGTACGGCGACATCGGCAAATGGATGCTCGAACGCGACGGCTCGCTCGCCGACTGGCCCAGCCCCGCCTACCCCTTCAAGACCCTCTACCAGCCGATCAACGTCATCGTCGTCGACCGGACGTCGACCACCGCCGCCGAGTCGGCACAGAAGATCAACGCCGCGATGGCCGCCGCGGGCTTCCCGGCCCAGCAGATCCACTCCACGGGCTATCAGGGCCTCATCGACGGCGTCCTGTACGGCCAGCAGCCCGCCGGGCCGCAGGAGGCGTTCTCGAATGCGCACTGGTTGTTGATCAACGACCACGGCCGGCTCTTCGGGCCTTCGCCAGATGCCGCCGACAGCGGCTTCGTGTGGACGGCGTCATTCAGCCGCGAGCAGCCCGGCCTGTCGAACCTGAATCCCACCCACATCTACGTGTCGTTCGACAAAGCCCGCGACGCCGTACGCGCCGGGCTGGTCGGCAGTGGCGCGATCGATCTGGGTCTGGTGGCGTTGGACAACAAACTCTCCGGGCGCACGATCACCACCGGCGACCATGACGGCTACGCCGTCGTGATCTCACTCGGCTGAGTCCGCCTGCGCGGCTTCCAGCAGTTCGCGGGCATGCGCACGGCCGGTGTCGGATTCCCCGAGCCCGGCCAGCATGCGGGCCAACTCGGCTACCCGTTGTTCGGTGTCGAGGCGGCGAACCTCGCTGGTCCCCTTACCTGAGCTGTCGACCACGAGGTGACTGTCGGCGTAGGCGGCGACCTGCGGCAGATGGGTGACGACGATGACCTGATGACTGCGGGCCAGCCGTGCCAGCCGGCGACCGATCTGGACCGCGGCCCGGCCACCGACTCCGGCGTCGACCTCGTCGAACACCATCGTGGTGCCCTCGGCCGATGCTGCCAACACCACCTCCAGTGCGAGCATGACGCGCGACAGCTCACCGCCGGAGGCGCTCTTGTTCAACGGCAGCACGTCGCTGCCGCGGTGCGCGGTGAAGCCGAACTCGACCAGGTCGATGCCTTCGCCGCCGGCGTGCACGGTCTCACCGGACGGCAACCGCAGCGGCGCGCTGTCGTCTTCGCGCGCCGGCATCAGCGATACGGTCACCGTGAAGTCGGCGTGCGTCATGGCCAGCCCGGTGAGCTCGGCGGTGATCGCCTTCGCCAGCCCCTTGGCGGCCTTGGCCCGCACCTTGGACACCTCCAGCGCGGCGGTGGCCACCTGCCCGGCGAGCTCGTCGACCCGGCGGGCCAGCCCGGCCAGTGCGTCCTCGGAGACGTCCAGTTGTGCGAGGCGTTCCCGCGACTCCTTGGCCCAGGCCAGCACACCGTCGACGTCGGCGGCGTACTTGCGGGTCAGGCTGCGCAGTTCGGCCTGGCGGGCGAGTTTGGTTTCCAAAGCACTCGCGTCGTCGGGCAGGTCACCGAGGAAATCGCCGAGTTCGCGGGCGACATCACCGACGACGGTCAGGGCGTCGGCAAGCTGACGGGCCAGGGCACCAAGCGCCGGGTCGTCGGTCGATTGCAGCAGTGACACCGCACGGCCCAAAGTGTCTGTCGCAGAATGGGGTTCACCGTCGGCGAGCTCGTCGATCGACAGGTTGGCCCGCGCACCGGCGACCGCCTCACGCAGGGCGTCGAGTTCCGACAGCCGACGAATGTCGGCGACCAGCGACTCGTCCTCGCCGGGCGCGGGGTCGACTCCGTCGATCTCGGTGAGGGCGAACTTCAGCCGGTCGGCCTCCTGGGCCAGTTCGCGGGCACGGTTGGTCCGGTCGACGAGATCGCGGCGGGCCACCAGCCACTGATCGCGCACCTTCGTGTAGCGCTCGAGCTTGGCGTCGACATCGGCGAACCGGTCCAGCGCGCCGCGCTGCTCCTCGGGGCGCATGAGCCGCAACTGGTCGTTCTGCCCGTGCAGGGTCAGCAGCCCGGTGGTGAACGTGGTCAGCGACTTGGCCGGCACACTGCGCCCACCAAGGTAGGCCCGCGACGGTCCCTCCTTGCTGACGGTGCGCAGCGCGATGATGCTGCCGTCGTCGTCGCGGTCGGCGCCGGACGAATCGAGGATCTCGTCGATCTGGGCCGCGGTTGCGTCGTCGAGTTCCGCGGTGGCGAACCGGCCTTCGACGACGGCCCGCTCGGCACCCGAACGCACGCGGGTGGCATCGGCACGGGCCCCGCCCAGCAGATGAAGTCCGGTCACCACCATGGTCTTGCCGGTGCCCGTCTCGCCGGTCAGCACGGTCAGGCCGCGGTCGAACTCCGCGGTCGCGGCGCTGATGGCGCCCAGTGATTCGATCCGGATCTCAGCCAGCATCCGCGACTCACTGCCCCCGCCAGCCGGTGACCGGCAGGCGGAATTTGCGCACCAAGCGGTCGGTGAACGGTGCACTGTCCAGTCGCACCCACTTCAGCGGTGTCGTGCATTTGGTGACCTCGAGGCGACCACCGGCAGGCACCCGCATCTCGCGGCGGCCGTCGCAGAACACCAGCGCCTCGTGGCTGTCGTCCTCGATCTCGATGGCGATCAGGGCGGTCGGGCTGGTGACCATCGGTCGGGCGAACAACGCGTGAGCGTTGTTGGGCACCACCAGGATTGCCTCCAGGTCCGGCCACACCACCGGGCCGCCTGCCGAGAACGCATAGGCCGTGGATCCGGTCGGGCTGGAGACCAGGACGCCGTCGCAGCCGAACGCAGACACCGGGCGGCCGTCGATCTCCAGGACGACGCCGATGACCCCCAGCCGGGCGCCCTTCTCCAGGCTGGCCTCATTGAGCGCCCAGCCGTGCGAGACGACCTTGTCGTTGGCGCGGACGGTGATGTCGAGCGTCATTCGGTTCTCGACGCGATAGTCGCGGGCGACGACGTGTTCGAGGACGGTGTCGATGACCTCGGCTTCGGCCTCGGCCAAGAAGCCAATGCGGCCCAGGTTGATTCCCAGCACCGGGATTTCAGCGTTGCGTGCCAATTCAGCGGCACGCAGGAAGGTGCCGTCGCCGCCGAGCACCAGCACGAGCTCGCAGCCGATGGCCGCGTTGGCGTCGTCGTCGACGACCTCGGCATCCGAGCCGAGTGTCTCGGCGGAGAGCACCCGCAGTCCGATCCCGTTGTCGCCCAGCACTTTCTCGACCCGGCGAGCCGTCTCGGTGGCCTCGTCGCGGCCAGTGTGCACGACGAGCAGGATCAACCGCTCAGAAGTCATTGCGGTCCTTCCGCGACGGCGCCGCGTACCGCGGCGTCCAATTCGTCTCCGTGTAGCCCGCGCTCGGTCTTGGCGCGCAGCCACAGGAAGTATTCGACATTGCCCGACGGCCCGGGCAGCGGGCTCGCGGTCGCGCCGACGGTCTGCCAGCCCAGCTCGCCGGCGCGGGCGGCGACGGCCAGCACTGCGGCGGCGCGCAGCTCCGGATCGGAGACGACGCCGCCGGCGCCGACCTGCTCCCGCCCCACCTCGAACTGTGGCTTCACCATGGGAACGATATCGGCGTCCACCGACGCGCTCGCGGTCAGTGCGGGCAGCACCGTGGCCAGCGAGATGAACGACAGGTCGGCGACCACCACCTGAACAGGACCGCCGATGGCCTCCGCGGTGAGGTCGCGCACGTTGGTGCGCTCGATGACCACCACTCGTTCGTCGGAACGCAACGACCAGGCCAGCTGCCCGTAGCCGACGTCGACAGCCACCACTTCGGACGCGCCGCGGTCCAGCAGCACCTCAGTGAAGCCACCGGTCGAGGCGCCCGCGTCGAGGCACCGGCGGCCCGTCACGTCGATACCGAAGGCGTCCAGCGCACCGATCAGCTTGTGGGCGCCGCGGGACACCCAGGTGCGCTCGTCGCTGGCTTCGACAGTGAGATTCGCGGTGACCGCGACCGCGGTCGCGGGCTTGACTGCCCGCATACCGTCGATGCTGACCTTGCCGGCGCCGATGAGTTCGGCGGCCTGCTGCCGCGACCGCGCCAATCCTCGCCGGACCAGCTCAGCGTCAACCCGGGCACGCCGCGTCATACGCGAACTCAGCCCTTCTCCACCGATTCCAGCGCGTCGACCAGGATCTGGTGCGCTTCCTCGAGCTGGCGTCCGACCGCGTCGATATCGACACCGGTGACGTCGGCGCTGTCCGGGTCGACGCTGGGCAGCTGAGCCAGTACAGCGTCGATATCGGTGCGGATCTGTTCGGGGTCGGTACTCATATCGCCATTCACGCTAGCCGATCAGACGCCGTCAGCAGGGACCAGCGCTGTAGCGCGGCGCGTGCGGTGTCGTCGCCGGCATGCACGGCGATGCGACGCCCGTCTGACGACGCCGTCCACACCGCCCGCGCGGTGGCCCGGACCACCGAGAGCCCGTCGAGCCCGGGATCGCCGCCGGCCGCGGCGACGGTGACCGCACCGTCGCCGACCTCGATGCGCCAGGCCGGCTGCTCGACGACTGCAAGCGCCTCGGCCGCGGTGTGCAGATCCCGCAGGTCGGCAGCGATATACGTGGGGCGCTGATCCGGAACGGCATGGACCGCCTCGGCCGCGGTGCTGACTCCGCACAGCACCATGAGGCTCGGCAGATCCGCGGCGTTCGCACCCTCGATATCGGTGTCCAGGCGATCGCCCACCACGAGCGGCGTATCAAATGAGCCACGTGCCAAGGCATCTCGCATCAACGTGGGAGCGGGTTTGCCGGCCACCTGCGGCTCGGCGTCGGTCGCGGCGCGCAGTGCTGCGACCATCGATCCGTTTCCCGGCAGCAGCCCACGCTCGGTGGGCAACGTGCGGTCGACATTGGCGGCTACCCACAGTGCGCCGGCCCGGATCGCCAGGGCCGCTTCGGCCAGGTTGGGCCAGCCCGTGGTCGTGGAGTGTCCCTGCACGACGGCGACGGGCTCGTCGTCGAATGTGCGCACCGGCACCAGGCCGACGGCCTCGATTTCGCCGGCCAGTGCGTCGGTTCCGACGATCAGCACCTTCGAGCCAGGTGCGAGCTGATCGGCGAGCAGGTGTGCCGCACTCTGGGCGCTGGTCACCACATCGTCGGCGTGTGCGACGAACCCGAGCTCACGAAGGTGAGCGGCCACGTCGTCGGCGGCACGGGAGGCATTGTTGGTGACGAACAGTTTGCGGATGTGCGCCGCTTCGAGGGCACCAATAGCTCCCTCGGTAGGCTCATGGCCGCGGAACACGGTGCCGTCGAGATCGAGCAGCAGGCAATCATGCTGCTGCGCAAGGGTTGTCACGTCAGGCCAACTCGCTGACCCGGTCTTCGGCGTCGGTGACACCGTCGATGTCAGCCGCGGCCGCATTGATGAACCACTGCAACGCCTCGTCTCCGCGATCGAGCGCCAACAGTGTCTCGGCATAGGCGTAGAACAGTCGCGCAGCCGTGGAGCCGGTGCGCGACGGGTCCGGCTGCGGGCTGGTGAGCACGGCCAAGGCCTGTTCGAGCTGGCCGAGATCGGCGCGGGCGCCGGCGGCCACGATCCGCAGCTCGTCGGCATCGTCGCCGGTGAGCTGCGCGGCCTCGGGGCTGCGGGCCAGCTCGATGGCACGCTCGGGGCGGCCCACACCGCGTTCGCAGTCCGCGATCAGCGGGAGGAGCTGCGACTTGCTGCCCATCCGGCGCGCGGCGCGGAACTCCGAGAGCGCCTGCGCCCAGTCGCCACACTGATAGGCGGCAATACCGACCGCTTCCCGCACGGCCGCGATCCGCCCGGAACGAGCACGGGCGGCCTGTGCGTGTTCGAGGGCGGCCTGCGGATCATCGTCGAGCAATTCGCCCGCCGCGACCAGATGGCGGGCCACCGTGTCGGCGGTCGACTTATCCAAAGTCGTGAGTTCGCCCCGTATTTCGGGCGACAGCTGTTTGGCTTCGATGGTCGACGGGATGATCGGACCGCTGGGCCGCGCGTCACCATCGCCGTCGGTCACGTGCTGAGGTTGGGCCTGACGGGCTCGCCCGGGACCCGAGCGGCGCGGGGCGCCGCCGCCGCGGCGATCGCGGCCCGGGGCACCCGCTCCCGCGGGACGACGCGGTGGACGCCCGCTGGAATTACCTTGCCTGTCATCGACCACCCGTAAAGGATACGGGTAGCGGTCAGACCGTCACAATTGGAGACATTTGAATTGCCGCAATGGAATTGAAGAATGAGAAATGGAAACGCCCCCCGATTTCTCGGGGGGCGTTTCACTAAATTGTGTTCGGCGGTGTCCTACTTTTCCACCCGTGTTGGGTAGTATCATCGGCGCTGGCAGGCTTAGCTTCCGGGTTCGGGATGGGTCCGGG
>SNWL01000006.1 GCA_004362315.1 Mycobacterium sp. BK086
TTCCATCACGATCTGACGGATCTCGGATTCCTTCTTCTTCGTGTGCTCACGAAGCGGGAACGCGGTGTTGTCGAACAGGTTCATCGACCCGAACAGCGCACCGTCCTGGAACATGACGCCGAACAGGGTGCGGATCTCGTAGAGCTCCTTGGCCGAGCACTCGATGATGTTCGTGCCATCGACGATGATCTTGCCCCGCTCGGGGCGCAGCAGACCGATCAGCGACTTCAAGAACACCGACTTACCGGTACCCGACGGGCCCAGCAACACGCTGACCTCACCGGCGGGGATATCGAGGGTCACGTCCTCCCAAATTCGCTGGGAACCGAACGACTTCGTCAACCCCTCGACCTGAATAGCAATACCCACGCCAGATCCCCACTGTGACTTTCTATTTGATGGAAGCGGTCAGATCGCCGGACATCGAGGCGAGCTGGCCCGCCCACGTACTCCAGTCATGCTGACCACTGACCGGAAAATCGAAGTGCCCGTTGCGCCCGCCTATCGTGCGGAAGTTCGCATAGAAGGAGCGGTTACTGCCCTGGGCTTGATCGCAGTATCCGACCATCGCCGCCGGATCGCTGCATGTCAGCGTCTGCGGACTGAATATCCACAGCCGAGTGTTGTTGTCCACCAGCAGTTGTGAATGCACGTACGGGTCATGCCACTTCCACCGGCCGAACTGAGCAGGACCCCACATCTGGTTGGTGTCCACCCCGCCGAAGGTCATCATCCCGTCATGCAGGGCACCGTTGATGAACGTGTTCGACGGGTACAAGAACCCCGACATCGATCCCGCATAGCGAAACCGGTTCGGGTAGAACGCAGCAAGAGTCAACGCCGCGGTGCCGCCCTGGGCAGCACCGACAACAGCGTGCCCACCGGCCACCAAACCCTTGTTGGCGGTCAGCCAATCCGGTAACTCGCTGGACAGGAAGGTCTCCCACTGTTTGGAGCCATCCTGTTCCCAGTTCGTATACAGGCTGAACGCTCCGGCGGCCGGGGCCACCACCGACACACCCTTACCTGCGAGAGTGTCCATGGCATGGCCCGCACTCACCCAGTTGCTGACGTCGGGTCCCGCATTGAACGCATCCAACAGAAACACCGCATGCGGACCGCCCGATTCAAAGGCGACCGGGATGTCGCGGCCCATCGCCGCCGACGGAACCAGCAGATACTCCACCGCAGCAGCACGAGCGGGCGGCATACCCATCACGGTGCAGGTCATCACGATGACGGTCGCGGCCATGACCGCGACTGCACGCGACTGTCGCAATGAGATCCCCATGATCGTTCAGAACCCCATGTTGGCCACAAGTGGGCGACCGGCCGTGTAGCCGAAGACATCATCTAATTCCACAGGCAAGGAGAGGATTTCGAATTCGCACCCTGGGTCGACGAAGTATGTTCCGACGATATCGCCGACGTTGGTTATCTGCGTCGTTTGATGGCCGTCGGCCAACAGTCGTTCGATCACCTCGGCGGCAACGCGGCCCTCTCTTGAACCGAGACCCACGTTGACGATCCCGTAGTCGAAGGTACGTCGCGGTCGCTGCCCTCCGTCCGCGTACCCGGATTCCGGACAGTTGAGGACCTCGATGGTGAAATTGCCGATGTGGGCGAGGAAGCTGCGCTCTGCTGCCTCACGACCCCGCCACATCGGATCCCGCAGTTCGACCCGGACGCCAAGAGTCTCCTCGTAGAGACGTTGCGCGGCAACGATGTCGGTCACCCGCTGCGTTGCGTACACCACATCAGGTCCGCGTCGCTCCGTCGCTTCGATGGCCTCAATGGTGATACCGGAAAACGGATCCCGGAACGCGATCCGCCGTGATCCCAGCGAGCCCGTAACGGTGGCGTGGGGCTCGGGGCCGAAGTCGGCCAGGCCGCGAAGCACCCTGTCGAAATCCGCAACCGCGATACCGATCCCCGCCCACCCGATCTGATCGCCGACACCCAACGGCGCCGGAACGGGATTGGTGTACTCGAACAGTTCCAACTGAAAGAACGGCCGCGACCCAACCATCCACCACACCAATGCCCGGGCGCTCGGCTCGAGGCCCGCGACGCGCATGGCCTCACCCCACATAGCGCTGCCGCCGGCATTCGCGAAGCCGAAGAGGTTCTCGAATAGCCGCAGACTGCCGGCCAGATCAGACGTACTGATCGACACCTGGCAGACACTCATCCGCTCAGACAGCGTGGTCAACGGAGTCCACTGTGGCAGAAGTGTGAGTGTTGTCCAGCATGTCGAGGACGGCACGGTGACTGAAGACCATGCTGGTGCCGATCGGATGGCCGCCGCCGGGGTACACGCACCCGCTGGGCGCGGCCATCGTGTTGCCGGCCGCGTACAGACCCGGGATCGGCTGACCGGAAGTGTCGAGCACATGTGCATGCTCATCAGTCCGCAAGCCACCCTTGGTGCCCAGATCAGAGAGACCGAAGGCGGCTGCATGGAAGGGGCCCCGGGTGATCGCGACCAGCGGCGCTCCACCGTCGAAGGCCACCCGGTCGTACGGTTCGTCGCCGCGGCCGAAGTCGTCGTCGACTCCTCGCTCGACGAAGGTGTTGAACCGGTCGACGGTGGCGACCAGGTTCTCGGCGGGAACGCCGATCAGTCCGGCGAGCTCCTCCAGGGTGTCCGTGCTGTGCCACAGTCCGGCCGCCTCATACAGCGACCGCTCGACCATCGACACGTTGGTGAGGACTACGGGCGGCAGGTCGCCCGCGCTGTCGTCATAGATCATCCAGTACGGCAGGCCCAACGATCCGGCGTCCAGTCCCGCGATCACAGTGCGGCCCAGTTGATCGTAGGGCTGCGATTCGTTGACGAAACGTTCGCCATTTCGGTTGACGAATATTCCGCCGGTGAACAGCAGAGCGAACGCGGAACGCCCGTCCGGATGTGTCATGCCCGGCGCCCACCACGCTTCATCCATCAAATCGGTGTCGGCGCCGACTGCAATGCCTGCCTCCAACGCCTGACCGACGTTCGATCCGGGCCCCATCGCGTCGCGTGCCGCTCCGGGCACGCGATACTTGGCACGCAGTTCGTCGCTGTTCTCAAATCCTCCAGCTGCCAGCAGGATTCCGCGTCGAGCGCGAACGGCGTACTGTCCACCCTCCGCGGCAGCATCGACGACGGCACCGACGACCCTTCCGTCCTCCACCACCAGCTGAGCGAGAGCTGTATTCAGGTGCGTCGTCAGGTTCGGATACTGGCGTCCCGCGACCAGCAGGCGCGCTATCAGCGCCCGGCCCCCGATGAAATAGTCGTCAGGAGGTGCGGTCCCCAGCCGGTCGGTGTCCAGCGGCCCGCGCACGACTGCGCGCAGATCCTCGGCATCAGATACAGCAAGGGGTTCGGGGGCGATATGGCGCTGGCCGTCTCCACGGGCCTTGGGCGCGGTACCGAAGTAGTCGGGCCACGGAAAGACCTGAAACTGCAGGTGCTCATCGGCTTCGAGGTACTCGACCAACGGCGCCCCGGAACGAACGAACGCCTCCTGAAGGGCAACAGGCGTCCGATCCCCGACCACAGACGTGTAGTACTGCAGAGCGTCCTCGACGGTGTCATCGGTGCCGGCGCGCAGAAGAACTGGATTGGCGGGGAACCACATGCCGCCGCCGGAGTACGCGGTGGTGCCACCGAACTTGTCGGTCGACTCCACCACGACGACGTCGAGGCCCTCACGGGCAGCCGTGTATGCACCGGTTAGCCCGCCCGCGCCGGAACCCACTACCAATACGTCACATTCGCGGCGCCAGTCGACCATTACAAGACTCCCTACCGATACGATCCGCGGATGCGGTAACGGTTCTCAGTTTCGTCTGGTGGGAAAAACACCGGCAATCGCATGTCCGCTGAGCGGTAAGACAATTCGGCGCCGCACGCTAGACCGGATCGAAACCGGCGACCCGCCAGCGACCATCCACGCGGTCAAGGGTGACACGCACACTGGACGCGGTACTGATCGGCGCATCGTTGCCCACCGTCACGGCCTGATTGATGAATAGCAGAGCAACAGCATGGTTTTGACTTGCCGACACCGAGGCAGCGGCCGCTACTGTAGCGACAGCGGCGATCTTCTTCTCATGCGAGCCGGGTATCACAACGTCGTGAACGAGCGATCGGTACGAGTCCAAGAAAGGACCCGCCAACCGGTCCTGCACCGCCGCCAAATCCTTCTCGACGGTGTCGGGCTGGTAGGACAGCATCGCAACCGCGATCTGACTCGCCGCCTGCACGGATTCGACGCGCGCCGACTTCTCCTCGCGCAACCGCGCGTCGGTCCATTTGGCGAATCCCGCAGCCATGGCCAGTATTACGACGATCGCCGGGAGTACGGCATACACCAGTGTCCGCACCAACCGAGGTCGGACGGGTCGTCGACGCCCGCCCTCTACCGGCGCGCCGGGCTCCTCGACTACGGGTGACGCGACTTCGTCGACCGCGATGTCGGTAGATATCGTCATGGGAATCCTTGGCTTGTCGCGCAACTGGTGGTCAGGGAACGAACTGGACGCTGGAGATCTTGTAAATATCGCCGCTGCGGTCGACCACAATGCGCATCCGCCAACCATGCTTGGTCGGATCGGCTCCCTTGTTGGAGATGGCGACTTGAACGGCGATCAGCGCCTGTGCGGACCGGTCACCGTCGGTCGATTCCAGCGCGGCTTCGCTGATGGTGCCCGTCGACGTTGACTGCGCCTTTGTGACGACGTCGATGAATGGCTGTGACCGACTCTGGAATTCGTCGTGAAACGTACCCGTCGAGCCATCCAGGATCCGCGCGACATCGGCCTGAGCATGTTGGTAGTCAATGGTCGTCAGGTTCAGGGCGCCCTGCCGGGCGACCTGTAAGAACACCTGGCCCTCGCGGTCCGCTTGCTCGGATCGATAGGCGTGGAAGCCTTCCCAGCCGGCGATGGTGGCGAGCGCAGCGGCGGTGAGCAGCAAGATCGCCGCGGCCAACCGCGTCGACCTGCTGCGCCCCCTTGCTGAGATCGGTTCCTCGGCTACGGCCGCAGCATCGTCTAGTTCGACGCCGGCGGCATCAACATCGTCTGCCACTTCTTCTCCTTCGGCGCTTCCTGTCCGATGTCGGCCTGGGTGACCACCTGACCGTCGGGTCCGATATAGGTTCCCGACGCCGCGTCGTATTGCGCGATCGCCAAAGCCGGGCTCGGCGGCGGTGTCGCCGCTTCCGGTGCCGCGTCGGCTGGGCCGGGTTGGCGTGCCGCGGAGGCCGGCGGAAGCTGCGGGATGTCCTGACCCGACAACGTCGCGTTCGGGTCACCTTTCCAGTTGTTGCCATCGTTAAGGGGGATGTACTGCTCGTCGCTTTCGCACATGGCGACTGTGGGCGCCCGCTTACCCGGACGCGTCTCGCAGGGGATGTTGCGCGCGCCGCGAACGTTGCTCTGTGCGTCTTGCGGTATCCGGCAATAGAGATCGCCCTGCGGCCGGTCTGGAGCATCGGTTTCGACCGCGGTGCGCCGCTGGGAGGGCGGCAGGAAGCCGGTCGTGCACGGCGCCGGAAGGTTCATGTTGAGATTGAAATCCAAGTAGCTGCCGACGTAATCCTGCTTGGTGCCGTGGTTGGCCACGACGCCACCCTGCGCCATCGCGATACCCTGCGGGACGAGTACCAACAGTTGTTCGATGTCGTTGCGGTAGGTGACCGCAACCTGGCCGACACTCACCAGGTTCGACAAGAGCACCGGGAGCGTGGGCTTCAACTCCTCGATCAGCTGGCGCGCCTCCTCGGCACCGGGTCCGCCGTTGTCGACGATGCCGGCCACCGCCGTGTCATGGTCGCGGAGCTCCCCGGTGATGGTTGCCAGGTGACGTGCCCACGCCTGGATGGCACTGCCGGTGTCAACTTGCGATCGGAGCAACGGACCCGACTGGTCGATCAGTGTGGTTATCGACATCAGATTCGCCCTGGCGTCGGACGACAAGGTGGTGGATCCCTTGACGATCCGGGCCAATTCGGGTCCGAGGTTGCCGACTGCCGCATAGGACTCGTCGACCGCAGTCTTCAAATTGTCGTGCGGAATAGCCTGTAAACCACGGTTCGCGGCGTCGAGCAGACCGTCGATCGGCGGTGGTACCGAGGTGCGGCTCAGCGGGATGACGTCACCGTTCTTCAGGGGTGGTGACGTGTCGTCCTGAGGCACCAGAGCCACGTATTGTTCGCCGACCGCCGATTGGCTGTGCACCTGGGCATCGACGTTGGACGGGATGCGGAAAGTGGTATCGAGCGCGAGATCCGCAGCGACACTGCCATTCCCGTTGAGATGGACCGAGGTCACCTTACCGACCTGCGTACCCCGATACGTGACGTTGCCGGTGGGGTACAGCCCGCCGGATTGGGGCAGTTCGATGGTGACGGTGTAGCGGCCCAGTCCCGCCATCGCGGGGATCTTGATGTAACCGAAGATCATCACCGCGCCTGCGATAAGCGATATCACAGCGAAAATAGCGAGCTGGATCAGGATTCGCCGACTCACGTGCATGCTATCGCCCCTCGTCGAGGTGGTACGGCACGACTAGCGGATTGGTCGCGGTGTAAGGGCTCGGCATCTGGCCAATGGTTCGGCCCCACTGCATTTCGAGTTCGGTCAATGCGCCCTCGAACCGCGTACCGGTGAACAATGCAGCGTCCAGGCGGCTCAGGGTCAAGTCGATGATGGCGGTCAGATTGCCGTAGTCGCCGCGGAACCAGTTGTCCAGCGTGTCCATCGGGAACGGGTAGGTGGCAATCATCCCGAGCGAGCGGGTCAGCGCGGGCCCGGAATCAGCCAGTGACTTCAGCACCGGGCCAATGTCTTTGAGCTCCCTGACGAGACTCTCTTTGGTCTGCGCTTCGGAGTCCGCGGCGATGGCGCTGAATTTGCCGAGCTTGTCGACGGCTTCTGCCATGGCATTACGTTCGTCCTTCAGTACAGCGAGCGCGTCTGGGATCGTTGCCAGCGCGCGATCGACAATGGGCTTCTGCGCCGAGAACTTTCCGACAACACGATTGAGACTGTCGGTCGCGGCGATGATGTCCTTGGTCTGGTCGTTGACATTGCGGAAGAAGGTATCGAGCTGCTGGATCAGGCTGCGCAGGTCTTGTTCCCGACCGCGAAACGCGGTGCTGAACGTCTCGATAACTTCTTGCAGATTCCCGACCCCACCACCGTTGAGCAACAGGGACACCGCGGCCAACGTCTGTTCGGTGCTGGGGTAGGCGCCCGCGTCGGGCAACGCGATCAGTGACCCTTCGTGCAGCCGGCCCGATGGCGTGGTGCTGGCAGGCGGGGCAAGCTCGATGTGCAGGGACCCGAATAAGCTGGTCTGCCCGATCTTGACGGTCGCGTTGGCCGGAAGGTTCACATCGCCGTCGAGGCGCATGGTGACCAGCGCGTGCCAACCTTGACGCTCGATTTTCGTGACCGTGCCGACGTTGACGTCACCGACCCGAACCCGCGAGTTCTGCTGGATGTTGTTCACGTCGGGCATCTGCGCCTGGATGACGAACGAACCGGGTCCACCACCCTTGGTTCCGGGCATGGGAAGCGAATTGAGGCCTTGCCAGCCACATCCCGCTGTCGCGCCGATGGTAGCCAGGACCGTGATCAGCGAGCCGGTGATGCGGCGGGACCGATGTCGCGTCATTTGGGGCTCCCAGAGGGAATCAAGAGACCCGCTAATCCGGCTGAGGGGTCGGCAGAAGCCGGGGACGGCGGTCCGGCGTCTGGGCTTTCGGCCGGGAGCGGCGGCGGTGCCGGGTCGACCGCGGCCGGCGGCGGCACGTCAGCCGGCGGTACGTAATCCGGACGCATCCAGTCTTCGCTGTAGGTCACCTCATTCGGGCGTGCCTGGGTACCCACCATGTTGAAACCGAACGGCATCAGGTAGTTGTATTGCCGGTTTTTCACAATCGGCGCCAGGTACTGGACACAAAGCTTGGCGGACTGTTCGGCGTTCAGCCGTGACGCGGCCTGGATCGCACCGCAGATGAAGTTGATCGGATTGCTGAAGTTGGTTCCCGCCAGCACGCCGGTCACCGAGCCCTGTGCGGGCTGATAGATGTTGACGTAGTTGGCCAGCGTGCTCGGCAGGATGTGCAGCGCCTGCTTGACATCGTCGATGCTGTCACCGAGGGCCGCGGCGATCTCGGAGATCTTTTCCGACGTGGTGCCCAGGGCCGCGCGGTTTTCGGTAACGAAGCCGTGGACATCGGTGATTGCGGTGTTCAGATCGGTGACCGCGCGGCCCACCTCGTCGGGATCGTTGGCCAATGATGCGGTTACGGCAGCGAGGTTTTGGTTGAGTTCGCGCATGAGATCGGCACTGTCGTGCAAGGCCGAAACCAGCACGGCCAGGTTCTTGAGCGTGCCGAAGATGTCGCCGGAATGGTCGCCCAGGATCGACAGCGCTTGCGACAGTTTGACCACCATGTCGTGAATGTTGGCGCCCTGGCCGCGCAGGTTGTCGGCGACGGTGTTGACGAATGCCCCCAGCGAGGACACTCCCCCGGGCTCGGTGGGTTGCAACGTCTGGGTGAGTTTCTGGAGTTGCATACGCAGGTCGTCCCATTCGACCGGGACGGCGGTACGGTCCTGCGGTATGACCGCGTGATCGGCCAGCACAGGACCCGACGTGTATGCCGGAGCGAGCTGGATGGCGCGCGCCGTGACCAGCGAGGGCGACAGGATCACCGCCTTAACGTCCGCGGGAATCTTGTATTGGTCATCGACCCAGAACGTGATCTTGGCCCGATGTGGTTGGGGTTCAATTGTTTCGATCTCACCGACTGGTACACCCAGTATCCGGATCTGGTCGCCGGGATAGATGCCGGTGCTGTTGTCGAAGTACGCGGTGACCCGTGTCTTGGTGATCGCGTCGGCGGCCCGCAGTCCGACGATCACGCCGACGACGAGTACGACGGCCAGCACCAACGCCAGCCCCAGTTGAATACGGCTGCGCGACTTCATGATCCCGTCCCTGGTGTCGTAGCGGGTACTTCACCGGGGGCCGGCGCATACACGGGAGCCGGTGTCGGCGGTGCGGGCGCGGCACCCGGCTCGGGCGGCGTCGTCGCAGGCGGGCCGGGAGGAGGTCCACCCGGTGGCGGCGCGGGCAACGGTTCCCGATAGGGGTAGCGCGGATCACCGGGATTGCCCGTGATCGCGTCGGGCAGCGTCAGATTCGGCGGTCCGCCTTGCCCTGTACGCGGGAACGGGACGGGCAGCGCCGGGGTTGCCTTCTGACCTGTCTGGGGATCGGTCAGCTCCGACGGGAGTTTGACATTCGGATCCAATCCCAGATCGGAGAACGCGGCGTCGATGAAGGGCTGCAGGAACTGGCCGGGCAGCAGGTTCGCGAGGTAGGCATTGAAGAACGGTCCTGACGACACGGATTCACCGAGCGACATCGCGAAGGCGTTGAGCCGGTGAATGGATTCCTGGATCCGCCCCTTGCGATTGGCGATGATGGTCAGGACGCCGTTGAGCTTCTCCAGCGCGCCGTGCATCTGCTTTCCATTGTCGGCGACAAACCCCGACAACTGCTGCGAAAGACTCGAGACGTGTGCCGAAATCTGGTCCAGTGCTTGACTTTGAGTGTTGAGCTCAGCCAGCAGCGCGTTGGAGTTCGCGATCAGGCTGACAACCGCGTCGCTGCGGTCGGCAAGTACTTTGGTCGCTTTGTTCGCATTCGCCAGCAGGTCGCGCAGTCGCTGGTCACGCTGATCCAGCGACTGGGAGAACCGCGCCAGGTTCTGGACCGCGAGTTGCAGGTCCGGCGGAGTCTGCGCGAATGTCTGCGCCAGAGTGGACAGCGACTCCGACATCTGGCCGGTGTCGATCTGCTGCACCGTGGTGGCGAGATCGCCAAGGGCATCGCCCAACTGGTAGGGCGAGGTCGTCCGCTCGAGCGGAATGGGCCCCGACAGATGGCCGTTACCGCGCGGATCGACTTCCAGGATCTTGGCGCCCAAGAGGCTTTTGGTCTTGATCGCCGCTTCGGTGTGGTCGCCCAGCTCGACGTCGTTGTCGATGGTGAACCTGACAACCACGCGCGCCCCGTCAAGCGATACCTTGTCCACGCTGCCAACCTGGTATCCGGAAACCTGCACGGCCGCACCGGAAGTGAGCCCTCCAGCATCGGCGAAGTAGGCGGTATAGGTATCCCCCGAATTGACCAACGGCAAGTTGTTATAGCCGAGCACTCCGGCGATCACCACACCGGTCGCCAAGACACCGAGCCCACCGACGACCAGCGGATTGCGTTCTTTGAATGTTTTCATTTCGGCGCGCACCGCCCAGTGTCCTGGCCGGCGACCTTGACGTAGACCGGCTCGCCACCCTTGCCGTTGAGCTTGAGCACCGCATCACACAGATAGAAGCTGAAGTAGTCGCCGTAAAGCCCTTGCCGCCCCAGCAGCTTGTACTTGTCGGGCAGGCTGTTCAGGACCTGGTCGAAATATTCGTGATCCGCCAGCACCGTCGCGGCGGTCCGATCTGTCTGGTTCACAACCTCTTTGAGGGGTGGACGAGCCTGGGACAGCAGGTCTGCCGTACTGCTGGAGACAGCGTCCGCGTAGGCGAGACCTTTCGCGATGTCGGATCGACGTTCAGACAGCCCCTTGACCAATTCGGACAGTGAGGTCACCGCCTTGTCGAACTTGTCGCTCTGGTCACCCAGCGATCCCAGAACAGAATCGAGATTGGTGATCACCTCGCCGATCAACTGGTCGCGGTCGGCCAACGTGCTCGTCACCGCGGCGGTCTGGGTCAGAAACGATCCGACGGTGTCACCTTGACCCTGGAAGGCTGAAATCAGCTGCTGGGTAAGAGCATTGACCTGGTCGGGATTCAATGCCCGGAACAGCGGGCGGAACCCGCCCGTCAATGCGTCGAGATCCAACGCGGGCGCGGTGCGGGCCAACGGAATCATCGCACCCGGGCGCATCACCGTGGTCGAGCCGGCACCTTCCTCCAATGCGAGGTAGCGCCCACCGATCAGGTTGTCGTAGCGGATCACCGCACGACTGCCGTCGGTCAGCACCACCGAGGGGTCCACCGAGAACGAGACGATCAGAGTCGCGTCGCGTTGTAACGCGATCTCTTGGACCTTGCCGACCTCGACGCCCGCGATGCGGACGAAATTGCCGTTGGCAAGTCCGCTGATGTTGCTGAATTGGGCTTTGAACACGCGGCTGTCCTGGAACCTGAGCTGGGCGAAGATCGCGAACAGGGCGAGGATTCCCATGGCGCAGACGATCGTGAAGACCGACAGGCGCACCAGCGCGCCGGCGAGGTTTTGTCTCACGTCATCGTTCCTTTGCTGGCCACAGTCATGGGTTCGGTTGTTCTTGGAGCGGGGGTGGTCCACCGAACACCGCGGGCGGCGGCGGTTGCGGCGACATGGTGCCGGGAGCTACCGGCGTGCCCTCCACGGGCACGGGCGGTGGCGCCGGAGCCGGTGGGATCCCAGGCCATAACGGCACCCCACCCGGCCCGTAGAGCGGTGCGCCGTAGGGCGGCGCCCCGGGATAGGGCACCGGCCCCGGGGCCGGACCGGGCAGGCACTGCCGAATGCTCGGCTTCTGGGGCACCGCGCGGGTAGCCGGCAGATAGTCGGCGTAGCACGGATGTCCGATTCCGGGATTCGGACGAATGTCCACTCCCGTGCCCCAACCGGTATTGGTGACCAGCTGGCGCACCGGGAACATCTTCGTGGCATCGGGCAGCGAGCCACAGCCGGGCTTGCCGCCCGGGCCACCCTTGGCAGCGACGATCGGCAGGTTCTCGGGATAGGAGTACGGGTCGTCGCCCATCAGGATCGCGGCATCGGCAACGTAGGTCCGCCCGTTACCGCCAATGGCCGCGCGAGCACCGTTGTCCAGCCACCACTTTGCGCCTTCGAGGGTGCAGGTGTACTCGGGGTTGTACGTGAGCAACAGACCGGTGGTCGGCGCGGCGAGGTTGACCGCACTCACCAGATTCTTCTGGTTCGGCGCCAGCAGATCGATCGCCGCCTGCGAGAAGCCCGCCGTGTTCAGCAGCAGCGCGTCCAACGCTGTCGCGTGGCGGGTGATGGTTTCGCTTGTCGTGGCTGCGGCGTCCAGCACCCGCAACACATCGGGAGTCGCGGCGTCGTAAACACCGTTCAGCGAGTTGAACAATCGCCAGTTCTGATCGATGGTGTCGGCGCGCGGATTGACCTCCCGCAGCACCTGATCGGCGTCGGTGATCGCCTGACCGATCCGTTCGCCCTGGCCCCGGAAACCCTCCGAGAGAGCCGAGAGCACCGCATTGAGCTTGGCCGGGTCGATCTGGTGGAGGAGGCCCACGAGGTTCTCGAATACGGTGTTGACCTCGGTGGTGACGTTGCGCGACACCAGCACTGCGCCGGCCGCCAGCCGCTGGGAGCTCGGATGCTCGGGATAGATCAGGTCGACGAATTTCGCGCCGAAGGCGGTCGTCGCCCGAATCTGGGCAGACACGTTGGCGGGGATGTACTTGATCTGGTCGGGCGATATTTCCAGGCGCACCCTGACGGGCCCAGATCCCCGGGAGATGCCCGCGACGCGCCCGACCGCGACGCCGTTCATCATCACCTTGCCGCCAGATTCCATGACCAGGCCGGCGCGGTCGGCGGTCAGGGTGACCGGCACATAGGAGGTGAACGCGCCGGTGAACAACGCACCGGATGTTGCGAAGAGGCTGGCGACGACGACAACGAGGATCAATGTCCACCACGCGGGGTGGAGACGGTGGTCTCCGGATCTTGGTTCCATGGCGTTACGAGGCCAGGTGGAAGCTGCCGGACTGCCCGTACACGGACAGTGACACCAAGAGGCTGACCGTCACCGCAGACACCAACGATGCCCGCACCGCGCGTCCCACCGCCTCGCCCACACCGGCCGGTCCGCCCGAGGCGGTATAGCCGTAGTACGTGTGGATCAGCATGATGACGATGGACATCGCGATCGCCTGAAGGAATGACCACAGAAGATCGGTCGGGATCAGGAACGTGTTGAAGTAGTGGTCGTAGACGCCGGTGGACTGTCCGTAGACCATTGTGGTGCCCAGCCGAGCCGCCAGGAACGACATCAGTACCGCGATGCAGTACAGCGGAATGACCACGATCACGCCGGTCAGTACCCGTGTCGACGCCAGGTAGGCCACGGACCGGATCCCCATCACCTCGAGCGCATCGATCTCTTCGGCGATACGCATCGCCCCGATCTGGGCGGTCGCGCCGGCTCCGATCGTGGCCGCCAATGCGATGCCGGCTGTTACGGGAGCGATGATGCGCACGTTGACGTAGGCGGAGATGAAGCCGGTCAATGCCTCGACGCCGATGCCCGCGAGCTGGTTGTAGCCCTGAACGGCGATCAGTGCACCTGCCGACAGCGTCAGGAATCCGACGACGACGATGGTTCCACCGATGAGCGCCAATGCCCCAGTGCCCAAACTCATCTCAGCGATGAGTCGGACGATCTCGGTCTTGTAGTGAATGACCGCGGTGCCAATGGATCGGATCGTGTGTCCGTAGAACTGGGTCTGGTTCCCGATGCGAATCCATCCGTCCGCCCACCGCCGGCCCCGGCGCCGAAGCCAGGTGGCGGCCGGGCTCGGCGCGCTGGCCGTCATCGGGGCCCGCCGAACTGAACCGCAGTGATGATGAGGTTGATGACGTACAGAGTCACAAAGGAATACACCACGGTCTCGTTGACGGCGTTGCCGACACCTGCCGGTCCGCCACCGACCGAAATGCCCTTGTAGCAGCCGATCAAGCTGGCCGCGAAACCGAACAAGCCGGCCTTCACCAGCGACACCACAACATCTTTGAGTCCTGTCAGCAGCGTCAGGCCCGCGACGAATGCGCCGGGAGTGACGTGCTGGATGTACACCGAAAACGCAAACGAGCCGACCAGAGTCGCCAGCGACACGATCGACGACAGCAGCACCGCCACGACACAGCCGGCCAACACCCGTGGCACCACCAGCGACTGCAGCGGGTTGATACCCAGCACCCGCAAGGCGTCGAGCTCCTCCCGGATCGTACGTGCACCGAGGTCGGCGCAAATCGCAGTGGCCGCGGCTCCCGCCACGACCAGCACGGTGACGATCGGACCCAGCTGGGCCAACGAGATTCCGGCACCCGTTCCGGCGAAATCTGCTGCCCCGAAATCGAATAGCAAGACGTTGAGGGTGAAGGCCGCCAGCACGGTGAACGGGATGGCGAGCAGCACCGCGGGAACGATCGACACACGGGCGATGAACCAGCACTGCAAGAAGAACTCTCGCCAGGCGAACGGCCGTCTCGGAATGAGCAGCAGAGTGTCCAACGCAGTCGCATAGAAGTCACCGATTCCGCGCAACGGCGTGAGCATCTTGGTGTTCTCGAGCAGTGTCATCGCCCGCCCCTTGGCCGTCCGGGTTCGGATCGCTGACTCATGTGACTCCTTGTCTGGCTGCCGCACCACATAGGTAGCGCTGCGGGGCAATCACCTTGCCCAGAAGCTGATTTCAACCATTCGATGTGGGCGGTGTTGCCTGCATCACAATCGAGACTAAAAGCGACCCAGGACGCCGCATAGGCTGTGCCCGGTGAGCGGAAAGAATTCTCGAACGCCTTCCGTGTGCTGGAATCACAGCCAGCGCACGGATTACCGCCGGGCTGATCTGGCCCGAAACTCGTTGACCCGCTGATCGAATTCGGGGGTGCCGAACGAGATGAACTCCTCGGCGAGAGCGTATTCAAGGACACCCAGCGCAGCGCGGCTCAGGTGCATGTTCATCGCGATCTTCGAGGTGCGCAGGGCCTGCGGTGGTAGCGCCGCAAGCCGCTCACCCAATTCGAGCGCCGCATCAAGAACCAGCGCATCGTCGACCACCTTCGTCACGAGATTCAGCTTGTCCGCGATCTCGGGTGTGATCCGTTCGCCCAGCAGCACATACTCTTTGGCCTTCATCAGGCCGACCAGCAGGGGCAACATCGCGGCACCCCCATCGCCGGCGGTCAAGCCCACTGCGACATGGGGATCGGCCAGATAGCTCGATTTACCCATCACCAATAGATCGCTGAGCAACGCGACCGAGCAGCCCAGACCGACCGCCGCACCGTTGACCGCAGAAACCAGCGGCTTGGGGAAGTTCATGAGTTCGACGAAAACCGACCGCGCCTCGCTGAACAGCGCGCGCCGCAGCTGGGCGTCGTTGATCATCCGAGTGAACATCTCCATGTCCCCGCCGGCCGAGAACGCCTTTCCCACACCGGTAATCACGACAGCGCGTACAGCCTCGTCGACGGCAAGGTGCCGCCATATTTCAGCCAGCGCATGGTGCAGTTCCTCGTTGACCGCGTTGGCGCTGTCGGGCCGATTGATCCGGACAACGTGCACTGACCCAAGCTGTTCGACGACCAGCCACGGCGCGAACTGGGAGTATCCGGGCAATGTGTCCGGGAGAGAGGTGGAGGTCATCGGGTCACATCCTTGAGAGCCGACTCGGCCTTCAGCGCTGCAAGAGGTTCGCTGCCCGACCAGTCGTGACCCCAGTAGCTGTCGGCCGAGATCTCCTCGGCGCAATAGAAATTGGTGTCCACCTGCCAGCCCTCGGTTCCGAACTCGATATCCCAGCCGCCCGGTGCGCGCACGTAGAAGGACACCATCTTGTCGTTGGTATGCCGGCCGAGGGTTGAAGACACCGGGAATCCGTGTTGCGCCACCCGGTCCAGCGCGCGCCCGACAGCATCTAGCGTGTCGACCTCGACCATGATGTGGACCAACCCGGGCGGCCCCACCGAAGGGGCTGGGCACAACGCGAGGCTGTGGTGCCGGCGGTTGATGCCGAGGAACCGCACCCGTTGCGGTGGCACCCCCAACGGCAGCGGCAGCCGGAAGGCGCCGCGGGGAAGGAAACCCAGAACCTGCGTGTAGAAGTCGAACACGCCGTCAAGGTCTGATACCGGCAACACAACGTGGCCCAAACCTTGGGAGGCCGTGACGAACCGAGAGCCGAACGGCGTCACCACCGGGCTGTGGTCCAGCAGCGGACCGTGAAAGATCTCCAGTACGGTGCCCGCGGGGTCGGTGCACGACACAAGCTCTTCCACACGCCGCTGATCGGCTTCGTCCTGGGAGTGGCGCTGGACTTCTGTGCCGTTCTTCTCCAGGGCGACGACGACCTCGTCGAGAGCCCCGCCGTCGGCGACCTGCCAGCCCACCGCGAGCAGCCCGTCCGAATCGGCCGGCGTCACCACGATCCGGGCATGGTGCTCGTCCATGCGGAGGTAGAGCGCGTCCGGGTCGGGGCCGGTGCCCGGCGCGAACCCGAGGACGTCATGAGCGAACGATCGCCATCGCTCGATATCGGCCGTCTGGATGCGGATGTAGCCGAGGGCATTGAGCAGGGGTGGCTGAGAAGACATGTTTTCGCCGTCCGTTCGGTTGGGATAGAAGATTCGCCACTTATGTTGTTAGATCATGAATTTCATCTTGGGCGGCGGATCGATCCCCAACTGGACCAGCGTCGCGGCTTGGTAGACGGTGTTCGGAACGTGGATCACGTGGTTCAGGCCGGCATGAACGTCGCGCCAGTACCGCTGCACCGTGCCACCGTGTCGAATCGCGTTGCCCCCTGAGCGAGCGAACAGCGCGTCGACGGCGCCCACAGCACGCCAGGCTGCACGGACTTGTGTGCGACGCCCCAGCGCGCGCTGCTCGAACGTCGGGGTATCGCCGGACGCGACCAGATTCCACATCCGATCGGCATTGGCGAGCAACTCATTTCGCGCCGCGTCGATGTCGGCGGATGCCTCGCCGATCGCATACAGCACGATCGGATCGTCGCGTACAGCTGCTCCCATCGCATCCGAGCGCGACCGCTGGTACTCCAGATGCGCGCTCAGCGCACCCTCTGCGGCACCGATGATCGCGGACGTGATACCCAGCGGGAACACATGAGACCACGGAAGCCGATACAGCGTCTCCTGACAACCCGCGTCAATCTGGGCCTGCCCGTTCAGCACGTGGTCGCCGTTCATCACGCGGTGGTTGGGCACAAAGGCCTCGCGAACGATGAGATCCTTGGATCCGGTTCCCCGCAGGCCGACGGTATCCCACGAGTCCGCGACGATCTCATAGTCCGAGCGGGGCAGAATCACGTGCAGCATGGTCGGCGGCATCTGAGGTTTGCCGTCGTAGTCGCCGAGCATTGCCCCCAGAATCACCCACCGGCAGAAGTCGGTGCCAGAAGAGAATTGCCATCGACCGCTGAGCCGATATCCGCCGTCGACGGGAACCGCAACGCCCTGAGGCGCGTAGGGTGAGGCAACCCAGGTATTGTCGTCCTCGCCCCAGATCTCCTGTCGTACAGCAGGATCAGCGAATCCGAGCTGCCAGGGGTGCACCCCCACCACGCCACTGACCCACCCCGCGGCCGGATCCAGGGCGGCCAGTCCCATCACCGTCTCGGCGAACTCACGCGGCGTGGCCTCCTGTCCGCCATACCGTTTGGGTTGCAGCATCTTGATCATGCCCACGTCCCGGAGCAGCGCCGCTGTGCGCGGGGTCAGCATGCACAGTCGCTCGGCCTCTTGGGCATCGATCCGGATCTGGTCGGCGTTGGACAGTAGCTTCTCGAGCACCGGTGTCGTCATGGCATCACTCCTTCGTTCGGGCTGTCGCGTCAACGCTCAGACGCCAGCAGGCGCTTGATTGGGTGCGGCCATATTCGCGGCCATCTCCGCGTCCCACTTGGACTGGGCAATGTTCAAGTCGACTTCGAATTCGAAGCGGTTCACCATCTCTGGCAAAACGTCCTCTTCGTCGACATAGAACTGCTCGTACCAGCGACGCAGCTGATATACCGGGCCGTCCTCTTCACAGAGCAGCGGGTTGTCCACCCGCGCCTTGTTGCGCCATATCTGGACGTCCTGCATGAAGGCGTCACCCAAGCTGTCGGCGAACTGGGTCGCCATCGCGCCGGCTTCGTCGTCTGACATGCCGTCGTGCTTCTTCGCGATCGCCCCCCACTGCAGGACAAACGAATTGGGGGTGACCGGGTAGTGGCAGTTGATCAGAAGGCCCTCGGAGGCAACCCCGCTCGAAGCCAGGGTCTGGCCGTTGACCATGTAGGCCGGTCCGTAGTACGTCGCCGACGACTCCATCAGGAGCCCTTCTTGTCCGTAATTGCTGTCCAGTTCGATGTCGGGACGGCCCGTCGCTGCCATGAATTGCGATGCGACATGCTTTTCGAAGACGTTCTTGAAGAACGTCGGCTTAACCAGATGCACGTAGAAGAAGTGCGCCATGTCGACGACGTTGTCGATCAGCTCGCGACAGTTGGTGCCCTCGACGAGCAGGGAGTTCCAGCTCCAATCAGTCCATTCCGAGGAGCCGTAGGCGTCGATGACCGGAATGTCGACCGATTCGGGGGGCGGTCGCCTGCGCGGATCGTTCCAGATGAAAACGAGCCCGTTGCGCTCCATGGTGGGCCACGCCTGGGTGCGCGCCGTCCGCGGTACGCGTCGCGAATACGGAATATTCAAGCACTTTCCGTTACCGCCCCAGCGCCAATCGTGGAACGGACAGGCGATGCCATCGCCTTTGATCGTGCCCTGTGCCAGGTTTCCGCCCATGTGCCGGCAGAAGGCGTCGAGAGTGTTCAGTGTCCCATCAGATGACTCGAATACGACCAAAGATGTTCCAAACGCATCGATTTGGTGTGGACGGCCATCATGGAAGGTTTTCGCCAGACCAAGGCAGTGCCAGCCTCGCGCGAAGCGCTCGGGGTTGGTTCCGCCGTCAATCTGTCGAACTTCGTCGGAGAATGCATCCGCATCCGTACCCACTGTTCACTCCATTCACTTCACTGCATCGGGGTGAGCTCATCGCTTCCCAATATCGTGCGCACCGCGTAAACGCATTTCCATAGACTTTCCGCCAGCCGGGAAGAGTGGTTGCGATGGTGCCGTGAGCATTACGGTGAGTCGGCTCAGATGAACGGCGCTGCGTGGTTTGAGGTTTCGATGTGGCAGCTGAGGTCAGCGGCCGTCAAAGACAGGCTCGCGGCGGTGCACGACGGCCGACAGGCCCTCCACGCAATCGGCCGTTCCCGCCAGCCGAACCTCGGCGTTCGCCTCCTGAATCAAAGCAGCTGCGACGCTCGAACCCAGACCGTTCCACAACAGGCGTTTGGCCTCGGCGACAGCGAGCGGTGGTGCTTGGGCGAGTGAATTCGCCAGCGCCAGCGCCTCATCGAACACATCGTCGTCCGGGACGACTCGGGTGACCAGACCGATCCGTTGGGCCTCGTCGGCGTCCAGTGTCGGATTGGCCAGGACGAGCTCGACCGCCTTGCGGAACCCCACGAGGTGCGTGAGGGTGACCGTGAGCCCGCCGTCGGGAACCATCCCGACGCCGATGGCACCGGACCTGAATTTCGCCGTCCGCGCAGCGAGAACGAAGTCGCAGCTGCCCACCAACCCGAGGCCGCCGCCTCCGGCCGCGTAACCCTGGACGGCGGCGATCACGGGAACGTCGAGCGCGATGATCGCCGCTGTCACCGCCTGAAACCAGCTGGATACCTCTTTGACGTGATCGGGTAGTGCGCCACTGTGTACCAGGAAGTCGTTGACATCTCCCCCGGCGCAGAAGTTCCTGCCGAGCCCACGCAAGACCACCGCCCGAACCGTTCGTGATCCGTGGCACGTCAACAGCGCGGTGTGGAACGCGGTCAACAGCTCCAGATTCATCGCATTGGCCGCTTCGGGCCGGTTGAGCGAGATCACCGCAACACCGTTGTCGAGCCGCTCAAATATGACCGCGGCTGAGATCGGCTCCTTACCAGCACTATTCACTGTTCCCACCACTGCTCATCTCGCTGCCGGCGTGGTGACCACGCACCGCGTCCCGCGGTAGATCGTCGCCATGCACTTGTTGCAGTGGATGCACAACGACGGCGTCATGCGATCACTGTGGATCCGGTTGATGAGATCGGGCTCGCGAAGCAACGCGCGGGCCATCGCGACGAAGTCGAACCCCTCGTCCATTGCGAGGTTCATCGCTGCGAGGTTGGTGACGCCGCCGAGGAGTACCAAAGGCAGCCCGACTTCGGCCCTGACCATCCGGGCCTGAGCCAGGAGGAACAACTCGTGAAAAGGGTATTCCTTCAGGAACAGTCCCCCGAACAGCTTCAACCCCAACCGAACCAGCGGGGACATCGCTTCCCCCCATTCCCGGATCGGCGCCTCGCCCCGGAACAGATACATCGGGTTGATCAGCGAACTGCCCACGGTCAGTTCGACAGCATCGAGCGAGCCGTCTTCCTCGAGCCACTTGATCGTCTGGATCGCCTCGTCGATGTGCAGTCCGCCCATGACGCCGTCGTCCATGTTGATCTTGGCGAGCACCGCACAGCGCGACCCGACCGCGGCCCGTACCGTCTCGGCCGTCTGGCGCGCGACTCTCGCACGATTGGCCAGTGACCCGCCGTACTCGTCGCGCCGCCGATTGAGCAGCGGGCTCAAGAACGAGCTGGTGAAATAGTTGTGGCCGAAGTGGATTTCGATTGCATCGAAGCCGATATCGGCGGCCATCCGTGCGGCCGCACCGTGTGCCAGCCGGATGCGCTCGATATCGGCGCGGGTGGCAGCCTTGACCATCTTCAAGCTCAATGGGTTGACGAGGATCGACGGTGCCAGCGCCCGGTATCCGGTCAGCGCTTGATTTCCGACTGCCCCCGCATGGCCGATTTGCGCGGCGGCCGCGGCCCCCTCGGCGTGGATGGCATCGGTCAACCGCTGCAGCCCCGGTAACGCTTCAGGCCGCATCCAGATCTGTCCATCCTCGGTGCGCCCTTCGGGCGCCACCGCAAGATAGGCCACCGTCGACATCCCGACACCGCCGGCACTGACGGCCCGGTGATAGTCAATCAGTGCGTCCGAGACGAGCGCACCCGGTGTCATCCCTTCGAACGTCGCGGCCTTGATGACGCGATTGCGCAGACTTATCGGCCCGAGTTGCGCAGGTGCCAACACGTCGCGACGAATTGTCATGGGGGCTGGCTCCGTTCGTGGCATATCGCCGTCGCGACGACTCAGTGTCGTCGCGCTGATCGCAAGGGCGTAGCTCGTGATCATGCTAGGCAGGAGCGGGTACGTGGAATCAATCGTTTTCCCGCCAGCCGGAAACGTGATTTCCCCTGCGCAGGCGAATCAGTAGCTTCGATTCGGCAGTATCGAGCGTGTGAACGGAGTCTTGTGCCATCTCAATTGCTCAGCTACGAGGCCACCAGTCGGCAGACGTCCGGCGCCTATCCAATGCACTACCACGAAGCCGGTGACGGGTCGCCCCTGTTGCTGCTGCATGGGTCCGGTCCCGGCGTCAGCGCATGGTCCAACTTCGCAGCCAACCTGCCCGTGTTCGCGCAGACCTTCCGGACACTGTGCCCCGACATGCCCGGCTTCGGTGCGAGCGCGCCTGTCCCGTGGACGGACGCCTACTCCCGAGTCGCCGCCGATGCGATCCGGTCGTTTCTCGACGATCTGGACATCGACTGCATCGACATCGTCGGTAATTCGATGGGCGGCAACGTCGCTGCCGAATTCGCGCTGGCTCACCCGCACCGTGTACGCCGCTTGGTCTTGATGGGCCCGGGTGGACTTGCGGTGAACTCGTTTTCGCCCGCGCTCAGCGAGGGTGCACGTCGTCTGTTCGAGTTTCTGGCAGCACCCAGTCGAGAACGAATGGTGGCGTGGGTCGAGACAATGGTCAGCGACAGATCTTTGATCACCGACGAGCTCATCGACGAACGGATGGCAAATGCCATGCGCCCCAATGTCGTGGCCACCACCGCGGAGATCTTCGCGACCTTTGACAACCCGGCGCTCAATACTCTGCCACCGTTGTGGGCACGGGCCCGCGAGATCTACCATTCCACGTTGCTGATCTGGGGTCGCGACGATCGAATGCTGCCCTACGAAGGTGGGCTCTTCCCCTTTCGCCAATTGCCGAAAGCGGAGCTCCACGTGTTCTCCGACTGCGGGCACTGGGCTCAGGTCGAGCGCAAACAGGATTTCGAACGCGTCGTCTCCGAATTTGTCACGCGCACTTGAGTCAGGTATTTCAATGCGCGAGATACCTTCCACCCAAACATATTTCGGTACATGAAACATGGAATGGCCGATGTACAGCGGGCAATGCCGCAGTATAAGGTTACCCAATGACTGAAGTACGCCCTGCGGAGGACGAATACCCGTCCCTCACAGCGAACGGCTGGACCGTGCTGGGGATCGTTTCCTACAGTAACGAGCTGACCGGATACCAGCTGAAGAAGTGGGCTGATTTCGGCCCGGGATTCTTCTACCTGCATCCCTCGTTCAGTCAGGTCTACTCCGAGCTCAAGCGCCTAGAAGAAATGGGCCTCGTAGCATCGCGCGAGGACACCACCGACGAATCGAAGTCACGCAGCAAGCGGCTCTACCGAATTACCGAATCAGGGCGGCAGGCGCTTCGTAGCTGGTCGAGAAATGCGCCCGTCGAGATGCCGGTTCTCAAGCATCCGATGCTCATGCGCGTCATGCTCGGCAATTTCAATGCGCGTGAAAACCTTGAGCAAATGCTCACCGAATACATCGAGCGGTCAGACCTGCAATCGCGGCAGGCCGCGCACTACGCGCAGGTCGCTGCGAGCGATCCGTTCTTCGCCTACGTCTGGATCTCGCTGCGCTGGGCCGAACGCTATTACGCCGCGGAGCGCACCCTGGCGCAAGAACTGCTGAAAGACTTGGATCTAGCCGTTGCGCGATTCAAAGACACCGGCACCGTCCCCGACTGGTTCCAGGCCCCTCCGCTGTCGGGCGAGCTCGACGGCGAACCCGACGCCCCGCCGAATCGCGGCCGGCCGCGCTAAACCAGGCCGCCCGACATCTGTTGCCGTAGTAGTTGCTTGTGAACCTTGCCGCTCGCGGTGTACGGCAGCTCGGCCACGGCCACGATCCGTTCCGGGCATTTGTGCGCCGCCAGTCCGCGTGCCTTGAGGAAGTCGACGGCTGCGATGTTGTCTGGCGAAACACCCTCTGACAAAATGAGAATGGCCGCGACCCGCTCTCCCATCCGGTCGTCGGGGTAGCCGATCACTGCGACATCGCAGATATCCGGGTGTTGGCGAAGGTGGTTCTCGACTTCCAGGGTGCTGATGTTCTCTCCACCTCGAATGACGATGTCTTTCAGTCGCCCACGGACCGTGATGGCGCCTGAATCGCTGACACTCGCCAGATCTCCGGTACGGAAGTACCCGTCGTCGGTGAACGCGGACGCGTTGAGGCCCGCGTCGAGATAGCCGAGAAAAAGCTCCGGCCCTTGGACGACAAGCTCGCCGACACCATCTTTCTCGTTGATCAAGTGGCCGCTCGACGGGCTCAGAGGCGTCCCGTCTGTCGTCGAGCACAGTTCGAGAGTCGCGTGCGGACCCGACACGCTGTACGTCGGCATCTCGCTCGAACCGTAAGTGCGAGTGACCAATGCGTCCAGCACGTGTGTTCCCTGGGCCACGAGATCCGGCGGGACATCGGCGCCGCCGCACAAGAACAACTTCAGACTGGAACCGGTACCTCGACGCCGGTATTCATCCACCAGCCCGTGCAGGAACGGCGTCGCGCCAAGGCTCACCCGGCAGTGGTCGCGCTCGATGATCCCTGCCGCCGCGCTCGCATCCCAGACGTCGAGAAGCGATACGCTTTGCCTCAGCAGCGTCGGCAGATAGATGCCGTAGACGATTCCCGTGAGGTGTCCAACCGGTGAGGCCATGAAGAAGCGGTCGTCGTGCCCGAGAGTGAATTCCCGAATGATCGACCGCATTTCCCACAGCACCGTTTGATGGCTGTGCAGAACACCTTTGGGTTGCGACGTTGTTCCCGATGTGTACAGCAGCAAGCAGATGTCTGCTGGGTCGCCCACGGCGTTGACGGGTCCGGCGCCTGCGGCCAACTCGTCGAAACCGATGAACCCAGCCGGTAAGGAACCTTGGGGACGGACGACGACGACCAAGGGTGGCCGAGCCATGGTCGACGTGACCTCGGACAACATCTTGACGTAGTCGAATCCTCGAAAGACGTGTGGAATGACCACCGCACGAGAGTCCGACTGGTCGAGGATGAAGGAAAGCTCCGCGCGCCGGTAGGTCGTGACCACCGGGTTCACCACACAACCCGCCCACGTCGCTCCGTGAATCGCCGGCACCGCCTCATGCCAGTTCGGCAACATCACCGTGACCACGTCATGCCGGTGCACACCGCGCATCGTCAATCCCGCGGCCACAGCGTTGACATCGTCGCGGAGTTGCCGGTAGGTGATATCGCCGCCGCCGGTTCGCACCGCGATCTGGTCGGGCGCCGATGACGCGGCGCGGTCGAGGAACGAAGACACCGTGCGTTCCTCCCAATACCCCGCGGCTAGATAGTCGACATCAGACCGGCGGGTGGCCAGCAGCATCGTCACTCCTTAACATCCAGCAGCAACCAAGTTGTGCAAGAACAGTTTCCACCGTTGGATGTTGGCCGCAAACCACCTTCCCGGTAGGCGGTCGACAGATACGTGGCATCCACGCCGTGTCGTATTATAGACAACTGTTTAACTCTTTAGTCCATAGCGCTACACCATCAAACTCGAGGAGCCCGATGACGCGAGACACTGTCGGGGCGACCGGGGATGGGCCCGGCCACTACGCCACCGATACCGCAGCCTTCCAGCGCGACTTGCGCCGTTATCTCACCGAGCTGGACTGGGCCGATCAATGGCGCGGTACCGCCGCCGGCACCTCCGAAGAAATCCTTGCCGCGCACGGCCAGATCCTCGCGCGACTGCACGCCGACGGCTGGAATCGCTACGGTTGGCCTGAGTGGACAGGTGGATTGGGCGGCAACGAGATTCATCGCGCGGTCTTCTATGACGAACTCGCAACCGCCTTGCTTCCGGTACCCGATCAGCAGTGGACGCTGGAGACGCTGGGCCCCGCACTCATCCGTTTCGCTCCGCAGTTGGCCGAGGAGCACCTCGGTGCCTACCTCCGCGGTCGCGAGTGGTGGGGACAGGGCTTTTCCGAACCCGAGGCCGGGAGCGACCTCGCCGCCCTGAGAACCCGGGCCCTCGACGACGGAGCCGGTGGGTTTGTCATCAACGGCCAGAAGATTTGGACCAGTCAAGGGTCGACCGCCACGCGTTTCCTGGTCCTGGTCCGAACGGGCGATGCCGACAGCCGGCACCGTGGATTGACGATGGTGCTGGTGGATGCCAACACACCGGGTGTGACGGTCCGCCCGATCGCGCTCGCGAGTGGGCGCCGCGAACTCGCGGAGGTGTTCTTCGACGATGTCCGCATTCCCCGCGAGAGATTGGTCGGCGATCTCGGGGCCGGCTGGGCGGTGGCGATGTACCTGATGCAGTACGAACGTGGAATGTACGGTTACGCAGTGCTATCGGCCGGTCGCGCCCAACTGAGCCGGCTGCGGACCGCCATGGTTCGGCACGGCGCGAGCGCTGCGGAGAAGGAGCGGTTCGGTCAGGTGTACGTGGCGGCGATGGCCGCGTCAGCGCGTGGCGCCGCGACCGTGCGTCAGCTGGCCGCCGGGGTGGCACTGGGGCCCGCCAGCAGTGTGGACAAGCTGTTGTTCAGCAAGGTCGAGAAGGACATCAACGATCTGGTGTTGGACGTCCGGCGCGATTGGATGATCGCGTCACCCGATCCGGCGGGCAATCACGCGGTCGATGAGGCGCGGGCCCATTGGTGGTACACCCGGGCCGCCACCGTCATGGGCGGAACGGCAGAGATACAGAAGTCCATCATCGCCGATCACGTTCTCGGGCTGCCAAAGGAGACGAAGTGACCACGACAGCGATCGACGAATCCTGGCCGATGATCGAGGCCGAGGTTTTTCGCATCTTCGATCAGATTGCCGCTGAAGGCGCCGGTGTTCCCGTTGCTTTGCACGATCGGCTGACCGAACTCGGTTGGTCGGATATCGAAGGCGCCTATCCCGCTTCGGCGTGCGACGATTTGCTGCTTCGGGCTCAGGCCAAGTCACTGGCTCACACCGACTGCCTGGATCGTCTGATGCTGCGAGAGCTGGCCGGGGTTCTTCCTGAGCGCGTCGACGGACTCATCCTGCCCACGATCGCCGACGGACCCTCCCCGACAGGCACCGCACCGCACGTCGAAGGCATCGCGACCGGGACCGTGACCGGCCGGGTCGCAGTCCCGGTCGCTGGGCCAGCGAACACGGTCTTGATCGGGACCACCGACCTCGACGCACTGCACCGGCGGCGGTTCGACACCTTTGATGCCTCGGTGTGCTGGACATACGTCAGTGGGACGATAGATCCGGTTGTGGACGCGACTGGTCCGTGGCGATCAGCGGTTCGTGCGGCTCATGGCGCGCTGGCCACCGAGCTTCTCACCCTGACGGAGTCGATGTTGGACATCGCCATCGAACATGCCTGCAGCCGAGTGCAATTCGGCTCGCCGGTCGGCGCATACCAGTCACCGCGCCATGCTCTGGCCGAAGCGTCGGTAGCACTGGAAGGTGCGCGCGCTCTGCGCAATGAGGCGCGCGACCGGGGCGACGAGTTCGCCGCGTCGATTGCCAAAGCGTCAGCCGGCCGAGCGCACCGGTTCATGTCCGATGTGGCAATGCAGGTGTGCGGCGCGATCGGCCTGACTGCGGAGCACCGACTTCACCGCTACGTTCAACGCGGATTTCACCTCGACGCCCTGCTCGGCTCGTATCGACACCTCGAAGCGGCACTGGCTCAGACGTTCTTCGCGGAGGAGGGCCCGGACGCGGCGGTCCCCACCGTCGTGACCTGGTGTTGACGGCGCGCAACGACTGACGCACAGGCGCCGGCAATAGCGGTCTGTAATATGGTTAGTTGTATTACCCATTCGCTCTTGTCACGCAACGGAGGACCCGCGATGGAGGTCAGCAGTCTTCGCGAGCCCAAGATGTCTGGTCGGGTTGCCGATGTACTGCGAAAGATGTTCATTCGCGGGGAAATTCCCGAGGGCACAAAGCTTCCGCCCGAAGCTGAGCTCATGGCGCAGTTCGGAGTTTCACGCCCCACTCTCCGCGAAGCATTCCGCATTCTGGAATCACAGTCGCTGATCGAGATGGAACGCGGGGTGCGCGGCGGCGCCCGCGTGACGCGACCGACCCGGGAAACACTCGCCGGTTACGCGGGCCTGCTTCTGCAGTACGACGGCGTCACACTGCGTGATGTCTACGACGCGCGTGCGGTCCTCGAGACCCCGATCGTGGCGCAGCTCGCCAAGGACCGCGATCCAGCGGTCATCGCCGAACTCGAGGCGATCGTGGCGCAGGAGGGCAACCAACCCACCGGCGAAGAAGGCTTCGCGAACCAGACGGGGTTTCACGCAGCCATCGCGCGACTCTCCGGAAATCAGACGCTCCAGATGCTGTCCGAAATGCTTCACCACATCATCGAGAAGGCGAATCGGTCGATGCAACCGACAGAGGGGGCCCGCGCGGACCGGGCGCTGCGACGCTCGGCGAAGACCCACGCAATGGTTCTCGAGCTGATCAAGGCGGGCAACGCCGACGAGGCCGCCCAATTGTGGCATCGGCACCTTGTCAAGGCCGAGGAGTACGTGCTAGCCGGCTCCGAATCATCCACCGTCGTCGACCTTCTGGACTGACCTAACCCTTGACGCTGGAGAGCACCGTGACCGCTGACACCGCGGTTGGGCCACCAATGTTGTGTGCCAGTGCAACTCGGGCACCGTCGACCTGATTCTCGGCCTGGCCTCGAAGTTGGTTGAACAGTTCGTAGCATTGCGCGACGCCGGTCGCGCCCGGTGGGTGGCCTTTGGCCTTCAGTCCGCCACTCGGATTCACCGGGATTGGACCACCCACGTAGTGATCGCCCTGTTCGACCAACTTGTAGGCCTCGAAGCGGTCGGCGAACCCGAGATCCTCGTAGGTGATCAATTCGACTCCAGTGAAGCAGTCATGCAGTTCGGCGACGTCGATGTCCGCCGGCACGCAGCCGGCCATCGTCATCGCGGCTTTCGCGGCCTTGACCGACGGCGCGAAGCTGGTCAGGTCGGACTTATGTTGATGCATAACCCGATCCATGCCGAGCCCGACGCCGCGCACCCACACGGGCCGGTCGGTGTAGCGATCGGTCAGCTCGTCGGCGACCAAGATGACCGCGGCCGCACCATCGCTCTGAGGGG
The DNA here is from genome assembly GCA_004362315.1 of Mycobacterium sp. BK086. Classification (GTDB taxonomy): domain Bacteria; phylum Actinomycetota; class Actinomycetes; order Mycobacteriales; family Mycobacteriaceae; genus Mycobacterium. The sequence continues at coordinate 28,267 of SNWL01000006.1, forward strand.
TGCAGTCGTACAACCCGAACGGCTCGACGATGATCGGCGCCGCCAGTACTTGTTCAACGGTGATCTCATACCGCAGCTGAGCCTTCGGGTTGCGCAGTGCATGGAAGTGGTTCTTCACCGCCACCATCGCCATATGTTCTTTCGTGGCTGGTGACTCATGCAGATAGCGGTTCACGTGGAGTGCGAAGTTGGCGGGCGCCACGAGACCGAGCGGAAAGTCCCACGCGGTGTCCCTGGTCATCGCCGACCACTCCCAGAACGTGCCGTCTGTGGACGTTTCCCTCACCTTGTCGGCACCAACCACCAGGGCTACGTCACAGTAGCCGGAGGCGATCGCGAGGCTGGCATTGCGAATCGCATCGTTGCCTGTTGCACAGGCATTTTCAATGCGCGTGACAGGTATGTCGACGAGGTCGAGCGTGTCGGCGAGAATCCCGGCCGGAAAACCGTCGGTGGTGGAGAGCTCGCCGATCCACGCGGCCTGGATCTCGGATTTCGTGATGCCCTTGTCAACGCTGCCGACACAGTCGGCGTAGGCCTGCGGGATCAGATCCTTGATACCCAGTTCGAAGTGCTCGGCGAACGGGGTCATCCCCGCACCCACGATGGCGACACGTCTCATGCCAGTACCTTCCGTTCAGTAGCAGCACTCGCTGCGGCATGCAGCGGCAAGAAAGCCTGCCCGTAGTCGGGTATTCCTGCGCGAGTGGCGATCTTGCGCAGGACGATCGAACCGGGCTCCCCGATCAGAATCTGGCCCGCCGGAACTCCGGTGACCTTGAGCAGTACCCGCACCGGACTGTCGTCGAGTGCCACCAACGCCAACGAGTACGGACTGTGCAGATCCGGAACCGGCAGGGAGATCGTGGTGTGGCTGTACACCGTTCCGGTGCGCGGCAGCGGCTGGCGCCGGTAATCGCTTGCCAGTACGCCGGTGGAACTCACCCTGGCTCGCGGCGGAAACTGCGGCTGGGCATCGATTCCTGGTTGCTCATCGAATACCGCTGCTTCCCAACGCAATTTGGGATCGAATGCCCGCGCGTATGCGGCGAGCGAGATGGGGATGCCGTTGCCAGCGGTGGAACGGCTTGCCGGCACCGCGATACTGTCGCGCTCGTCCCGGCAGATGCGTACCGCACCGGGGGTCAGGTCAGCGACGGTGATGCAAGCCTGCTCCAACCCGATGACGAGCCCCGCCATGTCAGCTTCGATCGCGTCGGCCAGCACGCGGACCATCCCAGCCGCGGATGGTTTCGGATCCGCGGCAGCGTTACCCGTCTTGATCGTCGAGCCCAGATCTGCTTGTGCAGCACCACATATTGCGACGACTGCTGAGTCGGCAGCCAAGCCTAGACGCCCCAGCGCCGACCTGACTCCCACCTCTCGCTGCAACCGGGGATCGCGGTACCGGTGTTCGGTTCCGTCGGACCGGCGTGCGATGACGGGCAGGCTGCCAGTGTGCCGGGCCACGAACGTCAGCGCTGCGCCCCGGTCGCCGACGAGTACGGCACCCGCCCCCGCCGCGGTTGGCGAATCGTCGGCGGCGATGACAAGGGTGCCCGGGCGTGCGGCGAGGATCTCATCGATCACAGCCGGCCCGTTTCCGAGGACCTCTGCCACCGGCAGGTCCGCACCCAAGGACAACCCGGCCAACAACACCGCGGCATTACCGCCTTCGATGAGCGGGAAGTCGCGCGAAACGAAGACGACCCTCTGCGCGGTCCCGTGTGGGTCCGCCGCCCTGCCCGCCGCCACGGCCATCGTCAGCGCATCCTCGTCGTGGCCTCGAACGCGTCGGATTCCCTTGTCACCCTGGGTGTGCCACGGCGGCAGGTAGGTGCCGATCGACTCAACTCTCACGCTGGCTTGCGCCACGATTCCACCTCGATCGCATATCCGGATTCCGAGCAATAGGGTATATAGTTAGCTTATTATGTGGCAAGTCATGAATCCCTCGGAGCGGCCGTCGACCGGGAAATCGCTACGGTGAGCACGTTCGACGCATTCTGCGCCAACGACGCCGAGTTGAAGTCTCTGCGTGCCGGTATCCGCCGATTTTTGATCGCTGACCGGGAACAGTTCGGGTGGCTGCCGGCCGTCGATGGCTGGCTCGGCGCCTGGGACCCGCGGTTCAGCGTCCGCCTTGCTGCCGCCGGGTTTGTCGGGCTGACGATCCCGCGGAACTACGGTGGCCACGGCTTGAGCCATCTCCACCGCTACGTGGTCACCGAGGAACTACTCATCGCGGGGGCGCCTGTCGCCGCGCATTGGTTCGCCGATCGTCAGGTCGCGCCGGCTCTGTTGGCGTACGGCAGCGAAGACCAGCGAAGCCGGCTTCTCCCGGAAATTGCCTCCGGCCGTTGCTATCTGGCGATCGGAATGAGCGAGGACATCGCAGGCTCCGATCTCGCTGCCGCGCAATGCCGCGCCACCGCAGTCGACGGCGGCTGGCGGATCAACGGGACAAAGTCCTGGACCAGTGGCGCGCACCACGCCCACGAGTTGGTCGTACTTGCCCGCACCAGCGGCCCCGATGCCGCCGAGCGCCACGCTGGCTTCAGCCAGTTCCTCGTCCCCCGCGAAACACCGGGAATCACGGTGCGTCCCATCCTGCAGATGTCGGGCGAACACCACTTCAACGAAGTGGCTTTTGACGACGTCCACGTTCCCGACACCGCCGTTCTCGGCCAGGTCGGACGCGGATGGCATCAGGTCACCGCCGAACTGTCCTTCGAGCGCAGCGGTCCAGAGCGGTTTCTCTCCACATCGCCATTGCTTCTTGCCATCATCCGCGCGATCTCGCACCATTCCGCCGATGCCGGCACAGCCGCCGATGTGGGACATCTTCTGGCGAAGGTGATTTCACTTCGCCAGCTATCGTTCGCCGTGGCCACTACTCTCACCCGAGGAGCCGACGCGACTCTGCGCGCTGCGCTGGTCAAAGATCTGGGGACTCGATTCGAACAGCAGTCGGTCGAATTGGCGGCCGACCTCGCGGAGACAGTCGAATCGCTGGGCGAGGCGGGCGACGACATCGCTCGGATGCTGATGGTCGCGCGTCTTCACGCGCCGATGTTCACGTTGCGCGGTGGAACCAACGAAGTGTTACGCGGCGTAGTCGCCCGCGGGATGGGATTGCGATGACAGCGGCATGGTTGGGCAGCGGAGTCGCCGGCCATAGTAAGTCCAAAGATCACGGCGACGAACATGCCGAATTGCGGGCACTGGTCAAGGATGTGTGTTTCCGTTCCGCTCCAGCTCACGGCGAACGGCCGCGACGGCCCCAGATGTTCGATGCGGTGCTGTGGCAGTCTCTGGTCGACGCCGGTCTGACTCGACTGACGAGTTCCGCTGATGCGGGTGCCAGTCCTCCAGACGCGGCGGTTGTGTTGCACGGCGTGGCCCGATACAGCGGCGCAGTGCCTATCGCGGAGACAGATGTCATCGGCGGCTGGCTGGCGACCGTCGCCGATCTCCCGGTGTCAGTGGACGACGCGTTGACGGTCGGGATAGCCGAGCCAGAGGACTACCAACGACGCGCGGGCCGATTCGAGGGAACAGTGACCGCAGTCCCGTGGGGCGGGATCGCGACGGTCATCCTCGGTATACGTCACCGCGACAAGTTACTTGTCGCCGCACTCGACTCTGTGACAACCACTTCCGACTACAACCTCGCGGGAGAGCCTCGCCCCTCGGTGTCGTTCGATGTCCAAGAATCGGCATTCTCGGTGGTCGACGGCATGCTGGCAGAGGAGCTCATTCGGCGGGGTGCGTGGGCGCGTTGCGTGCAGATCATCGGAGCATTGGACGCAGCAAGCGAGCTCACGGTGGCCTACACCCAGCAACGTCGTCAGTTCGGACGCCCGCTGAGCGCGTTTCAGGCGGTTCAGCATTCGCTCGCGCATCTTGCCGGAGAGCTCGAACGTGCCCGCGCAGCAGTGGTTCTCGCGGTGGCGGCCGCCGCTGACCACGGCTTCGGCAGCCCCCAGGCCGACTATGCCGTCACGGCGGCGAAGGTGACGCTCGGCCAGGTGGTCGACAGCGTGGCGACCACGGCTCACCAGCTGCACGGCGCCATCGGCGTGACGCTCGAGCACGACTTGTGGTTGTCCACGACCCGAGCACGCACCTGGCTCACCGAATACGGCAGCACGAATCACTATGCCCGCCGCCTGGGCGCGGCCACGATGCGTACCTGTGTCGCGGGCGCCGACCTGTGGGACGGTGCGACCGGAACACGCCTAGATGGCTGGACCGGCACGCGAAAGGGAGAGACCTAGGCCGGGTGTCCGTAGACCGCAACCAGGACGCTGCGGTCCAGGCTGTTTTCCGACCACACTCCCATCAGGGTATTGGCGCAGTCCCGCATGATCGCGACCGCTCTCGGATCGGCGAACCACTGATGAAGGACGTCGAGATTATTGATGGCCAAGGATGGATTGATGGCGACGGTCTCGGTGACTGTGCCTCGGAAGCCGGCCGCGTCGGCACGGTGTTGAGGTGTCGATCCGTCTGATCCGATATCGCTATCAAGGGACCGATTGGTCATCAGGTCGTCGGTGTGCACCTGTGCGGCGCGCTGCAGGTGCGGGTTCACCCTGACGTCATTGGTGCATCCGGCTTGGTGCTGGGCCGCGTACACGTTGGCGACAACACTCTCGTTGAGTCGCCTGTTGTCCGCGTGCGCTGCCGGCACGGCCGCGCACAATGGAAACAAGACAGCGCAACAGACTCCGATCGGCCTGCCGTAGATCATTGGTGATCCGTCCTTCGCATTCAGGTTGGTGCGAGCCGGTAGCCGGCCGCGGAGTTCCGCAGCTGCCAGATGTTCGCGGGGCAGAGTTCGTTGGCGGCCTGGGTGATCAGATACGACGCCTGGAAGTCGTCAGAGGTGTCGAAGTGTTGCTTGTTGTCGATGACCAGCTGCGCGTAGGAAACGCCCTGCCCGATCTGGTCACAAATGCCTCGCCCGTACGACAACGCATCGTCAGCACTGCTGAAGTTATAGCCCGGACGGACAGTCACATTCACCAGATAAGCGATGGCATCCGCGTGGGCGGTACTGGAAAGGAATACACCCGCCGAACTCAACATCGCAGCCGTCGCCGCCACCTTTGCCACCGAACGCTTTCCACGGTTGACAGAGCCAGACATGTCACCACCAATCTGAAAATCAGCTATCCGAGTTTCGTCTCGTCGTACCCGCTGCCATGAAAGTCACCGTCCCGCAAGCCGGGCCGCAAAACTCGGCGATTGTAAAGACGCCACCTGGGGACCGATCTCAATGTCCTTCGCACTCAGGTGATGATCGCTATCCAGGAATCCGGGTATTGCCGTGGCTCGCATCGAGGCCTTGGTGGCGAGCACGACATCACGGGGCGCCCCGGCCGGACCCGCGGCCAGTTGAATCGCACCGGCGAGAGGATCGTCGTCGACACGCAATGCCAATCCATATCGAACCGCATCCTGTGCGTCGAAGCGGGCGCCGAACAACAACGCCGCCCGAGCGACCTGCGGGCCGACAGCTCGTTGCAGCATCCACGTCGCACCGCCGCCGGGGTGGATCCCCAGCTTCTGAAAGCGAGCATCGAAAACGGCACGCGGGCCTGCGATTCGAACATCGGCGGCCATGGCGAGGTTCAATCCGGCTCCAACCGCGGCGCCGTTGACCGCTGCGATTGTCGGCAAAATCGACCTGCCTATGGCCATGAAACCCGCATAGAGGCGCTCGAGATCGTCTTCGGTTGCGCGGCTGAGCACCGCGAGGTCGCCACCCGCGCAGAATGCGGCACCGGCTCCGGTGACGACGATTGCGTGAACTCCCTCATCAGATTCCGCGCGGGCGAGGGCAGTACAGAGTTGCGCCGACATCTCATGGGTGACCGCGTTGCGGCGATCCGGATCGTTCACCGTCAGGACAGCGACGCGGTCAGCGACGTCGTATCGCACCACTGCGTCATCAGTCATCGTAGGTCACCACCACGTCGTCAGACGTTGTCACCGCCTGGCATGCCAGCACGTATCCTTCGGCCAGATCAGCGGCGTCCAAGATTTGGTTGTCCTTCATCTCTGCTGTGCCCCTGAGGATCCGACAGACGCAGGCACCGCAGGAGCCTTCGCCGCACGAGTATGGGACGTCGATACCAGCCTGGGTCAGCGCATCAAGCAGAACGGTGCCGCGCGGCCACGCAGCGCAATGTTCCTGGCCGGCAAGCCGGATCGTGACGTTGGTGGGTGTGGCGTTCATCGATCAGGTCGCCTCGTCGCCGAAGAGTTCCGACTCGCTGCCCCGGTGCGGCGCCACCCTTATTACCAAGTTGGCGATGTTGAGCTCGATGGAGGTTCGTAGCGTGCGACAGCTCGGAATCACCATGCTGCGTTCCCCTTTCGCTGCTCTGCGCGCGAACTCGATGCAGATGGCCTCGGCATCGCCCTGCCACTGCACACACATCTGGTTGTCGGTGTACCGCTCGACCAGCACCACGTTCTCGCAGTCACTGCACGCAATCTCGGTCATCAAATCGCTATCGCACGACGACCGAGCTTGGTGTAGATCATCGCGCCGGTCCTTCGCACCAGGTGGATCGTCTGCTCGTTCATCGACATCTGATCCAGCGCGCCACAGATGGAGATCGCCGCGACGACATCGCCTTTCACGCCCACCGGTGCGCCCACGCAGCCGATTCGTGGAATCGCCTCGCCCCGATCGAACGCGACTCCGCGCTGTCTAATCGCGGCCAGCTCCTGCCGGGTGGGTGAAGTATGCGGATGCGCAGCCGCAACGGGATCGCACCATTGGTCCAGCGAGTTGGCCAGCAGAACCTTTCCGACGCTGGTCGGCGCCGCGGGCCGCCGACCACCCACCCGGGTGTCGATACCGGCATCCACCAGTCCCTCGAGCTTCTCCAGATAGAGCACGTCCGTACGCTGCAATACCGCAAGGTGGACGGTCAGACCCGTCAACCGCCGCAGCTCCCGCATGTGTGGCAATGCCGCCGCATGCAGTTGATCCTGCTGCACCACAAGCGATCCCAACTCCAGCAGGCGCAGTCCTAACTGATACCGGTGCCCGTCGCGGCGGATCCACCGCAACTTCACGAGTTTTTCGAGCATGCGGTGCGCGGATGAACGGGGAACACCCGTGCGCCGGGCAATCTGCGAGAGCGTGAGTTCGCTGGGACCGTCGAACGCCGTCAGGATGAGATCGGCACGATCAATCCCGCTCGCCGCGCATTCCTGCAGCTCAGTCGCCATGGTTCCCTCCGTCTTAGCCGGCACCAGAACACCTGTTGTCGGCCGAGCCTATATTACTAGCAGGTATAAAACAATCCGCGGTTTCGACTGAAATCGCGTCGGCACTCGCCCGACATAGCGCCTCTAACAGGGGTAATCCGCCGGAGACTTCTCACGAGGGTATTCCTAATAGGTCTAAATGGTCTAAGACCCAGAGTCAATGCCGGCAGCACCGGCGCCGATCAGGAGGAGGCCGGCCGATCGGCGAGGTAGAAGTTGGGCACGAGATCGTCCTCGCTCGTTGCGAGCCGGTAGTCATCCAAGCTGTCGATGCCTTCCTCCAGGAGCACCTCGGCGTCGGTAAGCAAGCGCCCCGTGCATTCCGCCGCGGGGCGCGTGACCAACGCATGCAGCGCATCGGCCATGATCTGGGTGTCCCGAGCCTGAGCTCGGACCACGTCGGCGCCCATCGCGACCATCAACCCCGTGCTCGCGACCGTCGTCTCCGGCCACAGCGCATTGACTGCGATCGGTATCGATGCGAATTCCTCGGCCCACCCGACGGTCAACAAGCTCTCGGCATACTTGCCCACCGTGTGGGCGACATGTGCGCCCAACCATTCCGGCGCCAGGTTCAACGGCGGTGAGACGTTCACAATGTGGGCGTTGTCCGACTTGCGTAGATGCGCCAACGCACTGTGCACCAACGCATATGGGCCTTCGACATTGACCGCCAGCAAGCGCCGGAAGACCTTCGGGGCGAGCGCGGGCGTCTTCCTGAGATCGAGCGCGCCTGCGTTGTTGACAACGACGTCGATCGCACCGAAAGCCGCCGCGATCTCGTCCACGGCCGTGCTGACGGCTTCTGGGTCACGCACATCGCAGCCGATCGCCAACGGCCGGCCTCCGGCGTTGCGCACCGCTTGAGCGCTCTCAGCCAGAGTGCCGTCGATCTTGGGGTTCGGAGTTTCGGTCCGGGCCAACAGGGCAACGTTCGCGCCATCGGAGGCGGCACGGATCGCGATCGCCCGGCCGATCCCCCGGCTGGCGCCGGTCACGACGACAACACGATCCTTCAACGAACGCTGTGGTCGGTATGGAGATCGATCCACCGACGGCCTGCCTCTCTATGGGTCTGCAGTGTGCAGTGCAACACTATACATATAACTATTTAGCTAGATAGCGTCTGCGAGCCCGGCGGGCAGGCCGCAGAGGTGTTGAGCCGTTGCGTAATCGATCAACACGTTATATATATACCTTATTACGGAGGGAGTCCACGACCATGCCAAGAACCAGCTGATGAACAGCCTGACCGCATACGAGAAGCAGGAACTGGGACGATCCACCCGGCTGACCTGTGAGCGGTTCGCCACGCTGGACCGGGTCCGTGAGGTGAGCTACCAATTCCCTGACCTACGGGTACGAGGATTCGACGCGCAGCTATGGCGATTGTTGTGCCAGCAAGTCGGTATCGCCACGATCGCGGTGCCCGAGCACGCCGGCGGGGCCGGCTATGGCACTGCCGCGTTGAGTGCGGTCGCCCATGAACTGGGCAGATCCCTGGCACCGGTGCCGTTTGTCGCATCGCTGGTACTGGCAACCGGACTGCTCATCGACTGCGACAACCCGGACGCACCGGGAGTCGGCGGTGACATTCTTAAGGCCTTGCTCGACGGCGAACACACGGCGGCCGCCGTGCTCACCGAGGACGGCGGACTCTGGCACCGCGGCGCCATCGCCATGGCCGCGGTGACGGACGGCGAACCCGGAGCAAGACTGAGCGGAGTCGCCCGACATGTCCTACACGGCGGTGCTGCCGAGCACCTCGTCGTCGTCGCGAGCACGGACGGCGAAGCCGGGGTCTACCTCGTCTCAGCCGCTCAATCCGCGGTAACCGTTCTCCCCGAACGGGTTCTGGATCCGACCAGACCGATGGCGACGGTTCGGTTCGACAACGCCCACGGCACCCGACTCAATCCAACGCAGCCAGTGGACACAATCATCGAGCGCCGCATGCATCAGGCAATCGCGATTCTGGCGGCCGAACAGGTCGGTGCCAACGAGCGAGCACTGGAGATCGCGGTCGAATATGCCAACACCCGAGAGCAATTCGGCAGAGCCATCGGCAGCTTTCAAGCGATCAAACACCGTTGCGCCGACCTGCTGGTGGAACTGGAAATGTCGCGCTCGGCGTGCCAAGCCGCACTCGAAGCTGTCGACGACGACTCGCTGGGTTCGGCGGCCGAAGTCGAATGGCGTTGCAGCATGGCCAAAGCCGTGTGTTCGGAATCGCTACGCAATGTCGCGCACCAGAACCTGCAGATACACGGCGGCGTCGGCTTCACATGGGAGGACTCGGCGCACCTCTACTTGAAGCGGGCCAGAACCGACGAAGTTCTCTTCGGTACACCGGCGCAGCACTGGGACCGCATCTCGGTCGCCGCCGGCGTGCACTGACCGACCACTGACAATGCTGCATAAGGACATCGCCACACAATGATTGACACCGACGCGTGTGATCTCGATGAAATGCGAAGCACGATTCGTCAATTCCTCAGCGAATCACCTCGCCCAACGGGTCTGCGCAACTACGGGCCCACTCCCACACCCGACGATGTGCAGCCCGGTCGGCAATGGCACCAGTATCTGGCCGCGCACGGCTATGCCGGTCTGCACTGGCCCACCGAGTACGGAGGGTCCGACGCTCCGGTCCCGGTCCAGGCGCTCTTTGCCGAAGAATGCGCCCGGGCCGACGTGCCGCGCCAATTAGCAATGACTGCAATAGATCTCGTCGGGCCGGTGTTGATCAACTACGGAACCGATACGCAGAGGCAGCGCTACCTCGAACCGATCCGGCTCGGCGACGACATCTGGACTCAGCTGTTCTCCGAACCGGGTGCCGGATCCGACTTGGCCGCTGTGCGCACCAAGGCCGAACGAACACCGGATGGCTGGCGGGTTACCGGACAAAAGGTCTGGAGCTCTGGAGCAATGTCGGCCGAGTACGGCATTCTGCTCGCCCGTACCAGTCCGGACGGCCATCGCGGCTTGAGCATGTTCATCGTGCCGATGGACGCGGCAGGCATCACGGTCCGTCCCATCACACAGATCGACGGCGAGAGCAAGTTCAATGAAGTCTTCCTCGACGAGGTTGCGCTGCAACCAGATGCACTGATCGGCGACGTCGGCCAAGGCTGGAGCATCGCGATGTTGACCCTGAGCCGCGAACGACTCACTCTGGGCTGCCAGGCGGTGGCGATGTTCAAACGCCACCAACGCATCGTCGAAGCAGCGCGCAAGCGCGGCAGACTGGATCCCGTCCTGGCTCGCACCATGACCAAGATCTGGGCCCGGATGTGGCTGCTCCGATTTACCTGGCAGCGCGCCGTCGCCGGCGAAGATATGGCCTCGCCGGCCTTTTCGGTACTCAAGATCATGACTTCGGAAACTGATCGAGACCTCTGTGATCTCGCCACTGATGCGTTGGGCACCGACGCCTGCACCGAGCCCGGGAGTGAGGATGGCGCCGAACTGGTGCACGCCATGCTCGTGGGACGTGCGCAGACAATCTTGGGCGGCACCGCCGAGATCCAGCGAAACATCCTGAGTGAACGCCTGCTTCGCATGCCCAAAGAGCCGCGATGAGGCCGCCATACGCCACTGAATATCCGGGAGGACGTCGATGAATACATCGCTTCGCAACTGTGTGGTTCTCGTGACCGGCGGGGGTCGCGGAATCGGCCGAAGCCACTGCCTCACACTGGCAAGCCTCGGGGCCGCCGTTGTCGTGAATGATCCGGGCGTAGCCCGCGACGGTAGCGAGCAGGCCGCCGGTCCCGGACCCGCGGAAGCAGTGGCGGCCGAAATCACTGCGGCCGGCGGCCGCGCTATCGCCCACACCGGCTCAGTGGCCTCGTGGAGCGATGCCGCCGACATGGTGGAAACCGCGGTTCAGACCTTCGGCACCCTCACCGGAATCGTGAACAATGCTGGCATCCTGCGAGACTCGCTGGTCGCCAGCGCAACCGAGGCGGACTGGGACAGCGTCATCGCTGTTCATCTCAAAGGCACATTCGCCGTCACCCACCACAGCTGCGCCTATTGGCGGGCCGAGGCCAAAGCGGGCCGCCAGATCGACGCCCATATCGTCAACACCGTCTCCGGTTCCGGCCTCTGGGGAAACGTAGGTCAGGCTGCCTACGGCGCCGCGAAGGCCGCGATCGCCAATCTCACGCTCATCACTGCCATGGAGGCACAGCGCTACGGCGTTGCAGTGAATGCTATTTCACCGCTCGCACGGTCCCGCATGACCGATGTTCTCTTCGCCGGCAGGCCGGACGACCCGGCGCTGGACCCGTCACGCAGCTCGCCTGTCGTGGCCTGGTTGCAGTCACCCGAATCATCCTGGCTCACCGGACAGATCCTGCGTATCGACGGCGGGATACTCAGCCGCATCAAGGGCTTCACCGAGTCCGCCCGGTACCAGGCGCGCGACGGAGAAGCGCTCGAGTACGACGAGATAGATTCCGCTGTCCGATGGCTGTGGGACACACTGCCGCGCGGATTGGCGGGCCCGTTGCCGAGGCGCTGATCGCGCGGATCACAACGCCGCCCGTTTCGTGCTCCCCGAGAACTAGGCCGGGAAATCGGCTCCACGAGAGAGTGTTTCGTTCGCCCGGATGTCGGCCAGGCTCTGCTGCAGTGCATCGACCACGGCGTCGTATCCGCCACTGCCCAGGACCAGCCGACGCGGAGGCGGATCCTGGGCCATCGCCGCGATCACCGCACGGACACCGCGGCGCGGATCGCCAGGTTGCGTCCCGTCCTGCTCGACAAAAGAGGCGCGTACCTGCTCCAGCATGTCGTGGTAGTCCGGAATCGCCTCCGTGATGGGCTCGTTCGCGAACCCGGCGTAGGCGTTCGTGCGGAACGCTCCCGGTTCGACCGCCAACACGGAGATGCCCTGCGCGGCAACCTCGTCGCGCAGCGCATCGGTGACAGCCTCGACGGCGAACTTCGTCGCGCTGTAATAGCCGAATCCGGGTGCAGCGATGAGCCCGGCAACCGAGGACACGTTGACGATCCACCCGTCCCCGCGGGCGCGCATCCCCGGCAGCACCGCGCGCGTCACGGACAACACCGCGAAGAAGTTCAGCTCGAACATCGCCCGCACCGAGGACTCGTCCATCCCCTCGATCGATCCGTACCAGCCGCGGCCAGCGTTGTTGACCAGCACGTCGATCCCGCCGAAGCGCTCCTCGGCCGCGCGCACCGCGCGCAAAATCTGTGCGGCGTCAGTGACATCCAGCGGCAGGACGAGAACGCGGTCGCCGTACTGGTCCGCCCACGCCAGCAGCTCCTCAGGACGGCGAGCCGTGAGTGCTACGCGGTCCCCCGTCTCGAGCGCCGCGTCGGCGAACGCCATTCCGAAGCCGCCGGGCGTGCCACCGGTGATGAACCATCGACGCGTCATGGCTCGATCACCAATCGGCTGATCAGTGCGCCGTCCAGCGCGAAGCGGTAGCGCAGGTCGGCGACCCCGCCGGGGAAGTCGCCCTCGAGGTGCTGCCTGGCCTCGACGGTCGTGTCGGTCGCAGTCGCACCCATGAACTCCGTCGTATAGGTGTACTCGGCGGCCGCGGCGGTCAGCCACGCGCCGATCTCGTCACGACCCGTGTAGTCGCGGCCCTCGTCGGTCACGACGGCGTCCGGGGTGAACGTGGCGAGCGCTCGGTCGACCTCTCGGGCGTCGAGTGCGGTCAGAAACGTCTTGGTGTTATCCGGGAGTGCATCCCATTCGTTGGTCATGGCCCCACGGTGGAGCTTCCCCTAGGGGGAGGGTCAAGCCGGGCCGGCACTCTCGCCGCAATGTTGACCTTGCCCTAGGGGGAGACTGCACGATGGCCATACAAGACGAACCGCGGCTCACACAGGAGGGATGCCATGGGCGCACAGGTTTCGATCGGTGACTTCTCGGTGATGACGAGCCTGAGCAGGAAGGCGCTCCGGCACTACCACGACATCGGCATTCTCGAACCCGCCCATATCGATTCCCATACCGGCTATCGCTTCTACGACACCAGCCAGGTCGATCACGCGCACATCATTAGACGGTTCCGATCTCTCGGCATGTCGATTCCCGATATCAAGGCGCTGCTGAGCACAGAAGACGCCGCGAGCCGCACCGACATCATCACCACCCATCTCGCACAGATGGAGGTGCAACTGCAGCAGACGCGTGACACCGTGGGCGCACTGCGCGAGTTACTTGCGCCCGTGCGCGCCCCCGCCCACGTGGAGTTGCGCCATGAACCTGCCCTCGCCGTGTGGTCCATCGGCGCCACCATCGAGATCGCCGAGATCGACAGCTGGTTCGAAGCGGCGATGAGAACACTCAGCAACGCCGTTGAGACGGCAGCGGGGTCCGGCGCCGCGGCCGCACCGGGCGGAGTCTACGACCGAGCCCTGTTTACCGAATCGCGCGGCGAGGCAACCCTATTCGTACCCGCGCCACAATCTTCGGGCATTCCCGAGGGCGTCCGTGCCGCGGTATTACCGCAGGCCGACTTCGCGGTGCTCACCCACGTCGGCACTCATGAAGGTATGGACCGCAGCTACGGGGCGCTGGGCACCTACGCAAACGAACATCTGATCAGCGCCCAGGGACCAATCCGCGAACACTACATCGGCGGCCCGCCCTCAGATCCGACAAAATTCACCGCCACCGAGATCTGCTGGCCAATCTTCCGCACCACACCCCAGCCATAATGAGCGCAGTCGTCAGGTGAAGAACTCGATGATCTGCACCTGAAGCTCACCGACCACGCCGCCGAGCACCGCGCCGACCGCGATCATCAGCGGTTCGTCGTCCTTGAACACCGGCCGCAGGATCGACTCGTACTCTTCCTCGGTCAGCTGACTCATCTTCTCGATGACCACGTGCTCCAGATCCAGTGCGTTCACCGCGTACTCCTGCGCCTCGAGCAAGGTATCCGGTAGCCGCTCCAACACCAGGGTGACCACGCGGTCCTTCATTGCCCGGTATCGCTTGGTGCCGACCGCCAGGGTGACCATCGGTCGCGCAACCCCGGTCTGGGCGTCGATGGCGGCATCGATTTCCTTGGCCGCCAACGCGAATAATTTGTCCGAGCCCGGGCCTTTGATGATCGCGTCGAACATCAACTCGGGTGAGAACAGATCCTCGGCCAGGATCTTCGCGTAGTCGCGGGTGATCTTGTCGCGCTCGGCATGCAGCAACCCCTGAAAGGGAATGAATCCCAGGAACTTTCGTGGCCTCATCGGCCGGAAGAGCATGTTCAACGCGATGTAGTCGCTGATGAAGCCGACCGCGAAACCGAATGCGGGCATGATCCACGGGTTCTTGAACAGCGCCCACGCCACCATCTGGACCAGACCGATCACCAGACCGAAGTAGATACCGCTGCGCCGCACGAACGCCATCGCATCGGTGGTGACGCTGCGCATCAACTTGACGAGCTTCTCCTTGTTGCGCACCAGCGCCGTCACAGCCATGAAGTGCAGATCGAGATAGCGCGGAAGGTCGGCCTTCATCTCAGTCAGCATGTTCTCGACGATCTGGGGCGCCTGCTTGTGCATGCGCTCCTGGATCCCGCGTCGGGCGGACTCCGGCAGCGCGTCCCACAGGCCCGGGCGAATCTCGTCGGCAAGGTCACGTGAGATGTCGTCGACCGCTTCGGCGAGCGGAGCCCGTAGCGCATCGACCGCGTCGTTGGCGTCGATGCGGTCCAGCAGCTCTTCGGGTTTCAGCAAGTTGGCGGTCAGTAGATCGATGGTCTTCGAGCCGACCTTGCCCGCTCGCCGTGGCACGATCCCCTGCCATCCGAACGGACCCCAGCCCTTGAATTCGATCGGCCGATAGAGCATTTCGAGCGCGACGATTTTCGTGCTCCACCCGACGAAGGCCGCGACGAACGGCATCGACAGATACACCAGCCAGTAGGCGCTGAAGTCGGCCTTGATCTCGGTCCAACTCGACAGGGCGAGCAGCACGACGGGCGACGCGGAGCTCACTGACCGACATCTCCCGTGGCGGCCGCCCACAGCGATGCGCCCAGCGACGACAGCGACAGCGTCGACTTGTCGATCTTGGCGGTCAGCGGACCTCGCGACGCAGTCTTGATGGCCGCGAGCACCGACGTCTCGGCCATCAGCACTTCGTATTCAGTGGCCAGCGAAGGGTCTTCGGGTCCCGCTTCGACCAGTCCGAGTGACAGCAGGTGGCTGACGTATTGCGGAACCATCTGCGGCAGGGCCACATTCGCGGTCCGCCCGACGAGCGAGGCGTGCTCCAAGGCCGCACGGCCCGGAACACGTGGACTGAGCCAGGTGTAGACGTTCACCATCGGCGACGACGACCCGTCCGACAGCGCACCCAGGATGCGCGCCTCGTCGGCGACCAGTTGGTCGAGCAGGTGATGGTAGAGCTCGACCTGACTTCCCCTGGTGTTCTGGTCGAGGGCGCGGTCCAACAGCCGGCCCATCTTGCCGGCCAGCGAGTCGGGGTCTGGTGCTGACGGCTTCTCGGGTTCGGCATCCTCGAGCGCCTCGGCGGGGTCCAGGGAATCGAGTCCGGACCGGATGGCACCGACGACTTGCTCCTCGGCCCAGCTGTACGCGTCGAGACCCATACGTGCGGCGTCCACCGCGCGCCCGATCAGTCCGCGGGGGTCATATGAGAATGCCATCCGCAAAAAATAGCGCGGCAGACGTGTCAGAAGATGCACACCACGATGATCGCGACCCTGAACGGATCACACAGCGGGTCGGTCAGAACCCGAAGTAGACCGCAGCCATGTCGTCGCCACCATGGCCGGCTTCACTTGCCGCATCGAACGCAGCACGAACTCCATCGACCAACGCGGTGGACAGACCCGCGTCCGCGATCGCGTCTCGAATCAGTCCGGTGTCCTTGCGGACCCCATCGACGCTGAACTGCGGAGCGTAGGACTCCTCGATGATCGACCTGCCCTTCACCTGCAAGTAGGTCGAGCCCGCCGGGGCTCCATCGAGCGCGTCGAGCATCAACTGCGGGTCGACGCCGAGTCCCTTCGCCAGCGCGAACGACTGACCGACGGCCGCCGTCAGAGTGCTGATCCACGCGTTGCACACCAATTTGAGCTTTGACCCGAGTCCGGGCTCGTCGCCCACCCAGATCGTCTTCACTGCCATCGCGTCCAACGCCGGCTGCACCCGGCCGCGCAGAACTGGATCGCCCGAGGCCAGCATCACGAGCTTGCCCTGCTCCGCGGGGCCCTTGGTACCCAGCACCGGACAGTCCAGGAAGGCGACACCATGCTCGGCGGCCACCGAGGCAGTCTGCTCGGCGCCCTCAACGCCAACGGTCGCGCATTGCACGAACACCGCGCCACCCTTCATCGCCGGCAACACCGCCGTCATCACGTCCAGCGTCGCGGCGGCGTCGAACAGGACCGCCAGAACAACGTCGGCCTCCGCGACAGCGCCGATCGGGTCGAGCGCAACGGTGGCGCCGTCGTCGGCCAGTGGCTCCGAGCGTTCGACAGTGCGGTTCCAGACGGTGACGTCGATGCCTTCCCGCAGCATCGACCGCGCCATGCCGGCTCCCATGGCACCTGTCCCCAAGACCGCGACTCGCATGGTCACCATTCTGCAATGGGGTCTGCGGTGACCTGACGTCCTACCCTCTCAGCACCGATGCCGGGATGGACGACGCCGCGACGGGGGTGAATCGCGGGTTGTTCCTTGCCGATTCGTCAGGCAATGAGCCCGAGTCGATGACGACGGCGGTGGCACTACCGTGATCGCCGTCGATGTCCACGGTTTCACCGCCGGAGCCGTACACACCGTCACAGCCGGTCAGGCAGCGGCCGGTGACCGGGTCGACGGTGCCGGTGAACATGTCGTTGATCCAGCCGGCCATCAGCCATTGCACCCCTGGCGGATTCTGTGGCTGCGGGAACCCGGCGAAGAGGTAGGCCACGTTCTGGAGCAGTGGGTTGCCGCCGAGCATGGAATCCATGTGGACACCACCCTTGACGACGACACCGATGAACTGCCCCGGCCGGGCCGCCGCGAGATCGGGGATCGCCGTGCTGAAGGAGTTGAAGCTGTTCGGCGGTGCACCCAGCTGATAGATCGGAACATAGTCGGCGGGATCGTTGCCGTTGCTGAGCTCGAGCTGGTTGAGGCGGTCGATGGCGCTCGGCATGACGCCCGCGGTCACCACTCCGTCCAGCAGCACCACACCGGCAAGGTGGTTGGGGGCATCCTGGCCGTCGGCACGGCGCGCCACCAACCCCTCGGCGTAATAGCCGGCGACGGGAGTGACCAAGCCCCCGCCCGCCGAGTGGCCGGCGAGCACAAACTCTTCCGGCACGGCGAAGCTCTCGCGGCCGGCCTTCAATGTGGCTGTCGTCAAGCTGACGTTCAGGGCTTCTCGGTCCGGGTCGAGAAACAGTTGGGCGAGTGCCCTGTGCATGCCGTCGCCGCCGAGCGACATGCTCCTCGTCCAGTTGGGACTCAAGGTGGTCACCACGACCACGCTGTTGGTGCGCTCCGCCAGATACGACGCGGTGTAGCTGTACATCGGGCCGGTGGCCCCGAATCCGTGCTGAAGGTAGATCAGCCGCTCCGGTGTGCCGTTCGTCGGGAAGTACCAGTCGGCCGCGACCTCAGTGCCCGGGGCGACAACCAGCGTCGAACTACTCTCCTGGATCGAACCGCGAAGTTGGCGGGGCACGATCGGCGGGCCGTCAATGATTTGGGCCACGATGCCGATCGCGTCCAGCACGGGCGAAAGCACCGCGTTCACCAGTGGAGTTAAGGCGTTCACCAGTGGCGTGAGGTCGGGCGCAGGCAAGGTGATCGACGCCGCCGAACGGCTTGGAGCGGTGGATGAAACCGCTTTCGCCACTTGAGAAGTGGTGTCCGTCTTCGTGGCGTCCTTCTCGGCCGTGTGGCGAATGCGGGCCGTGCCCGCGCGAGCCGGTTTGCCGCGCTGAGAATTCACGGAGGCCGCGGGTTTCTCGCTGCGCGGCGACGACGTCCGTGCCGAGCCGGCATCCGAACCCGCATTGGTATCGGCGTTGGCCGCACCGGCACCGGCCACCACCGCCGCCGAAACGCCGGCGGTCAGCACGCCGGCCCCGACCCATCCGGATAGCTTCGCCATTTGCGCCCCCGTCGCTCAATCCGCGAGTAGCTGGATGCTAACTCGCTGAATCGCGTCACCAACGGGGTTTTCTCCGCATCCGCTATCGAATACAGCGCCAATTTGGCGAGATGACCGTAGATTTCAGTCGCAAACAATCGGCCATCGATTCGAGGAGCCCGCGTGGATCGGTCGGTGTCGCCCCAAGTCGCGAACGGCACACAGAACGCCGAGGAGTCGAACTTCGCCCCGCCGCCCGGTGGCCGCGGTCGGCTGATGCTCTACGCCACCCTCATCGTCGGCGTCCTCGCGATCAACGCGATCGTGCTCGTCATCGGCATAGCCGCCGGGTGGTGGGCGGACAGCGCGGTGAGCCTGCAGCTGATCGCCGCAATCGCGCAGGTGAATCTGCTCGTAGCGGTCCTGCATCGCCAGCAGTGGATGGTGAGCCTCATCGGTTTCCTGGCGACCAATGCGCCGAAGTCGTTGCCGCTCGCCATCCGCTGGCGTCTTGCGCAGTACTACCACTTCGGCGGCGTGCACATCGGGGCGGCGATCGCCGGAACACTCTGGTACGTCGCCTTTCTGTTCTGGATCTGGCCGGCGTTCTACGACGGCAAAGCCGACATCGACGATTTCAGCGCGGTCCTGGCGACGGTCGTCGTCGTGACGATGGTCGTGATGTGCATCCTGTCCGCACCCGATCTACGCACGAAACACCATGAGCTGTTTGAATTCTCGCACCGCTTCGGCAGCTGGACCATCCTGGCGATCGCCTGGGCCAACACCTTCGCCCTCGCGCTGCTGCACTCCAAGGAATACGGCCACCTGGCCTACGCCAACGCGGTCGCCCACTCCCCGGTGTTCTGGATGCTCGTCCTCACGACGTTCTTCGCCGCCTGGCCGTGGATTCTGCTGCGCCGGGTTCCGATTTCAGTCGAATGTCCCAGCGACCACATGGCGATTGTCCGCCTGCACTCCAAGCGCACCCCGCCGATCGGCACGACCCGATCGATCAGTCGTCATCCGTTGCAGAGCTGGCACCCGTTCGCCTGCGTTCCCGCGAAGGCGGGTGAGGACGGCTACCGGATGATGATCTCCCGAGCTGGCGAGTGGACCAGCGCGTTCATCGACAATCCGCCGTCGCATATCTGGGTGCGGGGTATCAGCACGCCTGGCGTGGCCAATGCGAAACGGCTCTTCAACCGCGTCCTCTACATCGCGACCGGCAGCGGTATCGGACCGATCCTCGGCCATCTGCTCACCGACACCCAAGGGGCGAAGCTGGTGTGGGTCACGCGGACCCCGAGGGAGACCTTTGGGGATGCACTCGTCGACGAAATCACGTCGGCACAGCCGGACGCCGTTATTTGGAACACCAGGACCCAGGGCAAACCGGACGTGTTCGAGGTGAGCTACCAGGCCTTCGTCGAAGCAGGCGCGGACGCGGTGATCATCGTTTCGAACCGATCCGTCACCACCGACGTCGTCAGCCGCTTCGAGCGACGCGGCGTGCCGGCGTTCGGGCCGATCTGGGACTCCTGAGGCGTCGTGTCGATCATGGTGATCGCGTCCCGCGAATATTGAACTGACACCGCCGGATCCGCCGGATACTGTTCTGCGTGCTGATTTCCATCTCGACCACACACGAACCTGCGACCGACCTCGGCTACCTGCTGCACAAGCATCCCGATAAGGCACAGTCGTTCACCGTGGCCGCTGCACGCAACGCCCACGTCTTCTATCCGGTAGCCACCGAAACCGAATGCACGGCAACGCTGTTGCTCGACATTGATCCGATCGCCCTCGTTCGCGGCCGCAGCGAGACCGCCACGTTGGATAGCTACGTCAACGACCGGCCGTACGCGGCAGGCTCAATGATGTCGGTCGCCATCGGATCGGTCTACCGCACCGCCATGAACGGTGTCAGCCCGAAGCAGGACCTGGCCGACACCGCCATCCCCCTCGTCATCCACCTGCCCGTCGTTCCGTGCCGAGGTGGGCCGGAGCTGGTCGAGAAGCTTTTCGGGCCACTCGGCTGGCAGGTCACGGCCACCACGATTCCCATGGACCCCCAGTTTCCGCAGTGGGGCGACGCCCCTTACCTGGATGTCCGGCTCACCGGCACGCTCCGGCTGGCCGACGCACTCAAGCAGGTCTACGTGCTGCTGCCAGTGCTCGACAACGCCAAGCACTACCGAATCAGCGAGGACGAGGTCGCCAAACTCCTGCGCACCGGCGACCGGTGGCTGCTCGAACACCCCGATCGCGAGTTCATCGTCGCCCGATTCCTGCGCTATCGCGGACGCTACGTCCAGAGTGCGCTCGCCCGACTGGCCGAAGCCGACGGCGTCGACGAGACGGCAGTCGACGACGCGCTCGACGCTCCGCGCGTCACCGAGGAGCCCGCGCGCAAGGTGCCACTGGCACTGCAACGCCGCGACGCGGTGCTCGCGTTGCTCCGCGACTGCGGCGCCCACCGTGTTGTCGACATGGGTTGCGGCGGAGGGGCATTGCTGCGCGAGCTTGCCAAGAACGCCCAGTTCACCGAGGTGGTCGGCACCGATGTCTCAGCCCGCGCGCTCGAGACGGCCGCACGAAGTATCGACCGGCTGTCTGACCGGCTCAAGGACCGCGTATCGATCCGGCAGTCGGCACTCACCTATGTCGACCCCGCTCTGACCGGTTACGACGCAATGGTGTTGATGGAAGTCATCGAGCACGTGGACCCCGAACGGCTGACCGCGCTCGAGCGCAGCGTATTCGGCTATGCCAAGCCCGGTTTCGTGATCGTGACGACACCGAATGTGGAGTACAACGTTCGCTTCGAAACACTGCCCACCGGGCAGTTCCGCCACCACGACCACCGTTTCGAGTGGACGCGCGCCGAGTTCAGCCGATGGGCGACCCGCGTTGCCGACCGCAACGGCTACACCGTGCGGTACGTACCGATCGGAGACGACGATCCCGAGGTCGGCCCACCGACGCAGGCCGCGGTGTTCGAAGTGTTGCGCCAATGACGCGCATCGACATCCCCGACATGTCGCTGGTGGTACTGGTCGGCGCGTCCGGCTCCGGCAAGTCGACGTTCGCGCGCAAGCACTTCGCGCCGACCGCGGTGCTGAGCAGTGATTTCTTCCGAGGCCTGGTCGCGGACGACGAGAACGACCAGTCCGCGACCCAGGACGCATTCGACGCGCTGCACTACGTGGCAAGCAAGCGACTGGCGGGTGGCCGAGTCACCGTCATCGACGCGACCAACGTCCAGCAGAGCAGCCGAGCTGGACTCGTGAAGCTCGCCCGCGAGTACCACGTCCTCCCCGTGGCGATTGTGCTCGACATGCCGGAGTCGCTCTGTGTAGAACGCAACGCTGCGCGCGGGGATCGCGACTTCGGCAATCACGTCATCCGCCGCCAGCGCGCGGATCTGCGCCGGTCGCTGAAAAGCCTTGCGAAAGAGGGATTTCGTCGAACCTACGTGCTGCGCAACCCCGACGAGGTGGACGCCGCCGAGGTCTCCATCGAACCACTGCTGAACGACAAGCGTTCGGAGACAGGACCGTTCGATGTCATCGGCGACGTGCACGGCTGCCGGATCGAACTCGAGGCGCTCCTGGTCGAACTCGGCTACGTTCTCGCCCGCGACGACGAGGGCCGCTCGGTAGGCGCGTGCCATCCCGAGGGCAGGCGCGTCGTGTTCGTCGGCGATCTCGTCGACCGCGGTCCGGACACTCCCGGCGTGCTTCGGCTCGCGATGGGCATGGTCGACAACGGTGACGCCATCTGCATCTGCGGCAACCACGAGGACAAGCTCAGCCGCGCGATGCGCGGCCGCAAGGTCACAGTGAGTCACGGGCTGGCCGAATCACTCGAGCAGCTCGGCGCGGAATCCGACGAATTCCAGTCTCGGGTACGAGATTTCGTCGGTGACCTCGTCGCCCATGTTGTGCTCGACGACGGCAACCTGGTCGTCGCGCACGCCGGACTCCCGGCGTCCTACCACGGCCGCGCCTCTGGGGCGGTCCGCAGTTTTGCGCTCTACGGCGACACCACCGGTGAGACCGACGAGTATGGACTGCCGGTGCGCTACCCGTGGGCCGATGACTACCGAGGCCGCGCGATGGTGCTGTATGGCCATACTCCGACCATTGACGCCGCGTGGGTCAACGGGACCATGTGCCTCGACACCGGGTGCGTGTTCGGCGGGCGCCTGACTGCTCTGCGCTATCCGGAGCGGGAAGTGGTGTCCGTTGCCGCGCAAAAGGTTTGGTATGAGCCGATCAAACCGCTCACACCTGTACAGCCACTCGGTGGAGTCGGCAGGCGCGAGCCGGACATTCTCGAACTCGGCGATGTGCTGGGCAAGCGCATCGTGACGACTCGCCAGCACGGTCGCGTCACCGTTCCCGCCGAGCGGGCGGCCGCGGCGCTCGAAGTGATGAGCCGCTTCGCCGTCGACCCGCACTGGCTCGTCTACCTGCCGCCGACGATGAGCCCGCCCGCTACGTCGACGGAGGCCGGGCTGCTCGAACATCCCCGCGAGGCGTTCTCGGCCTACCGTGCCGACGGCGTCGAGCGGGTGCTGTGCGAGGAGAAGCACATGGGCTCGCGTGCGGTCGTACTGGTCTGCCGAGACTCCGCACAGCGGCGGTTCGGCATCGCCGGCCGGGGCATGGTCTACACGCGCACGGGGCGCCCGTTCTTCTCGCCCGAGCAGACCGAGGCGATGCTCGCACGCGTGCGGTCGGCGATCGGCGGGCTGTGGGACGAGCTCGACACCGACTGGCTGCTGCTCGACGCCGAGCTGCTGCCGTGGAGCGCGAAGGCCAGTGGCCTGTTGACAAGCCAGTACGGACCTGTCGGCGCCGCGGCGGTCGCCGGGCTGGCCGCGTCGCTCGACGCACTGACTGACGCCGATGCGCGCGGCGTCGGGGTCACCGCGCTTCGAGATGACATGAGCGTCAGGGCCGCCAACGCCGCCGCCTACCGCGACGCCTACCGGCGGTATTGCCGGCCCACCGATGGCCTGGACGGCGTGACGCTCGCACCATTTGCGCTGCTCGCCGCCGAGGGTCGGTCGTTCGCGACCGAGCCGCACAGCTGGCACCTCGACATCGCCGATCGGCTGGTGTCCGGTGACCCCGAACTGTTCACGCCGACTCGGCGGCTCGAGGTCGACACGACATCAGAAGCGTCGGTACAGAACGGGATCGACTGGTGGACCGAGCTCACCGCGGCCGGCGGTGAGGGCATGGTGGTCAAGCCGCTGGCCAACCTGGTGCGGGGAGCCGGCGGGCTGGTGCAACCGGGAGTCAAGGTGCGCGGCCGGGAGTATCTGCGCATCATTTACGGCCCCGACTACACCGAGCATCTCGATCAGCTGCGGCAGCGTTCGCTGCGGCACAAGCGGTCGATGGCATTGCGCGAGTATGCGCTCGGCCTCGAGGCATTGGACCGGCTGTCCGAGGGTGAACCCCTGTGGCGCATCCACGAATGCGTCTTCGCGGTGCTGGCGCTGGAGTCCGAGCCCGTCGATCCGCGTCTTTGACCAACGGGGACACGCCATAATCCGTCGATGACGTCAATCTCGCGGCTATCAGGAACCGACAAGCTGCTCTGCGGCATCTACGCAATTCTCGCGGTCGCTGCGCTGGTATTCGTGTTCGGGAACACCGTCGCCTATATGCTCAGCGACGGCAATGGCGGCGTGACGGGATTCTTCGCCGCCGGATACGTCAACTACGCAACCTCTTCGCTCACCAACGACTTGCTCATCGTGGGCGCCGCGGCGCTCGTGTTGATGATCGCCGAAGCCCGTCGACTCGGAATCCGGTACGTGTGGGCCTACGTCGCCGCCGGCTTCTTGATCGCCATCAGTGTGGCGTTCCCGCTGTTCCTGATCGCCAGGCAACTCAAGCTGGCAGCAGGCACGGACAGCGGATCATCCAGCTAGTTGCCGATCGTCGAACCGTGTTTCCGGAAGGCCCTGGACGCCCACGTCGACCAGAAAAACCGCGCCGGCCAACGGTTCGGTGTCGGGGATATCCGGCAGGGCCGAGGTGATCGCCAGCGTGCGCAGATCACTGCCGACGAAGATGCAGCTGGTCGGCCGGGAGACGGGCACGTCGATTTCGCGATCCACTCGCCCATCGGGGGTGTACCGAATGACTTTGCGCCCTTCCCATTTCGCCGACCACACGCATCCGTCCGCATCGACCGTGAGGCCGTCGGGGTCGGCAGGCCTGGTGTCGGTCGCGAAGATCCGTCCGTTGCGGATCTCCCCGGTCGCCGCGTCGTAGTCGAAGACGCGGATCGATCCTGTCGCGGAGTCCGCGTAGTACATCAGCGCGCTATCCGGCGCCCAGCCAAGCCCGTTGGAGACGGTGACACCGTCGAGCTCCGCATGAGGCCGGCCGTCATGAAGGCGGTATAGGTGAGCGGCCGGCTCGGTTTCGGGCTCGTGCATCGTGCCGAACCAGAGCCGTCCCTGGCGGTCGGTCTTTCCGTCGTTGGTTCGTAATTCGGACGTATCCCAGTCGCCCTGCCACGTCACCTGCCACCCGGCGCCGTCATGCACATAGAGGCCGTCGCGGCACCCGGCCAGTAGGCCGCCGGAGCAGGTCTTCACAACGAAACCCACCTCGCCAGGGGTGGGCAGCGTGCTGATGTCTCCAGAGCCGAGGCGGGCCGAATGGACGGCGCAGCCCAAGCTGTCCACCCAGTAAAAGGTCTCGTCCTCGGCGTCCCACCACGGCCCCTCACCGAGCGCGTCGCGATGATCGGCAAGAACATGCAGTGTCGGTGGCACTTCGAGCTCCCTCCTGACGGTCGACGACAGCACATACTCCCAGCTCAGCGCCAAAAGTTCTTGGTGAGAAATCCGTGAAGACGCCTCGTCCACCCGTAGGATCTGCGAGCGTGTCAATTACTGGGGTCGCTCTGACGAAGGTTGGGACCATGCGCACTCGAATTCTCCCTTTGTTGGCGATTGGGTTGATCGTGGCGGGATGCGGTGGCGGCGGCGAGGAAAAGGGCGACTCATCCGGCAGTCCGGCAGCGTCAGGGACTCCAAATGCCAAGGGCCCCGACGAGACTGGCACAGCGGACGCCGGCGGCAAGATGATCGTCACCTACGAGGACGCCACCAGCCCCGAAGCGATCAACGGCAAAAAGCTGTTGCAGGACAACAAGGTTCTCGAAGACCTCGCCGCCGATATCAACCAGACGCTGAAGCTGCCCATCGACATCCCCCTGCTGGGATCGCAGTGCGATACGCCGAACGCCTTCTGGAACCCGAACAAGAAGACCGTCACCATCTGCTACGAGGATGCCGACCTGAGCCAGAAGATCTTCGTCAAGGCCGGCGACAAGGATCCTGACACGTCGGCCATCGGCTCCGAGGACGCGACGTTCTATCACGAGGCCGGCCACATGGCGGTCACCCTCTACAACTTGCCGATCACCGGCAGGGAAGAGGACGCTGCCGATCAGCTCTCCGCCTACATCCTCCTGACGCCCGGCGACAGCGGCAAAGTCGATTCGGAGTCGGTCCAGGCCGTGAAGGATTTCGCGCGGACATTCGCCGCGTATGCGGAGCTCAAGGCTCAGATGGGCGCGAAGGACAATATGGCCGACGAGCACTCGTTGGACCAACAGCGCGTCTACAACCTGCAGTGCTGGATCTATGGGTCGAACCCCGAGGCCAACGCCGACATCGTCAGTAGCGGAGGGCTCCCCGAAGAGCGTGCCCAACGGTGCCCCGACGAGTGGAAGCAGATCGCCCACGCCTGGTCGACTCTGCTGGACGACCACTGGAAGTAGCCCTGAGTAGTCGGGTACTGCATTTTCCGTTCGTCCTTGACGGCGCCGCCGAATACGGCGCACTGTGATCCTTGTCATAGCAGGGAGAAGGGCGACGTCAAATGACCACGAAGGACAAGTACACGGAAGTACCCCAACCCATGTCGTGGGAGGCCGCCAGCGGTGGCGACGCCCGCTTCACCTGGGAGTACGACGAGGGACGCGCCCGACTTCTGTCGCTGTATCAAAAGGGCAAGGACAAGCAGTGGGATGCCCAGTCGCGCATCGACTGGTCTCAAGACGTCGACCCGATGAACCCGGTCGGATTGCCCGACGAGTTCCATCCGCTGTTCGGCAGCCCGATGTGGGATGCCGCCGACGAGGGACGGCGCGCCGAGATGCGTCAGCACTTCCAGTCCTGGCAGTTCTCGCAGTTCCTGCACGGGGAGCAGGGGGCGATGGTGTGCGCGGCCAAGATCGTCGAGGTCGTCCCGGACCTCGATGCGAAGTTCTACGCGGCCACCCAGACCATGGACGAAGCCCGGCACGTCGAGGCGTTCTCCCGGTTCCTGCAAGAGAAGGTCGGGCTGGCCTATCCGATCAACAAGCACCTGACCTCACTGCTCGAAGACACCCTGCGCGACTCCCGTTGGGACATGCCCTACCTCGGCATGCAAGTCCTCATCGAAGGGCTCGCACTGGCCGCGTTCGGCGTGCTCCGTGACATGGCGGCGCCGGACTCACTGGCCAAGCAAGTGCTGGCCTATGTCATGCAAGACGAGGCGCGGCACGTCGCCTTCGGCCGAATCTCGTTGAAGGACTATTACGCCGCGCTGACCGATGTCGAGCGGGCCGAGCGTGAAGAATTCGTGGTGGACGCGTGTTATCTGATGCGCGACCGGTTCCGTGGCGAAGAGGTTTTCGAAACCCTTGGCATGAACGTCAAGGAGTGCGCCGAGTGGGTCGACACGTCGCCGTTGATGATCCAGTTCCGCTCACACCTGTTCAGCCGCATCGTGCCGATCGTCAAGGATATCGGCCTGTGGGGCGACAAGGTGCAGAAAGCCTTCCGGGACATGGGCGTTCACGATATGGCCGACTTCGACATCGAGACCCTGATGAAGGCCGACGAGGATCAGGCCGAGGATCTGGACAAAGCCCACGCCGAGATGGCCGTCCGCGCCGCGGAGGTCGACGAGGCGATCGCGGCAGGAATGAACTAGCCCAGCACCATCTTCCGGATGTGCTCGGTGATCGCGGTTCCCATCTCGGCGATGGTCTCCGGCCGATAGTTGGGCAGGGTGTAATACAGCGTCACGCGGAAGACGCCCTGTAGCAGCGATGCATAGACGTGTAGGTGGTAGTCGGCGAGATTGTCGGCCCCGACGGCGTTCGGCAGGTCGAGCAGGGCGGGTGCGGCGGCGTGGAAGAGTTCGCCGTCATAGTTGTCCCACGCGTCGCCCACGTAGTTGAGCAGGGTTCGCACCGTGTCGAAGCGTGCGAGTTCGACGGCCCGCGGGTCATCGGAGAAGTACCGTAATGCGCTGTGCGCCAGACCATTGTCAGGAATGGCCTGATACTGCTCGCCGACGTGCTCCAGCACTTTCGCCGACGCGCCAACCGGACCGTCCGGCAACGCGATCGTGATCGGCGTATGAGTGGTGAACCAGCCAACCGTGCGCGACACGTCGGCACCTC
Source organism: Mycobacterium sp. BK086 (assembly GCA_004362315.1). GTDB lineage: Bacteria > Actinomycetota > Actinomycetes > Mycobacteriales > Mycobacteriaceae > Mycobacterium. The sequence continues at coordinate 56,168 of SNWL01000006.1, forward strand.
GGATACACCGCTCACGGCCATGAGCGGCCTTGTGGAACACCAGGTTTCGCTGACCTGACCGCTCGTTGGCAACCAGGGCCAGCGCAGCGACGACGGCGTGGATCAGCGTCGTCTGGAACGCACCGCCAAGACGTTCCCACGCCGCATCGACCTCTGCGGCCGACAGCACCTCGAAAGGCTGTCCCGTCACATCACGCTGCCGCGCCGGCGCATCCGCATCGTCCTCGGGCATCGGATGCGCATCCTGTGCCTGGCTCAGCCAGTACTCCCACTGCGCGGTGGCGCCCGGCCCACCCGCGTAATCGACCACGCTGTCGACCCATTGGTGGAAGGGGGTGGTCGGCGCGGGCAACGTGGCCTCGCCGCCCTGCGCCAGCGCCACATACGCAAGCCGCAGGTCTTCGACGGTGATCTGCAGCGAAATGGCATCCGAGATCAGGTGATGCATCGCCAGGAAGAAGTGGTGGTTGTCGCCGTGGGGGTCAGTGAACACCGCGGCCGTCATCACCGGGCCTGCGGTCACGTCGAGGGTGTCGTGCAGGCGCGTCACCTCGCGTTCGATGTATGCGAAGTGGTCGTCCTCGGATCCGGCCGGCAATGCGAACTCATGGATCGGCACGGCGAAGGCGTTGTCGTCGTCGGCGTAGCGCGCGTCGTCGCCGGGCGCGAACCGCAGCCGCAACGCAGGGTGATGGTCGATGACTGCGCGGAATGCCTTGTCCAGCAGCACTGCATCCAGTGGCTCGGCCAGGCGTGCGATGAACGGCACATTGAACTTGTTCGGATTCGCGCCCGCCCAGCTGAAGTAGTAGCGCTGCATCGGGCTCAGCCGGGTCGGCCCCTCGGGAACCGGCGCGTGCGCCTCGGCCGGTTGCGCGGTGCGCGCGTACCGGGCCAGCGCTTCCAGTGTCGTGTGCTCGTACACATCAGCGGGAGTCAGGGAGTACCCGGCTTCCCTGGCCACGATGCTGACCCGGGCGGCCAGCAGCGAGTCGCCGCCGACCTCGAAGAAATCGTCGGTGACACTGATCGCCTCCACCCCAAGGGTTTCGCGCCAGATCGCGACGAAGACCTCCTCGACCTCGTCGCGCGCTTCGACGATATCGCCGCGCGCATCGAAATCTTCCGGCAGCCGCAGCCCCCGGCGATCGAGCTTGCCGTTGGGCAGCCGCGGCATATCGTCGAGCGGAAGGAAGTACGACGGCACCATCCAATCCGCCAGCCGTTCGGCGGAGAACTCGCGCAGAGCGTGCGCGTCGGGGTATTCGACGCCGTGCTCGCCGACATAAAAGGCGACCAGCCGACGGCCACGCTCAGAATCAATGGCCGCAACGGCACATTCACGAATAGCGGGGTGGGTGGCCAGGGTGGCTTCGATCTCGCTCGGCTCGATCTTGAACCCGCGCAGCTTGATCTGGAAATCCCGCCGGCCGACATAGTCGATATCGCCGCCCTCACGCAGCACCGCGATGTCCCCGGAACGGAACAGCCGAGCGTGTTCGGTGTCCCCCTCCGCGGCAAAAGGATTGGGGATCCACTTCTTGGCGGTCAGGTCCGGCTTGTTGTGATAGCCGCGGGCCAGGCCGGGCCCGGACACGCACAGCTCACCCTCGACGCCAACGTCGACCTGGTTCAAGTCCTCGTCGACGATGTGGATGCGCATGCGGCCCAGCGGTTTGCCGATCGAAACGATCTCCCCGCGCACCGCGTCGGCGTCGATCACGCAGCACGTCGCGTCGGCGGCCATCTCGGTCGAGCCATACAGGTTCAGCAATACGGCATCGGGGGCGAGTTCGCCGATACGGCGGGCCAATTCACTCGGCAGCCGCTCCCCCGACGCGGTGACAAAACGCAACCTGTCCAGCTGGACGCCGGTGTGGCTCGCAGCGCCGATGAGCGCTGCCAACAGCGACGGAACTACCACCAGCCGGGTGACACCCGTGGTGGACAGCATGTCCAGCAGGGCCAGCGGGTCGCGCGCCATGCTGTCGTCGGCGATGACGCACGGAATGCCCTGCAGCAGGCCGCCGAACATCTCCCAGATCGAATCGACGAAATTCAGTGCAGTTTTGGCGCAGGTCAGTTCGTCGGCGGCGAACGGGAACGTCTCCCACATCCACTCGAATCGACTCAGGATCGCGCTGTGTGGTCCCAGCACGCCGTTGGGCTTGCCCGTCGATCCGGAGGTGTAGATGACGTAGGCCAGCGGATCCGGGCCGCCGATTTCAGCTCGAGTCGTCCGACCGGACGATTGTGTCGAAAGCTCGTCGACACACAGCACTTTGGTGCCCGAGTCGCTGAGGAAGGCGAGCCGGTCCAACAGCGGGCGGGTGGACAGCACCAGCGCGGCGGCGCTGTCTTCGAGCATGTAGGCCAGCCTGCTCGGCGGATAGGACGGATCCAGCGGCACCCATGCACCGCCGGCCTTCAGGATTCCCAGCGCGCCGGCGGTGGCCTCGATGCTGCGGCCGATCGCGAGTCCGATCATCGTGTCCGGCGGCAGTACCGACGCCGCAGCCAGCCCATGGCTGGCCAGGATCGCGTCGGCGATGTTCTCGGCGAGCGCGTCGAGCTCGGCGAAAGTGACTTTCTCAGAACCCGAGATGAGGGCCACGGCGTCGGGTACACGATCGACACAGTCTTCGAAGATCTGGTGTATCAACGGCTTCCGACTCACTATCGGGTCTCCTTGGACTAGGTGTCGAGCTGTGCCGTGCGGCTCTTGAGCGGCAGCGTCGCCAGTGCTGCACTGACGGCCAGCACCACGACAGCGATGATGAACGGCGTGACGTAACTGATGGCGCTGAGGAATCCGGCGGCGACCGACGACACCGCCCACGCCAGGGCGTTCACCGAACCGCTGATCCCGAGGATCCAGCCCTGACGGTCGGCATCGACAGCATCGGAGAACTGAGTCAGTATCGCGCCGAAGGCAATTGACACCGTCGCGGCAACCGGTATCGCAACGGTCCACATGACGCCGAGGTCGGCCCAGAACACCGCCGCCGCCATCAGAACCACCGTCGCCCACAACGACCAGATGGTCAGCGAGCGGGCGGAGTAGTGCTTGCTGAGCCAGGGCAAGAAGAGACCGTAGGCCAGGCAGAAGCCGACGCCGAGAAGCGCCAGCATCAGCGTCACCACGCTGGTCTCCACGTCGAAGCGTTCGTACAGCAGCGACGGCAGGAACAGAAAGAAGGCGCCCCACGCCATCTGCATCAGAGCGAAAACGAAGACCAGGCGACGGATCGCGGAATCGGCGAACGCCGCACGGAACCCGCGCACGCCCATCCAGAGATCGACCTTGCCCTGACCCTGCACGGGCGGGCGGGAATCCCGATAGCCGAACAGCACCAGCACGATGCCTGCCGCAGCCAGAACCGCGGTGACCACCAGGGGGATCACCAGATCGCTGACGACCACGTTGTCATCCCAGGACATCAGGCCGCCGAGAAGAGGTCCGGCGACGAAGCCCAGTGAGGACGCCAGCAGGGCCAGGCTCAGTGCCAGCGGCTTGCGGTCCTCGGTGCTGACATCCACCGCGGCGGCCTGGGCGACGGGCTGACTGCCCGCGGTCGCCCCGCCCAGCATGCGTCCCAACAGCAGGAGCACAACGAAGTTCGTCAGGATCGCGGCCCCGATGAGGACGAAGCTCGCGATGGCGCCGGCCAGGCAGACCAGCAGCACGATGCGGCGCCCCTTGCGGTCGGAGACCTCGCCCAGCACCGGCGCCATATAAAGGAGCATCAGCTCGAAGATCCCGATTGCCACGCCGTAGACGACATATCGAGTGTCTTCGCTTGCCGTCGCCATCAACACCGGGTGGTCGCTGAGCAGCGCCGCCGACAAAATCGGCACGACGATCGTGTAGCTGATGCTGTCGATCAGAATAACGACCAGCAGCGGTAACAGACGCAAGAGCAGGCGCGGCAGTGTCAAGCGCATCCTCCGTTGACCGAATTGCGGCTGCGCGCCGACATTAACACCTGTCGATGCAGGCCGTGCCGCTTCGAGATCCTCCGGAGGACGCGCTACTGCCTGCCGCGGTTACCAGACCCGCACGTAGTCGACGAGCATCTGCGCCGGGTAGGTGCCCGGCCGCGGATCGCCGCCGCCCGAACCGCTGACAGCCAGGTTCAGCACCGGGAACATCCGGTAGTCGGGGAAGTTGAACGGCCAGTCATCGAGGGAATTCGCCGGGACCGTGAAGTACGGCTCCGCGCCGTCGACATAGTCCTGCCAGAAGTACATCCCGGTGTCGTTCCACGTGACGCGCCAGGTGTGCCAATTGCTGTCCACGGGGTGCGGCTGAGTCGCGAAGGACGTGCCATCGAGGCGGGCGTGGACCGTCGTTCCGGACGGCCACTCACCGTTGCCGTACCACTCGACCAGGTCAACTTCGCCGCCCACCTCGGGGTGATCGTTCATCAGCCACCAGGCCGGCCAGGCGCCCGCGGTCAGGCAGTCGAATTTGATCCTGGCTTCCCAGGTGGTTCCTATTCCGCCCCACCAGTTTCCGACGACCTTGCCGCTGACGTACTTGTTCTTGTTGTCGCGCGTCGCGCGGATGACCAGATTGGACTTGCCGTCCAGGAACACGTGCTCACGGTCGTCGCGGTACTGCCCCATGTTCTCGGGCCGATCCCAGAACACCGGGTTCTTGATGGTTTCGCGCCTTTGGGCCATATGCCACTTCGCCCCGTCGGGGGCCGAACCGGCCGGACCGTCGAACTCGTCGTGGAACAGATAGGCCGGGGCCGGACCAGCGTTGGGCGCCGGCGCTTGCGGGCGGGTCGGGGTCGCCCCCGCCGTGGGCATGGGCAGCGCGGCAGCGAGCGCACCGAAGCCCGCCAACTGCATCAGACTTCGACGATCAATATCAGGCACGGGCTAAACCATAGAGGCGAAACCTCCCAGCCGGTGGACCTGGGGTCGGTGCCGCGACACCTTTGCCGTTAACCTTCCGTTTCCACTGCATCAAAAGGGCACTTGAACTGCGCAAACGCGTCTTCACCCGGCAGTCGTCGAGCCAGCAAAGCACTGTGCTGTGTCGCGACGGCGCGGCAATAAACCCCCACTGAGCAGGCCGGTCCATGTCTCGCAAATATTGACGCCGCCACGCCGAAAGCCGCCTGAGCGATCCGCTAAGCCCTGCCGGGGAGTACAGGCAACGACGGCAGCACTCACCGGCGGCAGCGCAAACATGCGATGACCTCGCACTCTGGGCCGGCCTCGGCAGTGCGCACACGCTCTAAACAGCGCGTTAAGTAACCGGGACGTCGGCCAAGGGCAAGCATTTCGAACCGTGCCATTCACTGTTTGGGGTGGCCCTGACCTGGCCGGTCGTCTACCATGCCCTTGAACCAGCGAAGGGGTCAGCAAATGGGGTCGAACAAGTACGTCGGTTACGTCGGTGGGGTCGCTGTTGCGGTCGGGGTAGGCGCGGCCATTGCCGCGGCGAGCCAAGGCGTAGCAAGCGCCGATACCGGCAAATCCGATTCGTCGAGCGCGTCAGACTCGGCAAAGTCCGATGCGGGACCCAAGAAGTCCACAACCGGCAACTCCAAGCGCGTCAAGCCGACCTCCACGCTGAACGACAAGCCGAGTAGCGCAGCGGCTTCCGACACCAGTGCCGTCGCCGCGAAGACTACGAGCGCCAAGACCACCGCCGTGGAGTTCGAGGCCGCCCAGGTCGACAGGCTCAAGGGCTTGTTCACCGGGCACGCGGCGCCGAGGCCGGCCGCGGTCACCCCGTCGACGCCCACTGAAACCACCGCAGCGGTGACCGCCGCCGCCACGCCGACCGCCGCCGCCACCGTCAATCCCGCGACGGCCTTCTGGAACCCGTTCCGGTGGATGCCGCCCGAGCCCGCGCCGCAGGACATGCCCGGCCCGATCTGGACCCTCGAACAGTCCTTCATGGCCGTGTTCCCGAACGGCGTAAAGGCTGTCGCCCGTGAAGGATTCGAGCTCGGTTACCGTCTGACGCAGATGATCCCTTGGGTCAACATCATCGTCCCGGTGACCAACATCATCACCGAGCTGCCCGATGCATTCGCCGGTGACAAGGCGGCAGCCCAGCGGGTGATCAACAACCTGATCGTGACGATCCACCCGATCGCGGTGCTGTACTACGGCTACAACGAGCTTGCCGACGTCCTGAACCTGGAAGCACCGGCCCTGCAGTTGCAGAGCTGGTTCATCGGCTCGTTGTGGAATCTGTTCGACCCGTTTGCGTTGCTGCACAACCGCGGCGAGTCCGGATTGCCGTTGTCGACAACGACCCCGCCGCCGGACCAGGTCACCCCGGAGGCTGCCACCACCACGCAGCTCGCCGCAGCGGTCACGCCGACGGCCAGCGCGGCAGCGTTGCCGACCATCGATTGGCCCGAGACGTCCGATCCGTTCCGGGCCGACGATCCCAAGCCGTTCGGGATGCCCACCGCGGTGTACAACACCGAAAAGGGCTTGGTCGCAATGTTTCCCACCGAGGTGCGGCCGATCGTTCGCGAGCTCTACGAGGCCAGCTGGCGGATCTCGCAGATGGTCCCCGGCCTGAGCGCCGCGGTGCCGATCGCCGAGCTGCTGCCCGCGCTCTACCAGGCGGCCATCGGCCACCGGGACACCGCGCAGGTCGCGATCAACAACGTGCTGCTGGCCACCACGGCACTGTCGATCCTGTACTACGGCTACGACCAGCTCGCAGACCTGCTGAATGTCGAAGACCAGGCACAGGCCCTGAAGGTCGAGATCTACGCCGCGGTGTGGGATGAGGCCGACCCCAACGGCTACCTGCACGTCCCGGGACACTCGGGGCTGAAAACCGTCTGAGCTTCCGGTAAGCCCACCGTCGTTTCCGCAAATCGATAGGGCGGCTTGATAACTAACGGCTGAGGCCGTGTTTGGGCGAATGTTCGCGCTGCGCTGTCGGCATTGACGGCGGCGTCGCGCGAATTCAGCAACCGTTCGTGCGGTTGCGATCACGTCCTGAGCCGCGATCCCCGCACACGCTCCCAGATGCGGACCAGCCGTTCTAGCCCCAAGATCGAAGAGTTACGGCAGAGTGTCCTCACGCCCAACTCTGCCCGATTGGTCGCCGAATCAAGGGAGCGGTATGAAGCTGCGCAACGTCATTGCCGTGGGAAGTGTCGTGGCAGTAGCCACTTTCGGTGTCGCCGCCTGCGGCGGAAAGGGGGGTGGCGGCAGCCAGGGCGGGGACATCAATGTGTCCATGACGTCGTTCCCCGACTACGTCGACCCTCAGCTGTCCTACACGCTCGAAGGCTGGGAAGTCCTGTGGAACGTCTACACCCCGTTGCTCACCTACAAGCATCAAAAGGGTGATGCCGGTACCGATATCGTTCCCGGCCTCGCCAAGGACATGCCTGCGATCTCCCCCGACGGCAAGACCTACAAGCTGACATTGCGGCCGAACATGAAGTACTCCGATGGCACGCCGATCAAAGCCTCGGACTTCACCTACGCGATCAAGCGCCTGTTCAAAGCCGACTCCGGTGGCTCGGTCTTCTACGAAGGTATCGTCGGGGCAACGGATTTCGCCGATGGCAAGGCGGACACGATCAGTGGGATCGTGACCGACGACAACACCGGCGACATCACGATCCAGTTGGACAAACCCAACGGGACATTCAACAGTGTGCTGGCACTGATGTTCGCCGCGCCGGTCCCGCAGACCACCACGCTCGACAAGGATGTGACCAACAATCCGCCACCCGCGAGTGGCCCGTTCGTGATCACCAAAGTCAACGCACCGAATACCCTTACACTGGAACGTAATCCACAGTTCAAGACGGTCAAGGACGCCGGGGCCAGCGAGGTGGCGGACGCGCAGGTCGACAAGATCACCGTCACGCAGAACAAGAACAACTCGTCACAGGTCACCGGCGTCGAGCAGAACCAGATCGACTTCATGACCGATCCGCCCGACGCCGATCGCCTGCCCGAGGTGAAGGCGAAGTACAGCAGCCGCTTTCGGCTCGAGGATTCGATCAACACCTACTACTTCTGGATGAACACGCAGAAGGCGCCGTTCAACGACATCAGGGTTCGCCAGGCGATCAACTACGCCATCGACCCCGAAGCGCTGAACCGGGTGTTCGGCGGACGCCTGCATGCCACCCAGCAGATTCTGCCACCCGGCATGCCTGGATACGAGGAATACAAGCTCTATCCCGGCCCGAACCTCGACAAGGCCAAACAGCTTCTAGCCGAGGCCAATCCGGCAGACAAGGACATCACCGTCTGGACCGATGACGAGCCGGACCGCAAACGGATCGGCGAGTACTACCATGACCTGCTGACTCAGTTGGGCTTCAATGCGCAGCTCAAGGTGATCGCCGGCGACGTCTACTTCACCACGATCGGCAACACCTCGACACCGGATCTCGACACCGGGTTCGCCGACTGGTTCCAGGATTTCCCGCACCCCGACGACTTCTTCCGGCCGCTGCTCAACGGCGCCAACGTCCTGCCGACCAACAGCAACAACTTCTCGCAGGTCAAGCTGCCGGACCTCGACGCCAAACAGAATGACCTGCTCACCCAGCAGCTCACCGACGACGTCAAGAAGCAGTACGCGGCGCTGGACAAGGCCTATATGGAGCAAGCGGTCTGGGCCCCGTACGGCAACGAGGAGTTCACCACGTTCGTCTCCGAACGCATGGACTTCGACAAGACCTATCACCATCTGCTGTTCAACCAGGACTACACCTCGTTCGCGCTCAAGTAATGGCGACCCCCACCGCGGTCCGGGGTCGCAGTCCCTGGTACCTGGCGTGGATCCGGCTGCGGCGAAACAAGGTTGCCCTCGGCTTTGGTGTGTTGTTCGTGCTCATCGTGCTGTTCTGCCTGGCGGCACCGCTATGGGCTGACCACGTCGCCCACACCGGTCCCAACCAGAACCACATCACCGACAAGATCCTGATCGACGGGCAGCAGACCAATATCGTCTCCACCGACGGCACGCCGTTGGGGCCGGGGCTTCGCGGCCGCTACCTGCTCGGTGCCGACCAGAACGGCCGGGATGTGATGGTGCGCTTGATGTACGGCGGCCGGACCTCGATCTACGTGGGCGTGGTCGCCGCCATGATCACCACGGTGCTCGCGGTGATCGTCGGCATGGTCACGGGTTATTACCGCGGTTGGATCGATTCGGTGTTGTCCCGAATCCTCGACGTGGTCTGGGCCTTTCCGGTCCTGCTGCTCGGTATCGCCCTGGGCACCACCCTGTCGCTCGGTGGCCTGAAGGTCGGCGGACTGCAGGTCGCCGGTGACTCCCTGTGGATTCCCATCCTCATCATCGGCTGCGTCTATGTGCCCTATATGGCCAGGCCGATCCGCGGTGAGATCCTGGCGCTGCGCGAGAAGGAGTTCGTGGAAGCCGCTGTGGCCCAAGGCAAAGGCCCGATACGGATCATGACTTCCGAGCTCCTGCCCAACATCGTGTCGACGATCATCGTGTTCTTCACCCTCAACATCGCCAACAACATGCTGCTGGAGTCGGCACTGTCGTTCCTCGGCGCCGGCGTACGCCCACCCAACGCCTCGTGGGGAACGATGATCGCCGACGGCTACCAGACGATCTACACCGCACCGCACCTGACGATCGTTCCCGGCCTGATGATCGTGTTGACCGTGTTGTCGCTCAACGTGTTCGGTGACGGGTTGCGCGACGCATTGGACCCGCGCGCCAAGATCCGGCTGGAGCACTGAGCCGTGGCCCGCTTCATCGCACGCCGGCTGGTCGGCATGGTCGCCGTCCTGTTCGCCATCTCGGTGATCGTGTTCCTGATCTTCAACGTCATCCCCAACTCCGACCCGGCCGCCCGCATCGCGGGCAAGAATGCCAATCCGGCTCTTATCGCGCGGGTCAGTGCCGATCTCGGGCTCGACCGGCCGCTGCCGGTGCAGTACCTCACGATGATGAAGCAGATCTTTACCGGCGAGCTCACCTCGTACGCGAGCGATCAGAATGTGGCACAGCAGATTTGGAACGGCCTGCCGGTGACACTGTCTCTCACGATCGGCGCGGCGGTGCTGTGGATGGCGCTCGCGGTCTGGTTCGGCTATCTCAGTGCGGTGCACGCGGGCAGGTTCACCGACCGCGCGCTGACAATCTTGTCGCTGGTCGGCATTTCGATGCCCGTCTTCTGGCTGGCCGCAATCCTGTTGTACTACCTCAGTTTCAAGGCACAGCTCTTTCCCACTGGCAGCTATGTACCCCTGACCGAGGATCCGCTGGACTGGCTGTATCACCTGATACTGCCGTGGATCACGCTGGCCGTGCTCTACGTCGGCTTCTACAGCCGCGTGTTGCGCTCCAACATGCTCGACGCGATGAACGAGGACTATGTGCGCACCGCGCGGGCCAAGGGAATCAGTGAACGGCAGGTCCGGATTCGCCACGTGCTGCGCAATTCGATGATCCCGATCGTCACGCTCTTCGGACTGGACTTCGGCGTCGTGGTCGGTGGCGGGGCCATCCTCACCGAGACAGTGTTCAACCTCAACGGGGTGGGACTCTATGCCGGGCAAGCCATCGGCAAGCTGGACCTGCCGCCGCTGATGGCCGTGACGATGTTCGGCGCGTTCTTCATCGTCTTGTTCAACACGATCGTGGATGTTCTTTACGCGGTCCTGGATCCGCGGATTCGCCTCGGCGAGGCGGCCCCCGCATGACCGCCATCCTGACCGTCGCCGATCTTCGTGTCAGCTTCACCACCGAAGACGGGGTGCTGCAGGCGGTTGACGGTGTGTCATTCGAAGTCGTTGCCGGTGAGGTCGTGGCCATCGTCGGTGAATCCGGCAGCGGAAAGAGTGTCACCGCTCAAACGCTGATCGGACTCACCCGTGCGTCCAACAGCACGATCAACGGCTCGGTGAAGTTCGACGGACGTGAACTCACCGGACTGTCCGACGACCAATTGCGCGGTGTCCGAGGCGAACACATCGCGATGATCTTCCAGGATCCGATGACGTCGCTGAACCCCGTTCACCGCGTGGGCGATCAGATCGTGGAGATGATTCGGGCGCACCGCGACGTTTCCAAGTCCGAAGCGCTCTCCCGCGCAGTGGAATTGCTCCGTTCGGTGGGAATTCCCAACCCTGAGCGCCGAGTGCGTGACTACCCGCACGAGTTCTCCGGCGGCATGCGTCAGCGGGTGATGATCGCCATGGGTCTTGCACTCGAACCTGAGGTGCTGATCGCCGACGAACCCACCACGGCACTGGACGTCACCATCCAGGCGCAGATTCTGCGCCTGCTCGACGCGCTGAATCGCGACCGCAACCTGTCGGTCGTGCTGATCACGCACGACCTCGGTGTGGTCGCCGAACTGGCCGACCGGGTCGTCGTCATGTACGCCGGCCAGATCGTCGAGGACGGCCCGCTCGACGAGATCTTCTACAACCCCCAGCACCCTTACACCTGGGGTCTGCTGAGCTCCATCGCCCGCCTCGACGAGCCCCGTCCGGAGCGGCTACCGCAGATCGCCGGCTCACCACCGTCGCTTCTGAACCCGCCCACCGGATGCCGATTCGCGCCTCGCTGCACGTTTGCCTTCGAAAAGTGCACGCAGCCACCACCTCTGGACGCCACCGCGGACAACCCCACCCACCTCGACCGGTGCTGGCTGTCACCGGACGAAAAGGCGGCGAACCGATGAAAGGCGACCCGCTGCTGGAGGTCACCGACCTCTTCAAACATTTCCCCGTCAAATCCGGCATCGTGGTGGACCGCGAAGTCGCCCAGGTGCGTGCTGTCGACGGCGTCAGCTTCACCCTGCACGAAGGCGAAACACTAGGCCTGGTCGGCGAATCCGGATGCGGCAAATCGACACTGTGTCGGGCGATCCTGCAACTGGTCTCACCCACGTCGGGGTCGGTCCGTTTCGAGGGGCAGGAGTTGGTCGGTCGTTCTCGCCGCGATCTGCGGCCGCTGCGCCGCGAGATGCAGATGGTGTTCCAGGATCCGTTCGCCTCGTTGAATCCTCGCAAGCGCGTGGGTCAGATCATCGGCGATCCACTCGCCCTCCACGGCCTGGCCAGCGGTGCGCAGCTCACCCGGCGGGTGCACGAGCTTCTCGACCGGGTCGGTCTGCAGGCCGAGCATTACAACCGCTACCCGCACGAGTTCTCCGGCGGGCAGCGCCAGCGCATCGGCATCGCACGCGCACTGGCCCTGCAACCCAAACTCATCATCGCCGACGAACCGGTCTCCGCCCTCGACGTGTCGGTCCAGGCCCAGATCGTCAATCTGTTCGAGGAGCTACAGGACGAGTTCGGCCTGTCCTATCTGTTCGTGGCTCACGATCTGGGAGTCGTGCGGCATGTGTCGGACCGGGTCGCCGTGATGTACCTCGGCAAGATCGTCGAGCTCTCACATGCCGACGGGCTCTACGAGCATCCTCTGCACCCCTACAGCCACGCCCTGCTCTCGGCGGTCCCAATCCCGGACCCCCGCAGGAACATCGCCCGGGAACGGATCCCCCTCGAAGGCGATGTGCCCAGCCCGATCGACCCACCCCCGGCGTGCCGATTCCACACCCGCTGCGTCTTCGCCACCGACATCTGCGGCACCGAAGAGCCCGCACTGGCCGAGCTGGAGCCCGGCCATTTCGCTGCCTGCCACCACCCCCGGTTCTGAAATCGGTTAGACAGCGCCACCGCTGTAGGAGCTCGAGCCGTGCCCGAACGGGACCGGGCTGTTCCAGTTGCCCACACCGTACGGAACCGACGGATCGGTGCCGTAAGGCACCGACGGGTCCGGCCCTGTCTGGAGGCACTCGTACGCCGTCGGGCAGGACGGCGCTGTGTCGGAGGCGTCGGCGACACCGGCCATACCCAGCCCAACGGCTGTCAGGGCACCGGCAAGGGTCGCGACGACGGCGGATTTCCTCATGATCGACTTCTTTCGTCGATTGAATGCGTGACACCTCCAGTTATCCGCCGCGACGCTGCCGATTTCATTGGGGTTCGCCCCCAACCTGCTCTTCCAGGTAGCAGGTAACGCGTTTCGACCGGCGTGCGGGTGGGGATATAAAGCCAGCACAACCCGACGACTGAGGACGACAAATGACTGATGGGGATAGCGCTTCGGGCGAGGCTCTCCGTACGCTGGGCCTGATGCTGAATCTGTCCGCGATCGTGGCGTTCGCCCTGTTCCTGAGCACACTGTCGCCCAGCTGGGGTGGGCCGTCGGTGCTGGCTGCGGCGATCACCGTCATCGCCTTCGTGGCCAGCCTGCTGTGCTTCGCGATCGATCGCCACCGGACTGAGGACGAGCAACTCCCGCAGGCTGCAGCGACCGCAGTCGCCGAGATCTAGCTATGCCGACTGTCGCGCAGCACCTCCTTGCAGCGTTGCAGTCGAGCGGCGTCAGCCGCGTCTACGGACTTCCCGGCGACAGTCTGAACGGGTTCACCGATGCGATCCGGCGATCTGACGGCGGGATCACCTGGGAGCACGTGCGCCACGAGGAAACCGCGGCGTTCGCCGCCACCGCCGATGCCGCACTCACCGGCCGGCTGGCGGTGTGCGCCGGTAGCTGCGGGCCCGGCAACACCCATCTGATCAACGGCCTCTACGACGCCCAACGCACCCGCGTCCCGGTGCTGGCGATCGCCGCGCACATTCCGCTGAATGAGGTCGGCACCGGCTACTTCCAGGAGACGCATCCGCAGGAGTTGTTCCGCGAGTGCAGCGTGTACTGCGAGTTGGTCAGTACGCCGGAGATGGCGCCGCGCCTGATCGAGATCGCGATGCGGACCGCGGTCGAAGAAAACGGCGTTGCGGTGCTGGTGATTCCGGGCGAGGTGTTCCTGGCCAAGCTGCCCGACCGTGCCTGGAACACCCGGCCTGTGCTGCCGACTCGTTCGGTCCTTCGCCCTGACGACGAGTCGCTGCGCCGCGCTGCGAGCATGTTGAACGCGGGATCGCGGGTGACGATCCTCGGCGGCGCGGGCACTGCCGGGGCTCATGACGAATTGATCCGGCTCGCCGATACGCTGAATTCGCCTATCGTGCATGCCTTCCGGGGCAAGGACCACATCGAATACGACAACCCGTTCGATGTCGGGATGACCGGGCTGCTGGGATTTGCCTCCGGGTACAAGGCGATCAAGGAAGCCGATGTCCTGCTCATGCTGGGCACCGATTTCCCGTACTCGCAGTTCTATCCCGACGATGCTCAGGTCATCCAGGTCGACATCCGGGGCAGCCATCTCGGACGCCGGATACCCGTCGATCACGGCTTGGTCGGATCGGTGAAAGACACCATCGACGCGCTGCTGCCGTTGCTGTCCCGCAAGGAGGACCGCACGCATCTGGACAAGTCGTTGCACCACTACCAGCGGACCCGCAAGTCGCTGGATGCTCTGGCGGTCAACGACCGCGACCGCACCCCGATCCGGCCGGAATATGTTGCCGGAGTGGTGAATCGGCTTGCCACCGACGATGCCGTCTTCACCTTCGACGTCGGCTCGCCGACGATCTGGACGGCGCGGTATCTGACGATGAACGGCAGACGCCGGATCAGCGGCTCGTTCACGCACGGGACGATGGCCTGCGCGCTGCCGCATGCGATCGGCGCGCAGACCGCCTACCCCGGGCGGCAGGTGATCGCGCTGGCCGGTGACGGCGGGCTGACGATGGGGTTCGGCGAGCTGCTCACGCTTGTGCAGAACAAGCTGCCGGTGAAGGTGATCGTCTTCAACAATTCGTCGCTGAACTTCGTCGAGCTGGAGATGAAGGCCGCGGGCGTGGTCAACTTCGGCACCAACTTGAAGAACCCGGACTTCGGTGCCGTCGCGCAGGCCATCGGGCTCTTCGGGCGCCGGGTCGAAGAGCCCGCTGATCTGGAGCAGGCGGTGGCCGACGCGTTGGCACATGACGGTCCGGCGTTGGTCGACGTGGTGGTGTCGCGTCAGGAATTGTCCATTCCGCCAGCGATTTCCGCGGAGCAGGCCAAGGGGTTCACGCTGTATGCGATCCGGACCATCCTGGCCGGCCGGGCTGACGAGTTGCTGGACCTGGTGAGCACCAATGTCGCCCGCCGCATTCTCGATTGAGGATTATCTCGGTGACGTTCTGAGTTAATGTCAGCAGACCCAGCCCGACCGAGGAGAGCGATGCCCACCCACCGCGCCGTACACGTGAAATCAGCAGGCGGACCGTTGGAACTGGCGGAGGTGGACACCAACTCGCCGCCGCCGGACCACGTGCGTATCGCCGTCAACGCCTGCGGGGTGTGCGGCACCGATCATGCGTTCGTCAGCGGCGCCTTCCCGAACTTGACCTGGCCCATCACCCCGGGGCACGAGATCGCCGGGACCATCGCCGAATTGGGTTCTGGTGTGGACGGATTCACGGTCGGTGACCGGGTGGCGGTCGGCTGGTTCGGCGGCAACTGCAACAAGTGTCTGCCCTGTCGCAAGGGCCAGTTCATGCAGTGCGTGAATCTCGAGGTGCCCAGCTGGAATTACCCGGGTGGCTACGCGGAGTCGGTGATCGTGCCACGTACCGCGCTGGCCCGGATTCCCGACGAGCTGTCATTCGCCGAGGCCGCCCCGATGGGATGCGCTGGCGTGACGACCTACAACGCGCTACGCCACACGCGCGCGGTCGCCGGGGATCGGGTTGCGGTCCTGGGCATCGGCGGGCTCGGCCATCTGGGCATTCAGTGGGCCCGCGCGATGGGGTTCGAAACCATCGCGATCGCTCGCGGCGCGGCCAAGGAGAAAGACGCCAAGGAGTTGGGTGCCCACCACTACGTGGACTCGACGGCCGAAGACGTCGGCGCGGCACTGCAAGCGCTCGGCGGCGCACAGGTGGTGCTGGCGACCGCGGCCAACTCCGCGGCGATGGCGGCCACGGTTCCCGGGCTGGCACCCCAGGGCGAGCTGGTGATCATCGGCGCCACGTTCGATCCGCTGCCGATCACCCCGGGCGATCTGTTGTTCGGCAATTTCAGCGTGGTCGGCCATCCGTCCGGCACCTCGGCCGATGTGGAGGACACCCTGCATTTCGCGGTGCAGTCCGGCGTGCGGGCGCGCATCCAGGAGCTGCCGCTGGCCGAGGCCGCCGAGGCCTACGCCGCGATGGACGAGGGCCGTGCGCGCTACCGGATGGTCCTGACGGTCTAGCTACTCGGCCTCGTCGGCCTTCTCATCGGCAATGGTCGGAGCGTCGAGGACGCTGACGTCGATGCCGTAGGGCAGGAATCGCACGCTGCGATTGGCGTCGGTGTTGTGCTTGTTGGCGCGCAGCGCGTCGAGTTCGCTGTGGTAGACCTGCTCGACATGCGCCTTGCCGTCGGCGTCGGTGGTGTAGATGGCCCACACACCGTCACCGGCCTCGCCCGCGGTCTCCGGTTCCGTACGGGGCCGCGACCTGCGGGTGAACTCGTCGAACAGCACGCCGAAGCCGGCGTTGCTCCCCGAGTTGTTCAGGAACTGCCCGAACGCGTCGCGAAGGCCTTCGCTGGCCTGGCGCACGACGCGATCGATATCGTCGGGATCGAACCCGAACGGTCCGTTGTTCTCCATAGCTGCCAGTGTGCGCGTGTTCGCGCCCTGAGTCGACAAAGTTGAACTTCGCGACGAGCGAAACCGTGTCCGAACTATGTCTGCTTCCGTGCGAACCCGTTTCCTCAGCAGCTCGGCGGCCACCGCGATCGTGGCGCTCTCGATTGCTCCACTGGCGCCGCCGGTCGAAGCCCGCATCGCCACAGTCACTGCGCCGGACATCGAATTGGCCGCCGCTCCGATCGGCGCGATACCGCTGGCGTTCCTGCGAAATCAGCTGACGTTCTGCAGTCTGATCTGCCCCTTCATCGTGCAGGGTGCGGTGACGGTGCCGATCGGCGTGGCCGAGGCGCCCGGCACATTCCTCCAAACCTTGTTCCAGACCGGCAATCTCGCGGGGTCGCTCGGCGCGGCAGCCTCAGCAGTCACACTCCCGGCCGACGCGGCCGCCGAGGGCATCATCGGCAACGATCTGAATCTTGTTCTGCCCAAGGCGCAAAACACCCTCGAGGTCGCGGTCGTGCAGTTGATGGATGTGTTCTCCGGTCAGACGACACCCGGCGCGGCGCGCAACACGATCCTGGCCGCGCTCGACCAACCGCCCGGCGTGCCGACGGTTCCGGTTGGGGCACATGGTCTCCTGCAGGTCGCCACCGTCGAGGCCATCAACGTCGTCTCCGCGGTGGCGTTCCAGGCGTTCGAGACGGGGCTGTTGGGTGTGGTGCAGGCCGCGAACGCGACGGCCACCACCCTGGCGAGCACGCACAGTGTGCGGGCGGCGATCGTGGCGGGGATGGACTCAGCGCGCACGACGCTGAATACGGCACGCAATCAGGTGAGCACGGCGGTGACCACCGCGATCACCAACATCAGAGCCGCTGCGGGACACCCTGTTTCAACGGCGGTAAAGGCTCAGCGGCAGGTCGGCCATGGTGACAAAGCCGGCAGCGGCGTTGCACACCGCCCCAATGGCGTTCACAGCCTGCATCGCGGTCGCCACGCTGGCTGAGCGGACGTGCTCGGCCAGCGGAACGTCGCGGCGAAAACTGGCCAGTGTCATCAGATGAGCCTGCATCGAGGGTGTGCCTTCGATGGTGACGGTCCAGCCGTGCTGGGGTGTGGGCCAGTGCTTGGGCTGGGGTTCACCTACGGTCCAGAGGGTTTCGACGGCCACGACCTCCTGGCCGTTGCGCAGTCCCGACCATCGCCAGTGTTGACCGGCGACGGTACCGGCGCGCAAGATGCGCCCGCAGACGTCGCGATCGGCGCTGGCCGGGATCACCTCCAGATCGGTGATGACCTCGTCGACACAGAGCCCTAGTGCGTCTCCGAGCAGCCAAACTTGTTCTTGGAAAAGCTGACTCGTGAACCGTAAGCCGTCGGTCTGGGCATTGACGGTGTCGAGCGGGCTGCCGAACTTCATCTGGTCGAAGGTGATCTCGACACTGTCGTAGACCGACCAGTCGGCGCGCTCCTGCACCGTGACGTGCTCGATGCTCCGGGACAGTCCGGTCAGCGCTATCGGGACGACGACGCCGAGGTTGCCCGGGTTCAGACCGGTGCCGTGCAGAGAACTGTTGCCTTGTATGCAGGCCTGCTGCAAACGATCACGGTCGGGCGGTACCATCCGGGCGGGGTGGAACGCGAACGCCGTGGTGATCAGGTTGGCCCCGGACGCCAGGATCGCGACGGCATCGTCGACCGACGGATGGCGTGGGGCGTAGAGCACAGCGTCGACGCCGGCGGTGTCGACATCGTTGGCGGCGGCGACGCCGGTCGGGTCACGCCCGGCCAAGACACCGGCGTCGATGCCGACCTTGTCGTCGGAATAGACCTTGACTCCGACCAATTCCAGGTCCGGATGGTCGAGGATGCCGCGAATCGCCTCGACACCCACCGCCCCGGTGCCCCATTGCACGACCCGGTGGGCCATCGGGCTACACCACCGTAAGCGGTAGCGAACGCCGCTCTTGGAACTCGAACGTGACGCCCTGGCTGAACTTGGTGACCTCCACCTCGGGCGAGTCCTTGGCGGCGGTGGCGGTCTTCTCGAACTCGGCCGTCCAGTCGTCGCCGGTTCCGGACAGCCGCACCGCGATATGCGGGTCGATCGCAGTTGCGATGGCCTGCAACGGTGCTGGAGATGCCGGTGAGCACAGCGACACCCACGACGCATCGCGATGCGACGGTGAGGGATGCACGTGCAGCCGGCCGCCTTCGACCTCGGCGACCACATAGCCCGCGGGGTTGAACAGCGGGTGCAGCTCGATGACTTTGGCCAGGCCGTCAAAGTCGTTGGGCAGCTTGAGGGCTCGCTGAATGCGCTCGGCCGCTACCCCGGCGATGCCGATGAGCTGCTTGGTGCAGATATCGGTGGCCAGTTCGATGTTGTCGCCGGCGCGGGCCCGCACCGCGATCCCGAACGACAGGTTCAGCAGGTGCATCTGCAGCACCACTTCGTCGGCGATGCGTACCAGGGCGGAGTGCGAGAAGGCCCCGAAATCGACATCGGAGAGCAGCGCGCCCGAATAGTCCGCCTGGCCTTCATCGTTCGGATCGATGGGTGCCAGTTCCCAATTGGCCGCGTTGGTCTTGGCCACGATGTCCAGTGCCGGGATGCTGCTCACCTCGGGGTAGGACTCGTCGATGATGACGGTCCACGCGCAGTGCGGCATGCGATCGGCGGGCGTGCGCGGCGGGCGGTGGATGGGCCGCACCTGCGCCTTGGCGTTGGTGGCCACGGCGGTGGCGTCGAAGGTGGGGTCCTCGATGTCGTGGCACATGCCTTTGACGTAGTCGGGGCCCATCGGCTCGACGTCGAGCAGGGCGCCGCAGTGATCGAGGTGGAATTCGCCGTGCCAGCGGTCGTGGACGGTGTAGCGGAAGTCCATGAACTGCGGTGGGGCGCCGATGTCGAGCTGCAGGCCCTTGAAGATGGTGATGATGTCGACGCCCTCGTACTTGAGGGCCTTCTGCATGCGCTTGGTGTAGAGCGGGCTGGACCCGGCCCACTCCTCGATGGCGATCTGCAGCATTTCGGGGCGCCCGAACGACTGAATGCACCAGGCCATGCCGGAGCGGTCGATCATCTGCCCGATCAGGAGCAATTCGGGGACGAGGACGGCAAGTTCTTCCCTGGACAACTGGGCGTAGCGGCTGAGGGGCTGGCTCATAACGCGAAACATAGTCGGGTCAATGTTATAAAGTCAACGATGTGAAGGCGCTCGGCACTCCTCCCACGCGACAAACCCAGGCGCCGCGCAAGCGCGGCGATGACACCCGGGCGATGATCATCGGCGAGACGGTCCGCTGCGTGGTCGAAGAGGGGTTTCCGGCAGCGACCGCCAAGCACGTCGCCGAGCGGGCCGGGGTCACCTGGGGCGTGATCCAGTACCACTTCGGTGACCGCGACGGTCTGCTGATGGCCGTCGTCGACGAGGGTGTGGCTGGACTGCTGAAGAGTCTCGGCGAGGTTGACGTCGCCGATCTGGGGTTACGAGAACGGATCGAGGTCGTCGTCGACACCGCGTTCCGCTGCTACAGCAGCCCAACATCGTTGGCGGCGTTCGAGA
This sequence comes from Mycobacterium sp. BK086, assembly GCA_004362315.1. Taxonomy (GTDB): domain Bacteria; phylum Actinomycetota; class Actinomycetes; order Mycobacteriales; family Mycobacteriaceae; genus Mycobacterium. The sequence continues at coordinate 76,281 of SNWL01000006.1, forward strand.
TTCTGCGCGCGACCCGAGGCACCCACGGCGACAGCGCCAAACGGCATCTGCTGGAGATCAACACCGCAATCAACGAACTCGGACGACTGATCTCCGATGACCCTGTTGTGGCAGAGGTGATTTGGTCGTCGCTGCGCGGCATGGTGCTTGTCGAGATGATCGTCAACTCGCATCTCGAATGGCAGCGGGAGCGTCAGCTATTGGTCGACATGGTCACCAAGTACCTGCAGGGCTGAGCCCCAAAGTAGTCAGCGAACTCCGTCACCCCCGCCGGGCGGTGGTGTCCGTCGTCACACCTCTGTCGACAGACGAGCTGGGAAAACGTTGTGCTGTAGCCAATCTCACATGGCAGAAGTTGATTTACACGAAATTAACAAGAACGATCAAGGGGTTCCTCTGACAGGCGATCCCTGATCGAGGAACGTCTAAACAGCAAATACGCCCCTGCAGAACCAGGGGTCATCAAGGAGTTGAGAACAATGTCGTCGATTGCGAAGTTCCGCAACGATATGAAGCGGTCCATGACGCGTCGTCGTCTCTACGCACGGATCAACGCGCTGCCGCCGTCAACGGTTCGCGAGGAGCTCGTTGCCATCGCCCAGCGCTACGAAGACGACCTTCGCTAAGGTCCTTCACTTCGTTTCTTCCTGTTCCGGGAACAACTTTCGCATCACTGCGCCGGCCACGACGCCGACGACGATGAGCGCGATGCCGATGCCCGCGGAGAACGAATCGCTGACCCAGCCGGCGATACCGATACCGATGACGAAGCCGGGCAGCCAGTCCAACAACTTGCCGAATGACGGCGGGTCGTCGACTGATTCGCCCGCTGCGGCAAGGAATTTCGCTCGCGCGTAGTCGGGATAGAACTCGGTGATCGCGACGGCGACCAACGTGACGGCGAGCTGGACGATCCAGCCGGTCCAGAAGTTGTCGCCGTCGTGCAGCACCGCGTCGCCGAATGAGCCGACAAGGGTGTTGATCAAGAACGCACCGGCCCACACCGAGCTCAAGATGTAGTTGACCCGGACGAACAGTGGACTGTTCCAGTGTTCGGGGTCGACGGTGTCGCGGGCGTAGGAGATGGTGAACGGACGCCGGATCACGATGGTGGCCAACGCGTAGGCGGCCAGGGATCCATTGGTGATCTCGCCGGCCCACAGCTCCAGCCAGCTGATGAGAGTCGGCGAGCCTAGGATGCCCAGGCCGACGAAGATCGCGAACACCACCGCGCCGAAGACTTCGAGGGAATGCACCTTGATGCCGCGCCGGCTGCCCGCCCACATCACGATGAGGGTCAACGCCAGTGCAGCGGCGGCGGCCTGCCCGAAGCGGCCGGGCCCGGACATGATCGCCATCAGAATCCAGGGCGCGATGCCCGAGAACGGCGACCGCAGGAAGCTGTCGATGAAGTTGGACTGCTGGACGGTGGCGTCGGGCCTACTGGTGTCGGGCTGATCCGGTCCAGACATCGGCGACTCCTGACGGTTGGCTACCCCCGGGCTGGGAACATTGTCACCGGGACAACTCTCCCCGTCGACACATTCGGTGTGCTGCAATGACCGACATGGCTGATGTGGAAGCGATCGAAGCGATCAAACAGGTGAAGTACCGCTATCTGCGGGCACTGGACACCAAGCATTGGGACGATTTCGCCGACACCCTGACCGAGGACATCGTCGGTGACTACGGGTCGTCGCTCGGCGAGGAGCATCACTTCACCAACCGCAAGGATCTGGTGGCGTTCATGGCCAAGTCGATGCCGGCCGGCGTGCTGACCGAGCATCGGGTCACGCATCCGGAGATCAGCGTGGACGGCGATGAGGCCGAGGCCATCTGGTACCTGCAGGACCGGGTGATCGTGCCGGAGTTCAATTTCGTGCTGGAGGGCGCGGCGTTCTACCGCGACCGCTACCGCAAGACGGCCGACGGCTGGAAGATCAGCAAGACCGGCTACGACCGGACCTACGAGATCACGATGTCTACGGAGGCGCTGAACTTCAAGGCGACCGCGGGCGCGGCGATCGCCACTACTTAGCGACGGCGATCAGCGCACCGGGCTGCAGCCAGCGCATGATCTTGACCAAGGTGTCGTCGTCGAGCGAGACGCAGCCCGCGGTCGGTCCGCCGTCGGTGGTGTGGACGAAGAAGGCGCCGCCGTTGCCGGGCACGCGCGCCTTGTTCACACCCATCACGATGGCGTGGGCGTACTGCGGGATGTAGAGGTTCTCGGTGCCGCTGGCCGGGTTGGTGTCGAACGCGCAGTCGGCTTTCTTGCAAACCTGCATGGTGTTGTAGGTCGGGCTCTTCATGTCGCCGTCCCACCAGTAGTCCGGGGTCACCTGGACGTACTGAAGGCCACCGCCGGGGTTGGGCTTGGTGCCGAAGGCGAAGTCGAGGGTGAAGATGCCCATCGGCGTTTTCGATTCGCCGTCGTGGGACTGCGGGACCATGCCGTTGGCGCCGACGTGTGTGGGGACGCCGACGAGGACGGGCTGCCAGCCGTTGGCGCCGCGCTGCCAGACGTCCATCTTGGCGGTGGCACCGCCGGTGCTGACGACGGAGAGGACCTGGGTGGCGTTGCCGACGTTGGCCTGAAACCACGGGGTTTCGGCGTGGCTGGGCGGGGCTGAGGACAGCGCAAGAGCCGCCGCGGTGAAGGCAGCAGACAGCGAAACGGCGACTCGACGCATCGATTCATGGTGTCTGGGAGGTCGCTGAGGGGTCAAGTCAAGGTTCGGTGACGGTCGGGTCTGGGCCAGCTAACGATGTGTGCGCGGTTTGCTGGGTTTTCGACGGTCCCGCATGCGCCTGAACTGGGTGTACTGGCTGGTCGGAGTGGGTATTGCGGATGTTGGTGAATAGCGCTCCGGCAAACGCAAAGGATACGATTTCGACCATGTCGCAAGGACCGTACGGACCCGCGCCTTCAGGACCAGCCCAGTGGCCGGCACCTTCCCCTTCACGCGGGCCGTCGAAGCTGCCGGCCATCGTCGCCATCGTCATCGCGGTGATCGCTGTTGCGGTGGCGATTGGCGCGTGGTTCCGGCCGGCGCCGAAGCCCGAGACCCCGGCGGCCAAGACCTATAGCGAGCAGCAAGTAGCGGACGCGAAGAAGGCTGTCTGCGACGCGTATGGCAGAACCGATCGCGCGCTTAACGCCACGGGCAAGAAAAACGGAGGGGATGACCCCACGGGAGTCATCGCCGTTGCCGTCAACGTCCGCCTGGCATTGAGCGAGAGCAGCAGTTTTCTCTTGCGCACAATTGATGCCAATCCAGCAACGCCCGAAGACCTTCGAGGGCAGGTCATAGCGGCTGCGAACGCGTTCCAGAACATCGCGATCGACCAGCTCGGCGAAGCATCGCAAGCAGAACTCGATCCCTTTCTTAAGCAGGCGGATTCGTCCGACGCCGCAATAAAACAGGCGTGCAAATGAGTGATTTGCCTCCTGGTGAATGGTCGGAACTGCTCGTCGGCCATCAATGGCCGAGCGTGGCTTCGCTCACGACCCTTGCATCGGCAGGGCTCAATCGCGGGACCATCAGCACTGAATTCGACAGTTACGCAGACGTTCTGCAATCAATCCGGACCGGTCCGCTGGCACAGCAAGAAGGTGTGACAGCCGACGACACTCGAGATGCGTTCCAGGCTGGCGAAACGTCGGCCCGAGCGGTTTCGGAGAAGAATGGCGTCAATCAGCACTCCTACGACGCGGCGCATCGATCGACTCAATACCTTCGGACACAATTGAGTGAGATTGCGCAGCATGGCAACTCAGCAATTCACGACATCCAGCAGTCGAAAGACCCTGCTCCGATCAAGCTGGGAAAAATCGTCCACGCCGTAATGGACGCGCAGACGCAAGCAAATAGCCGTGCTGCCAGCTGCAGCGACCGTATTTTTGGCGATATCCAACAGGTGCTTGATAGCCAGGGTTCAGGCCAGAGCGCACATCAATTCGCAAAGAGCAACGGCGTAGACCTTGACCAGGCGTTTCGGTCACCGAATGAGGCATCTGTCCGCCAACAAGTTAGCGCCCTACTGGGTAAGTCTGATGGAGCAACGTCGGGCCTCCCGGGCAGCAGTGCAGACGCAATGTCGGGCGGCGACTCGACTCAAGGAGGACCCGGACAATCCGCCGGTGGGGCGCAAGGCGGCCCGACAAGCGGAGGAATGTCCACGCTGCTTAACACCGGCAAGACTTCGCCGATTGACTCCCCGGGCGAAGTCGGAGCAGGTCCTGTGCAGCCGACCAAGGCGCCGTTCGGCGTTGTTCACACCGGCAACTCAGGGCCGGTGCAGGGCCCGGCCGCGGATTCGGGGCCTTCCCAAAACGTCTCAGCGAATGCGCACGTGGGCTCTACATCGCCAGCAATCTCCGCAGACTCCTCACCTGGTGCATCCCAAACTGCAATGCCCTCGACGGTCGCAGGTGGCGGCGGAAGTGGAGGCATCGCCGCTCCTGGCGCCACCGGCACGGGCGGCCCCAATCTCAGCATGCCGCAGTCCTCCTCTCTCCCCTCGACCTCAGCCCCCACCAACGCACTCTCTCCCGAAGGCTTCGCCCAGAACTTCAACTCTGGCGCTCAGGCAGGCGGCCCGATGTCGTCTGGCGCAGAAGGACTTTCGAATACCGCCGCGCACGCGATGCAGCCGCAGGCCCCGATCCACCCCGAGAGCTTGGCAGCACCGCCGGCGTACACCACGCCGTCAGCTGGAGCGCCGCTCTTCGAAAATGCCCACGCCACAACGACTTACGATGCCGCCCCTGCGCCAGCCGCACCAGCGGCCGACACCACTCAGACCTACATGGCCGCACCCGCCGCCCAAGCGCCCGTCATGCCGTCGACCGCCGCAGCAGCACCCGCCGGCCCCCTGCCCGCCTACGGCGCCGACCTCCGCCCGGCCGCCGCCGCCACCGCACCCGCGGCCCCGCCCCCCGTGTCCTCGGCGGCAGCCCCCGCATCGGCACCCGTGCACCCGTCGAGCGGCACTCAGCTCGGCCAGCCCGCCGTCGTCCGCCAAGCACCCACCGCCCCGGGCACCTCAGTCCAAGCTCCCACCGGCATCACCGAAAGCGCCTTGGCGGCAACCGCTACCGGCGCTGTGGCCGGCGCTGGGGCCGCACTGACCCAGGAGCAGCAGCGCCTGCAGCGCCTCCTCGACGCCGTCGCCCGTCAAGAACCAAAGCTGCGCTGGGCCATCGGCGACCGCGAGGACGGCAACACCGCGCTGGTCACCGACCTCGCGAGCGGCTGGATCCCCCCGAACATCGAAATCCCCACCGGCGTCAAGCTGCTGAAGCCGCGTCTGCGAAGCCGGACCCTGGTAGGGCTGCTCGGCGAGACCACCTTGACCGCCACGTACACCCCCGGCGAATACCTCCCGCCCGTCGAGGACACCGAACCCACACAGATGTCCATCCGGGCCCGCGACATCGACGAGGTCGACGAACTCGGCTGGGAACTCGCCCAAGCCACCAAATGGCGCGACGGGTTGCCGCGCCTGGCCCACACCCTGGCCAAGGCCGCATCGACCGGCACCGGTTATCTGGACTCCGAAGTCGAGCTGCTGCGCGAGAACCTCGCCGCCGTCGCCAGCCAGGTTCTGGGTGACTACCCCGATCATGTCGACGCGGCTAAGGTCGGCAACTGGCAGCTCCTGGCGACCATCGACGCCCTGATCAAGAACGAAAAGACCGCTGCCAACTACCACTTCGCGTGGTTTCAGGCCTTGAGCCTGGCCCTGAAGGGAGAGGTGCACCCATGAGCGGTGGTGGAGCAGGACAGCTCAGCGCGAGCGCGGGCGCTTATCTCGCAGCCCAGGGCGGAAACCTGCCGCCGCCACCCATCACCTCCGATCCTCTCGTCGCCGGGATGACTCCCATCGAGCAACTGCTTCGCGTGCTTGGGCTGTCCGCCAATCTCGGTGACCCCAAAGACAACACCGAGAGCATCGAAGAGCACGCCAAGCGCGACTCCAAGACCGCCGACGCCGCAGCCAAGTTCCCCGCGCAGGACGAGCAAGCCGATGCCCAAATGAAAGGTGTTGCCGGACAGGGCGCCGATCAGATGGCGCAGCAGCTCCCGCAGATGGCCTCCCAGCTCGCCGGCGCTCTGGCCGGTGCGATGGGCGGCGCGCTGCAACCCTTGGCCCAGATTCCCCAGCAGCTCGCCCAGGGTGCCCAGCAGGCGATGCAGGCCGGCATGGGCATGATGCAGCAGGCCGGCGGCGCATCAGCCGAGCTCGACAAGGCCAGCCTCACCGACCCGCTCGGTGAATTCGGGGAAACACCAGGCGAATCCGGCGCTGGCGGAGGGTCCGCAGGCGGAGGTGGTGGCGGCCTCGGCGGCACCACGCCGACCGCGATGCTCGGCCCACCCCCGGTTCCGTCGGCGGGCACGTCGCCCTCGGCCGCCAACACCGCAGTGCCGCCACCGCGGATGGCCGCGCCGGCGCCGATGACGACCGGCGGTATGGGCGGTATGCCCATGATTCCGCCGGGCGCGATGCACGGCGCGGGCGGGTCGGAGAAGGACGCCAAGGCCGACACCAAGCGAGTGTCCGTCCCGTCGGTGAAGAACGGCGCACCCGTTCAAGGCCGGATCACCACACCGCCGCCGCAGCCTCAGGTCACCAAGGCGGACGGTAAGCCCGTCGCCACCCGGCGCATCATCGTGCCGAACAGCAAAGCCGACGAGGAGCCAGCTCGCGATCCCAAGTCCTGATCCGGCTACGTTGGATTGATGAGATCGCGAAGCTTGCTGGAAGGTCGGGGCATCCGTCAGATCACCGGCGGACTGGGGACCCTGGACCGCGAGGTGTTCGAGGCCGTCGCCGAATCACCGACCCCGCTGTTGGACAGGGCGATGCCCGTCCTGACCCGGGCCGCCGACCATTCCAAGCTGTGGTTCGCCATCGCGGCCGCACTGACCGCGACCGGATCGCCGTCAGCGCGCCGAGGCGCCGGCCGTGGTGTGGTCACCCTCGCAGTCACCAGCCTGGTCACCAACCAGGTCGCCAAGCGCGTGTGGAAGCGTCAACGACCCAACACCACCCTGGTGCCCCTGATGCGACGGGCCCGCAGAATGCCCACGTCCAGCTCGCTGCCCTCCGGTCATTCGGCCAGTGCGGCCGCCTTCGCCGTCGGCGTCGGCCTGGAGAGCCCGCCGCTGGGCCTGGGCCTGGCGCTGCTCGCCGGCCTGGTCGGCCTGTCTCGGGTCGCCACCGGCGCGCACTACCCCGGCGACGTGTTCGCCGGCTTCGGCATCGGCGCCGCGATCGCGGTGCTCGGTGGGCGACTGGTTCCACCGATCGTGCCGGCGAAATTGCCCACCACCGAGCCACTCCGCGTAGACACCCCGGAACGCCCCGAGGGCCAAGGCGTCGTCCTGGTCATCAACCCGGCCTCGGGCAGCGGGACCGGCACCCGGGTGATCGACGAGGTCCGCGCGAAGCTCCCCAAGGCCGAGATCGTCGAACTCGGCGAAGACGACGATCCCGAAACCGTGCTGCGTGAAGCGGCCCAGCGCGCCGAAGTGCTCGGCGTGGGCGGCGGCGACGGGACGGTGGCCTGCGCGGCGTCGATCGCGGTATCCGCGGGCTTGCCGCTGGCTGTCTTCCCCGCCGGGACGTTCAACCACTTCGCCAAGGACATCGGCTGCGACACTGTCGATCGCACCGTGACCGCCATCCGCACCGGCACTGTGTCATGTGTGGACCTGGTCTGCCTCAACGAGGACCAGATGGTCATCAACACCGCCAGCATCGGCGCCTACCCCGCGTTCGTACGCACCCGGGAAAAGCTCGAACACAAGATCGGCAAGCCGCTGGCCGGCCTGTACGCGATGATGCACACGCTCCGCAAAGAGAAGCCCGTACGGATCCGCTACGACAACAAGACGCTGCAGACCTCCCTGTTCTTCTTAGGCAATTCCGTTTATCTCCCAACGGGATTCGCGCCGGCACGGCGCACCCGCATGGACGACGGGCTGATCGACGTCCGCATCCTGGAAACCGGTAAGCGGCTGAGTAAGGTGCGCATTCTGACCGCAATCCTGCTGGGGCGTCTGGTCCGAAGCCCGCTCTACCACGAGATGCAGGTGCCGGAGTTCTCGTTCGAAGCGGTCGACGGGCCGACGCCGCTGGCCCGCGACGGTGAGGTCGGTGACACCTACGACCGCGTGACCTTCACCTCGAAGTATCGGGCGCTGCCGGTCTTTCGGCCGCTGGCCTGAGACCACGCGGCGGCGCCAGCCGCACCCACACCAGGTAGTAGAGGTAGCCGAGCGCCCACCCCGCCAGGACGTCGGACGGGTGATGGACATTGAGCACCACCCGCGCCGAACCGACCAGCACGATCAGCACACCACCCAGAATCGCCAGAACCGTGCGCCACCGGGGAGCCAGGACGGGCCAGAACACGGTGAGCAGTGCCAGCACACCGACCATCACGCCCAGTGCGTGCCCGGATGGAAACGATGTCGACGCACCGTAGACCAGGGCCATCGCCGGGCGCGGACGGCCCGCGATGGACTTGGCGACCTCGGTGACAATCCCCATCAACCCGATGGTGACAAACAGAAACACCGCCGTCGCGGTATTGCGACGAACCAGCGCCACGACGAACAGCACCAACGCGACCACCCGAAAACCGTTCGGCCCGAACACGGTGCAGAACACCGCCCAGAACGACACCCACCCGGGGCGGCTGGCCCCGATGTTGTGGAAGGTCTGCAGCAGGTCGGTGTCGACGGTGTCCAGCCACGCCCAGTTCTGGGCATAGCCGATCCACATCGTCGCGTAGACGATCACCGCGGCGACGACAGAGGCGATCAACCAGGATTTTCTCGAGTGCATCCCTTCTTCAGTACCACGAGATCTGGCACGATCTTCGGCGTGGCCATATTCCTGCGCAGGTTGTTCGGCATCGGCAAACTTCCGCGCGAGATGCGCGAGCAGTTCGAAGGCGAGGGCATCATCTACCTCGCCGACTACGTTCCGGTGACGCGCCGCTTCACCGGAAAGGTGCCCGGGCACCGCGCGAGCGGCGCCATCGCGAGCTACGTGGGGTCCGTAGTGTTCACCTCGCAACGCGCGGTGGCTACCCTGTCGAGTGTGCCCAAGGTGGCCGGTCGCGCCATGGATGTGCAGTGGAAAGATACGCAGCAAGGCGCTGTGACAGCGGAAATCAGCAGTAGTGGAATCACTTTGGAGGTCGACATCGCCACCGTCGACCCCCAGTTCAGCGGGCAGCTTTCTCTGACGTACAAGGTGGACATTCCCGAGGACGTCCTGACCCGGCTGCCTACCAGGCAGCTCGCCTTCAACGTCCCGCCCGAATACGTGTACCGCGCAGTGGGTGTGCCGCACAATCCGTGACGCGCGCAAGATTCCCGCAGTTGATAACCCTTGCGCGGGACGCCGGATGTCGGCACGGTCACTCGGCGGGGCAAGCTAGACCCCAACGATCCGAAACGGAGGCGCCTGCGTGAGCCAGCCGAGCCGCGACAACCTGCTGATCGTCCACTGGCATGACCTGGGCAGATGCCTGGGTGCCTACGGATTTCCCGGGGTGTCGAGCCCGCGCCTGGACCAGTTGGCCGCCGAGGGAATCGTGTTCACCCGCTCCCACGCCACCGCCCCGCTGTGCTCCCCCTCGCGCGGCTCGCTGTTCACCGGCCGCTATCCGCACAGCAACGGCTTGGTCGGTCTGGCCCATCACGGCTTCGAGTACCGTGCCGGGGTACGCACGCTGCCGCACATCCTGCACGAGCATGGTTGGTATTCAGCACTTTTCGGCATGCAGCACGAGACGTCGTTCCCAGCCAGGCTGGGCTACGACGAGTTCGACGTATCCAACTCCTACTGCGAGTACGTCGTCGAACGGGCGCAGGAGTGGCTGACCGAGAGCGCGCCGATCGACTCACACACTCCCTTCCTGCTGACCGCGGGCTTCTTCGAAACGCACCGGCCCTACCCCCGCGAGCGCTACGAGCCCGCCGACACCGCGGACGTCGACGTGCCCGACTTCCTGCCCGACACCCCAGAAGTGCGCGGTGACCTGGCCGAGTTCTACGGTTCGATCGCCGTCGCGGACGCCGCGGTGGGCCGATTGCTCGACACCCTCTCTGACACCGGCCTCGACAACGACACCTGGGTGGTCTTCCTCACCGACCACGGCCCCGCGTTCCCGCGCGCCAAATCCACCCTGTACGACGCCGGAACCGGTATCGCGACGATCATCCGTCCACCGCGGCGCCTGGCGAGCACGCCACTGGTCTACGACCAATTGTTCAGCGGTGTAGACCTACTGCCGACCCTGCTGGAACTTCTCGGCATCACTCCCGGCGCCGACATCGAAGGCCTGTCACATGCGGGCAATCTGCTTGCCCGGCAGGGTAATACGATCGAAGTGCGCGATCACGTCTACACCGAGAAGACCTACCACGACTCTTACGATCCGATCCGGGCGATCCGAACCAAGAAGCACAGCTATATCGAGAACTACGCCCACCGCCCGCTGCTCGACCTGCCGCTGGACATCGAAGAAAGCCCGTCCGGCCAAGCCGTCGAGCCGTTCATCAACGGGCCGCGCCCGGCGCGTGAGTTGTACGACCTGGAGGCCGACCCGACGGAGTCCACCAACCTGCTGGAGACCGACGACACCGCAGAGGCCGAGAAAATCGCTGAGGCGCTGGCGATCCGGCTCGACGAGTGGCGTCAGCAGACCGGTGACGTCATGCCCTCCGAGTTCGTCGGAACGCGGATCGCCGCACGCTACACCGAAACCTATTTCAAGATAAACGGGTTGACGCTGACCAGCCGGTCGGCCATCGCCGCCGAACGTGGACTCGACGACGAAGTTGGCTCGCAGCAATAGTTTTCATCACGCGGAGTTAATGTTTCTGACTTCGGCGTGGACGGTCGACTGCCATTAGGCTCACCGCATGCCCGATCAGCCAACCGCCTATCTCGTGCTCGCGTCCCAGCGCAGCGGTAGCACTCTGCTGGTCGAGTCGTTGCGCGCCACCGGCGTTGCCGGTGAGCCGCAGGAGTTCTTCCAGTACCTGCCGACCACCAGCATGTCGCCACAGCCCAAGGAGTGGTTCGCCGACGCAGACGACGAGTCGATCCAGCGACTTCTTGATCCGCTGATCGAAGGCAAGCCGGATCTGGCGCCCGCGGAGATCTGGCGGGACTACATCCGCACGGTCGGGCGCACCCCCAACGGCATCTGGGGCGGCAAGCTCATGTGGAACCAGACGTCGCTGTTGCTCAGCCGGGCCAAAGATCTGCCCGAACGGTCGGGGTCGGGCCTGCTGTCAGCGATCCGCGATGTCGTGGGCAGCGACCCGGTGCTGATCCACGTCTACCGCCCCGACGTGGTGTCGCAGGCGGTGTCGTTCTGGCGTGCTGTCCAGACCCGGGTGTGGCGCGGCCGGCCCGATCCGGTGCGCGACGCGCGGGCCGAATACCACGCCGGCGCGATCGCCCACGTGGTGCAGATGTTGCGTGCGCAGGAGGAGGGATGGCGCAGCTGGTTCGTCGAAGAGGACGTCCACCCGATCGACGTCCCCTATCCGGTGTTGTGGCGCAACCTGACTGACGTCGTCGCCCAAGTCCTCGAGGCACTCGGCGAAGATCCGCGGCTGGCACCCGCGCCGGTCCTGGAACGCCAGGCCGACCAGCGCTCCGATGAATGGGTCGACCGTTACCGGGCCGAAGCGGAACGCGAAGGACTGCCCACCTGAGCGACGACGAAGATCCGGCGGAATGGGAAGTACGTGCGGCCGTCGGGCCGCATCGGGTACGCCTCGTCCAAGAGTGGGATCAGCTCGGCGCGGAACTGCTGCCACTGATCGTCGGTCAACTGATCGCGCACCGGTGTGAGCGCGGTGCCGGTGATCCAGTTCAGTACCGCGTTGTCTCCGCTGAGTTCGTGGAGGTAGGTCGTTTCCCAAGCGTCGACGCTACAACCAGCGGCGGTGAGCAGCTCGGCGTACCGCATCGGCGCCTCGACCACGTTGGCATCCCGGAATCGAAAGTGGCCCAGCACCTTTGACCAATGCTCTTGGTCGGCCAGCCACCGGATGGCCGCGTGCGACGGTGCGTCGAAGTTGCCGGGAACCTGAACGGCGATCCAGGCACCCTGCTCCAGTAGGGCCGCCCAGCGCACCATCAGCTCGGCATGTCCGGGAATCCATTGCAGCGCGGCATTACTGAACACCACGTCGGTGCCGGGTCGCGGATTCCACGCGGCGATGTCCCCGAGTTCGGCGTCGATCCCCCGTTCACGGGCGGCCGCGACCATCTCCGGTGAGCTGTCCACCGCTTCCAGTACGGCATCCGGCCAGCGCTGGGAGAGGTGTTCGGTGAGATTGCCGGGCCCGCAGCCCAGGTCGGCCACCCGCCGCGGCGACTGCGCTCCGACACGTCCGAGCAGATCGAAGAACGGCCGCCCACGCTGATCGGCGAAGGCGAGGTACGTCTGCGGATTCCACATGCCGCCACTTCACCACATCCGGGTCGATCATGAAATCCACAGTGATTTCCCAGCTGCGGCGACATCGGCCCGCCAGCAGCGTCGTGCACCGTGGTGCGGTGACCGCCACCGCCGACCGCGCCGACGTCCTCGGCGTGCGCGCGCCCGGCGCCGCGCCGCGGCGCGGCTCACGGTGGCCGGCTGTCGCCCTGACCTGCCTGCTGATCGTCACCGCTGCGCTCTACCTCTGGAATCTGCCGATCAACGGCTACGGCAACGCGTTCTACGCGGCGGCGGCCGAGTCCGGCGCCAAGAGCTGGTCCGCGTGGTTCTTCGGCTCACTGGACCCCAACAACTTCATCACCGTCGACAAGCCGCCGGCCGCGCTGTGGGTGACCGGGCTGTCGGTCCGCCTGTTCGGGATGAACAGTTGGGCCGTCTTGGTGCCGCAGGCGCTGATGGGCGTCGCCGCGGTTGCCGTCCTCTACGCCACCGTCCGCCGCACGGTGGCCAACCCCACTCGCGGAGCAATCGCCGGTCTGATCGCCGGCACCGTCCTGGCCCTGACACCCGCGGCCACCTTGATGTTCCGCTACAACAATCCTGACGCGCTGCTGGTGCTGCTCATGGTGGCGGCGGCCTACTTCTTGATGCGGGCGGTCACCGGCGGCTCGTGGCGATGGCTCGCTCTGGTGGGTGTCGCACTGGGCTTGGCGTTCCTCACCAAAATGCTGGCCGGGCTGATGGTTCTACCCGCGTTCGGCCTCGCGTATCTGCTGTTCGCGCCGGTGAATTGGTGGCGACGTCTGTTGCATCTGCTCGGAGCCGCTGTCGCACTGGTCATCTCGGCGGGATGGTGGGTGGTGATCGTCCAATTGTGGCCCGCGAGTTCGCGCCCCTACATTGGCGGCTCGACAGACAACAACGTGCTCAATCTTGCGTTGGGATACAACGGCATCGACCGCATATCTGGTGGTGGTAACGCTATCTCGCACGGACACCCCAGCGGCTGGACCACCCACGCCGGAGTGCTGCGAATCCTCTCCGCGGAGATGGGTTATGAGGTGTCGTGGCTGCTGCCCGCGGTCGTCGTCGCGATCGTGGCCGCCGTGTACCTTGCGCTGCGCCGCAGACTCACCCGGATCGAAGCGGCCGGCTTCACCACGTGGACAGTGTGGTTCATCGTCTGCACAGTGGTGTTCAGCTACATGACCGGCATGGTCCACCCGTACTACACGATTGCCCTGGCGCCCTCGGCCGGCGCACTGATCGGCCTGGCCGCCGTGCTGAGCAGGTGGGCGGCGATGGCCATGGTGGTGGCCGCCGCGGCGTGGGGCATCGTCTTGCTGCACCGGGCTGGGTTGGGCCCGGTGTGGTCCCGCTGGGTCATCGGCGCCGCCGCGGTGACAGCCATCGCGCTGCTCGTCGCGGCGCTGACGAAGTGGCCCCGTCTGGCGCCCCTCGCACTGGCGGTATCGCTGTTCGCGAGCCTCTGTGGGACGGCGATGTTTTCGGTCGCAACCGCCGCCACCCCACACAACGGCTCGATTCCGAATGCGGCCCACACCGCCGATGTCTGGCCGACGGTCGGGTCGCATTTCGCGAAGACGATGATGATGGGCGCCAGTTCCGACAATGTCGACCCCCATTTGGCGGCGTTGCTCAGCTCCACTCGAACCACGTGGTCAGCGGCCACGTCGGGATCGCAGGCCGCCGCCTCACTGGAGATCGCATCCGGCACCGCCGTCATGGCGATCGGGGGATGGAGCAGCGACCCGGTGCCCACCTTGGCAGAGTTCGTCGATGCCGTACACGCACGCAAAATCACTTATTACATCGAGAGCGGGCGGATGCGCAGCCACGACCGTAATGGCGGGGAGATCGCCGACTGGGTACAGCAGCATTACCAACCGGTGAAGGTAGGCGGGGCGACGGTATTTCGCCTGTTGTGAGACGCCTGTCCAGTTAACATCCGGGGTAGAGATATCGACCCCGAAAGGCCGCGACAATGACGTCGAACGTCGACCTGCCCATCCCCGTACCCGATGTGCCGGGTGCCGACGCCGGTTATGAGGGTCTGCCCGACCGCTCCGACCTGACCGCAGTTCAGCGGCTGATTGTGGATTCGTCGGCCGTCGCCGACATCGGTCTGCGCACGGCGATCGCCTCTCTGGTCGGGGCCTCGATGCTGCCGACAGTCGCGAAGAGCATCGTCCGCCGCTCGGACCTGCAACGTGAACGCAGCAACCTCGAGTTCTACGCCGAGCTCGCCGCGCGCCAGGACCCGGCGGCGTCGTTTCCCGCGCCCACGGTGCTGCCTGCGGTGTCGACGCGCCCGGCGAACCCGGTCGCCCAGTACATCGCGCGCGGCAATGTCCAGAACATGCGGTTCGAGAGCAGCTTCGAACCGGTCAACCCGAAAATGCGCAAGCAATGGAAACAGTTGGAGCGCAACAACATCGTGTGGGCACAGCACTGGCGCCACGACGACGGCCCGCGCCCGACCCTGTGCGTGATCCACGGTTTCATGGGTTCGCCGTATCTGTTCAACGGGCTGTTCTTTTCGCTGCCATGGTTCTACCGCACCGGGTACGACGTCTTGCTCTACACGCTGCCGTTCCACGGCCGCCGCGCCGAAAAGGGTTCTCCGTTCAGCGGTTACGGCTTCTTCTCCCAGGGCATGGCCGGTTTCGCCGAGACGATGGCTCAGGCCGTGCACGACTTCCGTTCCGTCATGGACTGGTTGCGCGATACCGGAGTGGACCGCATCGCACTCACCGGAATGTCGTTGGGCGGCTACACCTCAGCGCTGGTCGCCTCGGCCGACGATCGGCTCGAAGCTGTGATCCCGAACGTCCCGGTGGTCACCCCCGAGCGGACGTTCGACGAATGGTGGCCGGCCAACAAGCTGATCGAACTCGGCCGGACCTTCGGCACCATCAGCCGCGACGACTCCGCCGCCGCGTCGGCGTACCACTGCGCACTGAACTACGCGCCGTTGGTGCCGCGGGATCGCCGCCTGATCATCACCGGCCTCGGCGACCGGTTGGCCCCGCCCGAGCAATCGGAAGCGCTGTGGGAACACTGGGATCGCTGTGCGCTGCACTGGTTCCCGGGCAATCACATCCTGCACGTGAGCCAGCCGGAGTATCTGCGTCGCATCAATCGGTTCCTGCGGCCGTTCATGTGGGACTAGACCGGCCGCGGGAAGCGTCTCGTCAGGTTCGCGGGGCTCCGGGGTAGTCATCGAGGCTGACGACGGGACCCATCGCAGCCAGGCCGGATGGATTCTCGATCCATTGGTTCCTGACCAGCGTCGTGCTGTTCGGTAGAAAGATGGTGAAGTCACCGTAGGTGCGCAGGAACGCGTCGCCGTACGACGCCGTGCCGGTGGTTTGCGGCGCCAAGTTCTGCTTGACCGTGGTGGTTTCGGACGCCTTCTCCTGGACGGATCCGGTGTACAGCGCGGTGGCCTCCACCTCAATCTGCTGTCCGACAAAGAGATTCGACTTCTCTTTGATCTTGAGCCCGCCACCGGCCGACCAGCTCTCGGTCTCGGACTCGGAGGTGATGATGGTGTAGGTGAACGCGTTCACCTGCGTGCCGGGGTTGTAGTTCTGGTCATACGGCAGACCGACCTGTTGGGTGTAGTAACTCTGGCCGGTCACGTCGGCACTGCACGAACCGGGCGTCGCACCAGAGCTGGTGTAATAGCACGCCGCGTCGACCGCGGCCGAAGCAAGGTTGACATCCGTCGTGAGATCGAAGGTGGTCGGGCTGGGCTGGATGATGTACATGACCTCGGCGGAGTTCGGTTCATCCTCGCCGCCGTCCATGCAGGCCGAATTCCCGCACTGCACTGCTGAACTGCCGTCCTTGTAGTTCTTCAGAGTCGCGGTACTTTGCGTCGTGGCTCCTCCGTCGTTGCGCTGCCAGGTCACATACGCCTCTTGATTGCCGTAGGAGGCGTAGTCCACTTCGATGCGGACCATCTGGAAGGGCTGAAGCACGTATCCGGACGCTGGGGAGTCGTCTTCTTCGATCTCACCGGTGATCGAAATCAGCTTCTGCGGGTAGGGCGTCAAGTTGACGACCTCGAATCCGCGGGTCGACAGCTGCCGCGGTTGACCGGTGCTCAGCACTTCGGGCAGGCTCAGAATCGCCCGCGTCTCGTCCCGGACGAATTTGCGCAACACCGACCCGAGCGACCGCTGGGCCGCTGGGGTGGAAACGGGAGCTGCAATATCGTGCGGAGTCGGGGCGGGGACCGTCGTCTTGGTGGTGGTCGGCGGAACCGGAGTCGAGGTCGAGTTGGGCGTAGGATCAGGCCCTGTTCCGATCGGGTAGTCAACGGTTATCCAGGTCGGACCGGCGATCGGATTCCCTGACGCGTCCACGCCACCAACGGGTACGGGGCTGACATACTCGAGACCCGGAATGTTGATGGTGACGTTCTTGTCGGTCAGCGTCATGTCGACGAAGTCATGATATTCGTTGTACGACAACTGGATCTGGCCGTAGGACCCGGGCGGGATGTTCACCGTCGCACTCTTCCTGGTGAGGACGCTGCTGCTCCATGTGTGCCCGTACTTCTGTTGGATCACCGCGTTGATCTCGGTCTCGAAATTTATCGGTCCCAGGGTGAACTTGACCGAACCGCCGACGGCGATTTTCAGATTCTCTTCTACGCCGCTGGTCTTGACGACCTCGTGGCCAACCTCGTAGGAGTTGCTCGAAGTCTCCGATCCGTAGTTGAACACGGTGTTGCCGACACTCTTCGGCAGGGTCTCCACCACCTGCTGGCCGACCGCTTCCAGGGTGCAACTGCCGCGGTTCTCGCACAGCGCCGTGGCGACAATTGCCTGGCCAACTCCGTCAGTGGCGTCAATGGTGATTTCGCTGCCCGCCTTGGGCAGGAAGAGCACTGTCTGGGACACTTCGGCCGTAGAGGGGCCGGTGATCGGCGTCGGATTCGTGAAGACGTCCGTCTGCAGGTTGCTGTTCGAGGGCGTCGCGGTGGCGCCCTGGAAGTTGACATAGACCGAGACCTGAGTCGACCCGTCCGACCATGTCATCGTGGCGCGGCTGGGCGTGTCCTCATCCTGGTTCTTATAGAAGCCCATCTCCACCTGGCGCCCGTTCTCGAGGACATAGTTCACCTGGGGCCCGAAAGCCAGTGGGTCGTTCGTCGAGATGGCCGTGAGTGTGAGCGACCGGCCGGTGACATTGAGAAAGGTGGTCTGTACCTGGGGCTGCGGGACGGGAATGTCACTGCTGGACACGCAAACCGAATCCACGCATGATCCTGGGAACTGCTCTTCGCGACTGCCGGGGACCACGCCGAATTCTGCCAACAATGTCCTGACCGGTGCCAGCAGCGTGACGATGACGGCGTCGATGCGACGGCCGACGGTACCGAAGCTGGGAGTTCTCACGGCCGCAACTTCGAGCCGCGCGCTGCGGGCGGCCGCGTCCGTGGTGTCGCCAAGTTCGCGCCGGGCCGCGGCGGCAAGGAGCCAATTTGCCGGATTATCAACCGTTTTCGTAGCTGGGATAGCCAACGAACTCAGCACTGAGGTCACGTCTGCGGCGACACGCGCGATGGCACGTGACATGACCGGGGGTGTGGGCAGCGGACTAGAGATCATCGAGGTGGTCGGGGTCACCGTCGATCCGCGGGGTTTCGACTTGACCGGTCCGCTCTGCGGCTTCTTGGGAGACCCAGTCGATTTCGACTGCACCGCATCGGCTTTCGCTCGCCCCCCGCCGCCGGTCGAGGCCGCGCCTGTCGACGACACATTGCCTTCCGACGACGAGTCGGCACTTGCAATCGCCGTGGGACCGCTAGCGAGTGCCACGCCCAGGCCAAACGCGACAGTTGCAGCCGCAGCGCGTGTGTTGAGCATTGATGGATTCATTGAGCCCTCCGGCGGTAGCGGTGTGTGCGCTGGACTATGTGCGGCAGCCACTCACTACTATCAAGCCGGTTAGATTTAACGCTGCAGTTAATTCTACTGTTCAGCCGAAGATCGCGGACTGTTCCACTGACGTCCACCGATCACTTTGCCCCACAAAGGAAATGCGGGAGGTGCCACCGCCGTTGCCCGTGACGTCGCATCGTCGAGCAAGGCTCGTTGAGACGCCGTCAAGCGTGCCAGGGCCATAGCTGTTCAGGTTGGCGACAACCGGGTCGACCGGCGTTACCGCTCCTGTCTCGGCCAGAAGCCTCACCGCGATGACGCCGACGCTGCTGCCGCGATCGTGAGTCACGATCCGATGGTTCTCCAGCTGCCGCCAGCGAAGCTCTGTCCCGCCGTCCCGCCGCTGCGGAAAACGTCAGCTCAGCTTGTCACACCAACGGGCGCCCGGTCCGCATGCGCCAATCCAGATCGCGCAGCAGCAAATTGAACGGGAACTCACGGAGGAATTTCGGTGTCAGGTTGTTGACGAATCGGATGCGCGCCATCAAACGGTCGAATTTTCGCTGCATGTCCGCGTTCCACTCCAGTTGCATCTCCTCGCGGAAGCGCTGCGGCAGGAACCCCGTCGTGATGAGGAGGTTGAATCGCTCGATCGCCTGCTGCCCCGGCACGCGAACCCCGCGGATCCGGGACACCGCGAAGGGGTACAGATATTCGCGGATGGTGTCGTCGATGTGGATCTTGTCCAGCGACTCCTGCCAGTACTTGTCGAACGCGGCCCGGTCGGCAGGCCACATCTCGAGGGGCACCTGCAAGGTGGTGGCCAACGCTGAGCTCTCCTGATACAAGCGGTCTGCGGTCTCGTCGTCGGCCTCACCGATGAACACCCGGGCGATGTCGACCCCGCCCTTGTAGAGGCAGGCTGCCACCCAGAGCTGGAGATCCTTGTCGAAGGCGTTGTACTGCACCGGGCTGTCGGGGGTCGAGTACACCTGCGCATGCGATTTGTTGACCGCGCGACGGTAGGCCTTCTTCTGCTCGTCGGTACCGCGGCCGGCCACCGCCAGATAGGTGAACGTCGTCCGCGCCCGCTTCACCGGGTGCAGGTCGGCGCGTCCGCTGTGGACCCGGCTCTCCTTGACGCCGTATCCGACCCCTGGTCGGGCCAGTTCCATGATGATGTTGGCCGGGCCGGCCAGCAGCGCCACGCCCATCAGGCCGTCGTCGAAGCTCGGCCCCCGCTTGCGGCGGCGCCGCGTGGGGATGGCCGGCGCGCTCACCCCGCGATCGACGTGACTGATGACCGGCTCGCGGATCGTCACAATGCGCCACCTATCCTGATCAAAATCTGACAACAGATGTTTCCGAATATTGCCGCCCTGGCCACAGCAATGTCAAGATGGGCTAATGACGCAGGCACGCCCGTATGGCGGCGTCGACGCCGCCGATCGGCTGGCTCGGCGCCGGGCGCGGCTGCTGCAGGCCGGGCTGGAACTGCTGGGCAGCGATGTCGACCCGGCTGAGCTGACCGTTCGTGGCATCTGCCGAGAGGCCGGCGTCGCCACCCGCTACTTCTACGAGAGCTTCACCGACAAGGACGAGTTCGTCGCGGCGGTGTTCGACTGGGTGGTCGCCGAGCTGGCGGCCACCACCCAAGCCGCGGTGGCCACCGCCCCGGTCGACGCGCAGAACCGAGCGGCCATGGCCAATATCGTGCGGACCATCGAGCTCGATCCCCGGGTCGGACGGCTGATGTTCAGCTCGCAGCTGTCCAACGCCACGGTGGTCCGCAAGCGACAGGAGTCCGGCGCGCTGTTCGCCATGCTGTCGGGCCAGCATGTCGAGGCGCTGCTGCACCGTCCGGCCAACGACCGGATCAAGGCGTTCGCGCACTTCGTCGTCGGAGGTGTCGGCCAGACGATCAGCGCGTGGCTGGGTGGCGCGATCACACTCACGCCGAACGAACTCGCCGATCAGCTGACCGCGATCATCGACGAACTCGGTGATCCTCGGTTGTTCCGGGACTAGTTGGCAGCGATCGGCAGTCTGCGGTCGGCTGCGGTCTTGGGCTGCGTCGTAGCCTCGTGGTCGGTGAATTCCCTGGTCCAGCAAGCAAACTCAAGGACGATGCCGTCGGGGTCCAGGAAGTAGAACGACCGCACGTACACCCCCGGATGAAGCTCGCGTGTGGACCCGCGGGGGCTGTCGTCATGGTTGAGCACCGGCCCGACCCGCACGCCCTTCTCCTTGAGCCGAGCGCGGTACTCGTCGAACTTCTCCTCCGGCACGTGGAAGGCCAGGTGGTTCATCGAACCCACCGCGCTGACGATCGAGCCCAATCCGGGCAGCGCCGCGGGTGTGGTGCTGCCGACCGTGCCGTCGGGCGCCTCGGCGAACCAGAAAAACGCCACGCAATCGCCGTTGCCCGCGTCGAAAAAGAAATGCTGCCCCATGTCGTCGGGCAATTCGAGCGACTTTACCAGCGGCATACCCAGCACATTCGTGTAGAAATCGACGGTGCGTTCCATGTCGGCGCACACCAGCGCGACGTGGTTGATTCCGCCGAGCTCGAATTCCGAGTTGGTGTTGTGCGGCTTGATCATGTCGTGCCCCCACAGGTACTGGTCGACTCTCCCCACCGAACGTAACACCGGATTCAGGCGTGTACGTCGACGCTGACGAATATCGTCTCCTCAGCGTTCTACCGTGAGGAGGCCACCCCTATGCCCACCCCCGGAGTCGTCCGCGAGTTCATCGGGGTCTCCTCACCCACCGCGCGCCGGGCCGGTGCCGGCGGACATCCCTGCCAGGGCCTCTACCACCGGGGCGTGGGCCGCAAGCCCAAGGTCGCCGTCATCGCCACCCACTACCAGATCGACTTCTCCGAGCACTACCTCGCCGATTACCTGGCCACCCGCGGCATCGGCTTCCTCGGCTGGAACACCCGCTTCCGCGGCTTCGAGAGCAGCTTCCTGCTCGACCACGCCTTGGTCGACATCGGTGTCGGGGTGCGCTGGCTGCGCGAGATCCAAGGCGTGGAAACGGTGCTGCTACTCGGCAATTCGGGCGGCGGCTCACTGATGGCCGCCTATCAGTCGCAGGCCGTCGACCCGAATGTCACACCGCTGGAAGGGATGCGGCCCGCCGCCGGGCTGGCCGAGCTGCCGCCGGCCGACGGCTACATCGCCAGCGCTGCCCACCCCGGCCGGCCCGAGGTGCTGACAGCCTGGATGGACGCCGCCGTCGTCGACGAAAACGACCCGGTCGTCAGCGATCCCACCTTGGACCTGTTCGACGAGAACAACGGCCCACCGTTCTCCGCCGATTTCATCGCCCGCTACCGCTCGGCCCAGGTCGCCCGCAACCATGCGATCACCGACTGGGCCGAGACCGAACTCAAACGGGTACAGGCCGCCGGCTTCTCCGACCGCCCGTTCACCGTGATGCGCACCTGGGCCGACCCGCGCATGGTCGACCCGTCGATCGAGCCGACACATCGTCAGCCCAACCTCTGCTACGCGGGCGTGCCGGCCAAGGCCAACCGCTCCCCTCATGGCATCGCGGCCGCCTGCACGCTGCGCAACTGGCTGGGCATGTGGAGCCTGAAGACCGCCCAGACCCGCGCCGAACCGCATCTGGCTCGCGTCACCGTCCCGGCGCTGGTGATCAACGCCCACCAGGACACCGGTGTGTTCCCATCGGACGCCGAGCGGATCTTCGGTGCGCTCGCCAGCACCGACAAGTCGCAGTGCTCGATCGACACCGACCATTACTTCACCACCCCGGGCGCGCGCAGCGAGCAGGCTGACACGATTGTGAAGTGGATCCACAAACGGTGGCGGTAAGAGTCCTGGCGCATTTCCTCCCCAGCCAGAGCGTGCTGGACCTCGTTGGGCCGGAATCGGATTGGCTCGATGTCCGATGGTGTCACGAGGACGACGACGAGACTCTGCACCGCGAACTTCCCGACGCGGAAGTGATCTGGCACGTACTGCGCCCACTGTCCGGCGATGACCTTCGCCTCGGATCGCGGCTGCGCCTGGTGCACAAGCTCGGTGCGGGGGTCAACACCATCGATGTCGACACCGCGACCGAACTGGGGATCGCAGTCGCCAACATGCCGGGCGCCAACGCCCCCTCGGTCGCCGAAGGGGCGGTGCTGCTCATGCTGGCCGCCCTGCGGCGGCTGCCGGAACTGGACCGCACCACCCGGCAGGGTCTGGGATGGCCGACGGATGCCAGCCTCGGCGAGACGGTGCGCGATATCGGCAGCTGCACTGTGGGATTGGTGGGCTACGGCAATATCGCCAAGCGGGTCGAGCAGATCGTGCGCGCGATGGGCGGCACCGTCCTGCACACCAACACCGCCGACGACGGCACCGGCACCTGGCGGCCGCTGCCCGAGCTTCTCGCCGAATGCGACATCGTGAGCCTGCACCTGCCGCTCACACCGGCCACGGACAAGCTCATCGACGCGTCCGCGCTGGCCGCGATGAAGCCGCATGCGGTGTTGGTCAACACTTCTCGCGGCGGCGTCGTCGACGAACCCGCGCTCGTCGACGCGCTGCGGGATGGTCGGCTGGCCGCGGCCGGACTGGACGTGTTCACCGAAGAACCTGTCGCTGCGGACAATCCGCTGCTGCGCCTCGACAACGTCGTCGTCACCCCACACGTCACGTGGCTCACCGCGGATACGATGCGGCGCTACCTGGGCCACGCCATCGACAACTGCCGCCGCCTGTATGAGGGCCGCGACCTGGTCAACGTCGTCAACGGGAGGCAAGATGTCCGTCGTTTCGACCGGTGAGAAATCACTGGAGTCGCGCACCCTGCGCAAGGTCATCATCCGCATCGTGCCGTTCCTGATGGCGCTGTATTTCGTCAACTACCTCGACCGCACCAACCTCGGCATCGCCAAAGCCGATATCAGCGAGCACCTCCAGCTCACCGCCAGCATGTTCGGACTGGCGTCAGGCATCTTCTTCATCGGCTACGTGCTCGTCGAGGTGCCGTCCAACCTGGCTCTGGAGAGGTTCGGCGCGCGCCGGTGGATCGCCCGTATCGCGGTGTCGTGGGGAATCGTCGCGGTAGCAATCGGATTCGCGCCCAACGCGGCCACCCTGCTGGTGCTGCGGTTCCTGCTCGGGGTGGCCGAGGCCGGCCTGTTTCCCGGCGTGATCTTCTACCTCACCCGCTGGTTCCCCGGCGCCTACCGCGCCCGGATCGTTGCGATGTTCATGATGGCCAGCCCGATCGCCGCAGCCGTCGGAACACCGGTGGCGGCGTGGATGATCCAGGCCGGCGAGGGACTGTTCGGACTGGCTGGCTGGCAATTCATGATGGTCGGCGTCGGCCTGCCCGCCATCATTCTGGGCATCATCTGCTGGTTCTATCTCACCGACCGTCCGGCCGATGCGCACTGGCTGCAGCCCGACGAACGACAGTGGTTGATCGACGTGCTGGCCCGCGAAGAGCAAGATGTCGCAGGCACTTTCGAATTTCCGCTGCGCCGCGCGCTGACCAGTCCGCGGATCTGGGCGCTCTCACTGGTCTACTTCGGTGTCGCGTACGGTCTGTACGCGCTGGCGTTCTTCCTGCCGTCGATCATCTCCGACTTCAAGAAGATGTTCGACGTGCACCTGTCGATCGTGCAGGTCGGCCTGATCACCGCGGTGCCCTACACCTGCGCGGCGATCGCCATGTATCTGTGGTCCCGCCACGCCGACCGCACCCGTGAGCACGTCTGGCACGTCGCCATCCCAATGGGGCTGGGCGGCTTGGCGATTCCAGTCGCGTTGTATCTGCACAGCCCGGTGTTGGTGATGATCCCGGTGTGCATCGCGGCGATGGGCGTGTTCTCCGCGATCCCCAGTTTCTGGGCGCTGCCCGCGCAGTTCCTGACCGGTGCGGCCGCGGCCGGCGGGATCGGCCTGATCAACTCGATCGGCAATCTCGGTGGGTTCGCCGCGCCCTACGCCACCGGTGCGCTCAACCAGTTCACCGGCAGCGACAAGGCCGGGATGTGGGCGGTCGGCATCATCATGCTCGTGTCGGCGGTCGTGGTGGTGGTCTTGCGTGCCACCCCGCAACGGGACGGGCGGCCGGACAGGTAGCCTGGCTCCCAACCCACCGGTTAATTGGTCGACGTTTGATCGGCCGACACATCAGGGAAGGCACCCACCATGCCCATCGCGATCACACCCGAGCACAATGACCTCGCGGATTCGGTGAAGTCCCTGGTCGCGCGGGTGGCGCCGTCGGAAGTCCTGCACGCGGCCCTGGAAACCCCGGTGCCGAACCCGCCGCCGTACTGGAAGGCCGCGGCCGAGCAGGGGCTGCACGGTCTACACCTCGCCGAGGCGGTCGACGGGCAGGGCTTCGGCCTCCTGGAACTGGCGATCGTGATCGCCGAGTTCGGCTATGGCGCGGTGCCGGGGCCCTTCGTCCCGTCGGCGATCGCCAGCGCGCTGATCTCGGCGCACGATCCCGACGCCAAGCTGCTGACCCAGCTGGCGTCCGGTGAGCTGATCGCGACGTGCGCGCTGGAGTCCGGTCTGACCGCGACCCGCCAAGACCACACCCTCGTCATCCGCGGCGAAGCCCGCTCGGTGGTCGCCGGTGCGCAAGCCTCGATCCTGGTGCTGCCGGTCGCCATCGACAGCGGCGTCGAATGGGTGATCCTCGATGCCGCCCACCTGGAGATCGAACCGGTCGAGTCGGTGGACCATCTGCGGCCGGTGGCCCATGTGCGCGCCAACGCCGTCGAGGTCACCGAGGACCAGGTGCTCTCCAATCTGTCCCAGCCTGCCGGGCGAGCGATCGTCACGACGCTGCTGTCGGCCGAAGCTGTCGGCATTGCCCGCTGGGCCACCGACACCGCCGCGGCCTACGCGAAGATCCGCGAACAGTTCGGTCGCCCGATCGGCCAGTTCCAGGCCATCAAGCACAAGTGCGCGGAGATGATCGCCACCACCGAGCGGGCCACCGCCGCGGTCTGGGACGCTGCCCGCGCCCTCGACGAGGCCGCCGAAAAGTCTTGGGACAACGAACAAACCGCCTACCAGTTTGCCGCCGCGGTAGCCGCCAGCCTGGCACCGGACGCCGCTCAGCACTGCGCGCAGGACTGCATCCAGGTGCACGGCGGTATCGGCTTCACCTGGGAGCACGACACCAACGTGTACTACCGCCGCACGCTGGGCCTGGTCGCCGCCTTCGGGCGCACGAACGAGTACCAGCAGAAGGTGTTCGACACCGCCACCAGCACCGGTATGCGGGCGATCAACATCGACCTCGACCCCGAGACCGAGCAGCTGCGCGCCGAGATCCGGGCAGAAGTCGCGGCGCTCAAGGCAATTCCGCGCGAGGAGCGCAAGGCCGCGATCGCCGAGGCCGGCTGGGTGCAGCCGCACCTGCCCAAGCCCTGGGGCCGCGACGCCAAGCCCATCGAGCAGATCATCATCGCCCAGGAGTTCACCGCCGGTCAGGTCAAGCGTCCGCAGATGGGCATCGCGGCGTGGTTGATCCCGTCCATCGTGGCGTTCGGCAACGAGGAGCAGAAGCAGCGCTTCCTGCCGCCGACGTTCCGCGGCGAAATGATCTGGTGCCAGCTGTTTTCCGAGCCCGGCGCCGGATCCGACCTGGCCAGCTTGACCACCAAGGCCACCAAGGTCGACGGCGGCTGGCGGATCACCGGCCAGAAGATCTGGACCACCGGCGCCCAGTACGCGCGGTGGGGTGCGCTACTGGCAAGAACGAATCCCACCGCACCGAAGCACAACGGCATCAGCTACTTCCTGCTCGACATGCAGAGCGAGGGCGTGGAGGTCAAACCGCTTCGTGAGCTCACCGGGCACGCGATGTTCAACACCGTGTTCATCGACGACGTGTTCGTTCCCGACGAGCTGGTACTCGGCGAGGTGGATCGCGGCTGGGAAGTCAGCCGCAATACCCTGACTGCCGAACGGGTTTCGATCGGTAGCAGTGAGCCAGGGTTCCTGGCCAACCTCGACGGATTCGTCGACTTCGTCAGCGGCGGGCACTTCGACCAGATCGGCCATCACCGGGCCGGCGAGCTGATCGCCGAAGGGCACGCGGCCAAGCTGCTGAACCTGCGCTCGACGCTGCTGACCCTGGCAGGCGGTGACGCGATGCCGTCGGCGGCGATCTCCAAGCTGCTCTCGATGCGCACCGGGCAGGGGTATGCCGAATTCGCGGTGTCGTCGTTCGGTATCGACGGTGCCATCGGCGATCCCGAAGCGCTTCAAGGCAAGTGGGCAGAATGGCTGCTGGGCAGCCGGTCGACCACCATCTACGGCGGCACGTCTGAGGTGCAGCTCAACATCATCGCCGAGCGACTGCTCGGCCTGCCCCGCGACCCGTAGCGATTTCGGCGCGTTTTCGTTCGCCCAGCGAACGAAAACGCGCCCAAATCACTGGAGTTCGATCTCGCGCAGCTCCCGCTTCAGAATCTTGCCGGTCGGGTTGCGCGGCAGCTCGCTGAGGAACACCACCTCGCGCGGAACCTTGTAGCGCGCAAGGTGTTCGCGCACATAGTTCTTGACCGCGTCCTCGCTGAGTTCGGCTTGGTCGCGCAGCACTACGAACGCCCGCAGTCGGGCACCCCAGTCGGGATCGTCCACGCCGAGCGCGGTCGCCTCGACGACGTCGGGATGGCCGCTGATGAGATCCTCGACCTCGGCCGGGAAAACGTTCTCCCCGCCGGACACGATCATCTCGTCGTCACGCCCGCTGACGAACAGCAGGCCGTTGTGGTCGAAATAGCCGACGTCACCAGACGACATCAGCCCGTCGATGATCTGCTTGTGCCCGCCACCGGTGTAACCCTCGAACGGGAAACTGTTGCCGACGAAGATCCGGCCGACCTCACCCTGCGGTACCTCGTTGCCATTCTCGTCGAGGATCTTGATCGTCACACCCCTGACGACCGGACCGACCGTGGCCGGATTCATCTGCAGATCCTTCGGACCCGCGATGGTGGCCAGCGCGACTTCCGTTGAGCCGTAAAGGTTGTAGATCACCGGACCGAGATCCTTCAGCGCCCGCGTCGCCAGCTCCGCGCCCAGTTGCGAGCCCGATACGAACACGATCCGCAGCGACGACAGATCCGGCTTGGTCTCCATGGCCTCCAAGGCATCGAGCATGCGCGACAACATGACCGGCACGACGACGATCGCGGTGACCTTGTGGGTCTCGATGTCCTCAAGCACGGTCGCGGGCTTGAACTTTCGGTGCAGCACCAGCGTCGAGCCCAGCGTCAGCGCGATCGTGGCGTGCAGATAGCCCAGCGCATGGAACATCGGCGACGGCAGCGAGGTGACCTCACCGGCGCGGAACGGTACCGCCGAGAGCACACCGCCGATCGGCGCCAGGGTCGGCGGTGTGTTCCGCGTGGCACCCTTGGGTGTCCCGGTGGTGCCGCTGGTGAGGATGACGATCGACGACCGCTTGGTGACCTTCGGCGCCGGGTCGCTCGGGGTTCGGGCGATCAGGTCGGCAAGGGTTTCGTCGGTGCTACCCGACGGCTCGTCTTTGTCAGGATTGGTGCCCAGTGCGCGCAGCTTGCCCAGTGGCGGCTCGGCCAACTGCACGGCTTCGGAGTACTCGTCGTCGTAGATGATCAGCTTGGCGCCCTCGCGTTCGGAGACGTCCCTGATCTGTGGTCCGGAGAACTCGGTGTTCAGCATGATGGTGCGGGCGCCCACCCGGGCGGCGCCATAGTTGGCGATCACGAACCAGCGGTGGTTGCGGGCCAGGATGGCCACCCCGTCGCCACCTTTGACGCCCTTGGCCACCAGAGCGTTGGCCACCGCGTGGGCGGCCTCGTCGAGCTCCTTGTAGGTCATCGACCCTTCGTCGTCGACGATCGCCACCTTGGTGGGGGTGCGACGGGCATTGAGCGCCGGGACCATGCCGATCTCGCCCCACCGGCGGATGTCGGCCACCATCGAGACGAGGTTCTGCGGATGCTCGAGCCGGAAGGCCCCCGACTCGATCATCTTGAACAAATAGTGCAGCTCAGAGGAGCCGCGTTCGGCCAACTGCTGCGCCTTGGCCAACGCCTGGGCAGGCAGATCCATGAGACTGGGCATGGCCCCAACACTATGTGACGTGGGTCGCACCCAGGACGGAACGGCCGGCCTAATTACCATGGCCACCATGGAGGTGAACGGCCGCCAGGTCACCGTCAGCCATCCCGACAAAGTGGTCTTTCCCGCGGCCGGCGGACGCGATCCGGTGACCAAGTTGGACCTCATCACCTACTACCTGGCCGTCGCCGACGGCGCGCTGCACGGTGTCGTCGATCGGCCGATGATCCTCAAGCGTTTCGTCAAGGGCATCACCGAAGAGGCCATCTTCCAGAAGCGTGCCCCCGAGAAGCGTCCGGACTGGATCGAGGTCGCCGAGCTGCGCTACGCGAGGGGAACGTCAGCCAAGGAGGCGGTGCTGCACGACGCGGCCGGGTTGGTCTGGGCGGTCAATCTCGGGTGCGTCGATCTCAATCCGCATCCGGTCCGCTCGGGTGACCTCGACCATCCTGACGAGCTGCGTATCGACCTCGACCCGATGCCCGGCATCGAGTGGGCCCAGATTCTGGACGTGGCGCAGGTGGCACGTGAGGTCCTGGAGGATCACGGGCTGACGGCGTGGCCGAAAACCTCCGGATCGCGCGGCTTTCACATCTACGCCCGGATCGCACCGAACTGGCCGTTCAAGCAGGTGCGGCTGGCCGCGGAGACCGTCGCACGCGAGGTGCACCGCCGCGCGCCGGAGCTGGCGACGAGCCAGTGGTGGAAAGAGGAACGCGGAGAGCGGGTGTTCGTCGACTTCAACCAGAACGCCAAGGACCGCACCGTCGCGTCGGCCTATTCCGTGCGAGCCACCCCGGACGCCCGGGTGTCGACGCCGCTCACCTGGGACGAGGTACCCGGGTGCCGTGCCGAAAGCTTCACCATCGCGACGGTCCCGGCCCGGTTCGCCGAACGGGGCGACCCGTGGGAATCGATGGACGACTCGGTCGGTTCGCTGGACGCCCTGCTGCGGCTGGCCGAAGAACTCGGGCCCGCGGAGAAACCGCCGAAGGGCAACAAGCCGCTGATCGAGATCGCGCGCACGAAGACGCGTGACGAAGCGCTTGCGGCACTGGACGTTTGGCGTGCTCGCTACCCCGCGGCCGCACAGGTGCTCCAACCAACCGACGTGCTTGTCGACGGCATGCGCGGGCCGAGTTCGATTTGGTATCGCATCCGGATCAATCTCGAGCACGTGCCCGAGGCTGCGCGTCCGGTGCAAGAGCCACTGATCGCGGATTACAGCCCGTGGGAAGGATATTCGGGCCGTCAGGCGCCTTCGGCCCAGTAGGGCTAGCGTCGCTCCTCCGTGCCACTGAAAACGATTGTGCCCGTGACGATCCCCGGGTCAAGCGGCCGATGGTGCACCAGACAGTGAGATCACCGAGACGCTGCCGTCGGATACGATGTCGCCCAAGTTGACCACATAGGCATATGTGCCGTCAGGACTGACGGCGACGCCGTATGGATAGCTGCCATCCACAGAAATGGTTGAGGTGAGCACGTTGGTGGCGGTGTCGATCACCGACATGCTGCCGCTACCCGAACCGCCACCGGTGACATACAGGTGGGAGCCGTCGGGGCTGAGGGTCAGACCCTGACCCAGGACCGAGTCCGGCACGGTGAACATGGCGGCGACGGTGCCGGTGGCTGTGTTCACCACCGACACGGAGCTGTTGCCGCCCGCATAGACGTGGTCGCCGTCGGGGCTGATCCGGACTGACGAAGCGTTCGCGTACACCGGCAATCCGACGGTGGAGGTCACGGTGTTGGTCGCCGTATCGATCGCCACCAGCTTCGCATCTTCGCCATTGTTGTAGACACCGGCATAAGCGATGGCGCCGCTGGGGCTGACGGCCACACCCCCGACGCCGAGGTCACTGACCGTGACAGTCGTGGTGACGGCGTTCGTGGCAGTGTCGATCACTTGCACGATGCCGCTGGGGGCAGCCCAGTCATAGTTGGTGACGTAGACGGACCGGCCATCGGGATTGACCGCAATCGACACCGGATTGCCGCCAACGGCGATGTCAGCGACGACGGTGCCGGTGACGGTGTCGACCACCGACACGGTGCCGGAGCCGGTGTAGTAGCCGTAGTTGGCGACGTACACGTAGGCGCCATTGGGGGTGACGGCCACCGCACCAGGAACCGTGCCGACCGGAGTGCTGTCGATGACGGTGTTGGTGGCCGTGTCGATGACTTTCAGCGCGCCGTTCACCGGGACGTTCCTGTCCCCGACATAGTCGGTGGTGGTGACGTACGCACGGGCGCCGTCGGGGCTGAAGGCGACGGCCAGCGCCTCGGTGCCGAGTGCGATCGTTCCGGCGACCGTGGGCGCATCACTGCTGGGGATGGGCACGGCGGGAACGGGCACCGTGATGATTTGGCCACCGACGTTGCCGCTGGTGTTCGTGGCGAGAATGTAAACGTGATCAGTGCTGCCCGGTGTGGCAGTGCTCGCCGGGATGTACGTGAATGCGCCGGTGGCAGTGTCGACGGTGACGTAGCCCTCGGCGGGCGGGCCACTCATGTTGATCGAATAGGTCAAAGTCTCGCCCGCGGGATCGGTGAAAACCGCCATCCCGGTGACGCGTCCGGTGACCGGATCGGGGGTGCCCACTATCGGGGTGCCGGCGACTGGGACGGCGTCCAGCGGCAGGACCGCTACCGTCACCTGCTCGGTGATCGAGTTGGTGCCATTGGTCGCGGTCACCGTGAACATGTCGGTGGTCGACTCGGTCGCGTTCAAGCGGGCGTGGACTGTGGGCGTGTACGTGAATGACCCTGTCGCATCAACGGTTACCGCACCTGATCCCGGAGTCGTGGACACCGTATACATCAGGGTTTTACCGCCCGGGTCGGTGATATGCAATGCGCCCGTCACCACACCGGTGGTGGCGTTCGGCGCGCCGACCGTCGGCGTACCCGCGACGGGGATGTCAGCCTTCGGAAGCACCGACACGGTGACGGTTTCCATCACCGAGGCGAACCCATTCGACACGGTCACCGTGAAGGTGTCCGTCGTCGATTCCGTCGCGTTGTAGCGGGCCTGAGCCGTCGGGATGTAGGCGAATCGCCCGGCGGAGTTCACCGTCGCAGTGCCCTGGCCGGCTTGGGTGGTGACGGTGTAGGTCAAGATCTGGCCGTTGGCGCTGACGTTCAAATCCCCTTTCACCACACCGCTATTCGGATCCGGGGGTGCCGAACTCGCCGTCCCTGCGACGGGTGGCTTGATTCCGACGAGAGTCTGGAATTGCCGGAAGGCCCGCCACGACAAGGCGGCTAACGGATTGGCTGGTGCTGTTGGGCTATTCGTGTTCGCACCGAAGGCGTTGAGCACAGTCGCCACGAGTTTCAGCACGCCCCCGAACAACGACACGGCCGGACTCGCCGTCGCGGCAGCGATGGGCGCGACCACCTCTGACAGGGAACCGCCACTCAAAGCAGCGGCAGTCGGCTGGGCCGCAACCACCGTCCGCTCAACCGAATTCGATGACCTGCTATCCGAAGAGTGCGCTACGGCCAGCCGATTGGCGCTGGCGGCTAGCGGCGCCGGCTTCGGCGCGCGAGCACCGCTCGTCTGACGGAGGTCCACCAAACCTGACTGGGGCACAACCGAGTTAGCCGAACCAGTGGTGCCGCGGCCCGAAGCGGGTTTCGCGGGTGCGCTGGCATGAGGCCCCGAACTATGAACCGGTCCGGGCCTGGCCGAACCACCGGTATCCGCCAGCGCCGCCGGCGTACCCACCGTCAACGCCGCGCCTACGCCGAGCGCACCAACCGCCCCCAGCCAGGCATACGGCTCCCGCCGCGAACTCGACGAGCGCTTCGAACCACGACCAGCCATGTCGGCCCCCCGGTCACTAATTGTCAACGCCGTCAAAATAGGCGTACGCCTCCCCAACGGCGAGCGCTCGATCAAAGTTGACAGGAAACTCTCAGGAAGGGTGCTTGGTTCGACAACGCCTCGTAACGGCCCGTCCATGCCGATACAGCAAACCTCACAGGTGGAGGGTTACCCGTCGTTCAGGCCCCTTCAGCCCAGTAGGCCTGGGCCTTGATCGACGTCCGCGGGATGCGGTAGTCCTCGCGCAAGATCTTGGCGACCGCCCGGGTCGTGCGGTTATCGCAAGCGACCCAACCGAAGTGGTCCTCGGCGTCATAGGCGCCCTCGCTGACCGCCTCCACCAGTGCGGTCTCGGACGCCCTGCCGTCGATCCAGAACACCTCGGCGTTCTGCGCGACCGGCAGATCCTTGTCATCGTCGTGGACGGCGGCCAGGAACACCGTGGCCGGGACCTCTCCGATCGAGTCCAGCAGCGAGTTGATCGCCGGCAATGACGCTGTGTCACCGACGATCACATAGCCCGCAGGCGGTGGCGTGGGCAGGGCGAAACTGCTGCCGAGCACGGTCGCCCCGATCGTGTCACCGGCCTGGGCCGCAGAAGCCCACCGCGATGCGATGCCGTCATGCAGTGCGAACTCGATGTCGACGGTGTCGCCCGCCGGGTCGGGGTTCACCAGCGTGTAGCCCCGCTGGTGCAGCTTCGTTCCATCGGGGAACCACAGTCGGATCCACATCGTCGGATGAACCAGTCGATCGGCCAGCATTCCGCCGGCATTGAAGTTCAGCCGCAGGTAGTGCTCGCTGATCTGCTCGCGACCGGTCACGGTCAGTTCGTATTCGCCGGCGCCGAACAGCTTGAGCACGGCGCCCTGCCAGCCGCGCGCCGGTTTGATGTCCAGCATGTGGATCCCTTCGTCAATTGACCAGGCGCACACCCGATAACGGATGCAGCGCGGCCAGGGCATTGGCCTGCCGCCCGGTGATCGGTACCAACCCCGGCAGTTCTGCCGTTGGCCGGTCTTCGGTGCGGATCGCCGCGCCCACCCTGATGCGGTCCAGCGGCGACGTTCCCGCAAGCTCTACCACCGTCCAGGACTCGGTGGCCGCAGCGGTGGCTGCCGCCAGGGCTTCGGGAGTCTTGGCGGTGTAGGTGGTCAGATGGCCACGCGCATCGGTGACCGATTGCCACCGCTCACGCGCATCCTTCGCCACCAGATCCGGAATCTGATCGGGATCGGCAATCGTTGCCGTCCAGCCGATTTCACGCAGGTGACCGATCAGCCGGCGGGCGGCATTCTCAGCGGTCTCCCGCAGCGGTATCTGCGCCGACCTGCCCTGAAGCGCACTCAGATTCCGTGCGCCGCTGACGGTCAGTCCGATCCAGGTCGTCACATCGGTCTGGGTGGTGTGGGTGGTCACCCGCACCGAATCGCACAGCAGCCCATAGCGATCGAGGTAGCCCGCGAGCAGACGGTGCGGTAGTTCGCGGTCGCCGCTGTCGACGCGCACCAAGACCGTGGTGACCGCGTCGGCACCCGTGAAGCGCAGATCGGCCGGTGCGGCCTGAATCGGCTTACGGTGCAGCAGCACGCGAATGCGCTGGCCGATGATCGTGGTGAGGAAGCGGCCACGCCACCACAGCAGTGAGGCCACCACCACCGCGGCGGCGATGCCGAGCGCCCACCGGTCATTGGTCGACTGGTACGGGTAGGCCAGCACCGCCGACACGACGGCCAGCAGAACAACGGTCAGCCGCCAGCGGCCCGGGATACCGCTCATTCCAGATTCTCCTTACGTCTGCGCGTGACGACGGCGACGGCGGCGACAACGGCCGCGAGCACCGCGGTCCCGACGAACGCCACCGTGCGCGGCGTGTGATCGACCACTGGCGGCGGTGCCGGCGCCGCAAGGTGTTTGGTGGCTTGGGCCGGTGCGCTGTCGCTGCCGGAGTCGATGGTCCAGGTGAGGGCGCCGACCGGATCGAGGGTGCCTGCTCCGACGAGGTTCGAGGGTGCCTGCGCGCCGTTGTGAGCGGTCGCTGTCAGCCGGCGCACCACCTCGTCGGCGTGCATTCCCGGGTTGCGGCTGCGGACCAGGGCCGCCGAGCCGGCGACATACGCGGCGGCGAAACTGGTTCCGCTCAGCGGTGCCATGCCGCCGTGGCCGTCGGGCATCCCGTTGGCCAACCCGCCTGCGGCATCATTGCTCACCGACACGATGTTCTCCCCTGGCGCGGCGATGCCTACCCAGGGGCCGGCCATCGTGAAGTCGGCCGGTTGCCCTTCGGCGGTCAGTGCCGCGACGGACAAGACGTACGGCTGCCACCAGGACGGCACCGATACCGACGTCACACCTGCCCAGTTGCGGGGATCGCTCGACTGTCCCGGGGCGCCAACCGGATTCGACGCACATTGCATGCCCGGTTCGCCGGTGGTGGTGGCGCCGGAATTACCGGCGGCCGCGACGATCACGACGTCTTTGTCGATCGCGGCGTAACGCAGAGCCGCACCGAGGGTCTGCTGATCGCCGAGCCGGTCGGGTGCCAGGCACGCGGCCGTCGAGATGTTGATGACGGTGGCGCCCTGGTCGGCTGCCCGCACGACGGCGCGGGCCAGCGTCTCGATCTCCACACTGGCCTGTACCGACGCGAGATCCTTCCCGCCGGCGTTGGGCGAGAATCTCGGCGAGGTCTGCCGGATCGACAGCAGCCGCGCTCCCGGTGCGACACCGCTGAATCCGTCCGGACCGGGTTGTCCTCCGATGATCCCGGCGACGAGCGTGCCGTGACCGTCGCAGTCGGTCAGCCCATCACCTGCGGAAAGATAGTCACCGCCGCCGGTCACGTTCGGCAGCCGCGGTCCCGGCCGCACCCCGGTGTCGATGATCGCCACCGTCTGGCCCTCACCACGCGAATACTCCGCCGCACCAGCGAGATTGAGCATCGCCTGATTCGCACTCACCGCGCCCGGGTCACTACCCGGAAGTGTCCCGGTGGTCGCGCATTCGGAACGCTGGCTCATCCCCCCGGTCGGCCCTGCCGTACCCGGTGGCGGCGATGCCGCGGGGTCGGCAACGGGCGGGTCGACGGCACCGGCCACCGGAGCGGTGACCAGCAGCACCACCGCGGCAATCGCGGCGGCCCGCATCATCGATCGAGGACCCATGTGAAGATGCCGACCAGATAGACCGCCACCGGGATCAACGAGGCATCGAGGCCGGCAGCGAGGAAACCCACCAGCCGGCGCACCGGCAGCGAATACCGTTCGGCCGAAGCCGTATCCGGGTTGACGGCGACGACCACCCACACCGCCGTCAGCACGCCCAGCGCCACCACAGTCCACAGGGCCGGGACGAAGCGCTGATCCACCACGTAGGCGACCAGCAGCCCGCCCGTAACCAGGAAAGGCTGGGCCAGCAGCCAGCCCTTGCAGGCCGCGGTGTCCCACACCCTTGCGCGCAGCACTGCCGCGGCGGCGGCAGCTGCTACCAGATACCAGCCCCAGGCGCCCGGCCCTTCGGCCCGCCCGGCCACCACCAGCGAACCGGCCGAAGACAGCAGCACCGTGCCGGCGATCAGACCGGTTTGATGGGCCTCTCCGACGCGCACCCGGCGAGGCAGATCGGCCAGCACCCGAGCCGCAGGGCTCGACGGAGTTGGATCGCCGGGGGCAGGGATCACCGGCAGCGGGAAGCGGGCCCACATCGCCGCGAACCCCGGAGCCGACACGGTGATCAGCAACGCCAGCACGATCAGCGCGCACCCCACGGTCAGAGCTGGCAGCTGCCACAGCGACGTGGCCGCGGCGACCAGTAGAGAACCGACACCGACAACCGCTGTGGCGGTGAACAAACCGACGCCATCCTCCGTCTGGGTCAGGACGATCAACGACCATGCGGCCACGCCTGCGGCGGCCAGCATCACGTGCGGAGCCCCCCACAGTCCCGGCACGGCCAGCCAGAATGCTGCCGCGATCGGGAGCAGGGCCGCCGCCGACACCTGGGTGGCAAGCTGTGCCGAACGGGCGCGCAGCAGCAGCCCGGCGACCGCGGCAACGACCGCCAGCGCGCTCACCGCGTAGACACCGATCACCGAAGCGGTCGCGGCGCGATGGGCAATCGCCACCGCGGACAACGCCACCACGAACAGCGCGGCTGCCAGGCGAGCGCCCAGCTGCAGGCGATGCGGCCCCCAGGGCCGCGTCCGTGCCGCGGAGAAGATCACCGCAGCGTCGGCAATGTCCTCGACCACACCCGGGGTGCTCGGACCTGCCGGAACCGGTTGCAAGGCAAGCAGATCACCATCAACGACACCGACCGTGTCCAAGCTGGCATCCACACTGAACGGCGCGCCGCCGATCGGCGCCAGCGTCATCGGCGTTGGGATCGACGTTTCTACGTCGGAATCCGGCTGCGGTACCAGCCTTTTCACCGCGGGCAGGATCTCGCGCAGCGGCAGCTCGGCGGGCAGCGCCACGTCGGTGATCCGGCCGTACGCCAGCACGGCGACGCGCACGATCGGCAGCACCGGGGTTTCGGTCATTGTTGTTCTCTCTCTTGATCAGATTGTGTTGCTGGAGAAGTCGCGCGCCAACGAGGCGGCGGGGAACCAGCGGCCGTCGGGCAGTGTGTCGGTGAGGCGTTCGAGCGCCAGGGCGATCGCGAACGGCGTGCCGGGCGCGAAGGTCGAGAGCCATTCGCCATCATCGGTGCGTTCCGGGTTCACCAGTACCCGGCCGGCCTCCGCGTCGATGATGCCTACGCCGACCTCGCTCAGGCTGTGCACGCCGTCGCAGGCCGAGCCTGCGCGCACCTCGACATAGCTGCGCGCACCGGTGAACACCGACCGCACCACCGGGACTGCCGAGGCCGGGAGGCCCAGGTGGTCCAGGACGGCGCCGAGATCGGCTCCGGCACGCAGCCGTTCGTCGGCGCGCACCCCCACCCTGGTCGGCAGCACGAACTCGGCGAACTTCGCCGGTGGGCGACCGGGCAGGCCCGCCGTGACGACCGGGGCCAGCAGGGTGGGGTCGTTGATGTCGACGTCGGTGAACGTGACCAGCTCGCCGCTGCGCAGCGCCACGACGGTGTCGTCCCCGCGGCGGGCCACCAGCCCGCGCAGCAGGTCGGTGCCGTTGCCCCGCACATAGCGCAGCTCCAGCCACCGATCGGGCGCGCAGGCGGTGCGAATCCACCGTGCCACCTTCGGATCCAGCGAACCGTTGTCCGACATCACCCGCGTGCGGGTCAGTTCCGCGCGCAGCCGGGCCAGTGCCGCCCCGGCTTCGCGCGGCTCGATCAGGGGCGGCGTGATCGCCAACACCCAGGGGAACGAACCGGCGCCAACGCTGTCGGCGGCGAGCCAGGCAGCATCGGTGGTCAGCTCGACCGCGTTATGTGCGGCCAAGTCTCAGCCCCACTTGGCGCCTTCGGCTTGGTCGCGCGCCTGCATCGACAGCGTGTTGCTCTCGTGGGTGGTGGCCATCGCCCGGTAGGCGCGCACGAGTTCCTCCATGGCCAGGTTCCACTGGGCCTGCCAGGCCTGGTAGGTCATCCCGGTCTCGCCCTGCCAGGCGCCCTGCAGCGCCTGCTGCTCGGTGGCGATATCGGCGCCGACCGCCTGCAGTGTCCCGGCGTAGCCGGCCATATCACCGGAGTGCGCCATCATGGCCGGGTAGTTGTACATGATCTGGGACATCAGAAACCTCCGTATGTCGTTGCCGCGGCGGCATCTTCGGCGACGTAGGTGCCGCCGGCCTCGCCGAGGTTGATCTGGGCGATGTCCAGCAGCGAGTTGACCTTCGCGGCGACCTCGACGAACCGCGCGTGCGCGGCCTGGAAGGCGGCCGACGATTCGCCCATGTGGAATGCCTGGGCGGACATCGCTGCCTGCTCGGCTTGGGCGATCGTGCTGCGCATCAGCGCAGTCTTGGCGCCGAACGCGGCCTCGGCGGCCACGAGCTGCGGTATGTGGGCGTCTAGCATGCTCACTGCATTTCTCCAATCATTCTCGGTGGGTATCTGTTTCGTCGGGATGGTTGTCCCAGGTGGTCGGCAGCATCGGCGTGGTGGGACGCTCCCCCGCGTCGGTGGCGAGTTCGGTGAGGCCTGCGGCAGTGACACCGCGGGTTCGGGTTTCGGTGCCGGTGAACCCGATCGGTCCCGCACCGCGATCCGACGACGAGGTGGTCGGCTGCGGCGCCGGGTCCGCCGGCGGCCCGGTATCGCTGTCGAGGTCCATGTACTCGTCGCGGAAGCCTTTGTCCTTGGCCCGCGCGGCACGCCGGCGCTTGGCCCGATCTTTTGCCTGCACCGACGACAGCGCCGCGGCAGCCGGGGCGGCCTCGGGCACAAGGGCTTTGGCTCCGCTTCCCTCGTTCAGGGTCGGGCCCGGGTCGCCATCGGGATCAGCCGGAGCGACCGCGTAGAAGATGCCCTGCGCCGCGGGTACCGGGGCCGCGGATGCCGCGGGCGCGCCAGGCGCCGCGGAGGGGGCCGGCGCCGGGGCCGCGGGGGCGGGAGCCGCCGGTGCCGTCGACGAGACCGGCCACATATTGGGCTGTTGGGTTTGCGGCGGCGCAACGGGTTCGGGCGCAACCTCGGGTACGGGCATATTCGGTTGCAGCGCAAGAAGACCCAGCAATGGGAGCGCAGCGGCCGCAAGGGCGGGAATCAGCAGCGGTGAGGCGAGCGCAAGCCCCCAGGTGGTCCAGCCGACCGGCTGGAGGATTGCCTGATACACCAGCGCGGACAGCAACGGGCCCCATGTCGCCCACGCCTGAGCCGGATTGGTCAGGAAGTCGACGATCATCTGCTGGATGCTCTGCACGGGGTGCGTCAGGAAGTCCCAGATCAGATCGCCGTCCGGCAGAGCCTTGATGTAGGACTCGAGCAGCTGGACCAACCAGTTCGAATTGGTCAGCGAGGAGCCGGATTCGCTGGCCTGAGGCGCCGCGGTCGAGGCAGCCATCGCCGACACCGCCTCGGATCCCGGCAGGACGATCGTCGGAGCGGGCATGGTCTGGGGCGCGGCGGCCAGTGCGGTACCTGCCACCGCCTGATAGACACCCATCGTCGTGGCGGCCTGGATCCACATCCGGACGTAGTCCGCCTCGTTGACGGCGATCGGGATCGTGTTGATGCCGAAGAAGTTGGTGGCCATCAGCACCCCGTGCACGGTGTGGTTGGCCGCCAGTTCGGGCAGCGTCGGCATGGTGGCCAGTGCGGTGCTGTAGGCGGCGGCGGCGGTTTGGTGCTGGAGTGCCGCGCCGGCACTGTTCGCGCTGGCTTGCTCCAGCCACGCCAGGTAGGGCGCGTGAGCCGCGACGTACTGTTCGGCGCTGGGTCCCTGCCACGAACCGGCCTGGACAGCGGCCAGGATCTGGGTGAGTTCTGCTGCGGCGGCGGAGTATTCGGTACTCAGGACCTGCCACGCCGAGGCGGCAGCCAGCAGCTCACCGGCACCCGGCCCGGCGCTCAGCAGCGCTGAGTGGACCTCCGGTGGTGAAGCGAGCCAGACCGGCGCAGTCATCAGCCTCCCCGTGCGATCAGGTAGGAGGCCGCCGCGGCGGCATCGGTGGTGGCGTAGCCGGTACCCGACTCGCCCACCGCCGCACCTGATCGTCCCAATTCGGTGACGCCCTGGGCGGCGGTTGCGGTGTGCTCCAGGCCCTGGGCACTGAACCCGGCGGCGGTCTGCAGCGAAACCGGGTCGGCGGCAGGGGGCACCACAGCGGTGATCAACGGTGCGGTCGCCGCATGGACGGCAGCCAGCCGGGCGGTCAGGGCTTCGACGGCGGCACTGGCCGAGACCAGTCCTTCAGGAATGACACGCAGGGTCATGACGGGTTGTCCTCTCCGAACGGGATCCGAGATGCGCTGTGCGCGTGTGCGAATGGATTGACGAGCTGAATATGGTCGACGACGTCGCTGTCGCCGAGCAACAACCCGCGCCCGACCGGCAGCCTGGTGAACCGGTGCCCGCGGATCTTGGCGCCGTCGGCGGGATTGCCCGACAGCATCACCACCGTCGACTGCAGATCACTCATCCGGCGCAGCAACGGGTTGGTCATCAGCGCGTGCGCCGATCCCCCGGCCCGGCCGGTGAGGATTACCCGCAATCCGAGATCGCCTGCCGCCGAGAGCAGCCCGAGCAGTGGGGTCCACGGCCGGTGGCCCGCGTACGGCCCGCTGATGGCGGGACCGTCGGGGATCTGATCGACGTCGTCGACGATCAGATAGTGCGTGTGCGTCGACCCGCCATGGCCGCGGTAGTCCCAAGTGACCAAGTCGGCGGCGGCCAATCCGGCCGGGGGCCGACGCTGTTCGATCAGTGCCGCGAGTCCCATCACCGCCGGGGTCACCCGGTCGATGTTCGCGCTGTACTCGTTGTCGGCGAACAGCGGCTCGTCGACAAGATGCAGGCGCCGGTCGAACACGGTGAATGCGACGTCGGTCGCGGTCGAGTTCTCCCGGATGGTCCGGATCAGATGCCGCAGCAGCGTGGTCTTGCCGGTCTTGCTGTCCCCGAACACCATCAGCAGCGGCTGTTCGGCGAAGTCGTGCACGACGGGCGCGAGATCCACCTCGCGTTGCCCGAGTACCACCCGCTCGCCACCGCGGTACAACGGCGCCACCTCGGTGGGCTCGAGGTCGGCCGGCAACAGTCGTACGGGCGGCGCTTGCAGCCCCGAGTGGACGGCGTTGATGACCGGAATCTGCGCCAGATCGGGTTCGGCGAACAGGAAATGTTCACCGGCCATTGTGAGACCGCGACCCGGCTGGTCGTGCGGCACCGATTCGGCAGGGCGGCGCAGGCTGTCGGTCACCCGTACATTGCTGTCACGCGGGTCGGGCAGGCGCAGCTCCAGGCGCAGGCCGAGACCGTCGCGCATCGCCAGTGGCACCTCCAACCAGTTCGGCGTGGTGACCACGACGTGGATGCCATGCGCCAGGCCGGTATTGGCCAGTTCGGTGACGACGGCCAACAGCGGATTGCGAGTGTTGAACTGGTCGGTGTTGTCGCGACCGAACGCGTAAAGGTTGTCGATCACCAGGAACACTTCGCCGTACTCGTCCTGGTAGCCACCCTGGCGACCGGCATTGCGCTGCCGCGACCGCAGCAGTTGCTCGAGCTCGCCGAACGTGCGGCGGATCCGCTCCGGCTCCAGTGGCGAGGCGACACTGCCCACATGAGCCAGGCCCTCCAAACCACGCAACCGGCCACCGCCGTAGTCCAGGCAGTAGAACGTGACGTCACGCGGTGAGTGCAGTGCCGCGGCCGACAGCACGAATGTCATCAGCGCCGTGGACTTTCCAGACTTGGCTCCGCCGTGGATCACCATGTTGCCCGCCGACGACCCCGCCTCGAAGATCAGGGGGTCGCGACGCATCTCGAAGGGACGGTCGATCTCACCGAGCGGCCAGCGCCACTGCCGCGGCGTCACCGCGGCGCCGGCCAGCACCTCGTCCAGAGGCAGCGATCCATCAAGCGGTGGCAGCCACAGTGCGGGCGCCTTGGGCCCGTATTGCGCGAGCTGATCGCCGATCGTGGTGATCAGCTTGCGGGGCAACCCCACCGGGACGATCTCGTCGGACAACACCACGATGTCCTCGTCCAGCGCCGCCGGGCCCGCCGTGAAGGCGACCGGCTCGGGTGCCGCGGGCACCACATAGGACGTGACCGGCCGGGGCGGGTCGTAGATTCCGTCGACGTAGGTGCTCCGGAATTTGACCGGTGCCGCCCCCGGTGCGGGCACGAGGAACCCAACTCCCTTGTGTTCCTTGCCCGATTCGATGTGGTAGGCATCCTCGACTCCGATGATCTGCCGGGAGGCCGCGGGGCTGGCCACCTTGAGGCCGAACCGGTACGAGGTGTTCTTGTCGATATCGCGGATGCGCCCGATATCAAGGGTCTGCGACGCGAACAGGATGTGGATCCGGAACGAGCGCCCCTTACGGGCGACATAGTCGAACAGCTCGGCGTACTCGGGGTGCTCGGCCAGCATCAGGGTGAATTCATCAGCCACCACGAACAGGGTGGGCAGCGGCGGCAGCTCGATCCCCACCTCCTCGGCGGCGGGGCGCGCGGCCTCGTACTCGGCCACCGAACCGAACGCGCTGCCCTGCACGCGCCTGCCGAAGTCACGCAGCATGGCCTCGCGACGCGCGACCTCGCCGCGCAGCGTATCGGCGAACCGGTCGGCAAGCGACTTCTTCTCGGCCATGTTCGAGATCACCGCGACCACCTGGGGGAAGTGGCGGAAGATATCTGCTCCGGCCTCACCCTTGAAGTCGACGTAGATCACGATGAGCCGGTCGGCGGAGTGTGTTGTCAACAGCGACAACAGGATCGACATCAGCGTCTGTGACTTGCCCGAGCCCGTCATACCGATCATCAGTCCGTGCGGGCCCATCCCGCCTTCGGCTTCGTCCTTGAGGTCGAAGTACAGCGGCACTCCGGTGGCGGTCACGCCGATCGGCACACGCAATTCGTCGTCGCGCAGCCGGGGCGCCCACACGTCAGCGACATCGAGCGCCGACGCATCGGGAATGCCCATCAGCGTAGTGAAACTCGCCCCGCGGGTGGCCGGTGATCGCAGTCCGGCGTGGGTGGGATTGGAGTCCCACCGCGCCAGACCGCGGGCCAAGTGCACCGCCTCGGCCTGGGACATCTGGTCCGCTCGGTCGATGAACGGTTGCCAGCCGCCGGTTTCCCACCGCTGGATCGCGCCGTCGGCAACGTGCAGGACCGGTCGCTCCGGATCGGCGTACTGACCCGCGCGCGGCTCAGAATCTGCTGCGGCGGTGTAGATTACCGTGACTCCCGACCATCCCGTCGCCAGCACCGAATCCTCCGGCGCGTGATCGGGATCATCGACGACGATCAGCAGATGGCGCAGCGGATCGTCGGAGTCGATACCGAACAGCGGACGTTCGGCCAGCGCCGGGCCGATCGACGCGATCAGATCGTCGGTGGTGGCGGCCAGGTAGCGCGCGGGCCCGCAGCCGTCGAGCTGACCGGGAATATCACTGTGCGGCAACCACTTCAGCCACGACCAGTCCGGGAACTCCAGATCGGGGCTGGCCAGTGCAATGCCGAGGGAGG
This sequence comes from Mycobacterium sp. BK086, assembly GCA_004362315.1. Classification (GTDB taxonomy): domain Bacteria; phylum Actinomycetota; class Actinomycetes; order Mycobacteriales; family Mycobacteriaceae; genus Mycobacterium. The sequence continues at coordinate 119,731 of SNWL01000006.1, forward strand.
CAGCGTCGTGCCAGGTGACGGCCTGACCAAGCCAGGCGCGCAGCGCTGCGCGAACCTCCGCCGCGTCACCGACGACGGTGATCCGGGACACCGTCTTGAGGTCGATGCCCCTCGGAGCGTCGCGGACGACGCGCTGAGTATCCAACAGGGCACGTAATGCACTGTGCGACACCGGCTCCAAGTCCACCTCGTCGGCGGTGTCCTTGACCCGCAGCGTGGTGTCCAGCGGCACGGTGTGCAGTCCCGCGCGCAGCACCAGGAAGTCACTGTCGTGCGGGTCACGCTCCCATTGCCGACGGGTTCCGGGAATCGCGGCCAGCGCCGCCGGGTCGGGGTGCGACCAGAGCAGTGCGGCGCGCTGTGCTGCCGCCTCGGTACGGACGTTGTCGCGGACCACGGACAGGTAGCGCAAGTAGTCGGCGCGTTCGGCGTCGACCTCCTCGGTGCGCATCTTGTTGTCGGTGCCCCGGTAGAGCGCCGTCGCGGCGAGCAGCAACACGAAGGGGAAGAACAGCGTCTGCGGTGAGATCAGCCGCATCCCGGTCGCGAACAGCGCGACGATCATGCCCACGATCAGGAAGACGATCAGGAACGGCAAAGCCCGGCGCAGCAGCGACGGCGGCACAACACGAGGCAACTCGGGCGGAGCCTCGATCACGATCGCACCCTTGCGGGTCTTCGGACCGGGCATTCGCCGGCCCGCCTCGAAGATCAGCCGGCTCATCGGGACTCCTGCACGTTCATGGGCCGGACCGAGTCGTAGGCGACCAGCGCGTCGGATTGGGACAGGGCCGGACCGGGCGCGAACAGGGTCAGCGCCGACCACGGGACCGGGAGTGGCGGTTGGGTCAGACCCAGTGCGGCGACCGACTTTTCGGCGGTCTGGCGATCGCCGCCGATCCCGTACCGAACGCCGGTGTCGGAGATCCAGAACAGTGATCCGGCGGGCGGCGAGGCAGGCTGCTGACCGACGGTCTGTACGAAGTAGCCTCGCCCGGGCGGCAGGGCGACCCGGGTCGCGGTGCCCGGGTTGCCACCGCCGACGAGATCAACCGAGCGGATGGTGTCCGGCAGCGGCAGCGTCGAACCCGACAGCAAGGTCAACGAACTGGTCGCGGCGCCATCGATTTTCGTCCATGCCGCGCAGGTCACCGGAGCATCAGCGGCGGAGACGAGTTTGACGGGCGTGGCTGGGAACGCTGCCACGTCCAGCTGTGATGACACCGGAAGCCGGGCGATGTCGTCGGCACCGAGGTGCGGCGGCTGCGCCAGACCATAGGAATTGGCATTGCGCAGCACTGCGGCCAGCACGGGGCTGATCGGCTGCAGACCGTCGGGAAGCACCGCGTAATTCATCGGGGTGGCGTCGTTGCCGTAAGCGATCACGACAGCGCCGATCGGGGCCGCCACGGGCAAGGGATATCCGGTGGGCAACCCGGCGTCGGGGATCTGCGGCACCCGCAGTGCGGGCGCTTCCGGAACCGCGTTGAACAGGCCGGGCACGATGGACCGCGGCGCTGGTGCCGCGGCGGGCAGGCCCAGTGCGTCGGTGACAGCCCGGTCCGCGAGATCGATGGCGCTGCGCCGGCCATCCCACAGCAACCAGGTGCCGTCGGTGCCGCCGACCAGGATCGCGCGGCCGCCCGCCAGCGCGTCGGCATGCGCGCCACCGCTTTCCAGCGGCCCGGCGATCACCGAGGTGCCCGCGGCCTCGGCCGGTCCGCCCGTACCGTCGCACACCGTCCACGCGGCATCGCGAGATGCGCTCTGCACCATGCGTTCCGGTGCCGCGGGGATACCGATCAGACTGCCTCGGGCGAACTGGTCGAGCTGCTCACTGCTCACTGTGGTGGGGTCCACCGGACGACCCACGGCCAGACGTGCCGAGGTCAGGTTCAGCACGGGATGCAGACGGTCGTCGAGGCGGACATACAGCGCGGACGTCGTGCGGTCGGCCAGCACCGGGTCGTTACCCGGCACGCCACCCGGACGCAGTACTGAGAAGACGAAGCACCCGATCACCGCGGTCACCGCCAGCAGAACACCCATCATCACGGCGCGAGACTGGCTCCGCAGCGGATCCACCAACATCCGGGTGTCGTGCAGCGCGAGACCGGATGCGATGCGGCGCATGATGAATCGCCAGCCCGTTACCTGGTGGCGGGTGATGAACCCGCGCCGGTAGGTGACCCGGTCGGGGTTGTCGTTGGCCGGTGTGCGCGAGGTAAAGGACCGGCGATCGTCGTCGCTCATGCCGGCACCGTCAGACCGAGGCCAAGCAGCAGCGGCACGACGGCGTTGCGCACATCGGCGGCAGTGATCGTCATCATCTGCTCGTCGGTGAAATCAGCACCGGCCAGGTCCATGTGGTCCAACCTGAATTCTCTTTCCTCCTCGGAGCGTTCGACGACGTTGCGGACGAACCGCCCGTTGCCCGCGATATCGAGGCTGCGTCGTGACACTCCAGCGGAGTCGGGGGTCGTCGAGTCGGCCAGCTGTCCGAACAGCTCTTCGAGGTTGTGCAACGCCGCGGGCTCGAACACGCTGTCCCGGTTCGCCGCCATCGACACGGCGATGTCGACAAGCTCGACGGCCGAGTAGGACGGGAACACGATGCTGCGGGTGAAGCGTGATCGCAGACCTTCGTTGGTGTCCAGGAACCGGTCGAGGTCGGCGCGGTAGCCGGCGATGATCACCACGAGGCGGTCCCGGTCGTTTTCCATCCGGGCCAGCAAGGTGTCGATGGCCACCAGGCCGAAGTCGTTCTTGGCACCCGTCGCCACCAACGCGTAGGCCTCGTCGAGGAACAACACGCCGTCCAGCGCGCTGTCGATGATCGCGTTGGTCTTCGCCTCCGTCTCACCGATGTGCTGGCCGATCATGTCGGCGCGATGGACCTCGCGGACGTTCTCCCGCTTGAGAAGTCCGAGGCCGCAGTAGATCTTGGCCACCACACGGGCGATCGTGGTCTTACCGGTTCCGGGCGGGCCTGCGAACACCAGGTGATGGGTGCGCTGAGCCACCGCGAGGCCGCGCTCCTCACGCCGCAAGGCCATCGCCACCGAGCTCTTCAGCCGGGAAACCTGGTCCTTCACCTCGTCGAGGCCGATGAACTCGCCGAGTTCGCGTTCGGCTTCCTCCAGCAAGGCAGCCTTACGCTCGCGCGCCTCGGGATCGACGAAATCGTCTGCGGTGGGCTCTGTTTCGACGTCCCACGGGTCGGTGCGGGCGTCGATGCGGGCGGCGGTGGTGGTGGCGATGCCGAAGGTCGGGTCCGAGAGCGCCTGCTCGACCTGCTCGTTGCCCGGGTTCGCGGCATACAGGTCCTGCAACACGTCGGCGGCGGTGTCATCGTCGCCGTAGGCGCGTAGCGACAGTGCCCTGGCCAGGGCGCCGTCCAGTGCGGCCATGGCCACCGGACCGTCGGGTTCCTCGAGATGGGACAGTGCGGGAGCGAACATGCCAAGGCGAGCCAGTGCCACGCCCAACGAGATCTTGGCGGCGTGTGCGAACAGCGGGTCCAGGGCGGTGTCGTTGACCACCGGAGTCAGCAGCTTGACGACATCTGCCCAGCGCTGCGCCCGATATCGCAGAGCCACGTCGACCCAGCGTGCCTCGTGCCACTCGGGTCGGCGGGCACGCATCTCGGCCACGATCTGGTCGGCGGCATGGAAGTCGCCTTCGTTGGCCAATGCCGCGGCATGCGCCAACCGGAAGTCGTCAGCGGTGGTCGCGCGGAACCGCAGATACAGCCCCGTGTCGTAGTCGAACCCCAGAGCTCCGGCCGGGAGCTCGATACGCCGCTGCAGCACACCGCTGGTGTCGACGGTGCGAACCACCGCGGACAGCACTTCCAGGGTGGTGCAGCCGGTGGCCGCCAACCCGGTCCAGGCGTCGCACTGGTCGTAGGCGACCCGGGTCAGCTCGGTGAACGCCCGGCGGGCTGCCGCGATATCCGCGGGTCGGCGCCGGTCGTAAACGGGCAGGCCAAGGGCCTTGCAGCAGGTCGCGAACCTGCTCACCAGGTCTGCGTCGAGGCGCGCTGCGCGCGCTCTGGGGATCACCACACCGTTATCCATGTGCATCGTTCCGGGGCAGCCGTCGATGCCACCCCCCACTCCTTAGGTTTGCCTAACCTGAGAAAGTTAGCATTGCATAAGTAGCCTGTCGAGGCCCTCAGCGCAGGCTCTTCGGCCGCATGTCCGACCAGTTCTGCTCGACGAACTGCACGCACTCGTCGCGACCGGCCTCGCCGAATACCACCTGCCAGCCCGCGGGGATCTCGGCGAACGCCGGCCACAGGCTGTGCTGCTCCTCATCGTTGACGAGCACATAGAAACGGCCGTCCTCGGCATCAAAGGGATTGGTACTCACTGTTCCTCCTGGTAGTGGAATGTGCTGGGCGGACGCCTGCTCCCCCACCGAGGACCCGGTCGGACAGCAGACCCAGACAGCTGAGGTTCGGAAAGCCCGGTCCCTGGGTGAGTCCGGAAAGATTGGGCAGGAACAACTTCGGCTGAACTCCGGTCAATGAGAGGTCGGCACCGATGGCCTGCTGCAGCCGGTCGCTGGTCAGAAGTCCGTTCAGCCTGACCTCGAGCAGATCCAGCGCGTCCTGGCCCAGCAGCGACAGGAACCACAACGAGTCGGCACCCGAGCCGTCGATCACCAGATCGAACCCGTGCACCGTCTCCAACCGCTCGCCGTGCCGATCGGTGTGCAGGGTGATCCGGATCCGGTCGTCGGCGGCGACACCGTGCGCGACGCGGCCACGCAGGTGCCGAATCCGGTCGTCGGCCAACAACGAATCCTGCACGCGTGCCGAGAACACTCCGCGGTCGGTGCGGGCCATCACGTCGCGGCGTTCGGCGATGGTCAGCCCCGTCCAGTCCGTCGGATCGCTGAACATCCGGTTCTCGAAGAAACTCTCTCCACGGGTGAAGAGGGTCGCCTGCGGAGAGATGACCGTGATCGTCGAAACCCGGTGTTTGAAAAGCTCGTTGAGCATCGAAGCGGCGGTTTCGCCGCCGCCGATCACCGCGACCCGTTCGGCGTCGATCCGATGATGATCGGCGGCCAGTTGCCAGAACTGGGCAATCGAGAGCACCTGCGGATGCCCGGGCAGCACCGACCTGTCGGGCTGGCCGGGGCCGGTGATCATCACTGCATCGGCTGTAACAGTGGCGTCGCGGGTGTGCAGCTGCCACGATGGACCGTCCAGCGACAGCCGAATGACCTCGCCCGCAACGATGTTCAGCCCGGCGGCATCACCCACCCACCGCAGGTAGCCTGCCCAGGTCTCGTGGGTGGGCGCCGGTTTGCCGCGGTCGACCCACTCGGCGAACCGCCCCGTCGCCACCAGATACGACTGCCAGCTCAACGTCATCATCCGCTGGTCGAGTTCGGCGTTACGGCCGGGCAGGATCGCCGAGCGGTACGGGAAGCCGACATCCTTCTCCGGGCTGGTCCCCAGCCGGTGCTGGCCGTCGGTCCAGCCGCCGCCCGCCCGCCAGTTCGCGGCGATCGCGGTCTGCTCGACGGCGATGATGTCGGGTGTGGCCACGCCCATGTCGCGCAGCATTGCGGCCTTGGCCGCCACCGCAACGGCTTTGGCTCCTGCCCCGAGAATCGCCAGCCGCCCGGTCATCGGGGCACCTCGGCCAACTCCCGGAGGGTGTCTTGCCAGATAGACTGCAGCGCGGCAACATCCGCGTCGTCAAAGATGTCGGGAACGGTTCGCCACTGGGTGACCAGTTTCCCACCGGCGATCGCCGCGACGAGGGTCAGTTCGTGGCGGACCGCGATGTTCGGCTCGGTCATGATCGGCACCCCGGCGAGCAGACCCCGGTCCAGTAGCGAGCCGGCGTCCAGGTCGAGCCTGCCGAGATAGTTCAGCAACACCTGGGGTCCCCGAAACCCACCGAGTCGTGCGGCGGTGTCGGGTCGCGCATACCGCAGCAACGCGAAGTCGGTTGGTTCCCCGGCGATCTCGGGGATCGGTTCACCCGGCCGGATCCGCAACGGATAGATGGCACTCAGCAGGCCGACGGTGTCGTCGGCGGCACCGCTGCGCCCGTGCGTTTCCAGCGCCACCAGTGGAACCGGGCCGCCCTCGCCACGCTCGTCGCGCCAGCGCGTGATCAGCCGCGCACAGGCATCGGCCAGCACATCTTGGATCGGTACCTGGGCGCGCAACAATCCACTCGTGACGTCGTCCTCAGTGACCGATACGGTGATCGCCAGGTCGCCGAATCGGTCCACCCGTGGGCGAATTCGCCGGGCGCCCAACGCGGGGTCCTCTCCATCGAGCTGTTCCAGCCAGAACTCCACGGTGTCGAGCTGGGTCGCCCGGTCGGCGAGCGTGCATGCCCACCGGCGATAGCTCATTCGCTCACCGCTGATCGACTCGTCGGCCGCGGTCGACCAATTGGCCATCAGCTCACCCAGCACGATGCGCCACGACGCGGGGTCCATGGCCAGCACGTGGACGACGAGCACGAGGACTCCCGGGTCGCCGGGTCGGTGCAGCCAGAGCGCCTCGGTGAGGTGGCCTCGCTCTGGGTCCAGCCGCTCGATGGCGGCGGCGGCATGTTCGGTGACGGCGTCACCGAGCTCACCGATGACCTCCACCTCGGTCAGCGGAATGGTCTGACGGTCGGCAGGCAGGAACGTCATGGTCGGGAGATCGATTCGGCTGCGGAACATCTCGTGACCCGTCGCGATACCGTCCAGAAGCAGGCGCAGCCGATCGGCGCTGGCGTCGGGTGGCAGTGTGATCGCCTCGATCTGAGCGAGCCGCCGGGGGTCGCCGTGTTCGTAGAGCCAATGCACAGCAGGCAATGCGGGGATCGGCCCCTCCGGCTCGGGTCCGGCGGCCAGGTCCTCGGCGGTGTCGCGGTCAACCGCGGCGGCGAGTTCGCGAAGTGTTCCGCATTCCAGGACCAGTCGCGCCCGCAGCGGGAGCCCGGACCGGCGTGCGGTCTGCACCAGCGACAGGGCGACAATGCTGTCGAGACCCAGCTCTAGCAGGTCCGCGTCGATATCGACGTCGGTGATGCCCAACAGTGCCGTGATCGCCTGTGCCAGTGCAACTTCGGTCGGGGTAGCGGGCAGTTCCAGGGTCTCGTCGGGGGTGACGGCGGCTGCCAGCGCGGATTCGTCGACCTTGCCGTTGGCGGTCAGCGGGATGGTGTCGACCACGACCAAGCGATGCGGCATCATGTAGCGCGGCAGCCGGTTTCGCAGCAGCGACCGCAGATCCGGCACCGGCACGTCACCGGCGACATACGCAATCAGCCGCTGACCCGCCGCCTGACGGTGCACGGCAACGTGAGCGTGCCGCACGCCTGGTATTTCCTCCAGCACCGCCTCGATCTCGCCCGGTTCGACGCGATAACCCCGAACCTGGATCTGGGCATCGGCACGGCCGATGAACGACAATGCGCCGTCCCGATCCCGGCGCACCAGATCACCGGTTCGGTACATCCTGCCGCCACCCGGTGCGGCCACGAACCGCGTCGCAGTCTCGGCGGGACGGCCGAGGTAACCGCGGGTCACCTGGTCGCCGGCCAGATACAGTTCGCCCACTACGCCGTCGGGTACGGGCTGCAGCCACGAGTCCAGCACCACGGCACCGGTGGAGCCGGTCGGATAGCCGATGACCGGCGAGTCGTGATCGCTGATGGCCGCGACGACGGCCTCGACGGTCGTCTCGGTCGGGCCATAGCAGTTGTGTGCGGCCAACAACGTTTGGGTACAGGCCTTTCGGATGTCGGTCCAGTCCACCGACCCCACCGCCTCGCCACCGAGGGCGAGCACCGACAGCAGCCCGCGGTCCAGCAACCCGGCGCGGCGCAAGTTGGTGAACAGCGACGGAGTGACATCCAGCATGTCGATCCCGTACCGGTCGATGATTTCGACGAGTGCCTCGGCGTCCCGGCGGTCAACCTCATCGATCAGGTGCACAGTGTGGCCGAACAGGAGTCCCGCCAACGGCTGCCAGGCGGCGTCGAACGCGAAAGACCACGCGTGCCCGACGGACAGCGGACGACCGAGCCGTTCGGCAGCGGGCCGCAGCATCCGCTCGGCGTGGTCGTCGATGTAGGCGAGCAGAGCCCGGTGAGTTCCGATGACGCCCTTGGGTTCTCCGGAGGTGCCCGAGGTGAACACCGCGTAGGCGGCTTGGCCCGGTGCGGTCGGCGTCGACATTCTGGGTGCGGTGCGGGCGGCTGCGATCGTGCCCTCGTCGACGACCAGTGCTGCTCCGGTCTGGGCGAGAATCGACTCCACCCGTCCGGCCGGCATGCCCCGTTCCAGCGGCACGTACATGCCGCCGGCCTTGAGCACACCCAGCATCGCCACCACGTAGTCGGCGCCGCGCGGCAACTGGATCGCCACCGCGGTTTCGGCGTGCACGCGAGACTCCACGAGCAGCCCGGCGAGGCGATCCGATCGTTCGTGCAGCTCCCCGTAGGTCAGCTCGCCACCGTCCCACCGCAGCGCGATCGAATCACTGTGCGCCGCAGCGGCTTCAGCAAACCGCTCACCAACTCCTGACTCGCCGGCGGTGAGTCGTTCGGGTGTCCCGATCGAGCCGACTTCACCGTCGAGCAGGATGGCGACCGCGCCCAGCGGCCTGTCCCACATCTCGATGAGACGGCGCATCGTCCGCAGGACCCTCGTGCCCAGCAGCTCGGGGGTCATCGCGCCCAGCGCGTTGTCGGAAACCTCCACCAGCAGTGTGAGTTCGGCGCCGCTGCGGTAGGCGGCGATGGTGACCGGGAAGTGGGTGAGGCTCTCCATCGCGGCGGGCCGGAAGCTCACCTCGCCTGACGAGAACTCCTGGCCACCGATCACTCCGGACGACGGGAAGCTCTCGTAGACAAGCAGGGTGTCGAACATCTCGCCGACTCCGGCGAAGGTGCGCAGCTGGGAATGCGTCAAATGACTGTGGTCGCGCAGCTGGGCAGCCTCGCGCTGCAGCGTCGAACAGTGCTGACCCACAGTCGTGTTCGGGTCCAGTCGCACCCGCATCGGAATGGTGTTGATGAACAACCCGACCATCGTCTCCACGCCGGCCAACTCGGGCGGCCGCCCGGACACAGTGACACCGAACACGACGTCGTCACGGTCGGTCAGCCGCGACAGGATCAACCCCCAGGTCATCTGCAGGAGTGTGTTGAGCGTGACACCCCGCGAGCGGGCCGCTTCGGCGAGCTGCTCAGCCTCGGCGGCGGGCAGCGTCAGCTCGGTCCGCTTCGGCAGACCGGCACCATCACCGCCCAGTGCCGGTGACAGCAACGTCGGCCCCGGCATCCCGGCAAGGTGCTGACGCCACACCTGTTCGCCGACGTGCGGGTCGCGGTCGGCGAGCCAGCCGATGTAGTCGCGATACAGCCGCGGCGGCGGGAGCGTGTCGGGGTCTCCGCCGCCCCGGTACAGCGTGAGCATCTCACCGATGAACACCGGAAGCGACCAACCGTCGATCACGATGTGGTGCGCGGTGACCACCAAACGCCAGCGCTGATCAGGCAATTCGATCAGCAGGAAACGGATCAGCGGGCCGTCGTGCAGGGTGAACGGCCGGCTGCGTTCGTGGTGTTCGAGGGCGGCCGCCTGATCGTCATCGGCCCGCACCTGCTGCCACGGCAGCTCGACCGCCGACGGCACGATCTGGACGGGGTGCGGGAGGTCCTGATGCCAGAAGCTGGCCCGCAGGTTGGGATGCCGCACCAGCATCGCCGATGCGCACTCGCGCAGCAGGGCGACGTCGAGCGGCCCGGTCACGTCCGCGGTCATCGCGATGACGTACGGGTCGTCGGCGTCGGGTCCGATCAGCGTCGCGTGTGAATACAGCCCCAGCTGCAGCGGCGACAACGCCAGCACGTCGTCGATGTCGGCGTTGGTCACGAGGGACGAGCCTTCGACCATGACGATTTCAACGCATCCAGATCGCCCGCGGACAGCCCCGAGACGCTCATCGCTTCGTGGCGGGTGTCCGCCCGAACCTCACTCTCACCCTGCTCGTCGATCGCGCTTGCCAGTGCCGCCACGGTCGGGTAGTCGAAGATCATTCTGGGGTCGACCGTCAGCCCGGCGGCCCGCATCCGGGCGGCCAGCTGCACCGACAGGATGCTGTCACCGCCGAGCGCGAAAAAGTCGTCCTCCCGGCCGATTCCGTCGACGCCGAGCAACTGGCCCATGGCACCTGTGACCGCACGCTCGGTGTCGGTCCTGGCCGGCTCATTCGTCCCGGTGGTGTGCACCTCCGGCCGGGGTAACGCCGGCCGGTTCAACTTGCCGGATTCCGTCGCCGGCATCACCTCGAGCACCGAGATCGTCGACGGCGTCATGTAGCCCGGCAGCGCGGCGGCCACCGACGCACGTACCGCGGCCGCGAACTCCGCTGGGTCCGACACCGGCTCGTGGGCCACCACGTAGCCGGCCAGGCTGGCCCCGCCGGGGCCCTCCCAGGTGCGTGCGGCCGCGGCGGCAACACCGTCGGCAGCCTTCAGTGCCGCTTCGACTTCAGCCAGTTCGACGCGGAATCCGCGCACCTTCACCTGATGGTCGGTGCGGCCGACGAATTCGAGCCGGCCGTCGTCGGTCCACCGCCCACGGTCGCCGCTGCGATAGAACCGCGAGCCCGGTTCGGACGCATACGGATTCGGGATGAAGCGGGTGGCGGTCAGACCTGGCTGCTTCCAGTAGCCGCGGGCGATCTGCTCCCCCGCGTAGTACAACTCGCCGACCACACCGATCGGCACCGGCTGGAGCGCATCGTCGAGCAGGTAGACCTGCGACCCCTCCATCGGTGCCCCGATCTTGGGGATCGGCAGGTCCAGCGGGCCGCGGATCAACGCACCCGAGGTTTCGGTGGCACCGATCGCGTTCAGCAGCTCACTGGTTCTCGCCGAACTGTCCCCCACACAGGCGACGAGCCGTTGCAGCAGAGAGACATTCACCGGCTCACCACAGGTCACCAGGCGGCGCAGAGCGCGCACCGCATCCGGCGCACTGTCGACGAGTGCGGACACCAGGCTGGCGACACCAGTGACCTGAGCCACCGCGTGCCGCTCGATCAGACCGGCGATCGCCTCGGCGTCGCGGTGCTCGGCGTCGTCGGCGACGATCAGCGTCGATCCGGCCACCAACCCGGCCAGCGTCTCGATGCATCCCTCGAGGAAGGTCATCGGCGCCTGGGCCAAGCGGATATCGGCCCCGGTCACCGGATAATGCTTGAGCTGCCAGGTCAACCGGGTGCTCATCGCCCGGTGGGTGCCCACCACGCCCTTCGGCTTGCCGGTGGAGCCCGAGGTGAACATCAGGTACATCGGATCGTCCGGGCGCGGAAGGGCAAGTGGTGCAACCGGATCGGTGGAGCCCAGCTCCGCCCGGACCGCCGGGTCGTCCATCGAGATCAGCGTGACCCCGTGGGCCTCGGGCATCGACGCAGCGGCTTCTGCGGTGACGACCACAACTTCCGGCGCCACGTCGTCGAGCATGAACTGCTTGCGCGCCGGCGGATAGCTCGGATCGAGCGGGAAGAACCCGGCACCGGCCTTCATGATGCCGACCAGCGCGACGACGAGATCGATACCGCGACGCATGGACATCCCGACCAGCGACCCGGGGCCGACGCCGTGGCGAACGAGCAGATGCGCGAATCGGTCCGAGCGATGGTGCAGCGCAGGGTAATCGAGATACTGGTCGCCGCAACGCAGTGCGACGCGGTCCGGACCCCAGGCGCGGCCGGCTTCCAGCAGCCCGGGCACCGTGCGGGGCCGGTCCGCCGGCGACGGGATGCCTCGGCTCTGGGCGAGCACCTGTTCCAGCTCCGCATCACCAAGCAGGTTGACGTCACGCAGCGTCGCGTCGGGGTCGGTGGCAAAGGCCTCGATGACCTGGCTCAGCCAATTGGTGAACCGCTGCATCGTCGACGCGTGGTACAGCTCGGTCCGGTAGATGACGTGGCCGCGGTAGCCGTCGTCACCGACGAAGAAGTTCACGCTCAGATCGGCGTGCGCCACATCGAATGTCGGTTCCAGCGCGGTGAACCTGGTCTCCCCGTCGGGTCCGGCCTCGATGAGTTGATCCTCGGGCAGCTCTTCGCGGACGTGTACGACGACCTGGAACAGCGGGTTGCGGGACAGCGACCGCACCGGGTTGACGGCGTCGACCACCCTGTCGAACGGAAGATCCTGGTTGGCGTAGGCGGCCAGCGCCATCTCCCTGGCCCGCAGCAGTGCCTCACGCAGCGTCGGATTGCCCGACAGGTCGTTGCGCAACACCAGGATGTTGACGAAAAAGCCAACCAGCCGGTCCAATTCGGTGTCGGTACGGCCCGCCACCGGGGTGCCCAGCGGGATGTCGATACCGCCACCGGCCTTGTGTAGGACGACGGCGATCGCGGTCTGCAGCAGCATGAACTCGGTGATGCCCAGTTCACGGCTCAGCGCGGTGAGCCGGTCGCGGGTCCGGGCATCGAACCGCAGCGGAATGGCCGCGCCAGCCCCGCCGGCCATCGGCGGCCGCGGCAGATCGGGCCGCAGCCCGGTGTCCTCCGGCAGCCCGTCGAGTTGGCCCACCCAGTACTCCCGCTGGGCGTCCATCAGCTCGGTGTCGGACAGCAATTCGACCTGCCAGGCCGCGTAGTCGCGGTACTGGATGGGCAGCGGCTGCCAAGACGGCGCGGTGCCCTCACGCCGTGCGCGGTACGCGGTCAGCACGTCGGTGAACAACACACCCGCCGACCAGTGGTCGGCCGCGATGTGGTGCACGACCATCGACAGCACACATTCGCCGGGGGTGCGCAACACCGCGACGCGGATCGGCAGCTCCGACTCCAGCTCGAAGCGGTGTGCTCGCTCAGCGTCGAGTTGCGTTGTCAGCCAGGCGCTGTCCGGGCCGTCAAGGCGGCGCACCTCGACGGTGTCGGCAGTCTCGACGGTCTGATGGGGAACACCGTCGATCTCGCGGTAGACGGTCCGGAGAATCTCGTGGCGGGCAACGGCGTCACCGACGGCACTGACCAATGCGTCGACGTCGCACGGCCCGGTCAGCCTCGCGGCGAACGGGATGTTGTTCACCGGGCTGGGGCCGTCGACCCGGTACTGGAACCAGCTCCGCAGCTGTGCTGCCGACAACGGCGAATGCTCGGCATCGGTGGTACGCGAGGTGAGCTGCGGCCGGTTCGAATTCGGTTGTCCGTCACGCAGGTCGTCGACTAGGGCGGCGAGCTCTCCGGGGGTGCCGTGCTCGAACACGTCACGCACGCTCACATCAACCCCGCAGGCCTCACGGACCGCGGCCACCAGTTTGGTGGCCAGCAGTGAGTGGCCGCCCAGACTGAAGAACGAGTCGTCGCAGCCGACCTCGTCGGCGCCGAGCAACTCGGCGAACAGCGCGGCGACGGCGCGCTCGGTCTCGGTGACCGGTGCGCGGTAGTCGACAGCGGGCCCGATCTCCGGTTCCGGCAGCGCGGCACGGTCGAGCTTCCCGTTGGCGGTGACCGGAATTTCGTCGACGATGACGTAGGCGGCCGGGATCATGTAGTCCGGCAGCGCGGCCGCGACTCTGGTCTTGATCCGGTCGACATCCACCGTTTCACCGGCCGCGGGCGTCACGTACGCGATCAAACTCTTGCCGAGATGAGGGAGTTCGGCGGCGATGACGACCGCGTTGCCCACGCTGGGATCGACCGTGACAGCGGCGGCCACCTCTCCGAGCTCGATCCGGAAGCCGCGGATCTTGACCTGTTCGTCGGCGCGGCCGACGAATTCGAGATCGCCGTTGCGGTTACGTCGGGCCAGGTCACCGGTTCGGTAGAGGCGGCCACCCGGGTTGAACGGGTCGGCGACGAAGCGCTCGGCGGTCAGCACCGGACGGTTATGGTAGCCGTGCGCCAGTTGCGTTCCGCCGATGTAGATCTCACCGATCACGTCGGCCGGAACGGGCCGCAGTGCGTCGTCGAGCAGATGGATCGTGGTGTTGATCTTGGGCGTGCCGATCGGGACCACGCCAGTGCCCTGCCTGCCCTCGACCTTGAACCGGGAGGCGTTGATGATCGTTTCGGTGGGCCCGTAGAAGTTGTGTAGCAGCGCGTCGAAGGTGGCGTGGAACTTGTCGGCGAGTTCGCCGGGCAAGGCTTCGCCGCCGATCGGCACGCGGCGCAGCGTGCGCCACTGCTCGACACCGGGCAACGACAGAAACAGGCCGAGCAGCGACGGTACGAAGTGCATGGACGTGATGGCCTCGCGCTGAAGCAGATCGGTGAGATAGCCGATGTCCCGCAAGCCATCGCTGCGCGGAATCACCAGGCGCGCACCTTGTGCCAGCACCCCGAAGATCTCGCCGATCGACACGTCGAAGCTCGGCGAGGCGACCTGCAACAGACGGTCGTCCGGACCGATCTGGTATTCCTCGGCGAACCAACGGAAGTAGTCGGCGACGGGCCGATGCGGCACCGGAACGCCCTTGGGAAGTCCGGTCGAGCCCGAGGTGTAGATCAGGTAGGCGGTGTTGGCCGGGCCGAACGGACACGCCAGATCCCGTGTCGTTAGGTCGTCTGCGGAGAAGCTATCGGTTCCCGTGATCGGTTCGCGTACAACCAGTTTGGGATCAGAGTCGGCGAGGATGTAGGCGATGCGATCGGCCGGATATTCGGGATCCACGGGGAGGTACACCGCACCCGCTTTCGCGATACCGAGCGCGGTGATCACCAGCTCGGGTGATTTCTCCAGCAGCACCGCGACCCTGTCCTCGGTGCCGATGCCCTGAGCGATGAGCCAGCGCGCGTGTTGGTTCGCCGCTTCGTTGATCTCGCGGTAGCTGTAGCGGCGGCCCTCGTAGACAACCGCGATGGCATCCGGCTGCAGCGCGGCACGCTCGGCGATCAGGTCACCGAGTGTCATTGGGGGGCAGTCGTAGTCCTCACCCCGCGACACCCGCTCGAGCCAGCCGGTGTCGTGCTGGCCCAGCACTGCCAGGTCGGCCAACAGCCGGTCGGGATGGGGAACGGCGTCGTCGAGCAACACAGTGAAGCTGTCGAGCAGCTGGCTGGCCAGGTCGGCATCGATCACCTCGGTGAGGTATTCGGCCTCCACCTCGATCTCACCCGCGCTGAACTCGACCATGAAACCCAAAGGCAGCTGGGCGAACTGGCCGCGGTACTCGGCCCGCTCGCACCGCACGCCTGGCGAGGTGAAACCGTGACCCTCGGACTCGCGCACGCCGAATCCGACCCGCGCCATCCGCTCGACGCCGTAGCGCCGGTCCGGGTTGAGTTCGCGCACTACCCGGTCGAGGTTGACCCGCTGATGGGCGAACGCTCCGACTGCGGTGTCGCGGGCAGCCTCGACCAGCTCACCGAAGGTGCCCCAGCGATTGGGCCGCATCCGCAGCGCGACCGTATTGCCGTAGTAGCCGATGACGTCATCCGAGGACCGGTTGAGAACCGGTGCGGCGACCAGGAAGTCGTCGGCGTGGGTGTAGCGCTGCATCAGCGCGGAGAATGCGGCCAGCAGCACCATGTAGGGCGTCGCGCCCAACTCATGCGCGAGTTTCGTCACCGCATCGACGGTGTCGGCGCTCAACCGGGTCGTGCACCGGTCGGCCCGCCACTCTGCCGGCACCGCCGAGCCTTTGGGTCCTGGCAGCTCCAGCGGTTCAGGCGGATCGACGAGCAGTGTGCGCCAGTACTCCACGTCGGCGTCGTCGGTACCGGATACCGGCGCCTCGGCCGCTACCACCGGCTCCAGGACATCGTCCTGATAGGCCCGGGTGAGATCGGTGAAGAACACCCGCCAGGAGGCGTCGTCCCAGGCGATGTGGTGGGCGGCCAGCATCAGCACGTGCTCGGCAAGACCCACCTGGGCCAGCGTGATCCGCAGCGGCGCTTCGGTACTGAGGTCGAATGGTGTGGTGAAGGCGCGCTGAGCCAGCACCTCCAGCCGCAACCCGCGGGCCTGCGGGCTGAGCTCGCACAGATCGTGCTGTGCCCAGGCCGGTTTCAGGTCTTGGTGAACAGTGGTGCTCGGTTCTCCGTCGGAACCGGTGCGGTAGGTGGTGCGCAAGATCGGGTGACGCGCGGCGACGGCGTCGACCGCCGCATGTAGCCTCGCCGCATCGATCTCGCCGATCAGCCGATAGGAGACACCGACGTTCAGCAGAGCACCGGTGGTGTCGATGGACTGGACGAACCACATTCGTCGCTGGCCGTCGGTCATCACTGCGGGATCGGCCGTGGAAGTCGGCTCGGCCAGCAAGCCGCGCTGAGCGAGCCTGTGGCGCAACAGCTCCAGGCGCTGTTGGTCGGTGGCAAGAACGTCAGTCATGGGATCTCCTCGGTGTCGGTGATCATCGAGCGCGGCGGCGTCAGCCGGGCATCCGCTGCGCTGCGTCACCGGCTGTGGTGAGCGCCATGGCCACCTCAGCGCTGTCCATGTCGGTCACTTCGAGATACAGCTCGGCGATTTCGTCGAGCCGCTCGGCGGGTTCGAGTTCACGAAGCCGGTTGGCCAGGCCTTCGACGGTGCGGGTGGCGAAGATGTCGGCGACGCTGACGCCCGGGACGTCCAGCCATTGCCTGATCCGTGCGACCACGGTGGTGGCCAGGACGGAATCGCCGCCCTGGCTGAAGAAGTCGTCGTCGACTCCCAACCGTGGCGCCCCGAGGACACCGGCGACGATGGCCGTGAGCGCCGATTGCAAGGGGCCGACAGCGGGCCGGTACATAGCCGCGGATTCGGCGTGATCGGCCAGCTGACGCGCGACCGCCTGCCGGTCGACCTTGCCACCCACCGTGTAAGGGATGTGGTCCAGTACCTCGACGTGCTGCGGAACCATGTGGGGTGGAATCACTTTGCCCAACTGATGCCGAAGTTCGTCGACCGGCGGCGAATCCGCTGCGAGCACGACACTCGCAGCCAGCCAGTCCTGGGCGCCGGTTCGCGCAGGGAGCGTCACCGCGACGGCACCGAGCACACCTGGCAACCGTTGCAGCGCCGCCTCCACCTCGCCGAGTTCCACCCGGTAGCCGCTGATCTTGACCCGGTTGTCGGCGCGGCCGACGAACTCGCATGTCCCGTCCGGCCAGAAGCGGGCCAGATCCCCGGTGCGATACCAGGTGATGCCGTCGTGGTCGACGAATCGCTCGGCGGTCAGGTCGGGTCTGCCCCGGTAGCCGCGGGCGATACCGCGTCCACCGATCCACAGCTCGCCGGGCACCCAGTCCGGGCAATCATCACCTGTCGCGCTGACAACGCGGCACCGGTTGTTGGGCAATGGTTTTCCGAACGGAATCGCGGTCCAGTCGGCCGGCACGTCGACCACTTCGCAGACCGTGTTGTGAATCGCCGTCTCGGTGGCGCCACCGAGGCCGGCAAACCGGACTTCGGGGGCGCGGTCGCGCAACTGTCTGGCCATCGCGGGGGTGACCCAGTCCCCGCCCGTCGGGACCACCCGCACGGTCGGCAACGGGCCTGCGACCTCGAGCAGCATTGCCAGCCAGCCGGGCAGGAAGTGGAGCACGGTGACCTGATGGGCCTCGATGAGCCGCACCCACTGATCCGGGTCGCGACGATGCTCCTCGCCGACGACGACGATCGCCCCGCCGGTGGCCAGGGTGGCGAAGATGTCCAGCACCGAGATATCGCACTCCAGGGTGGACAGCGCCAGGCATCGGTCGTCTGGTCCGAGCCCGAAATGCTCGGTGATGAACTCGACGGTGTTCATCGCGGCGTCGTGGGTGACCTCTACGCCCTTCGGCTCGCCGGTCGACCCCGAGGTGAACAACACATAGGCGAGGCGGTTGGGATCACCGGTGACCGAGGATGATTCGATGCCGTCCCCGCGGGCGACAGCGTCGGCAACCGTCATGGCAGGCACCGCGACGTCGGGCAGTTCGGTGCCACACACCAGTGCGATGTCCACCGCCGCGCCCGCAATGATCCGTTGAGCCCGCTCAGCCGGCTGGTCTGCGCCGATCGGCAGATAGACGCCGCCGGCCGCGTGGATTCCCAGCAGGGCAGGCACCTGCTCCGCGGTCTTGGGGCCGAGCACCGCGACGGTCCCGCCGTCGGGGAGCCCCGCGGCGCGCAATGCGGCGGCGACCGCCAGCGCCTGTCGCCGCAACTCCCCATACGTCAGGTCGCCCATCCCGGAGAAGGCCGCAGGTGCATCTGGCTGACGGGCGGCGGCTGCGAAGAAGCCGTCGTGCAGCATTCGCCCGCTGGGGGGCGCGGTCGTCGTGACCGCTTCCCGGGCCTTGCGCTGCAGCGCGGGCAGCAGCGTCTCGCGCGGGGCGTCCCAGCCCTCGTCGTCGTGGGCCAGGTGCCGCACTTCGTCGATGTGTCGAGCGAACATCGCGTCGATCACACCGGGGCAGAAGGCGTCCTCCCGGACGTCCCAGTTCAGCAGGATGCCGCCGCCGAATTCGGTCACCTGAGCGTCGAGCAGAACCTGCGGCCCCTGGGAGATGATCCACTCCGGTGAGCCGAATTGTGTTGTCACCTCGGGACTGAACAGTTCTCCGAGGCCGAGCGCGCTGGTGAACACGACTGGCGCCAGCACCTGCGTCCCGCGGTGGCGGCTGAGGTCGCGCAGCACCGATAGACCGGGATACGACGCGTGCGCCGCGGCCTCGTGCATGCTCTGTTGCACCGATCGTGCTCGCTGCGCGGGGGTGTTCGCGGCGGCAAGGTCGATGTCGAGAAGCAGCGATGAGGTGAAGTCACCGACCACCTTCTCGACGTCGGGATGCAGCGGCTCCCGGCCGAACAGCGGGACGTTGAGCAGGAAGCGCGGATCGGCCGACCAGCCGGCCACGGTGTCGGCGAACGAGGCCGCCAGGGTCATCGCCGGTGTGACACCGCGCCGCCGGGCCCGCGCGAAGAGGCCGTCGCGGGTCGCCGGATCCAGCCAATGCCAACGGCGGCCGGGCCGGTGCGGGTCGGTCCGCTGGGCGACGGGCCGCAGCGGCAGCGCCGGCGCATCGGGCAACTCGGGCACCCGCTCAGCCCACCACTGCCGATCGTCCTCGAAGCTGTCCGGCTGCGAAACGTGTTGGCGGTATTGCTGATACGTGTAGCCGATATCGGTGAGCGGGTCACCGCCGTACAGCGCGGCCAGGTCGGTCATCAGCGCCCGGTAGCTCATCGCGTCGGCGGCCTGCATATCCAGGTCGACATGCAGGCGGGTGCGGTCTCGGGGCAGCAGGGTCAGCGTCAGCTCGAGTACCTGGCCGGAGAGCTGTTGGCGCGACTTGGCCGTGCGAACGGCCGCCAGGTGCTGACCGACCGCCACATCGTCGGCGCCACGAAGGTCGGTGACCGCAACGGGGAACGGATCCGGGGCGGGACCGATGCGCTGGGTTCCGTCGGGCAGGAACTGCACGCGCAGCATCGGATGCCGGGCGGCCAGTTGGGTGGCCGCCCGCCGGAAGCGGTCCGGGTCCGTCACGGAACCGTCGAACTCGACGTAGAGGTGACCGGCCACGCCGCCCAGTTGTTGGTCGGCATGCCTGCCGATCCACATCGCGTGCTGCATCGGCGCCATCGCGAACGGCTCGCCATCGGCAGGTTGGGCATGTGCCGGTGCCGGATCGGGCCGGTCGGCGGGCGTCAGCAGCTCAGCCCAGGCGCGGACCGACGGGGCAGCCGCCAGCCTGGCGAAGTCGATGTCGAAACCGGCGCGACGCCACTGTCCGGCCAGGGTCATCATCCGGATCGAGTCGAGCCCCTGCGCGATCAGGTCGTCTTCCGGGTCGATGTCAGCGCAGTCGACGCCGAGCAGCTCGGCGACCCGGTCGGTGATCCTGGCCGCTTCCGGACCCCCCGGGTGCGGGGAGCCGACGTCAGCCCCGGTCACTGTCGCCTCCTGCACCTTTACAGCCTCACCTAACTTTGGGAAGGCTACCCTATGCTCGCTGCGCGAAGATGCCTACCTCAGGGAGTGCAATGACCGGGTTCACACCCTTTCCACCGGACCGTGCGACGGCGTACCGCGACGCGGGTTACTGGGCCGGCCGGCCCCTCGACGAGATCCTTCGGTCGGCCGCCGCGCGCTGGCCCGATCACCCGGCCGTCATCGACGACCGGACCACGCTCACCTACGCTGAGCTGGACCGACGCGCCGATTCGGCGGCGGCGGGGCTTGTCGGGTTGGGCATCGGCACCGGGGACGCGGTACTGGTCCAGCTGCCCAACAGTTGCCAGTTCGCTGTCGCGCTGTTCGGGCTGCTGCGGGCGGGCGCTCTACCGGTGATGTGCCTGCCCGGTCACCGCGACGCGGAGCTCGCGCACTTCCTCGACGTGAGCGAGGCGGTCGGCGTCATCGTGGGAACCGACGCCGGATTCGACTTCCGGGCCATGGCCGAGCGGCTTCTCGAGCGCGACAACAAGCTGCGGCACATCATCGTCGACGGCGATGCGGGCCCGCACATCTCCTGGCCTCAGCTGTGCGCGGGCGACGGGCGACCCCCACAGCTGTGCCCGGATACGTGCGGGCCGGCCGTGCTGCTGGTGTCCGGCGGCACGACCGGCGCGCCGAAACTGATCCCCCGCACGCACGACGACTACGTCTACAACGCCACCGCGAGTGCTCAGCTGTGCGAGCTCACCGATGCGGATGTGTATCTCGTGTCGTTGCCCGCGGGCCACAACTTCCCGCTCGCGTGCCCCGGGCTCCTTGGCGCGATGACCGTCGGGGCGACGGTGGTGTTCGGTCGAGATCCCAGTCCGGAAGCGGCGTTTGCCACGATCGCCCGTCACGGCGTCACCGCCACGGCACTGGTGCCGGCGCTGGCGCGGTTGTGGGCGCAGGCCTGCGAGTGGGAGGAACAGCTCCCGACCACCCTGCGGCTGCTGCAAGTCGGCGGTGCGAAACTGGCTGCCGACGATGCCCGGCAGATCCGCTCCGTGCTCACCCCCGGGCTGCAGCAGGTGTTCGGAATGGCCGAAGGCCTGTTGTGCTACACGAGAATTGGCGACCCCGCTGAGATCGTCGACCAGACCCAGGGCCGCCCGCTGGCCGAGCACGACGAGCTGCGGATCGTCGACGACGCCGGCGTCGCGGTGCCCGACGGCGAGCCCGGCGAGCTATTGGTGCGTGGGCCATACACGATCAACGGCTACTTCCGGGCCGAGGCCGAGAACCAGCGGTCGTTCACCCCGGACGGCTTCTACCGCAGCGGCGACAAGGTGCGGCGCTTCGCCAACGGTTATGTCGAGGTCACCGGCCGGGTCAAGGATGTCATCCTGCGGGCCGGCGAGACCATCTCCGCGCTCGACCTCGAAAGCCACCTACTGACCCACCCGGCGGTGTCCACCGCCGCGGCCGTAGGCCTGCCCGATCCCTATCTGGGTGAGAAGATCTGTGCCGCAATAGTCTTTCGCGGACGTCCGGTGTCACTGTCCGAGCTCAACGACCATCTCGACGCCCGCGGCGTCGCCGTACACAGCCGTCCCGACATGATCGCGCCAATGCCCGCCTTGCCGACCACCGCGGTCGGGAAGGTCGACAAACGCGCAATCGTCGCGCAGCTGTGTCCGTGATCCCGATCAGCCGGTACGCGGAACCAGATGGGGTGCAAGGCAACCCATCTTCTCGCAGGTCTCCTCGAACTCTCGCTCGGGCGACGACACCGCGATGATGCCCGCACCCGCGCGCAGCCAGGTCCGCGAATCGACCTCGTAGGCCGCACGCAGCGCGAGCGCGGCATCCAGACCACCGTCGGGGGTGAACATCGCGACCGCGCCCGAGTACAGGCCGCGCGGCATCTCATCGAGCCGCAGGATCGCGTCGACCCCAGGACTTTTCGGGATACCCGACGCCGTGACTGCGGGGAACAGCGCCTCCAGCGCATCCATCCGGTTGTGCGCAGGATCCAGTCGAGCCCCGACGGTAGAACCGAGGTGCTGGACGCTGCCGCGCTCCCGCACAGTCATGAAGTCGGTCACCGCCACACTGCCCGGTTCGGCCACCTCGGCGATCTCGAGCATCGACGTGCGCACTGAGAGCGCATGTTCGACGATCTCTTTGGAATCCGACTCCAGATCGTCACGGGCGGCTTGGTCATCAGTAGTCCCGCGACCGAATGCCCTTGTTCCGGCCAGTGGTTCGGTGATCACCGCACCGTCGCTGTCCACGGCGGTCACCAGTTCGGGGCTGAATCCCAACGCCCGGATACCGCCCAGACGCATCAGGAACGACCGCGCGGGGGTGTTGTGTCGTCGGCCGACACTGTAGGTGGCCGGGAAGTCGACGGTGAAGGGAACGTCGACCGTGCGGGACAGAATCACCTTCTGGTAGCGGCCATTCCGGATCTCGGCGACCGCCGTCGCGACACGGTCCCGGTATCGGCTGTGATCGACCGAAACGTCCACCCCGCAGACTCGGCCGTTCAATGCGCCGGGCCGAAGATCACTCACCGCGGCACGGAGTTGGTCGTCACCGTTGATGACATCGATCCCGTTGTCCGAGACCACGACTCGACTCAGCGGAGTGAAGATTCGGGCCAGCGGTGTGCCGGCGGGGATCCGGTCGAACAAGCCCAGCCGGTGCGCGCCGAGTTCGAACGCTATCCATCCGAACGCCGGTTCGCCGTCGGCCAGCACGGTATCGAGTGCTTCAGCGAGCACTGCCGCGGGTCGCCCGCTCCATCGCCGGCTCACCACGGGACCGCCGTCGCTGATCCGGCACTCATCACGATCGAGTTCGATCGACGCCCGGGTGCCGATCGCCAGCGTCCAGCGGGCGTCCTGCTCGTAGACCAGGTAGTCGGCGCCCATCCGTTCGGGTACGGCGGCAGCCAGTTGCGCAACCACATCCGCCGGAGCCATTCCGTGCGGTAATTCAGCCCACCCGGCCGCCTCGATCGGCGCCGCGGTCACGTCGGTCATCCGTTGAGGGTAGCCTAACCTGTGTTCTTGGTTGGACCTCCGTACCGTCGACGGATAACCCCAGTTCGCGGGGCTGAACCGTCCGAACGTAGGCCCCAAAACGCGCCGGACAACCGTTAGGCTGCGCTGATTTCTAACTGTTCTGCAGGGTGCTGGAGGGAATGAGCCGCGGTGATCTCCTTCGTCGTGCCGACCCTGAACGAGCAACACACCGTCGCCAAGACCCTCGAGTGTCTGGCCGCCTATTCGGGCGACCACGAGATCATCGTGTCCGACGACAACAGCACCGATGGCACCGTCGAGATCTGCGAGCGCTATGCCACCACGGTCGTCCGCTACGACGAGCCGGAGAAGCGGACCATCGCCCAGGTCAGAAACCGGGGTGCCGCCGCGGCACGGGGCGACTATCTGGTGTTCGTCGACGCCGACGTCCTGATCCCGGACATCGACGAATTCTTCCGTAGCTCGCACGCCCGGTTCCAGTCCGACAACCGACTGGTGGCATTGACCGGTCAGTACCGGGTGGTGCCTGAATCCGCCACCGCGGCTGATCGATTCGTGTTCACGATGCTCGGGTTGCAGTTTCTGTTGCAGAACAACATCCTTCGGGTGGGAGCGGCCAGCGGGAAGTTCCAGATGGTCGCCGCCGAGGCGTTCACAGAAGTCGGCGGATTCAACGAGAATCTCGTCGCTTCGGAGGATATGGATCTCTTCCGGCGGCTGTCGCGGGTCGGCAGAACGTATTTCGCCCGGGATCTGACCGTCTTTCACTCCGGCAGGCGCGCCAAGGCGATCGGTTGGCGCAAACTCCTGTGGCAGTGGTCCAGCAACTCGATCTCGGTGTTCTTCTTGAACCGGTCGGTCAGTACGGAATGGAAGGTGATCCGCTGATGATCGAGCTCGATCGCCTCAGCAAGACCTACGGTGGGGTATCCGCACTGACCGACGTGAGCTTCACGGTGCCGACCGGCTCGGTGCTGGCACTGCTCGGACACAATGGTGCGGGCAAAACCACCGCGGTACAGATACTTTCGACGTTGATTCCGCCGAGCGGCGGCCGAGCCGTGGTAGCGGGGTACGACGTCGTCTCGCAGGCCGAACAGGTCCGGGACAGCATCGGTGTCACCGGACAGAGTGCGAGTGTCGACAACGTGATCACCGGTCGGCAGAACCTGACCCTGTTCGGACGGCTGCGGGGTATGCGCCGCAAGGAAGCACGCCGACGTGCTGACGAGTTGATCACCCAATTCGAACTCGACCATGCGGCCGACCGGCCCGTCTCGACCTACTCCGGTGGGATGCGGCGCCGCCTCGACATCGCGGCCGCGCTGGTCGTGACGCCCAAGGTGCTGTTTCTCGACGAGCCGACTACCGGCCTGGATCCGCGCAGCCGCCGCCAGGTCTGGGAGCTGGTGGCCACTCTGGCCGCCCACGGTGTCACGGTGCTGCTCACCACCCAGTACCTCGAAGAGGCTGACGTACTGAGTGATTCGATCGTGATCCTCAACTCGGGACGGATGGTCGCACACGGCACTGCCGACGATCTCAAGCAACAGGCTGGCGCCACCTACTGTCAGGTGACCCTCGTCCGCGCTGCCGACATCTCGCGCGTCGTGGCCGCACTCGGCGATATCGACGACGTCGACGCCGACGCCGAGACCAACACCGTGTCGGTGCGCGCTCGTGACGGCGTCGGCACCCTCGCGGAGGTGATCCGACGGACCGACCAGCTCGGCGTCGGCCTCGTCGACATCTCGTTGCGTAAGCCAACTCTCGACGAGGTGTTCCTGCACTTGAGCACGGCCGCGCTCGCCCCATGACCGCCATCACCGCGCTGACCGAACGCGTCGTGCACACCGCCGTGCGTGACTTCGACCTGGCGCTGTCCGTATTGGTTCCGGTGGGAACTCTGCTGGGGCTCAACGGCGCGCTGCGACACGTCATCGATACCGGCGAGATGAGTTACGCCGACTATCTGGTGCCCGCGATCATCGTCCAGGCGATGCTGCTCGGCGCGGTGACGACGGCCGATCGGGCGGGCCGGGAACAGGCGTCGGGCCTGACGCTTCGGCTTCGGACACAGCCGATTTCGTTGCTCGCACCGATGATCGCGCGCATGCTGTACTGCCTTCTCCGCGGAATCTTGTCGCTGGCGGCGGCGCTGGTGACGGCCTACCTCCTGGGCTTCCGGATCACCGGCGGCGTCGCCTGCACGGTGGCGTTCGTGGCGATCCCGCTGTGCCTGACCCTGGCGCTCTCACTGGGCGCCGACGCCACCGGTACCTGGCTGCGCAGGATCGGCGGCAGTCAGCTCTTGCTGATGCCCCAACTGATCCTTATTCTGGTCTCGACGGGATTGGCTCCCGCCGAAGCCTTTCCGAACTGGGTCCAACCCTTTGTCCGGTATCAACCGGTGTCGGTGGTGACCGACACCATCCGCGGACTTGCCGGCGGAAATGTCGCGGGCAGCCAACTGGCGATCACCGCGGCATGGTGCCTGGGCCTTCTTATTGTGTTCGGGCTGATCGCCGTTCGCATGCAGAGGCGGCCGGTATGAGTACCGTCATCGGCACCCGCCGGCGGATCGCGCCCGCCCTCATCCTCACCGAGCGCATGTTCATGCATTGGCGGCTGCATCCGATGGTCCCGCTGCAGTCCGTACTGGTGCCCACCCTGTTGCTGTTGACGTACTACCTGGTGATCAGCAAGTCGATGATGCATGTCACCGGATCCGACAACCTCGCCACGCTCGTTCCGATGTGCATCGTGGCGGGCACCATGATGGGAACCCTCGGTGCCGGCTTCCATATCCCCGGTGAACGCGATAGTGGTCTGCTGAGCCGATTTTGGGTGATGCCCGTACACCGGGGAAGCTTCCTGGCAGGCACCCTGCTGGCCGAAGCCGCACAAACACTGGTCGCGAGCTTCCTGATACTTCTGGTCGGGATGGGCCTCGGGTTGCGGTTCGAGGGTTCCTGGCACGCGGTCATCCCGTTCCTGCTGATGCCGGTCTTGGTCACTCTCGTCTTCGCCGCCATCGTGATGGCCGTCGCGGTGCGCAACAACAGCGCCCCGTTACTGACGCTGTTGGGCGGCACGGCAATTGGGATGGCCTTCTGCACGGGAGGGGTGGCGCCACTCGAGCACTTCCCGGATTGGGTCGAGCCGATCGCACGCGCCCAACCACTGGCTCACGTCATCGAGGCGATGCGGGCGCTCTCCCAGGGCGAGCCGGCCGGTCACGCCCTGCTCGGCTCGCTCGCGTGGTTGGTCGGCCTGGCGGCGGTCTTCGTCCCGGTGGCGGTGCGGGGGTACCGGGGCGCCGCGCAATCCGGCGGTGCGGGCTAGGACCAACCCGCCCGCCGTCTGCGGCAGCGCCCAGACGTAGCCCCCACAGGAAGCGCCAAGCCCGCAATAATGGCCACAACCAAGCGCCGGACGACCGTTCGGCTCAGGGCGGTGCGCCGCCGTGCTTGCTCGCGCCACAGCCGGCGGTGCGCTCAAGCGTGAAACCAAACTGCAAGGCCCGGCTGATTTTCGGTGCGCGCATGTGCCCGCGGGAGGAGGAAACCGACGCGATGAAGTTCGCGATAGCCGTTCACGGCACCCGCGGCGACATCGAGCCGTGTGCAGTGGTGGCACTTGAACTGATCCGCCGCGGCCACGACGTGTCGATGGCAGTACCTCCCAATTTGGTCGCCTTCGTCGAGGCGTGCGGTATCGGTCCCGTGAAGCCCTATGGTGTGGATTCGCAGCAACAACTCGAGGCGTCCATCTTCCGCAAGTCCTGGGGAGTCCGAAACCCGCACAGGGAATGGCGTGAGCTCGAGGACTACCTGAGCCAGGGCTGGGCTGAAATGAGCAATTCCCTGGTGTCGCTGGCCTCCGATGCCGATCTGATCCTGACCGGCACCACCTACCAAGAGGTGGCGGCCAATGTCGCCGAGCACCTCGATACACCGCTGGCGTCCTTGCACTACTTCCCATTCCGCGCCAACAGCGTGATGTTTCCCCGCGTGCCCGGCTGGCTGGCCCACAGGATCTGGCCGATCGCCGAGGCCGTGTACTGGCGATTGATGAAGCGAGCCGAGAGTGCGCAACGACGCGCATTGGGCTTGCCGCGCACCCGGAAACGGGCGATCCGGCGCATCGTCGAGCTGAGCGCGGTCGAGATCCAGGCTTATGACCCACTGTTTTTCGACGGCCTGGCGCAAGAGTGGGCAGGGCTGCGCCCTCTGATCGGCTCCCTCACACTGCAACTCGATACCGACAGCGACGCGCACACCGACGCCTGGATCGATGCGGGCAAACCACCCGTCTATTTCGGCTTCGGCAGCATGCCGGTCGAATGCCCGACGGCTGCGGTGGCGATGATCACCGAGGTGTGCGCCGAACTCGGTGAGCGTGCGCTGATCTGTTCTGGGGTGTGGGATATTCCAGACACCTCGTCACCCGACGTACGCATCGTGCGCAACGTGAATCACGCCGCCGTGTTCCCGAGATGTCGTGCCGTCGTTCACCACGGCGGGGCCGGTACCACGGCAGCCGGGTTGCGCGCGGGCATGCCGACGTTCGTGCTGTGGATCAGCGCGGAGCAGCCGCTGTGGGCCAAGCAGGTCAGCCAACTCGGGGTGGGCACCTCCGAACGATTTTCCATCGCGACCCCCGAGTCGATCCGTACCGGACTGCAGACCGTGCTGGAGCCACGTTATCGGCGGCGCGCCGCCAAGGTCGCCGAACAGATGACCACCCCGCAGGACAGCGTCGAGGCCGCCGCCGACCTTCTGGAAGCAGCGGCACGCGGAAGCCGCACCGCGGCACCACCCACCACACATGCGGCGCGACACCAGCCCGCGCGTCATCACGAGCATGAGATGTCCGCGGCGGCATTCGATCTCGCCGGCCGCGACGTGCTGGCCGATCGAGCACATCAACCGGTGATGCGGTTCAACGCCGTGCACCCGAGCGACCGCCGGATCCCCATTGCCGAGTGATTCGGGCTCGACGCGGTTGTTACCGGTCGGGCTGACGATCGTCGCCGCGGGAGCCACCATCCTCGCCGCGACGCAGATCCGGCGGCACCGCACACAACGTCCTACGGCGGTCGCGACGCCGGAATACCAACCGGATCCGGCATCCGTTCCGCCCGAACGACCACTCGAATACCGTTCTGTAGCAGCTCACTTCGAGGCGACCGCCAAGAGCTACCCGAATCGGGTGGCGTTGCGAACCGCGACCCAGGCGGTCACCTACGACGATCTGTTCGCCTCGGCATGCGGGGTACGCGATGGCGCCCGGCGCTGCGGCCAATCGCCGCGGGCGGCGCTCATCCCGGGTTCCCTCGACGCCGCCACCGTGTCCACCATCCTCGGCCTCATCGCGGCCGGCACTGTCGTGGTGGCGCTCGACCCAGAACTGCCCCGCAACCGCACCGACACCATCGCGGCCATCCTCGCCGAACACGACTACGACGTGGTGCCGGTGGAGTCCGCGGCCGGGGCGGGTGGGCACACGCTCGGGTCGGATACCGACACCGAAGACGTGACCAGCATCCAATTCACCTCCGGATCCACCGGCACCCCGAAAGCCGTGCTGCACACCAACGGACTCTGGTTGGCCGATGCGCAACTGCTGAACGAACGGTTCGGCCTTGCCGACGGCCGCACGGTGGCACTGTGCATGCCGATCAGCTTCGCCGGCGGGCTCAACGTCCTGATCGGTTCGCTGCTCGGCGGTGCCGAGATCGTCGCCGTCGACCCACGCGAACACACCGCGCGCGAGGCCTTCGACCGCATCAAGAGCTCTCATGCCCAGGCGATCACGTGCACACCGTCGTTTGTCGACGCCCTCCACCGGGCCGCAGTCGGCGCCACCCTGCCTCATGTCACCCGCATCGTCACCACCGGCGAGCCGATCCAGGCACGTCATGTGAAGCTGGCGCGGGAGCTGGCTCCCGATGCGGTGGTCACCAACTGGGTCGGCTCGACCGAGACGTTGGCCATCGCCAGTCACGACATCCCGCCTGCCGCACCGCTACCTCGCGGCGTGATTCCGGTGGGAATCGCCGCCCCGCACAAGAAGGTCGAGATCAACGCGGACGGGATCGTGTCGATCACCTCCCGCTATCTCGGTCGCGGATATCTGGACCCGTCGGCATCGACGGCCACGTTCGTCGACAACGGCAACAGCACCACGACGTATGTCGGCGGCGACGTGGGCCGCTGGGACGAACACGGCAATCTGGTGTTCTCGGGCCGGGCCGACAATACGGTCAAGATTCGCGGCTACCTTGTCGAGCCCGCCGAGATCGAGGCAATGCTGGCGTCATATACCGACATCCGCGAAGTCGCCGTCGTGGCCGATTGCGCTGGGACCCCGACGCTTACCGCATATGTCGCACCCAGCGCGACGGCGCGGACACCGTCGGCAGCCGAACTGCGAACCCGCCTGCATCGAGATCTGCCGCCGTGGATGGTGCCCGCCAACATCGAGATCCTGGCCAACCTGCCCCGGGGCGAACGCGGCAAGGTCGACCGGATGGCGTTGCCGAAGCCGACCCGAGTACCGTTCGAATCCCCCTGCGACGACCATGAATCGACGGTCGCCACCCTGTGGGCCGACGTGCTGCGAATCGATCGCGTCGGCCGTACCGACAGCTTCTACGCCCTTGGCGGCGATTCGCTGTCCGTCGCTCAGATGCTGGTCGCACTGCGCGAATCCCACGGGATCGCCCTGAAACCCACCGATCTCGCCAGTGCGCCGACCGTCGCGTCGTTCGCGCAGACGCTGGCCGCCGCCCTCCAGAAGACTCCAGGGGCAGTGGCCCGGCGGGCCCTGCGGCCGACCACGACGCCGCTGCGCCCGCTGTCGGCCGAGACCGCCGGCGCTCCCCTGTTCTGCTTCACCGGCGCGGGCGCGTCCGCATTGTGCTTCCTTCCGCTGGCCGAGCACGTCGGGGACAGGACCGCGGTGTATGCGTTCGAGCCGAGTGGGCTGTCCGAACGTGCCCTGCCCGATTGGTCGATACAGCGTGCCGTGCAACGGCATTGGACCGATCTACGCCGCATTCAGCCGCACGGCCCCTACACACTGGTCGGCCATTCGCTGGGGGCGCACATCGCGCTGGAGACGGCCCGCGCGCTGCAGGCCGACGGCGAGACCGTCGAGATGGTCGTCATGCTGGATCCCTGGCTCTCGCCCCGCGTGGCATGGGAGGCCCGCAAGGACGTGCCCGGTGCGACGGTGACCCTGCAAACCGATGATGCGAACGGATTCGGGACCTGGTGGGAACGCCAGAAGACAGTTCCACTGGCGGGTCTGTTCTCCGGCGACTACGACCGCAAGACCCGGGCCATCGAAGAGGTCGGCATGATGGCCGCATTCCGGTACCGGCCCGCTCCGTGGGATGGCCGGGCACTGCTGATCCTCAGCCATCTGAACACTGACGATCCGCGGCTATGGCGACGAATTCTGACCGGGCAGCTCGAATCTCAGGTGCTGGACTGCGATCACCATTCGATCGTGCGGGCGCCCCATATCGGGGCGGTCGCCGACACGATTCTCGCGGCCCGAGACGTGCGCTGCTAAGCGGCTTCGGCGACTTCCGTCGTTTCCCGAGTCTCGCTGGCCTCCATACCGAGTGCGCGATAGAGCGGCGCGGTCGCCGCGGTGGTGGCAATCGCCAGACCGCACAGCATGGCGAAGGCGAACGGACTGATCAACCTCGCCTGGAAACCCACTGAGGCGATGGCGATCTCGGTGACACCGCGGCAATTCAACAGCACGCCCAGTTTGGCCGAGGTCCGCCACGGCCAGCGGCTCATCATCCCGAAGATCATGCCTGCCAACAGCTTCGAGGCCACAGCGACGATCGCAAGGATCGCTACACACGCCAAGCCACCCCAGCTCACCACCTCGTGCAAGGCCTGCAGGGGAACTGACATCGCGATGCTGACGAAGAAGGCCGGCCACAGCACATTGACGACCGAGTAGAACGTGCGCCCCGAAGACGCGTCGGCAAGGGCGGCGGGGAAGGTGAAACCGGCGATCACCGCGCCGATCGCCGGGTGGAATCCGAGCAGCTGCGTCGCAGCGGCGCCGGCAAGGGCCGAGACGGCCATCATCGCCCACGCCGCGGCACCGCGGTTGAGCCACTCGATTCGGACGATCACCCGGGGAACGACCAGCACCACCATCACCAGCAGTGCAGCACCGATCGCCACCGTCCGGGCCGACATTGCGGTCGCGTGGGAGATCACGACCAAGCCGGTCACCAGAATCCACGCGAATCCGTCGGTGACGACGGCGACCCGCAGTGCCACCTGCGCGACGGATAGCAGCCCGATACCCAGGTCCTTGACGATCAGCACCAGGACCGGCACGGCCGTGATCCCCAGCGCCACACCGACGAACAGCCAGCCGTAGACGTCGTGGTGCTCGGGTCCGCCGATACGCGCGGCGAACGGCCACGCCGCCAGCGCCGACACGGCGATGGGAATGACGACGCACGGCGCCACCCGCCACCCCAGCGAGGCATCGCCCAACGTGCCGAAACGCTTCAGTTCATTGCCCGCCGAGAACATCAGGAGCAGCAAGCCGGCAGTTCCGACGGCATCGAGCAGTTGACGAGACGTGGTCGAGACAAGCTCGGAGCGAACGGGTTCGGGGCACGCGGCCAGAGCGGTACCCACGAGGATACCGACGACGATCGGTCCCAACACCCTGGGCTGACCGATCCGGCTGAACAGGCTTCCGATGATCACCGAACCGATGACGATCACCGCCAGAACGGTCAGCCCTTGGAGCGCGGCACCGAGCGGCATCGACTCACACCGCGGCTCTGCTGGACACCAGCTCCGGGACGGGGGTTTTCGACGATGGGTAGGTACCCCCGAGTAGCGGGCTGTCGACCCAA
The DNA here is from genome assembly GCA_004362315.1 of Mycobacterium sp. BK086. Lineage (GTDB taxonomy): Bacteria > Actinomycetota > Actinomycetes > Mycobacteriales > Mycobacteriaceae > Mycobacterium. Next base: position 151,543 of record SNWL01000006.1, read on the forward strand.
TTCAGGGTCGGCGTGCCCATCATGTGCTTCTGGTGGACGAACGAGGGTGCCAGCTGGAGCACGACGTGGCGGAACGCCATGTCCCTTCGGTTCTCGACGGGTTCGGAATAGAGGTCCGCCAGAGCCGCGTCACCGAGGTTGTGCGGTCCCACGATTCGGTAGCCGGACTGATTGAAGCTGCCAAACCACAACTGGATGAACAGCTTCGGGTTGAGCAGCATCTTGTGCATCGGCACGAGGCAGCCGATTTCCCGCGCGAGGGAGTCGAGGTACATGATCTGCGACGGAATGGATTCGGTCTGGCGCGGACTGAGCACCGTCCAATGCTCTTCCCATTCCTTCTCCCGCTGGATGACGTCGTCGAGATCGTCGGGCAGTCGTTGGGCGCCACTGCACACCCGAGCGAAGTAGCGGGCCTGCATCTCCGCACAGATCGGAATGCCGCCCGAGAAGGGCCGGACGAAGCCGATGAACGCCACCGTCCCCCGATGGTCGGGATGCAGGAAGTGCTTGTACAGGTTGCGGACGTTGCCATCCGCGACCTGCAAATCGCCGATGTTGAAGTCGTGCTCGAAGCCGGTGCACAGGACAACGGTGTCGAACTCGGCATCTGTCGAGTCTGCGAAGACGACGCGGTTTCCGTCGGAGCTCTCAATTCCGGCATCGTTCAACGTGACTCGCCCCGCGGCGATAGCCGGAATGAAGCTGACGTTCTTGCAGAAGATGCGCCGCGGGCTCCAACTGCCGTCCGGATGGGAGCGGCGATTCCACGTCTCGATCAGCTTCCAGTTCTCGTCGTTCTCGAGCGTATCCACGTCCAGTTTCGCGGGATCGATGGCTTCACCCATCGGGTTGGTCGCGGAGCCGCCCTTGACCCGGCGCCCGCCGAAGGCCGCCAGCACGGAGGTGGCGAATCCGTAGACGACCGACATGGCCAGGAAGACGGCCTTCGCGAATGGGCTTCGCCCCCAGAATGTTTGGAATTCGAGCGGATAGGTGGTGGCGCGACGATACATCTCGTGGTGGTGCGCCCGGACGGTGCCGTGGTCGGTCGTCCTGGTGCTGTCGGACACCCTCGGCAACAGGTAGGTGTACGACCGGATGGCCAACGTGCAGGCACCGGCGACATCGCCGATCTGACGGACGATGTCGGCGCCGGATTCGGCGAGGCCCACGATGAGCACACGCTTGTCACGGAACCGCTCGTTGTTCCGGTACTCGGAGGAATGCACGATCTCGCCGGTGAAGTTCTCCAACCCGGCAATAGTCCGGTTCGGGGTCTTGAACGGTCCTGAGCAGACCGCCACGGCATCGAAAGGTTCCTTGGATTCGATCCCGTCGCGGCGCACCGACACCACCCAACGATCCGAAACCCGTTGCACGTTGGTGACTTCGCTTCCGAAGCGAATGCGATCGCGGAGCCCGAAGCGGTCGGTGTAGGCCCTGAGATAGTCGTGGTACTCCGCGCGGGAGTAGAACCTCCGATCGCCATGGAACGGGAAGTCCGAGTACGCCATCAGCTTCATCGAGATGGTCAGATACAGATCGTCGTAAGCCTTCATCCGGTCGTCGTCACCGTCATGGCGAAGCCAGATCCCGCCAACGTCGGGGTTCTTGTCGAAGCAGACGACCTCATGGCCTTCGTCGAGGAGCTGCTTGATGGTCGTGAGCCCGCACGGCCCCGCCCCGACGACACACACCTTCATCCAATTCCTCCGACATTCCTACTGGTGCCAGCGCACCCCGCAGAGATATTAGGGCGGCCTAACCTCATTTGGGGGGCTACCTCTTACCGACCGAAAACAGACAACGGGTACGAACCCCGGCTGCCATGCAGCCGAGGCTCGTACCCGCGTCAATGCGTGCCGAGCTGGGCGCTACTAGCTGCTGTTGCTGGCGTTTCCGTCGTTGCCCTGGTTGCCGTTGCCGCCCGAGCCGCTGCCACCGGAGCCGCCATTGCCACCGGTGCTGGACTTGCCCGCACCGCCGGTGGAATTGCCGCCACTGCCGCCGGCACCGCCGACACCGGTGCCCGCGCCGTTCTGGTTTCCGACGGACATGCCACCGTTGCCACCCGTCCCGCCGTTGCCACCGCGAGCGTTACCACCGGTTGCGCTGCCGCCGTTGCGGCCGGCTCCACCGTTACCGCCGATGGCGCCGCCGTTACCGCCGTTACCGCCACGGCCACCGGTGGTGTTGCCGCCCTCGGTCGACTTCGCGTTGCCGCCGGTACCGCCACGGCCGCCGAGGCCGGAGATGCCGGCGCTACCGCCCTGGCCGCCCGCGCCGCCGGTCGCAGTCCCGGCTTCCGAGTTCGCAGCGCCACCCGAACCGCCCCCGGTGCCCATGGCCAGAAGTCGGCCGCCGCCGGCACCGCCGGCACCGCCGACCGCCTTGCCGCTCTGGTAGGCCGTGGCGCTTCCGCCCTTGCCGCCGCTGCCGACCAGAACGTTCGGCGACGAGCCGGCCAGGCCGCCGTAGCCCGCGGCGCCGCCGGTACCGCCGGTCGCGGTCTGGCTGCTGGTGCCACCGGTCCCATCGGCCAGGCCGACAGTCGCGCTACCGCCCGCTCCACCCGAGCCTGGGCCGTAGTCGGTGATCGGGTGGGACTCGGGATCCTGCGGCAGGCCCCAGAACGAGCTGCCGCCGGCGCCGCCGTTACCGCCGGTCGCGTTGCCGTTCACCGACGAAGCTGCACCGCCCGCACCGCCGTTGCCTGCCTTGCTCGCACCGGCGCCGCCCGTGACAGCGCTGAGCACCGACAGGGCGCCACCATCACCGCCCTTACCGCCGTTGCCGCCCACCGCATTTGCGTTCGCACCCGCGGCGCTGGTGTTGGTGTCCGAACCGCCCGCGCCACCATTGCCGCCATTGCCGGAGAACAGGCCGGCGTTACCGCCGTTGCCACCGTTCGTGGCTGCCGACTGAAGCGTGCCGTCGGTGTTGTAGACGGCGTTCTTGCCCGCCGCCCCATCGCCGCCGTTGCCGCCGAGCCAGCCTGCGTTGCCACCGTTGCCGCCGTTGGCACCGGCACCGCCGTTGCCGAACAGCAGACCGCCGTTGCCGCCGTTGCACGCAGCACCGACGCAGTCGGACGCGGCGTCGACGCCGTTGCCGACCAGCCAGCCGTTGACGCCGACGGCGTTGGCCAACACCGACTTGGAGGCGTCAGGGGTCGCGATACTGGAAACCTCAGGCGCCGACGAGCAGCCCGGGTCGGCGACGTTGCCCGAGGCCTCGCAGGAGACCAGGCGGATCTCGTGTGCCTGGACGCTCTGCGCCGAAATCGTGGTCGGCTCATCGAGGGCGACCGCGGCGGCGGCGGCCGCCAACGCGAAAAGTCCGATCATCGCCGCCCCAGCGACTCCCGTCGGCGTCACGTAGTTCTGAGTGGAATGCGTTGCGGCTCTGCGGAGTCCGAACTTCGCGTTCATACAATCCCTTTGCAATTTACGGCCTGGCCGCTGTGGCAGGCGCTGGTTCTGTGCGTTTCCTGAGAGAAAGGCAGCATCATCTTTGGATCGGCTTTCACCCGGGTCAATACCTACGTCTGAGCCCCGGGCGGCATTTCCGGCGTTTTTGCGAACCGCAACGGCCATGTCGCCGAACGGACTTCGGCACCGAAAACCCGAGGTCACATGGGATAAGTGACGTGCGTCCACACGATTGGGGAACTGAGCCAGAACCAACCGGAAAAAAATTCTCAAATGTCCGCGGATCTCGGCATTTCGAGCCAGGTCGCGCCATCGCCACAGAATGTATTGCGACATAACGTGTTCCGTTGGCGAACTCAGGCCGAGTGCCGGCAGCCGGCATCGGCGAGTTCGAGAACCTCCCGCGCGCCCCGGAGTGCGGCACGGCTGCGATCAAGGGCAGGAGCCTGCCAGAGCACCGGCGCCTCGACGCTGACCGGAACACCCGGCGGCAGTGCACGCAGCATCGCGACCAGATCGATGTTCCCGGTAGCGCCGGGAAAGAGCCGGGCGTTACGGCCCTGGTACCGCAGCGCTTCGACGGTCGTAGGCCGCTCGGCCACGCCGTCACAGATCTGGACGTAGTTGATCCATTCGGCCGGCAACGCCGTCAGATCCGCGGGCGTGTTGAGTGCGCGATCGTAGTGCAGGGCATCGACCAACAGGCCGACATTGGGATGCGCACAACGGGTTACGACCGCGGCCGCCTGCTGGAGGTTCACCACGTCCGTCCACGGCATCGGTTCGAGGTTGGGGGTCAGGCCGTAATCGGCTGCCAGATCGGCAAGTTCGGCCAGGTGGTCGGCCAGCCGCGCGTGATCGGGATCGTTGCCGGTCGCCAGGATCTGACTGGCACCCAGGTATGCCCCGGTCTCGACGAAGGCTTCGTAGTCATGCCGAACCCGAGTCTGCGGGGTCAGGCGGAGCACTTCGATGTCGATCAGTGCCAACCCGGTGTCGTCGAGCCTGCGGCGGGCCTCCCGGATCAGCGGCGTCATGCCGATCGTCGGGCGCAACGGCTCTTCGTCGGTGGCTCGGATCAAGCGGAGCCCGACGGCGTCGAACCCCGCCCGCGCGGCGCAGTCGATCATCTCGTCGGGCCCGAGCTCGACCACCGTGAGCGGTGCCAACGAGATCGGGCGAGCGACGTCGCCGACGTCACCTCTGGGTCTCACCATGGATACTCCTCGTCTCCCAACACCTCCCGTGGTCGCCGGCGGTGCCAGTGTCGGACATCCGAGCCGAAAAGTGGGGGCTACCTTTTTTGGGGCCCTCAATGCCGAAAAGCCGGACCCCCGCGAATGCGGGAGCCCGGCTCTTCGTGGGATGTCCTAGTCGGATGAACCCGACGACTTCGATGCCGACGACTTGGCACGGGCACTGTGTCCGCTGCCCGCCGTCTTCTTGGTGCCCGATGACGCGGTGGTGTCGGACGCCTTGACCGAGCTGCTGCTCGTCTTCTTCACCGACTTGTTGCTGGCCGCGCTCGACGCGGAAGGTGTACTTACCGAACCGCTTTCGGAGGTCACGGCGGTCGTGGTCGCACTTTCGGTCGATTCCGGGGTGGCCTCGGTTGTGCTATCCGTCCCCGACGTCGTCTCTGCCGCCGCGGTGACCGCTGCTGCGGACGTGGTGACACTGGCCGTCGTGGTGGCCGGCTTGATGGCGTTGGCGATCGCCGCCGGGATCTTGACCAGAAGCTGGCCGAGCAGCCCGATCGACGTGGTGGCATAGGTGCCGGTGTTCTGATAGGTCAGCAGTGCCGGCCACGCAACCTGTGCGCTCGGGTGCTGCCAGCCATTCACGAAGGCGTCCACAGTGATTCCGGGCAGGTTGATCAGACCGTTGATCGCGCCGCCGAGATCGCCGGACTGAACCGCCTTGGCGACGTCGCCGAGGGTCTCCCCGACGGCGAACACCGTGCCGAGCGAACCACCGTATACCGCGGTGAAGATGCCGTTGACAATCGTTGTGCTGCTGAAGATCACACCGATGGCATTGGCGAAGTTCTGCGCGATCTCCTGCGGAATGCCCGGGGTCGACACCGTGCTGCCACGCGGGGTGGTGGTCAGCAAGTGACTGTAGATCGGCTGCAGCGTGGCCAGCAGTCCGAACAGCAGGTAGCTGCTGGCGGCCGTCGCGGCGGCGGTGGTGTCGCCCGCGGCCAGCGCCGCTTGCAGATTCTTCAGATAAGTCCCGCCGCCGGAAGTGCCGCTGCCCGTGCCCTGGCTGAACTTCGCCCAGTTGGTGGGAATCGCCGCAATCCCGCCGAAGATGTCCTCGAAATAGCCGGCCTGGTTGCTCGCGATCTGGGACAGCACCGGCAACGGGTTGGCCGCGATGGCCTCACCAAGATTCTGCAGGTTGGTCAGGGTGTTGGTGAGGATCTCGGGGTAGACCGTCAACGGCGACGCGATGGGGTTCGCGACCGCCGCCAGTTCTACGGCACGTTGTTGAATCTCGGCCGGCAACGACGGGGTGATCGGACTGGCGGCAAGGGCGCCGGCCGTCACCATCGCCGCACCTGCGGCCAGGAATTTGTTGACCCGTCGGGCCGAGGGCGCCGGGACGGACATGGCATCGGCCCCCGACAAGCTGAGTGCTCGTAACACGTGTGCTCCTTTGAATTTATTTTCCGTGCCGTTAGCGACGGGAGGCGACATTAGCTGAGGCTTACCTATATTTCAATGGGCCTGGCTAACCATAGTTAGTCATCCTCTCCACGCAACTACCTGCACATTTGGCTATGATCCAGCTATGAATTCGCTGTGAGAGCTACGCACGACTGGGGGCTGCGGACCGCTGCTGGCTCCAGCGGACAGACAAAGGCATAAGGGTAGCCTTACCAAATTCCATGACGTACTCTTCCGACCCATGGACTCATCGACGATCAGTGGCGAGCTGGCGAGCATCTTCCGCGACGACCTCCAGGTCGACGTGTCACGCTTCACCGCGGACTCCCACCTGATCGATGAGGTCGGACTCGACTCGGTGGCGTTCGCCGTCGGCATGGTCGCGATCGAGGAGAAACTCGGCGTCGTGTTGTCGGAGGAAGAACTGCTCACCTGCAACACGCTCGGCGACCTCGACACCGCGATCCGGGCCAAAGCACAGGGATGAACGCACTGGCATCGGCGCTCACGGAGTCGATGACCTCATCGGCCACCGACCTGGTCGTCTTCGACCGTGAGACCGACACCTGGCAACGATGCCCGTGGCCCGAGGTGCACGCCCGCGCCCAGCAGGCGGCCGCACTCATTCACGAAACCGGCGCCCACGCAATAGGTTTGGTCGGCGAGCCGACGATCGACCTGGTCGCTGTCCTGTTCGGCGCGATGATCTCCGGTCGCAGCGTGTCCATCCTGCCGACGATGACCCGGGGTGCCGACCCCGTCCAGTGGGCGACCAACGCGCTGGACCGTTTCCACGACATCGGCGTCGGCGCGGCATTCAGCCACGGGACCGATCTGAAGCTGCTGCGCGACAACGACTCCCGCACGATAGTCCATGATGTCACCGAGGCCGGCCGTCATCCGGCAGGTGCGGTCGCGCCCGCATATACCGACGCCGCGGTGCTGCAGGGAACGGCCGGGTCCACCGGTTATCCACGCACCGCAATGTTGTCGCCGAACGCTGTGCTGAGCAACGCCCGCGGACTGATCCAGCGGCTTTCTGTGAACGCCTCCTACGACACCGGATGCCTATGGCTGCCGCTCTACCACGACATGGGATTGACGTGCCTGGTCACCTCCGCGATCGCGGGCATCCCGTTGTGGCTGGCGCCGACCGCCGCATTCGCGGCCTCCCCGTTCCGCTGGCTGAAGTGGATCACCGAGAGCCGTGCCACCATCACCGCCGGGCCGAATTTCGCCTACAACCTGATCGGCAAGTACGCCAGCCGCGTCAGCGAGGTCGACCTGGGTAGCCTCCGGGTCGCGATCAACGGCGGGGAGCCGATCGACTGTGACGGCTTCACCCGCTTCGCAACAGCCATGACACCCTTCGGATTTCACGCTTCGGCTGCCGCTCCCGCCTACGGGCTGGCCGAATCCGTCTGCGCGGTCACCATGCCGGCCGCCGGCACCGGCCTGCTGGTCGACGAGGTCGACGGTCCGACCGGCAGGCAGCGCCAGGCTGTGCTCGGACCGCCGATCGACGGGATGGAGATCCGCAGCGTGCCCGTCGACAACGCCCCGTCGGGCGTCGGTCAGATCGAGATCCGTGGTACCTCGCTGATGAGCGGTTATCTCGGTCAGGGACCAATCGATGGCGAGAGCTGGTTCCCCACAGGCGATCTCGGCTATCTGACCGACGATGGACTGGTCGTCTGCGGACGCGCCAAAGAGATCATCTGGGTTGCCGGGCGCAATATCTTCCCCAGCGAGGTCGAACACGTCGTCGCCCAGATCCCGGGCGTACGCGAGGGCGCGGTGGTCGCCGTGGGCACCCCACCCGGTTCGCCACGGCCCGGACTGGTGGTGGCCGCCGAATTCCGCGGCCGCGACGAGGCGGCAGCTCGCGCCGCGGTCACGCAACGGGTGGCCGCGGTATGCGGTGTCGCGCCTGCCACCGTGATGCTGCTGGCGCCCGGGTCGCTACCACGGACATCGTCGGGCAAGTTGCGCCGCCTCGAAGTGCAGAGCCAACTGGAGAACGCATGACCGATTTCACTGAACTGCTGGACGCCACCTTCGACGATCAGGTCGCGCTGTGGACCGCGGATGCCGAAGCCAGCGAACGATTCCCGCGCCAGCTGATCGAACACCTCGGCAAGTCCGGAGTGTTCCGGCAGAAGTGGGGTGAGCCGTCCCAGACGCATGCCGACCTCGGGAAGCTCATCGCGCTCGCGTCATCCCTCGGGGATCTGATGTCGGCCGGGATCGCGGTGGGTGTCAGCCTGCACGACTCCGCGATCGCGATCCTGCGCCGCTTCGCCAGATCCGACTACCTACGCGAGATCTGCGAACAGGCCATCGACGGCGACACGGTGCTCTGCATCGGGGCATCGGAGGAATCGGGCGGCTCGGATCTCCAGATCTGCGAGACCACGATCTCCAAGCGCGACGGTGGATTCGACGTGCGCGGGATCAAGAAGTTCGTCTCGCTGTCCCCCATCGCCGATCACATCATCGTGGTGGCCCGCAGCGTCGACCACGACCCGTCGAGCCGGCACGGCAACGTCGCACTGATCGCGGTGCCGACCGCGAACGTCGACGTCCAACCGCCCTACCGCAAGCTCAGCGCGGGACCCCTGGACACCGCGGCCGTACACATCGACACGTGGGTTCCCGAGGAGGCGCTGGTCGCGCGGTCGGGCACCGGTCTCGCCGCCATCAGCTGGGGCCTGGCGCACGAACGCCTGTCGGTGGCCGCGCAGGTTGCCTCGTCCTGCGAAAAGGCAATCGCAATCACTCTGGCGCGCATGATGACTCGCCAACAGTTCGGACAGACACTCTTCGAACATCAGGCATTGCGCCTGCGGATCGCCGACCTGTCCGCGCGCGTGGCATTGCTGCGGCACGGCCTTGACGGGATCGCGGCCGGGGGGCGCCTCGACCTGCGTACCGCCGCGGGGATGAAGGTCACCGCCGCCCGGTTGGGCGAAGAGGTCGCCGGCGAATGCCTGCACATCTTCGGCGGCTCGGCGTTTCTGGTCGACGAGACACCGCTCGGCCGCTGGTGGCGCGATATGAAGCTGGCCCGCGTCGGCGGTGGAACCGACGAGGTCCTCTGGGAACTGGTCGCCGCCGGGCTCAAGCCCGACTTCGACGGCTACGCCAAGTTGGTCGGCCGCGCGAACTCGTAGAGTGCCATCCTCCGATTCGCCATGTCGAACTCGCCGAGGAAGGTGCACCCGACGAACTCACACAGCCTGCGGGCCGCGGTATTGCGGTGGTCCGGGTCGAACATCACACGGTCACAACGGGGTTCGATCGCGAACAGATTGGCGACGATCCGCGGGAGTAGCCGGGGAGCCAACCCCCGATTGACCGCGCCGAGGTCGGCGATCGCGGCGTGCAAGCCGAGATCGTGCGGGTCGGCGTCATAGCACGGCGCGATCGAATCCTTTGCGGCACGGTATATCTCGAGGTAGGCGCCCGCCACATCGTTGAGGCTGGCGATCAGCGGTAACGAGTATGTTCCGTCGAGCTGAGCTTGTAGATGCGCTTCCCAGCGCTCGACCGGCCAGTCGTACTCCCATGCCTCGGCCAGGTGTGGCCGGTTCATCCATTCGGCGACCATCGCGGCATCCGACACCGTCGCCGCCCGCAGCGCATACGGCTGGTCGACATTCGGAACCGGCGGCGCAGGTACCTGGGCCACCTCGTCAGGCAGGTCGGTGAGCGCGCGGGCAAGAACAACCTCGGTCATCGGGGCGAGCGTAGCCCACCGGGCCCGGGCAGCGGTGGCTCCGATCCCCCAACATGGTCTCCGCGGGTGCGGTTGAATGGTCCCGTGGCCGAGACTCGCCGCACGCGCACGGTAGCGGCCGAGCCGCAGGCAATTTGGGATGTCCTCGCAGACTTCGGGGCGATCAGTTCGTGGGCCGACTTCGTCGATCACTCGTGCCTGCTGAGCCCCGAAGCTCAGGACGCCGGTGTGGGCACCACCCGGCGCGTTCAAGTCGGCCGGAACACTCTCGTCGAGCGGATCACGGCGTTCGACCGGGCCCGGACCCTCGCGTACGACGTCGAAGGCTTCCCGCGCTGGTTGACGGTGAACAACCGCTGGACATTCGCTCCATCGGCAGGTGCCACCGCGGTCACGCTGGTCAGCACCGTCAAGGTCAGCGGCCCGCTGGGACGGATCGTCGAGGGCGTGGTCACCCGGGGTTCCGTCAAACAGCTCGACCTTGTCCTCGAGGGGCTGGCGAAACGAGTGGAGGGCAAAAATGTCTGACAGTCCCGACGTCATCATCGTGATGACCGACGAGGAACGTGCCCCTGTCCCCTACGAATCCGGCGAGGTCCTCGCCTGGCGGAACCGGGCGTTGACGGGCAGGCGGTGGTTCGACGAGCACGGGGTCAGCTTCTCGCGCCACTACACGGGTTCACTGGCCTGTGTGCCGAGCCGGCCCACGATCTTCACCGGCCAGTATCCCGACCTACACGGCGTCACCCAGACCGATGGCATCGGGAAGGTCTTCGACGATTCACGGATGCGGTGGCTGCGGCGCGGAGAAGTGCCCACCCTGGGCAACTGGTTTCGCGCCGCGGGCTACGACACCCATTACGACGGCAAGTGGCATATCTCGCACGCCGATCTGACCGACCCTGAGACCGGTGGCCCGTTGGCGACCAACGACGACGACGGCGTCGTCGACCCCGCCGCGGTGCAGCGCTACCTGGACTCCGACCCGCTGGCACCGTTCGGCTTCTCCGGCTGGGTCGGCCCCGAGCCGCACGGTGCGGGCCTGGCCAACAGCGGATTCCGGCGCGACCCCCTGATCGCCGACCGGGTCGTCGCCTGGCTGCAGGACCGCTACGCGCGCAGACGTGCCGGCGACGCCGCCGCCCTGCGGCCGTTCCTTCTCGTCGCCAGCTTCGTCAACCCGCACGACATCGTGCTGTTCCCGACGTGGGCGGCGCGAAGTCCACTGGATCCTTCACCGCTGGATCCACCGCCGGTGCCAGCGGCGCCCACCGCACGCGAAGACCTGCGGACCAAGCCCGCCGCGCAGATCGCGTTCCGGGAGGCCTACTACTCCGGATACGGTCCCGCGCCGGCGATCCAGCAGGTGTACGACCGTGGCGCCCAGCGCTATCGCGACCTCTATTACCGGTTGCACGCCGAGGTGGACGGACCGATCGACCGGGTGCGCCGCGCGGTGACCGAAGGCGGCTCCGACGACGCCGTGCTGGTGCGCACCGCCGATCATGGGGACCTACTCGGCGCGCACGGCGGACTGCATCAGAAGTGGTTCAACCTCTACGACGAGGCGACACGCGTCCCGTTCGTGATCGCCCGGGTGGGCGCCCGCGCGACACAGCCGCGCCTGGTCACCGCCCCCACATCGCATGTCGATCTGGTTCCGACCCTGCTCGGCGCCGCCGGCGTGGACGTAACCGCCGTCGCCGCAATACTTTCCGAATCGTTCTCGGAGGTACACCCGCTGCCGGGGCGCGACCTCATGCCTATCGTCGACGGCGCGCCGGCCGACGAGGATCGCGCGGTGTACATCATGACCCGCGACAACATGCTCGAAGGCGACACCGGCGCGTCCGGTCTGGCCCGCCGACTCAAGAGGACAACGAATCCTCCTGCGCCGCTGCGCATCCGGATACCGGCTCATACCGCGGCAAATTTCGAAGGACTGGTCACCCGGGCGGACGGCCGCCTGTGGAAGCTGGTGCGGAGCTTCGACGACCCCGGCACCTGGACCGAACCGGGTGTTCGGCATCTGGCCGCCAATGGGTTAGGTGGTGAGGTGTACCGGACCAGCCCGCTCGACGATCAGTGGGAGCTCTACGACCTCACCGACGATCCCATCGAGGCGGTCAACCGCTGGAGCGACCCGGCACTGCACGACCTGCGGGCGCAGCTGCGGACCCAACTCAAGCAGGTGCGAGCCGACGCGGTCCCCGAGCGCAACAACCCGTGGCCGTACGCCACGCGGCGGCCACCGGAAAGGCGGCGCCGCTTCCGCTGAGCCGCGCGAGGACGGCTTGACTGAGGACTCCGTCGTATGTGACGATTTCGTCAGTACCACTGGAGGTGGGTTCTGATGCGGATCGGCGCGCACAACAATGTGCACAGCGAGCAGGGTGCGCTGCGCGGTGAGCATCCGGGCCGGTCCCGCAATCCGGTGATCAAAGTGCACGACCTCGCGTGGCTGGAGTTCGAGAAGCCCGACCTGGTCGCCGCCGAGGCGTTCGCCCAGGCTTTTGGCTTTCAGACGGTCGCCCGCACGGCCGATGAGCTGCACTTACGTGGCGCAGATGCCGGAGCGCCGTGCGTTCTGATCCGCCGCGGACCGCAGACACGATTCCGCGGAGTGGCGTTCATCGCCCCCGACGCCGTCGATGTCCACACACTCGCCGAGGCCAACCGCACCGCGGCCGAGCCGCTGCCCGAATCCCTCGGCGGACTGTCGGTTCAGCTCACCGACCCCGGCGGCATCCCGGTGAAGGTCGTCGCCGGACTGCACGAACTGCCCGAACGGCCTGCCCAGCCCCCGCACACCTTCAACGTCGGCCGCGAGGCGGTCCGCGTTAACGCCACCCAGCGCCCGCCCCGAACGCCTGCGGTGGTGCAGCGGCTCGGCCACGTCGTGATGCAGTCCGCGAAGTACCTCGAGGCGCTCAACTGGTACCTCGACAACCTCGGGCTCATCGTCAGCGACTTCCTCTACTTCCCCGGCCAGCGCGGCCGCGGCCCGACGATGAGCTTCATCCGCTGCGACCGAGGTTCAGTACCTTCCGATCACCACACGCTGGCCCTGGCGCTGGGCCCGGCGAGCCGCTACGTGCATTCGGCGTATCAGGTCAGCGATCTCGATGCACTGGCCGCCGGCGGCGAATACCTGTGCGACCGAGGTTATTTCCGATCTTGGGGCATCGGCAGACACATCCAGGGCAGCCAGCTCTTCGACTACTGGCGCGACCCGGACGGGTTCCTGGTCGAGCACTTCGCCGACGGCGACATGTTCGACGACACCCTCGAGCCGGGTTGGGCACCGTTCACGGCGTCAGGGTTGGCCCAGTGGGGTCCGCCTGCCACCGCCGACTTCCTCGGCACCAGTCCCAAACATGCTCGCCACGAGGTGATTTCGATGATCACCGGCCTGCGCGAGAAGAACGAGTTCGACGTCAAACGCCTCATCGGCTTGCTGAAAGTTGCCACCTCATGACCACTTCCGTCCTCCGCACCGCCGACGCTTGGTGGGTGGTCACCCCGGCCGGCGCGGTCAGGATCGCCACCTCGGCGGGCACCACCGCGGAGCTACTGGCCGACCGCGCGGCGATCGAGGCCGCGAAGCTCGGCACCGATGCTGTCGACGTCGACGAACTCGATCTGCTCTCACCGGTGACCGCACCGTGCCGGGTGGTGGCCCAGATGACGAACTTCGCCTCGCACGTCCGGGACGCCGGTATGGATCCCAAGACCATTCCGCTGACGTTCTTCCGCAAGTCGTCGGCGTCGATCAGCGGGCCCTTCGCCCCGGTGCGCAAACCCGCACACGTCAAGTTCCTCGATTACGAGGTCGAGATCGGGCTCGTCATCGGCCGTGACATCCCGGTCGGGACAACGATTTCCGCGGACAACCTCGGTGAGTACATCGCCGGTCTGGTCGTGACCAACGACGTGTCGGCCCGCGATATCCAGCTGCCGCAGACCCAGTTCTACGAGGCCAAGTCGTATCCGACGTTCACCCCCGTCGGACCGGCGCTGGTCCTCGTCGACGCCGGGGAGTTCGCCCGCTTCGGCGAACTGCGGCTGCGGCTATCCGTCAACGGCGAGGAACGCCAGAACGCGCTGGTCGCCGGCGACATGCTCTACCGCCCGCTGGAAGCACTCCAATCACTGTGCCGTTTCCAGGATCTCGCGGCCGGTGACCTCATTCTCACCGGGACACCCGTCGGCACGGCGCTCAGCGCACCGCCGAAACCGATCGAGATGATCGCCGCACTGTTACCGCCCGCGGTCAAGTGGAAGGCGTTCTTCAAGCGCCAGGCCGGCAACCCGAAGTACCTGCGCGACGGTGATGTGATCGAGGCATCGGTGCGCACCGACGATGGCGCCATCGATCTCGGCGCACAGCGCATGCCGGTGTCCTACTCCTGAAATGCCATGTCCGGCAATGGTAATGAACAGATCTTGCGGGCATCAGCGGCCGACATTCCGAACAGCCGTAGGACATCCACGGTGACGGCATCGGCCGTCGCGCCCGCGTCGCGGTCGGGACGCGCCTGCAACAGGTATCCGAGGCCGAGCAGCGCGCCGGCCGCCACCGACAGCGCCAACTCCGGGTCGTCGACGTGAAAGCGCCCTCCGGCAATGCCCGCATTAATGTCGCGCATGGCCCGCGGAGCCAGACCGCGATCCGAGGACAGCAGCGCGCCTGCGTTGTCCAGCAGGATCCGGCTCTCCTGCGGGCGCTCCCGGAAAAACCGCCCGGTCAGCCGGAAGCTGCAGGCGAACACGGCCGCCGGGTCCTCGATATCGGCGGTGAGCTCGTCCAGCACGGCGCCGTGCGAGTCGAGGACATCGCCGACGGCCGCCTCGAACAGTTCCTCTTTGCTCTGGAAGTGGTTGTAGAACGACCCCATCCCGACGTCGGCGGCCTGGGTGATCTCCAGAACCGGGACATTGAGTTTTCCCGCGGCGATCATCGACTGAGCCGCCTTGATCAGGGCCATCCGCGTCCGCTGTTTGCGGCGCTCCAGCCGGTTGATCGGCGCTTCGGTCACGGCACGAAGCCTACCGGGTCTCACTACTGATGATTTCCTCAGTTGGGCGGAAGGAGCGCCATGCCCTGCAGTGATGGGCCACCCGTGGTGATCGTCGGCGCCGGGCCCACCGGCATCACCGCCGCCACCCTGCTCGCCCAGTACGGCGTCCGCAGCCTGGTGCTCGATCGCTACGCCGACGTCTACCCCCAACCCCGCGCCGTGCACCTCGACGACGAGGTGTTCCGGATCGTGCACCGACTCGGAATCGCCGAGGAGTTCGCGAAGATCTCGCGACCGGCTCACGGCCTTCGGCTGCTGGATCCCCACATGCGCGTGCTGGCCGAGTTCAACCGGGATCCCGCGCGCGCGCCGCACGGTTATCCGGAAGCCAACATGTTCGACCAGCCCGAGCTCGAAGCGCTACTACGCACCAATCTCACCCGGCATCCACTGGCGACACTGCGCGGCAATGTGGAGGTCACCGACATCACCGGCCTGGCCGGTGGCCGCATCCGGGTCTCCTACACCGATCGTGCCGACGGCCGGACGCATGCCGTCGACACCGACTACCTACTGGGGTGCGACGGCGCCAACAGCCTGGTGCGCACGCGGATCGGATCGACCATGCGCGACTTGCGATTCGAACAACGTTGGCTGGTGGTCGATGTGGCGACCACCGCGGACCTGGGTCAGTGGGCGGGTGTGCACCAACTCTGCGATCCGCACCGAGCCGGCACCTTCATGCAGATCGGCGACGTGCGCTACCGCTGGGAGTTCCGGCTACTGCCGGGCGAAAAGGCCGACGACTTCGGCACATTGGCGGCACTCGCACCGCTCATCGCGCCGTGGACCGCGGCAACCAGTATCGACGAGCTCGACCTGATTCGGGTGGCGGAGTACACCTTCCGCGCTCAGATCGCCGACCGCTGGCGATGCGCCAATACATTTCTGCTCGGCGACGCCGCCCACCTGACACCGCCGTTCGTCGGTCAGGGCATGGGAGCCGGAGTGCGCGACGCGATGAACCTGGCCTGGAAGCTGGCGGGTGTCACCAACGGGACGCTGACGCCGGCCGCCCTGGACACCTACGAGCAGGAGCGAAAGCCGCACGCGCGCAAAATGATCGACGTCGCACTGATGGTTGGGCGAGCCATGACCTCGGGTGGTCGTTTCGGCAACATGTTGCGCCGCACCATCGTTCCGCAGATCCACCGGCTGCCCGGGCTTCGCGAGCGGGTGATCGATTCCCGGACACCGCCGCTACACCGCTCGGCGCTGGTCCATCGCTCACACCTACCGGGCCGGCTGGACGGGAGGATGTGCCCCAACGTACTCGATTCCACCGGCCGGCGACTCGACGATCTGCTGGGCAACGGCTTTACGATCGTGACAACACAGGCGCCGAGCACCGCGGATCGACGGTTCGCCGAACGCTACGGCGCCGCAGTGCATGTGGCGTCACCCGGAAGTGCCCTAGCGCAGTGGCTGCGCAATGGCCATGCCGGCGCGGCCATCATCCGGCCCGATCGGACCGTGCTACGTGCGGGACGTGACGTGGGAGAGCTGGCGCGCCTACTCGGCTGCTATTTGGTGGCTGTCCACGAAAACGAGGGTGCCGGCGTCCAATAGGACGGCCCAGCGGCGGGCGGCGTCCGAGATGTGGACGTCCCCGACGTCGACAGCGTGGCCGGCCAGGTCGCCGAAATCCTCGACGATCACACCGCTCGCCTCGTCGTCGGTGTCGACGTAGACCCGGACGCGTAGATCGACGGCGAGCTCTTCGTCGCCGTCAGCCCGCTTTCCCGCTGACTTCTTGGCCACCCAAATACCTTCCCCGGCACACAAATGTCTAGCCAGTAGAGCACGTCAGACCCGATTCGGCCCGGAATTCCGCGGTATTGGCGGCACGATCGACCACAGGACTTCACTTTCGCTCTCCCCCGGGTTGTCCCAGGAGTGCACGGCCTTCGCCGAGAACGTGTAGCAGTCGCCGGTTTTGAGCACGGATTCTTGACCCTCGACGGTCAGGCGCAGACACCCACGGAGGACGAAAACGAAGATGGTTTCCGACTCCAGCGCATACGCCCCACCCGTTCCGCCGCCCGGGCTCAGCACCGAGCGCATAACTTGAAGGTGCTGTTCGGTCGCCGGCGTCAGAAGGTACTCGCGGATTCCGCTGCCGCCCATCTCGACTGGCGCACCACCGCCACCGCGCACCACCGCCGACTCCGGGTAGTCGAACAGCGAACCCACTGAGACACTGAGGATTTCGCACACCTTGAGAAGGTTGGGCACCGAGATCGTGGTCTGGCCGCGCTCCACCAGGCTGAGGAATCCCTTGGTGAGCCCGGCGCGGTCGGCGACCGCCTCGAGCGTCAGCTCCCGCTCCTTGCGCAGGGCGCGAAGTTTCGGGCCGAGCCGGTTCATCCAGCCGTCGACGCCCGCGGGAGCATCGGTGTCCGCGTCCTGTGACATCGGGGCACCTCGCCTTCACCCGTCGATCCGTCGCCGACCCTTGCGCCGCCAAAGTTTAGCGGTATATAACTTTCATAAGTTTTACACCACTAAACCATCAGGACGGAACAATGAGTCTGTACGCCGTGGTCGACCCGAAATCCGGTGACGTTGTCCGGGAGTACCCGACCGCCACCGACGAACAGATCGAACAGGCCTTGGCCGCGGCCGCCACGGCCTACCGCGAGTGGTCCAAGACCTCGACGCTGGCCGACCGGGTGGCCCTGATCCGGCGGGTAGCCGCGCTGCACACCGAGCGCCGCGAGAAGCTGGCCGAGATCATCCACCGCGAGATGGGCAAGCCGCTGGACCAGGCTCTCGGCGAGGTGGATTTCAGCGCCGCGATCTACGAGTACTACGCCGACAACGCCGAGAAGTTCCTGGCCGACGAGCCGATCCAGCTGCTCGACGGCGACGGCAGCGCGGTGATCAAGCGCGGGCCGGTCGGTGTGCTGCTGGGCATCATGCCCTGGAACTACCCCTACTACCAGGTGGCCCGCTTCGCCGGTCCGAACCTGACGCTGGGCAACACGATCGTGCTCAAGCACGCCCCGCAGTGCCCGGAGTCCGCCGAGGCCATCCAGCAGATCTTCGACGACGCCGGCTACCCCGCCGGGGCCTACGTCAACGTCTATGCCACCAACGAACAGATCGCCGATGCGATCGCCGACCCGCGGGTGCAGGGTGTCTCGCTGACCGGCTCCGAGCGCGCCGGCGCCGCGGTGGCCGAGATCGCCGGGCGCAACCTGAAGAAGGTGGTGCTGGAACTCGGCGGTTCCGACCCGTTCATCGTGCTGTCCAGTGACGACCTGGACGCCACCGTCGAGGCCGCCATGGCCGGCCGCTTCGAGAACACCGGTCAGGCCTGCAACGCCGCCAAGCGCTTCATCGTGGCCGCCGATCTCTACGACGAGTTCTTGGACAAGTTCACGGCCAAGGTCGTCGAGGCCGCCGACGGCCTGGCCCCGCTGTCTTCGCTGGGCGCGGCCCAGCGGCTCGCCGAGCAGATCGACCGCGCGGTCGCCGACGGCGCCAACCTGGTCTCGGAGGGCAAGCGCGACGGCGCCTACTTCCCACCCGGTGTGCTGACCGGGGTCACCCCCGATTCGGCGACCTATCGCGAGGAGCTGTTCGGCCCGGTGGCGATGGTCTTCAAGGTCAGCTCCGAGGATGAGGCTGTCGAGCTGGCCAATGACATCCCGTTCGGGCTCGGCTCGTACGTCTTCACCACGGATGAGGAGCAGGCCAAACGGGTAGCCGACAAGATCGACGCCGGCATGGTGTTCGTGAACGTCGTCGGCGCCGATGGTGTCGAGCTTCCGTTCGGCGGGGTGAAGCGCTCCGGCTTCGGACGCGAACTGGGCCGCTTCGGCATCGACGAGTTCGTCAACAAGAAACTGATCCGGATCGGATAACCAATGAGCACCACCACGGCTCCGGCCAAGAAAGACATTTACACCCCGCTGGAGCTGTTCGCGACCGACCGTCTGCTCGACGCCGACGAACGGGACATCGCGGCGACGGTGCGCAAGTTCGTCGACACGCGGCTGCGGCCGAATGTCGAGGACTGGTTCGAATCTGCCACGCTGCCAAAAGAACTCGCCAAGGAGTTCGGCGAACTGGGCGTGATGGGCATGCACCTGCAGGGGTATGGCTGTGCGGGCACCAATGCGGTGAGCTACGGCCTGGCGTGCATGGAGCTCGAAGCCGGTGACAGCGGCTTCCGCAGCTTCGTGTCGGTGCAGGGCTCGCTGTCGATGTTCTCGATCTACCGCTACGGCTCCGACGAGCAGAAGAACGAGTGGCTGCCGCGGCTGGCCACCGGTGAGGCCATCGGATGCTTCGGGTTGACCGAGCCCGATTTCGGCTCCAACCCGGCCGGAATGCGCACGCGAGCGCGACGCGACGGCAGTGACTGGGTGCTCGACGGCACCAAGATGTGGATCACCAACGGCAATCTCGCAGATGTCGCCACGGTATGGGCGCAGACCGACGACGGTATTCGGGGCTTCCTGGTGCCGACGGACACCCCCGGCTTCACCGCCAACGTCATCCACAAGAAGCTGTCGCTGCGCGCTTCCGTGACTTCCGAGCTGGTGCTGGAGGGCGTCCGGCTGCCGGCATCCGCCCAACTGCCGGAGGCCAACAGCCTTGGCGCGCCGCTGTCCTGCCTCAACGAGGCGCGGTTCGGCATCGTGTTCGGCGCGCTGGGTGCGGCCCGCGACAGCCTGGAGACGGCGATCGCTTACGCGAAGGAGCGCGAGGTCTTCGACCGTCCGTTGTCGAGTTTCCAGCTGACACAGGAGAAGCTGGCCAACATGACGCTCGAACTGGGCAAGGGCATGCTGCTGGCCGTGCACCTGGGCCGGATGAAGGATGCCGAGGGTGCCCGGCCCGAGCAGATCAGCCTGGGCAAGCTCAACAACGTACGCGAGGCGCTGGCGATCGCGCGGGAATGCCGAACCCTGTTGGGCGGCAGCGGGATCACCCTCGAATATTCACCGCTGCGCCATGCCAACAATCTCGAGTCGGTGCTCACCTATGAGGGCACCTCGGAGATGCATCTGCTGTCGATCGGGAAGGCCCTGACCGGACAGGCAGCGTTCCGCTGAGGTGACCGAAGTCAACGAACTGCGACAGTTGATCGCCGGACAATGGTGCGCGGGTAGCGGGGACGCGCTCCGCAGTATCAATCCGACGCGACCGAGTGTGGTTGTCGCCGAGGGTAACTGCGCGACGGTCACCGATGTCTCTCATGCGGTGGCAGCGGCGGGTGAAGCGCGCGGTGGTTGGGCCCGCACGCCCATCCATCAGCGTGGCGCCATCCTGCTGGCGGCCGCGGCGATCGTCGAACGCAACGCCCAGGCTTGGGGCCTGGAGCTGGCGACCGAAGAGGGCAAGACCAAGACCGAGGGTATCGGCGAGGTCGGCCGGGCCGCCCAGATCCTGCGCTACTACGGCAACGAGGGTGATCGCCAGGCCGGGGAGATCTTCGCATCACCACGGGCCGGTGAGCAGATCCTGGTGACCCGCAAGCCGATTGGCGTGATCGCCATCATCACCCCGTTCAACTTCCCGATCGCCATCCCGGCGTGGAAGATCGCTCCGGCGTTGGTGTACGGCAATACGGTGGTGTGGAAGCCCGCGACAACCGTTCCGCTGCTGGCGATCAGGCTGGCCGAGGCGCTGACCGAAGCCGGCCTGCCGCCCGGGGTGCTCAATCTGGTGATCGGCGATTCGCCGGTCGGCGAGGCACTGGTCGAGCATCCCGACATCGCCGCGATCAGCTTCACCGGCTCGACTGCCGTCGGCAGGAGCATCGCCGCCTCGGCTGCCGCCCGCGGCGTGCCGGTCCAAGCCGAGATGGGCGGCAAGAACGCGGCGGTGGTCCTCGACGACGCGGATATCGAGCTGGCGCTGGACCAGGTGATGCTGGGGGCATTCCGTTCCAGTGGCCAAAAATGCACGGCAACATCGCGATTGATCGTCACCGAACGGATCGCTGACCAGTTCCTCGAAGAGATCGCGACCCGGGCCGACGCCCTGGCCGTCGGCGATCCGACCGACGAGGCCACGCAGATGGGCCCGGTCATCACCGGTGCCGCACAGAGGAGCATCTACGGGGGCCTCGGCACGGCTATGGCTCAGGACGCCGAGGTGCTGGCCGGCGGCGAGCCCTATTTCAAAGGCCTATTGGCCGAGGGGTTCTTCGTCGCACCCACGGTGGTGGAGTTATCGGGGCCAGCTGACATCTGGTCGCATGAGCTGTTCGGCCCGGTGCTGGCGGCGCGGCGTGCCGCTGATGCCGAGGAAGCATTCGCCTTGGCCAACGACAGTGAATTCGGTTTGTCCGCTGCGATATTCACCCAAGACCTGACCCGCGCGCTGGCTGCGATCGAGCATGTCGACGTCGGTGTGCTGCACATCAACTCCGAATCGGCGGGCGCCGACCCGCATGTGCCGTTCGGCGGGGCGAAGAAGAGCGGGCTCGGCCCGAAAGAGCAGGGCACCGCGGCGCGCGAATTCTTCACCCACACCACGACGGTCTATCTTCGTTGATTGAGCACTGAGGTCGCACATTCGCGCGAATCCTCAGTCGCTAGTACTCAATCAATGCTAATTCTCTTCGACGGCGCGCGCCTGCTGACGCTTCTCCTTCTCGACATCGGCGAGTTCAGCCACCCGGTCGGCATCTTTACGAATCGACGCTGCCTCGGTGCGCTTCTCGTGCGCATCCTTGAGTTGTGCGTCGGCCCTCTTGGCCGCCGTCTTCGCCATCGCATCGATCTGCGCATTCTCGGTCCGCTTGGCGTTCTCCACTGCCGCAGTGCGTTGCGTTGCCGTCTTGTCGGCACGCTTCCCAAGGGAAGCCGCCCTTTCCTCAGCGTTCTGCGCAGCCTCACGCTTACGCGCCTCCGCTTGTTGGCGCGACTCCTTGACGGTCTTTTCCTTTGCGGCTTGGGCGTTTTGCCGCTGCTGGCTTGCGGATTGACGCCGGGCTTTGAAGTTCTGACCCGCTTCCCGCACCTCTGCATCAGCTTGTGCGTCGAGTTCGGCAGCCAGAAGTCGCGCTTCACTGCGGTCGGCGATTGCCGCCCCGCGTTCGGCAATCTTCTGGTCGCCCAGTACGTTGCCGACTGTGATGTCGAGAGCGCCCAGCGACCGCTCATAGATCAGCCGCGGCGACGACTCGGCGTCCAGGCGGGCCACCAGCTGTTCTTCGATGATTTGCAGCGGCAACCGGGCGGCGCGATACTGCAAGCGCAGAATGGCGAAGGGCACGTCGGAGATTTTCACTGTATTCCTTATCCGATAGTCGTTGCCACTCAGGGCAATTCAGCGTCTTTTGACAGATCTTCGGCTTCCTCACGCAGACGCTCGGCCTCCGCTCTCGCATGGGCAGCCTCACGGATGGCGTCCTGGTGCTCGTCGGCAGCGGCCTCAGCTTGCTCGTGAGCCTGTTCAGACTCCATCTTCGCTCGGGCCTCGGCACCGGCGGCCTGGCGTTGGGCGTCTCGCTCGGCCGCCGCCGCCGCGGCCGCTGCCAGCTGGCCCGCATCTTGTTCGGCCGCATGCCTCTGGGCGGCCGCCTCGTTACTGATCGCCTGTTCAGCCGTTGCGGCACTGGCATTGACTTCGGCTCGCGCCCGCGCGGCTTCCACGGTGGCCTCGAACTTCTCGTCGCGGGCGTCGGCAGCCTCGGCATCAGCTAGCGCCTGTTCGGCGGCAGCCTCCTTGCGGTGCTTCGCCGCGACCTGATCCAGCTGCCCTTCCGCGGCCAACGAATCGTTGCCGGTGACAGCGCCGAAGACCTCCTTGGCCTTGCCTTTGATCGAGTCGATCAAACCCTCACGGGCTTGCTCAGCTTTGTTGTCCATCTGATCCCCTCGTTGTCATGCGTGCGCACACTGCATTCCACGAGAGAGCCGGATGAAACCCGAATCAAGCGACCTATGGCTCGACGGTGACCTTGATGGCTTCGCCGCTCTTGACGATGCCGAACGCGTCCATCACATTGTCGAGCGAAATGTGGCTGGTGATCAGGTCTTTGACGGGAACCTGCCCGGTCGAGATGTACTCCAGCGCGCGCTTGTTGTGCTCGGGCGCTGAGCCATTGGCCCCGTGGATGTGCAGCTGCCGGTAATGCACGACGTTCGAATCGCAAGTGATCGTCGGGTTGGTCTTGGGCAGCCCGCCAAAGAACGAGATCCGCCCGTTGCGGGCGGCCATTGCGATCGCCTGCTCCTGGGTGATGTTGGCCGCCGTCGCGGTGATGATGACGTCGGCACCACGCCCGCCGGTCAGCTCCATCACCTTGGCGACGACGTCGACATCGGCGGCGTTGATGACCTCATCAGGGCTCACGGCGTCCGCTGACATCTTGAGCCGGCTGTCGTTGACGTCGACGAGATAGACCGGACCGCAGTTGTGAACGCCGCGAGCGATCCGGATGTGCATACAACCGATCGGGCCGGCGCCGAACACGACGACGGTGTCCCCCTCTTCGATGCCGAGCAGTTCCTGGGCGTTGATGGCACAGGCGAACGGCTCGGCGGCCGACGCCTCGTCGAAGCCGACGTTGTCGGGGATGCGGTTCAGACCGTCGACGGCCAGCACCTGCTTGGGCACGATCATGTACTCGGCGAATCCGCCGTCGTACTGATAGCCCACCGAGGTCTGGTTCTGGCAGACCGCCATCCAGCCCTTGCGGCACTCATGGCATTTCCCACACGGCACCGCGGCGATGACCTGAACCCGGTCGCCGACCTTCCATTGGCTGCCGTAGGTCTGGTTGACGTCCGCGCCGACCTCGACGATCTCGCCGGCGATCTCGTGCCCGATCGTCCGCGGCGGGGTGAGGTTCTGGTGACCGTTGTAGAAGATCTTGACGTCGGTGCCGCACGTCGAGCAGTTGCGCACCCGGAGTTTCACCTCGTCAGGGCCACACGTGGGCTCGGGAACATCCTCCAGCCGGACATCCTCGGGGGCGTAGAAGCGCAGGGCTTTCATGGCGATCGTCCTTCCGACGGGCTCCGGCAAAGCCGGCGATGTAGCGAGCGGCTGGTCAACACTCTAACGGCCAACCGGGCAGAAAACCACAATTATCTTTGCCCGTTTATGACCGATTGCTTGCATTAGTGCCCGATTGTGGGGTTTACTGGGAATTCGATGTGATCGGCATCACCCCTAGAGCTCACTTGATCGGAGGCCTCAAGTTGTCCACCACCGAGACGAAACCGCGGACCGGCGCACGGGTTCACGTTCAGAAGCTGGGCACGTCGCTGTCGAACATGGTTATGCCCAATATCGGCGCGTTCATCGCCTGGGGCTTGATCACCGCACTGTTCATCAAGGCCGGCTGGCTCACCGGCATCTTCCCGGGGCTGCGCGACCCGAGCGGCTGGGTGGCCAAGATCGGCGGCTGGGGCGACTTCGCCGACGGCGGCGTCGTCGCGCCGATGATCACCTACCTGCTGCCGATCCTGATCGGGGCCACCGGCGGCCGGATGGTCTACGGGATCCGCGGCGGTGTCGTCGGCGCGATCGCAACCATGGGCGTCATCGCGGGCACCGACATCCCGATGTTCCTCGGCGCGATGATCATGGGCCCGCTCGGCGGCTGGGTGATGAAGAAGGTCGACGCCATCTGGGACGGCAAGGTCCGCCCGGGCTTCGAGATGCTCATCGACAACTTCTCGGCAGGCATCGTCGGGCTCATCCTGGCCACGTTCGGCTTCTTCGGAATCGGCCCGATCGTGTCGAGCTTCAGTCACGGCGCAGGCAAGGTCGTGGATTTCCTGGTCGCGCACGATCTGCTGCCACTCACCTCGATCTTCATCGAACCGGCCAAGGTGCTGTTCCTCAACAACGCGATCAACCACGGGGTGCTGACGCCACTGGGAACCACGCAGGCGCTGGAGACCGGCAAATCCGTGCTGTTCCTGCTGGAGGCCAATCCCGGGCCCGGGCTGGGAATCCTGCTGGCGTTCATGGCATTCGGTCGGGGGGCGGCAAAGGCATCGGCTCCCGGCGCGGCGATCATCCAGTTCTTCGGCGGCATCCACGAGATCTACTTCCCGTACGTGCTGATGAAGCCGAAGCTGATCCTGGCCACGATCCTGGGCGGTATGACCGGCATCTTCATCAACGTGCTGTTCGGCTCCGGCTTGCGTGCACCCGCCGCGCCCGGCTCGATCATCGCCGTCTACGCACAGACCGCGACCGGCAGCTTCCTCGGTGTCACCCTGTCCGTATTCGGCGCGGCCGCAGTCTCATTCGTGGTCGCCGCTCTGCTGCTCAAGACCGACAAGTCCGACGACGAGGGCGACTTGGCCGCCGCGACCGCGGACATGGAAGCCCTCAAGGGCAAGAAGTCGAGTGTGTCGGCCGCACTGGTCGGGACCTCCGCCAGCGGTCCGATCACCAACATCGTCTTCGCCTGCGACGCCGGGATGGGATCTTCGGCGATGGGCGCATCGGTGCTGCGAAAGAAGGTGCAGGGAGCCGGATTCAGTGACGTCAAAGTCACCAATCAGTCGATCGCGAACCTCACCGACACCTACGGCCTGGTGGTGACGCACCAGGACCTCACCGCTCGCGCGAAGCAGCGGACACCGTCGGCCGTTCACGTCTCGGTCGAGAACTTCATGAACGCCCCGCAGTATGACGAGATCGTCGAACTACTCGGCCATGCCAACGGCACCGCCAGCGCACCCGCCGTCGAGGAGCCGGCCGAAGAGGCGCCGGCCACCGACGTGCTCACCGTCGATTCCATCGTGCTGGCCGGCACGGCCACCACGCGGGACGGGGCGATCAGCGAAGCGGGCCGACTCCTTGTGTCCGCCGGTGCCGTCGAAGCGTCGTATGTGCACGCCATGCACGAACGGGAGAGCTCGGTGTCCACCTACATGGGCAATGGCCTGGCCATCCCCCACGGCACGAACGAAGCCAAAGACTCGATCCGGCACACCGGGATCTCGTTCGTCCGGTACGCCGAACCGATCGACTGGAACGGCAAGCCTGCCGAGTTCGTGGTCGGCATCGCCGGAGCCGGGAAAGACCACATGGCGCTGCTGACGAAGATCGCCGGGGTATTTCTCAACAAGGACGAGGTGGCCCGGCTCCGGCAGGCCACAACCCGCGAGGAGATCCAGTCGGTGCTCGGCGGCGCCGGCGGGTGAGAATAGCGACGTGGATTCGGACACCCGTCAAGGCCGCATCGTCGAGTTCGCCCGCACCAGGGGGCGGGTCGAGGTAGCCGCGCTCGCCGAGGAGCTGGACGTCGCGGCCGAGACCATCCGCCGCGACTTGAAGGTCCTCGCCGGTCGCAGGATGCTCAAGCGGGTCCACGGCGGCGCCGTCCCGCTGGAGACCGCGGCATTCGAATCGACGGTCGAGTACCGCAGTCAGGTCGACCTCGCCGAGAAGCACCGGATCGCGGGCGGAGCCACCGAGCTACTACACGGGGCCGAAACGGTCTATCTGGACGAGGGTTTCACCCCGCGGCTGATCGCCGAACGGCTCGCCGACGAGGAATTGACGGTGGTCACCTCATCGCTGTTGGCGGCCGAAGCGCTGGCCCACAGCGATTCGGTAACGGTCTTGTTGCTCGGCGGGCGGATGCGGGGCCGCACCCTTGCCACGGTTGATCATTGGGCGACCGACATGCTGGGCAGCCTGGTGATCGACATCGCTTACCTTGGCACGAACGGGATTTCGCCCGAGCATGGCCTCACCACCCCCGACCCGGCAGTGGCCGCGGTGAAACAGACCGCGGTCAAGACCGCACGGCGCCGAGTTCTGGTGGCTGCGCACACCAAGTTCGGCGTCAGTAGCTTCTGCCGGTTCGCCGAAGTATCGGACTTCGACTCGATCGTGACCGGCACGGAATTGTCTCTCGCCGAAGCCCGGCGCTATGAGGCGATGGGGCCGACAGTGGTGCGGACCTAAGGTCCCCGGCGGGTCAGCCGGTGATAGAGCGCCGCGGCCTCAGTTCGGTTGGCAGCGCCCAGCTTCCGCAGGATGCGCTTGACATGCACCTTCACCGTGTTCTCGGTGAGGAACAGGCCGGTGGCGATCTGGGCATTGGTCTTTCCCAATGCGATGCTGCGCAACACATCCCACTCGCGCGGCGACAACCGCTCCGTGGCGTGTTCGGC
Source organism: Mycobacterium sp. BK086 (assembly GCA_004362315.1). Taxonomy (GTDB): domain Bacteria; phylum Actinomycetota; class Actinomycetes; order Mycobacteriales; family Mycobacteriaceae; genus Mycobacterium. Next base: position 178,582 of record SNWL01000006.1, read on the forward strand.
GCTGGGCAACGGCGACACCGCCGCAAGCCGCACCGGCGCAACCTGGTTCGCGTCGTTGTCGGCCACCCGCTCACCCGGGGCCACCGACGCCTGATTGATCACCTTCAACCGGTCGGCCAGCTGAGCCCGCTCGATAGCCAGACCCAGACCACCCGCGTACAGGCCGAGTAGCCGGCGGTCGATCTCCTCGACACTGCGATCGGGATACCGATCGGCATGCACCATGGCTACCGGAAGGCCCCACGCCTGGACGGGTGCGGCCACGTAATCGGTTGTCCGAGCGAATCTCACGAGCTTGCGGAAGACCCTGGGGTGTGACTGCGCATCGGACACCAGGATCGGAGTTCCGCCGAGCAACATCTCAGACTCCAGGAGCTGTCCGGCCAACCGCCGGGAATGGGCGCTTCCGAAAGCAACGAGCTGCTCGGCGAAATCGGGATCGTCTACGGTGAAGGCACTTTGGGTCAGCCAGATCCCATGGTCGACGCGGGAGAACAACACCCGGGTGAAGCCGATCTGGGCGGCCGCCTCGGCCGCCAGCGCCAGGAGTTCGTCCATCGACGATGCCGCGACGAGCCGGTCGACCGCCTTCTGCACCCCGGCGATCAGGTGGCCGGTATCCGGCTCGCGCACGTCCTCTTGCGCCCGGGCGGGACCGCCCACCACAGCGGGCAGACGACTCAGCGAAGTCCCGCCAGATGTCTTCGCCGTCGCATCCAGACGACCGATCACCCCCGCGAGAGTACGCGGACTAGACAATTATGTCTATATCTGTTAACCGTGAATATCTAGCAGTGTCAGTCCAATTTCCCATGCAGACATGCCTTTTATACGCACGATGTATTTTTTTAGTACGTTCTCAATCCGGAGGCAATGCGATCTGCGAAGATGTTGCGAATCGGCGATCCCGGAAGGAGCACTCCAGCGATGCAGCCAACCGTGCCGGCCGTGCGGCGCAGGCCCAAGGACCGCAAGAAGCAGATCCTCGACCAGGCCGCCCGGCTGTTCATCGACCGCGGATTTCATTCGGTCAAGCTGGAGGAGATCGCCGAAGCGGCCGGCGTCACTGCCCGCGCGCTGTATCGCCATTACGACAACAAGCAGGCCCTACTCACCGCGGCAATCCTGAACGCTCAGGACGAGTATCAGAGCGTGCGCAATCCGCAGGGCCGCGCACCGGAAACGGCAGCGCGTCCCCTGCATGCCGAATTGCCCGAGCTGATCGCAGCGGCGGTCGAGACGCGCGCGCTGACCGTGCTCTGGCAGCGGGAAGCCCGCTACATCACCGACGACGATCGTGCCGAGGTCCGCGGTCGTATCAACGCGATCGTCGCGGGCATGCAGGCCGGGGTGCACCTGGAGATGCCGGAGCTGGACCCCCCACATGTCGAGCTACGGGCATGGGCGGTATCGAGCACACTGACCAGCCTTGGGCGGCACAGCCTGAGCCTGCCGGGCGGCGAGCTCAAGGACCTTCTGTACAGGGCCTGCATGGCGGCCGCTCGCACCCCGCCGACCGGAGCTCTCGAGCCGATGGAGACGGCCGCAGACCGGGAGCCGGCATCGTTCTCGCGCTACGAAACCCTGCTGGCGGCAGGCGCACAACTGTTCCGCGCCCATGGATTTCCCGCCGTCAGCACAGCCGACATCGGTAAACGGGTTGGTATCGCGGGCCCGGGTCTGTACCGCTCGTTTTCGTCCAAGCAGGCCATCCTCGACACACTGGTCCGGCGCCTCGACGAGTGGTCCGCACTGGAGTGCATCCGCGCACTTCGCGCGAATACCACTGCGGCACAACGCCTCAGCCAACTCGTCGCTGGACGCGTACGGATCAGCCTGGACGATCCCGACCTGGTGTCGGTGTCGATCACCGAGCTGTCCTCGACGTCCGACGAAGTTCGTGACAGCTTCGCCAAGAACCAGGCCGACCGCGATGGCGTGTGGATCGACCTGATTCGCACCCTTGTCCCGCAGACTTCCGTCGCGCAGGCCCGGCTACTGGTCGCCGCTGCCGTCAGCTTCATCGAAGACGTTTCGCGCACCTGGCATCTCACCCGTCGGACCGATGTCGCGCTGGAGATGACCACCATCGCGTTGTCGATCCTTACCAGCCAGGACAAATCTGAGTAGACCGCCGAAAACGCCGAACATCACCACAATGCTGCGAGCGTTCCGCCATCGGCGACCTGTGCCGTCCCGTTGACCATCGACGCGTCGTCGGACAGCAGAAATGCGACCACGCTGGCCATCTCGTCGGGACCGGCCATCCGGCCCTGCAGGCGCCCGATCATCGTGTCAGCGCCGCCCTCCCCCAAGGCTTCATCGAACATCGTCATCGCGGTCTGCTGCATCGGGGTATCGACGAAGGCGGGCAGCAACGCATTCGAGCGCACATTCGCCGAACGCAGTTCCGCCGCGGTGATCCGGCTGAGGTGGATGATGCCGGCCTTGGACATGCCGTAGGCCGAGGTGCCTGCGGCGGCGACCTGCCCGCCCAGCGAGGACATGTTGACGATGGCGCCCCCGCCGCGCTCGATCATCCGGGGCGCAACGTGTTTGGTGCACAGCCACGCACCACGCAGGTTGATACGCATGATCCGGTCGAAATCGTCGACGCTGGTCTCCAACAGCGGCGCGAAGTGGACCACACCGGCGTTGGCGACGAGCTTGTCGACGCCACCGAATGCCGCGACACAGGCGTCGACCATGGCGATCACCTGTGCCTCATCGCTGACGTCCACGCGGTGGCCGACCGCGCCGCCGCCGATCTCGGCCGCCGCGACATCGGCGGACTCGGGGTTGATGTCGGCGCACAGCACCCGGCACCCTTCGGCGGCCAGCCGTCGTGCGATCGCCAGGCCGATACCGGCGCCCGCGCCTGTCACGATCGCGGCTTTGCCGGCCAGGTCCGGATGCGTCATCGCACCATCACTCCCATCATGTTGTGTCCCAACACTTCTCAGCCGACTGCCGACAGTGTCGACGCAGCCGACTCGACGTGCAGCCCGTGCTCGCGGATTGCCCCGAACATCAGCAGACCCAGTTCGGGTGCGTCATCGGACAGTCTGACGGTATATACCCCGAGGTCGCGCAGAATCCAGGCGACTGTCTCCGACAACAGATCCGGCGCCGTTGCGCTGGTGAGCACACCGCAGGCACGTGCGGTCGGCGGACGCAGGTAGATGACCATGCCGGTGCCCTGCTCGCGCATCGCGGCAACCGCACCATCGAGCTCGGCCCCGCAGCGGCAGGCCAGGGATCCGAAGACATCGCCGCTGAGACACTCGATATGCACGTACACCGGCATCGGGGTATCCGCATCGGCGTTGCCCGCGATCATCGCCAGGTGTTCGCAACCGTCAGCGGCGTCGCGGAATCCGACCACTCGGAACGTGCCCGCAGCGGTGGGTAACGTCGTCTCCGCCGAGCGGACGACCTGCGGCTCGGTACGACGCCGGTACGTGGCGATCTCGGCGATCGAGACGAACGGCAGCCGGTGCTGCTCGGCGAACGAAGCCAGTTCGTCCCGGCCCGCCATCTCGGCCGGATTCCGCTGGGAAACAAGCTCACACAGCACGCCAGCCGGTCTACGCGTACCCAGCACGGCCAAATCCACCGCAGCCTCTGCCGCACCGGGCAGCGGTCCCAACACGCCACGCCGTCCCGACCGAACCGGGATCACGTGTCCGGGCCTGCGGAAGTCGGCTGGTGTCGATTCGGCCGCAGCCAGGGCAGCGATGGTCCGGGCACGGTCGATCGCCGAGATCCCCGTGCCCGTCTCGCGGAAGTCGACCGCGACCCGGTGGCCGGCCGTGCCGGTGAGTTCGCCATCCTTGTGACACACCGGAGGCAGATTCAGCCGTTCGCATTCCGCACCCGGCAGCGCGACCCGGACGTATCCCGATCCGTGCCGGACGGTGAACGTGAGCAGCTCCGGTGTCGCGGCATCCGCGGCGAACACCAGATAGCCTTGCGCTTCACCGTCATCCATCACCACCACCGGACGGCCGGTGGCGACAGCCGAGACGGCGCGCCGAACGCGTCCGTGTGAGGTTCTCATCGCCGACGCACCTACGACAGCCCGGTGAGGAAGTCGAGGAGCAGCCGATTGGTCTCCTTGGGCTCCTCCTGCTGGATCCAGTGCCCCACGCCATCCACCATGTGAGTGCCGCGGTAGTTCGGCATCACCTCGTGTGCGCGTTCGGCGGCCTCGGCGCCCCAGGTGGTGCCCACGTCGTACTGGCCACCGATGAACAGCGCAGGCGGGGTCAGCGGGGTGCCATCGTACTCGGCGAGGTCGTGCCAGTCGTTGTCGATGTTGTGGTAGAAGCTCAGCGGACCACCCAGCCCGGATCGCTCGAATTCCCCTGTGTAGAAATCGAGATCGTCCTCGGTGAACCAGTCGGGCATGGTCTCCGGGTAGACGAAAGCGTCCTTGAGCCGGGCGCCGTGCGGCATGCACAGCGGGCCCGAACGGATCACCTCGATCGGGTCCATCGCGGCGAGATCGACACCGGCTGCCACCGCAGCCTCGGTGGCGACCCGCATGGCGTCCCCGGACACCGTGTAGGTGAGACCGAGCAACCAGCCGCGCAGATCCTCTTCGATCTCGGTGATGATGGCGTCCTGTTCGGAGAAGTAGTCCTGGTACCAGACCTTCCCGGGACCGGCCAGTTCGAGGTGATAGTCATTGGGCCGCTGCTCACCGAAGGGACTGCCCGGCAGGCCGATCACCCCGCGGCCGGCGAACGGCACGCTGATCCCGACCACGCCGCGGCAGCGTTCGGGATGCAGCCAGGCGAAGGTCCATGCCACCGGGGCACCCCAGTCGTGGCCAACCACCACCGCCTGCTTCTCGCCGTAGGCGTCGATGACTCCCACGATGTCGCCCGCCAATTCCTTGATGCGGTAGGCGGTTTGCACCCGGTACTTCGAGGATTGGCCGTAACCGCGCTGATCGATCGCCACCACCCGGTAGCCCGCGGCAGCCAGCGCCGGGATCTGATGACGCCAGGAATACCACGACTCGGGGAAGCCGTGCACCAACACAACCAGCGGCCCCTCACCGTCTTCGACGGCGTGGATCCGGGTGCCGCGGCAGTTCAGCATCCGATGAATCATCTGGGCCTCTTCTCTAATGGGAGGGGGTTGTCGCCAAATCGGCCGGGACAGGCTCGATGTGGCCGAAGCGGTCAGGCGACGGGATGGTGCGATTCTCGTAGTTGCGGGCGATGAGAGTCTTCTGCCCGGACAGCCGGGTGCGCGCCCACTTACCCACCACGCGGGCTGCCACCTTCGGCGTCATCAGCGCCGCAGCGGGTTTCACCAGATGCACCACAGCGAGGAACTCGTTGTAGACGTCCGGGTCGTCGTGCACCAACTCCATGACCCGGTCCATGTACCAGGTGAGCACGCCGAAGTAGAAGGGACGCTTCTTCTCGACATCCTTGAGCCAGTTGAACCGCAGGTTCTGCTCGCGGATGACGAACCAGGCGGTGTCGGCCAGCTTGGAGATGATGCGGAAATAGCGGCGGGGCAGATCCGGATGCGTGGGCTCGTACTTCGCGAGCAGCAGCTGCATTTCGCGAACTTCCTTGAGTGCCAGCGTCATCCCCAGGCCCGATATCGGATCGGCACTGGTGAACGCATCACCGACCACCAGCAGTGCGCGCGGCAGGTTGCGCTTCTTCTCGTAATGCAGCCGCAGCATGTTGGGATAGCGGAAGTTATAGATCGGTGAGGCAGGTTCCAGTCCGTCGATGTGTTCTCCGACGACGGGAGATGGCATGAAGTTCGCGAACTCCCGGAACTCCTGTGCCGTACGCGGAGGCGAATAACAGTTGTACGCGGCAAGTGTGGTGGAAAGGATGGTGCGCGAACTGTCGGTGTAGTACTGCGCGGAGTAGGTGTCCTCATACGGGCGGTACGCGTAGCCGATGACCATCACCTTGTCGTCCCATTGCCGCTCCGGAGGCACTTTGTGGAACATGGTGGAGTAGAAGCAGTTGATGAGGTCCTGCTCGACCTCGGGTGCCCCGACGCCGATGCGGTCCAGAAATTCCGGGATGCGGGTGTTCTTCCCCGACGCATCCACCACGAATTCGGCTGGCACCACCTCGAGTTCGTCACCATCGCCATCGACCGCAACGCCTATGACGGCATCGTTGGCGCGGTCGTAGACCAGGTCGGCCACCTCGGCCTCGTAGCGGAAGCTGATCCTCGGTTCGGAGTCCAGTCGGCGTCGCACACACCACTCCAGCAGTGGCCGACCGGCGCACACGATCTGAATGGGACCGGTTCCGGGCTTCTTCCACGTGCCCCCGAGGCGAATGCGGTACTGGGCCGCCATATCGACGTCGAAGGCGCCCTCGCGGACCATGTCGTCGATGATCCCGGGGAAGAAGCGCTCCAGTTCGATACGGCCAGCGGTGAGCAGATGGTGCAGGTGCCAGCCCTGTGCGGCTCCGGGCCTGCCCTCGCGGCGGGCGTGCGGCGCGTCCTTCTCCAGGACGATGACCTTGTCGAACGTCTCGCTGAGCACCTTGGCCGCGGCGATACCCGCGATGCTGCCGCCGACGACGACCGCGGTGCCGCGGCCGCGGCGGCGGATGTCGGCCAGGTCGATCGTGGCATTGTCCAGTCGCGCCGGTGTGCGCCGTCGCGCAGCACCGCTGGCCACGAACTTCTCGTAATACAAGCCGGTGCCATGGATGCCGTTGTCGTCGAGCCACTTCCGGGTGGATTCGACCATTCCGGCCGGTCCGCATACATAGACGTCCGCGTTACCGCCGTCGAACATCGTCGGATCGAGCACATCGGTGATTCGGCCAACCGCCCCGTCCCACTCCGCATTCGGACGAGAGACGACGGTGTGGACGTCCAGTCCCGGAAGTCGCCGCTTCAGCGCGTCGAGTTCGTCGAGCTTGCACAGGTCTTCGACTTCGGACACGGCGTACAACAGGTGGACGGGGCCGCGGTGACCATCGTCCAGGCTCTGCGCCATGGCGAGGATCGGCGACAGTCCGGTGCCGCCGGCCACCAGAACCACCGGCCGCACGGCCGGCCGGAGGAAGAAGCCGCCCTTGCTGCACCGCATGGCGATTCGATCGCCTACCTTGGCGTCATTACGCAGGTAGTCCGACATCACGCCCTGCGGCAGAAGTCGCACGATGAATTCCACTTCGGTGCGGCCGTCGGCGGGATGCGCATACGAATAGTTGCGCCAGATGTTCGTCCCCGGTACCTGCAGCTGAGCGAACTGCCCGGGTAGATAGACCAGCGGGTCCATCCCCGAGACGTCGACACGGAGCAGCGCCGTGGTCGGCGACACCTGCTCCACCGCGCTCACCACACCGAACCCGGTAACCAGCCGCGCGGCATTGTCGTCTGCCGGGTACTGCAGGTCGATCACGCAGTCGGACTTGGCGAAGGTCTGACACGTCAGCACCTTGCGGGCAACCCGTTCGTCGCCGGAAAGCCCCTCGGTACGGCCCATCTCGTAATCACCTGCGGTGCAGGTCGCTACGCAGGTCCCGCAGATCCCGCTCTGGCATTCGTTGACGATCGCGATGCCGTGTTCCTCGGCAGCCTCCAGGATCGACTGGTCCGGCTGGGCCGGCATCGTCTTCTGTGTCCCATCCGAATACCGCACGGTGATCGTTGGAACGTCCGTAGCCACCTGCATGTCTCCCGTCCTCTCGCGTCGGTCTCGATCAGACGATCAACGACGCCGGTTTCTTGGCGATGCGCGCATTCAGCCGCGGCATGACCTCTTCGGCCAGCAGCCGCATGGACTCTTTCCACGGACCCGGATTGTCGAGATAGTCGAAACCGAGGATGAGCAGGTGCCCGAATCCGCCGACCTGGTCGTAGGTGGCTTCGAGCTTGTCGACCACGGTTTCGACCGAGCCGACCACAAATGTGTTCTCGGCCAAGTACTCCGGTGTCACATCCTCGTCGGGCACCGACGGGTTGTGTTTGTAGAACTTGGTCATGCCGAACATCCGGAACGTCGGAAGGACGTATTCGCGCATGTTGCGGCCCATCATGCCGTCGACGGCATAGCGGAATGCCTGTTCGTCGGTTTCGGCGACGACGACCTCGCGCACCAGCCGCCAGTCCCGCCGATCCGGTGTCCGCCCGGACCGCTCGGCCCCTTCCAGCACCGCATCCCAGTGAGTGGCAACGTATTCGGCGTTGAGGTCGAGGCTCATCGGCAGGTACCCACGCTCGCCGGCCAATTTCAGAGTCTCGGAGCCCGCACTGAATCCGGTGACGCCGATCGGCGGGTGGGGCGCCTGGAACGGCTTGATATGCCGCTTCATCAAACCCTCGAACATCGGCGCAATTCCGTTGGCATTCCAGTACTTTCCGCGGAACTCCCACGGCTGATCCTCGGTCCAGACCTTCAGCATGATCTCGAGCGCCTCACGAGTCATCTCGCGGTGCTCACCGTTCTGGCCGTCGACGTCGAACAGCGCCCAGTCCCCGGGAATGCCGCTGGCGCCGACACCAAGCATGAACCGACCCTGCGCGAGGTGATCGAGGTACGCCACCCGATGGGCCAGCTCGACCGGATGGTGATAGGGCAGCAGATGCGCGCCGGGAGCGAGCTTGATGTTCTTGGTCCGCAGCAGCGCCTGAGCCAGTAACAGGTCCGGCGCACAGATCGGCTCCCACGGCACCGTGAAGTGCTCGCCGACCCACGCCTCCACGTAGCCCAGCTCGTCGGCCAGCGTGATGAGGTCAAGGTCCCACTGGGTCGCGTCGTACAGGCTGCGCTCCGGTGGATGCGCCGGCATCAGGAAAAGTCCGATCTCCATCTTGAACCCTCTCGGTAGTGGTCGAGCAAGCGCATGCGATCCGTCGGCTGCGACTTACAACACAGTACTAGCAAGATACTTGATTCGGCGCAAGATCCATTTTTCTTGCTTGTTTACTGAGCTGGTAGTTTCCCCATGAGCGTATTGGCTATGGACATTTTCGTCGTTGTCCGCGTAGCGTGCTGCATCAGCGGCAGCCATACGCAGCAACGGAAAGGAGCATTCGTGCAGCATTTCGACTACATCGGGTACGAGGTCATCGATGACGGCCGGATCGCCGTGATCACGCTCGATCGCCCGAAACAGCGCAACGCGCAGAACCGGGGAATGCTCGTCGAGCTCGGGACGGCGTTCGAAATGGCCGAAGAGGACGACGACGTACGGGTCGTCATCCTGCGCGGCGCGGGCCCCTGCTTCTCCGCGGGCCACGACCTCGGATCCTCCGATGACGTCCGGGAACGCTCCGCAGGCCCCGGCCAGCACCCGACTTACCAATGCAACGGCGGAACGCTGACCGGCGCCGAAGCCCGGCACCGGCAGGAGTGGCACTACTTCTTCCAGAACACCAAGCGGTGGCGCAACCTGCGAAAGATCACCATCGCTGAGGTACACGGACTCGTTGTGTCGGCCGGCCTGATGCTGACCTGGTGCTGCGATCTCATCGTCGCCGCACAGGACACGACCTTCGCCGACGTCGTCGGGACCCGGCTGGGTATGTGCGGGGTCGAGTATTTCGGTCACCCGTGGGAGTTCGGGCCGCGCAAGGCCAAAGAACTGCTGCTCACCGGCGACTCACTGAGCGCCGATGACGCGCACGCACTCGGAATGGTCAGCAAGGTCTTCCCGGCCGATGAGCTCTCGGCGCGCACCATCGAGTTCGCCCGCCGGATCGCCAAGGTGCCGACCGTCGCTTCGCTGCTGATCAAGGAATCGGTGAACCAGACCGTGGACGCCATGGGATTCTCCACCGCCCTGGATGCCTGCTTCTCCCTGCATCAGCTCAATCACTCGCACTGGGCCGAGATCAACGGCAACCCGCTGGGCATCGGAACCGTCGAGGACGGACTCGAGGATTGGCGGCTGGCTCCGGAAATCCTGCCCGCCGCCAAGAACCGGCCCTGAGTCGGGAGCGAAGCACAGGTGGACATCGACTATCCCGCCGAAGCAGAGGCATTTCGCGGCGAGATCCGGGCGTTCCTGGCTGACCATCTGCCCTCTGACTGGGCCGGACCCGGTGCGCAGCCGGCCGAGGAACGTGAAGAGCTCCGGCACCGCTGGCGCAAAGTCCTTGCCGACCGTGGCCTGGTGGCGGTCTCCTGGCCCAAGGAGTACGGCGGCGGCGGGCTGTCCGTGATCGAACAGGCGGTACTGGCCGAGGAGTTCTCCTGCGGTGGCGCCCCTGAACGCGACGAGAACGACATGTTCGGCATCGATCTGCTGGGCAATACGCTGATTGCGCTGGGCACCGAGGAGCAGAAGAAGCAGTTCCTGCCGCGGATCTTGTCCGGCGAGGACCGCTGGTGCCAGGGATTCTCCGAACCCGAGGCGGGTTCGGATCTCGCGTCCGTCCGTACAAAAGCCGTCCTCGACAATGACGAGTGGGTGGTCAACGGGCAGAAGATCTGGACGTCGGCTGGCCCGACGGCCAACTGGATCTTCGTTCTGGCCCGAACCGACCCCGACGTGCCGAAGCACAAAGGCCTGTCGATGTTGTTGGTGCCGGTGGATCAACCCGGGGTCGAGGTGCGGCCGATCGTCAACGCGGCCGGCCACGCGTCGTTTTCTGAGGTCTTCTTCACCGACGCCCGCGCCAGGGCCTGCGACGTGCTGGGCGGCGTCGGCGGTGGCTGGGCAACCGCGATGACGGTCCTCGGCTTCGAGCGTGGCTCTCAGATCACCACGGCGGCAATCGAGTTCGGCCGCGGGCTGGACTGGCTGCGGCAGCTCGCCAGGGAGCGGGGCCGCAACACCGATCCCCTGATCCGCGACGAGCTGGCATGGTGCTACTCGCGCGTGCAGATCCTGCGCTACCAGGGCTACCGGGGCCTGACCACCCTGCTGAACGGACAGCGACCGGGCGCCGAGGCTGCGATCAACAAGGTGGTCTGGAGTGAATATTTCCAGCGCTACACCGAGCTGGCCGTCGAGATCCTCGGTGTCGATGCTCTGGTTGCCGACGGCCCGGGAAACGGTGAGGCACTGATCATTCCGGTCACCGGCACACCGAATTCGGCGGCCTGCTGGCTCGACGAGTTCCTCTACGCACGTGCTTCCACCATCTACGCAGGCAGCTCGCAGATCCAGCGCAATGTGATCGGCGAGCAGCTGCTCGGACTTCCCAAGGAGCCACGCTGACATGGATTTTCGGTACAACACCGAACAATTGGACTTCCGCGATTCGATGCGCGCCTTCCTGCAGGAGGCCACCCCGCTGTCGTGGGTACGCGATATCGCCGGCGCACACGGCCACGACGAGCGGCTGTGGCAGCGACTGTGCCGCGAGCTGGAATTGCCGGGGCTGGCGGTCCCGACGGAGTACGGCGGAGTCGGCGGCACCCTGGTGGAATCGGCGATCGTCTTCGAGGAGTTCGGCCGCGCCCTGACCCCGGTTCCACTGGCATCGCATGCTTTTGCCGTCCACGCCGTGCTGAGCATGGGCAGCGAGGAACAGCGTCAGCGCCTTCTTCCCGGTCTGCTCAGCGGGCAGCGCATCGCGGCCTTTGCGCCCACCGGTCCCGACGCCGCGAACCCCACCTGCGCGACCGTGTCGGCCTCCGATGACGGTGGACGCACCGTGCTGGACGGTGCGTGCGCGCCGGTTCTGCACGGCCACGTCGCTGGGCTGCTCGTCATCGCCGCACGCGCCGAGGAGTCGGTCGGACTGTACCTGGTCAACACCGATACTCCGGGAGTCCACGTCGAACGGCTGCCGTCGTTCGACATCACCCGGCCGGTCGCTCGCGTGACGCTGCGCCAGGCCGTTGCGGAGCCCCTCGACGCGGCGCCCGATCAGTTCGAGCAGGTGCTGGACACCGCCCGAGTGCTGCTGGCCGCCGAGATGCTGGGCGGGGCAGAGGCGTGTCTGACACTGAGCGTCGACTATTCTTGCAGCAGAAGGCAATTCGACCGAGCAATCGGCATGTTCCAAGCGGTCAAGCACATGTGTGCCGAGATGGCGATCGAGATCGACGCGACGAGGGTGGCGGTGATGTTCGCAGCGATGAGCGCCGAAGATCCCGCTGAGCTGTCCATCGCAGCGCCGTTGGTCAAGGCGCAGGCCGCCGACACGTTCACCCAGTGCGCGGGTACCGCCACCCAGGTACACGGCGGGATCGCGTTCACCTGGGAACACGACTTGCACCTGTACCTGCGCCGCGCCAAGACCACCGCAGCCTTGTTCGGCAGTAGCGCCCAGCACCGGGCGCTACTGGCCGACCGGGTCGGCTTATGACCACATCCGCCTCGACGGGCATCACCCTCAGCGACGTCCTCGCCCGGCACGCCCGGGTGCGCCCCAACGCCGTCGCATTCACCGACCCCCGTCGCCGTGCGACCTTCGGTGAGACCGACATCCGAGTGACCCGCCTGGCCAACGCACTGGCTGCGCGCGGCATCGGGCGTGGCGATCGGGTGGCGGTGCTGGGCCTGAACAGTCTCGAAGTCGTCGAAACCTGGTTTGCCGCATCGCGTCTGGGCGCCATCGTGGTTCCGCTGAACTTCCGCTTGGTTGCCGACGAGATCGCCTACCTGCTGACTGACAGTGGTGCGTGCGCGGTCGTCGTCGATCACGCACTGGCACCGGTTCTCGAGTCGGCTCAGCCGAGATCGGTTCGCACAGTGCTGACCATCGGGGACGACCTGGAGACGGCCATCGCGGATGCCGGCGACCAACCACTCGACGTCGTGGTCGGTGACGAGGAGCCCGCGTTCATCATGTATACCTCCGGAACCACCGGATTCCCCAAAGGTGCTGTGCTGACTCAACGCAACCTGTACCTGCACGCGTTCAGCTCGATCGGGACTCTGGGTCACCGCGCCGACGACGACTGTTGGCTTGGAGTCGCGCCGCTGTTCCACACCGCCGGTGTGTCCGGACTGCTGCCGGCATTCCTCACCGGCGGCAAGGTCGTCATTCCCTCCTCGGGCGGATTCGACGCCGAGGCGACAGTGCGAACGATCGTCGCGGAACGGGTGACCTCGTGCTGGATGACCCCGGCGCAGTGGCAGATCGTCTGTGCGCTGGACGGACTCTGCGAGTGGGATCTGTCCGGTCTGCGGCGCATCTGGTGGGGCGCTGCGCCCGCCTCTACCACCTTGCTGCAGAACATGATCGAGTCTTTCCCCGGCGCGGAGATCGTCGCCGCCTTCGGGCAAACCGAGTGCAGCCCCATCACCTGCCTGTTGAGCGGTGATGACGCGATCGCGAAAATCGGTTCGGTGGGCACGCCGATGCTCAACGTCGAGGCCCGCATCGTCGACGACGACATGAACGAGGTCGAGCAGGGCATGGTCGGCGAGATCGTCTATCAAGGCCCACTGGTGATGACCGGATATTGGAACAAGCCGGCCGAGACCGCGGAGGCTTTTCGCGGCGGATGGTTCCATTCCGGTGACCTGGTCAGGCAGGATGAGGACGGCTACATCTACGTGGTCGATCGGAAGAAAGACATGATCATTTCCGGCGGAGAGAACATCTACAGCGCCGAGGTGGAGAACGTCTTGGCGGCGCACCCCAAAGTCGCCGAGGTGGCCGTCATCGGTGTGCCCGATCCGAAATGGGGCGAGACTCCCCTGGCGGTGATCGTGCCCCGAGATCCCGCTGATCCGCCCACCGATGACGAGATCGAATCGCACTGCCGCGAACATCTGGCGGCCTACAAGCGCCCGCGTCGCGTCGCCATCGTCGACACGTTGCCGCGCAATGCGAGTGGGAAGGTACTCAAGACCGTCCTGCGCGAGCGTCACGGCACACCGATGTCGTATTCGGCAGGACCGGATAACGTTGCGCTGCTGGACGAGACCATCGGCGGGAACTTCGAACGCACCGCTGCGGCCTATCCCGACATCGACGCATTGGTGGACGTCGCGACCGGTCGGCGCTGGACCTACGCCGAGTTGAATCGTGAAATCGATTCACTGGCAAGAGCATTGATGTCATCGGGCATCGACAAGGGCGATCGGGTGGGCATTTGGGCACCCAACTGCGCGGAATGGACGATGCTCCAGTACGCCACCGCCAAGATCGGCGCGATCCTGGTCACCATCAATCCCGCCTACCGCACCCACGAACTGGCCTACGTCCTGCGGCATGCCGGCGTCCGGATGCTGGTGTCGGCGACCGACTTCAAGACTTCCGACTACCGCAGCATGGTCGCCGAGGTGCGCCCCGAGGTGCCGGGAGTGTCCGAGGTGGTGTTCCTCAACTCCCCGGACTGGGAGGCGCTGCGGCAGCGCGCCGGCCAGACCTCGGTCGACGAGCTGCGCTCCCGGATTGACTCCCTGACGCCAGAGGATCCCATCAACATCCAATACACGTCCGGCACAACGGGATCCCCCAAGGGCGCGGTGCTCTCCCACCGCAACATTCTCAACAACGGATACTTCGTCACCGACCTGATCAACTTCGGCCCGGGTGACCGGTTGTGCATCCCGGTGCCGTTCTATCACTGCTTCGGCATGGTGATGGGCAATCTCGGGTGCACCACCCACGGCGCCACGATGGTCATCCCGGCCGCCGGCTTCGATCCCGGCGCGACCCTGGCCGCGGTCGAACAGGAACGGTGCACAGCGCTGTACGGAGTGCCGACCATGTTCATCGCGATGCTCGGTCACCCCGACCTGGCTCACCGTGATGTGTCGTCGCTGCGGACCGGCATCATGGCCGGTGCCCCGTGCCCGGTCGAGATCATGAAGCGCTGTCTCGAACAGTTGCACATGTCAGAAGTGTCGATCGCCTACGGCATGACCGAAACCTCGCCGGTGTCATGCCAGACATTGATCGACGACGACCTCGAACGCCGGACCGCGACTGTCGGACGCGCGCATCCCCACGTCGAGATCAAGATCATCGACCCTGACAGCGGTGCGCTCGTCGAGCGGGGTGCGACCGGCGAATTCTGCACCCGCGGTTACTCGGTGATGCTCGGCTACTGGAACGACGCCGAGAAGACCGCCGACGCCATCGACGGTGAGGGCTGGATGCACACCGGCGATCTGGCGGTGATGCGCGAGGACGGCTACTGCCAGATCGTCGGACGGATCAAGGACATGGTGATTCGCGGCGGTGAGAACGTCTACCCCAGGGAGGTCGAGGAATTCCTCTACACCCACCCCGATATCGACGATGTCCAGGTGATCGGCGTTCCCGACCCGCGCTATGGGGAAGAGATCTGCGCATGGATCAAGATGCGCGCAGGCGCTGCGCCGTTGGACGCCGCCGCTGTGCAGTCGTTTGCAGCGGGAAAGCTGGCGCACTTCAAGGTTCCGCGGTACGTGCGGGTTGTCGATGACTTCCCGATGACCGTCACCGGAAAGGTGCGCAAGGTCGAGATGCGAGCCGAGATGATCCGGCTGCTCGACTCGACCGTCAGTGCACCCCCTCCATCAGCCGGCTGACCCGGGGCGCGAACGCCCACACGACCACGCCGACGGCGATGGCGACAGCACCCAGAATGCCGAAGTACGCGAACTCGTCGTCCGGACTGTAGTAGCCGGACAGCACGCCAGACATCGCCGTGCCAAGACCGACGGAGAAGAAGTACAGCGCCATCATCTGAGCACGAAAAGCATTGGGCGCCAATTGAGTCGTGACGGACAGCCCGATCGGCGACAGCATGAGTTCGGATATCGCGAAGACGCCCATGACCGCCACGATGAATAGGGCGGGCACGCTTCGGCCTGTCGTCCCGGCCATCGGCAGGAACAACAGGAACGCCGCTCCCATACCGATCACGCCGTAGGCGAACTTGCGCGGAGTGGTGGGCGCGCGCCGGCCTAGCTTGGTCCACATCGCGGCAAAAAGCGGTGACAGCAAGATGATCCACACCGGTTCGATGGAACCGATCCAGTTCGACGGTGCTCGCCAGCCGAAGATCGACCAGTTCATTCGCTCATCCGAGTAGACCGCGAGCACCGTGAAGATCTGCTGAAACAGCGACCAGAACACGGCATTGGCGATGAACAACGGGATGAATGCGCGCACCCGGGTGCGCTCCAGCGGCTCGACGCTGGGGCTGCCCAGCATCACCGCGAAGTACCCGACCGACGCGACGATGAGGATCCCGGTGGTCACCTGGGACAAGTTGGCCAGCGTGATCAGACCGAACACGAATGCCAGCACGGCAGCGGCAATCACCACCAGTGCGATCCCGGCGGTGCGCCAGAACTCCTTGTGCGACAAGGGGTGCGGAACGGTGCGACCATGGCTGCCGAGGTTGCGGCGGAACACCACGTACTGGGTCAGTCCCAGCGCCATGCCGATTGCTGCCGCACCGAACCCGTAGTGGAATCCGACCTTGGTCTGCAGAAGACCGGTGATCAGGGGGCCGACGAACGACCCGAGATTTATGCCGAGGTAGAACAGCGTGAATCCGCCGTCGCGACGTGGGTCGCCCTCCTCATAGAGTGTGCCCAACAGGGAGGACGCATTGGCTTTCAGCGCACCCGATCCCAGCGCGATGAGCACCAGACCGACCGCGACACCGGTCAGCCCGGGCAGCACCGCCAGCGCGATGTGGCCGCACATGACCACCACTCCGCCGTACAACACGGTGCGTTCCATGCCCAGTAACCGGTCGGCCACCCAGCCGCCGAGGACCGTGGACAGATAGACCAGACCGCCGTATGCGCCGACGATGCCGGTCGCGGTGGCCTTCGGTAATGCCAGACCACCGTCGGTGAGCGAGTAGTACAGGTAGTAGCCGAGGATCGTGAGCATCCCGTAATACGAGAACCGCTCCCACAGCTCCACACCGAAAAGGTTGGCCAGGCCGACCGGATGCCCGAAAAAGGTTCTTTGCGTGGGCAAGATCTCGGCATCGGACATGGGTGTCACGATGCCACATCGTCAACCGCAGTTCAGCGGTTCACCGCCGAGACCATTTCCCGGGTCGCTGCGCTCCTGCCCGCCGAAACCGTCAAGCCCACTGCTCCCACGGCACGCTCCAGTCACCGTTCTGCCACAGCTGCAGGGGTTTGCCACCGGTGTTGCGCACCTCGACGACGTCCCCGGGAACCGAGAAGTTGTAGAACCAGATGGCGTTGTCGCGGTTGAGATTCAGACAGCCATGGCTGGTGTCGGTGTTGCCCTGGGCCCACACCGTCGCGTCCAGCTCGTGCAAATAGACACCGTCACTACTGATCCGCACCGCATAGTTGATCGACTCCTTGTAGCCGAGATGGGAGTTGATCGGCAGACCGTACGTGGAGGAGTCCATGATCACCGGATTGCTCTTGTCCAGAACGGTGTAGATGCCCGGCTGAGTCCAGAAGCTCAGGGTCGTGTTGCCGACCTTCTCGGTACCGCCACGCCCCATCGACGTTGGCATGGTGCGCACCAGCTTTCCGCCGTCGAAGACGGTCACCTGTTTGGTGGCGTCATCGGCAATCGACACGTGCGAGGCGCCGATGGTGAACGACAGTGGCGGCCCCGGCCCCGGGGTGACGGTCACGACCGTGCCCGGGTCGTAGTACTGCGGAGGGCGCCAATGGGCAGTCCGATCATCGACCCAGTGCCAGGCGCCTGCGACTTCCGGCGCTGTGTCGACAGCCAAAGCCTGATCGGCCAGACCCTTGTCGGCGACCGGACCGTCGAAATGCGCGACGATCACCGTGCCGATGCCGTAGGTCGCGCCGTTTTGCAACGGGGCGCCAGATGTCGTGGTGAAGCGAACATTGGGCAGCACGTCGTCGGCGTGCGCAAGCGTGGCCGGGCCTGCCTGGAGTCCGATCAGCGCTACCAACAACGCCAACGCAACCCGGGCCGTGCGCCTGACATCACCCATTCACCACTCCGATCGACGGATCAACGGCGTCGATCGTAGACGGCGAACCTGTTTATCCCGGCGTTGCCGACGTCGGCGTAGTGGTGATCTGCGGTGTCGCGACCGACGGAGTCACCGAGCCTTGGCCGGGTGAGGTACTCGTGGTCACCCCGGTTGTCATCGTGACCGTCGACGGTGCGGTGACCGAACCGGGATCGGATAGCACTGTCCCCGAACCACGCTCGACGTGTATCGCGGCAAACAGTGCGCCACCAGCCAGTACTGCACCCGCGCCGATGGTCGCAGCCGCCAACGTCATACGGGCAGGACGGTTTTCTTTCATCTCATACACCCCAGTCGTCGATAGCTCGTCTGGGACCGGTTAACCGAATCGACGATGCGGAAACCTTGTGGTGTGGCTGTGACTTTCCTGTGTGCGGACTAACGCCGGGTTCTCAGCGCCGCTGCCGCGGCCAGAACCGTGCCGGTCACGGTGTCCATCAGCGGACTGTCGAGTTTCCAGCACTGCCAGAACAACGGAACATCCAGGTGGACATCGCAGACCTGGACGAAAGACCCGTCGGCGATCGCCGTCGCCGCCGACTGTTCGGGATACATCCCCCACCCCAATCCGGCGCGTACGGCGGCGCCGAACCCCTCCGCAGTCGGCACATAGTGGACGGGCCGATCGATGTCGCGTCGAAAGGTTTTGCGCACCAACATGTCCTGCAACGCATCGTCGCGGTTCCACGCCAGCGACGGCGACTGCGCCACCGCATCTGCGGTGAAACCGCTTGGCAGATAGCGCTTTACGTAGCCGCTGCTGGCCACCGGCAGATATCGCATCACGCCGAGCGGCCGCACCCGGCAGCCTGGCACCGGGGTGCGTTCGGTGGTGACGGCACCCATCACCACGCCTTCGCGTAGCAGCCGCGCGGAATGATCCTGATCCTCGATCCGGATGTCGAACAACACATCAGGCAGATCCGAGAGCACGCCGGCGAACCACGTCACCATCGAATCCGCGTTGACCGCCATCGCAATACGCGGCCGTGGCGACGACTCGCCGCCACCGGCCATCTCGGCGATGGCCTCTGCTTCCAGAATCGCGGTCTGAGCGGCCAGCCTCAGCAACGGCTTACCGGCCGCCGTTGGTACACAGGGCTTTCCGCGGACCAGAAGTACCTGGCCCACGTATTTTTCGAGCGCCTTGATGCGCTGGCTCACCGCCGACGGCGTGACGTGCAATCGATCAGCCGCCGCCTCGAAACTGCCGAGTTCGACAATCGCCGCGAAGGCCGCTAACTGGCCCGCGTCGAGCCGGGCCTCACCGGAGCCGCTCAGTAGCAGGGATCCGAGCCGGGCGTGTAATACGGCACCCCTTGCGGCGTGTAGCACGGTGGCTGACCGGACGCCGCCTGTGCGGCGGCATCGTCATCGGTCGCCACCGCACCGGCCACCGCGACATCACCGGCGACGTTGGTGCAGCCACCCACATTGACGTGCCGCCCGCCGGCGTCACCACACACATCGGCTTGCGCGGCCGGTGCGATCATCACCGGTGCCGCGGCCATTGCCATGGCGCTCAACAGCGCCGCTGCCAGCTTCTTCATGGTCCCTACTTCCGCTGTCAGAAACCGACTCAACGGCATTATCGCCGTTGCCGGTCGTTGTCGCGGTGTATTCGCCCGAGAGTGTTCGTCGGCGCTACTTCAGTGAGTAGCGGATCGGCAGGTGCTTGACCCCGCCGACGAATGTGGTGGCCGAGAGTTCCGGCTCGCCAGCCAGTTCGATGGTCTTGATGCGCGGGACGAGTTCGGAGAAGAAGCTGTTCATCTCCATGCGGGCCAGTGCCGCGCCCAGGCAGAAATGCACTCCGTAGCCGAAGGACAGGTGCTTGTTGGGATCGCGGCCGACGTCGAAGCGCATCGGGTCGTCGAAGACCTCTTCGTCGCGGTTGGCCGAAACATAGGACAGCAGAACCGATTCGCCCTTGGCGATGCGGACACCGCGGACTTCGGTGTCCGCCTGCGCAGTGCGCATGAATTCCTTGACCGGGGTGACGCAACGGATCATCTCTTCGACCGCGGTGCCCATCAGGCCCGGATCATTTTGCAGGCGTTGCAGTTCGGCGGGATTGCGTACCAGTTCCAGCAGCCCGCCGGCGATGCCTGCGCTGGTGGTGTCGTGGCCGGCGCTCGCGACGATCACGTAGTAGGACGCGGTATCCATGTCGGACAACGGCTCGCCGTTGATCGTCGCGTTCGCGATCGCCGACGTTAGATCCTCGGTCGGGTGCTCACGACGGGATGCGGTCAACGCCGAGAAGTACGTGAAGAAGTCGAGCAGCACCGCGAGCATCGCGTCGCTGGATCCGTCGCGCTGAAACTCGGTGTCATCGCCACCGAACAGTTCCTGGGTCAGCTTGAGCATGCGAGGAAAGTCGGATTCGGGCAGGCCCAGCAAGGTCAGGATGACGTAGAGCGGGTAGTTGACCGCGATCTCCTGGGAGAAGTCGAGTTCCGGGCCACGCTCGGCCATCTGGTCGACGTACATCTTGGCCAGCTCGTCGCAGCGAGCCTTCAAGTCCCGCATGGCTTTCGGGCGAAACCAGTCCGCACCGATCTTGCGCATGTCGCGGTGGTGCGGGTCGTCCATGTGGATCAGCGTGCTCAGCCCGATCCCGGCTTCCCGGTCGGCCATCAGCTTGTCGTCGAGTTCGCTGGCCACCAGGATCGGCCGCGGGTCGTTGGTGAAGAGGTCGTTCTGCCGCTCGATGTCCATGACGTCGGCATGTTTGGTGATCGCCCAGAACGGCCGGTAGCCCTCGACGTCGACCCAGGACACCGGCGCGTGCTTGCGCAGATGCGCCAGCGCCGCGTGCAGTTGGGCTTCGTCGGTGTAGGACTGCGGGACAGCCAGAGCGCGGCCCGCGTCGTCCATGATCCGTGCGGTCATCGACAACTCCTTGGAATCTGGAACGAATTCGTTCTAGATTATGACGCACACCACAGATGGGTCAAGATGTCGTCATGACTGTCGAGGGACGCACCTACGGCGGGCTGAGCTCCGAACAACGCTCACAGGAGCGCCGCGAGCGCCTGCTCGACGCGGCACGCGACCTGATTGCCGAGGTCGGCGTCGCGCCACTGACCGTCGACCTGGTGTGTCAGCGAGCCAAACTGAGCAAGCGCTACTTCTACGCCGAATTCACCACCAAGGACGATCTTCTGGACGCGTGCGCCGAGGCGCTCTACGACCGGCTCAAGGCGGCGATGGAATTGGTGCTCGTCACCGCTCCCCTACCCGAGCGCGCCCACGGGGTGCTGAACACGGTGGTGCGCACGTTGGTCGCCAGTGCGGCCGATGCGCGCCTGTACATGGAGTCACCGGGATTTCCGCGGCTGCGCCAGCTCCAGCAGCGGGAGATCGCCGAGTTCACCGAACGTATCGCCGCCGAGGCAATGCCGTTCGAAGGACAACCCAAGCCGTCGGTGGACCGTCTGCTCGCGACCAGGGCGATGGTCACCGCCGCGACGGAGCTCATCAGCGCATGGCTACACGGCGATATCGATACCGACGAGGACACTCTCGTCGCCACGTTGACCGCCATCACCCTCGGCGCGGCCCGGGCTTCCTGATGAGCTTCTCGCCCGCGACCGTCCTCGAGACGCTCCAGCTGAGCCCGCGGCTGCGCCGGATCGGCCTGCGTGTCGAAGACCCCGGTTCGCTGGCCATCCCGGCGGGCGGCGACTGCGCCGTCGGCGTCTACTTCGACCCCACGACTCCCGAGGAAGGCCGCACCTACTCCGTGCACAGGCACGACGGCGACCGCATCGACCTCGACATCGTTCTGCACACCGGTGGCCGCGGCAGCACGTGGGCACAAACGGCGGCGGCCGGGGATCGCGTCGGGCTCGATCACGCCCGCGCCTGGTATCACCCGCCGCCGGGCACCGCACGGCAGCTGCTCGTCACCGACCTCTCCGGCCTGCCGGCCGCCGCCCGCATCATCGAAGAAGCACCGCCCGCGGTTGCGATCACGGTCCTCGTCGAGGCCGCCGACCATCACGACCTGGACTACCTGCCTGTCCGGCCCGGTGTCGCGATCGTTCCGAGCCTCGGCACCGGCAACGGGTTGGCGCCGAGCCGGCTGGCGGACCTCGTTCGCCAGGTCGACCTCGCGGCCCACGGCTACTGCTGGTCAGGCTGCGAAGCAGCGGTGTCGCGCGAGGTCCGCAAATACCTGCGCGGTCACGGCTGGGCCATCGACGAGTACGACGTCACCGGGTACTGGCGATTGGACTCCGAGGCCTGGGATGCCAGGTTCGCCCTCACCAGTGAGGAGGCCGTGAGGGTGTACCGGCGGGCAATCGCCGACGGCAAGGGCGACAAGCTGGCGTCCGAAGAGTTCGACGACGCACTGGAACGGCTCGGTCTCTAAAGCAGCCTGGTCGCGCCCGTTTTGTGATCTCCGTCACCTATACTCCGAATGATGAGCCACGTCACACGCGGAGGTGTTCGATGAACGGCATGCACCCTTCTAGAAGGCCCCTGCCGTCCAGTGCGATCAATCCGCACCGGGGCGTGATGGCTTTCCTGATGATCGTCGTCTTCATCGCCGGCGTGGTCGGCGTTGTGGTGGCGCTGTCGATGGGCCACTCAGCCGCCGTGCTGAGCATCGTGCTCATCGCCTTCGGACTGATCGCAGCAGCCGCGATCTGCTAACGGCGGCTGCCGTCACCGGCAGTCATCGCACCCGATTGAACCGGTCGGGTATGTCGCGGTACTCATCGCGCACAGTCGGCTTATCCAACTTGCCGTTCGGCAGTCGCGGCAGTGGGTCCGAGCGGAGCACGATGTACCGCGGCACCTTGTAGTCCGACAGCACCGCTTCGCAATGCGCGACCACCGCGGATTCGTCGAGACTCGCGCCCGCGGCGACCGTGATGATGGCCGCCGGCGTCTCCCCGAAGCGCGGATCGGGCGCCGCGATGACGGCAACCTCGTCGACCCCGTCGATCGCTGCGATGGCGGACTCGAGCTCCACCGGTGAGATGTTGATCCCACCCGAGATGATGAGCTCCTTGATGCGATCAAGGAACGTGATCCGGCCCTGTTCATCGCGCATGCCGACGTCGCCGCTGTGCAACCAGCCGTCGCGAATCGCGGCTGCGGTGGTCTGGGGGTCGTTCCAATAACCCGGCGTGACACCAGGACCCCGGACCACCAGTTCGCCCGGTTCTCCGGGGCCCGCCAGCGACCCGTCGTCGAGCATCACGTCGACTTCGGTGAAGATCGATCCGCTACCGCAGGAGTCCGGGTGCTCGAGCGCCTCGGCTTTCAGGGTTGCTGTCGCCACCCCGCCGGCTTCCGTCATCCCGTAGATCTGGCGCAGCAGTACACCCTTGTCGGCCCAGCGCCGCAACAGGTCGGCAGGCACGGCCGCACCACCGACGATCGCGGTCTGTAGCGAACTCAGATCGGCATCGGCGAACTCGTCGACCCGAGAGAGCGCCTCGAAGACCAACGGGACACCGAAAAGGGCACGGACCGAATGCTTCTCGATCAGAGTCACTGCCCGCGCCGGGTTGAGCTCCGGTTCGACGACCAGGGTGCCGCCGAGCACCGAGGTGATCAAAAGGCCGTAGACCAGTCCGGGGGTGAAGGCCAGCGGCAGGACCAACAGAGTGACGGTGCCGGGCCGGAAGCCCTCCTCGGTGAGGGTGTTCTCCAGCACCATCCCCATCAATGTTCGACTGGTCAGGATCACGCCCTTGGACAACCCGGTCGACCCGCTGGTGAAGATCACCGCGATCGGATCCTCGGGTCCGGGCTCGATGACGAAGTCGTCCGGATCACCGTTCCGTTGTGCCTCAACGATATCGAGCGCCCAGATGATGAAATCCCGTCCCGCACCGCGGGCCTCGTCCAGGCCGTCGATGTGGGCAGGGGCCGCGATCACGGCGCTGATCTCGGCATCGTCGGCGATCTTGCGGATCTCGGCGGGCTTCAAGCGCGAGTTCAGTGGGACCAACGTCGCCCCGCACTTCATCACCGCCAGCGCGGCGATCGGCCACTGCGGAACATTCGGCGCCAACAGCCCCACCCGGACTCCGGGTTTGACTCCGTCGTCGGCCAGCTTCCTGGCCAGCCGGCTCGTCCACTCGTGCAATTGGCGATAGCTGATCTGGTCGTCGCCGACGATCACGGCGCGCTCGTCACCTTTGGTCCTGGCCCACCAGCGCAATGCCGATGCCACGGTCGCGGCCATCGTCCTCCTCGATCCTCTGAACTCGGTCAGATCGTTGCTGCTGAGCCGAATACGGTGGAACTCACCAATGGTGCCATGGGGCCGCCGATCAGAAGTGAGATGTCGGCGTTGTCCACCGGATTTGGTGAGCCACCGCGGATCTGACGCACCGCCTCGGCCACCAGCCCGATACCGTGCACGAATCCTTCGGCGATGTTGCCGCCTGCGGTGTTGATCGGCAGACCGTCGCCGCCGACGGTCAGGTTGCCGACAGTCAGGTAGTCACCTGCCGCCGGACCATTGGGGCACAACCCGTGGTCGATCATTGCGGCGACCGCCGGGCCCGTGAAGTTCTCGTAGACCTGCGCCACGTCGACCTCCCCGGGGCTGATCTGCGCGTCGGTCCACAGCCGCTGCACCATCGCGGGATGGAAACCTGCGCTGGTGTAGTCGTGTTCGTTCTCGACGGACTCGTTCCACCCTGCCGCCGCACCCTGCACTCCGGACAGGATGTAGGCAGGCCGGCCGGCATAGTCATCGACGCGGTCGGACCGGACCACAAGAACGGCTGTGGCCCCATCATTTTCGCGTGAGCAGTCGAACAGCCTCAGCGGTTCGGAGATCAGCCGGCTGCCGTGGTAGCCGTCGTGATCCAGCGGCCGGCCGTACGCCACCGCCCTCGGATTGGTTTGGGCGTGGTGGTACCCGGCCAGTGCGACCGCCTCGAGCGCCGCAACGGGAACCCGGTCGACCTCCAGGAGCCGCTGAGTCCGCAGCGCACACACCTGGGCGGGCGCCAGCATGCCGTGCGCCGTGTAGAGGTGGCCCATATGTCCCTTGTTGTAGGCGCCACGCCCGTCGGTGCCCTCACTGAGACCGCGATAGACCACGACGCAGTCCGCCTGGCCGCTATAGACCGCTGCGGCAGCGCAATTCACGGCCGCGGCAACGCCGCCTCCCCCGCCACCCCAGACCTGGGTCGACCACCGGACTTCGCGAACGCCCAGTGCGGCGCCCAGCACGAGCCCTTCGCTCGAATCACTGGCGTACGAGACGAATCCGTCGATCGACCGCGGGTCGGCACCGGCGTCCTCGCATGCTCGCAAGATCGCCTGCAGCACCAGCTGTGCAGACGAGAGCGGGCTCGTTCCGCGCTTGTAGTACTCGGTCGCCCCGACCCCGACGACGGCGGTGGCACCGCGGAATCGACTCATCGAGGCGTCCCGTCCAGCTGCCAGCGGATCAGCGGCCAGTGCACGTCGTCGGGCGGTGGATCGATATGGCCGCGCACCGTCGCCCCGATCGTCGGGGTCACACCGTCCGCGTGCGCCAGAACCCCGATCACGCGGCGATCGCCCGCACCGGGCAGCTCGACGAGCACCACCACGTACGGCAGATGTCCGGTCGCTTCCCTGCCGAACGGCTGCCAGGTTCTGGTCCACGAATAAATGGTGCCCACCGGTTCGACCTGCTGCCAACGCAATTCAAATGAGTGGCACTGCGGGCAGATCGGTCGGGGTGCCCAGATCCAGCTCGCACAACCGGCGCACTGCTGCAGCAGGAGTCTGCCGTCGCGCAGTCCGTCCCAGTGCGGTGCGTCGAGCCCGTCCTCGGACGGCCCGGCCATGTCCATCCACGGGGGTGTGTCGGGGATATTGCGGACACTGAACACCCGCCACGTACCGTCCTCGAAAGGCACCCAACGACTGCGCAGTTCGAACCAGTCGTCGTCGGGCTTGGTGTACCGGATCACCGCGTCGTAGCGGCCCTCGTCGACAGCGGTGATGCTGCGCACCTCGCTTCCCGCCAACCGGGTCGGCACATCGGCCGATGCGATGAGCTGGCCGATGCGGTCCGGGAGGAAGTCGGACAGCACGGTGTTGTTGTCGGCAGCCGCGACAGCCTTGCCGTGCGCTTCAACAGTCGCGGCAAGTTGTTCTGGCACAACGGTGTTCACCTGTTGCCTCCGAGTTGGTAGCGCACGTCGGTGCGGTCGTGATGGAAACCGGCCAGTCGGGCGGCGTTGACCAGCCTGGTGTCGCCGGAATCGACATGGATGACCGCGCCGAACAGACCCGCCTCGGCGGCGACCGCCACGGCACCGTCGAGCAGACGCCGCAGTGCGCCCGGCGGAGCCGCCGGTGCGGCGTCGACGACGTCCACGACCGCGCAGTCGCCGAATTCCTCGGACCACACCGGCTGGCGATTGAGCGCCACCGAACCCATGATCCGGCTTCCCTCCCGCAGCGCGTAGCGGGCTCCGCTCGCAGTGGACCCGCAGGGTTCGAGCACGGGCGCGGCGGTGAGGTCCGATTCGGATTCGGCACCGCGGATCAATTGCCACACCCGCCGGGTGCGCGGAATCAGGAATCGGTCGCTGAGCCGGCCGCTGGCCGGATGATTGCCGCGGGCCCAGGAGGTGATGGTGTGCGCCCCGGTCCCCAACCAGCCGTCCGGACCTGACGTGGCCAGCCCGACCTGCTCGAGCAGGAGGGTCATGATGCCGATCGAGCGCAGTCCCGGATCGATCACCGCCGTGGCCTCGGCGCACCCGTCCGGCCCGCCGGTGAGGCGGAGCAGACCGGCGATGCATTCTTCAGCGTTGGGCTCGTCCATCGCGGTGGCGTGCGGCAGCATCCAGATCAACAGGTGCCGATCGGGCGAATCGTCGATGGCCATCGACTGCGCCACATCGGCGAAGTCGATGGTGTTGTAGCCGGGCTCGGCATCGTAGGCCGCCGCTCTGGTCAGCAGACCCGACAGTTCGTCGGCCTCGGGCCTGCTCAGCTCGGTGCGCCATTCGTATTTGATCATCGCGAATCTACGACGGCGGAGCGCCCTCGGCGAGCAGCCTCTTGGTCTCCCGCCGGAACACCTGATTGGCCGTCTCGTTGCGGCCCAGCAACATCTCTCCGGCGTCGGCACTCCCCATGCCCTGCTGGGAGTTTCGCAGCAACGGGAAGTCCTCGCTGTGCAACACGGTCAGCAGGATCTCCCAGTTCTTCTCCCAACGATGATTCCAGTGGTCCTCGGCCATACCGGAGACCTCCAATCTGGGAACCATCAGCCGCTGTTCCATCCGCGATCTCGTCGGATCGGTCGGATGGGGACGGAATGTCAGCAGCTGGAAGTGATCCGGCTGCCGGAGCAGCGTGCTGTTGGGCAGCAGGAAATGCGTTTCGGTGACATACGGATCCAGCGAGCGATCGCCCGGATCTTCCTCCAGCCACCGGTCGATCGATTTCCGCGGAGCGATGAAGCGGCAATGCTTGCCGAAGTCCTCGAACGCCATCACATTGGTGTGAATGATCTTTCCGGCGGAGTTCGGGTGCGCGTACTGAATGTGGTAGCCGTCCAGGAACGCATCCTGCATGATCTTCCAGTTGGTGGGCTCGTCGAAGCCAGCCGCCCGGAAGCACACCAGATCCGCGAGGTCGTAGCCACCCAGAATGGCATCCATTTCCGGACCGAGCCATGCCGCGACGTCGATTGTGGCCGAGGCATTGTCGACGATCCAGATGAATCCGTGGCGTTCCTCGCACGGCAGCTCCACCAGGCCCTGCTTGCTGCGGTCGATATCGCCGAACGTGTTGTCCCGGGTGATCATTCGTAACGAACCATCCGGGTCATAGGACCACCGGTGATACGCGCACGAGAAGACTCGGCAGCGGCCCTTCTCGTTGTCCTCGAGCAGCGCCCCGCGATGACGGCAGAGATTGACGAATGCCTTGACCCCACCATCCTTCTGGCGCACCAGCAGCACGTTGTTCCGCGGCATCTGCACCGTCATGAAGTCGTAGGCCTTGGCGATCTCCGACGAGTGGGCGACGATCGACGGAACCCTCCCGAAGATCAGGTCACGCTCGCGCTGGGCGAGTTCGGGATCGGTGAACTCGTGTGCGGAGAACGCCACCACATCGTCGAACTTGTCGGTGGTCTCGTTGCGCAGGAGCTCGATCGCTCGTCGGATTCGATCAGGGCGTGGCAGTGATGTGGTCATGACGGCCTCACTTCTCTGGTGTGAAAGTGATCGGCATACGGTGGCAACCCCGGACCTGTGTGGAGTGGAAGATCGGCGGATCGGACTCGACGAGTTGGTAGTCGGGAATGCGCCGATGAAGCTCCTCCAGCGCGATCGTCAGCTCGAGGCGGCCCAGGTGCGAACCCAGGCACCGATGCGGCCCGGACCCGAAGGTCAGGTGTCGGTTGGGATGACGGGTCACGTCAAAGGTCGTTGGTGAGTCGAAGTAGTCGGCGTCGCGGTTGGCGGTGCACAACAGGACGATGAGCTGATCATCCTTGGCCAGGTTCACCCCGCCCAGCGTGGTGTCGCAGGTGGCGCGGCGCCCGGCGGCCACCTGAGCCTCGATGCGCAGCACCTCTTCGACGGCCCTGGGGATGAGAGCCGGATCGGCGATGATCGCCGCGCGCTGGTCGGGGTTGTTGACGAGGTGCACCACCGACCACGCCAGCGAGCCCTGCACGGTGTGCAGTCCGCCCATCAAGAGCAGGAAGAACATCCGGAACAGTTCTTCGTCGGCGAGCAGCCTTGTGCCGTCCGGTAATTCCACTTCGGTGTTGATCAGTGCCGAGGTGGCGTCCGCACCGGACTTACCCCTGCGCTCGGTGATGACGTCATTGAAGTAGCCGGCGATCGTCATCGCGGCCATCATCATCACCTGGTCGGATTCCTCTTTGGTTCCGCCGGGCTTGCCGAACAACACGGCGTCGGTGGCCTCGACGAACATCGGCGCATCTTCCAACGGCCAATCCATCAGTGCCAGAAAGACCTTCGCCGGCATCTCCCTGGCGAATTCGGAGATGAACTCCGCCTGGCCCCTGGCGGCGAAACGATCGATGAGGTCGTTGACCACACCACGGATATCGTCGGAGAGCCGCTTCATCCGCTGCGGGCTGAAGAGGGGCTGCAGCGCATGGCGGTAGGCGGTGTGCTCCGGCGGATCGAGTTCCAGCGGGATGAATTTGCCGAAGTCGGCAGGGGTGACCAGATTGTTGGGATAGCTGGAGAACGTGGTGGTGTCGGTGAGGACCTGGTGAATCTCCTTGTACCGCGTCACGATCCAGTGCCCACCGTGCGCGGTCGAGTACACCACAGGCCCCAGCGCGGCCAGCTCGGCCATCTTGTCCTGCATGACGTCCACCGGCTCTGCCAGGCTCGGGTCATAGACGTCGAAGTCCGTCACCAGATGGGCGGGAACTTTCTCAATGGTGGTCATCGCAAGGTCTCCTCGGCGGTCGTCGGGTCCGTGGTGTGCGGTCAGGCGACCGGTTGGGGGTTGAGGTCGTCGGGGAACCACATCCCGACGCGGGCCAGCGTCCCGCCGTCGGTCGAACCGAGCACCGCCCCGGAGATGTATCCCGAGTCGTCGGAAACCAGGAACAGCGCCACCTTCGCGTTGTCCGACAGTGACGGGGGTCGGGGCAGTTTCAGCGGAATGGGCGACACGGTCGGGTTCCACGGACCTGCCGACTCCTCGTAGGACATCCCCACCACCGGTGATCCGGGGGGCATGAGGAAGTTGGGTGACATGCCGTGGGTCGGCGCGATGGCGTTGACGCGGATGCCGTACCGGCCGAGATCCAGGCTGAGTGCCTGCACCAGGCCGTTGACGCCGGCCTTGGTGGCGCAATAGAACGGGATGCTCGGGTAGGCAACGAGGGATGCCGCCGACGAGGTCGCCAGGATGGTGCCTCCGCCGTTGGCCTTCAGGTGCGGAACGGCGGCCTGAGCGGTATAGATGACGCCGGTGAGGTTGACATCGAGGACGTTCTGCCAGTCGGCCTCGGTCATGTCCTCGAAGGCAACCGGATCCTCGAGCCCGAGTGCGGCCGCGCCGCCACGGGAAACGATCCCGGCGTTGGCCCAGGCGATGTCGAGCTTGCCGTAGTGCTCGACGGTCTGATCGATCGCGGCCGTGATCTGGGCCTTGTCGGAGACGTCGGCCGTGATCGCGATCGCGTCGCCGCCGTCTTCGGTCACCAGCTTGAGGGTCTGCTCCGCGCGATCGGAGTCGATGTCGACGATCGCGACCTTCGCCCCTTCGGCGGTGAACAGTTGTGAACAGTGCCGGCCCAGGCCCGAACCAGCCCCGGTGATGACGGCGACTTTGCCCTCGAGCCTCATGCCTTCTCCTCTGTCGTCGGTGCGTCGTGTGACGCAGCACACCTGGGTCAAAACCTTACGCGTGTAGGTTTATCGCGTCAATCAGAGCCTTCGTCGATGACCAGAGCGAGCTCCGGACAGGACGCCACCCCGGCTCGTGCGGCTTCCACTTCGTCGGCCTCGACGACGCGTTCGTCGAGAATGCAGAAACCTTCGTCGTCGATCGGAAAGATCTCGGGCGCAACGGCATAGCACTGCGCGTGGCCCGCGCATTTCGAACGAATCAACCGGACCTTCATCGGTCGCCAACCCCTTCTGTCACCATCAGCTGTAAAACTATAGTCTTTAGATATTAGCGACGTAAAAGGAGTGTCCCGTGCCGATGCCCGATGCACCGCTGACAGGCCTGCGGATTGTCGACCTCACCGCGGGCCCGGCGGCACAGACAGCACGCATCCTGGCCGATCTCGGCGCGGACGTGCTCCTGGTCGAACCGCCGGCCGGCTCCCCGTCACGGCGAGAAGCGCCGCGCGTCGGCACCGAGAGCCTGGCCTTCGCGTTACGCAACGCCAACAAGCGCAGCGTCGTTCTCGACGGCGACGACGAACGCGACCGACTGCGATTCCTCGATCTGGTCGCGGGCGCCGACATCGTGATCGACAGTGGAAATCCCGGGCAGTCAGCGCTTTTCGGAACCTCGTGCGAGGAGCTCGCCGACACTCACGATCGGTTGGTCGTCATGTCGATCACGGATTTCGGTACCACCGGCCCCCGGTCGTCGTGGACGGCGTCCGACCCGGTGCTGTACGCGCTGTCGTCGGTCCTGTCACGGTCAGGCCCGCCCGGGGGCACGCCGGTGCTTCCGCCGGACGGCATCGCATCCGCCACCGCCGCCGCACAAGCCGCGTGGGCCGTGCTGGTCGCCCACTACCAACGCTTACGCACCGGACGCGGCGACTATGTCGACTTCTCCCGCTACGAGGGCGTCTTGCAGGCATTGGACCCGCCGTTCGGCTCGCACGGTCAGGCCGCGGCGGCGCGGGGTATCAACAACGCCCGCCGCGACCGGCCGAGGGCGCAGGATTCCTATCCGATTTTCGCCTGCCGAGACGGCTGGGTACGGATCTGCATCCTCGCTCCCCGGCAGTGGCGCGCCATGCGGGCCTGGCTGGGTGAGCCCGAGCAGTTCCAGGATGAGCGCTACGACAGCATCGCCGCGCGGGCAGCCGAATTCGACCAGATCGGTGCCGCGATCACCGCACTGTTCGCTCAACACAGCATGGCGGAGTTGGTGGCGTCCGGCGCCGAACGCGGCGTGCCGATCGCGGCGGTCCTCACGCCACGGGACGTACTGTCCCAAGCCCACTTTCAGGTGGCAGACGCGTGGACGGCCCTCGAACTCACGGACGCGGGCACCCTGACCGTTCCCGACGGCTGCGTTGTGCTGGACGGTGCTCGCGCAGGCATTCGATGGACGGCCCCCGCAGCCGGCAGCAGTGCCCCCGCCTGGCTCGCCGACCGTGTGGCGGTCGCCGCCGAACCGGGCGGCGACAGGCCGTTGAGCGGGATCACGATTCTCGACCTGGGGGTCATCGTCGCAGGCGGCGAGCTCGGTCGATTGTTCGGCGATCTGGGCGCTGAGGTGATCAAGGTCGAGAGTCCCAGCTACCCCGACGGTCTGCGCCAGACCAAGCCCGGTCAGTCGATCAGCGAATCGTTCGCCTGGACCCATCGCAATCAGAGCGCCCTGGGCATCGATCTCCGAAATAGCCGAGGCACTGCACTTTTCGGAGAACTCGTCGCCAAGGCCGATGCCGTGTTCGCCAACTTCAAGCCGGGGACATTGACCTCCCTTGGCCTGTCCTACGATGCGCTGGCCGGGTTCAACCCCGAGATCGTGCTGACCGAGAGCAGTGCCTACGGCGACACCGGCCCGTGGAGCGCACGGTTGGGTTACGGACCCCTGGTGCGATCGTCCACCGGAATCACCCAGCTGTGGCAAGCGGACGGCGCGCATCACCAGTTTTACGACGCAGTCACGGTGTTTCCCGATCATCTGGTGGCCAGACTGGCGGCGGTCGCCACCCTCGGCGCGCTGATCCGGCGGGACCGCACCGGTCAGGGTGCACATATCCACCTGTCCCAGGCCGAGAGCGCGACGAGCCAACTCGACGTCACCTACGCCTCGACGTGGGCGCGCGAGTCGGGCACACCGGTCGTCGACGATCCCGCCGTGCACGGCGTGTACCCATGCCAAGGCGACGACGAGTGGTGTGCGATCACCATCGGCGCGGAGGCTGACTGGGCCGTGATCGCATCGGCGTTCGGGCGCGAAGACCTGGCGGACGATCCACGGTTCGTCACCGCGCCCGGTCGCTGGGAATCCCGTCAGGCGCTTCGCGACATCGTCGCCGAATACACCAGTGGCCGTTCACCTCTGGAGATCGCGACAGCTCTGCAGCAACTCGGCGTACCAGCGGGACCCATGAACCGGGGAGCGGATGTGCTCGGCGACCCACAGGTGCGCCACCGCCAGCTGTACACCGAGATGGTCCACCCATTGTTGGATTGGGCGCTGCCGAGCGAGACACGCCCGGCGCTCTACCGCCACATCGCGGCGGCGGACCTGCGACCGGCACCGCGCCTGGGCGAGCATACCCGCGAGGTGTGTCTGCGCATGCTCGGACTGAGCGACGACGAGATCGACCAACTGATCACCGACAGGGTGCTGCACGCCGCACCGGCCACGACCGCCACGCTCGAAGGGCAACTCCCATGACCGCCAACCACACTGACGGCCTGCTGTTCATCGGCGGCGAATTCCGCGCCGCAACCACGACCGTCCCGGTGATCGAGGCCGCGACCGAAGAGGTGCTCGGATACGCCGGGTGCGCGAGCGAGTCAGACATCGACGACGCCGTCGCCGCTGCCCATGGCCCAGACGCGAGAGCCTGGGCGGCCGCCGAACCTGCCGAGCGCGCTCAGGTGCTCAAGCGGTATGCCGCTGCGCTGCACTCCCGCGCGTCGGACACCGCGACGTTGGTCAGTCGTGAGAACGGAATGCCGATCGCCCTGTCCCGTGGTGTCAACGGAGTTTTTCCCGCCGCACTGATCGGCTACTACGCCAAGCTGGTCACGAACTCCGACGTGGAACAGACCCGCCCCGCGTTGATCGGGCACACCATCGTGCGACGGGAGCCGGTCGGGGTGGTCGGTGCGATCACCCCGTGGAATTACCCGCAGGCCCTTGCGGTGATGAAACTGGCCCCGGCACTGGCCGCCGGATGTCCGGTGGTGCTCAAGCCCGCCCTCGAAACCGCTTTGGATTCACTCGTTTTCGCCGAGGCCGCCATCGAGGCGGGGCTGCCTGCCGGGGTGCTCAGCATTGCGCCGGGCGATGCCGCGGCCGGCGCGCACCTGGTGAGCCACGGAGGCGTCGACAAGGTGGCGTTCACCGGGTCCACCGCCGCCGGACGCATCATCGGGGCGGCCTGCGGACAGCTCATCCGCCCGGTCACCCTGGAATTGGGCGGCAAGTCAGCGGCGATCGTTCTCGACGACGCGGACACCGAAGCCACCATCTCCGGCCTGCGTTCGGCGTCCTTCGCCAACAACGGGCAGACCTGCCATCTCAGCTCGCGGATCCTCGTCCCCCGCTCTCGCTACGACGAATTCGTCGACGCCATCGCGGCGCTGGCACGCGGCCTGGTCGTCGGCGACCCGCTCGATGAGCGGACCGAGATCGGACCACTGGTCAGCGCACGACAGCGTGAGCAGGTGCTCGGACATATCGCGGCAGGAAAGGCCAGCGGAGCGCGACTCGTGGCGGGCGGATCGGCTCCCGCTGATCAAGATCGCGGATGGTTCGTCGCTCCAACGGTATTCGCCGATGTGGACAATGCCAGCCCGCTGGCACAGGAGGAGATCTTCGGCCCGGTCCTGGTCGTCATCGCCTACCGCGACGACGCCGAGGCGATCCGAATCGCCAACGACTCACAATTCGGCCTGGCCGGCACGGTGTGGTCTCCGGACGTCGAACGCGCCACCGACGTCGCCCGCGCGATCCGTACCGGCTCGATCGGCGTCAACGACTATCAGCTGGACATCCGATCGCCCTTCGGCGGCGTCAAAGCCAGTGGACTCGGCCGCGAGCTGGGACCCGAAGGGCTTGAGGCATACCAGGTGAGCAAGTCCATCTACCGGGTGGGCGAACCCATTGCGCCGATTCAGCATTAAACCTTACGATTTTAGATAAATCAGCTGTTGACGAGAGCGACGGAGCAACGATGCCTGGCCCGATGATCACTGTCCGGCGACCCCATGACGGCGAAAGGGTCGGAGAGGTCGCCGATCTCGACGCCGCTCAGGTCGCCGCCCTGTGCGCCGATCTGCGCAAGGCACAGCCGGCATGGGAAGCGCTGGGACCACGGGGCCGCAGCGCCCACCTCCTGCGCTGGCTCGACTGGTTGCTGGACAACGAACAGCGCCTTCTGAAACTTGTGCAGCAGGAGACCGGCAAGTCGTGGGCCGATGCCGCCATGGAGATGTCGGTCGTCGTCGACGTCATCAACTACTTCGCCAAGAATGCCGCAGCGTTCCTCGCGGATCGCGAAGTCAAGCCTGCCGGCCCGGCTAATGCGTTGCGGCGGTTGCGTGTCCAGGTTCGGCCATACCAGCTGGTCGGTCTCATCACTCCGTGGAACGGTCCGCTGGCCGGCCCGATGATGGACGTGGTGGGGGCGTTGGTCGCGGGCGCGGCGGTGGTGTCGAAACCCTCGGAAGTCACGCCGTTGACGTGGGCCGAGGCCGTCCGTGGCTGGCGCGAGGAGATCGGGGCTCCCCCGGTCCTGGCGGCAGCCACCGGATCGGGCGCCACCGGCACGGCGGTCGTCGACCAGGCCGACATGGTGATGTTCACCGGATCGGTGCGGACCGGACGCGCCATCGCGGTGCGCTGTGCCGAACGACTGATCCCGTGCAGCCTCGAACTCGGCGGCAAGGACGCGTTCATCGTTCTCGCCGATGCCGACCTGGACCGCGCCGCCGGCGGCGCCGTGTGGGGCGGGATGACCAACTCCGGTCAGGCGTGTATCGGTGTCGAACGCGTCTACGTCGAGGCTCCCGTGTACGACGAATTCGTCGCCCTGGTCACCCAGAAGGTGAGCGCACTTCGCCAGGGGGTCGACGCTCCCGGCAGTTTCTCGTGTGACATCGGTGCGATGGTGACCGCGTCCCAGGTCGACATCGTCGCCGCGCACGTCGACGATGCCGTCGCCAAAGGCGCCCGGGTCCTGGTGGGAGGCAAACGGGGGCAGGGCAATTGCTTCGAGCCGACGGTCCTGGTCGACGTCGACCACAGCATGCGATGCATGCGCGAAGAGACGTTCGGCCCGACCCTGGCGATCATGCGGGTTGCCGATGCCGACGAGGCGATCGACCTGGCCAACGACTCGGACTACGGATTGAGTTCCAGCCTGTGGACCAGCGACCGGGACAAGGCCGATCGCTTGTCCCGCCGGATCGAAGCCGGCTCGGTGTCGATCAACAACGCACTCGTCGCCACCTTTCAGCTGCCGATCCCGATGGGCGGCTGGAAGAACTCCGGACTCGGAACTCGGTTCGGCGGAGCGCAGGGAGTGCTCAAGTACTGCCGCCAGCAGTCGATCGTCGAAGAGCGCGTCACACTGAAATCCGAACCGCTGTGGTATCCGATCGTTCCCGCGCGGTCGCGCCTGATCGCCCGCGCGGTCCGCCTGCTCGGTGCCCACGATTGGCGGCGGCGCCTGGGACTGGCCGGGAGAGCACCCCGTTGAACCCCCTGCTCCTCGGTATAGTGACGCCCATGCGACGAGCGGCTGGGCGGTCTCCCCGCAGGCTCAGGGCCACCTGAAATGGCCCGGCCTTCCAAACCGTTGATCAGCCGGACCGCCGCCGTCGAGGCGTCGATCGACATCATCGATTCCGAGGGGCTGGCCGCCTTCAGCCTCCCGCGTCTGGCGGCGCATCTCGGGGTGCGCGCGCCCTCGCTCTACCACCATTTCGCGGACAAGAACGAGATCTTGACTGCCGTCGCCCGCCACATCGGCGGCAAGTCAGTGATCAAGCCGCGGCGCCCGCCCGGCCCCGACTGGCCGGAGTACTTCGTCAGTCTGGCCTTGAACTTTCGGCAGTCGGTCCTTCGTCACCGCAACGCGGCGTCGGTCCTGATCGAACATCTGCCGCGCGAGACGCTGATCGGCAGCTTCGAGGACGCGGCCGCGTTCCTCAGCGACTCCGGGGTTCCGGTACACCTGCACGCGCAGATCCTGGACGGCATGGAAACCCTGTGTGTGGGAGCGGTTCTCACCGAGGCGGTTCGAATGCCCCGTGGCCGTACCGCGCTGTTCCCGCCCTTCGACCCCGAGAAATACCCCAATCTGGCCGACGCGATTCAGGCCAATGATCTCACGGTGAAAGAGCTTTTCGCCGACCGGATCCGGAGCTTTCTCTACGGTGTGACCTTGAGCGATTCCTACCGGACCGGCGCCGAGGAAACATCAGCCTGACCGCAGCTATACAGCGGCAAGACGGCGCGGTAGGCGCAGCAGACCCGCCAAATCGGCAGCGGCCTTCTCGCCGGACACCGTCGCGGTGCACATGTTCGACGACGAGCGGAAAACCCCCGCCAGCCGGATGCGCGACTTGACCGCGGCCTGCCTGGCCTGGAACTGGCCGAGGTCCTTGTACAGGCCCGGCCTGCTGTAGACGATCACCTCGTTCCAGCGCGCGATGCGGGTGTAGTCCACGGTGTCGGTCAGCCCGGGGATCACCTTCTCCATCCGGCTCAGGATCTTGTGGCGGACGGTGTCGTCGTCATCGTCGATGATCTTCTCGGCGAACTCCGTCATGGTCAGGATGTCAAGCAGCCCATGACCTTCCGGTGCACGCCCCGGCGCCTTGTTGTGCTCGCAGGTGAACCCCATGATGTCGGGATCGACCGGCTCGGGGATGTTGATCACAGACGCGACGATGCCCTTGGGCTTGCGTGTGACTCCGGTGTTCATGACCACACACTTCGTGTAGCGCAGGCCGCGCAGGAACTGTTCGGAGTACGCGTCGAACCGTCCGGGTGCCATGGCGGGAATCGTGTCACCGCGCGCGGTCAGAACCGCACCCGAACCGCTGTCGGTGTGGGACACACCGTCGGCGTCGGTCCATATCACCGTGACACCGTCGCGACTCTCCGTGATCTCATGCACGGTTGCGGACAGCCGAATGTCCAATCCTGTTGACAGGCGGTCGATATACGTCGAGTAGCCATCCCGGAAGGCGTACAGCTTGCTACCCAGGATGTTGTAGAGCATGAAGAACAGCTCGAGATTGGAGATGGCATCGCCGCGCACACCGAGAACACCGCGGACCGTCGAGTTGATCACATAGTCGTACACCTCGCCGGACAATCCGAGATGCAGCGAGCAGTACTCCCGCGGGGTCATGGTGTCGAATGCCGAAGCGCGCGAAAGGTCTTCGTAGTTCAGCAGCTTGCTCGCCCGGGTCGCGTCGACGCCGAACCGGGCCATCAGCGCCTTCGACTTCAGCGATACCAGCGGGGTCCTGAGGATGTCGGAGAACAGGTGATCCGACCGCAGGTTGTGAATCACGTTGTCACGGGCGAATCCGATGATCGAGCCCGCCGGGATCAGGTCGGGTCCACTGCCGATTTCATGGGCGAGCTTCACCACCGGCTCGTAGGCGCTCGGCAGGATCGTCGCGCCTTCCTCCATGAGGTAGCCCTGCTCGCGGTGGGTGTGGATCATGCCGCCGGTCCGATCGCGCTTCTCCAGGACGACACTCGGAATGCCTTGTTCGCGAAGGCGATACGCCGCCGTCAGTCCCGATGGGCCGGCTCCGACGATGAAGACCGGCCCGGCATCGACCTGGGCATCGGTGGTGGTCATCCTGAGGTTCCCTTCTTGTGGACGACGAGAGATGAGAGAACGAAGTCGGCCACCATGGCGCGTTCGGCCTCGGCGTCGAGGTCTTCCCGCAACATCAGCATCAGGTAGACACCGCGCAGCCATTCGACGACCCGCTCGTCGCTGACGTCCGGCCGGAGCTCACCCTGCTCACGGCCGCGGCGCAGCATCGGCCCGAGGACGTCGGCGACGATGGCCTGCATCGCCGAGTCGTGCCCGGTGATCAACCGGTGCAGGGACACCGTCGTCGTGGTGTCGAGCAGGTGATGCAGTTCGGGATCCGAACGCGCGGCATCGACGGTGGCGATCGATGTTTCGACGAGCAGCTCTGCGAACGACGCGTCCTGCGCGGCGATGGGTCGGATGCCCTCACCCAGCTCCTGCAGCCGCCCGACGATTGCGGCCTCGGTGATCTCGGGGCGGGTGAGGCCGAGCCGGTAGACACCGGTGCGGCCGATACCAGCCTCCTTGGCGATGTCGTGCATGGTGGTCCGGTCGACCCCGAAGCGAGCGAAGCAGCGACGGGCCGCGGCCACGACGCGACTGAGCAGAACGGGGTCGTGGTTCTCGGCAAGCATGGCAGCCATTTAACCGGCGCCCCCGTACGTGTGTTGCAGTTGATCGAGGTACTGGTTGGGGCAGAGCGGTTTTCCGGGCTGGCCGCAATAGATGCTGCCCTGTTGGTAGGACGGCAATACCGGGATGCTGTCCACGTCGCCAGTCATCGACATCCAGTCGTTGGGAATCTGGTAGGCGGCCACAGTGGTGAAGCCGGCCCATCCGATGACCGCGAGGGTCGACAAACCTGTCTTGGCCTTCGACCCGAGCGCGAGTGCGTCGACATCGCGATCGACCGCACACCGGCCGTTCGCATCCCGGGAGTCGCGCAGCCAGGTGAACATCAGGCAGTAGGCGGAGATGAAGAGCAGCTCCGTGACGGGCAGCCGGTGCGTCGTATCTGCCCACAGGGTCAACGCATTCGGCGACGAGATGTAGGTGTAGACGCCGGTGCGATTCCACGTGGTGGCCAGGCACCCGAACACCGCCATGAACGTCACGAGCACGATCGCGTACAGGGCGACGGTGCTGACCCGCGGCAGCCGTCTGCGTAGGAGATCGAGATAGGCGCAGCCGACGATGGCGGCGCCGACACCGAGCCAGATGTAGGCGGGCATACACCACCCAAGACTCCAGGCCCAGCGTTCCCCTTGGGGCGCCGCGAATCCGGGAAATTGGGCGGCCCAGGTGCCCAGGTTGAGCGAGTGCGCATTCATCGCCCAGGTGGGGTTGAACATTTGACACATCACGTCCAGTACCGACGCGAAAAGCCCACCGAGGAAGAGCTTTCCGTCCAATGTCACCGTGCGTGACCGGTATGCGGGCCGCAGCAACGAGCACCAGAGCAGGAGCACGAACACCGAGAGGCTGAGCCCCTCGGTCAGCCGGATCACCCATTCGAAGGCGTACGGATCGGGGCCCGGATCGACGGGCCGAGCCTGTGGCGATGTCAGCCAGCCGGCCCAGCACGTGATGGCCAGGCCCACCAGCGCCGCGCCACCGCACGCCCAGACGAACACGGTGCCTGCCGGCCGCGCACGTCGGGCACCGGTGGCGTCCTGCTCGGCCACCGCGTCCGTCGCATCCGTCACCGCCACCCGGGCAAGGTAGCACGTGGAACAAATATCGTTCCGCGTTCCAACGAAACTGACGAGGCTGTATATATGGGGCCGTCACACTCGCCTGACGAGCGATTTCGGCGCGCTAACCGCCGCTGAGCGAACGAAAGCGCGCCGAATCCGCCAGTCGGCCGCCGCGGAACGGCCAACGCTGCGGGTTTGCGGGGCGCCGGCAGCGCCCATATCGCGAGGCCCGGCCGTTATGCATCGGTTGCCCGCCCGAGCAGCTCGGTCTGCTATTTTAGTCAAAAATAGATTAAAATTTATCCGGCACGACCCGCCTTCCGGCCGACGGACGGGCGGGATTAGAAGCTGCTTTGCACCGGATGCAAGTTGAGGTATCTTTATGAGACGCTACAGCTCTAAATAGCTACGTGCCTGCTCGAGGCCATTTTGAGTGTTGAGTGTGTGCCGCAGCCGAGGACCATTGCGTAATGGACAAAATATAATGTACGTTCTTTGTTGCATGTAATAGAGACCTGCGTCACACTGTTCCGAAGCCGCAGACCACACCACGATCGGAGGTCAAGATGGGGCAAGTTGCTCCGGCAACGCCTCAGCGAAGCCTGGCCCGTGGCGCTGTGTCGGCGGTGTCAAAACCAGCAATCGCGGTGGGGGGCTTCGTCGCGATGTGTCTGGACACCTTCGTGCTGATGTTCAAGCCGCCGTTCGCCTGGCGTGAGTTCCTATTGCAGAGCTGGTTCGTGGCACGCGTGTCGATCGTGCCGACCATCATGCTGTCGATACCGTTCACCGTTCTCACGGTGTTCGTGCTGAACATCCTGCTCATCGAGTTCGGTGCCGCCGACTACTCCGGCACCGGCACCGCGCTCGGGGCCATCACGCAGATCGGTCCCGTCGTCACCGTGCTCGTGGTGGCCGGCGCCGGCGCCACCGCCATGTGCGCGGATCTCGGCGCGCGGACCATCCGCGAGGAGCTCGACGCGCTGCGGGTTCTCGGTATCAACCCGATCCAGTCGCTCGTCGTGCCGCGGGTCCTGGCCGCCACCGGCGTCGCCCTCCTGCTGAATTCGATCGTGTCGGTCATCGGACTGGGCGGCGGTTTCCTGTTCTCCGTCTTCGTTCAGCACGTGACGCCCGGTGCGTTCGCCGCCGGGATGACGATCCTCGTCGGTCCGGTCGAAGTGATCGTCGCCCTGTGCAAGGCCGCGGTCTTCGGCCTGGCGGCCAGCCTGATCGCCTGCTACAAGGGCATCTCGGTGGGCGGTGGTCCGGCGGGTGTCGGTAATGCGGTCAACGAGACGGTCGTGCTCTCCTTCATGGCCCTGTTCTTCATCAACGTCATCGCGACCGCCATCGGCGTCGAGGCGGCGAAATGACGACGGCTCGGCCCAGCAAGCGATTGGGCAGGCTCAGCGGCGCGGCCAGAGGATTCGGCAAGGGGTGGGAAGCCGTCGGATTCCAGATGGCGTTCTACACCCGAACCATCGCGGAGATCCGAAACGCGTTCGTACACTACAAACTCGAGATCATCCGGCTCATCGCGCAGATGAGCTTGGGCACCGGCGCCCTGGCCGTCATCGGCGGAACCGTCGTGATCATCGGATTCCTCACGCTCTCCGCGGGCGCGATCATCGCCGTCCAGGGCTACAACTCACTGGCCGGTATCGGTGTGGAAGCACTCACCGGCTTCATCTCGGCCTACGCCAACGTCCGGATCATCGCCCCCGTCGTGGCCGGCATCGGCCTGGCCGCGACGATCGGCGCGGGCGCTACCGCCCAACTCGGCGCAATGCGCATCAGCGAGGAGATCGACGCCCTCGAAGTGATGGGCATCCGGTCGATCGCCTACCTGGCCTCCACCCGCGTCGTGGCCGGTGTCATGGTCGTCATCCCGCTCTACTGCATCGCGGTGATTGCCTCGTTTTTCGCCGCGCGGATGGGCACCACCTTTGGCTACGGGCAGTCCACTGGCGTCTACGACCACTACTTCAATACGTTCCTGCATTCGACCGACCTGATCTGGTCGTTCTTTCAAGCGGTCGTGATCGGCATCGTCGTGATGCTGGTGCACACCTACTACGGGTACACGGCCACCGGCGGACCGGCCGGCGTCGGTGAGGCGGTCGGTCGCGCGGTGCGCACCTCGCTCATCGCCGCCGCATTCGTCTCGGTCATCATCACGCTGTCGGTGTACGGGCAGTCCGGCAACTTCGACCTTTCCGGGTAGCGATGTTCGACGACCGAAGGAACATGCG
The DNA here is from genome assembly GCA_004362315.1 of Mycobacterium sp. BK086. GTDB lineage: Bacteria > Actinomycetota > Actinomycetes > Mycobacteriales > Mycobacteriaceae > Mycobacterium. The sequence continues at coordinate 220,612 of SNWL01000006.1, forward strand.
TATCAAGCCGGCCTGGTGGACGGCCATCCTGCTCGCGCTGATCGTCTTTCTGGTGCTGATGACGATCACCTTGTTCACCGGCACATTCCGCAGCTTCGTAGCGGTGACGCTGACGTCGGACCGATCGGGACTGATCCTGGAATCCGGCGGGAAGGTCAAGCTGCGCGGGGTGCAGGTCGGCCGTATCGCCTCGGTCACGGGGACCGGCCGCAATGTCTCCGTGCGGCTGAACCTCTTTCCCGAGGCCGTCGCCGACATCCCGCAGAATGTCGGCGCACAGATCAAGGCGACCACGGCATTCGGCGCCAAATACGTCGACCTGATCTACCCGGATCACCCTAGTCCACAACGGATTACGGCCGGAACGGTCTTGACGTCTCGCAATGTCAGCACCGAGGTCAACACCGTCTTCGAGAACCTGAGCAAGTTCATCACGAAGCTCGACCCGATGAAGCTCAACGCCACACTGACCGCCATCGCCGATGGCGTACGCGGACAGGGTGAGCGGATCGGCCAGGCGACGGTCGATGCCAACCAGGTCCTGCTCGCGATCAATCCGCGAATGGACACCGTCGCCGAAGACTGGCGCTCCTTCAAGGGATTTTCCGATGCGTACGCCGGCGCCGCATCGGACATCATGAAGATACTGGACTCGGCCAGCGTCACCAGCACGACGATCACCGATCACTCCGCGCAGCTCAACACCGCACTTCTCAACAGCATCGGCTTCTCTCAGAGTGGCGCAAATGTGCTCGGCCGCAACGGCAACGATCTGGTGCACCTGATGGACACGCTGGTCCCGACAACCGATCTGCTGCACAAGTACGACCCGACCTTCACCTGTACCTTGCAGGGCTCCGTGTGGTTCCTCAACAACGGCGGCCTGGAAGCGATGGGCGGCAACAAGAAATCGGTCATCCTCGACGCCGCCCTGATGCCGGCCGAGGATCCGTACAAGTACCCGGACAACCTGCCGATCGTCGCCGCCAAGGGCGGACCGGGCGGCAAGCCGTCCTGCGGGTCCCTTCCCGACCCGAGCAAGAACTTCCCGGTGCGCCAATTGGTGACCAACACCGGCTGGGGTACCGGCCTGGACTTGCGCCCGAACCCAGGCACCGGCAACCCGTGGCTGTACAACTGGTTCCCGGTCACCAAGGGTGTGCCGGAACCGCCACGGCCGCATGGGGACGGCGTTCCGGCGATCGGCCCGGTCCCGTATCCGGGCGCACCGCCCTACGGCGCTCCCCTCTACGGACCAGATGGCGCCCCGCTGTATCCGCCAGGCCCCGCGTATCCCCCCGGATCCTGAACCACCCAGCCACGAAGCGCATACCAAGGAGAAGTAGGTGCGAGACAACCTGGCAGGCGCCGTCTGGCGACTCGCCATCTTCGTGATGGTCTGCGTGCTGGGCATTTTCGCGATCTTCGCGATCTTCGCGCAGTTGCGATTCCAGGACGAGGACACCTACCGGGCCGAATTCAGCGATATCACCGGGCTGAAGTCCGGTGCCTTTGTCCGGATCGCCGGCGTGGAAGTCGGCAAGGTCAGCGATATCTCGATCCGTCCCGACACGATCGTCACGGTTTCCTTCACCACCGATCAATCCGTGGTCCTGACGCACGGCTCGCGCGCGGTCATCCGCTGGGACAACCCGCTGGGCGACCGCTACCTCGAACTCCAGGAAGGTGCCGGCGACACCAAGCGGCTGCTCCCGGGCCAGACCATCCCGGTCAGCCAGACCGCCCCCTCGGTCGACCTCGACGCGCTGATCGGTGGTTTCAAGCCGTTGTTCCGCGCTCTGGATCCCGAGCAGGTCAATGCCCTTACCGGACAACTGATCCAGGCCTTGCAGGGGCAGGGCGGCACCATCAATTCGTTCCTGAGCCAAACGGCGCAGTTCACCAGCACACTGGCCGACCGCGACGATCTGATCGGACAGGTCATCCACAACCTGAACGTCATGCTCGGGTCACTCGCCGAGCAGAACGGCCAATTCGACAAAGCCATCAAGACCACATCCGAACTCGTGAAGGGGCTGTCCGCCCGGCGCGACGACATCACCAACGCGGTCGCCTACACCAACGCGGCGACGGGGTCGATCGCCGATCTGATGTCGGCGGCCCGTCCCCCACTGCGCGACACCGTCGAACAGACCGACCGGGTGGCAGGTCTGGCGATGGGCGACTACGACTTCCTGGACCACCTGCTCGCCACCCTGCCCGACGCCTACCGCGCGTTGGCCAGGCAAGGCGTGTACGGCGACTTCTTCAGCTTCTACCTGTGCGATCTCTTCCTGAAGATGAACGGTAAAGGCGGACAACCGGTTTACATTAAAATGGCCGGTCAGGACACTGGGAGGTGTGCGCCCAAGTGAAATCGTTTTCCGAGCGCAATCCCCTGATCGTCGGAGCCATCGGCGTCACCGTCCTCGGCGTCGTCATGGTCGGGGCACTGCAGTACAAGCAGTTGCCGTTCTTCAACAACGGGCAGTCCTACTCGGCGTACTTCAGCGAAACCGGCGGTCTGGCAGTCGATTCCCCGGTGCAGGTCTCCGGATTCAAGATCGGTCAGGTCACCGATCTGGAACTGGAGGGCAACCGCGTCCTCGTCACCTTCGACGTCGACAAGGACATGCCACTGGGCGACCGGACCGAGGCCGCCATCAAGACCCGAACACTGCTGGGCTCCAAGATCCTCGAAATCACCCCGCGCGGTGAAGGCAGGCTGGACGGCCCCATTCCGGTGGATCGCACCACACCGCCCTACCAGCTTCCCGATGCGTTGGGCGACGTGGCGACCGCGATCAGCGGACTGGACACCAATCAGCTCTCCGACTCCCTGACCACCCTTGCGGAAACGTTCAAGGACACCCCGCCTGATCTGCAGGTCGCCGTGGCGGGAGTGGCGCGGTTCTCCGACACCCTCGGCAAGCGCGACCAGGAGCTCCGCAGCCTGCTGACCAACGCCAACAAGGCGACGACGGTTCTGGCACAACGCAGTTCCGATGTCGCCAGCCTCATCAACGACACCAATGCACTGCTGGCGACGCTGCGGACCCAGAGCGGATCACTCGATGCGATCGCGGGGCATCTGTCGGCGGTCTCCACACAGCTGTCCGGATTCGTCGCCGACAACCGGGGCAAGCTGAAGCCGGCGCTCGAGAAGCTCAACGGCGTGCTGGCGTTGGTTAACAAGTACAAGGCCAACATCCAGGAATCATTGAAGAATTTGAACGCCTACGCGATGTCGTTCGGCGAGACGCTGTCCTCCGGTCCGTTCTTCAAGGCCTATCTCGCCAATCTGCTTCCCGGACAGTTTGTTCAACCGTTCATCGATGCCGCATTCTCCGATCTGGGCGTCGACCCCAACGTACTGCTGCCGTCGCAGCTCGCCGATCCCCAGATCGGCCAGCCGGGGACACCACCTCTGCCGATGCCTTTCCCACGCACCGGCCAGGGCGGCGAACCGAATCAATCACTCCCCGAGGCCATCACCGGCAACCCCGGTGACCCGCGCTACCCGTATCGTCCGCCGCTGCCTGCTCCGCCGCCGGGTGGACCGCCGCCAGGGCCGCCCGCCGTCGTGGGCCCGCCGCCGACTCCGCAGCCGTTCCTCGTCGAACCGGGGCAGTCATGAGTAAACGCGGACTGAAGATACTCGTGTCCGTCGCACTGGTGCTGACTCTCGTCGCCGGTGCCGGATTCCTGCTGCGCACGGTGTTCACCTCGAATCGTGTTCACCTGACTGCCTATTTCGACAACAGCAACGGTGTCTTCCCCGGCGATGAGATCCGTATCCTCGGTGTTCCGGTCGGTGCGATCGAGGCCATCGAGCCCCAGCCGGAGTCGGTCAAGGTGACGTTCTGGGTCGACAAGAAGTACAAGGTTCCCGCCGAAGTTCAGGCGGCGATCTTGTCGCCGTCACTGGTGACCGCGCGGGCAATTCAGCTCACGCCCGCCTACACGAGCGGCCCCGTCATCAAGCCTGGTGCGGTGATCCCGCTGAACCGGACCCTCGTGCCGGTCGAATGGGACGACCTGCGCGAGCAGCTCGAAAAGCTCACGCAGACATTGCAGCCCAACGAGCCTGGCGGAGTGAGCCCGTTGGGGGCGTTCCTCAACACCACCGCGGACAACCTGCGTGGCCAGGGCGCCGACATTCGGCAGGCCATCATCAAAATGTCCGAGGCGTTCTCAGCCCTTGGCGACCACAGCAAGGACATCTTCGGAACAATCAAGAGTTTGTCGACTCTGGTCACCGCCCTGAAAGCCAGCACCGACGTCATGCGCCAGCTCAACGGAAACCTTTCGGCGGTGAGCGGTCTTGTCGCCAACTCCCCCAACGAAATCGGCCAAGCCGTCGGCGACCTCAACACCGCCGTCACCGACGTCAAGGCGTTTCTCACCGAGAACACCGAGACGGTCGGGACGACGTCTGATGAGCTGGCGAAGCTGGCCGCCGCGTTGGGCGAAAGCAGGGACGAGATCCAGCAGTTCCTGCACATCGGACCGACGACGGTCCAGAATCTCTCCAACATCTACCAGCCCGCGCAAAACGCGCTCACCGGCATTCTCGCCCTGAACAACTTCGCCAACCCGGTGTCGTTCCTGTGCGGTGCTGTACAGGCGGCGTCCCGGCTGGGCGCCGAACAATCGGCAAAGCTGTGTGTGCAGTACCTCGCCCCGATCATGAAGAACCGGCAGTTCAACTTCCTTCCGTTCGGTCTCAACCCGTTCGTCGGCGCCACTGCCCGCCCCAACGAAGTGACGTACAGCGAGGATTGGCTGCGTCCCGACTACCGGCCGACGCCGCCACCGGACAATCCAGCACCCGCGAATGTCCCGCCGCCCGCGGGCAATCCGGCTCCGCTTCCCGCAGAAGCGGTTCCGACCAATCCGGACGCCGGGTTGAGCGGCATGATGACCCCGCCGGGAGGTGGCTCATGAGGCGCGCCGGCACGACGATTGCCGCGACCGTCGCACTCTCCCTCGCGGCCGCGACGCTCTCGGGTTGTTCCGAGTGGGAGGGGGCGAACTCCCTGCCGTTGCCGGGCACCGAGGGCAACGGCCCCGGCTCGTTCGAGGTTCGCGCCCAGATGCCGGACGTGACGAATATCCAACGCAACCAACGTGTCCGCGTCGGTGACGTCACCGTCGGGCACATCACCGACATCGAACGCCAGGGGTGGCACGCACTGGTGACGATGCGTATCAACGGCGACGTCGATCTGCCGGAGAACGCCACCGCCAAGGTCGGTATGACGAGCCTGCTCGGTACCCTGCACGTCGAGTTGGCCTCTCCGACAACCGAACCGCCACGCGGCCACCTTCATCAGGGATCTCTGATTCCACTGTCGTCGGCGGGCAGCTACCCCACCACCGAACAGACCCTCGGCTCACTGTCGTTACTCCTCAACGGCGGTGGAATCGGGCAGCTGCAAGACATCACCAAAGCCTTTGCGACGGCGTTCACCGGTCGGGCCGAGGAGCTTCGCAGTTTCATCACCCAACTCGACATCTTCGTCGGCAAACTGCGCGACCAAACCACCGACATCATCGACGCCAACACCAGTCTCAACAAGCTGGTCGGACAAATCGCCGAACAGAAGCCGGTACTGGACAACGCCTTACGCACCATCCCCAACGCGCTCGCCGAGCTCGACAAGCAGCGCGACACCCTCATCGAGGCGATCGACAAGTTCGGCAAGTTCAGCGCTGTGGCCGCCGACGTCACACACCAGACTCGGGACAGCCTGGTGGCCAACCTGCGCAATGTCGCCCCCGTGCTCAAGTCCCTCGCCGACGCCGGTCCCGATATGACCCGGTCGCTGGGCCAGCTCGCGACGTTCCCGTGGCCGAAGGACAATCTGCTCAATTGGTTCCGGGGCGACTACGCCAACCTGACCGCCATCGTCGACCTGACGCTCAGCCGAATCGACTCGTCGATCTTCACGGGCACCCGGTGGGAGGGCGACCTCACCGAGCTCGAAATGCAGTGGGGCCGCACGATCGGGCAGATGCCCAGCCCCTATACCGCCGGCAATCCGCTGGTGGCGCCCTACCACCTCGACCAGGGACCGTAGATGCACCTGAACAGAGGCATCAAGATCCAGTTGGCCATCTTCAGCGTCGTGAGCCTGATCGCCGCGCTGATCATGGTGTTCGGATACATCAAGCTGCCCGTGCTGCTCTTCGGTGTCGGTCGCTACACCGTCACAGTGGATCTGCCGCGCTCGGGTGGCCTGTACGCCACGGGCAATGTCACCTACCGCGGCGTCGAGGTCGGCCGTATCGACAGTGTGAAGGTCACCCCTGACGGTGTCGCGGCCACGTTGTCACTCAAGTCGGGGATCGACATCCCGTCCGACGTCAAGGCCGAGGTGCACAGCGTCTCCGCGGTCGGCGAGCAGTACGTCGCCCTGATACCACGCAGCGCGGATTCCGCCCCGCTCAAGGACGGCGACGTGATCCCGATGGCCGACACATCGGTGCCACCGGACGTCAACAGCCTGCTCGACTCGGCGAATTCCGGCCTGGAGGCCATCCCGGGCGACTCGCTGACCACCGTGATCAACGAAAGCTACACCGCTGTCGGGGGTTTGGGCCCCGAGCTGTCCCGAATCGTCAAGGGCTCGACGGCGCTGGCGACCGACGCGCGGCAGAACCTCGATTCCCTGACGACTCTCATCGACGAGGCCAAACCGGTTCTGGACTCCCAAGGCGATACCTCCGGCTCGATCGACGCGTGGGCAGCCCAGGTCGCCGACATCACCACCCAGCTCAAGACCCAGGACCACGCCGTCGCCGATCTCATCGACAACGCCGGACCGGCTGCGGCACAGGGACAACAGCTGTTCGACCGGCTCGACCCCACACTGCCGACGATCCTTGCCAACCTGTCGGGTATCGCCGATGTCGCCCTGACCTACAACGCCAGCGTCGAGCAACTCCTGGTGCTCGTGCCACAGACCGTCGCGGAGGTGGCCACTCTCGCGGTGCCCAACCACGACACCAAGCAGGCGATGCGCGGCCTCTATCTGAGCTTCAACCTGAACATCAACATTCCACCGGCGTGCACCACCGGGTACCTCCCGACCCAGCAACAGCGCACCCCGGATCAACTCGATTTCCCCGATCGCATGCCCGGCGAGATGTACTGCCGCACCGCGCAGGACGCGACGTTCGGTGTTCGCGGCGTGAAGAACACCCCGTGCCCGACTAAGCCCGGGAAGCGCGCCCCGACCGCGAAGATATGCGAGAGCGACGAGCAGTACGTTCCGCTCAACGAGGGCGAAAACTGGAAGGGCGACCCGAACGCGACACTGTCCGGTCAGGCCATTCCCCAGCCGCGCGACGGCAGCTCCGCGCCGCCGGCTCCTCAGTCGATCAACGCGGTGCCCTATGATCCGGCGACCGGCACCTATATCGGCCCGGATGGAAAGCCGTACACCCAAAGCAATCTCGCACAGAACGCGCCGCAGCATCAGACCTGGCAGTCGATGCTGACCCCGCCGGCGGGTTAGCCCGAGCGGCGAGCCGAGAACAGGCCGGTGGCCAGCAGCCGGTCGGCGGCGCGCAGCCCGGTCGTGGTGGCGTACTCGATGTTCTGCATGCACTGCGAGTCACCGGCGAGCTGGACCCGATGGTCGGACCGGCACGATTCTCGGAAGCGGCCGAGGTCGCGGTAGCAGCCCACTGTGTTGAACTCCTGCCGCCAGCGGGTGACGCGGGTGAATTCGGTCTGGGCGACGAGGCCGGGAACCACGTCGTCGATCGCCGCCAGAACGGTGGCGCTGATGTCGTCGTCGTGATCGTCGCGGTGCTCTTCGCTCCACGAATCCAACAGGGCCACCGTCAAGAGGCCCTTGTCAGCGGGCGCCCGGCCGGGCGCCTTGTGGTGATCGAACAGGATGCCGGTGAGAAAGGGGTGCGAACTGCGCGGCACCTGGATGTAGGTCGTCTCCTGGGGCGGCCGGGCCCCCAGGGCGATGTTGGCCACGATCACGTGACCGTTGCGGACTCGCGTGAGGTAGTCACGGCGCCAATCGTTCATGGCGATAACGATCTTGGCCGTCATCTCCCCCGGCGTCGCGACGACACAGGCCGCGGCCGAGTCGATGTGGTCACGCCCGTCGGCATCGGTCCACGACACCGTCACTCCGTCGGGCCCTTCCTCGACCTCGTGGACATCGGCCTGGAGAACGCAGTCGAACCCCTGCGACAAGCGTTCGGGAAACGAGGCCATCCCATTGCGGAAACCCAACAGGCTCGCACCCGCGAACAACGTGATGATCGCGAGGAAGTCGACGCGGGAGGCGTTGTCGCCACTGGTCGCGAAGATTCCCCGCATCGTGGTGTCGGTCAGGTACTCCTGTAGTTCGGCGCTGAGATGGGCACGCGCCCACTCGTCGAGCGTCTGGGTGTCGTAGCGTCCGGCCTTGGGCATCTTGTCGTAGTTGGCCAGCCGCGCTCGCACGAGTTCTGGTGCCAGCTTGACCAGTTCGGCCTTCGCGCGCGACGACAGCAGACCCGTGGCGATGATCGACCGGACCAGCTGCTCGCCATCGAGGTCGTGAACGACCCCCTCGCGCACCGTGGACAGGACAAACCGTCCGGGCACCAGATCCTCGGCCATCCCGATTTCGGCCGCCAGCGCGCGCAACGTGCGGTATGTGCTCGGAATGAAGAAGGCGCCGTCATCGATGACGTAGCCGGACTGACGGACGGTCGACATCTTTCCGCCCGTCCGCCCGCTCGCCTCGAGCAGCCGTACCGATAGCCCGGCCCGTGTCAGTCGGTGCGCGGCAGCCAGTCCCGACGGTCCGCCTCCGACGACGATGACATCGCTCACCGCTTGAACGCGTCGATGATCTGGAGGTAGCAGTCCTCGGACTCTTCGGCGGTGAACGGCGGAACGTAGGACGTGTGCAACGCCAGGTGCGGAAGATCGCGGTAGCGGTCCAGCTTCTGCCGGCACTCCTCCGGCGTGCCCGAGATGGAGAACAGCTCCACCAGTTCTTCGGGGGTGTCCTCGAACGCGGCCGGGCCCTTCTGCATCATCGATACCCGCAGCTCGTTGACCAGATCGAGCACCCCTTCGATTTCGGCGACGACATCCGAAACCGGGTGCGCGATATAGAAGCCGACGTGCTTTTTCGCCCGGGCCATCGCGATATCGCGGTCCGGGTGGACACAGCAGATGATCTCGCAGGACAGATCCAGCGTGTCCACGTCACGTCCGGCCGAGCGGGCGCCTTCGGTGACATTTGGCAGCACTATCTGCTCGAAGAACTTCGGTGTGTAGAGGTAGCCCACCCAGCCGTCCGCCTTGGCACCGACCAGCCTCAATAGGTTGGGCCGCATACCGGCCACCAGGATCGGGATCTGGCGGGTCGCCGGTTCGCGCAGACCCCACGGGTTGATCGGCGGCGCAGCGAACTGGTAGTGCTTGCCTTCGAAGTTGGCGACCTGCTCGCCCGCCAGATAATCCCAGGACCGGCGGAGCACCTCGACGTATTCGCTCAGACGGCCGATCGGCGTCTTGAAGTCAGTCGAGTGGAACGCACCGAGGAACTCCGGAACACCGGTGCCCAGGCCGAGTCTCATTCGGCCGCCGGATAATTCATCGACATCGGCGGCGGCGTTGGCCGCCTCGAACGGCGAGCGGGTGAAGGCGGTCGCCAGGCCTGTGCACAGCTCGGCACGCGAGGTGGCCATGGCCGAGGTCGCCAACATGACAAAGGGGTTGCGATAGAGCTCGTAGGTCCAGATGGATTCGAAACCGGCGTCATCGGCCAGCTTGGCGTACTCCGGGATCCGCTCCAGCGGAGCCGTCCGGCTCGGCATGGTGATTCCAAGTTTCATCTCGACACCTCTCGGGTTGTGGTCAGGGCGGGTAAGACGGTTTGCGCGAAACGCTTTTGGTTGGCCAGAGCGGTCTCGGACGAGAGGTTGCCGAACGCCGAGACCACGATCAGTCCACCGGCATTCGTCCGCCGGACGGTCTCGCGAATCTGGTCGATCACCTCGTCCGGCGTTCCCCAGGGCTGCAGATCGGCAAGGAATCGCGCGAAGGTCTCCCGGCCGTTCTTCTCGATGTTGCGCGCGATGTTGCCGTAGTACTCGTATCCGGGGATGGTCGCCATCGCGGGATCGGCGAACCCGTAGTGGTCGATCGTCGAGCGGTAGTACGCGACGATCTGCTCGTAGAGATCGGCTGCGGCCGAACGGTCTTCGTGACATGCGTTGAAGACGACGACCATCGGCTTGGGCGGATCGATGCCCTGATGCAGGCGGTATTGCTCGGTGTACCGCTCGACATCGCCGATCGTCTGTTCCCAGGGCTTCTGCAGGAAGATCATCATCCCGGCGCCGACTCGTGCCAGCGTCTCGGCCGACGCCGGTGAGATCGAGGACGCGTAGACCCGGCCACGCAGCGGCGCCAGTGGTCGTGGGCGTAGCTCGACGTCACCGATCCGACCGGATTCGAACGCGTCGAGGATGTCGGCGGCGTAGCGATCGAACAGCTCGCGCGACTGATCCATCGGCACGCCGAAACCGTCGAACTCCATGCGTGCCAGTCCGCGGCCCATACCCAGGATCAGCCGACCGCCGGAGAGGTGGTCGAGCACGCAGATGTGTTCGGCGAGGCGGACGGGGTCGTGCCAGGGCAGTACCGACACCATGGTGCCGAGTTGCACGGTGGTGGTGCGGCCTGCGACCCACGTCAGGAACTGCAAGGGGTCGGTCGACATCGAATACCCGGCGAAATGGTGTTCCACCGCCCACACCGAGTCGAACCCGAAGCTCTCAGCAGTATCGGCCAGCGCCATCTCGGTACGCCACACCTCATGGTCTGAGCGGCCATCCAGGTTCTGGAAGAAGTGCCCGTGCCCGATACGCATTCCGTCGACGCTTTCGTTGTTAACGTACGTGCACAAATCTTCAGATCGTGCCTTTTGCACGACCATAGCAGTCAGGTTCCATTTTGTGACCGATCGTTATCATTCTTGCTAGGGTCGCAACATGGACCAGCTAGTGAGCCACCTCGGTGTGGACCCGTCGAGCAACCTGAGCGTGTTCGTCTTCTGCACGATCTTCACCTTCGCCGTCGTGACGGCACTCTGGGTGATCGGTCTGCTGCAGGGCAATCACTCGATGATGGACGGCTGGTACGGGTTCTCCTTCGCGGTGCCCGCTCTGCTCGCCTACGTGATCGTCGGAGCCCAGTCGGTCACCGCGGCACTGCTGCTGTTCATGGTGATGCTGCACGGCGGGCGTCTCGGCTGGTATCTGGCCGCCCGCTGGCGCCGATATGTGCCCAAGTACGGTGGCGATCCGCGCTATCTGGGCTTCGTCGAGCAGATGAGCCCCGGTTACTGGTGGAAGAGCTTCTTCCGGGTCATGGAACCGCAGGCGGTCGTCATTGTGCTGATCGGCATGCCCGCGGTCGTCGGCATCCTGGCCAACCGCGAGCCCAGTGGCGGCATCGGCCTGCTCGCCTTCGCCGGCCTGGTGGTGTTCGGCATCGGGTTCTACTTCGAGACCGTGGCCGATGCGCAGCTTCAGTCGTTCCTCGCGCTGAGCGAGCGCCCCCGCTATCTCAACACCGGCGTGTGGACGCACAGCCGGCATCCGAATTACTTTGGCACCACCACGGTCTGGTGGGGAATGTGGCTGGTCGCGGTCGCCGGAAATCCCGACTACTGGTGGACCGTGGTGGGCCCGATCCTCAACACCATCATGCTGACGTCGGTACTGGGGTCGGCGTTCCAGGACAACTACATGGGGTCGCGGCCGGAATACCAGGAACTGATGGTGCGCACCCGCAAGTTCCTGCCGCTCCCGCTGTCCCGGGAGGCCATGGCGCGCAACCACGATCGGCTGATTGCAGTGCGCGCGAACAGCAAACTCTCCGACAGCAATTCGGCGTGATGTACGACGCGATCATCGTCGGTGGCGGCCATCACGGTCTGACCTGCGCGGCGTACCTGGCCAAGGCCGGTAAACGCGTGGTCGTGCTGGAGAGCAAGCCATGGCTCGGTGGCATGACCTACTCGCAGGAGACGGTCACGGCGGCACCGGGCTTCGTGATGAATCCGTGTGCCGTGGACCTGCTGTTCACCAACCTGGAGCCGTCGATCATCACCGAGCTCAGGCTGGAGTCGTTCGGCCTGCGCCAGGCAACCCCGGAACCCTGGGGCTCGTACCTGGGACCCGAGGGCGAGTCGATCGGCCTGTGGCGCTCGCTGGACCGCACGGTCGACGAGATCCGCCGGTACTCCAAGCGTGACGCCGCCAAATTCGCTGAGCTGTGCGGGATGTGGTGCGACTTCTGGTACGTCGCGGCGCCCTATCTCATGGATCACCCCACCCGCCCCCGCGCCCGGACGGTGGCGGAGCTGGGCTGGCGGGTGCTGCGCAAACGTAAATCGCTCGCGCCGGTGGTCCGCATGCTGATGGCATCTCCGCACCAACTCATCGAGACCCTCTTCGAATCCGACGCCGTCAAATCACTGCTGGCCGTGTATGCGTCGGGCTCGGAAGCGCCACTACGCGAACCGGGTTCGGGTGCCGTACTGGGCGTCATCATGATGCACATCGGCTGGGGCATCAAACGCCCCATCGGCGGGATGGCGGAGTTCACCAAGGCGTTGACCGCATGCGTACACCACCACGGCGGTGAAACCCGAACGGGCGCTGCGGTCGAGGAGATCATCGTTCGCGGCGGGATCGCGACGGGGGTGCGTCTCAAAGACGGTCAGACCCTGATGGCGCACCAGGTCGTCGGGGCGATCGACCCTGTCACGCTGATGTGTGGTCTGGTCGATTCCGCCCACGTCGCCGACACCGTCCTGGACGAGGTGCGCAATATCCGCATCAACGGCTGGGGTATCAACAACACCAAAATCGATGTGGCGCTGAAGAATCGACCCTCGCTGTTGTGCAATAGGCCCGAACTGTGGGGCAGCTACATGCTGATCGCCGACGACCGGGCGTACGTCGATCGCGCGTTGGACGGCGCGATGCGCGGTGTTCTTCCCGCCGAGACGCCGATGTGGGCGTTGATGCCCTCGGCGGCGGACCGCTCACAGGTTCCTGCGGGCAGCGTCGGCGACACCATGTATCTGTTCTGCACCGCGGTGCCGGACAGCTTCGCCGACGGCAGCGACTGGGCGGTGCACCGTGAACCCTTTGCCGATCAGGCGATCCGCACGTTCGACGCGGTGGCACCCGGGTTCGCCGACGCCGTCATCGGGAGCTGGGTCAAGAGCCCCAACGAGCTTCGGCAGATGACGCACGACGGCAGCTATGTGGTCGTGGACATGTCGCTGAATCAGATGGGGCCGAACCGGCCGACGCCTGCATTGTCGGGATACCGCACGCCGATACCTGGACTGTGGCATACCGGGGCGGGTGCGCACCCGATGGGTGGCGTGCACGGCTGGGCCGGCCGGACCACCGCACGGCAGGTGCTGAAGGTTCTATAGCGCCGAGCGTGACTCTGGTGTCACGCTCGGCGCCAACCGGCACGGGTCAGCGGAAGTCCATCCAATGCCCGTGCGGCGTCCACCCCATGTGGAACGGCAGTTCGATCTTGCAGATGGGTCCGGCGGTGATGTCGTCGGTGTCGAAGATCTGGAACTCACCCTTGCGGTCGGCCCACCAGGCCACCGGCACGATGATGTACCCGTCACCTTCGGCGGAATCCTTGGTGCGCGGCGCGAACGAGCCCTCCAGGACCGCGGCCAGCGCCTTGTCATCGCGGATTTGATAGACCTCTTCGGTGCACTTCTCGACGTCGTTGCGGATCAGGCTGTCCATCCGCATACCGCGGCGCTTGGGCTGCCCACCGATCTGGAATCCGTAGCGGTGTCCCTTGCCGTAGAAGCGCTGATCCACCTTCCCGATCTCCGACGGCAGATCGGACAGCTGTTCTGACGTGGTCGCACCGGTCGTGAGGTCGACGGTCCAGCGGCCCAGATAGCTTGCCGCGTTGGAGAAGAACAGCGCCGCCTGATCGCCCTCGTTGAAATTATTCTCCATCGGGAACGGCGGTTCCTGGAAGATCGGCGCGTCGAGCACGAGCTTGTCACCGCGCACGTTGGCGGTCATCGTGTGCATGACGTACTGGGGCGGCAGCCCGGTGTTGATCCAGCGCACCTCGCCGTTGATGTCGTGCCGCGGGATCAGTGCGAGTGTGATGGGCAGGTCGACTTCCCAGCCGAAGACCGGCAGGCCCTTCGCGGTGCGGTTGGCATCGATGATGAACGGCTGGAACGGCATCACCACCCACTCGGGCGTCAGCCAGATGTCATGGGCCACAGTGTTGTACGGGGCATCATTCAGGGCCCGTGACTGCACCGTGCCGTCGGGATGGATGTAGTGCATGGTGACGTAGGGTGCCTGGTCGCTGTAGGTCCAGCCGTACATGATCCCGCTGTCCTCGTCCCACTTCGGGTGGGCACAGAACGCGCCGTCGCCGTACGCGACCTTGTCGTGGATGCCTCGCGACAGTGCGGGCGCCCAGTCGACAATGCCCTTGGTCTCCAAGGTGATCGGATCGATCACGTTGGGCGGACCGCCGAGTTCACCGGAGGCGATGAGCTCCCCGCGATGCGGAAAGATGTTGATGAAGTTGGTGCCCTGCGGGGTATGCGCGTTTTCCGGCGTCCGCTTGACCGTGCCGTAGCCGTAGTCGCGGTAGTCACCGAACCCGCCATCGGAGTACTCGAACATGCTCCGGCCGTACTTCTCCTCGAGCAGGTACTTCGGCGTGCGGATCCAACGGTTGCGGAAGTCGGCACGGCCGTTCTCGAAGACGAGGCCCTGCACCATTCCGTCCATCGCGAGAAGCGGGGTGCCGCCCTGTGCGAACGGACGCTTCCAGCACGGCCCGGTCCGGTAGAGACCGCCGGCCAGATCCTTGGGGATCTCGCCATGGGTGACGATGCACTCTTCCACGGTCGCTTCGAAACGCATCGGCGCGAAGGGCCCCTTGGTGGTCACCGAGTCCGGTAGCGCGTAGCTCATTGGGCTGTCCTGTTCGTCGAGGTGATCGGAACGTCCGGCACCGGACGTCGCTGGTGTCGATGCTAGTCAGCAGTCGACAAAATGTAAACGATCGCTCACACAGTCCTCGGCGGACGGGCCGGAGGCGCGCTCGTCGGGCAAATTCAAGTCCTGGACGAATACGCAGGTTGGGATAGATATTTATGAGCGCCTGGAGGCATCGGCCGGATATCTGAGCACGCGCGGCGTAGCCGACATCACATTCCGTAAACGATCACTCTCGCGATGAGCTCGTGACCCCGCACGGGCGCTACCCGACCGCCGCCGCGTGCCGCCCGTCGGCGACTATCTCCGCCCGGTCGCGCAGGATCGCCCGCCGAAGCATGAGGAAGCAGACAATGAAGAACCCGCCGAACGCGACGACTGGGATCCACAGCCCGAACACACCGTTCCACGCAAACGGTCCGCCATGGAAGAAGAACAGCAACTGGTCGGGAATCACCGCGAGGATGATCCAGATATTGGCGTAGCCGAACCACCTCGGAAAGGTCGGCTCATTGCTCTTGTCGCAGAGCGAGGCAATCGCCAGCGCGAGTGGCATCGCCAGAAAAATGGTTGCCCCGCCGATGAATTGCAGCCACGCCATATCGTTCACGAGGTAGATCTGTTCGGCCCCGCGGTCGGGCCGGTACGCCGCGGTCAGCCACCAGATCGCGGGATAGAAGGTCAGTGCCATATTGCCCGCAGCGCCCAAAAGGAGTGTGTAGGTGAGGATTCCCGCGCCACCTTCAATGCGCGCGACATAGTGTGCGGCAGCGGCGGCGTACGGGATGAAGACGAGCGCTGCCAACATCACCAGGACCATGCCGATCCTGATCCGCGTGTGATCGCTCTGGATGAGGGCCGCGACATGCTCCGCCCCAGCTGACGGTGGGGTCGGAGGCAAGAACCCGGCCACCGCACCCCAGCCGAGGAACAGCAGGACGAGATAGCCGATCGCACCCCACGCACCGGCCATCTGCACACGAGACTTCGTCAATGCGTCCATCGGTTGCTCCTTCAGTTCACCCGGGTAGCGGTGGCCAGCGGACCGGCCAGGAGGTTCTGCGCCGCACGGCGTCCGAACTCGACGGCGGTGTTCTGCCCGGCGGCCGACATGAAGTCGGCGGCGTACTGGACCGGCGAGCGCGG
This sequence comes from Mycobacterium sp. BK086, assembly GCA_004362315.1. Classification (GTDB taxonomy): domain Bacteria; phylum Actinomycetota; class Actinomycetes; order Mycobacteriales; family Mycobacteriaceae; genus Mycobacterium. The sequence goes on from SNWL01000006.1 coordinate 236,815, forward strand.
ATCGAGGGCGGCGTTGAGCCGGCCGATCTCGCGATAGGCGCCGATGCGCGTGAACGGCAGGGCACGTCGCCACCGCGTGACATGCGTGTAGTCGACGGTCCCCCGGAGTTCGGGAAACGATGCGTACACGCTCTTCAGCGTGTGTTCGATCAGTAACTCGTCGGGAAGATCGATCATCCTCTCGGATGCGCCGGCCTCCCACAGGCAGCTCAGCAAGCCCCGCCCGGCAGGCGCGCGATCCGGTGCCTTGTTGTGGTCCAGGAACATCAGGGCAATGTCGGGGCTCTCCGTCGACGGGAACATCAGCAGAAACGCGGGGCAATCCGGGGCTCGCGTCGTGCCTACCGCGACACTGACGCACATTGTGTAATCGAGACTGCGCGAGAGAGATTCGAGCACGGCGCGGTCATCAGGGCAGAGTGCAACCGCCTCGGGGAGCACACAATTCACCACGGCGGCGTCGTAGTCGGAGACCTCCCCCTTCCGCGTGACTCGCACACCACCAGGCAGCCGTCGGACCTCCGTAACGGGTGTTCGCAATTGAACATCGAGACGTTCGCACAGCGCGTCCACCATCCGGCCCTGCCCGCCGGCCACGGTCTGGATCTTCGCCGTGAAGATATTGGCGATACCCGAGAACAGTTCCACCTTGGACACTTTGTCGGTATCCGCGATGAGCATGGTCCGCACGATCGGCTCACACAGGTAGCTGTCGAGCTCCCGGCTCAGTGCTCTCACGGCGTAGCCTCGGGCACTCTCGGTGTCCAGCGGCGCGGCCTTCGCCATATCGGCATAGTCCAGCCGACCACGCAGCTTCGCCATCGCGACGTCCACCGCCAGCCGGGCGACCCGCGCCTTACCGCCCAGCGAGAGCAGCCGCGTCTGTAAGCCGGTGCGCGCCATATGATTCATGTCCAGAAGGTGGATCGCGCCATCGCGTTGGATGCCGACATGCGGTGCGGTATCGATGATCTCGACGCCCAGCTCCGCGGCCAGCGCGAGATAGCCGTGATACGTGGAACCCAGGGCGGACGCTCCGGTATCCATCGAGAACCCCCGGTCCCGCACGGTCTGCACCCGTCCGCCCGCAACATCGCTCGCCTCGAAGACGTCGACGTCGCAGCCGGCCTGCTGCAGTCGGTATGCAGCGGTCAGCCCGCCCAGCCCGGCTCCGACAACCGCGACACGTGTCACGCTGGAATCCTTTCGCGGGTATCAGCCAGGCGCGGCAGTGCCTTGCGAATCGTGTACGTCATCACGAAGAACCACACCCAGAACGTCACAAACGGCAGGTAGAACCCGAACAGCCCGTTCCACGCGAACGGGCCTGTCTTGAAAAAGAAGATGATGCTCAACGGGATGAGGTCGAGCATGAAGAACACGTTGAACCAGCCGACCCACCTCGGGATCAGCGGGTCGGGATCCGAGTCGGCGAAGGACGCGTAGATCAGCGACAGGACGACGAAGTAGAACGGCGCGATCACGCCGAGGAATTGCAGCCAGGCAATATCGTTGAGCAGCAGTACCAAATCCGGCGATCGGTCACCGCGGAACGCTGCCGTCAGCCACCAGCCCGCCGGATAGGCGGTGAGCAAAACATTGGTGGTTCCTGCGATCAGTTGACACATCGTCAGCAGCCCTACCCGACCCTCCACGCCGGCGATGAGCTTGGCCAGGATCGCCGTCCACGGCACGTAGAACATCGACCCGACGAGCACCAGCACCATGCCCATCTTGATCAGCAGCGAATTGTCTTGGTAAATCTCAGCGATCTGCGCTGCACCCCAGCTCGGCGGTTGCGACGGAAAGAACCGGGCCAACGGGAGGATGCCCACCATCAGGAAGGCGATGTAGACGAATCCGCTCCACGAAGCCCGGCGCAGTAATCGAAGGTTTGCCTCTGGCGACATCATGACCGCACCCTCCAGGTTTCGGAGTGTTAACGATCGTTGACGCTACTGCATTTATAGCGTTACTGTCTCAAAAAACAAACTGCTCGCAGAACCACAACGGGGTGAACGCTGGAGTGGACACCGCCACGGCCGCACCGCACGCAGTGATCGCCGGCGCAGGAATCGCCGGTCTCACGGCGGCATACCGCCTGCACCAAGCCGGGTGGCACGTCGACGTGTTCGAGGCTGCCGAACAGGCCGGCGGCCGGGTCGAAACGGTCCACGAACACGGCTACGTCATCGACACCGGAGCTACCGCGCTGGCCGCCCGATATCCGATGGCTGCGCAGCTGGCCGAGGAATTGGGAATCGAGAGGGTCTGGACAGCACCGTATCTCGGCATCTACCGGAACAGCCGAGTCCGGATTCTCCGCCTGGACAGGCTCATCCGATCAGGTCTGAGAACCGATCTCCTCGGGTGGTCGACGAAATTGCGGATGAGCCGCGTCCTTGCCGACGTCCTGCGCGCAAGCGCCAAAGGAATGCTGTCCTACGAAGACCTCCGCGCAGCGGCACCCCTGGATACGGAGACCGCTCGCGACTACCTCACCAGGACCGTCGGCACCGAGGCGGACGCGTTCTTCGGTGAGCCCCTGACCCGTGCCCTGCTGTTGGCGAACTCCGACCAGGTCAGCCGAGTGGAACTGATGTCCGGTCTGGTGAACGCCGTGGCGGGCAGGTTGTCGACACTGGCCGGCGGACAGGGACAGCTCATCACCGAACTGGTCTCCCGACTCCCCGGCGTTCGGCTGCGCGCGCCGGTTCGATCAGTGGAGCGAACGCGCCGGGGTGTGCGGGTGAGCTATGACGACCCCGACGGCTCCACGGCGACGATCGACGCCGACGCGTGCGTGGTGGCCACCCCTCTGCCCGCTGCCGCTGCCATCTGTGGCCCTGAGTCACCGGGTTTGACCCGGCTTGCCGAGAGATTGCGGTTCACCCAGGCCATCAACGTTGCCGTCGGAACCACCCGTCAGCCCGACACCCCCGCATTCCTGGTGCAGTTGCCGTCGATCGAGGACCCCGAGATCGCGATGATCATCGTGGAGAACAACAAGGCACCCGATCGAGCGCCTCACGGGCATGGCCTTCTCTCGGTTTCCTGGGAGATGTCGGCCGCAGCGACGTGGCTCGATCGCGGCGACGATGCGCTCGTTGAACGGTCTCTGCACACCGTGTTTCGGGTCTTCCCCGAACTGCGCGGCACCGTCGACTTCACCTACGTTCGCCGCTGGCCGTTGGCACTCCCGCACACGCGCGTCGGCGCCTATCGCGAGATCGCGGCGTTCGCCTCGACGATCGATCCACAGTGCCCCATCCAGTTCGCCGGCGACTACCTGTCACAGACCGGCCAGAACACCGCGGTCTCCTGGGCCAACCGCGCAGCGGCGAACCTAATTGTAAACCAGGCCATTCAGCTTTCCCGGCAACAGAATTCACGAGGAGTACCGACATGACAGAAGCTTCTGCCAGCGACCTGGTATCACCGACCGATGACATTCAATCGGTGCTCGACTCCGTCATCGGAGCCGGCAAGTCCGCCGTACACCGGATCGGTGCTGACGAGGTTCGACGACTCGCCGAGCATCAAGTCGATGTCCGCGGCGAGGTGCGCATCACCGTGACCGGTGACGGCGGCGAGGTCGGCGCGTCCAACGGCATCGTCGTCTTCGACGCCGAATGGGACTCAGCGGACGGCCCGGTTTCGCGCGAACTGGTTCTGCGCCACGCCCCGGGAAGCGACCGGCGACTGTTCTTCGAATACGACCTCGCCCGCCAATTCACCGTCCAGCAGGCGCTCTTCGGCACAGGTATTCCAGTCCCGCAACCACTTTGGCTCGACACCGACGGCCGATGGCTGGGGGTTCCCGGCTACGTGATGTCGCGCACCGAAGGTATTGCGCCCTCACCCGCGGCATTCGTCCGGGGGCCGCTGGCCGATGCATCCGAAGCCGACCGCGAGGAGATGATCGGCCAGATCATGCGGACACTGGTCAGGATCCACAGGACCGACGTCGCCGCCAGCGGTCTTTCCGACTTCGTGATGAATGCGCCTGGCTCCACGCCGTTGGAACGCTGCATCAACTGGTACTGGCGGACCTGGGATTGGATCGCGCTACCGCACCGCGAACGACTGGTTTCGGTTCGCGAAGCCCTGCTGAAGCACGCCCCATCTGGGGAACCCGAACTCCTGCACGGGGATACGACTCTGCAGAACTATCTGTTCAACGGGACGCAATTGGTGGCAGTACTCGACTGGGAGATGTCGACACTGGGCCGCGCCGAAGCCGATCTCGCACTTCAATGTCTGAGCAATGAATTGTTCGCCCCGCCTGTCGGCAGCCCCTTCGCCCAGCCACCCAGCGAGGCGGAGTGGCTGGACCGCTACCGCGACGCCGGCGGGCGCTCGCTTCGCGATTTCGGCTACTACAAGAAGTTGGCCGCCTACATGGTGATCGTGGCAGTCAGTGCCCTGCAACGAAATATGTCCGAGGAGGAACGCAGCGCGCATGAACCGCTGCTGCGTCCGTGCTGGAAGTTGGTGGCAGAATGACCGCCGAACTCGGAAGCAAGGCCTTCTGGGACGAGAAGAACACCTCGTTCATCCCCGGCACACCCGAGTGCGATCTCCTGCATCCAGAACATCGGGCCACGAACTCGTCGCCCGCGCTGAGTGAGACTCAGTACTTCGGCTTTTCGATCCCTGAACACGATGTCCATGCGATGACCTACCTCTGGCATCATCCGAACCTCGGCGTCGCCACCGGTGGCGCGTGGGCGTGGCGTGGCTGCAAGACTGACGTGCTGCAATCGGAGTTGTTCGCGTGGAACGCATTTGCCGATGACGGCATGCTCGCCGGCGACCTGTGGGACTACCAGTTCGAGAACGGCTATCACGTGCAGACGATCGAGCCGTTGCGCCGGCACCGGTTGCGTTATGCCGATCCCGCACGCGGCAATGCGTTCGACATCGAGACCGAAGCCCTGATGGAACCCATGGTGCTCGAGACCGGCCTGCACTTCGAACAGGCGGTGCGGGTGCGCGGCTCACTCACGCTGCGCGGCGACACCTACGAGGTGGATTGCACCAACGTGCGGGACCGCTCGTGGGGTCAGTCGCGCAGCGAAGCACACGCGCCGACTCCCCCGATGGACTGGATGACCGGGGTGTTCGGCGACGATTTCATGTTCGGCGCAACCGCATTCGACGACCCCGATCTCGATCCGGACTGGACGGGCCATTTCGCGGTGCCCGGCGGCGAGGCGACGAAGGGCGGCTGGGTGCTACGGGATGGTCAGCTGATCCCCCTCATACGCGTCCAGAAGGTCACCCGCCGAGACCCGTCAACGCTGATGCCGAGATCGGCCGAAGCGGTGATCACCGATGCCACCGGCGGCGAGTACCGGATCCAGGGTCAGGTGGTGGCGGCCAATCGCATCTCGGCGTGGCCGACGATGAACACCTGGGTCTGCCTGGTCCGTTGGGAATGCGAGGGCCGGTCCTGTTACGGGGACCTCCAGGAGGTCCAGTGGCATGACTTCACCCGGGCGCTGCTGAGTTCACGATGACCGCCGCCTCCGCACCGGAGTTGGCCGCGATCCGATCAGCGGTGCGGCAACTCGTCGAGTCATTCGGCGCCGCCGACTACTACCAAGCACAGGTCGACCAGGGCGGGCACTGCGCGGAGCTGTGGAATGCCCTGGGCGCCAGCGAATATCTCGGGGTCCACCTGCCGACGGAGTACGGTGGCGGCGGCCTGGGGCTCGGCGAGCTGGCGACCGTCGTCGAAGAGACGGCGTTCGCGGGCTGCCCCCTGCTGGCACTGTTGTTTTCCGCGGGCGTCACCGGCACCATCCTGGACCGCAGCGCCAGCCCCGGGCAGAAAGAGCGGTGGCTACCCGGTATCGCCACCGGCAGCACCCGGTTGTCTTTCGCGATCACCGAGCCGGGCGCCGGTTCCAATGCTCACCGGATCTCGACCAGCGCAGTCCGTTCCGGCGATCGGTACATCCTCAACGGTCAGAAAGTGTTCATCACCGGTATGGAGTCCGCGGACTGGGTGATGGTGGTGGCCGCGACCGCGGAGTCAGGGCCGGGCCGGCTGTCGGTGTTCATGGTGGCGACGTCGACACCGGGACTGACCTGGACCCCGATCCGCACCGTGATGAACCAACCCGACCGCAGTCATCAGGTGTTCTTCGATGACGTCGAAGTGCCCATCGACCACCTCATCGGTGACGAGGGCGCGGGCTTGAAGGTCGCGTTCACGGGGCTCAATACCGAACGCATCCTGACGAGTTCGATCTGCACGGGTGTGGGCCGATACGCGCTGCGCCGCGCGGTGGACTACGCAAAGCAGCGCCAGGTGTGGGACCGGCCGATCGGTGCGCATCAAGCCGTGGCGCACCCGCTGGCCGCCGCCCACATGCGCATCGAAGCCGCCCGCGCCGTCACCGACCGCGCATGTGCGGGATACGACGATGACCGGGAAGTCGGTGAATTGGCCAACATGTCAAAGTATCTCGGTGCGGCCGCCGGATTGGAGGCTCTCGATGCGGCGGTCAACACGCTCGGCGGCAACGGCGTGACCTACGAATACCGGCTGGCGCCCTACTACTGGCTGGTCCGCATGCTCAACATGGGCCCGGTCTCGAAAGAGATGATCCTGAACTTCGTCGCGGAGCGATCTCTCGGACTACCTAGGAGCTACTAGCCAATGGAATACAGAGTTCAACGCGTTCTCATCTGGACCGGGCCCGCGATGCTGGTGCTCTGGCTGGGGGCATTCGTGTTCATCGCGGGGTTCATGCCGCCCTCGGCCCCGAGTGACTCTGCCGCACAGGTGGTTGCGCGCTACGCCCGCGACCACACCGGCATCAAGATCGGCATGGTGATCTCCATGCTCGGTTCGGCGTTGCTGGTGCCCTGGGCGGTGGCGATCAGTGGCCAGCTCAAGCGGATCCCCGGCGCCAAGGCACTCGCCGACGTCCAGATGGTCTCGTGTGCACTGCTGTCATTGGAGTTCATCACCCCGATCGGGGTTTGGATGGCCGCCACATTCCGGTACGACGATCGCGGACCGGAGATCACGCAGGCCCTGCACGATCTCGGCTGGATCCTGTTCGTCACCGTCATCTGGTCGCTGTGGGTTCAGCTGATCGCGATCGGAGCCGCCATCCTCATCGATCGATCCGCGGAACCGGTGCTACCTCGATGGCTCGGATACCTGCAGATCTGGGTCGCGATGCTGATCCTCCCCGCAGGGGTGGTGCTGTTCTTCAAGACCGGGCCATTCGCCTGGAACGGCCTCGTCGGCATCTACATACCACTGGTCGGCTACGCGACCTGGATGATCGTGACGACGGTCGTGATCGACCGCGCGCTGGTCAAACAGATCCGCCAGGCCGCAGCAGCGGCGAGCTGACGGTTCAGCGGGCGAAGGTCGCGACCATATTCCTAAACGCCGCATCGCTTTCCGCGCCGGTGATCGGCGGCACGTAGGGAGTGTGCAGCACGATGTGCTCGAGTAGACCGTCGAAGCGCGCGAACTGCTCCCGCGCCTCGTCAGGCGTGCCGCTGATCGCGAAGGTCTCCAAGAGTGCGTCCGATGTCGCCTTCTCCAAGGCGGCCGGGCCCTCGGTGAACAACGCTTGGACCGCAGCGTCTCGGTCGTCCTGCAGTCCCATGAACTCGATCACGGTGGAACTGACCGGGAACGCCACGTAGTTGCCGACGTTGATGCGGGCGATGCGACGCGCCTGCTCACGGTCTTCGGAAACACTGCACAGGATCAGCGACGCGATATCGATGTCGGCGGGATCCCGCCCTGCCTTTTGAGCTCCCGCAGCGATATTGGGCCGCACATGTTCGCTGACGAAGCTCGGTGTGTTGAGGTAGCCGAGCACCCCGTCCGCCACCTCGCCCGCCATCTGCAGCATGGCCGGCTTGAGCGAGCCCAGGTAGATCGGTATCCGCGGGCGGACCAATGCTCGCCCTCCCCATGGATTGAAGGGGGGTTGGGCCAGCTGCAGGAAGCGGCCTTCGTGCTCGATCGGTTCACCGGTTTCGAAGTGCCGCCATACCTTGCGAACCGCGTCGATGTACTCCCGCATTCGCGGCAGTGGATGGCTGATATCGGCGCCGTTGTATACGTCTGTCCATCCGGCCCCGCCCGTACTGATCCCAAGAATCGTTCGCCCACCGGATATTTCGTCGACGTCGGCGGCGGCGTTCGCCATCTCGAACGGAGTGCGACTGGCGGCCGTCGCGATTCCGGTCGCCAGCTTGATCCGCGAGGTTGCCCTGGCGTTGAGCGCGTGGGTGATGAACGGGTTGCGGAAGAATTCGTAGTCCCACAACGAATCGAACCCGGCATCGTCGGCGAGGGCGGCGAGTTCTGGGTAGCGGTCGTATGGCTGGTTGAGCATCGGCAGCGAGACACCGATACGACTCATGAGCACCTCCGAATTGGTCGGTGGAGGTGACTATAGCGACTCGTGAACGATCGTTGTCAGGCTATCGGCCTCGCCGATGTCACGTGCTCGCGTACTGCGCAGCGATGCGGTCCCGGAATGCCCGGATCTCGCCGGTGAAGTCATAGTCGTCGCGGCGCAGCGCCGATCGGAAGCACAGCCCGATCGCATACGACACGAAGACCTCCGCCTCGCGCGCCGGGTCGAGATCCGGCCGGACCGAACCGTCGCGCTGCCCGGTCGCCAGGTGGGCCGCCAGCTCGGATTCATACTCGGCGATCAACCGATCGAACCAGCCCGCGAACGTCTGCAACGGGCCCGGGGTCTCGAAGGTCAGCACGATCATCGCGCGCATGGTCTCCGGTTCCCGCTCGACGGCACCGAGCAGATCGTCGAGTTGCCCGAGAACATGGTCCAGACCAGTTCCCGTCCGTTCGCCACGCACCGCAGGCAGCAGCTGGCGGGCGAACTGCTCGAAGACCGTCTGCAGCAGGGCGTCTTTCGAGCCATACCGATCACGCACCATATTGCGGCTGAAGCCGGCGTTGGTCCCGATCTCGGCGGCGGTGGTCCGCTCATAACCCTGCTTCGCGAACAACTCGATGGCGGACGCGACCAGCGCGAGGGTGGATTCCTCGACGCGTTCCCGGTTCGACTTGGGCTGGCGCTTCACCATGGCGACCACGCACAGAGCCTACCGCACGATCTGTCATGCAACAGATATCTGTTCAGAAACAGAAAACGTCTGTTCACGAACAGACGATGATGTTATCGTCGTCACATGCCCAATGAACGGCCGTTAACAGCGGGCGTATCCACCCCGGTCGCGGCCGGCCCGAATCCCGATGATGCTGCCCGCAATTGGGCCAAGGTATGGGTCGTCCACGGCTTCCTGTGGCTGGCGTTGATCGCCTACTGCTGGTCGATGTGGGTGCTGTCCGGCGATTTCACGCCCAACACCCTGGGCCGGGGCCAGGAGCCCACGTGGTACGTCATCCTGGTTCGCTGCGTCGAGGTGGTCTTCGGGATCCTCATCACCGGCTGGATCCTGTGGCACTTCGTGATCGGGCCCAAACTCCGCACCGGCCGATTCAGTTTCGACGGCCTGTTCTTCCTCGCCGGCTGGCTCATGTTCTTCCAGGAGCCCTGGATCAACATGATCACCTACCAGTTCCAGTACGCGACGACGTTCGTCAACTTCGGCAGCTGGCTTCCCCACATCCCCTGGTGGAGCGCGGGCAACGGCCAGCTGATCCCGGTTCCCATGGTGTACTTCACCGCCTATCTCTGGATGTGCGCCATGTCCGGGTACGCGGGCTCGCGCTACATGACATACCAGCGCCGCAAAGATCCGTCGCGCAGCGCGCTGCGCCTGATATTGCAGACCTACGGCGTGATGATCATCGGCGACATCATCGTCGAGTTGATCATGACCAGAACCCAGCTGATCAGTTACTCGTCGACGATTCCGGCGCTGACGATCTTCGCGGGCACCGACCATCAGTGGCCCCTCTACGAGATGTTCAGCTGGCCAGGAACTTTCATCATTTTGTCCTGCCTGCACTTCTTCCGCGACGACACCGGCCGGTCGTGGCCCGAGCGCGGTATCGACAAGCTCAACTTCAAACGTGAAGGCGTCAAGACGTTCGCGAGGTTCTGCGCCATCGCCGGCTACTGCCAGCTCGCCATCCTCATCGCCTTCAACATCCCCTACTCGCTCTATGCACTTCATTCGGGACCGATGCCCAAGCCGTTCATCGAACGGGAATGGCGCAACGGCGGCGTATGCGGACCCACGACCGCATACGACTGCCCCGACCCGGCCAAGCCCATCTCGCGGGAGTCCGCTCCCGAACGTCCCGAGCTCTTACCCGAGAGGAATCCATGACAGTGCACAGCACGGCGGCGGTGATCGGTGGCGGCGCTGCCGGTATGGCGGCCGCCTACGAACTCAAGAAGGCCGGCTTCGCGGTCACCGTGTTCGAAACCCGCGACCGGGTCGGTGGCCGCATCTGGACCGTCCGCAAGGGTGACTTCGTCATGGACCTGGGCACCGCGGTGTATCTGGGCACCTACCGCGAAGCGGTCGCGATGATCCACGAGGTGGGCCTGACAGGCGAATTCGTCGAGACGCCGGTGATGTTCGGAATGCCACGGCAGGGCAAACAGCACTATCTCGACCTCGCCAAGCCGATCCGCTCGAGTGTCTCGACTCAGGTGATCTCCTGGCCCGCGAAGATCAAGGCGCTCCGGCTCTTCGCCGACGTCTTCAAGCATCGGGCGTCGCTGGGCTACGACACGTACGACGGACTGGCAGAAATCGACACCGAGACGGTGCTCGACTACAGCCAGCGGGTGCTGAACACCGAACTCGCACGCTATATTTCGGCGCCTTTGGTCAGCGGTACCTGGGTGCACGACGACCACGACACCTCGGTAGCCCTGTTGCACTGGACCGTCCGCAACATGCTGGTGAAATCGGTGTTCAACCTGACATCCGGTGTCGCCGGCCTGCCGGTGAAGCTCGCGACCCTGGTCGACACGCGACTCGAGCACACCGTCACCAATGTCACCGACTCCGGTAGTGCGGTGGAGGTGACCTACACGTCGCCGGCGGCGAGCGGCGAGCGCACCGAGACGTTCGACACGGTCGTCATCGCGACGACGGCAGCTCCGGCTCTGTCGATGTACCCACAGATGGACTCCAACCACCGCGGACTCTACGAGACCGCCCGCTATCACCGCCTCGGCAATGTCTCGCTTGGCTTTTCGGCCAGACCTGATGACCCGGGCACGTTTTCGATGATCTCGCCGTACGACGATCCCGACACCATTGCGGTGATCGCCGATCACAACAAGGCGCCCGGACGCGCGCCGGCGGGCAAGGGCCTCATCTCCGTCTTGCTGTCACCGTCCTATCTCGACCGCACCGATGACAAGGACGACCAGCACCTCCTCGACCATGCCCTGGAACGCGTGGCCTACTACTACGGGAGCCTGCCCGGCACACTCGAGGAGTACGCGCTCATGCGCTGGCCCGAATCGGTTCCGGTACTGGGCAAGGGCCGCTTCAAAGTCATCGCCGACTTCCGCAAGAAGATCGATCACGGGGCGCGCGTGCAGTTCGCCAGCGACCTCGACCGCATCCCGGGCCTCAACGGCGCATTGGTCAGTGGGCAGGAAGCGGCAGCCAGGGTCAACCGGCTGTTCGCCAGTCGCAGGGCGGTACCGGTCAAATGACAACCACCAATCTGGCCATCGCCGAACCACCGTGGACGATGACCACACCGGCCACACCGCAGCTCGTCATCACCGTGATCCTCGGGATCGTCGTGGCCGCGTTCGTCATCGCGGCACTGATCGAATGGCGGCGCTCCGGTCGTCCGATCTTCCTGCTGATGCTCGTCGGCGGCTACGTCTGTTCGTTCAACGAGGCCACTGTCGACGTGCTCGGGCACTGTTACTTTCCCGGTGATGGCGCGATCGCCTACCGGTTCCTGGATCGCAGTGTGCCGGTGTGGGTGGTGCTGGCCTACGTCGTGTTCTTCGGCGGGCTGTCCTACGTGATGGCCAAGGCATTCCAGAAGGGCGCCAGCCGGTCTCAAATGTGGTCGGGCATCGCGGTATTCGGTGTGCTGAACGTGCTGCTCGAGATCCCGATGCTGTCCTCGGGGCTGTACGTCTATTACGGCGACCAGCCCTTCACCGTGGCCGGCTTCCCGATCAGCTGGTTGGTGATCAACAGCCTGGGGTCGCTGTTCGGCGCAGTGGTGGTGACGAGGCTGGACTGGCTGTTCACCGGGGTGCGCCAGCTGTTCGTGGCGTTCATACCGTTCACCACATACATGGCGTCGTGGGCGCTGGCGATACCGTACTTCGCCATCACGAACACCGACGCCCCCGGCAGCGTACGGATGATCGCCGCCGCGGTCAGCATCGTGCTCGGCCTGCTCGCCACCGACGTCCTGATCCGGTTCGGCACCGGCGAGATGCGTCTGATTCCCCCGCCCCAGAACGCCACGACCAACCCTGAGATGGTGCAATCACGATGACCAACAACACTTTCGACTACATCGTCATCGGGGCCGGCCACAATGGTCTCTCCGCCGCGTGCACGCTCGGTGAAGCCGGGCAATCGGTTGTCGTCGTCGATCAGTTGCCGTTCATCGGCGGCCTCTCCGCGAGCCGGGCTTGGGTACCTGAGGCACCCAACCACCTGTTGTCCGTCGGAGCGATGGACGACATGCTGATGGCCCAGACATCGTTGACTCAGGAACTCGGCCTGAAGAAGCATGGCTACGAGCCGATTCCGTTGGACGCGCCATACGGCTGGATCAACGAAGACGGCGACACGCTCCTGCTGTTCCGCGACTTTGACCGGACGCTCAAGGAGATCAGGCGCTTCTCGAACAAGGATGCGGCGACCTACGCCGAGATCCGGCCGACCCTGGATCTCATCATGGACCTGGTCGAAAAGCTGGTGGTGCAATTCCCCTCACTCGGCAAGGCCGAGCTGGCCAGGCTTGCGCTCAAGCTGATGCGGGACAAGAAGTCCCGGGCACTACTGCAGAAGATGTTGAAGCTCAGCGTCTTCGAGATGATCTCGGAAACCTTCGAAAGCGATGCCATGCGAGGGCTGTGGGCGTACTGGACGTCCATGCTCGGGCCTGCCGATTTGGAGGGCACCGGGGTCTACCTGATGGGGTATCACGCCACCCACCGCAAACAGGGCATCCTGCGCCCGCGGGGTGGCATGACCGGACTGATGAACGCCTTCGCCGGGAAGATTGCCGCCCACGGTGGTGAGATCCGACTCGGCGCGGGTGTCCACGAGATCCTGCTGTCCACCGGTCGTGCCGACGGTGTCCGGCTGACCGACGGCACCGAATTGCGCGCCCGGCGAGGCGTTCTGGCGAGCTGCGCCCCCCAGGTCACGCTCTCCAAGCTGCTACCCCAGGGCACCCTTGACCGCAGGCTCACCAACAAGGTCGCGATGATCCCGGCCAACGGCGTGAATGTCGCGGCTTTCAAGATCGACGTCGCCGTGGGTGGCCGGCTCGACTACCCCAGGGCCGCCGCCAAACGCCACGACGGTTTCGACGTCCGGCGCACCACGCTGATGACGGGCACCCTGGAAGAGCACTACCGCCATCTGTTGGCCACCAAGCTGGGCCAGATCGTCGACACCCCACCGGTGTACATGGCGGTGCTCTCCGCCAGCGATCCCACAATCGCACCCGCCGGCCAGGACGTGCTGTACCTGCACTCCAATGTCCCCGCCGAGCCGATCGGCGGCTGGGAAGCGAACAAGGATCTCTATACCCAGACGATCGTGAAATCGGCCGAGCGGTTCTTGTCGGGCCTGGACGCCGAGATCGGGCGGGTCGTGCACACGCCCAAGGACTTCGAGGATCGCTTCGCCACACCCAAGGGCTGCTACTTCCACGTCGACATGACACCGCTGCGGTTGGGCACCAATCGACCGGCGCCGGAACTCGGCGGCTACGCCACCCCGGTGCCGGGTTTGTATCTGGCCGGCGCAGGCTCCCACCCCGGCGGAACCATCAGCGGCTGGTGCGGGCGGTTGGCCGCGCAGACCGCGATCGCCGACGAATCCTAGAGAGGACACCGTCATGCGCAACATGAACATCACCGCCCAGAAGATCTGCGTCTGGTGCGGACCGGTGATGATCTTCACCTGGGCGGCCGCATTCGCGTTCCTCTGCAAGTTCATCCCGCCCCCGGCCCCGTCGCTCACCCGTGAGCAGTTGGTGGCTCAATTCAGCGAGAACACCAATCTGATTCGCCTCGGTCTGGTGATCAGTGTTTTCATGTGCGCGCTGCTGGTGCCGTTCTGCGCGGTGATCGCCGCGCAGGTGCGCCGTATGGAAGGTGTCCGTTCGGTGCTGGCCGAAACTCAGCTGATCTCCGGCGGTCTGCTGTGCGTCGAGTTCCTGCTGCCGTTCGCCGTCTGGCAGACCGCCCTCTATCGGCTCCACGAGTGGAGCCCGGAGATCGTGCAGATGCTCAACGACATGGCGTGGCTGACGTTCCTCGGCATCATCTCCTCGGCCTGCGTCCAGGTCGCGGCCCTGGGTCTGGCGGTCCTCCTCGACAAGGGGGCGAAGCCGGTGTTCCCGCGCTGGTTCGGCTATTTCAACATCTGGGTGTCGATCATCTGGATCCCCGCCGCGATCATCCCGTTCTTCAAATCCGGCCCGTTCGCGTGGAACGGCGTCGGCTCCTGGTGGATTCCGTTGTGCGTGTACTTCAGCTGGTTCGTCATCACGGTTGCGTTGCTGCTGCGGGCGATCGGCGATGACGAACGCCAGCAGACCGAGACCGCCCGCACAGCCGGCTCGGCCGCGGTCGCATCCCAGGCGCAGCTGGAATCAGACGTAGCCGCCCTGCGCGCCCGTGTCGATCAGCTAGCGCCGCTCCCCTAACAAGGGGCTACCGGAGCCTAGTCACGAGCGATATAGTTATTTTTGAGATGACCAATCACGTAATTCCAGAGCTGCTCAGCGCACGTGCGGCAGCCACTCCCGACAACGTCTGCTGCGCCATGGACGAGCAGTCCTACACCTACGCCGAGATGGACCGCCTCTCGGATCGGATCGCGGCCGGCATTGCCAGCCTGGGCGCCGGTCCGGGTGAGCGGGTCGCGACGCTGGCGCCCAACCGCCCCGAGCTACTCGAGCTCTTCTACGGGCTGGCCAAGAGCGGGGCCGCGCAGGTCCCGCTCAACGCGTATCTCAAGGGTGAATTCCTGCTGCATCAACTCCGCCAGTCCCGCTCCCGGGTACTGGTCACCGATGCCGCCGGCCGCGCAGCCCTGGCACCGATCCGCGCGCAGCTACCCGAGTTGCAGACCGTCATCATGCTCGATGACACCGAGGGCGATGAGGTGGCGTACACCGCCATCCGCGACCACGACGGCCCTGTGCCTGCGCTGTCATTCTCGGCCGCCGACACCATGTCGATTCTGTATACGTCGGGCACGACGGGGCTGCCCAAGGGGTGCGTCGCGAGTCACGGGTACTACATCCGCAGTGCACAGTTGATCGGGGACGCACTGGAGATCAACGACTCCGATGTGCTGCTCGCCGGGCTGCCACTCTTCCACGCCGGCGCCCGCCTGGTGACCGTGACACTTCCCCTACTCTTCGGCATCCCTGCCTACCTCGAGGGAACCTTCAGCGCCCGAGGCTATTTCCCACACGCCAGAGAAGTCGGCGCGACGGTGATGATCGCCGTCGGCGCGATGGGTGCAGCGATCCTGGCGACCGAACCCAGCGACAGCGATCGGGACCACAGTGTCCGCCGGATCATGTGCGCTCCGCTTTCCCTGGAGTCGCAGGCCGTGTTCCGCGAGCGGTTCGGCGTGGATCCCTGGGTCGATATCTTCGGTCAGACCGAATGTATGCCAATGACGTTGACCGCCCTGTCGTCCGACCGCCGGGATCCCAACGGTTGCGGGATTGCCGCCCGCGACCTCGAGGTCGAGCTACTCGATCCTGACGGGAACGTGCTGGAGGGCGAGGCGTCCGGCGAGATCTGCATTCGGCCGTTGGCCCCGCATGCCATGTTCGAGGGTTATTTCGAGCAGCCTGCGGCGACCGTGGAGGCGTTCCGCGGATTGTGGTACCACACCGGCGATTTCGGGCGACGCCTCCCCAGCGGGGCTTTCGCCTTCGTCGACCGGTTGAAGGACTGTTTGCGCCGCCGCGGCGAAAACATCTCCAGCTTCGAGGTCGAGCAGGCCATCGACCATCACCCTGCCATCGTCGAATCTGCCGTGCACGCAGTGCCTTCCGAACTCGGCGAGGACGATCTCAAAGCGGTCATCGTGGTGAACAACCCGATCGAACCAGCCGAACTGTTCGACTTCTTCAAGAACTCACTGCCCTATTTCGCGATCCCCCGTTACGTCGAGGTCATCGACGCCCTGCCCAGAAACGGAGTCGGCCGGGTGCTCAAACACAAGTTGCGCGACGTCGGAACCGGCGGCAACACAATCGATTTCGAACATCTCAACCTCACGGTCGCACGAGAGGACCGGCGCTAGCCATGGATTTCACCCTCACGCCCCAGCAGCAGGACCTACAGGCCCGCGCGGAGAAACTGGGGCGCTCGTTCGCCGATGAAGCCCCGTCCTGGGACGAGTCCGATCAGGCGCCCTACCGCGAGATCTTCGACAGGGTCGGCGCCGAAGGCTTCTTCGGGATCGCGATGCCGACGGAATACGGGGGCCAGGGCGGCGGCGCGCTCGAATATCTGATCGTCGTCGAGGCGCTGTTCCGCCACGCCCAGTCGTGGTTACCGCCCGAACCGGTGTTCTGCACCAGCGGCCCCGGCCCCTCGATGCTGCTGCTCGGCGACGACGCGGTCAAGGACAAGTTCCTCCACGACATCGTGGCAGGTCGCCGTGCCTGCAATATCGCGCTCACCGAACCCGATGCCGGATCGGCGCTGACCCACCTGACCACCACGGCCGTGCGCGATGGCGACGATTTCATCGTCAACGGCCACAAGAGTTTTCTCACCGGGTCGAATGTCAACGACCTCAACGCCACGTTCGTCCGATTCGATGACATCCCCGGCGCCAAGGGAATTGGCGCCGTTGTCGTCGACACCGCGATGCCCGGCGTCGAGATCCGCCGCGGCCCGGTGTTCATCGGCGACCGTGGTATCCACCACGGCGAGATGATTCTCACCGACGTCCGGGTGCCCGGCGAGAACATCATCGTCGGGCCTGGACAGTTCGCGCGACTGATGACGGCGTTCAACCTGGAGCGGTTGCACAACTGCGGGTTCTGGCTCGGATTCAGCCAAGCCGCCTACGACGAAGCCGCCGCTTACACGCAGCGCCGCGAGGCGTTCGGCAAGCCTGTCATCGAGTTCCAGTCCGTCTACCACAACCTCGCCGACATGTGGGTACAGATCGAAGCCCTGCGCCTGCTGGCTTACCGCGCAGCGGCATCGGCGATCGACGGCCGGTTCCCCCGGCTCGCCGAGGTCACCCAGGCCAAACTCTTCGGCGCCACGGTCGGCCCACAGATCACGCTCAAAGCGATGGAACTGCACGGCGGATACGGTCCGACAACAGATTTCGCCATTCAACGGATTCACCGAGACTGCGTGACCAACGTCGTGGCCGGCGGTGCCCCCGCTGTCCTGCGCAACGGCGTCGCGGCTGGGCTGTTCCCCGACCGGAGGTTCCCGCAGGGATGAGCCTGACCGTCGAACAACTCGATTTCCAAACGGCGGTCCGGGACTTCTGTGCACGCGAGTGCGCGACCCGCGAACAGCGCGAAGCGCTGCTGGATCCCGACGAAGAAGACCAGTCGACGCCGCTGTACCGCAAGCTCGCCGACCTGGGCTGGCTCGGTGTTGCCATCCCCGAGGAGTACGGCGGATCCGGCGGCACCTACGTCGAGCAGACGATCCTGTTCGAGGAGTTGTGGCGCGGCCTCGCACCGGTGAAAGCACTTGGGCCGACGACGACGGTCGCCGGCTGCTACAAACGGTTCGGATCCGAAGAGCAAAAGGGTGAGGCGCTGGCAGCTATCGCCGACGGCGAGATCATGTCGATCTCGATCTCCGAACCCGGCGCTGGTTCCGACGTCGCCGCGATCACCTGCACGGCCACCCCGGTCAGCGGCGGCTACGTACTCAACGGCCAGAAGACCTGGTGCTCGTATGCGCACCGGGCGACCCGGATCCTACTGGTGGCCCGCACCAGCCGCGAGGCCAAACCCCATGCCGGACTGACGATTCTGCAGGTCCCGGCCGATGCCGAGGGCGTGGAGACTCGCCGTATCGCGACGCTGGGCGGCCGCGAGGTCAACGACGTCTTCTTCACCGATTGCTTCGTCTCCGACGACAACGTTGTGGGGGACGTGGGCCGCGGTTTCCCGCAGATCATGGCGGGGCTGGACGGGGAACGCCTTCTCGGTGCGGCGGTCGGCCTCGGCCTGGGCCAGCGCGCGCTCGACGACACGATCGCCTACGTCAAGGAACGCAAACAGTTCGGCACCACGATCGGGACGTTCCAGGCGCTGCGGCACCGGTTGGCCGATCTCGCCACCGACCTGGAGTGTGCACGCCTGCTCACTTACGAGGTCGCCGCTCGGTTGGAACGAGGGCCCGATCCTGTCACCACCAAGATGACGTCCATGGCGAAGGTCAAGACGTCCGAGGTGGCCAAACAGATCGCGCTCGAAGGCATGCAGATGATGGGCGGCTACGGATACGCCTGCGAGTACGACATGGAAAGCCATGTCCGGCACTCCCTGGTCCTCCCGATCTATGCCGGCACCAACGAGATTCAACGAGAGATCATCAGCGGCTCACTCGGCCTGCGGTGAGACTGCGAGGAGAGATCGATGACGTCCCTGACCGATGAACTGACCGACACCGACGTACTGGTCACCCGTGACGGCGCCGTCGGCATCGTCACCATCAACCGGCCGCACCGGCTCAATGCCGTGACTCCGGCCGCCGGCGACCGGCTGTCGGAGGCGTTCCAGTCGCTCGAGGCCGATCCTGACGTTCGCGCCGTCGTCTTGACCGGCGCCGGACGCGGCTTCTGCGCGGGCGCCGATATTTCCGGCGACGTCGGCAACGCGCGCGATGTCCTACTGCACACCTGGAACCCACTGGTACAGACCATGGTTGGCTTGGAGATTCCGATCATCGCGGCCCTCAACGGGGTCGCCGCCGGTGCCGGGGTGTCACTCGCCCTGGCATGCGATCTGCGGGTCGCCGCGGTGTCCGCACGAATTCAGCTGTCTTTCACCAAAATCGGGCTGCTGCCCGACGCGGGTTTGACCTGGTTTCTGCCCCGCGTCGTCGGACTCGGCCGGGCGAACGAGCTCGCTCTGCTGGCGCGGGATATCCATGCACCCGAGGCGCTGGAGTGGGGGCTGGTGAACCGGGTGTGTGACGACGGCACCGCGTTGGACACCGCGATCGCGCTGGGCCAAGACATCGCCGCGTTGGCGGGCAGCGTGAGCGCGGTCAAACGCGCACATCGACGTTCCTTCGATGCGGAGCTGCCCGATCAGCTCCATTTCGAGGCAGACACCCAGGGCTGGCTGCAGCAACAGCCGGATTTCAACGAGGCGACAACGGCTTTCGCTGAGAAGCGGCCCCCGGTGCGAGCCAGCCGGACACCCGGACGTCAACCATGACCGAGGCACATCAGCGGCTGTGCGTCTGGGTCGGGCTGATCTTCCTGCCGCTGTTCTGGCTCGGCCTGATGGTCGCCGGCTGGTTCCCGCCGCCGACGCCGAACATGACAGCGACCGAGGTCGCACGGATGTTCAGCGAGGACCGTGCGCGGATCCGGATCGGAGTGCTGATCCTCACCAGCGCCGCTCCCCTGCTGGCCGGTTACGGCGCGGCACTGACACACCAGATCCGACGCAGTGTCGGCGAGACGTCGCCACTGGCGACCGCTCAGAGCCTGGTCGCGGCGTGTCTGATCCTCGAATTCATCTTTCCCCAGATGATCTGGCAGGCCGCGGCGTTCCGTAGCGACCGCGATCCCGCCTTGGTTCAGCTCTGCTACGACATCGGCTGGCTGCTCTATATCGGCGTGGTCGGCACGGCGATCGTGCAGATGGTGCTCTGCGGTCTGGCGATCCTGCTGGACCGCAGGCCACAACCCCTCATTCCTCGGTGGGCGGCCTACGTCTGCTTCTGGGCAGCCCTGGGCGTGGCTGGCGGGTCGTTCTGTGTGTTCACCCAGACCGGACCGATCGCCTGGAACGGCCTCATCGCGTTCTGGCTCCTTGCGATCGCCTTCTTCGTCTGGATGTTGACGATGAGTGCAACCATGCTGCGCGCCAGCCGGATTCCGACGGAATCCGGCCACCCATTGGTAACTCCCGCATAGGAGGTCCCGTGTCCGGACCCATCGCCACGAAACTCAGAACCGCGAGCCAGGTGGGCCGGATCGGCGCCCACGTGCTGTATGAACAGCTCCGCCGCCCGAAACCGACCTCGCTGGCCGAGATACCACCATCGGTCGATGCCCTCACCCCGGAATGGCTCACCGCCGCCCTGTGCAAGGGACACCCCGGCGCCTGGGTTACCGGCGTATCGACCACATCGGGAAGCGACGGATCAACCACCCGCCGGGTACTCCGCGTCGATTACAACGATGTGGGCCAGGCCGCCGGACTGCCGACATCGGTGTTCTGCAAGTCGACTCCGAAGTTCACCTCGCGTGCGGTGACCGTCCCCGCCGCCGCGCTGGAATGCGAGGCGTTGTTCTACGACCGGATCCGGCCAGGCCTGGACCTCGACGCCCCGCACGGGTACTACCTGGCCGTCGACAACCGATCGGGCCGTTCCATGTTCCTGATGGAGGACGTCGCCACCACCCGCGGTGTCGTGTTCGGCGATCCCACCAAGCATTACATCGACCGTCAGCGCGCCGAATCGATCGTGACCACGCTGGCCACACTGCACGGAACACTCTGGGAAAGCCCGCGCTTTGCTGGTGATCTGGCCGCCGTGAAGGACACCCTGCGCTGGCAAACCGATGTCAATGACACCATCGCATTCCCCAAGCGCACCGTGATCGGCTTCGATCGTGCGGTGTCGGTGTTTCCCGCCGCGTTCCGTACCCGGCGCGATGAGATCTTCGATGCGCTGATGGCATCGCTGGCCCTGCACAGGTCTGCCCCGACGACGCTCCTGCACTCCGACGTCCACTCGCGCAATTGGTATCTCACGCCCGATGGCGGGATGGGGCTGTACGACTGGCAGCTCATCAGCCGCGGTTCGTGGGCGATGGACGTCGCGTACGCACTGAGTTCCGCGCTGACCGTAGAGGACCGGCGCGCCTGGGAACGGGACCTGATCGCCCTATACACCGATCGGCTGGCCGCTGCGGGCGGTCCGCAGCTCCCCGCCGAAGACGCCTGGCTGACCTACCGTCAACAGCCGTTCCACGGCCTGGTGTTCTGGCTCTACACCATTGGGGCCGGCCGGATGCAGCCCGCGATGCAACCCGATGAGGTGTCACTGGCCAACCTCGAGCGGATGACCAACATGATCGTCGACCTGGACAGCTTCGAGGCGCTAGGGCGATAGACGCCTGGCGTAGCCGGCTGCGGCCACCGGATCCATTCCGGCCATGCGGAGCAGAGCCGCGGCGCACGTCACGTCGGCGCCGTCACCGAGTCGGCCGTCGACGATGCCACGAATCACCTCGAACGCCGCCGCGATCGACATCGTGAGCACCGTCGGGAGGTCGTCGATCACGAATACGCCTGTAGCCCTTCCTCGCTCGAGTGTCGCACCCGCTTGCGGTCGGATGATCCGCTCGAACCGAGCTTCAGCCTGCTCGAGGTTGACAAGCAAACGAGCAAGCGTGGGGTTGTCGTAGGCGATCCGCACGATCGCCCTGGTGGTCACCGCGACTGCCTCCGCGGGATCGTCGTTGGCGGGTGAATCCTCGATCGACCGGGCCAGGCCGACGAGCGCGTCGGCGACGACGGCCTCGATGACATCGTCCTTGGCCTTGAACTGGTTGTAGAACGTTCCGAACGCGACGTCCGCCCGCTCGGTGATGTCGCTGATCCGCAGTCCGTCGAGGCCACGCTCTGCGATGAGTTCCCCAGCGGCCCTGATCAAGTCGGCACGCGTCTGCGCTTGACGGCGGATCGCGCGAGACGGCACGCGGGCAGCGGGTTCAACCACGAGGTTCAGCATATAAGTGAAATCATCAATCAGTATTGATTCAGGAATCATTTAAGGGTTACGCTGGGCCCATGATGAGAACGGCCGTTATCGGTGCGGGTATCGCCGGACTCGGTGCGGCACGCCGGATCACGCAGGCGGGTGGCGCACCGACCGTGTTCGAGTCCGACGACAGGGTCGGCGGCCGGATCAAGACCACTCGCCGCAACGGCCTCACCTTCGACGTCGGCGCGTTCATCTACCTCGGAAGCTATGACGAGGCGACCAGGGAGATGGAGCAGGTCGGCCTGGGTGCGCAGATGCACAGGTTCGACGCATACGGAGCCATGCCACGCTCAGGCGAGCTCAACTTCCTCGACCTCAAGCGCCCCGTCAAAACGCTGGGAACCAAGTATCTTTCGGCATCGAGCAAGGTAAAACTGGCACGGCTTCTACTGTTCCTGGCGCGACACTGGAAGGACCTGAACTACGTCGACGCCAGCGGTATCGCCGCCATTGACACCGAAACCGTGACGGAGTACTGCCGGCGTGAACTGGACCAGGAACTTCTCGACTACCTCGCCGCCGTCGTCATTCGCGGGCCCTGGCTCAGCGACCCGTCGTATGCGTCAGTGGGACAACTTCTCTGGACGTTGAAGAACTTTTTCAAGCCGTACTTCTACGGCCTGGACGACGGCATGGACGCGCTGCCCCGGGCCATGGCGGCGACGCTGAGCGATGTCCGTCTCTCCACACCGGTACTCAATGTCACCGACACCGGACGCCAGGTCGAGGTGACCTTCATGCAGGGCGGCGAGCAGCAGACCGAGGAGTTCGACAACGCGGTCGTCACCACCACGACCGGGGTGGCGCTGGAGCTCTACCCGCAGCTCGCGGGATTCGCCAGGGAGTTCTACGAGAACACCGAATACATCTGCAGCGTCAACACCCACTTGGCGCTGTCCGAGCGGCCGGCCAACCCGGCGACGTACATCATGTGCTCTCCGCGCGAACAACCCGACCTGTGCGGTGTGATCGTCGACCACCTCAAGGCCAACAACCGCTGCGGACCAAGCCAGGGCATGATCACCGCATTCTGTCGCCACGAATGGTGCCTAGACCATCTGGACGCACCCGACGAGAAGGTTCTCGACGCGGTGCTGGGCTTCGTGAAGCCCTACTACGGCGATCTGAGTTCGACACTCGTCGACTACGAGATCGGACGGTGGCGCGACGTGGTTCCCATCATGCCGAAGGGGCGTTTCGAGGCCGTCGATCGCTTCATGCGGGAAACCGATTCCACGGCGCGCGTTCAGCTGGCCGGCGATATCGGGCCGATTCCCGGAATCAACGGCGCCCTGGTCTCGGGCCAGGCAGCCGGCGATCGCATCGCCACCCAATCCCGTTACGCCAGAAGGGCGTCCGCATGAGCGACACCCTCTCTGCGTCAACGTCAGCCCGGCCCACCGCGGCTCCCGACCGTCCGGTGACCGCCGTCAAGTGGTGGGCAACGTTGGGCGCCACGGTGATCGCGCTCCAGGTGGCCGTCACGGTCCGATGGATGACCGGCCCGTTCTTCCACCGCGTCGATCCGGGACCGACACCGCTTCCCGGTTGGATGAAGGTCGCCCTGATCACCCTTCAGGTGGTTCTGCCCATCGCGGCGGCACTGGTCTTGTACCGGGTGGTGGTCCGGCCGTGGCGGCGTGAGCGCCGCATCAGCCTCGAAGGCCTGATGGCGGTGTCGTTTCTCCTTCTGGCCTTTCAGGATCCGCTGAGCGCCTACTTCAACCACTGGTACGCCTACAACGCGTGGCAGGTGAACATGGGCTCCTGGGTGAACAGCCTGCCCGGCGCGCTGGCGCCCGGGACGCCTTCGCACCAGGTGGCCTACCCCCTGCTGATCGTCCCCCCCGCGTATGTCGTGATCTTCATGCTGGTGACCACGATGGGTGCGGCGATCATGCGACGCGCCAAGACCCGGTGGCCGGGTACCAGCCGGCTGGGCCTCGTCACGATCTGCCTGGCGGTGATGGTGCCGTTCGACATCGTGTTCGAGGGCATCGTCTTCATGCCACTGGGCTCGTGGGAGTATCCCGGTGGCCATGTGAAGATCTTCGCCGACACCTATCACGCGTATCCGCTCAACGAGGCGCTGACCACCGGTGCGATCTTCACGATGTTCGCCTGCATCAAGTACTTTGCCAATGACCGTGGGCAGTGTCTGGCCGAGCGCGGCACAGAACATCTCCGCGGAGGCCCCCAGCGGATCGCGTCGATCCGACTGCTCGCGGTGTTCGGTCTCATCACCGCCGCGATGACGCTTGGCTATTCACTGCCGAATCTCTGGTTCGGCGCGCAGTCGACCCAATGGAACGAAGACATCCAGAAGCGCTCCTACCTGACCTACACGTGCGGCGAGGGGCCAGGGATCGCGTGCCCAGCACCGGATGTTCCCCTGCTGCGCAACGACAATCGCGGCGCGGGAGCCAACGGTCGGGACTTCGGCCTCAACTACCCGCCGCAATACCGCTACGACCGCGGCTGACGGTCGCGGTCAGAACAGGATTCGCCGTGTCCACAGAGATCCCCCACCGTCGGGCCCGATCCGTACCGGTTGCGCCCGAGCCGCGCCGGCTGCGGCCGGTGTTGTGGTGGGCGTCCTTTGGCGCCCTCTGGCTGACATTCATGGGCTTCGTGTTGATCCGGTGGATCACCGGCCCGTATTTCGTGCAGGTTCCGGTCGGGCCGAGCGATCCTCCGATGTACATGAAGGTGTTCCTGACCGTCCTGCAGTTCACCATGATCCCGGCGATGCTGGCGCTGCTGTGGTGGTTCGTCGTGCGGCCGTGGTTGCGTGAACGGAAGGTCACCGTCGACGGCGCATTGACGCTGGCGTTCTGCACCCTGTTCTTCCAGGACCCGCTGTCGAATTACTTCGGCCCGTGGATCACCTACAACTCGTGGTCGGTCAACCGGGGATCCTGGGTCAACAGCATCCCGGGGTGGCTGTCGTACGGCGCACCCGGCGCCACCGTCGTCGAACCACCGCTGACGATCATCGGCCTCTACGTCGTCATCATGACCGTCGCGGTCCGGTTCGGGGTGGCCACCATCAGGTGGTCCGCGAGCCGGTGGCCGCGGCTGGGCAGGCTCGGCCTGTTCGGCGTCTGTTGGGTCGCCATGTTCGTCTTCGACGTCATCTTCGAAGGCGTGATCTTCATGCCACTGGGCGTATGGACCTATGCCGGTGGACATTTCAGCATCTTCCCCAACACCTACCACGCCTTTCCGCTGCACGAGGCGTTCCTCGTCGGGATCCTGCTGACCTCCTACTCGTTCCTGCGCCACTTCTTGGACGACCGAGGCCGCACCGTCGTCGAGCGCGGGTCCGAGAACGTCACAGCCTCACCGGCGGGGCATGGGGTCATCCGGGCCTTGGCGATCGTCGGCGCGGTCAACGCCATCTTCCTGGGGATCTACACGCTGCCCCATCTGGTTGTCGGGGCGCACTCCCGTCAGTGGAACGACGACATCCAGCAACGGTCGTACTTTCTCGACGGACTCTGCGGCGGCAGCACCGGGCGGTCCTGCCCCGGACCGGCGATTCCGCTGGTACGCAACGACAACTCCGGCGGGACCGGAGGCTCGGCCTATGTCGGCACCGACGGTCAACTCCACGTTCCGGCGGGCACCCATCTCCCGCCGCCCGTCCCGATCGCCGAGGGAGAGTAGCGATGAGTGACAAGCGAATTCAGCTCTGGTGCGTGTACTCCGTATTCGGGTTCATCGCGATCTTCCTCGTCGGCTGGGTAGGGCTGGCCGGCTTCGTCCCGCCTCCCTCCCCTGCCGACAGCGCCCAGCACATCACGGCGATTTATGAGCACCGACTGATCGGCATCCGAGTGGGACTGGTGCTGTGTGTCTTCGCCTCCGCTTTCCTGTTGCCCTGGGGTGGCGCGATCTGCGCGCAGATGCTCCGTATCGAGGGATCTCGCGCGCCCCTGGTGTGGGCGTGGGTGGCCGCGCAAGGTTGTGTGGTCATCGAATTCGTCTATCCGTGCACGTTCTGGCTCGTTGCCGCGTTCCGGACGGACGATCCGTCGCGAGTCCAGACGTTCAACGACTTGGGCTGGCTCCCGTTTCTCGGGATCGTCTGCACCGGCATGTTCCAGATGGTTGCGCTCGCTGTGCTGACCCTGCGTGATCGACGCCCGGAGCCGGTCTTTCCGCGCTGGTTCGCCTACTTCCAGCTGTGGTGCGCGGTGGGCGTCGGATTCACCTTCGGTGTCTACATCTTCAAGACCGGACCACTCGCGTGGAACGGTGTCCTCGGATTCTGGATGCCCGTGACGTTCTACTTCATCTGGGTCGTGGTGACGACAATCGTGACCGCCGGCGCGATCAAGAATGACGACGGCTCAAACCGCGAATCCACAGTTCTCGAGCGCGTCACGCACCTGGAGAAGCTTGTGGCTGAACACCTCGACCCAGCGCGTACTGTTGCTCCTCGTCTGTGATCGCCCGGAACAGCATGAGCGACAGGGTGATCATCCACGCGGTGAACACGGCTACCGGTATCCAGAACGCCAGCAGGCCATTCCACGCGAGCACCCCGTCTTTGAAGAACGGGATCAACGTACCCGGCAAGAAGATCAGCTGCGCCCACAGGTTGAACCAACCCAGCCAGCGAGGAAAGACCGGCTGTTCCGATCGGTCACCGAAGATCGCCAGCGTGATCGCCAAGCCCTGGACCGTGATGACGGGCACCGGAATGAGGAAGCACAACCACGCCAGATCGTTGAGCCGCTGGGTGATCTCGATATTGTCCTCGGGCCGGAAGGCCGCCGCCTGCCAGAACACCGACGGGATGACGAAGATGATGATGAACGCCGCCCCCAACGCCAGTTGGGTGTAGGCCATCACCGACGAGCTACCTTCGATTCGCTTGAGCTGCACCGTGATCACCGCGGTCCACGCCCCATACAGTGCGCCGCCTGCGAGGACGCAGACCATGCCGGCCCGGATACCGACGGTGTTGTTGGCGTAGCGCGCGGCGACCTCGGCCGGTCCCAGGCTCGGGGCGATGGGCGGGATGAACCGCGCCAAAACGAGCAATCCGACCAGCCACACGATGGCCGCCACCGGGCCGGCCCACGCACAGATCCGCTGATTGCGTGCGTTCACCGGTGATTACCGATTGCGCCGCAACAGTTCTGCGGCGGCACGGTCGCCCCAGCGAGTCGCCGATTCCATCGAACCCGCACCGAACAGATCGCCGGCCACCTTGACCGGGCCGTCCTGCGGCAGCGCATGAAGCAGCCCACTGGAGCGCTGCCAGAAGCCCGGCTCAGCCAGGTAACCGGCTACCGGCCACCGTGTCACCACGCTCATATCGCGATGCCCCGCCAGTTCCGGGCAGAGCCCCTCGATGATGCCGGCCGCCCACAGTTCCAGTTCACCATCGGTGCGGTCGAGGAAGGCATCGGTGACGGTGGTGTCGGTGTAGATTGTCACCAGGCTGTGGCCGGCCGGGGCCCGGTCGGCACACTTGTTGTGCTGCATGAAGATCAGCAACGCCTCCCGGTTCTCCACAGTGGGAACCAGGACCGGATACGCCGCCGTTCGTGCGCGCACCGAGTAGCCCAGCGACACACTGATCAGCTTGACGTTGCGCAGTTTGTCACCGAAGGCCGGCGAGGCGGCCGACAGTGTCGGCCAGATCTCCGTCGCCCGGTTGTACATCGCGCCGATCACGCAACCCTCGGCGCTGATCTCGTGCTCACCTGACTCGTCACGGTATCCGACACTGACCCCCGCCGCGGTCTCGTCGACTCTGGTCACGGTCGCCCCGTACCGCACGTCGAGACGCTTGGCGAGTTCGTCGGTGACGAATCCGAGTCCACCGCGCACCGTTTGCAGCGAACTCGACCACGCGCCAAGGGCTCCGAGCACGTTCACCGTCGACGCGTTGGCCGCGCCGCTACCCACCGTCAGCCGCATCAACGGGTCGATGAGGTAGTCGGCGACCTCGTCGCCGAATTGCTCGGCCGCGAACTCCGCCGCGGTGCGATCCGGGTTGTCGAGCGCGGCCGAGCTGACCATGTCGTAGGAGTCGACACCCGCAATAGCCGAGCGCTGCCGGACAATTCCCCTGATCATCCTGAGCTTGGCACCGAGACTCAGCGCGGGCGTGAACGGAAGTCGCCACGGCTTGCCGGGATCGATATCGACGATCCGGCCGCCCCGCACCAGCCCGATCACCGCGGCGGTGTCGGCGACTCGCCCCTGCAGGCCCAAGTCACCGATGAGCTTCAGGTAGCTCGAATAGCCGGCGGTCAGTGCATCCGGCCCGGTGTCGACGACGTAGCCACCGTGCACTTCGGTACCCACCCGGCCGCCAGGGCGAGCACCCGCCTCGAGCACGACAACCGTCGCCCCGCTCTCCGCCAGCCGGTAACCGGCCGCCAGTCCGGACAGCCCGGCACCCACCACAACGACTGAACTCATCATCACTCCGATGCCCAATTTGTGAACGGTCGTTAGCGTAGCGCAACCGCGGCTCACCCGGAAGATCCGCGGTGGAGCACGTCGGAACGATGGCCCTGCGCTAACGTGGATGCGTGGCGACCACACGAAACGAGCGTTCAGAGCGGATCCTTCGCGCCGCGATGCACCTGTTCCACGAGCGCGGATACGACGGCGTCGGGGTCGATCTGATCGGTGAGCGGGCCGGTATGTCAGGCCCCGCGATCTATCGCTATTTCAGCGGCAAGGACGAAATCCTGATCACCCTGGTCGACGAGGCGATCGACCGCGTCCTGATGTCGACCGGCGGCGAGTTCGACAATCCACGCGAGGAGCTCGAACATCTGATCCGTGGCCACGTGCAGCGAGCACTGGAAGAACGTGAGCTGATGAGCGTGTGGACCAGGAGCCGGAATTCGATCCCCCAGCAGTACCGCCCCCGGCTGCGCTCCCGCATCAACCGGTACATCGACCGCTGGGTCGACTGCCTCGACGCGTGCTACCCGGGCAACAGCCGCGAGCTGCTGACCAGCGCTGTGCACGCCACACACGGGCTGATCGATTCCACCGCATTCTGGCCGGCCCAGTCGTTGAAGCTGGCCGCGCTGGACGATGTCCTCACCGGCATGTCGCTGTCCAGCCTGGAGTGGCTGGCCCGGGACCGCCAGCCGGACACCGGCCGCAAGCCGGCGCGCAAAGCGAACGCCGGCCGCTCGGCCTGAGCAGGGGCGTGTCCGAATCCAACGATCGTTAACGGTCGAACGCCATACACCCGGCCAGCGGCGACAGCGGGTATCACTGCGCCAGTGCATGAGTGGCGGATCGCGGCGTCCACGACGCGAACGGCACGCCCGCACGGCGCGCATCGGCGATGACGACGAAACTCCACACGCACGCCGCGAGACAGATCCCGACATAGGGCCACGAGTGGAAGAACCCGCCGCCGAAGAAGGCGATCGACACGATCGAATAGCACACGGCCATCACGCTGTAGCAGATCCACTCCAGCATCGACTGCCCGCGACCGTCGGGCCGGCGACCCAGTAGCGCGCTGGCCGACGGCGCGCCCCACAACAACGTCGCCATGAACGACAACAGATACAGATCGTCATTGAGCGCGCCCTTGACCAGGGCCCAGCTGATCACACCTGCCGCCAACGCACCCAGAATCCGCAGACGATGCTGTGCGTCGGTGCGCCCGGGCGACAGTTCGTCGCGCCCGTATTTCATGGTCTGCCAGGCATACACCGATTCGGCGAGGAACGTGACGACGATCGCGAACCAGAACATCTGCATGAACCAGTGGTCGTAACGCCCACCGAACCAGTCATTGAAGTGCAGCAGGTACGAACCGTCGTGCGGCCACCACAGCGCGGTCATCCACAGCGCCATCGGGTACACGCGATCGCGTCTGCCCATCCGCGCGCCCTCGATGAAGAAGACGAACATCGCCAGGATCGACAGGCCACCGATGGACACCACCGCGACGGCGTTGGCCGTTATCGCGGCAAGGACGGTGGCGGGATCGTAGGTGCCCATATTTTTGAAGCATAGCAACTCAAAAATCGGCCTCGCCGGAGATTCAGGGAGCAAGCAGTAGTGTGTCACCCGTGGTCGCGCCCCCTTCCGACAGCGGCGGGGATCTTCGCGCCCGCATTCTGAAGGCCGCCCACGACCTCTTCACCAAACAGGGCTTCCAGTCGACCACCACGAAAGAGATCAGCGCGCGGGCCAAGGTCGCCGAGCCGACGGTCTTTCGCCACTTCGGCTCCAAGGTCGAGCTGTTCGAGGCCAGCATTCTCGAACCGTTCAACCGAGTCGTGGACGAATGGACGCGATCGTGGGACGCGACGCCCACCGAAATCACCCTCGAGCAGCTCGCCGAAGATCTTGTGGACGGCCTCTACACCTTGATCTGGGAGGATCGCCGGATCTTCCGGGAGCTGATGGCCGCGCGTTCCGATCCGCAGTCGGCGCTGCACCAATCGGCTGTCGCGATCAGTGCGCAGTTCCGGGAGGGTTTCAGCGCCGTTCTCGACGTCGGTGTCGATATCGCGCGCGCCAGGGAGCTCGTCTACGTCGACCCGCCGGCCACGATCGGCGCCGTCGCGAGCATGATCATCGGCTCGGTTCTGCTCGGCGATTGGGCTTACCCGGCGAACCGGCGCACGCCGGGCCGGACCCGCATGGTCCGCGAGATGGCGCGACTGATCGTCGACGGCATCGCCCACCGCCATTCCTGACGCCGCTCCGCACATCTGTTGAGATTTGACGTCTCATATACGTATCCGCGCATGTGAGCTGTGCAAATAGCTCGATCGCGATGTAAGCATGACTATTGATGTCAGCAAGTGCTGACGCTATATTGGCGGTAACGCACGTCACACCGACGGCTTCTGTGCCGACGAGAGGAAGACCATGACCCGGCACCTGGACCGCACCATCACGGCAACCTCGGCCCCGGTCGACTCCGCGTCGCAACCCAAGCGGAATCTGCCGGTCAACATCTTCGCGGCCCTCGGCGTGCTGCTGGTGTTGTTCGAGTGCTACGTCCTGATCAAGTGGGTCACCGGACCGTTCTTCGTCCGCGTGCCCAGCGGTCCTTCCGAGCCTCCCGCGCTGATGAAAGGGATCCTCATCGCGTGGCAGGTCGGATCGATCCCGGCCACGCTGGGCCTGACCTACTGGTTCGTCATCCGGCCCTGGCTGCGTGACCGCAAGCTCGGCATCGACGGCATCCTCGTCATCTCGTTCTTGACGGTGTGGTTCCAGGACCCGCTATCGTCCTACGGCGGACACTGGTTCACCTACAACACCTGGATGCTCAACTTCGGCTCCTGGGTGAACTCCGTACCGGGCTGGAACTCGTTCGGCAGGCCGGGGGCGATGCTGAGCGAGCCGATTCTGTTCACCCCGTTCGCGTACTGCTACATCTTCGTCATCGTCATGCTGATCGGCTCGTGGTTCATGCGCACTGTGCGCCAACGCTTTCCGAAGCTGAGCAACCTGGGACTGATCGCGAGCTGCTACGCGTTCATGATGGTCTTCGACTTCATCCTCGAAGGTCTGCTGTGGCTGCCGATGGGCATCTTCGCCTACCAGGGCGGGCACTGGGGCATCTTCCCCGATACCTATCACAAGTTCCCCATTCACGAAGCGCTGACCATCGGCGCGGTCTTCTGTGCCGTCGCATGCTTCCGCTACTTCCTGAATGACAAGGGACAGATGGTCTTTGAGCGCGGCATCGAAGATGTCCGCGGTGGCGAGACCCGAAAGACCGTCGTAAGGGCCCTCGCAGCGATCTTCGTGATCCAGGGGACCATGTTCATCGGGTACAACGTGCCCAACTTCTGGGTCGGTATGCACTCCACCGAATGGAACGAAGACATCCAGAAGCGCTCGTACTTCACCTCGGGCATCTGTGGCGAGAACACCGACCGGCCATGCCCCGGCCCCGCCGTACCGCTGGACCGCAACAACAACAGCAACCCGGTCGATGGCAGTTCGGGCTACATTGACCAGGACGGAAAGGCGGTGATTCCCCCCGATGCGCCGTGGCAGCGGAAGGTCATCCCGTTCGATCGACCGGGTCAGTGACCACCGAGACTCCCCCAAGCCTCAGGCTGCAGGAAACCTCGCGCTGTCGTTGTTCGCAAGTGCCCTAGCCGGCAAGCCCGTGCCATTGGAGTTCACCCAGAGCACGGTCGGCAGCAGTGACGGGTCGACGATCTTCATCCCAGTGGGCCTGGACCAAGACTGCGTCGAAGCGCGATACCTGGTGATCTGTCAGGCATCGCTGCAGCGGTCTGGGGCATACCGCAAAGATGTTCTGCGCAAACTCAATCGGGGCGGATCGGATATCGCGCAGCGCTACCTGATGCTGGAAGTGCTGCGGTCGTGCGCCGCAGTCGAGCAGATGCTGCCGCGATCCTTCCTCGCCGCGCTGCACGACGCAGGCGCCGAGGTCCGGCCATCGGCTGCGCCTGCCGAATCACTGTCGCGGGCGCGATCGACCGAGAGACTGCCGGCCCCGCCTTCGTGGTTCGGTGAGTTGACACCGTCGCGGATCCTCTCAGCCGGAAATGCCTCCGCGGCAGATGATTCGAGCGGCAAGGATCTCGCGGAGTCGGCCTCGCTGCCCGAACCGGACGAGGAGGAGGACGACGACACCGCCTCCGGCGAGCGCAGCCGCATCATGGAGCTGTTCTCCGCACCGCTGCGAAGCCCCTTCGGCGAGGCCCTGCAGAAATTGCTCGGCATGGGCCGCTCCCCCGGCGACGGAACCGCCGGTGACGAGGTACCCGTCGTGGGCGCACGACGTGGGCGCGGAAACTCCACCAAGGGACGTCTGGTGCCCGGCAGCGATGCGCGAATCGAGATGGCCGGTGAACTCGTGGTCGGTGCCGCCTATCCCGAGTGGGACACCCACCGTCGCACCTATCACGAAGAATGGACGCTGGTCGGCGAGTTCGATCCCGCCCCCGCAGACGACGTCGAACCGACTGGCGCGCAACCGAACCGCGCCCTCATGCGCGCACTCGCGCGGCTGGGCTTGGCGTGGGAGACCCATCGCGCCGAGCCCATGGGCGACAACCTCGACCTCTCCGCCCTCGTCGACCTGCACACCAGCGTTGCGGCGGGCCACGGCGGCGAAGCGCTGGTGTACACCGCGGCCCGACGGACGTCTCAGCGCCTCGGGGTGCTGATCCTGCTCGACGCCACGGGCTCGACCGCCGAGACCGCGGACGGTGAGATGGTGTTCGCCGCGCAGCGCAATCTCGCCTTCGACGTGACCTCCGCCCTCGATCAGCTCGGAGTGCGCACCGCGACCTACGGTTTCTACTCCCAGGGCCGCCGCAATGTGCGCTTCTTGCATGCGAAGTCGTTCGACGAGCCCTGGTCCGCCGCCGCGCAGCGACGCCTGCTGAGCATCGGACCGTCCGGATTCACCCGGCTGGGGGCCGCCATCCGGCACGCGACGAACGTCGTCGCGACGCGGGCCGGTACCGATCATCAGCTGGTTGTGGTGATCGGTGACGGCGTGGTGTTCGATCACGGGTACGAAGGTCGTTATGCCACAGAGGATTCCCGGTTCGCCATCGAAGAGGCGGCCCTGCGTGGCGTCGCCATTGCTGGCTTGTCGGTGAGTCCGACACCCGACGATTCGATATGGCCGCTGGCCCAGCATCGCGTGGTACGCGACGCGGCTGAACTGGCTCCGCAGGTGCGGGACTTGTTCGGCGGAGCGCTGAGCCGGGTTCGCGGAACACAGCGCACAGGTCACCCACAAAGGAGTGTGCATGTCAGTGCAGGAATTTGAGCGCGTGAGCGCTGATCGCCAGTCGGCGGACGTCCCCTACTACCTGCCGATCGGCAACGAGGTCGAGGTGTTCCGCGCGGCGTGGGACATGGGTCTGCCGGTGATGCTCAAGGGCCCGACCGGCTGCGGTAAAACCCGTCTGGTCGAGCACATGGCGGCGACATTGCAGATTCCGCTGCACACGGTGTCGTGCCACGAGGATATGACGGCCTCGGATCTACTCGGCCGATTCCTGTTGATCGGTGGCGAAACCCGTTGGGTTGACGGCCCACTGACGACGGCCGCCCGTGAGGGCGGCATCTGCTACCTCGATGAAATCGTCGAGGCTCGGCAGGACGCCGTCGTGGCGATCCACTCGCTGGCCGATCATCGGCGCGAGCTGAGCCTGGAGCGGCTCGGCGGGCAGACGATCAAGGCCGCGAACGGCTTTCAACTTGTGGTGTCCTACAACCCCGGTTACCAGAGCATCCTCAAAGACATGAAGCCGTCGACGCGCCAGCGGATGATCGCGATCGAACTCGAATACCCCGACCCTGCCCTCGAGGCCGAGATCGTGCGGCGCGAATCGGGTCATGACGGCGCCCGCGTCGAGGACCTGCTGCGATTTGCTCAAGCGGTCCGGAAGGTGGCGCACCCTGGCATGCGCGAGGTGTGTTCGACCCGAACCCTTGTCGCGGCCAGCCAGCTGATGCGCGCCGGGCTCGCCTTCCGCGACGCCACCATCGCCGCCATCGCAGGCCCGCTGTCCGATGACCAGGAACTGCGGCGCGGACTCATCGCGATGATCGATTCCTACGCTGACTGACACGACGGACGGCCGCCGGGCGGTAGCGGCGAAGAACCGCGAGCGCCTGCTCGCGGCCGCGATCGACATGTTCGCGCAGCGCGGGTATCGAGGAACGACCACGCGGGACATTGCCGCGGCCGCGGGCATCACCGAGCGCACGCTGTTTCGGCAGTTTCCGTCGAAGGCGGCCCTGTTCCAGGAAGCGGTGGCCGGTCCCGTCGAGCGCTTCTTCACCGATTTCCGGGAGTCCTGGGCGGCACGTCCGCGTGGCTCGCGCGATTCGGAGACCGAGATCCGGGAGTTCTTCGGAAGCCTTCGGGCCGTGTTGGAAGGTGAGCGCGCCCTCCTGCAAGCTTTCCTGGCCGCGATGTCCGTGGGCGAAAGCGAAGGCCTCGGCGATCTGCGGACCACGTTCACCCCGGTGATCGACTCGCTTGTCGAGATCTTCGCGGTCGAAGCCGAGTTGCGGGGCTGGACGGCCGACCACGCCATTGCGGTGCGACTGATCATCGGCATGGCGTTCTCGGCGACCGTGCACCGCGACTGGTTGTTCACCGATCAGCAGCTGGGCGACTTCGAATACCTCATCGACCAACTCACCCAGATGACGCTGTGGGGGCTGCAGGGCCCCAGGCCAGAACTGCCTTAGCGCACGACACTACGACAACTATTGTCGTAGTGTCGTAGCACGTGCTAGCTTTCGGATCGGGTACCGGATGAGTCGGCGTCACCTCGGCGCTGAAAACTCGCCTACCTGAGAGGAATTGCGCATGGAAGCACGGGTTCAGCGCGTCCTGATCTGGGCGGGCCCGACCATGGTGGTCATCTGGTTCGCCACCTTCATCTTCGTCATGGGGTTTTTCCCGCCCTCGCGGCCGAGCGCCACCGCTGAGGAAATCAAACAGCTCTATGCGGACAACACGATCTTGATCAAGCTCGGCCTCGTGGTCGTGATGGCAGCTTCGGCATTGCTCGTTCCCTGGGCGGCGGCGATTTCGGGACAGCTCAAGCGCATTGACGGCGCCCGCGCCTTGGCGGCCACCCAGCTCGTCTCGTGCGGCCTGCTGTCGCTGGAGTTCATCACCCCTATCGGGGTCTGGATGGCGGCCGCGTTTCGCTTCGACGGACGTGCCGCCGAGGTCACCGAGGCGCTGCACGACGTCGGCTGGATCCTGTTCGTCACCGTCATCTGGTCGCTGTGGGTTCAGATGTGGTGCATCGTGGCGGCGATCTTCATCGACAAGAACGACCCGCCGATCCTGCCACGCTGGTTGGGATACCTGACGGCCTGGGCGGCGCTGTTGATCACGCCGGCGGGCATGGTCTTGTTCTTCAAGACAGGCCCGTTCGCCTGGAACGGCATCGTGGGGATCTACATCCCGCTGGCGGCCTTCGCCATCTGGATGGGAGCCATCAGTTACGAAGTGCACAAGGCACTCACGGTGCAGATCAAGGAGGGCACCGATCCGCTGTGAGGTCCGCCGCCTAGTCTTGCAGCATGGATGAACCCACGGCCAGTGTGGTGCGTGCGGCCCGGCAGGCCTTTATCAAGTACGGCCCGGATCGGACCACGATGTCCGATGTGGCGCGGTCCGCGGGCGTGGTTCGGCAGACCCTGTACTACACCGTGTCCAGCCGCGACCAGCTGGTGGAACTGGCGATGGTGCAGTGCTGCGAAGAACTCCAGGAACAGATCGACTCATGGAACCTCGGCGAGGCCGAGGACCTCGACGAGGCATTGGTCGAATTTCTCGCCAGGGCAGTCGAAGTCACGCATGGAGACGCAGAACTGGCAGCACTGGCCGCCGCCCTGCCGCCCGATCGCGCCAAAGCCGTGTTCGGCGAATCCCACCCCATCGAGGCACTCATCCACTCCAGCCTGCGCCCGCTGCTGGCGCGAGCCGAATCCGACGGCCGACTCCGGCCGGGCGTCACCCCGGAGGAAGCGAGCCGGTGGTTGCAGGGCGTGTTGACATTCGCACTGCTCCGCGACGACCCGAGACCGGAAGCCTTACGCGAGGAGTTGCGCAAATTCGCGGTGCCGTCGGTGTTGTCCGCTGACGGTAAGCCGTCGCGTCGGAAACGCCAGAAGTCGTAGTTTTCAGCGACCGGTGTTCGAGACGAATGTGTTGTTGACCGGCATCCGGAATCCGGGACTGCCCGGGCAGGGTCCGTAGGCGGTCGGCGTCGTCGAATTCGGATTGCCCGGAATATCGCACAGCCCGTTGACCAGATGGGCTGGGTAGTCGTCGGGATACGGCGACGCATGCAGCCCGGCCGGAATCTGCACCAGCAGAAGGGCCCACATCGACATCGCGAAGATGGCGACTGTGGCGAAGACGGTCACACTCGTTCGCACGGCCGGCCGGAACGTATGCAGACCTCGTTCGACAATCGTCTCGCCTTTGTCGTTCTTGAAATAGCGAACCGCGGCAAACGTGGTGAAAACGATTCCGGTGGTGAGGTATTCGGCCCACGCGTAGCGCTGGCCGTTGGCAAACAGCGAGAAATCGGCTGGGGCGCCCGGTAGGCCCCACAGGTTGGACAGGAACGTCGGCGCCTCCAGGCAGGCACCCAGGATCAGCCCGTAGGAATAGGCGAATACCATCAGTGCCAACGTGTTGATCTGGGGGAAGCGCCTCTGCACGACTCCCATGCCGTGATTGATGATGATCGCGAAGCCCAACAGCCCGAACGGGTAGATGAACATGATGAACACCGGTTGGGGCATCAGTCCGGCAGTCGGGTTCACCACCCCCGGCGCCTGCGCAACCCAGGTGTTGAGGTTCAACCACTGCGAGCTGTACATGAAGTTCGGCTGCATCCAGTTGACCATCGGGTCCCAGAACAGGGTGAAGAACCCCGCGATGACGATCACTGCATCGAACGCGAGGCGA
Organism: Mycobacterium sp. BK086; assembly: GCA_004362315.1. GTDB lineage: Bacteria > Actinomycetota > Actinomycetes > Mycobacteriales > Mycobacteriaceae > Mycobacterium. Next base: position 274,468 of record SNWL01000006.1, read on the forward strand.
CGCTGGCGAAGGCATTGGCGCACAACGTGAGTGCCGATCAGCACCACCGCCACGGCCATGATGGACTCGTAGATTCGAGCGACCCACCACGAGGTGTCGCCGGGTTCACGGGTCGCTGTCACCTGCGCGGGCCCCGAGGCGAGCCAGGCTCCCCATGTCCACAGCGCGTAACCGGCGATCAGCACACCGATGACCGCCAAGATGACCGGCGCCGGCACCTGCCGGACCGGCGTAGCCGTCGCGAAGGGCGCGGGTCGATCCGCCGAGACCGTGGCCATCACGCCACCGTACAACACCGGGCGACACCACGACAAGTAGTGTCGCCTTGTCGGATGATCAGCGATCGGTGAAAACCGACGGCACCGCGTAGGTGCGAAACTCCTTGCGCAGTGCGGCGTCATCGTGGTTTTCGCGCAACAGGGCAAAACTGATCACGCCGAGCAACCACTGGCTTGCCTCGTCGGTTTTCACACCCGCCCGCAGCTGGCCGGCCGCAGCAGCTTCTTCGAGCACTGGTCGCAGACTCTTGGCCAACAGTGCTTGCACAGCAGTGGCGCCGCCGATGATCCGATCGACGGTCTCGGACGGAAGGGCAGCGGCCAAGGCGCCGAATTCCTCGTCCGTGCTTGCGATTTCCACGGCGCGGGCCAGCGCCTCGACGAAACGATCGCGCAGGTCAGTCGGCCCATCGGCCAATGCGGCGTCCAAGCGTTGCTGCAGCTCACCACAGCAGGCCACCAACGCGAGCTCGATGAGCTGATCACGGCCGGAGACGAAGTCGTACAGCGTTTGACGGGCCAAGTCGGCTTCCTTGGCGACGTCGGCCATCCGGGTCCGCGCCACGCCGTAGCGGATGAATACCGCCCGCGCGGCTGTGACGATTCCCGCTGTCGTGTCGTCCGTCGGCATGCGGAGATTCTATGTGGGCAGTGCGGGAGAGCCACGGTGCCGCGAAAAACTGGTCATTGACAGCGCCGCAATGCCGTGCCTATTTTGAGACAGCTCTAGCAATAAATCTGCTCTTCATCTGCCACACAGGGCTTTCCGGCGTCATGCCGAGTATTCGCATACGTGCACAAATCAAAAGGAGTCACCATGGCAAATGGTCGAAGCCTGTTCTCCGAGCGCAGCCAACGCGCGATCCTCTGGTGGGGCATCGTCCTTGCGCTCGTCTACATCGCCGCGTTTGCGCTTCTCCTGCAACAGGTTCCCCTGAAGAATCCGGCATGGTCGGCCGAGCAGGTCGCGGACTGGTACGCCCACAACAGCACCCGCATCAAGTGGGGCGCGGTGATCTGTAGTTGGACCGGCGCTTTCATGATGCCGATCCTGGCCGTGGTCGCGGTGCAGATGGCGAGAGTGGAGACCGGCGGGCTGAAGATCTGGAGCGTCCTGTCCTTGGTCAGCGGCGCGTTGATGTCGCTGTTTTTGATGCTCCCGCCGATGTTTTGGGGTGTCGCCGCCTACACCGCCCCTCGCAAGAATCCAGAAGTCACCACCCTCATGCACGAACTGGCGTCGCTGACCATGACAACCACCGACCAGTTCTACATCTTCATGTGGATCGGGGTCACCGTCATCTGCCTGCGCCCGGCCACCCAGCTGATCAAGAACAATCCGTTCCCGCGGTGGTGGGGTTGGCTGTCGCTGTGGATCACGATCATGTTCGAGGCCGGCGCGATCGCCTTCATCCCGCGCAGTGGGCCGTTCGCGTGGAACGGTCTGCTGGTGTTCTGGTCCCCGCTGATCCTGTTCACCACCTGGATCGTGATCCAGAGTTGGCTGGTCTTCCGGGCGCTGCGCGGTCAGGTCGCGGATCCCGATCCTGAGCTCACGCCGAATCAAGCTGCCGCCAGCGTCTTCTGAACGACGGGATGACATGGACACACGCGAGCTCAGCGACACCTATGACTACATCGTGGTGGGCGGTGGCCACAACGGATTGAGTGCCGCGTGCACGCTGTCGGCTTCCGGGGCCTCCGTGCTGGTTCTGGAGCAGCGCCCGCACCTGGGCGGTCTGGCCAACAGTGGGCCGTTCTGTCCGGAGGCGCCACACCACATCCTGAGCCTCGGCGCGATGGACGACATGTTCATGTCGTGTACGAGTTTCATCTCCGACCTCGACCTGCACCGGTACGGCTACCGCGGCACACCAGTGGAGGCGCCCTACGGCTGGATCGGCGAGGACGGCTCAACCCTGCTCCTGTTCCATGATCTGAACCGAACACTGGCCGAGGTGCGCCGGTACTCCGCGGCGGACGCCCGCCGTTACGCCGATCTGCAGCCTGCGCTGTCGTGGATCTTCGCGGCACTGAGCACGGTCATGCCGCATCATCCCGCACAACTACCGAAAGCCGAGTTGGGCAAGCTGATGCTCAAACTCGCACCCAGCCGGGCGATTCGGCGTCAGTTGGGCCGCATCATGTCGCACAACCTGGTCGATCTGATGGCCGACACGTTCGAATCCGACCAGATGCGTTCCCTGGCTACCTATTGGGGCAGCATGATCGGCCCGATCGACCACGACGGCGGCGGCTTCTACTGTGTCGGGCTGGCTGCGGTACACCGCAAGCCGGGCGTGATCCGGCCGCGCGGCGGAATGGGTGCGGTGATGTCCGCGATGGCCGCGTATGCGACCGAACGCGGCGCGCACATCCGCACCGGTACCGCCGTCGACCTCGTGAACGTCGTCGGCAACCGGGCCACGGGCGTCGCACTGGCCGACGGCACCGAGATCGGCGCCAGCCGCGGGGTGTTGGCCGCAGTGCCGCCCCAGCTGGCCTACGGGGGTCTGCTCGAGGACGGCGTGCTGGATACGGCGACCCGGGCCAAAGTCGCGATTCTGCCTGCCAGCGGGAACAATTCGGCGACCTTCAAAATCGATGTCGCCCTGTCCGGGCGAGCCACCTACCCCAGGGGCGCGGCACAGCGCGCGAAGATCGACGGATTCGACATCCGCAAGACCGCCCTGATGACGGGCACGTTCGACGAGAACATCCGACAGCTGCAAGCCATTCGTGCGGGCGAGTCCTTGGCCAAGCCGCCCGTCTACATGGCGGTGTTGTCCGCCAACGATTCTGGGCTGGCGCCCGAGGGCCAGGACGTCGTCTATCTGGCATCGAACGTCCCTGCCCAACCCCGTGACGGCTGGGAGAAGACCAAGGCGGCGATGTCGGCGTCAATCATGGATTCGGTGACCACTCACCTCGCCGGGTTCGACGCCGAGATCGGCCGGATCGAAACCAGCCCAGCCGATTTCGGTGACCAGTTCGCCACTCCGAACGGCTCTTACTTCCACGTCGACATGACTCCGCTGCGGTTGGCGATGAACCGGCCGGCACCAGGTCTCGGCGGGTACCGCTCACCGGTGCAGAACTACTTCCACGCCGGAGCCGGTTCGCATCCCGGGGGTGGGGTGAGCGGCTGGCCGGGGCGGTTGGCCGCGCAGACCGCTCTTGGACACTTCGATGCATAGCGCCGAAGCAGACCGTGCCGGTTGCGAGGGAAGCGGTGGCGATGTATGACGTGACAGAGGTCATGCGCACGATCGACGAACACACCGCCATCGTTGTCGTACTGGTACTTTTCGGTTGGCTTGGTGGCTTCGCACAGATCGGCGAAGCGCTGCGACTGGGCTTCACCCAACGGGTCGCCGGTCAGCCGTTGGGGACAACGATCGTCATGCTTGCCCACGACCTGACGTACTCCCTGCACTACCAGCATTTCGTGCATGACATCGGTCATCCCATGTTCGTGTTGTTCTGGTACGGCATGGTCGTCTCGAATCTGATCGAGTTCATCATGTTGTTTCACTGGATCCGCTACCAGCGTTCAGGGCTGCCGACTGTCGCAGTTTGCCTGCTGGTGGCAGCGTTTCAGTCGCTGGCTTTCGCCTTGTGGTGGTGGGTGCAGTCACTCCTCGACGATCCACTGGACCTGATTGGCCTGACCATGGTGCAAGTCGGCGCCGTGGCATTTGGCGTTCCAATGTTGCTGGGACGCAACACCGCACGAGGATCATCGAGGATCTTCGTGTGGGCAACACTGCTGGGACCTGGATCACTGGGGTTCTTGTTCATCCCCTACCTGGCGCCCGAGTTCGCCTCCAGTTGGCAATTCTGGACAGTGGTCACGACCACCATGATGTGCGCGGTGTCCTTCGTGCTGCTGTACGAATGGCTGCGCCGGAGGGATGAGCGGCAACCGTTGAACACCGAGTCGTTCCGTTGTCCATCGTCGGTGTGAAGGTGCTCATGGCGGGCAACCTCGGCGTACCAGAATGCCTGGCCGGTGTTCCTTTTCGGTGCGGCGACACCGACTAGCGAGCGGCAGCACTCACCACATCATCGGGTCGAATCGACACATGTTCGCCCGCTGCTACCTCGGCGTTGATGGCGCGGATCGTCAGCACCGAGAAGATCACGATCCACGCGAAGAAGACGATCATCGGTACGTAGAACACCAACACTCCGTTCTGCGAGAACGGGCCGGTCTTGAAGAACAGCAGCAGGCTGGCTTCACACATGAAGAAGCTCGCGAAGAGATTGAAGTACGCCGACCACCGCGGGAACGCCGGCCGGGCGCTCTTGTCCATCAAGATGCTCACCGCCAGCGCGATCTGAAAGAGCGCGAACGGAGCCCCGGTGAAAAGCACGCCCAGCCAGCCGAGGTCGTTGAAAGCCTGCGTCACTTCAGGACTCGTCTCACCGGGACGCCATGCGGCAGCTCCGAAGAAGAAGCCGATGAACATCACCACCACAACTTCGCAGGCGACCGCAATCAGCATGATGTTGAACAGGATCGGCCACTGCCGCTCCCGTCGCCGCATCATCTGAATGATGCTGGCGCTCCACGTCGTGTACAGGATGCTGGAGAAGATGAAGATCACCGTCGCAATCCTGATTCCCGTCGTATGGGCGAGATAGTCGGATACGACCTTGGCGGGCGAGTCGGCCGCGGACGGCGGCAGGATGTATTGACAACTCGCGACGACGATCGCGGCAAACGGCCAGAAGAAGGCAAACGCGAATCCCGTGTAGGCACAGAACTTGAGAACCTTTGGATGGAAGCCGTCAGTGCGCATATCAGTCTCCTGTTTGGTAGGGCGGTCTTGGCATGGGTACACCGGGCCCCGGGCAGGTTGTGCCGTCGGCGCCCGATGCGCACATGTCATTCACCAGGTAGGACGGATAGCCCTCGGGGAACGGGCCGGAGTGCAAGGAAAAGAATTGCTGCGGAATCATGTACAGCAGAACGAAACTCAGGTGGATGGCGCCGTAGATCGCGAAAAACTTCACCAACTGTCGTCCCTTGACACCCAGCTTCAGGGTGTTGATCCCGCGCTCGACGAAGGTCTGTCCGCGATCATCGCGGAAGTGGCTGAGACATGCGATGGCGCCAAGCCCGAACCCGCCGAAGAGGAGAGTCTCTGACAGCGGTATCTGATGGGTCTCGCCGGCGAACAGGGTGATGGCACGTATCCCGCCGGGATAGGCGTAGACCCCCGTGCGCAGGACCAAGCCTTCAACGAGGGTGTCGCTGATTGTCAGGCCGACGATGATGGCGCCGACAACTCCCGGCACACCCAGCCTGGGCCACCGAGCCCGGACCTTCCGGATGAGCCAGAGAACGATCATGACTTGGGAGTACACCAGCGCGGTGTAGGCCGGCGGCACGATCAGCAGCGGCTCGGGAAGACGATGCGCGCTCGGGCTGATCCACGTGGGCCAGGCTCCGTTGGCCCACGCTCCGCGATTGATCAGATGCGAGTTATAGAACAGGGTCACCGACGTGTAGTTCATGACCATGTCCCAGAAGAACACCGTCGATGCGGCAAGAGCGATCATCGCGTCGGTCGTCAGGTAGCCGTGCTTACGCCACGGCCGGATCACCCAGAGGTACAGCAGGACCACCGCCACAACCGGAATCACGATCTGCAGCCCGGTCAACGTCGCCGATTGCCAGGCCGGAATCGGATCGGATCCGGGATCTGTCGAGACGAAGTTCGGACCGAAGATCCAGCTGCCCAGCACGTAGATCTGAAATACCAGCAGCAGTCCACCCATGCCGGCCCACCAGAGCACGGGACGCGGGTTGGTTGCCTTCGGGTCGGCGACGACGCCGTCGACAGGCATCTGCCCACGCTGGATCGTCGCCACAGTCAGTCCAATCGGTCGCCCGCCAATGCAAGTGCCGCTTGCATTATGAGTCGCAGTGGCTCACAAATGCAAGTGTCACTTGCACTGACGCTGGATCGGGCGAGGTCAGCCCAGAGCGCTGCCGTAGGATCGGCGCATGCAACAAGGCGCGGGGCACAGCACTTCTCGTAACGGCGCCCGGGCCCGGACACTCGCGGCGGCACGAACGCTCTTCGCGGCCAACGGGTACAAGTCCACGACGACCAAAGAGATCGCGGCAAAGGCCGGGATCGCCGAGCCCACGTTGTTTCGCCAGTTCGGCTCGAAGTCCGATCTTTTCGAGGCAGCCATCATCGAGCCGTTCTCCGAGTTCATCGACGGCTGGATTCAGTCGTGGCACGAGTTCAGTACCGACTCCTCGGTCGAGCAGCTGGCGGAAAGCCTGGTCGACGGACTGTTCAAACTCGTGCAGCAGGATCGCCGGCTCTTCCAGGAGTTGATGGAGGCCCGGGCCGATCCCGCCAACACCCTGCACCAGTCCGCGCTCTCCATCAGTGTGCGTCTTCGCGAAGGCCTCCGAGGTGTGCACGACGCGGGTCTCGAGATCGCCAGCGATCACCACCTCGACCGCCTCGACCCGCCGGCGACGATCGCATCGGTGGCCGCGATGATCATCGGTGCCGTCGTTCTGGAGGACTGGATCGTGCCGGTCGGCTTTCGCTCCCCGAGTCGGGCAAGGATGGTCAAGGAGATCACGATGATGGTCGCCTATGGCATCACCGGTAGACCCAACTGACTCGCCATCAGAGAACGAAGTACACCGTCACCATCGCGGTGCACACTATCGCGCAGTGCATTTCGAAGAGGGCGCGCAGTCGCCGCGGCGCATCGCGCAGCTCCATGAAATACAAGCCGACGAACCGGACCTTGACGAAGGCCACGATCAGGATCAAGGTCGTCGCGACGTGACGGTCGTGGACACCGTGATCGGCGCCGAGGTACCAGGAGAGAAGCGTCGCACCGATGAGGCCCAGCCAGACGAGAGAGAACGGTCCGCGCAGGAGGTCGCGGAAAGTCACTGCGGTGGCGTCGATCACGGCGTTCTCACCTCACGAAGTACAGCAGCGGGAAGAGCACGATCCACAGCAGATCCACCATGTGCCAGAAGCACGCACCGCCTTCGACGTAGGCGAACTCCTTGACACTCAGCGAAGGCTTGCTCGACTTGACCATCATGTAGACGAGCAGGCACATGCCGATCAGCAGGTGAAAGAAATGCAGGCCGGTCAGGATGTAGAAGTACATCCAGAACTCGTTGGTGCCGGGCGTGATTCCGTGACTGATCTTGGTCGAGTATTCGCTGATCTTCAGCACTGAGAAGCCGAGCCCGCATAGGAATGCACCGGCGAAGCATCGCGGGGCGATGCGCAGGGCGCGGCGGCGAATGGCGCGCAGCCCCACGACCACCAAGAGCGAACTGGTCAGGAGCAGGCCGGTATTGATAACCCCGTAGAGCTGGGTCAGGTGCGCCGAGGATGCATTGAACAGCTCGACATTGCGCGATCGGTAGACGAGGAACGTGATGAAGAACCCCGAGAACACGCTCATGTCGCCGAGGATGAAGATCCACGTGCCGTCCTCGCCCGGCGTATGCGGCTCGAAAGTCCTTCTGGCCCTGACGCGATTGATCGTTACCACGCCGCGAGCGCGCCTAGTTGTTCGAGAATGCCGGGCGGTCGCGCGTGTTGTCGACCTCGACCCAGGCGACTCCCGGCACTCCCGCTTCGGCGTCGGCCTGCAGCTTGGCCGCCTGCTGGTTGATGACCTTCAACGACATCACGATCATCACCATGATCTCGCCGAAGAAGATGAAGACAGGGAACCAGAAGGCGAGCACTCCGTTGTAGGCGAACGGTCCGTCGTGCCAGAACACGATCAGCGCCGCCGGGAAGATCAGGAAACCGCACCAGAGGTTGAAGTAGCCCACCCAGCGGGGATAGATCGTGGGGACGTTGTGGTCCTTGAAGATCGCCGCAGCGACGACGAAAAACCAGATGGCGAAGGGCGGCCAGGTGAAAAGCCAGTCGAACCACACCCAGTCGTTGGCGAACTGAATGATCTGCGGATCCATCGTGTCGGCACGGTACGCGCACACCGCCCAGGTCATGGGAATGAACAGGAAGAACACGTATCCGCCGCCGACCAAGGCAATCGAGGCGTAGGTCAGGAACGGGTAACCGCGCTCCATCCTCCGCATGAACGTGGTGACGACGATGCCCCACGTCGCCCAGAAGCTCCACGCGATGATCTGGATCACCGAGCCGATCTGGATTTCAAAGCGACGATCGATGAAAACCTGGCGCAACTCGTCGGCAGTGAGGGTAGGTCTCGGCGCGGGCAGGAAGTGCATCAGAAAGCCCTGGGCCACAAGAAGTCCAAGGATGACCACCACTGCCGACCAGGTGAACGCCTTGGCGACACCCTTGTCCATCTCGACCTGTCTGATCACCGGATTCCCTCCATCCGCGTCCGGTGCGGCCTCTTTGTGAGACGCATCACTTCATAATTACTGTAGGTGCGCGCCGTCGCGTTAGCAAGTGTCACTTTCGATAATCGATAGTGCTGCTTACTTAACGACTCGCGATACGATCTCCCCATGGGCATGCGACGCGGTCCGCGCGAGGTGCAAGATCTGGTGCTCAAGGCGGCGGACCGGCTCTTCACCGCTCAGGGCTACCACGGCACCACCACCCGGCAGATAGCCGAGGAAGCCGGCGTGGGAGAACCCGTGCTGTTTCGCAACTTCGGCAGCAAGGCAGGGCTTTTCGAGCAGGCGACCATCAAACCGTTCACCGAGTTCCTGACCGAATGGGTGGCCTCATGGGAGCGTGAGCAGCCGGCGACCACCGACGCCGAGAAGATCGTGCGATCGTTCGTGACGGGCTTCTACGGCGTGGTCGACGAGCATCGTGAACTCATCAAGACGCTGATCTCGGCACGAGCACAGGGCGGCGATCAGGAGCTCGACAGAGTTTCGGCCACCGTGAGCGACAAGGTCGCCGAGGCGCTGCGCATCATGCGAAGGGCCCTGCTCGACCATGGCCAGCCGAGGCACTACGACGACCTCGATCCGCCGTTGACCGTCGCGGTCAGTGCCGGCGCCGTGATGTCCGTTCTGCTGCTCGATGATTGGCTCTTTCCGGCTCGGGAGCGGCGCCCCAGCAGGAAGAGGCAGATCGACGAGCTCACCCAGATGCTCTTGCACGGCATCGCACACCGCGGCTCGGCCTGACCTACCCGACGAGCCGTCGCTCGTCGGCGGTGATGGCTTTGAACGTCATCACCGACATCACCACCATCCAGGTGAAGAAGTCGACCGCGACGAGCCAGAACGCCAGCATGCCGTTGTAGGCCAACGGGCCGGTCTTGAACAGACCCATGAAGCTGGCCGGTGCCATCGCGATGGCCGCGTAGATGTTGTAGTAGGCAACCCATCTCGGATACGCCGCATGAGGATTGCAATCTCGGAAGATCGCGACCGCGATGATGACCATCAGAATGCCGAACGGCGGCCAGGTGTAGAGGAACAGGAAAAACCCAAGATCGAGGAACGCCTGGACGATCGCAGGGTCCTCGGCCCGGAACGCCATCACGGTCCACGACACCGCGATGGTGGTGATCACAGCGGCACCGCCACCCACGTTGGCCAGCGCAGCGACGGTCAGCACGGGAACCCGCTCCATCCGCCGGACGTAGAGCAGAATGGGCGCCATCCACGTAACCCAGAACGACCAGAAGAAGGTGCACAGAGCCGCGCCGATGAGGATGGAGCGTTGGTTTTCCGAAACCCACGCCAGTGCAGCCTCTTTGGTCATCGTCGGCGACGGCGGGGGAACCATCTGCATGAGCCACGCGAAGCCGATCACCGTCATGGCGACCAGCGTCAGCCCGCTCCACACGAACAGCCGCATGACCATCGGATCGATTCGGAACTCCGCCAACCACCCGTGATGGACGGGATCCAGTCCGTCAGCCTGCCTGGTCTTTGCCGTTGTCATCGAAGCTCCCTCATTCGCCGCCATTCCGGTGCAGGAGGGTGGCGAACATCGAGGAATCCGCGCAAGGCCCACTAACAAGTCGTGCTGATGACGCATCTATCGTTGGTGATAGAGCCCCATTTCATTACTATTTCAGAATGCCGAGACCGACGGCGTCAAACGCATCCGCCAGAGACCGCATCCTCTCCGCGGCCCGGGCAGCGTTCGGGCAATACGGCTACAACGCCACCACCACGAAGGGCATCGCGCTGCGCGCCGGCGTATCGGAGCCGCTGATCTATCGGCACTTCGGCACCAAGGAGGCGTTGTTCGACGCAGCCGTGCTGACACCCTGCACCGACTTCCTGACCCGACACCTGACCGAATGGCAACAGCGCGAGCCGGGTTCGCGCGCCCGTCACTCGAAGAGGCTGAGGGGCTCTTCAACGACCTCATCGGGCTGTTCCTCGACGAGCGGGACATCGCCCTACCACTGCTGGCGGTCTATCACTTCGGTGATCCCGGCGGCACGCTGAAGCGAAGGCTCGAGCAGGCGATGCGCGGCGTGGTCACTCTCGTCGAGCAGCGTTCGGCCAGCGAAGCGGCCAGCCGGGAGTACGGTGGCGTTGACATCCCCGTGCTGGCCAGAATCATGGTCGGCGTGTGCTTTTCGCTCGTCACATTTCCACGCCTGTTCGACATGGACCAGCTGCCACGGACCCGCTTCGTCCGAGAGATGGCGCGTCTGACGATGCACGGCATCGAGTTTCGAAACCAGCCCTTGCGTGAGGACCTCGCCCGTCGACCGGTTGCGGCCACCACCCCTGCTGGTCGACTACCGCGCGTCGTCTCCGACGACATCTGGTCGCGCGTCCAGCCCATCTTGCAAGCCCAGCCGTCGTCGCATCGGGGACGACAACGAATCGACGACCGGCTGGCGCTCGAGGGCGTGATCGATGTGCTGACCTGCGGGACACCGTGGCAACAACTCCCCCGGACGCGGTATGGAATCTCCGGCGTGAGCTGCTGGCGCAGATTCACGGCATGGCAGGAGCGGGGCGTCTGGCCCGAGATCGCTGACATCCTCACATCTGAAGGTCTCGATCTGCCTCCGCGCGTTCAGCATTGACAGCGGACGCACCACCGAAGATAGTAATCAGTAGCGGAACAGAACGATCGTTATCAATGCTTGTCACCTGCGGAGGAAACACATGAGTCGGTTGATTCACCGAGCGGCAGGCTGGAGCGGTGCGGGTGTCCTGGTGCTGATGGCCATCGGCTTCGTGGGCCTGGCCCGGTTCTTTCCGCCTCCGTCACCGGCCTTGAGCGCGGAACAGACGGCCGCCATCATCATCGGCCACGCATCGTTCATCCGCTGGGGCATGATCCTCACGATGGTCGCCGCGGTACTGCTGGGCATCTTCGCGGTCTCGATCGCCGTGCAGATGCGCCGCATCGAAGGCCGGTTTCCCATTCTGTCGATGACCGAGTTCGGCCTGGGGATGCTGTTTGTGCTCGAATTCCTTTACCTGCTGTTCTTTTGGCAGACTGCGACTTTCCGGGCTGACCGGGATCCGAAACTCATCGAGCTACTCAACGATATGGCGTGGATTCCGTTCGTCGGACTGACCGGGACTGCCGCCGTGCAGGTCGCGTGCTTCGGTGTCGCCATCCTCATCGACCGTCGGCCGGTTCCGGTATTCCCCCGCTGGCTCGGCTACTGCAACCTGTGGGTGGCGCTGATCTTTTGCGCCGGTACGTTCAACGTGTTCTTCAAGACGGGGCCGTTGGCGTGGAATGGCATCTTGGCGTGGTGGCTGCCCGTCCTGGTGTTCGCGGTGTGGCTGATCGTCGTCACGATCTACCTGCGCAAGGCGATTGACTCACACATCGACGAGGTTGACACAGCACCGTCGAACAAAGAACTGGCCGTGCAGCTCGATGATCTCCAAGGCCAAGTCAGGCAACTACTTTCGCAGGCTTCGCCGAAGCTGTAGTTATCGACACAAACCGCGAGTGGGGATGTCGATAACAACAGGCTCGGCGAACGGAGTGCCGAGCTGATCTGCTATCGGGTCACAGTGACTTCCGCGGCGAGCAACCGGTCGAGATCTGCTCGCATTCGGTCGATTTCGGACGGTGCGTCATCGGCCATCGTGTCGACGGCCTTGGACAGATAGAACGGATTGATGATCAGCCAGGTCGCGAACACCCCCAGCGGGATGTACCAGGCGATGATGCCGTTCCAGGCCAGCGGACCATCCTTGAAGAAGACGTTGAACGTGCCGGGCGTGAACATCAACGCCACCCACAGGTTGTAGTAGCCCAGCCAGCGCGGGAAGATCGGCCGCTCGCGCCGGTCCATCAGCACCGCGATGCCGAAGCAGGCGACCTGGACCACCGCCGTCGACGTCAGCCCGACGAACGGGATCCAGGCCATATCGTTGAGCAGCTGGATGAGCTCGGGCGCCCGATCCACCCGGAAAGTCGCTGTTTGCCAGAAGAACAGCAGATAGATGAACTCCAACACGAAGATCGCGCCCAACCCGAACTGGATCATCGCCAGCGCCGGAAAACGACCCTCGATACGGCGCATGTGCACGGCCATCGACACCGCGTACGTCATCAGCAACGACGACGCGAACATCCCGAGGATCATCCCCCACCGGATCCGCGTCCGGTTTTCGATGATGAATTGAGCTGTCTCTACGGCACTTTGACCGGGTGACGGGGTCGGCACGAACCGGGCGATCGCGACCAGGCCGATCACCATGAGGATCAGGCAGAGCGTGCCGCTCCACGCGCAGAACTTGTGGACCGTGCGATTCACCATGTCCTCCTAGCCGAGCAGATACATTCCGACCAGCAGTCCTAACAAGACGACGCAGTACCCCTCGAAGATTCCGCGTAGCGCGATAGGCGCTTCCCGCAGCTCCATGAAGTACAGGCCCACGAGCCGGATCTTGAAGACTGCGACGACGAAGATGACCAGGCTCGCCGGAACGTGTCCACCGCCGCCCAGACCATGCTGGGTGCCGAGCGCCCAGGAGATGACCGTCAGCGTCGTCAGGGCCAGCCACGCGGCCGACGCATTGCTCCGTACCAGAGTCTTCATGATCACCGCACCAGGAACAGCAGAGGGAAGATGACGATCCACAGCAGATCGACCATGTGCCAGAAACACCCACCGCCCTCGAAGAACGCGACGTGGGTGCGAGACGGCGCCGGATTGCGCGCCAGTCGCGACAACGCCAGCAGGACCGCAAGCCCGATGACCACGTGCGCCAGGTGCAAGCCGGTCAGCACGAAGTAGTACATGAAGAACTCGTTGGTGCTCGGCGTGATACCCGCGCTGATCTTCTCGTGGTACTCGAAGACTTTGACGATCACGAAGCAACATCCGACGGCGAACCCGGCCAGCGTCAGCCGCGGCGCCAGCGGCCGCAGTCGCTCGGACCGCAACGCTGCGACCGCGAACACCACCAGCACCGAACTCGTCAGCAACACGAGGGTGTTGATGGCACCGAAGTTCCGATTGAGGGCGTTCTGCGACTCAGCGAACAGCTCGCGGTTGGCCCCGCGCCGGTGCAGGTACACCACGAACAGCACCGTGAAGACGAGCATGTCGCCGAAGAGCAGCACCCAGATACCGGCTTCACCGGGGATGTGCTTGCCAGGTGGGGCGGACTCGGTGGCGGCGTGCTCCGACTGTCCGATCACCTCCGATGCGGACATGCGCAACGCCTCCTCAGTCTTTGAGATTGGTTGTCTCATATTCTATGTGTGGCAGATAACACAGTCAATATACGGCGAGTGCTTCTATCACCGGAGATGCTCGACAATCCTTGACAGCCCTCTCGGGCGAGCCCTATTTTTGAGATTAGCTATCTGAAATTGGTCTAAGGAGCGAAATGATGACCACCAGCCGAAGCCGATTCTCGGAACAGAGCCAGCGTGCCATCTTGTGGTGGGGTATCGCGCTCGCCGTCATCTACACGCTGTCACTGATTTTCCTGCTCCAGCAAGTGCCGACCAAGAACCCCGCGTGGACCGCCGAGCAAATCGCGCAGTGGTACGCCGCCAACCAGACCAAGATCAAATGGGGCGCGGTGATCTGCAGCTGGACCGGTGCCTTCATGATGCCGATCCTCGCGGTCATCACCATCCAGATGGCCCGCGTGGAGACCGGCGGCTGGAAGATCTGGAGCGCGCTCTCACTGGTGAGCGGCGCAATGATGTCGCTGTTCCTGATGCTTCCGCCGATGTTCTGGGGCGTGGCCGCCTACACCGCGCCCCGCAAGGATCCCGAAGTCACCGCGCTGATGCACGAATTGGCGACCCTGACGCTCACGACGACCGACCAGTACTACATCTTCATGTGGGTCGGCGTGACCGTGATCTGCCTGCGCCCGGCCACCCAACTGGTCAAGAACAATCCGTTCCCGCGCTGGTGGGGCTGGATGTCGTTGTGGATCACCATCATGTTCGAGGCCGGCGCCATTGCCTTCATCCCGCGCAGCGGCCCGTTCGCCTGGAACGGCCTGCTGGTGTTCTGGTCCCCGTTGACATTGTTCGGCGTGTGGATCACCGTGCAGAGCTACCTGACGTTCCGCGCCATCCGCCTGCAGTCCGCCGATCCTGAGCCCGCACCGGTCACCGACCCGCGCGAAGCCGCAACGGTTTTCTAAAAGCTCAGGCGGTGAGCTGCTCCCACAGGGCAGCTTCATCGGCAGCGAGCGCCGCCGCCCCGAGCCGCGCACACCAGCGAAGTTCCGACTGATCCGCATCGCGCTGCGCCCAGAGCGTGCGGGTGTAGCGGTGCAGGCCGTACTCGGTGGTGATCCCGACGGCGCCGTGTAGTTGATGTGCGGTGCGCGCCACCGCGGTCGCGGATTGTGCCGCAGCGATGCGCGCGCTCGCCACCGCCCCAAGGCGCCGCAGGTCCGTGGCACCGGGATCGCATGACGTCGCCAACGCGCGGCGCAATGCCGATTCCGCGGTCCGGATGCCGACGACCATATGCGCCAAACTGGTTGAGACCGCTGAGATCTTGATCAGCGGTGCACCGAACTGATGACGCTCCATCACGTACTGTTTGGTCATTTCATAGGCACCCCAGCACGCCCCGATCAGCGATGCCGACCGCGCCAGTACGAGCCGCTCCATGACGGCGTCGGGCGTGATCCCCGGATGGGTGCACGGCGCATCGGCAAGACGCACCCGGCCGGCCGGCCGGCCGGCGATGTCCACCACCGGATCGACATCGGCATCGGCGAGTTCGAATACCGCGACATCCGATTCTCCGACGACGACCACACGGCGGGCCGACGGTGCGAACGTCACGATCCCCAAACCGGAATCGGCACTGACCGTGACGGTGTCGAATAGGCCGTCGTCGGCGGGACCGACCGCGAAGGCGGCAACCGCCGCTTCGACTATCGGGGTGTCGAGGCCGGCCCTGGCCAACTCGCGGATCACCACCAGAAGATCGCTGAGCTCACCACCGGAACCGCCTGCCTCCTCGGCAATTCCGATTCCAGTAAGACCCAATTCCTGAACCTTCGACCAGACACCGGGCAGCTGCCCGTCCACGGCCGGCACCGCATCCTTGGCCAGATCACGGACCAGGTCGGTCAATTCGTCGGCAAACTCGCTCATGGTGCGGTCTGACTCCTGACTTCGCTCTTGGCGATGATGGACAACAACACATCGGACGAACCACCGCGAATGCTGAAACCCGGGGCTGCACAGAGCGCCTGGGCGAGCGAATCATTGTGTGCCACGCCGAATCCGGCGCGCCGGGCGAACTCGATGACATCGACCTCGAACTCGGTGCCCAGGTACTTCAGGCTGGCGGCCTCGGTGATCGGCGCACGACCGGCGTCGAGCGCTTCCGCGATCTCCCAGCACTGGCGCCGCAGCACCGAAAGCCGGGCCACCAGCTCCCCCAGTTCGGCGTCGAACCGGCCTTCGCCGGCTTCGCGGAGCTCTTGCATGACCTCACGTAGCAGCGGGTAGGTGCTCAAAACCCGTTCAGGGCCGCCCCGTTCAAACGACAACTGCTCGGTGACCTGCCGCCAGCCATTGCCCACTTCGCCGATCAACCAGCCGTCGGGAACGAAGACGTCGGTGAACGACACCTCGTTGAAGTGATGCTCGCCGGACATGTCCCAGATCGGCGACACCTCGACACCATCACTGGCCATGTCAACGACGAACTCCGACAACCCTTCGTGCTTGCGGCCAGACGCGTCGGTCCGGGCAAGCAGGTAGGCGTGGGTGGCGTGGTGTGCCTGACTCGTCCATGTCTTACGGCCGTTGACCCGCCATCCGCCGTCGACCTTGACGGCTGTGGTGTGTACGGCCGCCAGATCAGAGCCTGCCTCCGGCTCGCTCATCCCGAGACAGAAGAGGTATTCGGCGGCAACGATTCCCGGCAACAGCTCGTGCTGGAGCTCGGGCGTGCCGTACCGCAGAATCGTCGGGCCGATCTGCCGGTCACCGATCCAGTGCGCGGCCACCGGAGCTCCGGCCCGCAACAGTTCCTCGGTGACGGCCAAGCGTGAGCGGGCATCCAGTCCGGCTCCGCCGAATTCCGTCGGCCAGGTCAGCCCGATGAGACCGCGGGCAGCCAGCTCGCGAGAGAACTCGAGATCGAACGAGCGCAGCCAGCAGTCGCTGCGCGGGACATAGCGACCGGCTGCCAGCCACTCGGCGGTCAAGTCACGAACGGTCTGCCGAAGATCGGTGACGGTACGGGCCGGATCGAGGACGCTCATCGTGCCGCGAAAATCGGGGCGCGGCGTTCGGTCGACGCACGCACGCCTTCGGCGAAGTCCGCGGTGTCCCGCAGCCAGGACTGTTCTGCCCGTTCATGTTCCGTCGCGACGCCAACAGCGTCCGCCAAGCCCTGGCGCAAGGTCTCGCGGATGCTGCGAACCGCCAGCGGCGCGGCGGTGGCGATCTCGCCGGCCAGTGCGATGGCGGCATCCCGAATCTCGGCGTCGGTCCCGACAAGACGGTCGGCCAGTCCGATCCGGTACGCCTCGGCGCCGTCCAACCGCCGGCCCGTGATCAACAGGTCCGCGGCATGTTGGGACCCGACCACCCGCGGCAGTGTCACGGTCATACCGAATCCGTGGTGCAGGCCGATGCGGGAGAAGTTCGCGGCGAACCGCGACGACGGGCCGGCGACCCGGAAATCCGCCGCCAGGGCCAACCCGAGTCCGCCGCCGACAGCGGCCCCCTGCACCGCCGCGACGATCGGAAGTGCGGCCTCGAAGAGCCGTACCGCCGCCGCATACAGCCGCCGCGCGCCCTCGTCGGCCGACACCTCGGCCGCGCCGCTGACTCCACCGAAATCCGCACCGGCACAGAAGTTCTTGCCTTCGGAGGCCAGCACCAGAACGCGGGCGGCGTCGGATTGTGACAGTTCGTGCGCCGCCGAGGCGATCGCCTCGATGAGGTCGGCGTCGAAGAAGTTGTTCGGCGGTCGCCGGATCTCCAACACGCCGACGCCGCCGGATAGCAATTCGATACCGAGATCGGTAGTCATGACTGAACCCCAAACTATTTTGAGTTTACTCGTCTCAAATAATAGTCACGGGCGTTGACGCGGTCAATCCGGTCGGTTTGTGGTCATGCACCTTCCGGCAGGACCAGCGATACCGCCACGCGCGCAATGTCTTCGATCTCGAAGCCGTCCTCGGGCCGATACCAGCGAGACACCCACAGGCACATGCCGAGCAACAGCCGGGTGGTGGTGCCGACGTCAGCCTGTTCGAGGACGCCCTCGGCCATCGCCTCTTCGACGCAATTGCGCCACGTCGCCTCGTAATCCCGGCTCCAGGCATGCCAGCGCTCGAAGACATCCGCGGGCAGACCCTCACCGCCGAAGAACACCGGCATGTAGCCGCGCATACGCACCGCGGCCTCGACTTGCATGCCGATCAGACGGATCAGCTTGTCCCGCACTGAGACCTCGGAATCCACCACGTCCGACATGACCTCGGTCTGCTGACGCGTAGCCCGCTCGAACATGATCCCGACCAAGTCCTCCTTGGTCGGGACCAGTCGATACAGCGTGGCCCGCGACACGTCGAGTCGTTCGGCCGCGCCGACTATCGAGATAGCCTTCTCGCCGCCGTCGATGACCAGGCCGGCCACGGCGTCCGCCACCGCATCGAGGTCGATCACCGTGCGAGGCCGGCCCCGCGGCCGCGGACTATCCGCAGGCGGGTCCTCAGGGTGCTGCCCCGGCATGGGTCGACCTCCCGCATCTAATCTGAGACTGGTGGACTCAGAATAGATGACGATCGGCCGTGCGGATGCTTAAGCGTCTTGCCAGACCGGTGGGCGCTTTTCCACAAACGCCCGGGCACCCTCGGCGGCATCAGCAGAATCACGCACCGGATCGGTGTAGCGGCGCTGCAACGCAAAGCCGTCGGAGCCATCCCAATGCACCGCGTTGACGGCCACCGCCTTGGCGGCGCGCACGGCCATCGGCGCGTTGGCGGCGATGGTGTGGGCGACCTCGATGGCCCTGGCCAGGGCGGTGCCCGCCGGCACGACGTGGTTGACGAGTCCGACCTGATAGGCCCGGTCGGCGGTGATCGGTGAACCGGTCATGATCATTTCCAGAGCCACTGCCCTGGGGATCCGGCTGGGCAGCCGGAGCACACCGCCTGCGGTGGCGACCAACCCGCGGGCCACCTCGGGAAGTCCGAGCTTGGCGTTGTCGGCGACGACGATGACATCCGCCGACATCGCGATCTCGAGGCCACCGCCGAGGGCGGCACCCTCGACCGCCGCGATCATCGGTTTGGCCGGCGGCTTCTCCACGATCCCGAAGGCACCGCGCGTGGCGGTGATGGGCCGCTGGTTCGTCGCGGTCAGCGCCTTGAGATCCATCCCCGCGCTGAAGATGCCGTTGCGCCCGGTGATGACGATCGCCCGGATCTCCGACCGGGCTTCGAAATCGTCGAGCGCGGCCGCGATCTCCTCGGCCGTGGGCAGGTCGATCGCGTTGCGGACGGCAGGCCTGTTGATCGCGAGGATGCCGACATTCTGTTCGACGTCGACCTCGATGTTCATCGGGGTGCCATCCGGATCGCCCCGTCCAACCGGATGGTCTCGCCGTTGAGCATGCCGTTCTCGATGATGGCCAGCGCCAGGTGGGCGAACTCGCCGGGATCACCGAGCCGGCTGGGGTGCGGGACGGTCGCGGCCAGCGAGTTGCGCACCGGCTCGGACAATCGCGCCAACAAGGGGGTGTCGAAAGTCCCCGGGGCGATGGTGTTGACGCGGATCTGCTTGCCTGCCAGGTCACGCGCCGCGACGATGGTCATGCCCACCACGCCGGCCTTGGACGAGGCGTAGGGAATCTGCCCGATCTGGCCTTCGAATGCCGCCACCGACGCCGTCATGATCACGACACCGCGATCACCGTCGAGGGGTTCGTTGCCCGCCATCCGGGCGGCCGCCAGCCGCAGCACGTTGAACGACCCGATGAGGTTGGTCGTCACGATCTCGGTGTAGAGCTCCAGCGAACCCGGTTCGCCGTTCTTGTCCACGACCCGGACCGGGCCACCGCGTCCGGCGCAGTGCACCACCGCGCGGACCGGTCCCGCCTCGGCGGCCAGATCCAGGGCTGCGGTCACCTCATCGGTGCTGCGGACATCCGCCGGCGAAAAACGCGCACGCGGACCGAGTTCGGCGGCCACGGACTCCCCCGCCGATGTCGGCAGGTCGACGATGACCACGTGCGCTCCGTGGTCGAGAAGCCGCTTGACGGTGGCCAGGCCGAGACCCGATGCGCCGCCTGTCACCACCGCGGATGCGCCGTCAATGTTCATGGGACTGCCTTTCACTGAGATGGAACGGACCTGCACACACCGACACGCCGATCCGGCAGTGTTTCTACCGGATCGGCGGAGTTCGTGGCGGTGATCAGGCCCGGCTGGAGAACCCGGCGTCGACGCGGAACTCGGTACCGGTGATGAACTGACCGGCATCGGAGACCAGGTGCATGATCGAGTTGGTCACGTCCTCGGGCTCCAACAGCCCGTTGGGCAACGGGAACGGGTTCTGCATGATGGCTGCGACTTCGGGATATTCCTGGACGAACCGGGCGAAGGCCTCGTTGGCCACCATCGGCGAATTGACTCCGGTCGGGTGCACGGTGTTGACCCGAATCCCGTCCTTGGCAAGGACATTCGACCAACCGCGCATCAGGCCCACCACGCCGTGCTTGGCGGCGATGTAGCCCTGGATGCCGGGGGAACCGTCGGACAGGCCGCCGGTCAGGCCGGCCGTCGAGCTCGTGATCACGATCGACCCGCCGCGCCCGCCGGCCCGCACGTGCGGAATCGACGCTTCGACGGTGTTGTAGACCCCGTTGAGCATCACGTCGATGCCGACATCCCAGGCGGCGCGACGCAGTCGGTGCTCACCGGTGATCGCCATGACACCCGCATTGGCGAGCACGATGTCCAGTCGGCCGAGCTGCGCGACACCGGAGTCGACGACGTTCTTCACGGCGTCGTAGTCGCGGACGTCGGCGACCTCGAGGATCGCCGTGCGCCCGAATTTCTCGATCAGGGCCTTGGTTTCGTCGAGATCGGCCGGAGTGGCCAGTGGGTATTCAACGGCGTCGTCGTCGGCGCAGATATCGAATCCGATGATGTCGGCGCCCTCTTCGGCAAGGCGCACGGCGTGAGAACGTCCCTGCCCACGCGCCACTCCCGAGATGAACGCGACCTTTCCTTCGGCCAGCCCCATATCCCGATCTCCTTGTTCTGGACTCATTTTTAAGTCGTGCTGTCTCATAATTGCCTACAGCCCCAGTCTGTGTCAACGCTCACAAGGCGGTTCTCATGAAAACGATCGTTATCGTTACGGCTAAGCTGAGGTCATGTCCGAGCGCTCCGATTATTACGATCCGCGTGAACCCTGGTGGTTACCCGCAGGTGATTCCGACGCGGACTGGCTGTCCTGGGTTCACACGCTGCCGTTCTGCCGGGATCTGGGCCTGGAGTGCGAGGAGTTCACCTCTGATCTCGCCGTGTTCCGGATGGCTCGACCTGTCCTCACCCCCAACCCGAACGGAGCGGTCAACGGCGGCATCGTCGTCGCCGCGGCCGATCAGGTGATGGGCGCGATGGCCATGCGGGTCAGCGAACCCGGCCAACTTCCCGCCACCGGTTCACTGCACATCCAGTACCACCTCCCCGCACTCGCCCCGCTACTGTTCCGTGCCACGCCACTCGGCGGTGGACGGCGGATGAAGTTCATCGAAGTGGTCGTCGAAGATGCGAACGGAAATCGCTGCGCCACCAGTCACGGAACGATGGTTGCGGGCGGCTCCTCCGCCGTCCGGCTGGACTGAGGCACATTGCCCTTCGATTACTGAGACGTTAGTGTCCTAAAATCGGATCGCCCAGAACACGAGGTGTCTTCATGCCAGAAACAACGTTCAGCCCGCGCCAGCTCGTCACCGATTTCTACAACGCGCTATCGGCCGCCGATACCGAAACGATCGTGCGCGCGATCGAGAATCGATTCGCCGAGAACGCGGCGATCGAATGGCCCCCGTCATTGCCCCACGGTGGTCGGATCGAGGGTGCCCGACGGTTGCGCGGGGTGTTCAGCGCATCAGCCAACCCGGACGCCCCCGCCGGCGCCAAGAATCTGCGGCTGGTCAACGCGATCGGTGACGGCGACGAAGTGGTCGCCTGGATCACCTTCGACTGGCTGCAGCCGGGAAGTGCTGCCCCCGTGGCCAATCAGGCCTTGGAGCTGTGGCGATTCACCGACGGCCAGGTGCAGGAGATCCGGGCGTTCTACTGGGATACCGACGCGATCTCGGCGCCCCAGCCCGCCTGACCGCCCACGCCGACTCGACTGGAGGAGAACCATGACACGACAAGCCGTCATCATCGATGCGGTCCGCTCACCGATGGCGAAAGGCAAGGCGCCCAAGGACGGTAAGCCGGGCGGCGCGCTGTCCGGTGTTCACCCGGTCGAGTTACTCGGCCAGGTCATCGCGGCCCTCGTCGAGCGGACCGGCATCGATCCGGCAACCGTGGACGACGTGATCGCCGGGTGCGTGAGTCAGGTCGGTGAGCAGTCCGGCCCGGTCGGCCGGTGGGCCTGGCTGGCGGCCGGGCTCCCCGAGACGGTGCCATCGGTCGCGGTTCACCGGGCGTGCGGTTCGAGTCAGCAGGCGGCCGACTTCGCCGCCCAGTCGGTGATCGCGGGCGCGTGTGACATCGTCATCGCGGCCGGCGTCGAGTCGATGAGTCGCATCCCGATGTTCACCGCCCGGATCGGCCAAGATCCCTACGGCCCGTCGGTCGCCGACCGCTACGCTCCCGGGCTTGTGCCGCAGGGGGTTTCGGCTGAGCTGATCGCGTCCCGGTGGAAGCTCGACCGCGAGGCCCTCGACGAATTCTCCGCGCGCTCGCACCGCAACGCCGCGGCAGCGGACTTCAGCGCCGAGATCGTCGGCATCACGACACCCGACGGTGTGGTGAGCACTGACGAGACCGTCCGGCCGGCCACCACTGTCGACGGCCTCGGCGCCCTGAAGCCGTCGTTCTATTCCGATGACATGGCGGCCCGGTTCCCGGAAATCACCGACTGGTCGATCACCGCGGGCAATTCCTCCCAGCTGGCTGACGGCGCGGCCGCGGTACTGATCATGGCCGATGACACCGCGGAACGTCTCGGCCTCACACCGCGGGCTCGGTTCCACGGCTTCGGTCTGGCCGGCGACGATCCGCTGACCATGCTGACCGGTCCGCTCCCGGCGACCGAGAAGGTATTGCGCCGAACCGGTTTGACGATCGACGAGATCGATCACTACGAGATCAACGAGGCGTTCGCGCCGGTGCCGATGGCGTGGGCCCAGCACTTCGGCGCCGATCCCGACAAGGTCAATCCCCGCGGCGGGGCGATCGCGCTCGGCCATCCGCTCGGGGCGTCCGGTGCCCGGCTGCTGACGACGATGCTCTACGCGCTGGAAAGCACCGGCGGTCGCTACGGACTGCAGTCGATGTGCGAGGCCGGCGGAATGGCCAATGCCACGGTGATCGAACGGCTGTGACGGCCCTGGCACGACGGCCGGATCCGACCTCGGACCACGCGGCCTTCCGGGAGAGCGCGCGCCGGTTCGTCGCCAGCAATGTCACGCCGAACCTGGCTGACTGGCGGCGGGACGGCGCCGTCTCTCGGGACGTGTTCAGCGCCGCGGGGGCGCACGGCTTCCTCGGCACCTGCGCGCCCGAGGAGTTCGGTGGCGGCGAGGCCGGCGACTACGCGTTTCTCGCGGCGCTGATCGAGGAGACCGTCGACGCCGGGTCGATCGGCTTGGCTCTCCTATGGGCGCTCCACGCGGGTGTGGTGATTCCCACGCTGCTCGGCCATGGCGGCTTGGAACTCCGGCAGCGGCTGCTGCCCGGCTTGGTATCCGGCGACACCGTCGCCGTCGCGGCGGGCAGTGTCGACGGACATGCGGTGATCGGCGCCCGGCTTGCCGACATTGTCCTCGTGACGGGCGACGGCGAGGCGGCTCTGCTGTCCGCCACCGGCCCGAGCGCATCGACCATCCCGTCGCCGGCCAGTCTGGCCGCGCCCGAAATCGGCTGCGCCGAAATCGTGATCGGATCGACCGACCCGGATAACCTCACCCCGTTGCCCGGATCCGGTGATGGGCCGCGGCGCGATATCGACCTGTGGATCGCCGTGGTGGCTCTCGCGGCCGCTCGCCGGTCGATGGAGCTGGCGGTGGAATACGCCGAGAGCCGGCGGGTATTCGGGAAGCCGCTTGCCCAATTCGAGAACACGCAGATGCGCCTGGCCGAGATCGCAGCTGAACTGCGCTCGGCCACAACATATGTCGACCAATGTGTGTCGGCACGGTCGGCTTCTGACCTGAGTGTCACCGATGCCGCGGCAGTCCGCGAGGTCGCTGTCCGGCTGGCCGGCCGGGCCGCCGATCAGAGCCTGCAGCTGCACGGCGGATACGGATACATGCGGGAGTACCCGATCGCGCAGGCGTTCGCCGACACCCGTTTTCTGTCCACCGCGGCGCAGGGGTTCTCCGACTCGCGCCGGGTGGTGGCGACGGGCCTGTTCAGCGACCGGTGAACTCCGGCGCCCGGCCTTCCTGAAACGCGGCGATCCCCTCGAGCAGGTCGCTACTGGTCAGCGTCTGATCCTCCAGCTCGAAGGCGAGATCGACGACCTCAGCGGCCCGCTGCTTCGCGAGATGGTTGAGTGCTTTCTTGGTGCCCTGCACAGCCATTGGCGGCAGTGCCGCGATGCGCTCTGCAATCAGTCGCGCGGCAGGGAGTGCCTGATCCGGCTCGTCCACCAGATCGGTGACGAGACCGATCTGGTAGGCGGTCTCTGCGTCTAACGCGTCGCCGGTCAGCAGGTGCCGTTTGGCGCGGAGCAATCCGGCGGCGTGCGGCCACACCAGGCAGCCACCGTCACCGGCCACCAGCCCGATCTGCACATGGGTGTCGGCGAGCTTCGCGCGCTTGGCGGCGACGACGACGTCGCACATCAATGCCACCGTGGCCCCGAGCCCGATGGCCGCGCCCTGGACCGCGACGACGACGGGCTGTCGCAGATCGAGGAAGGCGCGCAACAGATCCTGGCCGGCGGCCACCGTGTCGGCACGCACCGTGTCGTCATCGTGTGCGGCCCGCATCAGCGCGAAGTCACCGCCCGCGGAGAATGCCGGACCGGTCGAGCCGAGCACGATCGCGCGCACGCGGTCGTCGTCGCCGAGACGACGCAACGCCGAGGCGAGTTCGACCTGGAGCAGGTTGTCGAATCGGTTACGCAGGTCGGGCCGGGTGAGCGTGATCTCCCAGACCCCGGCGCCGCGGTCCGCCAGCTCCAGGCCGTGGAATTCCGGATTCATCTGTCCCTCTTCCCTATTATTAAGACTGATTGTATCATTATTGCGAATGGAGGTGGCTCGCCGTATGCCCATGATCGATGTGGAAGATCAAGTGCGCGTTCATGTTCAGGATCTCGGCGATGGACCTGCCGTGGTGTTCATCTCCGGCTTCGGACTCGATCACGAGCTGTGGGACCGCCAGGTTCGCGTGCTCACCGACGCCGGATACCGCACCATCTGCATCACGCAGCGCGGCCACAGCCAATCCGACCACCCCCTGCACGGCTATGACATCGATCGGCTCAGCGGTGACGTCTTGGCTGTCCTCGCCGCCCTTGACGTCGACTCCGCCGTGATCGTCGGGCATTCCTTCGGCGGGCAAGTGGCCTTCCACACCGCCGCACTCGCGCCCGAGTTGGTGACCCGGCTGGTGCTCGTCGGCTCGAATGCCGTACGAGCCAGCCGAAGCGAGGAATTCCCGTTCGGCGCGCCGCCCGACGACGTCGTCGCGCAGATGGTCAGAGCCGAAGAGACCGACCGGGTGGCGGCCCGATACCAGCTGATCCAGACGAACTTCGCCGTCGAACCCGATCCGCGCGTGGTCAATTGGTTGATGGGCACGTGGATGCGGATGCCGACCTGGTCGGCGATCGCCTGCTACAACACCTTGCTGCGCACGGATCTCATTGGTGAGATCGGAGCGGTGCGCCAGCCTGTGCTCCAGATCAACGGCACCGGTGACCGGGTGCATTCGACCAAGGGCTCGCATTGGCTCAAGTCCCAGTTATCGGACTCGACGATGGTCGAACTCGAATGCGGGCACTTCCCGATGCTGGAGTCTCCCGACGAGTTCGACAAGGTGCTCGTCAACTTCCTGGTGAGCTAGTCAAGCACCCGCAGGGCGCTCAGTCCGAGTCGCACGAGCAGCTCCTCGGCATGCGGAGCCGCCCGCCCGCCCGGTGGCCGAAATGCCTCCGACAGCAACAGCAATTGGACCCCGCGCGTCGCGGTGACGAGTTCATCCGTCGAGGCTCCGGGGTAGCAGCGGTGCAGACAGCTCACCCACCGTTCGGTCACCCGCTTGTGTCTACGGTCGTGCTGGTCGCGGTAACGTTGGGCCAGCGAGCGCTGTTCGCGCATCCAAATCGCGACGAGGCGCTCGTGACTGGCGACCAGACCGGCGAACGCACGCAGCAGCCGCTCCAGATCCGCATGCGGATCGTCGGCAGGTTCGCCGATCCGCAGGAGCAGCGTGTCGAGAACCTTGTCGAACAACGCCGCCAGGATGGCGTCCTTGTTCGGGAAGTACCGATAGATCGCCGATCCGCTGGTGCCTGCGGCCTTGCCGATCTCGTCGACACCGACGCCGTCAAAGCTGCGTTCGAAGAACAACCGCTCGGCGGCCGCGAGAATCTGTTCTTCGCGGGAGATCGTGTGGGTCGGAGCCGATCGTGTGGAGCCCATGGCTCACAGGCCCAGATCCTGGCCGATGATGACCTTCATGATTTCGCTTGAGCCACCGTAGATTCGGCTGACGCGTCCGTCGAGGAAGGCATTGCCCATCGGTGAATCGCTGTCCCACACGCTTCCCGGATCCCACAGGCCGAGGCACCGGTCGACGACCCTGCCCTGCATCTCGGTGCAGTACAGCTTCGCTACCGCGGCGTCCCGGCTCGTCAATCGGTCGGCGATATGGGCGGCCAGCGACTGATCGATCAGCGCCTGCCCCGCCGCCACCTCCGAAGCGCTCTGCGCCAGCGTGAACTTCGACTCTTGGCCGAGGTCTCCGCGAGACCGCTTCTCCCGCAACATCTCTGCTGTCCAGGAGACCGCAGCGGACGCCGCAGCCTGAGAGTTGATCGCGATCGACAACCGCTCCTGGGCGAGATTGGACGTCAGGTAGGCGAACCCTTCGTTCTCCCTGCCCAGCAGGTTCTCTGCGGGCACCGCCATATCGGTGAATGACATCTCGGCCAGGTCCTGGGCTTTCAGCCCGAGCTTGTCGAGCTTGCGGCCGCGCTCGAAACCTTGGGTGCCTGTGTCGACCAGCAACAGGCTGATCCCGTTGCGTCCCGCCGACGGGTCGGTCTTGACCGCGAGGATCACCAGATCGGCTGCCGCACCGTTGGAGATGAAGGTCTTGGCGCCGTTGACCACGTAATGATCACCGTCACGATGAGCACGGGTCGCCATCGACTTCAGGTCTGACCCCGCCCCAGGCTCCGAAAGGCCGAGCGCGACGATCGCTTCTCCGGAGGCCAGTTTCGGCAACCAGGCCTGCTGCTGCGCCGGCGAACCGTGGTGCAGAAGGTAGGGCACGCAGATGTCGGTCTGCACCCGCAGCCCGCCGATCGCCATCCCGAGCGCCTGGATCTCTTCGGTGACGACCGCGCTGTGCCGGTAGTCCGAGCCCGGCAGGCCGCCGTACTGTTCCGGGATCCCGATCCCGAGGATGCCCAAGGCTGCGGCACCTTCCCAGAACCGCCGAGACGGCTTTCCCTCGTTGACCCAGTCCGGATAGTCCGGGAGCACCTCACGGGTGAGGAACTGGCGGACCGCACCGCGGAACCGCTGCTGGTCGGCGGTGAAGATCGGGCGCTCGACCTCGGTGGCCATCTCAATGGCTCCCTTCTGCACGTCTCCAGCTAAAGAACGACCGTTCACTTCACGCGGTAGAAGCGGCGCGAACCTCGCCGCGACAGCCGCCGATTGACCGTTTCCAGCCTGAGGACTTATTATTTGAGACAATCTAGCTCATAAATTGGGATCCGAGTGCCGGTTGTGCTCGCCTCGTGATCAATCGTTCTCAGGAGGTACCCGTGGAAGCGTTGTCGCTCACCGAGGAGCAGCGCGAGCTCGCCGCGGCGATCCGCGAATTCGGACGCCGTGAGTGCGGAACGCGGGAGCAGCGCGACGCCCTGACCGATCACGGTGCCGAACAGCACCACGCCGGCGTGTACCGGAAGCTCGCGGAACTGGGCTACCTCGGCGTGTCCATCCCGGAGGAATACGGCGGCAGTGGTGGCGGCCTCACCGAGCAGGTGATCCTGTTCGAGGAACTGTGGCGTGCGCTGGTCCCGGTGCACGGCGCCGGTACCTCGCACACCGTGGCCGGCATCTACAAGCGCTTCGCCAGCGACGACCAGAAGAAGTCCGCCCTGGGTTCGATCTGTGCAGGCAACGTCATGTCGATCAGCATCTCCGAGCCGGGCGCGGGTTCGGACGCCGCCGCGGTCAGCTGCCGGGCCGACAAGGTGGACGGCGGCTGGCGCATCAACGGACAGAAGACCTGGTGCTCGGACGCCCAGTTCGCCACCACGATTCTGGTCGTCGTACGCACCTCCCGGGGCGCGCGGCCCCACGATGGCCTGACGCTGCTGGAAGTCCCGGCTGATGCCGAGGGCCTGCAGATCAGCCCCATCTCGACCATGGGCGGAAGCGAGGTCAACGACCTGTACTTCACCGATGTGTTCGTCCCGGAATCGGCGCTCGTCGGCGTCGAGGGCGGTGGCTGGAAGCACGTCATGGCCGGCCTCAACGGTGAGCGGTTGGTCTGCGCCGCACAAGGTCTCGGAATGGCACAGCGGGCATTCGACGATCTGCTGGCGTACGTGACGGAACGGCAGCAGTTCGGCGCCCCGATCGGCTCGTTCCAAGCAATGCGGCATCGGATCGCGGATCTCGCCATCGAGATCGAGGCCGCCCGGGCACTCACCTACGCCACCGTCCATCACATCGAGAACGCCATCGGTAGCCCCGAGGAATGGGTCCGCGCGACCTCGATGTCGAAGGTGAAGGTGACCGAGACGGCCAAGAAGGTGGCGCTCGAAGGCGTGCAGATGATGGGGGGCTACGGCTACTCGTCCGAATTCGACATGGAGCGCCACCTTCGCATCAGCATCCCCGCCACCATCTATGCCGGCACCAACGAGATCCAGCGCGACATCATCTCCTCGACGTTCGGCCTTCGCCCGTCGAATCGGTGAAAGCGCACCTTGCGTACCTGTGATGCTTGACACTGGACAGAGCATTCTTCAATAATTGAGATTGATTGCCTCATATTTACACCTCGGGAAAGTACCCAGGTCAGCGCCACCTTTGGTGAGGAGCAGGAAATGACTGTCACACAGCCCGACATCCGAGTGCTCGACGCCGAGACGTATGCGAACGGCGACCCGACCACGTTCGGCTTGCCGCTCGATCAGTACGCCTGGCTGCGAGACAACGAACCCTGCTATCTCCAGGAGTTCGACGACCCGATGCTCATCGACCGGGCCTGGGTGATCAGCCGCAACGCCGACATCTGGGCCGTCGATCGCAACTCGGAGCTCTACACCACCGCCCGTGGCGGGGTGAACATCTGGCGGGTCACGCCGCTGGACGCCGAGGCGGGCGGCAAGCCGGCCATGCTGACGATGGACGGCGCCAAGCATCGCGAGCAGCGCGGGGTGATGAGCAAGGCGTTCACGCCGAGATTCGTCCGCGGGCTGGAAGAGAAGTTCCGCGAGTACGCGGTCAACATCGTCGACGAGGCCCTGGAGAAGGGCAGCTTCAACTTCGTCGACGACATCGGCAACGCCATGCCCATGGAGGCGCTCGGCGACGTGCTCGGCGTGCCCGCGGGTGACCGGGCGAAATTCTTCGAGTGGGTCGACAAGTTCGCCGCACCGTTCGACACCAGGATCACCCCGTCCTTCGAGGTGGTGTTCATGTCGATCATGAACCTGTTCAACTACGCGGTCGAGCTCGGCGATCTCAAGCGCGAGAACCCGGGCGACGACGTGATCACCCAGCTGGTGCAGGCCGGTGCCGACGTGATTTCTCAGGACGAGCTGATGGGCAACGTCGCGCTGCTGGCCAGTGGTGCAGCGGAGAGCACGCGCACCGCCCTGTCGCACGGGATGCACGAGCTCATGCGCAATCCCGAGCAGATGGCCTGGCTGCGGGAGCGCGCCGACGACATCCCCGATACCGCCATCCAGGAGATCGTCCGTATCTCGTCGCCGTTCACCCATCTGTGCCGCACCGCGACCGCCGACCACGAGTTCCACGGCAAGGAAATCAAAGAGAACGACAAGGTGCTGATGCACTTCGCGGCGGGCAACTTCGACGAGCGCGCATTCACCGATCCGAATACCTTCGATCTCTCCCGGGAGAAGAACCCGCATGTGAGCTTCGGCCGCGGCCCGCACCAGTGCCTCGGCAAGCATGTCGCCTCGCTGGAAATGAAGATCCTGCTCGAGGAGCTGCTGCGGCGGACCAAGACCATCGAGCCGGCCGGCGACATCGTCTACGTCAAGGACGCGTATTCCCGTGGCGTATACCAACTTCCGGTGACGATCACAGGAGCGTGACATCCATGCGGGTCATCGTTGACAGCGACCGGTGTGAACTGCACGGCGAGTGCATGGTCGCCGCACCCGACGTGTTCGATATCGGAGACGACGACGAGGTGGTCACCGTGCTCGACGCCGAGCCCGGCGAGCATCTGCGCGCCGCCGTGGAACAAGCCGTCCTGATGTGCCCGCTCGGCGCGATCAGAATCGAGGATTGACAACGTGACCGCCATCAAGGACCCCGCCGCGACCGGAACCGTCGTCGAGGTGCGCAATCCCGCCGACGGCTCGGTAGTCGGGGTGGTACCCGACATGACACCCGAGGCCGTCGGCGCGCTGGCCGACCGGCTCCGCGCCGCGCAACCCGCCTGGGCCGCAATGACTCCGGAGGCGCGCGCCGGCCACCTGCGTCGCTGGCTGGACTGGATCGTGGACAACCAGGACCGCATCCTGGGGCTCGTCCACCGGGAGGCGGGCAAGTCCTGGGGTGACGCCCAGATCGAGCTCCTGGTGTGCATGGAGGTCATCAACTACTACGCCAAACACGGCGCCGAGTTCCTCGCCGACGAGACCCGGCGGCCGCACGGCCCGGCCTCGTTGACCAAGAACCTCCGAATCCGTTATGTGCCTTATCAACTCGTCGGCGTCATCACACCGTGGAACTACCCGGTCGGGATGCCGATGATGGACATCCCGGGCGCCCTGATGGCCGGTGCTGCGGTGCTGAGCAAGCCGTCGGAGGAGACACCACTGGCCTGGGCCGAGATCGTCCGGGGCTGGAATGAGGAGATCGGCGCACCGCCGGTGCTGGGCCTCGCGACCGGGCTCGGCGGTACCGGAGCCGCCGTCGTCGACGCCGTCGACATGGTGCAGTTCACCGGATCGACGGCAACCGGCCGGCGGATCGGCATGCGTTGCGCCGAACGCCTCATCCCGGTGAGCCTCGAACTCGGCGGTAAGGACGCGATGATCGTGCTCTCCGATGCACCGCTGCAGCGGGCGATTCGCGGCGCGATCTGGGGTGGCCTGTTCAACGCCGGGCAGTCCTGCATTGCCGTTGAACGCATTTACGTCGAGTCCCCGATCTACGACGAGTTCGTCGCGGGTTTGGTCGAACAGGTGAACACCCTGCGCCAGGGGCACGACTCGCAGGGCAGCTTCACCGCCGAGTTCGGCGCGATGGCCACCGAGAATCAGATGCAGATCGTCGAGCGCCACGTCGCCGACGCGGTGGCCAAGGGCGCTCGCGTGCTGACCGGTGGTCACCGCTCTGAGAGCGGGTTGTTCTATCCCCCAACGATTCTGGTCGACGTGGACCACACCATGCTCTGCATGCGCGAGGAGACCTTCGGCCCGTTGCTGCCGATCATGAAGGTCCGCGACGAGGACGAGGCCGTCCGGCTGGCGAACGACAGCCCGTACGGTTTGGCCAGTAGCGTGTGGACCTCGTCGGTGCGCCGCGCCGAGCGGGTGGGGACCCGCATCGAAGCGGGCGGGGTGAACATCAACAACGCGATGATCAACGTCTTCCAATTCCCGTTGCCGATGGGCGGCTGGAAACAGTCCGGCCTCGGTCATCGATTCGGCGGCCCGAACGGTGTGCGCAAGTTCTGCCGCCAGCAGGCCTTCGTCAGCGAGAAAGTGCACCTCGAGACCGAAACCCATTGGTATCCCTACTCGCGTAAGAAGGCACGCGTGACGGCTGCGGTGCTTCGGCTGGTCGAGATGAACGACTGGCGCCGTCGGCTCGGGCTGCGCCCGCGGTGACGAACGGAGGGCCACTCGCCGGGGTCAGGGTCATCGAACTGGCCGGTATCGGCCCCGGGCCATACGCGGCAATGCTGTTGGCAGATCTCGGCGCGGAAGTGATCCGGGTGGAGCGGCCGGGGCCGGCCGCCAGCGAGGTACCGCCGGAACTCGATGTGCTGCGCCGCAATCGGCGGTCCATCGTGATCGATCTGCGCCATCCCGAAGGCCGCCAGACGGTGCTGGCTTTGGCGGCCAAGGCAGATGTCCTACTCGAGGGTTTCCGCCCCGGCGTCACCGAACGCCTCGGGCTCGGGCCCGACGATTGCCTGGCGGTGAATCCGCGCATCGTGTACGGCCGGATGACAGGCTGGGGCCAGAGCGGCCCGCTGGCCCCGGCCGCCGGCCACGACATCAACTACATCGCCATCACCGGGGCGCTCGGCGCGATCGGCCGATCCGGCGACGCGCCGGTACCGCCGGTGAACCTTGTCGGCGACTTCGGCGGCGGCTCGACATTCCTGGTGATCGGCGTTCTCGCAGCACTTTTCGAGGCCGCACACTCCGGGCAAGGGCAGGTGGTCGATGCCGCGATCGTCGACGGCGCGAGCTCACTGACTGCCCTGCTGCACGGGCTGCTGGCCGCCGACCGCTGGATCGACCGTCGTGGCGAGAACTTCCTCGACACCGGCGTCCCGTGGTACGACAACTACCAGACCTCCGATGGCGAATGGATGTCGGTCGGCGCGCTCGAGCCGAAGTTCTACGCGGAGTTCACCACATTGCTCGGCCTGGATACCGAAACGGCTGCGCTGCGCGCCGATCCGTCGGGGTGGCCACGGCTGCGGGCGGCGATCACCGAGGCGTTCGCGGCGCGCACCAGGCAGGAATGGGCGGATGTCTTCGAGGGAACCGACGCCTGTGTCGCCCCGGTGCTCTCGCTCACCGAAGCCGTCAAACACCCGCACCTGGCCGCACGGGAGACCTTCATCGACGTCGGCGGGGTATACCAGCCCGCGCCGGCACCCCGGTTCAGCAGGTCTGTCCCCGGCCATCCGTCTGCACCGCCCGCCGTGGGAGCCGATGGGCGTCAGGTGTTGTCCGACTGGGGAATCCACGACGCCGAAAGGTTGATCGAGGCCGGCGTCATCGTCTGCGACTGACGCCGGCCCTCGCCGGTCAGCCCGTCAGCTCACCGGCGTCGACCGACGCCTTCACCTCGTGGTAGTCGGCGCGGTCGAACGGCAATAGCAGCCGCCAATAGTCGATGTACTTCCACGGCCCGGTCACCACGATGCGGCCGAACTCGTTGCGGTAGTAGGTTGTCATGCCCGGGTGCGACCAGATGCAATGCGAGAGAGCCTCATCCAACTTCGCGTTGTAATCCTCGAAGCGATCCCGATCCACCTCGATCACCCCCGACGGGGTCTGCAGCAATGCCCCGATCGCCTCCATGACGTAGCGCACCTGGAACTCGGTCGCATGAATGGCGCTACCGCCATGTCCGGCATTGGTGTTGGGGCCGTTGAGGATGAAGAAGTTCGGGAAGTCGGGCACGGTCACGCCCAGGTACGCCTTGGCGTCGTGCACTCCCCATTGCTCACGCAGTGTTTTGCCCGAGCGCCCGACGATGTCCATCGGCCAGAGGAACTGCAGGATGTTGAATCCGGTTGCCAGCGCGATCACATCGGCATCGCAAGCATCGCCCGACACCGCGACGACGCGGCTTCCGTCGATCTTGGCCACGGCCGCGTCGACCAACGTGACGTCATCGCGCGTCATCGTGCGATACCAGTTGTTGTCGATCAGGGGCCGCTTGCCATAGGGCGGGTAATCGGGCAGGCAAGCGTCGATCAGATCGGTTCGGTCGCCGAGTTGATCCTTGATGTACTTGGTCAAGAACACCCGGTGCCGCTCGTTGGTGGCGTTGACCGAGCGTTCCGGATGCTCCCAGTTCGGGTCGATCTGCAGCGAGGAATGCAGCCGGTCGCTGAAGTTCCAGAATGCCCGCAACCGATACCACTGAAGGTAGAACGGGACCTCTCGCATGAGGAACTGGACGGTCGACGGGACTTCGCGATGGTAGTTGGGGTGTGGCACCGCCCATTGTTTTGATCGCTGGAACACCGTCACGTGTGCGGCGTCGTCGGCGATCGACGGCACCAGTTGCATCGCGCTGGCGGCACTGCCGATCACCGCCACCCGCTTGCCGCTCAGGTCTACCGCGGGATCCCATGCGGCGGTGTGCAGTACAGGACCGGGAAACTCGTCCAGCCCCGGCAGTTCGGGGATCGACGGACGGTTGACCATACCCACGGCGCTGATGACGACATCGGCACGAATGGTCTCGGCCTGCCCGTTCGCACGGGTGTCGATGGTCCAGCGGCCGTCTCCCGACTCGTAGCGCACGGCCGCCACTTCGGTCCCGAATTGGATGTGCCGCCGCAGGTCGAACTGGTCAGCGAGGTGCTGCAGGTAGCCCTGCACCTCCGCCTGCCTGGCGAAGTAGCGGGTGATGTCCGGATTGGGCGCAAACGAGAACGTGTAGAGGTGCCCGGGGGTATCCACGCCGCACCCGGGATAGACGTTCTCCAGCCAGGTGCCGCCGAGGTCGTCGTCCTTCTCCAGAATCGTGAAATTCACTCCGGCAGAGGCGAGTTGAATGCCCATGGCAAGACCCGAGAGGCCCGCTCCGATGATCACCACCCGAAAGTCGGGATCGCGGGCCTCATCGGGCAGTGCCACGTCGCGGGAGATGAAACCCATCTCCTCCGAGAGGAGTTCGCCGTACTCCGCGGGGACGTCCTCGACCATCGCACAGGCCAGCATCTCGGCGACCGCCTCCGGCGCCGGTTGCACCGGAGCTAGCCGGCCTTCCCGATACGCGATCACCGCATCCAGGACCGCCTCGCGCACCTCGCGCTGGATCTCGGCCGGCAACTCGCCAGAGTCGTTGTCATCCAGCGGTTTACCGCGCAAAGGCCGGTACGGCTCCGCTGTCCACTTCGGATCGCCCGTCAGATGACGAAGAACCATCAGCAACGTCGGAATGTTGCCGTCGGGCAGAGCCTCGCGGATCGCATCAACCCATTCCCGAGGTGCCGCCGAGGGCACCTGATACGACGTGTGCATGACCCCAACCTTCGCGATGTAGTGGTCCTGACCTGGCCACCATGTTTTTGAACTTATGCGTCTCAATATAGCGTCGGGGTTGAGTACGCGCAATCCTCCTGCGAGATCCCTTGTACTGTTTGGCCATCGAGCGGAGGCATGCAGGAGGCAGCCCGTCACCTGTGCAAGTGATGGTTGTATTCGCCACCGCGGCGGGCGGCACCCGATCAGCCGGGCGTCAGGCCTTCGGCAGCTTCAATCGCAGCAGGGTGATCGCCGAATCCGCGATCTGATCGGCCGTGATCTTCTCGCTCGGCCGGTACCACCGCGACACCCAGATGATCATGCCGAGGATCAACCTGGTGGCCACCACGGGATCGTTCTTGTCCAGGCAACCCTTGTCCATACAAGCCGCAACGACAGTCGACCAGCGCTTTTCGAACTGCCGGCTCCATTTGCGCCACCGCATGAAAACGTCGGGCGGCAGCCCGCCTCCGCCGAAGAACACCGGCATGTAGCTGCGCATCTGGATGGCCGCCTCGGCCTGCAGTCTGATCAGTTCGACGAGTTGCTGGTCAGGTTCAGAGGTCGACGCCAGCACGGCATCGGTGCGCTCGGTGAGCTCGCGCGTGCTTCGCTCGAACAGAATCCCCAGCAGCTCTTCCTTGGTGGGCACCGTGCGATACAGCGTCGCGCGCGATACCGAGAGCTTCTCGGCGGTGTCCGCGATCGACACCGCTTCGATGCCGCCTTCGGAGAAGAGCTCAGCCACCGCGTCGGCGACCGCGTCCCGGTCGATCTCCAGGCGTGGACGTCCCCTGGACCGAGACGGACGACCGCCGTTCACTTCGGTTGACATCGACACCTCATCAGACGCGGGAGCGCGCAGGCGCAGAGCCCGGCGCTGTCATGGCGTCGATTTTAGAGGCAGGCTGCTCCGAAATCCCGGATGGGCCCAACGTCGCCGCGCCGCTGCGCAGCCGAGCAACGAGGACCGTGACGCCGACCAGCATCACGAATGCCGCGGCACCCACCGTGAGGTACTGCCAAGTGGTGAAGAACGGCCCGTAGAACGTGGCCGTGACTCCCCACCACAACACGACCATCGCGGCGAAACAGCCGTACATCAGCGCGTGCTGGCTCACCGCCGAGCGGCGCCGCAGAATCAGCGCGGTCGTCGCGACCGGCAGGGCGAACAGGGTGATGGCCGGTGCCGCCTGGTAGAGCGGATCCCCCCACAGTGACTTGAGGTACTCCCACAGGATCACCATCGCCGCCGCGCCGGCGATGACGAGGGCACCCCAGGCCGCGCGACCGCCATTGGGCAGGTACTCGCGGCGCCCGACGGCGATCGCCTGGTACAGAAACACCAGCTCGAGCAGGAATGCGGTCAACAGCCCGACCCAGAACAGTTTCAGGAACCAGTGGTCGTAGGTGTTGAACCAGGTGTCGAATCGGGCCACCACGCCGAGATCGTGAGCGAACCACAGGTACGTGCACGGGAGTGGAATCGAGATCCAGCCTTCGCGGCGGGTCATCACGACCGCGGTCACCATGGCGATGTTCTGCAACACCATCGCCAACCCGAAGCCGATCAGAATCGGGATCTTGTGCTGGTCGATCGCGGTAAGGATCATCTGCGGGTCGTACATGACCCGATTATGATACGAATCGTCTCGATATAGGAAGAGTTGGGCGGTCTGCCGCTACCGCGCGGGCGCGCTGACGCCGGCAGGCAGGAAGGCCGGCAGCACGAAGGACCGCAGCAGGACGCGGTGGCCCGGATCGTCGGCTCGCGCGAAATCGAGGCGCCCGACGAGAATGAACTGCACCAGGGCCAGCCATTCCGCCACATCGCCCATTGCGAGATCGTCGCGGATCTCGCCACGTTCGGCCGCAGCCTTGAGGATCGGCTCCCACATTTCGGCGGTCAGTGCGGCGGCCAGACCGGCTCCGCCGACCAGCGTGGTGGCCATCTCCATGTGTTCGGGGCTGACCAGGATGCGCACGATCGGGTCCCTGCGCCCATGGTCGACCAGATAGATCAGACCCTCGACGAGTTGTTCGGCGAACGTCTCGTGACTGGCGATGAAGGTTCTCGCGCGTTCGAACAACATCCGCGACCGCCGCTCGATGAGCGCACCCAGCAACGCGTCGCGGTCGCTGAAGTAGCGGTAGACCGTCGGGCGGGACACGCCGACTTCCTTGGCGATGTCGTCCATCGTGGTCTTGTCGACGCCGAACCGCAGAATGACCTGCTCAGCGGCACCCAAGATCTGCTGTCGCGCCTCATCGGCGTCGACACTGAGTCCGGTGCCGCCCCGTCGGCGCCCCATAATGTCTCCTGTCGACCTGTCGCTGGGCCAAGCCACAGCCCGCGATCTCACAGAATTTTACAATCATCTTTTCTTGTCAGTTGTCACATTGAGCAAGAGCGTAGATTTGGTGACCAGCGTGACGAGTACCCGATTCGGACGCCACCGTGCACCAGCGGCCGAAGAAAGGTCGGCGTGCCCTGTCTGGAGTCGGGGCGTCAGACGCGCAGGGCCCGTCTCAGACTCGCGGTGGATGACAGAGTGTCGACGGTCAGTGTGCACGCCTCAGACCACGGGACAAGGTCCGGTCGTTACCAGTCCCAGACGGACGCGTCGTTCGGCGGGTAGTCCAGGCAGATGTCAGTGCCGTGCGCGACGACACCCTTGTTGTTGAAGAACAATTTGGCCCAGTTTCCCCAACGGGTCGCCACCTGCTCGTAGTAGACCTTGGTCGCGGTGTCGTCCGAATACTGTCGGCGGGCAACGTAGTCCGGGGAGAAGAACCAGTAGATGCGATCGCGGGCGCCCTCTTGGATATCGGCGGGCCGGTTCTTGTAGTCGGTCATGTAGCGCTCGTAGTAGACCGGATCCACGTCGCGTACGGCAGCCATGTACTGGTCGACGGTGCAGGTGGTCTTCAGGATCCGACTCGGAATCGGGTAGTCGTCGCTAGCGTCAGCCGACGCGACTCCGGCTGTGGCGAGGATGGTTCCACTCGTCACGATCGCCACCAACCCTGCGTGTAAATTCATGGCGCTCAACCCAGTTCAGCTTCCCGGTGCAGCACGGGCGCCAGTTCGGGGCAGTAGGTGTCGATCGCGGCGCCAAGGAACTGCCACGTCTGATCGGTCGTGCTGCCCTTCGGCAGTTGAGCGAAGACGAACGTCGCGGACTTCTCGGCATCTGGGTCGAGCCCGTTGTTGAGCCGCTTGCACGTGATCTTCCCGATCCACGCGTTGTAGTCCTTCGGCCCAAAGATGCCGTACGTGTGGAGTTCGTTGGCGAAATCGGTGTCGGGATCGGCGTGCGCAGGCCCTGCAACAGCGATGCCGGCCACGACCGCCACGATCCCCGGCAGCACCCAGGCGCTCACACTCGTGATTGCTCTCATACGGTTGCTCCTGTCGGTGGTGCTGCCGGTGTCCCGTTCATTCCGGTGCCGGTAGGCCGGCGTCCTCGGCCAACAAACTCTGCACAATCGACGTCGCAGCGAGGGAACCTGTCGCAATCGCCGAGGCCACCTGCGGCATTTGCGCTGTGGCGTTGTCACCGGCCGCGAAGACTCCGGGAACCGTTGTCCGGCAGAGCGCATCGATTGCGATGGGATTCGCCGTCGTCGGCGTCGGCTCACCGAATCCGACGCCGAGTTGTTCAGCCAACTGCGACCGTTGATGGATTGTCGTCGCGACCAGCAGACCGCTGCGCGCCAGCCGAGTTCCGTCGGTGAACACGATGGCTTCCAATTCGCCATTGGTTGAGTCGAGTTGGGCAATGGACCGCTCGTCGACCGGGATTTGTGCGGCGGCCAACAGGGATCGGGCATCACCATCGAGCTCCGCAGGTCCTCCAGTCAGGAGTACAACGTCGTCACTCCATCCGCGCAGCAATACCGATGATTGCAGGGCCCGCTTGCCGTTCGCCAATACCGCCAACGGTTGATCGCGAACCTCCCAGCCGTGGCAGAACGGGCAGTGGAACACAGACCGCCCCCACAACTCCGCGAGCCCGGGCAGCGCAGGCGGCCGATACTCCATGCCAGCGGCCAG
This sequence comes from Mycobacterium sp. BK086, assembly GCA_004362315.1. Taxonomy (GTDB): domain Bacteria; phylum Actinomycetota; class Actinomycetes; order Mycobacteriales; family Mycobacteriaceae; genus Mycobacterium. The sequence continues at coordinate 313,827 of SNWL01000006.1, forward strand.
CAGCAGCCGCCGCGCGCGTTCACGCCGACCGTCGGACAGTTCCAGTTCGAACACATCGCCGGCACGCTCACCCGCCACTACTTCACCGGTCCGCACTTCGACGGACGGGTAGGCGGCAATCTCCCGCCGCCCGGCCTCGTACAGCTCACTCGGCGGCCGACCGTCGTGACCCAACAACCCGCCGATTCCGTGGGCGGCCAAGTTGTTCTGCTGTCCCGCATCGACCAGAAGCGTTCGCCGCCGCGCTCGGCCCAGTACGAGACCCGCGCTCAAGCCTGCGGCTCCGCCACCGATGACAACGCAGTCCCATGTAGTGTTCATGATCCAGTTCTCCTCATTGATTTGATTGTGCCGCAACGTCTTCGATATGCGATCCGCCCGCCCGGTCATGCCCCACCAGTCCCGCCCGTTGAGGGTCTGGGATCTGGTCCCAACAGTTTTCGGACGGAGATCCGCGAGCCGAACGGCTGCAGCATCTGACTGGCCGGCCTGGTGCGCACGTTCAGGGGCCACCAGAACCAGCGGCCCAGTAGCGCCGCGATCGACGGTGTCATGAGCGAGCGCACAATCAACGTGTCGAAGATGAGGCCGAGGCAGATCGTGGTGCCGATCTGCTGGATCATGACCAGGTCGCTCACGATGAACGAGCCGAGCGTGAAGGCGAACACCAGTCCTGCGGCGGTGACCACTCCGCCGGTGCCGCCCATCGCGCGGATGATGCCGGTATTCAATCCGGCACCTACCTCCTCCTTGAACCGGGAGATCAGCAGCAGGTTGTAGTCGGCCCCGACCGCGAGCAGGATGATGATGGCCAGAGCGGGCACGAGCCAGAACAGCTCGACTCCGAAGATGTACTGCCACACCAGGATCGATAGCCCGAGCGCCGCTCCTAGCGAAAGGACGACAGTGCCCACGATCACGATCGCGGCCACGAAACTGCGGGTGACGAAGATCATCACCAGCAGGATCAACGCGACCGCCGCCATCGTGACGATCATCAGGTCGTAGAGCGACGCCTCCTGGATGTCCTTGTAAGTCGACGCCGTCCCGGCGATGTAGATCCTGGCGTCGGAAAGGGGGGTTGCCTTGATCGCGTCGAAGGCAGAATTGCGGATGGCGTCGATATGCGAGATGCCCTCGGGGCTGGCGGGTTTACCCTCGTGCGTGATCGTCATCCGTGCGGCCTTGCCATCGGGCGACATGAACAGCTCGAGACCGCGCTTGAAATCGGCGTTGTCGAACGCCTCCGGCGGCAGGTAGAACGAATCGTCGTTCTTGGCATCGTCGAAGGCCTTGCCGAGCGCGGTGGCGTTTTCCAGTGCTTCGCGGCCCTGTGTCAGGGTTCCGTTGACCGTGGCGTAATTCGACTGCAGCAACGCGCGATTGGTCTCCTGGATGTCCACCTGAGGTGGGATCAGCGACAGCACCTGCGGCTGTAGCGCATTGAGCTTGTCGAGACTCGCGGTGATCTTGCCGAATTGATCACTGAGTCTTGAGATCCCGTCGAGGGAGTCGAATACCGATCGGAAGGCAGCACACGACGGGATGTCGTAGCAGTGTGGCTCCCAATAAAAATAGTTGCGTAGCGGTCGGAAGAAGTCGTCGAAGTTCGCGAGGTTGTCTCGGATCTCGTTGATGGTGGCGACGGTGTCGTGGAAGGCGCGCACCTGCTCGTCGGTGGCATTCGTGGCTTGCTGCTGCAAGGAGAGCTGACGCTGCAAGATATCGATCGCCTTGCCGGTTTGATCGATTTGGGTCAGGAGGTCGCGGGCCCTGTCCTCCTGGTAGCTCAGGTTCATGACCTGGCCTGCGCTCTGGGCGCTTATCTGAAACGGAATGGAACTGTGCTTGATCGGAGTACCGAGGGGCCGCGTGATCGACTGCACCAGTGCGACTCCGGGGGTGTGCAACACCGCCTTGGCCACGCGTTCCAGGGTCAACATGTCCGCGGGATTACGCATGTCGTGATCGGATTCGATCATGAGCAACTCGGGGTTGAGCCGCGCTTCCGAGAAGTGGCGCTCCGCGGCGGTGTAACCGACGTTGGCCGGCGCGCTATCGGGCATGTAGGGCCGTCCGTCGAAGCTGATCTGCGCTCCCGGCAGCGCGAGTAGGCCTACCGCGGACACAGCCAACGCGACGACGAGCACGGGCCCCGGCCACCGCACGATCGTCGTGCCGACACGGCGCCAGCCCGTGGTGCGAAGCACACGTTTGGGATCGAGGAACCCGAACCGCGAAGCGGTCGTCACCACCGCCGGTCCGAGGGTCAGAGCCGCGGTCAACGTCACGACGAGGCCCAGCGCCGTGGGGATGCCGATGCTGCTGAAATACGGGAGTCGGGTGAAGTGCAGGCACGCCACTGCTCCCACAATGGTGAGCCCGGAGCCGACGATGACGTGGACGGTGCCACCGAACATGTCGTGGTAAGCCGCCTCGCGGTCCAGGCCCTTGCCCCGGGCTTCTTGGTACCGCCCGACGAGGAAGATGGCGTAGTCGGTTCCCGCGGCGATGGCCATGCCCGTCAGCAGGTTCACAGCGTAGGTGGAGAGGTCGAACAGGCCCGCGTTGCCCAGCAGTGCGACCACCCCGCGCGTTGCGGCGAGTTCAACCGCGACCACGAGGAGAACGATCAGCATGGTGACCACTGAGCGGTAGACGATGAGCAGCATCACCGCGATGACGAGAAACGTGACGGCCGTGATGAGGTGGGTGCCTTCGTTGCCGATCTCGAAGTTATCGGTGATCAATGGGGCGGCGCCGGTGACGTACGCCTTCAGTCCCGGCGGGGGCGGCGTGTCGGCCACGATCTGGCGGATGCTGTCGACGGATTGATTGGATCGCGCCTGCCCTTGGTTGCCGTCGAGGTAGACCTGTACGAGCGCTGCCTTGCCGTCCTTGCTCTGGGCGCCGCCCGCGGTGACCGAATCGCCCCAGAAGTCCTGTACGTGCTGGACGTGTTTGGTATCAGCTCGCAACTTCGCGACGAGGCTGTCGTAGTAGGTGTGCGCGTCCTGGCCTAGCGGTTGATCGCCTTCGAGCACGACGACGGCTGCACTGTCGGAGTTGAACTCGCCGAACTTCTCCCCGATGTGCTTCATGTCCATGACCGATGGCGAATCTGGCGCGTTCAAGGCAACCGAACGCTCGGTACCGACGATCTCGAGTTGGGGCACAAGCACGTTCGTCAGGCCGGCGACCGCGACCCAGGACAGAATGATCGGGAGCGTAAGCCTGCGGATGACACGCGCTGCCCGAGAACGGTCGGATCCCGCCGTCCCGTGCTGGCTCACGCCGTCTTGTCCAGACAGGCGATGTATCCGTTCACGTCGTTCGTGGACCTTTCCTCTTTGACGATGCCATTGACGGTGATCCGGCAGGTGATGCTGCTCGAATCCCCCTGTGCGCGTAGGTCGGCGAACAGCGTCGTATCTTCGGTGACCAAGTCGTGCGACCACGGCAGGGGTGCGTCGTCGACGCGCTGGGGTTGAGCGTTCTCGTCGAGGAAGTTGATGGTTGCCCGCGCGCCGGGATCTCCGAGGACCTGCAGGTGGACCCGTTTGGGGTTGAATCCGGTGTTTTCGGGCGAATCAGCTGAGGGCCTTGATGTTTGGTGCTGTGATCCGAAGATGCCGTGCAACCGGTAGATGCCGCTGATAACCAGGGCTACCACCACGATCGCCACGAGCACCGCCCATTGGCGAGTGGCCGCCCGCCGAATTCGAAGACGGTCCGGCTTGCCGCCAGATCGGCTCGTCATCCCTCGACGCCCAGGGACTTGCGCAACTGTTTGTCGAAGATCCTGCGGGGAGCGAAGCGCCGCATCGCACTGAGTTGGCGCGCTGAGCCGGCGGGGTAACGCGGCTTCGGCGTCGAGTCCGTCGCGGCGGCCACGATTTGCTTCGCCACGACGACGGGATCGTCGCCGTTGTTGACCTGTTCGGACACTGCCCCGTTGGAGCGCTCCCGCTGCCGTTCATAGACCGCCAACGGATTGTCCGGCTTGGCCGTGTTGTCGTCGAAACCAGTTCTGGTTCCGCCAGGTTCGACAAGAAGCACGCGGATGTTGTGCTCGCGGACCTCATGGTCGACCGATTCGGAGTAGCCCTCGACGGCGTACTTGGTCGCGCTGTACGCGGCCATGTACGGCGCCGGCATCAATCCGAAGATCGACGAAATGTTGATGATGCGCCCGCTGCCCTGCTTGCGCATGTGCGGCAGAACGGCGTTGGTCATACGCATGACACCGAATACGTTGATATCGAACAGTCGCTGTGCCTGGGCGATCGAGTTCTCCTCGCTGGCTCCCGCCAGCCCCATACCGGCGTTGTTGACCAGGACGTCGATCCGCCCGAACTGCGCGATCACGGCATCAACCGCGGACGCGACCGATTCATCACGGGTGACATCGAGATCGACGAACGTCACCCCCTGATTGGACTCCAGGCCCGCCGTATTGCGGCTTGTGCCCACGACGGTGAATCCCGCCTCGATCAGAGCGCGTGCAGCGAACTTGCCAAGGCCAGAGTTGGCGCCGGTTACGAGTGCGACGGGTCGTGCTGTTGACATGTGAATCGCTTCCTAACGGTGTGGCGGTGGTGCGCTTGACGAGAAGAAACTCAGCCGATGTTCGCTCGCTCGCGGACCATACAGAACATAACCGTTCAATATCGGAACGTCAACGTTCTATTCCGGGACAGGCTAGGATCACATCGTGTCCGTGTCGGCAAAGCAACTTTCTGGTGTGCAAGCACGCACCAGAGCCGCGATCCTCGCAGCTACGGCCGCTGCGCTGGCTGCGAACCGGACGGCAACCATGCCGGAGATCGCTGCCGCGGCAGGGGTGGGCCGCACGACGCTGCACCGCTACTTCGCCGACCGCGAGACGCTGATCCACGAGGCGACCTTGGACGCGATAAGGGTGGTCAATGAAGCGGCAGACGAGGCCGCCACCGAGGACGGACCCGCGCTCGACGCGATGCGGCGCTTCATCACTGCAGCCGTCTCGATCGGTGAACGGCTGGTCTTCCTGTTCGGTGACCCGGCGGTGCTGCGCGATATTCAGCCGCCCCAGTCCCCGACTTTCGAGTTGGTGCTCAACCTGGTCACACGCGGACAGCATGAAGGCGTGTTCGACCCGGACCTCAACCCGACCTGGGTTCGGCACGCGCTCTACGGATTGATCCTGCAGGGCTGTGAGCAAACCATGGCCGGCGCACTGCCGCGGCACACCATCGCACCACTGATCATCCGGACCTTCGAGCGCGGCATCTGCCCGGCTCCCTAGCGCGACAGGAACACCGGCATGGATGTCCCACAACCGGCCAACGACGAACAGACCAACCACTGGAGCACAACAACGGGGTGTGCCTGGGTCGACGCGCAGGACCTGCTGGACCGGATGATGAAGGGATTGGAAGAACTGCTCGTCGACGCCGTGGCTGCCGGATCGGGGCGGCGGGTGCTTGACGTCGGCTGCGGCACGGGCGGCACCACCCTCGCCGTCGCCCGCAGGCTCGGCGCCGAGGGTCAGTGCGTCGGCGCCGACGTGTCCGAGCCCATGATCGCCGCCGCCCGCGCCAGGGCCGAAAGGGATGGCACACCAGCGAGTTTCATTCTCGCCGATGTGCAAACCCATCCGTTTGAGCCTGCCAGCGTCGACACGATCATCTCGCGATTCGGCGTGATGTTCTTCAACGACCCGGTCGAGGCCTTCGCGAACCTGCGGCGCGCCGCAACGGACGACGGCGCGCTTCACCTCGTCGCCTGGCGCAGCGCCGCGGAGAATCCGTTCATGACGACCGGCCTGCGTGAGGCGGCCCCGCTGCTGCCGAATATTGCCGTCCCCCCAGCAGACGGCCCGGGACAGTTCTCGTTCGGGGACCCGCAACGGGTCGCTGCGATTCTCGACTCGGGTGGCTGGACCGACGTCGACCTCCAGCCGATCGATGTCGGGTGCGCGCTGCCCGAGCCGGAGTTGATCGGCTTCTTCACGCGGCTGGGTCCTGTTGGTCTAGCACTTCAAGGCGCCGATGAGCGGACCCGCGCCCGCGTCATCGAGGCCGTCCGTCCCGCGTTTGATCCCTTTGTGCACGGAACCGAGGTTCGGTACACCGCCGCGTGCTGGATGATCAGCGCCCAAGTATCGGCATGACGCCCCACCCGCCTGATTAGTTGAACTTAACCTGCTGAAAAATCTTTAGCTGGACTCCCGTAGTGGCAGTTCATACCGTCGACTCCATGACCTCGCCCCTCCTCATCGGATTTCTGACGTCATTCACCCTGATCGCGGCGATCGGCGCCCAGAACGCATTCGTGCTGCGTCAGGGCATCCGCGGTGAGCACGTCCTCGCGGTCGTCAGCGTGTGCGCGGTCTCCGACCTGTTGTTGATCACCGCCGGGATCGCCGGCATCGGGGCGGTCATCACCGCTCATCCCCAGGCCGTCACGGTGGCCAAGATCGGCGGCGCCGGGTTCCTGTTCGTCTACGGCGCCCTGGCCGCCCGCCGTGCGTTGCGCCCGTCGAGTATGGCGCCGGCGCAGAAGGGGTCCGCCCGCCTGATCTCCGTCGTGCTGACGTGCCTGGCCATGACGTTTCTCAACCCGCACGTCTACCTCGACACGGTGGTCTTGATCGGGACGCTGGCCAACCAGCACTCCGACAGCCGGTGGTTGTTCGGGATCGGCGCGGTGACCGCGAGCGTGGTCTGGTTCTTCAGTCTGGGGTTCGGCGCGCGGCGGCTGGCCGGCCTGTTCGCCACTCCGCTGACATGGCGGATTCTGGACGGCCTGATCGCCGCCACGATGATTGGACTCGGCATCTCGCTGGTGGTGAGCTAATCTCGCGCCGTGAGGGCGCAGTGGTCGAGGCGGGGGTTCCTGGGAGCCGCGGGCGCGGCGGGCGCGCTGCTGGTCGCGGCGTGTTCGTCGGACGGATCGAGCGACGACGCCGCCCCCAAGTCGGTGACCATCAAACATCTCTTCGGCGAAACGACCATCTCGGCACCGCCCAAACGGGTCGTCAGTGCCGGCTTCACCGAGCAGGACGATCTCCTTGCCGTCGGCGTCGTACCCATCGCCGTGACCAACTGGTTCGGAGACCAACCGTTCGGGGTCTGGCCGTGGGCGCAACCCAAACTCGGCGCCGCCCAGCCCGTTGTCCTCAACCTGGACAACGGAATTCAAGTGGACCAGATCGCCGCGCTCAAACCGGATCTGATCGTCGCGGTCAACGCCGGGCTCGACGAGGACACCTACAAGAAGCTCACGGCGATCGCGCCGACCATCGCCCAATCCGACAATGCCTTCTTCGAACCATGGAAGGACCAGGCCACCGCGGTGGGGACGGCGGTGTTCCAGGGCAGGCAGATGAAGCAGTTGATCGCGGGTGTCGACAGCAAGTTCGCCGACGTCGCGAAGAACAACACCGCCTTCAAAGACAAGAAGGTGGCGCTCCTGGCCGGCAACTTCTTCGGCGGCACCCTGACCGCGACGCTGCCCGGCTGGCGCACCGATTTCCTGACCACCATGGGCTTTCAGGTGATTGACAGCATCCAGGCCTATGCCGCCGACGACCACCGGGCGGCCATCCCGCACGACAAGCTCGCCGACGCCCTCGACGCCGCCGATGTGTTGATCTGGTCCACCGAGAGCGACGCCGAACAAGCTGCGCTGCTGGCAGATCCGGCCGTCGCCGCGCTCGCCGCGACCAAGCAGAACCGCAACGTGTTCACCGGAAAAGACCTCGCCGGTGCGATCGCGTTCGCATCGCCGCTGTCCTATCCCGTGGTGGCCGATCAACTGCCACCACTGCTCTCACGCGCACTGGGCTGACCGGGCGTGCTTGGATAGCACCGTGACCAGCAGCCAGACCACCGCGCGCGATGCCATCACCCCCGGATTCGCACAGGTCGGTTCTCGCTATTATCCGGTCTTCGTCTCGGTCTTCACCGCCCTGGTGATCATCTCCAACGTCACCGCCACCAAGGGCGTCGCGTTCGGCCCCATCATCGGAAACTGGTCGATCATCACCGACGGCGGCTTCATCGTCTTCCCGCTGACCTATGTGATCGGCGACGTGCTCTCCGAGGTGTACGGGTTCAAGGCCGCGCGCCGGGCGATCATTCTGGGCTTCGCGATGAATATCCTGGCCGCACTGGCATTCTGGGTGACCATCTACCTACCGGCGGCCGATTTCTACACCAACCAGGAACATTTCGAGAACATCGTCCATGGCTACACCGGCCTGATCGTCGCCGGTCTGCTCGGCTTCATCGTCGGCCAGACCATCAACGCCTGGACCGTCGTCAAGATCAAAGAACGCACCAAGGAGAAGCACCTCTGGGCCCGGCTGGTCGGATCGACCTTCGCCGGCCAGCTCGGGGACACCCTGGTGTTCTGCAGCATCGCCGCCCACGTCATCGGCATCAACACCTTTGGCGACTTCGTCACCTTCACCGCGCTCGGGTGGGTCTACAAAACCGCCGTCGAAGTGGTCATGCTGCCGGTGACCTACCGGGTGATCGCCTACATCAAACGGCACGAGCCGACGTACACCCAGATGGTCTGAAGCCTCCGGCAGATCTCATGGCGTCCAACACAATCCGTGACTACGGCGACCAGGCTCTGTTACTCGAATGTGAGTCGACCGAGCAGGTGCTCGCGGTCGCCGCGGCGCTGCGCCGGGCGCAGGCGCCAGAGGTGCTGGACATCGTGCCCGCCGCCCGCACCGTGCTGATCACCCTGTCCGGTCCGCACCACCAGGCACCCACCCGGCAGCTGCTCGCACAGCTGCGGATCGACGACGCCGACAGCAGGACAGACCGGGACACCGAGGTGGTAATCGAGGTCGTCTACGACGGCGCCGATCTGGCCGATGTCGCCGAACTCACCGGGATGGACGTCGACGCGGTGATCGACGCGCATACCTCCACTCCGTGGCGGGTCGGATTCGGTGGATTCGCACCGGGTTTCGCGTACCTGGTCGGCGGTGATCCCCGGCTGGCGGTGCCCAGGCGCAGCGATCCGCGCACCGCGGTGCCTGCCGGCTCGGTGGGACTGGCCGGCGAGTTCAGCGGCATCTACCCGCGGCAGTCACCCGGTGGCTGGCAGCTGATCGGACGAACCGACGCGGTGCTGTGGGATATCGAGCGGCCGCAACCCGCATTGCTGGAGCCGGGCATGTGGGTGCGATTCCGGGCGGTCCGATGATCACTCTCGAGGTGTTACGCACCGGGCCCTTGGCGCTGCTCGAAGATCTCGGCCGGCCGGGCCTGGCTCATGTCGGCGTGACACGCTCCGGGGCGGCCGACCGCCGCGCGCACCGGCTGGCCAATCGCCTGGTGGCCAACCCCGACGGCCACGCCACCGTCGAGATCACCCTGGGCGGATTCGCCGCACGGGTCCACGGTGGCGACGTGGACATCGCCGTCACGGGCGCCGACGCCGATCCTGCAGTCGGCGGAATCCCTTTTGGCACCAACAGCATTCATCACGTACGTGCCGGCGAAGTGATAACCCTCGACGTCCCGCGGGCCGGCCTGCGCAGTTATCTCGCGGTGCGCGGCGGCATCGCCGTCGAGCCGGTTCTTGGTTCACGCAGTTACGACATGATGTCGGCGATCGGGCCTCGGCCACTGCGGGCGGGCGACGCGCTTCCGGTAGGTGTGCGCGCCGACGGTTATCCCGAACTCGACCAGGCACCGGTGGCGGCGATCGCCGAGGATCTCCTCGAACTGCGCGTGGTGCCCGGCCCTCGCGATGACTGGTTCACCGACCCCGACGCCCTCGTGCGCACCGACTGGGTGGCCACCGACCGCAGCGACCGGGTCGGCATGCGGCTGGCCGGGCTCCCCCTTGCCTTCCGCCGGCCTGAGCGGCAGCTGCCCAGTGAGGGTGCCACCCGCGGCGCGATCCAGGTGCCGCCCAACGGCCAACCGGTGATCCTCGGTCCAGACCACCCGGTCACCGGCGGTTACCCCGTCATCGGTGTCGTCATCGATGCCGACACCGACAAGGTGGCCCAGATCAGACCGGGCCAGACCGTGCGGCTGCACTGGAGCAGACCGCGTATCGCAGCGGGGAACTCCTCAGGCTGGTAGAGCTGAGGGGGTGCACGCGCAGGTCCACACCGCCCGGCTGGTTCACACCAGCGACCTGGACACCGAGACCCGCCAGAACGCCCGGCAGATGGTCACCGAGGCGTTCGTCGAGTGGACCGAGTTCACTGATTCCGACTGGGAGCACACCCTCGGCGGGATGCACGCCGTCATCGCCCATCGCGGTGTCCTGGTCGCGCACGCGGCCGTCGTGCAGCGCCGCCTGCTCTACGACGGCCGGGCCTTGCGCTGCGGTTATGTCGAAGGCGTCGCGGTGCACGAGGACTGGCGCGGGCAGGGTCTGGCGCATGCGGTGATGGACGCGATCGAGCAGGTGATCCGCGGGGCGTATGAGATCGGGGCGCTCAGCTCGAGTCCGATCGGGGAGAAGATCTACCGCCCGCGCGGCTGGCTGCATTGGCAGGGGCCGACGTCAGTGCTGGCACCCGCGGGGGTCGTGCGCACCCCCGCCGACGACGACTCGATCTTCGTCCTTCCGGTCGACATCGAGGTCGACGTGACGGCGGAACTGGCCTGCGACTGGCGCGACGGTGACGTCTGGTAGCCGCTGATATCAGCGTCAATAGATAGCCAACGGAATATAACCGGGCGCCGTGGTCATGACGGCCCGGATCTGTAGATGACGGCGTCGGCCGCGTTGGACTGGCTGCACCGCAACAACTCTGAGTCCTTCCAGGCTCACCCGGGCCATCGGTCAGCAAACCTGGGAGGTCCCTGTGAGGGCCTGGTCACGCTGGGTAGTTATTGCTGCTACATAGCACGCGTGATATAGATACCGAGTGAGAAATCAGCTGACTGACCAGCACGTCAGCGACAGCGTCGGCGATGCCCTTGACCAGGCAATGGACCTCACGATCCGATTTCTGAGCGACCGCGCCGACCTCAGTGCGTCCGCGGCATTCACGATGAACCGGGTGTGTCGCGAAGGGCCGATCCGGCTGACGACGCTGGCCGCCAAGGAAGGGGTCAGCCAGCCCTCGATGACCCAGCTGGTCCAACGGCTGGAGCGCGCCGGCCTGGTGACCCGGCTCGCCGATCCCGACGACGGCCGGGCTTGCCTTGTCGCGATCACCGACGAGGGTCAGAGCGTGCTCGACGAGCGCAAGCGCACGCGCCGGCAACGACTGTCCGCGCTGATGGAAACACTCACAGACGACGAGCAGACGCAGTTGTGGTTGGCGGCGCGCGTTGCGCTTCCGCTCATCGGCAAGCTCGCCGCCAATGCGGACTGTGCGACGGAGACGGTCGCACCGCGGCCGATCCACTGACGGAAGGTGTTCGGGTGAAACGTATTCCGGTGGGTCGCGTGCTGAAACGCATCTGGATCCCCTTGGTTCTCATCATCGTGCTGGCCGTCTCCGGGCTGGTTGTCTCACGGCTGCACAAGATGTTCGCGTCGCAGGACCTGAACGCCGGCGCCGGTGCGGGAATCGAGATCGTCCAGTTCAACCCCAAGGTGATGGTCTACGACGTCTACGGCGCCCCCGGGTCCACCGCCCAGATCAGTTACTTCGACCCGGAAGCCAAGGTGCACACCGTCAATGTGCCGCTCCCGTGGTCGGTCACCCTGTCGACGACGTTGCCCGCCGTCAGCGCCAGCCTCATGGCGCGGACCGATGGCGATGAGATTGGATGCCGCGTCACTGTGAACGGAACCGTCCGTGAGGAGCAATCGGCCAATGGCATCAACGCCCAGACCTACTGCCTGGTGAAGTCCGCATGACCCACACCGTCACCGCGCCCGAACCAGCCAGCAAGCCGAAGCGGCCCGCGCTGCCCCGCCTGATCCGCATCCTTGCCTGGCCGATCATCCTGTTCTGGCTCGCGGTCGCCGTTCTGGTGAACGTCGTCGCGCCACAGCTCGAAGTCGTCGGCGAGATGCACTCGGCGCCAATGGCACCCGAGGACGCGCCGTCGATGAAGGCCATGAAGTTGATGGGCGCCAACTTCCAGGAGTTCAACTCCAACAGCACGATCATGATCGTGGTGGAAGGCCAGAAGCCGCTGGGCCCGGACGCGCACCAGTACTACGACGAGATCATCCGCAAGCTGGAGAAGGATCCCGAACACATCCAGCACATCCAGGACTTCTGGGGCGACACTCTGACGGCGGCAGGCGCCCAGAGTGCCGACGGCAAGGCGTCCTACGTGATGCTCAACCTCGCCGGCGAGCAGGGTCAGACCCTGGCCAACGAAGGCGTGGACGCCGTCCGCAAGGTCATCGAGGAGACGCCCGCACCGCCCGGTGTGCAGGCGTACGTCGCAGGCCCGGCCGCGCTCACCGACGATATGCACGTCATCGGCAACGCCAGCCTGGTGCAGATCACGTTGATCACGCTCATTGCGATCGCGGGAATGCTGCTGGTGGTCTATCGCTCGATCCGGACCACACTGATCCAGTTGTTCCTGACGTTCCTCGGACTGCTGACCGCGCGTGGTGTGGTCTCAATTCTGGCCCTGCACGGCGCTTTCGGCCTGACGACGTTCGCCGGAAACATCCTGACGATGCTGGCGATCGCCGCGGCGACCGACTACGGCATCTTCATCTTCGGCCGTTATCGCGAAGACCGTGGGATGGGGCTGGACCGCGACGACTCGTACTACGCCACGTTCAAGTCCGTCGCACCCGTCATCGTGGGATCCGGTCTGACGATCGCGGGCGCGACGTACTGCCTGAGCTTCGCGCGACTGCCCTACTTCACCACCATGGGCGCGCCTGTCGCGATCGGCATGCTGGTGATCGTGGCGATCGCGGTCACGCTCGGACCGGCCGTTCTCTACCTGGGCAGCCGTGTTGGACTGTACGAGTCGAAGCGCCCCCCGCAGAGCCGATTCTGGCGGCGCGTCGGCACGGCTGTCGTACGTTGGCCCGCACCGATTTTCGTGGCCAGCCTGTTCGTCGTGCTGATCGGCATCATCGCCATCCCCGGGTACAAGCCGGCCTACAACGACCGCTACTACCTGCCGACCGAGGCACCGGTCAACCAAGGCTTTGCCGCGGCCGACCGGCACTTCACCCAGGCCCGGATGAACCCCGACATCCTGATGGTCGAGGCCGACCATGACATGCGCAATCCCGCGGACATGCTGGTGCTGAACAAGATCGCCAGCAACGTCATGCACACCGAGGGTATCGCGATGGTGCAGAGCATCACCCGGCCATTGGGTATTCCGATCCAGCACAGCTCGATTCCGTTCCAGACGTCGGTGGCGGGTCAGACCACCAACATGAACCTGCCGTTTCAGCGGGATCAGCTGGACAATCAGCTCAAAACCGTTGACTCGATGAATGTTTCGATCGACATCCTGGAGAAGCAGTACCAACTGTCACTGAAGCAGACACAGCTCACCCAGGACTCGGCGGCCCGGTCGCAAGACCTGCTCGAGACCACCAAGGCGCTCCGCGACAACATCGCGAACTTCGACGACCAGTTCCGGCCGATGCGCAATTACTTCTACTGGGAGCCGCACTGCTACGACATCCCACTGTGCGCGGCGGCGCGGTCGCTATTCGACTCCCTCGATGGGATCGACGAGGTGACCGACAAAACCGAAGGGGTGCAAGGCAATACCGACCAGCTCGCGGCGATCGCACCGCAGCTGACCGCGCTGCTCCCCCAGACGATCGCGTCGATGAAGGTCAGCCGGGATCTGGCGCTGGCGTCGTACAACTCGCAGAAGGCCCTGCTGGACCAGATGCAGGCGACCAACGACACTGCGCTGGCGATGGGTGAGAGCTTCGACCAGGCCAAGAACGACGACCTGTTCTTCCTCCCGCCGGAAGCCTTCCAGAATCCGGACTTTCAGCGCGGCCTGAAGATGTTCCTCTCGCCGGACGGCAAGTCGACCCGCATGTTCATCACGCACGAGGGCGACCCGGCGACGGTGGACGGCATCGCGCGCGTCGAGTCGGAACGCAAGGCGGCACAAGAGGCCTTGAAGATGTCGTCGCTGTCGAACGCCAAGATTCACCTCGGCGGCGTCGCGGCCACCTACAAGGACATGTCCGACGGGGCGCGCTACGACCTGCTGATCGCCGTGGTGTCGTCGCTGACGCTGATCTTCATGATCATGCTGATCCTCACCCGCAGCGCCGTCGCGGCGTTGGTGATCGTCGGTACGGCGGCCAGCTCGATCGCCGCATCCTTCGGCATCTCGGTTCTGCTGTGGCAGGACCTGTTCGGAATACAGGTGCAGTGGCTGGTCATGTTGATGTCCGTCATCATCCTGTTGGCGGTCGGCTCGGACTACAACCTGCTGCTCGTCTCGCGGTTCAAGGACGAGATCCACGCGGGCTTGAAGACCGGCATCATCCGCTCGATGGCCGGTACGGGTGGCGTGGTGACGTCGGCCGGTCTGGTGTTCGCCGCGACCATGGCCGGGATGATGGGCAGCAAGCTGATCGTGTTGGCCCAGATGGGGTCGACGATCGCGATCGGCCTGCTGATCGACACCTTCATCGTGCGGTCGCTGCTGATGCCGTCGATCGCCACGATGCTCGGCCGGTGGTTCTGGTGGCCGCTGGTGGTCTACCCGCGCGGCGACAACCATTTCCTGCCGCCCAGGCCCAATCGCCCGGCTGGCGACGACGTGGATACGGCGGCGCTACCCGCCCAGGCTTAGCGCCAGCGCTCCAGGATCTCGTTGGCCCGCACGGACAGCGCACGCTGCCAGAACGGCCCGAAGCTGATCCGCGCCACCCCCAGCGGCCCGAATGACGCCGGGTCGTCCGACTCCGGGATGCCGATCGCATTGATCGGCAGCGGAAGCTCAGAGGTCAAGCGGCGCATCACGTCTGGCTCGTGCCTGCCCACCGGGTACAGCACGTCGGCGCCGGCGGCGGCGGCCTCGCTCAGCCGGGCAATCGCCCGGTCGACACGGTCGGCGTCGTCACCGTCGTTGCGCAGAAACAGATCGGTCCGGGCGTTGACGACCACGTGGACCCCGGCTTTGTCGGCCGCGGTGCGAAGTGCCCCGACGAGTTCGGCATGCTCGCCTGCCGACCGCAGCCGCTTGCCCTCGCTGTGCACGGTGTCCTCGATGTTCAGACCGACCGCCCCGGCGCTGAGCAATCCCTCGATCAGGCGCTGCGCCGGCTGGGCGTAGCCCGACTCGATGTCGACCGACACCGGAACGTCCACCGCCGCGGTGATTTGGGAGACCCGCGCGACAACGTCCTCGAAGCTCATGCCTTCGCCGTCGGGCTTACCGACCGAGTCGGCCATCGGGTGGCTACCGACCGTCAGCGCCGCGAACCCCGCTTCGACCGCCAGGTTGGCCGACCAGGCGTCCCAGACCGTCGGGAGCACCACCGGATTCCCCGGCTGATGCAGGGCCAGGAGTGCGTCAGCGTGCTTGGCGAGACTGCTCTTATCGGACACCGGTGTCCCCTCTCTCTTTGTGTTGATCCTGGGCGGTGCAACACGGCTGTCGCAACGCCATTCCCGACGTGACCTGTCTCACGTTGCGTTCTAAATGTGGCTAGCATCGGTTGTCGTACTGTGATCCATGACACCTTCAGCCCAGGGAGGTCCCGTTGTCTACCACTACAGAATTGGCCGAACTCCACCATTTGATCGGCGGATTGCGGCGTTGCGTGACGTCGTTGCAGGCGCGCTATGCCGACACTCCGGCAATGCGCCGAATCGTGAATGACGCCGAACGCATCCTCAATGACGTGGAACTTCTCGATATCGATGCCAATGAGCTTGCCCTAACCCAGCAAACGGTGGTGGTCTCCGGAGAGAAGATCGGAATTCCGGATACGCCATACGACAGCGCCTTCTGGCAAGACGTCGATGACGAAGGCGTTGGCGGCCACAATCGCCGCTGACCCCGATTTAGCGGGGTGCCGTGATCTAGGTACCCTCCGATGAGTTAATGCGAAGGGGATCACAGTAGATGAGCGCACCTGCGGGTAACCGCCCTGCGACCGGCGTCTTCTCACCCGGCCGTGCCCAGATACCGCAACGCACGCTGCGGACCGACAACTGGCTGAAATCGCCGATCTGGACGGACTTGGGCTTCGCCGCGTTCGTCATCTACGCGACGGTGCGCGCGTTCCAGCGGGACTACTTCTTTGTCCCGCAGTACCACTACCTGACGCCGTTCTACTCGCCGTGCCTGAGCAAGGCATGCGGTGAGGCAAGCGACTTCTGGCCGCAGATCCTGCCCGCGACCGGGCCGCTGTCGCTGCTGCCGTACGCGTTCCTGTCGCTGCCGTTCCTGCTGCTGTTCCGGCTCACCTGCTACTACTACCGCGGCGCCTACTACCGCTCGGTGTGGCAGTCGCCCACCGCCTGCGCCGTGGCCGAGCCGCACGCGAAATACACTGGCGAGACCCGCTTTCCGCTGATCATCCAGAACACCCACCGGTACTTCTTCTACATCGCCGGCATCATCTCGCTGATCAACACCTACGACGCGATCGTCGCCTTCCACTCCGAGACCGGGCCTGGCGGCTTCGGATTCGGCTTGGGCAATATCATTCTGGTCGGCAACGTCGTGATGCTGTGGGTCTACACGATCTCCTGCCACTCCTGCCGCCACGTCACCGGCGGCCGGCTGAAGCACTTCTCCAAGCATCCGGTGCGCTACTGGATCTGGACACAGGTCAGCAAGCTGAACACCCGGCACAAGCTGTACGCCTGGATCACCCTCGGCACCCTGATGTTGACGGACTTCTACGTCATGCTGGTGGCCAGCGGCACCATCTCTGACCTGAGATTCGTTGGCTGACAAGCCATTCAACCTGAACTAGCGAGGAAGATTCATGGCTGAACTCGAACGGCACGAGTACGACGTCGTCGTTATCGGTGCCGGCGGGGCTGGGTTGCGCGCGGTCATCGAGGCACGCGAGCGGGGTCTGCGTGTTGCGGTGGTGACCAAGTCGCTGTTCGGCAAGGCCCACACCGTGATGGCCGAAGGTGGTTGCGCCGCCGCGATGCGCAACGTCAACACCAAGGACAGCTGGCAGGTGCACTTCGGTGACACCATGCGCGGCGGCAAGTTCCTCAACAACTGGCGGATGGCCGAACTGCACGCGCAGGAAGCCCCCGACCGGGTGTGGGAGCTGGAGACCTACGGCGCGCTGTTCGACCGCACCAAGGACGGCAAGATCAGCCAGCGCAACTTCGGTGGCCACACCTACCCGCGGCTGGCGCACGTCGGCGACCGCACCGGCCTGGAGATCATCCGCACCCTGCAGCAGAAGATCGTCTCGCTGCAGCAGGACGACAAGAAGGAACTCGGCGACTACGAGGCCCGCATCAAGGTCTTCCACGAGTGTTCGATCACCGACCTGATCAAGGACGGCGACGCGATCGCGGGGGCCTTCGGCTACTGGCGCGAGACCGGCAAGTTCATCCTGTTCGACGCCCCCGCCGTGGTTCTGGCCACCGGTGGTATCGGCAAATCGTTCAAGGTGTCGTCGAACTCCTGGGAGTACACCGGCGACGGGCACGCACTCGCGCTGCGCGCGGGTTCCGGCCTGATCAACATGGAGTTCATCCAGTTCCACCCGACCGGTATGGTCTGGCCGCTGTCGGTGAAGGGCATCCTGGTCACCGAGGGCGTCCGCGGTGACGGCGGTGTTCTGAAGAACTCCGAAGGCAAGCGCTTCATGTTCGACTACATCCCCGACGTGTTCAAGGGGCAGTACGCCGAATCCGAGGAAGAAGCCGACCAGTGGCTCAAGGACAACGACTCCGCACGTCGCACCCCTGACCTGCTGCCTCGCGACGAGGTCGCCCGCGCCATCAACGACGAGGTCAAGGCCGGCCGCGGCACCCCGCACGGCGGCGTCTACCTCGACATCGCCTCGCGCATGCCCGCCGAGGAGATCAAGCGTCGCCTGCCGTCGATGTACCACCAGTTCATCGAGCTGGCCGAGGTCGACATCACCAAGGACATGATGGAAGTCGGTCCGACCTGTCACTACGTGATGGGTGGTATCGAGGTCGATCCCGACACCGGCGCCGGCGCAACCCCGGGCCTGTTCGCCGCGGGTGAGTGCTCGGGCGGTATGCACGGCTCCAACCGTTTGGGCGGCAACTCGCTGTCGGACCTGCTGGTGTTCGGTCGGCGTGCCGGCCTGGGTGCATCGGACTATGTGCGGGCACTGTCGCAGCGCCCGGTGGTGTCGGATGCGGCGATCGACGAGGCCACCAAGCTGGCACTGTCGCCGTTCGAGCCGAAGGCGAACGCCGAGAACCCCTACACCCTGCATGCCGAGCTGCAGCAGTCGATGAACGACCTGGCGGGCATCATCCGCAAGGAGGGCGAGCTCGAAGAGGTTCTGGGCAAGATCGACGAGCTCAAGGCCCGCTACGCCAACGTGGTCGTCGAGGGTGGACGGATCTTCAACCCCGGCTGGCACCTCGCGATCGACATGCGCAACATGTTGCTGGTCAGCGAGTGCGTGGCGAAGGCCGCGCTGCAGCGCACGGAAAGCCGCGGCGGGCACACCCGCGACGACTTCCCCAAGATGGATGCGGAGTGGCGCAACAAGCTGCTGGTCTGCCGGGTCGCACCCGGTGACGCCGAAGCGGTCGTGCCCGACGTGACCGTCACGCCCGAACAACAGCCCGTGATGCGGCCCGATCTGCTGGCCACGTTCGAGCTGTCCGAGCTCGAGAAGTACTACACCCCGGATCAACTGGCCGAGCACCCTGAGCGGAAGGGCTGAGAATGGCTGCTTACGACGCGAAGCTGCGGGTTTGGCGCGGCGACGAAGACGGCGGTGACCTGCAGGACTACACGGTCGAGGTCAACGACGGCGAGGTGGTGCTCGACATCGTCCACCGCCTGCAGGCCACGCAGGCCGGCGACCTCGCGGTGCGGTGGAACTGCAAGGCCGGCAAGTGCGGTTCGTGCTCGGCCGAGATCAACGGGCGGCCGCGGCTGATGTGTATGACCCGCATGTCGACGTTCGGCGAGGACGAGGTCGTCACGATCACCCCGCTGCGGACCTTCCCGGTGATGCGCGACCTGGTCACCGACGTCTCCTTCAACTACGAGAAGGCGCGGGAGATCCCGTCGTTCACTCCCCCGAAGGATCTGCAGCCCGGTGACTACCGCATGCAGCAGGAGGACGTGAACCGCAGCCAGGAGTTCCGCAAGTGCATCGAGTGCTTCCTGTGCCAGAACGTGTGCCACGTCAACCGTGACCACGAGGAGAACAAGAAGTCGTTCGCCGGCCCGCGCTACCTGATGCGGCAGGCCGAGCTGTCGATGCATCCGCTGGACACCATCGACCGGCGCGATATGGCGCAGGACGAGAACGGTCTCGGCTTCTGCAACATCACCAAGTGCTGCACCGAGGTGTGCCCCGAGCACATCAAGATCACCGACAACGCGCTGATCCCGATGAAGGAGCGCGTGGCCGACAAGAAGTACGACCCGGTGGTGTGGCTGGGCAACAAGCTGTTCAGGCGCGACAAGTAGTCAGAGCTTTATCGAAGCGGGCCGCGAGAAATTTCTCGCGGCCCGTTCCCATTGCCGCCCATCTGGGTAGCCTCGAACCATGGGTAGCGTCCATAGCGTCAACGACATTCGCACGGCGATCCGCGAGCTCTCCGCCCGCGCCGAGCTGGCTCACAAAGAGGGCCGGCCCGACGACGCGGCCGAGATCGAACAGCGTATCGCCGGCTATCGCGAAGAACTCGGCGAGAAGCCCTGACCCGCGCGGCGGGAGCAGGCTGGGTTAGGCGCCCAGTCTGCGGAAAGTGCTGCGGTGGAACACGATCGGCGGCACGTCGTGCACGGTGACCTCGTTCACCCTGAGCACCACGATGATGTGGTCGCCGGCCTGTACCGACTGTTCGATGGAGCTCTGCAGCCAGACACTGGTGCCGTGCACGAACACCGCACCGCTCTCGTGCGAGTGGGTCTCCAGCCCCGCGAACCGATCGCCGGTCTTGGCCGCCAGCGTGCGCGCGGCGACGTCGTGCGACTCCCCGAGCAGGCTGATGCCCAGCGACGGCAGGTCCTTGAGCTTGGGCCAGGTCTCCGAATTGTTCTGCACACAGAAGGAAACCAGCGGCGGATCCAGCGACACGGGCACGAAGGTGCTGGCGGCCAGACCGACGCGGACACCGTCGACTTCGGCGGCGATCGCGATGACCCCGGACGGGAAATGACCGAACGCTTCACGCAGCGAAGCGGGGCTCAGTTCTGTGTTGCTCATAGCACTTCCATCCTCCCATGTGACCGGGTCCCGCGACCACAGCAGGGTCCGGCACGGCTCATATGACCGTTGAGTAACCTGGCGAAGTGCCGAACGTCTCGATCTTGTCCGTGTTGCGCGAACGCGCTGGTCTGACACCAGACGACATCGCGTTCACGTTCACCGATTACGACCGGGACTGGAACGGGACCGCCGAGACTTTGACCTGGTCACAGCTGTATCGCCGCACTCTCAACGTCGCACACGAAATCAGCCAGCAGGGGCTGCCAGGCGACCGGGCACTGATCATCGCCCCGCAGGGCCTGGCGTACATCGTCGCGTTCCTCGGTGCCATGCAGGCCGGTTTCATCGCCGTCCCGCTGTCGGTTCCGGTACCGGGTTCCCACGACGAGCGGGTCAGCGCCGTGGTGACCGATACCCAGCCGACGGTTGTATTGACCACCTCCGAGGTGTTCGAAGTCGCCGCGCAGTATGTGGACGACGGCGCCGCCGTGATCGCGACGATCGCGGTGGACACGCTCGACCTCGATGCCGTCCGGCCCGTCGACGACGAGATCCCCGAGGGACCGGATATTGCGTATCTGCAGTACACCTCGGGCTCGACGCGGCTACCGGCCGGCGTGATGATCTCGCACCGCAACGTGCTCGCGAATTTCGATCAGTTGATGGCCGAGTATCTGCCTCACCATGGTGGCAAATTTCCACCGGGAACCAGCTTGGTCTCGTGGTTGCCCTTCTTCCACGACATGGGTCTGATACTCGGGATCGCCGCACCCATCCTCAGTGGCCACCCAGCCGACCTGATGAGCCCGATCGCGTTCCTGTCCCGCCCGGTGCGATGGCTGCAGGCCATGGCCCGCCAGCCGAGGGCCTGGTCGGGCGCTCCCAACTTCGCGTTCGATCTCACCGCACGGCGCGCCACCGACGACGAATTGGCGACCCTCGATCTCAGCGGCGTCGTGGGCATCATCAACGGAGCCGAACGCATCCATCCGGAGACGCTGGTCAGATTCAACGAACGCCTCGCGCCCAACGGCTTCCGCCCAGAGATGATCGCGCCCTCCTACGGCCTGGCCGAGGCGACGGTCTACGTCACCAGCAGTGCTGCCAACCGGGTGCCGGAGGTTGCCGAGTTCGACCCCGTGGAGCTATCCCTCGGCACGGCTGTCCCCAAGACCGACGGATCACCATTGTTGCGGTACCGGCTGCCGGTGTCACCGCTGGTGAGGATCGTCGATGCCGACACCTGTCAACTGTGCCCGGACGGCACCGTCGGCGAGATCTGGACGAACGGCCAGAACGTCTCCGCGGGGTACTGGCGCAAACCCGAGCAGACCGGATCCGCGTTCGGTGCGACGCTGCTCGACCCGCCCGCGGGTACCCCGGAGAGCGGTTGGCTGCGGACGGGCGATCAGGGCTTCATCTCCGAGGGCGACCTGTTCATCGTGGGCCGCATCAAAGACATGCTGATCGTGCGCGGCCGCAACCACTACTCCGACGACATCGAATCGACGGTGCAAAAGATCACCCGGGGCCGGGTGGCCGCCATCGCGGTGTCCGACGAGCAGACCGAGACGTTGGTGACCATCGTCGAGCTCAAGAAGCGCGATGATGTCGACGAGTATGCGGTTGTGAAAAACGATGTGATCGCCGCGATTTCGCGTGCGCATGGTTTGCAGGTCGCCGACATCGTGCTGGTGGAACCGGGCTCGATCCCGACTACGACGAGCGGCAAGGTCCGGCGAGCAGCCAGCATCGAGCAGTACCGCCAAGGACAGTTCGTGCGGTTGGATGCGTAGCTGATCAGCCGATGTGGTTCACCCTTCTGGTGATGGCTGCCGCGGTCAGTCTGGAGCCGTTTCGCATCGGGATGTCGGTCCTGATGCTGAACCGTCCCCGGCCCCATCTGCAGCTGGCGGCGTTCCTGTGCGGCGGCTTCGTGATGGGCCTGACCGTCGGTGCGGTAGTGCTGTTCCTGCTCGAATCCCGGATCCCGGCCTCGGCGCATTTCACCCTGCCCCGAGTGCAGGTCGTCATCGGTGGATTGGCCCTGCTGGCGGCGGCGCTGCTGGCGCTCACCAAGGGCCGCGACCGCACCCCGCCGGCCTGGCTTAGCCGTCTGCTCGACGGCCAATCACTGTGGGTGGCCGGTGTCGCCGGTCTGGGTATCGCGCTGCCCTCGATCGACTACCTGGCCGCACTGGCGGTCATCGCCGCGGGCGCGGTCGCCCCCGCGGTCCGGTTCGGGGCGTTGGTGACATTCAACGTGGTGGCCTTCGCGCTGGTGGAGATCCCGCTGCTGGCCTATCTGGTGGCGCCACAGCGCACCCACGCGGCGATGACCGCACTACATGGCTGGGTTCGTGCACGGCGCCGCCGCGAGGTCGCGGTGCTGCTGGCCGTTGTGGGTGTCGTCCTGCTGACGGCGGGGCTGCTCGGCGTCTAGTGCGCGCTTGGTCCGTGACTCAACACGTACTGCATACCGGCCAGCAGCTGCGAGACCGGATCGGTGCCACCGCCGAACGCGGCCTGGGTGGCCGGTGCGGTGACCGCGGCAGGGTCGTAACCGTTCACCGGGTCGACCTCGATCGGCGCGGTCAGCGGATCGTCGTTGCGTGAATAACCGGAATCCACCATGGGTTTCAGCACGCCATCCAGCTGGTTGAGAGTGGCCTCGTCGACGCCGGCGTACTTGAACGGCATGACCAACGGCAGATGCTGTTCGGGGATCAGATAGGTCGTGGTCTTCGCGCCCCTGGAGTTCACCGTCGTCCGGATGTTCTGCGGCGGAACCATACTCGGATTGGTGAAGGCCACGGCGGTGTGACCGGTGGCGAGTCCCACGACGGCGTTGAGCATCGCCATCCAGTTGTCCTGCCGATCGGGCCAGTCGGCGATGCTGTCGTAGGCGGAGACGAAACGGTAGGAGTCGTACTGGCTGTCGATCTGGGGCGGGATCCGGTAGTCCAGCGCGGGAACCACGCTGCCGACCGGGAAGTTCTGTGTCAGGAAGCCCTCGCCGAAGGCGTGCGGCGCAACCGGATCGCCAAATGTGGCGAACGACAACTGGTCTGGCGGCGGCGCATTCGGATCGGTGGCCAGCCGGTTCTGCACGGCATTGAGCACCATCGCACCTTCGGACAGCCCGATGGCCGTGCCCTGGCCGCCGGCCTGGATCGCCCGGATGACATTGCCTTCACCCTCGTCGACCGACTCGCCGATGCTCGGGCCGTCGATACCCAGGCCGGGGAAGTTGTCGTCGAGCCGGCCGATGCCGGGGAACAGGCGCTCGAGGGTGTGGCCCTGGACCTGGCCCGCGGGGTAGTCGACGATCTGCCGGTCAAGGCCGGGGAACCAGTCCGCACCGGTGCGACGGATGTACTCGTCGTACGGGATGCCCAGCACGTGGGCGCCACCCAGGGCATAGCCACGCCCCGGCGTCCCGATCGGCGTCGGCCCGTCGTTGTTCGGCTGACTCGGCGACGGCTGGTCGGCGGTGGCGATTCCGCCGGTGGCACACAGCGTGACGACTGTGGTCACTGCGGCGAAGAGCTTCTTCATGCGGTACTGCTTCCCTGCGTTCTCACTCGTGACGGCCACCAGTTCGCCTTTCCGACCAGAGTAGCCATGGCGGGCACCGTGACCGTCCGGACCAGGAATGTGTCCAGCAAGATCCCGACACCGATGACAAACCCGCCCTGCACCACGGTACCGATGCTGGAGAACAGCAGCCCCCACATCGACGCCGCGAAGATCAGCCCCGCAGCGGTGATCACACCGCCCGTCGACGACAGTGTTCGGATGACGCCGTAGCGGGTGCCACTGAACGATTCGTCCCGCAATCGCGACGCGAACAGCAGGTTGTAGTCGGCGCCCACGGCGACCAGCACCACGAACGCCAGCGGCGGCACCGTCCAGTGCAACTGCTGACCGAACAGGTACTGGAACGTCAGGACACCGATGCCCAGTGCGGCGAAGTACGAAAGCACCACGGAGCCAACCAGATACAGCGGCGCGATGATCGCGCGCAGCAGCAGCATCAACGTCAGCAGGACCACGATCATGGTGATCGCGATGATGAACCGGATGTCCTTCTGGTAGTAGTCACGGGTGTCGCGCAACGCGGCGGGATACCCACCCATCGAGATCGTGGCGTCGGACAGGCTCGTGTTCGGCTGCGCGCTGCGGGCGGCGTCGCTGATCGCATTGACCTGATCCATCGCCGCCGCGCTGAACGGATCGAGCTTGGTCAGCACCAGATACCGCACCGAATGCCCGTCCGGCGAGATGAACATCCTGGAGGCCATCTTGAAATCGGGCAGATTGAGGACTTCTGGCGGAATGTTGAATCCCGCCATCGCCGGGCTCGCGGCGTCCTGTTTCATCGACAACAGGAACGCCGCGGCCTGATCGAGACCGGTCCGCATGAGCTGGATCTGGTCGACGACCTGGCCGACCCCGTTGGCGACGTCCCGGCTGCCGCTGGCCGCGCGGTCGGCACCCTGGCGGAGTTTGTTGGTGGTCGATTGGGCGCCGCCTGGCGAGTCAAGCCCCATCGTGTGCATGACCTTGGTCAGTCTGCCGAAGGCATCGCTCAACTGGGTCAGCGCCGCGTTGAGGGACTGCTTGTCCTGCATCGACTGCAGTTGTGCGGCCAGGGAATTGATCTCGTCCAGCGTTCCGTCGTTACGGGCGTCGACCAATTGCTGGAAATGGCCCCGGGTTTCGGCACAGGACGGATCGAGGTCGCAGACCGCGTTGCCGTGCAACGCCACCAGAACCGGACCCACCCAGGCGAATAGATCCTTGGCCGCCTGGACGTTGATGCCCATCGAGTTGCCGAGCCGGTTGACCGCGTTGACGAGCTTGGCCGCGACTTCGACGTTCTTGACCAGCTTGTCGCCGCCGTATTGGCCCTTGATGGTGGTGAACGCGTCGACCATGCTCTGGATGCTGCTCGCGATCCCGTTCACCTGGCCGCGCACATCGCTGAGGTTGTTCGCGAGCGTGTTGGCCCCGCCGGACAGGCGATTGAGGTCGTTCATGTTGGCGGCGATCATCGACGCGCCGTTGCCCAGCTGAGTGCCGACCAGGCCGGCCTGGAATGTGGCCCTGAACTCTTGGGGCACCGATCCCGTCGGCCGGGTGATACCGCTGACCAGAGCGATGTCCGGCACCTGGCTGATGCGTTCGGCCATCTGTTCCAGATCCGCAAGCGCCTGCGGGCTACGCAGGTCGCGCGGCGAGCGCACCAGTACGTAGGACGGGATGGACTGATTGAGGTCGAAATGGCGTTCCAGGGCGGTGTAGCCGACCGAGCTCGGGTCCGAAGCCCGCACCGCCTTGCGATCGTCGTAGTTGTACTTCGCCAATCCCACGCAGCTGGCGAGCAGGATCAGGATCAGCACGCTGGCCACCAGATGGACCCGCGGCCTGCGCACGATGCGGATGCCCGAGCGTCGCCACCACCGGGCGGTCAGCTCGCGGCGGGGCGTGATCCAGCCACGCGGCCCGGCGAGAACGATGATGGCAGGCAACAACGTCAGCGCGGCGAGGTAGGCCACGCCAACCCCGATGGCCGATGACACACCGACCGTGGAGAACACGCCCATTTTCGCGAAACTGATGCCCAGGAACGTGATTCCGATGGTCGCCGCGGATGCGGTGATCACCTTGCCGACCGACCCCAATGCGTGCCGCACCGCGTCGTCGGAGCTTTCGCCACGTCGCACATAGTCGTGATAGCGACTGATCAGGAAGACCGCGTAATCCGTTCCGGCACCGGCAATCATCGCGCTCAGCAGGATGATGGCCTGGTTCGACACCCCCAGCCCGCTGATATTGGACAGGCCGGCGACCACGGACTGCGCGATCACCAGCGATATTCCGATCCCGATCAACGGCAGCAGCATGGTGATCGGATTGCGATACACCACGAGAAGTACCAGAAGAACCAGGATGCCGATCGCGAGTTCGATTGGCAGCCGGTCTCGTTGGCCGGCGACGGTGAGGTCGGCGACGGTGGCCGCCGGCCCGGTGAGGTGCACTTCCAGCGGGCTGCCCGCGGTGTTCTGTTTGACGAGATCGGCGACCCGCTGGTAGGCGGCATAGGACTCCGGGGTTCCCAACGCGCCCTTCAGGCCCACGGGTACGACCCAGGACTTGTTGTCCTTACTCGTCAAAAATGAACGCAGAGCCGGTGTTTCGACGAAGTCCTGCAGCATCACGACGTCGTGCTGGTCGTCACGCAGCGCCGTGACCAACTTGCGGTAGGTGGCTTCGTGCGCTGGGTTGAGCCCGCGCTCGTCGGTCAGCACCACCAGGAGCAGGTCGTCGCCGCCGGGTTCGGAGAAGGCCTCGGTCATCTGCCGGGCCGCCACGCTGGACGGGGCGTCGCCGGGCAGCATGGCCAGGGGGTGCTTCTGAGCCATGTCGTTCAGGCTCGGGAACGTCAGCGGCAGCGCCACCGCCAGAGCGACCCAGAGCCCGATCATCGCCCAGGGCCACCGCACTACGAAATCGGCTAGCCGTCGCACTTGTTCCTCACCAGCACTGCCCTCACCTGTCCGTGAGGCCTCGCTACACGCAAGTCGTCACCAATGTCCGCTGTCGGCGACCCGCCCGCACACCGACTTCATCGCTGCTATGTATCGGGCGACCGACTTCTGGGCGATCGGGTTGTCCGGGAACATCACCGACATCGCGGTACCGGCCTCGTACCGAAATATATAGATCGTCAACTGGTAGGAGAATCTTCCGTCGGAGTAAATCCCGATGTTGTTCGAATAGCCCATGTCAGCGGCGGCGAGCACCGCGTTCAGCGGCGCCGCCCCGCCGTGCAGGAAGTTCGAGACCGGGAAGTTGGGCCGGGGCTTGTCCAGCCAGGGCGCCAGCTCCAGCACGCGGTAATACGGAACCCTCGCCAGGCTCAGACCGCTGTCGAAGGAGGTCTGCGCCGCCCAGGCGGCCTCGGCGAACTCGGTCGCGGCGATCGGGACGGTGATCGGAACCAGGCCGGTGAACCAGCCCTGGGTGGTGAAATTGTCGGTCGTCCGGCGGGTGTCCCTCGGGGTGAGCCCGTAATAGGTTGCCGCACCGGTGAACTCGTGGTCCGTCATCGCGGTGCAGGCGAACAGACCACCGACATAGCGGACACCTGCCGCCGTGCAGGCCGCTTCGAATCTGACGGTCTGCTCGGCATCCATGATCATGTCGCCGACCATGTCCGCGACGGTCGGTTCCAGCGGGTTGCCCAGCGGCAGCGGGAACTCGGGAAGCGTGCCGTTGTTGTTCTCGGCAAACTCGATCCAGGCGCGGACCTCGGGGGAATCGACCGTCAAATCCGCTGTGGACTCGTGCTCCTGCAGACAGAAATCGTCGAAGCTGCCGGCCTCGGGCAGGGCCATCGGCTGCCCGGTCATCGTCAGCGACGTGTACATGCCGTGGGCCTCGAGCATGGTGATCCCGATCAGCGCCGCGTCGCCGTGGACATGGTCGATGCTGGCATAGAAATCGAAGTGATCGGCACTCTGAACGACCCCGAAGGAAAAGCAGCCCCATTCCAGGGGAGTCGGAATGTCGACGATATGTTTACGCGCATCTTCGGGTGCCATTTCGCCGAATTCAATCGGCTCGAATTCGATATCGTCGGGATTGGCGATCGTGCGCCTGACAATATCGCCGGAGCCGGAGTACTCGAACCAGCTCCGATAGGTGTCGTGGCGGCGCAGGTACGCGTTCAGCGCGTGATTCATGGCCGGAATATCACACTGACCTGGCACTTCGCAGGTCGCAATGATTTGACGCGAATAGTCGAGTCCGGCCGCGTCCTGTTCATACACGCCGCGAATGTGTTGGCCCTGCATATAGCTGACCGGCACCGAACTGACCGGCGCTTGCCGGGCTTTCTCCAGGGCCGCACTTGTCGGACGCCAGGAAATCACCGCACCGGG
The DNA here is from genome assembly GCA_004362315.1 of Mycobacterium sp. BK086. GTDB lineage: Bacteria > Actinomycetota > Actinomycetes > Mycobacteriales > Mycobacteriaceae > Mycobacterium. The sequence goes on from SNWL01000006.1 coordinate 342,083, forward strand.
CCTCGGCGACCAATCATCGATTGTGCCGATTGAAATCTTCCCGATACGCAAATTCTTCTCCTGGGTCGCAGCGGCTACGGTCTCCAGACCGGCAACACTGGTGGCCAGACCAACATAGCGCCTGCGGCTGAGACGGTCGCCGACAGACCCGATAGGCCAGCTCAGAGGTGGTAGCGGACCCCGAAGCGAGGGTGCGGCCACCCCGCTGTCAGGCGCCTGACAGCCAACCCGAAACGACGTCCTTCAGCAACGCACATGCAATACTGACCCACGGGAGATGAGCCGGCCGTCGCAGTCGGGAGATGACCGGGCCGTGGCCGATCGGAACCTAATCCTGGCCTTGACGTGGTCTCCCGGAGTGAATCGACGTATTTACCGGCCCGACGCGGAGAACACAATCTGATGGCTTTAACCGAACATCCGACGCAGCAGGCACCCCGCTTCGCGATCGTCGGCTACGCGGCCCGGTTCCCCGGCGCCGCGGATGCGGACCAGTACTGGGACCTGCTGCAGGACGGTCGGGACGCGGTCACCGAGGTGCCCCAGGACCGGTGGGATGTCGAGGAGTTCTTCGACCCGGACCCGGACGCGCCGGGCAAGATCGTCACCCGGCGCGCCGGGTTCATCGACGATGCGACCGGGTTCGACGCGCCGTTCTTCGGAGTCTCGGCCCGCGAAGCCAAGGTGATGGATCCTCAGCATCGGCTGCTGTTGGAGACCGCGTGGCGCGCTGTCGAGCATTCCGGAACCGCGCCAACGTCTTTGGCGAACACCCGAACGGGTGTGTTCGTCGGATTGGCCACCCATGACTTCCTGGGCATGGCATCGGACTCGCTGACCTACCCCGAGATCGAGGCCTACCTGGCGGTCGGCACGTCCAGCGCCGCCGCGGCCGGCCGGATCAGTTATCGGCTGGGGCTGCAGGGACCCGCCGTCACCGTCGACACCGCGTGCAGCTCGTCGCTGGTGGCCATTCACCAGGCCTGCCAGGCGCTGCGGCTCGGCGAATGCGATCTCGCGCTGGCCGGCGGCGTCAACGTCATGCTCAGCCCGGCCACCATGATCACGTTCTCGCACTCCCGGATGCTTGCGCCCGATGGTCGCTGCAAGACCTTCGACGCCGCCGCCGACGGCTACGTGCGCGGCGAGGGCTGCGGCGTCATCGTCGTCAAGCGCCTCGAAGACGCCATCCGCGACGGTGACCGCATCCGGGCCGTGATCCGCGGCAGCGCGGTCAACCAGGACGGCGCATCGGGCGGCCTGACGGTGCCCAACGGAGTCGCCCAGCAGCGGGTGATCGGCGAGGCGCTGGAATGCGCGGGCCTGACCCCGAGCGATATCGGCTATCTGGAGGCACACGGCACCGGGACGTCGCTGGGCGATCCCATCGAGGTCCAGGCCGCGGCCGCCGCCCTCGGCAAGGGCCGCGCCGCCGACCAGCCCCTGCTGATCGGCTCGGCCAAGACGAACATCGGCCACCTGGAAGCCGCGGCCGGCGTCGCCGGTGTGCTCAAGGTCGTGCTGGCCCTGGAACACCAGGAACTGCCGAAACACCTCAACTTCCGCACCCCGTCCCCGCACATCCCGTGGGATCGCATCCCGGTGCGGGTGGTGGACCAGGCGGTCGCCTGGGAACGCTCCGAGCGGCCCCGTATCGCCGGCGTCAGCTCCTTCGGGTTCTCCGGCACCAACGCGCACGTGATCCTCGAGGAAGCTCCGCCGGCGGCGCCCGTCGCCGCGGCTGCCGATGCCGACGAGCGCCGCTTCATGGTGCTGCCCGTGTCCGCGCGCACCCCGGCCGCCCTGGTGCAGACCGCGGAGCAGTATCGCGGCTGGCTCAGCGCCCATCCTGAGGCCACACTGGCCGACGTGTGCCTGACGGCCGGCGCCGGTCGCGCACACTTCGAGCACCGGGCCGCCCTGGTGGTGAACTCCCTGGAGTCCGCACGCGAACTCCTCGGCGCGCTCGCCGACGACCTGCCCGCACCCGGGCTGGTGCGCGGCGACTCGGTCGACACGCCCAAGACCGCCTGGCTCTTCCCCGGGCAGGGCAGCCAGTACGCCGGTATGGCCCGCGAATTGTTCGACACCGAGCCGGTTTTCGCCGAGACCATGACCCGGTGCGCGGAGGCGGTTGCCGATGTTCTCGAAAGACCGTTGCTGGACATCATATTTGACGCGGACGGCACCGAAACCCTGAAGCAGACCCGGCACGCTCAGCCCGCGATCTTCGCCGTGGAGATGGGTTTGGCGAGGCTGTGGCAGTCACGCGGATTCGAACCGGATGTGGTGCTCGGACACAGCGTCGGTCAGTATTCGGCGGCCTGCGTGGCAGGCGTTTTCGGCCTCGAGGACGGCGCCCGGCTGCTGGCCGAGCGCGGCCGGCTGTTCGGAAATCTGCCCGACGGCGGGCGGATGTGCGCGATCTTCGCGGACCCGGATCGCGTCGAGCGCCTCACCGACGAATTCCCCAGCCTCTCGGTGGCCGCCTACAACGGCGCCAACACCGTGCTGTCCGGACCCGCCGCCGACTTGGAGCGCGCGGTCGCCGAGCTGACCGACGACGGTGCCCGCTGTGACTGGCTGGACACCAGCCACGCCTTCCACTCCGCGCTGCTCGACCCCGCCCTCGATGAGTTCGAGACCTATGCCAATGGGTTTGAATTCGGTGCGCCACAACGGATTCTGGTGTGCAACCGGACCGGGGCCGCGCTCGGGCGCAATGCGAAACTCGACGGCTCCTACTGGCGCCGCCACGCGCGCCAGCCCGTCCAGTTCGCCAAGGGCGTCGCCACGTTGGCCGAACTCGGCTGCGCACTGCTGCTCGAGATCGGCCCCCAGCCGGTGCTCACCGCAGCGGCCCTGCGGGCCTGGCCGGATCCCGCGACCGCACCCAAGGCGGTCCCGTCGTTGCGCCGCAACGGCGCCGACCACCGGCAGATCACCGAAGCCCTGGCCAATGCCTACGTCGCCGGACACCTGCCCGACTTCGCCGCCTTGATCCCGCACCCGGCGCGCAAGGTCGATCTGCCCACCTACTCGTTCCAGCATCGCCAGTACTGGTTCACCAGCAAGCAGGTCCAGACGGCCGCCAACGACTCGGCGCGCACCGAGGCTGTCCGGCTGCTCGAGGACGGCCGGATCGAGGAACTCGCCGCGCTACTCGACGCTTCCGGCGGAAGTCAGACGACCGCCGAAGTGCTGAGCAAGCTTGCCGCACAACACAACCAACAGCGCAGCGCGCAAACCATCGCCGACATTCGCTACGAGGTCCGCTGGGAGAAGTCTGTCAACTCCTCCCCTGACGAGATCGGCGAAGGGACGGCCTGGCTGCTCATCGGGGATGACGCGGCCGTCATGCGGCCCTTGATCGATGTGTTGACCACCAATGGCCACCGGCACCGTGTCCTCGGTCTGCCGGTGTCCGATGCCGACGAAGAGCGCCTCGTCGACGAATTGCGGTCCGCGGTCAACGACGAGCCGGGATTGCGCATCCTGCACATCGCCGCGCTCGACACCGACGGCGCGCCATCGATGCGGTCGCTGCTGCGAATGCAGCACCGTGTCCTCGGTGGCACCCAGCGACTGTTCCGCGCGGCCGCCGCTGCCGAACTTCGCACCCCGATCTGGGTGAGCACCCACGGCGCCCAACGGGTTACCGACACCGACACCGTGTCGCCAGAGCAGACCGCCCTCTGGGGCTTCTGCCGCGCCGCAGCCCTGGAATACCCGCAGGTGTGGGGCGGACTGGTCGATCTGTCCGCCCGTGGCACCGACGAGTGGTCCCGGGTGATCAAGCAGGTCGTCACGGCATCTCCTGGCGAGGACCAGATCGCGCTGCGTGAGGATTCCGTACTGGTTCCCCGGCTGGTTCGCCGCACCGGTCAGGCGAACTCGACGCCGTTGGAATTGCGGTCCAACGCAACGTATCTGGTGACCGGCGGGCTGGGCTCGCTCGGCCTGGAGATCGCCGGATATCTGGCCGCGCACGGTGCCAAGCAGCTGGTGGTGACCGGGCGCCGAGCACCCAGCGAAGCCGCGCAACGTCGTATCGACGCGATCCGCGAGCAGCACGGATGCGATGTCCGTGCGATCGCCGCTGACGTCTCCGACCCACACGACATCGCCCGTCTGCTGGCCACGGTCCAGGCCGAACTTCCCCCGTTGGCCGGCATCGTCCACGCCGCCGGCGAGAACAACACCACCGCGCTGAGCTCGCTGGACAGCGCCGAGGTGGACCGGGTGTTCTCCGGAAAGGTCTGGGGTGCTTGGTATCTGAGCGAGGCAAGCGCCGACCTGCAGCTGGACTTCTTCCTATCCACCTCGTCGATCTCCTCGGTGTGGGGTAGCTACGGGCAGAGTGCCTACAGCGCCGCGAACGCCTTCCTGGACGGGCTGACCTGGCGCCTGCGCGAGCAGGGCGTTCCCGGGATCAGCGTGAACTTCGGCCCGTGGTCCGCGGGCATGGCCGATCAAGATGCCCGCGCGCAGCTGGACCGCCGCGGCATTCGCACCCTGTCGCCATCCGACGCCCTGGCCGGGATGGCCGATGTCATGGTGGCCGCCGGTTCCCAGGGCCCGGCAGAAGCTGTTGTGGCACGCATCGATTGGGCCCGATTCCTGCCGATCTACCTACAGGCCGGCCGACGGGCGCTGCTGGCCGAGGTGGCCCGTGAGGTGCCGGAGTCGGTGTCCGCCGCGACAACCGCATCAGGGACCACGCGCCTGGTCGAACAGCTCACCGCGGCCCCTGTGCAGCAGCGGAAGAAGCTCGTCCTGGAACACCTGCGCAACACCGTTGCCGAGGTGACGCGAATCGACGCGTCGGAGATCCGCGAAGAGGCCGGATTCTTCGATCTCGGCATGGATTCTCTGATGGCTGTGGAACTGCGCCGCCGGCTGGAGCAGGCGGTCGGCAAGGAACTGCCCGCGACGCTGGCAATGGACTTCCCCCGGCTGTCCGATGTGGCGGACTATCTGCTGTCCGACGTGCTCAACCTCAACGAGAAGGCCGGCAGTCAGCTTGTGGCTCAGCCCACCTCGCTGGCGACATCGGCAACCGATGAGCCGATCGCGATCATCGCGGTGGCCTGCCGGTTCCCCGGAGCGCCCGATGCCGACGCGTACTGGGACGTGCTGGCCGGCGGAGTGGACGCGATCCGGGAGATCCCCGAAGACCGGTTCGACGTCGATCAGTTCTACGACCCGGATCAGCAGACGCCGGGCAAGATCTACACCCGCAGCGGCGGATACCTGGACAGCGTCGACGGATTCGATCCGGAGTTCTTCGGCATCTCGCCGCGCGAAGCGGTGTGGATCGACCCGCAGCAGCGCCTGATGCTCGAAATCTCCTGGGAAGGCCTGGAAAGAGCGGGCTACGCGCCGTCCTCGTTGCGGGGCAGCCGCACGGGTGTGTTCGTCGGCGTCGGCGCCAACGAATATTCTCATCTGCTGTCGGGCGAATCGGTCGAGAACCTCGAAGCGCACTTCATCACCGGCAACGCGCTCAACGCCATTGCGGGCCGGGTGGCGTTCACCCTCGGCCTGGAAGGCCCGGCGATGGCGGTGGACACCGCGTGCAGTTCCTCGCTCGTGGCGGTCCATCAGGCCAGCCAGGCCTTGCACTCCGGCGACTGCGACATGGCCATCGCCGGCGGCGTCAACGTTCTGCTGAGCCCGGCCTCCATCGTCGCTGCGTCCCGCGCACGGATGCTGGCCCCCGACGGCCGGTGCAAGACATTCGACGCGGCCGCGGACGGTTACGTGCGCGGTGAAGGCTGCGGCGTCCTGGTGCTCAAGCGCCTGAGCGACGCTCAACGCGACGGCGATCGGATCTGCGCGGTCATCCGCAGCAGCGCGGTCAACCAGGACGGCGCCTCGAGCGGCCTGACTGTGCCCAATGGTGGTGCGCAACAACGGCTCATCAACGCCGCACTGACTCGTGCCGGGCTCACCGGCGGCGACGTCGACTACCTCGAGGCGCACGGCACCGGAACTCCGCTGGGTGATCCGATCGAGGTGCAGGCGGCCGCGGCGGTGTACGGCGCGGGCCGCGACCCGAACCGTCCGCTGCTGATGGGCACCGCCAAGACCAACATCGGCCACCTGGAGTCCGCGGCCGGTGTGGCCGGTCTGGTCAAGGTCGTGCTGTCGTTGGAGCACGAACTGCTGCCGCAGAACCTGCACTTCCAGAATCCGTCGCCGCACATCCCGTGGGACTCGTTGCCGGTGCAGGTGGTGGACAAGGCGACACCGTGGCACGCCAACGGCAGGCCGCGCCGGGCCGGGGTGAGCTCGTTCGGGTTCACCGGCACCAACGCGCACGTGTTGATCGAGGAGGCACCGCAACCGCCGGTGTCCGACGACGCCGCCGACGAACCGGTCGACACCACAGTCGTGGCCGAGTCACCCCGCGAACCGTTGAGCCTGCTGCCGCTGTCCGCGCGGTCGTCGCAGGGCCTGGTCGCGTTGGCCCAGCGGTACTCGACCTGGCTGGAGACGCACCCCGAATCCTCGCTCGCCGACGTGTGTTTCACCGCCGGAGCGGGCCGGTCCCACTTCGAGCACCGCGCTGCGGTGGTGGCCACCTCCGGCCAAGAGGCCAAGATGCTGCTGGACGATCTGGTGGCGAATCGGTTGCGTCCCGGCGTGATCCGGGGCGAGTGCACCGACCCGCCGACCACGGCGTGGTTCTTCCCCGGTCAGGGCAGCCAGTATCCGGGTATGGCGCGCGAACTGTTCGACACCGAACCGGTGTTCGCCGACACCGTGCGCCGCTGCGCGCAGGCGGTCGACCCGATGCTCCCGACGCCGCTGCTGGACGTGCTGTTCTCCAGCGACCGCGAGGCCGCGGAGACGCTGCGGCACACGTCATTTGCCCAGCCGGCGATCTTCGCCGTCGAGATGGGGCTGGCCCGGCTGTGGCAGTCGTGGGGCATCGAGCCCGACGTCGTGCTCGGCCACAGCGTCGGCCAATACGCGGCCGCGTGTGTGGCCGGGGTCTTCAGTCTCGAGGACGGCGCGCGGCTGATCGCCGAGCGCGGCCGGCTGTTCGGCAGCCTGCCCGCCGGCGGCCGGATGGTGGCGGTGTTCGGCGACCCCGAGTACGTCGAGCGTTCCGCGGCTGCCTTCCCGCGTGTTTCGGTCGGCGCCTACAACGGCCGCAACACGGTGCTGTCGGGTCCCGGCGAGGATCTGGAACAGATCGTCGCCGCCTGCAGTGAGGACGGCACCCGCTGCACCTGGCTGGAGACCAGCCACGCCTTCCATTCGGAACTGCTGGACCCGGTGCTCGACGAATTCGAAACGTTCGCCACGCAATTCGATTACGCCGTACCGTCGCGGCCGCTCGTCTGCAACCGGACCGGAACCGTGCTCACCAGCGAGACGCCGATCAACGCGCAGTATTGGCGCAGGCATTCCCGCCAGCCGGTGCAGTTCACCGAAAGTGTGCGCACCGTGGCCGATCTGGGCTGCTCGGTGCTGATGGAGATCGGCCCGCAGCCGATCCTGACCGCCGCCGCACTGCAGATCTGGCCGGAGTCGTCGGCCACGCCGCGGGCGATCGTGTCGCTGCGCAAGGGCGCCAACGCACAGCGCCAGATCACCGAAGCGCTTGCCACGACGTACATCTGCGGGCACCGCCCCGACTTCGCCGCCAGGTATCACGCGCCGGGCCACCGGCTCGAACTGCCGACGTATCCGTTCCAGCGGCGCCGGTACTGGCCCAAGACCTCCGGCATCCGGGCTGACGGTACGGCCGCATCCGGAATCCTCGGCAGTGCCAAGGATCTCGCCTCGGGCGACACCGTCTACACCAATGTGCTGTCGGTCAAGACCCAACCGTGGTTGGCGCATCACGTCATCTACGGCACCGTGGTGGTTCCCGGTGCGACGTACGCGGCGATGGCGCTTGCCTCGGCCGGAGCTCCCGCGCGGGTGAAGGAAGTCTTCTTCTACGAGCCGATCATCTTGCCGGACAAAGCTTCCCGCGAAGTCCAGCTCACCCTGCATCCGGTCGACGACGGCTGGAAGTTCCAGGTGCACAGCCGCCCCTTCGGCGTTCGCGACGCCGACTGGTCGCTGAACTCCGACGGAACCCTGCTGGCCGGCGCCGAGCCCGAAGCGGAATCGCAGGAGGCCGCGACCTCTCCCGACGAGGCGATCGAGCAGATGAATCGCACTCGCCCGCAGGAACTGTTCGAGATCTTCCATGACATGGAATTGGCGTGGGGTCCGACCTGGTCCACCTCGCTGAAGTCGCTGTGGGTCGGCGAGGGCGAAGCGATCGGTGATATTGCCGTCGGCGAGGAACTCGGCGAGCATCTGGGCACCGAGCCGATCCACCCGGTGCTGCTCGATCTGTGCACCGGTGTGGCGTTCCCCGCCTTCCCGGCGACCCTGGCCGCCGAGCAGGGCATGACCGACCTGTTCCTGCCGCTGCGGTACGGCCAGGTCCAGCTCACCGAGAAGATGCCGCGGCGGTTCTATTGCCGAGCCCGCTGGCACGAGAACGCCATCACCAACGAAACCCAGGTCTTCGATATCGATTTCGTGGACCGCGACGGGCGAGTGCTGGGCGGGATCAGCGAATTCACCGTCAAGCGTGCCCCGCGTGAGGCACTGCTGCGCGGGCTGGGTGGCGACTCGACCCGGCTGCTCTACACCCTCGGTTGGCAAGAGGCCGCGGCACCGACGGCGGAAGGCACCGACGAAGCCAAGACCGCGACGGGCACCTGGTTGATCGCCGGATTCGACACCCTGGCGACCGACGTGCCGGGGGCCGCCACGGTCACCGACGCCACCGACGCGCAGTCCTGGCAGCGGGCCTTCGCCGAGGCCGCCGAGCGTGGCGCTCCGGTCAGCGGAATCGTCTGGCGCAGTTCGGGACACACGAGCCCCGACGGTTCGACCACCGACCTCGCCGCACGACTCGAGGCCGAGGTGGCGACCCTGCTCGGCGCGGCCCAGACGGCGCTCGCGGAGGGCAATCACTCACTGGCCGATGGGTTGTGGATCGTCACCGAGCGCGCGGTTGCCACCGAGCCCGGTGAGCCCGTGGACCCGGTCCAGGCGGCTCTGTGGGGATTCGGGCGCACCCTGATCGCCGAGCAGCCGTCGCTGCGCGTTCGCCTGGTCGATGGTGACGGCGGCGAGGAGTCGCTGAATTGGCTGGCCGGTGCACTCGGCACGCCGGTGACCGAGCCCGAAATGGCGGTGCGACAAGGGCGTTTCCTGGTGTCCCGGCTCCTGCACTGGGCGCGCAGCGGTCAGCTCACGATGCCGCGCAGCGACGACTACGTACTGGCACCGACCGAGCGCGGCGCGATCGACAACCTCCGACTCACCGAGAAAGAGGTCACCGCGCCCGAGGCGAACGAGGTGCAGGTGCGGATCGAGGCCGCCGGCCTCAACTTCCGCGACGTGCTCAACGTGCTGGGCCTCTACCCGGGTGATCCGGGCCCGATCGGTGGGGACCTGTGCGGTGTGGTCACCGAGGTGGGTTCCGACGTCACCGGATTCAAGGTCGGTCAGCGGGTGTTCGGTTCCATGCAGGGTGCGTTCGCCAGCCGGCTGAACGTTCCGGCACCGCTGCTGGCGACGGTTCCCTACGGAATCGGCGCTGTCGACGCGGCGACCATTCCCGCTGCGGCACTGACGGTCCGGCTCGCCTTCGACTGGGCACAGCTCAAGCCCGGTGACAAGGTGCTGATCCACGCCGCCAGTGGTGGTGTGGGGTTGGCCGCCGTACAGATGGCCCGCCACCACGGCGCGATCGTCTACGCCACCGCGAGCAAGTACAAGCAGGCCACCCTGCGCGACATGGGTGTCGAGTATGTCTACGACTCGCGCACAACGGATTTCGCGGATCAGATCCTCGCCGACACCGACGGCAAGGGTGTTGATGTAGTGCTCAACTCGTTGACCAACGAAGGCTTCATCGAGGCGACGGTTCGGGCGACCGCCCAGGGCGGCCGGTTCGCCGAGATCGCCAAGCGCGACATCTGGACCGCCGAGCAGATGGCTGAGCTGCGGCCCGATATCGACTACGAGATCGTCGCACTGGACGTCACGATGATGACCGATCCCGACCACATCCAGCGCCTGATGGCCGAGGTGTCCGACGGATTGGCCAGCGGCGAGTGGACCCCGGTACCCGCCGAGGTCTATCCGCTGACCGAGGCCAGAACGGCGTTCCGCCGGATGCAGCAGGCCCGGCACATCGGCAAGATCGTGGTGCAGATGCCGAAACCGCTTCAGCCGCACGGGGATCGGAGCTACCTGGTCACCGGCGGTCTCGGTGCGCTCGGTCTGCACACGGCGGCGTACCTGGCGCAGCTGGGCGCCGGCGACATCGTGTTGACCAGCCGTCGCGCCGCGGACGCCGAGACGCAACGGGCCATCGATGCCATCACCGAGCGGTTCCACTGCCGGATCCACGTCTTCTCCGCCGACATCGGCGACGAGACCGACGCTGCCGCACTGCTGGGCAGGATCCGCGCCGAATTGCCGCCGCTGGCGGGCATCGCCCACCTGGCCGGTGTGCTCAACGATGCGCTTCTCCCGCAGCAGGATCTGGAGCACTTCCGGACCACGCTGGGGCCCAAGGCCTATGGCGCTCATCATCTACACCGGTTGACCCAGGACGACGATCTCGAGTTCTTCATCCTGTACTCGTCAGCGTCAGCGGTGCTGGGTTCGCCGGCGCAGGCGAACTACGCCACGGCGAACGCGCTCCTGGACGGGCTCGTCGCGCAGCGGCGGGCGCAGGGACTGCCCGCCATTGCCGTCAACTTCGGCCCGTGGGGTCATGGCGGTATGGCCAGCTCGGAGGCCGCGTTGGCCAACCTCAGCGCGCAGGGCATGATGCCGCTGGAGCCGTCGGCGGCGCTGGCCGCGCTCGGGGAGGCCATCCGGCACGGCGCGGCACAGGCGACCGTCCTCAAGGCCAACTGGCAGCGGACCGCGAAGGTGCTCGGCGGCATCCGGCCGCCGCTGCTGGACCAGGTGTTGCCCAGCGGAGGCGGGGTGGTCGTCGGTGACAGCGAATTGCTGCGGCAGCTGCAGGAGACACCCGTGGCGCAGCGGGCCGCGTTCATCACCGAGTTCCTGCAGCGCGAAGTACAGGGCTTCCTGCGGCTGGCCCAGCCGCCCGCGGCAACGAGCAGGTTCCTGGACCTGGGCACCGACTCGCTGATGGCGGTCGAGCTGCGCAACCGGTTGTTCGGGCAGTTCGGCGGCAAGTTCGACATCAGCCCGACGGCGGTGTTCGACTACCCGACACTCGGAGAGCTCGCCGAGCACCTGGTGTCGCAGCTGCCGGATGCCGACGCACCGTCGGGCGAGGCGGACGCCGCGGAGACTTCGGAAGGCCCCGAGGTCGCGGATTCCCCGGCCGAGGCCGAGGCGGTTTCCGAAGCCGACGCGGCGCCCACATCCGAGAGCTGACAGCCGTCATTGCGGTAGCGGTGTGACCAAGGTCGCACCGCTACCGGCGTGTCCGACAATCCCACACGACGTCGCTGTGCGCTCGCTGTAAACCCACGCTGAACTGCAGAAATGAGCAGGCGGGCATGTCCCGCGAAACGCCAACCCAACCAGTGGGTTGATTAGCCGGCTGAACTTGCTCACAGGGACTTGCGTTCCGGTTACCGGCCGGTATAGTTCACCACTGTTACTGGTGGGTAACTTAGCCCTGAGTCCCCAACCACAAAGCCCAAGTTCAGATGACATTCTCGCTGAGGAGTAACCGTCATGAGCCACTACAAGTCCAACGTGCGTGACCAGGTATTCAACCTGTTCGAGGTCTACGGCATCGACAAGGTATTCGGTGAAGGCAAGTACACCGAGCTCGACGTCGACACCGCCAAGGAAATGCTCGCCGAGATGAGCAAGCTGGCCGCGGGCCCGCTCGCCGATTCGTTCGCCGACTCGGACCGCAACCCCCCGGTGTTCGACCCCGAGACCCACACCGTCACGCTGCCCGCCCCGTTCAAGAAGTCGATGCGCGCGCTGATCGACGGCGGGTGGGACAAGGTCGGGCTTGCCGAAGAGCTCGGCGGGATGCCGGTACCCCGCGCACTGCAGTGGGCCCTGATCGAGCACATCCTGGGCGCCAACCCGGCGGCCTACATGTACGCGATGGGCGCGGGCATGTGCGAGATCTTCTACCACAACGGCACCGACGAGCAGAAGAAGTGGGCCGTCACCGCAGCCGAGCGCGGTTGGGGCGCCACGATGGTGCTGACCGAGCCCGACGCCGGCTCCGATGTCGGCGCGGGCCGCACCAAGGCGGTCCAGCAGGCGGACGGCACCTGGCACATCGACGGTGTCAAGCGCTTCATCACCTCGGGTGACTCCGACGACATGTTCGAGAACATCATGCATCTGGTGCTGGCCCGCCCCGAGGGCGCAGGCCCCGGCACCAAGGGCCTGTCGCTGTTCTTCGTGCCGAAGTTCCACTTCGACCCCGAGACCGGCGAGCCCGGTGAGCGCAACGGCGTGTTCGTCACCAACGTCGAGCACAAGATGGGCCTCAAGGTCTCCGCGACCTGCGAGCTGTCTCTCGGACAGCACGGCGTTCCCGCCGTCGGCTGGCTCGTCGGCGACGTGCACGACGGCATCGCGCAGATGTTCGACGTCATCGAGCAGGCTCGAATGATGGTGGGCACCAAGGCAATTGCAACCCTGTCGACGGGTTACCTCAACGCTCTGGAGTACGCCAAGGAGCGTGTGCAGGGTGCCGACCTGACCCAGATGACCGACAAGGCCGCGCCGCGCGTGACCATCACCCATCACCCGGACGTGCGTCGCAGCCTGATGACCCAGAAGGCCTACGCCGAGGGTCTGCGGGCGCTCTACCTCTACACCGCGACGTTCCAGGACGCCGCCGTCGCCAAGGCCGTTCACGACGTGGAGCCCGAATTGGCGGCCAAGGTCAACGATCTGCTGCTGCCGATCGTCAAGGGTGTCGGCTCAGAGCAGGCCTACGCCAAGCTCACCGAGAGCCTCCAGACCTTCGGCGGATCCGGCTTCCTGCAGGACTACCCGATCGAGCAGTACATCCGCGACGCCAAGATCGACTCGCTGTACGAAGGCACCACCGCTATCCAGGCGCAGGACTTCTTCTTCCGGAAGATCGTGCGCGACAAGGGTGTTGCGCTGGCACACGTAGCCGGCGAGATCAGCCAGCTCATCGCCAACGAGGCAGGCAACGGCCGGCTGAAGACCGAGCGCGAGCTGCTCGCCAAGGCCCTCGAGGACGTTCAGGCGATGGCCGCGTCGATGACCGGCTACCTGATGGCCGCGCAGGAGGACGCCGCCAGCATCTACAAGGTGGGCCTGGCTTCGGTGCGCTTCCTGATGAGCGTCGGCGATCTGGTCATCGGCTGGCTGCTGCAGCGTCAGGCTGCGGTTGCCATCGCGGCGCTGGATGCCGGTGCCACCGGCGCCGACCGCTCCTTCTACGAGGGCAAGATCGCCGTGGCGTCGTTCTTCGCCAAGAGCTTCCTGCCGCTGCTGACCAGCACGCGTCTGGTGATCGAGACGATCGACAACGACATCATGGAACTCGACGAAGCTGCCTTCTAAAGGTTCGACGCTCAGGCGGCCCCGGGATCGTTTCGGTCCCGGGGCCGCCGGCGTTCGGCACGCGGCCCTACGACCAGCGGCGCAGGGTCTTAGGTCACTTTTTGCCAGCAATTGGGCTTCATCAGATAAAGCTCGGGACTTTGGGCCCTGGCAGTTAGCTGACGATCCGCTACATTCTAGGAATGGCAATGCTTGACAGCAACGAGGCGATCGCGGCGAATCCCGTCTCGACCGGCAGAAAGCCGGCCAGTGCGAACCCGTTGGCGAATATTGTCGCGCCTTTCACGAAAGCCGGCGGCTACTACGCCCGCTCGTGGGGCGCATACCTCGACGGCGGCAGCGACGAGTTGCCAGTAGCCCGCCCGACGCTGTCGCTCGCGACCCACGCCCTGCGCGACGAGATCGTCCTCGTGGGACTGCGGTTGCGCCGTCCGCTGAGCGACGCGACCGTCTACGAGCACATCAACACCGAGGTCATCAAGGCCATCGACTTCTACGGCAAGCGGGGCTGGCTGGCCAGGCCGGAAGGCTTCTTCGCCGCGCCGCCCACGCCGACCGACGTCAAGATCACCGCGTACAAGGGCCGTGGCCGCCACGAGCGCATCTCGTTCGACAGCGGCTACAAGCCCTACAGCCGGGAACCCGGTCGCGCGCGCTGGCTGAGCTACACCGGCAACCACCGCGAGTACGCGATGATGCTGCGCCACAAGGAGCCGCGCCCGTGGCTGGTGTGTGTGCACGGCACCGAGATGGGCCGCGCCAACTTGGACCTCGCGCTGTTCCGGGCCCGGCATCTGCACGAGCGGTTCGGCCTCAACGTGATCCTGCCGGTGCTCCCGATGCACGGGCCGCGCGCCAAGGGACTGCCGAAGGGCGCCGTGTTCCCGGGCGAGGACGTCATGGACGACGTCCACGCCACCGCGCAGGCGGTGTGGGACATCCGCCGGGTGCTGGCCTGGATCCGGTCACAACAGCCCGGCGCGAAGATCGGGTTGAACAGCATCTCGCTGGGTGGGTATATCGCGGCCCTGGTCGCCAGCCTCGACGAGGACCTGACCTGCGCCATCCTCGGCGTGCCGCCGGCCAACCTGGTGTCGATCCTGGGCCGCCACGCCGGCCTGGGCATCGACGACCCGCGTCACCGGACACTGGAGTTGGCCGAACCGATCGGCGAGATGATCTCCCCGCTGTCGCTGCAGCCGAAGGTGGCTCCCGAAGGCCGGTTCATCTACGCCGGGGTTGCCGACCGGATCGTCCACCCGCGCGAGCAGGTACTGGGACTGTGGGAGCACTGGGGCCGCCCGAACATCGGCTGGTACCGGGGTGGCCACACCGGGTTCTTCCAAGCCCGTCCGGTTCAGCAGTTCGTCGATGCCGCACTGGTGCAATCAGGACTGGTGGATTCGAGGGCCTAGCCCCAAGAAAACCGCCGCTGGAATCCCCTCTTCTCCAGCGGCGGTTCCTTTGTTCCACGTCAACAGGGACGTAAACAAAGAGGATGCCCCGTGTTGCCGTCGGGTCGGGGGGTCAGACGGCAACACGGAGCTATCCAGTACATCTGTAACCCGCACGCGTTCGTTACAAACCCCGCAAAACTTTTTTCCTGAGATTTTTTCAGGCTTCGAGGATCGCGGTAACGCCCTGGCCGCCGGCCGCACAGATCGAGATGAGACCGCGAACCGGCTGCCCGGTTTCCTTCTTCTTTTCGGCCAGCTGCTTGGCCAGCTGGGCCACGATGCGCCCGCCGGTGGCCGCAAACGGGTGCCCCGCGGCCAGCGAGGAGCCGTTGACATTGAGCTTGGCGCGGTCGATGGAGCCCAGCGCGGAGTCGAGTCCTAGCAGCTCTTTGCAGTATTCGTCGGATTCCCAGGCCTGCAGGTGCGCGAGCACCACCGACGCGAACGCCTCGTGGATCTCGTAGAAATCGAAGTCCTGCAGAGCCAGACCGTTGCGGGCTAGCAGGCGCGGCACCGCGTACGTGGGCGCCATCAGCAGACCGTCGGGGCCGTTGACGTAATCCACCGCGGCGGTCTCCGAATCGACGAAGTACGCGAGCGGATCCAGCGAGTGTGACGTTGCCCACTCTTCACTCGCCAGCAACGCCACCGACGCGCCGTCGGTGAGCGGGGTGGAGTTACCCGCCGTCATCGTGGCGTCGCCGTTGCGCACACCGAACACCGGCTTCAGCTTGGCCAGTTTCTCGGCGCTGGAATCGGCGCGCAGGTTGTTGTCCCGGTAGAGCCCGAGAAAGGGCGTGACCAGATCGTCGAAGAAGCCGCGGTCGTAGGCGGCTGCCATCTTGCGGTGGCTGGCGGCGGCCAGCTCGTCCTGATCGACGCGCTTGATGCCCATCTTCTTGGCGGTGATCGCGGCGTGGTCGCCCATCGACAGCCCGGTGCGCGGTTCCCCGTTGGTGGGGATCTCGATGCCCAGCGAGGCGGGCAGCTTGCCGACGAGCTTGAGCCGATCCACGTTGGACTTCGACCGGCGCAGACCGAGCAGCGTGCGACGCAGCTCGTCGCCGAGCCCGATCGGGGCGTCGGAGGTGGTGTCCACCCCGCCGGCGGCGGCCACCTCATACCGACCGGCGGCGATTCCGTCGGCGGCCGCGATCGCGGCCTGCAGACCGGTGCCGCAGGCCTGCTGCAGATCGATCGCCGGGGTGTAGGCCGAGAGCTGGCTGCCCAGAACGCTCTCGCGCATGAGGTTGAAATCGCGGCTGTGCTTGAGCACGGCCCCGCCGATCACCGCGTCCAGGCGCTCGCCGGCCAGGTTGAACCGGTCCACCAGGCCGCCCAGCGCGGCGGTGAACATGTCCTGGTTGGATGCCTCCGCATACGCACCGTCCGATCGCGCGAACGGGATGCGGTTGCCGCCGAGAACGGCGACCCGTCGACTGTTTCCACTGGTAGAAGCCACGTCAATCTCCACCTAGAGTTCGGTTTGAGAGGGGGTATACCCACCCATACTACGCACCTACCTTACTCTGGAGTAAGTTCGTTACCGGTCCACCCGCATCGCAACTCGAAAGGCATGTTCGTGGCTTCCGACCTCTTCTCGCAGATCGTCAACTCTGCGCCTGGTTCCCTGCTGGCCAAGCAGCTCGGCATTCCGCAGCCGGAGACGCTGCGCCGCTACCGCCCCGGCGAACCGCCCTTGGCCGGCTCACTGCTGATCGGCGGCAACGGCCGCCTGGTCGAGCCGCTGCGGGCCGCACTGGCCGAGGACTACGACCTGGTGGCCGACAACCTCGGCGGTCGGTGGGCGGACTCGTTCGGCGGTCTGGTGTTCGACGCCACGGGGATCACCGAGCCCGCACAGCTGCGCGGCCTGTACGAGTTCTTCACCCCTCTGCAGCGCAACCTCGGACCGTCGGCGCGCCTTGTGGTGGTGGGCACCACCCCGGACGAGGCTGCCACCACCGACGAGCACATCGCCCAGCGGGCGCTCGAGGGATTCACCCGCTCGTTGGGTAAGGAGCTGCGCCGCGGGGCGACGGTGGCGCTGGTGTACGTGTCGCCCGGCGCCAAACCCGCTGCGACAGGCCTGGAGTCGACATTGCGGTTCATCCTGTCGGGCAAGTCGGCGTACGTCGACGCCCAGGTGTTCTACGTCGGCGCCGCGGATTCCACACCACCGGCCGATTGGGACAAGCCACTGGCAGGCAAGGTCGGCATCGTGACCGGTGCGGCCCGCGGCATCGGCGCCACCATCGCCGAAGTGTTCGCGCGCGACGGGGCCAGGGTGGTCGCGATCGATGTCGAGGCCGCTCACGATGCGTTGAGCGAGACCGCGGCGAAGGTCGGCGGTACCGCGCTGGCGCTGGACGTCACCGCCGACGACGCCGTGGACAAGATCACCGAACATTTACGTGAGCACTATGACGGCCACGCCGACATCCTGGTCAACAACGCGGGTATCACCCGGGACAAGCTGCTGGCCAATATGGACGATGCGCGCTGGGATGCCGTCGTCGCGGTGAATCTGCTTGCTCCGCAACGCCTTACCGAAGGTTTGATCGCGAACGGCAGCATCGGCGAGGGCGGGCGGATCATCGGGCTGTCCTCGATGGCCGGAATCGCCGGCAACCGCGGGCAGACCAACTACGCGGCCACCAAGGCCGGGATGATCGGGCTGACCCAGGCTTTGGCGCCACGGCTGGCTGCCAAGGGCATCACGATCAACGCCGTCGCACCCGGGTTCATCGAGACCGCGATGACGGCCGCGATCCCGCTGGCCACCCGGGAGGTCGGCCGCCGGCTGAACTCGCTGTACCAGGGCGGCAAGCCGGTCGACGTGGCCGAGACCATCGCCTACTTCGCCAGCCCCGCGTCGAATGCCGTGACCGGCAACGTGATCCGGGTCTGCGGCCAGGCGATGTTGGGGGCCTAGCGTGAGCACCGTGACCGAACAGCCCAGTGGCCTGCGGAATCTGCTGCGCGCCGCGGCCGGATCGCTGCCGTTCATCCCTCGCGGCGACCACCTGCCCGACCGCACGCTGACCGTCGACGACCTCGCCATCGATCCGTCGAACGTCGCCGCCTACGCGGGCGTCACCGGCCTGCGATTCGGTGACACCGTGCCGCTGACCTATCCATTCGCGCTGACGTTCCCGACTGTCATGGCACTGATCACCGGCTTCGACTTCCCGTTCGCCGCCATGGGCGCGGTCCACGTCGAGAACCAGATCACCCGATACCACCCGATCGCGGTCACCGACACCGTCGGGGTCAAGGTGCACGCCGAGAACCTGCGCGAGCACCGCAAGGGCCTGCTGGTCGACGTCATCGCCGATGTGAGTGTGGGCAACGAGCTGGCGTGGCATCAGGTCACCACATTCCTGCATCAGCAGCGCACCAGCCTCTCCGGCGGGCCAAAGCCGGAACCGCCCAAGCAGCCGAAACTACCGCCGCCCAACGCAATTCTGCGCATCAGCCCCGGCACGATCCGGCGTTACGCGTCGATCGGCGGCGACCACAATCCGATTCACACCAACGTGATCGGCGCTAAGCTGTTCGGCTTCCCCACCGTCATCGCACACGGAATGTTCAGTGCGGCAGCCGTTCTGGCGAACATCGAGGCTCAATTCCCCGATGCCGTTACGTACTCGGTGAAGTTCGGCAAGCCGGTGATACTGCCGGCCAGCGCCGGGCTGTACGTCGACCGGGTGGCCGACGGTTGGGACATCTCGCTGCGCAATATGGCCAAGGGTTACCCGCACCTGACGGGAACGATTCGCGGCCTGTAGCAATCAGGACGTCGCGGAGGCTTCCTTGTCCGACGGCGCACCTTTGAGGCCGCGCCAGAACAGGTTGATCAGCATGTCGGCGGCCTCGTCGACATCGGCGTCGCCCGCGCTGACCCGGGCTGCGACGGCCTCACCGGCACCCACCAGCGCGACCGCCATCATGTGAAAGTCGGTGCCGGGCTCGGGGTGCCGAGTGCCGGCCTCCAACAGCCGGGCCACCATGTCGATGATCTTCTCGCGGCCCTCGCGCACGGTGTGGGCGAACGCCTGCGAGCTGGTGGCCTGTGTGTAGAGCACGATCCACGACGCCCGGTTGGCGTCGATGTAGCGCAGCACCGAGAGGATGACGCTGCGCAACAGATCATGCGGGCTCTGCTGCAGGTCGATGTCGGCACCCACGGCCTCGATGAAGCGGCTCAGCTCGCGAGCCAGGCACGCCCCGAACAGTTCTTCCTTGGAGCCGTAGTACAGGTAGAGCATCGGCTTGGAGATCTGCGCCTCGGCGGCGATGACGTCCATCGACGTCTCGTGATAGCCGTTGACCGAGAACATCTGCACGGCGGCGTCGAGCATCTGCTGCTCGCGCACGGCACGGGGCAACCGCTTGGTGCCACCTGCCATTTCCTTGCCTTTCGCCGTCGGCCGATCTTTCAGGCTAGCCCCCGCAGCGGGGACTCTGCCCTTTCAGACGCGCCATTCGCAGCAGGGAAGTTTCGACGGCGGGCAGCGACAACTCCCCGGCGTTGACCGCCTTCTCCAGCCGGTCGAGCACCGCGGGCACCTCATCGGTGGTCACCCACAGCGCCACGTCGATGCCCGCTTGCAGGCTCTTCAGGACGGCATCGGCGACGCCGTACCGGTCGGCGATCGCCGCCATGCTGGACAGGTCATCGCTGAACACCGGGCCGTCGAACCCCGGGCCGCCGTACCCGCCGCTGCGCAGCAGACCCACCGCTGCCGCGCTGAGGCTGGCCGGCGTCGTGCCCGTCAGCCCCGGCACCTCGAGGTGGCCGATCATCACGGCGACGGGTGCTTCGGTGGTCAGCGTCTGGTACGGAATCAGGTCGCTGGCCTGCAGATCCGCCAGCGGCGGGGTGGTCACCGCGCCTGCGGTGTGCGAGTCGCCCGACCCATGCCCGTGGCCCGGGAAGTGCTTGAGCACCGGCAGCAGCCCGGCCTCGCGCAGGCCGCGCGCGTAGGCGCCGGCGAAGGCGGTCACCACGGCCGGGTCGTTGGAGAACGATCGGTCCCCGATGACAGAGTCGTCGGGGGCATCGGTGACGTCGACGACCGGCGCGAAGTCGATGGTGATCCCTAGCGCGCGCATCTTGCGCCCGCGGTCCAGGGCCAGCTGATACACCTGATCAGGGGTCTGGGTCTGGGCCAGCACCTTCGCCGACGGGGCTTCACCGATGAGGGACGCCAGCCGCTCCACCCGGCCGCCCTCCTCGTCGACGCTGACGGCCAGCGGCAGCGGCCCGGCGTTGACATAGTCGTTCAGCGAGCCGTCGGTCAGCATCGAGCGGTCGGTCCAGCTGCCGATGAAGATGCCGCCGACGTGATAGGTGTCCACCACAGCGCGTGCATCAGCGCTGTCCTTGACGCCGACCATCAGCACCTGGGCCAGCTTGTCGCGGGTGGACATCGAGCTCAGCAGGCCCGGGCCGTCGCCGCAGGCGGGCTGCGCCGGGGCCGCGGGCGCGGGGGCCGGACCGGCCATCGGGCTGGCCGACGATGACGTGCTGACCGGCGCCGATGACGTGGCGGCGGGGCGCGAGGGAGACGTTGAGCAGCCGACGAGCAGCACGGGCAGTGCCGACAGGGCCGCGATACCGCGAAGCGAGAGCAGTCGGGTAGGCATCCGGACATGCTGTCATGGCCGTCGCCGGGGGCCAACCAACGATTCGACGCGTGCTAGGTTGGCCAGCGGGTATTCACCCACGCGACCAGCCGTCCCCAGCACCTGCGAGGAGAACCGTTCATGACCCGGTTCGTGGTTCCTGCCGCCGCCAGCATCGTGGTCGGTCTGCTGCTCGGGGCCGCCGCGATCTTCGGCGTGACGTTGATGATCCAGCAGGACACCAAGCCGCCGCTGTCGCCCGGCGATCCTGCGTCGTCGGTGCTGAACCGCGTCGAGTACGGCAACCGCGGCTAGCCTGAGCACGCTCACCGCCGCCTCCTCCGCGGTCACGGAGGCGCCCATCACCACCCCGCCGCTCTCGCGGCGCTGGCTCGGCGGAGCTTTCGCCGTGGCGCTGGTGCTGTGCTTCGCGCAATCACCCGGGATGATCTCGCCGGATACCAAACTCGACCTGACCGCCAACCCGCTGCGCTTCCTTGCTCGCGCCGCCAACCTGTGGAACAGCGACCTGCCGTTCGGGCAGGCGCAGAACCAGGCCTACGGCTACCTGTTCCCGCACGGCGCGTTCTTCCTGCTCGGCGACACCCTCGGGGTGCCGGGCTGGATCACCCAGCGGCTGTGGTGGGCACTGCTGCTGACCGCCGGGTTCTGGGGGCTGCTGCGGGTGGCCGAGGCGCTCGGCATCGGAACGACGCCCTTGCGCATCATCGCCGCGGTCGCGTTCGCCCTCTCACCGCGGGTGCTGACGACGCTGGGCTCGATCTCCTCGGAAACTCTGCCGATGATGCTGGCGCCGTGGGTGCTGCTGCCGGTGATTCTGGCGTTGCGGGGCGGCAGCGGGAGGTCGCTACGGGTGCTGGCCGGACGGGCCGGGCTCGCGCTGGCATTGATGGGCGCGGTCAACGCCGTCGCGACGTTCACCGGCTGCCTGCCCGCGATCATCTGGTGGCTGTGTCACCGGCCCAACCGGGTGTGGTGGCGGTTCAGCGGATGGTGGGCACTGGCGTCGATGCTGGCGGTGACCTGGTGGGTGGTCGCGCTACTCGCGCTCGGGCGGATCAGCCCGCCGTTCCTGGATTTCATCGAGTCCTCCGGGGTCACCACCCAATGGACGTCGCTGACCGAGATGCTGCGCGGCACCGACAGCTGGACGCCGTTCGTCGCGCCTGACGCCACCGCGGCTGCCGAGCTGGTGACCCAGCCGGCGATGATCCTGGCGACCACGTTGGTGGCCGCGGGTGGGATGGCCGGACTGGCGCTGCGCTCGATGCCGGCGCGCGGCCGGCTGATCGCCATGCTGCTGATCGGCGTGGTCCTGCTGGGTGTCGGCTACTCGGGCGGCCTGGGCTCGGCGGTGGCACACCAGGTGCAGACCTTCCTCGACGCCTCCGGCGCCCCGCTGCGCAACGTGCACAAGCTGGAACCGGTGATCCGCATACCGCTGGTGCTGGGCGTCGCTCACCTGCTGAGCCGTATCCCATTGCCCGGCAGTGTGCCGCGGCCGGTGTGGATCCGGGCCTTCGCCCATCCAGAGAACGACAAGCGGGTGGCCGTCGGCATCGTCGTCCTCGCCGCACTCATGGTGGCCACGTCGATGGCCTGGACCGGCCGCCTCACCCCGCCCGGCGCATTCAAAGCCATCCCCGACTACTGGCACCAAGCCGCCGACTGGCTGACCGCGAACAACACCGGCCAGCCCACGCCGGGGCGGGTGCTGGTGGTGCCCGGTGCGCCGTTCGCCACCCAGGTATGGGGTAACAGTCACGACGAACCGCTGCAGGTGCTCGGCGAAAGCCCTTGGGGTGTACGCGATTCCATTCCACTGACCCCACCCCAGACGATTCGGGCGCTGGACTCGGTGCAACGGCTGTTCGCGGCGGGCAGGCCCTCAGCGGGGTTGGCCGACACCCTGGCCCGCCAGGGCATCTCCTTTGTCGTCGTGCGTAATGACCTCGACCCGGACAAGTCCCGGTCGGCACGTCCGCTGCTGGTGCACCGGGCCATCGACGGTTCACCAGGGCTGCAGAAGGTGGCACAGTTCGGCGATCCGGTCGGGCCGGGCACACTGGACGGCTTCATCAGTGACAGCGGGTTGCGCCCACGGTACCCAGCTGTCGAGATCTATCGTGTTGCCACACAAGGCAATCCGAGCGCACCGTATCTGACCGACGCCAGCCGGATGGCCCGCGTCGACGGTGGACCCGAGGTGCTGCTGCGCATCGACGAGCGGCGCCGCCTGCTTGGCCAGGCCCCGTTGGGGCCCATGCTCCTGACGTCCGACGCCCAGCGTGCCGGGCTTCCCACCCCGCTGGTCACGGTCACCGACACCCCCGTCGATCGGGAGACCGACTACGGCCGCGTCGACGACCACTCGTCGGCGGCCAGGGCCGAAGGCGACCGTCGCGACACGTTCAACCGGGTGCCCGACTATCCGGTCCCGGGCGCCAAACTCGTCCATGGCGCCTGGACCGGCGGGCGGCTGTCGGCGTCGAGCTCGTCATCGGATGCCACCGCACTGCCCAACGTCTCCCCCGCCAGCGGCCCCGCCGCCGCGGTCGACGGCGACTCGGCCACCGCGTGGGTGTCGAACTCGCTACAAGCCGCGGTCGGTCAGTGGCTGCAGATCGACTTCGACCGGCCGGTCACCAATGCGACACTGACGATCACCCCGAGCGCCACCGCCGTCGGCGCCCAGGTGCGTCGCCTCCAGGTGTCGACCCAAAATGGCACCACCACAGTGCGTTTCGACGAACCGGGTAAGCCGCTGTCCGTCGCATTGCCGTACGGCGAATCGCCGTGGGTGCGGATCACCGCGATCGGCACCGACGACGGCTCGTCGGGAGTCCAGTTCGGGATCACCGATCTGTCGGTCACCCAGTACGACGCGTCCGGCTTCGCCCATCCGGTCGACCTGCGGCACACCATGGTGGTGCCCGGCCCGCCCGGCGGATCAGCCGTTGCCGCATGGGATCTGGGCTCCGAGCTGCTCGGCAGACAGGGTTGCGCGGATTCCCCCGACGGCGTGCACTGCGCGGCCTCGATGGCGCAGGCGCCCGAGGAACCCGTCACGCTGAGCCGCACCCTGACGGTGCCCAAACCGATCGAGGTCAGCCCGACGGTGTGGGTGCGCGCCCGGCAGGGCCCGCACCTGGCGGATCTGATCGCCCAGCCGGGCACCACTAGGTCCCGCGCCGACGCCGACCTCATCGACGTGGACGGATCGGCCTACGCGGCGACCGACGGCGATCCCCGTACCTCGTGGACCGCGCAACAGAATGTGGTGCAGCACCGCAGCGCGCCCACACTGACCGTGACACTGCCGAAGCCGACCGAGGTCACCGGGCTGGTGCTGACCCCGAGCTCCTCGCAGCTGCCCACCCATCCGACGATGGTGGCCATCGACCTTGGTGACGGCCCACAGACCCGTAGGCTCGACGCCGACCCGGATGCGGGGGCTCAGACCGTGTCGCTGCACCCCAGGGTCACCGATACGGTGCGGATCAGCCTGCTGAACTGGAATGACGTAATCGACCGCACCGCACTGGGTTTCGATCAGCTCAAACCTCCCGGCCTGGCTGAGGTCGCGGTGCTCGGCCCCGACGGCAAGGCCGTCGCGGCCGCCGACGCCGCCACCAATCGCGCACGCACCATCGAGATCCCGTGCGGCCAAGGCCCCATCGTCGCGGTATCCGGGCGGTTCGTGCAGACCTCGGTGACCACCACGGTCGGCGCGCTGCTCGACGGCCAGCCCGTCCCGGCCCGCGCGTGCGACGCGACGCCGATCGCGTTGCCCGCCGGTCAGCAGGAACTGCTGATCAGCCCCGGCTCGGCGTTCGTCGTGGACGGCGCCCAGCTGAACGGTCCGCAGGCCGGTCAAATACCCACCGCACCAACGACTCCCGCGCAGGTCACCAACTGGGGCGCGGACCGCAGGGAGTTCACCGTCGACCGGTCACCCACCGCGCGGGTGCTGGTCGTCCCGGAGAGCGTGAACCCCGGCTGGGTCGCCCACTTGCCCGACGGGGTCACGCTGACACCGGTGGTCGTCAACGGCTGGCAGCAGGGTTGGGTGCTGCCCGCCGGGGAACAGGGCACGGTCACGGTGAGCTTCCCGTCGAACCGCGGCTACCGGATCGGCCTTGCCGCCGGGCTGTCGCTCCTGCCACTCCTTCTTCTGCTGGCGCTGATGCCGCCACGGCGCCGCCCGACCGACCTCGAACCCGCCCGGCCGTGGGCCCTCCCGGTTCTGGCGGGAGTGGGAGTCCTGGCCGTGGGCGGACTGATCGGCGGAGCAGGTGGCCTCGTGGTGTTCGGCGCCGCGATGGTACTCGGCTATCTGCTGAGGCACCGGGGACTGCTGCGCGACCGGGTGACGCTGACCGCCAGTGCCTGCGGTCTGATCGCGGCGGGCGCTTTGTTGTCGCGCTACCCCTGGCGGTCGGTCGACGGGTACATCGGGCATTCCCCCTGGGTACAGCTGCCGGCACTGATCGCGGTCGGTGCGCTGGCGGCCTCCGCCGTCAGGCGTCCGCCGCCGCAGCGAACTGACAGCGAAACCGCCGAGGACACAAGCATTTCGCACTAGGGTGCCTGGTATGGCTGCACCTGATCTGACGACGCCGTCACAGGTCGAGACCGTGCGCGGGCCGATCCCGACCAGCGACCTGGGTGTCGTCTTCATGCACGAGCACGTCTTCGTTCTGTCGCACGAGATCATCAACAACTTCCCCGAAGGCTGGGGGGACGAAGCGACCCGGGAAGCCGACGCCGTCGCCAAACTCAACGAGCTCAAGGCCCTCGGGGTCGACACCATCGTCGACCCGACCGTGATCGGGCTGGGCCGCTACATTCCGCGCATCCAGCGGGTGGCCGCGCAGACCGGCCTGCAGATCGTGGTCGCCACCGGGGTCTACACCTACAACGACGTCCCGATGTACTTCCACTTCAGCGGGCCGGGGACGCTGCTCGACGGCCCCGAGATCATGACCGAGATGTTCGTCCGCGATATCACCGAGGGGATCGCCGGCACCGGCGTCAAGGCGGCAATCCTCAAGTGCGCCACCGACGAACCCGGTATCACTCCCGGAGTCGAACGGGTGCTGCGCGCGGTGGCCCAGGCGCACCGGCAGACCGGCGTGCCGATCACCACCCACACGCATGCCCTGACCCGGCGCGGCCTGGAACAGCAGCGAGTCTTCGCCGAGGAAGGCGTGGACCTGAGCCGCGTCATCATCGGGCACAGCGGGGACACCACCGACCTGGGCTACCTCGAAGAGCTGATCGCGGCCGGCTCCTACCTCGGCATGGACCGGTTCGGCCTGGACAGCATGCTCAGCTTCGACGACCGGGTCGACACCGTCGCGCGGATGTGCGAACGCGGCCACGCCGACAAGATGGTGCTGTCCCACGATGCGTCGTGCTACATCGACTGGCTGCCCGAAGCCTTGGTGCCGGTGGCCCTGCCGAACTGGCATTACCGCCACATCCACAACGACGTCCTGCCCGCGCTGCGTCAGCGCGGCGTCACCGATGAACAGATCACCACCATGCTGGTGGACAACCCCCGCAACATCTTCTCCAAGCAAGGTGCCTATGAGTGATCAGACTCCCGCGATCGGGACCCGGATGAGCCAGCTCGCCGCCGAGGCGCCCGACCGCCCGGTGGTCAGCTGCGATGGCCGCACCATCACCCGCGGCGAACTGGAATCGGCCTCGAACCGGCTGGCTCGCGCCTACGCCGAACTCGGAGTCAAACAAGGCGATTACGTCACGATCGCGGTACCGAACTCGATCGAGTGGGTGCAGGCGACGGTCGCGGTGTGGAAGCTCGGCGCGATTCCGCAACCGCTGTCGCCGCGGCTTCCCGACGCCGAGTTCGAGGGTCTGCTCGATCTCACGCCGCGCGCCCTACTCGTCGGCCGCGCCGACCCGCGCGGTCTGGTGCCGTCGGTGGACGCCGACTTCACCGGCAGCCCGGAGCTCTCGGATGAGCCACTGCCCGAAGCGGTTTCGCCGGTGTGGAAGTCGATGGCCTCCGGTGGCAGCACCGGGCGGCCCAAGCTGATCGAAGCCGGCGGGGACGGGCGCTACCCGGCCGACCTGGTGGCGATGGGGATGGGCAACGAACCCACCGACACCCAGCTGCTGCCGGTTCCGTTGAGCCACAACACCGGATTCACCTCGGCGGCCATCGCGCTGCTGACCGGGCAGCACCTGGTGTTGATGCGCCGCTTCGACCCCGAACACTTCCTGCGGCTGGTCACCGACCACCAGGTGAACTACCTGGCGACCGTGCCGACGATCATGCAACGGCTGCTGCCGGTATATCACGCCAACCCCGACGCCTACGACCTGTCGTCGCTGCGCCGGCTGTGGCATCTGGCCGCACCGTGTCCGCCGAACATCAAGGAGGCCTGGATCGACCTGCTCGGTCCGGATGCGGTGTGGGAGTTGTACGGCGGCACCGAACTTCAGGCTCTGACGTTCATCAGCGGTTCGGAATGGCTGACCCACCGCGGTTCGGTCGGCCGGGTGGTGTCCGGCGAGATGAAGGTGCTCGACGACGACGGCAACGAGTGCGCACCCGGCGAAATCGGCGAGATCTATATGCGCCCGCACGAGGGGGAGGGCGCGACCTACCGCTACATCGGCAGCACCGCGAAGTCCCGCGACGGCTGGGATTCGCTGGGCGATCTGGGTTGGTTCGACGACGAGGGCTACCTGTACCTGGCCGACCGGCGGGTCGACATGTTCACCGTCGGCGGCCGCAACGTCTATCCGGCGGAGATCGAGAACGCGCTCGCCGAGCACCCCGCCGTGCTGTCCTGTCTGGTGGTCGGGGTGCCGCACGACGATCTCGGCCAGGTGCCCTATGCGCTGGTGCACACCGACGGAACCGCGCTGGCCGCAGAGGATGTCGCGGCGTTCGTGGCGGAGCGGCTGTCCGATTACAAGGTGCCGCGGACAGTCGAGTTCGTCGACACCCCGCTGCGCGACGATGCCGGTAAGGCCCGTCGCTCCGCGGTGCGCGACGAGGTCATCGCCCGCTTGACCGCTTAGCCGCGGGCAGTTTGATCGCCGACATGTACATCTCGACCATCGGCCGATAGAGGTCGACACCGTCGAGTTCGCTGCCCAGCACCACGGAATCACTGGTGGCGATCAGCGTCTGCGCGAACGCCATCGGTGAGATCACCAGCGTCGCGCCGAGTCGGTCGACGCCCGCGACGATGAACTTCGCCAGCGACTCCAAGACCTCGGACCGCTTTTCGGCCACCCGTTCGCGGGCATCGGGGTTGCGCAGCAGATAGAGGGTGAACTCGTGGCCCAGTGCCGCGTGCTCGGCGCCGCGGTCCGAACTGAGCTGGCGCCAGCGCGCCGCGACATCGTCCAGTTCGCGCGCCCCGACTTCGGTCGCTTTGCCCAGCACCTCGGCGAAGTTGTCGAAATAGCGCCGCCAGTACCGGTCGCTGACCGCGAGGAAAAGATCTTCCTTCGTGCTGAAGTGCTTGTAGATCGCACCCTTGGTGTAGCCGGCGGTATGGGCGATGTCGTCGAGAGTGGCCGGGGTGAAGCCCTTTTCAGCGAACACGGCTTCGGCCGCGTCCAAGAGCAACGCCCGGGTGTGCTCGAGGCGGCGCTCGCGTGTCCAACGCTCGACCATGACGCCGATTCTGCCACGGAATCTCAGATACCCGTTCCCCTTTTAGATACCCGTTGGTATATTTTGGCGCATCGGCCCGCCAATCGAGAGGGACGCCGCCATGAGTGAGCTGTCGACGAACGCCGTGCGTGAACCGGCCGACGGGAACCCGGTCGACGCCGGTGTCGAGAAAAAGGTGCGGCCCATCCAGGTGTGGGCGGCCATCGGCGCGGCGCTGCTGGCATTCCAGATCTACGTCTGGATCCGCTGGGTCAGCGGCCCCTACTTCGAGCGGGTGCCCGGCGGTATTCACGAGCCCCCGCTGTACATGAAGATCCCGCTGCTGGCGAACTCGATCGTCCTCTGGATCGGATTCCCATTCGCGTTGTGGTTCTTCATCATTCGGCCCTGGGTTCGCGACCGGCGCATCACGTTGGACGGCATGCTTTTGGTGTCGATGGCGCTGATGTTCTTCCAGGATCCACTGCTGAACTACTTCAACACCTGGTGCACCTACAACACCTGGTTGTTCAACCGCGGCTCGTGGTCATCGGATATCCCGGGTTGGGTATCACCCGAAGAGCCCGGCCGCCAGGTGGCCGAGCCGCTGCTGACGAACGTCCCCGGCTACGCCTACGGCGTGCTGCTGATCACCATCGCCGGGTGCTGGCTGATGCGGAAGATCAAGGCGCGCTGGCCCCACATCAGCAATATGAAGCTGATCCTGGTGACCTACGCGATGGCCTTCGTCTTCGACTTCGTCATGGAGGCACTGGTCATGCTGCCCATCGGGTTCTACACCTACCCGGGCTCGATCCGCGCGGTGTCCTTCGCCGCGGGCACCTATCACCAGTGGCCGATCTACGAAGGCTTGATGTGGGGCGGGGTGCAGGCCGCCCTGTGCTGTCTGCGCTTCTTCACCGACGATCGCGGCCGCACGGTCGTCGAACGCGGACTCGACCAGGTGCGCGGCGGAGCCGTGCGGCAACAGCTCGTCCGGTTCCTGGCGATCTTCGCCGGGGTGAGCGCCTGCTTCTTCGTCCTCTACAACATTCCCGCACAGTGGATCGGGATGCATTCCGACCCGTGGCCCGCCGACCACATGAAGCGCTCGTACCTGACGGGCGGCATCTGCGGCGACGGCACCGAAACCCCCTGTCCGGATCCGGTTCTGCCGATCCCGACCAAGCGATCGGGCTTCATCAACACCCACGGTGAGCTCGTCCTGCCCGAAGGCGCGCAGCTGCCGACCGTCGTCCCGCTGCGCTAGGCCTGGTGCTGCCAGGCCCGGGCCGCGATCAGTTCGGGTACCAGCACTTCGGTGAGCAGCCGGACGTCATCGTCATCATCACCGGGATAGCGCACCGCCAATTCCGCACCCGGAACGCTGCCCCCGACGCCGACAACCCTGCTGGCGCGCAACGTGACCCATTCCGCCATCTGCTCCTCCCACGGTGAACCGGCGAACACCAGCAGCCGGTAGTCAGTGGTCTTGGTCAGGTACACGTCGACGTGGCTCCAGTCGCCGGTCTCACAACCGACTGCCGCGCGCCGCGGACCCTCCCGCAGCATCAGCGCACCCTGTTGCGCCGAACAGAATCGCTGCGCAGGCGCGGCCAGGTGGGTACCGTCCGGCCCGAGCAGGCTGTCGGAAACCTGTGGAAGCCAGTCCGACTCGGTGTCCAGTAGATGCGAGGTTGCCTCGGCCGTCTTCGTGATCGAGGCCGTCAAGGCGGCGGTGTCCACACCCAACAGATGCGCTTCGAGCGCCATCAACAATGCCAGCGTGTGCTGATAGCTACGGCATGCGACGCCGCCGTGCTCCACCTCCGCAGCCAATTCCACCACCGCATCGCATGATTCGGTGATCGGTGATCCCGCGGTGTTGGTCAGCGCCACCGTTGTCGGTCCGGCGGGCAACCGGCGCAGCGCGTCCAGCGTCTCCACCGATCCGCCGCTCGCCGACGTCGCGATGACCAAAGTCCGCTCTCCCCAGGCCGGTAGCAGCGGCGTGGATGCGAGCTCCGAGGCGGCTACCAGCCCGCGCGCACGCATCCGCGCGGCCGCGACACCACCGGCGTAGGCAGACGATCCCATGCCCAGCAGCACCACCCGCTCGGTGTCGGGCGGGACGACGGTCGCCCATGGGTTGTCCGCGCTGAGTCGGTCGGCGAGGCGGCCCAGCACCTCGGGCTTTCGGACCAGGTCGCCGGCGAAGCGGTCAGGATCCACCGGAATTCCTTTCCTCGAGCAGCATCGGCAGCGCGGCATCCGGAACGTACATCCAGCGCGGAAGATGTCGTGCTGCGTAGACGATCTCGCGCAACGCCTGCTGCAGCCGTAACGCCGCCAGTGGCGCGGCGTCGTAGAGTTCGCCGTGGCCCAGCTCGGCCAGGCGAGCGGCGTAAGCCTGCAGAAAGGCCTGCCGGACAGTCTTTTCCACCGCGATCAGCGCCCCAGGGTCGACCTGGTGGTGACGGCGGGCCACGATCGCCGCGTGGGTCAGCGACTGAGTCAACCCCGCGACATCGACGACCGCTGGAATGGGGAGCGCACGCTCTTCGGCAGGCAGCACCGGATTGCCGTCGAAATCGGTGACCACGTAGCCGCCGTCGTGCCGCAGCACCTGGCCGACATGCAGGTCGCCGTGCCCCTCGATCACGGTGCTGCCCGCCAATCCGCCGAGAGCGCCGAGGATCTGCTCGATCTGCTCACGCCGTTCGCGCAGCAGCGCCGAGGTTGCCGAATTGCTCAGCGCTTGAGCCTGATCCAGGGTCGCGAAAGCCGCCGAACACCAGCGGTCAGCGTCGGCCTGGGTGGCGATGGTGGCGGTCACCGACAGCGCGGAATGCAACTCGGCGATCACCACGCCGACCTCGGCGGCGGCCGCCACCGCCGGACCTGTTCGTGGTGGCGTCCGGTGGGCGGCTTCGGCGAGCAGGTCCACCGCCCACGTCCATCCGTCCACCGCATCGGGGAGGTACTCGTCGACGCTGACCACGAGCGTCTCGGGACCATCGGCGGGGCGCCAGGTGACCAGGCCCCACGGGGAAGGCATGTGCCGAAAACCGTTGGCACGCAGCACTTCGATGCGATGCGGGGCCGGGTGTGGCCCCTCCTGCAGATGAGTGGCCCACTTGACCACCGCCGCATCGCCGACGATCACCGACTCGTTGGTCTGGTCGACCGTGATCGGCCGCTCGCCGAGGGCGCAGCGCGACGCCCACGAGTGCAGGGTGAACGAACCCACGGCCCGGGTCGCCGGCGCAGCGGTGAGCAGTTTCAGCAGCGACTCGCCGACGCCGTCGCCGGGGCGTGCGCGCCGCCACCGGCCGTCCGGATCACACACCTGGGGCAGTGCGGCCAGACCGTCGGTACCGGCGATCACCGAAAGTCGTTTTCCGGCATCGAGATCCAGTGAATCGCATTCACGACCCACCGGGTCATCGGCTTCGATGCCGACCCACCTGTTCGATCACGTCGGCACCCGTCCGCAGGCCGTCGCGGGCGCGGATCGCAGCACCGATCTCGGTGAGGCGCGCCCGCAGGGCACTGTCCGACAGGATCGTGTCCACCGCGCTGGTGAGCTGACCGTCGGTGAAACCATAGGTGTCCAGCCGCACACCGTAATCGAGTTCGTCGATCCGCTGGGCATTCTCGTACTGATCCCAGAACAACGGCAGCACGATCAACGGCTTGCCGAAGTGCAGCGTTTCGGTCACGGTGTTGTTCCCACCGTGGGAGATGACCAGGTCGACCTGCGGGATGATCTTGGTCTGCGGCAGCATCTGCTCACCGACCATGTTGTCGGCAAGAGTGATTCGGTCCGCTTGCGGGCCTTTACTGACGATGAACCTGTGTTTGGTGGTGCCCAGCACATCGACCAGCCGTTGCATGAGTCCGACGTCGGCACCGCCCAACGATCCTAGCGAGAGATAGATCAGCGCGCTGTCCGCCGGACGGTGGGCAACCTGTTGTGGAACAACGTATTCCGCGTCGGTTTCGCGCACACTGGAGTCCATTCGTGTCCAGCTGGTATCCAGCGGGCGCACGTCGACATAGTCGGCCTCAGCCGGATACACGTACAGGTTGGCGGCATTGTCACGGGGCATGAACTCCAGATCCGGCAGCGGATCGGCGCCCTGGTGCTGGACCCAGTCGTTGAATTCGGTCCACATCGCCCGGTGGGTGCGATCGAACTCGGCCCGGTAGGCGTCCCATTGCGAACGGTCGGCGCTGGGCAATCCGGAAAAAGGCGGCGGGACGTCAGGACCCGGTATCTCGAGCGGGCTGCACGACACGATCCGCACGAACGGCGTTCCCCCACTGACCAACGCGGGAAAAAGCACAACGTTGTCTTCGACGATGACGTCGGGTCGGTGGTGGGCGACGATCTCGCGCAGCCGGGGCTCGGCGTACTTCGCGCCGTCGACGAGAGCCTGATAGGTCGGTTGGATGAAGGTCTCGAGTTGTTCGATCGTCGGCTTGCGGAACTCCGGCGCGGTTTCGGCGATGAAGTCGGTCCAGAACTTGCCAGGATCCTCATCGGCGGCACCCTCGGCAGGCTCGGCCAGATCGACCAACTCTTCGACGAAGCCGAGTGGGGCCAGCTTGCCCGCCCACGAGCTCTCCGCGGCGAACACAATCCGGTGGCCGCGATCTCGCAGAATCGCGGCCAGGCCGATGCACTGATTCGTTGGCCCGTAGGCCGATTCCGGCCAGAACATGATCGTCAGCGCATCAGCGGCCATTGTGGTCCCTTCGGACTCGAGCGGGCAGGACACCCATCATCGCGCGATCACGGGCTCGGGCACATCGCTGACCGAACTGTCCAGGGGCGGCACCGCTTTCTGCCGATACTCCCAGCGTCGCAGAGCATTCCGGCAGGGCGACTCGATCAAGGCGTAGCTGACCGCCGCCATGGCGAAGCCCAGGACCGTCGTCAGCACCAGCATCACGATGAGGTTGCCGTTGAACATGAACTTGCCGACCATCGGGAAGACCATCACCAGCGCGGCCAGATGCCAGACGAACAGCCCGTAGGACCAGCGGCCCAGCGTGACCATGAACCTGCTCCCCAGAATCGGGTGCGGCGTGTCGGGGCGATCGAGGACCAGCGGCGCGAGCAGCGCACCGGCGACGATGGCTCCCATCGAAGTGCGGATCACGAACTGCCCCAACGTCGCGGGAACCAGATCCTTCGGCCCGGCAAGCGGTGAAGCCGAGATCAGGTAGGCCACCAAGGCGATACTCGTGATGGCCCAACGATTCCGGGCCAATGCGTGCATCCTGCCGACCGGACTGACCGTCCACTCCGCAAGAAGCATGCCCGCGGCGAACCAGGACGCGTAGGCCGGCGGCCAGTTCAGGAAATTCACGCCCTGCATGGTGTGAATCGGAAGCAGGCCCCAGCCCAGACTGGCCAGCGCCACCGCCGCGATCACCGGAATCCGGGCCCGCACCGGAAGCCTGCGCGCCAGGAACGCCAGGATCGGCAGCGCGAGATAGAAGCTCACCTCCACCGACAGGCTCCACATCTGGGTGAGCCCGGCGGTCAGGGTCAGCGGCACGTACACCTGCGTCAGCGTGAGGTTGGCCCACCACACCGTCCAGCTGGCGTGGTTGGCCTCTGGTAGCAGCGTCAGGATGACGACGACGGCCACCACATAGCCGGGCATGATGCGCACCAGCCGCGAGCGCAGGTAGTGGCCGGTCGGCGGCCGCTTGCGCAGTCCGCGGGCGGCGGCCGCGTGACCGCGCCACAGCAGGAAGCCCGAGAGCGCGAAGAACACCGCGACGGCCAAGTCGAAGCGATGCAGCAGGCGGCCCACGACCTCGCCGGATGTGCCGGTCTGGAACGCGACGTGGGTGAGGACCACCCCCATGGCCGCACACGCGCGCATGCCTTCCACAGCGGGCAGGAAGCTGCGGGTGCCGCCGACCTGCTCCGCCTCCTCTGCCATGGCTGCCAGTGTGCTCTCCCATACTGGTTGCCCGCGAAAGTGGGTACACCTGGGCTAACCGTGCCAGTGGCGATGACCTCCTAATCTGCCAGTGCCTTGGCCTCTGCTGTTAGGGTCAGACACGTTTGCTTCGCCGTCAGGCGGTGTAGAGCACGATCGGGAGCGAGGGAGGCCACGGCAGCGTGAATCGCGCGGGCATGTTGCGTATCACGGCGTACGGCATCATCGGGCTCGGAGCCGCCCTGCTGATCGCGGCGCTGCTGTTGTCGACTTACACCTCCGGCAAGATCAAGAAGATTCCGCTCGATATCGACGAGACCTTGGTCAGCGACGGAACCGGAAGCGCGCTGGACCCGTCGTCGCTGACGGGTGAGAAGTTCATCGTCGACAAGAACGTGCCCCTGGTATCCCAGCAGCAGATCACCGTCGAGTCGCCGGCCAACGCCGACGTCGTGACGTTGCAGGTCGGCACCAGCGTGCGGCGCAGCGACAAGCAACAGGACAACGGTCTGTTGCTTGCCATGGTCGACACCGTGACGGTGAACCGCAGCACGGCTTTGGCGGTGTCGGATGACACCCACCCGGGTGGCTCGGTGCAGAAGCCGCGCACGATCGAAGACACCAAGCCGCCGACGAACATTGCGCTGCCCCACGAGGGCCTGGCCTACCGCTTCCCCTTCGGCACCGAAAAGAAGACGTATCCCTACTTCGACCCGATCGCGCAGAAGGCGTTCGACGCCAACTACGACGGCCAAGAGGACGTCAACGGGCTGACGACCTACCGGTTCACCCAGAACGTCGGCTACGACGCCGACGGCAAGCTGGTCGATCCGATCAAGTACGCCTCCCTGTACGACAAGAACGAGGACGGCGAGGTGACCGCGCGGGCCGAGCTGTGGGGCCTGCCCGGACCGCCCGAAGAACCGATCACTATGACCCGCTACTACGCCGCACAGCGGACGTTCTGGGTCGATCCGGTCACCGGCGTCATCGTCAAGTCGACCGAGCACGCGAACCACTACTACGCCCGCGACGCGGTGCGCCCGGAGATGGAGCTGGCCGACTACAAGGTCACCTCAACCGAGCAGACCATCGAATCGCGAGTGGCGACGGCCCGTGACGAGCGCGACCGGGTGGGGCTGTGGTCGCGGGTGCTGCCGATCAGCTTCACCGCGGCCGGCCTGGTGGCACTGGTCGGCGGCGTGCTTCTGGGAACGTTCAGCGTGCGCGCGGAGTCCGCCCTGATCGACCCGGGCCTGGACACCGCGGATCACGGGTTCTTCGGCAAGGATGAAACCGGGCCGATGCCCGCCGCCGAGGCGCAGACCGAGAAGCTGCCCGCGGCGAGACCGGATCTGGAGCCTCCGCCGCCCCAGCGGTGATCTCTCCCGTGATCCAGGCACGCCCTGCGCTCCGGTGGGTGGTGCCGGGATACGCCCTCCTGCTGGCGCTGGTGGTGACCGCACCCCTGCTCGCCCCCGGATATCTACTGCTGCGCGACGCGGTCTCGACGCCGCGGTCGTACCTGTCGGATAGCGCACTTGGTCTGGGTGAGTCGGCGCCGCGGGCGGTGCCGCAAGATTTCCTGATCGCCGTGGTCTCACCCGTCCTCGACGGCGGGTTGCTGGTCAAGCTACTGCTGATCGCCGGGATCGTCCTGGCCGGTTGGGGGGCCGGCCGCTTGGCGAGCCTGCTGGTCCCGGACGCCGGGCTGGCCGGCCAACTGGTGGCGACCACGCTCGCGGTGTGGAATCCCTACGTCGCCGAGCGGCTGCTGCAGGGCCACTGGAGCCTGCTCGTCGGGTACGGCGCCTTGCCGTGGGTGGCCGCCGCGGTGCTCAGGCTGCGCGACGACTCCGCGCCGGCGTGGGCGCGCTGGGCGACGGCCGTGTTCTGGATCGCGCTGGCCGGGCTGACGCCGACGGGTCTGTTACTGGCCGCCGTGGTGGCGCTGGTCTGTGTTGCGGCACCCGGCGACGGGGTGTCCCGGCTGCGGTGTGCGATCGGAGTGCTGATCGCTTCGGTGCTTGCCGCGTCGCCGTGGCTCACCGCCTCGGCCCTGGGCGACGCGCTTGACTCGACTCCGTCCTCGGGGATCGCCGCGTTCGCGGCCCGCGCCGAACCGGGTCTCGGCACGCTGGGCAGTCTGGCCGGTCTCGGCGGGATCTGGAACGCCGAGGCCGTTCCGCCTTCTCGCACAACGCTATTGGCCCTGTTGGCCACGGCGGTATTGCTGGCCGTGGTGGTTGCGGGACTGCCGACGGTGCTGCGCCGCCGGTCCGCGGTGCCGCTGTTGGTCTTGGCCGCGGTCAGCGTGCTGCTGCCCGCGGCGGCGGCCACCGGTCCCGGGTTGTCGGTGCTGCGGGCGGTGGTCGAGGCGGCACCGGGCGTGGGGGTGCTGCGCGACGGGCAGAAGTGGGTGGCGCTGGCGATGCCGGGCTACGCGGTCGCGGGGGCCGCCTCGGTGCTGACGTTGCGACGGTGGCTGCGCCCGGGGGTCACCGCGATGCTGTGTGCGGTCGCGCTGATCGCCGTCCTGCCGGACCTGGCTTTCGGCGCTTGGGGCAAGGTCACGTCGGTGCAATACCCCCCGGGATGGTCGGCGGTGGCCGGGATCGTCAACGGGGCACCGGCGGATGTGGCGGTGCTGCCCGCCGACAGCATGCGGCAATTCGGGTGGTCCGGCCCGGCGCCGGTGCTCGATCCGTTGCCGCGCTGGGTCCGTGCCGAGGTGCTGGCCACCGGTGACCTGACCATCTCGGGCCAGTCGGTACCCGGCGAGGGCGGCCGCGCGCGCGAGGTGCAGCGCACGCTGCTGGCGGGCGGGCCTGGCCAGGCGCTGGCGGACGCGGGAATCGGGTGGGTGGTCGTGGAGTCCGGCAGCGCGGGAGAGATGGGCGACGCGCAGCGGACCCTTCAGAATCTGCCGGTGGCCTATCGCGACGGCGACCTGACGCTCTATCGCGTGGGCGGGTCGAGTCAGGCTGCGCCGCAAGGGAAACGGACGCTGGCCGTGGTCGCCCACCTGGTGTGGCTCACCCTGCTGATCGGGGCCGGGATTTTGGCTCTGGCGGGCCGACGAACCAAAGATGTACCATCTGGTACATGTTGAGCTCCAGCAGCGTCGCCATCGACGCACCCGTGGACGTGGTGTGGGGCGTGTTCACCGATGTCGAGAAGTGGCCGGAGTGGACCGCGTCGGTCACCCGGTTGACCGGCCTGGACGGGCCGCAGATCGCGGTCGGCCGCCGCTTCGAGATCAAGCAACCGCGCATGCCCAAGCTCGTCTGGACCGTCACCGACGTCGACCCGGGCGCGTCGTGGACCTGGGTGCAACGCTCTCCCGGCGGGCGAACGTCGGCGCGACACCTGGTATCAGCGGCCAACGGCGGTGGCACCCTGGTGCGTCAGGAACTCGTGCAGGGCGGACCCCTCGGATCTTTGGTGGGCGTGCTGATGCGGGGGATGACGCAGCGGTACCTCGCGATGGAGGCGCAGGGACTGAAGGCGCGTAGCGAAGGTCTGTGGAAGCTTCGTGGTTCGAACGCCTGACCTCGCTCGGCGCCGCGAGCTGCTCGACGCACTGGTACGCGAGTGCGCAGAAAGCGGGGTCGGCGGGCGCTCGTTGCGCGAACTGGCCGAAGCGATCGGTACCAGTCATCGAATGCTGTTGCACCACTTCGGTTCCCGCGAAGATCTTCTACTCGCCGTGGTGGACGATGTCGAGCGTCAGCAGATGACGCTGCTTCAGGAGCTGCCGCCGGACACCGGTTTCGCCGCGATGTGGGCGCACCTGCGCCGCCCGGAGCTACGTGGGCTGGAGCGGCTGTTCTTCGAGTGCTATTCCCGTGGTGTGCAAGGCGAATCGCCGTTCACCGCCATGTTGCCCAGTGCTGTCGATGACTGGCTTGCGTTGGCGCAGACCGACCCCGCCACGGATCCCGCGCTGGCTCGCCTCGGGTTGTCGGTCATGCGCGGCCTGCTGCTCGATCTGGTCGGGACCGACGACGAGGCCGGCGTGGACGCTGCCGCACGGCGCTTCATCACATTGCTCGGCGCCCGTGAGAACGGTTCTGATTAGCCAGTTTTGGGGGCCATTGGACCGAGCTGCGTGAGGATGTGCGAGATCAGCTCGTCCTGCTTCGTCAGGTGATCCTGGATCATCGCCGCCTCCTTCAACACCGCTTCGGCGTCCTTGTACGTCTCGTCGGCGCGGGTGTCAGACGCCTTGGCCTGAATATTCTGACCGACGATGATGATCGGCAGCAGCACCAGCTGTAGGAAGCTGCTGGACAACCACACGACTACGAAGTACGTGCCCTGCTTGATGGCGTCGGGCAATGCGAACAAGGCCAGCAGCGTGAAAAGGTAAGCGGTCCACATGGTGCCGACCACGACCGTGATCCTCAAGCCGAACTTCGCGTTGAAGCGGACCAGCCAGTTGTCGTGGTCGATGCCGCGGATGTGGGCCACCTTCACTGGTTTCTTGGCCGCGAGTTCCGCGGCCCGGGGATGGCGGACGTACTCATAGATATTCGACATCCCGGGATGATCACACGGCGAACCCGGGAATCAGCTGTGAATTTTCTCTGCAGCATTGAACTTTGCCGGGACATCTCTCGTGAAACAGCGTGATGCCGTCTGTCGGTTCAACGGAGTACCTGCCTCGAAAGGCTTCGATCGTGTCCGATTGTCGAAAGTTGTTGTCTGCTGTGCCATTTGTCGGGATCGGAT
The DNA here is from genome assembly GCA_004362315.1 of Mycobacterium sp. BK086. Classification (GTDB taxonomy): domain Bacteria; phylum Actinomycetota; class Actinomycetes; order Mycobacteriales; family Mycobacteriaceae; genus Mycobacterium. Next base: position 381,121 of record SNWL01000006.1, read on the forward strand.
TCGCCAGTGCGGCGATTGCCGGCGGTGCGTTTCTATTCGCCACCGACTCAGCCCCCGATCCGGGATATCCGGCGATCACGTTGGCATCGTTCTCGGTGCCCCTGCCGTTGTCACCGAATACCCCGACCTGCGACCGCGCGACGGCGTTGTGTTCGAGCGGCGCCAAGACTCTCGGCAACGCCGTCGTCGCCGCCGCCGCGCCGATATCGATCCCCAGGCTCATCGGCAACGGCACCGCTGACCACCCCAATGCCGGACTGCTGTTCGGCAACGGCTTCAGCTACGACGCCGCCACCTGCACGTCCGGAACCTGCAACGGCGGTAACGCGGGTCTGTTCGGCGGAAACGGGGGCAACGGCTTCAGGGGCGGCCGAGGCGGCGATGCCGGTCTGGTCGGCAACGGCGGAAACGGCGGAAACGGCGTCTCGGGAGCGGTCGGCTCGTCGGGCGGCAACGGCGGCAGCGCCGGCCTGTTCGGCGGCAACGGCGGAAACGGCGGGAGCGCCGGCAATGGCGGACCCGGGGGCAACGGTGGAAACGGCGGAAACGGCGGCCGTGGAGCCATCGTCGAGATCGGCTCCCGCGGACGCGGTGGTACCGGCGGAAACGGTGGCAACGGCGGAGCAGGAGCCGGCGGCGGAAACGGCGGGAACGGCGGCCAAGGCTCCGTGATGCAAATCGGACCGGGCGGACGCGGCGGCGACGGCGGAAACGGCGGCAGCGCCGGGGCCAACGGCAACGGGGGCAACGCCGGCAACGGTGGAACCGGCGGCTTGTTCAGCTCCGCCGACGGCGGTGCCGGTGGCAGAGGCGGTAGCGGATCCACTCTGGGAACCCCGGGCACCGGGATCGGCGGTATCGGCGGTCTCGGCGGGGCCGGTGGCGCCATCGGAGGCGACGGGGGCCGCGGCGGCGACGGCGGCAACGCCCAGTCCAGAGGCGGTCAGGCCGGCGACGGTGGTCAAGGTGGCATGTTCGGCCGCGGCGGCGACGGCGGAAACGGCGGAGCGGGAGCCGGTGGCATCTCGACCACTGTGAACGGCGGAGACGGCGCACGCGGTGGAAACGGCGGTAGCGGCGGCATCGCCGGCGGCAACGGGGGCACCGGCGGAAGCGGTGGACAGGCCACCGGCAGTGGGAAAGTCGGCGGCCACGGCGGCGACGGCGGCAACGGTGGTACCGGGCTCATCAGTGGGGGCAAGGGCGGAAGCGGTGGAAACGGCGGTAGCGGCGGCGCAGGCTCGCCGGCCACGGGCGGCGCGGGCGGCCACGGCGGTAAGGGCGGCGGCTCGATTCGCGGTGCGGGCGGCGCAGGCGGCCCCGGGAATCCCGGCGCCGGGCAGGGCGGAGGCGCGGGCGGCGGGGGCGGCAAGGCCGGCTAGATCACGCCGCTGACTCGTGTTCCGGCGTGCACCGACTCCAGCACGTTGCGCATGGCGTCCGCGCTCTGCTGCCAGGAGAAGTCCCGGCTGCGGGCCTTGGCCTTGGCGCCCAGCTCGTCACGCAGAACATGTTCTGCCAGAAGGTGTTCGAGACGGTCCACCAGGTCGTCGTGGTCGTCCACGAGCACGCCGGTCACCCCGTCGATGACCGAGTCGGTGAGCCCGCCAGACGACCGGTAGCCGATGGTCGGCACGCCGTGCTGAGCCGCCTCGATGACGGCCAGGCCCCAGCCTTCCTTGCGCGACGGCAGCACGTGCACCCAGGACTGTTGCACGACAGCATGTTTGGTCCGGTCGTCGACGTGACCGTGAAAGGTGACGGCATCGGCGATGCCGAGGTGGCGCGCTCGCTCGACCAACCGGTCGTGCCACCAGCCGCCACCGACAACGTCCAGGTGAAGGTCCGCGACCCGCGGCCGGAGTGCGGCCACCGCATCCAGCGCGTCCTCGATTTGCTTGTGCGGCACCAGCCTCGACAACACCACGACCCGCGGCGTCGGGGACCGTTGCGCAGTCAGGGTGTCGGCCGGTGCCTCGTCAAGACCGTTGCGCACCACCGCGATCCGCGCGGGGTCGACCCCGAGATCGGACAGGTCACGGGCCGACGGCAGAGAGACGGTGACGTATTGATTGCGCCGGTGCATCCGCGGGGAGAGCCAGGATTCGACCAGCCAGCCCAGCCCGCCGACAAAACGACCGGCGACCGGCCATTGTTCGCGGTGGCAGTGGTGCACCAGGACCGCCACGCGTCGTCCGAACGCGAGCCGGGCCAGGAACGGCACCCCGTTCTGGGTGTCGATGACGACATCGGGACGCACCCGCCGCAGCGGGCCGAGTCGCAACCGCGCGGCGACCATGGCCAGGCCGGCCCAGATGTAGACGCTGTAGGGGCCACCACCGCGGCTGATCGTGATGCCGTCGACGACCTCGCGGCGGGGGGCGCCCCGGTAGCGGGCGGTGCGCAGGGTGACATCCATGCCCGATTCGGCCAGCAGCGTGCCGATGCGCTGAACGTAGGTTTCGCTGCCGCCGCCCTGCGGGTGGCCGGTGTCCCGCCAGCACAGCAGCAGGACGGAGCGAACGGTGGAGGACATCGAGATCAGACTAACCCCGCGCCGAAGTGCCCCGAAAATGCCGATCACTAGGGTGGGCCCGTGGCCGCCACCGATCTGTTCGCCCAGCGCGCGACGCTGCGGCGCTCGGTCCGGCTGCTGTCGCAGTTCCGCTTCGAGCAGAGTGACCCGGCCCGCTTCTACGGCGCCCTTGCCGACGACACCGCGCAGATGGTCACCGACCTTTGGCAAGCCGGCCACGGCGGTACCCCGGGTGGGCGCACGCTCGTCGACGTCGGCGGCGGTCCCGGCTATTTCGCCACCGCATTCACCACGGCCGGCTGGAAGTACGTTGGCGTCGAACCGGATCCGAGCGAGATGCACGCCGCCGAGCACGTGCGCCAGGCCAGCCCCGGCGCGTTCGTGCGGGCGTCCGGCATGGCGCTGCCCTTCGCCGACGGCAGCGTCGACGTCTGCCTCTCGTCCAACGTCGCCGAGCACGTTCCCCGCCCCTGGCAACTCGGTGCGGAGATGCTGCGCGTCACCCGCCCCGGGGGGCTGGCGATCTTGTCGTACACCGTCTGGCTCGGCCCGTTCGGCGGCCATGAGATGGGGCTGACGCACTATCTGGGCGGTGCGCGGGCGGCCGCCCGCTACACCCGCAAGCACGGCCACCTGCCCAAGAACAACTACGGGTCGTCGCTTTTCGCGGTGTCGGCGACCGACGGCCTGAGGTGGGCGGCGAGCACCGGGGCGCTGGTCGCGGCATTCCCGCGTTACCACCCGCGATGGGCGTGGTGGTTGACGAACGCCCCCGGTCTGCGGGAGTTCGCAGTGAGCAATCTGGTGCTGGTGATGCGGCCACCGATTCGCCGGAAATGAACAGGTTCTAGTTTCTGTCTTCAGTAGGTAATGTGACGGTCATGACACAGAGCACCGCGTTCAAGACCGAGTGGGACAAGCTGTTCATCGGTGGCAAGTGGGTCGAGCCCTCGACGTCCGACGTCATCGAGGTGCACTCACCCGCGACCGGTGAATTGGTGGGCAAGGTGCCGCTGGCCGCCAAGGCCGACGTCGACGCCGCCTGCGCCGCCGCCCGCAAGGCCTTCGACGAAGGCCCGTGGCCGCACATGAAGCCCGCCGAGCGCGCCGAGATCCTGGGCCGCGCCGTCAAGATCCTCGAAGAGCGCGCCGAGGAGCTGAAGTTCCTGCTGGCAGCCGAGACCGGGCAGCCCCCGACGATCGTCGACATGATGCAGTACGGCGCCGCGATGTCGTCGTTCCAGTACTTCGCAGGTGCCGCCGACAAGTTCACCTGGCGGGATTTCCGCGACGGCGTGTACGGCACCACGATGGTGCTGCGCGAGCCGATCGGCGTCGTCGCTGCCGTCACGGCATGGAACGTGCCGTTCTTCCTGGCCGCCAACAAGCTCGGCCCCGCCCTGCTGGCCGGCTGCACCATCGTCGTCAAGCCCGCCGCGGAGACCCCGCTGTCGCTGTTCGCGATGGCCGATATCTTCGCCGAGGCCGGGCTGCCCGAGGGTGTGCTCTCGGTGGTCCCCGGCGGCCCGGAGACCGGCCGCGCCCTGACCGCCAACCCGGAGATCGACAAGTACACGTTCACCGGGTCCAGCGCGGTCGGCAAGGAGATCGCCAAGATCGCCGCCGAGCGGCTCAAGCCGTGCACGCTGGAACTGGGCGGCAAGTCGGCGGCCATCATCCTCGAGGACGCCGACCTGGATTCCACGCTGCCGATGCTGGTGTTCTCGGGCCTGATGAACACCGGGCAGGCCTGTGTGGCGCAGACCCGGATCCTGGCACCCCGTTCGCGCTACGACGAAGTCGTCGAGAAGATCTCCGCCGCAGCGGCCGCCATGCCGGTCGGGTTGCCTGACAACGCGGGCGCCATGATCGGATCGCTGATCAGCGAGAAGCAGCGCGAGCGCGTCGAGAGTTACATCAAGAAGGGCGTCGAGGAAGGCGCTCGGCTGGTGACCGGCGGTGGCCGTCCGGAGGGCCTCGACAACGGCTGGTTCGTGCAGCCGACGGTGTTCGCCGACGTCGACAACTCGATGACGATCGCGCAGGAAGAGATCTTCGGTCCGGTGCTGTCGGTGATTCCGTATGACACCGAAGAGGACGCCGTGCGGATCGCCAACGACTCCGCCTACGGTCTGGCCGGTTCGGTGTTCACCACCGACAACGACAAGGCCATGAAGATCGCCTCGCAGATCCGCACCGGCACCTACGCGGTCAACATGTACGCGTTCGATCCGGGTGCGCCGTTCGGCGGCTACAAGAACTCCGGTATCGGCCGCGAGAACGGCCCCGAGGGTATCGAGCCGTACACGCAGGCCAAGAGCGTGCTGCTGCCGTTCGGCTACACGCCGGAATAGTCACAACGAAAGAGCCCCCGGCACTGTGTGCCGGGGGCTTTTTCGTCGGCGGTCAGAACAGTGCGCGGACGATCATTTCGGCCACGGCGGCGGGCTTGTCGACACCGTCGATCTCGATGGTGTGCTTGACGGTCATGTTGACGGTGTTGTCGTCGACCTTGTCGGCGCCGGCCAGCTCGGAGCGCACCCGGACACTGCTGTCGACGGGCACCGGGGACATGAACCGCACCTTGTTGAGCCCGTAGTTGATGGCCATCTTCGCGTTCTCGAGCCGGAAGTTGTCCTTGCTGAGAGCGGGAACCAGCGACAGCGTGAGGAAGCCGTGTGCAATCGGTGCGCCATAAGGACTTTCGGCCTTGGCCCGCTCGACGTCGACGTGGATCCACTGATGGTCGTTGGTCGCGTCGGCGAAGTCGTTGATGCGCTTCTGGTCGATCAGCAGCCACTCGCTGACACCGAGTTCCTGGCCGACCGCGGACGCCGCGTCGTCGATGGACGTGATCACCTTCATGGGGATTTCCTTTTCAATTCCGAATTAAATTCCGGGCGGTTACCCCGCCATCTTGACCGACGGCTAAAACGCCTCTTCGCTCAGGTCCATGATCGACAGGTCGATCGACTCGGCGATCTTTCGCTCAGCGGCCAGCCGGGGCAGCACGGTGGCGGCGAAGAAGTTCGCCACCGCCACCTTGCCGCGGTAGAAGGCTTCCTCGCGCGGATCGGGGTCGCCGTCCAGGGCGTGGCACGCAATCTCGGCCTGGCGCAACAGGAACCAACCGATCAGCAGATCGCCGACCGCCAGCAGAAAGCCCACCGACTCGAGCCCGACCCGGTACAGCTCGCGCGCATCGTCCTGCGCGCCCAGCAGGTAGCCGGTCATCACCGTCGCGACGGCACGCACGTTGTCCAACGCGGCGGCCAGCGAGGCGCGGGCGGCGGCCAGCTCCGGCCTGGCATCGGGGCTGTCGATGAACTTCTCGATCTGGGTGACGACGTGCGCCAGCGCCCCGCCCCGGTCGCGGGCGATCTTGCGGAAGAAGAAGTCCTGCGCCTGGATGGCGGTGGTGCCCTCGTACAGCGAGTCGATCTTGGCGTCGCGGATGTACTGCTCGATCGGGTAGTCCTGCAGGAAGCCGGATCCGCCGAAGGTCTGCAGTGACTCGGTCAGGGTCTGATAGGCACGCTCAGATCCGACTCCCTTCACGATCGGCAGCAGCAGATCGTTGACCCGCTCGGCCATCGACGCGTCGGCGCCCGAAACCACTTGTGCGACTGTGGGATCCTGATGCGCGGCGGTATAGAGGTACAGGGCGCGCAACCCCTCGGCGTAGGCCTTCTGGGTCATCAGGGCACGCCGCACATCGGGGTGGTGGATGATCGTCACCCGCGGTGCGGTCTTGTCGGTCATCTGCGTCAGATCGGCACCCTGCACCCGCGTCTTGGCGTACTCCAGCGCGTTCAGGTATCCGGTCGACAGGGTGGCAATCGCCTTGGTGCCCACGAACATCCGGGCATATTCGATGACCTTGAACATCTGCGCGATGCCGTTGTGGACATCGCCCACCAGCCAGCCGATCGCGGGCTTTCCGTGTAATCCCAGGCTGAGTTCGGTGGTGGCCGAAGCCTTCAGGCCCATCTTGTGCTCGAGGTTGGTGACGTAGACGCCGTTGCGGTCACCGGGAGCGCCGGTCTCGGGGTCCAGCAGGAACTTGGGGACCACGAACAGGCTGAGCCCCTTGGTGCCGGGTCCGGCGCCCTCGGGGCGGGCCAGCACGAGGTGCAGGATGTTCTCGAAGTAGTCGTCGGCGTCGCCGTTGGTGATGAACCGTTTGACGCCCTCGATATGCCAGGTGCCGTCGCCGGCGTCGACCGCCTTGGTCCGTCCGGCGCCGACGTCGGATCCGGCATCGGGTTCGGTGAGCACCATGGTGGCGCACCAGTTGCGCTCGGCGGCCAGCGTCGCCCAGTGCTTCTGCTGCTCATTGCCGATGTGGAACAGGATGTTGGCCATGATCGGGCCGGCCATGTACATGAAGACCGCCGGGTTGGCTCCCAGCACCAGCTCGTCGATCGCCCAGGTGACCATCGCCGGAGCCGGGACGCCGCCGACCTCCTCCGACAGGCCGATGCGGAACCACTCGCCCTGTTGCCAGGCCCGCATCGACTTCTTGAACGGCTCCGGTAGCGACACCACGTGGGTGTCGGGATCGAACGTCGGCGGATGTCGGTCGGTTTCGGCGAACGATTCGGCGACCGGCCCCTCGGCCAGCCGGGCGGCCTCGGCCAGCATCTCGCGTACCGAGTCGCCGTCGAGGTCGGGATAGTCGTCGAGAACTTTCCCCAGGTCCAGCAGCTCGAAGAGATTGAACTCGAGATCGCGGACGTTGCTCTTGTAATGGCTCATCGATTGCGTCCTTTTCAGTCGCCGACGCAGCCGAGCCTAGTCCGTTGAGCTGGCCTGATCAGGGCGATCCGACGGCCACCAGAAATATGATCTGGATCATACAAAGGCTTGCCGGCCAGGCCGGGCAGTCAGCTCAGCACCCCCGTTTGCCAGCTATTAACCTTCGCGACAGCTCATCGCTTGCGTTAATAGCGTTCTAATCCTATGGTCGTAACCATAGTTATGGAGTTGGTCTAGTGACCTGCCCCGCAAGGAGACAAACAATGTGGCTGATCGAGCTGAACATCGCCGGTCACCGGTTCACGCGCCAGGTGCCTGACAAGCGCAGGCAGCTGTTCGGGCGGGGCGCACGCGCCCTGGCGTGGCGGGGTACCCACGTCCGTCAATCCCCCGCCGCCTGAATGACCCAGACGCCGACCGGTAGCACCCGCCGAGCCCGTAGCTCCACCCGCACCAAGATGCTGGTGAGTGCCGCCGAGGTGCTGCGCGAGCGCGGTGCCGCCGGGGTGACCATCGACGAGGTGCTGGCCCGTAGCGGCGCGCCCCGTGGCTCGGTCTATCACCACTTCCCCGAAGGCCGGAGCCAGATCCTGCGTGAAGCCCTGGACTACGCCGGCTATGAGATCGGCACCAGCATCGACGAAGCCGCCGGGGAGAGCGCCGGGGTGCTGCTTCACCGCTTCGTCGAGCTCTGGGAAAACGCACTCCTCACCAGCGACTACACCGCCGGTTGCCCCGTGCTGGCCGCCGCCGTCGGCGCCGGCGAGGACGAACAACAGCTGACCGCGATCGCCGGTGAGATCTTCTGCCGCTGGCGCGAAGCCGCCAAGCAGGCCTACCTCCGTGAAGGCTTCGAAGCCGCCGAGGCAACCGCATTGGCCGACACCACGCTGGCCGCGATGGAAGGCGCGGTGGTGCTGTGCCGCTCGGTGCGAAGCCTGCAGCCCCTGCATGACGTCGCGGCGCAGATCGAGTTCCTGATCAAGGCAAAGGAATTCGTGACGAAGTTCGGCGTTCCGACCGTCAACGCCTGAATTGCCAACGGGCACAGACAAAATCGCCGTTGACTCCGGTTTCGGCGAGTATCCACTCCGAACGGATCGGCAGTACCGGCGCGCCGGAGCCCAGGCTGCACGGCGCATACGACACGATCAGTTCGTCGACCAGACCCGCGGCGACGAACTGTGCCCCAACCTCCCCGCCGCCGACCACCCACACGTCGCGCTCACCTGCGGCGGCGACCAGCCGAGGATGCAGGTCGGTGACCGTGCCGCTGAACACCGTCACCGGATGGCCCTCGGCGATGATCTGCGGGCGATGGGTCAGCACCCAGGTCGGCTGGTCGTACATCCACTCCCCCGGTTGATCGGCCAGCAGCCACTCGTAGGTCGCCGACCCCATCACCAGCGCGCCGACGGTCGCGCTGAACGCCTCGTAACCGAAGGGTCCGTTGACGTCGATGGCGCGGGAGGTCAACCAGTCAAGGCTGCCCGCGTCGTCGACGATGAAGCCGTCCAAGCTCGATGCGGTGAAGTACACGGTCGCCATGCGGCGAGTATGGTCGGCCCCTCCGACAGCGTCCGGGCCGCTGATGCTGGAATACAAGCGTGACGTTCATCGACCAACCGGCTGGGCGGCAGGACCCGGAGACTCCGGAAAGTGTCATCACCCGCTTCGGCATCCAGACCCTCGACGAGAACTTCACCGAGTTCACCGTGGTCGCGTCGATGCCGGTGGGCCACCTGGTCAACCCGTTCACCGGGATGCCGACGGTCGGACCGCTGGCCATCCTGGTCGACGACGTCGGCGGGCGGGCGAACTTCTACCGGCGCGGGTCGGGGCAGTGGACGGTGTCCAGCGAGCTGACCGTCGAGCTGTCCCCCGACGGGATCGACAGCCTGCAGGCCGCCCCCGCCGAACCCGTGGTCGCCAGTAGCCGCCCGTTGGGTCCGCACGGCGCAACGCTGCTGGCAATCTGCACACTCAGCCATCGCGGCACCACGATCGGCGGGGGCACTGTGCGAACCGTCGCGATCACCGGCGGCCCCGACGGCCCGATCCAACGTGGGCCCGACCCGTTGATCCGCACTCCGGAGACCTCGCTGGCGGAGCTGATGTCGGGCGAACCGCTTGACCCTGAATCCGGCACCTACCGGTTGGCCCAGCGGCCGGACTCGATCATCAACAATCTGATCGGGATCGTGCACGGCGGCGTCAGCAGCGCCGGGCTGGAACTCGTCGCCTCCGCGGCGATCAACCACGAGCAGGCAGAACCACTGCGCACCGCGTCGATCCGGGTCAACTTTCTGCGACCCTTCTTCGCCGGTGCCCAATCCCGTTATGAGGGAACGGCGTTGCGAATCGGTCGCAACTCCGCGATCGGGGACGCGCAGGCCGTCGGCGACGACGGCAAGGTGGCGATCATCGCGCGGGTCACGGGATACCGATGACCGACGACTTCGCGACACTGTGCGCCAACGAGCCGGAACTGGCCACGCTGCGCGCGTCGGTGCGCGCGTTCCTATCCGCCGATCGTGACGAATTCGGTTGGCAGCCAAGCGTCGACACGTGGCTGTCCAGCTGGGACGAGGGCTTCAGCGCCCGGCTGGGCGACGCCGGATTCCTCGGCCTGACCATCCCCCGCGAGTACGGCGGGCAGGGCCTCGGCCATCTGCACCGCTACGTGGTGACCGAAGAACTGCTCGCCGCCGGAGCGCCCGTGGCCGCCCACTGGATCGCCGACCGCCAGGTCGCACCCGGCCTGCTGGCCTACGGATCCGAAGAACAACGGCAGCGTCTTCTTCCCAAAATCGCTGCGGGACGGTACTTCTCATCGATCGGCATGAGCGAGCCGCAGGCCGGTTCCGACCTGGCCGCGTCCGCGGCGAAGGCCACCCGGACCGACGGTGGCTGGGTGTTGTCGGGCACCAAGGTGTGGACCAGTGGCGCTCACCTGGCCCATCAGATCGTGGTGCTGGCCCGCACCAGCCCGGTTGACCCGCAGCGACGGCACGCCGGGTTCAGCCAGTTCATCGTGCCGACTCAATCGCCCGGCGTCACCATCAGCCCCATCGTGATGATGTCCGGCGAACACCACTTCAACGAGGTGACCTTCGACGAAGTCTTCATCGAGGACGCCAACGTGCTCGGCGAGGTCGGGGCCGGTTGGCATCAGGTCACCGCCGAGCTGTCGTTCGAACGCAGTGGCCCCGAACGCATCTTGTCCACCGCGCCGCTGCTGACCGCGCTGGTGCGGCTGCTGGCCGGCCAGGACGTCGTCGACGACCACACCGCTGCGGCCGTCGGCGATCTGCTGGCCCGGGTCATCTCGCTGCGCCAGCTGTCGATATCGGTGGCCCGCGCGCTGGCCGCCGGGCAGTCACCGGCGAATGAGGCTGCGCTGGTGAAGGATCTGGGCACGCGCTTCGAGCAGGAGTCGGTGGATCTGGCTGCCGATCTCTTCTCGTATGTGGCCGAAACCCCGGGGCGCGAGCGGGTGGGCGCGCTGCTCGATGTCGCGCGGCTGCATTCGCCGCTGTTCACGCTGCGCGGCGGCACCAACGAGGTGCTGCGCGGTGTGGTGGCCAGGGGAATGGGGTTGAGGTGACGCGGGCATTGACCGGCGGGGTATTCGGACCGCTCGGCAGCACAGGCGATTTCGCCGAGCTGCGGCAACTGGCCGAGGATATCGGTGCGCGCTCGTTCGACGAGCGCATCGGCCACCGCGGCCTGCCCGACGACGTCGACACCACCGCCTGGCGCCATCTGCAGGACGCCGGCCTCACGCGGCTGACGAGTGATCCGGAATCCGGTGGCGGACCCGCAGAGTTGGCCGTGGTCCTGCGGGCGCTGGCCCGCCACGCGGTCACGGTGCCGCTGGCGGAGACCGACGTGCTGGCGGGCTGGCTTGCCGCCGCGGCCGGACTCGAGGTCCCCGGCGACGGGCCATTGACGATCGCCCTCGGCGATGTCGGCGCGACGGCCATCGCCGGTGTGCCCTACGCCGATGCCGCGGCCACCGTGGTGGTGGCCCTGCGCGACGGCGCCGACCTCCAGGTCGCGGCCGCCCAACCCACGTCAGTCATCAACGGGCACAACCTCGGTGGTGAGCCGCGCGACACGATCAGCATCCCGGCCGAGGGGTTCGTCACCGTTGACGGTGCCGCCGAGGAGCTGCTGCGCCGCGGCGCCTGGGCCCGCTGTGTGCAGTCACTGGGCGCGCTGGACGCCGCAGTCGAGTTCTCCGTGGCGCACACCAGGGAGCGTGAGCAGTTCGGCCGGCCGCTCAGCGCATTCCAGGCCGTGCAACACACTCTGGCTTCGATGGCCGGTGAGGTGGAGCGGGCCCGGGCGGCCACCGAGCTTGCCGTCGCCGCCGTCACCGACCACGGATTCGCCCATGCCCAAGCCGATTACGCCGTCACCGTGGCCAAGGTGGTGCTGGGCCGGGTCGTGCCGACGGTGGTCACCGCCGCCCACCAGCTGCACGGTGCGATCGGCGTGACGATCGAACACCGGCTCTGGCTGGCGACCATGCGGGCCCGCAGCTGGGTCGACGAGTTCGGCGACACCGCGACGCATGCGCGCAGATTGGGCCGCCTGGCGCTGACCGGCGGCGACCCATGGGATTTCGTCGTCGGGTGTCACTGATCGGCCACGTCGCGCGCGACCGCCTTGAGGATGTCGATCACCTGCGCGACGGCGGGGCGCGCGGCGGCTCCGGCGCGGGTGACAGCCTCGATCCGGCGGGCGATACGCACTCCACTGAGCGGCTTGCGGACCAGTGCCCGCGTGGTGTGGACGTAGCGGGGTAGAAGCGCGATCCCGATCCCTGCCGCGACGAGTTCCTCGACGACTCGGAAGTCGTTGACCCGCTGAACGATTCGCGGTCGTTCCCCGGCGATGGTGGCCAGCGAGCGTAGGACGTCGTCGACCATCAGTCCGCCCTCGACGCCGATCCACGACTCGTCGGCCAGCTCCCGCAACGAGACGCGAGAGCTACCGGCGAGTCGATGATGCTGTGGCAGGAGGATTTCGAGCGGTTCGCGCAGCAGCGGGGTCGCCTCGATTCGCGGTCCCCAGGGGTTGGTATCACGATCATCGCGGTGTACGACGACGACGTCGAAGTCGGCGAGCTGCGTGGGTGCGTAGCTCGCCGGCTGGTCGATGTCGCGGCCGAGCACCTCGACACCGACGGCGGCGGCCTCGGTGATGAGCCGAGCGAGAAGCATCGCGGCACCTGAGGGGAACATGGCCACCCGCACCGTGCCGCGCGGCGTGGACCGGTAGCTATCCATATCTGCCTGCGCCCGGTCGAGGGCGGCAAGCACCTCGTCGGTTCGGGCGACCAGGGCACGGCCGGCGTCGGTGAGCCGGACTCGGCGCCCGTCGGGTTCGAGCAGGGGCACCCCCGCCTCACGCCGCAAGATCTTGAGCTGTTGCGACACCGCAGACGGTGTCAGCGACATCGCCTCGGCGACCGCGTGCACGGTGCCGCGCTCGGACAATTCACGCAGCAGGCGCAGCCGCACGACATCCATGTAGTAAATCTACTTGGTTAGTTAAAAATGTATCGCTTGTCTACTTTGTCTGGAGACGGACACCATGGCGGTATGCCCCCACACCGCCGCGTCGACCTGGCGCTGCTCGCCGTCGCGGTCGTCTGGGGATCGAGCTATTTGGCGGCCAAGGGCGTCGCCACGTCCGACACCGCCTTCGGGTTTCTCGCCATCCGATTCGCCCTTGCCGCAACCGGACTCGTCGTCGTGCTCGGTGTCCGGCTGTGGCGCATCCGCCGCGCCGAACTGGTCCTCGGAGCCTTGTTCGGAGCAAATCTCAGCGTGATCTTCGCGCTGGAGACGTTCGGGCTCACCATGACCTCCGCGTCCCACGCGGGGCTGATCATCTCCCTGACCATCGTGCTGACGCCACTGCTGCAGCAGTGGACCCAACGGACCCGCCTGCGCGCCTCGTTCTATGGCGCGACCGTGGTCGCGGCGCTCGGCGTCGTACTGCTCACGCAGGCCGACGGGTTGTCCGCGCCAGGTCTCGGCGACCTCCTGATGCTGCTCGCGGCCGCGGCCCGCGCTTGCCACGTCGTCGTGATGGCACAGCTGAGCAGGGAGCGCCGACTCGATCCCGGGCGCCTCACGCTGGTGCAGATCTGCATCTGTCTGGCGCTGTTCGTCACCCTCGCCCCGGTCACCGGCAGCGGGCCCGGAGCCGTCGCAGCCCGCTTCTCCCTCGGCGACTGGCTGATCACCGCCTACCTCGCGCTGGGGTGCACCGTCTTCGCCTTCGTCGTCCAGGCGTGGGCGGTGCAGCGCACATCGCCGGCACGAGTCAGCCTGCTGCTGGGTACCGAGCCGCTGTGGGCGGCCGCGGCAGGCGTCCTCGTGGCCGGCGATCCGGTCACCCTGATCGGCACCGCGGGCGCGATCCTGGTCGTGACCGGAACCAATTGGGGCAGAGCTAGCTGCCCGTCCAATTCGGAGCGCGCTTCTCGGCGAACGCGATCGCGCCCTCCTGAGCGTCCTTCGACGCGAACACCGGCATCAGGATCTTGCCCTGTTCCTTCCACTGTTCCTCGGGAGACCACGCGCGCGACTCGGTGATGATCCGCTTGGTGGCGGCCACGGCCAGCGGGCCGTTGACGGTGATCCGCTCGGCCAGCTCGATCGCGGCCTCCAGCGCATGCCCGGGCTCGGCCACCACATTGACCAGGCCGAGTTCGTGAGCCCGCTCCGCGGACAGGTTCTCTCCGGTCAGCGCCAGCTCCATCGCGATCTGGTACGGGATGCGCTGCGGCAGCCGCAGCAGCCCGCCACCGCCGGCGACCAGCCCGCGCTTGACCTCGGGGATGCCGAACGCGGAGTCCCTCGCGGCGACGATCAGGTCGGTGGCCAGGGCCAGCTCGGTCCCGCCGGCCAGCGCGTAACCCTCGACGGCGGCGATCAGCGGCTTGAGCGGCGGGCGCTCGGTGAAGCCCAGGCCGCGGCCCTCGGCTACGACGTTCTCCCCGCGGGCGAAGGCCTTCAGGTCCATGCCCGCGCAGAACGAGCCGCCGGCTCCAGTGACAATGCCCACAGACAGGCCGGCGTCGTCGTCGAGCTCGTCCATGGCGGCGGCCAAACCGTTGCTGACCGCGGCGTTCACGGCATTCTTGGCCTTTGGCCTGTTGATGGTGATGATCAGGATGCGACCGCGGCGCTCGGTGAGGACGGCGGGCTCTTCGGTAACGGCGTTTTCAGTCACGTCCGGAATGGTAACTATCGAGGTACGACATCAGTCGCGAGCCCGGTAGCATACAAAACTAGAACACGTTCCAATTCTGAGGAGGATGTGTGAGCACCAGCGACGCGACACCCACCGAGACGGAGAAGTGGGACCCGGGCCTGGTCGAGAAGACCATGGGCGTGCTGCGCCCGTTCCTCAAGCTCTATCACCGCAGCGAGGTGCGCGGCCTGGAGTCGTTCCCGCCCGGCGGCGCCCTGGTGGTGTCCAACCACTCCGGCGGCCTGTTCGCCATGGACGTGCCGGTGTTCGCGCTGGGCTTCTATGAACACTTCGGCTATGACCGGCCGGTGTACACCCTGAGCCACGACCTGGTGCTGACCGGTCCGACCGCCGGCTTCTTCAAGCGCAACGGCTTCATCCGCGCCAACCACGAGAACGCCGACGAAGCCCTGCGCTCCGGCGGTGTGGTGGTGGTCTTCCCGGGCGGCGACTACGACGTCTACCGCCCGACCTTCACCCAGAACAAGATCGACTTCGACGGCCGCACCGGCTATATCAAGGCCGCCATCAACGCCGGGGTGCCGATCGTGCCCACGGTGGCGATCGGCGGGCAGGAGAGCCAGATCTTCCTCACCCGCGGGACCGGCGTGGCCAAGGCGCTGCGACTGGACAAGCTGCTGCGGGCCAAGATCCTGCCCATCTCGTTCGGCTTCCCGTTCGGGCTGAGCGCCGTCGTTCCGCTCAACGTGCCGCTGCCCACCAAGATCGTCGTGCGCGTGCTCGATCCGATCGACATCACCGAACAGTTCGGCGAGGACCCCGACATCCATGCTGTCGACGCCCACGTCCGCGGTGTAATGCAGAAGGCACTGGACGAGCTGGCCTCCGAACGCCGCTTCCCGGTGATCGGCTGATGGACCTGCTCGGCCGCCTGACATCGATTGGCGATGCGCTCGTCACCCTGGGCAAGGCCGGTTTCCTGACCCCGATGCGGCCGGATCGCACGGTGGCGATGGTGGCCGCCGCCCGCGACGAGGGGCTGAGCATCGCGACCGGGTTCGCGACGGCCGCCGCCCGCCGGCCGGACAGCCCAGGCCTGATCGACGAGCTGGGCACGCTGACCTGGCGCGAGCTCGACCAGCGGGCGCACGCCCTGGCGGCCGCGCTGCAGCAGCTGCCCGGCGGCACCCCCGAGGTCGTCGGCATCATGGCCCGCAACCACCGCGGGTTCGTCGAGTCGCTGATCGCGGCCACCCGCATCGGCGCCGACGTACTGCTGCTGAACACGTCCTTCGCCGGGCCGGCACTGGCCGAGGTGGTCAACCGCGAACAGGCCGACGTCGTCATCTACGACGAGGAATTCACCGCCTCGGTGGACCGGGCAGTGCAAGACCGCCCCGAAGCCCAGCGCATCCTGGCCTGGACCGATGAGCCCACCGATGCGCCGACGGTCGAGAAGCTGATCACGAGCCACGCCGGGCAGAAGGCCACGAAGACGGGCCGCAAGAGCCGGCTCATCCTGCTGACCTCGGGCACCACCGGAACTCCCAAGGGCGCCAAGCACTCTGGCGGCGGGGCGGGCAACCTCATCGCGATCCTGAGCCGTACCCCGTGGCGACTGGGCGAGACGACGGTGGTCGTGGCGCCGATGTTCCACGCATGGGGCTTCTCGCAGCTGGTGTTCTCCTCGGCGATGGCCTGCACCGTGGTGACCCGCCGCAAGTTCGACCCGGCGGCGACGATGGGTCTCGTCGACAAGTACAAGGCCACCGGATTGTGTGTGGTGCCAGTGATGTTCGACCGCATCATGGATCTGCCCGACGACGTCCGCAAGCGCTACAGCGGCCGCACCCTGCGATTCGCGGCGTGCTCGGGCTCGCGGATGCGGCCCGACGTCGTCACCAAGTTCATGGACGAATTCGGCGACGTCATCTACAACAACTACAACGCCACCGAGGCGGGCATGATCGCCACCGCGACCCCGGCCGACCTTCGGGTCGCGCCCGACACCGCGGGTAAGCCGGCTGTCGGCACCGAGATCCGCATTTACGACGACGAGTTCAACACAGTCCCCACCGGTGAGGTCGGCCGGATCTTCGTGAAGAACTCCACCCAATTCGACGGCTATACGTCGGGGAATACCAAGGACTTTCACGAGGGGTTCATGTCGTCGGGCGACATCGGCCGTCTCGACGAGGCCGGGCGGCTGTTCGTCGTGGGCCGCGACGACGAGATGATCGTCTCCGGCGGCGAGAACGTCTACCCGATCGAGGTGGAGAAGACGCTGGCCACCCATCCCGAGGTGGCCGAGGCCACGGTGCTCGGCGTCGACGACGAACAGTACGGTCAACGGCTGGTCGCGTTCGTGGTACTCACCGACGGATCGGGCGCGGGTTCCGACGAGCTCAAAACCCACGTCCGTGACAACCTGGCGAACTACAAGGTGCCTCGGGAGATCACCATCCTGGCCGAGCTTCCGCGCGGCAGCACCGGGAAGATCCTGCGTAATGAACTCATCGCTCGTACGTCTGACGGCTAAGCTGCGGCGTCCGCGCCCGCTGGCGCGCGCCCTCGTCGAATTGGCCAATGCGGCCAACGGGTTTCACCCGCTGAGCCGCAAAGGCTACAAGACCCTGGCGGTCTTCTCCTTCGGCTGGCCGACGTCCGAGCTACCGCTGGTGTACCTGGCCGGCTCGGTGCTCGACGCTGTGCGGCGCGGTCTGCGCGGGGACTTCCGCGGCAGGCGCGGCGGTACTGCGCTGATGCTGACGGCGTTGTCGTGGGTCTTCTTGGGGGCGATCCAGCGTCGCAACATGACCACGCCAAGGCCGGTGCTGCACGCCGCCCTGGTCGAGGGCCTCGGCGATGATTTCACCGACGTCCTCGACACCCTGCCCAGCACACCGTCCGCGTCGGGTCGGCCCACCGCCTGGCGAACCACCTGGTCGCGCAGGCAATTCGTCGAGAAGAGCAGCACCGTCATCTACGGGCCGCACGGCCGGGCGAACCTGGCCGACGTGTGGCGCCGCCGCGACCTGCCGCGCGACGGCAAGGCCCCGGTGATTCTCGAAGTGCCCGGCGGCGCGTGGGCCATCGGCTGGCGCCGCCCGCAGGCCTACCCGCTGATGAGCCACCTCGCCGACCGCGGCTGGATCTGCGTGGCGATGAATTACCGTGTGAGCCCGGCACATAGCTGGCCCGATCACATCGTCGACGTCAAGCGGGCGCTGGCGTGGATCAAGGAGAACATCGCCGAGTACGGCGGCGACCCCGATTTCGTCGCGATCACCGGCGGCTCGGCCGGCGGGCACCTCGCCTCCCTGGCCGCACTGACCCCGAACGACCCCGAATACCAGCCGGGTTTCCCCGAGGCCGACACCTCGGTGGTGGCCGCGGTCCCGGTGTACGGCCGCTACGACTGGTACACAGCCCACGGCGAGGGGCGTCGCGAATTCATCGCCTACCTCGAACGGCTGGTCGTGAAGCGGCAATTCAGCCGGTTCCGCGACATCTACACCGACGCGTCGCCGATCCGCCGGCTGCGCGCCGACGCTCCGCCGTTCTTCATCCTGCACGGCGAACACGACTCGGTGATCCCGGTCGGCGAGGCACGCGAGTTCGTCGAGGAATTCCGCCAGGTGGCCAAGGAACCGGTGCTCTACGCCGAATTGCCCGGCGCCCAGCACGGCTACGACATCATGCCCTCGCGCCGCGCACACGATTCGGCCGAGGCCGTCGGCCAGTTCCTGTCGTGGGTGTACGCGAGCGCGATGAAGAATAGGCCTCGTGCGTAGACATATCCGGCGGGTGCGCGATATCGGCCTGCGCAGGCTGACGATCGCGTTTCTCGCACTGGCCGCCGTGATCGGCCTGAGCGTCACGGGATACATCACCAGCAGGAACGACACTGATCAGGAAAGCTACTTCGGCGATCCTGATGCGCCGGATCGAGTGAACGTCACGGCCTGGATCACGAGAGTTGATTCAGCGACACAATCACTTTCGGTGACAATCGTCGATGTGTCGCCGAACGGGAAACTGGCCGACCCGGAGGGAAACTTCGCCCAGGACGCCACACTGACGACGGCCGCGATCGGAAATTGGAAGGCGGATATCAAGGCCGGCGATGCCGCTCCGGATATCGAACAGAAAGTCGGTGTGGACGGCGCCGTCACCGATTATCCGTTCGACCGGTACACCGGTCGCTTCGAGGTGCACGTCTTCAACGCCGACGGAAACAATGTTCCGGTGGCCCTCACCGTGGTCAACACCGATCCCTTCTTCCGGCTCAACACGTCGTCGGGGAGCACCCAAAACGGCGGAGTTGTGGTCAATCTCGGACTTCACCGCAGCATGCCCACGCTGATCTTCGCGGTGTTCGTGATGGTGCTGATGCTGGGTCTGGCGATCGGCGCGGTGGTTGCGGCCTACTACGTGCTGCACTGGCGACACGGCCTGATCTTCCCGGCCTGTTCGATGATGGCCGCCATCCTGTTCGCGCTGATTCCGCTGCGCAATGCCGTGCCGGGCAGCCCACCGATCGGATCGATCATCGACTTCGGGTCGTTCTTCATCGCCGAGGCCGTGATCTCCATTTCGTTGATCTCCGGCATCGTGATCGGCTTCCGCCATCAGCGCACCAAAGAGCGCGCCGCAAGCGAACCTGAGCCAGAACCCGACCCGATCGATTCAGCGGACGAACCCGTCGAGCAGCCGTCCTAGGCCTGCGCCATGGCCGTCTCCACGACCGCCAGCTCACCGGAAAGCCCTGCGGCCACCCGAATTTCGGAGAACGCCGCCAGCATCGCGTCGGTGACTTCATGGGGGTCGCGCACAGTCGAGCCATCGGTGAGCACCGAGATGTTGAGCTGATCCACGTAACTCCACACGGTGATGTTCAACCCGCTGCCCGCGGTGAGCGGCCCGACGGAGTAGATCTCGGTGACCAGCGCGCCGCCGACGCGACCGTGTTCGCGTGGGCCGGGCACATTCGAGATGGGCAGATTCAGCACCTTGTTCTGGCCGTCCCTGGTGGACAGCCACTTGAACAGGGCCTGTGCCGGCGCGGGCGGCAGGTACGTCGACCACCGGCTGACCAACTCGGGTCCGACCAGTTGGTGACTTTCCTTGGCCAGCACCGCGGCGTCGTGGGTTTGGCGCACCCGCTCGAGCGGATCTTCGACCTCCACGGGTACCGCCACCATCATGCCGGTGAAGAAGTTGCCCGATACTCGGTCAGGGTCGAAGTTGAAGCTCACCGGAACCGACGCCAGCAGCGGATGATTCGCCTTGCCGTCATAGCGCAACAGCAGGGTGCGCAGCGCCCCGGCCGCGGTGGCGAGCACCAGATCGTTGATCGTGACGCCGAGCGTCTTGCTGGTTTCCTTGAACTCGGCCAGCGCCAATGTCGCAGTGGCAAAACGCCTTTGGGGGTTGAGCATGTGGTTCATGAACGACGGCGGCGGCGTGAACGGCATGGTCAACTCGGGCGACAGCTTGCGGTCGCTTCGCCGTACCCGGCGCATCCCGTCATAGGTGTATTTCATGACCCCGGGCAGCTTGCCGAGCTGGCGCAGGTGGTCGGCGAACGCCGAGCGCACCAACTCGCCGCGGGCGGGCGCGGGGTCGGTCGGAAATTCCTGATCCGGGTCGGGGCCGCTCTGCAGATCCATCCCGCGGGCCATCAGATTGCCCGAGGCGACGCCGTCAGCCAGGGCGTGGTGGATCTTGCCGACGACCGCGATCCGGCCGTTGGCCAGTCCCTCGACGAAATACATCTCCCACAGCGGCCGGCTGCGATCCAGCGGGGTGCTGGCGATCTCGCCGATCGCCTCGTCGAGCTCGCGGCGGCCGCCCGGCTCCTTCACCCGCCACGGGCGGATGTGGTAGTCGAGGTCGACGTCGCAGTTCTCCAGCCACATCGGATGGTGGAACTTGAACGGGATGTTGATCAATTGATAGCGGAACGGGTCCAGCTTGTAGAGCCTGCCGCGGATGACTTGCCGGAACTCCTCGACGCCGAACGTGCGGCCGCCCCGATCGCCGAGCTCGATGATCGCGATCTTGAGGGTGTGCATGTGCACATTGGGTGCCTCGCTGTACAGCAGCACCGCGTCCCAGCCGCGCAGTCGTTTCATCGCTCACCTCTCCGCCCCTGTCCGTCCCAGCCCGGACGATACAGCCGAGGAGGGCTCAGATGACCTCTTTGGTGGACATGAGGGCACGGTCACGGCGAATCTGATTGAGGAACAGCCCGATTGCGGTGGCGACTGAGCCGGTACGCGCGCCGTCGGTCATGTCGAAACCGTGACCGGCACCGGGCAATTCGACGTAACCGACCTTCGAGCGGGACACCGAGCGAAGCCGGTCCACGAAGGCCTGGGCCTGCGCGACGGGGATCACGCTGTCACCGGAGCCGTGCACGACCAGGAACGGTGGCGCCTTGGGATGGATCCGCGCGATCGGTGAAGCCTTGCGGAACAGGTCGCCGTGGCGGCTCTGCTTCTTATTGACGACCACCCGCTCCAGGAAGTCGACGAAGCGGATGCGCTCGGGAGTCGAGCGGTCTTCCCAGTCGTAGCGGCCGTAGATGCCGACGACGGCGTCGACGGCGGTGTCCGACCCCTGCGGCAGGTGCGCCTGGTACTCGGGGTCGTCGATCGTCAGTCCCGCCAGTGCGGCAAGGTGACCACCGGCCGAACATCCCGCCACCGCAACGAAATTGCGGTCGCCACCGAAGCGGTCGACGTTCGCGCGAGCCCAGGCGATCGCCGCCTTGACGTCCTGGATGTGCCGCGGCCACCGGTGATGCGGGGCGACACGGTAATCGATCGACAGGCAGACCCAGCCCTGCTCGGCCAGATGCGACATCAGCGCGTAGCCCTGGATGATCCGGCTGCCGTGCACCCAAGCACCGCCGGGCAGGAACACCATGACCGGGGCGGGTTCGGCGGGCAGATCCTTGCGGCGCCAGACATCGAGCAGCTGCGAGGGGTCGTCGCCGTAGCGGACCGAACCCCGGTACAGGTTCTTGCGATGTTCGAAGGCCTTCAGCACGGGCGGCGCCTTTTCCGGCGCCGGCCACTCGATCTGCAGGTCCTCGGCGGCCACGACACCGCGCAGGCCGGCCTCGGCCACCGCACGCGTGCTTTCCCGGTCGGCCTTGCGGACCTCACCGGCGTTCGGGGCGAACCAGGACTTGGTGGCCGCACCGACGAGCTCCGGCATCTGCCGCGCACCCCAGACACTCATCGCGCTCAGCGCACCCAGCGGTTCGAGGTGCTTACCGACGACCGGCAGCTGAGCGGAGGCCACGCTCATGGCCAGCAGGTAGTCAGCGGGGCCGGCTTGCATCAGCCAGCGAGCTGTCGTCCACGGGTTCACCGTCATTGCGCGAGCGTACCCCGCAGTAGCAAGGTGAAACGACAAATTCTTCGGAATGTTCACTGCTTTGCTGGGTTCAGCGGAGATCGACCGTGCTACAACGCATGCCACATAAGTTGGCGTTTGCCCGTTCGCGTCAATTACGCACTTTAATGACCCGCGTTACGCGCCAAATCGATAGCGAACTGGTTCACAAAGTTGCCCGGCCCGGGATCCCCGCGCCCGCACGATCCATCGGAGTCACCCGGACGCTTGACCCACAGGAACGCGTCGATGTGGCCGTTACCGGTGGCCGTGGTGGGCTGGACTCCGAGCGCACGACCGCTGGGATTGCACCAATACAATTCGCCGTCGGCCGGTCCATTGCCGTTGCGGGACGTGTCGATCACATAGGGCTTACCGCCCGTCATCCCCGAAACCGCTTCGCCGTAACCGATTTCCTCGTCGGTGGTCAGGAAGTTGGAGGTGTTGAGGCTGAAACCTCGCGCGTTGGCGATGCCGACCTGGTTGAGCCGATTGGCGATCTCCTCGGCGGGCAGCCAGCGCGCATGCCCGGCGTCGATGTACACGGCGGCGGCGGGATTCTTGGTCAGGGTGTCGACGCCATAGCGGATCAGGTCGAAGCGTTCCTGGCGCGCGTCACCGGACAGGCAGTCCGCCATGTCGAGCGCGTCGGGTTCCAGGATGATCGTGACGGGTCCGCCGCCGATCTGGGACGCGACGGTGTCGATCCACCCGCGGTAGGACGCGGCCGATCCATGCCCACCCGAGGCGAAGCTGCCGCAGTCGCGATTCGGCAGCGAATACATGGCCAGCATCGGCATGGCGCCCGCAGCCCAGGCACCGGTCAGGTACTTGGTGACCGCGGCGGCCGGAACCAGGTTGTCGATCCAGTAGGCCTGCGGCGTGTTGGCGATGTAGGCCAGCTGGGGATTGTCCGGGTTGGCACGCGAGGCACGCATGGCCGCGGAGTTCGGGTCCACATAGAAGGGCGACCCGCCGATCGGGGCGGCATCGTCGGCCAGGCGAACCGGCCCGACCTGCACCGGTCCGGTGGACAGAACCATGCCGGCGACGACCGCAGCCGTCATGAACGGGGCGATCCATCGTGCGACCGCACCAGCAGCTGAGGACATCACCGAAGAAAAGCTAGTGCCGGGGGTCCAGAAACGCCAACCGTGTACCGAAGCCACCCGCAGTTCACGGCGTGAGGATGACCTTGACGACCTCGCCACCCCGGGCGGCTACCGCGGCATAACCCTCGGCGGCCTGATCGAGAGACAGGTTGGTGGTGAAGATGCCGTCGACGTCCAGCCGCCCGTTCTGCAGCAGCGGGATCAGTTCCGGCCAGGTCTGCTGAACGGGCGCCGTCGTCATCCGGAAGGTCAGGCTGCGCAGCAGGCCGGTGAGCGCCGGGAACGGGTAGGGGTTGAGGTTGTGCACCCCGACCACCGACACCGTGCCGCGGGCACGCACGGTGGCGATCGCGTCGTCGATCGTGGTGTCGTTGCCGACGGCGTCGATCACCGAGTCCGCGCCCCGGCCACCCGTGGCCTCCATGACCGCCTGCGCTGAGGGCGGCGCGATCGCCGTCGCACCGAGTTTCGCAGCCCGCTCACGCCGCTCGGCCACCGGATCGACGGCGAAAACCTGTGCCGCACCGAGGAACAACGCACTGCGCACTGTGCACAGACCGACCGCACCCAGGCCGATCACCACGGCGGTGCCACCGACCGGGATGTCGGCGCGCTGGGCGGCCGACCACCCGGTGGCCAGATTGTCGGTGAGCAGCAGCGCCGCCTCGGTGCTGATGTTCTCCGGCATTTTCAGCAGCTGGAAGTCGGCGGCCGGCACGGCCATCAGTTCGGCCTGCGCTCCGCCCAGCACACCGGAACCGAAAACCTGTGGACCCGAGGCGCATTGGATCGGATCCAGGGTCGCACAGCCTGCGCAGTGGCCGCAGCCGGCCACCGAGGACACGATGACCTGGTCGCCGACCTTGACCGTGCGCACGTCCGCCCCGACCTCGACCACCGTGCCGATGGCCTCGTGCCCCAGCGAGACCGGCTGGAAGAGCGGATAGTCACCCTCGTAGAAGTGCAGGTCCGAGCCGCAGATGGCGGCCGCGGTCACCTGGACGATGGCTCCGGTCGGTCCCGGCAATACCGGGTCGGGCCAGTTGTCGACCCGGACGGATCCCGGCGTTTCGATGAGCACCGCGCGCATGAGTCTTCCTCACTTCTCTTTTGTCACAACGAAGTTCGACCATTCGGGCTCACGCACCGCGTTCCAGTACACCGGAAGGCGCCACGGACTCACGGTGTGGATCTCCCCGTCGGGGTTCTTGAAGTACGAGTGCTTGATCGAGGGATGGGCCCACACCATCGTGTTGATCTCGGCCTGATGCCTCTGGTGCCACGCCTCGGTGGCCTCGGCGGTCGGCTCAATTGCGTTCCAGCCGTTGCCGATCACTTCCGCAAGGCAGTCGTTGATATAGCGCATCTGCAGCTCGGAGTTGAAGATCAGGCTGCCGCCGTGCGCCAGATGGTTGCCCGGGCCGTAGATCATGAAGAAGTTCGGGAACCCGGGCGCGGTGATGCCGAGGTAGGCGGCGGGTCGCTCCCCCCACGAAGCGCGCAGGTCCACCCCGTCACGGCCGGTGATCGTCATCGGAAACAGCACCTCGGTGGCGCGGAATCCGGTGGCGTAGACGACGACGTCGACGTCGTGGGTCACCCCGTCGGCGGTGACCACCCCGTGCGGGGTGATCCGTTCGATCGGCGTACGCACCAGCTCGACGTCGTCGCGGCGCAGGGTGGTGAGCCAAGTTCCGTTGTCCTGCAACGTGCGTTTGCCGGTCGCGGGATAGTCGGGCAGCACCTTGGCCAAGAGTTCGTGATCGTCACCGACCTGGGTGGTGATCCAGTCGGTGAACATCAGGCGTGCCACCGCGTTGATCTCGCTGACCGCATAGTTCGGGTCGTCGGCGTTGGTGTAGGCCGGATCCGAGCGGGCCGCCTCCAGACCCTTGTCGGCGCCGGGCCACATCACCAGGAAGCGATACCAACGGTTGTAGTACGGAAGGTGATTCATCGCCCAGCGCACACCGTCGCCGACGCTGTCGTGGTACATCGGATTGGGAAACATCCACTGCGCGGTGCGCTGGAACACGGTCAGGTGCTCGACCCGGTCGGCGATGGCCGGCGCGATCTGGAACCCGCTTGCGCCGGCACCGATCAGCGCCACCCGCTTGCCGGTGAGGTCCACGGAGTGATCCCAGGCCGCGGAATGAAATGCGGGACCTTCGAAGGTGTCGGCGCCGTCGATGTCGGGCAGCTGCGGCCGGTTCAGCTGGCCGACCGCGGTGATGACCGCCCTGGCGCGAATGGTGGATTCGGTTCCGTCCTTGCCGCGCACGACCACAGCCCAGCTGCCGTCGTCGTCGCTCCAGGTCGCGGAAACGACCTCGGTTTCCCAGCGCACGTTCTCGTCGAGTTCGTGGCGGGCCAGCACGGTTTCGAAATAGGCACGCAATTCAGGCTGTTCGGCGAAATAGTGCGACCAGTCGTTGCTCGGTTCGAAGCTGTAGCAGTAGAAGTGATTGGCGACGTCGACCCGGGCACCGGGATAGCTGTTCTCCCACCATGTTCCGCCGGGGCCGGCATTCTTCTCGACGACGGTGAACGGGATATTGGCTTGTTTGAGCCGGATCGCGGCGAGCAGACCGGATTCACCGCACCCGATCACGACGACCGGGAAGTCGGCTGTCGCCTCGGGGTCGAGCGCGACGGGACGGCGTGGGTCGACATCCTCGAGGTCCATCTCCTCCAGGACCATCGGGCGGTATTCGTCGTCGACGTGTTCGCAGGCGGCCCAGTCCAGCATCTCGGCGATCAGATCGGGACTCAGCGGCACCGGTCCCGGGCAGCCCCGGTCGCGGTAGTCGGCGATGACCGGCAGCGCCACTTCGCGGGCCTTGGCCTTGTCCTCCTCGGACATGAAGCCCTGGACCTCGTTGAGGAAGACGCCGTTCTGCTTGAACTCGCGGATGAATCGAGGATCGCCGGTGATGTGCACCAGGGACAGCAGCATCGTGGGGATGCTGACCTGCTCCAATGCTGCGGCAATCTCGGCGTCGGTGGACGTGAAGGGTTGCCCCGCATACGGATTGGTCGACATTGACGTGTCCTCTCGCCGCTACGCAATTACGCTACGCAGCGTTCCGTAATTGCCGCCATCACGATACTGTCGGTGCCGTCGTGGATCAAGGTCCTGTCCCAGCCCCATCGCCGGTGGTAATACTGGGCTGCGTGGCGACCACCGACATCCATCCCGAACTGCGCAAAGCCGCGCGGTTCGCCCCCCGCAGGCTGATCACCCCCCTGACGCTGCCGGTCATCCGCCGGCTGACCGTCTTCCAGCGAGCCAGGACCGACGACGTCGACATTCTGACGCTGGAATCGGGCATCGGCATCCGCCTCTACCGGCCCGCCGGAACGGAAACGACCGCCCCGGCCCTGCTGTGGATCCACGGTGGCGGCTACGTCATCGGCAGCGCCGCCCAGGACGATCTGCTGTGCCGCAGATTCGTCAAGGAGCTGGGAATCACGGTGGCCGCGGTCGACTACCGGCTGGCGCCCGAGCACCCGTACCCGGTACCGCTGGAGGACTGCTACACGGCGCTGCAGTGGCTGGCCCGGCTGCCCGGTGTCGACGCCGACCGGATCGCGATCGGCGGGGCCAGTGCCGGTGGCGGCCTGTGCGCGGCGCTGGCGCTGCTGGCCCGTGATCGCGATGGGGTGAAGCCGGTCTTCCAGGTGCTGGTCTATCCGATGATCGACGACCGCAGTGTGGGCACCCACCTCTACAACCCCGGGCACCGGCTGTGGGACGCCACCAGCAACAAGTTCGGCTGGAAGGCCTATCTGGGCGGCGCCGACCCGGCGGTTGCCGCGCCCGCCCGTCGGACCGATCTCGCCGGCCTGCCGCCGGCGTGGCTCGGTGTCGGGACGCTTGATCTCTTCCACGACGAGGACCTCGAGTACGCCGAGCGCCTCAAGGCCGCCGGCGTGCCCTGCCAAGTTCATGTGGTGCCCGGCGCCTTCCACGGGTTCGATGGAATCGTCGCCAAGGCCGACATCTCGACGGCGTTCTTCTACAGCCAGTGCGACAGCCTGCGCGAGAGCTTCGGAGGCTAGGTGTCGGCTGCACTGACCACCGAGCAGCGGGATCTGGCCGACGCGGTGGCCGAGCTGATGGCCAAGCGCTCGCCGGAGACCGAGGTCCGCCGGTTGATGGCGACCGACACCGGATACGACCCCGCGGTGTGGTCTGAGCTGGCCGCGATGGGTCTGCTCGGCCTCGCGATCCCCGATGAGTTCGGGGGTTCCGGCGCCGGAGCCGTCGAGGTCGGGGTGGTCATGGAGGTGATGGGCAAGGCCCTGCTGTGCGCGCCGTACCTGTCGTCGCTGTTGACCACGCAACTGTTGTTGGCCCTCGGCGACTCCGAGGAGCAGGCCGACGTCCTGCCCCGCATCGCAGCAGGCGAATTCCTCACGACAGTGGCGTTCGCCGAGCCGGGGTCGGCCCGGCCGGGGTCAGCCACTGTCGCGCGCGCGGCCGGCTTCGACTGGTTGTTGTCCGGCACCAAGACCTACGTGCTCGATGCGACGATCGCCCAGCGGATCTACGTGCTGGCCGGAGACTCGATCTTTGCGATCGCTCCGGGCGCCCCCGGCCTGGAGATCAGCGCGCTGTCGACGGTGGACCAGACCCGCAAACAGGGCCGAATCACGTTGAACGACACGCCCGCTCGTCTGGTCGGCGCCTTGGACGGCGGGGCCACCGCGCTCGACACCGCACTGGATCTCGCGGCAGTGGCGCTGCTGGGCGAGCAGGCTGGTGGCTCGATGCACGCGATGCGGATGGCCGCCGACTATGCCAAGACACGCTTCCAGTTCGGCCGTGCGATCGGCAGCTTCCAGGCGGTCAAGCACATGTGCGCCGACATGCTGCTGGACGCCGAGTCTTCTGTGTCGGCGGCGCGGCACGTTGCCGCGGCGTTCGACGCCGACGATCCCGGTCGCCTGGTGGATCTGGCTGCCGCACAGTCCTATTGCTCGGAGGCGTTCGTGTCGATCGCGGCGAACAGCATTCAGGTGCACGGCGGCATCGGCTTCACCTGGGAGCACCCCGCCCACCTGTACCTGCGGCGGGCACGGACCGACGCCCAATTGTTCGGCGACCCGGCGTGGCATCGGGAACGCTACGTACGACTGCGGGAGGCGCAGTGACCGACGACGAGGTGCGCGAGGAAGTCCGGCAATGGCTCGCGGACCACTGGGATGCCGCGCTGGATCGTGGGCAGTGGGCGCAGTTGGTGTTCGACGCCGGCTGGGCGGTGCCGAGCTGGGAGCCACAGTGGTGGGGACGCGGATTGAGCGACCCGCAATCTCGCATCGTGGCAGCAGAATTCGCCGCGGTGGGCGCGCCGGGCACGGGGCACGACCGGGCCAACCTGTTCGCCTGCACACTGCACGATCTGGGGACCGACGAGCAGAAGCATCGGCTGATCCCGCCATCGATCCGCGGCGAGACCAAATGGTGCCTGCTGTATTCCGAGCCCGGCGCCGGATCCGATCTGGCCGGGTTGCGCACCCGCGCCGAACGCGACGGCGACGAATGGGTGATCGACGGACAGAAGGTGTGGACGTCGTTCGCGAAGACGGCCGATTACGGGCTGCTGGTGGCCCGTAGCGATTGGGATGTGCCCAAGCACAACGGAATCAGCTTCTTCATGTTCCCGATGCGTCAGCCGGGCGTCGAAGTTCGGCCGATCCACCAGATCACCGGGGAGTCCGAGTTCAACGAGGTGTTCATCTCCGGTGCGAGGGTGCCGGACGCGAACCTGGTCGGCGAGCCGGGTGGCGGCTGGTCGGTGTTGCAGGTGGCGCTGTCCTATGAGCGGCGGTTGATGGGTGACCTGGCCCGCACCACGCGCTCGGCGCGCAAGCCGCAGGCGGACGCCGACAGCCTGGTCGAAATGGCCCGCCGCGCCGGCAGACTCGACGACTCGTTCATCCGCCAGGAGATCGCCCGGGTCGAGGCATATGCGGCGGTGAACCGGTGGAACACCCAGCGCGCCAAGGCCACCACCGACCGGGCCGAGGCCGCCACGTTGCTGGCGCTCGGCAAGATCGCCATGTCCCGGATCCTGCACGAGACGGCGAAGGTGCAGACCGAGATCGCCGGTCCCGAGTCGATGCTGACCGGTCCGGACAATCCGGTCGGTGACGCGGTGACGTTCCGGACGCTGAACGCCTATTTCACCTCCATCGGCGGGGGTACCGACCAGATTCAGCGCAATATCGTCGGCGAGCGCGTCCTCGGCCTGCCGAAAGAGCCGGAGCCATACCGTAATACGGCCTTCCGGGAGTTGCCGACGTCGAGCTAGTTCTGCACAGACTCAGGTTCATCCACAGGCCTGGTTCTGGTGCCAATTCCTGTCGGAGGCGCGGCGTAATCTTTCGAACATGCGTTCGATAGAGGTTGCCCTGGAGGCGCTCGATACCGCGATCGAACTCATGGGTGCCGCCGACATCGAGGAGCTACCAGCACCGCAGCGATTCGCCGCTCTGGAACGCTTCGAAAGCGCGATCCGCCGCCAGGTCGCCATGTCGCACAGCCAGATCACGCAACTCGAGCGCTACGAAGGCTGCCCGCCGATCCCGATCGTGCTGGCCGACGTGTTGCGCATCAGCCGCGCGGCCGCCAAACGCCGCGTTCGCGATGCCGAACAGCTGACACCGCGCACAACGCTAACCGGGGAGCCATTGCCAGCACCACTGCCCGACACCGGCCAGGCCTGGGAGGCCGGCGAATTGGATATCGAGCATGTGCGGGTGATCCAGAAGTTCTTCCGCGACCTCCCCGACCATGTCGGCCCGACCGAGGTGGAGAAGGCTCAACGCACCCTGGCCCAACACGCCCGCACAATGCGGCCCGATCAGCTGGAGAAAGTGGCCGACCGGCTGGCCGCCCACCTCAACCCCGACGGGCGGTTCTCCGACGAAGACCGCGCCCGCAAACGCGGCTTCCAATGGTGCGGCGGCCAACGCGCCGACGGTATGAGTGTGGGAAAGCTGATCGCTGATCCGCTGCTGCGGGCCCAGCTCGACGCCTGGTTTGCGAAATTCGCCGCACCGCAGCCCGACGATCTGCGCAGTCATGCCCAACGCCAGCACGACGCCTTGACCTACTTGGTGCGGGACCGGCTGGGTGATCCGAAGCTGGGGCAGCACAACGGCCTTCCCGTCACAATGATCGTCACCACGATGTTGCAGGACCTGCAAGCCGGAGCCGGTCAGGCAGTCACCGCAGGGGGAACACTGATTCCGATCTCCGACCTCATTCGCAAGGCCACACCGTCGAACAACTACCTGGCAGTGTTCGACGGCGTCACCGGCCAATCGCTGTGGCTGGGCCGCAGCAAGCGACTGGCCTCAGCCGATCAACGAATCATGCTGCTCGCCAAATACCGTGGCTGCACGGCACCCGGCTGCACCGTCAACGGCTACAACAGCCAAGTGCATCACGCCACCACAGACTGGAAACACGGCGGCACCACCGACATCGACCACCTCACCCTGGCCTGCAAATGCGACAACCTGCTCGTTGAGAACGACGGCTGGAACACCCGCCAACTCCCTGACGGCCAGACCGAATGGACTCCACCACCCGACGTCCCATTGCGCGGCGGCACCAACGACTACCACCACCCCGAACGACTGCTGCCGAAGGATGACGAAAAAGACTAATTCCGGACGTGCGGGTGCCCGCCCACGATCGTGGCGGTGACCAGCTCGGCATCCAGCGCGTCGAGCACATCGGCGGGCGGCGCGCCGAGCACACAGAGATCCCCGGGCTGCCCCGGCTCGACGGTCCTGGGCACGTCGGGACGTTCGGCATGACCGGTGAACATCGTCAGAGCCGTTGTCGCCGAGACACATTCATCGGCATTCAGGACCGCGCCACTAGGGGCGGTGCGGCGGGTGGCCGCGTGCATCGCCGCCCACGGGTCCGCGCCGCCGAACGGCAGGTCCGTCGACAGGGCGACCCGGACTCCGGCATCGAGCAACGAGGCCAGCCGCCAGAGCGCGGGCTGGTCGGCCGGCTCGACATCGGCGAGGTACTGGTCACCGCGTTCGGCGACGAAGTTCGGCTGAGTTACCACCAGCACGCCGATGTCGGCGAGCTCGGCGAGGCTGTCGGCGGGCACCACGGCGGCATGTTCGATCCGGTCGCCGGGGTGGGTGCCGGCCGCTCGCAACGCGGCCAGGGATACCACCAGTTGGCTGGCGGTCACGCAGTGCAGGGCAACCGCCCCACTGACGCGGTGTCGTTCGGCGATCCAGCCGGTCAGCTCATCGAGATCCAGCGAATCATCGTGCAGGATGCGCTTTCCCGGGGCCAGCCAGTGCACCCCCTGATGCAATCCCCCATGCCGATGTTCCTCGGTCAAGGTGACGATGTCGTCGGCACCCAACGCCGGGGTGGCGTCGGTGACGCTCGTGACGCCGAAGCCGAGGAGGCGCTTGCTGATCGTGGCCAGATTGGTGTCGCGGCGTGCGACCGCGTCCGACCAGCTGTCGTAACTACGCAGCCTGCCGTCGGGATGATCGGGCAGGCCGACCGCGGCCAGGCCTGCGGAGTTGAGGAACCACAGCACTCCGCTGCGGTGCTGGATGCGCACCGGCGCAGCGTCGAACAGCTCGTCGAGGGTAAACCGGTCGAGTGGGCCCGCAGCGGTTTCGTGGTAGCCGACCGCGCGGATCCAGCCGTCGACCCCTACCGGGGCCTGAGCCAAGACCTGGGAAAGTTCTTCGCGGCTATGAACTTTCGCGGGGCCGACCTGGACGGAGTCCAGTGCGGCCGCGGCGGCCCGCAGGTGCACGTGGTGATCGTGCAGGCCGGGGATCACGGTGCCGCCCGCAGCGTCCAGAACAGTCTCGGCCAGCCGCGGAGTCAGCGTGTCGGCGACCTCTTCGATATGAGATGTCACCCGGATGTCGGCACCTCGGCCGTCGAGTAGGCGGGCGCGCTGGATCAGCATGGGACCGTATTCCTTTGTCTGACAATGGCGTCGACGGCGTCGTTGTCGGCGCCGAGTGGGGCCGCGTGGGCCGTTGCCTGCGGGCGTGTGGGCTCGGTGACCGGCGCTGGGGAATCCTCGGCGGGTAACGTCGCATACCCAGCCGCGACCGTCGCCATTCCCAGTTCGATCGTCTCGCCACCACCTCCGCGCAGGGAATGTGTCACGGCCAGAGCCGATTCCAATCCGGTGAGCGGATCAGCGATAGCGTCGCCACAGAACACCGGCCCGCTCGGGCTGGTCCCCACCAATCCCCCCGCCACTGCCGCGTCGTCACCGAAGGCCGCGCGGTGCGAGTCCGGTCCGTGGCCGCTGATCCGCAGCCACACTCTTCCGTCGCGGCCGGACAGGGTCTCCGGACTCAGGCCCCGCCGCGCCAGCACACCCGGCCGAGAGCCCTCGATCACGATGTCGGCGGCCACCAGCAGAGCCTGAATGCGGTCGAAGTCCCGGTCGAAATCCACGGCATACGAGAGCTTTCCGTGATTGATCCAGTCGTAGAAGCTCTGGTCACCGGATCGCGTCCCGTCGGGGCGCGCCGGGCTCTCCACCTTCACGACGGTGGCACCCGCGGCCGCGAGGAGCCGGCCGCAGAGCGGGCCGGCCCACATCGACGACAGGTCGGCCACCAGCAATCCCGCCGGCGAACGGGGTGGGCCCTGAATCCCCGAGGGCCGGACGTGGGGACTCACGGCGGCCGTCTCGCCGAGGCGCGCCGCGGGCAGGTTCAGCAGGGCCGCCCGGCTGACGGCATCGTCGCCGTAGTGCTGGGCCGCCCACTGCTCGATGGCCGGCCAGGGGTCGTCGGGAACGGTGTCGGCCTCGACGAGGGCCGGGATGGCCGCGATATCGTCGGCGCGCGAGAGGGTCAGCGCCCACCAGCCGTCCCGGGTCGGCATCAGCCGGGTGGCACCGCCTGCCGAGATGCGACCCCGACGCTGCAGTCCGAGCAGCGCGGCCCGGCCCGTCACGATGGTGCCCGCATCCACGGGCACGCCCAGCTGTTCGGTGAGTTCGGCGGCGACGGCTTCGGCGCGGGTCAGCACTGCCGATCGTGAGTGATCCGGCGGCCCGTCGGGCATGCCGGTCAGCCAGGCCAGGGCGCCAGCACCGGAGCTACTCACCCACCCATTGTCGCGCGCACGCGCCAGCGCCTAGAAGTGCAGTGCCGTGAACTTCCAGTCCAGGACCGGACGGTCGTCACTCTCGTCGGCCGCCGCGAAGACCAGCGAGCGCAGGGTGAGCACTCCGCCGCGATCACCGGGTAGCGCATCGGCTCCCTCGATGCGCAGCTCGCTGTACAGCGTGTCGCCCTCGTGGACCGGACCGGTGTGGTCGCAGGACTGCCAGCCCAGCACGGTCACGAGGTTGGGCAGCAGCCGGCTAGCCTGGGCCAGTGCCAACCCGATGGTGTGCCCGCCGTACACCAGACGCTGCCCGCCGACCCGCGAATCATGGTGGGTGGCAGCGATGTTCAGGCTCAGCCGGGCCAGATCGGGCGCGGAGCTGACGACGTCGCCGGTGCTGTGCAGCACAGCGCCGGCCAGGCCCGGCGAGAAGTACGGGCCGGGGACGCGTTCGCGGAAGGCCACCGCATTCCAGGCGAGGGTCGGGTCCGGTGCGGGCGCCAGGTCGGCTCCGACCAGCGACAGATCGTCGGCATGGCCGGTCTCCCCGGCGTCCGGGCTCAGCGGCAGCATCGCGCAGCGGTAGAAGTCCAGCACCTGCCGGCCGGCTTGGTCGGTGGTCGTCATCCGCAACGCCGCCAGCCCCGTCGCGGCCCGACCGGGCTTGGCGGTGTTCTGGCGCAGCCCGACCACCTCGGTGCGGGTGACGATGGTGTCGCCGACGACCGGATAGCGGTGGAAGGTCAGCCCGCGGTAGAAGAGGTTGGCCTTGACCCTCTGGGTCACCAGCGTGCTCTGGCCGATCGCGACATCGCACACCAGCGCCGGATGCACGAGCGCGGCACCGCCGCCCACGACGGCCTGCGCCAGGTCAGCATCCAAGGACAGCCGCATGCGATCGCCCAGGATTGCCTGGTGGGTGGCCGCCGCACCCGACGTCAACGTCATCGACGGCGCCCAGTCGAAGACCTGGCCGACGGCCAGATCATCGAAGTAGGGACCGCCGGCCTCGCTACCGCCAATATGGCCGTACAAAGTCACAGTCGCTCATACTGGCGGTTCTTCCCGTCCCGTGTCAATATGGCCGTACATTTCCCAACCCTGGAGCGATCTGGTGAGCACTGCACTCAACGACGAAGAAACGATGCTGGTAGAGACGGTGCGCGCGTTCGTCGACCGCGACGTCAAACCCACGGTGCGCGAGGTCGAACACGCCAACAGCTATCCCGAGGCCTGGATCGAGCAGATGAAGCGGATCGGGATCTACGGGCTCGCGATCAGCGAGCAGTACGGCGGGTCCCCGGTGTCGATGCCCTGCTACGTCGAGGTCACCCAGGAGTTGGCCCGCGGGTGGATGACCCTGGCCGGCGCGATGGGCGGGCACACCGTAGTGGCCAAGCTGCTCGAGATCTTCGGCACCGAGGAGCAGAAGCAGGCGTACCTGCCGAGGATGGCCACCGGCGAGATTCGGGCCACGATGGCGCTGACCGAACCCGGCGGCGGGTCGGATCTGCAGAACATGATCACCGTCGCCCGCCGCGACGGCGACGAGTTGGTGATCAACGGTGCCAAGACGTGGATCACCAACGCCCGCCGATCGGGTCTGATCGCCCTGCTGTGCAAGACCGATCCGCAGGCCACCCCGCGACACAAGGGCATCTCGGTGGTGCTCGTCGAGGCCGAGACGCCGGGGATGACGGTGTCGCGCGACCTGCCCAAGCTGGGCTACAAGGGCGTCGAATCCTGCGAGATCGCCTTCGACGACTGCCGGCTGCCGGCTACCGCGATCTTGGGCGGCGAGCCCGGTCGTGGCTTCGGCCAGATGATGAAAGGCCTTGAGACCGGCCGCATTCAGGTGGCGTCACGGGCGCTGGGGGTGGCGACCGCCGCATTGGAGGACGCGCTGGCCTACGCCCAGGACCGGGAGAGCTTCGGCCAGCCGATCTGGAAGCACCAGTCGATCGGCAACTATCTTGCCGATATGGCCACCAAGCTGACCGCCGCCCGTCAGCTGACCCGCTACGCGGCCGAACGCTACGACAGCGGCGAGCGCTGCGATATGGAGGCAGGCATGGCGAAGCTGTTCGCCTCCGAGATCGCGATGGAGATCGCGCTCAACGCCGTGCGGATCCACGGCGGCTACGGCTACTCGACCGAGTACGACGTCGAACGCTACTTCCGGGACGCGCCGCTGATGATCGTCGGTGAGGGCACCAACGAGATCCAACGCAACGTCATCGCCGGTCAATTGGTCGCTCGCGGGGGCATTTAACCGGCCATGAAACCCGAGCCCGCGTATCAGGTTCTGCGGCAACGCCTTCGCGAAGAGATCGCCGCCGGGGCCTACCCCGAGGGCGTCCGGTTGCCGACGGAGTCCGAACTGGTCGCCGAGCACGGGCTGTCGCGGCAGACGGTTCGCCGGGCGTTCCAGGACCTGGTTGCCGAGGGGGTGGTGTACCGGGTGCCGGGGCGCGGAACCTACGCCAATCGCGGGTACCTGCGGCAGCTGGGCTCCATCGAGGACCTGATGAGCCTGTCCGAGGACACCACGATGGAAGTCCTGCAGGGTCTTTCACGCCGGGTCGACGTCACCGCGGCAAGCAGGCTGAGGCTGGATCACGACGTGGTCTACACGGTGGTGTTCCGGCGGCTGCACGACGCGGTTCCGTTCGTGGTGACCACCGTGCACCTGCCCGAGTCGATCGCGCGGGTGGTGTTCGACTCCACGGAGCTGGCCGACGGCGCCGTCGGCACCAACACCGTCATCGGTGTTCTCGAACCGCACCTGGACCACCCCATTGCCGAAGCCGCACAGTCGATCACGGTGGCCCCCGCCGACGAGCTGGTCGCCGGGGCGCTCGACTGCCCGCCCGGACACCCGATGCTGCGGGTGGACCGGCTCTATTCCGACACCACCGGCACCCCGGTCGAACTGTCGGTCAGCCACTTCCTGCCCGAGCAGTACACCTATCGGGTCACGCTGCGTCGATCGAGCTGATCTCGTCGACCAGGCCCCACGCCTGCGCGGTCACGGGGTCGATGGTCTGACCCGACAACACCAAATATGCTGTGCGCCAACGTCCGATCCGACGGGTGATGCTCACGGTTCCGCCTGCGCCGGGAATGAGGCCCAGCGTCAGTTCGGGCAGCCCGAGCACCGCGTCAGCGTGACAGCTGACCCAGCCGCAGAACGACGCCATCTCCAGACCGCTGCCGAGAACGCGGCCGTGAATCTCGGCTCGGCAGGCCCGGCCCAGTCGCCGAGTCAGCTCGTCGAGCGCCAGCGCAGGGCTGTGCCGAGTGCGGGCCAGATGAGCGCTGGCTGGATCGGCAAACGTGCCGAACTCGCCGAGATCCCCACCGCTGCAGAAGGATGCGCCGTTGCCGCCGAGCACCACCTCGGTGATGGTGTCGTCGAGTAGCGCGACGTTGAGCGCCTCGAGCAACAGCGCACGGGCGTCGGTGCTGAAGGCGTTGTGCCGCTTGGGCCTGTTGAACCGGATGTGCAGTGTGCCGCCGTCGCGTTCCGCCAGAACGGGATCGGGGATGTCAGGCAGGCTGGCGGGCCCGCGCTCGGCAAGCCAGCGGGCGAACTCGAGGCCGGACTGCAGCGTCGAATAGGCCAGCGATTCGGAGATGACCCCAGGCAGGGCGGGGCCGGTCACGTCCACCGATCGCAGTACGTCATCGCACACCGCACTGGCGTGTGGCCAGTGCTGACAACGCTCCGCAAGCTCTGCCACCGTCTCGTCGACCGATTCCACCGTGACGAACCGACGGTCCTCGTGCTCGGTCTCGGTCAGCGCGAATGTGGCTGTATCAAGCCAGAATTCACCATCCGGCGTCGAAGACTCTCCGACCGCGACGACCACGCCCGGTGGACCCGTCACCCCGATCGGGGGCGGGTCGGACAGGTCGACAAGCAGCATCTAGCCGGTGGTGGCCGGCGAGTACTTGGCGATCAGCTCCTGCTTGTAGAGCTTGCCGGTGTCGGTGCGCGGCAGCTGCGCCTCGAACGAGATGGACCGCGGACACTTGTAGTGCGTCAACCGATCTCGCAGCCATACCAACAGCTCTTCGGCAAACGCGTCGGTAGCGTCGGCCGGGTCGACCACCTGGACGACACCCTTCACGCTTTGGCCCATCTCCTCGTCGGGCACGCCGAACACGGCCGCGTCCATCACCTTCGGGTGGGTGACGAGCATGTTCTCGGCTTCCTGCGGATAGATGTTCACACCGCCGGAGATGATCATGTGGTGCCTGCGGTCGGTGAGGTAGAGGTAGCCGTCCTCGTCGACGTAACCGATATCGCCGACCGACTTCCAGCCGTGGCTGTCGCGCGACTTCGCCGTCTTCTCAGGATCATTGAGGTACTCGAAGTCGAATCCGCCCTCGAAGTAGATCTCTCCCGCCTGTCCTGGCGGCAGCTCGTTGCCGTCCTCGTCGAGGATGTGCAGGCCACCCAGCATCGGCTTGCCGACGGACCCGGGATGGGTCAGCCAGTCCTCGGCGGTGATCAGTGTGGAGCCGATCGCCTCGGAGGAGGCGTAGTACTCGTCGACGATCGGGCCCCACCAGTCGATCATCTGCTTCTTGATCTCGACCGGGCACGGCGCCGCGGCGTGCATGATCCGCTGCAGGCTCGATAGGTCGTACGAATTACGCACGGTCTCAGGAAGTTTCAGCATCCGAGTGAACATCACCGGGACGAACTGCCCGTGGGTGACACCGTGGCGCTGGATCGCGTCGAGGCAGCCCTCGGCGTCGAACTTCTCCAGCACCACCGTGGTGATACCGCCCGCCAGCGTCTGCATCGACCAGACCGACGGCGCGGTGTGGTACAGCGGCGCGGGGCTGATGTACACGGCCTGCGGGTTCATCCAGAACTCGACGAGCGCCGACATCAAGCCGGGCACCTCGGCGGGCGGCAGGTGCGGCAGCTCGCGCTTGATGCCCTTGGGACGCCCGGTGGTGCCTGACGAGTACTGCAGCAGGTCACCGTCGATCTCGTCGTCAATGGGCGTAACCGGTTGATCCGCAACGCATTCGGGGTAGCTCTGCCAACCATCGAGCTGACCGCCTGCGATGATTCGCAGCGATGGCAGACCGTTGGGCAGCTCAGCCTCGAGCCCGGCGAGGGTCTCACGCAGCGCCACCGAGCCGATGACGGCTTTGGCCTCGCTGTTGTCGATGATGTAGGCGGCTTCCGCGGAATTCAGATGGGTGTTGATCGGCACGTAGTACAGGCCGCAGCGCCGCGCCGCCCAGAGCACCGTGTGGAAATGCTCGTTGTTCTCGATGAGCACCGCGACGGCGTCGCCCTCGCGCAGCCCGGCCTGCCGGAACAAGTGTGCCAGCTGGTTGGCCCGGGCTTCCATCTCGCCGAACGTGACGGTTTTTCCGGACGGATACAGGATGACGGCCGGCTTGTCGGGCGTGGCCTCAGCATGCTCGCGGATCTGCATGGCTGCACAATACGACAGGGCCAGTTGACGGGTGTCAACTGGCCCTGTCGTATGTGCTCAGCAGTTAGGAACTCTCGGCGAGACGCTGCTTGAGCGCCTCGAACTCGTCCTTCACGCCGGTCGGCAGCTTCTCGCCGACGAACTCGAACCACTCCTCGATCAGCGGCAGTTCGTCGCGCCACTCCTGAACGTTCACGGCCAGGGCCTCGTTGACGTCAGCCGGATCGGCGTCCAGGCCGTCGAGGTCGAGATCGGCTGCGCCCGGCACGATGCCGATCGGCGTGGTGGAGCCGTTGGCCTTGCCCTCGACGCGCTCGATGATCCACTTCATCACGCGGCTGTTCTCACCGAAGCCCGGCCACAGGAAGCGGCCGTCGTCGCCGCGGCGGAACCAGTTGACGAAGAAGATCTTCGGCAGCTTCGACTCGTCGGCGTTCTTGCCCAGGTTGATCCAGTGCCCCATGTAGTCGCCGACGTTGTAGCCGATGAACGGGATCATCGCCATCGGGTCGCGGCGGACGGTGCCGACCTTGCCCTCGGCGGCGGCGGTCTGCTCGGAACCCAGCGTGGCGCCGATGAAGACGCCGTGCTGCCAGTCGCGGGCCTGCGTCACCAGCGGCACCGTCGTCTTGCGGCGGCCGCCGAACAGGATCGCCGAGATCGGCACGCCCTGCGGGTCATCCCACTCCGGCGCCAGCGTCGGGCACTGCGACATCGGGGTGCAGTAGCGCGAGTTCGGGTGCGCGGCCTTCTCGTCGGAGTCGGGCGTCCACTCGTTGCCCTTCCAATCGATGAGGTGCTGCGGATCGCCTTCGAGGCCCTCCCACCAGACGCCGCCCTCGTCGGTCAGCGCGACATTGGTGAAGACGGTGTTGCCCGCCGCGACGGTCTTCATCGCATTCGGGTTGGAACTCCAGTTGGTGCCCGGCGCGACGCCGAAGAAGCCGAACTCGGGGTTGGTGGCGTACAGCCGGCCGTCCTTGCCGAAGCGCATCCAGGCGATGTCATCGCCGACGGTCTCGGCACGCCAGCCTTGGATGGTGGGCTGCAGCATCGCGAGGTTGGTCTTGCCGCAGGCCGACGGGAACGCGGCGGCGACGAAGTACGCCTTGTTCTCCGGGGAGATCAGCTTGAGGATCAGCATGTGCTCGGCGAGCCAGCCCTCGTCGTGAGCCATCGCCGAGGCGATGCGCAGCGAGTAGCACTTCTTGCCCAGCAGCGCGTTGCCGCCGTAACCCGAACCGAAGCTCCAGATTTCGCGGGTCTCCGGGAAGTGGGTGATGTACTTCGTGTCGTTGCACGGCCACGGCACGTCTTCGGCGCCCGACTCGAGCGGCGCACCGAGCGAGTGCAGCGCCTTGACGAAGAAGCCGTCCTCGCCGATCTTGTCCAGCGCGGCCTTGCCCATGCGCGTCATCGTCCGCATGGAGACGACCACATATTCGGAGTCGGTGATCTCGACGCCGAGCTTCGGATCCTCGGCACCGAGCGGGCCCATGCAGAACGGGACCACGTACATCGTGCGACCGCGCATCGAACCGCGGTACAGGTCGGTCATGAGGGCCCGCATCTCGGTCGGGTCCATCCAGTTGTTCGTCGGGCCGGCGTCGATCGCGCGCTCCGAGCAGATGTAGGTCCGCGACTCCACGCGCGCCACGTCGGACGGAGCCGAGCGGGCCAGGTAGGAGCTGGGCTCCTCGGTGTCGCTCAGCTTGGTGAAGGTTCCGGCGGCGACCAGTTGGTCGCACAGCCGCTGGTACTCCTCGTCGGAGCCGTCGGCGAAGACAACGCGGTCGGGCTGGGTGAGTTCGGCGATTTCCTGGACCCAAGCGAGCAGGCCCTGGTGCTTGGTCGGTGCGTTATCCAGACCGGGGATGGTCGCTGAAGTCATTGCTATTCTCCTGCTTAATTTCTTATGGCCAGGACGCAGGCCGGATTCCGCGCCGAGACACGGTCCTCCCTGAAAAGTAGGTTAACGCGGGTGAGATACCCGCGGTTAATCGGGATTATGTCCGATCACTCACAGGAACGATTCAGAAAGCCATAATCGGGGCTTTCATCGGTCCAGTTCGGCCCGTACCGCCCTCAGCGCCCTCTCGATCACCGGGACTTGCCGGTCCCGAACCGCAGAAGCTCGCGCCCGCTGCATGCCGTGTTCGCGGATTTCCCGGTCGATCCGGGTCACGGATTCGTCCATGCCGGCGTGCTCGACGGCGTCCCGCTCGGCGACGGCTCGGCCCAGTGACGCCTCCGCGGCAAGGACGCGGGTGGCCACCCATTCCTCCATGGCGGTGCGCAGTCCGGTGACGACATCGACGACCCAGCGATCCAGGACCGCCCGGTCGTGCAGCAGTCCGCGGACACCGACCACCCACAGCGTCACCGCCAGCCCGACGGCCGCACCGCCGATGCCGCCTGCGAGCGCCCACTGCGGAGCCAGGTCGGCCAACAGCCGACCCAGTGTCAGCGCGACGCCCAGACCGAAGCCCGCCCCCAGCAGCACCATCAACCGGGTCTCGGCACTGCGTGACCACCGCGGTGCGGTGCCCACCTCGACCACCGGAGCCGACTCGGTCGCGGCGCCGACCGGCAGGCCCAGTTGCTCTCCGACGCCGGCCAGATGCCGCGCGGTGGCCTCCTGTACCTCATCGCTCACCTGCGCGGCCCGGCGTCGCACCCGCTCGGCGAAGCCCCCGAACTCGCGTCGAGAGATCGTCGCGACGTCCTCCTGAAGCGCGGTCCGCGCGGCCGCACAGCGGGTGCGTGCGAAGGAGGACAACTGCACGCGGGCCTGCTGGATCTGGCTGCGCA
The DNA here is from genome assembly GCA_004362315.1 of Mycobacterium sp. BK086. Taxonomy (GTDB): domain Bacteria; phylum Actinomycetota; class Actinomycetes; order Mycobacteriales; family Mycobacteriaceae; genus Mycobacterium. The sequence continues at coordinate 422,587 of SNWL01000006.1, forward strand.
CCGCGATCGAACGCTGCGACTTGTCCAGCCGAAGTCTGCGCAGCTGCTCGGCGCGCTCTTCCCGCAGCACCGTCAGCCGGGCCTCCCGCCCGGCGCCCTCGACATCGCGATCCAGCCGGCGATGGCCACCGACGAGCCGATTTTCCCACGCCCGCAACCGATTTCGACGCTCCAACGAGTCGCAGGCCAGCGTGGCGGTCAATGCCGCAACGAGGTCGTCGACGACGGGCGCACCGATATCCGGGGCAGCCGCGGCCCCGACCCAGATCACGGCACCGTAGCGGGGCGCCCGCTGCGCCAGCAGCGCGCGGTCGGCGTCGAGCACGTCTCGCCAGGTGCGGTACACATCGATCTTGGCCACCACCGCGATCACGGCATCGGTGTCGGCGGCCACCACATCCAATAGCGCACAGTCGGATTCGGTCATCGGGGCGGTGGCCGAGACCACGAACACCACCGCGGCGGGCGCCTCACCGGCGGCCAGATCGGGTGCTTCGAGCACCGTGTGCCCGGGCAGCCGGTGCCGCAGTGCGGCGGCCACACCGCTGGTGCCGGCCAGCCACGGACCCGCGACCAGCACGACGTCGCGACGCAGGATCGACGGCGGCGGCAGGTCCGGGTCGATCTGCGCGACCACGTGGTCGGCGTCGATCACGACAGCCGCTCCGCGACCCCGCCGGCACGCTCCCACAGCAGCAATGAGCCGCGGACGATGTCGGCGCCACAGCTGCGATGCAGTCGGGACACCGGCCCGCGGGAGTATCGCTGCCAGGTGATCGCGCGCCGCAGGTGGGCGGACGCGCTGGCATCGTCATCCACGTCGTCCACCTCCAATCCGGCGGCGCGTATCACCGCGACGGCCGCGGCCATCCGGGTGTCGACCGCCTCGTCTGCAGCCAGGCGCTGGTAGCGCACCGGCGCGGCGGCCGCGTCGATGCCGGCGAGCAGTCCGTCGACCGCGCTGGCCCGCCGCAGCGCGGCCATCAGCCCGGCCCGGTCGGCGCCGGCGCGCAACGCCAGCACACCGTGGGCGATGCCGAACAGGTCGAGCCGGACGAGCAGTCGCTGCCGGGTCGCGGCCGGAAGCCGGTGGGAGGTGGCGGCGAACCGGTCCGTCGAGCCGAGGTCGGCCGGATCGGTGATCAGCGCCCGCAACGCGTCGACCAGGTCGTCGTCGATGACGGTGTCATCGGTGGCGGCGACGGCGGCGAGCCCGGCCAGCGGGAAGAAGGGAACGCCGGTGAGATCGCCGAGGCGCCCGCAGTGTGAGGCGGCGGCCGCCAGCGGACCCGGGCCGCCGAATCCGGCCAGGTCGGCCTTGTTGAGGACGGCGACGACCGGCCGTGGCGACTCCGCGAGGGCGCGCCGGTCCTCGGGTTTCAGGGTCTCGGTGAGCACGTAAACATCGAGGTCCGCGGGCTCCGACGCGTCGGCGATCGCCACACCCGCCCCACGCAGCGCACGGGCCACCGTGCGCCGGCCACATCCGGGGCGGCCACCGACCCTGACCTGCACCGGCAGCTTCACCACACCCGACATGCTGGCATCAGCTGACCTGTTGCGCGATTCACTACCAGGGGAAGGCAACTGTTGGGTATCAAATTGCACCACGGTGCGGGTACACCCACATTCATGAGCGACGATGGACGGATGCATGTGCAGCGCCAGGGTGGCTCAACCACGCCCGATGCCTTGGCGACGCATCCGTATCCCCGGATCACAAGCTTCCGCTCGCGCCGGTCTGCGCTGACCGATGCGCAGCAGGAGGTGTGGGACAGGCTGTGGTCTGAGCTGGGGACCGTCGCGCGCGCCGACGGTGAGCCGGCCGCTCACCTGGACACGAACGCGTGGTTCGGCAGGCAGGCACCGGTCGTCCTGGAGATCGGCTGCGGCACCGGCACCTCGACGCACGCGATGGCGCTGGCCGAACCGGATATCGACGTGGTGGCCGTCGAGGTCTACCGGCGCGGACTGGCACAGCTGCTCAGCGCGATCGACCGGGACGGGGTGACCAACATCCGCCTGGTCCGGGGCGATGCCGTCGACGTGCTCGAGCACATGTTCACCACCGGCGACCTGACCGGGGCGCGGGTGTTCTTCCCCGACCCCTGGCCGAAATCACGTCACCACAAGCGCCGGCTGCTGCAGCCGAACACCATCGCGCTGATTGCCGACCGGCTGCGGCCCGGTGGTGTGCTGCACGCCGCCACCGACCACGCAGGCTATGCCGAGCAGATCGCCGAGGCCGGTGACGCCGAGCCGCTGCTGCGTCGGGTTCAGCCGGACGAGCTGGGGGTACCTCCCGCTTGCGGGGGACTGCCGATCTCGGTGCAGCGCCCCACGACCAAGTACGAGACGAAGGCCGCTCACGCAGGCAGCGCGGTGACCGAACTTCTGTGGATGAGGCGCCCATGAGTGTGATGGAAGACGCCGCAGCGGCCCCGGCACCGCCCGAGGGCGACGACCCGGTGATCAGCCCGTCGGTCCAGCGGGTTCTTCTGGTCTGGGACGCCCCCAATCTGGACATGGGCCTGGGCTCCATTCTCGGCGGACGGCCGACGGCCGCCCACCGACCGCGGTTCGACGCGCTGGGACGCTGGCTGCTGAACCGCACCGCCGAACTGTCGGCCGGCCACCCGGAGATCTCGGTGGAACCCGAGGCAACCGTGTTCACCAACATCGCGCCCGGCAGCGCGGACGTTGTCCGCCCCTGGGTCGAGGCGCTGCGCAACGTCGGCTTCGCGGTGTTCGCCAAACCGAAGGTCGACGAGGACAGCGACGTCGACAGCGACATGCTGGCGCACATCGAACTGCGCCGCACCGAAGGCCTGGCCGCCGTCCTGGTCGCGTCGGCCGACGGGCAGGCGTTCCGCGCGCCGCTGGAAGACATCGCCCGGGCGGGCACCCCCGCCTACGTGCTCGGATTTCGCGAACATGCCAGCTGGGCGTTAGCGTCGGATACCTTGGAGTTCGTCGACCTGGAGGACATTCCTGGTGTTTTCCGAGAGCCGCTGCCGCGAATCGGCCTAGATTCGCTACCAGAGCAAGGGGCGTGGCTGCAACCGTTCCGGCCGTTGTCCTCGCTACTGACATCGCGCGTGTAGGAGAACCCGATGCGCAGGTCGCCACAGATTTAGTTAGGAGATTACGTGTTCGCCTGGTGGGGTCGAACCGTGTATCGGTTCCGATACATCGTGATCGCGGTCATGGTCAGTTTGTGCCTCGGCGCCGGTGTGTTCGGGCTGAGCCTGGGCAAGCACGTCACGCAAAGCGGTTTCTACGACGACAACAGCCAGTCGGTGAAGGCATCGGTGCTGGCCGACGAGGTCTACGGTCGCGATCGATCCAGCCACATCGTGGCGATTTTCACCGCCCCCGAGGGCAAGACCGTCGACGACCCGGAATGGTCCAAGAAGATCGTCGACGAGTTGAACAAGGTCGTCGCTGACCACCCCGATCAGATGCTCCCGTGGGCCGGCTACCTGAAGGCGCCGACCCTGCCCGCAGTCCAGAAACTCGCGACCGACGACAAGACGCGCACGTTCGTCACGTTGCCGCTCAAGGGCGACGACGACGACACCATCCTGAACAACTTCAAGATCGTGCAGCCCGACCTGCAGAAGATGGACGGCGGCAAGGTCGAACTGGCCGGCCTGCAACCGGTGGCCAGTGAGCTGACCGGCACGATCGGCAAGGATCAGCAGCGCGCCGAGGTCCTGGCGCTGCCCTTGGTCGCGGTCGTGCTGTTCTTCGTGTTCGGCGGCGTCGTGGCGGCCTGCCTTCCCGCAATGGTCGGTGGTCTGTCCATCCTGGGCTCACTGGGCATCATGCGGCTGATCTCACTGTTCGCGCCCGTGCACTTCTTCGCCCAACCCGTCGTCACCCTGATCGGCCTGGGTATCGCGATCGACTACGGCTTGTTCGTGGTCAGCCGGTTCCGCGAGGAACTCGCCGAGGGCTATGACACCGAGGCCGCGATCCGGCGCACCGTGATGACAGCGGGCCGCACGGTCACCTTCTCGGCCGTCCTGATCGTGGCCTCGCTGGCCGGCCTGCTGCTGTTCCCGCAGGGCTTCCTGAAGTCGCTGACCTACGCCGGTATCGCCTCGGTCATGCTGGCCGCGATCTTGTCGATCAGCGTGCTGCCCGCGGTGCTGAGCATCCTGGGTCCCAACGTCGACGCACTCGGTGTGCGCACGCTGCTCCGGGTGCCGTTCTTCCGTAACTGGAAGCCGATGCGCGTGTACCTGGAGTGGCTGGCCAACAAGCTGCAGAAGACCCAGACGCGCGAGCAGGTCGAGAAGGGCTTCTGGGGCAAGCTCGTCAACATGGTCATGAAGCGGCCGATCATGTTCGCGCTTCCGATCGTCGTCATCATGATCTTGCTGATCATCCCGCTGGGCAAACTGTCGCTTGGTGGATTCAGTGAAAAGTATTTGCCCCCAACGAATTCCGTGCGCATGGCGCAGGAGGATTTCGACAGGACCTTCCCCGGCTTCCGCACCGAGCAGATGACGCTGGTGATCCAGAACGCCACCCCGGCGCAGATCGAACAGATCACCCAGCAGGCCAATGCGATCTCCGGATTCACCGGGCAGTGGACCCCACGGACCGCGACCGACGAGGGCACCAAAGACCCGAACGTCACCGTGATCCAGAACGGCCTACAGGTCCGCAATGACGCGCCACAGAAGATCAAGGACCTGCGGGCGATACCGCCGCCCAAGGGCGTGACCATCTGGGTGGGCGGCACCCCGGCGCTGGAGCAGGACAGTATCCACAGCCTGCTCGACAAGGGGCCGCTGATGGTGTTGATCCTGATCACCACCACGACGATCCTGATGTTCTTGGCATTCGGCTCACTGGTGCTGCCGATCAAGGCCGCGTTGATGAGCGCACTGACACTCGGTTCGACCATGGGCGTACTGACGTGGATATTCGTCGACGGCCACTTGTCGAAGTGGCTGAACTTCACCGCGACACCACTGACCGCACCGGTGATCGGCCTCATCATCGCCGTGATCTACGGCCTGTCCACCGACTACGAGGTGTTCCTCGTCTCGCGCATGGTCGAGGCCAGGGAGCGCGGAATGTCAACCGCAGAGGCCATCCGGATCGGTACCGCCACCACCGGACGCATCATCACCGCGGCGGCGCTGGTGCTGATCGTGGTGGCCGGCGCATTCGCCTTCTCCGACCTGGTGATGATGAAGTACCTGGCGTTCGGCCTGATCACAGCGCTGGTCCTGGACGCGACGATCATCCGAATGTTCCTCGTCCCCGCGGTGATGAAACTGCTCGGCGACGACTGCTGGTGGGCTCCGCGCTGGATGAAGCGGCTGCAGGTCAAGCTCGGCCTCGGCGAGATCCACCTGCCCGACGAGCGCAAGCGCCCGATCGTGCGTGATCCGGATCCCGCACTGGTCGGCGCCGGCGCGCCCGTCGCGGCGGCGCGCCCGGCGCACGATCCCACCCATCCCGGCATCGAAGGCCGGGCCATGCCGCGGGTCGTGGGCCGTGCCGAATACCGCACCCCGCCCCCGCAGGATCCGCCGTCGGCGGCAGGCACGTCACGGATGCCCGATCCGAGTGACGCCACTACCGACGCACCGACCACCCGCTTCTCGGTAGCCAAGAACGTCGTCAAGAACGCGGTGAACACCGCGGCATCTGCGGCATCGGCGGCCCGGTCCACCCGTCCGCCGGCCCCGCCGGCGCCGGATCGGGAGATCGAGTCGTGGCTGGGCGAATTGCGGGGATCCGGCGGGCAGGAGCGCAGCGACCGGGGAATGACACAGCCGGGTTCTGGGCCTACTCCCCCGCCGCCGCCGTCAACCGAACCCACCGAGACGTTGCCGCCACCGGATGACGCCACAACGGCGATCCCAGCGCAGCGCGAGCCCAAGGACGACGAGGTGTCGCCCGCGATCAGCGCCGAGGAGACCCGGGCGATCCCGGTGAGCCGACCCGAGCAGGGCGACTCCGAGGTCGCCACCGAGAAGCTGAACTCGCGCGGAAAGAAAGAGGGCGACGAGCAGCGTCGCCGCGGCACCGGTGGTGGGCTCAGCGCCGCCGATCTGCTGCGCCGCGAAGGCCGCCTCTGATCGATCCAGAACGCAGAGCGACGATTCAGCCGAAATCTCGCTCTCAGTACTGACTCGATGCCGCCACTCGGGAGCGCCACCCGTTTCCAGTGAATATTTGCTGTGCTGGCACCCCGCCGTAGCTAATCGCCTGTTATACATAGTGCTGGCAGTTCTTCACAAGTAACTTGCAGCAATTTCACAGGTGGCTCTGGGGGGTCAGTCAGTGGTGAGTCGTCAGCGCGTCATGCCCTACCAGTGGCTGGGTGCCGGAGCGGTCACGTTGGGCATCGGCGCGGCGATAGCCGGCGGCTCAGCTGTTGCGCACGCCGACAGTGAGTCCGGCACGGGTTCGGCCGGCCCGTCGTCTCGATCGTCGGCGGGTGACAACTCCGCGTCGTCGAAGCCGCTCCGCAAGAACACTCCGAAGGCCGCGATGGCCGGCTCGGCCAGGAAGGCCGGCTCGGCGAGTACGGCCCGCAGTGCACGGCCGTCGCCAAGGACGCCGAGTCCAGCCACCCCGAGCGCCGAGGTGCTCGCGACAGCCCTGGCGGCGACGACCCGCCGCGGGGCCGGGAAGACACCAGTCTCGACCGCGGTCACCAACTCGACGGCTGAACTCGAACGCGAGAAGGCCGTCGCCGACATCAACATGTCGGTCGGGTGGGTCCCGGGAGTCGGCACCGTCGTCAACGGCATGAGCCTGGTATCGGACTTCCTCGACTTCACCCTCGCGGTGCTGCGGGGCGACACCGCTGATATGGCCGACGAAATACGGGACATGGCTATCGATGTCGTCGGGATGGTTCCGATCATCGGTGCTCCCTTGGCGGCGACGATCCACCGGGCGACGGCGCCGGTCGTCCCACCACCCAATCACGCTCCCGGCGCCGTCAACGACAGCTTCACCGTCGACGAGAACGCCCAGTTGACCGGCAATGTGTTGACCAACGACACCGATCCCGACGGCGACGTCTTAACCGCTGCCGTGGACACCGCGCCGGGCCACGGCGTTCTCACGCTCAATTCCAACGGATCATTCACGTACACACCGGCTTCCGGCTTCTACGGCACCGACGTCTTCAGCTACACGGTCAGCGACGGCAAAGGCGGCACCGCGGCGGGCACTGCCACCATCACGGTGAAATCCGTTGATCCCGCACCTGTCGTGGACCCGCAGCACCCGTACTCGGTCGACTCAATCGACCCCGATACCGGGAAGATCAGCGGACACTTCAACGTCACTGACGACGATGCGCTGACCTATCACGTTGTCACTGCACCAGATCCGACGTTGGGTACCTTCGAGCTTGACGAGCAGACTGGCGCATGGACCTTCACTCCGCACCCTCGGACCAGGGTGCTGGCGAGCTACTTCGAGCCGGATTCGCCTGCAGCGGTGAAGCTTACGTTCGCCGTCACGGCCACCGACGGCATCACGACGACCGCGCCTATCGCGGTGACCGAACAGATCGCCGCGTCCCCGCGCGCCGCAGTCGCGCTGCCCACCGGCACTGTGCCGGTGCTGTCGCTGGTCGATCCCCGCACCGGTGACGCCTACATATTCGGTTACCACGGAGCCTTTTTCGAGGGTTTCGACGAACAGACATCCTCGTACCTGGCGGTCATCGTGCACAGCGACGGCAGCTACGACGTCCCCACAACCGGAAACCAGACGGTGGGTGTGGCGCTCACCGCGTTCATCTCGAATGGCACCACCTACGTGGTGACCCGAGTCGGTGATACCTCCGACAGCTACCAGACCTTCGTGTCGGAGCTGGGGCCCGACGGTCTGACGACTGTCACAGGCCCACTTTCGGGGGTGTTTCAGCGTTCGATTGCCGTGGGCGACACCACGTTCGTGGTGACCGTGTCCCAAGATCTCGACTCGAGTTACCAGTACCACGTCACCGGACTGGGGCCCGCCGGCGTGACACCGACGACGTCGACCCCAGGCTTCCCCTACGGCGATCCAATCGTCGTAGGGGACACCACGTACCTGGTGAGCGAAACCGGTGATGACGAATCCGGCTTCCAGACCCACCTGACAGCGCTGAGACTCGACGGCTCGACAACAACGGCGTCGATTCCCGGCTCTTTCATCCGATCGATCGTCGCCGCCGACGCCACCTACCTGGTGAGCGAAACGGGGCAGTATGAATCCGGCTACCAAACCCACCTGGCAGCGCTAGGGCCCGACGGCGTCACGTCGACGACATCGATACCCGGGCAGTTCCATGAGGACTCGTGGGGATATTCGGTTGTCGTTGGCGAGACCACGTACGTGGTGACACTCACCGGTCGCTACGAATCCGGCTACGAAACCCACGTCACGGCGCTGGGCCCAGAAGGTGTCGGCTCGACGATCACGATTGCCGGCTCGACACAACACGATCCGGTCATCATCGGCGACACCACCTATCTGTTGGTGACCCCGTATTCGCGCATCGTGACCCACGTTCTCGCGTTGACGTCCGACGGCACAGTGCCAGTGGGGTCGATTCCCGGTGTGCTGAGCGGGGATCCGATCACGGTCGGGGGCACCACTTGCCTGGTGTCGCAGACGGGTGCTTCCGACGACGCGGAGACCTGGCAGACCTATGTGACGACGCTGTCACCGACACCGGGCGGCATCACCTTCATCGGCGATCCCATCGCCGGATACCGTTACGGGCATCGCCCGATCGTCGTCGGCGACACGACCTACCTGGTGACCGAAACCTGGAACTCCACCATCGGCTCCGAGACCGACCTGACGGCTATCGGTCCCGACGGGCTGATGTCTGTCGTCACCGATATCCCCGGCCGGATGTGGTCGGATGCGTACGTCGTAACCATCGGCGGCACAACGTATCTGGCGACAACGACAAGCTACTATTACCCTGGCGACTCGACCAACACCTACGAGCACACCTACCTGACCGGACTGGGGCCCGACGGGCCTGCACCGGCATTGGATCCGGTGTCGGGATACCCGGCCACAGCCCCGATCGTCGTCGGCGATACCACCTACCTGGTGATGGAGATCGACGATCCGTCCACCGGATACCAAGTACAGCTGGTATCGGTCACCCCCGACGTCCTCACAGCGATCGGCGGTCCGGTAGCGGGCCGGGTGAATTCCCACAACGATCTCGACGTGATCGTCATCGGCGGCAGCACCTACTTGGCGGTCGAGACCTCCGACCACGAGACCTCCCTCGTCGCAGTGGGATCCGGCGGTCTGACCACCGGGCTCGGCACGCTGCCCGGGCACCTGATCACCACCCCGATCGCCGTCGGCACGACCACCTACCTGGTGACCCAGACCGGCGAATACGAGTCGGCTCAAACATATTTCACGGCAGTCGGGCCTGACGGCCTCCCGCTGTCCACGTCCGCAGTCCGCGGCGAGGTGAGTTCCTATGAGCCGATCATCCTGGCGGGGGACGTCACGCACGTGGTGACAGTCGAATGGGAGGCGACCGACTCCGGCGGCTACTCGAGCAGTACTCGGCACGTCACGGCGTTGATGCCAGACGGCAGCAGCGCGTCGGTGGACCTTCCCGATGGCTGGGGCCAGACGATCACCGTCGGCGACACCACCTACTTCACAACGGAGGTTTATCCCGACGACGGCGGCGAGAGTCAGACCCACCTCGTGGCATTGACACCCGACGGCTTCAGGACGCTCGCCGCTCCGCTGACCGGATACTGGTTTCCGCCAATCTCGCTCGGCGACAACGTGTATCTGCTGTCGATCACCGGCGATCCCGCCTCCGGCATCGAGAGCTACCAGACTCCCATCGTGGTGTTGACCCCCGAGGGCCCCGTTCGGATCGCAGAGCCCGTCCCCGGGGCGGTCCTCGGGACCTCCGACGCGATCTTCGTGGTCGGAGATACCCGGTACATCGCGACGACGGCGGGAGTGTGGGCGATCGGCGTCGGCGAGGGCGACGACAGCCTCAACCTCTGACGCCGGGTCAGTCCTTCTCGCTTTTGGGCGGCACGACGTCAGGTTCGGCGGTGATCACGACGCCGTCCTGCGCCTCGAGTTCGGCGGCCTCCTCGGCGGGGTCGTCGGCCACCAGCACCCGGATCGCGCTGTTGAGGAAGGCCACCAGCGGCACCGACAACAGCGCGCCGACGATGCCTGCCAGCACGCCGCCCGTCGAGATCGCCAGCACGATCGCCAGCGGGTGGATCGACACGGCCCGACCCATCACCAGCGGTTGCAGGATGTGGGCCTCCAGCTGCTGCACCGCGATGATCAGCCCGAGGGTGATCAGGGCGTAGACGACGCCTTTGGCCAGCAGTGCCACCACGACGGCGAGGAATCCGGTGACCACCGCACCCACGAGCGGGATGAAGGCGCCGAGGAACACCAGTGACGCCAGAGGCAGCGCCAGCGGGATACCCATGATCGCCAGGCCGGTGCCGATACCGACCGCGTCCACCAGCGCCACCAGGAAGGTGGCCCGCACGTAGCCGATCAGCGATCCGAACCCGGCGCGACCGGCGTCGCGCACCCGTTCCCGGGTGTGTGACGGGACGATCCTGGTGACGAAGTCGTAGATGTTGCGGCCGCCGTGCAACAAGAAGATCAGCGTGAAGAACACCAGCAGTGCACCGGTGATGATCTCGGTGAGCGTGGCCGCCGTGGACAGCGCGCCGGTGGTCAGCTTCTCCTGGTTGTCGCGCAGCGCCTTGATCGCGGTGGTGCCGGCGCTGTCGATCTGCTCGCGGCTCAGGTGCGCGGGCCCTTCGATGAGCCACTTTCGCAGGTTGTCGATGCTGTGGGTGACCTGTTCCACCAGCCCTGGCAGGCCCGAAACGAATTGGCTGACAACGAAAGTCATGATCCCGCCGAAGATGGCGAAGCCGCCGAGGATGACCAGGGCGACCGCGCCACCCCGCGGCGCCCCGCGGCGGTCGAGCCAGTCGACGGCGGGCAGCAACAGGGCGGCCAGCATGGTCGCCAACGCCACCGGGACCAGGATGACCTCGAGCCGAACGACCACCCACATCAGTGCCAGGATCGCGGCCCCGACCACCAGCAGGCGCCAACACCACGCTGCGGATTTGCGGAGGAAGGGTTCTACCGAATCGTCATCCGTAGCTAGGGTGGCCGGCATGCGGCCAAGCGTAACCGCCACCGGCGGCGATCCCGTGCCGAACACCGTCGATACCGGCCTGCACAGTTAGGCTCAACGGCGTGTCCTACGACGCGTCGGTCAACACCGCCCGCGAGGAACACGACCCCCCGGCGCGCGGGAAGTGGTGGTGGGTCCGCTGGGCGGTGCTCGGCGTCGCCCTGATCGTGCTGGCTGTCGAGGCCACCCTGGTGTGGGATCAGTTGGCCAAAGCCTGGAAGAGCCTCATCACGGCGAACGCGTGGTGGGTGCTGGCCGCCATCGCCGCGGCCATGTTGTCGATGCACAGTTTCGCCCAGATCCAGCGGACCCTGCTGCGATCGGCCGGTGTCGTCGTGCACCAGTGGCGCTCGGAGGCGGCGTTCTACGCAGGTAATGCGCTGAGCACCACGATGCCCGGCGGACCGGTGCTCTCGGCCACCTTCGTCTACCGACAGCAACGGCTTTGGGGCGCCTCGCCGGTGGTGGCGTCCTGGCAGCTGGTGATGTCGGGGGCACTTCAGGTCGTCGGCCTGGCGCTGTTGGGCCTCGGCGGCGCATTCCTGTTGGGCGCCAAGAACAATCCGTTCTCGCTGCTGTTCACCCTCGGCGGATTCATCGCATTGCTCTTGCTCGCGCAGGCGGTGGCCACCCGGCCCGAACTCATCGACGGCATCGGGGTCAAGGTGCTGGGCTGGGTCAACTCGGTACGGGGCAAGCCCGCCGACAGCGGCCTGCACAAGTGGCGCGAGACGCTCAACCAGCTCGAATCGGTCAGCCTGAGCCGGCGCACCCTCGGCGTGGCGTTCAGCTGGTCGTTCTTCAACTGGGTCTGCGACGTGGCATGCCTGGCCTTCGCCGCCTACGCCGCGGGCGGTAAACCGTCGCTGGCCGGGCTGACCGTCGCCTACGCGGCCGCCCGCGCCGTCGGCTCGATCCCCCTGATGCCCGGTGGGCTGCTGGTGGTCGAGGCCGTGCTGGTCCCCGGCCTGGTCTCCAGCGGGATGGCGCTGTCGGCCGCCATCTCGGCGATGCTGATCTACCGCCTGGTCAGCTGGATCTTCATCTCATCGATCGGCTGGGTGGTGTTCTTCTTCATGTTCCGCACCGAGGGCGCACTCGACCCTGACGCGGTGGCCGAAGAGATCGCCGAGGCCGAGGCGGACGCCGCCCGCGGGGGAGCCGACGATCCTGCCGACACCGCCTTACAGGGTCCGGTGCCGCCGCCGTGCCCGGGTCCAGACGACGACGTCCGTCACTGACGCGAGGGGGCGCGTGCTTGAATCCGAGCATGGCAGTTCGTACCAACACCCGGCCCACGGTTCTCGCGCTCGCCGGTGACATCGTCTGCGTCCTGGTGTTCTGCGCCCTCGGCCGGCGCAGTCACGCCGAGGGGCTGACCCTCGCCGGAATCGCCGAGACCGCATGGCCGTTCCTGTCCGGCACGCTGTTGGGATGGGTGATCTCGCGCGGCTGGCGAGCGCCGACCGCCGTCGCTCCCACCGGGGTGATCGTCTGGGTGGCTACCGTTGTGGTCGGAATGTTGTTGCGCAAAGCCAGTTCTCAAGGTGTCGCGACGAGTTTCATCATCGTCGCGTCAGTGGTGACCGCACTGCTTCTGCTTGGCTGGCGCGGGATCGCCGCGCTGGTGCGTAAGCGCAGCGGCTAGTTCAGGCCATCCCGGTCGGAAACTCGGGGCCGGGGAATGCCGCCACCGTGAGCACGGCCCGCAATCCGCCGAGCGGGCCGTCGGACAGTTCGATGTCGCCGCCGTGCAGGGCCGCCTGCTGAGCCACCAGCGCCAGGCCCAGACCCGAACCGCCGGCCGTGGCGGTGCTGCCACGCGCGAAGCGCCCCAACACCTTTCGATGCTCCTCCGCGGGCAGGCCACGGCCGTTGTCGTCGACGGTGATGGCCAGCATCGCCTCGTGACGGCTGGCCCGAAGCACGATGCGGGTCGCCTCGCCGTGGGTGATCGCATTGCGAACCAGGTTGTCCACCGCCAGCCGCAGGCCGGCCGGCCAGCCCCATACCGTGCCGGCCTCGTCGGCCTCCACGATGATCTCGACCGCGCCGGAGCGGACGTTCTCGCGCGCCACCCGGTCCAGCATCTCGGCGACGTCGATCGACTCCCGATCCTCGGCCCGCGCCAGCTGTCCCGACGCCAGCTGCCCGAGCGCGGTGATGATCGCCTCGACGCGGCGCTGCGCCCGCGACAGGTCGCCGACCACTTCCTCGCGCTCTTCGGGCGGCAGGTCGTGAATCCGCAACGTGTCCAGATCGGCCCGCATCGCCGTCAGCGGCGTGCGCAGTTCGTGGGCGGCGTTGGCCGCGAAATCCTGCGCGGCCTGAAGCGAATTCGTGGTCGCCACTTGAGCATCGGCCAACCGGTGCAGCATCGCCACCATCGCCTCGGAGAGGTCCTCGGCCTCGGCGGCACCGTGTACCGGCTCCAGCCGGTCACTGCCTTTGCCCAGCCGCCTGGTCTGTTCGGTGAGCCGCAGCAGCGGCCGGATCGCCGGGCCTGCCAGAATCCAGCCCAGCGCGGCCGCGATCATCACGGCGAGGCAGACGATGAACACATACAGCGGAATCCGGGCGCGGCTCAACAGGATGCTGTCTGCGCGAATCCCGATCGAGACCAGAATGCCGCCGGACTGATCGACGCTCACGGTGCGCACCCGGTAGTCGACGGTGTTGACGGTGACCGTCGCCGTTCCTGGCGGAAGCGGGGGCAGTTGGAATCCACGCTGGAAGACGACCTGGCCCGTCGACCGGGAACGTCCGGTGGTCAGCACCCGGCTGGGGTCGCGCAGCTGCTCGGGAAACATGCTGGCGTCGACGATCGAATCCAGACGCCGATCCAGTTGCGCATTGTCGTTGTTGGCCAACACAACTGACGTCACCAGCGACAGAAGCGCCACGACGACGGCGGCGGCCAACGCGGCGGCCAAGGCGACCCGAACGCGCAAGGAAAGGCTGCGGCCCGACCAATTCACGGAAGGCTCACGGCTCCGACCGCAACACGTAACCGATTCCCCGCACCGTGTGGATCACCCGCGGGACACCCTCGCGCTCAAGCTTGCGGCGCAGGTAACTGATGAACACGTCGGCGACGTTGGTGTCGACCTCGAAGTCGTAGCCCCACACCAACTCCAGCAGACGCTGCCGGGACAGCACCACACCGGAGTTCTCGGCCAGCACCGCCAACAGATCGAACTCACGCTTGGTCAGCTCGACCCGGTCGCCGTTGACGAACACCAGCCGGCGGGCGGTGTCGATGGTCAGCGGTCCGATGGTGACGGCGTCCGAACCCTCGTGCGAGCTCGCCGCCCGCCGCAGCAGCGCGTGCAGCCGCGCCACCAACTCACCCAGGTCGAAGGGCTTCGTCAGATAGTCGTCGGCGCCCGCCTCCAGACCGGCGATGCGGTCGTTGACGGTGTCGCGTGCCGACAGCACACAGATCGGAATATCGTTCCCCAGCGCGCGCAAGGCGGTCACCACCGCGACACCGTCGAGCTCGGGCATCTGAACGTCGAGAACCAACGCGTCGTGATTCTCATTCGCCAAGAGCCGCAGAGCTTCCTTGCCGGTCGCCGCGACCCGGACGTCGAACCCCGAATGCCGCAAACCGCGTGCGACCGAGGTCCGGACATCCGGGTCATCATCGACCATCAGGACGGTGCGGCCGGCGCCTTCCTGCGCGGGCTGCTGTCCTACCCGCACTGCCGAGCTAGGAGACAGGAACGTCAGGGGCGCTGCCGCAGCGGTTCTTGAGGTCAACCAACGGCTGGCGGATGCCCTGCAGCTCGGCCTTCACCGTCGGGTTGTAGTCCAGGTACTGCTTCACCTCGGAGCGGATGGTGTCGCGCGGCGCACCCTCCAGACCGGTGAAGAAGGCGTTGACGTCCGGATGCGTGAACAGGTACGCCGACGTCGCGGCGGACACACCCGCGGCGACCCCGGCAAGGTCGGCAGCGGTGCAGTTCGGCGGCGGATCGGCGAGCGCGGACGGGGCGCCAACCAGGATCGCGCCGGCGACGGCGCCCGTCCCGATCACACCGACGACCGCGCGACGGGCCAGACGGGCATTAACAGACATGCTCGGACTCCTTAAGCGGGTGGGGAGAAGCCATGCCAGTAACCGCTACTGACAGAAGAAAGCTAAGCAGAATTGCTGCAGACTTTCGCGCCTTGAGCTTAACCAATCGTGAGAATGTTCCAATGCGGCTGGTCAGGGCCCCATTCCGCGGTGCCCAACGCCGCGTCGATCAGCGGGTAGTGACCGCCGCAGGCCCAGGTAGCGGGCCGCCGCTGGACGGCACCTGCGTCCCGGCGACCTGCTGCGCGGTCGTCACACCCGGCAGTGGGGTCGCCACACCCGGGATCGTCGACTGCCCGGCGCCGGGCAGGCCACCCGCCTGGGCCGACTGCAGCAAGCCGAGCAGCTGCGGCAGGCTCACCGGCAACGTGCACTGGGTGGACAGACTCGTCAGCGGCTGCTGGAGGGTCTGCAAGTCCTTGGCCGCATCGGGATTGGCGTCGAAATAGGTCTTCAGCGCCGCCACGGTCTGCGGGCCGGCCTGCTGCCGCGAGATCGTCGTCAGCGCCTGGTTGGTCTGCGGGTGGCTGTCCAGGTATGTGCCGGTGTTGGTGGCGACGGTGCCGACGGTCTTGGCGATCGAACTGGCCGCACAGGGGTCCGATGCGGCCGTCGCCGGGGTGGCCGACAGCGCGAGTGCGCCCACGCCCCCGGCGGCCGTCGCGGCCAGCACCGCACACAGGCCGCGGCGCAGCACCTCAGTCGTCGAGAGGGTGAACGCTGCCATGGGGACTCCTCGGGTTCGCTGACAACAAGCCGTGCCGCAGCAGCGCTGCCACCCGGCTAATTCCCCGACCCGGTGAACTTCTCAGCGCACATCCTGCCATCGGCGGCGGCGCAGCTGCCACTTCAGCGTCGGTTACGAGCACCTGATCAGGAGGTCTCAATACAGCTAAGACCGCCCATCACGGCAGGTCACCGCACAGCTATCTGCGGTACGCTCGCAGCCAAGTAACCCGGGGAGAATGCGGGGAGATCGACATCCAGCAGTTCATGATGCGCCTCAGCAGCAACCTGCGCAGATTCCGCTGGCTGGTTTTCACATGCTGGTTGCTGGCCCTGGTGCCGGCCGTATATCTGGCCCTCACCGAGTCCAACCACCTGACCGGTGGCGGCTTCGACGTGGCCGGCTCACAGTCGCTGCATGTGCAGTATCAACTCGAGGACCACTACCCCGAGCAGGGCGCCTCCCCGCTGGCCCTGGTCGCCGCTCCGCGTGCCGACGCCAGCTACGACGATATGAACGCCGCCGTCGCCAAGTTGGAAGAGATAGCAAAAGGCACCCCCAGCGTCGTGGTGGTTCCCAACCCCGCCCAGCCCGCACCTGCCCCGGACAAGCCCTATGTGGTCTCGCTACGGCTGGACTTCCACAACACCGGCGCCGTCGACGTCGCGCGCCAATTGCGCCAGAAGATCGGTGTCGACGGTGACCAGCCCGGGCAGATCCGGGACGGCCGGGTGCGGCTGTACGTGATCGGCCAGGGTGCACTCGGTGCCGCGGCCCAGACGACGACCAAACACGACATCGCCGAGGCCGAGCGCTGGAACCTTCCGATCGTCCTGATTGTCTTGCTCGCGGTGTTCGGATCCCTGGCCGCCGCCGCCGTCCCGCTGGCACTCGGACTGTGCACGGTCGTGGTGACGATGGGCGTGGTCTATCTGTTGTCCACCGTCACCACGATGTCGGTGTTCGTCACGTCCACGGTGTCGATGTTCGGTATCGCCTTGGCCGTCGACTATTCGCTGTTCATCCTGATGCGTTTCCGCGAGGAACTGCGCGCCGGGCGCGATCCCAAACAGGCGGCCGACGCGGCCATGGCCACCTCGGGTCTGGCGGTGCTGCTGTCTGGCCTGACCGTGATCGCCTCACTCACCGGCATCTACCTGATCAACACACCCGTGCTGCGCTCGATGGCCACCGGCGCGATCCTGGCGGTCGCGATCGCCGTGCTGACGTCGGTCACGCTCATCCCGGCCGTGCTGGCCACGTTCGGCCGGTCGGTGGCCAAGCGTTCCTCGATGCTGCAATGGTCCCGGCGTGCGGAGGCGACCCAGTCGCGGTTCTGGACCCGCTGGGTCCACGAGGTCATGCGCCGGCCCTGGTTGTCGGCATTGGCGGCGACATTGGTCCTGTTGCTGATGGCCGCACCGGCGTTCTCGATGGTGCTGGGCAACAGCATGCAGCGACAGTTCAAGTCGTCCCACGAGATCCGCGGCGGCGTCGCGGCCGCCGCCGAAGCGTTGGGCCCCGGCGCATTGGGCCCGGTGCGCGTGCTCGTCACGTTCCCGAAGGGCGGCGCATCCGATCCCGCGAACGCCCCCGCGCTCGAAGCCATCGGCACCGAGATGGCCAAGGCGCCTGACGTCGTCTCGGTCTCCAAACCGGCATTCGCCGACAACAACGGCAGCGCCCTGCTCTCCGCCGTGCTGTCGGTGGACCCCGAGGACCTCGGTGCGCGCAATTCCATCGACTGGATGCGGGCGCATCTGCATGCGCTGCCGGCGGCGTCCGGCACCCAGATCGACGTCGGCGGCCCCACCGCGCTGATCAAGGACTTCGACGACCGGGTCGGCCACACCCAGCCCCTGGTGTTCGTATTCGTCGCGGCGATCGCGTTCGTGATGCTGCTGATCTCCGTGCGGTCGGTGTTCCTGGCGTTCAAGGGCGTGCTGATGACGGTGCTGTCCGTCGCGGCCGCCTACGGCAGCCTGGTGATGGTCTTCCAATGGGGCTGGCTGGAAGGGCTCGGCTTCGAGAAGATCACGTCGATCGACAGCACGATTCCGCCGCTGGTCCTGGCGATGACGTTCGGCCTGTCGATGGACTACGAGATCTTCCTGCTGACCCGGATCCGGGAGCGCTATCTACAAGCCGGTGACACCCGCGACGCCGTCGCCTATGGCGTGTCCACCAGCGCCCGCACGATCACCAGCGCCGCGCTGATCATGATCGCGGTGTTCACCGGGTTCGCGTTCGCCGGCATGCCGCTGGTGGCCGAGCTGGGCGTGGCGTGCGCGGTGGCAATCGCCGTGGACGCCACCATCGTTCGGCTGGTCCTGGTGCCGGCGCTGATGGCCATGTTCGACCAGTGGAACTGGTGGCTGCCGGCCTGGTTGGCCCGCATCCTGCCGTCGGTGGACTTCGAGAAGCCGCTGCCGAAGGTGGACCTCGGCGACCTCGTGGTCATCCCCGACGACATCTCCTCGCTCGTGCCGCCGAGCGCGGATCTGAAGATGGTGGTCAAGGGCGCGGCCCGGCTGAAGAACCTGGCGCCCGACGCCGTCAGCGTCGCCGACCCCCTGGCGTTCACCGGCTGCAGCGAACTGGCGGGCAAGGTCAAGGGCAGCGACGACGCCCGGGCGCTGCCGATGCGCGTCGGTGCGGGCAGCACCGCGACGGTCAAGCTGATTCGGGGCTACCGCAGCGCCAGGATGGCCGCACCCCGGCCGGTGCACCCGGTCACCATGTGGCGCGGGCGGCTCGCCATCGCGCTGGATGCCCTGGAAACCGGGGCCGATCTGGCGCACCCGTCGGTCGAGCGGCTGAGCCCGGTGGAGACCACGAATGTCCAGCTGCCGACCGGCGACCGGCTGCAGATCCCGACCTGCGCCGAGACGCTGCGGATGCAGGCCTACCTGATCATGTGCCGCAACAGCCGGTCGGACTTCGCGGAGTTCGCCGACCTGGTCGGTGTGATGGATACCGAGGCCGCAGCGGTGGTACTCGGTGGCATGGACCGGTATTACTGTTCTGGACAATCTAAGCGACAATGGGTGACAACCCAGTTGGTGCGGCGGCTCGCCGATCCCAACCCGTCCGACGTCGACGACGACGTCCGGTGGGCGGGACCGGAAGGGGCAGCCGAATGGGAGCGGATCAGGCAGCGTTGCCTTTCGGTGGCGGTGGCGATCCTGGAGGAGGCGAGGTGACGGTGGCTGCGGATCGCGATGCCATGCCCGCGCCGGCCACGCAGTCCTTCGCCGACAGCCGACCCGTCGAGTTCTGGCCGACGGCCTCGATCCGGGACGCGCTGGAAACCGGTGACGTCACCGTCTGGCAGCGGATCGTCGTGGCGATCAAGCGTGATCCCTACGGCCGCACCGCCCGCCAGGTCGAGGAAGTGCTGGAGCACTCGCAGCCCTACGGCATCTCCAAGGCGCTGTCGGAGGTTCTGGTCCGGTCGCGCGCACACCTGGAAGCCAACGAACGCGCCGAGGCGGCCCGCCATGTGCGGTTGCTGCTCGACCGGTCCGGGCTTGCCGTGCAGGAGTTCGCCTCCCGTATCGGCGTCGCCCAGCCGGATCTGGCCGCCTACCTCGAGGGGACGGTCAGCCCGCCGGCGTCACTGATGATCCGGATGCGCCGGTTGTCGGACCGCTTCGCCAAGATGCGCGCCCAGCGCGCGTCCGGCGGAGAGTAGCCCGTGGCGGTGCCCTTCTCGATGGGCCAGGATTCGGCTGAGCTGCAACAGATTCTGCGTGACACCCGCACGGTCGCGGTGGTCGGCGTTTCGGACAATCCGGCCCGGCCCAGCAACGAGGTGTACCAATACCTGGCCAGGAACAGTGATTTCGAGCTGTACCCGGTGAACCCGAACGTCTCCGAAATCGACGGAAAGCCCGTCTACCCGTCACTGGCCGCGTTGCCCGTCGTGCCGGACATGGTCGACGTCTTCCGCCGCTACGACGATCTGCCCGCGGTTCTGGCCGAGACCCTCGCGTTGAACCCGCGCCCCAAATACCTCTGGCTGCAACAGGGTCTGTGGCACGACGAGGTCGGCGAACAGGCTGCGGCCGCGGGTCTGCGTGTGGTGATGGACCGGTGTCTGAAAGTCGACTACGCCCGGCTCATCGGGCGTTGATCGGCGCGATGTCGAGGACGACCCACCGATCGTCCTGCTTGGCCAGCCCCACCCGCAGCGCCAGCACGGCGGTGCTCGGCTGCTGACCGGGCTGGCTCTGGGTTCCTCGCATCACCACGGCCACACTGGCCGCTGAGGGGCCGAGCGCCTCCAGGCCCGCGGAGATGGTCTGGGCCGAGGCGGAGATGTTCTTCTTCGCCAAATCCGAAGTGGCCTTGCCGAACTCACCCTTGAACGCGTCTGCCCGCTCGGGCGCCATGAACGATGCGGCCCGGTCGATCGACGACAGCGGGTCGGCGGGGCTGAAGGTGGCGGTGGCCTCGGAGACAGCGGTGGCGATGCGCACCACGTCCGCGGAGTCGCGGGTGAAGTCCTCGTCGGGCTGCGTCCACTGCAGATAGCCGACGACGACCGCGGCCACCACTGCCACGCTGGCCAGCCCGACAACCGCGAGGCGCAGCCCGGGGCCGTCGTCGTCGGTGCCGACGGTCACCGAATCACGGCGGTACAGAACGAAATTGACGACGATGCCCTGGACGATGAGCAGGCATAGCACCGAACACAACGACACCCACCACAACGGCCACTCGAGGACGACGCCGATCGCCAGCAGTGCGGCGATCGCCGCGAGCGGCGCGGCGACGTCGAAGGCCAGCACCCGGGCCAGATTCCTCATCGCAGCGACTCCAGCCGCGAGATCATCAGCTTGCCGTTCACCTCGGAGACGCCAAGGCGCAGATTCCAGCGCACGGTGGCCGGCTTGTCGCCGGCGTTCTCGCTGACCGACGTTGCGACGACCAGGACGTTGTCGGTGCGCTGGGCCAGTTCCGGCGGCAACGCGGCTGCCGGTTGCGGACGCTGCCCCGGCTGCACGTCGAGGTCGTGGTGGACCAATTCGAAGGACACCGAGTCGATCTGTCCGGTGGTGCGGGCCTTCAACGTCCGGACGACCTCGCGGTAGGGCGTGATCGCGGCTTCGAAATCAGAGTTGAGCTGCCCGACGGTGCCGTCGTGCAGCTTCTGCAGGCTGGCGTCGACGTTGTCGACGTTCATGTTGATCAGCACACCGGTCCAGTCCGCGGCCGCGGCCATCACCCGGGTCTGGTAGGCGCGCTCATCGGTGGCGTCGCGGTGTCCCGTCCAGATCAACGTGCCCAGCACGATCGCGGCCACCGACACCAGCCCGAGCACCGCCGAGGCGACGCCGTACGCGGAGAACACCCGCTTGGGCGCCTCGTCCGCGTCAGACTGCACCGTCTTTTCGGGCTCAGGCATGAAGCGAGGCTACCGGGCCGCTCACGGGCCAGACGCCGCGGTCTGACCTCTGGTAAGGATGGTTGGGTGACGGTAGAAGCACTGCGCTCGGGTATCGACCTCTCCCACGTCGAGGCCGAGGTTCGCCCGCAAGATGACCTGTTCGGCCACGTCAACGGACGTTGGCTGACCGAATACACCATCCCCGGGGACCGGGCCACCGACGGCGCGTTTCGCACGCTGTACGACCGGGCCGAAGAGCAGGTTCGGGAGCTGATCACCCAGGCCAGCGGTGCGCCGGGAACCGACGAGCAGCGCATCGGCGACCTGTACGCCAGCTTCCTGGCCGAGGACGTCGTCGAGCGCCGCGGCGTGCAACCCCTGCTCGACGAGCTGGCGACCATCGATGCCGCGGCCGACCCGGTCGCGCTGGCGGCGGTGATCGGGGCCCTGCAACGCACCGGCGTGGGCGGCGGTGTCGGGCTCTATATCGACACCGACTCGAAGAACTCCTCGCGCTATCTGCTGCATGCGTCACAGTCGGGGCTGGGCCTGCCCGACGAGTCGTACTACCGAGACGAGCAGCACGCCGCGATCCTGGGCGCCTACCCCGCGCACATTGCCGCGATGTTCGCCCTGGTGCTGGGCGGCACGGCCGACGACCACGCCGATCGGGCAGCCCGGATCGTGGCTCTGGAGGCCAAATTGGCTGCCGCGCACTGGGATGTCGTCAAGCGCCGCGATGCCGACCTGACCTACAACCTGCGCGCGTTCGCCGATCTCACGGACGAGGCGCCCGGCTTCGACTGGGCGGGCTGGATCGCCGCACAGGGCACGACACCGGAGGTTGTCGCGGAACTGGTTGTGCGCCAGCCCGATTACCTGACGGCGTTCGCCGAGCTGTGGTCGAGCCACGACTTCGCCGACTGGCAGGATTGGGCACGCTGGCGGCTGATCCACGGCCGCGCCGCCGTGTTGACCGACGCCCTGGTGGCCGAGGACTTCGCCTTCTACGGCCGCACCTTGTCGGGCACCGAGCAAATCCGCGACCGCTGGAAGCGGGCGGTGTCACTGGTGGAAAGCCTGATGGGCGACGCGGTCGGCCGGATGTATGTCGAACAACACTTCCCGCCGGATGCCAAGGCCCGCATGGACGTTCTCGTCGACAACCTGCGCGAGGCCTACCGGGTCAGCATCAACGACCTGGAGTGGATGACGCCGGCCACTCGCCAACGCGCGCTGGCCAAGCTGGACAAGTTCACCGCCAAGATCGGCTATCCCGCCAAGTGGCGCGACTACTCGACGCTGGTGATCGATCGAGACGATCTGTACGGCAATGTTATTCGCGGTAACGAGGTCGCACATGACCGCGAGCTGGCCAAGCTGGGCGGGCCGGTCGACCGCGACGAGTGGTTCATGACGCCGCAGACGGTCAACGCCTATTACAACCCCGGCATGAACGAGATCGTCTTCCCCGCCGCGATCCTACAACCGCCGTTCTTCGACGCCGAGGCCGACGACGCGGCCAATTACGGCGGTATCGGCGCAGTGATCGGTCACGAGATCGGTCACGGATTCGACGACCAGGGCGCCAAATACGACGGTGACGGCAACCTGGTCGACTGGTGGACCGACGAGGATCGCGCCGAGTTCGGGGTACGCACCAAGGCGCTCATCGAGCAGTACGAGACGTTCGTTCCGCGCGGGCTCGAGTCGTCCCACCACGTCAACGGAGCCTTCACGGTCGGCGAGAACATCGGCGACCTTGGCGGGCTGTCCATCGCGCTGCTCGCTTATGAGCTGTCATTGGACGGCAAGGAGGCCCCGGTGATCGACGGACTGACCGGTCAGCAGCGCGTGTTCTTCGGCTGGGCTCAGGTGTGGCGCACGAAATCGCGTGAGGCCGAGGCCATTCGACGTTTGGCCACCGATCCGCACTCGCCGCCGGAGTTCCGCTGCAACGGCGTGATCCGCAACATGGACGCGTTCTACGACGCGTTCGAGGTCAGCACCGATGACGAGCTGTACCTGGAACCCGAACATCGCGTGCGGATCTGGAGCTGATGGACGCCTGGGACGCCATCCGGGCGCGGCGCAACGTTCGCAGCTACACGGCGACGTCGATCCCCGAGGCTGACATCGACCAGATCCTCGAGGCCGGCTGGCGGGCCCCGTCGGCGCGCAACAACCAGCACTGGGACTTCGTGATCGTCACCGATCACGCTCAGCTGCAAGAGCTTTCGACTGTGTGGGTGGGCGCAGGGCATATCGCTGGGGCACAGGCCGCGATCGCCCTGGTGATTCCCGAGCCGCCCGACGAGCGTACGAAGCTCCTCGACCAGTACGACCTGGGCCAGGCCACCATGGCGATGGCGATCGCGGCCACCGACCTGGGTGTGGGCACCGGCCACTCGGCAATCGGCGACCAGGACAAGGCTCGCGCGATTCTCGGCGTCCCCGACGGCTATCTCGTCGCGTATCTGCTGGGCCTCGGCTACCCAGCAGACCGTCCGCTCGCTCCGATTCACAAGCCGAGTCGGCGCCCCTTCACCGAGGTGGTGCACCGCGGAAGCTGGTAGGTCAGCGGGCGGCGGCTTCGCGGTTGGCGCCGTCGACCACCGATGCCAGTAGCCCCGGCAGCGCCGCGTCGAGCTCGTCGGCGCGCAGCCGCTGATGAGTGAGCCCGCCGAGCACCAACCGCTCGGTCACCCCGGCCTCGCGCAGAATCTTGAAGTGATGCGTGGCAGTGGATTTGTTGATGCCGTCGTAGAGCGCGCTGCATTGCAGCGGCGCCTGCGCGTTGCGTAGCCGCCGGACCATTTCCAGGCGCACTGGATCCTGCAGCGCGGCCAGCACCAGGTGCAGGGCCGCGACCGGGTGGGAGGGATAGCTCTCCGGCGGGAATGGCGCTGGCTCAGCCATGGTTGTGTCCTCCATCACCACCTGCGAAGTTTGATCGTTATCAAACCAAGCGTACGCTCAAGCAAGTTCGATAGCTGTCAAACATACGGGAGTCGTCATGGCCTGCGTTGACGAGCCACACGCGAGTCACGTCACCGGTCAGCGCTGGGCGTACCCGCTGCTTCTCGTGCTCAGCGGCGTCGCGCTAGGGGTCTCGGGCCTGCCCGCGCCGCTCTACGGCATCTACGAGTCGAACTGGCATCTCACCCCGCTGGCCACCACCATCGTTTTCGCGGTGTACGCCTTCGCCGCACTGGCGGCGGTCCTGGTGTCCGGCCGGATCTCCGACGTCGTCGGCCGTAAGCCCGTCCTGCTCGGCGCGCTGATCGCCCTGATCGCCGGCCTCGGCATCTTCCTGATCGCCGACAGCATCGAGATGCTGCTGCTGGCCCGGACCATTCATGGCGCCGCGGTGGGCTCGATCGTGGTGGCCGCCGCGGCCGCATTGCTGGACCTGCGGCCACACCACGGTGTGCGGTCCGGACAGCTCAGCGGAGTCAGCTTCAACATCGGCATGACCGTCGCGATCGTCGGCTCGTCGGTGCTGGCCCAATACGTCGCCCACCCGCTGCGCACCCCGTATGCGGTCGTCGCCGTGGTGTGCGCCGTCGTCGGCGTCGGTGTGGTGGCGCTACGAGAGACGCATGCCGGGCGTACCGGCGGCCGCATCCGCATCAGTAAGCCGGCTGTGCCGCAACAGATTCGCGACGACTTCTGGTTCGCCGCCCTGGGCGCGATGGCGTCGTGGTCGGTGCTGGGTGTGCTGTTGTCGCTGTATCCGTCACTGGCCGCCGAGCAGACCCACGTGCACAACCTGGTATTCGGTGGCGGCGTGGTCGGGGTGACGGCGTTCTCGGCGGCGATGGCCCAACTGGTTGCCACCCGGGTGCCGGCTCGACGCTCCGCGGTGATCGGCGACATCGGGATGGCCGGCGCGCTGCTGCTGACGATTCCCGTTCTGCACACTCATCACTGGGCGTTGGTGTTCGTCGCGGCCGCCCTGCTGGGCGCGACGTTCGGGCTCGGGTTCGGTGGCTCGCTACGCCACCTGTCCGACGTGGTGCCGGCCGACCGGCGCGGCGAGACGATGTCGGCGTTCTATCTGCTGGCCTATACCGCGATGGCGCTGCCCACGATCGCAGCCGGCTGGGCCGCCACCAAATGGCCACTGGCACAGGTGTTCCCGTGGTTCGCGGCGATCGTCGCGCTGGCCTGCCTTGCCGCGGCAGCGGTGGGTGTCAGGCGTTCGGCGCCGGGGCCGAACCCGGCGTCTTGATCTGAGCTGCCAGCCACGGAAGGGCGTCGGAGAACGACCGCTCGGCGAACTGCCAGGTGTGCCCGCTGATGATCCGGTGCACCGAGCAGCTGATACCCACCTTCTGTGCGGTCGCGCACAGGTCGTCGGCCGCACCGGCCTCGTCGGAGTCGCGGACGTCGTCGTGGCCGCCGAAGCCCGCGGGCGCGTCGGACGTCGGCCGGTGCCCACCGCCGTAGGGCGATGCGGCGTTGGCGGGTTTGACGGTGTCCTCGAACCAGCCCGCGACCCCTTGATAGGGACCGTGTTTGAGCATCACGGTCTGCGGGTCGAACTGATCCCATGCCGCCGCGTTCCCGCCGTAGAGGCGGCTGATCGTCTGATCCTTGGTACCAGCGGTCGGCCCGTGGTCACCGGCGATGTCCTCGAACGTGCTGAACAGTTCCGGATGCATCACGGTCAGGTCGATCGCGCAGGTGCCGCCCATCGACCAGCCCACTATCGCCCAGTTGGCGGCCTGGTCGGAAACGCCGAAATGGTCTATGACATAAGGCCGGACGTCTTTGGTCAGATGGTCGGCGGAGTCGCCGCGCGGCCCGTTGACGCATTCGGTGTCGTTGTTGAAACTCCCGCCGGTGTCGACGAACACGAAGATCGGCGCCTGGCCGCCATGGCTCTGGGCGTACCCGTCGATGATGGGCATCGCATTGCCGGTACGCAGCCAGTCAGCGGGCGTGTTGAACTCGCCGGCCACCATCATGATGACGGGCAGCGTCGGCGGGGTGGGGCCGGCGAACCAGGCCGGCGGCAGGTAGACGTACTCGTTGCGATGGTTGAATCCGCTTGCATCAGAGGGAATGTCGACCTCGACCAGTTTGCCCGTGGTCTGCACGGTGTTCCGCAGGCCAGGAAGGTCGGCGGCGTCGATCTCATTCGGCAACGGACCGGCGGTCAGCGCTCCCCACGCGGTCTGCACGCTCGGGTAGTAGCCCACCCATTTGTTCAGTGCGAGCAGCGCCGTCAGCAGCGTCAACGGAATCGCCAGCAGCGCGACACCTCGTCGCCACCAAGGATTTCCGCGCCAGCCCAGTACCGCCACCGCGATGCCCGCGGCGAAAACCCCGATCCAGATCCACAAGTAGAAGGGCGCCGGATCCGATGCCAAGCCTTCGGAGTTGATGTATTCGAATGCGGCCAACGCGCCGAGCACACCGACCACGACGCAGATCGGCAACCACACCAGCCACCAGCGCCGGGTCCTGCGCCAGCCGATCGCGACTAGTAGCGCAACCACCGCGACGATCTCGAGAGTCAACGGCAACCAGCCGCCCAGCAGTGAAACCCCGTGGGCGTACTGGTGCATGTCAGGCGCGGGTAGCTGCGGCAAGGGTGCCGGCGGCGCGGGCGTCGGTGTCGGCGACGTTGATGGCGGCACGAACCCCATTGTGAGGGGCGTTGCTGTGCCTAAGCTTTGAGCTTGCTAAGCCCGGTTAAGCCAGCTGCCATTGCCAGTCGTCGGCGCCGTCCGGGTTGTTGTAGAGCCCCACCGAGTTCTTGATCACGATCGGGTCGCCGCTGCCGAAGTTGTCGTAGAACCACTTCGCATTGTCCGGAGACAGGTTGATGCAGCCGTGGCTGACGTTGCGCTTGCCCTGGTCGGCCACCGACCACGGGGCGCTGTGAACGAAGGCACCGCTGTTGTCGATGCGCACGGCGTATTGGACTTTGAGCTTGTATCCCTCGGGTGAGGTGTTCGGCACGCCGTAGGTGGCCGAGTCCATGATGATGTCCGGGAACTTCTCCAGCACGTAGTAGGTGCCGTTCTTGGTCTCGTGCTTGCCGTCGGGCTTGCCCATCGAGACCGGCATGGTCTTCACCACCGCGCCGTTCTTGGTCACGGTCATCTGATGCGTCTTGTCGTCGACGGTGGCCACCAGGGCGTCACCCACGCGGAAGCTGGACTTCGCGCCACTGGCGTCGATGTTGACGACGGTGCCCTGCGGCCAGAAGGCGTAGGGCCGCCAGCGCACCTGGGTGTCGGTGGTCCAGTAGAACGCACCCGGAACCGGGGGCACCGACGAGATGTGGATCGCCGACTCGGCCATCGGCCGGTTGGCGATCGGACGGGCGAAGTTAATGATGATCGGCTTGGCGACACCGACCATCGCACCGTTGACCGGATTGAATGACGGCGGCGCGAACACCGGGTCGCCGGTGTAGGGCAGCGGGTTCTGGCCCTTGACCGAGCCGGCGGGAGGCGCGGTCTGCTGCGCGGCCAGCGGGTCAGCCGGCGGCGGCGCGAACGGATCAGCCGGCGGAGGCGGCGGGGGTGCGAACGGATCGGGTGCCGGTGCAGGCGGCGGGAACGCGGCCGGGTCGGCGGGCGGCGGCGCGAACGGATCGGGCGGCGGCACCTGGGCCGGCGGCACGTCCACGATCCCGGGATCGGTGGGCGCTTGGTCGGGATCGGCCAGTGCCGATCCGCTGCCGAGACTGATTCCGGCGGCCACTCCGACCACGCATAACGTGGCGGCGATCGCCCCCTTCACCCGCAGCGTCATAACCAAAACTCCCTCGTACCGACGTTGACCCAGTCTCGCATAACACGCTGGGTGCGCCTGAAGAGTTCATTCGCCAGCGAACCTGGCCTCGAACCCCGTCAACGCTCTGAACTGTGCAGATAGTCGGGCAGACGGTGACAAGCGTTACTTTTCGCTGGTAGCCGGAGCGAGAGCGAACAGCCCTCGGCTGAACATCACGCAGACCAACGCCGCCAGCATCAAGGCACCCGACGCGGTGAGCATGGCGGCCACCCCGGCCCGTTGATAGAGCACGCCTCCGGTCAGCGATCCGGCCATGATGCCGACCTGGAACATCGCCACGTACAGACCCGAGGCGCCGTCCGGGTCGTCCGGCGAGTGCCGCATGGCGGCCGCTTGCAGCATCGGCGGCATCGCGTTGGCCGTCGACCCCCACAGGATGATCGCCGCCGCCCCCACCAGGGACGCGGCCAGGACATGCCGGTCGGCGTAGCCCAGCGCCGCCAGCGTCGCGAAGGCCAGCGACGAGCCCGCGAGGCATCCCACGACCGCGAGCTTCGGCCGCCGGTCCCCCGGCCGCGCCAACAGCGCCATGCCGGTCAACCCGGCGACGCCGTAGGCGGCAAGCAGCCAGGCCTGATGCGCGCCGTGCACGCCGACCACATCGCGGATGACCACCACGATGAACGTGTAGGAGATGAAATGGGCGGTGACACCCACCAGGGTCAGCGCGCACAGCATCACCAGCGGCCGATTGCGGTGGTGGCCGCCCCGCTGCGGGTGGACGCCCTCAGCCGCACCTTCCATCGCCATCGCGGGGAGTGCGATCCGCGCCGCCACCAGCACCACCACCGACGCGACCGTGATCGCACCGACCGCCGGCCGCCAGCCCCACAGTTCGCTCATCGCCGCGGTCAGCGGGCTGCCGACGACCAGGGCCAGCCCGGTGCCGACGTAGACGGCCATGGTGGCGCGACCGGCATGGCTGGGTGGCACCAGGCGCGCGCCGATCGGCGCGATCACCGACCACATCAGTCCGTGGGTCAGCGCGCACAGCACTCGGCCGACGGCCAGCACCGTGAACGTCGGCGCAAGTGCGGAGATCAACTGCGACACCGACAGGCAGGCCAGCGTCCACATCAGGGTGCGCCGCCGCGGCCAGGTCGCCGTCCACCGCACGAGCGGCATCGTGGCCACCGCGGCGACCAGGGCATAACTGGCCAGCAGGGTGCCGACCACGGCCTCGCTGACGTCTAGGTCGCGTGCGATGGCGGGCAGGGCACCGACCGGCATGATCTCGGCGGTGACATAGATGAACGCCGCCGCGGCGAGCACGGCCAACGCCGCCGTCACCCTCGGTGTCCACGGGCCGGTGCGAATCGGCACTGAGGACACCCGGCCACGGTATCGGCTGCCCGTCCGAAACCGGCGGACATTGCCTAGGTCAGGAGCGAACCAACCGGGCGATCGCGGCCGAGGCCTCGGCCAGCTTCTTGTCGGCCTCGTCGCCACCTTCGGCGACGGCATGGCTGACGCAATGGCCGAGGTGTTCATCGAGCAGACCCAGCGCCACCGACTGCAACGCACTGTTGACGGCGCTGATCTGGGTCAGCACGTCGATGCAGTACTTGTCCTCGTCGATCATCTTGGCGATGCCGCGGACCTGGCCCTCGATTCGGCGCAGCCGCTTGGCGTAGTTTTCCTTGCGCGCCGAATATCCATGTGCGCCAGTCATTTACCCTCCCAGCATCTGCTTCATCTGGTCGATCTCGGCCTGCTGCGCAGCGATCATGGTCTTGGCCATCGCGGTCATGTCGGCGCTCTGCCCGTTCGCGATCTCGGCCTTGGCCATCTCGATGGCCCCCTGGTGATGGCCGATCATCGCCTGCAGCCACAGTGTGTCGAACTGCGGCCCGTTGAGCGACTTGAGTCTGGTCATCGTCGCGTCATCGACCATGCCCTGCATGCCGGCGCCGTGGCCGCCGTGCTCGGGCATCGCGTTGGGGTCGACATCCCACTGCAGCAGCAGTGCCTTCATCGCGTTGATCTCCGGCTGCTGCTCGGTGGAGATCTTGCCCGCCAGGGCGCGGACGGCCTGGTTGGTGGTGTGTACGGCAGCGATGGCCGCGAGATCAACGGCCTGCTGGTGATGCGGGATCATCATCTGCGCGAACATGACGTCGTCGGCGTTGTGCGCCGCCACGGTAGAACTGGTGGTGGTCGCCGGGTGGTCGTGCTCGCTGTGATCCTCGGACTTGCTACACGAGGAGACGACGACGGCGGTGGCCAGGGCTGCGGTGACCGCCACGAAGCGGACGGGCGTGGACATCATGAGCCCACCGTACCTGAATACCCCTCGGGGGTATCAAAAGAATTTGGTGACCACCCACGACCACGGCATACTTGTCCGGTGACTCAAACGCCCGATATCAAGCCCCGCAGTCGTGACGTCACCGACGGTCTGGAGAAGACCGCCGCGCGCGGCATGCTCCGCGCGGTAGGCATGGGCGACGACGACTGGGCCAAGCCGCAGATCGGCGTCGGCTCGTCGTGGAACGAGATCACCCCGTGCAACATGTCGCTGCAGCGGCTCGCGCAGGCGGTCAAGACCGGCGTGCACGCCGCCGGCGGCTACCCGCTCGAGTTCGGCACCATCTCGGTGTCCGACGGCATCTCGATGGGTCATGAGGGCATGCACTTCTCGCTGGTGTCCCGCGAGGTCATCGCCGACAGCGTCGAGACCGTCATGCAGGCGGAGCGCCTGGACGGATCGGTGCTGCTGGCCGGCTGCGACAAGTCGATCCCCGGCATGCTGATGGCCGCGGCCCGCCTGAACCTGGCGAGCGTCTTCCTCTACAACGGCTCGATCATGCCTGGCGTCGCGAAGCTCACCGACGGTAGCGAGAAGGAAGTCACGATCATCGACGCCTTCGAGGCTGTCGGAGCGTGTGCGCGCGGACTGATGTCGCGCGAGGACGTCGACATCATCGAACGCGCGATCTGTCCCGGCGAGGGCGCCTGCGGTGGCATGTACACCGCCAACACGATGGCCTCGGCGGCCGAGGCACTGGGAATGTCGTTGCCGGGCAGCGCATCCCCGGTCGCCATCGACGGCCGCCGCGACGAGTACGCGCGCAAGTCCGGTGAGGCCGTTGTCGAGATGCTGCGCCGCGGCATCACCACCAGCGACATCCTCACCAAGGAGGCGTTCGAGAACGCCATCGCCGTGGTGATGGCGTTCGGCGGGTCCACCAACGCGGTGCTGCATCTGCTGGCGATCGCCGCCGAGGCAGGAGTCGAGCTCTCGCTGGCGGACTTCACCCGGGTCGGGCAGAAGGTGCCGCACCTGGCTGACGTCAAGCCGTTCGGTCGCCACGTGATGAAGCACGTCGACGAGATCGGCGGTGTGCCGGTGGTGATGAAAGCTCTGTTGGACGCTGGCCTCTTGCACGGTGATTGCCTCACCGTGACGGGCCAGACCATGGCCGAGAACCTCGCGCACATCGAGCCGCCGGATCCCGACGGCAAGGTGCTGCGCGCGATGAACAATCCGATCCACCCGACCGGCGGCATCACGATCCTGCACGGCTCGCTGGCTCCCGAGGGCGCGGTGGTCAAGTCGGCCGGCTTCGACTCCGATGTGTTCGAAGGCACCGCAAGGGTTTTCGAGCGTGAGCGGGCAGCACTCGACGCTCTCGAGGACGGCACCATCACTCACGGCGACGTGGTCGTCATCCGCTACGAGGGCCCCAAGGGCGGCCCGGGCATGCGCGAGATGCTCGCGATCACCGGCGCCATCAAGGGTGCGGGCCTCGGCAAGGACGTGCTGCTGATGACCGACGGCCGGTTCTCGGGCGGCACGACGGGTCTGTGCGTCGGGCATATCGCGCCCGAAGCCGTCGACGGCGGCCCGATCGCCTTCATCAAGGACGGCGACAAGATCCGGCTCGACGTCGGCAAGGGCACGCTGGACCTGCTGGTCGACGAGGCTGAATTCGAGTCTCGCAAGGTCGGTTTCGAGCCGCTGCCGCCGGTGTACAAGACCGGCGTGCTGGCCAAGTACATCAAGCTCGTCGGCTCGGCCGCGACCGGAGCCGTCTGCGGGTAGCCCGTCACCCACTGTGCTCGTTGTGCATTGATTTCACTGGAAATCCGTGCACAACAAGCACACTCGGCTAGCTGGCGGCTCGCTTCGATCCGCCGACACCCTTCTTCGCCGACGCCTTCGGCGCTGAACTCTTCTTGCTCGTCGTCGAACTCAGCTTCTTCGACGGCTTGGCGGACTTGGCGGTGGGAGACGTCGTCGCCGCGCTGGCAACCGGCGTGGTCGACAACGCGGCCGCAGGCTCCGGCTCCACCGGCGTCACCGGATCCGGCGTATTGGGCGACTGCATCGGCTTGCCGGTCAACACATCGCGGAACCCGGTGAACAGAGCCTTGACTACATCGCGGGGAACCGCTGCCCACTCCTGCGGCGTCAGCGTCGCCTGCGACAGGAACGGAACATATTGCCCCGATTGGTCATACGTCCGGTTGTAGGTGCCGCCCTCGCTCGGCGTCTGCACGTCGGTGTAGCCGATGTTGACCAGAATCGACAGCGCCGGCTGCAGCGCATCGGCCAGCGGCGTGCCCAACGTGATCGGGATCTTCGCCGCCTTGAAGACCTCGTTGAGGATGCGCGACGGCAGGCGCAGCGGCTCCAGCAGCGGAAGATCCGTGGACACCAGGGTGCTGTAGGAGGTGCTCGGCACGCCCAGGGTCAGCAGCGCGATCAGATTGCCCTCGATCGTGGGGAGATCAGCACCCTTCAACTCCGCGCCGCCCAGCAGGTAGGTCGGCAGCACACTGGCCATGAACGAGTTGGCCAGCGCGAACGGGTTCAGCGTCTCGGGGAAGTCCGACAACATGTCATAGCCGAGCGCGACGTTGACGAACCCGCTGGAGAATTTGATACCGACGCTCCCGCCGGACTGTGCGTTGGGGCTGACCGGGTTCATCCCGAACAGATTGAAGACCGGCGCGAAACGCGAGTACAGCCCGCCATTCGGCGTTTCGGGGTTGCGCACCAACGCAATCGGCAGGTATGTGACGTTATAACCCTGCGCGCAGGTCGGACCCGTGGTGCAGGAACTGCCGGTGAAGATGTTCACCTTCCCCGACGGGGTCAGTGGCGTGTAGCCGGCCGGGGTGTTGCCATTGGCGCTCGCCAGCATCGCCTGGTAGGCCGCCAGCGCGGCGGGCACGCCGGTGCCCGAGGCAACCATGAGCGGCCCGGTCGGGCTGGTGGCCAGAATGTTGGGCCGGGTGAACGAGGCGTTGATCGGGTTGAAGCCGCCGAACGTCGCCGCATTCAGGTCGTTGTACAGCCCGACGGGATCGGCCCGGTTGTAGTCGAAGGCGAGCGTGATCGACCCCACCACCGGCACATTGTCGAAGGTGTAGCTCTTGAACCCGAGCTGGTCGGCAAGCCACAGCAGCGGGCCGGTGGTGGTCGTGTCGAGGGTGAGTGCGGCGTTTGCCGAAGGCGCCACCGGCGGCGCGACCGTACCCATCGTCATCGCGACGGCGGTGGCGGCCGATGCACCGACCAGCGCGGCCTTCCTACCCCCGGCCTTCGATCCTCGCCGAATCCTGCCCATCAACGCTGCAGCTACCATTGCCCCACCCCTTTATCCGACCCTGAGGCTGCTCCCGCCGAAGATAACCCCTCAGGTTGGCGGTGGTGGGGATTTGGCAAACTCCGCGCGCGGCAGCACGCCGCGATCAGGTGGCAGCGAACTCGGCGTAGATCGCGGGCAGGATGCCGGCCAGGTGGTTCATCTCCTGTGAGCAGTGCACCAGCAGGTCGCGCGGGTCCGGCAGTTGGTGGGCCGCGATCGGCCGGATCACCGAATCGGTCAATCGGTTGCCGCGCCGCACACCGGTGTACGGACCGCCCATCCAGAATCGGGACCGCATTTCGGCCCCGCCGGGAACAGCCCGGACGTGGTGGACGAACCAGCCGGTGTCCACCGGCACCTCACTGGAGCCCAGCCGCGCGCACACGGCGAGGTCATCGCCCAGCCGGGACGCGTCGAGGCCCAGCGCGGACGGCTCCAGGAACTGGATGGCCGCCTTGGCGTATGCCGAGCCCAGGTACTCCTCGATGATCGAGGTACGCCCGACGTACCCGGTGCCGTCGCTGTCACCCCAGCGCGCGGAGGCGTGCGCGCGCGGATGCCACAGCTTGTATCGGGTGGACTCGCTGCCGTGCCAGGCGAACCACCAGTCCCACATCGCCGGTGTGACGCCGGGCATGTCGGTGCGGATCGCGACGTGGAAGCCGCCGCCGCGAAGCTCGCCGTAACCGTTCTCCGTCTGCTGGTATCCCTCGTCGAGAATGGTTGCCGCGGAATCGAATCCGAGCATCACCTGATCGGCTTGCGGGCCGTGCTCGAGCGCGACGACGGCGTGCCGGGGCAGCTCGGCCATCTCCGGGTTGAAGTACTTGCCCCATGCGGTGTCGCCGTCGCCGGCCCGGTAGCCCAGATACGTCTCGGCCATCAGAGTCGTCCCATCCAGCTGTGGAACCGGCCGTCGGGGTCGTATTGCGCCCGTACCCGGTCGAGCTTGGCCATGCTGTCGTCCGTGGCGAATCTCGCCGGCCGCTTGCCCAGGTTCTCGTCGGCCAGCTGAATGCCGGTGGCCAACGGCGCCATCGACGCCATGTTGGAACGTGGCCAGTCGCCGTACTTTTCGTCGTCGGCCGGGTCCATCCAGCCGGCGTAGAGGGCGAGATAGATCTCGCTCTCCAGGCTGTAGGCCATGTCCTGACGCTCCGGCGAGGGACCCCAGTTCAGCCACAGGAAGTGCGACGGATGCGGCGGCAGCGTGTCCAGGATGCGGTGGATACCCGGCATCAGCTCGGCGGCCGAGGCGTTGGTCCACATGTTGTCAGCCGTGTACCGATGGTCCTCGAGATAGTTGCTCATCACCGCGGTGTACCAATCAGCAAGGGCCATCGGCGCATACGGGAACGCGGCCAGCGCCTTGTCGACGACGGGGCAGCGGTCCAGGATGCCGAAGGCCTCCTTGGCCTCGGCTTCGGTGTCGGCGAACACCGGTGAGGCCATCACGATCGCCGGCTGGTCTATGCCCGCGTTCGGCACGCTGCTGGTGGCCACGATCTGCAGCTCGACGCGGCGGTCCACATCGGCGGAGATGTTGCGCGCCCAAGTGAAGATGTCGTCGGCGAGTTCGATGGGATAGGCGTAGAAGCTGCTGCCCAGCACGGCAGGTTTCTTGTACAGCTTGAGGTGGAACGCGGTGACCACGGCGAAGAAGCCCGGTCCAGAACCGCGGGCTGCCCAGTACAGATCCGGGTGGTTGTCGGCGTCGATGTAGATCTGGTCGCCGTCGGCGGTTACCACGTCGAGGCCGATCACGCTTTCGCAGGCGGGGCCCACGACCCGGCTGTTCCAGCCGTAGCCGCCCTGCAGCAGGTAACCACCGATGCAGACGCCCTTGCAGTGGCCGGCGGGGAAGAACAACCCCACGGCGTCGAGCTCGGCGGCCAGCACGCTGCCGCCCTTGCCCGGGCCGGCGACCGCGGTCCTCTTGTCGGTGTCGATGCTGGTCTGGTCCACCCGGCTCATGTCGAGTAGCACCGCCCCGTCGCGCAGGTGACTGGCCGCCCAGCTGTGCCCGCCGGACTTGATGCTGACCTGCTTGTTGTTGGCCTTGGCGTAGCGCACGGCGGCCACCACGTCGTCGGCGTCGACCGCGTGGACGATGACGTCCGGATAGCGGTCGGGCACGCGCTGGTTCCACACCGTGTCGCGACGCGCCTCTTCGTAACCATCGTCGCCTCGGAAGAAATGACGACCCTCAGGAAGTGACCCCACGAAAGCCTCCTATGGTTCACATAGCGGAACGCTATAATCCGTATTGCGGCACACTACCGTGGTGAGAACGGCGAGGGAAGGGACGTCAGTTGACTGATCCGAAAATTTCCGTGGCCGATGACGGACGCTCGGCCAACACCCGCGACGACGGCATTCAGGTGCTCCGCCGCGCTGCGGCCGCGCTCGACGAGATCGCCACTGCTCCTGGGCGCCTCCGCCTTGTCGACCTGCACAGCCGCCTCGGGCTGGCCAAATCCACCGCGCGGCGGTTGCTGTTCGGCCTGGTCGAGGTGGGATTCGCCACGGTCGACGACGACGGCCGCATCATCCTTGGCGAGCGACTGCTCGGCCTGGCCAACGCCAACGCCGCGCACATCACGTCCGCATTCCGGCCCACCCTGGAACGCGTCGCCGAGGCCACCGGCGAAACCGCCGACCTCTCGGTGTTCCGCGGCGGCCAGATGCTGTTCATCGACCAGATCGAATCGCCGCATCGGCTGCGCGCCGTCTCGGCGATCGGCGGGCGGTTCACCCTCTCCGACACGGCGAACGGGAAGGCCGCACTGGCGCTGTTCGACGACGCCGACGTCGACTCCGCGGTGGCTGCCCTCGATCCGCCGGAAGCGGACCGGGTGCGCGCCGAAGTCCGCGAGATCCGCACCAGCCGAATCGCTTTCGACCGCGACGAACACACCCACGGCATCTCGGCCGCGGGCATCGCCGGCCGCGCGATCGGCGGCAATATCGTCGCGATCTCGGTGCCCGCGCCAACCGAGCGATTCAACAGTCACCGCGACCGCATCGTGGCCGCGCTCCACGCGGCCTTGGCCTCACCGGTCTGGTCGAGCTAGCAGGAATCTGACCATCCGGTTGGTTGGGCTTGCCAGCAGCGTGAGCCACAGAGCACAGTGGCAGGCATGAGCCGCACCGCTTTGCGAATCTGTCCGCTGTGCGAGGCCACCTGCGGGATGGTCCTCACCATCGACGACACCGACCGGGTCACCGCGGCCCGGGGCGATCGTGACGACGTCTTCAGCCACGGCTTCATCTGCCCGAAGGGCGCCAGCTTCGCCGAGCTGGACAACGATCCCGACCGGCTGCAGAACCCACTGGTGCGCCGCGACGGCGAACTGGTCGAGACCACCTGGCCCGAAGCCTTCGCCGCGGCGGCCGAAGGACTACAGCGCGTCATCGGCGAGACCGGCGGCGCATCGGTCGCCGTCTACCTGGGCAACCCGAACGCGCACACCATCGCCGGCTCGCTCTACGGACCCGTCGTCATCAAGTCGCTGGGTACCCGCCAGGTGTACTCCGCCAGCACGCTGGATCAGATGCCCAAGCACGTCTCGTGCGGCTTTCTCTACGGCAACCCGGTGGCGTTCACGGTCCCGGATCTCGACCGCACCGACTACCTCGTGGTCATCGGCGGAAACCCGTTGGTGTCCAACGGTTCTCTGGCCACCGCCGCCGATTTCCCCGGAAAGATCAAGGCCTTGCGGCGGCGCGGCGGCACGTTGGTGGTGATCGATCCCAGCCGGACCCGTACCGCCGAATTGGCCGATCGCCACCTGGCCGTGCGACCCGGCTCGGACGCCGCGCTGCTATTCGCGATCGTGCACGTCCTCTTCGACGAGGATCTGGTCGACCTCGGCCGCCTCGCCGATCACGTCACCGGGCTCGATCGGGTCCGGGCGGCCGCGCAGGACTTCACGCCGGATGCCGTCGCCGGGCACTGCGGAGTGGACGCCGACGAAATCCGCACCCTCGCACGCGAAATCGCCGCGGCGCCCAGTGCGGCGGTCTACGGCCGGATCGGCACCTCGACCGTCGAGTTCGGCACCCTCACCAGCTGGCTGGTGGACGTGGTGAACATCCTGACCGGCAACCTGGACCGGCCCGGCGGGGTGATGTTCGCCAGTTCGCCGATCGCGGGCGCCCCGCGACCGGCGAGGCCCGGCCGCGGTTTCAAGACCGGCCGCTGGCGCAGCCGGGTATCCGGCCACAACGAGGTACTCTCCGAGCTGCCCGCGGTCGCGTTGGCCGAGGAGATCGAGACCCCCGGCGAGGGCCAGATCCGGGCGATGATCACGATCGCGGGCAACCCTGTGCTGTCCGCGCCCGACGGGGCACGGCTGGCCGATGCCCTCGACAGCGTCGGCTTCATGGTGTCGGTGGACCCGTACCTCAACGAGACGACGCGGCACGCCGACGTGATCCTTCCGCCGCCTCCGCCTTCTCGCGCAGCACATTTCGACCTCGCGCTGAGCGGCGCGGTGGTGCGCAACAACGCGCGGTTCTCCCCGCCGGTGCTGCCGCTGGCCGAGGGCAGGCCCGACGAGTGCGAAATTCTCTCGCGGCTGGCCCTGATCGTGCTCGGCATGGGCCCCGACGCCGATCCGACACTGGTCGACGACCAGGTCATCGGATCCACGCTCGGTAAAGAGGTCGCCGACGAGCACTCCCCCGTCGCCGGCCGCTCGGTCGAGGAACTGACCGCAATGCTCCCCGACGGCCGGGGCTACGAGCGACGCCTCGACATGATGCTGCGGCTGGGCCCGTTCGGTGACGGGTTCGGCGCCGACCCCGACGGCCTCACCCTGCAGACGGTGAAGGACGCTCCGCACGGGGTCGACCTCGGCGCGCTGGTCCCGCGCATCCCCGAGGTACTCCGAACACCCTCCGGGACAGTCGAATTGGACCACGATGTGATCCTCGCCGACATCCCGCGACTGTTGGCATCGTTGTCATCGGAACCGGGATTCCTGCTGATCGGCCGGCGCCACCTGCGCTCCAACAATAGCTGGATGCACAATCTGCCCGCCCTGTCCGGCGGCTCCAACCGCTGCACGCTGCAGATCCATCCCGACGACGCCGCGCGGCTGGGCCTCGACGACATGGCTGTGGTGACCGGTCCGGGCGGGAAACTCGAAGTGCCCGTTGAGATCACCGACGCGATCCGGCCGGGTGTGGTGTCCCTGCCGCACGGCTGGGGTCACACCGAACCGGGCACCCGCATGCAGGTGGCGGCGCGGGAGCCGGGCGTGAACGTCAACAACCTCAATGACGGCACGTTGCTGGATCCGTTGTCGGGCACCGCGGTGCTCAACGCCCTGCCGGTCGAGGTCGCTCGGGTCGGCTAGTACATGGAACGCCGGATGTTGTCCTCGCTGTAGCGCTCCTCGAGTTGGGCGTCGGTCCAGTCCGTCCGCAAGGCCCGGGCCATCTGGGCCACGGTGGGCAAGGCGGTCGGGTTCCAGGTCTCGGGCTTCCAGGTGTCGGATCGCAGGAACGCCTTGGAGCAGTGGAAGAACACTTCTTCGATGTCGATCTCCATCACCAGCAGGGGCCGCTTGCCCTGCACGATCATCGTGTCGAAGTAGTCGGCGTCGGCGAGGATCCGGGCCCGCCCGTTGATGCGCAGGGTGTCGCCGCGGCCGGGAATCACAAACAGGGTTCCGACCTGCGGACGTTGTAGCAGGTTGAGGTAGCCGTCGACCCGCCTGTTGCCGACGCGATCCGGGATCGCGATCCGTTGGTCGTCGATCACATGCACGAAGCCCGGCGGGTCGCCCTTCGGGGAAACGTCCACGCGCCCTTGCTCACCCGTGGTCGCCACGAACGCCAGCGGCGAATGTGCCAGCCAATCGCGCTGAACCGGCGATAGCCGGTCCTTGACCTTGTTGGCGACGTAGTGATCGGGCTCGCCCACGATGTCCCGAAGTTCGGCAACGGTGGTCACTTCACGGCGCATGCCTCGAGTATCGTCCGCCGAGCCGCTCAGCGGACACCTTCCTTGGCGTAGACGACGCGCAGCACATGGCCGGCTTCCGGGCCCATCACCAGGGCGGCCAGCTCGCAGAACGTCGCGACGAAGTCCGGACCGTGGGCTGGGCCCTGCGGTGTCAGATGGTGGGCGATCTCGTGCAGCAGGACCAGTTCACGCATCGCCCAATCAGCGGAGTCTCGGTCCGGCACTGCGATAACCCCTGTGCCGTCGGCATTTTCGTAGTGGGCGGCGCTGGCGGCACGTCGGGCCCGCACGCGGAGCGGTCCCGGCGCGGGCCAACGGGCGGTCACGGCGGGCAGCGCGAGAACATCGTCGACGTAGCGCTGGACCGACGGCATCGAGGCGAACCGCCCCTCCGGGGGCAGGGTGAGCTGCGCACCGAAAAAGTCGATGGTGCGGGAACTGTGTTGGGCGGCACGGTCGAACAGCGTGCGGACGAACTCTTCGGCCGCGTAGACGCGGGCGCGCTGGCTGTCGCGCGCCGTCACCTGGGCAGCCGGGTCCGCGCCCCCGGCAGCTCAGGGCTGGACCCCAGCCGGGCCTGTTTGCCCGCTCGGTCGCCCGCGCGCCGGGCGGCCGAGGAGTAGCCCGCCGATGCGCGGCTGGCCTGCCAGGTCCCGCGGGCTTTCGAGTTCTGCCGGTAGTGGTCGCGCAGTTCGAGTTCCTTGTCGCGCAGCGCAATCGCGGTGCCGGGAGCGGTCTTGCGATCCCGGGTGGCCTCCTGGCGGGCCTCCTCCCGCGCCGCCGACAGGCGCTGGGCGACACGGGCGCCGAAAGCCAGCTGGAAGTTGAGCCGCGCGGTGATCGTCGGCGTCGGCTTGTGCGCTCCGGTGGCCAGGTACGCGTCGCAGGTCCGAACCATCTGGACCACCAGGCTCGCGTACAGCGCGTGGCTGGCGTCGATGTCCTCGGTGAAGCCGTAGGCGTAGACGAAGGTCGAGTTCGAGGCGACATCGCACTGCACGTCGTTGGCCGCCGCGATACCGGCGAACAGCTGCACGTAGGTGCGCAACCCGCGCGCACCGGGTTCGCCGATGGTGATGGTCCGCTGGGTCGGCGCTTGGGCGGCCGACCGGGTGGCGGAGTGCGCGCGGGCAACGGCCAGGTCGATCGAGGTGGCGGTGGCCAGCCGTTGCGCGGCGGCCATGAAGGCCTCGGCCTCGTGGACGTTGTCGGTGCCTTCGGCCTGCCGCAACAGCGCCGCGATCCGCGCCAGCATCTTGTCGTCGGTCACGCTTGGCAACCTAGCCGAGCGGTCTGACGGCGGCACTCCACGCGAAGGGTCACTTGTTGACGAAGGTGTCCAGCGCTGCCGTCAGCTGCGGCGAGAGCGGTCCCGGCTTCGAGTAGGCCGCGATGTTGTCGGTCGGATCGTCGCGCAACACATGGTTGACGCCCTTCAGCTCGACCAGGCTCAGCGAGGTGTGGCCCAGCGCGTCGGCGAGCGGCTTCATATCGGCGCACTTGGCCTGACCGTCGGAGTCCGAGCACGTCAGCAACACCGGCGTACCGGCGGGGATGCGGGCGGCCAGGTCCACCGGATCGATGGCGTCGGCCTCGACCACGGCTTTGACGTTGCCGGCGTTGACGATCGCGTTGAGGCCGTCGGGCAGGTTGTCGGGCACGGTGCCCTTGGTCCGGATCTGGTCGACGGCGGCGTTCCACGCGGCGATCGTCGAATCGGCCTGCGGCTGGATCTTCTGGCCACTCGTCACGGCGGCGGCCATGTCGGCTCGGACCCGATTGCTGATCAGGTCGAGATAGCGGCCCGCCAGTGGCTGCAGCAGACCCAGCGAATGGATCTTGGGGGCGCCTGCGGAGGTGTCGTCGGCCAGCCTCATCGCGAAGACGGAGCCCTCGCCGAGCCCGTAGGCCGAGATGCGCTCCTTGTCGGTGCCGGACTGCCCGGCCAGGAACCGGACGGCTGCCTTCGCCCCGGTGGTGTAGACCGCACTGCCCACGTCCTGCCGGTGATCCTCGTAGGGGCCCAGGCCGGTCTGCCCGGTGCCGACCTTGTCGTAGCGCAGCGAGGCCACCCCGTGATCAGACAGGTAACCGGCGAGCTGACGCATGTTGCCGATCGGCCCGGCGACATTGTTGTCGCCATTGCGGTCGGTTCGGCCGCTCTCCGAGATCAGCAGCGCGGCGGGTCCCTGCTGGTTGCCCTTCTGATGGCGGTAGGTGCCGTGGATGGTCAGCCCGTCGGCGTCGAACGTCACCTCGTCCTCGACCCAGGTGGTGGCCGATTCGGTGTGCGACGAGCAACCGGCCACCAGTGCCAGCGCCATCGCCGCCAGGGCGAGGCGACGGCGCAAGCTCACAGCCTGGCCTCGATCCAGGCGGTCACGTCGTCTAGCACCCGGTCGCGCTCGGGCTCGTTGAACACCTCGTGGTACAGCTCCGGGTACACCTTCAGGTGCACGTCGGTGGAGCCGACGCAGTCGACCAGCAGCTCACTGCCTGCGGCGGGCACCAGCGCGTCTTCGGCGCCGTGCACCACCAGCAGCGGCTTGGTGAGCTTGCGGGCCTT
Organism: Mycobacterium sp. BK086; assembly: GCA_004362315.1. Classification (GTDB taxonomy): domain Bacteria; phylum Actinomycetota; class Actinomycetes; order Mycobacteriales; family Mycobacteriaceae; genus Mycobacterium. Next base: position 464,955 of record SNWL01000006.1, read on the forward strand.
CTGCGGCATGGTCTCGCCGACGCTCACCAGCGCCTTGGCGATGCCGGCGGGAATCTTGCCGTGATGCACCAGCGGGTCGGCGTTGTAGGCGGCGACCACCTCGGGATCGCGCGAGATCGCGTTGGAATCGAGCTCCTCGACCGGCAGGTCCGGCAGCAGCGAGCCCACCGCCTTGCCCAGCAGGAGCTTGCCGCGGGACACCCCCGACTGGGCCGCGACGGCCGGGCCGGACAGCACCATGAGGTCGAAGTCGTCCGCGTGGTCGACACCCCAGGCGAACACGATGCCGCCGCCCATGCTGTGGCCGAGCACGATTCGCTTCAGGCCCGGGTGCTCGGTGGTGGCGATTGTGACGAGGGTGCCGAAGTCGCCGGTGTACTCGTCGATCGACCTGACGCGCACCCGCTTTCCGCCGGAGCGGCCGTGGCCGCGGTGGTCGAGCGCATACGTCAGCAGGCCGGCCTGACCGAACCGCTCGGCGACGTGGTCGTAACGGCGGGCATGTTCGCCCAGGCCGTGGGAGAGCACGACGAGCCCGCGCGGCTCGGTGTCCGGTGTCCACACGTCGTAGACGATGCGAACGCCACCGACTCCGTCGAACGTCCGCTCGGTGCGCGTTGTGACCATCAAGGGAGCCTATCGGGAGCGCAGCCCCCTCCTCTTGTCGGTGCGCGTGCGTAAGCTCGGTCGGTGTGAGCGTGCTCGCACATGATCTGGATGACGGGCTCGACCCGAACCGGGGCGATTTCCTGGTGCAGGCCGAGCCGTACCGGCGCGAATTGCTGGCCCACTGCTACCGGATGACCGGCTCGCTGCACGACGCCGAGGACCTGGTGCAGGAGACGTTCCTGCGGGCGTGGAAGTCCTATGACCGCTTCGAGGGCAAGTCCTCGGTGCGCACCTGGCTGCATCGCATCGCCACCAACACCTGTCTGACCGCGTTGGAGGGCAGGCAGCGCCGGCCGCTGCCGACGGGTCTGGGTGCGCCGGACTCGCAACCCACCGACGAGCTGGTCGAGCGGTCCGAGGTGCTGTGGCTGGAGCCGCTACCCGATTCGGCATCGGATGACCCGGCAGACCCTTTGACGATCGTCGGCACCCGGGAGTCGGTGCGGTTGGCCTTCGTTGCCGCGCTGCAGCATCTCTCGCCGCGCCAGCGGGCTGTTCTGGTACTGCGTGATGTGTTGCAGTGGAAGGCCGCTGAAGTGGCCGACGCCATCGGCACCTCCGTCGCCGCCGTGAACAGCCTGTTGCAACGCGCCCGCGCCCAGCTCGACGCCGTCGGCCCCAGCCAGGACGATCAGCTGTCGCCGCCGGATTCTGCCGAAGCCCGCGAGCAGCTGGCCCGCTACATCTCGGCGTTCGAGGACTACGACATCGAGCGGCTGGTGGAAATGTTTACCGCCGAAGCGATTTGGGAGATGCCGCCGTTCGACAGCTGGTATCGGGGCGGCCCCGCCATCGGTGCGCTCATTCACCACAATTGCCCGGCGGAGAAGGCCGAGGACATGCGTCTGCTACCGCTGACCGCCAATGGTCAGCCCGCCGCCGCCATGTACATGCGGCTGCCCGACACCAACGGCCGCTGGGTGCCCTTTCAGCTTCATGTGCTCGACCTCGGCCCCGACGGCATCTCGCACGTCGTGGCCTTCCTGGACACCAGCCTGTTCGCGAAATTCGGTCTACCCGAATCCCTTTAGCTATAGACCCAGCGACTCCTGCGCGGTCCGCAGGGTAGTCGCGGAGGCCTGCAAGCCGAGCAGTTCCGGTACCGAGAGCGGCACCTGTAACACCTGACCGGCGCCGGACGCCGACACGACCGTCGGCAATGAGAGTGCCACATCGGTGATGTCGTACGAGCCACGCTGAACGGTCGAGATCGGGAGGACCCGGTGCTGGTCGCCGAGCACCGCCTCGATGATGCGGGCGGTGGACAGACCGATCGCCAGGTTCGTCGCCCCCTTGCCTTCGATGATTTCGTAGGCGGCATTGACCACCTCGGCCGAGATGCCGGTTCGGGCGGCCTCGTCGAACACCGCCGCGCCGTCGGCGCGGAACTGATCGGCAGGCATCCCGCCGATCGAGACGCTCGACCACAGCGAGATCTCCGAGTCGCCGTGCTCGCCGACGATGAAACCGTGCACATTGCCGACTGCCATGTCGGCGCGTTGGGCGATGAGGAACCGAAACCGACTGCTGTCCAACACAGTTCCCGATCCGAAGATCCGTCCCGGCGGCGCATCGACGGCGTGCGCGGCGGCGTATGTGACGACGTCGACGGGGTTGGTGACGAAGATGATCACCGCGTGCGGGGACAGCGCCAGCAGTTGCGGCGTGAGGTGTTGGGCCATGGCCACATTCGTGGCAGCCAGGTCCAGCCGGCTCTGCCCGGGATGCTGTTTGGCGCCCGCGGTGACCACGACGATCGCCGATCCGGCGGTGACGTCGATCTGGTCGGACCCCGACACCGTGCAGTGCGGGACGAATTGGCTGCCGTGGTTCAGGTCGAGCACCTCGGCACGGACCTTCTTGGCGTTGGTGTCGTAGAGCGCGAGCGCGCCCGCCGATCCGCGGATCAGGCAGGCGTAGGCGATCGCCGTCCCGACGCTGCCGACCCCGACGATGGCGACCTTACGGTTCCGTTGTTCGGACACCCCACCATCATCGGGGTTCGGCGCGCGCGGGGTCAGTCGATGCCGACGATCTCCTGCGCGATGGCGGCCACCCGGGTCTGAGCGGCGGACACCAGGCGCGCCCGGTTCTTGTTCGCCTCCTCGTAGGCGACGATGGCACGGATATCGGCGGGATCCTCGAGTTCCTTCACCGCGGCGACGGCGTCGTTGAGGTTGAGTTCGTCATACCCGTCGATGGGCAGCTCCTCGGGCGTCAGCACGCCGGTGACACTGCGCAGCGAATGCAGGGCGTCGGCTGCGCCGTCGGCACCTTCGCGGCGGGCCACCTTCTCGGCGGTCTCCAGTGCGGCGTCACGAGCTCCGGCCGCCGCCTTCACGGCCACTTCACCAGCATGCTGGCCACGGGTGACCAGCTGGTCCACGACGGGACGACTGTTGCGCAGGGTGTCCAGCGCGCGGTCGATGCCGCGGACCGAGGAGATCACCGGCCAGTTGGCCACCCGGACCGTCAGGCCCGTGAGGATCTGCAGCGGGGTGCGCTTGAGCGCGGCGGGCCCGCCCAGTGCGTCCTCGGCCAGGACGGTGGTCAGCCAGTCGACGGTGGCCGAGTGGGCCGTGATCAAGCGGTTGGCCAGGCTTTCGACCTCGGGCTGCTTGGCCGCCACAGCCAATGCCTTCAGATAGCGCGACCGGTCGAGCAGCTGACCCTCGAGCGCGAGGTCGCCCAGCAGCGCCTCGTCGAACGGCTGCGCCTGCTCGGTGAGTGCCTTGACCGCCGCGGCGGCACGGCCGAGGAACGGTCCGATGACATCGGGGAAGCCGCCGAGGTCGCGGATGGCGCCCTCGATGGCCTCGGCCCGTTCACGGCCGTTGGCAGCGTTCTGGGTGAGCTCGGTACGCACCGCATCGGTACGCGCCTGCGCCACCCTGGTCTCGGCAATCTGGATCTCGGTGTTGGTCAAATCGAGCACCGCCCGCAGCTGGGCGAGCAGAGTGGTGGTGTCTGGCGTGGTCATCGCGTTTTTCCCCTTATGCGTTGACGAATTGGTGTCGGCGCGGGGTTTGTGCGCCTCGTTCAGGGCTCTACCCGCTCTGGCGGGTGTGTATTCGCTTCGCAGGTGGGCTGACAGATTCTCTTCAGGTGATTTCATGTTCAATTAAGGTCGCCGACGACGCGCCTTCACCGGCTGACCACCGCCTTTGCCGGTATCACGATTGAGTCACAGTCGACATCACGATCAGCTAAGAGAATCCCGGTGTGATTAAGGGCTCACAGAACGGGCCCAAACCGGTACCGGCGATCCGAGACCAACATCACGGCCACAGCTGTAACGCTTCCCGTACCCCGCCAATCCTGTTGCGACACAGAGGTTTGCTGGAAAACCTCATGGGTACTTTGGGTTTCAGGACGGGGGAATCCAGTGAAAGAGAGAAGTGATCTATATGTTCAGCGGTATCGCGCCGAGCAAGAAGGCTGCGGCCGTATGTACCGGTTGGCTCGTGGGGGGCATGGCGGCGGCGACACTGGCCGCACCGATGGCCTCGGCAGCACCGGACTGCAGCAGCGCAGGCGTTGCCAACACCGTCAGCTCGGTGACCGGTTCAGCCAATCAGTACCTCGACGGTCATCCCGGCGCCAAGCAGGTCTTGACCGCGGCCTACGGCCAGCCCTTCGGGCAGGCGGAAGCCAACGTTCGCGGGTACTTCACCGCCAACCCCGGGGAGTACTACGACCTGCGCGGGATCCTGTCGCCGATCGGTGACACCCAGCGGGCCTGCAATGTGAACGTGTTGCCGCCCAACCTGCAGACGGCCTACAACGCCTTCATGGCCGGCTGATTCAACGCCATACGTCGATCCGCCGTCACGGCCCCCGGGCTGTGGCGGCGGATTGCGTCACTCGCCAAGACGGTCCAGTGCCGTCGTCATCACCTGATCGAACGCATGAAGCTGCGCCGGTGTCGTCCCGTCGAACAGCACCGAGCGGACGAACGCGACATGGTCAGGCGCCGCAGTGGCCAACGCGTCGCGCCCGGCATCGGTGATCTCGACGGTGGCGCCACGCCGGTCGTCCTGGCTGTCATGCCGCTCCAGGAGCTCGCGATCGCGCATCCGGCGCACCTGATGGGAAACCCGGCTCTGCTCCCAGCCCAGCGCATCGACGAGGCCGAGCACCCGGATCGGCCCGCGCTCAGACAGGGCGACCAATACCTCGTAGTCGGCCAGTGACAATCCGCATCGCGCCTGGAGCTGGCGGTTCATCGCCGCTTGCAGGCGGTTACCCAGCGTCAGGTAGTTGCGCCAGATCCGCTGCTCGTCATCGGTCAACCACCGTTGCGCCATCGCATCAGGATAGCGGAATACATGACACGTCATCTATGTTGTCGCTGTCAGCGCCGGCCACCTAGGCTGGCATGGACCCGAGGGGTGATGACATGGCCGCAACCGTCGACATCAGACGTGCCGCCGACCGCGCCGCGACGAAGATCGACTGGCTCGACTCCAAGCATTCGTTCTCGTTCGGCCACCACTACGACCCGGCGAACACCCACCACGGCCTGCTGTTGGTGAACAACGACGACATCGTCAATCCCGGCACCGGGTTTGACACCCACCCGCACCGGGACATGGAGATCGTCACCTGGGTGCTGCAGGGCTCGCTCGTGCATCAGGACTCCACCGGCAATTCCGGGGTGATCTATCCCGGTCTGGCCCAACGGATGTCGGCGGGCCGAGGGATCCTGCATTCGGAGAAGAACGACTCGTGGACGCTGACTGGTCGTGAAACACACAGCGAGCCGGTACATTTCGTCCAGATGTGGGTGGTTCCCGACGAGTCGGGGCTCGACCCGGGCTATCAGCAGCTGGAGATCGACGACGAGTTGCTGCGCGGCGGCCTGGTGACGATCGCCTCCGGCATGCCCGAACACAAGGACCAGACCGCGATCGCAATTCGCAACCGGTACGCGGCATTACACGGTGCACGGCTGCAGCCCGGCGAAACGGTCGAGTTGCCCGAGGCTCCGTATCTGCACCTGTTCGTCCCGCGTGGGGCGGTGACCCTCGAAGGGGCCGGCGAGCTGAGCGAGGGTGACGCGGTCCGTTTCACCGCGGCCGGCGGTCAGCGGATCACCGCGACGGACCCGTCGGAAATCCTGGTCTGGGAGATGCATGCCGGGCTGGCGGGCTAAAGCCGCCTGCATCGGCGTCGCGGTGGTGACGGCGGCGTGCGGGCATCCGGCGCCGCCGGCACCACCTGCCTCGGCTCCCACCGGTTTGGTGCCCGTCACCGTCGCCGTTCCGGCCGGGTTGGGCGATGCGCCACTGGACATTTCACGCCAGGCGTTGGTGCCGGCCGGTTGGTCCATGGCGGTCTGGGCACGGGTCCCCCGAGCCAGGCTGGCGGCATGGGCACCAGACGGCACCCTCCTGGTTTCGGTGCCCGCCTCCGGTCAAGTGCTGCGGTTGACACCCGGGCAGCAAGTACAGACTTCGGTGTTGCTCGACGGGCTGGATCAACCGCACGGCCTCACGTTCGGCGGCGACAAACTCTATGTGGCCGAAAGCGATCAGGTCGACGAGTTCGACTACCGCAACGGGCAGGCCACCGGCCGCCGCGTCATGTCCGACGGCCTGCCCGACGCCCGCAGCCCCGATCTCGGCGGAGCCTATGCCCACGCCCTCAAGAGCGTGGCCGTCGGCCCGGAAGGCGCGGTGTACTTCTCGATCGGCTCCACCGGGAACGTCACCTCCGCCGACCGGGACGCCACCCCGCCGCGTGCGACGGTCATGCGGATACCTCCCGGCGGCGGTCCGGCGGCCGTATTCGCCACCGGGGTACGCAATGGCACGGGCTTGGCCGTCGCGCCGGACGGGTCGATATGGACGGCGGTGAACAACCGCGATCAGATCGCCGACCCACGTCCGGGTGCGTCGTACGGCAAAGTCACCGACTATGTGAACGACCATCCTTCGGAAGCGATCGCCCGGCTGACCCCGGGACGCGAACTCGGTTGGCCCTATTGCCATCCCGACACGGACGGGCAGCCGGTGTTTCTGCGGGATGTCCAGACCAATGCCGACGGCGGCCGACTGGACTGTGCGGCGCTATCGCCCGTCGAACAGACACTCGGGGCGCATTCGGCTCCACTTGGCTTGAGCTTCGAGGACGGCGCCCTGCCCGCCCCATACACTTCCGGTGCCCTGGTCGGAGTGCACGGTTCGTGGAACCGCACCCCACCCAGGGCACCGGAAGTATCGTTCTTTGCTTGGCACAGCGGGACATTGGGCCCCCAGCAGACCCTCGTCGGGGGATTTCAAGCCAATGATGGCTCGCGCTGGGGACGTCCTGTCGCTGCGGTGGTCGGCCCGGACGGCGCGGTGTACATCACCGACGACTACGCCGGTGCCGTGTACCGGCTCGCGCCGCCGGGCCGCTGACCTCCTAGTGGTGAACTCGGTTGCTGCGTCCGGTGATCGCGAGGTAGGCCGCGATCAGGAGGACGGCGACAACGATGCCGACCAAGAACGGGATGATGGCAAATCCGCCGTTGGCGTTGGAGTATCCGACCTGGTAGGAAATCCACGTTCCCAGGAAGGAGCCCACCGCTCCGAGCAGGACCGTCATGATGATGCCGATGTTCTGCTTGCCGGGCATCACCAACCGCGCCAGCACGCCGACGATCAGTCCGACGACGATGGCTCCGATAATCGTTCCGATCATTGCTGCTCCTTGTGTTCCGGCGGGGCCGCCGACGGCACCGCGCCAAGCAGTGATTCCCCACACACAGCCCGAATAACCATCCCGGGCCCAACGAATTGTCGGTGCGGCAAATCAACGCCCTGGTCGTGACGACGCCGGTGCCGAACCGTCGCGGGTCCGTTACCAAAGTTGACTGTGTGGTTGCTGAGAATGAGGGGGTACGTCCCGTAGCGAATTCTCAGTCACGAAAGGGCAACTGTGCCAACCGTCGCCGCGAAGTTGCGTCGCCTTGCCGCGGGCAGCATGGCCGTGGTCAGCTGCCTGACGCTGGCGGCCACGATGGGCGCGCCCGTGGCGACGGCCGACGGTCGTGAACAACTCGCGCAGGCCATCGCCACCACGCGCGGCAGCTACCTCGTCTACAACTTCGGAAGTGGTTATCCCGCACCGATGCGCAACGCGGCCGGCAACTGGTATGAGCTGAGCAACGGCGGGCACCTGATGATCATCAAGGCGGCCTCCAGGCGGCTCACGCCCCGGCTGCTGGTCGACACCCACTCCGGCTATCAGGCCCGCTGCGAACAGACTCCGGGCACCCGCACCCGCGAGGGACTGGTGCAGGCGTCGGAGACCTACACGCCGCTGCAGGCGTGGCAGGCACTCGGGCAGCCGACCATCGCGATCAACGCCAACTTCTTCGATGTCCGTGGGCAGCAAGCGGGTTCGTGGAAATCGACCGGGTGCAGTTCTCCGCTGGGGGCGTACGTCGACAACACCCAGGGTCAGGGCCGGGCGAACGCCGCGGTGACGGGAACCGTCGTCTACGCGGGCAAGCAGGCGCTGTCCGGCGGCGACGAAGTGTGGACCGCACTGACCACGATGGTCCTTCCCGTCGCGGGCCCGCCGTTCGTCGTGACACCCAAGTCGCCCGACGACTACGACGCGGCGACCCCGGTGATCCAGGGGCTACTGGACAAGGGCACGCGGTTCGCCGCCGTCAGCGGCCTGGGGCTGCTGGCCCCTGGCGACACCGGCCAGCTGAACGACCCCGGCCCCAGCGCGGCACGTACCGCGCTGGCCTACGCCAGGGACAAGGACGAGATGTACGTCTTCCAGGGCGGCAGCTATACGCCGGATCAGATCCAGGATTTGTTCCGGGGCTTGGGCAGCGACACCGCGATCCTGCTCGACGGGGGCGGCTCGTCGGCGATCGTGATGCGCCGCGATACCGGCGGCATGTGGGCGGGTGCGGGCGTACCGAAGGGATCGTGCGACACGATGCAGGTGCTGTGCGACTCCCGCGAGCGCGCGCTGCCCGCGTGGCTCGGGTTCAACTGAGCGCGATTTCGGTGTGAAAACGTTCGCTGAGCGACGGTTTTCACGCCGAAATCGCTTAGGGCAAGCCGAACAACCGGCGTAGGCCCGCGTCACGCACGCGGGTGGGGAGGTTGGTCATCAGCCCCATCTGCGCAGCGGTCGCCAGGCCGACCGGATAGCGCGCCCGGGGCTTGTTGTCGGTCAACGCCTTCAGCACGACCTTCGACACCTTGTCCGGATCCACCGCCAGCCGTTGGGACAGCGGAATCGACTTACGCATGCCTGCAACGTGTTTGGTGTACAACGCCCGATGCTGCGGCGTCATCGCGGCTTCCATATCAATGACACTCTGGTCGGCGGTACGCCACAGGTCGGTATCGGTCTGCGCGGGCTGGACCACGCTCACCCCGATGCCCCACGGTCGAAGCTCGACCCGCAGTGCGTCGGCGGCCGCCTCGAGCGCGAACTTCGATGCGCTGTAGGCACCCATCATCGGCACCGAAAGCTTGCCGTTCACACTGGAAATGAACACGATTCGCCCACGCGACTCCCGCAGCAGCGGCAGCACCGCCGAGGTGACCGCGAGCTGGCCGACGACATTGACCTCCAACTGCTGACGAATCTCCGCTGAGGTCAACGCTTCCAGCGGGCCGCTGACCGCAATGCCGGCGTTGTTGACCACCGCGTCGAGCCGACTGGGCAGAGCCGCGGGCAGCGCGGCACCCTGCGCGTCGTCGGTGATGTCGAGGGTGACCGCGCTGACCTTCGGGAGCGCCGATAGAGCCTCGGCATCCGCCGCGTTACGCACACCGCCGATGACATCCCATCCGGCGGCGGCCAGATACTTCACGATCGACTTGCCGATTCCGCGGGCGGCGCCGGTGACCAGGACTGTAGGCATACCCGCGACTCTAGTTACCCGCTCGCGGGCCGTACCGGAAGATCGCCAGGCTGGCGGCCACCACGATCGCGGCCAGCCCGATCACCGGCGCCACCACCCAGCGCGTCATCGTCGCACCGACCATCGCGCCGGCGCACAGCGTCAAAACCACGCTGTAGCGAAGCTTTTCCCGCTCGCCAGTCCCACCGGCGAGCCGGCTGTCCACGCCAATCCCCACCAGCGTGGACGTCAGCACCGTGGTGCTGAGCTCCTGCACGCCGAACTGGCGCGCGGCGGCGTTCTGCGCACCGAAGGTCACCGCCAGCCCGGCGATCAGGATCAGCTTGCCGTTGTCGTGATAGTTCACGACGCCGGTCCCCGCGAGCACGGCCAGCACGCCCAGCAACACCACCTCCGTGCCCAGCGCCGCCGTCAACCACACCCGCACCTCATAATCGAAGTGGCGTGCGAACCGGCCCCCCAACACGGTCCCGACCAAGAAGCTGACGAACGAGAGGATCGCGGCGATCATGTCGACCCCGGAGTGCGGAACGAACCAGAACCCCAAGAACACCACGTTGCCGGTCATGTTGGCGACGAACACGTGCCCGAGCACCAGCACGCTGATCGCGTCGACCAGACCCGTGGCGAACGTCAACAGCAGCAGCGCGACGACGGTAGAGCGTTCCGATACGGGCGAGGCGACGGCCATGGGCTCAGTATCGCGAACGGATCGTTATAACTTGGGCGTGAGGTCCAGTGACGTCACGGTGGTCATCTTGGTGACCAGCCAATGCGAGCCGTCGCGGGTCAGCTGCACCCGGTAGGAGAGGTACTTCGTCGACGGGATGTCCTTGCTCAGCGGGCTCTTCGAGGTGGTGTTGGTGTAGACGATCGCGGTGGCGTCCTTGCCGTTCAGCGCTTCGACCGCCGCTCCGACCACTTCGGTGCTGTTGGTGACCTTGGCCTGCTTGTTGGTCGGAACGATCGCGTCGACGTACTTGCGGTACTCGTCCTGGAAGTCACCGGACAGATACTTCGCCGACCGGTCGGGCAGCTTGTCCATGTCGTCGGGGGTATAGGTCCACAGCGTCGTGATCGCCTCGGCCGCGGTGCGGGCGATGGTGAGCTTGGTGTCGACGGTCGCCCGGTCCACCAGGTACGGCTGCACGGTCGCACCGGCGAACGCCCCCGCGGCGACGAACAGTGCCGCGCACACACCGACCGCCACGCCAGTCTTGTTGAGACTGCGAGACTTTGGCGATCCTGCGGACTCGTCCGCGGTGAGTTCGGTCGCGGTCGATTCCTCCTCGGGCGCGGCGTCGGTCAGATCACCTGCTTGAAGCTGCTGATCTTCCACTGCGCTCCTTCCTTGGTCGCGGTGGCTAACCATCGGCTACCGCTCTCGATGGTCTTGCCGTCGGGCATCGTGGTCTTGGTCGTGGCGGCCACCACCACATCGGCACTGCCGTCACGGTTCCAGCGCTCGATGCCGACGGCCTGCACGGTTCCCCGCGTCGGCTCTGCCCGGGCCACCTGGATGACGATCTCGTTCTTCCTGGCCTGGAATTGCTTGGCGAAATCGCCGGTGCCCTGGGCCAGGATCCCGTCGGCGTAGTCGTTTGCGTGGAACGGGTCAAGGGACGCGTACTGCGTGACGAAGCCGCGAACGAAGCTCAGCACCGCGACATCCCGAATCGCGTTCTCCCGCTGCGTTTCCCGCTTCACCAGCAGCAGCGCGCTCACAGTGACCGCAGCGATGATCATCACCGCCGCCAGTCCGGCAACCAGCGGGAGCACCCAGCGGCGCGGTTGCGGCTCGGGCAGCCGAAACAGCTCCTCGCTGTCGGGTTCGACCTTGTGCCGTGGGCTCACTTCGGCCCCCCGGGCTTGGCCAGCACCGAGAAGTCCGCGACCTTCCACTGGCCGTCGGCGGCCCGTTCGAATTTCACCTGCACGGTGGCGGTGATCAGACGCAGCTTGGGCGCCTCACCGCGCTGACCCTGCATGAACATCAGCATCTCGGCCCGGTCGCGGCTGTTGGTCAGAACGGAGCTGTTGACCACCCAGTACTCGGTGTCGGACAGGCCGAGCTTGCGCGCCCGATCCTGGTCGGCCACCAGGGTCGGCCGGTAGGCGTCGGTGACCAGTCCGCGGGCCCGCGCGAAATCGGCGTCGGTGGAGGCGAGGCTGTAGCTCAGCATTTCCTGGACGGTCTTGGGCCCCTGCACGGCCAGCTGCTCGCGGGCCTGTTGGACGGCGAGCTCGGGCCGGTACACCAAGAAATAGCTCAACGCGGTGGCCGCGACGGCAAGTGCGGCGAGCACCGCCAGAACCCCGCCCGCCAGCCGTCGCCGGTTGGGCCGATCGCCGTCGGTGCGGTGGACCTCGGTGCGGGTGAGCAGGTCGGCGAACGTGCGGCCCCGGGAATCCCACAGCGGCCACAGCCAGCCCAGGAAGAGCGCCGCGGTGTCCAGCAGGTGCGCCAGATCGCGAATGAGCAAGCGCCACGGGCCAATTGGGGCGCCGTCCCGGCTGACGACGGTGATGCCGGCCAGCAGGCGGCCCAAGGTCCACCCGGTGATCGACGGCAGCAGCAGGCGGTTCACGGCCATCGCGAGGAACACCGCGCCCGCCACCGCGATCGCGGTCCACCGCAGCCAGCCGAGGCCGGAGATCGACGCCGACTGCGCTACCAGCGCGCAGCTGATCACCACACCGGTGCCGAAAAACACGTCGACCGCGAAGGCGCCGGCACGGGCCGGCCAGCTCGCAGGCAACCAGGCGGGAAGCTGGCCGGTGGGCTCGGTGGACTCCGCGGGCTCCGTGTCTTCGACGCGGTCTGCGGCAGCACCGTCCTTGCGAAGCGAAACCGTCACTTGCTCACCTGGTCGAGCTTGGCGATCTTGTACGTGCCTCCCTCGGGCGCCATCCGAACCCGCAGGCGATAGCCCTGCTCCTGATCTTGGGCCTGGCTGTTGGACACCTTCACCCGCACCGCGACCAGGACGTCCATCGACCCGTCGTCGTTGTGCCGTTCCACCGCCGCGCGCATGTTGGAGACCTGAACCTGCACCTTGGCGGCTTGGTAGGCGTCCACCAGAAGTCCGCTGTACAGCGTGGCCTGCGCGCCGAAGTCGCCGGTGGCGCATTCGACGATCTTCTGCTGGCTGGCCGCCATCGCGGCGGCGTCGGGCGCCTGGGTCGCGGTCACACAATCCTTGGCGGCGGCCAGCGCACGGGTCTCCGCCTGCGCCGCGGCGACGCTGTTGTGGTGCGCCCGCAGCGCGAAGAATCCGCCGGTGGCGACAAGCAGGCTCGCGATGACCAGCGCGGCACACACGGCCGCCAGGCGGCGTCCACTCAACCGCGACCCGCGCGGCTGCTGACCATCTACTGCGTCAGTCTCGTCGACCGTATTGGCCTCGGCCTCGACGCTTTCGTCTTCGTCGGTTGGCGGGTTGGGAGTCAGCCGGCCGGAGCCAGCATCGTCTTCCATCCGTCGTCTCCTGTACTGCTCGAGTTGCTGACGTTGTATTTCACACCGTCAGGACCAACCAACTCCCCGCTCTGCGGACTGTAGATGGCCGTATTACTTGCTGCCGGGGTGTACGTGCAGGGGTTCGGTTGCTGGCCGTTGCACTGCACGGTGCCAGTCCCGGGTGGACTGAGGTCGTCACTGATCGGCGGCGTGGGCCCTGGCAGCAGATCGGCCGGCAACGGGTTCATCCCGTTGTTGATCGACGGTGCCGGTATCACGGTACCGGGGTTCACTGGCTGGTCGCATCGAGCGCCCGGCGCCGGGCAGTTCAGCACCTGGTTGGGGTCGCCGTACCAGGGGTTGTTGCCCAGCGGGGTGTACGGCTCGTTGCTGCGGCACTCCATCGGCGTCGCCGCCCGCTTGCCGGGCACATCGGCGCACGGGAAGTTCCGCGCACCACGCACCACGTTGGCGGGGGTGTCCTTGGGGATCTTGCAGTACAGACCGTTCTCCACCGGCATCGGCCTGGTGTCGGCCGGGGCCCGCCACTGGCTGGCCGGCAGGAAGCCGGTCAGACACGGTGGTGGCTGGTTGATGGTCAAGCCGAAGTCCAGCGCCGCCTGGCGCGGGTACGGCGCCGAGACGGACTGCGCGACGGCAGCGCCCTGGGGAAGCAGCACCAGCGACTGCTCGACGCCCTTGTTGTAGCGCTTGAGCATGTCCAGCACGATCTCGAGGTTGGCCAGCGTCTGGGGTAACGCATCCCGCACGTCACTGAACACCGCATTGACCGCATCGGCGGTCGGCGCCGCCTGGCGCAGCCCGTCGCGCAGCGCCTGATCCTGCGCCGCGGTCTGCGACGCGATGGTGTTCAGGTTCGCCGACCACTGCTGGATCGCGCTCGAGGAGTCGATCTGGCTGTCGATGACGGCAGGCGAATTCTGGATGATGTCGTTGACGTCTTGGATGTTCGTCTTGAAATCACTGACGATCGCCTGCGTGCCGTCGACCAGACGTTGCAGCGACGGCCCCAAACCGCCTACCGCTTGGGCGGTTTCGTTCAACAGCACCGGGATCTTGTCGGCAGGCAGCGCGGCGAGCCCCTTGTTGGCCGCATCCAGGGCCGGGCCGATCTCCTCGGGCACCGTCGACTTCGTGATGGTCTGCCCACTGGCGAAGTACTGGCCGGGATTGCCGTCGGACACCAGGTCGAGATACTGCTCACCGACCGCGGACACCGAGTGCACATTGGCGGTCGCATCCAGCGGGATCTTGTACTTGTCGCTGATGCTCATGGTCGCGCGCACACCGGTCTCGGTGGGCTCCACCTCGGTGACCTTGCCGATCGTGATGCCGCGGTAGGTGACGTTGGCCGTCCGGTACAGGCCGCCCGAGGACGGCAGGTCCGCCTTCAGTTCGTACTGCCCGATCCCTGCCAGCGTGGGCAGGCGCAGGAAGTACCAACCCAGCACCAGCAGGGCGATCACGGTCAGCACACCGAACACGATGAGCTGTTTCTTGATGAACGTCGTCAGCATTTCTCCGTCACCCCCCTCACTCGCCGCGCTCGACGAAGGGTCCGCCGCCGTCGGTCATGTTCGGATGCGGTGTGAACCGGACATCCGGAATCATCGTCTGCGGATCACGTCCCCAGGACTGCTCGAGAGCACGGAGCATTCCGGACACACCGGTACCGGTGAGGAACGCGTTGTCGATCGAGCTCAGCGTCAGGTCGAAGGTGGCCGACGTGTTGATGTAGTCGCCACGAATAACCTTCGGGATGTTGTCGATCGGGTACGGGGCCGTGATGACCAGCTTCAGCGAGTCGATCAGGTACGGCGCCGCACGGCCCAGCTGCTTGAGCGGCCGCTGCAGCAGCGCCAGGTTGGTGTCGAAGTCGGCGCGCGCCTGCGACAACGTCTGGTCGGTGATCCGGCTGAACCGGCCGAGCGCCTCGACGGCACCGGTGAACCGATCCCGGGCATCCGCGAAATACTTGATCAGCGGCGGGAATTCGGTGAGCACGCGGTCCAGCGTGGCATCGCGCGCGGCCACGATCGAGACCAGCTCGTTGGTCTTGTCGATGGCCCGGGTCAGGTCGTCGCGCTGCTGGTTGAGCTGATCGGTGAACGTGTCCAGCTTGCCGAGGAAGTCACGGATCTGTTCGGCGTTGCCGTCCAGGATGTTGGTCACCTCGGTCTGGATGATCTCCAGGTTCGGGATGCCGCCGCCGCGCAGCACGGTGGCGATGCTGGCCAGGGTGCGCTCGGTGGTCGGGAAGGACTGGGAGTTCTTCAGCGGAATCGTCGCGCCGTTGCGCAGCGGCTCGGACGACGGATTCGGCGGCGGATCCAGCTCGACGTGCTGGGTGCCCAGAAGGCTGGTCTGACCGATGCGCGCAATTGCGTTGGCGGGCAGCTTGACTCCGGGCTCGAGGTCGAGCGTCAGAGTCGGGATCCAGTTCTTCAGCTCGATGGCGCGCACCGAGCCGACGAAGACGTCGGCCACCCGGACCCGGCTGTTGACGTTGAGCGCCAACGTATCCGGCATCTGGACGTAGACGGTCATCCGGTCCTTGCCAGTGCCTGGGCCGCCGGGCATCGGCACGTTGGCGATACCGCGCCAACCGCACGAGGTCAGCACCAGCGCCGTGATCAGCAGCACGAAACCGCGCCAGCCGAACCGGCGGGTGGTGGTCAGGATCGCGCTCACTGTCCACCTCCTGCTTCAGCGGGCAACGCCGGGCCTGCGGGGGCCGCGGGAGCCGGAGCCGCTCCTGGGGGAGCCCCACCGTTGATCTGCTGCGACAGCGGCAGCGGTCCGGGGATCACGTTCGGTCCCGGCGGCGGCGGCGGGATCGCACCCGGGTACCACGGCGGCGGCAACGGGTTGTTCTGGTCGTAGGAGTTCGACGGAGCTCCACCACGCGGACCGCCCGGCGGGTAGTCCACGGGGTCGGGCCCGCCGAGCAACGCGGCCAGCGAGTCAGGAGTGAGCATGTTCGCGGTGAACGGCTGCACGTCGACGCCCTGCATACCCGGCGCCACGATCCAGCCCGGCTCGTGATTGCCGTGCGAGAACAGCGTGTCCCGCGACCAGATGCCGGGCACCGTCGTGTCCTTGTATCCCGGCGGCGGCTGCAGCCGCGGCTCGGAGTAGGCGATGTATTTCGGCAGCGTCTCAGCGGTCGAGAACTGGTTGACACCGAACGGGGGGAAGTTGAACTTGATCGCGTCCATGATCGGCGCCAGGTACTCCGCGCACATCTCCGCCGAATCCTGGTAGCCCAATCGGCTACCGGACTGGATCGCCGAGCAGATGAACTGCAGCGGGTTGGCGAAGCTGGCCACCGTCGGAATCGCCACCAGCGCACCGTGTGTCGGGTGGTAGATGTTCTGGAGGTTGGCCGCCAGGTTCGGGTAGACGTGCAGCACCGTCTCCAGACCGTTGCGTGAATCCGGCTGCAGCACCTGGGTGGTGACATCAGAGAGGTTCTGGATGTCCTTGGTCAGCACCGAACCGTTGTCGTTGACGAACTTTCGCGCGGTGGTCAGCAGGGCGTCAATGTCCTTGACCGCCTTGGCCACTTCCTGATCGGAGTTCGAGAACGAGTTGGTGAAGGTGGCCAGGTTGTTGTTCAGCGACACCAGCTGCTGGTCGCTCTTGTGCAGCGCGTTGACGAACAGGGCCAGGCTCTTGAGCACGGCGAAGAAGTCGCCGCGTCCCTCGTTCAGCGCGGTGACCGCATCGGACAGCGCCTTGAACGTGGTGTTGATCTGCTCGCCCTTGCCCTCCAGCCCGTTGGCGAAGGACTCCAGGACGTCACCGAACGGGCCCTTCGGCTGCTCGGGTGTGGGGCCGAGTTTGGTGACGATGTCGGAGATCTGGTTGCGCAGGTCGTCCCACTCCACCGGCACCTGGGTGCGATCGATCGGGATGACGGCGTTGTTCTCCATCACCGCACCGCCGGTGTAGGGCGGCGCGAGCTGGATCACCCGGGAGGCGACCAGGCTGGGGTTGAGGATCGTCGCCGTGGCGTTGGCGGGCACCTTGTACTTGTTCTGGTAGTTGAAGGTGACCTTCATCTTGTCGCCGGCCGGCTCGATGCTCTCGATCTTGCCGACCTGAACGCCCATGATCTGCACCCGGTCACCCGGGTAAAGGGCAAGTGCCTCAGGGAAATACGCCACCACCGTGTTGGTGGTCACCTTCTTGTACAGGTAGAAACCGCCGTACGCGGCAGCGAGCGCGACAATCACCACGAGCGTGCTGATGATGACGGTCGCCCGAGACACCTTCGGCAGACCCAGATTTCGAACGTTGAAGACAGTCGACATCGGTTAGGCTCCCCCTCCCTGATCGACGGGCGCCAAGTCACCGACCGGCGGCACCTGCGGCCCCGGTCCCGGCGGCGGGATCGGCCCGATGAGCGCGTTCGGCGGTGGTGCGTAGCCGGGGATGTCGGTGGCGGGTCCCGGTGTCGGAGCGACCGGGACGGTGCGGGCTCCCGGCGGGCCGGGTGCCAGCGGCGGGGCGGGCACACCCTGGATGGCCGGGGAGAGTTCGCCAGGGAAGGCGGCACTCGGGACACCCGGGCTGTAGCCCGCGGCCGGGTTCGGCGCCGAGATCGGCACGTCCGGCGGCGGGTAGTCACCTTCTGCCACCGGCCCGAACGGAAGGTTGTTCAGGTGGGCGCAGGGCAGCGGGTTGTTGTTGGTCGGGATGCCGTCCGGGGGCGGGGTGTACGAGCACGGCGAGCCGGGGCCGACCGCGGGTCCCGGATGGTCCGGGGTGCCCTCGAGCGGAGTCGGGGCCGGCGGCGGAGCACCGTTGGGCTGGCGCTGTCCGTTGGGATCCGGGAACCGGAAGGCCGGCAGACCGGCGTTGCGCCAGAACTCTTCTGGGTCGATACCGCGCTTCTTGAACGCGGCGTCCACCCACGGCTGCAGGATCTGGTAGGGCACCAGGTTGACCACGAGCACCTTGAAGTACGGGCCCGACCCGATGGCCTCGGCCAGTGCACCCATGAACTTCGAGGCGGTGATCAGCACGTCCGACAGATCCGTCTTGTGCTTCACCAGCACATCGCTGATCGTCTTCAGCTGCTCCAGGACGTGATTCAGGTTCGGATTGTCGTTGATGAACCCGGCGAACTGCTCGGAGATCAGTGAGACGTTGGCCAGCAGGTAGTCGATCTCGGAGCGACGCTCGTTGACCGCGGCCAACAGGCTCTGCGCGTTGACCGCCAGCCGGTTGATCTGCTCACTGCGGTTACCCAGAACCGCGGCCACCTTGTTGGCGTTGGCGAGCAATTGCTTGAACTGCTCGTCGCGCTTGCCGATCGTGTCTGAGAACCGGGCGACCCCGTCCAGCGCCGCGCTCAGGTGCGGGTAGGTCTGATCGATGGTCTCCGACAACACATTCAGCGATCGCTTGACGGTGTCGATATCCCAGCCCGCTGCGGCTTTCGTCACGTCGAAGACCGCGTCGTAGATCTGATAGGGCGTGGTGGTCTGCCCCACCGGCAGTACCGCGCTGGCACGCAGCAGCTTGCCGCCGCGCGGCTCGATCTCGAGAACCCGCTTGCCCAGGATCGTCTCGGTGCGGATCGCGACCCGGCTCTCGGTGCCGATCTGCCTGGCGCCCAGGTTGAATCCGATCAGCACGTGATCGCCGTCGATCTTCAGCGACTTCACTTCGCCGACGTCCATACCCGCGATGCGCACCTTGTCGCCCGGGTTCAGGCCCGCGCTGTCGGTGAACTGGCCGTAATAGGTCGGCTGGGCGAACAGTTGCGGAATGCCCGAAAAGCTCTGCCCCACAGCGACGACCAGCAGCACGATCACGATGCCGGCCAGGCCGTTCTTGATCCGGTTGGGAGTCTCTAGCGTCCTCATTGCGGCGTGCACCTACCCGTGGGCTGCTGAGTGATCTTCACGGTGCGGACTGGGCCACCGGGCTGCAGGCCGTTGAGCTTCAGGTTGATGTCGCACAGATAGAAGTTGAAGAAGTCGCCGTAGATACCGCCGGCGCGGCCGATCATCTTGACCGCCTCCGGCAGCTTCGTCAGCAGATCGTCAAGCCGGTCCTGACCGTCGGCCAGCGGCTGCTGGATGGTCTCCAGCTTGCCGATCGTGTCCTTGAGCTGCGGGCGGTCGTCGGCCAGCAGGTCACCGACAGTGCCTGCGGCACTGCTGATGTCGGCGATGGACTGGGCCAGCGGATCCTGCCGATCCTTCAGACCGGTGATCAGGATCTCGAGGTTGTTGACCGTCTGGTCGAAGTCCTTCTCGTGCTTGACCGTGGTGTCGAGCACCGTGTTCAGGTTGGTGATCACATCACCGATCGCCTGGTCGCGGTCGGCCAGCGCGGACGTCAGCTGCGAGGTCTGATCCAGGATGTCGTTGATGGTGCCGCCCTGCCCCTGGAACACCGTGATCAGCGACGAGGCAATGGTGTTGACCTTCTGCGGGTCCAACGACTTGAACAGAGGCTTGAAGCCGCCGATGAGCGCGTCGAGGTCCAGCGCGGGCTGGGTGCGCGACATCGGGATGAAGCCGTTCGCGGGCAGAATCCGGTCTGCGCCTTCGCCGGTGCCACGATCGAGGTTGACGTAGCGGTTGCCGATCAGGTCCTGGTAGCGGATCTGGGCAGTGGTCGACTGGTACAGCGGCAGGGTCCGGTCGACGTTGAGCGTCACCTGAACACGGTCGCCGTTGCCGATGAGCTTGATGTCGGAGACCTTGCCGACCTCGACACCACCAGCACGGACGAACTGACCGTCACGCAAACCGCTGGCATTGCTGAATTCCGCTGTGTACGCGGTCGTTCGGTCGAAACGGAACTGCCCGAACACGATGATGATGATCGCCGTGAAGAGCAGGAGCACCAAGGAGAAGGCTCCGAGTTTGACTGCTGTGCCGGTGATTTTCATGGGTTGATCGTGTTCTCCCCGACTTGGCGTCCCCAGACGTACTCGGTCAGGATCGGCTGGCCGAGCTCGAAGTGGTTGTACGGCGCGAGCGAGGCACCGTCGTCGACCACGAGGTGCGGTGCCGGCCAGAAGTTACGGTCGATCTTCTGCCAGCAGCCGGGTGCACCGCCGGGGCCACCATGCCCGTTGATCCTGGGCAGGTTGTCCGGGTAGACGTAAGGGTTAGGGGCACCGAGGAATTCGGTGACGGTGTCCAGCGAATAGCCGTTGCCGCCGAACGCATCGAGCGCCGGTTGCAGAGCCTCGGCCTCACCCTTGATCTGGCAGTACAGCTGCGGGCTGTAGGTGTCCAGGAGTTTGGCGGTGGGGATCAGGTCGGCCTGGCCACGCACGAAGTAGGGGCCGCCGCGCTCGAAGATGTCGGCACCGGTATTGCCGAACCCGGTCGACGCCAACAAAGCAGCGTCGAGATCCTTCTGCTGCTCATTGAGCGTGCGCGCGGTGGTCACCGCGTGATCGAGGAAGTCCCATAGATCAGGGCTGGCCTTGGTGTACACATCGGCCAGCTTCGAAAGCTGCTGAATATTGGTACGGATCTGCGGCATCTGCGGATTGACGTCATCGAGCACCGCATTGCCGTTGACGATCGACTGCCCGAACTTGGTCCCCAGACCATCCAACGCCTCGGCCGCCGCCGACAACGTCAGATTCAGCTTGACCGGATCCACCTTCTCCGAGATCGACGTCAACGTCTCGAACAACGTATTGAACTCGGTCGTGACCCCGGACGACTGGATCACGTCCGCACTCGAAATCCTGGCCTTGGCCGGATCTTTCGGGCTGGTGAACGAGACGTACTTGTTGCCGAACACGGTGCTGGCCTTGACCTGAGCGTCCACGTTGGCGGGGATCAGCGAGATGTAGCGCGGGGCGACCTCGAGGGTGAGTTCGGCGACCGACTTGCCGTCGCGGTTGACCGAGGCGACATTGCTGACGCGGCCGATCTCCACCCCGTTGTAGGTCACCTTCGACCCGGGATCCATCACCAGGCCCGCGCGGTCGGAGACCATGGTGAGCTTCGTCTTCGGCGTCAGGTCCCCACGGAACTGGAGGTAGACCAGTGCCACCAGGACGACGGCAAGCACCAGGAAGACCACACCCGCCAACTTGAGTGGCGGGCGCCGGGAAGAGTTCAACGGCTGGGTCATACCGCTACACCGTGAGGTTGAAGTTCGGGTCGGTGCCGTACAGCGCCAACGAGGCCAACAGAACAACCGTCGCGACGGCGACCAGAGACGCGCGCATCGAGATCCCGACGGCCTCACCAACACCCACCGGACCACCGCTGGCGTTGTAGCCGAAGTAGCAGTGATTGATCATCACGAACATCGCGATGATGATCGCGACGACGAAGGACCAGAACACGTCGTCGGGGCGCAGGAACGTGCGGAAGTAGTGGTCGTAGGTGCCGGTCGACTGGCCGTACAGCACCGTGGTGGTGAGCTGAGCGGACAGGAACGACAGCAGCAGAGCCATCGCGTACAGCGGGATGATCACGACCATGCCGGCGAGGATGCGGGTCGACACCAGGTAGCTGATGGACTTGATGCCCATCACCTCGAGCGCGTCGATCTCCTCGCTGATCCGCATGGCGCCCAGCTCGGCGGTGGCGCCTGCGCCGACCGTCGCGGCCAGTGCGTGCCCGGACACCAGGGGCGCGACGACGCGGACGTTGACCAGCGCCGCGACGAAGCCGGTGAAGGCCTCGACACCGATGTTGCCCAGTGAGGCATAGCCCTGGATCGCGATGAGCGAACCACCCGACAGGGTCACGAAGCCGACGATCGCGATCGTGCCGCCGATGACGGCCATCGCGCCGGTACCCATCCCGATCTCGGCGATCAGCCGCAGCGTCGCGCGGCGGTAGTAGCGCAACGCGTGCGGGATCTGGCCGACGGCGGTGACGGTGAACCAGGCCACGTCACCGACGCGGGTGACGAACCGGCCGGGAGCCGACGCCCACTGGGTCGCCCTGGAATACGCGCGGGGATACCGGCCCCGCAGAACTGTGGCTGTACTCATGTCAGTGCCCCGTTCCGAAGCGAACACCGATCGTCGTGAGGACCACGTTGACGGCGAACAATGCGACCACGGAAAGCACGAGCGTTTCGTTCACCGCCGTACCAAGGCCTTTGGAGCCGCCGGACACGGTCAGCCCGCGGTAGCAGCCGACCAGGCCGGCGATCAGTCCGAAGGTGAGAGCCTTGACGATCGAGATGATGACCTCGGGAAGTCCGGTGATCAGCGTGAGGGTGGAGACGTAGGCGCCGGCGGAGATGTTCTGCATGTACACGCCGAAGATGAATCCGCCGACCAGGCCGACGGTGATGACCGCGCCGTTGAGTAGGACGGCGACGAACGTCGAGGCGACCACGCGGGGCAGCACGAGACGGTGGATCGGATCGATGCCCAGCACCTCGAGGGCGTCGATCTCCTCACGAATCGTGCGCGCGCCGAGGTCGGCACAGATGGCCGTCGACCCGGCGCCGGCGACCACCAGCACGGTCACGATCGGACCGAGCTGCGTCACCGCGGCCAGCGCGGCACCCGCCCCGGAGACGTCGGCGGCGCCGAACTCCACGAGCAGGATGTTGATGGTGAAGATGATCAGGATCGTGTTCGGGACCGCGACGGCGATCGTCGGCAGGAACGTCACACGGAACTGAAACCAGCCCTGAAGGATGAACTCTCGCCACTCGAACGGCCACTTCGTGGTGGCCTTCGCGGTGAGTACGCACATGCGGAAGAAGCCGCCGATGGCGGTGAGCGCGGGACGGACCTTGTCCGATACGTAGTCGCCAACGCCCGTCGTCGTCGCCGTCACCTGGACACCCACATGACGGAACCACGTCGGTCGTGGCTGGGCGGCAATCCGTCTGGCACATACCCTCCTTGCCCCGACCCGCAGTGAGTGAGTGTCGTCTCCCTACTAACGAGTAGTAAGGCGGACCACAGGAATGTACCCGATCGCAAAGGGCCCGTGCACCGCATCTGCACTATTGACCCTCCCTCGTTATCCAGCGAAATTTGTCGCCCTGGTAAGTGGTTCGCGCGCTAGTTGGGATCGGCTGTATCCGAAGCATTTTCGCCAGCTTGATCCGTTTCGGCGCTGGCGCTGAAGCGAATCCGCAGTTCTGTCTTCAGCACTTTGCCAGCGGGGTTGCGGGGTAAGGCATCCACGATTTCGAGGCCCTTGGGGTGCTTGTAACGGGCCAAACGTTGGGTCAGGAACTCGTCGAGTTCGGCCAGTCGAAGTTCGCCAGATGAGATGGCCGCGACCGCGACCGGGACCTCACCCCACTTCGGATGGGTGCGACCGATGACGGCCACCTCGACGATCGCCGGGTGGGCGGCAAGGACGTTCTCCACCTCTGCGCAATAGATGTTCTCGCCACCGGAGATGATCATGTCCTTTTTCCGGTCGACGACCCAGACGTATCCGTCGGCGTCCATTTTGACCAGATCGCCCGAGTGGAACCAGCCGCCGGCAAACGCCTCGGCGGTGGCCTCCGGGTTGTTCCAGTAGCCGGCCATGAGAGTCGGTGCGCGATAGACGATTTCGCCGACCTCGCCCACCGGCACGTCGTTCATGTCTTCGTCGACGACGCGGGCGGCGACGGTCGGGATGACTTTGCCGACCGATCCGCGCTTCCTGATCGCGTCGTCGCCGAGCAACATGCACGTCACCGGCGACATCTCGGTCTGGCCGAACGCAGCGAGGATCTTGCTGTCGGGGAACGTTTCCGACATCTCGCGCAGCAGGGTGTCCGAAGCCGGGGCCGCACCCCAGGACAGGGACCGCAGCCGGATGTCGCGCGGCTTGGCCTGCTGAGCCGCGCAGACCGCCTGCCACTGCGCGGGCACCAGGAAGATTCCGGTGACCCGTTCGGCCTCGAGAACGTCGAGCAGTTGCCCCGGGTCGAACCCACCCAGCGGGTGGATGACGGTCGGGGTGCCCAGGATCAGGCCGCCGAGGGTGTTGCCGATGCCGGCGATGTGGAACAGCGGCACCCCGATGAACCCGACGTCGTGATTGATGTCAGGGCCGGTGGTGTACATCCCGGTCATGGCCTGGCCGGCCAGGTTGGTGTGGGTCAGCACCGCGCCCTTGGGGCGCCCGGTGGTGCCCGAGGTGTACATGATCAGGGCCGGGCTGTCGTTGGGGATGTCGACGGGCTCGTGCTGCTCGCCCTCTTCGACGATGAGGTCCTCGTAGCCGAGCACACCGTCGTCGGTCGCGCCGCCGGCCACGATGACGCTGGTCAATGCCGGTGCCAGATCACGGACGGCCTTGGCGACGTCGGCGAGCACGGTCTCGGTGACCACCACCGCCGCCTCGCAGTCCTGGACCAGGAAGGCCAGCTCGGGCGGGGTCAGCCGGAAGTTGACCGGGACCGCGATCGCGCCCAACTGGTTAGCGGCCAGGGTGGCCTCGACGAACTCGGGGCGGTTGAGCATCAGGATCATCACCCGGTCGCCGAACCGGACACCGCGCCGGCTCAGCGCATTCGCCAGGGCGGTGACCCGGCGGTCGAAGTCGGCCCAGGTGGTGGTGTGGCCCATGAAGCGCAGTGCGGTCGCGTCCGGCTGCATGAGTGCGTGCCGGGCCAGTTGGTTCGTCCAGTTCTGGCGGCGCGCGAGGTAGGGCTGGTCGGTGGTCGCGGTCAGCTGCCTGGTCACTTGTCCTCTTTATCCGTCCGTCTGGCGTGAACGTTGCGTGAACCCGATGCTGGAGAACGCAGGAATCGTTATATTTGATCAAATCTGTTGTTGCTTGGGTCACACTATTGCCTGGCCGCTCCCCACACAAGTCCTCGGAGGTCACGTGAACGCACCGGCTTCCGCACGGCTTGAAAACCGTCGAGGACGCCGTCGCTCACAGCTGTCGGACGAGGTCGCGGCCCACCTCAGGGAAGCGATCATGACCGGCGCGCTGCGGCCCGGCACGTTCATCCGGCTCGACGAGACGGCCGCCCGGCTCGGCGTCAGCATCACCCCGGTGCGCGAGGCGCTGCTGACCCTGCGGGGCGAGGGGATGGTGGCGCTGGAACCGCGGCGCGGTTACGTGGTGCAACCGCTGAGTCGCCAGGACGTCGCCGATATCTATTGGCTGCAGGCCACGATCGCCAAGGAACTGGTGACCAGTGCGGCCGAGCGACTGACCGAGGGGCAGATCGTCGAGCTGGAGGACGCCAACGAACGGCTGGCCGCCGCGGTCGTCGAGGGCGATCCGACGACCATCGGTGCCGCCGAGTTCGCGTTTCACCGGTTGCTCAACCGTGGGGCCGGGCGGATGAAGCTGGCCTGGTTCCTGCTGCACGCCGCGCGCTACATGCCGCCGCAGATCTACGTCACCGACGCGTCATGGGGTGAGGCGTCCGTCGAGACTCATCGCCAGCTGATCGCCGCGCTGCGCCGCCGCGACACGGCGTCGCTGGTGGAGCTGTCCGGGGCGGAGTTCAGCGATGGTGTGGACCGGCTGCTCGAACAGCTGGAGCGCAACGGGATGTGGCGCTGACTAGCTGCTGGCGCTCAGTTGCTCGGCGCGCGTCTTGAGGTTGTTGGCCAGATGCTCGAGCACATCGTTCACGAGCTTCTTGACCATCATGTCCGGCACCGGCAGCGAGACCTCGACCTCCAGGTCCACCGTGAGCAGGCTCGACGGCCCCATTGCGACCACCGAGAACAGCTGGTCCTGCTTGGTGAACACCTCGCCCTGCTGCAGCACGGTCTGGATCTGATTGTCGCCGGGGTAATAGACAGCCTGGATGAAGGTGCCCGACTGCCCCTGGATCTCCATGTCGAGGCGCAACTGGCTGGGCCGGCCGTCGTCGTAGCGGGCCAGGACGTAGACGGCCTTGGCCTCGTCGTTCCATTCCGGGTACTTCTCGAAATCGGCGACGATGGCCAGGATCGACTCGGCATCGGCATTGACTTCGACGGTCTTACTGACGAGCGGCATCGGGCGAGTCTATCGGCGGTTAGGCGTTGGCCTTGTCGACGTTGGCCGCCGGGCCCAGCGGTGACTCGGCCCGGACCTTCTCGTCGCGGATCAGGCCGCGCAGCAGCGCGGTGCTGAACTCGGCGGCGATCTCCTTGGCGGTGCGCCGGCCGTCCGGGCGCAGCCAGCGATAGGCACCCAGCGTCATCCCGATGTAGCCCAGCGCCACCACGTGGGTATCGCACTCGAAGAACTCGCCGCTGGCAATGCCGCGCCCGATCAGGCCGTGGACGTGCTCGTACACCAGGGATTCCTTTTCCCTGACCTCGGCGACCTGCTCCTCGGTGAACCACTCGGTGATGTAGGGCGCCTCCTGGAAGTACACCGCCGCGCCCTCGGGGTTGTCGGCGATATTCGTCAGCAGCCGGACGGTGTACTGGTAGAGCGCCTCGCGGGCGGTCCAGGACGGATCGTCGTGAACGGCTTCCAGAGTGTTGTCGGCGGCCCGGCGGTAGATGTCGAACAGGATCAGCGACTTGCTGGCGTAGTAGTGGTAGACGGTCGCCTTGTTCAGGCCGACGACGTCGGCGACATCATCCATCCTGGTGCCGTGATAACCGCGCGCGGCAAAGAGCTTGGTGGCGACAGTCAGCAGCTCTTCGCGCCGGGTCATCCCGTTTTCGGGTGGCATGATGTCCTCGCTTGTCCTTTTTCCGGGCTTGTCTTCATGGGAAGGCCCGGCTCTCTATCAACTGGTTGGATAGTTTAATGACCGGTGTCGCGGTATGGACCCGCGGACTAGACTCAGCCGAAGTTGCGGTAGCTCTGGGAGGTGTGGCGGATGGATCCGAATCCGGATTACGACGCAAGCGATGAGGTCGAGTACTTCTTCAGCTGGCTTCCGTGGGCATTGCGTGGGGTGTACCCGCCGCCCGCGTATCCGCCGGTTTAAGCCAGCCTGACCGAATACCTTTGCCGGCCGGCCTGCGGGCGATGCTCGCCCGCGACCCCGATGAACCGCACCGCGCGGCCAGCTCGCTAGAGCTCCTTTTCGACCTCGTCTTCGTGGTCGCCGTGTCCCAGGCGTCCGGTGCCCTGCACCACATCTGGGAGGAACAGCATTTCGTCGAGGGCCTGGTGTCCTACGCGATGGTGTTCTTCGCGATCGTCAACGCCTGGAAGGATTTCACCTGGTTCGCCAGCGCCTACGACACTGACGACTGGCTCTACCGGCTGACGGCATTCGTCCAGATGGGCGGCGCGTTGGTGATCGCCGCAGGGGCGCAGAGCGCGATGCTGGACAAAGACTTCGGGACCATCGTCGCCGGCTACGTGATCATGCGGGTGGCCTCGGCCGCACAGTGGATCCGGGCAGCGATCACCGATCGCGAACACCGGGGCACCTGTGTGCGGTACGCGGTCGGCATCGTCGTCGTCCAGGTGCTGTGGGTGTCCTGGTGGTTCTTTCACGGCCCGGTGTGGCTGTATGTGTTTCTGGCGGCGGCCGATCTGGCGGTCTCGCCGATCGCCGAGCGATACCGGCCAACGGCCTACCACCATCACCACATCGCCGAGCGCTACGGCTTGTTCACGCTCATCGTCCTCGGTGAATCGATCCTGGCGGCGGCCAATTCGATCATCGGCGGGGTGTCGAACGACGATGCCCGGGTCGGCCTGATCGGAGTCGCGGCGTGCGTGCTGGCCATTGTCACCTCGATGTGGTGGATCTACTTCGACCGCCCACAGCATCACCAGACACTGACGTTGCGCCGGTCATTCTTCTGGGGCTACCTGCACTACTTCATCTTCGCTGCGGCCGCGGCGTTCTCGGCCGGGGTTGAGGTGACCGTCGCCGAGCACCTCGGTGAAAGCCACCTCTCGCATACGGCGGCGGGCCTGACGCTGACCGTCCCGCTGGCGGTGTTCCTGCTGACGACCTGGCTGGTGCTCGACGCCGGCCGGCGTGACATCTTCCAAACCGCCGGCGTGATGGTGCTGACCATCGCCATGGTGGCCGCAGCGCTGCTGCCCGCGCCGACGTTCGCTGCGGCCGTGATCATGGTGGCCGCGGCGGCGCTCGTCAGCTGGCGACACTCGGCCGATAAGCTTCCTGCCTTGTGAGCGACTGGACAACCACCGCGGCGCGCCCGCACGAGATGCGGCTTCGCCTGGACTCCTACCCCGTCATCGACGCCATCCAGGCGCGCTATGGCGACATGGACACCAACGCACACCTCAACAACCTGGCGCTGGAGTCACTGCACGAGAACGCGCGGGCGACCATGAACCGCAGCCTGTTCGCCGATATCTACGACAGGAAGACCCGCCGTCTGCGCCTGGTCACCTCGCAGAACGCGGTGCACTTCCTCGCCGAGGTGCACTGGCCGGGGACCATCCAGACCGGGGCCGGGGTGGGCCGCATCGGCCGTACCTCGTTCGTGGCGTCGACGGGATTGTTCGTCGAGGGCAGATGCGTCGGCCTGTGCGACACCGTGCTGGTCTTCCTCGGCGACGAGGGCCCGACGCCGATTCCCGAGGAATGGCTGCCCGCCCTGGAAAAGGTCAGATTGGGCGCGCCGAGATCGACGTAATACCGCCTTGCACTTGGACTTTCGCTGCTAAGTGTCGGTTTGGGCGACTCGCAAGACAGATGGTCTAATTCGTCGGAATGCTGTAACCGTACGAATTGATCGGGGTGATCTGCACATTGCCGGAGGCAGACACCGTCAACTTGAACACCATCCAGTAGGTCCCTCCGCTCACGCCGTCGCCGATGTAGGCGGCGTGAACTTGCGCATCGTTGGTGTAAACCTGCACGGTCACACCAGATGTCGCGAGCGCGGTCGACTCGCTCGAGCCCCTGTTCGAGTAATCGTGGACGTAGAAGTAGTAATCACCCGCGGTCGGGATACGAATCGTTGTCGCCTCGGGTCCGTATGACGTGGTGTCGTCGTAGTCCAGATCAGCGACCAGTGAGTCGGCAGAGTAGTAGGTCTTGCCGCCGTACCACGTGTGGAAACGCGAACCGTCCTGTGTGACAGCCGGTCCGGTCAGATGCGAGTCCAGATCGCTCGGTGTCTGTCCCCAGCGCAGCACGATGCGAACCTGAGCGTTGTCGTAGATCCCGACGGAATCAAATGCGTCAACGACTGCCTGCACCTGGTCCTGGCTGAAGCCGAGGGCTTGAGAACTACTGATGATCGCAGCGCGGGCATCGACGAATTTTGCGGTCGAACTGAGCCTGAACATCGAGTTGTAGTAAACGTGTGCCCAGGTTTCACTGGTGATCGCGGCGGTTCGCGGATCGGTCATCATCGTGTACGCGGCCAAGTTGAAGATGCCGCTGTTCGTGTGCACGCCCCCGTAGTCGCATTCCCTGGTGGTGCAGCCAGGGTTGTCCAGATCGGCGTAGTTTTCGGGCTGCCCGTAGAGCGAGGGGTCAGAAAGCGATCGACGGAAGATTCCGGTGGTGTCGTTCGGTACGTCCTCGCCGAAAACCCAACGTCCGTCGCCCACTTTGCCTTCGATGATGCTGCCCATGATGTCGGCGTACGACTCGTTGAGCGCACCTGACTCGCCGGCATAGACCAATCCGACATTCCCGCCGACGATTTTCGAGATGACCGCATGGGTGAACTCGTGGCCGACGATGTCCAGGGCGTATTCCGATCGCATGCCGAAGGCGAATTGCTGCGCGGTCCCACTCCAAAAGGCATTTGCCCATGGGCCGTTCACCAGAGTGATCACAATTCCTGTGTTTTGGCCGTCATAGGAGGCTCTGCCGAGAACGTTCGCGTAGAAGTTGTAGACCCTCGACATATTGTTGTATGCGATCGACGTGGAGTCGTTCAAGTTCACGCTCACCGCGTGGCCGGGCAACTCGGCAGGCCCGGTGTGTCCCGATGGATCGGCGCTGGTTCCGGTGACATTCATGTAGATCACGCCAGAACTCACATCCGCGTCAGCGATGTTCGAAACCCCGATCAGCACAGTTCCGGCATTGGCGCCGTTGGCATACACGTAATACGTGCTGCTGATGTAGGGCAGATCCGCCGCGGGACTGGTCGTGCTGGCATTGACTTGCCAAGCCAGCGATGGCGAAACAGCGGCGTCGAGAGCGTAGACGACAAGCTCGCCGCTGACCGTCACGCTCGCAAGGATCGTTGCTTGATCCTCGGGTGACAATTGATCGCCGACGCTGCCCAACAGCGCCGCCTGAACAACCGCGACTGCCTGCTCCAGGCCGATATCAGCCGTCGTGTTTACGTTCTGAATACCCTTGACGTAGTAGCTGAATAAGCTCGTGGCAGTACCGGCACCATCGGTCACGAGAATTACCTGACTGCCCACTACCCGCACACCGTTGACCTCTTGGGACAGCCGGTAGAAGGTCTCGTCAACACCGGCCCCAGTCGACTGCGCCACGATGTTCACTGCCGTTGCAAACGCTCCGTCCGCGCCAAGCACCGCACCCAATTTGTTGATCAGGGCGGCCGCATCGGCATTGCTTGCCACGGTGTCATCACTGAACGTCCCGTCGATGACCCGGATCGTCCCGTCGTTGTTCTCCGACACAGCCACAACGTCTTGCGCGACAAGCCCTTCCAAGTCGGCAAGGGTCAGGACGCCGTCGTCGTCCGGATGAGTGCCATCACCGGCTGGTGTCACGATGATGTTCACAGTCCCAGTGGCGGTGCCGCCCTGACCGTCGTCGACGGTATAGGTGAAGGTGTCGCCGCCGACGTAGTCGGCGGCCGGCGTGTAGGTCACGGAACCGCCTGACACTGCGGCCGTGCCGTGAGCAGGTGCTGTGACCCCCGTCAATGCCAGTGTGTCGCCATCGACATCACTGTCGTTGTCCAACACCGCGATCACTGCCACCGCGTCCGCGGCGACGACGGCCGAATCGCCAACGAGATGCGGCACGTCGTTGACCGCCGCCACGACAATTGTGACAACGGCGGGAGCGCTGGTCGCAGAACCATCCGTCACCGTGTATGTAAATGAGTCTGCGCCAAAATAATTCGCATTGGGAACGTACGACCAACTGTCACCGGTGAGCGTCACCACGCCGTGAGACGCCGGCGCGCCGACCGCATACGTCAGCGATGCGGAATCAATATCCGAGCCCGCCAATGTGCCCGTGATCGTGCTGTCCTCAGCCCCTGCGCCAGTCAACCCCTCGGCGGCGACCGGTGCGTCGTTGACTGCAGCCACGGTCACCGCGACAGTGCCCGTCGCCGTACCGCCATGTCCGTCAGAGAGGGTGTAGGTGAAGGTGTCTGCGCCGTTGTAGTCCGCGTCAGGGGTGTAGGTGACGGAGCCCCCTGCCAGCACCGCCGAGCCATGCGCCGGTGTCGAGACACCCGTCACGGTCAGCACATCTCCGTCGACATCGGAGTCATTGCCTGTCAACGTGACCACGGGGACCGAAACCGGTGTGTCCTCAGCGGTACTCGCCGCATCAGCCACCGCAGCCGGTGCGTCGTTGACCGCAGTGACGGTCACCGCAACGGTGCCCGTCGCCGTCCCGCCATGGCCGTCAGAAACCGTATAGGTGAAGCTGTCCGCCCCGGCGAAATCAGCGTTCGGCGTATACGTGACCGTGGTGCCCGCCAACACCGCCGTACCATGGGCCGCCGTCGAGACACCTGTCACGGTCAGCACATCGCCGTTGGCATCGGAATCATTGCCCACCAAGTCCGCAGTGGTCACCGAAACCGCCGTGTCCTCAATGGTGGTGGTGCCGTCATCGACCGTGATCGGCGATTGGTTGCGCCGGTGGATCACGCCGATCGCAGTCAAGAAGTTGGTGATCGCGTTGCTGATGGCGGTGAACACCGAGTTGATCAGCGTGCTGACGCTGGAGATGAAAGACTCCAGCGGGTTGGCCGCCGCCAGCGGAGTAGCCAACGCCGACAACGTCTTTGCCACCCCACTGGCGGTCAGCGGGTCGGCCTCGCCGGGCCCCGGTTGCGCCGCCCGGTGTGCGCTCGTGACGACCTGCCGAATGCGGCCGCCGCCGAATTCCCTTCGCGTACCCGCCAACAGCACCGACTCCGCCGGCGAAGTCGGCGGATCGCCGACCGGTGAACCGGCAGCCGACACTGCCGCCTGCATGCCGCCGACCACGCGGGCGTTCGACAGCGCAGCGACGGCCGCAGGGGCCGGCGAATCAATACCCGCGTGCCCGGGGGCCTCGTCGCGCGGCGGCGCGTGATCGTCGTCGACGACCGAGGGTCCCGACGAGCCGTCCGATCGCGCAGAACTGTCCCCTCGACCGTGACGCCGTGGCGTCTCGCCCTTACCCGGCTTCTCGGCCCTGTCGTCGGCCGGGCCGCGTGCCGTGCGAGCAGGTGACCGCTTGCTGGCCCCTGCCGCGGCCTGACCCGACGACGTCCCCCGGCCCGAATGGTCAGAACTGGCCGAAGATGAGTCCGCTGAGTCGGCATAAGCCACACCACAGGCCAGCGAGGCGCTCAGGCCGACCCCCACCCCCAGTGCTACCGCCAGCGCGCCGATGCGCCCGATCGACTTCTCGGAGCACAGCGTCTTGCCGGTGAGAATTGAGTACATGATGCGGCCTCCCCGTCTACCCGGAACATCCGGTCCCCGCGCGAAGATTAAGGAGCCGGGATCGGGCGCGGATACCGGGATTTCCCTGGTATTCAGCGGGGCGGCCCAAATATCGACGATGTCGTCAAAAAATGAGTAGCGTCCGCCCTCCAGGCGAGTAGTGATTGCTGGCGGTTACCTGCCAGGCGTCTGCCATGATCCTGTGTGTGGCGGGGGTGATCGTCGGCCGCAGCGATGAACTACGGGCGATGCAGGCAATGCTGGACCGGGCTCGGCACGCGCCGACAGCCCTGATCCTCGACGGTCCGGCCGGGATCGGGAAGACCACCCTGCTGCGGGCGACTGCGCAGCGGGCAAATGCGTCGGAATTCCTCGTCTTGACGACCACCGGGGCGGCCGCGGAAGTGGGCCTGGCGTGGACCGCACTTGCTGATCTGTTGGGCGGTATCGACAAGACGGTGTTGGCGGGGCTACCTGCGTTGCACCAGCGTGCCCTGAGTGCGGTGAGCACCGGCGAGGCAGGACCGGGTGGGGACGAGCGGCTGGTGGCCACTGCCTTCCGCGCCGCGTTGGAAGCGGTGTGCCGCCGGCAGCCGGTGCTACTCGTGGTCGACGACGCCCACTGGGTCGACGAGGCCAGCAAGCTCGCGCTCGGTTTTGCTGTACGGCGATTGTCAGGACCGGTCGGCGTGCTGACTGCTTACCGCAGCGGCGAGCCCGGCTCCCGTGACCAGTCCTGGCTGTCACTACCGAACTCCGGCTCCGTGTCCCGGCTGACGATGGGGCCATTGAGTCTCGGGGCGCTATACGAGGTGATCGCCGACCGCGATGGTGCCGCTCCGCCCCGGCCGACGATGATACGAATCCACACCCTCTCTGGCGGCAATCCCTTCTACGCACTGGAACTGGCTCGCGGTCTTCACGCGCACCCCGGCGCCGACTTGACCGTCCTGCCGGCGACCCTGACCCGGCTCATCGTGGGCGAGCGCATCGGCGACCTCGACCCGGTGACCGCGCAGGCGGCCGTGACGGTGGCCATCGCCGCCGAGCCGACCGTGGAGATGGTCGCGGCGGCCACCGGGCATTGCCCCACTGCACTTGTCGCGATCCTGCAGCCCCTGGAAAGCCGCGGGGTGCTCGCCTTCGCCGGCCACCACATCCGGTTCACTCACCCGTTGATCGCGTCAGCACTTGCCACCGACGCCGATCCGGCCGTTCGGCGTCACGCCCACCGCCGACTGGCCGACATCGTCGACAACCCGGAGCTCCGCGCACGCCACCTCGCGCTGAGCACCCCTCACGGGGATCCGGACACATTGACCGCACTCGACCGCGGTGCCGAGACGGCGGCAGCACGCGGGGCCTACAGCGCGGCCGCCGAGCTGGTCGGGCTCGCGATCCGGCTGGGCGGCGACACAGAATCACGCCGGCTGCGCGGAGCCGAGTTCCACTTCCGCGCCGGCGCCCTCGACGACGCCGAGGCGCTGATCGCCCCCGTCGTCGAGACATTTCCCCCGGGGTTGGTCCGGGCACTCGGATTCATGATTCTGGGCGGCGTCCGTGGCTACCGCGACGGGATGGTCAGTGCCGCCGGCGTGCTCCAGCGCGCCGTGGCCGAAGCCGCTGAATACCCGGTGCTGCGCACGCAGGCGCTGATGCTGCTGGCTCTCGCGAGCGGCCTCAGCGACGACATGGCAGCCTGCGTGGACCACGCCCGTCAGGCGCGTGCCGACGCCGACAAGACCGGTATCGCGGCGTTGCGCAGCCAGGCACTAGCCCTGTGGGTGCATGTCAGCTTCATGTACGGGCTGGGCACCGACACCGCCGCATTGCAGGCCGCCCTCGAGATCGAAGACCGCGAGGCGACTGTTCCCGCGACTCTCCAGCCCACTGCCGTGTATGCCCTCAACTGTGCCTGGACCGGGCGGCTCGACGACGCCCGCGCAGCGATGAATGAGGTGGTGCGCCGCTGCGCCGAGCGCGGAAGCGAAGTCGACATGATCTGGGCCGCAGAACAACTCACCATGATCGACATCGGACGGGGCCGCTACCTCGATGCGCAGCAGACTGCGACCGAGGCCCTCGATCGAGCCCGCCAACTCGACGCCCAACTTCCCCTGATCAGCGCGCACACCGCAGTGGCCAGCGCGGCCGCCTATCAGGGAGACGTGAACGTCACTCTCGCCGCGGCCAGCCGGGCGATCGAGACAGCCACCGCTGCCGGACTGAGCTACCTCGTCCGTCCAGCCTTGATGAGCGTGGCGTTCGCACAGGTCTCCGCCGGCGACTACGCGGCTGCATTGCACAGCATGCAGCCACTGCTGGACACCTTCGACCCTCACCACGACAGCGAGATCATGGCCGGGGCATACATTCCCGATGCGGTGGAGGCACTCACCTCCCTCGGCCGCAGCGCGGAAGCTGAACCATTGGTCGCGGCGCTGGAAACCAATGGCGCACATCGGGATCGGCCATGGATGTTGGCGGTGGGAGCGCGGTGCCGCGCGCTTGTGGCGGCGGCCGCCGGTGATCTCGACGGCGCCTATCGGCATGCTGAAGTGGCGCTGGCACACCACGAGCGCTTACCCATGCCGTTCGAACGCGCGCGCACCCAACTACTGCTCGGCCAGCTGCTCCGGCGACGGCGTCGTACGAGGGCCGCCATCGAAGCTGTGCGCGGCGCAGCCGCCGCGTTCGATGAACTCGGCAGTCCGCTGTGGGCTGCCCGGGCCCAGCGGGAACTGGATCGCCTCGCCCCAAGATCGGTGGGTGCCCTCACCGGCGCGGAATGCCAAGTTGCCGAGAAGGCCGCCTCGGGCCTGTCCAACAAGCAGATCGCCGCTGCCATGTATCTGTCACCGAAAACCGTGGAGATGTACCTGTCCAACGCCTATCGCAAGCTGGGCATCCGCTCCCGCGCTCAACTGGCAGGGCGGCTGCACCAGGACCATCTCGCCGAGCACGTCGAACCACGTTAGCTGGCTGAAACTGAGCTGGCCGTGCGCGTTGTCCCAGCGGGCTAATCGCGCTCAGTAGGAAAGTCGCCGTCCGGCACAGTCACGACGGCGGTCGTGCCGCCGCCGGGAGTGTCCACCAACTCGACCGAACCGCCCATCGCTTCGACGCCGACCAGCAGCGACGACAACCCGATATGGCCTTCGGCCACCTTGCGATCCAGAACCGCGGGGTCGAATCCGACTCCGTTGTCGATCACCCGCAATACCAGCGACCCGGGCATGGGCTCAAGCTCCACCCGCAGCCGGGTGGCGCGAGAGTGCTTGTGCGCGTTGGCAAGTAGCTCACGGGCGGCGCGGTAGAGCAGAGCCTGCGACGGCGGCTTACCGACTTCTTCGGCCGCACAGTCGATGGTGACGTTCCAGCGCCGCTCGTACTGGCCGACCAGCTCGCGCAGCGCCGCGCCCAGGCCCACCTGAGCCAGCACCTGCGGGTGCAACGTGGAGACCGCGCTGCGCAGCATGTTGATCGCGTCCTGCAGCGCTTCTTCGACCCGTTCGAAACCGTCCTCGGACGGTTGTTCACGAAGATCCTCCAGGTCCAGCCGAGCGGCCAGCAGATTCTGCAACGGGCCGTCGTGCAGTTGTTCGGACAGCTGACGGTTATTGCGTTCGTCGGCCTGCATCGACTCCGAGACCAGGCGCCGGCGCACCTCGAGAAGAGCGCGCACCCGGGCTCGGCGCCGCGCCAGCACCAGGCACAGTGCGGTGGTGGCCAGAGCCAGCCACATCAGGCAGCCGACCTGCACGTAGACGATGTTGGGCAGGCCCATCGTGTCGTCGCGCTTGGAATAGAAGATCCACGCCCCCAGGTACCCGACCGCGGTGCTCGCACCGATCAGGGCGGTGATCTCGGGCCGGTCCAGGAACGCGACGGTGATCGGGATCAGGAAGAAGATCGGCAGCAGCCATGACGTCGCCCCGCCGGAGGCGACACACATCGCGAGCACGGCCACCACGTCGATAGCGGTTGAGGCCCAACCGAACCACCACTGCAACGGCCTGCGCAGCACGACCGTCAACCACACGGCGGCGGTGGCCGTATAGACGATCAGCACCGTCCAATAGACCATCGGCAACCAATGGTCGACGCCCTCGATCCAGACCAGTAGCGCGATCAACACGATCAGCGGCAGGCGCAGGACAGCGGCGACCCGCACCGGCTCGGTGCCCAGGAAATCGGCCGCGCGCGCCAACGGGGGCGGCAAGTTACTCAAGCAGGCCCCGTCGCATGGCCTCGGCGACCGCCGCGGCGCGATCGCCGACGCCGAGCTTCTCGTAGAGCCGCTGGACATGGGTCTTGACCGTCGAGGGGGCCAGGAACAGCGCCTCGGCGATCGCCGGGATGCTGCGACCGCCCGCGATCATGCTGAGCACCTCGCGTTCCCGGGAGCTCAGCGACGGCCCGGAAGGTTCGGCGCGGCGCCGGATTTCGACGGCCAGCCCCGAGGCCAGCCGAGGTGCCAGAACGTCGCGGCCCTTGGCACAGTCCAGGACCGCGTTGACGATCTCGGACCGGGTGGAATCCTTGGGCAGATAGCCGGCCGCCCCCTGCTGCAGCGCGTGATAGACGATCTCGGCGTCGTCGTGGGCAGAGACCAACAGCACCCTGGTCGACAGTTCGTCGCGGCGCACGGCGGCGGCCACCTCGGCACCGTCCATGCCCGGCATCCGGTAGTCCAGCAGCGCGACATCTGGGCTGTGCTCTTTGATCGCCGCCAGCGCCGACGCACCGTCCTCGGCCTCGGCGACGACCTCGACGTCACCGCTGCCGGACAAGGCCCGAACCAAGCCGTCACGGAACAACGGATGGTCGTCCCCGACGACGACGCGCACCTTGCGGTTATCGGCCATACCAGCAGTTTTCCACATCGTGTCCACCAATCGGGGGACAAACACTTCATCCCTGCCAGGGCCCCATCAGCGGACAGACACCGCACCGCGGGCGGGCAATAGTCATTGCATAGCCGAAAGTCATCGGCCCGCAAGGTAAGGGAGACGGACATGGACCGCACATTCACTCGCCGCTTCACCACCGCTCTGGCGGGACCCACCCTCGCGGTCGGTGTTCTGGCCGGCACCTTGGTCGTCGCCACCCCCGCCGCGGCCGACACCATGGGCCTGAGCCTGGCGGCACCCGACTCCCCCTCCCCCGCCGGGATGGTTCCAATCTCTCTGTGAACAGGGTCGCGGCCCTCGACCCATCAGCCCGTCACCCGCTCGCGGGAGTTCGGAGGTCTATTGATCGATAACCTTTCTCCACATGCCTACGAGGCCCTCCCTACGGTCATAAGGGAGGGCCTCGTCGTGGATTTAACGGGTGTCATATCGTGGCGGCATGGATTTCGCCATGTCTGCCAAGGGTGCTGACTACCACAAACGCCTCACTGAGTTCATGGTCGAGCACGTCTTCCCGGCCGAGAAGTCCTACGACGAGTACCGGGCCGCCGCCGGCCCGAATGACTTCACCGTGCCGCCGGTGGTGGAGGAGTTGAAGGTGCTGGCCCGCGGCCAAGGGCTGTGGAATCTGTTCCTGCCGTCGGAGTCGGGGTTGACCAACCTGGAGTACGCGCCGCTGGCCGAGCTGACCGGCTGGAGCACCGAGATCGCGCCCGAGGTGATCAACTGCGCGGCACCCGACACCGGCAACATGGAGACCCTGCATCTGTTCGCGACCGAGGCACAGCGCAAGCAGTGGTTGGAGCCGCTGCTGGCCGGCGAGATCCGCAGCGCGTTCTCGATGACCGAGCCCGCGGTGGCCTCCAGCGACGCCCGCAATATCCAGACCGCGATCGTCCGCGACGGGGACGACTACATCATCAACGGCCACAAGTGGTGGACTTCGGGCGCCAACGATCCGCGCTGCAAGATCCTGATTGTCATGGGCCGCACCAACGCTGACGCCGCGTCCCATCAGCAGCAGTCGATGATCCTGGTGCCCACCGATACGCCAGGGGTCAACATCAAGCGCTCCACGTCGGTGTTCGGCTGGCAGGACCAGCACGGCCACGCCGAGGTGATCTACGACAACGTGCGGGTGCCCGCGACCAACCTACTGGCCGAGGAGGGCATGGGCTTCGCGATCGCCCAGGCCCGGCTCGGGCCTGGTCGGATCCATCACTGCATGCGAGCGATCGGCGTGGCCGAGCGGGCGCTGGCATTGATGACCGAGCGCGCCCGCACCCGCATCGCGTTCGGCAAGCCGCTCGCCGAGCAGGGTGTGGTGCAGCAGCAGATCGCCTTGTCCCGCAACGAGATCGACCAGGCCCGCCTGCTGTGTGAGAAGGCGGCGTGGACCATCGACCAGCAGGGCAACAAGGAAGCCCGCAATCTCGTCGCCCAGATCAAGGCCGTCGCACCGCAGATGGCGTGCAACGTCATCGACCGCGCCATCCAGGTGCACGGCGGCGGCGGGGTCAGCGACGACTTCCCGCTGGCCCGGATGTACGGCTGGCAGCGGGCCATGCGGATCTTCGACGGACCCGACGAGGTCCACATGCGCAGCATCGCCCGCGCCGAAATCGGCAGGGAACAAAGCGCTTTCGCCGCGGCGGTGACCGGAGCGTGAACAACGGTCAGCTCTCGGGTGCGTGGAACTTCCGCGATATCGCCGCCACCGCCGGGCTACGCCCCGGCCGGTTCTTCAGGTCCAGTGAGCTGAGCCGGCTCGACGAGTCCGGCCGCGAGGTCTTCCGTGGACTCGGTATCACCGACGTCGCCGACCTGCGCTCACCGCAGGAGGTAGAGCGGCGCGGCGCCGGCGCAGTTCCGGACGGCGTCGCGATCCACCTGCTGCCGTTCCCGGATCTGTCGAACACCACCGCCGAGGCTCCGCACGAGACCAGCTGGCAGAAAATGATGACCGACAAGACCGCCGAGGACGACGTCGAGGCCGCGGCGGAACGGTTCATGACCGAGGAGTACCAGAAGTTCCCGGTCCTCGGTGGCGCGCAACGTGCTGTGCGGCAAGTGTTTTCGCTGCTGGGTTCGGGCCGTCCGGTGATCACGCACTGCTTCGCAGGCAAAGACCGCACCGGGTTCACCGTGGCGGTGGTACTCGAGGCGATCGGGATTCGGCAGGACGCCATCTTGACCGACTTCCTGCGCAGCAATGACGCGGTCGACTCGCTGCGCGCGCGCATCATGGAGTCGGTGGTCGACCATGCGGGCGAGACGCCCGAGATCACCACTTTCGCCGAGGCACGCCTGACCAATGGGGTGCTGGGCGTACGTGAGGAATACCTGGCGACCGCGCGGCGCACCATCGACGAGAACTACGGCAACCTGGACGGCTTCCTGCGGGTGTGCGATGTCAGCGTCGAGGACGTCGAGCGAGCCCGTACCGAGCTACTGGGTTAACACCACGCCGGCCACCCACACCACGGTGGCGATCAGCCCGCCGGCGAGCTCGACACCCACCGACAGAGCGGCGGCCTTCAGCGCGTGCCACGTGGCCGCCCAGGCTCGGCGCTGATCGCGGCGCGAGGCCAGCTCGGCGAGGTACACCCCGAGCACGAACCCCAGCAGCAGGCCGACGACCGGCACCACGAAGAAGCCGATCACCCCCAGCACGGCTCCCGCCGCCAGCGTCCACCTGCCGACCTCGGCGGCCCGCATCCGCTTGGCCGGCCACAGATACTTGATCAGCAGACTGGCGCCGAGCACCGCGGTGACCACGCCGAGCACCACCCAGGACACCAGAGTGTGTTCGACCACGGCCCACACCGCGATGGCGGCATAGACCAGC
Organism: Mycobacterium sp. BK086; assembly: GCA_004362315.1. Taxonomy (GTDB): domain Bacteria; phylum Actinomycetota; class Actinomycetes; order Mycobacteriales; family Mycobacteriaceae; genus Mycobacterium. The sequence continues at coordinate 505,240 of SNWL01000006.1, forward strand.
AGGGTGCCCGGTAGCAGCGGCACGATGACGCCGACCAGTCCGATCGCGATGGCCAGGCCAACCAGGACGATGCCACCGGTGCTCACCCCGTCGAATCTAGGCGGTACCCGAGGTCGGATGTCGCTCAAGACTCCTTCGAAGTAACTGGACACTTGTCTTGCAGAATGTCGGACAGGCTGGAGTTGTGGCCGTGCTGCACGGGTGAAACGTGCATCCCGCTCTCTCGCGGTCAGCAGATAATTGCATGTCAAATGCCATTGTGCTACATGTCAGTACCGTAGTGCCCGGGGAGGAGCTAAAGTAGACAGGTGTCCAGTTTGGGGTAGGGAGTGCGCAACCGCACACTGCTATTCCATACACTGACATCTTCCACCCAGCCTCCGCACGACCAACCAGATCGGATCGCACTGATGATCATCGGGATTCCGCGTGAGTCTCTGCCTGGGGAAACACGGGTCGCCGCCACTCCACAGACGGTCGGACAGCTCATCAAGCTCGGTTACGAGGTACTGGTGGAGTCCGGTGCGGGCGTCGCGGCGAGCTTCTCCGACGAGGCGTTCGTCGAGGCCGGTGCCAGTATCGGGACCAACGCGGAAGCACTGGCCACCGATATCGTCCTCAAGGTCAACGCACCGACCAGTGCGGAGATCGCCGCGCTGCGCGACGGCGCCACACTGATCAGCCTGATCTCTCCCGCACTCAAACCTGAACTCGTCGAGGAGCTGTCCACGCGGCCGATCACGGTGCTGGCGATGGATGCCGTGCCACGGATCTCGCGGGCTCAATCCCTGGACGTGCTGTCGTCGATGGCCAATATCGCCGGGTACCGCGCGGTCGTCGAGGCAGCGCATTCGTTCGGCCGGTTCTTCACCGGCCAGGTGACCGCGGCAGGCAAGGTCCCGCCGGCCAAGGTGCTGGTGGTCGGCGCGGGTGTGGCCGGGCTGGCGGCGATCGGTGCCGCGGGCAGCCTCGGTGCCATCGTGCGTGCCACCGACCCGCGCCCCGAGGTCGCCGATCAGGTCAAATCCCTTGGTGGCGAATACCTTTCGATCGAATCAGCAGAGGCCGAGGTATCGGCCACCGGCTACGCCAAAGAGATGGGTGACGACTACAAGGCCCGCGAAGCGGCGCTGTACGCCGAGCAGAGCCAAGACGTCGACATCATCATCACCACTGCCCTGATTCCCGGGCGGCCCGCGCCGCGCATCATCACCGCCGACATGGTGGCCTCGATGAAATCGGGCAGCGTCATCGTCGATATGGCCGCGGCCAACGGCGGCAACGTCGAGGGCACTGTCAAAGACCAGGCCGTCCTCACCGACAACGGCGTGACGATCATCGGCTACACCGACCTGGCCGGCCGACTGCCCGCCCAGGCATCGCAGCTCTACGGCACCAACCTAGTCAACCTGCTCAAACTGCTGACCCCGGAAAAAGACGGCACGCTCGTCCTCGACTTCGACGACGTCGTGCAGCGGTCGGTGACCGTCGTGCGCGATGGCGAGACGACGTGGCCGCCCCCACCGGTCCAGGTCTCGGCTGCCCCGGCACCGACCGCGGCGGCCGCCCCCGCAGTGCAGCAGACCAAAGAGCCGATGACGATGGGCCGCCGGCTCGGCATCACCTTCGGTGCCGCCGCCGTACTGTTTCTGCTCATCGCGTTGTCCCCGGCCGCACTACAGGTGCACCTGACGGTCTTCGCGCTCGCGATCGTCATCGGCTACTACGTGATCGGCCACGTCCACCACGCACTGCACACACCACTGATGTCGGTGACCAACGCCATCTCCGGCATCATCGTCGTCGGCGCGCTGCTCCAGATCGGCCACGGTGACGTCGTCGTCACGACATTGGCCGCCGTCGCCATCCTGCTTGCCAGTATCAACATCTTCGGTGGCTTCGCGGTGACGCGTCGCATGCTCGCGATGTTCTCGAGGAGCTGAGTTGTTCACATTGGAGACGGCCGCCACCGCGGCCTACGTCGTCGCGGCCCTGCTGTTCATTCTCGCCCTGGCGGGATTGTCGAAGCACGAAACCTCGCGGGCCGGAAACACATTCGGCATGGCCGGCATGGTGGTCGCCTTGGTCGCCACCATCACCCTGGCGCTGGCACGCCATATCGAACCACTGGGCCTGGGCCTGCTCGTCGGCGCTATGGCCATCGGTGGCGCCATCGGGTTGTGGCGTGCCCGGGTCGTCGAGATGACCGGGATGCCCGAGCTGATCGCCCTGCTGCACAGCTTCGTCGGTCTGGCGGCGGTGTTGGTCGGCTGGAACGGCTACCTGCACGTCGAACACGATCTGGCCGGCGCCGAGGCCGCAGTGCTGAGCGGCGAGGGCATGCTCGGCATCCACTCCGCCGAGGTCTTCATCGGGGTGTTCATCGGCGCCGTCACCTTCACCGGATCGATCGTCGCCAACCTGAAACTGTCGGCGCGTATCAAATCGGCCCCACTGATGTTGCCCGGCAAGAACTTTCTCAATGTCGGCGCCCTGGTGCTGTTCGTTGCGCTCACCGTCTGGTTCGTCATCGAACCCCAGCTGTGGCTGCTCATCGCCGTCACGGTGTTGGCGCTGCTGCTGGGCTGGCACCTGGTCGCCTCGATCGGCGGTGGCGACATGCCGGTCGTGGTGTCGATGCTCAACAGCTATTCCGGTTGGGCTGCAGCAGCTTCGGGCTTCCTGCTGTCCAACGATCTGTTGATCGTCACCGGCGCCCTGGTCGGATCCTCAGGTGCCTACCTGTCCTACATCATGTGCAAGGCCATGAACCGCTCGTTCATCTCGGTCATCGCCGGTGGGTTCGGCATCGAAGCAGGCCCGGCCGAGGACAAGGATTACGGCGAGCACCGGGAGATCAACGCCGAAGGCGCCGCCGAACTGTTGTCGTCGGCCAGCTCGGTGATCATCACCCCCGGCTACGGGATGGCCGTGGCCCAGGCCCAGTACGGCGTGGCCGAGCTCACCCGCAAGTTGCGCGAGCGTGGTGTCACTGTGCGATTCGGCATCCACCCCGTCGCAGGCCGTCTGCCCGGACACATGAACGTGCTGCTGGCAGAGGCCAAGGTGCCCTACGACATCGTGCTCGAAATGGACGAGATCAACGACGATTTCGACAGCACCTCAGTGGTTTTGGTCATCGGCGCCAACGACACGGTGAACCCGGCGGCATCCGAGGATCCGAGCAGTCCGATCGCCGGCATGCCGGTGCTGACGGTCTGGAATGCCGAGCACGTCATCGTGTTCAAACGGTCCATGGCCTCCGGTTACGCCGGTGTGCAGAACCCACTGTTCTTCCGCGAGAACACCCAGATGCTGTTCGGCGACGCCCGCGACAGGGTCGACGACATCAACGCCGCGCTGTAAGACGGTGCGGTGAACCGCCGCGTCCCGACGTGGTCGGTGCCGATGTTCTTCATCGTCGGCGCCGTATCGCAGTATGTCGGTGCCGCGCTGGCGGTGTTCCTGTTCACCACAGCCAATCCGGCCGCGGTGGCCTGGCTGCGCGCCGCGGGGGCCGCCGTCGTGCTGCTCGCCTGGCGCAGACCGTGGCGCCGGCTGTGGACGCGCCGTGGCCTCGCCGTCGCCGCCGGGTTCGGAATCGTCACCGTCGGAATGAATGTGGCCTTCTTCGAGGCGATTTCACGTATTCCGCTCGGTACCGCGGTGGCGATCGAATTCATCGGACCCGTCGCGGTGGCGACACTGGGCGCGCGGCGGCCCCGTGATGTCCTGGCCGTCATCCTCGCGACAGGCGGGGTGGCGCTGCTCGCCGGGGTGCAGGCCGGTGCCAACGCAGTCGGGGTGTTCTTCGCCCTGACGGCAGCGGCGCTGTGGGCGGGTTACATCCTGCTCGGCAAACGGGTCGCCGACGCGGGTTCGGGGCTGGATTCCCTGGCCATCGGGATGGCCGTCGCGGCAGTGCTTCTGGCGGCGCCCTTGCTGGCTGGTCAGCTCCACACCGATGCGCATGTGCTCGGCGACCCCCGGACCTGGTTGTTGGGACTTGGCGTCGGCGTATTGTCCACGGCGGTGCCGTACGGGCTGGATCAGTTCGTCCTGACGGTCATCAGTCGGGCCCGCTTCGCCTTGCTTCTGGCGCTGCTGCCCGCTGCCGCCGCCGGTACCGGCGCGGTCATGCTGCATCAGTGGCCGACACCCGCCGAGCTCGCGGGCATCGCCTTGGTGATGACGGCGCTGGTCATCAGTGCGGACGACTCGGTTGCCGAGGACACCGGAAACTAGAGCTTGTCGGTGAGGTCCAGGAAATCCGTTGCCGTCACGTCGAATTCGCCGGGCTCGAACGCCACCCGATTGCGCCCTGGTTGTCCCCATTCCAGTGGCCGGTCGACGTATGCGGTCCGCAGCCCCGCGTCGCGTGCGGCCCGCAGGTCACTCGGATGCGCAGCGACCAGCATGAGCTCGTCGGGCGCGACATCCAGGATCCGCGCGCAGCCCAGGTACGCCTCGCGGTCGGGCTTGTAGTGGCCGAACAACTCGGCCGACAGCACGCAATCCCACGGCAGCCCTGCGTGTTTGGCCATGTCCGTCAGCAGCGACACATTGCCATTCGACAGCGTGGTGATGGTGAAACGCTCCTTCAGCCGGTGCAGCCCCGCGACGCTGTCGGGCCAGGCGTCCAGCCGATGCCACGCCCGGTTGAGATGATCGACGTCGTCGTCCGACACCTCGATGCCGGCTTCGCGGAGTAACTCGTCGAGGATCCTGCGGTGCAGGTCGTCCAGCCGCGTCCACGGGAGCTCACCGCGGCGGACCAGATTCATCGCCGGAACGTAACCGGCTCGCCAGCCGTCGGCGAATACGGCCCAATCCCGTTGCACGCCTTGGCGATTCCCGAACTGCTCGAGCTCCGCGATGATGCTCGAGCGCCAGTCGACAACAGTCCCGAACACGTCGAAGGCCAGCACGCGAACCTCTTGCGTGCTGGCCGACGGCGTGGTCATGGTCTAGCCGAGTTTGAAGGTCGCGTGCTCGGCCGACGACAGGTCGTCGATCGCCGACCACTGCGCGGCGATATCGTCGACGCTCGGAACGTGGTCGAAGGTGACGCCCTCGTTCTGGAACAGCGCGGCGCGCTGCACCTTGCCGCCGCCCACGATGAACACCGACGCCGAGTCCGGCACCTCTTCGGTGCACAGGTAGCCGACCACCGGCGCGACGTACTCCGGGGTGAGCTTGGCGAGCACCTCCTTGGGCAGGATGTCCTCGGTCATGCGGGTGGCCGCGATCGGCGCGACGGCGTTGGCCTTGATGTTGTACTTGGCGCCTTCCTGGGCCAGCGAGTTGATCAGACCGACCAGGCCCAGCTTGGCGGCGCTGTAGTTGGACTGACCGAAGTTGCCGAACAGGCCGCTGGTGGAGGTGGCGACGACGACCCGGCCGTAGCTCTGCTCGCGAAAGTGCGGCCAGGCGGCGCGAATCACGTTGTAGCCGCCGTAGAGGTGGACCTTGAGCACGGAGTCCCACGCGGCGAATTCCATCTTGTGGAACGTGCCGTCGCGCAGGATGCCCGCGTTGCTCACCACACCGTCGACCTTGCCGAATTCGTCGATCGCGGTCTTGATGATGTTCGCGGCACCCTCGGGCTCGGCAACCGAGTCGTAGTTGGCGACGGCGCGGCCGCCGGCATCCTTGATCTCCTGCACCACCTGGTCGGCCATGTTGTGGCCGGCGCCGGTGCCGTCACGCGCACCGCCGAGGTCGTTGACCACGACACTGGCGCCCTCGCGAGCCAGGGTCAGGGCGTATTCACGGCCCAGACCACCGCCGGCACCGGTGACGACGACGACTCGATCAACAACTCCGGGCATGACGCATCCTTTCTCCGACTGACTTCAACGTTGCTCTCTGTATACGTGGGCCGCCGGAGCTGCAGGCACCCGGGTTGGGGTCAGGCCTTCTGCGCGACGACGAAGGTCGAGAACGCGTCGGGATCGTCGGACATCGGCACCTCGACCCAGCGGCCCAGCCGGCGCATCACGTCGGTCGAGGGCTCACCCTTGGCGAGCCAGCCGTGGGCGTTGAGCCAGTCGGTTACATCGGCGCGATCCGCGTCGTTGTAGGTCAGGTTCTGCATGTCGATGGTGCGCTCGATACCGAGCTGGTCGGCGAACTTCTCGAACCGCTCGCGGGCCTGCTCGCGCCGCTCCTCGGAGTGGTGGCCCATGGTCTCGGCCGACACCCGGCTGCCGGGCGCGCTGAGTTCGGTGACGAGTTCGAACAACCGGTCCTGGGCGTCGGCGGGCAGGTACATCAGCAGGCCCTCGGCCAGCCAGGCGGTGGGCTGCGACGGGTCGAAACCCTGCTCGGTGAGTGCGGCCGGCCAGTCCTGGCGCAGGTCGACGGGAACCTCGTGGCGCTCGGCAGCCGGCCGCACGTCGTGTTCGGCCAGCTTCTTGGCCTTGTAGTCGAGCACCAGGGGCTGGTCGATCTCGAAGACGCGGGTGCCGGCCGGCCAGTCCAGCCGATAGGCACGCGAGTCCAGTCCCGACGCCAGGATCACGATCTGCCGGATACCGGCGGCGGTGGCATCGGTGAAGAACGCGTCGAAGAAGTGCGTGCGCACCGCCTGGTAGTTGAGCATGTGGGTGAGCATCGCGACGGCTTCGGGATCGGCGTCGGTCAGCCGATCCACGAGGGATGCGTCGAGGAAGTGCTCCCACATCCCGGTCCCGGCGCCCTCGACCAGGATCCGGGCGTACGGGTCCCGGATCAGCGGGTCGGGACGGTCGGTCTCGCTGGCGCGGGCGGCGGCCACCAATACGGCGGTCGAACCCACGCTTGTCGCGATGTCCCAGGTGTCGTCGTCAGTACGCAGAGTGCTCATGGCAGCGGTATCCCCAATTCGGCGTCGCTTTATCGGCTCGACACTGGTCCGCAGGCCCCGGAAGGGGGCGCATCAACCCAGTTCAGCCAGGGTTATACGACGATCGTACCGAGAAACTTAGCCTAGCTATGCGACTGTGGTGTATGTCACCGCGCGCCTAGCCGGCGTGCCAGGCCTTGCCGTTGAGCAGCTCGAGGAACTGGTCGGTGATCGCGACCAGCCGCTCGTTGTCACCCACGAATCCGGCGTAAAAGCCCAGACCCCACATCACGGCCATGAACATCTCCGCGGCCGCCTCGATATCGATGTCGGAACGAACCTCGCCCGACTCGATGGCGTCCTTGATGGCGGCCTTGATGTACCCGCGGGTGAACTCCCGCGAGTCATGGTTGGACTCGGCCAACTCCGGATGTCGCTCGGCCTCGAGCACGGCAGTCACCAGGAACGCAGCAACCGAGCGATCCTGGCCCTCGGCCGACACCACCGCCTGGATGAAGGCACGGATCCGGCCGGCGAGCGTCCCCTCACGCTGCGACTGCTGGACGGCGGCCTCGATGACCATGGCGTTGGTCTGGTCCACTACCTCTTGATAGAGCAGCCGTTTGCTGGCGAAGTAGTGGTTGATGGCGGGTCTGGTCAGGTCAGCACGGATGGCGATTGCCTGAAAGGTGGCAGCGTCGTATCCCAATTCGCTGAACACCTCGCGGGCAGCGCGCATGATGCGCTCGCGTGTTTCCGCGGCCTTAGCTGCTGGGGGGCGACCCGGGCCCCGACTCGCTGTATGCGGCACGGGTCAAATTGTGCCACAACCAAGGTAGAAATTTTGACGGCCGACAACATTTGCTCGCCCGTTCCAAATTAGAATTCCACTCATATTCAAACCGACCTGCGGAATCCGTTGCAGCTGCATCGTTTTGGCTCGTGATCCGTGTGCGGCCTGCGGTTTTCTTTTCGCATATCGGATAGCTGCCGTCACTGTAAATCTTTTGGAAATGAAATTCCGCATGAGAATTAGCTGAGAAGCGATTTGCGCGCGGGAGTTGGGCGTCAATACGCTACCGAGTGATGAAGGCATGTTTGCCGGAGGCGATTTTGGGGCTCTAGAACGCCTTTCGCATGAGCCTGATCGCACGATCAGTGTAAGGCGGGTACATGAGTTTCAAATCTAATTTGGTCGATTTGGCCAACACGGCGCGTCGGTGGCTCAGCGCCTCGAAGCCCCACTTGCCGTGATACGCCCCCATGCCGCTGGCTCCGACACCACCGAACGGAAGTTGCGGGACGAGGCAGTGGACCGCCACGTGGTTGACCACCGCACCGCCGGACGGCATCCGGTCGACGAGGTTCCGGGCCACCTGCTGCGAGCCCGTAAAGACGTACAGCGCCAGTGGCTTGGGCCGGGCATTCACGAACGCGACAGCTTCGTCTGGCGAATCCACCGCGATGATTGGAAGGATCGGACCGAAGATCTCGTCGGACATCACCGGGTCGTCTGCGGCGGGGTTGACGATCACGGTCGGATCGATCCGCAGCGCCGCCCGATCCGAGCCGCCGCCGGTGACCACGGTGCCGCTGGTCGCACTGATCAGTGACACCAGCCGATCGAACTGCCGCTCGTTCACGATCCGCAGCGACGGGTCCTTCTCCTCGGCGCGGAACTGCGCGATCGTCGCCACGATCTTGTCGGCGAGCTCCTTGGCGATCGTGCGATCGGCGAGCACATAGTCCGGGGCGATGCAGGTCTGGCCCGAGTTCAGCATCTTGATCCAGGCGATCCGCCGGGCTGCCACGTCGAGATCGGCGTCGGCGAGCACCACGACCGGGCTCTTTCCGCCCAGCTCCAGGGTGACCGGCGTCAACGTCGGCGCGGCGGCGGCCATGATCTTGCGGCCGATCTCGGTGCCACCGGTGAACAGCGCGTGGTCGAACCCCTGCGCCATCAGGTCCTGGGTGACCGTCGCGTCACCCTCGACCACCCGGATGGCCTCGGAGTCCAGGTACTCCGGGACCAGCCGCGCGATCAACGCCGAAGTGGCCGGCGCCAGCTCCGACGGCTTGATGACCATGCCGTTTCCGGCGGCGATCGCGGCGACCACCGGTGCCATGCACAGGTAGAACGGGTAATTCCACGGCCCGATCACCAGGATCACGCCCAGCGGGTCGTACTGCACCCAGGCCTTGCCCGGAAGTTGTGCCAACGGAAGCCCGTACCGCTGCGGCTTCACCCACTTCTTCAGGTGCTTGCGGGCGAAAGCGGCCTCGGCCTTCGTCGAGCCGATGTCACCGAGCCACGCCTCGAACGACGACCGGCCCAGATCGCTGGCCAGCGCTTCGGCGATCTCCGGCTCACGTTCTTCGCACATCCGCTCCACGGCGCGCAACTGCTCGGCACGCCACGTCAGCGAGCGGGTCCGGCCGCTGTTGAAAACTCGGCGCACGTCGGCGAGCACACCGGCGGCACCGCCCTCGGTGGCCTGGTCATTGGTGATCTGGACGGTCATGCCAACTCCTCGAATCGATCCCGTGTTTCCAGCTTGCCCCATCGCCGGCGTCGCGTCACAGGGGGCCTGGCAGCGGATCGGCACGAAATTGGCCACGAATACTGCACGTCACGGCCGTCTCTGCCGGGGCCGCGCACTATCGTCTTCTGTCATGGCCACCGTTGCCAACCGAGAGGCGTATTTCGAGACCGGCCTCGAGGTTCTCGCAGACGTGGGTTACGGCGGACTCAAACTTGCCGAAGTGTGCAACCGGCTCGGCGTGACGACCGGGTCGTTTTACCACTACTTCTCCAGTTGGCCGGCGTACACCCGAGACCTGGTTTCGTACTGGGTCCAGGACCGGACGGTCCGCCTGATCGGCGCGATCCGCGAGGTCTCCGACCCGCGCCGTCGCATCGAGGCGATCATCCAGGTCGGGTTGTCCCTGCCGCATGGGGCGGAGGCCGCCATCCGATCGTGGAGCTCGGTGGACCCGCACGTGCTCGCGGTGCAGACCGAGGTCGACCGCGCGCGCTTCAAGATCCTCTACGACTCGGCGATCGAGATCGTCGACGACACCCGCCAGGCCGAGGTCTACGCCGCCTGGGCGGTCTACGTCTTCGTCGGCTACGAGCAGGCCACCCTGCCGCGTGAGCCGGGGATGTTCGGCTGGATCGCCCGCTACATGCTCGACGCGCTCGATTCGGGCAGTTTCGCCAGCGTGCCGCGGTGAGCCTGGCTGCCCTGTGGCACCGGGCGGCCGAGCGAGTCAAGACACGCGACCCTGAAAACGACGGTGCGCGCCGCGCCCTGCGGGCAGCCGTCGTCGTCCCGATCGCCGCCGCGGTAAGTTTCGCCGTCGGCGGGGGCACGCAGACCCCGCTGTTCACGATCTTCAGGTCGATCGCGCTCCTGATCGTCACGGACTTCCCCGGCAATATGAACGCGCGGGCGCTCGCCTACAGCGGTCTGGGCGTCAACGGTGCGGTGCTGATCAGCCTGGGCACCCTGGCCGCACCCATCCCCTGGCTGGCGGTCACGCTGATGTTCGTCATCGGGGTGGCCGTCACGTTTTCCGGCGTGCTCAGCGAGATCGTCGCCGCCGGGCAGCGGGCCACCCTGCTGACGTTCGTGCTCCCGGTGTGCACGCCGGTGGGCCCACTCGGTGAGCGGCTGTTCGGCTGGCTGATCGCACTGGCGATCTGCGTGCCTGCCTCGTTGTTCCTCTTGCCGCCGCGACACCACGGCGAGCTGCGCCAGCACGCCGCCGCGGTCTGCGCGGTTCTTGCCAACCGGATCGAGGGCACCGCGTCGGGCGCCGACGTCACCACCGCCATGGACGCTCTTCGCGCCAACTTCCTCGGGGTCGCCTATCGGCCGGTGGCCCTGACCGCCGGCAGCCGCGCCCTGGTCCGGGTGGTCGACGACCTGCAATGGATCTGCGATCGGGTCACCGAGGACACCGGTCACCTGCTCGGGCCGATGCGCGAACCGGTGACGAGAGTGCTGCGGGATTGTGCCCGGGTCCTACGGATCACCCGGCCGGGCGCTCGGACCGGTGCACGCGCGCAACTGGCCGAGGCGTCGATCAACCTGCGCACGGTCGCGATCGGCAGCTACCGACAGGACATCGTCGACATCCTCGCCGAGCCCGACGACGCGGAAGCCGTCGCCCTGGGCCGCACCCTGCTGAATCGGCGCACGATCGGCGCGGCGGTCGGCGTCACGGGACGGCTGATCGCCAGCGCCGCGGCGGCCGACGCGCGGCCGGTGTGGGCGCGGGTGCTGGGCCGGCAGCTTCCCGAGACGGGGATCGCCGAACGGGTGTATTCGGAGACGACGGCCTTCACCGCATTGACCAGCGGCCACCTGGCGACTCGTTCGGTCACGGCCCGCAACAGCGTGCGGACCGGGCTGGGTCTGGCGCTGGCCGTGCTCGTCACGTTTGTGTTCCCGGTGCAGCACGGGTTCTGGGTGGTCCTCGGGGCGTTGTCGGTGCTGCGCAGCAGCGCGCTCACCACCGGCACCACCGTCCTGCGGGCGGTGACCGGCACGGTGATCGGCTTCGTCCTCGGCGCAATCGTCATCGAGCTGCTCGGCACCGACCCGATCGTGATGTGGATTCTCTTGCCGATGGTGGCCTTCGGGTCGGCCTATGTGCCCGAGATCGGTTCGTTCACCGCCAGCCAGGCCGCGTTCACGATGATGGTGCTGATCGTGTTCAACCTGATCGTCCCCAGTGGCTGGGCCGTCGGCCTGATCCGCATCGAGGACGTTGTGGTGGGCGCGTCGGTGGGTGTGGTCGTCTCGCTGCTGCTGTGGCCGCGCGGGATCAAATCCGCTGTGCAGCAGGCGATCGACGCCGTGCGCGAGGTCGGCTCCCGCTATCTGCGGGCCGCGGTGCTGCGGGTCACCCGCGGGGCATTCGAGCAGGCCGAGAACCAGGTCAACGCACTCAGCCACGACGCCTTGACGGCCTCGCGGACATTGGATGACGCCGTGCGCCAATACCTTTCAGAGAATGGCGGACCGACGGACTCCCGCGCGCCAGTGGTGCGGTCGTCCAGCCGCGCGGTCCGGTTGCGTGCCGCAGCCGATCTGATCGCCGATATCGTGCCGCCGCCGCTGGGCGTGTACCCGCGGGCGCGGGCTGTGCTCGAGGCCCACGCCGCCGCGCTGTGTGCCCGCTTCGACGGCAGCGGCGGAACCGGGCTGACCGCACCGATCAGTGACGATCTGGTGCCCGCGCTACGCGCCGAGGCCGGGGCCGGGGATCTGGCGGTATCGGCGGCACTGCCACTGGTCACCGCGGCGGCCAACATCGGCGAGCTCGAACTCACCTATCCGCCGGAGCTGGCCGCGGCCGGTACTGCGACGAGATCGACCTGAGGGCTGCGTTTTCGCGTGATCTACGACCACCAGGTCGATCTCGCGCTTACTTTCCGCGGTGCGGCATCAGCGCGCCGGGCGGGATGGTCCCGAACCGGCCCGCGTTGAAATCGTCCATCGCCTGGATGATCTCGGACTTGGAGTTCATCACGAATGGCCCGTACTGGAAGACCGGCTCACGAATCGGCTTGCCGCCCAACAGAAGAACCTCCATGGCCGGACGGTTGGAGTCCTGGCCGGGATCGGCGGCCACCGTGATGCGGTCACCGGGACCGAGTACGGCGAGCTGGCCCTGCTGAATGGGGTGGCCGATCGAACCGACCGTGCCGCGGCCCGACAACACGTACACCAACGCGTTGTACTCGCGCGGCCAGGGCATGTTCAGCTGGGCTCCTGGCTCGATGGTGCTGTGCGCCAAGGTGATCGGGGTGTGGGTCGCCCCTGGGCCGGCAAAGCCGTCGACGTCACCGGCGATGACGCGGACCAGCGCACCGCCGTCCTCCGAGGACAGGAGCCGGACCGCGGGACCCTCGATGGACTGGTAGCGCGGCTGCGCGAACTTGTCCTTGCGGGGCAGGTTGACCCACAACTGGATGCCGTGGAAGAGCCCGCCGCTCTCGACGAGTTCGGCCGGCGGCGTCTCGATGTGCAGGATGCCGGACCCTGCGGTCATCCACTGGGTGGCCCCGTCAGAGATGAGGCCGCCGCCGCCGTGCGAATCCTGATGGGCGAAGCGGCCGTCGATCATGTACGTGACGGTCTCGAAGCCGCGGTGCGGGTGCCAATCGGTGCCCTTGGGCTCGCCCGGCGAGTACTCGACTTCGCCCATCTGGTCCATGTGGACGAAGGGATCGAGTTCGGCGGCACTGACGCCGGCGAACGCGCGTACGACGGGAAAGCCTTCGCCTTCGAACCCGCGCGGTCCGGTGGTGACGGACCGAACGGGCCGTTCGGTATCGGTCGGGGCGGCTGCGCTCAGCCGCGGCAGGGACAACGTGTCTGCGGTAACTGCTGGCATGCCATCGATAACCGGACCGCGGTCCGATTAATTCCGTCAGCCCAGGACGCCGAGCGCCGCCGCCCGCGCCTCGGCCGCGCTCGCCGTGGTCAGCACGGCATCGGCGGCCTCGCGGCACTGCTGCAGGGTGACCGAGGCGAGCTTGGCGCCGACGCCGGTGACAGCGGCCGACGCCGCGGACAGTGACGTGATGCCCAGCCCGACCAGCACGCAGGCCAGCAGCGGGTCGGCAGCGGCCTCGCCGCAGACCCCGACCGGCTTTCCCCTGTTCGCGCCCGCGCGGGCGGTCTGCGCGACGAGCGCCAGCACACCGGGCTGCCAGGGATCGGTCAACGTGGCCAGCTCGGCCGACATCCGATCGGCGGCCATCGTGTACTGCGCCAGGTCATTGGTGCCGATTGAGAGGAATTCGACGTGGGCCAGGATGTGGTCGGCCAGGAGCGCGGCGGCCGGCACCTCGATCATCACACCGGGGACGAGGCCGCGCTGACGGGCCCGGTCGGCGAACCGCTTGGCCTCGTCGGGCGTGGCGATCATCGGTGCCATGACCCACGGCGGATTGCCGGTCTGCTCGGCGGCGGCCGCGATCGCGTCGAGTTGGCGCTCGAGGACTTCAGGGTGGATAGCCTCGATGCGGATTCCTCGGACGCCGAGTGCCGGGTTGGCCTCGTCGGGGTGACCGACGAACTTCAGCGGCTTGTCCGATCCCGCGTCCAGGGTGCGGATGACGACCTTGCATCCGGCGAAGGCGTCGAGCACCTCGCCGTAGATCGCGGCCTGTTCGTCGACGGTCGGTTCGGTGTCGCGGTTGAGGAAACACAGTTCGGTGCGGAACAGCCCGATGCCTTCGGCGGGAGTTTCCCGCGCGGCCCGGGCGGCGGCTCCGTCCTGGACGTTGGCCAGGATCGACACCGGGTGGCCATCGGCGGTCGCACCCGGACCCGTCCAGCCGGCCATCGCAGCGGCGACGGCTTCAGCGGCTTCGACCGCGGCGGTCGCGTCGGCCGGGTCAGGCGTCACGCTGATGGTGCCGCGGGTGCCGTCGATCAGGACGTCGGTGCCGGCCGGCACGTCATCGAGGCCGGAAACCGCAACCACACAAGGGATTCCGAGCTGTCGGGCAATGATCGCGGTGTGGCTGGTCGGCCCGCCGAGGGTGGTGGCAAGGCCGACGACGAGCGTCGGGTCCAGCCCCGCCGTGTCGGCGGGCGCCAGATCCTCCGCGCACAGGATGGCCGGCCGGTCCGGCACCGGAACGCCGGGCTCGGACAGGCCGCTGAGTTCAGCCACCACCCGGTCGCGGATATCGCGCAGATCGGTGACGCGTTCGGCCATCAACCCGCCCATCTGGGTGAAGAGGTCGACGAACTGGGCGACCGCGGCGGCGGTCGCGCGGACCGCGGGCGCCCCCTCCTTGATGCGCTTCTCGGCAGCACCCAGCCAGGCGCGGTCCTGCGCCAGCATCGCGGTGGCGGCCAGCACTTCGGAGGCGGCTCCGGTGGCGTGCGCGGCACGCTCCCGCAGTCGCTCGGCAACGGCGGCCGCGGCCGCGGCAAACCGCGTCGCCTCGCCGTCGCGCTTGTCCTCGGCGAGCTCGCCGCCCGGATCGAGGTCGTCGATGGCGGGAAGGCGGCCGGGGCGGATGACCGGCGCATAGCGGACGCCGGGGACGACCGGGACACCGGCGAGGACCGGTCCGGCACCGAGTGAGGTAGGTGTGGAAGAGGCGGTCATGTGAACTAGGTTACAACGATTCGTTGACAAGTCAACACGAACGGGAGTAAAACAACACATACCCACATCCGATTCGGCCACAAGCCCACACAAACGGAGAATTGTGTACCCGGAAGAACGTCAGCAGGCAATCGCCGCCCGAGTGCTGTCCCAGGGACGGGCCTCGGTGACCGAGCTCGCCCAGGCCTACGACGTCACGACCGAGACCGTCCGGCGTGACCTCGCGGTCCTGGACCGGGCCGGTGTGCTGCGGCGGGTGCACGGCGGCGCGGTCCCGGTGCGCGCGCTGCACGTGGTCGAGCCCGGCGTCGACGAGCGGGAGACCACCCGCGCCGATTACAAAGAGGCCATCGCCCGGGCCGCCGCGGAATTCCTGCCGCTGTCCGGGGCGACCGTGCTGTTCGACGCCGGCACCACCACCGCCCGCGTCGCGGCCCTGTTGCCGTCTGACCGGGAACTCGTGGCGGTCACCAATTCGGTGCCGATCGCGGCACGACTGGCCGCCATGCCGTCGATCAATCTGCAGCTGCTGGGCGGCCGGGTCCGCGGCCTGACCCAGGCGGCGGTCGGCGAGCCGGTGCTGCGCGCCCTGGATGCCCTGCGCGTGGACATCGCGTTCGTCGGCACCAACGGCATCACCGTCCGGCACGGACTCTCCACCCCCGACAGCGACGAGGCCGCCGTCAAGCGTGCGATCGTGCGTTGCGCCAATTATGTTGTTGTGCTTGCTGATTCATCGAAGATTGGCCGCGAGGAGTTCGTCAGCTTTGCCCCCATCGACAGCGTCGACGCCTTGATCACCGACCGCGAGATCAGTGCGGCCGATCGCGCGGCGCTGACCGACCAGGGCATCGAAGTCGTTGTGGCAGGGGAGGAATCATGATCGTCACCGTCACACCCAATCCCAGCATCGACCGCACCGTGACGTTGCCCGCCCAACTGGTGCGCGGCGCGGTGCACCGGGTGCAGTCGGTGACCAACGAGCCCGGCGGCAAGGGTGTCAACGTCGCACGGGCGCTGACGCTCGCCGGGCTGGACACCGTTGCGGTGCTGCCCGCGGCCAGGCACGACCCGATCATCGCCGCACTGGCGTCGTGCGGCGTTCCCTTCCACGCCGTGCCTATCGACGGCGCGGTGCGCACCAATCTCACGATCACCGAATCCGACGGCACCACAACGAAGATCAACGAGCCGGGCGCGGCGGTCGATGCTCCCGCGCTGGCCGCGCTGACCCAGGCAATCCTCGATCGCGCGGCGACGGCGCGGTGGGTGGTGCTGTCCGGTTCCTTGCCGCCCGGAATTCCGGACACCTGGTACGCGGATGTGGTGGCCCAATTGCAGCCCTACGAATGCAAAGTCGCCGTCGACACCTCGGATGCCCCGCTGGCCGCGCTGGCCGCCGGCTTCGCGACCGCCGCCCCCGACCTGATCAAACCCAACTCCGAGGAACTTGCCAGCTTGGCAGGCGTCGACGCACAGGCACTGGAAGACGCTCTGGCCCAGGGCAACCCAGATCCGGTCGTCGAGGCGGCCCGGCAACTGCTCGACCGCGGCGCCAAGACAGTGCTGGCCACCCTCGGTGCGGCCGGCGCACTGCTGGTCAACGACACCGGCAGCTGGTTGGCCACGCCGCCTCCGATCCAACCCAGGAGCACCGTCGGCGCCGGCGACTCCTCCCTCGCGGGCTACGTGCGCGCCGACGTCGGTGGTGCCCAGGCGCCGCAACGACTGCAGATGGCCGTTGCCTACGGCAGCGCCGCTGCGGCGCTTCCCGGTTCGGCGCTGCCGTCGCCGGCCGAGATCGACCTCGACGACGTCGCGGTGACGTCCCTGTCCCCGTATCCGACTGCCTGAGAATCAGAGAGCATCATGACGCATTCGACCACCTCCATCATCAGCACCGATCTGGTGCTCCTCGACGTCGACGCCGGGTCGGACAAGGAGTCGGTGATCGGCCGGCTCGCCACCCGGCTCGCCGAGAGCGGCCGGGTCAGTGACGGCGCGGCACTTCAAGCGGCCGCCATGGCGCGGGAAGCACAGTCCGCCACCGGCCTTCCCGGCGGTATCGCAATCCCGCACTGCCGGTCCGCGGCGGTCGCGAGTCCCTCGATCGGATTCGCCCGGCTGGCACCGAAGGTCGATTTCGGCGCACCGGACGGACCCGCGGATCTGGTGTTCCTGATCGCCGCGCCGGACGGCGCCGGTGCCGAGCACATGAAGCTGCTGTCCAGCCTGGCGCGCGCCTTGGTGCGGCCGGACTTCGTGCACTCGTTGCGCGAGGCCGCATCGGCCGAAGACGTGGTGGGCCTGGTCGACGGTGTGGTCAACCCCGAGGCGGCCGAGCCGGCCGCTCCTGCCGCCGCCGAACCCGCTCCGGCACAGACCAAGTCGATCGTCGCCATCACAGCGTGCCCAACCGGTATCGCCCACACCTACATGGCCGCCGACGCGCTGAAGCTGGCCGCCGAACGCGCCGGGGTGACGCTGACGGTCGAGACCCAGGGTTCCTCGGGCAGCACCCCGGTGAGCGCCGACACCATCAGCGGAGCCGACGCCGTCATTTTCGCCACCGATGTCGGGGTGAAGGACCGGCAGCGGTTCGCAGGCAAGCCGGTGATCGCCTCCGGCGTCAAGCGAGCCATCAACGAACCCGACACCATGATCGCCGAAGCTGTTGCCGCATCGGATAATCCGAAGGCGCCGCGGGTAGAGGGCACCGCCGCCGCGGCCGACAGCGGCGCGCCCGCGGGCGGGGTCGGGTGGGGAACGCGGATCCGGCAGATCCTGCTGACCGGCGTGAGTTACATGATCCCGTTCGTGGCCGCAGGCGGTCTGCTGATCGCGCTCGGTTTCCTGTTGGCCGGTGCCGACATCGCGAGCAAACCCGAGGGCAAGACGGACTCGTGGGGCCACATCATGGCCCTCACGAACTCTCTGACGAATCTGCCGGAGCCCCTTCGCCAACTGCCTGCATGGTTGCAACCCGTCAATCCGCTCGCCACATATCTCGGCGCGGTGCTCTTCACCCTCGGCGGGCTGGCGTTCAGCTTCCTGGTTCCGGCGCTGGCGGGCTACATCTCGTTCGCGGTCGCCGACCGGCCCGGTATCGCACCGGGTTTCACCGCGGGTGCGGTGGCGGTGTTAGTCGGCGGCGGTTTCATCGGCGGTATCGTCGGCGGCCTGATCGCGGGCTTTGCGGCCCTGTGGATCAGCCGCATCAATGTGCCGCAATGGCTCCGCGGTCTGATGCCGGTGGTGATCATCCCGCTGTTCGCCTCACTCGTCGTCGGCCTGCTGATGTTCCTGCTGCTCGGCCGCCCGCTGGCCGCCATCACCTCGGGTCTGACCAACTGGCTGAACGGCATGACCGGCGGTTCGGTCATCATTCTCGGCATCATCCTGGGCTTGATGATGTGCTTCGACCTCGGTGGCCCGGTCAACAAGGCCGCCTACGCTTTCGCGGTCGCGGGCCTCAACGTCGCCGACCCCGCGTCGCTGCGGATCATGGCCGCGGTGATGGCCGCCGGCATGGTGCCGCCGCTGGCGATGGCGCTGGCCACCACCATCCGGCCCGGCCTGTTCAGTGAGCCGGAGCGTGAGAACGGCCGTGCCGCTTGGCTGTTGGGCGCCTCATTCATCTCCGAGGGGGCGATCCCGTTCGCCGCAGCCGATCCACTGCGGGTCATCCCATCGATGATGGCCGGCGGCGCCGTCACCGGCGCGCTGATCATGGCCTTCGGGGTCTCCCAGACTGTGCCGCACGGCGGGCTCTTCGTGTTCTTCGCGATCGGCAAGCTGGTCTGGTTCCTGGTGGCGCTGGCCGCCGGCACCGTCGTCAGCGCCTTCGCCGTGCTGGGCGCCAAACAGTTCGTCCGCAATACGTCCGCCGCACCGGCGACCGCCTAGTCAGTTTCGACCACAACAACGAAGGAGTCCCATGCACACCAAGACCGTCATCGTCGGATCGGCGATCGGCCTGCACGCCCGCCCGGCCGCGATCATCTCCGAAGCCGTTGTCAACGCCGGTGTTCCGGTGACGTTGTCGCTGGACGGTGGCGAGCCGGTGGATGCCGGTTCCGCGCTGATGATCATGACCCTGGGGGCCGGTAACGGCGCACAGGTCACCGTCGCCTCCGAGGACGAGGCGGCGTGCGCGACGATCGCCGACCTGGTCCAGAAGGACCTCGACGCCTGACGTTGCGGCTCAGGCGTTCTGGGCGCTGCTAACATCCGCACCATGGCCCAGGCGCCCACCAGTAAGGCAGGCGGACCGCTGGGCGAATTCCTGCGAGAGTCGCCCTACCTGAGAAAATGGCTGATTCTCGGGGTGGCGATCGGCATCATCGCCGGACTCGGCGCCGTGGTCTTCTTCCTCGCCCTGCAGTACACCGGCCAGTTCCTGCTCGGATATCTCGGCGGCTATCACCCGCCCGAGGCCTTCGCCGACGGCGGCGGCACCGGGTCGGCCGGCTTCGCCCGACCGTGGGCCATCCCACTGATCGTGTTCGGAGGCGCGCTCGTTTCGGCGGTCCTGGTGGCCAAGCTGGCGCCGGAGGCCGAGGGTCACGGCACCGACAGCGCCATCGAAGCCGTCCACACCGATCCCCGCTCGATTCGCGTGCGCGCGGTGCTGGTCAAGCTGGTCTCCAGCGCACTGACGATCGGCTCCGGCGGATCAGCCGGCCGCGAGGGGCCCACCGCCCAGATCTCGGCCGGGTTCGGGTCGCTACTGACGCGGATGTTCGACCTGTCCGACGACGACGGCCGGGTCGCCGTCTCGCTGGGCATCGGCTCCGGGATCGGCGCGATCTTCGGCGCGCCCCTCGGCGGCGCGGTGCTGGCCGCTTCGATCGTCTACCGCGAAGATTTCGACTACAAAGCACTGATTCCCGGCTTCGTCACCTCAGGGACCGCCTACGCCATCTACGGCTCGATCCTCGGTTTCGAGCCGATGTTCGGATTCGTCGAGCACAACTACGTCTTCGACCCCGCCCAGCTGGGCTGGTTCGCCCTCATCGGAATCGTCTCGGCGGCAATCGGATACCTGTACGCCCGAGTGTTCTACGGCACGGTGGCGCTGACCCGCGCGCTGCCTGGCAACAAGATCATCAAGCCCGCCATCGGCGGTCTGCTGGTCGGCTTACTGGCCCTGGCCATTCCGCAGATCCTGTCGAGCGGCTACGGCTGGGTACAGATCGCGACGACGCGGGAGGGTCTGCTGTCGATCCCGTTGTGGATCGTGCTCGTGCTCCCGCTCGCCAAGATCGTTGCGACGTCGCTGTCGATCGGAAGTGGCGGTTCCGGAGGAATTTTCGGCCCCGGCATCGTGATCGGCGCGTTCGTGGGCGCGGCAATATGGCGGCTGGCCGATCTGGCAGGCATGCCTGCGGTTCCGGGCGGGCCGGGCGTCTTCGTCATCGCCGGCATGATGGCCTGCTTCGGCAGTGTGGCCCACGCACCTCTTGCGGTCATGCTCATGGTCGCCGAGATGACCGGATCGTTCTCCGTGATTCCCGGAGCGATGGTCGCCGTCGGCATCGCCTACCTGATCATCATCCGCACGCCGGTGTCGATTTATCAGGCGCAGCGGCTCAACCGTGAAACCGCAGCCGCCGAACGCATCAACGTCCCCGCGCCGGAGATCCTCGCCACCAGCGAGGATGACGAGCCCCAGAAGTAACAGCTCGGGACACTGTCACAACACGATTCAGCAAAGCTACGTGTGCTATTGCTCGTCGCCGTGGGATATTTCACCAAGGCACGGACCCGATTCAATGGCGAAGGGGTTTACCAGTGAACGCTCCCACAATGGCGCACCGACTGGCCGCAGAATTCGTCGGCACCTTCTGGTTGGTTCTCGGCGGCTGCGGCGCAGCGGTATTCGCGGCGAACCCGGCCGGTGACCTTTCCGTCGGTATCGGATTCCTCGGGGTATCACTCGCTTTCGGCCTGACAGTACTTACCGGCGTATATGCATTCGGCACAATCTCAGGCGGCCACTTCAACCCGGCCGTGACGCTGGGCGCGGCATTGGCCAAGCGCGTGGAGTGGAAGGCGCTTCCGGCGTATTGGGTGGTGCAGGTGGTCGGCGGCCTGGCGGCCGGCGGCGTCATCTACTGGATCGCCAAGGGCAGACCTGATTTCACGCCGACCGGGCACATGGCCGCCAACGGGTTCGGTGAGCATTCGCCCTTCGGCTATTCGATGGCCGCGGTGATCATCGCCGAGGTTCTGCTGACGTTCCTGTTCCTGCTCGTGATCCTCGGTGCGACCGACGACCGCGCGCCAAAGGGGTTCGCGGGCTTGGCGATCGGCTTGATGCTCACGCTGATCCACCTGATCTCGATCCCGATCTCGAACACGTCGGTCAACCCGGCCCGCTCGACCGGCGTCGCCTTCTTCAACGCCGACGGGGCCCCCGCACAGCTGTGGGTGTTCTGGCTGGCCCCGCTTCTCGGCGCAGCCTTGGCCGGCGTGCTCTACCCGGTGTTGTTCGGCCGCAAGGAAGAACTCGCCGAGCGGCCGGTTCGCGACGACGCCCTAGAGGCGGCGAGCGCCAGCTAGCGCGCAGCTTTGGCGGCGCCCTTCTCCGTCGACTTGCCCTCGTGTTCCAATGTGCCGCCGGCACTTTCGAGATGGGCCCGCACAAACCACTGGAACTTCTCCAGCTCGGCAGCATGACCGATGAGGATGTCCTGGGTCACCGGATCCGGCTCTTCGGTAGCCTCGATGCCCTTGCGGGTATCCTCGATCACGCCGTCGTAGACCAGGTCGAGGGCAGCCAGATGCGCCTGCACGGTGTCCCGGCCGAGGGAATAGTCGTCCCACGTGCGATCTTTGAGGATCGCGCCCGGAGTGCCCTGAGGTGACGCGCCGAGTGTGGCGATCCGCTCGGCGACCTCGTCGGCGTAACCACGGACGAGTTCGACCTGCGGGTCGATCATCTCGTGCACGCCGATGAAGTTGGGGCCCACCACATTCCAGTGCACGTGCTTCAGAGTCAGGTGCAGGTCGTTGTATGTGCTCAACTGCTTCTGCAGGAGATCAGTGACCTTGCGAGTATCGGCTTTCGACATCCCGGCGACGGTGAATTTCGAACCCATTTTTTCGCTCCCTTCGCGTTCTGGCTTCACGACGCCACATACCCGGGTTGCGGGGCCGGTAATCCGCTACACCGTCACAACTTGCTGATCTGTTGCACGGGCAGCCGGGCGCCGCGGCGCGGTTCGTACGCCAATCCGCTGGCCTCGAGCATGCGCACAACGCGGTAGCGGTGCGGACGCATCGGTTCGAGCAACTCCACCATCCCGGCGTCGTCGACCGGCTTCCCGATCAGGGTCCAGCCGATCATCTTGGAAACGTGATAGTCGCCGATCGAGAGGGCGTCGGCATCGCCGAAGGCCCGTTGTGCGACCTCGGCCGCCGTCCACACGCCGACACCGGGAAGCGTGGTCAGGGCTTCGCGGGCCTCGGCCGCGGGACGGCCCGACAATCGCTCCAGCGCGGCCGCCCGCTGCGCGCAGCCGACGATCGTGCGGGCCCGGCCGGGGTCGACGTTGGCGCGGTGGAACTCCCAGGACGGGATGCGCCGCCACACCTCCGCCGCGGGCGGCACCCGCATGCGCGCGGGGGCCGGGCCCGGCGCCGGGGTGCCGTATTTGGTGACCAGCACCCGCCAGGCCCGAAACGCATCGGCGCCCGGCACTCGCTGTTCGATCACCGCAGGGATCAGCGCCTCGAGCACTCGCGCGGTGCGGCCCAGCCGCAGATGCGGCACCCGCGCGGCCGCAGCCGCGACCACCGGATGCTGGGGTCGGAAACCCCCGGCATCGTCGTCAACACCGAGCAGCGCGGGTAGCGCCTCGGCGAACTCCTCGGCACCCTCGCCCCACGCCTGACAGGCCACCGCGTCGGGGGCGGTTCGGAAGATCCGCGCGGTGACGGGCCCGCTGGCCTGCAGGCTGGTCCGCCAGATCGCCCGTTCACCGTCGAGCTGGTAGCAGGGGTCGCCCGGCCCGCGCCGCTGCGGCACCAGCGTCAGCCCGGGACTGACCGGACCGGGGAAACTCAACGTGCGCTCGACAGGGTTCAAAGTCAGTCCGGGGCGACGGTGATGTCGGCTTTGGTGGGATAGAAGGCAACGTGTCCGGCGATCGCCGCGACGGCCGGATAGGGCTCCTCATAGGTCCAGATCGCGTCGTCGACCGTCGTGCCCGCGGCGGTGACGCTGTAGTAACCGGCCTCGCCCTTGTACGGGCAGTACGTCTGAGTATCGGTGCGGGTGAGCACCGCGGGGTCGACATCGCCGATCGGAATGTATTGCACGACGGGATAAGTGGATTCGGCAAGGCCGAGGGCCGCGCGGGTGTCGGCGACGAGTTCACCGTTGACCCGGACCTGCACCCGGCCACTGGTCGGGGTGATCGTGATCGGATGCTCGGCGGTGGGTTGCTTGATCTCGCGTGTGCTCATCGGTGCTCCTCCTGAGTTAGGCCGTAGTCCATGCAACATCGCCCCGCCCTCATGATTCCCGTCACGGCCGACGCGCGATGGCATCCGCGACGACCGCGATCGGCGAGGTCGTCGACCGACCGCCGTCCTCGTGCCGGTCGGCCACCTTGTAGGCGGTGTACATCCCGCGCACCCCGAGCCAACGGAACGGCTCGGGCTCCCAGGTCCGCGAGTGGTGGCCGACCCACGGCAGCGCGGTCAGCGGAGTCGACCGCTTGAGCACCAGATCGGCCAGTGTCCGGCCGGCCAGGTTGGTCGCCGTCACGCCGTGCCCGACGTACCCGCCGGCCTCACCGAGGCCGGTCGAAGGGTCCAGGGTGACCCCGGCCGACCAATCCCGCGGCACCGCCAGCACGCCGCACCAGCCGTGCGCGATCGGCACCCCGCGGGTCTGTGGCAGGACGGTGTTGAGCACCCCGGTCAGGTAGGCGATGGTGTCGCTGCCGACGGCGCCGTCCCGGTCGATGCGGGAGCCGTAGCGGTATGGCACGGCCCGGCCGCCGATCGCGATGCGGTTGTCCGCGGTGCGCTGGGCGTAGAAGAACCCGTGGGCCAGATCGCCCATCGTTTCGCGCCCTTCCCAGCCGATGCGCGCCCAGATGTCGTCGGACATCGGTTCGGTGGCGATCATCGCGCTGTTCATCGGCAGCCAGCGCCGGCGCAGCCCGCGCATCCGCGAGGTGAACCCCTCGGTGGCGCGCAGGATGATCGGCGCCCGCAGCGCACCCATCGGCGTTTGCGCGCGTCCCGGACTGATCTCGGTCACCGGGGTCTGCTCGTAGATCGTGACGCCGAGGCGCTGCACCACGTCGGCAAGACCGCGGGCCAGCTTGGCCGGCTGGATCCGCGCGCAATGCGGGTTGAACGAGCCGAGCGTCAAGCTGTCGACCCGCACCCGGGCGGAGGCTTCGGTGGCGGTCAGCACTTCGATGCCGTCGGTCCCCCATTCCCGGTCCTCGTCGGCCTCGGCGCGCAGCCGGCGGGCCTGGGCCGCGTTGCGTGCGACCTCGAGGTTGCCGCCCTTGACGATGTCGGCGTCGATGTTCTCCCGGGCGGCCACCGCGATGACTTCGTCCACGGCGGCGTTCAGAGTCTGCTGCCAGGCCACCACGGCGTCGCGGCCGTATTTCTTGGCCATCAACCCGCGATGCCCGGGGGCGAGCCCGGACAGCCAGCCGCCGTTTCGCCCGGAGGCACCGAAGCCCGCAAAGCGGGCCTCCAGCACGGTGATTCGCAACGATGGGTCCGCTTGTTTGAGGTAGTAGGCGGTCCACAGCCCGGTGTAACCGGCGCCGACGATGCACACGTCGGCGTCGCGATCACCCGGCAGGGCGGGACGCGGGTGAGGCAGTTCGGTGAACCAGTGCGAGACGGCACCGTTGATCGTGACCATGACTCAAACTTAGAACGCGTAGCGGTGGTAGGCCGCCATCATTTTCAGCGCGGGCACCGCCCCCATCACTCTGGCCATGATCCGGTACTCGCGCGGCACGTCACGGAAGGTCTCCGACTCGAACGGAGACACCCAGGCCAGCAACCGCACGCCCGGTACGGCGGCGACGATCTCGCCGGGACCGTTGATGCCCCAGCACAGCGTCGACCCCGACCGCCGCACCACGGAGTTGATCCACTGGCTGCGAATGCCGAACCGGTTGAACGCGTCGAATTGCAGCTCCCCGGACGGGAAATGCGCGACGATCCGGCGCAGAAGCGCGACGCCGTCCGATTCGGCGAGGTACATGGTCAGGCCCTCACCCAGGGCGAGCACCGGTCGGTCGCCGGGGATCTGATCCAGCCAGGAGGGATCGGTGACCGAGGCGGCGATCCGGTGATAGTGCGGCCGCGGCGGGTAGATCTGTTCGCGCAGTTCCATGATCGAGGGGTAGTCGATGTCGTACCACTCGACGCCCGGCCCGGGATCGAGCCGGTAGACCCGGCTGTCCAAGCCCGCGCCCAGATGCAGGACGACCGCGCGGTCGTGGCGCGCCAGGAACTGACGCGCCCAGATGTCGAAGTGCAGCGAACGGGTGGTGACCGACGGTGACATACGGTCGGTGATCGTCGTCTTGGCCCAGTCGTAGTCGATGCGATCCACCGCATCCTTGGCCCAGACGTCACCGAGGATGGGCTGTTGCCGTTGCGCGTCAAGCGCTTTCGCGTACAACGTCGCGAGCATTGTCTGCGGCGGTCCGCTCAGATCGACCGGGATCTTCGACACTCGCTCCAGGCTAGTCCGAGATCACTGGACGGTCAGCTGCCCGTGCATCGACGGATGGTAGGTGCAGTGGAACGCGTAGGTTCCCGGCTGCGTCGGGGCGGTGAACGTGGCCGTTCCCTTGCCGTCGACCTCGACGTCGAACGCGTTGCCGGTGTCGGCGGTGACGGTGTGTTCGGCGCCGTCGGCATTGGTGACGGTCACCGTGGCCCCCGGCGGAACCGACACCGGCGAGGTGAATTTCATACCGGAGATGTCAATCGTCGGGCCAGAGGCCGCCTGGACCGAGGTTGGCGACGGGGACGACGACATGGCCGGCATCGACGACGGAGCTGGTGCGCCTCCCGCCGAGCACGCCGCCACCAGCAGAACGGTGGCGAAGAGTACGGCGACGGACAGCGTGAGAATGCGTGGCGTCATACGCGGGACACGTAATCGCCTGCACCCCGGTTCAGTCCGGTTTGGCCGCCTCTGTCTGTCTCTTGGCTGCCTGCCGTTTGGCCTCGCGAAGCCCGACCCAGAACCGGGCGGCCTCGCGGATTGACTCCTCGACGGGGCGGGGCTGCCAGCCGAGTTCGCGGACGGCCTTGCTGTGATCGAGGGGGCCCTCGGCGCGCATCAGCCGCAGCGAGCCCAGCGACAACTTCTCGTCGGTCTTCTGCAGCCGCGCTTTGGCGGTGCCCATCGCGGCCAGCGCGTAGGCGACCGGCAACGGGATTGTCTTGGCGGGCGGGGGAACTCCCGCCTCGGCGGCGGCGATCCGGGCCACCTCGGCATTGCTGATCATCTTCTCCGAGATCAGGTAGCGCTCGCCGACCCTGCCCCGTTCGGCAGCCAGGATCATCGCGCGGGCCGCGTCTTCGATCCCGACCGCTTCGAGCTCGATACCGCCCATGACGAACGGCAGCTTGCCGAAGGCCGCCCCGGCGATGATGGCACCGTGCGGGGTGCGGCCCCAGTCGCCGGTGCCATACGTCGTCGACACGCACATCGCGACAGCGGGCAGTCCCTTTTCCCGCGCGTAGCGCAGCACCAGTTCCTCGGCCTGCACGCGCGAGCGGACGTAGGGCGTCAGGCCCTTGTCATTGATGATGTCGGTTTCGCTGGTGGTCTTGCCGCGCGTGCGCTCGACGGTGACATAGCTGCTGGTGAAGACGAACCGGTGCAGATCCATATCCTTGGCGATTTCGAGAACGTTGCGGGTGCCCTCGACATTGGTGCGGAACAGCGGTGCGGGATCGCTCAGCCAACCCCGGGCGTCGACGACGCAGTAATACACGTCGTCACACCCGGCCATCGCCTCGCGCAAGACGTCGTTGTCCCAGATGTCGCCGACGAACCGCTGCACGTCGAGGTCGTCGATGGAGATGGTGGACGCGTTGGCGCGCACCATGACCCGGACCTGATGCCCGTCGGCGACCAGCTGGCGGGTGACGTGCGAGCCCAGAAAACCGTTGGCGCCGATGACGAGCTTGGGGCTCACTTCATGCCCCCGTTGGCACGCATCCAGGCGGCCGCCTCCTCGTCGAGGGTGCCCAGCTTCTCGGCCTTCTTGCACCACTTCATGCTGGCCTGCAGGAAGCGCAGCGGGTTGTAGATGTCCTCCTGGCGCGACCACAACCCGTCGCCGGCGTAGGTGACGATCGAGATGTTGGTGGCGCTGATGATCGTGCCGTCACCGGGATCGCGCATGGGGTTGTCGAGCTCGCAGATGACCCGGCCGGTGTCCTCGTCGTAGACCGTCCACAGCGACGGGAACTCGGTCATGTAGCTGCCGGGGAAGCTGCCCATGGTCTTGGTGATCCAGGCACGCACCTCATCGCGGCCTTTCATGGTGCCCATCGCGTGCTCGATGTAGTCGACGTCGGGGGTGTAGTGACTCACCCACGCATCCCAGTCTTGAGTCCGTGCCGCGTCGGCGACGGTCTGCTCGAAAATTGCGAATGCTTCGGTCAGTTCTTCACGGGAGAATCGCGCCACAGCTTCAAACTAGAACACGTTCTATCAGGCTTTGTCGAGCATTTGAGCGCAGGCAGGGGCGTTTCTGACGGATCTGTGACACGGGAACTAACTGAATGGCAGTCGAGGTTGATACGAGCATGTCGCACGACTATCACCGCAATCCCGCCGCCGTTTCCGCGCTGTCGCCCGAGCAGTATCGGGTCACCCAGGAAAACGGCACCGAGCGTCCCTTCACCGGCGAGTACTGGGACAACCACGAGCCGGGCATCTACGTCGACGTCGTCTCGGGCGAACCATTGTTCGCCTCGGTCGACAAGTTCGACAGCGGCTCGGGGTGGCCCAGTTTCACCAAGCCGATCGACACCACCAACGTCGTGACCAAACGGGACTTCAGCCACCTGATGGTGCGCACCGAGGTCCGCTCGGCGGGTGGCGACAGCCACCTGGGACACGTCTTCAAGGACGGGCCGCGTGCCGAGGGAGGGTTGCGCTACTGCATCAACTCCGCTTCGCTGAAGTTCATCCACCTCGACGATCTCGAGGCGCAGGGCTACGGCGACTACACCAAGCTGTTCGAGACATCCAAGGAGGACGTGTGAGCACGACGAAGACGGCGATCCTGGCAGGCGGCTGCTTCTGGGGCATGCAGGACCTGATCCGCAAGCAGCCCGGCGTGGTGTCCACTCGGGTGGGCTACACCGGCGGCCAGAACGATCACCCCACCTACCGCAACCACCCGGGGCATGCCGAGGCGATCGAGATCGAGTACGACCCGGCCCAGACCGACTTCCGTGCGCTGCTGGAGTTCTTCTTCCAGATCCACGATCCGAGCACGAAGAACCGGCAGGGCAATGACGTCGGCACCAGCTACCGCTCGGCCATCTTCTATCTCGACGACGAGCAGAAGCAGGTGGCGCTGGACACGATCGCCGACGTCGACGCCTCCGGACTGTGGCCGGGCAAGGTGGTCACCGAGGTGACCCCGGCCAGCGACTTCTGGGATGCCGAACCGGAGCATCAGGACTATCTGCTGCACTACCCGAACGGCTACACCTGCCACTTCCCGCGGGCGGGCTGGAAGCTACCGAAGCGGGCGCAGGTCTAGCACTGGCTGGTGGGCGCGTTTCGTCGGTGAACGACGACGCGCCCACCCTTCTTCGGGACGAAGGCCACGCCGCGGGAATGCCACTTCTCGCCGGGTGCGGTGGTGGTTGCAATAGTGAAGTTACGCAACACCGTTCGCAGGACCACATCCATCTCCATGTTGGCGAAGGCGGCGCCGATACAGCGACGGGTACCGCCGCCGAACGGTACCCACGCGAACGTATTGGGCTTGGCGTCGACGAAGCGTTGCGGGTCGAACCGTTCCGGATCGGGGAACATCTCCGGGTCTTCGTGCAATTGACTCAGGCTGACCATCACCGAATAGCCTTGCGGTATGCGCCATTCGCCCAATTCGTACACCGGTGCCATGACGTGGCGACCGGAGAAGTCGATCACCGTCCGGTTGCGCTGAACCTCGAAGATCGTGGCCTGCCGATAGCTGTTGTCGTCGGTCTCGGCTTCGGCGACCAAGCGGCGCAACACCTCCGGATGCCGGGATATCCGTTCGAAGGCCCATGCCAGGGTGGAGGCGGTGGTCTCGTGTCCGGCGGCCAGCAGCGTCAGCAGCTCGTCGCCGACCTCGCCGCGGGTCATCGCCGAACCGTCTTCGTAGCTGCTGCGCAGGAACAGCGACAGCACGTCGGTGCGGTCCTCGAAGTTCGGATCGGCCTGCGCCCGGCGGACCAGGGTGTCCACCAAACCCTCGTATTCGCGACGGTATTCGGCGAGCTTTGCCCAAGGCGTCCAAGGCAATTCGCGCGTCGGCGCGGGAAGAACCGCAAGCCGCGAACCCAGTGTCACCCAGCGTGGGATCAGGTCGCGCAGGCGTTCCAGCTCGGCACCGTCGGCTCCGAAGATCGCGCGCAGGATGATGTTGAGGGTGATGTGCATCATCGGTTCGATGGTGGCGAACTCTGTTCCCGACGGCCATGATTCGACCTCGCGCAGAGTCTCTTCCACCACGATCTGTTCGTAGGCCTTGATGCTCTTGCCGTGGAACGGCGGGGTGAGCAGCTTGCGCCGGGCGCGATGCTCGACGCCGTCGAGGGCGAACACCGACCCCGGGCCGAGGAGCCGGCTCAGGTTGGGCTGGATGTTGTACAGCACGTCGGGGCTGGTGGTGAAGATCTGCTTGACCAGTGCGGGATCGGTGACCACGACGGTGTCCCCGAACACCGGCACCTTCAGGGTGAGACTGCGCCCGTACCGGGCGCTCAGCCACTCCGTGGTCGGCCGCCGCGCCGCGACGAAGGCGAGCTTGAGCAGGGCGCTCGGCAGGCCGGGGGACGGTGGCAGCTTGGCGTCGGTGGAGACTGGACGATCGACGGTTGGCGCTTCGCTCATCGGTGGAGGCCCTCCCAAGACTGGCGTGGTACCGCGTTGTACCACGGAGTTGTGAGGTACGGTACCCTTCGGTACCAGGCCCTGACAAGGGGTTGCCGCGAAAACGGGAGGAGGTCCGATGACCACGACGGCCGTCGACGAAACCTCCGTCGGGCGCACCGACGACTTCCGGCAGCGGTTGCTCGACGGCCTTGCCGCCTCCATTGACGAGCGCGGTTACCGAGACACCACCGTCGCCGACATCGTCCGATGTGCCCGCACCTCCAAACGCACGTTCTACAGCGAGTTCGCCAGCAAGGAGGAGTGCTTCGCCGAGTTGCTGACGGCCAACAACGACGAGCTCGTCGCCACCATTCGTGACGCCGTCGATCCGCATGCGCCCTGGCGCGAGCAGGTCCGTCAGGCCGTGGTGGCCTATGTGCACACCATCGAGGAGCGGCCGGCCATCACGCTCAGTTGGATTCGCGAGCTGCCCGCCCTCGGCGAAAATGCCCGGCCCACCCTGCGTCGCGGGTTCGGCCGACTCGCCACCATGATCGTCGCGCTGTCCAGCAACGAGGGTTTCCGCACCGCGGGCCTGGCCCCGATATCGCATGCGGCGGCGGTGATCCTGGTCGGGGGCCTGCGTGAGCTGACCGCGCAGACCGTCGAGGACGGCA
This sequence comes from Mycobacterium sp. BK086, assembly GCA_004362315.1. GTDB lineage: Bacteria > Actinomycetota > Actinomycetes > Mycobacteriales > Mycobacteriaceae > Mycobacterium. The sequence continues at coordinate 536,003 of SNWL01000006.1, forward strand.
ACCCGGTCACCGACATCATCGAGCCCGCACTGGCCGTGTCACTGGCCCTGTTGGGACCGAAACACACTGACTGAGAACGACTTTCACTTCAACAGGCGCGGCACCACGAACGCGAACGCCCGCGGAAAGCCCAGCCGCGACAATCGGCCGTGCCGGATATCGTCGATCGCAATGTCCAGCAGCTCACCGGATGACGGTTCGTAACAGCGGAATACCGCGCCGTCGAGCGCCGTGAGCAGCACCCAGTGCCGGGGTATCACCGAACCGATCAGCATCGCCACCGGCCAGCCCGCGTCCACCGCATCGCAGACATCGGCCAGCCGATCACCGCAACGCGCCATTCGCCAGCGGTAGTACACACCGCGCGACGCGCTGTGCCCGGTCATGGCTCGGGCCACCCCGGCCGGCGACGCGCCCAGTGCGTGCGGCCACACCACGTTGATCGCGCGGTGCACCCGCACCTGCTCGGCGTCGAACCACGGCTGCGGATCCCCCGACCTCAGTGGGGCACCGTAATCGGGATCCAGCAGGGCGCCGGCCATCACCGCGACGCTGGGGCCACAGCTGACCCCGTCGCGCTGATGCGGCCAGCTCACGACGGCGGGAATCCGCCCGTGGCCACCGGGCCCCACCGCTGAGGGGTCACGCGGATCAGGCACTTACCCTGCTTGACCATCGCCTCGCGGTACTCGTCCCAGTCCGGGTGCTCGCCGGCCACCGCGCGGAAGTAGTCGACCAGCGGCTCGACGGCGTCGGGCAGCTCGATCACCTCGGCGGGGCCGTCGATCTGCACATAAGCGCCGTTGAACTCCTCGGAGAGCACCACGACGCTGGCACGCGGGGTCCGGCGAAGGTTCACCGACTTGGCCCGTTGCGGGTAACTGGAGATCACCAGGCGGCCGTGCTCGTCGACACCGCCGGTCACCGGCGAGCTCTGCAGAGAGCCGTCGGCGCGGAAGGTGGTGAGCACCATATGGTGCCGGGGCCGCACGAATTGCAGCAACGTGTCGAGGTCAACGGTGTCGGCGGTGGCGATCTTCGGTGACATACGCCCAACTCTAGGCTGGCGCGTCGGGGTTCTGCGTAGGCTCAAAGCGCCGCTTCGAACGAAGGAGGACCGCCTATGACCACCATGCGCGCGGAGCGCTTCTACGCCGATACCAAAACGGTTGTGCTGGAGGATGTTCCGATCCCGGAGCCGGGCGATGGCGAAGTCCTGGTCAAGGTGGCGTTCTGCGGCATCTGCCATTCCGATCTCAGCCTGATCAACGGCACCTTCCCGGCTCAGCGCCCGGTGGTCACCCAGGGCCACGAAGCCTCGGGGATCATCGCCAAGCTCGGCCCCGGCGTCACCGGCTGGTCAGAGGGAGACCGGGTCGTCGTCGCCGCAGGCCGGCCCTGCGGGACGTGCGCCAACTGCCGTCGCGGTGATCTGGCCAACTGCATGCGAATCCAGTTGATGGCCTTCGCCTATGACGGCGCCTGGGCGGAATACACCGTCGCGCAGGCCTCGGGGTTGACCCGGGTGCCCGACAATGTGCCGCTGGAACAGGCCGCAATCCTCGCCGACGCGGTGTCGACGCCCTTCGGTGCCGTCGTCCACACCGGCAAGGTGGGAGTGGGCGAGTCGGTCGGGGTGTGGGGTGTGGGCGGCGTCGGCACCCACGTCGTTCAACTGGCCCGCCTGGTCGGCGCGGTCCCGGTGATCGCGGTCGACATCAATCCGGCGGTGCGCGAGCGGGCGCTGGAGCTCGGCGCCGACTACGCATTCGATTCTCGCGACCCCGATTTCGCCGACAAGCTGGCCGAAGCGACCGGTGGCCGCAAGCTCGATGTCGCGTTCGACGCGGTCGGGCTGAAGGTCACTTTCGAGCAGGCATTGGACTCGCTGACCATCGGCGGCCGGCTCGTCGGGGTCGGCATGAGTGCCGAGTGCCCGACGATCGGGCCGACCTCGATGTTCAACCTGGTGCAGCGTCAGGTACTCGGCCACCTGGGCTACCACAACACCGATATCGAGACCTTGGCTCAGCTGGTGTCCCGCGGGCGCCTCGATCTGTCGCGATCGATCAGCCAGATCATCCCGCTCGAGGACATCGCCGACGGAATTCACATCCTCGAGCACGCCGAGGGCAATCCGATCAGAGTGCTCGTCCAGCCGTAGCGGGTACGGCCCCCGATCTCCATGGTCGTGGAGTAAGGTGCTGGACGGCTCCGGGAAGTCTGGTCGGAATTGTCCGCCGTTGCGCGGTGGCAGCACATCGTGCGCCGCGCACACCGACGAGAGGGCCGGTCCGGGATGCGCGATTCCGACGTCATCAGCGTTAGGGAACTCACCTTCAGGTATCCGAAGTCGTCCGCGCCGGCTATCCGAGGGATGGATTTCGCGGTCGGTCGCGGCGAGATCTTCGGGTTTCTCGGTCCCAGCGGCGCTGGGAAATCCACCACCCAAAAACTGCTGATCGGTCTACTGCGCGGGCATGGCGGCACGGCATCGGTGTGGGGCAAGGACCCGTTGGAGTGGGGACCGGACTACTACCAACGCATCGGCGTCTCGTTCGAATTACCCAACCACTACCAGAAGCTCAGCGGCCTGGAGAATCTCCAGTTCTTCGCGTCGCTCTACGACGGTCGCACCCGGGACCCAGCCGGCCTGCTCGACGCCGTCGGGCTGTCCGACGCCGCGAACATCCGAGTTGGCAAGTACTCCAAGGGAATGCAGATGCGTCTGACCTTCGCACGAGCACTCATCAACGATCCAGAACTACTGTTCCTCGACGAGCCGACCTCGGGGCTTGATCCCGTGAACTCGCGCACGGTCAAGGAGATGATCCGTGACTTGAGGGCAACCGGGCGCACCGTCTTTATGACCACACACGACATGGCGACCGCCGACGAGTTATGCGACCGCGTGGCCTTCGTTGTCGACGGGCAGATCGTCGCGCTGGACACGCCCTCGGAGTTGAAGATCGCGCGAAGCCGGCGCCTGGTTCGCGTGGAATACCGCGACGCGGACGAGAGGTTGGCAAGCGCCGATTTCCCAATGGGCGGCCTGGCTGACGACCCCGCGTTTCATGCCCTGTTGCGTGATCATCACGTCGAGACCATTCACAGCAGGGAAGCCAGTCTCGACGACGTGTTCGTCGAGATCACCGGCAGGCAGCTGACGTGACGCGCCTGGCGAATGCCCTTCGGCTCGAGCTCATTCTGCAAGTCAGACAACGCTTCCTGCACGCCGCCGTGTTCTCCGGCCTCATCTGGCTGGCGGTGCTCCTGCCGTTGTCGCCCGGCCTGCGTCGCGTCGCCGAGCCGTACGTCCTGCTGGGCGATACGTGCATCATCGGGTTCTTCTTCGTTGCGGGAACGGTGTTTTTCGAGAAGCAAGAGCGCACACTCGGCGCACTGATCTCGACCCCGCTGCGATTCTGGGAGTATTTGACGGCGAAAGTGACACCCTTGGTGTCGATCTCGTTGTTCATCGCCGTTGTTGTTCCGACCATCAGCCACGGATTGGGCTACCAGTTGTTCCCGCTGGCGATGGGCACCGTATTGGGAACGCTTCTGATGCTTCTGGTCGGCTTCACGACCTCACTTCCGTTTGCCTCGATCAGCGATTGGTTTCTGGCAGCGACGATTCCGCTCGCCGTGCTGACGGTGCCGCCGGTGCTGTTCTTCTCAGATGTGTGGGTCAATGCGCTGGTATACCTCGTTCCTACGCAAGGAGCGCTGCTCCTGTTGGGCACCGCATTCGACCAGGTCTCACTGGCGCCATGGCAGATGGCGTACTCGGTCGCGTACCCGCTCCTGTGGGTGGCTTTGCTGTCGTACGTCGCACGGCGCGTATTTACTCGGCAGGTCATCGCGCAATCAGGAGGAATGTGACGCCGGTGCCTGTGTTGATGAGCGTGCGGACGGTGAAAGCGCTTGGCCACAACGATATCCGCGGAACATATCGCGACCCGTTGTTGGTCATGATCGTTCTCGCCCCCGTCATCTGGACCACCGGTGTCGCCGTCTTGACCCCCCGCTTCACCACAATGCTGGCGCGCCGCTACGACTTCGACCTCGTCCCCTATTACCCGCTGGTCCTGACGGCGTTTCTCCTACTCACCAGTATCGTGATCGTTGGTGGGCTCGCCGCTTTTCTCGTACTCGACGAGGCGGATGCCGGCACACTGGCGGCCCTTCGGGTCACGCCGGTCCCGCTCGGCGGGTTCTTCGCCTATCGCGCCACCACGGTCGTCGTGGTGACCGCGGCCTATGTCGTCGGAACAATGTCGTTCAGCGGCATCCTGGAACCCGGTGTCGGACCGGCGCTGATCCCGATTGGACTGTTGGCCGGGCTGTCGGCGGTCGTGACGCTGCTGCTGATTGTCGCTCTGGCGGCCAACAAGATTCAGGGTCTCGCGGCTCTGCGTGGGCTTGGCATGCTCATTGCCGGCCTTCCCTGCCTGCCGTGGTTCATCCACTCGAACTGGAGTGTGCTGTTCGGCGTGCTGCCACCGTACTGGGCCGCGAAGTCCTTCTGGTTGGCCAGCAGTCATGACACGTGGTGGCCATACCTGCTTGCCGGTACTGGCTACAACCTGGCCATCGCCTGGCCGTTATTCCGTCGCTTCGTCGCCAAGAACACCTGAACTGTCTCGATGACCGGGAGTACGCAATGGGAAATCCAGCCGCGCAGACCGCGCTCGGACCGATGATCGTCGTGGCCGCCGATCAATACGAACCGGTGCCGCTGGTGCACGACCCGTGGGCTGCGCGGTTGTTGCCGAGGTCCGGGAGGCTGGCGGCAGCGCTCACCCGGTGGTCGCCGGTGCGCCACGCGCTGAAGTCGGCGACCGACCGGAAGATCGCGGGCGGCTGGGCAAGCTTCCTGTGCCGCAAGCGCTACATCGACGACCAGCTGTGCGCGGCGATCGCCAACGGTGCCGAAGCCGTCGTCATTCTGGGCGCCGGCTTCGACACCCGCGCCTATCGGCTCCCGGAGTTGGCCGGCGTCCCGGTCTGCGAGGTCGACCTGCCGAGCAACATCCGGTACAAGGCCGCCGCCCTGAATCGCACGTTCGGCCGGGTCCCGCCGGACGTCACGCTGTTGCCCGTCGACTTCGAGAGCGACAATCTCCTGAAGAGCTTGTGGCAGGCCGGATTCGGGCCGGACCGGCGCACGTTCTACGTCTGGGAAGCCGTCACCCAGTACCTGACCGAGGCGGCCGTGCGCCGGACGTTCGACTATCTCGCGCAGGCGGCACCGGGTAGCGGGCTGGCGTTCACGTTCGTGCGCAAGGACTTCCTCACCGGCCAGCACACCTACGGCGCTGAAGGCGCGCGCCGCGAATTCGTCGTCAACAACGAGCTGTGGCGCTTCGGGCTCCAACCCGAGGAGGTGAGTCCGTTTCTCGCCGAGTACGGCTGGCGCGAGGTCGACCAGGCCGGACCCGCCGAGTACGCGGAGCGCTACCTGCGCCCGGCCGGTCGGGACGCCCCGGTCAGCGAGATCGAAAGAGCCGTACATGCCCAGCACTGATCGCCCGTTCGATGCCCAGGAGCGCGCGGCGTTGTGCGACCTGTTCGTCCGCCTCGGTCCGGATGCCCCGACCCTTCTCGACGGCTGGACCACCAAGGACCTCGCCGCCCACCTCCTGCTTCGTGAGCGCGATCCGCTGGCTGCGCCAGGGCTGGTGATTCCCGGTCCGCTGGCCCGTCTCGCCGAGCGGCGCACGGCAGAGATGGTCCGGCGGCGTGAATTCGGCTGGCTGGTCGGCCGTCTGCGGTCTGGGCCGCCGGTCGGTTTCTTCCGGCTGCCCTGGGTCCGCTCCTTCCCCAGCCTCAACGAGTTCTTCGTCCACCACGAAGACGTTCGCCGAGCCAACGGTCTTGGGCCGCGTGACGATCTGGGCCCCGCGCTGGAGGCTGCACTGTGGCGCAATGTCGAGCGCGGCGCCCGGTTCTTGAGCCGACGGCTACGCGGGGTCGGACTCGACATTGTCTGGACGGGAACGGGCGAGCGCGTCACGGTGCGGGCGGGAGATCCGACGGCGGAGCTCAGTGGGCCGCCCGGCGAGCTGCTGATGTATCTGTTCGGCCGTCAAGCTGCGGCCCAGGTCGAGATAGCTGGACCGCCAACCGCGGTGGACGGCGTACGAAACGGCCACTTCGGGATGTGAACGTCGCCGAGCGGCAAGGCGCGCGACACGCAAAGTGACTAAGCTGGCGCTTCCGGCGCCCGGCGCCGGCGATCTCCTGAGTCCACGAGGAGGGCACATGTCAGCCGCACCGAAGGGGCCCGGCCATATCCGGCTGACATCACACCACGGCGCCGACGATGCCCCGGCGATCCACTGGGGCGCGGCCACGGCTCGCGAGCGTGGGCCGCTGATCGGAACCACCAGCACCCGCAGCCACCGCAACGTGATCGGCACCCACAGCGGCTCCTATAGCGTGTACCGCGCCCTGGCTGTCGCCGCCGGTGCGCTATCGCGCGAGCACCGGGCCGATCTGACCAACACCTCCCCCACCGACAGCATCGGCCCGTATCCGCAGTGGAGTCGCCCCGAGGCGATCGTCAGCCTGGACCCATGGGGCGCCATGGTGGCCGATGCGTTCGCCGCCGAACTGGCAGCCGGCCAGGACATCCGCCCGACCATCGCGGTCACCAAGGCGCACGTGATCCTGCCGGAGATCGCCGACGCCATCGAGAAGGGCCGGCTCGTTCCCGACGGAAAGGTGCTGCTGCCCAGCGGAGCCGCGCTGGTGACCAAGGCCGCGATCGAGCCGGTCTGGTATCTGCCCGGTGTCGCGGAACGTTTCGGTTGCAGCGAGGCCCACTTGCGCCGGGTGCTGTTCGAAGAGACCGGCGGCATGTATCCCGAGCTGGTCACCCGCTCCGATCTGGAGGTCTTCCTTCCGCCGATCGGCGGGCAGACCCTGTACATCTTCGGCGCCCCAACCGATCTCGCCGATCCCACCGTGGAGCTGACCGCCCGGGTGCACGACGAATGCAACGGTTCGGATGTGTTCGGCTCCGACATCTGCACGTGCCGGCCATATCTGACGCATGCGCTCGAGGAGTGCATCCTGGGTGCGCAGCGCGGCGGGGTCGGGTTGGTCGCGTACTCGCGCAAGGAAGGCCGCGCACTGGGTGAGGTGACCAAGTTCCTGGTATACAACGCCCGTAAGCGCCAGGAGGGCGGCGACACTGCCGAGGCGTACTTCGCCCGCACCGAATGCGTTGCCGGAGTGCAAGACATGCGTTTCCAGGAGCTGATGCCAGATGTGCTGCACTGGCTGGGAATACAAAAGATCCACCGCCTGGTCTCGATGAGCAACATGAAGTACGACGCCATCGTCGGGTCAGGGATCGAGGTGGGCGAGCGTGTCAACATTCCCGACGAGCTGATCCCGCCCGACGCCAGGGTGGAGATCGACGCCAAGATGGCCGCCGGCTACTTCACTCCCGGCCCGGTTCCCGATGCCGATGAGCTGAAAAAGGCCAAGGGCCGAGGACTGGAGGGCTGATGGGTTCGGCCATCGAGGTCGACCTCGACAGCCCGGCGGGCGCCGCGGCGGCGCTGCGCAACACCCACACCATCCGGAAGCGGGCTACGGCGCTGACCGAACGTGCCCGCGCCGGCGAATCGCAGTGGTTCACCGTGCACGACGACGAACTAGCCTCGGCCGCAACACTGGTCGCCGACGTCACACGAAGCAGCTACCCCGATCTGCAGATCCCGTTCCACAGCCGATGGCGCCATTTCGAGGCCGGCGGGGTAGATCGCAAAGAACTGTTGGCGAACGCCGACGCCCGCGCACTGGTCGACCTGACCGTGGTCAGCGTGCTGCTCGATGCCGGTGCGGGACCGGACTGGTTCTACGTCGAATCCGAGACCGGTCTTCGGCTGGGGCGTTCGGAAGGTCTGGGGGTGGCCAGCTTTCACGCATTCACCGCGGGCCTGTTCTCGTCGGACCCCAGCGATCCACTGCGCGTCGATGCCGCGGGGCTGACCGGTCTGACCGCGGCACGACTCGGCGACGCCTTTCAGGCCGGCGCCGCCAACCCGCTGGTCGGCCTCGACGGCCGGGTGGCGATCCTGCGTCGGCTGGGGGCGGCCTTGTCCGCCATGCCGGAGGTGTTCGGGGCCGACGGCAGACCCGGCGGGTTGCTGGACGCGGTGCGAACTGCGGGAAGCAGCACCGTGCGAGCCCATGACATCCTCGCGGTGATCCTGACGTCATTGGCACCAATATGGCCTAGCGGCAACATGATCGGGGATCAACCACTCGGCGACTGCTGGCGCCACCCGGCGCTGGACGGGCCGGGACTCACCGCGGGGTGGATTCCATTTCACAAGCTGTCGCAATGGCTCACCTACTCCTTGCTCGAACCGTTCACCTGGGCTGGGCTGACGGTCACCGACCTCGACGAGTTGACCGGCCTGCCCGAGTACCGCAACGGCGGCCTGTTGCTGGACAGCGCAGTACTCCGCCTGCGGGATAACGCTCTGGCATCTCAAACATGGACCCCCGCAGATGAATTGGTGGTCGAGTGGCGTGCGCTGACGGTGGCACTGCTCGACGAGCTGGCCCCGCTGGTCCGCGAACAGCTCGGGGTGGACCCCGCCCGGATGCCGCTGGCCCGGGTGTTGGAGGGCGGTACGTGGGCCGCGGGGCGGCAGCTGGCCCAACGGTTACGTGGGGGGCTGCCGCCACTATCCATCGCCAGTGATGGCACGGTGTTCTGATGCGCAACGTCCACGTCATCGACCACCCGCTGGTACAGCACAAGCTGACCTTGATGCGGCGGGCGGAAACGTCCACCAATACGTTCCGCAGGCTCGCCAACGAGATGGCCACGCTGTTGGCCTACGAGGTGCTGCGCGATACCCCGACCCACGAGATCGAGGTGCGCACCCCGCTGGAGACCACGACCGGCACCGTCATCGACGGCAAGAAACTGGTGTTCGTCTCCATCCTGCGGGCCGGCACCGGGATCCTGGATGGGATGTTGACCGTCGTACCCGGCGCCCGCGTCGGGCACATCGGGCTGTACCGGGATCCGAAAACGCTTGTCGCCGTGGAGTACTACTTCAAGATGCCCAGCGACCTGCAGGAGCGCGAGGTCGTCATCGTCGACCCCATGCTGGCCACCGGCAATTCGGCGGTCGCAGCGGTCGACCGGCTCAAGGAATTTCGGCCCCGGTCCATCAAATTCGTCTGCCTGCTCACCTGTCCGGAAGGCATCGCCGCGCTGCACGACGCCCATCCCGAGGTACCGATCTACACCGCCGCAGTCGACCGCGGGCTCGACGAGCACAGCTATATCGTGCCGGGCCTCGGCGATGCCGGTGACCGGTTGTTCGGCACCAAATAGGGTGCTAATACTCAGTCCTGACGACAGTTTGTGGACCACCGACTCATAGCCGACTCGTCGGCAACATCTCCTATCTCGGTCATTCAACATAGTTCAGGGTGGTCATCATCCCGGCGTCCATGTGATAGCCGTTGTGGCAGTGCAGCATCCAGTCGCCGGGGTTATCGGCGACGAACCTGACCGAGACGCTCTGCATCGGTTTGACGATCACGGTGTCCTTCCGCGGCCCAGCACTACCGTCAGCCCTGATCACCTGGAAGGTGTGGCCGTGCAAGTGCATCGGATGCCACATCATGGTCTGGTTGGTGAACGTCAGAGTGGTGTGTTGACCCTGACGGACGGCCAGCGGGACTGTCTGGTCATAGGGCCGACCGTTGATCTTCCAGTCGTACTGCATCATCCCGCCCGTCAACCGGGCCTCCATCGCGAGGTCGCTTCGGTCAGACAACTGGAGTTCCCTTGCGGCGGTGAAGGTATCCACTGTACCCACACGCCCCGTCAGTTCCGGAGGACGGAAGGCGACATCCGGAGCGCTGCCGCCTCCGGTCGACAGCAGGGCGCGGGCGACAGCGTTCTTCCCCTCAGCGGAAGCGACGAGCGGAAACACGCCGTCGCCGGCGGTCACGAGGACGTCGTAGCGCTCCCCCATTCCCAGCAGGACGGCATCGACGTCGGTGGGCACGACGGGGAAGCCGTCGGTATGAGTGACCGTCATGCGGTGCCCCGCGAGCGCGACGCGGAAGGCGGTGTCGGCCGCGGCGTTGATGATGCGGATACGGATCCGCTGTCCGGGTCTTGCGCTGAACATCGTTGCGGCTGAGGGGATGCGACCATTGATGATGTAGTACGGGTAGCTGACGTCGCCGGCGTCGCCGCCGAGCAGTTCACTGGGTCCGACCCCACCGACACCGGGGGTGCCGGGCATAGCTCCCATACCACCCATACCCGGCATGTGGCCCATGCCGCCCATGCCCGGCATGTGCCCCATGCCACCCATTGATCGCAGCCCCTTGAATATCTCTGCGGGGCTGGTGCCAACACCAGACGTCCAGTCGTCGAGCATCACGATCCACTCGGCGTCATAGCGGCCCGGGTCGGCCGGGTCGTCGATGATGACCGGCACATACAGGCCGTAGTCGGTGTCCAGCCCGGTATGCGGATGGGCCCAGTACGTTCCGGGAAACGGGGAACTGAACCGGTAGGTGAAGCTGGATCCCGGGGCGATGTTGGGAGTAGCCGGAGCGGCCCCGTCCATGTCGTTGCGCAAGGCAATCCCGTGCCAGTGCACCGAGGACGGGTGATCAAGCGCATTGTCGACGGTGATCGCGATGTCGTCGCCGACGCTAGCCCGAATCAGCGGGCCCGGAACCTGCTGGTTGTAGGTCAGCGTGCGCGCCTTGGTACCGCCCAGGTCGATGTCAGCCGCTCCCGCGGCGAGGCGGGCGGTGACCGTCCTGCCCGTGTGCGGCCGAGCCGCCTCCGCGGCGGCAACTTCACCTGGTCTCGTGGAGCCGCCAGAGGCGGAGCGGCTGCAGGCGACCAAAGCCGCGCCCCCGAGCACACTGGCGGCAAGAAAGCCGCGTCGAGTCATGGGTGACTCGATGAGTGGCCGTCGACTCATCACCAATCCCGTCTCCCGTGATTCCCCTACAAGGAGCTCAGGATCTGATTCATGGTGTCGATCTCCTTCTGCTGACTGGTGGCGATCGACTTGGCCAACGCAATGGCATCGGTGAACTGGCCGTTCTTGATCTCGCCCTGCGCCATGGTGATCGCGCCCTGGTGGTGCTTGATCATCTGAGCGAGGTACAACTTGCTGGCCTCGACGCCGTTGGCATTTTGCAACGCCTGCATGTCGGCCATTGACATCATTCCGTCCATACCTGCCATACCTGGCATCATCGAGCCGCTGGGCATGGGCATCGGCATTGCCGAGCTGGTCGGCGACACCGTGGCGGTATCGGTGCCGTGCATTCCAGGCATGTTGTTCATCCCCGGCATTCCGGACATCCCCCACTGATTCAGCCAACCCTGCATCTGGTCGATCTCCGGCTCCTGCGCGGCCTTGATCTGCTTGGCCAGGTCGATCACCCGCGGGTCGATCCCCTGCTTGGCCAAGACCATGTCGCTCATCTCAATCGCCTGCTGGTGATGCGGAATCATCATGTGGGCGAACATCATGTCGGACTGGTTGTGCGCGCTTGCCGGCGCCGACGATGAGCTTCGAGCGGTGGCCTGCGATGACGACGTCGTCTCCTTGGTCCCGGAATTGCTACACGCGCCGATGGCGAACACCGCTGCGAACACCGCCGCTCCGGTCGCCACGATCCTTGCCTGCTTCACAGCACATCCTTTCGTCGGATCAACGATCTCGGTCCGTCACCTAGCCTTCCCAGGCTGGATAGGGCTGCCCTAGTCGTTCTGTGAAGATTCGATAAAGAACCACGGCGGTCCATTGGTGAACGCCGTCGTAGATACCCCCACGGGGTATACACTACGCCGAGGAGGACTCATCATGAGCGTTGCAATCCGCGTTGTCGGGATGTCGTGTGACCACTGCGCCAATACGATTCGCCGGGCGGTGTCGGCACTGACGGGAGTGAACCGCGTCGATGTCGACGTGGCAGGAGGCATTGTCACCGTCGACGGTGACTGCGACGCCTCAGCGGTCGCCGCTGCGATCGCCGACGCGGGCTATACCGCGCTAGGGACAATTGGCCCACGACCCCCGTTACCGATCGCCGGCTCTTCCGACAACGACTGTTGTTGTGGTTGATCATGGTTCGCTGACACGCTCGGCATCATCCCTCGATGATGCGGGTCACGTACGGCGTCATGCCCGCCATCCTGACGGGGGAGATTTTGACCGGCACCCCGGTCTGTTGAGCCTCAAGCATCTGGCCACCGCCGAGGTATATCGCTTCATGCTGGCTGCCGCCGGGCCCCCAGAACAGTAGATCCCCTCGCCTGGCTTGCGATGGCGGGATCTTGCGGCCTGCGTTGTACTGGTCGCCCGACCATCGCGGCAGAAGTACACCCACGCCCGCATACGCGTAGCGGGTGAGCCCCGAGCAGTCGAAACCCACTGTGCCGGAACCGGAGTCAATCCCGTTACTCGGACCAGTGAGACTCCCCCCGCCCCACGAATACGGAACACCGATCTGTGTGCCGGCGCGGCGTATGACGTATTCGATCGCCTGGCTGCCGGAAACACGTCGACCCGCGGCGGGCGCGACGCCGGTGTCGGTACCGGCCAGGCCGAGACTCTGCAGGAAGGACCGTCCGAGGTCCATCGTGGTCTGCACGGCGAGCGTGCTCGCACGAAGTGACGCGTTGGCGATCGCCAGCGGGTCACCGGATGCACCCGCACTGATGACGCTGGGAAGCAAGGGATCCCACGCCACCGCGCCGGAATCCGCGACAGCAGGGATGGAAGGCTGCACGGTCAGCGCCGCGAGTAGGAGACAGACCAGCCGCAGGACTCGGTGGAGCATCTTCGATCACGTCCTTGCTCTGTTGGTTCATACATACGGCTTTAATTAGTACGTAGTTACTCCGTAGTTGTGAACCGTAGCAGTGACGGGCGGGCACTCACACCCGCGTCTCATATCGCTTGAGTAACGATCCCCCCTGAGGGCGTGTCGAATTCGACCGAGCTACTTCTCGTCGGTCTTGCCCGTCCGTCTTGCCAAACGCCGCAAGGCGGCCCGGAGGCCCTCAGACTCCTCATCATCCATCTGCGCGACGAAGTGAGCGAGCACCAGTTCGGGGCGGCCACCGCCTTCAAGCGCCTCACGCATCAGGCTCGCGGTGTGTTCTTCGCGGGTCATGACGGCCCAATACCGGTAGGCGCGGCCATCTTTCTCCCGGTCAAGCCAGCCTTTGGCGTGCAGGTTATCCATTGTCGACATCACCGTGGTGTAGGCGATCCGCCGTTCAGCGGCGAGCTCGTCGAAAATCTCCCGCACCGTGACGGTGTAGGGGTCGCGATCCCAGACCTTCGCCATGACGGTGGCCTCAAGCTCGCCGAATCCCCGAACCCTCATGTTGATCCTCAACTTTCATTGGGGTGGTGCAACATTCGCCATAACAGATGGGGATCACGGTCCACACGACGCGAGACCAACACCAACTACCAAGACTCCCAACGCCAATGCCGTTGCGATGATCACCGCAGCCCGAGTCCTTGATCGGGCTCGGTGCGGCGTGCCGTCAGGAGTGTGTCTTGTCAGGCGTGTCAACCTCAATTGCGCACACTCCCCGGCGATCCCGAGCGCGACGGCAGGCGCGGCCGCGTGCTGAAGAGCCTGGATTGCCTGCCGAACCGGCCACGTGCCATGGATTCGCGCAGCTTGGGCATCGGCATCCAATTCGATAAGGGTACGCACCAGCGACGGCGACTGCCGCATCAGAGGCAACCAGCCGATACCCCGGGACAACGCCTGCGCCACCGCGATGAACACGTGATGACGCCCGCGGAGATGGGCCTTCTCGTGGGAGTCGACGGCACTCACCGCGCCCTGCCCCAGGCGATTGCGAACTCCGACACTCATCACAACCAGAGGCGGGTTGCCCACCAAACTGTAGGCGTGTAGCTCGGGCGTTGGCAGCCACAGAACCGAACCTGGCCGCGGTGCCCGTCCTGTCAACAGCCAAGCCAGCTCGACATGTCGGGCGTGAACCCGGCGACGGTGTCGTGCGGTGCTTCCCAGCTGCCATGTTCCGGCAATGACGGCGATGGCAACGGCAGCGCCACTGAGCGACGCCGCGACGGAATCTGCCCATCTCGGCACGCCAGAATTGGCTGGTAGCCAACAACCATGAATAAGGTGGACCACAACGGGCAGTGCGGTCGCGGACACCGCAAGACATACCAGGATTGCCCAGAGGGTCAGCAACAGTCCCGCATCGACATTCCGCCGCATCCCGCGGCGCAGAAGTGGCGGCGACAACACCCCGGCGAGAAGGCCGCCGATTGTCCATAGAACAGCGCCTGTCATTGGCCGCGCCACCCCTCTCTCCGCCTCACATAGACGGCTGCCCCGCCACCTACTGAGTTCGACAGTAGTCGAATCTCGGTTGTCGCGGCCCAGATCCGTTCTACCGCGCCGGCGGACCACCAGCACTCTGGTTCGGGATATCCGTGATCGGGAGGTTAGGCGCCGGATTCGGTGACGGCGTGTCCGGTAGCAGTGGGATCCGTCTGGCGGGTATATCGGCGATGCTGTTGGCCGGTGGTCCGTTGACCCGACTGCCATAGCTGCTGCCTGGTGAGCGCGAGCCAAGCAGATGACTGACCGTGACCATGTGATACCCGTTGGCAATCAAGACCGGAATGAACTGGTAGATCACGTCGACGGTGCTGGAGTAGGTGTCATGCAGCAATACCACTGAACCTGGCTTGACTTGAGTCTTCAGCATGTAAACCGTTGCGGCGGTGTTTGAATCGTTGATCCAGTCGAAAGGGATGACGTCCCAGAGAATCTCTGCGAGGCCCTGCTGGGCCGCCGCAGCACGAACCGCATCGGAGGACAGCCCGCCAGCGGGGCGATAGATCTGAGGTGAGAGCCCAGTCGCCGCGGCGATCGCCTGGGTGCCTCGACTGAGTTGCGAGGAAATGTCGGCTACCGGGATCGTGCTCATGTTCGGATGCTCCCAGGTGTGGTTGCCGATCTCCATCCCGGCGTCTGCGATCCGCCGCGCGGCGTCAGGATCAGCGGCCACCTTGTTGCCGATCAGAAAGAATGTCGCTTTCGCGTTGCCGGACACCAACACTCGTAGGAGCCGATCGGTAAACGGAGTGGGTCCGTCGTCGAAGGTGAGCGCCACGCATTTGACCTGTGCACAGTCGACACGATCCGGATCATCGGCCTGTCGCTGGCGCGCGGCCAACACCATGGTCCCGACGACGGCGATCACCACAGCCGAGACGGCCATCATGTGCCACCCCACGCGGGGGAGCGCGAAGCAACGCGTCACGCCGACCTACTCGCTGAGGACGCGGGCAGCTTGAGGCGCTTGAGCATCAATGCGTTGACTGCCACGATCAGGCTCGATCCCGACATCGACAAGGCCGCGATCTCCGGGCGCAGAACCAATCCGAACGCCGGCTCGAAGACACCTGCGGCGATCGGCAGCGCAATCACGTTGTATCCCACGGCCCAGCCGAGATTCTGGCGCATCTTGCGCAAGGTCCCCCGCCCGATCCGCAAGGCAGTCGGGACGTCGAGCGGGTCGGAGCGCATCAACACCAGGTCGGCTGTCTCGATCGCCACATCGGTACCCGCCCCTATTGCCACCCCGAGGTCGGCCTGCGCCAGGGCCGGGGCATCGTTGACCCCATCACCGACCATGGCCACCTTGCCGCCCTGCTGCTGGAGGTCAGAGATCTTGGTGGCCTTCTCTCCCGGTAGCACTTCAGCGACAACGGCGTCGATGCCCAGTTGGTCGGCGATCCTGGATGCGGTGGCTTCGTTGTCACCGCTGAGCATGACCACGTGCACGCCCATCTCATGTAGTTCCCGGACCGCTCGTGCAGAAGTCTCCCGAGCTGCGTCCGCCAGTGCGATGACCCCGACGCCGCGCCCGTCCACCGCCACCAGAACCGCGGTGAGCCCGCTGGACGCGAGTTGGTCCCGTCGATCCATCAGACCTGCCGGAAAGTCGACCCGTTCATCGCGCATCAGCTTGCGGTTTCCGACAGCAACCCGGTGCCCGCTGACGGCGGCGGTGGCTCCGCGCCCAGGGACGTTGCGGAATTCGGTCAGTTCGGCGGCGGTGACTCCCCGGTCGCGGGCGTAACGCACGATTGCGGCGGCCAACGGGTGCTCAGATTGGGTCTCCACCCCGGAGACCATCGCCAACACCTCGTACTCGTTCATCGCCTCCGCCACGTAGTCCGTGACTTCGGGCTCACCCTTGGTCAGCGTCCCTGTTTTGTCCATCACGACGGTGTCGATGCGCGCCGAAATCTCAAGGGCGGTCGCATTCTTGAACAGCACCCCACGCTTGGCACCCAGCCCCGTTCCAACCATGATCGCCGTCGGAGTGGCCAGGCCAAGGGCGTCCGGGCAGGTGATGACCACCACGGTGATGGCGAACAGCAGCGCGCTCTGCACACCCGCGCCCGCCACCCACCACACGAGGAAGGTGAGCGCACCGCCGATGAGTGCCACCAACACCAGCCAGAACGCGGCCCGGTCAGCCAGCCGCTGACCGGGCGCCTTGGAGTTCTGCGCTTCTTGAACCATGGCCACGATCTGGGCCAACGCGGTGTCAGAACCAACTTTGGTGGCACGCACTCGCAGTGTCCCGGTGGTATTGATCGACGCCCCGATTACGTTGTCGCCTGGTGCTTTCGACACCGGCAGGCTCTCCCCGGTGACCATCGACTCGTCGACCTCCGAGGCGCCATGCTCGACGGTGCCGTCGACGGGGATCTTGGCGCCGGGCCGGATCAAGAGCAGGTCACCTACGACGACCTCGGCGGTGGGCAATTCCACCAGCTCGTCACCCCGGACCACCACAGCCATCGGTGGTGCAAGTTCCAGCAGAGTTCGAATCGCCTCGTTGGCTCCGCCCCGCGCGCGCATCTCAAACCAATGCCCAAGGAGCACAAAGGTCGTCAGCACGGCGGCAGCTTCGTAGAACACGTCGCCACCACCGGTGAGGGTCACCCCCACGCTGTAGAGCCAGCCTGCTCCCACAGCGACGGCAACCAGCACCATCATGTCGAGGGTTCGTGCCCGCAGTGCCCGCCACGCGCCGTCGAAGAAGATCCACGCCGAGTAGAACACCACCGGCAAGCTCAGGAGAAGCGCGAAGACGTCGTCGCGCAACCCGAACGGCGCAGGCACCGTGAACCCGAACATGTCACGACCCATCGGGGACCACAGCATGATCGGGATCGACAAGACCAGCGCCACGAGGAACCGGTTGCGCATGTCGCGCACCATGGCGTCCATCGACATGGCGCCGTGGCCGCCGTGGCCCATCACGTCCTGCGGCGCGCCACGCGATGCCGGGATCGCGTGGCCGGCCACGTCCGACATCGGCTCGCAGATGTGGTCCGGCACCGAACGTCCGGCGCAGTGAAAACCACAGTCATGAATCCACTTCGCCAGCGAAGCGACTGACGTGACCTCCGGGTCGAAGACCACGGTGGCGGTTTGGTTCACCGCGTTCGCGTGCACCGCATACACGCCTGGGCGACGTAGCAGTGTCGACTCAACCACCGATGTCGAAGTGGCCCAGTGCAACCCGTGAACATCCAGCACCGTTGTGGTGGTGGCCATCAAATACTCCCCATCCGCGGTTGTGACCCAGGACAGGCCCCAAATCTGCCCTACCCCGGTATGTCCCCCATATGCCTTCCATAAAGATTTGACGAAGAAGTGGGGAGCCTGAGCCAACTCCCGAGCCGTCGCCTGCCAGCGCGTATTGTCCGCGAACAGCGTCTTGCGGTGGCGACAGGCAGGAGGACGATGGTCGACAACCCTGGGAATCACGACCGGCGCGGAACTCGCCTGGTGATGTTGGCGGCCCTTGTCCTGGTGGGTGCGACCCTCGTCGCGGTCGCGATCACCACGGGCGCGCTGCCGCCGTGGAAGTCGGACAATACTGGCCCCACAGCCGAACAGTCGGCTCGGGAACGATGCCAAGGCGACGTACTCACAAAGGTGCTATCCCCGTCGACGGCGCGTTTCTCCGACCTTCGCACCGAGGCCAGCACACTGGACAGCGACGGAAAAGACCAGTTCTCCCTGACCCTTGAGGCGCCCCTCAAAGACGTCGACAAGTCCCGGATCACCGTGCTGAACGTCTCCGGAGTGGTCAATGCGCCCAGCGAGGTCGGCACCACGCTCTCCGACCATTTCGACTGCCGGGCCTATTTTGTCGACGGCTCTTTGGTCCACACACTCGTGCTGTTCGAACACGAGCACTGATCTCAGTCGCTGTGACTGTGCTGGTGAGCGTCGGCCTCCACCGGAGCCGCGGATTCCGGATGATGGTCGCCTTCTGTATTCAGACTCATGTCAGTCACCGGCAGCCCCGGTGCAGGCGCGGGTTCGTGGCGATCATGACCCGTCGTCACATCTGCATGGTGGCCCGGCACCTGTTCTGCCTCAGCCGGGCCACCGTGGTGATGGTGCTGGCCCTGGAGGCCAGACGCCAGGCCAACCGTGACCGCACCGGCCATAACGGCGTTGGCTCCCATCAACACCACGGCTCGTCCGAGACCCGAGATCTCGTCGCCCCGATAGCGCCGAAGCAATGCCCACCCGGCACCCATGATCACGTAGCACTGAAGCAGCAGGACGGCTATGCCTGCCGCCTCGACTGCCTCGGGCACCCCCGCGTTGGGACCGAACGGCGCGCCCGCGGTTCGGGACATCACCCACAGCGCCGCTGAACCGAGATTTGCCGCCACGCCGGCCGCAAGCAGTATCTGCGTCGGTCGCAACCAGGTGAGAAATCCCCAAAACAGTTGGAACACCGCGATCGCGGCGAAGAACACCCCCGACGGCTTCCAGTCCGTCCAGTGCATGGGCGCAACCGCGAAATGGATGACGGCTGCGCCGATCGAGGCCACCGCCGCACACCGGGCAGCGAGCTGGCTGTCGGTCTTCCGCACGACTTTGACGCCCACAGCGTCGACCGTGGCACACCGACCCCGTTCGTACGAGCAGCAGGCCATAACGGTCAGATGCCAGATCGGCAACAGCGTTCCCAGTGTCCTCCCAGTCAACAGCCAGGCCTGGGTGGGTCAATAGGGTTCGTGACAACGACGTTTCAAGCCCCGCTGCCGCAGGACTCCGCCGAGGTCGCCGCGTCCCCAGCACACTCGTCGCGAGGGGAGCGCGCCGGGCTGGCGGTCCTGCTCGTCGGCACCGCGGTCATGTACCTGTGGAACATCACCGTCAACGGCATGGGCAACCAGTTCTATGCCGGTGCGGCGCAGGCGGGCTCGAAGAATTGGGAAGCGCTGCTGTTCGGTTCGCTCGATTCCGAGAACTTCATCACCGTCGACAAGCCGCCGGTGTCGCAGTGGGTGATGGGGCTCTCGGGTCAGCTGTTCGGCTTCAGCAGCGCCAGCATGCTGGTCCCCGAGGCGCTGATGGCGGTGGCCACCGTCGCGATTCTCTACGCGGCGGTCGCGCGGATCTGCGGTCCGCGGGCAGGTCTGCTCGCCGGTGCCGCTCTCGCGGTGACCCCGGTCGCTGCCTTGATGTTCCGGTTCAACAACCCCGACGCGGCGATGGTGCTGCTGATGATGGCCTCGGCGTATTGCACAGTGCGTGCACTCGAGCGGGCCAGCGGGAAGTGGCTGGCGTGGGCAGGTGTCGCACTGGGCTTCGCATTCCTGGCCAAGATGCTCGAAGGGCTGCTGGTGGTCCCTGCGGTGGGCCTGGTTTACCTGATCGCC
The DNA here is from genome assembly GCA_004362315.1 of Mycobacterium sp. BK086. Classification (GTDB taxonomy): domain Bacteria; phylum Actinomycetota; class Actinomycetes; order Mycobacteriales; family Mycobacteriaceae; genus Mycobacterium. The sequence continues at coordinate 555,799 of SNWL01000006.1, forward strand.
GCGCCAACGAACATCCGCACGCGGATGGTGCACCTGCTCGGCGCCATGGCAGCCTTCCTGGTTTCGGCTGGGTGGTTCGTCGTGCTGACGCTGGTGTGGCCGGCATCGTCGCGGCCCTACATCGCCGGCTCGACCGACAACAGCTTCATGGATCTGGTGTTGGGCTACAACGGTTTTGCCCGGGTTGCCGGCCGCAACCACATGAACTTCGGTCCGAACGACCCGATCGGTAATTCCGTCGGCAACGGCCTGCGTCACCTCGGCGGCTTCGGCGGCATGGACCAGAACGAAGGCGTCGGCCGGCTGTTCACCGGCGAGTTCGGCTTCGAGATCGGCTGGCTGGTCCCCGCAGCACTGCTCGCGTTCGTGCTCGTGGTGGTCTCGCGTTGTCGCGCGCCGCGCACCGACACCGTGCGGGCGGGCGCGCTGTTGTTCGGTGGCTGGCTGCTCGGCGACGGACTGGTATTGAGCTTCATGAAAAGCAATGTGCACCCGTACTACTGCTTGTCTTTGGCACCCGCGGTGGCCGGTGTGGCGGCGATTGGTGCCCACGAGATGTGGGTGCGCCGCCAGTCTCGATTCGGACGTACCGGGCTGACCGCGCTTCTAGCGGTGACGGGCATCTGGAGTTGGTGGGTGCTGGGCCGCAACGAAGGATGGCTGCCCGCGCTGCGCTGGATCGTCCTGATCGGCACGGTGCTCGCCGCAGCTGCGCTGGCGCTTTCCGCGTCGCGCCGACGGCGGGTCGCGGTGGGCGCCGCCGTGCTCGGTGTGACGGCCGTCTTGGCCGGCCCGACGGCGTACGCGGTGGCCACATTGAACGTCGCGCACCGTGGCGGTGGGCCCACTGTCGGACCCGCACGTCCCGAGCCTGCGTTCGCGCGCGCCTTCGGTCAGCCCCAGGACAATCCACAACTGGACACCATGTTGCGCGCCACCAAGACGAAGTGGTCAGCGGCGGTGGTCGGCTCGTCGACGGCGGCCGGTCTCGAATTGTCCAGCGGCACCGCGGTCATGGCGATCGGTGGGTTCACCGGCGCGGACCCGGTACCGAGCTTGGGCCAGTTCAAGGCCGACGTCTCCGATGGCCAGGTGGCCTATTACGTGGTCCAGAGAGACTGGCGCGGCAAGGCCGGCGGCTGGCCCGACAACCGCAATCACACCGGGATCACCGACTGGGTGACCGCCACGTTCGCGGTCACTCAGGTCGGCGATACCGATGTCTACGACCTGTCCAAGCCCAAGTAGTCAGGCCGCCCGGACCAGCTCGTCGGCCTCGCGGGGCGCCCGGCTGGGCAAGGCCAGCTTGACGATCTTGCGGATGACGGTGCCGAACTGCTTGGGCAGCGGGCCCGAGTTGTACGGCACGCCGTAGCGCTCGCACACCTCGCGAACGTGCGGGGCCATCTCGGCGTAGCGGCGGGCAGGCACGTCGGGGAACAGGTGGTGCTCGATCTGGTGGGACAGGTTGCCCGACAACAGATGGAACAGCTTGCCGCCGGTCAGGTTGGCCGAGCCGAGGATCTGCCGGAAGTACCACTGGCCGCGCGACTCGTTGCGGGTCTCCTCGACGGTGAATTCCTGTGTGCCGTCCGGGAAATGGCCGCAGAAGATGATCGCGTAGGACCACACGTTGCGCATCAGGTTGGCCGTCAGGTTGCCGGTGAACACGAACGGCGCGAACGGTCCGGCCAGCAGCGGGAAGGCGACGTAATCCTTGAGGGTCTGCCTGCGGGTCTTGCGCCAGATCTCGCGCAGCACGTCGCGTTTGTCGGACAGCGAGATCTCACCGGAGCGGATGCGTTCGGTCTCCAGCTCGTGCAGCGCAACGCCGTACTGGAACAACACCATCAGCAGGAACGCGTAGAGCGGATTGCCGAGGAAGTACGGGCGCCACGGCTGATCCGGGCTCATCCGCAGGATGCCGTAGCCGATGTCGCGGTCCATGCCGACGATGTTGGTGAAGGTGTGGTGGGAGAAGTTGTGCGAGTGCCGCCACTGGTCGGCGGGGCAGGCGGTGTCCCATTCGAAGGTGCGCCCGGCCAGCGCCGGGTCGCCGGTCCACTCGTACTGGCCGTGCATGATGTTGTGGCCGATCTCCATGTTGTCCAGGATCTTCGAGATCCCCAGCAGCGCGGTGCCAGCCAGCCACGCCGGCGGGAAGATACCGGCCATCAACAGTGCGCGGCCACCGATTTCCATGCCGCGCTGCGCCTTGATGACGCGGCGGATGTAGCCGACGTCGGCCTGGCCGAGGTCGGCCAGCACGCGGTCCTTGATGGCATCGAGCTCGCGCCCGAATGCGTCGGCCTGCTCGGGGGTCAGTGTGATGGGTTGGGAGGTCATGGTTTTCCCTTTCGTCTCACAAGTGCGTTTACAACGCGATCTCGACGTCGCCCACGGGGACGGACACGCAGATCTGCACGTCCTCCTCGTCGGCGGTCGATACCGCGCCGGTGGTCACGTTGCGCACGGCGCCGCGATGCTTGCGGCGGGTGCAGGTGTGGCAGATGCCCATCCGGCATCCGCTGGTGGGGTTCAGTCCGGCGTCCTCGGCCTGGTCGAGCAGGGGACGTCCGTCGTCAGTCGCTTCGACCTTGCTGTCCGCGAACAGGATTCGTCCGCCCGACGGCGCGTCGGGGACCACGAAAGGCATCGGGACGAAGCTCTCAGACGACACTTTCGTGCAGTGTGCGCGCACGGAGTCGACCAAAGTGGGCGGGCCACAGACGAATACGGCATCCGGGTCGGCCATCGCGGTCTGCAGGTGTTCCTGGCCGAAGCGGCCGTCGAGCTCACCGCCCGGGGAACGGGTGTAGCCGTGCAGGACTCGGTATCCCGTGGCGGCGAGCTCGGCTCGGTAGCACGCCTCGTCCGGGGTACGGGCGTAGTGGATGAAGGCGATCTCGCCGTCGTAGTTCTCGGCGTGCAGGGTGCGCAGCATCGACATCACCGGGGTGATGCCACTGCCACCGGACACGAACAGGATGCGCCCGGGCCTGCGGTCGGGCAGGACGAAGTCGCCCGCCGGGTCCGACAGCCCGACAACCATGCCGGGCCGGGCGTGCCGATAGAGGTGGCCCGATACCAGGCCGCCGTCGTGGGTTCCGATCGTCAGCTCGATCAGTGGGGATCCCTCCGCACTGGCCGGCGAGTAGCAGCGGGTGTGGCGGCGGCCGTCGATCTCCACCGTCAGGTTCAGGTGCTGGCCGGCGCGGTAGCCGGTGACAGCAGCATTCGGGTCCAGGAGCAGGGTGACGCTGCGCGGAGTGGTCCGTCGTACGTCGACAACCCTGGCGCGAGCGTCGGTGGTCCAAGTCGGGTCCACCAGCTCGGTGTACCGGTCGACGCCATGCGGCCCGGTGAGCAGATCGACCAGCGGCGAGCGGAGCACCTTCTTGGTCAGAGTTTGAGTGAACATGTGTACACCGTGACTGGTGAAACTGCACGTCGTCAAGGGATCGAGCCAGAGTGTGGTAGCGTTCACAACAGTGAACAGTCGTACGCCGAGCTCACGTCGTGAGCGCTCAAGCAGGTCTCGCTCGCGGGAGACGCCCTCACGCGAAGAGCGCAAAGAGGCCACCCGCAGGGCGATCATCGCGGCCGCGCTGAAGCTCCTCGACGAGCGCAGCTTCAGCGGTCTCAGCCTGCGTGAAGTCACCCGTGAGGCCGGAATAGTGCCCGCGGCGTTCTATCGGCATTTCGAGTCGATGGACGCCCTCGGCCTGGTGCTCATCGACGAGTCGTTCCGCACGCTGCGCGAAATGTTGCGCAGCGCACGCGCGGGCAAGCTGGACCCGAATCGGGTGATCGAGTCGACGGTGGAAATCCTTGTCGCCGGCGTGGCCGAGCAGCGCGAGCACTGGCGGTTCATCGGCCGCGAGCGCTCCAGTGGTGTCACGGTGCTGCGGTATGCGATCCGCACCGAGATCCGGCTGATCACCTCGGAGCTGGCCACCGACCTGGCCCGGTTCCCCGGCTTGAACACGTGGAGCACCGAGGATCTCAACATCTTGGCCAGCCTGTTCGTGAACTCGATGATCATCATCGCCGAAGCCATCGAGGACGCTCATGACGCGGCCGCGCTCGACGAGATCAAGCGCACCGCCGCCAAGCAGCTGCGGATGATCACCGTGGGCGTCAACGCCTGGCAGCCCGAGGAGGGCGAGGACGGCGACGGCGACGCGGCGGCCGAAGCGGTCAGTGATGGCTCGGTACCGCAGACCTAATACGAGCGGGGCAAGCCCAGCGAATGCTCTGCCACGAAGTTGAGGATCATCTCCTTGGAAACCGGTCCCATGTTGAGCATGCGTACCAACCAGAAGTACGGCGCCAGCTGATATTCGTAGGTCACACCGTTGCCGCCGTGTACCGCCACGGCGGTGTCCAGCGCCTCCAGACCTGCTGCCGCGCCCAGGTATTTCGCCATGTTGGCGAGCTCACCCACTTCTGCACCAGAGTCGTAGAGCGCGCAGGCACGATCGGTGAGCAGTTCAGCGGCTTGCAGATGGATGTGCGCGGCCGCCAAGGGGTGTGCCACGCCTTGATGCGCGCCGATGGGCGTATTCCATACCCGCCGTTCATTGGCATACCCGACCGCCTTGTTCAGCGCGTACCGCCCGATACCGGTGCAGAGTGAACTCGTCAGGATGCGTTCGGTATTGAGGCCGGTGAAGGCGACGGCAAGGCCCTTGTTCTCCTGTCCGATGAGATTCTCGACAGGCACCGTGACGTTGTCGAAGAACACCTGATGGCTTCTGTCCGGCTGATTCATCACGGTGCGGATCGGCGTCCACGACAGGCCTGGCGAGTCGGTGTCCACCATGAACACCGACAGCCGGGCCCGACCGCCACTTTCGTCGAATGCGGTGCGCGCGACCACCATCACCCATTGCGCTGACTCCATACCGGTGATGAACACCTTCTGGCCGTTGAGCACATAGGTGTCGCCCTCGCGGCGCGCGGTTGTCGAGATTCGGTGTGCATTCGACCCCGCATCGGGCTCGGTGATCGCGAAAGACAGTCGGGTGTCCCCGCTTGCCACCCCCGGCAACCATCGTGCCTTCTGCTCGTCGTCGGCGCTGCGATCCAGAATTGTCCCCGTCACACCGGAAGAGAACAGCATCGACTGCATCGGGCAACCGGCAACGGCCGCCGCGTGGACGACGATCGCCAGTTCACTCAATCCCAGACCACCACCGCCGTACATCCCCGGCAGGTGTACACCTAGATACCCGTTGGCGCCCAGAGCTTTCCACAGATCCGCACCGCTTCCACCGATGTCGACCTGCTGTTGGTAATAGTCCGGTCCGAACTGCGCGGCGATCCCACCTACGGCCGCACGGATTGCGCGGTGTTCGGAGGTCTCCGCCAGAGTGGTCCCGGTGTGAATCGCCATCGTCATCCTTTTGATCGTGTTGTGCGGCAACAGCCAACGGCCCCTCGGTCAGGCCGGTGTCATAACAATGGGGAGTTCGTAGACACCGCGGGTGAAACTGTCGCGGACATAGGAGATCGGACCGGCAGGGCGGATGTCCTTCGTCCGCTGCAGTACCTCCTCGAGCAGAATCTTCATCTCGAGCATCGCAATGTGCTTGCCCAGACACGCGTGCGGACCACGTCCGAAACTCAGGTGTCGATTTGGGGTTCGCTGCAGATCGAAGCGCGTCGGCTCGGCGAACGCGGCGGAATCGAAGTTCCCGGATGGCAGCAGGATACACACTCGCTCACCCTGGGCGATCGGTTGACCATGTAGTTCGATGTCCTTGGTTACGGTGCGGACAAAGTGCACGAATGGCGTTGCAATACGCACGATTTCGTTTATCGCCGTCTCCGGGATGTCGTCGGCATGGTCACGCAGCCAGGCCATCTGATCCGGTTCGCGCATCAGCTGGTGCAGGCCGTGACTCAGCGCGCTACGGGTACTCTCCGCAGCTCCACTGGCGAGAAGCACGATGTTGCCGAGGATTTCGTCCTCAGACAGCGCATCATCGGCCTCAGCCTGCACCATCTTGGTGACAACGTCATCGCCCGGAGTGGCTCGTTTACGCGCGGCCAACTCGCCTGCATACGCGGTGAGAGCGAAGATGGCCTCGAGCACCGACTCGAACGACGGCGCCAGCCGGGTATCGAACGGGGCGGCGAATCGATCCACCCAGTCGAAGAACTGCGGACGTTCGGCGACCGGAACCCCCAGCACGTCGCCCACCGCCTCCATCGGCATCACGTGGGCGACGTCGGTGACGAAGTTCAGAGTGCCCTTTTCCAGCGCCTCATCGACGACGCGACGTGCATAGCCGCGGAACTTCTCTTCCAGTTGACGGACCATCGTCGGGGTGAAGCCGCGGTTGATCACCTGGCGTTGACGGCGGTGGTCGGCGCCGTCTCGCGTGAGCATGGCGGGCTTACCTCCGACAGTCGGGTCGATCGGGTTGACCGTCCAGATATTGAGCTGGCCACGGTCGGCGGCGAACGTCTCGGAGTCGCGGTCGACGGCGGAGATGTCGTCGTAACGGGACAGCACCCACACCTGCTTCATCAGCATCGGGTCGTCGAAGGTCTGGAGGTAAACCGGTTCGTTGTCGCGGAGATACGCATACTGATCCAAGGGCAAGCCAAAGGTGCCGGGGTTGCCCTGTTCGTAAGTCTCCGGCGCAAGGACGCTGATGTGGGTCCGCCGGTCAGCCAGACGGGTCATTTCGGTACTGCCTCTCATTGGATTTCTTGAGATGTGCTGAAGTGGAGGCTATTTCGGGCTCATGGTCGATCAGCCAGCATCGGCGCCCCGCAGGAAGTCCTGTCAGAGTGAAGCAGGCCGTGCCGCGTCATGTCAAGGGACATTTATGTCCCTTGTTTCCCATCGGTGCCGGTGGCATCATTGCCGCATGGCCAGAACGATCGTTAGCTGACGGCCACAGACGTTCGTTCGATGCAGGAGGCAGTGTGCTCACCCCATCCCCCGACGGGCTGACCGGGGCCATTCCCACCCGTCCGCATATCGAGGTGCGGTCCCCTGCCGATCGCCGGTTGGTGGGCCGCGTACCGGACATGAGCGCAGCCGAGGTCGATACTGTCGCCCGCCGGTTACGCGACTCACAACCCGGCTGGGGCGCCCTCGGATTCCAGGGCCGACGCATGTGGCTCGGGCGCTTTCGGGACTGGATTCTCGACAACGAAGATCGGCTCTTGCGGCTCGTGCAGGACGAGACCGGCAAGACGTGGGGGGATCTGCCGATCGGTGAGATCGTCGCCTCGGTCGACGTGCTCAACTATTGGGCGCGGCACGCCGAACGTTTCCTGGCGCCGCGAAAAGCCCTTCCGCACAACGTGATGATGGCAACCAAGCGGATGCGCGTCACCTATCAGCCGTATCAACTCGTCGGCTCGATCACTCCGTGGAATGCTCAACTCGCGATGCAGATGCTCGACATTCCCGCGGCGCTGATGGCCGGATGTGCGGTCCTGACCAAAGCGTCCGAGGTGACGCCGATGGCCTGGGCCGCCGCTGTCGAAGGCTGGAAGGAGATCGGCGCACCTGATGTCCTCGATGCGGTGACCGGGCGCGGTGCTGCCGGCGCGGCCGTCGTCGACGCCGTCGACATGATTCAGTTCACCGGCAGCGTCGGAACGGGTCGTCGCATCGGTATGCGGGCGGCCGAGCGAATGATTCCGTGCTGTCTGGAGCTCGGCGGAAAAGACGCGATGATCGTGCTCGCCGACGCCGACGTCGACCGAGCGGCCAAAGCCGCAGTGTGGGGCGGCTTTTACAACGCCGGACAGATTTGCGTCTCGATCGAGCGCGTCTATGTCGAGGCTCCGGTGTATGACGAGTTCGTCACCAAGGTCGTCGAACTGACCCGCAAGCTCAGGGTCGGCACCGACGCGCCCGGCAGCTTTGGCGCAGACGTCGGAGCGGTGGCCACTCCGGATCAGCTCGCCATCATCGAGCGCCACGTCGCCGATGCCGTGGCCAAGGGAGCGGCGGTCGCTGCCGGAGGAGGCACCCTCGAGGGAACTGGCCTGTTCCACCAGCCCACGGTGCTGCTCGATGTCGACGAGACGATGGCCTGCATGGTGGAGGAGACGTTCGGGCCGACGCTGCCGATCGTCAAGGTCGCCGACGCCGACGAAGCTTTGCGGCGGGCCAACGAGTCGGAGTTCGGTTTGGCTGCAAGCGTGTTCACCAAGAATCACGCCAGGGGTCGGTTGATTGCGGAGCGCATCGACTCCGGTTCGGTGAACGTGAACAACGTCATGACCAACGTCTTTCAGTTGCCGGTGCCGTTCGGTGGGCGCCGCAACTCTGGTCTGGGCGCGCGCCACGGCGGCGCCGAGGGTATCCGCAAGTACTGCTGGCAGAAGTCGATCATCGAAGAGCGGTTCGATCTGCCGTCTGAGATCTATTGGTATCCGACCAAGGCTCGCAACATCCGATTGATGACCCGCGCGGCCCGGTTGCTGTCGGCCGGCGACTGGCGACGCCGACTCTTTGCACGCTGATCGACGGGAGTGACGATGGAATCAACTACGGCGAGCCGGTCGATACAGAAGGCGTGCGTGTGGGCCGGACCGTTGATGGGCCTCATGTTTGTCGTCGGATTCGTCACCGCGGGATTCTTTCCGCCGCCCTCACCGGACATGACGGCACCGGAAGTCGCCGCGATGATCGAGCAGAATCGGACGGCGATCCGGATTGGCGTTGTCATCTGCCTGGCGTCCTGCCCGCTGTTGATGCCCTTCCTCGCATCGTTCACGATCCAGATGCGGCGCATCGAGGGTCTGCGCCCGATCATGGCCTACACCCAGTTAGCCCTTGGCGCACTCGCCACGATCGAGTTCGTCATCCCGTATGTGTTCATGCTTGTGTCGACGTATCGGGCAGACCAGAACCCGGACGTGACGCGAGCGCTCTATGACCTGAGTTGGTTCTTCTTTCTCGGGGTGATCTCGACTTTCGTCCTGCAATTGCTGCTGTTCGGCGTCGCGGTACTCGTCGACGCTCGGGCTGATCCGGTGTTCCCGAGGTGGCTCGGATACGCCAATATCTGGTTGGCCCTTACCTTTACCCCCGCCAGCTTCCTGGTGTTCTTCAAGACCGGGCCGCTGGCATGGAACGGCGTGTTCGTCTGGTGGGTGCCGGTCTTCGCCTTCCTGTTGTGGTTCGTGCCCAATTTCGTCTACCTGCTGAGGGCAATCGATCGCGACGACCGGCTCCCGTGTAGTCCGCACGACAATCTGGAGCAGGAGGTGGCCGCACTAAAGGCCAGGCTCGACCGTATTGAACCTCTGGCGGCCTGTGACCGGCCCCATGCTCGCTGATCCGCGGTTCGCGAACGTTCTCGGGCCCGAATGCGGCACGATCGCATCCATGGGCAAACTGAATCCCGCCGCCGGTGAAATCCGCACGCGGCGCCGCTCTACCGATCTGCGGGCGATGGTCGTCGAGGCCGCAGAACAGGAATTCAGTCAGCTTGGCTACAAGGGCGCGACGATGGCCGGAATCGCCGTTCGGGCCGGCGTCACCCGCTCCGTGCTGACCCGCCATTTCGCCACCAAGCCAGAGCTGTTCGCCGAGGTGATGACCAAGCCGCTGCTGCAGTTCATCGACGAGTGGACACGTCGGTGGACCAGCCGGCTCGACGGACAGCCCACGGAGCCCGAACTCGTCTACGAGTTCATTTCGGATCTGTACCGCAACAGTCGCGCCCACCTCGGCGCACTGCGACTGCTCATGTTCTCCGGCGAACATCTTGAACCCGCTATCCGAGAACAGGTTTGGGGAACCCTCAACAAAGGTCTCGGAGCTGTCCTGGACATCGCCAATCGCGAGATCGGCTCGCACGGATATCCGACCCGGAATGTCGACGTCACTGTGCGGGCGCTCATCAGCCTGGTCCTCGGTTACGTCACCGTGGACCCCGCCTTATTGCAGACCAAGAGCAGCGACGACGAGGTGGTAACCCACCTGGCCTCACTCATTCTGTACGGCCTGGCGTTGGAGCCCGCACACTAAGGGACATAATTGTCCCTTGACACAGCGTAGCCACACCCCCAGACTGTGATCACGCGTGCTCGCCGACGGCGAGACGACCCAGTCCAGCAAGGGGTGTGCGATGACGGCAGGCATGGTTTCGGAGACTGCTCCGCAGGCGGCCGGCGGGCACGGCGCCGGAACCGCCAGTGGATCGGGCTCCACCCCCAAAGGCGTTCTCAATCTCCAATATCCGATGTCGTACTGGCAGATTGCGTTCTCGCACGACCTCGCCAATGAGTCGGTGATTCCGCTGAGGGTGCTCGAACGCGATGTGGTGTTGTGGCGCGACTCAGCGGGAACGGTTCACTGCATGGCCGCCCACTGTCTGCACCTGGGGGCCAACCTGGGCTACGGCGGCGAAGTGGTGAAGGACAGCCTGCGCTGCCCGTTCCACGCGTGGCGCTATGGGCCCGACGGCAAGGTGGTGCACGTGCCAGGAATCGACGGATCCCCAAAGACGAAGCGGTGCCTGCCGACCTTTCGGGTGATCGAGCGCTACGGGACCATCTTCCTGTGGAATGGACCAGAACCGGCTGACCACGATCTACCGGACTTCCTGGCCGATGAGGGGATCGCCGAAGATTCGATCTTGTTCGAGCATGTCCGGTACAAGTTACCGTTCCCAGCCAAATGGTTTGTCGAAAATCTGCCTGACTCAGCCCATTTCGCAGGACTGCACCGGTTGGGATCCTGGGGTGACACCGAGATCATCGCCCAGTCGGAAACCCGTATCGAATACGTGTGCCACTTCCACGGTAGAGCCCCCTATGTCGGCTGGGAGGACGTCAAGCGCAGTTACCGCCGGGGCGAGATGTGGGGGGTGTCGGATGCGGCCGGCGGTGACTTTCATGCGACGACCTACGGCGGCGGGCTGCATCTGATCGACCTGACCGCCTCACCACCGGAGTTGGCGGAGAGTCGGGCGAGGATCACAGCGCGAGTGCCCCGGGCCACCATTGCCTTGACCGAGAAGATCAACGAACTCAGCGACAGCGCGCGGCTCATCCTCAGCTTCACACCTGTCGATGTGGACAGCCACATCGTTTACCTGACGATGATCGTGCCCAAGATCAAGAATCCCGTACTGCGACTGGTCGGTCGCCCGCTGGTGCGCTCATTGTTGGTGCGCCGCAACTGGTTTGCGATCATGCAGGACACCGCGCTGATGATGTACCGCCAGGAGCCGAAGCACCCCTCGTACAACAGATTCGATCGCGGCCTGGTGAGATTCCGCCGCTTCTGGGATAGCAGGCTACTCGACCGCAGCTTGTGGGCCGGCGACAATGTCCACAGTGCGGGAGCACGGGCGGGCTGCGCGTGGCCGGACGATCCCACCGCAGCGGCGGGCGGCACCGTGCCGACCGGAGGCGAACGATGACGCGTCGAATCGGCACCTGGAGCGCCGTCCTGCTCGTCGCGCTCGTTGCAACCCGGGCGTACCGGCATCACCGTCGTCGTCAATTGATCTTGATGCCAAAGGGAATCAACACTGCAAACGGCGTCACCATGCGCGGTGCCATGAAGGCGGCTCGGCCCACCTCAATCGGCCGAGCCCGATCGGCCGGTTGACGGTAACTACCGCGCATGTGGGTATACGGCCCTCATGCAAACGCCCCGACCCGCGGTGCTCTTCGACATAGACGGCACTCTCGTCGACTCGAATTACCTCCACGTGCACGCGTGGCAGCGGGCCTTCCACGAAGTCGGCCTGCCCGTCGAGGCCTGGCACGTCCACCGCTCGATCGGCATGGACGGCGACACACTCGTCGACGAACTGTCCAAAGGCGCTGACGACGATGTGCAGAAGCGGCTCAAGGACTTACACACCCGCTACTACGAGGCCGACGCCGAGTTGCTGGCCGCCCTGCCCGGCGCACGTCAGCTGTTGCAACGGGTGGCCGACTCCGATCTACAGGTCGTGCTGGCCACGTCGGCACCGGAGAACGAACTGGCTCTGCTGCGCGCGACGCTGTCCTGCGATGACCTGGTATCGGCCATCACCTCCTCGGAGGACGTCGAGCAGGCCAAGCCCAGGCCCGACATCGTCAACGTTGCACTGCAGAAGGCGGGGGTGAGCGCCGAGCATGCCGTGTTCGTCGGCGACACGATCTGGGATGTCGAGGCCAGTGCGCGGGCCGGGGTCCCGTGTATCGCCGTGCTATCGGGCGGAATCTCGCGTGGTGAGCTCGAACAGGCCGGGGCCGCAGCCGTTTTCGATGACACCCAGGATTTGTGTGAGCATCTCGATCGTTCGCCGATCGCCGCGCTGATTGGTCGCCCATGATCTTCGACGAACTGGTGACGCTGTACCGCGATCCGCCCGACGGGGTGCGCGTCAACATGATCATGTCGCTGGACGGCGCTGCCGCATTCGCCGGACGGGCCGGGCCGCTGTCGGACACCAACGACCAGAACCTGCTCTTGGCGTTGCGCGGCTACGCCGACGTCGTGTTGGTCGGCGCGGGCACGGTGCGCGCCGAAGGCTACGGTCCGGTGCGACTGACCGCCGACCAATTCGTCGAGCGCTGGGAGCGGTGGGGCATCGAGTCCGCCCCGCCGATCGCGGTGGTGACCCACACCGGCCACGTGCCCGCCTCGTTGTTCGCCAAGCCCAAGCAGCGGCCCATCCTGGTCACCACCGCGCACCTGGCGCACGCGCACCCGGAACTGCGTGAACATGCCGACCTTCTGATCGCCGGCGACACCGCGGTCGACATCGCCTCGGCGGTGTCCGTCCTGCAGGCCGGCGGCATGCGGCGGATCCTGTGCGAGGGCGGTCCCACCCTGCTCGACGAGCTGGTGTCCAACGACTTGGTCGACGAAATGTGCCTGACCATCTCGCCCACCCTGGCCGCCACCGCCGAAATCGACCGCCCGGGTGCGCACGGTATGAACGCGCCCGCCCGCCTGTCGCTGGGGCACGTCGTGACGGTCGACGACTACGTCTACTTGCGCTACACCCGGCCCGGCCAGGGCAGCCTGTGAGCGAGCCACTGGGCCGACGACCCGAGGGCATCGACGACGCCACCGTCGAAGCGGTCGGAGCACTGTCCGAGGCGCTGGAGTACGTCGAGCGGGCCCGAGGTCACCTCTACTCGTTCCACCAGCTGATGGGTCATGCCGACCTGCTGCTCGGCGAGACCTGCGACAAGCTGCGCGCGGCGGGCCACGCCGAGGTCGCGGCCGAGTTGGAGACCGAGCTCGTCGGCCGCAACGTGCTCAACGGCCGGTGGACCTTTCAGGTCGTCGAGGAGTTCGACGACACGTACTGGTCGGTGTTCCGCGAACACGAGCGCAGGGTGCGTGACCAGCTGATGGAAGGGCACCGCCACGTGTTCGAGGCCGAGATGAAAGAACGGCGTCGCACCAAGGGCCATCCCGATCACGACGCAACTCCAACCGCCGAATTGTCACGACAGTCACAAACATCTCCCAGCTGATTTGGCGCCGGCGGTTCCGGGGTACCCCGCACAATCCGGCCCGCCAATTCGCTCGTAGGGAGTCCATGTGACCAACGCCGCCACGCAAGAGGTATGGCCAGGTAAGGCCTATCCCCTGGGTGCCTCCTACGACGGCTACGGCACCAACTTCGGGGTGTTCTCGGAGGTGGCCGAACGCGTCGAGCTTTGCCTGTTCGACGAGGACGGAACCGAGACGCGGATCGTCCTTCCCGAAGTCGACGGCTTCGTCTGGCACGGCTATCTGCCCGGTGTCGAACCGGGCCAGCGCTACGGCTACCGGGTGCACGGCCCCTACGACCCCGCCGAGGGGCAGCGATGTAACCCGAACAAGCTGCTGCTGGATCCATACGCCAAGGCCATCGACGGCCACTTCGACTGGAATCAGTCGCTGTTCGGCTACGACTTCGGCGACCCGGACAGCCGGAATGACGACGACTCGGCGGCAAGCATGCCCAAGTCGGTGGTCATCAACCCGTACTTCGACTGGGGAGTCGACCGGCCGCCACAACGCGAGTACGCCGACAGCATCATCTACGAAGCCCACGTCAAGGGACTGACCCAAACGCACCCCGACATCCCCGACGCGATGCGCGGAACCTATTCGGCCATCGCACATCCGGCGATCATCGATCACCTGAAAGCCATGGGCGCCACCGCGATCGAGCTGATGCCGGTGCATCACTTCGCCAACGACTCCACCCTGATCGACAAGGGATTGTCAAACTACTGGGGCTACAACACCATTGGGTTCTTCGCCCCCGACAGCAAGTACTCGGCCAGCGCCACACCCGGCGGTCAGGTCCAGGAATTCAAGGCGATGGTCCGTTCGCTGCACGAAGCGGGCATCGAGGTGATCCTCGACGTCGTCTACAACCACACCGCCGAAGGCAACCACCTCGGTCCCACGGTGTCGTTCCGCGGCATCGACAACGGCGCCTACTACCGGCTGGTCGACGACGACAAGCGGTACTACATGGACTACACCGGCACCGGCAACAGCCTCAACGTCGGGCACCCGCATTCCCTGCAGCTGATCATGGACTCGTTGCGGTACTGGGTGCTCGAGATGCACGTCGACGGTTTCCGCTTCGACCTCGCCGCGACCCTGGCCCGGGAGTTCTATGACGTCGACCGGCTGAGTGCGTTTTTCGAACTGGTGCAACAGGATCCGACCGTCAGCCAGGTGAAGCTCATCGCCGAGCCGTGGGACGTCGGCCCCGGCGGCTACCAGGTCGGCAACTTCCCGCCGCAGTGGACGGAGTGGAATGGCAAGTTCCGCGACACCGTCCGCGACTTCTGGCGCGGTGAAGACGCCAGCCTCGGCGAGTTCGCCTACCGCTTGACCGGCTCGGCAGACCTCTACGAGCACACCGCGCGCCGCCCGGTCGCGTCGATCAACTTCGTCACCGCTCACGACGGCTTCACGCTGCGAGACCTGGTGTCCTACAACGAAAAACACAACGACGACAACGGCGAAGACAACAACGACGGGGAGAGCAACAACAGCTCGTGGAACTGCGGGGTCGAAGGCCCCACCGACGACCCCGAGATCAACGCATTGCGAGCTCGCCAGCAGCGCAACCTGATTGCCACCACCATCCTGTCCCAGGGCGTTCCGATGATCTCCCACGGCGATGAGCTGGGACGGACCCAGGGCGGCAACAACAATGGGTACTGCCAGGACAACGAGATCACCTGGATCGACTGGGCCGGCGCCGATACTGAGCTGCTGGACTTCATCGCGTCGGTGTCCGCGCTACGTGCGGCCCACCCGGTGTTCCGTCGGCGGCGGTTCTTCAACGGCCGCCCCGTCCGCCGCCGCGGCAGTGAGGGTCTGCCCGACATCTCCTGGTTCCGCCCGGACGGGTCGGAGATGAGCGACGACGACTGGGATTCCGGCTTCGGCAAGTCGGTCGCGGTCTACCTCAACGGCCACGGCATTCCGGATCTGGATCCGCGTGGTCAGCGGGTGACGGACGACTCGTTCGTGCTGTGCTTCAACGCCCACCACGAACCCATCGAATTCACCCTGCCGCCCGCGGAGTTTGGTAAGGCTTGGCAACCTGTCGTGGACACCGCCGGCGGACCCGGCGAGGTCGACGATGCCGCTGTGGTGAAGTCCGGCGGACCGGTGCGACTCGAGTCCAGGGCGATGTTGGTACTGCGTGCCGCGGAATAGCGCGCTCACGCTGGAAGCACGCCTTGTGCAATAAAAGAACCAGATCACGGCCGATCCCCTCCCCTCCGGGGGACCCGCCATGACCCGTTTTGCACCCGACCCCGATTATCACAATCAGGAACGTGCGATGCGCAGTTTTCAACAACTTGAATTCAAGCATTTCTGCGCACGCAGCAAACACTCAGGAAGACAAGGCTTTTGCGCTGGTGATTACCGCGGCGCCCGCCACATCGGCCACAACGACGGACCGCCCTCGGGCAGCGCGATCTCGCCGGTCACTTCGAAGCCGAACCGCTCGTAGTAAGGGATGTTGACGGGGTTGCTCGACTCCAGATAGGCGGGGGCATATTCAGCGTCGCACCGATCGAGCCGGGACTGCATCAGCGCCCGACCGAACCCACCGCCTCGCACCGTCGGATCACTGCCGATCATCGCCAGATACCAGTGCGGTTCCTCGGGATGGTTGGCTTTCATCAGGTCAGTCAGCGTGCGTGCGGCCGCCAGCCGGCCCCGGAAGGCCCGCATCACGCCGGGCAGCATGGCGAGTTGCTCACGGGGTGACTGCATCCAGCGGCCCGGGGGATCCCATAGCGCGGCAGCGGCCACCCCGTCCTCGGACACCGCGACCTCGGTGCCGCGGCCGGCCAGAAAGTGGTGGCGGGTCAGCGCACTGAACAATCCGGGCAGTGCCGCTTGGCGGCGCGCGGCGTCGGGTTGCACCCACGCCATGACGGGGTCGTCCTGGAACGCCCTGGCCATCACCCGCGCTAGTGCTGGGATGTCAGCTTTGCGGGCTGGACGAACATCGATGGCCACCACTGCAGGTTAGCCATCCAAGTTAAGTTCGGCTTGGCGCTGCGACCACTCCCACAGCCGGGCGGCTTGTTCCGGGTCAACGGCCCAGGCCGCATACCCGCCCTCAGAGCCGTCCACCATCGGATCGGCGACGCCGCAGTCCTCGAGGTAGCACCCGCCGAGCCTGTCGAGCTCGGGGCTGGTTGCCGCCCACACCGTGGTCGCCGCACCGTGCGCGACGTCGGTCACCTCGAGGTTGGCCAGCGTGCCGCCCTCACTGAAATCGTCGCGGGTCATGTGCCGAGCCAGGTCGGTGTAGACGACGCCTGGATGCACGGCGAAGGAGTGCACCCCGCGTGCGCCCCAGCGCCGCTGCGCCTCGACGGTGAACAGCACGTTGGCTGTCTTGCTCTGTCCGTACGCCTGCCACTTGTCGTAGGCGCTCTCGTCGTCGTAATTGGGGTCGTCCCAGCGGATACCGCTGAGCTGGTGCCCGCGGCTGGACAGGTTGACGATGCGGGTGCCTTCACCAAAGCGGTCGACCAGTCCGGTGGTGAGCACGAAGTGCCCGAGATGGTTTGTGCCGAGCTGCATTTCGTAGCCCTGAGCGGTGCGCGACAGCGGCGGCGCCATCACTCCGGCGTTGTTGATCAGGACGTCGATGCGGTCGTGGCGCGCGGCGATGTGCTCGGCAGCGGCGCGTGCCGAGCGCAGATCGCCGAGTTCGAGCACGACGGTCTCGCAGTCGATCGCCTCGCGGGTCTTGTCGACATCGCGCACCGCGGCCACGATCGTCGCCCCGGCGCCCTGCAGGGCGCGGGCGGTCTGCAATCCCAACCCCGTCGAGGCACCGGTGATCACGACGGTGCGTCCCGTCAGGTCGATTCCGTCGAGGACGTCGGTTGTCGTGGGGCTCATGCAGGATCTCCTGTCGAACTGGCGGTGGATTGCCATCGAGGCGCGCGCTTCTCCCGCCAGGCGGCCGGCCCTTCGGCCGCGTCGGGACCGCCCATCAATCTCAGATGCACCGCGGTCTCCTCGGCCGCCACCTCGTCGGCATTCTTCTCGGCCCACAGCAGTCGCTTGCTGTAGGCCACCGAGGCGGGGTTGGCGTTGACGGCGACATCGCGGGCCAGGTCCAGCGCCGCGGGCAGCACGTCGTCAGCGGGCAGGGCACGGCTGGCGATACCGAGCGCGGCGGCCTCGCTGCCGCTGAACGTGCGCCCGGTGAGCAGGATGTCGCCGGCCACGGCCAGGCCGACAGCGTGCTTGAGGGTGTAGTGCACGGCGCAATCGCCGATCATGCCCCGGCGTACCTGCGGGATGGCGAGTTTGGCGTCCTGCGCGACCAGCCGGATGTCGCACTGCAGTGCCAGCGTCAGGCCGATGCCGATCGCGTGCCCGTTGACCGCGGCGATCACCAGCTTGCGCACCCGAAAGGCCGGCGGCTGGACGGGCGAGGCACTGAATCCGGCCTCCGGTGTGTCGAAAGCGGCGGCCTGCGCCGTCATGTCGGCGCCTGCGCAGAACGCCCGTCCCGACCCGGTGACCACGACCGCACGGATCGTGTCGTCGGCATCGCAGCGGCGGTAGGCCTCGCCGAGCGCGGTGGCGGTCTCGCCGGAGAACGCGTTGAGCCGGTCCGAGCCATCCAGGGTGATCAGCGCGACGCCGTAGGAGTCGACGTCGACGCGGACGGCGGTGCTCACGATGGTCCTCCCTTCTCGTCAGCTCAGGACCGTGGTCACAGCCAATGCCACTACACATATCAGCACCATCGCTGTGGCCACGCCGTAGCCGACCAATCCCTTACGGCTGATCGCGAACCGGCCCATGAGGTCGGCGTCGCGGCCCAGCCCGATCATGGTGAACATCAGCGGACCGAGCAGCACCGCATTGAGCACTTGAGTCCCGACCAGGATCGCCACCAGGGGAACGTTCGGTATCAGGACGGCGCCCGCGCCGATCACGGTCACGAAGCCGTAGGTC
Source organism: Mycobacterium sp. BK086 (assembly GCA_004362315.1). Lineage (GTDB taxonomy): Bacteria > Actinomycetota > Actinomycetes > Mycobacteriales > Mycobacteriaceae > Mycobacterium. The sequence goes on from SNWL01000006.1 coordinate 574,256, forward strand.
AGGTAGAAAGTCCGGGCGTCGCGGTATGAGTCGTCGATCGCGGCTTCCACCCCGGCGTATTCGCACACCGAGTACGCGGTGGACAGCGGCAGGATTGACGCGGCCAGGAAGGCGGCACCGATCAGCCCGACCCCGAAGAGCTTGGCCGCCGCCTCGCCGGCCAGCGGCTGCAACGCGATTGCGGCGTCAGCGGCATCGGCGATGCTCTTTCCGTCGCGATGCAGGGTTGCGGCGCACGCGACCACCACGAAGAACCCGATGATCCCCGTCAAGACCGCCCCGGTGACGACATCCACCCGCTCCAGGGACAGGTCGTCGGTGCGGAGCTTCTTGTCGACGGCGTAGGACTGCATGAACGACAGGCCCCATGGCGCCAACGTGGTGCCCAGTGTCGCGGTGACGATGGCGATCGCAGGTGCGGTCATCGGCATCGTCGGCACGAAGGTGCCGTGCAACGCGGCGCCCCAGTCTGGCTTGGCCAAGAATCCTGAGGCGATATAGGCGAGGAACACGGTGGACAGCAGCAGCAGTAACCGCTCGACACGATGGAAGCTGCCCCGGAGCACGAGCAGCGACACTGCCAGTGCCGCTGCCGGCACGCTGATGTACCTGGTGACACCGAAGAGTTCGAATCCCGCTGCTATTCCTGCGAATTCGGCGCATGTGGTACCCACGTTGGCTACGACAAGTGCGGCCAGCACGGCCGCGCCCACCGCGACACCGTAACGCTGGCGCACCAAACCGATCAGCCCCTGGCCGGTGACGACGCCCATCCGGGCGGCAAGGCTGTGGAAGACGACCAGGGCGACCGTGGATAACAGAAGGACCCACAGCAGCTGGTAACCGTGATCGGCTCCGAGGACGGAGTAGGTGGTGATACCGGCCGGGTCATCGTCGGACAGCCCCGCGAGCAATCCCGGTCCGACAACGGCCAGGAGGGCCACGAACTTCGTCGGGGTCCGGGTCGGTGTCGTCACGGCGCCGCTCCCCCGGCATGACGGCGACGTGGCCACACCCGCGATCGGAGGAAGCTCCGGCCCCTGAGACCCGGGGCGTGTTCGAGTCGCTGACGCCATTGGCCGGCATGCTCCTTGGGCATCTCAGACACGATTCGGGCAGCCTCAGTCGTCGGCATCGCCCGGAGCACACGTTCACCGACTGCCGGATGGGCCGTCCGCACCACCTCGGCGGCGACCTCCGGACCTCTGGCCGCCAGAATTTCAGCGGCAGAAGCGGTATCGAGACGGCTGACGAGCACGGCCAGTGCTCGGGCGCCGAGATGGTGCACTGCGGCACGCGGGCTGGCGAGCTGTACGGCGTGACCGCGTTCGGACAGAAGATGCAAATCCGACCACGCGATGGCGTCGGGGCCGAAACGTGCTGCGAGCACTCCTAATCCGAGTCGGCGAAGCACCGCTCCGAATCCGACCTCGACCCCGACCAGCTCGACCGCCCCGCCGCCGGTACGCGCCAACACCACGTCGGCAACACGCGCCAAACGGTAGCCGACAACGTCGACGACCTGGGTGTCGAGCACGTCACGCACCAGCAGAATCTCGTGTGCCCCCAGATCCGCGGAGGCATACCGGGCGGACGCATCAGCCAGGACAACCCGGCCGCGGTCGAACGTGGCCACCTGATCCCACGGCACCAGGAACGCCTCGCCGCGCCGGCGTGTGACCAACACCCGCTCAACCTCGTGGCGGCCAGATTCCGGGGCGAGGCTGACGGTGAGGTCGGCGAGTCGGCCGATCACCGTCCCGTCGGGGCCCAGCACGCCCTGGCCGGTGAGCCGGCTTAGCAACAGCACGATGGAAGCATGCCCGATCGGCGCAGGGCCTGAGCGGCAGTCATTGATTAATGCAGCTGCATCAGCCTATGCTCGCGCCATGTGGGACTTTGAAACCGACCCGGAATATCAGAAGAAACTCGACTGGGTCGAGGAGTTCATGCGGGAGCAGCTCGAACCGCTGGACTTCGCACCGCTGGACCCGTACGAGAAGACCAACCCCGAGGTGCTGCGGGTGCTGCGCCCACTACAGCAGCAGGTGCGCGATCAAGGTCTGTGGGCCGCGCACCTGGGCCCGGAACTCGGCGGCCAGGGCTACGGCCAGGTCAAGCTGGCCCTGCTGAACGAGATCGTCGGACGCTCCCGTTGGGCGCCTTCGGTTTTCGGATCACAGGCACCGGACTCCGGCAATGCCGAGATCCTCGCCATGTTCGGTACCGAGGAGCAGAAGGAGCGGTACCTGCAGCCGCTGCTGAACGGTGAGATCTCGTCGTGCTACTCGATGACCGAACCACACGGCGGTTCGGATCCGGGCCTGTTCACCACGCACGCCGAGCGAGACGGTGACGAGTGGGTGATCAACGGCGAGAAGTGGTTCTCCTCCAATGCGCGCAACGCATCGTTCTTCATCGTCATGGTGGTGACGAACCCGGAAGCCCGCACTCACCAGAAGATGTCGCTGTTCATCGTGCCCGCCGAGACGCCGGGCATCGAGATCATCCGCAACGTCGGGGTCGGCGGGGAATCCGACGATCGCGCTGGGCACGGCTACATCCGCTACAACGATGTCCGGGTACCCGCCGACCATGTGCTGGGCGGCGAGGGGCAGGCGTTCGCGATCGCGCAGACCCGGCTCGGTGGTGGCCGGGTCCATCACGCGATGCGCACGATCGCGTTGGCCCGCAAGGCTTTCGACATGATGTGTGAGCGCGCGGTCTCCCGCAAGACCCGGATGGGGCCGCTGGGCGACTACCAGATGACGCAGGAGAAGATCGCCGACAGCTGGATCCAAATCGAGCAGTTCCGGCTGCTGGTGTTGCGCACCGCCTGGAAGATCGACAAGTACCACGACTACCAGAAGGTGCGCCGGGACATCGCGGCCGTCAAGGTCGCCATGCCGCAGGTGCTGCACGACGTGGTGCAGCGCGCGATGCATCTGCATGGGGCACTGGGGGTTTCCGACGAGATGCCGTTCGTGAAGATGTTGGTGGGTGCCGAGTCACTGGCGATCGCCGACGGCCCGACCGAGGTGCACAAGCTGACGGTGGCCCGGCGCACGCTCAAGGAATATGAGCCCGTCGACACCCTGTTCCCCTCCCAGCACATCCCGACCAGACGCGCTGCCGCCCAGGCCAAGTTGGCCGAGATGCTGGAACACGAGGTCGCCGAACTCTGATGGCGGCCGACACGTCGGCCAACCTGGTGGCCACCGCCGAGCGGCTGTTCGCCGAACGCGGTGTCGACGCGGTGAGCCTGCGTGAGATCGCCCGCGAGGCCGGGGCCCGCAACGTGATGGCGGTGCAGTATCACTTCACCGATCGCGCAGGGGTGCTCGCGGCGATCGCCGACAAGCACCTGCCGATGGTCGATGCCAGCCGCGATGCGCTGCTCGATGCACTCGAGGCCGACGCCGAACCGTCGATGCGGTCGATGGCCTCGGCGCTGGTCCGGCCGCTCGCCGCGAAGCTCGCCGACCCCGACGGCGGCCCGGCTTTCCTGCGGATCCACGCAGACCTGTTGAACCGCCCGGTGCCGACCTTCGACTTCACCGGGCATTCGGCAAGCCTGCAGCGCTGGCGGCAACTGCTCGAGCCGATGTTCGATCCGGTGACGGTCACGCTGCATCCGCGGTTGGGCGCGCTGGTGTACGCCGCGGTCGAATTGGGCAGGCGCGCGGCCACCGCTCCGCACGCCGACGACCGGTTGTTCGTCAGCCACCTGATCGACACGGTTGCCGCGATGCTCGCGGCGCCGCTCTCGGACGAGACCCGGTCGCTGGCCGAGGAGCGGCAGGAGCGGCGCTCGCGGTCTCAGACCCGCACCTCTACAGCGAATACTCAAATCTAGCGATTTGTCTACCGTTCGGCATACACGACCGTCCGCTGTTCGGCCTATATTCGCAGCTAGAACTATTATTTGGAAGATTGTGATGAGAGCCTCTGGCGTAACAGCCAACACATGGAGGAACTCATGGCAAACCAAGAACGTGCTCGCCGTTTTCAGATCGTCACCGCAGGAATGGTGGGCGCGGCGGGCTTCGTAATCGCACTCGCCGGCGCCGGTATGGCGCACGCGGACGGGCTTGTCGCGAACCCGGGATCGGTGGACACCGACGGCACGCAGGGCTCGTGGGCCGAGGCGGTCCACGGTTCTCAGCGCCCGACCCAAGGTGTGCAGTTTGACAGTCACACCTTCGAGAACGGCGGGTGCGAAATCGGACTGGGCAACCAGGTCTGCCATACGTCGGGGCTGTGGTCGAAAGCGAGCAACGACGCCGACAGTGCGCTGGATACCGATGGCATGCAGGCCGACGCGGTCCGCGGACCGAACATCGCCGCCGCACCTCCGGCGAGAGTGTCACTGCCCAGGGGCTACTGACGGTGGCCTCGTAGGCGCCGAGTTGATCGGCTGAGCGCTGGGCGTGTCGCTGGACTGTTGCAGACATCGAGTCGCTTACCTGACAATGGTCGCCACTGCACAGTCGAATCAGCAGGAGCGTCCACCGGTGCCGTTTCACTCCCCTCCCAATTGGCCCAAGCCGCCTCCGGGGTGGGTGCCGGGCCCGGACTGGACCCCTGATCCGTCCTGGCCGCCACCCCCGCCGGGCTGGGTGTTCTGGACCACGTCGGCACCGCCGTCCGCAATACCCCCGTCCACGCTACGGCCTGCCGCAATCACACCACCCAAAGCACCAGCAACACCCCGTTCTGTTGATAAGCCTCGCAGTATTGGCTTCCCTTCTGCATCAACGCCTTCCACCCCTGTTGCGCCTCCGCGGAAACCTGGGATCACAGCTCCCGCGCAACTGTCGACCGCCCCGGTCCGGAATCTGATCGCCCGGCTGGCCGCGCTATGGCGCCGCGGCACCGAGGTTCTCATCGTCTACGTCAATCCGATCAGGCTGGGCTACGCGCTAACCGCCGCAGTCGGTGTCGCCCTGTTCGGCTGGTTCTTCGCCCTATTGCGGCTGTCCCCCAACTGGATTTTCGAGGGCTGGTTGTGGGGCGGCGTCATGCCCGTCGTGGCGATGTTTGTCGGCGTGGCCGTCGGAATCGTCGGTGCCGTCGGAGTACGACGGTGGGATCACGCACGCTGGCTGCGTTGGCGCGCCGCGCCCTGATTCAACTGGCGGATGCGCCGTTGCGCCGCAACCCAACGCCACCCAGCACCAGAGCCACCAGCCCGGCGATAAGGCCGAACAGGGCGCCCACGGTGTGCGACGGAACAACCCGCACCGGGTTGGACACATCCCGCAGCGCCCCGTCGGCACCGATGCCCATGGCGTGCAGGTGATGCTCCCCGGGTCGGATATCGACCGGCAGCGTGACCCGATCTCTGATCGATCCATCGGCGCCGACCTTCGCCGACCCGAGGATCCGCGGTGTCGAATCCAATCGGAAGACGACAGTGGACGACGGGGCGAACCCATTGGCATCAATGTGCGCATCCCCGCCCACGAGGTAGAGATCGGCCGCGCCGAGGGTCGCGTTGGCAATCGCGTTGGTCAACGGGTCCAGCTTCTTCGAGTCCAGCGACACCCAGTTGACCTCGGCCGGATCGGTCATCATCGTCTTGGTGGCCGACCACGCTGAGATCGCCCGCGCCATCGCTTTGTTGCCTGCGGCATTCGGGTGTAGCTGCTCATGATCGCCGGCAGTCAGCAGGTTCTTGGAGAAGTTGGCGAAGTTGTTGGGGGCGTCGCAGATGGTGTGGTTGGGCTGAAACGCCGGTATCACATCGGAGGCGATAAAGATCGGGATGTGTTGGGAGCGCAGTGATCCCACCGCAACCATCAGATCCAGATTGAGCATGTCGATGAATTCGTTGAAGAACACAATCTCGTTGGCGTTGATGCCGATCTCGCAGTGGCCGGCCGCGCTGGCGCCGGCCTGCGCGGAGGGAACAATGCGAGGGTACGGCACGACGATGATGGGGGCGTATTTCCCTCCGCGCTTAGCCCGGGCATCCGGGTCGTTGACCGCCCGATTTACGTCGCGGTAGACCCGGCGCACGCTATCGGCAATCGCGGCAACGCGGTTGGCCGCATCCAGGCGGTACTTCAGCTCATCGGCCGGACCGAACCTTGAGCAGGTCTGCCCGACCGCTGCGACAACACACCAGAAAACCGTGCCCGCGAAGTCGGCGTCGTTACCACCGACGCTCAACAACACCGCTTCCGGTGAGTCCTTGGAGAGCGCCAAGCTCCGCAACCGGCGCAGCTGCGGCTCGACTTTCGTCCCATTCGACACCTTGGTGTCGTAGAAGTCAGCCGTCACCGCGCCAGAACACGCGATCAAGGCCACTTTCTTCGCACCCAGCACGCGCCCGTAGGCATTGGCTGACCGATGGCATTCGTTGCCGCCGGTGCCGCCATTGGTGCCCGCATCATAATCGCCGGCCCCTTCCCCCGACGAGTACGAGTCACCCAGTACCGCAATGCTGTCGACACCCGCCAGCAGCCCGTTCAATGTTGGTTCCGCCGTTGACGTCGTCCCGTCGCGGCGTTGCGGCCTGGCGTTGACGGCGGTGGCGACGACCGTCCAACTGAACTTCTTATCGACCTGAGCGGCATCGGGTCGCACGGTCACCTCGAGTTCCCGCGACTGCCCGGGATCGAGATTGCCAAGGAACTGGATAGGCCGGGGAACCAGCAGTGAACCAGGGTGATTGGCGTCGTCCCGGAAATCCACGGACACCCGCACGTCGGTCGCGGCCTTGCGGCCACTGTTGGCGACCTTGACGACGACCTTGGGGCCGTCTGCGCCGTTGCCACTGACCACCGCCAGCGGATCGGGCACGGACGTCTCAAGTGTCAGCTTCGCACCGCTGAGATCCTCGACCGCATCGCGTAGTTGATCCTTGTCCTTAGCATCGATGTAGCGGCCGCCGGTCGACTTGGCGATACAGGTCAGTTCATCGGCACCCTTGTCGTTGATCTGGAAACCCACTGTATTGACCCGGACTTCGACGCCCTGGGCGGAAAGATCCTTGGCCACCTGACAGACATCGTTTGAGCCGCAATTGGATTCGCCATCGCTGACGAGCACGACGGTGCCACGCTGCGTCGGGCTGTTCTTGATCAGCTCGGCGGCATGTCGCAGAGCCGGCGCGGTCGGGGTATCGCCGTCCGGGGTCAGCCTGCGCACCGCGGCTGCAGTAGTCGGCTGATCCAGCGGTCCCAGCTTGATCTCGACCTTGCCCTCCGAGCACCCGTTGACGAGGCGGGCGCCGTTGCCCGGGTAGGCGATCAACGCGAATTGGGTCTGCGGCGGAAGGGCATCGACCAGGCCGAGAACCGCGGAACGCGCACCCACGATCCGTTCTGTTCCGGAGTCGTCCTTCTCCGCCATCGAGCCCGATGTGTCGAGCACAACGATGACGGGGTTGTAGGCGTCGTTGGTGGTGGTAGTGGTCGCTGGGTCGGCCTGCGCCGCCGGAGCGGCAATGCCCGCTATCGCAGAGAGATTCAGCGTCAACGTGACTGACAGGAGCAACCGGAGGGCCCGACCTATCATTGCGCCGCAATCGCATTGAGCCCCTCAGGCAGTCCGAGGAGCTTCCCGTCGCCGAGTATCACCGTCGGGCTCTGCTTGGGATCCACCGTCGTGACCTCGATCCGCATCCGCATCACACCATTGAGGTCGGCGCGGATCGGCGTCGACTGGCCCAGTCCCACATCAGCTGACGCCAGCTCCCGGCCGTCGCCGAACACCACTACATGTGCCGGTCCCGTCTTACCTCGGTCGTCGGTTCCGACGGTCGCCTCAAGCGCAGCAGCTTGCCGAGACAGCGCATATTCCACGAACGCCGGCTTCTCGCCCGGCTCACACCTGACGCTGTCACCGACAGTGGCTCCGCTGATGGTGACGTTGTCCACTGTCCCGCAACGCGTATCGTCGACCGAGTTGACCGACGCCAGCGTCAGGGCATCACCGGGATCGCCGACGGTGATCGAAACGACTGTCGGCATGGTCTCGCCCGGCTTCGGGGAGATGTCGATGATCTGGCCCTTCGGGACCGACGGGTTGAACTGCGGCACGATCTCCACCACGGCGCCGAGTTGTTCCAAGGCGGTGCGACCTTCGGTCATCGGCTTACCGACGACGTCGGGCACGGGTGCAGGAACGGAGACCGTCAGGTCAATCGCGTCGACAGAAGTCGTTCCAGCAGCGGGATTTTGGGCCACCACCATGGCCGATGGTCCCGCCGCCGGGCGTTCTTTGACGGTCAGCTTCACCCCGCTGAGCGCGGCGTCGCTCAGCACCGTCTGCGCCACGTCGCGGTTCAGGCCCAGAACCGCCGGCATGGGCTGCGCCTTGCGGTCCTGCGCAGACAGCAGGTCTCCCGGATTCACGTTGATGGCTTGCTCAGCCACCACCGTCGGTGGAATCAGCAGATAGGTCAGCGCCCCACCGACCAGCAATAGCCCCACAATAATGGCCGGCCAACGCATTCGTACCAACCATCCCCGCTTTCGCGCAGATGCCGGGATCGCTGTCGTTGGAGCCGCGGCCGTGTCGGCGGGCGGCGACGGCTGCGCACCGCGGCCCCACACCGGCTTAGCCCGATCGTCATTGCCAGGTTGATCTTGGCCACGGACCATTGCTGTCCCTTTTTCGAGGCAGGTTAGGGGTATTGCGTCGGCGGCTGCATCCCCGGCGGCGCAGCTGAGATTGGACGGCTCGATATCACGTACTGCCAGGCAGCGATTGCCAGCACCGCAATCAAACAAATCAGGGCGATGATCAGCCCGGAACCGAGCCCCACACCAAGGTCCCCGTCTCCGCCGACCGTCCGCCGTAAACCCCGCATGCTCACTTCTTTGGCCAATGGGCCCGTGACCGAAGTCGTCCGATTGGGCCTCATGGCCACCGCGGCGGTGAGGACGAGCGTGCAGACGGCCAGCGCCGCCGTCCCACCCCAGAGGGTCCGGTTCAACCCCGACACCGCCTGAGTCATCGCCACCGCTGCGGCGACTGCCAGTGTCAACGGAATGACCGCAGCCACAGGAAGATTGCCGACGATCCAGGTGTAGAAGCCGAAGTGGACACCGACAGTCTGCTCAACGTCGTCGCCGTCCATGACCATGAGCCCAGGGCTAAGATCCGACAGCGCGACCTGAAGCGTCCAGATCGGCAGAAGAGTGCTCAACAATCCGATGACCGCCACCGCGCCCATCAAGGCGGCGGGCAGCCAGGTGATCGGTGGCCGCCTGACGGGGATATGTGGGCCGGGATATGGGCCGGTCATCCGCCGCTCACCACCGCGGCTGAATGGGCGGCACCGTCCCACCCGGCGGCGCGGCCGGCGGGGCCACGACATTGCGCTTGAACACCATCACCACCGCGGCCGCCCAAGCGGCCGCTCCGAAGATCAGGGCGATGATCAAGCCGGCTCCAGGACCCACCGAGGCGACCGAGTTGACAAAGTCCTCGACCGTAACGCTGCCGACGTTCTTTTCGAACTTCGTGGCCATCTGCCCGGTGAGTTCCACCGACGGTAGGGGGCTGCTGATCGTCAGCATCAACGCCAACAACGTTCCAGCGCCGGCGAAGACCGCGGCCAGCGGCGCCGTCTTGCGGTCAGCACCCAAGACAACCGGGACCGCACACAGCGCGGCCAACACCATCAAGACCGGAACAGCCTGCGCCACAATGGGTGGCGCGAAGATCGGCATCACATCGTAAAAGCCGATGTCGACATTGATCTGGCCGGCCGGCGCGTCGTTGTGCGGCACGCTCGCCGCCGAGGGCGTCACGGTGACGCTGTACAAGCTCAGCAGCGACCCGAACAGCACGATCAAGCCCGCCGCCACGACAACGGCCGCGGCTATTTTTGGCGTGCCCAGCGCGGCGAGGTTGATGCTCGGGCGTGGAGCGCCGTAGGACTGCTGAGCCCACTGCGGCTGCGACTGCGTGCCCGGCGCCGGCTGACCGTACGAAGCCCCGGCGGGAAAGGCTGACTGTCCCGCAGGTTGGCCGTACCCCGGGACCGGGTGTGGGCCCGGCTGCTGTCCTGGGTAGTGCTGCGGGTCATACGGATTGCCCACAAATGGCCCCTAACTTCTATCCGTATCGACGCACGACGGTCGATGCTTTGCCGGAAGCATGCCAGTCTCTGACGGTCTCTGTGTAGCAAGGAAATTATTGGTCCAGCTCGAGCCCGCCACATTCGTACGAACGGACGACAGCCGTCGTATCACGGGTAGAACAGGTGCTCGTCAGTAGCTACTGCCATCGCGTCTGACTCCGGCCCACTGTCGACGGCCCCAACATCAGCGGCGGCACTCACAGCTCCTTTCCCGACGAAGCTCTGGCGCTAGGCCGAGCTGCGGCTGGTGATGTACAGGGGAAAGACCACCTCACCTAGCAACAGACAAGCGATGAACCACGCCACCGGCGTATTGAGCTGCAGCGACCCGAGCAATCCGGATACCGGAACACCCTGCCCAGCAGAGGTTTTCGCATCCGCATATACCCATGACGCCGTCGCGAACATGATTGCCAGGACCACACATAGGGCGACGAGCAGGCCACCTGCCTGACTCCTCGCGGGCATTGCTAGTAGCACCTCGTCCCCTCCTGCTGTCGCTGCTGTCGAACGGCTGTAGAGGTCATTTGTTGAAGTTCGACCACGTGACACCCTTTTCAACCGTCGATCCCGGGTTTTCCGCACAGTAGCTGTCCACTTCGTTGGAAGCCACGGTGACATTCATGATGTAGCTGCCTGCCGACGCACTGTAGTGGTGGCTGCCGGCTGGGTCGATCCCGTGAGCGGAGAGCAGGTCACTGACCGCATTGGTATTCGCCACGTACTGCGAAGGGTTCGTTTTCACCGAGTTGTACATAGAGCAACTCATTGCACTTATCAGCGAGCCTCCTCCGCTACAGGCGGTGACAGCAGCAGCCACCGCCGCGGCGATCAGGAAGTGGCCAACCAGTCGCGCCTGTGCAGCTGAACTTGACGTCATCAATCGGGCGATCACAGCGCGCACGGTAATGGGTCGCCGCACGGTCCTGGGAGACAATTCCGCCGAAATCCATCGAACGGATGACACGCCGCCGCCCTGCGCGAGCATTGGGACCTGCGGCTGAAAACATCCCCAGGTTCAACTGCTGTATTCAAGGTTGCTACGGGAGCGCGTCAGTACGCCCTAGAGATCGTCGACCACAATGATCGCGTCCTGGATCGCTCGCGCGACAAGGGCGGACTTGGTCGGGGCCGGGCGGCCGACCGCCGCATACTTCGCCCGGATGCGCTGCAAATGTGTGCGCACGGTGGTCGGCGCGATGTGCAGCTTCTGCGCGACCAGATCCTTACTCTCCGTTTGGAACCAGGCGATGAGGACCTCACGCTCTCGCGCCGCGAGCTTAGGCCGCCCGAAGTTGACGTCGTTGACGATCGCGCCCGCCATTTGTGGTCCCACGTAAGGCTCGTCGGTCCAGGCGGCCTTGACCGCATCGATGAGGTGCCGCTTCCCCTCAGACTTCACGAGGTACGTCACCGCACCCAGATCCAGGCATCGCAGAATGATCTCGTCGGACGACAGGTGGGAGTAAATCACCACGCGATAGCCGGCCGCGATAATGCGCTCGATCCCTTCGAAATCAGAACGCCTGCTTTGTAATTCGAGGTCGAAGATCACCACGTTGTGGCTAACTCCGGGCGGCTGTTCAGCGAGGAACTCCTCTGCCGAAAAGTACCCGCCGGCCACCTTGATTGGTGGATCCGCCTGCGAACACCACACTTTCACGGCTTCGTGGATCGCTTCATGGTCGTCGATGATGGCCACCGTCACCGGCGAGCACCCTTGCTGAGCGCTCATACGGGCTGCTCGCTGCAGGGTACTTCACATGTGATCCAACGGGTGTCGTCAGATGCGATCACCTCGACTCCAGCGCCCAGGCAGACCAGGTCGAAATCTAGATCGACGACATCACAGACCACGCTGCCGGTGAGCTTCGATTCCGCGGTCGTAACAACCACCCGGGCGTAGCTGTGCGCATGGGCCAGCACCCCGCCGATCGTCGCGAGCAGAGCGTTTGCATCGCGTGCGCTGACGTTGGCTGTCTGGGCGTCGATGTGTGCGGTGACGTCGAGGCCTCGCCCGGTTGCAGCGTCGACCACGGCGCGAATCGATTCCAGCCGGGGCGGTGTTCCGCCTCGAGCGGCATCGAAGAGGTGCCGGAGACGTTGGTTCTCGGTGCGGGCCTGCCTGCGCAGCTCCGGCGTCAGCGGCCGGCTACTGCTGAGCTCGGTGAGGACCGGCAGGAGCCGCTCGACCGTGCCGGCGTGGCGCGTCTCGTAATCATCGCGTACAGCCCGAGCTACTTCCGCGTCGATCATGAGCTGATCCCGGATTCGATTCTCGGCGTGGATGTCCTGCACATCCTGCTCGATGACGGACGTGCAGAAAGTAAGCGCGATCTGCGCCACCAGGAAATTGGCCAACCCGCACGCAATCGCCACAACCATGGATGTAGACGGAACACGCAGCAGGTCAATGGCGGCCGGGATCAGCCAGAAGAGCGCGACGATGGTTATCGCCCGAGGCGGCGAGAAGCGCATGAGTTGCGGGACAAGACAGAATCCGACAGCTGAAGCAGCCCAGTGCATCTCGGTGTGCAGCTGGCTTTCGTTCAGTAGCGCTGGCTGTACCAATGTGACGAATGCCAGCACAACAACGGCGACTGTAGAGAATCCCCAGCGATGCCAGATGATTCCGGGAATGGCTGCTAGCGCACAGAGGATCGCGATCGAAGCCAGAAGCCATTCAACCTGTGGGTGTGCCCCATGCGCTATCGACCACGGCGCGGCCACGACGACATTGACCACCGCATAACCCGTTGCAGCCAAGCCGAACACGACGCGGATTCGATCGATGAGACCGGCGGAGCCGTCAGCCGGCTCGCGCGGCTCCGGCTCTTCCGAGTCATCGGTCCAGGTCAATTCCACAACAGTTCCGCGTCCTGGCCCTGAACTAATGGCAGCCGTTCCACCAGCTCGCCGCATTCGCCCAATAATCGACTCGCTCAGGCCGTAGCCGTACCTCGCTTCATCGGCCGCCATGCCAATTCCGTCGTCATGGACGACTATTCGCGTGCACTCGATCTCCACCACGATCGCGTCCGCTTCCGCGTGACGCTCAACGTTGTTGAAGGCCTCGCGCACCGCTGACTGTACCGCGGAGGCAAGACTCCCGCGCAGCCACAGGTGGCGCCGGCCGCTAAATCGAACAGGGATCGTGACGTGGCATGCTGCGGAATGCATTGCTACGACTACGTCGACGCGGCGCAACGGTCGGTACAGCGGGTCCTGCAGGATTGTCAGGTCACGCGCCGCCTGCGCTGCCAGTCGCTCCCGTGCCGGTTCGTCGACCTCGGTTGCCAGCAACAAGGTGGCCGCTGCGGTGTCGTGAAGAGTCGCGAGATGTTCACGTTCGGCGGCGAGACGTTCAGCGGCCACCGTTGTGAAGAGCTGTGCCGAGATACGTTGCTGACGTGCAATATCCATCGCGGTGGTCAATTGGAGCCTTGCGCGGCGGATGAGGAAGGCCGCGAGCGCCACCACCGTGACGCCATACAAGTCGTCGGAGACGAACGGCGCCAGCCAGTTTGTCGCGCTCGCTTCGGCGATCGCATAGATGGCGGTCAGGCTCAGCCATAGCGGCACCGAAAGCCGGGCAGGCAACTCGATGACGATCGTAGCGACGGTCACGGTTGCGATCGCCTGTGCCGCGCCAGTCGCCACGCCCGCGCAGCCGTTCGCCAGCGGGATGGCGACGGCAATCAAAGCAGCCCAACTCCAGTCTGCGACAGCGAGAACGCGGCTTGGCGATCGCGTCACTAGCCGAGTAAGGGCCCAACAGGCAAGTGCCGCTGAGAGATACCTATGCCCATATCCGCACGTGCCAGGATCTGCGAGCATCGCAACCGTAGCTATCAAGTTGGTGCTGTTGCGCACCACCGTGCACAACCCTTTACGGCGGCGCAGGATCCGCCGCGGCGTTGAACCAGTGGTAACCGACATGTCGTGGATCGGCCGATAGTTACAGCCGCGCCTCATCCCTTCCCCCTCTAGAAGCGAACCGACCCACTGTGCTGGCCTGAGCGGAATATAGACGCAAATTTAATTATCGACAACGTAAGTTCACCTATGCGTGCAAGTCTCGGCCGATCGGAGTACAGGCGGTGTCAGTCGTTCGTATGACAGCGGCGCGCACATCAACCCGGGACAGCGCAAACGTCTTGCATTGGTCTCGATCGGCTCACGCAACAGCTTGGGGGCCGTAGGAATTCGGTGGTACAGGAGTGGCAATTAATGACGGCAGTGACGCGTCTCCTGTCAGTCGAACGTCTGAAACATTGCCCATAGCTGTAATCCGAACGTCCTATTGGACTCTGGCCACCTTTACCGATCCGAATGCCGTGCGTAATTTAGCCGTTATCGAAATATCTTTGGTAGTGAAATTAAGGCATGGGGTGACATTGGGTTGCAATCTCTGACGCGGCTTCGGCCGCCCCTCCTGCCATAACCCGCGCTGAGCGCAAATTCGTAGTCGCCTGTTGAAACACCCTCAGCAAGCGTCGATCGGACGGAACACTCCGATATCCGATTTCGCAAAATTGCGTTGACTTCACGGCGCATTCAGCACGCCCATAGGTCCGCGCTCATGGCTAATTAATCCATTCACAAATGTAACAGAAGGGAAATTAAATGGGGAAAGTCACACTGGCGATGGCCGCCTGCGCACTCATCGCAGGGGCGGTGGCTACCGCCGCACCGGCCGCCGCCGGCTGCAACAGCTCGTCGGTCAGCATCTTTGGTGGCGGCAGTCGGTGCGACGGGCCCGTCGACAGACTGGGGAACTTCACCCGATGCGACAGCGGCTACGGGATGGGGATAGGAGGATCGCGTTGCTACGTGGTCAACTTCGGCGACTCCGGACAGCCGCCGCACATTCCCTGATCGATTTGATGCCGACGCATCGCAATTGAGCGGACGCAGCCGATTAGAGTTCCTCGATGCTGATGATGCCGTCTTGGACAGCCCGGGCGACCAAAGCCGCCTTGGTGGGAGCGGACCTCCCCACGGCGGCATACTTGGCGCGGACTCTTTGGAGATAAGTCTTCACCGATCCCGGCGAGATGAACAGCTGGTGGCCGACGAGCTCTTTGCTCTCCGTCTGAAACCATGACAACAGCACTTGCTGTTCACGTTCGGTCAAATCGGGCCGGCCGAGGCGGCGGTCGTTGTTGATGGCGCTGGCCATTCGGGGACCGACGTACGGGATGTCCCTGGCAGCGGCGCGAATGGCCTCCAGAAGATGGTCTTTCCCCTCGGCTTTCGCGACGTAGGCCGTCGCCCCGATGTCCAGCGTCCGGAGGATGGCTTCGTCGCTTTCGATGTGCGAGAAGACGATGACGCGAAATCCGGTGGCGGCGATACGCTCGACAGCACTGAAATCCGGTCGGCGACTCTGTAGTTCGAGGTCAAGCAGCACGACATCTAGATCACCGACATTGCCGCCGCGCTCAGCGACGAATTCGTCGACGGCGGCGTAAGTGGCCACCACATGTACCGGTGGATACGCCTGCTGGCACCACGTCTGGATACCCGCGTGGATGGCGTCGTGGTCATCAATGACGGCAACGCGGATGGCGGGTGCAGTCTCAGCCGGCGAGGACATGGCTATGAGCTCCTTGGTGTGAGGGAATCTGAGAGACGAGCAACCAGATGGTGTTGTCAGCCTCGATGATGTCGATAGCAACACTAGGATCTTCGGAAAGCTCAATAGGCAGCGAAAGTCCATGGCACACAATGCTCACCGAAATGTCCTGAGCTGAGCAGCTAACGACGATCCGGGCGGCTTCGGTGGTATGTGCCATCACTTCTGCAACTGGCCGCAGCAATGCGTCGATCTCCGCGGGCGGGAGATCTGACAAGTCACCCGACAGGTCGACGGTCACTCCGACCTGGCGCGCTTCGGCGGCATCCACCAACGGGCGGACTGCCTGCATAAAGGGATGTTCGAACGTGGCTGCCTGGTCAAACAATGCGCGCATCCTTCGAGACTGGGCACGAGCGCGGGCTCGGAGGTGATCGTCGACGACGGCACCATCGCTGAGCGCTCGCAGTAGAGGGACGACATTGTCGACCAGCTGGGCGTACCGACGTTGATACTCGGCACGCAACGCACGTTCGACCAAGTCGCGCAAAGCAATGCGTTTGTGAGCGTGAATCTCAGCCTGTGCCGCGGTGGCCGACTCGCGCATCAATCCGTTGAAAGTGAGTGCGAAAAGTTGCACGCCAAGAATACTCGCGGTTCCGAGGCCGATGTTGACCAACGTGGCGCTCGTGGGATTGCAGATGAATTCGACTGCGGCACCGACGGACCAGTACGTGATGAGAATCCCTACCCCCTTCCGGGTTGAGAACCCGAGAAGCAGCGGCAGCACGCACCACCCGATCGCGCCTTGCGCCCAGTCGGCATTGCCGCCAACCATCGTCGGCTCCAAAATCAATCGCTGGATGATCAATATGATCATCAACGCTACGCCGGCAGGCCACACCAGACGTGTTCGGCTGGAACGGATTCCGGGGAGCGCCGCAAGCGTGCACGCGGCGGCCGCCAGCGCCAACGCCGCGTTCAGGAAACCGTGACCGGCCGTGATGACCGAGTGCGGAACGGTGAACGCCAGGTTGGCCAAGGCGTAGACAACCAGTGCGAGTCCGTAGCGGACGCGAAGCCGTTCGATTAACCTGTCGGGGTCGTTCGGCAGATCAGTTGCGGTGCCAGAAGACGGCGTGGGCCAACGGAGTTCAGTCTTCGTGCCGCGGCCGGGTGCGGAGGTTATCACCGCGGTTCCGCCGATACGTTGCATCCTTCCGAGTATCGAGTCCGTCACGCCGTGCCCAGTTCGTGGACGTGCAGGATCGAATCCAATACCGTTGTCGGTCAATGCAACTGACTGGTCAGTGACATTGATGATGACCTCGGTTGCCTCCGCGTGCCGATCGACGTTGTTCATCGTTTCGCGTACGGCAGCGATCACGGCCCTCGCGGCCTCTCCGCTCAGCCACAACCGGTCGCGGCCCTCGAAGCGGGCTGGCGTGGCCATGTGACTGGCGCAATTGCGCAGGGCGTCAACTAACTCTTGGCTCGTCGGCGGAGCTTCCCACGAGCTCTCGTCGAGCAATTGCAGGTCGCGGCGCGCTTGCGCGGCGAGCCGGTGCGGCGCCAGATGTCCACCCTGGCCGACGATCAGTAGTGTCGATGCTGCGGTGTCATGCAGCAGCGCTAGCTGTTCTCGCTCGTACTGCCGCACGGCATCACTGACTTGCTGGTTGAATTCCGCAGCTGCGCGTGCAGCGCGTGTCCGGTCGATGGCTGCCGCGATCCGCAAAAGCATGAATCGCAACAGCGCGGCCGTAGCCCATTGCAAGGCAAAGTAGTACAGCGCAGCCACCGGGCCAATATGCGACCAACCAAGAATCTGGGCGCTACCCCATGCATAGGCCGCAGCGACCCCGGCCGTCATGGGCAGGCTCACCGCGGCCGGAACCGACACGGCAAAGCTGACTACCGCCGTACCAGCGATGGCCTGTGGCGCACTGTTGGAGGCGTAGAACAACGGATCGGGAACAAGCGCGGGTATCGACACGCATACAGCCAGCACGAGCAAATAATCGACGGCCAAGGGGAGCCAGTGTCGAGAGCGCGTTGTAATGCGATAAAGCGACCAGCAGGCCAGTGCGGCCAAGAGCCACTCACCGATCGGCAGGGCCCTGGATCCGAGATCGACCAACGCGACCAGCGCGACGATGAGGTTGATCCAGTTGCGCATTAGAAGTCCGACCATGATGGCAGGTCGCAACATGTGACGCCGCGATGCGCTGAGATCGGGCGCGGGGCTGCCGAGGGCCACCATCAATTAGTCACCACCGGGGCACGACCCGCAATGGGTAGCGAAAAATTCGATTCGGGTAGTCGGCTTGTTGGTCCGCATGAATGTTGGACTGCAGACACTTGCTTTGCGGAGTGGCGCTGACCCCATCCACGACGTTCTGCATGGCCGTTTGGATCCGGCCGCAACGGGGTGCGGTGCGTGAATGCTCGCCGTATCAGAGTTCTCGCAACCATCAGCAGCGCTTGCCATTTCGACAGGCCGCGCGACTTCTCGCCGGCACCTCACCTACGCTCCGCGTTGATCAAATCACGTTTGTGATCGACTTCGCGCTCACTGTTACCGATCGCCGGCAGGCGTAATGGGTGAACCAGCGCTTCTTTGTCATACGTTCGACCGACAAGAATGGCAGAAATAGGGCGATGGAATGCAGCGGTCCCGTCACATTTGACGCTCCGATTGCGATTAAATTTCAACCGACGCGAGAATACGTTTGTCGGTTCGTCCGCTGCTGGAGGGGAAACAGCGCTATGCCGTCCGAAGAAGTGCACCTGCGGCCAGTCAGGGTCGCGGTCATCGACGACCATGATGTGGTCCACGCTGGCGTCGAGGCGTGGTGCGCCGATGCACATCCGCCCATCCACGTCGTCGGCAAATTCTCCGATCCCCGGCAGTTTTTCGCGAGCGAGGTCGCCGCACCAGGCGAGGTCGATGTCATCCTTCTCGACTTGCAGATCGATGGTCATCGCCCCGACTTCGACACCCTGCGAAAGCTCTGCGAGTCAGGCCAACGCATCATCGTCTACTCCCATCTCGTCACCGACGAAGTCATCCTGACGTGCCTGGAAATCGGGGCGGTCACCTATTTGGTCAAATCCGAGGGCAAGCTTCACCTCATCGAGGCCATCCACTCGGCTCATACGAGCACCCCATATGTCGGGCCGCGCATGGCGAAAGCGCTTGTCAATGACACAACACTGGGCCGGCTGAAGTTGTCGGACCGTGAGAAGGAAGTGTTGATCGCCTGGTTCCAGACCGAAAGCAAGGAGCTGGTGGGCAAGCGGTTGTATATCGCGCCGACCACCGTGCGCACCCACCTCCAGCGCGCACGGGCGAAGTATGCGAGTGCCGGACGTCCGGCTCCGACCAAATCGGCTCTGCTGGCGCGAGCGATCGAAGATGGAATCCTGAGCCTCACTGATCTCTACTGACCCGGCTTCAGGGCGACGGCACGACGGTCGTCGTCGGAGCTACCGGCTTGCCGCCGCCAAGGTTGGGCACGTGCACCTTCGGCAGCTGTAGCGGCGGAAGCTGGGGGAGCTTCGGCAGTTGCGGTACGGCAGGCGCTGGCACGGACGGGGCGGCCGCTGGCACGGACTCGGCCGCGGCCGGAGCTGCAACGGGAGTCGATGCGGGAGCCGGGGCCGTCGACACCGGGGCCGGTGGCGGAGCCGGTGCTGCCGTCGCTTTGGGAGTGGTCGTTGTCGGATGGACTGTCGTGGTCGTTGTCGGAGCGACCGTCGTCGGATCCGCCGGTGCGGCGGGAGCCACCGTCGTTGTCGGAGCGGTTGGCGACGGATGCGCCGTGGCCGAGGGAGCGGGAGAGGACGTAGACGAGCTGGAGTCGACGGCCGCCGGCTCGGGATTGGGCGACGTCGGCTCTGTCGGGCTCGGCGGCGTCGGTTTGGCCGAGTCGGAATCGGGACTGCTCGACGTCTGGGCACCGCCCTGCGCAGGTTGAGGCGAACCTGCGGCTCCCTCTGTCCCAGCGGCGGTCGTCCCATTCGACTCGCCGTCCGGCGGCGACGGATTCGGGTTGCGCGACCTCCACGGCCCCGGCGGCGGTGGATTCAGATTGATCGTGACGTCGGGCCATTGCACCTGAAACGTTGGCCCCTTCCAACCCGGCTGGTTTGGAGCGGGAGCCGCCGGATCCACTGGCGGTGCCCCAACCGGCTGGGCGATAGGGGGGTCGACTGCGCCGTTCGCATTGCCACTGCCAGGGCTTGATCCGCCGTCGGAACCTCGCGACACCGGTGCGTCCGAAACGTCGGGTGTCGCGGCGGGTTGGGGGCTGGGGGCCGGGCTGGGGCCAACTGGCACACCGATCGGGTTCGGGCGCCACACGTCATCGCCGGGAATGGGGTACACCTTGTTCCCTGTGGTCGTGTTGGGGACGGGCACCGGCTTCTCTGCAGCAGTCGGCCTGATCCCGATCGCGACGGTTACTGCCAAGGCAGAGAATCCGACGACAACCACCGCGGCGGCGGCGCTGCCCAATAACAGCACCCGCGGTCGGCCGAGCGGCTCATCGCTTTCCTCGTCGTATTGGCCGATCCGGCTCAACGGTGACATCGCGCTCTGCAACGGCAGCGGGTGATCGCTGTAGTCGGCGCCCGGCAGCAGGGGGATGGAGCGCGACGAGTCTGCTGCTTGGGAGTACGCCAGATGCGGGCCGAGCTGGGGACTGAGCGCCGTCGGTGCCAAAGGTCCGGTCGACGACGCCATTTCGGGGCCGAGGCCCGCCATGACCGTATTATTCTGCGCCGTCACGGACTGGTCGGATACCCGGTCGGTGGCGGTACCCGCCGCATCGCGTGCGGTCGCAAACGCGGGGAGCAGCGCGGTGTCATGGAGGCCCGCCTCGTCGAGTGCTTCCTTCAATGCGCCGAATTCCCGGCCGGACCAACATACCCGGGTTGCCAGTAGTCGGTGGCCACCGTCAGTGAGCATCCGGTCGGTACCGATGACGGTGGTTGCCAACTCGCCGACCGGGTCGGCCGACAGTTCTAGAAAGAACTGATCGAGGACTGTCTCCTGGTTCGAGGCGTCGAGGAGGGCCAGATCCGCGCGAGCACCGCTGACTGACACGCCGAGAACGAGCTCCATAGCCTCTACCTCTCGGCTCCCCAACGGTCAGCGCGGGCCATTCATCGACGTCCCCCGCGGCTTGATAACGGCCCGGTCATCATGACACTTACGAATTGGTAACAGGTATCGGCCGTTCGGATGACGTGTGGCGGTGAATCTGACTCAGGTCGCGCGGACAACGAATGCCAAAGCGGCGATCACGATTGTCAATGCCAGGTAGATGCAACTGATGGCGATGGCAGCTCGAGCCAAACCCGCTCCGCCCTCCGGCGAGCGCCTGATCCTGCTGCGGGCCGCGGCGGCCACGGGGATGGTTAGCCAAAACACCACCGGCCCGAGCGCCAGCGAGGTGACAAAGGCGACAACCGCCAGTCGATTCAGCGGGGGCGATGGTGGCGGTGCCGCACCCACCACCGGTACTGGAGAGACTGGCTGTCGTATCGGAGAATTCATCGGCGGGCTGACGGGCATCGCTCGTGGCGCCCCCGCCGTGTAGCCCGCACCGAATCGGCTGGGCGGCAGCTGCGGATCAGGCAACTCGGCTCCTGCCCATCATCACTCCCCACCGCTGGCCCGAACACGCCGCGACCTCGCCGCGCCATCGCCCCTTTGCCGCGGGACAGGCCCATCGTCATGACGCGACGGCGAGCGCGGCAATCGTACGTTCGGCCGACAACGAATCACTGCAGCTGTCAGGCGACCGGCGCTACAGTGTGCGGCACGCGGCCGACAGCAACCGGATCGGAGCAGACGTGATGTCAGGACAGCCGGTCGGCGCGGATCTCCTCTGCACCCAGTGCGGCTCAGCCCTGCGGGCGAATGCTCCCTATTGCGGCGCCTGCGGCGCCGCCGTCACCAATCGCCAACCTCGTCAGGCGGTCTCATTCGACACCAACACGATCACCGCAGCGCAACCACACACCCAGGTGAACGCCCCGGCAGTGGTAGCCGCCGGCCGCGGGGTGCGATGCTGCAGCATGCTGCTCGATGTGGCCATCACCATCAGTCCCGCGCTGCCGTTGACGGCAGCCGCCGCAATACTCAGCTCGGCTGCGGTGGTCTACATCGTCATTCCGGTGGCGGCCGTCGCGGTGTGGCTATGGATGCAAATCTGGCAGGGGTTCACCGGAGTCACCTTCGGTAAGGCGATGCTCGGGCTCCAATTGCTTCGGCGTGCAGATCTGTCTCCACCGACATTCGCCGCGTGCTGCCTGCGTAGTGGCATCCTCGCCGGCACCGCCGGACTGGCGGCATTGCCGGTTCTCACCAGCTCCATACCGCACGATGGGCTGCACGATCGGCTCAGTGGCCTGACCATGATCGACGTGACGCTGGGCGCCAATCCGCTTGGTAATCAGCAACGTACAGCGCTGCGCGCCAACAAGAATCGCGGCCTGAACAGGGTTGGTTCGCCCCTCTCGATGACGTCGACCGGGCGGCACGGGTGCACCTGAAACTCATCCTGCGCCGCACTGACGGAACTCGCGCGCAGGTGGCGGTAACAGCCGACGCCACTGCCTCGGTGTCCGACCTCGCCACCGCTCTGGTCACCGGCGACCCGGACCGCGGTGGTGCGCGACCCCGTAGCTCGCTGACGCTCAAACTCGAGCACACCGCCTTCGACACCGGCGCTCCCGGACGAGTACTGGACCCAGCCCGCAGCTTGATCGAGTCAGGCATACGGTCGGGTTCGACGGTCAGCGTCACCCCGGCCGGCATGGTTGCCCAGAGGACCCGGCGCGGTCGCTCGGTAGCCGTGCTGCGGATCCTGGAGGGCCCCGATGTCGGACGTGAATTCTCGCTGGCGCCAGGGAATTCCGTGATAGGTACCGGCCTGGCCAGCGATGTCATGCTGACCGATCCTGGAATCGCAGGTGTGCACGCCGCCGTCACTGTTGGTGAGAGCATCGAGATCGCCAACCTCGCCGGTCCCACGGGAGTCCTGTTGGCAGGGCAGCCCGTTCAGCGGACCCTGGTGGGTGTCACCGACGTGGTTCGGCTGGGCAACACCTCGGTTGCGATCCTGCCGACCGTCCGCCCCGGCACAGTCCAAACTGACAGCGTCGCTATCGAATTCAACCGGTCGCCGCGAGTGGTGCCGCAGTTGCCGGAGCGGATCTTCACCGCTCCACGCCCCCCACAGCGATTTGAGCCACCCCACCTCCCGATTCTCTCGATGCTGCTGCCGTTGTTACTCGGACTGGGCCTCCTGCTGGTCAGCCGCAACCTGCTGTCGGTGTTGTTCATCGCGCTCAGTCCGCTGTTGATGATCGGCATGTACATCGATACACAGTGGCAGGCCCGCAAGAAGCGCCGACAGGAGATCGCTCGCTTCGCCGAGTCGCTGCGGCAGCTGGCCTCGGATCTCACTGCAGCCCAACGGGTGGAGCGTGCGGTGCGATGCACGGAGACGCCCGCGCTGGCCGAAGTGGTTGAGGCCATCCACCGGCTGGGTCCGCTGCTGTGGACACACCGCCCTGAGCATCGCGAATTCCTCGTTCTACGAGTCGGTCTCGGTGACGCACCGTCCAGGTGCCGTATCGACACGTCGAATGAATACGACGCCGAGCCCGAATATGCACAGCAAATCGGCGAACTGCGTGATCAGTTCGACCACGTCGCCGATGTGCCGGTCGTGGCCGACCTTCGGGAATGCGGCTCGCTCGGTGTCTGCGGTCCGCGTGCGGTCGTCGACGGCGTCGCACGCGGGATTGTGATGCAACTGGTGGGGCTGCACTCACCGGCCGAGTTGACGATCAGCGCCTTCTGTTCCCCGGCTTCGCGTACGTCGTGGGAGTGGCTGGAATGGTTGCCGCACAATGGGTCTCTGCATAGTCCGCTATCGGGGAATCACCTCACCGACAGCGCTAACGGCGGCTTGGCACTGTTGGCCCGGCTGGAAGACCTCGTCAAGACGCGCGCCGCGGAGAACGAGTACAGCACTGACCACACCTTTGCCGCGATCGATGATCAAGACAGATTGTCCGCCGACGCTCGTCCACCTCTGGTGCTGCCTGCAGTGGTGGTGCTCGTCGATGACACCGCTCCGATCGATCGTGCCCGCCTGACACGACTGGCCGAGCGCGGCCCCGCGGTCGGAGTGCACCTGATCTGGGTGGCCACCCAGGTCACCAGTCTGCCCGCGTCCTGCCGATCCTTCGTGCTCATCGAGAACGAGACATCCGGCTCGACGATCGGCGAGGTACGGCACGGGCGCCATACGTATCCCGTGGCTTGTGACAGCCTTGATGTAGCTGACGCCAAACAGATCGCACTGCTGCTGGCACCGGTTATCGACGTCGGCGCAGCGGTCGAAGACACGACCGACCTTCCACGCTCGGTCAACTATCTCAGCCTGTCCGGCACTGGCTTGGCCGCCGAGCCGACTGCCGTGGCGCGCCAGTGGCTGGCCAACGACTCTGTCGCCAACCGCACCGGTCAGGCCGCGTCGCCTGCCGCGCAGACAGCCACACTGCGCGCCCTGGTCGGATCCACGGGATTGCAGGACTTCTATCTCGACCTACGAGAACACGGACCGCACGCTCTGGTCGGCGGCACCACAGGTTCCGGTAAGAGCGAGTTCCTCCAGACCTGGGTGCTCGGGATGGCGACCGCGCACAGCCCCGACCGAGTCAATTTTCTGTTCGTGGACTACAAGGGCGGCACGGCGTTCGCCGACTGTGTCGACCTGCCCCACACGGTCGGGCTGGTGACCGATCTGTCCCCGCATCTGGTGCGGCGGGCGCTGACCTCGCTGAGAGCAGAAATCCGGCACCGCGAAAAATTGCTCAACCTCAAACGCGCCAAAGACTTGGCGTCGCTGGAACGCACCGGCGATCCTGACACACCGCCCAGTCTGGTCATCGTTGTCGACGAGTTCGCCGCCTTGGCCACCGAAGTGCCCGAGTTCGTCGACGGTGTGATCGACGTCGCCCAACGGGGGCGATCGCTTGGCTTGCACCTGATCTTGGCCACCCAACGTCCCGCCGGTGTTATCCGCGACAACCTGCGAGCCAACACCAATCTGCGAATCGCACTGCGGCTCAACGACGTCGACGATTCACTCGATGTCATCGACGACCCGCTGGCCGCACATTTCCCGCTGGAGATCCCCGGACGAGTGGTGGCCAAGACCGGCCCCGGCCGACTGACGACATTTCAGGCCGGCTACGTGGGCGGATGGTCCAGCGATCAGCCTGACCGCGCCCCGATCGACATCTCGGAGTTTGTGTTCGGACGACGCCGACCGTGGAACACCGAAGCACCGGCGGCCACCGGATTGACGACGGGTTCACCGACCGATATCGCACGTATGGTCGCCACCACACGTGCTGCGGCCGAGGGCCTGCGTATCCGCCCACCACGCAAGCCGTGGCTGCCGCCGCTGCAATCCAGCTACGCACTGGAGTCGATGACGCCCCACGTGAGCGGCGCTCGACTGGTAATCGGGCGTGCTGACCTGCCCACCGACCAGACTCAGCCGATCGGTGTGTTCGCTCCCGACGATGACGGGAACATGGCGATCTTAGGCACCGGTGGATCGGGCAAGTCAACGGCATTGTGTACGTTGGCGATCGCCGCTGCCCTATCGCCTGACGACGGCCCAGTGCATGTCTATGCATTCGATTTTGCATCCGGCAGTCTGCGGATTCTCGAACCATTGCCACACGTTGCGGCCGTGGTGAGCGGCGACGACGATGAGCGCATCGGACGGGTCTTGCGCCGACTGACCGCAGTGCTCGATCAACGGTCGCGGTCGTTCACCCAAGTAAACGCCGCCACCATCACCGACTACCGACACATCACGGGGCATGACGAACCGCGCATTATGCTGTTGGTCGACGGCATCGGGTCCTTCCGCGAGGCCTACGAACACGTTTCGGGGTCGCCCATTTTCCCGATGTTCAGCCAGCTCACCTCAGACGGGCGCCGACTCGGGATCCACGTCGTGGTCAGCGGCGACCGCCCTGGGTCGCTGTCGATTGGCCTGGCGTCAGCTATCCCGCGCAGGCTCGTTTTGAGGCTGGCGTCCGATGACGACTACAGCATCGCGGGGATTCGCGATGACATCCTGTCGTCGAGCTCGCCCCGCGGTCGGGGCGTGATGGACGGGCAAGAGCTCCACGTCGCTGTCCTAGGTGGCAACGCGAACGTCGCGATGCAGGCCGAGGCCATCGAGGTGCTCGCCGCCGACCAGCGTGCGTCGGACTACCCCGAACCGCAACCAGTCGAGCGGCTTTCAGACCACATCGCTCTCGAGACCCTTCCGCCCCGCACGGGCGATAACATGCCGGCCATTGGAGTGGCCGACGAAACACTGGCACCGATCGGGGTCCATCCGCGTGGCGTCTTGATGGTGACCGGCCCACCGGGCAGCGGACGCCGCAGTGCGCTTGTGACTCTGGCACAGGCCATTCGGCGCGACGATCCGTCTGCGTACATTGTGCACCTGGCCCCAGCCACCACAAGCATCTCCGGGCTGACGGTATGGAACCGATCGGCGACCGGGACTGATGCTGTGCGCCAGGCCGCCGACGACCTCATGGCTGCGGTATCGACTACGACAGCGCCTGCCGCGCTGACGGTGGTGATCGAATCAGTGACCGACTTCAGCGGCACCGATGTCGAATCGACCTTGACTCAGCTCGTCAAAACTCTCTCAGACGCTTCGGCTTTCGTCGTGGGTGAAGCCGAGGTATCCACGTGGTCCCAGGCCTGGCAGCTGGGGCAGCCGTTCAAGTCACCGCGACGCGGACTGCTGCTGGCACCCAGCGCCGGCGACTCCGACACCCTGTTGAACACCTCCATCGGGCCGGTGCGCCGTCACGAATTCCCGCCCGGCCGCGGCGTTCTCATCGAGAAGGGCCGGGGCGTGTGGCTGCAGCTGGCGCAGCCGGACCTCTAGGCCATGACGTACAACGGCGCCGACGTCGAACAGCTGAGATCAACCGCCACCCGATTCGAACGGTTGGCGAACAATCTCGACGCGACGAGCAAATCGGTACACTCGCTGATCAATACGGCCAATCAGTGGCTGGGCCCGGATGCCGACCGGTTTCGTGCGGTGTGGAATGACGGGCCTGCGCGCGCCATGACCACCGCAGCCACAGCGCTTCGTCAAGGCGCTGTCAACTTGCGCCGCAATGCAGATGACCAGGAATCCGCCAGCTCCGAACGCGATGCGGCACCCCGCAGCACAGCACAGTTGTTGGCACACATAAAGAACGACGTCCGCGACGACGACGGCGTCCGCATCGAGAGGGTCGTAGGGCCTGACGGACAGACCCGCCTCATCGTCTACCTCAAAGGCCAGGACTCCACCGACAACCGCACCTTTGCCCGCAACTTCCCCCTACTCGCCGGCGCGGTGGACTCGGAGGTCACCGCCAAGATCGACGCCGCCCTCAAGGATTCACCCGATGGGAAGAACACCGACATCATGCTGGTCGGCTTGAGCCAGGGTGGCATGGACGCTCAGAACATCGCCGCCTCAGGCAGCTACCACGTCACGACGCTGGTGACGTATGGGTCGCCGCTGATTCAGTCCGACATACCTGGAATCGCGGTGCTGCACCTGCGGGCCAGTGGGGATGCCGTTCCCATCGCCGGGGGAATCGTTCGCACCCAAGCCCACCAGCCGTCCGCTTCGACGGACTATCTGTTCGGAGCTGGTTCGGGCGTGTCGGAGTGGACTCTGCTGCAAGACCACAGCAGGGGATATCCAGCTGTTGCACAGAGTTTCGACAACTCGACCGATCCGCACTGGGCCGCCGTCAAGGCCAGCATGGAGAAGTACCAAGGTGTCATCGTCACCGCTACCGAATAACGCCACGGCCGCTGGCTGGAACGATCCGAATCAGCCGCCGGTCATCGATTCCCGGGCACGACCAGTCCTCACCGTCGCTGCGATCGTGCTGACGTTTGTCGTCCTGGCCACGCTGACTGTCGTTGTCCTGCTCGGCCGGCCCCGCGCTGTCAGTGGACCAGTGTCCAATGCCCCGGACCCGTTGGTGTTCACCGAAGCCAACGCGGCCGGCCTGGATCCGTTCACCACCTCGGTGGTCGTCTCGTCAGCGGTGCCGGCACCGGGCACCGCCAACGGCAATGCCGGCTCAGCCGCTCAGGCGCCGGTATCGACCGAACGCGGCGTGAGGCTAGTTTCGGGAACCCAGCATGGTCTCTACGGAGCCGTCGGCACGGAAGTACCCTGCGATGCGGCGGCGCTGGCCAACGATCTCGGTGCTCACCCCGACCGGGCCCAATCGTGGGGGTTGGCTATCGGCCTTCAGGCGCAACAGATTCCGTACTACCTGAATACGCTGACTCCCGTGGTCCTGTCGGCCGACACCTGGGTCACCTCGCACCGTTACGCCAGTGGGAAGGCCGTGGCGTACCAAACCGTCCTACAGGCCGGCGACGCGGTCATGGTGGATCCGGTTGGTGTGCCGCGGGTGCATTGCGCCGGGGGAAGTCCACTCCTGCCGCCGTCCGACGGCAACATCGCCAAATTTAAGTCCGCGGATACGGCTCCATGGACGAGCTACTCGCCACACACCACGGTCGTCGTTGCCTACTCGGCGGCTCACCGCACGAGCCCCGTGGCGGAATTCGTGCTAGTCGACCTCGACTCCGGACAAGCCGTCCCGCGTCCGTCCGGCGGAACGATCGACATGGGACCACCGCCGACAACGGTCGGGGCGCTGCCCGATCCGGTCGCAATCAACGTGCCGCCGGCCGGCGGCGCTACACCGACTCCTCCACGCTGACCTCGGACCCTCGCAGACCGACGTCCGTGTCGCACGTTCGGATGAACCGGCCAGATTTCCTGGAGCTCCACCTCAGTGTCTGCAATACAGTGGCCGTATCTAATCAGGCAACCACAAGACACAGCGCGCGGGAGGAATGCACCCATGGCACGTATGGGAATGGACGTCGAACAGGTAGAACAGTCTGGACGCCAGCTCAAGAGCCACGCCGCCTCGATCGGCAATCTCGTCTCCCAACTGGACAAGCTGGTTCAGGGCCTGACCGGCATCTGGGACGGGCCAGATGCCCAGCGATTCGTCAATGAGTGGTGGCCACAGCACCGCCGTTCCCTGACCGCCGCGCAACAGGAGATCGACGGGCTGGGGCAGTCGGCGCTCAACAACGCCTCCGAACAGCGCAACGTCTCACAGCGCTGAGCACTCCCCGCAGATCTGGTCGCACCGTGTGATCCGTATGCCGCAGAAAGGTATTCATTGATGGCGCGCATGGGTATGGACGTCGACCAAGTCGAGCAGACCGGACGTCAGCTGAAGAGCCACGCCACCGCGATCGGCACCCTCGTCGCTCAGCTCGACAAGGTGGTCAACGCATTACCCGCGGTCTGGCAGGGTCCAGATGCGCAGCGTTTCGTCACCGAGTGGTGGCCTCAGCACCGCCAGTCGCTGACAACCGCGCAGTCTCACATCGACGGGTTGGGCCAGTCGGCGTTGAACAACGCCAGCGAGCAGCGGTCGGTAAGCGCAGATGGCTCGGCATCCGGGTCGACGGCGCCCACTGCCGGGGCCACAACGAGTACGGTCGCCTCCGCGCAGAGCGCTGCGGCAACCAGCGCGATGTCGAGTGCTAACTCGGCGGCAGCTGCCGGTTTCGTTTCGCAGTGGCAGGGCAAGTTCATCGATCCCGATCACTCCTATGGCGCACAGTGTTTCGACGTGTTCCGGCAATACAGCAATCAGGTCGTCGGAGCGAACGGCAGCATTGCCACCGACAGCATGGCGGCCTCGGACATCTACAACCACTACGACAGCAACGGCGTGTCCCAGTACTACGACCGGATCGCCTACGGACAGGGTCAACCCCAAGCCGGTGACATCATCGTCTACGGCAACGGCCAATATGGGCACGTAGCGCTGGTAACGGGCGTCGACGGCAACAACTACTCGGTACTTGAGCAGAACTATAGCCAGGACGGTATCGACGCCAACGATCCGGCCGCTGTGCACTCGTATGCGTTCAGCGATAAGGCTGTGGGCCCCATCCTCGGCTACTTACGCCCCAAGAACGTCAACGTTTAACTGCCGAGATTCCGCTGCCGCTGCATTTCGTTCTCGCTCAGTTACCTCAAGAATCCTGTCCTCTCACTTTGGCGGACACATTGAATTGTGCTTCACCGCTGTGCCGCAGAGCTCGCTGGCAGCAGCCAGACTCGGGTCGACACCGATCGCGTACGATTGCACTCCCGATGTGAATCAGCTGCACTAGAACAGAATTCGTAGCCGCAGCCTGGATGCGACGAGACGTCATAGGTGTGGAAGTTCGGCTACCAGATGCACTTTTGGCCCACGCGCCCTGAGGCCGGCGCCTAGGCAGGCTGTTGCTGTGCTACCCCGCCGCCGGAGTGAGCATGGCGCCACCAAGGGCACCGTAAGGTTTGTCCGAAACTGTGCACAGTGCCGGATTCGTGGCAATCGCCGCCACGACAAGAGCCTCGACACCATTGACATCCACGTCGACCGCCACTGTGGTCGCCTTTTGCGCCTCGAAACGTTCCAGTTCGCGATCGTCGCCCGAGATGGTGACGCGGACGTTGAGCGCGTCAGGTGTGTGCAGCTGCAGGCCTGCCGTCGCTTGCAGGCGGGTGAACTGCCCATTCAGGTCGTAGGTCGTTGTGGCTTCTTCCCCGGAGCATCCGACCCACATGCCCGTTGAGTTCGGGAAGCTCGTTCCCGCCAAGTCCGCACCGATAGCTTTGCCGTTCGGTCCGACCGAATGTTCAGCCTGAAACCGCGAGTACAACGGTACCCCGCTGACCGACGGGGTTGACCCGGCCTGCGGAGAGATCGAGGTGAAGCTCGGAGCCGAAGCTGTCGGATTGGTCGTGCTCTGCGTGGCACGAGGAGAAGCGCCGGACGCGATGCCGTTCGATTCGGAGGAACTGCAACCACCCGTCGTAACCGCGAGGAGCCCGGCCGCGACGATGGCCGCAGCGAGACCGCCCCGTGTAAATGGTCTGCGTTGTCGACGAATTTGGACGGCCACCGGATGCTCCTCGACTGCTTACCCGAAGGTCAACTTTTGGATCAGCCTAGCCGGAAGATCGCAATTCACTCGTCCACATCAGAGATACTCAGCTGAGACCGCTCCGGCCCGAATGAGAAACACCGCCGTCTGACTTCGCATCTGCGCACCAGTCACCTGCGAGATCAACTGAATTTGTAACGGAAGAACCCGAGCCTCCAACACGGTGGACGCCGAATTGAAATGCGAGGACTGTCTAGCTTCCTCAATCGGCCTGGCGATTCCAGTCATGACCCGCTGACTCCCCGACCTTGCTCACATCGTGTTTTCACTGGATCGGTACCGGAATCCTGCTCAGGGAACCGATTTGGGTCTCTCTAGCCGCCGAAGGTCGTCGCACCGGTCGACACTGCCCAGATGATGAAGGCCGAGAGCGATACCACGATCAGAACCACCGCCGCCAACGCTATGAGTACCGCTTTGTTACTGACTCCTAACGGATTGCGGCCGTTTCGAGAAGCGCCAGGGTTCGGCGGAGACACCGGCCGGGAGATCGCCAGCGGACCTGACCGGCTCGCACTGAATGAATTCACCGGCACAGCAAGGGATCCCGATGTGATCGGGCTGTTCCGCTGCCGTCGGATTCTGCGTTCGTCGTCGACAGCACACCATGGACACATGGGTGCCCCGATCGGCAATTGGTGGGCGGGATTCCTCGGGCAGCCCATGAGGCGAATTCGGCCGAGCGCCGAACGCCATTCCCCGGCGGTTGGCCGACACGCCGGATCCTGGCAGCCCACGGTCAAGGCGCGGACGAACAGCTGCTGAATCTCGTTCGGCAGGAACGTGATCGACGGCGCCAACGGGTGGCTCCGCAGGCGCGAATTCGGGCCGCCCGCCCAGTCCCCTGTTCGGGCAAGGCTGACGGCGTCGGGCTGATTCCCTTCACCATTCCAACTCCCGCGCAGGAATGGATGATTGCCCTCCATCAAGAGTTGATGAATATGCACCGCGAGTGCGAACAAGTCTGCGGACTTGGCACGCGGGTACGTTCGGAGGTCGACGCCCATCAGTTCGGGAGCGGTGAATTCGGGCCGCCCCACCGCGCACAGATAGCGCCGGCCTGTCCGGTCGGCGAACTGCATAGAGTCGCAGTCGACGAGGGTCACTTGAGTGGTATCGGCGACGAGGATATTGCGTTCCTGGAAGTCGCCGATCACCGCGTCGACGCGGTGGACGACTTCCACAGCCAGACACAGGTTGGCGGCGACATTGACCAGGTGGCCCCATGTCGCGTGTCGTGTCCACTGCGGCGCGTTGGGGAGTGGGTTACGCCGGTTGGATGGATTGCTCATGGTGTGGAGCTCGACCGACGTGGCGGTGTCGATGCGCGGCATCACGTAACCGACCGGTCCCTCGTCGCTGGTCAGAAGGTGCAACGGCCACGTCAACACGGTCAGCCCGTCGGGCTGCACCGCGCCGTGCGGTGGCGACTGAACCATCGCGCCGACCTTGGCGAGCTTCTCTCGAAGGCCAGTCAATGTGGGGTGGAAGACCTTCGCGGCCCAGTTGGGCCGGCCGACGACCGCGTACACGGTCCCCTCTCCGGTCGCACCCGACAGCGGCGGCCCCAACTGCAGCGGCTGACCGGTGTCGAGTCGGAGAAAGCGCACGCCGGCCATACTCTCACTACCCCTGCCAGGAGGCGCCGTAATCGAGGTCGCGATTCGGACGTCGTCCGAACGGGGGACATCTGAACGCAGGGTGCACCCCTAAAATGCGGAGCAGATCGTCAGGCCCCCAGCCAATCTGGGCCGCGCCGAATATACGCGTCCCAGGGGGTTCAGTGGTGAGTGATAACCCCACCACCGATGAGGTCGGTACCGATTACCGCGCTCTACTACGGCGGTTCAACATGCTGCGCGACATCGTCGCCATGCTGCTGTTGGCCGCAGCACTGCTCGTGCCGTGGAACCTGCAATTCGGAGTTGGCGTCCCGGACAGCCCAACGCGGCTGTACTTGGTCGTCATCCTGGCGACCCTGCTATCGAGCTGTGCCGTGGCCACCTCGTTTGTGAGCCGGTTAGATCCCACTTTGGTCAACCGGGCGCGGTTCTGGCTCAACGTGCCCTACGTGATCGTAGTGGCGGGCTTCGTGCTGTTCGGAACTGTCCAATCGGTCCGCTACAGCGGAAATGGAGAGGTTCCTCCCGGAGTCGGTCCCGCCGTCTGGACAGGCCTGGCCGGAAGCCTCCTGGCCGCCCAACCTGTGCTGGGCAGCCAGGTCGACGGGTTCCGGCACTGGGTCGCCGCCCCACGCTTGCTCGGTATCGCCGCCATGGCACTCGCCGTCCTCGCGACGCTGTTCAACGTCTACCAACGCACCCGGTGGGTCCTGCCAACTCTCGGCAACCCGGTTACCGGCGAGCAAAGCGCCACCGTTGTCGGCATGACGATCATCTACGCGGCCGCAGCACTGGTGGTCGTACTGGTTGCCACGCGCTGGCTGCTGCAGGACCAGGAATCCAGTCGATTGTCGACGGTGATCCTGGGCACCGCTGCGGTGATGGCCGGACTGACGGTGTGGAGCACCGGGCTCGGCCGAGACATCGATGCATTCCACGGCATCGCCCAGACGACGTCGACGACGTCGGTGGGATTCGAGGGGTATCTCGCCTGGGTCGGCGCGGCAGCCATTGTGGCCCCGTGGACGCTGGCAGGCCGACGCCTGTCGGGCCGTCGCGGCGGGTCGCAGTGGCGTGACGTGGCTCGAAAGTGCTTGCTCCTGATTATCGTCTGGTTCGCCAGCTCCACCGCGTTGCGGATCACCGACCTCGTGGTCATCGCCAACCTGAAACTGCCCTACTCCACCTACGGCACCTCGGTGCTGATCGTGCTCGATGCCGGTGCCACGGCACTGGCCGTGTGGCTACGAAGGAGACTCGACAGCGACCGGCGGTCTGGTGTTCTTGGCGTGGCACTGGGTGGAGTGCTTCTCGCTCTGGCTATTTCGCACGTCGCGCTGGGCGTGATGCTTGCGCCCAGGATGGACTACGGTGCCAGCCAGCCGCGATACAATCCGGTTCACGGCAATGATCTGGCACACCAGATCACAAGCAGCTTCGACATCGTGGTGTGCCTACTGACACTGGCCGTTCTGTGCGCGATCGTGCTGATCAGCCGGCTCGGGGCAAGACCGATCGACGTCAGGCAAGTCGCGCCGGAAGAGGTTGATGGCGTTGCTCCACAAAGTTTTCCGTTGACCGAGTTGCCCCCACAACCGTCACCTCGGATATTCCGAACCGGTGAACAGGCCGCGGCAATCGACACCACTTCGCCCAAGACTGGTCCCGTTCCGAAGATCTTTCGCGCAGCTCCGGGCGGCGCGCCGGCCCGAATTGCCTCAGCGACAACCGGTCAGACCTCGACACCGAATCCCGGGCCGGAGCCGACCGGCCCAGCGACACCAGCGCCAGGCCGACCCACGGCACCGAGCATCGCACAGATCTTGGAAGAATCCAGTAAGCGATTCGCCGCCGGCACAACGTATACCGGCGATGAACGCCGGCCGAGGCCCTAGAGTCTTCGTCAGATCTTGCGTCAGCTCGCGCCCATTGCTCGGCTAAACGAGTAGATGAGGATCCATAGCGTCATCACGACCACGAGGACGGCGAGCGGGATTCCCACGATCTTAAACAGGGTGTAGAGGCTCTGGCCCATAGCCTCCGAGAAGTTGTCGGGTTGCCCTCCCTTCGGTTTGGGCTTGGACGAGGCGATCGGTTTGGGAGGGCGTGCGCTCATCCGGGTCGTTTTCGGCTTCGGGCGCGACTTCCTCGTCGGAGGCGTCGCATGCCCGCTCGCGGCGGTTGCCTGTCCAGCTGAACTGTCCACGTGCGGAGTGTGGGTTCCAGCGGCCGTCGATGAGCCGCCCTGTACCACAGTTTGTTTCGGTGTAGCACGCCGATGAATCCGCTCGGCCTCGATCGCACACCAAGGGCAGCGGCCGGCACCTACGGGCACCTGGTGCAGGCTCGAACACTCGGTCAACTTGACTGCTTGCAGCGCGTCACGCCATTCCCTGGCATCCGGCCTCGCTGACGGGTCGCGAGCACCAGCAGTGAAGGCGCGCCCAAAGAGCTGACGAACCTCACCGGGAAGGAAGCTGGGAGACGGCGCCAATGGGTGTGTGCGCAGGGCCGATCCGGGCCCACCTGCCCAGTCCGCGCTTGCGGCCAAGGTCAATGGGCTCGGCTGGTCGCCACTGCCGGTCCACATGCCTCGAAGAAATGGATGGTTCCCACCCATGAGCAGGAGATGTATATGAATGGCGAGCGCAAAGAGGTCGGACGGCTTGTGTCGCACCGCGGCAGATAGGTCCAGACCCACGAGTTCAGGGGCCGTGAACTCCGGACGTCCTACCCCGCAGAAGAACTGGCGTCCTCGCGAATCCGCGAACTGGATCGAATCGCAGTCGACGAGGGTGACGCGGCTCGTGTCATTGACCAGTATGTTGCGTTCCTGAAAATCGCCTATTACTGCATCAACACGGTGTACGACATCCACGGCGTGGCAGAGGTTGGCCGCCACATGCAACAGGTGCCGCCACGTCATCCGCGGAGTCCACTGCGGAGCGGAGGGCAGCGGATTCATCCGGTTGGATGGATTACTCACAGTGTGGATTTCAACCGCATTCCCCGTGTCGATACGCGGCATCACATAGCCGAGCATGTCTCGGGTGTCGATGAGGTGTAGCGGCCAAGTGAGCACGACGAACCCATCGGTGCCCGTTGCACCCGGCGGCGGCGATTCGATCATCGCGGCGAGCTTGTCGCGTCTGTCGGCCAGGTCGGATTTGTCCCGGTGGAAGATCTTGGCGACCCACTCGGGTCGGTCGGCCACCTCGTAGATGGTTCCCTCACCGGCGCTTGCTATTACGCGTCCAAGAGTGAACTCGAGGTCGCCGTGCAGACGGACAACTGACGTCATTTTGGTCCGCACTTAACCGGCAGGCGCGCACCTGCGCCTCGGGTCAAGTTATCATCCGTTTACGTTGTGCCACAGTGCGTTACTGTCGTGTGACGGCTGACCCGGCCGGACCGTCACGCGACCCAGAACTGCCACCCCGGCGGAGCGGGCGGCCACGACGGGTCTGGTTTCCATTCGGCGTCTGGTGTCCAGCCCGGCGGCATCGGCGGCCAGTTGGGCGGCGGATTGAAACGTTTGGCGCGGAACTCGTCAAGGCTGGCAGTCTGAGCCGTTCGTGG
This sequence comes from Mycobacterium sp. BK086, assembly GCA_004362315.1. GTDB lineage: Bacteria > Actinomycetota > Actinomycetes > Mycobacteriales > Mycobacteriaceae > Mycobacterium. The sequence goes on from SNWL01000006.1 coordinate 610,312, forward strand.
GTCAACGCGGCCTAGACCGTAGGGTCGGCCGTCAACCCCGTTGGTACCTGACCCGGCGCCCAATCCCGTCTTGAATCGATCCGCCACCGACGAGGATGCGCCCCTCAGGCGTTGCTCGATCTTCTTGGCCTTCTCGGGATTCGTTTTGCGGTACTTGAAATACCATCCACCGAGAACGAGGAAGATGAGCAGCCAGGCCGGGCCGGAGAAGAACGAGAACCTGAAGCCGCGAATTCCGCGGCGGGCGAGTATCTCTGTCGACTGAGAAAGAACCTGTCGATCGGCGAAGGCATGGATGCTCAACACCGCATCAAGAGTCGTCGACATACTTCGAGTCCGTCCTCGTGGCAGCAATGTCGCTCATCCTGACACGGGATGGCTGGGCGCTGCACAGACTTGATGTCGTACGAACATCTGAACCCACACGTGCTTTCGTCTGTGCCCGACCAACGCTGACTGCCGCGACGCCGTTGTCCGTAGCATCCTCCTGATGACGCAAGTAGGCGTGGGTTCATGCTGATGCGCTTCAACCCGCCGTCGAATTGGCCGGTGCCTCCGGGGTGGTCACCGGGGCCGGGGCGGCGGGTCGATCCGTCCTGGCCGGCACCGCCCCCGGGCTGGCAGTTCTGGGTCGTCGACGAACAATCATCAAAAGTCGAAGAAGAATGGCCGGGGCAGGGTGCCGCATCCGAGCCGCGCGGCACTGAGGCTCGTCGTCGGGTATCGCGATCGATGATGCACGCGGGCATCGTTGCAACGGTGGTAGCTCTCGTAGCTCTGGTCGGAGTTGCGGCGTGGACGTTTGGCACACACTCGCCGACAGGCGCCGAACCTTCATCAAAGCCTGGCGAGGCCCCGACACCCGCGTCGGTCAGCGTGCCAACGGTGTTGATTTTGGATGCATCGGGCTCAATGAATCAGGCCGATGCGCCGGGGCCACGGATCGATGCGGCCAAGACCGCGGCCCGGGGCCTTGTCGACGCTCTGCCTGATGACGCGACGGTCGGGCTGGAGACCTACGGTATGGGCACTGGTTCAACAGAATCCGAGCATGATGCGGGATGTCAGGACGTCCAGCGGGTAATCGCGTTGGGCCCGCTCAACCGCGATGAGATGCGTGCCCATGTCGACGGGCTGAACGCGTCGGGGTACACCCCGATCGGCCTGGCGTTGGACAGAGCTGCGGCACAGCTCCCTGCCGACGATTCGGCGCAAGCGATCGTGCTGGTGTCCGACGGTGAGGACACCTGCGACAGCGCACCGTGTGATAGGGCGAGCCAGATCAAACACACGCATCCCCAACTCGTCATCTCGACGGTCGGATTCAAGACCGATGGGCCGGCCAGTGATCAGCTGAAATGCATCGCGGCCGCCACAGGCGGCATATTCGTGCAAGCCGCCAATGCCAGCCAACTCGCCGCCCGGCTGATTGCCACCCAGGACCCCGGCCAAGCCCAAACCGCACTGACATCCAACGGTATTGGCGACATCGAACTCGGCGCCAACGTCGCCGATATCCGCACCAAGCACTCCGACTTTCCGGACGCGGGCACCACCGGCCGGATCACCGTGGTCTGGCGCGATTGCGACTACGACTTCACCGACGGAACGCTCGACGCCATCCGCCCCCGCAACGGCGGCCGCACCATCGACGGACTCACCGTCGGCTCACCGCTGAGTAAGGCAACCGAACTCTACGGCGGGCCCCTGTCCACCACACCCAACAGCGGTGGAACCACGACGGTGACCTACGACGCCGACCCGAACACCGACGCCGCCTATCAAATGGTTATCGACGGCTATACCAGCGCCGGCACCAACAACCCCTCAAACGGCACCGTCGAGACCATCGTCCTCTGCCGCTGCAAGCCACAAAGCGGGCCCATCGCCAAACCGACAGCGCTATCGCCAACGAGCAATAACCTGGTGTACATCAAAGCCAAGTCTGGCGACACATGGTGCATGATCATGTCGTCAGAGGTGGATTGTGGGGCGCGCTACACCAACCCGCCGGAGCTTTATGGCCAGCCCGCCAACGGGTTCCGGTTCCGCGCCGACGGCACGTCTGAGTGGGTCGTCGGCAACTTTGGCTTGGTCGAGTGGCAACAGATCGACCACGCCACCTACACAGCCATCGGATGGACCGTCGATTCCACGGCGTCGGGTTTAACCTTCACCAATGACGACACCGGGCACAGTGTCTTTGTCAGCCCGGGACGGGTCGAACGCGTCGGCTAGTAGCATCCCGATTCATGGCGCAAACGGGGAGACGCCCGGCATTGATCACGAGGGAGGATCCATCCTGATGCGGTTCAACGTGCCGCCGAATTGGCCAGTGCCACCGAACTGGTCGCCGGGGCCTGGGCGGCCGATAGATCCGTCGTGGCCGGCGCCTCCCCCGGGTTGGCAGTTCTGGATCGTTGAAGAGGCTTTCCCACCGGGGCCTGCAGAGGAGTGGCCGGAGCAGGACATCGGCTACGAACCCCCGGAGCCGGGCAGCTACCGAGCGGTGCCGCGATCGCCGCGGACCGCCGTCATCATCGCGGTGGTGGCGGCGGTCCTCGTGGTCACCGGCGTTGCGCTGTGGGCGTCCAACACTCACTCACCGTCGAACCAGCAAGCGACATCGCACACCGACAAGCTGCAAAGCGCCCCTGCGCTGCCCGAAGTCGGCGCCGACAACATCATTCGCAGCATGACGTTTCCCGCTGGATCATGCGGAGACGGTTCTACGGGTTGGAAACACTCGGTGCCGATCACAGTGACGAACGGCAAGGGTGAAGCGCAGACTTCGTCCGGCCAATTCGGGGGCGCGTCGATCACGGATGCCAAGTTGGTCGGCCCGATCGACGCCAACGGGGACGGGACCGCCGATGCGGTCATCGGCTTCACATGCTTCGGCTCCACCTTCGACATGTGCTGTGCTGGGCGCACATCCATGATGAAATTCCTACGGGTATTCGATTTTTCCAACCCATCGACACCCGAGCCCATAGGCGACACGATCATGCCCGGCACGTCACCGGTCCACGGTGAGACTTACGGTGAAATCCGGTACTTCGATCACGTGCGGATCGACGGTTCGGCAATAGTCACCGACGAGAAGTTGGTCTACGCAGACACCAGCGGAGCAACAGCCGATCTCGGCTTCCCACCCGACTCGACGATCGAAGTTACGCATCACTTCACCGACGGTGAGTGGGTCTCCACCGAGCGAGTGCTCCGATAGCACAACGCAATCGTGTGGACCTCATTTCAACCCAACGGGGTTTGCGGGCGCCGTCTGCAGATACTGCCGCTGGCTAGCTAATCTACGAATCGACAGACAACGCTCTGGACAGTTCGTTCGCATGCGCAATCCGATTAGAGCCGTCACGGCGCAAAGACGGCCACCTTATGGTCGAAACCAAGACTTACAAGCAGTTCGCCAGCTTCAGAATCCCACATCAGACTCGTCGGCCGACCATCTGTATGGATCTCCCGGATGATCTCGCGGGTGTTTGGATCGATCGCCTTGATCATCTGCGCATCCTGCATCGCAACGTAGAGAATGGGACCTGAGGGGTCGAATGCCAGTTCTCGAGGATGCGCACCAACGTTGGTGGTCCAGGGGATTTTTCCTGTGGTGATGTTGACAGCCGACACCGTCCCGTTAGCGAAGTCAGCCGAAAAGACCGTTCCTGCTTGTGAATCGACGGCGAGTGCGGCCGTTTGGACACCGACACCAATTGGAGGTTTGATGGTGTTGGTGGTGCCGTCAATGACCCCTATCGATCCTTCGTCGTTGGCTGTGAACACAATTCGCGTTGACTCGTCGACCGCAATATCAAAAGGCGAGCCACTTAGCTCGAGTGTGGTGCTGACAGTGTCGAACGCGGTGTCGATGACGGACACGGTCTTGCTGCTTTCGTTGGCTACGTAGAGCTGCGCATTGTTTTGATTGACGACCGTGGCTGTGGGCGACTCGCCCACCGGAATTGTTTTAACTACCGAGTTGGTGGTCGTGTCGACGACAGCCACCGTCGCGTTCTCCAGCAGGGGGACATACAACTTTTGGCCAGCGGTCAACAAAGACAGCCCTGATGGCTTCTTGCCCACCGGAATTGCGCCGACGACTTGCCTGCTCGACAAGTCGACTACGGAGACAGTCGTTCCCTCGTACTGCGAGACGTAAAGTTCGCGGCCACTCGGGTCCAGGGCCATATCCAGCGGGAAGTCACCGATGTCGATCGTTGCGGCCAGATGCGTCACGATCCGCTTCGGCGCTCCTTCGCGAGGCCACAGCAGGATTGCGGCTATGGCGGTGGCGGCGACTACGATCGTTGCACCGACGCTGAGGAGTACCCGCCGTCTCCGCCCGACGCCTACTGCCGATTGGTGCGCGCCGCCGGTCAGGGCTTGGGCGTAATCCGTTGTGGCACGTCCCTGATGCTCAGATGGCTGGCGGCTGGTTACGTACGCATGAGGGATTGCTGCCGACGAGGTCTCGGTGGTGTCATTGACCCAGAACTGCCAATCGGCGGGCGCGTGCGGCCAGTCAGGATCCGGCCTCCACCCCGGCTCCGGATAGAACCCCGGAGAAACCGGCCAATTGGGTGGTGGATTGAAACGCATTGCTTCCTCCTCGGGATTCCTGACGACCATCGCCCTCGCACGTGCACATCTGACACCCGTCGAAGAGGGAGCCTATAAAGTCCCGTGGTACTGATTCGGACATCACACTGGCGAGTTGACATTAGTCGGTGGCGTCTCCGAATCCGTGACGGCAAGCGAGTCTGCCGATCATGACACCAGATTCAAGACCGCCCGCAACCATCGAGGCTTGATCGAGTGTGCCGGTTGAGTCCTTGTCGGCCATTCGTACGAATACATCAGCAGTCGGCTAGATTTCAAGCTCGTTGACCCACCTCCAGCGCTAGGGTTCAAAGCCGTGGACAGAAGGCACACTGTGCAGACACGACGCCGCGGCAACCGTATCGTCACCCATCGCGCGGCGACAGCAACACTCGCCGCAGGTCTGCTCGCGTGTGGCCTCGGGGCACCGGCACATGCAGATCCGGCCAGCCTTCAGTTGACGATCAAATTGCAGCGTGGCGTTGCCTACGGCTCCGAAGTCGAACCCAACCACTTCCAACTCGGTCGCACCGCGAATGGACATTGGGTCGTCGATCTCACCTTAACTTGGAACACGGCCGACGGTTCCACCGTCTGGGGCCATGAGACCTCAACAGTGCTCGATGGCAACGGAAACAGCGTCTATTCGGCCAACCAGAGCGTCAACGGATTTGCCGAGAGCGGCCATTGGAAGTTCGCACTAAAAGCGCCAGGGCAGTACACCTACGTCGTTGACGTCGACACCAAACAAGGTCAGCACATTCACGGCGAGCAACCCTTCACGGTCGATCCGTAGTCCCGTTTCCGCAGCAGCTGTCGTCCGTTCGTATGAATCCCGCTTAGCTACTCGACGCATCGACACCGCTAGTGCTAGACCGTTTGCGTGACTGACAATCTGCCCCCGAGCAGGTTCGGTGCGGGCTATACGGTCGGAGGATCCCCAGCGGCACCTGCCGCCCACCAGCCGCACCCTCAGCATTCGCCGTATCCCACGGCACCGCCGCCCATGGGTCCACCACCGGGGTATCCGGCGCCTGGATACGAGCAACCCGGCCCGTACGGCCCGCAACAGCCGATGGGACCGCCCTACTACGCTGCGCCACCGTCGGCGACCCAGGCCGGCGACGTGCTCGGGAAGCTGCGCTCAAACAAGCTCATTCTCCACCTATCTGCTGGAGCACTCGGCGGAGCCGTCGGCGCGTTGCTCGCTGAAGTTGTTCCTCAGGAGTATTCGACAAGCCGATTGATGACGATATGGGTGACAGGCCTCTGGTCGCTCCTCTTCACCAGTGTCATTGCCACGGCGCTATTCCTCTCCGATGCCTGGCATCAACGGCGCGAACTACGGCCCGGGCGCATAGGCCTCACCTGGCTGTTCGGAGCGGCAGCCGGGTTTGTGGCGGGAGCCGTGGCCCAGGCCGTCTACTTGATCCCCGTTGACTCATTTGAGTTCAAAAACTATGTGCTGCGAACGTTCTGCTGGGGTATAGCCGGTGCCCTCATCGGCGGTCTGCTGTCCCGTACCGTCCCGAATCTCGGCGTAGGGCGGGGAATTGCTGCCGGTTTCGTCGGGGGTTGTATCGGCGGTATCAGCTTCGTCCTGATCGCCCAACAACTGCCGGAGACCTGGGGGCGTGTCGTCGGTATTGCCACCCTTGGCCTCTCTCTTGGCCTCGCAATGTATGTGGTAGAGAAGCTCTTTCGCGAAGCGAGCCTCGAAGTGATCTGGGCTCCCGGTGAGACCACTCAGATCGGTCTGGGCCTGCAGCCCATTACGATCGGCGGCAACATCGAAGACGACGTCTTCGTTCGGGAGCTGCCGCCGAACGTTTCCACCATTGTGTTGAACAATGGTCAGATCGAACACTTCGAGAATTACAGCGGCGCACGCACCCTATTGACCAACGGCAGTCAACTTCAGGTCGGGCCGGTGTACTTGGTGATCCACGCACGGCAATGACTCACTGTCATCCCGCGATGACCCGCAGCAATGCCTCCCGTACTTTTCCCCAAACAGCCTCAGGGGAGGAGCCTTTGAGCACTTCGATTGTGAGAATCGGGATACCGCGGTCCCGCCCGACATAAGAGCCCAGCGACCCCGGCGTCGGCGCGAACGATGTGGACTCCTCTACTTCGAGTCCACTCAGCGTGGAAAACTGCTCGGCAAGACCCCGGGCAGGACCGTCGTAGTTGAGGAACTGTCGCCCCGCCCACGAGTGCATTGCCACCACCAGGTCCGGGCGAACCCGCTCGATCGTCTCGTATACGGCACGCGACTCCGGCTGGCTCAATGGTGACAACCCATACGCGGGGTTACTCGTGTCGAAGTTCTTGGCCGGGAAATTTCGATTGATATCAACGCCATTGGCGTTAGTCCGGGTTCCCGCGGCACGGCCGTCTGGATTGGCGTCCTCGAGGATTGTCAAAGTCACCGCGTCGTCGAGTCCGGCAATGGCAAACGCCTCCGGGAGTTGGGCGGTCGAGAAGGTTCCTTCGGCTTCGTCGCCGTGAATGCCGCCGATGAACAGCACCCGACGCGGGCCATGCCCAAAACTCCGGACACGGATGGGCCGCCCCTGCACCGATAAGCCGGTTGTCTCCCAACCGTTGGCATCGACCGGACTCGATATGCTGCCAGGGCCATTCATTGCGGGCTGTGTCGGGGGCAGTTGCTTAGCAGCAGACACTCCGGAGCTGGAGGACGGATCAATCGTAGACGTTGCTGGGCCGCAACCGGATACAACAATCTCAGCCGCGCAGGCCATGGCGGCCCATACCAACGCCCAGTGCCGGCCGATCACGTCGGCATCAGCACATCGGAACGGGGCCCGCCGTGACGGCCAGGTAGACCGAATTCACGTAAGCTCCGTTGTCGAGCCGGTACCAAACAGTGCTGGTGCCATGGCCCGCACTCGTCCGGCTGTCACCAATCGTCTGACAGATCAGGGTCACCCTGATGCCATCGCGGAGGTCGTCCGGGTACAGACGTGGTGCGGCGGCATACGGCGCATCACGTTGCTTGACGCCACAGGTTCCCCCTTCGTCACACGTCCCGACGACGACACCGACGGCTTGTTGCGGTTGCACCGTGACAGTTACCACGCCGCCCGTGCTCGCCGTCGAACTCACTGTTGTTGAGGAAGATCGCTCCGGCGCTGAGGTTTTCGACGCCGTCGTAGTAGCTGTCACCGATGCCGTCGAGCGACTGGTGTCGTGTTGGGTGAGGTTGATGATGATGGCGATGATGGCGGCCACGGCGACAACGGCCCCAATCACTACCGCCGCTATTTTCAGACCACCCCCGCCCGAGGAGTTCGACGCGGGCCTAGCCGGTGACGGTGACGATGGTTGTTGGGGTGGTGGGGTGACCTTGTAGACGTTCTGCGGACCCGGCATAGCGGTAAAGTCCTGGCTACGTTGAGATT
>SNWL01000007.1:0-473312 GCA_004362315.1 Mycobacterium sp. BK086
CGTGAGGTGCTGTTGACCTCCGAGGAGCCGGTGGTGCGTCAGTTCCTCAACGGCCGCCGTATCGGTCCGATCGGTATGTCGGAGGAGAAGGACGAGGCCACGATGGCCGAGGAGCAGGCCCTTGTCGATGCCGGTCATCACGATGGTGGTGTCGAGGAGATCGAGGGTGTGCCCCCGCAGCTGACCGTCACCCCGGGCATGCCCGAGCGTGACGCGGTGCGCCGCCGCCAGGAACGGGTCCGCCAGATCCTGCACACCCTGCCCCCGGCCGCCCAGGAAGCTATCCGCGACGACTTGGACGGCACCCACAAGCTGCACACCCACACCTTCGCCGGCGAGGACGGCAGCTAGCCGATTTCGCCCCGCTCAGCTGACACCCGTGCATCCAAATGTGCGGGTGTCAGCTGCTTTTCGGGGTATTCGAGCAAAACGGGTTCGCGCGGCCCTTCCCTCCGATAGCGTTTGCCCGACGTTGAGGAGGAGGCTGGGTGCCACGCAACCGGCGGATCTGGTGGGGGACGGTAGCCGTCTTCGCCGGTATCGGCGCGGCCCTCCTGGTAGGTAGCGGCACCGCGACGGCAGACACGGGCGGCAGCGCCGACCACTCGGGGACGTCCAGCTCGCAGGCGACGTCGTCGACCAGCTCCTCGCCCGCCGCGGCCGCGACGGGCCGGCACCGCGTCGCACCCGCGGCCGTGGTCTCGGGGATGCGCATCCCGAAGGCGACCGCCAAGCCCGCGCCGACGGCGGCCGGTACCCCGCAGGCGGGCGCCCGGCGCACAGCGATCACCCCGGCGAAGGTCCTCGCCGGCGTTCTCTCGGTCTTCGGCGCCGCGGACACCGCCGCCCCGCCCGCGACCGGCACCAGCGCCCGCCCCGCCGCGGCGTCGCCGTCGACCCAGGCGGTCGTAACCCCGCCTGCCACCAACGGTGTCACCGGCGTCAAGGTCGGGCATTCGACGCTGACGATCCCGATCAACGGCGGTTTCAACGCGCCGGCCGACTGGTATTTCCCGACCCAGGCCGACGGCACGGTGCAGGCCAACGGCGTCATCTGGCTGCAGCACGGGTTCCTGGCCGACAAGGCGTTCTATTCGGCGCTGGCCACCCAGCTGGCTAAGGACACCAACTCGATCGTGGTGGCACCCACGCTGCCGTCGTTCCCTCAGCTGAGGTGTGGCGGTTGCACCCTCTACGGGGTACCGATGCAGAAGGCCGCGGCCACGATGTTCCTCGGCGATCGCTCGGCATTGACCATCAGCGCCAGCCAGGCCGGGTACGAGGGCACGCTGCCGGAGGACTTCATCCTGGCCGGGCACTCCGCCGGCGGCGGATGGTCGTCGTCAGTCGGCGGCTATTACGTCGACGACCTCGCGCCGGGCGACGAGAACCATCTCCTCGGGGTGGTGATGTACGACGGCGTCACGATGAACGGCACGCTGCCGCAGGCGATCGCCAGCCTGGACACCCTCGACATTCCCGTCTACCAGATCGCGGCGCCCGCCCAGGTGTGGAACACCTTCGGCAACACCACCGATGAGCTCCTGGCATTGCGGCCCGACCAGTTCGACGGCGTCGTCCTGGTGAACGGGTCGCATGTCGACGCGATGCTGGGCAGCAACCCGGTGATCGACTTCTTCGCCCAGCTGGTCACCAAGCCCTCGCCCAAGGGGAACACCTCCGCCGTCGACACCCTCAGCACCGGCTGGATCAACGACATGTATGTCGGCGCCGGACCCGACGCGCCGCAGTACGGCATCTATGGCTCCGCAGGCCAGCCGATCATCATGGGCGACGCGTCCGCGGTCGTGCTGCCCACACCGCTGGCCAGCCAGCTCGGACCGATCGAGAAGCTGATGAAGAAGTGGACCGACCTCATCATGCCGCTGATATTCGGCGGCTCATCGAGCTCGGCGCCGGTGACGCCGGTGGCCGGCAACCCCGGCCCCACGGCCGTCACGTCCCCGACCGCCAACGGGGTGACCGGAGTGAAGACCGGCAACACCACGCTGACCATCCAGGTGGGCTCGCGCACCTACAACGCACCCGCCGACTGGTATTTCCCGACACAGGCCGACGGTTCGGTACAAGCCAACGGCATCATCTATCTGCAGCACGGATTCCTGGCCAACAAGTCCTTCTACACCGTGCTGGCTCGCTCACTGGCGCAGCAGACCAACAGCATCGTGGTTGCGACAACCCTGCCGTCGTTCGCGCCGCTGACCTGTCCGACCTGCACGATCAACAACCCCGCGATGCAGCAGGGGGTGGCCGATCTGTTCCTGGGCGAGCGCGCGGCGTTGACCATCAGCGCCAGTAATGCCGGCTATCAGGGGACGCTGCCGGAGGATTTCACGCTCTCCGGGCATTCCGCGGGCGGGGGACTGGCGGTGGCAGCCGGCAGTGATTACGTCAAGTCGCTGGCGCCCGGTGACGACAACCACCTACTCGGTGTGGTGATGTTCGACGGCGTCACCAACGGCGACGGCCTGGCCGACGCCCTGGCCACTCTGGACGGCATTCCCGTCTACCAGATCGCGGCGCCGGCGCAGCCGTGGAATGCCTTCGGTCGAACCACCACGGATCTGATCGCCGACCGCCCGGATCAGTTCGTCGGCGTCGAGCTCGTCAACGGCTCGCACACCGACTCGGTGATCGGTTCCGACCCGTTCTTCGACTTCTTCGCCGCGATCTTCGTGCGGCCGTCCGCACCCGGCAATGCCACCGCCGTACACACGCTGGCCGCCGGCTGGATCAACGATTTCTACGTGGGCGCCGGGCCCGACGCCCCGCAGTACGGGCTCTACGGCACCGCCGGCGAATCGATCATTATGGGCCCCACGGCCGCGATTGTCCTGCCAACTCAGCCTGCCGCCGCGGCAGCCGCCACGGTTGCTGCCTGAAGGGCGTATTTTCCACACCAAACACCGCGTTTCCCTTGACGGAAGGGCACAAACGGGTCAGTCTGTTGACCAGCATGTGTGCATGGGTAGCCAGATCGCCAGCCAGCGTCAGCCCGCCCGGCATGAGCTTGTTGAGGAATGCGCCGTCTTGCGCTATTGTTGGACGTTGCGCTGGCTGCCTCCTGCCCACCTCAACCTGCACCTGACACCGCCGGTCTCTAACGTCTGATTTCAGACGCCCAGCTCAGAGATCTGTTTGCGTGTCGTGTGCGTCGGGGACAGGCCGGGCCTCGAGTAGGCCAGCCGAACCGACGCAGATATCGCGACCTCTCGGATGCCGTCCGGCTGTCGCATTAGGTGCTGGAAGGATGCATCTTGGCAGTCTCTAGCCAGAGCAAAACGACTACTACTTCTAACTCCGTCCCCGGAGCACCAAAACGAATTTCCTTCGCCAAGCTGCGCGAGCCTCTTGAGGTACCCGGCCTGCTCGACGTCCAAACGGAGTCGTTCGAGTGGCTGATCGGCTCGCCGCGCTGGCGCGCGATCGCCGAGGCGCGTGGTGACGTCAACCCGGTGGGTGGCCTCGAAGAGGTGCTCACCGAGCTGTCGCCGATCGAGGACTTCTCGGGCTCGATGTCGCTGAGCTTCTCCGACCCGCGTTTCGACGAGGTCAAGGCTCCGGTCGACGAGTGCAAAGACAAGGACATGACGTACGCGGCCCCGCTGTTCGTCACGGCCGAGTTCATCAACAACAACACTGGTGAGATCAAGAGCCAGACGGTCTTCATGGGTGACTTCCCGATGATGACCGAGAAGGGCACCTTCATCATCAACGGCACCGAGCGTGTCGTGGTGAGCCAGCTGGTCCGCTCGCCGGGTGTGTACTTCGACGAGAGCATCGACAAGTCCACCGAGAAGACGCTGCACAGCGTCAAGGTGATCCCCGGCCGCGGTGCGTGGCTGGAGTTCGACGTCGACAAGCGCGACACCGTCGGTGTGCGCATCGACCGCAAGCGCCGCCAGCCGGTCACCGTGCTGCTGAAGGCGCTCGGCTGGACCAACGAGCAGATCCGCGAGCGCTTCGGCTTCTCCGAGATCATGATGTCGACGCTGGAGAAGGACAACACCGCCGGCACCGACGAGGCTTTGCTGGACATCTACCGGAAGCTGCGTCCGGGCGAGCCGCCGACCAAGGAGTCGGCGCAGACCCTGCTGGAGAACCTCTTCTTCAAGGACAAGCGCTATGACCTGGCCAGGGTGGGCCGCTACAAGGTCAACAAGAAGCTGGGCCTCAACGCGGGCCAGCCGATCACCAGCTCGACGCTGACCGAAGAGGACATCGTCGCGACCATCGAATACCTGGTGCGCCTGCACGAGGGCCAGAACTCGATGACCGCCCCCGGCGGCGTCGAGGTTCCGGTCGAGGTCGACGACATCGATCACTTCGGCAACCGTCGCCTGCGTACCGTCGGCGAGCTGATCCAGAACCAGATCCGGGTCGGCCTGTCCCGCATGGAGCGCGTCGTACGCGAGCGGATGACGACCCAGGACGTCGAGGCGATCACGCCGCAGACCCTGATCAACATCCGTCCCGTCGTGGCGGCGATCAAGGAGTTCTTCGGCACCAGCCAGCTGTCGCAGTTCATGGACCAGAACAACCCGCTGTCGGGTCTGACCCACAAGCGCCGCCTGTCGGCGCTGGGCCCGGGTGGTCTGTCCCGTGAGCGCGCCGGCCTGGAGGTCCGCGACGTGCACTCCAGCCACTACGGCCGGATGTGCCCGATCGAGACCCCGGAAGGTCCGAACATCGGTCTGATCGGCTCGCTGTCGGTGTACGCGCGGGTGAACCCGTTCGGCTTCATCGAGACCCCGTACCGCAAGGTCGAGGGTGGCGTTGTCACCGACGAGATCCACTACCTGACGGCCGACGAAGAGGACCGCCACGTCGTGGCGCAGGCCAACTCGCCGACCGACGACAAGGGCCGCTTCAGCGAGGAGCGCGTTCTGGTTCGCCGTAAGGGTGGCGAGGTCGAGTTCGTGCCGTCGACCGACGTCGACTACATGGACGTCTCGCCGCGCCAGATGGTGTCGGTCGCGACCGCGATGATCCCGTTCCTCGAGCACGACGACGCCAACCGCGCCCTGATGGGTGCCAACATGCAGCGCCAGGCGGTTCCGCTGGTGCGCAGCGAGGCACCTCTGGTGGGCACCGGCATGGAGCTGCGTGCCGCCATCGACGCCGGCGACGTGGTCGTGACCGACAAGGCCGGTGTGGTCGAGGAGGTCTCCGCCGACTACATCACCGTGATGGCCGACGACGGCACCCGGCACACCTACCGGATGCGCAAGTTCGCCCGCTCCAACCACGGCACGTGCGCCAACCAGCGCCCGATCGTGGACGCCGGGCAGCGGGTCGAGTCGGGCCAGGTGCTCGCCGACGGGCCGTGCACCGAGAACGGTGAGATGGCGCTGGGCAAGAACCTGCTCGTCGCGGTCATGCCGTGGGAGGGCCACAACTACGAAGACGCGATCATCCTCTCCAACCGCCTGGTTGAGGAGGACGTGCTCACGTCGATCCACATCGAAGAGCACGAGATCGATGCCCGCGACACCAAGCTGGGCGCCGAGGAGATCACCCGGGACATCCCGAACGTCTCCGACGAGGTGCTGGCCGATCTCGACGAGCGCGGCATCATCCGCATCGGTGCCGAGGTCCGCGACGGCGACATCCTGGTCGGCAAGGTCACCCCGAAGGGCGAGACCGAGCTGACCCCCGAAGAGCGGCTGCTGCGCGCGATCTTCGGTGAGAAGGCCCGCGAGGTTCGCGACACGTCGCTGAAGGTGCCCCACGGTGAGTCCGGCAAGGTCATCGGCATCCGCGTGTTCTCGCGCGAGGATGACGACGAGCTGCCCGCCGGCGTCAACGAGCTGGTCCGCGTCTACGTGGCCCAGAAGCGCAAGATCTCCGACGGTGACAAGCTCGCCGGCCGCCACGGCAACAAGGGCGTCATCGGCAAGATCCTGCCCGTCGAAGACATGCCATTCCTCCCGGACGGCACGCCGGTCGACATCATCCTGAACACGCACGGTGTGCCGCGACGGATGAACATCGGACAGATCCTGGAGACCCACCTCGGGTGGGTGGCCAAGGCCGGCTGGAACATCGAGGGTGCTCCCGAATGGGCGGCGAACCTGCCCGAGGATCTGCACAGCTCCGAGCCCAACAGCATCGTCTCGACGCCGGTATTCGACGGTGCCCGCGAAGAGGAGCTGCAGGGTCTGCTGAGCTCGACGCTGCCCAACCGTGACGGCGAGGTTCTCGTCAACGGTGACGGCAAGGCCGTGCTTTACGACGGCCGCAGCGGCGAACCGTTCCCGTACCCGGTGACGGTCGGCTACATGTACATCCTCAAGCTGCACCACCTGGTGGACGACAAGATCCACGCCCGCTCGACCGGTCCGTACTCGATGATCACCCAGCAGCCGCTGGGCGGTAAGGCGCAGTTCGGTGGTCAGCGGTTCGGCGAGATGGAGTGCTGGGCCATGCAGGCCTACGGCGCGGCGTACACGCTGCAGGAGCTCTTGACCATCAAGTCCGACGACACCGTCGGCCGGGTCAAGGTCTACGAAGCGATCGTCAAGGGGGAGAACATCCCCGAGCCGGGCATCCCGGAGTCGTTCAAGGTGCTGCTCAAGGAGCTGCAGTCGCTGTGCTTGAACGTTGAGGTGCTGTCTTCGGACGGCGCGGCAATCGAAATGCGGGACGGTGACGACGAGGACCTGGAGCGGGCTGCCGCCAACCTCGGAATCAACCTGTCGCGCAACGAATCTGCCTCTGTCGAAGATCTCGCCTAATTTATCTAGTCCCGAAAGGGGAAAGGGAGTTACGTGCTAGACGTCAACTTCTTCGATGAACTCCGAATCGGCCTCGCGACCGCTGAGGACATTCGTCAGTGGTCCTACGGCGAGGTCAAGAAGCCGGAGACCATCAACTACCGCACCTTGAAGCCGGAGAAGGACGGCCTGTTCTGCGAGAAGATCTTCGGACCGACTCGCGACTGGGAGTGCTACTGCGGCAAGTACAAGCGTGTCCGCTTCAAGGGCATCATCTGCGAGCGCTGCGGCGTCGAGGTCACTCGCGCCAAGGTGCGCCGCGAGCGGATGGGCCACATCGAGCTGGCCGCGCCCGTCACCCACATCTGGTACTTCAAGGGCGTTCCGTCGCGCTTGGGCTACCTGCTGGACCTGGCGCCGAAGGATCTCGAGAAGATCATCTACTTCGCCGCCTACGTCATCACCGCCGTCGACGACGAGATGCGCCACAACGAGCTCTCCACTCTCGAAGCCGAGATGGAGGTCGAGAAGAAGGCCGTCGCCGATCAGCGTGACTCCGATCTGGAGGCCCGCGCCCAGAAGCTCGAGGCCGACCTGGCCGAGCTCGAGGCCGAGGGTGCCAAGTCCGACGTGCGCCGCAAGGTGCGCGACGGTGGCGAGCGCGAGATGCGTCAGCTGCGCGACCGGGCCCAGCGTGAGCTGGACCGGCTCGAGGAGATCTGGACGACCTTCACCAAGCTGGCCGTCAAGCAACTGATCGTCGACGAGAACCTTTACCGCGAGCTGGTCGACCGCTACGGCGAGTACTTCCAGGGCTCGATGGGTGCCGAGTCGATCCAGAAGCTCATCGAGACCTTCGACATCGACGCCGAGGCCGAGAGCCTGCGCGACACCATCCGTAATGGCAAGGGCCAGAAGAAGCTTCGTGCCCTCAAGCGCCTCAAGGTGGTCGCGGCGTTCCAGCAGTCGGGCAACTCGCCGATGGGTATGGTGCTCGACGCCGTGCCGGTGATCCCGCCGGAGCTGCGCCCGATGGTCCAGCTGGACGGTGGCCGCTTCGCGACCTCCGACCTCAACGACCTGTACCGCCGCGTGATCAACCGCAACAACCGGTTGAAGCGACTGATCGATCTCGGTGCGCCCGAGATCATCGTCAACAACGAGAAGCGCATGCTTCAGGAGTCGGTGGACGCGCTGTTCGACAACGGTCGTCGTGGCCGCCCCGTCACCGGGCCGGGCAACCGTCCGCTCAAGTCGCTGTCCGATCTGCTCAAGGGCAAGCAGGGCCGGTTCCGTCAGAACCTGCTCGGCAAGCGCGTCGACTACTCGGGCCGTTCGGTCATCGTGGTCGGCCCGCAGCTCAAGCTGCACCAGTGCGGTCTGCCCAAGCTGATGGCGCTCGAGCTGTTCAAGCCGTTCGTGATGAAGCGTCTGGTCGACCTGAACCACGCGCAGAACATCAAGAGCGCCAAGCGGATGGTCGAGCGTCAGCGTCCCCAGGTGTGGGATGTCCTCGAAGAGGTCATCGCCGAGCACCCGGTGCTGCTGAACCGTGCACCTACCCTGCACCGCCTCGGTATCCAGGCCTTCGAGCCGCAGCTGGTGGAAGGCAAAGCCATCCAGCTGCACCCGCTGGTCTGTGAGGCGTTCAACGCCGACTTCGACGGCGACCAGATGGCAGTTCACCTGCCGCTGAGCGCCGAGGCGCAGGCCGAGGCCCGCATCCTGATGCTGTCGAGCAACAACATCCTGTCGCCGGCGTCGGGCAAGCCGCTGGCCATGCCCCGTCTGGACATGGTCACCGGTCTGTTCTTCCTGACCACGCTGGTTCCCGGCGAGCAGGGTGAGTTCACCGCCGCGGCCAAGGATGTCGCCGAGACCGGTGTGTACAGCTCGCCGGCCGAGGCCATCATGGCGATGGACCGCGGTGCGCTGTCGGTTCGCGCTCAGATCAAGGTGCGCCTGACGCAGCTGCGTCCGCCGCACGAGGTCGAGAACGAACTGTTCGGCGAGAACGGCTGGCGCCCGGGCATGGCCTGGACCGCCGAGACCACGCTGGGCCGGGTGCTCTTCAACGAGCTTCTGCCGCAGGGGTATCCGTTCGTCAACGAGCAGATGCACAAGAAGGTCCAGGCCCGGATCATCAACGATCTGGCCGAGCGCTACCCGATGATCGTCGTCGCGCAGACCGTCGACAAGCTCAAGGACGCCGGTTTCCACTGGGCCACCCGGTCGGGTGTCACGGTCTCGATGGCCGACGTCATCGTGCCGCCGGAGAAGCAGGAGATCCTCGAGCGTTACGAGGCCGAAGCCGACGGGGTCGAGAAGAAGTACCAGCGCGGTGCTCTGAACAAGCAGGAGCGCAACGACGCTCTCGTCGAGCTCTGGAAGGAAGCCACCGAAGAGGTCGGTCGGGCACTGCGGGCGCACTATCCGGAGGACAACCCGATCATCACGATCGTGGACTCCGGTGCGACGGGTAACTTCACCCAGACCCGGACGCTGGCCGGCATGAAGGGTCTGGTGACCAACCCGAAGGGTGAGTTCATCCCGCGCCCGATCAAGTCCTCGTTCCGTGAGGGCCTGACGGTGCTGGAGTACTTCATCAACACCCACGGCGCCCGAAAGGGTCTGGCGGACACGGCACTTCGTACCGCTGACTCGGGTTACCTGACCCGTCGTCTGGTCGACGTCAGCCAGGACGTCATCGTCCGCGAGCACGACTGTGGCACCGAGCGCGGCATCCTGGTGGATCTCGCCGAGCTGCAGGGCGACGCGCTGATCCGCGATCCGCACGTCGAGACCTCGGCGTACGCCCGCACGCTGGCCGCCGACGCGGTCGACGAGAAGGGCAACGTGATCGTCGTGGCCGGACACGACCTCGGCGATCCGGCGATCGACGCTCTGCTCGAGGCCGGCATCACCTCGGTCAAGGTTCGCTCGGTGCTCACCTGCACCAGCGTCTCCGGTGTGTGTGCGATGTGCTACGGCCGCTCGATGGCCACCGGCAAGCTGGTGGACATCGGCGAGGCGGTCGGCATCGTGGCCGCGCAGTCGATCGGTGAGCCCGGCACGCAGCTGACCATGCGTACCTTCCACCAGGGTGGTGTTACCGGTGGCGCCGACATCGTCGGTGGTCTGCCCCGCGTGCAGGAGCTGTTCGAGGCGCGTATTCCGCGGAACCGCGCTCCGATCGCCGATGTCGCCGGGCGGGTGCAGCTGGAGGAGACCGAGAAGTTCTACAAGATCACCATCGTTCCCGACGACGGGAGCGAGGAGGTCGTGTACGACAAGCTCTCCAAGCGTCAGCGGCTGAAGGTGTTCAAGCACGACGACGGCAGCGAGCGCTTGCTTGTCAACGGTGACCACGTCGAGGTGGGCCAGCAGCTCCTGGAGGGCTCGGCCGACCCGCACGAGGTGCTCCGTGTCGAGGGCCCGCGCAAGGTGCAGATCCACCTCGTCAAAGAGGTGCAGGAGGTGTACCGGGCGCAGGGTGTGTCGATCCACGACAAGCACATCGAGGTCATCGTTCGGCAGATGCTGCGTCGCGTCACGATCATCGACTCGGGTTCGACGGAGTTCCTGCCCGGCTCGCTGACCGAGCGCGCGGAGTTCGAGTCGGAGAACCGTCGCGTCGTTGCCGAGGGCGGCGAGCCCGCGGCCGGACGTCCGGTGCTGATGGGTATCACCAAGGCGTCACTGGCCACCGATTCGTGGCTGTCGGCGGCGTCGTTCCAGGAGACCACTCGGGTGCTCACCGATGCGGCGATCAACTGCCGCAGCGACAAGCTCCAGGGTCTGAAGGAGAACGTGATCATCGGCAAGCTGATCCCGGCCGGTACCGGTATCAACCGCTACCGCAACATCCAGGTGCAGCCGACCGAAGAGGCTCGGGCCGCGGCGTACACGATCCCGTCCTACGAGGATCAGTACTACAGCCCGGACTTCGGCCAGGCGACCGGTGCCGCAGTGCCGCTGGACGATTACGGCTACAGCGACTACCGCTAGTCACTACAAGGAAAAGAGCCTCCGCATCCGCGGGGGCTCTTTTCTTTGCCGAACGTAACGATGAGTTCGGCCGCCCGTCGAGGTCTACCTTCTGAGAGTCGAAGAATTCCAGGAGGAATGCGTGACCCAACTGCTCAGAGTCCACAACTTCATGCTGTCGCGCGACGGGTTCGGCGCCGGGCTCAACCAGTGCTTCGAGCGCCCG
This sequence comes from Mycobacterium sp. BK086, assembly GCA_004362315.1. Taxonomy (GTDB): domain Bacteria; phylum Actinomycetota; class Actinomycetes; order Mycobacteriales; family Mycobacteriaceae; genus Mycobacterium. The sequence goes on from SNWL01000007.1 coordinate 10,951, forward strand.
TTCGGCGACGCCGACCAACCCGCCCTGTTCGCGTGGGTCGGCGCGACGGCGAGCTGGGTGGGCCGCCGCGAACCCGGCGGCACGCGCGGGCTCGACGACTATTTCACCCGCGACTTCACCAACAACATCGGCGCGGAGATCATGGGCCGCAACAAGTTCAGCCCGTACCGCGGCCCGTGGGAGGACCATCCCGAATGGGAGGGCTGGTGGGGCGACGAGCCGCCGTTCCACACGCCCGTGTTCGTCATGACGCACCACGAGCGCCCGTCCCTGACGCTGTCGGACACGACGTTCCACTTCGTCTCCGGCGAGCCGGCGGACGTCCTGACTCAGGCCAAGGCGGCCGCGGGCGGTAAGGATGTTCGGCTCGGCGGCGGAGCAAGCACCGTTCGTGAATTCCTCGACGCGGGCCTTGTCGACACGCTGCACGTGGCGGTCGCCGATATCGAGATCGGCGAGGGTTCGCGGCTGTGGGAGTCACCGGACGAGCTCGACGACCGGTACCACCACGAGATGGTGCCCAGCCCGAGCGGGGTCACCCACCATCTGTTCTGGCGGCGATGACGGCCGTGCGCCGTCTCGGGGGCCGCGCATAGACTCGAACCCGTGCTGATCGGTTCCCATGTCCACACCGACGACCCGTTGGCGGCCGCGGCCGCCGACGGCGCCGAAGTGGCGCAATTCTTCCTCGGCAATCCGCAGAGCTGGAAGAAGCCCAAACCGCGGGAGGACGCCGACACCCTGAAGGCGTCGTCGATCCCGCTGTACGTGCACGCGCCCTACCTGATCAACGTGGCCTCGGCCAACAATCGGGTGCGCATCCCGTCGCGCAAGATCCTGCAGGACACCTGCGATGCTGCCAGCGAGATCGACGCCACGGCGGTGATCGTGCACGGCGGTCACGCCGATGACAACGACATGGAGGCCGGCTTCGAGCGGTGGGTGAAAGCCCTGGCCGCGCTGGAGACCGACATGCCGGTCTATCTGGAGAACACCGCGGGCGGCGATCACGCGATGGCGCGCCACTTCGACACCATCGCCCGACTCTGGGAGCGCATCGCCGATACCGGTATCGGGTTCTGCCTGGACACCTGCCATGCCTGGGCCGCGGGTGAGGAGCTGATCGACGCCGTCGAGCGCATCAAGAGCATCACCGGGCGCATTGACCTGGTGCACTGCAACGACTCCCGGGACGCGAAGGGCTCCGGCGCTGACAGGCACGCCAATTTCGGTATGGGACAGATCGATCCGCAGCTTCTGGTGGCGGTCGTCCAGGCCGCCGATGCGCCGGTGATCTGTGAGACGGCCGACGAGGGCCGCAAGGACGACATCGCCTTTCTCCGCGAGCACCTGGGCTAGCCGTGTGGGCTCGCCGAATCGCGTTGTTGGGGGCCCTTTTCCTGATCGCGGGCTGCGCACCGTCGGGTGCGGTCACCGCCCAGTTCACCCCTGGAGCGAGTCTGCACACGATCAACGTGGGGGGCGTCGACCGTGAGTACCGGCTGTACGTCCCCAAAGGTCTGGCGCCGGCGGCGTCGCTGGTGGTGATGCTGCACGGCTGGACCGGCAGCGCCAAGCAGGCGGAAAACCAGTACGGCTGGAACGATCTCGCCGACTCCGCCAAGTTCGTGGTCGCCTACCCCGACGGGGTGGGGGAGTCGTGGAACACCGGTGGCTGTTGCGGCCAGGCGAGCGATGACAACGTCGATGACGTCGGCTTCATCACCGCCGCTGTCCGCGACATCGCCTCCAATGTGGGGATCGACCCGTCCCGCATCTATGCCGCAGGCATCAGTAACGGTGGCATGATGGCGTACCGATTGGCGTGTAGCACTGCGGTTTTCGCTGCGATCGGACCCGATGCGGCGACCCAGCTCGAAGGCTGTCCGTCCCCGCGCCCGACATCGGTGCTGCACATCCATGGCACCGACGACAAGTTGATCCGCTATGACGGCCAGCCGGGCACCGCCGTCCCCGTCCAGACTCCGACGCCGCCGGACCTCAACGCGTTCTGGCGCAACGTCGATCAATGTCAGCCCCCGGCAACGACAGTCGACGGCGATTTGACGACCTCGGTGGCCGATTGTCCGAGCGGGCGCAGCGTGGAACTCATCACTGTTGCCGGTGGCGGACACGACTGGCCGTCCTTCGCCACCCAGAAGATGTGGGACTTCTTCGCCGCCCATCCGGCCTAGGTCAGATAGACCTTCCGCAGCGTCTCGGTCACCGTCCACACCGTCCTGGCGCCTTTCGTCAGCCGCACCACATCACCGGCGCCCAGTGTCAACGTCGGACTGTCGTCGTCGAACTCGACGGTTGCCGCCCCCGAGAGCACCACAAACAGTTCTTCGGCCTCGACGTCGCGCATCACGCCGGGCGTCATCTCCCACACACCCAGCTGCAACCCGCCGAACGCGTCGAGTTCGGCGATTCCGGTGTGCGGGTCGCCGCTCAGGGTTTGGTCAGCGGGCACCGGCTCGTGCTCGAGCCACAGTGCCGCGGCGTGGACGACAGAGTTCGGGTTCACATACTCCAGCGTGCCATATTACGTATCTTGTGCGACCGTCGGAAAAATGTAACAGTGGTGGGATGTCGGATACGCATGTCGTCACCAACCAGGTTCCGCCGCTCGTCGACCACAACCCGGCGAATTCCCCGGTCCTGATCGAAGCCCTCATCCGGGAGGGTGGCCAGTGGGGGGTCGAGGAGGTCACCGAACTCGGTGCGATTTCCGGCAGCGCCCAGGCCCAGCGCTGGGGCGACCTGGCCGATCGCAACCAGCCGATCCTGCACACTCACGACCGCTACGGCTATCGGGTCGACGAGATCGAGTACGACCCCGCCTACCACGAGCTGATGCGCACGGCCATCGCCCACGGCCTGCACGCCGCCCCGTGGGCCGACGACCGCCCGGGCGCCCACGTCGTGCGTGCGGCCAAGATGGGGGTCTGGACTCCCGAGCCGGGCCACGTCTGTCCGATCTCGATGACGTACGCCGTCGTGCCCGCACTGCGCCACAACCCCGACCTCGCCGCGGTGTACGAGCCGCTGCTGACCAGTCGCCAGTACGACCCCGAACTCACGGTGCCCGCGACCAAGGTCGGCATCACCGCAGGCATGTCGATGACCGAGAAGCAGGGCGGCTCCGACGTCCGGGCCGGCACCACCCAGGCCGTGCCCAACGGAGACGGCAGCTACACCCTGACCGGGCACAAGTGGTTCACCTCTGCGGCGATGAGCGACATCTTCCTGGTGCTGGCACAGGCGCCCGGTGGGCTGAGCTGTTTCATGCTGCCGCGAGTGCTGCCCGACGGCACCCGCAACCGAATGTTCTTGCAGCGCTTGAAGGACAAGCTCGGCAACCATGCCAACGCCTCCAGCGAGGTCGAGTACGACGGCGCCGTCGCCTGGCTGGTCGGCGAGGAGGGCCGCGGGGTGCCCACCATCATCGAGATGGTCAACCTCACCCGGCTGGACTGCACGCTGGGCAGCGCCACCAGCATGCGCAGCGGGCTGACCCGCGCGGTGCACCACGCCCAGCATCGAAAGGCGTTCGGCGCCTACCTGATCGACCAGCCGCTGATGCGCAATGTGCTGGCCGACCTCGCCGTCGAAGCCGAGGCCGCCACCATCATCGCGATGCGGATGGCGGGCGCCACCGATGCCGCGGTCCGCGGTGACGAGCGGGAGACTCTGCTGCGCCGGATCGGCCTGGCCGCCGCCAAATACTGGGTGTGTAAACGGGCGACCCCGCATGCCGGTGAGGCGATGGAATGTCTTGGCGGCAACGGCTATGCCGAGGAGTCCGGCATGCCGCGGCTCTACCGCGAAGCACCGCTGATGGGTATCTGGGAAGGGTCGGGCAACGTCAGCGCACTGGACACGTTGCGCGCCATGGCAACCCGGCCCGAATGCGTCGACGTCCTGTTCGACGAACTCGGCGCGAGCGCCGGTCAGGATGTCCGGCTGGACACGCACGTCGCCGAATTACGCGCTGAGCTCGGCAATTTCGATGCCATCGAGTACCGGGCCCGCAAGGTCACCGAGGACATCGCGCTCGCGCTTCAGGGCTCGTTGCTGGTTCGGCACGGCCATCCGGCGGTCGCGGAGGCGTTCCTGGCCACCCGGATGGGCGGCAACTGGGGCGGTGCGTTCGGCACGCTGCCCGACGGGCTCGACCTCGCGCCGATCATCGAGCGCTGCCTGGTCAAAGGATGACGCCCGAACTCAAGACGATGACCTATGAGGTCACCGATCGAGTCGCCCGCATCACCTTCAATCGCCCGGACAAAGGCAATGCGATCGTCGCCGACACTCCGCTGGAACTGGCGGCGCTCGTCGAGCTGGCCGACCTGGACCCGAATGTGCACGTGATCCTGGTATCCGGCCGTGGTGAGGGCTTCTGCGCGGGATTCGATCTCGGCGCCTACGCCGACGGCTCTTCGTCGGCCGGCGGCGGGGACCGTCAGGGAACCGTCCTCGACGGCAAGACCCAGGCGATCAACCATCTGCCGGACCAGCCGTGGGACCCGATGATCGACTACCAGATGATGAGCCGGTTCGTGCGGGGCTTCTCGAGCTTGATGCACGCCGACAAACCGACCGTGGTCAAGATCCACGGGTACTGCGTGGCCGGCGGCACCGACATCGCGCTGCACGCCGACCAGGTGATCGCCGCGTCCGACGCCAAGATCGGCTACCCGCCGACCCGGGTATGGGGAGTGCCCGCCGCCGGGCTGTGGGCGCACCGCCTTGGCGACCAGCGCGCCAAACGTCTTCTGCTGACCGGTGATTGCATCACCGGTGCGCAGGCCGCCGAATGGGGGCTGGCGATCGAGGCGCCGGATCCAGCCGATCTCGACGAGCGCACCGAGCGGCTGGTCGAGCGCATCGCGGCGGTACCGGTCAACCAGCTGATCATGGTGAAGCTCGCCATGAACACCGCGCTGTACCAGCAGGGTGTGGCGACCAGTCGCATGGTCAGCACCGTGTTCGACGGTATCGCCCGGCACACGCCGGAAGGGCACGCGTTCGTGGCTGATGCTCGCGCACAAGGCTTCCGGGAAGCGGTACGCCACCGCGACGAGCCGTTCGGTGATCACGGGCGCCGCACCTCGGGGGTGTGAACGTGGCCCAATCGCTGTCGAAGATGACCGCCCGGTCGGTGGTGCTCAGCGTGTTGCTCGGCGCCCACCCGGCGTGGGCCACGTCGGCGGAATTGTTGCAGCTGACATCGGATTTCGGCATCCGTGAACAAACCATGCGGGTGGCGCTGACCCGGATGGTGGCCGCGGGAGACCTGGTCCGTTCCGATGACGGCTATCGGCTGTCCGACCGGCTGCTCGACCGCCAGCGCCGCCAGGACGACGCGCTCTATCCCCGCACCCGGGACTGGGACGGCAGTTGGATCACGTTGGTCATCACCGCGGTCGGCATGGATGCCCGGGCCCGGGCGGCACTGCGAAACACCCTGCAGATCAAGCGTTTCAGTGAACTCAGGGAGGGTGTCTGGCTGCGGCCGGGCAATCTCGACGACCAGTTGCCCGCCGAGATCGTCGACCGGGTGCGGATGCTGCACTCCCGCGACGACGACCCGGCTGAGCTGACCCGGCGGTTGTGGGATCTGCCCGCCTGGGCGGGCACCGGCCAGCGGCTGCTGGATGACATGGCTGCGTCTCGCGATGTCCCTGGACGTTTCCGGGCGGCCGCCGGCATCGTGCGGCACCTGCTCACGGATCCGGTCCTGCCGGCGGAACTGCTGCCTGCCCACTGGCCGGGTGCCGACCTCCGCACGGCCTACGCAGACTTCGCCGCCGAACTGGGCGCGCGGCGAGATGAGGGACGACTGGTGGAGGCGAAATGAGTGGCGTCAGAGTCGAAAAGAACGGCCCTGTCACGACGGTGATCCTCGATCGCCCGCACGCCCGCAATGCCGTCGATGGCCCGACGGCATTGGCGTTGTTCGCCGCCTTCGAGGAGTTCGACAACGACGAGTCGGCCTCGGTGGCCGTGCTCTGGGGCGATAACGGAACCTTTTGCGCGGGAGCCGATCTCAAAGCCATCGGAACACCCGACACCAATCCGCTGCACCGCGATGGCCCCGGCCCGATGGGCCCGAGCCGCATGGTGTTGTCCAAACCGGTGATTGCCGCGGTCAGCGGCTACGCCGTGGCCGGCGGTATCGAGCTGGCGCTGTGGTGCGATCTGCGCGTCGCCGAAGAGGACGCGGTGTTCGGCGTGTTCTGCCGGCGCTGGGGCGTTCCCCTGATCGACGGCGGAACGGTGCGACTGCCCCGGCTCATCGGGCACAGCCGGGCGATGGATCTGATCCTGACCGGCCGGGCCGTCGACGCGCAGGAAGCATTCGCCATCGGCTTGGCCAATCGAGTGGTCCCCAAAGGGCAGGCACGTCAGGCCGCCGAGGAACTCGCTGCCGAGCTGGCTCAGTTGCCACAGGGCTGCCTGCGGTCGGACCGGATGTCCGCGCTCAATCAATGGGGTCAGTCCGAAGCCGAGGCCATGGACTTCGAATTCGGCAGCCTGTCCCGGGTGGCCGAAGAGTCACTGGCCGGGGCGGCTCGCTTCGCCGGCGGGGCGGGCCGCCACGGTGAGAAGGCTTAGGCCTTGTTGAGCGTGTTACCCGAACCCAGGTTGTTGACCGTCGGCTCGCCCTTGTAGGTGACGGTGTTGTTGAGGCCGACCACGGAGAGTTCCTTGTCGATCTTGTCGAAGGTGATCTTGTTGTCGGCGCCGCCGATGTTCACCGACGCGCAGGAGCCCTTGACCGTCAGGGTGTTGTTCGAGCCGCCGACGTTGAGCGATTTCCCATCGGCACAGTCGATCTCGGCGGTCGTGCCGAACGAGCCGTAGTTGATGGTGTTGCCCACTTCCACCTGAGCGCCCGACTTGCCGGCCGTGGCCGTCGGGGACGTGGTGTCGGTGCTGGTGGATCCGCAACCCGCCAGGGCGAGGGCGGCGAGCACGCCGATTCCGGCGATCACAGTGGGGGAGTGCATCCGCATACGTCCTTCGGGTTCTTACGCCGGAACGCGGTCGATCCGGTTCGTCATTCCTAATTCGCGACCACGATCGAGGACGAAGGGCTCACCGCTCTTGTACAGAACCGTCTGATCCCAGCCGTAGACCGTGATGTCGTTGACGACGTTATCGGCGATCACCGTGTTGGACGACCCCTGGGTCGTCACCGCCCAGCATGACCCGACCGCGGTGATCTGGTTCTCGGCCCCGTTGATGAACAGCGTCGAGCCGTTGCAGTCGATCGTCTGCACTATGCCGACGCCGATGATGTGGGTGTCGCCGTTCTTCGCGTGCGCGACCGGTGATGCGACCGAACCGGTGATCCCCGCCGTCAGAGCGGCCACGCAGGTGGTGACGAGTGCGCAGCCGCGGTGTCCCCAGCTCACCGACATGCCTCTCTTTCGCCCCAACCCGAGTTGGAGCCTACGTCGCCGCCGGTCGGTCAACTAGAGTTCTTCGTCGATCACCATTGAAGGGCCTTCTGATGACAATTTCGCCGGAACCGGACTCGGCGGGCGGTCGGCCGCGCCCCGGCAACCGGCCTTCGGCGAGGTCCGCCAAACTCAGCCGCGACGTCATCGTCAATGCGGCGCTGACCTTCCTGGACCGCGAGGGCTGGGACGGACTGACCATCAACGCCCTGGCCACCCAGTTGGGCACCAAGGGCCCGTCGCTCTACAACCACGTACACAGCCTTGAAGACCTGCGTCGCACCGTTCGGATGCACGTCATCGACGACATCCTGCAGATGCTGTCGGCGGTCGGGCAGGGTCGCACCCGCGACGACGCCGTGATGGCGATGGCCAGCGCTTACCGCAGCTACGCCCACCACCATCCGGGCCGGTATTCGGCGTTCACCCGGATGCCGCTGGGCGGCGACGACCCGGAGTTCACCGCGGCATCGCATGCGGCGGCAGCCCCGGTGATCGAGGTACTGCTGTCCTACGGCCTGGACGCCGACGACGCGTTTTATGCGTCGCTGGAGTTCTGGGCGGCGCTGCACGGGTTCGTACTGCTGGAGATGACCGGCGTGATGGACACGATCGACACCGACGCCGTGTTCTCCGACATGGTGCTGCGGCTGGCCGCGGGGATGGCGCGGCGCAGCAACGCAACGCAAGGCTGAGTGCGTCTACTCGGGCACCTGAGAACCGGGCTGTCGGGAACCGATGCCGACATTCACGCGTTGACCTGCGGGAAGGCGCCATCCGCTGAGTTTGGAGGGGCGTGCCGCGCCTGGTATCGTGGAAGCTCGTGCCTGGCCGATAGGGGCGCAAGCGGGAACGCGTGCGCGCACGCCGGGCCAATTCGCATGTCCAGTATGCATCGGATTTACCTGGTGCGCAGTGTGTGCGACACGCCCGGCAGCGGGGTACGCGGCGGGGCTAAAACAGCAGTACAGAGACTTGAGAACCGCCGAAAGACGAACGAGAGAAGAAAGCCGGTAATGCCAACCATTCAGCAGCTGGTCCGCAAGGGCCGCACCGACAAGGTCGCGAAGGTCAAGACCGCGGCCCTCAAGGGCAGCCCGCAGCGCCGCGGCGTGTGCACCCGCGTGTACACGACCACTCCGAAGAAGCCGAACTCGGCACTTCGCAAGGTGGCGCGCGTGAAGCTGACGACCGGCGTCGAGGTCACCGCCTACATCCCCGGCGAAGGCCACAACCTGCAGGAGCACTCCATGGTGCTGGTGCGCGGCGGTCGTGTGAAGGACCTCCCCGGCGTTCGCTACAAGATCATCCGCGGCTCGCTGGACACCCAGGGCGTCAAGAACCGCAAGCAGGCCCGCAGCCGCTACGGCGCGAAGAAGGAGAAGAGCTGATGCCGCGCAAGGGTCCCGCTCCCAAGCGTCCTCTGGTCAACGATCCGGTTTACGGGTCGCAGCTGGTCACCCAGCTGGTCAACAAAGTGCTGCTGGACGGGAAGAAATCGCTGGCCGAACGCATTGTTTACGGTGCGCTGGAACAGGCTCGCGACAAGACCGGCACCGATCCGGTCGTCACCCTGAAGCGCGCTCTCGACAACGTCAAGCCCGCCCTCGAGGTGCGCAGCCGTCGTGTCGGTGGCGCCACCTACCAGGTTCCCGTCGAGGTGCGCCCCGATCGCTCCACCACGCTGGCCCTGCGCTGGCTGGTCAGCTTCTCCAAGGCGCGCCGGGAGAAGACCATGGTCGAACGCCTGGCCAACGAGATCCTCGACGCCAGCAATGGCCTGGGTGCCGCCGTCAAGCGACGTGAAGACACCCACAAGATGGCCGAGGCGAACCGGGCCTTCGCGCACTACCGCTGGTGATCGCCGCCGGCGGCATGCGAAGACGCTTGCTGCGGGCGCCGATTAATACACCGAACTAAGAAGCGAAAGAGTGGGAATCTAGCCGTGGCACAGGACGTGCTGACTGACCTGAACAAGGTCCGCAACATCGGCATCATGGCGCACATCGATGCCGGCAAGACGACGACGACCGAGCGCATCCTCTTCTACACCGGTATCTCGTACAAGATCGGTGAGGTGCACGACGGTGCCGCCACGATGGACTGGATGGAGCAGGAGCAGGAGCGGGGTATCACGATCACCTCGGCCGCGACCACCTGCTTCTGGAACGACAACCAGATCAACATCATCGACACCCCGGGCCACGTCGACTTCACCGTCGAGGTGGAGCGCTCGCTGCGCGTGCTCGACGGTGCCGTTGCCGTCTTCGACGGCAAGGAAGGTGTCGAGCCGCAGTCCGAGCAGGTTTGGCGTCAGGCGGACAAGTACGACGTCCCGCGCATCTGCTTCGTCAACAAGATGGACAAGCTGGGCGCCGACTTCTACTTCTCGGTGCAGACGATGAAGGACCGCCTCGGCGCGAATGTCGTCCCGATCCAGCTGCCGATCGGCTCCGAAGGTGACTTCGAGGGCGTCGTCGACCTGGTCGAGATGAAGGCCAAGGTCTGGCGCGGCGAGACGAAGCTGGGCGAGAAGTACGACGTCGTCGACATCCCGGCCGATCTGCAGGAGAAGGCCGAGGAGTATCGCACCGCGATGATCGAGGCCATCGCCGAGACCGATGACGACCTCATGGAGAAGTATCTGGGCGGCGAAGAGCTGACCGTCGAGGAGATCAAGGCCGGTCTGCGCAAGCTGACGGTCACCAGCGCCGGCTACCCGGTGTTGTGTGGGTCCGCGTTCAAGAACAAGGGCGTGCAGCCCATGCTCGACGCGGTCATCGACTACCTCCCGACCCCGCTGGACGTCGCGGCCGCCGAAGGCCACGTCCCGGGCAAGGAAGACGAGATCATCTCGCGCAAGCCGTCGGCCGACGAGCCGTTCGCCGGGCTGGCGTTCAAGGTCGCCACGCACCCGTTCTTCGGCAAGCTGACCTACGTCCGGGTGTACTCGGGCAAGGTCGACTCCGGTGCACAGGTCATCAACTCGACCAAGGGCAAGAAGGAGCGGCTGGGCAAGCTGTTCCAGATGCACTCCAACAAGGAGAACCCGGTCGAGTCGGCGTCCGCGGGCCACATCTACGCGGTGATCGGCCTCAAGGACACCACCACCGGTGACACCTTGAGCGACCCGAACAACCAGATCGTGCTCGAGTCGATGACGTTCCCCGATCCGGTTATCGAGGTCGCCATCGAGCCCAAGACGAAGAGTGACCAGGAGAAGCTGAGCCTCTCCATCCAGAAGCTCGCCGAAGAGGATCCGACCTTCAAGGTGCACCTGGATCAGGAGACCGGCCAGACCGTCATCGGCGGTATGGGCGAGCTGCACCTGGACATCCTGGTGGACCGGATGCGCCGCGAGTTCAAGGTCGAGGCCAACGTCGGCAAGCCGCAGGTCGCCTACAAGGAGACCATCAAGCGCGCGGCCACCAACGTCGAGTTCACGCACAAGAAGCAGACCGGTGGTTCGGGCCAGTTCGCGAAGGTCCTCATCAACCTCGAGCCGTTCGTCGGCGAGGACGGTGCGACCTACGAGTTCGAGAACAAGGTCACCGGTGGCCGCATCCCGCGTGAGTACATCCCGTCGGTGGATGCCGGTGCGCAGGACGCCATGCAGTACGGCGTGCTCGCCGGCTACCCGCTGGTGAACCTGAAGGTCGTGCTGCTCGACGGTGCGTACCACGACGTCGACTCGTCGGAAATGGCCTTCAAGATCGCCGGCTCTCAGGTGCTGAAGAAGGCTGCCGCGATGGCGCAGCCCGTCATCCTGGAACCGATCATGGCCGTCGAGGTCACCACACCCGAGGACTACATGGGTGACGTGATCGGCGACCTGAACTCCCGCCGTGGTCAGATCCAGGCCATGGAGGAGCGCAGCGGTGCGCGCGTCGTCAAGGCGCAGGTTCCGCTGTCGGAGATGTTCGGCTACGTCGGCGACCTCCGGTCGAAGACGCAGGGCCGGGCTAACTACTCCATGGTGTTCGACTCGTACGCCGAAGTTCCGGCGAACGTGTCGAAGGAGATCATCGCGAAGGCGACGGGCCAGTAATCCTGGCCTGCCGGCTTGGCGGACCACACAACTGAAAACATCAAAACTGCTTAACCAAAGCAACAACAAGTCCAGGAGGACACAGAAGTGGCGAAGGCGAAGTTCGAGCGGACGAAGCCGCACGTCAACATCGGGACCATCGGTCACGTTGACCACGGCAAGACCACGCTGACTGCAGCAATCACCAAGGTTCTGCACGACAAGTACCCGACGCTGAACGAGTCGCGCGCATTCGACCAGATCGACAATGCGCCCGAGGAGCGTCAGCGCGGTATCACCATCAACATCTCCCACGTGGAGTACCAGACCGAGAAGCGTCACTACGCGCACGTCGACGCTCCCGGCCACGCTGACTACATCAAGAACATGATCACCGGTGCCGCCCAGATGGACGGCGCGATCTTGGTGGTCGCCGCCACCGACGGTCCGATGCCGCAGACCCGCGAGCACGTGCTGCTGGCTCGCCAGGTCGGCGTCCCCTACATCCTGGTGGCGCTGAACAAGGCCGACATGGTCGACGACGAGGAGCTCCTCGAGCTCGTCGAGATGGAGGTCCGCGAACTGCTGGCCGCCCAGGAGTTCGACGAGGAAGCCCCGGTCATCAAGGTGTCCGCTCTGAAGGCGCTCGAGGGTGACCCGACCTGGGTCAAGTCCGTCGAGGACCTGATGGACGCCGTCGACGAGTCGATCCCGGACCCGGTCCGCGAGACCGACAAGCCGTTCCTGATGCCCGTCGAGGACGTCTTCACGATCACCGGCCGCGGCACCGTGGTCACCGGTCGTGTCGAGCGCGGCATCATCAACGTGAACGAGGAAGTCGAGATCGTCGGCATCCGCCCCACCACCACCAAGACCACGGTCACCGGTGTGGAGATGTTCCGCAAGCTGCTCGACCAGGGCCAGGCCGGTGACAACGTCGGTCTGCTGGTTCGTGGCGTCAAGCGTGAGGACGTCGAGCGCGGCCAGGTCGTCGTGAAGCCCGGCACCACCACGCCGCACACCGAGTTCGAGGGCAGCGTCTACATCCTGTCCAAGGACGAGGGCGGTCGCCACACGCCGTTCTTCAACAACTACCGTCCGCAGTTCTACTTCCGCACCACGGACGTGACCGGCGTCGTGACCCTCCCCGAGGGCACCGAGATGGTGATGCCCGGTGACAACACCGACATCTCCGTCAAGCTGATTCAGCCTGTGGCCATGGACGAGGGTCTGCGTTTCGCGATCCGTGAAGGTGGCCGTACCGTCGGCGCCGGCCGGGTCACCAAGATCATCAAGTGATCTAAGTTCTGCTGCGAAGCGGCGCTCACCTTTCCGGTGAGCGCCGCTTTCGTTTGGTGCTACGCTTCGCCCCACTCAGCGCGGGGTAGGCACATGGACGACAGCGACGATCAAGGCTTCCAGCCACGGGCATATCCGCCGTCGATTCTGATCGGCGGCGCGGGACTGGTCGTTGTTCTGGCCGGACTCGTCGTCTCGGTGCTGATGGTCAGCGCGGCCAGCGTCACCGCCCCGCGTCTGTCCCCAGCAGTCCGAGTTCCACCGGCCGCCACAATGACAGCGACACCGACGGCGGTAGCCGGGGATCCGACGCCGCGAAACTATCTCGACGCGTTCGTCGCGCACCTGACGCCGCAGTTGCCGGCCTTTGACCGCGTGCTGCAGGCACCCTGAACTGCGCTGCCGGCAGCGCTTTCCCAGGGTTCGGCAAGTGGTCCGAAGTTGATGCCGTGGGGCTAGTCTGAGTCCGAACATTGCTGGCCGAGAAGGGACATGGCAAATGTTGGGGCGGTATATCAAAGCGCAACTGACGGTGTTGCTGTTCGGCGGCCTGGTCGGTCCGATCTTCCTGATCGTGTACTTCGCCCTCGGTCCGTTCGCGCGGCCGTATATCGGGTGGATGTTCTGGGTCGGTCTGCTCATCACCGCGGCCGATGTGCTGGCCGCGCTGTGGCTGACCAATGCGGGGGTGAAATCGGCGGCCCGCCATGAGGAATTGAACCAGCGCGGGGTGCTGGTGCTGGCCCAGATCACCGGGATCTCGGACACCTCCTGGTTTGTCAACGATCAGCAGATGATCAAGGTCAACTTGCACTTCGAGGTGCCCGGATATCAGGGCTTCGACACCCAGGAGACCATGGCGTCGAGCCCGACCCGGATGCAGATCCTGAACGCACACAAGCTGGTCGCCCTCGTCGAGCCCGGTACGCAGAAGTACGAAATCGATTGGAACGCCAGCGCTTTGATCGCCGGTGTGGTGCCCGCGCAGTTCACCCTGGCCGAGGACAACAAGACCTATGACCTACGGGGCCAGGCCGGTCCGCTGATGGAGATCATGCAGATCCTGCGGGCCAACGGTGTTCCGATGAACGGCACCATCGACATTCGGTCTAATCCTGCTGTGCGCCAACAGGTCATGGCCGTCGTCCGCAGGGCCGCCGCCGGACAACCCGCGGCCGCCGCCCCTGCGGCGCCCGCGGCCGCGCCGCCGGCCTACGTACCCCCGCCGATGCCGGAAGTGTCGACGGCACAGCGTTTGCAGGAACTCGAGACGTTGCGTGCGACCGGTTCGATCACCGAGGCCGACTACACCGCGAAGCGGCAGCAGATCATCTCCGAGCTCTAAGCGGCTGTTTTCGCCCGTCTCCCCGGTTAGCATGGCGGAGAGCTGGCGGGATCAGCGAAGGAGCTGCCGATGGCCTCCACCGAGGCGCCGCCGCAGGCCGACGGAAAGGTCAGCCTGCCCACCCTGACCGCCATGGTGGTCGGGTCCATGATCGGCTCGGGGGTGTTCCTGCTCCCTCGGCGTTTCGGCGCCGAGACCGGCGTGCTCGGCGCGCTCATCGCCTGGGCCATCGCGGGCACCGGAATGTTGATGCTGGCCTTTGTCTTCCAACGACTGGCCACCCGTAAGCCGGAATTGGACGCGGGCATCTTCGCCTACGCCAAGGCCGGCTTCGGCGACTATGTCGGCTTCAACTCGGCTTTCGGATTCTGGGCTTCGGCCTGTGCGGGCAACACCTCGTACTGGGTGCTGATCATGGCGACGACGGCAGCACTGTTCCCCGGGTTGGGGACCGGCGACACCGTGTTGTCGGTCGTCGTGGCCTCGATCGGGGTCTGGCTGTTCTGCTTCCTGATCCTGCGCGGGGTGAAGGAGGCGGCGATCATCAACCGGATCGCCACCGTCGCGAAGGTCGTTCCGATCCTGGTGTTCATCGTCATCGCGATCATCGCCTTCAAGGGCGGGGTGTTCGCGGACAACTTCTGGGGCGGTGACGGCAACTATTCGCTGCGCTCGGTGTTCGAGCAAGCCAAGGGCACGATGCTGATCACCGTGTTCGTGTTCCTGGGAATCGAAGGCGCCAGCGTGTATTCGCGCTTCGCCCGCAAGCGCGAGGATGTCGGCCGGGCCACCGTCATCGGTTTCCTCAGCGTGCTCAGCGTCTTCATGTTGGTCACCTTGGTGTCCTACGGCGTGCTCCCGCAGCAGGAACTGGCCCAGGTATATCAGCCGTCGATGGCGTCGGTGCTGGAAAGCATTGTCGGGCATTGGGGTTCGGTGTTCATCCGGGTCGGGGTGATCGTCTCGGTGCTGGGTGCCTATCTGGCGTGGACGTTGATGGCCGCGGAAATCCTCTACCTACCGGCCAAATCCGACGACATGCCGCGTTTCCTGGCGCGCACCAACTCCCACGGCGCTCCGGTGGCGGCGCTGATCCTGGCCGGCGGCCTGGTTCAGCTGCTGCTCATCCTGCTGCTGTTTACTTCGGACGCACTGAATTTCATGCTCGACCTGACGGCCGCGTTGTCACTGATCCCGTACCTGTTGGCCGCCGCCTATGCGCTAAAGCTGACGATCACCCGCGAAACGTACGGCGACGGCGGTGGGCGGCGTGGCGATATGGCGGTCGCGGTGTTGGCCACGATCTACACGCTCTTCCTGGTGTATGCGGCCGGGACGTCGCACTTGATGTTGTCCTGCATCCTGTATGCCCCCGGCGCCATCCTCTACGTGATCGCGCGGCGGGAGCGCGGTCTTCGGGTGTTCCGTCCGGCGGAGGCGGTCCTGTTCGCCATCATCGTTGTCGGTGCCGTCGCGGGGGTGGTCTCGCTGGCCACCGGCGCGATCCAGCTCTAACGAAGGGAACTGTCGATGACGTCGCCATCCGCCTCGTACGGCGTGCATTCCGAAGTCGGGAAGCTGCACAAGGTTCTGGTGTGCTCACCGGGTCTGGCACACGAACGGCTGACCCCGACCAACTGTGACGACCTGCTCTTCGATGACGTGCTGTGGGTTCAGAATGCGCGCCGCGATCACTTCGACTTCATCGACAAGATGCGCGACCGGGGTGTCGCGGTGGTCGAACTGCACGATCTGCTCACCGAGACCATGGACATTCCGCGGGCGCGGACCTGGCTGCTCGACCGCAAGATCGTGGCCAACGAAGTGGGGCTGGGGCTTGTCGACGAGACCCGTTCATTTCTCGACGGGCTCGCGACCCCGCGGTTGACCGAGTTCTTGATCGGCGGCCTGTCCACCCGCGACCTGCCCGCCGAGCTCGGCAAGGGCTACCGCGCACTGGCCCGCGAACACGCAGGCATCACCGAATATCTGATGCCGCCGCTACCCAACACGCTCTACACCCGCGACACCACCTGCTGGATCTACTCCGGCGTCACACTCAACCCGCTGTTCTGGCCAGCCCGCCACGACGAGACGCTGCTGATGAAGGCGATCTACGAATTCCACCCCGACTTCGTCGGCTCGACGGTGTGGTGGGGGGATCCCGAGAAGTCCTGGGGGATGGCCACTATCGAGGGCGGCGACGTGATGGTGCCGGGCAACGGGGTGGCGCTGATCGGCATGAGCGAGCGTACGTCGCGCCAGGCCATCACCCAGGTGGCGGCCACCTTGTTCGCCGACGGCGCGGTGGAGAAGGTGATCGTGGCCGGGATGCCGAAGCTGCGCGCAGCTATGCACCTCGACACCGTGTTCACGTTCGCCGATCGCGACGTGGTGACGATCTACCCCGAAATCGTGGACAATATCCAGACTTTCACGCTCATGCCCAGCGATTCCGCGCCCGGTCTCGACGTCATCGAGGAGACCAAACCGTTCGTGGAGGTTGTCGCGGCAGCCCTGGGCCTCGGCGCGCTGCGCGTGGTCGAGACCGGCGGCACCGCGTACGACTCCGAGCGTCAGCAGTGGGACAGCGGCAACAACCTGGTAGCCGTCGAGCCCGGAGTGGTGTTCGCCTACGACCGCAACACCCACACCAATTCATTGCTGCGCAAGGCCGGCGTCGAGGTCATCACAATCGTCGGCGCCGAACTGGGGCGCGGCCGCGGCGGCGGTCATTGCATGACGTGCCCGATCATCCGTGACCCTGTCGACTACTGAATTACCGACGGTAGTGGTTCCTAGAACACGTTCCAGTTGGCTTGCTAGCCTGGCGGGAGCTGATCGAAAGGACCATTGATGACAACATCGTCGGGGACGCTCGAAGGACGAGTGGCATTCGTGACCGGGGCCGCCCGCGGCCAGGGTCGTGCCCACGCCGTACGGCTGGCCCGCGAGGGCGCCGACGTCATCATCTCCGACATCTGCGCGCCGGTCAGTGACACGATTCCCTACCCCGGCACCACGCCGGAGGACCTGAGTGAAACGGTGCGGCTGGTGGAGGCCGAGGGCCGCAAGGTGCTGGCTCGCCAGGTCGACGTCCGCGACGACGCCGCGGTGCGCCAGTTGGTGGCCGACGGTGTCGAACAGTTCGGACGGCTCGACATCCTGGTCGCCAACGCAGGCGTGTTGTCCTGGGGCCGGCTGTGGGAGCTGACCGACGAGCAGTGGAACACCGTCATCGACACCAACCTCACCGGCACCTGGCGCACGTTGCGTGCCGTGGTTCCGGCGATCATCGAGGCGGGCAACGGCGGCTCGATCATCGTGGTGAGCTCCTCGGCCGGCCTGAAGGCCACCCCGGGCAACGGTCACTACGCCGCGTCCAAGCACGGTCTGACCGCGCTGACGAATTCCCTTGCGCTCGAGGTCGGCGAGTACGGCATCCGGGTCAACTCCATCCACCCGTACTCGGTGGCGACGCCGATGACCGAAAACGACGCCATGATGGGTGTTTTCGCGGCGCATCCGAGCTTCCTGCACGGCTTCTCGCCGATGCCTTATCTGCCGACCGGCCAGAGTGCCACCGGCAAGCTGTCGGACTTCATGAACGTCGACGAGGTCGCCGACGTCGTGGTCTGGCTGGCCGGCGACAACTCGGCCACGCTGTCCGGCTCGCAGATCAACGTCGACCGCGGGGTGATGAAGTACTAATCCCAGCCGACTAGCCGGGTAGCACCAGCACCGGAACGGGGCTGTGCCGCATGATCTTCGAGCCGCGCGACCCCAGGAACACCCGGGCGATCCCACCGGATGGTGACGTGCCGATCGCCAGCAGGTCACCATCCTGCCAGTCCGCGGCGTCCAGCGCCTCGTCCCAGCCGTTGCCGGTGGCGACCTGCAGATCGACGTCATCGCCCACCACACCGTCGGTCTTCAATTGCGCCAGCGCTTCTCGGGCATGGCCCGCCAACTGTTCGAGGATGGAGTCTTCGATACTCAGGCCGACTTCGGGCGGATACATCGTGCGACCGCGTACCGCAAAGGTGATCACCCGCATCGGCACGCCCAACCGCTCGTCGAGCGCCGCGACGCGCTCCACCACATGCAGGTTGTCCGGCGTTCCCGAGTACGCGGCGGTGATCCGGGTCAGCCCACCGGATTTCGAGCCGCGGTAGCCGCGTGGACTGATCGCCATCGGCACCGGCGCCGAATGCAGCAGTCGGTCTCCCGTCGAACCGATCACCACCTGGCCGAGCTTGCCGTCGGCAGCAGAGCCCAGGATCAGTACTTCGGGTTCAAGTTCAGCCACCGCTTCCAAGAGCCCGCCCGATGCCGACCGGTGTGCGACCTTCCGGTATGTGACATCGAGCCCCTTGGCGATCGTATCGATGCACGCTCGTGCCTGCGCTGCCGACTTCATCGCCAATTGCTCTGCATACTCGGCGAATTCGGCGTCGATCCGGCCCAGCGATGGCGTCATCCATGGTCGCGGTACGACCGTCACCACCGCCAGCGAGGTCTTCAGCGTCTTGGCCGCTTCAACGGCCAGGTACAGCGGCGACTGACCGCCCTTGCCCGCGAGGTAGCCGACGGCGACGGTCATGGTTCGTCCTCGTGCTGGTGCTTGGTGACGAAGTGGTGATCCTTCGGATTCTCGTCGAACATGACGTCGTCATCGCCGGGTACGGCGGTGGGGATGTAGCCATCGGAGCCACCGGCATTGAGCGCGCTGTGGTGGCGGCCCCACAAGAAGTAGAACACCAGGACGACGGCCACCCAGGAGGAGAAGGCGATCCAGGTGTACCAGTGCAGGCTGTACAGGATGTAGCCGCAGGCGAGCACCGACAGTACCGGCGTCACCGGGTAGCCGGGCACCTTGAACCCGCGCGGCAGATCGGGCTCTCGGACTCGCAGGATGATCACGCCGACCGAGACCACGATGAACGCGACCAGGGTGCCGATCGAGACCATGTCGGCCAGGTAGTCGAGGGGGACGACACCGGCGAGGATGGCGATCACGATCGCCACGATGATGGTGTTGTTGACCGGCGTCATACTGCGGGGATTGACCTTGGCGAACATCGGCGGCAGCAGGCCGTCGCGGCCCATCGCGAACAGGATGCGAGTCTGGCCGTACAGCGTCACCAGAGTCACCGAGAAGATCGAGATGACCGCGCCTGCCGCCAACACCGTGCCCCAGTACTGGGCGCCGGTGACGTTGTCGAGGATGGTGGCCAGCCCGGCCTCCTGGCCCTCGAAATCGGTCCAGCTCTGGGCGCCCAGGGCTGCGACGGTGACCAGAATGTAGACGGCAGTGACGGTGATCAGCGCGGCGAGAATGGCGCGCGGCATGGTTTTCTGCGGGTTCTTCACTTCATCTCCCGCAGTGGAGACGGCGTCCAGGCCGATGTAGGAGAAGAAGATCGTGCCTGCGGCCGAGCCGATTCCGGCGGCGCCCAGCGGTGCGAAATCGGCGAAGCGATCGGTATCGAAGGCGGTGAACGCGATTGCCGCGAACATCACCAGCACACCGAGTTTGATCAGCACCATGATCGTGTTGACCTTGGCGGACTCGCTGGCCCCGCGGATCAGCAGCAGTGCGCACATCACCACCAGGACGACAGCGGGAAGGTTGACGATCCCGGGTGTGCTGTCCCACGGTGCCGCCGAAATCGCCTGTGGGAGATGGTGTCCGAAGAAATTGTCGAGCAGCTTGTTGACGTATTGACTCCAGCCGACCGCCACTGCGGCGGTGGACACCCCGTATTCGAGCAGGAGGCAGGCGGCCACGCCCATCGCCACGACCTCGCCGAGGGTGGTGTAGGCATAGGAATAGGTGGAGCCGGAAACCGGCACGGCCGAAGCGAGCTCGGCATAACAGATCGCCGCCAGGCCCGCCGCGATACCGGCGATGATGAACGAGACGACGACGCCGGGGCCCGCCTCCGGAACCGCCTGGGAGAGTACGAAGAAGATACCGGTGCCCACGGTGGCTCCGACGCCGAACATCGTCAGCTGGAACGTGCCGATGGTCCGCTTCAGATGATCCGAGGCGCCGTGTGCGACGGGGGCTCCGAGGACGGGCCGCCTCCGCAACATCTGTTCGGTGAGATTTATCGACGGTGCCGTCATGTGCGCCTCCCGGGGTCGCGCGAGATTAGCCGATTATGAGCCTGCTTCGGCCAGCACGCTTGCGAACTGCTCAATCGCCCAGTCGATCTCCTCGGCGGTGATCACCAGCGGTGGAGCGAATCGCAGCGTCGAGCCGTGGGTGTCCTTGACCAGCACGCCGCGTTCGGCCAGCGCCATGCTGAGCTGTTTGCCGGTGCCGAGGCGGGTGTCGATGTCGACGCCGGCCCACAGACCCATCCCGCGCACCGCGAGCACGCCGCGGCCGATCAGCGACCGCAGCCGCGCATGCAGATGCAGGCCGAGTTCGGCTGAGCGGGACTGGAATTCGCCGCGTCGCAGAATGTCGATGACGGTGGTGCCGATGGCTGCGGCCAGCGGGTTGCCACCGAACGTCGAACCGTGCTCGCCCGGGTGCAACACCCCGAGGACGTCGCGGTTGGCGACGACCGCCGACAGCGGAACGACACCCCCGCCCAAAGCCTTGCCCAGCAGATAGATGTCGGGGACCACGCCCCAGTGGTCGCAGGCGAAGGTGTGGCCGGTGCGGGCCAGCCCGGACTGGATCTCGTCGGCGATCAGCAGCACGTTGCGCTGGGTGCACAATTCGCGCAGCCCGGGCAGGTAATCGTCGTGCGGGACGATGATCCCGGCCTCGCCCTGGATCGGCTCGATGAGGACGGCGACCGTGTTGTCGTCCATGGCCGCCGCGACGGCGGAGGCGTCACCGAAGGGTACGGAGCGGAAACCCGGTGTGAAGGGCCCGAATCCGCCGCGGGCGGTGGCGTCGGAGGAGAAGCTGACGATGCTGATCGTGCGACCGTGAAAGTTGTTGTCGGCCACAATGATGTTGGCCATGTCGTGGGGGACGCCCTTGACGTCGGTGCCCCACTTGCGGGCGACTTTGAGGCCGCTTTCCACCGCCTCGGCGCCGCTGTTCATCGGCAGCACCATGTCTTTGCCGCACAACTCGGCAAGCGACGCGCAGAACGGGCCGAGCTGATCGGAATGAAACGCCCGGCTCACCAGGGTCACGGCGTCGAGTTGACGGTGGGCGGCGGCGACGATCTCGTCGTTGTGGTGGCCGAAGTTGACCGCCGAGTACGCGGCCAGGCAGTCCAGGTAGCGACGTCCCTCCACGTCGGTGATCCAGGCACCACGGGCGCTGGCGGCCACCACCGGAAGCGGCGAATAATTGTGTGCGGCGTAGGTGTTGTCGAGTGCGATGGCCTTCTCGGTCGCTTCCCTCATGATCTCGGCCATGGTCATGAAAACACCTCGAGCGTGCAGCATTTCACCGAACCGCCGCCCTTGAGCAGTTCGGAGAGGTCGACGCCGATGGGGTGGAAGCCCGCGAGGTAGAGCTGTTTGGCGAATCCGGTGGCCTGAGCGGGGTGCACGACATGCTTTCCGTCGGATACCGCGTTGAGGCCCAAGACGTAGGCGTCGGTGCTCGCCACTTCGATGGCGTCCGGGAAGAGGTCGCGAATCCGGCCGCGAGCGGCGGCGGTGAAGGCGGGCGGGTAGTAGGCGATCGTGGTGTCGTCGAGGACCGTCAGTGCGGTATCGAGATGGTAGAAGCGCGGATCGACGAGTTCCAGGGAGACCACCGGCATTCCGGTGATGGCCGCCACCTCGTCGTGTGCTTGCGATTGAGTGCGAAAACCGGTGCCCGCCAGGATCGTTGATCCGACGACAAGAAGATCGCCCTGGCCTTCATTGATATGGCGGGTGGCGACGGGGTCATGCCCGCGTTCGTCCATCCAGGCGGCGTAGGCAACCGATTCGCCGTGCCGCTCGGTGTGCTTGAAGCGGGCGACGATCGCGGTGCCGTTGATGATCAGCCCGGCGTTGGCGGCGTAGACCATGTCCGGCAGGCCGGGGACGGGCTCGACAAGATCGACGGTGTGGCCGAGCCGGCGGTAGGTGTCGCGCAGGTTCTCCCATTGGGCGAGGGCGCGCTCGACATCGACGGGAGTGCTGGTGTCCATCCACGGGTTGATGGCGTACTCGACGGCAAAAAACGTCGGCGGGGTCATGGCGTAGTGGCGAAGTCGCTGGCTGCGCGGTGTCCTCGTTGACTCGGCGGCGACATCTGGGGATATCGTCATGAAAGTAACGATAGAAGGGCGCCTGTACGCAATCAATCGATAGACATTGCGTGTCTATGATCGATCTATTGCGTGTGGGCCAACATTGTGTTGATTTATTGTGTACGAGGGAGAGTTCCTGATGGACCGGCTGGACGACACCGACGAGCGGATCCTCGCTGAGCTCACCGAACATGCGCGCGCCACGTTCGCCGAGATCGGCGCGCGGGTGAATCTGTCGGCGCCCGCGGTCAAGCGCCGGGTCGACCGAATGCTCGACACCGGCGTCATCCGCGGCTTCACCACGGTCATCGATCGCAGCGCACTGGGCTGGAACACCGAGGCCTATGTTCAGGTGTACTGCCACGGCACGATCGCGCCGGATCGGTTGCGCGCGGCCTGGATTGACATCCCCGAGATCATCAGCGCGGCCACCGTCACCGGCACCGCGGATGCCATCCTGCACGTGCTGGCCCGCGACATGCGCCATCTGGAGGCCGCCCTCGAGCGGATCCGGTCCAGCGCCGATATCGAACGCAGCGAGAGCATCGTGGTGCTGTCCAACCTGATCGACCGTTCACCCGCCTAACAGCCGGTTGGTAGAAGCAGGCTGGCATGCACGTCCCGGCGGGGATCGTGTAAGAACACCACGTGGGAACGAGCGAAAACGGGATTGTCATCGTCGGCGGCGGACTGGCTGCCACGAGGGCTGCCGAACAGTTGCGTAAGTCGGAGTACACCGGGCCGGTCACGATCGTCAGCGACGAGGCGCATCTGCCCTATGACCGCCCGCCGCTGTCCAAGGACGTGCTGCATGCCGACCTCGACGACGTCACGCTCAAGCCGGCCGAGTTCTACGCCGAGAACGACATCACCATGCGGTTGGGCAGTGCGGTCACCTCGCTGGACACCGCCGCTCAGACGGTTACCCTGGCCGACGGCGCGGTACTGGGCTACGACGAGCTGGTGATCGCGACGGGATTGGTGCCCAAGCGCATTCCGTCGTTCCCCGACCTGGAGGGCATCCGGGTGCTGAGGACGTTCGATGAGGCGCTGGCGCTGCGTACCCATGCGGCGAAGGCTCGTCAGGCCGTGATCATCGGCGCCGGGTTCATCGGCTGCGAGGTCGCGGCAAGTCTACGCAAGCTCGGCGTCGACGTGGTTCTGGTGGAGCCGCAGCCGGCGCCGCTGGCCTCGGTGCTGGGTGAGCAGGTCGGAAATCTGGTGAGCCGGCTGCATCGCGCCGAAGGCGTGGACGTCCGCACCGGCATCGGCGTGGCCGAGGTGCGTGGCGAGAACGGCCATGTGAGCGCCGTCGTGCTGTCCGACGGCAGCGAGGTGGCGGCCGACCTCGTGGTGGTCGGCATCGGATCGCGCCCGGCCACCGATTGGCTGGAGGGCAGCGGGGTGGCTGTCGACAACGGTGTCGTGTGCGACGAGGCGGGGCGCACGAATGCTCCCAACGTGTGGGCGCTGGGCGACTGTGCGTCGTGGCGCGACGCCACGGGACATCAAGCCCGCGTTGAGCATTGGAGCAATGTCGCCGAGCAGGCCCGCGTGATCGTGCCGTCGATGCTGGGGCAGGACGCCCCGTCGGTGATCGTCGTTCCGTACTTCTGGAGCGACCAGTACGACGTCAAGATCCAGTGCCTGGGTGAGCCGGAAGCCACCGACACCGTGCACATCGTCGAGGACGACGGCCGCAAGTTCCTGGCGTTCTACGAGCGCGACGGCGTGGTGGCCGGAGTGGTCGGCGGCGGTATGCCGGGCAAGGTCATGAAGACCCGCGGCAAGATCGCCGCGGGCGCGCCGATCGCTGACGTACTGCCCTAGAACTGGCCCAGGTAGAACCGCGCACCCTGGTCGTCGGTGCATTCGGCGGAGATGCCGTAGGGCTGTCGGTCGGGTTCCGCCAGTACGGTCCCGCCTGCCTCGCGCACCCGGGTCACCGCGGCATCGATGTCGGCCACGGTCCACATCGGAAGGGTCACCGGACGCGCACTGCCGCCCGCGACACCTGCCATCGGGTGGGTGTCATTCACCTGCCAGCCGTCCTCGATACGGCCGGGCTCGAAGGTCCAGAACAGCACGCGACTGTAGAACGACCGGAACGCGTTCGAGTCGGGCACTTCGTAGGTGATGTACGAAAGCTCGCCCGGCCCTGAGCCGTTGAGCTCGGGCCGGGGTTCGCCAGGGCTCGGGGCGAAGACGCCGAACGACGCGCCCTGCGAGTCGGTCGCGCCGCTGAGGGTGCCGAAGTCGAAGTGCTCGATGTCGTCGACGGTTCCGCCGCCGTCCACGATGGATTGCCGTGCGCCAGCGAGGTTGTCCACCGCGTAGCAGCAGAACAACGTGGGGGGCGCGTCGACGCTGTACAGCCCGATGTGTTGCGTGGTGTTCGTGACCTGATGGGTCGCGGGATCGTACGTCCAGCCCAGCACGTGGCCGTAGAAGGCGGCCGCACGGTCGGCGTCCGGCGTCCACACCGAGACATAACCGACATCGCCGTGCCGAATGGGCACCGCTGCGCCGGTGACCGGCCCCGTGAGCATCCATCGGTGACCGAACGGGTCCACGATCGCGGCGCTTCGCGAGCCGTGGTCCTCGTAGGGCTCGCGCTGCACGGTGGCGCCATGATCGCGCGCCCGCTGCAAGGTGTCGTCTGTGTCGGCCACCGGCAGCATCAAACTCACCGAAACAGCCTGTGGTGTCGGCGCTTTCAGGCCGATCTCGGGGTATTCGTCGGCCAGATAGAGCGTTCCATCACCGATGTGGAGTTCGGCATGGCCGATGCGGCCGTCGTCCATCTCATAGGGCCGGCCGACCAGCGACGCACCGAACACCTCGATGTACCAGGCGATCGCCGCGCGCGCGTCGGCAACGGCGAGATAGGGCAACGCGGCAGGGCGCGGCGGTGCCGCGACCTCCGGTGTGGCCGGACCGGCGAGCTCCTCGATGGCCGCGGTGACTCCACTCATGGCGACTCCTTCTGTTCCAGGCGGTAGCGACAGCGCAGACTCCAGCCGGGCCCGCAGCCGTGCGGCGAATGCTGGATCTGGCTGTACCGGAAGGTCTTCGGCCGTCAGGATGCGAAACGGATCGGTCATGAGAGTCCTCCTTCCGGGTAGAGCTTTCTGAACGCACGCCGCGCGCGGACCAACAGAGCCTCGGTGGCGTGCACCGTGCGCCCGATCAACTCCGCGCACTCGGGCACCGAACAGTCGTCCATGTAGCGCAGGGCCAGCACCGTGCGGTGCGCCTCCGGTAACTGCGCCAGGACAGTCTCGGCCACGATGCGATCGAGCTCGGCGTCCCAGTCGTCAGCGGGCTCCGCCTCGGGCACATCGGCGACCACGACCGTCGGCCGGTGCTCCCGGCGCCGGTAGTGATCGGCGAGCTTATGGCGGGCGACGCCGAGCATCCAAGGCATTTCCATCGGCGGCGGGTGCGGCCGGCGCGCGGCGTCCATCGCGGCCAGGAAGGTTTCCGACGTGAGGTCCTCGGCGGTGGCCTTGTCCCCGCAGCGGCGGACGAAATACCCATAGACCAGCGGGAGCGCGTCGTCGTAGAGCTCCAGCAGCCGACGCGGGGCGTCGGGGGAGTCCGGTTGCGCGCTCACACCCCTATCGTCGTCGCGCGAGGGCGAACTCCGACGGGGTGTGCGGAAGGTTTTTTTAGCTTTCGGCGCGCAAACCGTCGCTGAGCGAACGAAAACGCGCCGAAATCGCTAGATCAGAGCTGGCCGAGACCGTGCGCGACGACGTCGAAGGCGTCGCCTAGCGCCTGCGGCAGCGGTACCGACTCGTTGGCCAGCCAGTACTCGTAGGCCGACAGGGCGACCCCGAGCATCAGCCAGGCGACGGACTGGGGGACCAGGTCCCCGGGCTGGCCGCCCGTGCGGACGGCCACGAAGTCCGAGACGACGCCGCGCCAGCCCGCGTACATCGTCATCGAGTGGGCCTGTAACTCCGCGGTCTGCAGGATCACCCGCATCCGCTGGCGGTGCCGCTCGGTTTCCGACTCGTCAAAAGTGTTGAACGCCAGCAATGCTGAGCGCAGCGCAGCGCTGATCGGTTCGGCGGCGTCCATCGACTCGAACAGGTTGCGGAAATGCGTCAGGTGGGCGTCGAAGTCACCCCAGGGGATCGCGTTCTTCGACGGGTAATAGCGAAACAGCGTGCGCCGCGCGATGCCCGAGGCCTGGGCCACGTCGTCGACACTCACCGAGCCGAACCCGTAGTTCGCGAACAGGTCGAGCGCGACGTCGGTGATGTGGTCCTGGGTGGTGGAGCGGCGTCGCCCCACCCGGGCCCCGCCGGAACCCGCCGAAAGGCCTGTCATCGACCCACCCCTTTCTTTTCGGCACTCGATGCCATATTCTTGCGATCTCGATCACAATTGTCGAGAACCTGGCCGACGAAAGGGTGCTTTTCATGGAGCCGAGCCACGCAAGTGAGACCGAAACCGAATTGGTGACCGAAACGCTGGTCGAAGAGGTCTCCATCGACGGGATGTGCGGGGTCTACTGACCGTGCCCGCCCACGCTGTGGGCGATCCGGCTGTGGCCGGGTCGGCCTTCGACCCGGCACTCAGCTGGCGCCTGCATCCGCAGGTGGCCGTGCGCCCGGAACCCTTCGGCGCACTGCTGTACCACTTCGGCACCAGGAAGCTGTCGTTCCTGAAGAACCGCACGATCCTGACCGTCGTGAACTCGCTGTCCGAACACCCCGACGCGCGCTCAGCACTGCGCGCTGCCGGGGTCGACGAGCCCGACGAGGCGCCCTATCTGCATGCGTTGAGCGTGCTGGTGACCTCGAACATGTTGATCTGCAAGGATTCCCAATGACTTCGGTGGCACCGGTACCCCGGCTGATCGAGCAGTTCGAGCACGGCCTCGACGCGCCGATCTGCTTGACCTGGGAGCTGACCTACGCCTGCAACCTGGCGTGCGTGCACTGCCTGTCCTCCTCGGGCAAGCGCGATCCCCGCGAGCTGTCGACGCGCCAGTGCATGGACATCATCGACGAGCTCGAGCGCATGCAGGTGTTCTACGTCAACATCGGTGGCGGCGAACCGACTGTGCGCCCGGACTTTTGGGAGCTGGTCGACTACGCGACCGCCCACCACGTCGGCGTGAAGTTCTCCACCAACGGCGTGCGCATCACCCCGGAGGTCGCGGCGCGACTGGCCGCCAGCGACTACGTCGACGTCCAGATCTCGCTGGACGGCGCCACCGCCGAGGTCAATGACGCGGTCCGCGGGCCGGGCTCCTTCGAGATGGCCACCCGTGCGCTCGAGAACCTGGCCGTCGCCGGATTCAAGGACGCCAAGATCTCGGTGGTCGTCACCCGCCACAACGTCGACCAGCTCGACGAGTTCAAGGCGCTGGCCGACCTCTACGGCGCCACATTGCGCATCACCCGGCTGCGTCCCTCCGGGCGTGGGGCCGACGTCTGGGACGAGCTGCACCCGACTCCCGAGCAGCAGGTGACTCTCTACGACTGGCTGGTGGCTCGGGGCGAAGGCGTCTTGACCGGCGACTCGTTCTTCCACCTCTCCGGTTTGGGCGCTCCCGGCGCGCTGGCGGGCCTGAACATGTGCGGTGCCGGCCGGGTGGTGTGCCTGATCGACCCCGTCGGTGACGTCTACGCCTGTCCGTTCGCCATCCACGACCGGTTCCTGGCTGGAAACATCGTGCGTGACAATGGTTTTGACAACGTGTGGAAGAACGCGCCATTGTTCCGTGAGTTGCGCGAGCCGCAGTCGGCCGGCGCGTGCGGCAGCTGCGGACACTACGACGCCTGCCGTGGCGGCTGCATGGCCGCGAAGTTCTTCACCGGTCTGCCGCTGGACGGCCCCGACCCGGAGTGTGTCGAGGGGTACGGGGTACCTGCCCTTGCCGCAGAGCGGGACAAGCCCCGGCCCAGCGCCGACCACTCCCGCGGCAAGCCGATCATGCTGACCTTGTCCACCCGGCCGCCGGCCAAGCCCTGCAACGAAAGTCCGATCTGAGTCATGGCACGCGACACCTGGTTCGAAACCGTCGCCATCGCGCAGGAGCGGGCGCGCAAGCGCCTCCCCAAGTCTGCGTACGGCGCACTCATCGGTGGCAGTGAGAAGGGCATCACTGTCAACGGCAACAACGAAGCCTTCAACGAGCTCGGCTTCGCGCCGCACGTCATCGGCGCTCTCGAGAAGCGCGATATGGCGACGACTGTTATGGGACAAGAGGTTTCGCTGCCCGTGCTGATTTCGCCGACGGGTGTGCAGGCCGTGCACCCCGACGGTGAGGTCGCCGTGGCCCGGGCGGCTGCGGCCCGCAACACCGCGATGGGCCTGTCCTCGTTTGCCAGCAAGCCGATCGAAGAGGTCGTCGCGGCGAACCCGAAGACGTTCTTCCAGATCTACTGGCTGGGCGACCGCGACGCCATCGCCGCCCGCGCCGAGCGCGCTCGCGCCGCCGGGGCCGTCGGACTCATCGTCACCACCGACTGGAGCTTCAGCCACGGGCGCGACTGGGGCAGTCCGAAGATCCCGGAGAAGATGGACCTCAAGACCATGGTCAAGATGAGCCCCGAGGCCATCACACGGCCGCGGTGGTTCCTGCAGTGGGCCAAGACCCTGCGTCCGCCGGCCCTGTCGGTGCCCAACCAGGCGGCCAAGGGCGAGCCCGGCCCGCCGTTCTTCGACGCCTACGGCCAATGGATGGGCACGCCCCCGCCGACCTGGGAGGACATCGCCTGGCTGCGTGAGCTGTGGGGCGGACCCTTCATGCTCAAGGGCGTCATGCGCGTCGACGACGCCAAACGCGCTGTCGATGCCGGTGTTTCAGCGATCTCGGTGTCCAACCACGGCGGCAACAACCTCGACGGCACCCCGGCGTCGATCCGGGCGCTCCCGGCGATCTCGGCGGCCGTCGGCGACCAGGTCGAGGTGCTCCTGGACGGTGGCGTCCGGCGCGGCAGCGACGTGGTCAAGGCGCTCGCGCTGGGAGCCCGCGCGGTCATGATCGGGCGGGCCTACCTGTGGGGCCTGGCGGCCAACGGGCAGGCCGGCGTCGAGAACGTCCTCGACATCTTGACCGGCGGCATCGACTCGGCCCTGCGGGGACTCGGCAAGGCTTCGATTCACGACCTGACCGCCGAGGACATCCTGGTGCCGAATGACTTCGTCCGGGCCCTCGGAGTGCCCAAGTAAGGCGAGCGCTGACCCCGGCGTAAGCGAGGTTGTGGTACGCGCGTGACTGACGGGACGACGGTAAACGCTCCGGGTGGGTTCGACCGTCCCGAATGCGAAAGAAATCCGTCTTCTCCTCTAACAATTGGCGCACGGCAGGTGAATTCGGCCTACCATCACCGCGTGGCTTTTCGGAGCGAGCTGGGCAACTCGACATCGAGTCAGCTTCGCGACACCTCGCCCACGATCTTGATCCCGGTGGGGTCGACCGAGCAGCACGGTCCGCACCTGCCGCTGGACACCGACACCCGCATCGCCACCGCGGTGGCCCGCACCGCCACCGACGATCTCAACGGTCCCCATCGGGACGACTATCTACTGGCGCCCGCGATCGCCTACGGCGCCTCCGGCGAGCACGAGGGCTTCGCCGGAACGGTGTCGATCGGCACCGAGGCCCTGACGATGGTGCTGATCGAGTACGGGCGCTCGGCCTGCGGCTGGGCCCGGCGGATCGTCTTCGTCAACGGTCACGGCGGCAACGTGGAGGCGATGCGCGCGGCGGTGCGCCGCCTGCGGCAGGAAGGCCGCGACGCCGCCTGGTGCCCGTGTATCGCCGAGGGCGGCGACGCTCATGCCGGCCACACGGAAACGTCTGTATTGCTACATATTTCACCGGCAGACGTGCACACGGACGCCTGGTGTAGCGGGAACCGGGCGCCACTGGCTACCCTTTTGCCGCAGATGCGTCACGGGGGAGTGGCTGCGGTGAGTGAGGTGGGCGTGTTGGGTGACCCGACGACGGCGACTCCGATCGAAGGCGCGCGCATCTTCGAGCAGATGGTCGCGGAGTGTTCGCGGCGCATCGATCGCTGGCGTCCGGCCGATGACGGGATGCTGACATGACCCAGCCCCGGCTTCCTGACGGGTTTGCCGTCCAGGTCGACCGGCGAGTGCGCACGCTCGCCGAGGGCTCGGCTCTGCTCGGCGGCTCACCGACCCGGCTGCTGCGGCTGGCCCCGTCCGCCCAGACTCTGCTCGACGGCGGTCGCCTCGAAGTCCGCGACGCGGTCAGCGCGCAGCTGGCCCGCACCCTGCTCGACGCCACGGTCGCCCATCCGCGCCCGGCAGGCGGACCGTCGCATCGCGACGTCACCGTGGTGATTCCGGTGCGCGACAACCCGTTTGGACTCTATCGGCTGGTGATGTCGCTGCGGGGCATGCGCGTGGTCGTCGTCGACGACGGCTCGCAAACGCCGGTACTCCCGAGCGATTTCGCCGGTGCGCGCTGCGAGGTCGAGGTGCTGCGCCACTCCCGCAGCAAGGGGCCCGCAGCCGCCCGCAATACCGGGCTGGCAGCCTGCACAACAGATTTCGTGGCGTTCCTGGACTCTGATGTCGTGCCGCGCCGGGGCTGGCTGGAGGCGCTGCTCGGTCATTTCTGCGACCCGGCGGTGGCACTGGTCGCCCCGCGCATCGTGGGGCTCGGCCACAGCGACCAGCTGATCGCCCGCTACGAGGCGGTGCGGTCGTCACTGGACCTCGGCGAGCGGGAAGCCCCGGTGGTGCCCTACGGCCCGGTGTCCTACGTTCCGAGCGCGGCGATCATCTGCCGGCGCGCGGCGCTGCTGGACATGGGCGGGTTCGACGAGACCCTACCGTCGGGCGAAGACGTCGACCTGTGCTGGCGGCTGATCGAGTCCGGTTCCCGGCTGCGCTACGAACCGATCGCGCTGGTCGCTCACGAGCACCGCACCGAGATGCGAGAGTGGCTGGGCCGCAAGGCGTTTTATGGCAGCTCGGCCGCGCCGCTGTCGATCCGGCACCCGGACAAGACGGCGCCGGTGGTGATCTCCGCGTGGAGCTTGCTGGTCTGGTTGCTGATGGCGCTGGGGTCGGTGTCGGGCTATCTGGCCTCGCTGGTGTTCGCCGGGGTGACGACTCGCCGGACCGCCAAGGCCATGCAGAACACCGACGCCGGGATCTTCGACGTGGTGGTCCTGGCTTTGCGGGGGATGGGCGCCGCCGCGCTGCAGCTCTCGGCGGCGATCTGTCGCCACTACTGGCCGC
This sequence comes from Mycobacterium sp. BK086, assembly GCA_004362315.1. Lineage (GTDB taxonomy): Bacteria > Actinomycetota > Actinomycetes > Mycobacteriales > Mycobacteriaceae > Mycobacterium. The sequence goes on from SNWL01000007.1 coordinate 42,553, forward strand.
TGGCATTGGTGGCGGCCCTGGTCTCCCGTCGCTGCCGGCAGGCGATCGTGGTGGCCGCGGTGCTCGACGGTGTGCAGGACTGGATCAAACGCAATCGCAACAATGACGTCGAGGGCAAGCCGATCGGCCTGGTCGCCTATCTGCTTCTCAAACGCCTCGACGATCTGGCCTACGGCGCAGGCCTCTGGACGGGAGTGGTCCGGGAGCGCACGTTGCGACCGCTGAAGCCGCAGATCAAAACCTGACTTGGTAGTCGACCCCATCACGTACAGCGACGTCCTCATCGTCGGTGCCGGTAGCGCCGGATCGGTGCTCGCCGAACGTCTCTCGGCCGATCCCGGCCGGACGGTCACCGTCGTGGAAGCCGGGCCCGGGCCCGACGAAGCCGGCGTTCGCGAGCTCACCCACAACGGACTTCAGTTGCCGATCGGGGCGGCCAGCCCGCTGGCTCAGCGTTACCGCACGCAGCTGACCGCCGACCCGCTGCGCGACGCCGACATCGTTCGAGGCGCGACGGTCGGAGGCTCCGGTGCGGTCAACGGGGGGTATTTCTGCCGGGCGTTGCCCGACGACTTCGACGGTCCCGCCGTGCCAGGCTGGAGCTGGGCCGATGTGCAGGCGCACTATCGGGCCATCGAGACCGATCTCGACTTTCCCGATCAGTCCGACGGTGGCCCGATCCTGATCCGGCGGACCCACGAATTCGTGGGCAGCACAGCAACTTTCGTTGGAGCCGTCCGTTCCGCCGGCCTGCGCTGGCTGCCGGACCTGAACGCCGAGCCGAGCGGGAAGAACGCGCCCCCCGGAATCGGCGCCGTGCCGCTGAACATCGTCGACGGGGTCCGCACCGGCCCCGGCGCGGCATTCCTGGAACCCGCTGCCGCTCGGCCCAACCTCAGGGTGCTGCCCCGCACGCGGGTGCTGCGACTCCGGATCGCCGGCACCCGGGTGGTGGGCGTCGAGACTATCGGGCCGTCGGGCCCGGCTGTTCTCGAGGCAGACCGGGTAGTGCTGTCGGCGGGCGCGATCGGCTCGGCACACCTGCTGATGCTGTCCGGGATCGGGCCCGCCGCCGCCCTGCGCGACGCGGGTATCGCGGTGGCGGCCGATCTCCCGGTGGGCCAGCGGACTTCCGACCACCCGGAGTGGGTGCTGCCGACCACGTGGACCATCGCGCCCCAGCGTCCGGTGCTCGAGGTGGTGATGGTGGCCGACGGAGTCGAGATCCGGCCCTACACCGGCGGGTTCATCGCGATGGTCGGCGACGGCACGCTCGGTCGCCCGGACTGGCCGCATCTGGGGGTGGCGTTGATGTCACCGCGCGCCCACGGCCGGCTAACCCTGCTGTCCGCAGACCCTGCGGTTCCTCCGCTGATCGAACACCGCTACGACAGCGCGCCCGAGGATGTGGCCGCGCTGCAACGCGGTTGTGCTCTGGCCACGGAAATACTGGGCGCCACAACACAACTCGGTGAGCCGATGTGGTCGACATCGCAGCACCTCTGCGGCACCGCACCGATGGGCATCGACAGCGACGAGCACGCCGTCGTCGACCCGCGTTGCCGGGTGCGGGGGATCGCGAATCTATGGGTGGTCGACGGTTCGGTGCTGCCGCGCATCACCGGCCGCGGGCCGCACGCCACGATCGCGATGATCGGGCACCGCACTGCTGAATTCATCGACTGAGCGGTCTCGTCTCGCGGGCGGTGGGGGCTCGGTACCCTTAACTGCCCCCGAAGGAGGAAACCAGGCGATGACGAGCCGGCGCAGCGATCCGAGACCTGCGCGTTCCCGCGCGCGGTTACTGGACGCGGCAACGGCATTGCTGCGCACGGGCGGCCCCAGCGCGGTCACGGTCGACGCTGTCACCCGCGGCGCCAACGTCGCGAGGGCGACCCTCTACCGGCATTTCCCCAGTGGCAACGACCTGCTCGCCGCCGCCTTCCACAGTTTGATCCCGCCCGCGCCGATGCCGCCGGAGTCGGGAACGCTACGCGAACGGCTGATCGCGCTGATGCAGGCGCAGGCCGACCTCATCTCTGAGACACCCATCCTGCTGACGGCCACGTACTGGCTGGCGCTGGGGCCGGATATGGAGCACATGCCCGGCAGGACCGAGGGCATCGACAGCCCCGAGGTGCGCACACTGCGCGAGCGGGTCGCCCAGCAGTATGGCGCACCGTTCGATGCCATCTTCGACAGCCCCGAAGCGCAACGGGAGTTGGGCGACGTCGATCGCGCCCAAGCCATCATGCTGCTGATCGGTCCGTTGGTCGCCGGGCGGATCAGCACCCTTGCCGATTTCGACTACCGTGAGTGCGCGCGCGCCGCGGTGGACGGCTTCCTGGCCGTCCAGCGGGTCGACGAAATCACTTCAGTGAGTAGCGAATCGGCAGGCGTTTGAGGCCACCGACGAAGGTGGTCGCCATCAGTTCCGGCTCGCCGGCCAGTTCGATGCTCTTGATGCGCGGGACGAGTTCGGAGAAGAAGCTGTTCATCTCCATGCGGGCCAGTGCCGCGCCCAGACAGAAGTGCACGCCGTAGCCGAACGACAGGTGCTTGTTCGGGTCGCGGCCGACGTCGAAGCGCATCGGGTCGTCGAAGACTTCTTCGTCGCGGTTGGCCGAAACATAGGACAGTAGAACAGCTTCACCCTTGGCGATGGGGACACCGCGGACTTCGGTGTCGGCCTGGGCGGTGCGCATGAACTCCTTGACCGGCACAACGCAGCGGATCATTTCCTCGACCGCGGTGCCCATCAGGCCCGGATCCTTTTGTAGCCGTTGGAGTTCGGCAGGGTTGCGGATGAGTTCCAGTAGTCCGCCTGCGATTCCGGCGCTGGTGGTGTCGTGGCCGGCGCTGGCGACGATCACGTAGTAGGAGGCGGTGTCCATATCGGACAGCGGCTGACCATCGATGGTGGCGTTGGCGATCGCCGAGGTGAGGTCCTCGGTCGGGTGTTCACGACGCGACGCGGTCAACGCGGAAAAGTAGTTGAAGAAGTCGAGCAGCACGGCGAGCATGTCGTCGGTGGTGCCCCCGCGCTGGAGTTCGTCGTCGTCGCCGCCGAACATCTCCTGAGTCAGTTTCAGCATGCGGGGGAAGTCGGACTCGGGCAGGCCCAGCAGGGTCAGGATGATGTAGAGCGGGTACTTGACCGCGATCTCCTGAACGAAATCCAGTTCGGGCCCTTGTTCCAGCATTTGGTCGACGTAGATCTTGGCCAACTCGTCACAGCGAGCCTTCAAGGCGCGCATGGCTTTCGGGCGAAACCAGTCCGCGCCGATCTTGCGCATGTCGCGGTGGTGCGGATCGTCCATGTGGATCAGCGTGCGCAGCCCGATCCCGGCTTCCATCTGTGCGCGCAACGCGTCGTCGGCCGCGGCGATCGTCAGCAGTGGGCGCGGGTCGTTGGTGAACAGGTCGTTCTGCCGCTCGATGTCCATGATGTCCGCGTGCTTGGTGATGGCCCAGAACGGCCGATAACCCTCAGCCTCGACCCAGGACACGGGAGCGTTCGCACGCAAATGAGCGAGGGACTCGTGCAGTCTCGTCTCATTGGTGTAGCCCGTCGGGCTGGCCAGAACGCGTGCCGCTTTGTCCATGATCCGTGAGGTCATCGGGTCTCCTCGCTGTGCGATACAAGAAACTTGACGGGTGTCAGGTTTCTAGTGTCGGCCACGATTGTGCCAGGTGGGAGGATATTCGGCTAATTGCCAGGTCATGGGTCGGGCGGTTGTCCGCGTAGGCTCGGATCTCGTGCGAGACCGATCGAGTGGCCGACGTTTTCGGCGCGCGATGGGCCTGCTGGCGGGCGTGGCGATCCTCGCCGCGTGCAGCAAGGGCGCCACCCAGACGCCACCGCGGCCGGCTCCGGTCGCGCAGCCCGAGCCCGCGGTCGTGCAGACCGCGGCGGGCGCGGTGCGCGGGGTGGTCGCTCCGGGCTACCGGGTATTCGACGGCGTTCCGTATGCCGCCGCGCCGGTGGGTCCACTGCGTTTTCAGCCGCCGCAGCCGGCCGCATCGTGGCCCGGGGTTCGTGACGCCACCAAGCCTGGCCTTCGCTGCATGCAGGACACCAGCTTCGACCCGGACTATGGCCGGCCCACCGGTGAGGACTGCCTGAATCTCAACGTCTGGACCCCCGACGGCGCCAGCCGGACACACCAGAAGCCGGTGATGGTCTGGATCCACGGGGGCGGCTTCCTCAACGGCAGCGCCGACATCTACGACGCCCGCTGGCTGGCGACCCAGGGCGACATCGTCGTGGTCACCGTCAACTATCGGCTGGGCACTCTCGGCTTCCTGGCGCATCCCGCGCTGAGCCCCGACGGCGACATCGGCAACTACGGATTGGCCGATCAACAGGCGGCGTTGCGGTGGGTCCGCGACAACATCGCCGAATTCGGCGGCGACCCAACCAAAGTCACCATCGCCGGCGAGTCGGCCGGTGCGATGTCGGTGTGTGACCATCTCGTCGCACCGGACTCCGCCGGGCTGTTCCGGGCGGCGATCCTGCAGAGCGGGCCCTGCCAGGCGCAAGCCGATCGGGCGACCGCCCAGCAGGTCAGTGGCGAGTATGCGACCAGGGTCGGCTGCTCCGAGCCGGCGGGGATGGCGGAATGTCTCCGCTCCCGGCCGGTCAAAGAATTGCAGAGCGCCCCGCTGTATGTCGGGTTCGGGCCGGACAAGCTGACCGGTCCGGTCACCGGAACAGATCGGTTGCCCGTCGATCCGATGAGCGACGCGGCGCTGAGCCGGGTGCCCCACATCCCCGTTCTGATCGGCAGCAACGGCGACGAGTTCGCGATGTTCGCCGCACTTCAGTACCTGAAAGACCATGGGCTGCCCGCCTATCCGAAGCTGCTGGCGGACACATTCGGCGCGGATTCACCCGCGGTGGCTCAGCACTATCCACTCAACGTGTTCGGCGGCAACGAAGGTCTGGCCTACTCGGCGGCGGTCACCGACAGTCTATTCGCGTGTCCGACAGACAAAATCGCGTCCGGCCTGGCCCATGCCGGCCCGGTGTATGCCTACGAATTCAACGACCGCACCGCGCCGGCTCCGGATCCGTTGCTTGCGGTGCCATTCCCGGTGGGGGCCAGTCACTCGCTGGAGTTGCGATACCTGTTCGACGTCGGTGGCGCCCCGCCGCTCAACCCGGCGCAGCGCGAGCTGTCCGACCAGATGGTCACGTATTGGAGCCAATTCGTGAAGAACGGCACGCCCGAGGCCACCGATCAGCCGGACTGGCCGCGGTTCGGCACCGATGGCACCGTGAAGCGCATGTCGCTGCAGACCGGGCAGCTGACGATCACCGAGGACTTCCGCGCCAGGCACAATTGCGCGTTCTGGGCAACGCTGAAGGGGACGCGTTAGCCGGACCAGCGGGGATGGGCGACGACAGCCAGCGCCTCGGCCACGTCGGATGCCAGCGGCCTGCGCCGGGTGCCGCGTTCTCGAACCCACTGCTGGAATGCGAAATCTGCTGCGGCGAAGGAGAGTTGGACGAGCAGGCCAGGTCGGCTTTCCTCGGCCGGGTTCACGCCCATTCGCACGGCCACCAGCGCAATCATGTGGTCGCGGTCGGCCGTGGACAACAGGGTCGCGCGGTCCAGAAGTTCGGGAGCGGTCAGGATGGCCGCGCGCCAGTTCTCCAGGTCGACATCCCCGAACGAATCGACCCGACTCACGATCGCCGCGGCCAAGGCGACGTCGGGCGGCTCCCCGGCCGGCCGGCGAGCCAAGAGCGACGCGATCGCGGCGTTCCCGCGTTGCACCGCGCCCAGCAGTAGATCCTCCTTGGTCGCCACGTGCCGGAAGAACGTCCGCGGCGACACCGATGCTTCGGCGGCGATGTCGTCGGTGGTGACGTTGCCGAATCCCCGTGCGGCGAAAAGCCGATACGCCGCCGCATGGATGTCGGCGCGCACCTGCGCCCGCTGGCGGTCACGCAGTGTCGGTGGCCGTTCGGCGGGCGGACTGGTCACCGGTATGTTCCCGCGCCGCCGTCGACCATGATGGTTTGTGCGGTCACGAAGGATGCTTCAGGGCTGACCAGGACGGCGACCATCGGTGCGATGTCGGCATGCGTGTCGCCCATGCGGCGCAGCGGGATGCTCTTGACGACCTTGTTGTAGACATCGGGGAACTCGTCGCTCCAGCCCGCCACCCCGTCGGATTGGGCGAGCGGGCACACCACGTTGACCCGGATGTTGTCCTTACCCCATTCCAGCGCAGCGACTTTGGAGATGCCGCGGATCGCTTCCTTGGATCCGGCGTAGGCCCCGAACGTCTTCTGGCCGGTCGTCCCGGCGCCTGAGCCGAAGTTGATGATGGATCCGCCACCGCCGGCCTTGAGTACCGGGTAGGCCGCCTGCATCAGGAACAGCGTGGCCCGAGGTCCGGTGTCGAAGACCAGATCGAAGTCGTCGTGGGTGATGTCGGTGAACGGCTTGGGTTCGTTGGTGGCGATCGCGTTGTTGATCAACGCGTCGATGCCGCCCATTGTTTTCACCGCCTCGTCGACGATGTGCTGGTAGCTGGACCGGTCGCACAGATCGGCCACCAATGGCACGGCACGCCCGTCGGCGCCGAAGCTCGCGGCGACGTCGGCCACCGTGGGATCGCGGTCGACCATCAACACCGTCGCGCCGCGTTCGAGCAGTGCCGCGGTGATGCCTTTGCCCACACCGCGCGCGGCGCCCGTCACGATTGCACGCAGGCCGGACAGTGATCCTGCGTGCCAGTAGGCGCCCTCAGTGTGTGGGGCCACGATGTAACTCCTCCGATGTTCGTGCGGCACCGGGGAATTCGACGAATTCCACGGCAGTGCCGTCGGGGTCCTTGACGAAGAACATTCGCACACCGGCGATCTCGAACGGTGCCTGGTCGGGCTGATAGCCGGCTTCCTGCACCCTGCGGTAGGTGTCGTCGAGGTCGGTGACCGACAGGGAGATGTTCTGGTTGCCGACGAACGACCGTCTCGCCGGCTTGCCCTCGGGGCCGAGCGACAACAGCTCCAGCATCACTCCGCCGACGAGGCCGCCCACTGCCCGGCCCTGATTCCCGTCGCCGCCGCCGAGTGCGTGGTCGAAGGATTCGCCCGACAGGGTCTGGTCGAACACCACATCCATGCCGAGTAGCCCGCGGTAGAACTGCAGGGCCCGATTCATGTCGGTGACCCCGACCACCAGATGCGAAAACCGAAGGTCCCCAAGCTGTTCCACTGATCACCGAGCCAGGTCGGGGGCGGCCCGGCCGGCGATCAGCGGCAGGTCGAGATAGGTCTTGATGCCCGGGCCGGCCTCGCAGACATAGGGAATGGCGCTGATGCAGTGATTGGCGGTGGCCACCACGCCGGGGTTGCGGATGAGGCCCTCTTCGACCGTTTCGGGTTGCAGCCCCTTGAACGTCAGCGAGACGTCGCAGTCGCCGCTGACCTCGACCTCGAACCGCTCACCCTTCTCGCCGAGCGTCCATGGCGGGTCGAGCTCCACTTCGCACATCAGCCAATTCACCGCGGCGGTCACGACCGGCTTGTCGTCGACGATGGCCTGCCACTTGAATTTGCGTGCGGCCACAGTGCCGGCTTCCATCGGAACCACGAGCTCGTCGGTACCGGTGACGGCGACGGCCACTTCCTGGGTGGACCGAATATGCGGATCGGCGCGAAAACCGAGTTGGTCGGCGACCATCCGCACGGACTGCTTGAAGCCGGCTTCCAGCAGGGCGGCCATGGGGCCGCTCAGCGCCTGCTCGGGAGTCAGGCCGAAGCCCATCACTTCGCGCACCACCAGTGGTGCGTTGTAGGTGCGGATGTCGGAGAACTCTTCGGCCCGCACGTGGGTGATGGCGGCTGTCAGCGAGGAGATCATCAGCGGGAAGCGTTCAGTGATGCCGCCGGGGTGGATGCCGGAGCCATGCAGCGTGGCGTTGCCCGCGGCGCACGCTTCCTCGAGGGCCTTCACGGCTGGATTGTCCCGGTCGGGATAGACCCAGCCGACCGGCGTCACCACGTTCTTGCCCGACCGCAGGATCTTGGCGACGACCTGATCGTCGGGCAGGAGAGGGGAGTACATGACGCAGTCGGCGTCCAGCGCGAGCAGTTCGTCGATATCGGTCGTGGCCGCCACCCCGATCGGGGCTTCGCCGATCACCTCGCCGACATCGCGGCCGTGCTTGTCGGCGCTGTGCACCCAGCAGCCGACCAACTCAAGCTCCGGATGACGCAGCACCCCCTGGATTGCCGCCTTGCCCACACCGCCGGTCGCCCACTGAATGACTCGATACATATCGGCATACTATGCCGATATGACAGTAACTGTCACAAGTCTGTCTCGCCAAGTTGGACTGCGATATCGCCGAAACCGGCGGCGGCCGGGCATACGCTCAGGGACGCAGGTCGCTGAATCATCGGGGGAACGATGAATCACTCGCACTGGAATCGCACCGGCGGCGCCGCCGGAATGGCGTACGTGGTCGCTGCGGGTGTGGCGGCGGCTCTCACGGGTAAGCCGCCCGGTCCGGAAGCCAGCAATCGCGCGGTGCAGCAGTTCTTCATCGATCACGGTGGCCAGATCGTGGCCCAGGGCTGGTTGTACGCGCTGGCCACCGGGTTGGTCATCTGGTTCGCGCTCGCTGTCCGGCGCCTATTGCATCAGGCTTCGACCGGCCATCACTTCGGCGACCTTTTCTTCGTCGGCACCGTCTCTGTGGCGGCGCTGTCCTTTGTCGCCATGTCCATTCGGATCGTCGCGGCAGGAGCCGCGGCCGAGTTGTCCCCGTCAGCCGTGCGGGCAGTGGGCGGTGACTTCAGCCTCGTTCTGCTGGCGTTGTGCGGCTTCATAGTCGGCGCTGCTGCCATCGGCTACGCATTCTGTGTGATCCCGGAGCGGGTCTTGCCCCGGTGGACGGGCTGGCTGGCCGTCGGCGCCGCCGTGGTCAATCTCGCCGGCACGATGAGCGTCTTCGTCGATGGCGGCCCGTTCTCCATCGAAGGCGGGCTGGCTACGTTGTTACCTGTCGTCGCCACCGCCGTCTGGTACCTCGGTACGTCGATCAGCTTGTACGCAGCCCCGGAGGTCCAGGAAAAACCCCCGGCCGACGTGTGACCGATCTCGGCCCGCAGGGGTGGCGCGCGACACGTCCAAACTGACCCACTACCAGCCAGAGCAGGGATTTGGAGCAGGCTCCGGCGAGATTTGGATGGGGCCGCGATCTAGGGCATACTGTTCGGGTTGCCTTGAGCCGGGTTCGCCCCTAACGGAGCGTGCCGCACAAGGTATACGACCGGCGCCCAAACGGGCGCGTCCGGTCCCAACCTCGGAGAGCGACGGTTTTTCACCGCGCCTTCGGGACTGCGTGAGGGCGACACACCCGACCGCGGGGGCCGGAGCACCAGGACAGGTAAAGAGCGGCGGCGACAGCCAGCGTGAAGCCCTCGGGCCAGCGCAATGACCACCGTGTCCCTTCATGGGACCAAGCAGGAGTGAAGGTAGGAGAAGCGTGGCGGGACAAAAGATCCGCATCAGGCTCAAGGCCTACGACCACGAGGCCATTGATGCCTCGGCGCGCAAGATCGTGGAGACGGTCACCCGTACCGGTGCGAGCGTGGTTGGTCCGGTGCCGCTGCCGACGGAAAAGAACGTGTATTGCGTCATCCGCTCCCCGCACAAGTACAAGGATTCGCGGGAGCACTTCGAGATGCGCACACACAAGCGGCTCATCGACATCCTCGACCCGACGCCGAAGACGGTTGACGCGCTCATGCGCATCGATCTGCCGGCGAGCGTCGACGTGAATATCCAGTAGGGGTCGACGAACAATGGCACGTAAAGGAATCTTGGGTACGAAGCTGGGCATGACCCAGGTCTTCGACGAGAACAACAAGGTCGTCCCCGTCACGGTCGTCAAGGCCGGACCGAACGTGGTGACCCGTATCCGCACGCCCGAGCGTGACGGCTACAGCGCTGTGCAGCTCGCCTACGGCGAGATCAGCCCGCGCAAGGTGAACAAGCCGGTCACCGGTCAGTACGCCGCCGCCGGGGTCAACCCGCGCCGGCACCTGGCCGAGCTGCGGTTGGACGACGAGGCTGCGGCCGCCGAGTACGAGGTCGGCCAGGAGCTGACGGCGGAGATCTTCGCCGACGGCGCCTATGTCGACGTCACCGGTACTTCGAAGGGCAAGGGCTTCGCCGGCACCATGAAGCGTCACGGCTTCAAGGGCCAGGGCGCCAGCCACGGTGCCCAGGCAGTGCACCGCCGGCCGGGCTCGATCGGTGGCTGCGCCACCCCTGGCCGTGTCTTCAAGGGCACCCGGATGTCGGGCCGCATGGGTAGCGACCGCGTCACCACCCAGAACCTGGTGGTGCACAAGGTCGATGCCGAGAACGGCGTGCTGCTGATCAAAGGCGCGGTCCCCGGCCGCAACGGCGGGCTCGTCATGGTTCGCACGGCAGTCAAACGAGGTGAGAAGTGACTCTGAAGATTGACGTCCGTACTCCGGGCGGCAAGAAGGACGGCACGGTGGAACTACCGGCTGCCCTCTTCGACCAGGAACCCAACATCGCGTTGATGCACCAGGTGGTGACCGCGCAGCTGGCCGCCAAGCGGCAGGGCACGCACGCCACCAAGACTCGCGCTCAGGTCTCCGGCGGTGGCAAGAAGCCGTACCGGCAGAAGGGAACCGGTCGCGCCCGCCAGGGTTCGACCCGTGCGCCGCAGTTCACCGGTGGTGGCATCGTCCACGGCCCGCAGCCGCGCGACTACAGCGAGCGGACCCCGAAGAAGATGATCCGCGCCGCCCTGCGCAGCGCGCTGTCGGACCGGGCCCGCAACGAGCGGATCCACGCGATCACCGAGGTGCTCGAGGGCCAGACCCCGTCGACCAAGAGCGCCAAGGCGTTCCTGGCCACGCTGACCGACCGCCGCAAGGTGCTCGTCGTGATCGGCCGCACCGACGAGGTCGGCGCCAAGAGCGTCCGCAACCTGCCTGGCGTGCATGTGATCTCACCGGACCAGCTGAACACCTACGACGTGCTCAACGCCGACGACGTGGTGTTCTCGGTCGAGGCCCTGAACGCTTTCATCGGTGCGAACACGAAGGACGACAAAGAAGGAGCGTCGGTGTAATGGCAACGATTACCGACCCCCGCGACATCATCCTGGCCCCGGTCATCTCCGAGAAGTCCTACGGCCTGATCGAGGACAACGTCTACACGTTCATCGTCGCGCCCGGCTCGAATAAGACGCAGATCAAGATCGCCATCGAGAAGATCTTCAAGGTGAAGGTCGACTCGGTGAACACCGCCAACCGACAGGGCAAGCGCAAGCGCACCCGCGCCGGTTACGGACAGCGCAAGAGCACCAAGCGCGCGATCGTGACCCTGGCCCCCGGCAGCAAGCCGATCGATCTCTTCGGAGCACCGGCGTAGCCGGCAGATAGAACTCAGGAATAGATAATGGGAATTCGCAAGTACAAGCCGACGACCCCCGGTCGCCGCGGTGCCAGCGTCTCCGATTTCTCCGAGATCACTCGCTCGACTCCGGAGAAGTCGCTGATCCGCCCGCTGCACAGCACCGGTGGACGTAACGCTCACGGCCGCATCACCACTCGTCACAAGGGTGGCGGCCACAAGCGCGCCTACCGCGTCATCGACTTCCGTCGCAACGACAAGGACGGCGTCAACGCCAAGGTCGCACACATCGAGTACGACCCGAACCGCACCGCGAACATCGCGCTGCTGCACTACCTGGACGGCGAGAAGCGCTACATCATTGCGCCGCAGGGTCTTTCGCAGGGCGACATCGTGGAGTCGGGTCCGAACGCCGACATCAAGCCCGGCAACAACCTGCCGATGCGCAACATCCCGGCCGGTACCGTGATCCACGCCGTCGAGCTGCGTCCCGGCGGCGGCGCCAAGCTGGCCCGTTCGGCCGGCTCGAGCATCCAGCTGCTGGGTAAGGAAGGCACCTACGCCTCCCTGCGTATGCCGTCGGGTGAGATCCGCCGCGTCGACGTGCGCTGCCGCGCCACCGTCGGCGAGGTCGGCAACGCCGAACAGGCCAACATCAACTGGGGCAAGGCCGGCCGCATGCGGTGGAAGGGCAAGCGCCCCACCGTCCGTGGCGTCGTGATGAACCCGGTCGACCACCCGCACGGTGGTGGCGAGGGCAAGACCTCCGGTGGTCGCCACCCGGTCAGCCCGTGGGGTAAGCCCGAAGGCCGCACCCGCAAGCCCAACAAGCCGAGCGACAAGCTCATCGTCCGTCGCCGGCGCACCGGCAAGAAGCGCTAGGAGTAGATAGCGATGCCACGCAGCCTGAAGAAGGGTCCGTTCGTCGACGACCATCTGCTCAAGAAGGTCGACGTTCAGAACGAGAAGAACACCAAGCAGGTCATCAAGACCTGGTCGCGTCGTTCGACCATCATCCCGGACTTCATCGGTCACACCTTCGCCGTCCACGACGGTCGCAAGCACGTGCCGGTGTTCGTCACCGAGGCGATGGTCGGCCACAAGCTGGGCGAGTTCGCCCCGACGCGCACGTTCAAGGGTCACATCAAGGACGACCGGAAGAGTAAGCGGCGATGACCACTGCAACCACCGAATACCCGTCCGCGACAGCTGTCGCGAAGTACGTGGGCATCTCGGCGAGCAAGGCGCGCCGGGTGATCAACCTGGTCCGCGGCAAGTCCGTCGAAGAGGCGCTGGACATCCTGCGCTGGGCACCACAGCAGGCCAGCGAGCCGGTCGCCAAGGTGATCGCCTCGGCCGCTGCCAACGCGCAGAACAACGGCGGCCTGGATCCCTCGACCCTGGTGGTCGCGACGGTGATGGCCGACGAAGGCCCCACCGCCAAGCGCATCCGGCCGCGCGCGCAGGGTCGCGCGTACCGAATCCGCAAGCGCACCAGCCACATCACCGTGATCGTCGAGAGCCGTCCGAGCAAGAAGGACGCGGGTAAGTCGGCCAGTGCCGCACGCGCCCGTCGCGCACAGGGCAGCAAGGCTGCCACCAAGGCAGCTCCGAAGACCAAGGCTTCTGCTGAGACGAAGGAGGGCTCGGAGTAGTGGGCCAGAAAATCAACCCCCACGGCTTCCGGCTCGGTATCACCACCGACTGGAAGTCCCGGTGGTACGCCGACAAGCAGTACGCCGACTACGTCAAGGAAGACGTGGCGATCCGCCGTCTGCTGGCCACCGGCCTCGAGCGGGCCGGCATCGCCGACGTGGAGATCGAGCGCACCCGTGACCGGGTTCGCGTCGACATCCACACCGCGCGTCCCGGCATCGTGATCGGCCGTCGTGGCACCGAGGCCGACCGCATCCGCGCCGACCTGGAGAAGCTGACCGGCAAGCAGGTTCAGCTGAACATCCTCGAGGTGAAGAACCCCGAGAGCCAGGCCCAGCTGGTCGCCCAGGGTGTCGCCGAGCAGTTGAGCAACCGCGTGGCGTTCCGTCGCGCGATGCGCAAGGCCATCCAGTCGGCCATGCGCCAGCCCAACGTCAAGGGCATCCGCGTGCAGTGCTCGGGCCGCCTCGGCGGCGCCGAGATGAGCCGCTCGGAGTTCTACCGCGAAGGCCGGGTTCCGCTGCACACCCTGCGCGCCGACATCGACTATGGGCTGTACGAGGCCAAGACCACGTTCGGTCGCATCGGCGTCAAGGTGTGGATCTACAAGGGCGACATCGTCGGTGGCAAGCGTGAGCTGACCGCCGCCGCACCCGCCGCCGACCGTCCGCGCCGTGAGCGTCCGTCGGGCACCCGCCCGCGCCGCAGCGGTGCGTCGGGCACCACCGCGACGGGCACCGAAGCCGGACGCGCTGCCAGTGAAGAGACCGCCGAATCGGCAGTCCCCGTCACGGCCGACGCTCCCGCAGTGGAGCCGACCGCTGAAAGCACGGAGAGCTAAATCATGTTGATTCCCCGCAGAGTCAAACACCGCAAGCAACACCACCCCAAGCAGCGTGGTATTGCCAGCGGCGGAACGTCGGTGACGTTCGGTGACTACGGCATCCAGGCACTGGAGCACGCCTACGTCACCAACCGGCAGATCGAGTCCGCTCGTATCGCCATCAACCGGCACATCAAGCGTGGCGGCAAGGTGTGGATCAACATCTTCCCGGACCGTCCGCTGACCAAGAAGCCCGCGGAAACCCGCATGGGTTCGGGTAAGGGCTCGCCCGAGTGGTGGGTGTCCAACGTCAAGCCCGGCCGCGTGCTGTTCGAGCTGAGCTACCCCGACGAGAAGATCGCTCGGGAAGCCCTGACTCGCGCTATCCACAAGTTGCCGATCAAGGCACGCATCGTGACCCGAGAGGAGCAGTTCTGATGGCAGTGGGCATCAGCGCCGGTGAACTGCGCGAACTGACCGACGAAGAGCTGACCGACAAGCTGCGGGAGTCCAAGGAAGAGCTGTTCAACCTGCGCTTCCAGATGGCCACCGGTCAGTTGGACAACAATCGCCGGCTCCGCACCGTGCGTCAGGAAATTGCGCGCATCTACACCGTGCTGCGCGAACGTGAACTGGGTCTGGCCTCCGGACCCGCTGGTGAGGAATCGTGATGGCAGAAACCAAGGGCCCCAAGCACACTCCGGCCACCGAAGAGCCGCGCGGCCGTCGCAAGACGGTCATCGGCTACGTGGTGAGCGACAAGATGCAGAAGACGATCGTGGTCGAGCTGGAATCCCGTAAGAGCCACCCGCTCTACGGCAAGATCATCCGGACCACGACGAAGGTCAAGGCGCACGACGAGAACGGCGATGCCGGTATCGGCGACCGCGTCTCCCTGATGGAGACCCGTCCGCTGTCGGCTTCGAAGCGCTGGCGGCTGGTCGAGGTCCTCGAGCGGGCCAAGTAGAACTTCGCACTTAGCAAACGCGCGCCGCGGCAGAGATGCCGCGGCGCGCGTGTAAATTGCCTAGGCGACAGTTTTTTGGCAATCGTTCGATCGTGAGGGGCCCGCTTTTGCCTAGCATGCCGGTGGTGAAGTCGGGGGGGTTGGTCAAGTTCGGGGCGATCGTCACCGTGGTGACGGCGATGTTGTGGTCGGCGCCGTTGGCGGCGGCCGAACCCGAGCCCGCACCCGCCGAGCCGGCGCCCACAGAGCCCGCTCCCACCGATCCCGCGCTGCCCGCGGCCGCTCCCGTCGGCGGTGAAGTGATGACGGCGCCGACGCTGTCGCTGGCCGATCTGGGCGCCCTTCCCGTGCTCTCGTTCTACGGGGGGACCAGCTCGGTCTCGCTGACGTTCCCGGTGCCTGTCGGACTGGTTCCCGACACTCTCAACGCCACCCTCGACCTACCGTTCAACGTCCGCTCGGGCGTCATCTCGGTTACGCAGGGCGATCGGCTGATCGGCAAGCTGGGGCTCCCGCCCGTCGATCTGACCCCACTGGTCATTCCGCTGGCCGGGGTGGAAGTCATCGACAACGTCGCCACGGTGACGCTCACGCTGGCGTCGGTTCCGGACGACGGCTACTGCCTCGACCGGCTCAACCCGATCAATCTCATCAACGGCGCGGTCTCGTTCGTCGGCGCCGAGGCGGCACCGGCGACGGTGGCCGACTTCCTTCCGCCGATCCTGCGCAAGCTCACCGTCGGCGTGCCGGGCAACCCGTCCATGGCGGAGTCGGATGCCGCGGTCCAGTTGGTGGCCGGGCTGGTCAAGCGGTACGGCAATCAGGCACCCGAGGTTTCGCTCATCCCGCTGGCCGACGGCGCGACGTCGATACCGACGCCCTCGCTGCCCCTCGAGCGCCAGGTCGTCATCAAAGAGGGCTCCGACGAGAGCATTTCGCTCCAGGGCGGTGGTGTCCCGCAACTGTTGATCACGGCCCCGGCCGACAAGCTCACCAATGACACCCGGTTGCTCAGCGACGGCGCACTGAACCTGGCTGTGGCGGCCCGGGTGGTCCCGGACAAGCTCGGCTCGGGCCGGCGCGCGCAACCGCTCGGCGGCTTGGTGACGGTCGCACAGTTCGATCCGACCACGCTGAGCTCGACCGGTGTGGCTCCGCAGGTGAAGATCGGGATCGATCAGACCAAGATCGGCTACCCGGTCCAGGGCGTGCGGGTGCATCTCACCGGCACCTACACCCCGATGCCGAACACCTTCGGCGGTCAGCTCACCGCAAACATCAACGGCGAGCAGATCGATTCCTGGGCAGCCGATCCCGCCGGTGTGATCGATCGCTGGGTCAGCGTGCCCGACCGGCTGCTGAGTCGCTACACCGACCTGCAGGTCGCGCTGAACACCACCGGCAACACCGGCGGGTGCAACGACTTCTACTCGATGAACCTGGTGATCAACGGCAACAGCGTGGTCGAAAGCAGCCAGGCTGTTCCGCCTATCCCGCAGGGATTCGGGGCGTTGCCGCAGGCACTGCTGCCGGTCGTCAAGGTGGGCATCGGCTCGGATCGCTTCGCCGACACCGTCCGAGCGGTCGCGATCACCACCGGTTTGCAGCGGCTCAGTTCGCTGCCGTTGCGCACATCGGTGACGTCATTCGAGGACGCCCGCAAGGGCCAGGATCCCGCCATCCTGATCAGTGCCGACGGGTGGACCGACAAGTCCATAACGTTGCCGGTCAGCGGCAATGACCGCAGCATCGTGGTGGAGGGTCAAGAACCCAACAGCGAGCAGACGAGCCTGAGCCTGGATCCCGGAGTGCAGTTCGGCTCCCTGCAGACGGTGTTCGACGGCCACCGCACGCTGCTGATCGCCACGTCCAACGGTGCGCCGAACCAGCTCGACGAGCTGCTGGGTTGGCTCAACGCGGACCGCAGTCGCTGGTCGCAGTTGCGCGGCCCGGCCATCGTCGCAATCGCTGGGCGCGCACCGGCTTTGGTCGCCGGCCGCACACCGGTGAGTGTGTACGGTCCGGTCGCGCCGACGCCGGATCAGGCGGCGACTACAGCGGTCGCGAAGTACCACTACGACCGGGCCTGGTGGGTCGCTCTCGGGGTCGTCGGGGTGGCCGCTGCCGGTGTGGCGGCGATCGTCCTGACGTCGCGTAGCCCGCGGGACAAGGGCGCGACGCACCGCCGCGAAGACTGAGGCTCGGCAGGTCCTGCGAATTCGCCACGAGCGGACGCGGAATCACGCGAAACCGGTCCGGCTCATGGAAGTCTGTGGCGTATGACCACGGAGTTCAACGGCAAGATCGAACTGGACATTCGCGATTCCGAACCCGACTGGGGTCCCTACGCGGCGCCCAAGGCGCCTGAGGGTGCGCCCAACGTGCTCTACCTGGTGTGGGACGACATCGGCATCGCGACGTGGGATTGCTTCGGCGGGCTGGTGTCCATGCCGGCGATGACGCGGATCGCCGAGCGGGGGGTTCGGCTCTCGCAGTTCCACACCACCGCGCTGTGCTCCCCGACCCGGGCCTCGCTGCTGACGGGCCGCCACGCCACCACGGTCGGGATGGCCATGGTGGAGGAGTTCACCGAGGGTTTCCCCGGAATCAACGGCCGCATTCCCGATGACACCGCGCTGATCTCGGAGGTGCTCGCCGAGCACGGCTACAACACCTACTGCGTGGGCAAGTGGCACCTCACCCCGATCGAGGAGTCCAGCCTCGCAGCCACCAGGCGGCACTGGCCACTGTCGCGCGGCTTCGAGCGGTTCTACGGGTTCATGGGCGGCGAGACCGACCAGTGGTACCCCGAGCTGGTCTACGACGGCCATCCCGTGGAGGCCCCGGCCACCCCGGAGGAGGGCTATCACCTCTCGAAGGATCTGGCGGACAAGACAATCGAGTTCATCCGCGACTCCACGATGATCGCCCCGGACAAACCGTGGTTCACCTATCTGTGTCCGGGTGCCGGCCACGCGCCGCACCACGTGTTCAAAGAATGGGCGGACCGCTACGCCGGTGCGTTCGACATGGGCTACGAGCGCTACCGCGACATCGTCCTGGAGAACATGAAGAACCTCGGCATCGTGCCGCCTGGCACCGAGCTGTCCGGGATGAACCCCTACTGCGATGTCACCGGACCCAACGGCGAGCCATGGCCCGAGCAGGACACCGTGCGCCCGTGGGACTCGCTCAACGACGAGGAGAAGCGGCTCTTCGCCCGGATGGCCGAGGTGTTCGCCGGCTTCCTGTCCTACACCGACGCTCAAATCGGCAGGGTGCTGGACTATCTGGAGGAGTCCGGACAGCTGGACAACACCATCGTCGTGGTGATCTCCGACAACGGTGCCAGCGGTGAGGGCGGTCCCAACGGCTCGGTCAACGAGGGCAAGTTCTTCAACGGCTACGTCGACACCGTCGAAGAGAGCATGCCGTTCTTCGATGTCCTGGGCTCTCCGGCGACCTTCAACCACTATCCGATCGGGTGGGCGATGGCGTTCAACACGCCATACAAGCTCTACAAGCGCTACGCCTCACACGAAGGCGGCATCGCCGACACCGCAATCATCTCCTGGCCCAACGGAATTGCGGCACACGGCGAAATCCGCGACAACTACGTCAGCGTCTCCGACATCACGCCCACCATCTACGAACTGCTGGGCATCACCCCGCCGGACACCGTGAAGGGCATCGCCCAGAAGCCGCTCGACGGGGTGAGTTTCAAAGCGGCACTGGATGATTCGACCGCAGAAACCGGCAAGGAGACGCAGTTCTACACGATGCTGGGCACCCGTGGCATCTGGCACAAGGGCTGGTTCGCCAGCACCGTGCACCCCGCCGCACCGTCGGGCTGGTCGCATTTCGACAAGGACCGCTGGGAGCTCTACAACATCGAGAACGACCGCAGCCAGTGCCACGATGTGGCTGCCGAGCATCCGGACAAGCTCGACGAATTGCAGAAGTTGTGGTTCGCCGAGGCCGAAAAGTACAACGGCCTACCGCTTTCCGACCTCAACGTGTTCGAGATGGTCAGTCGTACCCGCCCGTCGCTGGCAGGGGACCGGCCCAGCTACGTCTACTACCCGCACACCGCTCCGGTCGCGATGGGTGCGTGTGTGTCGATCAACGGCCGGTCGTTCTCGGTGCTGGCCGAGGTGAACATCGACAGTCCGGACGCGCAGGGCGTCTTGCTCAAACAGGGCGCCGGGCACGGCGGTTATGTGTTGTTCGTCCAGGACGGAAAGCTGCAGTTCGTCTACAACTTCTTCGGCGAAGACGAGCAGCGGGTGATCGCGCCCGACCCGGTCCCGCTGGGTGAGCACATCCTCGGCGTGGGCTACGCGCGAACCGGCGTGGTCGAGGGCAGCCACACCCCGCTGGGTGACGTGACCCTCTACGTCGACGGTGACGCGGTGGCCACGCTGGCCGGTGTGAGAGCCCACCCGTTCACGTTCGGCTTGGCCGGTGGCGGGGTCAGCGTGGGACGCAATTCCGGCCAGCCGGTCTCGACGGCGTACACGGCGCCCTTCGATTTCACCGGCGGAACCATCGCCCGCGTGGTCGTCGACGTGTCGGGCACTCCGTACATCGACGCGGAACACGAACTCGCGGCGGCCTTCGCCAGGGACTGACCCTCACGTCATACTGGTCGGGTGACTCGGCTGGTGTTCGCCGCTGCGGCGGTTGTGATGCTGGCCGTCCCGGCTGTTGCCGCCTGTGCGCGCGACAGCGAAGGAACAGCCGTGAAGGCCGACGCGTCGACGTCCTCGACCAGCCTCGCGCCGACGTCGACCACGACGTCCACCAAGGTCACCGACGTGCCGGAATCCTCGGAGCCCGGCGTGCTGGAAACCACCCGCGCGCCGATTCCGGCGGACTCCACCGTGTGCCGGCCCGAACAGCCCGGGCCGACGGCGGTGGCCAGCGTCGCCGACCCCGCCGCGCCCAAGATCAGGGTCCGGGTGCCAGACGGATGGTCCTCGACGCCGGGCACCGGCGACGTGGGTGCTCTGCTGTCCGGGCCCGACGACATGGTCGCCGAGGTCACCATCTCCGCGACCCCGCTGGATCCCAGTGCCGCCTTCACCCGGTATGGCGACGACGTGATGGCCCGCTATCCGATCAGCACGCTGAGCCTGCTGCCCGGTGACTTCTGCGGCTTCAGCGGACAGAAACTGATGGGCAGCTGGGCTCGGGACCCCGACGAGTCGCTCGAATACCAGGACCGGATCGCCCACATCTGGACCAACACCGGCAACTATCTGGTCGCCGTTCACGTGGAAGCGCCGTCCGGAACACCCGGATTCGACACCGCGGCCTCGGTACTGACCGAGGAATTCGGCGTCGTCATACCCTGAACCCATGCTCACCGAGCTCGTCACGGTGCCCGGCGGGACCTTCCGGATGGGGTCGACCAGCTTCTATCCCGAAGAAGCGCCGATCCACACCGCGACCGTCGGTGCCTTCGCCATCGAGCGGCACCCGGTGACCAACGCACAGTTCGCCGAGTTCGTCGCCGCCACCGGATACGTCACCATCGCCGAACGGCCGCTGGATCCGGCGCTGTATCCCGGCGTCGCCGAGGCGGATCTGCAGCCCGGCGCGCTGGTGTTCCGGCCGACGGCAGGGCCGGTGAATCTGCGCGACTGGCGGCAGTGGTGGGACTGGGCGCCCGGCGCGAGCTGGCGTGCGCCGTTCGGGGCGGGCAGCGATGCCGCCGATATGCCCGACCATCCCGTCGTGCAGGTCGCCTATCCCGACGCGATCGCCTACGCCGGCTGGGCCGGCCGGCGGCTGCCGACCGAGGCTGAGTGGGAGTACGCGGCACGGGCCGGCAGCACTTCCCCCTATGCGTGGGGCGACGAGCCGACGGTCGGGGGAGCGTTGATGGCCAACACCTGGCAGGGCCGCTTCCCGTATCGCAACGACGGCGCGCTGGGCTGGGCGGGCACCTCGCCGGTGGGGACGTTCCCGCCGAACGGGTTCGGGCTGGTCGACATGATCGGCAATGTCTGGGAGTGGACGACGACGCAGTACTCCGCTCATCACATGCTTGACCAGCAGAATTCGTGCTGTCCGCCGCCCGCCGAACCCGATCCGGCCGTCAATCAGACGCTCAAGGGCGGCTCGCACCTGTGCGCCCCGGAGTACTGCCATCGGTACCGGCCGGCCGCGCGATCACCGCAGTCGCAGGACAGCTCGACCACGCACATCGGCTTCCGGTGCGTGGCGAGTTCCTGACCCGCGCCGGAACCGCGCCGAGATCGACGAAATGGCGCGATCTACTCGCACTTCCTCGGCGGATTGTCGGTTTGGGCGTCATGAACTGCAGCGATTTGGAGCTTTTGGGCTCGTCACCTAGTATTTAACGGTTGCCTAGGGCAGACCTCGGTTATCTCCGCGCGAGAAAACCCTGCGTGCTCTTTGGGTGACAAGAACAAGACCGCGCACGTCAGGTCGGTATCTGCCGTGCACACAGTAACCAGGTCGAGGAGATCTAGTGATTCAGCAGGAATCGCGGCTCAAGGTCGCCGATAACACGGGCGCCAAGGAGATCTTGTGCATCCGCGTTCTCGGTGGCTCGTCGCGGCGCTACGCCGGCATCGGCGACGTCATCGTGGCGACCGTCAAGGACGCCATCCCCGGTGGCAACGTCAAGCGTGGCGACGTGGTCAAGGCCGTCGTCGTGCGCACTGTCAAGGAGCGCCGTCGCGCCGACGGCAGCTACATCAAGTTCGATGAGAACGCCGCCGTCATCATCAAGAACGACAACGATCCGCGCGGCACCCGCATCTTCGGCCCGGTCGGGCGCGAGCTGCGCGAGAAGAAGTTCATGAAGATCGTCTCGCTGGCACCGGAGGTTTTGTAAATGAAGGTCCACAAGGGCGACACCGTTCTGGTCATCGCCGGTAAGGACAAGGGCGCCAAGGGCAAGGTCCTCGAGGCCTACCCGTCTCGGGGCAAGGTCCTCGTCGAGGGCGTCAACCGGATCAAGAAGCACACCGCGCAGTCGGCGAACGAGCGTGGCGCGTCGTCGGGCGGCATCGTCACCCAGGAGGCCGCGATTCAGGTCTCCAACGTGATGGTGGTCGACTCCGACGGCAACCCGACCCGCGTCGGCTACCGCGTGGACGAAGAGACCGGCAAGAAGGTTCGGGTCTCCAAGCGCAATGGCAAGGACATCTGACGATGACGACCGTAGAAAACACCAAGGTGCAGCCGCGGCTGAAGCAGCGCTACCGCGAGGAAATCAAGGGCGCGCTCAACAACGAGTTCAACTACGCCAACGTCATGCAGATCCCCGGCGTGGTCAAGGTCGTCGTCAACATGGGTGTCGGTGACGCCGCCCGCGACGCCAAGCTGATCAACGGTGCGGTCAACGACCTCGCGCTGATCACCGGCCAGAAGCCCGAAATTCGCAAGGCGCGCAAGTCGATTGCGCAGTTCAAGCTTCGCGAGGGCATGCCGATCGGTGCGCGGGTCACCCTGCGCGGCGACCGGATGTGGGAGTTCCTCGACCGGCTGGTGTCGATCGCGCTGCCGCGTATCCGCGACTTCCGCGGCCTGAGCCCCAAGCAGTTCGATGGCCACGGCAACTACACCTTCGGGCTCGCCGAGCAGTCGGTGTTCCACGAGATCGACGTCGACTCGATCGACCGGCCTCGCGGTATGGACATCACCGTCGTCACTTCGGCGACCAACGACGACGAAGGTCGGGCGCTGCTGCGCGCTCTGGGCTTCCCCTTCAAGGAGAACTGAGCAGATGGCAAAGAAGGCACTGGTCAATAAGGCCAACAAGAAGCCGAAGTTCGCGGTGCGGGCCTACACCCGCTGCAACAGGTGCGGTCGCCCGCACGCCGTCTACCGCAAGTTCGGCCTGTGCCGAATCTGCTTGCGCGAGATGGCCCATGCCGGCGAACTGCCCGGTGTGCAGAAGTCCAGCTGGTAACAGACCCCTACAGAACAGGTGCGCAGCAGGCCCCAAGGGAATTCACCCGAGCGGGAACCGCTGCGAGGAAGGTAGACAGGCCCAGTCATGACCATGACGGACCCCATCGCAGACTTTTTGACACGTCTGCGCAACGCCAACTCGGCGTATCACGACGAGGTGACCCTGCCGCACAGCAAGATCAAGGCGAACATCGCCGAGATCCTGAAGAGCGAGGGTTACATCAGCGATTTCCGGACCGAGGATGCTCGGGTCGGCAAGTCGCTGGTTGTTTCACTGAAGTACGGCCCCAACCGCGAGCGCAGCCTCGCCGGTCTGCGCCGGGTGTCCAAGCCCGGTCTGCGGGTGTACGCGAAATCCACCAATCTGCCGCGGGTTCTCGGCGGCCTGGGCGTGGCGATCATCTCCACGTCTTCGGGTCTGCTGACCGACCGCCAGGCGTCCCGACAGGGCGTGGGCGGCGAAGTCCTCGCTTACGTGTGGTGAGGGAGACTTAGACATGTCGCGAATTGGTAAGCAGCCGGTGGCAATTCCCGCCGGTGTTGATGTGACGATCGACGGTCAGAACGTGTCGGTCAAGGGCCCCAAGGGCACGCTGCAGCTGGATATCGCCGAGCCGATCACGGTGTCGCGCAACGACGATGGCGCCATCGTGGTCAGCCGTCCCGACGACGAGCGGCGCAGCCGTTCGCTGCACGGGCTGTCGCGCACCCTGGTGTCCAACCTGGTGACCGGTGTGACCCAGGGTTACACCACCAAGATGGAGATCTTCGGCGTCGGTTACCGCGTGCAGCTCAAGGGAAGCAACCTCGAGTTCGCGCTCGGGTACAGCCATCCCGTGGTCATCGAGGCCCCGGAGGGCATCACCTTCGCGGTGGAGACGCCCACGAAGTTCTCGATCACCGGTATCGACAAGCAAAAGGTCGGCCAGATCTCGGCGAACATCCGTCGCCTGCGTCGCCCGGACCCCTATAAGGGCAAGGGCGTGCGCTACGAGGGTGAGCAGATCCGCCGCAAGGTCGGAAAGACAGGTAAGTAAGCCATGGCTCAAGCACAGAAAGCAGCCACCGATCGCACGCCGGTCGGCACGACGGTCTCGGCCGCGCGCCGGGCTTCGCGTCTGCGTCGGCACAACCGGCTGCGCAAGAAGGTCGTCGGCACCGCCGAGCGGCCCCGCCTCGTGGTCAACCGCTCCTCGCGGCACATCCACGTGCAGCTGGTCAATGACGCCGAGGGCATCACGGTCGCCGCTGCCTCGTCGATCGAGGCCGACGTCCGCGCCCTCGAGGGTGACAAGAAGGCCCACAGCGTACGGGTCGGTCAGCTGATCGCCGAGCGCGCGAAGGCCGCCGGTGTCGAGGCCGTGGTGTTCGACCGCGGTGGCAACACCTACGGCGGGCGGATCGCGGCACTGGCCGACGCTGCCCGCGAGAACGGACTCAAATTCTGATGATGGACAACGGAAGGACCGCATGATGTCGGAGCAGAGCGCAGCGCCGGATACCGGCGCCCCCTCAGCCGGCACCCGCACCGACGTACAGCGCGGCGGACGTGACGACCGCGGTGGCCGTGGCCGCCGCGACGATCGCGGAGACCGTGGTGGACGCGGCGGTCGCGACGGCGGCGAGAAGAGCAACTACCTGGAGCGCGTTGTCACGATCAACCGTGTCTCCAAGGTGGTCAAGGGTGGTCGCCGGTTCAGCTTCACCGCACTGGTCATCGTCGGCGACGGCAATGGCTTGGTCGGTGTCGGCTACGGCAAGGCCAAAGAGGTGCCCGCGGCGATCGCCAAGGGTGTCGAGGAAGCTCGCAAGAACTTCTTCCGCGTCCCGCTGATCGGCGGCACCGTCACCCATCCCGTTCAGGGCGAGGCTGCGGCCGGCGTCGTGATGCTGCGTCCGGCCAGCCCGGGTACCGGTGTCATCGCCGGTGGCGCGTGCCGTGCCGTGCTGGAATGCGCTGGCGTGCACGACGTTCTGGCCAAGTCGCTGGGCAGTGACAACGCGATCAACGTGGTTCACGCCACCGTTGCCGCGCTCAAGCTGCTGCAGCGTCCCGAAGAGGTGGCCGCTCGTCGCGGGCTGCCGATCGAAGACGTCGCGCCGGCCGGCATGCTGCGCGCTCGTCGGGAAAGCGAAGCGCTGGCTGCCGCAGCAGCGCGTGAAGGAAGCGCATAACCATGGCAGAGCTGAAGATCACCCAGGTGCGTGGCGTCGTCGGCGCCCGCTGGAAGCAGAAGGAAAGCCTGCGAACCCTGGGCCTGAAGAAGATTCGCCAGTCGGTGGTTCGCGAGGACAACCCGCAGACGCGCGGATTGATCAACGTCGTGCACCACCTCGTCGAAGTAGAAGCGGTTGAGGGCAAATCATGAGCGTCATCAAACTGCACGACCTGAAGCCGGCTCCCGGCTCCAAGACCGCGAAGACTCGTGTCGGTCGCGGTGAGGGCTCGAAGGGCAAGACGGCCGGTCGTGGCACCAAGGGCACCAAGGCCCGCAAGAACGTGCCGGTGACCTTCGAGGGCGGGCAGATGCCGATCCACATGCGGCTGCCCAAGCTCAAGGGTTTCCGTAACCGGTTCCGCACCGAGTACGCCGTCGTCAACGTCGGCGATATCGCCAAGGCGTTCCCCGAGGGCGGCACCATCGGCGTCGACGAGCTCGTCGCCAAGGGCCTGGTTCGCAAGAACGTCCTCGTCAAGGTGCTCGGTGACGGCAAGCTGGCCGCCAAGGTCGACGTCACCGCTCACAAGTTCAGCGGCAGCGCCCGCGAGGCCATCACCGCCGCAGGCGGTTCGGCCACCGAGCTGTAGAGCCGAGACCTACGAAAAAGCCCCGCCCTGGCGGGGCTTTTTCCGTTGTCAGTCGAGTTGCGGAATGACTTCGGCGGCAAGGCGTTCCATCTGTTCGCGATCCTCTTCGAGACCGGCGCCCAAGGGATTCAGCAGCAGCGTCTGCGCGCCGGCATCGATCACCTCACGCAGCCCTCGTGCGACATCGGCCGGTGTACCCGCCACCGGGACGGCGTCCACCCCGGGCATCGAGCCGTAGATCCGGCGCAGCCCCGCCAGCACCCGCTCGCGGGCCCGTGCGGCGTCGTCGACGATCAGGTAGACGCGCTTGCCGATCCGGAAGGCGTTCGGATCCTTGTCCTGCTCGGCCAATTCGGTGCGCAGGATCTGCACTGCGGTCGCAAAGTCTTGAGTCGTCGAGGATCCCGCGCCCATGAAGGCGTCGCCATGACGCACCGCGCGGGCGATCGCACGAGGAGCGTTGGCGCCGAACCAGATCGGTGGGTGCGGTCGTTGCACGGGCTTGGGGGAGATCGGCAGATCGTCGACATCGCGGAATCGGCCGTGGAAGGTCACCCGTGGCTCGTCGGACCAGGCCGCCTTCATCAGCTGCAGACCTTCGGTGAAGCTGCTGATGAAGGTGGCCGGGTCGACGCCGAACGCCTCGAACTTGCGCCGCCCGCCGCCGGGCGCGACACCGAGGTCCAGGCGGCCGTGGCTGAGCCGGTCCACGGCGGTGACGGTGGCGGCCAGTTGCAAGGGGTCGTGCAATGAGGTGATCATCACGGCCACGCCCAGCCGCAAGGTCGTGGTGCAGGCGGCCGCCCAGGCCAGCAACTCCATCGGCGCGATCAGCGGTGTCGGCCCGATGACCTGCTCCAAGGTCCAGCCGCCCTCGAATCCGAGCTCCTCGGCGCGGGTCAGATAGCTTCGCAAGCCCTCGCCGTCGAAGCCGTCGACGTCGGTCTGCGGTATCGAGATGGAGTACCTCACCCCTCCACCGTACGAGCGTGCCCATCATCGGCGCCGGTAGCCTCGATCCTATGTTCGCCTTCCTGCCCGACATCCCGGGCGCCGACGACATCCGCGATGCGCTGCGCCGCATCGACACCGCCCGGCACCACGGGGTGCCCGACGGCTGCATCCTGGAGCTCGATCTACAGACCGCGCCACCGGAGGCCAGCGGCTTCGATCCGTTGACCTTCATCACCGGCGGCGGCCGCACGATGCTGCTGCGCGACGCCGTCGCCGCGATCCACCGCGCTGCCGAGGATCCGCGGGTGGCGGGATTGATTGTTCGGGTGCAGCTTTCGGCCGCGCCGGCCGGTCCGGTGCAGGAGCTGCGGGCCGCGATCGCCGCCTTCACCGAGGTCAAGCCGTCACTGGCGTGGGCCGAGACCTACCCCGGCACCCTGTCCTACTACCTGGCCTCGGCGTTCTCCGAGGTGTGGATGCAGCCCACCGGCACCGTCGGGCTGATCGGCTTCGCCACCAACGCGCTGTTCCTGCGCGATGCGCTGGGCAAGGCCGGTATCGAAGCCCAGTTCGTCACCCGCGGCGAGTACAAGTCGGCGGCCAACCTGTTCACTCAGGATCATTACACCGACGCACACCGCGAGGCCGATTCTCGGCTGATCGACAGCCTGCACAGTCAGGTGTGGCAGGCCATTGCCGAGTCGCGCAATATCGACGTCGCCGCGGTCGATGAGCTGGCCAATCGCGCCCCCCTGCTGCGCGACGCCGCAGTCACCGGTCATCTCGTCGATCGCATCGGATTCCGCGACGAGGCCTATGCCCGCATCGCCGAACTCGTTGGCGTGGAGGGCATCTCACCGGAGACCGGCGACGCCGACTCCGACGACAACGCCCCGCCACGACTGTTCCTCTCCCGCTACGCGCAGGTCCGCAAGAGCGGGCCACCGGTTCCGATGCCCCCGCTGCCGTCGGTGCCCGGGCGCAAGAAGCGGCCGAGGATCGCGGTGGTGACGGTCGCCGGATCGATCGTCAGCGGCCGCGGCGGCCCGCAGGGGCTCCCGTTCGGGCGCTCCAGCGCCGGCGGTGACACCATCGGCGCGGCGCTGAGGCAGGTCGCCACCGACGACGACGTGGCCGCCGTCGTGGTGCGAGTGGACAGTCCGGGCGGGTCGGTGACCGGCTCGGAGACCATCTGGCGCGAAGTCACGAGGGTGCGGGCCAAGGGCAAGCCCGTGGTCGCCTCGATGGGCGCGGTGGCCGCCTCGGGCGGCTACTACGTTGCGATGGGCGCCGACGCCATCGTCGCCAACCCGGGAACCATCACCGGCTCCATCGGCGTGCTGACCGGCAAGCTGGTGGCCCGCGAGCTCAAGGAACGCCTCGGGGTCGGATCGGACAGCGTGCGCACCAACGACAACGCCGACGCGTGGTCGGTGAACGCGAAGTTCACCCCGGAGCAGGAAGCGTTGGTGGAGGCCGAGGCCGACTTGTTCTACACCGACTTCATCCAGCGGGTCGCCGAGGCGCGACACATGTCCGTCGATGCGGTCGACGCGGTGGCGCGCGGCCGGGTCTGGACCGGTGCCGATGCGCTCGAGCACGGGCTCGTGGACGAACTCGGCGGGCTGCGAACAGCGGTGCGCCGGGCCAAGGTGCTCGCCGGGATCGACGTCGATGCCGATGTCGAACTCGTCAGCTACCCCAGCTCGGGATTGCGAGACTTCTTGCGCCCCAAGCCGTCTTCGCAGCCTGCCGCAGCATCCTTGCCCGATGCCCTCACGGCACTTCTCGGTCAGTCGGTCAGGGGCGTGCTGGACCAGGGGGAGCGGGCGCTGTCCGGCACCAGCCTGCTGTGGCTGGGTTTCAACCCAGAGTGGCGCTGACGTAGACGATTTCGCCGAACGGGTTATTGTCGTTTTCGTCCCGTTCCGGGGGCAGCGCCAATCCGTGTCGTGCGAACAGCTCTTCGCCTGGAACTCCGGTGACGTCCCAGCCCGTGCCGCGCAAGTACTCCATCACGTGGCTGCGCGGGCCGGCGTAGACCAGTGAGCCCATGTCCAGATCCAAGCCCTGATCACGCGCCTTGGCCGTCATCTCCGAGCCCTTGGCCGGGTCGAAATCCATGATGCCGGGCACATATTCGGTGGCTACCGTGCTACCGGGCGCACTCAGCGACGTGATGGTGTCGAACAGCCGGTCCTGGGCGTCGGGCGGCAGGTACACCAATAGTCCTTCTGCTACCCACGCGGTGGGCGCGCTCGGGTCGAAACCGGCGGCACGCAGGGCCGCGGGCCAGTCCTCGCGCAGGTCGATGCCGACGGTGTGGCGCTGTGCGGTGGGCTGCGCACCGAGCTCGTCGAGCACACCGGTCTTGAACTCGATCACCTTGGGCTGGTCGATCTCGAACACGGTGGTGCCCGCGGGCCATGGCAGCCGGTAGGCGCGGGCGTCAAGGCCGGACGCCAGGATCACCGCTTGCCGGATGCCGCTGGCGGCCGACGCGATGAAGTAGTCGTCGAAGAACTTGGCGCGTACGGCCATTGCATCGATCATCGCCTGTACCCGCTCGGGGGTGACGTCATCGAACAGGGCGGGGTCGAGTTCGCCGTCGATCATCTTGATGAAGAAGTCGATGCCGACGGCCCGGACCAGAGGATCGGCGAACGGATCGTCGATCAGGGCGCGGGGATCCTTGGTGGCCAGTGCGCGTCCGGCCGCGACCGCGGTTGCGGTGGCGCCCACGCTGGAGGTCAGGTCCCAGCTGTCGTCGTCGGTGCGAGCCATATCTTCTCCTAGGCGAGGGTTGCGGAGATGTACTGGAAGCCGGTGAACTGATCGGCCATCTCGTCGTCGTGGTTCTCGAATCCGTTGGCCTCGAACAGTTCCTGGACCAGTTCGCCGGTCACCTGCCAACCGAGCCCGTTCAGATGGTCGATCACATGGCTGCGTTCGCCGTGGAACACCAGGTCGGCGAGATCATCGCTGAAACCGAGTTTGCGCCAACGCTCTTCGCCGTCGTGATCGGCCTCGTCGCCGGTGAACGCGTCCATGCTGGGCATGAATTCGGTGGCCAGCCGGCTGCCGGCCGGGCTCAGCGCGGTGATGTGCTCGAACAACGCGTCCTGGGCCTCCGGCGGCAGATAGATCAACAGACCTTCGGCGATCCACGCTGTCGGCTGGTTCGGATCGAACCCGTTGGCGCGCAATGCCGCAGGCCAGTCCTCGCGCAGATCGATCCCGATGGTGTGCAGACCCGCGGTGGGAGTGGCGCCGAGGCCGCGTAGCGTGGACGTCTTGAAGTCGATGACCCCGGGTTGGTCGATCTCGAAGACTTCCGTCTCAGCCGGCCAGGCCAACCGGTAGGACCGGGTGTCCAGGCCCGAGGCCAGTATGACCGCCTGCCGGATGCCCGCAGCGGTGGCGCCGAGCAGGAAATCGTCGAAATACCTTGTGCGCACGGCCATTCCCTGAGCCATTCGCTGCAGGTCAGTTTCCGTGTGCTCGGCGGCGACGTCCCCGTCGAGCATCTGCAGGAACATCTCCATGCCGACGGCCTTGACCAGCGGCTCGGCCCACGGATCGTCGATCAGCGTGGCGCGGTGGGCCAGCGCGCGGGAGGCGGCGACGGCCGTCGCGGTGGCTCCGACTCCGGAGGCCAGGTCCCAGGTGTCGCCCGCGGTGCGCGCCATCACTGCTCCCTGGCGCGGGTCGCGGTCAGATACCCCGTGGAGTCGCTGAATTGGACCAGCGACTCGTCGTCGGGCATCTCGAAACTGTTGGTGGCATACGATTCCCGGGTGGTCAGGGTGCTGATCCGCCAGCCGAGTTCGGCCAGGTAGTCGCCTGCCGAATTCCGTTCGCCGTCGTAGAACAGGGCGGGCAGGTCGATGTCGGAGCCGATCTGCGCCGAGTATTTCTTGAATCGGTCTTTCCAGCTGTCCGGCAATGTCGTTTCCGCCGCCATGAACTCGGTGGCGAAGCGACTATCCGGTGCCGACAGCGCGTTGATGTTGTCCAGCAGCCGGTCCTGAGCCTCCGGCGGGAGATAGATGAGCAGACCTTCGGCAATCCACGCGGTCGGGGCAGTGACGTCGAAACCGTTCGCCCGCAACGCTGCCGGCCAGTCGTCACGCAGGTCGACGGCGATCGCGCGCCGCTCGGCGGTGGGGGACACGCCCATGTCGGCCAGCACCCGGGTCTTGAATTCGATGACCTGAGGCTGGTCGAGCTCGAACACGACGGAACCGGCCGGCCAGCTCATCCGATAGGCGCGGGTGTCGAGCCCGGACGCGAGGATCACCGCCTGGCGCACGCCGTCGCGGGCCGCGTTGGTGAAGAAATCGTCGAAAAACCTTGTGCGGACTGCGATCTGTTCGATCATCCGGCGACGGTTGAGCATCGGGTCGTCCTCGATGTTCGCCTCGCCGTTGGCCACCCGGATCAGGGACTCCACTCCGACGGCTTTGACCAGCGCGTCGGCATACGGATCGTGGATCAGCGCGTCGGGGCCCTGGGAGGCCAGTGCGCGCGATGCCGCCACGGATGTGGCGGTGGCCCCCACACTGGAGGCCAGGTCCCAGGTATCGCCTTCGTAGCGGATGGAGTCGGTGTCGTTCATGGTGTTTACTTCCGGATTGCGATGACGGACACGGAATTCCGCAGTGATTCGGTCAATTCCGTTTGAGGGAAGGGCCGGCCGTAGACCCCGAACATCTCCTCGCGGGCGCGGGCAGTGACCTGCCAGCCCTGCTGCTCGAGATAGCCGATGACGGGATTGCGGTCGCCGGCGTAGAACAGGTCGGCCATGTTGAGATCAAGGCCCCGATCCCGCCATTGGCTGCTGATCGCCTTGGAGCGGGCGGCCAGGCCGGCGCCGCCGTCGGGGTGGTATTCGGTGGCGATCCGGCTGCCCGGCGCGGACAGCGCGGTGATGTTGTCGAACAGTCGGTCTTGGGCGTCCGGCGGCAGGTACACCAGCAGGCCCTCGGCACTCCACGCGGTCGGCAACGCGGAGTCGAAACCGTTGGCGCGCAACGCTGCCGGCCAATCCTCGCGTAGGTCGATGCTGACCGAACGGAGGTCGGCGGTGGGGGAGGCGCCCAGCGCGGCGAGTGTCTCGGTCTTGAAGTCGATCACCTGGGGCTGATCGATCTCGTAGACCACGGTGCCGGCCGGCCAGTCCAGCCGATACGACCGGGAGTCCAGGCCGGAGGCCAGGATGACGGCCTGGCGCACGCCGGCCGCGGCGGCGTCGAGGAAGAAGTCGTCGAAAAACTTTGTCCGCACGGCCATCACGTCGGTCATGATCCGCGCGGTGTCCGCGCCGTCCATGGCCGCCATGTCGATATCGCCGTCGACCATCTTGGTGAACACGTCGATGCCGACGGCGCGGACCAGCGGTGCGGCGAACGGGTCGTCGATGAGTGGGTTGTCTTCGCGGCTGGCGACCGCCCGCGCCGCGGCCACCATAGTGGCGGTGGTCCCGACGCTGGTGGCCAGGTCCCAGGAGTCGGCGTCGCTGCGGCTCACCGGGCGCCGCCGTAGACGGCGCTGAGGTAGTAGAGCTTGCCCATCGGCTCGTCCTCGTCGAAGGTGCCCCGCTGTCCGGCGGCCAACAGGTCGTTGACCGGAGCCGTGTCCACCTGCCAGCCGTGGCCGGTGAGGTAAGTGGTGGCCTCGTTGCGCTCGCCCAGGTACACCAGGTTGCCGAAGTCGAGATCGAAGCCGTTGTCACGCCAGTGCGCCGAGATGGTCTCCATCTTTTCCCGCGACTGTTCCTGTTCGTCGGGGTTCGACGGCGGCGCGCTGTCGATGGCGACGCGGCTGCCAGGAGCGGACAGGCCGGTGATGGTGTCCAAGAGGCGGTCCTGAGCTTCGGGGGGCAGGTAGCCCAACAGCCCTTCGGCGCTCCACGCCGTGGGTGCCTGCGGGTCGAAGCCGGCATCGCGCAGTGCGCTGGCCCAGTCGTTGCGCAGATCGATGGCCACGGTGCGGCGATCGCAGGCGGGCGCGGCGCCCTGCTCGGCCAGGGTCTGGGTCTTGAAGGCGATGACCTCGGGCTGGTCGATCTCGAAGACGACCGTGTCGGCCGGCCAGTCCAGTCGGTAGGCGCGCGAGTCCAGGCCGGAGGCCAGGATCACGACCTGGCGAACCCCGGCGTCGGCCGCGTCGAGGAAGAACTCGTCGAAGAACTTGGTCCGCACCGCCATGTTGTCGGTCATCCGCGTCACGCCCATGGCGGCCTCATCGTCGGGGACAGGGATGTCGCCGCTGGCCATCTTGATGAAGAAGTCGATGCCGACGGCCCGCACCAGAGGTTCGGCGAACGGATCGTCGATCAGGGGCTCGGTCTCCCGGCTCGCCGCGGCGCGGGCGGCGGCGACCAATGTCGCGGTGGCTCCCACGCTGGACGCCAGGTCCCAGGTGTCGTTGTCGGTACGCGTCATTCCTCTAAGCCCTTTACTGCCGCAACTGATACTTAGCCGATATAACCAAGATCGACTGTACGTGATTCCCGCTGTGGGACTCCTGTGAGCGCGGGGGTCCCGCCGGACCGATCCCCGGGTCGCTTCGCTCCTGCCCGCCGGCGCCGCCGCGGATTCCCGCCCTGCCTGGGCCAACTGTTACTCTCGTAGACTGTTTGAGCGCGCGATCCTGCAGGGGGAAACCTCGCGGCGATCGGTGCAAGGCAGGATTACCCGAACGCTGGCCAGACCAGCCCCATTGGCACGCTGAGACTCCCGTCCGGCTGCCCAGGAGGAAGAGTGCTCTCGGCT
This sequence comes from Mycobacterium sp. BK086, assembly GCA_004362315.1. Taxonomy (GTDB): domain Bacteria; phylum Actinomycetota; class Actinomycetes; order Mycobacteriales; family Mycobacteriaceae; genus Mycobacterium. The sequence goes on from SNWL01000007.1 coordinate 75,908, forward strand.
TTCATCTCTTCGCTCAGGACGGCAGACCTGAGGCGAAAGATCCTTTTCACCCTGGGCGTTGTGATCCTGTACCGGGTCGGCGCATCGCTGCCGTCCCCCGGGGTCAACTACAAGAACGTCCACCAGTGCATCGAGCAGGTCAGTGGTGGCGCCGGGGGGCAGATCTACTCGCTGATCAACCTCTTCTCCGGCGGCGCGCTGCTGCAGCTGACGGTGTTCGCGGTGGGCGTAATGCCCTACATCACCGCGAGCATCATCGTGCAGCTGCTGACGGTGGTCATCCCTCGCTTCGAACAGCTGCGTAAAGAAGGTCAGGCCGGTCAGGCCAAGATGACCCAGTACACGCGCTATCTGGCGATCGCGCTGGCAATCCTGCAGGCCACCAGCATCGTGGCCCTGGCCGCCAACGGCGGCCTGCTGCAGGGCTGCACACTCGACATCCTGCAGAGCACCAGCATCTTCTCGCTGGTCATCATCGTGCTGGTGATGACCGCGGGCGCCGCCCTGGTCATGTGGATGGGCGAGCTCGTCACCGAGCGCGGCGTCGGCAACGGTATGTCGCTGATGATCTTCGCCGGCATCGCCGCCCGCATCCCCGCCGAAGGTAAGAGCATCCTGGACAGCCGCGGTGGCCTGGTGTTCACCGCCGTCTGCGCGGCCGCCCTGGTGATCATCATCGGCGTCGTCTTCGTCGAGCAGGGCCAGCGCCGCATCCCGGTGCAGTACGCCAAGCGCATGGTGGGCCGCCGGATGTATGGCGGCACGTCGACCTATCTGCCGCTGAAGGTCAACCAGGCCGGTGTTATCCCGGTGATCTTCGCGTCGTCGCTGATCTACATCCCGCACCTGATCACCCAGCTGATCCAGAGCGGCCGGACCACCCCGAGCAACGGCTGGTGGGACCGCTTCGTCGCCAACTATCTGACGAACCCCGCCGACCCCGTCTATATCGGCATCTACTTCGGCTTGATCATCTTCTTCACCTACTTCTATGTGTCGATCACGTTCAACCCTGACGAGCGTGCCGACGAGATGAAGAAGTTCGGCGGCTTCATCCCCGGTATCCGACCGGGTAAGCCCACCGCCGACTACCTGCGTTACGTCTTGAACCGGATCACCCTGCCCGGCTCGATCTACCTGGGTGTGATCGCCGTCCTGCCGAACGTGTTCCTGCAGATGGGGAACAGCGGTGGCGTCCAGAACCTGCCGTTCGGTGGTACCGCGGTTCTGATCATGATTGGCGTCGGTTTGGATACGGTCAAACAAATCGAGAGCCAGCTGATGCAGCGCAACTACGAAGGGTTCCTGAAGTGAGAATCGTTTTGCTTGGTCCGCCGGGTGCGGGCAAGGGAACCCAGGCCGCTGACCTGGCCAAGAAGTTCGGCATCCCGCACATCTCCACCGGTGACCTGTTCCGGCACAACATCAGCAACGGCACCGAGCTGGGCGTGGAGGCAAAGAAGTATCTCGACGCCGGCGACCTCGTCCCGGCCACGTTGACCAATGCGCTCGTCGACTCTCGGCTCGACGACGCCGATGTGAGCGACGGCTTCATCCTCGACGGCTTCCCCCGCTCGGTGGAGCAGGCCGAGGCGCTCAAGCAGATGCTCGACCGCCGCAACCTCAAGCTGGACGCCGTGCTCGAGTTCCGGGTGCCCGAGGAGGAGTTGGTCACCCGGCTCATGAGCCGTGGCCGTGCCGACGACAACGAAGACACCATCCGCAACCGGTTCAAGGTCTATCGCGACGAGACGGCTCCGCTGCTGGACTACTACCGCGACGAGCTGAAGACCGTCGACGCGGTCGGCGGTCTCGACGAGGTGTTCGCCCGGGCGCTCAACGCACTGGGCCACTGACGCTCGATGGTCTCGATCCCCGGTCTGCGCAATCGCAAGACGGTTCCCGCCCGCACGCCGGGTGAACTGGATGCGATGGCCGCTGCCGGGGCCGTCGTTGCCGCCGCGCTGCGCGCCGTCCAGGCGGCCGCCGCACCCGGGGTGTCCACCAAGGAACTCGACGACGTCGCCGAGGCGGTGATCCGGGACGCCAACGGCATCCCGTCGTTCCTCGGTTACCACGGCTATCCCGCCAGCATCTGCTCGTCGGTCAATGACCGTGTGGTGCACGGCATTCCGATGGTGGACGAGAAGCTCGCCGCCGGTGACCTGGTATCGATCGACTGCGGTGCGATCATCGAGGGCTGGCACGGCGACGCCGCCGTCACCTTCGGTATCGGCACGCTGATCGCGATGGACGAGGCACTGTCCGCGGCCACCAAGCAGTCCATGGAAGCCGGTATCGCGGCGATGGTCCCTGGCAACCGGCTCACCGACGTCTCGCACGCCATCGAGACCGGTACCCATGCCGCCGAGCGGACCTACGGCCGCAAGTTCGGCATCGTCGCCGGCTACGGCGGGCACGGCATCGGCCGCCAGATGCACATGGACCCGTTCCTGCCCAACGAGGGCGAGCCGGGGCGGGGGCCGCTGCTGGTCGCCGGATCGGTGCTGGCGATCGAGCCGATGCTGACCCTGGGCACCACCAAGACGCGAATCCTGGCCGACGAATGGACCGTCGTCACCTCGGATGGGTCGCGGGCTGCGCATTGGGAGCACACCGTCGCCGTGACCGACGACGGCCCGCGGATCCTGACCGCTTGATCCCCGTGCGCTGGTAATTGGCGCACACTTTGAACCAGACGCTCACCGGTTACGTATCTCAGCCGGGAGGTTTGTGATGGACGACCCGGAGGCGGCGTTGGTGCGGGTGCTCTACCAGGAGCACGCGGCTGCTCTGTGGCGCTACGCGCTGCGGCTCACCGGGGATCCCGCCCGCGCCGAGGACGTGGTGCAGGAGACGCTGCTGCGTGCCTGGCAACACCCCGAGGTGGCCGGTGATGCCGAGCGCTCCGCGCGGGCGTGGTTGTTCACGGTCGCCCGCAACATGATCATCGACGAGCGTCGCAGTGCCCGGTTCCGCAGGGAGACCGACTCGCTGGACACCGAGGGGGCACCGGAACCCGCCGGCCCCGACGAGGTGAACACGGCGCTGGACCGGCTGCTGATCGGCGACGCGCTGGCCCAGCTGTCGCCGGATCACCGCGCGGTGGTCCGACGCTCCTACTATCTTGGCTGGACCACAGCGCAGATCGCGGCCGACCTCCAGATCGCCGAGGGAACGGTGAAGTCGAGGCTGCACTACGCGGTGCGTGCCCTTCGTTTGACGCTGCAGGAGATGGGGGTGACCCGCTGATGGACCCGCACGATCCATATGACACCTGGGATGCCTCCTATGTGCTGGGGTCCCTGTCGAGCAATGAGCGTCGCGAGTACGAGGCGCACCTGAACGGATGCGTGCCCTGCCGGACGGCGGTCGGTGAACTCAGCGGTATGCCCGCCCTGCTGGCCATGCTCAGCCCCGACGATGTGGCCGCGATCGACACCGGCGATATCGAACCCCCGCCGCTGCGCCCGCAGCTGCTCGACGGTGTGCTGTTCGAGGTGCGCCGTCGGCGCCGGCGCGGGCGGTGGATCACCTGGACGGTGGCCGCCGCAGCCGCCGCGGTGCTGGCTGTCGGGATTCTCGTCGCGATCAAGCCCGCTCCCTTCGCGGCCCCGGGCAACGCACCGCAGGTGTCGGCTTCGGGGGTCAGCATGACGCCGGTGATGCCGTCCTCGTTCGATGCGACGGTGCAACTGACTCCCATGGGGTGGGGCACGCACGTCGAGATGACCTGCACGTACCACCACGAGATCGGCGAGGACGCCTCCGAAGAGGCCGACAAGCTGGTGATGTACGTGATCGACCGCGACGGTCACCGCGTGCAGCTGGCGACGTGGATGGCTCGCGAAGGCGAGTCGGCCACGCCGACTGGCAGCACGGCGATGCCGATGGAGAAGATCGCCTCCGTCCAGGTGGTCAAGGCCGAGACCGGTGACGTGCTGCTGGAGCGCAGCCTGTAGTTGCCGCTGATCTATTGATCAGTCAAAAGCGTTCTCCTGAAATACTTTTCACTTGATCAGTGTGTGAATCGCTGAACCTATCCGGCTTGCCCTTCGTGTCACTGGCAGGGTTGGGGAGGACAGGTGAGCCAGATGGACAGGCGACAGCGCGTGGTCGACCACATCGTCGACCAGCTTGCGGCCATCGGCGTCGACCATATGTTCGGCGTCGACGGGGCCAATATCGAGGATCTCTACGATGCCGCGTACTTCCATGACGGCGTCACCGCCGTCCTGGCCAAGCACGAGTTCTCCGCGGCCACGATGGCCGACGGGTACAGCCGGGCAGGATGCGGGCTGGGAGTGGTCATGGCCACCTCCGGCGGGGGCTCGCTCAATCTCGTTCCGGGCCTGGGTGAGTCGCTGGCCAGCCGAGTTCCGGTGCTGGCGCTGGTTGGTCAGCCCCCTATCGTGATGGATGGGCGCGGCAGCTTTCAGGACACCAGCGGCCGGAACGGCTCACTGGATGCGCAGGCGTTGTTCTCCGCGGTATCGGTGTACTGCCGGCGCATCACCTCCGCCGAGCAGATCCTGACCGCGCTGCCGGAGGCGATTGCCGCGGCATGGCAGGGTGGTCCCGCGGTTCTGTTGTTGCCCAAGGATATTCAGCAGGCACTGGTTCCGGTGCGTAGCCGGCTGTCGGCGGCTCCCGAGCCGCCGGTTGTGGGCGATCCGTGGCCGATCGCCCGCGCGCTGCGCCGGGCGCATGGACCCGTGACGATCATCGCCGGCGAGCAGGTGGCGCGTGACGACGCCCGTGGCGAGCTCGAGCGGCTGCGCGCCCTGCTGCGGGCCAGGGTCGCGACAGTGCCCGATGCCAAGGATGTCAGCGGTTCGCCCGGGCTGGGTTCGTCGTCGTCGCTGGGGGTCACCGGTGTGATGGGGAACCCGGGGCTCGGCGATGCGATCCGCGAGAGTGCACTGTGCCTGGTGATCGGAACCCGGCTGACGGTGACCGCACGTGCCGGCCTGGACGATGCGCTGAGCTGTGTGCCGACGCTGTCCATCGGCTCGGCCGCGCCGTATCTGCCGTGCACCCACATCCGGACCGACGATCTTCGGGCGTCACTGGGCAAGTTGACGATGATGCTCTCGGGAGGTGGGCGGCGGCCCAACGGTGTGCGGGTTCCCGAGGTGCTCGGGCGCCAGGAGTTGTTCCCGCCGCGGTACGACGGTGACGGGATCCGTTACCGGGATGCGGTTTCCGCGCTTGACGCGGTGCTGCCCGACGACGTCGACATCGTCGTCGACGCCGGCAACACCGGCGCGGCAGCGATCCACAACCTTCCGGTGCGCAGATCGGGACGATTCATCGTCGCACTGGGGATGGGTGGCATGGGGTACAGCTTCGGCGCTGCCATCGGCATGGCGTTCGGCCGAAGTCGCCGGGTCGTGGTGGTGGCCGGCGACGGTTCGTTCTTCATGCACGGCATGGAGATCCACACCGCGCTGCAGTACCGGCTGCCGATCACCTTCGTGCTCTTCAACAACAACGCGCACGCCATGTGCGTGACGCGCGAGCAGCTGTACTACCGAGATCTCTACACCTACAACAGATTCCGCCCCAGCGACTTGGGTGCCGGGCTGGCGGCGATGTTCCCCGGTCTGCGCTCGGTCGACGTCACCGAGGCCGGCCAGCTGCGGGACGCATTGGGAGCAGCCCTGGCCGACGACGGGCCGTCCGTCGTCAGCATCGAATGCTCCGCCGACGAAATCCCGCCGTTCGCGCCCTTCTTGGCCGCGTTACGGCAATCCACAACCCCGACAACAGAGGAGAGCAGGACCCATGTCGCTGCCCGCGCTTGACGATATCTTCGTCCACACCGGATCGGCCGCTCCCATCGACGGGGTCACGCGGATCGAGACGTCGCCGCGAGAGAAGGCCACCCCGGTCATCATGGAGATGATGCGGTCGGTGTATCCGCACGACGAGGTGTTCGGCCAGTATTGCACCGTCAACGAGTACATCGATTGTCCGCCCGACGAGCTCTACGAGTATCTGTCCGACACCCGTTCGCTGGAGGAGTGGACCTACAGCCTGCGCGGCTTCGAGGCCACCGATGAGCCGGGACTGTGGCTGGCCTATGACCGATTGGGTTCGGAGACAAAGATTTACACCCGAACCGAGGCCAACCCGCAGGCGCGTACGGTCGATTACCACTGCGCGTGGGATCAGGGCAAGCACCTGTGGATGATCTACCTGATGCGGGTGATCGACGCGCAAGTCGTCCTCGACAAGCCGGGTTCGGTTGTGCTGTGGACGAATTGCCACCACCCCTTCTACGACGAGAACCCCTACCCGGAAGCGGCACCACCGCAGCGTCCGGTATGGGTCGGTGACTTCTGGGACATGTTCGGCGCCGGCCACGAACTCGAGATGAAGAACCTCAAGGCGATTGCCGAGTACCGGCACCGCAACGGACTCCCGGTGACGCCGGCGTGGATGAAATGAGCACTGCCATGAGCCAATCCGATATCAGCCTGATCGACGTCTCGAGTTATCTGCCCGGCGACCCGATCCCGGCCGACTACTACGCACAGTTTGCGGATTCCGACGAACTGCGCGACAACCTGATGTTCCGGGCACCGAAGTTCCGCCACCATGTCGCACCCGAGGAGACGGCCACCGACATGATCGAGCGGGCCGCCGCCGGGCTGATCGAGCGGCACGGTGAGGACGTGGTCGCCGGCGCCGACGTCCTGATCACCCACACCCAGATGCCCGACATACCGTTCTACGGCGGTGGCGGTGCGATCGCGCATCGCCTTGGCATGCGGCCGAATTGGGTGCTGGATCTGCACAACGGCGGGTGCGCGGCGTTCGTGCTCGGACTGCAGGTGGCCCGCCAGCTGCTGTCCTCGGGCGCGGGCCGCACCGCGCTGGTGGCGATCGCCCAGAACTCGGCCGGCCAGGTCTTCGATCAGCCGACCGTGCGGCGCAAGGCCCAGGCGGCGGTCCCCGGCGACGGCGCGGCCGTCGGCCTGGTTGCGGTGTCGGACGAGTCCCCGATCCTCGATATCGAAACCCGCACCTACGGCGAATTCGCCGGCGATATGACGATCGCCTTCGATCCGCCGCGCAAGTGGTGGCAGCCCGGTCCGGCCGAGGGCTATATCGGCTTCACCGAATCGAAGATCACCAAGGTGCTCGCCCGGGGCAACCGGCAGGTACCGGAAGTCGCACTGGCGGTGTGCGATCGGATCGGGATGAAGTCACGCGACCTCGACCTGTTCGTCAGCAACCAACCCAACCGGGTGTTCCTGCGGAACTGGCGCGAAGCACTGGAGCTGCCCCCGGAGCGGCACGTCGACACCTTCGACCAGTGCGGCAACCTGTTCGGGGCGGGCATTCCGATCAACCTCGACCGGGCGATCAGCGATGGGCGGATCTCGGCGGGTGACACCGTGCTGATGGCGGCGTTTGCGCATGCCGGGGATTTTGCCGGGGCAGCCGCGGTCCGCTGGGGCGGCAGGGCCGCCTGATGCATCCCTTGACGCCGGTCGTCGACGACACCGTCGCCGCGCTACCCGACGCGATCGATCCACTGGCGTTGTCGCTCAACGAGAATCCGTTCTCGCCACTGCCCGCGGTGCGTTCGGCGCTGATCGCCGCGATCGACTCCGCCAACCGCTACCCGGAGTTCCTGCCGGAACGGCTGCGCCGCTTGATTGCCGGACGCATCGAAGTGGCCGACGACCAGGTGGTGATCGGCCCGGGCGCCACGGGTGTCGCGATGCAACTGCTGCATGCCGTGACCTCCCCGGGTGACCGGATCGCCATGGCCACACCGACCTTCGACGGCTACCCGATTTTCGCGCAGATGGCCCGGCTGCAGCCGATCATGGTTCCGCTCGACGAGCACGGCCGTCACGATCTGGATGCGCTGGCCGACGCGGCCGCCGACGCGAAGGTGGTGGTCTTGTGCCGCCCGCACAACCCGACCGGGACCGTCGAGTCCGCGCCCGCGGTAAAGCGGTTCCTGGACGCGGTGCCCCGCGACACCGTCGTGCTACTCGACGAGGCCTACATCGAGTTCGTCGCGCCCGCGTTCCGGCTCGACGGACGGTCGCTGATCCAGCGGTATCCCAATGTGCTGGTGCTGCGCACGTTCTCCAAGGCCTACGGTCTGGCCGGTCTGCGGATCGGCTACGGATTCGGGTCGACTGCGTTGACCGGCATGCTCTGGCGGATGCAGTTGCCGTTCGGGGTGGACAGCAGCAGCCTGGTGGCGGTGGCGGCGTCCTACGATGCGGAACGTCAGCTGCAGCGGCGCATTCGGGTGATCGCGGCCGAGCGGCGGTACCTGCGGATGCGGCTGCGTGCGATGGGTGTGTACGTCACCGAGGGCCACGCCAACTTCGTGTATCTGCCGCCGGCAGGCACGCCCTGGCAGGAGGTCTTCGACCCGGCCGGGCTCAAGGTCCGCCACTACAACGACGGCGGGGTGCGAATCACGGTGGGGGACCGCTGGTCGACGCGTGCGGTGCTGGCCGCGGTGGCGCGGCGACCGTAGTGGCCTTCGCCGGTACCCGGATGCGGTATGAATGGGCGGATGCCTGCTTCAGATACACCCGACAAGCCGGACCCGATCGCCGCGGCGCGGCGGAACTGGGAGCGTTCCGGGTGGGGTGATGTCGCCGAGGGCATGGTGGCGGTGACGTCGGTGATGCGGGCCCACCAGATCCTGCTGGCCCGGGTGGAGAATGCGCTGCGGCCCTACGATCTGAGCTTCTCGCGCTTCGAACTGCTTCGGCTGCTGGCGTTCAGCCGCAGCGGCGCGCTGCCGATCACCAAGGCGTCGGATCGGCTGCAGGTGCACGTCACCAGCGTCACGCACGCGATTCGCCGGCTGGAGGCCGACGGGCTGGTGAAGCGGGTCCCGCATCCCACCGACGGGCGCACCACGCTGGTGGAGATTACCGAGATCGGCCGTTCGACGGTGGAGGACGCAACGAAGACGCTCAACGAGCAGGTGTTCGCCGATGTCGGGTTATCGGTGGCCGAGGCGCGCGCGCTGGCCGCGTCGATCGAGACGCTGCGCCACCACGCGGGGGATTTCTAGCGCAGGGTCTCGATGACCGCGCTGAAGTCCAGATCGGCGTGCTGTTCGGCGAACTTGGCGTAGATCTCGGCGGCGTGGGTGCCCAGCGGGGCGGTGGCACCGGTCGACGAGACCGCGTTCATCGCCAGGCCCAGGTCCTTGTTCATCAGTGCGGTCGCGAAACCCGGCTGGAAGTTGTTGTTGGCCGGTGACGTCGGAACTGGGCCCGGCACAGGACAGTTGGTGTGTACCGACCAGCAGTTGCCGGTCGCCCCGGTGATCACGTCGAACAACGACTGGGCGGACAGGCCGAGTTTCTCGGCCAGCACGAACGCTTCACCCACGGCGATCTGCTGCACCGCGAGCACCATGTTGTTGCACAGCTTGGCGGCCTGCCCGGCGCCGGAGGATCCGCAGTGAATCACCTTGCTGGCCATGGGTTCCAGCACCTTTTGTGCCTGCTCCAGCGCATCGGCCTCGCCACCGACCATGAAGGCCAGCGTGCCGGCCGTCGCGCCCTTGATGCCACCGGACACCGGGGCGTCGAGCTGGGCCATGCCCGCGGCGGTGGCCTGGGCGTTGACCTCACGCGCGTCGTCGACGGAGATGGTGGAGGTGTCGATGAACAGCGTGCCGGCCTTGGCGGCCGGAAGTGCTTCGGCGTAGCAGGCTTTCACGATCGCACCGTTGGGCAGCGAGGTGATGACGACGTCCGCCCCGTCGACCGCAGCGGAGCCGGCCTCGAACACCGTCGCGCCCTTCTCCTCCGCGGCCGCGCGCAACGCGGGGACCGGGTCGAAGCCGCGCACGGTGTAGCCGGCACTGACGAGGTTGGCCGCCATCGGCCCGCCCATGTGGCCCAGCCCCAGGAACGCGATCGTCGTCATGCGTGAGCTCCTTTGCCCTATGCCGATGCGCGCGCCCGGGCGGCTTCGGCCCGCCCGATGACCACGCGCATGATTTCGTTGGTACCCTCCAGGATTCGGTGCACCCGCAGATCGCGAACGATCTTCTCGATGCCGTACTCCCGCAGGTAGCCGTAACCACCGTGCAACTGCAGCGCCTGATCGGCGACGTCGTAGCAGGCGTCGGTGACATAGCGTTTGGCCATCGCGCACAGTGCGACCTTGTCCGGGTCGTCGCTGTCCAGAGCGGCGGCCGCGCGCCACAGCATCAGCCGCGACGTCTCCAGCGCGGTGGCCATGTCGGCGAGCGTGAAGCGGATGGTGGGCTCGTCGAGCAGCGCCCCGCCGAACGCGTGACGGTCGGCCAGATAGCTTGCGGCCTTTTCGTAGGCGGCCTGTGCACCGCCCAACGAGCAGGCGGCGATGTTGAGCCGGCCGCCGTTGAGGCCGTTCATCGCGATACCGAAGCCGGTTCCTTCACCTTCGGGGCCACCGAGCATCGCTGACGCCGGCACCCGCACACCGTCCAGAACCACCTGGGCGGTGGGCTGAACGTTCCAGCCCATCTTTTCCTCTTGGGCACCGAAACTGAGCCCCGGAGCGTCCTTCTCGACGATGAATGCCGAGATGCCGCGCGGTCCGTCGGCACCGGTGCGGGCCATCACGATGTACACGTCGGAGCTGCCCGCCCCGGAGATGAACTGCTTGACGCCGTCGAGCACATAGTGGTCGCCGTCGCGAACAGCCTTGGTGCGCAAGGCCGATGCGTCCGATCCCGCGCCGGGTTCGGTGAGGCAGTAGCTGGCGATCGCTTCCATCGAGGCCAGTCGCGGGATCCACGACTTGCGCTGATCGTCGGTGCCGTAGGTGTCGACCATCCACGCGCACATGTTGTGGATCGACAGGAACGCCGCCAGCGCGGGGTCGGCGGTCGACAGCTGTTCGAAGATCCGCACCGCGTCCAGGCGCCGCAGCCCGCTGCCGCCGACGTTCTCGGCGCAGTAGATGGCCGCCATCCCCAGCTCGGCGGCCTCGCGCAAAACGTCGACCGGGAACTCCTTGGAGTGATCCCAGTCCAAGGCATGCGGCGCAAGACGTTTGATCGCGAACGCGGCCGCCGTTTCGGCGATCACGCGATCGTCGTCGTCGAGCGTCAGGAAGCTCATTTCATTGTGGGGATGACGAACTCGGCGCCGTCCTTGATGCCCGACGGCCACCGCTCGGTGACGGTCTTGGTCTTGGTGTAGAACAGGATCGAGTGCGGGCCGTGCTGGTTGAGGTCGCCGAAGCCGGAGCGCTTCCAGCCGCCGAAGGTGTGGTAGGACACCGGGACCGGGATCGGCACGTTGACGCCGACCATGCCGACCTGAACCCGGGACACGAAGTCGCGCGCGGTGTCACCGTCGCGGGTGAACACCGCGACACCGTTGCCGTATTCGTGCTCGCTCGGCAGCCGCAAGGCTTCTTCGTAGTCGTGGGCGCGCACGATGCACAGCACCGGGCCGAAGATCTCGTCGGTGTAGATCGACATGTCGGTGGTGACATGGTCGAACAGGGTGGGGCCGATGAAGAAGCCGCCGGACAGGTCGGCGTCGTCGAAAGTCAGCTCGTCACTGGCCTTCTCGCGGCCGTCGACAACGATCTCGGCACCGGCGGCCACACCGGCGTCGATGTAGTCGCGCACCCGCTTGAGCGCGGCGCCGGTGACCAGCGGTCCGTAGTCGGCCTTGGGGTCCAGGCTGTGGCCGACGCGCAGGCCGTTGATCCGCTCGACGAGCCTGGCGCGCAACCGGTTTGCGGTCTCTTCGCCGACCGGCACCGCGACGCTGATGGCCATGCAGCGCTCGCCGGCGCTGCCGTAGCCGGCGCCGATGAGGGCGTCGACAGCCTGGTCCAGATCGGCGTCGGGCATCACGATCATGTGGTTCTTGGCGCCACCGAAGCACTGCGAACGCTTACCGTTGGCCGCCGCGGTGGAGTAGATGTACTGCGCGATATCGGAGCTGCCGACGAAGCCGACGGCCTTGATGTCGGGGTGATGCAGGATCGCGTCGACGGCTTCCTTGTCACCCTGCACCACCTGGAACACACCGGCGGGCAGACCGGCCTCGAGGAACAGCTCGGCCAGGCGGACCGGGACCGAGGGGTCGCGCTCGGAGGGCTTGAGGATGAAGGCGTTACCGCATGCCAGGGCGGGGCCGGCCTTCCACAGCGGGATCATCGCGGGGAAGTTGAACGGCGTGATGCCGGCGACCACGCCGAGCGGCTGGCGGATCGAGTACACGTCGATGCCGCCGCCGGCGCCCTCGGTGAACTCACCCTTGAGCAGGTGCGGGATGCCGATGGCGAACTCGATGACCTCGATGCCGCGCTGGATGTCGCCGAGGGAGTCGGGGACGGTCTTGCCGTGCTCGATCGACAGCAGCTGGGCGAGCTCGTCGGCGTTGGCGTTGACCAGCTCGATGAACTTCATCATCACGCGGGCCCGGCGCTGGGGGTTCCAGGCGGCCCATTCCTTCTGAGCTTCGACGGCCGAGGCCACCGCGGTGTCGACGTCGGCGGCCGACGCCAGGAGCACCTGCGCCTGCACCTCGCCGGTGCTGGGGTTGAGGACGTCGGCAGTGCGCGTGCTGCTGAGGTTGCTGCGCTGTCCGTCGATGAAGTGCTGAATGGTTGAGCTCATGACTGTCCCTCGGCTCCTGGCGGCTGAATACTAGGACATCCTAGTAACTCGTTGAGCTGGTCCGCAAGGGGGCCAGATGTAGTTGGATGAGCGCATGAGCGTGTGGTTTGTGACAGGGGCCTCGCGAGGGTTCGGGGCAGAGATCGTGGCGCAAGCGTTGGCGGCGGGCCACCAGGTTGTGGGGACGGCCCGTGACCCGGGGTCGGTCACCGCGCAGTTCCCAGATGCCGGTGATCAGCTCCTGGCGGTCGCTTTGGACGTCACTGACGAGGCGGCGGCTAGAGCAGCGGTTGCTGCGGCCGTCGAGCGGTTCGGCAGGATCGATGTCGTCGTCAACAACGCCGGCCGGGGTCTGCTCTCGGCGGTCGAGGAGGCGTCCGACTCGGCGGTGCGGGGCGTGTACGACGCCAACGTGTTCGGCGTGCTCAATGTGTTGCGAGCGGTGCTGCCCAGACTGCGTGCGCAGCGTTCGGGCCACATCATCAACCTGTCCTCGGTCGGGGGATTCGCGAGTTCAGCGGGCTGGGGGATCTACTGCTCCACCAAGTTCGCGCTGGAAGGCATTTCCGAGGCGCTGGCCGGTGAGGTTGGGCCACTGGGCATTTCGGTGACGATCGTCGAGCCGGGATATTTCCGCACCGACTTCCTGGATGCGTCCAGCCTGCACACCGAGTTCAACGAGATCGCGGACTACGCCGCGACGGCGGGAGCGACGCGGGCGCATGCGGTCTCGGCGAACCACAACCAGCCCGGTGACCCGGTCAAGGCGGTGGCCGCGATCCTGCAGCTGGGTGCTACCGAGAAGCCGCCGTTACGGATCCAGCTGGGTAGCGATTCGGTGGCGGTGGTCGCCGGCAAGCTGAAGTCGGTTGCCGCCGAACAGGAGGCGTGGCGCGAACTGTCTGTGTCGACGGACTTCGACTAGTGATCGTTGAGGCCGCACTGAGATTCACATTTCGCGTCGAGATTGGATCTGGTTGCGGTCTCAACGCCATTGGTAGCGCGTACTCGGCCGCCCGGTCTTGCCGTACTCCGTCACGCGGGTGACGGTGCCGTCGTCGGCCAGCCGTTCCAGGTAACGCCAGGCGGTCACCCGCGAGACCCCCACCAACTTGGCGGCCTCGTCGGCGGTCAGCCCGTCGGCGCGGTCGCGCACCGCGCGGGCGATCTCGTCAGTAGTACCGGGGGCCGCACCTTTGGGCGCCGCGGATCTGTCTGTGCTGATCCGCAATTCGCCCAGCGCGCGGTCGACTTCGGCCTGGCTGGCGGCATCGGTCCCCGCGGGCAGTGCGTCGCGATAACGACGATAGCGCTCGAGGCGGTCACGAAAAGCCGCAAAGGTGAACGGTTTCAGCAGGTAGGCCAGCGCACCGTGCGCGACGGCGGCACGCACCATCTCCAAGTCGCGTTCGGAGGTGATCGCGATGATGTCGGGCGCGGGCCGCAACCCCGATAGCGCCGAGGCCAACGCGATGCCACTGGCGTCGGGCAATCCGAGGTCGAGCAACACAAGATCGACTGGGGAGTCGATCGAGGCTTCGGAGGCCATCCGCATCGCGTCGCGCGCGGTGTGGGCCATGCCGACGACGGCAAATCCTTGCAGCCGAGTCAGATACGTGCGATGCGCCTCGGCGATCAGCGGCTCGTCCTCGACGATCAGGACGTTGATCATCGGATGGTCACCGTCACCACCGAGCCGTAGGTGAGGTCCGCGCTCAAGGTGCCGCCGTGGCGGTTGACGGTTTGCGCGACGAGCGCGAGCCCCAGCCCTTGGTGGCCGGCGTCGGTGCCGGACTTGGTCGAGTAGCCGCGCTGCATGGCGCGCTGGAAGGTCTCGGCGTCCATGCCCGGTCCACTGTCGGCGACCTGGATCTGCAGCTCGTCTTCGCTCTGGTTGACGGTGACCTCGACCCACGGGTCATCGCGGTCGCAGGCGTCCATCGCGTTGTCGATGAGGTTGCCTAGCACGGTGACCATTTCCTGTGAGCTCAAGAGGGATTCGGCAGGCAGGTGGGTCTCCTCGGTGATGGTCAATTCGATACCGCGTTCGTCGGCCTCTGCGGTCTTGCCGAGCAGCAGGGCGACCAGCGCGGGCTCGGCGACGGCGTCAGAGACCCGGTCGACGAGCTGCTGGGACAGTGCCAACTCCTGGGTGGCGAACTTGACGGCCTCCTCGGGGCGCCCCATCTCGACCAGCGTGATGACGGTGTGCAGCTTGTTGGCCGACTCGTGGGCCTGAGCGCGCAAGGAATCGGTGAACCCCTGCAGCGAGCTCAATTCGCCCAGCGCGCCCTGCAATTCGGTGCGATCGCGGATCGTGACGACTTCGGAGTCCGAGGCGCTCACTTGGGAGCGGTTGACCACCAGCACCCGGTCGTCGGTGAGCCGGACTTCGTCGCGGACGCCAGGATCGTTGCCACGCAGGAACTCTGGCAGGTCGGCGCGGGTGATGGGTCCGGACGGCAGGGCCAGCAGCCGGCGGGCTTCGTCGTTGGCCAGGGCAACTCCGTTGCGGTCCAGGACGATGAGTCCCTCGGAGACAGAGTGCAGGATCGCGTCGTGATGGTCATACATCACGCGGAGCTCGTCGGGCGCCAGGCCGCGGGTTTGGTGCAGGATGCGCCGGCGGATCGCCCAGATACCGATGAACGACAAGGCCAATGCTCCCGCGCCGACGCCGACGATCGTTGGCCATTGCGCGCGCCACCGTGCGGCAAGGCTTTCGGTGGTGATGCCGGCGGCGACCAGGCCGATGATCTGTCCTTGCGCGTTGCGTACCGGCGCGATCGTTCGCACCGACGGGCCCAGCGTGCCGGTGTAGACCTCGGTGTACGTCTGGCCGTGCAGCGCGGGATCGATGGTGCCCAGATACTTCTGGCCGATCTGCTCGGGGTTGGTGTGGGTGAACCGGGTGCGGTCGGGAGCCATGATCGTGATGAAGGCGATGTCGGTGCTGGTGCGGACGGCCTCGGTGACCGGCTGCAGAACCCGTGCCGCATCCCCGTTTTCGATGGCCCTCGCGGTCGAGGGGGCGTCGGCCAGCGCGACGGCGATGGCGGTGACCTGCTGGCGCGCTGCGTCGTCACCGTCGCGCTTGTCGTCATAGAGTGCCAGCGCACTGCCGGCCAAGACCACCAGCACGATCACGACGGCCTGCAGGGCGAAGGCCTGACCGGCCAGGGAGCGGGGGAGTACGGGCACTGCTCACCTCCGCGCCTGAACGTAATGAACTAAAGCGTGACCTGCGTCACGTGGGGGTAAACCATCCTTGCAGACCTATTGCTGGCTACCGGAAGGAAACCGCTCATGACCACGGTTGTGGATCGACCAGGCGGCGACGACTCGCCCGCGCCGCCCAAGCGCCGGGATCGCACGCACTGGCTGTACATCGCGGTCATCGTCGCGGTGGTGGGCGGCGTCGTCGTCGGCCTGGTGGCTCCGGGCGTGGGCAAGGACGTCGGCGTTCTCGGGACGATGTTCGTCGCGCTGATCAAGATGATGATCGTCCCGGTCATCTTCTGCACGATCGTGCTGGGCATCGGTTCGGTACGGAAGGCCGCCACCGTCGGCAAGGTCGGCGGGCTGGCGTTCGGTTACTTCCTGGTGATGTCGACGATCGCGCTGGGCATCGGTCTTCTGGTCGGCAACCTGCTGCATCCCGGTAGCAGCCTCAAGCTCTCGGAGTCCACGGCAGGCAAGGGCGCGCAGCTGGCTGAGCAGGCTCACGAGTCGGGTGGCCTGATCGAATTCATCCAGCACATCATTCCGACGTCGTTGTTCAGCTCGCTGACGGATGGCAATGTGCTGCAAGGTCTTTTCGTGGCGTTGCTGGTTGGCTTCGCGATCCAGGCGATGGGCGCCAAGGGTGGGCCGATCCTGCGCGGCGTCGAGCATCTGCAGCGGCTGGTGTTCAAGATCCTGTCAATGGTGTTGTGGCTGGCCCCGATTGGTGCGTTCGGCGCGATGGCCAACGTGGTGGGCCAGACCGGGTGGAGCGCGGTGACCAACCTGCTGGTGCTGATGCTCGGCTTCTACCTGACGTGTGTGGTGTTCGTGTTCGGCGTGCTGGGTGCGCTGCTGCGGATGGTGGCCGGAGTGTCGATCTTCAAGCTGGTGCGCTACCTGGCACGGGAGTACCTGCTGATCTTCGCGACGTCGTCCTCGGAGTCGGCACTGCCGCGGTTGATCGCGAAGATGGAGCATCTGGGCGTGCAGCAGAGCACGGTGGGTGTCGTTGTGCCGACCGGATATTCGTTCAACCTGGACGGCACCGCGATCTATCTGACGATGGCCTCGCTATTCATCGCCGACGCGCTTGGTGACCCGCTGTCGGTGGGGGAGCAGATCGGCCTGCTGGTGTTCATGATCGTGGCGTCCAAGGGTGCGGCCGGCGTGAGCGGGGCGGGGCTGGCGACGCTGGCCGGCGGCCTGCAGGCGCATCGGCCGGAGCTGCTCGACGGGGTCGGGCTGATCGTCGGGATCGACCGGTTCATGTCCGAGGCGCGTGCGGTGACGAACTTCTCCGGCAACGCGGTGGCCACCCTGCTGGTCGGATCGTGGACCAAGACGGTGGATACCGAGAAGGTCACCAACGTGCTGAGTGGTCGCGATCCCTTCGACGAGGTGACGATGCTCGACGACGGGCACAAGGCTTCGGAGAAGGAGGCGGTGGCCGCCTGATTTATCCAGCTCGCGACGCCCCGGGTGCCCCTTCGCCCGGGGCGTCGCCCTGTGGGTACGGTGCTTGGACCGGGTTTACGCCCAACAAACGCAAGCGAGAGGGATGGGCGTGCCCCAGGCGAGAGTCGAACTCGCAACTCAAGGATTTTAAGTCCTTTGCCTCTGCCAATTGGGCTACTGGGGCTCGGGGGTGGAGTCTACGTCCTCGTCTTCCACCCCAGCTGTTCACCGGTTCGGATCATGTGGCAGTTGGCGCATCTCACCTCGCACTTCTCGAACTCAGCCAGAAGCTGTTTGCGGGTCCCCGCCAGCCTCGAAATCCGTTTATTCTCGGGCCCGCGCTCAATATGATCAAATTGCAGCACGCGTATATCCTCATTGCCGCAATCCACGCACGGATGCGTCTCTAAATACTGTCTGATAAGTAAGCGTTGCGCTCGACGCTGTCGTGCCCGAGACGCGACTGCCCTCGCCTTATACAAATCCTTATTGCGTTCGTAGTGTAAGCGCTGATATGCACGTTCATCGTCGGGATTTGCGTACGGCATCAATCCTCCACTGTCGTGAGATGAGCCCAGGTGTGGTCGATGGCGTTCGCCCATCCCACTGTCTCCATCTTCCTATCAAGGGGGTACGACACCGATCGGCCAACCCCCAATCACGCTCTGTTACATGCCATTTGAGGGAGAATGCAAACGAGTGGGAATGCTCGCCAGTACTAGGCGTGAGCATTCCTCAGTAAATGCGCGATGTTTTCGTCGATAGGCAATCTAGCTAGCTGGAAGAATGGCGGCAGCTGTCGGCCCATGTCACCGTCGTCGGCCACGGCCACGGCGAGCTACTTGCCGATCCAGCTTCTCTTCGTTCGTGAGGACAGCACGGAGAACGGTAGGTGAACGACCCTCAAGAAGGAATACCGTTTTCGGGATTGTCCTGAGTAGAGGGATCCGGTGACGACATGCCTGATCCCGGACCGTCTAGCCGAATATGTGGCACGCGAACTTAGGAGCTTGCGCTCTCAGACCCCGTCGGAGGAAATTCTCAACCGCTGAGCACGCTGGCTTGAACAAACCAGAGATCCTCGAACTTAGTCCGGATAGCCCAGACTCCAACCCCGATACGTCCAGCCCGGCGCGACATTGGGGGTCGGCAGGATCTGGATGTTGTGCCCGTCGCCGTACCCACGCTTGAGTCCTTGGACGCCGCCGGAGATGTACGTCCCATCGCCGCGGGCGATGTCGATGTGAGCGCCGTACGAGTTCTTGCTGAAGACCAGCGCTCCCCGTGGGGGATTCATGTCGGTCTGGATCTCCCCTTGCCGAAGCAGGGTCTGGTACATGGTCTCGGCGGCGCCGTCCCAGCCGTACTGCGCCTGCGGCACGCCGTAGGCATAGGCGACGAGAGCTTCGCATCCGTAGATGCCGAACATGTCTGACCCGAGCGCGCTTTCGGCCTTGGAGATGGCGGCGTCCGCCCCGGGGATCGTGTCAGCGGAAGCGCCGGGTGCAAGCAGGAGTGCGCCGGCCAGCAGAAGAGAAGAAAGCAGCAGAAAGATTCGGGCGTTCAAGTCGTGGCTCCGTTCAGGTGGTGCACAGGTACCCATCGCGCGGTCGCTAAAACTGCTGGAGAACTCAGGGTAAAGCCGCAGGAAACGCGCGGCCACCGGTACGTCCCCGCCCTGCACGACCACAGCAGGTAAAAGGTGGCCACCATCTGCGATGATCTTGCCTCGTGACCGCAACCGAATCCGACCTGGTCGACGGCGTCCCGCGCAGCCGCATCGTCATTGCCTCGATGGTCGGCACCACCATCGAGTTCTACGACTTCTACGCCTACGCCACCGCGGCGGTCACGGTGTTTCCGCATCTGTTCTTCCCCAAGGGCAACCCGACCACCGCCCTGCTGGCGTCGCTGGCCACGTTCGGGCTCGCGTTCGTCGCACGCCCACTCGGGTCGATCCTGTTCGGACACTTCGGTGATCGCATCGGCCGCAAGACCACACTGGTGGCGTCGCTACTCGTCATGGGTATCGCGACCTTCCTCATCGGGCTGCTACCTACCTACCACCAGGTCGGCCTGCTGGCGCCGGCGCTGCTCGCGGTGATGCGGTTCAGCCAGGGCCTCGCCCTCGGTGGGGAGTGGAGTGGCGCCGCACTGCTGGCCACCGAGACCGCGAAACCCGGCAAGCGGGCCTGGGCGGCGATGTGGCCGCAACTCGGTGCCCCCTTCGGATTCCTGCTCGCCAACGGGGTGTTCCTCCTGCTGGTCCTGTGGCTCGGGCACAACAACGCCAGCCCCGACCTCGACGGCCCGTTCCTCACCTGGGGCTGGCGCATCCCATTCCTGCTGAGTGCGGTGATGGTGGCCATCGGCCTCTACGTCCGGCTGAAGCTCACCGAAACCCCGGTGTTCGCCCGCGCCATCGAACGCGGCGAGCGGGTGCGCGCACCGCTGGCGGAGGTGTTCCGGAACCACTGGCGCCAGTTGATCATTGGCACCTTCGTCATGCTCGCCACCTACACCCTGTTCTACGTCGTCACCACCTGGGCGCTGAGCTTCGGCACCGGCAAGAAGACGGCCAACGGCGGCGGGCTGGGCATTCCCTACCTGGAATTCCTGCAGCTGCAATTGATCTCGGTGCTGTTCTTCGCCGCAATGCTTCCGGTCACCGGGTTCCTTGCCGACAAGTTCGGGCGCCGCGTCACGCTGCTGGTGGTGACCGTCGGAATCATGGTGTTCGGCGGCTTCTTTGGGTTGCTGCTGAACCCGCACTCGGCGACGACGACGTCGACGCTGGTGTTCCTCATCATCGGCATGACGCTGATGGGGTTGACGTTCGGACCGATGAGCGCCGTGCTGCCCGAACTGTTCCCGACCAACGTGCGCTACACCGGCTCGGGCATCGCGTACAACGCGTCGAGCATCCTCGGCGCGGCGATCGCGCCGTTCGTCGCGACGTGGCTGGCCACCACCTACGGGGTGGCGTGGGTCGGTGTGTACCTGCTGTCGGCGGCGGCCTTGACCGCCATCGCGCTGCTGGTCATGCGCGAGACGAGGGACACCTCGCTCGACGATGTCGGCCAGTTCATGCCGTAGCCGGCGGCGCGTCCAAAAAATCTTTCGCCGCGCAGCAAACTCGCAAATGTCTTGCACGACGACCGCGGGGGGTGGCTCGGCGGGCCGAGGCGCAGAGCTCTGCCGCCGAGTCCGGCCCGCAGTGGCGGCCGTCACGACAGCGCGGCCGTAGTGACCCACCGCGCAAATCGGCCCGGATTTACATAAGACCGCTTACGCTACCGAAAGGTAACTTAGTAGACAGTTCCAGCAAACTGTTTAAACTTACCCGTTGGTAAGATCACGAGTCGGAAACGGTAGCTGATAGCCGTCGGCCGTTCACCGCCCGGCAACGTTCCAAGGTGATCCACAGGGGTGTGAACAGGCAGTTCGATGCGAGGCTTTCAAATCTAGCGCAGCTATCTAGAGTCCTTTCGACGCGCAAGAAAGTTTCCGGAACCTCTTCTTACTGGCGAGTAAGGTGCGGTAGCTTCTGACGCGTAGGGGGCAATTTTCAGCCAAAGGAGAGTCATGAACGTCGCTGTTCGTCCGTACGCCACTGCTGGTGTGGCGCTTGTGGGAGCGAGTGTCATTGCGGTTTCGCCGCTGGCACCCCCGATGCCCAACGTCCAGGCGGTACAGCGAGCGGTGTCGTCGGTAGGCGTCGAGCTCAGCGCCTCGGTCAACCCGATCGAGAATTGGATCCAGGTTTTTCAGACATCTGTAGCAAATCTCGGTGCGATCGGCCAGCAGATCGCCGACAGCCCGGCCCCGATCCTTCAGCAGATCGTCACCAACCAGATCGCTGCCTTTGAGGACTTGAAGACGCGGTTCGACAACAATGCGGGAACCATCAAGCTGATCCTCGACGGCGCCCCCAATGCGATCGCTACCGCTCGCGGCCAGCTTCAAAGCGGCGACATCGTGGGTGCCTTTGACACCTTCAACAACCAGATCGTGATCCCGCTCGCGCTGGCCGGCGTCCAAGCGGTGTCTGATTTGACGCGTCCCCTGGTCAGCACGGTGAACAACTTCGCCAAGGCATTCGCCACAATTCCCGACGCGGTGTTCCAGGTAATCCTGCCGATGACGTTCCCGCTGGTGTCGACGATCAACGCCGCCGTGCAGGCAACGCAGGACGTGTACGACGGAGTGGTCGCGGGCGACCCGGCTGCCGTCATCAACACACTGGTGAATCTGCCCGCCAATCTGGTCAACGGCTTCCTCAACGGTTCGGGCACGATCCTCGGATTCATCAATGCCCCGGGCCTTCTGACGCCCTACGACCCGAACTTCGGGTTCCTGGCCAGCGGGCCGATCGCCAGCCTCATCGCGCTGCGCGACGTCATCGCCCAAGCCATCGGCGCCACCCCGCCGACGGCGGCGGCGTCGGCCAGCGCCGCCAAGACGGTCACTCTGTCGGTCGCCGCCCCGGCGGCTCCTCGCGCGGGCTCGGCCCGTGCTGCCATCAAGGCGGCGTCGGAGACTGCGGCCGATACCACCGAATCCTCCACCGGCAGTACCGGTTCCACGACGGCGGGCGTCAAGGCCACCCCGGCTGCGTCGGCTACCGCCGGTTCCTCGTCGACCGACACCAAGGCCGGATCGTCGGCCAACCACGGTTCGAAGTCCGACTCCGGCAAGAAGGGCTCGGGCAAGTCCGCCAGGGCTGGTAAGGCCGGCAAGTAGGTTTCACCGCTGAGCGCCAGTCGGCTCCTGATGAGGCAGGGGTCGGCTGGCGCTTCGGCGTCGCGGCGGCTCACCGCGCAATGCCGGTCGTCGTGATTCCTGCGCGTTGAGATGCGAGGGAACATCCAGAAGCGGCGGTAGTCTTGTTCGCACCAGTCGAACAGGGAGTTCGTCGTGCCTTACGCGATCCGCGGTGTCATCTGGTTCGGTATGTACGTCGCGGTGGTGGTTGTCCCATTGGTCTTCGCGGTGATCGGTGTCGCCGACGAGGGGCGTGGATTTTGGCGGGAATTCGCCGTCGCGTTGGGATTCGTCGGGCTGTCTATGTTGGGCTTGCAGTTCGTGTTGGTGGCACGATTGCAGACGGTCGCAGCGCCGTTCGGTGAGGACGCGTTGGTCCACTTTCACCGCTATATGGGCTATGCGGGAACGGCTTTCATCCTTGCCCACCCGGTGCTGCTGATTGTGCTGGTGGATCCCAGTTACCTCGAGCGGGTCAACCCCGTAACCGCACCGTGGGCTGGCCGGTTCGGGACGTTGTCAATTCTGTGCCTGCTGGTGGTGATCGTGACGTCGGTGTGGCGTCTGGCGCTGCGCATCTCGTACGAGGTGTGGCAGGGGATTCACCTGGTGTTGTCCACTGTCGCCATTGCCGCCGCACTGGTGCACGTCGAGTTGATCCATCATTACGTGAACCAGCCCTGGAAGCGTGCGCTGTGGGTTCTGATGACTGCGGGCTTCCTGGGTGTGTTCTGTTGGGTGCGGATCATCAGACCGATTTTGCGGACCCGCCGCCCGTGGACAGTCGCGGCGGTGGATAAGGAGATCGGTGGAGTTAGTACGGTCACGTTGCGGCCGGACGGTCACCGTGGGTTCACATTTGCTCCGGGTCAGTTCGGGTGGCTGTCGGTGCATCGATCACCATTCGCCTTGACCCAGCACCCCTTCTCGTTCTCGTCCAACGGTGATGACCAAGCAACGTTGCAGATGAGCATCAAAGAGCTGGGCGATTTCACCCGGACAGTCGCTTCGATCGCGCCGGGCACCCGCGCCTATGTGGACGGGCCGCACGGGGTGTTCTCGCCGGACCGGCACAGCGGACCCGGCTTTGTGTTTCTTGCTGGGGGAGTGGGAATCGGACCGATCATGAGCATGCTGCGCACGTTCGCTGCCCGTGATGAGCGCCGCCCCGCCTACCTGTTCTACGGTGTGAATCGACTTGGCGACGCGACTTTTCGTGACGAGATCGACAGGCTCGCAGGTCACCTATCGTTGACAGTGAGCTACGTGATTGTTGATCCGCCGGCGGACTGGCCGGGTGAGCGCGGCCGCATCGATGCCGGCGTGCTGCGTCGTGGCCTGCCTGCGAATTATCAAGCGCTGCAGTACTTTATCTGCGGGCCAGGCGCGATGCAGGGCGCTATGGAAGACGTGCTCGGCAGTCTTGGCGTGCCATCAGGTCGCGTTCACACCGAGCGTTTCAACTTCGTCTAGAAGGGGCTGATGTGCGACACCGGTATACGCAGTGGACTGCGATCGCGGTAGCCGCGCTGATCGTGCTCGCCTGTCTCGCGTTCGCCTTCGTGCAGCGATGAGAATGTGAGCGCACCCCCAGCATCGGCTGCGAGGTCTCGGATCAGACTTTGTTGAGCAGCCCGGCGTCGACCGGCACGACGGTGCCGGTGACGTAGCGAGCGTCATCAGAGGCCAGCCAGGCGACCGCATTGGCGACGTCGCGGGCCTCGACATAGTCGACCGGTATCGCATTCTCGAGCGACCGTGCGATCGCCGGCTCGTACTTCTTCAGCATGCTGAGGTCGCCGTTGTTCGCCATCGGCGTCGCGACGGTCGTCGGCGCCACGCTGTTGACGCGAATATAATGCGGTGCAAGGTAATTCGCATAGGTCCGCATGATGCCGATGACCCCGTGCTTGGCGGCGGTATATCCGAGCATCCCGCCGGAGATCACCGGGGTGCCGATGAGTCCGCCGGTCGAGCTGGTCAGGATGATCGACCCGCCCCGATCTTGCGTGAGCATCGTCGGGACCGCGACCCGCACCGTGTTCCAGACGCCCTTCATGTTGACGTTGACGACGTCGTCCCACTGCTCGTCATCGGTGCTTTGGCCGCCCGGGCCGATCCCGGCGTTGGCGACCACGATGTCGACGCCGCCGAGTTCGGCCGCCCCGTCGTCGAACGCCTTCTGGAGCGCCGGGAAATCGGTGACGTCGGCCTCGCGAGCCACGATGCGCCTGCCGAGTGACTCGACCTGCCGCACAGTCTCCTGCAGGTCTTCCGGCGTCGACATCTGGTAGACGACGGTGGGGTACTGCCCGCACACGTCGATCGCGATGATGTCGGCGCCCTCCTCGGCGAGACGCACCGCGTGCGCCCGCCCCTGGCCCCGGGCGGCACCGGAGATGAAAGCGACTTTGCCGTCGAGCTTGCCCATGACTGCATAGTTTGAGCGACTGCTCAGCATTCTGCAAGGACTAGTTGATACCCAGCCAGCTCAGGTCGATGTTCACGCCGATGTCGTCGTCGTAGAGCGGAGCGAGGATGAGGTCCCGGTGGGGCGTGGCGAATTCTGCGGGTGGCGTCACCGAACCGATCGGGGGCGCCGGCTTGGCCGGCGGCTTGGGATCAACGGCATTCGGATCCCGGCTGGGCCCGCTGACGATCGGCGCCTTGGCCGGGCTGCCTGGAGCCACCGGCGTCGTGCCGACCTTGTCCGGGGTGACGACGATCGTGCCGGAGTTGGGGCCGCCGCTGACCGGTCCACCCTGTGAAATGGCGGGGCCGCCGTTGAAAATCGGCGAATTGTTCGACGAGCTCGGCGTCGACGAACTCGGGGTATTCGATGAACTCGACGAACTGGACTGACGCGGTGAATGGCCCTTGGATGAATTCCGGTCATCGGTATCTGCGGACGCAGTCGCTGTACTCGCGGCCAGTGCGCCTAAAGCCATTGCAGCACTTGCCAAGAACAACGTGGCGCCGGTGGGCCTCTTCATTAGAGCTATCGTCTCCTGTTGATGTGTGGCCCCGGATTTCGGGGCCACCAATAGGATCTCGTAAAGCCCCGGCTGTTGACATCCATCGATCGGTCATGAGTGCGGAGGATGGGGAGGTCCCCCGATCGGGGGACCAGTGCCGGGCACTGAGACAAATGGCTGCCAAGCGCGCGTCGCCTGCCTACCATCAGTCGATGCGCGGATCCAAGGTCCTGATCACCGGAGCCAGCGGCCAGGTTGCCGTCCCCATCGCCCTGGCCTTGGCAGCCGACAACGAGGTGTGGGGCATAGCCCGCTTCACCGACGCCGCAGCGCGGGAACGTCTGGAGAAGGGCGGTGTCCGCTGCGAGGGCGTCAACATGGCGGCCGGTGACTTCACCGGTATCCCGTCCGACTTCGACTACGTTCTCAACCTCGGGGTCGCCAAGAGTGGTCGCTGGGACAAGGACATGGCGGCCAACGCCGAATCCGCGGGCCTTCTCATGGCCCACTGTCGCGACGCCAAGGCATTCCTGCACTGCTCGTCCGGCGCCGTCTACGACCCACCCGGCGACGAACACCGCACCGAGCGCACGGTTCTCGGCGACAACCACAAGCCCATGCTGCCCACCTATTCGATCACCAAGATCGCCGGGGAAACCGTCGTCGCGACCATGGCCCGCGCCCTGGGTGTGCCGGCCGTCATCGCGCGCCTCAACGTCCCGTATGGCAACAACGGCGGCTGGCCGCTGTTCCACCTGGACATGGTGCTCGGCGACATGCCCATCCCGGTTCCGCTGGGCGGCCCGGCCGTCTACAACCCGATCCACGAAGACGACATCATCGCCATGATCCCGAAACTACTTGAGGTGGCGTCGGTTCCGGTCACGACCGTCAACTGGGGCGGCGACCAGTTCGTCAGCCTCCAGCAGTGGTGCACCTTCCTCGGCTCGCTCGTCGGTAAGGAACCAGTGTTCGAGGAGACCGATCAAACCTTGCGCGGGAACCCGTTGGACGTCATCAAGATGCATGAGCTCATCGGGACGACGACGGTCGACTGGCGTGACGGCATGCGCCGCATGGCGGCCACGTTCCATCCGGAACTGCTCATTAATTGACGGGCCTGCATCGGCGGGCAATCCAAAAGCATTGACCGGCAATCTCACCCGGGTTAACTTCGGGGAATGGGTGGGTTCACTATCACGTCGTGGAGTGTGGCAGTCCTGGCCGGAATGACGTGCGGGGTCGCGCACGCCGAACCGCCTGCGCCTCCGATGCATGACCAGGTGTCGACGATCAACGGCGTTGTCCCGACCGGTGTGCTGGCGCCTTTGCAGGAGGTGTCGACCATGCTCGACACCATCGACGCCAACGGCGAGCGGCTTGTCGTGTTCGGTGGGTTGCGTAAGGCGGGGACTCGCGCACCGATCCATATCCACGCGTACGGCGGTGTCACCTGTGTGCTGACCGGCACGATGACCGACTTCGTCGAAGGCCATGAGCCGATGGTCTTTCCGGCGGGGACCTGCTACTACATGCCGCCCAACACGCCGATGGCAGCCGCCAATCTCGGCACCGAAGACGTGCGCATCACCGACACCTTCACGGTGCCTCGGGATGCCCCGACCATCGATGTCATCGAACCAGCGTGGTCGGATCCGAACCCGAACGACGCCGGCTGACCGACCCCGCTGCGACGCAGGCGACCGCACTCCGAAACTCCGCGATGTCACCGTGTCCGCGGCGCAGGGTGCCGGTGACCACGACCGGTACACCACAAGCCTGTCCGGTCGCGCGGATCGCCGACGTCAGCACCGGGTGTGCGCTGGATTCGACGAAGACCCGGGCGCCGCGGGCGAGCAGGTTGTCGATACCAGGCTGGAACAACACCGGCAGCCGGGCGTTGTCGTACCAGTAGCCGGCGTTCAGTTCGGCGCCGTCGACCGCGTTCCCGGTCACCGTCGAATACATCGGGATCTGCGTCGGCTGGGGGCGAATATCGACCAGCCCCTGCACCAGTTGATCGCGCAGCGGTTCGATGGCGAAGCAATGCGACGGGATCGACGCGGGAATCAGACATGCCTTCACACCGTCGTCGGTGAGTCGCGCCACCAGATCGTCGAGCGCCGTCACATCGCCTGCGAGGGTGCAGGTCTGCGGCCCGATGTCCCCGGCGATCTCCAACCGGCCGTCATAAACGCCTAACCGACAAGCGATGTCGTTGGCCGACAACCGAATCGACGCGATCCCACCAGTACCGACCAGGGTCCGGGCGAACAGCTCCGACCGAAATGTGATCACCCGCGCGGCATCATCGAGCGTCAGTGCCCCGGATACGCACGCCGCGGCGATCTCACCCTGCGATTGACCGATCACCGCCCGCGGGACCAGACCGCTGGCCAGCCAGAGCGCCGCAAGCGCGACGTGCACCGACCACAATGCGGGCTGGACCACCTCGACGCGGTCGAGTGTCGGTGCGCCCGGGCGCTGGCGCAGCACGTCTCCGACGTCCCAGCCCACGTAGCGTGCAACAGCGGCCGCGCACTCGCGAAGCCGAGTCGTGAAAACGGCGTTGCTGTTGAGGAGTTCGGCGGCCATACCCGCCCATTGGGACCCCTGGCCGGGGAACACCAGAACCGTTGATGTGCTCATGGCTTAGAGCCTGCTGGCCCAGGCGCACGACGCTCAGACTCCGTTCGTGCGATACCGGTGATGAACCGGCTGTCGTCCAAACGGATGACAGCCGCCCGTCGATCCTTGGCGGATCACTCCAGATCGATGAGCTGTCCGGATACGGCGATACTGACGTCGCCCTCCGTCGGGATGTTGCCCTCCGCATACCAACTCACCGCGGTGCCGGGCTGGGCATACCAGCGGACCGTCCGTCCGCCGACCAGAACATCTCCGGCGGTTCCTGGATGGCGTTGTGTCAGGGGAATCCAATACTTGTGCGCCGGAGCGTGATTCGGAGGCAGCATCTGAATCTCGATGAGCATCCGATGATTCGGCGTGACGTTCACCTCGACGGACACGTCCTCGACGATCAGCAGCTTGCCCGCGGGGACGTTGCCAAAGCGCCCGCCTTGGTTGCCGCGTTCGCTGAGTCGCGCCGCGACGACCTGGGCGAAATACGGCTGAATCGGTGGACTCGTGAGCGGCAGATCCGGGATGACCAGCACGTCGTCGATCCCGACTTCGAACGGGGCGTCCAACCCGTTCGCGGCCGCGATCAGGTGGAACTTTCGCGCATCGCCGTACACCTCGTGCGCGATCCCGAGCAGCGTCTCACCGGCGACCACCCTGCGCGTATGTTCCGGCCCCATCCTGAGACCTTAACGATGGATGCCCGTCGTGCGGAACCGACTTCGATACGTGCTCGGCGAAACACCCAGCGCGCGGCGGAACGTGCGTCGCATGGTGTCCGCCGACCCGAACCCGGCCCGTCGTGCGACCGCTTCCTGCCCGTGGTCGCCCGTCGCCAGCAGCACCTTCGCCGCTTCCAGACGGGCCTGCTCGACGAACCTGGCCGGGGTCAACCCGACCTGGTCGTGAAACATCCGCACCAGGTGCCGCTCGCTGACCGCCGCACGATCGGCCATCGCCGCGATCGAGTGATCCGCACCCGGGTCGGCGACCACGGCGTCGAGGATCTCGCGAAGCCCGCTCGACACCGGCAGCGCCGCCTCGGTCCAGACGCTGAACTGGGCCTGCCCGCCCGGGCGCTGCAGGAACACCACCATCCACCGCGCCACCCGCCGGGCCACGTCGGAACCGTAGTCGCTTTCCACCATGGCCAGCCCGAGGTCGATACCGGCGCTGATCCCTGCCCCCGTGATGTACGGCCCGTCCTGGACGAACAGCGAGTCCGGCACCACCTCGATCTCGGGATACGTGCGGGCCAGCTCCTGGCAGTGCGCCCAATGCGTGGTCGCGCGACGTCCGTCGAGCAAGCCGAGCGAGGCCAAGACGAACGCACCCGTGCATACCGAGGCGACCCGTCGGGCCCGCGGCGCCAGTTCGCCCACCATCTGCAACGCCGCCGCGACGACGTCGGGCGTCTGCTCCTCGGGGATGTCGTGCTCGCCGGGGGTGAAGGAGAAGTCGGGCGGGACTCCGCCCGGCACGATCAACGTGTCGATCCGGTCGGGCACCTCGGCCAGCGCCATATCGACTTTCAGTGAGACGAACGACGTCGTGTCGACCGCCTCACCAGTCGGCGAGGCCAGGATAACCGTGTACAACGCACCGAAATCATTTGCGCGCGCGAATATCTCGAGCGGTGCGGCCACGTCCTGAAGTGTCACCTTGTCGTACAACGCGAACACGACGGTCTTGGGCGCCTTGGTGCCCTGCGTTTTCGCGGGCCGGCGCCCAGCGGCGGCTGGCCGCTCTGATCTGTGCTCGTCCGACACCCGGTGCTGCCTTCCCTGACCCCACACGAGGTGAGAGTCAACGTAGCGGGACTCTGGTGCGACGGCAATGCGGACGACGCGGCCAGCCGTGCGAGGTCCGGAATTGCGCGATTCGTGTCCGGACCTGACGTACCGAGAGATCCGCACGTAACACCGCTGAAACCCACTGGCACGAACCTGATTTCAGCCCAACTCGCTCCGGTGCAGAAGCGAGCCACACCCCCTGTTCGGAGTAGGACAGCTATGGATTCTCGGACAGCCCTGACGCTGAGCATCGGCGTGCTCGGCGGCGTGGCAGTCGCATTCACCGCAGAAGTCGTCACCGTGCCCATCTGGGTGGTGTTCCTCGCCTGGGCATCGTTCTTCTTCGTCGGGGGCGGCATCGCCGGCTGGATACGGTCGGTCTCGTCGAACCTCGTCGGTGTCGTGATCGCCTCGGCCAGCCTGTACGCCGCCTACCTGATGGGCGGCAGCCTGCTGGTGACCGCCATCGCCGTCGGAGTGGGCAGCGCCGTCATGGTGCAGGCCTCGTGGGTGCCCCTGCTGGCCACCACGCCCGCCGTCGTCGTCGGATTCGCCTCCACGGTTTCGACGGTCGCCGGCCGAGGCAACGACGTCACCGTCACCACGATCTCGCACCCCGGTCTGGTCGCCGCAGTGGCCTGCGTCCTCGGAGCGTCCTTCGGGCTGCTCTCCGAATACCTGGCCACCGCGATGACGAAGAAGCCGGCACTCGACACCGGAGCCCCGCACACGGAAGGAAGCCCTGCCTGATGAAACTGCAGCATTATCTCGGTGGCCTGGAGGGTCTGCCCGACCTGGAGGCGTTGGAGACGCGGGTCTTTGTCGAAGAGTGGGAGAAGCGAATCTTCGGCATCCACGTGGCGATGATGGGATTGTCCAACCATCTCGGGTCTGCCCTGCCGGCGTATCCGATCGACGAGGTGCCCACCGCCTTCAAAGACGAGTGGACCTGGGCCGACCTGCGCACCGGCGCCGAAGCGATGAACCCCTTCGACTACTTCAAGTTCCGCTATTACGAGAAGTGGCTCGGTGGTATCACCCAGTTCTTCATCGACAAGGGCTACGTCACCGAAGAGGAACTCGCCGAGCGAAGTTCCGGGCTCACCCCAAAGGATGCCGCCGAAGAACTGCCGGCGATCGATGATCAGGTGATCGCCTATCTCCGTCTCGGCGACAGCCCGCGCCGCGACGTCGCGCACCCGAAATACGCTGTCGGACAACAGGTACAGATCACCAACGTGCCCGCCGACGCCCACAGCCGGCTGCCCGGATACCTGCGCGGCCGGGTCGGCATCGTGGAACGCGTCTTCGAGGGCGATTACGGCTATTTCACGCACACCGGCGACGGGATCGGTGACCCGATGCCGATCTACATCGTCGAATTCGATCCGGCCGAAATCTGGGGAACCCGAGCCGAAGACGGCCCGCTGAAGTTGTACGCCGAGCTATTCGAAGCCTATTTGGCACCGATCGAGGAGGAAGCATGACCGGCCAGTTCGCCTACCCACCCGACCGTGAAGAGGCCAGTGCCAAGAAGGCGGCGGCCCTCGAGGCGCTGCTGATCGAAAAAGGCGTCATCACACCGCAAACCGTCGACAAGGTGCTGGCCTATTTCGAGACGGAGATGACACCGCTCAACGGAAAGAAGATCGTCGTCAAGGCCTGGACTGATCCCGAGTTCGCGGCCAGGGTCGTCGTGGACACCCCGGCCGCCGTCGCCGAACTCGATCTCCCCGACGGTATGGCAGGCGCCGAAGGCGAACACCTACAGGCGGTGGCCAACACAGCCGGCGTGCACAACCTGGTCATCTGCACACTGTGCTCCTGCTTCCCGTGGCCGGTGCTCGGGTTGCCGCCGTACTGGTACAAAGATCCGACCTTCCGATCCCGGGCCGCCCGTGAACCCCGCAAGGTTCTCGCCGAGGTCGGCGTCGACCTGCCTGCCGATACCGAGATCAAGGTCTGGGACTCCAGCGGTCACTCTCGGTGGTTCGTCATCCCGGAAAGGCCTCCCGGCACAGAGGGATTCACCGACGAGATGCTGATGGATCTGGTCACCACCGAGTCGATGATCGGGGTAGCACTGGCGGGCCCGGCGTCATGAAACTGCACGACACCTGCACCACCGATCAGGCGGCGCCGCAATTCGACCACGAATGGCAGCGGCGGGCATTCGGTTTGGCGCTCGCGCTGTCCGAGTTCCGGCACTACCCGTGGAGCGAGTTCCAGGAGACCCTGATCTCGACGATCGGCGAGTGGGAGCAGACCCCGGAATCCGAACGCGGGCAATGGGAGTACTACGACCACTGGGTCGCGACGCTGGAGAAGCTCGTCGATCGCCACGAGCTGTTGACCGCCCCGGTGGCCACCGACGCCAATGACCACGCACTTGCCCACGACCACGACCACGACCACTAAGGACCTCTGATGAATGACGCCAACCCCACCCTCGGTGTGCCGCCTGTTGATGTGCAGGCGGCAGCCGCCAGTCTGGCCACTCCGCTCCGGATGGCCGTGCTGACCCTGCTGGCACTGATCGTCTACTACTTCGTCGGCTACGACCAAGGCGCGGTGTCGGTGTTCGGTGCGGACACGCACGTCCACGAGTTCCTGCACGACGCACGACACCTGCTGGGGTTCCCGTGCCACTGAACACCGAATTGCCGCCCGCTGTAAGGTATCTCGTGCCCGGCGTGGTGGGCGGCATCGTCTGTTTCGCGTTCAGCCGCATGATGATCGAGCCGTTGATCGGCGCCGCGGTGGACTACGAAGGTGCTCGCGAACACGCCGAGGCCCAGCTCACCGGCGATGACCATGCCCACGGCCACGAACTCTTCACCCGGTCAGTGCAAGAGAACGTCGGTGCCGCAGTGGGAATCATCGCGATGGCCGTCGCGATGGGTGTGCTGTTCGCAGTCGCATACCGGCTGATTCGGACCACTCTCGAGAAGCGGGGCCTGGCGCCCGATCCCACTGCCATGGCCCTGTTGCTCTCGGCGGGCATGTTCACCGCGTTCAATGTTGTCCCCGGCCTGAAGTATCCGCCCAATCCGCCCACCGTCGGTCTGGACGAGACGATGGCAGCGCGAACGTCGGCCTTCCTGTCGATCACGGTGATCTCGGTGGTGGCCGCGTGCGTCGCAGTGGCGGTGGGGGTCGCCTGGTTACGACGGTGGGGGAGTTGGGCCGCGACCGCCTTGGCCGCTGGCGGCTACCTGGTGGTCATGCTCGTCGCGTTCGCGGCATTACCTGGCTTCCACGAGATTCCCGGCCCAGTGAGCGGCCCGGACGGCGTTCTGGTCGACGGCTTTCCGGCCCAGCTGTTGGCGGAGTTTCGGACCTATTCGGTGCTGAATCAGGCGTTGATGTGGACGGCGATCGGTACGACGTGGGCGTGTCTGTCGGCGCTGTCACGGTCACGGGCACTGGGTACGCGTTCGCCTTTGGTGGCGTCGGTTCGGGGGTAATGCAGCCTCGTCACCCCTGCTGTTTGCGACACTGACTCCCAGAACACAACGGGAGGATGCAGATGTCGGTCTGGGCAAAGACAACTCGCGGCGTCGCGCTGAAAGCGATCGTGGTGGCGGTTACCGTCGGCTGGACGCTCATGACGGGTGCTGGTCCTGCGCTGGCGGATCCGGATGGGCAAGACCCGACACCGTTCGTCGGCGTCGCGCCATTCGGGCCGCCCAGGATCGCGCCCGCCAATGGCTCGACGGTGGGTGTCGCCCAGCCGATCATCATCGATTTCCCCGGACTGGTTGAGGATTCCGGCGCGACCGAGAACGCCATCCACGTCTCGTCTGTCCCGCCGGTTCCGGGCAAGTTTTACTGGATGACCCCCACCCAGTTGCGGTGGCGCCCACTCAGCTTCTGGCCCGCTCACACCACCGTGACGGTCGATGCGGGCGGGACCGTGTCCAGCTTTCGTACCGGAGACACGCTGGTCGCCACCGCCGACGACGCGACCCATCAACTGACTGTCACCCGCAACGGGGTGGTCGAGAAGACGATCCCGATGTCGATGGGCATGGCGGCCGGAGGGCATCAAACCGCCAACGGCACTTACTACGTCCAGGAAAAGATGCCGACGGTCGTGATGGATTCCTCGACCTACGGCGTCCCGGTCAATTCGACCTACGGCTACAAGACGACGGTCGAGCTGGCGGTGCGGTTCGACGACAGCGGCAATTTCGTCCACAGCGCACCCTGGTCGGTCGATGACCAGGGCAAACGCAATGTCAGCCACGGGTGCATCAACATCAGCCCGGCCAACGCGCGGTGGTTCTACGACAACTTCGGCGCCGGTGATCCCATCATCGTGAAGAACTCCACCGGCACTTACACAAGGGTCGACGGCTCCAGCGACTGGCAGCGTTGATTCGCCCGATAGGCGTGACCAAACCTGTGAATCACCTTTAGGGTCTAGCTGTGCCCCAATTGGACCGCCGAAGCATGATGATGATGTCAGGGCTGGGCCTGCTGGCCGCCGCAATACCGCTCCCGAACGCCCAGGCAGAGGCGCCGTACCTCTTCCAGGACGACTTCGATGGGCCGGCTGGATCGGCGCCGAACCCGGCGAACTGGTCGATCCAGAACTGGCAGGACGACGTGTGGCCACCGGTCGAAAGCCAGTACCGCGACGACCGGCGCAACGTCTTCCTCGACGGAAACTCGAACCTCGTGCTGCTCGCCACGAAAGAGGACGACCAGTACTTCAGCGGCAAAGTGCGGGGCAACTGGCGGGTTCCGATGGGTCACACCTGGGAAGCGCGGGCCAAGCTGGACTGCCTCACCTCGGGAGCGTGGCCCGCGTACTGGGCGGTCAACGAAGATCCGCTGCCCGACGGCGAGGTCGACATCTTCGAGTTCTACGGCAACCGCAGTTGGGCCCCGGGAACCACCGTCCACGCCGCGTCGAACGGGAAGACCTGGGAGAGCAAGTCGATCGCCGGGCTGGTCGACGGTGCCTGGCACACCTGGCGGATGCGTTGGGACGCTGACGGATTCAAATTCTGGCGGGATTACGTCGACGGCGCGAAACCGTACTTCACCGTGCCGCCGAAGCCAATCCCGGTCCACGGCAACCCCACTGACTTGCGGTGGCCGTTCAACAATCCCGGTTACTGGATGTCGCCGATGTTCACCCTCGCGATCGGCGGACCCGGTGGCGGTGACCCGGCCCTGGGCACCTGGCCGGCGGCGATGCTCGTCGACTGGATCCGCATCTGGTAACCGACCCGCCAGAACCTGGCGCGCGGCTATCGTCATCTCCTCCAGTCGCTCCGGCTACACGCGTAGCACCCCGTCGATAACCGTTGCCCCACAACGGTTATCGACGGAGCTACTGCTACTGGCAGCCGCCAGCCGGTGTGGTGACCACCAGGTTGTCTCCGCCGCTGGCATCGGCATTGGATCCACAGGATGCGGTGGCCGAGTTGTTGTTGCCGTTGCCCGCGAAGGCCACGCTGCCATCGCCGTCGGCGGTGGCGGTGTTGCGGTCGCCGCCGCTCACGGTGGCAGTGCTGCCGTTCTTGGCGTCGGCGATGTTGAGCTTTCCACCGGAAATCTTTGCGGTGCTGTTGGTTTGAGCCTGTGCGACGGTGAAGATGCCGTCTTCGGCTATCGCGGTGCTGTTGTCGTCGGCAGAAGCAACGTTCAGAATCCCGCCCGTGGCCTTCGCTGTGCTGTTGTGGTCGGCGACCGCGAGGTTGAAGAGACCGCCGCCACCGGCGTACGCGCTACTTCCCGCACCGGCAACCGCGAGGTTGAACCCGGGATCCGAGGTCGCCGTCGCCGAGCCGGACTGAACGATGCTGCGGCCATTGAACGACACGGCGAAATCGGGTGTCTCCGGCTCCGCGAACGCACGCTTGCCCGCGGCGGGGTTCGACGTCTTGGGCCCGGGCTTGACGTTCGCCGCCGGCTTGTCGCTCGACGACGACGCCTTGTTGCCGGTACCGGTCGACGGCGACGCCAGAGCTATCGGTGCGCCGACGGTGAGCGCGATCAGCGGCCCACCAATACAAGCCGCACAAATCTTTGCTGTAAATGACGGGGTAGAGCTCGATTTCACGATTCGATCCTTAATTTCCGAGGTAGATCCCCAACCCGGCTGTGACTGTAGTCACAAAATAACCTTGAAGCAAATACTCAATCGGTAGCTGTGTTGTATTCATCTCCCGTCGCCGGCCGATGGTGCTCGCGCCAGGCGGGCTAATTTTGGTGCGGATGACCCAGCCTGACCAGCAAAGTTCTCTGCGCCCGACGTCACGCTGAGGGTTGTTGTGCGGGAGTCGAAAAATCTTGCGCAGGCCACCACCAGCAAGCAATCCGCCCGTGCTCGTCGGTCCAGCAAACGGCGAAATCGCGGTTGCCGCCGCGTCGGCTCGGATACGGTTCTTGTGGGTCAGGGGTGACACGACAACGGGGAGTCGACATGCCTGCAATCCCACGCCCATTCATCGCAGCTGGTGTAGCCGTGGTGGGTACCAGCGCCATCGCAATGAGCCCGGTGGTCGCGCCGCCTCCCGAGATCCACGCCGCCCCGGCAGTGCAATTGATCGCGAGCACCGACTGGGCGCAAGTCTTGGCAACCGCCGGCGAGAACGCGACGGACCTGTTCAACACCTGGCGCCAGGCGCCGGCTCCGATCCTTCAGCAGATCGCCGCCAACCTACGCACGTACCTCACGGAACTGCCCGACCTGCCCGGCATTACCGCCCAGATACAGGCCAATCTGCAGAACGCGCTCGCCGCGCCCTTGGCGCCCGACCCAAGCACCCTGGACACCACTCACCGAACCTTCTACGAGCTGCTACCGGCGATCGAACAACTTCCGGGAATTCCAGATCTGTTGCAGCTCAGCATCTCTCCGATGGGTAAGCAGCTGCTGGCGTTCTCCACCACAGCGCTGAGCGGAGTGTTGGTGGGTCTTGCCGGCCCCGCGATCGGCCCCCTCCTCGTGTTGGCGTCCAGTCTGGAGTCGATCCGCGGTGATCTCACGGCCGCGACTCCGGACCCGGCGAGCGCATTGGCCACCCTGGCCGGCATTCCCGCCGCCATGACCGACGCCTTCCTCAACGGCGGCCAGCACGTCGACCTCACCGCCTTGGTGAAAGCGGTCGGACCGGCGATCGGCGTGAGCTTCCCCGACGGCGTGCAGGTCGGTATCGCACTCGGTGGCCTGCTCAGCCCCGGCGGCTCGGCGTTCAACGCACTCGATTTCGCCTACGACAACGACCTGCTCGGAGTGCTCCACATCCACGTTCCGCTCGCGACGGGAACACCGGCCGGGCCCATCGGGTCCATGATGGAGTTCGCCCGAGCCATTGCGAAAGCGATCGGGTGGCAGGCTCCTGCCAGTGCGGCCGCCGCCGCATCCACCGTGAGCCCCGCGGCGCGGAGTTTGGCCGCGGCCAACGAGGTGCCCCGTTCTGTCGTGGACTCCACGACGCCGACGGTGAGTGCGCCGATCACGGGCAAAGCCGGCACGAATCGCGTGGTCAAGGCGGACAAGGGAACCCGAGCCGAGTCGCGTTCGGACACCGCGGCCAAGCGCCCGTCGACGGCTGCGGGTTCCGGTAAGGGGTCGACGGGCGGGTCGAAGCGGCCCGCGAAGGCTGCCAGCTGACCGTAGAAATTGCCGTAGTGCGCTACTGAGTGCATTGCGCGCGCCCCGCGCCACCATTCCGGTAACGGATAAGTCACCGGGCCTGCGGTGGCGGAAAACGGGGGTGTGCCGTGAATGCTGGTCGGTTCGTCGGACGGGTAGGAGGCTTGGCGGCGGCATTGGGTATCGGTGCGGCAGTCTGGCTGGGCCAGGGTGTGGCATGGGCCGACGACGCGTCGCAGGGTGCTAGTTCGGCTGGTCCGGCAAGTCACGCTCCCCGCGGCGCGGCCACCCAACACAGCACCACGCGCACCAAGCCAACCCCCACCGAACAGGCCAAGCGCACAACGACTCCCGTCTCGACTGCGAGATCCGCGCGGACGACTCCGACCACGGTTTCGTCTCGGGTCAGTGTGCCTAAGGTCGCTCTGCGGGTGCCCCACGCGCCCGTCACGGTGAAGTCCGTCGTGAACGACGTCCTGACGTGGGTCGGCCTTGGTGCCTTGACACCCCGTGTGCCGCTGCCCAATCTGCCTGTGCCGGAACCGATCGCAAGTTTTTGGCTTGCGGTCCGCGAGTTCGAGAAGTCGATCAACGTCGGTCTGGTCAGAACCAACCGCTCCGAGGCCATCGGCTACCTGTACAACCAGCCGTTGATGACCGCCGACGGTACCCGGGTGGTCATGATCAGCGAGCCGCCCTCGAGTGACGGTGCGTACAAGACGCGCGTGGTGGTGGTCGATACCGCCACCGGCCTCCGAGTCGGCTACGCTGATCTCCCCGGCAACCCGGCCGGTCTGGTGTTGAGCGCTGACGGTCGTCGCGCGGTGGTCACGTCGGCCGAGAACTTGTCAGTACACGTGACGGTGTTCAATACCGCGACCGGCAATCAAATCGGCAGCACGGTAACGGTTTCCGGGGCGCTGGCGCGCCCGCCGGTGCTGAGCGCCGACGGTAGCCGCGCTCTGATCGCCATGCAATCCGGTAATGAAAGCGGAGACACGGTAGAGCTGACCGCCATCGACACGAAGACGGGCACCCAGAGCGGTAGCACCCTGGTCCTGTCCGGACTCACGGCGAATACGTTGTTGACCGCGGACGGCAGTCGGGCCGTGATCGCCGCCGTCGGCCTCTATCCCGGGACCCATGTTGCCGTGATGGATACCGCGACGGGTCTGCAGCTCGGCGATACCGTCAGCCTCGCCAGTGGCCTTACAAAGGCAACGTTGAGTGCGGATGGCAGTCGGGCGTTGGTCATCGCTGGAAGTTATGTGGGTGGAGAACCCGGATACGCCTACGAAGCGGCGGTGGTTGACACCGCGACGGGCGCCCAGGTCGGTGACACGATGACCTCGACTGTCCCCCTGGCCGACGGGATCTTGAACAACAACGGCACGCGGGTGACGTTCACGATGCCCGCACTGGCCGGGCTGACGAGCCACACCATCGCCACGTTCGATCCGGAAACGGGTGAGCAGGTCGGTCCCACGCTCAATCTCTCCGCCGACCGATCGTCGACCGTGCCGATCGGCACCACCAGCCGCGTTCTGATCAGCTCGGGCGGATACGACGTCGCGCAGGATCAATACATGTCCTGGGTGAGGGTGGTCGACTCGACGACGGGCAATCAAATCGGCGACGCCGTCCCCGTCGCCGGACGGATAAGCCAGACGCTGTTGAGCGCCGACGGCAAGCGGGCCGTGCTCACCACCGAGGGCTCCACGACCATGGTGATCGATACGGCTACCGGCGCTCAGGTCGGCGACGCGTTGACCCTCACCGGCGAACGCATGGACACGGTGTTGAGCGGCGATGGCAGACGCGCGCTCGTGCTGTCGAGGACCTGGCACTCGATCCCCGGCTACACCTACCGAGTCGCGGTGATCAACACCGTAACTGGTGCCCAGCTCGGCGAGACATTGTCGTTCACCGGCGACACGTCGCTGGTCGCTTCACTGAGTGCCGACGGCTCCCGCGCCCTCATCGCGCTTGGAACCGATACCGGCTACTCCCGTGTGGAAGTCCTCAACACCCGCACGGGCGCGCACACCGGCGTCAAGGTGCCGTACAACGCCGGGGGGTGGAGCCCGCTGATCAGTGCCGACGGCACCCGCGCCTTCGTTGCCGGCAACAGCTACTACCCCTTCGTGGATACCTACCGCATCTTCTAGCCCCGCGATCTTGGCTTTCCTCGGCGCGCCAGGGGAGTGATTCCACAGCTTCAGGCCATGATACGGATGTGGCTATTGATGCAACTGTGACTAGAGCTGAAGCGACGCCGGAAGAGCCTGTCGAGCAACCCGTCGCACCGGCCGCGGAGTCCGCCGCGCGGCCGCGCACGTGGTCGATGCCGAAGTCTCCGGTCACCCGCAAACAAGCAGACGAGATGGGCCGTGCGGCGGTCAAAGCCATCACCGCCGTCGCCAGATTCGCTGCGGGAATCGCACGCGCCGGAGCACGCGCGCTTCGACAAATCTGGCGCGTCATCCAAGCGGTGCCCGCGACGGTGCAACTGTTCTGCTGCGCGGGCATCGGAATGCTCCTCGGCCTCGTCGGTGCGATCACGCTCCACGGCAACCTCGGCTTGATCTGCACCGTCGTGGTGATCCCGGTCTGCGCCGCCATTCTCGGCGCGCTCGGGCACCGCTGGTACAGCGGCCTCGGCATCGATGCGACGCAACGGACCGAGACGGCTGCGCCGGCTCCGTCGGATCTGCAACGCTCAGTGCAGTACGTCGACAACAAGCTCGGGGTGGCGCTGAGTTCGTTCGGCACCGAACATCACCAGCAGGCGGTGATCGCCCTCTTCCAGGCGAAGACAGCTGTCGAACTCACGCTGGGAACCGAGCAGGACCCGGCGAGTTACGTCGATGTGCCACTTCGGGCCGACGACTACGGTCTGCGGCCGCGCATCAAAGCCGGCTCGACTTCGGCGTTGCGAGAAAGCAATTCGTTGGCGGCATCGTGACCGGGGAACCGATCGCAGGGCAGGTCGCCCTCATCGAGGACGACCACACACTGGTCATCAACCGCGGCACCGAGGCGGGCGTCGCGGCGGGCATGGTCTTCGCGGTGAGCTCGGAATCGGGCCCGGTGGTCACCGATCCCGAAACCGGAAAGGAACTGGGCAGACTGAGCCGGGAGAAGCTGCGAGTGCGAGTGTTCGACGTGCAGCCGCTGTTCGCCCGCGCCCACACCTTTGTGATGACCGACGACTTCTACGGTCTGCTCCAAATCCCTTTCACCGCAACCGAAGACGTCATCACGGTCGACGTGGGCGATGTCGTCGAATTGGTCCGTCCCGACGAGATTTCCGATCGGGTCAGGCGGTCGAGTTAGCCGTCCGTAGGGGATTGCCCGGCGACCATTCTCCCAGGAACCGCGC
Source organism: Mycobacterium sp. BK086 (assembly GCA_004362315.1). GTDB lineage: Bacteria > Actinomycetota > Actinomycetes > Mycobacteriales > Mycobacteriaceae > Mycobacterium. The sequence continues at coordinate 116,388 of SNWL01000007.1, forward strand.
TACCGTCGTGCTGTGAGCGCGAACCTGGTCGAGCGGGCGCACGAGATCGCCGACACCGTTTTGTTCCCTGCGGCACTGGCGGTGGATCGGACCGGGCACGTCCCCGACAGCCATTGGGACACACTGGCCGCGGCAGGGCTCTACGGCATTGCCGGCCCCGTCGATGCCGGCGGCCCCGGGCTGGACCTGCCGCAGATCATCGAGATTCTGGAGACGATGGCGGGCGGGTGCCTGGCGACCGCGTTCACTTGGGTACAGCACCACGGCATGTTGGCTGCGCTGGCGGCCAGCGCCAACCAGGCTCTGCGCGACGAGGTCGTTCCCGGCGCGATCACCGGGCAGATTCGCGGCGGCGTGGCCTACGCCGGGGCGGTACCGGTGCCACCCCGGATGCGCGCGCACCGAGAAGCCGGCGGATGGCGGCTGTCCGGGCACGCGCCGTTCGTCAGCGGCTGGGGCATCATCGACGTCCTCCAGATCTCAGCCGGCGACGTCGAAACCGGTGACATCGTGGCAGGTTTGGTGAATGCCGAGGCTCAGCCCGGTATCACCGCCGTGACCGCCCAACCGTTGTTCGTCGCCGATGCCTCGCAGACGGTGGCGCTGGAGGTGGACGGCCTGTTCATCCCGGATGACCGCATCGTCAGCCGGGTGCCGCGCGCGGAGTTCATGGCCAATCAGAACTTCGGATCGCGACTGAACGCAACATTGCCCATCGGTCTGGTCGGTCGGTGCGCGCGGTTGCTCGACGATGCCGGCGAGACGACCGCGGCGACCGCGCTGCGTGGCCAGGCCGACGCGATACGGGAACGCCTCGATGCCGGGCTCGGTGACGCATCGACATTGTTGCGGGCGCGCGCCGATGGGTGCGAGCTGGCCACCCGCGCCGCCGGTGCACTGGTCGCGGCGCGTGGCGGGCCCTCGTTGTTGAATTCGGATCCCGCGCAGCTACTGGCACGCTCGGCGTTGTTCACCTTGGTGGCCGCGAGCCGGCCTGAACTCAAGCGGTCACTCATCGACCACATGTCCCGCACCCAGGAGTAGTTTGCGCGTCCGATGTCGCGCCGGGCGATTTGCCGATAGGTTTTCCGACGTGGTCCCCGAATGGCACTTTGGACCGATGGCCGTGCCGGTGCACGGTCTGTTCGTGGGGCTCGGGGTGCTGACGGCGATGGTCGTGTTCGTGCTCGAGGCGCGGCGGCGCGGGGCCGTCAATGATCAGTCGTTGGTCGCGGTCGCCGGTGCGCTGGTCGGCGGTGCGATCGGTATGCGCCTGTCCGGCTGGGCACGCCACCTCGATTTCGCCGCCAACCCGACCCTGGCGCAAGCATGGCAGTACGGCGCCAAGAGCATTCTCGGCGGTCTGCTCGGCGCATATGTGGGAGTGCTGGTCGCCAAACGCATTGGCGGCTATCGGGGGAAGACCGGCGATCTGTTCGCACCTGCGGTGGCGCTCGGGATGGCCGTCGGCCGGATCGGGTGTTTTCTCACCGAGGCGCCCGGTCGCCCGACCTCCCTGCCGTGGGGTGTGCACGCTGCCGCCGGCACGCCGGAATGTCCGGGATGCCTGACCGGCCAGGCGATGCATCCCTCCTTCCTGTACGAGATCGTCTTCCAGCTCGCGGCATTCGCGGCACTGATGTGGTTACGCTCTCGAATCACCAGACCCGGCGAACTCTTCGTCCTCTATGTCGCGGCCTACGCCGTGTTCCGGTTCTTCGTCGAGTTCACTAGGGCCAACGAGACTGTCTGGCTGGATTTGACTCGGCCGCAATGGTTTCTGCTGCCATCGCTGGCGCTCATCGGATTCCGGCTGTGGTACGGCTACCGCCGCGGTTACTATCGTCTCTCGACGCGTCGGCAGGAGGTTCACGTATGACGACGCCCCCACCCGGCGAGGACCAGAACGGCGACGTTCCGCCGCCTGAGGATCCGCTGCCGCCCGCCTATCTGCCGCAACAGCCGTGGTATCCACAGCCCCCGGCGTATCCGCCGCCAGGCTATCGGCCGCCGGGTCAGTACGACGCCCCGCCGCCGGGACTTCCGCCGAGGCGCCCACCGATCTCGGTGGGCATGGCGTTCCTCGGGGTGTTCATCTACTTCGCGATCAACTTCGTCGTGGGTTTCGCCGTGCTGTCGGCGTCGGGCGGCAGTGGGCATGTGGTCGTGGCGACCGGCGCCGCGGCGTTGGCCCTCGGCGCTTTGGGCGGTGGCGCCGCGCTGCTGGCGACCAAGAATTCGAATGCGAAGGGGCTGGGCTTGGGGCTGATGATCGGCTGGGCCTTTCTCTCCGTGGTGTCCGTCGGGTTCTGCACCGGCCTCAATCCCGAGATGTATACGTGACATCCAGCGGCATGGGGCTGCGCGGTGACCGGCTCGTGCGGTACGTCACCGCCTTCTGCCCGACCTGTCACGATGAGGCGCCGGAGAAGCCGCTGACCGATGTCGCCCGGCTCAGCGGCCGGCTCGTCGAACGCGATGGCCGGGTGTGGCTCGAGCGTGGTTGCCAGACACACGGATTGGTGCGCACCCTCTACGACGAAGACCCGGAGATCCTGTCCTATCTCGAGGAGTGGACGGCGCCGACCAAGGCTCACACCCCGGACGTGGCCGGCAATTTCGATCCGATCCCGTCGGCGTACCTGCGCGGGCTGCCGGAGATGCAGACCCAGCACACCTGCATCCTGCTCCAAGACATCAGCGAAGTATGCAACCTCCGTTGCCCCACCTGCTTCACCGGCTCCTCACCCGACCTTCGCAACGTGGTGCCCGTCGCTGAGGTGCTCGCCAACGTCGACCAGCGACTGGCCCGCGAGAACGGCCGTCTCGACGTGCTGATGCTGTCCGGTGGCGAGCCGACGCTACATCCAGCCTTGCCCGAGCTCCTCACTGAACTGACGGCGCGCCCCGTCACTCGAATACTGATCAACAGCAACGGTATTCGCATCGCCACCGATGACGCTCTACTCGCGTTGCTCGCCGAGCACCGGCAGCGTGTCGAGGTGTATCTGCAGTACGACGGCCTGTCCGAAGCCACTCATCGCCACCATCGCGGGGGCGATCTTCGGGCGATGAAGCGAACTGCGCTGCAACGACTCTCGGACAACGAGATCTTCACGACATTGGTGATGACCACCGCACTCGGGGTGAACGACAGCGAGATCGGCGACATGGTTCAGCTGGCCCTGGACACCCCCTATGTGGGCGGCATCAGCATCCAGCCGCAGTTCGGCTCCGGCCGGTCCGGGCATATCGATCCGCTGGATCGGCTCACCCACACGGGCGTGCTGAAGCGGCTGGGTCCGCAGACGAACGGGTTGGTCACCTGGCGCGATCTGACCGCGCTGCCGTGTTCGCATCCGCACTGCTGTTCGGTCGGTTACCTGATCCGCGACGACGGCGGTCAGTGGCGTTCGCTGGTATCACTGCTCGGCCACGACGGTCTCAAGGCCAGGCTCGGCCTGGTCTCGAACCGAATCGCCGACAGTGAGTTGCCTCAGCAATTGCGGCTCGCGGTGAAGGAATCGCTTCTCGGGCTGTTATCCGAACAGTCGTCGCTGTCGCATCCCGATATCGGGGACGTGTGGCAGATCATCTGCCAGAGCTGCGATCTCGGCATGGGCACCCTGCTGGCCATGGCGTCGTCGGCACTTCCCGGGCGACGGCGGAAGCTGCGCCGGCTGCTCGGTGAGCGGGTCGTCCGGGTGACCGTCAAGCCCTTCATGGACATGTCCACCATGATCGAAGAGCGGTTGGTGCAGTGCTGCGTACACGTCGGCACCCGCTCCGACCAGCATCAGTGCGCACCGTTCTGCGCCGTGCAGGCGTGGCCCGCGTTGAGCCGCCAACGGATGTCGATCTCGGCGGGCAGGCAGCTTCCCCTCGTGTCGGTAGCGAACCCGGAATAACGTGACATGTCACGTAGTTGTTCGACTGGTACGCGGTCCCATCTTTGAGGAGTACTCATGACACAGCTCAGCGGGAAGACAGTTCTGGTCACCGGAGGTACGTCGGGCATCGGCCTCGCGACGGCGCAACGTCTCGCGGCTGAAGGTGCCCACGTCTTCCTCACCGGACGGACGCAGGACAGGGTCGACGCGGCCGTTGCCACAATCGGTGACGGCGCGACCGGCGTCGCGGGTGACGTCGCGAACGTCGCCGATCTCGATCGGCTGGCGGACATCATCGGCCAGCGTGGCGCAGGCCTGGACGCGATCTTCGCCAACGCCGGCGGCGGGGAATTCGCGACGTTGGAAGACGAGACGCCCGAGCATCTGGCCGACACCTTGACTCGCAACGTCGGCGGAACGGTCTTCACGGTGCAGAAGATGTTGCCGCTGCTCAACGAGGGCGCGTCGGTGATTCTTGCGGGCTCGACGGCGGCGACCGCCGGCATCCCGGCCTTCGGCGCCTACGCGGCGTCGAAGGCGGCGATCCGGTCCCTGAGCCGGACCTGGGCAGCGGAGCTGGCGGACCGCAAGATCCGCGTCAACACTGTGGTGCCCGGGCCGGTCGAGACGCCGGGCCTCAAGGGCCTGGCGCCCAGCGGCCAGGAGCAGGCACTCCTGGATGGCGAGGCCGCGAAGGTGCCGATGGGCAGGATCGGGCAACCCAGCGAGATTGCTTCTGCCGTGGTGTTTCTCGCGTCGGGTCAAAGCAGTTTCATGACCGGCTCCGAGCTCTTCGTCGACGGCGGGGCGGCCCAGGTCTAGTCCGGGCGCGGTAACGTGCCCTCCCGCAGGAGGGTGTCGTACACGGTGGCCAGCGTGTCGGCCAGCTCCGACTCCTGGTGTGCGTCGAGGTCGGAGAAGAACAGCGTCCGAACCCATTCGGCGTGCAGCGGTGCGGCCGAGCGCAGTGCGGTCCAGCCGGCCTCGGTGAGCACCACGTCGGTGGCGCGGCCGTCGGTGTCGGACCGCACGCGCTCGACCAGTCCGCGACCGGTCATCCGCTGCAGGTGGTGCGACAGCCTGCTTCGCTCCCAGCCGATGGTGGTCGCCAATGCGGTCAGCTGTCTGCGCCGGCCCGTTGCCTGGGATAGCGCATTCATGACCGTGTAGTCGCTGAGTGACAGTGCGCAGTCGGCGAGCAATTGCCGATTCATCTCGTACTCCAAGCGGTGGTAAACCCGCATGTAGTTGAGCCACGTGCGCTGTTGGGATGCATTGAGCGGATAGTCCTTACGGCGTGCGGCCACCGGTCCGGGCTCCTCCCGCAAAAGGGTGATGTGTCACGGATCCTATCTCTGCCGATCGAGATCAGGCCACAGCGGGCGTGGCCTGTAGCTCGCGTTGGTAGCGAGGGGCTTTCGCCAACAGGGCCACGTAAAGCGCATCCAGGAACACGATCTCGAGATAGATCACCAGCCAGAGAACATTTCCGGGGGAATAGAGGTACTGCGAGATCGCGGCCGTCAGGGTGCCCAGCAGCTTGCCCCACGCGATCCACATGCTCTGCCCGCGCCGGTTACCGCGGCGAATGAGCATCGTCAAGAACAAGACCGACATGATCAGGTTGTCGATGTAGGCGGTGTAGACCGAGCCGTCTTCGCGCCCGAAGACCGACACGATCGCCACCATGATCGGTGTCACCATGACAAACGCGAGGGCAAACATCGGCCAGAAGTACGACTCGGGGAGGTTCTTCGGGTAATCGGAGCGCCAGTACTTCAGGAAGATCGCCACTATTGCGATATCGGCCGCGAACCAGACCCCGTTGATGAGCTCCTGCATCAATCCGCCGACCGATGGATAGGCGAAGGTGAACAGAAACTCCCAGGTGATGTTCATGACCAAGGCGAGGAACGGCATCGCGTACGTGCGGTCGAGCAGGCCCTGCCGGATCACGCAGGCGTAGGTGATGATCCAGAAGATTCCGCTGGCCAGTCCGAAAGCGTCGATGAGCGACATTGCGGCTCGCTTTCCGCAGCGGCACCGCCCCTGCGCTCAGGGTGAACCCCGATTGGCTTTCCGGGTTCGCGACAAGTCTTAACAGCTCCGCACCGATTTGTCTGCCGTTAACCCTTTGTCGACGATCCTCAATGGGCAGCACTGGTCAACTTTGCTTTTCTAGCGCACTCTGTTCTCTACAGCGACGACGTGGTTGCAGAAATGAAAGGTCCAACGAGAGGTCAGCCGTGACGGAATCGCGCCCACCATTTCCACCCTTCAACCTGCACGCTGCGTTGCAGAAGGTGCAGGCCGCCGAAGACGCTTGGAATACGCGCGATCCGCAGCATGTCAGCTTGGCGTACACGCCCGATAGTGTGTGGCGCAACCGCGATCAGTTCGTCACGGGCCGTGAGCAGATCGTCGAATTCCTCACCGCCAAGTGGGAACGCGAATTCGACTACGTATTACGAAAGAGCCTGTGGGACTTCCATGGCAACCGCATCGCGGTGCGCTTTCAATACGAGTGCCATGACGCGAGCGGTCAATGGTGGCGCAGCTATGGCAACGAGCTGTGGGAGTTCGCCGACAACGGGCTGATGCGCCGTCGCGAGGCCAGCATCAACGACGTCGCCATCGACGAATCGGAGCGGCGCTACTTCGGGCCGCGGCCCGACAACGAACGAGGCCGGGAATTCCCGCTGCAATGACCGGTGTTGGGGAGATATGAGCAAGCATTACGCGTCGATCGCGTTCACCGACGACGTTCGCGCCGTCCAGGGTGAGCACGGCAGCGAGGAGTTCTACGGCCGCAAGGTCGCGGCGGGCAACGCATCGCCGGGAGCTGATCCGCTCACCGAGGACGAGAAGGACTATCTGAGCGAGCGTGACGGCTTCTATCTGGCTTCGGTGTCGGAGACCGGCTGGCCGTATGTGCAATTCCGTGGTGGGAACCCGGGATTCATCCATGCGCTCGACGATCACACCATCGGCTGGGCCGACTTTCGCGGCAACCTGCAGTACGTCAGCACCGGCAATGTGAGCGGTGACGACCGCGTCGCCATCATCGCCCTCGACTACGCCCACCAGCGCCGCCTGAAGATCTTCGGCCACGCGCGCATCGTCACCCTCGACCAGGACCCCGAACTGGTCAAGTCGTTGATGGACGAGACCGATGACTCGGTGGTCGAGCGTGCAGTGCTGGTCGATGTGGAGGCCTACGACTGGAACTGTCAGCAGCACATCACGCCGCGCTTCACCGTCGCCGAACTCGAATCGGCCTTGGCGCCGCTGCGTCAAGACTTGGCTGCATTGCGGGCCGAGAATGCGCGCCTGCGTGAGCAGCTCGGTCAGCAGTGACCCAGATGGCAAAACTGGTATCGGTCAACGTCGGATTGCCCAAGGACGTGGAGTGGAACGGGCGCACCGTCTACACCGGCGCCTGGAAAGCGCCGGTGGCCGGCCCTCGGTTGGTCCGCCGGTTGAACATCGACGGTGACGGCCAGGGCGATCTCGGCGGTCACGGCGGCGAAAACCGGGCCGTGCTGGTGTATCAGGTTGCCTCCTACGATCATTGGGCCTCCGTGCTCGGTCGCGACGACCTGACTCCCGGGGCCTTCGGCGAGAACTTGACCGTCGACGGTCTGCCCGACGACGAGGTCTGCATCGGTGATCGGTATCAGATCGGGGACGTCGTCCTCGAAGTGACCCAGCCACGGGTCACCTGCTACCGCGTCGGCATGCGACTGGGCGAACCACGCATGGCCGCGCTGCTGGTGTCGCACCACCGGCCAGGTTTCTACTGCCGGGTGCTGGCCGAGGGGGAACTGGCGGCCGGACACGACGTGGTCAAGATCGCCGACGGCCCACAGCGGGTCAGTGTCGCCGAGATCGACGCCCTGCTCTACCTTCCCGGTCATCCGCGCGACGCCCTGCAACGCGCACTGGAGATCCCGGCGTTGAGCCAGGGCTGGAAAACATCGCTGCAGAGTCTGCTCGACCAGGGTTCAGGATCCGGTAACAGTGGGCTCATCGGAGTCGCGGCGCCGCCGCCGGCGTGGGCGGGGTTCCGGCCGCTGAAGGTCACCGCGATTCAGGACGAGAGTCGAAACGTCCGCTCGGTACTGCTGGCCGACCCTGACGGGACGCCTCTGCCGAAATGGCTTGCCGGGCAATCGATCGTCGTGCGCGTTTCGGCGGATCCCGCGGGAGCGCCGCAGGTACGCAACTACTCGTTGTCCAACGAACCTGGTTCGGCGCAGTACCGCATCGGCGTCAAGCGTGAGCCGCTCGGGACGGTCAGCGCCTACATCCACGAGCATGTGAGCGTCGGAGATCTCATGGAGGTGGCCGCGCCGCGGGGCAGCTTCTTCCTCGACGACGGTTCGCATCCGGTGGTCCTCATCTCGGCGGGCGTGGGCGTCACGCCCGTGCTGTCGATGCTGCACTGCGTGGCCGCCCGCGCACCACGTCGCGCCATCTGGTGGCTGCACAGCGCTCGCAACAGTGCCGAGCAGGCATTCGCAACCGAGGCCCATGACCTGCTGAACCGACTGCCGCACAGCCGATCTCGCATCTTCTACAGCAGTCCGAGTGCCGCCGACCGCGAGGGCACCGATTACGATCGGTCAGGACGACTGTCCGCGGAGTCGCTGGGGGAGCTGGGGCTTCCAATCGAGTCCGAGGTCTACGTGTGCGGACCGGAGCCGTTCATGGATGCCGTGACGAACGGCCTCGTGGCGTACGGGATCAGCACCCGCAGCATCCACACCGAGCGGTTCGGCGCACACGCCGCGATCACCCCTGGCATCGCCACCGCGACATCGCGACCGCCTCACGTGCCGGATGGGCCGACGGGGACCGGACCGAACGTGCAGTTCGCGCGCAGCGCGCTGTCGGCTCCGTGGCGGCCCGGCGACACAAGCTTGCTCGAGTTCGCCGAAGCCTGCGACGTGCCGACCCGGTGGTCGTGCCGCACCGGGGTCTGTCACACCTGCGAGACCGCGCTGCTGTCCGGACGGGTCGGGTACGACCCCGAGCCACTCGAACCGCCCGCCGACGGGAACATCTTGCTGTGCGTCGCGACCCCGGCCGAGGACGTCGTCCTCGATCTGTAGAACCGGTTCATTCGGGGCGTAATTGTGTGATCGCTGTGAAATTCAAAGGCCGATCGTTGACAATTCAGCAACCTAATTCGACTTTGTTGTCGTGTTCGTCAATTTGCCGAGAGCAACCTTCGCAACCGTAGGTTTCATGCGGTTGATCGGGTGGGCGGTCGGGTGGCAGAAACGCGCTCCCCAGCGGAAACGGCCCGAGTCCGAAGCCGGCCGCAACAGCGACGACGCGGGGCACGAGTACTTGATTGCTGAAAGACGCTGTTGCTGAACGAATATGTCCTGCTTGCTGTGGCCCGCGCGGAGCCGAACGGGTAGCCGCACGCGGCGAAAGAGTGGCACCCATGTCCCTACTTATGTAGCACGGGGCGCCAGATCGGCCTGGGGCATCAAGTCGGTCAGTTAACGCCCTGTGCCCGGCAGGCGACGGCATGTAGACGCGACCCATCAATTTTGAGCAAATTATAGACGCGTTAGTTAGTTAGCCTTATGCTCCAGTCTGGCTGCCAGGTGCCTGTGAGCCGGCGGTGAAATCACATGGCTACTAACGGGGAGTTGCCGATATGCGTTCGACCGATCGAATCGAGTCCCAAGACCTGCGAATGCTGCCGGCCGAGTACGGCGGCCATCTCAAGATGCTGACGTGGATCGGGGCATCGGCCGTCGCGCTCGGTGTCGGTGCCGCGATCGCGTCGGTGCCTGCGGTGGCGTCGGCCGACTCGACCGGTTCGGCGGGCCCGAAGGGTTCGACGTCCTCGAGCAGCTCCTCATCCGACGGCAAGTCGTCGGCGCACGCGGGACCCGCACGGCAAAAGCCGCGGGCATCGGTCGCGGGCAGCCGAACCCCCAAGCCGGCCAAGAAGACCGCCGCCGCACCGGCGGAATCGGTGAGCCCGACGTCATCGGTATCGAAGGTTCCGGCTGCCGCGGCATCGGTGGCGAAGACACCGACTTCAGCGGCGGTCGGCGTCGGCGGTGGCCTCGAGACGCTGGTGAGCTTCTTCTTCGGCAACGGCACCGCCGCGCATCCCAACGGCGGCATCATCATCGGCAACGGCTACTCCTGGACCGCTGACACCTGCGCTGCTGCCACCAAGTGCACCGGCGGCAACGGCGGCATTCTCGGTAACGGCGGCAATGGCGCCAATGGCGGAAACGGCGGCGCCGCAGGCTGGTTCGGCAACGGCGGCGAGGGTGGCGACGGTGTGGTCGCGGTCAACGGTGGCCGCGGTGGCAACGGTGGCCGCGGCGGTCTGGTGCAGGGCAACGGCGGCGGCGGCGGAAACGGTGCCGAGTCCGTCGAGGGGCACATCAGCGGCGGCAACGGTGGCTCGGCCGGTCTGAACGGCAACGGCGGTGCCGGTGGTAAAGGCGGCGTCGCTCAGACGAATGGCGGCCCCGTGCCTGCCGGGACCAAGGGCGGAACCGGTGGCGTCGGCGGTGCCGGCGGTCTGATGTACGGCAACGGTGGCGTGGGCGGCGACGGCGGGGACGGGTACGGAATTGGAGCCAACGGCGGCGACGGTGGCCGCGGCGGCAACACCGGCATGTTCTCGCTCAAGGGTGACGCCGGCGATGGTGGCTCGGGTGGTGGCGGCACGCTCGGTGGCAACGGCGGCAATGGTGGCGACGCCGGCCCGATGTCGGTGTTCGCCAACGGCGGCAACGGTGGCAAGGGCGGCGAAGGTCCGGAGACTTCCGAGAATCCCGGCAAGGGTGGCAACGGCGGCAATGGCGGGACCGCCGGACTGTGGATGGGCAACGCCGGCGACGGCGGAGCCGGCGGCTACGGGGGCGGCGACGGCGGCAACGGCGGCAACGTCGGCCTGCTGTCAATCCTCGGTGCCGGTGGCGACGGCGGCGAGGGTGGCGCCGGCCAGAAGGGTGGCTTCGGCATCAACGGGGCGGTCACGAACGTCGACGGCACCCCTGGCAACCCGAACGGCACGGTTGGAAAGGCCGGCGGGGCAGGCGGAAGCGGTGGCAATGGCGGCAACGGCAGCGTCATCATCGGTGTCGGCGGCAGCGGGGGCGCCAGTGGTACGGGCGGTGCCGGCGGAGATGGTGGCCGTGGCGCCAACCAACAGAAGGGCGCGGTCACCGGTGACGGTGCCGCCGGTGGCAATGGGGGTGACGGCGGTGTCGGCGGGGCCGGCGGTCAGCACAGTGGGGAGGCCGGCACGGGCAAGTACTTCCTCGTCATCTCGTCCAACGGTAAGACCGGCAGCAGCGGTAACGGTGGCGCCGGCGGGAAGGGTGGTGGCGGCGGCGTCGGTCAAGATACCGCTGATACCAACGGAACCGGCGGTGCCGGCGGCAAGGGCGGCACGGGCGGCGCCGGTGGAACCGGCGGGGCGGCGACCAACACCGCGGCTGCGGGCAATGGCGGCGAGGGCGGCGTCGGCGGCGCCGGCGGCAATGGTGGCTACGGCGGCTGGTCGAACGCGAACTCCGAAGCGCCGGCCGTCGGGATCGGTGGAACCCCGGGAACTTCGGGTGACGGCGGGCGCGGTGGCAATGGCGGAGCCGGATCGAGCACCCAGACCAGTGGGATGGGCGGAACCGGCGGCGTCGGAGGTAAGGGCGGCGACGGCGGCTCGGGCTTCAACGGCGTCGACGGGGGCGACGGTGGCAAGGGCGGTGACGGGGGCGACGGCGGCGTCGACGGCGGTGCAGGCACCGAGACCGGAGGCTACGGGGGCCAGGGCGGCGGGTTCGGTGAGGCCTCCTATCCGGCCACGGGCGGCACGACCGCCGACAACGGTGCGATCGGCAAGGCCGGCAACAACGGCACCCCGGCCCCGCCGACACCGAACGCCGCGTTGGCGAGGGTCGATGCCGCTCAAGTTCCTTCCCCCCAAGCGATGTGGAAGGACATCAGCGACCGGCTGACCTACATCTTCTTCAACGATGGCCCGAGCATGGACCCGCGTCTGAGCGCGGGCGAGGGGCCCGGCAAGCCGGTCAGTATCGACGTCAACGCCGAGGCCAATGGCGCGTACGGAGTGACCTACGAGGTCACCACCCAACCGAAGTACGGGACGGTCACCCGCGAGGCGGACGGCAGCTACACCTACCGCGTCGATTCGGCGCTGGTGAAGCCCGGGATCAATGACTCCTTCGTCATCACCGCGGAGAACGGAAGCGGAGCGAAGCTGCCGGGCGTGGCGGGTCAGATCCAGAACGTGTTGCACTCCTGGGCTGTCGACATGGGTCTCGCGAAAGCGGACACGTCAGAGATCGTGGTCACGGTCAAGATCCAGGGCGATGGCGTGTACGGCACCCCGGCGGTGAACTCGCAGTACTACGTCCAACAAAACTACGAGAACTGCATCTTGATGGCGGCGGCGATGGTTGTCGGGCAACTCCGTGGTGACAAATCCCTGCAGCCGACCGAAGCCGAAATCGTCGAGTTGGCCAAGACCACCGACAGTGTGAGTAAACCGGGCCGCAAGATCTACATCAACGAGAACAGCGCGGACGGCGCCAACGCTCCAGATACCGCGGCGCTGCTGAACATTCACTTCGGCCAGTACCTGCACGCGGAGCTCAAGGTGTACCAGCCAGATGAGGGCCAGCAAGCGCTCCTCGATTTGGAGGCGGCCGTCGCTCGGGGTGAAGCACCCATCGTCGGTCTCAATGCCCAGACGCTGTGGGCGGCCGTCGAGTGCGCCAAGGGCGACTGCGAGAAGCTCGACGGCGGGATCAAAGATTTCCAGGAGGCCAACCACGGCGTCGTGGTGATCGGTGTCGACACCGCGAAGGGCATCGTCTACCTCAACGACAGTGGGAGCAGCGCCCAGGAGGAGTTGGTCGACAAGGTCGTCACCGACCCGGACGGTAACCCCGTCACGATCAAGGTCAAGCGGTTCCCGAAGGGCGAGCCCATCACGATCGGTGCGTTCATGAGCGCGTGGGCGACCGACAACTACGAGACGATCTACGTCTCGAAGGTTGAGTGATCGCAGGCGGATTCAGGGCCGGGTGAGGTAGCGCTGCCAGCGCCGCTGCGTGGTCGCCGATGGCGACCCGTCAGCGGGCTGCAGCGCCTCGGCCATTCGGGTGCGGGCGGCCGCGGTATCGAAATGGGTGCCGATCGCCACGAGGTGGCTTTTCGATCCCGATGACGGCGCACCGCGCGCGATGTGGACCGCAGGACCGACGACGTTGACCACAAAGCCGTGAACCCCTCCGCGATGTCGCACCGACACCCGGCCCTTCATCCGGTACACCCCGGCGGGCGGAAACTCGAGCAGTTCCATGAGCCGCTCCGGATCGACTGCCCCGTCGGCGGTCACCGTCACCGACTCGGCGTGGACGTGGGCGTGCACAGCCGGCTCGTCGAACATCGCTTCGCGGAACGACAGCTGGCCCGCTTCGTCGGTGGCCGCGGCCACGTCGTACAGCAGGGCAGGATCGATCTGTCCGTTCACAGCCCCGATGATGTGGGCCCGCGAATTGCGTTCCCGCACCCTGGCTTCGACGCGACGTAGCATCGCATCACGATCTGCGTCCTGGATCTGATCGAGCTTGTTCACCACCACCAGCGTGGCCGCGCCGTACCGTGCAGGTGCAACACCGCCGTTGTCGACAGTGTCGAAGTGCTGCACGGCGTCGACAACGTCGACGACGCCGCCGTCGCGGATGCCACCGATCTCGCTGAACCCGATGATGCGAGCCAGCGCCGCTGGATCGGCGAGGCCGCTGGCTTCCACGATGATGGCGTCCAGCCGAAGCTTGGGGTCGGCCAGCCGGGCCAGCGCGGTGTCCAGCTGGCCGTCGTCGGGCAGGCAGCAGATGCAGCCGCCCGCGATCGACGCGGGCTCGTCGATTTGTCCGCTGATCAAGCCGGCGTCGACGTTGATCTCCCCGAAGTCGTTGATTACCACTCCGATTCGGGCGTGCGGAGTGCGCAGCACGTGATTGAGCAACGTGGTCTTGCCCGCGCCGAGATGGCCGGTGAGTGCGATCACCGGGATCGTCGACCCGCGTTCGGTTGCCGTCCGTGACACCACCTGGCGATGGTGCCATACCGGGCGGACATCCTCGCGACACGCCATGGGGAGTTTGCTGGAACCTATGAATCCGCCATGTGCCGAGCGGCGAAACCCGAGGCCGTCAGGCCGCTGTAAACCCTTGCCGCAGGATGTGATTGAACCAGGTCAACGTCTGAAACATTGCTGCCCGAATAGGGCCGAAAGATAGTGTCCAACCCGGATTTCACCGGCGTAGAGTGCCTGTGGCAATCGCATCTTCCCGGTCAAGCTGGATCGACTCGTTTGCTGTGCAGAAAAACGGTCGCGCAGGGTCGCGCGCACCATAGTTGGTCTCTAGCTCGGGGGGAAGAATCTTGACCGACGACCTTGCGCCGCGTCCTCGCGGACGCCGCCACCGCCGTCGCCTCTGGGCCAGCCGCTGTACCGCAGTCACCTTGGCTCTGTTGGTTTTTGCCATGATCGGAACCGCTCCGGCCAACGCCGTCGTCATGTGGCATCCCAAGCCCGCACCTCTGCCGACGCCGTGGACCAAGCTGGTGGGACCGGATAACGCGCTGCCCGAGTACCCGCGCCCGCAGATGACCCGGTCCGCGTGGCTGAACCTCAACGGCGTGTGGAACTACATGGGCCGGTCGGCGGGCGCGGTCCTCAAGGCCCCGCCGCCCGTGGCCGCCTACCGCGAGCAGATCCTCGTCCCGTATCCCGTCGAGTCAGCCCTGTCCGGCATCGCGCGGCACGACGACGAGATGTGGTACCGCAAGATGGTCAAGCTGCCGAGCAACTGGCTGGGACAGCATGTGCTGCTGCACTTCGGCGCGGTGGACCAGATCGCGACCGTGTGGGTCAACGGCCAAGAGGTGGCCCACCACGAGGGCGGCTACACCGAGTTCAGCGTCGACATCACCAAGGCGCTGCGGGGGCCGGGCGCGCAAGAGATCACCGTCCGGGTTCAAGACCGCAACGAGGCCAACCCCTTCCCGATCGGCAAGCAGCGCAACGGTCCCAAAGGACTGTTCTACACCGGCGCATCCGGGATCTGGCAGACGGTGTGGATGGAACCGGTGCACGCCGCCTATATCGACAAGCTCGACATCTCCACCGATCTGACGAGTATGTCCGTCACGCCCCGAGTTGCCGGGACCAGGGGTCAGCGCGCCGTGGTGTTCGTGTCCGAGCCCGGCGGCCGGGTGATCTCGGTGGCCTCGTCCGGTGCGGGCGACACGATCCGCCTGCCGATCCCCAATCCGCACGTGTGGACTCCCGATGACCCGCACCTGTACGACCTGCAGGTCGCGCTGGTGGACCCGTCGGGCAAGGTCGTCGATGCGGTCGGCAGCTACGCCGGACTGCGCACGATCGGCACCATGCCCGATCCGCAAGGCAGGCCGCGAATTGCGTTGAACGGCAGGATCACCTTCTTGCACGGCCCCCTGGATCAGGGCTACTGGCCGGACGGAATCTATACCGCGCCAACCGATGACGCGCTGAAATCCGACCTGCTGCGGATCAAGGATCTGGGCATGAATTTCGTGCGCAAGCACGGCAAGGTGGAACCGGCGCGCTGGTACTACTGGGCGGACAAGCTGGGATTGATGGTCTGGCAGGACATGCCCTCTCTCGATGTGTCCCTGGCCATCCCGGTCGGTCCCGCCCCGGAGCCGGCTCCGGCCGCGAAGGTCAACTTCGAGAAGGAACTGCTGGCGATGATCGACCAGCTGCGCAGCGTGACCGCGATCGTCGGCTGGGTGCCCTTCAATGAGGGTTGGGGTGAGTTCGACACCGCCCGGATCGCAGGCGTCGTCAAAGCCGCGGACCCGACTCGGATGGTGGATGCCAACAGCGGAGTGAACTGCTGCAAGTCGCGCGGGGACACCTTGGCCGGCGACATCTACGACGATCACACCTATGTCGGCCCCGGCGAGCCCCAGATCCATGACGACCTGATGAAAGCCCACTCGAAAGGCCCCGTCCCCATCGACAATCGGGTCAGGGTCGACGGCGAGTACGGCGGGCTTGGGCTGGTACTCGACGGCAACCGTTGGCCCGGGAAGCCGGAGGCCTACGAGATGGCCGACAGCCCTGCGCGTCTGACCGATCGCTATGTCGAGGTCAGCCGCAGGCTCGAGGACATCGTCCGCAGGACCGGCCTGTCCGCGGCGATCTACACCCAGACCACCGATGTCGAGAACGAGGTCAACGGGTACCTCAGCTATGACCGCTGGCAGGTCAAGATGCCGATTCCGATTGTGGCGGAACGAAACCGAGCAGTGATAGCCGCAGGCACCCCGGGAATGGTGCCGCCGGACGTGCGGCGCTGATTGCCCGCGACGTTACGTTCGCGGCCGCGCTGATCTTCGGTGCGACGGGCACCGCGCATGCCGCGCCGCCGCCGCCGACTCCGGATCAGGCCAGCGCCGAATGGACGGTCACCGACGGCTATTTCGTCAAGCAGATCGGCTGCACCCCCGAAACCCCGGGTGATCCGCAGTCCATCACCTGGGATCCGCCGGGTTTCATCCCGGGCATCGGCGGGCAGGGGATGATCAACGACGCCAATCCGGCACTGGGCGGGCACTTCTCGGCGTGGTGGAATCCGGTGCCCGGCTTCTGGGACGTTCAGTACGAATTCTGCTGAGCCGGTCAGCCGGCCAGTAGCCGATCCGCGCTGCGGATCGCCAGCGCCGCCCCGGTGAGCGTCGGGTTGACCGCCAACGCATTCGGAATGACGCCGACCGTGGCCAGGTAGAGGTTCTCGGCGCCCCACACCTGCCCGAACTCATCGGTGACACAGGTGCCGTCGTCGCGGGAACCCATGCGACAGGTGCCCATGACATGCGCGAAGCCCAGCGTCATCCACTGCGGTTCGAGACCGGCGCGGAAGCGACCCAGTGCGGTGCTCAGCTCCTGCTGATCGGCAACCGCCGCGGCCATCCGGGCCTGATCGGCCTCGCGCAGTGGGACATCGAAGCGCACGGAGCCGTCATCGGTGATGGTCATCGTGTTGTCGGGGTGATTGTCGACCGGGCAGAAGGTCTGCATCTCGACGAGTCGTTCCGCGGGCACGTCGACATCGGGCGGTGCCGGCGGCACCGGATTGGTGTCGCGCAGCACCATCGTGTTCCACGGTGCGCCGGGCGCCGGCGGGATCCACAGCCGCGGCGGCAGATCACCGGGGTCACCGCATAGCGACGGATCGAGCACCAGCTGTGAATACAGCACCGGATGGTAGGTCAGGTAGCGGCCCAGTGCCGGTGGTCGAATTCCCGAGCGGTGCAGCAGTATTGGCGTATCGAAGGCGCCCGCGGCCACCACCACCGCCGAGGTCTCCATCGTCGTGCCGCCGGCGAGCCGCACGGCACGCACGCGGCCCTGCTCGACGATGACGCGCTGCACGTCGCCGAAGTCGATCCGGACTCCGGTACCGGCGAGAATATCGCTGGTGGCGACGTAGTGGATGGTGGCGGGATCGACGAGGCGGCGGGCAGGAGCGGAGCGACCCGGGATATCGACAAGGTGACCGGCCATCGGCTGTGCGCGGATCTCGCGGCCCGCCGTGGCGAGCGTCGGACCGAGTCGGTCCAGGATGCGTTGCTGGCGAACCGATCCGGCGAACGTGTCGTCGGCGACGCCCAGATAGCGCTCCGCATCGTCGAGGTAGCGGTCCCACTCGGCGTCCGACAGGAGCCCGCCGCGCTCGGGCGCCGTGGGCCGTGGGCAGTTGTTGGTCCACAGCACGCCCTGCCCGCCGACGGCGGCGGTGACACAGGCACCCGGCAAGCCGGGCGGCGCGGCCGCGTCGTCGAAATAGCGGAAATCCGAGGCGATTCCCGCGAAGTACGAATCCGGTTCGCGGGTAAACCGGGCCTGGTTGCGCACATGCGAACCTGGCGGATCGGAGATCGCCGGCCCGGATTCCAGTACTGTCACAGCCCGGCCGGCCTCGGCGATCCGGCGCGCGACGACGGCCCCGATCGGGCCGCTGCCGACCACCACCACTGGGCTCTCCACGGCGATGAGGATAGGTCGTCGTGCCTATCGGCGGGAGCAGTTCAACGACACCGTGATCGTGCGATTGACCACGATCGGCACCAGGATGTCACGGCCGCGGCCGCGGTCGATCTCCACCAGCTGAGTTTGATTCTGGGGATTGCGAACACTGGTGACGGTGCATTGATCCAGCGGTGCGGACCCGACCCGGTCGATCTTGACGTCAAAGCCCTGTGCCTCCAGTTGGCCGATCGTGACGACCGCCGACTCCGCGTGCACCGGGCTCGCGAGACTCAGCAGCAGTCCGAGCGCCGCGGTCGCGCCGGCAGCGGTCACCGCGAGGTGATATGTGAGAGTGCGGGTCAGTGCCATTGTGAAACCTCCTGTGCGGGCGAGCCATTGCGCTCGCGACTCCGTGATGACTTCGAGAATCGCGGCACGGCGCACTCGCGGCTTGGAGGTTCTGTGGAGATTGGCTGGAGATCGGCGACCGGCGCGCACCCGGGGATCCAGCGGGCGAAATCTCCACCGAATCTCCACGGAATGTCCAAGTACGCGGGCACGATGCGCGGCGATGCTGTGGCCATGAAAACACTCGTCATCACCACGGGCGGAGCCGCGATCGTCGCCGCCACCGCCCTCACCCTGGCCCCAGCCGCATCCGCCGTCCCGCTGGAGGGTGGCCCGGCCGATGTCGTCGTCTCGACGCTTCAGGCGCGCGGTTTCACCGTGCAGATCAACGGATCGGTCCCCAACGGTTTGTCCCGGTGCACCGTCACCAGCATCAACGGTCTGCGGGGAACCGAGGACGGGGGAGAACCCATCGACCGCGACATCGCGACGACGGTGTTCGTCTCGGTCGATTGCCTGCACTGATCGCGGGCGGACGCCCCCGCTACTGGTTGCGCGAAGCCAGCCCGGCGGGGGCGTGCCCGATCGCCCGGTGGATCGCGTCGGCAAGGGCCAGCGCGCTCTCCTCGGTGAGCTCGAGAGCCACCCGTGCCGCCGGTCCCAGGGCCGGATTGAGCACGTCGATGTTGACCGTGTGGGTGTATGGGGCGTGCACGGCGTGGTCGATATAGACCGTGGCCCGGTCGGCGCCGAACCATCCGGTGGCGCCCTTGCCGCTGCCCTCGATGACGACGCGTTCGGTGAGATAGGTGCACATTGTTTGGCGGACCTAGCCTTTCAGGTGAGTGGCGAAGAAATAATCGATGTGGCGCCAGCCATCCACCGCCGCCTCGACGCGATATGCCGGCCGGTCGACGGAGAAGAACGAGTGCCCGGCGCCCTCGTAGCTGTGGAACTCGTGCGGCTTGCCCAGCCGGGTCAGCTCGGCGTCCAGGGTGGCCACCGCTTCCGGCGTCGGGAACCTGTCCTCGGCGCCGAACAGTCCGAGCATCGGGGCGCTCAGATGTGGCGCCAATTCGAGGATCGGCTTCATCGTCTTGGGCATCCCTTCGGGCGGGTCCTCGACGATGAACGCGCCGTAGCAGTTCACCACGGCGTCGAAGGGCAGGGAGCACGCCGCCAGAAAAGCGTGCCGCCCGCCCGAGCAGTGTCCGATGACGCCGAACTTCCCGTTCGCCCCGGGCAGCCCGCCCAGATGGGCCACCGCGCCAGCGACATCGCCGACCAGCCGTTCGTCCGGGACACCGCCCGCGGCCCTTGAGGCTGCTGCGGCGTCGTCGGGATCGGCGCCGGGCGCCTCGCGCGAGTACAGGTTGGGGCAGACGACGTGATAGCCGGTGACGGCGAGCCGACGGGCGAATTCCTTGGTCTCGCGGTCGTAACCCGGCATGTGGTGGATCCAGACGATCCCGCCCCGGGAGCCGTCGGCCAACGGGCCGGCCCGGTAGGCCTCGATCTCGTCGCCGCCGTGCCCGGTGATCGTGATCGTCTCCGCGCGAATCGCATCCGAGCCAGATCGAGTCATTGGGTCATCATGGAAGGTGACGTGATCCACGGCAAGGGAGTCCAGCGTGAGCACAGCATCCGAGCAGCCCGTAAGCGACTACCCGCAGGCCGCCGCCGCCCGGGGCCGCATTGAGCCCTCGCCTCGCCGGGTCCGTGGTTTCCTGGGCAGCCAGCTGGTTTTCGACACCACCTCGGCCCGCTATGTCTGGGAGACGCCGTACTACCCGCAGTACTACATCCCGCGGGCCGACGTCTCCGACGAGTTCTTGCGCGACGAGGACCACCCGCAGCACGTGCAGTTCGGTGCATCCCGGATGTTCACCGTGGCGGGGGAGTCGGAGACGCACCCTTCGGCGGCGCGGGTGTTCGATGACGGCGACGGCCCGGTCGCGGGATTCGTGCGCTTCGACTGGTCGGCCCTGAGTTGGTTCGAGGAGGACGAGCCGGTCTACGGCCACCCCCGTAACCCCTATGTCCGGGTGGATGTGCTTCGGTCCCATCGGCACGTCAGGGTCGAACTGAACGGTGTGTTGCTGGCAGACACGACGAGCCCCGTATTGCTGTTCGAAACCGGCCTGCCGACGAGGTACTACATCGACCAGACCGACGTCGCGTTCTCCCATCTCGAGCCGTCCGACACGCAGACACTGTGTCCGTACAAGGGCGTGACGTCGCAGTACTGGTCGGTTCGGGTGGGTGAGCGGGTAGCAGAGACAGCACATAAGGACCTGGCCTGGACCTATCGCACCCCGCTGCCGGCAGTGGCGGCGATCGCCAACATGGTCGCGTTCTACAACGAGAAGCTCGACATCGCCGTCGATGGAAGATTTCTGGACCGGGCGCACACCCATTTTTCCTAGGCGATGCTTGCACAATCAGCAATCGGAGCAAAGATTTGGGCTTTGGTTCGCTCTCGTTGCAAAAATCGTCCTATACTTTGCCAGGACTCGCCGTCAAAAAGCGACATGAGTTGCGACCTTGGGGGCGCGGGGGCTGCCGGAGGTACTCATGACGGTCGATGTCTCGATCGAAGCGGACTACACGCAACGTATGGAGCGGCTACTCCAAGCCGTGCAGGAATTGTCGCTGGCGCGCAGCCTGCCGGAAATCCAGGTGGTCGTGCGGACCGCGGCCCGCGAGCTGACCGGGTGTGACGGAGCATCCTTCGTGCTCAAGGACAACGGGTACTGCTTCTACGCCGACGAGGACGCCATCGCTCCGCTCTGGAAGGGCAATCGCTTTCCCCTGGAGAACTGCGTCAGCGGGTGGGCGATGCATCACCGTGAGTCGGTGGTGATCCCGGACATCTACGTCGACGACCGCGTCCCCCACGACGCCTACCGGCCCACGTTCGTCAAGAGCATGGTGATGGTCCCGATTCGCAAGGTCGACCCAATCGGGGCGATCGGCAACTACTGGGCCCATCCGCGCGAAGCGACCGAGAGGGAGGTCTTCCTGCTACAGGCACTGGCCGACTCGACGTCCGTCGCGATGGAGAACGTGGCGCTCTACGCCGAGCTCGAACAGCGGGTGCAGGACCGCACCGCCGAACTGGAAAAGGCCAACGACGAGATCCACAAGCTCTCGATCACCGACGAACTGACCGGGCTGAACAACCGGCGCGGTTTCTACCTGAGATCGGATGCGGCACTGCATGCAACCCGGCGGCAGGGTGGCTCCTGTCTGCTGGTGTTCCTCGACGTCGACGGTCTGAAGCTGGTCAACGACGCGCAGGGGCACGAGATGGGTGACGCGCTGCTGGCCGACGTCGCTGATCTGCTCACCGGCACGTTGCGCGAGTCCGACGTCATCGCCCGTATCGGCGGCGACGAGTTCTGCGTCCTGATCATCGAACCGGATTGCGATCAGGCGGCGCTCCGCAACCGTCTGCTCGCTGCCTTCGGACAGTTCAACGAAAACAACGACCGGACTTACATGCTGTCGGCCAGCATTGGCATGGTTCCCGTGCAGCCGGCCGATCAAGACACCATCGACGAACTGCTGTCCCGCGCCGACGAGCTGATGTACGAGGAGAAGAAGGGCAAGCCGACCTCACGTCGGCCTGCCTGATCCTCAGTCGTCGGTGACGGTCAGCTTGACGTCGATATTGCCCCGGGTGGCGTTGGAGTACGGGCACACCTGATGGGCTTTCTCGGCCAGCGCGACGGCGGCTTCGTGGTCGACGTTCGGTAGCACCACTTCGAGCTCGACGGCCAGGACGAAACCGCCGGCGTCGTTGCTGCCCAGCGAAACCTTCGCTCCCACAGCCGAATCCGTGACATCAGCCTTCTCCTGGCGGGCAACCAGCCGCAAGGCGGAGTGATAGCAGGCGGCATAGCCGACGGCGAACAGCTGCTCGGGATTGGTCCCGACGCCCGAACCGCCAAGTTCCTTCTGGATGCTCAGATCGAGGTCGAGCTTGCCGTCGGAGGTGCGCCCGTGGCCATCGCGGCCCTCGCCGGTGGCCAGTGCCTCCGCGACGTACAGAACATTCATGCCGTTTCCCTTCTGGGTTGGTTGCTCGACGTTAGAAACCGCTGGCTTGCCAGGAATCATCCGGGTAGGGCGGAACCGTGCCTGCGAAGGCGCCGTCGGTGATCGCGCACAGCACGTTGTCGATCGTGCCGGCGTTGGCCTTGGGGATCACGGTGCCGTCGTCGGCGACGCGCGCGACGACGGCTTGCCAGAAGTAGGTGATGCCGCCGTGCTCGTACCAGAGGAACCAATCCTTGTCGCGGTGGCCGGCGCGGATCAGCCGCCGAAACGGCAGCGACGGGTCGTCCACGTCGTCCGTGCTGTTGAAGGGCGCGCCGATGTCGGCGATCGGCCCGATCATCGTTTTCAACGGGGCCGGGAGCTGTCCCAGACCCGACACGTCGGTGACCGGCGTGCTCAGCTGGCAATTGGTGTCGGGTGCCGCGCCGGCTGGGGCCGCGGCCGTCGTCGCAACGATGAGCCCGGCGATACCCGCGACGAATGCCTTCATCGAAGCCAACCTACGCGTCCCTTGCCCGGATGTCTGTGGCTCGACACTTTCCACGCGGCACTCGGCGGATAGTCAGAGGACCTTCGACAGAAACTCCTGCAGCCGAGGGCTTTTGGGGTTGCCGAACACTTCGTCAGGGGAGTCGTCCTCGACAATGTTGCCGTCGGCCATGAAGATCACTCGCGAGGACACCTCCCTGGCGAAGCCCATCTCATGGGTGACCACCACCATCGTCATGCCGCCCTCGGCCAGGTCGCGCAGCACCTGCAGCACGTCGCCGACCATCTCAGGGTCCAACGCGCTGGTGGCCTCGTCGAACAACATGATCGATGGACCCATCGCCAACGCGCGGGCGATCGCGACGCGCTGCTTCTGGCCACCCGACAGCGTGGACGGCTTCACGTTGGCCTTCTCGGCCAGTCCGACCTGACTCAGAAGTTCCATTGCCTTCTTCTCGGCGGCCGCCTTGTCCATCTTCTTGGTCGTCAGCGGCGCCAGCGTGACGTTCTGCAGCACGGTCATGTGCGGGAACAGATTGAAGTGCTGGAACACCATGCCGATGTGTTGGCGCACCTTGTCCAAATCGACCTTGCGGTCGGTGAGGTCGAACTTGTCGACGACCACCTTGCCCGCGGTGATGTCCTCCAACTTGTTCAGGCAGCGCAGAAACGTCGACTTCCCGGACCCGGACGGGCCGATGACGCACACCACCTCACCCTGCTTGATATCGGTGGTGATGCCGTCGAGGACGACCAGCTCGCCGAACGCCTTCTTGAGATTCTCGATGTGGATCATCACCGTCCCTGCGGGTTCGGCCGCAGCGGAATCGGGAACGAGGTTGGTCATTTCACGATCCTTTTCTCAAGGCGGTCCGAGAGTTTGGTGAGTGCCATGATGACGATGAAGTAGATGATGCCGATGATCAGCCACATCTCGAATGACTTGTAGTTGCCTGCGATGATGATGCGCCCGGTCTGGGTCAACTCCGCGATCCCGATCACTGACAGGATCGAGGTGTCCTTCAGCGTGATCACGAACTGGTTGATGTACGACGGGATCATCGTCCGGATAGCCTGCGGCAGAATGACTTTCCGCATCGTCGGCAGGTAGCCGATGCCGAGGCTGCGAGCCGCTTCCATCTGTCCCTTGTCGACGGATTGGATACCGCCGCGGACGATCTCGGTCATGTAGGCGCCGGCATTGAGTGACAGCGTGATGACGCCTGCCGTCAACGCCGACATCTGGAAATCGAGGGCTGTCGGGATTCCGAAGTAGATGAAGAAGGCCTGCACCAGTAGTGGTGTGCCACGGAAGATGTCGACGAACGTCGTGCCGATGCCCCGCAGCACGATCGACCGCGACACCCGCAACAGACCGAAGATGATGCCGAGAATCAGTGCGAAGAAGATCGAGATGACCGTCAGGAATACGGTCATCTTCAGGCCCTCGAGCAGCAGTGGGTAAGTGCTCTTGATCAGGCCGAAGTACGAGGTGTCGTCGGTGTTGGCCTTCTCACTGAGGTAGGTGTTGATGATTTCGTCGTAGCGGCCGGATTTCTTGAGGTTGTCCAGGCCGGCATTGAATTTCTCGAGCAACTCGGCGTTGCGGCCCTTGTTCACCGCGAAGCCGTAACCCGTCGGGTCCTCCTTGGGTCCCACGGTCTTGAATCCGCTGCCCTGCGCGATGTTGTAGAGCAGAACGGGGTAGTCCTCGAAGGCTGCCTGCGAGTTGCCGGTCTTCACCTCGTCGAACATCGAGGACGAATCCGCGAACGAGACCACCTGGAAGCCGTACTTGTCCTTGATCGAGTTGGCGAACGTCGCGCCCTGGGTTCCGTTCTTGACCGCGACCTTCTTGCCGCGCAAGTCCTCGTAGGACTTGATGTCGTTGTTGTTCTTCAGCACCGCCATCTGGATACCGGACTCGAAGTACGGTTCGGAGAAGTCGAAGACCTGCTTGCGCTTGTCGGTGATCGACATGCCGGCGATCACGCCGTCGACCTGATTGGCCTGTACGGCCTGCAGCGCGGCGTCGAAGCCGAGCGGCTTGATGTCCACCGTGAACTTCTGATCATCGGCGATCGCGCGGATGAGGTCCATGTCGATCCCGACGAATTTGCCTTGCTTGTCTTGGAATTCGAACGGCGCGAAGGTGGTGTCGGTCGCGATCGTGTAGTTTTCACCGTCAGCCGACGCCCTGGCGGGGGCAAAGAAATTGGCGGCAAACACCATCAGCAGGGCGGCCACTGCCACGGTGGCAGCAGTCCACCCTGTCGCTCGTCGAGAAATTCGCCGTAACCATCTGGTTGGCATGCGGTTCCCTCCCATTGCCCGATTGCTCGCGTGTGGTTCACGCTACTTCCGCGGCTCGTGGTGTGCTTGCGTTTGGCTGCGCTGTGACCCGATGTGGGTCAGGCTGAGGCGCAACCACTGACGACGAGGAGTGCCATGACTGTCCGGGGATTGACCGTCGCGGGGATCGCCACCACGTTGTGCGCAGCGCTGTCTGCCCCGGCGGCCGGCGCGACACCTCCCGACGGCGACGCCACGCGCACCGACCTCGCCAAGGGCGCCACCGAGACGCCGGTCTCGATCACCACCGACGGCCCGACGACGCTGATCGTGCAGAGCCTCGCCCTACAACCCGGCGCCTCCAGCGGCTGGCACACCCACCCCGGCAGCGAACTGTCGGTGATCACCGGCGGCGCGGTGGCACTGCAAACCGCCACCGCGTGTGGCCCGGTGACTTACGGTGCGGGGCAGGCGGTGTTCATCCCGGCGGGTGTGCCGCACCGGGTGGCCAACCAGTCGGGATCCGAGGCGGAGGTGGTGCTCACTTACACGCTTCCCGTCGATGCTCCGGTTCGCGGGGACGCTCCCGACGCCTGCGCGAAGTAGGGGTGGAGTTGTCGAACCCGCGCTCGGACTACGAGCGAGTCCGCGCCGCGCATCTGGCGGAGGTTTCGGCGGCACTCGAGGACCACCTCGGTCGGCTGGAATGGTCACGCGCACAGATCGAACGGCACCGTGACGCCCGGTTGCGGGCCCTGCTGGCCTACGCCAAAGAGCGTTCGCCGTTCCACGCCGAGCGCCTGCGTGGCATCGACAACCTGACCTCGGCGCCGATCATGACCAAGCAGCAGGCTCAGGAGCATTGGGACGCGGTGATCACCGTGGGGGATCTGGACCGCGCCGGGGCCGAGCGGATACTGGCTGAGCAGCAATGGTTTTCATACACCGTGCACGATCAACAGGTCTTCAGCTCGGGTGGATCCAGCGGGGTGCGTGGCGTCTATGTCTGGGACTGGCCGTTTTTCGTCAGTGCCGCCTGCCTGGCCTGGCGGATGCAGGCCCGTGACGAGCGGCGTGCGCCGACGACCGGCAGCCGGTTGGCCGTGCTGACGGCCGCTCTGCCACCACACGCCAGCACCCCGCTGTTCGATGTGCCGACCGTCGAGGGGATGCAGACGACGGTGATCGAGGCGGGGGCGCCGTTCGAACAGGTGCTGGCCGACGTGGCCGCCGTAGCGCCGACACATCTCGTCGGCTACGCAACCGTGATCGGCCGCCTGGCCCGCGCGACACTGGCGGGTGAACTGGCGATCCGGCCGCGTCGGGTCAGCACCAACTCCGAACCACTGTTGCCCGAAGACCGCGACGCGATCGCGCAGGCGTGGGGTGCGAGGATCCACAATCTTTGGGGCTCAACGGAGATCGGTGTTCAAGCCGTCGGCTGCGGCCATGGCGAAGGGCTGCACGTGTGCGAGGACGAGGTGATCCTCGAACGCGTCGACGCCGACGGTGTCCCGGTCGGTCCCGACGAACCGGCGGCCCGCACGCTGGCCACCGGCCTGGCCAACCGAACCTTTCCGTTCATCCGCTACGACCTTGGCGACGAGATCGCCTTCCTGCCGGGCCAGTGCCCGTGCGGCAGCGCGTTCCTGCGGGTCGCCGACGTCGCCGGGCGCCGCGACGACGACTTCTCCTACGGTGCGATCACGGTGCCGGCCAGTGCATTTCGGCATGTGTTGGGCACTGACCCACGCGTCACCGAATATCAGGTCACGCAGACAACGGCCGGTGCGGAGATTCTGGTCGTCGGCGCCCCGGATCTCGACGCGCTGACCGCCGACGTCGTGGCCGCGGTGCGGCGCTACGGTCTGCGGCAGCCGCAGATCACCATCGCGGTCGTCGAACGGCTCCAACGCAACCAGGCCACCGGCAAGCTGACCCGATTCGTCCCGCTGCGCTGATCCTCAGTCCTGTTGGACGGTGTTGTCGAAGCCGGACTTGGTGATCTTCGGCGAGCCGCCACGATAGGTGACCTTGTTGTCCATCCCGGAGGCATCGATCGAGTCGGCGGTGTCGAGGGTCACGACGTTGTTCATGCCGGACACCTCAACGCGCGTGCAATGTCCGGTGATCGTCACCGTGTTGTCCATACCGCTGATGGTGACGGAGGTGTCGTCGCACGCGATCCTCTTGTTCTCGTTGACGCCGGCAACGCTGACGTTGCCGCCAGGCGCCGGAGTCGCCACCGTGCCAGCCGAACTCGACGGGGCGGTAGGAGTCGGGGCAGTGGAGGTTCGGCTGGGCCGGGTTGCCGTGGTGAACGTGCCGCCGCCGCCGGAGATGGTGGGGGTGCCGGCGCGATTGACGGCGAACAGCGAGGTTGCCACGATCGCGCCACCGCCGATCACCAGCCCAACGACCAGCAGCGCCAGCACAATCCAGCCGACGCGCATGCCCGAGGACGGCGACGGGACCGACGGCAGAGGCATCGGCGGTCCGTAGTAGCCCGGTGGGGGTGGCGGCGGGGGCGGTGGCCAGGCAGCGGTGGTGCCCGTGGTCCCCAGCTCACGGGCCTGGTCGGTCAGTGGACGCTCGAGGTCCCGGATGCGCTTCTCGGGATCGTCGTCTGGGTTCATCGGCTCCCGCTCCTCGGTCAGGTCGATGATCAGACTATTGCTAGGTAGGCGTCCAGTCGGCAATATCCCCCGGGTGGAGGTTGCCTATCGCGCGCTGCTCACGCAGGGCACGCTGTACACCACTGGCACTCAGCTGGCCAACGTGTCGGTGGTGCTGCCGTTCATCTGCGCCCAGGAGGGCTATTACTGGGCGGCGGGCTTGCTGTATCCGGCCTACTGCATCGGCATCGTCGGCGGAAACTCGCTGTCGCCCTATGTGCTTGCCCGCGCTCGTCATCTCAAACACCTGGTGATCGCCGCCACCACGCTGGTGATGGCCACCCTGGTGGTGGTCAGCGCGTTCTCGGCGTGGACCAAATTGTTCATCGCCGGAATCTTCCTCGCTGTGTCGCTGGCCACCGGTGTGGTTGCCGGGATATCGAAAGTTGCTTTTTCCGAAGTAGTTTCGAGCAAGCTTGACGACCACCGCCGCAACGATCTGGTGCTGACGCAGGGCGCGATCGGTGCGATTCTGGCGATCGGCACCACCTTGGTGCTGGTGCCGTTTCTGGCCGAGCGCGACCCGGCGCACAGCCATCTCGACGTGCTCTGGCTGGGCTCGTCGGGCCTGCTCGCCGCGGCGATCGCCGCCGTTTTCATCGGGCCGGTACAGGCCTCGGAGGTCAGCCGCGTGACGTTCCGGGAGACCTACCGCGACGGCGTGCGGGTGGCGAGATCCGAGTCATGGTTCCGCCGGTACGTCGTCATCCAGTTGCTGTTCGTTCCGGTCAGCCTGGGTACGTCGTTCTACAGCATCCACGCGTCGGTGAACCACAGCGACTCCGCGGGCAGCCTGCACGTGTTGGTGATCTCGTCGTCCATCGGCATGGTGGCCGGTTCGCTGTTCTGGCGCTTCGTCAGCCGCGCTCTGGGTGTGCGCGGAATGTTGATCAACAGTGCACTGCTGGGGACGGCGGCGGCCGCGATCTGCGTGGTGATGGAGTACCGCCAAGACCTCAACCACATCTGGATCTACGGCATTGTGTTCATCCTGGCGACGATGGCCTATCAGGCGATATTCAGCGCCGGGTTGGCCTGGGTCGGGGCGTTCGCCGCCGAACGGCACCGGGCGACCTTGCTGGGTTTCGGCTCACTGCTGATCGCCGTCGAGTCCTCGGTACTCGGCGCGGCACTGGGTGCGGTGGCGCAGAGCGAGGCGGTCGTCGGTCCGATACTCACCCTCCTGGGTCTCAACGTCGTCGCCGGGTTCGCCGCGGTGTGGGTCGCGCCGTCGAAGCAGCGGTTGGATTCAGTTCGGGAGGAGTAGCCGTACGGCGTAGCCGACGACGGCATCGACATCGTCCCCGAGGGTGCCGGCCAGCCATTGCTGAGCCAACTCGGCCATCGCCCCGGCGTACATGGCTGCGCCGACTTCGGTTGCCACCCGGTCGGATTCGGGCGCGGTGCGGCGCTGCTCGTCGAGGACGAGCTCGCGCACGTGATCCTGTGCGATGGAGCGTCGCGCGGCCAGCACCGGATTGGTCCGGGCCTCGGTGAACAGGATCTTGCCGCGGCGCGGGTCCGCCGAGCTGAAATCGAGCACCGCGCGGATCCCGGCCCGCAGCCGGACCCGCTCATCGCGAGCGCTCGCCATCACCGCGGTCAGAATGCCGCCGAGTTCGAGTGCCACCTCGTCGTAGACCGCACCGAGGAGCGCGTCGGTGTCGGTGAAGCTCTCGTAGAAGTAGCGGGTGTTCAGTTCGGCCGCCCGGCACACCGACCGCACCGACACCGCGGCTTCGCCGCCATCACCGAACAGGCCGAAGGCGGCCCGAACGAGCAGCGTGCGCCGCTCGGCCTGGCGATCGGCGGGGGACACCCCGGCCCACCTGGTGGCACTCGGCATTCGCTGAGGATATACCGGCCGGCGGCGCTTGCCGTGCTATTTTGGTTACGGGCGTAACCAAAATTCCGTACCGCCGGTTAAGGAGCCAGCCGAGATGAAACTGCTGCTGCCGCATCAACTTCTCGAGAACAAGGTGCGATCCGACTTCGACAAGAACATTCGCAGCCAGTTCTTTCGTGGCCTGGAATTCGCCGGCCCCGAGGGAGATCCGGGCTGGTTCGGTCCCGGCAGTGCGGTCTGGCACGTGCACTCGCACACCCCGGCGCTGATCTTCGGCCTGCAGTGTGCGGCTTTCATCGAGCGTTTCGATCCGAGCATCTTCTGGATGGGATCCGATCACTCCCGCGTCGTCCAGCACGACGAGGACGGCAACCCGACAGGCAAGCTGGACCTCAAGGGTTCCGGTGTGCGGCTGGCTCATTCGGTGGCGTTCTTCATCGGGACCGCGTACGGGTCCACCGCCACCGCCGAGCGGGTCGCCCAGGCGGTGCGGGCCATGCACCACACCATCAAGGGTGTTCGTCCCGACGGCCTGCCGTACGACGCCGACGATCCGGAATGGCTGCGCTGGAACTATGCCACCGTGGTCTGGGGGATCGCGACCGGCCATGAGCTGTACCACCCCAGTCCGCTGCGCAACATCGACCGGTATTACGGCGAGTTCGTCCGGGTCGGCCACGCCCTCGGCGGTACCGACCTGCCCGCGACGAAAGAGGAGACGCTCGACTGCCTGCGCTCGTATCTGCCGCGCCTGGCCCTGACTCATGGGGCCGCCCAGTTCACCGGGCCCAATCTGATGGAGAACCCCGACGTCCCCCAGGAGGCCAAGTTCTTCGACTGGGCGATTCGCGACAGCATGCCGGACTGGGCGGCGGACATGATCGCCTATCGTCCGCCGCATCCGATCGAACGGGCCGCCCGGCGTGCGGCCACTTGGGCGGCGCTGAACACAGCGTGGGCGGCGATGGGTCCGCTTGTGGAGTTCAAGCAGGCCCAGCAGCGGGTCGCGGGCGGCACGACCGTCGCTCACACCGAGCCTGCCTACGTGCTTGGCAGCGATCCGGTGCGCAGCCGCGACACCGTCGAGCAGATGGTGTGATCTGGGCCACTAGCGAATTGCTGAGATCGGCTCGCTAACCATGCGGATCAGCGAACTTATTTGGCATCAAGATCGAGAGGCCGACTACCTGCCCGCGTGAGGGTGCCATACCCGTCAATAATTTAAGGACTTTCCTTAATAATTTAGACGCGACTGAGGCATTGTGATTTCGGCCTCTTTTGGCTCCGCCGAGATAAGAAAATCTAAGCCCAGTAGATCTTCAAGCGCGTGACTTGTGATCTTGGATTCAACCAAATCTGCACGTCAACGTGCACTTTTGTTTGTCTCGAACCCCATTGCAACGAATTGATAACGATCGTCGCCTTAGCACTTACTGAGATTTGTGGCGTGCTGCGAATTGGTGTGCCGAAAGGCCCTAATTCTCTGTCAATGTCGTCGCTACACTCGACGCAGGCCGTTACCACCAGGTAACGCGGAACTGACTAAAACAAGACGCGGCCACATCAAGGCCGACGGAGGTACGAGCTCATGGCAAACACAACGGGAGTGACGGAAGGGTCTAAAGGCACCGGTGTTGCGGTGGCCGAGCGGGTCGCCGCAGAACGCCCGCTGTGGCTGTCGTCGCTGCCCTCGATCCGGCGCTCGCCGATCGGTGATCTGCTCCCGCAGCTGCTGGGCGGCGCCGAATTGGAACCGCTGACCGAGCCGATCGCGGCGCCGGTCGTCACCGTCGCCAAGAAGCTGGCCCCGGGCCATGGCCCGGTCAGCGACATGGCTGTCAGCCCTGACGGCCGCTTCCTCGTCACCGCGCACTATGGCGCCGATGTCGTCTGTGTCGTTGACGCTGCCACTCTGACGGTGACCGCCACCATCGACGGCCTGTCCGAGCCCTACGCCGCCGTGGTCGTCGCCGACCGCGCGTATGTCAGCGCAGCCTCCAACGACGTGGACGCGGTGGTTGCCGTTGACACCCGCACCGGCATGCCGTTGGCGGCCAAGACCTTTGAGATGACGGCCGGCGGAATGGCGGTCAGCCCGACCGCTGATGTGCTCTATGTCGCGCGGACCGCCGGCGACACCGTCGACATCGCCGCTGTCGACATCGAGACCGGTGCCGTCACCGCCATCGAGATCCCGGCCGCACCAGGAGCTTCCGTCGAGGCGCTGTGTATCAGCGCCGACGGCGCCCGCCTGTTCGCGTCGCTGACCACCCCCGCCGGTGGCCTGCTGGCGATCGTCGACACCAAGAGCCGTGCGGTCCGCGATGTGATCGCGATCGACGGATCGATCGGAGACATCGCGGTTATGCCCAACGGGCGCACAGTGTTTGGCACCGGATGCGACGCCGAATTCGGCGGCGCGATCCACGTCATCGACGTCGCGGGCGCCCGGGTCACCGACACCATCGCGATGGGCGGTGTGCCCACTCAGCTCGTCCTGGGCCGCGGTGGCAACTGCGCCTACATCGTCGATCGCAACGAGATCGTCGTCCTGTGCACCGCCACCACCGAGATCGTCGACAGTGTCGTGATCGGCCCGCAGTTGTCCTGCGTGGCGCTCGACCCGGTGCGCAACCGGCTGTACGCGGCCGACTACGCCGGGACGATCACCGCCCTGCGTCTGGACACCGCGGCCGTACAGCCGCCGTTGGCTATCGCGGCATCCTGAACCGCCTGCCACGATGGGGTCATGGCTTTGACTCCTCGGCAGCGCGTCGTCAACCTCATCCAGCGCCACATCGCCAACCCGGTGATGCGCGCGGTCCCCATTCAGACTCTGCTGGAGACGACCGGGCGTAAATCGGGCCAACCACGCCGCACCCCGATCGGGGGACGGCTGGCCGGCAACGAGTTCTGGCTGGTCTCGGAGTTCGGCGACCGATCGCAGTACGTCCGCAACATCGAGGCCGACCCGCGAGTGCGGGTCCGCGTTCGTGGGCGCTGGCACAGCGGCACGGCCACCCTGCTACCCGACGACGATGCGCGGGCCAGGCTGGCCGTCCTTCCGCGGATGAACAGCGCCGCGGTACGCGCGATGGGAGACAACTTGCTCACCATCCGCGTCGATTTGGATTAGTGCGCGCTGCAGTCCAGTGACACCGAGATCGTCTGGCTGGTCACAACCGGCACCAGGATCGTGCGGTCGCCGTTGCGGCCTGGACCCGTGTACGGCACCCACTGGGTGAGGGTCTGGGGATTGCGCACGTTGGTGACCACGCACTTCGACATCGGACCGGTGCCGATGCGGTCGATGTTGACGGTGTAGCCCTGCTGCTGCAGCTGGCTGATCGTGCTTTGTGCGGAATCGGCCCACGCTGTCGCGGCCGGGCCCGCGATGATGCCGCCGACTGCCGCCATCGCGGCAAGTGCCAATGCGGTACGCATACCGCGCCTCCTCGTTTCCGCCCCCAATATTCCTCCAATTACATCGTCCTTGCCGCGCGAAACGTTCCGCGACCGGGGGACCTTTTCGCTGGCAGAGAAATCAGCACGGCGGCCCGAGCGAATTGCCTTCTGCCTGGGGTTGTTTAGCCCCGAAATCGTCGGGAACCCGTAGTCCGGGCGGGTGACGCCGCCTTCACAGCAGGATCGACGGGTGCTCACGCGCCGCGTCCTGCACGCACCCACAGCCAGTTGAGGAGGACTCATGGGTAACAGCGGACCCGAAGAAGGCATCAAGGGCGTCGTCGAAGACGTCAAGGGCAAGGCCAAGGAGGCCGTCGGCACTGTCACCGGACGAGACGACCTGACCGAGGAGGGCAAGGCCCAGCAGGACAAGGCCGACGCTCAGCGTGATGCCGCGGCCAAGGAAGCCGAGGCGGACAAGGCTCGCGCCGAGGCCAAGGCCCAAGAGAAGCGCCAAGAGGCGAACCAATAGTGAGCAGCGCGGGACCCGGTCGGTGCACCGACCGGGTCCCTGTGCGAGCTAGCCGCCGCGTGGGGCGTACATGATCAGCGCCACGCCCAGCATGCAGATCAGCGAACCGGTCACATCCCAGCGGTCCGGACGGAAACCGTCGGCCGCCATTCCCCATACCAGTGAGCCCGCCACGAACACGCCGCCGTAGGCCGCCAGGATCCGGCCGAAATGCGCGTCGGGCTGCAGCGTGGCCACGAAACCATAAGCACCCAAAGCGATTACGCCGAACCCGGCCCACAGCCAGCCGCGGTGTTCGCGAACTCCCTGCCACACCAGCCAGGCGCCGCCGATCTCCAGAAGTGCCGCGGCGACGAACAACGCGATCGATTTGAGCACAACCATCGCCGAACAGTAGCGAAGAACACAGTGTGCCAGTCGGTTCTGCGGTGAACCCCCACTCGATGACAACGACAGCGCCGTCGCGCAGCCGCGTCCGGCTCAGCCATCAGGTGCTGCGCCTCGAGGACGGGCACCGCGTCAGCGTCTGGACCGGTGGTCACGGAGTACCACTGGTATTCCTGCACGGCTACGGGCTCAACGGTCGCGCGTATCTTCGTCTGCTGAGCCGGCTGGGTGGGCTCGGTTTCACCGTGATCGCGGTGGATGCCGCCGGCCACGGCCGCACCCCGACTCTTCCCGCGGCGACCACCCTCGAAGACCGGGTGGATCTGACGCTGCGCGCCCTTGATGTGCTCGGAATCGACAAGGCCGTGTTCCTCGGCCATTCGATGGGTGGGCGGATGATCGTCGACCTCGCGGCGCGGGCACCCGAGCGGGTGCTCGCCGCGGTGCTGCTGAATGCGGCCGCCGGCGCGCCGTTCGACGAGTCGATCGCTCCCGGTCGTCGCTCGCCACGGGCGATCGCGGCCCGTCTGGTCGCCGCGGCCGTCGACGCCCAGGGTGACCCAAGGGGACTTTCTACTGCTGAGCTGGTCGGCTATGCGCGGCTGATGACGGGGCGTGCTCACCCGAAATGCCCGCGCGCCGCTGGGATTGACCAGGGCGCTGCGTGCGCTCCTCGGTTCCGGCGACTTCGCCGCCAAGCTCGCCACGATGCGCGACCACGCGGTGCCGACGATCGTCGTGCACGGTGAGAGGGACGGTGTGGTGCCGTTCGACAACGCCTACGACATGGCTGAGCGGGCCGACGCGTCGTTGTATTGCGTGCCCGGCGCGCACCATTCCTGGATGCTGGCCCATCCTCGCCAGGCCGCCGACATGATGCGCCAGCTGCTCAGGGCCGAGCTCGGCCATGCGCTGGCCGCGGTGAACCGGCGCACCGATGCCGACGAGCTCGGATCCGACGAGACCGATCCTGTCGAGCTCGAGCTGCTCCGGTCGCCGACACCGCGCCGCCACGCGCACCGTCGCCGTTTCACTCTTCGGTGGTTGCGTTTGACCGGGTAAGCCATCTTCGGCCTGCGACGTTGCCCGCCACGATAGATTCGGGCGCATGCAGTGCACCATGCAGTCCTTTCCGCTGACTGTCGCCGCGATCCTGCGTTACGCCGTCACCGTCCACGGCGACCGGACGGTGACCACCGCAACCGGCGACGGATACCGGCACGCCACCTACCGAGAGGTCGGCCAGCAGGCCGGCCGCCTGGCCAACGCATTGCGCCGCCTCGGCGTAGAAGGCGACGATCGCGTCGCCACGTTCATGTGGAACAACCAGGAGCACCTGGAGGCCTACGTCGCGGTGCCGTCGATGGGGGCGGTGCTGCACACGCTGAACATCCGGCTGTTCCCCGAGCAGATCGAATTCGTCGCCTATGAGGCCGAGGACCAGGTGGTGATCGCCGACCTCTCATTGGCCCCGATCCTGGCCCCGGTGCTGCCGAAGATGGAGACCGTGCACACCGTGATCGCGGTGGGCTCAGGAGATCTGGGCCCGCTGGAAGCGTCGGGTAAGCGGGTCGTGCGCTACGACGAGGTGACTGCCGCCGAATCGTGCGAATTCGACTGGCCCGAGATCGACGAAAACTCAGCTGCGGCAATGTGTTACACCAGCGGCACCACCGGCCACCCGAAGGGGGTGGTGTACAGCCATCGGTCCAGCTACCTGCACTCGATGTCGGTGTGCAGTGGCAACGGTATGGGACTGAGCTTCTCGGACAAGGCCTTTCCGATCGTGCCGATGTTCCATGCCAATGCCTGGGGGCTGCCGTACGCGGCGCTGATGGCTGGCGCCGACATCGTGCTGCCCGACCGCTTCATGGACGCCAAGTCGCTGGTGGATCTGATCGAGACACAGCGGCCCACGGTGGCCGGCGCGGTGCCGACGATCTGGAACGACGTGATGAATCACCTCGATCGCAATCCCGGCCATGACATTTCGTCGTTGCGGCTGGTGGCGTGCGGCGGTTCGGCGGTGCCGGTGTCGTTGATGAAGACGTTCGAAGAGCAGTACGGCGTGCAGATCCGCCAGCTGTGGGGGATGACCGAGACCTCGCCGATGGCGACCCTGGCATGGCCGGCGCCGAACACGCCCGAGGACAAGATCTGGGAGATCCGCGGCACGCAGGGCCGGCCGATGTGCGGGGTGGAGGCCCGCATCGTCGACGACGGCGGCGAGGTACTGCCCAACGACGGTGACGCGGTGGGGGAGTTGGAGGTTCGCGGGCCGTGGATCACGGGCTCCTACTATCGCAATACCGACGAGTCGAAGTTCCAGTCCGGCTGGTTGCGCACTGGTGACGTGGGCCGCATCGATCCGCAGGGCTACATCACACTGACCGACCGCGCCAAGGACGTCATCAAGTCCGGTGGCGAATGGATCTCGTCGGTGGAACTGGAGAACCACTTGATCGCCCACCCCGCGGTGCGGGAAGCCGCCGTGGTCGGCGTACCCGACGAGCGCTGGCAGGAACGACCGCTTGCTGCCGTCGTGCTCCAGGAAGGTGCCGAGGTATCGCCGGAGGAGCTACGGAACTTCTTGTCCGACAAGGTTGTCCGGTGGTGGTTGCCGGAACGGTGGACGTTCATCGACGAGATCCCACGCACCAGCGTCGGTAAGTATGACAAGAAGACCATCCGGGCCCGGCACGCCGACGACGTCTACGACGTCACGCACCTGAAGTAGCGCTGCGCGCGATTGCGCGCATCGCGAGTCGTTCTCTGGGGCTGGTCGCTCCCCAAATGCCGTGCTGTTCATCAATTTCCATGGCATAGGACAGGCAGCGCTGCCGCACGGCGCAGGACCGGCAAATCCGTTTGGCCGCGTCTTCGTGATCCATCCGCCGGGCGCCCTTCTCGGTGGAGGCGACGAAAAAGATCTCAAGCGGTAGCCCGCGGCATCGGGCCCGCAGGCGCCACTCGGGGTCCGAGTACGCCATTCACGCCCGGCCGTAGCGCCGTCGGAACTTCTCGACTTGCCCGGCCGCGTCCATGATCCGGCGCTCACCGGTCCAGAACGGGTGCGAATCCGAGCTGACTTCCACCACGACGAGCGGGTAGGTGCGCATGCCCTCGGCCGTCTGGATATCGATGGTGCGGGACGTGGTGGCGGTGGACCGGGTCAGGAACGTCTTGCCGGTGGTTGCGTCTTGGAAGACAACCGGACGGTAGTCGGGGTGGATACCGGGCTTCATCGGTTCTCTCCGTAGTTGGTTGTGGACGTGGGTGATTCGGTGTGCGAGGCGCCATCGGCGCACGGTTCTTCATGCCAGTCACCGAACGGGTCGGGGTAGTCGGGCCAACAGTGGGGATGGTTCATCTCGTCATCGGTCAGCAGTGCGCTTTCCAAGGCTTCCTGGATCTGGATATGCTCGGCTCCGCAGACCAGGATCACCAGCGACGTTCGGCGATCGCCGTGCTGGTCGTCCCACGCCAGTCCGGCCAATGCGCGGCGTTCCGGTTCGACGTAGACGATCTCTGAATCACTCATCGCGGCAAGCCATTTCCCGGCGACGCTCGTCCGCAGACCGCCACCGGCGGACTCCAGATACATCACCTGTTCGGGCTGATTGGCCAGCCAGACACGGCCGCGGGTGCGCACCACACCGGTCAGCAGGACGTCGAGTGCATCATGAAAGCGCTGCGGATGAAACGGGCGGGCTGCCGCGAATTCGATGATGGCGACCTCGCCGTCGACGGCCAGTGGCGGTTCGCCCGCCAACAGCGGTCCGAGCGGATCGGTGCTTCGACCGCGTCGGGCGTCGCGGTCCAGATTCGCGAGCGCCTCCTCGACATGTTCGGGCAGTTGCACGATCCACGCCCGGGGAGCGAGCCGGCGCAGCACGGCCACGCCTGCGCGATCCACCCGTGGGGCCAGGACGACATCGGCGAACTCGGTCTGCCCGACAACGACCTGGGCCACGGTGCGCCCGTCATCCAGCTCGTCTTCGCTCAACGTCTGCGCAAGCCAGCTCGAGGAATCCAGACAGGTGATGACACCGGTGATTTCGACATCGCGCGCCGCCGGGCCGTCGACGTAGCCAAGACCCAGGCGGGTGCGGACGTGGTTGATGGCCCAGCAGATCGGCTCGGGCTCGAGCCACGGCGCGAGGTGCACGACGATCCGGTCCACGTCGGTGCGACGGTGCAGCCTGCGCAATAGAAACAGCAGATCGTTGCGGACCGTGCACGCAACGCAGCCGTGCTCCAACTCGATGAGGCAGTCGGCGGTGACGGGGACGCCGTCCTGCACGCTGGTCACCATGCGGTGCACCACGCGGCCGTCGAACCGGTGATGGACGACCACCGTGCGTTCTTGTCGCAACAGATTTCTGGCGACGGATTCGGTGTCATCTTGGCCCGCGACCAGCAGTACCGGCGTCCGCACCGCACCTCCCATATTGAAAACGATTTCCATTAGTACCCTGCACACGCTACAGTCCGAATCGGCGCTTGTCGAAAATCATTTTCAATAACAGAACGAGACGGAAGGTCCTCGATGTCAGCACGGTGCCAGGTCACCAGCCGCGCACCGGGTTTCGGTAACTCGGTGTCGCACTCGCATCGCCGCACCAAGCGGCGTTGGTCACCCAATATCCAGCTCAAGACGTACTACCTGCCCTCGGAGGGGCGGCGCGTCCGGCTTCGTATCAGCGCCAAGGGCATCAAGATCATCGATCGTGACGGGATCGATGCAGTGGTGGCGCGGCTGCGCCGGGAAGGACAGAAAATCTGATGGCACGCAATGAGATTCGCCCGACCGTGAAGCTTCGGTCGACGGCAGGTACCGGCTACACATACGTGACCAAGAAGAACCGGCGCAACGACCCGGACCGGATCGTGCTGCGAAAATACGACCCGGTGATCCGGCGCCACGTCGAGTTCCGCGAGGAGCGCTGAGGTGGCCAAGCGATCCAAAATCGTCAAGAACGACCAGCGGATAGCCGTCGTGGCCCGCTATGCCGAGCGCCGCGCGGAGCTCAAGCGGATCATCCGCTCGCCGCAGAGTTCAGCCGACGAGAAGATAAGCGCTCAGCAGGAACTGGCGCGTCAACCCAGGGATGCCAGCGCCGTGCGGGTGCGCAACCGCGACGCCGTCGATGGTCGCCCGCGCGGGCATCTGCGTAAGTTCGGGCTGTCGCGGGTGCGGATGCGGGAGCTGGCTCACCAAGGCCAGCTCCCCGGAGTGCGGAAGGCGAGTTGGTGAAGGCCAAGAATCGCAATCGCGGCCCAGCGCCGGACGCGGCCAAGCCCCGGCGCAACATGCTCACCGGTCTGGGGCTGAGCGAAGTCGACTACAAAGACACCGCGACCTTGCGGGTGTTCATCTCCGAACGCGGAAAGATCCGATCGCGCAGGGTTACTGGGCTCACGGTGGGCCAGCAGCGCCAAGTCGCGACCGCCATCAAGAACGCCAGGGAGATGGCGCTCTTGCCGTATCCCGCATGACCACACCGTTCACCGTCGTCGTATGCACGGGTTGCGATGCGGGCACGTCAGCGTTGGACGCGCTGCGGGCAGTGGTCCGCGAGTGCCCGGGCGGGATGCTGGTGTCCACGCCCTGTCTCCTCGGACCGCAGGGATGTCAGGCTCGCAACGGCGGCGCGATTGCGATGCTCCAACCGTGTTGGCCCGACCGCTCGCCGGTCGGTCCTGCTCGCTTGATCGACGTCAGCGCTCTGCGCGCTGATAGGCGGTGACAACCGCCGCCCCGCCCAGCCCGATGTTGTGCTGCAGTGCGGCACTGACGTTGTCCACCTGGCGCTTGTCGGCGGTGCCGCGCAGCTGCCAGGTCAGCTCGGCGCACTGCGCCAGGCCGGTCGCGCCGAGCGGATGGCCCTTGGAGATCAGGCCGCCTGAGGGGTTGACCACCCAGCGCCCGCCATAGGTCGTGTCGTCTTTGTCGATCAGCGCCGGCGCTTCACCGGGACCGCACAGGCCGAGGGCTTCGTACAGCAGCAGCTCGTTGGCCGAGAAGCAGTCGTGGAGTTCGATGACCTGGAAGTCCTCGGGGCCGAGCCCGGACTGGTCGTAAACCTGTTGTGCAGCCTGAACATTCATGTCATAGCCGATGATATTGGCCGCGCTGCCGTCGAAGGTCGAGGCGAAGTCGGTGGTCATCGCCTGCCCGACGATCTCGACAGCCTGCCCGGCCAGGCCGTGCTTGTCGACGAACTCCTCGCTGACCACGATCGCCGCACCCGAACCATCCGACGTCGGCGAGCACTGCAGCTTGGTCAGCGGATCGGAGATCATCTTGGCGCCCAGGATGTCATCGAGGGTGTACTCGTCCTGGAATTGTGCGTACGGGTTGTTCACCGAATGCTTGTGGTTCTTGTAACCGATCTTCGCGAAATGCTCCGCGGTGGTGCCGTACTTCTTCATGTGTTCGCGGCCGGCCGCACCGAACATCCACGGCGCCACCGGAAACGCCATCGGATCGGTCTCGTTGAGCGCGACGATGTGGCGCATCAGCGGGGACTCGCGGTCCTCGGCGCCGCCGCCCAGCGAACCGGGCTGCATCTTCTCGAAGCCGAGCGCGATCGTGCAGTCGGCGAGTCCGCCGCGGATGGCCTGCGCGGCCAGGTACAGCGCGGTCGATCCCGTCGAACAGTTGTTGTTCACGTTCACGATCGGGATGCCCGTCATGCCGAGCTCGTAGAGCGCACGCTGCCCGGAGGTGGAGTCACCTGAGCAGTAGCCGACGTAGCCCTGCTGCACTTGCGAGTAGTCGATGCCGGCGTCGGCCAATGCCTTGTTGCCGGATTCGTTGGCCATCTGCGGGTAGTCCCAGCCTTCGCGGCGACCCGGCTTTTCGAACTTGGTCATCCCCACCCCGACGACGAACACGCGATTCTTGGCGCTGGCCATGTCCTGATTCCTTCCGTCCACGCTGACGATCCGGCTAGTGTAGACCGCCTAGAACCTGTTCTAGTTTCCCACGGAGGTGCAGCAATGGCGTTGCGGGTCGTGCAGTGGGCCACCGGCGGAGTCGGGGTCGCGGCCATCAAGGGTGTGCTCGAACACCCCGAGCTCGAACTGGCCGGCTGCTGGGTGCATTCCGCCGACAAGGCAGGCAAGGACGTCGGCGAGATCATCGGCACCGAACCGCTGGGAGTGACGGCCACCAACAGTCTCGACGAGATCCTCGCGCTGGACGCCGACGTGGTGATCTACGCTCCGCTGCTGCCCAACCTCGACGAGGTGACCGCGCTCCTGCGGTCGGGAAAGAACGTCGTCAGCCCGATCGGCTGGTTCTACCCCAGTGAATCCGAGGCCGCCCCGCTGGAAGCCGCGGCTCGCGAGGGCAATGTCACCCTGCACGGCGCAGGCATCGGACCGGGTGCGGCCACCGAACTGTTCCCGCTGCTCCTGTCGGTGATGTCCACCGGCGTGACCTACGTGCGCGCCGAGGAGTATTCCGACCTGCGTACCTACGGTGCCCCCGATGTGCTGCGGCACGTGATGGGGTTCGGTGGAACACCGGAGAGCGCACTGACCGGACCGATGCAGAAACTGCTCAATGGCGGCTTCTTCCAATCGGTTCGGCTGATCGTCGACCGCCTGGGGTTCGCCGCCGAACCCAAGATTCGCACCTCCCAGGAAGTCGCGGTGGCGACCGCGCCCATCGACTCGCCGATGGGCGTGATCGAGCCCGGCCAGGTGGCGGGCCGGCGCTTCCACTGGGATGCCGTAGTGACGAACACCGTCGTCGTCCGGATCACCGTCAACTGGCTGATGGGTGAGGAAAACATGGACCCCGCATGGTCTTTCGGCCCGGCGGGGGAGCGCTACGAGATGGAGGTGCGGGGCAACCCGAACACCTTCGTCACCGTCAAGGGCTGGCAGCCGGAGAGTGTCGAGGAAGGGCTGGTGAGCAACCCGGGCGTGGTGGCCACCGCCGCGCACTGTGTCAACTCCATTCCCGCGACGTGCGCTGCCGAGCCGGGTATCGCCACCTTCTTCGACCTGCCGCTCATCACCGGACGCGCAGCGCCGCAGCTGTCGCGCTGACTATCATCGGCGGGATGGCTCATCCCGTCGTCGTCGAGCAGTCCCGCGCGATTCCCGTCGCGGTATCGGATGCGTTCGCCAAAACGCTGCCGATGCCGCTGCCCACGTTGTTCAACCGCTGGTATGGCCCCATCCCGCCGATCAAGGCCGTGCACGACCAGACCGGTGACTGGTCCGCGGCGGGGCAGACCCGCACCGTCGCCTTGGTCGGTGGCGGCGGCATGCGGGAGACACTGACCCGAGTGGATGCCCCACATGTCTTCGGCTACACGCTCACCGATGTCCGCGGCGCGATGTCACCGCTGATCGACCACATCGAAGGAGTCTGGGAATTCAGCCCGCACGGCACTGGAACGAAGGTGACGTGGCAGTGGACGCTGCACCCGAAATCGGCGCTGACCGCTCCATTGTTGCCGGTGTTCGCCAGGATCTGGCGCGGCTACGCGGACAAGGCGCTGGCGACGCTGTCGGATTACCTTCTGCGTTGAGCCCGACGGCATCACGGGCCGCCGACGACACGTGTCGTCGATTGAAATCCACCCGCGAGAGCGGACACCGTTGCGCCCGGGATCAGCGGGATCACCGCGACACCTTCGTCGTTGGTGGTGACAGTGACAGGACCTATCGACACGGTTGCCCCGCGCACCGGTCGAGCCTGCGGATCCTCGGGAATGGTGGCGGTGACCAAGACTCGGCCCCCACCGGCGGGAAACGAGATCGACAACGGCGGCTGAGATCGCGCGGGACAGTTCGCCTGAGTGGGGATGCCGGCGAGCTTCACGCCGTTGATGGCCGACTCCACGCCGCCCAGGTAGTTGCTATCCGGTCCGACGACGACCAATCCACGCAGATAGCCTTTGCGAGCACCAGAGCTCGTCAGATTGGCGCTCCAGGTTGCAGTGAGCGGAGCCAGAACCACCAGGACGGTCTCCACGCCGTCCAGGAACGTCACGCCATCGTCAGAGTAATGGGCGTATGAGACCGAAAACCGGCCCGATGCGTACGCGCCGAAATACGACAGCAGGGCGGTCCCCGAGTACTTCCCCTTCAACAGCCGCACCGGCCGAATGCGGCCCATCAGGGGGTTGAAGTCCTTGACCGGAACCGACCATTGCGCGATCTTCGCCGGATCCTGGTGTATTGGCGTTTGGGGCACCGTTGGTGTGCGGGCGGGAAACTTGAGAATACTTATCCGCGTTTGCTTTCCACTGCCGCCCGGGCCGGGCTGTTCGTTGACAAGCGCTCGGGTGGAATCGTCGAACCAGCTCCAGCCGCGGATGGTCCAAGCCGGGTCGATCACGATCGGCTGGCCCGAGTATCCGTCCTCCTGCTGACCGATCGCCGTGTTCATCAGCCAGGGCTCGTTCATGCATCGTCGGTTGTTCCAGAGACTTACCCGCCCAATCTGACCGAAGCTGGCGCTGTCGATCAGCGCGGGGCGGACCAACTGCGTGAAGACCGTCATCCGATTCAGCCCGCGTGCCGAACTGAAGTAAGTGGTTCTGCCGTCAGGCGCGATTTCGCCTGCCTCGTTGTAGTCGAGGTCGCTGGTCAACGGGCGCCGATTGCCCGTGGCTGTGTCGAGCAGCCAGATGTCGTAATTCAGTCCGGTGCTGGTGGTCTGGTACTTCAGGGTTCGTCCGCCATCGTTCCAACTGGCGCCTTCGTAAAAGTGTGCGGCGTTCGCGAGATCCGCGGCGAAGTCGGTCTTCTTCACCCAAGACGGGTTGAAGATGCGTTGATCGGTGAGTACGTACTGGTCGCCGTTGAGAGTGAGTCGCGCGATGCTCATCCTGGTTCCCTCAATGGGATTGACTTCGTTCCAGGTGACGTACTCGCCGTACCAGTCTGGTTTGGCTTCCCGGTTCTGACCGGTCAACAGGCTACCGCCGGCCGGAAACTGCACTTTCTTACTCGTCTTGGTCTGGCAGTCGTAGATCGAGGGGGCGCACTCCAGAATCTGGTAGTCGATATGGCCGGCTCCGCCGCCCTGTTGACCGGAGGTGTTGGCAAACCACACTCGCTTGCTGTCACCCATCGCCTTGATTTTCGTGGCGTTGGTTGCCATGCCGCACGAGATGCATTGGTAGTTACCACCATTGAGATCAGTGGTCGCGATCTGCGAGCTGCCCGATATCATGACCTCGACCACGAGATGCTGGTCGTCGGGTGCGATGTCGGCAGAGTCGACGGTCACGCCCGGCGGAACGGAGAAGCTCAGCACCCGTTCGACTTCGAAGGGCTCGAGCGAGGGGGATGGGTCCGCCGACGCGACGATTGGCGGGCTCATCACGACGGCCGCGACGGTCGTTGTCATGACGAGCAGGATCGACAGCAGCCTGCGCCGGACTGAACCGTGAAGCATCAAGAGGTCTCGCCTTCCGATCCAGGGTTCGCTCCCCGAAACCTGCTGTTCCAGTTGAAGAGTCGTTGCGCTCGCACTGGCCGTATCAGTTTGCGGACAGCGCGCATCAGCGGCGACGCGTGCGGCATCGGCTGTCCCATCGAAGCCGCGACCGCGGCCGCCTGGCCGAAATCGTTGTCGCCATTCGGTGATACTCCCCAGAGTTCGACGATGGTCAGCACCGGTTCATCGGTGCTCGGGCCGATGAGCCTCGATGGCCCGACGACTTCGGTTCTTGGTGCCGGCATTGGAAGTCCCCAGATCTGCTCGACAGACGCGATGACGATCAGCACGAACGTGGCGATGACAGGGCGGAAACCACAGGTCATACC
Source organism: Mycobacterium sp. BK086 (assembly GCA_004362315.1). Lineage (GTDB taxonomy): Bacteria > Actinomycetota > Actinomycetes > Mycobacteriales > Mycobacteriaceae > Mycobacterium. Next base: position 161,212 of record SNWL01000007.1, read on the forward strand.
GCCGTCGCTGCCCGCCATCACACCGCTCCGTCCGAATCAATTGCATGCATAGTAGAACGTAACTATGTCACGCCGACGAGCAGGCGCGCCGTAATAGCCTCTGGAGCTGCTATTTACGGGGACTATTTACCTACGGATGGGCAGGTAGTACGTGAACAGGGGGTGTGGGTGTTGTTGCGTTAAGGCTCCAGCACCGCTGCCGGTCCGCGCTGCATCAGCTGGCGGCCGATGATGATGCGCTGAATCTCGCTGGCGCCCTCCCAGATTCGCTCGACGCGCAGCTCGCGGAACATCCGCTCGGCGACGTTCTCGCGCATGTAGCCGCGCCCCCCGAAGACCTGGACGGCCCGATCGGCGACCCGGCCGGCCATCTCCGAGCAGTACAGCTTGGCCATCGACGCCTGCCCGTGCAGCGCCTTGCGATCCAGCCCGGCATCGATCCCGCGGGCCACTTCGTAGAGCAGGCTGCGTGCGGCGAACAGCTCGGTGGCGCTGTCGGCAAGCATGCCTGCCACCAGTTGATGCTCACCGAGTGGTTTGCCGTCGACGATGCGTTCGGATGCGAAGGCGGTCATCTCGTCGACCAGGCGCTGGGCGGCTCCCACGCAACGGGAGGCCACCATGATCCGCTCGAAGCGGAACCAGTCCTGGGTGAACTGCATGCCCTCGCCTTCGGCGCCGACCAGGTGGCTGGCCGGCACCCGCACGTCGGTGAACGACACGATCGGATGCTCGTCGGGAATGTTGTGCGAATAGTGCGGCGTTCGCACCACCTCCACCCCGGGCCACGGCAGGTCCACCACCAACAGCACGTGGTCGCCTTCGTGCGGCCCGCCCACCAGCACTGCCTGGACGAAGACGTACTCGGCCAGGTTGAACGACGTGACGTGCCACTTGATCCCGTTGATGACGTACTCGTCGCCCTCGAGGCGCGCCGTGGTCTCCAGTGCCGATACGTCCGACCCGGCGAATTCCTCGGTGATGGCGTAGGCCTCGTGCTTCTCACCCCGCACCGCGGGCAGCAGCCAGCGCTGCTTCTGGTAGTCGGTGGCCACCTCGGCCCACCACTGCGGCGGGGTGTGCATCACCCAGGCGATCCCGTTGGTGCACCGGCCGACCTGTTCCTGCACCAGAACCTGTTGCAGCGCAGTGAATCCCGGACCGCCCACGGAGGCGGGCATGTTGGTCGCGTACAGGCCCAGCTCGATGGTCTTGGCGTGGTGTTCGGCGGTCAGCTCTTTGGGCAGCTGGCCGCCCGCCATTTCAGCCTCGGCTTCGTAGGGGATCAGGGTGTCGACGAACTCGCGCGCGGTCTCGCGGATCCGTAGGTCTTCGGCTGTCAACCCGTACATTCGCGGTGCTCTCTGCTCGCTGGAAGCTATTGACTGAGCGTTCAGTCTATGCCACGGTCTTGAGGTATGACCAGCAGTCGCAATGCGGACGTCGTGGTCGTCGGAGGCGGAACAGTCGGGGCGTGGACGGCGGTCCAGCTAGCCGAACGCGGGGCCGGCCGCGTCGTGCTGCTCGAAGCCCAGACGCTGGGCGACGGCGCCAGTAGCCGTGCCGCGGGCATGGTCCGCGCGCAAGGTGGGACCGAGACCGCCATCCGCCTCGGCCTGCGCAGCCAGGAGTTCTACAGCGCCAGCGGGGACCGCTATCCGCTCGATTGCGGCTTCGTTGCGCAGGGCTATCTGATGCCGTGTTTCACGGATTTCGAGGTGCAGCAGGCGCGCGAGCGAATCGCGCTGCAGCACAGCCTCGGCCTGTCGGTCGAATGGTTGTCGGGCTCCGATATCGACGGCCGCAATACAGGTTTGGCTCCGGGCGTGACGGCCGGCGGCTCGTACGCGCCGGGCGACGGGTACATCAATGCGCCGCGCAATGTGCTGGCCTACACCGCCGCGCTGACCGCGCACGGGGTCGATGTCCGAGAACGGTGTGCCTTCACGGGGCTGCGAGTGGCGCAGGGCAGGGTGATCGGTGTCGACACCGCCGACGGTCCAATCGACACCAATCTGGTGGTGCTCACCGGTGGCCCGATGCTGGGTGAGGTCGGCGTGACGGCCGGTGGCCGGATCCCGGCAGGCGGTACCCGACACCAGGTCGTGGTCACCGAACCGCTGCGTGACGCGAACATCGACGAACTGCCGATGGTCTTCGATGTCAGTGAGGGAATCTATTGGCGGCCAGGCGAATACGGCGGCGTGCTGTGGGGGATGAGCAACCCTGACGAACAACCGGGCGAGGCAAGAGAGTTCGACTGGACCTACTACCAGAAGGCGCTGGCCCGTATCGAATCGCTGTTCCCGCCGGTGCGCGGGCTGGGGCTTCGGCGCACCTGGGCGGCGACGATCGACTACACGAACGATCATCTGCCGATCCTCGGTCCGCTGCTCACCGACGACGGTCCGGTCGATGGCACCGTGGTGGCCTGCGCGGCCGGGCACGGGATGATGTGGGGTCCCGCGGTGGCCGAGGCGGCCGCCGACGTCACGCTCACCGGCCAATGTGACTGGCTCGACCTGACCGATCTCGGGCTGGACCGCTTCGACGCCGACGGAAACAGTCGGTTGGAGCCCGAGCCGATTTCTCTTCCGTTCCCCGAACACGCTTGATGCGAAAGGTTTTGGTGCTATGACCGCTGCAGTTCTGACCGCCGTCCTGGCCAATGCGGCCGATGCCGAACTCGAGGACTGGGGTCCGCTGGAGGAGGCCACCGGCGATCCGATGGCCACGCACGGGCTCGAGGTCTGGGTCGACGGCGACAAGTCGGGCGGCATCTGGCAATGTGCCCCAGGCCCGTCACGTTGGACGCTTGACACGAACGAAGTGATCTACGTGGTGTCCGGGCGGATGACCGTCACCCCCGATGGCGGTGAGCCCAGTGAGGTCGGTGCCGGCGACCTCGCAGTCTTCCCGCTGGGCTGGACCGGCACCTGGGTGATCCACGAGACCCTGCGCAAGGCCTACGCGATCTTCTAGCGCGGGATCACCAAGGCGTCGACGGCCACCACCCCATTGGGTGTCGCGATCACGGGGTTGGCCTCGACGGCGTCGAGGTGATCGCCGAGTTCGACTGCCAATTGCGAGAATCCGACGATGGTGTCGGCCAATGCGTCCATATTCACCGGCGGGGCGCCGCGCCAGCCGGCCAGTAGCGGCGCGGTGCGCAACGACCGCAGCAGTGCCACGGCCGCCTCGTGAGTCACCGGCGCGCAGGCGACCGCGCGATCGGCCAGCAGCTCCACCAGCGTGCCGCCCGCGGCCACCACGATGAGCGGGCCGAAGTTGTCGTCACGCACCACGCCCAGCGAGATCTCCACACCCGCAGGGGCCATCGCGTCGACGCTGACATCAGGCCCCAATCGCGCGGCCAGCTCCTCATAGGCCACCCACAGCGACTCGCGGTCACTGATGCCGAGAACCACCCCGCCGACGTCGCTCTTGTGCTCGCTACCAAGAGTTTTGAGTGCGACGGGATAACCGACATTCGCCGCGGCAGCGAGTGCCTCGGCGGCGTCGTGGGCGGTACGCGACTGGGTGACCGGGATGCCGTAGTCGGCGAGCAGCGCGAACGCGGTGGGGGAGTCCCAGCCGGGTTCGGCCAGCCGGGCCGTCCAGCGCTGTGCACGCTCGCTGTCGATCTCGGGGGCCGCCACCGAGACCGGTTGCGGCCAGCGCGCGAGGTGCCCCAGGGCCGCGATACCGCTGCGGGTGCCTTCGAGGACCGGAATACCGTTATCGCGCAGTCGCTTTGCCGTCGGCGGGTCGATGGCCGACGGTACCGATGCCAGCACCGCCAGTGGGGCATCGCTGCCGGCCGCGATGTCCAGGACGGCGTCAGCGTAGGCGGTGTCGTCGTCGAATTCGGTGACCAGGTCGACGGCCAGTGCGGTCACCGCGACGCCGGGGTCGTCGACGATCGCGCGCAGACAGCCGCCGAACAGCTCGCGGGTGTCGGCACCGGTGCCCCAGACGTCGAGCGGGTTGGCAGGGGACAGGCCGTCGTCGAGCAGCTCGCCGATCGCGGCCAGCGTCGGGGCGGCCAATTCGGCGAAGTCCACGGCGAGGTCGTGGGCGATGTCGGCGCACAGCGCTCGTTCGGCCCCGGAGTCGTGCACCGTGGCGATCCCGTGTGATCCGGGCGTGCGGCGCCTACCCGCCTCGAAAAGTTCGATGGTATCCGCAAATTCGGCCATGTCGGAGACCCGGACAGCGCCGGTCTCGGCACGGAATGCCTCCCAGCCCGCGGCATCGCCGGCCAGCGCGCCGGAGTGCGCGGCGACCATCGCGCGTCCGCGGGGTGAGTGGCCGACCGGCAGGAGCACCACCGGGATGTCGCGCTGCGCGGCACGGCGCAGCCCGGCCCGCAGCCGGCCCACCGATCGCGGGGTCTCCAGCAGCAGCGCGATCAACGAGGTGCCCGGGTCGTCGACGATGTAGTCGACGTAGTCGGCAGTGTCGGTGACCAGTTCCTGGCCCGACGAGACCGCCAGCCGGAATCCGAACCCCCGCCGCGCCCGCAGGATGGTCGAGAACGCCGACCCCGAATGTGTCACGAGGGAAACCCCGCCCGGCGGTAGCGGATCGGGTTCGAGGTAGCCGAGCGCGCGCAGTCCGGTGGCGTTGTTGACGAATCCCATGCAGCCCGCGCCGCACACCGCCATCCCGGCCTCGGTCGCGGTCTCCGCGACGGCCTGCCGCAACGCGGTACCGTGCGCAGAGCCGAAGATCACCGCGGACCGAGCACCCACTGCCGCAGCGGCTTTCAGCTCGTCGACCAATGCGGCATCGGGTACGCCGAGCAGCACCAGATCGACCGGCTGATCGAGCGCGGCGAGCGATGGTGCGCAGGCGAGCCCGTCGATGATGTCGTAGCGCGGGTTGACCAGATGCATGCGCGCAGAGCTACGGCGCGCCTCGATGATCATCCGCTCGCCGAAGCTTCCCGGTTTTGGGCTGGCCCCGACGAGTGCCACCGAGCGGGCCCCCAGCATGGCGGCGACGGCCGCCCGGCGGCTGTCGGTCATCGCCTGCGGAAACGCTTCTTCTTGGTGTCTGCCAGCGCGGCTCGCGCTGCCTGCCAGCCGGGAATGCCGCAGACGCCGCCGCCGGCGTGGGTGCCTGAACTTCCGTTGTAGAGCCCCGCGATCGGCGTTCGGTAGTCGGCGTAGCCCGGTGCGGGCCGCATGTGGAACAGCTGCTCCAGCGAGAGTTCGCCGTGGAAGATATTGCCGCCGATGAGGCCGTACTCCTGCTCCATCTCGTGTGGCCCGACGATGTCGCGATGCAGGATGGAGGATTTGAATCCTGGAGCGACCTGGTCGTAGAGGTCGATCAGACGGTCGGCGTAGGCGTCCAGTTCTTCGGTGTGCGGGGCGTCGGCCCAAGCCGCGGGCACCCACTGGGTGAACAGCGACATGATGTGCGTGCCATCGGGATTCAGGGTCTTGTCCAGGGTGGTGGGGATGACGCCGTCACTGAACGGCATCAGCGCGGGCCTACCGACCCGGGCGTCCTGGAACGCGGCCTCGATGTACTCCATCGTCGGCGCCATCTCGACCGAACCGGTGTGATGCTCGGCCTGCCCGTCGCTGGGATCGGCGGTGAAATTCGGCAGCTCGCCCAGGGCGAGGTTGATCTTGACGACACCGCTGCGGGTCTTGAAGTGCTCGATGTCGGAAACGAACTCCGCAGGCAGTTCGCCCCGCGGAATATGGTCCAGGAAGGCGATTTTCGGGTGCAGTGTGGTGACGACCAGCGGGGCACGCAGCTCGTCGCCGTTCTCCAGGACCACGCCTTCGACGCGCCCGCCCCGCACCAGCATCCTCGACACCCGGGCTTTGGTCCGTATCTCGGCACCGAAGCTGCGCGCCGAGCGCGCGATGGCTTCCGAGACCGCGCCCATGCCGCCCTCGGGGTAGCCCCAGCTGCCGAGCTGGCCGTCGCCGACGTCGCCGATGGAGTGATGGGCCATCACGTAGGCGGTGCCCGGCTCGTAGGGTCCGGCCCAGGTGCCGATGACGCCGTTGACGGCGAGTGCCCCTTTGATTTGCGGTGATTCGAACCAGTCGTCGAGCAGGTCGGCGATGCTCATGGTGAGCAGCCGGGTGACGTCACCCATCATCCGGGTGGTCATGCCCCGCTGGCTCCAGCCCAGCTTCGCGAGCTCGAAGAGATCGGCGGGCTTGTGCGATCCGATGTTCGGCGGCACCTGGGTCAGCAGCGGACCCATGACATCGGCGATGCCCTCCAGCCAGGCGTTCCACTTGGGCCAGGTGTCGGCGTCCTTCTTCGAGAACTTGGCCAGCTGTTCATGGGTGCGGGCCGGGTCGTCCTCGTAGATGGTCAGCGAGCCGCCCTCGGGAAATGCCTGGTAGTAGGGGCCCATCGGGTGAACCTTGTAGCCGTGACGCTCGAGGCTGAGATCCCGCACGATCGTCGGCGGCATCAGACTCATCACGTACGACAGCCGCGTGACCCGAAGATGCGGTGCGTCCTCCCATGGCGCTTCTGTGGTGGCCGCCCCGCCCAGCGCACCCCGTGACTCCAGGACGACGGTTTTGGCGCCCGAGCGTGCGAGATAGGCGGCCGAGACCAGTCCGTTGTGTCCGCCGCCGATGACGATGGCGTCGTAGGTGTTCGACATGGCGCTCCACTTTCGTCAGCCCGAACGGGCATCTTTGACTGACTGTTCAATCTAACCAAGTGTTAGGCTTTCAACAAGTGCCAGCGCAGGCACGGCTGAAGGGGAGTACGACACGATGGCAGATCCGGCACCGGCGACCGAGAACAACGAGGCGCGGCGCATCCAGATGTTGCGCGCCGCAGCTGAGCTCATTTGCGAGCGCGGCTTTTCCGAGACGCGGATCTCCGATGTCGCCAAGCGGGCCGGCGTCAGCTCGGCGTTGGTGATCTATTACTTCGGTACCCGCGATCGGTTGCTCGTGGACGCCCTGCGCTACTCCGAGGAATCGTTCTACGAGGCGGCCGAACAGATGCTGGCCGAAGTGCCGTCCTTGCGCGACCGGCTCTCGCTGCTGATCCAATGGACCTGCGTTCCTGAGGGGACCAACGAGATCCCCGGCGCCTGGGGTCTGTGGTTTGACCTGTGGGCGCAGGCCTTCCGGCACGACGAGGTCAAGGCGGGCCGAGTGGAGCTCGACGCGCGCTGGCGGCGGATGATCGTCGACGCGGTGGAATCGGCCGAGCTGGAATCCGACGTGGACGCGCGGATCTTCGCCCTGGAGTTCTCCGCTCTGCTCGACGGTCTGTCGATTCAGGTCGCCCTGGAGGATCCGGAGGTCGACTCGAAGGTGGCCTACGACATCGCGATGCGCTTCGCCGAGCGGGAACTGGATCTGCCGCGGGAGAAGCGCCGTCCGGTGTCGGCCGGCCGGGGCAGGCGCTCCCGCTAAGCCGGGTTGGCGACGAGTTCCACCGCAGGATCGGTGACGACGGTAGCGGCGCTTCGCGCAAGCACCCGCACCGCGTCCTGCGTGCACACACACGTCACCGCCATCCCGGCGGCGTAGGCCACCGAGCCGGGCCCGGACTGATTGGGGACGTCGACGACGAGCGCGGTGGGCTCGCCGACGTTGACGTGAACCTGAGTCGAGGCCCCGTGATAGACCACCTGCGCCACGGTGCCGTTGATCGCGTTGTGCCCCGGGGAGACCGGGTCGTCGGGGGACTGAATCGTGATGCGTTCGGGGCGGATGACGATGGCGGCGGGGCCGGGCTGGCATGAGGTGTCCACCGCGGCGCCCAGCCGGGTCGCGAGTGCTGAACACAACGCCGATCCGTCGTCATTCTGCAGCACGTCGGCGTCGAAAATATTTGCCGCACCGAGGAATCCGGCCACATAGGTGGTCGCCGGAGCGGAGTAGATCTCCTGTGGCGGACCGACCTGCTCGACGCGCCCTTCGGCCAGCACCGCGATCTGGTCGCTCATCGTCAGCGCCTCGTCCTGGTCGTGGGTCACGTAGACGAACGTGATCTCGACTTCGCGCTGCACCGCTCGTAACTCCAGCTGAAGTTGCCTGCGCAGCTTGGCATCCAGTGCGCCGAGCGGCTCGTCGAGCAGCAACACCCGCGGCTGCAAGACCAGTGCTCGGGCCAGTGCCACCCGCTGCTGCTGACCGCCGGACAGCTGGGTGGGCTTGCGCTTGGCGTACCCGCTCATCCGGACCAGATCCAGTGCTTCGCCCACGCGGCGCTTGGTCTCGTCCTTGGACGTCTTCTGGTACTTCAAACCGAAGGCGACGTTGTCCCAGACCGTCATGAACGGGAACAGTGCGTAAGTCTGGAACACGGTGTTGACCGGACGCTTGTGCGGCGGATCCTGCGCGACGTCACGGCCGTCGAGTTCGATGCGCCCCGAATCCGGCTTCTCGAATCCGGCGATCATCCGCAGCGTGGTGGTCTTACCACACCCGGAGGCGCCCAGAAGCGAATAGAACTGTCCCGCCGGAATATCCAGATCGATACCCGTCACGGCGGGAACTCCGTCGAACGCCTTCGCCAGCTGGTGCAGGCGGATCGCGCCGCCGGTCACCGGCGGCCCTCCGCACAGCAGGCGGTCAGGCCGCCACCGCCGAAGCGAGCCGGGCGAAGTTCGCGGCGAAGCGGTCTACGTCGGCCTCGTCGTGCTGAACAGATAGCAGCCATTGCTCCACCTTGCCCCAAGGCGGCAGGAAGACACCGCCGTTGTGCTGCATGAGCCAGTGCAGATGGCCCAACCGGTCGTCGATCTGGAGAAAGTCGCGGAAATCGTGGACCGGCTCGCGTTTGAACGTCACACAACCCTTGGCCCCGACACTCACCACGTGCCAACCGTAACCGTGTTCGGTCACCGTCGCTTCCAAAGCGCCGCGAAGTCGCTGAGCCAGGGCCTCCATGCGCGTGTAGGCGGCCGGCGTGAGAACCTCGGCCAGGGTGGCTCTGGTGGCCGCCATCGCCAACGGGTTCCCATTGAAGGTGCCGACCTGTTCGTAACTGCCGTCGGCGATCGCCGACATGACGGCGGTACTGCCGCCGATCGCCGCGACCGAGATACCGCCACCCAAAGCCTTTGCCAGACAGACGATGTCGGGAGTCACGCCCGACATCGCGGTGATGCCGCCGGGCCCGGTGGTGAAGCCGGTCTTGACCTCGTCGTAGATCAGCAGGGCGCCCTCGGCGTGCACCAGGTCGCGGATCGTGGCCAGGTAGCCGTCGTCGGGCGGAATGATGCCGGCGTTCATCATGACCGGCTCGACGATCATCGCCGCCACCTGTCCGCGGTGCTCGGCCAGCGCCCGGGCGACCGCCTCGGGATCGTTGAACGGCACCACCACAACCAGATCTCGGATCGCCTGAGGAATACCGCTGTTGCCGGGCACGCCGATCGGATGATCGCGCGGGCCGACCTGATCGGCCTCCGGCAGCACCGAGACCTCCACCGAGTCGTGATGGCCGTGGTAGCAGCCCTCGACCTTGATGATGAGGTCCCGCCCGGTCACCGAGCGGGCCAGGTGCACGGCGTCCATCGTGGCCTCGGTCCCGGAATTGGCGAAGCGCCACAACGGCAGATCGAACCGGCGGGCCAACTCTCCGGAGATCCAGATCGCGTCCTCGGTCGGCTGGGCGAAATGGGTACCGCGGCGGACCTGCCTGCTGACGGCGTCGACGATCGCGGGATGGGCGTGCCCGGCGATGGATGCGCCGTAGCCGCCGTGCATGTCGACGTACTCGGTGCCGTCGACGTCGTAGACCTTGGAACCCGCACCGTGGCTCATCCAGACCGCCTGCGGTTGGGCGATCTGCCAGTTCGACGTCGCCCCGCCCGCGAGGTGTTCGCGTGCGCGACTGATCATTTCGGTGCTGCGCGGCTGGCGCGCCAGGAACACCTTCTCCTCATCGGCGATCAATTGGTCGACCGCGTCGTGAACCGGGCTCTCGATAATCGGCGAAGCCACGGGGAAACCTTCCACTCGATTGCTGTGCGGACCTGCGAAGAAGCGCCGCGACATCTATTGACTGAGCGTTCAGTCTATGCCAGAGTCCAAGGTGCAGACAAGACTCGAGAAGACTCGAAACCACGGAGGCGCGGATGCCAGCACCGACAGGACCCGGCCCGAATCGTCGACAGTTCTTGCAGCGGGCCGCCCTATTGGCGGCTGGAACCCCCGCGCTCGTGGCATTCCTCGATGCGTGTTCCAAAGGCGGACAGTCGAGTTCGGCACCGACACTCAAAATCGCATCCCCACAGAATCCGGTGAAGTGGGATATCCCGAGCGACAACAAGCCGATCGCCGACGGGCTGGCCCCGGAAAAGGGTGCCACGCTCCAGCTGTACAGCTATGCCGACTACATCGCGCCTGATGCGATCAAGTCGTTCGAGGACAAGTATTCGACCAAGGTGCAGGTGTCGACGTTCAACGACACCGATGAAGCCATCACCAAGATTCGCGGCGGCAACGTCGACTACGACATCTACTTCCCCAGCTACGACCAGATCAGCCGACTGGTCAATGGTGGCCTGGTACGTCCGCTCAACCACAGCTACATCGGCAACATCACCAATGTCTGGCCGGTCTTCTCGAACCCCTGGTACGACCAGGAGTGGCGGTTCACGGTGCCCTACACCGTGTACACCACCGGCCTCGGCTGGCGCACCGACCAGGTGCCCGCCGATATCGGCGCACTCAAGAATCCCTATGAGGCGCTGTGGGATCCGGCCTACAAGAACAAGACCGCGGTCATCGACGACTGGCACACCGCGATGGCGATGGTCCTGCTGAAGCTGGGCATCACCGATGTCAACACCTCGTCGGCCGACGACCTGAAGAAGCTCGGCGATCAGCTGACCGAGCTCGTGAAGGCGACGTCGCCGAAGGTCACTGTCACGATGTACAGCGACCTGCCCGCCGGCCAGATCGGCTTGTCACAGATGTGGTCCGGCGACGTCATCAACGCCGTCAACTACCTGCCGGAGGGCACCGGACCGGAGATCCTGCGCTACTGGTTCCCGTCCGACGGCAAGGGACTGGTCGACAACGATCTGATCGTCCTGCTGCGCGGCGGCAAGAATCCGGTGCTGGGGCACCTGTTCCTCAACCACATGCTCGAAACCGAGGTGGCCAAGCAGAATTTCCAGCAGATCGGTTACCAGCCGCCGCAGGTCTCGCTCAATCCGGATGCCCTGGTTTCCGACGGGCTGGTCCCGGAGAACCTGAAGAGCGCGATCGTGCGGCCGGAGTACTTCGACGTCGGATACCGTCTGCTCGAGCTCGACGCCACCAATGACGCTGCCTGGCACAATGTCTGGCGCGCCTTCAAAGCCGGGGGATAGTGCTTCAGAAAAAGCCGACACGCAACAGTGGGCTGTGGCCGCTGCTGGCCATGCCCGGTGTCGTGTGGTTGGCGGTGTTCTTCCTCGCCCCGCTCTATGTGGTGCTGGCCATCGTGTTCGGCCAGATCGATCCGATCTTCCGCACCCCGATCCCGGTGTGGAACCCGTTGGAGTGGAACCCTTCTCAGTTCACCTATGTCCTTACCCACATCGTGGGCGACAACGGCGTGTTCGGGCCCGCCCTGCTGCGCACCGCGGTCTACGTCGTCCTGGCCAGTGTGCTGTGCCTGCTGATCGCGTTCCCGGTGGCCTACTACACGGCGCGGCTGTCGGGACGCTGGGCCGGCGTGCTGCTCGCCGCGTTGATCGCACCGTTCTGGATCAGCTACATGATGCGAATGCTGGCCTGGGTCAACCTGCTTCAGGACGACGGCATGGTCAATCGGCTGTTCAGTCTCGGCGGACTGTTCGACGTCAACGTGCACTGGTTGACCGGCCAGCCTGTGGTGGTGGTGCTCGGGCTGGTGTACGGCTATGTGCCGTACATGATCCTGCCGCTCTACGCGGGCCTCGACCGGCTGCCGCAGTCGACGCTGGAGGCCGCTCGCGATTTGGGGGCCAACCGGATCGAGTCGTTCTGGCGGGTGACGTTGCCGATGTGCCGGCCCACGATCGTGGCCGGTGTCCTGCTGACCTGCCTGCCGATGCTCGGTGACTACTTCACCTCCGACATGCTGTCGGCCTCGCCGAAGACGGCGATGGTGGGCAACCTCATCAACGACAGCGTGCAGTCGCCAGGGCAGACCGGGCAGGCGGGCGCGTTCGTGATGCTGGTGTTGATCGTGACCGTGGTGCCGATGTTCTACTACGTGCGGGTGACCGCGCGCGGCGAGGTGTCGACATGAGGGGGCCGGTCGCCTGGTGGAAGGACCCGTGGCGGCCGCCGCGGATTCTGCAGGCGGTCACCGCCGGTTACCTGATCTGGTCGCTGCTGCCGGTGCTGATCGCGGTGATCTTCTCGTTCAACGACGGCAGGTCGCGGACCAATTGGCAGGGTTTCTCGTTCCGCTGGTACTGGGGCGATGCGACCAAATCGGTGTGGCACGACGCCTCGCTGCACACCGCGCTCCTGCAGACCCTCAAGCTCGGCGTGATCACCACTCTGATCACGGTGCCGTTGGGCGTGCTGTTCGCGATCGGAATCGACCGCTGGCGGGGGCGGCTGCCCGCCGGCGCCAACCTGTTGATGCTGGTGTCGTTCGTGGTTCCCGAGGTGCTGCTGGCCGTCGCACTGCTGTTCGTGATGACATCGTTAGCGCTGCCGATCGGGCTGGGCACCTCCGCACAGGTGATCGGCCTGGTGACGTTTCAGATCGCCTATCCGGCGGTCCTCGTGCGGGCCCGACTCGCCACGATCGGCAACCAATATGAAGAGGCCGCAATGGATTTGGGGGCGTCGCCGATGGAGGCGCTGCGACGGGTGACGGTGCCGATGTTGTTCCCGGCGATCTTCGCCAGCACGGTGCTGGTGTTCGCCGACGTCATCGACGACTTCGTGTTGGTGCGCTACCTGTCCGGCAACGCCTCCACCGAGCCGGTATCGGTGAAGATCTACAACACCGCCCGTGCGGCGCCGACCCCGGCGCTCAACGCGCTGGCCACCCTGCTGCTGTTGGCCGCGCTGGTCGCGGTGACCGTCGGATATCTGGTGTACCGCCGCATGACTCGCGGCGACGACCGTACGCGCGGTGGGATTGCCGCGTTCGCAGGCGAGGCATAGGCTGACTGTATGTTCAAACAGACTCCGGCGCCGGTGCCTGCCGACGATCTCGCCCTGTCCCTCGCGCCGTTCGGGCAGTCCCGGATGCTGCCGCGGGAGGCCTACGTCAACGCCGAGGTATTCGAATGGGAGAAGCACAACATCTTCTCCGGCTGGCACTGCGTGGGTCACGCGAGCGACCTCGACGGTGTCGGCGCCCAGAAGGCCGTGGGCTCGGGTGCTGACGGCATCCTGCTGGTGCGCGGCGAGGACGACACAGTGCGTGCCTTCGCCAACGTGTGCCGTCATCGCGGACACGAGATGCTGGCGTGCGGCGCCACCGCCAAACGGCGCGGCATCGTATGTCCGTACCACTCCTGGTCCTACAAGCTCAACGGTGAATTGCGCAGGGCGCCAACCTTCGACGCTGCCGAAGGGTTCGATGCCGGGCAGTTCGGTCTGGCCGAGCTGCGGCTGGTGGACTGGCACGGGTACCTGTTCGTCGACCCCAGCGGTAGCGATGTCGATTTCGACTCCCACGTCGCCGGCATGGAAGACGTCATCGGTCCCTATCGGCCGGAAGACCTGACCGTGGTGGCTCGGCACTCCTACGAGCTGGCAACCAACTGGAAGGTGATCGTCGAGAACTACCAGGAGTGCTACCACTGTTCGACGATCCATCCCGAGCTCTCCAAGATCAGCCCGCCCACCAGCGGCGAGAATCTCGACTTGCCCGGCGACTGGATCGGCGGCTGGATGGGCATGATCGACGAGGCCGAGACCATGTCGCTCAGTGGGCGCAGCGGTGGCGTCGCGATCAAGGGCCTGTCCGAGCAGGAACTTCGCACCGTGATGTACCTGGTCGGATTCCCCAACTTGCTGGTGAGCCTGCACCCCGACTACGTCATGACGCACCTGATGACGCCGTTGGCGGTGGACCGCACGCACGTCGAATGCGCTTGGGCGTTCCCGAAAGAGGCGTTGGACAAGCCCGATTTCGACCCGTCGTACGCGGTGGATTTCTGGGATCTGACCAACCGGCAGGACTGGACGGCGTGTGAGTCGGTGCAGCGCGGGCTGAGTTCCCCGCATGCCCGCCCCGGACCGCTGGCTCCCGACGAGGACGGTGTCTACCAGTTCGTGACCCGGGTTGCCCGGGCCTACAGCGGGTCTCGCTGAACAGCCGAAGAGCTGGTAGCGTCCGGGTCGGGCGCGCAGGACCGCCCGACGTCCGCTCGAAGAGGCTCAGCCTCCCTGCTCTTCACGACTGACACCTGACCGACCTCCTTCTCGGCCCGGCCTCGCGGACGCAGGGCATGTGAGAGGAGGCCGCCATGGCCAGCGCCCTGCCCGATAATCCGTCACTCGACCGGCTGCGCACTGATGCGCGCACTCTGCAGCGCGGCGTTCTGGCGAACGATCCCGAAGCGCTCGACGCGATCCGCCGTCATCACCCCCGCCCCGACCTTGCGCTGCAGCGCTTTCGGCTGCACGACGCGCAACTCGCGATCGCCCGTCGCTATGGGTTCAGTGGCTGGCCGGCACTCGTCGAGTACCTGTCGATCGCCGATCAACTCTCGGTGGATCCGGGCCGAGTCGACGAGGATGCGTTGGTGCCGGCCGACCACTTCTGCGCGCTGTCGTCGCTGCGCTATGACGAGACCGACGCCCCGCCGCGCTGGCAGGCGGCCGCCGATCTGTTGCAGGCGAATCCTGCTGTGCCGCAACATCATGTGTGGGCGGCCGCCTCGGCTGCGGATCCAGTGGCGCTGGCCCGTCACCTCAAGGCCCGGCCCGGGCTGGCGACCACTGCGGGTGGCCCGTTCGGGTGGGTTCCGCTGATGTATCTGTGCTATTCACGGGTTCCGTTGCTGCGCAACGAAGATGACGTCGTGACGGCAGCGGTCGCATTGCTCGACGCCGGCGCCGATCCCAACTCCGGTTATCTGTGGCGGGGCATGTCGACTCCGTTCACCGCGCTCACCGGGGTGTTCGGCGAAGGCGAACAGGGCCCCGGCCGTCAACCGCGGCACCCGTTCGCGCCGGCGTTGGCCCGGCTCTTACTGCAGCGCGGCGCGCATCCCGTCGACCAGCAGACGCTCTACAACCGGATGTTCCGCGCCGACGATTCGCATCTGCACCTGCTCTTCGAACACGGCCTCGCCGACGCGGGCCCCAGCCCGTGGGAGCAGCGCCTGGGCGAGGCGATGGAAACCCGCGAGCAGATGTGGCGACGCCAGATCGACTGGGCTGCCGAACACGGATTCGGCGACCGGCTGGCCCTGCTCGCCCGCCATGGCATCGACGTCTCGAACGCCGAACTGGTCGAGCAAGCGTTACCCAGAGATCCGAACGCGCGCGACCACGAGGGGGCCACGCCCCTGCACCACGCGGCGTGGAGCGGCGACCTGGACCTGATCCGCCGGCTCCTGGACGCCGGCGCCGACCCCCGCGTCGTCGACCTCCGCTATGGCACGACACCGCTGGGCTGGGCACAGCACGCGTACCAGACCGAGGCCGCCGCCTATCTGGACGGCTGGCAGACTCGCACGCTGTGACGACGAAACGAGCCCTCATCCTGGCCGGCGGCGGACTTGCCGGGATCGGCTGGGAGACCGGCATCCTGCGCGGAATCGCCGACGAAGCCCCCGACACCGCGCGGGCGCTGCTGGCCTCCGACGTCCTGGTCGGAACCTCGGCCGGGTCCACCGTCGCCGCCCAGATCAGCAGCCCGCTCTCGCTGGAGGAGCTCTTCGATATCCAGACCGGCGACACGTCGTCGGAAATCGAATCCGGTGCCGACTTCGATGCGATCACCGCGCTGTTCCTGTCCGCGGTGGCGCAGCCGGGCGAGGTCAAGGAGAAATTGCAGCGCATCGGGACCGTCGCCCTGAACGCACCGACCGTCACCGAGGCTGCCCGCCGGAAAGTCATCGAAGGCCGGCTGCCCTCGCACGACTGGCCCGCGCAGGAACTGCGGATTACCGCGATCGACACCGCGACCGGGGACCTGCGGGTGTTCGACTCGTCGTCCGGGGTCGACCTGGTCGACGCGGTGGCCGCCAGTTGCGCGGTGCCCGGGACCTGGCCGCCGGTGACCATCGGTGGCCGACGCTACATGGACGGTGGGGTCAGCAGTTCGGTGCATACGGCGGTGGCCGAGGACTGTGCGACGGCCGTGGTGCTGGTGCCGGCCAGTGAATCCACCCCGTCGCCGTTCAGCAGCGGCACCGCGGCCGAGATCGCGGCCTTCGGCGCACGGACATTCGCCGTTTTCGCCGACGACGCGTCGCTGGCGGCTTTCGGCCCGAACCTGCTCGATCCGCGCTGCCGCCGGCCATCGGCGATCGCCGGGCGCGACCAGGGCCGTCGGGTGGCGGCGGCGGTCACGGAGTTTCTGGCGTGATGATGATCTCCGGTCCGGTGTTGCGGTAGCCGTCCAGCGCTTTGGCGGCCAGTTCGCGACCGAGATCGATCATCTCGGCGGCGCGGTGGAATTCCAAACTGCGGCAAGCGGTTCGGGGCACCTCGATCAGGAGGTCGGGCGGGTAGGCCGCCATCTGATGGCGGGCCAACGCGGCCTGGGCGATGTCGATGGTGCGGTTCATCACCGCAAAGCTGCCCAGCTTGGGAATCGGCTGGGGATCCTCGAGAGGGTTCTCAGCCTCCTCGGCGTCCGAGCTGGTGCCGAACCGGCTCAGCATCGAGCGAGCCGCGGGGGTGTCCAAGATGGAGCGCGCGGTGTTGGTGTCGAGCAGGCCTGATGTGCTGCGCAGCAGCCGGCCGAGCCATTCGGTGGTGGGGGCGGCCCCGGGATCGGCCGGGGTGCCCTCGTCGGCGGGCGCTGGGCCCGAGAGGCTGACCGCGATGGTGACGTCGGCCTTGACCGCGGAGATCGGCGCCATCGGCAGCGGGTCGAGGATTCCGCCGTCGGCGAGCAGTCGGCCGTTGAGCACGTGCGGGACGATGACGCCGGGGATGGCGATCGAGGCCCGGATCGCCGCGTCGACCGGCCCGCGCTGGAGCCACACCGATTTGCCCGCGATCAGGTCGGTGGCCACCGCGGTGTAGGGGATCGGCAGGTCCTCGATGGTGGCGTCGCCGAGCATGTCACGCACCGTGTCGAGGATCTTCTCGGCGCGCAGGACCCCCGCGGCGGTGATCGACGGGTCGAGCAGGCGCAGAACGGCCCGCTGGGTCAAAGTCTTGGCCCAGTCCGCGAATTCGTCGAGAGACCCGCCGGCGTGCAGGCCGCCGACCAATGCGCCCATCGACGAGCCTGCGACACCGACGATGTCGTAGCCGCGGTTGCGGAGTTCGTCGATCACGCCGATATGCGCATACCCCCGGGCGCCGCCGCTGCCCAGCGCCAGTGCGGCCCGGCCAGTCGGGGATTGTTCGACCATTGCTCCATTCTGCTCACTGCGTCCCAACGGGGAAGGGCACCCCTTGCGGGATGCCCTTCCGTCGTCGGTGCGCGTCGTCGCGCTCCGGTTAGTCGCGCTGGACTGCGTCGATGGTGCCGAGCTTGTCGCTGCCCACCGTGTATCCCAGCGAATCGAATGTGGTGTTGCGGGTGTCACCGGACCCGCTAGGGGCGGCGGCCGCGGGAGCGGCCAGGCCGATGACGACCGCGCTCATCGCTGACCCCAGCAGGGTGGCGACTGCGAACTTGGTCATTTTGCTGCCTTCTTTTCGAGTTTCTCCAGTTACAAGGGAGTAAACCGCGAGGTCAGGCAATTAATTCCATTGGCAGGAACTGACTGGCGGCTGGCAGGAACTCGTCGTCGGGGTGACTTTTGCTAGCCGTGATTCCAACGCTCAGCAGCCGCCCTCGGCGGCCGCGCGGACCGCGATGATCACCGCGGCCTGCTGGGCCGTCGACAACTCGCCCCACGTCTTGTTGAACGTCGGGGGACCGGGCGGCGCGTTGCCCTGCAGCTCCTTGAGGAAGGGCTCGACCAAGGCAGCCGGATCGCCGCCCTTGGCTTCCATCCACGCCTTGGTAGCCATGCAGGCCTGCCCATATTGTTCTTCGGTCGATTCTGCGGGCACGTCAATCTGGGTGGTCACCCCGTCGGGGGACATCGCGCTGGTGCCCGAGGGTGAGGCCGTCTCGCCGGACTTCTGCACACTGCTCGACGGGGCCGGCGTCGCCGGTGTGCTGTGCCCGCCACCCCCCGACGAGCACGCGGCCACAGCCGCGACACTCGCCACTGCGGCGAACAGGGAGCGACTTCGGTGCCAGCGCATGGATTCCAATCTATGCAACACTGGCGGCCATGACGGAGCGCACCAGGTCTCGGGAGTGTTGTTAGGCGCAAGCCGACCCCCGCTTTGACCCTGCAATCTGCTGAAAGTTCCTCGTCATGCCGTATTCGGGCGCTGCCCTTTCCCTTGCCACATTTCCCTCCACCGCTCCAGCCGTCTCGGCGCCGACCCGCCTGCGGCTGCCTGACCTGTTGCATGCCACCGACCAGTACGCCGATGAGGTGCTGCGCGGTCGGTTCAACGACCTGTTGCCCGCCGGGGGGCCGCCGGCCGACGAGCGGTGGTTCACCCGGCTGTATGCCGACGACGAGCTCGACGTCTGGCTGATCAGCTGGGTGCCTGGCCATTTCACCGAACTGCACGACCATGGCGGTTCGCTGGGTGCGCTCACCGTGCTCTCCGGTGCCCTGCACGAATATCGTTGGGACGGTGAGCGTCTGCATCGCCGTCGCCTCGACGCAGGGGATCAGGCCGCGTTTCCGCTGGGCTGGGTGCACGACGTGGTCCGTGCGCCGGTCGCGACGACGCCCGCCGCGACGACGCTGAGCGTGCACGCCTACTCGCCGCCGCTGTCGGCGATGTCGTATTACGAAGTGACCGAACGCAACACGCTGCGCCGCACGCGCACGGAGCTGACCGACGAACCCGAAGGATCGTGACCCGATGACCAGCCGTATCGATCGCATTCTGACTGTCGCCCGGGAGCGGCTGCACCGCTTGGAAGCCAGTGACGTCCCCGCGGCGCTGCGCCGCGGTGCGATTCTCGTCGACATTCGCCCCGCGGCCCAGCGCGCTGTCGAAGGGGAGACGACAGCAGCGTTGGTGATCGAACGCAATGTGCTGGAGTGGCGCTGCGATCCCACCAGCGACGCCCGGCTGCCGCAAGCGAAAGACCACGACGTGGAGTGGGTGGTGCTGTGCTCGCAGGGCTACACCTCGAGCCTGGCGGCGGTCTCCTTACTGGACCTCGGTCTGCATCGGGCCACCGACGTCATCGGTGGTTACGAGGCACTGGTCGAGGCAGGCGTGCTCGCGGAACTCACTCCGGCGCTTGAACGATTCCCCGCAGACGATCGGTCTTCTCGGCCGTCCACCCCGGCGGCTGCAGGATCCCTGCCCACGCGTTGACCACGTCGCGCACATAGCGGTGCCCGTGCCCGTCGGGCACGTCGACGGCGACCGCCATGTCCGCGGACACCTGAAGGAACGTCACGATCGGGATCCAGTCCATGTCCGGTGACACGTCGTAGCCGCGCGGCTCGCGCAGCCAATCCGGTTCGGTGAACAGCAGATTGGGGTTCCACCAGGTGATCGGATCCGACGCGTGCTGCAGGTAGACGATCCGCGGGTAGCCCCATGATTTCTCGGGGCGGCCCAAATTGTCCGGGCGCGCGGCGAATCGGATGTTCTCGCCCTGGTCGTAGATCGGCAGCCACATCGGGGAGTCATCGTCGCGATTGACCGTGACGTCGTCCCACATCGTGTTGTTGAACGTCGGACCGGAGAACAGAGCGCCGTCGGTGCGGGCGATGATGTTGTTCGGGCTCAGGAACGGCGCCTCACCGCCGAAGCTGCCCAGGCTCTCGCCGAACACCACGATTTTGGGCCGCTTCGCTTCGGGCATCTCGCGCAGTCGCGCGTCGACCGCCTCGAACAGTGCTTGACCGGCCTGGCGGGCGTTCTCCTTGTCCACCAGGAACGACAACCAGCTCGGGAGGAACGAGTACTGCATGCTCACGATCGCGGTGTCGCCGTTGTACATGTACTCCAGAGCGGAGGCTTCGGCCTCGTTGATCCAGCCGGTGCCCGTCGTCGTCGCGACCGCGATCACCTTGCGCTGGAATCCACCGGTCCGCTCCAGTTCACGCGCGGCAAGCGCGGCGGCCGCCTTGATTCCGTCGGCGGAGTTCTTGCCGGCGTAGGCGCGGATCGGTTCCACCGCGGGTGCCCCGTTGAATTTCGTCAGCTGCTCGACGGTGGGACCACCGGCGACGAACACCCGGCCCTGATGCCCGACGGTGTTCCACGGGACCAGTGAGCCGGGCCCGCCCGAGCGCAGCGACGTGGTCGGTGCTGGATTGTCGGGATCCATCTCGTCGTTCACCGAGGCGAAAGTACTGTTCAGGAAGCTCATTCCGCCCCTGATCACGACGCCGTTGAGCACGGCGATGGTCACGCTCAGCAGGATCGCCATCACCACGACGGCTGAGATACGCGGCGGCGCAAAGCGATTGAGCTGCCGAACCAGGTACCTGACGAGTTTGCCTACCAGCTGGCCGATTTCGACGAAGACGAACAGGACGATCACGCCGATGATGGCTGCCTGCGGGTAGTTGTACCAGGTGAGCCGCGGCACGCCCATCAGGTCGCGCACCTGGTCTTGCCAGACGTGGAAGTAGTAGATCGCGAAAACCAGGCCGATGATGCCGACCACAACAAGCACCGGCCAGGCCCACCGCGGCGCGTGCGGACTGTTGTCCCGCGACAGCATGAACTGGACGACCCAGACTGCGAATACCCCGAGGGCATAACCGATGGCGCCGGCGGCGCCGGAGACCAGCCCTTGGAACAGCGGCCCGCGCGGCAGCAGCGACGGGGTCAGCGACAGCCACAGGAACAGCAGTGCCACTGCGGTTCCGGTGAAGGTGTAATGCCGCTGCCACCAGTCCTGGCGGGGGGCGGTTTCGGGCTCCGGTGTAGGTGGCTGCTCGGTAGCGACCGCCGAGTCGGTGGGTTCGGACTGCTCCGGCTCGGCTTCGCTCACGACAGCACCTTAGCGGTGCGTGAAGTTCGGAGTGCGCTTCTCGGTGAAGGCCGCCATGCCCTCGGTCTGGTCGTCGGTGGCGAAGGCGGAATGGAACAGGCGGCGCTCGTAGAGCAGGCCTTCGGTGAGGGTGGACTCGAAGGCGCGGTTGACCGCTTCCTTGGCCATCCGCGCGGCCGAGCGCGACATCTGCGAGATCGTCGTCGCGACCGCCTTGGCCTCGGTGAGCAGGTCATCGGCCGGCACCACCCGCGACACCAGTCCGCTGCGCTCGGCCTCGGCGGCGTCGATCGTGCGGCCGGTCAGGATCAGGTCCATCGCCTTGGCCTTGCCGATCGCACGGGTCAGGCGTTGCGAGCCGCCCATGCCCGGCAGCACGCCCAACTTGATCTCGGGCTGGCCGAACTTCGCGGTATCTGCGGCGATCAGCACGTCGCACATCATCGCCAGCTCGCAGCCGCCGCCGAGGGCGTAACCCGCCACCGCCGCGATGGTGGGCGTGCGAATCGCGGCGAGCTTGCCCCAGGCTGCGAAGAAGTCGGCGTCGAACACCTCGGAGAACGACAGCGTCGCCATCTCCTTGATGTCGGCGCCGGCCGCGAACGCCTTGGCGCTGCCGGTGATGACGATGGCGCCGATACCGGGATCGGCATCGAATTCGGCGGCGGCCGTGGTGACCTCGACCATCACCTGGCTGTTGAGGGCGTTGAGCGCCTGGGGGCGGTTGAGCGTGATGGTGCCGACCCGCTCGTCGCGGTCGACCAGAATGGTTTCAAAGTTCTCGGGGCTCATCATGTCCTCACTTGAAGGTCAGGTCCGGGTCTGCCGGCGCGAAGTACTGTTCCACATCCTCGTCGGTCACCGCTGCCAGCGACGGCGGGTCCCACGTGGGGTTGCGATCCTTGTCCACGAGCTGCGCGCGGATACCCTCCACGAGGTCGTGGGAGTCGAGCGACGCCGAGGACACCCGGTACTCCTGCACCAGAACGTCTTCCAGCGTCGCGAGGTCGGCTGCGCGGCGCACCGATGCGAGCGTGACGGACGCCGCGATGGGGGAACGCGAGGCGATCAGCTCGGCGGCCTTCTGGGCTTCCTCGTTGTCGTGACCGCGCAGGGCGGCGATGATATCGGCGATGCTCTCGCCCGCGTAGCATTCGTCGATCCAATCCCGCTGGGCCACAAGGTGACTCGGTGGGGGATCGGCGGCGAAGGCCTTGACTGCCGCGTCCACGCCGTCGGCGACGATCGCCGCCACGAATCCCTCGAGCTGCACATGCGGGATGTAGTGGTCGGCGAATCCGAGCGCGATGGCATCGGCCGCGGAGAACGGGGCGCCGGTCAACGCGGCGTGCAGTCCGAGCCCGCCGGGGGCGCGAGACAGCAGATAGGTGCCGCCGACGTCGGGGATGAAACCGATACCGACCTCCGGCATGGCGATCTTCGAGGTGTCGGTGACCACGCGGACGCTTCCGTGCGCGGCGACGCCGACGCCACCACCCATCACGATGCCGTCCATGATCGAGACGTAGGGCTTCGGGTATTCCGCGATCTGCGCGTTGAGCCGGTATTCGTCGAGCCAGAACTGGCGGGCTTCGGAACCGTCGGCGCGGGCGCTGTGATAGATCGCCACCACGTCGCCGCCGGCGCACAGGCCGCGCTCGCCGGCGCCGGCGAGGATCACCGCGCGCACGTCGTCGTCATTCGCCCAGTCGGTGATCGCCTTGGCGATGATCGTGACCATGTTGTGGGTCAGCGAGTTGATGGCCTTGGGCCGGTTGAGCGTCAGGAAGCCGATGCCGCCCTCGATATAGGTCACGACTTCGTCGGATTCAGCCGTCACGGCAGCGAGGTCCTTCCGTCGGTAAAAGGTTGGATGTCCTAGTTTTACCAGTCGACGAAAGTTCGTGACCCGCCGGATACCGTCCACAGGTAAGGTCAGGCTTTGTAACGCCGGACACGCCGGGAAAAAAGTTGTGGACTTCCTGGGAACCGGTTCCAGACGCCGTTCGTTGACGGTGCGTTACGCGACTTCCAGGAGAGGATTCCGACGGTGCGGGAGACCAGCAACCCGGTATTTCGTTCGCTGCCCAGGCAGCAGGGCGGATACGCACAATTCGGCACCGGTGTCGCCGGTGCCCAGCAGGTGGCATACCAGGCTGACCCTTACGTGGGCGCCTACCAGCCGCAGACCGGCGTCTCGCGGCCCATGACGATCGACGACGTCGTCACCAAGACCGGCATCACCCTCGGTGTGCTGTCCGTGGTCGCCGTCATCTCCTACTTCATCGTGTCGGCGAACCTCGCGCTGGCCATGCCGCTCACCCTGATCGGTGGACTCGGCGGCCTGGTCCTGGTGCTGATCGCCACGTTCGGCCGTAAGCAGGACAACCCGGCCATCGTGCTCAGCTACGCGGCGCTCGAGGGCCTGTTCGTCGGCGCCATCTCGTTCGTCTTCGCCAACGTCGTCGTGTCCGGTGCCAACGCCGGCGTGATGATCAGCCAGGCGGTGCTGGGCACCATCGGCGTGTTCTTCGGCATGCTCGTCGTCTACAAGACCGGCGCCATCCGGGTGACCCCGAAGTTCACCCGCATGATCGTCGCTGCGATGGTCGGCGTGCTGGTGCTGATGCTCGGCAACTTCGTGTTGGCGATGTTCGGTGTCGGTGGTGGCGAGGGCCTCGGCCTGCGCAGCGGCGGCCCGGTGGCCATCATCTTCTCGCTGTTCGTCATCGCGCTCGCGGCGTTCAGCTTCCTGATCGACTTCGACGCCGCGGACCAGATGATCCGCGCCGGTGCTCCGGAGAAGGCGGCCTGGGGCGTGGCCCTCGGCCTGACCGTGACGCTGGTCTGGCTCTACATCGAGATCCTGCGACTGCTGTCGTACTTCCAGCAGCGCTAGCTGTCTTCACGAACAAAGCCCCGGCCTTCGCAGGCCGGGGCTTTGTTTTTGCGTCGAGTGTGCGTGCAGATCCAAAAATCGTGCGGTTTGGCGATCTGCACGCACACTCGACGCAATCCACAGCCTGGCGCGCATCCACACGGTCCGTCGAACCCTGCCTTCGCGAGTCCATCGGGGTCAGAGACACCTTCGACTCTGGCCGGATGGAGAGGCCCTTTGTCGGCAGTCGTGCGCTCGCCAACGGCGACGTCGTGAACAAATACCGACTCCGCAACAGCTACCGCGCCGTTTTCCCAGACGTTTACTTGCCCAACGACGGCACAGTCCCGACGTTGCGACAGCGGACTGAGGCCGCGTGGCTATGGTCTGGTCAACAGGGGATCGTCAGCGGCGTCGCGGCGTCGGCCCTGCACGGAGCCAAGTGGGTTCACGACGACGCGGCCATCGATCTCAACCATGCCAATCCGCGTGCCCCGCGCGGCATCATGACGCATCGCGATGCTCTCTCTCCTGAAGAGCGTGTGCTGATCGCCGGTATGCCAGTAACCACGCCCGCTCGTACCGCCTTCGACCTGGGCCGTTGGTTGGCCAGAAACGACGCTGTCGGCAGGCTTGACGCACTGGG
Source organism: Mycobacterium sp. BK086 (assembly GCA_004362315.1). Classification (GTDB taxonomy): domain Bacteria; phylum Actinomycetota; class Actinomycetes; order Mycobacteriales; family Mycobacteriaceae; genus Mycobacterium. The sequence continues at coordinate 185,865 of SNWL01000007.1, forward strand.
CCGCGCAAGTGGATTCAGTCAGGAAGAAGTACTTGAGGTGATGCGGCGGCACCCGGGTTCGCGACATGTCCGCAGGCTGAATGCCGCACTGGCACTGCATGATCCAGGTGCGCAATCGCCACAGGAGACGTGGTTGCGGCTATTGGTCATCGACGCGAAATATCCCCGCCCGCGCACGCAGATACCGATCGACTGCGGCGACGGTTTTCCGCGGTACTTCCTCGATATGGGCTGGGAGGACGCGATGATCGCTGTTGAGTACGACGGCGCGCATCATCGCAGCGATCCAGAGCAGGCCCGCCACGACATCGTTCGGCACGAAGTGTTGGCCGAACTGGGCTGGATCGTGATCCGCGTGGTCGCCGGCATGCACCGAACCGAGATCCTGCGACGACTCGACCGCGCATGGTCATCGAGTGTGCGTACAGAGCGAAGAATCGCGTGATTCACGGATCTGCACGCACACTCGATGCGGAAGCTACGAGAGCCGCTCGACCACCATCGCCATGCCCTGGCCGCCGCCGACGCACATCGTCTCGATGCCGAACGTCTTGTCGTGGGTCTGCAGGTTGTTCAACAGCGTGGCCGTGATCCGCGCGCCCGTCATGCCGAACGGGTGCCCCAGCGCGATCGCGCCGCCGGAGACATTGAGCTTGTCCTCGTCCATGCCCAGCGCCCGCGCAGAGCCGAGCACCTGGACCGCGAACGCCTCGTTGATCTCGTACAGGTCGATGTCGGAAATCGACATCTTCGCCTGCGCCAGCGCCTTCTTGACGGCCTCGATCGGGCCCAAGCCCATGATCTCCGGCGACAGCCCGGACACCCCGGTCGACACGATGCGGGCCAGTGGGGTCAGCCCCAGTTCCTTGGCCTTGGTGTCGGACATGATCACGACGGCGGCGGCGCCGTCGTTCAGCGGGCAGGCATTGCCGGCCGTGATTGTGCCGTTGGGCCGGAACACCGGCTTGAGCTGGCTGATCTTCTCGTAGGTGGTCCCGGCGCGCGGGCCGTCGTCGGTGCTGACGACGGTGCCGTCCGGCAGCGTGACGGGCGTGATCTCCCGCGCGAAGAAGCCGCTGTTGATCGCTTCCTCGGCACGGTTCTGCGACCGCACACCCCAGTGGTCCTGATCCTCGCGGCTGATGCCGGTGTGCAGCGCCACGTTCTCGGCGGTCTGGCCCATCGCGATGTAGACGTCCGGGATCAGGCCGTCTTCGCGCGGGTCGTGCCACTCCTCGGCACCGGCGGACGCCGCCGTCGACCGCTCCTGCGCCTCGCCGAACAGCGAGTTCTTGGTGTCCGGCCAGCCGTCGGCACTGCCCTTGCCGAACTGCGAGACGGTCTCGACCCCGGCGGAGATGAATGCATGGCCTTCGCCCGCCTTGATCGCGTGGAAGGCCATCCGAGTGCTCTGCAGCGACGAGGAGCAGTAGCGGTTCACCGTGGTGCCCGGCATGAAGTCGTAGCCCAGTTCGACGGCGACGACACGGCCGATGTTGAAGCCGGACTCACCGCCGGGCTGGCCGCAACCCATGATCAGGTCGTCGATCTCGCGGGGATCCAGCGCGGGCACCTTGTCCAGGGCGGCGCGCACCATCTGCGCGGCCAGATCGTCGGGGCGGATGCTGACCAGCGACCCCTTCTGCGCGCGCCCGATCGGCGAGCGGGCAGTGGAAACAATGACGGCTTCGGGCATGAGACAGGCTCCTCGTGAGGTATGCAGCTTGGGGTGCAGCGAGACTGCACACGAACCTAGCTCGCGGTCACCACGATCGGTGCGGGGACCCCGGTGGTCCTCCTGCGGAGCAGCCGCATCAGCGGTCCGAGCCGGTCGGTCAGTGCCCGGACTTCCGCGCGGGTGGCCCACGGCAGATCGGGAACGGTCGCCCCGGTCCACTCGCCGAGGGCGTGGCACAAGGCGGGCAGCAGCTGGTTGGCGGCCAGCGCGTATCCGGCCGCCGACGGGTGATAGCGGTCTTCGGAGAACATCAGCTCGGGCGCCTGCAGGAAGTTCGGTGCGAGCAGGTCGGCCAGCGGCACCGGGACGCCACCGGCGGCGCGCACCGCGTTCGCCTGCGCGCGCGCCAGCCGCAGCCCGCGCGAGCGGGCGGTCAACCGCAGCGGCTGCGGGATGTCTTTGATGACACCGAAATCGGGGCACGTCCCGACGACGACGACCGCGCCCGAAGAGCGCAGGCGCTGTACGGCCGCGCCGAGCCGACGCGCCGACGCGGCCAGCCCGTTGAGGGCGGTGATGTCGTTGGCGCCGATCATGATCACTGCCGCGTCGGGCGGCGGGCCCGCCACGAACATGGCATCGACCTGGCCGGACAGGCCCTTCGACGTGGCCCCCACGATTGCCTTGGTGGACAACCGGATCAGCTTGCCGGACTCCTCGGCAACCCCCCGGGCGATCAACACCCCGGGCACCTCGTCGGCGGTGCGACAGCCGTAGCCGGTGGCCGTCGAGTCGCCGAACACCATCAGATGAAGGTCGTACGGCACACCGCGTTCCCAGCGGCGGACCGGCCCGCCGCCGGGGGCGTAGACGCCGTCGGCGCGCGGCGGCACGTCCCAGGACTTGGGGATGACATTGCGCACTTGATCCGCCTGGCCGCTGAGCAAACTGCGCGCACCGAGCACAGCGGTGCCGGTCGATGCCAGAACTCCCGCTGCTGCCAACGCCGCTGTCGACTTTCGCGGAGCGCGTATGCCCACGGGACCAGTTTAGGTGCTGCTCGGGCGTGAATCGGGTCGCGACGGTGGCCCCGCGATTACGGAGAGGTATCAGATCCGGTAAGAAATCAGATCGTTAGTTGTTGTAGGTAATACGCGTGGCAAGCTAAGTCACCGGGCTTCGCTCGACCGCCCGGGACACGTATCTACATTGGCGTAGGGAGTGTTGACGATGACCGCACCCAGCAAGGTCCGGGCCTCGGCCCCGCATCGCGCAAGTCCGCGGCGTTACCCGGTAAGTGACGGCGCCCCGGTCGAAGTCGTCGAGAGCGGCCCCAGTGTTGCCGCGAGGCTCGTATCGATCGGCACCCGCGTCACCATGTGGCCCACGTTGGCCGTCCTCAGTCACGTCCCGCATTGGCCATGGCCCTTCGGCTTGGTCGACTTCGTCGCCCGCGCGCTGCTGCCCACCCCGGGTACGGTCCGCGCCACGGTCGGGCTGCCGAACGCGTCGGCACAGCTGGTCCGCGCACCCGGCGTGCTGCCCGCGGACGGGCATCGCCGCGTCGTGCTCTACATGCACGGTGGCGCATTCCTGACCTGTGGCGTGAACTCGCACAGCCGGATCTCGGTCGCGCTGTCGAAGTTCGCCGACTCGCCGGTGCTGGTCGTCGATTACCGGCTGATCCCCAAGCACTCCATCGGCAATGCCGTCGACGACTGCTTCGACGCCTACCAGTGGCTGCGGATGCGCGGCTACGAGCCCGATCAGATCGTGCTGGCCGGCGACTCCGCCGGCGGCTATCTGGCGCTCACACTGGCGCAGCGGCTGCAGGCGCTCGGTGAAGAGCCCGCGGCGCTGGTGGCCATCTCGCCGCTGCTGCAGCTCGACCAGGAGCAGAAGCTCACCCACCCGAACAGCCACACCGATGCGATGTTCCCGCCCAAGGCTTTCGACGCGTTGGTCGCGTTGGTCGCGCGGGCGGCCGCGAAGAACATCGTCGACGGTGAACCCGAGGGCGTCTACGAACCGCTCGACCACATCGAACCGGGACTTCCGCGCACGCTGATCCATGTGTCGGGGTCGGAGGTCTTGCTGCACGACGCACGGCTGGCCGCGCGGCGGCTCGCCGCCTCCGGTGTGCCCACCGAAGTGCGGGTGTGGCCGGGCCAGATCCACGACTTCCAGCTCGCGGCGCCGCTGATCCCGGAAGCCAAGCGCTCACTGCGCCAGATCGGCGAGTACATCCGCGAAGCGACCGGCTAACCGGTTCGGCGCTCGGCCTGACACGATGTAGGCATGCGAATCGCGGCGCACATCAGCGAGCTGATCGGCAACACCCCACTGGTCCAACTGAACTCCGTCGTTCCGGAGGGCTCGGGGTTGGTCGCCGCAAAGATCGAGTACGTCAGTCCCGGCGGTAGTGCCAAGGACCGGATCGCCGCCAAGATGATCGACGCCGCCGAGGCCAGCGGCGAGCTCAAGCCGGGGGGCACGATCGTCGAACCCACGTCCGGCAACACCGGGGTCGGGCTGGCTCTGGTCGCGCAGCGCCGCGGTTACAAGTGCATCTTTGTGTGCCCCGACAAGGTCAGCGAAGACAAGCAGAACGTATTGCGCGCCTACGGCGCCGAGGTGGTCGTCTGCCCGACGGCAGTGGCACCGGACCATCCGGACAGCTACTACAGCGTCTCCAACCGATTGGTCACCGAGATCGACGGTGCCTGGAAGCCCGACCAGTACTCCAACCCGAATGGGCCGGCCAGCCACTACGAGACGACCGGTCCGGAGATCTGGGCCGACACCGACGGCAAGGTCACCCACTTCGTCGCAGGCGTCGGCACCGGCGGCACGATCACCGGCGCCGGGCGGTACCTCAAAGAGGTGTCCGGCGGCACGGTGAAGGTGATCGGCGCCGACCCGGAGGGCTCGGTGTACTCCGGCGGCACCGGTCGGCCCTACCTGGTCGAGGGTGTCGGCGAGGACTTCTGGCCGGCCGCCTACGACCCGTCGGTACCCGACGAGATCATCGCGGTCTCCGACGCCGATTCCTTCGACATGACCCGGCGCCTGGCCCGCGAAGAGGCCTTGTTGGTCGGCGGTTCGTGCGGGATGGCGGTGGTCGCCGCGCTCAAGGTGGCACAGGAGGCGGGTCCGGATTCGCTGGTCGTGGTCCTGCTGCCCGACGGTGGGCGCGGCTATCTGTCCAAGATCTTCAACGACGGGTGGATGTCGTCGTACGGGTTCCTGCGCTCCCGCCTGGACGGCTCGGTCGTCGAGCCGACTGTCGGCGACGTGCTGCGCGGCAAGTCCGGCGCGCTGCCCGACCTGGTCCACACCCATCCACAGGAGACCGTGCGCGACGCCATCGGCATCCTCCGCGAGTACGGCGTCTCCCAGATGCCCGTCGTCGGTGCCGAACCCCCGGTCATGGCCGGTGAAGTGGCAGGCAGCGTGTCCGAGCGCGAGTTGCTGTCGGCGGTGTTCGAGGGTCGGGCCAAGCTCGCCGACGCGGTGTCGCTCCACATGGGCAAGCCGCTGCCGCTGATCGGCTCGGGGGAGCTGGTCAGTTCGGCCGCCAAATCGCTGCGGGAGTGGGATGCGCTCATGGTCGTCGAGGACGGCAAGCCCGTCGGCGTCATCACCCGCCACGATCTGCTCGGCTTCCTCTCCGACGGGGCGCGCCGGCGCTAATATTGTTGCTTGTGCAAATATTCATCCGACGTTGACGCCGGATATGTCGGCTAGATGAAGATTCCGCTTTAACGCGATGCGCAGGCACTTCTCAGGTACATTTATGCCGCTTCACCCCAGGTGATCACTCGGATGTGGAAGGCGTGCCATGACTGAACAACCGCCGGGCCCCCCGCCGGGGAACTACCCCCCGCCGCCTCCGCCGTCCGGAGGTTTTCCGCCGCCCGGTGGCGGCTACACCCCGCCGCCCCCGCCCGGAAGCTACCCGCCGCCGCCTCCGCCGCAGGGTGGCTATGCGCCGCCGCCTCCCGGCGCCGGCTACGCCGCACCGCCCCCCGGTCAGCCGGTCCCGCAGTTGCCGCAGAGCGCGTACACGCCGTGGTTCACCCGCGTCGTCGCGTGGATCATCGACTACATCCCGGTGTTCATCATCGCCGGGATCGGCGCCGGCGTACTGGCCGCCACCCAGGAGACGGCGTGCGTGACCGATTCCTCCGAATACAACCTCGGTGAGTTCTGCGCGACGGGCGCCTCCACGACCGGCCAGACAGCGCTGGCCCTCTCGATCGTGCTGGCCTACGCCTTCGTGATCTGGAACCTGGGATACCGCCAGGGTAAGACGGGTTCCAGCATCGGCAAGTCGATCATGAAGTTCAAGGTGGTCAGCGAAAAGACCGGGCAGCCAATCGGTTTCTGGCTGTCGATTGTGCGTGAGGTGCTCTACAACGTCGCCGCCTACCTGTGCTTCGGCATCGTCTGGCTCGTCGCCGTCTTGTTCCCGCTGTGGGATTCCAAGCGGCAGTCGCTGGCCGACAAGATCTTGTCGACCGTCTGCCTTCCCGTTTAAGACAAGGACATCGATGACGCAACCGCCCCCGCCCGGTAACTACCCGCCCCCGGGCAACTATCCGCCGCCCCCGCCCGGCAATTACCCACCGCCGGTACCCGGCGCGGCGGTGCTGCCCAAGGAGGCCTACACCCCGTGGATCAAGCGGGTCGGGGCCTGGATCATCGACGGGCTGATCCCCGGCATCCTGGTCGGTATCGGCGAAATCGTGGCGTTCGCGACCGGTGAGAACAACTGCATTTCGAACACAGAGGACAACAACTACGGGGTCTCCTGCACGTCGCAGCCGTCGGCTCTCGGGATGATCGTGCTGTTCGCCTTCATCGCCGCCGCCGCGGTGTTCGCGTTCTGGAACCTATACCGCCAGGGCAAGACCGGGTCGACCATCGGCAAGTCGGTGCTGAAGTTCAAGGTCATCAGCGAAAAGACCGGTCAGCCCATCGGATTCGTCATGTCGATCGTGCGCCAGATCTGCCACTTCGTCGACGGCATCATCTGCTACATCGGCTACCTGTTCCCGCTGTGGGACGCCAAGCGGCAGACGATCGCCGACAAGATCGTGTCGACGGTCTGCGTGCCGCTGTAGCCGGGTCTCGATGACGCAGCCACCGCCGGGCGGATATCCGCCGCCCGGCGAGTACCCGCCACCTCCGCCGGGCTATTACCCGCCGCCGCAGGGTTACTACTCGTACCCGCCCCCGAATGTGGTCGGTGTCCTGCCCACGGAGGCCTACACCCCGTGGATCAGCCGGGTCGGCGCCTCGCTCATCGACGCGATACCGATCTTCGTGCTCTACGGCATCGGCATGGTCATGTTCTTCGCCACCGGTGAGCAGCGGTGCATCTCGTCGGGCAGCTACGACTACACCTCGAAGTGCACGTCGGAGCCGTCGGGCGTCGGGGTCATCGTGTTCTTGCTGTGCGTGCTCGGCATGGTGGCGTTCGGGCTCTGGAACCTGTACCGGCAGGGCAAGACCGGATCCAGCATCGGGAAGTCGGTGCTGAAGTTCAAGGTGATCAGCGAGAAGACCGGTCAGCCCATCGGATTCGGCATGTCGTTCGTCCGCCAGCTCGCTCATTATGTCGACTCGCTCGTCTGCTACATCGGGTATCTCTTCCCGCTGTGGGATGCCAAGCGGCAGACGCTCGCCGATAAAATCATGTCGACTATCTGCGTGCCGCTCTGACCGTCTGAGCCGATAGGCTCGAACCGATGAGTGAGCAACGCAGTGCCGCCGACCGGCACCGGGCACAAGGGTTCGCGACCAGGGCCATCCACGCTGGATACCGGCCTGACCCGGCGACCGGGGCCGTCAATGCCCCGATCTATGCGAGCAGCACGTTCGCCCAGGATGGCGTGGGCGGACTGCGGGGCGGGTTCGAATACGCCCGCACCGGAAATCCGACGCGGGCCGCGCTGGAGGCGGTACTGGCCGCGGTCGAGGACGGCACGTTCGGGCGCGCGTTCAGCTCCGGCATGGCCGCCACCGACTGCGCACTGCGCGCCGTTTTGCGCCCCGGTGATCATGTCGTCATCCCCGACGACGCCTACGGCGGCACATTCCGGCTCATCGACAAGGTGTTCACCCAGTGGGGAGTGCGGCACACCCCTGTCGCCCTGTCCGACCTCGACGCGGTGCGTGCGGCGATCACCGCCGACACCAAGCTGATCTGGGTGGAGACGCCAACCAACCCGCTGCTGTCGATCGCCGACATCACCGGGATCGCCGAGGTCGCCGCCGTCGGAGGCCAGAAGGTGTTGGTGGACAACACATTTGCCTCCCCGGCACTGCAGCAGCCGCTGAACCTGGGCGCCGACATCGTGCTGCACTCGACGACCAAGTACGTCGGCGGCCACTCCGATGTCGTTGGCGGTGCGTTGGTGACCAATGACGAGGAACTCGACACCAAGTTCGCCTTCCTGCAGAACGGTGCCGGTGCGGTGCCCGGTCCGTTCGACGCCTACCTGACGATGCGCGGTCTGAAGACTCTGGAGCTGCGCATGCAGCGGCACAGCTCCAATGCCGCCAAGGTCGCCGAGTTGCTCGTCGAGCACGCCGCGGTGAGCCACGTGCTCTATCCCGGCCTGCCCAGCCATCCCGGCCACGAGGTCGCCGCCCGTCAGATGAGCGGATTCGGTGGCATGGTGTCGGTGCGGATGCGCGGTGGCGCGGATGCGGCACGCCGGTTGTGTTCGCGCACAGAGGTTTTCATTCTCGCCGAATCGCTGGGCGGGGTGGAGTCGCTGATCGAACATCCCGGCGCGATGACGCACGCGTCGACCGCGGGCTCGCAGCTCGAGGTGCCTGACGACCTCGTCCGTCTGTCGGTGGGTATCGAGGACCCCGCGGACCTGCTTGGCGACCTGGAGCAGGCCCTAAACTAGCGCGGCGCGCACTGCCGCGGTCGTCACCGCGAGGTTGACGTCGGCCATCTTGTTGTCGTCGACCCATGTGCCACTCGCGATTTCGCTGGCACGGTCGCTGACCCACTGCCAACCGCGGTCATTGAGGCTCAGCACCGCGCCGAGTCCGTGCACCGCATGCAGCAGCGAGACGATGCCCGCCGTCACCGGATCTGGACGGTGCCCGTCGAACAATGCCGCCAGCAGCGCCGAGCGGGCCGCATCCACCCGCGCCCGGCTAGCCAGCGGCCATGCGTAGGAATTGCGGCGAAAACGATTCTGCGACAACGCAATCTGATGGATCTGCCCGGTTCGCAACAGCTGATCGAGCACCTGATCCTCAGTGTGCTTGCGCAGCTTGCCGATCGCGACGCTTGCGGTGATCGGTGCCTCGTGCAGAAGTGCCAGCGCGGGACGCACGACGGGATCCAGCGGGGGCGGTCCCGTCAACACGACCAAGTAGTCGCCAGGTACCGGCTCCCCGGGCAGTGCTGGTCGAACGCGGCAGTCGTAGGCGAGGTCCAGCAGCACCGCGCCCGCCAACAGCCGTTGCCGAAGCGCCGGCTCCAAGCCTGGCTGGGCTGCGGCGTTGTCGAGCAGCAGAAGGAGAAGGTCTTCGGCGATGCGCGCCAAGGGCCGGGAGCTACGAGTGGTAGGGCTCGGCGCTGACCAGCGTGACCTTCACGGTCTTGCCGCTGGGCACGTTGTATTCGCGGGTGTCGCCGACCTTGGCGTCCAGCAGGGCGCCGCCCAGCGGGGACTTCGGCGAGTAGACCTCGAGCTTGTCGTGGTCGATGCCCTCCTGGCGGGTGGCGATCAGGAAGGTCTCGGTGTCGGACTCGTCGCCGTCGTAGTAGACCTTGACCACCGAACCGGGCAGCGCGACACCGGACTGCTTGGGCGCCTCGCCCACCTTGGCGGTGTTCAGCAACTCCTGCAACTGGCGGATCCGGGCTTCCTGCTGGCCCTGCTCCTCACGGGCCGCGTGGTAGCCGCCGTTCTCGCGCAGGTCGCCCTCTTCGCGACGGTCGTTGATCTCGGCGGCGATGACCGGACGGTTGGCGATCAACTGATCCAGTTCGACCTTGAGCCGGTCATACGACTCCTGGGTAAGCCAGGTCACCTGGGTGTCGGTCATCGTCGCGCTCCTCATTCGTTGGTTCCGCGATGTTCGCGTTGCAGTCTGTCGTCGCTGCCGGGAACATGCGGATGACTCCGCGTGTATTGCCATCGAAGAGCTGCGAGCAAACGCGCTAATGAAGCAATACACGGCTCCCAGCAGGAACCGTGTATCGAAGTAGTCTACCACCGCGACGACGGTCGGTTTTCATACATTCGCAGTTCGCTGTTCGTTTTCCCGACGCCGGTCAGGCCGCCACCAGGTAGCCGGGGACGTCGGTCCCGCAGCCGTAGATATCGCCGACAAACGGCCGTTTGTACGATTTCACCAACGTCGTGACCTGCACCGTTGCCGCGTCGGACGGCGGAACCAGAATTTCTCGGCGGCCCGTCTCGTCGCCGTCGTGGCTGCGCACCCGCACGATGCAGTGCACCGGCTGCGACGGGTCCTTTCGGGTCACGCTGATCGTCACCGAGACGGTCTGGTCATCCACCACCTGATAGGAGGCGATCGTGCCCTCGACGTCGTTGCCCTCGAAGCGCTGATAGGCGACCAGCGCGAGCACCACGCCGGCGGCCAGAACCAGCACACCCAGCGCGAACGCCACCCGGCGCCGGGTGGCCGCGGGCAGGCCCTGGCGCCCGTATCGCGACGCCGGGGGCTGCGGGGGACTGTCGGTCATCGGTATGCAGTGCGTCTCTCGTCAGCAGGCTTCGATTACGGGTATCCACGCCCCGGATGGAACTATTGGACTATAGGGCGTGCTGAAACTGTTGCATCAGCACGTAAGCAATGACCAGCGCATGAACAGGTACAGGGGAGACGTGACCGAACTGCGGTTGATGGCCGTTCACGCCCATCCGGACGACGAGTCCAGCAAGGGCGCGGCGACGGCCGCGCGCTATGCCGCCGAAGGTCACCGGGTCCAGGTGGTGACGCTGACCGGCGGCGAGCGGGGCGACATCCTGAACCCGGCGATGGACCTGGCGGAAGTGCGTGACCGGATCGCCGATGTCCGCCGTGACGAGATGGCCAGAGCGGCCGAGATCCTGGGTGTCGAACACCGGTGGCTGGGGTTCGTCGACTCCGGGCTGCCCGAGGGCGACCCGCTGCCGCCGCTGCCTGACGGCTGCTTCGCGGTGGTGCCGCTGGAAGAGCCGGTGGAAGCGTTGGTGAAGCTGATCCGGGAATTCCGTCCGCACGTCATGACGACCTACGACGAGAACGGCGGCTACCCGCACCCGGATCACATTCGCTGCCACCAGGTTTCGGTGGCCGCCTACGAGGCTGCCGCCGACTACCGGCTGTATCCCGACGCCGGTGAACCGTGGACGGTCAGCAAGCTGTACTACAACCACGGCTTCCTGCGTGCCCGGCTGCAGCTGCTGCAGGACGAGTTCGCCAAGCACGGCCAGGAGGGTCCGTTCGCGGACTGGTTGAAGAAGTGGGATCCCGAGATCGACATCTTCGCCGGGCGGGTGACCACCCGGGTGCTGTGCTCGGAGTACTTCAACCAGCGCGACGAGGCGCTGAAAGCGCACGCCACCCAGATCGACCCCGACGGATTCTTCTTCGCGACGCCCATAGAGTGGCAGCAGCGGTTGTGGCCCACCGAGGAGTTCGAGCTGGCTCGTTCACGGGTCCCCGCCAAACTGCCCGAAGACGATCTGTTCGCCGGAATCGAGATCTTTGAGTGAGAGACCTGTTGACCGCGACGGTCGTGTCGGTGCTGGCGGAGCCGCCGAAGAACACCGGCCCGGACTTCGGCAAGGCCAGCCCGCTGGGCCTGTTGATCGTCGTGATCCTGCTGATCTGCGTGTTCGCCCTGGTGTGGTCGATGAACCGGCATCTCAAGAAGCTGCCGAAGAGTTTCGACGAGGAGTCCGTCGAGACGGCCGAGCCCGATCTCACGAAGCCCCCGCATGAGCCCGGCGGTTAACGCGCTCGCCAGCGCCACCAGCCCCTACCTGCGTCAGCACGCTGACAATCCCGTCCACTGGCAGCAGTGGACCCCCGAGGCGCTCGCCGAGGCCGTCGCCCGCGACGTGCCGATCCTGCTGTCGGTCGGTTATGCCGCCTGCCATTGGTGCCACGTGATGGCCCACGAGTCCTTCGAGTCCGAGGACGTCGCCGCGGTGGCCAACGCCAATTTCGTGTGCATCAAGGTCGACCGCGAGGAGCGCCCCGACCTCGACGCGGTGTACATGAACGCGACGGTGGCGATGACCGGGCAGGGCGGCTGGCCGATGACGTGCTTCCTGACCCCCGACGGCCGGCCGTTCTTCTGTGGCACCTACTACCCGAAGCCGCAATTTCTGCAGCTGATGGACGCGGTCGCCGAGACGTGGACGACCCGCCGGGACGAGGTCGAGGAGGCCTCCGATCAAGTGGCCGGGGAGCTGCGGAAGATGGCGGCCGGCCTGCCCGACGGCGGTCCGGAGATCGACGCCGCGCTGTGCGACCACGCCGCCTCGGCGATCCTGCGCGACGAGGACCTCGAGCGCGGCGGCTTCGGCCGGGCGCCGAAGTTCCCGCCGTCGGCACTGCTGGAGGCGCTGTTGCGCACGTTCGAGCGCACCGGCTCGCCGCTGTCGCTGGGTTCGGTGATCCGCACAGGGACGGCGATGGCCCGCGGCGGTATCTACGACCAGCTGGCCGGTGGCTTCGCGCGTTACAGCGTCGACGCCGACTGGGTGGTGCCACATTTCGAGAAGATGTTGTACGACAACGCCTTACTGCTGCGGGCCTACGCGCACTGGGCCCGGCGAACGGGTGATCCACTGGCACGGCGGATCGCCGCCCAGACCGCGGGATTCCTGCTCGACGACCTCGCCGAGGGTGACATGTTCACCTCTGCGCTCGATGCCGACGCCGCCGGTGTCGAGGGCTCGACGTACGTGTGGACGCCCGAGCAGCTGCGCGAAGTACTCGGCGATGACGACGGACATTGGGCGGCAACCCTTTTCGATGTCACTGACGACGGGACCTTCGAACACGGGACGTCGGTGCTGCAGCTGCTGGCCGATCCCGACGACGCCGCACGCTTCGAGCGGGTGCGGACGACCTTGTTGGCCTCGAGGCTGACCCGGGCGCAGCCCGCGCGCGACGACAAGATCGTCACCGCCTGGAACGGGCTTGCCATCACCGCGCTGGCCGAAGCCAGTGTGGCCCTTGATGTTCCGCCGTTACTGACCGCGGCGCTGCGCTGTGCGTCGGCCCTGCTCGATCTGCACATCGTCGATGGCAGGCTGCGGCGGGCCAGTCTGGGCGGTGCCGTCGGCGACAGTGCGGCGATTCTCGAGGACCACGCCACGCTGGCCACCGGACTGTTGACGCTCTATCAGCTGACCGGTGACGAGGCGTGGCTGCGTAGCGCGACCGATCTGATCGACGTGGCGCTGGCGCACTTCGCAGACCCCGAACGTCCGGGCCGCTGGTTCGACACCGCCGACGATGCCGAGCAGTTGATGGTCCGGCCCGCCGACCCGCTGGACGGGGCCACGCCGTCGGGGGCGTCGTCGATCGCCGAGGCGCTGCTGACCGCCGCCCATCTGGTCGACGCCGACCGCGCGATTCGCTACGGGCAGGCCGCCGAGGACACCCTGGCGGCGCACTCACCGCTGCTGGCCCGCGCGCCGCGGTCGTCGGGGCACTGGTTGGCGGTCGCCGAGGCTGCCGTCCGCGGCCCGCTGCAGGTGGCTGTGGCCACTGACGGTCCGGATTCTGAATTGCTCGCTGCCGCACGGCAGTTGGCGCCCGGCGGCACCATCGTTGTGGGCGGCCGCGTCGACTCGTCGCCGCTGCTGGAAGGTCGCGACCAGGTCAACGGAAGCGACGCCGCCTACGTCTGCCGGGGCCGAACCTGCGACCTGCCGGTCACCGGGGCCGGGGAACTCGCCGACGCACTCGGCGTGCCCGTGTAGCGTTCCGGCCATGAGCGATGCCCTCGATCTCAAAGCCCTGGTCAACCGCTACCTCGACACGGTCGGCGCGGGCAATGCGGCCAACGTCGCCGCGCTGTACGCCGACGACGCCACGCTGGAAGACCCGGTGGGTGGCGGCGACGTCCACATCGGCCGGCAGGCGATCGAGGGCTTCTACAAAGCCGTCGAAGGCGCCGAGTGCAAGGCCGAACTCCTGGAGTTCCGCTCCGGTGGCAACGAGGCGGCATTCCTGTTTGCGTTGACGGTCGCAGGCGCCATGCGGATCGAGGTCATCGAGGTGATGACGTTCAACGGCGACGGTCAGGTCACGTCGATGAAGGCCTATTGGGGCCCCGAGAACGTCAAGCAGCTGGGCTAGTTCGTCAGAACACCGCGAACCACATCGCGATGTAGTGGCAGATCGCCGCTACCGCGGTGCAGGCGTGGAAGAACTCGTGGTGGCCGAACGTCGTCGGCCACGGGTTCGGCCACTTCAGCGCGTAGAGCACGCCGCCGATGCTGTACAGCGCGCCGCCAACGATGAGTAGCACCATGGCCGCGATGCCGGCGCCGTTCATGATCGGGACGATGAACCACACCGCCACCCAGCCCAGGAGCAGATAGAGCGGAACACCCACCCAGCGTGGTGCCGACGGCCAGAAACACTTCAAGAGCACGCCGGCCAACGCACCGCTCCAGACGATGGTCAGCAAGATGGCGCCGCTTCTCTCGGGCAGCGCCAACATCGCGAACGGCGTGTAGCTGCCGGCGATGAAGATGAAGATCATCGAGTGGTCGAGCCGCTTCATCCACTTGCGCGCGGCCGCGGACTTCCAGTTCACCCGGTGATAGGTGCCGCTGACGGTGAACATCGCGACGATCGTGATCGTGTAGACGAACGTCGAGAGCCCCGCGCGCAGGCCTTCCATCGACCAGGACACCGAGATGAGCGCCGCGCCGGCGATGAAGGCGACAACGGCGGCGTAGACGTGAATCCAGCCTCGCAGCCGTGGCTTCCCGAAGAACTCGACCGCGGCGTCGACGACGGCTTCGGGGAAGTCTTCGGCGTACGCGCGGGGCGACGGCTGTTGCGCTTCGTCGGCGAACTCGACTCCCGCAGTCATGTCACCTCCAATTCGCGCCCGAGGGCACCCGCTCGTCACAGTAGTCTGGTTTGTCGTGGAGATCATTCCGCCTCGGCTCAAAGATCCGGCCTACCGGCTCTACGAGATGCGGCTGCGCCAGGAGCTGGCGCGCTCCAAGTCCCAGCTACCCCGGCATATCGCCGTCCTGTGCGACGGCAACCGCCGCTGGGCTCGTGACGCTGGTCACGACGACGTCGCCTACGGCTACCGGATGGGCGCGGCCAAGATCGCCGAAATGCTGCGCTGGTGTGCCGAATCCGGCATCGAGATGGCCACGGTCTACCTGCTGTCCACCGAGAATCTGCAGCGCGACCCGGACGAACTGTCCGAGCTCATCGGCATCATCACCGACGTCGTCGAACAGATCTGCGCACCCGCCAACCGCTGGAGTGTGCGGACCGTCGGCGACCTGGAACTGCTCGGTGAGGAACCGGCACGCAGGCTGCGCGACGCCGTCGACAGCACTGCGTCGGTGGCCCCTACGGCGTCCTTCCACGTCAACGTCGCTGTCGGTTACGGCGGGCGTCAGGAGATCGTCGACGCCGTGCGGGCACTGCTGAGCAAGCAGCTGGCCAACGGCGCCAGCGCCGAGCAGCTGATCGAGGCCGTCACGATCGACGGCATCTCGGAGAACCTGTACACCTCAGGTCAGCCCGATCCCGATCTGGTGATCCGGACCTCGGGGGAGCAGCGGCTGTCCGGATTTCTGTTGTGGCAGAGCGCATATTCGGAGATGTGGTTCACCGAGGCGCACTGGCCGGCATTCCGCCGGGTCGACTTCCTGCGGGCGCTGCGCGCCTACAGCCGGCGCCATCGTCGATTCGGCATGTAAATGGCTGCGCTGTCGGCGGTGGTCTTCACGCTGAGCTGGTGGCTGGGCTTGTATCTGCTGGCGCGCGACCCGCGTAAACCGGTGCTGGCGCTGGCCTCGATCGGCTTGTGCGGGTTCGCCGCCGTGGTCGCGCTGGACGCGGTGCGGCTGGTGAGTGTGGCGCACGCCGAGCTGCTCGGCCAGATCGAGATCTATCTGGTCGCGGTGCCGGGGGTGGCATGGTTCGCCGTCGTCCTCGAGCTGGCCCGCCCGATCGACACCTGGCGCAGCCGAGCCACCGAGTGGGCGCTGATCGGTGCCGTCGCCGCGGTCACGGTGGTGGGCGCGGTGATGGCAGGCAGCGTTGAGGGCCCGCTGCGGCTCGGTCACTGGGTGATGTTCGCGGCGATCTCGGTGTCGACGCTGGGCGCGATGGTGGCCGCGGTGCGACGACGGCAGCCGGGCCGGGTGACCGGCGTGGTGATCATCGCGACGCTGTTCTTCGCGCTGGGCAACGCGATCCTGGTGATCCCGCTCGGCTTGGTCCCGAGCTGGCTGGCGTTGGCGTCGACGTGCTTCGACGTGCTGTTGCTGGGTGTCGCGGTCGCGCTGTGGGATTCGTTCGACGAGGGTCAGGCGTTGCGCGCCGACATGCTGCGATCGTTCGCGGGAAGCATGGTGGTGGCGGTGCTGTTCGGCGGGCAGGCGCTGATCGGGATGGCGGTCACCGGCGCCGACGGGCCGGGGCGCACTGCGCTGACGGTGCTGTTGTTCACCAGCCTCGCCGTCGCGGTCGCGATCAATGTGCTGGCCGACCCGCTGGCCGGAGTGCTGGACCGGCTGGCCTTCTCCCGCTCTCCGGCGTTGCGCGCCGAACGGGCCGCGCTGCGCGGCGCCGAGGCCGCCCTGCCCTTGGTCGCGGCCAACCCACTGGATGCGCTGGACGACGACGCCTTCGCCCGGCTGACCCGCCGCGCGCTGGGCCACTACGGCGATCTGTCCAAGCTCGTCGCCAGCCCGCTGACCCAGCTGCCCGTCATCGACGAACGGCTGGCAGCCCGCGGCGCGGCCGATCAGCCGGTGGAACGCGCCAACGAGCTCAAGGCGCTGCTGGCCGACCACATCGCCCGGCTCAAGCCCCGCGACGGCGGCGAGTTCGGCACCACCGAGCAGTGGCGCTTCTACAACTCGCTGTACTTCCCGTACGTCGTCGGAGTGCGGGCCTATGCGCAGAACGCCACAGCCGCCGGACTGGATCCGGTGGCCCGGCAGGCGTGGCAATGGTTGGTCACCGAGGTGCCACAGCGCTCGCTGCACAACTGGCAGAACGCCGCGGCCCGGCTGATCGCGACGGATCTGCGCTCCCGAACGGCGGTCGCACAGCCCTGAGCTGGGGTTGGCAGTAGTTGGCAGCGCCAGGCGTCGATCTGGCAGTGCTCCCTGAGCAGCCTCAATGGCATGACCGCAATGATCACCAGAGGCCAACCGTTCTCTGATTCCACCGACTCACTACTGCGCTTCGCGATGCGCGTCGACGCCACCCTCACGGGCGTGCTCGGTTTGGGCATCGCGGCCATGGCCGACCCGCTGGGCCGGCTCACCGGCCTGACCGCGGCTCAGGGCTACATCGCCGGAGCGGCCTTCGTGCTCTGCGGCCTCGTCGTCTACGCGCTGGCCGCCACTCCCGACCTCCGTCGGGTCGGCACCGGGATGGCGGTGTTCAACGGCGCAGGCACGGTCGGATTTCTGGCCGTCGCCGAGTCCGGGGTGCTGCCGCTGACCACATTCGGGGTGATCTCCGCGCTGGC
This sequence comes from Mycobacterium sp. BK086, assembly GCA_004362315.1. GTDB lineage: Bacteria > Actinomycetota > Actinomycetes > Mycobacteriales > Mycobacteriaceae > Mycobacterium. Next base: position 203,294 of record SNWL01000007.1, read on the forward strand.
CGCCGGCCTCTACACCGCGACGTTCGCTGTCCTGCAGTACCTCGGAGTGCGCCGTCTGGCGTGACTCCCCAAACAACCTGAGCGCACAACCCCTGAAAGGAACCAACATGACCACCACCCTGACCACAACCACGTCCTCCGACTCGCTGCTGCGACTGGCCATGCGGGCCGATGCCGTGCTGTCCGGTCTGGCCGGTATCGCGCTGATGGCGGCCGCGGGTCCGCTGTCGGGATTCACCGGCATTCCCACGGCCGCCGAATATGCCGTCGGCGCCGGCTTCGTCGTCTACGGGATCGTGGTGTTCCTGGCGGCCGGGCGTGCCCGAGTGCGCACCGCGGGCGTCGCCACCGTGATCGCCAACCTGGTCTTCACCGTCTTGGCGGTGTTGGTCGTGCTGGCCGTTGATCTCACCACCGCAGGGGTGGTCGTGACGCTGGCCGGCGGCGTGTACACGCTGGTGTTCGCCGACCTGCAGTACCTCGGGGTACGCCGCATCAAATAGTGTTGCGGCCATGCATGTCCTAGCGTTTGCCGCCGCACGCAAGGCGGTACTGGAAGAGGCCGGTGGGGTTACCGCAGAAGGCTTTCCGATGACGAGTTGCTATGTCGAAAGCCTGCCCGCGCAGATCACCCTGCCGCTGGTGGTGTCGTTGTACACCGGCGGCGGCAGCGACTACGAGCCGCGCCGCTTCATCGTCGCGAAGTCACCGGAGGGGGAGCGGGTCGGCCTGTTGGAGTTCGCCTGGCAGTGGCCCGACAACCCCGGAGTGCCGGTGAAGTTCCGGGTGTTCGCCCACCACCTGCCGATGACGGTGTACACCGCAGGTGTCCACACGATCGGCCTCTACGAGCATCCCGACAGTGACGAACCGGAGTTCTCGTTCCCGATGCCGGTGCTGCGGCTCAACCCGCTCACCGGCGTGCCGAACTAGATCAAAGCTTCCGCAGCCGCAGCCGATTGATCGCGTGGTCGGCGTCCTTGCGCAGCACCAGCGTCGCGCGCGGGCGGGTCGGCAGGATGTTCTCGATCAGGTTGGGCCGGTTGATGGACCGCCAGATGTCGCGGGCGGCCGCGACGGCCTGGCTGTCGGTCAAGCCTGCGTAGTGGTGGAAGTGCGAGGCCGGGTTGGCGAACGCGCCGGCCCGCATCGCCAGGAATCGGTCCACGTACCACTTCTCGATGTCCTCGATGCGCGCGTCGACGTACACCGAGAAGTCGAAGAGGTCCGACACCATCAGGGTCGGACCGGTCTGCAGGACGTTGAGGCCCTCGAGGATGAGGATGTCCGGGTGGGTGACGACGTGTTTCTCGCCGGGGACGATATCGTAGATCAGGTGTGAGTACACCGGCGCACACACCTGATCGGCGCCGGACTTCACCGTCGTCACGAAGCGCATCAGGGCGCGGCGGTTATAGCTCTCTGGAAAACCCTTGCGGTGCATGAGGTTTCGGCGCGTCAGCTCGGCGTTGGGGTAGAGGAAGCCGTCGGTGGTGACCAGGTCGACGCGGGGGTGGTGCTCCCAGCGGGCCAGCAGCGCCTGCAGCACACGCGCGGTGGTGGACTTCCCGACGGCCACGCTTCCTGCGACGCCGATGATGAACGGCACCGGCCGGTCCGGACTCTGTTGCGGCTCGCCGAGGAATTCCGACGTGGCGGCGAACAGTCGCTGGCGCGCTGCCACCTGAAGATGGATCAACCGGGCCAGCGGCAGATAGACCTCTTCGACCTCGAGCAGGTCGACCTGTTCGCCAAGACCACGCAGCCCAACCAGCTCGTCCTCCGTCAACTTCAACGGGGTCGACATGCGCAGTGAACGCCATTGACTCCGGTCGAACTCGACGTAAGGGCTGGGTTCACTCAGCCGCGCCATCGTGCCAGTCTTGCAGTTAGCTTGGTTCACATGCAGCCCGGCACCCTCATCCGCGACTACCTGACCCTCGGTTTGCGCTTCGACCGCATCGAGGAGGGCTATGTCGACTCCTTCACCGGCGACCCCGAACTGCGCCGCGCGGTGGCCGACGAACCCGCCCCCGAGCCGACCGAACTGGCCCGCGATGCCGACCGGCTGCTGGCCGAGCTGCCGCAGGTTCCCCGCGAAGGCGGGTTCACCGACCAGCGTGCCGACTTCATCGGCGCACACCTGCGTGCGCTGGGGTTCTCGGCGCGCAAGTTCGCCGGTGAGCAGGTCGGTTTCGTCGACGAGGTGCGCCACTACTTCGACGTCGACATCAGCCGCGGCGACCCCGAGCGCTACCGCGCCGCGCACACCCGCATCGACGAGGTGCTTGGCGGCGGTGGCTCGCTGGTCGAGCGGATGGAGGCCCACCGCCGCTCTGACGAGATCCCGCCCGAGCGCCTCGAGGAATGCATGCACGCGTTCTCCAGCGCGCTGCGGGACACCGTCCGGGCGACCTATCCGCTGCCCGACAGCGAGACCATCGTCTACGAAGTGGTCACCGACAAGCCGTGGTCGGGCTTCAACTACTACGAGGGCAACTACCGCTCGACGGTGGCGGTGAACGCCGACCTCAAGCAGCAGATGGCCAATCTGCCGCGGCTGGTGGCCCACGAGTCCTATCCCGGCCACCACACCGAGCACTGCCGCAAGGAGGCCGGGCTGGTGGCCGGCCAGGACCAGCAGGAGCAGACGATCTTCCTGGTGAACACCCCGCAGTGCCTGATGGCCGAGGGGCTGGCCGATCTCGCGTTGCACGCCGCGGTCGGGCCGGGCTGGGGCCGCTGGGCATCGGAGATCTACGCCGATCTGGGGCTGCGCTTCGACGGTGAACGCGCCGAAGCGTTGTCGGAGGCGACGGCGGCACTGGCCGATGTGCGCCAGGATGCGGCGCTGATGCTGCACGACGAACACCGCGACGTCGACGACGTCGTCGCCTTCCTGCAGCGCTGGCTGCTGGTCGACGACACCCGGGCCCGGCAGATGCTGCGGTTTCTGTCGTCGCCGCTGTGGCGGGCGTACACGAGCACCTACGTCGAGGGGTACCGGCTGTTGCGGACGTGGCTCGACGAGCGGCCCGCGGGCGTGAGCCTCACCGACCGGTTCGGGCGGCTGCTCGACGAGCCGCTCATCCCGTCGGCGCTGCGGGTGGACGCGGCCTGAACAGCGGCGGATAGGCTGGGCGCATGACCGCAGACTCCACGATTTCGACTTCTGCCGCCGCCCCGGGCGCCGACTACGCCGCCACCGCCAGCGAGGCCTACCGCGCGGCCCTCGAGGTCATCGAGTCGGTCGAACCGAGAATCGCCGCGGCGACCCGCAAAGAGCTTGCCGACCAACGGGATTCGCTCAAACTGATCGCCAGCGAGAACTACGCCTCGCCTGCGGTGCTGCTGACCATGGGCACCTGGTTCTCCGACAAGTACGCCGAGGGCACCGTCGGGCACCGCTTCTACGCGGCCTGCCAGAACGTCGACACCGTCGAGGCGCTGGCCGCCGAGCACGCGCGCGAGCTGTTCGGCGCCCCCTACGCCTACGCCCAGCCGCACTCCGGCATCGACGCAAACCTGGTCGCGTTCTGGTCGATCCTGGCCACCCGCATCGAGGCGCCGGCGCTGAGCGAGCTCGGCGTCAAGAACGTCAACGATCTTTCCGAGGCGGAGTGGGAGCGGCTGCGCGCCCGCCTGGGCAGCCAGCGTCTGCTGGGCATGTCGCTGGACACCGGCGGTCACCTCACGCACGGCTTCCGGCCGAACATCTCGGGCAAGATGTTCCACCAGCGCAGCTATGGCACGCATCCCGAGACCGGGCTGATCGACTATGACGCCGTCCGTTCGGCCGCCCGCGAGTTCAAGCCGCTGATCCTGGTCGCCGGCTATTCGGCGTACCCGCGGCGGGTCAACTTCGCCACCATGCGCGAGATCGCCGACGAGGTCGGCGCCACCCTGATGGTCGACATGGCGCACTTCGCCGGACTTGTGGCGGGCAAGGTCTTCACCGGCGACGAGGATCCGGTGCCGCACGCGCACGTCACCACGACCACCACCCACAAGTCGCTGCGCGGTCCGCGTGGTGGCCTGGTGCTGGCCACCGAGGAGTACGCGCCCGCCGTCGACAAGGGCTGCCCGATGGTTCTCGGCGGCCCGCTGTCCCACGTCATGGCCGCCAAGGCCGTCGCGCTGGCCGAGGCTCGCCAGCCGGCGTTCCAGGCCTACGCGCAGCGGATCGCCGACAACGCCAAGGCTTTCGCCGAAGGCCTGCTCAAGCGCGGGGCCCGGCTGGTCACCGGCGGCACCGACAACCACCTGGTGCTGCTCGACGTCCAGAGCTTCGGGGTGACCGGCCGTCAGGCGGAGTCCGCGCTGCTCGACGCCGGCGTCGTCACCAACCGCAACTCCATCCCGAACGACCCCAACGGGGCCTGGTACTCCAGCGGTATCCGGTTCGGCACCCCGGCGCTGACCACCCGCGGGTTCGGTCCCGCCGAGTTCGACCGGGTGGCCGAGCTGGTGGTCGACGTGCTGTCGAACACCGAGCCCGAGGGGACCTCCAAGGCCAAGTACAAGCTGGCCGACGGCGTCGCCGACCGTGTGCACGCCGCCTCCGCCGAGCTGCTGGCGGCCAACCCGCTGTACCCGGGGCTGACGCTCTAGGCCCGACTCGCCGTCGGGAATTTTACGATTCCCACAGAATTGGGTTACTGTAACCGCATGGCACAGAAACCTGTCGCGGATGCGCTGACCCTGGAGCTTGAGCCCGTTGTCGCCGACAACCTGACTCGCTTCCTGGAAACCGCCGACGAGTGGTACGGCCACGACTACGTGCCGTTCGACCAGGGCGAGAACTTCGCGTTCCTGGGCGGCACGGACTGGGACCCCTCCCAGGTGACGCTGCCCTCGGACGTCGTCGACGCGTGCGAGATCCTGCTGATCACCAAGGACAACCTCGCCGGGTATCACCGTGAGGTGGTCGAGCACTTCATCCTGGAAGACAAGTGGGGCCGCTGGATCGGCCGCTGGACCGCCGAGGAGAACCTGCACGCCATCGCGCTGCGCAACTACCTCGTCGTCACCCGCAATTTCGACCCGACGGCCAATGAGGACGTCCGCGTTGCCCACGTCATGCGCGGCTACCGGGCCGACCAGTTCACCCAGATCGAGACGCTGGTGTTCATGGCGTTCTACGAGCGGGCGCATGCGGTGTTCACCCGCAACCTCGAAGCCAAGGTCGACGAGCCGGCTCTGAAGGGTCTGGTCGGCCGGATCGCGAGCGACGAGGAACGGCACGAAGAGTTCTTTGCCAACCTCGTCGCGCATTGCCTGCAAACTCATCGCGACTCGACGATCAACTCGATCGCGCGTCGCGCGGTGGGCTTCGGCCTTGTCGGCGGCGACATTTTCGAGTACCAGGACAAGCTGCAGAACGTCGCGAAGGCCGGCATTTTCGACATCGACGCCTCGCGGCAGGTCGTCTCGGATCGCATCGAGGCGTGGGGCCTCGGGGACGAGTCGGTCCTCAAGAAATTCGTTCGCTCATAACGTGGCGGCGCGCCGATCGGCGCGCGGGCGCAGACCGGAGTAGCGTCGCTTCCGATGGCTAGCGACATGCTCTGCTGTCCGGGCGGTACAAGTCGTTTCGACTACGACAGGACCGGTCCCGGTCCTGGTGCCGCAGTGTCCGCCGAGGGGTTCGCGGGGACCGCGTGAACCTGAGGAGCGCCCAGTGACCGATTCGCAGTCGCCCATTCGGACGTATGTGCTCGACACCTCAGTTCTGTTGTCCGACCCGTGGGCGTGCACCCGGTTCGCCGAACACGAAGTGGTGGTACCGCTCGTGGTCATCAGTGAACTGGAAGCCAAACGCCACCATCACGAGTTGGGTTGGTTCGCCCGACAGGCGCTGCGGTTGTTCGACGATCTTCGTCTCGAACACGGTCGGTTGGATCAACCGATTCCTATTGGGACACAGGGCGGCACGCTGAATGTCGAGCTCAATCACAGCGACCCGATGGTGCTGCCGTCGGGGTTCCGCACCGAGAGCAACGACACCAGGATCCTGACGGTCGCGGCCAACCTGGCGGCCGAGGGCAAGCGAGTCACGTTGGTCAGCAAGGACATTCCGCTGCGGGTGAAGGCCGGCGCGGTGGGTCTGCTGGCCGACGAATACCACGCTCAGGACGTCATCACCTCCGGCTGGACGGGCATGACCGAGCTCGATGTCGCGGGCGAGGATGTCGACGCGATCTTCGCAGACGGGGAGATCGACCTCGAAGAGGCGCGTAATCTGCCGTGCCACACCGGTGTTCGGCTGCTTGGCGCCAACTCGAGTGCGCTGGGCCGGGTGAACGCGGACAAGAAGGTCCAGCTGGTGCGCGGTGACCGCGAAGTGTTCGGCCTCCGGGGAAGGTCGGCCGAACAACGCGTGGCGCTGGATCTGCTGCTCGACGAGTCGGTGGGCATCGTGTCGCTGGGCGGCAAGGCGGGCACCGGTAAGTCGGCGCTGGCGCTGTGCGCGGGCCTGGAGGCGGTGCTCGAGCGGCGCACCCAGCGCAAGGTCGTGGTGTTCCGGCCGCTGTACGCGGTCGGCGGGCAGGATCTCGGCTACCTGCCGGGCAGCGAGAGCGACAAGATGGGCCCCTGGGCACAGGCGGTCTTCGACACTCTCGAGGGCTTGGCTTCGCCGGCCGTGCTGGAAGAGGTGCTCTCCCGCGGGATGCTCGAGGTGCTGCCGCTGACGCACATCCGCGGTCGTTCGCTGCACGACTCGTTCGTGATCGTCGACGAGGCGCAGTCGCTGGAGCGCAACGTGCTGCTGACCGTGCTCTCCCGGCTGGGCAGCGGGTCGCGGGTGGTGCTGACCCACGACGTCGCGCAGCGCGACAATCTCCGGGTCGGCCGCCACGACGGTGTGGCGGCAGTGATCGAGAAGCTCAAGGGTCACCCGCTGTTCGCGCACATCACCCTGATGCGTAGCGAACGTTCACCGATCGCCGCACTGGTCACCGAGATGCTCGAGGAGATCAGCCCGAACGCCCTGCCATGAGTGGTTTCGGCGCGGTAATCGTCGCTCAGCGGCGCTTGCCGCGCCGAAATCGCTGAGAAGGCCTCCCAGGGTCGGGCCGGTAAACTCAGCCGAGTGCGCCGCCCTCCCGACAGTCTGTCCTGGTCCTATCTGCGGACAGTGATCGGTGTCTGCGCGGGTGTGGCGGTCGTCGTGATCGGCGGTTTCACCGGCCATGTCAAGGTGGCCAAAGCTGACGCTGTCGACTGCTCGGTGGTCAAGTGTGTGGCGCTGACCTTTGACGACGGGCCATCGCCGTACACCGACCGACTGCTGGGCATCCTCAACGACAACGACGCCAAGGCCACGTTCTTCGAGATCGGCAACAAGGTCGCGGCCAACCCGGCCGGCGCCAAACGGGTCGTCGACGCGGGCATGGAGCTGGGCAGTCACACCTGGGAACACCCGAACATGACGGCGATCCCGCCCGAGGACGTGCCTGCCCAATTCAGCAAGGCCAACGACGCGATCAAGGCCGCCACCGGCCAGACCCCGGTGCTGTGGCGGCCGGCGGGCGGGTTGACCAACGACGCGGTCAACAAGGTGGCCGCGCAGTACGGGCTGGCCGCCATCCTGTGGGACGTGATCCCGTTCGACTGGATGAACGACTCGAATACCGCGGCCACCCGCTACATGCTGATGACCCAGATCAAGCCCGGCTCGGTGGTGCTCTTCCACGACACCTATTCCTCCACCGTCGATCTGGTCGAGCAGTTCATCCCGGTGCTCAAGGCCAACGGCTACCACCTGGTGACCGTGAGCCAGCTGCTCGGCCCGCGCGCGCCGGGCAGCGTGTACGGCTCGCGGGACAACGGTCCGCCCGCCAACATGTTGCAGGACATCCCGGCCGCCGATATCCCGACGCTGCCCGCGACCCCGTCGCCCAAGCCGATGCCGAACATTCCGATCACCGACATCCCCGGGGCCAATTCCGGCGGGTCCAATAACGGCGCTTAGTGCATACCGCCACCTCGTTCGTCCTGACCCTGCTGGTCCTGGGCTATGCCGTGGTGTCCGGCCTGGTCAATCGCTGGTACGTCGCGCCCGCGCTGATCTTCGTCGGGCTCGGAATGTTGTTCGGGCCCTTCGGTTTCAACCTGCTGGCTGCCGGTCCGGGTGCTGACGGCTACACGGTACTGGCGCAGCTGGCGCTGACGGTGATCCTGTTCAACCAGGCCGCCAAATTGGATCCGGCCAAGGTGTTTCGGCGCGGGCACGTGACGTTCCGGCTCCTGGTGATCGGGATACCGCTGACGATCGTCCTCGCGACGCTGACGGCGGCGGTGCTGTTGCCCGTGTTGCCGTGGTGGGAGGCGGTGTGCCTGGCCGCGATCGTGGCACCCACCGAGGTCGCACTGATCGATGCGCTGTTGGAGGACAAGCGGATTCCCGATCGGGTGCGTAACGCGCTGTCGGTGGAGAGCGGTTTCTACGACGGCTTCGCGCTGGCGGTCCTGCTGGCCGCGCTGGCGTTGGCGTCGGCGCGCGCCGACCAGCATCCGCGCGATTGGACGTGGTTCGTCGTGCGCACCGAGGTGGTCTCACTGGTCATCGGCGCGGTGATCGGGTTGCTCGGCGCAGTGCTGATCGCGTGGTCGCGACGGCGGAGCTGGATGAGCGACACCTGGGCACAGCTGGCCACCTTGGCCGTCGCGTTGATCTGCTTCGAGTTCGGTGAGCGCGTGCACGCCAGCGGGTTCGTCGCCGCGTTCACCGGCGGTCTGGCGTTCGCGGTGGTGGCGCGGCGCAGCAATACCCAAGTCTCGAGCCAGGTTTCGGACGCCACCGGGCAACTGCTGGAGCTGTTGGTGTTCGCCATGTTCGGCGCGTTCGCGGTGATCGACGCCTGGCAGCACACCAGCTGGCGGGTGGTGCTGTTCTGTGTCGTGGCCCCGTTCGGAGTGCGGATGGTCGCGGTGCTGGTGGCGCTGATCCGCACCGACTTGCCCGGTTACAGCCGGGTTTTCATCGGCTGGTTCGGGCCGCGGGGGATCGGCACCGTGGTGCTCGGCCTACTGGTGATCGAGCGCGGCGACATCGAGCACGCCGACCTGCTGACGCAGGCCGGCGTGATCGCGGTGACCATGAGCCTTGTGCTGCACAGTATTACGGCACCGCTGGGGATTCGCCGCTACGGCGCAAAGGCCGACCTGTCCGACTAAGCCGGGCCGGCGCCGTCGCCGCCACTGCCGCCGGCGCCACCGGTTCCGCCGTTGGCGCCATTGTGGTTGTTGCCCGGGTTCGTTCCGTTGCCGCCGTTGCCGGGCGTCGCGCCGCTGCTGCCGGCACCGCCTCCGCCACCGGCGCCACCGGTTCCGCCGTTGGCGCCGGTCCCGCCTGCGCCGGTCGAGCCGCCGGTACCGCCGGTGCCACCCTTGCCGCCCTTACCGCCTGCGCCGGTCGAGCTCGTCCCGCCCTGACCGCCCTGACCGGCGGTGCCGGCGGTGCCTCCGGCAGCGCCCGCACCCGTACCGCCCTGACCGCCGGTTCCGCCTTGACCGCCTTGGCCACCCGTGCCGCCGGTCGTGCTGCCGGTTCCGCCCTTACCGCCCTTGCCACCAGCGCCGCCGGTTCCTCCCACACCGTTCGTGCCGAGGTTCGGAGCGCCGGTTCCGCCTTGACCGCCTTGGCCGCCCGTGCCGCCGACCACGCCTGCGCCGCCATTGCCGCCGTCGGCACCGTTGCCGCCGGGCACCGCGGGATCGTTGCTTGCGACGCCGTCTCCGCCGACGCCACCGCCGCCGCCGTTCCCGTTCGCCCCGTTGCCGCCGAAGAATCCGCCGCCCGTGCCGCCGGCACCCGCGTCGCCGCCGTCACCGCCGACACCGGGTGGGACGACTCCCGACGGATTGCTGTAGCCGCCACCGCCCAGACCGCCGGTGCCGCCGGCCCCGCCGGCTCCGAAGAAGAATCCGCCGCGTCCGCCGTTGCCGCCGGCTCCGCCCTTGCCACCGGTGACCGACGAGATGATGCCCGTGGTGCCGGCGCCGCCCTGGCCGCCTTGGCCGCCGGTGCCGAAGAAGAGTCCGCCGTCGCCGCCGTTGCCGCCGGCTTGGCCGGCAGCACCCTGGCCGCCGTCGCCGCCCGCGCCGAAGAACAGCCCGCCGTTGCCGCCGTTTCCTCCGTTGAGGCCGTCCCCGCCGCGGCCGAACAGAATGCCGGCGTTGCCACCATTGCAAGCGGTTCCCGTGCAGCCGATTTGGGCGTTGACTCCGTCGCCGATCAACCAGCCACCCGTGCCGAAGGGCCGGAAGAGGTCGAAACCGTTGACGTTGACGGCGGCCGCGAGAGCGGTGGGCGTGAAGGAGGTGCCGATCAATGAGCTGTTGGTGTTGTCCAGGAACCACAGGTCCGTCGAGGGTGCCAGCGGCACGTCGAAGGACGCCAACTGCACCTCGGGGGAGGCCGTTGGTGGAGTCGCCATGCCCGGAGACAACGCAAGCGCGACGCCGATACTCACCATCGCGGTTCCGCCGAGCCCGGCGGTGATGATCTTGCGGTGTGTGGACATGTGAACCCCCCTTTGGCGAAGCCGCCGCGCAATGCCGAGTGTTTGCTGACAGCAGATGGCTCAATGTAGGCGTTTGCTGACGAGGTGGTCAAGGCTTTTCAGTAACATTGGTTATGGGACGTTTGCGATCGAAATCTGTCGAGATCAAACCATCAAATTGACGCGCGGACAGGAAATTTCGTCTGTCCTCATTGAATCGTGCGGCTCATTCGCAATTGCGAGACAGGTTTGCCAGATATGGGAATGGTGCTTCAGGGTGTTAGCTGGCGCGGGAGGGCAACAGCACCGCAGCCAGCACCGAGATAACCGAAACGCCGATCAGGTACGCGGCGATCGAGTCGCTGGTTCCGGTGGCCTTGTAGAGCGCCACCGCGATGGTCGGGGCGAATGCCGAACCCACCACCTGGGACAGCGTGTAGCCGACCGACACCGCGCTGTAGCGGACGTCGGCGTCGAACACCAGGCTGAACAGTGAGCCCGTCACGCCGGCGGCCGGTGCCATCGCCAGCCCGAAGATGAGCACGAGCGCGACCATGAACAGTCCGGCTTTGCCGGTGTTGATCAGGGCGAAGATCGGCAGCACCGCCAGGCCCATGGCCACCACACCGCCGACGAACACCGGCTTGCGACCCACCCGGTCCGACAGCGCACCGAAGAGGGGATAGGCCACGACGGCGACCACCGCGGCGACGAAAACCCCGAACAGGGCATCGGTTCGGGGAATCTTGGCGACGGTCGTGCCGTACGAGACCAGGTAGGCCACGCAGATGTAGGCGAACACGCCCTGGGACAGGTAGGCGCCGGCGACGAGCAGGATCTGGCGCCAGTGCCTGCGGAACGCCTCCACGACCGGGAGTCGCTGCACCGCCGAACGCTGTTGTACCGCAGCGAAATCCGGGCTCTCGGTCAGTGACAGCCGGATCGCCAGCCCGATTGCGATCAGGATCGCGCTGGCCAGGAACGGAATTCGCCAACCCCAGGCCAGGAACTGCGCGTCCGGCAGGCGGGAGACGGCATAGAACGCGAGGGTGGCGATCGCGGTGCCGGCAGGCGCGCCCATCTGTGGAAAGGCGCCGTAGAACCCCTTGCGCTCCGGTGGCGCGTGCTCGACGGCCATCAGCGTGGCCCCGCCCCACTCGCCGCCGACGGCGAAGCCTTGCAGCAGGCGCAGCAGGGTCAACAGGATCGGGGCCGCGACTCCGAGCTGTGCGTAGGTCGGCAGCAGGCCCATCGCGACGGTCGAAACACCCATCAGCAGAAGCGAATACACGAGCATCCGCTTGCGGCCGACGCGATCGCCGAAGTGGCCGAACACGACACCACCCAGGGGCCGGGCGATGAACCCGACCCCGAAGGTGGCGAACGAGAGCAGGACGCCGGTCGCCGGAGACGCGCTGGGGAAGAACAGCTTCGGAAACACCAGTGCAGCAGCGGTGCCGTAGATCAGAAAGTCGTAGAACTCGACTGTCGTACCGACGAAGCTGGCCAGCGCGGCCCGGCGCGGCGTCATCGGCGGTTAGTCGCCGTCTTTGACTTTCGCCATGGCGAGCACGTCGAGGCGCTTGTCGAGCTCCTCTTCGGAGAGCTTGTCGCCGATCAGGCCGCGGTCGATGACCGTCTGCCGGATCGTCTTCTTCTCCTTGAGGGCCTGCTTGGCGACCTTGGCGGCCTCCTCGTAGCCGATCGCCGAGTTCAGCGGCGTCACGATCGAGGGGGAGGACTCGGCCAGCTCGCGCAGGTGCTCCTCGTTGGCGATCAGGCCGTCGATGCACTTGGCGGCGAACAACTTCGACACGTTGGCCAGCAGCGTGAACGACTCGAGCAGGTTGCGCGCCATCATCGGGATGTACACGTTCAGCTCGAACGCGCCCGACAGCCCGCCGACGGTGATGGCGGCGTCGTTGCCGATGACCTGAGCGGCCACCTGGGTGACGGCTTCAGGCAGCACGGGGTTGACCTTGCCCGGCATGATCGAGCTACCCGGCTGCAGGTCGGGCAGCTGAATCTCGCCCAAGCCGGTCAGCGGACCAGAGCCCATCCACCGGACGTCGTTGGCGATCTTGGTGAGCGAGGCGGCAATCGTCTTCAGTGCGCCGGACGCCTCGACCAGCCCATCGCGGGCGGCCTGAGCTTCGAAAGAATCTTTGGCCGTGCTCAATTCGGCCAAGCCGGTCTCCGACACGAGCACCTCGACCACCTTGGCGCCGAAACCGTCGGGGGCATTCAGTCCGGTGCCGACGGCGGTGCCGCCGATCGCCAGCTCGCCCAGTCGGGGCAGGGTGGCCTTCACCCGCTCGATGCCGGCTTCGACCTGGCGGGCGTAGCCGCCGAACTCCTGGCCCAGGGTCACCGGGACGGCGTCCATCAGGTGGGTACGGCCGGACTTGACGACCGTGCGCCACTGGCGGGCCTTGTTGGTCAGCGACTCGTGGAGCACCTCGAGCGACGGAATCAGTTGGCGCACAGCCGCTTCCGTCGCCGCGATGTGGGTGGAGGTGGGGAAGGTGTCGTTGGAGCTCTGCGACATGTTCACGTCGTCGTTGGGGTGCACCGTCACACCGTTGCGCTCGCAGATCGAGGCGATCACCTCGTTGGCGTTCATGTTGGAACTGGTGCCCGAGCCGGTCTGGAACACGTCGATCGGGAAGTGCTCGTCGTGCAGCCCGTCGGCGATCTCACCGGCTGCGGCGATGATCGCGTCGGCCTTCTCCGCCGAGAGCTTGCCCAGATCCTTGTTCACCTGCGCACAGGCGCCCTTCAGCAGCGCCATCGCGCGAATCTGGTTGCGGTCCAGCCCGCGGAACGAGATCGGGAAGTTCTCGACGGCCCGCTGAGTCTGGGCTCGCCACAGGGCTTTTGCCGGAACCCGGACCTCGCCCATGGTGTCGTGCTCGATGCGGTATTCGCCCTCGACAGCACTGTCGGTCATCAAACGCCTTTCTTAGGGGAGTGGATATGCAGCGGTCTTGTCCCCGGTGAAATCCACCGCGGAGTATTCGTTGAGCTTCGAAAGCCGGTGGTACGCCTCGATCATCCGGACGGTGCCGGACTTGGATCGCATGACGATCGACTGGGTGGTGGCCCCGCCGCCGGAGTACTGGACGCCCTTGAGGAGGTCGCCGTCGGTGACGCCGGTCGCGGAGAAGAAGACGTTCTCACCGGAGACAAGGTCCTCGGTGAACAGCACTCGGTCGAGGTCGTAACCCCGGTCGATCGCCTTCTGCTTCTCATCGTCGTCGGTGGGGGCGAGCTTGGCCTGGATGGCGCCGCCCATGCAGCGGATGGCGGCGGCGGCGATGATGCCCTCCGGGGTGCCACCGATACCGGCGAGCAGGTCGGTGCCCGAGTTCGGTCGGCAGGCCGAGATGGCGCCGGCGACGTCGCCGTCGGAGATCAGCCGGATCCGGGCACCCGCGTCGCGCACGTCGGCGATCAGCTGGGCGTGCCGCGGGCGATCCAGGATGCAGACCGTGAGGTCGGCGACGCTGGAGTTCTTCACCTTGGCGACGCGCTTGATGTTCTCGGCGATCGGCGCGGTGATGTCGATGACGTCGGCGGCGTCCGGTCCGACGGCGATCTTGTGCATGTAGAACACCGCAGACGGGTCGAACATGGCGCCGCGCTCGGCGACCGCGAGCACCGAGATGGCGTTGGGCATGCCCTTGCTCATCAGGGTGGTGCCGTCCACCGGGTCGACGGCGAAGTCGCAGTCCGGCCCGTCGCCGTTGCCCACCTCTTCGCCGTTGTAGAGCATCGGGGCGTTGTCCTTCTCGCCCTCGCCGATGACCACGACGCCGCGCATCGAGACCGAGTTGACCAGCTCACGCATGGCGTCGACGGCCGCGCCGTCGCCGCCCTCCTTGTCACCCCGGCCCACCCAGCGGCCGGCGGCCATAGCGCCTGCTTCGGTGACCCGAACCAGTTCGAGGGCGAGGTTGCGATCGGGAGCTTCACGGCGACGGGCGTCTGGCATGGCTGAGATTGTCCCAGAAGCCGGCCGGCAGTCCAGACCTGGGATACTGGCTGGCGTGAGCACCCCGTCAGAGGCAGGCGTCCCGCCCAAGGAGGCCAAGCCACGGCTGCTCCAGGACGGTCGCGACATGTTCTGGTCCTTGGCCCCGCTGATCCTGGCGTGCATCGTGCTCGCGGGCCTGGTGGGGATGTGTTCGGTGCGGCCCAGCAGCCCCAAGGACGGGGCGCCGCCGCCGTATGACGCGACTGCCGCGTTGAATGCGGACGCCGAGGCGCTGGAGATTCCGATCCGGCTGCCGCAGCTTCCCACCGGGTGGGTGGCCAATTCCGGCAAGCGCGGCGGCATCGAGGCCGGGCGCACCGACGGCAAGGGCCAGCGTCAACGGGCCGTGTTCTCGACCATCGGCTATTTGGCCGCGTCCAAGATGTACGTGAGCCTCACTCAGAGCAATGCCGACGAGCAGGCGCTGGTCGGCTCGATCCACTCGTCGATGTATCCGACGGGTGCGCAGGACGTGGACGGCGTGAAGTGGATCGTCTACGAGGGCGGCGAGGGCACCGAGCCGGTGTGGACCACCCGGCTGGACAGCTCGGCCGGGCCCGCTCAGGTGGCCATCACGGGAGCGGGCAGCACCTCGGACTTCCGTACGCTTGCCGTTGGCACGCAGACGCAGAAACCCCTGCCGCCTGGCCGATAGGAGACGTCAATGCCCGGACCCGAAGCCGACCTCACCGGATGGGTCGCGGCGCCGTTCAGCGCGGCCGGCTTCACCCATGACGTCTATCGCAAGGGCTCGGGACCCGGTGTCGTACTGATCCCGGAGATCCCCGGCATCCATCCGGGTGGTCTGGCGTTGGGAAATTATCTGGTGGACAACGGTTTCACTGTCGCGATGCCGTCGCTGTTCGGAACCCCCGGGGCGCCGGCGCGCGGTCCGATGATGGTGCCGACGTTGGCGCGCGCGTGTGTGACGAAGGAATTCGCGGCGTTCGCGACCAACAAGAACCGGCCGGTGACCAACTATCTGCGGGCATTGGCTCGAGACCTGAAGGAGAAGGCCGGCGGCAAGGGTGTGGGGGTGATCGGGCAGTGCTTCACCGGCGGGTTCGCGCTGGCCGCCGCCGTCGACGACAGTGTGCTGGCCTCGGTGCTCAGCCAGCCGTCGGTGCCGATCGGATTGACCCTGAAGGCCAAGCGTGACCCGGGGATGTCCGAGGGGGAGTTGCAGGTGATCGAGAAGCGGGCCGCCGAGGAGGGCCTGTGCGCGATGGGCCTGCGATTCAGTGAGGATCCGATGTCACCGCCCGAGCGGTTCAAGACGCTCAAGGACCGACTCGGGGACGCGTTCGAGGTCATCGAACTGGACTCGTCGAAGGGCAACAAGGACGGCTTCGGCCGGATCGCGCATTCGGTGCTCGCTCTCGAAGTGCGCGAACAAGAGGGGCATCCGGCGTTCGAGGCGCGCAAGCGGGTCGTGCAGTTCCTGAAGGAACAGCTGACGTAGTCACTCGCGTTCGATCGTTCTGAGTCCGTGGGCGGGCGTCCACCATTCGATGACCAGCAGCGTGGCTTCGGGGTTGAGGTGCGTGAGCACGACTTCGGTGATGTCGGCGCGGAAGGCGTCGCCGTCGGGGCCGTCGACGATCGGGCCAGAATGGATTGCCCGCCCGGCGATTTTGGCCTCGCCCGGCCACTGAGCCTCTTCGCCTTCGACGGGGTCGACGGTGGCGCTGTGCAATGCGAAGCGCGGATCGCGGCGTAGGTCGGAACCCTTGCGGGCGTTGGGCATTGAGCCGAAGCTGACCTCGCCATCCTCGAACGTGGTCTCGATGCCGGAGATGCGGGGCGAGCCGTCGGCGCGCAGGGTGGCGATGGTCTTGTGCTTGTGCGCGTCGAACAGCGCCTGCACGCGTTGGGCGAATTCGGGTTCTGCGGCTTGAACATCACGCCACGTCGTCATGATGTCACCGCCGAGAGTCGCCATTCGCCGGGAACGCCCTTGAGTTCGTGGGTCCCGCGGTCCTCGAATTCCAGACCCGATCCGATCACCAAGTCCCGCAACGTACTTGAGACCAGGACGTCGTTCGGTCCCGCCTTCGCGCTCACGCGAGCACCGATGTGGACACCGATACCGCCGATGTCGTCGCCGCGGACTTCGCACTCGCCGGTGTGCAGGCCGGCCCGCACCTGGATACCGAGCGCGTGCACCGCGTCGCGAATTGCCATGGCGCAGCGAATCGCTCGCTGGGGACCGTCGAACATGGCCAGGAAGCTGTCGCCGGACGTGCTGACCTCGCGGCCCCGGAAGCGGGCGAGCTGTGCACGCACGACTGCATCGTGGGCGTCGAGCAGTGCACGCCAGTCCCGGTCGCCCATCTGCGCCGCGCGCCGGGTCGAATCGACGATGTCGGTGAACAGCACGGTGGCCAGAACACGGTCGTCGGCGACGTCGGGCTGATGGCCGGTGAGGAACGTCGCGATCTCGTCGAAGGAATCGCGCCACGGTTCGACGACGTGGTAGAGGTTTCGCCCGAGCAGTTCAACGAATTTCGAGCCTTCGATGTAATCGGCGACAGCCTTGCCTCTCTCGGGCGGGATGAAGGGATCGTTGCGGTGGTGGATCAGGAGCGTGGGGACACGGACGGCCGGAAAGATGGCGTGCGCGTTCGCCTCGGTGAGAAGCGGCAACATGACTTCCGCAGTGCGTGGGCTCGCCGCGAGGCGTTCGTGTCGTGCCCACGCGGCCCGGATTTCCTCATTCCACGGCATATCCGGATTGATCAGGTGCTCCAATTCACCGGTTCCCCACATGGCCGCGGCCGTGGCAACGATGTCCTGCATCGATTCCGTCCGGTTCAAGCCATCTGGGGTGCTTTCCGGCAAGACCAGTGCGGTCGTGCGGGACGGATACGTCGCGGCGAACAACGCGGCAGTGTGGATCGCGCCTGCGTAGGCGACCAGTGTTGCGTCCGAGACGTCGAGGGCGTCCAGCACCGCCGTGATGCTGTCGGTCCATTGCTCCAAGGTGGGCATTGCACCCGGCTCGAGAGGATCGGACGCTCCGCTGCCCGGTTGATCGAACAAGATCAGGCGGCCCAGCGATGTCATCGCCTCCATCCAGCCCTGAACGCCGGGCAGGTCGGGAAAGACTTCGCAGTTCGTGAACCAGTTCGGGACGAACACGATGTCGCGCTCGCCCTTGGGTGATGCGCGATAGGCGACACGCAAATCTCCGTTCATCGCATAGCGCGTTTCGGAGAACACGGCGGAATTCTAGGCCGCGGGAGGCCTACGAGGACGGCGTTGCGATGACGGCGGTCGCGTGGTTTTCCGCGTCCACTCCGTCGGCGCCGACGACCCGCTCCAGGCGCGCGCGCAACTCGGCTTGTGTCTGCTCGTCGAGGGTGAGCACGTTCGAATGGGTGAACACCATGCGCACCCAGTCGTCGCCGGGATAGTGCCGGTGTTCGTCTACGTGGCGACGTTCGACGGCGTAGCCATGGTCCGCGAATGTTGTTGGTAGATCATCACTGTGGACGGCGTCGATTGGACGCCGCTCCGAACTACCGAGTAAACCGGTGAATGCCTTGTCCAGCTCTGCCCGGCTTGGCGCGATGGGGGTTATCCGGTTCGACAGCAGGGCGAGGTGTCCGGCGGGGGTGAGGATCGATGCGACCTTGTCCAGCGCGGAGTGCGGCTCAACCCAGTGGAATGACTGGGCGAAGACCACGAGATCGAACAGTCTGTCGCCGGGATCCCAGTCCTCGAATGTCGCCTGCTCCACTCGGATGCCGTTGGCTTCAGCAACGTGTGCCATACGAGGGTCGGGCTCGATCGCGAGAACCTCAGCTCCCGCGTCGCGCAGTTGCACCGACGCGATCCCGGTTCCCGCCCCGACGTCGAGGACACGCATACCGTCGCGCTCGACCAGTCCGGCGATCAGGCTATGCGGGTAGCGCGGGCGGTAGCGGTGGTAACTGTCCGCGGCCACACCGAACGCGCCGGCCCGGCGGCGGTTGGTATGGGTTGGTTGATCCATGCATCCAGGATGCGCCGATCGATTGGGAGAAAACTGTCACCCAGTCGACGTACTATCGAACATATGTTCGGAGGAAGTCAGTATCACGAGTACTGGGAGCCGTCCCCCACGGACGAGTCACGTGCGCTGCTGACCAGCATTTGCACTTCCGCACGAACGGAAAACCAGGGGGCGGCCCGCCGGCTCCTCTCGGTCGCCGAGTTGTTTGAGCTTCGTCGTCGCGAACGTGGCGAGCGTGAAACCTGGGCGGTGGACACCTGGGCCGCGGTGGGCGCCGAATTGGCTGCCGCGCTTCGCGTCAGCGTCGGCAAGGCCGGCGGCTTCATGACCAACGGACTGGCGATGAGGCAGCTGCCCGAAGTCGCGGCGGTGTTCCTCGCCGGCGACATCGATATGCAGATGTTCCAGACGGTCGTGTTCCGTACAGGCCTCATCACCGATGCCGCAATCTTGGCTGAGGTCGACCGCCAGCTGGCCGCCCGTGCGGCCCGGTGGCCGTCGATGACGGACGGGAAGCTGGCTTCCGAGATCGATCGCGTTGTGATCAAGCACGACCCCGATGCCGTGCGGCGCCGCCGCCAGCGGGCCAAGGATCGTGAAGTGATCGTCGGCGACGATATGGATGGCTGCACCGAAGTCATCGCGCGTGTGTTGTCCACCGACGCGCAGGCATTCGACCAACGGCTCGATGCGCTGGCGAAGACGGTCTGCGAGGCCGATCCGCGGACTCTCGCTCAGCGCCGCGCCGACGCCTATGGTGCGCTGGCTGCGCGCGCCGACCGGTTGGCCTGCCAGTGCGGTGATCCGAACTGCCCCGCGGCCGACAAGCCGGCCCCAGCGCCGGTCGTCATCCACGTCGTCGCCGAGGAAGCCACCCTGCGGGGACGCTCGGACACACCGGCATACGTATTGGGTTCCGACACATTGATTCCGGGCGAGCTGCTGATCGAGCTGGCGAAGCAGGCTCGGCTCAGCCCGCTGATCCACCCCGCCGATCTTTCGGCTGAGCCTGGGTACCGCCCGTCGCGTGGGTTGGCCGACTTCATCCGTGCCCGCGACCTCACCTGCCGCGGCCCGGGCTGCGACAAGCCCGCCACGCAGTGCGATCTGGACCATACGATCCCGCACGGTCCGACCCATGCCGGCAACGTGAAATGTCTCTGCCGCCGATGCCACATTCTGAAGACCTTCTGGGGCTGGCGTGACAAACAATTGGCGGACGGCACGGTCATCTGGACCCTGCCCGGCAACCAGACCTACGTCACCACGCCGGGCAGTGCCCTGTTGTTCCCGAGTCTGATGGCTCCGACCCCCGCTCCCGAAGCCCGCCCGGCAACCGAAGCCGACGGCGATCGCACCGTCCGGATGCCGCGACGCAAGACGACTCGGGCACAGAATCGGGCCAAGTACGTCGCGGCCGAGCGCAGCCGCAATCGGGAGCTGCGACGTGCCCGCCACCACGTCTTGTTGGGCTCCTCGCGGCCAGCAAACGACCACGACCCGCCGCCTTTTTAAGCGCCCTGGCAAAGGGCTGTGCTTTTGACGGGGTCCATATAGCATTCCCGGCGTGACCACGACCCCTGTTGAGCCGGCGACCCCGGCTCCCGCCGCCAAGCGCGGTAAGACCGTCGGCATCCTCGTGGTGCTGGTGGTGGTGCTTGCCTACATCGTCACGTTGTTCGGCTATTGGTGGCTGTCCGGCTCAGCCAAGGAGTTAGAGGCGTCGGGCGAAGGCAATGGATCAGAGACAACAGTCCTGATCACGCTGCAGACCCTGCGCACCGTCGACTACAAGGTCGACGCGAAAGTGCTTGTCATCCCGGCGGACTCGTTGGTCGACGAGAAGCTGGATGTTCTCAAGGAAGACATCGCGGTCCGGTTACACCCGTGGAACTCCTTGGGAGACTTGAAGTATCCGGCAGGTGCGTCACCGGCAGAGGTGAGCACGACCATCGATGTCGACGGCGATGTGAACACCTGGCCGTTCGATCGGTACCAGACCCAGGGCATCAGCGCCGACATCCTGGTCGGTGAGGGTGAGGATCGCAAGATCATCCCGGCCAAGGTCGAGATTGCCGGCGCCCTGCAGGGCTGGGATCTTTCCAGCGAGCAGGTTCCGCCCTCTCCGAACGCCAAGGGCGACGGCGACGCCACCCAGGTCACCTTCAGCCGCGCGCTCGGCCCGCTGGCGTTCGACCTCGGCATCGTTATCGTCCTGCTCACGCTGCCGACCATCGCGATCTTCACCTCGATACTGGTGATCACCAGGCGCAAGCAATTCCAGATGCCGTTCGCAACCTGGTATGCCGCAATGCTCTTCGCGATCGTGCCGCTGCGCAACATCCTGCCCGGCGCACCGCCGCCAGGCGCCTGGATCGACATGGCCCTAGTGCTGTGGGTGATCGTCGCTCTGGTCGCCGCGATGGTGATGGTCGTCATCTCCTGGTTCAAACAGGTCGACTAGTCTTCGGCCGCGTCGCCGTCCGCAGCTGTATCGATCAGTTTTCCTGAGCGATGTGGTGCGAGCGCGTGCAAAATCCCGTCACGACTCAGATGATCCTTGAGTTATGGGCTATGTAGCTGACGCAAACCGTTACAACGTCATCGAATACGCGCGCAGCGGTAGAAGCGGTCTGATGCTGCCCCGTATCTCTCTGGGGCTGTGGAACAACTTCGGCGACGACCGACCTCTCGAGATCCAGCGCGCCATCGTGCGGCGCGCCTTCGATCTTGGCGTGATCCACTTCGACGCGGCCAATAATTACGGCCCTCCCGCCGGATCGGCGGAGAGAAATTTCGGTCGCATTCTCGAACAGGACCTCCGAGCCCACCGCGACGAGATCGTCATCTCGACGAAGGCCGGCTACGACATGTCCGAGGGGCCTTACGGCGAGTGGGGATCGCGCAAGACGATGCTCTCCTCACTCGACCAGTCCCTGTCCCGGCTGAACGTCGACTACGTCGATATCTTCTATTCCCATCGGCCTGACCCCAACACACCCATCGAAGAGACCATGGGTGCCTTGGCCCACGCCGTTCGTCAGGGCAAAGCTCTCTATGTCGGAATCTCAAACTACGATCCGGCCGAAACCCGTTCCGCTGCCAGCGCTCTGAAGGCGGAGGGTGTGCCCCTGACGATCCATCAACCGTGTTACAACATGTTCGATCGCGCCCCAGAGCAAGGCCTGTGGGAGGCGATCACGGAGATCGGTGCCGGCAGCATCGTCTACTCCCCATTGGCCCAGGGCCTGCTGACTTCGCGCTATCTCAACGGTGTTCCGGCCGGCTCGCGAGCCAGCGTGGGCCGCTGGATGACTGAGGCCAACATCTCCGAGGTCTATCTAGAGCGGGCCCGCGGTCTCGATGCCATAGCAAGACAACGCGGCCAATCGCTCGCGCAGCTGGCGATCGCCTGGGTGCTTCGGCAGCCGGCGGTGACCAGTGCCCTGGTCGGTGCGTCGAGCGTCGCTCAACTCGAAGACAGTCTGCAGGCATTGAACAACCTCGACATCACCGACGACGAACTGGCGCACATCGAGGCCTTCGCAGTAGACGGCACCGGTGAACTGTGAGACTGCCTGGGCCTGACTAGTCTTCCGAAGGCTCGCCGTCCGCGGCGGCCGCCGTCGCATCAGCTTCAGCCCGAAGGCGCCGCCGGAACATTCGGCGGCGCTTTTCTGGTGGTTCGTGCGATGTCATCTCCACGCCCTTGTACACGGCCAGGTACACCGAGATCGTCGTAACGATGATGATCATCAGCACGGGGCCCAGCACGATGCCCCAGAAGCCGAACATCGCGATACCCGAGAACACCGCCAGCAGCATCAGGGCCGGATCCAGCCGGGCCTCGCGCGGCACCAGGATCGGTCGCAGGAAGTTGTCGACGTTGGTGACGCCGATGATGTGGAACAGCACCACGAACAGACCGCCGCCGATGTTGCCGAAGAACATCATCCCGATGCCGAACGGGATCGTGATGATGCCGCTGCCCAGCGGGATCACCGACAATGCGGTCAGGAAGATCGCGAAGATGAAGAACCCCTGGTGGAAGCCGCCGATGTAGATCGACGCCGCGCCCAGCACGCCCTGCACCAGCGCGATGATGAACTGGCCCTTGACAGTTCCCTTGACCATCGCGCCCATCTTGGCCAGATAGAGGTCGGTGACCTCCTCGCCCAGCGGGTTGAGCCTGCGGATCAACAGGAGCAACTGCTGCTGATTGGTCAGCAGCGAGACCAGCACGTACAAGAAGATGATCGCGGAGGTGACCACGCCGATCACCCCGCCCGCGGCACCCTGCAGTGCGTGCAGCGCCCACCGGCCGAGGTTCTGGGAAACGCTGATCATCGTGTCGCGCAGCGAATCCGTCGAGACGGCGAAGTGGCCGAACGGCAGTTTGGCCAGCGCCTGGTTGACGTACTCGAGCGCGTTGTTGCCGACCGTGGACATGTCCGCGGTCTCCACCCAGTCCGCCACATGGATGACCATGTGCGAAATCTGAAGCACCGCAAGCGTTAACAACGCTCCAACGGGGATGATGACGGTCGCCAACGCGGCCAGCACCGTCAGTGTCGCCGACAGGCCGGACCCGAACCGTTGCCGGCACCGGTTGTACAGGGGAGTGAACAGATAGGCGACGATCGCCGCGATCACCACCAGGATGAAGTAGTGCCGCAGGAAGTACGCCCCCAACACCAGGGCGAGCAGCGTGATGATCGCCAGCGCGCGCTTCTGGGTCAGGGTGAATTCGGTGTTCACCGAACTACTGATTCATCAGCCGGGTCAGGTGCTCTGCGATGTTCGGGTAGCGCTTCAAGTGCGCGCCGCCGTTGAGGTCGAGGATCTCTCCGGTCAGCCACGAGGACTGCGGCGAGCACAAGAACGCCACCGCGTCGGCGATGTCCTGCGGCGTGCCTGCCCGTCCCAGCGCGGTGTTCTCGACGTATTCGTCGACCACTCCGGGGACCACGGCCGCGCCCTCGGTCAGTGGCGTGTGGACGAAGCCGGGTGCGACGGCGTTGACCCGAATCCCGCGCGGGCCCAACTCCAATGCCGCCACCTGTGTCAGCATCGACAGCCCGGCTTTGGCCGCACAGTAGGCACTCATCCCGATCGCCGGCTGGCGGGCGTTGAGCGACGTCAGCGACACCAACGTGCCGCCCTCGCCGAGATGACGCCCGGCGTGCTTGATCACGATGAACGCACCGTTGAGGCAGACGTCCACCACCGAGCGGAACTGCTCGACATCCAATTCGGTGATGACCCCGAACCCGCTGAACCCGGCACAGTTGACCACCACGTGCAGCCCGCCCTCGCGTGCCACCACATCGTCGAAAAGCGTTGCCACCGAGGCTTCGTCGGTGACCTCCACCGCCGCCCAGGTATGCGGTTCGCCCAGCGTCGCCCCGCGCTCCTGTGCCAGCTCGGTGTTGCGGTCGGCAATCGTCACCCGCGCACCCTGCGCCGCCAGTGTCTGTGCCGTCGCCCAGCCGATCCCGGAAGCGCCTCCGATGATGACCGCCACCCGTTCGCTCATGACACCTTCCCGTCGTTTTCCGGAGCACCCCACTTGCGCCGCACCGCCTCCCACGGATTGCCGTAACCGGGCGGTTGGCCGCGGTACGGCGACTGGCGTTTGAGGAACTCGCGGGCCACGGGCGCGATGACCCGGAACGCGTACCGCTTCCAGCCCACCTTGTCGGCGGTCTCGGTCAGCATGTCCGGCCACGAGTAATGCTGATGCTTGAGCACGGCCTGGGCGGTCGCCGAGTCCATCCAGTCGGTGGCGAACCAGCCGCCGTCGTCGTTCGGGTCGCCCTTGCGTCCCGGCGGCAGCGCCCCGACCAGCCCCATGGCCGCAGACGTCGCCGACCCGATCTCGCCCTGCCGCAGCCGGTGGCTGTCGTCGCCCCCGATCAGCAGGGTCTGGCCCAGGACGTCGGCCGTGGTGGCCGCGGCGAACGCGAACGCCACGTCGCGGACGTCCACGGTCTGCAGCCGTCCATCGGTGGGCAGCACGCCCTCGAAGAAGATCAGATTGGGGTCCATGCCCAGGTTGGGTTCGGTGGTCAGCACGCCGCCCAGCCGCAGGATCACCCAGTCCAGACTCGACGCCCGCACCAACGCCTCGGCCTCGACCTTGTGCTTGCCGTAGTTGTCGTACGGGTTCACCGGCGTCTCGGCGGTCAGCACATCGGTGATCGTGTAGGGGTTGCGCGGCCCGTAGACGGCGATGCTCGACGCCTGCACCAGGCGCGGCGGTTTCGCTTGTGCCTCAGCGGCTTTCACCAGGTTCGCGGTTGCGCCCACGTTTACCTTGTAGGCCAACCCTGGCTTGGCGTAACACAGCGGCGGAATCACCGCGGCCAGATGGATGACCGCGGCGGGGGACACCACCGCCAGCAGCGATTCGACCGCGGCCGGGTCGGTGAGATCGGCCCAGCGCACCTGCACTCCGGACGGCAGGTCGGCGGCGGCCTTGCGGTTCGCCTCGGTCTCGAGGTCGGTGGCCACCACACGACGGCCGGCGCTCGCCAACTGCTTGACCGTCGCGCTTCCCACCAACCCGAATGCGCCGGTTACCAGCACAGCGTCGGACATCAAGCCCCCTTCATCGCGGTTCTGGAACGCGTTCTAGTGAAGCATGGCGCCTCACGCAGCGGAAACCTATATGGCTCATACCGGTGTCGACCATCTGTGGACGGCGTGCGGCGGGCCGGTAGCGCATGCAGTAGCTGTCCGCGCACAAGAACGAGCCACCCTTGACGACCTTGCGCGGGACCCTGAACTGAGGCTGCGCGGGGTCGTAGCTGGCGGCCTCGGTCCCGCCATACCAGTCGGTGGTCCATTCCCAGACGTTGCCCGCCATGTCGAACAGGCCGTAGGCGTTGGGCGGGAAGCTGCCGACATCGGCGGTCCGCCCGTAGCCGGGTTCGGGGCGCCACGGGAATTCGCCGTGCCAGTAGTTCGCCAGCCGCTCGCCGGGTCTTTCGGGTTGCTCGCCCCACGTGTAGGCGGCCTGGTCCAGGCCCCCGCGGGCCGCCGTCTCCCACTCCGCTTCGGTGGGCAAGGCCAGCCCCGCCCACGTCGCGTACGCCTGCGCGTCCTCGAAGGCGACGTGTACGACGGGATGCGCGGCCCGTTTGTCGATCGACGAGTTCGGGCCCCGCGGGTGCCGCCACGACGCGCCGGGTGTCCAGGTCCACCACTGGCTGAGGTGGCGCAGGTCGACGGGTCCGCTGGTGCGGTGGAACACCATCGAGCCGGGTTGCAGGTTCGCGGCGGGCGCGCCCGGATAGTCGGCAGGGTTCAACGGCCGCTCTGCCACGGTGAGATAGCCGGTGGCCGCGACGAATTCGGCGAAATCGGCGTTGGTGACCTGGCGAGCCTGGATCGAGAAGCCGTCGACCGTGACGGAATGCGCCGGAGCTTCTTCGGGGTAGTGCCGGTCGGACCCCAGCACGACGGTCTGGCCAGGGATCCGGATCAGCTCGGGCTCAGTCACCGAAGACGGTTCGCCAGTCGTCGCGCATACTGGCCCGGGTCCAGCCGAATTTCTCGGCATGGTCCAGAGCCTTCTCCGCGCCTGCGGTGTAGGCGAATTCGCGCTCAGCGTCGTCGTGGCAGACGAGCATCGCCAGTGACGGTCCGGCCCCCGCCACGGTGTACTGCAGCATCTCGATATCGCCGTTCGAGTTACCCACCGCGAGGATCGGCCGCCGGCCCACCCGCCCCCAGATCCGGACCGGCTTGACCGGGCCGTCGTTGAGGAATTCGGGTTGCGCGGTGGTCAGCAGTTCGCCGTTCTGGAAGATCAATCCGACCGAACTGCCGATCACCCGCTCGGGTGGAACCCCATACATCGCTGTCGTGACCGGTCGCATGAAGTCGCGGCCCCCACCGGAGACGATGTAGTTGGTGAAGCCGAACGACTCGAGGTAGCGCAACAACTCGACCATCGGCCGGTACCCGCATGCGGTGTACGCCCGACCCAGCGACGGGTGCTTCGCCTCGGCGAAGAATGCGCTCACCCTGGCGGCGTGCTCCTCGGTGCTGATCGTCGCGTTGGCCGAAAGTACGGCCCCGGCAAGTAGTTTGAGATCCGAGTCGTCACCGTTGTAGTGCTTGGTGACGGCGTCCCCGAACCAGTGGAGGTCGCCGGCGGCCGCCGCGGCGTACGGCTGCTTGTCGCCGAGCGCGGGGTCGGCGGCCACCTGTTCGGCAATCCGGCGCACCAGAAAGTCGAGCTGGATGTAGGCCGGCTTCTCACACCACAATGTGCCGTCGTTGTCGAACACGGCGACGCGTTCCTCGGGTGCCACCGAATCGGCTGCGCGGGCTACGAATTCAACGAGCGCCGACTTCGTGGGGCCGTCGTGCCACGAGTCCAGCATCTAGTCGGCAGCCAAGAATTCGTCGAGCTTCTTGACGATCTGGTCGATGCTGAAGCTGGCCGGTGGGTGTCGCGGCGGAAACTCCTTGAACGTGTCCAGGAACGCCGCGGCCATGGCGGTCGCGTAGAAGGCGAAGAAGTCTCGCCGGAGGAACCACTCGTAGTACGTGTTCGACGTGATGTCGGCGTACTCGAACGGGTCGGTGCGCAGGTTGAACAACTTCGGCACCCGCAGTTCGGTGAACGGCTCCGCCCAGATCTGCAGCGTGCCTTGGCATCGTTGTTCGGCGAACACGATCTTCCAGTTCTCGAATCGCATCGCAACCATCTGGGCGTCGTCGTTGAAATAGAAGAAGCCGCGGCGCGGACTGTGCTCGACCTCGCCCATCAGGTACGGCATCAGGTTGAACCCGTCGATGTGTACCTTGTACTCGATATCGCCGATCTGATAGCCCTTGCGCAGCTTGTCGCTGACGTCGGGGTCGCCCGCGGCGGCCAGCAGCGTGGGCAGCCAGTCGTGGTGCTGGATGATGTCGTTGGAAACGCTGCCCGCCTTGATCTTTCCCGGCCAGCGGATCATCTCCGGAACCCGGTACGCGCCTTCCCAGTTGGTGTTCTTCTCGCTGCGGAAGGGTGTTGTGCCAGCGTCCGGCCACGAGTTGCGGTGCGGGCCGTTGTCGGTGGAGTAGATGACGATGGTGTCGTCGGCGATGCCGAGCTCGTCGAGCGCGTCGAGCACCGTCCCCACGTTCTTGTCGTGGTCGATCATCGCGTCGTGGTACTCGGACTGCCAGAGCCCGGCCTGCCCTCGGCTCTCGGGTTTCACATGCGTGTAGAGGTGCATGTGGGTGAAATTGCACCACACGAAGAACGGGTTGCCGGCCTCATGCTGGCGCTTGATGTACTCGACGGTGCGATCGGCGATGTCGTCGTCGATGGTTTCCATGCGCTTGGCGGTCAGCGGCCCGGTGTCCACGATGGTCTGTTTGCCCACTGGACCGAATTTCTCGTCATCGGGTTCTGTCGACACCTCGTCGAGGGCCTTGCAGTCCATCACCCCGCGCGGCAGCGCCTTCTCGTACAGACGCGGGAACTGATCCTTGTGCGGGTAGTCGAACTGCTCAGGTTCTTCCTCGGCGTTGAGGTGGTAGAGGTTGCCGTAGAACTCGTCGAAGCCGTGCACGGTCGGCAGGTACTTGTTCAGATCGCCGAAGTGGTTCTTGCCGAACTGGCCGGTGGCGTAACCCAGCGGCTTGAGCAATTCGGCGATGGTCGGGTCTTCGGCGGCCCAGCCGATGTCGACGCCGGGGACCCCGACTTTGCTCATGCCGGTCCGGTACACACTTTGGCCGCTGATGAATGCTGCTCGTCCGGCCGTGCAGCTCTGCTCGCCGTAGGAGTCGGTGAAGCGCATGCCTTCGTTGGCGATGCGGTCGATGTTGGGCGTGCGATAGCCCATGATTCCGTCGCTGTAACAGCTGAGGTTGGTGATCCCGATGTCGTCGCCCCAGATGACCAAGATATTGGGCTTGCCGTCAGGCATGAGGTGCCTCCTGGTTGGTCGAATCCCCGCGTGCTGCCAACGCTATTCGCATCGAAGGTCGGCTGTCACGGTTCTGCGCGTTCTCAACGCTCGCTACGCTCGGAACCATGGTGAGGCGACGTGGCCTGGTGGTGCTCGTGCTTGGCGTGGCGTTGGCGGGCTGCGGTGCTCACGGCGCGCACGCACCCGTCACAACCGCAGCCGGCGGCGCGGTCATCCTCAACGATGTCTCTGTCAATACCGTGCTGGACGCGATCGCGAAAGCGAACTTGCCTGCGGTGAATGCCCACGACGTGACGTCGACGACGTGTCCGGAGGCGGGCTGCGTGCAGGCGACCGACACCGACACCCTGTCGATCCTGAAGTTCCCCAGCACCGGACGCGCAGAGCTCTACGCCGCTGCGGTTCCTGAGATGTTGCAGGTCGAAGACATCGTCGTGGTCTTCGCCCCGACGCTCACCGGCGAGCAGAAGGCCGCGTACGGGCAGGTGGTCAAAGACGTGATGTTGACACCTGCCCACCCATAGATAACACTCGTTTCCGATGGATGCGGCAGACGGCTGGACACGCCTGATCGACGGCCTTCGTGATGCCGGGAAGAAGCTCGACGAGCTCACCGCCGGCCTCGACCCTCGGGAACGTGAAGACGGGTTCCGAGCTCTGTTCCGCGCCTTGAACAACCTGACCGGTCGGTTCGAAAGTGATTCCGACACACCGGAGTTGATGCCGTTCAACGGCTGGCGTGAGAAGTTCTTCATGGACAACCCCGACTATCGGTATTGGATCACCGACATCCGGGATGACCGCGCCTACCGCATCACCGGCAACGTCGGCGACTCCCGGTACCAGTCGATCACGGTCTACTCCGGCACCCTGGCCACGGCCGCCGCGGTGGCCCGCGTCGACACCGACGGCCTGGTGATCGACGCCGATGGCACCTTCGAGTTGGCGCTGGACGTACCCGCGGGTGCGACGTCGGTGTGGGTGCGCTACATCCACGACGTCGTCGACCCGCAGCGCCCAGGATGGTGCCGGATCGACACGGTGAATCCACCCGTCTCGGCCCCGCAGCCCGATCCCGCGGACCTCAAGCGCCGACTCTCGCAGCTCGGCGCGTTCATGGCGCAGATCCCGACCGTGTATCAGTTCTCGGTTGTCGAGGACGTCGCTGCGCCGAACGCCGTGCGGCACTGGTCGGCAATGACGGGCGGTGCGGCCTTCACCGAACCCGGTATCGAATACGTGCGCGGGGCGTGGAACCTCGACGAGGGGGAGGCGCTCGCCATTGAAGGCGCCGTGCCAGAGTGCCGGCACTGGAACATCGTGCTCTACAGCCGATTTCTGAACTCTCTCGACTACCGGCATCGGGTCGTGTGCCGCACCGGAGCGACCAGCACGGTGTCGGACGGGCGCTTTCGCTTCGCACTCGCCGAGCACGATCCCGGCATCGACGGCTACGACTGGCTCGACACCGAGGGTCGGACGTTCGGCCTGTTCGTCATGCGGTTCCTGCAACCGCCGGGGGATCCAGAGCTGCCGACGGTTCGGCGGGTCAGGGTGGCCGAGCTATGACGTGGACTCCTCCTGCCCGCACTCCCGTGGCGCTGCAGGTGTACGCGGCAGCGGAGAAGGATCGGTCCGAGCGGCCCGAGCAGTACCGGTTCGACGCCGAGGCGGTGATCAGGCGCGCCACCAAACACGGTGCCAGCGTTGATGATTTCGCTGACGGCTGGCGCGAGGGGCTCGACGTGTTCCTCGGCTCAGCCGAGCAGGATGCGAGGCTCAACGCCGTCGGCATCCGGATGGCACTGCAAGCCGCAGCCGGCCGGCTGACGGCCGGCGCCCAGATCGCCCAGTGCTTCCGGGACAATCCCGGCCTGCGGGAGACCCCACTCGCACCCCCGATCGTCATCGTCGGCGGCTGGCGCACCGGCACGACCTTCCTGTTCCGTCTCCTGGGTCGCGATCCACGGCTGCACGCCCCGCTGCCGGTCGAACTCGTGGCGCCCTGGTTGCCGCCGGACTCGGAGATCACCTCTACCGCAAGCCAATTGCTGCACACCCTGAACCCGGATATGGCGTTCGTGCATCCGTCGGGACCGAATCTGCCCGAAGAGTGTGTGCTCGCGCTGGGCACCGATCTGCGGAACTGGGGCTTCACGTCGATGATGCGGCTGCCGTCCTATGCCGCCTGGCTTGCGGCTCAGGATTTCGCCGGATCCTACGCGCGGTATCGAGAGATACTGCAGCTCATTGGTTCTCGTGATGAGCGGCGGTTCGTCCTCAAGGCGCCTGCTCATACCGCGGAGCTGGATCACCTGGTCGAGGCGTTCCCCGGTGCGATCGTGGTGCAGATCCACCGCGACATCGTCGACACGTTGACCTCCGGTGCGACATTGTTCGGCGTGTACCGGGCGACCTACAGTGACGATGTCGACGCAGAGGACGTCGGCCGTCAGCAGGTGGATCAGAGCGAGCTGTGGTTCCGCCGGGCCGCCGCCTTCCGGGCTTCCGCCACGAATACCTTTGTCGACCTGGACTATTCGATGCTGGTGAACGACACCGCCGCCTGTCTGGAGATGATCTACGCCGCGGCCGGTATGGAGCCGGTCGAGCGACCGGGCGAGTTCGTCGAGGCCTATCACGCCGCGCACCCGCGGGAGGCGCATGGCTATCAGCGCTGCACGCCAGAAGATTTCGGGCTTGATCCAGGTGAGCTGCGTGAGCGCTTCTCCTGAGGACCGGTGGCGGGGGACATCGTCTGACGAACGCGCCGGCGAGCGGCGGGAGCGCCTGATCGCTGCCTGCCACGAGATCGTCGGCACTGAGGGTGCTTCCGCGCTGGCGGTGCGGGCGGTGTGTCGCGCGGCAAACGTCAGCCCGCGGCACTTCTACGAGAGCTTCGACGACGCCGACGCATTGCTGCTGGCGACGTACGAACGGGCCGTGCAGCAGCTTCGGGACGCGATCGGTGCCGCGGTGGCCGACTCAGGTGCGGCCGAGTTCGAGGATCGCTTGCGCACGGCGTTCGAAACGGCCGCCAATCATCTTGAGGCGCACCCGGAGTCCGGTCGAATCATCTTCCGGGAGGCGCTGACCAACGACGTCTTGCGCGCCCGCGGGGTGGTCGCGTTGCCCGCGTTTGTGGGAGGAATGCGGCCCCGCCGGCATCTGGACGCCACCCTGCTGTCCGGCGGGCTGGCTGCGGCTTTCATCGAATGGCTGTCCGGTACCGGCAAGTTCACCCGCGACGAGCTGGTGACCTACTGCACGAAAGCGACTTTGACCCTGCTGTCGATGGAGCTACCAGAGTAAGGGGATTTCAATGTTCGACGAAGAGATGTTCCAGCAGGCATTGGACCGCCCACGGCTGCAAGGGCATGTGCCCACGTACCTGGATTCCAATCGCGCCGAACCGATTCGGGTCTACCAGGAGCCCGAACTGCAGGCGATGACCAAACAATGGTTCGTGGATTTCGACCGCAAGCTCGAGCACTACAGCACGCAGTTCGGCACCGACCTGTCCTGGGTGATGACCTGGGCCAAGAAATACTGGTGGAGCTTCCTGGTCCGCGACATGGACCTCAACCACGAGCTGTACGCACCCGACATCCGCTACACCGACGTCACCACCTTCGGCAGGACGATCGTGGGCATCGACGACTTCGTCACGTACAACTTCGCGTTCTTCGAGGCGATACCGGACTGGCGCTACGACCCGCTACCCGACCAGGTGTACCTCGACGTCACCCCGGAAGGCACTGTGCGAACAGTGATCCGCTACATCGGCAGTGGCCATTGGACCGGACCGCTGCGGCTCTATCCCTACGACGATTCGGCGCCGTGCATCTATGGCAACGGCCGGTTCATCCAGGCCCCGGCCGTCGACCGCTACCACTTCAACGCCGACGGCTTGATGGAGGAGGGGGAGACCCTCTACGACATCCTCGACGGACTGCAGCGCGGGGGAGTGCTCCCCAAGGACGACAGCTTGCTGTTCCACGGCATGTTCGCCGCGTCCCGCATACCCGTTGTGGCGCAGGCGGCGTGGCGGCGGCTGCGGGCGATGGCGTCCTAGCTCTTCTTCATCTCGGCGAAGAGGTCGGTGTAGTACGGCAGGCACTCTTTGAGCGCTTGCTCGGTGGTGAACAGCGGCTGGTACCCGAGGTCGCGGCGAGCCTTGTCGATGGAGAAGTAGTTGTCGATCGAGACCCGTTCCACCGCAAGAGGTTCCAGCGGCGGCTGGGGCAGACCGAACTTGAAGTGCAGCCACTGCCAGCCGCTCAGCAGCGCATGGACCACCCCGCCGGGAACCCAGACGGTCGGCCACTTTTCGCCGCAGGCCTCGACGACCGGCCGGGAGAAGTCGAACATGTTGATCGGTTCGCCGTCGTTGATGAAGTAGGCCTGGCCGGGTGCTGAGCCGCCGTCGACCAAATGCTCTGCGGCCAGGATGAATCCGTGCACCAGGTTGTGTACGTAGGAGTTGTCGAGCTTGGCGTCTTTGTTGCCCACCAGGACCTTGACGCGGCCGGCCTGCACGTTCTCGAACAGCTTGCGGAACATGGTCTGATCGCCGCGGCCCCAGATGCCGCTCGGCCGGATCGAGCAGGCGAGCATGCCGTCCACGCCGTTCTGGCTGAGCACGAACTTCTCGGCGACCACCTTGGTCTCGGTGTAGAGGTCGTTGAATCGCGCCGTGTACGGCAGGGTCTCGTCCCCGCCGTTGATGCGCTGGCCGCCCATGACCACGCTGTTGGACGCGGTGTAGACGAAGCGTTTGACGCCGGCCGCCTGCCCGGCCTGAACCAGGTTCTTGGTGCCGCCGACGTTGACGTCGAAGCTGCGCTTGCGGTACTCGTCGGTGACCGATGCCCCGCCCATCAGATCGATGATCGCGGCGGTGTGGAAGATCGTGTCGATCCCGTCGACCGCCGCCGCGACGGTGGCGGTGTCGCAGATATCGCCCTGGAGCACCTCGAGGCGCTCGTGAGGTGGCAGCGCGGAGGCGGCCCGGTCGAAGGCGCGCACGAAGTGTCCGCGCTCGAGCAGTTCGGTCACCAGATTGCCGCCGACGAAGCCGGCGCCGCCGGTCACCAGGACGCGGCCGAGTTCAGTCGTCAGCGTTGAGTCACCCATGGCGGCGAGGATAACTGAAACACGTTCCAGTTTTCCAATACCGCAGGTAATGGACCCGGGCCGCTCAGTCCTCGTCGTCGTCGCGTGCGCCCAGCGCATCCTCGATGCGTTTGCGGGCTCCGGCTAAGTGCTGTTCGCAGCGTCGTGCCAGTTCCTCGCCTCGTTCCCACAGTTTCAGCGACGAATCAAGATCGAGCCCGCCTTGCTCGAGCACCCGGACGACGTCGATCAACTCGTCGCGGCACTCTTCATAGCCAAGCTCACTAATGGGCTTCATATCGTCAGACGTACTCATGCGGCTCCATCCGTCGGGCCCGTACTGGTGGCGCCGATCGCGCCGTCGCCGACCCGGATGCGCAGCCGGGTCCCGGCGGGCGCATCGGCGCTGGTGCGAAGAATCTCGCCGTCGGCCGTCTGAACCACGGCGTAGCCACGGGCCAACGTCGCCGCGGGGCCCAGGGTGGCCAGCCGGGCGGCAAGGTGGCCGATCCGGTCGGATTCGGCCACCACCAGCCGCTTCACATCGCGGCGCACCGCCGCGCGGGCCCGCTCGATCTCCTCGCCGCGCTGCGTCAGTCCGCGCAGGGGATCGGCCAGCACCGGCCTGCTGCGCAGATTCGTCAGCGTGCGTTGTTCGCGGCCGACCCAATTGCGCAGCGCCTGGGCGCTGCGCTGCCGCAGCTCGGTGACCAGGGCGCCTTCGGCGACGGCGTCGGGGACGACCTTCTTGGCGGCATCGGTGGGCGTGGCCGCGCGCAGGTCGGCGACCAGGTCGCACAGCGGGTTGTCGGGCTCGTGGCCGACCGCGCTGACCACCGGGGTGGTGCAGGCGGCGATCGCGCGGCACAGCGTCTCGTCGGAGAACGGCAGCAGGTCTTCCACGCTGCCGCCGCCGCGGGCGATCACGATGACGTCGACCTCGGGATCGGCGTCCAGCTCGGCCAGCGCCTCGACGATCTGTGCGACGGCGTTGACGCCCTGTACCGCGGTATTGCGGATCGCGAAGCGCACCGCCGGCCAGC
Organism: Mycobacterium sp. BK086; assembly: GCA_004362315.1. Classification (GTDB taxonomy): domain Bacteria; phylum Actinomycetota; class Actinomycetes; order Mycobacteriales; family Mycobacteriaceae; genus Mycobacterium. Next base: position 237,931 of record SNWL01000007.1, read on the forward strand.
GGGCGGCGGCCACCGTCGTCACATCGTGCTCGGCCGCGCTGGCCCGTCCGGTGATCAGCCCGACGGTCGACGGCAGGAACGGAAGCCGGCGTTTGAGGCGCGGGTCGAACAAGCCCTCGGCCTCCAGCAGCTTGCGCAGCCGCTCGATGCGGGCCAGCAGCTCGCCGACGCCGACCGCGCGAATATCGCTGACGCGCAACGAGAATGAGCCCCGGACGGTGTAGAAGGTGGGCTTGCCGCACACCACGACCTGGGTGCCCTCGGTGAGCTTCACCGGGGCCGCGAGCACCAGATCACGCGGGCAGCTGATGTCGAGTGACATGTTGGCCGCCGGATCGCGCAGCACCATGAAGGCCGTCGAACTGCGCACGTTGATCTGGGTCAGCTGACCCTCGACCCACACGGTGCCGAGCTTCTCGATCCAGCCGGCGACGCGGATGGCGACCGCACGGACCGGATACGGGTTCTCCGCAGAGTTGCCCTGGGCGGTGGTCACTTGGCGGACGCGCGGGTGATCCTGTTGGCCAGCAGAGTCTGGAACGGTGCGCGGGCCTTGGAGGACTCCTCATAGGCCAGCAGCGCCTCGAGATCGGCGACGCTCAGCGACTGCAGGCGGGCACGCAGCTGGGCCAGCGTCAGCGACTCGTAGTCGAGTTCCTCGACGATCTCCGGCGCGGTCGCGGTGGCCGTCGCCGTGGTGGTGGCCTGGGACTTGGTCTCGACCCCGTCGGTGACGGTGTAGAGCGCGAAACGGCCCTCGGTCAGGCGTTCACCGTCGAGCACGGGTCCGTCGTCGTCGGCTTCGTCCTCGTCGAAGGTCGCCCACTCGGGCTGTTCGTCCTTCGGCGGGAAGATGTTCTCCAGCGCGGAGTCGCCCTTGATGACCAGGTCAGCGAGGTCTTGCTGCACCTTCATTACGATGTGCGCGATATTGCTGGCCACCGTCATCGGGTACATCAGGATGGTCTGGGGCAGCTTCCGGGTTTCCTCGACGGCGGTCACAGCAGCGCCGACCAGCAGACGAACCCCATACGGTGCAGTTGCCATGGGCCCCAGCCTACGGCTGGCCCGGTCAGGTTGCGGGAACGTACCCTGAAACCATGCCGCCTACCGTCAACATGGGGATTCCCGGCGCCGCCAGCACGGCAGCCGAGCCTGTCACCGGCAAGCGGGTGCTTCTGGCCGAGCCGCGGGGCTACTGCGCGGGCGTGGACCGCGCCGTCGAGACCGTCGAGCGCGCGCTGGAGAAGCACGGGGCGCCGGTCTATGTGCGCCACGAGATCGTGCACAACCGCTACGTGGTGGAGACGCTGGCCAAGGCCGGCGCGGTGTTCGTCGAGCAGACCGATGAGGTGCCCGAGGGTGCCATCGTGGTGTTCTCCGCCCACGGTGTCGCGCCGACGGTCCACGAGGAAGCCGCGGCGCGCAATCTCAAGACCATCGACGCCACCTGCCCGCTGGTCACCAAGGTGCACAACGAGGCCAAGCGGTTCGCCCGTGACGACTACGACATCCTGCTCGTCGGCCATGAGGGCCACGAAGAGGTCGTCGGCACCGCCGGTGAAGCGCCCGACCATGTTCAGGTCGTCGACAACCCCGACGCCGTCGACAAGGTCACCGTGCGCGACCCCAACAAGGTCATCTGGCTGTCCCAGACGACGCTGAGCGTCGACGAGACCATGGAGACGGTGCGCCGGCTGCGCGAGAAGTTCCCGACGTTGCAGGACCCGCCCAGCGACGACATCTGCTACGCCACCCAGAACCGCCAGGGCGCGGTCAAGGCGATGGCGCCCGAATGCGACCTGGTGATCGTGGTCGGCTCGCGGAATTCGTCGAACTCGGTGCGCCTGGTCGAGGTCGCGCTGAATGCCGGCTCGAATGCGGCCAGGCTGGTCGACTACGCCGAGGACATCGACTCGGCGTGGCTGTCCGGGGTCACCACCGTCGGGGTGACGTCAGGTGCGTCCGTTCCCGAGATCCTGGTGAAGGGTGTGCTGGACCGGCTGGCCGAATACGGTTACGGCACTGTGCAATCGGTGACGACGGCCAACGAGACGTTGGTGTTCGCACTGCCGCGAGAGATTCGTCCCGCCCGGGCCTAGACCGTCAGCGGTCGGAACGCCAGGACTCGGCGTCCCATTCACTCGAGCGTCGCGGCCTGCGCGGCGAGCTCTGAGCGTCGTCTTCACCTTCGCCGCGATAGCGCACCCGCGACACCGGGTGATGGGTTCCGCTGTCGCCGTTGGTCCGGGGCGGACGCTGCCGGGGCGGCGGCTCGTAGGACGGATACGGCTCGTAGGGCGGGTACGGCCGGGCAGCGCCGTAGGGGTCGCGGCGTTCGCGAGGTACACGCGGTTCCCGAGGCTCACGCGGTTCGCGGGGCTCACGCCGGGACGACGGCGGTACGCGGTTCGGGTCGCGCGGCTGGCGGCGGCGCCGCGGGGGATCGCTGTAGTCGGGATCGGCGTCGGGTCGGCGTCGCGTCGACGAGCGACGGGGACGCTCGGGCGCCTCGGTGATGTCGTCCAGCGGGGGACGGGCGTGCCGTGAGCGGGTCGGCGCGGGCCGCTTGCCGGATCGGCTCGAGCTCGAGCGCCGCTTCGCGGTGGCGGGGCGCTCGATGCCGTGCCGCGGTGCTTCCTCCTCGTCCTCGTCGGCGTCGTCGCGCCGGACGGCCGAGGTGAGCTTGGCCACCAGCCCGGCGAACATCCCGGGGGTCGCCTCGGCATCAGGGTCGGCAGGGTCGGCGGCCACCGTCGACTTGCCCGACATCGCGAAGTACCAGCGCACCAAACCGATGAGCAGCACGCCCGCCGACGTGAAGAGCATCAGCGGGAAGCGCTCGATCAGTGGATAGCCGAAGTTGATCAGGGTGTCCTTGATGCCGGTGAACTCCGCACCGTGGAACAGGAAGTAGGCACTGGGCACGGCGACGAACAGGATCAGCGGCGGCTGGATCACGGCGGTGAAGATGCTGGACTGGCGGACCGCCAGCACGGCGGCCACACAGCCGACGGCGTACATGACGGAGAAGACGGTGCCGAGATCCTTATTGCTCGAGCCGGCATCGAAGGCGAATCCAATTGTGGTGGCGATCACAGCAATCAGAACGGCACCCCACCAGGGCACGCCGGGGAGATTCGGATGCGCCGAGCGATTCGCGGCCGCCACCGACGACCTGGCTCGCTGTGCTGACACACGTAGACCGTACCGGTTCTGGCTGAATGTGGACCGGCGGCGGGGCCGTGGGCGTGGGGGTCTGGAGGACCTTTCTCCTAGACTGTGTTCCCTGTGAGCCTGAGCCTGGGAATCGTCGGTCTGCCCAACGTGGGAAAATCGACTCTGTTCAACGCGCTGACCCGCAATAACGTGCTGGCAGCCAACTATCCGTTCGCCACCATCGAGCCCAATGAGGGCGTGGTTCCGTTGCCGGACCCGCGGCTGGCAAAACTTGCTGAGATCTTCGGCTCAGAGCGGATCCTGCCCGCGCCGGTCACGTTCGTCGACATCGCCGGAATCGTGAAGGGCGCGTCCGAGGGCGCGGGCCTGGGCAACAAGTTCCTGGCGAACATTCGTGAGTGCGACGCGATCTGTCAGGTCGTCCGGGTGTTCGCTGACGACGACGTGGTCCACGTCGACGGCAAGGTGGACCCAAAGTCCGACATCGAGGTCATCGACACCGAGCTGATCCTGGCCGACCTGCAGACGCTGGAGAAGGCGATACCCCGGCTGGAGAAGGAAGCCCGCAACAACAAGGAGCGCAAGCCGGTCCACGAGGCGGCGGTCGCGGCCCAGCAGGTGCTGAATGACGGCACGACGCTGTTCGCCGCGGGTAAGAAGGTCGACTCTGATCTGTTGCGCGAGCTGAACCTGTTGACCACCAAGCCGTTTCTCTACGTGTTCAACTGCGACGAGTCGGTGCTCACCGACCCCGAGCGGGTTGCCTCGCTGCGGGAGATGGTCGCACCGGCCGATGCGGTGTTCCTGGACGCCAAGATCGAGGAGGAGCTCCAAGAGCTCGACGACGAGTCGGCCGCCGAGCTGTTGGAGTCGATCGGGCAGACCGAGCGCGGGCTGGATGCGTTGGCGCGGGCCGGTTTCCACACGCTGAAGCTGCAGACCTACCTGACGGCGGGGCCAAAAGAGGCCCGCGCGTGGGTGATTCACCAGGGTGATACCGCTCCCAAGGCGGCCGGTGTCATTCACACCGACTTCGAGAAGGGCTTCATCAAGGCCGAAGTCGTGTCGTACGACGACCTGGTGGCGGCCGGCAACATGGCGGCGGCCAAGTCCGCGGGCAAGGTGCGGATGGAAGGCAAGGACTACGTGATGGTCGACGGCGACGTGGTGGAATTCCGGTTCAACGTGTAGTCGACATGTCCGAAGTGCGACGCACATCCGTGCTCGTTCGTACTCTGGAACCCTGGTTCATCGTCGACCGTTTCCAGGAGGTGCAATGACGCCCGAGGAAGTAGTTCGCGCCGAATTGAATGCATGGCACGGGCTCGATGTCGATGAGATCGTCAGCCATTTCCATCTCGATGGCATCTGGGACAACGTGGCGCTGGGCGTCCACCGAGGACGCGACGAAATTCGCCAGGCTGTCGAAGGCTACGTTCGGCGCACCGACTCCTTCGACGCGGAGATCCTGAACGTCGCGGTCAACGGCGACACGGTGCTGATAGAGCGCGTCGACCACATGGTCTACGACGGCAACAAGATTGCGGCCCGCTGTATGGGAGCCTTCGACGTGGTCGACGACAAGATCGTCGCTTGGCGCGATTACTTCAATGTGCCTCGCTAAGGCTGTGTTTCCGACGTATCGAAGTACTGCACCAGACAGAACTCATGGCCCTCGGGATCCAGCATGTTCAGAACGACGCCCTCGTCGTAATCGTGTCGCGAGCCTGAGAAGCGTCCGCCGAGGTTCTCGACCTGCTGGCGGCCGTCGTCGATATCGTCGACCTCGAGATCGAGGTGGATGCGGACCTTGTCGGCTTTCGGTTCCGGTACGCGCTGAAACGTGAGTCGGGGTAGCGGTCCCGACCGCGAACCCACGGTCGCCCAATTGGGGTCGGAGCCATGTTCGTTCGAGGCTGGAATGCCAAGCAAGGCGGCCCAGAAGGTCGACATCCGAATGGGATCGGCACAGTCGATAGTTACTCCAGCCCAGTGGTTAGCCATCCGCCGAGTGTGCTGCCTATGTGCGGGATCGGCACGCTTTTTCTGCGTAGGGAGCACACTCGCGATGAGTTAGGCCGCGTGCGCGAGTCTGTATGGCATGGGAAAACTCAGTTACGACACAACGGTATCCCTCGACGGCTACGTCAACGACGCGGACGGCGACTTCCAGTGGTCGGGCCCGGACGATGCGGTGTTCGCCGTCCACGTCGAGCGCATGGCGGACGTGACGATCGAGGTGCTGGGGCGCAAGACGTTCGCGCTGATGCAGTACTGGGAGACCGATCCGGTCGACGAGGTCTGGGGTCCGGCTGAGCAGGAGTTCGCCAGGCGCTGGCGCAACATCGACAAGGTGGTGGTGTCGTCGACACTGACGAGTGAGATCGAGACAGACCGAGTCCGCCTGCTGCCCGACCTGAGCCTGGACGAGCTACGCCGCATCGTCGACAGCACGGCGGGCGTCGTCGAGATCTTCGGGCCCACCACCGCGGGCCCGGCCATCCGTGCCGGCCTGGTCGACGAGTTCCAGTTCTTCGTGGTCCCCAAGGTCGTCGGCGGCGGTCTGCGCGCCCTGCCCGACGATGTGCGGCTCGACCTCAGACTCGCCGACCATCGCGTCTTCGACAACGGCACCGCCCAGCTGCGCTATGTGCGTGGTGACTGATCTGACGTTGCCATTGGTCTGCCGCTGTGACAGCTTGGTAGGCAGAGCCTGAAGATTGGCTTCCGGACGATGGGTGCCGTACCCGGTGTGCGACAAGACGGCCCAGGAGCATCGTCATGTCGTGGTTCATTCTCGTCATATCCGGTGTGCTCGAAGCGGTTTGGGCAACCGCGATGGGCAAATCCGAGGGTTTCAGCAAGCTGACGCCGAGCGTGGTCTTCTTCGTGGCACTCGCCGCCAGCATGGGTGGATTGGCCTACGCCATGCGGGATCTGCCCATCGGTACCGCCTACGCGGTGTGGGTGGGCATCGGCGCGGTGCTCACCGTGGGCTACGCGATGGCGACCGGGGACGAGACGGCATCGGTGCTGAAATCGGTGTTCCTGGTGATGATCATCGCCGGCGTGGTGGGGCTCAAGCTCGTGCACTAAGTGATGGACCACATTTCGAGCAGAGTCCGGATGGTCGCGACCAGCGCCAGCGGCTGATCCAGCATGGGGTGGTGGCCGGCCTCTGCGAGCTCGACGAACGGGCCTCGCAGCTGCAGCATGCTTCGGATCCGCTCAGCCATCTCGGGTGAGACCAAACCAGCCTCGGACCGGATATAGCCGATACGGCAACGCATTTCGGCCATCGCGCGGTCGAGCTTCTCCTCATCCGCGGGCACGCGACCCATCCGGACATGAAAGATCGCCGGATCGAACTTCCAGAACCACCCCTCTGGCGTTCGACGTATCGACTGGTCGGCGATATGACTCCAGATGTAGGGCAGCACGACGCTCTGGGCGGGAACCGGAGTGAATCGTTCGAGGATCTCGTCTTTCGATCGGTATCCGTGCGAGTGGTGTTTGCGATCGCGCAGCCGCTCCTCCTCGGGCGCCTCGTCCCGAAGCGGTGAGTCGATGACGACGATGCTGTCGATCTGCTCGCCGTAGTGTCCGGCCGCGGCCGACGCGACGGAGCCGCCCATGCTGTGACCGACGATGGTCGGCCGACCGGATGGCCCTTCGGCCTGCGCGGCCGCCAGCACCTCGCGCGCCCAGGTGCTGGGGCGGTACTCGGGGCGAGTCCCGCTGTCGCCGTGGCCGCTCAGGTCAGGCGCGATAACGCGGTGGGTTTGGGTGAAGAACGGTGCGATGTGGTCCCACCACCCCGAGTGGGCGGCTCCGCCGTGCACGAACAACAGCGGGGGCAGATCGCGGCTTCCCCACGCACGCAGGTGTATCCGGCAGTCATCGACGTCGATTTCGGAGTGTTCGGCCTGTTGGGCCAACGCGGTCGTGAACCACCCGGGCGGGCTTGGCGGTGGAGTGGACTGGAGCGTCGCTCTCTTCCGTCCAATGAGCGCCACCGCACCGTCCCCGTTTATGCCCGCAGTAATCCGGCCAGTTGGTGATTTTACCTGGCCGAAGATCGCTTCTTGACGCAAGGTGATCCCTACGCCCACCTGCTTGGTGATCAGGCGTAGCCGACCCACCCGCGGAAGGTGAACGCCGAGAAGAACTCGGTGACGCCGGTGAACCCCGCCTCGAGCAGGACCGCGCGATCCTGCTCCGGCGACAGCACCGGGACGTCCGTCGTAATGGCGTTGCGTGCCTTGACCACATCGTCGGGATCGATGCCTGCCGCAACGAGATTCGCGACGTGCCGCCCCATCCACAACTCCCGCTCGGCGTCATCGCTCTGCGGAAAGCTCAGGTGTGCAACGACGAATGGCGCACCGGGCACCAGTCGTTGCCGCACTTGCGCCGCGGTGTCACGCCGTTGCTCGTAGGGGAGAAAGTGCAGTGTCAGCAGACTGGTCGCAGCGGCAAACGGGCCAGGCGGCGCGTCGTCGATGTACCCATGGTGCATGCGAACCCGCGCCGCATGGGGTCCGAGGTTCTGTGCGGCGAGGTCCAACATCGCGGCAGCGGGGTCGACGGCGTCGAACGTCCACCCTGGCTGAGCTTCGGCGAACGCCTTGGTTTCCAGTCCGCCACCCGCCCCGAGCACCAGAATCCTGGCGTCTGACGGTGCACGTTCGTCGATGAGCACGGTGGCCAGGCGATGGATGTCCCGATAAGCGGGCACCATCTGAGCGGCGCGCTCCGCATACATCGCTACGTGGCCCGCGTCGTCGAATGGATTGAGAGTCTTGGTCACAACGCGATGGTGCCGACGCGGAGGCACGGTCGGCAAGGAATTTTGCCGATCAGGCAAGCCGCCGGGCTGCCTACAGGATGTGCCTGCGGCGTGCCTCGGAAATCGAATCGCCACGCTTGCCGACGCCGAGCTTGATGTAGATGCTCTTCAGGTACCACTTCACGGTGTTGATCGTCACGCCGAGGTTGCGGGCGATCTGCTTGTTGGACAGGCCACGTTCCAGCAGTTGCAGGATGTCGACTTCCCTTGCGTTGAGCGGCTCTTCGGGCAGCGGCGACCGATCGGCGACGCGGGCGATGACCGGGATCGCGGCGCTGCGCGCATCGGCGTGGGCGGTCGCGAGCACTCGGGACAGGTAGTTCGCAGGCACCTCGGGGAAGCCGGTGGGCTGGCGACTGGTGCGGCTGGCCTCGCGAAGCTGGGCAACCATCGTCACGATCTCCGGGCCGGCGTCGATAACCGTGCGGATCAGCCCGGCCCGAGCCGCTGTCGCAAGCGCCGGCACCAGCACACTCGACGCGGAGGCCGTATCCCCGCTCAGGTAAAGGACTTTCGCCAGTTTGATGCTGGTGGCGACCTCGCCGTACCGCCAGCCGACCGACCGGCTCTCGTCGCGCATCGCCGCGAGGATGCGGCATGCTCCCTCGAAGTCGCGATTGGCGCGCATGATTCGGGCTCGCATCCCGCGCTGGTAATAGCGCACGGCGAAGGCGATACCGTCCTGCCCCGTGGCGACGTCACTGGAACTGCGGGCCAGCGCGTCCTTGGCGCGGGGGATGTCCCCGACGGCCAGATGCAGGCGCAGGCAATCGCTGTAGAGCGCAGCCGACAGCCTCGGCATCGAAAGATGTTGTGCGGTATAGATTCCCTCTTCGAGCAGAGCCATGGCTTCGTCGATATCGCCCCGCAGGACCTTGATGCGGGCCAGCGTGCTGTAGGTCGCGATCATGAAATCCGCGACGCCGCTCTCCGCACCGAGCTCGTGACACTCCTCCAACAGCTTTTCCGCCGCGTCGATATTGCCGTGCTCGTAGTGCACCCGGCCGAGCAGCGCACCAGCCAGTCGGGCCGCGTGGGAGTGTCGCCCGGCCATCCGCTCGGCCACCGCCCTGGCCTCGGCGTAGCGACTCTCGGCGCTGATCAGATCGAGCCGGGCGAATGCGGCCAGGCCGGCGAAACACCGTCCGTAGACGCCGGCGAACGGTCCGGTGGCAGTCTCGTGATACGGAGTGGCCCAGCGTTGCCGGGCTTCTGCCGAGTCGTAGGCGAAATTGTGGATGTCGACGAAGGTGCTGATGTTGGCTGACACCGCGACCAGGAACGGCCGGTACCCGGAGTTCTCAACGAGATACGGCGCGACGAGGTCTGCGGCCCGGTCGATGCGATCGCCGTAGACGTCGATGCACGCCTGCACGACATTTGCTTCGCCCAACACGCCGGCGGTGGCACTTTCGGGCGCCGAGCCCAGCGCGGCACGGGCCAGGTCGAGCGAAACCTGAGCCTGCGTGCTGCGCTGCAATAGGCAGTTGGCCCAGGCGATTCCGATGTGCAGGTTCGGCCGGTCGGCGAGTAGCGGTTTGGGCAGCTTGTTCACCAGCGCGAGCAGCGTTGCCATCCGGCTGTGTTCGACCAGCGACATGGCCTGGCCCTCAATCAGATCCACCGCCTGGGGCCCGTCACCCGCGTTGAGTGAATGCGTGACGGCCTCGCTGTAGAGACCGTGTTCGGCGAACCAGGCTGAGGCCGTGCGGTGCAGACCGACGATCCGGTCGCCGTGATCGCGCTCCAGCCGCTGCCGGAGATATCCGGCGAACAGATGGTGGTAACGAAACCATTCGCGGTTGTCGTCGAGCGGCCGCAGGAACAGATCGCGACGTTCGAGATCCTCGAGGATGGCCTGACCGCGAGGTTCGCCGCTCACTGCGGCGGCCAGCCCGCCGCAGAGGCGTTCGCAGATCGACGTCGTCAGAAGGAAATCCAGAAGGTCGGCAGGCAACGTGTCGAGAACGTTCTCGGCCAGGTAGTCGCCGATGGAGTGGTGGCGCCCGGAGAAGTCGCGGATGAGCGCCGCCGGGTCCGCGCTGTTGCGCAGCGACAAGGTGGCCAGTTGCAATGCCGCCACCCATCCCTCGGTGCTGGACCACAACGTGTGCACGTCGTCACGATCGAGCTCGAGCGCGTTGAGTTCGAGGAGGAAGGCGGCTGATTCGTCCTGGTCGAAACGGAGCTGAGTGGCATCGATTTCGTAAACCTGCTTGCCGACCTTGAGTCGCCCGATTGCGGGTGCGCGGGTCCGGCTCGTCACGATCAGATGCAGATTGTCGGGTCCGACGTCGAGCAGGAACTCCAATATCGCTGTGGCACCTTGCCCTTCGATGAGATGCCAGTCGTCCAGCACGATCGCCAGCGGTCGGCCGTAATCGGCGCACTGATTGACCAACTCGGCCAACACGTAGCGCTGCGCATCGTCGGACTCGGCTTCCAACAACCCACCGAGATCGGCGCCGACAGTGGGTTCCACGCGGCGAACCGCCTCCACGAGATGGCCGAGGAACGAGCCGGTGTCGTTGTCGTCGCGGCCCAGGGTGATCCACGCGACCGGCACGCCTTCGGAACTCAGCACACGCTGCCACTGTGCCGCCAGCGTCGTCTTACCGAAACCCGCTGGGCCGTGGATCAATACCAGCCGTTTGGTGCTTCCCGCCCGCAGCAGGTCAATGAGGCGTTCACGGGTGATCAGCCCGCCACTCAAGGCCGGCGCCCGCAGCTTGGTCGACACGACCGGAGCGGGCTGCCTCCTGGGCTGCATCCGCCTAGCCTCCCCTTTTGGCCTCTGGATCCGGCCGCTGTTCAGCGTGCCGGTCAATTTGATGATGTCAGATATCTTGCCCCAGCGAAGCCTCACCTAATCATTGAGGTGATTTGCTGTCCTTTGGGTAGCCGGTGCAGGCAAAACGGGTAGCGACACAGTCAAATCGCATCCTCACAGCTAACTTGACCTCATCGGTGTCAGCCGTGCGCGCGTGATGAGGCGCCAAATCATCCCTAGGACGTCATGACCGACTTCATCGACCAAGCCATCGCGGGTAACGGCCTGGTCGCAGCGTTTCAGCAGGTCGTGGAATTGCCCAGCGAGACCATCGTCGGCTACGAAGCGCTTGCCCGCTGGCCCTCCCTGGACAATCCGTCGCCGCTCGACATCTTCGACCGCGCCGCGAAGACGGGCAGGCTGGATCGCCTCGACGAGCTGTGTATTCGTGCCGCCACGCAGGGTGCGGTCCAGCGCAGGTTCACGCCGGGGGCGCTGTTGCTGGTCAATTGCGAACCTGCGACACCAGCCGTCGATCCGACCGTCGATGCCGATGTCATGCGCGCCGCCGGGGCGTTCCGTCTGACGTTCGAGATAACCGAGCGGGGCCTGCTCACCAACCCCCGGGCGTTGCTGCGCAAGGTTGCGGCTCTGCGGTCGCTGGGGTTCGCGATCGCGTTGGACGACATCGGCTCAGATCCCGATTCGCTGGTACTGCTCGATGTCGTCGCGCCGGACATCCTCAAGCTCGACATGGGCTTGGTTCAGCGGCAGCCGGATCGGATGCATGCCCGCACGGTCGCGGGGATCATCGCTCACCACGAGCGCACCGGCGCCGTGATCTGCGCCGAAGGCATCGAGACCGCCGACCATCTGGAGCAGGCGCTGGCGTACGGAGCGACGCTCGGCCAGGGCAACTGGTTCGGTGCCCCCGGCGAGGTGACCAGCACGCCGAAACCCTTTGACTGGCCCGCGCGACGGACTCCCTGCCCGCCGGCCGCGCATCATTCGACGATGGACCTGGCGATTGCCGGCCTGCCCACCCGGACGGTACGCAAGCAGACATTGACCGCCCTGTCCCACCACATCGGCGGGATCGCCGCCACCGCGCAGAACGCTCCGATCGTCCTTGCCACCCTGCATCCCGACGAGCATCTGGATCTGCACACCGAACAGATGTATTCGGCCATCGCCGAAAGGTCGCCGTTGGTGGCGGTGTTCGGCCGGAACAGCTTGAGCGGATTCGGGCCGAGAGTGCGCGGAGTGACGTTGCACCGCGACGATCCGCTGTTGCGCGAGTCGACGCTGCTGGTGCTCGGGCCCGAAACGGCCTGCGGGCTGATCGCCCGCGAGCGCCCCAGTCCCGCAGTGCATTCGGTCGACGCCGAGAAACGCCGCTACGACATGGTGATCACCTATGACCACCAACGCGTCACCGCCGCGGCACGGCCACTGCTCGACCGTCTCGTCTGATCGTTTGCTGTTCGTGCCGCGAATGTGAATTCCGTGCGGGTTATGGCCTGCGCCGATGTCGGCTGACGTAGCCACGTCGATTTCGCGAATTCTGGTGCCCGAAACACGATGTCGGCAAATTGACTGACACGACAAAATCTGGGACGTCGAGGCGTATAGATGTTTCAGATGCAATGAAATTGCTGGTCTACGCGTGGTTGGGGGCGACATGTCCGGTAGGCACACCTCGAAGGCATCGGCGAAAGCGCAACGCCGGCGACAGCCGTACCTGTGGCTCGGTGCGGGTGCGGTGACACTGGGCGTCGGCGCGGCGCTGGCCAGCGGGGCCGGGGTTGCTGCTGCCGACACCGGCGGGTCGGCAGGATCCGGATCGTCGAGCAGTCACGCCGATTCGTCGGCGGGACCGTCGAGCAAGACGGCCGGTCCCAAGCGGTCGGTGAATGCCGTCGCCAAGAGTGCCCGGGTGAACTCGCCCCGGGTGGTCCGGGCCGCTGCGGCTCCTTCGGCGGCGGCCGTCAATCCGCTCAGCGGGTGTGCGCCCAACAAGGACTGCTCGAACCTGAACCTCAGTGGGAAGAACCTCGCCGGTCTGAACCTGACCGGATACAACTTCACCGGGGCGAACCTGTCGGGGGCGAATCTGACCAAGGCGACCCTGGCCGGAGCGACGTTGACGGGGGCGACGCTGGCGGGGTCGAACATGACCGCTGCCAACCTGACGGGGCAGAATCTGCAGGGCTTCAACCTGGGTGGGGTGACGCTGGTCGGCGCGAACCTGACCAACGTGAACCTCACCGGACAGAACCTTCAGAGTCGAAATCTGACCTCGGTGACGCTCGTCGGCGCGACATTGACCGGTGCCGCGCTGGCGGGGGCGAACCTCACGTCGGCGAACCTCACGGGCCAGAACCTCCAGGGTTTCGATCTGAGCGGTGTCACGCTGGCCGGGGCGAACCTGACCAATGCGAATCTGACGGGTCAGAACCTGCAGAGCAGGAATCTGACCCGGGCGACCTTGGTCGGCGCGACGTTGACCGGTGTGACGTTGACGGGCGCGAATCTGACGTACGCGAATCTGACCGGGCAGAACCTTCAGGGATTTGATCTGACCGGCGTGACGCTGGCCGGAGCCGGATTGGCCAACGCCAATCTGACGGGCCAGAACCTTCAGGGTGTGAATCTGAATTCGGCGGTACTGTCCGGGGCCACGTTGTCCGGCGCGAACCTCACGGGGGCGAAGCTGACCGCGGCGTTGTTCGTCGGGACAAACCTGTCGGGCGCCAACCTCACCGGGGCGACGATGGTCGGGGCGAATCTGTCGACCGCGACCCTGACCGGGGCGACGCTGACGCGGGCGAATCTCACGGCGGCCAATCTGACCGGGCAGAACCTTCAGGGCTTCGATCTGACCGGCGTGACGCTGGTCGGCACGATCCTGGCCAATGCCAACCTGACGGGGCAGAACCTGCAGGGCCGCAACCTGACTGGGGCGACTTTGGTTGGTGCGACGTTGACCGGGGCGACGCTGACCGGGGCCAATCTGTCGCTGACGAATCTGATCGGACAGGACCTTTCAGCGTTCGATCTGACCGGTGTGACACTGGCCGGGGCGAATCTGACCAACGCCAATCTGAGCGGGCAGAACCTGCTGGGCAAGAACCTGGCGGGGGCGACGCTGCTGGGTGCGAATCTGACCGGCGCGACGTTGACCGGGGCGAATCTGAGCTTGGCCAATCTGATCGGCCAGAATCTGCAGGGCTATGACCTGACGGGCACTCTGCTGGTCGGGGCGAACCTCTCGGGTGCCAATCTGACCGGGCAGAATCTGCAGGGCCGCAACCTAACTGGCGCGATCCTCATCCAAGCGACGTTGACGGGAGCGAACCTCTCGGGTGCCAATCTCACCAAGGCCAATCTGACCGGTGCCACCCTGACCGGGGCGAGCATGGCGGGAGCGAATCTGAGCCTCGCCAACCTCACGGGCCAAGATCTTCAGAGTTTTGACCTGACGGGCGTCACGCTTACCGCGGCGAATCTGACCAACGCGAACCTGACCGGACAGAACCTTCAGAATCGCAACCTCACCTCGGCGACCTTGGCCGGGGCGAACCTGTCCGGCGTGAACCTGTCGGGTGCGAATCTGACCAAGGCGAATCTGGCGGGTGCCACGCTCACCGGTGCGACGTTGACCGGAGCGAATCTCACGAGCGCCAACCTGACCGGGCGGGACCTCCAAGGGTTGGACCTGACCGGCGTGACGCTCGTCGGGGCGAACTTGACCAACGCCAATCTGGCCGGGCAGAACCTTCAGAACCGGAACCTCACCTCGGTGACGTTGGTCGGGGCGACGCTGACCGGTGCGACGCTGTCGGGTGCGAATCTGACCGGTGCCAATCTGACGGGGGTGAACCTGCAGGGTCTCGATCTGACGGGCGTGACGTTGGTCGGGGCCGTGTTGACCAACGCCAACTTGACCGGGCAGAACCTTCAGGGTCGAAATCTCACTGGGACCAGATTGGGCGGCGCGGTGCTGGCGGGTGCAAATCTGGCCAACGCCAACCTCACCGGAGTCACGTTGGTCGGGGCGACGCTGACCGGTGCGACGCTGACCGGCGCCAATCTGACCAGTGCCGCTCTGACGGGGCAGAACCTCCAGGGGTTTGACCTGACCGGCGTGACGCTGGTCGGAGCGGTCCTGACCAACGCCAATCTGAGCGGCCAGAACCTTCAAGGCCGGAATCTGACGAAGGTCACCTTGGCGGGGGCGAACCTCACCGGTGCGACGTTGACCGGGGCCACACTGACGTCGGCCAATCTGACCAACGCGATATTGACCGGACAGAACCTTCAGGGTGTCACCCTGACCGGAGCGGTCCTGGCCGGTGCGAACCTGAGCAACGCCACGTTGATCGGGCAGTACCTGCAAGCCGTGAACCTGGTCGGGGCCAACCTGTCCGGGGCGAATCTGACCAGCGCCAACCTCGTCAAGGCGAATCTTCAGGGTGCGAACCTGACGTCGGCCAACCTGACGTCGGCAAATCTCGGCGGGGCGAACCTGCGGGTCGCGAACCTGACCGGGGCGATCCTGACCGGTGCGAACCTCAGCGGAGCCAATCTCACCGGGGCCAATCTGACAAATGTGGTGCGGTAGGTGAACCGTTCATCACGCGGATTTGTCGGAGGCAATGCCTAGCATCCCCGGCATGAACTTCATCTCGACACGCATCATCACGGCCGACGTCAACCGGCTCGTCGGGTTCTACGAGCTCGTCACCGGAGTCGCCGCCGTGTGGGGCAACGAGCTGTTCGCCGAGATTCCCACGGCCATCGGCACTCTGGCGATCGGCAGCGACAAGACGGTGCCGCTGTTCGGCGTCGGATCTGCCGAGCCGGCAGCCAACCGGAGCACGATTCTGGAGTTCATCGTCGAGGATGTCGACGCCGATTTTGAACGTCTGCGCGAGCATCTCGACGACATCGTGACCGAGCCGACGACGATGCCGTGGGGCAACCGGGCGCTGTTGTTCCGCGACCCCGACGGCAATCTCGTCAATCTGTTCACCCCGGTCACCGATGAGGCCCGCGCGAAATTCGGCGGCGCCGCGGCGCGCTAGTATCCGCAAATGCGCGGAACACGCTCGTCCACGGTACTTCTCGGCATGATCGCCGTCGCACTCGTCGTTACCGGGTGCGGTGGTTCGGGCTCGAACACCCGACAACCCGCGGCACCGGCCACGTCGACCGCGTCCGCCAAGCAGGCCGTGCCGTTCGGGACCGCGGTCGACATCGCCTCGGACGGCGGTACGGCGACCTACACCGTGGACAACCTGGCTCCGGTCCCGCGCAACGCCCAGATCGTCCCGGCCAAGGGAACGATGTTCGCCGTCGACGTGACGATCGTCGCCAAGAGCGGAACGGTCGCCTACAACGGGTTCTGGTTCGTCGCGCGGACCGCCGACGGTGGGAACGTCGCGCCTGCCGTCGGTGCCGTCCAGCCGGGCATCACCTCCGGACAGCTTCAGGATGGACAGCAGGTCGCCGCGCACCTCGCCTACGACGTCCCGCAGGGCAAGACGATCACCGGGATCATGTTCCGCGATCCGAAGGGCAAACTCCTGTCGGTCTGGGCGGCATGAGGCCGCTGACCAATCAGTCTGCGAGGACTCGGATTTCGTCGCCGAGTCGGTAGGTCCCGACCAGGGGCAGAGTGTCCCCGCTCCAGAATCGTCCGGGGTCGAACCAGTTCTCGTTCTTCTCGGTGGCCAGCAGGCCCATCTCCTCGTAGGTGATGGCGACCGTCTCGGCGCAGTAGGCGGTCTGCAGCCCCACTTCCCGCTCGGCGACCTTGCGTCGCTCGGCGGATTCGCGAACTTTCTTGTGCACGAACGGAATTCCGCGAGTCCAGTCGCTGACGGTGGGGAGCCGGCCGCGTAACCAGCGGCCGGTCAGCCGCGCGGTGGACGGAAACGGGGTGCCATCCATCCGGGCGATCACCTTCAGCATCTGGTCTTCATGTTCGCGGGTGACGGCCGGGGTGAGCTGACGCAACCAGCAGCGCTGACCGTACTGGTGCAGCCACTGTTCGATGGCTTCGCGCGCGTCATTGAGTTGCACGCCGCGTTGATTGGTGCCCGTCCACAGGTCCAGGAGCTTGTGGCCGAGTTCGGCATGCCAGATCAGTGGCGGCATGTCGTCGAGCGCGACCGTCATGCCGACGTGGTTGACCGGCGCGTTGGTCAGGGTCTGGATCGCCCGGTCCGGGCCTGACCCGCCGCGGAACAGCCAGACGTCACCGGTACGGGTCTCGTTCAGCGCCTGTGTCAAAGACACGGTGTGCTCGGTCACCACCGCAGCTTAGTCTGGTCGGCATGCGCGGTATTTGGAAGCTGATCGGGCTGGCCGGTGCGGCCGGCGTCGTCGCCGGTGGTGTTCTCGTCGCTCGGGACCAGCGCCGCCGCGAGGCCTACACCCCTGACGAGATTCGCGCGCGGCTGTATCAGCGGCACGCCGAAGCCACCGACAGCCGTTGAGTCAGTAAGCAGAGCGATGAATTTCCAACAAAAGTCGCTCTCATTACTGACTCAACGCAAAAACTAGGCCACCGCGTAGAGACGGTGGGTTCCGCTGAACCCCTTGAGTTCGGCGTCACGGCCCCGGTCGAAGGACTGCCGATCACCCACCGCGGTGCGCACCGATTCGCTGACCAGGATCTCGCCGCCGTCGGCCTGGCTGGCGACCCGCGCCGCCATTGCCACGTTGCGGCCGAACACGTCGTCGCCGCGCAGCACCGACTTGCCCATGTGGATTCCGATGCGCACCCGAATGCTGTTGTGCCGCGCCCGTTTCGCATCGCGTTCCAATGCGCGCTGCATCGCCACCGCGCAATTCACCGCAGCAGTGGGATCGGCGAACGCCACCATGAAACCGTCGCCCTGGCTCTTGACGACGTGCCCGTCGTGCGCCTTGACCAGGCGGCGGACCAACCGGTCATGGCTACCGATCAACCTCACCCACGCCCGGTCGCCGATGCGTTCGTTGAGCGCGGTGGACTCTTCGATATCGGAGAACATCACCACCAATTTCCCGTCCGGAGCCAGCCGGGCCAGATCCGGGCGTTCCACATCGGCCCAATCGGCGAGCTCCTCGATCGACGATCGCACCGCACCGCCCAGGCCCTGGGTGCGCACCAGATTGGCGGTCTGCCAGACCTGCTTGACCGCCTCCCGGCCGCCGGACCAGAGCATGGTGCGGGTGTCCAGGCGGGCTCGCAGCTCCTCGGCGTCGCGCTCGCTGGCCTGCAGGCGAGAGCGCAGCACGACCAGCGCGATGGCCTCGGCCACCGCCAGTACCGCCAATATCGCCGCCGCAATCGTCCAACCCACTCCTGCGCCGCCCTCCGGTCGGGAATCCTGAACTGATGATGCCTCCCTACTACGAGAGCAGATTCATCCGCGCCAATCACCCGGATCGGGCGCAGGCGATCTGGTTGCGCTGGACGCTGCTGCTGCCGTCACCCGGTGAGGCGGTGGCCGACGTGTGGGTGATGGTCTTCGACCCCGACGGCGGGGGCAATCGCGCCATCAAGGTGCCCCATCCGCTGACCGACGCCGACTACCTGTCCGATCCGTGGTCGGCGCGGATCGCCGACACCGTGATCGACGACGTGCGGGCCCGCGGCGTGCTGGACGGCGCCAGCTGGGATCTGGCCATCGCACCCGGCGATGAACCGGCGGTCAAGCTGCTCACCGACCGCGCGTACACGGCCAAGTTCCCGACCGCCAAGACCCAGGTACGCCACCCGCTGGCTCGCTTCGACGGCACGCTCGTGTTCGGCGAGACCACGGTCGCGGTCGGGTCGTGGCGGGGCAGCGTCAATCACAACTGGGGCAGCAAACACACGCCGGCGTACGCGTTCGGCCAGGTGTGCGGATTCGACGGTCACCCGGGCTCCAGCCTCGAAGTCGTCACGGCCCGCGCTGCCGTCGGGCCGCTGCGGCTACCGGCGGCGACGTTGTTCGTGCTGCGCCACGCCGGGTGGGAGGTGGCCGTGCGTTCGGTGCTGGCTGCCCGGCACACCCACGGGTCCTACGAACCGTTTCGCTGGACGTTCGGCGGCCGTGCCGACGGATTCGAGGTACGCGGCGAAATCACCGCTGAGCCGGGCGATGTCATCGGGCTGACCTACACCGACACCAACTCCCACACCAAGTACTGCTACAACTCAGCGCTGGCAAACTGCCGGATCACCGTGTCCGGCAACGGGCTTGACGCCGAACTGGTCGCGGCCCGCCGAGCCATGTTCGAGATCCTCACCGACGAACGGCATCGCAGTGTTCCGATTCTGCGGTAAATGGAGTAGTCGACCACTCTAAGGCGGCCGCCGTGGTGGTCTGATCCTGAGTTTCATGGTCGCTATCCACGAAACCGTCGATGTCAGCGCGCTACCCCTGGCGCCCGAGAATCCGATGTCCTATCGCGAGAAGATGGACGCCCTACGCAACTTCCACACCGGCTTCGAGCGGATGCGCGATGCGGGCGGGCCGGTGAGTCGTGTGGTGCTCGGCCCGAAATGGTTGGTGCAGCCCATCGTGGTGGTGACCTCACCACGCGGCGGGCGCGACATGATCGGGCGCAGCGGCGCGTTCGTCGACAAGACCGCCAGTGTCCATGTGGAGCTGCGTAAATTGCTGGGCGGCAACCTGTTCAGCCTTCCGCATGCCGAGTGGCTGCCGCGAAGGCGCAGTCTCCAGCACGTCTTCACCAAGAAGCACGTCCTGGAGTTCGGCGGCCACATGGCTCAAGCGGCGCAGGCGATTTGCGACAGCTGGAGCGATGGCGCCCAGATCGATCTGGACAGCCAGTGCAGGCTTCTCACGCTGCGGGCGCTGGGCCGCTCGATTCTCGGCATCGACCTCGACGAGTGCAGCGACCAGATCGCGGGACCGCTGCAAGTCACGCTGTCCTACGTCGCCGATCGGGCCATGAGTCCACTGCGGGCGCCGAGCTGGCTACCGACACCCGCGCGCAGGCGCGCCCGCAACGCCAGCAAGACCCTGCACAAGCTCGCCCACGACATCCTGATGGCATGTCGGCGTGACCCGGATCGGGACGCGCCGCTGGTCCGGGCACTGCTCGACGCGGTCGACCCCGATACCGGCCGGTCATTGTCGGATGACGAAATCTGTGACGAGCTAATCGTGTTCATGCTGGCCGGCCACGACACCACCGCCACGACGCTGACGTATGCGCTGTGGCAGCTGGGCCAACATCGCCATCTGCAAGACCGGGTGCGTGCCGAGGTGCACGCGCTCGGACCTGCCGGACCGACACCCGAGGACGTGTCCCGGCTCACCTACACCACTCAGGTACTACATGAGGCGCTGCGGCTGTGCCCGCCCGGTGCGGCGTTGACCCGGACCGCGGTGCGCGATATCGAAGTCGACGGCTACCGTGTCGAGGCCGGGACTCTCGTCGCGTTCGGAATTTGGGCGGTTCAACGAGATCCGGCATTGTGGCCCGACCCGTTGAGCTTCGACCCGGAGCGCTTTCGCCCGGATCGGGCAAAGCAGATCGAGCGCTACCAATACCTGCCGTTCGGCGCGGGACCACGCTCATGCATCGGCGATCACTTCGCGATGCTGGAAGCCACGCTGGCGCTAGCAACCATCATCGGACGATGCGAAATCGGCTCGCTCACCGACGACTTCCCGATTGCCGTTCCGTTCACCGTCGTGGCGAGCGAACCGGTGCAAGCGATCGTGGTGAAACGTTGACCGAATCCACTGGCTCGACGCCGGTAGCTGCGTAAACTGCGGCCGTGGGGGAGAGCCGGTCCTGGCCCGTCCTGAGACGGGGAAAGGAACTAGC
Organism: Mycobacterium sp. BK086; assembly: GCA_004362315.1. Taxonomy (GTDB): domain Bacteria; phylum Actinomycetota; class Actinomycetes; order Mycobacteriales; family Mycobacteriaceae; genus Mycobacterium. The sequence goes on from SNWL01000007.1 coordinate 258,570, forward strand.
CGCGATCCAGGCGACGCTGCACGGTCGGCCTGGCATGTGCGGCACATTGCTTCTCGGCGACGCGGGCGTCGGGAAAACCACCTTGGCCCGGATGGCCACCCAGTCATCGCGCGCGGGTGCGGTGTGGGTGGCCGGCACCGAGTCCGCTCGCGAGGTGCCGCTGGGCGTCTTCGCCCACTTGCTCGGCGGCCCCATGCCCGCCGACCCAGTTGCCATGCTGGGCGCTGCCTTTCGCGCCGTTCGGCGCGAGAAGCTCGCTGTCATCGGGATCGACGATGTTCACCTCGTCGACCATCTGTCGGCGACCCTGGTACATCAACTCGCCGTCGAAGGCGCGGTGCGCATCGTGGCGACCGCCCGCAGCGGCGAGCCGATCCCCGACACGATCACCGCCTTGTGGAAGGACGGGTATCTCGCCCGACTGGATATCGTCCCGTTCACCAAGGACGAGGCTGTCGAACTGGTCGAGACCGCGTTGGGTGGACACCTCGAACAGCTGTCGGCCGACCTCATGTGGGAGGCCTCCAGCGGCAACGCACTGTTCGTCAGGCACCTCGTCGAAGGTGCTTTGGAGGCCGGAACCCTGCGGCAGGTCAACGACGTCTGGCAGCTGCGGGGAGAGGCCGCGGTCGCAGCCAAGCTTGCCCCGCTGCTCAGCAGCCGGCTGGACCGGCTGCCCGAGGACGAGCAGCGAGCGCTGCATCTGCTCGCGGTATCCGAACCGGCGACGTTGGCCGTGATGTCCGAACTCGTCAACACCGAGACGCTGGAGCGCGCCGAGCGGCGCGGCCTGATCCGCATCGTCGACGACACCGGCACCGCCGACATCCATTTCACCCATTCGGTGATCGGCGAGGTGATCAGACGCAACCTCGGCGAGGTGGCGAGTCGCCGGCTGCGGACAGAGTTGTTGGCCGCCATGGACTTACACCCGCCGCAGGCTCCCGCGCAACGGCTGCGCCGGGCCGAACTCTCCCTGCACGCCGACACCAAGGTGGATGCCGAATTCCTCTCGCGGGCAGCCGAAGACGCGATCGCGCTGATGAACATCACGCTGGCCGAGCGGCTGGCCCGCGTTGCCGTCGCCCAGGGTGGCGGGCTGGTGGCCAGTGAACTGCTGGCACGTACCCTGCTGTGGCAGGGCAGGGCGCCGGAGTCCGAAGAGATTCTGGCGTCGTTCGACCCCGACACCCTCACCGAATTCGAATTGGCTCGCTGGGGCATGGCGCGAATTGCCAACCTGCAGTGGTCGATCGGAGACAGTGAGGCCGCCGCCGAGATCCTGGCGATGTTGCAGCAGCGGGTCAGTCACCCGAGGCTGCGGCTGGTCGTCGACGGACTCGCCGCGGCGCTGCTGGTGCTCGACAACCGACTCGAGGAAGCCGCCGAGCTTGCGGATCAAGTGCTGGCTGACCCGACCGCTCCGCCGATCGCCGTCGGCTGGGCCGTATTCGGCGGCGGTATGGCCGCCGCCCTGAAGGGGTGTACTGCCGACGCGGCACGGGCGGCGGCCCGGGGTCGCGAAGTGTACGACAAGATCGACGCACTGCAGCGATTCCTGCTGACGTTGGGCGAAGTCCGGGCATTGACGCTGGCCGGCGATTTCGATGCGGCACAAGCCCGTTCAGGCGACGTCGTGCGCATCACCTCGCCAAGTCAGTACCGAGTCCGCGCGATGGCCAACGTCCTGGCCGGCACCGTCGAGATGGGCCGCGGCCAGCTGCGGGTGGCGATGGGCAGGCTGGAGGAGACGCTCGCCGCGCTCAGCGGCGAATCGGCCGCGTCGTGGAACCTGCCCGCCAGATTGCTTCTGGTGCAGTGCTATTGCGGGCTCGGCTACGACGCGGAGGCCGCCCCGTTGGTGGCCGAACTGCGCGAGCTCGTCAGCCGGGGCGCGACGATGTTCGAACCACACGTCCGCAACGTCGAGGGATGGCTGGCGGCGGCCATGGGGCATACCTCGGGTGCGATCACCGCGGCGCTGGAAGCCGCCGATCTGGCCGCCGCATCGGGGCAGCGGGCGATCGAGCTGATGGCCTTGCACGCCGCCGCGCGCTTCGGCGACAAGAGCTGCCTGCCGCGGGTGGTCGAGGTGGCGTCGGCGATCGGCGGGCCGCTGGCCGCTGTCGACGCGGCCCATGCCATCGGGTTGATGAACGGTGATGGGGCAGAGGTGTTTTCGGCGTCCCAGGAATTCGAGCGGATCGGGGCGCTGCTGTCGGCGGCCGACGCGGCCGCCCAGGCGGCGGCGCTGTTCGAGGCGGCCGGGCAGCGCCGCAACTCACTGGAGGCGGCGGCTGCCGCGGATCGCTTGGGCGCCGCCTGCGGTGGGCTGAAAACCCCTGCGCTGTCCGCGACTTCGCAACCACTGCCGTTGAGTTCGCGCGAGCGGGAGATCGCCCACCTGGTGGCGCGCGGGATGTCCAACAAGGAGATCGCGGCGCGGCTCGTCGTGTCGACACGGACGGTGGAAGGCCACCTGTACCGGATCTACGTCAAGCTCAACCTGACCGATCGGGATGATCTGGGGCGGATCATCCGTCGCGAGGACGGCGACCCGTCTAACGGGTGACCTGGTCGACGATCAGAGACAGTTGCGCGGTGACCTGGTCCAGCGGGGCAATGCTGCGCTGGGCTCGGCACATCGCGACGGTGCCTTCGACGGCGGCGACGATGAGAGTCGCGACGCGCTCTGCTTCGGCCTCTTGGCAGCCGGACTTGCGGAGCGACTCCGCGAGTAATGCGGTCCATCGCCCGAAGGCGGCGGCCGCAGCATCCCGGGGTGCGCTGTGATCGTCGGGCACGTCCTCGACCGAGACGGCCAGCACGGGGCAGCCGGCGCGGAAGTCGCTGTCGAGCACGACTTTTCGCCACATATCCAGGAACGCCTGGAGGCCGGCCCTGGGCCCTGCGGCGAGTTCCCGTGACAGGACGTCCACGGTGAGATCGTCGGCCCAACGGACGGCCTCGGTCGCCAGGTCGTACTTGCCACCGGGGAAATAGTGGTACGTCGAACCGAGCGGCGCGTCGGCATGCTTGGCCAGTTCACGCACGCTGGTCGCGTTGAGGCCGCGCCGACTGATCATGTCCGCCGCCCCGACGACCATGCGCTGCCGCGAGCGCTTGTCTTCTGCCACCGCAACCTCTCTTGCTATGACGATCGCTATAGCCTACCGTTGGCCCGGTTATAACAGTCGTTATAGGAGAGGCCGGGATGAGAAGTCTGATGTTCGTCGCGCCAGGGCGGTTGCGATTCGACGAGGTCGAAGCGCCGCGGATCATCGAGCCCGGCGATGCGCTGGTCAGGCCGCTCGCGGCGACGACGTGCGACTTGGACCACCACGTCATCGCCGACAAGACTCCGTTCTCCGGGTTCGGCCCGTTTCCGCTCGGCCATGAATGCGTAGGCACAGTGGTCGAGGTGGGACCGGACTGTGCCGATGTCGCGGTCGGTGACGTGGTGGGTGTGGCCTGGCACATCGCCTGCGGCAGCTGCGCACAATGCGTGCTCGGTCATCCGGCCCGGTGCCTGCGCCACGGTGACGCGCAGTACGGCCTGCCGGTCAACGGATCCTGGGGCGGGACCTTCTCAGAACTGATCCGGGTGCCCTACGCCGACTACAACCTGGCCCCGCTGCCGCCGAGTGCCGATCCCGTCCACCTCGCCTCGATCAGTGACAACCTGGCCCTGGGCTGGGAAACGGTGATGCCGACGATCCACGGGATCGCCGACCCGCAGGTCGCGGTCTTCGGCGGAACCGGATCGATCGGCCTGTATTGCGTCGATGTCGCGGTGCACTGCGCTCGGGCGCGCACCGTGTATTTCGACGACGACCCCATCCGAATGTCGGTTGCCGCGCAGCTTGGCGCCGAGGTCGTGGACATCAATGGCAAGCGGGAGAAGGACTTTCACCTTGCGATAGATGCCTCCGCCGATCCAGATCGGCTCCGCAAAGCACTGATGTCGGTCGTGCCCGAAGGTCACGTCAACAGTGTCGGCATCTACTTCCAGGACGTCACGCTGCCGATGCTGCAGCTCTACGTTCGTGGAGTGCACTTCCACAACGGCAAAGGTCATGCCCGCCCCAATATGACACCGACATTGGATGCTGTCGCCGCAGGAGCGCTGCACCCGGAACTCGTCACGAGCGGGGTCTACGGGTGGGATGAGATCCCGGAGGTGTTGACCTCACCGTCCGCCGGGCACAAGCCGATCTTCGTGCTCGAGCCCCGCTAACGGGTGACGAACGAGACGACGGCCTCGCTGAAGGCGTCGTTGTCGTCGCCGGCGGCGGTGTGACCCGCATCGGCGAGTTCGACGAATTCCGCCCCCGGCACCTTGGCGAGGAAGTCCTGCACCCCCTCGGCGCTGACCACATCGGAGAGCTTGCCGCGGATCAGCAGGATCGGGATGGTCAGGTCGATGGCCGCCTGCTCGATCCGCTCCACCCGGATGAACGGGTCGTCGTCGGGCGCGGTCAGGAACGCCGGATCCCAATGCCAGAACCACCGGCCGTCGCGCAGCCGCAGGTTCTTCTTCAGGCCGTCGAGATTCTTGGGCCGCTTGCGATGTGGCAGGTACTCGGCGATCGCGTCGGCCGCCTGCTCCAGGTTCTCGAAACCGTGCACATGGCTGAACATGAAGTCCCGGATCCGGGCGCTGCCGCCCTTCTCGAAGCGGGGCACCACATCGACCAGCACCAGCTTGGTCACCGTCACCGGTCCGGCCGCCTCGGCGACCAGGATGCTGGTCAGCCCGCCCATACTGGCCCCGATCAACACCACCGGCCTGCCGATCTGCTCGAGCACGTGCAGGACGTCGGTGGACAGCGCGTCGACCGAGTACTCGCCCTTGGGCGCCCGGTCGCTGTCGCCGTGTCCGCGCGCGTCCAGCGCGATCACGTGGAAGCCATGGTCGGCCAACACCTGGCCGGTGTTCTTCCAGGAGAACCGGTTCTGGCCGCCGCCGTGCAGCATCAGGATCGTCGGCCGGTCGGCCGCCTGCGGGGCGCCGCGGTTCCATTCGTCGCCCACCAGCGTGAGGTCGTTGTCGCCCCGGAACTCCACTGTCTGTAAACCACTGTTTGTGCTGCTCACGGGCATCCTCTCGACCGAACCTGAACAGCACGTTACCTAGCGGTGCTAGCGATGACTTTCGGCACCCCGACAGGTCAACCCCAACGACACCCACCTACAGGAGGCCAGCCGTGCCAACCATCACCCCGTCGCTGTGGTTCGACAACGACCTCGAAGAGGCGATGCGCTTCTACACCGGCGTCTTTCCGAACTCGTCCATCGAATACGTCAACCGGTATACCGAGGCAGGTCCCGGCACCGCGGGCGAAGTCGTGTCGGCCGGATTCACCCTCGACGGCACCCGGTTCGTCGGGATCAACGGCGGACCGGTGTTCTCGTTCACCGAGGCCGTGTCGTTCCTGGTCGAATGCACTGACCAGGCCGAAGTCGACTACTACTGGGACGCCCTTGTTGCCGGTGGTCAGGAGTCGCAGTGCGGCTGGCTCAAGGACCGCTTCGGTCTGAGCTGGCAGGTGGTACCCACCCGGCTCTTCGAGCTGTTGAGCGATCCCGATCCGGCCCGGGCGGCCGCCGCGACCGGCGCCATGCTCGGAATGCGCAAGATCGTCATCGCCGATCTGGAGGCTGCCGCAGCGAACCCGTGACGGCCCTCACAGGGCCTACCGGTAGCCTTTCGCCCCAGTGCGGGTGAATCGGCCCGTAGTGCCGCAGAGGGAGAACTATGGCTGACGAGCCTGCCGCGCCCGAGGGCGAGGCCGCTACGCCAGACGAGGTCGAAGCGACCACCGAAACCACCGAGACTCCGGACGAGGCAGTGCTCGTTGCGCCGGCCCCCGGACCCAAGCGATCTGGCGGTGTCCTCGTCGCGCTGATCATCGTGACGGTCGTGATGGTGGTCCTCGGCGGTTTGACCGGCTGGCTCGGTTATCGCTGGTACGAGGCCAAGGAGGCCACCCAGTTGCGCGAGCTCCTGGTCGGAGTCGGCAGGCAGGGTGCGATCAACCTGACCACCATCCACTTCGACGAGGCCGACAAGGATGTGCAGCGCATCCTGGACTCCGCCACCGATTCGTTCTACGACGACTTCGCCAAGCGGTCCCAGCCGTTCATCGAGGTGGTCAAGCAGGCCCAGTCGAAATCGGATGGACAGGTGACCGAGGCCGGACTGGAGTCGGTGTCGGGCAACGAGGGTCAGGTGCTGGTGGCCGTCACCGTCACGACCTCCAATGCCGGTGCGGCCAACCAGCCGCCGCGCGCCTGGCGGATGCGTTTGACGGTCAAGAAGACCGGTGCCGATGAAGCGAAGGTCTCGAAAGTGGAGTTCGTACCGTGACGACCGACGACAAGCCCGATAAGCCGCTCGATCTGACGAAGAGTGAGGCGGAGGAGGCTCCCGCACTCGATCTGACCAAGAGCACCGTGGAGGAGGCCGAGGTCGAGGAGACCTCGGAGACCGAGGTGACGCCCGAAGCCGAACCGAAGCGGCGCGCGGGCCGGGTCACGGTGGCCGCTCTGGTGGTCGTGTCGGTGCTGGCGGTGGGTCTGGCCGTGGCGGCCGGGTTCTTCGGCTGGCAGGCGTGGTCGACCCGGGATGCCGATCGCGCCCGCACCGAATCGGTGCAGGCCGCCAAGGACTCCACCGTCGCCCTGCTGAGCTACAAGGCCGAGACCGTCGACAAGGATCTGGGTGCGGCGCGCGACCGGCTGACCGGAAGCTTCCTGGACGCCTACACCCAGCTGGTCAACAACGTCGTCATCCCCGGCGCCAAGGAGAAGAAGATCTCGGCGGTGGCCCAGGTGCCCGCCGCGGCATCGGTGTCGGTGTCGCCCAAGGGCGAACATGCGGTGGCATTGTTGTTCGTGAACCAGACCGTCGTGATGGGTACTGATGCGCCCACCAACACCACGTCCAGCGTGCGGGTGACCCTGGACAAGGTCAACGGTCGTTGGCTCATCTCGGGATTCGATCCGGTCTAGTGATCTCCGGCGTTCGATGACCGAGCCACGCTGGATTGACGTCTCAGCGCCGGCGGTCCAGCTGCGTGCGCTCAGCTGGGGCCCGGCCGACGGCCCAATCGCCTTATGCCTGCACGGTTTTCCCGACACCGCCTACGGTTTCCGGAAACTCGCACCCCACCTGGTGGCGGCCGGCTACCGCGTTGTCGCCCCGTTCATGCGCGGCTACGTGCCCTCGTCGATCCCCACCGACGGCAGCTATCACATCGGGGCCGTCATGGATGACGCGCTGCAGGTGCGCGCCGCGTGTGGTCCCACCGACGCCGATGTGGTCATCGGGCATGACTGGGGCGCCATCGCCGCCACCGGCCTGGCCGCGATGCCGAACAGCCCGTTCGTCAAGGCCGTCGTCATGTCGGTGCCGCCGTCGGCTGCGATGCGGCCCAGCGCAGGCAGGCCGCTGGCCAACAAGGGCCGCTTGTTGAGGCTGGGCGCCAGGCAGTTTCTGCGCAGCTGGTACATCAGCTACTTCCAATTGCCCGCCCTGCCCGAACGCTCGCCGTCGTGGATCGTCCCGCTGCTGTGGCGGCGCTGGTCGCCCGGCTACAACGCCGCCGAGGACCTGCGCCATGTCGACGCCGCGATCGGCACCCCGGACCGCTGGCGCGCTGCGCTGGGCACCTACCGGGCAATGATCCGCAACACCCGTCCGCCGGCCCGCTATGCCGAACTGCAGCCCCTGTGGCTCGAGCCCCCGCGGCTACCGACGCTGTACCTGCACGGCAACGACGACGGTTGTATGACAGCCGAATTCACCCCGTGGGTGCGTGACATCCTGCCGCCGGGAAGCGATGTGGCTGTCGTCGAGCACGCCGGACATTTCCTGCAGCTCGAACAGCCCGACGCCGTAGGCGCGCGAATCGTCGCCTTTCTGTCAGCTACTTGAGCCTGTCGGCTACTTCTTCTTGAGGCTGGGGTGGCTGCGGGCCAGCATCGGCAGCAGTAGCCGCTTCGGCGTCAACTGGTAGACCGCGGTGGCCGCGTGGTTGAGCCGTCCCGGTACGACGACGGCCTTGCCTGCCGCCAATCCGTCCACGGCGGCCTTGGCCACATCTTCGGCCGACACCCACAGCGGTTTGGGCAGCGCGGCCTCGGCGTCCTCGTCGGAGATCCCGGCGGCCGCACCGAATCCGGTCTTGACCGGGCCGGGGCACAAGGTGGTGGCCGTGACACCGCTGGGTTTGAGTTCTTCGCGCAGCGCGTAGGTGTAGGACAGCACGAAGGCCTTGGCGGCGCCGTAGACAGCCTGGCCGGGCAACGGTCCGAAGGCGCCCAACGACGCGACGTTGAGCACCGCCCCGCGCCGGCGGTCGACCATGCCCGCCACGAACCGGGTACACAGATCAACCACCGCGGCGACGTCGACCTCCACCACGTTCAACTCGGCGGCGGGATCGGCCGCCGACACCGGGCCGGTGGTCGACAGCCCGGCATTGTTGACCAGGATGTCGACCTCGAGCCCGAGGGCGGCCACCCGGTCGGGGAGCGCGGCCCGGTCGGACGGCTTCGAAAGATCAGCTCCGACAACAGAACTGGGACCGGTGAGCTGTCCGGCCAGTTCGGTCAGCTGTTCGGTGCGGCGAGCGACCAGCACGACGTGGTGGCCGCGGCGGGAGAGCTGCCGGGCGATCTCGGCGCCGATACCCGAGGAGGCTCCGGTGATCAGCGCGGCGCGATTCGGACCAGGAGACGGCATCACATTGAGAGCCTAGGACAATGGCTGCCATGGTAGCCAGCAGACGGATGACCGCGGTTGACGCGCAGATGTTCTGGCTGTCGGCCGTGATTCCCAACGATCAACTGGTGCTGTACGCCTTCGACGGTTCGCCCGACGCTTCGGACGCCGCCGTCGAGGAGCTGATGCGCCGGGCGCAGGCCTGCGACGAACTGCGCCTGAAGGTCGTCGACGACGGCGGCTGGCGCTACCCGCTCTGGAGCCCCCGTGATGTCGGGGCCGAGCAGTTCGTCGTTGACCACGCCGGGGGAGTGGACTGGCAGGGATGCTTGGACGCCGCGGCGGCACTGCGCCGCGACACGCTCGATCTTCGCCGAATGACTTGGTGCGCACACATTTTCCCGCGCGTCACGGGCGTTCCCGGCTGCAGCGGGACGGGCTCGGTGGTGGTGTTGCAGACCGGCCATGCGTTCGCCGACGGGAGTCGGGGGACCGCACTGGCCGGTGCCCTTCTGGGCAGGCCGACACCGGTGCCGGTGCCCGCCGCCCCTCGGCGCGGATTCCTCCCGCTACGCGGGCTGGCCGCCGGACGGGCGCATCGGATGCTGGTGCGCGATACCGAGGCTGGGCTGGTGCCGCCGCCCGCGCCGGGATGCCCGTTGCTCAGCATCAACGCGCGGCCGCTGGCGACACCGGTGGTGCGCACGCTGGTACTGCGGCGCGAGCAGCTGGCGAAACCGACCGTGACGATCGGGGTACTGGTCGCGGTCGCCGAGGCGCTGGCCGGCTACCTCGCCGGGCGCGGCGAAGACACGTCGACTCTGGGCGCCGAGGTCACGATGGCCGGACAGCAAGATCCGGGCAGCCACAACAACTTTCGCAATGTCGGGATCGGTCTGCATCCCGACGTCGACCGCGCCCGCCGGGCTGAGCTGATCGCCGCCGAGCTGGCCGCACAGCGCCGCCGCGGCGAGCATCCGGCTATGCGGGCCTCGGCCGCCGCGTCCGCCGCCATCCCGGCGCCGCTGATGCGCTGGGGAGTCCGGCAATTCGATCCCGATGCCCGCGGTGCCACGGTCACCGGCAATACCGTGGTGTCCAGCGTGAACCGCGGACCCGCGGACCTGTCCTTCGGCGGTCTCCCGGTCCTGCTCGCCGCCGGGTTCTCCGGGCTGTCGCCGATGATGAGCCTGACCCACGGTGTGCACGGCCTCGGCGACACCATCACGCTGAGCATCAACGCCGACCCCGACAATGTCGACGTCGACGACTACCTCGACCGGTTGCGGGCCGCCCTGGCGGGCTGAATATTTGCCGTCGCCCACGTGAAGCCCAGTTGACGCCCGCTATCCCGGGTTGCCCGGGCTGGTAAGCCATGTGCCATGGCGGATGTGACGGTAGTGCGGTGGCTTCAGGCCGGTGCGGTGGCGGCCGGAGTCGGTGCGGCGATGCTCGCCGTGCCGGCCATCGCGTCGGCCGACGACAGCGGATCGGCGTCCTCGGCTCGCCCGTCACACTCGGCGGGGTCCGCACGGCACGTCCCGAAAACGTCTGTGCGCCAGGCGGCGACGCGACCTCGGACCACGGTTCGACCGGCCGCGGCGTCGCGGCGGGTGGTGCGGGTGGCCGCCGCCGCACCATCGGACGCGGGCACGTCGACCGAGATCGTCACCGGCCTGTTCCGTGAGATCCTGCGCGCCGACCCCACCGCCGAGCAGTTGGAGCGCTACACCAACCTGCTGGATTCACGGGGGCAGGCCGCCGTGGTGGGCAACCTCTACCGGTCGACGGCCTTCCGGCAACAGCAGGTGACGAGCTATTACCTCGAGCTCCTCGGGCGGGCCCCCACCACAAACGAATTGGCGATGGGCACCATGGAATTGCGGATGGGCCTGCCCGAGCCGTTGGTCGTCGCGCAGATCGCCAGCACCAAAGAGTTCTATCGGCTCAGCGGCGGCACCGCCGACAGCTACGTCCAGCTGTTCTACCGCAGCCTGCTGGGTGAGCCCACCGATGCGGCCCAGGCCGCGATCTATGTCCAGCGGCTGCGGTCCGGCCAGCCGACGCAGATGGTGGCCGTGCAATTCATCAGGGCCAACAGCTTCCGCGCGGTGAAGATCCAAGAGATCTTCCAAGTCGCCCTCGGCCGGACGCCCACCGCCACCGAACTGGCCGATTACCTGAACAACTGGATCCCCAACGGAGGACTGGCCGGCACCGCGAAGATCGTGCTGAACAGCGCCGAGAACACCGAACGGATGACCACCGACGGGGTGCCGCTGCCCGATATGGTCGCCGTTAACCAGCTGCAGCAGATCCTGATGGCCGCCTACGACGAAGACCCGGACGGCTTCGTCAACTTGTTCAACACCTACCTCAAGACCGACCCCCTCACCGGTGAGCAGTGCCAATCAACCTGTAACACACCACTTTTGGATCTCATCACCACCGGTGGCTACACCAGGGGGATCCCGAACCAGGCCATCGCCGTCACCCCGATCACGGCGGCGGTGTCCAGCTTGATCCCGTCGCAGAACGAGATCGACGCCACCAAGGCGCTGGAGGATCCGCTGCAAGACCCCGACCTGCTGGAGGACTATCTGGCCGGCGGCACCGTGCTGGCCAAGAGCGTGATCCTCACCGCCGACGGTGGCCTCTACATCGTCGACGGCCATCACCGCTGGGGCGGTCTCTACGTCATCAACCCCTACTCGCAACTCAGCTCGATCGATCTCGGCTACGTGCCGAACGCGCAGGAAGCGCTCAAGGAGACTCAGGTCGCGATCGTCGCCGAGCAGGGCTACCTGAGCGCCGAGACAGTCACCGGGGACAACCTCTACACGATCAGCAAAGGCGACTTCGACGATCTGGTCGAAGGCCTGATCGACGACGGCGATGACAAAGACAAGATCATGAAGATCTTCAAGAAGGAGAAGGATCTCACCACCATGGCCGAGATCCAGGATTACCTGTGGGCCAACGTTCTTAGGATGCGCCAGTTCAACCAGCCCATCGAGGGCGCCACCAGCCGCGGCTATATGCCGCAGCCGCCCAACAGTGACTACCAGCCGCTGATGCACTGGATGGAGAACGGTGGGTTGAGCTACACCATGCCGGTGATCGGCTACGTGGGCTGAGCACCTGCCCAGCAGTCGGGGCGATGCTCTAGGTTTACTGCCATGACTGCCTACAGTGTCGGACTGCTCATCCTGCGTGTGGTGCTCGGCTTGACGATGGCCGCCCACGGCTACAACAAGTTCTTCGGCGGCGGCCGGATCAAGGGCACCGCCGGCTGGTTCGAGAGCATCGGGATGAAGCCGGGCACCTTCCATGCCCGAGTGGCCGCGAGCACCGAGATGGCCGCCGGTATCGGCCTGGCGCTCGGTCTGCTGACCCCGGTGCCGGCCGCCGGGTTCGTCGCACTGATGCTCGTCGCCGCGTGGACGGTGCACCGGCACAACGGCTTCTTCATCGTCAAGGAGGGCTGGGAGTACAACCTGGTGCTGGCCGCCGCGGCCGTGGCGCTCGCGACCACCGGCGCAGGCAAGTACAGCCTGGACTACGCGCTGTTCCACGGCACGAGCGTCTACCAGTGGCTGCACGGCTGGTGCGGGCTGCTCGTCGCGCTGGTGCTCGGCCTGGGCGGTGGCATCGGGCAGTTGGCCATCTTCTACCGCCCACCCGCAAAAGCCTGACCTCAGTCCCGCCGCGCGGGAATTCTGGCCCACCCGACTAGAACGCGTTCTAGTGTTTCCGGCATGGGATTTCTGAAGCAGGAAGTACCCGTCATCGACTTCGAGACGTGGAGCAAGGGCACCCGCGCGGAGAAGATCAAGCCGATGGCCCGGCACTGGGCCGAGGTCGGCTTCGGCACTCCGGTGGCTCTGCACCTGTTCTATGTCATCAAGATCCTGCTGTACGTCTTCGTCGGTGCACTGTTCGGCTGGGCCACCGCGGGCATCGGCGGACTGGGCGATATCGGGTCGTGGTGGTCGGAGCCGATCGTCTACGAGAAGGCCGTCCTTTACACGATGCTCTTCGAGGTCGTCGGCCTCGGTTGCGGGTTCGGCCCGCTCAACAACCGGTTCTGGCCGCCGATGGGCTCGATCATCTATTGGTTGCGCCCCAACACGATCCGGCTGCCACCGTGGCCCAACCTGGTGCCGCTGACCAAGGGTGACAACCGCGGCCCGGTCGACATCGCGCTCTATGCGGCATTGATCGTGATGATCCTGGTCGCGCTGTTCTCCGGCGGAACGGGCCCGATCCCAGAGCTGGGCACAGAAGTCGGTCTGTTGCCGACGTGGCAGATCGCGACGATCGTCGCGCTGCTGGCGCTGGCGGGCCTGCGCGACAAGGTGATCTTCCTGGCCGCTCGCGGCGAGGTGTACGGCGCCTTCGCGGTGGCCTTCCTGTTCTCCGGTGTCGACATCATCATCGCCGCGAAGCTCGTCTGCATGGCGATCTGGATCGGTGCGGCGACCTCCAAGCTCACCCGGCACTTCCCGTTCGTCATCTCCACGATGATGTCCAACAGCCCGGTGGTGCGGCCCCGCTTCCTCAAGCGGATGTTCTTCAACAAGTTCCCCGAAGACCTTCGGCCAGGCCCGATGTCGCACACCCTGGCCCACATCAGCACCGCCATCGAAATGGGCGTTCCGCTGGCGCTGTTCTTCTCCCACGGGGGCTGGCCGACCACGATCGCGGCGATCGCGATGGTCTGCTTCCACCTCGGCATCCTGTCGGCCATCCCGATGGGTGTGCCGCTGGAGTGGAACGTCTTCATGATCTTCTCGGTGCTGTCGCTGTTCGTCGCGCACGCCCAGATCGGGATCACCGACCTCACCTCGCCGTGGCCGATCCTGCTGTTCGCCGCGCTCGTCACGACGGTCGTGCTCGGAAACACGGTGCCGCGCAAGGTTTCCTTCCTGCCTGGCATGCGCTATTACGCCGGCAACTGGGACACCACGCTGTGGTGCGTGAAACCCTCGGCCGAGGCGAAGATCGAGCAGAACCTGGTGACGATCGCGAACATGCCTGCCGCGCAGCTCGAAAAGTTCTATGGCAGTAAGGAAGCCGCGCAGATCCCGCTGTTCATGGGATATGCGTTCCGGGCCTTCAACACCCACGGCAAGGCCTTGTTCACCTTGGCCCACCGCGCGATGGCCGGCGAGAACGAGGACGACTACTCCATCACCGACGGCGAGCGCATCTGCAGCATGGCGATCGGCTGGAACTTCGGCGACGGCCACATGCACAACGAGCAGCTGATCGCCGCGATGCAGAAGCGCTGCCACTTCGAACCCGGTGAGGTGCGCGTGGTGCTGCTCGACGGCCAGCCGCTGCACCGGCAGCGCCAGGAGTACCGGCTCGTCGACGCCGCGACCGGCGAGTTCGAGACCGGCTACGTCAACGTCGCCGACATGGTGAACCGCCAGCCGTGGGACGACACGTTGCCGGTGCACGTCACGTCGGGGGCTGACCGAACGGTTGGTTGACCCGCTTGACGGTCGTCAAAAGGCGTGTGTTTTGATCCAAAGATCATCCCGTCTTTAAGGAGTAGGCCGATGGCTGAAGCGGTAATTGTCGAAGCTGTACGTTCGCCAGTTGGCAAGCGCAACGGTGGATTGTCCGGCATCCACCCGGCCGAGCTGTCGGCTCAGGTACTCAACAGCCTGGTTGAGCGCGCTGGTGTCGACCCTGCCCTCGTCGACGACGTCATCTGGGGCTGCGTCATGCAGGCCGGTGAGCAGGCGCTCGACATCGCCCGCACGGCAGTGCTGACCGCGGGTTGGCCCGAGACCGTCCCCGGTGTGACCGTGGACCGCCAGTGCGGCTCCAGTCAGCAGTCGTTGCACTTCGCCGTCGCCGGCGTGGTGGCCGGCCACTACGACGTCGTCGTCGCCGGTGGTGTCGAGTCGATGTCGCGCACCCCGATGGGTGCCTCACTGGCCAATGGCGGAAACCCCTACTCGGCCGGCTTCAAAGCTCGCTACGACCGCACGCCCAACCAGGGTGTCGGTGCCGAGATGATCGCCGAGCAGTGGGGCCTGTCCCGCACCGAGCTCGACGAGTTCTCCCTGCGTTCGCATGAGAAGGCCGCCGCCGCACAGGATTCGGGTGCCTTCAAAGACCAGATCGTGGGCATCAAGACCACCGACGCCGACGGCAACGACACCGTGGTGCTCGAAGACGGCGGCATCCGCCGCGGCGGCACCGTGGAGTCGATGGCCAAGATCAAGCCGGCTTTCCGGGAAGACGGTGTGATCCACGCCGGTAACTCCAGCCAGATCTCGGACGGCTCGGCCGCGCTGCTGCTCATGTCGGCAGACAAGGCCAAGGATCTGGGCCTCAAGCCGCTGGCCAAGGTGCACACTGCGGTGCTCGCCGGCGCCGACCCGGTCATCATGCTGACCGCGCCGATCCCGGCCACCCAGAAGGCGCTGGCCAAGTCCGGGCTGAGTGTCGACCAGATCGGTGTCTTCGAGGTCAACGAGGCGTTCGCGCCGGTCCCGATGGCCTGGCTGAAGGACATCGGCGCCGACGAAGCCAAGCTCAACCCCAACGGCGGCGCCATCGCGCTGGGCCACCCGCTCGGTGGATCCGGTGCCCGCATCCTGACCACGTTGCTGTACCACATGCGGGACAACAACATTCAGTACGGTCTGCAGACCATGTGCGAAGGCGGCGGCCAGGCCAACGCCACCATCCTCGAGCTGCTGTAGTGACCGACGTCGAGACCCCCGCCGCTCTTGGAGAGCGGCGGGGCAACGTCCTGCTCATCACGATCAACCGCCCGGAGGCGCGCAACGCCGTCAACGGTGCGGTCAGCACCGCGGTCGGTGACCTGCTGCAGCAGGCCCAGGACGACGCGGACGTCTGGGCTGTGGTGATCACCGGTGCCGGCGACAAGTCGTTCTGCGCCGGTGCCGACCTGAAGGCGATCTATAAGCGGGAGAACCTCTTTCACCCGCAGCACCCGGAGTGGGGCTTCGCGGGCTACGTCCGGCACTTCATCGACAAGCCGACCATCGCCGCGGTCAACGGCACCGCTCTGGGCGGCGGCACCGAGCTGGCGCTGGCCAGCGACCTGGTGGTTGCCGAGCAGAGTGCCAAGTTCGGCCTGCCCGAAGTCAAGCGTGGCCTGGTGGCCGCGGCCGGCGGCGTGTTCCGCATCGTCGACCATTTGCCGCGCAAGGTGGCCATGCAGATGCTGTTCACCGGCGAACCGATCACCGCCGCCGAAGCGCTCGACTGGGGCCTGATCAACGACGTGGTGCCCGACGGTACCGTCGTCGACGCGGCTTTGGCTCTGGCGCAACGGATTACGGTCAACGCTCCGCTGGCCGTGCAGGCCAGTAAGCGCGTCGCGGTCGGCGTCGACGACGGCATCATCACCGACGACGAGGCCGGCTGGACCCGCACCATGCGCGAGATCGGCCCTCTGATGAAGTCCGAGGACGCCAAAGAGGGGCCGCTGGCCTTCGCCGAGAAGCGCCAGCCGGTCTGGAAGGCGCGCTAGGCGGGCTTGGTCGTTGTCGTCGGCGTCGTTGAGGGCGCCGACGACGACGTCTCGGCCGAGGTCGACGTCGGGGTCTCGGTGGCCGACGTGCTCGTGGTGGTCGTCGCCGTGTTCGGCTCCGGGGCATCGCCCGGGCTGAGCACGGTGTCGATCATGTAGATGTAGGCGCCGGACGCGGTGTAGCTGCACACCACCTTGACGTCATCGTTGATCTTGATGTCGCCGCCCTTGCCGGTCACGTTCACGACGCTGCCCTGTTGCGTCGGCATCTTGCCGTGCAGGTCGTCGGGGCCGAGGTAGCCGAGGACGAGGTGATAGAAGAGGGTCGACGTCAGCAGCGCCGGGTCACTCTTGAGCTGCGCCAGGGTGCTCTCGTCGAGTTTGGCGAACGCGTCGTTGGTCGGTGCGAACACCACGTACGGGCCGCCGTCGATCACGCTGACGATGTTCACGGCGGGGTCCAAGCCGCCGGAGATCGCCGCGCTGAAGGTGCTCAGATCCGGGTTGGCGGCGATGGCCGCTGTCGCCCGCTGGGTGCCCATGCTCGCGAACGATCCGGCACCGGTTGGGATGCGGTTCTTGTAGGCGTCGCAGCCCGAGCCCTGCGGATCGGGCAGCTGGGTCGGGCCGACTGCCGGAAAGGCCGACGTTGTCGTCGTCGGCGCGGCCGGAGTGGTGGGCGTCGGCGTCGGATCGGCGTAGGCCTGGACGGCGGTCGGGATGGCGACGGCGATGGCCGCAAGCGCCGCGGCGACGCCCAGGGACTTCGTACGAGTGCTCACTTCGGCTCCTTTGAGTCTCTAATGGAGTCGGCGAAATGCGGGTCCCCGTTACCGCTGCGCCGCCGAGAATCGTACGTGCAGCAAAGTGTGAGTCTCAAAACGACCGGTGAATCGGCTGGTCAGAGCCCTGGACGGCGGACCCGCCAGCACAGCAGAGCCGCCACCGCGCACAGTCCGGCCGCCAGGTAGAACGCCAGGTCGTAGGTGCCCTGGAGGTCGCGCAGCCGGCCGGCCCCGACGGCCGCCACGGCCGCGCCGACCTGGTGGGCGGCGAATACCCAGCCGAACACCACCGGCGAGCGCGTTCCGAAGTACTCGCGGCACAGCACGATCGTCGGCGGCACGGTGGCCACCCAGTCCAGCCCGTAGAAGATGATGAACACCCACGTGCCCGGCTCGGCCTGCGGAGAAAGCAGGGCGGGCAGCGCCAGCAACGACAGCCCGCGGCCGAGGTAATAGACCACCAGCAGCAGCCGAGGGTCGACGCGATCGGTGAGCCACCCGGACAGGATCGTGCCCGCGACGTCGAGCACACCGACGGTCGCCAGCAGCCCGGCCGCCAGGGTGGTGGGCATGCCGTGGTCGTTGGCCGCCGGGATGAAGTGTGTGCCGATCAGTCCGTTGGTGGTCATGCCGCAGATCGCGAAGCTGCCTGCCAGCAGCCAGAATGCCGGGACGCGCGCGCCGATGACGAGACCGTCGAACGCGGCCCGGAAACTCGACGCCGGAACTGCTTGCGGTGCTTCGGTTTCGGTGGCCCCGTAGGGCAACAGGCCCTTGTCGGCGGGATAGTTGCGCATCAGCAGGAGCACTGGCGGTACCACCGCCAGGGCGGCGGCCGCGACGATCAGCGACGCCCAGCGCCAGCCGTGGCGGGTGGTCACCTCCGCGATGATCGGCAGGAAGATCAACTGCCCGGTGGCGCCGGCCGCGGTGAGTACCCCGGTGACCAGCCCGCGGCGTTCCTCGAACCATCGCACCGCGACGGTGGCGACGAATCCCATCGAGATGGCGCCCGTACCCGCGCCCACCAGAACGCCCCACAGCAGCACGAGCTGCCAGCTCGCCGTCATCAGCACGCTGGCCGCCGAACCCGACGCGATCAGCAGCAGCGCCGCCGCGAGCACCGGGCGCACGCCGAACCGGTCCATCAGGGCGGCCGCGAACGGAGCCGTGAGCCCGAACAGCGTCATGTTGACCGACATCGCCAAGCCGACGGTGCCGTGCGACCAGCCGAACTCGTGGTGCAGCGGGTTCATCATCACGCCGGGGACCGAGCGGAACCCGGCCGCGCCGAGGATCGCCACGAAGCTGACGGCGGCCACGACCCAGGCCCAGTGCAGGCCGGTCCGGGTGGCCGGTCCAGAGGATGTGGAGGTCACCGGATCACTCTGGCGTTTCGGTGCCGATCCGGCTAGTGGCAAGAATGACACTATTCGTTAAAAACATGCCAGACTGGCGGCATGCATCGCGTGGCCGTTCTGCTGCTGGATCACGTCGTCGGCTTCGACGCCGGGATCGCGCCGCTCTTGTTCGGCGCGGCCACCGGCGCCGATGGGGTGCCGCTCTACGAGGTGGTGGTGTGCGGGCTGAGCCGTGACCCGGTCGCCACCACCAACGGCTACGCCATCGTCCCGGCGGCCGGCCCCGAGGCACTGGCGACCGCCGACACCGTCGTCGTCCCCGGCACCCGCTACCAGCCCGCCCGGCTGCACGGCGTGCTGGAGCCCGACGCCGCAGCCGCGCTGGCCTCGATCCGGCCCGGCACGCGGATGGTGTCGATCTGTACCGGCGCTTTCGTCTTGGCCGCCGGAGGACTACTCGAGGGCAGGCGCGCCACCACGCACTGGCGCTTCGCCGACGACCTGCGCGCTCTGCACCCCGATGTGGTGCTCGACGAGAACGTGCTGTTCGTCGACGACGGGGACGTGTTGTCGTCGGCCGGGCTGGCCGCCGGAATCGACTTGTGCCTGCACATCATTCGCGCGGACCACGGCGCGTCGGTGGCCAACGACGTGGCCCGCTACTGCGTCGTGCCGCCGTGGCGCGAGGGCGGGCAGGCCCAGTTCATCGAGCGACAGGTGCCGGGGGATGACGACGGATATGCCTCGACCGCGGCGACGAGGCAGTGGGCGCTGGATCATCTCGACGAGGAGCTGTCGATCGAACAACTCGCCCGGCACGCCCAGATGAGCGAGCGCACGTTCTGTCGCCGCTTCCGCGAGGAGACCGGGCAGTCGCCCGGCGGCTGGGTGCGAAGCCGCCGGGTCGAGCTCGCCCGCGAATTGCTGGAGACCCACGATCTGCCCGTCGACGAGGTGGCCCGCCGCGCCGGCCTGGGATCGGGCGGTAATCTTCGTCACCATCTGCGGCGCGGCCTCGGCATGTCGCCCTCGAGCTACCGCAAGGTGTTTCAGGGCAGCTGAACCCGTCTGCCTACGATGACCGCCATGGCCGAACCATTGATCATGTCCGTGCGCGGACAATCGCCCGAATTGCACGAAGAGTCCTGGGTCGCCCCCAACGCGGCGGTGATCGGGCAGGTGCGACTCGCGGCGCGGGCCAGCGTTTGGTACTCGGCGACGCTGCGCGCGGAGGCCGAGTCGATCGAGGTCGGCGAGGGCAGCAACATCCAGGACGGCGCGACCGTGCACGTCGACCCCGGATTCCCGGCGCGGATCGGCGCCGGCGTGACGGTCGGGCACAACGCGGTGCTGCACGGCTGCACGGTCGAGGACGGGTCCCTGGTCGGGATGGGCTCCATCGTGCTCAACGGAGCGGTGATCGGCGCGGGCTCGATCGTGGGTGCCGGCGCGGTGGTGCCCCAGGGCATGGTCGTGCCGCCGCGCTCACTGGTCGCCGGGGTACCGGCCAAGGTCCGCCGCGAGCTCTCCGACGCCGAGCTGGACGGCAACAACCTCAACGCCGCGGTCTACGAACACCTCATCGACCTGCACCGCAACCCTGAGTAGGTTTGCGCCGGCGCCAGAATGCCGATAGTCCTAGCGTGCACTCGCAGCGGATTCTGGTCACCGGTGCCACCGGATACGTCGGCTCCAGGCTGATCGCCGGCCTGCTCGACGCCGGACACGAGGTCGTCGCCGCCACGCGCGACCCCGAAAAGCTCGGTCGGTTCGGGTGGTGTGATCGCGTGCAGGCCGTCGTGCTGGATGCCGACGATCCGACGTCGGTGGAGACGGCGTTCGCCGTCGCCGGTCCGATCGACGTCGTCTACTACCTGGTGCACGCGATCGGTCAGCCCGGCTTCCGCGAGCTGGACAACGCCGCGGCGTCGACCGTCGCGGCCGGGGCCAAGGCGGCCGGGGTGCGGCGGATCGTTTACCTCGGCGGGTTCGTGCCCGACGACGGCACGCTGTCGGAACATCTGGCCAGCCGGGCCGAGGTGGCCGCGGCGCTCAACATCGAGGGCGGGGCCGAGCTGGTCTGGCTCGGAGCCGCGGTGATCATCGGTGCCGGGTCGACGTCGTTCGAAATGGTCCGCTATGTGGGGGACCGCTTCTGGCTGATCCCGTTGCCGCCCTGGGCCGATCACGACATCGACCCGATCTCGATCCGCGACGTGCTGTATTACCTGCTGGCCGCGGCGGACTCGGCGCTGGTGCCTGCCGGCTCCTACGACATCGCCGGGCCGGGCCGCATGACCTATCGCGAGCTGTTGTCCACCTACATCGACGCGGTGGGTGCGGTCCGGGCCGGTCTGCCGATGCGCGATGTCCTGCCGCGCGCTGTCGTGGGCCGGGTGGCCGGCGCCGCGGTGCCGGTACCGACGGGGCTGGCGGCCGATCTGATCGAATCACTGGACCATCCGATGACGGCCTCCGACACTGTCTTACGTGATCACGTGCCCGATCCGCCGGGTGGGCTCACCGCCATCGAAGACGCCGTCGCCGCGGCGGTGTCCCGTCGAGAGCCGCGTCCGGTCGACAAGCTGGCCGACCCGCACCACCTGGCCGACAGCGACCCGGTCTGGGCCGGGGGAGACGTCCTTCGGCTGCGGCGGATGGCGGCGACGGTGACGCCTTCGGTGGCGCGGCCCGCGCTGGGACTGCTCGACGCGGTGCCGGGACCGCTGGCGGGCGCGCTGCGCACCGGCCTGGACCTGCTGCTGGCGAAGGTGCGTGCCGGATGACGACATTGGCCGAGATTCGCGCTGTCGTCACCAATAATGCTGTGCCGCAGTCAGAATGGCCATCGGTCATTCGGCGCAGACGGATCATCGTCTGTGTGGTGCTGGTCGTCGGCGCCGTGCTGCTTGGTCTTTCGTTGAGCCGGACCCCTGGCGATACGGCGTTCTACTGGCTGACATTCGCACTGGCGGCGGCATGGGGGTTCGGGTCGCTGCTGTCGGGTCCTCTGCACCTGGGCTGCATCCGCTGGCGTGGGCGCAATCAGCGACCGGTGCTGACCGGCATCACGATCGGGCTTCTGCTCGGGGGTGTGTTCGTGGTGGGTGGTTTCGTGGTTCGCGAGATCGGGCCGGTGGCCCAACTCATTTCGCGAGTTCTGGAGTACGCCAACCACGGCAGCCTGACACTGGTCGTGATCATCACGCTGGTGAATGGTTTCGCCGAGGAGCTGTTCTTCCGCGGGGCGCTGTATTCCGCGCTCGGCGGGTTCCATCCGGTGCTGATCTCCACGCTGCTGTACATCGTGGCGACCTGTGCCAGTGGCAATCCCATGCTCGGCTTCGCCGCGATCATCTTGGGCACCGTGAATGCCTGGCAGCGCCGAGCCACCGGCGGAGTGCTGGCACCTGTCCTCACCCACGTGGTGTGGGGGCTGATCATGGTGCTGGCACTGCCGCCGATGTTCGGTGTGTCGACTTAACCGAGTGGGTGGGCGATTTCGTCCCTGGGCATGCGCGCCGCGACGAGCGCGACCGCGGCCAGCAGTACCGGTGCGATACCGACCACGGCGAAGATGACCTCCACCGGGACCACCTTGGACAGTGGACCTGCGACCGCCATCGACACCGGCATGAATGCCAGCGAGACGAAGAAGTCCAGGCTCGACACCCGGCCCAGCATGTGCGGCGGTACGCGACGCTGTAGCAGGGTGCCCCAGATGACGCCAGCGCCTTCACCGATACCGATGAGGAACAGCGCGGCCAGCATCAGTGGCAGCGAGGACGTCG
This sequence comes from Mycobacterium sp. BK086, assembly GCA_004362315.1. Lineage (GTDB taxonomy): Bacteria > Actinomycetota > Actinomycetes > Mycobacteriales > Mycobacteriaceae > Mycobacterium. The sequence continues at coordinate 280,757 of SNWL01000007.1, forward strand.
TGCCGACGATCACGAACGGCACCGAGCCCACGCTCCACATCGTCATCATCACCGTGAGATAGCGCCGTGGCAGCGGCCGTGAGGCCACCACCACGGCACCTATCGCACTTCCCACCCCGAATGCGGCGAGCATCAGGCCGTACACCTGCTCGCCGTCGGCGAACCGGTCACGGGCGATGAATGGCAGCAGCACCTCGATCGGACCCAGCGCCAAGAACACCCAGGTGCTGGCGAACAGCAGCGTCCAGCGCAGCCATGGGGTGTGGACCACGAAGCGCAGCCCGTCACGGAGGTCGGCGAGCACGTGCGGCTTCTCCCGCTCGACGGTCAGCACGATGTGCTCGCCGTGCCCGGGACGCATCGCCACCAGCAGGATCAGGCCGATCACCATGAGCACCGTCACCGCCACCGAGCCCACAGCGGGGAACGTGAGCCCGATCAGGACACCCGCGACAGCGGGGCCGACGGCCTGCTGCAGGGTCGGCCGGATCGTGCCTTCGACACCGTTGGCGGCGAGCAGGTGCTCCGCGGGCAGGATGCGCGGCAGATAGGCGTTGTAGGCCGGGAAGAAGAACGCCGCGCCGATGCCGAGAACCGTTGCGGCGACGGCCATATGCCACAGTTTGAGCTCGCCGACCAGGCCGAGGACGGCCACCGCGCCGGTCGCGACGACATTCGCGGCCTCGACGGCGATGATGATGGCGCGCTGCGGAACCCGGTCCGCGACGATGCCGCCGACCAGCATGAAGGCCAGCATGCCGCCGGCCAGGCAGGCCGCGACCAAGGACAGCGCGGCCGGGTCGTCGGCCAGTGCGATGACCTGAAGGGCCATCACCACGGCCCACATGCCTTCGGCGAACAGGAACAGCGACATCGCCGCGATGAGCAGACGGAATTCGCGGAATTGGAAGGGCGCGAGCACGCGCCATCGGCCGGTGGTTCTCACCGGCTCGTCGATGTCGCAGGGCGTGCTCATCCGTCGATGGTCGCTGACGGATCGCGGCCGAGTCCAACGATTTTCAGGTCGGCCGAACGGGTCCGCGGCACCTGACGGCCCCGCTGACCAGCATCGAACCTAAGAATGTCCTGGCAGTTTTTCGCGCGGTCTATGTGCGATCGCTGGGGTGACATTGAATTGACGACACCGTCGATTACTCGGGTGCGACGGATGTCAGCTTCGGGGGTGCGACATGGTCGCGAAAAAAGGTCATACGAAGGTCTCATCGACGCGACACCGCCAGGCCTATGCGTGGCTGGGGAGCGGCGTGGTCGCGCTGGGCGTCGGCGCGGCATTGGCCACCGGTGGTGCCGGTGCGGCCCATGCCGACAGCGGCGGGTCCACCACGGCGGTTGGCAAGAGGTCCGACACTGCTCGCCCACCGAGCACGAGATCGCCGTCGATCTCGCCCCGCGTCAGCGCCCGGTCCTCGACACCGGTAGCCCCCTCAGCCGATCGGCGACCGCCGACGGCGCGCGCGACGATCACGGTTGCCGCAGCCACCCCGCGGCGCGGCAGCGTCGCTCGCAGCGCGCGCGTCGCAGTGGACCGTCCCGCCACGTCGACGGTTCGAGCGGTGGCGGTACCCCGGGCGTCGGCGACGGCCAATCCCGTCACCAAACTCGTCGCTGGGCTGATCTCGGCGTTGGAGAACCTGTTCGGGGTGAACACCCGTTATCGGCCCGCCAATCCCGTTGGCGGACTGGTGTGGGGAATGTTCCGGAACCTGAACAATGCTCTGGGTTTTACGCCCGTCGCCGGAGTTCCGACCGTGAGCACTCCTGACCCGGTCACCGGCACAGTGACCGGCACGTGGTCATTCACCCAGCCCGCCGGATTGGCCATGGAGTACGTGTACAACGACCCCAGCATGGGCGACGTGACCGTGTTCTACGACGGCACGTTCTCCTACACCCCCAGCCAGGCGGCTCGCCAAATCGCCACCCTGGGCACAACGGATTCGTTCAACGTCGTGGCCACCGATGCGGTCGCCGCGACCGTCCTGACCATCACCGTGCCGGTGCTGCCCCTGGTGGTGACCCCGGGCGGCACCGTGACCCCCATCGACGCCGGTACAGGTATTCGTTCCCTGGCGATCAGCCCCGACGGCAAACGTGTCTACGTCCTGAACGGCAACACGAACGGAAGCGGAGCGGTGACCGTGATCGACACCGCCACCAAGAAAGTCACCGCCACGATCGGCGTCAAACTGAATCCCCAGGACCTGGCGGTCAGCCCGGATGGCCGCTACGTCTACGTCACGGACTCGACTTACAGCACGAACACCACGCCCGGTGGCGGTGCTGTCCAGGTGATCGACACCGCCACCAATCTCGTCACGACGACCATCACCCTGAGCTCCGCCTCCACCGCCGGGGTCGCGGTAAGTCCCGACGGAAGCACGATCTACGCCGTGGACACCAGTTACTGGGGAAGTTGCAGCGACGTCTGCAACAACGGATCTCTCAAGGTGATCAGTACCGCCGACAACAGCGTCGGTGCCACCATCACCAGCTACGGATTCTCTCCCAGCTTCCACAACCAGACTGGTCTGGTGTTCAGCCCTGACGGCGCAAGGCTTTACGTCACCGGGCGACTCTTTACCCGCCAGACAGACGGATCGTTCACCGAATCAAGCGTTGTGGCAGTGGTCAACACTGCTGACAACGCCGTCGCGAAGATGATCACAGCCGGCGGCTTCAACGTTGCCACGGAGGGCGTGGCAATCAGCCCGAGCGGCAACAGGCTCTATGTCGTGTCCAACAACCCCGCGGATACGTCGAGTGTCATTTCAGATACGGGGAGCATGGTGTCTGTGATCGACACGGCTACTGGTGTCGTCACAGCCACCATTCCGATCGGTTTGGCGGGAACATTCAAGGACTTGGCCATCAGTCCAGACGGAAAAACACTCTACGCCGCAAGCTATTTCACGAACACGGTGACGGTGATCAATACGGCCACCAACAAAGTCACCAACACGATCCGCAACATCTACGGCGCAGGCCCGATCGTGACCAGCCCGGACGGCGGCACTGTCTATGCGGGGGCGAATGGCGGCGGAAAGGTCTACGCAATCTCGGTCTGAGATCGCCTAGCTGTCAGTGAACTCCGGCGATCGGTGCTCCTGGAAGGCCTTGGTGCCCTCGCGGAAGTCGTTGGTTCCCAACAGGATCAGCTGGCCTTCGCTCTCCCGGCCGATCGCGGCGTCGAGTTCGGTCAGCGTCGCGGCGTTGATCGCCTGCTTGGTCTTGCGCAGCGCAACGGCCGGGCCGTTCGCCAGCTTGTCGATCACCGCGGCCACCCCGGCCTCCAGCTCGTCGGCGGGATACACCGAGCTGATCAGACCCGCGTCGAATGCGTCTGCAGCCGAGAGGCGTTCGGCCAGAAGCGCCATCTTCATCGCGCGGGCCCGGCCGATGGATGCGGCCACCAACGCCGACGCACCGCCGTCGGGCATCAGTCCGATCTTGGTGAACGCCAACAGGAAAAACGCCTTCTCCGAAGCCAATACGATGTCGCAGGCCAGCGCCAGCGACACCCCGACTCCCGCCGTCGGTCCCTGCACCACCGCCACGACCGGCTTCGGCAGGTTCACGATCGCCTGCACGGCACGGTTGGCTCCCTGCAGCACCTCGTCGGGGGTATCCGGCCTGCGGTTCGACTGGTCCTCGGCGCTGATGCCCGCACCCGAGCTGAACCCGCGGCCGGCTCCACCGAGGCGCACGACCCGCACGGCCGGGTCGTCAGCCGCGTGGTTCAACACGTCGGCCAGGGTGTGCAGCATCGCGGCGTTCAGTGAGTTCAGGCTGTCCGGCCGATTCAGCGTCGCCGTCAGCAGTCCGCCGTCGAGCGACACGGTCAGTTCCGGGATACCGGCGTAAGCGTCGATGGTCGTCATGGCTGCACAGTAGGCCCCGACGGGGGCGCAGCCCGCGCCGGGTCAGCCCACGTGTAAATAGTTAAGACGGCGATCAATCAACTGGAGGGTAGACAGCTATGGCCGGACCACTGAGCGGTTTGCGCGTCGTCGAATTGGCCGGCATCGGCCCGGGGCCGCACGCCGCGATGATCCTCGGCGACCTGGGTGCCGACGTCGTCCGTATCGACCGGCTCGGCAAGGGCGGCGGAACTCCCAGCAATGACTACCTGTTGCGCAACCGCCGGTCGGTGGGCGCGAACCTCAAAGACCCGAACGATCGTGACATGGTGCTCGGGCTCATCGCCAAGGCCGACGTGCTCATCGAGGGCTTCCGTCCCGGCGTCACCGAACGCCTCGGGCTGGGCCCGGAGGACTGTGCCAAGGTCAACCCGCGCCTGATCTATGGCCGGATGACCGGCTGGGGCCAAACCGGCCCGCGCAGCCAGCAGGCCGGCCACGACATCAACTACATCTCGCTCAACGGCCTGTTGCACGCCGTCGGCCGGGCCGGCGAGCGCCCCGTCCCGCCGCTGAACCTGGCCGGCGATTTCGGCGGCGGTTCGATGTTCCTGCTGGTCGGCATCCTCTCGGCGCTGTGGGAGCGGGAGCGCTCCGGTAAGGGTCAGGTCATCGACGCCGCGATGGTCGACGGCTCCAGCGTGCTGGCTCAGATGATGTGGGCGTTCCGCCACATGGGGATGTGGGGCGACGTGCGCGGCACCAACATGCTCGACACCGGCGCGCCCTACTACGACACCTACGAATGCTCCGACGGCCGCTACGTCGCGGTCGGCGCGATCGAGCCGCAGTTCTATGCCGAACTCCTCGAGAAGCTGGGCCTGAACGCCGCTGACCTGCCCGATCAGAACGACATCGCCCGCTGGCCGGAACTGCGAGCGGTGCTCACTGAAGCGTTCGCCGCCCACGACCGCGATCACTGGGCTCAGGTCTTCACCGGCAGCGATGCGTGCTGTACCCCGGTGCTGTCGTTCGCCGAAGTGGACACCGAACCGCACAACACCGAGCGCGATACGTTCTACACCGAGCAGGGCTCCACGTTCCCTGCGCCGGCCCCCCGGTTCTCCAGGACGGCGCTCGATGCGCCGAGTGCTCCCGGCGTCCCGGGAGCCGACAACGAAGCAGTTCTGAGGGACTGGGTATAGTCCCCAACCAACCAGTAGGTCGAGCTATCGAAAGGAAACCCATTCGTGGAGATCAAGGACGCCGTAGCCGTCGTCACCGGCGGGGCCTCAGGCCTGGGCCTGGCCACCACCAAGCGACTGCTCGACAAGGGCGCATCCGTGGTGGTCATCGACCTCAAGGGTGAAGACGTCGTCGCCGAGCTCGGCCCGCGCGCCAGGTTCGCCCAGGCCAACGTCACCGACCCCGAGTCGGTCTCGGCCGCCCTCGACCTCGCCGAGGAAATGGGTCCGCTGCGCATCAATGTGAACTGCGCGGGCATCGGCAACGCGGTCAAGACCCTCGGCAAGGACGGACCGTTCCCGCTGGACTGGTTCAACGCCGTCGTCCAGGTCAACCTGATCGGCACCTTCAACGTGCTTCGCCTTGCCGCCGAACGGATTTCGAAGACCGAGCCGGTGGGTGAGGAGCGGGGCGTCATCATCAACACCGCCTCGGTCGCCGCGTTCGACGGCCAGATCGGCCAGGCCGCCTACTCCGCGTCCAAGGGTGGCGTGGTCGGCATGACCCTGCCGATCGCCCGTGACCTCGCCCGCGAGCTCATTCGCGTCGTCACCATCGCTCCCGGCCTGTTCAAGACGCCGCTGCTCGGTTCGTTGCCGCAGGAGGCACAGGACTCGCTGGGCAAGCAGGTGCCGCACCCGGCCCGCCTCGGAGACCCCGACGAGTACGGCGCGCTGGCAGCGCATATCGTCGAGAATCCGATGCTCAATGGCGAAGTGATCCGCCTCGATGGCGCGATCCGGATGGCTCCCCGGTAAGGACGGACATGACGATCAAGACAAAGTTCACCGAGGTTTTCGGTGTCGAGCACCCGATCGCCCAGGGCGGTATGCAGTGGGTCGGTCGCGCGGAACTTGTTGCGGCGGTTGCCAATGCGGGCGGGCTCGGTTTCATCACCGCGCTCACGCAGCCGACTCCGGCGGATCTGGCCAACGAGATCGCCCGCACCCGGGACCTGACCGACAAGCCGTTCGGAGTGAACCTCACGATCCTGCCGTCGATCAACCCGCCGCCCTATGACGAGTACCGCCAGGTCATCGTCAACGAAGGCATCAAGATCGTTGAGACCGCCGGCTCCAACCCGGCTCCGCACCTGCCGATGTTCCACGACAACGGCATCAAGGTGCTGCACAAGTGCACGTCGGTCCGGCACGCGGTCAAGGCGCAGAGCCTGGGCGTGGACGGCATCAGCATCGACGGGTTCGAATGTGCGGGACACCCGGGCGAGGACGACATCCCGGGCCTGGTGCTGATCCCGGCGGCGGCCGACAAGATCGAGATCCCGATGATCGCCTCGGGCGGGTTCGCCGATTCGCGTGGCCTGGTGGCCGCACTCGCGCTGGGCGCCGACGGCATCAACATGGGCTCGCGCTTCATGTGCACGGTCGAGTCCTGCATTCACCAGAACGTCAAGGACGCCATCGTGGCCGGCGACGAGCGTGGCACCGAGCTGATCTTCCGCAGCCTGCACAACACCGCCCGGGTGGCCTCCAACATCGTCTCGCGCGAGGTGGTGGAGATCCTCAAGGGCGGCGGCCAGTTCGAGGACGTCAAGGATCTGGTGGCCGGCGTGCGTGGCCGCAAGGTGTTCGACGACGGTGACATCGACGCCGGCATCTGGACCGTGGGCACCGCGATGGGTCTCATCAACGACATTCCGACCTGTGGCGAGCTCATCAGCCGGATCGTCAACGAGGCCGAGGACATCATCGCCGGGCGGCTGGCCGGGATGGTCGAACCCAGTGAAGACGCGAAAGTGCCCGCCTGAAAACAGGCGGGCACTCAACGCGTATCAGAAGCTCCAGAGGGCGCCACGCCGCACGCTAGCGGTGTTGGCGCCTTTTGGCGCTGAGCTCAGCTGGCGTTAGCGAGCGGGGGGAGATCCTCGAACTGCTCCGAGGTATCGCCCTCCACGAGAAAATCACCGTGGTAGAGCTCATCGAAATCGATCTTGATGACATCGGCACTGGTGTCGTCGATCCACATACCCAGGACTCTATGAGTCTCTTTTAAGGAATCATTGAGTCACGATTCGGAGTTTCCTGGCAATTCTTACTCCCGAGTCAGGTGCCGGGTTACTCGCGAGTCAGGTCCATGGTTACTCGCTAGTACCTTACCCGCAGGTCAGGCCCGAAAACTGTCTGTGACTAGGGTGGTTAGCAGCAGGAAGGACGCTACAACGATGGCTACAGAGACTTTTGACAATCCCTTCTTCGCCCGCTTCTGGACGGTGCTCTCCGCCCACGAGTCACGGGCCATGCGGGAGCTGCGCCGAGCCAATCTCTTAGACCTGTCCGGGCGTGTCCTGGAGGTCGGCGCGGGCACTGGAACCAACTTCGCGTTCTACCCCGATTCGGTGACCGAGGTCGTGGCGCTCGAGCCCGAAACCCGCCTGGCGCCGCTCGCCAAAGCGGCCGCCGCGACGGCCCCGGTTCCCGTCACGCTGATCGAGTCGACGATCGAGACGATGCCGCCGACGGAGCCCTTCGACGCGGTGGTGTGCTCGCTGGTGCTGTGCTCGGTGGCCGACCCGGACGGGGTGCTGCGTCAACTGGCCGCCGTGCTGAAGCCGGGCGGGCAGCTGCGCTTCTTCGAGCACATCGCCTCGACCGGCTGGCGGGGCGGGTTGCAGCGCCTGGCCGACGCGACGATCTGGCCGCGGTTCACCGGCAACTGCCACACCCACCGCGAGACGGAGCGCTCGATCGCAGGTGCCGGTTTCACCATCGACACCGCGCGCCGTGAGGCCATGCTGCCGGCGTGGGTGCCGCTGCCGGCGCAGGAGGTCGCGCTGGGACGGGCTATCAAGGCTTGAGAAGCTCGGGCAGCTGCTGCAGTAAGCGCGGCAGCGCCGTGCTCGCCGACTGGCGGATCGAGAGCGTCGCGGTGTCGGACAGCGGGGTCGGCTCGGGATTGACCTCGACCACGACCACCCCGCGCGCCAGCGCCACCTCGGGCAACCCGGCCGCCGGGTAGACGATCCCCGAGGTGCCGACCACGACGAGGACGTCGGCGAGGGCGGCCGCCTCCACCGAGGCCTGCCACGGCCCATCGGGCAATTGCTCCCCGAACCAGACGATGCCGGGGCGGATCAGTCCGCCGCAGATGTCGCACTGCGGCGGCATCTTCTCCAGCTCGGGCTCGGGCATGTCCGGTAGCGGGCCGTGGTAGCGAGAACCGCAGGTGTCGCACCAGAATTCGAACAGGCTGCCGTGCAGATGGTGAACGGTCTTGCTGCCGGCTCGCTCGTGCAGATTGTCGACGTTCTGGGTGATCACGGTGACGTCGGCGTAGTCCTGCCAGGCCGCCACCGCGCGGTGGCCGTCGTTGGGCTCCACCCGCTCGACCAGGTGGTGACGCCACAGATACCAGGCCCAGACTCGCTCGGGATGGCTTTGCCAGCCGTCGGTGCTCGACAGTTCGTAGGGGTCGTACTTGGCCCACAACCCGGTCTTGTCATCGCGGAAGGTCGGCACGCCGCTCTCGGCGGAAATCCCCGCCCCACTCAGCACCGCGATACGCACATCCCCCAAAATAGCCGGTCTAAGCGATACTTAGCATGTGTCGGAGTTGGGGCTGGGACTGCGCATAGACGCAGCGGGGGCGCGTCCATTGTTTGATCAGCTCAGAACGCAGATCATCGAGGGGATTCGCGAAGGGCGGTTGCCACCGGGCACCCGGTTGCCGACGGTGCGTGAGTTGGCCGGCCAGCTGGGGCTGGCGGTCAACACCGTGGCGCGTGCGTACCGGGAGCTGGAGACCGCGGGGATCGTCGAAACCCGGGGCCGATTCGGGACGTTCGTGGCACGGGCCGATCCGGCCGACGCCGCGATGGCGGCCGCGGCCAACGCCTACGTGGAGGCCGCCCGGGCGCTCGGGCTCGGCAAGCACGAGGCGCTGCAGTACCTGGACTCCGCGTTCGGCTGACGGCTCAGCCGAATTCGAGCAGGGTGTACGAGCCGCGGAAGCGCTTCGTGGGGCCGAAATGCCAGACCGCGGGGAACAGCGTCTTGAAGAAGAAGCCGCGGCCCTTCGGCATCGGGATGTCATGTACCGCTTTGATTCCCGGCACCGTGTTGACCAGATCGGCCAGCTGCACGGTGCTCAGGCTGAACGGCATGGGTGGCACCCGGTAGTGTTTCGACGATTTCAACCCCTTCGGGGCCAGCCTCTTGACCATCGTCGGCGGCAGATCGAAGAACATCTGCCCACCCGGAAAACGCTTGGCGCACTGGGTGATCAGGTCCATCGCCTCGGCGGGCTGCAGATACATCAGCAGGCCCTCGGCGGTGATGAACACGCCTTGGGCGGTGTCCACCTGGTCCATCCAGCTGTAGTCCAGCGCGGACTGGCCCAGCGCGCTGATCCGCGGCGACGACGGCAGGAGCCGCTCGCGCAGCTCGATCACCGGGGCCAGGTCGACCGACAACCAGCGGAACTGAGGATCGGACACGGCCTCGCTCAGCCGCCAGAAGCTGGTCTGGAAGCCTTCGGCGAGCGCGACGACGGTGGCGTGTGGATGCGTTGTCAGGTACCTGACCGCGCAGGCGTCGACTGCAAGCGAGCGCAGCGCCATCTCCTGGCCCTTGCGGCCGAACTTGTCGAAGTCGAAGTCGATGGAGTCGACGAGCGCGATGGCCATCGGGTCGTGCAGGATCGGCCCGGGCAGGCCGGCCTGATGCGCGCGGCCGTTGAGTGTCATCAACGCGGTCTCGGAGACGCCGCGCAGCTCACTGGCGTCGATCTTCGGTGTCATTTCAGTACCTTCGCCAGGGTCCGCAGATTGCGGGTGGTGGTCGACGATTTGTAGCGCTTCTTGCCCATCGTCTTGCCGATCGTCGAATCCAGGGTGGAGTTCTTGGCCACCTGCCAGTACAGGACGCCGTCGCCGCGCGCGATCTTCTCGTCGGGCCCGGGTTCGTCGGCCAGTGCGGCGAGCTCGTCGAGGATCTCTGCGTCGCTGACGAACGTCACATACGACTGGTACCCGTCGACCTCGGCCTCGAACGGATAGGCCGCTGCGATGGTGCCGACCGTCTCCAAGTCATAGACCAGCACCCAGGCCTCGTATCCGAACGCATCCCGCAGCGCCGCTTCGGCTTTCGTGCGGACCGTCTTCGCCGCGGCGCCGCTGTCGAGCAGCACGTTGCCGCTGGCCAGGATGGTCTTGACTCCTGTGAAACCGGCATCGGTGAAGGCGGCGGCGACATCGGCCATCTTCATGGTCGTGCCGCTCACGTTCACACCGCGCAGGAATGCCGCATAGCGGGTCATGTTTCGATGCTAGCGACGTAGTCTCGAGGGATGTCTCGTCACGTGTTCGACGACAAGCTGCTGGCGGTGATCGCGGGCAACAAGCTGGGTGTGCTGGCGACCATCAAACGTGACGGGCGACCGCAGCTGTCGAACGTGACGTATCACTTCGACCCGCACGCTCTCGTCATCGAAGTGTCGATCACCGAGCCGCGCGCCAAGACCCGCAATCTGCGTCGCGATCCTCGGGCCTCGATCATGGTGTCCTCCGACGACGGCTGGTCCTATGCCGTCGCCGAGGGCAATGCGATCCTCACCCCGCCGGCCGCGTCACCGCACGACGACACCGTCGAAGCACTGATCGCGCTCTATCGCAACGTCGCCGGTGAGCATCCTGATTGGGACGACTACCGCCGCGCGATGGTCGACGACCGCCGGGTGCTGCTGAAGATGCCGATCTCCCACGTCTACGGAATGCCGCCCGGTATCCGCTGACTTCGGTCGCGTGGCGCTAGTCTGACCAGCATGGCCGAATCTGAGTCCGATCCGCAGGACGACACCAAGGCGAAGTTCCGCGAGGCGCTGGAGCGTAAGAAGGCGAAAGCTGCCGGCGGCGCCGCGCACACCGACGGCGGAGCCAAGCAGTCCCGGTCGCACGGCGCGGCCGGTGGTGGCCGCCGGGAGTTCCGCCGCAAGAGCGGCTAGCCCGCGATCTCTTCGGGAAGCCTTGCCGCAGGGCGCTTTCCGGCTGTCAAAACCCGCGCGCCGATCAGGGCGAGCAGCGTCACCGCCGTGCAGTAGAGGCCGTCGTCCTTCAGTCCCCATTTCACCGACACCAGGGTGGCCAGCCCCGCCACGCACAGCAGGACGCCGACGCCGATGCTGCGGGCTCCGGTGACGGCGATCGGGCCGTCCCAGCCGGGCAGCGGATTGTTCTCCAGGGGCCGAAGCGCGACGAACAACACCGCGACCAGTACCGCCATCAGCAGCAGCTGCGCGACGGAGATCGCCAGGAAGTCCGGCTGCCCGGGATAGCGGGGATGGCCGGCGAGATCGAACAGCAGGTGGATTCCGAGCAGGGCGGGCATGTGCCAGAGGTACAGGGTCATCGCACCCGAGTTGCCGATCGCCGTCAACTGCCACACTCGGGGATTCCGAGCCCACCGCTGGATGGCGGGCATCGCGGCAATGGCCAAGCAGCACATCATGATTGCGTGCCCGGCCAGTAGTAGCGACGGCGGTGTCATGTTGGCCAGCCGCTGACCTTCGATACCGACCAGGCTCAGCTCGTAGGGGCCGAACGCCACCAACGCGACGTTGACCGCCAGCATCGCCACCGCCGCCCTCAGCGCTGTCGCTTGCCGCAGCAGCCCGCGGCGGTAGGCCACCCCGAACATGCCGGGAATCAGCCACACCACGAGGTTTGCGAACCCCAGCCCCTGCGAGCCTGCAACGGTGAGCCGGATGGCGTCGACGGCGGCGACCAGGACATAGACGGCTGCCACACCGGCGATCAGCCGATGGGCGGTGGTGATTCGAACCAGCAGCGGCATCACCGCCAGCATCAGGACGTAGGCGCCCAGAAACCACAGCAGTTGTGTCGACACCCCGGCCACCGGGTCGTAGACGTGCGGGGGGAGGACTTCGTGCAGCAGCGTCAGGGCCACCGCCCAGAACGTCAGGTAGTAGAAGACGGGTCGAAAAAGCCTGGCGCAGCGCTTCATCAGCCACTGGCCCCAGCTCACGTCGGGCCGCCAGGACGCCATGCTGGCTGCGGCGCCGGCGAAGAAGAACAGCGGCATGATCTGGAAGATCCACGTCGCGGCCTGGAAGATCACCGAGGTGGTCAGCAGGTTATCCCAGTGCAGGACACCGTCGGTGATGATGCTCGTCGCCATCACGGTGTGGCCCGCCACGACGCCGAGAAGTGAGCCGATGCGAATGACGTCGATCGCCCGATCGCGATCCGGTGATGTCTGCGCCGCAACCTCGTCGGGGGTGGGGAACGCCAGGGTCATGCAGAAAAATCTAGCCCGCGTCGGCGTAGGTAGATCTACCTGATTTTGCGCGGGATTCCTGCCAGAGAATTGCGCCCAGGCAGGCCAGCGCCAGCACCCCCACCGCGGTGGCGAACACGATGCCGCCGGTACGCAGACCCCAGGCCTGCGCGGCGAAACCCTCGCCGATCACCGGGATCGAGATCGCGATGTAGGCCACCACGAAGTAGGTGGAGCTGACCTCGGCCCGGCGTTCGGGTGGGGTGAGCTCGGCGACGGCGGCCAGCCCGCGGCTGAAGCTGATGCCCTGGCCGATACCGGATACCACCGCCGCGGCGATCAATCCGATCAGTGACGAATAGTGCAGTGCCACAACCAGAATTCCCATGCCCGCGGTCAGGATCGCGCAGCCGATGGCGACGGCGCGCTGGGGTGCGATGCGGGTGCCGAAGATCTGGGCGATGGCCGACGCGCCGAAGATGGATCCGGCGATCACCCCGGCCAGCGCGTGGTCGCCGATCCCGATGAGGGTGGTCAGCATCGACGGCGCGACGGAGGTGAACAGGCCGGTGACGGTGAACCCGGCGAACGCGGCCAGTGCCGCGACGATGAACACCGACCGGACCTCGGGCGGCACCGAAAGCCGTTGCAGCCCTATCTTTCCGGTTCGGCTGGAGGTTTCCGGAACCAGCAGCACCGCGATCGCGGCGAGCACGACCAGCGCGATGTGCACGACGAAGGTCAGCGTCAGCGGGCTCGGGGCGTACTGGGCGAGGATGCCTGCGAGGATCGGACCGGAGCCCAGCCCGCCGATGTTGGCGATGGTGGCCACCGCCGGTGCGCGGGTGCGCCAGCTCGGCGGTGCGGCTTCGATGACCGCCGCGGTGGCGGTGCCGGTGAAGATGCCCGCCGACAGGCCCGACAACACCCGGCCGACCAACAGCAGCGGTATCGAGTCCGCGATCAGGAACACCACGGCGCTGGCCAGCGCGCACACCGTGCCGGCCAACAGGACCGGCCGCCGGCCGATGGCGTCGGACCAGCGGCCGAACACAAGCAGCGCGAACAACACCCCGCCGGCATAGGTGGCGTAGATGACGGTCGTGGTCAGCACCGAGAAGTGCATGCGCTCGGAGTAGAGCGCGTACAGCGGGGTGGGCAGCGTGGTGCCGACCATGATCGCGGCGAACGCGTAGGCCAGCAGGGCGAAGGCGAAATCTCGCCGGATGCGGGTCATGGGATCAGCAACGTCTGCACACCCACACCATTCCCGCGTCCGGCGAGATTCTCACCTCATTTAGTGGTGCGTGGCCTTCTCGGCACCGACGCCGGTCAGCGACCGGACCTCCATCTCGGCATTGATCTCCGGGTCGCCGGTGTCGTTGGACGTCAGCGTGCCGATGATGCCGAGGAGGAATGCCAGCGGGATCGACACGATGCCGGGGTTGGCCAGCGGGAAGAAGTCGAAGTCCGCGCCGGGGATCATCGCCGTCTTGTTGCCCGAGACGGCCGGCGAGAAGACGATCAGCACCAGGCAGCTGATCAGGCCGCCGTACATGCTCCACAGTGCGCCGCGGGTGTTGAACCGCTTCCAGTAGAGCGAGTACACGATCGTCGGCAGGTTGGCCGAGGCGGCCACCGCGAACGCCAAGGCCACCAGGAAGGCGACGTTCTGGCCGTTGGCCAGGATGCCAAGGCCGATCGCGGCGATACCGAGGACCACCGCGGTGATCCGGGAGACCCGCACCTGTTCGTCCTCAGTCACCTTGTGGCTCTTGAGAACACTGGCGTAGACGTCGTGGGCGAACGACGCCGACGCGGTGATCGTCAGACCCGCCACCACCGCCAGGATGGTGGCGAAGGCCACCGCCGAGATGATGCCGAGCAGGATCACCCCGCCGAGCTGGAACGCCAGCAGCGGTGCCGCCGAGTTCTGTCCTCCCGGAGCCGCCAGGATCTTGTCGGGGCCGACCATGGCCGCCGCGCCGTAGCCGAGCGCCAGGGTGAACAGGTAGAAGGCGCCGATCAGGCCGATCGCCCAAACCACCGACCGCCGAGCCTCTTTCGCGGTCGGGACGGTGTAGAAGCGCATCAACACGTGCGGAAGGCCCGCCGTGCCGAGCACCAGTGCCAGCCCCAGCGACAGCAGGTTGATCTTGGAGGTGGTGTTGGCACCGTACTGCGCGCCCGGAGCCAGCACGTCGCGGCTGGCCACTCCCTTGGTGGTGGCGTCGTGCACCATCTGCTGTGCCGAACCGAGGATGTCGGAGAAGTTCAGCCCGAACTTGATCAGCACCAGCAGAGTCATGATCGCTGCGCCCGCGATCAGCAGGACGGCTTTGATGATCTGCACCCAGGTGGTGCCCTTCATGCCGCCGACCAGGACGTAGACGATCATCAGCACACCGACCACCGCGATCACGACGGATTGGGCGGTGCGGCCGTGCACGTCGAGCAGCAAGGCGACCAGGCCACCGGCGCCGGCCATCTGCGCCAGCAGGTAGAACAGCGACACCGTCAGTGTCGACGTGGCCGCGGCCACCCGCACCGGTCGCTGCTTGAGGCGGAAGCTCAGCACATCCGCCATCGTGAATTTGCCTGTGTTGCGCAGTAATTCGGCGACCAACAGCAGGGCTACCAGCCAGGCCACCAAGAAGCCGATCGAATACAGGAAGCCGTCGTAGCCGTACACCGCGATGGCGCCGGCGATGCCGAGAAAGCTTGCGGCAGAGAGGTAGTCGCCAGCGATGGCGATGCCGTTCTGCGGTCCGGAGAAGGCACGTCCGCCGGTGAAGAACTCGGTGGCATTGGTGTTGGTGCGGCCGGCCCGGATCACGATGAACAGCGTGATGAGCACGAACGCCACGAAGATGCTGATGTTGACGATGGGATTGCCGATCCGGCTGGCCTCGGCGAGCACGGTGGTGGTCACTGGGCGCTGCCTTCCATCTCGTTGCGGATGGCTTCGGCGCGCGGGTCGAGTTCCCGGTTGGCGAACCGCACGTAAAGGCCGGTGATCAGGAACGTCGTCAGGAACTGACCAAGGCCGATGAGCAGGCCGACGTTGACGTTGCCCCACACCTTGATGGCCATGAAGTCGTGGGCGAACGCACCGAGAATGACGTAGGTGGCGTACCAGATCAGGAAGAACGCCGTCGTCGGGAAGACGAAGCGGCGCAAGGTGCGGCGCAGCTCCTGGAATTCGGGACTGGCCTGTACGGCCAGATATTGGGCGCCGCTGGGTTGGGTTTCCTGCGGCGGCAGGTCGGTTGTGGGCACCAGATGCTCCTCAGCTCAGGTTGTGAACTCCGATCGTTTTCACAGCGTATTGAGAGGTGCGTCACAGCCCTAGGCTCCGCGCGGACGATGCGGTGAACGGTTGGCGGGCGGCGCTGAACGGTCGGGGGGAGTCAGCCGCGCGGTGCCCGATCCAGGCCCATGCCGAGCCGTTCGGGCACGTGCATGCGGGCGAAGATGCGCGCCACGTCGGGTGGCACGTCGCGTCGGGTGAGCCGGCTGACGAGGATCATGGTCGCGAACGCCAGCGGCACCGTGATCGCGGCGGGGTAGCCGATCAGTGTGGTCAGCCAGCCGCCGAGGACGTCGTCGTCGACCCAGCCCGTCACCGCGACCAGGATGGCCACGCCGGAGGCCAGCGCCCCGACCACCAGACCCGCGATCGCGCCCGCGGCGGTCAGCCCGCGCCACCAGATCCCGAGTACCAGCAGCGGGCACAGCGTGGAGGCCGCGACCGCGAACGCCAGGCCGACGCCGCGGGACAGGTCCAGCACGGGTGCGACGAGCGACAGCGGAATCGGGATGAGCCCGGCGATCAATGCCACCAACCGGAAGTCGCTGACCCGGCCGCGCAGCACGTCGGTGGACAGTGCGCCGGCGATGCTGACCAGCAGGCCCGACGATGTCGCCAGGAATGCCGCGATGGCTCCGGCCGCGACCAGGGCGCCGATCAGCTCACCGGGCAGCCCGGCGATGGCGGCCGAGGGGAGTAGCAGTACGGCGGCGTCGGCCTTGCCGGTGACGAGAAGCTGTGGCACGTAGAGCCGGGCGAACACCCCGAGCAGGACGGGGAACAAATAGAAGAACGACAGCAGGCCGATGACGGTCAAGGCTGTGCGGCGGGCCGCACGTCCGTCGGGGTTGGTGTAGAAGCGGACCAGTACGTGGGGCAGGCCCATGGCGCCGAGGAACGTCGCCACCATGATCGAAAACACTTGGTAGAGAGGATGGTTGCCGCCCAGCCCGCCGCCGTTCTGGATCCAGGCCGTGCCGCTGGCCGGTGCCCCGGCGACGACGGGGGTCTGGGCGCCCGGCGCGAGGGTCAGGGTGGTGCCTCCCTGCAGGGTGTACCGGCCGGGGGTTTCCAGCGCGTGGTTGTCCACCGTGACACCAGTGGGGTCGGCGACGGTGACCACGACATCGGTCTCGACGGTGACGACGGTCTGCTGGTCCACGGTCGGCGGAAGAGGGCCGCCGAGTGGGGGATGGTCGTGGCCGAAATGCGTCAGCAGCACCAGCGCGGGGACGGCGACCGCCGTCAGCTTCAGCCAGTACTGGAACGCCTGCACGAACGTGATGGACCGCATCCCGCCCCCGACGACGTTGACGATCACGATCCCGCCGACGACGAGCGGGCCGAGCCAGACCGGAACGCCGAGAAGGGCTTTCAGGGCGATGCCGGCGCCCTGGTATTGCGGGATCAGGTAGAGGATGCAGACCGTGACGACCACGATCATCGCGACCCGGCGCACCCGCGGCGAGCCCAGCCGGAACTCGGCGAAGTCGGGCACCGTGTAGGCGCCGGAGCGGCGCAGCGGAGCCGAGACGAACAGCAGCAGGCCCAGATAGCCCGCGGTGAAGCCGACCGGGTACCACAGCGCGTCGGCGCCGTACTTGGCGATCAGCCCGGCGACGCCGAGAAACGAAGCCGCCGAGAGGTATTCGCCGGAGATGGCGGCGGCGTTCCAACGGGCCCCGACGGTGCGCGAGGCCACCAGGAAGTCGGATGTGGTGCGCGACAGCCGAACCCCGTAGGCGCCGACGGCCACCGTCGCCACCGCGGCGGCCAGCAGGCCACCGGCGGTCAGGGCCGTCGCGGTCGAGCTCACGGCGGGCTCTCATCGTCGACCACACCCATGAAGTCGCGTTCGCCTTGTTCGGCCAGCCGGATGAAGAGCCGGCCGATGGCGTAGAGCGCGGGGTAGACCAGGACCGCCAGCGTCAGCCAGTTCAGCCGTATCCCGAATACGCTGGCGTTGGACAACTCTGGGAACACCGCGTTGATCAACGGCAGTGCGGCCATGGCGCCGGCCACCAGGGCGGCCAGTCGCAATGCCAGCCCGAGCTGGGCTCGGACCAGGCCGCGGACCAGTGCGTCGCCGATTTCGGTCTGCTCCTGGACTTCGACGCGAGTGTGCACCACGCGGGTTCCGCGGCGGTGGGCCAGGACCACGCGTTCGCGTTGCGGGCGGCCCGGCTTAGTCATTGGTGGCCCCTGGGCGGAAGGTGCGCATCGGGTCGCGGATCAGCCGGTCGCGCAGTTCGCGGGCCTGGCGGCGGCTGACCGGGAGCTCGATGGCCGCCGATGCGCCGTTGGCGCGCATCCGCACCAGCGTCGATGCGCCCGACGTGCGGAGGCCGGTGACCATACTCAGCGCGACGAGATAGGAGCGGTGCACCCGCTGGAAGCCGCGATTGCGCCAGCGATCTTCCAAGGTGCTCAACGGGATTCGCACCAGATGCGAGCCGGATGCCGCGTGCAGCCGGGCGTAGTCGCCTTCGGCCTCCACCCAGCCGATCGTGTCGCAGGGCACCAGCTGGGTGACGCCGCCGAGTTCGACGGGGATGGCGTCGGCCTGGGGTTCGTCAGCCGGCTCGGCGGTGCGCGCAGTGACCACCCGGCGGACGGCCTCGTCGAGGCGCTCCTTGCGGATCGGCTTGAGCAGATAGTCCAGCGCGCCGACTTCGAAGGCGGCCAGTGCCTTGTCGTCGTGCGCGGTGACGAAGACGACGGCGGGCGGGTGCGCGAAATTGCCGAGGACACTGGCCAGTTCGAGGCCGGACAGGCCGGGCATGTTGATGTCGAGGAAGATCGCATCGACGGTGCGTTCGTTGATGATGCGCAGCGCGGAGGTCGCATCGCCCGCGCCGGTCACTTCGGCGATGTCAGGATGCTCGCCGAGCAGATAGGTGAGCTCGTCGAGCGCGGGGGCTTCGTCGTCGACCGCCAGCACCCACAGCCCTGCCATGGTTCTCCTTAAACCCGTACGCCCGCGCGGAACTTGGGCACCCGCATGATCACCTTCGTACCCGCATCCAGGGCCGTCTCGACCACCAGACCGTAGTCGTTGCCGAAGGCGGCGCGCAGTCGATGGTCGACATTGCTCAGCCCGACGTGGGCGCTCTGCTCACCCTCGCCAAGGACGTCGCCATGCCCGGAGCGCAGGATTTCGGGATCCATGCCGATGCCGTCGTCCTCCACGCTGATGACACAGTCGGACCCTTCGTCACGCGCGACGATTTCGATGGATCCGCCCTGCCGCCCGGCCAGGCCGTGCCGAACCGCGTTCTCCACCAGCGGTTGCAGCGCCAGGAACGGCACGACGACGGTCAGCACCTCGGGCGCGATCTGCAGTGTCACCGCCAGATTGGGGCCGAAGCGGGCGCGTTCCAGCGTCAGGTAGCGGTCGATGTTGCGCAGTTCGTCGGCCAGCACCGTGTAGGGGCCCGCGGAGCGAAACGAGTAGCGGGTGAAGTCGGCGAATTCCAGGATGAGATCGCGCGCCCGGTCGGGGTCGGTGCGGACGAACGAGGCGATGGTGTTGAGCGCGTTGTAGATGAAGTGCGGGCTGATCTGGGCGCGCAGCGCGAGCACTTCGGCGCGGTCGAGGCGGGCCCGCGACGCGTCGAGCTCGGCCAGCTCGAGTTGGCTGGCGGCGTAGCGCGCGACTTCGGCGATGGCGCCGAGCATGCCCGGCGACGGTTCGTCGGTGTTGACGACGACGAGCACGCCGATCACCGCGTCGTCGTCGTCGAGGATCGGCTGGGCGACGACGGCGGGGGACTGTTCGCGGGCCAGTACCCGGCGCTGACCGGTGATCGCGTCGCGGGCGGTGTGGTGGGAGATCTCCAGCGTGGCCGGCGTCCACAACTCGCCGGGCGGGTCGAAGGCGAGCAGGGCGGTGTCGCCGCTGTAGAGGGCGACACCGTCGGAACCGGTCAGGCCGCGCAGGTGGGGGGCGGCGGCGGCAGCGGAGTCGGCGTCCAGGCCCTTGCGCAGCGAGCGGGCCGCCAGCGAGGCGGTGTGCAGGGCGGCGTGCACCGTGCGCTCGGCGGGGGTGCTGACCACGCTGCGGGTCAGGACGGCGATGGCGCCGACGATCAGTGCGACCGCGGCCAGGGCGACCGCCAGCGCGAGCGCGACCGCACCCGACATCGTCCCTCCCGTCCTGCTCAGGCGTTCCGCCTACATCCTCACGTGCCTACACTCATCCCATGGCGAGACTGCAGCTCACCCAGGATCCCGCGTCTGACGACCTGTTGAGTGAGGATCCGTTCGCATTGCTGACCGGAATGATGCTTGATCAGCAGATTCCCATGGAAGTGGCGTTCGCCGGACCGCGCAAGATCGTCGAGCGCATCGGGGGTATCGACCCCCGGCTGGTCGCCGATTACGACCCCGAGCAGTTCACCGAGAAATTTTCGACAACGCCTGCCGTGCACCGTTTTCCGGGTTCGATGGCCAAGCGGGTGCAGGATCTGGCCCGCGAGATCGTCGACCGCTACGACGGTGACGCCGCCCAGCTGTGGCTCGACGGCAACCCCGACGGCGCCGAGGTGCTGCGCCGACTCAAGGCCCTGCCCGGATTCGGTGAGCAGAAGGCCAAGATCTTCCTGGCCCTGCTGGGCAAGCAGTACGGCGTCACCCCCAAGGGCTGGCGCGAGGCCGCCGGAGATTACGGCAGGGCCGGCACCCACATGTCGATCGCCGATGTGGTCGACAAGGGGTCGCTGGAAGAGGTCAGGGCGTACAAGAAGAAGATGAAGGCCGCAGCCAAAGCAAAGGCCGGATAACGGAGGAACCATGAAGACGCACATCAACTGCCCGTGTGGTGAGGCGATCAGCGCCAAGGACGAGGACGAACTGGTCGACCTGACCAAGCAGCACCTGGCCGCCGCGCACCCCGGCATGGACTACGGGCGGGACGAAATCCTGTTCATGGCCTACTGACTCAACGCAGTTAGGCCACCCCGACGGCGGCCTCGAGTTCCGCGAGCGCGGTTTCGGTGAGCGGAACCAGGTCGTCGACGTCGGCCACCACCTCTCGGTCGGCGATATAGCCCACGCCGATCCGGTCGGCGTAGGAGCACAACGTCACGTTGAGCGCCATCCCGTCGTACACCACTGACACGGGATAGATCTCGTCGACGCTGGCACCGTTGAAGTAGCTGTGCGTCTGGGGGCCCGGCACATTGGAGATCGGCAGGTTGTAGCTGGGCTTCACCCGCGACCCGAACGGCAGCAGCGGCGCGAGCGCGGTCGGCACGACGGCGGGCATCAGCACGATCAGCATCGCGCCGGGACCGTTGGCCGCGACCTGATGCTTGACGTTCGACATCGCGTAATGGACCAGGCTGAGCCGCTCGGCCGCGTCCTCGATGGCGGTGGGCAGCGGACACAGGCCCAGGCCGAATTGATTGCCGTGCCCGTCGTCCCCCGACGAGTCGTGCCCGCGCACCGTCACCGGACACAGCGCCACCAGGGACTCGTGCGGCAGCTCGTCCTGTTTAATCAGCCAGTCCCGCAGCACCCCGGTGATCAACGCCGTCACCACGTCGTTGCTTGTGACATCGGCGGCATCCTGGATTGCGCGAATTCGCTTGCGGTCCAAGCTCGTTGCGGCGAACACCCGATGCGGGCTGAGCTTGGTGTTGAACCGCGTGCGTGGCGCGCCGAACGGCGTCGCGACGGTCGACGTCGCCAGCCCGCCGATGATGTTGGCCACCTCCGCGGACGCGACGTGGCGGGCCAGGCTCAGCCCCGAGGCCGCGGCGCCCGCCACGTCACGCACCACCGACAGCGGATTGAGGCTCCGGCGTTTTGTCGGGTAGGTGGGAGAGGCGCCCGCGTAGAACGGCGGCATCTCGCGCCGGTCGGGATCCTCGGTGAGCGAGTCGCTGATCATCTTCAGGCCCGCGACGCCGTCGACGACGATGTGATGGATCTTGATGTACAGCGCGCACCGGTCGCCGTCGAGTCCGTCGATCAGATACGCCATCCACATCGGTGCCGACCGGTCGAGCGGCTCGGCGTGCAACTCCGACACCAGTGCCCACAGATCTTCTGTACTCGAATCGCGCGGCAGTGTCAGCCGGTGCACGTGGTGACTCAGGTCGAGGTCGGCCACGTCGCGCCACGCCCACAGGCCACCGGTCTCCACGCCGCGATGCGGGCGCCGGCGCAGCCGAGGGTCCACGGGATCCGGCGCCGTCAGCCCCTGCTCGTAGACCTCGTCGATGAACTCCGTGCCGGTCATGCCCTCGGGCGGGCTCATGATCAACGCGACCGCGACGTGCATGGGGCTGGAAATCAGCTCGGCCGTCAGCATCATCGCGTCAAAGGGATCGAGCGTCTCCATGTCGAACCGACCTAGGGTTGGGAATTCGATTTCCCAACCCTAGCGCGGCTTTTCGCGCTTTACGGCACGACGGTGGAACCGATCGTCGGCATGAAGGTGCACTGCTTGTCGACAGTGGTCACCTGGCCGAAGATCGTCGACATGATGCTGCCCGAGCCGGTATCGGCGATGGCCATCAGCGTGGTCGGCCCCGCCGCGTTCATCTCGGGGTTGGGCTTGAGAGTGGCGCTGCCGGACTTGCCGGTGGTCAGGTTGACCCACGTGACGTTCAGCGGCAGCTTCTGCTCGGCAGCCGGAGCCGGGGTGCCCACCGCGGTGAACACGTAGGCGGTCTGGCCGGCGGTCGGTCCGGGTGTGGGGATCTTCGCCGGGCCGGCGACTGAGATCGCGGTCGCGATCACGTTGCCGCCGTCCTTGAGGCAGCCGTTGCTGATCGACGGGTACATGAAGTCCTGCGTCGGCGGGGCGGCCGGGTCGTAGTTCGGCGCGGCCGCGGGTGCCGGTGCCGGGTTCGGTGTCGCGACGTTGATCGAGTTGCCGACCGGCGTCGCGCCCGGCGTCGCCGACGGGGTGACGACCTGAACCGGGGTGGGCACCTCGGGCATCGCCTCGGGTGCCGGGCCGGCGGCGTGCGCCGGGTCGATGCCGACCGGCAGATGTGCTTGGGTGCCGAAGATCGAGCTGGGTGCGGCGCCGTCGGGGAGGTGCTCGGGCAGGGGGACGGGGCCGTTTCCGGTGCCCGGCGTCATCAGCGGCGTGGTGCCGTGCGCAATGCCGGTCGCCGCGGCGGCGGGGGAAGCCGCCGACGGCAGTGCGGCCGAGGGGCCGGCGGCCCCGCCCTCCTGTACGAACTTGGTGACCTGCTCGGCAAGCGCCGCCGAGCCGCCCGGCGTGGCGGCGCCGCCTGCGAGTTGCGAAGCCGCCGCGAGCAGCAGCGACTGCGCCGATGAGGGGTTCCCCGCGGCCTGCTGAACCACCGGGCCGAGCATCTGCATGGCGTCGAGGCCGGGCAGCTGGCCGGGATCCAGCGGGATGGCCGGGTCCGCGGCCGCGACCGGGCTGAACGCCAGGTTGGTCGCGGCCACGGCGGTGGTCAGCAGAAGAGCCAGCTTGGCATTCCGCAGCACGGTGAACTCCCTCATCGGGTGGTGGTTGGTCAGGGCAGAGCGGACAGCGGCAGCAGCTGGCCGATGCCAGCGCCACCCGGAGTGGTCGGTGCCACCGGCGCACTGGCCGGCGGAACACCGGCCGGTCCGGCAACGCCGGTGGCCACGGGGGCGACCGGGGCCGGCGCGCCGACCGACAGGTTGTCGCCGACCTTGACCGGGAACGGCACGTTCGACGGCGTCAGGCTGGCCAGGTCACCGGGGACACCCAGCTGGTTCAGCAGCGGGATGATCGGTCCGGCGATGCTGCTGGCCGCGGCGGGAGCCGGAGCGGCGACGGGCGCGGTGGCCGGAACGCCACCGATCGGGGAGACCGGCAAGGTGGCCGGGGCCCCGCCGATCGGCGACACCGGCAGCGTCGACGGTGCGCCGGTCAGGGCGGATGCCCCGGACAGCGCGGTCGCGGCGCTCTGCAACACGCCGGCGGCGGCCGCCGGATTCGTCAGCAGTTGCTGGAACATGTTGAGCGCGGGCACGCCGGGAACAGCAGGCGAAACCCCCGGGTCAGCGGCGGCGGACGGGCTCAGTGCGAGCGCTGCCGAGCACAGCCCGGCAGCCGCAATTGCGTTGGCGGCGAACAGCTTTGATATACGTGACATGGTTATCCCATTCCCTTGAGTGCAGGTCTGAACCCGAAGGTAGTCCGTTACTAGAGTTACTCAAGTGACACGTGTGGTGTTTATTCAACCGTTACGGCAGTGATTGCCGATGGTGATGCCAGAGGCGGGTTGAGCCCTGAATCGAGTTGGGCGGTAACCGGTGCGCAGCGCCGGTTAGCGCGCCGAAGACCCCGGCGCAGGGTCCGTCGTTAGAGTCGCACGGTGGACACAGCGGCCCCGGTGGCCTCGGCGCGGCGAGCCTGGCTGGCGCCGGTGGTGTTGGCGGTCAGCATCGCGGCCCGACTGGCGTGGACCTACCTGGTGCCCAACGGTGCGAACTTCGTCGATCTGCACGTGTATCTCGGCGGCGCGGGCGCGCTGGATCACCCCGGCACGCTCTACTCGTACGTCTACGCCGACCAGACTCCCGACTTCCCGCTGCCGTTCACCTATCCGCCGTTCGCCGCGCTGGTCTTCTACCCGCTGCACCTGCTGCCGTTCGGACTGGTGGCGTTCTGCTGGCAGCTCGGCATCGTCGCCGCGCTCTATGGTGTGGTCCGCGTCAGCCAGCGGCTGCTCGGCGCCCAACCCTGGCAAGGCCACCATGTGCCGATGCTGTGGACCGCCGTCGGGATCTGGATCGAACCGCTGCGCAGCAACTTCGACTACGGCCAGATCAACGTCATCCTCGTGCTGGCCGTCCTCTACGCCGCCTACAGCACTCGGTGGTGGTTGTCCGGTCTGCTGGTCGGCGTGGCGGCCGGGATCAAGCTGACCCCGGCGATCACCGGGCTGTACTTCCTCGGCGTGCGCCGCTGGGGCGCGGCGGTCTTCTCCGCGGTCGTCTTCTTCGGCACCGTCGCGCTGTCGGTCGCGGTGATCGGACAGCAGGCCCGCTTCTACTTCACCGATCTGCTCGGTGACGCCGGCCGCGTCGGCCCGATCGGAACCTCGTTCAACCAATCCTGGCGCGGCGCGATCTCCCGCATCCTCGGCCACGACGCCGGCTATGGACCGATCGTGCTGGCCGGGATCGCGGTGACGGCGGTGCTGGCGCTGCTGGCCTGGCGCGCGCTGGACGGCGACCGGCTTGGCTCGCTGTTGGTGGTACAGCTGTTCGGACTGCTGATCTCACCGATCTCGTGGACCCATCACTGGGTGTGGCTGCTGCCGTTGATGATCTGGCTCATCCACGGGCCGTGGCGAACCCGAGCGGGCGCGCGCGTCCTGGGGTGGGGCTGGTTGGTGCTGACGCTGATCGGGGTGCCGTGGCTGCTGAGCTTCGCCCAGCCGACGATCTGGCAGATCAGCCGGCCCTGGTATTTGGCGTGGCCCGGCCTGGTCTACATCGTCGCGACGTTGGCGACGCTGGCCTGGATCGCGATCAGCGGTCGTCGACAATCCCGCTGATATCGGACGCCATCCGCACGTCTTTGTCGGTGATTCCGCCCTCGGAGTGGGTCACAAGAGTGAAAGTGACTGTCCGCCAACGGATATCGATATCGGGGTGATGGTCCTTGTCCTCGGCGTGTTCGGCGACCCGGCGCACGGCGTCGATGCCGTCGAGAAATGTCGGGAACTTCACCGAGCGGCGCAGGGTCCCGTCGGTGTGCTCCCAACCGTCGAGATCCTTGATGGCTGAAGCAATTTCTTCATCGGTTAGTGGCATGGGGCCAGTCTTCTCCAACGGGCGCGCGAGCGGAAGGCAAAGAAACCGGGACATCAGTCTCAATTGCGGGACATGTTTGCCAGAACGGTGCTAGGTTGCGTGCGTTGCTCGACAGGCCCCGTCTCGAGAAGAGGGACGGAATCCGGGCACATTCGCACATCAACTCCGGGGGCGCTGATGAATTCCTTTGCCATGCCTACGATCACCCGAATCAGGGCACTTCCCGTCGAATTCGGTGGTTGGCTCGGCGCGTCCGCGGTAGCCATCGGCATCGGTGCCGCGCTGGCCTCGATGCCCGCGACGGCAGCGGCCGACACGGGCAGCTCTGATGGCGCCAAAGGACCGAGCACGTCCGCCAGCAGTACCAAGTCCACCGGCCAGCATCGGCCGACCGTGCGCTCCAAGCCGCCGGCCGCGTCGAAGTCGTCGAAGCCCAAGGCGGCCGCGGCGGTCGCCGAGTCCGACTCCAGCGCGAAAGCCCCTGCGGCAGCGCGTGTGACGTTGCCCAGGGCGGCGGCGGTGCCGTCGCTGCCGACACCGGAAGACGTCGTCAGCATCTTCTTCAGCAACGGGACCGCCGCGCATCCCAATGCCGGGCTCATCGCAGGCAACGGCTACTCGTGGACGGCGGACACCTGCACCGGCGTGAACGCCTGCAAGGGCGGCAACGGCGGATTCTTCGGCGACGGCGGCGCCGGGTTCAACGGCGGCAATGGCGGCGCGGCCGGCTGGTTCGGCAACGGCGGTGCCGGCGGCGCGGGTGTGGAGGCCGGTAACGGCGGCAAGGGCGGAACCGGCGGCCTGATCGCCGGGAACGGCGGTGCGGGTGGTGCCGGCGGTGAGGCATTCGCACAGGGCACCACGGGCGGTAACGGCGGATCAGCCGGCATGTTCGGCAACGGCGGCAAGGGTGGCAAGGGCGGTGTGCTGGCCGGCGAGGCCGAGGTCGACAGCACTGGCGGCCAGGGAGGCAACGGTGGGACCGGCGGCCTCTACTTCGGCAACGGTGGCGCAGCGGGTGCCGGCGGGAACGCGATACCCATCGGCGCGACCGGCGGCGACGGCGGCCACGGCGGCGACACGGGTCTGATGTCGGTGTGGGGCTACGCCGGTGCCGGTGGTGCCGGCGGTGCATCCACCAACGGTGGCAAGGGCGGTAACGGCGGTAGCGGAGGACTGTTCTCGATCTTCTCCAACGGCGGCGCCGGTGGTGCCGGCGGCACGAGCCCGTACTACGGCGCCACCGGGGATCACGGTGGCGACGGCGGACACGGCGGCACCGGCGGACTGTGGTCGGGCAACGGTGGCGCGGGCGGCGCCGGTGGCTTCGGCGGCGGCGATGGCGGGATCGGCGGCAACGTCGGCCTGCTGTCGGTCTTTGGCAGCGGCGGTAGTGGCGGCAACGGCGGCACCGGCCAGACGGGCGTGCCCGGCACCAGCCCGGTGGTCGGCCCCAATGTCGACGGTGGGACCGGTGGCGACGGCGGACCGGGCGGCAAGGGTGGCGACGGCGGCAGCGGCAGCTTCGTTTTCGGCAGTGGCGGTAACGGCGGCGTCGGCGGCCAAGGTGGCCAGGGCGGCCAGGGCGGTAACGGCAGGTATCCCGGCACCGTCGCCGACGGGGACGGCGCGGCGGGCGGCAACGGCGGTGACGGCGGTTTCGGGGGTGCCGGAGGCGCCAACGGCGGAGCCGGGGGAGCCGGCCGGTACCTGTTCGTCATCGCCGCCAACGGCGCCAACGGGCGCAGCGGCGCCGGCGGCCGGGGCGGTAACGGTGGAGTCGGGTCGTCCGGCGGCTGGACGAACGACCCTGACGGCAACGGCGGCCTCGGCGGCTACGGCGGCACGGGTGGCGATGGCGGTGCCGGCGGTGCGAATGCGGCGGGCGGCACTGGTGGCACTGGCGGTGCCGGCGGTCGGGGCGGCCTGGGCGGATTCACCAGCGGCACAGGCGGTGACGGTGGCAACGGCGGGTACGGCGGCAACGGTGGCCTTGGCGGCACCGGCGGCGGTGACGGCGGTGACGGCGGATGGGCCGGCGCGGCCGGGTCGGGCGGAAACGGCTTCAACGGCGGCAAGGGCGCCATCGGCGGCAACGGCGGCAATGGTGGCAACGGTGGCCAGGGCGCCGGTGACGGCGGGGCGGCAGGCGGCGGCGCCAGCGGTGGCTGGGGCGGCACCGGCTCCGGTGGCACCGGCGGGCAGGGTGGAACCAACGGCGTTGCCGGAATCAACGGTGATCCGGGCGCCCCGGCCACGGCCGCGGCGGTGGCCCTGCGAGCGGCGACGCCCACTGCCGGCGCGACGGCGGCGGCCACACCGATGCAGACCCTGCAATCGATGTGGAGCGATCTCTCCCGCCAGCTGAGCTACATCTTCTTCAACCGGACGCCCACGTTGTCGCCGACGTGGTATCTCCCGTCGGGCTCCGGCAAGACGATTCGGGTGGACGCCAACGGGGTGAGCAACAACGGCTACGCCGTCACCTACGGGGTGAGCCAGCAGCCCACCCACGGCACGGTCACCTACGACAGTGCAACGGGCACATACCGATACACGCCGAACTCGGAGCTGGTCACCCCAGGTATCACCGACCGTTTCACGATCCGGGTCGACAACGGGACCGCGGCGGATCTGCCTGGCGCGCTTGGCATGTTGCAGCAGGCACTGCACACCATCGCCGTCCGGCTGGGGGTGGCCAAGCTCGACACGGTCGAACGCGAAATCGTGGTCACGGTGCCGGGCACGGGCTACTACGGCGACCGTGACAACTCCGTCTACTGGGTCAAGCAGAGCTATTCGAACTGCACCCTGATGGCCACGGCGATGGCGGTCGGCCAGGTCACCGGAAACAAGCCCGACGAGACGACGATGGTCGATCTCGCCAAGACCACGGCCAGCGTCGTCTACCCGGGCCGGCGGATGTACCTCGACGAGGACATCGCCAACGGGGTGGCGGTCAAGGACGCGGTCCAGTTGATGAACACCAACACCGACTGGAACGTCACGGCGACCACCAAGCGGTACGGCACCTACGACGAGGCGGGTAACCGGATCACCGGTGCCACGGCCACCGACGCGCAGATCGCGCTCAACGATCTGGCGGCGGCCCTGGCCGCCGGCAACGCGACCATGGTGACGATCAACACCGACTCCGTGTGGAGCACCCAGCCGGACTACCGGACGTCGGCGACGCCGAACTACACCCGCGCCAACCATGAAGCGGTGGTGATCGCCGTCGACCTGGTGGGCGGCACGGTGTACTTCAACGACAGCGGGCCCGGATATGGCCAGGACATGGCGGTCCCGATCGGTGCCTTCCTCAACGGGTGGCAGAGCAACGACTACGAGCTGACCATCGTGAAGGCGAATCCCACCACGACATAAGCTCATTGGCGTGTCCCAGATCGTCGTCGCCGGAGCCCTGATCTCCGGCGCGACGCTTCTGGTGGCACAGCGCCAGCGGCCACCCGAACTCGCCGGGCTCTGGGAGCTGCCGGGCGGCAAGGTCGCCCCGGGAGAGACCGAGGCCGACGCGCTGGTGCGGGAGCTGCGTGAGGAACTCGGGGTCGACGTCGTCGTCGGCGAGCGCGTGGGGGCGGACGTGCCGATCTCGGAGTCGTTGGTCCTGCGCGCCTACCTGGTCACTCACACGGGCGGGGCGCTGCACCCGCACGACCACCGCGCATTGCGCTGGGTCACCGCGAGCGACCTGGCGGCATTGGACTGGGTGCCCGCCGACCGGGCCTGGCTGCCGGAGCTCGCGAAACGCCTTGGGGCGTGAGCCCGTCACCCTATGATCTGGGGCGTGCTCACGGACGTCACCGCCGGCGTCGATCTGATGGACGGCCGGTTCTACGCCAGTGGACAGGCGCGCGACGCCTATCGCTGGATGCGCGACCATCAACCGGTCTTCCGGGATCGCAACGGCTTGGCCGCCGCCACCACCTACCGGGCGGTGATCGACGCCGAGCGTGCCCCCGAACTGTTCTCCAACGCAGGCGGCATTCGCCCGACCACGCCCGCATTGCCGCACATGATCGACATGGACGATCCCGCGCACCTGTTGCGCCGCAAGCTGGTCAATGCCGGCTTCACCCGCAAGCGGGTCGCGGACAAGATGAATTCCATTGAGACGCTGTGCGATACGCTGATCGACGCGGTGTGCGAGCGCGGCGAGTGTGACTTCGTCCGCGACCTGGCGGCGCCGCTGCCGATGGCCGTCATCGGCGACATGCTCGGCGTGGCACCCGAAGATCGCGCCACCCTGCTGTCGTGGTCCGACGACATGGTGGTGGCGCTGAGTTCGGTGGCCTCCGAAGAATCGTTGATGACGGCGGCCAATGCGCTGAGTTCGTACAACGAGTTCATGGGTGTATTCGTCGAGTCCCGCCGCCGTGAGCCGGCCGACGATCTGGTCAGCATCCTGATCGCCGCCGAGGTCGACGGGCAGCGGCTCACCGACGAGCAGATCCTGGCCGAAACGCTGCTGATCCTGATCGGCGGCGACGAGACCACCCGCCACACGCTGTCCGGCGGGACCGCCGAACTGAGCAGGCATCCCGATCAGTGGCAGGCCCTGCAGAACGATCCCGATCTGCTGCCCGGGGCGGTCGAGGAGATGCTGCGCTGGACCTCGCCGATCAAGAACATGTGCCGAACCCTGACCGCCGACACCGACTTTCACGGCACCGCGCTGCATGCCGGGGAGAAGATGCTGCTGCTGTTCGAGTCGGCGAACTTCGACGAGACGGTCTTCGGCGACCCCGACGTGTTCCGCATCGACCGCGCCCCCAACAACCACGTCAGCTTCGGCTTCGGTACGCACTTCTGTCTGGGCAATCAGCTGGCCCGCCTCGAGCTGACGGTCATGACCCGCCGCGTGCTGGCGCGGCTGCCGGATCTGCGGTTGGCCGACGGTGTCGACCTGCCGTTGCGGCCCGCGAACTTCGTCAGCGGGCTGGAAGCCATGCCCGTCGAATTCACCCCGACCGCACCTCTTTTCGGCTGAGGGCAGGCGCGTGGGCGTGCTCCGCTTCATCTGGCAACGGGTGCTGGCGTTCGACCGGATCGCCTCACGCATCCCCCAACTGATCCAAATCTGGCTACTGGAGCTGTTTTTCGCACTGCCGCTGGCGTTCTTCATCGGCAAGGCCATCGACATCCACGGCGCGTTCGGGGTGCCGGGCACGGGGGAGTCGATGCCCGGTGCCTTCTGGGGTGCCCTCGTCGTCGCGCTGATCGCCGGGTTCTTCTTCGTGCGCTCACTGGTCAAACCCCGCATCGTGCAAGGATCGTGGGCACCGGTGGTCCGCGCCAACGTCGGCGATTTCACCCTGTACGCCGCCAACAACGCCGCCCGCGTCAACTACGTCTACCTCAGCAGCCACCCGTCCTACGCCCTGCTGCTTCTGCTCACCGCGCCCATCCCGGCGGGGATGTTCGCGGCCACCACCAACCAGGGCGACAGCACCTTCTACTGGCGCGTCACCGGGATCGTCGGGCTGATCATCCTGGGCTGTATGGCGCTGGCGCGGGTATTGGCTTGGTACGTCTTCAGATTCGGCCGCAAGCAACTCGACGATCAGCTGTCGGGGCTGCCGGTCTCACCGCGACGGCTGTCCTGGGAGATCGCCTGGAAACCGGTGCTCATGCTGATGGTGCTGATGTACGGCATCGTCTGCATCCCGCTGGGCTGGATGTGGCTGGCCGAAAAGCGCACGATCGCGCACCTGCCCGAGGTCACCGTCGCCGACTCGCAGACCCACGTCGGCGACTACCGGCGAGTCGAAGGTCGGACGGCGTCGGAGCCGGTGTACTGGGCGCCGCGCGGTACCGGCCGAGGCGGAAACAACTTCGCGGGTGCCGGAATTCTCGTCGACCTCGAGACCGGTGGGCAGGCGCTGCTGCTCGCGGAATCCCTGTCGGTGGCCGACTTCCGCGGCGTGATGAACGACGTCGACAACGGCTTGCTGAAAGCCACCGGCAAGGTGATCGACGAGATCACCGAGGACCAGCGCACCTACTACGGTTTCGAGCCGGACGCGTTCGCCAAGCCACCGCCGGGCGGGCGCGTCATGCTTCTGCTGTCCTACCCCTAGTCACGCCGATGCGCCGCAGCGGAGCGAGGCGCTGAGAAGTGGCTACATCGGACCTAGTCACGCCGATGCGCCGCAGCGGAGCGAGGCGCTGAGAAGTGGCTACATCGGACCTAGTCACGCCGATTCGCCGCAGCGGAGCGAGGCGCTGAGAAGTGGCTACATCGGACCTAGTACCTCAGCGAGTCGCGGGTCACCCGTACGTCCGCGAATTCTCGCGGGTGATGGGCGGCATGCACCGGATGCATGAGCACGGGATGGCGGCAGTGCGCACACGATTGCGGCTGCCCGCGGTCTGAGGAGACCGTCAGGTGCCGGCAGGTGGCACATCGCACGATGTACGCCCCGCCGATCCAGTTGAGCAGTCCGAGGTAGATGGCGGCAGTGGCCGCGGTGCCCAGGACGACGATGACCGCGATGGTGAGAACTTCGTAAACCGTCATGTCAGACCTCCAATTGACGGCGGTAATTCAGGCTAGCTCCGCGGGGTTTGCGTCCGGTGTGGATTGCCTGCTGAAATGCCGAGTGTGGGGACGTATGCGACCCTGTCGCGGCAGTGCTGGCTCTTCGCCGTCGGCTCGTTCTTCTTCGCGCTGGCCACCGTCCCCGGCTTCTCGGCCGTCGCGGGTGCCGGTGCCACCAACTGGCTGTGCTTCATCGGCTCCTGGTTTTTCACCGCCGCCGCCTGGATGCAGCTGATGCTGGCCACCCCGCCGCGCAAGCTCGAATGGCTTTCGGCGGCAATCCAATTCGCGGGAACCGTGCTGTTCAACGTCAGCACCGGTGCCGCGGTGTGGGCGCATGCGACGGGGGTGCGCCGGCATTACGTGTGGGCGCCGGACGCGATGGGTTCGGTTGCCTTTCTGGTGAGTGCGGCACTCGGGGTGGCGGCGGCCACCATCGCGATCGGCCTGATCGCGCTGGGCTCGCGGGACTGGCAGGCCGAGTGGATCAACATGATCGGGTCGATCGCCTTCGGCGTCTCGGCGGTGGGGGCCTTCGTGCGGCGCACCGGGATCACCGAGGACGAGCTGATGGCCAACCTCGGGACGTTCCTCGGGGCGCTCTGTTTCCTCGGTGCGGCCCTGCTCGTGCTTCCCCGTTTTCGCAAAAGGGCACCTGCGCTGCGAGAATCAGGCACGTGAATAACCAAGACTTCCGCAATGTCGCCATCGTGGCGCACGTCGACCATGGCAAGACGACGCTGGTGGACGCCATGTTGCGGCAGTCCGGTGCGCTGACGCACCGCGGTGACGACGCGATCGAGCGCCTGATGGACTCGGGTGACCTGGAGAAGGAAAAGGGCATCACGATCCTGGCGAAGAACACCGCCGTGCATCGTCATCACCCCGACGGCACCATGACCGTGATCAACGTCATAGACACCCCCGGCCACGCCGACTTCGGCGGCGAGGTCGAGCGCGGGTTGTCCATGGTCGACGGCGTGCTGCTGCTGGTGGACGCCTCCGAGGGCCCGCTGCCGCAGACCCGGTTCGTGCTGCGCAAGGCCCTGGCCGCACACCTGCCGGTGATCCTGGTGGTCAACAAGACCGACCGGCCCGACGCCCGCATCGCCGAGGTGGTCGAGGAAAGCCACGACCTGCTGCTCGACGTCGCCTCCGATCTCGACGAGGAGGCCCAGGCCGCCGCCGAGAAGGCGCTCGACCTGCCCACGCTGTACGCGTCCGGGCGGGCCGGCATCGCCAGCACCACCGAGCCCGCCAACGGCGAGAACCCTGACGGGGAGAACCTCGACCCGCTGTTCGACGTCCTGCTCGAGCACATCCCGCCGCCGCAGGGTGACCCCGAGGCGCCGCTGCAGGCCCTGGTGACAAACCTGGACGCGTCGGCGTTCCTGGGCCGTCTCGCGCTGATCCGGATCTACAAGGGCCGTATCAAGAAGGGCCAGCAGGTGGCCTGGATGCGCGATGTGGACGGCCATCCCGTCATCACCAACGCCAAGATCACCGAGCTATTGGTCACCGAGGGCGTCGAGCGCACGCCCACAGACGAAGCGGTGGCTGGAGACATCGTGGCGGTCGCCGGTATCCCCGAGATCATGATCGGCGACACCCTGGCCGACCCCGACCATGCCCACGCGCTGCCGCGCATCACGGTCGACGAGCCCGCGATCTCGGTGACTGTCGGCACCAACACCTCGCCGCTGGCAGGCAAGGTGTCAGGCCACAAGCTGACCGCGCGAATGGTCAAGTCCCGCTTGGATTCCGAGCTGATCGGCAACGTGTCCATCAAGGTCGTCGACATCGGCCGCCCGGACGCGTGGGAGGTGCAGGGCCGTGGCGAACTCGCGCTGGCGGTGCTGGTCGAGCAGATGCGCCGCGAAGGTTTCGAACTGACCGTCGGCAAGCCTCAGGTGGTCACCAGGACCGTCGACGGCAAGCTGCACGAGCCCTTCGAAGCCATGACGATCGATTGCCCCGACGAGTTCGTCGGCGCCATCACCCAGTTGATGGCCGCCCGCAAGGGCCGCATGGAGGAGATGACCAACCACGCCGCCGGATGGGTGCGGATGGACTTCATCGTGCCCAGCCGCGGCCTCATCGGCTTCCGCACCGACTTCCTGACGCTGACCCGCGGCACCGGTATCGCCAACGCGGTGTTCGACGGCTACCGGCCGTGGGCGGGGGAGATCCGCGCCCGGCACACCGGCTCGCTGGTGTCGGACCGGTCCGGGTCGATCACCCCGTTCGCGATGATCCAGCTCTCCGACCGCGGACAGTTCTTCGTCGAGCCCGGCCAGGACACCTACGAGGGGCAGGTCGTGGGCATCAACCCGCGTGCCGAGGACCTCGACATCAACATCACCCGGGAGAAGAAGCTCACGAACATGCGGTCGTCCACCGCCGATGTGATGGAGACGCTGGCCCGGCCGCTGGAACTCGACCTGGAGCAGGCCATGGAGTTCTGCGCGGCCGACGAGTGCGTCGAGGTGACCCCGGAGATCGTCCGGGTCCGCAAGGTCGAGCTGGACGCCACCAGCCGGGCCAGGGCCAAGTCGCGGGCCAAGCAGCAGGGTTAGTGCCCGCGCCTATCGCTACTCTGATGGGCGTGCCGGACCGACATCGCAGCCTGCAAGCCGCGGCTGTGTTCGTGTCGGTGCTGGTCACCGCCGCGTGTACGGTCAGTCCGCCGCCCGCCCCGCAGAGCACCGACACGACGAACTCGCTGCCGCCGCCACCGCCGAGGGCGACCCAGATCATCATGGGCATCGACTCGATCGGCGCCGGTTTCAACCCGCATCTGCTTTCCGACCAGTCGCCGGTCAACGCGGCCATCAGTGCGCTGGTGCTGCCCAGCTCGTTCCGCCCGGTGCCCGACCCGACCACCTCGACAGGCTCGCGCTGGGAGATGGATCCCACGCTGCTGGTCTCGGCCGAGGTGACCAACCAGAACCCGTTCACCGTCACCTACAAGATCCGCCCCGAAGCGTCCTGGACTGACAACGCCCCGATCGCCGCCGACGACTTCTGGTACCTGTGGCGCCAGATGGTCAGTGAGCCGGGTGTGGTCGACCCGGCGGGCTACGACCTGATCACCGGCGTGCAGTCGATCGAGGGCGGTAAGACCGCGGTGGTCACCTTCTCGCAGCCGTATCCGGCGTGGCGGGAGCTCTTCAACGATCTGCTGCCCGCCCACATCGTCAAGGACGTGCCGGGCGGCTTCCCGGCCGGTCTGGTCCGTGCGCTGCCGGTCACCGCCGGTCAGTTCCGGGTGGACAACATCGACCCGCAGCGTGACGAGATCCTGCTGGCGCGCAACGACCGCTTCTGGGGACCGCCCGCCCACCCTGACCAGATCCTGTTCCGCCGCGCGGGTGCGCCTGCCGCACTTGCCGATTCGATCCGCAACGGCGACACACAGGTGGCGCAGGTGCACGGCGGCGCGGCGGCGTTCGCACAGTTGTCGGCCATCCCGGACGTGCGCACCGCACGCATCGTCACCCCGCGGGTCATGCAGCTGACACTGCGGGCGGTGGCGCCCAAACTCTCGGATCCTGCTGTGCGCAAAGCGATCCTGGGCCTGCTCGACGTGGACCTGCTGGCCGCGGTGGGAGCCGGCAGCGACAACACCGTCACTCTGGCCCAGGCGCAGGTCCGTGCGCCCAGCGATCCGGGCTATGTGCCGACCGCGCCGCCCGCCCTGGGCACGCAGCGGTCACTGGAGCTGCTCGAGCAGGTGGGCTTCCAAATCGACCGCACCCCAACCGAATCGCCGGTTCAGCCACCGCCGTCGGCGGGGTCGCGCACCGCCACCCCGCAGCCCGGCCCGCCGGAGATCACCCGCGGACGGATCAGCAAGGACAGCGAGACACTCTCGCTGGTGATCGGGGTGGCCGCCAACGACCCGACGTCGGTGGCCGTGGCCAACACCGCTGCCGATCAGCTGCGCAGTGTCGGCATCGCCGCGACCGTGCTGGCGCTGGATCCGCCGGTGCTCTACGGGGATGCGCTGGTGAACAACCGGATCGACGCGATCGT
This sequence comes from Mycobacterium sp. BK086, assembly GCA_004362315.1. GTDB lineage: Bacteria > Actinomycetota > Actinomycetes > Mycobacteriales > Mycobacteriaceae > Mycobacterium. Next base: position 316,817 of record SNWL01000007.1, read on the forward strand.
CGGCTGGCACGCCGCCGGTGGTGACCTGGCCACCCTGCTGGCCTCCCGCTACGGCTGCCCGGCCTTGCAGGCGACGGCCGTGTCGACCGCGCCTGCCACCACACCCGCGAGCGCGTCGCCCAGCCCGTCATCTCCGCCGTCGCCGAGCCCGGCCACCACCACGCAGACCGCCACACCGCCGCCGGCGCCCGAACCCGGTGCGCTGGTGCAGGCGCCGTCGAACCTCACCGGCATCTGTGATCGCAGCATCCAGCCCAATATCGATGCGGCCCTTGATGGTTCGGCCAAGATCGACGATGTCATCAATCTGGTCGAACCACGGTTGTGGAACCTGTCGACGGTGCTGCCGATCCTGCAGGACACCACGATCGTCGCGGTAGGCCCGAGCGTGCAGAACGTGAGCCTCACCGGGGCGGTGCCGGTCGGCATCGTCGGCGACGCCGGCCGCTGGGCCAAGGCCGCGCAGTAGGCCTAGCCGGCTTTGTGCGCGCGCTTCGAGCCGGCGACCGAACCCTTCTTCGACTGACCCGCGCTGGGCGCGGCCTTCGTCGAATTCACCTTCTTGCTTGAGGCGGCCCCGGTAGGTGCCGGCACCGTGGGGATCGGCCGTGTGGTGGCACCCGGCCCGGCAGTGAGGTCGGCGTAGATGGTCGAGCGGCCCTCGTTGATCTCGTTCACGAGGTCAGTGGTGGCGGTGGTGACCGACGCCCGGATCGGGGCGATGCCGTTGGTGAAGGCGGTGGTGAAATCGCCCGTCTGGGCCAGGGTGGCCGCGAACACCGTCGTGCCTTCGACGACACCACCCAGGACCGTGATCGGGCCGGTGACCAACGCCTGGGCGGCGATGTTGACCGCGTAGTCCACCGCGTGCTTGGAGGCGGCGAACGCCCGGTCGAGGGTGGCGCGCAACTGGAAGCCGCCGGACGGCATGCGCGGTGCGAGCAGAAGACTGAAGGTGTTCGCGATCGGCACCTGGATGGCCAGCAGCGCGACCCCGAGTGCCTGGGCGGGGTCCTGGCCGTTCTGCAGGGCTTGGACGAACGCGACCGGGCTGCTGATCAGGCCTTGGCCCAGTCCGACGAGGCCCCACCCGGTGAACGGGGCGTAGGTCGGGTCGGGCGCGGGCGTGTTCGGCCCCAGGCAGTAGGTCTCGCACTGCTGGGTGCTGCCGATCAGGATCGGCGCCGCGGCGATGACGTCGCCCAGCACGTTGATACCGATTTGGTAGGGGATGGCCCCGAACGCCGGAACGGTGAGGTCGGTGAGCTGGATCTGGGGGAGGTGCACGGAGGTGGTCCGGGCGTCCTGGCTGGGAACCAACGGACTCATGGCGATGGCGCCTGCCCCCACGAGCGCGATGCTGGTCTTATAGAGCGCGTTGATTGCTGCAGGCATTCCAAGCCCCTTCCCCCGAAATGTACCGACCTGCGAAAAGTACCTGAGAGCAAACTGAGGAAGTGGGAAATTCGCCTTTGCGGAGCGCGTTTTTTGAGAATGCAACGATCGCCTGATCGTGCGTGCTGCCGCTTTCGGCAGGTCGGGTCAGTCGGACGAGGAGTCGGAGCTGGCGCCGGACTTGGAATCCCGGGCCGAACCAGCCTTCGAACGTGTCGATCCCGAGGCCGGCTTGTCGTTGCTGTGGGCCTTGGTCGACGTCGCAGTCGACTCCGCCGACTTCGACGCGGTGGTAGGCCGGAGCACGGTGGCCGACGGCGCCTCGAGCTGCTTGCGCGCCGAATCGCCCTCGCCCGTGACGGCCCGGCCCGGACGCGCCGACCCACCCGTTGCGGGCTTCGGGGTCTCGGCCCCGGTGACCTTCTCCACCAGCCGCTTGGCAGCGGTGGGCGGCGGCACCGGCGGTGGCTGCCGGCCGTACAGGACGTCCCGGATTCCGTCGAGGATGGTCAGCGCGGGGCCGAAGAATGCTCTGACCACCGATTTGACGGTTTCGAGGACGCCGGCGACGTCCCCGTTGAGCAGGTCGAGGACCGCGGTGATCACGAATTCCGGTACCCGGATGATGACCTGGACCAGGGCGACGGATGCCTCGACGACCTTCCCACCGAGATAGGAGGTGTCGGCCACGAGGCCATTGAGAACCTGGAACACCGCGGAGCCGGTGACGTCCGAAGCAAATCCCGTGGCGGCGGCGGCGACAGCGGCATTGGCCGACTCGATGAACGGCGCGACCATGGGTTCGGGCCGGTATGCCGTTTGCTCGGGCGCGGCCGCGGCGACGACGACATCGGGGCTGACCTCAGACGAGACCTCGCGGCTGATGCGATCGGCGTCGGCGGCCAGGGCGGCCAGAATCTGCGCCAGCGCGGGGCCGAGATTCGACGTCGGCAGCTGCGGCGTCAGCGCGCTGAGCAGCGACTTGTCGGACGGGCTGAGCAGGTCGGGACTGGTCGACAGCTGAGTCGTCGAGATCTGCATGTCCCGCGATGGAGGCGCGACGGGGTTAGCGACGACCACAGTGGCCGCCACCAATGCCACTCCTGTGGTGAGGAATGGCCCCAAGGCCCGTCGCATGCCGTCTCCCTCCGCTGTTTGCGGCATGGCTAAACCAGAACGATACCTGAGAGGAGGCTGATAAGGCTAAAGACTCTTCCTGAGAATTTTTGCCATCCGGTCGGCCGGGTTCGTGGCGCGCGCTGGAGAAAATGCTTGCGGGCCAATCCAATCCGCGTGCGGAGGTGGCTAAGGCGCAGCTGAGGGTCTTCGCGCCCGCAAATATCGGAGAAACCAGATACGCGTGGGACGGCTGTGACGGGTGTCACGCGATAGATACATAGGCCGGTACAACGCCAGCAAATATCCGCCGGCGTCAGCCGATTCCGGGCCCGCCGACCGCGTGAGGCTTCTGGTAGACCAGCCACCGCATCTCGATCGGCCGTTCCTCACGGGGCACGTCGAACACGTCCTGGCCGCTGACCCAGTCGGCATACCAGCTGGTGGGAGGCCAATTCTCGGCCGGAAGGTGAGTCTTCTCGTATTCGTAGACCGACTCGTCGGACACCAGCGCCAGTGGGAACCCGGCCAGCGCCTCGGCGACCTGGTGCAGGGTGAAGATCGTCGTGTAGCACTGTTGGCCCAGCTGAAGGGCGCCTTCGTCGGGCGTGTAGTCCCGGTGGGCGACGAAGGCGTTGAACACCAACCGGCCGCCCGGGGACAGGCACTGCGAGGCCAGGTCGAAGACGCCGCGCAGTTGATCCACCGAGCGGAAGTCGGACACCACTTCGGACAGCAGGATCAGTTGATAGTCCCGGCGCAGGTCGTCCAGGGTCGCGAAGATGTCGCGCTGCAGCACGCGGACGGCCAGTGATTCCTTCTGCGCTCCGACTAGGATCGCCTCGGCGAAGGACGGCGTCATCTCCACCACGTCGACGGGGTGGCCGCGCCGGGCCAGCGCCAGGGCGTTGCGTCCGGTCCCGGCGCCCAGATCGAGGATCGGATAGGCGTGAGGGTCGGCCGCCTCGCCGGCCAGCGCCCACACCCGGGCGTCGGGCTCGGAGCCGAACAGCGGTGGTTCGCGGGTGGCGATCCAGTTCTCATAGGCGCCTTCGACCGACCACCAGCGGCACTTCACGTGGTAGTTCACCACCATGCCGACCGGGGCCTCGTAACTGATCACGATCTCCGAACGGGGAGACGCGGCGAAGGCTTCGGTCAGCTGGTCGCGCAGGATCTCGCGGAGGCTGTCGATCTGGTCGTCGGTGAACCCCCGGCCCAGGCTCTCGAACAGCGCGGCGCACATCGCCACATAGTCTTCGAGCATGCCGGGCACCGCGGGCACGACGATCTCGCCCGTGGCGATCGCCCGCCGGTGCAGTCGGCGGGCCATTGAGCTGTGTAGCGCCGAGTTGTCCACCCCGTCCTTCTACCCGATGCGGCGGCGATTGTCAGGGGTTCGTGGTTCGGCCGTGCCGCCGATGGGACACCATGTCCGAAACTGGGAATTCAGGTCACGATTGACGGATATCCAGATGCATTGATGCCCTTCTGCTTTCGAAGGCCGATATAGTCAATTGATGTCGGATGCCGACGAAGATGTCGAAGTTCGTTCTGCGCCAACGTTTACCGCGCCGACAATTTGGCAGCGGCTCGCGCCGATCGCGATTCCGCTCGCGGTGATCGCGCTGGCCCTTTCGGTCTGGGCGGTGGTGCGCGTATCGGCAAGCGACACCAATTCCGCTGCGCTGCCAGGTGATCCGAAGGTGCGCGTATGCAACGCGTTCAAGATGGTGGCCACCATGCAGGCGCGCAACGATCTGGCGCCACCCGACGCCGGCCTGGCGCTGATCGGCGGTGGCGACTATCTGCTGCGCCAGCTCGACGCCGAAACCCCGGCCCGTCTTGCCGACGCGGTCCGCGCGTTCGCCCGCGACCTGCAGGATGTCGGGATGAACGCGCTGGCCGGAGTGCCCTACAGCGATCCGCGCCAGGCCGCGCGGCAGGCCGAAGGAGATTTCGACCGCAAGCAGGTCGTCGACCTGTGTACGTGAGGTCAGTGCGGCACACGGCGCTCGGCCCGCTCTTTGAGCAGACTGTCGAGCAGATGCGCGGCGGCCGCCGCGGCGGCGAAGACGATCAGCAGCCACAGCGGCGGGCGGGCCAGCTCCCACACGAACAGTGCCGCCCACGCCGGCGCGCCCTGCGTGATGGCCAGCACGCCCGCGGCGCAGGCCAGTGAGACCGCGGGCACGCTGACCGTCAACGGGGTCCAGGTGTTGACGGCCACCGCCACCACCGAACCCATCGCGGCGCCGGTCGCCAGTGCGGGGGTGAGCATGCCGCCGACGGCGCCGGTGCGCAGGAACAGTGCGGTCAGCAGCGGCTTGAGGAGCAGGATGATCGCGGCAGAAGCGAGGGTCAGGCCGTCGGCGACGCTGACGGTCAGCACGCTCTTGCCGTTGCCGGGAAGTTCGGGCCACCAGTGCGACAGGACGCCGATCAGCAGCCCGGCGGCCGCGATCGCCGGGATGAGCAGCCACGAGTCGCCGAGCCGGCGGGCTTTCGCGGAATCCATCAGGCGGTTGAAGCCCCGCCCGACTGCCAGCGCAACCGGGGCGAGCACGATCGCGAATCCGGTGAGCAGATAGGACAATTCGGGGTTGGGCCAGTGCAGCGGCACTTCGAGGTGGGTGACCGGGGCGGCGACCGCCACCGCGATGCTCGACGTGATCAGCGCCGTGCCGACCGTTCGCAGACTCCAGCTGCGCACCACGATCTGGATGGCGAACAGTGCGCCGCCCATCGGCACGCTGTACACGGCCGCAAGGCCCGCGCCGGCCGCGCAACCGAGCAGAAGCCTGCGATCCTGCTCGGTCAACGTCCATCGCGACGTGCCCAAATCGCCGAGGGCGGCGGCGAATTGGCGGGGCGCACCTTCGCGGCCCAGGGATGCGCCCGCGCCGACCAGCAGCACTTGAAGTCCGGCGTCGACGGTCAACGCCAGCCGCTGCATCGGCCCGGGTGCCTCGATGGCGTCGGTCAGCGACGGCACCCGCGTCCGCCGGCGAAGCAGCCACCAGCCCAGGCCGGCCAGCGCGCCGCCGATCATCGGGCCGACCGCCCGTCGCACCGGACTCGAACCCGTGACACCGTCCAGCAGCGATCCGAAGCTGTAGTGATAGGTCAGATGCTCGACGGTGTGCAGCACCAACGTCGTCGCGGCGCCGGCGAGCCCGGCCAGCAGACCGATCGCCATGACCGCGCAGCCGAACTCCAGGTCGCGCCGGTTCACGGGCCGAATCTATGCCACCGGCGGCGGTAGGGTGACGCTCGTGGCTTCGCAGGAGACTCCGCGGTTGTTGTTCGTGCACGCCCACCCCGACGACGAGACGATGAACAACGGCGTCACCATCGCCCGCTACGTCGAGCGGGGCGCCGAGGTCACCGTCGTCACGTGCACCCTCGGCGAAGAGGGCGAGATCATCGACGAGCGCTGGCTGGGTCTGGCGGTCGACGAGGCCGATCAGCTCGGTGGCTACCGGATCGCCGAACTGACGAGCGCCCTGCAGAAGCTGGGCATAAGCGGGCCGCGGTTCCTGGGCGGCGCAGGCCACTGGCGGGACTCGGGCATGCCGGGCACGCCCGAGCGCGGTCGCACCAAGTTCGTCGACGCCGATTTCGACGAAGCCGTCGGCCTGTTGACCGCGGTCATCGACGAGCTACGGCCGCACGTCGTGGCGACCTATGACCCCGGCGGTGGTTACGGTCACCCCGACCACATCCAGACCCACCGCATCACCACCGCCGCCGTCGCCGCCTCGGCGTGGACGGTGCCGAAGTTCTACTGGGGTGTCATCGGGGCCACGGCTTTTCGCGATGCAGGCAACGCGCTGAGCGAGTCCGATGTGCTGGCCGACTGGATTCGGCCGCCCGCCGACGTCGTGTTCGGTTTCACCGACGACAAGATCACCGCCGTCGTCGAGGCACCCGAACATGTCGAGGCGAAGGTGGACGCCATCGAAGCCCACGCCACCCAGATGATGGTCGGCCCGACCCGGCGCGCTTTCACCCTGTCCAACAAGCTCGTTCTGCCCGTGTTGTCCGCCGAGCACTACGTCCTCGTCGAGGGCACGGCCGGTCCGACCGACGAGCGTGGTTGGGAGACCGACCTTCTGGCCGGTCTCGGCTTCGACGAGTAGACGGGGTTGAAGCGGCCGCCCGCGGGGTAGGCTGCGGTTCACCCAGCGACGAAGGGACGGCCATGGACCCCGACCTCGATCCCAACCTGCAGCACTGGCAGGACCGGGCCGACAATTTCCAATGGGTCGTCGGCTCGCTGGTTGCGGTGCTCGACAGCATCCCGACCTGACCGCCACCAAGCGTTCCGTCGCGGTCGCCGAGGACCCGGGCGCGACCGATCCGGCCATCCGCACCGTCGTGCTCGCGCTGCTGGCCGTCGACGGCGTCATCTCGGCGGTGGCCGGAGCGCTGCTTCTCCCGTTCTATCTGGGTTCGGTGCCGTTCCCGATCAGCGCCTTGGTCAGCGGTCTACTGAACCTCGCACTGGTGTGGGCGGCCGTGCACTGGACGGATTCCGCCCGTCTTGCCGCACTGCCATTGATGACCTGGCTGGTGACCGTCGCCGCGCTGACCCTGGGCGGGCCGGGCGGTGACATCGTGTTCGGCGGCCCCGGCCTGATGGCCTACTCGGTGCTGGTGTTCCTGGCGCTCGGCGCCGCGCCGCCGGCATGGTTCCTGTGGCGGCGCCCCCGCTAGTCGGCGCTCTTGTTTGCCTTCGGGCCGTGGCTTCGTGCCGACCCGCCGGTGGACTTCTTCGGTCCGCTGTCAGTACCCGACTTGGCCGAGCCGCTCTTAGGTGACGACGTGCCGGCACCGGCCTTGGGGGTCTTGGCCGCGGTCGGCGTGCTGGCGGCCGCGACGACGACCGTGTCACCCGTCGTATCGGTTGTGTCCGTCGCATCCGTCGTATCGGGATCCTGTTTGGTGGCCTGCGGCCGCGCGGAATGACCCGTCCCCGAGGATTTGGTCGTCGTCGTGGTCTTCTCCGCGGCCGCGGCGGAATTTGCCGCACCGGCGGGCACTTTGAAGCCGAAGATCGGCGGCAGTGGCGGCAGCGGGAAGGGGAACCAGGCCAAGCTGAAGACGTAGGCGATCTCCTGCTGCGTCACGACGCCCAGTTGGACCCTGGTGGTGTTGGCGAGTGCGGTCAGCCCGTCACGCCACACATTGAAGTTCCAGAAGTCGTTGACCACCGGGTCGAGGAAGTCGTAGACGAAGCTGGCGGAGACCGGCACGGTGAAGTTCGGGTACCAGATGTAGAGCTGGTCGCTGATGAGGTAGCCGAACGGGACCCATCCCAGTAAATACGGCCCGAGTTCCAGGGCCCAGTAGTCCGCCCAGTACATGATCGCGCCGTAGACCGCGTCGATGGCGTCGGAAACGTTGTTGTTGGCTTGCGCCGACTTCTGCGCCAGGGGTTGCTGCACGGCCGCGGTGGGTGCGTTCTGACCGAGTGTCGCGGCAGCGGCGTTGACCTGGTTGACCAGCGGCTGCACCGCCGCCGACAGGCGTACGGTGTCGACCGTGACCGAGGCCGGCGCCAATGGCTGGATCGGGGCGATCGCGACGGATCCGGCCACCATCGCCGCCATACCTGCGCTCAGATACGAACGGATGGACACGGTCATGGCAAAACCCCCGGATTCGGATTGCAGCTAACAATGACAATTTACGTTGCCGGCAGCCCGGTGTTACAAATTTCTTTGCCGTGTTTGCAGGTTTGTGACCCGCTGAGACACGCGGCCACGCCGCTTAATGCGAGTACTACTGTGTGGACCATGTCCGTCACCCGAGTTTCAGATTGTGAGACGCGCGGATGATTTCCCAGCTGTCGACGGTTACCGGGGAGTGGCCCTGAACTCGCAGCCCAGTAGTCCGCTGCCCACACCGGTGGTTCCACCGCGGTCTGACACTCCTTCGCCTGCCGCGATGAGACGTGTCCTGCGTCGAGCCCGGGACGGTGTGGCCCTCAACGTCGACGAGGCGGCGATCGCGATGACCGCGCGCGGCGAGGACTTGGCGGATCTGTGTGCGAGTGCCGCGCGGGTGCGCGATGCCGGTCTCGAATCGGGCGGGCGCCGCGGACCGGGCGGGCGCCTTCCCGTCACGTATTCGCGCAAGGTGTTCATCCCGGTCACCCATCTGTGCCGCGACACCTGTCACTACTGCACGTTCGTCACGGTGCCCGGCAAGCTGCGCGCTCAGGGCATGGGCATGTTCATGGAGCCCGACGAGATTCTCGACGTCGCCCGGCGCGGCGCCGAATTGGGTTGTAAGGAAGCCTTGTTCACTCTCGGCGACCGTCCTGAGGCGCGCTGGCCGGAGGCCAAGCAGTGGCTCGACGAACGGGGCTATGACTCCACGCTGGACTACGTGCGCGCGATGGCGATCCGGGTGCTCGAGGAAACCGGCCTGCTGCCGCATCTGAACCCCGGGGTGATGAGCTGGTCGGAGCTCTCCCGGCTCAAGCCGGTCGCGCCGTCGATGGGCATGATGCTGGAGACCACGTCGCGGCGGCTGTTCGAGACCAAGGGCGAGGCCCACTACGGCAGCCCCGACAAGGATCCGGCGGTGCGGCTGCGCACCCTTGACGATGCGGGCCGGCTCTCGATTCCGTTCACCACCGGTCTGCTGGTCGGCATCGGTGAGACGTTGACCGAGCGGGCCGAGACCATCCATGCGATTCGGCGCTCGCACAAGGAATTCGGTCACGTCCAAGAAGTGATCGTGCAGAACTTCCGGGCCAAGGACCACACCGCGATGGCGTCGGTGCCCGACGCCGGCATCGACGATTTTCTGGCCACGCTGGCGGTGACCCGTCTGGTGATGGGGCCCAAGGTGCGCATCCAGGCCCCGCCGAACCTGGTGTCCCGGCAGGAGTGCCTGGCCCTGATCGGCGCGGGCGTCGACGACTGGGGCGGGGTGTCGCCGCTGACGCCCGACCACGTCAACCCCGAACGGCCGTGGCCGGCCTTGGATGAGTTGGCCGCAGTCACCGCCGAGGCGGGCTACGACCTGGTGCAGCGGCTGACCGCGCAGCCGCAGTACGTGCAGGCCGGTGCTGCCTGGATCGATCCCCGCGTCCAGGGGCACGTCGAGGCGCTGGCCGACCCGGAGACGGGCTATGCCCTCGACATCAACCCGGTGGGTCGCCCGTGGCAGGAGCCCGACGAAGCCACCGAGTCGCTGGGGCGCACCGACTTGCACACGGCGATCGACAGCGAGGGCCGGCTCACCGAAACGCGCAGCGATCTGGGCAGTGCGTTCGGTGACTGGGAGTCCATCCGGGAGAAGGTGCACGAGCTGGCCGCCCGCGCACCCGAGCGGCTCGACACCGACGTGCTGGCCGCGTTGCGCTCGGCCGAGCGCGATCCTGCCGGGTGCACCGACGATGAGTACCTGGCGCTGGCCACCGCGGACGGGCCGGCAATGGATGCCGTTGCCGCGCTGGCAGATTCGCTGCGCCGAGACGCGGTGGGCGAGGACGTCACCTATGTGGTGAACCGCAATATCAACTTCACCAACATCTGCTACACCGGCTGCCGGTTCTGCGCGTTCGCGCAGCGCAAGGGCGATGCCGACGCCTACTCGCTGTCCACCGACGAGGTCGCCGACCGGGCCTGGGAGGCGCATGTCGCCGGCGCCACCGAGGTGTGCATGCAGGGCGGTATCGATCCCGAGTTGCCGGTCACCGGCTACGCCGATCTGGTCCGCGCGGTCAAGGCGCGGGTGCCGTCCATGCATGTGCACGCGTTCTCGCCGATGGAGATCGCCAACGGAGTCACCAAGAGTGGCTTGAGCATTCGGGAATGGCTGACGGCATTGCGGGAAGCCGGCCTCGGCTCCATCCCGGGCACGGCCGCCGAGATCCTCGACGACGAGGTGCGCTGGGTGCTCACCAAGGGCAAGCTGCCCACGTCGATGTGGATCGAGGTGGTCAGCACCGCGCACGAGGTCGGACTGCGGTCGAGTTCGACGATGATGTACGGCCATGTCGACACCCCGAGTCACTGGGTGGGGCATCTCAACGTGCTGCGCGACATCCAGGACCGCACAGGTGGTTTCACCGAATTCGTGCCGCTGCCGTTCGTGCATCAGAGCTCGCCGCTGTACCTGGCCGGCGGCGCACGGCCGGGGCCGACGCATCGCGACAACCGCGCGGTTCACGCGCTGGCGCGAATCATGTTGCACGGCAGGATCTCCAACATTCAGACCAGTTGGGTCAAGCTCGGCGTCGAGCGCACTCAGGTGATGCTGAACGGCGGCGCCAACGACCTGGGCGGCACGTTGATGGAGGAGACCATCTCGCGGATGGCCGGTTCGGAGAACGGCTCGGCGAAGTCGGTCGAGGAGCTGGTCGCCATCGCCGAGGGCATCGGCCGCCCGGCACGGCAGCGCACCACGACCTACGCCGACCGCGCGGCCTGACCTTCGGGCATTGGGGCGCGTCGACGGCACTGTTGTGCTGGGATGGTATGGAACACAAGCACTTCTGCTCAGGGAGATGCGTCATGAGCGTTCCGTACGTCTTGTTCGTCGTGACCAACGCGGCCGTCATCGGACCGCACAATCGCGCGACAGGTTTCTTCTTTCCGGAGATCGCCCATCCGGTCCATGAATTGGACAAGGCTGGGATCGCCGTCGAGTTCTGTTCTCCGCTCGGCGGTAAGCCCCCCGAAGACGGATTCGACGACGCCGACAGCGTGCAGACGTCGTTCCTGGGTAGCAAGGCATACCGGCGACTGTCGCGGAGCCGGAAGCTGTCCGAGGTCGACGTGCTCGACTATGACGCGGTCTTCGTGCCCGGCGGTCTCGGTCCGATGGTGGACATCACCGGAAACCCCGAAGTGCAGGACACCGTGCGCCGGGCCTGGGACGCGGGCCTGATCGTCTCGGCGGTCTGCCACGGACCGTCGGCATTCCTGGGCGTGACGCTCGACGACGGCACTCCGTTGGTGCAAGGTCGCCGGCTCACCGCATTCTCGGACGCGGAGGAGAACGGGTACGCCGACCAGGACGTGCCGTTCGATCTCGAACAGGCCCTGCGTGCCGAAGGCGCCCTGTTCGAGCAGACCGATCCCTGGCAGTCGAAGGTGGTCGTCGACGGGCGGTTGATCACGGGCCAGAATCCGCAATCCGGGACGGCCATCGGCGAAGCGCTGGCGAGCGCGCTGAAGCAGAAGTGATGGACGCCGCTGAGCCGGTCGTGGTGATCGCGCATTGGCAGACCACGCAGGACGCCCTCGGTACCGTCGTGGAACACACGGCAGCGCTGCGCGCGGCCTCTCGTGCCGAACCGGGGTGCCTCTCGTACGAGACCTGGCAGAACGCCGAAGAGCCAACCTCACTGATCATCGTCGAGCGCTATCGCGATGTGGACGCGCAGCAAGCGCATCTGAACTCACCGCATTACCAGGAGCATGTCGTCGGCGTCATTCGGCCGCTGCTCGTCGGGCGGCAGGTCGAGGTCGTGCGCGTGCGGGAGGTGTAGCCCGAGTGTCGTCGCCGCTGGTGTTTTGTGTGGCTGGATAATGTACGCAACGTCTAGTATCAGTAACCGCGCGAAACAGCTGAGTGAACCGGTATTGGGTACAGGACAAGTTAGGGCACACTGACTCGTCTACCCGGCAACCGGCATCGGATACTAGGCGTTCCCAGCGCCCGCGCTAGACACACAGCCACACCGAATAGCAGACAGACCGAGGAGAACCTCAGTGACGTACGTGATCGCCGAACCCTGCGTCGACATCAAGGACAAGGCATGTATTGAGGAGTGCCCGGTCGACTGCATCTACGAGGGCGCACGCATGTTGTTCATCCACCCCGACGAGTGCGTCGACTGCGGTGCCTGTGAGCCGGTCTGCCCCGTCGAGGCGATCTACTACGAGGACGATGTCCCGGATCAGTGGTCGGGCTACACCCAGATCAACGCCGATTTCTTCGCCGAGCTCGGCTCGCCGGGCGGTGCCTCGAAGGTCGGGCAGACCGACAACGACCCGCAGTCGGTCAAGGATCTGCCGCCCAAGGAAGAGGACTGACGCCTCCGATCCCGCTGCGTGCGCGGCGGCGCCCCGTCTCGGCGGCGCTGCCTGTCTTCCCGTGGGACACCCTCGCTGAGGTGACGGCGACCGCGCGGGCGCATCCCGGCGGCATCGTCGATCTGTCGGTGGGCACCCCGGTGGACGAGGTGGCCCCGGTGATCCGCGAGGCGCTCGCCGCGGCCAGTTCCGCGCCGGGCTATCCGACCACCGCGGGCACTCCGGCGCTGCGTGCGTCGGCGGTGGCCGCGCTGCAGCGGCGCTATGGCATCACCGGGCTGGCCGAGCACGCGGTGCTGCCGGTCATCGGCACCAAAGAGCTCATCGCGTGGCTGCCGACCCTGTTGGGGTTGGGCGCCGACGACGTGGTCGTGGTGCCCGAGCTGGCCTATCCGACCTACGACGTGGGTGCGCGGCTGGCCGGCTCGCGGGTGATCGCCGCCGATTCGGTGACCCAGCTGGGCCCCGAGTCGCCCGCGGTGGTGTTCATCAACTCCCCGAGCAACCCGACCGGCAAGGTGCTGGGCCGCGACCACCTGCGCAAGGTCGTCGAGTGGGCCCGCGAGCGCGGCACGCTGGTGGTGTCCGACGAGTGCTACCTGGGCTTGGCGTGGGAGGCAGAGGCGACCTCGGTACTGCATCCGTCGGTCAGCGGCGGTGACCATACCGGGCTGCTGGCGGTGCACTCGCTGTCGAAGACGTCATCGCTGGCGGGGTATCGCGCGGGCTTCGTCGCCGGCGACGACGATGTGGTCGCCGAACTGCTGGCGGTGCGCAAACACGCCGGAATGATGGTGCCGACGCCGGTGCAGGCGGCCATGGTGGCCGCGCTCGACGACGACGCCCATGAACTCGAGCAGCGGCAGCGCTACGCGCGCCGCCGCGATGTCCTGCTTGCCGCGATGAGGTCGGCGGATTTCACCGTCGACGACTCCGAGGCGGGACTGTACTTATGGGCTACTCGCGGTGAGCCGTGCCGGACGACGGTGTCCTGGCTGGCCGAACGTGGCATTCTCGTCGCTCCCGGGGAGTTCTACGGAGCCCGGGGTTCCCAGCACGTTCGGGTGGCTCTGACCGCATCGGACGAACGAATCGCCGCCGCGGTGGAGCGGCTGGGCTAGGAAGCCCAACTGCCCCACCCAAAGCGGGGTCAGACGCTTTTCGTCAGTTCATGTTCCAGGGTTCGCCGTAGGTGGTGACGCTGTCACCGGCCTTGGAGATCAGGCGGGCGAAGGGGCGCAGGAGCACGCCGCCGGCCGCGCCGGTGACGGTGCCGTGGGCGTTGGCCACTGCGACCGAGCCGTTGGGGCCCGAGACGTCCACCGAGAAGGTGGCGACTTCCTGGATGCCGGGGCCGTTGCCCAGGTCAGCGCTGATCGAGACACCCGGGAACAGGTTCGGGGTGATCACCGAGCCCAGCGGGTTGAAGCCCGTGGGGGAGATGTTCGCGTCGTCGAGCAGGATGTTGGGGGTGGTGTAGCTGAAGTTGATGCCCACACCCAGTGACCACGGGAAGCCGACCTGGTAGCCCAGCTCCAAGGTGCCCGCGAACTCGTCGGCACCGGGGCCGACCACGCTGTAGACAGCCTTGCCGGAGTGGAACCACTCACGCGTCAGCCGGTTGCGGTCCAGGGGGAACACGCCGTTGAGGAAGGTGTCCCACTGCTGAATCGTCATCGTGCGGCCACCGCCGTCAACCAGACTCAGTTCATTGTCCAAACCTGCGTGTGACGTGCCGGTCCCGACGAAGAGTGCGGCGAAGGCGGCGATCATCGCCACCAGCACTCGACCCAGATGTTTCATGCTGACCCCTTGGTGCTTGTGGTTCGACGGTGATCGGAGGGCCCTTTCACCGAGGTTTTGGTGCGTCGTGACGGGGCTCACACCCAGTCATGACAAAAGCCTCATCGGCAACAGATGCAACATTGTTACCAGAGTTCTAATAATTTTTCTCGGCGAATGCGGCGCGGCTACTTGACGGCGCCGATCAAGCCGTCGCGCGGAGGCCCAACGCCAGCAGAAGGCGGACATCGGGATCGGCCAGTGAGGTTGAAAGTACCTGCTCAAGGCGACGCACGCGATACCGGACCGTGTTGGGATGCACATGCAGCGCCGCTGCGGCAGCCGCGACGTCGCCGAAGCTGTCGAGGTAAATCTCTAATGTTTCGGCCAGCACCGGTTCGGCCTCGCGCAAACGGCGCACTCGCGGATCGACCAGCCGGGGGTCGGCCGCCACCAGCGTGACGATCTCGTCGAGCAGCACCGTCGTGCGGGCCTCGGCCAGGGTGGTCACCTGACCGAACACCGGGTGGCGGGCGGCGCTGTCGAAGACGCGGTCGATATCGCGGCGCGCGCCGGCGACCTCGGCCAGCCCGGCGATCGGCGCCGCGATCACCGCGCGTAAGTCCAGGCCGAGCTCGGTGCGCAGCGCGCTGATCGTGCCGCGGATCCAGGACACGACCGCGGCGGTGCGCCCGGAGTCGGGCAGCACCACGTACACCCGCGACCCATTGGCGTTGGCGGCCACCTGCGCGTCGGGTCGAAAAGCGCTGGCGCTCAATGCCAGAACGTCGGCCATCCGAGGGTGCGGTTCACCGGCGACGAAGCCGATCACCGCCGCGCGCCCGTGGAGGGGGACGCCGAGTTCGCGCGCCAGGGTGGTCAGGTCCGCCCCGTCGGTGTCGGCGAGCCCGAGCAGCTGCTGCACAGCCAGCAGGTGCGCGGACGGTCGCGCGGCCAGCCGGGCCATGATCCGGGCGGCCAGCACGGCCGCGCCGCGCAGCACCTCCTCGGCGTCGTCGGCCAACGGCCGGGTGCCCTGCTGCACCCAGATGGTGCCGTCGAAGCCGGGGGAGCCCTGACGATGGATGCCGATCGCCAGCCGAGGCCGCAGTCCCAGCTCGGGTCGCTCGTCGACCGCGATGACGTCGGGTCCGGCACGCAGCCGGTCGAAGATTCCCCACTGGGCGATCCAGCGCAGGTGTTCGGGCGGGCCGGCGCGGCCCAGGATCGACGACCGCCGCAGCTCGTCGGCTTCGTCATTGGACGCCGAGTACGCCAGCACATGAGATTGCGCGTCCTCGATGCTGACCATGCCGCGGGTGCGGTCGGCGATCGACTGCGCCAAGGCGAACAGGTCGGTGCCCGAATCGGTGACCGAGCCGGTCCGCCGGTGCTCGAAGACGTGGTTGACCAGGCGATACAACCGCTCCCACCGAGCGTTGGGGTCGACGGCGACGACGGCTGTGCCCGCGGCGGTCGCCCGGGCGACGACGGTGTCGGAGGGCTCCTTGGCGAAGATTGCGGCCGGCGGACCGTGCGCCGTGATCTGCCGGTCCAGCCAGCGGATGGTGTCGGCGTCGGAGATGCCGAGCAGAAAGAACACATCCGCCGAGCCGACGCTGACCGATAAGCCCAGCCGCACATCGTCGCCGTCGATCAGGGCGGCCGAGCGCACCGGGCGGTCCAGCCCTCGCGGCGCCTCGACCAGCCGGACCAGCGTCGCATCCAGGGCCAACACCAACTGGCCCAGTCCGATGCCGGCCTCGCTCATGTTGTCGGATTCTACTAGCAGCCCGCTCAATGCTTGTCCGATAAGCCAACAGATTGAGGCGTGCCGGGCGCGATCCTGAATCGCATGGACGCCCGCACCGAAGTTCCCGTGCCCGCCAACGAGCCGGTTCACGATTTCGCGCCTCATTCCGCCGAGCGGGCCCGCCTCATCGCGGCCCTGCACGATCTGTCCACCAACCCGATCGACCTGCCACACGTCATCGGCGGCCGCCACCACCTCGGCGACGGTGAGCGCATCGACGTCGTACAGCCGCACCGGCACCGTGCTCGGTTGGGCACCCTGTCCAACGCGACCACCGCCGACGCCGCGGCCGCGGTCGATGCCGCGATGGCCGCCAAGCACGAGTGGGCCGCCACCCCGTTCGACGAGCGTGCCGCGGTGTTCCTGCGGGCCGCCGACCTGCTGGCCGGGCCGTGGCGGGAGAAGATCGCCGCGGCCACCATGCTGGGTCAGTCCAAGACCGCTTACCAGGCCGAGATCGACGCCCCCTGCGAACTGGTCGACTTCTGGCGCTTCAACGTCGCCTTCGCCCGGCAGATCCTGGGTCAGCAGCCGATCAGCAGTCCCGGCGTGTGGAACCGCACCGACTACCGCCCGCTGGACGGCTTCGTCTACGCCGTCACGCCGTTCAACTTCACCGCCATCGCCGGCAACCTGCCGACCGCGCCGGCACTGATGGGCAACACCGTGGTGTGGAAGCCGTCGATCACCCAGACCTTCTCGGCCTACCTGACGATGCAACTGCTCGAGGCGGCCGGCCTGCCGCCCGGCGTGATCAACCTGGTCACCGGCGACGGGTATGCGGTCTCCGATGTCGTGCTGGCCGACCGCCGGCTGTCAGGTATCCACTTCACCGGGTCCACCGCCACCTTCCAGCACCTGTGGCGCGAGGTGGGCACCCGCATCGCCGACTACGACGCCTATCCGCGACTGGTGGGGGAGACCGGTGGCAAGGACTTCGTGGTCGCGCACAGCTCGGCGGACCCGGATGTGTTGCGCACGGCGCTGATTCGCGGCGCATTCGACTACCAGGGGCAGAAGTGCTCGGCCGCCTCGCGGGCGTTCATTCCGCGCTCGGTGTGGCAGGCCATGGGCGACGACTTCCTGGGCGCCACTGCCGCACTGGCCTATGGCGATGTCAGCGATCTGTCGAACTACGGCGGGGCGGTCATCGATGCCCGCGCATTCGCCAAGAACTCCCGGGCGATCGAGCGGGCGAAGAGCGCGCCCGGTGTCACGATCGCCGTCGGTGGTGAATGTGATGACAGCGAAGGCTATTTCGTGCGCCCGACCGTGCTGCTGTCCGACGATCCGTCCGACGAAGCGTTTTCCACGGAGTACTTCGGCCCGATCCTGGCGGTGCACGTCTACCCCGACGACGAGTTCGACGACGTCCTCGATGTCGTCGACCATGGGTCCAAATACGCACTCACCGGTGCGGTGATCGCCCAGGACCGGACGGCCGTACAGACCGCGGCCGAGTGTCTGCGCTTCGCCGCGGGCAACTTCTACGTCAACGACAAGCCGACCGGTGCCGTCGTCGGGCAGCAGCCGTTCGGCGGGTCGCGCGCCTCGGGAACGAACGACAAAGCCGGTTCGCCACTGAACCTGCTGCGCTGGACGTCGGCACGCTCGGTCAAGGAGACGTTCGTCCCGCCCACCAACCACACCTACCCACACATGGAGGTGCAGTGATGAGCGTCTTCAGCCGCGTCGCGCGACCGGTGATCATTGCGGCCAGCCGCTCAGATCGCTTGCGCCACAGCGCCGAACGTATGCCCGTGGCCCGCGATGTCGTCGGCCGCTTCGTGCCCGGTGAGACGAAGGACGACGTGCTGGACGCGGTCGCCGCGCTGCGCGACTCGGGGCGGCTGGTCAGCATCGATTATCTCGGGGAGGACGTCACGGACGTCGACGCGGCCGAGGCCACCGTCAAGGCCTACCTGCAACTGCTCGACGCGCTCGGAGCGCGCTGTGAGTATCGGGAGGCGACGGTGCGTGCGCTGGAGGTGTCGCTGAAGCTGTCGGCGCTCGGTCAGGCGCTGGCAAAAGACGGTGACAAGATCGCGTTCGAGAACGCGCACACCATCTGCCAACGGGCCCAACAGGTCGGCGCGTGGGTCACGATCGACGCCGAGGATCACACCACCACCGATTCCACGCTGTCGATCGTGCGGGACCTGCGTGTCGAGTTCCCTTGGGTGGGAACGGTTTTGCAGGCCTATCTGAAACGCACTGAAGCCGACTGTGCCGAGTTCGCGACGTCGGGTGCACGGATCCGCTTGTGCAAGGGTGCCTACGACGAGCCGGGGTCGGTGGCCTTCCGCGATGCGGGTGAGGTGACCGACTCCTATCTGCGCTGCCTGCGGATACTGATGGCCGGCAACGGCTATCCGATGGTTGCCTCGCACGACCCGGCCGTGATCGCGGCCGCGGGTGAGATGGCTCGCGAATTCGGGCGCGACACCGACGGTTTCGAATACCAGATGCTCTATGGCATTCGGGACGTCGAGCAGCGACGGCTGGCGGGCGAGGGCAATCACATGCGGGTGTACGTGCCGTTCGGCACACAGTGGTACGGATATTTCATCCGCCGACTTGCCGAACGCCCGGCCAACCTGATGTTCTTCTTACGAGCACTGACACACCGGTAGGGAGAAACTCTGAGCGCACTGGACGCAGCCATCCTGCTGATCGCCGGTGTGCTCGGCGGATTGACCGGCAGTATCGCGGGCCTGGCCTCGGTGGCGACCTATCCGGCACTGCTGGCGATCGGCCTACCGCCGGTCACGGCCAACGTCACCAACACCGTGGCACTGGTGTTCAACGGCATCGGCTCGGCCTGGGGATCGCGACCTGAATTGGCCGGGCAGGGACGCTTCATCACCCGCGCCGCACCGGTGACCGTCGCCGGTGGCGCCATCGGCGCCGTGCTGCTGTTGACCACCCCGGCGGACGCGTTCGAGAAGGTGGTTCCGGTGCTGCTGGCGGCGGCCTCGCTGGCGATCGTCGCGCCGCTGGGCACACCCCATCCGGGCCGTCGGCGCCGGGCGGTGCTGGTGGCCGAGATGGCGGCGATGTTCGGAATCGCCCTCTACGGCGGCTATTTCGGAGCGGCGGCCGGGGTGCTGTTCCTGGCGCTGCTGCTCAACGCCGGAGCGGACAGCCTGGCGCACGCCAACGCCGCCAAGAACATCCTGCTCGGGCTGGCCAATACGGTGGCGGCGGTGCTGTTCGCCTTTCTTGCGCCGGTGCATTGGTTGGCCGTGATCCCGCTGGGCGCGGGCTGCCTGATCGGATCTCGGCTGGGCCCCGTCGTCGTGCGGCACGCACCGGCGACCCCACTGCGCATCCTCATCGGGGTCGCCGGTCTGGCGCTGGCGGTCAAGCTCGGCTTTGACGCGTACCGATAGGGGCCAGCGCCACCAACACGATGCCGACGGCGAAGCCGACGGTCGTCGTGACGGGAAACCGCCCGTGTGGCGCGAAGCCCAGCGCGGCGAACACCGACATCGTGACCGCGATCGCGAGAGTGCCCGCGAACAGCAGAACTTCGCCAAGCCGCGGCGGGATGGGGACCGCGACGGTCGGCAGCGGCGCGGAGAACAGCCGGCGTCCCCACCACAGGAACACCAGCTCGATGGCCGCCACCACCGCCAGGATCGCCACCCACTCCAGCCGGAACCACCACCAAGCCGACGTGCCGAGCGTCGGTTGCGGCAGCAGCCCGGTCGGATAACCGGCCAGCGCCACGATCACCACCGGCACCATGTGCCAGAGATAGAGTGCCATCACGTTGTCGTTGGCGATGACCAGAATACGTTGGGCACGAGCCGATTTCAGCAGACCATTGACAGCAGGGGCGGCGGCCAGCGCGATTCCGGCCTCGACGCAGCCGAGCGCAAGCAGTGCCAGGTTGGGTGGCCCGGTGTTGTCCACCACCGCGCCGGGGACGCCGATCATGCTCACCGGATAGGGCCCCACGGTCACGAGAAGCACCAGCACGATCGCCGAGCAGGCAGCGAGCGCGACGGGCACCCAGCCGCGCAGTTTGCCGTCGTGCCAGGCGATTCCGAGCTGGTATAGCAACCCCCACACCAACAGATAGTTCAGCCAGCCCACGTATGGCACGTGCGCACCGATGGTGGCCACGTCGACCGCGGCGATCACCACGGTCATGACCACCGGCACCCAAAGACCCCAGCGGCGGTGCGCGGCCACCGCGACCGGCGTCAGCGCGACCACCAGGACGTAGATGCCCAGGAACCACAGGTGCATGGCCACCGCCCAGGCGCCGAAGTCCAGCTCCGAGCCCGCAACCCCCACGACGAGCAGCGCCGTCACGACCAGCACCGCGAACACCACGTAGACCGCCGTCGGCCCGATGGGTCGAATCAGCCTGCGGCGCAACCACTCCTGCCGGGTCTCCTCGCCACTGCGGTGCGCCCACGACACCGCGCTGGCGTATCCGGCGACCACGAAGAACACCGGCACCACCTGGAAGATCCAGGTCAGCCATTGCGTCCAGGGCAGGTCGACCAGCGGGTTGTCGCGCCAGAACGCCCCGTCGGAATAGGTCAGCGCCGCGGCCACCCAATGGCCCACGACGACGAACAGCAACGCGACCACCCGATAGAGGTCCATCGAGTGATTGCGGGCCGGCTGCATCAGGCGGGGACGGCGGCGACCGGCATGACCACACTGCCGCGGCAGGGGCCGGACGCGATGTCGGTGTGCCAGGTCCCGCGCAGGGATCCGTCGGGCTGGGGTGAGTAGAACGCCCACGAGGTGGCCGGGCTCCACTGCTTCTGATAACCCTCGCCGAGGAAGCAGTCCCACACCCAGTCGTAGGTGGTGGCCCACTCCGACCCGTTCCAGGTGTAGCGGGTCGGCTGCGGGATGGTCGGGTTACCGGGGGCGGGGCCGTCCACGACGGTGGCCACGCAGATACCGCCCGAGCAGGCGGTCGCCAGGGTGAACACGGCGCCGAAGTCGTTTTCCTTCTGATGGGTCGCCGGACTGGTACCCGCCTTCTGCGAGGCGTAGGTGACCATCTGATACCGCCCGTTCCAGGCCAGCGGCTGACCGTGCGCCGAGGCGGGGGACAGCTGTCCCGCGGCGCAGATCGTCGCCGTGACCACCAGGGTGGCACCCCAACTGTGGCGGCTCATGACTCCTCGAAGGGTCGCGATCAGTGCGAATTATGAGCCTAGCCGTCAAATAACCTCATCTGTCACTTCTGTCCCACGGCGCGTCGGTCACGATTCAAAAACGGCCGCTGAGCAGCAGCTGGCCGTACGCGGCGATCGACTGGGCGTCGGTGATCTCGCCGGAGCGGATCATGTCCTCGAACCGGCTGCGCTCGAACCATTCGAAGTGCATGTCCTGCTCCTCGTGCTCGCGGTCCGGCTCGCCCTCGGTGATATCGGTGGCCAGGAACACCCAGCCCCGCTGACTGCTCAGGCCAGCCGCGAGGTCGAGACGGCCCAGGACCTGCAGCGAACCGGCGGTCAGGCCGGTCTCCTCGCGCAGCTCGAGGGCCGCGAGCTCGGCCGGTTCGACATCGACGCCAGCCGGGACCGTCCCCATCGGGAACTCCCAGCGGCGGGCGCCCAACGGATAGCGGTACTGCTCCACGAGAGCCACCCGGTCGTCGTCCACGGCGATGACCACGGCGTACTCGGGCCTGTCGACGACGCCGTAGATGCCGGCCGATCCGTCCGGCCGGCGAATCGCGTCCTCGCGCACGGTCATCCACTTGTTCCGGTAGACCTCGCGCGACGAGACCTGGGTGATGGGCTTCACCAGGCCAGTATCGGGGTAGCGTCGCTGGCGTGTTGCTGGCCTCCCTGAATCCGGCCGCCGTCGCCGCCGGAGCCGATATCGGCGACGCCGTGCGCATCGACGGCGCGGTGCTGTCCCGTAGCGATCTCGTCGGTGCTGCCACCTCGGTGGCCGAGCGGGTCGGCGGTGCCGGCCGGGTCGCCGTGCTGGCCACTCCCACCGCCACGACGGTGCTCGCGGTCACCGGCTGCCTGATCGCCGGGGTGCCGTTCGTGCCGGTGCCCGCCGACGTCGGTGTTGCCGAACGGGCGCACATCCTGTCCGATTCCGGTGCCCAGGCCTGGCTGGGGGAGCAGCCCGCCGATCTCGGCGGCCTTCCCCACATCCCGGTCCGGCTGCATGCGCGCTCGTGGCATCGCTACGCCGAACCGCCACCGAATGCCACTGCCATGGTGATGTACACCTCGGGTACCACCGGGCTGCCCAAGGGTGTGCTCATCAGCCGCGGTGCGATCGCCGCCGATATCGACGCACTGGTCCAGGCTTGGCAGTGGAGCCCCGACGACACCCTCGTGCACGGGCTGCCGTTGTTCCACGTGCACGGTCTGATCCTCGGGTTGCTCGGCTCGCTGCGGGTGGGAAATCGCTTCGTGCACACCGGAAAACCCACACCGGCCGGCTATGCCGCGGCCGGCGGCAGTCTGTATTTCGCGGTCCCGACGGTGTGGTCGCGGGTGGTGGCCGACACCGAGGCCGCGACCGCGCTCGCCTCGGCGCGGCTGCTGGTGTCGGGCAGTGCGCCACTGCCGGTTCCGGTGTTCGACCGGCTTGCCGAACTGACCGGCCACGCGCCCGTCGAGCGGTACGGCAGCACCGAATCGCTCATCACCATCAGCACCCGTGCCGACGGCGAACGCCGGCCCGGGTGGGTCGGTCTGCCGCTGCCCGGGGTGCAGACCCGGCTGGTGCGCGAGGACGGTTCGGTTGCCGAGCACGACGGGGAAACCATTGGCAGCCTTCAGCTCAAGACGCCCACGCTGTTCGACGGCTATCTGAATCGGCCGGATGCGACGGCCGAGTCGTTCGACCCAGACGGGTGGTATCGCACCGGCGACGCCGCCGTGATCGACGACGGGGGTATGCACCGCATCGTGGGGCGTGAGTCGGTGGACCTGATCAAGTCCGGTGGCTTCCGGGTCGGAGCCGGCGAGGTCGAGACCGTGTTGCTCGGCCATCCCGGTGTCGAGGAGGTCGCGGTGGTGGGGCTGCCCGACCCCGATCTCGGGCAGCGCATCGTCGCGTTCGTCGTCGGCGATGCCAACCCGGAAGACCTGATTGCCTATGTGGCGCAGCAACTTTCGATCCACAAACGGCCCCGAGAAGTGCGGCTGGTCAAGTCGTTGCCGCGCAACGCGATGGGCAAGGTCGTCAAGAAGGAGCTGATGAAGTGACGCTGCGGTTCAGCGAGGTCTGCATCGACGCCCACGACATCCATGCGCTGTCCGCGTGGTGGTCGACGGTGCTGGGCTGGCCGGCGGAGCCGACCGAGGACGGTGACGTGGTGCTGCGTTCGCCGAGCGGTGCCGACTGGTTGTTCCTCGAAGTGCCCGATGCCAAGACGGTGAAGAACCGCATCCACTTCGACTTCACGCCCGACGATCAGCAGGCCGAGGTCGACCGCGTGCTGGCGCTGGGCGCGCGCCTCGTCGACATCGGTCAGGGCGAACAGAGCTGGGTCGTGCTGGCCGACCCCGAGGGCAACGAGTTCTGCATCCTCGCCGCTGACTAGTTGGCGTGCAGCGCCTCGTTGAGTGCGATGCCCTTGCCGTCGCGACCGACGACCTCGACCGCTCCGGTCACCGAATTACGGCGGAACAGAAGGTTGTTCGCGCCGGAGAGCTCGCGGGCCTTCACCGTCGTGCCGTCCGGGGTGGTGACCTTGGTGCCGGCTGTCACGTACAGACCGGCTTCGATGATGCAGTCGTCACCCAGCGAGATGCCCAGCCCCGCGTTGGCGCCCAGCAGGCAGCGCTTGCCCACCGAGATCACCTGGGTGCCGCCACCGGACAGCGTGCCCATGATCGAGGCGCCGCCACCGACGTCGGAGCCGTCGTCCACGACGACGCCCGCCGAGATGCGGCCCTCCACCATCGAGGCGCCCAGTGTGCCGGCGTTGAAGTTCACAAAACCTTCGTGCATGACCGTCGTGCCAGGAGCGAGGTGCGCACCGAGGCGGACCCGGTCGGCGTCGGCGATCCGCACGCCGGTCGGCATCACGTAGTCGACCATCCGCGGGAACTTGTCCACGCCGTAGACCGTGACGTGGCCGCGCCGGCGCAGCCGCAGCCGTGTCTCTTCGAAGCCCTCGATCTGGCACGGCCCGAAGTTGGTCCACACCACGTTGGTCAGCACACCGAAGATGCCGTCGAGGTTGCACCCGTGCGGCTCGACCAGCCGGTGCGACAGCAGATGCAGCCGCAGGTAGGCGTCGTAGGTATCGGCCGGCTTGTCGGACAGGTCGGCGATCACCGTGCGTACGACGACGGTCTCGACACCGCGCGCCGCATCGGTGCCGGCCAGAGCGGCCAGATCCTCGGGTGCGTCGTCGGCCGACAGCCGGGTGCTGCCCGACGGGCTGTAGGCGCCCAGTTCGGGATCCGGGAACCAGGTGTCCAGGACGGTGCCGTCCCCGGTGATGGTGGCCAATCCGACGCCCGCAGCAGAAGTCACGGTGCTCCACCGTAATGCATTGGCCCGGCCCGCTAGCCTGGGAAGTTGTGTTGGACCTGAGAGTGGACCCGATCGCGCTGACTGCCGCGCTCGTCGACATTCCGAGCGAGTCGCGCGACGAGGCCAGGATCGCCGACGAGGTGGAAGCCGCGCTGCGTGAGCAGACCTCCGGCTACGAAATCGTCCGTAGCGGCGACGCGGTACTGGCCCGCACGAACTTCGGCCTGCCCTCGCGGGTGGTGCTGGCCGGCCACCTCGACACCGTGCCGATCGCCGACAACGTGCCGTCCCGGTTCGAAGGGGATCACCTGTTCGGCTGCGGCACATCGGACATGAAATCCGGTGACGCGGTGTTCTTGCACCTGGCCGCCACGATCGCCGAGCCCGCGCACGACATCACCCTGATCATGTACGACTGCGAGGAGATCGAAGCCTCGGCCAACGGTCTGGGCCGTATCGAACGCGAGCTGCCGGACTGGCTGCAGGGCGACGTCGCGATCCTGGGTGAACCCTCCGGCGGCTACATCGAGGCCGGCTGCCAGGGCACTCTGCGAGTGGTCATCTCCGCCGACGGCACCCGTGCGCATTCGGCGCGATCCTGGTTGGGCGACAACGCGATTCACAAACTCGGGGCAGTGCTGGACCGGTTGTCGAACTACGACGCCAGGATCGTCGACATCGACGGCTGCACCTACCGGGAGGGACTCTCGGCGGTGAAGATCGACGGCGGAGTCGCCGGCAACGTCATCCCCGACGCCGCCGCGCTGACCGTCAACTTCCGGTTCGCCCCCGACCGGACGCCGGCCCAGGCTCTGGCCCACGTCCAGCAGGTGTTCGACGGCCTCGATGTCCGGCTGGAACAGACCGACGTCGCGGCCGGCGCACTGCCGGGGCTGCATCACCCCGCCGCGGCGGCACTGGTGTCCGCGGCCGACGGGATGGTGCGGGCCAAATACGGCTGGACCGACGTCGCCCGGTTCGCCGCACTGGGCATCCCGGCGGTCAACTACGGTCCCGGCGACCCCAACCTCGCCCACAAACGCGACGAGCGCGTCGCCGTCGCGCAGATCACGGCGGTCGCAGACACCCTGCGGCGCTACTTGACGGCCTGAACCCCGGCCTCGGCAAGCTTCGCCAGCTCACCGTCGGCCCGGGTATCGCCCAGTTGCTCGGCCTGGTTCCAGGCCCACACCGCGACCCCGAGCTGACCGCTGCGCTCGGCGCCGCGGGCGGCTTCGCGGGCCGCCGCGATCGCGCCGTCGGTGTCGGCGGTCGTGGACAGCTGCCAGGCGCGCGCCACGCCGAGTTCGGGCGCGAACAACGCCGATTTGGTGCCGTGCTTGGCGTCAGCGCGGCTCAGCACCTTGGCGGATTCGGCGATCTCGCCCTGCTGGGCGAGCGCGGTCGCCAGATACATCAGCGACAGCGGGCCCCACGAATAGCCGGTGCGCTCCAGGTTTGCCGCGGCCGGTCCCAGCAGTCGAGAAGCGCCCGCCGGATCGCCCTGGGCGATCAGCACCTGGGCCATCAGCACCTCGCCGATCGAGCGGCCCGGCTGGGCCAGTTCGGCGAAATCGGTGAATTGCTGGGCAGTTTCGTGCGCTGCCTCGGCCTTGCCGGCCATCAGCAGCGTCGTCGTCTGCGCCAGACCCACGGTGAACCGCAGCAGCCCCGGATGCTCGGCGCCGAGTGCCCGATCGACGAACGCGGGCACCTCATCGAATCGGCCCATCCGCGCCGCGCACAGGGCCGACGCGCTCGCCGCCCACGCCACCGCCATGTCCTGCGCCTCCGGATCGGCCAGCACCTCGGCGGCGATCTCGACCGAGCGGGCCAGGTTGCCGGCGTTCATCGCGAACGTCGCCGACAGGGCGTCAAGAGTCAGGCGGTCCGCCGTGGTGCTGATCCGTTTGCGGATGTTCTGCAGGAATGCCGTGGCGCGCTCGGGCTCCGAGAGCATCCAGAACTGGTTGGCCGCCCGCGGTAGCGCCCACGCCATCACCTCGGCCTCGCTCAACGCCTCGGGGTCGACCTCGGCCAGCACCGAATCGGATTCGCGGCCCCGGCCCTGCCAGGCCAGCGCGTAGCTCAGCGCCAATCGTGCATCGAAACGTTCGGACCGTGCCAAGGCCGCACCGGCGAGCCGCTCGGCGACGCTCAGATCCCCGAGGCGCAGGGCCTGCTGGGCCGATGCCACCACGTCGTCGACGGATTCGGGTGCGTCGCTGTCCAGCGCGAGCACCGCGCGGCCCAGCCGGTCGGCGAGGTCCCGGCAGGGCTGGGTGGCCAGTTGCGTCACGATCTCGGTGCGCAGCCGGCGGGCGTCGGCAGGGTCGGCGGCCTTGGCCACCCGCTCGATGAACAGCGGATGGCCCGCGTAGACCATCGAGCCGAATAGGGTTGCCGCCCCGTTTGTTTCGGCCTGCTCGATGGCTCCGTCGCCGGCCAGTGCGGTCAGATCGGCTCGCGACAGCGGCTCGTGCACCGCCAGGTAGGCCAGTGCCGTGCGCGCCGGGGACGGCAGCCCGGCCAGATAGGCGTCGACCAGAGCCTCCAGAGAGGTTGCCGCCGACCGGGTCTGGGTCAGCATTCGAAGCTCCAGCGGGTTGCCGCCGGTGCGCCGGTAGGCGTCCTCGCGCGGCTCGTCCAGTGCGGCAAGCACGGCCCGGGTTTCGGCCTCGTCCAGCGGTCCGACCTCCAGGCGGCCCAGCAGTCCGTCCTCCCACAAGGCGGCCACCGCCGACGGCAATGCCCCACCCGTGCGGACCGTCACGACCAGCCGCCCCGGTGAGTGGCGCGCCAGCTGGTAGACCAGGGTTGCCGACAGTGGGTCGAGTAGCTGGGCGTCGTCGACGACGATCAGCGTGCTGTCCGCTTGGGCCAGTAGGGAATCCAGCGCCGAGCGGATCAACGCCGCCGGTTTGCCGACCTCGGTGACCTCGATCAGCGAGCCGAACGCCCCGAACGGGACGGCGGCCTGTGTCGCGGTGGCGATCACTCGCACCGGGTTCTTCTCGCCGAGCCGGTCGGCGATCTGCTCGGCCAGCGTCGTCTTGCCGGTGCCGTCGGCACCCAGCAGGGCCACCCCGCCGTGCGCCTCGAGGAGTTCGATCGCGCTGTCCAGAGACTGGCGCGGCGCGAGAGGCCACCGAATCGGCATAGCCGGACTTTATTTGCCGGCCGTGCACCGGCAGGGCAATAGCGAGAAATCGGCTGCGTTAGGTTTGCCAGGTGCATCCCGGATCCGAGAACCGCGACGACGAGTGGGCGGTCTGCGTGTACTGCGCGTCCGGCCCGCGACACCCCGAGCTGCTCGAGCTCGCGCGCCAGGTCGGCGAGGCGATCGCCGACCGCGGTTGGACGCTGGTGTCCGGCGGCGGCAACGTCTCGGCGATGGGTGCGGTGGCTGAGGGGGCCCGCTCGCACGGCGGGCGCACCGTCGGCGTGATCCCCAAGGCGCTGGTGCACCGCGAGCTGGCCGACGTCGACGCCGACGAGCTGATCGTCACCGACACCATGCGGCAGCGCAAGCAGGTCATGGAGGACCGCAGCGATGCCTTCGTGGCCCTGCCCGGCGGGATCGGCACGCTGGAGGAACTTTTCGAAACGTGGACCGCGGGGTACCTGGGTATGCATGCAAAACCGGTGGTGCTGCTGGACCCCGCCGGTCACTATGACGGACTGCTCACCTGGCTGGCCTCATTGGCCGAGACTGGCTATGTAGCGCAGGCCGCGTTGGACCGGTTGGTGGTGGTCAGCGATGTCGAGTCGGCGATCGCGGTCTGCGCGGCCGGGCAGTAGCGGCCCGGGGTTACCCTGTCCGCGGGACGGGCGAGATAACGGGAGGTAGGCGCCGAATGGCCGATGACGAGTCTGGTGCGCGGAAGTCGGTGGGATTGCTCGACATCGCGACGCGGTTGCCGTCGGTCGTGATGGATGCGCCGGTGATCCTGCGCGGTGCGCTGACGGGTTTCCTGGCGCTGCCGACGACGAAGACCTCGATCGGCAAGGTGTTCCAAGACCGCGCCGCCCGCTACGCCGACCGGGTGTTCATCCGGTTCGGCGACGAGAAGATCACCTACCGGGAAGCCAACGAGACGGCGAACCGTTTCGCGGCGGTGTTGGCCGACAAGGGAGTTCGTCGCGGCGACGTCGTCGGCATCATGATGCGGAACTCGCCCAACGCAGTGCTGATGATGCTGGCCGCCGTCAAGTGCGGCGCTGTGGCCGGCATGCTCAACTATCACCAGCGTTCAGATGTGTTGTCGCACAGCATCGGTCTGCTCAAGGCGACGGTGGTGGTGGCCGAGTCCGACCTGATCGACCCGATCAAGGAGAGCGGCGCCGAGACCGAGCAGTTGATGACGGTCGAGGAATTGGTCGAGCAGGCACAGGGCAAGCCCACCGGCAACCCGGCGTCGGCGTCGGAGGTCCGGGCCAAGGACACCGCGTTCTACATCTTCACCTCGGGCACCACCGGCCATCCCAAGGCCAGCGTGATGACTCACCACCGTTGGCTGCGCGCACTGGCGGCGTTCGGCGGGCTGGGCCTTCGGCTCAAGAGCGATGACACCCTGTACTGCCCGCTGCCGCTGTACCACAACAACGCGCTCACGGTCGCGGTGTCGTCGGTGATCAACGCCGGCGGCACACTGGCGCTGGGCAAGTCGTTCTCGGCGTCCCGGTTCTGGGACGAGGTCATTCAGATGGAGGCCACCGCTTTCATCTACATCGGCGAGGTGTGCCGTTATCTGCTCAACCAGCCGGCCAAGGCCACCGACCGCGCGCACAAGATCCGCGTCATCGCCGGCAACGGGCTGCGCCCGGAGATCTGGGACGAGTTCACCCGCCGGTTCAACATCGGCCGGGTCGCCGAGTTCTACGCGGCCAGCGAGGGCAACACCGCGTTCATCAACATCTTCAACATCCCCAAGAGCACGGGTATCAGCCCGACGCCGCTGGCCTATGTCGAGTACGACGCCGAGACCGGCGAGCCGGCTCGCGACGAGAACGGCCGTGCCCGCCGGGTGCCGCCCGGCCAGCCCGGCTTGTTGATCAGCCCGGTGAACAAGCTGTCGCCCTTCGACGGCTACACCGACAAGGAAGCCAGCGAGAAGAAGTTGGTACGCAACGTCTTCAAAGAAGGCGACGTGTGGTTCAACACCGGCGACGTGATGAACCCGCAGGGCATGGGCCACGCCGCGTTCTCCGACCGGCTCGGCGACACCTTCCGCTGGAAGGGCGAGAACGTCGCCACCACCCAGGTGGAAGGCGCGCTCGGTCAGGACCAGAACGTCGAGGAGTCGACGGTGTTCGGTGTCGAGGTGCCCGACACGGGCGGGCGGGCCGGCATGGCGGCGATCAAGCTGCGTGAGGGTGCCGAGTTCGACGGCAAGGCGCTGGCCAAGACGGCGTACAGCAGTCTGCCCAGTTACGCGGTGCCGCTGTTCATCCGGATCGTCGAGTCGCTGGAAACCACGTCGACGTTCAAGAGCCGCAAGGTCGACCTGCGCAAGCAGGGCTACGGCAGCGATGACGAAAAGATCGAGGACCCGCTGTACGTGCTGGCCGGCAAGGACGAGGGCTACGTCGAGTTCTACGACGACTACCCCAAGGAAGTCGCCGCCGGCGCTAGGCCCAAATAGCCCCTTACGCCCAAACCGACATTTCGCACAAGAAGTGCGAGTGGAGCGCACCATTTCGTCGATCTCGGCGTCACCAGGCACCATGGTGGGGTGAAGTCGACGTTCTGCGGACGGCCGGTGGCCGGTGATCGCGCGCTGATCATGGCGATCGTGAACCGCACGCCCGACTCGTTCTACGACCGCGGCGCGACCTTCACCGATGAGGCAGCAAAGGACGCCGCCCACCGCGTCGTCGCCGACGGGGCCGATGTGGTCGACGTCGGGGGAGTGAAAGCTGGACCGGGCGTCCTGGTCGACGCCGACGAGGAGATCGCCCGCGTGGTGCCGTTCATCGAATGGCTGCGCGCCGAATACCCCGACCAGCTGATCAGCGTGGACACCTGGCGGTCTTCGGTGGCCAAACAGGCGTGCGCGGCCGGAGCCGACCTGATCAACGACACCTGGGCCGGTGCCGACCCGGCATTACCCGAGGTCGCGGCCGAATTCGGGGCGGGACTGGTGTGCTCGCACACCGGTGGCGCCCAGCCGCGGACCCGCCCCTTTCGGGTCAACTACGGGACCACTGTGACCGGTGTGGTCGACGACGTCATCGCCGAGGTCACCGCCGCCGCCGAACGGGCCGTGAAAATCGGGGTCGCCAAGGACGCGATCCTGATCGATCCGACCCACGATTTCGGCAAAAATACTTATCACGGTCTTACTTTGTTGCGCCACGTAAAAGATCTTGTTAAGACCGGATGGCCCGTCCTGATGGCACTCAGCAACAAAGATTTCGTCGGGGAGACTTTGGGTGTGGAGCTCACTCAACGTCTCGAGGGCACGCTGGCAGCGACCGCACTGGCCGCCGCCGACGGAGCTCGGATGTTCCGAGTGCATGAGGTGGGACCCACTCGGCGCGTACTGGAAATGGTCGCGTCGATCCGTGGGGAGCGTCCGCCGGCGCGGACGGTGAGGGGCCTGGCATGACCGAACTCGCCAACGACACACTTCCCGGTGACACCTGGCTGTCTGACCACAGCTGGAGCCGGCCGACCTGGACCGTCAGCGAGTTGATCGCCGCCAAACGCGGCCGCACCATCTCCGTCGTCCTGCCTGCGCTCAACGAGGAGGAGACGGTCGGCTCGGTGGTCGACAGCGTCCGTCCGCTGCTCGGGAACCTGGTCGACGAGCTGATCGTGCTGGATTCGGGGTCCACCGACGACACCGAGATCGAAGCCATCGCCGCAGGCGCCCGGGTGGTCACCCGCGAACAGGCCGTCCCCGAGGTCGAGCCCCAGCCCGGGAAGGGCGAGGTGCTGTGGCGCTCACTGGCCGCCACCAGCGGCGACATCATCGTCTTCGTCGACTCCGACCTGATCGATCCCGATCCGATGTTCGTGCCGCGGCTGGTCGGCCCGCTGCTGACCGGCGACGGCATCCACCTGGTCAAGGGTTTCTACCGGCGCCCGCTCAAGGTCGGCAAGGGGGAGGACGCCAACGGCGGTGGCCGGGTCACCGAGCTGGTCGCCCGCCCGCTGCTGGCCGCGCTGCGTCCCGAACTGGGCTGTGTGCTGCAGCCGCTGGGCGGCGAGTACGCCGGCACCCGCGAGCTGCTGACATCGGTGCCGTTCGCGCCGGGCTACGGCGTGGAGATCGGCCTGCTGGTCGACACCTACGACCGGCTCGGTCTCGGGGCGATCGCCCAGGTCAACCTGGGTGTGCGCAGCCACCGCAACCGTCCGCTGATCGAGCTGGGCGCGATGAGCCGACAGGTCATCGCCACCCTGCTGTCGCGGTGTGGCATCACCGACTCCGGCATCGGGCTGACCCAGTTCCTGCCCGACGGCCACGACGGGTATCTGCCGCGGACCACGAACGTCTCGCTGGCCGACCGGCCGCCGATGAACACCCTGCGCTGAGTTCCGCGCTTCGGCGGCGACGATGTCGGCCGGTTAGGGCAATATCGGTGACGTGACATTGATCCTGCTGTACCTGGCGGTACTGATCCTGATCGGCGTCGTCCTGTTCGGAGTCGCCAGCCTGATATTCGGGCGCGGTGAGCAGCTCCCGCCGCTGCCCCGCGCGACGACGGCCACCGTCCTGCCTGCCTCCGGGGTCACCGGCGAGGATGTCGACGCCGTCAAGTTCACCCAGGTGTTGCGCGGCTACAAGACCAGCGAGGTGGACTGGGTGTTGGACCGTCTCGGCGCCGAGCTGGACCAGCTGCGCGGTGAACTGTCCGCTGTGCGTGCCGCCGCCGGCCTCGACGAGCCGGAAGTCACCCACCACGCCGCTGTCGGCGCCGACGAGGAACCCACGTGAGCGCAGACGACGACGGCCGCACCCGCTGCGACTGGGCGTACGGACAATCACAGCTCTACCGCGACTACCACGATCAGGAGTGGGGCCAGGTTCTGCGCGGCCAGGTGGCCCTGTTCGAGCGGATGAGCCTCGAGGCATTCCAGAGCGGCCTGTCCTGGCTGATCATCCTGCGGAAACGGGACAACTTTCGGAAGGCGTTCGAGGGGTTCGACCTGGAGAAGATCGCCCGGTACACCGATCGTGACATCGCCCGGCTGATGGCCGACGAGGGGATCGTGCGTAACCGCGCCAAGATCGAAGCCACCATCGCCAACGCCAGGGCCGTCGCGGACCTGGACGTCGATCTGTCCGATCTGCTGTGGTCCTACGCGCCGCCCCCGCGGCCACGGCCCAAAACCCTGGCTGACGTCCCCGCCATCACCCCGGAATCCCAGGCCATGGCCAAAGACCTCAAAAAGCGCGGATTCCGGTTCGTCGGGCCCACCACGGCCTATGCGCTGATGCAGGCCACGGGCATGGTCGACGACCACCTCGCGACCTGTTGGGTTCCCACGCCCGCGGCCGTCTGAGGCCAAAATCCAGGGCCCTGAATTGGGCCTTTCACACCCATGCCCGCCGATAAGGAACAATAGAATCGAATACAAGCAGTTCACTGCCCGTGAAGACGGGCCGGCTCGAATCTGGAGGGAGCACTCGATGGCGGCGATGAAGCCCCGGACCGGTGACGGTCCGCTGGAAGCAACCAAGGAGGGGCGCGGCATCGTGATGCGGGTACCGCTGGAGGGCGGTGGACGGCTCGTCGTCGAGTTGACACCCGACGAGGCCGCCGCCCTTGGCGACGAACTCAAGAACGTCACCAGCTAACTGATCCACCTACGAAACCCCGCGTGGGCACGCGGGGTTTCTCCCTGCCGGTCGTCCGTTGGCGTCGGGTTAAGCCGACACCTTGCGGTAAATCTCCAACGTCTGCTCGGCGATGTGTGCCCAGGAGAACTCGTCGATACAGCGTTGCCGTCCGGCGGCCCCGAAGCGACGAGCCTTGTCCGGCTCGCCCACCAGGGCGTTGACAGCTTCAGCCAGCCTGGCCTCGAAGCCCGCCGGATCCGTCGCCTCGTAGTGCACCAGCGTTCCCGTCACACCCTCGTCGACCACCTCGGGGATGCCGCCGACATCGGAGGCCACCACGGCGGTCCCACACGCCATCGCCTCCAGGTTCACGATCCCCAGCGGTTCGTAGACCGATGGACAGATGAAAGCGGTTGCCGCCGAGAGGATTTCCCGAATCTTGCCGATCGGCAGGAATTCCTGCACCCAGAACACGCCGCTGCGGGCATTCGCCAGCTCCTGCACCGCCGCGCTGACCTCGGCCGCGATCTCCGGGGTGTCCGGCGCCCCGGCGCACAGCACCAGCTGAACCTCCGGATCGAAGCGATGCGCGGCGGCGATCAGGTGCGGCACGCCTTTTTGCCGGGTGATGCGGCCGACGAACGCCACCATGGGCCGTGACGGGTCCACACCGAGTTCGGCGAGCACTGATTCGCCGCGTTCCGGGGGTGCCGGATACCAGACGCTGGTGTCGATTCCGTTCTTCACCACGTGCACGCGGTTGGGGTCCAGAGCCGGATAGACGGACAGCACGTCCTCGCGCATGCCCGAACTGACCGCGATCACCGCGTCGGCTGCTTCGACGGCGGTGCGTTCCACCCACAACGACACCCGGTAGCCGCCGCCGAGCTGTTCGGCCTTCCACGGCCGCAACGGTTCGAGGGAGTGGGCGGTCAGCACATGCGGCACGCCGTACAGCAGTGCGGCGAGGTGACCGGCCATGCCGGTGTACCAGGTGTGGGAGTGCACCACCGTCGCCTCGGCCGCGGCGTTGGCCATCACCAGATCGGCCGACAGTGTCGACAGCGCCGGGTTGGCGCCCTTGAGCGCCGGGTCGGGCTGGTGGACGAACGCCCCCGCGCGCGGCGCACCCATGCAGTGCACATCGACCTCGCAGAGGCGGCGCAACTGTGCGACGAGCTCCGTCACATGCACGCCCGCCCCGCCGTAAACCTCGGGTGGATACTCCCGAGTCATCATCGCCACCCGCATAGGCCCGACGGTAGTGGCACCGGCCCGGCGGCGCATCATTGTGGGCCAAAGGTTGTTGCGCGCAACGCCAAAGTCGTTGCTGCCGCGACACAGCGACCTGCAATAGTCGTGATGGCCTAGCCGTCTGTAGCCCGTGCCATTAGGTTTGCAGCATGAGGGAATTGCCACATGTGCTGGGCATTGTCCTGGCCGGCGGAGAGGGCAAGCGACTGTATCCGCTGACCGCGGACCGGGCGAAGCCGGCGGTTCCCTTCGGCGGCGCGTACCGGCTGATCGATTTCGTGTTGTCGAATCTGGTCAACGCTCGGTACTTGCGGATCTGTGTGCTCACTCAGTACAAGTCGCATTCACTCGACCGGCACATCTCGCAGAACTGGCGACTGAGCGGTCTCGCCGGCGAATACATCACGCCGGTCCCCGCCCAGCAGCGCCTCGGCCCGCGCTGGTACACGGGCTCGGCCGACGCGATCTACCAGTCGCTGAACCTGATCTACGACGAGGATCCGGACTACATCGTGGTTTTCGGCGCCGACCACGTGTACCGGATGGATCCCGAGCAGATGGTCAAGTTCCACATCGAGAGCGGCGCGGGCGCCACGGTCGCGGGTATCCGGGTGCCGCGGGCCGAGGCGCACGCGTTCGGCTGCATCGACGCCGACGAGTCCGGCCGCATCCGTGAGTTCGTGGAAAAGCCCGCCGACCCGCCGGGCACACCTGATGATCCGGATGCCACGTTCGTGTCGATGGGCAATTACATCTTCACCACCAAGGTGCTGATCGACGCCATCCGCGCCGACGCCGACGACGACAACTCCGACCACGACATGGGCGGCGACATCATCCCGCGGCTGGTCTCCGACGGCATGGCCGCGGTCTACGACTTCAGCAACAACGAAGTGCCCGGTGCCACCGAACGTGATCATGGCTACTGGCGCGATGTCGGAACGCTGGACGCGTTCTACGACGCGCACATGGATCTGGTGTCGGTTCATCCGGTGTTCAACCTCTACAACAAGCGCTGGCCGATCCGCGGCGAGTCGGAGAACCTGGCCCCGGCCAAGTTCGTCAACGGCGGCTCCGCGCAGGAGTCGGTGGTCGGTGCCGGCAGCATCATCTCCGCAGCGTCGGTTCGCAATTCGGTGCTGTCGAGCAATGTCGTCATCGAGGACGGCGCGATCGTCGAAGGCAGCGTGCTGATGCCCGGGGTGCGGGTGGGCCGCGGCGCGGTGGTCCGGCACGCGATCCTCGACAAGAACGTCGTGGTCGGCCCCGGCGAGATGGTCGGCGTCGACCTGGAGAAGGACCGGGAACGGTTCGCGCTCAGCGCGGGCGGTGTGGTCGCCGTCGGTAAGGGCGTCTGGATCTAGGTTTCAGGCGCGGCGTTGCGCCGCCGTCGGCGGCGCCACAAGGCGACCGCCGCCCATGCCAGCGCGATCAGCACCAGCAGAACCAGCGCGGGGATCAGGATCGCGATGAACACCAGAGCGGCGCTGGCGATGTCCTCGAGAGTGCTCAGTACCGGCGCCGCGACTCCGGCGGTAGCGACGTTGGCCGCGGGCCGCACCGTCGTCTTCGTCAGGTGGACGACCAATGCCGTGACGACGCCGATCGCGATCGGCACCCACTGACCGCTGCGGGCGAATTCCCCGGGGTCGGTGACCGCGGCGGTCTGGGCCGCTGTGCCGGAACCGAACACGATGCCACCGGCCGTCGGACGGACGAACGTCTGCACCACATCGTTGACGGAGTCCAGTGCCGGGATCTTGTCGGCGACGATCTCGACCGCAAGCAGAACCGCGACGATGGTGATCAGCCAGCCGTTCTCCAGCCACGACCAGCCGTGCGGGAGCGCGAGCAGGTCGGTGAACCGGGCGAGCAGTCCCATCGCCAGCAGTGGGATGTACGCGTTGAGTCCCGCGGCGGTGGCCAGGCCGAAACCCGTCATCAGCTCCACGCGGGCCTCCTCAACACATCGCGCTCACCAGATCAGCGGCACCAACCGGTAGCGCACTTTCTGAGTGTATTGCCGGTAGCCGTCCAGTTCGGCGTTCAGCAGTTTCTCTTCGTCGAGGATCCGGACGGCCATGAGAAGGAGCCCGATGAGCACAAGCAGCAGGGCCCAGTAGGAGCCGAGAGCCAATGCGATCCCGATCATCAGGACCACATTGCCGAAGTACATCGGGTGGCGCACGATGCCGTACAGTCCGGTGCTGACCAGGGGCTGGCCTTCCTCGATGGTGATATTGGCTGAGGCATAACGGTTTTGGAAGACGACCAGCATCGCCAGGCCCAGCCCGGCGACCACCATCACGTCGCCGACCACCGACAGCCATCCGGGGACATGCGACCAGCCGAACCGGTAGTCCAGCGCCGGCACGATCAGCATCGCGGCGAACACGACGAATGTTCCGGCGATCACCACCTTTTGGACGGGGCGTGTCTCCGCCTTCACGCCGGCATGGGTGCGGCGTTCGATGGCAGCGGGGTCGATGCGGTTGATGAACAGGGTCGGCGCCAAGCTCATCACGGAGAACACCGCCAGCAATGCCCAACCCTGCCAATAGTTCAGGGTGCCCGCAGGGACGAACAGCAGTATTGCGAACGCGATGATGCCGAGGACCGACGAGATCACGATGCGAAGCAACATGTTCATTGTTCTCCTAGACAACGTCGCGGCGACGATAGAGGAATCCGGCGGTCAGCGTGACCGCGATGGCAATGACGACCACGACGCCAAGCGTCACAACAGAAATCGACGAGGGAGCAGTGGTGCGGCCCACCGGCGAGGCGTCGATCAGCCAACGGGGCAACCGCAGCAGTGCGCCGAGGTACAACGATGTCACCACGAATGTCACTGCGAGCCAGCCGATACCGGGGTGCCGCAACGCGACGGCGAGCGCGGCGACACTGGCGATGACGGCCATCGCGGGCAGGAATGCCAGCGCGGCCAGGGTCAGCCGCACGATGATCTGCGGTTCGCCCAACGTCAGCCCTGCGCCCAGGCCGTTGCCCAGGCCCGCACAGAACAGCAGGATCGCCGCACCGGTCAATGCCGCTCCGACCGCCGACAGCAGCCACTTCCACCGCGACACCGAACCCGCCAGCACGGCCTCGCCGATCCCGGATTCCTCGTCGCGGTGCAGTCGCACCACCACGGTGACCACATAGGCCGTCGTCGCGGCGGCCAGGAACTGCGTCATCGTGGTGTAGACGCCGTCGGTGCCCTGTGCCGAAAGGACCCGGGCCAGTAGCTCATTGCCGCTCGCGGCGTCCAGCAGTGACTTGGTCATCGATCCGAAGGCCGCCCCGGCGATCAGCAGTCCGATCGCCCAGCCCAGCGTCAGGCCGCGCTGGATCACCATCTGCAAGCCGAACACCCCGCCGACCGGGCGGGCCCGGGTGCGCTCGCCTGACGAGGCCAGCACGCCGTCGTCGTACTGGCGGCGGGCCTCCAGGACCAGCGCGGCCGCGACGAGTGCGGCAGCCAGCACCACCAGCAGAGCGAGCGGCCACCAGCGCAGCGCCACGAACGGGCGCATCTGCTGTGCCCAGGCGATAGGGGAGAACCAGCTCAGGACGCTGCCCGAGTTGTCGATCACGTCACCGGCCCCGCGCACCAGCACCGCGGCGGCCAGCGCCGCCAGCGTTGCGCCGGTGACGGTCCTGGCCTGTCGCCAGAGTTGGGCGAACAGTGCCGCCAGTGACCCGAAGACGGTGGCCACCGCCGTGATGCCCACACACATCGCCGCGGTGTCGATCACGCCAAAACCGCTGGCCGCCATGGCGATTGTCATCGTCACCGTCAGAACGGCGTTCACCAGGGCCATGACGGTCAACGCCGCGCCGGTGCGGGCGTGCCGGCCCACGATCGAGGACAGCACCAGTTCGGCGGCGCCGCTCTCCTCCTCGGCGCGGGTGTGCCGAACGATGGTCTGCACGGCCAGGATCGAGGTCGCGACGATCAGCGTCAGGGTCAGCTCGCTGGCCATCATGACCCCGAGGTCGGTCTCGTTGCCGCCGAACATGGGTCCGCCCAACATGATTCCGGCGGGCGTCTTCAGCAGGTTGACCCGCGCTTGGCGCTGGGCCTCGTCGGGATAGGCGAGCTTGATCGCGTTGGGGGCGTAGACCATCATCAGCGTGAGCGACGACATCCAGACCGCCAACCGGATCCGGTCGCGGCGCAGTGCGAAACGGACCAGCGCGACGGTGCCGGTCAGCGGGGACGATGCCGGCGCGATCGTCGTCATCGCTGGGGCGTCCGGTATTCGCGCAGGAACAGGTCTTCCAGCGAGGCCGGTGTCACGGTGAGATCCATCAGACCCAACTGGGCAAGGTGCACCATCGTCGGCTCCAAGACGTCGCGGCCGACGGTGAAGCGGATCTGTCCGTCGCGAAGGTCAGCGTCGTGCACGCCCGGCCATCTGCTCACCACGCTGGGATCGCGGTGCGTGCGTGCCGTCACGGTGGTCCGCATGAAGTGTTGTAGCTGAGCCAGCGAACCGGATTGAACCGTGCGCCCGGCGCGGATGATGGTGACTGTGTCACAGACCTTTTCGACCTCGGCCAGCACGTGACTGGACAGCAGTACCGCGGCGCCGCGACGGGCGACCTCCTGCACGCACTGTTGAAAGACGTTCTCCATCAACGGATCGAGACCTGAGGTGGGTTCGTCGAGAATGTAGATGTCGGCTTCTGTGGCGAACGCGGCGACCAGCGCGACCTTTTGGCGATTGCCCTTGGAGTAGGTGCGTGCCTTCTTGTGGGGATCCAGTTCGAACCGCTCGATCAGCCAGTCTCGGCGCCGCGGGTCGGCCCCGCCGCGCAGCCCGCAGAGAAAGTCGATAACCTGCCCGCCGGTCAGGTTCGGCCACAACGTCACATCGCCGGGCACGTAGGCGATCCGCCGGTGCAGCGCCACGGCGTCGTGCCACGGATCACCACCGAGGAGTCGCACGGTCCCGCCGTCGGCGCGCAGTAGCCCCAGCAGAATGCGGATCGTGGTGGACTTGCCGGCGCCGTTTGGTCCCAGGAAGCCGGCGACCGAGCCCGCCCTGACGGTCAGGTCCATCCCGTCCAGGGCGCGGGTGCGGCCGAAAGTCTTTACTAATCCCTGGATTTCGACTGCGGCAGTGTCAGTGCGCGCTGTCGGTGCCGAGGCCATCGTCATCTGGTTCTCCCTTGGGGTGGGTGTCGATCTCGCCGTGGGCGGCAAAGCTGTCGAACATCGTCGAGTCGGTGAGCAGGCCCTCGGTGTAGAGCTCCAGAGCCGGCAGCATCATCTCGTTGGCGTAGTCGTGCAGGACGGCCCGCAAGTCGGTCGGGTTGTCGTGCAGCTGGAGGTAGAGCAGGAACGCGCCGCCGCCGGCCATGCCCAGGTATCGGGCCCGGGCGGCCGGGTCGCGGCTGGGTCGCACGGTGCCGGCCTGAACGCCTTCGTCGAGGTAGCTCTCGACATTGGCGAACATCGTGCGCCAGAGATTCTTGGCGAGCTCTCCGCCGGCCTGCATGCTGCGCACCAGGTAGGCCATCATCGGCGCGAACGACTCGATTTCGGCCGCGGCGGCCAGCCAGGTGGCCGGGTCGGTGGAGCGGATGGTCTCGGACTTCTCGCTGCGAACCTCTTCGGCGATGAAGTCGTCACACGCCTGACGCAAGCCGTCCTTGGAGCCGAAATGGTGGATGACCAGCCCGGGACTGACGCCTGCGGCCTCGGCGATCGCGCGGACCCCGACGCTGAACCCGTGTGCACCGAACTGCTCGATGGCGGCGTCGCGGATCCTCGCGGCTGTCGTCAGGTCGGTTGAACGCATGTTTAGAATGCTAAACACGCGTTCAATCAAACGTCAAGCATCGACTCCGGTAAAGCCCAGAGGGGGAGTACGGTCAGGCGGCCCAGCGCACGGCGGGCGCCTCGACGGCAGCCGCGACCGGCGCGACGGGTGCCGGAGCGGTCCGGTTGAACAGGATCTCGAACATCCGGGCCCCGGTCAGGGAGCCGACGGAGTGCGGCTGGCTCTGCTGGACGCTCTCAGCGCCGGCGCCTGCGACGGTCACGTGGACCCGATGCCCGCCCGGTCCGTCGGCAGGGGAGCCGGTTTCGGTGACGCGGACGGTCAGGCCGGCCAGTGGAATTCGCTGAGCGTTCCGGTGGTAGCCCACGATCAGAAAGCTCTCGGTGATACGCAGCTCTCCCCAGCTCGCGATGACGCGCTCTCGGCGGTCACGTCGACTTTGCGAGAGGTCGGCACCGAGTGCCGCAATTCCGAAGAGGATGAAGGGCGCGATCAATACCGCGACCATAACGGTGCTGAGTTGCGGATCCATGACTCCCCCCTTCGATCAGCCTTTGTAGCCTCTTCTGGCCGCTCCGAAACATTCCTGCAATCTCATTGCCACACATCACCTTTGGGGTGGTGCTGACCATGTAAGCAGCGAGGTTATTGCATGTCCAATGAAAAATTTCGATAACGGTCATTCTTGATTGCGATGACATCTCGGCTTTAGATCGCACCCATTCATCGACGCGATGAATTGCCCGATAAAAAGTTTGCTGGAATTCCACTAGTTGAGCACACAGCTAATAATCAGCAGCTGAGAGAATCATCTGATAAGTTCTCGGGGTGGAACTTCGCCAGCTCGAATACTTCATGGTTGTCGCTGGTGAGATGAGTTTCTCTCGCGCCGCCGACCGGGCGAACGTCGTGCAATCTGCACTGTCGACGAGTATCAGCAAACTTGAACACGAACTCGGCGTGCAATTGTTTGATCGGAGCCGTCAGCGCATCAAACTGACGGCTGCCGGCGCGGAGTTCCGGGATCGAGCCGCCGAGGTCTTACGCGCGGCTCAAACTGCCAAGGATTCGATGCTCGAGCTGAACACGAGCATCTCCGGCACTGTCAACCTCGGGGTGCTGCTGTCGTTCGGCCCGCTGGACTACGTCAAGGCGCTGGGTGACTTCGTCGAGGAGAACCCGCGGGTTCGTCTTCGCTCCCACCTGTCCACCACCGGCTCATGGGCCTACCTGCCGGCCCTGATCGACGGCTCACTGGATTTGGCTCTGATCTCGGCACCTCAGCGCTTCCCGCAGCAGCTCGAGATGAACCTGTTGTTCGAGGATCCACTCGCGTTCGTCTGCCGTCCCGACCATTCGTTGGCCGGCCGCAACGTCGTCGAGATCAGCGATCTGGCGCAGGAAACCCTCGTCGGTTTTCCGCCGGGATTCGGTCTGCGCAGTGTGATCGATGACGCCTTTCACACGGTTGGGCTCGAGACGCCCTGCCATCACGAGCTGACGCTGGGTCTTCCCGAGATGGCCGAACTCATCGCGCGCGGAGCGGGGAGTGCGGTGATGCCCCGCAGTGAAGCGCGGCACATGTCGCATCTACGCAAGATCGACCTGGCTACGCCGGTGACCTGGCAGGTGTATCTGGCGTCGCGGCCGGCGAGCGAGCTCAGCCGGGCGACCGCGCGCCTCGCCGAGATCATCATGGGTTCGCCGGGGATGATCCCGCAC
This sequence comes from Mycobacterium sp. BK086, assembly GCA_004362315.1. Lineage (GTDB taxonomy): Bacteria > Actinomycetota > Actinomycetes > Mycobacteriales > Mycobacteriaceae > Mycobacterium. The sequence goes on from SNWL01000007.1 coordinate 359,037, forward strand.
AAAGGTGTGGCGTAGCGCGATTCAGAAGTCGCGGGCGGCGACCAGAATCCCGTCGCCCAGTGGAATCAGGACCGGGGTGAGTCGCTCGTCCTCGGCGATCAGCCGGGCAGCTTCCCGCACCGCCGTCACCTCGGCGTCGTTGGCCGCCGGATCCCCGGCGCGACCACCCAGCGCCGAGCGGTGCACGACGATCACGCCGCCGGGACGCAACAGTCGTATGCCCTCGACCACGAAATCAGCCTGGTCGGAGGGCGCCGCGTCGAGAAACACCAAGTCATAGGACTCGTCGGCGAGCCGGGTGAGGACTTCCTGGGCCCGCCCGGCGATCAGCCGCGTGCGCGATGGCCCGATTCCGGCCTCGTTGAACGCCTGTTTGGCGGTGCGCTGGTGCTCGGGCTCGATGTCGATCGTGGTCAGGACGCCGTCTTCGCGCATGCCCGACAACAGCCACAGCCCGCTGACACCCGCGCCGGTGCCGACCTCGACGACCGCTTTGCCGCCCGACAGTCGCGCCAGCACGCTGAGCAGCGCCCCGACCGCCGGCGTGACAGCCCCGGCGCCCGCGTCCACGGCCCGCTCCCTGGCGGCCGCGACGATGGCGTCCTCGGAGATCGAACCCTCGGCGTGGGCGAGGATCCGGTCGGCACGGCTGGCCTCCGGTTGGCCTGATTGGTCCTCGGTAGTGGCCATTCTCAGCAGCGTAGAGCCAACCGGATCACCGGGTGGGCAGGCGCGCCCGGTGTCCGGGGCTCGGCGGGCAGGAGCGCAGCGACCCGGGGGTTGGACCGGTGCGGCGCGCGGATCGTCGCCCGTCAAGCCCGACGCGCCGCGCGCGAAGCCTCAGATCAGGGCACGAAATGATAACGAAAGTATTTCTTAGTCAAACCTTAGTTAGCTCAAATCAGCCCCACACAGGTTTGGGGAACGGTAGCGGGCATGGAACAAGGGCCACGCTGGTCGGGGAATGTGCCAGAACGCGCTCGTGTTGTGTCACTTGATGCGTCCGGCGGCAGCCAGCCGTCAGCGCAGATCGATCAGGAGGATCCGACGACCACCCAATTGATGGCTCCCGCCCACATGTCGCACGCCGAGCAGTATGGCGACACCGACTGGGTCGAACCGTCCGAGGAGCTGCAGGGCACCGCGGTGTTCGACGCGACCGGCGACCGGACGGCCATGCCGTCCTGGGACGAGCTGGTGCGTCAGCACGCCGACCGGGTCTATCGCCTGGCCTACCGCCTGTCGGGTAACCAGCAGGACGCCGAGGACCTCACCCAGGAGACCTTCATCAGGGTGTTCCGCTCCGTGCAGAACTACCAGCCCGGCACGTTCGAAGGCTGGCTGCACCGCATCACCACGAACTTGTTCCTCGACATGGTCCGTCGTCGCGGCCGCATTCGCATGGAGGCGCTGCCCGAGGACTATGACCGGGTGCCGGCCGACGAGCCCAACCCCGAGCAGATCTATCACGACTCGCGGCTGGGCGCGGACTTGCAGGCCGCCCTGGATTCACTGGCGCCCGAATTCCGTGCGGCAGTGGTCCTGTGCGACATCGAGGGTCTGTCCTACGAGGAGATCGGCGCGACGCTGGGCGTCAAGCTGGGGACCGTGCGCAGTCGCATTCACCGTGGCCGGCAGGCCTTGCGCGACTACCTCGCGGCCCACTCCGGCCAGCGGGGAATTGCTGACTTCATCGCCGAATCGGCGTAGTCCGCTCTGTCCGGGGACCGGACAAAGTAGTCGTCATGTTCTGTCGTATGGCGCTGCGCGCGCTACATTCGACCTAGCGGCGCGGAAAATTAACGCGACCGAGAGGAGCGCAGCGATGGTCGACCGTGGACACATGTTCCGTCGAGCATTCTCTTGGCTGCCCTCTCAGTTCGCCTCTCAAAGTGACGCCCCCGTCGGTGCACCCCGCCAGTTCGGCTCGACCGAACACCTGTCCTCCGAGGCGATCGCCGCCTACGTCGACGGCGAATTGCGGATGAACGCCCACCTGCGCGCGGCACATCATTTGTCGCTGTGCGCGGAGTGCGCCGCCGAGGTCGAGGGTCAGACCCAGGCCCGCACGGCGCTGCGTGACTCGATGCCGATCAGCATGCCGAGCAGCCTGTTGGGGCTGTTGTCGCAGATCCCGCAGTCGGCGCCGGACGAGCCTGTCGGCCCCTCGCCGGGACTCGCCGATCAGTTAGCTGACGGCTCAGACCGCGACCGGCGTAAGCGCCGGTAGGGTGGATGAGAAGTCGAGCTGCTTCGTGCTCGGTCCCATCGCGCGCGCTCACGGCTGAGCGCTTGGATAGAGGTTGAACTTGAGCCCCAATCAGGACAACTCGGGCAGCAGCCCCCGCCTGGCTCCGCGTCCCGTGTCGCGGCCCGCGGTCGACCCGGCCGCCACCCGTGCTTTCGGTCGCCCGAACGGTGTCGACGGCTCGTTCGTCGCCGAGGAGCTGCGCCCGGCCAAGTTCCGCGGCGAAGTCGAATTTCAGCCCAAGGATCGTCCGCCGGATCCCGTGCTCGGCGAGGCCTTCGGCAGGCCGCCCGGCTCGGTCGGTGATTCACTGCAGCGCCACCCGGCCGACGCCGGGGCGCTCGACGCCCAGAATGACGATTCGGACGAGCCCGACGATCCGTGGCGGGATCCGGGCGCTGCCGCCGGACTGGGGACGCCGGCGATGCAGCAGGCCGCACCCGTCGTGGTGGCCGCGCCGACCGGCAAGCTCGGCCTGCGCGAGGTGCTCTTCGGCGGGCGGGTGTCCTACGTCTCGCTGGCCGTGCTGGGCATCATCGCGCTGCTGATCGGTTTCGCCGGCGGCTGGGTGGGGCGCAAGACGGCCGAGGTCGTCGAGGCCTTCACCACGTCCAAGGTCTCGCTGGCCACCAACAGCACCGGTGAGGTTCCGCCCGGCCGGTTCGCCAAGGTCGCCGCGTCGGTGGCCGACTCCGTCGTCACGATCGAGGCGGTCAGCGACGACGAGGGTGCCCAGGGCTCCGGCGTCGTCGTCGACGGCCGCGGCTACATCGTCACCAACAACCACGTCATCTCCGACGCCGCCAACAACCCGAGCAAGTTCAAGATCTCGGTGGTGTTCAACGACGGCAAGTCGGTGCCGGCCAACCTCGTCGGTCGCGATCCGAAGACCGATCTGGCCGTGCTCAAGGTGGACAACGTCAACAACCTCACCGTCGCGCGGTTCGGCGATTCCGACAAGGTGCACGTCGGGGACGAGGTGATCGCCGCCGGCGCCCCGCTGGGTCTGCGCAGTACCGTCACCCACGGCATCATCAGCGCGCTGCACCGCCCGATCCCGCTGTCCGGTGAGGGCTCGGACACCGACACCGTGATCGATGCCATCCAGACCGACGCCTCGATCAACCACGGGAACTCCGGTGGTCCGCTGATCAACATGAACTCCGAAGTGATCGGTATCAACACCGCCGGAAAGTCGTTGTCCGACAGCGCAAGTGGTCTCGGCTTCGCGATCCCGGTCAACGAGGTCAAGGAGACCGTCGAGGCGCTGATCAAGGACGGCAAGGTCTCGCACCCGACGCTCGGGCTCTCGGCTCGCTCGGTCAGCAACGACCTCGCGCAGGGTGCCCAGGTGGCCAACGTGAAGGCCGGCAGCCCCGCCGAGAAGGCCGGCATCCTGGAGAACGACATCGTCGTCAAGGTCGGTAACCGCACGGTGGCCGACGCCGACGAATTCGCGGTCGCGATCCGGCAGCTCAAAATCGGGCAGGACGCCCCCATCGAGGTCATCCGCGACGGCCGCAAGGTGACGCTGACGGTGAACCCCGCGCCGGACAACTGACGCGATGTTCGCCAACGTCGGGTGGGGCGAAATGCTCCTGCTGGTCGTCATCGGGTTGGTGATCCTCGGCCCGGAACGACTGCCGGGCGCCATCCGGTGGACATCCAATTCGCTGCGGCAGGCCCGCGACTACATCAGCGGAGCCACCAGCCAGCTGCGCGACGATCTGGGACCTGAGTTCGAGGACTTCCGCCAGCCGCTCAGCGAGCTGCAGAAGCTGCGGGGGATGACACCACGGGCAGCGCTGACCAAACACCTGCTCGACGGCGACGACTCGTGGCTCAACGAGGCGTTCCAGTCGCCGGAGAACAAGGAGAAGCCGCACAGCGCTCCGCCGCCGCAGCCGGCCCCGCCTTCGTTGACCAAGCCTGAGCCGCTGCCGCCCGGTACGCCGGCACCCTACGACGCCGACGCCACCTAGCCACTAGCGATTTCGGCGCGTTTTCGTTCGCTCAGCGGCGGTTTTCGCGCCGAAACCGGTGATCAGAGGTGTCGGGTGGTGTCCAGGCCCAGCGACATCCCGGCCAGCCCGCGCCGCCGCGCCGCCAGCTTGTCGGCGATCCCGCGCAGCTCTTTGCCTGCCGCCGAATCCGGCGCCGACAGCACCAGCGGCACCCCGGAATCACCCGCGGCGACCAACGCCGGATCCAGCGGAACCTGGCCCAGCAGAGGCACATCCGCGCCGACCGATCGGCTGAGGCTCTCCGAGACCTGACGGCCGCCGCCCTCACCGAAGATCTGCATCGTCGTGCCGTCGGGCATCAGCAGTCCGGACATGTTCTCCACGACGCCGACGATCCGCTGCCGGGTCTGCAGCGCGATCGCGCCGGCCCGCTCGGCCACCTCGGCCGCCGCCAGCTGCGGGGTCGTCACCACCAGGATCTCCGCGCCGGGAATCAGCTGCGCCACCGAGATCGCCACATCGCCGGTACCCGGCGGCAGGTCCAGCAGCAGCAGGTCGAGGTCGCCCCAGTACACATCGGCCAGGAACTGCTGCAGCGCGCGGTGCAGCATCGGCCCACGCCACACCACCGGCGCATTGCCCTGAGTGAACTGGGCGATCGAGATGACCTTCACGTCGTGGGCGATCGGCGGCACGATCATCGACTCGACCTGCGTGGGCCGGTCGTCGGTGCCCATCATCCTGGGCACCGAGTGGCCGTAGATGTCGGCGTCGAGCACCCCGACCGACAGGCCGCGGGCCGCCAGCGCGGCGGCCAGGTTCACCGTCACGCTGGACTTGCCGACCCCGCCCTTGCCGGAGGCGACGGCGTACACCCGGGTCAGCGAACCGGGCTGGGCGAAGGGGATCACCGGTTCGGCCGCGTCACCGCGCAGCTGCTTGCGCAGTTCGGTGCGCTGCTCGTCGCTCATCACGTCCAGCGCGACGGTCACCGCGCCGGTGCCGGGCACGTCGGCGACGGCCTGGGTCACCCGCTCGCTGATCTCGGTCTTCTTCGGACACGCGGAGGTGGTCAGGTAGATCTCGACGTGTACGGCGCTGTCGTCGCCGACAGCGATGCTCTTGACCATGTTGAGCTCGGTGATGGGCTTGCGCAGCTCAGGATCGATCACCTTGCCCAGCGCGATGCGGACCTGGGTTTGCAGCTCGTTCTTCTCGGACATCAGCGCCGAGTCTAGGCGGCGCCTCGCAAGGGTGAACTAGGCGGCAGGCCCGGGCAGCGCGCCGTGCACGGCGGGCAGCGGCGCAGGCGCAACCGCCGGAGCGATCAACTCCGGGGCGGGCTCAGCCGGCGGCGGTGGGGGCGGCATCGCCCACGGCGGCTGCCACGGCGGCGGCCAGGGCGCCGGAGCTTCCGGCGCAGCGTCGGCCGTCACCGGCGGCGGTGCCTGCGTACCCAGGCAGATCACCTGGCAGGGCAGTCCGGGAAGCGCGTTCGCCGGTCCGGGCAGGGGGCCCAGGGCCAGCGATCCGGCGGTCTCGGAGTTGCCGAGGTTGATCAGCGGAATCTGCGTCAGCGGATCGGTGGACGGCAGGCCGATCGCGTTGAGCGGCAGGCCCGGGCCCAGACCCTCGGGGTTCTCCAGGTGCGCATCGCCCATCGCCGGCACCGGCCCGACGATCGGCGGCAGGTTGAGCGGTTCCACGCCGGTGGCGTAGGCGGCGGCCCAGCCCAGCACGTTCTGGGCGTAGGCCATCGAGTTGTTGTAGCGCAGGATCGCGGTCAGCACCTGCGACTGGTTGCGCAGGTTCAGTCCACCGCTGCAGAGGTAGCGGGCCGCGGCCAGCGCCGCGTCGTACACGTTCTGCGGATCGGCCTTGCCGTCGCCGTCGCCGTCGGCGGCGTAGCGCGACCAGGTGCCCGGCAGGAACTGCATGGGTCCCATCGCCCGGGCGTAGACGGGCCGCCCGGCCTGGACGGTCTGCACGATGACCTCATTGCCCGACAGGCTGCCGTCGAGCGTCGGGCCGTAGATCGGGTTGATCGCGGTGCCGCGCGCATCGGTGGCGCCGCCGTTGGCGTGCCCGGACTCGATGCGGCCGATGCCGGCCAACAGGTTCCAGCTCAGCCCGCAGCCCGGTGCGGTGGAGGCCATCGCCTGCTCGGCGTTGCGGTATGCGGCCAGCGCCACCGAGGGGATCCGCATGGACCCCGGTGAGCTGACCACGATGGCCGGCGGCGGGACAGACGGCGTCGCCGCGGCGGCGAAGTGAAAGTTGGTGGGCTGCTTGGAAAGCGCGACGACGGTCGCACCCGAGGTGTCGGTCTGCGGGGAGACCGCGGCCAGCGGGGTGACTTCGGTGCCGACGACCGGCGGGTGCGGAAATTGGGGGGCGGCACCGACGGCGCCGGCGAGCACGACAGGAGTGAGTACAGCAATTCCGAACGCAGGTTTCCGCACCAACCCGGTGACGCGGTGTCCTATGCCCACTCGTCCGTCCTCAACAAAAGCCTGCGCCTGTGAACCAAGTCACCATACATACCTTCGTGACCTCAGTGGTATCCAATGGTCACCTTTGTCACGGCTGACTTTCCTCGACGACGGGGTCGACGGCTTGCCGGGCTCTCTTGGCTTTGTCCTTCTTGGGCTTGCCGCCGCCGTCGGACTGCAGCGATTCCAGCAACTCGCGGATCTCTTCGAGCTCGCGGCGCAGGTAGTCGCGGGTGGCCACCTCGCCGACCGCCAACCGCAGCGAGGCGAGCTCACGGGCCAGGAACTCGGTGTCGGCCTTCGTCTGCTCGGAGCGCCTGCGGTCTTCCTCGAGTGAGACCCGGTCCCGGTTCTCCTGCCGGTTCTGCGCCAGCAGGATCAGCGGCGCCGCGTAGGCGGCCTGGGTGGAGAACGCCAGGTTCAGCAGGATGAACGGGTAGGGGTCCCACTGCCAGGTCACCGCGAACAGGTTCAGCGCGATCCAGACGATGACGATGATCGTCTGCCAGGCCAGGTAGCGGCCGGTGCCCAGGAAGCGGGCGATCGATTCGCTGAAATTGCCGACCGCTTCGGGGTCGACGTTGAACACCGGCCGCCGCGACGTGCGCGGGGTGTCCAGCCGCTGGCGCGCAGACGAGTCGCTCATGTCGTCCCCTCTGCGCTCAGATGCGGATCCTCGAAGCTCTCCCGCCAGTCGTCGGGCAGCAGATGGTCGAGCACGTCGTCGACGGACACCGCGCCCAGCAGGTGGCTCTGCTCGTCGACGACCGGACCGCAGACAAGATTGTAGGCGGCGAAGTACCGCGTCACCCCGGCCAGCGAGGTCTCCGGCAGCAGGCTCGGCAGGTCGGTGTCGACGATGCCGCTGACCAGGTTGGCGGGCGGTTCGCGCAGCAGTGCCTGCAGGTGCACGCAGCCCAGGTAGCGGCCGGTGGGGGTGGCGGTCGGCGGGCGCACCACGAACACCAGGGACGCCAGCGCCGGCGTCAGATCGGGATCGCGCACCCGGGCCAGCGCCTCGGCGACCGTGGTGTCGGGGGCGAGCACCACCGGATCCGACGTCATCAGACCACCGGCGGTGTCGGGCGAGTGACTCAGCAGTCGTCGCACCGGCTCGGAATCCTCGGGGTCCATCCGGCGCAGCAGCACTTCGGCCTCGGTCGGATTCATCACGCCGAGCAGGTCGGCGGCGTCGTCGGGATCCATGGCCTCGAGCACGTCGGCGGCGCGCTCGGTGTCCAGTTGCAGCAGCAGGACGGTCTGGTCGTCTTCCGGCAGCTCCTGCAGGATGTCGGCCAGCCGTTCGTCGTCGAGCGCCTGGATCACCTCGGTACGGCGTTTGGCCGGCAGATCGCGGATGGCGTCGGCCACCTCGATCGGGCGCTTGTCTTCGAACTGGTGCAGCAGCTGGGCCACACCCTGGCCCGGCATCGCCAACGCGGACGGGGTGAGCCCCTGCACGTTGTCCCAGTCCACCACCTGCACTGTCGAGCGCCGGCCCAGCCGCCGGTGGCTGCGCACGGCCACCCGGCTGACCACCCAGTCGCGGGTGCGGATCTGCTCGATGGCCAGGTCGACCACCACCACGTCCACGCCGGCCATCTGGGGAATCTCGGGATCGTCGACGCGGACCCGGCTGTCCAGAACCTGGCCGAGCACCAGAACTTCGCCGGGGCGCTGGGCGAAGCGGCGCAGCGACACGTTGCCGGTATTGAGCGTGACGGCGTTCGGCTCGATGGCGGTGACCCGCAGGATGGGAACGAAAATCCTTCGGCGGGTGAGCATTTCGACCACCAGGCCCAGGACGCGCGGCTGCTGGCGGACGATGCTCATACTGATCACGACGTCGCGCACCCGGCCAAGGGACTCACCGTCCGGCCCGAGCACGGCCAGTCCTGCCAGCCGCGCCGCGTACACCCTGTTCACCGACGCCATGACTCAAAGGGTAGGAGTGTAAGCGTGGAGAACGCTTATCGACCCCGCCGAACCTGCCTGTCAGTTCCTGGCAGCAATCTCAAGATGATCGAGAAGGCCAAGAGCCTGCCCGCTGACGAGGTGTTCCTCGACCTGGAAGACGCGGTCGCGCCAGATGCCAAGGCGCAGGCCCGCAAACAGGTCGGTGCGGCCCTGGCAAGCCCGGGCTGGGCGGGTCAGCTGCGCGGCGTGCGCGTCAACGACTGGACGACGCCGTGGACGTACAGCGATGTGATCGACGTGGTGTCGGAGGTGGCGTCCGCGCGCGACGGCCACCTCGACGTGATCGTGCTACCGAAGGTGACCGACGCCAGCCATGTGCACGCACTGGACCTGTTGCTCACCCAGCTCGAGCTCACCCACGGCCTTCCGGTCGGGGGGATCGGGATCGACGCGCAGATCGAAGATGCCAAGGGGCTGACCAACATCGACGCGATCGCGGGTGCGCCGCGGGTTCAGGCCCTGGTGCTCGGACCGGCCGACCTGATGGCCAGTCTCAACATGCGCACCCTGGTGGTGGGCGAGCAGCCCGAGGGTTACGACGTCGGCGACGCCTATCACCACGTGCTGATGACGATCCTGGTCGCGGCGCGCGCGCACGGGATCGCGGCGATCGACGGGCCGTATCTGAAGGTGCGTGACACCGACGCGTTCCGCCGGGTCGCCGGCCGCGCCGCGGCGCTGGGGTACGACGGCAAGTGGGTGCTGCATCCCGATCAGATCGCCGCGGGCAACGAGATCTTCAGTCCCCGCCAAGGCGAATACGACCGTGCCGAGCTGATTCTCGAGGCCTACGCATGGCACACCTCGAAAGCCGGCGGCTCGCGCGGGGCGGTGATGCTCGGTGACGAGATGCTCGACGAAGCCAGTCGCAAGATGGCACTGGTGGTCGCGGGCAAAGGCCGGGCGGCCGGGATGGCCCGCCAGGGCGAACGGTTCGCGCCGCCGGCCTAGCTAGGGGTAGTAGTCGGGGGACGACGGGACGGTGGCCGCCACGAGCACCCAGAACACGAACCACAACACGTACCCGACCACGACCACGGCGCCGATCGCCAGCCCGGCAACCGCCAGTCCGAACCCGTCCTGGCCGGTGCGCTTGGTCTCGCGCATGGCAATGATCCCGAGGATGATCCCGGCGATCGACGGCAGACCGCACAACAGCAGGCCGGCCAGCGAGGTCACCAGCGCCGCGATGGCCTTGCCGTTGGTGCCGGGCGGTTTGGTGGGCCGGTACGGATCGTAGGGATCGGCGGTGTAGCCCGCGTAGTTCGGGTACGGGTAGCCCGTGGGCGGGGGATAAGCCGACGGGGGCGGATACCCCGAGGGTGCCGGATACGGCGGATACGGCGTCGGGTAATTCGCCGGATAGTCCACCGGGGCATAGGGATCGGTGGGCTTGGGCGTGCCGTCGGGCGGCGGCGGCATGGTCATTGCGCCACGATCCCGACGATCGTCCAGATTCCGCTGATGACCAATGTGGCCGCGCCGAGCACGATCCCGGCGACCGCCATGCCATAGCCGCCTTGGCGGGTCTGCTTGATCTGGTTGAGGGCGATGACGCCCAGCACGACGCCGACGACGGACAGGATCCAGAGACAGAACAACGGGATCCCGAGGACCGAGGTCACCAACGACGCGATCGCCAACGTGTTGGTTCCCGTCGGCGGTGCGGGATAGCCGTAGCCGCCCGGATAGGGCGCGGCGCCGTATTGCGGTGGCGGCGGCGGCGGATATGCGCCGCCCGGTTGCGGGGGCGGGTAGTACGGCGTCGGCTCTGAATAGCCCGGCGCTCCGTAACCACCGGGGGCCGGCGGCGGGTAACCCGGTTGCGGGGCGTAGCCCGGCGGCAGATACGTGGGCGCGGGGTAGTCCGACGGCGGCGGGTACGCGCTGGGCGCCTCATAGGCGGGCGGGGACGGCTCATACCCCGACGGGGCTGCCTCGTAGCTGGGCGGCGTGGGGTTTTTTTCGAGCGACGGGGCTTCGTAAGTCCCTTCGGAGGGACTCTGATCGCCTGCGTTCTGCGGCTTTTCGCCGGAGTCGCCGCCGGAAGCTGTCATGCTGATCAACCTAGCGTATGTGCAGGTGGCGCGGGACTGGCTTGCCGTCGGGCAGGCTGGTGGCAGCGACGCGACAAACGGTGCGCACGACAGGAGAATGTTCAGTTATGACCAGTCCTTTCACCCCGGGTCAGAACCCAGGCGGCGGCTCCGCCGCGTCCCGTCGCGGGCCGGTGGGCCTGCCGACCCCGCCCAAGGGCTGGCCGATCGGTTCTTACCCCACCTACGCCGAGGCGCAAAAGGCCGTCGACTATCTGTCCGACGAGCAGTTCCCCGTGCAGGACGTGACCATCGTCGGCGTGGACTTGATGCAGGTCGAGCGGGTCACCGGCCGGCTGTCGTGGCCAAAGGTGCTCGGCGGTGGGGTGATCACCGGCGCCTGGCTGGGTATCTTCATCGGCCTGGTGCTGGGCTTCTTCAGCCCCAACCCGTGGGCGTCGCTGATCACCGGTGTGGTCGCGGGCGTCATCTTCGGGCTCATCACGTCGGCCGTGCCGTACGCGATGGCCCGTGGCACAAGGGATTTCAGTTCGACCATGCAACTGGTGGCGGGCCGCTACGACGTTTTGTGTGATCCGCAGAGCGCCGAGAAGGCGCGGGACATGCTGGCGCGCTTGACCATTTAGGCCCCGAATCGTGGCTTTGGCGGTCACGATTGGGCTGCATACGGCGTGGGAGTGTTGCACATCACGCCGCCGGGGTTCTACGGTTTGCGCGCGGGGCAATGCCCTGCCGTGATGCAGCGCGCCCCGACCCGGATACCGTTGCGCCACGTGTCGAGAAGACGGGAGGCGGTTGCGGATGGCTTGCCCAGGCGCACGCGCTCGGCGGGTGGGCGCGGCCGCGATAGCCGCTCTGACATGCGTATCTCTGGTCTCGTCGTGCAGCTCCGGTGAGAACGGCGTCGTCGTCAGTTTTTACACGCCGGCCAGCGAGACCGCGACGTTCACCGCGGTCGCCAAGCGATGCAACGACGAGCTCGGCGGGCGGTTCCGCATCGAGCAGCGCAGTCTGCCCAAGGCCGCCGACGATCAGCGGCTCCAATTGGCGCGCAGGCTGACCGGAAACGATCGCACGCTCGACGTTATGGCACTGGACGTGGTGTGGACCGCGGAGTTCGCCGAGGCCGGTTGGGCGTTGCCATTGTCCGAGGATCCGGCCGGACGGGCCGAGGCCGACGCGAATGACAACACGCTGCCCGGCCCGCTCGAGACCGCCAAGTGGCAGGACAAGTTGTTCGCCGCGCCGGTCACCACGAACACCCAATTGCTTTGGTATCGAGCTGATTTGGTTGCTCCGCCGCCCGACACCTGGGACGGCATGGTGGCCGAGGCCACCCGTCTGCACGCCGAGGGCAAGCCCAGCTGGATCGCGGTCCAGGCCAAGCAGTACGAGGGCTTGGTGGTGTGGTTCAACACTTTGCTGGAAAGCGCTGGGGGACAGGTGCTTTCCGATGACGGCAAACGGGTCACGCTGACCGACACCGCTGAACACCGCGCCGCGACGATCAAGGCGCTGCAGATCATCAAGGCGGTGGCCACCGCGCCGGGTGCGGATCCTTCGGTCACGCAGACCGATGAGGGAACCGCGCGGCTGGCGCTCGAACAGGGCAAAGCCGCCCTTGAGGTCAACTGGCCGTTCGTGTTCGCTTCGATGTTGGAGAACTCCGTCAAGGGCGGTGTGCCGTTCCTGCCGCTGAATGAGAAGCCTGAACTGGCGGGCAGCATCAACGACGAGGGCACGTTCTCGCCGACCGACGATCAGTTCACCGTCGCCTTCGACGCCGCCAAGGAGGTGTTCGGGTTCGCGCCGTACCCGGGAGTGATCCCGGGCCAGCCGACCCGGGTCACGCTCGGCGGACTGAATCTCGCGGTGGCCAAGACCACCCGTCATCCGGCCGAGGCGTTCGAAGCCGTGCGGTGCATCCGGAATCTGGAGAATCAGAAGTACACCTCGATCGAGGGCGGTCTGCCCGCGGTCCGCGCGTCGCTGTATGACGATCCAGAGTTCCAGAAGAAGTATCCGCAGTACTCGATCATTCGCGATCAGCTGACCACCGCGGCGGTGCGCCCGGCGACGCCGAACTATCAGGCGGTCTCGACGCGCATCTCGGCCACGCTGGCCCCGATCACCCAGATCGACCCGGAGAAGACGGCCGACGAGCTCACCGATCAGGTGCAGAAGGCGATTGACGGCAAGGGGCTGATCCCATGACCGCCGCGACACCGCGCACTCCGGCCAATGCCGCGGCCCGCAGCGAAGACCGCAACTCTCAGCGCAGGCTGGCGTATCTGCTGATCACGCCGGCCGTCGTGCTGATGCTGGCGGTGACCGCGTATCCGATCGTGTACGCCGTGTGGCTGAGCCTGCAGCGCTACAACCTCGCCAGCCCGGCCGACACGAAGTTCATCTGGTTCGAGAACTACCAGACGATCCTGACCGACAAGTATTGGTGGACGGCGTTCGTCGTCACCCTGGTCATCACGGTGATCTCGGTGGCCATCGAGTTCGTTCTGGGCATGGCGCTGGCACTTGTCATGCACCGCACCATCTTCGGCAAGGGGTTGGTGCGCACCGCGATCCTCATCCCGTACGGCATCGTCACCGTCGCGGCCTCCTACAGCTGGTACTACGCCTGGACGCCGGGCACCGGGTACCTGGCCAATCTGCTTCCCGACGGCAGCGCGCCACTGACACAACAGATTCCGTCGCTGGCCGTCATCATCCTCGCCGAGGTGTGGAAGACGACCCCGTTCATGGCACTGTTGCTGCTGGCCGGGCTGGCGCTGGTACCAGAGGATCTGCTCAAGGCGGCCCAGGTGGACGGGGCAGGCCCGTGGACGCGGCTGATCAAGGTGACGCTGCCGTTGATCAAGCCGGCGATCCTGGTGGCGCTGGTGTTCCGCACGCTGGACGCGTTCCGGATCTTCGACAACATCTATGTGCTCACCGGTGGTGCCAACGACACGGCATCGGTCTCGATCCTGGGCTACGACAACCTGTTCAAGGCGTTCAACATCGGCCTGGGCTCGGCGATCAGCGTGCTGGTCTTTCTCTCGGTGGCCGTCATCGCATTCATCTACATCAAGTTGTTCGGCGCCGCGGCGCCGGGCACGGACGACGAGGGGCGCTAGATGTCTGAGCGGGTTGGCGCCCGGCGGGCGGCGAGCTGGGTGGTCATCGACGCCCTCGTGGTGATCTATGCGCTCTTCCCGGTGCTGTGGATCCTGAGCCTGTCCCTGAAGCCGACGTCAACCGTCAAGGACGGCAAGCTGATTCCGTCGGAGATCACCTTCGACAACTACAAGGGCATCTTCAACGGCGACGCCTTCAGCTCCGCGCTGGTCAACTCGATCGGCATCGGGCTGATCACCACCGTGATCGCGGTGGTCATCGGCGGGATGGCCGCCTACGCCGTGGCCCGGCTGGACTTCAAGGGCAAGAAGGCGCTCATCGGTGCGGCCTTGCTGATCGCGATGTTCCCCCAGATCTCGCTGGTGACACCGCTGTTCAACATCGAGCGCCGGCTCGGACTGTTCGATACCTGGCCCGGCTTGATCATTCCGTACATCACCTTCGCGCTGCCGTTGGCGATCTACACACTGTCGGCGTTCTTCCGGGAGATTCCCTGGGATCTGGAGAAGGCCGCCAAGATGGACGGCGCCACAGCGGCTCAGGCGTTTCGCCGGGTGATCGCACCGCTGGCCGCACCGGGCATCGTGACGGCCGCCATCCTGGTGTTCATCTTCGCCTGGAACGACCTGCTGCTGGCGCTGTCGCTGACGGCCACCAACGCCGCGATCACCGCGCCGGTAGCCATCGCGAACTTCACCGGCAGTTCGCAATTCGAGGAGCCGACCGGTTCGATCGCGGCGGGCGCGATGGTGATCACGGTTCCGATCATCGTGTTCGTTCTGATCTTCCAACGACGGATCGTGGCCGGACTGACCTCCGGTGCGGTGAAGGGGTAGTTCGATGGCCGAGATAGTCCTGGACCATGTCACCAAGAGTTATCCGGACGGCGCGGTCGCCGTGAAGGATCTCAGCCTGACGATCGCCGACGGCGAGTTCGTCATCCTGGTCGGTCCGTCCGGGTGCGGTAAGTCCACCACGCTCAACATGATCGCCGGCCTGGAGGACATCAGCTCCGGTGAGCTGCGCATCGGCGGTGGCCGGGTCAACGAGAAGGCGCCCCGCGACCGCGATATCGCGATGGTCTTCCAGTCCTACGCGCTGTATCCGCATATGACGGTTCGGCAGAACATCGCCTTCCCGCTGACGCTGGCCAAGATGGGTAAGGCCGAGATCGCGCAGAAGGTGGAGGAGACCGCGAAAATCCTTGACCTGTCCGAACTTCTGGACCGTAAGCCCTCGCAGTTGTCCGGCGGGCAACGGCAGCGGGTGGCGATGGGCCGGGCGATCGTGCGCCAGCCCAAGGCTTTCCTGATGGACGAACCGCTGAGCAACCTCGATGCCAAGCTGCGCGTCCAGATGCGCGGTGAGATCGCCAGGCTGCAGAACCGGCTCGGCACCACCACCGTGTACGTCACGCACGATCAGACCGAGGCGATGACGCTCGGCGACCGGGTGGTGGTGCTGCGCGCCGGTGAGGCACAACAGATCGGCACCCCCGAGGAGCTCTACGAGCGGCCGGCGAACCTCTTCGTCGCCGGCTTCATCGGCTCACCGGCGATGAACTTCTTCCCGGCGACACTGAGCGAGATGGGGTTGCGCTTGCCGTTCGGCGAGGTCACGTTGAGCCAAGAGGTCGCCGACGTGGTGGGCCGGCATCCCAAGGCCGCCAACGTCATCGTCGGTGTGCGGCCCGAACACTTCGAAGACGCCGCGCTGCTGGACGCCTACGAGCGTATTCGCGCGCTGACCTTCGAGGTGAAGGTCGACCTGGTCGAGTCGCTCGGTGCGGACAAGTACGTGTACTTCACGACCTCCGGCGACGGCGCGAAGTCGGCACAGCTCGCCGAGCTGGCCGCGGAATCCGGCGCGGGTGAGAACGAGTTCGTGGCACGGCTTTCCGCGGAGTCCAAGGTGTCCATCGGGCAGACCGTCGAGCTGGCGTTCGACACCACCAAGTTGCACATCTTCGATGCCGACAGCGGTGTGAACCTGACGATTCCGCCGGCCTGAGTGAGTCAGCCCCTGGATCAGGTCCGCGCCCATGTGCGCGGCCACTTCGCTGAGGCGGGCATCGATGCCGAGCCGGACTCGGCCAGTGTCACATTCCTGGGTCTCGAACGCCTCGAGGTGTTGCGGTTCGGGCCTGACCCGAGCGGTGTGGCTCACTATGTGACGCTGGGATGTTCGCGGCACCCGATGACCGAGGCGGCAGCCGATGTCGCTGATCCATTGCGCGGACCGCGGGCCGAGGTGGTACTGACGTTACGTGCCACGACTTCCACGCCCGGTTTGGCCCGCAGCCTGGCGGTGATCGCGGCGACTCCGGCCGTCGAGGGTGTGGTGCTCGTGGCCGATGCGCTGATCGATCTGTCCGCGCCACTGTGGGAGGGGGCCGCGTTTACCGCTGTGCTGCTGGGTGATTCGGCCGTCGCCGACCTGCCGCTGCAAGCGCCACGTGACCCGGTGCACTTCTTGGCGGCGATACCCGTGACGCAGACCGAGGCGGCGTGGGTGCGGCTCAAGGGTGCCGATGCCATGCGCCAAGCCTGGATCGACGACGGTGTGGACGTGCTGGATCCGAATCGCCGTGCGGCCCAACCGGGTTAGTCCCGGTCAGAGCCAATGGTTGCGGCGGAAGTTGTGGTACAGGAAGCCACACGCCGTCAGCATCAGCAGAAGTACCGCCGGATAGCCCCAGGTCCATGACAATTCGGGCATGTGCTCGAAGTTCATCCCGTAGATGCCGGCGATCATCGTCGGTACCGCCGCGATCGCCACCCAGGCCGAGATCTTGCGCATGTCGACGTTCTGCTGCATGCCCACCTTCGCCAGCGCGGCCTGCACCAACGAGGACAGCATCTCGTCATAGGAGGCGATCCGGTCGGCGGCCTGGGTCTGGTGATCCAGTACGTCGCGCATGTAGCGCAACACTTCCTTGGACATGAGGTCTTTGAACTCGGTGTTGAACCGGCCGAGTGCGACGGTGAGAGGTGAGACAGCCCTTCGCAATTCGACGACTTCACGCTTGAGCATGTAGATCGGTTCGATGTCGGTCTTGGTCAGTGGCGAGAACGTCTCCGATTCGATGGCGTCGATATCGCATTCCATCAGCTCGCTGACATCGCGGTAGGTGTCGACGACGTGATCGGCTATCGCGTGCATCACCGCATACGGGCCCAGCGACAGCTGCTTGTGCTCGCTTTCGAGCTGCTTGCGCAGACCGGCGAGTCCGGTGTGGTCGCCGTGGCGCACGGTCACCACGAAGTCGGCGCCGACGAACACCATGATCTCGCCTGTCTCGACGATCTCGCGGGCCAGTGCGACCGACTCGTGCGGTACGTACGTCACTGTCTTGAGTACGAGGAACAGCGTGTCGTCATAGCGCTCCACCTTCGGGCGCTGGTGGGCGTGCACCGCGTCTTCCACGGCCAGCGGGTGAAGGTCGAACACCTCGGCGACCGCTTGCATCTGGTGCTCGTCGGGCTCGTGCAAGCCGATCCACACGTAGGCCTTCTGGCCAAGGGACTCGAACTCGCGGACCTTGTCCAGGGCCGCGGCGTGGGTGTATTTCCCGGCCACGCGGTCGCCGTCGAGGTAGATGGCGCAGTCGACCATGGCGCGTGCGACGGGGACGTGGATGCGCTTGGCATCGACGGGGGTGGATCGTGAGCGGGTCCCGCCCAACAGGGCCTGTGGCCGGGCGCGAAATGACGGCATGATGCGACCTCCCCTCACGGCGTGGGTGAGGCCCCGGTGGGCCCGAGGGGAAATGCTACGCGCCAGTAGCTTTCCCGGCGAAGTTCACGGCGGGGGAACCCCGGTCGGTGAGGTTTCGGGGGCGAGTACCCTGACGCCGTGTCCGAAATGGTGAGTACCCCCCGCGTTGTAATCGACGATGAGGAGATCTTCGCCGCTCACGTGGGCGGGAAGCTGTCTGTCGAACTGAAGGCGCCGCTGGACACCCAGCGCGCCCTGTCGATCGCCTACACCCCGGGCGTAGCCCAGGTCAGCCGCGCGATTGCCACCGATCACACCCTGGCCAAGAAGTACACCTGGGCCAACCGACTGGTCGCGGTGATCAGCGACGGGACCGCTGTGCTCGGTCTTGGCGATATCGGTCCTGCGGCGTCGCTGCCGGTGATGGAGGGCAAGTCGGCACTGTTCAAGACGTTCGGGGGCCTGGACTCCATCCCGATCGTGCTGGACACCAAGGATCCCGACGAGATCGTGGAGACGGTCATCCGGTTGCGCCCGACGTTCGGTGCGGTCAACCTCGAGGACATCTCCGCTCCCCGCTGCTTCGAGATCGAGCAGCGCCTGATCGAGGCACTGGACTGCCCCGTCATGCACGACGATCAGCATGGCACCGCGATCGTCGCGCTCGCCGCGCTGATGGGAGCCACCAAGTTCCTCGATCGCGACATGCACAGCCTCAAGGTGGTCATGTCGGGTGCGGGTGCCGCGGGCGTCGCGTGCACGAACATTCTGCTCGCCACGGGCATCACCGACATCACGGTGCTGGACAGCCAGGGCATCTTGCACACGGGCCGCGGCGATATGAACTCGGTCAAGGCCGAGCTGGCGACGCGGACCAACCCGCGCGGGCTCACCGGTGGGATCGCCGAAGCGCTCGATGGCGCCGACGTGTTCATGGGGGTCTCGGCCGGACTCGTTCCCGAAGAGTTCATCGCCACGATGGCGCCGAACAGCATCGTGTTCGCCATGTCCAACCCGGATCCGGAAATCCACCCGGATGTGGCACGCAAGTACGCCGCGGTCGTGGCGACCGGGCGCAGCGACTTCCCCAACCAGATCAACAATGTTCTGGCGTTCCCCGGTGTGTTCCGCGGTGCGCTCGATGCCGGTGCGCGACGCATCACCGAGAAGATGAAAGTCGCAGCGGCTGAGGCGATCTTCTCCGTCGTCGGTGATGACTTGGCGGCCGATCACATCGTGCCGAGTCCGCTGGACCCGCGGGTCGGGCCTGCGGTGGCCGCGGCGGTGGCCGCGGTGGCCGAATCCTAGAGCGAAATCTTCTGGGGCCGACGATGTTTCGCCGGCTGGTGCTGGGACTGCTGGTCCTGGTTGTCGTCGCGTGCGGATCGCCGTCGCCGGGTCCGTCGCTGGCGGTCGGTGCGACGGCCGACCCGGAGATGACGCTGCTGGCCAATCTGTACGCGGCGGCGCTGCGCTCGTACGGCAGCGCCGCGCACGTCGAGATCGTCGACCATCCGCTGGTCGCCCTGGATTCCGGGACCGTCAGTGTGGTGCCGGGATTCACCGGCCGGCTGCTGCAGAAGTTCGCCCCGGGGACCACGGTGCGGTCGGATTCGCAGGTGTACCGCGCCATGGTCGGCGTCCTGCCGGAAGGCGTCGCGGCCGGTGACTACACCACCTCGGCCGAGGACAAGCCCGCGTTGGTCGTCACTGATGCGACCGCGACGGCGTGGGGGAGCCGCGATCTGACCGCCTTGGTCGGTCACTGTGCCGGACTGCGGGTCGGCGCCGTGGCGCACGCCCGTGGTCTGCCGAACGTGGTGGGCAGCTGCACACTGCCGCCGGTGCGCGCATTCCCGGACCAGGCAACGATGTTCGAGGCGCTGCGGGCCGGGGCGATCACCGCCGGCTGGACGGGCACTGCGGACACCGGCATTCCGAGCGAGCTCGTCGTGCTCGCCGACCGCAAGCCTGCGCTGGTGATGGCCGAGAACATCGTGCCGCTCTATCGGCGCAACGAACTCGACCAGCAGCAGGCCCGCGCGATCAACGAGCTCGCCGGCGTGCTGGACACCGGCTCCCTGGTCGACATGCGCCAGCATGTCGCCGAGGGTCGGGATCCGCGGTCGGTGGCCGAGGAATGGCTATCGGCACACCCATTGGGGCGCTAGAGAATTCAGCGCATCGGCGGGGCGAGCTTGGGCAGCACGGTGGAGAACAGGTTCTGGTAGCCCGAGCCGGTGATGCGCACGATCACGTCGAGGATCTTGGCGTCGGCACCGACCAGCACCCGGGCCTTGTTCTTGCGCACCGCGTCGAGGATGATCTCGGCGGCGCGTTCCGGGGTGGTGCGGGCCAGCTTCTTGTCGAACGCCTTCGCCATTTCCGCCTGGTCAAGTCCCTCGGCCACAGTGGAATTGCGGGCGATGGCGGTCTTGATTCCGCCCGGGTGCACGGTCGTCACCTTGACCGGGTGCTTGGCCAGGATCATCTCCTGCCGGAGCGCCTCGGTGAAGCCGCGGACGGCGAACTTGGCCGCGTTGTAGGCGGCCTGGCCGGGCACCGAGAAGATGCCGAACAGACTGGAGACGTTGACGATGTGCCCGTCGCCGGACTCGATCAGATACGGCAGGAAGACCTTGGTGCCGTTGACGACGCCCCAGAAGTCGACGTCCATGATCCGCTCGATGTCTTTGAACTGGCTGATCTCCACGTCGCCGGAGTACGCGATCCCGGCGTTGTTGTAGATCTGGTTGACCTTGCCGAAGTGCGCCTTGACGCCGTCGGCGTAGGCTCCGAAGGCCTCCCGCTCGGTGACGTTGAGCCGATCGGCCTTGACCTCGACGCCGATCGCCTTGAGACGCTCCTCGGTCACCGCGAGGCCCTCGGTGTCGATATCGCTGATGGCGAGCTTGGCGCCCGATCGGCCCAGCTCGAGTGCCAGCGCCTGGCCGATGCCCGACCCGGCTCCGGTGACGACCGCTACCTTCCCGGCAAAACCCTGCATGAACGCTCCTCCGAGTTGTTCGACGCGTGTTTAATGGGACCAAGGGTATCGGGTCGGGGCCCGCGGGTAACAGGGGGATACCCGTCCGCGATGCTTAGAGCATGATGTTTCGCCGGATTTCCAGCGCCGCAGCCGTTGCCGGCTTGATCGCAAGCGCGATCGCGCTCGCGGCCCCCGCCCAGGCCGACACCACCGCCGATGAATTCCTCACCTCGCTGGCCAGCGCCGGCATCACGGATATCGACCCGGGACAGGCCGTGGAGCTGGGCCAGTCGATCTGCCCGCTGCTCGCCGATCGCAGCCAGAACACCGCCGATATCGCGTCCACCGTCGCCGACCGGCTCGGCCGGCCCCTGGGCCCGGCCACCATGTTCACCGGTCTCGCGGTGTCGTTCTTCTGCCCGCGTGCCGTGCAGGATCTGGCCAACGGGCAGACGCCGATCCCGCTGCCCTTCCTGAACAACCTGGGCTTCTAGCCGCGCGCGACTGTGCTCCTCATGCACGCAGAACCGCGATTCGGCGTGCACGAGGGACACAGTCGGCGCGCGAGGGCCTAGCCGAACGCCTCGTCGATGATCTCCTGCTGCTCGACGGCATGCACCTTCGAGCTGCCTGACGACGGTGCCGACATCGCGCGGCGAGAGATCCGCTTGATCCCGGTCAGCTTCTCCGGCAACAACTCCGGAAGCGTCAGCCCGAATGTCGGCCACGCGCCCTGGTTGGCCGGCTCTTCCTGCACCCAGAAGAACTGCTTGGCATTCGGATAGGTGTCGAGGGTGTTGCTCAGCCGCCGCTTGGGCAGCGGAGCCAGCTGCTCGACCCGCACGATCGCGACGTCGTCGCGCTTGTCCTTCTCCTTGCGTGCGACCAGTTCGTAGTAGATCTTGCCGCTGGTCAACAGGATTCGGGTGACCTTGTCGCGATCGCCGTCGCCGTCGGTGTAGGTCGGCTCTTCCATGATCGACCGGAACTTCTGCTCGGTGAAGTCCCGGATGTCGCTGACGGCAGCCTTGTTGCGCAGCATCGACTTCGGCGTGAACACGATCAGCGGACGGTGCACCCCGTCCAGACCGTGGCGGCGCAGCAGGTGGAAATAGTTCGCCGGGGTCGACGGCAACGCGATCGTCATCGAGCCCTCGGCCCACAGCTGCAGGAACCGCTCGATGCGGCCCGAGGTGTGGTCCGGCCCCTGGCCTTCGTGGCCATGGGGGAGCAGCAGCACCACATCGGAGAGCTGGCCCCACTTGGCCTCGCCGGAGCTGATGAACTCGTCGATGATCGACTGCGCGCCGTTGACGAAGTCGCCGAACTGCGCCTCCCACAACACAAGTGCGTCCTGGTTGCCCACCGAATAGCCGTATTCGAAGCCCACCGCCGCGTACTCCGACAGTGCGGAGTCGTACACCATCAACTTGCCGCCGGTCGGCGTGCCATCGGGATTGACGGTCAGCAGGTCCAGCGGGGTGAACTCCACGCCGGTCTTGCGGTCGATGATCACGGCGTGCCGCTGGGTGAACGTGCCGCGGCGGGTGTCCTGCCCGGAGAACCGGATCAGCTTGCCCTCGGCCAAAAATGTTCCCAGCGCCAGCAATTCAGCGAACGCCCAGTCGACCTTGCCCTCGTAGGCCATCTCGCGGCGCTTCTCCAACACCGGCTTGACGCGCGGATGCACGTTGAAGTCATCGGGGAACGCCAAGTGTGCGTCGCCGATGCGCGCCAGCAGCGACTTGTCCACCGCGGTGGTCATACCGCGCGGGATCATCTGGTCTTCCTCGACCGACTCGCTGGGCTCGATATCGTGCTTCTCAAGTTCGCGAACCTCGTTGAACACCCGCTCCAGCTGGCCCTGGTAGTCGCGCAGTGCGTCCTCGGCCTCTTTCATCGAGATGTCGCCGCGGCCGATCAGGCTTTCGGTGTAGGTCTTGCGGACACCGCGCTTGGTGTCGATGACGTCGTACATGTACGGCTGGGTCATCGACGGGTCGTCACCTTCGTTGTGCCCGCGACGGCGGTAGCACAGCATGTCGATGATGACGTCCTTCTTGAACTTCTGGCGGAAGTCCACGGCCAACCGTGCCACCCAGACACAGGCCTCGGGGTCGTCGCCGTTCACGTGGAAGATGGGGGCTCCCACCATCTTTGCGACGTCGGTGCAGTACTCCGAGCTGCGCGAGTCCTGCGGCGAGGTGGTGAAGCCGATCTGGTTGTTGACGATGATGTGGATCGTGCCGCCGGTGCGGTAGCCGCGCAGCAGCGCCAGGTTCAGCGTCTCGGCCACCACGCCCTGGCCGGCGAAGGCCGCATCGCCGTGCAGCATCATCGGCATCACGGTGAAACCGTCCTCGCCGGTACCCTTGTCCAGCAGATCCTGCTTGGCCCGGACGATGCCTTCCATGACCGGGTCGACCGCTTCGAGGTGCGACGGGTTGGCGGTCAGCGACACTTCGATGTCGTTGTCGCCGAACATCTGGATGTAGTTGCCGCTGGCGCCGAGGTGGTACTTGACGTCACCGGAGCCGTGCGCCTGCGAGGGGTTCAGATTGCCCTCGAACTCGCTGAAGATCTGCGAGTAGGGCTTGCCGACGATGTTGGCCAGCACATTGAGCCGGCCGCGGTGCGGCATGCCGATCACGACCTCGTCGAGCGCGTGTTCGGCGGCCTGGTCGATCGCCGCGTCCATCATCGGGATGACGGTTTCGGCGCCTTCCAGCGAGAAGCGCTTCTGCCCAACGTATTTGGTCTGCAGGAAGGTCTCGAACGCCTCGGCGGCGTTCAGCTTGGACAGCACGTACTTCTGCTGCGCGACCGTCGGTCCCTCGTGCTTGACCTCGATGCGCTCCTGCAGCCACTTCTGCTGCTCGGGTTCGAGGATGTGGGTGTACTCGACGCCGATGTGGCGGCAGTAGGCATCGCGAAGCAGCCCGAGCACATCGCGCAGCTTCTTGTATTCCTTGCCGGCGAACCCGTCGACCTTGAACACGCGGTCCAGGTCCCACAGCGTGAGGCCGTGGGTGTTGACGTCGAGGTCGGGATGGCTGCGGAATCGGGTCTTGTCCAACCGCAGTGGGTCGATGTCGGCCATCAGGTGTCCGCGATTGCGGTATGCCGCAATCAATTCCATGACCCGCGCGTTCTTGTCGACGATCGAGTCCGGGTTGTCGGTGCGCCAGCGGACCGGCTCGTAGGGGATGCCCAGTTCGAAGAAGATCTCGTCGAAGAAATCGTCGGAGAGCAGCAGCTGATGGATCGTCCGCAGGAAGTCGCCGGACTCCGCACCCTGGATGATGCGGTGGTCGTAGGTCGACGTCAGCGTGATCAGCTTGCCGATGCCCAGTTCGGCGATGCGTTCCTCGCTCGCGCCCTGGAACTCGGCGGGGTACTCCATCGCGCCGGCACCCACGATCGCGCCCTGACCGGCCATCAGCCGCGGCACCGAATGAACGGTGCCGATGGTGCCCGGGTTGGTCAGCGAGATCGTCACGCCGGCGAAGTCCTCGGCGGTGAGCTTGCCGTCGCGGGCGCGCCGCACGATGTCCTCATAGGCGGCGATGAACTGACCGAACCGCATCGTCTCGCAGTTCTTGATCGCCGCGACCACCAGCGAGCGCTTGCCGTCTTTGCCCTGCAGGTCGATAGCCAGGCCCAGATTGGTGTGCGCCGGCGTCACCGAATTCGGCTTGCCGTCGACCTCGGCGAAGTGGCGGTTCATGTTGGGGAACGCCTTGACCGCCTGGACGATCGCGTAGCCCAGCAGGTGCGTGAACGACACCTTGCCGCCGCGGGTGCGCTTGAGGTGGTTGTTGATGACGATGCGGTTGTCGATCATCAGCTTCGCCGGGATGGCCCGCACGCTGGTCGCGGTCGGGATCTCCAGCGAGGTGTTCATGTTCTTGACGACGGCGGCCGCCGCGCCGCGCAACACCTGGGTCTCTTCGCCGCTGTCGGCCTTGGGAGCAGGGGCCGGCGCCGCCTTGGCAGCGGGAGCCGGCGTCTTGGCCGGGGCGGCCGCGCCGTTGGCCGCGGGAGCGGTCTTGGCGGGGGCCGGCGTGGCAGGCGGTGCCGGTGCGGGCTCCGGCGGCGCCACGGGCGCCGCGCTGGGGGCCGACTGTCCGTTGCCGGTGGCGATCGACTCGGTCGTCGGCTCAGGGTTGTAGTCGACCAAAAACTCGTGCCAACTCTCGTCGACCGAGGAGGGGTCGTCGCGGAACTTGCGGTACATCTCCTCGACAAGCCATTCGTTCTGGCCGAATGGTGAACTGGTACTGCTCACGGCAGTTGCTCGCCTCAATTCCTTCGTCCGGGCAAGCCGCGCTTGGACGGTTGCCCCCACTTGTCAGCCCCGGCACGTAGCCGCGCCTAAAAGGCTATCCCTTCTCACGTGTTCCCGAAGCACGTCGCCACCATGCCGAGCACTGCTGCGACAACCGGTCGACAGACGTCGGCGAACGGCTACTGTCCGGGCTCGATCGCAGGCAGCAGATGCAGACTGACCGGCCATCGAGTGGGCGCGGGCCCAAACGCCGTGCGGGCATTGTTCACGATCTTTTTGCCCATCATTCGGTTGCCACCGCCACCGACGACGGCTCCGATGCCGACGGGCAGCATTTTGCCCAGCGCCATTGCTGAGCGTTTGAGGGTGTATCGCTTGACGAAATACCGCATCAAGCGGGTGTTGAGCTGTGACAACGCGGGCAGCGGCAGCATCTCGGCACCCTCGGCCAGCCACGCGCCGCTGGTGCGGCCCGGGCCGAGCAGGTCCGCGATCGCACCCTTGCTCTCGTCGCCGACGAGCACCGCCAGCACCAGCGCCCGGCGGCGCTCCCGCTGCTCGATCGGGATGCCGTGCACCTCGGCGATCGCCAGCACGAAGACCGCAGTGGCCTCCAGGAACACCAGGGTCTCGCCGGCCACCGCCGACAACGCGGTCAGCGTGCCGATTCCCGGCACCGCGGCCGCCGAACCGACGGCGGCGCCGCTGGCCATCACCGCGGCCAGGAAGCGCTTCTCGAGCTTGGTGACGATCTCGGCAGGGGTGGCCTCCGGATTGGAGCGCCGCAGCCGGGCGACGTACGCCTTGACCGCCGGCGCCTGCACGCGGGTGCTGCGCTCGATGACCTGGGAGAGCACCCGCGCGGACATGGTCGCGTCGTCGTCGACCCGCGCCGGTAAATTCTCGGCGCTTCCTCGGCGAACCTTCATGGCGTGCCTTCCTGGTCAAGTACTCCCAGGCTAACGAACGAGCCCCGAAGAAAGGTGCCCTGCGGTGATCCCGGTCACCGCAGGCCGGATAGCCCCAGGAGGAACAAATATTCACTGGCGCGCGCTGTGGGTGTGCATGGCAACATCCCGGACTGTGACTGCCACCCGAAACACGTCGGCCGAGGCCGCGGCGGTGGCAACTCCCAGCCAGGTGCGGATGATCGTCGTGCTGGGTGCGATGGTGGCGTTGGGCCCCCTGACCATCGACATGTACCTGCCCGCACTGCCGCGGATCGCTCACGAACTCGGGGTGTCCTCGTCGGTGGCGCAGCTGACGCTGACCGGCACGTTGGCGGGGCTGGCGCTGGGGCAGCTCATCGTCGGCCCACTGTCGGATTCGCTGGGCCGGCGCCGTCCGTTGATGGCCGGGATCGTCCTGCACATGCTGGCCTCGCTCGCCTGCCTGTTCGCGCCCAACATCGAGGTGCTCAGCGTGGCTCGTGGCCTGCAGGGCATGGGTGCGGCGGCCGCGATGGTGGTGGCGGTCGCCGTCGTGGGTGATCTGTTCGACGACAGCGAGGCCGCCACGGTGATGTCGCGGCTGATGCTCGTGCTGGGGGTGGCGCCGATCGTCGCGCCGTCGCTGGGCGCGGCGGTGCTGCTGAAGGCGTCGTGGCATTGGGTGTTCGCCGGGCTGATCGTGGTGGCCGGCCTGCTGCTGATCGTCGCCGCGCTGGCGCTGCCGGAAACCCTTCCACGGGCGAACCGGCTGCCGTTGCGAGTGCGCTCGATCGCGTCGACCTACCTCTTCCTGCTGCGTGATCTCCGGTTCGTCATCCTCGTCCTGGTCGGCGCACTCGGGATGGCTGGGCTGTTCGCCTACATCGCCGGTGCGGCTTTCGTCCTGCAAGGCAGGCACGGCCTGGATCAGCAGACCTTCGCGCTGGTGTTCGGTGCGGGCGCGATCGCCTTCGTCGCCGCCACCCAGCTCAATGTGGTGCTGCTGCGCCGGTTCTCGCCACTGCGCATCCTGGTGGGTGCGCTGGTGACCGCGACGGTCGTCGGAGCGGTCTTCATCGCCCTGTCCGTGACCCACACCGGTGGGGTGTACGGCTTCCTGGTCCCGGTCTGGGCTGTCCTGGCGATGATGGGTTTTGTCATCCCGAACGCTCCGGCCGTCGCACTCTCCCGCCACCACGAAGCGTCCGGCACGGCCGCCGCGCTGCTGGGTGCCGCGCAGTTCACCGTGGGTGCGGTGATCGCTCCGGTGGTGGGTCTGATGGGCAACGACGAGATCGCGCTGTCGATCGTGATGACGGCGGGTGTGGCGATCGCACTGCTGGCGCTGTTGGCGGTCGGCGGCGGCGACGAGACCGCCGAGCACTAGCCCCCGACGATCGCGCGCGACGGGCCGATAGGCTCGGTCAAGCGGCGTGACGATATGAGGCGCGGGGGCCCACAACGTTGTGGCGGACGCGCGCCCGCACCATCGGAACAAGCCGACTGAAGGATGGATATGACCGGGAACATGGCCGGCCCTGTGCCGGACGTGGACTTGGACCTCGATCCGGACGGTGTGCTCGATCCTCCCGCGAATCCGTGGCGGGCACTGTGGGCCATGCTCGTCGGTTTCTTCATGATCCTCGTCGATTCGACGATCGTCGCGGTCGCCAACCCGAGCATCATGGACGGGCTGGAGATCACCGACTACGACACCGTCATCTGGGTGACCAGCGCCTATCTACTGGCCTACGCGGTGCCGCTGCTGCTGGCCGGACGTCTTGGTGACCGGTTCGGCCCGAAGAACCTCTACATCATCGGCCTGGCCATCTTCACCGTGTCGTCGCTGTGGTGCGGGCTGGCCGGCTCGATCGAGATGCTGATCTCCGCCCGCGTCGCGCAGGGCCTCGGCGCCGCCCTGCTGACCCCGCAGACGTTGTCGACGATCACCCGGATCTTCCCGCCCGAGCGCCGCGGCGTGGCGATGAGCATGTGGGGAGCGACGGCGGGCGTCGCCACCCTGGTCGGCCCGCTGGCCGGCGGTGTCCTCGTCGGTCGCCTGGGCTGGGAGTGGATCTTCTTCGTCAACGTCCCGGTCGGGGTGATCGGTCTGGCGCTGGCGGTGTGGCTCATCCCGACGCTGCCCACCACGCGTCACCGGTTCGACGTGGTCGGCGTCGCGCTCTCCGGCATCGGCATGTTCCTGGTGGTGTTCGGGCTGCAGGAAGGCCAGGGTCACCAGTGGCAGGCGTGGATCTGGGCGGTCATCGTCGCCGGTATCGGGTTCTTCACCGCATTCGTGTACTGGCAGTCGATCAATCCGCGCGAGCCGCTGATCCCGCTGGAGATGTTCTCGGACCGAGACTTCAGCCTGTCCAATCTCGGTGTGGCCGTGATCGGTTTCGTCGTCACCGCGATGATGCTGCCGGTGATGTTCTACGCCCAGGTGGTGTGTGGGCTGTCGCCGACGCGTTCCGCGCTGTTGATCGCGCCGATGGCGATCGTCAGCGGGGTGTTGGCCCCGTTCGTCGGGCAACTGGTCGATAAGGCGCATCCCCGTCCGATCCTCGGATTCGGGTTCTCCGTCGTCGCCATCGCCCTGACATGGCTGTCGATCGACATGACGCCGACGACCCCGATCTGGCGGCTGGTGTTGCCACTCATCGCGATGGGCGTCGGCATGGCGTTCATCTGGGCGCCGTTGGCCACCACCGCCACCCGCAACCTGCCGCCGCATCTGGCCGGCGCCGGTGCCGGTGTCTACAACACGACGCGCCAGGTCGGATCGGTGCTCGGCAGCGCGGGGATCGCCGCGTTCATGGCGTCGCGGATCAGCGACGAGATGCCGGCCGCACCGTCAGACGCCTCGCCCGCTGACCTGGCCGTGCTGAGCCTTCCCTCGTTCCTGCACGAGCCGTTCGCTGCAGCCTTGTCGCAATCGATGCTGCTGCCGGCGTTCGTCGCGCTGTTCGGAATCGTGGCTGCGCTGTTCGTGCTGGGCCCCCGGTTCGCGCGTGCGCGTATGGACGACGACGAGATCACCGACGAGATCCCCGCCTACGACGAGGGCTATGACGACGACGACTACGTCGAATATCTGGTGGAGCCGTCCTACCAGCGGGTGCCCGCGCCGGTGCCCGACGCCGCCGACGAGATCGACGAGATCGACGACAAGACCGAAGTGATCGTGTGGGAGCGTCCCGAACCCGAACCCGAACCCGAACCAAATTCCGAACGGCGAAAATTCGACCCGCTGATCGATCCGATCGGGTTCGCGCACAACGGCTTCCATGTCGACGGCGAGTCGCGCTACCGGCCGCTGGAGAGGGTGGCACCCGAACCTGGGCCGCGCTCGCGGCACCGCCTCACTGACGAGAGTGAACCTCGGCCCGCCCGGCACTATCGTGACGAGCACGACGAGGTCCAGAGCTACGGTCGCCACTCACGCCCGGGCGACTGACCAGAGTGTTCGGTCCATTTTGGGATCGGTAGCGCCGTAGACAGTCTTCACTGATGTCATGACGATCAAGCCGGCCCTGACCGCCACGATGGTGAGTATGGCCGCTCTCGCGTGGTTGCCGACCGCGCAGGCCGACGACGCTGCGTCGCCGTGCGCTCCGGCGCAGCTCGTGGTGACCGCATTGCCCATGCAGGCGGGGGTTTCCCATCGGGGTGTGCCACTGGTTTTCGCCCTTGCGCCCGGCGCCGACCCCTGCACACTGACCGGCTATCCGGGCGTCGACTCCGGTACCGGCGGACCCTTGCTGCACGCCCGGCGAACGCTGCGCGGATATCTCGGCGGCCTGCCAAGCGGGGTGGACATCCCGCCCACGGTCACCCTGGGGCCGGGGCATCCGGCGCAGGCCATGGTGGAGGGCGTCGCCGTCGATGCCGACACCAACCAGTGCCCGACCTACACCGACTTGCTCGTCACCCCGCCCAACACCACCGGCACGGTGACCGTCCCGGCCACCATCGACACCTGCCAACTGCAGGTACACCCGGTCACAAGCGCGTCATGAGACGGGCGACGCTAGCCGCCTCCGTGGCGGCGACGGTGACAATGGCGACCGGTCTGGCGGCGCCCGCTGCGGCTCAGCCTGCCGCGTTCCAGCCCTGCGCCTGGGTGTCCGCCGACGAGGCGGGCGCGCTTCTCGGAGGTCCGGTCCAGACCACGGCGTGGGGCGACGAGGCCGGATCGTCCGACCTGTTCTGCAGCTACACCACAAGCACCAGCGACACCGGCTTGCAGGCCGATCTTCGCCTGCCCCAGTCATTTCCGGTGGACGCGGCCACGCAGTTCGCGCTGGCGGCCAACGGCGCCAACAGCACACCAGTCGATGGCCTCGGTCTCCGGGCGCAGTGCGTCCACGAGCCGACGACAACACCGCCGTCCACGACGGTGGTGGTCCTCCTCAGCGGGAATCGGCTGTACCGAGCCACCAGTTGGTACGGCACTTCGTGTGACCAGCTCAAGCAATTCGCGCAGATCGCCATCGGCAGGATCGGCGCATGAGCAACTTCGGAAAGGGTACCTCCATGAACAATTTTCGCTGCGTTGCCGCCGTGGTGGCGGTAGCCGGGGTGGTGGCGGGTTGCTCGTCGTCGACGAATACCCCTGCGGCTCAGAGCTCTTCAGCGCCGGCCTCCAGTGTCGTTCCGGCGCCGACGACCCCGGCCGCGCCGGCGACACCGGTTGCTGCCACCGAGGCCGCGCTCAAAGATGTTCCATGGTCGAAGGTCGGGCCGGGTTGGACGCTGGCCGAGTGGAGCCCGGTCGTTCCGCATCGGCCCGGCGAGCAGCGCGATCCCGACGAACCGACCCATGAGACCGTCGGCACGACACTGTATTTGGTGGACCCGGCGGGTAACCGCTACGCGATCACCACATTTGCGCCCGGTACTGAAATGCGACTGGTCGACTGGTCGGGCGACGGCAGCCACGCGTTGTTCACCGGGTCTTACGCCAGCCCGACATCGGCGGTCTCGGTAGACCTGCACACCGGGGAGCAGACCACCATCCCGGTCGACGGCCATCCGGCCTACACCCGACCCAACGGCACCGCGCTGTTGGTGTCGACC
Organism: Mycobacterium sp. BK086; assembly: GCA_004362315.1. Lineage (GTDB taxonomy): Bacteria > Actinomycetota > Actinomycetes > Mycobacteriales > Mycobacteriaceae > Mycobacterium. The sequence continues at coordinate 389,915 of SNWL01000007.1, forward strand.
TCGTTCAATGGCAGCCAGCCGGGAACTCTCAAAAGGGTTGATCTCAAAGGTAATCCGCAGTTCACGTACCCGACCGGCGATCTGGCCGGCGCGGGTCAGTTCGGCGGCGACTATGTGGAGTCCCCTGATGGCACGCAGTTGGTGCTTGCCACCGCCAACCTCGGCAATGAGGTCGTGCCGCGCAGCGACAACAGCCTCGTCCTGATGACGAACGACGGCACGGTGACCAAAACGCTGCCGGCGCCGATGCCGAAAGCCCTGTGCGGACCGGTCAAATGGTGGACGCCGGGTTCGATCCTGGTGCACTGCACCGTCGAGCGGAGCTCGGCGAACCAGCTCTGGGAGGTGCCGCTGGACGGTGGTGCACCCACGCCGATCACCGCCGTCAACTCCGGCCAGGAAGACAACGGGTTCGGCGGCGATATCGGCGATGGTGACGCCTGGAAATTGCCGAGCGGCATCTTCCTTCAATCGGTCGGTGCATGCGGCACCGTATTCCTGTCCAAGCTGACCGCCGACGGACACACCACCCGGGTGACGATTCCCGGTGTGTCCGAGAACGTCTTCGTGGCCGGCGCGGCAAATGACAGGTTGTTGGTGCGGGGCCAGGTGGGCTGCAGTGGAAGCAACTCGTTGGTGAGCTACGACCCGGCGGCGAACACGGCGACCGTCCTGCTCGGGCCGCCGATCAACGGCGGCGCGGTGAGCAACGCGATGTTGTATCCGACCGCGGATTCCTGACGTGCGACGGGCTGTGTTCCTCGGTGTCGTGGCACTGGCCGGTGTCATCGGGTGCGGCCCGGCTGCGGCAGATCCGGCGTCCTGTGCCGACTTCGGCGGAACGGTCGATGCCGAGCAGATCTGCCACAGCCACAGCGCCACGGCGAGTTACGCGATCAACCTGAGCTTCCCGGTCGACTATCCCGACGCACAGGCGCTGACGGCGTACCTGACCCAGCGGCGCGACCACTTCGTCGACTACGCCCAGAAGTTCCCGCTGGGGGACCGGCCCGCGCCCTATCAGCTGGCGGTGTCGGCGAAGGAGTATCACTCCGCCGGCACCCAAAGCGTGGTGCTGCGGGTCGGCGAGGACGTCGGCGTCCATCCGGTGAGTTCGATGAAGGCCTTCAATTACGACCTGGCCAAGCACGCTCCGATCACCTACGACACCTTTTTCAAGCCGGGCGCGTTCGACGTCATCGCACCGTCGGTGCGCCGCGACCTCGCGTCGAGCACGCAGATGCTGCCGCCGCGCGGTGGCCTCGACCCGGCGGCGTACCGCAATTTCGCGATCACCGACGACGAGGTCATCTTCTTCTTCGACCAGGACCAGATGTTCGGCCAGAACGAGGGCCCGCTGCAGGCGGCGGTACCGCGCGCCGAGCTCGCGCCGTATCTGAATTGAGCGGTGCCGACCCCTGCGATCGTTCTTCTCGTCGGAGGACTATGCTCGCTGAAAAAGAGAATGCAATTTTCATCGAGGAGAATGATGGCCGAGAAGCACTCGCTCACCGATCGCACGCTCGTCGTGTCGGGGGGCAGCCGGGGTATCGGTCTGGCCATCGCGCTCGGTGCGGCCCGCCACGGCGCCAACGTCGTGCTGCTGGCCAAGACCGCTGAGCCGCATCCGAAGCTCCCGGGCACGGTGTACACCGCCGCCGCCGAGATCGAAGCGGCCGGCGGGAAGGCCGTCGCCGTGGTCGGTGATGTGCGCAGTGAAGAGGACGTCGCCCGCGCCGTCGATGCCGCGGTGCAGAACTTCGGTGGCGTCGACATCTGCGTGAACAACGCCAGCGCGATCTCCACCGACTCGACCGAGACCTTGTCGGCCAAGAAGTTCGACCTGATGCAGCAGATCAACATTCGCGGCACATTCCTGCTGACCAAGGCGTGCCTGCCGTACCTGCGCAAGTCGCCCAACGGTCACGTCGTCACCATCGCGCCGCCGCTGAACCTCAACCCGTACTGGCTTGGCGCCCATCCGTCGTACACCCTGTCGAAGTACGGCATGACGCTGCTGTCGATGGGCTGGGCGGCTGAATACGCCGACACCGGAATCGGTTTCACCTGTCTGTGGCCCGAGACCTACATCGCGACGTCGGCGGTGGCCAACTCGGCGGATTTCGAAGAGGCCCTTGCCGCCTCGCGCAGCCCGGAGATCATGGCCGACGCGGCCGTCGAGATCATCATCTCGCCGGGCTCGCAGGTCAACGGCAACTGCTCGATCGACTCCGACGTGCTGCGCGCGGCCGGTGTCGAGGACCTGTCGCGCTACGGCGGTGGGGACAACCCGATCATCGACATCTTCGTCGACAAGTAGGAGACGGGCTAGCCGACCGGCTGCAGGTCGGGGTATTCGGTCGTGATGGATTGGCCATAGCTGCGGAAGACCTCGTAGGCCGCGACCGCCGGGTCGAGCCCGGCAGCGAACGCCGCCTGCGCCTTGAACACCCTTGCGGCTGAGCTCAATTCGTGGCGTACCTCGTCGCCCGGGCGGCCCACGCTGGGCACCCACAGGTCACCCCAGACGGTGACTTCGGTGCGGGCCGAGCGTACCGACGCGGCCAGCGCCTCGCTGATCCGGCCATCGGCGCTGCAGATCGAGCCGGCCACGGCCAGCGCCGCCGGAGCCGGCGTGGCGCCGAACACCGACGCCAGGCTCACGGTCTGCACTCCGAGGATCTGTAGGGCAGCGAGGTCACCGGGGGCGCTGACCGCGACTCGGACGTTCCAGCCCGCCATCACGCGGTCGAACAGCCAGCCGCCTGCAGAGTCGACGACGTCAGCGACGTGGGCGCCGACGACATCCAGCTGATAGGGGGCGAGTCGGGGCGTCCGCTGGCGCGACCGGGGAGCGTCGCGCTGGCGGTGTCGTTCGTCGATCTCATGCACGCCAACCAGCGTGACAGTTTCGCGCCAATCTGTAAAGGTCAAGATTGGGCGAAAAAGCCCCGCAGCGCCTGTGCCTGCATGGTCAGCAGGGCCTGGCTGACCTCCCACTCGGGGCACAGCGAATCGAAGCCGTGACAGGTCGCGCCGAACAGGTGCACATCGGTGCGCACGCCGGCACGCAGCAGCTGGCGGGCGTAGTCCAATGCCTCGTCGCGTAGCGGGTCGAGCTCCGAGCAGGTGATGAAGGTGCTTGCGGCGCCGATCATTTGGTGGCTGCGGCCGGGCACCGCGGCCGCGCTCGGAGGCGTCTGGCCAAGATAGTGCCGCCACATCTGTTCGGTCGCGACACCGTCGAAACCCGGTGTGGTCAGGAACTCGGCCTTCGATGCGGTGGGACGGTCGTCGAGCACCGGTTGGTGTAGAACCAGGCCGACGACCGGCGGAACCATCTCGGCCGCGGCCCGCTGGGCCAATCCGGCCGCCAGTGCGCCTCCCGCGCTGTTGCCGGCCAATGCCAGCCGGTCACGGTCCAGTGCCAGCTCATCGGCCGCGTCCCAGGCCCACGCCAGTACCGTGGCGGCATCGTCGAGCGCGGCGGGATACGGATGCTCGGGAGCCAGCCGATAGTCCACGGAGATCACCGTGCAGGCGCCCTGGCGGGCCAGTTCGACACACTGGCGGTGGTCGGTGTCGAGATTGCCCAGGACGAATGCACCTGCGTGGCAATAGATCACCGCCGGCGAGCGCGACGGCGCGCCCCGATAGATACGGACCGGCACGGCGCCGGCTGTGTTGTCGGCGATCTCGACGCCGGCGGCATCGATGTGTGCGACGGCATCGCGTCGGCGTTGATTCAGTGAATCCCGAACGGCGCCAAGACCGCCCGGCGACAGATCGCTGCGGGCCGCGGCGAACCCATGCAGCGCGGGGTCAAGGCGCCGGACGATCTCGGGATCGGGCTGCATCGGGCTACCCGCCGGGGCTGAACGTGTAGTCGCGTGGGCGGAATCGGCGGGTCAAGGCCCAGAACGCCCGAGCGCTGCGCGGCCACTGGGTGACCACCCGGCCGTTGGGTGCCCGGAAGTAGTTGCTGCATCGCGTGGTCCAGACCGTGCCCTCCATCCAGCGATCGACGTCGGCGAGGAACCGCGCCATGGCCTGCGGGCGCACCGCGACATAGCGTCCGCGCGTGCGGCGCAGATGCTCGAGTGCCCGCACGATGTAGTGCGCCTGGGCTTCGAGCACGAAGATCACGCTATTGGACCCGACGTTGGTGTTGGGCCCGTACAGCATGAAGAAGTTCGGAAAGCCGGGGACCGTCATTCCCAGATAGGCGAAGGCCCCGTCGCGCCAGGTGTCGTGCAGCGAGCGGTCGCCCTCGCCGATGACGTCGATCTGACCCAGGTAGTCGGTGGCGGCATAACCGGTGGCGCACAACACCACGTCCACATCCAGTTCGGAACCGTCCTCGGTCACCAGCGAGCGAGCCCGCAGCGAGCGGGCCGGGCTGGACACCACCTCGACGTGCGGTTGGGTCAGTGTCGAGAGGTAGTCGGCGGCGAACACCAGCCGCTTGCAGCCCAGCGGGTGATCCGGGGTGAGCTTGGCGCGCAGCTCAGGATCGGCGACGCATGCTTCGAGGTAGCGCAACGAGATGTCTTTGAACTCCTGGGTTTTGTCGCTGCCATTCTCGATCACCGAGATGTTGCGTTCGCTGCGCAGCCACAGTCGGGTCCGGTAGAACTTCTTGGCGAACGGGATGCGCTTGAACAGCAAGCGTTCCCGATCGGTGTACGGCCGGTCCGGCTTGGGCAGGATCCAGGTGGGGGAGCGCTGCACCGAGTACACCTTGTCGGCCACCTTGGCGACCTCGGGCAGCAGCTGCGATGCGGTGGAGCCGGTGCCCAGCACCGCGACCCGGGCCCCGGTGAGGTCGACGGAGTGGTCCCAGCGTGCGGTGTGCATCAGCGTCCCGGTGAACGGCTCCTGCTCGTGCAATTCGGGCAGCAGGGGTTTGGTGAACATGCCGACAGCGGAGACCACGATGTCGAAGGTGTGCTGCTGGCCGGTCGCGTCCGTCAGCGTCCAGGTGTTGGTGCCGGAATTCCACTGTGCTGTCGTGATTTCGGTGTTCAGCCGCAGGTGCGGGCGCAGACCGTGGCGATCGGTGGACCGTTCGAAGTACTCCAGCAGTTCCGGCTGGCCCGGCCACATCCGGCTCCACTCCGAGTTCAGGTCGAACGAGAAGGAGTACAGATGCGACTTCACATCGCAGGCCAGCCCGGGATAGGTGTTGATCCGCCAGGTGCCGCCGACCCCGTCCTCGCGGTCGAAAATCGTGAAGTCCCGAAAGCCGGCCTTGGCCAGGAAGATACCGAGAGCGAGCCCACCCGGGCCGGCGCCGATGATGCCGACCGACAGCGGGTTCAGCCGATCCGCAGGCATTGCCCACCATCGACGACGAGCTCGGAACCGGTGATGAACGACGCGTGCTCGGAAACCAGGAAGGCCACCGCGTCGGCGACTTCCATCGGCTGGCCGAGCCGTCCGCTGTAGGACCGCTCGATCAGCCGCTGCCGAGCCGTGTCGTCGAGCATCGGGGTGTCGATCGGGCCGGGGAACACGGCATTGACCCGGATGCCGTCGCTCGCCAATTCGGCCGCGGCGATCTGGGTCAGGCCGCGCAGCGCCCACTTCGACGAGCCGTAGGCCGCGTGGAACGGGAATGGCCGGATCGCCCCGGTGCTGCAGGTGTTGACGATCGCGGCTCCCTCTGCCTTGCGGAGGTGCTCCAGCGAGGTCCTGATACCCAGGAACGGTCCCAAAGTATTGAACCGCCAACTACTTTCGAAACCCTGTGCGGTCTCTTCGGACAGCGACGCCCGGTGTAGTACACCCGCATTGTTCACCAGCGTGCTCAACCCGCCGAAGCGCTCGACGACTTCGCTTACCGCGGCCGACCACAGCTCTTCGGAGGTGACGTCCAGCTCGATGGCCATCACACCGTCGTCATCCAGCGCCTCGACCGTCGTGCGCAATTCCTCGATGCGCAGGTCGGCGGCGGCGACCTTGAAGCCGTCGGCGCGCAACCGGGTCACCAGCGCCGCGCCCTGACCGCGTGCCGCGCCGGTCACCAGCGCTACTTTAGTCATTGCGGCCCTCGGCTTCGGCCAGATGCGCCATCGCACCGCGTCGCAGTGCACCCGACTCCGGGGCGAGAGTGATCAGCTGAAAGCCCAACGCGGCCAAATCCTTTCCTGTCACGCCGTCACCGGCGTGGATACCGGCGACAATGCCGGCCGTCGCGGCGGCCTGCTGAACGCGAACGATCGCGTCGCGAACGACCGGGTTACCGGTCGCCTTGACGATCCCGGCGCCCAGTGAAATCGCCAGATCCGCCGGGCCCACGTAGACGCCGGCAAGGCCTGGCACCGAACAGATCTCGTCGACCGCATCCAGCCCGGCCGCCGTCTCGATCATCGCGAACACGCTGACCCGGTCGGCCAGCGCGGCCGGGTCAGCGCCGAGGCTGGCGCGCAGCGGACCGAAACTGCGGATCCCGTCGGGGGTGAACCGGGTGGCGGCCACCGCCTCGGCGGCCTGCTCAGGACGGTCGACCATCGCCACGATGATCGCGTCGGCACCGGCGTCGAGCACCCGGCCGATCGGTGCCGACGCGGCGGACGGAACCCTTACCGCGGTGGCGATTGGAACGTGCTCGATGCGGCGCAGGATCTGCGCGACGTCGGCGTCGTCGAGATAGCCGTGCTGGATGTCGAACCCGACGTAGTCGTAACCGGCCCTGGCAAATTCGTCGGGCCCGGCGAACGTCGGGCCGGTGATCCAGCCACCCCACACCTGCGGCTTGTCTGCCAGCGCCTGCTGCAACCTGCTCGCGGTCATGAGGCCACGATAGAGATCTTGACCCGGCCCGGGGTCGGGCGGCACGCGAACTCGAAGGCCTCTTGCACGTCGGTGACCCCGAAAGTGTGCGTGACGTACATGCTCAGCAGATCGGGATGGGCGCGGGCGAACGCGTCGGCAGCGTCGAGGACCCGCCGGCGTTCCAGTGTCACACCGGATTTCAGCGTGAGGTTGTTACGCAGCATCATGCGCATGCTGATCGGGTAGCTGTCGTCGTCGGGCACACCGAAGTAGAAGACGGTGCCGCCGAACCCCGTTGCCTCAACCGCGTTGTTCAGCGTGGCCACCTGGTGGCCGACCGCTTCGATGACCACATCGGGTTTGTCATGCGGTGCGAGGTGCGCCACCCAGCGGTCGCTGGTGGCCCGCACCACGGTGTCGACCCCGAACTTCGCGCCGATGTCGTCGCGGTAGATCGGGTCGACGCCGGTGACGTGCTGTGCGCCAGCGGCTTTCGCCACGTAGGAGAACAACAGCCCGATCGATCCCTGGCCGATCACCGCCACTCGTTTGCCGGCCAACGGTGGAAGCTGTTCGACCGCATACAGAATGCAGGCCAGCGGTTGCAGTCCGACCGCGTGTGCGGGACTCAGCGCTGGGTCGTAGGGGGCCAGGCCGTTGCCATCGGAGATGACGTACTCCATGAGCCCGTCGAAGCCGGAGGCCCAGCCGACGACACGGTCACCCGCGCGGTGGTCGGGGTGCGCACTGGCCAGCACCTCGCCGACGATCTCGTGGACCGGGAAGCCCGCCATCTCCGCGGCGAGTGCTCCGGTGTCGCCCGGCAGCCGGCCCTGCACGCCCTTGAAGCCGGGGATGTCGCTGCCGCAGATTCCGGCGGCGAGGAACTTCAGCAGGACCTGTCCGTCACGCAGCTGGTCAGACGCGGGTTCGGGCACTGTGACCCGCTCGAACGTATACGGCGCGACGAGCCGATAACACCACACGAGCTAAGCCTCCGATACCGCGTGGGTCGTTGACAGTGGCACGTACGGAGCGTGACACTTGTGCGAGTTTTTGTAAAGTCTACGTATGGGTCGAGGCACGGTATGACGGTAACGAGTTCCCTGGCGCGCGCGCTGCTGGCCGAGGGCCTCAGTTTCGGCGAAGGGCCACGCTGGTACGAGGGTCTGCTGTGGGTGTCCGACATGCTCGGCGAGGCGGTGCGCACCGTCACTCTCGACGGCTCGATGACCACGCTGAATCTGCCCGGCCATGCGCCAGCGGGTCTGGGTTTCCGCCCCGATGGCACGCTGCTCATCGTGTCGACCGAACGCCAGGTCGTCCTGGCCTACGACGGCGACACGGTCACCGAGGTCGTCGACCTGTCCGAGATCGCTCCGGCCAACCTCGGCGACATGGTGATCGATGCGCACGGCCGGGCCTACATCGGCTCGCAGGCGCGTGAGGGCGGCATCATCGTTCGGCTCGACCTCGACGACTCGGTCACCGTGGTGGCTGAGGACCTCGACTTCCCCAACGGGATGGTGATCACGCCGGACGGCGGCACGCTCATCGTCGCCGAATCGACCGCGCGGCGACTGACCGCCTACGACATCGACGCCGGCGGTGCGCTGTCCGGGCGGCGGGTGTTCGCCGACGGACTCGACGGGCCGCCGGACGGCATCGCGCTGGACGCGGCTGGCGGGGTGTGGACGTCGATGACGCTGGCCCACCAGTTCGAGCGGATCGTGGACGGCGGCACGGTCACCGATCGCATCGACATCGGGGAGCGGGCGGCGATCGCGTGCATGCTCGGTGGACCGGAATTGCGCACCCTGTTCCTGGTCTCGAGCTCGGATGCCTACCCGCAGCGCCTCGTCGGCACCCGGCTCTCGTACGTGGAGACGGTCACGGTCGACGTGCCCGGCGCGGGCTTTCCGTCAATCGAAAGGTGAGCATGACCGACAGCTACTACGAACTCGTCGACCCGGACGATCCGCGTGGGGAGAAGTTCCGGGCCACCGACTTGGTTCGCAGCACCTGGACGTCGCACATCCAGCACGCGGGTCCGGTGTCGGCACTGTTGGCCCGTGCGCTGGAGCGCTGCGAGCAGCGAGCGGACACCCGGCTGAGCCGGGTGGTCGTCGACCTGCTGGGGCCGGTTCCGGCCGAAGGCGACCTGTGGATCACCTCCACGCTCGAAAGAAGCGGCAAGCAAATCGAATTGGTGTCCGCGACGATGCTCGGGCAAGGCCCGGACGGGCAACCTCGGCCGGTCGCCAGGGCCAGCGGCTGGCGGATGCTGACGCTGGACACCGAAGCGCTGCTGTCTGCGCCGGTGGAGCCATTGCGCCCCCGTGCGGACGGCGTGAACCGCAACCTGGCCGACAACTTCGACCGCAACTACGTGCACAGCCTGGAATGGCTGTGGCTGACCAAGCCGCTGGCGCCCGGGCCGGGGGAGTCGTGGCTGCGGCCGATGGTCGACCTGGTGCAGGGCGAGCAGATGACCCCGCTGGAGCGGCTGTTCGCCGTTGCCGATGATGCCAATGGGATCGGTTCCAAGATCGACATCACCAAGTACACGTTCCTGAACACCGATCTGGCGGTGCACGTGCATCGAATTCCCAAGGGGGACTGGATCGGTATTCGCGCCGAGACGATGTACGGGCCAGACGGCGTGGGAACGACCGTGGGCACCCTGTTCGACGACGACGGCGCGATCGGCGTCATCCAGCAGTCGGTGCTGGTACGCCCTAGGCCCTAGCCCGCCGAGACTGCACTTGTTCGCGCGCCTACTCGCGAAATGCGTACAACAACTGCAGTCTGGGCGGCGCCTAGTCGAACAGCACCGCGGGATTCAGATAGCCCGTCGGGTCGAAGGCGGCCTTGATCGTGCGCATCGCGGCGATGTCAGCGTCCGACCGCGCCATCCCGAGGTAGGCGCGCTTGCGACTGCCGACGCCGTGCTCCGAGCTGACGTTCCCACCATGGGCGGCAATGAGTTTCATCATCGCCGCATACAGGTGAGCCTCCTGCTCGGCGCCGCACCGCAACACGTTCAGATGCAGGTTGCCCTCGCCGATGTGGCCGAACAGCACCGGGATGGCATCGGGGGCGTGCTCGGCGACCAGCGCCGCGGAGTCGGTCGCGAATGCCGGGATCACCGACAACGGCAGTGAGACATCGAATTTCAAGGGCGGACCGAACAGGCCGACCACCTCGGCGGTCGACTCCCGTACCTGCCAGAGCCGCTGTTGGGCTCCCGCGTCGATGCCCACCGCGGGTTCGCCGGAGAGCTCGGCATCCTCCAGCGCGTCGGCCAGCCGCTCGGTCAGATCCGTCTCGCCGGCCAGCTCGATCAGCAGCAGCCAGTCGCCGCTCGTCGGCACCGGCACGTCGAAATGCTCGGCGGCCAGTGCCGCCGACCGTCCGTCGATGAGTTCCAGGGCGGCAATGGATTCGGTGTCGCGCAACTGTCTGCCGGTGGCCACCAGCGCCGCCAGATCGGTGAACCCGCACACCGCCGTCACCCGATGCGCGGGCACCGGATGCAGCCGCAGATCCAGGCCGGTGATCACCCCCAGCGTGCCTTCGGCGCCGACGAACAGCGAGGCCAGGTCATAGCCGGTGTTGTCGGCGCGCACCTGGCTGTGCCGGTGCACCACGGATCCGTCCGGCAATGCGACGTCCAGGCCGATCACCTGCTCGCCCATGTTGCCGTAGCGCACGGTGCGCAGTCCGCCGGCGTTGGTCGATGCCATCCCGCCGACAGTGGCCGAATCACGAGCGGCGAGATCGACTCCGAAGAACAGGCCGGCGGCGGCTGCCGCGCGTTGGACGGCAGCGGCGGTCACACCGGCCCCCACCCGGATCCGGCGTTCGACCACGTCGACGTCGCCGATCTCGGTCAGGCGTTCGGTGGACAGCAGGACATCGTCGTGTTCGGGCACCGTTCCGGCCACCAACGAGGTGCGCCCGCCCTGCACGGTCACCGACACCCCGGCATCGCGGCACTCCCGCAGGACCGCCGCAACCTCGTCGGCCGAACCGGGACGCACCAGCGCGCTCGCCTTCCCGCGGTATCGGCCGGTGTGGTCCACGCTGCGGCCGTCCAGTACGTCAGCGTCGGTGACGACATGCGCGGCACCCACGATGGCCTGGAGTCGTTCGGGCAGCGAGGAACTCATGGCGCACACATTGCCAGAAACGCCCCCAACTCCACCAACCCCGCGGGCGTGGACGGCAGGTAATCGGTCAGCATGGTCGAACGCACGATCACCGCCGCGTACTTCGCCCGGCTCACCGCGACGTTGAGCCGATTGCGGTTGAGCAGGAACGAGATTCCGCGCGGCACCTCGGCGATCGACGAGGCGACCAGTGAGACGAACACCACCGGGGCCTGGCGGCCCTGGAACTTGTCCACCGTGCCTGCCTGAACCTCATCCAGTCCGGCCGCATCCAGCAGACGGCGCAGTAGCACCACCTGGGCGTTGTACGGGGTCACGATCAGCACGTCGGCAGCGGTCAACGGCCGGGTGCCGCCCTCGTCGGTCCACGCCGAGCCGAGCATGCCGGTGATCGCGGCGACGATCGCGTCGGCCTCCTCGCGGCTGTCCGTCGAGTTGCCGTCGTGTTCGACCGCCAGCACGTGCACCCCTGGCTGGAATCCGGCGAGTTGGCGGGCGGCGGTGCGCTCCTCGACCGAATGCAGCCGATTGTCGTAAGAGAGCCGGGATACCGCCGCGCACACCGAAGGATGCATGCGATACGAACGGTCCAGGAAGTAGCCGAGATCGTCGGGCAGGGTGTGTGCTCCGTCGATCAGCCAGCCCAGCGCCGAGGCGTCCACCGGTTCGGGGTGGGTGCCCTGACTGACTTGCGGCAGCTGTTGCGGATCGCCGAGCAACAGCAGATTGGTGGCCGATTGTGCGACGGCGATGGTGTTGGCCAGGCAGAACTGGCCGGCTTCCTCGATCACCAGCAGGTCCAGGCTCGCCGGGGGCACCCGGGAGGCGTTCGCGAAATCCCATGCCGTACCGCCGATCACGCAGCCGTCGTTGTCGGCGATGAACGCGGAGTAGCTCTTGTCGTCGATATCGGTCCACGGGCCGGTGCCGTTGGGTTTCTTGGCCACCAGAGCCGGGTCCACCCCTGCGCCGATGATGTCCCGAAACAGGTTCTCCACCACGGCATGTGACTGCGCGACCACCCCGATCCGCCAGCAGTGCTCGTTCACCAGTGCGGCGATGACGCGCGCGGCGGTGTGGGTCTTGCCGGTGCCGGGCGGGCCGTGGACCGCGACGTACGACGAATCCAGGGTCAGCAGCGCGGCGGTGATGTCCGCGGCACTGTCACCCGTCCGAGGCAGCGGGCCTCCGGTACGCGGCGGGCGCCGCAGCAGGATGTCGACGACGGCGGACGAAGGCAGCTCGGGCAGTCCTGCGGCGATCTTGGTGGCCGCGGCCTCGATCGATTCGCGCAGAGCCTTCGTCGGGAACGGCGGGCCGGGCGTCAACGCGAACGGGACGGCGTCGAACACGCCGCCGCTCTTTGGTTCTCGCTCCATCACGAGCACCTCGGTGGGAGCGGCCGGGTCGTCACATTCAAGCACCGTCACCGAGGCGTATGCCCGTCGCTCGGGGTCCTCGGACAACCCGGCCGGGGTTGGCGGGTTGTACATCGCATACATGTCGCGGTCGAGATCGCCCGCGGCGATCGAGCCGGTCAGCAGCAGTCGGCGTTGCTGCTTGCGGGCCCGCGGCGGCACACACCAGTCGGTGTCCACCGTCACCGCGTCAGCCAGGAAAACCCCTGGCGTGTCCGACCATTCGTCGACCGGACTGTTGAGCCGGTCGAAGTGGCCCCACCAGAACGGCTTGTCCTCGCGGCGGTGATAGCCGCGCGCCGCGGCGACCATCGCAACCCCCCGCTGCTCGGAAGTCCGGGCGGTGACGTCATCCCCGGCGAAGCCACCCAACGTCCGGGACAGGTCGTCGTCCACGTCGAGCTGCCCGCCGTCGGGCACCGGTTGCATACCCAGCGGTGGCACGCCGGCCTCAAAGGCGCGGTGCAACAACCAGTCCCGCAGCTTGCGGGTGGACCGGCAGTCGTAGTGGTTGTAGTCCTCGATCTCCTTGAGCACGGCCGCGGCCTCGTCGTCGTTCCCGTCGGCGAGCAGCTCGCAGTAGCGGGCGTACATGGTGATCGAGTCGGTGGCGGTGGTGACGTCGCCCGCCCGGTGTTCGGCCTCCATGTACAGCGGTTCGAGCGATTTGAGGCTGTAGTTCTCGGTTCCGACCCGAATGCTCTTGCGCACAAAGGGATACAGATCGACCAGTACACCGTTGCGTAGCAGGTCGTCGACCTCGTTCTCGCCCTCGCCGTAGCGGCCGGCCAGCCGCAGCAGTGCCGTCTTCTCGTACGCCGCGTAGTGATAGATGTGCATCTTCGGATAGCGCTTGCGCCGCTTGCGGACCATGTCCAGAAAACTCTTGAGCGCCTTGCGTTCCTGGCGGCGGTCATGCGCCCACAGCGGCTTGAACTCCCCACCGGCTCCGAGTACCCCGAACATGTACTCCAGGCCCCAGTCGGTACCGTCGGCCGTCCATAGCGGGTCGCCCTCGAAATCGAAGAACAGATCACCCTTGTCGTGATCGGGCAGCAGCATCAGCGGCTGCGGGTCGACGACTTCGTACGGCGGTTTACCCTCCACCCGCGGCGAGATCTGCAGGCGCGCCTGCCCGCTCAGCGCCTTGACCGCACGGGCCGGCATATCGGGCACCGCACCATCGTGTGCGGCCAGTTCGGCCACCGTGGTGATGCCGGCCTCGATCAGCCGCGCCCGCTGGCTGACCCGCATGCCCGCCACCAACAGCAAGTCGTCGGTTTCGCGGACCCGCGCTTCACATTCCGGGCAGCGCATGCAGGCCCGCACCCGCTCGTCGGCCCAGTCGACGGCGAGTCCGGCGTCGAGGTGCCGGTCCAGCAACTCCTGCAATTCGGTGCGGCGGGATCGGTAGACCGGCAGCAGCTCGTCGACCCGGTAGGCGCGCGTTATTCCGTTGCCCAGCACCAGTTCCACCTCGTCGTGCACGGCAACCCCTGCGGCGGAGAGCGTTTCGGCGTAGGCGGCCAGCTGCAGCAGTGCCTCGACTTTTACCGAGCGGGCGAGTTTGGTGTCGCGCAGCCGATAGCGCTCGCCGTCGAGTAACAGGAAATCCGCGAAACCGGCGAAGCGGCCGTCGAACATCGCGGCCTGGTAGATGACGGGCGCGCGCTGCTCGACCGCGCGCCGGGTGGCGTGCGCGGCGGCGGTCAGTCCGGCGACGGAGTAGGCGGGCCTGCCGATGACGGTGACGTCGGCCGCCGACCGCAGCTCGTCGAGGTGACGTTCCTCGTGCTGATCGCCGAGCTCGGCGGTGCGGGCCAGCAGCTCGTCTTCGGCCGATACCGACGGGCCCCGGCCGAGCTTGGCATCGAACGCGCGCAGCAGCGCGTACTCGCAGCGTGCGGCCGCGGCGAGGTCGGATGCGCTGTAGATGACGCGGTCGTCGGCGACGAACACAGACCCACTGTAGGCGGGCGCACCGACTACTCAGCCGTTGCCGATCAGCTCCACACCGTTGCCGTTCCAGCGGAACTTCACCACGCTCTGCATGCCCAGGCCATTGGTGTAGGCCAGTGCGACCGTGTCGCCGGTGCTCTGGGTGGTGTCGACGCCATTGAAGCCGTAGGTGTCGGGAACCCCGGTCGGGATGTACTTGCCGAGGTGGAACATCACCGCGCGGGTGTTGGGCTTGTCGGCGTTGGTGTTGGCCTTGATGATCACCGCCGACAGCTGCGCGCATTCGTTGTAGTTGCCGGCCACCGGCACCGGATACCAGCCCTGGTTGCTGCTCGGGTCGCGGGGAAGTTCGGAGACGGTCTGCGCGATAGCCGGTGCGGCCAGGTTCACCGCGCACGGGTCGGGCGGAGGGGTGCTGCTCGGCGGGGGCGGTGGCGGCGGGGGAGCCTCGGTGGTGGTCACCGCGGTCGTCGTCGGTTGCGGGGTTTTGGCCACCGTCGAGTCGCCCGAGCTGCAGCCCGCGAGCGCTGCGGTCAGCGCGACTCCCGTCGCGCCCGCCGCTAGCCGATGCCACACACCGCCCGACGGTACCGGTCTTTGCGGACGGATCGGGGTTACGGCACGCTCCGGCAGTAGACTGCAGATCCGATGACATCCCCTGACGACGCCCCCCAGACCTTCGCCGACCTGCAGATCCACCCCGCGGTGCTGCAGGCCGTTGCCGACGTCGGCTACGAAACGCCGTCGGCGATTCAGGCGGCGACGATTCCTGCGCTGCTGGCCGGCTCCGACGTCGTTGGTCTGGCGCAGACCGGCACCGGTAAAACCGCGGCCTTCGCGATCCCGATTTTGTCCAAGATCGACCCGGAAAGCCGCAACACGCAGGCGCTGGTGCTCGCCCCGACCCGGGAGCTGGCCCTGCAGGTGGCCGAAGCGTTCAGCCGTTACGGTGCGCGCCTGAGGATCAACGTGCTGCCGATCTACGGCGGCTCGTCCTATGTGCCGCAGCTGGCCGGCCTCAAGCGCGGCGCGCAGGTCGTCGTCGGCACCCCCGGACGCGTCATCGACCATCTGGAGAAGGGCAGCCTGGACCTGTCGCACCTGGACTACCTGGTGCTCGACGAGGCCGACGAGATGCTGCAGATGGGCTTCGCCGAGGACGTCGAACGCATCCTCGCCGACACCCCCGAGTACAAGCAGGTGGCGCTGTTCTCGGCCACCATGCCCCCGGGCATCAAGAAGATCACCAACAAATACCTGCATGATCCGGTCGAGGTCACGGTCAAGTCCAAGACCCAGACCGCCGAGAACATCACCCAGCGCTATTTCCAGGTGTCGTATCCGCGCAAGATCGACGCGCTGACCCGACTGCTCGAGGTGGAGCAGGGCGACGGGATGATCGTGTTCGTCCGCACCAAGCAGGCCACCGAGGAGGTCGCCGAGAAGCTGCGGGCCCGTGGATTCGCCGCGGCGGCCATCAACGGCGATATCCCGCAGGCGGTTCGGGAGCGGACGATCTCGTCGCTGAAGGACGGGACGATCGACATCCTGGTGGCCACCGACGTCGCGGCCCGCGGCCTGGACGTCGAACGCATCTCGCACGTGGTGAATTTCGACATCCCGCACGACCCCGAGTCGTACGTGCACCGGATTGGGCGCACCGGCCGCGCGGGCCGTTCGGGCACGGCACTGCTGTTCGTCACCCCGCGCGAACGCCACCTGCTGAACTCGATCGAACGGGTCACCCGGCAGAAGCTCGTCGAAGGGCAGTTGCCGTCGGTCGAAGACGTGAATGCGCAGCGGGTGGAGAAGTTCCGCGACTCGATCACCGATGCGCTCAACGCACCCGGATTCGAGATGTTCCGCCGGCTGATCGAGGACTACGAGCGCGATAACGACGTGCCGTTGGCCGATATCGCCGCGGCGCTGGCGCTACAGAGCCGCAACGGCGAAGAGTTCCTGATGACCGAACCGCCGCCCGAGAAACGACGGGAAAAGCCCGATCGTGGCGACCGTCCGGAACGGGAACGCCCGCCGCGCAAGACCCGCGACGACCTGGCGACCTATCGCATCGCGGTCGGCAAGAAGCAGAAGGTGGGTCCCGGCTCGATCGTCGGCGCCCTGGCCAACGAAGGTGGGCTGCACCGCAGCGATTTCGGGCACATCACCATCAAGGAGAACTTCTCGCTGGTCGAGCTGCCCGCGAAGCTGTCCAAGGAGACGCTGAAAGCGCTTGAGAAGACCCGGATTTCCGGGGTGCTGATCGATCTCAAGCCCGACCGCGGCAACCCGCGATACGACACGCGTCCCGACGCGAGGCCCTCCGGCGGGAAGCCCCGGCGCACGAACCGATGATCGCGTCCAGCCAGGTCGACCAAGGCGGACTGGAAGCAGTCTCCGGGGCCGACCGGGTGGCCTCGCTGACCGGTATTCGTGCGGTGGCCGCCCTGCTGGTGTTGGGCACGCATGCGGCCTACACCACGGGCAAGTACACGCACGGCTTTGTGGGCCTGGTGTATTCGCGCCTCGAGATCGGGGTTCCGATCTTTTTCGTGCTGTCGGGATACCTGCTGTTCGGTCCGTGGGTGCGGGCCGCGGTGGCCGGGCGGACGGCCCCGTCGGTGCGCCGTTACGCCTGGCACCGGGTGCGGCGCATCATGCCGGCTTATGTCGTGACCGTGCTGGCCGCCTACCTGATCTATCACTTCCGCAGTGCCGGCCCGAATCCCGGACACACCTGGATCGGGTTGCTGCGCAATCTGACGTTGACCCAGATCTACACCAACAAGTACGCGTTTGACGGCTATCTGCACCAAGGCCTTACGCAGATGTGGAGCCTGGCGGTCGAGGTGGCCTTCTATGTCGCGCTGCCAGTGCTGGCATGGCTGCTGCTTGTGGTGTTGTGCCGCAGGCAGTGGCGGCCGCGGCTGCTGCTGACCGGGCTGGCGGTACTCATTCTGGTCAGTCCGGCGTGGATGGCGCTGGTACACACGACGGATTTCCTGCCCGAGGGTGCTCGGCTGTGGCTGCCCGGCTATCTGGCCTGGTTCGTCGGCGGCATGCTGCTGACGGTGTTGGGCGCCATGGGAGTTCGGGTGTACGGGTTCATCGCCGTGGGGCTGGCGCTGGTGAGCTTTCTTATCGTGTCGACACCGATCGCCGGTGAGCCCACCACATCACCGACGGGCATGACCGAGGCACTGGTGAAAACGGGGGCCTACGCCGCGATCGCGACGCTGCTGGTTGCACCGCTGGCCCTGGGCAACCGCGGCTGGTATGCACGGCTGCTGGCCACCCGGCCCATGGTGTGGCTGGGCGAGATCTCGTATGAGATCTTCCTGGTTCACCTCGTGGTGATGGAGATCGCGATGGTGGAGGTGCTGCGCTGGCCGGTCTACACCGGATCGGCGCCGGCGCTGTTCGTCGTCACGCTGGTGATGACGATCCCGGTGGCCTGGCTGTTGCACCGCTTCACCCGGGTGCGTTGAGACCGCACTGAGCGCGAGGTTTTCGCCGAAAGTTCGCCCTTATTGCGGTTTCAACGGGGAATCGGTTTCGCTGGGGCACACCATCGGAACGACGAACTCCTCGAGCATGGCGCGCTCGTCGCCCGCGTCGCGGCCGGGGAAGATCAGCAGTGAGGTCAGCACCCGCACCAGCCAGCGAGCACGGCGGTGGACGACGTCGGGATCGTCGGGCCGCAGTGACAGCAGGAAGCCCGATGTCAACGCCTGGATGACCTCGGATTGCTCGGCCATCTCCGCACCGATGGGGGAGTCGGCGGTGGCGAACCACGACGACAACGCCGGACTCTCCCGTACCAGCCGCATCGATGTGGTGAGCCCGGTCAGCAGGCGTTCCCGCGGATCGGGGATACCGTTGACCAGCTCGGTCATCTGCTCGTGCAGCCGGTATGCCTCGCGGTGCACATACGCCGTGTGCAGCACTTCGCGGTTCTCGAAGTAGCGGTACAGCGTGGCCCGGGAACACCCTGCGGCACGGGCGATGTCGTTCATTCCGATGCTGCCCACGTCGTGGCCGGCGAACAGTTCGCCTGCCGCGTCGAGGATACGGTCAGCGGCCACCTCGGCACGTCGCGAACCCAGCCAGTCCTTGCCCGCCATCTAGCCACGCACCCGGAACGGTACCGACAGCGGACGGCGTACATAACCGCCGCCTGCCCAGACGATGCCTGCCTCGTCGACCTCGAAATCGGGGCAGCGCGAGAGCAATTCGGTCAGGGCCACCCTGGCCTGCATCCGTGCGGCGGCCGCGCCGAGGCAGTGGTGGGCGCCGTGGCTGAACGTGAGGATGTTGCGCGGTCGGCGGGTGACGTCGAGTTCGGTTGCATCCGGGCCGTATTGGCGTTCGTCGACATTGGCCGAGCCGTACAGCAGCAGCACTTTGCGCCCGGCCGGGATGGTCTTGCCGTGCAGTTCGACA
The DNA here is from genome assembly GCA_004362315.1 of Mycobacterium sp. BK086. GTDB lineage: Bacteria > Actinomycetota > Actinomycetes > Mycobacteriales > Mycobacteriaceae > Mycobacterium. The sequence continues at coordinate 408,684 of SNWL01000007.1, forward strand.
TCACGGGTGGTGGTGCGGGCCAATCCCTGCACCGGGGACGTCAGCCGCAGGAACTCGTCGACCGCGTCTGCGATCAGCTCCGGCTGGTCGATGAGCAGCCGGCGTTGGTCGGGACGTGCGGCCAGCAGCGGCACCGACCCGCCGAGCATGCCGGTGGTGGTGTCGTTGCCGCCGGTGACCATCGTGAAGGTGAAGGCCAGCACCGACAGTGTGCCGGCGATGTCACCGTCCGCGCCGACGCCGGCGGCCACCAGGTGCGACACCGTGTCGTCCTCGGGCTCGACGCGGCGCCGCTCGATGAGTTCGGTGAAGTAGCCCATCATCCCGCCCAGGGCCTCGGTGAGACCTTCGAGGGCCCCGCCGATTCCTTCGGCGGAGGTGTTGGCCGCCACGATGGCTTCGGTCCAGCCGTCGAATTGGTCGCGGTCCTGTTCGGGCACGCCGAGGTAGTGGGCGACCACCATCGACGGCAGCGGCTTGAACAACTCGGTGACGATGTCACCGCCGCCGTTGGCGCGGAGCCGCTCGATGCGTTCGACGACGAACTCGCGCACCTTGGGCTCGACGGCCTCGACCTGGCGGGGGGTGAAACCGCGTGACACCAGCTTGCGAAACTCGGTGTGTACCGGCGGATCCTGCATCACCATCGGCGGGTTGTCTTGCAGCCCAATGAGTTCGAGCTCGTTGTAGTTTACGGTCAGGCCCTGGGCTGAGGAGAACGTCTCGTGGTCGCGGGCGGCGGTGAAGATGTCGGCGTGCCGGGAGAGCACCCAGTAGTCGTGCTCGGGGTTCTCCGGAACGACATTGTGTACGGGATCGTGGTCCCGAAGGGCCTGATACATCGGCCAGCGGTCGCCCCAGGTCTCGGCGGTGGCGAGTTCGAAACGGGCCTCCGCCTCGTGAGACACAACTGCGGTCATGTCTTATGGATACGACATGGCGACCATTCTGTCAATGGCTGTTGCAGGTTTTGCGGAGGACCTCCTGGTCAGCCCCAACCGCCTATCATCGCTCGCAAGCAGATCCAGTGATCTCGCCCAGGGGAGGCGTCGTCGATGACCGGCGTTGCATGGATGGACGGGCCGACAGCGAGTGTCGATCGCGATGGACCGGACCTGGACTTCACGCCCGTCGACCTGGTGAACGACCCCGAGCGCGGCCTGCTGCCTCTCATCGCCGAGCGCCTGCGGCACGATCCCTCCGCCCTGGCGGTCGATGACGGCACGCGCCGGTTGACGCGTGCGGATCTGCTCGGGGAGATCGCGGCTCTCGCTGCGGTGATCGCCGCATCGGTTCCGGCGGGCGCACCGGTCGGTGTGCGGCTGCCGGATTGTGCGAGCACCCCGGTCGCCTGGCTGGCGTGTCTGGCGGCGGGCTGTCCCGCGATCCTGCTCGATCCGGCGGATGCCCCGGAGCGGTTCGCCCGCATCGCGACGGCCAGCCGCCTGGCCGCAGTGATCTCAGACCAGCCCGCCGCGGGCCATGACGTCATCGCTCCGAACGGCCACCCGCCTGCGCCCTGGCAGCCGAGGGCAATGGCGGTGGGTGCCCCGGCTTTCGTCGTGTGGACGTCCGGGAGCACCGGCGCGCCCAAGGGCATCGTCCAGAGCCAACGAAGCGTGACGTTCCGCAGCGGACTGCTGATCAACTCCGGCCACCTGTCGGCGGCGGATCGCTACCTGTCGCTGAATACCTCATCGAGCATGGGTGGGCTGCTCAACGCGATCGCTTCCTTCGTGTCCGGCGCCTGCCTGCACCGGGTGGATATCGCGGAGCAGGGTCTGACCGGTGTCCTCGATCGCATCGAGCAGTCCGAGATCACCGCGATGATCGCCGTACCCGCGTTGTATCGTGCGCTGTCCCGCATCGACGGCGCCGCAAAGCAGTTGGCGTCCTTGCGCACGGTGTCGAGCAACGGCGAAGCTCTGCTGACTGCCGACCTCGAACTGTTGAGGGACGTCTTGCCCGACGGGTGTGCCATCCAAATGATCTACGGCGCAACGGAAACCCAGGCGGGGATGCGCTTCGTCCCGGCCGCGGAGGTACCGCAGGAGGCGCAGGTCCCCGCGGGCCGGCCGATCCCGGGCGTTGAATGGGTCATTGTCGGCGAGGATGGCACGCCGGCACCGGCCGGTCAGGTGGGCGAACTGTGGATTCGTAGCCGCTACACCGCGATTGGCGAATGGGAGGACGGGACCTGTGTCCCCGGTCGCCTTCATGCCGACGGAGTCGACGGTGCTCGCCGGTACGCAATGGGCGACCTTGTCCGGCTGCGGGAGGACGGCGTGTTCGTCGTCGTCGGGCGCATCGACCGGCAGATGAAACTCGACGGCTACCGCGTCGAACCCGTCGAGGTCGAAGCAGTCCTGCGGGCCCAACCAGACGTGCTCGACGCGGCGGTCTTACCGATGAGCCACGGCGCCGTCACCCGTCTGATCGCCTTCGTGGCGGTCGGAGCCGCCTCGCCAGACGGTCTGACCGGGCGTCTGCGCAAGGCACTCGCCGCCGCGCTCCCGCCCGCGATGCGGCCACAGCGCATCCATGTGCTGAGCGAGCTTCCCCTGTTGCCGGGCAACAAGATCGACCCCGAGAAGCTGCGGCTCATCGACGCCGGAAGCCGACGTCGATGAGCCTGCGCTACCGGGCCTTGCTGGAGCGCCGCTTGTCCGGCGAGCCGTCCCCGGCGACACCGGTGCTGTTCTGGAAGCACCACCCGGTCGCTGATCAGGACGGCGCCGCGCTATGCCGCGCGACGCTCGACTTTCAGTCGGAGTTCGACTGCGACATCGTCAAGATCAGCCCTGCTGCGACATACCAGCTTCCCGACTACGGCCTCGAGGACGACTGGCGCGGTGACCCGATCGGACGGCGCACGGTGACCAAGACGGTGATCCGCCATCCCGAGGATTGGCTACGGCTTGGCCGGGTGGATCCCCGTCGAGGATTCGTCGCGCGGTTCGGCGAATGCGTGCAGATGGTGCGTGACGCAACCGCGCCCGAGGTTCCCGTGATCATCACCGTCTTCGACCCGATGTTTCAGGCCCTCACCCTGGCAGGCCAGGAGGTGATACACGCCCACCTCAGTGCGGCACCGGACGCGGTGGATGAGGGGCTGGCCCGCATCACGGAGAATACGACGGAGCTCATCAGCCATCTGATCGGCCAAGGTGCAGAGGGGATCTTCCTGGCCAGTCAGCACGCCATTCGCAGCGTCTTCGCACGCGATGTGTTCGCCCGACACGGCATGCCGGGCGTGCGCGCGTGTCTGGATGCGATGGACGGGCTGATGCTCAACATGGTTCATGTGCACGGTGCGCAGGTGCACGACGACCTGTTCGCGGAGCTCGCGGGGGCCACGATCCACTACGACATGTGGGCGGACAACCCAACACCCGAGCGCTTCCTGGATGCCGGCTGCGCGGTGGCAACCGGGCCATCGCAAGCGCTCCTCGCCTCTGCGGCGCCGGATGACGACGTGCTCGCGGCGTGCGCGGAAGTGGTGAACCGCGGTGGGCGCACCATCTTGTCTCCCGGCTGCTCGACACCGCTCGCGGTCGGTGCCGAACGCCTGCGGCTGTTGACCGTTGCGGCTCGAATGCGGTGTGGCTCGTGACCGACGTCGCCACGACGGTGTGCGACTTGATCGGCCACACCCTTGGCGTCGACGATGTCGCCGTCGACGAAGACTTCTTCGAGCTGGGCGGCACATCGCTGTTGGGGACTGCGTTGCTGGCACTCATCGAACGGCAGTTTGGGCAGCGGCTCAGACTGGCGGATCTCTACGAGGTCCCGACGGCTCGGGGACTGGCGCAGCGACTGATCCAGCCCCGCCCAGCGAGCGGCAGTGTCGCCGTGTTGCCACAGCCGCCGGAAACCGGTGACGTGCCACCGGTTTTCGTGGTCCACCAGCTCAGTTCCGACCTGATGCGACAGATCGCATACCGCCGCCCCGTCGTCGGGTTGTCGTACGGAATGGCTACTGACCCGGCGGATGTCCAATGGCCGCTGCCGGTTGGTATCGAGGCGCTGGCGACGCATTATCTGGCGGAGTTGCGCCGAGTGCGCCCGGTGGGCCCGTATCACTTGGTGGGCTATTCCTTAGGGGGTGTGATCGCCTGGGAGATGGCGCGGCAATTGGGGGAGTCGGGTGACGACGTTGGCCTCCTGTGTCTGATCGATACGGCGCCACCGGGTTCGCGCCGTGCGCTGGGGCGGACGGCGACGATGCGACGCGTGGTGTCGATACCACCGCATATCTTGGTACAGAGAGCTTTTCGCCGGATCGTGCGCAAACTCTCGAGGTTGTCTGTGGTGCAACGGGCGCGCTGGCGGCGATCCGATCAGGTGGCTCGGCTGCAGCTGATCGACCACCGCATGGATGCCTACCGAATGCAACCTGTTCCGGGGCGGCTGCTCCTCGTCGAGGCCACCGAAGCCCTCCCGTGGTCCGATGTCCTGACCGAACAACCACTATCGTTGCCGCAGGCTTATGAGGCCGCGGGCCTTTCCTCCAACGGTGTTGTCGCCATTCATCTTCCGGGTGATCACGGTTCCATCGTCTCCTCGCCGTTGGCCGGCCAGATCGCCGCCGCGATCGAGGAGACGATCGTCCGCTAAACCACCGCGCCCGGGTTCAGGATCCCGTCGGGGTCAAGCGCGGCCTTGATCCTGCGGTTGAGCTCCATGGCCTCTGGGCCCAACTGGCCCGCCAGCCAAGGCTTTTTCAGCCGACCGACGCCGTGCTCACCGGTGATCGTCCCACCCAGAGACACCGCCAGATCCATGATCTCGCCGAACGCCAGCTGAGCCCGCTCCGCCATCGCGGCATCGGCGGGGTCGAAGACGATCAGCGGGTGGGTGTTGCCGTCACCGGCGTGCGCGATCACCGAGATCGTCAGGTCGCGGTCGGCGGCGATCTTGGCCACCCCGCCGACCAGATCAGCCAGCGCGGGCAGTGGCACGCCGACGTCCTCGAGCAGCAGTGAGCCCTTGGCCTCCACCGCGGGGATGGCGAATCGCCGGGCCGCCACGAACGCCTCACCCTCGTCGGGGTCGGACGTCGAAAAGCATTCGGTCGCACCTGCTTCGGTGAAGATCCGGGCCATGAATTCGGCGTCCTCGGCGCCCGTCGGCCCACGGTCGTCGGAGGCGGCCACCATCATCGCCGCCGCGTTGCGATCCAAGCCCATCCGCAGCTTGTCCTCGACGGCGTTGATCGCGACGGAGTCCATGAACTCCAGCATCGAAGGCCGGATCTGACCGGTGATCTCGACGACAGCGCCCGCGGCCGCCTCCACCGAATCGAAGGTCGCCACCACCGTGCACGCCGAAGGCTGCGGCGGCAGCAGGCGCAGCGTCACCTCGGTGATCACGCCGAGGGTGCCCTCGCTGCCGACGAACAGCTTGGTCAGCGACAGTCCGGCCACGTCCTTCAGACGCGGCCCACCGAGGCGCACGGCGGTCCCGTCGGCCAGCACCACCTGCATACCGAGCACGTAATCGGTTGTCACGCCGTACTTTACGCAGCACAGCCCGCCGGCATTGGTGGCGATGTTGCCGCCGATGCTGCAGATCTCGTACGACGACGGGTCGGGCGGGTACCACAGGCCGTGCTCGGCGACCGCCTTCTTCACCTCGGCGTTGAGCAGCCCCGGCTGTGCGACGGCGGTGCGGGTCACCGTGTCAACGGTGATGTCGCGCATCTTCTCCGTCGACAACACGATGCCGCCGTTGACGGCGGTCGCCCCGCCGGACAGACCCGTACCCGCCCCGCGCGGTACCACCGCGATCCGATTTTCGGTTGCCCACCGCAACACCGTCTGGACCTCTTCAGTGCGGGTGGGGCGCACCACCGCCAGCGGCGTGCCTGCGGCGGGATCGGCGGCGCGGTCCTGGCGGTAGGAGGCAACGATGTCGGGGTCGGTGACGACGACCCCGTCGGGCAATTCAGCGGCCAGGCCGGCCACAGCGCTCACGGCCATGGCGCCATCCTAAGCGTGGGACTTGGCGGCATCGGGCTCGTCGTCGAGTTCGCGCAGCGCGGGCAGCCACGGGCAGAGCAGGCCGATCACCAGGATCGGCACCGCCAGCACCAGGAACGTCACCTTCAGGCCGAACGCGTCGACCAGCGGACCAGCCAGCGTGAAGCCGATCGGGCCTGCGGCATACGTCATCGACGTCATCACCCCCATCACGCGGCCACGCAGCTCCTCGGGGGTGCGGTTCTGCATGATCGTGTTGTAGATCGGCCCGATCGGCCCATAGACCAGCCCGACGACCGCGGCGAAGGACAGGATCACCGGCAGCGGCGGCAGGAAACCGATGACGGCCACGGCGATGCCGAACGTCAGGACCGCGGTCAGCACCGTGCGACGCTTGCTGGAGAACTTCGACAGCACCGTCCAGCTCAACGCCCCGATCAGGCCGCCGACCGACAGCGCCATCAGCACCCAACCGAGCTGGGCCGGCTCGTTGCGGTCGGTGAAGTACTTGGGGAACAGCACGCTTTCCATCGGCAGGTACAGCCCGGTGACGGCCAGGTCGATGAGCCCGAGTGTGCGCAGCACCCGGTTGCGCCAGACGAACTTCAACCCCTCGATGACGCCGGAAACCACACTCTCCGGGAGCTTTTCGCGCACCGGGCGCCCGGTGCCCTCGAGCCGCAGCACCGCCATCGTCAGGATTGCCAGCCCGAACAGGGCAGAGGTGACCCACATCGTGTTCACCCCGCCGAGCGTGGCGATCAGCAGACCACCGATACCGGGCCCGGTGATGTAAGCCAGGTTGAACACCGCCTCGTAGACGCTGTTGGTGTGGTCACGGGTCCAGCCCGCTTTGCCTGCCGCCTCGGGCAGCATCGATTGCCGCGCGGTCATGCCGGCCGGATCGAAGAAGGCGCCCAGAGCCGCCAGGCCGGCCAGCACCAGCGTGTTCAGCACATCGGTACCGAAGATGATGGCTAGTACCGGGATCGCCGCGACGGCGACGGCCGATAGCGCGTCGGAGAGCATCGCCACCCGGCGCCGGCCGATGAAGTCGACGGCGGTACCGGCGATGAGCGTGGCGAACAGCAAGGGCAGCGTCGCCGCCCCCGCGACGATCGAGGCGTCGACCGCGTTTCCGGTGCGCTGCAGCACCAGCCATGGGAACGCGACCATGGAGATCCCGTTGGCGCCCGCGGCCAGAAAGGTCGAGGACAGGATCAGCAGCGCGGGGATGCGCGTGGTGGTCACCGGCAGAGCTTAATTTGGACTGGTGAACGTCCTTCCACACCCGCGCACCGGGGTGCTGTTCGAGTCGCCGGTGCTGCCCGGGACCGGCTGGCCGGGAGACCCCGCCGTCCCCGAAACCCCGGTGGCCACGACCGCAAGGAAGGTGGCCGGGCTGGCGGCGGCGGCAGGGGACCTGGCCGACCTCGACGCCATGGTCAGTGTGTGCCGGGCCTGCCCGAGGCTGGTCGCCTGGCGCGAGGAGGTGGCCGTCGCCAAACGGCGATCGTTCATCACCGAGCCGTACTGGGGCCGCCCGATCACCGGCTGGGGCGCGGCGCGGCCGAAGATCCTGGTGCTAGGCCTTGCCCCGGCCGCGCACGGCGGCAACCGTACGGGCCGGGTGTTCACCGGTGACCGCTCGGGGGATCAGCTGTTCGCCGCGCTGTACCGCGCCGGGCTCGTCAACCAACCGACCAGTGTGGACGCCGCGGATGGCTTGGACACCAACGAGATTCGGGTCGCCGCTGCGGTGCGATGCGCCCCACCCGCCAACAAACCGGCGCCCGACGAGCGCTCGACGTGTGAGCCGTGGCTGACTGCTGAGTGGCAGATGATCGCGCCGTCCGTTCGGGTGATCGTCACCCTCGGTGCGTTCGGCTGGGAGGCGGCGCTGCGGCTGCTCGCCAACGACCTTCCCGGGCCGGGGAAGCCCAAATTCGGCCACGGGGTCGTTGTCGAACTGCCGTCGGGACGGCAACTGTTGGGCTGCTATCACCCCAGCCAGCAGAATATGTTCACCGGCCGGCTCACCCCGGCCATGCTCGACGATGTCTTCACCGATGCGGCCAGGCGGGCCGGCCTGCGCGGCTAGCGGGAAACAAGTGCGGCGGTCGTATCGTTGAGGCTGCTATGCGGCTTTCTGTCCTCGACCTCGTTCCCGTGCGCACCGACCAGACCACTGGTGACGCGCTGGCGGCCACGGTGCGGCTGGCGCAGACCGCCGACCGGCTGGGGTTCACCCGGTACTGGGTGGCCGAGCACCACAACATGCCTGCGGTCGCGGCCACCAGCCCGCCGGTGATCCTGGCCTACCTGGCCGCCCAGACCACGCAGCTGCGGCTGGGGTCGGGCGGGGTGATGCTGCCCAATCATGCGCCGCTGGCCGTTGCCGAACAGTTCGCACTGCTGGAGGCCGCCGCACCCGGGCGCATCGATCTGGGTATCGGCCGGGCGCCGGGCTCGGATCCGGTGACGTCGATCATGCTGCGGGGCACCCGCGACGATTCCGATATCGAGAACTTCCCGCAATACCTCGACGACGTCGCGGCGTTGATGAGCGCGTACGGGGTCCGCATTCCGATCCGCAACCAGGACTACATCCTCAAGGCCACTCCCGCGGCGGTCGAGGAGCCGCGCCTGTGGCTGTTGGGCTCGTCGATGTATTCGGCGCATCTGGCCGCGGCCAAGGGTCTGCCGTACGTGTTCGCCCATCACTTCGCGGGGCAGGGCACCGTGGAAGCGCTGGCGACCTATCGCTCGGAGTTCCGGCCGAGTGACGTGGCGAGCGAGCCGGTGACGTTCATGACCGTCAACGCGGTGGTCGCACCGACGCGCGCTGAAGCCGAGGCGCTGCTGCTGCCGAACCTGCAGATGATGGCGCGGTTGCGCACCGGTCAGCCGCTGGGCCCGCTGGACCTCGTCGAGGACGCCGCGGCGCTGACGATGCACCCGCAGGCCGAGGCCATCATCGAGTCTGGCCGCGCCAAGGCGGTGATGGGTTCGCCTTCCGAGGCGGCTGAGCAGGTCCGGGCGGTGGCCGAGGAATTCGATGTCGACGAGGTGATGGTCAATCCGGTCGCGTCGGCGCATCGTGGCACCGATCCTCGTACTGCGCCGGCCCGCGAGGCCACGCTGGAGCTGCTCGCCAAAGAGCTGTTCTAGCTCAACGCTTTTCGCCTCAGGGCGTCAGGCGCACGATCGGAATCGGCCGCGTGGTGCCCTGCTGATACGTGGAATACCGGCCGCCGTTCGCTGAGTCGCAGAGCTGCCACAACCGGGCATAGTCTGGATCGTCCGGCAGCAGGATGTGTGCGGTGACCGCTAAACGCCTTCTGCCGAGGTTGATTTCGACACGGGGCTGGGCACGCAGGTTGTGATACCAGGCCGGGTTGCGGTCCGCGCCGCCGTTGGAGGCGACGATCAGGTAGTCGCCACCGTCGCGGTAGTAGGCGAGCAGAAGGGAGCGCGGCTGACCGGTCTTCGCCCCGACGGTGTGCAGCATCAACGACGGTGGCACACCAGGCATCCGGTGCCCGATCCAGCCGTTGGTCCGTCGATAGATCCAGTCGTGCACCTTGACGAACGCCAACAGACCTCTATTGCTCAACGACGTCATGGCACCACTCTCATCCGGTCGTATCCAGTGCGGCCAGGGCGTCGCGCAGAATTCGCCCGGTGTTCTCGCGGTCGGGATCGCGGCGCAGCAGCATCCCCTTGGCGAACGAGATCTTGTCGCCATCGCGGCGGGGCACCACGTGCAGGTGAATGTGGAACACCGTCTGAAACGCCGACTTGCCGTCGTTGATGGCGATGTTGTTCCCCGTCGCGCCCAGCCCGGACGCGCGGGTGGCTTGGGCGATTCGCTGCCCGACGGCCATCATGCTCGCCAGCGTCTCAGCAGGCGTATCGGTCAGGTCGACGCTGTGCCGCTTCGGAATGACCAGTGTGTGGCCGATGGTGAACGGCCGGATATCGAGGATGCCCAGGTAGTCGTCGTCTTCGTAGACGCGGATGGCCGGCGCCCTACCGGCGACGATCTCGCAGAACACGCATGCCATCTCGCCACCGTAGCGGTCGGCGCTACGCTGCGGCAGATGGACTCCACCGACATTGCGTTTGCCGGCGCCGCCGAGCAGGCGCGCATGCTCGTCAACGGCACGATCACCGCACCTGCGCTGTTGGAGCTCTATCTAGACCGGATCGCCCGCGTCGACCGGGAGTTGCGCTCCTACCGCGTGGTGTTCACCGACAACGCGCGTCGCGATGCCGCGGCTGCCCAGGAACTGCTCGACGCCGGCGAACGCAGGCCTCTGTTGGGGGTGCCGATCGCCATCAAGGACGACGTCGATGTCGCCGGCGAGTTCACCTGTTACGGCAGCAGCGCCTACGGTTTGGCGCCGACCGCCGACGCCGATGTGGTGCGCCGGCTGCGTGAGGCGGGCGCGGTGATCCTGGGTAAGACCGCCGTTCCCGAGATGATGCTCTGGCCCTTCACCGAGACCATCGCATTCGGTGCCACGCACAACCCGTGGGACCTGGCTCGTGCCCCCGGCGGGAGCAGCGGCGGCAGCGGGGCGGCGGTGGCCGCGGGATTGGCACCGATGGCCCTGGGATCCGACGGCGCCGGATCCATCCGGATTCCGTCCACCTGGTGCGGGCTCTTCGGACTCAAGCCGCAGCGTGACCGCGTGCCGATGGCCCCGCACGACGACGCCTGGTGCGGCCTGTCCGTCAACGGCCCGCTGGCCCGCACCGTCGAGGACGCCGCACTGTTCCTCGACGCGACGACCACACAACCCGGCCCGCCTGGCGGATTCGTGACCGCGGCCGGCCGCGAGCCCGGCCGGCTGCGAATTGCGTTGAGCACCAAGGTGCCGCCGACGGTGATCGCGCGCATCGGGTCAGCGCAACAGAAAGCACTGGACGAAGCAGAGACGCTGTTGCGTGACCTCGGCCACGACGTGCTCTGGCGCGATCCGGACTATCCGGCCTGGGCCGTGTACGGCCATCTGCTGCCGCGGATGTGGCGAGGCTGCTACGAGGATGTCGCGGCGCTGCCGCATCGGGAGCGGCTCGAGCCGAGGACGAAGGGGATCGCCCGCCTCGGCCGGCTGATCTCCGACGCCCAGATCGCCCGGGTGCGGGCCGCCGAACCGGCACTGTGTGCTCGGGTGCAGTCGATCTTCGACGATGTCGACGTGGTGGTCACCCCCGGAACGGCGTTGGGGCCGTCCAGGATTGGCCAGTATCAGCGCCGCGGCGGGGTGTCGACGCTGGCGCGGGTGGCCTCCCGGGTGCCGTTCCAGGGCATCTTCAACGCGACCGGCCAACCCGCCGCGGTCGTGCCGTGGGGGCTGGACCGTGACGGGGTCCCGGTGTCTGTGCAATTGGTCGGCAGGCCGTCGGACGAGGCGACGCTGTTGTCGCTGAGTCACCAGATCGAAACCGCCCGCCCGTGGGCGCACCGTCGTCCCCCGGTGTCCTAGTCCATCGCCTCGGCAAGCGCCATATGTCCTTGGAAGTCAAGCGCATTGGCCATCGCCCGGTAGCGATCGCGGAAATCGCGGTAGCGCGCGTCGTCACCATCGCTGCGCGCCAGCAGTGCGCGCAGCCGTAGCAGCGGCACATCGAACAAGACGAAGCCTGGATCGGTGGGCACCGCCGCCAACCGCTCGATATGCGTTCGTGCTTCCTGCACATCGTCGCCGGTTCCGCGCTGCAGTAACGCCTGCACCAGCACTGAGGTAGCGGGGCCGCGCAGAATCATCTCGCCGGTGTCGGCGGTGCTGTCGACCAGTGTCCTGGCCATCCGTATCGCGCCGTCGACATTTCCGAATCTCGCGCGGTAGGACGCCAGTGCAACAGTGGCCGGAGTTGCTCGAAACCCGTTCTCTTCTCCCACGACCGAATCGAGAACTTCCTCGAGGACTTGGGCGCCGATCGCCGGGTCGATATCGTCACGGGCGATCGACGCAGCGCCATAGGCGAACCCGGCCATGCCAAGGGTGAAGTCATCACCCGACTGTTCGGCGGTGCTGAAGGCATTTCGCACTGCTTCGAAGAAGGTGTCGTCGGGCACGAAAACGCCGTTCAGTAGCAGCATTCCGTAGGGATAGGAGACAACGATCACCCGGGTGACAGCGTCCGAACCAGTCGCCAACGCAATGCCCTCGGCGAAGTCCGTGCGCCAGCCGGGTCGCCCCAATGTGCACCGGGCTACGCCACGCAGCATGGTCGCCTGGGCCAGCGGGGAACCGATGAGCAATTCGCCCATCGTGGCGTCGCCTCCGGCCGTATCGATGACGCGTTGCGCCGTTCGTGCCGCCGCCTCGGCCTGGCCGGCGTGCAGTCGTGCGGTGATCACACCGTGCAACAAGCCCACCGTCAGCAGGGGGTCGCCGATCGATTCGACGAGCTGCTCCTGCTCGCCGGCGATCATCACGGCGTCATGGTGTTTGTTCAACAGTGTCATCGACACTGGCAAGCCTGCCATCGCGATAGCCAGGGACCGGCGATCGTCTGCCTGCTCGCAGAGTACGCGAAGCTCGTCGAATCCGGTATCGGCGACGCGCCCGCCGCCACGATATGCACTGGCACACAACAATGTTCGTGGCGCTATCCGTAGCGCGACGATATCGGGGGAGTTGTTGGGCAGTTCGTCAGCGACCTGTCTGGCCCGCTGCCAACTCGCGCGGGCCGCGGCGATGTCCCGATTGGTCAGCCACTGTCCGGCCCGCATATGCCAGTCGAACGCCGTCCGCAGGTCGCCGGCGGCCTCGAAATGCTCGGCGACGGCGGCGGCCCTGTCGTCGCCGCAGCTCTGGGTCTGGATGAGCGCGGCCAGCTGGCGGTGCAGCCCGGTGCGGTCGGACTTGAGCTGCGATTCGTAGGCCACGGTGCGGATCAGGGGATGCTTGAAGGCGTAGTCGTCGTGTGATGTGAACTGCACGCGTGTCACGAGTTCGGCGTCCAACAGCTCGCTGAAAGCCGGTGTCACACCCAGACCTTCGAGTAGCTCCGCGTTGAAGCGGGACCCGATGACCGATGCCGCCGACAGCGTTCTCTTCGCGGCAGTGCCGAGCCGGTCGATACGCGCGGCGATCGCGGCCTGCAGTGTGGCAGGTACCCGAATATCTGCAATATCGACCGTGCAGCTGTATCCGGCCTGAACTCCTTCCAGCACACCGCGTTCCGCGAGGTCGCGAACGATCTCCTCGGCGAAGAACGGATTGCCGGCCGCCCGTTCGGCGATGTGGTCGACAAGCTCTCGTACCGAGGAGTGCCGGCCCAGCAGCTCACTGGTCAGCGCCGAGGTCTGCGTATTGCTCAACGGCCGCAACGTGATCGTCTGGGCGCCCGGCGCTTTGGCCAGCGCACCCCGGTATTCGGGCCGGAAGGTGATCAGCACGAGTGACGGAGTCTGCGGCGCCACCTCGAGAAAACTCGACAACAGGGCTTCGCTGGGTTCGTCGATCCAATGCGCGTCTTCGAGCACGAACATCGTTGGCCGCCGCCGGGCCATCAGGGCGGCGTCGAGCAGGCTCGTCAGCCTGCGTCGGCGCGCATCGGCTTCGATCGCCGGTGTCTGCGCGTCGCGATCGGCGATTCCCAGCAGATCGTCAACCAGCAGCAGATCATCGGCGCCGGTCTCGGGCACTCGTTCGCGAACCTGGGCTCTGGCCGCCGCCTTGTCCATTCCGGCGACGTCGAGGGCCGCGGCCAGCAGTGCTGAGGCGGCGTGGAAGGGCAGGTCGCTGGTGTGCGATTCGCAGGAGGCGGCGATCACGTCGACGTCGAGTTCGGCCGCGCGCGCGGTGACCTCCTGGACGATGCGACTTTTACCGATCCCCGGTGGGCCGACAAGGTTGACCACACCGCCCGCCCCGCCGATGGCCTCGTCGAGCATGCCGGCGATGCTGGCCAGCTCCCAGGTACGGCCGACGAGTGTGGTCTCGGCCGTCTGCCTGCGGCGCAGCCGGCTCGACACACCCAGCAGGCGTCGCGCCGTCATGGGTGCCTGCGCGCCCTTGACATGAACCTGCTCCGCGTCAGCCAACTCGACCGTGCCGTCGACCAGTTGAGCGGTGGATTCACTGAGCATCACCCCGCCGGGCGGTGCCACCGATTCCATCCGCTGCGCCAGCCCGACCTGTTCACCCACGGCGGTGTAACTCGTTGGGCTCGACGTGATGTCGCCGGTGATGACCTGCCCGGAGTTCAGGCCGACTCGCAGCTCGAACTGCAGTCCGTCGACCTTCTCGATCTCGGCTGCCAGCTGGCGGGCCTCGTTCTGCAAGCCGAGGGCCGCCAGGCACGCGCGAAATGCGTGATCCTCGAGGGCGGCCGGTGCGCCGAAGATCGCCATGATGCCGTCACCGGTGAACTTGTCGACCGTGCCGCCGTAGCGGGTCACGACACCGGTGGCCCGTTCGACCAGATTGGTCATGATTTCGCGCAGCCGTTCCGGGCCCAACGCGGCGGCGAGGTCCATCGACCGCACCACGTCGGCGAACAGGACCGTGACCTGTTTGTACTCCGCGGGCATCTCGGTGTCGGTGAGCGGCGAACCGCACGAGTCGCAGAACCGCGCGCCCGGGCGCGGCTGGGCGCCACATACTCGGCACGTCGCGCTATCGACCGCCACCTGACCGAGAATAAGCGGCCATGGCCTGCGCCGAAGGGTTATCGAGCGCCCGTCAGCGCCGCACTCCAGGCGCCGAGTTTGTCGGCGTAGCGCATGGTTTGCGCGGGACTGGTCGACGGCAGCCGCAGGGTGGTTGCTGGTAGCTCGAGATGGACGAGCCGGGTGAAGTTACGCTCGGCGGCAGCGCCGTTGAACAGCACGAGATCGGCTTTGGTGTGCGTGGCAAAGAACCTGGCGAAGTCGTTGGGCACCATGCTGTCCGGTTCGATCGCGGAGTCCAGGCTGCCGATGCGCAGGCATCCCTTGAGCACATCCCAGACGGCGATCCCGTGACGGTCGAGCGTGGCGGTGCGTTGTTCGTACGGGGCATCGGCTTCACAGTCGAACAGCTCGCCGATGATGCGCCAGAACGCATTTCGCGGGTTGCCGTAGTACTGCCCGGACGCCAGCGACAGCACGCTGGGCATATTGCCGAGGATCACCAACCGCGCATCGGGGGAGCCGATCGGCGGCAGCCCCTCCAGGAGCGGGGATCGTGACATCAGGAACGACGGTATACGTTGGGGCGGTGACCGACACCGTCGACCCGGATGCTGCCGGGCTGCTCGACGGGTTGACGGGCGATGCCCGCGCCCAGCGGGCCGAACTGATCCCGTGGCTGCAGGAGCAGGGCATCACCGTCGAGGAGATTCAAGGATCGTTCGCGCCGATGCTGTTGCCCGGCCGCCGGAGTCTCGGCGATGACGGCACCCGGCTGTCGGTCCGGCAGATCAGCGAGCGGTCCGGTCTGGAGATCGACCAGATCATGCGGTTCCTGCGGGCCAGCGGGCTGGGGTCGGTGGAGGATCCGGACGCGGCGGTGTACCTGAAACCCGACGCGGAGATCGTCGATCACATCAAGCGGTTCCTCGATCTCGGGTTGGACCCCGACCAGATGCTGACCGTGGTTCGGGTGTTGGCAGAAGGGCTTTCACGCGCGGCCGAGGCGATGCGCTACACCGGTGTGGCGTCGACGATGCACGCGGGGACGACCGAGCTCGAGATGGCCAAGGGCGTACAGGCCTTGGTGAGTAACGCAGCGCCGCTACTGGGCCCGATGATCCAGGACATGCTGATGCTGCAGCTGCGGCACGCGATGGAGACCGAAGCGGTCAACGCCAATGAACGAGCGGCGGGTGCGCCGTTGCCCGGGGCTCGCCTGGTGGCGGTCGCGTTCGCCGACCTGGTGGGCTTCACCCGGCTGGGGGAGACGGTCCCGCCCGAGGAACTCGAGCAGCTCGCCAACCGGCTGGCCGACGCGGCTCGCGATGTGGCCGTGCCGCCGGTGCGGTTCGTCAAGACGATCGGTGACGCGGTGATGCTGGTGTCGACGGACGCGGCAGCGCTGCTGGAGGCGATGCTGACCCTGGTGGAAGCCACCGAGGCCGATGAGGCGCTCCCGCAGTTGCGGGTGGGCGTGGCATTCGGACCGGCGGTGAGCCGGGTCGGCGATTGGTTCGGCAGCCCGGTCAACCTGGCCAGCCGGGTCACGTCGGCCGCTCGGCCCGGATCGGTTCTGGTTGAGCAGGCCGCCCGCGAGAAAATCGGCGACGATCGTTCCTTCGACTGGTCGTTCGCCAGGGCGCGGCGCCTCAAGGGTATTCAGGACGATGTCAAGCTCTTCCGCGCTCGTCGCGCCGAAAAGCCCTGAGCGGACGCGGGTTCAGCGCTTACGCACGACCGACCAGCCGCCGGCCAGCACGGCCACGATCAGCAGCACGATCGCCGCGCCTGGTCCGAGTAGCCACCACACCAACGCGACGGCGGCGACGGTCGGTGCTCCCACCAACAACGCCAACATCGCCGGGTGCTGGCGCGCCACGTCGCGCGCGGCCCGGGCGCGGTCGGGATCGAGCTCTTTGCCTGCCATGCGGCCCATTATCCGTGTCCGAAGCGGGTTTGTGCCCGTTCGCCCTCAGAGAATGCCTGGTGCTCATCTTGTAACGGTGTAATCATGTAATTCATGAAACATCAGCACATGCATCGTCGGCCCGGCCGCCCCGGCGGCTGGCAGCAGGCCGATCAACCCGACGCGACCGATGCCGGCGAGTGGTTCGCCGGCCGGCTCCCTGAAGAATGGTTCGCCGGCGACCCCACGGTGATCGTCGACCGCGAGGAAATCACCGTCATCGGACGACTACGGGATTCCGCCGACAAGCCCGACAGCGAAGCGCGTGCTTCCGGGCGGGCGTCACGCTTCCGTGAGGACACCCGTTCCGAGCGCATCCGGATTGCCGAGGAGGCTCAGGACAAGTACGGCCGCAAGGTGTCGTGGGGGGTCGAGCTGGGGACGCCGGAGGCGCCCGAGCGAATTCTGTTCACGCACATCGCCGTTCCGGTGATGACCCGCCTCAAGCAACCTGAACGCCAGGTGCTCGACACCCTGGTCGACGCGGGCGTGGCCCGGTCCCGGTCTGACGCGCTCGCCTGGAGTGTGCGGCTCGTCGGTGAGCATGCCGAGGAATGGCTGGCCAAGCTGCGTTCGGCGATGGCCGAGGTGGATGACCTCCGCGCCGAGGGTCCTGGGCTCTAACGCCGAGTGTGCCCGCTTCTGTCAGTCCCTTGCCGGGCGGTTGGACTTGGCGACCCCCTTGCCGTTGGGGCTGGCGCCGGCGGGCGCGTCGGCTTTGTTGTCGCTCACCGACTTTCGTGACGCGGCTTTCGACGCGGCTTCCGGCTTGACCGCGCTCACCGTTGCCGCGGTCGATGTCTTGCGCAGCGCGCTGACCGACGGGATCGCGGGCGCGGACGGGATGGGGATCGTGATGTCGATCGGGCTGATCCCGCCGACCTTGGTGTTCGCGATCGTCACCGTCGCGCCGATCTTTCCCGTCACCGTCAGGGCGGTGGACTTCAGCTCGACCTTCAGACCGTCGGGCAGGGCGAGGTCGTAGGCGAAGACTTCGGTATTGCCCACCTTCAAGACGGTGGCGCCGAGAGCAACCGTCATCGAGGCCTCAGCGATCACACCTCCGCACGAGGCTGCGGCGGACCCCAGGCACAACTTGGTGTCGAACGCGAACTTCCCGCTGGGCAACGTGGTGCCGATCTTCGTCGTTCCCAATTCGATGTTCGCGCCGCCGCCGCCGAAATACGGCGAGAAGCTGAGAGCGGCCTTCAGTCCGCCGGTAGGCAGCACCGAGAGCTGGGTTTCGTACTGACCGATCGTGACGGCGCCGCCGAGCATCGACGTGGGCTTCGTTGAGCCGCCCTGCAGGCCGAGCTGCACAAGCGACCCTTTCATGCCGAAGCCGTATCCCTCAGTACCGCCCCGGTATTCGATCAGGTGAATCTCCGACGAGATGTCGGGAGCGAGGTCGATCGTCGGGCCTGTCGCGCCGATCGGCTGGAACAGCGATGCGCTCTTCCATT
Source organism: Mycobacterium sp. BK086 (assembly GCA_004362315.1). Taxonomy (GTDB): domain Bacteria; phylum Actinomycetota; class Actinomycetes; order Mycobacteriales; family Mycobacteriaceae; genus Mycobacterium. The sequence goes on from SNWL01000007.1 coordinate 426,729, forward strand.
CCGGTTTGAAGCCGAGGTCCACCATCGCGGCGGTGGACGTCCGGCTGATCGGCAGTTCGAAGCTGTTGCCCACCGTGACGGTGGGCCCGATCGCGGGGTTCCACGCGGTGCCCGCTTCGCCCTTCAGATTCAGCACGTTCGGCGCGACATTCTGTTCGAGGGTGAGAGTTCGCAAGATGCTCAGCGGGCCGAGCGTCCCGTAGAAGTCGATGATCGGGATCGTGGTGCCGGTCAATTCGACGCCCGGCAGTGCGGGGGTGCTGGCCTCTTGTGTCACCTCAGAATTTGCGGTGACCATGCCTGCCGCCAGCACACTTGTGGCCAGCCCAGCCAGGAAGGCATGCGTAATTGCCATACTGAAACGCCTTTCGCGTCATAGGTGCTGTTCGCGCTATCGCGAGCAGCGGGACGACAGCGTATAACAAGTTTGCTGGAATTGCTGGTTTACGGAAAATTTGGCTGTGGCGGCTAAGCCTGCGTCATCGCGTAGTACGACCCGCGGCGGGCCAGTAGCTCGGCATGGTTGCCCGCTTCGACGATCCGCCCGGCCTCGATCACCAGGATGCTGTCGGCATCGCGGATGGTCGAGAGCCGGTGGGCGATGATGAAACTCGTTCGTTCCCTGCGTAATTCGGTCATCGCGTGCTGGATCAGCAGTTCGGTGCGGGTGTCCACCGAACTCGTGGCCTCATCGAGGATCAGCAATTGTGGGCGGGCCAGGAACGCCCGGGCGATGGTGATCAACTGCTTCTCGCCGGCGCTGATGTTTCCGCCGCCGTCGTTGATGCGGGTTTCGTAGCCGGCAGGCAGTGTGTGCACGAACCGGTCCACGTACGCGGCGCGCGCCGCGTCCACCACCTCGTCCTCGGTCGCGCCGGGCTTGCCGTAGGCGATGTTCTCGGCGATGGTGCCGCCGAACAGCCAGGTGTCCTGCAGCACCATGCCGATCCGCGAGCGCAACGATTCCCGGCTCACGCGCGTGATGTCAGTACCGTCGAGCAGGATCCGTCCGGCGTCGACGTCGTAGAACCGCATCAAGAGATTGACCAGTGTGGTCTTGCCCGCGCCGGTCGGTCCGACGATCGCCACCGTGGAGCCGGGTTCGGCGACCAGTGACAGATCCTCGATCACCGGGGTTCCCGGCACATAGCTGAACGACACGCCTCGGAACTCGACTCGCCCAATGGCATTGCTCGGCAATGCCGTTGGTGCATCCGGTGATTCCTCGGGCTCGTCGAGAAAGTCGAAAACCCGCTCGGCGCTGGCCACCCCGGACTGCAGCGTGTTGTACATCCCGGCGACCTGGGTCAGGGGCTGGTTGAACTGGCGGACGTACTGGATGAAGGCCTGGATGCTGCCCAGCGTGATCTGGCCGGTCGCCACCTGATAGCCACCGACCACCGCCACGGCGACGTAACTGAGGTTGCCGATGAACGTCGTCGCCGGTGACACCAGACCCGAGAAGAACTGCGCGCCGAAGCTCGCGTGGTAGACATCGGAGTTGAACTCGCGGAACTTCTCCTGGGCGGCGGCCCGGTGCCCGAAGGTCTTGACGACGGTGAAGCCGCTGTAGGTCTCCTCGATATGTGCGTTGAGCCGGCCGGTGTTGGTCCATTGGGCGATGAACATCCGCTGCGAACGGCGCGCGATCACCCGGGTCACCCACAGCGACAACGGAACTGTGGCGACGGTGATCAATGCCAAGAGCGGCGAGATGCTCAGCATCATCGCCAGGACCGCGACGACGGTCAGAACCGAGGTGAGTAGCTGGCTGATCGTCAACGACACCGACGATTGGATGTTGTCCACATCGTTGGTGACCCGGCTCAACAGCTCGCCACGCTGCCGAGAGTCGAAGTAGGACAGCGGTAGCCGGTGGATTTTGTCCTCCACGTCGGAGCGCAGCGCGGTGATCGTGCGTTGCACGATTACGTTGAGCAGCCGGGCTTGCGCCCAGACCAGCAGCGCGGCAACGACATACAGTCCCAGCGCGAGCAACAGAGTGTGGGCCACCGCGGTGAAGTCGACGCCACGGCCGGGCACCACGTTGGTTCCCGACAGCAAGTCGGCGAAGGTGTTGTCACCGCGCGCCCGGGCCGCCGCGACGGCCTGGTCCTTGGTGATACCGGCAGGCAGTTGCCGGCCGAGGACGCCGTTGAACAACAGGTCCGTGGCGTGCCCGAGGATGCGTGGTCCGATGACGCCGAGCGCGATTCCGAGGATGGACAGCGTGATCACCGCAAGCGTCGGCCACCGCTGCGGGGTCAGTCGCCGCAGCAGCCGCAGCGCCGAGCCGGTGAAGTCCCGTGAGCGGGCCTGCCGGGGATCCTGGGTCAGCGTGCGCATCCCGCCGCCGCGGAAGCCCGGCCCGGTCACTGTGCGCCCCCGACCCCGGCGCCGACCGACTGGGAGTCGGCGAACTCCGCATAGGTCGCGCATTCGGCCAGCAGCGTGTCGTGGGTGCCGGAGCCGACGACGCGTCCGCCGTCGACCACGATGATGTTATCGGCCTGGGCGACGGTCGAAATACGTTGGGAGACAATGATCACTGTGGCACCCGCGGACTCTTCGCGAAGTGCGGCGCGGACCTTGGCGTCGGTGTGGACGTCCAGAGCCGAGAACGCGTCGTCGAACAGATAGATGGCGGGGCGCCGGATGACCGCCCGCGCGATCGCCAGCCGCTGACGCTGCCCGCCGGAGAAGTTGATGCCGCCCTGGGCAACTCGCATGTTCAGGCCGTCGGGATGGGCGCGCACGAAATCCTCGGCGGCGGCCACCCGCAGCGCCGACCACATGTCGTCCTCGGTCGCGTCGGCCTTTCCGTACCGCAGGTTGTCGGCGACGGTGCCGGAGAACAGATAGCCGCGCTGCGGTATCAAACCCAGCGTCGACCAGAGGGTTTCGGTGTCGTAGTCGCGCACGTCGATGCCGTCGACGCGCACGGCGCCGTCGGTGACGTCGTAGAGGCGGCAGATCAGCGCGATCAGCGTCGACTTACCCGAGCCGGTGCTGCCGACGATCGCCGTCGTCGTTCCCGGCCGCGCGGTGAGCGAAACATCTTCCAGGACAGGGCGTTCCGCGCCCGGGTAGCGGAACGTCGCGTTCTCGAGGGTGACCGCACCGCGGATACCCCCGTCGGGGTGTAGCGGCGAGGCCGGGCTGCTGACCGCGGGCTGGGTGCCCAGCACCTCGGTGATCCGTTCGGCACACACCGCGGCGCGGGGCAGCATCACCAGGATCAGCGTGGCCATCATGACGGCCATCAGAATCTGCATGAAGTAGGACAGAAACGCGATCAGCGAGCCGACCTGCATGTGTCCGGTATCGATGCGCAGCCCGCCGAACCAGATCAGCGCAACGCTGGAGACGTTGATGGTCAGCGTGGTGACCGGCAGCATCAGGGCCTGCCAGCGGCCGGCGGCCAGCGCCGTGTCGGACACCGCCGCGTTGGCGACGGCGAACCGGTCCTGCTCGAAGGATTCCCGGGCGAACGCCCGGATCACCCGGATACCGGAGAGTTGTTCGCGCATCACCCGATTGATGCCGTCGATGAGCCGTTGCATGCTGCGGAAGATCGGCAGCATGCGCGTGACGATCCAGTAGTTGGACAGCGCCAGCACCGGAACACTGACCACCAGCAGCCAGGACAGTCCGGCATCCTGATGGATCGCCATGATGATGCCGCCGACGCACATGATCGGCGCGGTCACCAGGACGGTGGTCGTCATCTGGATCAGCACCTGGATCTGCTGGACGTCGTTGGTGGTCCTGGTCAGCAGTGACGGCGCCCCGAACCGCGCGGTCTCCTGCTCGGAGAATGTCGTGACGTGGTGGAACATCGCCGAGCGCAGGTCACGTCCGAAACCCATGCCGGTGCGGGAACCGAAAAAGACCGCCCCGACCGCGCACACCACCTGAAGGCCCGTCACCGCCAGCATCACCAGGCCGAGCTCGGCGATCAGCCCGGTGTCACCCTGGGCCACCCCGTCGTCGATGATCGCCGCGTTGACGGTCGGGAGATACAAGGAGGCCAGCGTGCTGATGGTCTGCAGCACCATGACCGCGGCGACCAGCCACCGGTACGGCCGGACATACTGTCTCAGCAGCGCCAGGAGCATTTCGCTACTGTCGCACACCCCTGCACCCGGGCTCCCGGGGTCGTGTTGGGTCCTGTCAACTCCCACTGTGTGAAATCTCAGCAAAGTGGCAGGTCAAGCGGCATGTCGGTGGTTGTGATAAAGGGTGGCCGCTACAGTGCATGCTGTGACACGCAGCAGGCGCGCATGACAGCGACGCGCAAACTCGCGGTGGCTGCGGGGGCCGTAGCCATCGTCGCCACCATCGGCGCATGCTCGGATTCGGGCAGTGGCCCCAGTCCAACCCCGGGTTCTCAGGGCCCCGCGCCGCAGTCGGCCAACGCCAAACACGGTCCGATGTTTCCCGAGTGCGGAGGCATCAGCGACCAGACGATGGCCGAGCAGACCCGGGTGACGGGCCTGGTGACCACCGCCAAGAACTCCATCGGCTGCCAGTGGCTGGCCGGCGGCGGCATCCTGGGACCGCACTTCTCCTTCACCTGGTACCGGGGTAGCCCGATCGGGCGCGAACGCAAGACCGAGGAACTGTCGCGCACCAGCGTCGAGGACATCAATATCGAGGGCCACAGCGGATTCATCGCGATCGGCACCGATCCGACTCTGGGAGACAACCTGTGCGAGGTCGGAATCCAGTTCAACGACGACTTCATCGAATGGTCGGTCAGCTTCGCCGAGAAGCCGTTCCCGCCGGCGTGCGATGTGGCCAAGGAATTGACCCGCCAATCGATCGTGAATTCCAAATGAGCCCGCGCCGGTTGGTCGCTGTCGTGGTCGCGGTGCTGTCCGCGCTCGTGCTGGTCAGTGGCTGCGCCAAGACCGTGGCAGGCACCGCGGCGAAGTCCGGTTCAGGCGTGACGCCGCGCAATGACAACTCCGCTCAGCAGTACCCCAACCTGCTCAAGGAGTGCGACGTCCTCACGACCGACATCCTGGCCAAGACCGTCGGAGCCGATCCGCTGGACATCCAGAGCACGTTCGTCGGTGCGGTGTGCCGGTGGCAGGCCGCCAACCCCGCAGGTCTGGTGGACATCACTCGGTTCTGGTACGAGCAGGGCAGCCTGGACAACGAGCGGTCGGTCGCCCAGTTCCTCAAGTACCAGATCGAAAACCGTTCGATCGCCGGTGTGCCGTCGATCGTGTTGCGGACCAGCGATCCGAACGGGGCATGCGGAGTGGCCAGCGATGCCGGCGGTGTCGTCGGCTGGTGGGTGAACCCCCAAGCGCCCGGGATTGACGCGTGCGGTCAGGCCATCAAGCTGATGGAACTGACGCTGGCCACGAACTCCTAGCGGGGCACGTGGAATGAGGTCAGTTCCGCGCCGCTGAGCTGCAGGCCGGGCCAGCCGCTCGGCACCGACAACACCGCGATGGCCGACGTCGGGTACTTCATCGAGATGCGTTCGGCGGCGTCCGCGTCCGAGCTGTCGGGGTCGGCCAGGCCGAGCGCGACGTGGCTCATCGTGGGTTCGTGGCCGACGACCAGCAGTGTGGCGACATGCTTGGCGACCCGGTTGATCTCGTCGATCATCGCGCCCGCGTTGGCGTGGTAGAGCCTCTCGGAGTAGGTCACCGGCGCACTGATCTCGGTGCGGTCCAGGGTCTGGCGGGTTCTGGTGGCCGACGAGCACAGCACCAAGTCGATCGCGGGCACGTTGGCCCGCAACCAGTCACCTGCCAGCCCGGCTTCCCGGATGCCGCGAGCGGCCAGCGGCCGATCGTGGTCGGCCACCCCGTTGGGGTAATCCGATTTGGCGTGGCGCATCAGGATCAGGGTGTGCACGCCAGTCAGGCTAGACGGTCGCGCGCAATGCCGGTCGAGGTCCGCGGACTTGTCGGCGCGCAGCCATACACTCGCCCCAACACTCGCCGACGAGACAGGGAAGGCCCCAGCGACATGCGCTTCGTGCACACCGCCGACTGGCAGCTCGGCATGACGCGGCACTTCCTGGAAGGTGAAGCCCAGCCCCGTTACTCGGGCGCGCGCCGCGATGCGGTCGCGGGCCTCGGTGCGCTGGCCGAGCAGGCCGGCGCGGAGTTCGTCGTGGTGGCCGGCGACGTCTTCGAGCACAACCAGCTCGCCCCGAAGGTGATCAGTCAATCGCTGGAAGCCATGCGCGCCATCGGCGTTCCGGTGTATCTGCTGCCGGGTAACCATGACCCGCTGGACGCATCGTCGGTGTACACCAGCGCACTGTTCAAGGCCGAATGCCCGGACAACGTGATCGTGCTGGATCGCGACGGACTGTGGGACGTGCGCCCCGGCGTGCAACTCGTCGTCGCCCCGTGGCGCACCAAGGCGCCGACCACCGACCTGGCCGGCGCGGTGTTGGCCGATCTTCCCGCCGACGGCACCATCCGCATCCTGGTGGCGCACGGCGGGGTCGACGTCCTCGATCCGGATCCGGGTAAGCCGTCGCTGATCCGGCTGGCCGCCCTGTCCGACGCGCTCGCGCGCGGTGCGGTCCACTATGTGGCCCTGGGGGACAAGCACTCTCGAACCTGTGTCGGTGACAGTGGACGGGTCTGGTACTCGGGTTCGCCCGAGGTGACCAACTTCGACGATGTCGAGGCCGACCCGGGCCACGTCCTGGTAGTCGATGTCGACGAAACCCGACCGGCGCATCCGGTGACCGTCGAGTCCCACCACGTCGGGCGGTGGCGGTTCGTCACGCTGCACCGCCAAGTCGACGACAGCCGTGACATCACCGATCTGGACCTCAATCTCGACCTGCTGCCCGACAAGGAGCGCACCGTCGTCCGGCTCGGGCTGACCGGTTCGCTCACCGTCACCGATCGGGCCGCGCTGGATGCCTGCCTGGACAAGTACGTCCGGCTGTTCGCCTGGTTGGGAACCTGGGAGCGGCACACCAACATCGCCGTCATGCCCGCCGACGGCGAGTTCGACGATCTCGGAATCGGTGGGTTCGCCGCCGCCGCGATCGACGAGCTGGTGAGCACCGCCCGCTCCGGGGGCGACGCCGCCCACGATGCGCAGAGTGCGCTGGGACTGTTGCTGCGGCTGGCCGGCGGTAGTGCGGCATGAAACTGCACCGCATGACACTGACCAACTACCGCGGAATCGCGCACCGCGACATCGAGTTTCCCGACCACGGTGTGGTCGTGGTCTGCGGGGCCAACGAGATCGGCAAGACGTCGATGATCGAGGCGCTCGATCTGCTGTTGGAGTCCAAGGACCGCTCGACGAAGAAAGAAGTCAAGCAGGTCAAGCCGACGCACGCCGACGTCGGGTCCGAGGTGACCGCCGAGATCAGCACGGGCCCATACCGTTTCGTCTATCGCAAGCGGTTCCACAAGAAGTGCGAGACCGAGCTGACCATCATGGCGCCGCGCCGCGAGCAGCTGACCGGCGACGAGGCTCACGACCGGGTGCTGGCCATGCTCGGTGAGACCGTCGACACCGGGCTGTGGCATGCGCAGCGGGTACTGCAGAACGGCTCGACATCAGCGGTGGATCTGTCCGAATGCGATGCGCTGTCCCGGGCGCTGGATCTGGCCGCGGGTGACGATGCGGCGATGTCGGGCACCGAACCCCTGCTGATCGAACGGATCGACGCCGAGTACGGCCGGTATTTCACCGCGACGGGCCGGCCGACGGGCGAGTGGTCGGTGGCGATCGCCGCACTGCGCGCCGCGGACGAGGAGGTGGCCCGCTGTACTGCCGCGGTCGCCGAGGTCGACGAACGGGTACGCCGGCATGCCGACCTGGCGCAGCAGCAGGCCGGCCTGGCGGATCGGCGCCACGGCATCACCGAGCGCGTGGCCGCCGCCGAGGCGGCGGCCGGCGCGCTCGCTGAGCTCGCCGACCAGCTGCGGCAGGCCGAGCTCGTCGCGACCGCGGCGCAGGGCACCTGCGCCGCGTCGAGCGCCGCGCAAGCCGAACGTGTGCGACTGCGGGAGGAACTGGCCGTCCGCACCGTGGCCGTCGCCGAGGTGCAGACCCAGCTGGCCGCCGCCATCGAGGCCGAACACACCGCCCGTGAAGTCGTCGAAATGGCTTGTGCGGCAGCAGCGGAATCGGCCACCACGCTCAACGTCGCCCAGGAAGCGGTGGACCAGGCCCGCCGAGTGGTCGATGCGCTGGCCGACAGTGAGCAGGCGCAGCGCCTTACCGCGCGGGTGGAGCGCGTCGAGGCGGCCGAGCGCCAGCTGGCCGAGCTGAACCGTGAGCTCTCCGGAATCACGCTGACCGCCGACGTGATGGCCGATATCGAGTCGGCGGCGGCCCTGGTCGACCGTATCGAGGCGCAGCTCGCATTGACCGCCACCACGGTGGAGTTCACTGCGGCGGCCGATCTCGAGCTGACGGTGGGGGAGCAGACCATCCGGCTGTCGGCGGGTCAGCGCTGGACGCCGTCGAGCTCGGCGCCGAGCACCGTCGAGGTGCCCGGGCTGCTGAGTGTGCGGATCGATCCGGCCACCACCACGTCGAATGCGCAGGCGAAACTCGATGCCGCGCAACGCGTTATGGCCGAAGCGTTGTCGCAAGGCGGTGCGGCCGATATCGAGCGCGCCCGGGCGATCGACGCGCGTCGCCGCGAACTCACCGGCGATCGTGACCAGCTGTCGGCGACACTGGCCGGGTTGTGCGAGGACGAAGGGCTTGCCCAGATGCGCGTGCGGCTGGCAGCCCTGCGCGCGGAGATCTCACCGGTGCTCCTGGTTGCCGGTGTCGACGCCGGTGCCGCGCGTGCGGCCTTCGTCGGGGCCATCGAGGCACGCGAAAATGCGAAGTCCCAGGCGGATCTGCACCAGCGGGCGATCGCGGCCGCCAATGTGAAGCTGACCGAAAAGAGCACAGCAGCAACGGTTCTGCGCTCAAAACTGGCCGACGCCATCACTGAACTGGACGGGGCAACGATGCGGCTCGCGACACTGCGGGCGGTCAGTTCCGACGAGCAGGTGGCTGAGCTGGCGGCCGCAGATGTCGAGGTGCATCGGCAGGCGGCCACCGGTGTTGCCGAACTGACGCAGCGCTACGCGGCAGCGGATCCGGCCGCGGTGCAAGGGGAATTGGCTGCTGCCAAGGCGGCGGCCGAAGACCTGGACCGCGAGCATGCAGGCGTCGGGCAGGCACTCAACGACATCGCCGTCGAGCTGGGCGTGATGGGCAACGAGGGCCGCAAGGGCAGCCTCGATGCCGCTGAGATCGTGCGTGAGCACGCCTTCGCCGAGCATTCGCGGGTGGCCCGCCGCGCCAGGGCGGCCGAGCTGTTGCGGTCGGTCATGGCGCGCCACCGCGACAACACCAGGGCGCGCTACGTCGCGCCGTTCCGAACCGAAATCGAGCGGCTGGGCCGCCCGGTGTTCGGGCCGACCTTCGAAGTCGAGGTCGACAGCGACTTGCGAATCTCCAACCGCACGTTGGACGGTCGCACCGTTCCCTATGACTCCCTGTCGGGCGGGGCGAAGGAACAGCTAGGCATTCTGGCCCGGCTGGCCGGCGCGGCGCTGGTGGCCCCGGAAGACACCGTGCCGGTGGTCATCGACGATGCGCTGGGGTTCACCGATCCCGAACGCCTGACCAAGATGGGTGCCGTCTTCGACACCGTGGGCGACCACGGTCAGGTCATCGTGCTCACCTGCACCCCGACCCGTTACCTGGGTGTGCAGGACGCCCATGTCATCGAGCTGACCGCCTGAGCTAATCCGCTAACGCCAATACTTCGTCAAAACTCTCTATCAGGCAGTCGTAGAACTCCTCGAAGTCGGGGATCGCACCCGTGTCGACGTCGATACCCAACGCGCAGTTGTCCATGTAGGTCACGAGCGTGACGTTGACTGCCGAGCCGATCGTCGGGCCAAACGCGTACTGCCCGAGCACTTTGGCGTGACCGAGGTAAACCTGCACCGGAATTCCGGGCACGTCGCTGCACAAAAAGTCGACGTGACGCAGGATCGAACCGATGTACCAGCGGGGCATCAGGTTCAGTGCACCCGCGATCAATTGTGTATAGGGCAGCGACTTTTCGTGGCGAACCCGGGATGTGAGTTCGCGGATGCTGCTGATCCGCCGCGCCGGATCGGCCATTCCGGCTGGGACGTCGAAGCGCATCAAAGTTATTCGGTTCCCGCCCATCGCGTCGCCGTCGGCACGCAGGCTGATCGGCATCGTCAGATGAAGGTCGTAGACACCGACGCCGTGCCTGTCGTGGTACCGGCGTAAGGCGCCGGCCACCCCCGCGACGAAGGCGTCGTTGAGTGCGCCACCGCTTCGGTGGGCTGCTTCGCGAAGGCGCGGCATCGGAATATCGAGCACGCCGAGTCGGCGGACCAGCGAGCGACGCTTCATCAGCGGTGAACCGGTCGTGTTGACCGGGCGAACGGTGCGGTAGATCGACGCGGCGAGTTCGCTCGCCGACTCGGCGGTCTGTATCGGTCGGCGAATCATGTTCAGTAGCAACCTGGGACCGAGCTTGGCTGACTCGGTCACCACCTTGCCGAGAAGGTTCACGTCGTAGCGCAAGGTGTCCCGATACGCAGCAAGTTGCGTGCGCGAGGATACGGCTGGGGCCTGCCCCGCGTCGCCGATGGCAGGTGGCTCGTCGGTCAGATCGAACAATGCCATCGCAATCTGCACACCACCGATGCCGTCGGTGAGCGCATGGTGGAACTTGCACAGCACCGCTGCCTGACCGTTCTCGAGGCCCTCGATGAGAGTGCATTCCCACATCGGGCGAGCCCGGTCGAAGTCCGCCATCGCGGCCAGTCGGGCCATCTCGAACACGCCGTCGAGGTTGCCAGGCTCAGCGGCCGAGACCCGGCGCATGTGGTAGTCGAGATCGAAATCGGTGACATGTTGCCAGCGTGGCGGCGCGGGAGGCAGTGAATCGACCACCCGCTGACGGAATATCGGCAGCTCTCGACTGATCATCTCGAAGCGCTCCCGCACCAGGTCCCAATCCGGAGACCGGTCGAGAAGGACCACCGTCACCACCGTCGATCTCAGCCGTGGATCGGCCTCCATCGACCAGGTGAACGCGTCTGAGTTGCGCATGAATTCGGTCATGATGTTCTCCCTCGCCAACGTACGACGGCGGGGCGCCGGGGAGAACATCGCCCGATCACTTGAGGACTTTGGCCCCTAAGACTGAGGTCCTATCCCGGGTGCAGGCTGACCGGGATGCCGGAGTACCGCACCATGCCGGTCACCGTGTCGATGTCGCCGGAGTTGGTCAGGCGATTGACGTTGGCGGTGTGGTGGCCGTGCGGGATGGACACCACGCCGCGCCGAATCGAGTCGTCAACCCTTGCGACACCGGTCAATTCGCCGCTGACACTGCGCACGGTGACCGATTGGCCGTCGACGATGCCGGCCGCGCTACCGTCAGCCGGGTTGATGATGATCTCGGCGGTTTCGCCGAGAAAGTCCAGTTGGCCGTTGAGCTTCTTGCGCTGGCGGCGCGGCACCATCACCAAGGGGGCAGGAGGTTGCAGCGCCGCCAGTTGATCGACCAACAATGGTGGGGCCAGCCGCCAGCCACCCATCCGGCCGATGTGATCCTCGACCCACGGCGCGGGCAGATCCTGCGGGGCTTCGGCCCAGCCCTTCGCCACCACATCGTCGAACGAGCACCGCCCGCCGGCCAGCAGGACCGCCAGCACGTCGTCGTCGCTGCTGCTGGCGGGATCACCGAGGCCGCCCATGTCGTAACCCAGCCGCCTGCCCAGTTCGGCGAACACCCACCACATCGATCGCCGTTCACCGACCGGTGCGACGACAGCGGGGGTGTGCTGCACCGACACTCGTGAACTGAGGATGTCGTGGATGGTGATGTCGGCGCGTTCCAGCGGATCCTTGGTCGGCAGAACGTGTGTGGCCAGCTGGGTGGTCTCGTTGTCGATGATCTCGGTGCTGGCGAACACTTCGAGATTTTGTAGGGCGGGGATCAGCTTGCCGGTCTCCGGAAACGATGTGACCAGGCTGCCGCCCACGTTGATCAGCGCGCGGATGTTGCCCGCGGCGATCTCGTCAGGCAATACGGCACAAGGCCATTCGTTGATGAAGGCCTGCGCTTCGGGACGGCTTCGCGGTCCTGGGCCGAACGATCCCTCGACCGGCGTGATCGGCAGGAACTCGCCGAACGCCTCCAGCTGGTAGGCGAACCCCGGATGGAACCACGTCCCGCCCGGGCGGTTCATCGCGCCGGTGAGAATCATCAACACCCAGGCCAGCCACTGGGTGACGTTGCCCCGCTCGGCGGTCATCGTCACCCCGGTACCGGTTTCGATGGCGACACAACGTGCTTCGCGGACCGCCGTCGCCAGTCGCGCCAACTCGTGTCCGGGGACATCGGCGAGCGATGAGGTGTGCTCCAGCGTGAACGGCTCGACCGCAGCGGTCAGCTCGTCCAAGCCCTGCACGGGCACATCGGTCTTCGCGCCATCGATCAAGATCTCGCGGATCAGATAGGCCAGCACCGCGTGGTCGGTGCTGGGTCGGGGAGCAAGATGCCCGGTGGCCAGCCGGGCGGTCTCGGTCCGCCGCGGGTCGATCACCCACACCTGTCCGCGGCTGGCGATATCGCGCACAGTGCCGGTCGGGTTGGGCATGGAGATCGCATGCCCATGTGAGACAACAGGATTGACGCCCACGAGCATCAGGAAATCGCAGTTGTCGAGGTCGGTACGACCCGACAACCCCATGAATCCGCCGACCAGATCGGAGACCAGTGGCTTGGCGGTGCCGTCGATGGTGAGCGGGCTGAACTTGGCCGGGGTGCCGATCGCGGCGTGCAGGGCTTCGGCCATCCGGAAGCCGGCGCTCTCCATGGTGCTGAAGTAGAAGGCGACCGATTGGGGCCCGTGCTCGTGGATGATCGCCTTCAGCCGGGTGGCCAGGTCGTCCAGGCAGGTATCCCATGAGGCGTCCCGCAGTCGGCCGTCCACCCGCATCTGCGGCCTCTCCAGACGCGCCGGATGGTGGTGCAGCAGTGGCAGCGCCCGGCCCTTCGCGCAGGTGTAGCCCTTGGAGAACGGGTGGTCCTGATCGCCGCGGACGCGAAGCACCTCATCGCCGTCGACGTCGACCAGGATGCCGCAGACCGACGTGCACACCCGGCAGAAACTGCGCACCGTTTGCATAGCCGCAAGCTACTCGCCGAGCGTGGCAAGTACTTGATATTGAGGGAAATGCTGAGCGAATGCTCAGCCGGCGGCGGGCAGCCGCTCGTCTCGCGCCCCGACGTTCGAGTCGGCGACGTTGCCCAGCCCGAGGTGATCGCGAAGCGTGGTTCCGGTGTACTCGGTGCGGAACAGTCCGCGCCGTTGCAGCTCCGGGACCACCGAGTCGACGAAATCGTTGAATGTCCCCGGTGTCGTCGCCGACGACACCATGAAGCCGTCGGCCTCACCTGAGGTGAACGATTCCTCGATCTGATCGGCCACCTGTGTTGCTGTCCCGACGAACTGGGGCAACAGCACGCCCTGGGCGTACCAGGCGCCGACGTCGCGCAAGGTGAGGTTGTCCCGGTTGGCGACGCGGCGCACCGCGTCGAAAAGCCCTTGGGTGCCACTGACTTGGACGTCTTCGACCGGGGCGTCCAGGTCGTAGCCGGAGAAATCGTGGTCGGTGTGCACGCTCAAGGTGATCAGTCCGGAGATCGGGTCGGCGAGCTCGTTGTGATACGCCTGCTTCTCGCGGGCGATCGACTCGGTCTCGCCGATGAACGGGATGAACGCCGGGAAGATGAGCACCGTGTCGGGGTTGCGGCCGAAGTTCACCGCCCTGGACTTGATGTCGTCGTAGTAGGCGCGTCGGCCCTCAGGAGTGGGGTCGATCTCGAAAATGGCCTCGGCCCAGCGGGCGGCGAAGTCCTTGCCGGTGTTCGACGACCCGGCCTGGATCAGCACCGGCCGGCTCTGTGGGGAGTGCGGCACATTGAGCGGCCCGCGGGAGCGGAAGTAGCGGCCGTCATGGTCGACGTGGCGGATGCGGTCGGGGTCGGCGAACACCCCTGACTCCTTGTCGAGGACGAGGGCATCGGGATCCCAGCTCGACCACAGTTCGAGCGTGGTGCGGACGAACTCGTCGGCGCGTTCGTAGCGGAACTCGTGGCCGAGGTGGTCGTCGTGACCGAAGTTCTGCGCCTCGCCCTGGGTGAGCGAGGTGACGATGTTCCAGGCCGCCCGGCCGCGGGTGATGTGATCGAGGCTGGCGAAGATGCGGGCCAGCTCGTAGGGGTGAAAATAGGTGGCCGACTTGGTGATTGCCAGTCCCAGGCGAGAGGTGACGGCGGCGATGCTGGCGGCCACGATGGACGGATCAAGGGTGGCGGTCGCCTGCGTCCCGCGTCGCAGCGGCTCGGCGATCCCGTCACCGAACCGGACCGGCGCGGCGAGCAGATCGGCGAAGAACAGGAAGTCGAACTTGCCGCGTTCCAGGATCCGCCCGATGCGGTGGTAGTACTCGGGCGTGAGGAACCCGGTGTCGCTGGCCGGGTGCCGCCAGGCGGCGTGGGAGTGGGTGACCTGGGAGGCGATCTGAAAGCCGCCCAGGTGGAGCTGTCGGGTCATGGTGGTCTCTTTCTGCGATTTCGGCGCGGAAACCGTCGCTCAGCGGCGATTTTCGCGCCGAAATCGCTGGGATGTCAGAAGTAGGCGTTGGCGGGGATTGGGCTGCCGTGCAACAGGTTCTGGCCGACGACCCGTGCCTTATAGGCCACCGGGTTGTGCAGCGTGATGGTGCGGATATTGCGCCAGTGCCGGTCCAGGTTGCGCTGGCGGCTGGCCGCACTCGCGCCGCCGAGCTCGAGCAGCCGGGTGGCCGCCTCCGGTGCGACGTCGTCGAGGTGGACCTTCACCTTGGCGACCTTGAGCTGGGCCTCGGACGACAGGTCGGCGTCGGGCACCCCATCGCGCACCGAGTCCGTCGCCGCCTCGATGGCCGCCGCCGCGTCGAGCACCGCGGCACGTGCGATGTAGGCGGTGCTGGCCAGCTCACCGAGCTGACGCTGGTAGAGCGGATCGTCGACGGGGTTGTCCGTCAGCGCGTGGCTGAAACTACGTGTGCGCGAGCGCAGCAGCTCGACGCCGTCGTCCACGATCGTCTGCAGGACCCCGGCGACCACGGCATGGATGTACAGCTGCAGCGACGCGTACTGCACCGTGGGGACCGGGTCGGCGTCGTAGGAGGCGTCGGTCAACACCTCGTCGGGAGCGACGTCGACGCTGGTGAACGTCGTGGTCCCGGTGCCTGTGCGGCGCTGGCCGAAGCCGTCCCAGTCGTCCACCAGCCGCACGCCGTCGCGGTCGGCGGGCACGATCACCGTCGCCACGGAGTCGTGGTCGGTGGTCGCCGTGACGGTCAGGTAATCGGCGAACAGGGTCCCGGTGCTGTAGTACTTCTCGCCGGTGAGGCGGAAGCCGCCGGGAACGGGCAGGAGCCGGGTGTTGAACACCAGGCTGCCGACGGCGTTCGAGCCCTTTTCGCTGAACGCGTTGCCCACGATGTTGCCGTCTGCGACTTTTGTCAGCCACTGCCGCGATCGCGGGTCCGACAGAGTGCGCAGACGTTCCTCGACGAACCAGAAGTGGGTCCGGAAGATGTGCGCCACAATCGGATCCGCTGCCGCGACATCGACGATCGTCGAAAACAATTGACGGACAGTGAAACCCGGACCATCGAGTTCGGCGGGCAGGCGAAGCGTGCCGAAACCGGCCCGCTTGAGCGCATCGACTTGGTCAAAGGGGTTCTCGTCGTTGAGGTCTCGGTCTTTGGCGCCGGCCCTGATGTTCGCGAGCAGTGCGGTGAATTCGGGTGTGCCGGGAAGGATGCGGTTGACAGGTTCCACTGTGGTCATGGCCCCGTTCTACGCGAGGTTCGATACCACGGGCACTGCTTTGGCTCACCCCGAACCTAAGAGGCAGGGGGCGGATTCCATTCCCGCCCCGGGCGAGGCAGAATCAAGCCATGGTGGGCCGGCGGCGATGACGTTGAACGAGAAGAGGCGCCGCGCCCACGAAAAACTCGCGGCCCTGCCGGGCGTGCGTCCGGTTCGGCGTCCGGTCACCCCGGGCGGGCCCGAAGAATTCGATCTCTACTACGTGCGCACCGGCCGCAAGACCAAGCATCCGCTGGTCATCATCCCCGGTGGGCCAGGCGCCGCGTCGATCGCGCTCTACCGGGGCCTGCGCAGGCATGCCGCCTCCGAGGGCCTCGACGTGATCATGATCGAACATCGGGGCATCGGGATGTCGCGGCACGACGACGCCGGAGCCGACCTGCCACCCGAGGCGTTGACCATCGAACAGGTCGTCGACGATGTCGCCGCCGTGCTCGATGACGCTCAGGTCGACAAGGCGATCATCTACGGCACGTCCTACGGCACCTACATCGCCGCCGGCGTCGGCGTTCGGCATCCGACCCGGGTGCACGCGATGATCCTGGATTCTCCGTTGCTGGCCGGTGATGACATCGAGGTGGTGCGGCGCAACATCCGCAGCGTGCTCTGGCACGGTCAGCGCGACACCGAGGAGGTGGCCGACAAGGTCCGCCGGTTGGTCGACGAGGGGGTGATGAATCCGGCCGCCGCTCAGCTCGCCGCGACGGTGTACGGGTTCGGGGGAGCCCGGCTGCTGGATCGCCAACTGGACCTCTTGCTCCACGGTCGCCCACTGGTGTGGACCGCGATGGGCCGGTTCGGCGAGTTGATGGTGGGCCGAAAAGCGCCGTACCGCAACGAAACCGACCTGGTGGAGCGGATCGCGTTCCGCGAACTGAACTATGCGGCGGACCCGGACGGACTGCCGCTCGACCCGGCGGTCGCCATGCGAAGTCTCGCGACGGGGGAGGCTGACAAATTCGAGGCCGAGCCGTTCGACCTGGTCACCGAGATGCCGAAGTTCAGCTGGCCCACCGTGGTGATCTCCGGCGGGCGGGACCTGATCACGCCGCCCGCGGTCGCCGAAAGGGTCGCCGAGCTCATTCCCGGATCGGTGCTGGTGCGGCTACCCTCCACCGGTCACAGCGTGCTCGACACCAAGGAGCGGACGGCGTTGCGGATCGCCGAGGCGGTCGCCATCGGCCGAACCGACACGCTGCGATCGCAGGAGTCGGCGCTCGACGCGATGCCGAGTGTTCCCGCCGTGCGGCTGATGGTGTCGGCGTTGGCGGTGGCCGCCCGCGTCGAGGCGGTGCTGCCGGCAGTGCTTCCGCGCGCGGTGGCTCGAACCATTCCGAAGCCGATTACTTCATGAATCCTATTGCGGTGTAATTCAAGTCGCCCAGCCCCGCCGGACCGTAGTTGGCCAGATTGCTGCGCACCGCGACGTTGCCTGCCGACTGGAACAACGGCAGGCTGAACACCTCGCCGAAGATCAGCTTGTCCACGTCGTTGGCCAGTCCGCGGGCCTTGTCGGGGTCGAGTTCGTTGAGCACCTGCTCGACTTTGGCGTCGATATCGGGGTTGCTGATCTTACCGAAGTTGCTCTCGGCGCCCGTCGTGTAGATCTGGTTCAGGCAGCACAACGCGAAAGCATCAGCCACCCAAGAGAATTGAGCGACGTCGAAATCGCCTGGAATGATGTAGTTGGTGAAGAAGCCATTACCGGGCTTGGCGTCGATCTGCAGGTTCACCCCGATCTGGGCCAGGCTGTTCTGTGCGACGAGCGCGACCTGCCGCGTGGTCTGCGCGTCGTACAGCACATCGCGGATGACCAGTTGCTTGCCGTCCTTCTCCCGGAACTGCCCGTTGAGTTTCCAGCCTAAGGCGTCGAGTTCCTGCTTGGCCTTCTCGGGGTCGTAGGCCACCACCTCGCTGTTGTCCTGATAGCCCTTCTGGCCCGCCACGTAGACGTGGTTGTTCAGCGGGACGGGTTTGTCGACCAAACCACGTTGTGACACATCGGCAATCGCCTGCCGGTCGATGCCCTTGGCCACGGCGAGCCGTAGCGCCTTATCGGACAGGATCGAACCGGGCGCGCCGTTGAACGTGAGGTGGTACCAGCTCAGCCCCGGCGTGCGCCGGATCGAGATACCTTGTGTGCGCCGGGCGATCGTCAGTTCGTCCAGTGAGCCCAGTCCGGTGGCGTCGATCGTGTTGTTCTGCAGCGCAGGGATTCTCGCCGCGTCGTCGAGAACGAGGAAGGTGAACGAGTCCAGCAGCGGCGGGGTGCCCCACCACTTGGGGTTGCGGCTCAGCACGATGCGCTGGGCGGTGCGGTCCAGGGCCGAGACCAAGAAGGGTCCCGCGGACGGGCCGGGGCCGTTGAGCTGACCCTTGTTGAACACGTCGGGGTTGGCGGTCATGCTCTTGGGCAACAGCATTGTGTTGCCGGCGAACATGCCCCGCCACTCGGCGTAATGCTTGGCGAAGGTGATGACGGCCTGGCGGTCGTCGACCCCCTTGGTGACCGACGCGACGCGGTCGCTGCCGTTGGGCGAGGCGATGGCGAAAGCCTTGTCCTTGCCGCTCGTCGCATTGATCTGGGAGGCGATGTCCTCCCAGGTGATCGGGGTGCCGTCGGACCACACGGCTTTGGGGTTGATCGTGTAGGTGACGACCTGTGGGTCGGTGCTGGTCAGTTCGACGCTGGTGAAGTAGTCGGTGTTGACCTTCATCGAACCGTCGGCGGCGATGGCGAATGCACGCGGCATCGTGGGCCGCAGCATCGCGCCGGTATCGGCTTCGTTGCCGTCGATGTTGAGGGTGTTCCAGTTCGAGGGAAACGCCGTGAGCGCCAACCGCAGGTTCCCGCCGGTGCGCAGGGTCGCCGGGTCTTGGGGGTTGATGTCGCTGGTCGATCCGACTTCGGCGTTGCCGCCGGCGGATGGGACTTCTCGCTTACTGCTCGAACAGCCGGCCACCACCAGACTTGCCACGACTGCCAACACTGCGATTCGGCCGGCGTGCCGGCGGATCAATCGGGTCACGCCACTGATGCTAACGGCGAGTGGGATCCGGTTGCGGGATAGCGCCCAGCAACTTCTTGGTGTACTCATGCTGCGGATTGGCGAATATGTCGTCCGCGTCTCCGTATTCGACCATCGCGCCCCGGTACATCACCACGACGCGGTGCGCGAGGTGCTTGACCACCGACAGGTCGTGCGAGACGAACAGATAGGACAGGTCGAATTCGCGCTGCAGGTCCAGCAGCAGGTTGATGATGCCCGCCTGGATGGACACGTCGAGCGCCGACACCGGTTCGTCGAGCGCCAGGATCTTGGGTTGCAGTGCCAGCGCCCGGGCGATACCGATCCGCTGCTTCTGGCCGCCGGAGAACTCGCCGGGGTAGCGGCTGGCGTCGGCCCGCCGCAGCCCGACGATCTCCAGTAGTTCGGCGACCCGCGCGTCGACGCTTGTCTTGTCGAAGCCGTTGGCGGTCAACGGTTCAGCCAGCAAGTCGAAGACAGGTAGCCGGGGGTCCAGAGAGGCCACCGGATCCTGGAACACCACCTGCAGGTCCCGGCGCAGTTCGCGTCGGCGCGCCGTGGTGAGCGTGGCGACGTCATTGCCGAGTACCTCGATGCTGCCGGACTGCGGCGCGGTCAGCTCGAGGATCTCGTGCAGGGTCGTCGATTTCCCCGATCCGGATTCGCCGACGATGCCCAGCGTCTCGCCGCGGGGGAGCTCGAAGGACAGGCCGTCGACGGCGCGAACCTCGCCGGTCTTGCGGCGAAACACCACGCCCTTGGTCAGCGAGTAGGTCTTCACCAGCTCGGCCACCCTGATCGCCACGCCGGGCTCGGCGGTGTCCTCGAGCGGCACCGGCTGGGTGGACACCCCGTATATCTCCGCCGCGCTGTGTCCCTTCACCTCGTCGGTGCGGATGCAGGCCGCCGAATGACCGGGTCCGACATTCAGTAGTGCCGGCTCCGCGGTTCGGCAGTCGTCGACGACCAGCGGGCAGCGCGGGGCGAACGGGCAGCCCGGCGGAAGGTTGACCAGTGCCGGTGGCGCGCCCGGGATAGGAACCAGCCGGGTGCCCTGGGGTGAGTCCAGTCGGGGTACGGAGCCCAACAAGCCCGCGGTATAAGGCATTTGGCGGTCACGGTAGAGGTCGCCGACCTCGGCGACTTCTACCGCCCGCCCGGCATACATCACCAGCGCACGGTCGGCGAATTCGGCCACCACGCCCAGGTCGTGGGTGATGATGAGGACCCCGGCCCCGGTGACGTCGCGTGCGGTCTTGAGTACCTGGAGGATCTGGGCCTGCACGGTCACGTCGAGCGCGGTCGTCGGTTCATCGCAGATCAACAGATCGGGGTCGTTGGCGATCGCGATCGCGATGACCACGCGCTGACGTTCGCCGCCGGACAGTTCATGGGGAAAGGCGCGGGCCCGCTGCTCGGGCTGGGCGATACCGACGAGCTCGAGCAGCTCGACGGCCCGCTTGCGCGCCGCTTGTTTGCCGATCTCCCGATTGTGCACGGTGATCGCCTCGGCGATCTGGTCGCCGACGGTGTAGACCGGCGTCAGCGCGGACATCGGATCCTGAAACACCGTGCCGATGCGCAGACCCCGGATCTTCGACATGTCGGCGTCGGAGAGGCCGAGCAGCTCCTGCCCGTCGAGCCGCACCGAACCGGACACCGCGGCGTACTCGGGCAGCAGGCCGATCACCGCCATGGCCGCCGCCGACTTACCCGACCCGGATTCGCCGACCATCGCGACCACTTCGCGCGGCCGGATCTGGTAGCTCAGCCCGCGGACCGCGGTGAGATCGTCGGTGGTGGTCGGGAAGCTGACGGAGAGGTCGGTGACTTCCAGCAAGGTGTCGCTCATGACTTCGTTTTCTTCCTGCGGCGCAGGGTGGCACTGCCGGGGTCGAGCGCGTCACGGAGTCCGTCACCGGTGAGGTTGGCGCACACCAGGATCAGCACCAGCACACCGGCCGGGAACAGGAACACCCACGGGAACGTCGTCGCCGACTTGGTGCCGTCGGCGATCAGGGTGCCCAGCGACACGTCGGGCGGCTGAATGCCGAAACCGAGAAAGCTCAAGCCGGTTTCGGCCAGGATCGCGACGGCGACGTTCAGCGCGGCGTCGATGATCAGGATCGAGGCGACGTTGGGAATGATGTGCCGAATGATGATCCGCGAGCTGGACACGCCCATATACCGTGCGGCCCGGACGAATTCACGCTCGCGCAGGCTCATCGTGAGGCCGCGGACCATCCGCGAGCTGACCATCCAGCTGAACCCGGCGAGCAGCACGATGAGCAGCGCGACGTTGGCCGAGCCTTTGGTGATCGGCGTGAGGATCGCGATCAGGATGAAGCTCGGTACCACCAGGAGCAGATCCACCACCCACATCAGCGTGCGGTCGCGCCAGCCGCCGAAGTACCCGGCGATCGAGCCGACGGTGGCCGCGATGGCCGTCGAGATGACCGCTACGCACACGCCGATGAGCATCGACTTCTGCATGCCGCGCAGAATCTGGGCGAAGAGGTCCTGGCCGATTGCGTTGGTGCCGAACCAATGATCGGTGCTGGGCGGGTCCTGCAGTGCGTAGAAGTCGAGATCGGTGTACGACCAGGGCAGCAGCGGCGGCAGCGCGTAGCAGCCGATGAAGAGCAGCGCCAGCACCACCAGCGAGACCATCGCCGCACGGTTGCGGGCGAACCGGCGCAGCACCAACGTGCGCCGGGAGGCGAACTCCTCGGGCTTGACCGCCGCGCGCGCAGATGTTTCCGTCATGTCACCCTCACCCGGGGATCGAGGATCGCGTAGATGACGTCGGACAGCAGCCCGGCCAGCAGCACGACGGCACCGGAGAACACTGTGATCGCCGCGACGATATTGGTGTCCTGGGTGGCGATGCCCTGGACCACCCATTCACCCATGCCGTGCCAGCCGAAGATCTTCTCCACGAACACCGCACCGGTGACCAAACCCGCGACACCGTAGGCGAACAGCGTCGCCATCGGGATCAGGGCGGTGCGCAGCCCGTGTTTGAACAGGGCCTGTCGCCGGGTGAGCCCTTTGGCCCTGGCTGTGCGGATGAAGTCCTGGCCGAGGACGTCGAGCATCGCATTGCGTTGGTAGCGGCTGTATCCCGCGATCGCGCCGAGTGCCAGGGTGACGCTGGGCAGGATCAGATGCTGAAGACGGTCGATGAATTGGTTCCACGGGCCCCCGATCGCGTCCGGCGATGTCTCGCCGGTGTATTCGAAGATCTGCAGTCCCAGAACGGAATTGACCTTCAGTGCGGCCAGGATCGCCAGGTTCGCGATCACGAAGGTCGGCGTGCTGATCACCAGCAGCGACAGCAGGGTGATCACCCGGTCGGATAATCGGTACTGCCGGATCGCGCCCCAGGCGCCGATCACCACGCCGATCACGGTGCCCAGCACCGAGCCGATGACCAGCAGCCGCAGGCTCACCCCGATCCGTCGCCACAGCTCGTCGGAGACGGGCTGACCGGTGACCGTCGTGCCGAAATCACCGCGCACCGCGCCGCCCACCCAGTGCGCGTAGCGCAGCGGTATGGGCTTGTCGAGGTCGAGCTCGGCGGCCTTGGCGTCGATCACGGCCTGGGGCGGTCGCGGATTGCGTTGCAGCAGGCTGTTCAACGGGGTGAACGTCAGCGACGTCAGCGTGAAGGTGAGGAAGGACGCCAAAGCGAGCAGCACCAGGTAGTTGAGCAGCCGACGGGCCAGGAACCGCGTCATCGGTCGCCGTCCGCCGCAGGGTGCATGCAGCACAGGGTAGGAGATGACAGTGGGAAACGAGGGGAAGACCCGGGCGTTTACCGGCGTGGCCCCGGGGTACGCGGCCTGACGTGAATGGCATCACACTGCGGCGTTCGGTCGTCGCCTCGGTATTGGCGTTTGTTGCCCTGACGGCGTGCACCGACAAGGGCACCACGGTCGACCCCACGACGACGAGCCCCAGCCCGACCACGGTGCAGACCTCGAAGCCGATGCTGCCCTCCTCTTCGGTCGCGTCGGCGAGCCCCGAGCCTGGTAACGGGCCCAGTTAGCCGGCCTTCGTTTGGGCTCCACAGGTCACGGTTAACCAATTGCCAGCGGATTGGCAGGGGAGCCGGTCTGCGGATCACCCACCGAAACCGATTGGAAGTGTCGAGATGCGCAACATCAAAACGCTGTCCGCCGTGGTCGGCGGTAGCGCGATCGTGGCCATGGGGGCGCTGGCCATGGGAGCAACTGAGCCGGGCGGCAGCATGATCATGTCCGACCCGGGTACGTTCACCTCGCCGGTACCTGTGGAGATGACGACAGGGGAGACGACGAAGTCGGAGGTGGGCGAGCCCACCGTGACTGCCGTGAGTTATGCGCCGCCGGTGACCGCCGAACCGCCTGAGGCCCCTTAACCCGGAGTTGCGATCAGGCTGATCGTTCTTGGTGGCAGTGGCAGCGGACGGAGTTAGCATCGCGCAATGAGCGTTACCGACGAATACCTGGCCAACAATGTCGAATACGCGAAGAGTTTCAGCGGGCCGCTGCCGCTGCCACCGAGCAGGCACGTCGCCGTCGTGGCGTGCATGGACGCCCGGCTGGACGTCTACCGGATCCTGGGCCTCAAAGATGGTGAGGCACATGTTATTCGGAATGCGGGCGGTGTGATCACCGACGACGAGATCCGCTCGCTGGCGATCAGTCAGCGGCTGCTGGGCACCAAAGAGATCATCCTGATCCACCACACCGACTGCGGCATGCTGACTTTCACCGATGACGCATTCAAAGCCGACATCCAAGACGAGACCGGTATCAAGCCACAGTGGGCGGCCGAGGCGTTCGGCGACCTCGACGACGACGTGCGCCAGTCGCTGCGGCGTATCGAGAACAGTCCGTTCGTCACCAAGCACGAGTCGCTGCGCGGCTTTGTCTTCGATGTCGCGACCGGAAAGCTCAACGAAGTCGTGCTCTGAGCCCACAAATGGGCCGTGGCCTGCGGCTCTCGCTTCTGCGCCTAACCCTTGACTTAGCCCGTCGTGCTCGCTAAATTCCAGGTTAGCTTTGTAATTCTGGTCAATCCTACCAACTTTACGAGGAAACCATGGCAAGTCCGGTGGTCGAACGCCCCCTACCGGGGCAGTACGAGCTGAGCCACCTTCGGTCCCTTGAGGCCGAGGCAATCCACATCATCCGCGAGGTCGCCGCCGAGTTCGAGCGGCCGGTGCTGTTGTTCTCGGGCGGTAAGGACTCGATCGTCATGCTGCACCTGGCGATCAAGGCCTTCGCTCCCGGGCGGCTGCCGTTCCCGGTGATGCACGTCGACACCGGGCACAACTTCGACGAGGTGATCTCCACCCGCGATGCGCTCGTCGAGAAATACGGGCTGCGACTGGTGGTCGCCAGCGTGGAAGAGGACATCGCAGCCGGCCGGGTGGTCGACAACGGCCCCTCGCGCAACCCGCTGCAGACCGTGACCCTTCTGCGCGGCATCCGCGAGAACAAGTTCGACGCCGCCTTCGGCGGTGCCCGCCGTGACGAGGAGAAGGCCCGCGCCAAAGAGCGCGTGTTCAGCTTCCGCGACGAGTTCGGTCAGTGGGACCCCAAGGCCCAGCGGCCCGAGCTGTGGAACCTCTACAACGG
This sequence comes from Mycobacterium sp. BK086, assembly GCA_004362315.1. GTDB lineage: Bacteria > Actinomycetota > Actinomycetes > Mycobacteriales > Mycobacteriaceae > Mycobacterium. The sequence goes on from SNWL01000007.1 coordinate 451,343, forward strand.
ACGTCACCGCAAGGGCGAGCACATCCGCGTGTTCCCGCTGTCGAACTGGACCGAATACGACATCTGGGCCTACATCGGCGCCGAGGAGATCACCCTGCCGGCGATCTACTACTCGCACACCCGCCCGGTGTTCCAGCGGGACGGAATGCTGCTGGCCGTCCACGAATTCATGCAACCCGCCGCCGACGAGAAGGTGTTCGAGACCGCGGTGCGGTTCCGCACCGTCGGCGACGTGACCTGCACCGGCTGTGTGGAGTCCACAGCCTCGACCGTCGACGAGGTGATCGCCGAGACTGCCGTGTCGCGGCTGACCGAACGCGGCGCCACTCGCGCCGATGACCGAATCTCCGAAGCCGGCATGGAAGACCGCAAGCGAGAGGGCTACTTCTGATGAGCACCCTGTTGAGGATCGCCACCGCGGGTTCGGTAGACGACGGTAAGTCGACCCTGATCGGCCGGCTGCTCTACGACTCCAAAGCGGTGATGGAAGACCAGCTGGAGGCCGTCGAGCGGACGTCACGCGAACGCGGCAACGACTACACCGACCTTGCGCTGGTGACCGACGGGCTGCGCTCCGAGCGCGAACAGGGCATCACGATCGACGTCGCGTACCGCTATTTCGCCACGGCCAAGCGGAAATTCATCATCGCCGACACCCCGGGGCACATTCAGTACACCCGCAACATGGTGACCGGCACGTCGACCGCGCAACTGGTGATCGTGCTCGTCGACGCGCGCCACGGGCTGCTCGAGCAGTCTCGCCGGCACGCGTTCCTGGCCTCGCTGCTGGGTGTGCAGCACATCGTGCTGGCGGTCAACAAGATGGACCTGATCGATTGGAACCGTGAGCGTTTCGAGTGGATCCGCGAGGAATTCCACGCGTTCGCGGCTCGTCTCGACATCCATGACGTCACCACCATCCCGATGTCGGCGCTCGACGGCGACAACGTGGTGACCAAGTCGGAGAAGGCGCCCTGGTATGACGGTCCGCCGCTGCTGAGCCACCTCGAGGACGTCTACATCGCCGGTGACCGCAACTTGGTGGACGTCCGCTTCCCGGTGCAGTATGTGATTCGGCCGCAGACGGTCGAGCATGCCGACCACCGCAGCTACGCGGGCACCATCGCCAGTGGTGTGATGCGTCCCGGTGACGAGGTCGTGGTGCTGCCCAGCGGAAAGTCCAGTCGCATCACCACGATCGACGGTCCGAATGGCCCGGTCTCCGAGGCATTCCCGCCGATGGCCGTGTCGATCAGCCTCGCCGACGATATCGACATCTCCCGCGGTGACCTGTTGGCTCGGCCGCAGAACCAGCCAACGCCCACACAGGAATTCGATGCCACGGTGTGCTGGATGGCCGACGATTCCTCGCTGGAACCCGGCCGTGACTACATCATCAAGCACACCACCCGCACGACGCGGGCCCGCGTCGGTGCTCTGGACTATCGGCTGGACGTCAATACCCTGCACCGGGACAAGAGCGCAACGGCGTTGAAGCTCAACGAACTCGGCCGCGTGACACTGCGCACCCAGGTGCCGCTGCTGCTCGACGAGTACTCCCGCAACGCAGCCACGGGTTCGTTCATCCTGATCGACCCCGACACCAACGTGACCGTGGCCGCGGGCATGGTCCGCGATACGGCGCCGTCGGCGGCTCGCACCGCGTCGCCGAATACGGTGCGGCACCAGTCGCTGGTGACCGCAGGCGACCGGCTGAGCAAGGGCCGCACGCTGTGGTTCACCGGTCTGTCCGGCTCCGGCAAGTCGTCGGTGGCGGTCCTGGTGGAGCAGAAGCTGCTCGAACATGGTTGCCCTGCCTACATTCTCGACGGTGACAACCTGCGTCACGGACTCAACGCCGACCTGGGCTTCTCGATGGCTGATCGTGCCGAGAACCTGCGCCGGCTGGCCCACATCGCCACGCTGATGGCCGATGCGGGACTGACGGTTCTGGTCCCGGTGATCAGCCCGTTGGAGGAGCACCGGGAACTGGCCCGCAAGGTGCACGCCGATCAGGACGTCGATTTCTTCGAGATCTTCGTCGACACCCCGCTGGAGGATTGCGAGCGACGAGATCCCAAGGGGCTCTACGCCAAGGCCCGCGCGGGGGAGATCACCCACTTCACCGGGATCGACAGCCCCTATCAGCGGCCGAAGAATCCCGATCTGCGATTGACTCCGGATCGCGAGTGCGACGAGCTGGCCCAGCAGGTCGTGGACTTGTTGGAGGGTCAGCGGTGAGCGATCACGAACTGGCCGCTGACCTGGCGACCCAGGCGGGCAAGCTGCTCCTCGACGTCCGTGCCGAGCTGGCCGACGCGACCGGGGCAGAGCGAAAGGCCGCCGGCGACAAGCGCTCTCACGATTATCTGATGGAAGCGTTGGCGCAGGCGCGCCCCGCCGACGCGGTGCTCTCCGAGGAGGGCGCAGACGATCCGGTCCGGCTGCGCAGCTCCCGGGTGTGGATCGTGGATCCGCTCGACGGCACCCGCGAGTTCTCTGAGCTCGATCGTGAGGATTGGGCCGTGCACGTCGCGTTGTGGGAGGACGGCGAACTGATCGCCGGTGCCGTCGCGCTTCCGGCGCAGGGCGTCACCCTGGCCACACCGTCGGTCCCGGCACCGCCGCCCGCGCCGGCTGCTCCGCGCATCGTGGTGTCACGGACCCGGCCCCCTGCGGTCGCGCTGGCTGTTCGTGACGCGCTGAACGGCGTGCTGGTTGAAATGGGCTCTGCCGGGGCGAAAGTCGCGGCGGTGGTGCAAGGCCTCGCCGACGTCTACGTCCACGCCGGCGGGCAGTACGAGTGGGACTCGGCCGCCCCGGTCGCCGTCGCTCGCGCCGCCGGGTTGCACACGTCGCGTATCGACGGATCGCCGCTGCAGTACAACCGGCCCGACCCGCTGCTTCCCGATGTCGTGGTGTGCCGGCCCGAATACGCACAGGCGGTGCTTGCCGTCACGCAGTAGCGTTGCTCCCGTGACCGAACCCACCACCCTGCGCGCGTTGGCGGGACTCCCGCTGCAGCCGCCCAGCCTGGCCGCCTCGACCCTCATCCTGGTCGACTGCCAGAACACGTACACGTACGGCGTGATGGAGCTCGATGGCGTGCAGGCCGCACTGGACGAAGCCGCTGTGCTGCTGGACCGGGCCCGGTCCGCCGGCGTCCCGGTCGTCCATATCCAGCACGACGACGGTCCCGGCTCGCTCTACGACATCACCGGCGAGAGCGGCGCGATCGTGTCCCGGGTCGCGCCACGCGATGGTGAACCGGTGGTGGTCAAGAACTACCCGAACTCGTTCGTACAGACGTCACTGGACGAACACCTGAAAGCGGTCGGGGCCTCGAATCTGATCATCGCCGGGTTCATGACGCATATGTGCATCAACTCGACCGCCAGGGGAGCGTTCAATCTCGGGTACGCGCCGACGGTGGTTGCCAGCGCGACGGCTACGCGATCACTACCGGGTGTCGACGGCGACGCTGTCCCCGCCTCAGCACTGCAGGTGGCGAGCCTCGCCGCGCTGACCGACCTGTTCGCGGTCGTGGTGCCTGAAGCGACCGCCCTCCCAGACTGATGCCCCAACTTGGGCCTTAGCTGAGAAAGACGGCCTAGAAACCTGAGAAAGCCGGTCGCGGCTGCGGGTCGGCAACGACACAGAATCGCCAGAAATATTGTCGATGGCGAACAATCAAGAATTTGCTGCTGCGTGGCATCCCCTGCGGTTGTTGCACGTCAGTGCTGATGCGCAAGTTCACCAGATGTTCACCTGAGGGAATTTTGACCAGGTCGAAAAAAGGAATTTCGAGCAAAAACGTCAATTACCGTTTTCTCTCAGGTTCGTCTCAGGTATCTTCAGCTTTGTCAGTGTTGACCCCAGCCCGGGAGGGATTGAAATGCAAATCTCCATACGCTCACAGCTCATTGCGGGAACTGCCGCCGTGGTTGGCGCCAGCGCCATTGCAATGACGCCCGTAACGCAGGCCAATCTCGCCCTGCCCGATGTCCAACTGCCGTCCGCCGTTCAGGTCGGTTTGGCCGGCTTCGACAGCCCGCTGTCCGAACTCATCGGCACATTCAGCTCCTTCAATCAGTGGATGTTCAGCTCGGATAACACGACTGCTGGCTACACCGATCTCGGCGGGCTGGCCGACGCCACTGGCGTCGCGATCGCGAAGATGGGCTTCAATTTCAGCTCGGTCGGTCTGCTGCCCCAGGTGATCAACGATCACATGCCGATCCTCAGCCAGGTCGGGCTGAACGGGGCCGAGTCCCTGGGGAGCACGATGAACTCCCTGGCGACCATGGGGTTGATCGCCAGCGAAGCGGTGTGGAACCTGCCCGGGGCCTTCGTCACGGCCACCCAACAGGCGCTGTCCGGTGACATCCCCGGTGCCATTGCCACGTTGCAGGCCGCGATCGTGACCCCGTTCGTCGACGCCGGACAGGTCGCTCTCGCGAATGGCAACTTCCTGCTCGACAACGCGGTCGCCCGGGGCACGGCCCTGCTCTCCGCTGTTCCGACACTGGTCAACCTGGTTGTTCAGAGCTCTGTTGGACAAGCGACCGTGCTTGCCGGCGCGTTCAGCACCGTCGTGCAGAACGTGATCACCGGTATCACGAACGGCAACGCCGAAGAGGCCTGGAACGCCGCGGTCGACGGATTCCTCGGGCCGAACGGGATCCCGGGCACGTTCCTGAACCTGACCGTCGGTGCCGGTGTGCAAACGGGGGCGGCCACGGTGGTGCCGAGCATCCGCGGTGAGATCCAGGCCGCCGTGCACGGTATCGCCGATGCGTTGTCGCAGACCGGATCGGCCCCGCCGGTCCCGCCGCCCGCCGCTGCGGCGAGCCCGTCGGCTTCGGCGCTGCGCACGGCGGCCGCGGTGGAGTCGTCGCCCGCTGACGAAGGCGGAGCCACCGCCAGCAACGAAAACTCCGGCGGCGGCAACGGCGCCTCCGCCGGTGAGAAGTCCGGCGGCAGCCACTCCAAGGCCGGCTCGGCCAAGTCCGGCGCCAAGCACGGTGTCGCCGGGTCCAAGCGGGCCGCGAAGGCGTCGTCCGGCAGCGAGTAATCCATTCCGCTGACGAGGTGCCCCTCCTTTGCGAAAAGGAGGGGCATCTTGCTTTTCGTTTGCGTCAAATTAGATAAACAAATTTCCCGAAATTGGGGCTCCTCTCTTAGCTTCTTCTCAGGTATTCTTAAGCCGGCAATTGGCCTGGAGCGCCAGGAGGTGAGCACACCATGCGGCGGGGAGTTGGCGCGATTTTCACCACGGGGGTGGCGCTCGTCGGCGCGACCGTGGTGGTTGCCAACCCGGTTTCAGCACCTCCGTCGGATGTCCGCGTCGCCCCGGTGAAGCTTTCTTCGGACAGCACTGCGTCGAACGCCGCCCTCGATCAGGCCTTGCTCGACGCGCTGGCGAAAGATCCCGCCGAGACGAGCCCCGTCGCGCTGTTCAAGAAGTCGGTCGCGGGGGTCGTCACCAACGTCACCTTCCTCAGCGGTCGAGCGCTGCGGGTCCAGCCCGTCGTCGACGGGACGCCGGCACCGGTACCGCCCGCGCCGCCGCCGTCGGCGGCCGTCGTCGATCTGCTCGGCGGGAAGCCGGCGAATATCGTGGCGACCGAGGCGCCTCCCGCGGCGATGGGTAATCCCGCGCTCCAACACGCCGTGTCCTCGGTCGCCGATTACGTCGGATACGTGAGCGTGCAGGCCGTCGAAGCCACCGACGCGGCAGGAGCGATCACCGGAGCGGCACCCAAGCACATCGCGGACACGCTCGCCCAACTGACCCACGGCGACGTCAACTCCGCGATCACCACCGCCCTCCGAACCGCAGCGGCGCCCGTCGGTCCGCCGTCGGCGGTCGTCACCGCGATCCGCACCGAAGTCCGTAAGCGGCTCAGCGAGCTGGCCGATCGCCTCAGTCGGGCCTTGCCGCCCCCGCCGAGGATCGGCAAGGTCACCCGGCCATCCACCGTCGAGCGCTCGACATCGCTTCGGGCCACGCTGGGGCACCGGCGCGGGGCCACCCTCACGACCAAGACCGCCGCCGATCAGGCCGACCAGACCGATCAGACCGAGCCGGACCAGAAGAAGCCGACGGCGGTCAACGGCGCCACCGATCTGACCGACGGCAACAAGGCGGTCCCGAACAAGAAGGCGCCGCACACCCAATTGCGGCAGCGCGCCGAGGCATCGCTGAACCAGGCGCGCACGTCGCTGGAGCGCCTCGGCGATGCGTTACGCAAGGCGGTGCCTGCGCCGAAGCTGCCCAAGCTTCCTCGACCGCACCGGGCCCACCGGCCCTAGATAAGCCGCCTGCCGCAGCCGCAATGGCAGAATTCGCGGCATGCGGATGTCAGCGAAGGCGGAGTACGCCGTTCGCGCCATGACCCAGCTCGCATCCGTGGACGCCGGCACGCTGGTCAAGACCGACGATCTGGCCAAGGCCCAAGGCATCCCCGCGCAATTCCTGGTCGACATCCTCTCCGACCTGCGTACCGACCGGCTGGTGCGCAGCCACCGCGGCCGTGACGGCGGCTATGAGCTGGGCCGCCCGGCGGCCGACATCAGCGTCGCCGACGTCCTGCGCTGCATCGACGGGCCGTTGGCGAGCGTTCGGGACATCGGTCTGGGGGACCTGCCCTACAGCGGGCCGACGGCGGCGTTGACCGATGTCTGGCGGGCGCTGCGTGCCAGCATGCGTTCGGTGCTCGAGGAAACGAGCTTGGCCGATGTGGCCAGCGGGCAGCTGCCCGAGCATGTCGCCCACCTTGCCAGCGATTACCTCAGCCAGGAGGACACCCGCGGCCACAGCGGGTGAGCGGCCTCAGCCGGATCCATACGGTCGGGTGATGATCTCCAGGAAGTGGCCGGCCGGGTCTCGGAAGTAGACGCCCCGGCCGCCGTCGTTGTGGTTGATCTGCCCGGGCCGGGCCGCCCGAGGGTCAGCCCAGTGCGGCAGATCCCGCTCGGCGATCTTTCCGTAGATCGCGTCGAAGTCACTCTCGGAGACCAGGAATGCGTAGTGCTGCGGGCGAATCGGCTCATCGGCCGGGACATCCGCGTAGTCGAGCGACAGTCCATGCTCGAGAGTGACTGCCAGGAAATGGCCCATGGGTACGGCATCCGGCAGCCCGAACAGCTCGGTCAAGAACCGGGCCGACTCGTGCTTGTCGCGCGCCGCGACGATGGTGTGATTCAACGCGATTGCCATTACCGTTATCAGTCAAGCACTTTCGGCTACCCCGTGCAATGAACGGCTGCCTGGCCGGTCAGCAGGCCCGCATGCCGTACCGTCTCTGGCTTATGGCAGCACCGCAAAGCCGGGTCGAGGTACTCGGCAATATCGGACCCAACTGGTTCGCCTCGGTCATGGGCACCGGGATCGTGGCGAACGCGGGTGCCACACTTCCCATTCACCTGTGGGGGCTGCGCGGCTTCGCCGAGGTGGTCTGGGTGATCGCCGCGGTGCTGCTTGTCGTGTTGAGCGCGCTGGTCGGCGTGCACTGGCTGCGGCATCCCACGGTCGCGCGGCAGCATGCCCGCAATCCGCAGATGGCGCACTTCTACGGGGCGCCTGCGATGGCCCTGCTGACCGTCGGCGGCGGTGCGACGCTGGTCGGTCGCGATCTCATCGGCGCGCGCTTGGCCGTCGACCTGGACTGGGTGCTGTGGAGCGCGGGCACCGCCGCGGGCCTGTTCACCGCGGTGAGCATTCCCTTCCTGATGTTCACCCAGCACAACGTCGAACCCGACGCCGCGTTCGGCGGTTGGCTGATGCCGGTGGTGCCGCCCATGGTGTCGGCGGCGACGGGTGCGCTGCTCATCCCGCACATGGCGCCGGGCACCGGGCGCACCACGATGCTCTACGGCTGCTACGCCATGTTCGGGCTGTCGCTGGTGGCGGCGTTCATCATCATCACATTGATCTGGAGCAGGCTCGCACTCTACGGAACCTCCGGCACCGCGCGGGTTCCCACCCTGTGGATCGTTCTCGGCCCGGTCGGCCAATCCATCACTGCCGCAGGCCTTCTCGGTTCTGTCGCGGCGCTCGCCGTCGAGCCCGAGCTCGCCGAGGACCTGAACGCGTTCGCCGTCATCTTCGGGGTGCCGGTCTGGGGCTTCGCGGTGCTGTGGATCGCGTTGGCCATGTCGTTGACGATTCGCACCTTGCGCCGCGGTATGCCGTTTGCGCTGACCTGGTGGAGCCTGACCTTCCCGGTCGGCACCTTCGTCACGGGCACCACCCAGCTGGCCGTGCACACCCAGCTGCCGGCGTTCAAGGCCGCCGCCGTGATCGCCTACATCGGGTTGTTGAGCACCTGGCTGCTGGTCGCGGTGCGCACCGCGCGGGGCAGCGTGCGGGGAAATTTACTGAACCCGCCGCCCGCCGCCGGGCCGATCAAGGCGCACAAGGATCCGGCGAAGTAGCGCCCCACCGCCGTCGCCCAACCGGCATTTCGCCGCGAAAGTTCGAGTGGAACGCGCCAAAACGTCGGTCTCGGCGTCGGTCGGTCAGTAGGTGAGATCGGCGCGGACTCTTTACCGCCCGCCGTGCCAGAATCGCGATCGTGCAGATTGGGATGACCCTGCCGGTCATGGAGCCGGACGTCGACGCGAAGATCCTCAAGCAGTGGGCCAAGACAATCGACGAGGGTCCGTTCTCGTCGCTGTGCTGGGGTGAGCGGATCGCCTTCGGTAACCCGGATTCGCTGACCCTGCTGGGTGCGTTGTCCGGCTGGACCGAGCGGGTACCGCTGGTCGCCACCGTGATCGTTCCCCAGCTGCACAATCCGGTGATGCTGGCCAAGGCGCTGGCCACCGGTGACCTGCTCAGCGGCGGCCGGCTGACCGTCGGGATCGGCGTTGGCGGACGGCACGAGGACTACCGGGCCGCGGGCGCGGACCCGAAGACCCAGACCATGCGGGAGATGGCCGAGCGGGTAGCCGTGATGAAGCAGGTCTGGACGGGGGAGAAGGTCACCGAATCGGTGTTGCCGGTGGGTCCCCTGCCCGCCCGCGAAGGCGGACCGCGGCTGCTGGTGGGCACCACCGGGCCCAAGACCCTGCGCAGCGCGGCGCAGTGGGCCGACGGCATCACCGGGATCTCACTGGACCTCGACCTGGACAAGCAGAACGAGCTCTTCGACGTCGCGCGCGACGCGTGGGCCGCCGCAGACAAGCCGAAACCCCATCTCGCGACGTCGTTTTGGTTCGCCCTCGGCGAGGGGGATGCGCCACGCGCGCAAGTCGCCAAGCACCTGTTGCACTACATGAACTGGATCCCGCGAGAGTACGTCGAGGCGATGGCACCGACGACCGGCTGGGCGGGCACGGATGACGAACTCGTCGCGATGCTGCGCGGCTTCGCCGAGATCGGCACCAGCGAGCTGCACCTGATCCCGACCAGTACGGACATCGGCCAGCTGCGCCGGGTCGCCGATCTCGTCGGTGAAGTCTCCGCCCAAGTGTGAGTTTGGGCGTAAGAATGAGGCATGACCCAGCCGTACGGTAACTACCAGCTCGAGATCTACTTCCAGGGCCTCACCGGCGTGCTGCCCAGCCTGCCGATGTCGTTCGCCGAGCTGGAAGCGCGTGCTGCCCAAACTCTTTCGCCGTCGATATGGTCGTATGTGGCGGGCGGTGCCGGGGATGAGCGCACGCAGCGCGCCAACGTGACCGCATTCGAGGGGTGGGGCTTGATCCCGCGCATGCTGGTCGGTGCCACCGAGCGGGACCTGTCCGTCGAACTATGGGGACGACGTTGGGCCGCTCCGGTGTTCATGGCGCCGATCGGGGTGATCGGGTTGTGCACACAAGACCAGCACGGCGATCTGGCGGCCGCGCGCGCCGCGGCGGCCACCGGCGTTCCAATGTGCGTCTCGACGCTGACGATGGACAGGATGGAGGACGTGGCCGCTCAATTCGGCGATACGCCAGGTCTTTTCCAGCTGTACACCCCGGTCGATCGGGAGATGGCCGAAAGCTTCGTGCACCGTGCCGAGGCGGCAGGGTACGCCGGCATCGTGGTGACCCTGGACACCTGGGTGCCCGGCTGGCGACCGCGCGACCTCGCGACCTCCAACTTCCCTCAGCTGCGCGGGAAGTGCCTGTCCAACTACATCAGCGACCCGGTGTTTCGCGCCAAGGTCGACGGCGATATCGATGCCGATCCGCGCAATGCGGTGATGGCCTGGGTGAGCAACTTCGGAAACTCCTTGACCTGGAACGACTTACCGTGGTTGCGGTCGCTGACGTCGTTGCCGTTGATCCTCAAGGGCATCTGTCATCCCGACGACGCGCGTCGCGCGATCGATGCCGGGTTCGACGGCATCTACTGCTCCAACCACGGTGGGCGCCAAGCCAACGGCGGCCTTCCGGCGTTGGACTGCCTGCCCGATGTGATCGCCGCGGCCGGGGACGTACCGGTCCTGTTCGACTCCGGAGTCCGCTCCGGTGCCGACATCGTGAAGGCGCTGGCGATGGGCGCCAAGGCCGTCGGCATCGGTAGGCCCTACGCGTACGGGGCCGCTTTGGCCGGGACCGACGGAATCGTGCACGTGCTGCGCTCGATGCTGGCCGAGGCCGACCTCATCATGGCCATCGACGGCTACCCGACGCTGGGAGATCTGACCCCCGCTTCGCTGCGGTCCGTGCGACAGTAATCGCATGCCGCAACCATCCACGACGGTCAGCCGACTGCCGGAGAAGCAGAACACCTCCCGCGCCCGGCTCGACGAGCTGCTCGACGCGACACCGCTGGCGACCATCGCGCTGATCCGCGACCGACACCCGGTGATCTTTCCGATCGGGTTCGCCAGGATCGACGACGAACTGGTGATCCACGGCTCGACGGGATCGCCGTGGATGCGTCAGCTCGCCGGTGGTGCGGACGCCGCGGTTTCGGTCACTGCGCTCGACGGAGTCCTGGTGGCCCGCAGTGGATTCGAGTCCTCATTCCAGTTCCGTAGTGCGGTGCTGTTCGGGACGTTCGAACTCATTCCGGACGCCGACAAGGTCGGCTATCTCGAGAAGCTGACCGACACGTTCATCCCCGGCCGGGTGGCTGAACTGCGGGCCAGCTCGCGCAAGGAACTCGCCGCCACCATGGCGCTGCGAATGCCGATCGGTTCCGACAACTGGTCGCTCAAGATCGGCGACGGCTGGCCCGAGGACGACGACGATGACGTGGCGGCCGGGGCATGGGCCGGCATCGTCCCGCTGACGACGGTGTACGGCGAGCCGAGGCGTGCGCCGGACTGCGATCCGGCCACACCGGTGCCGCCCTCGGTCAATGCGATGGTTGGTGAGCTGTCGAACCGCCGTGGGCGACAGCGTCCTTCGTGAGCGGTTTGGGCCGAAGGATGTAACTGAACACCAGTGCGATGACGCCGATGGTGACGCACGTCCAAAACGCGTGCTGGAACGTGGAATCCGTACCGGACCCGACGATGGGCCCGGCCCAGGCGAATCCCAACGAGAAGCCGATGCCATAGCTCGCATTGGCCAGGCCCGGCAGGGCACCGGGTTCTTCATCGGACGCCTGGAGCACACCCAGCGACATCAGCGGCGTGTGAATCACTGCGGAGCAGGTGATTCCGTAGACCACCATGAGTGCCACGATCGCCCACTTGTTGTCGGCGAAGACGGCCATCAGCGCGATGACCACGATCGTGGAGACGATCCCGGCGCGCAGCACTGTGACGAAACCGATGCGGACGGCGAGCCGGCCGACGAAGGGCGACGCGAACACCTGCACGACCGCGGCAGGGGTCAAGAACAACAACGCGGTCATCGTGGCGTTGAGTCCGAAGCCGGAATCCGGATCTTCGGCCATGCTGGGAATGACGAACGCCTGGATCACCATGAACGACCCCACGATCAGGATCGTGACGACGATCAGCGGCCAGGCCTCCCTGCTGCGCATGTGCTTGAGCCCGATGACAGGATGCTCGACGCGGTTAGTCGAAATGATCAGTGCCACGAACGTCACGCCGGTGACGGCCAGCCAGACCAGCGTGGGCGTCGAGGTCCATCCGCCGTGGCCGCCTTCGGACATGAACATCGACAGGCCACCCACGGCCGACGCGATGAAGACCGCACCAATCCAGTCCATCCGGCCCTCGGAGCGAGAGCCCGCTTCGTCTGTGGGAACCCACTTCCACGCGAACACCACGGCGATCAGACCCACGACCGTGGTGAGGACGAAGATCGATCGGTAGCCCCAAACGTCGGTCATGATGCCGGCGAGAAAGGCGTCCCCGCCTGCGATTCCGCCGTTGATCGACGCCATCAACCCGCAGCACACGCCGAACGTCGCCCCGCTGACCCGGGCCCGCAGAATCATGAAGCCCAGGCCGTAGGTGATGTTCGATGCGCCCTGCAGGAAGCGGCCGACGACGACGAGCGGCAGCGAGCTGCTCAGGCACAGCACTGTGCCGAGAACGCAGATGACGAGGATGCCGATCAGGACGCGCTTGCGCCCGATGTAGTCGCTCCACCGGATCAGGACGACGTTGGCGAGCGCTCCGGCCAGATAGAACGGTGCCGACATGGCGACGAACGCACCGGGCCCGAGGGTTTCGTTGATATCGCGCACGGCCGGCGACAACATGGTGGCGTTCAGTGAGAACGACATCACCGAGAAGATCAGCGCCGTCACCAGAAGAACGATCTGCCTGCGGGACAACGTGTCGATCTCGGTGGACGGCTGACTCACGGGATGCATCGTATGTGACCAGCGCTGTTGGCGGGCGTTAGTGACGCCGCCATCCGCCCAGCAGGGTGCGCCAGAATTTTCGGTATTCCTCGGAGAACACGGTGTCCTCCGTGGTGCGCGGCGGCGCCGGCTTTTTCGCCGGCTCGTCGGGACGGTCCTGGTCGGGGGAGCCGTCGCGTTCGGACACGGTCAGCGCCGGCCCGGTCCGATCGGACCGGGCCCGAGCGGACCAGGCCCGACAGGTCCGGGGCCGACGGGGCCCGGACCCAGCGGGCCCACCCCGGCCGGGCCGACATAGCAGCACGGGTTGATGTAGACGTTGACGTCGTCGTAGTACTCGCACTGGTTGGTCTCCCAGTTGAAGTACATCCCGGCGCCACAGCCGTCATCCGCTGAACTCGTTGATGCCCAGGGTATTCCGGCTACCGGTATGGAGGCGATCACCACGGCGTAGGCGGCGACGCGTCCGATCCGATTCCGCATGTGCCCTCCTTGGCCGACCGGTGTCTCACCGTATCGGACTACGAGGGTGCCGTCAGGAAAACCTGGACAGCCATTCGGCGCTGACCGCCAGATCGTCGAGCTGACGATCGACCGCGTCGACGCGAGCGGACACCTCACGCAACTGCCTGGACAAGTCGGCACGCTGCATGACCAGTTTGGTCCGCATCCGTTCGAGCATCGTCAGGAGCTCTTGGGCTTCCGAACGCGTCGGTTTGTCGGCGGCGGTTGCCGTCATCGGCGTCTCCTCGGGGAGGATAGGAGATATCGCTATACCCCCAGAGTGCGCCCGGTAGACGTGGAAGTTCCAGCTGTTTGGGACACCGCCAGGCGGTTGCCAGCGCGTGCCGAGAAACGGCTAACCGAGGATGCGGTCGGCTTCGCGCTGGCCGCTCAGGTACGCGCCGTGGACGGTGCCGAACCACTCGGGGTTGGTGGCCTCGCCGGCGAACAGGAGTCGCTCGCCGACGGGTTCGCCGAGCGCGTGCATATCGTCGGGGCTCGAACCGACGGCGATGAAGCTATACGAGCCCAACGCGTATTTGTCTGTGCCCCAACGTGTCACGATCGACCCGGTGGGTTTCGGCGCGTCGATGGCGGTGATCAGCTCATTCACTGCGTCCTGGTCTGACATGGATTCGCGTGCCCATGCCGCCTGCCCGCCGCGCAACCCGACGAGCAGCGGCTTGTCGGCGAAGACCAGTCCGTTGACCAGATCGGTGACGGGTTGGTTCTTGCCGACCAGTCCGATCATCGGGGTGGACTCCGGCCAGAACGGCTTGTCGAAGGCGACGACCACCTTGTTGAGCAGTCCGAATCCGAGGCGTTCGATCGCCTTGCTTTTCGCCTCCGGGAGGGGCGGGTCGAACGTGATGGCACCCGCCTTGAGCACGCCGAGCGGGACGGTGACGATGACCCGGTCGGCGGTGATGGCGCCCTGCGAGGTGTCGAGGCGCACCTGCGAGCCGCCGTGCGAAATCCGGGTCACCTCGGTGCCCTGCCTGATGTCGAGCCCCTTGGCGAGGTGCTGCGAGAGCTGCGTGTACCCGCCGGGCAGGATGACGTCGGGCCCCTTGAACTGTTCCTCGCTGCCCAGCCAGCGCAGCGACATCTGGTCGGGGTCGGCCGCGTACTCCCCGGCGATCCGGGAGGTCACATTCCACGCGACGAGGGGATCGTTCATATCCGCGACACCGACCAAACCGTCTGCCACGGTTTCGGTCGAAGGCGCGTCGCCGCTGAGCTCGTCGAGCTTCTCGATGATCCGGTGCCACTCGTCGACCGACGCCGCGGCTGCCTTGGGGTCAACGGTTCCGTTGTGGTCGACGAGAATGAAGTCCTCGAAATCGGTTGGCACAGTTTTGGCCCCGACATCTTGGGCCAGTTTGGTGAGCGGGTTGTTCTCGGTGCCGTGAATCCACGAAGCGCCGATATCGATCGGTACCCCCAACGATGTGTCGGTCCTGGTTCGTCCGCCGATCCGGTCCCGGGCCTCGAGCACGGTCACCCGCACACCCGCATCGGCCAGCCGCCGGGCCGCCGCCAATCCCGAGAAGCCGGCCCCCACGACGACGACATGGTCGCCGACCTTGTCGTCCGCGCCGCCGCACCCCGGCAGAAGAGGCGCCGCCGCGAGCGCGCCGAAACCCAGCATGAACCCGCGCCGCCCGACCGAACGCATGGCGGTAAAGCTATCCCGCCGCGGCGTCGATCTGGTTGAAATCGCACGATGTCACCGCGGCCGTTCACCACGTGGAATTCGCCGACCTTTGCTATGCACTTACCGTGCAATCCACGCCAACCGGCGCGGTGGCCGAGCCGCCGACGCCCACCCCCGTGCCTGCGGTCGTCGAGCGCTCCCGGCGGCTGATCGCCAATCCGATCTTCGAGACGGCGATCGTCGTCGTCATTGTGATCAACGCCACAATGCTCGGTCTGGAGACCTTCGACTCCGTCGCCGCCGGGTACCACGGCGCCTTCGATGTGCTCTACAACGTGATCCTCGCGGTCTATGTCATCGAGTTGCTGATCCGGTTCACCGCCGTTGGATGGAATGCCCGTGAGTTCGCCAAGAGCCACTGGAATGTCTTCGACTTCGTCGTGATCGCCGCGTCCTTCCTGCCGGGCCTGCGCTCGACCGCCATGCTGTTGCGCCTCGTGCGGCTCGCGCGCATCGTGCGCATCATCCGGTTCCTGCCGGACCTGCGCGTGGTCATCGGTGCGATCGCCCGCAGCATCCCCGGGGTGGCATCGCTGGCTGCGGCGACGGCACTGCTCATCTACATCTACGGGATGCTCGGCTGGGTCCTGTTCTCCAACCACGATCCCGACCACTACGGGAACATCGGCCGCGCGATGCTGACGATGTACATCATGCTGACGTTGGAGAACCTGCCCGACAACGTCGAGATGGGGCTGCAGATCTCGCCCTGGACGGTGCTGTTCTTCATCAGCTACACGGTCATCCTGAGCTTCCTGGTCTTCAACCTGTTCATCGGCATCGTGCTGAATTCGATGGAGGAAGCCCGCGCGGTCGATCGGGCCAGGCACGAAACCGACGACCTGCTGCACCGGCTGCGAGCGGCGCGCGAAGCGCTCGAGGACGCCGAGCGGGAGCTGCAACGCTCACACCGCGACGATCAGGGGTCAGCTACAGGCGGCAGGGCCGACTCCGGGTAGCAGGGTGTCCGGTCACGGTTCCGCCATGAGTGCCGACACTTAGGTTGGCCCGGGTATGTCCTCAGATTGGCGACGGCAACCGCACAGGTGAGCGTCGATCAGTGCGGCGAACCTGAGCATTACATATATAAGGAAGCGTTTCGAACACCGTGTGAAGGCGGCGTGGTTAACTAGCCGACGCGACGGCTACATGCAGTTCTGGCAAACGAAAGGGCACCCGTTCATGAAATCAGCACGGTGCTTACGAACTGTTGTCGTGATCGGTGGCTTGTCGGCGGTGCTGCCGCTGGCGACGGTCGGTCTCGCGTCGGCCGACCCGGTCACGGAGGCGCTGGCTAACACGACCTGTAGCTACACACAGGTGACGGCAGCCCTCAACGCGGAGGCTCCGGCCCTGGCCCAACAGCTCAGTCGCCGACCCGATATGCAGGCCAATATTCAGCAGTTCCTGGCGATGCCGATCGACCAGCGTCAACAGCAGCTGGCACAGCAGCAAGCGATGAACCCACAGTTGCAAGCGATGATCTATGCGCAGATCGGACCGCAGATAACGCAGGTCGCGAACACCTGCATGAATTACTGACCCTGCGTTTGGCTGGATCTGGGCCTTCCCGATCCAGCCCCGTCGCCCACGGTAACCACACACCGTAAAAGCGGTTATGGTCTTTGTTCCGACCTTTGAAGCTTCTTCCGCGTGCTCGCAGCGCGGCGCTGTATGGCCCGCCGAGAAATTTGCTGCAGCGTCAACTAGGGCCTGGACAGAAGTGACCGAAAAACGACCCCTCGTGTGTCATTTCGGCAACGCCCTCGACAGCTGTCAACGTAAGATCCTCACAGAGTTACCCGCGGGTAGGCCGCTGGCTGCATGAACGTGTTCTAAAACCAGGATTTGTCGCGCGCGTAAAGCTAGAGTCGCTCCTCATGCAGGCCACCTTGGCTAACTCTCATCCGACGAATGGCGCCTCTGTAGCGCTGCTTGATCGACCCGACGTCGGCGAGGCACTGACGGCAATCCGGCAACCGGTTGCCGTCGTGAATTCGGTGCACGGGCCGCGCGCGGTGCTTCTCGACAACACCGGGCAACTAACGTCGGAGATCTTGCGTCAAGATGTGCTCGCCGTCCTGCCGCCGATCTATCCCGAGTGGCTCGGCGACCGTAGCTTCACCGCGACGCACGGTGTGCGATTCCCTTACGTCGTAGGCGAGATGGCCCGCGGGATCGCGACGCCACAGATGACTGTCGAGGCGGTACGCGCCGGCGTCATGGGTTTCTACGGCAGTGCCGGGCTGGATCTGGCCACCGTCGAAGCCGGCGTGCTGGAGATTCAGGCCTCGCTCGGCCGGGACTCCAGCGGCTGGGGCGCCAATCTGATTCACAACATTCAGAGCGATGGCATCGAACTGGCGACCGTCGATCTGTTCCATCGCCTCGGTGTGCGTTATGTGTCCGCCTCGGCGTTCATGCGACTGACCCCCGCGGTTGTCCTCTATGCCGCAAAGGGTCTGCGCCGCGACGCGAGCGGACATGTCGTGCGGGCCGGGCACATTTTCGCCAAGGTCTCTCGCGACGAGGTCGCGCGGCAGTTCCTGTCGCCCGCTCCGGAAGCGATGTTGAGCGCGTTGGTCGCCGAAGGGCGGCTCACCGCGGAGGAAGCCGCGCTCGCCAGCGGAATCCCGATCGCCGAAGACATCACGGCTGAAGCGGATTCGGGCGGCCACACCGATAACCGTGCGCTGACCGTTCTGCTGCCGCGGCTGATCAGCCTGCGCGACGAGATCGCGGCCACCTATGGCTATTCGGTCCTGCCTCGGGTCGGTGCGGCCGGCGGACTGGGTACCCCCGCCGCCGTCGCGGCCGCGTTCGCCGCAGGCGCGGCATATGTGTTGACGGGTTCGGTCAACCAGTCGGCGGTCGAAAGCGGTTTGTCGCCGGACGCCCGAACCCTGCTGGGGCTGGCCGAGTCCACCGACGTCGCGATGGCGCCGGCGGCCGACATGTTCGAAATGGGCGTGACCGTCCAGGTTCTCAAGCGCGGAACCATGTTCGCGCAGCGCGGGCACCGCCTCGCCGACTTCTATCGCCGCTACTCCTCGCTGGAAGAGGCGCCGGCCGAGGAGCTCGCCAATCTCGAAAAGACGGTCCTGGGCCGCAGTGTCGCCGACATCTGGGCGGACACCGAGGCCTTCTTCGCCAAGAGCGATCCGCATCAGGTGGAACGCGCGGCGGCGGACCCCAGACATCGCATGGCCCTGGTATTCCGCTGGTACCTGTTCACAGGTTCGCAGTGGGCACGCGACGGCAACACGGAGCGCCGCGCTGACTACCAGATCTGGTGTGGCCCGGCGATGGGGGCCTTCAACCAATGGGTGCGAGGAAGTTTCCTCGAGCCGGTGGAGGCACGCACGGTTCGGCAGATCGCGCTCAATCTCCTTGAGGGCGCTGCAACTGTGACTCGAGCCGGGCAGCTTCGCGCTTCGGGCGTCGCGATGCCGCCTTCCGCCTTTGATTTCCGTCCACGTCCCCTCGGATAAGGGTTACCTTGACTGACAACACGCACCAGCCCATTGCCACTCCGATCGCGGTGGTCGCCATGTCGGCGATCTACCCGGGCGAGTCGGGGTTGACCGGCTTCTGGCGCACAATCACCGCTGGCCGCGACGCCATCAGCGAGGTACCCCCCTCGCACTGGCTGATCGAGGACTACTTCGACGCCGACCCCAAGGCTCCGGACAAGACCTACTGTAAGCGGGGCGGCTTCATCGACCCGGTGAACTTCGACCCGGTGCAATTCGGGTTGCCGCCCAACGCATTACCGTCGACGGACACCGGACAGATTCTCGCTTTGATCGCGGCCCGGCAGCTGCTTGATCAGGTTCAGCACGAAGGCGCCGAGGTCGACCTGGACCGTGTCGATGTGGTTCTCGGTGTTGCCTCGACGACCGAACTGGTCGTGCAGATGGGTTCGCGCATGCAGCGGCCGATCTGGCGTAAAGCCCTGCTGGAGAACGGTTTGGCAGAGGACGAGGCCGACGAGATCTGCCAGGACATCGCGGATCACTATGTGCCGTGGCAGGAAAGCACGTTCCCGGGTCTGCTCGGCAATGTCATCGCCGGCCGGGTCGCCAACCGCCTCAATCTCGGCGGCGCCAACTTCGTCACCGACGCCGCTTGCGCCAGTTCGCTTTCGGCGCTGCAGTCGGCGTTGCACCGGCTGTACCTGCACGAGTCGGATGTGGTGCTGACCGGCGGCGTCGATGCGCTCAACGACGTGATGATGTACATGTGCTTCTCCAAGACACCGGCGTTTTCGGCGACCGGTGACTGCCGGCCCTTCTCCGCAGGGGCCGACGGCACGATCATCGGCGAGGGCGTGGGCATGGTCGCCCTCAAGCGGCTCGCCGACGCCGAGCGTGACGGCGACCAGATCCATGCGGTCATCCGTGGACTGGGCTCCTCTTCCGACGGAAAGGCTTCCAGCGTCTACGCGCCGCGTTCCGAAGGACAGGCCAAGGCCCTGCGCCGCGCATACGAGCGCGCCGGCTACGACCCGTCGACGGTCGAACTTGTCGAAGCCCACGGCACCGCGACCAAAGCCGGTGACGTTGCCGAATTCGCCGGACTGAAGTCGGTGTTCACCGACCCTTCCGCGCGCATCGCGATCGGATCGGTGAAGTCCCAGATCGGCCACACCAAGGCTGCGGCAGGCGCGGCCGGTCTGATCAAAGCAGTTCTCGCACTGCAGCATTCGACACTGCCCGGCACGCTGAAGGTGGATCGGCCCAACCCTGCGATGGGGATCGAGGAATCGCCCTTCTATGTCAATTCGCAGACCCGGCCCTGGGTGCGCAAGAGCGACCAGCCGCGGCGTGCGTCGGTCAGCTCATTCGGCTTCGGCGGCAGCAACTTCCACGTGACGCTGGAGGAATACCAGGGCGAGCACCGCGCCAAGCGGCTACGGACATTGCCCAGTGAGCTCGTGGTACTCAGCGCGCAGTCTGAGGCGGATCTACAGAAGCGGGCCGCTGACATCGTCGCGGCCGCGCGTTCCGGCGAGAGTCTCGCCCGGATCGCGTTCGAGGCCGCCGAAGAATTCGATGCCTCGCTGCACGCGCGCGCGGGTCTGGTCGCCACCGACGCCGAATCGCTGGCCGCACTGGCTGATCGGCTGCGTACGGCGCTGGCCGACGGCAAGGCCGCTGAGCTCAAGGATGCCAACATCGCGGTCGGTTTCGGGCCGGCACGCGAGGGCAAGACCGCCTTCCTGTTCCCCGGACAGGGCAGTCAGTACGTCGGGATGGGCGGTGACTTGGCGCTCACCTTCCCCGAGGCTCTCGCCGTCTGGGACGGGCTCGAGGGAGATCTGACGGATCTGCCCGGCGTGGTGTTCCCGGAGCCGGTCTTCGACGCGTCCGCGGTGGATGCGCAGAAGAAGGAACTCACCGCGATGGCCAACGCTCAGCCGGCCATCGCCGCGACCAGCCTGGCTCAGCTTGCGCTGCTCGACGTCCTCGGCGTGAGCGCGACCGCGGCCGCCGGCCACAGCTTCGGCGAGGTCACCGCGCTGGCGGCGGCGGGTGTGCTGCCCACCGAGAGTCTGGTGGAGACGGCCCGCACCCGCGGCACCCTGATGAACGAAGCGGGCAAAGGCAAAGACGGTGCGATGCTGGCGGTGACGGCGACCGTCGATGACGTGCGGGCACTGCTTGCCACCCAGCCGGCGTCGGGTTCGTTGGTCGTGGCCAACGACAATGCGCCCACCCAGGTGGTCCTCGCCGGGTACGAGACCGATATCGCATGGGCACAGACCGAGGCAAAGGCCAAGGGCTGGACGGCTGTTCGCCTGCCGGTAGCCTCCGCGTTCCACTCGGAGATCGTGGCCGCGAGCTCCGCACCGCTGACCACCTACCTGAAGACGCTGAAGATCGGGCAGCCGAACTTCCCGGTCTACGCCAACGCCACCGCGCAGGTCTACAGCGAGGACGTCGCGGTGCAACTCGGCGATCAGGTTCAGCAGGTGGTGCGGTTCCGCGAGATGATCGAGGCGATGGCCCGCGACGGCGTCACGCGCTTCATCGAGGTCGGCCCGAGTCGGGTCCTGACCGGGCTGGTCACCAAGATCCTTGGCGACGCGGCGCACTTCGCGGTGGCTCTCGACGACCCGAAGGCCGACGGTCTGCGTGGCTGGCATCGCGGCCTGGCCGCGCTGGCGGCCGACGGTGTCGCACTGGATCTGGTTGCGCTCTTCGATCATTACGCGGAGCCGGTGAAATTCGTTCCGGCGCCCAAGCATGCCGTCAAGGTCGGTGGAGCGAACCTCGGCAAGCCGTATCCGCCGGTGGACGGCAAGGTCTCGATCAAGGCCAAGCGCACTCGGGCGAGCGTGCAGAGCGCACCGCCGGCAGTGGTCCCGGCCCCCGCGCCCGCCCCGGCGGTTCAGCGGATGGACGCACCCGTCGCTGCGGCACCCGCTCCGGTGGTGCAGGCACAGGCGCCGGTCGTCCAGCAGGCGCCGGTCGTCCAGCAGGTCGAGATCCAGCAGGTCGAAATCCAGGCTGAGGTGATCGAGGCCCCGCTGTCCAGTGATGTCTGGAGCATCATCGACAGCATCCAGAAGGAGACTGCCGAGCAGCATCAGCGCTACATGGATGTGGTCACGAACAGCCACCAGGCGTTCCTGGACATGTCCACCCAGATGATGGCTCAGATCGTGGGTGGGTCCACCACCGTCGCGCAGGCCCCGAGTGTGCTGACAAGTGTTGCACCACAGCAGGTTATGGCGCCGGTGATCGCGGCGCCGGTGATCGCGGCGCCGGTAGTCGCGCCGCCGGTCACCGTGGCCCCGGTCGCGCCCGCGCCGGTGGCTGAGCCGGTTGCGCCCGCACCGGTCGCCGCTCCTGCACCTGCGCCTGCGCCTGCCGTTGCCGCTGCGCCTGCCGCGCCGTCGGTGTCAGCCGGTGATGTTGTGCTGTCGATTGTTTCGGAGAAGACGGGTTATCCGGTTGACATGCTCGGGTTGGGCATGGAGATGGAGGCTGAGCTCGGGATCGATTCGATCAAGCAGG
>SNWL01000007.1:473410-598253 GCA_004362315.1 Mycobacterium sp. BK086
GCTCGGGTTGGGCATGGAGATGGAGGCTGAGCTCGGGATCGATTCGATCAAGCAGGTCGAGATTTTGGCGGCGTTGCAGGCGAAGTTCCCTGGTGCTCCGGAGATCCCGGCTTCTGAGCTGGCCAATCTGCGCACCTTGCAGGACGTTGTCGACACCGTGTCCGGCTTCTCCGCCGGAGGCAGCACCGATCAGGCTGCCGCAGTGCTGCATTCGGCTCCGGAGTCATCAGCGCCGGTCGGCCTGTCCTGCACCGAAGCCGAACTGCGGGCGGCGCCGCCCAGCGGGTTGGCGATGGCAGGCCTGCGCGACGGCGTCGTCTTCATCACCCGTGAAGATCCCGATTTCGCCGACGCGCTCGAACGGGCGATGACCGCTCGTGGCCTGCAGGCCCGGGCAGTCGACCAGCTGCCCGCCGAAGCGGGTGCCGTGATCAGCCTGGCCGCGCTGGCCCTTGCCCGCACACCGGAAGACTGTGTCGCGGTACACGTGCTGGCTTTCCACGCCGCCCGCAGTGTGGCCCAGAGCAGTGCGCCCACGCGGCTCTTCGTCACCGTGCAGTCGACCGGCGGTCGGTTCGTCGCCGCCGACGTGCCCGTTGGGGTTGCCAGCCTGGTGAAGACCGCCGGCTGGGAGTGGCCCAACGCCTCGGTGCGTGCCATCGACATGGAAACCCTCGATCCGGATCGGCTGGTCGCTGAACTGCTGGAAGGCGGTAGCGGTATCGAGGTCGCTCTGCGCGCTGACGGCACGCGGTTGGTCGCCGTCGACGACATCGAATCCTCGGTGGGGGAGGGCGAGACGATCAGTGTCGCCTCCGGCGGCGTCGTCGTGGTGACCGGCGGCGCACGTGGTGTGACGGCGGAATCGGCGCTCGCGCTGGCCAAGCAGCATGGACTGCGGCTCGTCCTACTGGGCCGCACGCCGCTGCGTGAGGTCTCCGCCGATGAGCCGGCGGGCACCACCGCCGCCGAAATCGCCACCGCACTGGCGGCATCGGCGCGGGCACGTGGCGAGCAGCTGAGCCTGCCGCAGGCCCGGGCACAGGCCGAGAGCCTGCTTGCCGAGCGCGAGGTCCGCGCCACCCTGTCCACCGCAGAGCGGCAGGGCACCCCGGCGCGCTACTTCGCGGCGAGCATCACCGACGAGGCCGCCCTGCGCGGCGTGCTCGACGAGGTTCGGCAGAGCTTCGGCCCGATCGTCGGTGTCGTCCACGGTGCTGGTGTGCTGGCTGACAAGCGGCTAGAGGATCTCGACGACGACGGATTCGTCAAGGTGTTCACCACGAAACTGGTTGGTGCCGAAGCGCTCCTGGACGCAACGTCGACCGACGAACTGCGCTTCATCTCGCTGTTCTCCTCGATCGCGGCGCGTGCCGGAAACCCCGGGCAGGCGGCGTACGCGTCAGCCAATGCCGCGCTGGAGGCCATCGCAGCCCGGGAGTCCGCGCGCCGCAACGGCGAGTGCGTGGTGCGCGCATTCGGGTGGGGCCCGTGGGATGGCGGCATGGTCGACGCCACATTGAAGAGCCGGTTCCTGGCCGGCGGTGTCGGTGTCATCCCGATCGCCGAGGGTGCGCAGTTCTTCGCCGAGCACGCGTTGTGCCGTTCGTCGGCAACAGCGGTCGTGGTCGCCGCACCCGCGGAGCCGCGACTGCGTGCGGCGCGACTGGACTGGGAGGTGTCGGCCGAAGATCTGCCGGTGCTCACCGATCACCAGGTTCGCGGCAAGGTGGTGGTGCCCGTGGTGATCGCGCTGGACGCGATGCTGCGCGGCGCCCGTGGGCTGGTCGCTGATGCGTGCCCGGTGGTCCGCGACTTCCAGGTGCTCTCGGGTGTGACCTTCACCGAGGGTGAACGACAGTCGCTCACCATCGATTTCGAGCCGGCCGACTCCTCGTCGTACACCGTGTCGATCATCGACCGAGACGGCCGGGCGCGTTACCGCGCGACGGTGGACACCGAAGCTGTCGCGTCACCGGAACTCTCGGTGCCGCAGGTGTCGGGGTCGGCGTGGCCGTTGGGTGTCGGGGACGCCTATGCCGGCCCGCTGTTCCACGGCCCGCAGTTCGAGGTCATCTCCGCACTCGATGCGTTCGGAACTGCCGGTGGCTCAGCGACTCTGAAGAGTCTCGAGGAGCTCGGCTGGCCGCAGAACGGCTGGGCGGTCGACGCCGCGAGCATCGACGGCGGCCTGCAGCTGGGCATCGTCTGGGCGAGCGCGCAAGGACGCCCCCTTGTCCTGCCGATCCGGATCGGTCGGGTCGTGCTGCACCGGGCGTTCGGCGACGGCAGCATTGGCCGATGCCGGTTGGCCGCGCATCCGGTCAACGACAAGCGGGTCGACTTCGATATCGCGTACGAAACCTCTGACGGTGCGCTCGTCGCAACGCTGGAAGGTGTGGAGTTCTACGCTGCGGGCACCGCCGCGGACACGTCGGCGTGAGCAGGTTCGAACCCGTCGCGATCGTCGGACGTAGTTGTGTACTGCCAGGTGCCGCAACGCCGGAGGAGCTGTTCGACGCATCCCTGACTGGACGCTGCCTGCTGACGCCCACCCCGCGCGACCAATGGCGCGGGGTGGACCCCGGAAAGCTGCTGGCCAGCGACAAACAGGGCTTGCGGGTGTCCTCGGCGACCGGCGGTTATGTCGAGACATCGTTCGACCTGACCCAATTCGCCGCGCGGATACCTGATTTCGACCGGCTCGACCCGATCGTGCCGTGGCTTGCCCAGTGTGCGCAGCAGGCGCTGGGCGGACCGCTCGCAGCACCGGGAACCGGGCTGATCGTCGGCAACCTGTCCTATCCGAGCACCATGGGGACCGCGTTCGTCGAGTCGGTGTGGACGGGCCAGGGCAACGACGACCCGCGCAACCGCTTCTCGTCGGGGCTGCCGGTGCATCTGGTGGCCGGCGCGATGGAGATGAACGGCCCGGTCTACGCACTCGACGCGGCATGCGCATCGTCGCTCTACGCCATCAAGCTGGCCTGCGATGCGCTGCACGACGGTGACGCGGACGTGATGCTCGCCGGCGGTGTCAACGGTTCGGACGATCTGTTCCTGCATCTGGGTTTCACGTCGCTGCAGGCGCTCAGCCCGTCGGGCCGCTCTCGGCCGTTCCACGCCGAAGCCGATGGCCTGGTGCCCTCGCACGGTGCCGCGCTGGTCGCGCTGAAGCGCCTCGAAGACGCCGAACGCGACGGCGACCACATCCACGGGGTGATCCTGGGGGTCGGGCTCTCCAACGACGGGCGCCAGAGCGGCTTCCTGGCACCGGCCGTGGGCGGACAGACCCGGGCCATGGCGTCCGCGCTCGAACAGGCGGGCCTGACACCGGCCGATATCGACTACGTGGACTGCCACGCCACGGGCACACCGCTGGGTGATGCCACCGAACTGCAGAGCATCGCGGCGGCATACGGCGACGTTCCGCTGAAGTTGGGTGCGCTGAAAGGCAATCTGGGCCACACCATCACGGTGTCGGGCGCGGCCAGCCTGGTGAATGTGCTCTCCGCCATGCAGGCGTCGACCATTCCGCCGACGGTGTGCGAGCAGCCCACCGAGAAGCTGAACGGCACGCCGTTCACCCTGGTGACCACCGCGACACCGTGGGACGGCGAAGTCAAACGCGCGGCGGTCAGCAACTTCGGGTTCGGCGGCAACAACGCGCACCTGATCGTCGAGAACTACCGGGGCCCCATCCCTTCAACGCCCCGCCAGCAGCCGCCGGACGACGAGATCGTCATCTGCGGAATCGGTGTGGTCACCGGTGACGCCCGCGACACTGAGGCGTTCCGTCGCCGCGTCCTCGGTCCTGAGGCGCAACCCACCCCGCTCGACGCCGTCGAGCTCGACCTTGCCGGCCTTGGCTTTCCGCCAAAGGAGCTCGCGGGCAGCCTCAGCCAGCAGACCGTGATGCTGGCGGCCGCGGGGGAGGCGCTGCACAACGTGACCACGGACCCGGAACGCACCGGGGTATTCGTCGGCATGGGGTGTGACGCCACCATTGCGCGGCAGCGGTTGCGGGTGCTGAACGCCGACGACGATCGGTGGTTGGAGGCCAACAAGGAGGCCGCCCCACAGTTGACCGCCGACGGCGTGATCGGAACCATGCCCAACATTCCCGCCAATCGCATCCACGCGCAGCGCGACTTCCGCGGATTCGGCTTCACCGTCTCGACCGAGGAACTGTCCGCGATCACCGCGCTGCAGATCGGCATTCGCGCGTTGCGGCACCGCGAACTCGACACGGTTGTCGCCGGCGCCGTCGACATGTGTTGTGAGCCGGCACATTCGCGCGCGGCGGATGCGCTCGACGTGGACACCAGTGTGGCGCACGGCGATGCGGCCGCCGCGTTCGTCCTCAAGCGGCGCGCCGACGCCGAAGCCGCCGGTGACGAGATCATCGCCGTCATCGATACCGACGACGAGCCGATCGCGACGGATTCGAACTTCGCCGAGGCGCGGATCGGCCGCACCCACGCGGCCAGCGCGGCGGTGGAGATCGCGGCCCGCGCGGAAGCCGTGCGCGCGCGGGTACGGGTAGACCAGGCCGGCGCGCAGCCGGCACCGGGCGGCACCACCGCGGCGGTGTGGGTAGAGGCGCTGGGCGGACATGCCGACGGAATCACGGTGTCTGCGGCCGGCGGTGCGCCGAAACCGTTGGCGGTCAGTGTTGTTCCGGTCTCGGAGCGGTACGCCGCCGAGAACCGGGCCGAGCTGCTGGGCCGGCTGCAACGCGGTGAGCCGGGCGGAACCGGACCGGTGCGGTGCTCGTTGGTCGGCGACAGCCAGACCACGCTCGACACGCTTCGGCAGCAGGCCGTGCAGCGGCTGGAACGAGGCGAGGCGCCGGTGGTCCCGGGCATCGCGTATGCCGAGACGCCGATGACCGGAGAACTCGCGTTCACGTTCACCGGCGCCGCCGCGGCGTATCCGGGTGCCGGGCGGGATCTGTTGTTCGCGTGGCCCGAGATCGGTGACGCGCTCACCCAACGCTTCTCCGGCGTCGGCGACCTGGCCCGTGCTCTGCACGGTGCCGGGATCTCCACCCTGGATCCGCGTACCCAGCTGACCGGTTGCGCGCTGGTCTGCCAGTCGCAGGCCGAGTTCTCCCGCACCGTGCTGGGTCTCAAACCCGCTGCTGCCATTGGTCTTTCGTCGGGTGAGACGAACTCACTGATGGCCTTCGGGGTCTGGAGCGACCTGGAGCCGATGCTCGATGAGATCGAGGCGTCCGGCATGTACGGCGACGAGCTGACCGGCGAATGCCGGGTGGCGGCCGCCGACTGGGGGCTGGGTGATCAACCCGCGCCGTGGGAGTGCTGGCGGATCACCGCACCCCGCGCGCAGGTCGACGCGGCGCTCGCCCTCGAGTCGCGCGCATATATGACGATTGTTCAGGCACCCGACGATTGCGTGATCGGTGGCGATCCCGCGGCGTGCCGGCGGGTGATCGACGCCGTCGAGGGCGCGACCGCGATACCGCTGGGTCTGGACATGGTCATCCACTGCGAAGCGATGGCACCGTTCGCCGATACCTGGCGCAACATCCACACCCGCGAGACGCACGAGGTGCCGGACGTCCGGTTCTACACCAACGCGGTGAACCGGGCGTATGTGCCGACGCGGGAGGCCGCCGCCGAGGCGATCACCCGGCAGGCCCTCGAACCGATCGATTTCCCGGCCACGATTCTCCAAGCATGGGAGGACGGCGTTCGGATCTTCGTCGAGCACGGGCCCCGCGCGATCCTGACCGGCGCGGTGGCGAAGATCCTCGGCGATCGTCCACATCTGGCGGTCGCGCTGGACGCCCAGGAGCGCCGCGGGCTGCGTGCGCTGGCCGAAAGCGTCTGCAAGCTATGGGTTCACGGATTGCCCGTCGACATCGATGCCTTCGAGGCGCGGATCCGGCAGTTACGTGAACAGGGCCAGTCAGCACAAGACGGGAATACCCGAAAGCTGACGCTGGCCGCTCATTGGCCCGATATCGTCGCGACACCCGAAGTGCCCAAGACTGTTTCGACGCCGACGCCGACGACGGTGTCCAAGAACGGAAGCGTGCCCATGCCCCAGGTGGACCACGGAAGTGTTCAAGTCATGCCGCCCGCGCCGGCGCAGCCGGCGGCGCTGGTGGTCGCCCAAGAGGTCGTCGTCCAATCCGTGCCGGAGGCGAGACCGGTCGTCGCCAAGCCGGTCGCGCCGGCTGCCGCGGCAGTCAGCGATCAGACCACCGCGGCACTGAATCTGGTTGCCTCGGTCAGTGATGCGCACACCGCGTTCCTCGAGCGGCAAGCCGAGGCCCACACCTCGTTCCTGAAGTCCCGCGGCGATCTGCTCGCGCTGGTGTCGGGACGACGGGGATCGGTGCCCACGGTCGTGGCCAGCGCTCCGGTGCTCCCCGCACCCGCACCCGCGCCCACTCCGGTCATGCCTGCGCCCGCACCGATGCCCCCGGCGCCGCCTGCTCCGAGCGCACCTCCGCCACCGCCGCCGGTGGCGGTCAAGCCGGCGCCCGCTCCCGCACCGAGCGCGCCTGCTCCGGCGCCCAGCAAGCGACCCGCGCCGGCCAAGGAACCCCTGTGGTCCCGCGCGCAGCTGGAAATACTTGCCGGAGGCAACGTTTCGGAGGTGATGGGGCCGAAGTTCGCCGAGTACGACCAGTACGAGCGCCTGGTACGGATGCCTGAACCGCCGCTGCTGCTGGCCGACCGGGTGATGAGCATCGAGGGTGAGCCCGGCACGATGGGAACCGGTCTGATCGTCACCGAGACCGACGTCGACCCGGACGCCTGGTACATCCACAACGGCCGGATGTCGCCGGGTGTGGTGATCGAGAGCGGACAGGCCGACCTGCTGCTCGCCTCGTACCTTGGCGCGGATTTCACCAACCGCAGCGAACGGGTCTACCGCCTGCTCGGGTGCGATCTGACGTTCATGGGTGAACTGCCCAAGGGTGGCGACACGCTGCACTACGAGATCCACATCGACGGGCACGCGAAAACCGGTGACACCCGGCTGTTCTTCTTCCACTACGACTGCTACATCGGCGACCGGCTGATGATCTCGGTGCGCAATGGTCAGGCCGGTTTCTTCTCCGATGCGGAACTGGCCGAGTCGGACGGGGTGTTGTGGGACGCCGCCGACGACGCTCCGCGTGACGGCGCGGTCCGCGACGAACCGGCCGTCATCACACAGAAGCGGTCGTTCACCCGCGAGGATCTCGAGGCCTTCACCGACGGCCACGCGTATTCGTGTTTCGGAGCCGGATTCGAACGCGCGGCCGCCCATACTCGCACGCCGTCGCTGCCGAAGGGCAAGCTGCGGTTGATCGACGAGATCGCCGAATTCGATCCGACCGGCGGGCCATGGGGCCGTGGCTATCTGCGCGCCACCGCCGCGGTGCCCAAGGACATGTGGTTCTACGACGGGCATTTCAAGAACGATCCCTGCATGCCCGGCACGCTGATGGCCGACGCGGCCACGCAGGCGCTGTCCTTCGCGATGGCCGCCTACGGGTTCACCATCGAGCGCGACGGCTGGCGGTTCGAGCCCGTCCCGGATGACATGGCGCGCTTCGTGTGTCGCGGGCAGGTGACTCCCGACGCCGATCACATGCTCGACTACGAGGTGTTCATCGAAGAGATCATCGACGGGCCGACCCCCACCGTGTTCGCCGCATTGCTTTGCCGCAGTGACGGTTTCAAGGTGTTCCACGCCCGGCGCTTCGGTATGCGTCTGGTCCCGGACTGGCCGATGCCGCCCGGTGCGCCCGGCCCCGTGCAGATCTTGGCCGGTACCAACGATGTTCGCGGCGATCAGGGCGCTCTGCTGGCCTGCGGGCGTGGCATGCCCTCGGATGCGTTCGGTGCGCTGTACGCACCGTTCGACGGCACCCGCCGGGCGCCGCGCCTGCCCGACGAGCCCTACCACTTCATGTCGCGGGTGCTCAGCGTCTCCAGCCCGCCGGGGGTGCCCACCAAGGGCGGCACGGTGGTCGCGGAATACGACGTTCCCGCCGGTGAGTGGTATTTCGGGGACGCCCACGTCGATGCGGTTCCGATGCCGGTGCTCATCGAAATCCTGCTGCAGCCGTGTGGCTGGTTGTCCTCGTACAACGGTTTCGCCGCCAATCGTCATGATGACGTGGTGTTCCGCAATCTCGACGGTGGCGAGGTCGTCCAACGCCGGCCCGCGCGGGTCGGGACGCTGCGGGTGACGTCGACGCTGGAACGTTTTGCCGACGGCGCCGGCTCGACGATCGTGTTCTTCGACGTCGTCTGCACGCAGGACGATGAAGTCGTCATGACGATGAAGACGGCGTTCGGGTTCTTCAGCCCGGAAGCGCTCAAGACCCAGGTCGGCCTGCGAATGAAACCCGGTGTGCTGGAGGCGCTTTCCGTGCCGGCCCCGGTCGCCCTGTCTTACCGGGCCGCCGAACTCGACGGAGCGCCGTGGCTGGACCAGGGCCGGCTGCAGGTCATCGACCGGGTGAACTTCTGGCCGGATGGGGGAGAGGCCGGCCTGGGCCGGCTGGTCGCCGAGTACGACGTCACCCCCGAAGCCTGGTTCTTCAAGGCCCACTTCTTCCAGGATCCGGTGCAGCCGGGGTCGCTCGGGCTGGAGGCCATGCAGCAGGCGGCGCGCGCAGCGGTGCGGTTGGCCGGGTTGGTCGGCGCCGGTGACGAATTCGAGTTCGAGCCGGTGGCTCTCGACCAGATGTTCAGCTGGAAGTTCCGCGGCCAGGTCACGCCGACCAACAAGCAGACCAAATCCGAAATCGAGATCCAGTCCACGCAGAGCGATGACCGTGGCGTGCTGGTCGTGTTCGACGGTCGGTTCTGGTGCGATGACCTCTGCATCTACGAGACCCGCGGGATGGGCGTTCGTGTCATCCGCAAGGCGCCATGAAAGGGATCGTCCTGGCGGGCGGCTCAGGCACCCGTCTGCATCCGATCACGCTCGGCGTCTCCAAGCAGCTGATCCCGGTCTACGACAAGCCGATGGCGTATTACCCGTTGTCGACGTTGATGCTGGCGGGGATTCGCGACATCTTGGTGATCACCACTCCACACGACGCGGAGAGTTTCGAACGCTTGCTGGGTGACGGATCGCGGTTCGGGGTGTCGATCACATTCGCCCAACAGCCGTCGCCGGACGGGCTGGCGCAGGCCTTCACCATCGGCTCCGACTTCATCGGCGGTGACAAGGTCGCCCTGATCCTGGGTGACAATCTGCTCTACGGGCCGGGCCTGGGCACCCAGCTCAAGAGCTTCACCACCATCGATGGTGGGGCGATCTTCGCGTACTGGGTGGCCGAGCCGTCGGCCTATGGTGTCGTGGAATTCGACCCCAGCGGCGTGGTGGTGTCGCTGGAAGAGAAGCCCAAGCAACCCAAGAGCAACTTCGCGGTCCCGGGTCTGTACTTCTACGACAACGATGTCGTGGACATCGCGAGGGACCTCTCCCCGAGTGATCGGGGTGAATATGAGATCACCGACGTCAACCGTGCCTACCTCGAGCAGGGCCGGTTGCGCGTGCAGGTGTTGCCGCGCGGCACGGCCTGGTTGGATACCGGGACGTTCGACCAGATGACCGATGCGGCCGACTTCGTGCGCACGATGGAACGCCGCACCGGCCTCAAGATCGGTGTGCCCGAGGAAATCGCTTGGCGGCAAGGCTTTCTCAGCGAGGACGAGCTGCGTGAGCGTGCGGAGAAACTGGTGAAGTCGGGCTACGGAACGTACCTGCTGGATCTACTCGAAAGGGGCGCCTAGTGGCTGAGCTACTGGTCACCGGAGGCGCGGGCTTCATCGGATCCAACTTCGTGCACTACGCGGTCGAGCACACCGACCATCACATCACCGTGCTGGACAAGCTCACCTACGCCGGCAACCGGGCATCGTTGGCAGCCCTGCCCGAGAACCGGGTGACCTTCGTCCACGGGGACATCGCCGACGCCGAGTTGGTCGACAAGTTGGTGGCGTCCGCTGATGGGGTTCTGCACTATGCCGCCGAAACCCACAACGACAACTCACTGGACGACCCGGAGCCGTTTCTGCACACCAACCTCATCGGTACGTTCGCGCTGCTGGAGGCGGTCCGCAAATACGGCGTCCGCTACCACCACATCTCGACTGACGAGGTGTACGGCGATCTGGCGTTGGACGACCCGGGACGGTTCACCGAAGCCAGTCCCTACAATCCGTCGTCGCCGTATTCGTCGACCAAGGCCGGCAGCGACCTCTTGGTGCGGGCCTGGATGCGTTCCTACGGTGTGCAGGCGACGATCTCGAACTGCTCCAACAACTACGGGCCCTACCAGCACGTCGAGAAGTTCATTCCCCGCCAGATCACCAACGTCCTTCGCGGCACTCGGCCCAAGCTCTATGGCGATGGCCTGAACGTGCGGGACTGGATCCACGCCGACGACCATTCAGCGGCCGTTCTGCTGATCTTCGAGAAGGGCCGCATCGGCGACACGTATCTGATCGGTGCCGACGGGGAGAAAGACAACAAGACCGTCATCGAAATGATCCTGACGCTCATGGGTCACGACGCCGACGACTACGAGCAGGTGCCGGACCGGACCGGCCACGATCTGCGCTACGCCATCGACGCGACTAAGCTGCGGGACGAGCTCGGGTGGCGGCCACGGTATCCAGATTTCGGACAGGGCCTGACCGCGACCATAGAGTGGTACCGCGATCACGAGGACTGGTGGGTACCCAGCAAAGATGCCACAGAAGCGTTCTACGCCCGCATCGGGCAGTGACAGGAAAGCACGGGGGATGACGGAGCTCGGGAAGACGCTGCGCGCAACGGCCACGGCAATTCCGGGGCTCGTGATCTGGGACCTGCCTGTCCACGGCGACAACCGCGGCTGGTTCAAGGAGAACTGGCAGCGCGAGAAGATGATTGCCGCCGGTATGCCCGACTTCGGACCGGTGCAGAACAATGTCTCGTTCAACGAATCGGCCGGCACCACGCGGGGCATTCACGCCGAGCCGTGGGACAAGTACATCTCGGTTGCCACCGGCCGCATCTTCTGCGCGTGGGTCGATCTGCGGGACGGGCCGACGTTCGGCACCGTGGTCACCGCGGAGGTCGATCCGTCGCGTTCGGTGTTCGTGCCGCAGGGCGTCGGCAACGGATTCCAGACGCTGGAACCCAACACCGCCTACACCTACCTGGTCAACGACCATTACTCACCCGACGGCGTCTACACCTCGCTGAACCCGGCCGACACGACCATCGCCGTCGACTGGCCGATTCCGCTGGACCAGGCCGAACTGTCCGCCAAGGACAAGGCCCAGGGGCCGCTGTCCGAGGTGGTTCCCGTCCAGCCGCGCAAGACTCTGGTGATCGGCTGCAACGGCCAGCTGGGCCGCGCGCTGCGGGCGGCATTCGACGGGGCTTCGTACGTCGAGTATGTCGACCTGCCCGACTTCGACCTCACCTCACCGGATTTCGCGTCGGCGCGCTCCTGGCGGGACTACGACACGATCATCAATGCGGCTGCCTTCACGGCGGTGGACGTCGCCGAGACCCCGGAGGGGCGTGCGGCGGCATGGGCCGCCAACGTCACCGGCATCGCGAATCTCGCGCGGGTCGCGGCGGCGCACCGGCTGACCGTTGTGCACGTCTCGACGGACTATGTGTTCGATGGCACCGCGACGCGGCCGTACCGCGAGGACGATCCGATGGCACCCCTCGGTGTCTACGGGCAGACGAAGGCTGCCGGCGATCAGATCATCTCCACGCTGGACAAGCACTACATCCTGCGCACCTCGTGGGTGATCGGTGAAGGCCGAAACTTCGTGCGCACCATGCTTTCCCTGGCCGAGCGCGGTATCGACCCCTCGGTGGTCGACGACCAGGTCGGCCGGCTGACCTTCACCTCGGAACTGGCCCGGGCGATCCGGCACCTGACCGAGAACCGCGCGCCATACGGCACGTACAACATGACCGGGTCCGGCCCGGTCACCTCGTGGGCCGACGTGGCGCGACGGACCTTTGAACTCGCCGGCCACGATCCGGGCCGGGTGACCGGGGTATCGACCGAGGAGTACTTCAGCACTGCTGCCACTCCGGTGTCGCCGCGCCCGCTGCGCGGTGTGCTCGACCTGACGAAGATCGAGTCCACCGGATTCGTGCCCGCCGCCGCCGACGAGACGCTGGTGGACTACATCCGCGCGGAGAGCAACGCGAGCCAGACCGCGGCCCGCTAACGAATCAGACCGAGGTTCTTGGGATTTCGGTGGTGACCGCATCGTCGTCGTGGTCCGTGCGCGGCAGCATGTAGGCACGCACGGACGCACGAGTCCCTTGCGACCGGAGCATCACGCTGGCCGGGCGAGGACGCACCCGCTGCGGCCACCAGAACCACCGGCCGAGCAGCACCGCGATCGACGGTGTCATGAACGACCGCACGACCAGGGTGTCGAACAGCAGGCCCAGGCCGATGGTGGTGCCGACCTGACCGATGATCTGCAGATCGCTGGTGACCATCGCGGCCATGGTAAACGCGAACACCAGGCCGGCGTTGGTCACGACCTTGCCGGTGCCGCCCATGGCCCGGATGATGCCGGTATTGATGCCGGCGCCCAGTTCTTCCTTTATTCGGGATACCAGCAGCAGGTTGTAGTCGGAGCCGACCGCCAAGAGCACGATCACCGACATCGGCAGCACCATCCAGTGCAGCTTGATGTCGAGAATGTACTGCCAGAGCAATACCGACAGACCGAACGATGCGCCCAACGAGAGTGCGACCGTGCCGACGATCACCAAGGCGGCGATCAGGCTGCGGGTGATGAGCAGCA
Source organism: Mycobacterium sp. BK086 (assembly GCA_004362315.1). Classification (GTDB taxonomy): domain Bacteria; phylum Actinomycetota; class Actinomycetes; order Mycobacteriales; family Mycobacteriaceae; genus Mycobacterium. Next base: position 486,232 of record SNWL01000007.1, read on the forward strand.
TGATGATGAAGATCAGGCAGAGCGCGCCGACGGCGGCGATCCACAGATCGTATTTGGAGCCGTCGCTGAAGTCCTTGAACGTCGCCGCGGTGCCGGCGATCGAGATTTTGGCGCCCTGCAGCGGGGTGGTCTTGAGGGCTTCTTCGGCCGCAGATCTGATCTTGGCGATACTCGCGATACCTGAGGGCGACGCGGGTTCGTCCTTGTGGGAAATGATGAACCGCGCGGCTTTTCCGTCCGGGGACAGGTAGGCGCTCATCGCCCGCTTGAAGTCCGGATTCTCGAAAACCTCGGGCGGCAGATAAAAGGAGTCATCGTCCTGGGCGGCGTCGAAGGCTTGACCCATGGTGGTCGTGTTCATGTTGGTGTCGTCCAGCACACCGAACGTCCCGGACATGGTGCTGTGCATCTTCAGCATCATGTCCCGCATCCCCTCCATGATCGTGATCATCTGGGGGATCTGTTCGAGCAGCTGCGGCATCAATTTGTCGAGGTCACCGAGATGCACCAGCATCTCTTTCATCTTGTCGTTGAGTGCGGTGATGCCGTCGATCGCATCGAATACCGACCGCATCGTCCAGCACAGCGGAATGTCGTAGCAGTGCGGTTCCCAATACAGGTAATTGCGGATCGGCCTGAAGAAGTCGTCGAAGTCGGCCGCATTGTTCATCAAAATCGTGATGACTTGCGACATTTCTTTCGTGGTGATGAACGAGTCATGCGTAATTTGGTTGAGCTGCTTCTGCAACTCGTACATGCGCTTCATCAATTCGATCTGCCGGTTGATCATTCCGACCTGTTTCAACAGGTCGTCCATGCGGGCTTGCATGAACTTCAGGCTGCTCTGCATGCCGGCGTTCTGCATGTCCATCAGGAACGGTATGGAGGTGTGCTCGATCGGGGTGCCCTCGGGCCGGGTAATGCCCTGGACCCGAGATATACCGGGAACCTTGAAAATTGCCTTCGCGATTTTGTGCAGGATCAAGAAATCTGCGGGATTCCGCATGTCGTGATCGGATTCGATCATCAGGATTTCCGGCATCATGCGCGCCTGGGAAAAGTGGCGATCGGCGGCGGCATTTCCCACGTTCGCGGGCAAGTCTTTGGGGATGTAGAGCCGGTCGTTGTAGCTCGTTTGATAGCCGGGCAGCGCCAGAAGGCCGACCAGCGCGATCGCGATCGTCGTGATGAGAATGGGCACCGGCCAGCGGACGACCGCAGTGCCGATTCGGCGCCAGCGACGGTTCCTGAGCCGGACCTTGGGGTCGAACAGTCTCAGGCGGCTGCCGACCGCGAGAAACGACGGAACCAATGTGACGGCCACCCCGACGGCGACGAACATGCCGACAGCCGACGGCACGCCCATGCTCTGGAAGATAGGAAGCCGGGTGAAGCTCAGGCACAACATGGCCCCGGCGATCGTGAGACCGCTGCCCAGCACTACCGGCGCGACGCTGCGGAAGGTGCTGTAGAAGGCGGTCTCGATGTCCTCGCCGACCTGACGCGCTTCGTGATATCGGCCGAAGAAGAAGATGCCGTAATCGGTACCGGCCGCCATTGACAAGGCGACCAGCAGGCTGACGGCGAAGGTCGAGAGGCCGATGACATTGTGGTCGGCGAGAAAGGCGACAACGCCGCGGGCGATGAGGACTTCGATACCGACCGTCAGCAGCAGGCCGAGGACCGTGATGATCGACCGGTAGACGAAGAGCAGGATCACAAAGATGATGACGCCGCCCACCGCCGTCATCTTGATCATCGAATGGTCGCCGGCGTGCTGCATGTCGGCGACCAACGCGGCGGGGCCGGTGACGTAGACCTTGATGCCGGGCGGCGCGGTCGTTCGTTCGACGATCCCGCGAACCGCGGCAATTGACTGTTGGCCCAGCGTCGTCCCTTGATTGCCGGCCAGGTTCAGCTGAATGTAGACGGCCTTGCCGTCTTTGCTCTGTGCGCCGGCCGCGGTGAGCCGATCTCCCCACAAGTCTTGTACGTGCTCGACGTGCTTGGTATCGCTCTTGAGCGCGCGAATCAGTCCGTCGTAGTACGCGTGCGCCTCGTCACCGAGTTCCTGTTGCCCCTCCATCACCAGCATGGCGAAACTGTCGGAGGACGACTCCTTGAATTCCGCGCCCATCCGGTGCATGGCAATGACCGCCGGGGCGTCCTGCGGGGCCATCGGTACGGAGTGGTCTCGGCCGACGGTCTCGAGCCAGGGGACGAAGAACGTCACGTAGACCGTGATCGCCACCCACGCCACGATGATCAGCGGCGACAGCGCACGGATCGACCGCGCGATCAGCGGGCGATCGAGCTGATGTGCCGGCTCAGTCCTGGTCTGGATATCCGACACTTACTTCTCTTGGTTCAGCAACAGGGCGCGCACCAGCGGGCGCGGTCCCGTGGGTCGGAGCATCGTGCTGGCGGGGCGGGGCCGGACCCGTTGTGGCCACCAGAACCAACGTCCCAACAGTGCCGCGATGGACGGTGTCATGAACGCCCGCACCACCAAGGTGTCGAACAGCAGACCCAGCGCGATCGTGGTGCCCAACTGGCCGATGCTGACCAGATCACTGACCATCATCGACGCCATCGTGAACGCGAATACCAGGCCGGCGGTGGTCACGACCTTGCCGGTGCCGGCCATTGCCCGAATGATGCCGGTGTTGATGCCTGCGCCCAATTCTTCTTTCATTCTGGCGACGAGCAGCAGGTTGTAATCGGATCCGACCGCCAAAAGAATGATCACTGTCATGACGAATACGGACCAGTGCAACGGTATGCCCAACAGGTACTGCCAAACGAATACAGCCAGACCGAATGATGCACCCAATGACAGCAATACCGTGCCGACAATCACCATTGCGGCGATCAGACTTCGCGTCACGATCAGCATCACGACGAAGATGAGGCAGAGCGCGGCAACGACCGCAATCATCATGTCGTATCGGGTGCCGGTCACCAGATCTTTCACCAGTGCCGCCGTGCCGGAGAGCGAAATCTGCGAGCCTTCCAGCGGCGTTCCCTTGAGCGCTTCCTCGGCCGCGCTCTTGATCGCATCGACGCGGGCGATACCGTCCGGTGAGGTGGGGTCGCCCTTCTGGGAGATGAGCATGCGGACGGCCTTCCCGTCCGGTGAGATGAAGATCTTCATGACCCGCTTGAAGTCTTCGTTCTTGAAGACCTCCGGCGGCACATAGAACGAATCATCGTTCTGGGCCGCGTCGAAAGCCTTGCCCATCGCAGTCGAATTCGCGCCGTTGTCGTCCATCTGACCGAAGACGCCCGACATGGTGCTGTGCATGGTGAGCAGCATTCCGCGCATGCCCTCCATGATCGAAATCATCTCCGGGAACTGCGCGAGCAGCTGCGGCATGATGACGTCCATCTGGTCGAGATTTCCGACCAGCTGCTGGAGCTTCTCGGTCAGCCCGTCGACGCCGTCCAGGATGTCGAAGATGCTTCTGACAGACCAGCACAGCGGGATGTTGAAGCAGTGCGGTTCCCAATACAGATAGTTCCGAATAGGCCGGAAGAAATCCTCGAAGTCGGCAATGTGATCACGCAATTGCATGGTGATGTCAGCCATTTCGTGCGTGCTTTTCACCATTTCGTGCATCGTCGCTGACATCTGCTTCATGAGGCCGTACATGCGCGACATGATGTCGATCGATTGCTGCAATTGATCGGCCTGTGTGAGCAGGTCCGCCATCCGTGCTTTCTGAAAGAACATGAATTGCTGCTGGCCGGCCTGTTGCGTGCTCATCAGGTACGGAATCGTCGTGTGTGCGATCGGAGTTCCCTCCGGCCGGGTCACAGCCTGAACCTTCTCGATACCCGGAACCGCGAGTACGGCTTTGGCCAGCTTGTTGAGCACCAGGAAATCGGCCGGATTGCGCAGATCATGATCGGTCTCGACCATGAGCACCTCGGGTGACATCATCGCCGACGGGCTGAAATGCCGCGATGCCGCCTGAATTCCCTCGGTGGCCGGGATGTTCTTCGGGAGGAAGTGCTGGTCGTTGTAGTCGGGCTTGAAGCCCGGCAGCGTCAACAGTCCGATCAGCGTGACCGCCAGCGAGGCGACCAGAATGGGTCCGGGCCACCGGACGATGGCCGTTCCGATCCGTCGCCAGCCGAAGGCTCTGGCGGTCCGCTTGGGCTCGAAGAGGCCGAATCGGCTGCCGACCGCGATCACCGCGGGGACGAGTGTGAGGGCGACGGCGACCGCGACCATGATGCCCACCGCGCAAGGAATGCCGAGGGCCTGGAACGCGGGCAGGCGGGTGAAGTGAAGGCAGAGTGTGGCGCCGGCGACCGTCGAGCCGGTGGCCAAGACGACATGGGCGACGCCGCGGTAGGTCGTGTAAAAGGCGGTCTCTTTGTCCTCGCCGGCCAGGCGCGCCTCGTGATAGCGCCCGATGAAGAAGATCCCGTAGTCGGTCCCGGCCGCGATCACCAGGGCTACCAACAGATTAACCGCGAAGGTGGTCAGGCCGATGATCTCGTGGTGACCGAGCAGCGCGACGAATCCACGTGCCGCCTGCAGCTGGACTCCGACCACCATCAACAACAGGATCACGGTGAGCGGGGAACGGTACACAAAGAGCAGCGTCACGAGGATCACCAGGATGCTCACCAACGTGATGGTGGTGACGGTGCTGTTGCCGCTGACGCTCATGTCCGCGGCGAGTGCGGCCGGACCGGTGACGTAGGTCTTGATCCCCGGTGGCGCCGGTGTCTCCGCGATGATGTGTTGCACTGCCCGGACGGACTCGTTGGCCATGGCCTCGCCCGGCTTGCCGGTCACCGACAGCTGAACGTAGGCCGCCTTACCGTCATCGCTTTCGGCCGCGGCGCTGGTGAGCGGATCACCCCAGAAGTTCTGAATGTGCTGCACATGCTTGGGGTCGCTGCGCAGCTGGCGGATCAAGCCGTCGTAGTAGGCGTGGGCCTCATCGCCGAGGGGTTGCTGGCCTTCCAGCACGATCATCACCGCGGCCGTGCCGGACACCGATTCCTGGAAGACTTCGGACATGCGCTGAGTGGCGCGGAATGACGGTGCATCGGTGGGGTTTTGAGAAATCGAGTGCTCTGCCTCGACCTGCTCCAGTGTCGGGACCCCGAGGGTCAAGCCGACGACGACCGCCAGCCATCCCAAGATGATGAGCGCCGAAAATCGGCGGATCGTCTTCGCGACCACGGACTGGCCGGAGTGCAGCTCGTGATTACTCATGCGGCCTTCAGCAGACAGGAAACAAAAGAACTGACTTCATGCGTGGTGGTGTTGTCGGCCTTGACGACGCCGTCGACGGTGATGCGGCAACCGATGGTTTCGCTGTCACCCTGCGCGGCGATACTTCCGATGCCCGCCGCCGCTGAGATCGGGAACTCCAGCGACCACGGCAGCGTCACGTTCTGGTGGACCGGGTCACCGTTCTCGTCGAAGTAGCTGATCTGGGCCGCGGTTCCCGGCGGTCCGAAGACTTCGTATTTCATCTTCTTCGGGTTGTAGGGCTTGCCCTTGTCGTTCTTCGTGTCGCCGTAGGAGAGGGTCTTCTCGTTGCCGAAGATCCCGTGCAGGCGCGACACGGCCAGCCCGCCCGCCGCGAGCACGGCGACCACGACCAGCGGAATCCACAGGCGGCCCAGCAACTTGATCACGAGTCCCCGATTTCGACGGCGTCCGCGAGATCTGCTCTCGGCCGGAGGCACAGGCGGCGATTGGTCAGCGGGCTGCACTGCGGTGTCCTCGCGGGGCCAGGTGGTGGCATCGGGCTCAGTTTGCGCAACGTCGGGCAAACTTCCGTCGATCACTGCACGCCGACCTTTCCCGTCTGCCGAGTGTTTCCACTCCTGGCGCCAGCCGTCAGATGGAGCGTCCGACTACACATCGAGGCACGGCGTCTCTCGTAACCCCCAAGGGGTGGGTGTCACGGCCAGCGCGACAACAGTCCCCGCAAATGTGCGGGGCCGTCGATTACGCGACCGATCTCGACGAGAGTCAACCATGCTGATGGCCTCCGTGTGGGCTCTTTGCGGTGCAACAGCGGAGCATACGCGTTAGCGCATGCGCGGAGCTGCGGTAATGGCTAAGTCTTATGTTGGTTCACAGGCTAATTGTATTGACGCGTCCGCAACCGGTAGGGCGTCATCGGGTCAGCTCTCATATATAGAGGTATGGCGTCAGTCGATCTCGCCGGTGAGCCCGAACTCGGTCAGCGTCCGCTCGGCCAGCTCCCGTAACTCGGCTCGGGTCGTCACCGAACCCGGCTGATACCCGCGGACGCAGACGCCGACCTGGTTCATCTCCATCGACGTGCCGACGAAAACGTGTAATTGACTGCCCGTTCGCTCGAGCCAGCCGCGGGTGACGTTCTGGCTCGCGCCCCGGGCGAACATCCCGTCGCACAGGGTGCCGTCGGGGCGGCTCGCCGCCGGACCGGTATCGCCGAGGTTCGAGCACACCGCGGGTTGCTCCGGGTCACTGACCGCGTAGTCCATCAGGTGCTTCCATGCCCGCTTGGGGGTGAACGGGGTCAGGGCGACGAGCTCGGCGGATTCGTCGGGGGTGTCCTTGGCGTCTTTGAGTGCCTGCTTGATCGCGGTGCGGGCGGCAGTCAGATCGCTCGCGGCGTCGGTCGGATCGATGCCGACCCGGACGAAGGAGACCGCGACCGCTCGCGCGTCGTCCATGGTGCGGGTGTTGACGGTCAGCAGCATCCTGACGTCGTCGGCGTCACCGTGCCGGCGTCCCATGTGCCGGTCGAGACGCGCGGTGAACGCCGCAGCCAGCGCGCTCGCCGTTCCCCCCAATGCTTCGGCACGCGCGTTCCAGTCGTCCAACCGCAGGCGGATCCAGATGTTGGGCACGATCACGATGTCGTCGGCGCCCCTGGTCGGGGTGGCCACCGGCAGGGAGGCCTGGGCTTGGGAGTGCACGACATCCTGTTGGCGGCGCCGAGCCTCCCTCGCGCCGGCGAGTACCGCCCGCCCGACGTCGGGGGCGTCTTTCGCGGTTTCGCGGATGTCTTGAACGAGTGCCTGAAGGCGCGATCGCGACCGAGGCGGTGGGTAGCCGAGGTCGACAGGCAGACCCAACAGCGCCTGGGTCACCGCGACGGCAGCGCCGATGCCGTCGATGACGTAATGGGACAGAACCAAGCTGATTGCGGTGGAGCCGTCGCCGAGCGGGACAACACTGATTCGCCAGCCCGGTCCCGACTCGGGGTCGATCGGCAGCTGAGTGCGCTCGTCGAACCAGTCGCCGAGTTCATCCCGGGGACGGGGGGTCGTCGCGATATCGAGTTCCGCCGGCTTGGGGTCCGTCACCCACCGCCACCGGCCGAACGGCAAAGGCGACCGCTCGATGAGCCGGCCCATCATTCCCTGGCTGAGTTTGTCGCGGAACCGCTGCAGAGCCTCGAGGTCGACCGGATGCTGGTAAACCCAGCCGACCTGCATCACTTCCCGCTGCCCGGCGGCGTGATGCCCGGCGTAAAAGGCTTGATCCATCAGGACGAGCCGGTTGTCCGGCCGGGCCTTGTCGGGTGCTTGCGCAGGATGTTCCTGGATTGACACGAGCGTCAGAGTAACCGACCGCCTGGGTCGATTTGGCGAGGTTGGGTGGGGCAGGGCAACCGCCCAATACCTTGTCGAAGCGCTCGCGGGAACCCTATTCTGCCGCTGTGATCACAAGCCGGCCCAGTGCCGAGAATCGTCCGGTTGCGCTTTTCGTGTTGGGCAATGGCCGCTCCGGAACATCGGCGCTGGCGCGGGTTCTCTCGCTGTGCGGCGGCTCGCTTCCGCCGGGTCTGTTGGGGGCCACTTCGGAGAATCCGCGCGGCTTCTTCGAGGCGCGCGCGGTCATCCATCTGAACCAGGCGATCCTGCACGACCACGGCAGCTCCGGGTACGACATGGCGCTGGATTCCTACCTCGACGGCACATTCGACGCCGACCGAAACGGCGTCTGGGTCGCCAAGCTGCGGGATTACCTCACGAGCCTGCCCGCCGCCCCGGTCCTGATCATCAAGGAACCCAAGACGACGACGGTGTCCGGCATCTGGTTCGAGGCGGCCCGGCAAGCCGGCTTCGACGTCGCGGCCGTCGTTGCGGTGCGCCATCCGGACGAGATCATCGGATCGTTGGAAAAGCGGGCCAACCAGCAGAATTACGTTGACTCCTCACCCGAACTCACCTGTGCGTGGTGGTTGAAATACAGCCTGCTCGCCGAACGCGACACCCGTGCTGTGCCGCGGGTGTTCGTCGAATACACCAACCTCCTGGCCGACTGGCGCCGGGAACTCAAACGGATCTCGACGGCGCTCGCCATCGATCTCGACGCCAACGATGAGGTCGACGAGTTTCTCACCCCGGATCTTCGGCACCACCAGACTCGCGGCCCGGCCACCGAACCCTTCGGCACCGACTGGATCACCACCGTGTACGACGCGCTGGCCGCCGCCGCCCGCGACGAACGCTGGGACGAGGCCGACCTCGATCGGGTCTTCCAGGCTTATGGCGCGAGCGAACGCGGGTTCCGGCAGGCGTTGAAGGACTCCCGTCGCTACCTCAACGTCGACCGTCTGTTGCCGCCGTTCGTGGTGAAGCTGGGTCTGGAGAGCCTTGCGCTGGTTCACCGGCGCAAGGGGACGTGGGCGTAACAGGATGAAACTCGTACTGGCTTTTTACGGAACCCGCGGGGACGTCGAACCGGGGATCGCCGTCGGTCGCGAGCTGATGCGGCGCGGTCATGATGTGCAGATGGCCGTCCCGCCCGATCTGATCGGTTCGGCCGAGGCTGTCGGACTCACGGCGGTCGCCTACGGCCCCGATACGCAGTCGTGGCTGGAGAACACCCGCGACTTCTGGGGCTACTTCTTCCGCAACTTCTGGCGAGTCCGCGACGTGAAGAAGTACCTCGAGGACTCCCGCAGCCCCGGGATGCGCGCCTGGGGTCCGATGACCCGGGCCCTGGCGTCGGTCGCCGGCGGGGCGGATCTGCTGGTCACCGGGGTCAGCTACGAGGAGCTGGTCTTCGACGTCGCCGAGTACTGCGACGTTCCGCTGGCCACGGTGCTCTGGTATCCGATGCGGGTCAACGGAAAGCTCTTGCCGTTTCTGCCGGAGCCGGTGGTCCGGATGGGGATGAAGGCGGGGGAGTCGCTGATCTGGCGTGGGGTGAAGAAGGAAGTCGACAAGGCGCGCCGGGAACTGGGCCTCGCCCCGGCGACAGGTCCGGTGCCGGGGCGGATCGCGCAGCGCCAGCTGCTGGAGATCCAGGCCTACGACGACGCGCTCTTCCCCGGGCTGGCCGAGGAGTGGGCGCGCTGGAGCGACCAGCGGCCGTTCGTCGGCACCTTGACGCTGGAGTTGGCCACCGAAGAAGACTCCGGCGTGATGTCGTGGATCGCTGCGGGGACACCGCCGATCTGCTTCGGGTTCGGCAGCATCCCGGTGGAGTCGCCCGCCGACATGATTCGCATGATCGCGGGGGCGTGCGCGCAGGTCGGCGAGCGTGCCTTGGTGTGCGCCGGGTGGACCGACTTCAGCGACGTCCCCGAGTTCGACCACGTCAAGGTGGTCGGCGCGGTGAACTACGCGACGATCTTCCCAGCGTGCCGCGCGGTCGTGCACCACGGCGGCGCCGGTACCACCGCGGCAGGCCTGCGCGCGGGAATCCCGACCCTGGTCCTCTACATGGCCGATGTCCAGATGATCTGGGGTGCCGCCATCAAAAAGCTGAAGGTCGGCTCGTCGCGGAAGTTCGCGTCCGCCACCGAGAAGCGGCTGGTCAAGGATCTGCGCACAATCCTCGCGCCGGATTACCGCACCCGGGCCCGCGAACTCGGCGCCAGGATGATCAGACCCGCGGACAGCGTGACCAGAGCTGCCGACCTGTTGGAAGACTTCGCTCGACGCGAGCGGGTTGACTGAGTCGCCGATCTGATCTGTGGGAAACGCCGCAAACTGACGGCCCTGCAAGTTTAGACTCAGCGCCGAAATGCTGGCATGCGAGATAGGGCCATTTTGACCATCACCGACTACGACGTCCGTTCCCTGTACCTCGACCTGCTCCGTCGCAACCTGACCAGGTTCGGGATGCATGAGCGGATGCCCTCGGATTGGCCGTTGCGGCGACGTCTCCTGCTGAAGGCGGCGAACACCTTCGGCCCCAAACTCCGCGGCGCCGGGGTTCGTGATCAGAACTATCGCGAGGCGGGCCTGGACTGGCCGGCCGAGGCCGAGACGATGATCGGTATGAAGCGGCTCACCAGCCTGCAGGAGTGCGTCGAGACCGTCATTGCCGACGACGTCCCCGGCGATCTCGTCGAGACCGGTGTGTGGCGCGGCGGCGCGTGCATCCTGATGCGTGCGGTGCTGGCGGCCTACGGAGATCGGACGCGCAACGTCTGGCTGTGTGACTCCTTCCAGGGCGTCCCGCGCTCCGATACCGAGAATTACAAGGCGGACAAAGGAATTCACGCCGAAATCGTTTCGGGCATCCTGGGCGTGTCAGAGGCCGATGTCAGGAAGAACTTCGAGCGCTACGGGCTCCTGGACGACCAAGTCCGTTTCCTCCCAGGCTGGTTCAAGGACACGCTGCATGACGCCCCGATCGAGGCCATCTCGGTGCTGCGACTCGACGGCGATCTCTACGAGTCCACGATTCAGGCCCTCGATGCGCTGTACCCGCGGCTGTCACCCGGCGGGTTCTGCATCGTCGATGACTACCTGGCCGTGAAAGCGTGCGAACAAGCCGTCACCGACTACCGCACCAAGCACGGGATCACCGAGGAAATCGTCGACATCGATGGCACGGGCGTGCTGTGGCGCAAGAAGTGACGACTGGCTCGTCGTCTTCGCAACTCGCACATGCCTGACGGCGAAGGCCTGCTACGGATCGGCATTCTGGGCACCGCCCGCGTCGCGCCCGCGGCCCTGATCAAGCCGGCCGCGAAAAACGCCGAGGTCGTCGTTGCCGCGGTGGCCGCTCGTGATGCAACGCGGGCCGGGGAATTCGCCGCCAAACACGGCATCGCCAAGGCCTACGACAGTTATGAAGCGCTGATCGCCGATCCCGATGTGGATGCGGTGTACAACCCACTGCCGAATGCCTTGCACGGTAGGTGGACTCGGGCCGCGCTCGAAGCGGGCAAGCATGTTCTGTGTGAGAAGCCGTTCATGGCCAATGCGACCGAGGCCCGCGAGATCGCCGCTCTTGCGGTGGCATCGGACCGTGTGGTGATGGAGGCATTCCACTACCGGTATCACCCCTTCGCGGCGCGCGTCGAGCAGATCATCGCCTCGGGCGAGCTGGGCACACTGCAGCGGGTGGAGGCGGCCGACTGCTATTGGCTGCGGAACTCGTCGGCGAACGCCTACAACTACGCCCTGGGCGGCGGTTCGCTCATGGATCTCGGTAGCTACGTGGTCGACATGCTCCGCACGTTCGGCGGCTCCACCCCGGAAGTTGTTTCCGCACAAGCGAAACTGCGCGGGCCCCAGGTGGATCGGGCGATGACGGCCGAGCTGCGATTCGCAGAAGGGCACACCGGGCGGCTGCACTGCTCGCTGTGGTCGAAAACCCCGCCGCACTACACCGCGAAGATCATCGGTGATCGAGGCCAGCTGCGACTGCACCCGATCACCCCGTACCAACAGTTCTCGGTCCGATCTGCCGACGGCAATCGGGTGGAGCGCTTTTTCAAGGCCCGCCCGACCTACGAGTATCAGCTGGAGGCCTTCGCTGCGGCCGTGCTGCGTGGCGAACCGGTGAAAACGACTGCGGCAGAGGGGGTCGAGAACATGACGGTGATCGACGCGATCTACCGTGCTGCCGGTCTTGAGGTCCGCCAGCCGGCCTAGACGATCGCAGACGGTAGCGGGCTCAGCGAGAGCCAGGCGTCCGCGGTGCGGGCGAAGAGGTCTGGATTGTGCAGCGGCCAATCGTGGCGCATCCCCTGTGCGAGTCTGTCGACTCCGTTGGGCATCGGCCGCGCCAGTGCTGCCGCCCACCGGCGGATGACGCGCAATTCCTCGCTGCCGGTGACGAATAGCGTTGGTACATAAGACGTGTCGAGCCCTCGTGGCACCGTGAACCCCGCTGACGCCATGGCGATATGGGCGAGCTGTGCACCCGAGTTCAGGCGGGCATCGTCGCGGTAGCCCGGGTTCTGGGCTGCGTGGTGAGTGTCCCAGTGACGGGTGATCAGTAACCATCGCAACAGGGTGGCGCGCGCGGCCAGCCCGGCCAGCCGTCGCGTGAGCGGTACTGCGGGCCACGTGTTGATGAATGTGCTGCTGAGCACGGCCCTGTCGATCAGCTGTGGCTGGGTCGCCAGCAGCTGGACGCCGACCTGGGCGCCGAGCGAGAAGCCGACCAGGTGTGCCCGGCCGGCGCTGACTCGGGTGCGAATGAGCTCGGCCACCGCTTCGGCGGCTCGTCCCATCTCAAACGGTCCGTGCTGAAAGCTCTTGCCGTACTGGGGCAAATCGGGGACAAGGCAGTGATAGTGCTGCATCCGCATCACCACCGGCTCCCACGTCCAGCCGCTCATCAGCCCGCCGTGCAGGAAGACGACGGCGGGCGCCCCGACTGGACCGGACTCGCGCACGAACAGGTCCACGGCTGCGATGTTAGTTGGCGAAATGCGCCTCGTTGATGTGCTCACCGACGCGCAAGGCGTTGGCGGCGATGGTCAGGCTCGGGTTGATGCCGCTGCTGGACGGGAAGAACGATGCGTCCACCACATAGAGGTTGTCCACCTCGTGCGCCCGGTTCTCCGCGTTCAGCACGCTGTTCGACGGATCGGTGCCGAATCGCACCGTGCCGCAGACGTGGCCCAACGTCCCGTTGTTCTCACCTGTGCGCAAGGTCAGTGTGCGGAACGGCCGCAACACCTCTTTGAGCGCGCCGAGGAACACCTCGCGGCGGTCCTTCTCGTTCGCGTGCATGCGGTATTGAAGGCGCAGCCGCTGGCGACCGTCCACACTGGGCTGATCGCTCGGCAGCACCCGGTTGTCCCGGTAGGGCAGGTCTTCCATGATCGCGGCGAGCACCAACCCGCCGCTGATCACCCGGTCGTAGATCGGGCGCGCGAAGGGGCTTGTCCAGCGCAACGCCTTTGACACCATGCCGGGCTGGTTCATCATCATGTCGATGGGGGCCAACGAGGCCATCGAGCTGGCCGACTGCACGGTGCCGTACTTCTGTCCGTCGATGAAATAGAAATCGTTGAGGCCGATCTCTTTGTTCTCGGCGGTGATCTTGCTGCCCCGTTGCGGCCAGATCTCGATCCAGTCCATCACGTGGCGCATCAGGTTGCGCCCCACCATGTCTGACCCGTTGGCAAGTCCGCGCGACCAGTCTCCGGACCGGGAATTCAGCAACAACACCGGAGTGGCCAGCGCTCCGGCGGCCAGCACGACGACTTTCGCCTTGAGCGACAGCATGTCGTTGCGGCGTTGACAGATCACCCGCTGCACCCGGTTGCGGTCCGCCTCGAGGCGCAAGACCCGGCACTCGGCCAGCAGCGCAGCGCCGTACTCGGTGACGGCGGGCAGCACACCGGCGCGGCCACCATCGTTCTTGCAGCCCTTGGCACAGAGGTAGGCCTGACACGTCGCGCAGTCGTCGGTGTAGTCACAGGCCATCGGCAGGTGATAGGGATGCAGTCCGCGTCCCGACAGGTAGTTGACCAGCGGCTGGTTGTCGGCCGAAAAGGGCGGTGCGGCGGGCAGTCCGACGTCGGCGGCCTCGGGGCGCAGGGGATCGGCATCGCCCCGAACCCCGAGCAATTTCTCGGCTTCGGAATACCACGGCGCCAGCTCTTTGTAGGAGATCGGCCAGGCCTCCGGCACAGTGGATTCGCCGGGGTCGATGAAGAACTGCCGTGGCGTGAAATCGTCGACGAAGAACCGTTCGCAGACCATGCCGTAGAGCGCAGACGATCCGCCGGGGCCCGCGCCGATGTACGGCACGAACTTGCGCGGGCGACGCCCGCTGATATCGGTGATTTCGTCGTTGCTCCGGCCGGCGCGAGCCAGCGTCTCGTAATAGGTCTTCTTCGACCGCGATGCCTGCGGTTCGGCGATCTCGGGCATCGCCGCGCGGATCGTGCCCGGTGTCCCTGGCAGCGTCGAGTGGCCTTTTTCCACGAACAGCACCCGGCGGCCCGCGCGTGCCAGCCGCTGACCGAGCATGCCGCCGCCCATACCGGCACCCACGACGATCACATCCCACTCGACGCGTTCGGCTTCGCGCCCAGTCACTTCGCCGTCAGGCACTATCGAGCTCCTTGTTGAGATGGCCCACTCGGTCCGCTTGAAACTCGGCCTGGTTCCGGGCGATTCGGGATGCTATCAACGCAGCCCGAGATACGTGGCGAGTTCGTCGTCGTGGCGGTCACGGCCGAAGCGCTGCGACGATTCCAGCGCTCCCTTGGCGAGGCCGCGGCGCAGGTCCTCGTCGGCTTCCAGCGTCATGAGGTTGGCCGCCAGTGCGTGTGCGTCGCCGACCGGGCTGAGCAGTCCGGCGACGCCGGGTTCGATGATCTCTGGCGTGCCGCCGGAGTTCGTCCCGCATACCGGCAGGCCGGCCCGCATGGCTTCGACGGTCACGCGGCCGAATGCCTCGCTCTGGCTGCACATCAGGCCGACGTGGGCGGCGGCCCAGTGTGGTCGCAGGTCGCGGGTGGGTTCGTGAATGGTCAGCAGATCGCCGACGCCCAAGCGTTCGGCGAGGCCCTGCAGGGGCTGGTGACCACCGGCGCCGACCAGCGTCAGCTCGATGTCGACACCGGCCTTCCTGGCGACGGCGATCGCCTCGATCGCCAGGTTCTGGCCCTTCGCCTCGGAGAAGTAGCCGACCAGGATGGTCCGCATCCGCTCGCCGGGCTGCCGCTCCGGGGGCGTGCCCAGTTCGGTGTCGACGACGGGGTAGAGCACGCGGGTCTTCATCGTCGGGTCCAGCGCCAGCATCGCCTGCTCGACGGCGTGCGAATTGCAGATCGCCAGCTCCGACAGCCGACCGACCATGCGGACAGTTCTGCGGTAGCCGAACAGGAACCAGATCTGGTGGTCGTCACGCCCGAACTCGCGCACGATCCAGTAGTGCGGGATGCGGAGGATCTTCGCGGCGATCGCGTGCGACGGAATCGTCATGGTGTTGGTCAGGACCATCGTCGGGCGCCGCCGGAGGAAAAGCACCAATGCGCCCACGATGCCGGGCAGGAGGATCGCGGTATAGGGCAGCCAGCCGACCAGTGCGTGGGGATCGGCGAACTTCCACCGCGACCATTTGCCAAAACCCCACCATGGCGTCCAGGCGATTTTGGCTTCGATACCGTCTTCGGCGCATCGTTGCGCCACGTCACCCTTCTGCGGGACGACCGCGATGACGTCCGCGTCCGGGCGCTCGTTCCGAATCGCCAGCAGCATGTCGCGGAATCCGACCACGCCGCCGCCGCCCCATTTGCTGACGTTTGAGACGACCACGACCCGGGGTGCGGGGCTGTCGCTGGCGTCAAACACGGGCAGAGTTTATGCGACAACCCACCGGCCTTAATCCGTAATCGGCGCTACGAAATGTCGGGTTGGCGTAGCCTTCTCCACGGCCACCCGAGGCCCTGGGCACGGCGAACTGATATTAGCTACGCCCGGAATCAAGCAGTTATGCAAGGAGCACCTGTCCGATGACTGACGTCATGCCGGTAACCGACACGGCGTTGGCGACGTTGTTCTGCCGCGCGAACGAAGCGCGCCGTGCCGACGCGATCGTCCAGGATCCGATGGCGATCCGCTTGGTCGACTCGATGGACTACGACTTCAGCAAGTTCAAGCTCGGCTCCACCGATCGCCAAGACCTCGCGCTGCGCGCGCTGTCCTTTGACAATGGGGCCCGCCGCTACCTTTCGGCGCACCCGAAGGCCACCGTCGTCGCCCTCGGCGAGGGGATGCAGACCAGTTTCTGGCGCCTCGATGCCGCCGGTGTTGGCCATGAATTCCGTTGGCTGACAGTCGATTTCTCGCCCAACATCACGCTGCGCGAGCAGCTGTTGCCACCGTCGGACCGGATGTCGGCGTGCGCCCAGTCGGTCCTTGATTTCAGCTGGATGGACCAGGTGGATCCCCAGCACGGCGTGTTCGTCACCGCCGAGGGTCTGCTGCCGTACCTGGAGCCCAGCGAGGCGCTCGACCTGATCGGGGAGTGCGCGGTGCGCTTCCCCGGTGGCCAGATGATGTTCGACCTGCCCCCCAAATCGCAGGCACTGCTCGCCGCCCGGCCCAAGTTGTGGACGGTGTTGCGCGGAGACTGGCCGAGGACGCCGTTCAGCCTCACCGTGCGTGAGCTGGCCAGGCTGGCCGACACCGTGCCCGGGGTTCGGGCGGTACACGACTTACCGCTGCCCCGGGGCCGTGGGCCGCTCTTCGATTCGCTGTTGCCGAAGACGCAGGGCCTGCCGATCCATCGCCCGCTTCGCCGGTGGGTCGGGATGAACTGGCCGACGATCGCGACATTGACCCTGCTGGAGTTCGACGACTAGTGGCAGAGCAGGTGCGGATCGGCATCCTGGGGGCAGCCCAGATCGCGCCCGCGGCGCTGATCGACCCGGCGAAGGACAACGTCGAGGTCGTGGTTGCCGCGGTGGCGGCCCGGGATGTAGTGCGGGCCCGGGCGTTCGCCGCCAAGCACGGCATAGCGAAGGTGCACGACAGCTATGAGGCGCTGATCTCCGACCCGGATGTGGATGCGATCTACAACCCGCTGCCAAACGGCTTGCACGGCAAGTGGACTCGCGCGGCGATCGAGGCCGGCAAGCACGTGTTGTGTGAGAAGCCATTCACCGCCAATGCCGACGAGGCGCGAGAGATCGCGGCACTGGCCGCCACATCGGATCGCGTGGTGATGGAAGCGTTTCATTACCGCTATCACCCGTTCGCGTTGCGCGCCGAGGAGATCATCGCCTCGGGAGAGCTGGGCACCCTGCAGCGGGTGGACGTCGCCTTCTGTTTCCCGCTGCCGAAGTTCTCCGACATCCGCTACGACTACTCGCTGGCCGGTGGCGCCACCATGGATGCCGGCTGCTATGCGGTCCACATGCTGCGCACGTTCGGGGGCGGCACTCCGGAAGTTGTTTCCGCACAAGCGAAGTTGCGAGATCCCAGGGTGGATCGGGCCATGACGGCGCAGGTGCGCTTTCCCGCCGGGCATACCGGCCGATTGCGCTGTTCGATGTGGTCAGCCGACCTGTTGAGGATCAGCCTGCGGGTCACCGGTGACCGCGGCGAGCTGTATGTGCTCAACCCGTTGCTGCCACATCTTTTTCATCGGTTCTCGGTGCGATCCGAACGGGGCAAGCGGGTCGAACGATTCCCGCGGCGCGCGACGTACGCCTATCAGCTGGATGCATTCGCCGCGGCGGTGTTGCGCGGCCAGCCGGTGCGCACGACGCCGCAGGACGCGATCGAAACCATGACCGTCATCGACTCGGTCTACCGGGCCGCGGGCCTCCCGCTGCGCGAGCCGAGTTGACCCTGGTTGCTGACGGTAATGTCAATTCCGGCCATCGTTGCTAGAACGCGTTCTAGTATCGCGGCGGCGGTTTGAACAGGGAGAGAGAAGTAATGCCAGATAGCGCGGGCCGGGTACGGATCGGCATCTTGGGCGCGTCGAGCTTCGCGCCGACGACGATACTCAATCCGGCCAAGGACAACCGCGACGTCGTGGTGGCCGCGGTGGCATCCCGTGATCAGCCCAGCGCCGATGAATTCGCCGCCAAGTACGGCATTGCCAAGGCGTACGGCAGCTACGAGGCACTGCTCGACGATCCGGACCTCGATGCGATCTACGTCCTGGTGCCCACCAGCATGCACGGTAAGTGGACCAAGTTGGCGCTGGACGCAGGCAGGCACGTCCTGGTGGAGAAGCCATTCACGGCCAACGCCGCCGAGGCCCAGGAAATCGCAGACCTGGACGCCAAGTCGGATCGGGTGGTGATGGAGGCGATCCAGTT
Source organism: Mycobacterium sp. BK086 (assembly GCA_004362315.1). Lineage (GTDB taxonomy): Bacteria > Actinomycetota > Actinomycetes > Mycobacteriales > Mycobacteriaceae > Mycobacterium. The sequence continues at coordinate 504,252 of SNWL01000007.1, forward strand.
TCGCCACCACCCGTTGACCCGCCGCGTCGAGCAGATCATCGCGTCGGGCGAGATCGGCACACTGCGGCGGGTGGATGTCACCCTGTGCGTGATGCTGCCGACGTTCAAAGCCAACTGCTACAACTACGCGATGGCCGGCGGCGCCATGATGGACGCCGGCAGCTATGTGACCAACATGGCCCGGACCTTTGGCGGTTCCACCCCGGAAGTTGTTTCAGCACAGGCGAAATTGCAGAAGCCCCAGGTAGATCGCGCCATGACGGCCGAACTGCGCTATGCGGGCGGTCACACCGGCCGGCTGCGCTGCGCGCTGTGGTCGGGGAACCTGTTCCGGGCGAGCGCGAAGATCGTCGGCGACGACGGCGAGCTGCGCTGGCTCAGTCCCGCAGCGCCCAACCTGTTCCCGATGCTCTCGGTCCGGTCGGCCAACGGGAAGCGGTCCGAGCGCTTCTCCCGTCGCACCACCTACTCCTACCAACTGGAGGCGTTCGCAGGGGCGGTGCTGCGCGGCGAGCCGGTTCGGACGTCACCGTTGGACGCGGTCGAAAACATGAGCGTCATCGACTCGGTCTATCGAGCGGCGGGCCTCCCGATCCGTGAGCCGAGCTGATCGATGTGTACGGCCACCAGCAAGGCAGCTACCAGTTAGCCAAACGCTTACTTGGCCGTCAAAAAACAGGCAATACTGGCCGGTGTTCCTCGAGCGTGCGCGGGCCGAAGAGGCTGAGAGGCTAGATCTGCGATGAAGGTGGTCCTGGCATGCCACGGCGTCCGTGGCGATGTCGAGCCCTGCGTCGTCATCGGTCGTGAACTGCAGCGCAGGGGACACGACGTGGCGATCGCGGTCCCGCCGAACGTGGTGGCCTTCGCCGAGTCGGCCGGGCTCACCGCGGTCTCGTGGGGTGACGAGTCGCAGGTGATGATGGACGCGCAGCGCGACTACTGGACGGCGTTCTTCCGAATTCCTTGGAAGCCAAAGGAAGTGACGAAGCTCGGAGCCGACATCGGGGAGATCGTTTCCCGGTGCTGGACGAAGGAGGCGTTCGCGACCCTTGCGTCGCTCGCCGAGGGGGCGGACCTGATCATCGCCGGCTACGGTTTCGAGCAATTCTCGGCCAATGTCGCGGAGTATTACGGCATCCCGCTGGTCACGGTCGACTTCTTCCCGACCCGCGCCAACGGCAGGGTCCTGCCGTTGCTGCCCGCATCGACCGGTCGCGCGGTGATGAAGGCCTACGAGCGTATGGCGTGGAGCGGGGTGGTCAAAGAGGTCGAGGACATCCAGCGCCGTGAGCTCGGTCTGCCGGAGGCGACATCGGCCTGGCCGGAACGCATCGCCGAACGCGGTTCCCTGGAGATCCAGGGTTACGACGATGTCTGGATTCCCGGGCTGGCTGCCGAATGGGCGCACTGGGGTAGCCAGCGTCCGTTTGTCGGCACCCTGACGCTGGAGTCGTCGACGGCATCCGACGAGGAGGTCGCGGCGTGGATCGCCGGCGGAACACCACCGATTTTCTTCGGTTTCGGCAGCGTCCCGGTCGGCTCGCCGGCTGACACGATCGCGATGATCAGCGCCGTCTGTGAGCGGCTGGGCGAACGGGCTGTGGTGGGTGCGGGCTCCACCGACTTCAGCGCGATCTCCTATCCCGATCACGTCAAGGTGGTGGGCCTGGTGAACTTCGCCGAGGTGTTCCCGCTCTGTCGCGCGGTCGTGCACCACAGCGGGGCGGGCACCATCGCGGCGTGCCTGCGGGCCGGAGTGCCGCAGGTGGGACTGTGGACGCTGCCCGATCAGGGGTTGCGGACCAATCAGCTTCGACGTTTGAAGCTGGGTACCGGGCGGCGCTTCGCCACGACGACTGAGAAGTCGTTGATCGCCGACCTGCGCAAGGTTCTGGCTCCCGGCTACCTCACCCGGGCCCGCGAGTTCGCGACCCGGATGACGACGCCGGCCGAAAGCGCGGCAGCCGCCACCGATCTCGTTGAAGATTTCGTACGCCTCGGGCGCGTTTGCTGATCGATGAGCGCGAATCCGGAAGTAGTCGGCGACAACGAGGACGAGAGCGTCGCGCGTCGGATCAAGGGCACGCTCGAAGAGGTATTCGATCCGCAGAACAACGCGCTGAACGCGTGGCGGCTGGCGATGGCAACGGGCGTGATCCTGTGGCACTCGTGGCTGATCACCGGCCGCACCATATCTTTCGAGCCGGCCCATCAGCTGCTGCGAGATGTCTGGGTGGACGGGTTCTTCGCGATCTCGGGATTCCTGATCACGTGGAGCTGGACCAGAAGGCCGCGGTTGCGCGACTACTTCGTCGCCCGAGGGCTGCGCATCCTCCCCGGATTCTGGGTCTGCCTGGTGGTGATCGCGTTCGTCATCGCACCGATCAGCGTGGCGATCCAAGGCGGCTCGCCCGGCGGACTGCTGCTGTCGTCGGGCCCGATTTCCTACGTCCTGAACAACTTCGGGCTCTTGATGAGGCAAAGCGATATCGCGGGAACACCTCTCGGGGTCCCACTGCCAGGGGAGTGGGACAGTTCACTGTGGACGCTGTACTGGGAGGCGTTGTGCTACATCGCCATCGCGGTCCTCGGCATCACCGGACTGTTGCGCCGGCGATGGGTGGTCCCAAGCTTGCTCGCCCTGGCAGTGCTCTGGTCCACCCAATTGCCCTCGATGAGTGCGATCGTCGAAGCACCCCCCGACAAACGGCCCCCGCTCGATGCGGCGACCCAGATGCTGATCGCAGAAGGAGCGGCTGCACGGTTCGCGGTGATGTTCCTGGCGGGAGCGCTGCTGTTCCAGGTGCGCCATGTCATTCCCGCGAGGTGGTCGCTCGTCGCGCTGAGTGTGGCAATCGTCCTGGCGGCCAGCCTGCTGCCCAACTATCGGTGGATCGGTGCGTTCCCGCTGGCATATGCGCTCGTCGTTTCGGGCGCGCTCATCCACGATCCACGCCTGCGGTTACGGACCGATTTGTCTTATGGCGTCTACATTTACGCGTTTCCGATCCAGCAGATCCTGGTGATCTGCGGACTTGCCTTTCTGGCCCCGCCGGTGTTCGCGCTCATCGCTGCCGTCATCACACTGCCTTTGGCGGCACTGAGCTGGTTCCTGGTGGAGAAGCCCGCGATGTCGTTGAAGGCGCGTTTGGGCAGGCGCGGTCCGCCGGCGGCCGCGCCGCCTGCCTAACGACTGGCCAGCGCTCGATCGGCAAAGGCGCCGATCACCGGGCCCAGAGCCCGGGAGTATTCGAGCGTCACGTGATTCCAGTCAAAGTAGACCAGGGTGTTGTCGACGATGACCGGGCAGCGATCGGCCGTGCAGAACAAGTCGGTGAGGTCGGCGTACTGACCGCCCCCGGCTGTGACGGCGGCGGCCTCCGCGGCGATACCGGCGGGATTGACCGCGCCGGCCCGTTTCGGCTCACAGGCCGTGACGTCGTCCAAGTGGGCGGACAGGCATACCGGCACCACCGACTGGGGGTCGGGGATGGGCCCGAGCACCAATACCTGTGATCCGATATCGCGCAGCTGCTTCACAATTCGGGTGAGGCTGTCGAGCCACGCGCGGTCGTACGCCGCAAAGCCCGATGGCCAGTCGGCCGAGCCGTATCCGCGCCATGTGCTGAGCACGACGAGCCGCGGATGCTCGGCGCGCAACCGGGACGTGATCTCGGCACGCCACTGCTCACACTCGGTGTATTCCCGGTTCAGGAGCGGGCTGCGGATCGTCAGGTCCAGCAGGGGGCAGCCGGACTTCGCGAGAGTCTCGACCCGCCAATGACGTTCGTCGGCGAGCTGCCGGAAGGCCGGATTCCACATCGCGGCGTGCGAATCGCCGACCAGGGCAACGGTGGTGGCCGAGGCGGTGTCACCCGATGCGCATTCTGGATGTCCGGTTTCGAGGAAATCGCGCATACAGCCCCCGAGGTACACACCCTTTTCCTCGGCCGCCGCATTCGCAAGCGGGGGAACAAGATTGGATGGGACGGCCGTGAGGTCGGCAGAGGCTGCGACGGCGGCTTGCACCTGCGCGACAGCTTGGCGGATGGCGATGTCGTAGGTATCGATTCCCGCGCCCGCGGGGACCGGCGTTGCCGCGACCGTCAGCGGTGCCGCGGGTGCGCCGCGCCCGACGGTGCTCGGTACCACCTGCGTCAACACCAATCCGGCACAGACGGCGATCGCGGTGGCCACCGCGCCCAGGCCGAGGCTGCGGCCGGCCGAGTTGCGGATCGTGGTGTTGAAGCGAAGCGGGTTCTCGATGAATGTCAGGGTGAGCCAGGCCAATCCGGCGGACAGCAGAGCCGCGGTCACCCGACCGACGAGGCCCAGCGGGTGGCCCACGATCAACGGGGTCAACACCAGCACAGGCCAGTGCCAGAGATACCAGGAGTAGGAGATGCGGCCGATGGCTCGCATGGGTGACAGTCCCAGTAGCCGGCCGCAGCCTCGCGCCGGTAGGGCGCAGCCGGCACCGATCACCAGCGCCGCGCCGACGGTGGGCAGCAGAGCGGCGGTACCCGGAAAGGGTGTGGTCGGACTGAACCAGGTGCACGCCAACAGAATCAGCGCCAGCCCTGCCCAGCCCAGCACCCCGGCGGGCACCGCAGGCAGGCGGCGCCAGTGGCCCGCCGTGAGCGCTACCAGACCGCCGACCGCCAGCTGCCACGCCCGGGTGGGCAACGAATAGAAGGCCGCGGCGGGCATCACGTGCGTGAGGACGAACGAAACTCCGAAGGACAGGATCGCGACCAGCGTGAGCGCGGCCAGATACGGGCGTTGGGATTGCGCGGCTGTGGATGTGGAACGCCGGCGCGCGAGCCGCATCAGCCAAGCGACGCCGAGAATCAAGGGCGCCCATACGAGATAGAACTGCTCTTCGACGCCCAACGACCAATAGTGCAGGAAGGGCGAGGGAGTGAGGTGGTTGGCGGCGCTGAAGTAGTTCACGCCTTCGAACATGAAGCGGTAGTTGCTGATGTAGAGCGCGCTCCAGATGCCGTCGGCCAGAACGGTTGGCGCCTGTAGCGGCGGCAGCAGGAAGGTCGCCCCGATCATCGTCACGACACCCACCGCGGCCGAGGCGGGCAGCAGACGGCGGGCCCGGGCTCCGTAGAACGACCGCAGGCGCACCGAGCCGCTGGTACTGACCTCGCGCCACAGCAGCCCGGTGATCAAGAAGCCCGAGATGACGAAGAAGACGTCGACACCGACGTAGCCGCCGCCCAGGCCGGGCACCGCAGCATGGAACAGGACCACGGCCACCACCGCGACTGCGCGCAGTCCCTCGATGTCGGGCCGGAACTTGTTCTGTTCCGCGCGAGAATCCTGCCGCTCCTCGGTAGGACTAACGCTGTCCGCCTGGCGCAATGTCACCCCACCTGTTTCGCGTGCGTCAATTGAGTCGAGGCATTCTTACACCCGGGCAACCACCGCTGTGGCGGTTCAGGACGGATACCGAACACCACATTGCTGGGGCGTTCAGCGTCGCGTCGGATCAAGGTTTCCCAGGCCGGTGATCTCGAGGCTTACCGACTTCCGGTGTCCGGCGGCGCCCATCATGAAGAGGATGTCGCCGATCGGAGCGCCGAGCCAAAACCGCCAGAACCGCCTGGTGAGGAATTTCCAGAGAAAGCGTCCGCCCAGCAAATGTATGGCTACGGCAGTCAGGTAGTAGAGAGGTCGCTTCCAGCGCGAAATAACCATCTCGGCGTTCATCTCGCCGACCTCGAGACCCCAGGCCCGGTACTGGAATTCCAACCCGTAGCGTTCCTGGAACTCGAAGAACGCGCGCAGCTCACCATTGGTGACGAGATATTCGTCGAAGACCAGAATTGAGCCCGCGACAAACCGGTCTTTGCACGTCTCCAGCGCGTGCAGGCAACTCTCGTAGGTGTCCAAATCCATGTGGAAGAGCCGGATCGGGGCACCCGGCCGTTCGGCGAGGAACGGCGCGAGCGTCTCGTAGGTACGCCCCTTGACGAACTGCACGTCCCGGCCGAGCGCATCCGGCACGCCGTCGTTCAGGGTCACCCCGGTTTCCCGTCGAAATCGCCTGGCCAGCGGATCCGACAGGGAGAAGGTGCCCTGTTTGATCACGATCTGATCTTCGATCTGCCAGTCCTCGACGAGACCTTCGAAGGTGTCGAAGCCGTAGACGGTACGGCCGGTGGCATCGGCTGTCAGTCGCGTCGACCAGCCGAGCCAGACCCCCAGATCGAGGAGTAGCTCGTCGGCGTTCTCAGGTGTCGGCGCCGGCAGCCGGGACGCTTCCCAGAGCAGTGGATGGCCGGGAATCTTGTGGTGTCGGATATCCGTGAGCGTGCGGGCGATGAATTCCTGATACGCGTCGTCGTAGACCCTGACGTCTTTCGCATACAGGTTGGGGATAAAGCGATCGTGCCCGCGGTAAACCACGCGTGCGCCGAGCAGCAATACCAGCAGCACGCCGATCACAATGAGCAGAACGGGTGCGAAGTAACACGCGACAGCTATCCCCACCAGGATGGCAACGAGGACGGCTTTCCATACCCGATGGATATTCGTCCGGTCGACCGCCTGCCTCGTCCGATCCACTGTCCCGCTGTCAACCACGCTCAACACTCACCTCCGGTTTCCGGACAGACTAGGGTGTCCCGGACGTGCGGGAGGCCCGATCCGGCGTCAGCTGGCAAAGTTTGCCTGATTCACGTGTGCCGCTACGCGCAGCGCGTTGGCCGCGACGGTCAGACTCGGATTCAAGCCTGCGCTGGACGGGAAAAACGAGGTGTCCACGACGTAGAGGTTGTCCACCTCGTGCGCGCGGTTCTGCGCATTCAGCACACTGGTTGCCGGATCGGTACCGAATCGGCAGGTCCCGCAGACGTGGCCCATGTTCGAGTTCTCTTTGCCGCTGCCCAGACCGCGGGTGCGGAACGGCTTCAGAATCTCCTTGAACAGCCGCAGGAACTCCGCGTGCCGGTCGAGTTCGTTCGGGTGGAGCCGGTACTGAATCCGCATCCGCTGGCGACCGTCGGAGCCGGGGCGGTCCGGGAGCAACACCCGGTTGTCCCGATAGGGGAGGTCTTCCATCATCGCGGCCAGGATCAGTCCGCCGGTGAAGAACTTCTCGTAGACCCGGCGCACCGCCGGGCTCATCATCCGCAAGGCCCGCCCCTGCGGACCCGGGCGGTTGATCAACCACTCCATCGGCGGGATTGAACCGAACGACTGCACGGTCCCGTATTTCTGCCCCTGAAAGAAGTAGAAGTCGTTGAGCCCGATCTCCTTGTTCGCGGCGGTGATCGTGGAGTCGGGCTCGGGCCAGATCTCGATCGGATCGAGGAAGTGGCGCATCAGGTTGCGGCCCACCATGTCTGAGCCGTTGGCCAGCCCGCGGGGCCAATCGCCGGACCTGGAATTGAGCAGTAGCACCGGGGTGGCCAGCGCGCCTGCGGCCAGCACCACCACCTTGGCCTTGAGAGTCAATCGGCCCGACGAGTGCTCGCAGATCACCCGCCGGACGCCGGTGCGGTCGGCCTCCAGGTGAAGGACCCGGCATTCGGTCAGCAGCTGGGCGCCGTGCTCGGTGACCGCGGGCAGGACGGCGTTGCGCGCCGCGTCGTTCTTACACGCCTTGGAACAGAGAAAGGTCTGGCAGGTCGCGCAGTCGGCGGTGTAGTCACAGGCCATCGGCAAGTGATAGGGATGGAGACCTCGGCCTGTCAGATACTCCACCAACGGCTGGTTGTCGGCCGAAAATGGTGGTGCGGCAGGCAGATTGACATCGGCCGCCTCGGGCCGCAGTGGGTCGGGCTGGCCGCGGACTCCCAACAATTTCTCGGCATCGGCGTACCAGGGCCGCATCTCGTCGTAGCTGACCGGCCAGGCCTCCGGCACCGTCGAATCTCCCGGGTCGGCGAAATTCTGCCGGGGAGTGAAGTCCCGTTCGAAGAACCGCTCGCAGACCATGCCGTACAGCGCGGACGATCCGCCGGTCCCGCTGCCGATGAACGGCACAAAACGCTTGGGGCGCCGTCCACTGATGTCTTCGACCTCGTCGGTAGAGCGTCCCCCGCGCGCCAATGCGTCGTGATACGCCGCGGTGGACCGCGCCGCTGCGGGCTCGGCCAGTTCGGGCATTGCCGACCGGATGACCCCCGGCGCGCCGGGCAATGTCGAGCGTCCCTTTTCGACGAAAAGCACTCGCCGGCCCGCCTGGGCCAGCCGATAACCCAGCATGCCGCCGCCCATACCGGTGCCCACCACGATCACGTCCCACTCGATGCGTTCCGTCTCGCGCGCAGTCAATGCGCCGTCAGCCAAAATCGAGCTCCTCAGCGTGATGGCCCAAAGATCGGTCTGGACTGGGCGATTCGGGATGGTACCAACGTTGAGCCGAAGGCATGGCCGAACGCTTACTGGCTCGTCAAAAAACCGGTAATAATGGCCGTTGCTCCTGACGGTGTGCCGCAGGACGATCGAAAGGCCAGAACCGGCGATGAAACTTGTGCTGTCCAGCTACGGCGGTCGCGGCGATATCGAGCCCGCCGTGGTTGTCGGCCGTGAGCTGCTGCGCAGAGGCCACGATGTGCGCATGGTCGTCCCGCCCAATCTGGTCGGCTTTGCCGAGGCGGCCGGGCTGTCCGCGGTGGCGTATGGACTGGATTCCAAAGCCATTCTGGAGCTGCAGTGGCGGTATTTCACGTTGTACGGCCGCACACCGTGGAAGCTCAAAGAGCTCAATCGGATGGCCAGCGAGACCGCGCAATTCGCCGAGGGCTGCTGGGCGGAGATGACCAGAACCCTGGCCTCGGTGGCCCAAGGCGCTGACCTTCTGCTGACCGGGCTGATCTTCGAGCAGCCTGCCGCCAACGTCGCCGAGGCCTACGACATCCCGTTGGTCACCCTGCACTACTTCCCCTACCGCGTCCATGGTCAACTCCTGCCGCTGTTGCCAGCACCGTTGAGCCGGTTGGCGATGGCCACGAACGAGTGGACGGCGTGGCGCGGCACCCGTAAGGGCGAGGACGTCCAGCGCCGCGAACTCGGGCTGCCCGCCGCCACCAGCTCCGCGCCGCGCCGCATCGCGGGCCGAGGTTCACTCGAGGTCCAGGCCTACGACGAGCTGGTTTTTCCGGGCCTCGGGCGGGAATGGGGCAAGTGGGACGGTCAGCGTCCCTTCGTCGGGGCGTTGGCCATGGCGTCGCCGACGGATTCCGACGAGGAGGCGGCGTCGTGGATCGCGGCGGGGACGCCGCCGATCTTCTTCGGCTTCGGCAGTGTCCCGATCGGATCACCAGCCGACACGGTCGCGATGATCGCCGCCGCGTGCGCCCAGTTGGGGGAGCGTGCGATCGTCGGTGCGGGCGGTACCGACTACAGCCAGGTTCCGCAGTACGACCACGTGAAGGTGGTCGGCCAAGTGAATTACGCAACCATCTTCCCGACGTGCCGCGCGGTCGTGCATCACGGTGGTTCTGGCACCGTGGCCGCGTGCTTGCGGGCGGGCGTTCCCCAGCTGGTCCTGTGGACGCTGCCTGACCAGCCATTCTTTGCGGCGCAGCTGAAGCGGCTCAAGGTGGGTGCCGGGCGGCGCTTCTCGACCACCACCGAGAAATCACTGGTCAAAGACCTGCGTCGGATACTGGCTCCGGGATATGCGGCACGGGCCCGCGAGATCGCCCCATGGATGACGTCCCGTGCCGATGCCGTCGTCGCGGCAGCTGACCGCGTGGAGGAATTTGCGCGCGTGAAGTGCCGTGCCTGATCACTTTCGTCAGCCAGCCAAATTTCCGGTCGGCGGCCACAATATTGGTTAGGCTGCGCAGCGACCGGCCTGGTCGCGAGGTCCGGTTCATTCCAGGACGCGCACGGGGGAACGTTGAAGGAGCTAGGAACTGCGATGGCTAGAGGCGCGTTCGGACAAAGCGATGCTGAGATCGACCTGCTGGTCCGCGGTATGCGGTCGGGGATCGCAGTGGTGGGCTTCGGCTACATCGGCACGGTGATCGGTGCGGTGCTGGCCGACCGCGGCTGGCCCGTGACGGGTATCGACGTGCGCCCCAACATCGTCGACGAGATCAACCAGGGCCGGACGAGCGTTCCTGAGCCGGGCCTGGGCGAGCTTGTCGCCGAAAGTGTTCAGGTCGGCCGCCTTCGCGCCACATCGGACTTCAGCGTGATCGCCGACAACGACTTCATCATCGTCACCGTCGGCACTCCGCTCGGGCCGGACTACGAGCCCATCGTCGACGACATCAAGGCGGCCGCGCGGGCGGTCGGCGAACACCTGCGCCCCGGCCACCTCGTCATCTTGAAGAGCACCGTGCCGCCCGACACCACCGAGACGCTGGTGCAGCCGATTCTGGAAGAGGCGTCCGGTTTGAAAGCCGGTGTCGACTTCGGGTTGGCCTTCTGCCCCGAGCGGCTCGCCGAAGGGCAGGCCATCCGGGAACTAACCTCTATTCCCGTCGTGGTCGGGGCCGTCGACGAGCGCAGCGCGCGTAGCTGCGCCACGCTGTGGCGCCACGGCCTCGGGTTGGAGTCGATCGTCGTCGAGGATCCGCGGACGGCCGAGATGGTCAAGCTCGCCGACAATCTCTGGATCGACCTGAACATCTCGATGGCCAACGAGCTGGCCAAGGTCTGCGACCGACTCGGCATGGACGTTCTCCAGGTCATCGCCGCGGCCAACTCGATGCCGAAGGGCATGCACAACGTCAACATCCTCAGCCCGAGTATGGGTGTCGGTGGCTACTGCCTCACGAAGGATCCGTGGTTCGTCAATCACCTTGGCGAGACGCTGGGACTGGATCTGCACGTGCCGAAGACGTCGAGGACGGTCAACGACACGATGCCCAGCTACACCTATGGGTTGCTCACCCAGCTCCTGGCCGATCAGGACAAGGCGATCGAGGACAGCAAGATCGCGGTCCTGGGTATCGCGTTCAAGAACAACACGGGCGATTGCCGACTCACGCCGACCAAGTATGTCGTGGCACTGCTGGAAGAGTCCGGATGTCAGTTGACCGTCCATGACCCCTGGGTGCCGGACGAAGAAGCGCATACCGTCACCAAGGTCCCGCTGAGCCCGGACATCGAATCCGCGGTGAAGGATGCCGACGCACTGGTTGTCCTTGCCGGCCATCGGGAGTTCCACCAGATTCCGTTGGTGCGACTCGCGGAGCTGGCAGCGGACCGGTGTGTATTTCTCGACGGACGCAACAGCTTTGACCCGGCGGCAGCGCGGGCGGCGGGCTTCATCTATAAGGGTATCGGCCGCTAGCCGGCTGACAGATATCCGCAAACCGTTATAGAACGAGAGAGCAACTATGTCCAATGTCGTCGTCACAGGCGGCTATGGTTTCATCGGATCGCATTTGGTGACCGCGCTGCTGGAACGCGGCGACACTGTCACCATCTTCGACTTCGCGAAGAACACCCGCGACAGCAGCATCGATTTCGACAGCAACCCCAACTTCCGTTTCGTGCAGGGCGATGTCACCGACCTGGCAGCACTCGAACAAGCCTTGACGCCCGATGTCGACACGGTGTTCCATCTGGCAGCGGTGGTCGGCGTCAAGAACTACATGGACGATCCGCTCCAGGTTCTCGACGTCAATGTCATCGGCACTCGCAATGTGCTGGAACTGAGCCACCGCAACGGAATTCGGGTGGTGTTCGCCAGTACCTCCGAGGTGTTTGGCAAGAACCCCAACCCGCCGTGGGCGGAGGATCATGACCGGGTGCTGGGCTCGACGAAGACTGCCCGCTGGAGTTACAGCACGAGCAAGGGGATGGCCGAGCATCTGGTGTTCGCCATGCACGCTGCCCGTGGGCTGCCGGTGACGGTGGTGCGGTACTTCAATGTGTATGGGCCGCGCCAGAATCCGATCTTCGTGGTGTCGCAGACCGTGCATCGGATCCTCAACGGCCGCCAACCGTTGCTCTATGACTCGGGTGACCAGACGCGCTGCTTCACCTATGTCGACGATGCCGTTGCCGGAACCTTGCTCGCGGCAGACAGCGACGCGGCGATCGGTGAGGCGTTCAACGTCGGAAGCATGACCGAGACCAGCATGCGTGACGCGGTCAACATGGCGATCAAGATCGCCGACGTCGACTCGGTATCCAGCGCCGAATCCGTTGATACCGCAGCGCGTTTCGGCGGCCGCTACGAAGACATTCCGCGTCGTATCCCGGACTCGACCAAGGCGCAGCGAGAATTGGGCTGGCGCTTGCAGGTCGACGTCGAAGAGGGTATCCGCCGCACCATCGAGTGGGCCCGGGCCAATCCTTGGTACCTCCAGCAACCCGCCGGGGATGGGCAGGGCTAGTCTTCGCGATGAAAATCGTGTTGGCCAACTGGGGATCTCGCGGCGAAGTGGAACCATTCGCGGTGTTGGGTCGCGAGCTGGTGCGTCGCGGGCACGACGTTCATCTCGTCGTCGCGCCTGACCTCGTCGAATTCGCTTCGTCCGCGGGACCCACAGCGGTCGCCTACGGACCGACCGTGCAGGCGATCATCGAGCCGCACCAGGAGTACTTCGCCCTACTGTTCAGCAAGCCGTGGCGGCTCAAAGAATTGGGCAGGCTCGTGCACGAGTTCGCCGACCCGATCGATGAGGGGCGCGAAGCGGCCGGCAAGACGCTCATGGCGGTCGCCGACGGTGCCGACTTGCTGGTGACGGGCATGAATTACGAAGGCATCGTCGCCAATGTCGCAGAGTATTGCCACATCCCGCTGGCCACGTTGCAACACTTCCCGTTGCGGGTCAACGGCCGGCTGCTGCCCGTGTTGCCGCCACCTTTCGGTCGCGCGGTGATGCGAATATCGGAGTGGCTGACCTGGCGTGGGCATCGGGCCAATGACGACGCCCAGCGCCGCGATCTCGGCCTGCCGAAGTCGACGGGGCACTGGACACGACGGATCGCCGAACGCGGAAGCATGGAGATCCAGGCCTACGACGCAGTGTGCTTTCCCGGGCTGGCGGACGAGTGGTCGAGCTGGAACGCGCAGTCGCCGCCCCGACGGCCCTTTGTCGGCGCATTGACACTGGAGATGCCCGCGGATGACGATACGGATGTCAAGTCGTGGATCGCCGAGGGAACACCGCCGATCTTCTTCGGATTCGGCAGCATGCCAATGGAATCCGCCAATGACACGATCGCGATGATCGCAGGGGCCTGCGCCACACTGGGCGAGCGAGCGCTGATCGGCGCGGGTGTGGCCGATTTCAGTGGCGTACCGAAGTTCGGGCACGTCAAGGTGGTTGGCACGATCAACTATGCGGAGGTCTTCCCGGCCTGCCGCGCGATCGTGCATCACGGGGGTTCGGGCACGACCAATGCGGGGCTGCGCTCCGGGCGCCCCACGATGATCCTGTGGAGGCTGCCCGATCAGTTGTTCTGGGCGGGCAGGCTCAAACGACTGAAAGTCGGCACCGGGCGCCGCTTCTTGGCGGCCACCGAGAAGTCTCTGGTTGCGGACCTGCGCAAGATTCTCGCCCCCGACTACGTCGGCCGAGCTCGCCGGCTTGCGGCGAAAATGACCAAGCCCGCGGACAGCGTCGCGGCCACGGCTGACCTCGTCGAGGCTTATGCTCGCGCTCCTTTCGTGGGCCGCACGCAAGCCGAAAGAGGCTAGGGCGCAATGAAATTCGTACTGGCGAACTGGGGAACCAGGGGCGAAGTGGAACCTTTTGCCGCAATCGGCCGCGAGCTGGTGCGCCGTGGGCACGACGTTCACCTGGTGGTCGCGCCGGAGATGGTCGATTTCGCGGAGTCTGCCGGTCCCAAGGCAGTGGCCTTCGGGCCGACACTGCGCGCCGTGGACGACCCCCATCACGAATTCTGGAATCTGTTGTTCAGCAAGCCGTGGAAGCTCAAGGAATTGAACGGACTGCTGGGCGCATTCGCAGGGCTCCTCGATGAGTTTCGAGAGCAGGCCAGAAAGAGCCTACTTGACCTGGCGGACGGGGCCGACCTGCTGCTCACGGGTTTGAACTATGAGGGTGTCGCCTCCAATGTGGCCGAGTATTGCGGCACGCCTTTAGCCACGTTGCAGATTTTCCCGTTGCGGGTCAACAGCTTTCAGATGCCGTTTCTGCCTGCCCCGCTGTGCCGCTCGGCGATGGTTGTGGGTGAGTCGTTGACGCGTCGCGGGCACAAGGTCGAGGACGACGCCGAGCGACTGGCGCTCGGCTTGCCGAAGGCGACGGACCACTGGACGAGGCGGATGGCGGACAGTGGCGCGTTGGAGATCCAGGCATACGATGCGGCGTGCTATCCGGGCCTGCCCGAAGAATGGGCGCCGTTCAACGATCAGGAGATCCCCAAGCGGCCGTTCGTCGGGGGGCTCACGATGGAATTGCCTGCCGATGAGGACGCCGAGATCGCGTCGTGGATCGCCGCGGGAACCCCGCCCATCTTTTTCAGCTTCGGCAGCATGCCGGTCGACACCGCGGCCGACACGATCGGGATGATCGCCCGGGCCTGTGCGCAGCTCGGCGAGAGGGCGCTGATCGGTGCGGGCTGGGCTGACTACAGCACTGTTCCGCAGTATGACCATGTCAAGATCGTCGGCCCGATGAACTACGCCGAAGTGTTCCCGGCCTGCCGCGCCGTGGTGCACCACGGTGGTTCGGGCACCACCCACGCCGGACTGCGAGCCGGTCGGCCGACGTTGATCCTGTGGATGCTGCCCGATCAGGGATGTTGGGGTTCTCGACTCAAGAAGCTGAAGGTTGGCAAGGGCCGCCGTTTTGTCGGCACCACCGAGAAAACGCTGGTGTCCGACCTGAGGACGATCCTCGCGCCGGAATACCGCACTCGCGCGGAACAACTCGCAGCCCGAATGACCAAGCCCGCCGACAGTGTCGGCGCTGCGGCCGACGCGTTGGAGCAGTTCGCGCTGTCGCGTCGCGGCTGACGTCAGCCGCGAACACCTCCGGATTCGGCGGCCGCGCGGTACCCGCGAATGGCCAGTGGCGCAACCAATGCGGCGCCGGCGATTGTCCAGAGCACGCCCCACAGCAGTGGCCACCACGGAAGTTGGCCTTGAGCAAGGGCCCGCATCGACCCCACGATCGGCTCCATCGGCTGGAACCGGAGCAGCGGCCACATCCACGAGGGCAGTGATTCGATGGGCGGGGAACCGGAACTGGCGAAGACGGCGGTGATGGCGGGCAGCCCGAGCCAGATGAGCACCGTGCCGTCCTTGGCCCGTACCGCGACGGCGATCACCGCCATCGCGAAGACGATCACCACCATCACGGGTACGAGCAGGTACAGCAGCAACTCCAGTGGGCCACCGCGAAAGCGGAGGCCGAGGCCGATGCCGACCGCGGTGATCAGTGCGGTACTCAGAAGTGTGCGCGCGGCCTCGGCGATCAGTCGGCCGGTGAGCACGCTGGCGCGGTGTACGGGCAATGCCCACAATCGGCTGAGCAGTCCGGTGTCGCGTTCGAAGGAAAGCGTGAGGCCGACGGCAAGGGATCCGGAGAACGCGCCGGCTATCGCACAGGTCGGCACCAGACCGTAGAGGCTGTCGGCGCCCGTGATCCGCAACACCGATTTGCCGACCAGAAGGTAATACGTGATCAGCAGAAACGTTGGGAAGGCCAAAGATTGGACCGGCACCAGCGGGTCGCGGCGCCAGTGGGTGAAGTGTTGCTGCGCGATGACCAGGCTTTCATACAGCAGTGAGCCGCGTCGCGCTGCGGTAGTGGTGGTCATTGGGTCCGCCTCTGCATTCGCACTGCGATGACCCCGAACAGCGCGAGCAGTCCAAGGCACCATGCGAAGCTGCTCGCCAGACTGCTGACTGCGACGTTGCCCGCGGCCAACCCCCGCAGGGTTTCGGTGACCTGTGAAACAGGTTGGTACCGAACGAATCCGTGCAACCACTCGGGGAACGAATCCACGGGCGCCATTCCGGTGGAGAGCATGACAAGCATCATCTGGGGGACCAGCAGGACCTGACTCGACCCGCCGTTCCTGCCGATCGGGGAGGCGGAGATACCCACGCCGGTTGCGTCCGCGGCAAGCGACAGCGCGAGGGTCAATGCCAGGACGAAGGAGATGAAAGCCACCAAATGCCATGGTCCGCCGAGCATTCGAAAGCCAAAGAGGTATCCGGCGACGATTGTCGCAACCAGCGCGATCATCCCGCGAATGAGGCAGTACAACATGCGCGCCGTCAACGGCGCCACGGTGGCGATGGGCATGGTGCGGAACCGAAGCCCGAGTTCGGACTGATGATCGCGGGTGGCCCGGTCGACGGTGGTCAACGCGCCGAGCAACGTCACTTGGACGATGATCACCGGCAGGAGGTACTGCGGGTACCCGATCCCGCCGGTGTCGATCACATTGCGCAGCGCGAGGTTGAAGATGATGAAATTGCCTGCCGGCGCCAAGACGGCGAACGGCAGATCGCTGCGCAATGTGTTGCGCACCATGCGTTCGGTCAGAACCGCAACCGAACTCACGCGGTGACGCTGCCCGTGAGGTGCAGGAATACCTCGTCGAGCGAGGGCTTGCGCAGCGAAATATCTTCCAGCTCAACGTCAAGCTGGTCGACGCGGCGGAACACCTCGCTGAGCGTCGCAACCCCATTGGGCGCCAGCACCGACACACTGTTGGCGTCTTCGTCGGCCTGAGCGTCCTGAAGATCGGCGACGGCCGCGAGGATCTTCGGCAGGTCGGCCGGATTGACCGGGCTCACAGTGCAATAGCTGTATCCGACCCGGCGTTTGAGGTCATCTGCCGTCCCGGTGGCGACAACGCGCCCGTGGTTGAGCACGACGATCGAGTCGCTCAGGACGTCGGCTTCCTCGAGATACTGGGTGGTGAGCAAAACGGTCACCCCGTCAGCTACCAACGACGACACCAGATCCCAGACACTGCGGCGACTGCGCGGGTCCAAGCCCGTCGTCGGCTCATCCAGAAACAACACTTTCGGCGGCACCACAAGCGCGGCGGCGATATCGACTCGGCGGCGCATGCCACCCGAATAGGTGACCACGTTGCGGTCGGCCGCATCGGTGAGGTCGAACTGCTCGATCAACTCCTCGGCACGGGCGTTGGCCTCCTTGCGCCGCATCCCGTGCAATCGGCTGAACATCACCAGGTTCTCCCGCCCGGTGAGCTGCCAGTCGATCGCGGCGATCTGCCCGGTCATGGAGATGGACTCGCGTACCCGAGCCGGCTCTTTGGCGACGTCGTACCCGGCCACAATTGCTTTGCCATATGACGGCTTCATCAACGTCGACAGAATGTTGATGGTCGTTGTTTTTCCCGCGCCATTGTGACCGAGAAGCGCGCACACCGAACCCGTGGCAACGGAAAAACTCACGTCCTGCAGGGCCAGTATGTTCCCGTCGAACGTCTTCGCGACACCGTCAAGCTCGATCACAGATATTGACCATAGCGTGAGCGGAGTGGCTTCGGGCGAACTCGCGACGTCTTCGTCGCAACCGAGAAACTCAAGACAACGACCTATCTCTTCAGTGCTGGGAGCAGTGGATTCACCGGACGATCGGTTATTTGCCGATCCACTCGAGCAGGGCGCGCGTGCCCTCCTCGAGGGACCACTTCGGGCGCCACCCGAGCTCGGCTGTTGCCGGCTCGATGTCACATCGAGCGGCGCGGACGTCACCGTCGCGGAACTTCCCGACGACCACCGGTTCGGGGGCGCCGCAGATCGCCGCGAGTTGCTGGGCGAGCTCGTGGATGGTGGTCGGAACGCCTGACCCGATATCGACATAGCGAGACGGCGCCGCAGGAGTCTCGATCGCCGCGAACAGCCCTTCGACGACGTCGTCGATGAAGACGAAATCGCGCACGATGCGGCCGTCTTCGTAGACCTCGAGGGCCTGCTTCTGAAGCGACAGCCGGGCGAACAGCGCCACGATTCCCGTGTAGGAATTGGTCAGCGACTGGCCGGGGCCGTAGACGTTCTGCAGACGCAGCACGCTGAGCTTGGTGTCATGCGCGGAGGTCCAGGCCGCCAGGATGTGCTCCTGGGCGAGTTTGGTCGCGGCGTAGATGTTGGTGGGCCGAGGCTCGGTCTGGATCGCACTGCTCGCGAGCGGAACGGCGGGCTCGCCGGTGGGGCCCTGAGGATCCCAGATGCCCGCCACGAGCTGAGCGTGGCTGCGCGGCTGCGGGTAGAAGATGTCGCTGCCGGCCTGCCAGGCGCCCTCGCCGTAGACGGCCCGCGACGAGGCCAGCACCAGCTGGTCGGGCACGTGCCCACACCGGCCCAAGGCGTCGAGCAGCTGCGTGGTGCCGACCACGTTGACCGACCCGTGCCGGGTTGCCTCTGAAAGCGACTGCGCTGTACCGGTTTCGGCCGCCAAATGCACGATCTGAGCGGGCTTGACCAGTCGCAGCACGGCGTCGCAGTCGGGTGCGTGCGTGACATCGCCGGTGAACAACCGCACCGACGGCGGCAGGTCGATCACGGCTCCTTCGGCGTGCACCTGCGGGTGCAGGATATCCATCACGGCGACGTCGTAGCCGGCCTCGACGAGACGTCGCGCGAGCGCGGATCCGATGAATCCGGCCCCGCCGGTGATGAGCACCGTCTTGTGGCTGTTGGGCGCTGCGGACAAGGTGAGCCTCCTGTTTACGAACCGTGGGCGAACGCGCGGTCGGCCAGCGCGGCGATGGCCGGCGTCAGCACGCGTGAGTATTGAAGGGTCAAATGGCTCACGTCGAGGTAGACCAACGTGTTGCCGACAATGACGGGACACCGTTCGGCGGTGCAGAACAAATCGGAGAGGTCCGCATACTGGCCGCCGCCGGCGGCGGTGGCGGCCGCTTCGGCGGTGATGCCTGTCTGGTTCACCGCCGACGATCGGGACAGTGCGCACGCAGTCACGTCGTCGAGGTGGCCGGACACGCAGATCGGCACATTGGCATGCGGACTCGGGATCGGCCCGAGCACCAGCACCTGCGTGCCCATATCGCGCAGTTGGCGCACGAGGTCGGTCATTCCGTCGGTCCAGGCGGCGTCATAGGCGCGGAAGCCCGACATCGTTTCGTCGATTCCGTAGCCGCGCCACACGCTGACCACGACGAGCTTGGGGCGCTCGGTGGCCAAGCGTCCCATGATCTCGGTCCGCCACTGCTGGCAGTGCTGAAGGTCTTCGACCAAGTTGCCGAAAGCGTTGCCGGCGCGTGCGTCCATCAGCGCGCAGGCCTCTTTGGCCATCATCTGCAGCCGCCAGTGTCGCTGAGTGGCGATCTGCTGGAAGGCGGGCGTCCACATCGCGGCGTGTGAGTCGCCAATGAGGGCAACAGTATTCGGGGAGTTGGTATCACCCATCACGCAGTCGGGTTGTCCGCTCTCATACGGCGTGCGGAGACACCCCTTGTACGTGTAATCCGCTTGTTCGGCAGCCAGATTGGTCAGCGGCGGATTCAAGTTCGACGGGACTGCGCTCCTGGTGAAGGAGCTGGCCAGTGCCGCTTGCATCTGGGTGACGGTCTGGGCGACAGCGGCGTCGTAGGCGGCGGTGGTGGAGCCGGTCGGGACCGACGCACCGTTGAGTGTGATCGCAGGTGCTGGTGGACCTTGCCCCACCGGCGTCGGCACGACCTTCAGCAGCCCGAGACCGACGAAGACCGCGATCGCGGTGGCCACCGCGCCGACGCCGAGGCTGCGCCACGGGTAGTCCCGGATCTTCGGGGCGAAGCGCAGCGGGTTCTCCACGTAGCGCATGGTCAACCACGCCAGCCCGGCCGCCAACAGCGCCGCGATGATCCGTTCGGCCAGCCCCAGTGGGTGACCCAGCAGCGCGGGCGCGAGGACCAGTACCGGCCAGTGCCAGAGGTACCACGAGTACGAGATGCGGCCGACCGCCCGCATCGGCGCTGTATCGAGGAACTGCCCGCAGCCCTGCGACGGGGTGGCGCAGCCGGCGCCGATCACCAACACTGCGCCGAGGGTGGGAACCAGCGCGGCGGTACCGGGGAACGGTGTGGCCGCGGTGAACCACAGGCAGGCGAACACGATCATGGCCAGTCCGGCCCAGCCCGCGATCGCCGCCGCCCGTGGCGAGAGACGTTGCCAGTGAATCGCGGTCAGTGCGACCAGTCCGCCGATGGCCAGCTGCCAGGCGCGGGTGGTGAGCGAGAAGAACGCCATCGCGGGCACGACGTAGGTGATCACCAGAGACATCGCGAACGACACGGCGGTGACCAGTCCCAGCACCACCAGATAAGGACGACGCGACGACGCGATGGCGCGCGTCCTGTCCCGCCGGAATCGCCGGACGAGCCACGCGGTGCCGAGCATCAACGGGGCCCAGACCAGATAGAACTGCTCCTCGACGCCCAACGACCAGTAGTGCAGGAACGGTGACGGCGTCAGCAGATCGGAGAAGTAGTTGATGTTGTCGATGACGAACCAGTAGTTGCCCACGTACAACGCGCTGGCGATGCCGTCGTAGAGGACCGTCGGAACTCGCAAGGGCGGCAACAGAATTACCGCCGCGATCATGGTGATGACGCCGACGAGTGCCGATGCGGGCAGCAGCCGGCGGGCGCGCGCCCCGTAGAACTTGCGCAGCCGCACGGAGCCGGTGCCGCTGACTTCGCGCCAGAGCAGTCCGGTGATCAGGAACCCGGAGATCACGAAGAACACGTCGACACCCACATAGCCGCCGCTGATGCCGGGTACCGCAGCGTGGAACAGGACCACGGCCGTCACGGCGACAGCGCGCAGGCCCTCGATGTCCGGGCGGAAGTACTTCTGTTCGGGGCGCCGACTTTGCTGTTCTTCGCTAGCCCTGAGACTGTCGGCCTGGGCCAAGATCACCTACCTGCTAAATCAGCGAACACGTCAATTGAGTCGAGGCATTCTTACACCCGGGCGCGGCCACGAGGGGTGGTTTCGAGAACGGCGTTCTGTGACCTAGTTGTGGGCGAGCGCACGATCGGCCAGTGCGCCGACGGCCGGTGCCAGCAACCGCGCGTATTCCAGCGTCATGTGGTTCTCGTCGACATAGACCAGCGTGTTGCCGACGATCACCGGGCAGCGGTCTGCAGTGCAGAACAGGTCGGTGGTGCTGGCGTACTGCCCGCCTCCGGCTTTGGTCGCGGCGGCTTCTGCCGCGATACCGGACTCGTTGACCGCGGCCGATCGCGACGGAGTGCACGCCGGTACGTCATCGAGGTAACCGGACAGACAAATCGGCACCTGAAAGTGCGGATCGGGGATCGGGCCGAGTACCAGGACCTGTGCACCGGTGGCGCGCAGTCGCTGCACGAGCCTGGTGAAACTGTCGATCCACGCGGCGTCGTACGCCCGGTATCCCGAGAGCGACTCCCCGGTCCCATAACCGCGCCACAGACTCAACACGATCAGCTGAGGACGCTCGGCCTCCAAGCGCGCGACGATCTCATTGCGCCACTCCGCGCAGTGCTCGAAAAGCTCGGCCAACCGGCTCAGGGGATTGGTGATCGGCAAGTCCAACAGCGGGCACGCGCCCTTGGCCAGCATCTCCAGCCGCCACTGCCGTTGGCCGGCGACCTGTTGTAACGCCGGGGTCCACATCGCGGCGTGCGAGTCGCCGACCAAGGTCACCGTGGTGCGCGAGGAGACATTGCCCATCGCGCATTCGGGTTGCCCGCGTTCGAACGGTTCGCGCAGACAGCCGTTGAACGACAGCGCCTTCTTCTCGGCGAAGGCTTCCATCAACGGCGGCGTCAGATTGGCCGGGACGGACGTGACATCAGCCGCTGCCGCGACGGCGGCCTGCACCTGCGCGAAGGTCTGGCGCACGGCCGCGTCGTAGGCGTCGGCGGGAGCGCCGGCAGCGACCGGGGCCGCGGTGAAGTTCAGCGGAGCCACCGGCGCGCCGTGCCCGACCGGACTGGGCATCACCCGCAGCAACGTCATACCGACGCACACCGCGACGATCGTCGCGATCGCACCGAGCCCGAGACTGCGCCATCCGGAGGCGCGGATCTTCGGGGCGAAGCGCAGCGGGTTTTCCAGATAGCGCAAGGTCAGCCAGGCCAGCCCCGCGGACGCCAGAGCCGCGATGATCCGCTCGGCGAGCCCGAGCGAGTGGCCGAGCAGGAACGGTGCGAGAACCAGTACCGGCCAGTGCCACAGGTACCAGGAGTAGGAGATCCGGCCGATCGCGCGCATCGGTGCCCAGCCGAGCAGACGCCCGCCGCCCTGGTCGGGTGTGGCGCAGCCCGCGGCGATGACCATTGCGGCGCCGAGGGTGGGCAGCAGCGCCGCCGCACCCGGGTAGACCGTGGTCGGGGTCAGCCAGACACAGGCCAGCACGATCATGCCCAGCCCGGCCCAGCCGAGCACGGCGGCGGCCCGTGGCGAGATCCGTTGCCAGCCAACGGCGGTCAGCGCGACCAATCCGCCGATCGCCAGCTGCCAGGCTCGTGTGGGCAGTGAATAGAACGCCGCAGCGGGCACGATGTAGCTCGCCAGAAACGACATCGCGAACGACACGACCGTCACCAGCGTGAGCAGCACGACGAACGGGCGCTTGGACGTGATGGCGTCGGCCGCGGGGCGGCGTCGGGCTCGGCGCGTCAACCGGATCAGCCAGACGGTGCCGAGCAGCATCGGCGCCCAGACCAGATAAAACTGTTCCTCGACGCCCAGCGACCAGTAGTGCAGGAACGGCGACGCCGTCACATGGTTGGCGAAGTAGTCGACGCCGCGCAGGACGAACTGGTAATTGCTGACGTAGAGCGCGCTGGCGATACCGTCGCTGATGGCCGGTCGAGCCTGTAGAGGCGGCAACAGAATTGCCGAGGCGACCATCGTGACGACGCCCACGGTGGCCGATGCGGGCAGCAGGCGGCGGGCACGCGCCCCGTAGAAGTTGTGCAGCCGCACGCTGCCGGTGCTGCTCACTTCGCGCCAGAGCAGTCCGGTGATCAGGAACCCGGAGATGACGAAGAAGACGTCGACGCCCACGAAGCCGCCGTCGATACCGGGAACAGCGGCGTGGAACAGAACGACGGCCACCACGGCAACCGCGCGCAAGCCCTCGATGTCCGCGCGGAATGTCTTCTGTTCGGAGCGTGCAGGCTGCTGCTTCTCGGTAGGGCTAACGCTGTCAGCCTGGCGCAAGATCACCTACTTAATGAGCGGACGCGTCGATCGGTCGTGGCATTCTTGCATTCGCGTGCGTCAATAAGAGGCGCTTTAGGAGTGTTCGGCAATCCACGTGGTCGTGTAGCGCAGCGTCGCGGGGATGCTCTTGGTCAGGCTCTCGCCGATCGACTTCTCGAGTTTGCCGCCCACCAAAGGGATCTTGACGATGACTTTCCCGGCCGAACGCAGTTGTGACGTGCCGCCCGACGGCGTCAGGACGTTGTCCGCACGGCTTGATCCCAGTCCGCCGGACGCGGTCACGTGACTCTCGCCCCGCACCCGCCCCTCGCCGGCCAGGTGCCACTTCTCGCGGTAGAGAAGCTTCAGGTCGCCGGGCACGAAGTTCGACACCAGCGGCGGCAGGATCTGGCGACCGAGGTGTTGGGTGATGTGCACCTCCACCGCGCCTTCGGTATCGACGGTGAAGGAGTCCAGCGTGGATGCCGCATCACCGGCCAGCCGATCCAGCCAGTAGTCCTCACGCGCGAACGCCGCGTGAATCGCCTCGACGCTGGCTGCTGATTCGCTGACGATCTCGAATGAACGCGACATAGCCGACCATTCTTACGCCCACGGGGCAGTGGGCCGAAACCCTCATGCTGCACAACCGCTTTGTGGTAGGAACCTCGCGTGAATATCAACCAGGGTCTGGTCATGTTGGCGGACGCGATGCCAGGTGTGAACCGGATCAGGGCCGTCCAGCAGGCGCTCGCCATGCGGTCCAATCCCGTCTATCTGGAGATCGGCGTATCCCGCGGACAAGCGTTCCAGCGGATCAGCGCCGACGTGAAGTTCGCCGTCGACCCGGCGTTCCGGCTCACCGAGCGCACCCGCGAGGCCGCGAACGCCAAGGGGCGTGTCGTCGAATACTTCGAGACCACCAGCGACGCCTTTTTCGAGAACGAGAAGGCGCTGCTCGAGCAGCACCCTGTCGACGTCGCGCTGATCGACGGGCTGCACACCTACGAGCAGGTGGTGCGTGATGTCGAGAACACCGTGCGCCATCTCAAAGACGACGGCGTGATCTTCCTGCACGACTGCAACCCGCCGTTCGAATTGGCCGGCCGCCGCGCCGAGTCGTGGGACGAGTTCATGGCGCAGCAGTCGGGTCCGTTGAAGATCGGCATCTGGAACGGGGACGTCTGGAAAGCGATCGTCGAACTCCGCAGCACCCGCCCCGACCTGCTGGTCGGCGTGCTCAAGTGTGACCAGGGCGTCGGATTCGTCCGCAAGGGATCGCCGGAATCGACGCTGCCGTACTCCCCGGAGCAGGTCGAGGCGCTCACCTACGCCGACCTCAAGGCCGACCGCACCCGGCTGCTCAACCTCAAGCCGCCCCGTTACCTCGGCGAATTCCTCGCCATGAGCGGCGCGCGGTAGGTCGCTGCTCCGCAATGAAGTTCGTGCTGGCAACCTGGGGTAGCCGCGGCGACATCGAGCCCACTGCGGCCGTCGGTCGCGAGTTGGTGCGCCGCGGGCATGAGGTGTCGATGGCCGTTCCGCCGGACCTTGTCGAATTCAGCAAGGCGGCGGTGCCCGACTCGAGGGGCTTCGGGCCCAACTCGCGGTCGATCCTCGATGCGCATCGCGACTATTGGACGTGTTTTTTCAGCCCGCCGTGGAAACTGCGGAAGATGGCCAAGGCGCGCGGGGAAATCACCGGGCCTCTGTTCCAGGGGTGGCGAGACATGAGCGCGACGCTGATGTCACTGGCCGACGGCGCCGACTTGATATTCAGCGGCATCAATTTCGAAGATGCCGCATCGAATGTCGCCGAATATTACGACATCCCGTTCGCCACTTTGCATTACTTTCCGCTGCGACCGAACGCGAGGGTCCTGCCCTTTCTGCCTGCCGCACTGGCCCGTTCGGTCGTCAGTGCGTTCTGGTGGATGTCGTGGCGCGGCACCAAGAAGTCCGAGGACGCCCAGCGCCGCGAGCTCGGCCTGCCCAAGGCGACCCGGTCCGCGCCGTCGCGGATCACCGCGCGGGGATCGCTGGAAGTCCAGGCCTATGACGAGGCGTGCTTTCCCGGCCTCGGGGGCGAGTGGGCGTCCTTCGACGGACAGCGCCCGTTCGTCGGGACGCTGACGCTGGAGCTGGCGACGGCCGACGATGACGATGTGATGTCGTGGATCGCGGCGGGGACACCGCCGATCTTCTTCGGCTTCGGCTCCATTCCGGTGGAGTCTCCGGCCGACACGATCGCGATGATCGATGCGGCGTGCGCGCGGCTGGGGGAGCGGGCGTTGGTCGGCGCCGCCGGAACGGACTTCAGCAGCGCCCCGCACTCCGAGCGGGTCAAAGTCGTCGGCGTGATGAACTACGCGACCGTCTTCCCGGCCTGCCGCGCGGTCGTCCACCACGGCGGTTCGAGCACCACACCCATCGTCATGCGCGCCGGAATCCCGCAGGTGATCCTCTTCTGGGACATGGTTCACGCGATCTACGGCACGGCGGTCAAGCGACTGAAGGTGGGCACCGCCCGGCGGTTTTCCACGGTCACCGAGCAGACGCTGGTTGCCGACCTGCGTGCCGTCCTCGCCCCCGATTACGTGGCCAGGGCCCGCGAGCTGGCGACCCGGATCACCGAACCTGCCAAGAGCGCCGCGGATACGGCCGACCGGCTGGAGGATTTCGCCCGGCAAGGGCAACTCGGTCGTCGCGACTGAGGCACACCGGGTGCTTGCTGGCAGGCGGAACTAACGACCGTAGGCGGAATCGGCGTTCACATCGGCTCTGTCCCGGCCCATAGCCGAAATGCCTCTAAGGCGAACCGAAGCGCGCCATCTGAGAGAAAGCGGTGGCCACCACTGTCACTCGATGGTGTGGGTGCACAAAAGGTAGCTATCGGTGATGTGAGTCACACCGAACTCCATGACATGGGTCACACCACGAAGTATGGTTTGGAACTTGTTCTACCCAAATTGACGAGAGTGTCGGGAGACCCGGTGAGCAGCACCAATCCGTTTGATGACGACGAGGGTCGCTTCGTTGTCTTGGTCAACGACGAGGAGCAACACAGCCTGTGGCCGACGTTCGCCGATGTGCCTGCCGGCTGGCGGGTCGTCCACGGTGAAGCCGACCGCGCGGAATGTCTCGACTACATCGAGGCGAACTGGCCCGACATCCGACCGAAAAGTCTGCGCGACCGGTTGGCAGGTAGCCGAGCGTCTGACTAGTTCAACGGTTTGGGTCTGGGAGTCTTGATGGAGTTCAACGAGGATGCGCTACCGCTGACGCGAGCGCAGCTGGACATCTGGCTGGCACAGGAGACGGGTCAGCCCGGTACCGACTGGCAGATCGGCATGCTGCTGAAGGTCGAGGGCATGCTGGAACGCGACGCCTTCGAGTGGGCGCTGCAACGCGCGATGCGCGAGGCCGAACCCGTGCGGGCCGCGTTCTTCGAGGAGGACGGCCAGGTCTTCCAGCGCGTGATCGACTACCCGGAAATCGAGCTCGATTTCTACGATCTCTCCGGCTCGGACGATCCGGCCCGCGACGTGCACGAAATGGCGTTGTCGATCCAGCGCACGCCGATGCCGTTCACGGGTCCGCTCTTCAAGTACGCACTATTCGAGACCGGGCCCGCCGAATTCTATGTATTCGGCTGTTTTCACCACATCGTCATCGATGGCGCGGGAATTTGGCTGCTCGTCAATCGCGTCGCATCGCTCTACTCCGCCACCATTGCGGGCGATCTCATTCCGCCCGCATTCTTTGGTTCATTGCGCGAATTGCTGGAATGCGAATCGGAATACGAAGCGTCCAGCGACTATTCGGACGACCAGGCCTATTGGGCCGCACACCTTCCGTCCGGCAGCGGACCGGACAACCCGCTGTTGGACGACTCCGACGACGGGGGCTGGCGGTCGGCCCCGGTTCCGCTCGATCCGGCAGTGCTGCGGCGAGTCGGCGAACTGGCCCACGAATGGAACATCCCGCGCACCTCGATCGTCGCGGCGGCGAGCGCACTCCTGGTGCGCGGGCGCTGCGCCGAGGGCTCGGAGGTGGTGTTCGACTTCCCCGTCAGCAGGCGGGTCCGCCCCGAGCTGAAGACGCTGCCCGGGCAGGCGGCCGGGTTGGTGCCGCTGGTGCTACGTACCCCGGCGGAGAGCTCGGTACGCGATTTCTGCACGCACGTCGACACCCAGATCTCCGAAGCCGTGGCGCACCAACGATTCCCGGTGCACGCGCTCGAGCGCGGCACCCAGACAGCCAACCGGGTGGTCATCAACTTCTTCCCGGCCGCCTTCACCCTGGACTTCGGCGGCGCGCCTGCCGAAGCGAATATGACGAACTCCGGTCTGGGCGGCAGCACCGGTTTCACCTTCTCCGGGCTCGGTGACGACCTCTCCCTGAGCACACTGGGTGCCGGGCACCTTTTCGCGGGCAGCGACGCCGCCGAGGTGACCAGGCGTCTGCTCGATGTGTTGGCCGCGATGACCGCCGACCCCGCGCGGCCGCTGTCGTCGATCGACGTACTCGACGCCGCCGAGCGGGATCGACTGGGCGCGTGGGGCAATCGCGCGGTGCTCGCGGAGCCGATGAGCGCGGCGGTTTCGATCCCCACGCTGTTCGCCGAGCAGGCTGCGCGCGTCCCGGATGCGGTGGCGCTCAGCTACGGCGAGCGGTCGTGGACGTATCGCCGCCTCGACGAGGCGACGAACCGGCTGGCCCACCTGCTCGTGGGTCACGGCGCGGGCCCCGGCCGGCGCGTCGCGCTGCTGATGCCGCGATCGGACGAGGCGATCGTGGCGATCCTGGCGGTACTGAAGACCGGGGCGACCTACGTCGCGGTCGATCCGTCCGTGCCGGAGGCGCGGATGCAGTTCGTGCTCGACGACTCCGCACCCGTCGCCGCGATCACCACCGCCGAGCTTCGTCCTCGTCTCGACGGACGGGACCTGCTGGTCCTCGATTTCGACGATGCGGCCGTCGACGCCCAGCCGAGCACAGCATTGCCGGGGCCGGCGCCCGACGATATCGCGTACATCATTTACACCTCGGGCACCACGGGGACGCCCAAGGGCGTGGCCATTCCGCATCAGAACGTCACCCGCCTGTTGTCGGCGCTGGCCACCGATATGGAACTGGCGGAGCAGGTTTGGACGCAGTGTCATTCCCTGGCGTTCGACTACTCGGTGTGGGAGATCTGGGGACCGCTGCTCTACGGCGGCCGGTGTGTGGTGGTGCCCGACGCGGTCGTGCGCTCGGCGGAGGATTTCTACGCATTACTGGCGGCCGAACAGGTCGACGTGCTGAGCCAGACCCCGACCGCGTTCTACGCGCTGCAGAGCGTCGATGCACCCGCCGAGCAGCAGCTCGCGCTCAAAGCCGTGGTGTTCGGTGGCGAAGCCCTTGAGCCACACCGTCTTCGGACCTGGTTGCAGAGCCATCCGGGTTCGCCTCGGATGATCAACATGTACGGCATCACCGAGACGACCGTGCATGCGTCGTTCCGGGAGGTTGTCGAGTCCGACGCTGACAACGCCGTCAGCCCGATCGGGCGTCCGCTGGCCAACCTGGGATTCTTTGTTCTCGACGGCTGGTTGCAGCCGGTGCCCGCGGGTGTGGTCGGTGAACTGTACGTCGCCGGCTCGGGCCTGGCGTACGGCTACGTGGGCCGGGCCGGGTTGTCGGGAACGCGGTTTGTGGCCTGCCCGTTCGGGGCGCCCGGCGCGCGGATGTACCGCACCGGCGACCTGGTGCGCTGGAACGCCGACGGCGAGCTCGAGTACATGGGACGTGCCGACGAGCAGGTCAAGATCCGCGGCTACCGCATCGAGCTCGGCGAGATCCAGGCTGCGTTCAGCGAATTGGACGGCGTCGAGCAGGCGGTCGTGATCGCCCGCGAGGACCGCGCCGGCGACAAGCGCCTGGTGGCCTACATCACCGGGTCCGCCGACCCGGTGACCGCGCGTGCGGCCGTTGCCGATCGGCTGCCGGTCTACATGGTGCCCACCGCCGTCGTCGCGATCGACGCACTCCCGTTGACGGTCAACGGCAAGCTCGACACCAAGGCGCTGCCGGCACCGGACTATCAGGATGCCGAGTCCTATCGCGCCCCCGCCGATGCGGTCGAGGAGATCCTGGCCGGGATCTACGCTCAGGTCCTCGGGCTCGAGCGAGTCGGCGTCGACGAGTCGTTCTTCGAGCTGGGCGGCGACAGCATCCTGTCGATGCAGGTGGTCGCCCGGGCGCGGGCCGCGGGCGTATTGTGCCGTCCGCGTGACGTTTTCGTCGAGCAGACGGTGGCACGGCTGGCCCAGGTGGCCAAGGTGCTCGACGCGGACAGTGACATGGCCGCAGACGGCTCAGGTCCGGTGATCGCCACCCCGATCATTCGCTGGCTCGAGAGCCTGGAAGCCGCCGGCAGCCCGGTTGCGCACTTCAATCAGACCGTGGTGGTGCAGGCGCCGGTGGGCACCACCGAGGCCGATGTCCTGGACATGCTGCAGCTCCTGCTGGATCGGCACGCCATGCTGCGGCTGCGCGTCGATCGCGACGATGACGGCCGCTGGTCGCTGGAGGTGCCCGAGGCCGGTTCGGTGGATGCCCGATCGCGCCTGCACACCGTCGACGAACTCACCGACGACGCTGTGCTCCATGCCGGGACGCAGTTGAACCCGTCCGCCGGGGTCATGCTGAGCGCGGTGTGGGTGACCTCGACGAGGCGGTTGGTGGCGATCATCCACCACCTCGCGATCGACGGGGTTTCGTGGCGAATCCTGTTGGAGGACCTCAACTTCGCGTGGGCTCAGCATCGGGCCGGTGAGCCGGTGCTGCTGCCCGAGCCGGGGACGTCATTCGCGCGGTGGGCGTCGTTGCTCGACGAGCACGCACACCGAACCGATGTCGTGGCGGAGGCCGATGTGTGGCGGCAGATCGCCGCGACGCCGTCCGCTTTGCCTGAGGTGGATCCCTTCGCGGACACCTTGGTGACCGCGGGGAACCTCGCGGCGGTTCTCGATATCGAGACCACTCAGACTCTGCTCGGGGAGGTGCCCGCGGCGTTCCACGCCGGCGTGCACGAGATCATGCTGATCGCCTTCGCCTTGGCGGCAACGGAGTTTCTGGGCACCGGCGGGACGCCGATCGCAATCGATGTCGAGGGTCATGGGCGCGACGACGAGCTGGTGGCCGCACCGGCCGAACAGGTCGATCTGTCCCGCACGGTCGGCTGGTTCACCGCCAAATATCCGGTGGCCCTCGACGTGGGCGGACTGAGCTGGGCGCAGGTGGTGGCCGGTGACGCGAGGCTGGGCGCGGTGGTCAAGGCCGCCAAGGAGCAGCTTCGCAGCCTGCCGGAGGGGCTGAACTACGGCGCTCTGCGCTACCTGAACGCCGAGGTCGACCTGGACGGGTCCGATCCGGTGATCGGGTTCAACTATCTGGGGCGCCAGGGTGCGACGTCGGCCGAAACGTCCGGTGACACCTGGCAGATCTGCTGGGACGGTTTGGCGAACATCAGCCCGAACGTGAAGCCGGCCATCCCGCTGATGCACACCTTGGAACTCAATGCCGGCACGGTGGACACCGACGCGGGGCCGTGTCTGTCCGCGGCCTGGACGTGGGCGCCTTCGGCGCTCAACCAGGCGCAGGTCAATCGGTTGAGCCAGTTGTGGTTTGAGGCCCTGGCCGGAATCTGCGCGCATGTGCAGGGCGGCGGCGGCGGGCTGACACCGTCCGATATCGCGGCCAGCCTCACCCAGGAGCAGATCGACGAGCTTCAGCGGCAGTATGCGGATAGCTGATGTTCTGCCGCTGACTCCGCTGCAGCAGGGGTTGTTGTTTCACGCCAGCGCGGCGCTGGGTGGCGATGACGTATACGCGGTTCAGCTGTACGTGAGTTTGGCTGGTCCGCTGGATCAGGACAGACTGCGCGATGCGGTGCAAGCGGTGGTCGGCAGGCATCCCAACCTCGCGGCGCGGTTCTCACAGCAGTACGCCGAGCCGGTACAGATCCTCCTCGCTGAGCCGTCGGTGCCGTGGCAGTACCTCGAGCTCGACGGAGACGATGCCGAGGAGCGGATCGCACAGGTGTGCGCGGCCGAGCGTATCGCGGTGTGCGAGTTGGCCAATGAGCCGGCATTCCGGGCGCTGCTGATCAAAACCGGGGCCGACGAGTACCGCTTTGTGTTGACCAATCACCACATCGTGCTCGATGGTTGGTCGCTGCCGATCCTGCTGGGCGAGGTGTTCGCCACGTACTACGGGCAGCGCCTCCCGCCGGCCCCGCCGTACCGGCGGTTCGTCACCTGGCTCACGGGCCGTGATCTCGATGCCGCGCGCGCGGCGTGGGGTGAGGTGCTGGCCGGGTTCGACACTCCGACGTTGGTCGGCCCCGCGGGGCATGTCCCAGGCGGGCGCGCCGTCGCGTCGTTCCAGATGTCGTCGGACACCACCCGGGCGTTGGGTGAGTTGGCCCGGTCGTGCCACACCACGGTCAGCACCGTGCTGCAGGGCGCGTACGCGCGAGTCCTGATGTCGCTGACCGGACAACGCGATATCGCGTTCGGTACCACGGTTTCTGGGCGGCCCGACGAGGTGCTGGGCGCGGACTCGATGGTGGGGCTGCTGATCAACACCGTTGTGGTTCGGGCGAGTATCGGAGCGTCGACGACGACCGCCGATCTGCTCGACCAGCTGCAGAACGAGCATGCCCAGACACTTGACCATCAGCACTTGGCGCTCAACGAGATTCATCGTCTGACCGGACAGGACCACCTGTTCGACACGTTCTTCGTCTACGAGAACTATCCGATCGACGCCGCTACGTTGTCGGGTACCGACGGCTTGGCCGTCACGAACTTCGCCCACCATGAGTACAACCACTATCCGCTGTCGGTTCAAGCCATTCCGGGTGATGAGCTGACCTTGCGGGTCGAGTACGACACCGGCGTCTTCGATGCCGCAGGGGTCGACGCTCTGATCGGCCGGCTCAACCGGGTCGTGGCCGCCATGATCGCGGATCCGTCGTCGCCGTTGTCGTCGATGGATCTGCTCGCCGTCGACGAGCACGCCACGCTGGATCAGTGGAGCAACCGCGCTGTGCTGGCCGATTCGGCGGGGACGTCACTGTCGATACCGGCGTTGTTCGCGGCGCAGGTGGCGCGTCACCCGGAGGCGACCGCGCTGAGTTTCGACGGTTGCTCGATGACCTATCGCGAGCTGGACGAGGCCGCCAACCGGTTTGCACACCTGTTGGCGGACACAGGGATTGGTCCGGGTGAGCGGGTGGCGCTGCTGTTGCCTCGGTCGGCGGATGCGATCGTGTCGATTCTGGCTGTGCTCAAGGCCGGGGCGGCGTACGTGCCGATCGACCCGGCCGCACCGTCGGCGCGTATGCAACTGGTGTTGGCCGATGCCGCGCCCGCGGCCGCGATCACCAACCCCGAACTCGCGCCGCGGCTGGCCGGACAGAATCTGCGCATCATCGATGTGCATGACCCCGCGGTGCTCGTTCAGTCGAGCAGTCCGCTGCCCGGTCCGGCTCCCGACGACATCGCGTACTTGATCTACACCTCGGGTACCACCGGCGTCCCCAAGGGCGTCGCCATCGCCCACCGGAACGTGGCTCAGCTGGTGGCGTCACTGCATGCGACACCCCTTCCGCCGGAGCGGGTTTGGTCGCAATGCCGGTCCTACGGCTTCGATGTCTCGGTCCAGGAGATCTTCGGCGCGCTGCTGGGTGGCGGACGGTTGGTCGTGGTGCCCGAGTCGGTGGCCCGCGCCCCCGAAGATCTGCAGGCCGTGCTGGTCGCCGAACGGGTGACGGTGTTCAGCACCACCCCGTCCGAAGTCGGGATGCTGTCGCCGACAGTCCTCGAGTCGGTGGCGCTGATCATCGGCGCCGAGCCCTGCCCGACCGAGCTGATGGATCAGTGGGCGCCGGGCCGGGTCATGATCAACGCGTACGGTCCCACCGAGACGACCGTCGACGTGGCGCTGAGTGCTCCGCTGACCGCGGGATCCGGAGCGGTCCCGATCGGGCCGCCCATCGCCGGGGCGGCGTTGTTCGTACTCGACAGCTGGCTGCGTCCGGTGCCACCCGGAGTGGTCGGTGAGCTGTACGTAGCCGGCCAGGGCGTTGGCATCGGATATACGGACCGCGCCGGGTTGACCGGATCACGTTTTGTGCCATGCCCATTCGGCGGCACCGGAGCCCGCATGTACCGCACCGGTGACTTGGCGTGGTGGGGTCCGGACGGGCAGCTGCGGTACGTCGGTCGCGCGGACGAGCAGGTCAAGATCCGCGGCTACCGCATCGAACTCGGCGAAGTTCGCGCGGTGCTGGCCGGACTGGACGGAGTCGACCAGGCGGTGGTGATCGCCCGCGAGGATCGTCCCGGCGAGAAGCGCCTGGTCGGTTACGTCACGCGCCTTGCGGATGACCTCGACCCGCTCGCCTTGCGTGCGGCGATCGCGGAACGGTTGCCGGAGTACATGGTTCCCGCCGCGATCGTTGTGATCGACGCTTTGCCCTTGACGGTCAACGGCAAGCTCGACCGCCGCGCTCTGCCGGCACCCGAGTTCTCCGACGCCGGCCAGTACCGTGCCCCGGCCACCGAGGTCGAGGAGGTGCTGGCCGGCATCTACGTCAGCGTGCTGGGTGTGAAGCGCGTCGGCGTCGACGACTCGTTCTTCAATCTCGGCGGGGATTCGCTATCGGCGATGCGCCTGATCGCTGCGGTCAATACCGCTCTGAATACCCGGCTTTCGGTGCGGGCGATCTTCGAGGCGCCCACGGTCGCCCAGCTGGCAGTGTTGATCAGTGGGGACGAAGCCGTGCCCCAGCCTGCGGTCGCCCAAGCGCCGGCGCCGGTGCCCGTGGCCAAGAGCAGCTCGACGGGCTCCAGTGGGCCCATGCGCATCGCAGACGTCTTGCCGCTGACCCCGTTGCAGCAGGGGCTGCTGTTCCACGCCAGTGCGGGCTTGGGCGGCGACGATGTGTACGCGGTCCAGCTTTATGTGAGTTTGAGTGGTCCACTGGATCAGGAGAAGCTGCACGCTGCGGTGCAGGCGGTCGTTGCCCGCCACCCCAATGTGGCGGCTCGGTTCTCGCAACGGTTCGCCGAGCCGGTTCAGGTCATCCCGGCCGATCCGGCGGTGCCGTGGCAGTACTTCGAACTCGACGCCGCAGACGGCGATGTCGAGGCGCAGATCGCCCAGGTGTGTGCGGCCGAACGTATCGCGGTGTGCGAGTTGGCCAATGAGCCGGCGTTTCGGGCGACGTTGATTCGAACCGCTCCCGATCAATATCGGTTTGTCTTGACCAACCATCACATCGTGCTCGACGGGTGGTCGCTGCCGATCCTGCTGGGCGAGGTATTCGCGAGCTACTACGGGCAACGGCTGCGCCCCGCCGCACCGTATCGGCGGTTCGTCAGCTGGCTGGGCGGACGCGATCTCGATGCCGCGCGTGCCGCGTGGGGGCGGGTGCTGTCCGGATTCGAGACGCCGACTTTGGTGGGCGCGGCCGGCCGGGCGAGTCTGGGACGTCGCGATGTCGCGTCATCTCTTCTCTCCCAGCAGATGACCAGAGCCCTTGGCGAATTGGCGCGCACCAGTCACACCACGATCAGCACGGTATTGCAGGGCGCCTATGCACGGGTGTTGATGGCCATGACCGGGCAGCCGGACGTGGCCTTCGGGACGACGGTGTCGGGCCGCCCCGACGAAGTGTTGGGGTCGGACTCGATGGTCGGCCTGTTGATCAACACCGTGCCGGTGCGGGTCAGGATCACGACCACGACCACGACCACGGAACTGCTCGATCAGCTGCAGAACGACTACGCGTACACGCTCGACCATCAGCACCTGGCGCTCAGCGAAATCCATCGGATCGCGGGCCAGGACCATTTGTTCGACACGTTCTTCGTGTACGAGAACTACCCGATCGATGCCGCCAAGCTGTCGGGCGCCGACGGCTTGGCCGTCACGAACTTCGCGCACCGCGAGTACAACCACTACCCCATCGCAATGCAGGCCCTGCCGGGCGATGAGCTGACTCTGCGCGTCGAGTACGACACCGACCTGTTCGACGCAACGGACGTGCAATCACTGATCGAACGGCTCAAGCGTGTGCTGGCGGCCATGATCGCCGAACCGTCACGTCCGCTGTCCACGATTGACGTGCTGGCCGACACCGAGCTGGCCGACGTGGATCAGTGGAGTAACCGGGCGGTGTTGACCCAGCCGGCGCCCGCGTCGTTCTCGATTCCCGACTTGTTCGCGGCCCAGGTGACGCGCGCTCCCGATGCGGGCGCGCTCACCTGGGGGGAGCGCACCTGGACCTATCGTGAGCTGGACGAGGCCACGAATCGGTTCGCGCATCTGTTGGCCGGCAACGGGATCGGGCCGGGACAGCGGGTGGCGCTGCTGTTGCCGCGGTCGGCGGATGCGATCGTGTCGATTCTGGCGGTGCTCAAGACCGGGGCAGCCTACGTGCCGATCGACCCGGCCGCTCCGGCTGCCCGTATGCAGCTGGTGCTCGGCGATGCCGCGCCGGTCGCCGCGATCACCAATCCCGAATTGGCGCCGCGGCTGGTCGGTCAAGACATCCACATCATCGACCCGAACGATCCCGCGATCGCAAGCCAACCCAGTACGGCACTACGCGGGCCCGCAGTCGATGACATCGCGTACCTGATCTACACCTCGGGCACCACTGGTGTTCCCAAGGGTGTTGCGATCACCCACCAGAACGTGACCCAGTTGCTGGCCGCCATGGATGTCAACATCGATATGGCGGAACAAGTCTGGTCGCTGTGGCATTCGTTGGCCTTCGACGTCTCGGTCTGCGAGATGTGGGGCGCACTGCTCTATGGCGGGCGGTTGGTGGTGGTCCCCGAGTCCGTGGCTCGCGCACCGGAGGAGTTCCACGCGCTGCTTGCCGCTGAACAGGTCACCATCCTGTCCCAGACGCCGTCGGCGTTCTATGCGCTGCAGACCGCCGACGCGATGCAGCCCGACCTCGCGCGCCAGCTGAAGCTGCATGCGGTGATCTTCGCCGGTGAAGCTCTTGAGCCACAACGTCTTCGGACGTGGCTGGACCGCCACCCCGGGACGCCACGCCTGCTCAACCTGTACGGCACCACCGAGACCACCGTGCACGCGTCGTTCCGGGAGATCGTCAACGGCGACACCGATTCCGATGTCAGTCCTGTCGGTGGCCCGCTGGCGGACCTGGCGTTCTTCGTGCTCGACCAGTGGTTGCGCCCGGTGCCGGCCGGTGTGATCGGTGACCTGTATGTGGCTGGGCCGCAGGCTGGTCTGGGCTATTGGCGGCGACCGGGGTTGTCGTCGTCGCGCTTTGTCGCCTGTCCGTTCGGCGCGCCAGGAGACCGGATGTATCGCACCGGGGATCTGGTCTGGTGGGGCAGCGACGGTGAGCTGCGCTATGTGGGCCGCGCTGACGAGCAGGTCAAGATTCGCGGCTATCGCATCGAACTCGGCGAGGTTCGTGCTGTGCTCGCCGAGGTGGACGGAGTGCAGCAGGCGGTCGTGATCGCGCGCGAGGATCGCCCCGGCGACAAGCGTCTGGTCGGCTACGTCACCGGCTCGGTCGATTCGGTTGGCGCGCGAGCCGCAGTGGCCGAACGTCTGCCGGACTACATGGTTCCCGCGGCGATCATGGTGATCGACGCCTTGCCGTTGACGGTCAACGGCAAGCTGGACCGCCGGGCCCTGCCCGCTCCGGAATTCGCGGGCACCGACTCCTACCGCCCGCCGGCCACCGCGGTCGAGGAAATCCTGGTCGGCATCTATGCGAGGATCCTCGGTCTGAGCCGGGTCGGGGTGGACGACTCGTTCTTCGACCTCGGTGGAGATTCGCTGTCGGCGATGCGCTTGATCGCGGCGGTCAATACCGGTCTGAACACCCACCTTTCGGTACGGACACTGTTCGAAGCACCATCGGTGGCTCAGCTGGCTCCACGCATCGGCGGTGATGACGATCGGCTCAAGCCGTTGGGCCCGATGGAGCGTCCGGCGGTGATTCCGCTGTCGTTCTCGCAGAACCGGTTGTGGTTCCTCGACCAATTGCAGGGACCGTCGCCGACCTACAACATGGCGGTGGGCCTGCGACTGGTCGGACCGCTCAATGCCGAGGCGCTGGGCGCGGCGCTGGCCGATGTGGTGGGTCGCCACGAAAGCCTGCGCACCATGTTCGCCGCACCCGACGGGATTCCGCAGCAGCTGGTGGTACCCGCCGAGCGTGCCGACTTCGGCTGGGATGTCATCAATGCGGCCGGCTGGTCGCAAGCCCAATTGGACGAAGCCGTCAGTGCGGTGGCGTTGCACTCGTTCGATCTGGCCGCGGAGATTCCCATGCAGGCGCGGCTATTTCGCGTCAGCGACGCCGAGCACGTGGTGGTGGCGGTCGCCCATCACATCGCCGCGGACGGACTCTCGATGGCTCCGCTGGTGAATGACCTGGGCGTCGCCTACGTCTGCCGATCCTTGGGGATGGAGCCCGCATGGGCTGAATTGCCGGTCCAATACGTCGATTACACACTCTGGCAGCGTGCGCAGTTCGGCGACCTGGACGATGGCAACAGCCTGATCGCCGCACAACTGGACTACTGGCAGGACGCGTTGGCAGGCATGCCGGAGCGACTGCAATTGCCCTCCGACCGGCCGTACCCGCCGGTGGCCGACCAGCGCGGCGCCACGATCGGCTGGGAGTGGCCGATCGAGCTGCAGCAGCGGATCGCCGCGGTGGCCCGCGAGCACAACGCGACGAGCTTCATGCTGGTTCAGGCGGCACTGTCGCTGCTGCTGAGCAAACTGAGCTCGAGTTCCGATGTGGCGGTGGGATTCCCGATCGGCGGGCGCACCGACCCGGCCCTTGATGCGCTGGTGGGATTCTTCGTCAACACCCTGGTGTTGCGTGTCGATGTCGGCGGTGACCCCACCGTCGCCGACCTCCTGGCCCAGGTGCGCAAGCGTAGCCTGGCTGCCTACGAACACCAGGACGTGCCCTTCGAGGTCGTCGTCGAGCGGATCAACCCGACTCGATCGCTCAACCACCACCCGCTGGTCCAGGTGATGTTGGCCTGGCAGAACCTGCCGGGGGAGACCAGCGAAGACATTGCGCTGGCATTGGGCGACCTGCAGGTCAGCCAACTTCAGCTCGACACCCACACCGCGCGGGTGGATCTCGCGTTTTCACTGACCGAACGCTGGACCCATTCCGGCGAGCCCACCGGCCTGTACGGCATGGCCGAGTTCCGCACCGACGTCTTCGATCCCGCGACCATCGAAACGCTGGTCGGGCGCCTGGAACGGGTGTTGGCCGCGATGATCGCCGACCCGTCTGCGCGGGTGTCATCGATCGATGTGCTCGATTCCGCCGAGCACGCGCGCCTCGATGTGATGGGCAACCGTGCGGTCCTGACGGCGGCCGCACCCGATGCTGTCTCGGTTCCGGAGTTGTTCGCCGCGCAGGTCAGTCGCGCCCCGCAGGCGATTGCGCTGACGTCCGCCGATGTGTCGATGACCTACTCTGAACTCGAGGATTCGGCGAACCGCTACGCGCACTTGCTTTCTGACCGCGGTGTCAAGGCCGGCGACTGCGTGGCGCTGCTGCTGGACCGCTCGGCAGGCGCTGTCGTGGTCATGCTCGCCGCGCTCAAAGTCGGCGCCGCGTACCTGGCGATCGATCCCGCGCTTCCGGAGGCGCGGATCGAGTTCATGCTCGCCGATGCCACACCCGTCGCCGTGGTCACCACGGCCACGCTGCGCTCGCGGCTGCACGGTCATGATGTGACGGTCATCGATATCGATGATCCCGTCGCGGATCGCCAACCCAGCACCGCGCTGCCCGTGCCATCTCCCGACAACATCGCCTACCTGATCTACACGTCGGGGACGACAGGTACCCCCAAAGGTGTTGCGCTGTCTCATCGCAACCTGGCACACCTGGCCGCCTCAGCGCATCCCGATCTGCCTGCCGACCAGGTGTGGACCCAATGCCACTCCTATGCCTTCGATTTCTCGGTGTGGGAGATCTGGGCGGCGCTGCTCGGCGGCGGCCGGCTGTTGGTGGTGCCGGACCCGGTGGTCCGCTCGCCGGAGGATTTCCACGCGCTGCTGGTCAGCGAGCACGTCAACGTACTCACCCAAACCCCTTCGGCGGTAGCGGCTTTGCGCCCAGAGGGGCTGGAGTCGGTGGCGCTGCTGCTCGGCGGCGAGGCCTGCCCGCCCGAAGTGGTCGAGCAGTGGGCACCGGGCCGGGTCGTCATCAACGCTTACGGCCCCACCGAGGTGACCGTGTACGCGACGATGAGTGCGCCCCTGGCGGTCGGGGCTGAGGTACCGATCGGTGCTCCGCCCCCGACCGTCGCGCTGTTCGTCCTCGACGAACGGCTGTGCCCGGTGCCGGAGGGCGTCGTCGGCGAGCTGTACGTGGCCGGCCGTGGCGTCGGCGTCGGGTACATCGGCCGGACCGGATTGACCGCATCCCGTTTCGTGCCATGCCCGTTCGGCGAGCCCGGCTCGCGGATGTACCGCACCGGCGACCTGGTCCGGTGGCGTGCCGACGGGCAGCTGCAATACCTCGGGCGCGCCGACGAGCAGGTCAAGATCCGCGGATACCGCATCGAGCCCGGCGAGATCCAGGCCGTACTGGCCGGCCTCGACGGGGTCGACCAGGCGGTGGTGATCGCCCGCGAGGATCGCCCCGGCGACCCGCGCCTGGTGGGCTACTTCACCGGCACGGCCGATCCGGTCAAGATCCGGGTAGCGCTCGCCGAAAAGCTGCCCGCCTACATGGTTCCGGCGGCCGTGCTGGAACTGTCGGCGCTGCCGCTGACAGTCAGCGGCAAGCTGGACCGGCGGGCGCTACCGGCCCCCGACTACCAGGACACGGAAAACTACCGCGCCCCAAGCACTCCCACCGAGGAGATTCTGGCCGGCATCTTCGCTCAGGTGCTGGGCACCGACCGGGTGGGTGTGGACGACTCGTTCTTCGACCTCGGTGGGGATTCGTTGTCGGCAATGCGCCTGGTCGCGGCCGTCAACAACAGCATGGGCTCCGGCCTCGCGGTCCGCGTGCTGTTCGAGACACCCACCGTCGCGCAACTGGCGCTGCGGGTTTCCGGCGACGACACCCGTACCGAGCCGTTGGTGGCCGGCCCGCGGCCAGACGTCGTACCGCTGTCCTTCGCTCAGAACCGGCTGTGGATCGTCGATCAGCTCCAGGGGCCGTCACCGATCTACAACCTGCCGGTGTCGTTGCGGCTGCGAGGCCAGCTCGACACCGACGCTCTGGGTGCGGCGCTGGCCGATGTGGTGGACCACCAGGAAAGCCTCCGTACCCGGTTCCCGGCGATCGAAGGTGTGCCACAGCAGCTCGTCGTGCCCACCGATGTCGCGGACTTCGGCTGGGCGGTGATCGATGCCACCAACTGGTCGGACGCCGAGTTGGCCGACGCGATCGACGCGGCAACTCGGTATACGTTTGATCTTGCCACCGAAATCCCGATGCAGGCAAAGCTTTTCCGCATCGCAGGCGATGAGCACGTACTGGTGGCGGTTGTGCATCACATCGCCGCCGACGGCTGGTCCATCGCACCGCTGGTACGTGACCTCGGCGTCGCGTACGCCAGCCGCGCGGCCGGTGAGGCTCCCGGGTGGGCCGGTCTGGCCGTGCAATACGTCGACTACACACTCTGGCAGCGATCTCGACTCGGCGACCTGGCCGACGCCGACAGCCGTATCTCCGCGGAACTGGCCTACTGGGAAGACGCGCTGGCCGGGATGCCCGAACAGCTGCAACTGCCCACCGATCGGCCCTACCCGTTGGCCGCCGACTACCGCGGCGAGCGCCTGGATATCGAATGGCCCGTCGAGCTGCAGCAGCAGGTCGCCAAGGTGGCACGCGAGCACAACGCAACCCCCTTCATGGTGATGCAGACCGCGCTGGCGGTGCTGCTGTCGAACCTGTCCGCGAACAATGATGTGGCGGTTGGTTTCCCGATCGCAGGGCGTGGTGATACCGCGCTCGACGAGTTGGTGGGGTTCTTCGTCAACACGTTGGTGCTGCGCGTCGACCTGTCCGGGAATCCCACCTTCGCTGACCTGCTCGCCCAGGTGCGCAGGCGCAGCCTGTCTGCCTACGAGCATCAAGACGTGCCGTTCGAGGTGCTGGTGGAGCGGCTCAAGCCGACCCGGAGCATGGCTCATCATCCGCTGGTGCAGGTGGTACTGGCCTGGCAGAACTTCGGCTGGCAGGCGGGCGACGCCGCCGGATTGTCGCTGGGGGATTTGCAGGTCGAACCGATGGCGGTGGATACCAAGACCGCCCGGATGGATCTCACCTTCAACCTGGCCGAACGGTGGAATGAAGCGGGCGAACCCGCAGGGATCGGTGGCGGTGTCGAATTCCGCACTGACGTCTTCGATTCCGCCAGCATCGGCACGCTCGTCGACCGGCTGCAGCGGGTGCTGACGGTGATGACCGCCGACCCGGCTGCGCCGATGTCGGCGTTCGATGTCCTCGATGTGGCCGAGCACGCCCGCCTGGACCAGATCGGCAACCGCGCGGTACTGGCCGAGCCGGTGCGCACCCCGGACACGATTGCCTCGATGTTCGCCCGGCAGGCAGCGCTCACCCCCGACGCCATGGCGGTCACCTTCGAGGGCGTGTCGATGACGTATCGGGAGCTCGACGAGGCGACGGACCGGGCGGCGCACGTATTGACCAGTCGCGGTGCGGGACCGGGCCAACGGGTGGCGCTGCTGCTGCCGCGGTCGGCCGAGGCGATCGTGGCCATGGTGGCGGTGGTGAAGACCGGCGCCACCTATGTGCCGATCGATCCGTCGGTGCCCGAACAGCGCCGGCAGTTCGTCCTCGGCGACGCGAAGCCCGTCGCCGCGGTCACCACCGCCGCATTGACCGAATTGCTTGATGGACATGCTCTTTCGGTCATCGATGCCGACGACCTGGTCGACGTCGCCGTCGATACCGGTGCAGTGCTGCCCGGGCCGCAGGCCGATGACGTCGCCTACATCATCTACACGTCCGGCACCACGGGAACACCCAAGGGTGTTGCGATTCCGCACCGCAATGTGATTCGCCTGCTGGAGACCCTGGACGCCGATATGGACATGGCCGGCCTCGCCTGGTCGCAATGCCACTCACTGGCATTCGACTTCTCGGTGTGGGAGATCTGGGGTGCGCTGCTCTACGGCGGCCGCGTGGTCGTGGTCCCCGATGCGGTGGTGCGCTCGCCGGAGGATCTGCACGCCTTGCTGGTGACCGAGCAGGTCGGTGTCCTGAGCCAGACCCCGTCGGCGTTCTATGCCTTGCAGACCGCCGATGCGGCGAATCCCGAACTGGGCTCACAGCTGAAGCTCGAGGCCGTCGTGTTCGGCGGGGAAGCCCTTGAGCCACAGAAGATGCGGGCGTGGCTGGCGAATCATCCTCCCGGCACGCCGCGCCTGCTCAACATGTACGGCATCACGGAGACGACGGTGCACGCCTCGTTCCGGGAGATCGTCGCCGCGGATGCGGACAGCGCCGTCAGCCCCATCGGGGTGCCCTTGGGTCACCTCGGCTTCTTCGTCCTCGACACCCTGTTGCGGCCGGTTCCGACCGGTGTCGTCGGGGAGCTGTACGTGGCCGGTGCGGGCGTGGCCGACGGTTACATCGGCCGGTCCGGGTTGTCTTCCATCCGGTTCGTGGCGTGCCCCTTCGGCGAGCCGGGGGCCCGGATGTATCGCACCGGCGATCTGATGGCGTGGGGCGCCGACGGCGAGCTGCGCTATATGGGTCGCTCCGACGAGCAGGTCAAGATCCGCGGGTACCGGATCGAACTCGGCGAAATCCAGGCCGCACTCAGCGATGTGGACGGTGTCGACCAGGCGGTGGTGATCGCCCGCGAAGACCGTCCCGGCGACAAGCGTCTCGTCGGGTACGTCACCGGCGATGTGGATCCGGTCGCCGCACGCGCCGTACTGGCTGACCGGCTGCCGTCGTACATGGTCCCCACCGCGGTGGTGGCGATGGATGCGCTACCCCTGACGGTCAACGGCAAGTTGGACACGAAAGCCCTTCCGGCACCGGACTATCAAGACGTCGACTCCTACCGCGCCCCCTCGGACGCGGTGGAGGAGATCCTCGCGGGCATCTACGCTCAGGTTCTCGGGCTGGAGCGGGTTGGCGTCGACGAATCGTTCTTCGAACTCGGCGGCGACAGCATCCTGTCGATGCAGGTGGTCGCGCGGGCGCGGGCGGCCGGACTGATCTGCCGGCCGCGCGACATCTTCGTCGAACAGACGGTTGCCGGACTCGCCAGAGTTGCCACCCTCACCGACGGCGACGACGATGTGGTCGACGAGGGCATCGGCGAGCTGCAGGCGACCCCGATCATCCAGTGGCTCAACGACGTTGACGGGCCGGTCGATCAGTTCAACCAGACCGTCTTGATCCAGGCTCCGGTCGGGGTCACCGAGGACGACGTGCTGGTTGTCCTCCAGGCCGTGCTGGACCGGCATGCGATGTTGCGGATGCACGTCGAGGACGACGGTGCGGGTGGCTGGTCGCTGACCGTACCCGAGGCCGGATCCGTGGACGCGCGCATGTGCCTGCACACCGTGGACGTGTTGTCGGACGAGACGGTCGCCAAGGCCCGCTCCAGGCTGAACCCTGCGACCGGCGCGATGGTGAGTGCGCTGTGGGCGGTCCCCACCGGGCAGCTGCTGATGATCGTGCACCACCTGTCCGTCGACGGCGTTTCGTGGCGAATTCTGTTGGAGGACTTCAACCTCGCGTGGGCCCAGCTGCATGGTGGGCAGCCGGTGGAATTGCCCGCTGCGCGGACGTCGTTCGCCCGATGGGCGTCGATCCTGGCCGACCACGCGTATGACGCGGACGTGGTGAGCACCGCTGCGCGCTGGCGGGAGATCGCGGCGATTCCCGCACCGCTGCCCGCGGTCCAGCCCGTCGTGGATACCTACGCCAACGCAGGCAGCCTGTCGGTGGAGCTGGACCCCGAAGCCACGAGGATGCTGCTCGGCGAGGTGCCCGCGGCATTCCATGCCGGTATCAACGACATCCTGTTGATCGCGTTCGGACTGGCGTTGACCGAATTCCTCGGCACCGCAGGCGCACCCGTGGTGATCGATGCGGAGGGACACGGCCGTCAGGAGGAAGTCGCGGACGTCGACCTGTCGCGGACCGTCGGATGGTTCACCACCAAGTACCCGATATCGCTCGCCGTCGGCGGCTTGGACTGGGGGCAGGTGCTGGCCGGCGACGCCGACCTCGGGCCGGTCATCAAGGACGCCAAGGAACAACTGCGCGCGCTGCCGGACGGTCTGACATACGGTCTGTTGCGCTACCTCAATGCCGACGTCGACCTGGCCGGTGCCGACCCGACGATCGGGTTCAATTATCTGGGCC
The DNA here is from genome assembly GCA_004362315.1 of Mycobacterium sp. BK086. Taxonomy (GTDB): domain Bacteria; phylum Actinomycetota; class Actinomycetes; order Mycobacteriales; family Mycobacteriaceae; genus Mycobacterium. The sequence goes on from SNWL01000007.1 coordinate 548,792, forward strand.
GGATGAGTGGTGCCGGCGGCCAGACATCCGGCGACTTCTGGGAGATCCGGGAGGACGGCTGGAAGGTGACCGGTGCCGCCGCGGCCGTTCCGATGCCGCTGATGCACACCGTCGAGCTCAACGCCGGCACCGTGGAAACGCTTGACGGACCGCGGCTTCGAGCCGGCTGGACCTGGGCGCTGTCTGCTCTGGATCACGCGCAGGTGGCTCGCCTGTCGGAGCTGTGGTTCGACGCTCTCGCCGGCATCTGCGCGCACGTGCACGGCGGCGGTGGCGGATTGACGCCATCGGACATCGCGCCCGCTCGGCTGACCCAGGAACAGATCGATGAGCTGTGCCGCGAACACGAGGTGGCCGACGTCCTCCCGTTGACTCCGCTGCAGCGGGGATTGCTGTTCCACGCCAACGTTTCTCACGCGTCCGGCGACGACGTATACGCCGTGCAGATGAGCGTCACGCTGCACGGGCGGCTCGACCGGTACCGGCTGCAGGAGGCGGTACAGGCGGCGGTGCAGCGCCATCCGAATCTGCTGGCGTGCTTCAGCGCGCAGTTCGACGAGCCGATCCAGGTGATCCCCGCCGATCCGGTGGTGCCCTGGCAGTACGTCGATCTCAGCCGGGATGCGACCGGTCGCGACGAGCAGATCGACGGGTTGTGCGCCGCTGAACGCGTCGCGGTCTGCGATCTGGCCGGGCAGACAGCATTCCGGGCCGCCCTGATCCGCATGGCACCGGACGAGCACCGGCTGGTGCTGACCAACCACCACATCCTGCTCGACGGCTGGTCGACGACGGTGCTTCTGCAGGAAGTGTTCGCCGGCTACTACGGACAGCGGCTGCCTGCACCCGTGCCGTATCGCAGGTTCGTCAGCTGGCTGGCCGACCGGGACGTGCCCGCGGCTCGCTCCGTCTGGGCGGAGGCGTTGGCCGGCTTCAGCACACCGACCCTGGTTGGCCCGCCGAACGTGGGGGCCGGACCGCGAAACGTTACCTCGCTTCGGGTTTCAGAAGAGACCACGCAGGCGCTGAACGAGCTCGCCCGGACTCACCAGACCACGGTCAGCACCGTCCTGCAGGCGGCCTGGACGCAGCTCCTGATGTCGATGACCGGTCAGCGCGACATCGCCTTCGGCGTCGTGGTAGCCGGCCGGCCCGATGAAGTCGCGGGCGCGGATTCGATGGTGGGCCTGCTGATCAACACGGTGCCGATGCGGGTCACCGTCGCGCCCGGCGGCACCGTCACCGACCTGCTCGGACAATTGCGGGACAGCCGGAGCCGCACATTCGAGTACGAGTACCTGGGGCTCAACGATATTCACCATGTCGCAGGTCAGGCGAAGCTCTTCGACACCGTATTCGTGTTCGAGAACTACCCGACCGACACCTCACTGCTGACGGGAGCCGACGGGCTGTCGGTAACCGACGTCGCCAGCCGCGACTACTACCACTATCCGCTCACGGTCCAAGCGGTACCGGGCGCTGAGCTGGACCTGCGGATCCAATACCGCACCGATGTGTTCGACGAAGACAGCATTCAGCGGATCGTTGCCGATCTCGATCGGGCACTCGTCGACATGGTTGCCGACCCGGGACGCCCGCTCGCGACGGGGGACAGCCAGCCGCTTCGGGCTACCGCACCGTCGGGCGGGAGTGCCTACAGCGCGCCCGACGGCGACACCGAACACACGCTGTGTGGCATCTACTCCCAGATCCTGGGGGTTGATCGCGTCGGGGTCGACGACTCGTTCTTCGATCTGGGCGGAGATTCACTGTCGGCGATGCGTGCCGTCGCGGCGATCAACGCGGCCGTTGGTGCGGCGGTGACGCTGCCTGACTTCCTCGCGGCGCCCACAGTGCGGGACATGAGCAGAGCCGCAGCGCACTAGCCTTGTGAGGCTTGGTTTCCCGCGGTGTACCAGCGGGTGACGTCGTAGCCTGCCTCATAGCGGGCAAGCCATTCAGTGGCCAGGCGGGGGAGTTTCTGCTTGGCGGGATTGTGACCGGGAAGCTGGCTGCGCATCACCCCGAACGCCGCGACCGCCTGCTCGCGCAGCGGGATGTGCGGATAGAACTTCTGGATCGGCCCGTAGTTGGGGATATCGAATTGCCGATACTTCTGAAGCAACGGAAATCTATTGGACAGAGTCGCCTTCAAGCCCGGACTGCCGAACATCGAAGTGGCGTCGACCTTGCGCTCTTCGAGTGGAATGTGCTTGTTGAAGCTTCTGGTGGCCTTGACCATCACCTCTCCGCCGTGCTGGAACACCGACGGAGCTATCCGCATCCGATACCACGGATCGCCGACGACGGCGTTGTAGATGATCAGCGCCGAACTGCGATGTTCCATTTCTTCGACGAAATGCCAGAGGAACAACGAGGCCACCCGGTCGTCGCCGGGCGCGAACAAGGTGTCCGCGTTGTTGAGCATCATCGTGAACGTCGGTGTGAACGTCGCCTCCAGATCGGCGATGTAGGCCAATCGGTAGTTCACCGACGTGTTCGCGGTCATCTCGTCATAGGCGGCCATGATCTCGTCAAGGGTCTCTTCCAGCGCCGGATAGCCCTTGATCAGACCCTTGGCATGCTGGCGGTGCGCCATGCTGTGCTGGCCCTCTTGACGGACGAATGCCAAAGCCTCCTCGGCGATTTCCTGGTCGGTGATCGTGGGGAGTACCTCGTGGACCGTCGCGCTGATCATCTTCTCCACCGCGAGAAACAGGAACGACAGCAAGTTGGCCGCGCAGGAGAAGGCGGGATCGGACGGATTCCAGTTGAACGGAACGGGATAGTCGGCGAAGCCGAATCGCAACTTCCGCACGTGTAGATCAGTCACCTGAGGCCGCCCGTCACCACATGTAGGGAATCAGGCGTGAGCGGACCTTCTGGGTGTATTCGCGGTATCCGTCCAACTCGTCGCCGAGCAGCCTCTCCTCGTCATGGATGCGCGCGGCGAGGACGGCCACGCCAGGCATGACGAATGCGAGTGCCCAGAAGGAGCCCAGCGCGAGGGGCAGACCGACCAGGATCAGCACGTTGCCGGTGTACATGGGGTGCCGCACCAGGCCGTAGAGGCCGGTACTGACGACCGTCTGGCCCGTCTCGACCTGAACGGTGGTGGAGGCAAAGGTGTTTTGGACGGCCACCAGCACCGTCACGATCAAGCCGCCGCCGGCCAAGACGTTGCCGAGCACGCAGAGTGCTGCCGGTACCGATGACCAGCCGAAGCGGTGGTCGAGTGCACTGACCACACAGATCGCCACCAGAGATCCGTAGAGGCCGAGCATGACGATCTTCTGCACCGCCCGGCCTTCGGCGATCGGCCCGCTGCGCATCCGACGCTCCAGGACAACGGGATTCGTAATCTGTAGGTAGATGCTCGGGAACCACGCCGTCAGCGCGAACACCGCCAAGAAGGTCCACGCCTGCCAGTAGTTCACGGTGCCGGCCGGCAGGAACACCAGCAGGCCGATCGCGACGAGCTGGCTGAAGCCCAAGGCGGCCACTCTGAGAACGGCGTTCACGATCCTCCCAAGATCTCTGTCCAGTTGCGCATGCCTGTGCCGATGTCGCGCCGGGTATCCGACATGGCGGCTAGGCCGGCGCGTCGCTGTTGGTCGGTGCCAGCTTTTCGCACAGCAGTTCCGCCAGCCCGCGAACGGTGCCGACGGCGAGGTCGCCGGACGTCAAGCGCACACCCGTTTCGGATTCCAGTCGGGTGCGTAATTCCAACGCTCCCAGCGAGTCCACGCCGTATTCGGCCAGCGGCCGGTCGGGCTCGATATTGCGACGCAGAATCAGGCTCACCTGGTCGGAGATCAGGCGGCGCAATCGGGTCGGCCACTCCGCCCGCGGCGTCCCGCTGAGCTCGGCGAGCAGTTTGCTTGTGCCCGTTTGAGTTTCTCCGACGGTGTTGAATGCTTCGGCGAACGGCGTCCGCTCGGCGAACTCGGTCAACCACGTGCTGCCGGTGGTCGGTGCATAACCGGTGTAGGCCCGGTCGTGGCGCAGCAACACGTCCAGTGCATACGCGCCCTCGTCGGGAGCGATGGCCACGCCTGCGCTCTCGGCGAGCTCAGTGGCGCGCCCGATCTGGGCCCAGGGGCCCCAGGCGATCGCGGTGCCCGGGAGGCCTCGGGCTCGCCGCCAGCGGGTGAACGCATCCAGCCAGCTGTTGGCCGCGGCGTAGGCCCCCTGCCCGGGCGAGCCCACCAGCGCGGACGCCGACGAGAACGAGCAGAACCAGTCGACCGGTTGATCGGCGGTGGCGCTGTGCAGATTCCACGCGCCGTAAACCTTTGGCGCCCAATCACGCTCGATCAGTTCGTCGGTGATGTTGGCCAGCGTGGCATCCTCGATGACGGCCGCGGCGTGCAGGACACCCCGGACCGGCAGTCCGGTGGCGGTGGCGGCCTCCACCATTTTCTGTGCGGTCGCGGGATCCGCGATGTCACCGCAGTGCACGACGACCTCGGCGCCCATCGCGCGGATCAGCTCGATCGTTTCCAGCGCCTTGAGGGTCGGCTGCGAACGGGAGGTCAGCACGATCCGGCCGCAGCCCGCGACGGCCATCTTCTCGGCCAGGAACAATCCCAGGCCACCCAGCCCGCCGGTGACCAGGTAGGCGCCGTCAGCGCGGAAGGCATTGGCCTGCTCCGGCGGAACCACGACGTTGCTGGTCCCGGTTCGCGGGATCTCCAACAGCAGCTTGCCCGTGTGCTGGGCCGCGCCCATCACCCGGATCGCGGTCGCGGCATCGGCCAACGGGTACTCGGTGTGCGCGGCCGGCGGCAATTCGCCTTCTGCCACAAGCTGATACACGGTGCGCAGCAGGTCGCCGATCCGCTGGGGATGGCTCAGCGACATCAGTGCCAGGTCCACGTAGTAGAACGTCAGGTTTCGCCGGAACGGGAACAAGCCCAGTCGGGTGTTCCCGTAGACGTCGCGCTTGCCGATCTCGACGAACCGCCCCCCGGTGGCCAGGAGCTCGAATCCGGCGCGCTGGGCTGCCCCGGTGAGGGAGTTGAGCACGATATCCACGCCGTAACCGTCGGTGTCGTGGCGGATCTGGTCGGCGAAGTCGGTGCTGCGCGAGTCGTAGACATGTTCGATCCCCATGTCGCGCAGCATTTGTCGACGTTCCTCGCTACCCGCGGTCGCGAAGATCTCGGCGCCCGCGGCCCGCGCGACTCCGATGGCGGCCTGGCCGACACCGCCGGTCGCGGAGTGGATCAGAACCCGGTCACCTGCCCCGATCCGAGCCTGCTCGTGCAGGCCGTACCACGCGGTGGCGCTCGCGGTTGCCACCGCCACTGCCTGGTGATCGGTCAGGGCGTCCGGAAGCGTCACCGCGAGCCGGGCATCACAGGTGACGAACGTGCCCCAGCATCCGTTCGCGGAGAACCCGCCGACCCGGTCGCCGACGCGATGGTCGGTGACGTCCGGACCGACCGCGGTGACCACGCCTGCGAAATCCATCCCCAGCTCGGGCAAGCCGCCCTCGATGGCGGGGAAGAGCCCCATCGCGACCAGCACATCGGCAAAGTTGATGCTGGACACGCCGACAGCGACCTCGATCTGCCCCGGGCCCGGCGTAACGCGTTCGCTGGCAACCAGTTCCAAGGTTTCCAAGTCGCCGGGCGTGCGGATCTGCAGCCGCATGCCCTCGGAGTCGTTGTCGGCGACGAGCATCTGCCGCTCATCGGATCGCAACGGGCTGGGCCGCATGCGGGCCGTGTACCACGCGCCGTCGCGCCAGGCGGTCTCGTCTTCCTTGGACCCGCAGAACAGCTGCCTGGTCAGTTGTTCTGCATCGGTGCTGTCGTCGACGTCGATCTGGGTGGCGTGCAGGTGCGGGTATTCGGTGCTGATCACCCGCACCAGCCCGCGCAGACCGCCCTGCTCCAGGTTGGCGACATCGCCGTCCACGACGGTCTGGGCCGCACGCGTGACCACGAACAAGTGCGGGATGTGGCCCGTCGTCTGCGCCAACTCCCGCGTGATGCGCGCCAGATGCTGGACGTATTCGCTTCCCACGAGCGGGGATTGGTCGGAGCCCTCGCTGGTCTTCGGTCCGGTGAGGATCACCGCGCCGGTCACCTTGCCGGAACGCAGGTGCTCGGCCAGGTGCGTGGTGTGGGAGGCGTGGTCGGCATTCGGTGGCCAGCTCATCGTGTTGCACTGTGCACCTTGGTTTTTCAAGGTGTCGGTCAGTGCGTTGCCGAGCAGGTCAGCGGTGGCGGTGGTGCTGATCAACAGCCAGGTGCCGGCGTCGACGTGAGTCGGCTCCGGCAGCTGCCGCTGCTGCCATTCGATGGCCAACAGGCGCTCGCCGAGCAGCCGCTCCTGCTGAGCCTCTTCGGATTCCCCTGTACCGCAGATCAATCCCCGCACACTGAGCAGAACAGTGCCGTCCTGGTCGAGAACGTCGAGATCGGCCTCGATTCCGGCAGAATCGATTTGAGTGACTCGGGCGTAGCAGTAGTGGGCGTTGCGGGCCGGTCCGTAGGAGCGCAGTCGTCCCACTCCCAATGGCAGTCCCGCCATGCCGGCTTGGAGCTGCGGACTGGCGGCAACTGCCTGGAAGCAGGCGTCCAGCAGTGCCGGGTGCACGCCGTACGCGCCCTGTTGCATCCGGATTTGGCGGGGAAGTGCGACTTCGGCCAGCACGCTGCCGCTGGCGTCATCGCCGGTGTGGATATCACCAAGGCCACAGAACGCGGGCCCGTAGTGCACGCCGAGCTGGTCCAACCGGTCGCGCACCTCGTCGCCTCCGGTGCGATGCGGGTGGGCGGCGAGCAGGGCGGCGATATCGTATGCGGCGGGCGGCTCGTCGTCTGCGGTGTACAGCACCGCGCTGGCTTGCCGTGCTTGGCGCCCGCCGTCATCGGATTCGACGAGGAAGTCGACGGCGCCGGGGGAGGACAGTGCCGCCGATGCGCCGATGGTGGTTTCGTCGTCGAGCAACAGCGCGTGCTCGAAACGGATATCGCGAACCTCGGCGGCTTCTCCGAGCACGGCGTGCGCCGCAGCCAGGGCCATCTCGCAATAGGCGGCGCCGGGCAGTACCGCCACGGTTCGAATCGTGTGATCCGCGAGCCAGGGCTGGGCGACGGTACCGACCTGGGCCTGCCACACGTGGCGCTCCGGCTCCTCCGGCAAGCGCACGTGCGGGCCGAGGAGCGGATGGACGGACACGGTGAAACCGCCGTGTGACTGTGTCTCGTGGCCGTCGTGGTCCAGCCACAGCCTGCGTCGTGTCCACGCCGGCAGCGGTGCGTCGACCAGTTGTCCATCCGGATACAGCACCGAGAAGTCGACTTCGGCACCGGCACTGTGCAAATCGGCCACCAGGCCGCGAAGCCCGTGCGGCAACGTCTGCTCACGGCGCAACGCGGCGAACGTGGCGACCGGCGCGTCCAGGTTCTTGGCGGTCCGTTCGATGGTGTGCGTGAGCATCGGGTGCGGTGCCAGTTCGGCGAACACCCGGTATCCGTCTTCCAGTGCGGCTCGTGCGGCCGCGGCGAATCGCACGGTGTTGCGCAGGTTCTTGGCCCAGTACTTGTTGTTGCACACCGGTTCTTCGCGGGGGTCGAAGCCGGTCGCCGAGTAGAACGGAATCTGCGGCGTCAGCGCTTTGATCTCGGCGAGAGCCTCGGTGAGCTCAGGAAGAATCGGATCGACAAGGGGAGAGTGGGCCGCGACGTCGATCACGGACTGGCGGACCATCACGTCGCGTTCTTCCCACGTCGCCATCAGCTCGCGAACAGTCTCGGTCGCGCCGCTGATCACCGTGGAGTCCGGTGACGCGACCACCCCGACGACGACGTCCTTGATGCCGCCCAGCGTCAGCTCCGAAAGTACTTGCTTGGCAGGCAGTTCCACCGATGCCATGATTCCGGAGCCGGCGAGGCGCGCCATCAGCTGCGAGCGCCTGCAGATCACCCGAACCCCGTCTTCGAGGGACAGCGCCCCGGCGACAACCGCCGCGGCCACCTCGCCCATCGAATACCCGATGACAGCGCCAGGACGTGCGCCGTACGCCTTCATGGTGGCGGCCAGTGCCACCTGAATGGCGAATACCGCCGGCTGCAACTGCGCGTCGCCGCTCACCACGTCCGGTGCGGTGATCGCCGCGGTGACCGAGAATCCGGACTCGGCGGCGATCATCGGCTCGAGCTGTGCCACGGTGGCCGCGAAAACCGGCTCGGTGTCGAGCAGCGGCGCGCCCATCCGAGCCCATTGGGAGCCCTGTCCGGAGAACACCCAGACCGGCCCGCGATCGTCGTGTGCCAGTGCGGCAGGGTGGGGCGCCTCGTCGGCGGCGACCTCGAGCAACGCCGCGGTCAGCTCCGACCCGCTGGTCGCGTGGACGGCGGTGCGAACCGGGCGGTGCGCGCGGCGGCGCGCGAGCGTGTACCCGAGATTCGGCAGTGTCACCTCGTCGTGGGTCTGCACCCACTGGGCCAGCCGGCCGGCCGAGCGCCGCAGGCCGTCGGCTGAGGTCGACGAGAGCGGGAAGAGCAGCGGTGCGGGGGGAGCGTCGTTGCGATCTGCGCTCGTGCTGCGTGTTGCCTGCGGCTCAGGACCTTGCTCCAGGACGGCGTGGACATTGGTCCCCGACACTCCGTACGACGACACCGCCGCGCGGCGCGGATGGGAGCCGTTTACCGGCCACTCGGTGTTCTCCACGGGGACAAAGAGTTTCGTGGGGATTTTGGCCAGATCGTCGGGCAGGCGGGTGAAATGCAGATTGCGGGGGATCGTGCCGTGCTGCAACGCCAGGATCGCCTTGATCAGGCCGATGACACCGGAGGCGGACTGCGAGTGGCCGACGTTGGTCTTCACCGATCCGAGCGCGCAGGGCGTGTCGAGCCCGTACACGTCGCTCAGGCTGGTGTATTCGATGGGATCGCCCACCGGAGTGCCCGGCCCGTGCGCCTCGACCAGGCCGACACTATTTGCGTCGACATCCGCGGCCGCCAGCGCTGCCCGATACACAGCGGCCTGAGCGGTGACCGAGGGAGTGGAGGTGTTCACCGTGTGGCCGTCGTGGTTGACGGCCGTACCCCGGATGACGGCCAGGATGCGGTCGCCGTCGCGGATCGCGTCCGGCAGGCGCTTGAGGAGCACCATCGCACAGGCCTCGCCGGCGACGTAGCCGTCGGCCTCGACGTCGAAGGCTTGGCAGCGCCCGGTGGGGGAGAGATGGCCCGCCGCGGTTCCCGCGACGTACTTGCGCGGGTCCAGCATCACGTATGCGCCGCCGGCGAGGGCGAGGTCGCTCTCGCCGTCGCTCAGGCTGCGGCAGCCCATGTGCACGGCGAGCAGCCCGGACGAACATGCGGTGTCGACCGCCATCGCGGGACCGTGCAGCCCCAGCGTGTAGGCGATGCGGCCGGAGGCCATGCTGAACGTGTTGCCGGAGAACCCGTAGGGCCCCTCCATGGCCTCGGACTCCGCCGACACCGACTGGTAGTCGGAGTGCGACAGCCCGGTGAACACGCCCGTCAGTGAGTCTTTCAGGGCTTCCGGTGCGAGCCCGGCATGCTCCATGGCCTCCCACGCGGTCTCGAGCAGCAAACGGTGTTGCGGGTCGATCGCGGCTGCCTCGCGCTCGTTGATGCCGAAGAATTCCGAATCGAAGCCGGCAACGTCGTCGAGGAAGGCGCCCCACTTCGACGAGGTGCGGCCCGGTACGCCCGGCTCCGGGTCGTAGTACTCGTCGTTGTCCCAGCGGTCCCGCGGCACTTCGGTGACCAGGTCGGCGCCGTTCCGCAGCGCTTCCCAGAGCTGCTCGGGGGACTCGATACCGCCGGGAAGCCGGCAAGCCATACCGATGACGGCGACCGGAATTGTCGACTTGGAGCTCATAGCGGCTGGGGAAATCGGGGTACTTGAGCCGCTTGGCCGATCACCGATCGCACCGAATGAAACCATCCCGTCTCCTCAACAGCAACGAAGCCGCAGTCCAGTCCGTTGCTTGACTCACCTCTGGTCCCCCAACCCGGGCAAGACGATTATTGACGCAGACGCAGCGTCCCGGGTCAAGTTTGCTTGATTCGCAGGTAAGTGCACAGGAAAGCCGGTGGCAGGGGAGTTTGCCGAGCGCGCTAAGCGGACTGGTTAGGGCGGCGCGCAACGGTTGACGAGGGCGTCACTTAACTTGGCTGTTCGAAAGTGAGGGCGCTACGGCTTTTGATAGCTTGCTTGCCGTGACACAGGCGATTGAGGCATCGATTCCGGCCCTGCTGCGCGAACGCGCCAGCATGCAGCCGGATGACATTGCGTACACGTTCATGGACTACGACCAGGACTGGGCCGGCGTCCCGGTCAGCCTGACGTGGCCGCAGTTGTATCGGCGCGTTGCCAACTTCGCCCGCGAGCTCAGCCTGACCGCGTCACCCGGCGATCGCGCGATGATCATCGCCCCCCAAAGCCTGGAATACATCGTTGCGTTCCTGGGCGCCCTGCACGCCGGTGTGATTCCCGTTCCGCTCTCGGTCCCCATGGGCGGTGTCACCGACGAACGGGTCGAGTCGGTCATGCGCGACGCATCACCCGTTGCCGTGCTCACGACGTCCGCCGTTGTGGCCGAGGTGAGTCGCAGCATCGTCCCCAACCCCGGGCAGGCGCCGCCGGCCATCATCGAGGTCGATTTGCTCGACCTCGATGCTCCGCCGCGGCCAGGGGCGCCCGCGATGTACGAGAACGACAATCCGCACGCCACCGCGTATCTGCAGTACACCTCCGGTTCGACGCGCTCACCGGCTGGTGTGATGATCTCGTACACAAACCTTTTCACCAATCTGCAACAGATCACCACCGATTACTCGAGGCATGCCGGGGTCACCCCGCCCGATCTGACGTTCGTGTCGTGGCTGCCGTTCTTCCACGATCTGGGATTGATCCTGGGGGTTTGCTCGCCGATTGTTCTGGGGACCAGCGCCGTGCTGACCAGCCCGGCGTCGTTCCTGGTGCGGCCGGCGCGCTGGATGCAGCTGCTGGCGACCAATCCGTGCCCCTTCACCGCGGCACCGAACTTCGCGTTCGACCTGGCCACCAGGAAGACTTCTGATGAGGACATGGCCGGGCTGGACCTCGGCGGCGTGCACACCATCCAGAGCGGCGCCGAGCGGGTTCAGCCCGCGACGATCAAGCGCTTCACCGACCGATTCGCCCGTTTCAATCTGAGCGAGGCGGTGATTCAGCCGTCGTACGGCATGGCCGAGGCCACCCTGTACATGTCGACCCCCAGGCCCGAAGACCCGATCAAGGTCGTGTACTTCGACACCGATGCCCTGACCGCCGGCGAGGCCAAGCGTTCCGGCGAGGACGGCACCCCGCTGGTCAGTTACGACGGTCCGATCAGCTCGCGCTCGCCGGTCCTGCGGATCGTCGATCCGGAGACCCGCACCGAGGTTCCGGACGGGAAGACCGGGGAGATCTGGTGCCATGGCGACAACGTCAGCATCGGCTACTGGGAAAACCCGGAGGAGACCGCCCGCACCTTCGGCGGCACCATCGTCGCACCGTCGGCAGGCACGCCCGAAGGCCCGTGGCTGAAGACCGGCGACGTCGGCTTCATCTCGGATGGCGAGCTGTTCGTCGTCGGCCGGATCAAGGATCTGTTGATCATCTACGGCCGCAATCATTCTCCCGATGACATCGAGGCGACGGTCACGGAGATCACCAAGGGCCGTTGTGTGGCGATCGCCGTTCCGGATGACGACGTGGAGAAGCTGGTCGTCGTGATGGAGGTCAGGAAGCGTGGCGATTCCGACGAAGAGGCCAAGCAGCACCTCGAGGCCATCAAGCGCGACGTGACGTCGGCGATCTCGAACACGCACGGCATCGCGGTGTCCGATCTGGTTCTGGTGGGCGGGGGTTCGATCCCGGTCACCACCAGTGGCAAGGTCAGGCGACAATCCTCGGTGGATCTCTACCAGCGCAAGCAGTTCGTCCGCCTGGACGGCTGAGCTAGGGCGTTCCGTTGGTGCCGTCGGTGCCGTTGGTGGCCGAACCGCTTGCCGCCCAAGCGGTTCCGCCGGTCGCACCCAGCCCGCCCGCGGTGGTGCCGTCGCCGCCATTGCCGCCGTCGCCACCGACGGAATTTCCTGCGCCGTAGTTGTAGGCAAGACCGCCGAGACCGCCGTCGCCGCCCGTCGTGCCGTCTCCGCCTGCGCCGCCGTTGCCGCCGACCGCTGCGCCCGGCCCAGTCGCACCCGTCAATGCGCCGGCCACCGACACCAGCAGGCTGAAGAGGGGGTCACTCCCGAGATCTGCCGCGCCACCGGCTCCGCCGTTTCCGCCCGCTCCGGTGGTGCCGTTTCCGCCTGCTCCGCCATTCCCGCCGGTGACGCTTCCGGCGTGATATGCGCCGGCGAAGTAGCCGAATCCGAAGCTGATGACCGAGCCGCCCGCGCCGCCGTTGCCACCGGTGGCGCCGTCGCCACCCTTGCCGCCGTCTCCGCCATTGCCGCCGATGAGGCCGCCGGTGCCACCCGCGCCACCGTCACCGCCGACGCCGGAGCTGGCGCCGCCGGCTCCGCCACTTCCGCCCGAGCCGAACAGCACTGCCGAGCCGCCGTTGCCGCCGGCACCCCCGTTCGCGCCATCTCCGCCGTTACCGCCATTGCCGATCAGCCCGCCCGCGCCGCCGTCGCCGCCGGTGCAGCCCGCGCTATCGGTACAGGTCGCGTCCGTCCAGGTGTAACCCTTGCCGCCGCTGCCCAGCAGCCAGCCGCCGCCCTGCCCATCGGGGCTCGCCGCGGTGCCGTCTACGCCGTTGCCGATGATCGGGCGGCCCTGCCACTCGTTGGTGACGAGCGCGGTGATGATCTCGGGGAGGCTGATCGTCACCGTCGGGCCGCCACCCGCCGTGCGGGCGTACGCGACGATCGTGGCGATCACGTCGTTTATCGACAGATTCGGCGGAGTGGTCGGAGTGTCCGCGGCGGCCAAGGTGGTCGTCGTCCGTGCGCTGGCTGCCTGCGTGACGGTGGGAACCGACTCCGTGGTGGCTTCGGTCGCTGCGGCGGGCGTGGCCGACACCGTGGTGGTGCCCGTGCGTTTCCCGGTCGTCGATTTCGGCGAGTTCGTCTTGGAGCCACCAGTGGCTTTCGACGCCGTGGAACGCCCGGAGTGTCCCACCTTGGGGCCGGTGGCGCTGTGGCTCGACGACGCGGAGTCACTGCCCGAGGAGTCGGCGTTGGCGATCCCGGTGGCGCCGCCGAGCGAAGCGCAGACGCCTACGGTCAGAGCGCCTGCTCCCAGCCAGAATGAGACTTTGCTGTGCGGCTGCTGGCCGCGATGGCGGGCGGTCGTGCGCTGTACTCGGGACATCGCCCGGTGAGTCGCACGATGCCGTGCAGCCATGGTTTGCTCCCATGTTCGCCAATGCTTTGAGCGTCCACATGGTAGCAACGTGTGATTCGGAGTCAGGGCAAACTCTCGATCGCCCGTCTCGGGGCAACTGCGATCAGGTGCCGCCGGCCCCGCCCGTGCCCGCGGTGCCGCCGGTTCCGCCACTGCCGCCGTTGACCCCGCTGGGCGCACCGCCCGTATTGCCCGAGCCGCCACCACCGCCGGCCTTGCCCGCGCTTGCGCCGGCCTTTCCGGTGCCGCCGGTTCCGCCGCCACCGCCGGCCCCGCCGGTCCCGCCCGTGCCACCGGTTCCCGAGCCGCTCCCGGTGCCGCCGGTTCCGCCGGTGCCGCCGACAGCACCACCGCCGCCTGCGCCGCCGGGGCCGTTCGCGCCGGTGCCGGCCCCACCCGTTCCGCCACTTCCCGCGGTGCCGCCGGTCCCACCGGATCCGCCCGTCCCGTTGCCTCCACCGGCATTGCCGCCGTTGCCGCCGACGCCGGCCGTGCCGCCGGTTCCACCGCCACCACCGGTGCCGGTGCCGTTGGAGGTGCCTCCGTTCCCGCCGTTGCCCGCGGTGTTGGCGTTTCCGCCCGCACCGCCCGAACCGCCGTCGGTGCCGGCGCCGCCGCCACCGCCCGAACCGCCGGTTCCGCCGGTTCCGCCCTTGGCGCCAGACGTGTTGGTTCCGGTGCCGTTGCCGCCTCGGCCGCCAGTGCCGCCGGTTCCGCCGGTGCCGCCGCCACCGCCGTTGCCGCCGCCGACCCCGGAGATACCCGCGCCGCCGGTGCCACCGCCACCGGCGGTTCCGCCGGTGCCGCCGTTGCCGCCGACGGTGGGCACCGTGCCGTTGGTGCCGATATCGCCGGTGCCGCCGCCACCACCGTTGCCGCCGAGGCCACCGGCGCCACCGGTGCCGTTGGCGCCGCCGTTGGTGCCCGCACCGGCCGCGCCGCCGAGGCCGCCCTTGCCGCCGCCACCGCCGGCGTTGCCGTTACCGCCGTTGCTGCCGGTGTTACTGCCGCCAGTGCCGCCGCCACCGCCCGTGCCGCCGACGCCGCCCTGTCCGCCGGCGCCGCCGCCGACGCCGCCGATACCCGTACCGCCGGTGCCGCCCGCGCCGGCGGCTCCGCCCTGTCCGCCGGCGTTGCCTGCGGTGGGAGCGGTGCCGCTCGTGCCGTTGTTGCCGGCACCACCCGTTCCGCCGGTGCCACCGGCGCCACCCTGGCCCGCAGCGCCGTTAGTACCGCCGCCTGTGCCGCCTGTGCCGGCCGTACCACCGGTGCCGCCCTTGCCGCCTCCGCCGCCGTTGGCGGCGGCATCGCCTGTCGTGGTGTCGGTGCCGCCGGTTCCGCCGGTGCCGCCCTTGCCGCCGACGCCACCTTGTCCGCCCGTACCGCCGCCGGTACCGCCGATGCCGTTGCCGCCCGTTCCGCCGGCGCCGCCGTTGCCGGCCGCGCCGCCCGTACCGCCCGTTCCAGCTGTCGTGCCGGTGGTGCCCGAGCCGCCGCTACCGCCCGCGCCGCCCGTGCCGCCGTTGCCGGCCGCACCGGCAGTGCCGTTGGTTCCGCCGTTCGTGCCGGCGGTGCCCGACGCCCCGCCGTTGCCGCCGGTTCCGCCGTTGCCGCCGACACCGCCTGCGCCACTGGTCGTTCCGGTGTTGTTGCCGCCCGCACCGCCGGTGCCGGCCAGCCCGCCTGCGCCACCCTGGCCACCGGTGCCGCCACCGACTCCGCCGATACCGTTGCCGCCGGCTCCGCCTTGGCCACCTGAGCCGCCGCCGCCACCGGTCCCGCCGGTGCCGCCTGCCGCGGCTGTGGTGCTTCCCGTGCCCGCGGTGCCGGTGCCGCCGCCACCGCCGTTGCCTCCGGCGCCGCCGTTGCCGGCGGTGCCCACGCCACCGGCGGTTCCGGTGCCTGCGGTTCCCGCGCCGCCGCTGCCTGCGGCGCCTGCGTTGCCGCCGGTACCGCCTTGCCCGCCGCCGCCACCGGCGCCGCCGAGAACGCCGGTGTTGGCGCCTCCGGCGCCGCCTGCGCCGGCCAGGCCGCCGCCGCCGCCCTGCCCGCCGGCGCCGCCGGTACCCGTGCCGCCATTGCCGCCCGTGCCGCCTTGGCCACCGGCGCCGCCCGCGCCACCGGTACCGCCGTTGCCGCCTGCCGCGGCCGTTGTGCTGCCTGTGCCCGCGGTGCCGGTGCCTCCCGCACCACCGTTGCCGCCGGTGCCACCGGCGCCGGCACTGCCGACGCTGCCGGCCGCGCCGCCGTTCGCGCCGGCGCTGCCTGCGGCGCCGGCGTTGCCGCCGGTACCGCCTTGCCCGCCGCCGCCACCGGCGCCACCGAGAACGCCCGTGTTGGCGCCGCCGGTGCCGCCGTTTCCGGCGAGGCCGCCGATACCGCCTTGCCCGCCGGTGCCGCCGCCTGCCCCGGAGATTCCCGCGCCGCCGGTGCCACCCTGACCGCCTGCTCCGCCGCTGCCGCCGGTGCCGCCGGTACCGCCCGCGGCGGCGGTCGCGCTGCCGGAACCGGCTGTGCCGGTACCGCCGCCACCGCCGTTGCCTCCGGCACCGCCGTTGCCGGCGCTCCCGTTCGTGCCGTTCGTGCCGCCGCCGGTCCCGCCGACGCCTGCGGCGCCGGCGTTTCCGCCGGTGCCACCTTGTCCACCGGCAGCGCCGGCTCCGCCCGCGCTGCCGGTATTGGTTCCGCCCTGGCCGCCCCCGCCGCCGGTCCCGCCCTTGCCGCCGATGCCACCGGTACCGCCGCCGACTCCGCCGCTGCCCGCGCCACCGTTGCCGCCCGCGCCGCCCGCACCCGCGGCACCACCCTGGCTACCCGCAGTCGCCGTCGTGCCGTTCGTCCCGGCCGTGCCCGTACCGCCGCCACCGCCGTTACCGCCGTTACCGCCGGCACCTGCGGTGCCGGCCGAACCTGCGCTCCCGCCACCGGCGCCCGCAGCGCCGGCCGCTCCGGCGTTGCCGCCGGTGCCGCCTTGTCCGCCGCCGCCTCCGGCGCCGCCGGAATTGCCGGTGTTCGTGCCGCCGTCGCCGCCGTTTCCGGCCAGACCGCCGACGCCGCCGTTGCCGCCCTTACCGCCGCCGACTCCGCCGCTGCCCGCGCCGCCCGCGCCGCCGGCGCCGGCGTTGCCGCCCTGGCCGCCCGATCCGCCTGCCGTGGCGGAGGTTCCGGTCGTCCCGGTGCTGCCGATCGCGCCGGCCCCGCCGTTGCCGCCGTTACCGCCATCGCCGGCGGTCCCGGCGCTGCCTGCGGCACCGCCACCCGACCCGCCGGCGCCGGCTGCGCCCGCGTTGCCGCCGGTGCCGCCTTGTCCGCCGCCGCCTCCGGCGCCGCCGGAATTGCCGGTGTTCGTGCCGCCGTCGCCGCCGTTTCCGGCCAGACCGCCGACACCGCCGATGCCACCCTTGCCGCCACCGGCGCCGCCGGTGCCACCCTGCCCGGCATCGCCGCCGCTGCCGCCCACACCGCCAGCGGTCGCCGAGGTGCCGGTCACGCCCGTTGTGCCCGCGCCGCCCTTACCGCCATTGCCACCGAGGCCGCCGGTCCCGCCGGTGCCCATGGTGCCGTTCGCGCCGCCATTGCTGCCGCCCGCACCGGCAGCACCACCCGACCCGCCGGTGCCGCCCTGCCCGCCGGCTGCACCGCTGCCACCGGTCGTGCCGATGTTGGAGCCGCCCTTGCCCCCTGCGCCCCCTGCGCCGCCTGCGCCGCCGTTGCCGCCCTGCCCACCTGTGGCACCGCGGAGCCCTGCGCCGCCGCTGCCGCCGACGCCTCCGGCTCCGCCGGTCGCGCCCTGCCCACCCGCGATGGGTGCGGTCGCGGAATCGGTTCCAGCCGTGCCGTTTCCGGCGGCACCGCCACTGCCGCCGTTGCCGCCCGCCCCGCCCGTGCCGCTGCTGGCATAGGCAACGCCGCCGTTACCACCCGCGCCACCCACGAGTCCTGCCCCCGGACTATCGGCACCATCACCACCGGCGCCGCCGGTGGCAGAGCCGTTTGCGAGGTAGTTGTAAGCCATCCCGCCGTTGCCGCCGGCCCCGCCGACAGTCGCCCCCGCGCCGCCGTTGCCTGCCCCACCTCCGGTGGCGGTCCCGATGGGAACCGGCACCGTGCTGTTCAGCGTGAAGTCATAGGGCCCGACGAGCGCGACACCGCCGTCGCCGCCGGCGCCTCCCGCGCCGATCGATCCGGTGCCGCCCTGACCGCCGGCCCCGCCGACCGCGTTTCCGAATCCATAGCTGTTCGCCACGCCGCCGGTTCCGCCTGCGCCGCCCGTTCCGCCGCTGCCGCCTTGACCGCCCGCGCCGCCGAACAGCATGCCCCCGCCGCCGGTTCCGCCGGTCCCGCCGGTGCCGGTGTCGCTATTGCCACCGGCTCCGCCGATGCCGGCCAGGTTCAGATAGCCCCCGGCGCCGCCGTCCCCGCCGTTTCCGCCCTTGCCGGAGCCCAGGCCGGCGCCGCCGGCGCCGCCGATTCCGCCGTTACCGCCGCCGATCAAGCCGCCCTGGCCGCCGGCCCCGCCGTTGCCGCCGTCCTGACCGGCCACGGTGGCGGCCCCGCCGGCGCCGCCTACCCCGCCTGTGCCGAACCAGAGCGCCGATCCGCCGTTACCGCCGGCCTGGCCGGCGGCGCCCGCGCCACCCTTGCCGCCGTCTCCGATGAGCCCCGCAAGCCCACCGTTGCCGCCACTCAGGCCGGAATTCGTTGGCGCAGACCAACCGTCGCCGCCGTTGCCGTAGAACCATCCGCCGGGCTTGCCGTCCGGGCTGTCCGCTGTGCCGTCGGCTCCGTTACCGACCAGCGGACGTCCGGTCAGGATCGTGATCGGATCCACCGTTGCCGAAGCCCTCGGCGACGCGTTGGCGGCGGCTACGGAAAATGCGCGCGCAAGCGCATCCGGCGTCACGTGCGGGCGACCAGTGGTCTCGGGGGAACGGGCAGGCCGACGTGGTCCGCCGACACCTCGCGTCGAGGTGTTCGGCTCAGCCGCCGGTGGGCCCGCGTGCCGGCGGGGGGCGACCTTGGCGCCCGTGTCGCGGTGGCCGGTCGCATCGCCGGGGGAGGTATCGGCATGGGCGACGCCGGGTGCGGCGCTCAAGGACGCGCAGACGCCCACCGCGAGTGCGCCCGTCCCGAGCCAGAGCGAAACCTTGCTAGGGGTTCGGGGATCGCGTCGAGCTGCCATGGCCGTCGTCCGACCCCGCGCACGATGCCTTGCAGCCATAGTTTGCTCCCACCTAGCAATTGCTACAAGTTGTGAATTTTAGCAACTTCTCGGCGAGTATTTGCGATCTAAAGCATCGGTTATGGATCACTTCCAACGGTAGTAGAGAAAGCGCAGTTCAAAGGCACTGTAAGTGCAGTTATGTATCGGAAAATTACAGCGAGAACGCCCTAGAACGACGCGCTCGACACGTGCAAATCAGAAATACTCGGCTACGTTTAGCCTCTGGCGGATGATCCCTTGCCACCGCTGCCGGTTCCGGACTTTTTGCTGGTGGCGTTTGACGACCTCGAGGCTTTCTTTTGGCCGACGCCGCGAGTGGCTGCCACAGCGCTAGGCGCGTCGGTGTCCGGCGATGCCGTCGAACTGGCGGTCTCGGTGATGCTCGCGCGCACTGCGGCCGCGCTGGAGGCCTTCTTGCTACTGGCGACCGATGTCGCCCCGGGCGCGGTGCTCCCGTTGATGTTGATACCCGGAATCGACCTCGTGATCGTCTGCAGACTCCGGCCAATCGCCCCGGCGATGGCGAACGGACCCCACCCCGCCGTGATGGTGTTGTTGTCGCCGAAGAAATTGAACGCCAGGCTCAACGTGGTGTTGGGGAACGGGCCCAGCGCGGTGATGACGTTGCCGTTGCCCAGAAGGTTCCCGGCGGCGGTCAAGATGCCCTGCGCCTGCACGATGCTGTCGCCCAACATGTTCGTGGCCGAATTGAAGAAACCCTGAGTCAGCACAGCGCCCGCGTCACCGATATTGAGCGACAAGTTGCCGAGTCCGCCGCTGCTGGTGGACTTGCTGCCGTCGCCACCGACCCCACTGGCAATGGTGAGGTTGAGGCTGCCGATGTTCGTCATATTGCCCGGCCCGATTTGCAGGGCGATATTGCCGACCCCGGCGACTCCGGTCGATTGTGCGCCGCTGGCCGAGGTCAAAATGCCGATCGCAAAGTTGAGCGCGCCCATGGCCGCCGAACTGCCCGCCCCCTGCTGCCACGCGACATTCAGAAGTCCGGGCAGTACCGACGCGCGCGCGTCATCGCCTACTGCCACCGCGAAACTCATGAAGCCGAACGTCGTCACGGAGGCTGCGTTGGTGCCGAAAGACATCGCGCTGCTGAAGAAGCCATTGCCGGCGTTCGCGACGGCGCCGTTTCCGATCGCGATCGCGATACTCGTCAGGTTGCTCGTGCATCCCCCGCCGTTGCCGATACCGAACGCGGAGACACAGGTTGCGTTGGCGGCGGGGGCTTCGCCAAGGGTGCTCGCCGCGAGCGCGCCGGACACCAAAGCGGCAACCAGCACACCGCTCTTCGCCCGAACCTGATTCATAGATATGCCCTGTAACCCTAGATATCTTTGCTGGATTGGACCGTACCCGACGCGGATGGAGCTTACAGCCTTTCCCGGGGATATTGAACTCGCGACTCCCAATTGGTGGGCATTGTGCGCCGCGATCCGCTCGACACCGGGCATCGGTGACGAGTGCGACGCGCCGTCAAGTGCCTGTGACTGTTGTACTGATGTCCCAGTTCAAGGCTGTTCGGCAAAGGCTGTTCACGCCCCCGAATCAGCGGGTACGAGCGCTGAGCCCAGGTACACACCGCATAAGTGACCGACTGTGGTGGCATGCGTGGCTATCACCTGAATTAGGTATTGGACCCGATCGCGCAGCTGTAGATACAAGTCTTTGCCAGTCTTAAGCAATCGTGTTCAAGCTGGATATCGGTCGGTTGATAACTCCGGTGCAATTGCTCACACGGCTGCCCACGGCGCCGGCCATGCGGACCGGGCACCCCGAATTGGTCATCGCCCGGTCCCGGTATCGCGGCCAATCGCGTATTGCTGACGGGAGCCCGCGGGCTGCTACTGCTTGCGGTGCTTTCCACCGCCGGTGCTGCCGCTATTGCCGTTCGACTTCGCGCCGTTGTCGCTCGACGACTCCGCTTTCCGGTGGCGTCCGCCGGATGCGGTACCCGTCGAGGGCTGGCTGCCGCCGGCATCGCTCGCAGTCTCGGGCTTGCGATGGCGGCCGCCGGCGGCGGTGTCGGGCTTGGTCCCGCTGTCGTCGCCGGTCTCGGACGTCGTTGTGGTGGTGTCGACGGCTGCCGTGGCCGGCGCGGCGTCGGCTGTGGTCCGCAACGACGCGGCGTGGCGTCCGCTGCCCCCGACGCCTTCTTCCGTGCCATCGTCGCCGCCGGTTGAGCTGTTGCTTCCGCCTGTCGAGCTGTTACCGCCGGCAGGCAGTGAGGGCAGGTGGAACTCGGGCAGGTGGAATGCGGGCGCGGAGAACGTCGGCATCGAGATGGTCGACGCGTTGAACTGCGGCAGCGTGAACTTCGGTAGGTGAAAGTTGTTGATGTTGATGCCGGGGCCCTTGAGGAAGAGGTTTTGCGCCTCAAGGTTGAACGCGACCATCAACGACAACGGGCCATTGAGGGCGTTCAAGACGTTGTCGATGCCGAACGAGTTCATCACCAGGCCCAGCACCACCGGGAATCCGGTCTGCGACAACAGTTGGACCACGTTGCCGGTTCCGATGAAGTTCACGGCTGCGCTCAGAAGGCCCTGTACCGCAACGGTATTCGTTCCGAGGATGTTCGCCGCGGTGGTGAAGAGGCCTTGGGCGAAGGCTTCGCCTGCGTCGCCCAAGAGGTTGAGCGCCCACGCGCCGATACCGCCGGCGGACGTGGATTGCAGCCCCCCGCCGTTGCGCACGATGCTCAATGCGAGGTTGAGGAGGCCGACGGTGGTGACGGTGCCTGCGCCGATCTGCAGGGAGAGATTGCCAACACCTGCGGCGCCGGTTGTCTGGGCACCACTGCCGCCGCCCGGCAGGCCGATCGCGACGTTGAAACCGCCGACGGTCGACGTCGTGCCCGGCCCGAGTTGAATCGCGATATTCCCGAGCCCGACGGCGCCAGTGGACGTGGCGCCGGATGTTGCGGCGCCGAGGACGAAATTGAGCATGCCGCCCAGGATCGACGAGGTGCCCTGCCCGAACTGCAGGTTGATTCCGAACAGGGACCCCAGTGTCGCCGAGGAGGCTCCGTTACCGAAGGCTCCGCCGAAAGTGAACGCGGCGATATTGGTGAGCACGTTGGCGCCGTCACCGATGGCGATGGCACCGCCGAACAGTGCATTGCCCGCGTTCGCGACCGCGCCGTTGCCGATCGCGATCGCGAGTGTCGTCAGGTTGCTTGTGCAGCCGTTGCCGTTGTTCAGGCCGAAGGCCGACATGCAGGTGGCGTTGGCGGCCGGGGTCGGGGTGAACGCGCCGGCAGCGAGTGCACTGGCGACCAGCGCACCAAGCGCCGCGTTACGCCCGTCTCGAACCCGACCCACCGACATCTCCGTTGTTTCGAATGTGTCTTTGCTGGTTTGGACCGTACCGGACAAGTACGCGCTACTGACAGTCTTCCAATGGATATTCGGCCGCGATTCGTAGCTGATACGTGGCCGGCCTGCTGACGGGCGGACCGCCTGCGCGCGACGTCGACGGGCAGTTTGGGTCCGGAGCCGGTGGCGGGTGGTGACGGGCGCCGCGGTAGCTGTTCGTCACAGAGCGCAAAGACAACTCGGCAGCATCTTGGGCGCCCGGTTCAGCTCAAGTGCCTTGCGGGTCGGCGCAATTGGGCCCCCTGCCAGTGGTGCGCGCTGGCAGCGGGGCCGTCGGGGCCGCTGACAGCTGTGCCACCCGTTGTGCCGCTGCCGCCGGGACTGCCGGGGCTTCCGTCCTCGGGGCTGGTGACGCGGGTCCGCGACTGCTTCCCTCGGTGCCGCCCGAGTCGCCTGGGTTGCGCACTACTGGCGCTTCAGGTGCCGCCCGAGCCGCGGGTGTGATCCACAGTCCGGCGTGGTTGCCGCTGGAAAGCCAAAGGAAAATTGAGTGCCCCCGGCAGGATTCGAACCTGCGGCCTTCTGCTCCGGAGGCAGACGCTCTATCCCCTGAGCTACGGGGGCGCACGCGGACATGCGCCGTTGGGCTCAGACAGCCTAACGCATCCCGGCGGCTGCCCCGCACCGCGGCAGAATGCAGCGGGATGCGGATTCGGGCCCTGACCACGCCAGACCATAGGATGGACCCCCGTGACACCCGCCGACCTCGCCGAGCTGCTCAAGAACACCGCCGCCGCGGTGCTCACCGAGCATGACCTGGACACCGCCGCCCTGCCCGAGACGGTGACCGTCGAGCGTCCGCGCAACCCCGAGCACGGCGACTATGCGACAAACCTGGCCCTGCAGGTGGGCAAGAAGGTCGGCGCCAACCCCCGCGAACTGGCCGGTTGGCTGGCTGCCGCGCTGGCCGCCGCCGACGGGATCGCCGCCGCCGAGGTCGCCGGCCCCGGCTTCGTGAACCTGCGGATCGAGGCGTCGGCGCAGGGCGTGATCGTGCAGAACATCCTCGACGCCGGTCCGGGCTACGGGAACTCTCAGCTGCTCGACGGCACCTCGATCAACCTGGAGTTCGTCTCGGCCAACCCGACCGGCCCCATCCACATCGGCGGTACCCGCTGGGCCGCGGTCGGCGATGCGCTGGGCCGGCTGCTGAGCACCCAGGGCGGGGCCGTCACCAGGGAGTACTACTTCAACGACCACGGCGCCCAGATCGACCGGTTCGCCCGGTCGCTCGTGGCCGCGGCCAAGGGGGAGCCGGCGCCCGAGGACGGCTACGCCGGCGACTACATCAAGGACATCGCCGACCAGGTGCTGGCCAAGGCGCCCGACGTGATGAGCCAGCCCGCCGAACAGCAGCAGGAGACCTTCCGTTCGATCGGTGTCGACTTGATGTTCAACCACATCAAGAAGTCCCTGCACGAGTTCGGCACCGACTTCGACGTGTACACCCATGAAGACTCGATGCACACCAGCGGCCGGGTCGACCAGGCCATCGCCAAGCTGCGCGAGACCGGAAACATCTACGAGAAGGATGGCGCAACCTGGTTGCGCACAACGGAATTCGGCGACGACAAGGACCGCGTCGTCATCAAGAGTGACGGCCAGCCCGCCTACATCGCCGGCGACTTGGCCTACTACCTGGACAAGCGCCAGCGCGGCTTCGACCTGTGTATCTACATGCTCGGCGCCGACCACCACGGTTACATCGCCCGGCTCAAGGCGGCCGCCGCGGCACTGGGCGACGACCCCGACACCGTCGAGGTGCTGATCGGCCAGATGGTCAACCTCGTGCGTGACGGCCAGCCGGTGCGGATGAGTAAGCGCGCGGGGACCGTCATCACGCTCGACGATCTCGTCGATGCCATCGGCGTGGACGCCGCCCGCTATGCGCTGACCCGGTCCTCGGTGGACACCCCGATCGATATCGACCTGCAGCTGTGGTCGTCGGCATCCAACGAAAACCCGGTCTACTACGTGCAATACGCGCACGCCAGGCTTTCGGCGCTTGCTCGCAACGCCGCGGATCTTGGTCTCGCGCCCGACACCGCGCACCTGGAACTGCTCACCCACGACAAGGAGGGCGCACTGATCCGCAACCTCGGTGAGTTCGCGCGGGTGCTCAAAGCCGGTGCGTCGCTGCGTGAACCGCATCGGGTCTGCCGCTACCTGGAAGACCTGGCCGGCGACTATCACCGGTTCTACGACTCCTGCCGGGTGCTGCCGATGGGCGATGAAACACCGCAGAGCCTTCATAAGGCGCGGCTGGCGCTGTGCGCGGCAACCCGTCAGGTGATCGCCAACGGTCTTCAGATCCTCGGCGTCAGCGCACCGGAGCGGATGTGAACGCTCACCCCGCCGGCCCCCGCCACGCCGAGGAGATTCACCACAGCGGTGCCCCCGCCAAGCCGATTGGCTCCGACGAGCTCATGATGTTGGCGCCAAATGTCTGGCCCCGCAACTTGGTTCGCGATGCCAATGGTGAAGTAAGCATCGCCGGTGTGAGCGTCAGTGCGCTGGCGGGCGAGTTCGGCACACCGCTTTTCGTCATCGACGAGGATGATTTCCGGTCGCGGTGCCGGGAGATCGGTGCGGCCTTCGGCGGCGGCGATCATGTGCACTATGCGTCGAAGGCGTTCTTGAGCACGGAGATCGCCCGCTGGGTGGACGAAGAGGGATTGTCGCTGGACGTCGCCACTGGGGGCGAACTCGCGGTGGCATTGCATGCGAACTTCCCTGCTGAGCGAATCACTGTGCACGGCAACAACAAATCGGTCGACGAACTCACCGCAGCCGTCAAGGCCCGGGTGGGACATATCGTGTTGGACTCCGAGATCGAGATCGAGCGCCTGGACGCCATCGCCGGCGCTGCGGGTGTGGTGCAGGACGTGCTGGTCCGGGTCACCCCAGGGGTCGAGGCGCACACCCATGAGTTCATCTCCACCGCGCACGAGGATCAGAAGTTCGGTCTGTCACTGGCCAGCGGTGCCGCGATGGACGCAGTGCGCAAGGTATTCGGTACCGACCACCTGCGCCTTGTCGGTCTGCACAGCCACATCGGATCGCAGATCTTCGACGTCGCCGGCTTCGAAGTGGCGGCCCGCCGCGTCATCGGCCTGCTTCGTGACGTGGTCGCCGAATTCGGGGTCGAGAAGACCGCGCAGATATCGGTGATCGATCTCGGTGGGGGACTGGGTATCTCCTACCTTCCCGACGATGATCCGCCACCGATGCAGGAGCTGGCCGACAAGCTCAAGGCCATCGTCGAAAAAGAATCCGCGGCCGTTGGTCTGCCGACGCCGGCTCTGGTGGTCGAGCCCGGTCGCGCCATCGCCGGACCGGGCACCGTGACCCTGTATGAGGTGGGCACGGTCAAGGATGTCGCGATCAGCCCCACCGCGCAGCGCCGCTATATCAGCATCGACGGCGGGATGAGCGACAACATCCGCCCGGCGCTGTACGGCTCCGAATACGACGTCCGTCTGGTGTCGCGCACCAGCGACGCGGCGCCCACGTTGGCCCGCATCGTCGGGAAGCATTGCGAGAGCGGCGACATCATCGTTCGCGACACCTGGGTGTCGCAGGATGTGATTCCCGGCGACCTGCTCGCGGTGGCCGCCACCGGCGCCTACTGCTATTCGATGTCGAGTCGATACAACCTGATCGGCCGTCCCGCTGTGGTGGCCGTGCGTGACGGGCGGGCCCGCCTGATCCTGCGTCGGGAGACCGTCGACGACCTGCTGAGTCTGGAAGTGAGGTAACAGCCAATGACCGAAAAAGCAATTGGTGTAGCGGTATTGGGGCTGGGCAACGTCGGCAGCGAAGTCGCCCGGATCATTCAGGAAAGCGCGCCCGATCTGGCCGCGCGCATCGGTGCGCCGCTCGAATTGCGCGGCGTCGCGGTGCGGAAGGTCTCCGCCGACCGGGGCCTGCCGGTCGAGATGCTCACCGACAACGTCGAAGAACTGGTCTCCCGCGAGGATGTCGACCTCGTCGTCGAGGTGATGGGTCCGGTCGAGCCCGCCCGCAAGGCGATCCTGACCGCGCTCGAGGGCGGCAAGTCGGTGGTGACCGCGAACAAGGCACTGCTGGCCCAGTCCACCGGTGAGCTGGCGCAGGCGGCCGAACGCGCCCATGTCGACCTGTATTTCGAAGCCGCTGTCGCCGGGGCCATCCCGGTGATCCGGCCGCTCACCCAGTCGCTGGCCGGTGACACCGTGCTGCGGGTGGCCGGCATCGTCAACGGCACCACCAACTACATCCTGTCCGAAATGGCCTCAACCGGAGCCGATTACAGCTCCGCGCTGGCCGACGCGGGCGCCCTGGGATATGCCGAGGCGGATCCGACCGCCGACGTCGAGGGATACGACGCCGCGGCCAAGGCCGCGATCTTGGCGTCCATCGCATTCCACACCCGGGTCACCGCCGACGACGTCTACCGTGAGGGGATTTCCAAGATCACCCCGGCGGACTTCGAATCGGCCAAGGCGCTCGGCTGCACCATCAAACTGCTGTCGATCTGCGAACGTGTCACGGGAAGTGATGGCCAGCAGCGGGTTTCGGCCCGGGTGTACCCGGCGCTGGTGCCGCTGAGCCATCCGCTGGCCACCGTCAACGGCGCGTTCAACGCCGTCGTCGTCGAGGCGGAGGCCGCGGGCAGGCTGATGTTCTACGGCCAGGGAGCCGGTGGTGCGCCGACGGCGTCGGCGGTGATGGGTGATCTCGTGATGGCGGCGCGCAACCGGGTTCAGGGTGGCCGCGGTCCGCGCGAGTCCAAGTACGCCCAGCTCCCGATCGCGCCGATGGGCATGATCCCGACCCGCTACTACGTCAGCATGACGGTCACCGACCGTCCCGGTGTGTTGTCTTCGGTGGCAGCGGAATTCGCCAAGCGCGAGGTCAGCATCGCCGAGGTGCGCCAGGAAGGCATCAGTGACGGCAGCGGGGCGCGCATCGTGGTGGTGACCCACCGGGCGACCGATGCCGCATTGTCCGAAACCGTTGCCGCGCTGGCTGACCACGAAGCAGTTCAGGAAGTCAACAGCGTGCTGCGTTTGGAAGGAACCAGCGAATGAGCTCCGCGAAATCGACCGCCGTGCACACCCCGTGGCCGGGCCTGATCGAGGCCTACCGCGACCGTCTGCCGGTGGCAGCCGACTGGACGCCGATCACATTGCTGGAGGGCGGCACCCCGCTCATCAGTGCCAAGCGGATTTCTGAAAAGACTGGCTGCACAGTTTATTTGAAGGTCGAAGGCCTCAATCCCACCGGTTCGTTCAAGGATCGCGGTATGACGATGGCGGTCACCGACGCCGTCGCACGCGGTCAGAAGGCGGTGCTGTGCGCCTCGACCGGCAACACGTCGGCCTCCGCGGCTGCCTACGCCGCCCGCGCCGGCATCACCTGCGCGGTGCTGATCCCACAGGGCAAGATCGCGATGGGCAAGCTGGCGCAGGCAGTCATGCACGGCGCCAAGATCATTCAGATCGACGGCAACTTCGACGACTGCCTGGAGCTGGCGCGCAAGCTCACCGCCGACTACCCGACGATCGCGCTGGTCAACAGCGTCAACCCGGTGCGTATCCAGGGCCAGAAGACCGCGGCATTCGAGATCGTCGACGCGCTGGGGACGGCGCCTGACGTGCACTCGCTGCCGGTCGGCAACGCCGGCAACATCACCGCCTACTGGCTGGGCTACTCCGAGTACCACCGCGACGGGATCTCCGACAAGCTGCCCCGCATGCTGGGAACGCAGGCCGCCGGTGCCGCCCCGCTGGTGTCCGGCCAGCCGGTGAGCAACCCCGAAACCATCGCCACCGCGATCCGCATCGGCTCGCCGGCGTCCTGGGATGGCGCTATCGCCGCACAGCAGGAGTCCGGCGGCCGCTTCCTGGCCGCCACCGACGAGGAGATCCTGGCCGCATATCACCTGGTCGCCGAGGCCGAGGGCGTGTTCGTCGAGCCGGCATCGGCGGCGAGCATCGCCGGGCTGCTCAAGTCGATCGAGGACGGCTGGGTCAAGCCCGGTTCCACCGTCGTGTGCACGGTGACCGGCAACGGCCTGAAAGATCCCGATACCGCATTGCGGGACATGCCCACGGTCAACGCCGTGCCGGTCGATCCCGGTGCCGTCGTCGCCGCGCTGGGCCTGGTCTGAGAAACGGATCCTCGGTGACCTTGAATCTGCCTGCCGGTTTGACGGCCAGCGCGACCGTCGCGGCGTCCAGCGCCAACCTCGGGCCCGGCTTCGACAGCCTGGGCCTGGCGCTGGCCCTCTACGACGAGATCGCCGTCGAGACCACCGGCGCCGGACTGAGCGTCGAGGTCGAGGGGGAGGGCGCCGGCCAGGTGCCGCTGGGCCCCGAACACCTGGTGGTCCGTGCGCTGCAGCGCGGTCTGGCGGCTGGCGGTGCGGATGCCGCCGGGCTGGTGGTGCGCTGCCGCAACGCGATCCCGCACTCGAGGGGACTCGGATCGTCGGCAGCGGCCGTCGTCGGTGGACTTGCTGCGGCGAATGGTCTTCTGGCACAAGCGGATCGGGATCCGTTGACCGATTCTCAGCTGATCCAGCTGGCCTCGGAATTCGAGGGTCACCCTGATAACGCCTCGGCCTCGGTGCTGGGCGGGGCGGTGGTGTCGTGGGTCGATGCGAGCACCGCGCCCCCGACGTATGCGGCGGCCGGACTGCGGCTGCACCCCGACATCCGGGTGTTCCCGGGAATCCCGCAGGTGCGGTCGTCGACGGCGGAGACCCGGGTATTGCTGCCCGAGCACGTCACCCACGAAGCGGCCCGCTTCAACCTGAGCAGGGCGGCGTTGCTGGTGGTCGCGCTCACGGAGCGGCCGGACTTGCTGATGGCGGCCACCGACGACGTTTTGCACCAGCCGCAGCGTGGGCCGGCTATGCCCGCCTCGGCGGAATACCTGCAGGTGTTGCGGCGTTGTGGAGTGCCAGCGGTGCTATCCGGTGCTGGTCCAGCCGTTCTGGCGTTCAGTACCAGTTCAGAACTCCCGGCCGAGGCTGTCGAGTTCGGCATCGCGAAGGGATTCACCGTCAACGAGATGGGCATCGGCGAGGCAGTTCGCTGGGGCTCCGGTGTCGCGGTCGGGCGCTGAGTTGCGCACACGCCGGTGGCGATTTCTTGCTTTCCGGCGGTCAAGGGGGCTATTCTCGGTCCCGTCCAGGCAATCGCAGCGACTGTTCCTGCGCCGACACTAGGACGACCACCAATTTCTCTTGTGTTCAACTCGTGGACTGACGGTTCGCCATATAGCCGCGAATTCCGGCGATCACCGTTGACGCACAGACGATGGTGAGACTTCGCATTCAGCGAATCGGCTGAATGCCAGAACCCCTTGCCACGACGAAACGGCGAGGGAAAGAAAGGAAATCCGTGACCGATACGGACCTGATCACGGCTGGAGAGAGCGCCCCGCAGACGGAGGCGCCCGCCGTGACCGCAGAAACCCCCTCCAGCGGGGGCGCCGGCCGTGCCGGCTCTCTGTCGACGATGGTCCTGCCCGAGCTTCGTGCCCTGGCCAACCAGGTTGGTGTCAAGGGAACCTCCGGGATGCGCAAGAGCGATCTGATCGCCGCGATCAAGGAGCACCAGAACGGCGGCAGCAACGGCACCAACCACCGCGCCGACGACGCCCCTGTGGCACCTGCCGAGCAGCCGAGCGAGCCCCGTCAGAACGCCGAGAACACTGAGAACGCCGAGAAGACCGAAGCCAACGGCACCGAGCCGCGGCGCCGTGAGCGCCGCGCCGCCTCCCGCGATGCCGGCGCTGCCGGTGCTGCCGGTGAGGGTGCTGAGCAGCAGAAGACGCAGGACAACCGCCCCGAGCAGGGCGAGAAGCGCTCCGAGAACAAGTCCGACAACCGCGACGATCGTGGCCGTGACCAGTCCGATCAGGGCGGCCAGAACCAGGGCGGCGGCCAGCAGAACCGCGACAACCAGAATCGCGACAACAACAACCAGAACCGCGACAACCAGAACCGCGGCGGCGGCGGCAACCAGGACGACGACGACGACCGTCAGGGCCGTCGCGGCCGCCGGTTCCGTGATCGCCGTCGTCGCGGCGAGCGGCAGGGCGGCGAAGGCGGCGGCGGTAACGACGCCGAGCTCCGCGAGGACGATGTCGTCCAGCCGGTCGCCGGCATCCTCGACGTGCTCGACAACTACGCGTTCGTGCGCACCTCGGGCTACCTGGCCGGACCCAACGACGTCTACGTCTCGATGAACATGGTCCGCAAGAACGGCCTGCGTCGCGGTGACGCCGTCACCGGTGCGGTCCGCGTGCCCAAGGAGGGCGAGCAGAACAACCAGCGCCAGAAGTTCAACCCGCTGGTCCGCCTCGACAGCGTCAACGGCGGCCCGGTGGAGGCGGCCAAGAACCGTCCGGACTTCACCAAGATGACCCCGCTGTACCCGAACCAGCGGCTGCGCCTGGAGACCACCAGCGACCGGCTGACCACCCGGGTCATCGACCTGATCATGCCGATCGGCAAGGGCCAGCGCGCCCTGATCGTGTCGCCGCCCAAGGCCGGTAAGACCACGATCATGCAGGACATCGCCAACGCGATCACCCGCAACAACCCCGAGTGCCATCTGATGGTGGTCCTGGTCGACGAGCGACCTGAAGAGGTCACCGACATGCAGCGCTCGGTCAAGGGTGAGGTCATCGCTTCCACCTTCGACCGCCCGCCGTCAGACCACACCCAGGCCGCCGAGCTGGCCATCGAGCGCGCCAAGCGCCTGGTCGAGCAGGGCAAGGACGTTGTCGTGCTGCTCGACTCGATCACCCGCCTGGGCCGCGCCTACAACAACGCCTCCCCGGCGTCCGGCCGCATCCTGTCCGGTGGTGTGGACTCGACCGCGCTGTATCCGCCGAAGCGCTTCCTGGGCGCGGCCCGCAACATCGAGCACGGCGGCTCGCTGACGATCATCGCAACGGCCATGGTGGAGACCGGTTCGACCGGTGACACCGTGATCTTCGAGGAGTTCAAGGGCACCGGCAACGCCGAGCTCAAGCTCGACCGCAAGATCGCCGAGCGCCGAGTGTTCCCGGCCGTCGACGTCAACCCGTCGGGCACCCGCAAGGACGAGCTGCTGCTGAGCCCCGACGAGTTCGCGATCGTGCACAAGCTGCGCCGCGTGCTCTCCGGCCTCGACAGCCACCAGGCCATCGACCTGCTGATGAGCCAGCTGCGCAAGACCAAGAACAACTACGAGTTCCTGGTCCAGGTGTCCAAGACGGCACCGGGTGGCGGCGGCAACGGCAACGGCGATATCGACTAGCTCTGGCGTAGGGCGTCCATGCCGGGCGCCAGCAGGCCATCCAGCGCCGACCACGGCACCGTGATCGTCGGTGTCCCGTGGAAGAACTGGTAGTCAGCGAAGTGGATCTCCAGGCCGTCGGGCGTGGGGATCCAGTTGGCGAAGTTGGCTTCGGTCGGGGCATTGCCGGGTTCGTCGGCCATCGGCGTCGGGCCCACTCCGCTCACCGCGGGTAGTAACGCCTTCGTCTGCTCCGAGAGCTTGTTCAGGCCGGCCTGTTTGTCGGTGAACAAATCCGCCAGCGTGATCGGCTTGGCCGTCCGCGAATCGATCACCACCGTGCTGACGTAGCTGGTCGGATGCGCGGCAGGAACCGGCACGAACAGGCCGCTGATCAGCTCCGAGACCGATGCCCCGCCGAAGTAGATCTGCGGTTGGGTCTCGAACGTCCACGTCCCGTCCGGGTTCGCCCCGGTCTTGACCGGGTCGAGCTGCCCTTCGGCTGATGCGTGCACCGCGCTGTTGAACGCCCCGGCCACCTGCGGATCGCCGCCGGTGATGGTGTCGACGACCAGGGTCCATCGGCCCTTGCCGTCCGCGGTGGCGTCCCCGGCCGTCGAGCGGGTGACCGAATACTTCTGCTTGTTGGACACCCCGCTGGTCGGTGCCGCCGTCGTCGGTGACGCGCCGGTGCTGGCCGATGTCGTGGCGGCCTTTGTGGTCGCGGTGGTGGCCTTCGTCGTCGTCGACCCGCCGCATGCGGTGAGCCCGATTGCCAAAGCCGCGACCAAGACCGCCCCCCGGCGGCTGCGTGTGCCCATGACGGACATTGTGTCAGGAGGTGCCGTGGTGTCGCGCCTGGATTGCTATTGCGTTTGGCGCCCAACGGTTTTCACGCCGGTACATCATTGTGACGCGGGCGCAACGCTCAGGCCGGGCAAAACATATCGCCGCATATAGCGCAGCACTGCGTCGTAGTCGTCGGGGTCGAGCGTCTCGCCGGGAACCGTGCCGAGACTGATCTGCACCCGGGCCACCCACTCGGCGGCCTCGTCGAGTTGGGTCTCGGCGTGGATCTCGCCGCGGTCGCGCGCCGCCTCCAGATAGGGCTGCCAGAACCGGCCGAGGTCGGGGACCAGACCCTGCACGCCGGCGCCCGCGCACGCCGCGAACTCCTCGGGCTCGTCGCGGCGCAGCTGCATCACCAGCGCGCCGGGGGAGTCGTAGGCGCTGCGGCCCAGCCGTACCCCGACGGCCAGCTGCTCTTCGAAGGTGCCGAGGCCGTCGAGTACCTCATGCGACTCCGCCCAGAACGCGTTGTTGAGTCGCACGATCGCCGCGCCCAGGAGAGAGGCCTTGTCGGGGTAGTGCCGGTAGAGCCAGCCCCTCGACACCCCCGCGGCCTCGGCCACCTCGGAGACCGTCGTCGCCCGGATGCCCTTGGCCCGCAGGCACTGTTCCGCGGCGTCGACCAATCGCTCCTGGACGGATTTGGCCCCTTGCCGACTGTCGGCGTCGGTGCTGGCAGTCACCTTGGTGGTCCTCCTCGTATCGACGCGACAGTCCCGTTGGGGACATCCTTCCAAACCCGGATCAGCGGTGGGTCCCGCTGCATGGGTAGACAGATTTGTCATTCTGTTTACCCTGCGCTTCTATTGTGACCTAAGGCACCGCATATCGCGGGAGATGACCAAAGACGGGAGATCCGTGGCCGAGACCGTCCAGCAGCTGCTTCGTGAGCGCCTCAGCGAAACCACCCCGGCGGTGAAGTTCGGCGAGCAGGTGTGGACGTGGCGCGAACACCTCGACGAGGCCACCCGGCAGGCGGCGGCGCTGATCGCGATCGCCGACCCGGACCGGCCGCTGCATGTGGGAACGCTGCTGGGCAACACCCCCGCGATGCTCACCGCCATGGCAGCCGCCGGCCTCGGCGGATACGTGTTGTGCGGGGTGAACAACACCCGGCGCGGCGCGGCGCTGGCCCGCGACATCGTCAAGGCCGACTGCCAGATCCTGCTCACCGACGCCGCCGATCGCGCCCTGCTCGACGGGCTCGAGCTGCCCGGAGTCCGGGTGTTCGACGTCGACTCGCCGGAATGGTCGGCGCTGCTGGCGGGCGCGGGGGAGCTGACCCCGCACCGGGAAGTCACCGCGACCGACACGTTCATGCTGATCTTCACCTCGGGGACCAGTGGGGAGCCCAAGGCGGTTCAGGTCGCCCACATGATGGTGCCGTTCGCCGGGGTCGCGCTGGTCGACCGGTTCGCCATCACCGCCGACGACGTCTGTTACCTCTCGATGCCGCTGTTCCACTCCAACGCGTTGATGGCGGGCTGGGCGGTGGCACTGGGCGCCGGGGCGGCGATGGCGCCGGCGGCGTTCTCGGCCTCCGGCCTGCTGGCGGATCTGCGCCGCTACGGCGCGACCTACATGAACTACGTGGGCAAGCCGCTGGCCTACGTGCTGGCCACGCCCGAAGCGGACGACGATCACGACAATCCGCTGCGGGTCGCCTTCGGCAACGAGGCCACCGACCGCGACATCGCGGAATTCAGCCGCCGGTTCGGCTGCGCAGTGTGGGACGGCTTCGGCTCCACCGAGGGCGCGGTCATCATCACCCGCGAGGACGACTGCCCGCCCGGCTCGGTCGGCAAGGGCTTTCCCGGGGTGGCCATCTACGATTCCGAGACCCGAACTGAATGTGCCACAGCAGTTTTCGACGACAGCGGTGCGCTGGCCAATCCGGATGATGCGATCGGCGAGATCGTCAACACCACCGGTGGCGGCATGTTCGGCGGCTACTACAACGACGCCGGAGCCACCGACGAACGCCTGCGCCACGGCATGTACTGGTCCGGTGATCTGGGTTACCGCGACGCCGACGGCTGGATCTTCCTGGCCGGGCGCACCGCGGACTGGATGCGGGTGGACGGCGAGAACATGGCCGCCGCGCCCATCGAGCGCATCATCCAGCGGCTGCCTGTGGTCAGCCAGGTCGCGGTGTATCCGGTGCCCGACGAGCATGTGGGCGACCAGGTGATGGCGGCGATCGTGCTGGCCGACGGCGCCGAGCTCGGTCCCGACGAGCTGGCCGAGTTCCTGGCCCAGCAGTCCGACTTGTCGCCCAAGGCGTGGCCGCGCTACGTCTGGATCGCCGACGAGCTTCCGGCCACCGCCACCAACAAGGTGCTCAAGCGAGAGCTCATCGCCCGCGGTCCCCACCCCGGAACCGGGGTGGTCTGGACACGCGCCGCCCGGGCCAAGACCTACTCGGAATAGCCGGCGGCGACGACGCGTTTGGGCTGGTGACGGTCCACCTGGCATACTGGATCGTCGACCACCTCAGGTACCGGTTCACGCTCGATTACCAGGGAATTCTCTGGTGGGCGACCCGGCGACCACAGAATGAAGAGGACACCATGAAACAAGGGATTCATCCCGCCTACGCCGAGACCACCGTGGTCTGCGGCTGTGGCAACTCCTTCAGCACTCGCAGCACCAAGGACGGCGGCCACATCGTGGTCGAGGTCTGCTCGCAGTGCCACCCGTTCTATACCGGCAAGCAGAAGATCCTCGACAGCGGCGGCCGCGTGGCCCGCTTCGAGAAGCGCTACGGAAAGCGCAAGACTGCGGACGCTGCCGACAAGTAGCTGCTTTACCGACGCCCGCTCTGCTGCCATGCGCGCAGGCCGGGCGTCGGTTTGCGTTTGGGACCAGTGAGCACAGGAGGTGAGCAGGCATGACGACCAACTCAGTCGAGGCCGTGCTGACCGAACACGCTGACCTCGAACGGCAGATGTCGGATCCCGCACTGCACGCCGATGCGGGTAACGCCCGCCGGGTCGGGCGCCGATTCGCCCAACTGGCCCCGATCGTCACGACGTACCGCAGGCTGGAGGCCGCCCGCGGAGACCTGGAGGCCGCCCGCGAGCTGGCCGCCGAGGACGCGTCGTTCGCCGCCGAGGTCCCGGAGCTGGAAGCCAAGGTCGCCGAGCTCGACACGCATCTGACCGATCTGCTGGCGCCGCGCGATCCGCACGACGCCGACGACATTGTTCTCGAGGTGAAATCCGGTGAGGGCGGCGAAGAGTCGGCGTTGTTCGCCGCCGACCTCGCGCGCATGTACATCAGGTACGCCGAGCGCCACGGCTGGACCGTCACGATGCTCGACGAGACGTGGTCGGATCTCGGTGGCTACAAAGACGCCACACTGTCGATCCGCAGCAAGGGCGACTCGGCCGACGGTGTGTGGTCGCGGATGAAGTTCGAGGGCGGCGTGCACCGGGTCCAGCGGGTTCCGGTCACCGAATCGCAGGGCCGTGTGCACACCTCGGCCGCAGGCGTCCTCGTCTATCCCGAGCCTGAAGACGTCGAGCAGGTGCAGATCGACGAATCCGATCTGCGGATCGACGTCTACCGAAGCTCGGGCAAGGGCGGCCAGGGCGTCAACACCACCGACTCCGCGGTGCGCATCACCCACCTGCCCACCGGCATCGTCGTGACCTGCCAGAACGAACGGTCGCAGCTGCAGAACAAGGCCCGCGCGATGGTGGTGCTGGCCGCGCGGCTGCAGGCACTGGCCGAGGAGCAGGCGTCGGCCGACGCCTCCGCCGACCGGGCCAGTCAGATTCGTACCGTCGACCGCAGCGAGCGGATCCGCACGTACAACTTCCCGGAGAACCGGATCGCCGATCACCGGATCAACTTCAAGGCCCACAACCTCGACCAGGTGCTCGACGGCGAGCTCGACCCGCTGCTGGATGCGCTGGCCGAGGCCGACAAGCAGACCCGGCTCCAGCAGGCATGAGCGCATTGCGGCAGGCCATCGATGTGGCCACCGCCGCCCTTGCCGAGGCCGGAATCGACTCCGCCCGCACCGATGCTGAGCTGCTGGCCGCGCATGTGGCCGGGGTCAGTCGTGGCCGGCTGGTCGCGATCGACGAACCCGGCGGCGACTTCTTCACCCGCTACGACCAGGCGATCGACGCCCGCCGCAGTCGGATCCCGTTGCAGCACATCACCGGCTCAGCCGCGTTCGGCCCGCTGGAGCTGCGGGTCGGGCCCGGGGTGTTCATCCCACGCCCGGAGACCGAGGCGCTGCTGGAATGGGCGCTGGCCCAGCGACTGCCCGAGCGTCCGGTGATCGTGGACCTGTGCACCGGATCCGGTGCGCTGGCCATCGCGTTGGCGACCAACTGGCCGCAGGCGCGGGTGATCGCGGTCGACGACGACGCCACCGCGCTGGACTATGCGCGGCGCAACGCCGAGGGGACGACGGTCGAGCTGGTGCGGGCCGATGTCACCGTGCCCGGGCTCCTCACAGACCTGACCGGTAGCGTCGACCTCGTGGTCTCCAACCCGCCGTACATTCCTGCCGGGGCAGCGCTGGATCCCGAAGTGGCCGACCATGACCCGGCGCACGCGTTGTTCGGCGGTGCCGACGGGATGGCCGTCATCGCGCCGATCGCGCGCCTGTCCGCCGGCTGGCTCAAGCCGGGCGGCCTGTTCGCCGTCGAGCACGACGACACCACGTCGGACCGCACCGTCGAGACGATCAGCAGCACAACGCTTTTCACCGCAGTGGCCCCGCATCGCGATCTGACGGGGCGCCCGCGGTTCGTGACGGCCCGCCGGACAAAGGAGTCAGCGTGACTCAGGTTTTCGACTGCGCCGACGCCGGCCAACGGGCCGAGGCCATCACCGCGGCGGCCGCGGCGGTGAAGAGCGGCCGGCTGGTCGTGATGCCCACCGACACCGTGTACGGCATCGGCGCCGACGCCTTCGACAACGAAGCTGTCGCCGCGCTGCTGGCCGCCAAGGGGCGTGGCCGCGATATGCCGGTCGGCGTGCTCGTCGGCTCGTGGCACACCATCGAAGGCCTGGTGTACTCGGTTCCGCACAGCGCCCGCGAACTGATCCGCGCCTTCTGGCCCGGCGCGCTGAGCCTGGTTGTGCAGCAGGCACCCTCACTGCAGTGGGATCTCGGCGACGCGCGGGGGACCGTCATGCTGCGGATGCCGCTGCACCCGGTGGCGATCGAACTGCTGCGTGAAACCGGACCGATGGCGGTGTCGAGTGCCAATCTGTCCGGGCGCCCGGCGGCTACGACGTCCGAGGAAGCGCAGCGCCAGCTCGCTGATCTGGTTCAGGTGTACCTGGACGCCGGGCCGTCGGCGGAGCAGGCCGCCTCGACGATCGTCGACCTGACCGGGCCCACCCCGAAGATCCTGCGGGAGGGCCCGATCAGCGCCGCGGCCATCGCCGAGGTACTGGGTACCGACGTCGCGTCGCTGATGGCGTGATGCTTGATCTCGTAGCGAGCAATCTGGCGCTGGCCGACCGCGGCGCCGGAGTTCCGTTGCGCGAGTTGGCCC
This sequence comes from Mycobacterium sp. BK086, assembly GCA_004362315.1. Taxonomy (GTDB): domain Bacteria; phylum Actinomycetota; class Actinomycetes; order Mycobacteriales; family Mycobacteriaceae; genus Mycobacterium. The sequence continues at coordinate 586,434 of SNWL01000007.1, forward strand.
TTGTCGGGCTGACCGCCGCGATCATCACCTACTTCGCCACCGGATGGGTGCGCGTGCTGGCCACCCGCCTCGGTGCGGTGGCCTACCCCCGCGAGCGCGACGTGCACATCAAGCCGACCCCGCGGATGGGCGGGCTGGCGATGTACGTCGGCGTGGTCACCGCCGTCTTCCTGGCCTCTCAGCTGCCGGCGCTGGCCCGCGGCTTCATCTATTCCTCGGGCATGCCCGCGGTGGTCGTCGCCGGCGGGTTGATCATGGGGATCGGCCTGATCGACGACCGCTGGGGTCTGGACGCGCTGACCAAATTCGCCGGCCAGATCACCGCGGCCAGCGTGCTGGTCACCATGGGCGTCGCATGGAGCGTGTTGTACATCCCGATCGGCGGGGTCGGCACCATCGTGCTGGACCAGGTGTCGTCGATCCTGCTGACGCTGGCATTGACGGTGTCGATCGTCAACGCGATGAACTTCGTCGACGGCCTCGACGGATTGGCCGCCGGACTCGGGCTGATCACGGCGATGGCGATCTGCATCTTCTCGGTCGGGCTGCTGCGCGACCACGGCGGCGACGTGCTGTTCTACCCGCCCGCGGTGATCTCGGTGGTGCTGGCCGGCGCCTGTCTGGGGTTCTTGCCGCACAACTTCTATCGCGCCAAGATCTTCATGGGCGACTCCGGTTCGATGCTCGTCGGCCTGATGCTCGCCGCCGCCTCCACGACCGCGGCAGGCCCGATCTCGCAGAGCGCCTACGGCGCGCGCGACGTCTTCGCCCTGCTCTCGCCGTTCCTGCTGGTGATCGCCGTGATGCTGGTGCCGGCCCTGGACACCCTGCTCGCGATCGTCCGGCGCACCCGCGCCGGGCGCAGTCCGCTGAGCCCCGACAAGATGCATCTGCACCATCGGTTGCTGCAGATCGGCCACTCGCATCGCCGGGCCGTCCTGCTCATCTACCTGTGGGTGGGCATCATCGCGTTCGGTGCGGCCGCCACGATCTTCTTCGATCCGCGCTACACGGGAGCGGTCATGCTGGCCGCGATCGTCGTCGCCGTCGTCGTCACTTTGGTCCCGCTGTTGCGTCGTCGCGACGACGATTACGAGGGACTTTACGACAGTAAGTAGTAGACGTGTTTTCTGCCGTCTACCATGTGGTACGTTACTGGCAGAACCCGAAGAAACCTCGCGGGTTGCCGGCCCGGCCCATCGGAGTCACGACCGATCGGCGCCGATTTACGACCGACAAAGGGAGCTGCCCCTTGGGTGATTCCAGCGCGCCTGTCGCCCTCCGATACGCTCGGCGGACCAGCACGCAGAAATCGCTCCAACGGCTCTCGAGAACGCAAGATTGAGGTGAACCTGTGACGACGCCAGCGCAAGATGCGCCGTTGGTGTTCCCGTCCGTTGCCTTCCGGCCCGTGCGGCTGCTTGCTATCTGTGCTGTCCTGACCGCGCTCGTGGTGATCGCGGCCGCGACGGCCGGCCCGTACATCATGTTCGGCGTCTTCTTCGGCATCGGCCTGGCCCTCGGTCTGCTCAACGCGGTGCTCGTACAGCGTTCGGTCGAGTCGATCACCGCGAGTGACCATCCGCTGAAGCGCAAGATGGCCCTCAACTCGGCGACCCGGTTGCTGGTGATCTCGGTGGTCGGGCTGACCATCGCGATCCTCTTCCGTCCCATGGGGCTCGGCGTGCTCTTCGGCTTGGCGTTGTTCCAAGTTCTGCTGGTCTTGAGCACGGCGTTGCCGGTGTGGAAGAAGATTCGCACCGGAGACGACGTCGACGTGAATGCAACCCCCGGGGCCGCCAGCTCCGCAGACGAAGCATCGAAGGATTGAACACACGATGAGTGAACGAATCCTCGCCGAGGCCGCCATCGAGGTCGGCCACCACGAGACCGCGCACTGGCTGGGTCTGACGGTCAACGTCGACACCATCCTGGCGACGGCGATCGCCGGCGCCATCGTGATCGCGCTGGCCTTCGTGCTGCGGGCCAAGGTCACCTCGACCGGTGTGCCCAGCGGGGTGCAGCTGTTCTGGGAGGCGCTGACCACGCAGATGCGGGGCCAGATCGAATCCGCGATCGGCATGAAGGTCGCCCCGTTCGTGCTGCCGCTGGCAGTGGCGCTGTTCGTCTTCATCCTGGTCTCCAACTGGATCTCGGTACTGCCCGTCCAGTACCAGAACGCCGAAGGCGCGACGCACGAACTGCTCAAGCCGCCGGCCGCCGATATCAACTTCGTGCTGGCGCTCGCGCTGTTCGTGTTCCTCTGCTACCACGCGGCCGGCATCTGGCGACGCGGCGTGATCGGCCACCCGATCAAGGTGCTCAAGGGCCACGTCGCGTTCCTCGCCCCGATCAACCTCGTCGAGGAAATCGCCAAGCCGATCTCGCTGTCGCTCCGACTTTTCGGCAACATCTTCGCCGGCGGCATCATGGTCGCGCTCATCGCGATGTTCCCCTGGTACATCCAGTGGGCGCCCAACGCGATCTGGAAGACGTTCGACTTGTTCGTCGGCCTGATCCAGGCGTTCATCTTCGCGCTGTTGACGATTCTCTACTTCAGCCAGTCGATGGAACTGGAAGAAGACCACCACTAAAAGACGTGTTCGACCCCCGAACCGCCCACAGCCTGGTAGGAGTCCTACCAGCAATCAAGGAGGATAAGGAATGGCAGACCCCACCATCGTCGCTGGCGCCCTGATCGGCGGCGGCCTGATTCTGGGCGGCGGCGCCATCGGCGCCGGTATCGGCGACGGCATCGCCGGTAACGCCCTGATTTCCGGCATTGCCCGGCAGCCCGAGGCCCAGGGCCGGCTGTTCACCCCGTTCTTCATCACCGTTGGTCTGGTGGAGGCGGCGTACTTCATCAACCTGGCGTTCATGGCCCTGTTCGTGTTCGCCACGCCTGGCGCTTCCTAGTACGCATGGGGGAGCACAGCGTCACCCTGTTGGCGGCTGAGGAAGGCGGCGGCACCCAGAACTTCCTCATCCCCAACGGCACCTTCTTCTTCGTGCTGGCCATCTTCTTGATCGTGCTGGGCGTGATCGGCAAGTTTGTCGTGCCGCCGATCCAGAAGGTGCTCGGTGAGCGCGAGAAGATGGTCGCCAAGACCACCGAGGACAACCGCAAGGCCAACGAGTTCGAGGCCGCTGCCGACTCCGATTACCGCAAGGAGATGGCCGCGGCCCGCGGCGAGGCTTCGGGCATCCGCGACGAGGCCAGGGCCGAGGGTCGCAAGATCCTCGACGAGCACAAGGGCCGCGCCAGCGAAGAAGCAGCGGCGACGCTGCAGCAGGCGGCCAATGAGCTGAAGCTGCAGGGCGATTCCATCGCGGCCGACCTGAGGTCGTCGGTGGACACGCTTTCCGCGACGCTGGCCAGCCGCGTCCTGGGTGTCGAGGTCACCAGCGAGTCGGCGACAACGGCGCCGGGACGGTAGGACATGTCAACCTTCATCGGACAGCTCATCGGCTTCCTGGTCATCGTGGCCATCATCTGGCGGTACGTGGTGCCGCCGGTGAAGCGCATGATGGCCAACCAGCAGGACGCGGTCCGCACGCAGATCGATGAGAGCGCCAAGGCCGCCAAGCGGCTCACCGACGCCGACAAGCATCACGCGGCGCGGGTCGACGAAGCCAAGGCCGAGGCCAAGCACATCGTCGAGGAAGCCCGCAACGACGCCGAGCGCATCGTCGAGCAGCTTCGCGCGCAGGCCGATGTCGAGGTGGAGCGGATCAAAGTTCAAGGCGGGCAACAGGTTCAGTTGTTGCGCGCCCAGCTGATCCGGCAACTGCGCCAGGACCTCGCCAGCGAATCGGTGCAGCGCGCGGGCGAGCTGGTGCGCGCCCACGTCGCCGATGCGCAGGCGCAGTCGGCCACCGTCGACCGGTTCCTCGACGAACTGGATTCGATGGCGCCCGCGGCGTTCGCTCCCGAAACGGGTTCGGATCTGCGGTCGGCCAGCCGTGAGGCACAGGCCGCGGTGGTGGAGAAGTTCGACGCGGTGTCGTCGGGTCTGTCGGCCGACGACCTGTCCACGCTGTCGGATGACCTTGCCTCGGTGGCCGGGCTGCTGATCGGGGAGCCGATCCTGGCCCGTCATCTGGCCGAGTCCTCCGGTGAGACCGATGCCAAGAAGCGTCTCGTGCACCGGCTGCTGGACGGCAAGGTCGGGGCCAACGCCCTGGACGTGCTCGAGACCGCGGTGTCGGTGCGCTGGTCGCACACCGGGGATCTGGTCGACGTCATCGAGCACGTCGCCCGGCTGGCCCTGCTGGTCCGTGCCGAGCGCGACGACCAGGCCGACGAGGTCGAAGAGCAGCTCTTCCGGTTCACCCGCATTCTCGACGAGCAGCCCCGGCTGAGCACGTTGCTCGGCGACTACACCACGCCCGCTGACGGCCGGGTCGCCCTGCTGCACAAGCTGCTTGGCGACGGCAGTGGCGCGAACGCGACCGCCACGGCGCTGCTGGTCCAGACCATCAGCCTGGTGCGTGGCGAGCGTGCCGACGAGGCGGTGCTGGACCTGGCGCAGCTTGCGGTCGCCCGCCGTGGCGAGATCGTCGCTCACGTGAGTGCGGCCGCCGAACTCAGCAGCGAGCAGCGCACCCGGCTGACCCAGGTGCTGACCCGGATCTACCACCACCCTGTTTCGGTGCAGCTGAACACCGATCCCTCTGTGCTGGGCGGCCTTTCGGTCGCTGTCGGCGACGAGGTGATCGACGGGACGTTGTCCTCACGGCTCGAGGCAGCCGTGACCCAGTTGCCCGACTAACCCCAGAACCCCAAGACCCAAAACAAAGGCAGGAAGACGAAAAGCCATGGCAGAGTTGACAATCTCCGCTGACGACATCCAGGGCGCCGTCCAGGAGTACGTCTCGAGCTTCGAGGCGGACACCGGGCGCGAGGAGATCGGCACCGTCATCGACGCCGGCGACGGCATCGCCCACGTCGAGGGTCTGCCCTCGGTGATGACCCAGGAGCTCCTGGAGTTCCCCGGTGGCGTGCTCGGCGTCGCACTGAACCTCGACGAGCACAGCGTCGGCGCGGTCATCCTGGGCGAGTTCGAGAAGATCGAAGAGGGCCAGCAGGTCAAGCGCACCAACGAGGTGCTCTCGGTGCCGGTCGGCGACGCCTTCCTGGGCCGCGTCATCAACCCGCTGGGCCAGCCGATCGACGGCCAGGGTGACATCGAGGCCGAGGAGCGCCGCGCGCTCGAGCTGCAGGCCCCCTCGGTGGTTCAGCGCCAGGGTGTGGGCGAGCCGCTGCAGACCGGGATCAAGGCCATCGACGCCATGACGCCGATCGGCCGCGGCCAGCGCCAGCTGATCATCGGCGACCGCAAGACCGGCAAGACCGCCGTCTGCGTCGACACCATCCTCAACCAGCGCGAAGCCTGGGAGACCGGCGATCCCAAGCAGCAGGTGCGCTGCGTGTACGTCGCGATCGGCCAGAAGGGCACCACCATCGCTTCGGTGAAGCGGGCCCTCGAAGAGGGTGGCGCGATGGAGTACACCACCATCGTCGCGGCCCCCGCCTCGGACTCGGCCGGCTTCAAATGGCTTGCGCCCTATACCGGTTCGGCCATCGGCCAGCACTGGATGTACAACGGCAAGCACGTCCTGATCGTGTTCGACGACCTGTCCAAGCAGGCCGACGCCTACCGTGCGATCTCGCTGCTGCTGCGCCGCCCGCCGGGCCGCGAAGCCTTCCCCGGCGACGTCTTCTACCTGCACTCCCGTCTGCTGGAGCGTTGCGCGAAGCTGTCCGACGAGCTCGGCGGCGGCTCGATGACCGGTCTGCCGATCATCGAGACCAAGGCCAATGACATCTCGGCGTTCATCCCGACCAACGTCATCTCGATCACCGACGGCCAGTGCTTCCTGGAGTCCGATCTGTTCAACCAGGGTGTCCGCCCGGCCGTGAACGTCGGTGTGTCGGTGTCCCGCGTCGGTGGTGCCGCTCAGATCAAGGCCATGAAAGAGGTAGCGGGCTCGCTGCGTCTGGACCTCTCGCAGTACCGCGAGCTGGAGGCCTTCGCGGCCTTCGCCTCCGATCTGGATGCCGCCTCGAAGGCTCAGCTCGACCGCGGTGTGCGCCTCGTCGAGCTGCTCAAGCAGGCCCAGTACAGCCCGATGGCGGTCGAGGATCAGGTCGTCGCGATCTTCCTCGGCACCCAGGGCCACCTGGATTCGGTTCCGGCCGAGGATGTTTCGCGCTTCGAGTCGGAGTTCCTGGAGCACGTGAAGGCCAGCCACGCCGAGATCCTCACCGGGATCAAGGAATCCAAGAAGCTCTCCGAGGAGGCCGAGGAGAAGCTGGTCTCGGTCATCAACGACTTCAAGAAGGGCTTCGCCGCCACTGACGGCAGCTCGGTGGTCGATGGTGCTGACGAGGCCGAGGCATTGGACCCCGAGGACCTGGAGAAGGAATCCGTCAAGGTCCGTAAGCCGGCTCCGAAGAAGAGCTAGGTAACCAATGGCAGCCACACTTCGCGAGCTTCGCGGACGTATCCGCTCCGCCTCGTCGATCAAGAAGATCACGAAGGCTCAAGAGCTGATCGCCACGTCGCGGATCGCCAAGGCGCAGGCCCGAGTCGATGCGGCCCGGCCCTACGCCAACGAGATCACCAACATGCTCACCGAACTCGCGGGGGCCAGCGCGCTGGATCACCCGCTGCTGGTCGCACGGGAGAACCCCAAGCGGGCGGGTGTGCTGGTGGTGTCGTCGGATCGCGGTCTGTGCGGCGGCTACAACGCAAACGTGCTGCGCCGGGCCGAGGAGCTCTTCTCGCTGCTGCGGGAAGAGGGCAAGAACCCGGTGCTCTACGTCGTCGGGCGGAAGGCTCTGGGCTACTACAGCTTCCGGCAGCGCACCGTCACCGAGTCGTGGACCGGCTTCTCCGAGCGGCCCGAGTACGACGACGCCAAGGAGATCGCCGACACCCTGGTGAACGCGTTCATGGCGGGCGTCGATGACGAGGGTGACGATCCGGGCCCCGACGGCATCCTGGGCGTCGACGAATTGCACATCGTGTCAACCGAATTCAAGTCGATGCTGTCGCAGCAAGCCGCGGCATTGCGGATCGCGCCGATGGTCGTCGAGTACGTCGGTGAGGCGGAGTCCGGCCCGCACACGCTGTTCTCGTTCGAGCCCAATGCCGAGGAACTGTTCGACTCACTGCTGCCGCGCTACATCGCGACCCGCGTGTACGCGGCGCTGCTCGAGGCGGCGGCATCGGAGTCGGCCTCTCGTCGTCGTGCCATGAAGTCGGCGACCGACAACGCCGACGATCTGATCAAGGCGCTCACGCTGGCGGCCAACCGCGAGCGTCAGGCACAGATCACCCAGGAAATCAGCGAAATCGTCGGCGGCGCGAACGCGCTGGCCGACGCCAAATAGGCCATCCAGGAAGCGAAGAGGATATGACTGCTACCGCCGAAAAGACCGCAGGCCGGGTCGTCCGCATCACGGGACCCGTTGTCGACGTCGAGTTCCCCCGTGGCTCGGTGCCCGAGCTGTTCAACGCGTTGCACGCCGAGATCACCTTCGAAGCGCTCGCCAAGACCCTGACCCTGGAGGTTGCCCAGCACCTGGGTGACAACTTGGTCCGCTGCATCTCCATGCAGCCCACCGACGGACTGGTCCGCGGCGTCGAGGTGAGCGACACCGGCGCCTCGATCTCGGTGCCGGTCGGCGACGGCGTGAAGGGTCACGTCTTCAACGCCCTCGGTGACTGCCTCGACGATCCGGGCTACGGCAAGGACTTCGAGCACTGGTCGATCCACCGCAAGCCGCCGGCCTTCGCCGACCTCGAGCCCCGCACGGAGATGCTCGAGACCGGTCTGAAGGTCGTCGACCTGCTGACCCCGTACGTGCGTGGCGGCAAGATCGCCCTGTTCGGCGGTGCCGGCGTGGGCAAGACGGTGCTCATCCAGGAGATGATCAACCGCATCGCCCGCAACTTCGGTGGTACGTCGGTGTTCGCCGGCGTCGGTGAGCGCACCCGTGAGGGCAACGACCTGTGGGTCGAGCTCGCGGACGCCAACGTGCTCAAAGACACCGCGCTTGTGTTCGGCCAGATGGACGAGCCGCCGGGCACGCGTATGCGCGTGGCCCTGTCCGCGCTGACCATGGCGGAGTTCTTCCGCGATGAGCAGGGCCAGGACGTGCTGCTGTTCATCGACAACATCTTCCGGTTCACCCAGGCCGGTTCCGAGGTCTCCACGCTGCTCGGCCGTATGCCGTCCGCGGTGGGTTACCAGCCGACGCTGGCCGACGAGATGGGTGAGCTCCAGGAGCGCATCACCTCGACCCGTGGTCGCTCGATCACCTCGATGCAGGCCGTGTACGTGCCCGCCGACGACTACACCGACCCGGCCCCGGCCACCACGTTCGCCCACCTGGATGCCACCACCGAGCTTTCCCGTGCGGTGTTCTCCAAGGGCATCTTCCCCGCGGTGGATCCGCTGGCATCGTCCTCGACGATCCTGCACCCCAGCGTGGTCGGCGACGAGCACTACCGCGTCGCCCAGGAAGTCATCCGGATCCTGCAGCGCTACAAGGACCTTCAGGACATCATCGCCATCCTCGGTATCGACGAGCTCTCCGAAGAGGACAAGGTTCTGGTGTACCGGGCTCGTAAGATCGAGCGCTTCCTGAGCCAGAACATGATGGCCGCCGAGCAGTTCACCGGCCAGCCCGGTTCGACCGTGCCGCTCAAGGAGACCGTCGAGGCCTTCGACAAGCTGGCCAAGGGCGAGTTCGACCACCTGCCCGAGCAGGCGTTCTTCCTCATCGGCGGTCTGGACGACTTGGCGAAGAAGGCCGAAAGCCTCGGCGCCAAGCTGTGATTCTGAGCGCCAAGACTCGAAAGGGGATGTGAGATGGCCGAATTGGACGTCGACATCGTCGCCGTCGAGCGCAAGATCTGGTCGGGTAAGGCGACGTTCGTCTTCACCCGCACCACGTCGGGCGAGATCGGCATCCTGCCTCGCCACATCCCGCTCGTCGCACAGCTGGTGGACGACGCGATGGTCCGCGTCGAGCGCGAGGGTGAGGACGATCTGCGTATCGCGGTCGACGGCGGCTACCTGTCGGTGACTGAGGAGAGCGTGACGATCCTCGCCGAGTCCGCTGAGTTCGAGTCTGAGATCGACGCGGATGCGGCCAAGACTGACGCCGCCTCCGACGATCCGGAGACCGCTGCCCGGGGACGGGCGCGCCTGCGCGCCCTAGGCCAGCTCGACTAGCGGGCCAGCGACTGATGAGCGCGCCGATGATCTTCATGGTCGCGCTGGTCAGTGTGCTGATGCTGGCTGTGGCGGCGCTCAGCTACCGGTTGTGGAAGCTACGACAGGGCGGCACCGCCGCGATCCTGCGTGACATCCCAGCGGTCGGCGGCCATGGCTGGCGACACGGCGTGATCCGCTACCGCGGCGACGAGGCCAGGTACTACCGGTTGTCGAGCTTGCGCTGGTGGCCGGATCGCCGGCTGAGCCGGCGCGGGCTCGAAGTGATTTCCCGACGGGCCCCGCGCGGCGACGAGTTCGACATCATGACCAACGAGATCGTCGTACTCGAACTGCACGACACCACTGTCGAGAATTGGCGTGGATATGAGATGGCTCTGGACCGGGGTGCGCTGACCGCGTTCCTGTCCTGGGTCGAGTCCAGTCCGTCGCCGCGGGCGCGCCGCCGCACGGCGTGAGCTATTTCTTCTCTGGCCCTTCGGCTTTCGCGCCGCCGGGCTGCCACAGCACGTCGCCGTCGGGATTGGCCACCCGCGACAGGATGAACAACAGATCCGAGAGCCGGTTCAGGTAGCGGGCGGGCAGAGCGCTGACCGTGTCGGGGTAGGCCTTCACCGCGACCCATGCCGACCGCTCAGCACGCCGGGTCACGGTGCGCGCGACGTGCAGCAGCGCCGAGAGCGCAGTGCCGCCGGGCAGGATGAACGAGTTCAGGGCGGGCAGCGCCTCGTTGTAGTGGTCGCACCATGCCTCGAGCCGCTCGACATACGGCGGGGTGATCCGCAGCGGCGGGTACTCGGGGTTCTCGGCCACCGGCGTGGACAGATCGGCACCGGCATCGAACAAGTCGTTTTGGATCTGGACCAGGACCTTGCGCAGGTCGTCGTCGGGGGCGCCCAGCGCGACGGCCACTCCGATGGCGGCGTTGGCTTCGTCGCAATCGGCATAGGCAATGAGCCGGGGGTCGTTCTTCTCGACTCGTGAGAAATCACTCAGTCCCGACGTGCCGTCATCGCCGGTACGGGTATATATGCGGGTCAGATGCACTGCCATGGGTGAAACGGTACCGGCCGAGTGCGCCGGTGCAGGGCGCTGCCTCCACTAAACTCTTGTCCGTGGGCGAGCGTTTCGTGGTGACCGGCGGCAACCGGTTGTCAGGCGAAGTAGCTGTTGGGGGTGCCAAGAACAGCGTTCTGAAGCTGATGGCCGCCAGTCTGCTGGCCGAGGGCACCACCACGATCACCAACTGCCCGGACATTCTCGACGTGCCGCTGATGGCCGAGGTGCTGCGTGGCCTCGGTGCCAATGTGGAACTCGACGGTTCGACGGTCCGGATCACCTCGCCCGATGAGCCCAAATACGAAGCCGACTTCGCCGCGGTGCGCCAGTTCCGGGCGTCGGTGTGCGTGCTCGGCCCGCTGGTGGGCCGGTGCAAGCGCGCCCGGGTGGCGCTGCCCGGCGGCGACGCGATCGGTTCGCGCCCGCTCGATATGCATCAGGCCGGCCTGCGCCAGCTGGGCGCCGATTGCAATATCGAGCACGGTTGTGTGGTCGCGACGGCCGAGAAGCTGCACGGTGCGGAGATCCAGCTCGAGTTCCCCTCGGTGGGCGCCACCGAGAACATCCTGATGGCGGCCGTCCTTGCCGACGGTGTCACCACGATCCACAACGCGGCGCGTGAGCCCGACGTCGTCGACCTCTGCGAGATGCTCAACCAGATGGGCGCCCAGATCGAAGGCGCCGGAACACCGACGCTGACGATCACCGGCGTTCCCCGGCTGCATCCGACCGAGCACCGGGTGATCGGAGACCGGATCGTCGCGGCGACGTGGGGGATTGCCGCCGCGATGACCCGCGGTGACATCTCCGTCACCGGCGTCGACCCGGCTCATCTCCAGTTGGTGTTGCACAAGCTGCACGACGCCGGCGCCACGGTCACCCAGCACGACGACGGCTTCCGGGTGGTCCAGTACGAGCGGCCGAAGGCCGGCAATGTGGCGACGCTGCCGTTCCCCGGTTTCCCGACCGACCTGCAGCCGATGGCGATCGCGTTGGCGTCCGTCGCCGACGGGACGTCCATGATCACCGAGAACGTGTTCGAGGCGAGGTTCCGGTTCGTGGAGGAGATGATCCGCCTCGGCGCCGACGCCAGGACCGACGGACACCACGCGGTGGTGCGGGGGCTCCCGCAGCTCTCCAGCGCACCGGTGTGGTGTTCGGATATCCGGGCCGGGGCCGGATTGGTGCTCGCTGGGCTGGTCGCCGACGGTGAGACCGAGGTGCACGACGTGTTCCACATCGACCGCGGCTACCCGCTTTTCGTCGAGAATCTGGCGCGACTTGGAGCTGAGATAGAACGCGTGTAATGTAGGCGGTCGGCCAGCCGCGCTGGACCCGGAGACGGGAAGGCAGCGGCAGTTGACGCCGCCAAAGACTTGTAGTAAGTTGGCAGGGTTGCCTGCTGGCAGGCGTCAGCCGGGTGTGTTGTTTGAGAACTCAATAGTGTGTTTGGTGGTTTTTGTTTGTTGTTGTTTTTTGCCACATTCTGATACCCCCGTGTTGGGGTGTGGT
>SNWL01000008.1 GCA_004362315.1 Mycobacterium sp. BK086
CGTGAGGTGCTGTTGACCTCCGAGGAGCCGGTGGTGCGTCAGTTCCTCAACGGCCGCCGTATCGGTCCGATCGGTATGTCGGAGGAGAAGGACGAAGCCACGATGGCCGAGGAGCAGGCCCTCGTCGATGCCGGTCACCACGATGGTGGTGTCGAGGAGATCGAGGGTGTGCCCCCGCAGCTGACTGTCACCCCGGGCATGCCCGAGCGTGACGCGGTGCGCCGCCGCCAGGAACGGGTCCGCCAGATCCTGCACACCCTGCCCCCGGCCGCCCAGGAAGCCATCCGCGACGACCTCGACGGCACCCACGCACGCCCGAGTGCTGAGGCGGCACTCGGTGGAAGGAGTTAGAGAACAATGGATCCCAGTCCTGATTACGACGCCAGCGACGAAGTCGAGTATTTCTTCAACTGGTTGCCCTGGGCTCTTCGTGGCGTCTACCCACCGCCCGCGTATCCGCCCGTGTAGCCAAGTAGCGCCAATATGAGTAGCAGAGTGATGGCTGTATTGCCATGGGAGAGAGATGCATTCGTCGATATCGCACAAGGGGAGTTGTTGTAGATGCGCAAACGACCCGATCGCCTACGGATACCCCCACCACCAGTACCTCGCCCGAAGATCGATTTGAACCTACCCCGATTGGCCTGGGACCTGGTGGACCAGCGTCGCTCCTGCCTGGGCGAAGTCGATCTCGAGCGCGTGTTCATCCAGCTCGGCGTCGGGGAGTATGCGTGGGTCATCAGAGCCGTGCTAGAAGCCTCGAAATCGTCACGTGAGCCCTTGCCCAGACGATTGTTCGACGACGTCTTGAAGTGGGTCGACGGGTACGCCGCGCATGACGACTACCCTCGCCTCCGTCAGCTCGTGACCGGTGCGCTCTTACAGCCAACAATGTGACGGCGCCTGGGCTAGTTCAAAGACGACGAACCGCTGATGATCGCGGCAGGTGCTGTCGGTGAGCTTCAGGTGCAGATCATCGAATTCTTCACCTGAGTTGGGTGACCGGGGCTGGTGCCCGCAGCCGCTGGACGACGTCGCGTCGCCGTCCGGATTTCTTCCCGGTGACCTGCGCTAGATGTCCGAGGAGATCCCAGGGCACATCCGCGGGATATCGCAGGCGCCGGGCACGATGCTGTTCGAGGTGGTAGAGCAAGACGCGGCCTGGTCGTCGGCCATCGCACACCGCCCAGTGGTTTCCACGTTCACGCCAGCCGACGGGTCGTCGCCGCAATTCGGCCACGACGCGGCTCGGGACGGGAGCGGCGAACTCCCTGACCAAGAAGGCCAATCCGTCGGCCAGGGCCAGCGTCAGTCCGGGCCGTGCCGCTCGCTGCACTACATAGTCCCAATCGATCGTCGAGTTCTCGAGCAACAACATTGCATCGGCGATCCAGCGCAGCGGCGAGCCCGACCATCCACAACTGAATGCGCCGCCGACCGCGCCGACAAGGCACTCGGTCGGTGAGGGGACCAGGACACCACGACCCAGCAACGTTGCCGGGCAAGCGGTCTCGAAGACCGCCCGGTCGTCGCCGGCAACCTTGAACGCCCACCAGTGCAGGTCAATTTCGACGCCGGCCGCGTCTCGAAATCCGACGGCATGCTGGGCTCCGATGGCCGTATGGTCCGCCTGCAACGTCGGCTGGTAGCCGGCTCCGCGCATGATGGCCACGGCTCGAGCTGCGTCGGCTTCAGGGATCAGGACGTCCACATCATTGGTGCGGCGCAACCCAATCCGTCCGCCGGCCATGGCGATCATGGCCGCACCCTTGATGAACACCATCGGGATCCCGGCGGCGGCAAGCGGTTGCGACATCTCCAGGCCGGCGGCGAGGGTGACGGCATTGTGCGCGAGCGTCTGGCGATAGACGCCCTTGAGCAGTGCGAGGTCGTCGTCGCCAATCCCCGCCGACTCGTGGTTGATCCACAATTGCGAGAACAACCGGCCGGATGCTTCGTCAACCTCTTCCAAAGCAAGGCCGCGGGCCTTCCACCTGCGCCAGGCAGGTGCCGCGGCATCGGCGCGCAAAATTGCCGCCTTGGCCAGATCGAGCTGCGCTGCGGTCGGGAACGGCAACTCGGTGGGGGAAACTTTCGGGAGGTCCAGCGAGGCTAGTCGGGCTAGAGCGCTCCTCATGGCCGCTCGGCCATCAGCGACTCGGGTGTGACATCGCCGGATTCGAGGCGCACCACCCGGTCGGCCCACCCCGCGATGGCCGGGTCGTGGGTAATGATCAGGACGGCGGGTCGAGGATCCATCGCGTCCACCGCATGTTGCAGACGGGTGATCGAAGCCGAGTCGAGATGATTCGTCGGCTCATCGAGGATCAACAGGCGCGGATCGCCGAGCAGTGCACGAGCTAGCGAAATCGCTTGCCGCTGACCGCCACTGAGGCGGGACCCGTCGTCGCCGACATCGGTGTCCACGCCATCGGGAAAGCGGTGGTCGAGCATGTCGGTGATCCCGGCCAACGAGAGCGCCCGCTCAACCTGTGCAGTCGTGAGATCGGGTCGGCCGAAGGCGACGTTCTCCCGGATCGTGCCGGCCCGGATGATGGTCTCCTGCAGCACCACCCCGATCTGTCGGCGCAACGCTGCGACATCAAGCTCGTCGAGCCGGTGGCCGCACATGATGACCTCTCCGCTCCACGGTCGATCCAGCCCAAGTACCAAGCGCGCCAGTGTCGATTTGCCCGCGCCGTTCTCGCCGATCACCGCTACTCGCTCACCGGACGCGATCTCGAAGTCGAAGTCCCGCAGCACCGGGGCCGTGCGGTATCCGAAGGTCACGCCACGCAGTGCGACGGAGCCGTCGAACGGTTCGCGACGGCAACCGCTGTACACCGGAGGGAGCGGATCGGCGACGATCGCTTGGAGCGGCGACAGCGCCGCGGCCGCGACCATCAGACTCGAACCGGCGCCCGCGGCCCCGGTCACGCTGCGCAGCAGCAGTATCAGGACGGCGTAGAACGCCATCAACGTGCCGATCGACAATGCTCCGGTGGAGGCCGCGACACCCCCGACGACGAGGATGATGCTGCCCGCGATTCCGGCGATCGCTCCGTTGACGATGGTCGCGACGCTGGAAGCCCACGCCTTGCCGAAGCTGTTGGCCTCGAGCGCCAATACGCGCTTGTCGCCATCGGCTTGTTCGATCTCGTCGACGCCGCGGGTGCGAATGAGGCGCATCGACCTCAAGGTCCCCAGGACGTGTCCGGCGTAGGCCCGGTGCGTGCCCATCCAGCGTTTGATCGCTTCCTCGGTGCGCTGTTTCAGCCTGGAATTCAATACCAGCAGCGCTACGGCGATCAGGGCCGCCACCCCGGCGAGCAATGGGCTGACGACGATCGCGACGACCGTCAGCGGGACACCGACGACGATTGCTTGCGCCACCATCACGATGGAGGGGAGTGAGGCTTCCAGGCGTTCGCCGTCGAGCACGAGCGCCGCGTGCAGCCGTCCGATATCTTGGCGCTCATGCCAGGCCAGCGGCAGGTCATGCAGCCGTGCCAAGACCTGTCGTCGAAGTGTCGAGACACTCTTGAACAACCCGATCAGGATTATTCGCCGGGCGAGCAGAGACAACAGTGCGGAGGCGGTGAAAAGCGCCAGAACCCCCAGACCGCTGATCAGCACCGCACGGCTGTTCGCGGCCGGAATCTGGATGGCAAAGATGTTGTGCACCAACAGCGTAATGGGTAGCAGCGCGGCGGACTGTAGGCCCAGAAATCCGATGCCGGTTGCGAAGCGCACTCGGTGGCCTCGCAGCAGTGTCCACAGTGCTCGCATGTCGGTTCGGCCCATTACGAGCCTCCCGAGGTGTGCCGTTGGCCGGCAACCCGCTCTCGCGCCAGGCTGAGATAGGCCTGGTGCAACTCGGGGCGGTGGACCCGGCTGAGGTTACCGGCGTGCGAACGGCGGAACAGCATGACGTCGGACAGCTCCAGCGTGGGGACCCCGAGTTCTGCGGCTCGCAGCAGCCAGCGCATCTGTGCCACCAAACTGTTGCCGAACGGGCCGATGTGATCGACGGCGTCCCGTCGGGCCAGCACCGCGCCCAAAATCGGAGCGGGGGCGATTGCTGAAAGCAGGCAGCCATTTTCGTCCATCGCCTGCTGGCGACCGATGACGAGCTGAGTGCCCGGCGCCGCACCGGCGGCACGTAGGCCGGTGCTGATCCGCCCCGTCGGCCACCGGTCGTCCGCGTCGAGAAATGCCAACCACGGTGCAGTTGTGTGCAGCACTGCTGCGTCCAGATTCTCGCCCGCCGACGGGCCGTGAGAACACACCAGGCGAACCCGCGGGTCAGGGTGGTCCCTCACGAGTTGCGCTGTCGGCGAATCGGATTGATGCGTGGCGACGAGAACTTCGACGACCTCCGGTTGGGCCAGTGTCGATTCGATCGCCTCACCGAGGAATGGTTCCTTGGGGCGCGCCGGAATCACGGCAGCGACAGCTGTATGCGAGTCATCAGGCACGTCGAACCCTCTTCCTGGCCAGCGACGAACGAACGATCGCCAGGTGTTCGCGCGCCCGTAGCTCGGTGTCGCCGGAGGCATTTCGCGCGTGCACGCGGCGCTCGACAAGTACCTCATCCACGACTCCACTGCGAAGGCCCATGTCCTGAGCGCGTGCCGTCCACGCCATGTCCTCGGAAATCACGACTGGATCCGCTGTGAATCCTCCTGCGGTCGCGAAGGCAGATCGACGGTACAAGGTGGCGCTCGGCAGTAGCGACGGCTCTGGGATGCCGTTGTCCCAGGCCGGTTTCCACCACGCAGGCCGAGGTGTGCCCGGCTGGAGGAAGACCGAGCACAGGGCTCCAACGAAGCTCACATCGCGGTTGGCTGCGAGATAGTCGGTCTGGCGTTCGAGCTTCTCGGGTAGCCATCGATCGTCCTGATCGAGCAGGGCCAGCACGTCGCCATGGACGGCGGCGATCCCGTGGTCGCGGGCAGCGGCCTGGCCCACACGGTCAGTGTTGAGGATTCGCGCACCGAACGATCGCAACAGCCGTTGGCTGTCATCGGTGGAGCCATCGTCCACCGCGACGACGTCGCAGGGTTGGACGGTCTGGGAAGCGATCGAGTCCAATGCTTCGCGCAGGAAGCTCCCGCCGTTGAAGACGGGCAACACGACACCGATCTCAGCCATGACACTCCAGCGCGGCGCACAGGGCGGCTCGGTTGACGTCGTCGTTGAATCGTGCCCGTAGCAACTCGGCGGCGCGATCGGCGAGTTCGGTTCCCAGCGTTGGACTTTCCACTAGCTGGGCCACGCAGCCGGCCATGTCGCTGTCGCTCTGTGCGTACAGCGCGTGGACCCCGTGTACCGCGGGAATGCCGCGTAGGCCATCGGCGGTGGCGACCACCGGGAGGCGTCGCGCGAAGGCATGCAGCACTTTGGTTTTCACTCCGGACCCGCCGGTGAGCGGAACCACCATCACCGCCGCCTCCCGTAACGTCCGATCGATGTCTGCCAGCTGCCCGGTGACCGCGAGGCGCGGTCGGTCGGCTGCGGCGGCGAGCAGCCACGCGGGCGCTGCCGCGCCGATCACCGTCAACCTGGTGGGACCGGCGACGGACTCGATCAGCGGCCATACGCGATCGACCAGTCGGCGGACCGCTATCTCGTTCTCGGGCATACCCAGGTACCCGAGGAACACGATCCCGGTCCGCGGCCCTGTTGCGAGATCCTCACTGTCCCCGTGGGCGTGCACCGCCGGAACGATGTGGATGTTGGCCTCGGCGTCGAGCCCGCGCAGTTCACCCGCGTCTTCCTCGGAGACGGCGACAACCGCATCGGCGGCGGCGACGACCTTGCGTTCGGCTGACTTGTCCTGGACGGCGGCCGCCAGAAGCGGTCGATTGCCGGTGAGCTTGGCCAGGCGGTACTTGGCCAGGTACTCCACATGTGTGGCGTCGTAGACGAATCGGCTTGTCGGGCTGAAGGTCTTGACGATCGGCAGGACTTCGTCCGCCACCGGCAACCTGCTCGCGATGACGATGTCGGGAGTGTGGGTGACGAGCCAGTCGTCGATGGGGCACCGCACGGTGGTGACGCCAAGGCTGGCTAGCTGCTCCTCGGGCCCGGCCTGGCTGGATGCACGTGGCCGCCGACTCGCGAACGTGACGCTGTGGCCGTCATTGCGGAGTAGCCGCAGCAGAGCAACCATCCGGGCCGCGCCACCGTCCCGGCAGGCCTGCGGCGGTTCCTGGTCCACGACGAGTACCTGGCTCATGCCGCGACCGCTTCTGCGATGGCAGGGACACCACGATCGGCGCCGAGGTTCAGGTGATAAGCGGGCGCGGCACGTGCCAGGTCGGCGAGCAGTCCCAGACTCGGCTTTCCTTCTGCCGGGGCCTGCAGCAGGGTGGACGGTGCCAGAGCGCGGAGCGCCTCGGCGGGGCTGGTCGGGGTGAGAGTCGAGTGGCGGGCGTTCACGACGCGGGGGAGCAGGATGGCCGCGACGTCGAGAAAATCGGTCGTGGCACCGGGCAGGTCGTCCCCCACGATGAGGGTCCGGCGATCATCCCGATCTGCCGGTCCGCGTTCGCCGACCTTGATCGAGTTGTACAGATTCCAGGCACGCGCACGGCCGTCGTCGAGTTCGATAACCGAGTAGTCGTCACCGACGACTTGCAGCCCTGCCAGGAGGCAGGCCATGGTCGTCGTCGACTTGCCGGAGCCGCCGGGACCGGCCAGTAGAGCACCTCGCCCGTCGGAACCGACTGCGGCCGAATGGATGAGCTGATGCCTTCGGCCCGTCAACGCGAAGTGCAGGGCCGTACGAAACGGGGCTGCGCGGTCCCACCGAGTCACGCCGCGGGCGCCGGCGAACCAACAGCAGG
Source organism: Mycobacterium sp. BK086 (assembly GCA_004362315.1). GTDB lineage: Bacteria > Actinomycetota > Actinomycetes > Mycobacteriales > Mycobacteriaceae > Mycobacterium. Next base: position 6,852 of record SNWL01000008.1, read on the forward strand.
CCAAGCGTCGCTCGTTGTCCCACAGGACCAGGCTGGTCTCATCGGGTGCCGCACAGGTCCGGACGGGCCCGTGGGAAAGGCCGGCGACTGAACCGCCACGGCCCAAATGTGAAGGGCCCCAGGGAAAGGGTCCTAGTGGCGTGCTCCACGCGACGAGCTGGACTATGGGGGCAGACGTCGGTTCGCACAGGTGATGACGTAGCGCAGGCATCAGCGCGCTATCCAACTCTGGGTCGGCAATGTTGAGTTGGATGGTGATTCCGGCGATGCGCAGCCATAGCGCCGGTACCGACGACGCCGCATGCAGGGCGCGGTTTACGACCATCCCCCGGAATGCCTGCGGGGCGGCGGCCAGTTGCCCCGCAGTCGTCACGGACTGCTTGGAACGGTCGGCCAGCCTGCGCCGCGCTCGACATCGTGGACGGGGTCGAGCAGGAGGTGCTCCCGCAGATCGTCATAGACACGCAAGGTCGGGATGGTGAAGGTGCCAAGCGCGCCGCCGCCGTCGGGCGCTGCGGGAGGCGACACCGTGAGCAATCCATGGTCGAAGAGTTGCTGATGGAACGCGACGATCGCCGCTGTCATCGCGACGGAATCTGCGTCGTGCGCGGTGGCCAATGCCGATGCCGACTGCGCAGGGCTCTCGCCGGTCAGGAGACGGGCCCACAAGTCGGCGCCCGAACCCTCCAGGCTGAAGTAGGTGCCGCGGGCGAGGTCGATGATGACCGTCTCTCCGTCGAGGGTTTCGTGCACCACCTGATCACTTAGCACAATTGCAAATTACACAGCATCCTGGCTGTTCAGGCATCTTTTATCGAAACTTTCCGCGTTGCCGGATTCGCGGTCAGGGTCTGCGGCCCCGGCTGACGACCCCGATGGCGCGATCGATCAGCCCGGGTCGGACAGACGTTCGGCTCGGCTGTGCCATCAACGCCATGCCGCCGTCGACGTGGTAGCGCGAACCGGTGACATACGACGCCTGCGGCGAGACCAGAAAACGGACCACTGCCGCGACTTCGGCGGGCGCGCCGTAGCGCCCCGTCGGAACGCCGTCATGCGGCAGAAGTTCGGCGTCCTCGCCGTCGTGGCCTGTCATCCGGGTGGCGATCGGCCCCGGCGCGACGGTGTTGACCGTGATTCCCTGTGGAGCAAGCTCCAGTGCGAGCCCCTTCGCCAGACCGCCCAGGCCGTGCTTCGCGGCCGTGTACCCGAGCGCGCTGCGAAGCGGAATCTCCTCGTGGACAGATGTCACCACCACGATGCGGCCACCGGTGCCCTGTTCGCTCAGTACGGCGGCGCCGGCGAGCAGGACAGCCGACATGCCCATCAGATTGATCTCGACGACCCGACGAAAAGACGCGAAATCCGTTGCGTACTCCGCGCTTTCGTTGTATCCGGCGCTGCCCACCAGGATGTCGAGACCGCCGAGGCGTCCAGTCAGGCCGGCGATCACGCCGGCGGTGGCCTCTGGTGTGCCGAGGTCGAGCCGTGCCAGGGCGGTCGACGCGCCGATCGACTGCAATTCGGCTGCCGTGCGGGTGGCCTCGCCTTCGTCGCGGAACCAGGTGAGGCCGATATCGCAGCCGTCGGCGGCAAGTGCGTGCGCAATCGCGTGGCCGATCCCGCCTTCGACCCCAACCAGAATCGCGCGACGACGGTTCATGGCGTCACCCTATCGGCACTGGGGCGCAAGGATTCGGCCGTTTCTTCGGCGCTGTCTTATCGGCGCGATCTCGGGGGCATCGCATTTTTCGTGAGAGCCGATGACGGGAATCGAACCCGCGTATTCAGCTTGGGAAGCTGATGTTCTGCCATTGAACTACATCGGCGATGGACACAGAGGTTAGCACTGTGGCCACCTGCCGTGTGAAACGCGTCGACGCGGCGGTTTCGGGGGAAGGGCAACGCCGTCTGGGTCGCGGCGCGCGGGCTTCGCCCGACATGATCAGCAAAGTGCAGTGCGCCGGCCATCACGCGAAAATGCCCACCATTTTGTGGTGCCAGGGCTAGATTCGGATCGAGATCAGTCGCATCCAGCTACGTCGAATGGAACCCGATGAAGTACGTCGCGCACGCTGGTTGGCTCGGGGGAACTGCGGTGGCCGTCGGGATCGGTGCCGCACTGCTGGCCAACCCTGCGACAGGTCATGCCGAAACCTCGGATTCCGGCACTGCTGGGAAGCCATCGGTGTCGCGTACTCATACCACTGCCTCCAGCGCGCGGGCGACCGTGCATACGACGGCGACAACGCCGAAATCCCGTGCCACCCCGGGCCTGCGCGCAGCCCAAGCGGCGCAACGCAATTGGTACCAACGCACCTTCGAAGCCGTCACTCCGACATTCCCACCACAGACCCAACCGGAAGCACTCGATCCGGGCGAGACCAGTGATCCGTTCCCGCTCGGCGGCGTCGACACCGACGGGCGCCGACTGACCTACACCGTCCGCGGCACGGGCTCAGGCGGCGGCACCCTGAACATCTCCGGCACCGACGCGACCTACACGCCATCGGCCAGCTGGACCGGTTCCGCCCCCTACACCGACACCTTCCAGGTCACCACCACCGACTTCTGGAGCGGACCGCACATCCACGGCCTCTCCGGTCTGGTCAACCTCCTGACCTTCGGCCTGCTCGGCTCCAGCGGCCACACCGCGACCGGCACGCTCACCGTCGCCGTCGAGCCGTACAACGCGGCGACCTTCCCGGTCGACTTCGTCAACAGCTCGCCCTACGCCAGCAGCCAGCTTTACATCACCGCTATCGGTCAGACCTCCAAGGACCAGTGGGCCTGGGTGGACCAGACCGGAACCACGCACGCCATCAACCACGACGACGCCAACGCGCCCGGCCATCTCGTCAAAGACGGCGTGAACTACGCCAACATGTCCTACACCCTGAATGCGGCCGGCAACCTACGGATGCCGCCCGAACTGCAGGGCGCCCGGATCTATGTCTCGGTCGGCCAGCCGCTCTACATCGCCATCAGCCCGGACAACACCGGCTGGACCGTGCCCGACCCCGTCGGCGTCACCAATCCCAACTACGGCACCGTCTACGACTGGTTCGAATTCGCCTACCAGTACGGCGGCGTGCCCTTCGGCGGCAACACCACTCAGGTCGACCAGTTCGGCCTGCCGCTGAGTTTTACCCTCGCGCAGGGCTCGTTCTCCGAGAGCCGCGGCACCACCGTCAGCCGGAACCAGGTGTTCACCACCTACCTGGAATCGGTGCCAACCGAATTCCAGCAGCTCGTCATCAACGACGGCCAGGGCAACCCGCTGCGCATCGCCTCGCCTCGCTCGACACAGCCCGGGGGATTGGCGCACTACCTCGACGACCCGATCGACGACTTCTGGAGCAAGTACACGACGCAGACGTTCACCTTCACCTCGCCTGGCACCTACACCGTCACCGGCCACGTCAACGCCAACAACCAATTCGCCTACATCGTCACCGCCCTCAACCCGGCCGGGGTCTCGGGAAGCTATGCGATGGACAAGCCGACCACAGGGCAGGTCTTCGCCGGCGACGGCCCGTTCGTCGGGACCCATGAGCAGGGCGCCTTCCTGGCTCAGCTCGACGCGGCGTTCAACCGCGGGGTCGCCGCCTCGCCGGATCAGTGGGAGAACGTGGCGGCGTACTACCCGGCTGACACGAAATACAACTCGTATGCACGGGTCTTCCACGAGCTCGGGCTGGACGGGAAGAACTACGGCTTTCCCTACGACGACGTGAACAGCCAGAGTTCGGTGCTCATCCTCACCAATTCGCAGCCGCCCGACGCGGTCACCATCACGATCAACTGATCCGCCGCTACGCTCGTCGCGTGCTGCTCTCCGATCGTGATATCCGCGCCGCCATCGCCGACGGACGACTGGGCATCGACCCCTTCGACGACACCCTGGTGCAGCCGTCGAGCGTCGACGTCCGGCTCGACAGCCTGTTCCGGGTCTTCAACAACACCCGCTACACCCACATCGACCCCGCCAAACAGCAGGACGAGCTGACCAGCCTGGTCGAGCCCGCCGACGGCGAGCCGTTCGTGCTGCATCCCGGCGAGTTCGTCCTCGGCTCGACGCTGGAGTGCTGCACCCTGCCCGACGATCTCGCCGGTCGGCTGGAAGGCAAGTCGTCGCTGGGCCGGCTCGGCCTGCTCACCCACTCCACCGCGGGCTTCATCGACCCCGGCTTCTCCGGGCACATCACCCTGGAGCTGTCGAACGTCGCCAACCTGCCGATCACGCTGTGGCCGGGCATGAAGATCGGTCAGCTGTGTCTGCTGCGCCTGACCAGCCCGGCCGAAAACCCCTATGGCAGCGCCAGCGTCGGCTCGAAATACCAGGGTCAGCGCGGGCCGACGCCGTCGCGCTCGTATCAGAACTTCATCCAGTCCAGCGCGGGCGAGTAGCCTCGGAGCTCCAGGGTCAGCTGTCAGCCACTAGCTAACCCGTTTGGCTGTAACGACGTCGCCACCTGCGGCGATGAACTTTCTAGTCGAGCGGCTCTATCAGGGTGGAGCGCAGCAGCGGGTCGGGGGACCCAGCAAACAACCTTGGAGGGGTAGTGGACATCGCACTCGGTGTGTCCATGACACCGACGACGGTGCGCATGGTGCTGGTCGAAGGCGAGAAAGCAGATGGCGTCACCGTCGACAACGACACCTTCGATCTCGCGACCGGCGACGGCGCGGCAACCGCGGCGGAGCAAGTCGTCGCAGCGATCCTCGGAACCCGGGAGAGTGCCACCGAAGGTGGGCACCGCCTGGTTTCGACCGGCGTCACATGGACCGACCATGCCGCGGCGGCCGGCCTGCGCGATGCGCTCAAGGCTCGCAAGATCGACGACGTCGTTCTCGTCTCTGAACTTCACGCCGCCGGTGCGCTGGCTCAGGCCGTCGGACAGACGGTCGGCTACGACCGCACCGCACTGATGCTCCTCGACCGCGACACGGCGACCGTGGCCGTCGTCGAAACCGCCACCGGCGCGATCGTCAAGGTGCAGACCGAAAGCCTGCACGCCGACGATGCGGTCGCCGAACTGCAGCGCATGATCGCCGGCCTGGAAGGCATCGAGGCGCCGCCGCAGGGCCTGTTCGTTCTCGGCACGGGTGTCGATGTCGCCGCGGTGAAGTCGCAGCTCTCGTTGGGCACCACGTTGCCCGTGCACGCCCCCGAGGAAGCCGGACTGGCCCTGGCGCGCGGCGCTGCACTGGCCTCGGCCGCCGCACCCCGCTATGAAGCCTCGACCGTCGGCCTGGGCTACGCCCGCGATCCCGACGGCACCACCGCCGGCAAGGTGTACCCGGCCGGCGAGGACACCCAGATGTCGGAAGCCGGGATGGCGGAAGCCGGCACCCAGATGGCCGCCGCGGGTTACATGGCCCCGCTCGGCTACAGCGAAGTGCCCGACGAGCTGGACGGGGAGCTCGGCTACGACTCGATTCCCGCCGATCCCGACTTCACCGTCGACGAGCCGGAGCGCAAGCCGTTCCTGCTGGTCGGCAGCTCACTGGCGTCGATCTTCGTGATCGGTGTGGTGGCGTTGGTGATCTCCCTGGCGGTCAGCATCCGCCCGACCGTCAATCAGCGGCCCAACCCGGCCGAGAGCGTGATCGTGCCCAGCAGCCAATCGGCAGCGCCCGTGGTTCCGGAGGCGGCTTCGCCACCGGCCCCGTCGCAGCCGTCGGTGCCCGACACCATCCAGGAGCCGGTCCCGGTCGTCCAGCAGGCACCGCGGACCGTCTACGTGACCCCGGCCCCGCAGGCCCCGGCACCCGCTCCCGCAGCTCCCGCGCCGGCACCCGAGGCCCCCGCGCCCGCGCCGGAAGCGCCGCCGCCAGCACCGGTTCCGGTTGCGCCGGTGATCCCGGCACCGATCATCGCGCCGCCGGTGATCGTCCTTCCGCCGCTGCTGCCGCCGTTCCTGCGGCCGCCGCGGGCTCCGCACTACCCGACGTACCCGTCGTCGCCGAGCTATCCGTCTGAGCCGTCGACGCCGTCGTACCCCACGACGCCCTCGACACCGTCGTATCCCTCTACTCCGTCCGTGCCGTCGACGCCGTCGGTGCCGCAGGAGCCGTCGTACCCCACGCAGGCCCCGCAGCAGCCGTCGTCGCCGGTCGTCACCCAGGCGCCGCAGAGTCCGCCCAGCGCGGCCGCCGGCTCGGGCGGGTACGGCTCGGGTTCCGGCGGCTACGGATCGGGCGGTTCGAGCTCGAGTTCGGGGTCTGACGGCGGCTCCCGGTCCAGCGGTGGCTCCGGTAGCTCTGGCCGTGGGTCGGGCAGTAGCCCGCTGTGGCCGTTCCCCAGCTTCGGCCACTGACTTCAGTTCCGAGTTCACCGGCCGTTAGCCTCACGCTCAGTGTCGCGATGCAGCCAGATCATCGGGGCTGCGTACAGAGGCAGTATGCGTTGCACTGTCTTTGGCACCGGTTATCTGGGAGCAACCCACGCCGCTGGAATGGCCGAGCTGGGTCATGAGGTGGTCGGGATCGACATCGATCCCGGCAAGATCGCCAAACTGTCCTCCGGCGATATCCCGTTCTACGAGCCCGGACTGGCAAAGATGTTGCGGGACAATCTTTCTGCCGGTCGCCTGCAGTTCACCACCGACTACGACGCGGCCGCCGACTTCGCCGATGTGCACTTCCTCGGCGTCGGAACTCCGCAGAAAAAGGGCGAATACGGCGCCGATCTGCGCCATGTCAACGCCGTGATCGACGAGCTGGTGCCCCGGTTGACCCGGCCTTCGGTGATCGTCGGTAAGTCAACGGTTCCCGTCGGTACGGCCGCGGAACTGGGCCGGCGGGCTAAGGCACTGGCCCGTGACGGAGTGGACGTCGAAGTGGCCTGGAATCCGGAGTTCCTGCGCGAGGGCTTCGCCGTGCAGGACACACTGCACCCGGACCGGATCGTCGTTGGCGTACAGCCCGATTCGACGCGCGCCGAGGCGGTGCTGCGCGACATGTACGCACCCCTGCTCGCCGAGGACATTCCGTTTCTGCTGACCGACCTGCAGACCGCCGAACTGGTCAAGGTATCGGCCAATGCGTTTCTGGCCACCAAGATCTCGTTCATCAACGCCATTTCCGAGGTATGTGAGGCCGCCGGCGCCGACGTCCGGGTACTGGCCGATGCGTTGGGCCACGACCCGCGCATCGGGCGCCGATTCCTCAACGCGGGACTGGGTTTCGGCGGCGGCTGCCTGCCCAAGGACATCCGCGCCTTCATGGCTCGCGCCGGTGAGCTCGGTGCCAACCACGCGCTGACCTTTCTGCGCGAGGTGGACAGCATCAACATGCGCCGCCGCACCCGGATGGTCGAATTGGCCACCACCGCGTGCGGAGGCTCGTTGCTGGGGGCCAACGTCGCGGTGCTCGGTGCGGCGTTCAAGCCCGAGTCCGACGATGTGCGGGATTCTCCTGCGCTCAACGTGGCCGGGCTGTTGCAGCTCAACGGCGCCACCGTGAACGTCTACGACCCCAAGGCGATGGAGAACTCGCAGCGGCTGTTCCCGACACTGAACTACTCGACGTCGGCGCTGGAGGCCTGCGACCGCGCCGACGCTGTGCTGGTGGCCACCGAATGGCAGGAGTTCGTCGACCTCGACCCCGACGAACTGGCCCAGCATGTTCGGGCCAGAGTCATTGTGGACGGCCGTAATTGCCTCGACGCCGCACGCTGGGCCGCCGCCGGATGGAACGTTTACGCGTTGGGCCGCCCGGTGGTGACGTAGGTTCGGAGGCGTGGACTTCACCAGCGCGCTGATCGCCGAAAATGCCGCCTTCGCTGAGCTTCTGCGCAACGCCGACCTGTCGATCCCGGTTCCGACCTGCCCGGAGTGGACACTTCAGCAGTTGATGCGTCACGTCGGTCGTGGTGACCGGTGGTGCGCCCAGATCGTCGCCGAACAGTCGATGGATTACATCGACCCGCGCACCGTCGCGGGCGGCAAGCCGCCGGAAGGTCGTGACAACGAGATCGATTGGCTGCTGGCAGGTCCGCGCCAGCTCGTCGACGCCGTCGCGCAGACCGGCCCCGACACCGAAGTGTGGACATTCCTGGGCCCCAGGCCCGCCACGTGGTGGATCCGCAGGCGCCTGCACGAGGTACTGGTCCATCGCGCCGACGCCGCGATCGCCCTGGGCGTCGAGTTCGACGTCGACCCGGCCCTGGCCGCCGACGCCATCACCGAATGGTTGGAGCGGGTGGTGATCCAGGCCGACGAGGAAGGCCCCGCCGGTGGCGACCGGCCGCTGGGTGACGAGCAGTCCCTGCACCTGCACGCCACCGAGACCGACCTCGGGGAGGCCGGTGAGTGGACTCTCCTCGGGCGTCCCGACGGCATTGCGATGGTGCATGAACACGGCAAGGCCACCGCCGCGCTGAAGGGTCCGGCGCGCAACCTGCTGATGGCCGTCGTACGGCGCGGCACCGCGGCCGCGGAAGGGCTCGAGGTATTCGGCGACGCAGGTGTCTGGGACACCTGGTTGGCCCGCACGCCCTTTTAGACCGGTAGTTTTAGCCCAATGAGCACTTCGGAGATCGCCACCGTCCTGGCCTGGCATGACGCGCTGAGCACCGCGGACCTCGACACCCTGGTCTCGCTGTCCAGCGACGACATCGAGATCGGCGACGCCGGTGGCGCCGCCCAGGGCCATGCCGCGCTGCGGGACTGGGCGCAACGCTTCGCCGGACCCGTCGAAGTCGGCGAGATCTACTACCGCGACGGCGTCGTCGTCGTCGAAGAGCGGCGCGATGCGGGCACCGTGGCATCGGCCTTCCGGGTGGTGCACGACCACGTCACCTCGGCGTTCCGCCACGACGACCTGGCGTCGGCCCTGGCCGCCACCGACATGGCCGAGGAAGACCTGCAGGCCTGACCGACTGGCGCGGGATCAGCCTGACCGGCGGGTCAAGTCGGGCTGTGGCGATTACCCGATGAAGCTGCTGGACCAGGGGTAGCCAGTACCGCGGCGATCGCGGTGGTCAGCGGCACCGACAACGCCAGCGCGATACCGCCCACCGCCGACCGCGCGATCTCGATGGCCACGCTCTCACTGGTCAGCACGTCGAACAGCGAGCGGTTGGCCACGCTGAACAACAGCAGCAGCGGAAGCGAACTGCCGGCGTAGGCGAGCACCAGGGTGTACACCGTGCTGGCGATGTGATCGCTGCCAATTCGCATGGCGCGCACGAAGATCTGACGACGTGTGGCATCACCGGCGTTGGCGAGTTCGAACACCGCCGACGCCTGGGTGATCGTCACGTCATTGAGCACACCCAGTGAGCCGATGATGAACCCGGCCAGCAGCAAGCCTTGGATCGACACGTGCCCCATGTAGGCCGCGACCTCGTTGTTCTGATCCTCCGACAGGCCGGTCAGATGCGCGAGTTCGATTGCCGCCCAAGACAGTCCCGCCGCCAGCAGCATCGCCGTCAACGTGCCGAGCAGGGCCGCACTGGTGCGCAGACTGACCCCGTGCGCCAGATAGATGACGGCGAACAGGATGACCGCAGAGGCGACCAGTGCGACGGGAACCGCTGGGGCGCCGTCTCGTAACGCCGGAAGCAGGAAGGCCACCAGCACCACGAAGGCCACGACAATCCCGACCAGAGCCCGCAGGCCGCGCCACCGCGCCACCGCCACGATGACGATCGCGAACACCGCCGCCAGCGCAATCAACGGCCAGGTGCGCTCGTAGTCGTAGAACGCGTAGCTGGTCGTGCCCTGCTCGTCGACCTGCCGAAAGATGCGAATTGTGTCGCCGGCCAACAGGTTCGGCTGACCCGGCCCGGGGGAGAACTCCAGCATCGTCGACGCGCCCTGGTTCGGCCCGCTGTCGATCGCCACCACCGTCTGCACGCAGCTGCCGCTGCCGGCTATCCCAGGGGCCGGCGATGCGGTGAGCACCTGGCCGGCTGACGGACTGCCACAGTCGGCCAGACTGCTGGACGTCACGTGACCACCCTCGGTGGTAACCGCGCCGCCAGCGCCGTTCTGGAACGGCAACGGAATGTCGACCTTCGAGCCGCTCGGCCACAGCAGGACCGCCCCGATCACCGTCGCCAGACCGATCACGGCCAGTGCGATCACGACGATCCGCGCGGCCAGCGGACTCAGCGGGGCCGGCCCGGTGTGTGAATGCGAATGCGACACCGGTGACAGGGTAGTGGCAGTGCTTGTGGGCTTACTGCCGGTAGCTGGCCAGGAAGTTGCCCAGCCGTTCGATGGCGCGGGTCAGATCACGGGCCCACGGCAGTGTCACGATCCGGAAGTGGTCGGGAGCCGGCCAGTTGAAGCCGGTGCCCTGGGTGACGAGGATCTTCTCTTGCAGAAGCAGATCCAGCACCAGCTGCTCGTCGTCGTGGATGTCGTGTACTTCGGGGTCCAGGCGCGGGAAGGCATACAGCGCGCCGGTCGGCTTCACGCACGACACCCCGGGGATTTCATTGAGCTTGGTCCACGCGACATCGCGCTGCTCGAGCAGCCGCCCACCGGGCAGGACCAGATCGTCGATGCTCTGGTGTCCGCCCAATGCGACCTGAATGGCATGCTGCGCAGGCACATTCGGGCACAGCCGCATATTGGCAAGGAGGCTGATGCCCTCGATGAAACTGCTGGCGTGTTCCTTGGGTCCGGTGATGACCAGCCAGCCGGACCGGTAGCCGGCCACCCGATACGCCTTGGACAGACCGTTGAACGTCAGGGTCAGCAGATCCGGCGCCAGTGAGGCCAGGCTGATGTGCTTGGCGTCGTCGTAGAGGATCTTGTCGTAGATCTCGTCGGCCAGCAGCAGCAGCTGATGCTTGCGCGCCAATTCGACCATCTGCTCGAGGACTTCGCGGCTGTACACCGCGCCGGTGGGGTTGTTCGGGTTGATCACGACGAGCGCCTTGGTGCGGTCGGTGATCTTGGATTCCAGGTCGGCGACGTCGGGCATCCAGCCGTTGGTCTCATCGCACAGGTAGTGCACCGGGGTGCCGCCGGCCAGTGCGGTCGACGCCGTCCACAGCGGATAGTCCGGCGCGGGGATGAGTACCTGGTCGCCGTTGTCGAGCAGCGCCTGCAGGGTCATCGTGATGAGTTCGGAGACACCGTTGCCGAGGTAGACGTCGTCGATGTCGAAGCGGGGGAAGTTCTCGACCAGTTCGTAGCGGGTGAAGACCGCGCGGCGGGCGCTGACGATGCCCTTGGAGTCGGAGTAGCCCTGTGCGTCGGGCAGTGAGGCGATCATGTCGCGCATGATCACGTCGGGCGCCTCGAAGCCGAACGGGGCCGGGTTACCGATGTTCAGCTTGAGGATCCGATGACCCTCGTTCTCCAAGCGATTGGCGTGCTCGTGGATCGGTCCGCGGATCTCGTAGAGAACGTCCTGCAGCTTGGTCGACTGCGTGAACGTGCGCGGCCGAGGATGCTGGCTCGTGCCGTGCCACGGTAACTGGTGAGTAGTCACTGCACGATTGTCCCATTCCGGTGCAACTTCGTTTCTTCCGTGACCGATTGTGGCTTTGCTGTGACGCGCGGAAGTCACGATTGAGGGACACCTCGGATACAACTGTGACTCTGCTGTGTAGTCGGGGCTATTGGGGTCGAAATGACTGCTAGCTTGAGCCGTTACCAACGGTCCGACGGCGCAAAGGGATGAACGTGAAGATCACCCGCACATTGACGACTGCTGCTGTGCTGGCGGCATCTGCCGCACTGGGCTTTGCTGCTTCGGCGGTTGGCGATCCAGGATCCATCACCGGCACCTACGCCGTGCGGGGTGGGGACGACGGAGCGGTCGTCACGGCGGCCTCGTCTTGCGTTCCCGTGGTCAACGGCTGTACCGCGAACCTGACCAGCACTGTCGGCTGGACCAGCGTCGCCACCTATACCGACGGGCGCTGGAACTTCACCGTGACCAAGCCCGACGGGATCGTCTGCGACAACGGCAGCTACGCGCCGGTGCGCATCGCCTACTCGGTGGACGCGGCGACGATGAACGGGACCATCACGGCGGACTCCAACGGTGACTGCCCGGGAGGCCAGATCACCCAGGCGCCGTTCCAGCTGGTCAAGGTCGGCTGAGCCCACTCCAACAGCAGAGCCCACGTCGTCGCCGGCGTGGGCTCTCTTGTCGTCTGCGCTAACCTACGGTACCGTAACCTACGCTACCGTAGGTTGCCGGGAGGGATGCCCCATGGACGCACAAGTGGCTGTGTTGCACGAGCTCGAACCCGTCGTCGCCGAGAACATCGACCGCCATCTGTCGGTGGCGCGCGAATGGTTCCCGCACGACTACGTCCCGTGGGGCCGGGGGCGCGATTTCGCGTTCCTGGGCGGGGAGGACTGGGCGCCGGAAGACTCGCCCCTAGATCCCGTCGCCAAGGTGGCCATGACGGTGAACCTCCTCACCGAGGACAACCTGCCGTCCTATCACCGGGAGATCGCCACCCGGTTCACCCGCGACGGAGCCTGGGGCACCTGGGTGGGGCAGTGGACCGCGGAGGAAGGTCGCCACAGTATTGCGCTGCGCGACTACCTGGTGGTGACGCGCGGCGTCGATCCTGTTCTCCTGGAACGTCTTCGCATGGAACACACGGTTGCCGGCTACGACTCGGGTGACAAGGACCCGTTGGCCGTGCTGGCCTATGTGTCGTTCCAGGAACTGGCCACCCGCATCTCGCACCGCAACACCGGCCGGGCGTCTGGCTGCCCGATCGCCGACCAGCTCCTGGCCCGCATCGCGGCCGATGAGAACCTGCACATGGTCTTCTATCGCAACCTGATGAGCGCGGCCCTCGACATCCATCCCGACGCCGCGATGGTCGCCATCCGCGACGAGGTGTTCAACTTCGCGATGCCCGGCCAGGGCTTGACCGACTTCGCCAAGAACGCGATCACCATCGCCAAGGCCGGGATCTACGACCTGCGCATCCACCATGACGACGTGCTGGTGCCGGTGCTGCGGTTCTGGAACATCTTCGACCGCAACGACTTTGGCCCGATTGGCGAGAAGGCCCGCGAGGAACTCATCGGATTCCTCGGCCTGGTCGACGAACGGGCGCGCTACTACGAGGAGAAGGCCGAAAGCCGCGTGTCGGCTTAGCGCTTACCCGGCGGGCGTGCGCCCTTCGCCATTCCCAGACCCTTCACCGGCGGCTGCTCGGCCTTGGGCTCCTCAGCCTTCGGCTCGGGCGCGGCAGCCGCTGCAGGCTCAGGCTCAGGCTCGGCCGCGGGTGCGGCGGCTTCGGCCGGAGCGGGTGCGGCAGCCGGGGCCTTCTTGGCGCCCGGACGACGAGCGCCGGCAGCGATGCCGAGACCCTTCACTTCCGGCTCGGCCTTGGCGGGCTCGGCAGGGGCTTCCGCGGCAGGAGCGGCAGCCGGAGCTTCGGCGGCAGGCGCGGCGGCAGCCGGTGCGGCAGCCTTCTTCGCTCCCGGGCGCTTGGCGCCCGCGGCGATGCCGAGCCCCTTGACGGGAGCCTCTGCGGCCGGAGCTGGTGCCTCCGCGGCGGGTGCCTCGGCAGCGGGTGCTGCCGAGGCGGGTGCGGCTGCCTTCTTGGCGCCGGGTCGCTTTGCGCCCGCAGCCATTCCGAGTCCCTTGACCGGGGCGGCTGCCGGAGCCTCGGCGGCCGGGGCTTCAGGGGCAGCGGCGGCCGGCTCGGCGGCCTTCTTCGCGCCGGGACGCTTGGCTCCACCCGCGATACCCAGACCCTTGACCGGAGCGGCTTCCTTGGCGGGCGCCGCCGGCGCGGCTGCCTCGGCGGCGGGAGCCTCCGGCTCGGCCTCGGGCTCCGGGGGAGCCTCGGCCGGTGCGGCCGCGGCAGCAGCTTCGGCGGCAGCCTCCGCTTCCTTTGCGGCGGTGCCCTTCTCCGGCAGCTTCACGCTGCTCAGATCCAGCGAGCCCAGCAGCAGCTGTGCGACGTCGAGCACCTCGACCTTTTCGATATCGCGTGCCGCAGCGACCTCGTCGACGCCGTCGGTGATCATCACGCGGCAGAACGGGCAGCCGGTGGCGACCTTGGAGGCACCGGTGTCGATGGCTTCCTCGGTGCGCTCGGTGTTCACGCGCTTGCCGATGTGCTCTTCCATCCACATCCGCGCACCGCCTGCGCCGCAACACAATCCGCGGTCGGCGTGGCGGGGCATCTCGGTCAGCTTCGCGCCGGACGCACCGATCAGCTCACGAGGCGCGTCGTAGACCTTGTTGTGCCGGCCCAGGTAGCACGGATCGTGGTAGGTGATGTCCTGCCCGACGGGCTTGACCGACACCAGCTTCTTGTCCCGCACCAGGCGGTTGAGCAGCTGGGTGTGGTGCAGCACGGTGAAATTGCCGCCCACTTGCGGGTATTCGCGGCCCAGCGTGTTGAAGCAGTGCGGGCAGGTGACCACGATCTTGCGGTCGACGCGCTCGACACCCTCGAACAGATCGTTGAGGGTTTCGACGTTCTGCGCGGCCAGCTGCTGGAACAGGAACTCGTTACCCGAGCGGCGGGCCGAGTCGCCGGTGCAGGTCTCGCCGGTGCCCAGCACCAGGAACTTCACGCCCGCGACGGCCAGCAGCTCGGCGACGGCCTTGGTGGTCTTCTTGGCGCGATCCTCGTAGGCGCCCGCGCAGCCGACCCAGAACAGGTACTCGTAGCCGGCGAAGCTCTCGACGTCCTGGCCGTAGACCGGCACGTCGAAGTCGACCTCGTCGATCCAGTTGGTGCGATCGGAGGCGTTCTGGCCCCACGGATTGCCCTTGTTCTCAAGGTTTTTGAACAGCACACCGAGCTCGGAGGGGAACTCGGACTCCATCATCACCTGGTAGCGGCGCATGTCGACGATGTGGTCGATGTGCTCGATGTCCACCGGGCATTGCTCGACGCACGCACCGCAGGTGGTGCACGACCACAGCACGTCGGGGTCGATGACGCCGCCCTGCTCGAGGGTGCCGACCAGCGGACGGGTGGCCTGCTCGGGGCCGGAGCCCATGATGCGCTCGAATCCGGATTCCGGAACGGCGTGATGCTCGTCGTGCTTGGACTCGAGGAAACCGCCCTCGGTGGAGACGAGCTGCTCGGCCTCGTTCTCGCCGTCGGGCATCGGCTTGCCGCCGATGATGTACGGGGCCTTCGCGAACAGGTGGTCGCGCAGGTTCATGATGACGAGCTTGGGAGACAACGGCTTTCCGGTGTTCCAGGCCGGGCACTGCGACTGGCAGCGGCCGCACTCGGTACAGGTGGTGAAGTCGAGGTAGCCCTTCCAGGTGAAGTCCTCGATCTTGCCGCGACCCAGTACCGCATCCTCGGCGGGATCCTCGAAATCGATCGGCTGGCCCTTGTACTCGACGGGCAGCAGCGGGCCAAGGCCATTGGGCAGCCGCTTGAACGTGACGTTGATCGGTGCCAGGCCGATGTGCAAGTGCTTGGAGTGCAGCACGATCAGCAGGAACGCCAGCATGACGCCGATGTGACCCATCAGCGAGATGGTCTCGATCCACACGTTGGCGGTGTGCCCCAGCGGGGCCAGCAGCGCGGCCATACCGTGCGAGAAGAAGGCGCCCCAGCCGTAGGGGAAATCTTCACCGAGCGCATTGACCGAAGCGCCGCGGAAGAAGGCGAAGGTCAGGATGACCAGGAAGATCATGAACAGGATCAGCCAGGCGCCGCCGGTGTGCGAGCCGTAGAACCGTGAGTCCCGGCCGTACTCCTTGGGCTCGGACCGCAGCCGGATGATCGAGAAGACGATGATGCCGAGCAACACGGCGACAGCGAAGAAGTCCTGCAGGAAGCCGAGCGCATTCCACCGGCCGACCAAGGGAATGTGGAATTCCGGATTGAACAGAACGCCATAGGCCTCGAGGTACACCGAGCCGAGGATGAAAAAGCCCCACATGGTGAAGAAATGCGCGAGGCCGGGGATCGACCATTTCAGCAGCTTCTTCTGCCCGAAGACTTCGGTGAATTGCGCCTTGATCCGGTCGGGGATGTCGTCCTTGCGGCCGCTCTCATCGCTGATCGGCTGACCTGACCGGATCAGGTTCGTCAAGAACATCACGCGCTTGGCGGCGAACAACAGCACGATCGCGGTGGCCAGCAGGCCAACAATCAGCCTGCCCCAGTCGAGAGCGGTCACGGACTGCCTCCCTGTCGTAAGTTACCCGATGGTAACTTAGTACAAGTTACCGACCAGTAACTTGACTCCAATCCAGCTCATAGTTGCATCCCGACTATTAGCGCCGCTACAAAGGCTGACCTAACTTGGGTGGACGGCCGCTCTGATGTGTCCGGAATCTCAGCTCTCGGTCGTCAGAATGGCCCGCAGCATCGACAGCATTTCCGATCGGGATTCCGCACCGAGCCGGCGCCGAATACGGGCGACGTGATGCTCGACGGTCTTGGCGGAGATAAACAGCTGTGCGCCGATATCGCGGTACGGCATGCCCAGCAACAGAAGCTCGGCCACCTCGCGCTCGCGGTCCGACAGCGGCGACGACACCTGTCGTGCGCCGGCCGGCATGGCCGCGCCGGGTTCGGCGGCGTGGGGCGGCCCGTCGTCGGTGCTGTCGCCCACCGACACCTTCAGATCGCGTGCCACCTGCAGCATCAGTCCGGACACCTTTGGGTCCGAGGTCTGCAGCGCCGCCTGCCCGGCCAGGCGGGTTCCGTCGGCGGTGAGGCCGTACTGGGCGAGCCCGCGAGCGGCGGTGCCCACCTCGTCGGCGTCGACCTGCCCGGCGAGCACCCGCAGCCAGGTCCGCCCGGCGACGGCCAGCGACCTGGCGAATGGGCTGTGCGCGGCGGCGGAGGCCAGTGCCTGTCCGTGCGGGGCGACCGCAGCGGGATCGCCGGCCAGGATCCCGGCGTGCACGCCCGCCCAGCGCAGCGGTACCGACCAGGTGAGCGGATTGCCCAGCGAATCGAGCAAGCCGAACGCCTGCTCGAGTGCGGGCGCCAGCCGGTCCTGCTGGCCGAGCCGGGCTGATGCCACCCACAACTCGCCCAGCGGCAACAGCGAGAACAGGTCGACGGAGTATTCGACCAGTACCTCCATCGCCGCATACCAGTGCTTCTGCAAGGCACCGGCGTCGCCGCCGCGGCGCGCCAGCGCGGTCCGCAGTGACTGCGTCCACAGCGCATCCCGGCGGTACGAGCCGTCGATCCCGTTGATCTCGGAGGCGGCGGCGGCCAGCTGGCCGTCCTGCATCTTGGTCCACGCCAACAGCAGCCGGTGGCGATGGCCGAACAGCGCGTCCTCGGTATCCCGGTCGGTGCGCACGGCCCTGGCGATGACGCTGCGCGCGCGGACCGGATCGCCGCCGTGCAGCGCCGCGAGCGTGACCAACGCCGCGGGACTGTCCGGCAGAACCTGCGCCGCCGAATACTCCGCGGCCATGGCCGCACCGAGTTTGACCGCCGCGGTCGCGTACGGCGCCTGCAAGGTCGACAGCAGGCCCTCAGCGAGGCTGCGCGCGGCGCGCGATGCCGCGGTCGGGGGCCCGGTGCTGGTGACGGACAGCGCGCGTTCGGCCGCGGCGGCGTCGCCGGCCGCGGTGAGCGCGATCGCCGCCGCGGCGCTCACGGCCGCGTCGGGGTAGGGCCCCAGCCAGCCGAACAGCTCGGCGGCCTGCGCCGAGTTCCCGTTGTGCATCGCCACGCTGGCGGCCACCCGCACGGCCGCAGCGCGCTCGGCGGGATCCTCGGAGGCCAGCAGATCGTCGGCCGCGGTAGCGGCATCCGAACACTCACCGGCCAGCGCCAGCGAATCCGCCAGCCGCGCACGCAGTTCCACCGCGCCGGCGTCGACCGCGGCCCGGTAGAGCTGTGCGGCCGAGGCCGGGTCGGTGCGCCCGCCGACGGCTTGGCGGCGCAGCACCTCGGCCAGCTGCTCGTCACGCACACCGTGCTCGGCCAGCCGCAGCGCGAGATCCGGTGACAGCGTGGCCATCGCGATCTGCGAGCGCAGCAGTGCGGTCTCGATGTCGTGATGGCGGGCGTTGCCCAGGATCTGCGCGGTCGCGCGATGCACCGAGCGCAGGAAATGCGGGCTGTGCGCGGGCTCGACAAGCCCGGTGGCCCGGGCCCGGTCGATCAGAAGCCGGGCCTCGTCCGTCGGAATATCCAGTGCCGCAGCAAGATCCGCGGCGCCCAGGTCGCGGCTGAGCGAGGTAATGAGGAGCGCGTCGAGTTCGGGCTCACCGAGCCTGCGCAGTCGCTCGATGAGAGCGAACACCGCGGCCTGCGCGATCGACCCTGCCGAATAGGGGCGAGCCGAGGCCAGCGCGGCGTCGACGAGAAACGGGACGCCCGCCGTCGCGACGAGAATGTTGGTGACCAACTCGGTGCGCGGCGGGTGCCCGGACGGGTCGGTCATCGTCCGCGACAACTCACCGGCTTGCATGGGCACCAACGTGATTCGCGGCCGTTCCCGCTCGATCGTGGTGATCAGCGCCTGCAAGTCCTCGTCGTGGTCACGCGGTTGTACTGCGACGACCACCGTCGCGGACGGATCCCCGGCCAACTCGGTGAGTTGACGTAGTTCCGTGCCGGCCAACAGATGTGCATCGTCGACCACGACGGCAGCGTCCGCGGGATCGCCTGGCGCGGGTGGCCGCGTCAGGACGGTGGCACCGGCATCGCGCAGCGTGTCACGTGCCGCCGCCAGTAGCGTGCTCTTACCCGTGCCGATGCCACCGGTCACCAGCAGTTTGACCGGCGCCGACCCCAGGGCGCCGACCGCATCTCTGGCGGTCTGCGAAAGACTGTGCGCGGGAACGGTATCGGCCACTGTCGCTCAGTTTGTCGGCGGTGCCGTCACGCCGGTGAGAATTGCCTGCGTCGTGGTGGGCGGTGCGACCGTGGTGGTCGGCGGAGCCACCGTCGTCGTGGGTGGCTGCGTCGTCGTGGTCGGCGGCTGAGTGGTGGTTGTCGTCGGCGGCTGCGTCGTGGTGGTTGTCGTGGTCGGCGGAGTCGTCGTCGTAGTTGTCGTCGTGGTGGTGGTCGTTGTCGTCGTGGTGGTCGTCGGACTGGTGGTGGTGGTCGTCGTCGACGGGGTTGTAGTTGTCGTAGGCACCACGGTGGTGGTCGCCGGGATCGTCGACTCGGTCGGAACCCCGTCGGAGCCGGTGACCGTAACCGTCTGCGGCGGAACGACGCTCGTGACCGAGGCGTCGGTGGGATCGCCGGGCTTCGTCACCCGCGTTGTCGTCGTGGTGGGCGCGCTGTCGGCACTGGTCAACGTGATCGCCAGGCCGCCGACCGCCACCGCGGCGAGCGCCGCGGCGATGCCGAACAGCAGCGGCGGGCGCCGGTACCACGGCACCGGTGTGTCGACCAGTTCGGTCTCGGCGTCCTCCTGCTCGAACTCGATCATCGGGCGTTGGCCGGTGGCCCCCTGCGCCTGCTGGGCGTAATCGAAGGTGTAGTCCTCGCCCGAATACGGCACCGGCTCCTCGCCGGGCACATCGTCCTGCGACCACGCCAGCGCGCGGAACGTCGCCGACGGCGTACCGTCGGTCGCCGACTCCGTGGCGGCTGCGCCCGCCGTCCCCGCGGCCCAGGCCGCCGGGGCCAGCCCGGTCGGCGCGTCAGCGGCGGCCACCGCCATGCCCGTCGGCGCATCCGGTGCGCCGCCGCGCGCGGCGATCACAGCGGACCCGATGGCCGCATTGAGCCCCGCCAACGGAGTGGTGATCACCGGAACGCGCAGTTCCTCGGAAAGTCGTTGGGTGAGAAGCGGTATCGCGGCACCGCCGCCAACAGTGGCG
This sequence comes from Mycobacterium sp. BK086, assembly GCA_004362315.1. GTDB lineage: Bacteria > Actinomycetota > Actinomycetes > Mycobacteriales > Mycobacteriaceae > Mycobacterium. Next base: position 26,589 of record SNWL01000008.1, read on the forward strand.
ACCGCCGCCAGATTGGCCGCTGGAATCCTGTTGTTCTCCAACGCATCCCCGAGCGCGTCGAGGAACCCCGCGAGCGGCTCGGCGATCAGGGCTTCGAGTTCCGGACGGGTTATCCGGATATCGGAGCGGAAGCCGGGCAGTTCGGCAGGCACCACGGTTGCGGTCTCCGAAGACAACCGCTCCTTGGCCTGCCGGCATTCGTCGCGCAACCGGGTCAGGGCGCCAACCGCGTTGGTGCTCGCCGGATCGAGATTGGCGGCATCGCGGATACCCGCCAGCACGTGCGTCAGGAGGGCCTGGTCGATCTGGTCGCCGGAGAACTCGGCGAACCGCACGGTCTCGCCGATCTGCTGGAGGTTGGCGCCCGCATCGGCCAGGGTGATGTTCGCGCCGCTGCCGCCGAAGTCGCACAGCGCGATCACGCCCTGCGCGGGCAGCCCCGGGTCGGCCTGCAGTGCGGCCAGCGCGGCCGTCGCATCCGAGATCAGCGTGGGCGGTACACCGTTGGGCGACAGGGTGGGCCGCGTGCGCAGCACCCCGCGCAGCGATCCGACCGCTCCTGGGCCCCAATACGCCGGGACCGCGACCACCAGGCTGGACGGCGGCGACCCGTCGTCAACGGTCCGGGCCATCGCCTCGAGCGCCTCGGCGATCAGATCATCGCTGCGATGCGGCGATCCGTCGGCGGCCACCAGCGGTACCGGATCGCCCACCCGCTCGACGAACCCGCGGAAGACTTGACCTGTCTCGGTCAGGTTCGGGCTGGTCAACTCCGGATTCTGGGACGGCACCCCGACCTCGGCGGGCCGGTTGCCCCACAACGTGAGCACCGATCGGCGGGTTACCGGCTGCCGGCCCGGGCGCGCCGCACCCAGGTTGGTCGCTCCGATCGACAACCCCAGCGATTCGCTCAATTCGCACATCCCTTCGCCGCCGCCTCGGCGGGCGGCCTTCACCATATCCCCTAATGACTGCAGAACCCCTAAGGCCACACCCCCTAACGGTGCCGCTGATCGGGTGGCTTCGACACCGATCACGACGGCCCCGCCCGCCGATAGCATTCTTGGCAGCAGCTGGGATTCCACTGTGACTATCGGCGGTAGGGGAGAAGGCGTTCCATGGCTAACACGTTGCTCGACTTCGTGATGTCGCTCGTGCGAGATCCCGATGCCGCCGCGCGGTATGCCGCCGACCCGGCCGGGGCCCTCGCCGACGCGCATCTGCCCGATGTGACCAGCGCCGACGTCAATAACTTGATCCCGATGGTGGCGGACTCGCTGAATGGTCCGGTCTCGGCAGGTGGGTTCGGTCCCGGTGCCGGTGCCGGTGGGGATGGCAACGTGTGGGCGAGCGGGGCCGCAACGGCCGCCTTCGACGCGTTCGACGCTCACCTGCCCGCCGCGACGGTCTCCGATGCGCATTCGGTCATCTCCGATGTCGCCCAGCACGCCGGCGCCGATTCGGGGCTGATCACCGATCCCGGTGTCGATCCGGGTGTGTTCGACGCGTCGCTTCCGGATCCGTCGACGCAGGTCACCGATGTCGGCTTCGAGCACGACACGGCCGCCGACACCGGACTGGACTGGGCGGACCACGCCGTCGTCGACCACACTCACGTCGTCGACCATCCGACTCCGGAAGACCACGCCGGCTTCGACCTGTTCTGAGCCCCTCCTCGAAACCCCACGTCCCTGTGACGTGGGGTTTCTTTGTGTCTTAGGGCAGCCCTAGGGTTCCCCTAATCCCCTAGAGGACCACCCCCAGTGATCCCTAGCGGGGGCTTTGTGACGACGGGTTTCGGCCCCGTTTTCGGTTGACGGCGGCGTCCATAACGTGGTCTGCAGATCGCCGGACAGGCCGGCGAGCACCTTCACCGAAAGGTCTCTGCCATGCTCACTCTCCTCGACTGGATCCTCGACCTGTTCCGCAACGAAGACGCCGCCCGTGCGTTCGTCGCCGCACCGGACCAGACCATGCGCGACGCCGGCTTCGCCGGTGTGTCGGCTGCTCAGGTGTCGACGGTCGCCGCCACCGCTGTCCCGGGCCTGGTGCTCGGCGACGGTGACCCGATCTACGGCCTGCAGCGCGCGGTGTCCAACAACTACGGGTTCGCCCCGGCCTACGAGCCGACGTTCCAGCCGGTCTACGCGCCGTCGCCGACGTTCGCCCCGCAGACCGACACCTCGCTGCTGAGCCCCGACCAGAACGCCGGCGCGAACGCCCAGCAGGGTGCCTTCAACCTGGGCTTCGGGGACATCACCTTCGGCAACAAGACCACGAACACCGCCACCAATGGCGGCGTGGTCGTCGACGGCCACAGCCACGGCGACATCGTCACCGGTGACGGCGCGGTGTTGGGCAACGGCAACGAGGTCAACAACGGCGATGTGATCGCCGGAACCGGATCCAATGTTGCGGTGGGGCACAGCCACATTCACGACAACGGCACCACCGCCACCGGCGGCAGCACCGTGATCAAGGACAACGGCGCACCCGTCTTCAACGACGTCGACGCCAGCGGCGGCAACGGCGGCGGAGCATCGGCCGGCGGCAGCCTGATCGGTCTGGGCGGCGGTCACGCCTCGGGCGGCAATGCCGGTGGTGGCGGCATCACCATCATCGACAGCCAGACGTCGACGAACAGCGGCAACCACGCCAGCTCGCCGGCCTATGTCGACACCCACGCGACGACCACCGCCAAGACCACGGTGGTCGACCACAGCGACAACTCGGTGCACCAGGACAGCTCGACGCACGATTCGTCCAGCCACACGTCGCTCGACGCCAGCCACGACACCACCCTGGTGAACAGCCACCTCGACGCCAGCCACGACCTGGCCCTCGCGTCTGGCAATCACCTGCTGGGTTTCTGAGCAATCCGGCTGCGGCGGGGATCTCCAGGATGTCTGGAGGTCCCCGCCGCTCGGGTGCGCATACGGTGTTAACCGGGAGAATTGGGAGGGCACGTGACGCAACCGGAGGACCCGCGCCGGGTCAACGTGATCGTCGAGCTGATCGATCACACCAGCGCGATCGCCGACCTCAACGACCGTGGCGACCTGGTGGCGCGGTTGGCCGTCGCCAAAGAACGCATCACCGACCCGCAGATCCGGGTGGTGATCGCCGGCCAGCTCAAACAGGGCAAGAGTCAGCTGCTCAACTCGCTGCTCAACATGCCAGTGGCCCGCGTCGGTGACGACGAGACCACCGCGCTGGTGACCGTGATCAGCTACAGCGAGCAACCGACAGCCCGGTTGATCGTCTCGGTCGGCGAAGGGGTGCCGCCGCAGGAGATCGACATCCCGATCGACGACATCCGCCACGACCTGCGCCGCGCGCCGCAGGCGCAGGGTCGCGAGGTGCTGCGGGTCGAGGTCGGTGCGCCCAGCCCGCTGCTCAAAGGCGGCCTGGCCTTCATCGACACCCCCGGCGTCGGCGGGCACGGCCAGCCGCATCTGTCGTCCACCCTCGGATTGCTGCCAGACGCGGACGCGATGCTGATGATCAGCGACACCAGCCAGGAATTCACCGAGCCGGAGATGCGGTTCATCCGCCAAGCCCACGAGATCTGCCCGACGGGCGCGATCGTGGCCACCAAGACCGACCTGTATCCGTTCTGGCGCGAGATCGTCGCCACCAACACCGGGCATCTGCAGCGGGCCGGCCTTGGGTTGCCGGTCATTCCGGCGTCGTCGCTGCTGCGCAGCCACGCCATCGAGCTCAACGACAAAGAGCTCAACGAGGAGTCGAACTTCCCCGCGATCGTCGCCTTCCTCTCCGAGAAGGTGCTGTCTCGGGAGAGTGACCACACACGCGATCATGTGGTCGCTGAAATACGTTCGGCCGCAGAACATCTCAGTCTGGCCGTGAACTCCGAATTGGCCGCTCTCAGTGACCCCGACGCTGCGCGTAAGCTCACCGACGACCTGGAACGGCGCAAGATGGAAGCCCAGGACGCGCTGCAGCAGACCGCGCTGTGGCAACAGGTCCTCAATGACGGCATCGCCGACCTGACCGCCGACGTCGAGCACGACCTGCGCGCCCGGTTCCGGGCCATCACCCAGCACATCGAGGGTGTCATCGACGGGTGCGACCCGACCCAGCACTGGGCCGAGATCGGCGCCGAGGTGGAGGACAGCGTCGCCAACGCCGTCGGCGACAACTTCGTGTGGGCCTACCAGCGGGCCGAGGCGCTGGCCGACGAGGTCGGCAGAACCTTCATCGAGGCCGGCCTGAACGCTATCCAGATGCCGGAGGTCAGCGCGGCCGAAATGGGAGCCGGTGTGGGCCGGCTGAAATCGATGGCACGACTGGAGGCCAAGCCGATCGGCAAGGGCCACAAGGTGATTACCAGCATGCGGGGCTCCTACGGTGGCGTGCTGATGTTCGGCATGCTCACCTCGGTGGCCGGCCTCGGCATGTTCAATCCGCTCTCGCTCGGCGCGGGCCTGCTGCTCGGACGCAAGGCCTACAAGGAGGACATGGAGAACCGCATGATGCGCGTGCGCGGCGAAGCGAAGACCAACCTGCGCCGGTTCGTCGACGACGTGCTGTTCGTGGTTTCCAAGGAATCCCGCGACCGGCTCAAGAACGTTCAGCGCCAGCTGCGCGATCACTATCGCGGCATCGCCAACCAGACCACCCGTTCGCTCAACGAATCGTTGCAGTCCACCATCGCCGCGGCGCATCTGGAAGAGACCGACCGCAACAACCGCATCCGTGAGCTCGAGCGGCAGGCCAATATCCTGGGTCAGGTGATCGACAACGCCGAAAAGCTGGTTCCCGCAGCACTATCGGCTAGGGCGAGGCCGTCCGAGTCTCGTTGAGCCGGGGGCCGGGGCGGCTGGTCCGCGGTCCCGGCGGATTGGTGACGCGGGTCGGGAACGTGCCCGGGAACGTCGGGGCGGTCCGCTCCGCAGGCGGGATAGCGGACTGGTCGCTGGTCGTCGTCGGCGTACCACTGGTCGTGGTCTCGCCGGGCAGGCCGATATCGGTGGTGGACAGCCGCACAGGCGGATACGAGGTCGACGTCGAGCCCGTCGTGGTCTTGCCCCCGACTTGGGGCGGCGCCGGAAGATGCGTGCCGGGCGGCAGCACAGTCTCGGTCTCGGACGTGCTCCACTTGCTCGACATCGTCACCACGGCGTAGACGAGAATCGCGATCAACGCCAGCCCGAGCAGCCCCGCGGCGGACGTCGCGGCCGCCGAGCGGTACCACGGCGTGTTCTGCGGAGGCATGGCGGCTGATCCTAGCTGCGATGCGGGCAGCCCGCCGAACCGTAGACTCGTCGTTCGATGAGCACCAGCGATCAGGTTCGCGCCATCCTGGGCGGCACCCGTCGCGCATACCAGGGTGAACCGGCGTACCGCGAGCGGCCCGACGTCTTCAACGAGCTGGACCGCATCGCCGGGCGGCTCAACCAGCCGATCCGCATCGCCCTGGCCGGCACGCTCAAGGCGGGGAAGTCGACCCTGGTCAACGCCCTGGTCGGGGAGAACATCGCGCCCACCGACGCCACCGAGGCCACCCGCATCGTCACGTGGTTCCGCAACGGGCCGATCCCGAAGGTGACCGCCAACCACGTCGGCGGGCGACGCTCCAACGTTCCGATCGCCCGCGACGGCGGACTGACCTTCGACTTCGGCCGCCTCGACGCCAATGACATCGTCGACCTCGACGTGGAGTGGCCGGCCGCGGAGTTGATCGATGCCACCATCATCGACACGCCCGGGACGTCGTCGCTGTCGCGAGACGTCTCCGAGCGCACGCTGCGCCTGCTGGTGCCCGAGGACGGTGTGCCCCGGGTCGACGCCGTGGTCTTCCTGCTGCGCACGCTCAACGCGGCCGATATCGCGCTGCTCAAGCAGATCGGCGAACTGGTCGGTGGCGCGTCCGGGGCGCTCGGTGTCATCGGGGTGGCCTCGCGGGCCGACGAGATCGGTGCGGGTCGCCTCGATGCGATGCTGTCGGCCAAGGACGTCGCGCAGCGATTCACCGGTGAGCTGGACCGCACCGGCATCTGCCAGGCGGTGGTTCCGGTCTCGGGTCTGCTGGCGCTGACCGCCCGCACGCTGCGGCAAAGCGAGTTCGCCGCGCTGGAGAAGCTGGCGGCCGTCGATACCGCCGAGCTGAACAAGGCGATGCTCAGTGTGGATCGCTTTGTCCGCGAAGACAGTTCGCTGCCGGTGGACGCGACGACGCGGGCCCAACTGCTTGACCGGTTCGGCATGTTCGGCATCCGGATCTCGATCGCCGTATTGCGTTCGGGGATCAGTGATTCCGTACGGCTGGCCGACGAACTGCTGGAACGCAGCGGACTCGTCGCGCTGCGTGATGTGATCGATCAGCAATTCGCGCAGCGATCCGAACTGCTCAAAGCCCATACCGCGCTGGTCTCGCTACGTCGGTTCGTCGAACTGCACCCGATCGCCGCCACGCCCTACATCATCGCCGACATCGACCCGCTGCTGGCCGACACCCATGCCTTCGAGGAACTACGGTTGCTCAGTCAACTTCGTTCGCGCCCAACCGGTTTGACCGAAGATGAGATGGTGTCCCTGCGCCGCATCATCGGCGGGTCGGGGACCGACCCCGCCAGCCGGCTGGGCCTGAGTCCGGAGACACCGGACGACGGACCGCGCGCTGCCTTCGCCGCTGCGCAACGCTGGCGCCGCCGTTCGGAGCATCCGCTCAACGACCCGTTCACCACTCGGGCGTGCCGGGCAGCGGTGCGCAGCGCCGAGGGTCTGGTCGCGATGTACGCCGCGCGGTCCTAGCCGGCCGGCCGCGGGAACGGCAGCGTCGGCAGGAGTCGCTCCCTGGTGGTGGTGACCGTCTCGGTCACCGTGCTCACCGAAGTGGACACCGTCGTGCTCGTACTGGTGCTCGTACTCGTCGACGGGGCCTCGGTGGTCGTCGTGGTGGTCGGCGCCTCAGTCGTCGTGGTGGTCGTCGGTGCCTCCGACGTAGTCGCCGGGGACTCGGTCACCGTCTGGGTGACGCCGGGTTCCGGGGCGACCGTCGCCGACGTCACCGCCGAGGTGGACGTCGTCGGGGCTGTCGTCGTCGTGGTCGCCGGGCTGGAGCCGCCGCTGCCGGTGAACTTCACGATCGCGTAGACGAGCAGAGCCAGGATGACCGCGGTCAATACCCCGAGACCGACTAGCGCGGCCGGCTTCTTGTACCAGGGGGTGGGCTCGGGCGGCGGCGGGTAGTCGCCGTAGCCGGTCGGCGCTGCGTATTCGGACTGCTGATAGTCGCTGTAGGCCTCGCCGCCGGTGCCGCCGTAGTTCGCGTACTGCGTCGGCTCACTGTCGGAATAGTTGTTCGGGTCGTCAGAACCGTCACGTGCCATGGGTTCTGATCGTAGCCGTCAGCCTCCGCCGGGCTGGCCGGGGAAGGCCGGGCGATGGCTGGGACGCACGCTGATCTGCGGCGGCCTGGTCTGCGGCGTGGTCACGTTCGGACGGTCGCCGCCATTGCGCGGGTACTGGGGGTACTGCGGGTACCAGGTGTTCTGCGTCTGCGCGGGAGTCTCCGGCGGGGGAGGCGGCGGTGGTGGCGGCTCGGGCGGCTGTGAGCTGGTCAAAGCGGTGGTCGTGGGCTCGCTGGTCACGGTCGCCGACGGCGTGTTGGTAGACGGCTCGGAATCACCGGACCCCAGCGACACCAGCAGCACGGCTGCCACCACGATCGCCACGATCGCAGCGCCGATCGCCCCCATCGCGAGCGTCGCCTGCTTCTTGCGGTACCAGGGCCGTTCGGGAAACCAGAACGCATCCGGAGCGAACGGGTCGAAGCCCTCGTCGAGGACGATCGCGGGCAGCTCAGGGTCGGTCGGCGGGTCCAGATCGTCGCCGTGGGCCACCGCGGCGCCGTCGGTCGGACCTGGCTCCTCCGATCGTGCCGAGCCCGGATACGGCTGCTCCGGATAGGGACCGAACGGATCCCCAAAGGCGACGGGCGCTGCAGCCTCGTCGATGTCCCCGGCGGGGTCCTGCTTCCGCATGGCTATCAATGCTAAAGGGCTTGCCAGGGCGGATGCAGCTTTCCGCAATCAGGCGAGCTGGCGCGTCACCTCGGTGGCGAACAGTTCCATGTGGTCTATGTCGGACATATCCAGCAGCTGGATGTACACCCGCTGGACACCCGCGGCGATGAAAGGCCCTAGCTGGTCGACGATTTCGGCCGGAGTGCCGACCAGCGGAGTGTTGGTGCGCAGCTCGTCGCCTTCCCGGGAGATCGCGTCGGCGCGACGGCTGATCTCGGCGTCGTTGCGCCCGGCGCAGACCACGAACGCTGCCGAGTACACGAAATCATCGGGATCGCGGCCGGCGTCCTGCAGCGCGGCACGGACCCTGCCGAGCTGGGGTTCGACAAAGTCCAGACTCGGGAACGCGAGGTTGTACTCCGCGGCGAACTGCGCGGCCAGCGCCGGGGTGCGCTTCGCGCCGTTGCCGCCGATGATGATCGGCGGATGGGGCGTCTGCACCGGCTTGGGCAGCGCGGGTGAGTCCTTGACGGTGTAGTGGGTGCCGTTGTAATCGAAGGTCTGGCCGGCCGGAGTGGTCCACAGCCCGGTGATGATGTCGAGCTGTTCATGCAGCCGATCGAATCGCTCGCCCAGTGGTGGGAACGGGATTGCGTAGGCCAGGTGCTCTTCGTCGAACCAGCCCGCGCCGATCCCGAAGTCGACCCGGCCCGAGCTCATCGCGTCCACCTGCGCCACCGAGATCGCGAGCGGTCCCGGATGGCGGAACGTCGCGGAGGTGACCAGCGTGCCGAGCCGGATCGTGGACGTCTCGCGGGCGATGCCGGCCAGTGTCACCCAGGAGTCGGTGGGCCCGGGTAGCCCGTCACCGCTCATCGCGAGGTAGTGATCGGATCGGAAAAACGCGGAATAGCCCAAGGATTCGGCGGCTTGAGCCACCGCGAGCTGGTCGGTGTAGCTGGCGCCCTGCTGGGGTTCGACGAACACACGGAAGTCCATGGCAGCCAGCTTAGAAAACCTTGACCCCTTCGGTACTGATGAACAGTCCGTGACTGGTGCCGTCGTTGGTGAACGTGGTGCCGTCCGGGCTGGCGTCGATGGTCCAGCCGACCGCGTGATAGGTCGCGTAGTCCAGCGGCGTGGTCGGGATGTCGCCGAGATTTCCGGCGATCCACCGCACGCTGCCGCTGGCCGTCACCTCGACGCCGTTGGCGGGCTCGCCGTTGACGACAGGCGGGTTGGTGAAATCGGATTCGCAGCCGACCGTCTGGGAGTTGATCTGGCAGCGGGTCTGGCCGGATTTGGTTTCGATGTAGACGTAACCGGTGTCGCTGGGCGCCAGTGTCTGGGCGCCGCCGGGCGTCGGAACCTTCGTGGGTGTCGGAGTGGCCGGTGTCGTCGGCGTCGAGACGGTCGGCTTGCTGGTGGGAAAGCTCGGCTCACCGCCGGGACCGCAGCCGGGACAGCGGGCCGCGCCGTCGGTGGTGGTGCTGCAGCCTGCGGCAGCGGCACCAGCGGCCACCAGCCACAGCACCGCGACGCCGGCCCTCATGCCGTTGGATATCCGCACACCGAACTCCTGCCGTCGAGTGTCAGCGTACGCATTCAGTGACGGAAGTGACTTGAGTGACTCGCGGACTCGGTGTTCGCCGGCAACCCGCGAACCGCCGATCCGGCTGCGACGATCGCGTTAGATTCGACGCCTGCATATGGGAGGGCACGCCATGACGCACACCGGCGAGCTGTTGTTCAATCCGATCACCTACGACCCACGACAGTTCGACCCGGGAACGCGGCGCCAGCTGCGGGCGCTGATCGACTGGTTCGAGCAGCGCGGCAAGACGCGGCTGCTGCAAGACGATCTGGACGCGGTGTGGGTGGCGGACTTCCTCGATTTCATCAAGCGGGAGCGGATCCTCGCGACCTTCCTCACCCCAACGGAATTCGGCTTGGGTGACGACAACAAGCGTTGGGACACCTCCCGCAACGCCGCGCTCAGCGAGATCCTGGGGTTCTACGGGCTGGCCTACTGGTATGCCGAACAGGTCACCATCCTCGGTCTCGGCCCGATCTGGCAGAGCGACAACATCAAGGCCAAGCAGCGCGCCGCCGAGCAGCTCGAAGCGGGTGGAGTCATGGCCTTTGCGCTTTCCGAGCGCGAGCACGGTGCCGATATCTACAACACCGACATGATCCTGACTCCTGCCGACGAAGACGAGGAAGGCGTCGTTTTTCGCGCGACCGGCCAGAAGTACTACATCGGCAACGGCAACGTGGCGGGCATGGTGTCGGTGTTCTCTCGCAGGGCCGATATCGACGGCCCCGATGGCTACGTGTGGTTCGTCGCCGACAGCGCGCACCCCGCCTACGAGCTGATCGGCAACGTCGTCCATGGCCAGATGTTCGTGAGTAACTTTGCGCTGCATGACTATCCGGTCCACGAGGAGGACATCCTGTGCTCCGGACCTGAGGCGTTCTCGGTGGCGCTCAACACGGTGAACGTAGGCAAGTTCAACCTGTGCACCGCGTCGATCGGGATGTGCGAGCATGCGTTCTACGAGGCGATCACGCACGCCAACAACCGCATCCTGTACGGCAACCCGGTGACCGAATTCCCGCATGTGCGGGCCAGCTTCGTCGACGCCTACGCCCGGCTGATCGCGATGAAACTGTTCAGCGACCGTGCGATCGACTACTTCCGCACCGCCAGCCTCGACGATCGTCGCTACTTGCTGTTCAACCCGGTGACCAAGGCGAAGGTGACCTCGGAGGGTGAGACCGTGGTGAGGATCCTCTGGGATGTTCTGGCTGCCAAGGGTTTCGAACGCACCACGTATTTCTCTGAAGTGCGGCAGATGATCGGTGCGCTGCCACGGCTAGAGGGGACGGTGCACGTCAACGTGGCGCAGATCCTCAAGTTCATGCCGAATTTCCTGTTCAACCCGGGCACATACCCCGAGGTCGGCACGCGCGACGACAGGTGCGACGACGTGTTCTTCTGGGCGCAGGGGCCGGCCAAGGGGGCGTCGAAAGTGCAATTCGCCGATTGGGTTCCGATCTTCGAGAAGGCTTCTGGCATACCGAACGTGGCACGCTTCACCGAACAGGTGCGGGCACTGCAGGCGTTGTTGACCACCGCGGCACCCGATGCCGAGCAGCAGCGCGATCTGGATTTCATGCTCGTCATCGGGCACTTGTTCACCCTGGTGGTCTACGGTCAGCTGATTCTGGAACAGGCCGAATTGCGAGGGCTGGACCGCGATCTGGTGGACCAGATCTTCGACGTTCAGGTGAGGGATTTCTCGGGCTATGCGGTGGCGCTGCATGGGAAGGCGAGTTCAACTGCAGCCCAACAGGAATGGGCGATATCGGCGGTGCGCAAGCCGGTGGTCGACACCGAGCGCTTCGACCGGGTATGGCGGCAGGTGAGCGCCTACGACGGCGCCTACGAGATGCGCCCTTGAGTTCAGCGAATCGTCACTGCCGCGGTGAATGACCACGAATCTTTGACCCCGCCCGGCCACGGCTGGCTGTAGGTGGTGGCGACGGTGGCGGTGCCGGCCTTGAGTGCCTGGAAGGTCCAGGTCGTTGTCCCCGGTGCGCCCGGCAGGTGGACCCCGGACGGTCCGGAGTCGAAATGGTCGCGTTGTGCGATCACCGCGGGATCGCTGATCTGGGCTTGCGGCGCCCACTGGTAGCCGGTGGAGGGGTTGGATGCCAGCACGAGCCGCAACGTGTCACCCACGCCGAGGGAGATGTCGAGCTTCAGGTGCTTCTTGTTCAGCAGGTCGTCGTAGGCCACGTCGATCGTCGTGGTTCCCGGAGGCTTCTTTATGCCGCCGCACCCGGTCAACGCCAGCGCCAGTGCGAGCACCGCGATCAGCCGGATCATGGCGCGCCGCGCTTGTATCGCATGAACCGGCGCAGGTAGGGCACCAGCCGTCGGGCCGGCACGGGCCCCGGCCAATCGTCGGCGCGAAAATAGGCGTCGGACCCACCGTCGACGAAAACAACGCTGCCGCAGAGGAAATCGGCCGCATCGGACAGCATGAAGACCACCCAGTCGGCCAGCTTCCCGGCGTCGCCGAATCCGCCGATCGGCACCGGGAAGGAGTGGATCGCCTTGGCTTCGGCGGGGGTGGAGAGCTGCTTTTCCAATAGTGGGGTGAGGATCGCGCCGGGGGCGATGGCGTTGAGCCGGATGCCCGCGCCGGCCCAGTCGCGGGTCACTGCGTGGCGCCGGACCCAGCGGCTCACTGCGACCTTCGAGGCGCCGTAGGCCATCGAGGATGCGGCCTTGCCGACCCATCGCAGTGTCCGTGCGGCTTTGTCGCCGTCGCCGGCCAACAGGGCGCGGATGGCGCGACCGGGTATCGCCGGTATGGTCGTGGTCGAATTACTGGAGAAAACAACGACTTTCGCGCGTTCGCCGGCGGCCAGCGCGGGTCGCCACGCCTGCAGCAGTTCCACGACGCCGAAGTAGTTGACCTGGGTGATCAGCCTCGGCTGCTCGGGCCCCGGCGTGGGACCCAGGCCGGCCGCCAGTACCGCCCCGTCGAGCCGCCCACCGCACGCGCTCCGCACGGCGTCGGCGGCCGCCCGGCGACCGATCGGGGTCGATAGATCGGCCACCACGTCGGCGGGCTGGATGTCGACCCCGATCACGGTGTGGCCGTTGGCTCGCAGCCTCTCGACGACGGCCTTGCCCATGCCCGATGCCGAGCCGGTGACGGCGTAGGTTCCCATCGAAGCGAGTATGGCCTACCGGGGTCGGTTGTCAGGCCACCAGCACCGCGGGTGTTTCGGGTTCGGTCGCCACCGAGGGCGGCGGCAGCGGATGGCCGGGGTTGAAGATGTCCACCCCGGTTGTCCAGGCGATCAGTTGGGCCAGTGCCTGAGTGGCCGACACCGAGACGTTGCCGAGGACCTGGACGACGACCTTGGCCACCTCGGCCAGCTGACTGATCAGGAAGATGTTGTCATCGACGATGCCCTGCAGTGCCGCGGTGATGCTGGTGATGCCGCCGTTGAGGAAGTACGGGATGCTGGCGAAGATCGTCCGCACGCTCAGCGCCACATTCGTTTGGATATCCGGCCAGCCGTTGCGTGCGATGGCGTCCAGAAGTGCCTGATCCAGGTCATCCGGGAGGACGTTGCTCGATCCGAGCGTGGTCAGTGACACCCCGGGCGACCCCGTCGCCGGCGGTGCGCCGAACAGGTCCAAGACGGTGGGCGTGACATCGATGATCGAGTAGGCAAGGTTCATCCGGCCCGGGTCGAAGCCGTCGCCGTTGGCGATGACCCACGTCGATGTCTCGTCGGGGGATTGGAAGCCGTGCCCGAAGCCCAGCTGCGGCTGGTGGCCGTGGTCGGTGACCACAATGACGGTCCAGTTCTCACCGGAGGTGTTCACCGCGTCCATGATCGCGCCGATATTGGTGTCGGTCCGGTTGATCGCCGCCGCGTATTCCGGTGAGGCTCCGCCGTATTGGTGGCCGGCCTCGTCGACCTGGACCAGATAGGAGAACAGGAAGTTCGGGGGTTCCCCGCTCTGGATCGCGGCGACCGTCTGCGCGGTGACCTCGGCGTCGGTCAGCGACCAGTTCGCGTCACCGGGAACCTGCGGCACCAGCGAGTACGAATCGACGGGGTACGCCCCGGCGTTGGCGATATCGGTGATGACATCCCAGTCCGCGATCACCATGGTGTCGATGTCGGAGTTGAAGTACTCGAGCTGGTTGATCACCGTCGGCCACTTCGTATAGGTGCCGGGCGTGAAAATGTTGTTGATGACGCCGGTCTGGTTGTCCCAGGCCCCAGTCAGGATCGCAGTCCACGACGGGTTCGAGATGGTGGTGTGGCCGACGATGCTGGCCACCCCGGTGACGCTGTCGCCCATCAGCGCGTCGAAGTTCGGATTGTCGCCGGCGATGACGCGGCGCAGGTTGGTGCCGTCGACGCCGATCACCAGCACGTGGACGTCGGTCGGGTTGGCCAGGTCGTTGACGACGTTGATGACGGTCGCGGCGCTCCGGGCGCGCAGCGAGGCGCCGGTGGTGATGCTACCGGCCGGGGCCAGTGGCAGCGGCGGTGCGGGAAGCGACACCGGAAGTGACAGTGCCGCCGCAAGTTTCAGCGGTGCGATGGTCCGGCGCGCCGTCGGTTTAGCTGTCGACGCCGCCGCGGGCGTGCTGGCGGCGCTGCTGCGGCGCGGCCCGGTGACGACACCGGTCTTGGCCGCCGGCTTGCGCGAGCGGGCTGTCGATGACGAGGGCGACGAACTCGACGACTTGGCCGCGCTCTGCGAATCCGGTGACCCGGTATCGGCGTAGGCCACCGCGGTCGCGACCGCCGACCCACCGCCGGCGACCACGCCGGCGACCGCAACTCCTAGACACACCTGTTTGATCGTCGCCACGTCGTCGTCCCCGATCCTTCACACAGTTATTTGACAGCTGTGTCACAGACTAGATCCAGGAACAGCCCGCGCATGGCGTTTTTGCGTGCCAGCTACATTCGTTCGATGGACGTCGACGTCATGACCACCGCCCTTCCGCTGGGACAGATCGGCGGGCTGGCGGAGCGCACGCTGGCCGCCGGATTCTCCGGAATGTTGTTCACCGAGACCGGCCGCACTCCCTACCTCAACGCCGCGGTGGCAGCCCAAGCCGCGCCGGGGCTGCAGCTGTCGACCGGTGTCGCCGTTGCGTTTCCGCGCAGCCCGTTCATCACCGCTGCGACCGCGTGGGAACTGCAGGAAGCGACCGGCGGGCAGTTCCGGCTCGGGCTGGGCACCCAGGTCCGTACCCATGTGACGCGGCGCTACGGCGTGGCGTTCGAGCGTCCCGGTCCGCGTCTGCGCGACTACGTTCTGGCCGTCAAGGCCTGCTTCTCCGCGTTCCGCACCGGCACGCTCGATCACCACGGCGAGTTCTACAACCTCGACTTCATCACCCCGCAGTGGAGCGCGGGCCCCATCGATGAGCCGGACCCGAAGGTCGACATCGCCGCGGTGAACCCGTGGATGCTGCGCATGGCCGGTGAGGTGGCCGACGGCGTACATGTCCACCCGATCGGCGAACCCGGTTACCTCGCGCGCCACGTGGTGCCGAAAGTGGCTGAGGGAGCCGCGAAGTCGGGACGGTCACCAGCCGACGTCGCCTTGATCGTGCCTGTGATGACGATCGTCGGCGACACCGATGAGGAGCGCGCCGCAGAACGGGAGCGGGTCCGGTTTTCCATGAGCTTCTACGGCAGCACACCCAACTACGCCTTCATCTGGGACGAGGCGGGTTTCGAGGGCACCACCGCGCGGATCCGGGAGAAGCAGAAGGCCGGCGACATTCCGGGGATGGCTGCCCAGATCACCGATGACCACATCGCCACCTTCGCCACCGAGTCGACCTGGGACGGGCTGGCCGACGCACTCGCTGCGAAATACCAGGGCACGGCGAGCCGCATCGTGCTGTACAACGCGCTTGGCGACCCCGAGCGTTTCGAACGCTACGGCGAGGTGGCCCGCCGGCTTTCCCGGGCCGCTTAGCGGCAGCGCGGTCGGCGCGTTAACCTACGGCCATGCCAGCGCGGAGGTCCCTGTGAGCGCGCATCTCGTCGTCATCGCGACCCTCGCGCTCGCGTTGCTGTTCAGCCCCGAGACGTTGGTTCTGGGACTGGTCGTTGCCAGTGACAAAGTGGTGCCTCGGCAGGCGACGCTGGCCTTCTCCGGTGGCGCCATCGTCGGGATCGCGTTCGCCACCGGAATCGGGGTGGGGATTGCGGCGCTGTCCGGGGCGGCAGCCGGAGCCGACGCTCACCACACCTCGTGGCCGGGCTTCGTGGTGCGCCTCCTGATCGCGCTCGCACTGCTGGCGATCGGTATCCGTCGCGCCCTCGGCGCCATCCGGCACAAACCGATTGCCGACGTGTCCAAGACCGAGCGGCCGCCGAGCAGGCTGCGGACGCAACTCGTCGCGCGTTTCCCGAAGCTGAACCCGAGCGCGGATCTGCCTCCACGCCAACGGATTACCCGAGCCGCATCAGCCGGTTTCATCATCACCGGGGTACATCCGAAGGTTTTCCCGATCGCGATTGCCGCCGGTCACCAGATCCTGGAGATCGCCGGCCGCGGCGAGCGCACGCTCGGCGCCGTCGTATTCGCGGTGATCGCCGTGATCCCCGCTGTGGCGCCGACGGTGATCGAGATCGTGCGGCCGGGGGCTGCCGGTGAGATCAAGGAAGGCTATGAGCGCATCATGAAGGTTCACGGCCGCTGGATCGTGGCCGTGCTCCTGCTGGCCGCCGCGGTCTTCGTCGGCCACGGGGCCTTCGATCACATGCCAGGTCACTGACGTCTATGAGCGCCACGACCGATACCGACTCGGTCCGCCTTGGCGGCTTGCTCAGCGGTGTGCTTCTGACCCAGATCGTCAACAGCGCCGTACATCTGGCGCAGCCGTTGCTGGTCGCCGACATGTCCGGATCGTTGGGCAGCGCCGCGTTCTTCGCCGCATTCGGCACGGGAATCCACATGCTCGGTACCTACCTGGGCGGCTGGCCGACCGATCGCTGGGGCGCCCGGCTGGTCTTGGTGGTCTCGACACTCCTGCGCGGGGTTGTCCTGGCGGGCATCCCGGTCGCCATGGTTTTCGGGATCGCCACCCTGCCCGTAGTGATGGCCTGCTACACGCTCGAGGCGCTGGTTCGCGGATATGTGGATACCGCCGTGCACACCGTTCCTCTTGATCTGGTCGGCCATCGGCGAGATCTGTTGGACCGGATCAACTCTCGGTATGAAGTGGCGTTCGAAGTGGGTGCGGTGGCCGGGCCGTTGATGCTCGGCGGACTCATGGTGTGGGCCGATGGCATCGTCCCGCACATCGTCATCCCGATCGGATTCGTCATCTCGGCAGGCTGCTATCTGCTGATCCCGAAAACGACAATTCCGGCGACCGATTCCGGCGTCAAGCCGCACGGCGGATCCTGGGAGGGGCTGAAATACATTGTCGCCCATCCCTATCTGTTGCTCGTCGTCATCGGGCTGATGCTCTTCCACCTCTACGAGCTGCGCAAGATCCTCAGTGCGTTCTTCGCCAAGGGCCTGCTGCATCACCCCGCCGATGTCGGTCACATCGGGTCGGCGTTCGCTCTCGGCGGTGTGGCCGGGGCGCTGTTGTACGCGGTGACGCGGCACCGGGGCACCGGAATCGGCTGGGTAGTCGGCGGCGCGCTGGGGACGGTGGTGCTCGCGGTGGGCTGGATACCGGTGAACCTGCCCGTCATGGTCGTCGCGGTGTTTCTGTTCGGCGTCAGCAACGTGTGCGCCCGGCTGGTCATGACCAGGTGGCGGCAGGAACTGACCCCGCTCGAATACGCCGGCGGCGTCACCGCCGCCTCGGAATTCGGTCGCACCGCTGTGTCGGTCGGTATCAACAGCGCTGTGGGCGGGGCGTTTTCGTCAGGCGCGAGTGTCTATGGGGCATTCGGGATCGTCGGCGGCATCCTCGGGGTCTTCGCGGTCGCGCAGCTGGCGCTGGCTCGCGTCTATGCCCGAAAAGGCGACCCGGAGCTCTAGGCCGCGTTGACGGTGATGGTCGACGGGTCGACGGTCGGCAGCGTCAGATCGATGTTCGACACGGTCAGCTGGCCCTGCGACCCGACCGCACGGTACGAGGCCGACGACGAGAACAACTGCAGTGTGACCTTCTGGCCGGGCTTGAGCGTCTGCGCCACCATCTCCAGGTCGACGTCGGCGGTCTGCTGGGTGCCGTCCAACGTCACCTTGATTGGGGTGACCTGGTTGCCAAGCACCTGGCCCGTGGAGTTGTCCACGAGCTGGGCGTAGAGGTGATCTCCGGTGCCCGTACCCGAGTAGGTGAACGTGAGGTGCGGTGTGCCAACGACATAGGTGGTCGTCGTGACCGCCGGCGTGGTGAGGTTGATCGCGTTGATCGCCCGCGACGACCCGATGGGCAGCACGCCCAACAGGCCACCGGCGCCCACGAAGGGCACCATTGTCAGGGTCCGGGTCTTGGTGCTGGTGGCGACGACCGGGTCACTGGGCGTGAGGTCGTAGGAGGCCGTCGAAAGATGTTGGCCCCGTTGGTCAACCCACTCGAACTGCGGACCGGTAGGTACGGCGGGATCGCCCTTGACGTACCGGTCGAGCCACTGAATGGTGCGCTCTTGAATCAGGACGCCGCCGGTGTTGAACAGGTCGTTGGTGCACACGCCGTGCCCGCCGCAGAACCAGAGCACCTTGGTCGCGACGTTGTTGTCCATCAACACCTGCGCATTGGCGTTGGCTTCGGCCAGGGTGAACAGGGTGTCGACGGTGCCTTCGACAAACATTGTGGGAGCGGTGATCTGGTTGAGCAGGTCGGTCGGCAGGCCGGGACCGCGCTCGCCCAACAGGTCCTGGTCGGCCTGCGTCAGCGACCCGGTGAGATCGCCGTAGATGGTCGCGGGAATGATGGCCGGGTTGGTCCGCGCGAGCGTAAGCACAAGCACGCCGGCAAGAATCGTTCCCCAACCGCTCTTGAAGGACTGGGCTTTGTAGAGCGAGGTGTTCAGGCTGTTCCATGCGATCGTCGGGACGATCGCGTCGACGCGGTGGTCGATCGCGGCCGTCACCAATTGGATGCCGCCGCCGTAGGAGGCGCCGACCATACCGATCTTCGGGTCGAGGTTGGCCGGGTCGCCGTCGAGCGCGACTTCGGGTTGGGTGGCGAGCCAGCTGATGATCGCCGAGACGTCGCGGGCCTCGTAGTCGGGTGAATCGATCTCCAGTTGGCCGCCCGAGCTGTATTCGCCGCGCGGATCCCACGTGACGACGTTGTAGCCCGCATTGCGTAGGGCCAGGATGCTCGGCAGCCCAAGCGCATTGGTGAGCACGCCGTCCAGCGGGCTGCCGTCGATACTCGTCTGCCCGGGCATCCCCAACCCGGGACCGTCCAGAACGGTCGGCGCCTGCTCGCCGGTCTTGAGTCCGGTGGCCGGCATGAAGTGGACGTAGATTTCGGTGCCGTCGAACGAGACGACCTTGACGTCCCGCGGCCTCGCCGCGTTGGCGGGGGTGCCCGGGTACACGGGGTAGCCGACCAGCGGATGAAGGATGTCGCCGAGCACCGGGATCTGGTGGATGAAGGCCACGATCGGGGTGAACAGCACCGGTCCGACCACCGGGATGCGCTGCAGGAAGGCCAGCGGTGCGGTCTGCGGGATGGCGACTACTCCGGTCGGGATGCTGGGTACGTCGGCGGCGGGCGCCGGAGCCGCGGCCGCGGTGAGCGTCCGCTGGGCAGTGCCCGGCGCGTCCCGGCGTGATGCGGCCGCCAGTGCGAGTGTCACCGAGGCATCGGTCGGTGCCGAAGGATCATCGGTGACACCGGTGCGGGCCGCGGTGGCTGTCGCGGTGGTGCGGGGCAGTGCCACTGCCCGCACGCTCGCCTTGGGGGTGGCCGGCTTGCCTGCCACCTTGGTGCCGTGCTGAGCAGCAGGTCGCGGCGCCGCGCTTCCTGTCGACGACGACCCGGTGGAGGGAGATGGCGCGGCCGCCGCCTCGCCGGCTCCGTACGCGATCGCGACCCCGATTCCCAGCGCTACCGCAAGCCCACCGATTCGACCGACAAACGCCCCTGCACCCATACGTCTATAGGTAGCTTGGCGCGCCTGGTGTGTCTGGCGGTTGGCTCAACCTGTGACAAGTCTGACGTTCCCGTCAAAAACTCGACTCGCAGGTATGGCGCGGTAGCGCCGCTACGATCAGTCCGGAGACGAGACAAGGGAGTCTGATGGGGCGTCGGGGGTTGGCGGTCATGTCTGCTGGGGTGTTTGTTCTCGCTGCATGCGGCGGGCACGCGGAGACGGGACCGGCGAAAAGCGCGGCGCACAATCTCGGTTCGGCCCCATTGACGAACGTCGTCGACTCATTGCGCGACGCAGCCGCGTCGATGAACATCGTCACCCACATCTCACGCTCGGGCATCAACGACTGGGAATCGCATCCCACCGCGTCGGTCTTCGTCCCCAAAGGCAGTCCCCCAGGCGGCGGATTTCCCATCGTGGTGCTGGGTCACCGGATCACGGGCTTGAGTCCGGAGTGCGCCCCGTCGCTGTCGCCGACGCTGCTCGATGCGGCACCGACGGTCGAGGCTTTGTTGAAGGCGGGTTACGTCGTCTCGGTGCCGGATTTCCAGGGCCTGGGTAAGGCGTCGGCCCCCACGACCCCGAGCGACAAGTACCACCCCTATCTGGATTCGACGACGCTCGGATACAACATGATCGACGCGGCGCGGGCGGCCCACGAGGCGGTGCCGCAGTCGTCGGCATCGTGGTTGGCGATGGGGGTTGGTGAGGGCGGGCAGGCCGCATGGGCGGCAAATGAATTGGTCGCCAACTACAACAACGGTGAACTCAAATTCGTTGGTTCGGTGAGTGTTTCGCCGGTTACTGATGTCGACGGGCTTGCCGATGCCGCGCAGAACGGCACTTTGAGCGACGATCAGAAGGTCGAACTGGCCCGCCTCCTGGCCGCACTGCATACCGAGTATCCGGACGTCGTCAACCTGGACGACTTCCGTCGTGGCGCGGCACAACAGCAGTGGGACGCGCTGCTCGGCTGCCAACCCGCCCCTACCGCCCTGCAGATCGCCGCGCAGATTCCGGCCACCGACCTGCAGCCCACAACCGACGAAGCGGCAGCCACTCTGCGCGGGTTCCTGAAGAAGATCGATCTGCCTCAGGCGCCCGCACAGGCCCCGTTGATGGTCGTCTACGGCGATGCGGATCCGCTGAGTCCAGCCGCGTGGACTGACGCGGCCCTCGATGCCGCGTGCAAGTTCGGCGACACCATCACCATCCAGAAGGACCCGCAGCCACAGCTGGCATCCGAGGCTCAATTGACATGGGCCGCAGATCGATTCGCTGGCAATCCGGCCCCGAACGACTGTGGTGGCCGCCCATGAACATGTCGCTGACCAGCGGTCTGATCCCGCTGACGCTGCAGCTGTTGGCTCTCGTCGCGATCGTGGTTGCGATCGGCCGCGGGCGGTCGCGACAGTGGCTACTGCGCTGGCTGCTGGTCGCGGTGCTGGTCGGAGTGGCCGTCGCGGCCGCGGTGGCGCTCTATGTCAGGAACCAGGGTTGGTCGGCCCAGCCCGTCTCGGTGGGCACCGTGTTCTGGACAGGCATGGTCGGCTTCGCCGTGACGGTCCTGATCGCCGGCTGGGGCGGAAGTGCCTGGTGGCGAAGGGGAGTGGCGCTGCTGTCGGTGCTACTGGTTCTCGTGTGCTGCGCGGCTGCAGTCAATACCGCGACGGGTTATCTGCCGACCGTGCGCGCGGCGTGGCTGCGGGCGACAAACAGCCAGCCCGCGCAGTGGATCGACGAAACCCAGCTCGCCGCGTTGCAGAAATCAGGGGAGATTCCGACCCGCGGCACTGTGGTGCGGATGAGCAGTCCTTCGGACGCATCGGGATTCGCGCACCGGACCGAGGTGGTCTACCTCCCGCCGGCGTGGTTCGCCAGCAACCCGCCGCCGCCGCTGCCCACGGTGATCATGCTGGGCGGCGAATTCGGCCATGCCGACGACTGGCTGCTGTCCACCAGTGCGCTGCAGACGTTGGACACCTTCGCGGGATTGCATCATGGCAACGCGCCGGTGGTCGTCTTGCCCGATATCGCGGGCCGCTTCAACAACGACACCGAGTGCGTCGACGGAGTTCGTGGCAACGCCGCGTCGCATCTGACCAAAGATGTTGTGCCCTACATGATCTCGCGGTTCGGCGTCAGCCCGAAGGGTGAGAACTGGGGCATAGTCGGCTGGTCTTCAGGCGCGACGTGTGCCCTGCTCACCGCGGCGCGCAACCCCGATATGTTCCGGGCCTTCGTCTGGCTCGACGGCACGCTCGGCCCGAACGCGGGTACCAAGGAACAGACCATCGCGCGACTGTTCGGGGGTGACCAGGACGCCTGGGCTGCCTTCGATCCCAAGACGGTGATCACCAATTACGGGCCTTACCCGCATCTGTCGGCATGGCTGGCCGGCGCCGAGGACACGGCGACCGTGTATCGCCCGGCCAGCACCACACCACCCTCGGCGGATGCGATCGCCGATTGGGACTCGTTCTCGGAGAACCACGCCACCAACGCCAATAAGCTGTGCACGCTGCTCAGCGGCTACAACATCGAATGTTCGGTGGTGGGCTATCAGGGTGGCCACGATTTCCCCTCTGCCGGGGCCGGATTCGCCGCGGCGTTGCCGTGGCTGGCCGGCGTGCTGGGCACTCCGGACGTCAAACCGAGGGCGCTACCGGGGGCGGACGGAAGCTAGCGGGGCGAGGCGCGGGTAGGCGGCCGCACACTGACTACCGCGGGCCGTGCACGCGGCCAAATATTGGCTGATCGATTTTGCCGTGGAGGGGCGCATGGCTGACAAATTGAAGGTAGATATCAACGGCCTGATCCGTGGTGGATCCGATATCACTGAGCAGTCAACAGCGCTGTCGGCTTCTCACCGGCAGTCGATGATCGACCTGAGCGATTCTGAATCCGGATGGGTCGGCGCTTCGGCCGACGCGTTGGTACGCATGTCTGCCGCCTGGCAGCAGGTCGCCGACAAGCACCACACCGAGCTCACCGAACAGGCGGCGCACCTCGAACAAGCAGCCCGGACGTTTCAATCGACGGATGAGCTCGGCGCTGCTGAACTCAAGCGGGTCGGAGACCAATCGGACGCCGTCAGTTAACGCGCCATGTGCTTTCTGGGTGTGCGTCTGTCAGCGCAGTAGGAGAATCGCGACGAATACGGCTTCGAACGCCACGACTCCCAGGCACGCATAGAACGCGCCTCGGGCGACACACGAATGATTCTTGAATGGGAGCACCGCTGCCAGACCCGCAATCACAGCGGGAAACAACGGCGCGAGTGGCCATAAGTAGCCGAGAGTTAAAAGGATCGATGCAAAGCCGAGGAACAGTCCGGTCAGCAGGGCAACCGGATGCTGATCCTCGACTCCTGTGAGTTCGGTTGTCGCGCGCGGCGGTGTACCGATGGTCGTCACCCTCTCCACGAAATCGCGTGTGTCAACAGACCGGGCAGCCAAACCACGAGCACCGGCGTCACACCGGTGAGCGGAGCCAGAATCAACCCAATCCCAAAGGCGCCATTACGCGGATTTCCGCCGCGGCGGTACACAAATGCTCCGGCGATCACCATGACCGCCGCGGTGACGCATATCGAGACGACTGCCGTTGCAGATGCCTTCCAAGCCAGGATGGCACCCGCTGCGAGCCCCCAGAACACGCCACCGACGAGCGCCCCGACCAATGTTGCTCTCCGCCAATCGACGACCCGGTCTGCCATGTCAGTGCCTCCAATATTCAGCGAGCGATGAATGTCTTGGCGTCCGCGGACGATTCACTGTTGAACTTGCCATTGTCGTTACTCCTCACTCTCAGCGTGGGGTAAGGAACTCGTCGCCCCGCAATGGCGTGTACGTCCGTATGACGGGGACGTCACCGGCAATCGCTGGTCCGAAGGGGGTGAAGTTGCCCCGGGGGCACAATCGACAGCGGCGGCGTGATGGGCACCGCTTGTGGTCCGTGCACTGGCTCGATCTGCGGTATGACGCTATTGAAACTGGTGATGATCATGGGGTCTCCAACGTCCTTATGAGGAAGTAGACCGACCATCGGCCCTGAAGCGTCGTCGGTATAGCTTGGCCAAGTTTGCAGCAACGGCGTGGTGGCTCCGTTCCGGTCGCTGTAGACCTCAAGCGCAGGGAAGGAAGTGACGTTGCCACCCACCCGTGGCCCCTCAGCAGCGACCGCGAGAATGGAACCCCGCCTCCCACCGGTCCAGATCCGCCAGCGAAATCCCCACAGTCAGCAAACCTACTGGCATCAGGGTGCGGCCGGTATTCACTCGGGCTCCAGAATCGAAGTCGACGCTGGCGCGAAAAAGTGCGAGAACAGGTCACGCTGACGTCGATCTCGGCGCCGAGATGTGCGATCGACAATCCGCCCTGGGAACAAATCCGGAATCCCTGCCGTTGACCGTCTCGATAACTTGAGTGGATCAGACTCAACTATGGCTTGACAGCCGCCTACCGGCGGAGGCAGGCTTGAGCCTGGTTCGCTCAGACCCAAAGACGTAACTATCAGGAGGATTCATCATGGCTCGTGCGGTCGGCATCGACCTCGGGACCACCAACTCCGTCGTGGCGGTACTGGAGGGTGGCGACCCTGTCGTCGTCGCCAACTCCGAAGGGTCCCGCACCACGCCGTCGGTGGTCGCCTTTGCACGCAACGGCGAAGTGCTGGTCGGCCAGCCCGCCAAGAACCAGGCAGTGACCAACGTCGACCGGACGATCCGTTCGGTGAAGCGGCACATGGGCACCGACTGGTCCGTCGAGATCGACGGCAAGGACTACACCGCCCAGGAGATCAGCGCCCGCGTGCTGATGAAGCTGAAGCGGGACGCCGAAAGCTACCTCGGCGAGGACATCACCGACGCGGTCATCACCGTGCCCGCCTACTTCAATGACGCCCAGCGCCAGGCCACCAAGGAAGCCGGCCAGATCGCCGGCCTCAACGTGCTGCGCATCGTCAACGAGCCGACTGCCGCGGCCCTGGCCTACGGCCTGGACAAGGGCAGCAAGGAACAGACCATCCTGGTCTTCGACCTCGGTGGCGGTACCTTCGACGTCTCCCTGCTGGAGATCGGCGACGGCGTCGTCGAGGTCCGTGCGACCTCCGGTGACAACCACCTCGGTGGCGACGACTGGGACGACCGGATCGTCGACTGGCTCGTGGACAAGTTCAAGGGCACCAGCGGCATCGACCTGACCAAGGACAAGATGGCCATGCAGCGGCTTCGTGAAGCCGCCGAGAAGGCCAAGATCGAGCTCAGCTCCAGCGGGAGCACCTCGATCAACCTGCCCTACATCACCGTCGACGCCGACAAGAACCCGCTGTTCCTCGACGAGCAGCTGACCCGCGCCGAATTCCAGAAGATCACCCAGGATCTGCTCGACCGCACGCGGCAGCCGTTCCAGTCAGTGATCAAGGACGCCGGCATCTCGGTGGGCGACATCGATCACGTGGTGCTGGTGGGTGGTTCCACCCGCATGCCCGCGGTGACCGATCTGGTCAAGGAGATGACCGGTGGGCAGGAGCCCAACAAGGGCGTCAACCCTGACGAGGTCGTGGCCGTCGGTGCCGCGCTGCAGGCGGGCGTGCTCAAGGGTGAGGTGAAAGACGTTCTGCTGCTTGACGTCACACCGCTGAGTCTCGGTATCGAGACCAAGGGCGGCGTGATGACCAAGCTCATCGAACGCAACACCACCATCCCGACCAAGCGGTCGGAGACCTTCACCACGGCCGACGACAATCAGCCGTCGGTGCAGATCCAGGTCTACCAGGGTGAGCGCGAGATCGCGGCGCACAACAAGCTGCTCGGCTCTTTCGAGCTGACCGGCCTGCCGCCGGCTCCGCGCGGTGTGCCCCAGGTCGAGGTCACCTTCGACATCGACGCCAACGGCATCGTGCACGTCACCGCCAAGGACAAGGGCACCGGCAAGGAGAACACGATCAAGATCCAGGAAGGCTCCGGCCTGTCCAAGGAAGAGATCGACCGGATGATCAAGGACGCCGAAGCGCACGCCGAAGAAGACCGGAAGCGTCGCGAAGAGGCCGACGTCCGCAACCAGGCGGAGTCGCTGGTCTACCAGACGGAGAAGTTCGTCACCGAGCAGCGTTCCGCCGAGGGCGGGTCGAAGGTCCCCGAGGACACCTTGACCAAGGTTGAGGCCGCGGTCACCGATGCCAAGACCGCACTGGCCGGATCCGACATCGGCGCGATCAAGTCCGCCATGGAGAAGCTGGGCCAGGAGTCGCAAGCTCTGGCTTCGGCGATCTATGAGTCCACGCAGGCCGAGCAGGCCGGCGCGGCGGGCGGCCCATCCGACGACGACGTCGTCGATGCCGAGGTCGTGGATGACGAGGATCAGGAGCGCAAGTGAGCGACGGTCGCGAGGACGAACCGGTAACTGTCACCGACAAGCGCCGAATCGATCCCCAGACCGGCGAAGTTCGTGAGCCCTCCGGCCCGGCCCCCAGTGGGTCGGCGCCGGAGGCTCCGAGCCCCGGCGGGGACGCCGACAAGGTCGCCGAACTCACTGCCGATCTCCAACGGGTGCAGGCCGATTTCGCCAACTACCGCAAGCGCGCATTGCGCGATCAGCAGGTGGCCGGCGAGCGTGCCAAAGCCACGGTGGTGAACCAGCTGCTCACGGTGCTCGACGATCTCGAGCGCGCCCGCAGCCACGGGGACCTGGAATCCGGCCCGCTGAAATCGGTCGCCGACAAGCTGACGTCCGCGTTGGCCGGGCTGGGCCTGACGTCATTCGGCGCCGAGGGCGACGAGTTCGACCCGTCGCTGCACGAGGCCGTGCAGCACGAGGGCGAAGGCTCCAAGCCGGTGCTCGGCACCGTGATGCGGCAGGGCTACAAGCTCGGCGACCTCGTGCTGCGGCACGCGCTCGTCGGGGTGGTCGACACCGTTGACGATGGACCGGCTGGACATGCCGGATCAGCCGACACGCCCGTCAACGGCGAGCAGAGCGGCGCACAGAACGCAGAATCGAACTAACAACATGACGAACGGTGAGAGGAGGTGACGCGGCATGGTTCAACGTGAATGGGTTGAGAAGGATTTCTACAAGGTGCTCGGCGTCTCCTCCGACGCCAGCGAGGACGAGATCAAGCGGGTGGCTCGCAAGCTGCTCGCCGAGAATCACCCCGACCGCAACCCGGACAACGCCGCAGCCGACGAACGCTACAAAGAGGTCGGCGAGGCCAGGGATGTGCTGACCGATCCGGCCAAACGCAAGGAATACGACGAGACCAGGCGGATGTTCGCCGGCGGTGGCTTCGGCCGCCGCGGCAACGGCGGCGGCGGTGGTTTCGGCGGCTTCAGCAGCTATGGCTCCGACGGCGGCGAGTTCAACCTGAACGATCTGTTCGACAACGCCGGCCAGACCGGCGGGACGAACATCGGCGACCTGTTCGGTGGCCTGTTCGGGCGTGGCGCTCCGCCGCGACCCAGCCGGCCGCGGCGCGGTAAGGACCTGGAGACCGAGACCGATCTCGATTTCCTGGAGGCGACCAAGGGTGTCGCGATGCCGCTTCGGCTGACCAGCCCTGCGCCATGCACGAATTGCCATGGCAGCGGCGCACGTCCGGGCACCAGCCCGAAGGTGTGCCCGAACTGCAATGGCTCCGGGGTGATCAACCGCAACCAGGGTGCGTTCGGATTCTCCGAGCCGTGCACCGACTGTCGCGGGAGCGGCTCGATCATCGAGCACCCGTGCGACGAGTGCCACGGCACCGGCGTGACCACCCGGACCCGCACGATCAACGTCCGGATCCCGCCGGGCGTCGAGGACGGTCAGCGTATTCGGCTGGCCGGCCAGGGTGAAGCCGGGCTGCGCGGTGCGCCGTCGGGCGATCTGTATGTCACCGTGCACGTGCGGCCGGACAAGGTCTTCGGCCGTGACGGTGACGACCTGACCGTGGCAGTGCCGGTCAGCTTCACCGAACTGGCTTTGGGGACAACGCTTTCCGTTCCCACCCTCGAGGGAAAGGTCGGAGTGCGGGTGCCCAAGGGCACCGCGGACGGCCGGATCCTGCGGGTGCGCGGGCGCGGGGTGCCCAAGCGCGACGGCGGCCACGGCGACCTGTTGGTCACCGTCAAGGTCGCGGTGCCACCCAACCTCGAAGGCCAGGCGCTGGAGGCGTTGGAGGCCTACGCGACCGCCGAGCGGGTCAGCGGTTTCGATCCACGGGCGGGATGGGCGGGTAACCGCTGATGGCTGCGTCAGATGAAGCACGGACGTTTTTGATTTCGGTGGCCGCCGAGCTGGCCGGTATGCACGCGCAGACCCTGCGGACGTACGACCGGCTCGGCCTGGTCAGCCCCCGGCGCAGTTCCGGTGGCGGACGGCGCTATTCGGAACGCGATGTCGAGCTGCTGCGCGAGGTGCAGCGGCTGTCGCAGGACGAGGGCGTCAACCTCGCCGGGATCAAGCGGATCATCGAACTGACCAATCAGGTCGAGGCGCTGCAGTCCCGCGTCGAGGAGATGATGGGCGAGCTGGAGTCGTTGCGCGCCAACCAGCGTCGTGATCTGGCGGTCGTGCCGAAGAGCACGGCGCTGGTGGTCTGGAAGCCGCGCCGCTGAGTCGCTTCGGCCTCCAACGTCACACCAGAGTGATGTTCGGCGCCGAGCGTGACTCCAGTGTGACGTTCGGTGAGCAAGATCAGGAAACGCGGACGGTGAACACCGAGACGTCGGGTCGGCCCGGGTCTGCCGCGCGGTGACCACCCGCGCGTAATGCGTTGGTGGGTGCTGTCATCGGCTCGATGGCCACCAGATCGTCACTGGCGGGCGCGTAGATCTGCGCCGCCGGGTAACCCTGGTCGTAGACCACATCGATGTGGCGGTCGCCGCCCGTGAGCGTGAAGACCGCTCCGGGCGGCACCTCGTCGAATCCGTCGTCAAATGTCTTGTCGCCCAGCTTGTCCGAGTATGCGGGCCACTCGTCGGTGAGCCCGGTCGGAATGCCCCGCTCGTCCACCGATAGATGGCGAAGCCGTGGCGTCTGCAGCACCCACTCCGATCGCGGCACGCCGGGCAAGACGAAGTACGGGTGGAAGCCGTAGCACAGCGGCACCGATACCTCCGTCGTCGCCGCGACCGTGGTCGTGACCGCAAGCGTCCGGTCGGCCAGCGTGACATCGAGCGTGAGGACGTGGGGGAACGGGAAGCTCGCCAGTAAGCCTGGCTTGCTGCCGAAGTCGAGTTCGGCCGTCAACCGGTTCTCGGATTGTTCGGTCACGGCCCAGCCCGGGTAGGCCGACAGCACGCCGTGAATCGGCAGGCCGTGGTTCTCGGAGTGGACACCGCCTACACCCGCCGTCAGGGTCACCGAGCCGCCGTCCACGCCATATCCGTTGGCACTCAATCGATTTGCCCACGGGTACAGGATCGGTATGCCCATCGTTTTCGCGTCCGACAGGTAGGCCGCCAGTCCACGGCGTTGGCCCAGGTATTCGACGCCGGCCTCGGCGAGCGAGGTGCAGATCATGCCCGCCGACGGCACGTACGTGGCGGTCAGTGGTGAGGACGGATCACGCAGAACGACGGACGCAAGCTCGACCATCGTCGGAGTTTAGCGGTGCAGCGGAGACAGAATTCCGTCGCGGCGAGCCCGACTCAGATTGGCCATCACCCGGTCCACCACTGTTGCGTAAGCGGCACCGTTGTTCAGGATGTCGTCACGATCTTGGTGGTGCAGGTAGGTGTCGAGTCGGCGTTCCAGGGACCAATCCCAATAGGTTCGTCCGGTGTACGGAGAGCAGAGAAACTCCCATGCGATGGAGTCGAGTTCGCGAGCGTCGGTCTTGACCGGACCGGCAGACGTCATCTCAGCCCCTCACTGCCACCCCCCTCACGCCATGTTCGTCGCATTCACCGCCGATGGGAAGAGGCAAATTTCAGACGGGGTCGTGCTGGATGCGCTCGGGCGGCGCGCCCTTGGCGACGAGCGCGTCGTAGGTGGCTCGCACCATCGCGGGGCCGCCGCAGATCAGGATCTGGCGATCGCCCCACGCGCCGTACTTGGTCACCACATCGGGCAGTCGCCCGGTCTGGCGCACGTGCAGGCCGCGCGGTGGCTGGACGTCGGGATAGTCGGCGGCCCACGGCGGGTCACCGGCGTACTCCGACACCGGGGACACCGACAGCCACGGGTTGGAGGCCGCGATTTCCCACAGTGTCCGCAGGTCGTAGAGCTCGCAGGGGTACCGGGCGCCGTAGAACAGGTGCACCCGAGGGTTCTCCCCGAACCGGCACATGTCCATGATCAGCGCGCGTAGCGGCGCCAGCCCGGTGCTGCCGGCCACCATCAGCACGTCCTCACCGGCGCGATCCACCTCCATCGCGCCGTGGGGACTGGACAGGCGCCACCGGTCGCCGGGCCGGGTCTCGGCCACCATCGCATTGCTGACCATGCCGCCGGACACGGCGCGCACGTGGAACTCGATGAGGCCGTCCGGATCGGCAGGCATGGCCGGGGACAGAAATCGCCAGCGCCGTGGCCATTGGGGAATCTGGACGTTGACGTACTGCCCGGGGTGATAACTCATCGGCCGGTCCAGGTGCAGGCGGACGACGGCGATATCGCGCGACACCCGGTGATGTTCCAAGACGGTGCCGTCCCACCAGGCGGGGCCGTCCTCGGCGTCGGCGGCACCGGCCATGATGCCGGTGATCAGGTTGATGGCCTGCACCGCGGCATCGTCGACCGCGCCGGTCCAGCGGTCGATCAGATGGCTGCGCATCGTGGAGTACCAGGCCTGCCGCATGGTGTCGTAATGCCGTTCGGTGACACCGTATTTGCGGTGGTCGCGTCCCAGCTGCGCAAGGAAGGCCACCGGTTCCTGGGCGCGCTGCGCGACGAATTCGCCGAACACCCAGTGCATGGCCTGGCCGAACGCGCTGCGTTGGGGTGCCAGCTCGGGCGGAAAGAGATCACGCACTTCACTGTCGAGGGCGAACCACCGGGTGTAGATGCGGCGCAGCAGTTCCTCGGAGTCGGCCTCGGCGGCACCCGAATTCTCGAAGGCAGCCTGGAGCACGCGAAGCGCGTCACGATCCTCCAGGCCCACGGCCGCGATCTTAGGCCGGTCGGCTAGAGGCCGTGAATGCCCTTGTACAGCACCATGGCGCCGATGACGATCAGGATCACGGCGACCAGCGTCGCGTGCTGGGCTTCCATCCAGTTCTTCAGTTTGGTCAGCGGTTCATCGAGCTTCTCGCCCGCCACCAGATAAGCCAGCACCGGCAGTGCCACCGACGACGCCGCCACCGCGGTGAACACCACGTCGGCGGTCCAGGCCCCGGTGGTGCCCAGCCCTGCCGAGCCGATCGCCAGACCCGCCGCCGCACACATGAACAGGACCTTGGGATTGATGACCACCAGCACCACTGCGGTGGCGAAGGCGCGTCCCGGGCCGATGGTGGTCATGGATTTCAGCCAGCCCGGGGTGTGTGCCGACTTCTTGCGGGTGAACCACCGATACAGCCCGAACACGATCAGGGCCGCACCGATCGCGATGCGGACATACGGTGCCCACGTCGGCTGCTTGCTGAGCCCACCCAAGGCATCGGACACCAGCACGAACCCCGCCGTCAGCCCGGCGATACCCAGCACCCAGCCCAGCAGGAACGCGATGCTGGTGGGCCGCGGGGAGGGCGTGTGCAGCATGAGAATGCCCGGAATGATCGACAGCGGGGACAACGTGATGACGAGCGCCAGCGGGATCAGTTCGACCAATTCCGAACCCAGACTGGTCGTCACAGGTGCCTCCTGGCGATAGTCGGACAACGTGCGGCCACGGCTGACCGTACTATCTCTGCCCGTGGGCAAGGATGCCGACGAAGAAAAGGGTGACGACGGCCACGACGGCCAGCAGAACACCTTGATCTACGTCTCCGGGGTCGCAGCGGTAGTGCTGCTGGTGATATTGGTCTGGGCGGTCATGGACACCGCGGACAGCTCGCAGCGTCCCGATGCTCCGGCGACGTACGCACCGAACACGTACACCACGACCACGACCACCTCTCGTAAGACGTCCACGACGTCGCGGACCACATCGACGCGGATCTCGACCACCGATATGAACCCCACCTCCGGGTCCTCGACGACGACGTCGCCGTCTGAGACCACCGGTGAGGAGACGAGCCCGCCGGAGACGGACTCCTCCACTCCCACGACGACGGTGACCATGACCAACCCGTACGCGACGACATCCGCGCCGAACGCCGGGCGCACCTAGGCCTTATGACCGCGGCGACCGTCGTCACCATCTTTCATCCGGCCGGCGATCCCGCCGACTTCGTCGCATGGGCGGACGAATTGCGTTCCAGTGCAGCCGATTCGACAGACTTCCGGATCTCCGTCTTGGACAACCAGCACCTGGATTGGGGTATCGCGGTCACGTTCGCCTCTGCGCGTGCACTGCACCAGTGGCTGGACAGCACGGATCGCCGGCACTTGCTCGGTGCGGGTGTGCAACGCGGAATTCTATGTGCCACATCGGATATGGTGATCGGCGACGACGGTGGAGTGCCTGCCGGGGTCGGGGTCTTCCGGCACAGCGTGGCGCGGCATCGCGCCGACGAATTCGTGGCGGCCGAGGCGGTGCTGGCCGAGGTGAGTGCGCAGTTCAGTGGATTCGAAGGGGTCTGCACCTTTCCTGCGCCAAACGGCGGAGAAGCATTCGCGGTGCTGCGGTTTCGCACCGAGCACCAGTTGGTGTCGTGGCTGGAGTCCCCCCAGCGGTTGGCCGCGCTCGGACCGCTGCGGTCGAGCTTGACCCGGGAATTCTCGCGGGTGTCCTCGACGACGACCTTCGGCAGCACGGTGCGCACCGAGAACGGCCACACCGCGGTCACCCCCGACTGGAAGACCGCGATGCTGATCCTGTTGGTGCTCTACCCGACGGTGATGCTTGTGGTCGCGGTTCCTCGGTCCTACGATCGACAGCCTCGGCGCGCCGCCCTGGTTGTCGATGTGGGTGAGTCAGGTCGTCAGCGTCGCGGCACTGCAATGGGCGCTGATGCCATGGGCCGGAAGGCTATTCCGGCGCTGGCTCGATCCGATCGACGGCGCGGGGATCCGCATCAGCATCCTGGGTGGTGGGGTGCTGGTGATCGGCTACCTGGTGACGCTGGCTGTGTTCGCGCTCGTGCCGTGGCTGCAGTATTGGGACTACTCCAGTCGCTGAGTGGATCAGTAAGGGCGGGTTGACCTTTCATCGGCCGACGGTCAGCCGGGTTTTCGCCGCAACATCCAGGCCGGCACCCAGTGCGTGACCGCCTTCCCGCGGGATCCGTACGCGATCTCGTAGGTCACCAACCCCCACCAGTCGCCCTGCTCGCAGATGCCCCAGCAGCTCAGGGTGCCGGTGACGACCTTGTGCATTTGCAGACCGTGCGGATGGTAGCGCCCTGAGCGATGGGGTTCGCGAGGGAACAACACCGTGAGGTCGATCAGGACCGGGATCGGGGGGCGGACCACGCGGAACGGCTCCCGGACCGGCTGCCCGGTGTAGCCGATCGACACCCGGTCCACCATCGTTCGATCATATGTTCGAAGATGGCTGAGCGGGAGATGCCTCGAAACCGGGGCCCAAAGTCCCTCGCGAAAACTGTTCAGAAAAGTTTAAGTTGAGCGGAACAGACTCAACCTTGACGACGTTGAAAAAGCCGACAAGCATTTTGCCGTGCCCTGCCGACTACTCGCGGGCACGGCCTGACCGAAAGTGAGGTGTCGTGGATTCTTTCAACCCGACGACCAAGACTCAGGCGGCACTGACCGCCGCGTTGCAGGCTGCCAGTGCGGCCGGCAACCCGGAGATCAGGCCCGCCCACCTGCTGTTGGCGCTGCTCACGCAGGCTGATGGCATTGCTGCGCCATTGCTCGAGGCTGTCGGTGTCGATCCCGCCACCATCCGCACCGAGGCGCAACGCCTGGTCGACCGGCTGCCGTCGAGCAGCGGTGCGACCTCGCAACCGCAGCTGTCCCGCGAGTCGCTGGCGGCCATCACCGCCGCCCAGCAGCTGGCGACCGAGATGGACGACGAATACGTCTCTACCGAGCACCTGATGGTCGGCCTGGCCACCGGTGACTCCGACACGGCCAAGCTGCTGACCGGTCATGGCGCGTCCCCGCAGGCTCTGCGCGACGCGTTCGTGAAGGTCCGCGGCAGCGCCCGGGTGACCAGCCCGGATCCCGAGGCCAGCTACCAGGCGCTGGAGAAGTACTCCACCGATCTGACCGCGCGCGCTCGGGAGGGCAAGCTCGACCCGGTCATCGGGCGCGACAACGAGATTCGTCGTGTCATCCAGGTGCTGAGCCGTCGCACCAAGAACAACCCCGTTCTGATCGGTGAGCCCGGTGTCGGCAAGACCGCGATCGTGGAGGGCCTGGCCCAGCGGATCATCGACGGCGACGTGCCCGAGAGCCTGCGCGGCAAGACCGTCATCTCGCTGGATCTCGGCTCGATGGTCGCCGGTGCCAAGTACCGCGGTGAATTCGAGGAGCGGCTCAAGGCCGTCCTCGACGACATCAAGAACTCGGCCGGGCAGATCATCACGTTCATCGACGAACTGCACACCATCGTCGGCGCCGGTGCCACCGGCGAGGGCGCGATGGACGCCGGTAACATGATCAAGCCGATGCTGGCCCGCGGCGAGCTGCGGCTGGTCGGTGCGACCACCCTCGACGAGTACCGCAAGTACATCGAGAAGGACGCCGCCCTGGAGCGCCGCTTCCAGCAGGTGCTGGTCGGCGAACCGTCGGTGGAGGACACCGTCGGCATCCTGCGCGGCCTCAAGGACCGCTACGAGGTGCACCACGGCGTGCAGATCACCGACTCGGCTCTGGTCGCGGCGGCCACACTGTCCGACCGCTACATCACCAGCCGGTTCCTGCCGGACAAGGCCATCGACCTGGTCGACGAGGCCGCGTCACGGTTGCGGATGGAGATCGACTCGCGGCCTGTCGAGGTCGACGAGGTCGAGCGGTTGGTACGCCGGCTCGAGATCGAGGAGATGGCGCTCGCCAAGGAAGAAGACGCCGCCTCCAAAGACCGCCTCGAGAAGCTGCGTGCCGAGCTGGCGGACCTGAAGGAGAAGCTGGCCGAGCTGACCACCCGGTGGCAGAACGAGAAGAACGCCATCGACATCGTGCGTGAGTTCAAGGAGCAGCTCGAGGTGCTGCGCGGCGAGGCCGATCGGGCCGAGCGCGACGGCGACCTGGCCAAGGCCGCCGAGCTGCGGTACGGCCGCATCCCCGAGGTCGAGAAGAAGCTCGACGCTGCGCTGCCACAGGCCGAGGCCCGCGAGGCCGTCATGCTCAAGGAGCAGGTCGGCCCCGACGACATCGCCGACGTCGTGTCGGCGTGGACCGGCATCCCCGCCGGCCGGATGCTCGAAGGCGAGACCGCCAAGCTGCTGCGCATGGAGGAGGAGCTGGGCCGACGGGTCGTTGGCCAAAAGAGCGCCGTCCAAGCGGTATCCGATGCGGTTCGTCGTTCGCGTGCCGGCGTCGCAGATCCCAATCGGCCGACAGGCTCGTTCCTGTTCCTCGGTCCGACCGGTGTCGGTAAGACCGAGCTGGCCAAGGCGCTCGCCGACTTCTTGTTCGACGACGAGCGGGCCATGGTCCGCATCGACATGAGCGAGTACGGCGAGAAGCATTCGGTGGCAAGGCTTGTCGGTGCCCCGCCGGGATACATCGGCTACGACCAGGGCGGTCAGCTGACCGAGGCGGTGCGCCGTCGCCCGTACACGGTGGTGCTGTTCGACGAGGTCGAGAAGGCTCACCCGGACGTGTTCGACGTACTGCTGCAGGTTCTCGATGAAGGACGGCTGACCGATGGTCAGGGCCGCACGGTCGACTTCCGCAACACCATCCTCATCCTGACCTCCAACCTGGGGTCGGGCGGCACCGAGGAGCAGGTGATGGCGGCGGTGCGCGCGGCCTTCAAGCCGGAGTTCATCAACCGTCTCGACGATGTGCTCATCTTCGACGCGCTGAACCCCGACGAACTGGTCCAGATCGTGGATATCCAACTGGCACAGCTGCAGAAGCGGCTGTCCCAGCGTCGCCTGGAATTGCAGGTGTCGCTCGAAGCCAAGCAGTGGCTCGCCGACCGCGGGTTCGACCCGCTCTACGGTGCTCGGCCGCTGCGGCGGCTGGTGCAGCAGGCCATCGGCGATCAGCTGGCCAAGCTGTTGCTCGCCGGTGAGGTGCACGATGGTGACGTCGTGCCGGTCAATGTGGCTCCGGACGGCGAATCGCTGGTTCTGGGCTGAGTGCCCGATGCAAGGGTCCCCGCACGAAAAGTGCGGGGACCCTTTGCGTTAGGCGTCGGGTAGGCCCAGCGCGGCGAGCGCGCCGGTGACCGTCGCCTCGCGCAACCGGCGCGGCGGGCTGTCCGGAAATTGCAGGCAGCAATCCTGTAGTCCGCCGAAGGCGATGACGCCTCGCGCCGATTGTTCCAGCGTTGGTCGTCGGCCGAACACCAACGTGCACAAGCGTTCTCGCCAGGCCAAGAGCTTGTCGATCAGTCCCAGATCGGCCAGGGTGCTGAGCTCGGTGACGATCAGCAGCAGGTCCGCGCGATGCCGGTAATGAAAGTCGAAGTACCCCTCGAGTAGCGCACGCGGGGTGGCCGGATCTGTCGCGGCACGGGCTTCTTGATCGGCCACGAACCGCTCACCCTCGTCGATCAGCGGCTGCAGAATGCTGCGGACCAGATCTTCGCGTGACTTGAAGTGGTAGTAGAGCGCGGGCTTGGTGATGCCGAGCCGGTCGGCGATGTCTTGGAGGCTCGTCCGCTGGACGCCCTTCTGGCCGAACAGCTCGCGCGCGACGTCCTGGATCCGCTCTCGGGTCCCTGACGCAGGTCTGCTCACGTAGCCACCCTAGCTGACCGATCGTTAAGTAAGCTGTATCGTGTGTACTTACCGATCGTTAAGTAAGTGAAAGGGGTCGCCATGCGCGTACTCATCTCGGGCGCCAGCATCGCCGGACCGGTGCTGGCCTACTGGCTCACTCGTCGCGGTTTCGACGTGACGGTGGTCGAACGGGCGCCCGCGCTGCGCAAGACGGGCGGTCACGCCGTCGACCTGTTCCGCCCCGCGATGAACATCTCCGAACAGATGGGCGTGATCGAGCAGATCCAGGCACGGGCCACCGGCACCACGCGAATGATCCTGCAACGCACCCGGGGACGACGACCGGTCGAGGTCGACTACCTGAAGCTCGTCGGCGTCATCTCCGACCGGCACGTCGAAATCATGCGCGACGACCTGAGTCAGATCTACTACGACGCTGGCCGCGACCACGTCGAGTACCTCTTCGGCGACCAGATCACCGCGATCGCCGACGACGGCACAGTCGATTTCGCCCAGTCGGCACAGCGCCGCTACGACATCGTGATCGGCGCCGACGGCCTGCACTCCGGGGTCCGACAGCTCGTCTTCGGTTCCGACGCCGGACACAGCAGGTTCCTCGGTGGCTACCTGGCTGTGCTGTCGGTGCCGAAAGAGCTTGCGCGCGATGGGGAAATGACGAACTTCCTGGACGCCAGGCGATGGGCGATGATCTACACGGCCGACCATCTCGACGATGCCCGTGCGGTGTTCCTGTTCCGCCCCGAACAGCCGTTGGAGTATCACCACCGCGACGACGCCCGGCAGCGCGCCCTGTTACGCGCCGCGTTCACCGGCCTGAATCCGACGGTCGACCGCTGGCTCGCCGAACTCGACGGCCCGGGCACCTTATACTTCGACTCGATCACTCAACTGGAGCTCACCAGCTGGTCACGTGGCCGCGTCACTCTGGTCGGCGACGCGGGCTACTGCCCGGGCCCGGCCGTCGGAGGCAGCACCAGCCTCGCGGTGCTGGGCGCTTACGTGCTGGCCGGCGAACTCGAGCGGGCCGGCGGCGACCACGTCGAGGCTTTCGCCAACTACGAGGCGGTGATGGCCGATCCGGTACGGCACAGCCGCGCGTTCGCCCGCACGGTGGCCAAATCGCTGGTGCCGCGCTCGGAGTTGGGGGTGTGGGCACTGGTCGCCGCGGGCCGCGTCCTCGACGCGCTGCCGGCCGGGTTGACCACGGCCGTCGCCAAACTCAACAACAAGGGCATCCGGCTCTACGACGCCATGGGTTATCCCGACTACCCGGTGCCGGCCTCTGCTATTGATTGATGGTGCCGACTGATCCCGTCATCACCGCGGTCCCCGGAGAGCCGAACCTGCTGACCGGCGCCTACGACCTGGCCAGCGTCGGCTACCGCGCCGACGAGTATTTCGTCGCGGGCACCGCCGCCTCGTACGCGCCGCCGGACACCGCTGACTACACCACCCGCATCGTGGTGCTCCAGCCGTTGGACCCCGCCGCCTGGAACGGCACCGTCGTCGTCGAATGGCTCAATGTCAGCGGCGGGATCGACGCACCCGCCGTCTGGTTCATGGCGCACCGCGAGATCGTCCGGGCCGGCTATGCGTATGTCGTCGTCTCGGCTCAGCGGGTCGGGATTGAGGGCGGCCTCAGTCTCGTTGGCGATGCGTCCCTGAAAACCCTCGATCCACAACGGTATTCACGCCTGCACCATCCTGGCGACAGCTTCGCCTACGACATCTTCACTCAGATCGGGCGCGCCGTGCGCGCGGGTGCGATCGACGACCTCGAACCGCAGTTCGTCCTGGCCGCGGGGGAGTCGCAATCGGCCACCTTCCTGACCACCTATGTCAACGACGTCGATCCCGACGCCGGCGTCTACGACGGTTTCCTGATCCACTCCCGGTTCGGGTCGGCGGCACCGCTGGACGGGACATCTCTGCTCGACGAATCCGGGGAGTTCCACACTCGCCCGGTGCCGTTCCGGGCCGACCTGCGCGCGCCGGTGCTGGCCGTGATCACCGAAACCGACCTGCTCGGTGCGCGGTTGCTCGGTTACGTCCACGCTCGTGTGCCGGATACCGAAACACTGCGGGTCTGGGAGATCCCCGGCTCGGCGCACGCCGACAACTACACGATCAAGGTGGGCTTCATCGACAACGGATCGGTGCCCCTGGACCAGATCGTGGCGGCCTACGCGCCGACCAACGAACTGATGGGTCAGCAGCTGCCGCACTTCATCAACTTCGCCCCGCAGCACCATTACGTCCTGCAGGCCGCGCTCGCCGGGCTGCACGACTGGGTGCGCACCGGGCAGCCCGTGCCGACCGCGCCCCGGATCGACCTGACCGACGCCGACCCGCCGGCAATCGCGGTGGATGCGAACGGCCTGGCCATCGGTGGGCTGCGCACCCCGTGGGTGGACGTCCCGACCGCCCGCACCTCGGGCGAGGGTGCTGACGACGAGAACGTGCTGCTCGCGATCTTCGGCTCGGGGGAGCCCTTCGACTCCGAGACGCTGGCCAGGCTGTATCCGGGTGGACGGGCCGAGTACCTCGAGCGCTTCACTCTGGCGCTGGACCGAGCGATCGGGGCCGGTTTCCTGCTGCCGGCCGACCGCTCGGAAATCCTCGAGCTCGCCGCGGCGGTCTTCCCGGCGGGGGATTAGCGGGCAACCCGGGAAGATCTCGGCGCGTAATGGGCTTGTGACCTGCTGGAGTTCTCGCAACCGGGCAGTGAACAGATACGCTACGTCTAATGGTTCCGTTCTGGTTCACGCTGTCCGCACTCTGCTTTGTGGGTGCGGCGGTGCTGTTGTACGTCGACATCGGTCGTCGACGTGGCTTGGGCCGCCGCCGCAAGTCCTGGGCGCGGTCGCACGGGTTCGACTTCGAACCCGAGTCTGCCGAGATCATCGACCGCTGGAAACGCGGCGTGATGTCGACAGTCGGCGATGTCACCGCGCGCAATGTCGTGCTGGGTCAGATCCGGGGCGAGGCGGTGTACATCTTCGACCTCGAGGACGTCGCCACCGTGATCGCCCTGCACCGCAAGGTCGGCACCAACGTGGTGATGGATCTGCGACTCAAGGGCATCGCCGAGCCGCGCGAGAGCGACGTCTGGCTGCTGGGTGCGATCGGCCCGCGGATGGTCTACTCGACCAATCTCGACGCCGCCCGCCGGGCGTGCGACCGCCGGATGGTCACCTTCGCCCACACCGCTCCGGACTGCGCCGAAATCATGTGGAACGAACAGAACTGGACGCTGGTGTCGATGCCGATCGGCAGCACCCGCGCCCAGTGGGACGAGGGGCTGCGGACCGTGCGGCAGTTCAACGACCTGCTTCGGGTGCTGCCCCCGACCTCACAGCCGGCCCTGCCACAGTCCGCCGGGCGTCGCAACGCCTCCCCTGGTCGCCCGCTGGCGCCCGCCGGTCGCCGCGAGCTGCCACCGGGACACGCCGAGGCCCCGCCCCCGCTGCGCCCGCAGCAGCCGCGGAACGGCACACAGGCTCCCAACTACCAGCGCTGAGCCGATAGGGTCTCCGGGT
Source organism: Mycobacterium sp. BK086 (assembly GCA_004362315.1). Lineage (GTDB taxonomy): Bacteria > Actinomycetota > Actinomycetes > Mycobacteriales > Mycobacteriaceae > Mycobacterium. The sequence continues at coordinate 66,668 of SNWL01000008.1, forward strand.
GCCCCGTCCCGTCGAGCTGATCACCGGGCCTACCGCCGGTCTGGGCGGAGGCTATGCCCGCCGCTACGCGCGTGACGGCTACAACCTGGTTCTGGTCGCACGAAATGTGGAGCGCCTCGAGAACCTCGCGGCCAAGGGCAAGATCATCAGCATTCCCAGCCTGCAGTACAAGGTGCTGACCACGGTCGGCCGGCTGGTTCCGCGCGGAGTGGTCCGCGCGGTCAACAACACGATGGGGAGAAGCCGTGGCCGCACCTGATCTCAACGCCGCCGAGCGTGCCGAACTCGCCGAGCTGGTCCGCCAGCTGTCGGTGGTGTTCGGTCGCGTCACCCTGTCCTCCGGCAAGGAGGCCGACTACTACGTCGACCTGCGCCGCGCCACCCTGCACCACAAGGCCGCGCCGCTGATCGGCCGGCTGGTGCGCGAGCTCACCGCCGACTGGGACTATGACGCGGTCGGTGGACTGACCATGGGCGCGGACCCGGTGGCCGGCGCGGTGATGCATGCGCCGGGCCGTCCGATCGACGCTTTCGTGGTGCGTAAGGCGCTGAAAAGCCATGGGATGCAACGCCTCATCGAAGGCGCCGACGTTGCGGGCAAGCGGGTTCTGGTGGTCGAGGACACCAGCACGACCGGCGGGTCGGCGCTGACCGCTGTGCATGCGGTGCTCGAGGCGGGTGCGACGGTCGTGGGTGTCGCGACGGTGGTGGACCGGGCGACCGGCGCGGCCGAGGCGATCGAGGCCGAAGGAGTGCCCTACCGCAGTGTTTTGGGTCTGGCCGACCTCGGGCTGCCGACGTCCTGACGGTGAGCACTGACGAGGAGTCCATCGAGGCTTCGGAATACGAGTGGGACTACGTCGTCGACGTGATCTGTGCCGGCGCCGGTCTCGGCGCGCTGGCGCACGCGCTCTGGTCCTCGGAGCTGGACCTCGACGTCGAATTGGCCGACGCTGAATTGTCTTTGGAGACAGCCGATCCCGATACCTTCGCATACCTGCAGTCGATGACCGAAGATCTGGGTCCGGTGGGAGACCGGGCGATGGAGCTGGCCGTCGCGCACGTCAAACCCGTGGTGGTCAGCACGGACCGCAAGGCCACGATCGAACCGTTCTTCGGCTCGCGGCTGCGCGACTTCTCGGCGCGCTGTGTCGCCTCCCCGTTTGGCGTCATCTACAGCCAGGTACCCGACGCCATGACCGCGATGTACAGTGCCGGCGAAACGATCCGGGTGGCTCTTCTCGGCGAATTTCGGCCTGAAACCGACCGTCCCGGTGGGGAATTGGCCGAATGGCTACGTCAGCAGGCCGATGAGCGAGGACTGCTCGACGAGTCCGGTACGGCGTTGCGACGGCTGGTCTTCGAGGACGGTCGCGTTGCGGGCGCGGAATTGTCCACGGGGTCCGGGACGCGGCTGGTGCGCGCGGTTGTCGGTGTCGCCCTGTCGATCGGACCCACACCTGCCAGCGCCGAATGGCCGGTTCAGGACACGCTGCCCACGGGGGCGCCGCAGATCGCCGTCGTGAGTCGCACCGCGAGCCGATTCGGCCTCGTCGAGCTGCTGTACGGCTGCTGAATCGAACTTCAGGGTGTGGAAAAATCCACCGGGATAGTCTTTTTCGCCAGTAGCTCGGCCATCGCGTCGGCCGGTATCGGGCGGGACAACAAGAACCCCTGAGCGCGGTGGCAGCCGTGCTGGAGCAAGGTCTTCGCGGCAGTCGGCGACTCGACCCCCTCGGCCACCAGCTCCAGGTTGAACGCCTCGGCCAGTGCGATGATCGCCCGCACGATGGCCAGGTCTTCCGGGTTGGTCCCGAGATCGAAGACGAACCCCTTGTCGATCTTGAGGGTGTCGACCGGAAGTGATTTCAGGTGTGTCAGCACGCTGTAACCGGTGCCGAAGTCGTCGATCGCGACCTGGACGCCGACGTCCTTGAGCCCGGCCAGGGTGATGCGTGTTGTCTCGATGTCTTGCACGACAACGCTTTCGGTGATCTCCAGGCACACCGACTTGGCGTCGAGGTTGTATTCGGCGATCGTGTCGGCCACGGATTCGACGAACCCGTCGGTGACCAGCTGGACGGGGGAGACATTGATCCGAATGACCGCATCCTTGCCGATTCCGCTGGCCTGCCAGCCGCTGAATTCCTTGCAGGCGGCGCGCATCACCCAGCGGCCCAATTCGCCTGCGAGATTGATCGATTCGGCGACGTTGATGAACGAATCCGGCAACAGCAGACCGCGCGTCGGGTGCTGCCAACGGACCAAGGCCTCGGTCGCCAGGATTTCTCCGGTGCGCATGTCGACCTCGGGCAGGTAGTGCAGGGTCAGCGATCCGGCGTCGATCACGTTCTGCAGATGCAGCTCGATGTCGTTGCGGAATTCACTCTTCAACGACATCTCGTCGGTGAACATCGCGATCTTGTTGCCGCCTGCATTCTTGGCGTTGAGCACCGCCTGGTCGGCTCGGCGCAGCAAATCCGACGTGGTGTCGCGGCCCGGAACTCCCAGTGCGACACCGGCACTGACGGTGCGCGTGAGCATCTCGCCGCCGATCGTCACCCGGTCGCGCAACACTGCTTGCAGCCGGTGCGCCAAAGCCAGCGCGGCGTCGGCGTCCATCGGGCCCGCCGGCACGACGACGAACTCGTCACCGCCGAGGCGGGCGATCAGGTCCTCACCGCCGGTTTCCTCGCGCAGTCGTTCGGCGAACGCCTGAATGAACCAGTCGCCGGCGTGGTGGCCGAGGTAGTCGTTGATGGCCTTGAGCCGGTCGAGGTCGAGGAACAGCGCCGAGACCGGCCCGGGCCGATCCGCCCGCAGCCGGTCGTCGAGATAGGCCAGCAGCGCCCGGCGGTTGTGCAGTCCGGTCAGGTCGTCATGCTCGGCGAGATAGCGCAGCTCTTCCTCGGCGACCACCCGCGCCTGCACCTGGGCGAACAACGACGCGATCGCCTGCAGCGCATTCAACTCCTCCGGCGACCAGTCCTTGATCCCGATTTTGATGAACCCGATGCACCCGGTCGTCGTGTCGCCGGAGAGCAGTGGGACCGAGGCGAGCGAAGGCAGCGCGACACCGCTGGCCTCTTGGACCCGGCGCTGGTAGTCATCGGCATCGCCGTCGTCCGGGATCGGCTCGGGGTCGGGGGAGAAGAAGACGGGCTCCTTGGCGTTCTCGGCAGCCGCGAATATCGGGTCGGCGTCGGCGAAGTACACCACCCCGAGCGGGTCCGGATCGGGCACGTCGGGGCGCGGCGGCCACTCTGCGATCAGCTTCGTGGCGCGGATGGCGTGGTCGTTGTAGCGCAGGAAACTGAAGTCGACACCGAAGGACGCCACCAGGTCCGCAAGCACGTCCTGACTCACCTGAGCCGAGGTGGCCGACGTGGCCGCCATCAGTTTGGTGGCCACGCTCGTGACGAGGGTGTCGAGCGCCATTACCCGAGTGTCCCCCTCCCGGCGGTGCGACGCCTACTGCGCACCGATGGGCTCGGAGCGTGACTGAATCTGAGCACCAACGCCTGCGCTTCGTCAGTGTCTGTCCCGGTCAGTGCGCGGAACTGTGCTTGCAGATCGCGTAGCTCCTCGACGTGCTCGGCGGCGAGCTCGTCGAGGTCGCGATCGTCGTGGGCGTAGAGGAACACCGGCGAGACGGGCTGAACCCCGAGGCCGAGCTGCTGGGCCGCGATCCACACCGCCTCGGTGGCCGCACCGGCGCGGGCGTAGTCGGTCAGGGTGCGGCCGACGACGGTGACGACGCCGAGCGCCGAGCTGGACAGCACCCGCTCGGTGACATCCTGACCGAGCGCCGCGCCCGCGTTCCACTGCGCCAGGCGCGCCATCACGTCGCCGCGGCGCAGGATGTCCAGGGTGGCCAGATCGGCGTTGGCCAGTTCGAGGCCGCGGATGTCCAGCCCGTCGGAATCGTCGTCGCCGGGCCAGCGCACCTCGGAGATCATCTCGGCGTGCAGGCGCGGTTGCAGATAGCGGATCCGGTCGGTGGCGGCCAGGATCGCTGCCGCTCGTTCCATGTCGGCACGGTCGGTGAGCAGCCGGAGTGCACCGCCCTCGGCCCGGGCCGCGGCGTCGAGATCCGCGACGGAGGCGGCCGTCAACGGTGCCGGTGTGCCGCGGTGACGGTTGGTCCCTCGCTCCAGCATCGGTCCGTACAGCGCGGCCAGCGTGTCGTCGTGGCCCTCCGCCAGTTCGACCACGGCGCGCAGCGGGACGGGGTCGTCGCCCTCGGTGATGGTGACCGGACCCAGCACGCCGAGCGCCGCGGCGGCCACCCGCGCGTTGAAGGTGGCGGCCCCGATCGCCACCGCGCTGGCCCGGTAGGCGACGTCCATTGTCGAGGTGTACTTCGGGTCCAGCTCGACGATCACCGAGTCATTGTGCGACACGATGTTCCAGGGCTGCATGTTCCCCCCGGAAGGCGCGCGGCGCGCCGCGGCCGCCACGGCATCCGCGGGTGCGCTGTCGGCGTGTGCGGTGGGCTCGGCGGAAATCGAGACGACCGGTTCCGGCGGCAGCGCGGGCTCTTCGATGCCGTCGAGCGCGCGGGCCACATCGATACGGACCCGGCCGGACGGCAGCCGCTCGCCGAGGCCGATTCTGCGGACGGCCTCGGCCACGGTGGCCGCTCCGACGGCGATGTCCCCGGCCAGCTGCGGCCATGTCGACAACGTGCGGCCGACCTCGACGAGCGAGGCGGCGCCACGGTCGGACAATCTGCCCGCGTCGATGATTCGCAGCACGTGCGGCACCTTGTCGGTACTGCTCAGACCGGCCAGCTCGGCGACGCCGATACCGCCGAGCAGACCGTGCAGGATGGGCCGCTCGGGTTCGAGGTCGTAGCGTTCCACGTCGATCAGGCCGCGGTCACTGCTGGCCATCAGCACCGGGATGCGGCGGGCCCGAGCGGCCTCCCGAACGGCCGCCTTGATGTCGAGGGAGTCGCACTCCTCCACGACGATGTCGAGACCGTCGAGAAAGGCCCCCATCGTGTCCATGGTGAGACCATCGGTCATCGTCCGTACCGTGAGGTACGGATCGAGTTCAGCGACGCGTCTGGCGGCCACCACAGCCTTGTTCACGCCGATGTCGAACACCGTCGCGGGCACCCGGTTGAGGTTGGACAGTTCCAACTCGTCGAAATCGGCCAGCCGCAGCTCGCCGCACAGTCCCTGGGCGGCCAGCGTGTGGGCGATCGCGTGGCCCACCGACAGGCCCACCACGCCGATGGTGAGTCCGGCCAGCCGCTGTTGCTCGCCGAGGGTGATCATGTTGCGGTTGCGGTCCAGCCGCAGACGGTGAAACGCCCGCGGGGCCGGCACCGCCATCACCGCATGCCGCCAGGGATAGTGCGCCCAGCGCATCGGCTCGGCGAGCACGTCGGCCTCGACCGCGGGCCTCAGCGCGCGCAGTGCCGCATCGAAGTCCGCGGAGCGGTCGATGAATTCGGTGCGCGGGTCGGCGCGCAGCCGGGCCAGTGTGGGTTCGTCGTTGGGATCGTCGCTGAGCAGGACTCGCGCGTTGTACGCGTCCTCGCCGGAATCGGCGGAGACGTCGAAACTCACATGCCACTCCCGTACTGCATGCCGAAGCCGCTGAACTCCTCGGAGATGGTCGCCAGCATGCGCATCTCCTTGACGATTTTGGCCAACTGACCGGGTTCGGCGTGGTTGGCGAATGTGCGCCTATCCCACCACATCATCTTGGTCCGGTAGCGGTCACTGGGGTAGGCCGCGGCCGGAATCTTGGTGGCGATCACGCCGCCGGAGGTGCTCCACCGGTCCAGGACGTGGGCGGCGGCGGTGGCGAGGATGAACTGGGCGCCCAGCAGCTGCATGGTCGGAAAGGCGGTGCGCGCGAAGGTGCGGGTCAATTGGCCGCTGCGGGCGGGGTCGTCACTGACCCAGGCCGACTTCATCTCGACCACGCCGAACGGCAGTCGGTCGGTGATCATCTTGCGGACGGTGTCCTGGCCGGGCTGGCCTTCCCACTCGACGATCGCGTGCGATTCGTCGGCGCTGAAGTACGGGCCCTTGGCCCGCAGGCCGCCCAGCATCCGGCCGGTCTCGTCCACGGCGGTGTAGAACAGCGTGGTGTCCCGTCCGTCGGCGAACGACTCGAGGTCGAGCGCCGCCTCGACTCCGTGTTTCTCGTAGCTACGCATGGCTCCCTGCAGGTAGTCTTCCCATAGCTCAGGTTCGCTGTCGGGTTGGGCGCACGTGATCGTGCAACCCGTATCCGTGTCGCGCCAGCTAATCGTCTCCGGGAGGTGGTAGACCTTCTGATCAGGGAAGTCCAGCACTGAAGCGTTCATCATTTCCCATCTGTAAGGCGGCCTGCGGACAGGGTTTCCGCAGCGGACGCCGAGGTTGAGCGGGCGCTATTTATTCGAACTTGCAAATATCAGTATCTCGCCGAAGGGCCTCAAGACTCCAGCCGTTAGCTGGAAAAGCCCTGGTTACCGGGGGGTAGCACCCGCGACCGGCTTCGAATGCCGGCGGATCTGGCCGGCTCCGTGAACACCTGTGCGCACAACATTCCAGGTCAAAGGCAGCGTGGCTACCGACCGGGCGGGAGACCCTACACTCGTCATCGCCGGAAACCGATTTGTTATTACCGGTGCGTCGAAAGCCGGATAGTACGTCCCTGGTGTGACCTAGGGGTCAGAAAGGGCGTGGGGTGACCTGTATCGCATTCGTGTTGCGATCCCTTCGCGGTGCCCTGCGCGGATGGAAATTTGCCCGTGCGATGACGGTCTTCCTGGCCATCGGCAGCGCAATCTGCGTTTCCGCGTGCTCAGATTCGCCCAGCAAATCCAGTTACGGAGCCGCTCAGGCTCGTATCGGGGAGTCGTTGGCTCTGCTCGGCTGGAACATTTCGGTTGCTGATTTTCGATGGGCGGGAGAATTCGTTCTCGTCAATATTGATGCCGCGCCCGCCGATCCGGCCGGACCTCATACCAAGCCCGAAGACCTCCGCTTCGGGCTCTACGGCACACTCGCCCATCCGGTCGAGGCCACCGGGCTCGGCAGCTGTGACACGGTCCAAGGGGTGACCAGCGCGCCGCTGTCAGCATCGGGCCAACGGCTCACCGGCACGGTGTGCATCGGGCCGGTCAAAGAACAGAGTGCGGTGCGCGGCGTCTACGGCTACTCGCCGCGCGACCGGATCGCCGGCACGACCGCCGCCTACCCGGCGGCCTTCCCGGTCGGACTGCTGCCGACGAACAAGAACGACACCGGGCTCACCGTCATGACGACCAGCGTGGACGGGTTTCGCGCCGACGGCACGCAGCTGACCGAAGAGGCGCTGGGCGACCCGACGGTCTTCGCCGGCAAGGGGTACATGTTGCTGGGGTTGCAGGCCGAAGCCGGCGCCGGCCAGTACCGCGACGACTCGGTGCGCCGCGGCGGTCCGATGATGCTGGTGGCCGCGCCCAGCCTGCCCGGCCCGGGCTTGAGTCCGGCATGCGCGGCCTACGGCGCTTCGGTGCTGGTTCTGCCGGATGCATCGCTGGACGCGGTCCGGGTCAACGCCTCGCTGTGCACGCAGGGCGATATCAACGAAGCCCTGCTGTACGCGACGGTGTCGGTGATCGGAACTCATGCAGCGGTGTGGGTGACCCGTGAGTGACCCCGGTCCGACCGAGTGGAGTAACGGTGCTCCCGGCGTGGGGCCGTGGGCCGGTGAACTGCCCGACGACCCCCGCTATGACCCGGAACTGTTGCGCGAGGGCGACACTCGCAACGTCGTCGACGCCTACCGCTATTGGACGCGGGAGGCGATCATCGCTGACATCGACCGTCGCCGACACGCCCTGCACGTCGCGATCGAGAACTTCGGCAGCGACGCCAACATCGGCGCGGTGGTGCGCACCGCCAACGCCTTCGCCGTCGACAGCGTGCACATCGTCGGACGCCGGCGCTGGAACCGGCGCGGGGCCATGGTCACCGACCGCTATCAACGGCTCACCCATCACGACAGCACCGAAGAGTTGTTGGCCTTCGCGGCGGGCGCCGGGCTGACCGTCGTCGCCGTCGACAACATCCCGGGCGCGGTTCCACTCGAAACCACCACGCTGCCGCGGGACTGCCTGATGGTGTTCGGCCAGGAAGGGCCCGGCATCTCCGAGGCGGCGCAGTCCGGCGCGGCCATCACGGTGTCGATCGCGCAATTCGGCTCGACCCGCAGCGTCAACGCCGCGGTCGCCGCCGGCATCGCGATGCACGCCTGGATCAGACAATGGGCCGATCTTTCGCAGGCTTGGTAGGGCAGGATTGGCCGCATGGACCAGCTGTGGGCCAACCGCGCTGCCAGCGCGGAGGCCGCGATCGCGAAGCGCCATCTGCGCGCGCTCTGGCATCTGCCCGGAACGCAGCTCGGCGTCGTGGGCTGGCCGCCCGGTCGTGGTGACCGATGGTTCGGAACCTGGCACTACTGGTGGCAGGCACACCTGCTGGACTGCCTGGTCGACGCGCAGGTGCGCGACCCGCAGCCAGAGCGGCTCGGCAGGATCAAGCGGCAGATCCGCGGCCACCGGCTGCGTAACAACGGCCGCTGGACCAACAGCTATTACGACGACATGGCTTGGCTGGCACTGGCATTGGAGCGCGCCGAGCGGTTGGCCGGCGTCAGGCGCCCGCGCGCACTGGCGACACTGTCCGAGCAGTTCGTCAAGTCCTGGGTGCCCGAGGACGGCGGCGGAATCCCCTGGCGCAAACAGGATCAATTCTTCAACGCGCCGGCCAACGGGCCCGCCGGGATCTTCCTGGCCCGCTACGGCGACCGGTTGCGCCGCGCGCAACAGATGGCCGACTGGATCGACGAGACGTTGATCGACCCGGAAACCCATCTGGTGTTCGACGGCATCCAGGCCGGTTCGCTGGTACGCGCGCAGTACACCTACTGCCAGGGCGTGGTGCTGGGATTGGAAACCGAGTTGGCCGTGCGCACCCGCGACGATCGGCACCCGGCCCGGGTCCGGCGGCTGGTCGCCGCGATCGGCGAACACATGGCACCGGGCGGAATTCTCATCGGGGCGGGTGGCGGCGACGGCGGGTTGTTCTCCGGGATCACCGCCCGCTATGTGGCGCTCGCGGCGACCGGGCTGCCCGATGATTCGGACGAGAACGCCGCCGCCCGCGACGCTGCCCGGGGCATCGTCCTGGCATCGGCTGAAGCGGCGTGGGACAACCGCCAAAGTGTGGACGGATTACCGTTGTTCGGGCCCTCCTGGGACAGCACGGCCGAGATCCCGGCCGCAGGTGGCGCGCAGGCACAGTTCGTCGAGGGCGCGGTGAACTCGTCGCAGACACCCGAGCGGGACATGTCCGTACAACTGTCGGGTTGGATGTTGATGGAGGCGGCACATACGGTGACAGCGTGAGAGGCAGCCGGCTGGGTCGCGACCCGACAGCGAAACGTTTCGGCGAGAACGCCGCCGCAGCACTGCTGCTGACATTTACCGTCGTGGCCATCCTGTGGGCGAATTCGCCATGGGCGCACACCTATTCCGAGTTCTGGGAAACGCATGTCGGACTGAGTTTCGGCAACTACCACGGCGAGCTGACGGTCAAGGCGATCGTCAACGACGCTCTGATGGCATTCTTTTTCTTCATCGTGGGCCTGGAAGTCAAGGCCCAGTTCACCATTGGCGAGCTGACCGAGCGCTCCCGCGCTGTGGTGCCGGTCGTGGCGGCGGTCGCCGGGCTGATCTTGCCCGCGGTGATCTTCCTGCTGTTCAACCCATCCGGAGACGACGCCAGCGCCTGGGGCGTGGTCATCTCGACCGACACCGCGTTCCTGGTCGGCGCACTGGCGATCATCGCGCCCAAATATCCGGCGCGGCTGCGCACGTTCCTGCTCACGTTGGCCGTCGTCGACGATGTCGGCGCACTGGCCGCCATCGCCCTGTTCTACTCCGATCACATCCGGCTCGTTCCGCTGCTGATCGCCGTCGCGCTCGTGCTGGCTCTGGTCGCCGTGCGCTACCTGCCCGCGGCCACGCGTGGCGTCACGTATTCGGTTCTGGCCGTGGCCCTGTGGTTGGCCTTGTTCAACGGCGGCGTACACCCGACGCTGGCCGGTGTGGTGGTGGCACTGGTGATTCCGGTGTTCACGCCCGAGCGCCAGCGGGTGGAGGCGGCGGTCGAGGTCATCCGGGCGTTCCGGCAGTCACCGAACTCGGAGTATGCCCGCGCCGCAACCCGCAGCCTGCGCGACTCGATCTCGATCAACGAGCGGCTGGTCACCGGCTTCGGACCGTACGTGTCCTTCGGGGTGCTGCCGCTGTTCGCGTTGGCCAATGCCGGTGTGCGCCTGGACGCCGATACCGTGATGGCGGCGATGCGTTCACCGCTGACCTGGGGTGTGGTGGCGGGTCTGGTGGTCGGCAAGCTGATCGGTATCACCGGGGCGACTTGGCTCGTGCAGCGCACCGGGCTGGGCCGGCTCTCTCCGGGGCTGACGCTACGGCGGATCGCGGGCGGTGCGACGCTGTCCGGGATCGGCTTCACCATCTCCCTGTTCATCGTCGATCTGGCGATCACCGATCCGCACTCGGCAGACCTGGCGCGCGTCGGCGTCCTGATGGCATCGGTCACCGCATTCACGTTGGGGTGGGCCGTCTTCCGCCTCACGGACTGGCTCAGCCCACCGGTCGCTGTCGGGCACAAGCTGGTTCGCGAGGTGGATCCGGAGCGCGATCATGTGCGCGGACCGGTCGACGCGCCGCTGACCCTGGTCGAGTACGGCGACTACGAATGCCCGTTCTGCAGTCGTGCCACCGGCGGCATCGACGAAGTCCGCGCCCACTTCGGTGACAGGCTGCGCTATGTGTGGCGGCATCTGCCGCTGGAGCGGGTGCATCCGCGGGCCATGGATGCCGCCAGGGCCAGCGAGGCGGCCGCCCTACAGGGCAAGTTCTTCGAGATGGGAACCATGATGTTCCAGTTCCAGGACTACCTGGAATGGCAGCACATCTACCGCTACGCCGACCAAGTCGGTTGTGACATCACCCAATTCGACGAAGACCTGCACTCGCCTCGGGTGCTGCACCGCGTCGACGACGATGTGCAGGACGCCGAGCTGATGGACCTCAACGCGACGCCGACGTTCTTCGTCAACGGCATTCGTCACCGCGGACCGTGGGATTCGGCCAGTCTGATCCGCGCGCTGGAGTCCGGCAGTCAGACCTGACGATCACACGGAAAGTGTTGTGCCGGTTTCCTGTTCGGCGAACTGCACGACCCGGGCCGCGGCGTCGTAGTCACACGCCCCTGGCGAGCGGCCGATCAAGGCCGGCGCGCCACGAAGACCGAATCGACCGACGGGGCCGACGTAGCTGCCCGGCGGTAGGGGCTCACTGATGCTGTACAGCGTGGGCACCGCGCCCTGGTCGACGTCGTTGGCGAGCCGCTGGGCCAGTCCGTCGACCACCTTGTACGCCGCCGACATCAGCGGCTTGTCCGACGTCTGCGCCAGGTTGGACGCCACCCAGCCGGGGTGGATCAGGTGGGTGACGACATCGGAGCGGGCCGCGCGCAGGCGCCGGTCGAGCTCCAGGCCCCACAACATCATCGCGAGTTTCGAGTGCCCGTAGGCGAACAGCGCGGTCCATTTGGTCCGGCGCAGGTGCATGTCGTCGAGTCGCAGCGTCGCCATGCGGTGCCCGTCGGATGCGACGTTGATGATCTGAGAACGCACCCGGGGAAGCAGCAGATTCGTCAGGGCGAAGGGCCCGAGCATGTTGGTGCCCAGGGTGGCCTCGAACCCGTCGACGGTCTCCTGGCGTTGGTCGGTCAGCACTCCGGCGTTGTTGATGAGGATGTCGACATCGCCGTCGAGCGCGTCCACGAACGCGCGCACCGAGGTCAGATCGGAGAGGTCGACCTTGAGTATCTCGGTCGAGCCGGCGATCTCCGCGGCGCGCTGTGCGCCCAGCTCGGTGTTGCGGACGGCCATGATGACGTGCGCGCCGGCCGTGGCCAGCGCCCGCGTGGTGCCGAGCCCGACACCGTTGGTCGCGCCCGTCACGATGATCCGTTTACCGGTCAGATTGCCGAGCCGGGCCGGCGACCACTGCGTCACGTCGGCGAGCATAACTGGGAATCTTGGACAAACAAGACCATCTAAGCAATCGCTCTGCCATCATGCCCCTTGTTATGAGTGACAGTGCGCAGGCGATCACGAACCTCATCTACACCTATGCCGAACTGCTCGACGGTGGCGATCTCGACGGGGTCGCCGCGTTGTTCACCCACGGCCGGATCTGTGGGGTCGAGAACGGCCCACCCGAGACGGTGTTCGAAGGCCCGGAACGAGTGCGGGCGATGTACGAGATGGCGACCCGCATCTATGAGGACGGCACGCCGAAAACCAAGCACAACACCAGCAATGTGCAGCTCGACGTCGACGAGGACGCAGGCACCGCACGCGGCAAGGCCTACTACGCCGTCACCCAGGCGACACCCGATCTGCCGCTGCAGATCATCGTCACCGGCCACTATCACGACACCTTCCACCGGGTCGACGGCCAATGGTGGTTCGACTCGCGCACCATGTTCGTCGACCAGGTCGGCGACGTCAGTCAGCATCTGAAGTTCTGACCCGATGGCCGGCGCTTTCGCGATGGACGCGGTACTGGCCGACGCGGTCGCCAAGGAAGGTCTGACCGAGTGGGGCCCTGGCGATTTCCGCGAGCCGCTGGCGGTGCTGCTCGACGACTATCCCGGGGCCGGGCTCAACGCGATCGGTGAGCACATCCTGCGGTCCGGCCTCGTACACAGCCTGCGGATGCGGCTGCGCACCGAGGAATGGATCCGCCGGTACCCGGAGATCCTCGACGAACACATCGAGGCCCCGATCGTCGTCGTCGGCATGATGCGCAGCGGCACCACACTGCTGCAGCGTCTGCTCGCCGCAGATTCGCGTCTGCACTGCGCGCGCGGATGGGAGGTGGTGGAGGCCGCTCCGAAACTGGACTACGACTTCGCCGGGACCGATCCACGTATCGCGATCAGCGAGACGCGGGAGAGCAAGTCGCGTGAGCTGGCGCCGGAGCTGTTCGCCATCCACCCGATGTATGCGAAGGAGGCCGAGGAGGAGATCGTCTTCCTGGCCGACGCGTTCCTGTCTCACGTTCCCGAATCCGGGGCCAACCTGCCGAACTACCGATCATGGCTCAACACACAGGATTTCACACCGGCGTACGACTATTTGCACCGGATGTTGAAGTTCCTGCAGTGGCAGAAGCGCCGGCGTGGGGTCACCGCCGGGCGCTGGGTGCTGAAGTCACCGGCCCACCTCGGGTACCTCGACACGCTGCGTGAGCAGTTCCCCGACGTGCATATCGTGCACATGCATCGCAACCCGCGCACCACCGTCTCTTCCGGCGCGAGCCTGAACGCGACCCTGCACGCCATGCATGCAGACGAGGTCGACACCAACCGGGTCGGTGCGCAGTGGCTGGAGCGGATGGGCTGGACCAACGACCGGGCGATGGCGGTGCGTGACAGCTGGGCCGATGAATCTGCTCGGGTCACCGACATCCACTTCGACGACGCTGTCAGCGACCCGATCGGCCAGATCGAACGGCTCTACGATGTGCTCGGCATGCAGGTGACCAACACGGCCGCCGCCATGATGATCGACTGGCTGGCCACCCGGCCCCGCGAAGTCTCCCGGCCGCCCTACAGCCTTGCCGACTACGGCCTGAGCGATAAACAAGTTGACGAGCGATTTGCGTTGTACAACATACGTTTTGGAAAGGACGCGCAATGATGGCCGATGATGCGGTGGCAACGCAGTCGCAGCACGAGCAGGAGCTGGCCGCACTCGACCTGACCGAGCATCCCACGGTCAAGGCGGCCTACCGCACGGTCGCGGAGAACTGGCTCGGTCGCGCGAAGGCCTCCGATGCCATGCGCGAGCGATTCGACGATGCGTTCGCCGAGGTGATGTTCTCTGCGGCGGTGTGGTCGTCCAATCAGGACAAGCTGCGGCCCAAGGTCAGTTGCATCACCCGGCTCGCTCACCCGGTGGGTGACCGGCAGATTCCCGGATCACGCTGGGGCATCGACAATCCCGACACCGTGTACCGAGTGATTCCGATCTCGGGTGACGAGCGCTACGAGATCCGTGGCCGCGTCGGTGCCAACCGGATGACGGAGAACTACTTCACGCTCTGGGATCCCAATATGGGCACCGTGGCCGTGTTGAACGGCAAGACGATGGACGTCGAGAGCGACGGAAGCTACACCATCACAGTGGATTCCGACCCTGCAGGCGGACGGCCCAATCACGTGCAGACCACCGCGGAAGCGCACGAGTTCTACATCCGCGACGTCCTGTTGGATTGGGAGAACGACGATCCCAACCACATCACGGTAGAGCGCCTCGGCGGCGCACCGGCCACGCCGGCGCGCACCGTCGACGAACAAGCCGACGCCACCGCCGACATGATGGCCTACTTCGCGAACTTCACCGGAAAGCTCAGCCACGGCATCTACAAGATGCCGGCCAACAACTTCAACCTGGCCTGGTCGGCGGACAAGGTCGGCGCGATGAAGAACCAGGTGTACGTCATGGGCCGGTTCGACCTCGGCCCCGACGAGACATTCGTGGTCGACGTCAAAGACGGTGGCGCCGAGTACTTCACCGTGCCGCTGAGCAATATCTGGGGCACCACGCTGGACATCGTGGACCGCACCGGAAGCCTCAACAAGGCGCAGTCGGTACCCAACGAAGACGGCAGCTACACCTACGTCATCTCGCCGGTCGATCCCGGGGTGGCCAACTGGATCGACTCGGCAGGCCTGCGCGAAGGCATCCTGACCCTGCGGATGGCCGAGTTCGCCGAGGGTGGCCCGACACCCGATCTCGGTGCGCACGGGCGGGTTGTCGCACTCGACAAGCTGGCCGACGAGGTGCCCGACATCGCGCGGGTCACCCCCGAACAGCGCGCCGAGCAATTGGCCCAGCGCCGTGCCGCCTACCTGCGCCGCTTGCCTGAAGGGACGATCTGATATGGGTTGCTGGCTGGTCACCGGATGCTCGACCGGTATCGGGCGCGAGATCGCCCGGGCCGCATTGGAATCCGGACACAATGTCGTGGTGACGGCGCGGCGGATCGAGTCGGTGCAGGATCTGGCCGACGAGTTCGGCGATCGCGCCCTGGCCATCGCGCTGGACGTCACCGACAAGGACTTGATCGCCGACGCGGTGGCCGCGGCCGACGCCACGTTCGGCGGGGTGGACGTGTTGGTGAACAACGCGGGCAATGGATACCTGTCGGCGGTGGAAGAAGGGGAGGACGCCAAGGTTCGACTGTTGTTCGACACCAACTATTTCGGCGTCGTCGACACGATCAAGGCGGTACTGCCGTCGATGCGGGAACGCGGAGCCGGGCACATCATCAACATCTCGTCGATGACGGGGCTGGTGGCCAACCCGCCCAATGCGTACTACTCGTCGACGAAGTTCGCGCTCGAAGCGCTCACCGAGGCGCTCGCCCAGGAGGTCAAACCCCTCGGGATCAAGGTGACGGCCATCGAGCCCGGCGCATTCCGCACCGATTGGGCCAAGCGATCGATGTGGGAATCATCTACGCCGATCGGCGATTACGACGACAGCGTCGGCACCCGCAAGAACCTGATCAAGGATTTCGCCGACCACCTGCCCGGGGATCCGCGCAAGGTCGCCGAGGCGGTGCTGATGGTGAGCAAGCTGGACGAACCGCCGCTGCGCCTGCTGCTCGGCCGCGATGTGCTCAAGGCCGTCCGGGACAAGCTCGCCGCGTTCTCCGCGTCGATCGACGAGTGGGAAGCCGTCACCAAGGACGTGAACTTCCCCAGCTAGTTTCGCCCAAACCGACATCTCGCAGGAGAAGTGCGAGTGGATCGCGATATTTCGTCGATCTCGGCGTGACACCCCGCGACAGTAACGCCAGGGCGGGTAATCGACCGATTCTTCGCCGTGGCGTTACGCTCGGCACTCAACTCCAGAGCGTCACATGGACTTTCGGCCGGAAGCGGGTCACGCCCACGCCCGTGCCACGGATCATCGCCTGCGTACAGCGCGGGGTGGTGATGAAGTTCAGCAGTTCGGTGACCGCGGGCTGACGGGCGCTCACCGGCAACGTGGATGCGCACCACTCGCCGGCCAGTTGCAGACCCGGTCCCTTGACATGCACCAGCCGGCCCGCGGAGAGATCCTTGCCGACGGCGAATCCGACGGCCAGCGACACCCCGCCCACCCGCTGGACCTCCTCGAGTGCGGCGGCATCGCTCTGGAAGATCCGCTGATTCGCCTCGGGGATCGCCAAAGCTCGTAAGACGGAGGCGATTTCGCCGTCCACACCACCGGCCGAAGGGCCGAGCATCCAGTGCTGCTCGCGCAGCAGGGCCGGTGTCGGCGTGCCGGTGGCCAGCGGACTACCCGCTGAGGCGACGGTGATGATCTGGTACTTCAGAAACGGACGTTCGGTACTGACACCCGCCGTGGGCCCCAGCGCGATGTCCACCGCCCGGGATTCGATCAGGTCGCGAAACCGGCTTGTCGGATGCACACTCAGCTCGACCGAAAGATCGTCGGCCCGCGACGAAAACAACTCGATGAGCCCCGGCGCCGCATGCTCGGCGAACGCACTCGACGCGGCGATGCGCAGCAATCGGCGGCCGTGTGCGGCCTCGGTCACCTCGATCGCGGTCTGCTGCTGCAGACCGAGGATCTCGATGGCTCGGCTGGCCAGCCGCAACCCGCCCGGCGTGAAGGCCAACCCGGCCGATGTCCGGCTGAACAACGGGTCGTCGAGCTCTTTGCGTAGCTGCGCCACATGCATCGAGACGCCGGCATCGGACACGCCCAATTCCTCGGCTGCGGCCCGCACGGAGCCCAACCGAACGACGGCCGAGAAGGCTCGAAGTTGCGCCGGTGTCACGAAATCAGCCTACGTTTGTTGGTGTGCAAGACGTTCTGGCAGAACTCGCGGCCATCTGGCGAACCGGCGAAACGGCCGGCCTCGGCACGGTGGTGCGCACCTTCCGGTCGGCTCCCCGCCAGCCGGGTGCGGCCATGGTCGTCGCACCTGACGGCTCGGTCAGCGGCTCGGTGTCGGGCGGCTGCGTCGAGGGTGCGGTCTACGAATCGGCCACCGAAGTCGTCGCCACCGGGATGCCGCGACTCGAGCGCTACGGCGTCAGCGACGACGACGCGTTCGCCGTTGGGCTGACCTGCGGCGGCATCCTCGACATCTTCATCGAACCGGTCTCTGCGCGCAGCTTTCCGCACCTCGACAAGGTGATTGACGCCATCGCCGAACACCGGCCGGTGGCGATCGCCACCGTCATCACCCATCCCGACCCGGACTGGCTTGGCCGCCGGCTGGTACTTGGCCCCGAAATCGCTGAGGGGACGCTGGGATCCGCGCGCGCCGATGCCGCGGTGACCGACGACGCCCGCGGTCTGCTGGCCGCCGGTCGAAGCGAAGTGCTTACCTACGGTCCCGACGGGCAACGCCGCGGCGAGGGCATGGAGGTGTTCGTCGCTTCGCACGCGCCGCGCCCGCGGATGCTCGTGTTCGGGGCCATCGACTTCGCTGCCGCGGTGGCCCAACAGGGTTCGTTCCTCGGCTATCGCGTCACGGTGTGCGACGCGCGCGGCGTGTTCGCCACCCCCGCCCGTTTCCCGACCGCCCACGAAGTGGTGGTCGACTGGCCGCATCGCTACCTGGCCGCGCAGGCCGAGGCCGGCGCCATCGACGCGCGCACCGTCATCTGCGTGCTCACCCACGACGCCAAGTTCGATGTGCCGTTGCTGGAGGTCGCGCTGCGGCTGGACCTCGGCTACATCGGGGCGATGGGATCCCGTCGCACCCACGACGACCGGCTGGCCCGGCTGCGGGAGGCGGGGCTGACCGAGGCCGAGCTGAGCAAACTCGCCAGCCCGATCGGGCTGGACCTCGGGGCCCGCACCCCGGAGGAGACGGCGGTCTCGATCGCCGCGGAGATCGTCGCCCGCCGATGGGGCGGCGGGGGCCTGCCGCTCTCGGCGCTCGACGGACGGATTCATCACGACGACGACGGTAACCCCTCGCTGTCAGGGGAGTTAAGCGATCACTTAAGTCGCTATTGACGGTCCTGAAATAGCAGGCCGACACTGGTGTCCCCATCGGCGGACGTGAGGTCGGTCACATGCAGGTTCCGGGTCCCTTCGAATACGAACGCGCCACCAGCGTCGACCATGCGGTCGGCCTGCTGGACCGACTGGGGGAGGGGGCGTTCGTCGTCGCCGGTGGCCACAGCCTGCTACCGATGATGAAACTGCGCATCGCCAACCCCGAATACCTGATCGACATCAACGACCTGGCCGGCGAGCTTGGCTACCTCACCGTCGAGCCCACCCTGGCCCGGTTGGGTGCGATGACGCGGCACCGGGAAGTGCTCGAGTCGGCCGAGCTGCTCGAGGTCTGCCCGATCTTCGCCGACGCCGAACGAGTCATTGCCGACCCGGTGGTGCGCAACCGCGGCACGGTGGGTGGGTCGCTGTGTCAGGCCGATCCCGCCGAGGACCTGTCCACCGTGTGCGAGATCCTCGACGCGGTGATCGTGGCGCGCGGTCCGGCCGGCCAGCGTGAGATCGGCATCGACGATTTCATCCTCGGGCCCTACGAGACCGCGCTGGCGCACAACGAGATCCTCACCGAAGTTCGGATCCCGCTGCGCCACAACACTTCCAGTGCCTACGCCAAGGTGGAACGCCGGGTGGGCGACTGGGCGGTGACCGCGGCCGGTGCCGCCGTGACGCTCGACGGCGACCAGATCGTCGCGGGGCGGGTGGGTTTGACCGCGGTCAATGCCGACGCCGAGGGGCTGGCCGCCGTCCGCGACGCACTGGTGGGGTCGCCGCCGACCGAGGAGACCTTCGCCGCGGCCGGCCGGCTGGCCGCCCAAGCCTGCGAGCCCGCCACCGATCAGCGCGGCACCGCCGACTACAAGCGGCACCTGGCCTCCGAACTGACCATCCGGACCCTGCGCACCGCGGTCGAGCGGGTCCGCAACATCCCGGCACCGAAGGGGAACTGATGCACGTCACCATGACCGTCAACGGCGAGCAGGTCAACGCCGAGATCGAACCCCGGATGTTGCTGGTGCACTTCCTGCGCGACCAGCTGCGGCTCACCGGAACCCATTGGGGCTGCGACACATCCAACTGCGGTACCTGTGTGGTGGCCGTCGATGGTGAGCCGGTGAAGTCCTGCACGATGCTGGCCGCGATGGCATCGGGTCACGACATCCGCACGGTCGAGGGGCTGGCCGACGGCGCCACGCTGGACCCGGTGCAGGAAGGCTTCATGCAGTGCCACGGTCTGCAGTGCGGGTTCTGCACCCCGGGCATGATGATCACTGCCCGCGCACTGCTTGACCGCAACCCCGATCCTTCCGAAGACGAGATCCGCGAAGCCATTTCGGGCCAGATCTGCCGCTGTACCGGCTACACGACGATCGTCCGCTCCATCCAGTGGGCCGCCGAGCATTCCACGCAGGAGGTCCAGGCATGACGACGGTAGAGAAGCGCCCCGAAGACACCGCCGACAACGACAAGAAACCCTGCGGCTACGGCCGGATGCTGCGCAAGGAGGACCCCCGGTTCATCCGCGGCCGCGGCAACTACGTCGACGACGTGCAACTACCCGGCATGCTGCATCTGGCGATCCTGCGCTCGCCTTACGCGCACGCCACGATCAACAGCATCGACATCACTGCCGCGCAAGCACATCCGAAGGTCAAGGCCGTCGTCACCGGTGCCGATCTGGCCGAGAAGGGGCTGGCGTGGATGCCCACGCTGTCCAACGACGTGCAGGCCGTGCTGGCCACCGACAAGGTGCGCTTCCAGGGCCAAGAGGTGGCGTTCGTCGTCGCCGAGGATCGCTACTCGGCGCGAGATGCGTTGGAGCTCATCGACGTCGATTACGAGCCCCTGGATCCCGTCGTCGACGTCCGCACCGCGCTGGACCCGTCCTCGCCGGTGATCCGCACCGACCTCGAGGGCAAAGCCGACAACCACTGCTTCGACTGGGAGACCGGCGACGCCGCGGCCACCGAGGCTGTCTTCGCAACGGCCGACGTCATCATCAAGCAGGAAATCGTCTATCCCCGAGTGCATCCCGCACCGATGGAGACCTGTGGTGCGGTTGCCGATCTCGATCCGGTGACAGGCAAGCTGACGCTCTGGTCGACGACCCAGGCGCCGCACGCGCACCGCACGCTGTACGCGTTGGTGGCCGGGTTGCCGGAACACAAGATCCGGATCATCTCGCCTGACATCGGCGGCGGCTTCGGCAACAAGGTGCCGATCTACCCGGGCTATGTCTGCGCGATCGTCGCGTCGCTGGTGCTCGGTAAGCCGGTCAAGTGGATGGAAGACCGCAGCGAAAACCTGACGTCCACCGGATTCGCCCGGGACTACATCATGGTCGGCGAAATCGCCGCCACCAAAGAGGGCAAGATCCTGGCACTGCGCTCCACCGTCCTGGCCGACCATGGCGCGTTCAACGGTACTGCGGCACCGGTCAAGTACCCCGCCGGGTTCTTCGGTGTGTTCACCGGCAGCTACGACATCGAAGCCGCGTACTGCCACATGACCGCGGTGTACACCAACAAGGCCCCCGGCGGCGTCGCCTACGCCTGCTCGTTCCGCATCACCGAGGCGGTCTACTTCGTCGAACGCCTCGTCGACTGTCTGGCCCACGAACTGAAGATGGACCCCGCCGACCTCAGGCTGGCGAATCTGCTGCGCCCCGAGCAGTTTCCGTACAAGTCGAAGACCGGCTGGGTGTATGACTCGGGCGATTACGAGGCCACCATGCGGCTGGCCATGGACATGATCGGGTACGAGGCCCTGCGCGCCGAGCAGGCCGAGAAGCGGGCCCGCGGCGAGCTGATGGGCATCGGGATGTCGTTCTTCACCGAGGCGGTGGGAGCGGGCCCGCGCAAGGACATGGACATCCTCGGCCTGGGCATGGCCGACGGTTGCGAGCTGCGTATCCACCCGACCGGCAAAGCGGTGCTTCGGCTTTCGGTGCAGACGCAGGGTCAGGGGCATGAGACGACGTTCGCCCAGATCGTGGCCGAGGAACTCGGGATCCCGCCCGACGACATCGAGGTCGTGCACGGCGACACCGACCAGACCCCGTTCGGGCTGGGCACCTATGGCAGCCGGTCCACTCCGGTGTCGGGCGCGGCAGCGGCGTTGGTGGCCCGCAAGATTCGCGACAAGGCCAAGATCATCGCCTCCGGCATGCTCGAGGCGTCGGTGGCCGACCTGGAATGGGAGAAGGGTTCGTTCCACATCAAGGGCGATCCCTCGGCCGCGGTGACCATTCAGGACATCGCGATGCGCGCGCACGGTGCCGGCGACCTGCCCGAGGGATTGGAAGGCGGCCTGGACGCCGAGGTCTGCTACAACCCGGAGAACCTGACGTATCCGTACGGGGCCTACTTCTGTGTCGTCGACGTCGACCCCGGCACTGCGGTGGTCAAGGTGCGGCGCTTCCTGGCCGTCGATGACTGTGGCACGCAGATCAATCCGATGATCATCGAGGGCCAGGTGCACGGCGGCATCGTCGACGGGATCGGCATGGCGTTGATGGAGATGATCGCCTTCGACGAGGAGGGTAACTGCCTTGGTGGTTCGCTGATGGACTACCTGATCCCGACCGCGGTCGAGGTGCCGCATCTGGAGACGGGGCACACGGTGACGCCGTCACCGCATCACCCTATCGGCGCCAAGGGAATTGGCGAGTCGGCGACGGTCGGCTCTCCGCCCGCCGTGGTCAACGCGGTGGTGGATGCGCTGGCACCGTTCGGAGTGCGGCATGCCGATATGCCGCTGACGCCGTCGCGGGTATGGGAAGCCATGCAGGGCCGCGCGACCCCGCCGATCTGACATGTCGACCATCGCCGAACGCGCCAAACAGCTGCTGCACGAACGTAAACCGTTCGTACACGCCACGGTGGTGCGTGCGCAGCCGCCAACGTCAGCACACGCCGGAGACGAGGCGATCCTGCTCGCCGACGGCACGATCGAAGGATTCGTCGGCGGGCAGTGCGCCCAGAATTCGGTGCGCAAGGCCGCACTCGGCGCGCTGCAGGCCGGTGAGAGCGTACTGCTGCGGGTGCTTCCCGACGGCGATGTGCACTTTCCCGATGCCCCCGGAGCTTGCGTGGTGGTCAACCCGTGCCTGTCCGGCGGGGCGCTGGAAATCTTTCTGACACCGCAGTTTCCGGCGCCACTCGTCCGGATCTGTGGCAGCACACCGATCGCAGACAACCTGGCCCAGGTGTGCGATGTGCTCGGCTACGAGGTCCGCCGGGACGGTGAGCCGACGTTTGACGGCGCCACCGCCGTCGTCATCGCCACCCACGGCGGGTCGGAAGCCGAAACCGTCCGTGCCGCACTGGATGCCGGCGTCGGGTACGTCGGTCTGGTGGCCAGCCGGGTCCGAGGGGCGTCGGTGCTCGATTCGCTGAACCTCGATCAGGCCGACCGCGCCCGAGTGCACACCCCGGTCGGATTGCCGATCGGTGCCAAGACACCCGCCGAGATCGCCGTGTCCATCGCCGCGGAGGTAATAGCCGGAGTTCGCCGCGATGGTCTACCCGTCGCCCCGCGTCCGCACTCACCCGCGACTGCGGTCGATCCGGTCTGCGGCATGACGGTCACCATAGGGTCCGACACGCCACATGTGCGGCGGGGCGGAGAAACTCACTGGTTCTGCTGCCCGGGCTGTCGGAGCAGATTCCTGGCGGCGCGGGCGTGACGTTCACCAGCGTCGACGACGTCATCGGCCGGTTCGACGACTGCGGGTATCTGCTCGACGAGGGCACCGCGTCGGCGTTCTATCTCGCTGCCGCGCTGAAACGACCGCTGCTGCTCGAAGGGGAGCCCGGCGTCGGAAAGACAACGGCCGCCAAAACCCTTGCCGCGGTGCTGGATACCCCGATCGTCCGGTTGCAGTGCTACGAGGGACTGACCGCGGCGGAGGCGTTGTACGACTGGAACTACCAGCGTCAGCTGTTGGCCATCAAGCTGGCCGAGTCACGCGGCGCGGCGATCGACGAGTCCGACCTCTACAGCCAGGCGTATCTGGTGGACCGGCCGATCCTGGCGTGCGTGCGTCACCGCGGAGCCGCCCCACCGGTTCTGTTGATCGACGAAATCGACCGTGCCGATGACGAATTCGAGGCGCTGCTGCTCGAGTTCCTCGGTGAGTCGTCGGTGACGGTGCCTGAGCTCGGCACGTTCGTCGCGCAGCACCCGCCGGTGACGGTCCTGACCTCCAACCGCAGCCGCGACCTGCACGACGCGCTGCGGCGGCGCTGCCTGTATCACTGGATCGACTATCCGCAGCCGGCTCGCGCGGCCGCGATCGTGCGGCGCAGCGTGCCCGGCGCGACGGCGCCGCTGATCGAGCACGCCACCCAGTTCGTCGGCCGGGCCAGGGATCTGGATCTGGACAAGCCGCCGGGCGTTGCCGAGACCATCGACTGGGTCGCCGCGCTGGTCACCCTGGGGGTCGGTGATCTGGTCGACCCGGCCGCCCTGGCAGGCTTGAGTGCACTGGCCAAGACCCCGGACGACAGCGCAGCACTAAGCGATGCGCTTACCGCGTACCGCACCCAACTGGCCACCGGATGAGGGAGAGCCCATGAAGATCGACAACGAGTTCACCGTCAGTGTCCCGATCGCGAAGGCCTGGGAAGTCCTAAGCGATTTGGAGCAGGTGGCCCCGTTGATGCCCGGCGCACAGTTGACCGGTCGGGACGGCGACGACTTCCTGGGCAAGGTCAAGATCAAGGTGGGACCGGTGACCAGCGAGTTCAGCGGCAAAGCGCACTTCCTCGAGCGTGACGAGGCCACCCACCGCGCCGTCGTCGACGGCCGCGGCAAGGAGGCGCGTGGCACGGGCAACGCCGCTGCAGTCGTAACCCTGCAGCTGCACGAGGCCGGCGACCACACCCGCGTCACCGTCGAAACCGACCTCAAGATCGTCGGAAAACTGGCCCAGTTCGGCAGCAGCATGTTGCAGCAGGTCTCCGAGAAGCTCCTTGGCCAGTTCGTCGACTCGTTGGAGGCCAAGCTCGCCGGAGGCGATGAAGATGCGGCGCCGGCTGCCGAGGTCGTCGCGACCGCCGCCACCCCGGGTGCCGAAGCCCTTGGCGCACCGGCCGCAGTGGCACCGCGTATCGCGCCGGCTCCCGAGCCGGAACCGATCGACCTGCTTCAGCTGGCCGGCGGCACCGCGGTCACCAAGTACGCCGCGGCGGGCGTGGCCGCCCTGGTGCTCCTGATCCTCATCGCACTCCTGCGCCGGCGGCGTACCGAGTGACCTCACCGGCGCTGCTGCGCGGTGTCGACCTGGCCGCCTTCTCGGCCGGACTGGTCGCCCGCCTGCGCGCCGGTGGTGTGGCGGTGGCGGCGAGCGGCCCGGCGGCCTTCGTCGCCGCGATGCGTGAACTGGTGCCGACCTCGCGCAGCCAGCTGTACTGGGCGGCCCGCCTCGCGCTGGTGAACCGGGTCGAGGATCTGACGGCCTTCGACGCCGTCTTCGAGGCGGTGTTCGCCGACGCCGTCCTGCCGATCGACCCGATCACCTTGCGCGCCCAGCGTGGCCTGGCCGCCAGTCCGATTCCCGCCGCCGGGCTCCGGGACGCCGAAGCCCCTGAGGCCGGCGGACTGCCCTGGGCCACCCGTCCGCCGTCGCTGCGCACCGCCGACCCCGCCGGTGACGCGGCCGCGATCCCCGATGTGCTGCCCAGCCGGATCGTGGCGCGGGCAGAGGAACCCTTCGACACGTTCGACGACGCCGACCTGCGCCTGATCGGAACCTGGCTGGAGCAGGCGGTCGCGTTCTGGCCGCGGCGGCGCACCCTGCGCACCGAAGCCCACCGGCACGGCAAGCGAATCGACCTGCGCGCCACCATGCGCGAGGCGCGGAACACCGGATGGGAACCGGTGGTGCTGGCCAGGACCCGTCCACGCCGGCGTCGACGCCGGCTGGTCCTGGTGTGTGACGTGAGCCGGTCGATGCAGCCGTACGCGGCGATCTATCTGCACCTGATGCGGGCTACGGCCCTGCGCCAGGCGGGTTTTCACCCTGAAGTGTTCGCGTTCTCGACCACACTGAGCCGGCTGACCGCGGTGATGGCCCACCGCTCGCCGGAGACCGCGCTGGCCAAAGCCAACGCCAAGGTCACCGACCGCTACGGCGGGACCCATTTGGGCGGCTCGATCGCCGAGTTGCTTGCGCCTCCGCACGGGGCTGCGTTGCGCGGTGCGGTCGTGATGATCGCCTCCGACGGCTGGGACAGTGACCCGCCCGAAATCCTCGATCGGGCGCTGGCCCGGCTCAAACGCCGTGCGGCCCATCTGGTTTGGCTCAACCCGCGGGCGGCGGCGCCGGACTTCCAACCGCTGGCCGGATCGATGGCCGCCGCGCTTCCGTACTGCGACGTGTTCTTGCCCGCGCATTCGCTGACCGGGCTGCAGGAGTTGTTCGCCGCGCTCGCCGCGTTGTAGGGCTCCTCGGAGAAGCGCCGGCGCAACGAGCTGGAGTTGGTTACGAGCATGTTGACTAGATACAGCTCTGTAGGTATGTTACTTGCAAGATACGTCACACCACGGCGTTGAAGTGACGTCCGTCATATCCGGCGGCGCCTGCGCCCTTCACGATTGGACTCACGTCAATGGCCGACCCCTTCGACCCCACCGCCGCGCGGCAGCCCGCTCAAGGGCCACGTTCTGCGAGCGATCCCGCTCCCGAAGGCCGATCCACGCCGGTGGGCCGCCGCTCAACCGCCGGATCGCAGGGAACGAACGTTGCGCTCATCGGCACCCGCGCGGCGCAGGTTGGTGGGCTCGCGCTCGCCGCCTATGTCATCACCGCTGTGGCCGGCGGCCAGGGAATCGCGTCCGCCGAGGCGGGGAATGCGGAAACGGCCAATTCCTCCACGTCGTCGTCACAGCACGAGACGGAGCCCGCCAGTGCGAAGACGTCCGGACCGCGTGCCGCTTCTCGTCACTCGGCCAACCGACCCGCTGTCGCTGACAACGACGGCGGCGCGAAACCCTCGTCGGCGACGCGTCAGTCGGGTCCGTCACCGGCTGCGAAACGGCCGAGCACAGGGAACTTCCGAAATTCCTCGAGTGACCGGCAATCGCGGGCGGCGGCCTCATCGATCGATTCACCCGTCGCCGTGGCGACGAACGCCGTCGCATCCGGGCCGAGTCGTGCGCTGTTGCCGTCGCCCACGGCGCCGAAGTGGATGTCCATGGATTGGGCTCCGCTCACGTGGATCCGGCGCACGTTCTTCAACCGGCCGCCGACTGTTCGTTACCGCGCCAGCCTCAACTCGCAAGATATGACCAACGGCGTGATCACAGGCAACATCGGCGCACTTGATCCTGACCGAGACCGGTTGAGCTACACGGTGATTGCGAACCCCAAGTACGGAACCCTGGAGATCGATCAACTCACGGGAGATTTCACGTTCACGCCGACGGCGCTCTTCGCCGAGTTCGGCGGGGCTGACACATTCACCGTCAAGGTCAGCGACGGCCGGTTCCATCCGCTGTCGGTCATGTTCTCACCGGACCGCGGCACTCCGACGCCCCGCCTCCCTGTTGCCGTCACACCCTTGCCCGGCGCCTCGCCGTCGTCCCCGTTGGAGACGTTCAAGGTCGACAAGGTGATCGACTTCGACGTCCCGGACGGCGTGGTCGTCACCGGCGCGGACCTGGCCCCCGACGGCGAGCACCTCCTGCTCGAGGTGAACATCGCCGGGAAATCGCAGATCGCCGTCAGCAACCTCGACGGCGGTGATTACCAATGCATTTCGTGTGGTGTGGTCACCAACGCCGCCAAAGCGATTGCACTCGAGGACAATCAGAGAATCTGGTTTGCCAGCACCTCCGGACAGCAATCGGCCGATGACCCGCTCGGGGGCGCCGGATTGATCAGCTACTCGATTCTCGAATGCGAAGGATCGATCTCTTCGTGTGCCAACCCCACCGTCAAGAAAGTGGAATTCCCCTCGGATCGTGGCCCGATGGCCGCGAGCACCCAGAATCGGGAGGCCAAGCCCGACCCCTTCGGTGAATACGTGACGTGGACCGAGAACACCCCGGTCACCGGCCCGCGAATGAGCATCGCGCGGCTGGTTGCCACGGAGACCGGATACTCGCTCGTCGATCAGCGGATCTTCAGTCCGCAATGGGACGAAAACACCGAGTATGCACAGGATTTCGCCAACGCGACTCGCTTTTACGAGGGCGCGAGTTGGCACGCCGGCGGTCGGTATCTGAAGTACCAGACCACGACGACCGGCCTGAACTACGACATCTGGCTGTTGGACACCCTCACCGGTGAGCGGCGCCAACTCACCACTGATCTCGACTACAACGAGTCCGGTGACGTGTCTCCCGATGGCCGATCGGTCTACTTCAGTTCCGCGCGCGGAGCCGACCGCATGGACGTCTTCACTGCGCTGCAGCGTCCGTCGCTCCTCGACGTCGCGGCATTCCCCCAGATGGCCCGGGTGAGTCTGTGGAACAACCGGCGCGCGATGAACGAGCCCTGGGTGATGAATCTCGAGGAAGGTCAGGAGTTGGGCGCCTACTCGGGGCAGCCGATCATCATCGATCCCGACTGGACGATCCGCGGCTGGAGCTGGTTCCCCGATTCCACCCGCGCCCTGATCAACGAACAACAGCGCCCGGACACCGTGACCCCCGGAGCGCCCGACACTCCGTGGCGCTTCAGCATCATCAGCTTCCCGAACCGGGAGGCGACGGCCCCGCTCGCACCGGTGCACCAGGACCCCGAGGCCATCGCCAAATGGTCAGTGCCGGTTGAGGAATACAACCCGATGATGGGCCGTCAGGTTCCGTCGCGAGTCCTCAAGGGGATGCACTCCGGAACGGCCACACTGCAATACAGCGGGACCTTCGCGTCCGGTTCGTATTCGGTGACCTATGACAATTACTCGGACGACGGCAAGACCTTCATCAACGGCACCGAGAAGGTCACGGTCGTCAATCCGATCGGCAACGCCACCTGGACTGCCGATCTGACCAGCACCGGGGAACGCACCGGCTACCTCAAGGGCTCGATCAAAGCCGGAAAGGCCAACGCGTTCTCGGGAACGGTGTCCTCCGAGATCAACGGAGTCACCTATAGCGGCGTTCCGATCCAGACCGACTTCCCGGTCATCAATCCGCCCCAGCTCGCGGTCTCGTCATTCGACAACAGGGTCCGAGTGACGGCCACCGTGGCCGAGGACGGTTACCCCCGACCCGTCCAGGGTGCGACCGTGACCGTCGGTTCGGTGACGACGACCACCGACGAGCACGGCTTCGCCCAGATCCCGTTCGTGCCCGGCGACACCATCACCGCCATCGCCGGCGGCTTCCAATCGATCAGTCAGCAGGTGCCGTCCGCCTGACCGATGCCGGCCTCGGCTGTCGAGCTGGTCCTAGGTCTGAGGTGTGGCGACCATCAACGGGCCGCTCATCGTCCCGTCGACAGCGGCCTTGTAGTCGCCCATGGTGCCGTCGGAGTCGATTGCGGCACCGTTGTTTCCACTGTCACCGTCTTGGACGGCAAATGTCGTCGACGGGCTGGCGACAGCAACCACCGTGGGGCCCAACGCGGTTGCCAGCGCAATCCCAGCTACGACGACCGCTCCCTTGAGAATTAGCTTCATATTCCCGGGGTCCTTTCGCTTTGATCAGCGAAAACTACCGGCGGTTCCTGGCAGGATCGCTGTGCGATCCCTGCCAATATCCTGGTCGGGCGCCGGTCAGCGCGTCAGGATGTGCGCCGGTCGCGCTTGCGCGAGCAACCTCTTCTAGGACTCGGCGATCGGATCTGGCGCGGCGAGCTTGGCGGCCTTGCGGCGCTTGTACCACTCCCACACCATCGGGGCGATGGACGCGACCGCGATGAGGATGAAGATCGGCTCGAGCAGTTTCTGGATGATCTGGAACTGCCCCAGTCCGTAGCCGAGCAGGGTCAGGCCGACACCCCACAGGAGCGCGCCGATCACGTTGTAGAGCGTGAAGACCCCGTATTTCATCTTCGCGGCGCCCGCGGTGATCGGGGCGAGCGTGCGCACGATCGGGACGAACCGGGCGAGCACGATCGCGAACGGCCCGCGCTGCTCGAAGAAGATGTGTGCCTCGTCCAGGTAGCGCTGCTTGAGAATGCGGGCGTTGGGCTTGAACATCGCGGTGCCGAGGAATCGGCCCACGAAGTAGCCGACCTGCCCACCCAGGATCGCCGCGATCGGGATGAACACCAGCAGCTGCCAGAGCTGGAAGTTGGCATCGACGTCGGCGCCCTGCGCAGCGGTTCCGGCGGCCAGCATGCCCGCCACGAAGAGCAGCGTGTCACCGGGCAGCACGGGAAACAGCACGCCGGACTCGATGAAGACGACGACCAGGATGCCGACCAGGGCCCAGGTGCCGAACTGCTCGATCAGCTTGAGCGGGTCGAGAAAGTCCGGCATGAGCGCCAGGGTGGTGGTGGTCACGACGCCCAAGGGTACCGGGGGCGGTTATCAGCGACCCGTGCCAGTCGACAGGCTTCTTGACATACTGACTCGATCAGCGCCTGAGTCGAGAGGAAGTGCCATGCCCATCGCAACGCCCGAGGTCTACGCCGAGATGCTGGGCCGCGCCAAGGAGCACTCGTTCGCGTTCCCGGCGATCAACTGCGTCGGCTCGGAGAGCGTCAACGCCGCCATCAAGGGTTTCGCCGACGCCGGCAGTGACGGCATCATCCAATTCTCCACCGGCGGAGCCGAATTCGCCTCGGGGCTGGGTGTCAAGGACATGGTCACCGGTGCGGTGGCGCTGGCCGAGTTCGCCCACGTCATCGCCGCCAAGTACCCGATCACCGTCGCGCTGCACACCGACCACTGTCCCAAGGACAAGCTGGACGGTCTGGTCCGACCGCTGCTCGCCATCTCAGCCGAGCGGGTGGCCAAGGGCGCCAACCCGCTGTTCCAGTCACATATGTGGGATGGCTCGGCTGTCCCGATCGACGAGAACCTGTCGATCGCTCAGGAACTGCTGAAGCAGGCGGCGGCCGCCAAGATCATCCTGGAGATCGAGATCGGTGTGGTCGGCGGAGAAGAGGACGGCGTCGAGGCCGAGATCAACGAGAAGCTCTACACCACCTCGGAAGACTTCGAGAAGACCATCGAGGCCCTGGGCGCCGGTGAGCACGGCAAGTACCTGCTGGCCGCGACCTTCGGCAACGTGCACGGCGTTTACAAGCCCGGCAACGTCGTGCTCAAGCCCGAGGTGCTGGCGGAGGGACAGCGGGTCGCGTCGGCCAAGCTGGGCCTGCCCGAGGGATCCAAGCCCTTCGACTTCGTGTTCCACGGCGGCTCGGGCTCGCTGAAGTCGGAGATCGAGGACTCGCTGAAGTACGGCGTGGTGAAGATGAACGTCGACACCGACACCCAGTACGCGTTCACGCGCCCCCTCGCCGCGCACATGTTCACCAACTACGACGGGGTGCTCAAGATCGACGGCGAGGTCGGCAACAAGAAGGTCTACGACCCGCGCAGCTACCTGAAGAAGGCCGAGGCGTCGATGTCGGAGCGCGTTGTCGAGGCCTGCAACGACCTGCACAGCGCCGGCCGTTCGGTGTCCGCCGGCTAGCCACGGGCACGTCCGGCCAGATCGACATCAGGGCTGTGGATCGACCCGCAACCGCGACCTTGGTGTCGATCTCGCGCGTGTGATGCTCAGGACGCCTGGCAGATCTTCCACTGGTTGTCGCGGAACTGCAGGTCGAAGCTGCGGGTGGACCGTGTGGCCGGATCGAAGGCCATGAACGAGGTGACGTTGGCCTCGGCGTGGTCGCCGTTGACGACGACCTCGTCGATGCTGGCCACCACCGGGTATTGCCGGGCCGCGGCCACCCGAGCGTGCGTGTCCGACCAGGCCTGATCGTCGTACCTGACGTAGCTGTCCCTGGTCTGGCCGCAGGTGATCCCGCGCAGCGCGGCCAGGTCGCCGTTTTGTACGGCGGCGTCATAGTTCTGGATGGTCGTACGGACCATGTCTTCCTGCGAGACCTTGGTGGAGCTGTGGCGGGTGAGCAGGATGGTGGCCACGATCGCCACCGCGGCGAGCGCGGCGATGACGGCGATCACCGCGAGCACCAACCCCCAGCTGCGTCGGCGGGTCGCAGCGGGGCGCGCGGGGATGGCCTGCGGACCGGTCCGCGGCATGCTGGAGACCGGGATCACCTCGGTCGGAGTCGAGAAGATCTCGGTTTCCGGATCGGGTTCGCGGTGGATGATCTGCGTCGACCCCGCATCGAATCCCGGTGCGGTGAAACGACGTTCGGCCAGCGCGTCGGTGACCCCGATGGCCTGGGTGGCCGCCTCGGTCTCCTGAGTCGGCTGCTCGTCGTCGCTTCCGACGACGGGCGTGGTCTCGTCGTCGTGGTCGGGCCCGGATGGGTTCGACATGGGGTGCTGCCGTCCTCCTGAAGTGCTGTTGCCTCCGACCCTAACGGTTGGGTATGTCCATCTGCTGACGGTGGCACCGGCACAATGGGGCAATGACATCGTTTGGTGATCTTCTGGGCCCCGAGCCCGTGCTGCTGCCCGGTGATATCGAGGCCGAAGCCGAACTCCTGGCCGGTGAGAAGCCGGCGATCGTGGCTGCCGCGCACCCGTCCGCATCGATCGCGTGGGCATGCCTGGCTGAGGAGGCGCTGGCCGACGACAAGGCGGTCACCGCGTATGCCTACGCCCGGACCGGATATCACCGCGGCCTGGACCAGTTGCGCCGCAACGGCTGGAAGGGCTTCGGGCCCGTGCCGTATCGCCACGAGCCCAATCGTGGCTTTCTGCGCTGCGTGGCGGCGCTGGCGCGGGCGGCCGACACGATCGGGGAGACCGAAGAGTTCGCTCGCTGCCTGGACCTGCTCGACGACTGCGATCCCGCGGCGCGCACCGAGCTCGGCCTGGCCTAACGGTCTCGCGCCAGCGATTGGCGCAGCTCGGTGACCATGTCCGCGACGAACAGCGGAGGTTCGCCCGGCTCGGGCGGTGCTTCGCCGGTGCGCACGGCGGCCGCCAGGGCTCGCAGCGCCAGGACATCGGCGTCGGGGGAGTGGGCGCCGAACAACGATCGGCCGAACTCGATGCCGTCGGTCCGGTGCTCGACGGTCCAGCAGGCCGCGATCGTCCGGTAGGCCAGCTGTTCGCTGGCCGCGACCGCCGGTAACAACCGCTCGGCGATCGCCCGGTTTCGCGGCGAGCTGGCCATCATCACCTCGTCGGCCTCCATCAGCGCGATCGCCGCGATCTGCAGATCGCGGCGGGCAGCGCGGGCGGCCAGCCCGGCGGTGTCGCCGGCGGCGAGGTAGGGGAAGACGTCGGCGGCCGCTTCGAGGGTGCGTCCGATGGCGTCGGTCAGCCGAGTGAACTCCTGCCATCGCGCCGCCACCAGATACACCGCCACCCCGACCGCGCAGCCGATCAGGGTGTCGATACCGCGGGCCAGCAGCAGATGGCCGATGTCGACCGAGTGGGTTCCCGACGAGATGGTCAACGCCGTCGCGGTGATGAAAACCGTTGCCAGCGCGTAGTTTCGGACCACCAGCAGCTCGATGACGAGATTCAGCAGGGCCAGCAGCACGATCAGCCAGAGGTCGTGGGGATGCAGCGACAGGATCACCCCGGCCAGCCCGAGGCCCACCCAGGTGCCCAGCAGCCGCTCGGCGCCGCGCCGCAGGGTCCGGCCGCGGTCGGTGCCCTGATGCAACACCAGCAGTGCGGCCGCCATCGCCCAGTACGCGTGGTCGACGCCGAGCGCCATGGCCGCCACACCGGCCAGCGGAACGCCTACAGCCACCCGCTGCATGATGTGGCGCACGTGTGAGCCGGGGCTGACGGCGCGGCGCAGCACGGTTGCCAGCGGCGGGCTGCCCAGCGGGATGCGGTCGGCCGCCCGGGTTGCGACGGTTTCCGGGGCCAGCTCAAGCGCACCGAGCCGGCGGGCTTGCTCGGCTGATTCCGACGCCGGAGCGCCACCCTGCGCGGTCGTGGTCACCGCCGTGGTGAACAGGACGTGTATCGCGTGGTTGGCAGCGCGTAGTCGGTGCAGGACGCTGGTCTGTGGTGCGCGCAGCGGCTGGTAGTTGACCAGCACGCTCCACGACCGGTGCAGCGCGCTGGCCGCCCGATGGCGCGCCGTGCGTTCCTGCGCGGAGGCGGCGGACTCGATGTAGCCCGCGACGGCCTCGGCGGCGGCCGCGACCGCGGCGCGCTCGGGTCGGCGGAAGCCGACCAGCGCGCCCGCCATCTGCACCAGCCAGGCCACCGCCCCGCCCGCCAGCACCAGCAGCCCAATCGTCCAGGGCGCCAGATGGGCCGCCGACACCCCGATCCCGGCTGCACAGGCTACGACGAACACGTATGCGCCGGGCGGTCCGACGGCCAGCGCATTGCACAACCACACCGCCGCGACGGCGACCAGCGAGACTGTCCCGACGCCCAGCCACGGCACCTGTGCCGACCAGTCACCGAGCGCGACGGCCGCGGCGAGCGAAACCGCCACCGTGGCAAGCTCGATGCCGCGGTTGGCGTACGGACGGTCGCCGCCGAAGCGTGAGGTGAAAGCTCCCAGGGTGGCGATGAGCCCGGAACTCATCGCCCCTGCGGCCCAGCCGGCCGTGACGGGGATGGCGGTGCTGATGGCCGCGCGCAGGCCGATGGGCCAGCGCGACGGAGCGCTCAACTAACCACAGTCGGTTTGTCCGGGGCAGTCGTCGGCGGATTCGGGCGGTTCGACCT
This sequence comes from Mycobacterium sp. BK086, assembly GCA_004362315.1. Classification (GTDB taxonomy): domain Bacteria; phylum Actinomycetota; class Actinomycetes; order Mycobacteriales; family Mycobacteriaceae; genus Mycobacterium. The sequence goes on from SNWL01000008.1 coordinate 100,561, forward strand.
GCACGGTCGCGTGGTCCAGGCCGCGGGCGGACAGCACCGCCCTGGCGTCGTCGAGCACCCGGGCGGAGTCGCCACTACTGGTCAGGTGGGCGGTGCACATGTCCTTGCCGGGCACCAGCGTCCACACGTGCAGGTCGTGCACCTCGGTGACACCGTCGACGGCGGCCAGCGCCGAGCGCAGCTCGTCGACGTCGATGTGTTGCGGCGAGGATTCGGACAGGATCCGCAATGCGGCGCGGGCCAGACCGATCGCCCGCGGCAGCACCCAGAGCGCGACGAACACCGCGACCACCACGTCGGCGTAGGGCCAGTGCGTGGTCACGTTCACGATGCCGGCGATCAGCACGCCGATGCTGCCGACCGTGTCGGCGACGACCTCCATGTAGGCGCCCTTGACGGCCAGGCTCGACTCGGACTGCGAGCGCAGCAGCAGCACCACCGCGAAGTTGGCGATCAGGCCGACGAGCGCGACGACAATCATTGGGACGCCGGGGATTTCGGGCGCATTGCCGAGACGGTCGATTGCCTCGTAGAGAATGAACGTGGCGACGCCGAGCAGCAGGACGGCGTTGGCCACGGCGGTGAACACCTCGGCCCGGTGCCAGCCGTAGGTGCGGGCCGCCGACGCCGGACCGTGGCGGGCCAGCAGGACGGCGGTCAGCCCCATGAACATGGCGACCAGGTCGGTCAGCATGTGGCCGGCATCGGCCAGCAGGGCGATCGAATTGATCATCAGCGCGGTGGTCAGCTCGACGACGAAGAACACCGTCAGGATGCCCGCGGCGATGAGCATCCGGCTCACCCGCGTGTCACCGCCGTGGCTGTGGTCGTGTCCTGATCCCATGCCCGAAATATATGCGTAAACACGCATATATTGCAAGCGCCGAAACCCCAATGGCGAATTGGTCGATAGCGCTGAACTGATATGGTGTGTTCACATACATACACGATTGTTTGTTAAATCCTGATCCGAGGAGCCCGCATGCTGCGTTCAGTCGGCAGCTGTGTCCGCGCGGCGGTGTTCGGTGGCTTCGTCGTGGCCACGGTGGCCGCACCTCTGACGCGCCCCGGGGTCGCGCTGGCCGATGAGCCGACCGGTCCGGCCGTCGCCGAGGTCCTGGTTGTCGGCGGTACCGGCAACAGTGCGCCGACCCCGAGGATGATGCACACCCTGTACGAGCAGGGGATATTCAGCGACCCGGACCCGGGGGGTGTGGCGTACCCGGCCCAGTTGTGGCCGATTCGCGGCAAGCTGACGCTCGACGAGTCACTGGCGATCGGCATCGCGAATCTCGACGATGCGCTGGCTGACGTCGGCGGACCGGTCACGGTGGTCGGGCTGAGCCAGGGCGCGGTCGTCGTCAACTACGAAAAGCGGGCCTTGATGGCTCAGCCGGACCGGCCAACGGACATCACATTCGTCACCATCGGCGACCCCACCAACAGCGATGGTGGCCTGCTGGCGAAACTGCCGCACGTGCACATTCCGATTCTGGACGCCACGATTCCTCGGGCTCCAATCGAAACTCCTTATGACACAATGGAAATCGTGCACGAGTACGACGGATACTCGGACTTTCCCGACAATCCGCTGAATCTGCTCGCCGATCTGAATGCACTCGTCGGGGTGGTCTACCTGCATCCCAACAAGACCGGCGTCGATCTCGACGATCCGAGCAACGTCGTGACCACCAGCACGAATTCACTCGGGGGCACTACGACCCACATCTTGGTGCCTACGGATGAGCTTCCGCTGACGCGACCATTGCGTGCCCTCGGCGTTCCGGACCGGGTGGTGGATGCCTTGGACAGGCCGCTGCGCAGGATCATCAACACTGGCTATTCCGGCGAACGACCGGGGCGAAAGGCGCCGCGGTCCGGTCTGGGGTCCTCCCCGGCTCACCCCGCGGCCTCGACGGCCCGTCGCTCGTCGAGTGCGACCGCGCACTCGAGGCCGCGCCGCTAGCACGCGCATTCGAATCGTCGATGAGCGACAGCCGCAGCCGATCTGCGTGACAACGGCACGCCACGGCGCCGTGTCCGTCGTCCATCGCTACTATGTCCGGCAGGCAACGATTCTCGTGTCGGCGTAGTAGAGGTGTCGTAAGGCGGCAATGGGTGTGGTGAGCGTGGGTGAGCGTCGAACTCAGGCTGAGCGCACTGCCGCGATGCGAACCCGGTTGCTCAACGCCACCATCGAATGCCTGGTCACCTTCGGCTACGCCGGCACGACGACGCCACGGATCGCAGAAGCCGCCGGGGTGACCCGCGGCGCGCAGGTACACCACTTCCGCTCGAAAGAGGACCTTGTCGTCGCGGCCGTCGAGCACCTGGCGCAGCAGCGGATTCAGGCCGCGCTCCGGCAGAGCAGCGGCGTGTGGAAGAACCCCGATCCGGTCGCCGCGGTGCTGGAGTTCCTTTGGGAATCGCATCAGGGCGACATGTTCGTGGCCACGATCGAACTCTGGGTTGCCGCTCGCACGGACGATGTGCTGGCCAGGGAAGTGGCACGTGTCGAGCCGATGGTGAACAGCACGCTGATCACTGCACTTGCTCAGCTTCTGCCAGATCATGTGGCGCGCAAGCAAGTTCGTAACGCGTTGTTCACCGCGATGGATGCGCTCCGGGGGATCCTCGTCGTCGGTTTCGTCGACCGCGATGTCACTCAGGCGCGCAAGCGGTGGGATCGCGCGACCGCCCATCTTGCCGGCATGCTGTCAGAAGCCTTGGCTTCCAACGGTTCTGACTGAGACGAGATAACCGGCGACAGCGCCTCGGTATCTTACATACAGTTTGGAATGCAGGTATTGTCCGCCGGGTGGGAATCGGACGCCGGACTCAGTCGGAGCGGACTGCCGCTATGCGCCGTCGCCTGCTCGAAGCGACGGTCGAGTGTCTGATCGCCTACGGCTATGCGGGCACGACAACACATCGCATCGCGGCGCGGGCCGGCGTCACGCGGGGTGCTCAGGTGCATCACTTCCGGTCGAAGGAAGACCTCGTTGTCGCGGCGGTGGAGCACCTCGCCGAGCAGCGGGTCCGAGCGGCCTTGCGGGGTCACCGCTGGTTCAACAACGACACCGACCCGGCCACGGATGTCCTTGGCTTCCTTTGGGATACGCATCAAGGCGACATGTTCGTCGCGACCATGGAGCTGTGGGCCGCGGCGCTGACAGATGACGTCCTTGCCAGCCACGTTGCGCGGGTGGAGCGGTTGGTCAACCAGGCGGTGATCGGCGCGGTGGCCCAGTTGCTACCCGACTGCGCCGGGCAGCAGGCCCTTCGCAACGCCATCTACACCGCAATGGACGTCCTTCGCGGAATCTTGGTGGCCAGCTTCGCCGACCGCGAGCCCGGGCAGGTCCGGCGCCGCTGGGACCGCGCGGCGGCGGATCTGGCTCCGGTCCTGGCTAGGGCCATTGCTCGCGAAGACTGAGATCCTTGCAAAGATACGTTCTGGTTGGTATGTTTCTGCCATCGGCGAGGCCGGGAGAGGAGAAGTGATGGCGAACAGAGTGTTCGTGATCGGCGTGGGGATGACCAAGTTCGAAAAGCCCGGCCGGCGCGAGGGCTGGGACTACCCCGACATGGCGCAGGAATCCGGCAGCAAGGCCCTCGAAGACGCTGGAATCGACTACAACCTGATTGACCAGGCTTTCGTGGGTTATGTCTACGGTGAATCGACATCGGGCCAGCGCGCGCTCTACGAGCTGGGTATGACCGGAATCCCGGTGGTCAATGTCAACAACAACTGCTCCACCGGCTCGACGGCGCTATACCTTGCCGCCCAGGCGATTCGCGGCGGGTTGGCCGAATGCACGTTGGCGCTGGGCTTCGAGAAGATGCAACCGGGCTCGCTGGGCTCGACCTTCAACGACCGGGCTCAGCCGATGGAGAACCACTTTCTGGCGCTGGCCGAGATCTCCGAGGTGCTGTTTCCGCCCGCACCGTGGATGTTCGGCGCGGCGGGGCGCGAGCACATGAAGGAATATGGCTCTACCGCTGAGCATTTCGCCAAGATCGGGTACAAGAACCACCGCCATTCGGTGAACAACCCGTATGCGCAGTTCCAGGAGGAGTACAGCCTCGACGACATCCTCGCGGCGCCGATGATCTATGACCCACTGACCAAGCTGCAGTGCTCCCCGACGTCGGACGGCTCCGGTGCGGCAATCCTTGCTTCCGAAGCATTCGTCGAACTGCACGGACTCGCCGAACAGGCCGTCGAGATTGTCGGGCAGGCGATGACGACCGACTTCACCAACAGCTTTGACGGGACCTGCAAGGCGCTGATCGGCTATCACATGAATGTCGAAGCGGCGCGGCGGGTTTACGACCAATCAGGACTCGGTCCGGAGGACTTCCAGGTCATCGAACTACACGACTGCTTCAGCGCCAACGAGCTGTTGCTCTACGAAGCCCTCGGCCTCTGTGGCGAAGGCGACGCACCCAAACTCATCGACGCCGGCGATACCACCTATGGCGGCCGATGGGTGGTCAATCCGTCCGGCGGCCTGATCTCCAAGGGCCACCCGCTCGGCGCCACCGGTTTGGCCCAATGTGCCGAACTGACTTGGCAATTACGGGGCACCGCCGACAAACGGCAGGTATCGGGTGTCACCGCAGCGCTGCAACACAACATCGGCCTCGGCGGGGCCGCCGTCGTGACCGCCTATCAGCGCGCCGAGCGCTAGTACCGCCACCTACACCGAAATCACCGAACACACTTAAGGAGTCATCACCATGGGACATATCGAGGCGACCCGCGACCTGGCTGCCAGTCCAGAGGCGCTGTGGAGCATCATCTCCAACCCCAACACCTGGGGTCAGTGGTTCACCGTCCACGACAAGTGGCTCGAGGAACCGCCGACGACGCTGACGCCCGGTGTTCGCCTGACCGCCAAGCTCGTCATGCTCAACATGGCCAACAAGATCGAGTGGTCCGTCAAGTCCGTCGAGGCGCCGAGCAGCCTGTCCCTGGGTGGCACCGGAATGGCTGGCGTGAAGGCAGATTTCACCTTCACCATCGAACCTGTGGGCGCCGGTTCCCGCTTCACCGTGGCCGGCGACTTCGAGGGCGCGCTGGTGAAGGGCGCGCTCGCCAAGGCGGTCGAGAAGGACGGAGCGAAGCAACTCGACAAGACGCTGACCAAGCTCGACGAGTTGGCATCGGCGGCCGTCTGACATGACAGACACGCTGCAATTCGACGACTCCGGGCTGGACACCTGGACCGAGGATGACCACTTCGAGGTGACCCGCGAGCGCATCGCGGAATACGCCGCCGCCACCAACGATCCGATCGCGGCGCATCGAGCTGGCGATATCGCACCGCCGGTCTTTGCGATCGTCCCGGTATTCGAGGCGATGATGATGCCGACCGTGGATGTGCTGCCCGTCGAACTGGTGCCGCGAGTGGTGCATGGGGAGCAGGACTTCTACTTTCGGCGGCCCATTCGCCCGGGGGACAAGCTGGTCTCGCGGGGCAAGATGATCGGCTACGAAGGGCTCGAAAACGGCACCCGCGCAGCCATTCTCGTCGAATGCCGCACCGAGGACGGCGAACTGGTCAACGAGCAGTACGTGACCTGCTTCGTGCGAGGCTTCGACGCCGGCAAGAAGATCGGGAGCCTGACGCCGTCGCACAAGTTCGATGCCAAGCTGCGCGCCAAAGGCCCGATCGCCAAGGTGACCCAGCACGTCGATCTTGACCAGACGTTCCGGTACTCGCCAGCCTCCGGTGATCCGATGCCGATCCACCTCGACGAGGAGGTGGCCCGCGATGCCGGGCTGCCGGGCATCATCGCGCACGGTCTGTGCACCATGGCGTTCACCTCGTGGGCCGTGCTGACCGAGGTGGCCGGCTCAGACGTCACGCGGCTGCGCCGGCTGGCGGTCAGATTCTCCAAGATGGTGCTCCCCGGCGACGATCTGGAAACCCAGATCTGGAAGCAGTCCAGCGGCGAAGGTGTGACGACCTACGCCTTCGAGACCAGCCGGTCCGCTGCCGGTGAACTGGCGATCACCGACGGTCTCGCCGTCATCGCCGATTAGAACTGAAACAACTCACAGGAGTAGACAAATGGGAATTCTCGACGGGCGGGTTGCCGTCATCACCGGCGCCGGTCGCGGGATCGGGCGCGAGCACGCACTGCTCTTCGCTCGCGAGGGTGCTGCCGTCGTGGTGAACGACCTGGGCGGTTCCAACACGGGTGAAGGCGCCGACTCCGGGCCGGCCCATGAGGTGGTCGCGGAGATCACCGCTGCCGGGGGCCGCGCGGTGGCCAACGGCGACAACATCTCCAGCTGGGCGGGAGCCAAGAACCTCGTGCAGCAGGCGATCGACGAGTTCGGCCGTCTCGACGTGTTGGTCAACAATGCCGGCATTCTGCGCGACGCATTCATCGCCGGGATGGACGAGGAGCAGTGGGACGCCGTCGTCACGGTCCACCTCAAGGGCCATTTCGCGATGCTGCACCACGCGTCGGAGTATTGGAAGGCTCAGTCCAAGGCCGGTGATCAGCCGGTTGCCGCGGTGATCAATACGGCATCGGGTTCCGGGCTCACCATCCCCAACGCAGGTCAGGCGAATTACGGTGCCGCGAAGGCCGGAATCGCGGCGTTGACGCTGATCGCCGCCGAGGAGCTGGAGCGCTATGGCGTCCGGGTGAATGCCATTGCTCCCATTGCCCGGACTCGGCTGACACTGGCGACGCCGGGCATGGGTGCGCTGATGGCCGAACCGGAAGACGGTGGGCTCGACCTGTTCTCGCCGGCCAACATCTCACCGCTGGTCGCCTACCTGGCCAGCGAGAAGTGTGCGGCCACCGGGCAGGTCTACGCCGTTCAAGGCGGTGCCATTTCACAGCTGCAGGGATGGCACGACGTGGAGACCATCGAGACCGACAAGGTGTGGGAGATCGACGACATCGCCGCACGACTGCCGGGAGCCTGATCATGATCGAATGGTCGGACACCGACATCATCATGCGCGACACCGCGCGGGAGTTCATCGCCAAGGAGATCCGCCCGCATCTCGAGGAACTCGAGAGCGGGAGCCGGTCGCCCTATCCGATCGCGCGAAAGCTGTTCAGCGAGTTCGGACTCGACGTGATGGCAGCAGAAGCGGTGAAGACGATGCTGGACCGCGAACGGTCCCGCGCCGAGTCCAACGAGGTGTCCAACGCTTCCCGCGGTGGCGGCGGTGGTCTGGGTGAGCTCGGTGCCCAGGCGTCGATGGCCGCCGTCCTGATCACTGAACTGGCCTCCGTCAGCATCGGCTTGCTGTCGACGATCGGGGTCAGCCTCGGTCTGGGCGCGTCGACGATCATGACGCGCGGCACACTGGCCCAGAAGGAACGCTGGCTGCCCGAGTTGATGACGTTGGAGAAGGTCGCGGCCTGGGCGATCACCGAGCCCGACGCCGGGTCGGATGCTTTCGGTGGCATGAAAACCTATGTCCGGCGCGACGGTTCGGACTACCTCCTCAACGGCCAGAAGACCTTTATCACCAACGGTCCCGATGCCGACGTCATCGTGGTGTACGCGAAGCTCGATGAGGGTCCTGACTCTGACGTCGACAAGCGCGACCGGCCGGTGCTCACCTTCGTGCTCGACGCCGGCATGCCCGGGCTGACGCAGGGCAGGCCGTTCAAGAAGATGGGGATGATGTCGTCGCCCACCGGCGAATTGTTCTTCGACAATGTTCGCCTCGGCCCTGACCGGCTGCTCGGCGAGACCGAGCAGCACGGCGCCGGCGATGGACGAGAAAGTGCCAGAGCCAATTTCGCCGGCGAACGGATCGGAATCGCCTTGATGTCCCTGGGCATCATCAACGAGTGTCACCGATTGTGTGTCGACTACGCCAAGTCGCGCACACTCTGGGGTAAGAACATCGGCCAGTTCCAGTTGATCCAATTGAAATTGGCACAGATGGAAGTCGCCCGAATCAACGTGCAGAACATGGTGTTCCAGACCTTGGAGTCCCTCGGCAGCGGGCGGTTGCCTTCGCTGGCCGAGGCTTCGGCGATCAAGCTGTACTCCTCGCAAGCCGCGACAGAGGTCGCCATGGAGGCCGTGCAGCTCTTCGGCGGTAACGGATACATGGCTGAGTATCACGTGGAAAGGCTTGCCCGCGATGCCAAGTCGTTGATGATTTACGCGGGGAGCAACGAGGTTCAGGTCACCCACATCGCCAAGGGACTGCTCTCGGCATGATCGATACCGGGACGGGTTGCTACGACGGCGTGCGAACCCGAGTCCTGTCGGTGGGCGGTGAAGGGCTGCCGATCGTGTTGCTGCACGGCTACGCGGACTCCGCCGACACCTGGCGCGCGGTACTCGGACAGCTCGACGCCGCGGGCCGGTGCGCCATGGCGGTCGACCTTCCCGGCTTCGGGTGGGCAGATCGCCGGCGGCCGGGTCCGCTTCTGCCGCAGTTCGATACCTTCGTCGATGCGCTATTGGAGGATCTCGGACCCGCGGTGCTCGTCGGGAACTCGCTGGGTGCCGCGACCGCGATCCGGGCCGCCGCCCGTAAACCCGATGCCGTGCAGGCGGTCCTTGCGCTCAACGACCCGCTCAACGCCCGCCATCTGCCGGCCCGGCTTGCTCGTCACCGACGACTCCCGGTTCAGGTCTGGCACACCGCGGCAATGCTGCCGATCCCCGACGGAGTCCTCCGATGGGCGGCGGGCAAGGCCGTCCGGCATGTGCTGTACGGCCCCGGCGCGGCCGCCGACCCTGCCGTCATCGCGCGGTGGCGGCGCACCATCGGCGGACCCGCTGCCCTGGCAAGCCTGGGGCGCTATGCGTTTCAATATGCGCACGAGACCGCTGCCGGGCACGGTGACCTTCAGATCGCGTGCCCCGCGGTGGTCGCCCATGGGGCCAAAGACCGCATCATTCCGGTCCAGGCCAGCCGGACCCTGCATCAGCAGATTCCCGGCAGTTCCCTTGTCGTGCTGCCGAGATCCGGCCACTGTCCGCAGTTGGACAACCCGCGCGAGGTCGTCCGACTGATCCTGGGGCTGCAGTGACCACGCAGCTGGTGAGCACGCTTCGTGCGGTCTCGGTGTTGCAGCGACGGGGAATGATCGACCTGACCGATCCGGCCGGACTGCTGACCGCCGCCCGCGCCCTGCGGCGGTACGGGTCATTCGGAGGACTAGTCTCGTACACCGCTTCGCGCTACGGTGATTCGCCCGCGCTGACCGATGAGCGGGGGACGCTGACTTTCCGCGAACTGGATCAGCTTTCGAATGCCACGGCGCGAACTCTGCTGGCCCGCCGGCCAAGTGGCGATTGCGCGATCGGGCTGCTCAACCGAGGCCATCGAGGTCTGCTGGTGGTCCTGGCGGCCGCCGGAAAGGCCGGCATACGAACGGTTCTGCTGAACACCGGGTTCGCGGGTCCACAGTTGCGTGACGTCTGTGTGCGTGAGCGGATCCAGATCGTGCTTGCCGACCAGGAGTTCGCCGAGCTGTTCGATGCCTTACCGCCCGATGTCGAGGTACTGCTGAACTGGGCCGAGGGCTCTCACGCTCACCCGTTGATCGACGACCTCGCCGCGCGGCAGTCCACCGACCCGCTGCCGTATCCCAGCCGTCCCGGGGGTTTGGTGCTGCTCACCAGCGGCACCACCGGAATCCCCAAGGGCGCGCCGCGGGACCGGATCAGCCCGCTGCAGTCGGCGCAGCTTCTCGACCGGGTGCCGTGGCCCGCGAACGGTTGCTACGTGGTGGCGGCACCGCTCTTCCATGCCACCGGGTTGGCAACAGCGACAGTCGGATTGGCGTTGGGCAATCGCGTTGTTGTGTCCAGGCGGTTCGATCCGCAGGCGGCCCTCGCCGCGATCGCGGGGCATCACGCCGACGCCATGGTCCTGGTTCCCACCATGCTGAGCCGCATCCTCGACCTCGGACCCGACATCATCGACCGGTACGGTACGTCGTCACTGCGCGTCATTTTCGCTGCCGGGTCCACGCTGTCGCCGCAGTTGTCCCGACGCACACTGGACACCTTCGGTGACGTGCTCTACAACCTGTACGGCTCGACCGAGGTCGCCACCGCGGCTGTCGCGACGCCCGAGGAATTACGCGTCGCGCCGGGTACCGTCGGGCGCCCACCCGTCGGCTGCCGCATCGCCGCGTACGACACGTACGACCGGCCCATCACCGAGCCCGGACGCACCGGCACGCTGTATGTGTCGAGCGGACTGAGCTTTTCGGGCTACACCGACGGTGGCAGCAAGAGGGTGCTCGACGGATTGATGTCCAGTGGCGACACCGGGCATTTCGACGACCGGGGCCTGTGGTTCGTCGACGGTCGCGATGACGACATGATCGTCTCGGGAGGGGAGAACGTCTACCCAATCGAGGTGGAGAACTTGCTCACCGAGCATCCGGCCGTCGTGGAGGCCGCCGCGGTGGGGACACCGGACCGGGATTTCGGACAGCGCTTGTGTGTATTCGTCGTGATCAAGGACAGCGCCCAGCTGGATGCCGAGGCCGTCAAGACCTATGTCCGCGATCGACTGGCTCGTCACAAGGTGCCGCGCGATGTCTACTTCGTCGATGCGTTGCCGCGCAACGAGACCGGGAAGGTGCTCAAGAGGAATCTGTTGAGCAAGGTTGCCGAGTGACGCCCACCGCCGAATCGGTGACGAACGTGGTCGCTGCGCTGCGATCTCGACAGCCCGAGTGGGAGGCGCTACCCGTCAACGCTCGGGTGCGCTGGCTGTCGCGATATCGGGATTGGTTGTGGGACAATCAATCACGACTCGAGGCGCTTTTGATTGCGGAGACGGGTAAACCCGCGGTCGAGGCCGGCCTCGAGATTCCCTATATCGTCCAAGCGATCAACTACCACAGTCGCCGGGCGCCGCGGGTGCTCGCCGACCGCAGGCCGCGTCCGCACGGCATGTTGGCTATCACCAAGCGGCAGTTGATCGTTCAGCGCCCGTACCAGGTGGTCGGTGTGATCACGCCGTGGAACTTTCCGCTCGGCCTGTCCCTTCTGGACGCGGTGCCGGCGCTGTTGGCGGGCTGCGCGGTGGTGGTCAAACCGTCGGAGCTGACTCCGGCAGCGGTGTCGGCCGCGGTCGCCGGCTGGGCTGAAATCGGCGCGCCACAGGTTCTCGACGTGGTGTGCGGGGACGGCCGCGCCGGCAACGCGGTTGTCGCCCAGGTCGATTTCGTCCAGTTCACCGGTTCGGTGCGGACCGGCCGGGCCATCGCCAGGGCGGCCGCGGACCGCTTGATCCCGTGTGCCCTCGAACTCGGCGGCAAGGACGCGATGATCGTTCTCGACGACGCCGACGTGACGCGCGCGGCCAACGCGGCGGTGTGGGGAGCGATGGCCAACTGCGGCCAGATGTGCGTGTCCGTTGAGCGGGTGTACGTCGAATCGGCGGTCTACGACGAGTTCGTCTCGCAGGTGACGGCCAAGGTCGCAGCACTGCGCCCCGGAATCGACATGGGCCGGTTCACCAATCCGGCTCAGACCGAGGTCATGCGGCGACATGTGGACGATGCCCTTTCGCGCGGAGCGACCGCGCTGGTCAGCGGTCATGGCGGCCACGGGCCCACGGTGCTGGCCGGCGTCGACCACCGCATGCTCTGCATGACCGAAGAAACGTTCGGCCCGACGTTGCCCGTGGTGCGGGTCAGTGACGAAGACGAGGCGGTCCGGCTGGCCAACGAGTCCCGCTACGGCTTGTCTGCGGCGGTGTTCAGCGGCGACCGACACCGGGCCGAACGCATCGCGCGGCGCATCGACGCGGGGGCCGTGAACATCAACGATGTCTTCGCGAACCTGTTCACGCTGGCATTACCCCAATCCGGGTGGAAAGAGTCGGGTCTGGGCACGCGCGGCGGCAGTGAAGCGGTGTCGAAGTTCTGCAGGCCGCAGGCGATTGTGGCCGCTCGGGTGACCCCCGCCCGAGAGCTCACCTGGTATCCCTACACCCCGTTGCGCGGCGCGGCGATGCGCCGCGTTTCGCGGCTGATCGGCGCGCGGGGCTTTCGGCGCCGATTCGGCTAGCGGTTCGACAGAAGGAGGCGGCACATGGCAGCGACGAACCTGAGGGATCGGGTCGTGGTGGTGACCGGCGGAGCCAGAGGTATCGGGGCGGCGACCGCGTCGGCGTTCGCCCGGGCCGGAGCCAAGGTGGCCATCGGCGATGTCGACGTCGAACTGGCAGAGCGGACGGCGGCCGAGGTCGGCTGCTGGTGGGGTGAGGTCGACGTCACCGACCGGGCCAGCTTTGCGTGCTTCCTGGACTCGCTGACCGGGGCGCTCGGGCAGATCGACGTGCTGGTGAACAACGCTGGGATCATGCCGGTGACGCCACTGGTCGACGAGACGGCCGAGTCGATCCAACGTCAGCTCGCCATCAACGTCGCCGGTGTCATCTACGGAACGCAGCTGGCTGTGGAGCGCATGGGTCCACGAGGATTCGGGCACGTGGTCAACGTCGCGTCCGCCGCGGGCCGGATGGGCTTCGGAGGCGTGTCCACCTACTCCGCCACAAAGTTCGCGGTGGCCGGTTTCACCGAGGCCATCGCGCTCGAGTCGGCGGCTACCGGTATCACGTTCACCACGGTGTACCCGGGCATGGTCAGGACGGAGTTGTCCGCCGGTCTCGCCGACCACTGGCTGATGCGGACCTGTGCGCCCGAGGTCGTCGCCGCGGCCGTCGTCGACGCGGTGCGCCGGCGCCGGAGGTCGGTGTACGTGCCCCGCCGGCTGGGCCCGTTGACCTCGATCTACGGCCTGCTGCCGGCCAGGGGTCGTGCTGCGGTGATGGGCCTGCTGGGAGCCGACCACCAGATGCTTGACGGCGACGGTGACATCCGCCGCTCCTACGAATCCCGGGTCAGCCGGGCGTCCCAGAACTAACCTTTGGGCCAATTCTGCGAAGTCGCTCCCAGCCGCCTCACAGCTCGCTAGGTTGAAGTTTGCCAACCGGGGGATGGAACCGAGCCGGGGGGCAACGACGGAGGGGATCGCTGCCCCCCGCCTTGGTGTCCGAATCAGGCCCAGGCGGACCAGAAGCGGGTCAGCTGCATGCCGATCGAGGCCAGCGCTCCGGGCACTCCCGACAGGTCGAAGAACCAGAAAACCGCCGAGAAGAACCACTGGTTCAGTGCCGGGGCCAGCAGCAGGACGATCAGGAACAGGAAGCCGAACTGCTTGGCCGGCGCCACGGCGCGCTGCGTCTCGGGGCTCAGATGCGGTTCGAGTGCCGCATAGCCGTCCAGGCCGGGGATCGGCAGCAGGTTCAGCAACAGCGCCGTGATCTGCAGGAATCCCAGGAAAGCGACGGCCGACCAGAACACCCCGTGACCGGAGTCGTAGAACAGGCGGGTGGCCGCAAGCAGGACGACGGCGAGCGCCAGGTTGGCGGCCGGCCCCGCCAGGCTCACCAGCGTGCGCTGCCGCGGTTTCATGAACGCGGTGCGGACGTAGACCGCGCCGCCGGGCAGCCCGATTCCGCCGAGCGCGATGAACAGCAGCGGCAGGCCGAGCGACAGCAGCGGGCTGGAGTACTTGAGCGGATTGAGCGTCAGATAACCGCGCATCGCGACGTCGTGGTCACCGAATCGCCAGGCCGTGTACGCGTGGCCGAACTCGTGCAGACACAGCGACACCAGCCAGCCGGCGACGACGAAGACGAACACCCCGACGTAGGCCAGCGGCCGCACGGTGTCCGCGGCCAGCCAGGCCACCACCCCACCGGCCGCGGTGATCGCGACGATTGCCAGGAAGACCGGGCTGGGCCGGACCGACTGGTGCAGCGGACGGATGTTCACCTCACGAAACTACCGGACACGCCGCGTGACCTGGGATCACGAGACCCGTAGCCAACCCGTGGTGTGCCGGTAGAACGCGGCCCGTTTGGCCTCGCGGGACAACTCGACGCCGTCGCGCACGACCCGGGCGCCGGTGGTGCCGAGCTGGACGGCCCGGCCGGTCAGCCAGCGTCGCGGACGCATCCGGCCGGTCAGCACCGCCGCCCGCAGGCCCGGCATCGACGCGGTCGGCTCGATCCTCACGGCCGTCACCTCCCCATCGAACAGCAGGTCGTCGTCGACGACGGCCTCGCCGTGGATCACCCGGTCCTCGCCAGGGGGCAGCCAGAACGCCGCGCCGACGAGAACGGTGCCCGTCTCGTCGCGGATCAGCGGAACCCGTTGCGCCACACCGGTCAACGCTCGCCGGGCTCCGCGCCACCGCGACACCGGTGCCACCTCGACGTCGAGGCGTTCGGTGCGCATCAGCCGCGTCAGCACCGTGGCCAGATCGGTCGCCGAACCCACGACAACCACCCGGGACGCGCCGTGGACGGCAGCGTCGATGGCCGCCGGATCGGGGTCGTCGAGACAGGGCAGCGAGCCCAGCCCGCGCGGCAGTCGGCGGCCCCCGAAACGCAACACGGCGATCTCGGTGTTGGTCAACGACACTCCTCGCGCTGCGCTCCGATAGGGTAGGTCACCGGCTGCACCACAATAAGCAGGAGAAATACCATGCCGGCAATCGTCCTCATCGGCGCCCAGTGGGGCGACGAGGGCAAGGGAAAAGCCACCGACCTTCTCGGTGGGCGCGTCCAGTGGGTGGTGCGCTACCAGGGCGGTAACAACGCGGGGCACACCGTCGTCCTGCCGACCGGCGAGAACTTCGCGCTGCACCTCATCCCATCGGGCATCCTGACCCCGGGGGTCACCAACGTCATCGGCAACGGTGTCGTCGTCGATCCGGGCGTGCTGCTGACCGAGCTTGCCGGTCTCGAGGACCGCGGGGTTGACACCTCGGGGCTGCTGATCTCGGCTGATGCCCACCTGCTGATGCCCTATCACGTGGCCATCGACAAGGTCACCGAGCGCTACATGGGCAGCAAGAAGATCGGCACCACCGGCCGCGGTATCGGCCCGTGCTACCAGGACAAGATCGCCCGGATGGGTATCCGCGTCGCCGACGTTCTGGACCACGAGCTGCTGGCTGCCAAGATCGGCGCCTCGCTGGAGCTCAAGAACCAGGTCCTGGTCAAGATCTACAACCGCAAGGCGCTGGACGCCGACGAGGTCCTAGAGGCACTGCTGGCGCAGGCCGAAGGCTTCAAGCACCGCATCGCCGACACCCGCCTGGTCCTCAACACCGCGCTGGAAGCCGGCGAGACGGTGCTTCTGGAGGGCTCGCAGGGCACGCTGCTCGACGTCGACCACGGCACCTATCCGTTCGTGACGTCCTCGAACCCGACATCGGGTGGCGCGGCCGTCGGCTCGGGCATCGGCCCCACCCGCATCACCACCGTGCTGGGGATCCTCAAGGCCTACACCACCCGGGTCGGCTCGGGCCCGTTCCCGACCGAGCTGTTCGACGAGCACGGCGCCTATCTGGCCAAGACCGGCGGCGAGGTCGGCGTGACGACGGGCCGCCCGCGCCGCTGTGGATGGTTCGACGCGGTGATCGCCCGTTACGCCACCCGGGTCAACGGCATCACCGATTACTTCCTGACGAAACTCGATGTGCTCTCCAGCCTGGAGACCGTGCCGGTGTGCGTCGGCTACACGGTCGACGGCAAGCGCACCAACGAGATGCCGATGACCCAGAGCGACATCGCCCGCGCCGAGCCGATCTATGAGGAACTGCCCGGCTGGTGGGAGGACATTAGCTCGTGCCGTACCTTCGAGGACCTGCCCGCCAAGGCGCGTGACTACGTGCTGAGGCTCGAAGAGCTTGCCGGAGCCTATGTTTCGTGCATCGGCGTTGGTCCCGGCCGTGATCAGACCATCGTGCGCCGCGACATCCTGGCACCGAGATGACGGAAGAGTTCGAACTCGACCCCGACTATTACAAGCACGGCGGCTTCCCGAAATTCGAAGCCGCCCAACCGGGAGAGGGATTCGGCCGGTTT
Source organism: Mycobacterium sp. BK086 (assembly GCA_004362315.1). Classification (GTDB taxonomy): domain Bacteria; phylum Actinomycetota; class Actinomycetes; order Mycobacteriales; family Mycobacteriaceae; genus Mycobacterium. The sequence continues at coordinate 116,475 of SNWL01000008.1, forward strand.
CTGGCCGCGATGCGCCGGGCTCAGGACCTGGCGGTGTCGGCCAATCCGGACCCGGACACCTGGAGCGCTGCTGCCGATCGGGTCGAGGAACTGGTGAGCCTACTGGCATCGTTCGAGGCCGCCGAAGGCGTTGGTCCGGCCAACCGCGTGCCCAGTCTTCCCGGCGCCGGCAGCCTGTTGATGGCGCCGTACCACGTCACCAAGTTCGATGCCGAGGCCGTCGAGTTGACCGTGCGGTTCAGCAGGTTTCACGTCGGCGGCAACTACGCCGTGCACGGCGGTGTGTTGCCGTTGATGTTCGACTCGATGTTCGGCATGGTCATCCATGCGACCGGGCGTCCGATCAGCCGGACCGCCTTCCTGCACGTCGACTACCGCAACGTCACGCCGATCGACACCGACCTGACGGTGCGCGGCTGGCTGCGGGAAGCCGAGGGGCGCAAGGCCTTCGTCAACGCCGAGCTGCGACGTCCGGACGGAACTCTCTGCGCCGAATCGCACGGTTTGATGGTGCGTCTCCTGCCCGGGCAGCCCTGAGTCTGTCACCATGACGACGTGCCCGACTCCAGCATTGGCAACAAAGGCTCGTCGACGCTGAAAACCCTCACCACTCCGCGGGCGGCCGCGGCCGCCGGCGTGGCATTCGCGCTCTTGTTCGGCGCCAACCTGATCCTGATCCGCTCCTCCCTGCCCGAAGGTGCGCAGCCCGGCTCGCAATGGCTTGATGCCGCAAGCGGGAAGATGAAGATCGCGGCCATCCTGATGCCGTTCGCGGGGATCAGCTTCCTATGGTTCATCGGGGTCGTGCGCGACGGCCTCGGCCGGCTCGAGGACCGATTCTTCGCCACGGTGTTCCTGGGCAGCGGATTGCTGTTCCTGGCAATGATGTTCGTGACGAGCGCGATCGGGGCAGGCCTGGCCGGGAGTAACAGTGCGGTGGGTCACGAGCAGCTCGGGCACAGCGACGTGGCGTTGTTCGGCCAGATGATCGTGCTGACGTTGTCGAAGACCTATGCCCTGCGGATGGCCGCGGTGTTCATGATCTCGTTGGCCACGATCTGGCTGCGGACCGGGCTGATGCCGCGCTGGCTGGTGTACATCAGCTATCTGCTCGCCGTGGCGTTGTTGATCGCCAGCGACATCAGTATGTGGCTGACACTGGGCTTTCCGATCTGGGTGCTCGTCGTGAGCTTGCTGCTACTGGCGCGTGCCGGGGTGTTCGAGGATCACCAGGCCACCGGCAGGGACCGCAAGCCGTAGATGAAGTGGAACGGTTTGAACTCGATCTCGTCGAACGGTTCTGCGCACGCCAGGTTCGGAAAGCGCTGCAGCAGAGCCGGAAACGCGATCCGCATCTCCATGCGGGCCAGTGGGGCACCAAGGCAGTGATGCACGCCGTGGCCGAAGGCCAAGTGGCTCAGTAGTTCCCGTTTGATATCGAGTACGTCGGGGTCATCGACGAACGCCGAATCCCGATTGCCTGACGCCAAGGCGGCCAGCACCAGGCTGCCGGCCGGGATCGCCACCCCGGCGACGTCCACGTCGGCCGTGGTGATCCGAGGAATGCTGCTGTGCACGATCGACAGCCAGCGAAGTAGTTCCTCGACGGCCGGTGCAACCGCATCGGGGTCGTCGCGGACGGCTGCGAGCTGTTCGGGATGTCGCAGCAGCGCAAGGGTGCCCAGGCTGAGCATGTTCGACGTGGTCTCGTGCCCGGCGAGCAGCAGCAGCGCCGAGACCCCGATCAGTTCGTCATCGCTGAGCTCGTCGCCGTGCTCGCGCACCAGCATGCCGAGCATGTCCTCGCGCGGCGCGCGACGCGCCGAGGCCACCAGCGAGCCCATGTATTCGCGGCCGGCCCGCACCAACTCCAGGCGTTCGGGGATCGGGATGGACAGGTCGAGCTGGCGGGCGCTGCGCCGCTGGAAATCGTCGCGGTCGGCGTACGGCACGCCAAGCAGCTCGCAGATCACCAGTGAGGGGATCGGCAGGGCGAAGTCGGCCACCAGATCTGCTGGTGCGCCTGCCTGTTCGATCGCGTCGAGGCGGGCGGTGACGATCTCCACGATGCGGGGTTCGAGGGCCTTCATCCTGCGCACGGTGAACTCGCCGGTCAGCATCCGGCGCAGCCGGCTGTGCTGGGGTGGGTCGAGGGCCAGCAGGTTGCCCGCGCGTGCACTGGCCTGCTCGTCCTCGGCAAGCTGCGGCGCGCCGGGCACCACGAATCCGGGGGGCCGGGAATTGGAGAAGTGTTCGTGATCGGCGAGCACCGCCCTGATGTCGTCGTAGCGGGTGATCAGGTACACCTGCATGCCGAACGCGTTGACGGCGGTGACCACACCGCTGCCGTCGCGGATGTCGCGTAGTTCTGGCGTGGGGTCGAACCCGTTGCGCCGCATATGCAGTGGCGGCAGCGCGGGAGCGTGTGTCATGACACGACGTTACGCGCCCTTGGACGGTTCGATATCGCCACGCCGGAACGCCGGCCACCAGATCGCCGGTCCGATCAGGGTGAACAGGGCCGGGATCACCACGGTGCGCACCACGAAGGTGTCCAGCAGGATGCCCAGGCCCACGATGATGCCCAGCTGGGTCATCACGATCAGGGGCAGCACACCGAGCACGGTGAACACCGCCGCCAGCACGATGCCGGCGCTGGTGATCACCGCACCCGTCGCCGATACCGCGCGCACGATCCCGCCGCGGGTGCCGAACTCTGGCGTCTCCTCCCGGGCTCGGGTCACCAGGAAGATCGTGTAGTCCACGCCGAGCGCGACCAGGAACAGGAACGCGAACAGGGGTGTGGTGTTGTCCAGTGCCGGAAAGCCCAGCACGTGCACACTCACCCAGCCGCCCAGCCCGAGCGCGGCCATCGTGGACAGCACGGTTGCTGCCACCAGGACCAGCGGGGCCAGTGCGGCGCGAAGCAGCGCGTACAGCACCGCGAGCACCACGATCAGGATGGCCGGGATCACCACCCAGCGATCGCGAACCGCCCCGTCCCTGGCGTCCATGGCCTGGGCGTCTGAGCCGCCCACCAATGCGGCGGGGTCGACGTGATGCACCGAATCACGAAGGGCGGCAACGGTATCAAAGGCGGCTGGGGAGGCCGGTTCACCCTCGACGACGACCTGCCACTGCGTCAGCCCTGTCGGGGACTGCCCGGCCGGGTTGGCCGAGACGACGCCGGGGGTGGCCAGGATCGCCTGATTGATGGCAACACTCTTGTCGGTGCTGCCGATCACCCGGGTCGGGTCGGTGAGTCCGCTGGGAAAGTGCGCGGACAACGTGCGGTAGCCAGCCACCGAATCCGCACTGACTCGGAATTGGTCGATCTGATTGAGCCCCACCGGTGTTGCCAGCAGGCCGGTGGCCAAAACAGCCAACACCGCGGTGGCCGCGACCGTGACGCGGCCAGCATGACGCGACACCCAATCGGCGACCCGGTGCCACGCCCCGGTATCGGTGACGTCTTCGGTACCCGCACGAGGAATGAAGGGCCAGAACAGCTTCGGGCCGAACAATGCCAGCAGGGGCGGCAGCATCAGCAACACGAAGACGGCGGCGACCAACAGCCCAGACGCGGCCTGCACCCCCAGGCTGCGGGTACTCGGCGATGAGGCGAACAGCAGCGTCAGCAGCGCCAGCACGACGGTGGCATTGCTGGCGGCGATCGCGGGACCGGCGAACCGGACCGCGGTGCGCAACGCCTGCCGGTGTTGGCTCGTGTGACGCAACTCTTCCCGGTAGCGCGAAATCATCAGCAGCGCATAGTTGGTCCCCGCGCCGAACACCAGCACGCTGGTGATGCCGGAGGTCGAACCGTCGGCGGCCAGGCCGGAGGCGTCGGCGATGGCCGCGCCCAGGACCGCGGCCACTCGATCGGCGAAGGCGATCACCAGTAGTGGGACCAGCCACAGGACCGGTGATCGGTAGGTGACGATCAGCAGCAGGGCGACCACCGCACCGGTGACGGCCAGCAGGGTGATGTTGGCCCCCGCGAACGCATTTGCGATGTCCGCACCGAACGCCGGGCCGCCGGTGACGCTGGCGACGAGGTCGGCGGGCAGGCCCGCCTTGGCAGCTTCGCGCAGCGACTTGATTTCGTCGTTGAGCGCGAAACCGGACAGCGTCGTGGCGATCGGGACCGGGGCCAGGGCGGCTTTGCCGTCATCGGAGGCGGCGACCGGAATGGGTAGACCTCCGGTGCCGGTGGCGGCGATCATCCGTCCGCGCGCCGCGTCGGCGGCGGCCAGATCAGCCGGCGTCAGCGCCGCGCCGTCGGCGCGGGTGACGACGAGGATCACCGGCGCGGACTCGCCGCCGGGAAACTCTTTGAGCGTGGCGGCGACTTTGGCGGACTCCGCGCTCGGCGGCAGGGATACCGGTGACTGTTCGGCCGCGTTGCCCTGTCCGATGGCGCCCATCAGTCCGCCGCCGATCACCGCGACGATCAGCGCCAACAGCCAGGAATGCCGGTTGGTGACGAGATCGCCGATGCGCTCCCACAGCGGGCGCTTTGCTTCGAGTCCTCGGTGCACGACATCAACATAGCTTCATTTTCTTAACATTTCATCCACTTAACAGATAGCCTGGCGGGATGGACAACGCCGGCCGCGCCGAACTGGAGTCGGCCGTGGTTGCCGACATTCAGGCGTTGTCGGCCGAATCCGATCAGATCGGGCGGGAGTTCGCCGGCATCCACCGGCTGTCGGCCAATGACTTCCGGGCGCTGGTGCATGTCATGGTCGCCGAGAACGCCGGCACTCCGCTGACGGCGGGGGAGTTGCGCGCCCGGATGGGCCTGTCGGGTGCGGCGATCACCTACCTCGTCGAGCGGATGATCGAATCGGGGCATCTGCGCCGCGACTCCGACCCGACCGACCGCCGGAAAGTGATCCTGCGCTACGCCGATCACGGCATCGAAGTGGGCCGGGCGTTCTTCACCCCGCTGGCAACCCACACCCACCGCGTGCTGGGCGAGTTGCCCGACGCCGATCTCGCCGCCGCCCACCGGGTGTTCGCCGCCGTGCTGACTGCGATGACCGCGTTCCGCAACGATCTGGGTTCCTGACACTTTGTGTTTTGGAGAACTTGCCTGCGGACTTCGCCCAGGGTGAGTAAACATATTGTCGGCGAATGGGTCTTGGGGGTTCAGGTAGTTGCCGAGCACCTGTCGCTGACGGTCAGTGATGAGCGAAGTCGGGGAGCGGGCAATGAGTAGAGCAAAACATCTGTGCGTCGGGGTCGCCGCCGCGGGCATCGTCGGCCTCGGGGCGTCGGTTGGTGCGGCGGTCGCCAACGCCGAACCCGGCAACGCCGATGCCGGACCGTCAGCAAGCGCAGCGAAGTCCAGCTCGGCGAGCGCGGGACCCCGCGCGCGCACTCGTCCGCAGACCGAAACCCGGCGCACCGCAGGCAAGACCAGCCAGACCGTCGTGTCGTCGGCGTCGCGTAAACCCGCCGCGGCGGTGCGGACCACGACCTCGCCCGCGGCGGCGGCGCTGTCGGTTGCGCTGTCGTCGCTGGGGATCACCCCGCCGGCCTCCAGCGCGGCTTCCGGATCCTCGACGGTGTCCCCGGGAGTCGGTCAAAGTCGGCGCGGTCTGGTGATGACCGCGACGGCGTCGGCCGCCGCCGGTAACGGCGGTTCGGTCGGCGCGCTGGGCGTCAGCACGCCGACGCATGTGCTGGTGATCGGAATCGACGGCACGAATCTCAGTGCCATCCTGTCCGACCCGAACAACGTCAATCTTCAGGCGCTGATGAACACCGGCACCACCGCGGCGTCGACGATGGTGGGGCACACCACGATGTCGAATCCGTCGTGGACGGGCATCTTGACCGGCGTGTGGAGTGAGAAGACGGGTCTGTTCAACAACGTCTTCACGCCGTGGACCTACGACAAGTGGCCGACGATCTTCAACCAGCTCGAGGCCTTCGACCCGAACATCGAGACAACGTCAATCTCCGATTGGGAGAACATCGCCCAGATTTCCGGCGCGGGTTCGATTCCGGCCGACGTGATCAAGTTCTTCCCGAAGTACAACAACAGCTGGCTGGACACCGATGATCTGGTCGGCCAGGCCTCGGTCGATGCGATCAACGCCACGACAGCAGGCGTCTCCAGCTTCAACTTCACCTACTTCGTTGGCGTCGACGACACCGGGCACGAGTCCGACGCCGGATCCCAGCAGTACAAGGAGGCCCTGAACAACGTCGATGAGAACGTCGGCGAGATCATGGCCGCGGTCGATGCCTGGAACACGGCGCATCCGACCGAGAAATGGACCGTGCTGGTGACCACCGACCATGGTCAGGTGCCGTGGCCGACCATCCGGCTCGGCTCGGACATGCGTGCCCATGGTTTCCAGACACCATGGGAGACAACTACTTTCGTCATCGCCAACGGCGCGGGTTTCGAGCAGGGCGCGATCAACAACACCTACCTGAACATCGATATCGCCCCGACCGTCGACGCGCTGTTCGGGTTGACGCCCCCGTCCTACACGCAGGGCAAGCCCTTGATGGAGCGTGCGGCCAACGATTACAAGCCCGTGGCGCCCGGCTTGGACGCGCTCAAGCTGGCTCTGAACGACGCGATCGCGATGTACGGCTATCCCGACATCCAAACGGAGCTGGCCCTGGACCTCCGGACGATCGTCGGCTTCGTTCCCTACTTCGTGTACAGCGTCTTCAACGGCCTGACCGCCGACATGTCCGGGCCGCTGAAGCTGCCCATCCAGTTCATCGGGGCGGTGCTCTATCAGGCGGTCAACATCCCCGCGCAGATCATCGCGCGGCTGACCGGGGTGACGGGCAACCAGATCATCCCGCCGGACCTGTGGCCGTACACGACGGTGCCCGGCGTTCAGCCGTTGCCGCCCGCTCCGCCGACGGCCACCGTGCCGACGCCCGCCTCCATCGCGGTCTGATGGTGTCGGCCACGGCTGGTTAGCTGGGGGCGTGCTCGACACCGTCGCCGTGGAGAACTACCGCTCGCTGCGCCGGCTGGTCGTGCCGCTGCGCGGGTGCAACGTCGTCACGGGCCCCAATGGCTCCGGCAAATCCAGCCTGTACCGGGCGCTGCGCCTACTGGCCGACTCGGCCCGCAACGGCGCGGTCAACGCGCTGGCCCGCGAGGGCGGGCTGAATTCGACGATGTGGGCCGGCGGGGGAAAGACGGGTCCGGCGAGCCTCAAGCTGGGCTTCGCCGGTGAGGACTTCGGCTACGCCGTCGACTTCGGGATGCCCGTCCCCGGCAGAACCGCGTTCAACCTGGATCCGGAGGTCAAGTCCGAGGCGGTGTGGGCCGGCCCGGTGCTGCGACCCTCCGCTCTGCTGGCCGAACGCTTGGGGCCCGCCGTCCGGATCCGCGACGCTGACGACGGCTGGCGCACCGTCCCCGCCGGACTGCGCCCGTTCGACAGCATGCTCAGCGAACTCGGGGATCCTCAGTCCGCACCGGAACTGCTGGCATTACGTGAGCGGGTGCGGTCCTGGCGGTTCTACGACCATGTCCGCACCGACAGCGACGCGCCCGCGCGCCGACCTCAGATCGGCACCCGGACAATGGTTTTGGGCCACGATGGCGCCGACCTCGCGGCGGCTCTGCAGACGATCGCCGAGGTCGGCGATGCCGGGGCACTTGCCGAGGCGGTCGACGATGCGTTCCCCGGCTCCCGGGTGGAGATCCCCAACAGTGACGGTCGCTTCGAGGTCACCCTGCGCCAGCCCGGAATGTTGCGCGCACTGACCGCGGCCGAGCTCTCCGACGGCACGCTGCGCTATCTGCTGTGGGTGGCCGCCCTGCTCACCCCGCGGCCGGCCGAGCTCACGGTGCTCAACGAGCCGGAGGCCAGCCTGCACCCCGATCTGCTGCCCGCGCTGGCCGCGCTGATCGCCCGCTCCTCGGAACGTTCCCAGGTCGTCGTCGTCACCCACGCCGCCGCGTTGGTCCAGGCGTTGCGCCGCCAGCAGTGCGACGTCAACGCCATCGAACTCACCAAGGAGATGGGCCAGACGACCATCGTCGGCCAGGGTCTGCTCGACGAGCCGTCCTGGCACTGGCCTGCCCGGGGATGAGCCCACCTATCCTTGGGCATCATGCGTGTGATGCTGGTCGGGTCTGGTGAGCTGAGCCGCGAGCTGGTGCTGGCCTTTCAACGGCTCGGCGCCGAGGTCGTCGCCGTCGACCGCTACGCCGACGCTCCGGCGCACGACGTGGCCGACGAGGCGCTCGTCGTCACGATCACCGACCCCGAGGAACTGACCGCCGCTATCGCCAGGGTCGAGCCGGCCTACGTCGTGGTCGACACCAACGAAGTGGCCATCGATGCGCTGCGGGCGGCCGCCGACGGCGGCACCACCCAGGTCGTGCCCGGCGTCTACGCCACCCAGCTCAGCCTGGACCGGGAGGGGATGCGCCGGCTTGCCGCCGACGAGCTGGGCCTGCCGACCGCGCCGTTCTGGTTCGCCGGTTCGATCGATGAGCTGACCGCGGTCGCCGAGCACGCGGGGTTCCCGCTGGTGGTCAAGCCGGTGATCGGAGTGCCCGGCCAGGGCCAGTCGGTGCTGCTGCGCCCCGACGACGTCGAGCCCGCCTGGCAGCGCGCCGTCGCAGCCGGCGGCCGGGTGCCGCACAACCGGGTACTCGCCGAGACGGTCGTCGAGATCGACTACGCGGTCACCCTGCTGACCGTGCGTACCGACGGCCCCGCGGGTCCGGCCCTGCACTTCTGTGAGCCCATCGGGCACCGCCAGCTCGACGGCGTACTGGAGGCCTGGCAGCCGCAACAGATGACGCTGGCGGCGCTGGGCGCGGCGAAGTCGGTGGCGGCGCGGATCGTCCGGGCGCTCGGTGGCCGCGGAGTGTTCGGGGTGGAGCTGCTGGTCCGGGGGGACGAGGTGTACTTCTCCGATGTCAGCGTTCGTCCCTACGACAGCGGGCTGGTCACGCTGCGGACCCAGCGGCTGTCCGAATTCGAACTGCACGCCCGCGCCGTCCTGGGCCTGCCGGTCGACACCATCATGATCTCGCCGGGCGCCGCGGAGGTCACCTACGGCGGTGCCGACGAGAGCACCAACACCCCGGAGATCGACCCCGTGGTGCTGGCCGAAGCGCTCGTCGTGCCGGAGAGCGACGTGCGGCTGCTGGGCCGCCATGACGGTTCGGCACGATCGCGGCTCGGGGTTGCGCTGGCCACCGGATCCGAGGTCACCACCGCCCGGGACCGGGTCCGCCAGGTCTCGACGGCACTGCACCGGGTGTGGAAGCCGTGACCGAAGAAGAACACGACGGCTCGAGCCCGATGCCGATTTTGATCGCACTGGTTGTTGCTCTGCTGGTGCTCGGCACGATCGGGATCGTGTGGGTGCTCGACACCAGGCAGAAGCCGCTGACTGAGGACGTCAAGGTCGGTCGCGCCGCGGTCGGCCAGAATGACGCCCTGCAACGAGACAACTACGGCGACTTCCGCAAGTACACCTGCGCCGCACAACAGGGTGCTGAGGCCGAAGTGCTTGACCGGCAACAGAAGTCCAAGGCGGCACAGGGCGCCCGCTACGTCGACGACGTCACAGAGGTGAAGATCGACGGCGACAAGGCCACCGCGACGGTCGTCTACCACTTCGAAAAAGCGGCAGACCACAAGATCAACGTGCCGATGACCTTCGTGCGGGAGAACGGCGATTGGACGGTCTGCTCGCCAGGTCCGGTCTAAGAGCTATCCAGATCGGTGTGGAAGACTCGGCCGGGTGAGCTACGCAGGAGATATCACCCCTGAGGCGAGCTGGAAGCTGCTCAGCGAGAACCCGGACGCGGTGCTGGTGGACTGCCGCACCGACGCCGAGTGGCGGTGGGTCGGGGTGCCCGATCTGTCCAGCCTCGGCCGCAGCGTGGTGTTCGTGGAATGGAATCGCGGCAACGGCCAGCGCAACGAGGACTTCGTGGCTGAGCTGAATGCCGCCGGCGTCACCCCCGGCGAACGGCCGGTGGTCTTCATCTGTCGCTCCGGTAATCGCTCCATCCCCGCGGCCGAGACAGCCACCGCCGCCGGAATTGCGCCGTCCTACAACATGCTTGACGGTTTCGAAGGCCAGCTCGACGCGGACGGGCACCGCGGCGGCAACGGCTGGCGTGCGCTCGGCCTGCCGTGGAAGCAGTCATGAGCGACGTGCCCTCGGTCCGGATCCCCGTGCCGCTGCCCGACGGCGTGAGCCAGGCGACCATCGGCGTCCGGGGCGGGCTACTGCGCTCGGGCTTCGAGGAAACCGCCGAGGCGATGTACCTCACGTCGGGCTACGTCTATGAGTCCGCCGCCGAAGCCGAGAAGGCATTCACCGGCGATATCGACCGCTACGTGTACTCCCGCTATGGCAACCCGACGATCTCGATGTTCGAGGAACGCCTGCGGCTGATCGAGGGTGCGCCGGCCGCGTTCGCGACCGCCTCGGGAATGTCGGCGGTGTTCACCGCCCTGGGCGCACTGCTGGGTGCGGGGGACCGACTGGTCGCCGCGCGCAGCCTGTTCGGCTCGTGCTTCGTGGTGTGCAACGAGATCCTGCCGCGCTGGGGTGTGGAGACCGTCTTCGTCGATGGTGAAGATCTGTCCCAGTGGGAAGAGGCGCTGTCCAAGCCGACCCAGGCAGTCTTTTTCGAGACCCCGTCCAACCCGATGCAATCGCTGGTCGACATCGCCGCGGTTTCCGAGATGGCGCACGCTGCCGGAGCAAAGGTGGTGCTGGACAACGTCTTTGCCACTCCACTGCTGCAGCAGGGTATTCCGCTCGGCGTGGACGTGGTGGTGTATTCGGGTACCAAGCACATCGACGGCCAGGGGCGGGTGCTCGGCGGGGCGATTTTGGGCGACAAGGAGTACATCGACGGCGAGGTGCAGAAACTGATGCGCCACACCGGACCTGCGCTGTCGCCGTTCAATGCCTGGGTATTGCTCAAGGGCCTGGAGACCATGTCGGTTCGGGTCGACTATTCGAACCGGTCCGCTCAGCGGATCGCCGAATTCCTGGAAACCCAGCCCGGTGTGAACTGGGTGAGATACCCGTTCCTGGAATCACATCCGCAGTACGACCTGGCCAAGCGGCAGATGCGCGGCGGCGGCACGGTGGTCACCTTTGAATTGGACGGTGGCAAGGACCGCGCCTTCGAGGTGCTCGACAAGCTGCAAGTGATCGACATCTCGAACAACCTCGGCGACTCCAAGTCACTGATCACCCATCCGGCGACCACCACGCACCGCGCGATGGGTCCCGAGGGCCGTGCCTCGATCGGGCTCGGCGACGGCGTGGTGCGGATCTCGGTCGGACTCGAAGGCACCGAGGATCTGATCGCCGACCTGGATCGCGCGCTGGGCTAGCGGTGTCGCGAAACTCCGATGCCAAGAAGGCCCGCCGCAAGAAGCGGCAGGTCAACCGGGATGCGCGCTGGCTCCCCGAGGATGTGGCAGGTGCCCTCGACGATGTCGACGTCGAACTCGCGCAGGCGGTCGAGACGTTCGACGAATGGCTGACCACGCGCGGCTGGACGTTCGACGCCGAGTTCTCCACCGACACCCTGCTCAGCTGGTTCTTCGAGCCGTCGGCCACCGCCGTCGTAGCCGAGGGCTATGAGCCGGTCACCCGGATCTGGATCACCGCGTCCGGAGAAGACGATGACTTCCCCGAGAGCGTGAAGGCAGTCCTCGTCGGCACCGGTGGCGAAGGGGACGGCAAGCTCTACGCGGTCGAGCCAGAGGTCCTGCTCGCCCACATCGATGCGGTCGAAAACTACCGGCCCGGGGCAGCCATCCCCACGATGAGCTAGCACACCAGCAGCAGCGCGGCCGTGATCAGCATGACGACGGCGGTGCCGCCGTGGACGCCGAACGCGATGGGCTTGGTGCCGCCGTTGCGGAGCACGATGACGGCGTCGGCGACCGGAATCACGGTGGCGGCCAAGATGATCCAGCCGAGAAGGTGTGTCGCACCCGCGACCATCAGGATGATGACGATCAACCCCGATACGATGTCGCGCACGCCTTTGACGCTCAGATAGGCGCCCTCGCCGGGCACTCCGTAGCCGGGGGCGGCAACCCCTGGCGCGATGATGAAGCGGGCGCCGATGACAATGATGGCCGCGGCGATGAGGCCGGCGAGGACGTAGCCGATGGTCGTGATCATGATGAAAGCTCCTGGGGTTCAACTGCTTTGAGCGAGATGGTGTTGACGTCGATGATGTGGTCGGCGTCGAAGCCCGCCATGTCCGCGGCGAACTCAGGACTGGCCATGATGGTCCGCGCGAGCTCGCCGGGGTCGACGCCTTCCGGGTAACGGATGAGTGCGACGAGTCGGTTTGCCCCGCCACGACATTCGGTCCACACGCCTTCTGTGTTGACCCCGAACTTCGGGAAGGTCGTCAGGTGGCGGACCCAGTGCACGGTGGCGTATTGCTGCAGGGCCTCGGGTGATCGCAGGGTGTAGATCCGCAGCTGCAACATCAGATCGCCAGGGCTACGCAGAGAGCGGCCACCGCGAGGCCCTGCAGCAGTGCGCGGGCATTGATGATGCGGTCCCACTGTGCCTGCAGCGCACGGGCATTGGGCAATGACTCGCGGGCATCGGAGGCCGCCGTCAATTGCCGATTGATGGGCGCGCTCACCCGCGTGTAGAGCACGAGCCACACCAGCAGAAGGACGAGCGCGACGCCGGCCGCCAGCGCCTGTGTCCAGTGCGCCACCACGGCGGCCAGTGCCGCAGCCGCCGCGCTGGCCCCGATCCCGATCACGCCGGGGACGGGCATCCGCCGGTCGCCATATCGGTGCACGTTTCCCATGACCGCGACGAGGGCGCGATCGTCGACCGGCGCCAGCGCGGGTCGCAGCACGATCGCGCAGAACACGTCGGTCCCGTAGACGACGCCGGTGCCCAACACCGCGACCAGCGTGACGGTCCGGGCGATGAGATCCAAAATCATGCTAGCAACGCTAACCCCAAGTGCGACCCTGTGCAATAGCGCTGCTAGCTTTTCTAGCTGTGCTATTTTCAGGCATGGCCAGTGATGACCGACGCGAGCGCGACCGGGCCGCCCGGCGACAGCTGATCGTCACCACGGCACGCACCGTGGCCGAGGCTGAAGGGTGGGACGCGGTCACCACCCGGCGGCTGTCGACCGAGATCGAGTACAGCCAGCCGGTGCTGTACAAGCACTTCGCGGGCATGGAACAAATCGCGGACGCGGTCGCGATCGAAGGGTTCGGCGAGCTCGCGGACGCGGTCCGGGCGGCCCGGTCTGATTCCGGCACCGCGGGCGACGCCCTTGGCCGGATGGCCCACGCCTACCTCGACTTCGCCCGTGACAACCCGGCGGTGTACGACGCGATGTTCATCCGTGCGACCGCCCTGCGCTTCGCCGCCGACGACACCCCGCCCCAGCTCGAGGAGGCCTTCGCCGAGGTGCGCCACGCGGTCGGCGCCGTCGCCGGCGACCGGGACGCGGACACGCTCACCGAGGTCTTCTGGGCGGCGCTACACGGCCTGGTCACGCTGAGCCGCGCCGGTCGGCTGCGGCCCGACTACGACGCCGACCGTATTCGGCTACTGGTCGACGAGTTCGCGACTCGGCGTTAGCCGTTGTCCGGGGTCTCCACCACTCCGGTCGCACTCTGGGCGCGCTTCTCGTAAGCGGCGCGGGCGGTGGTGTCGAAGTCCAGGAACACCCGATCGGTGCCCATCTTGTTGGACAGCCACCGCCGGCCGCGCGGGGGAAGGAACATCACCGCGGCGGCGAGGAAGCGCGAGTAGCCGGGAACGGAGATCGACGTCGTCGGCTTGTCCAGCGCCTTGATCACCGCGGCGGCGATGTCTTCGGGCTGAACGGGCTTGGTTGCCGCGGTGGTGTGCGTACCCGAGATCAGCTCGGTATTGGTGAATGTCGGCATGACACAGCTGATTTGGACGCCCTGCGGGGCGAACTCGTCGGCCAGCCCGGTGGTCAATCCGACGACGGCGAACTTGGTCCCGGCGTACAGCGCCTGGCCGGGCACGGCCAGCATGCCGGCCATCGAGGCGATGTTGACGATGTGGCCGCCGCGGCGGCGGACCATCTCCGGCAGTACCAGCCGGCAGCCGGTGATCACGCCGTAGAGATTGACCTCGACGGCGGTGCGCACCGCTTGCTCGGAATGGTCGAGGAACGGGCCGACCGGCATGACACCCGCGTTGTTGATCAGCACATCGATGTGGCCGCCACCGTCGGCGCGAGCCTTGTCCAGGAACGTCGCGAACGACTCGGGGTCGCTCACGTCGAGCGGGTAGCCCGAGACCGGCCCGAGCTTGCTCAGCTGGGCGACAGCCGACTCCTCGAGCGCCACGTCGCGGTCGCCGATCACCACGCGCGCGCCGCGCTGCAGCAGCGCCCGGGCGGTGGCGAATCCGATACCTCGCGCAGCACCGGTGATGGCGATGGTCTTACCTCGGATGTTGTCCATGAACGGCGACTTTACAGGTGTCAACTTTTAGGTGAAAGGGGCAGACTGGCTCGGTGACCGGATTGCGCTTCGTACCTGTTGGCACCGGCGACGAGCTGGCGCAACCGCTGCTGGCCGAGCTCGCCATCGAGTACGCCACCCGCTACGAAGCCCCCGAGGCCGCCGTCGCAACATGGCTGCGCAACCACCCGGCGGGGACGTTCAGCCCGCCCGACGGCGGCATGCTCATCGGCGTGATCGGCGACCGGCCGGTGACGGGTGGGGCGTTCTGCCGTTTCGACGACGACACCGCCGAACTCAAGCGGATCTGGACCGACAGCGGAAGCCGGCGCCGGGGCTATGCCACGAAGCTTCTCGCGGCGCTGGAGGCTGAGATCGCCGAGCGCGGCTATCGACGGGTCTATCTGACCACCGGCAACCGCCAGCCCGAAGCTGAAGCGCTCTATGACAGCACCGGCTACACCCGGCTCGACGAACCCCTGCCCAGCCACGGAGACGTGTTCCCGGTGGCGTTCATAAAAGCCCTGTCGACGGCTTAGCTGGGCGAATTTGAAATCACGGTGAGCGCAACCCCGGATTACGGAATGCGTTCTGCCACCGCGCGTTAGACAGTTGTGTGATGGCGCAACACCCCCTGAATCTCGGCGTCGCACTCGACGGTTACGGCTGGCACCCGCAGGCCTGGCGGCGCACCCTTGTCGCCAACCCCACTGCGGCGCCGACGACTTCTGGGCGGCACTGGGCTCAGCTTGCCGCCACCGCCGAACGCGGGCTGCTGGACTTCCTCACCATCGACGACAGCCTGGCCGCTCAGCCGGGACGTCGCGAAGAGATCGATCCGCGCCGGCTAGCCGGTCGCGCGGACGCTGTCCTGGTCGCGTCCAGGATCGCCCCGGTCACCCGCAATATCGGCCTCATCCCGGTCGCCACCGTCACCCACACCGAGCCGTTTCACGTCTCCAAGGCCATCGCGACACTGGACTTCGTCTCGCACGGCCGGGCCGGCTGGCAGGCCAGGGTCAGCCCGACCGCGCACGAGGCGGCGGCATTCGGACGTCGCACGGTTCTCGACGGGACCGAATTATTCGATGAAGCAGCCGATTTCGTCGATGTCGTCCGCCGGTTATGGGATAGCTGGGAAGACGACGCCGTCATCCGCGATGTGGCGACGGGCCGCTACGTCGACCGCGACAAGCTGCACTACATCGACTTCCGGGGGTCGTACTTCTCAGTCAAAGGGCCCTCCATCACGCCACGCCCGCCCCAAGGCCAACCTGCGGTCGCCGCTCTGGCCCACGCCCAGCCGGTCTATGAATTCGCCAATGCCGCTGCCGATCTCGTGTTCGTCACGCCGAGCGACGAGGCATCGGTGCGGGCGCTCCTGGGCAGGGTCGATGGCAAGGTGATCGCCGACCTGGTGGTCAGCTTCGCCGGTGACAGTGACTTCCGCTCCGATGCACAGATTTTCGCGGGTGCACCGGCGGACCTCGTCGAGCTGCTGCTGGGCTGGCACGATCTGGGCCTTGCCGGGTTCCGGCTGCGGCCGGCCGTCAACGCCACCGATCTTCCCGTGATCGTCGACGAGGTTGTCCCGCATCTGCAGCGCGCCGGGCGATTCCGCACCCGCTACCGCGACGGCGAAACTCTGCGAGAACGGTTCGGTTTGCCCGCATCTGTCAATCGCTACGCCGAGGTGGGATCGTCGTGAACGTCCCGCTGTCGATCCTCGACCTGTCGCCGATCAGCGCCGGGTGCGACGCGGGGTCCGCGCTGCGCAACACCGTCGACCTCGCCCGCCACGCTGATCAGTGGGGCTACCAACGCTATTGGGTCGCCGAACACCACTTCGTCGCCGTCGCGAGTTCGGCGCCGGCGGTGTTGATCGGCCAGATCGCCGCCGCCACCGAACGAATCAGGGTCGGTGCGGCGGCGGTTCAGCTCGGGTACACCACGGCCCTGGCGGTAGTGGAGAGCTTCGGCATGCTCGATCAGTTCCACCCCGAGCGTATCGACCTCGGGCTCGGCCGTTCAGGGCAGCGCCGCAAGGAGGCCGAACGCGGCGACCTGCCGGACCGGCCTGACGTGCCGTGGCGGGAAGTCGACGGCGTGGTCGTTCCGTCGCCGTTCGACGTACGCGCGTTGCTGGGTAGCCCGCGAATGCGGGCGCTGTCAACGGTTCTCACCCAGCCCGAGGCCGTCGCACCGGACTTCGCCGAGCAGGTCGGTGAGATCCTGGCGCTGCTCGACGGCAGCCACACCGTAGACGGATACCCGGTGCACGCGGTGCCGGGGGAGGGTTCGGGCCTGACACCGTTGATCTTCGGCAGCAGCAGGGGGCAGAGCGCCGAAGTCGCTGGAGCACAGGGACTTCCGTTTGTGGCGAGCTACCACATCACGCCCAGCTCAGCGCTGGACGCCGTTGATGCGTACCGGGCGGCGTTCACGCCGTCCCCACATCTGGCGACACCGTACGTCGTGGTCTCGGCCGACGTTCTCGTCGCCGACGATTCCGCCACCGCAACACATCTCGCCGCCCCGTTCGGGCAGTGGGTGTATTCCATCCGGGCACAGGGTGGGGCGGAACCGTATCCGGACCCCGACACCGTCGTGCCCCTTGCCGACGATCAGCGGGCGGTCGTCGAGGACCGGCTCGCCACGCAATTCGTGGGTGACGCCGACGAGGTGGCCGACAAGCTCGCCGCTCTGCAGCGGGTCACTGGCGCCGACGAGCTGGTGGTGACAACGGCCACCCACCAGCACGCCGACCGGCTGCGTTCGTACGAATTACTGGCCAAACGCTGGGGTGTCACGGGATGATGCGAGAAGGTAAGCAACACAAGCAGGTTCACCTGGCGGCGCATTTCCCCGGGGTGAACAACACCACGGTGTGGTCGGACCCGGACTCGGGCAGCCAGGTCGAGTTCGATTCGTTCGTCCACCTCGCCCGCAAGGCGGAGCAGGGACTGTTCGACTTCTTCTTTCTCGCCGAGGGCTTGCGACTGCGTGAGCACCGCGGGCAGATCCACGATCTGGATGTCGTAGGCAGGCCTGACACCTTCACCGTCCTCGCCGCGCTGGCCGCGGTCACCGAGCACATCGGCCTGGCCGGCACGATCAACACGACCTTCAACGAGCCGTTCGAAGTGTCCCGGCAGTTCGCCAGCCTGGACAACCTCTCCGAGGGCCGCGCCGCATGGAACATGGTCACCTCATCTGATGCGTTCACCGGCGAAAACTTCAGGCGCGGTGGATTTCTCGACCATGCCGACCGCTACCGGCGCGCCGGGGAGTTCATCACCGTCGCGCGCGAGTTCTGGGACAGCTGGGCCGCCGGCGCGGTGATCGCCGACCCGGACTCCGGCATCTACGTCGACCCGGACCGCATCCGGACGGTGTCGCATCGCGGTGCGCAGTTCGACGTCCGCGGTGTGGCCACGCTACCCGCCGGCCCGCAGGGACATCCGGTTCTGCTCCAGGCCGGCGATTCCGACGAGGGCCGGGACTTCGGCGCCAAACACGCCGACGCACTCTTCACCGGCCACGGCGCGCTCGAGGACGGGCAGCGCTACTACGCCGACGTGAAGGCCCGCGCGGTGGCGCACGGGCGAAATCCCGACGATCTCAAGGTCTTTCCCGCCGCGACGTTCGTGCTCGGCGACAGCGCCGCGGACGCCGAGGAGAAGGCCCGACACATCCGGTATCAGCAGGTCAGTCCGCAGACGGCGATCGCAATGCTCGAACAGGTCTGGCAGCGCGACCTGTCCGGCTACGACCCGGACGGCCCGTTGCCCGATGTCGAACCCACCGACGATCCGAGCGTCACGCAGGGCCGGGTGCGTCACGGTGATCCCAAGGCGTTGGCCGGGGCCTGGCGGCAGCGAGCCGAGGCCGAGAATCTGTCGATCCGTGAACTGGTCATCGCCGTCACCAGCCGCCAGCAATTCGTCGGCACCGCAACACATGTCGCCACCGAAATCGACCGGTACGTACAGGCCGACGTCTGCGACGGATTCATCCTGGTGCCACACCTGACACCACGCGGGCTCGACGAGTTCGTCGACACCGTCGTGCCGCTGCTGCAGGAGCGCGGCGTGTTCCGCACCGAATACGGCGGTACCACTCTGCGGGAGAATCTGGGGCTGACCGCGCCGGAGCCCCCGACTCAGCGGGGCGTGGCCTGACGCACGGCCTCGCGGATCGGCCCGATCCACAGATCCCCGTGCCCGGGAATCAGCACATCGGTTTCGAGCATCGCCAGCGCGGACAGACTGCGCACACACCCCGGTTCGTCGTGGTTGAACACATGGTGCAGAAGCTGCGGGCCCTTGCGCGGCGCCAGCGGATGGCCGGTGACCAGGGCGTCACCGCTGACCAGTACGCCGTCGACGATGTAGGAGCAATGCCCGCCGGTATGCCCAGGGGTCGGTACGGCCAGCGGCCTGCCGGGAAGACGCTCGGCGACGTCTTCGGTCAGGGCGCCGGTCGACGGGATGCCCGCGTGCACCAGCGCACCCTTGCGGACTATGTCCAGCGACCACTTCACCCAGCGCGGCTGCCAGGCGTGCAGCATCAGGTCGACCGGTGAGGCTTGCTGGAGATATTCGCGTTTGGCGTGGCCGACCTCGTCGGCGTGGCAGTAGACCGGAGTGCCGTGGGTCTGCGCGAACCAGATGGCCGAACCGAAATGGTCGACGTGCGCGTGGGTCAGCAGGATCGCCGTCACATCCGTTGGTCCGAAGCCGAGTTCGCGCAGTGACAGCAGGACGTCGTCGCGGCTGCCGGGAAAGCCGGCGTCGATCAGCATGACACCGGCGTCGTCGGTGACGACCGTCCAGTTGACCAGCGGTGTCTGCGCCATGTGGACGTGTTCGGTGACAGCGGTCAGGGACACGGGCATGCCGCGAGTTTAAATCGAGACTCCGGCTGACCACAGTGGCGGCGAGGGGAGTAGAAACGAGAGCGTGGCTGAACTGAAACTGGGATACAAGGCGTCGGCGGAGCAGTTCGCGCCGCGGGAGTTGGTCGAGCTGGCGGTGCTCGCCGAGTCGCACGGGATGGACAGTGCGACGGTCAGCGACCACTTCCAGCCGTGGCGGCACGAGGGTGGGCACGCGCCGTTCTCGCTCGCGTGGATGACGGCGGTGGGTGAGCGCACCAAGCGTCTCGTCTTGGGCACCTCGGTGCTGACCCCCACGTTCCGCTACAACCCGGCGGTGATCGCGCAGGCCTTCGCGACGATGGGCTGCCTGTACCCCGACCGGATCTTCCTCGGCATCGGCACCGGTGAGGCGCTCAACGAGATCGCCACCGGCTACGAGGGCGAGTGGCCGGAGTTCAAGGAGCGTTACGCGCGGCTGCGCGAGTCGGTCCGGCTGATGCGTGAGCTGTGGCTGGGCGACCGCGTCGACTTCGAGGGCGAGTACTACAAGACCAAGGGCGCCTCGATCTACGACGTGCCCGAGGGCGGCATCCCGATCTACATCGCCGCGGGCGGACCGCAGGTGGCCAAGTACGCCGGGCGCGCGGGCGACGGCTTCATCTGCACCTCCGGTAAGGGCGAGGAGCTGTACAAGGACAAGCTGATTCCCGCCATGCGCGAGGGCGCCGAGGCAGCGGGTAAGAACCCCGACGACGTCGACCGGATGATCGAGATCAAGATCTCGTACGACCCGGACCCGAAGCTCGCGCTGGAGAACACCCGCTTCTGGGCGCCGCTGTCGCTGACCGCGGAACAGAAGCACAGCATCGACGACCCGATCGAGATGGAGAAGGCCGCCGACGCATTGCCGATCGAGCAGGTGGCCAAGCGCTGGATCGTGGCCTCAGATCCCGATGAGGCTGTCGCCAAGGTCAAGGACTATGTCGATTGGGGCTTGAACCACTTGGTGTTCCACGACCCGCGCCAAGATCAGCGCCGCTTCCTGGAGCTGTTCAAGAAGGACCTCGAACCGCGCCTGCGCAAGCTCGGCTAGGGCTTGCTCGCCGCGCTCACCTGTGGGCCGGTGACCTTGTAGAGCCGGAAGCGCTCATCGCCGGTGGCGCCATAGATCGTGAGGACCAGGTCGCCGAATCCCGCGCCGTCGTACCACAGCGTCGGATAGCGAACGTCGATCGCGTCGGCGTCGGAGATCTCGGGGTTGCTGATCAAGACGTACTTGACGCCGTTGGCCCATGGCCGGTTCAACGCGGTCTTGAAGTCGTAGTCACTGGTCACGATGAACTGTTTGGGGCGGTTGGAGCTCAGCCACACGCCCCAGGTGTTGAACGTGTCCATCAGCACCGAACCGTCCGGAAGCTGCATGCGATCGAGGTACTGGGCCAGCACCCGATCGTTGACCATCAGCCGGCGATACCACTGCTCTTGCGAACGATATTTCTCCGGGTGCAGTAGCGAGTTGAACCCGAACTGCAGCTGCTGATTTCCGATGCGTTCGTCCAGCGAGGCACGCACCGTGACAGGGAAGCCGACGAGGATGGACAGCGTGATCAGGACCGCGGCGAGTTTGGCCGCCGGTGTCTCCGCCTGCCACGGCGTGCGCAGTCTCGGGGCCGACGTCCAGCAGGCGAGTGCGATACACACCACCGCCGGAATCGCCAAGAGATAGAAGCGGAACCAGCCGAACGTGGTGGAGGTGAACTGTCCCCACGCAGCGAACGCAAGTACCGGCCCGAAGGTCACCAGCGGCACCAGCGGAGTCAGCCGGCGGCTCAATGCCGCGTAGAGAAGTGCACCGGCGGCGGCGATTCCGACGAACGGCTGCATCCCGAACAGACGTGCCGAGACCACCACCCAGTCCGACGATGCGGCCTGACTCAGCGTGCCGCCACGGGCCACCGCGCCGGCCACCTGACTTCCGTTGCCGTAGCGCGATGTCAGGGTGGCGAAGAGTTCGGCGTTGACCACCCAGCCTGCTGCTGCCCAGATCGAGGCGGCTGTCACGATCGGGAACAGCACGATGGCGAGATGTGCTGCGGTCGTGGTCATTCGCGTCGAGCGAGGCGCCGACCTGAAGACCAGGAAACCGACGAAGGCGGCAACGCCGACCGCCACGGGTACGACTTCATAGCGAGCCAGGTAGCCGACTCCCAATGCGACGCCGGCGAGCGCCAGGTCGCCGACATAGCGTCCCTCGACCCAGCGCAGCAGGTGACGGGTACACCACACCACGCAAAAGGCTTCGGCGGCTTCGCTCATCCCGGATGCCCCGTAGACGATGATCATCGGCTGCAGCGCGAAACAGAGGACAGCCAGTCGCCGCCAACCCGAACCCAGACCGCGGTCGAGGGCGATGCGGCGCACCATCACCGCGGCGCCGGCCATGAACAACGAGCTCTGCACCACGCCGGCGATCCCGTGGCTGCGCAATTCCGGCCACCAGCGGGCGAATTGCAGGATGGGGATCTCGACCAGGCTCGGCAACGGATTCCACACGAAGCCGATCGCCGACAGGTGGGGGTCGCGACTCTGCGTGACGTAGCCCGCGTTGGCGACCCGGCTGGTGGAATCGGGGTCAAACATGTTGTAGCGCACGGTCAGGACGTAGCCGACGGTGAAATACAGCGCACTCAGCACGATGTACAGAGCCACGCCCCGCCAACGCCCCGGCACCGATGGGTCCGGGGGCGTCGACGGGGTGTCGTGCGCGGCTGTCGCCGGCGCGTCCGTCAGGACTACGGTCACCGCATCACTCGTGAGGTACCTCGCCGACGTGCACCGGTTGCGTCGGTAGCTGCCGCTGACGGCGGCGCAGTCGTACCCGCAGCTGCCAGATCAGCAGGCCGGCGACGGCGACGACGGCCGCGGCGATCGCTCCGATCGTCAGCCATGACCACCATTTCCAGCCGTCACCGGGATACTCGTTGATCAGCGGACCACCTTCGCGCACAGTCAAATTCACAGTCTGCGAGGCGGCGCCGGTGGCTACGACGTCACCGGTCAGTGAGGCCCAGCGCGAGTCCGCCGCCCGGATGTAGTCGAAGTTCCGCTCGACCAACGACCAGTCGTCGGTCGCGCTGACGGCAAGAATCGTCCGGTTGTTCTGCGAGAAGACCTGCACCACGCCGACGGGTCCGTTGAAGTTCACGTCGCTGTCCGGTGTGCCACGGAAGCCCACTCCGTTGGTCTGCGCCAGCACCGTCGGCGTCAGGCCGGCACGCGAGAGATCCTCGCCGCGTCCCACCACCAGCAGGCCGCGGCCCGAGGTGGCGGCCGCAGGCAAGGCGTTGAGTTGTGGGCGCAAGGTGATGGCGGTCTGCTGTGCCATCAGATTGACTGCCTGCGCGGCGAATCGGAGATGGTCGGGCTGATCGACCACCACGTCGAAGTCCGGGGTGAAGGCCATCGGCAGGACCGCGAAACCGCCGCGATTATGCGTACCGGGGGTGACCGCCACGGTCGAGCCCGGATCGAGAGTGAACTGAATCCTGTTGCTCAGGGGCGCACATTCCTGGCTGGCGGTGTAGTGCAGTTCGATGGCGATGCCGACATTGGACTGCACCGATTCGCGCGGGATGACGCCGTTGACGTCGACGACACCGGACTCGTCGAGACGCTTCGACGCGAGCACGGTGCTGCCCGAACGAACCACCATGGATGCCTGGCCACCCAGCACCGGCGTGTAGTGCGCGATCAAGTGAAGTTTGGCTTCCTGGATCGGGCCGATGGCGAACTGACTGACATCGAACCCGACGTACAGCGTCGACGTGTTGGCAACCGAGGTCTGGCCGGTCATGTTCAACTGGCCAAATGTCTTGATATTGGTCGACTTCGGTGTGTCGGACTTCACCGCGGTGACCGCGGCCGAGTCAGTTTGCGCCAGCTTGATGCGCTGGTCGGCGAAGAGCTGAACCTGGCGGCTCAGGTCGTCACCCTTACCCGAAATCACCAGCACCGCGTCGGGAGAATTGGGATTCTCCACCAGCAGCCGCGCCGGCGCGATGTCGCGCAACTCGATGACCCGCCGGGTCGGCGAGCCCGGCGGCAGCGGGTCACTCGAGGTGTCGACGTCGACGCGTACCGGCATCGGCCGGTAGTGCTGGGTCAGCTTGGCCACCAGGTCGAGCGCGGCCTGCTGCTGCGCGCGGGATGGGGTGGGACCGGTCCGGATCACGATCTGGTCGGTGTAGCCGGGCTCGAAGTCGGACACCATGGCGGGGAACGGAGCCTGCCCGAGGAAGTTGACGGCCAGTTGACTCATCGTCAGCGACGGGAGCTGCGTACAGCTGTTACCCGGCGGGTTGGCGTCGCGCAGAACGAAACTCAACTTGGCCGACCCGTCGGTGACCTGCGCGGCGGAGAGGTCCACGGCGAACGGTACGGGTCCCAGTTCCGGCGGGATCACGATGGTGCCCAGCGTCGTTCCGCGGGCGTCGAGTACGTCGACACGACCGTCGGCGACATTGACAACCGAGTTGATCACGCCGGTGAGCACCCCGGGCACCACGCCCTCGGGCACCGGGACGTCGGTGTCCACCAATTGATTGCTGCCCACGATGTCGATGCGGTCCGATCGGCCCAGCTGCGGCCACGAGATGGGCGCTGTCACATTGGGTTCCGGCGGCGCCACCGCTTCCGGCGCGACTACCGGCTCGGTTTCGGGTGTCACTGGCTCCACCGGCGAGACCGGCTGCTCGCCGGGGTCTGGTTCGGCAGCGGCGCGCGGCATCGGACCACCCAGTAGGGCACAGGCCAGTAAGAGGCAGGCACACATGACCGCCCAAGCCCGAGACAGTGCCGTCATGACGCGGTCACCGAAACCCGGGTCGAGGACGGAGTGCTCAATCCATGCACGGTTTTCTCCCAATAGAACGGTCTGAAGAACAGCTGGTACACCGCTTTGAACGCGGCTATCGATTGAAGAACCCAATACCCGGGTGCCAGGAGGGCAGCCCACCAGAGCTGTGGCTTGCCCATCGCGACAACGGCGATGAGTCCGACGAACAGTGACATCGGCGCCGCCAGCATGAACAGCACCAGGCACAGGTAATAGGTGAGTGGCGGGAACATCAGTGTGACGGCGTGCGGGCGACCGATGATCCAGACCGCCATCGTCGACCACAGCAGCAGGTTGGAGGCGTTGGCCAGCGGAATCGCGCCGGTCATGTTGATCAACCGCAGCGTGGGGAGGATGCCGACTTCTTTACGCAGTTGTCCGGGGCGTCGCAGGTGCACGATCATCGTCTGCAGGTAGCCCTTGTACCACCGAGACCGCTGCCGGATCCAGTTGATCAGGTCAGCGTTGGCTTCTTCGAGCGTCAGCGAGTCCAAAATCATTGTGCGGTAGCCATTTCGGGCAAGGCGAACGCCGAGATCAGCGTCTTCGGTGACGTTGTGTTCGTCCCATCCGCCGATGTCGTGCCACACCTGTGTCCGCATGTGATTGGACGTGCCACCCAGGGGCACCACGCAGCGCGCCTTCTCGACCGCAGGCAGGACGGCGCCGAACCATTGGTCGTACTCCATCGAGAACCAGCGGGTGAGCAGGTTCTGGGATTCGTTGAAGTAGCCGAGTCGGGCCTGAAGGCATCCGACATCCGCTGGCAGCCGGCGGAACGCCACCACAGCGCGCCGCAGCTGCAGCGGGTCCGGAATGTCTTCGGCGTCGTAGATGGTGACCATCTCGCCGCGGAGCCCGGCCAGCGACATCCCGTAGTTGCACGCCTTCGGCTTCGTCTTGGGCAGGCTGTGCGGGACGAGGACGACTCGGATTCCCTTGATCGGCAACAGATGAAGCGCAGCCTGGGTGGCGATGTCGTCGTCCTCGACGAGCAACAGCACTTCCAGCTTGTCGTGCGGGTAGTTCAGGTTGCCAACGCCGTCGAGGAGGTTCTGGACGATCTCTGGTTCCTGGTAGACCGGCAGCAGCACGGTGTAGACGGGGAGATCGTCGTCGGCCACCGCCAGGGCGTCTTCGTCGCTGACCGACACCATCGCCAGCGAACGGATTCCCCGCAGCATCAACATGTTCCGGTCGATGGTGGACACGAGATACAGCGCTGCCGCGATCAGGGTCAGGATCGGGGGGACCGCGCGGGGAAAGGCCACGATGGCGGCGACGGTGACGGCGCCGAGCAGCAGCAGCACGAGCAGGGTTCGGGTGCCAAGCGCGGTGCGGGCAGACAGATGTGGCGCCAGCACGGCGGACGGCATGTTCTCAGGCACGTCTTGGCGCTCCGGCGGACAGGACGTCGGAGACGACCTGCCTGGCCCGCACGGTGACCAGCGGATCGGCGACGACGGAGGGGCTGGCTTGTTGGCGCGTGAGCCATAGCGCGGGGCCGGTCACGACGTCGTGCACCGTGAGCATGGCAGGCAGTGGCGGTGCGGCCTTGGAGACCGGGTCCTGATTGAGCACGACGAACACCTGCTGGTATTTGTCGCCCGCACGCCACAGCCAGGTGATCGCGTACCACTGGCTGGCGTCGGCGTCGGTGACGGACGACGAGTCGCTGCCGACGACACGCCCTTGTGGCACAGCGACATTGCCGAGGTTGATCGGTGCGTAATTGGGTGTGACGGCGGCGGGATACCAGACGACGTCGCGGTAGGCGCGCAGGGCTTCGAGGTTGTCGTCGGTGATCACATCGACCGCGGCCTGCGGATAACCGTCTCGGGCGGGCACGGTGTAGCGGGTGAAGCTGGCGTCGTTCCCGAGATAGCGATGGATGAAGCCGAAGTGCTGTGTGGGCACCAACCCCGACACCGTCTGCCAATTGGCGCGTGCCACTGCCGGCGATGACGCGCCGGCCAGGTTCGCGCTGTTGAGCACGAGCAGCAGGACCGATACCGCCGCGAGCAGTCCGACCGAGAGGAATGAGCGCCGCGGTACCGGCGTGTGCTCGACGTGCAGCTCCCACTGGCGCCGAGCGCCGAAGGCGTTCAGTGCCACGAACGACGCCACCGGCACCACTCCGGCGGACACGGCCACCGAAGCGATCAGTGGGACGTGCGCGAGAGCCATCGCGCAGGTGACACCGAAGAGGGCGGTTGCCATCGTGGCGGCCAACCGCCAGGCCAAGGCGTGTTGGCGCCCGGCCAGGAACACCGCGATCGCGCCGACGGCAGCGGCGACCGACGACGACGCGACGGTCGATCCGCCGAGCGCCGCGGTGAGCATCAGGTAGGGCACCGGTGTGACAGTGCACAGGGCGAACAGCCACAGCGGCCACTTGTTGGCGACCCGCCGAACGCCGAACAAGATGGTGCCCGCGACTGCGGTCCAGATGACGGCACCGATCAGGGGCAGGTGCCACAGGCCGGACAACGTCGGCAGGCGATGTTCCATCAGGAAGCGCAAGAGCAGTGCGAGGCCGCCGACTATCCCGGCCAGGATCCAGTCCGCCTCGGCGTCGCCCACTCCGCGCGGCGGCGCTGAGCAGCCGAACGCGACCATGGCCAGCAGGATTGGCAGCACGGCGAGGTAGGCGATCGGCGCGCCGCCCGCGATCGAGCGCGCGACCTCGAAGAAGATGCCGCCGAACGCGACGAGGGTGAACGCCAGCAGCAATGCCATCCGGCGCATGTGCCGCAGGGACGGCAACGTCCGCCGGTAGTGACGAGCTCGTGCCCGACTGGCCCGGCCGGCTTGCAGGGGGAGGGCAGGTGTCCCGACTAGGTTCAGCGTGAGCGAATCGCGGTGGTCGCTCACCAGCGCCGCCGAGGAGGCGCCTACCGGGATCGGGACCGTGTGGGGCTCGGAGGAGCTCGGCAGGGTCTTGGCCTTGCGGCCGGCCCAGCCGGCTGCGCGGGTCCGCAGAGGTGCGTGGGTGATGCGGTCGTCAGTGAGATCTGCGTACGTCGTCACACCGCTTCCTTCGCCCCGAAGTGTTTGCGCAATCCCCTGGCATACTTTGAATACAACTGGCTGGTGTGCAACTCAGGTGCTCAACGCACTAAATGCCTCGGAAATCATACAAATCCCGGCCAGATTCCGCACCCTTTGGCTCATTTTTCATAATTTGCCATATCTGCATGTCTGTGAACGTCTCTTAATTAACTCCTAAGTAATTTCGCTGGCGGGCTCGTGCCGGAAGGCCCTCGCTGCCGTCGCGGTGAGGTGTCCGGGTGTCACATCGATCGCGGTTACGGAAAGCTGTTGGGGTGACCGCCGCCCCCACCACGTCGATCTATATCGCGTCGCCCGAGGGTGACACCGGTAAGTCCACCGTCGCGCTCGGAATCCTGCACCGGCTGACCGCGATGGTGCCGAGGGCGGGGGTGTTCCGTCCGATCACGCGCCGAGAGAATCGCGACTACATCCTGGAGTTGTTGCTGGCGCACAGTAACGCCGGCCTGACGTACGAGGAATGCGTCGGCGTGACGTATCAGCGATTGCACGCCGATCCGGACGGAGCGATCGCCGACATCGTCGACCGCTATCACGAAGTGGCGGCGCGCTGTGATGCGGTCGTGATCGTCGGATCGGACTACACCGACGTTGCTACGCCGACCGAGCTGAGCGTGAACGCCCGCATCGCGGCCAACTTGGGCGCGCCGGTTCTGCTCTCGGTGCGCGCCCGCGATCGCTCCCCGCAGGAGGTCGCCGAAGTCATCGAGTTGTGCCTGGCCGAGCTGGCCACTCAGCACGCCCACACGGCGGCCGTGGTGGCCAACCGCGCCGATCCGGCCAAGCTCCACGCGGTGGCCGAGGCCTGCGCCAACCTGGGGCCGCGCGTGTACGTCATCCCTGAGGAGCCACTCCTGGTGGCACCGACGGTCGCCGACCTCAGCCATGCGGTCGACGGCGTTCTGGTGCACGGCGACGAATCGCTGCTCGGTCGCGAAGTGATGGGAGTGCTCGTGGCGGGGATGACCGCCGAGCACTGTCTGGAACGGCTCACCGAGGGCGTCGCCGTCATCACCCCAGGTGACCGCTCCGACGTGGTGCTGGCCGTCACCAGCGCGCATGCCGCCGAAGGCTTTCCCTCGCTGTCGGCGATCATCCTCAACGGCGGGTTACCGCTGCATCGCTCGATCGCCGAATTGGTGACGGGGCTCGGGCTACGACTGCCGATCATCGCCACCGACCTCGGCACGTTCGAGACCGCCAGTGCGGTGGCCGGGACCCGCGGCAGGGTGACAGCGACCTCACAGCGCAAGATCGACACCGCGATCGCGCTGATGGAGCGCTATGTCGACATCGACGACCTGCAGGACCGGCTCAGTCTGCCGATCCCCACGGTGACGACGCCGCAGATGTTCACCTATCAACTCATGGAGCGGGCGAGCGCCGATCGCAAGCGCATCGTTCTGCCGGAAGGGGACGAGGACCGGATCCTGCATGCGGCCGGCCGCCTGTTGCTCCGCGGTGTCGCCGACCTGACGATTCTGGGCGAGGAGGCTCAAGTCCGTTCCCGCGCAGCAGAACTGGGCGTCGATCTGAGCAAGGCGGCCGTTCTGAACCCGCGCACCAGCGAGCTCTGCGACGAGTTCGCCGCGCAATACGCCCAGCTTCGAAAGGCCAAGGGCGTAACGTTGGAGCAAGCCCGCGAGACCATGCACGACGTGTCGTATTTCGGAACAATGTTGGTGCACAACGGCATTGTCGACGGCATGGTCTCCGGTGCCGCGCACACCACGGCGCACACCGTGCGGCCCGCCCTCGAGATCATCAGGACTCGGCCCGATGTTTCGACGGTGTCCAGCATCTTCCTGATGTGCCTTGCCGATCGGGTCCTCGCCTACGGCGACTGCGCAATCGTGCCCGACCCGACCGCAGAACAACTTGCCGACATCGCGATCAGCTCCGCGCGCACCGCCGCGCAGTTCGGCATCGATCCGAGGGTGGCGATGCTGTCGTATTCCACGGGCGACTCGGGTAGCGGCAGTGGTGTCGAGAAGGTCAGGACCGCAACCGAATTGGTCCGGGAACGGGCACCCGAGCTCTTGGTGGAAGGTCCGATCCAGTATGACGCCGCCGTCGATCCGACCGTGGCCGCGGCCAAGATGCCGGGTTCCGCGGTGGCCGGCCGTGCGACCGTCCTGATCTTCCCGGACCTGAACACCGGCAACAACACCTATAAGGCGGTGCAGCGCAGCGCGGGCGCCATTGCCATCGGTCCGGTGTTGCAGGGACTCAACAAACCCGTCAACGATCTCTCGCGTGGCGCGCTCGTCGATGACATCGTCAATACCGTCGCGATCACCGCAATCCAAGCCCAGGGGGCCTGACCCGCGTTTTCGCGCACGTAGTGTGGCCAGTCCCGATAGCATGGCCTTTCGTCCTGGATGGGTGGGGATCAAGGGTGGGGGTCAGCGTGACGACGAGTAGCCGCCCAGGCGGTGATGGCTCCCCATCGCTGCGGTTTGCCTTCTTCACCGAGCTGTGTCTGCCGAGTATCGGCGGGCAGGAAATCTTCTTTCTCGAGCTGGGCGAGACGCTGGTCCGGCGGGGGCACGCGGTCGACATTTATTGCATCGGGCACGAACCGGGACTTTCCGCCAACGAGACGATCAACGGTGTGCAGGTCCATCGGAATCCCAACGGTGGGCACTACAAGAACCCCAGGATCAAGGCGCTGCGGCGCGACTGGTCCGACATCGCGAAGTACAGCGCCGGGATACGCAAAGTTGCCAAGAGCGGACGCCACGACTTCTATCTGCTGAACCAGTGGCCCCTCATGCATGTGGCGGCGTTGCCGAATCGGGTCCGTAAGCGTAGTGGCTTGCACTGGTGTGAGAT
The DNA here is from genome assembly GCA_004362315.1 of Mycobacterium sp. BK086. GTDB lineage: Bacteria > Actinomycetota > Actinomycetes > Mycobacteriales > Mycobacteriaceae > Mycobacterium. The sequence continues at coordinate 146,638 of SNWL01000008.1, forward strand.
CCGTGAAGATCCACTCCTGCGCGCACTGCAGGCGACACTTCCGCGGACGGTCAGTTCCAGCTTCGCCATCAGTGCATCGGTCGCGCAGGGAATTCTGGATGCGTCAGGGCGCCCGACGTTGGTCTTGCCGAGCGGAATCCAGCTCGAGCGGTACCGGTCGAAGCCGCGCAGCGAACGTTCCGGGGTGCTGGCCGTCGGACGGGTGGCGCCACACAAGAATCTCGAACTACTCATCGACGCGTTCGGTTTGGCGGCCGCGCGCGGCCTGACCGGTGATCTGACGATCGGCGGCGACGGGCCGGCACGAAGCGATGTCGAGGCCTACGCCCGCCAGTCGCCGGTCGCCGACCGCATCCACGTGCTGGGGTCGGTCACCGAAGAGAAGAAGATCGAACTGCTCTCGCAAGCCTCGATTCTGGGCATGCCGAGCAAGCGTGAAGGATTCCCGCGGGTGATCACCGAGGCAATGGCCAGCGGTCTGCCCGTGGTCACCGGTCGCTTCCCCGAGAATGGCTCGACGGCCATCGTGTCTCAATACAGCTCGGGCATCGTCTGCGGAACAGAGCCCGCCGAATTCGCCGACGCACTGCTGGCCGTGGAAGCCGAGTGGGATGGCTATTCGCGCGCAGGACTCGCCGCCGCCCAGACACTGGACTGGTCGGATATCGCACGCACGCTCGAGGAGCGGGTACGTGAAGTGATCGCCCACTGACGGCCGAATCGGCAGATCGGGAAGGAAAGCGCATGCGAGTTCTGGTAACGGGTGGCGCCGGCTTCGTCGGCAAGGAGTTGGTCGGCATCCTTCGCGATCAATCCGAGCTGTTGGTGGTCGACATGTTGCGCTACGGCATGCCCGATTGGTTGGAGCGGCCCGACGGATTTCAGTTCAGCCGCACCGACATCCGCGATGCCGGTGCCGTCGCCGAGGTGGTCGGCGGTTTCGCGCCCGACGTCGTCGTGCACCTCGCCGCGATTCACTACATCCCGGAGTGCGACAAGGATCCGGCAAATGCGGTGGCCACCAACGTCACCGGCACCGTCAACATGCTGGCCGCGTGCGCCCCGGGTACCCGGTTCGTCTTCGCGAGCAGTGGGGCGGTGTACAAGCCCGACGAGGCGCCGCACCAGGAGTTGACGTCGGTTGTCGAGCCCGCCGATATCTACGGCTTCACCAAACTGCATGGCGAGGCCTACGTGCGATCCCTGGCCACCAGCAGGCAGCTCACGGGCGTCAATGTCCGGCTGTTCAACGTGATCGGCCCTGGCGAGACGAACCCACACCTGTTGCCTGCGCTCATGGATCAGCTCCGCAATGGCTCCGACGTCCTCGAGGTCGGAAACACTTGGCCCAAGCGCGATTACATCGACGTCGTCGACGCCGCGGGTGGCTTCGCCGCTGCGGCTCTGGGTGACGGGCCCGGGCCCGGCGAATGCGAAACCGTGAATTTGTCCAGTGGTGACCAGTATTCGGTCGATGAGATTCTCGAACGGCTGCAGACGGTGCTCGGGCTGAAGTTCGAGGTGCGGCAGAGTCCGGATCGGATGAGAGCGGTCGATCGCCCGTTCCTGGGCGCTGACATCAGTCGCATCGGGGACAAGTTCGGCTGGACCCCTCAGTACAGCCTCGAGTCCAGTCTGGAGCGTGCGTGGGCCAGCCGCGACTCGCTGCCCGACCTGCGCGGCCGACTGAAGTAGGAGGCACGTAACCGATGGAGGACGGCACCGAAGTCGACTTGCTGTTTGATGTACGACACATCAATCAGAGCGGGATCGGTACCTACATCGTCACCCAGTTGCCCTGCCTTCAGGACGTTTTCGCCGAACACGGACTCGCCCTTGCCGTCCTGGCCAACCAGGCCAGCCGGCCGGCGGTGGATGAACGCACGCGGGTTGTGCTGTCCCACCCCCAGGATGCGCCGATGTATTCGATGCAGGAGCAGAAGGCGTGGGCGAACGCACTGAGTGCCACTCGGCCCCGGGCCATGTGGGTGCCGCACTACCCGTTCCCGGTGTCGCTGCTGGCACCGGCGAACCGGGGTGTGCGCAGTTTTGTCACCGTCCACGACACTCTGCACATCATGCCGCGCGAGATCAACGACCAGCCGCTGCCCAAGCGGATGTATGCCCGCACCATGTTGACCCTGGATGCTCGGCGCGCCACGAAGATCTTCACGCCGTCGCACGCGACGGCGAAGACTCTGCTCGCCGCACGGCCGTCGGCGCGGGTGCTGGTCACCCCGCTCGGACTCGACGAAATCTGGTTTGAGCCAGTCGATCCGAGCCTCTCGCCGGTGCAGAGTCCCTACATCGTCTACGTCGGCAACACGAAGTGGCACAAGAATCTGACGGTTCTGCTCGAGGCGTTCGAGCAGGTCGCCGATTCGATCCCGCACAAGCTGGTGATCGCCGGGGGAGGGGAGGTGGTGAAGACGGTCGACAGCCGTGTCGACGCGCTGGCCTCGAGGCGCCCGGACCGCATCGTCATCAGCGGCCGACTTGACTTCTCCGCGCTGCGCTCGCTGGTCGCCGGAGCCGACCTGTTGGTCATGCCATCACTGCACGAAGGCGTCGGACTGCCACCGCTGGAGGCAATGGCGTCGCACACGGCGGTTCTGTCGTCGCGCATTCCCGCGCTGGAAGAAACCTGTGGAGACGGGGCTGACTACTTCGATCCTCGGGATCCCCGCGAGTTGGCCGGGCTGCTGCGCACCTACTGCGGCGATGCCGAAGCCCGAACCGCATTGGCGGAGCGGGGTTTCGCTCACGTGACGCAACGGCAGTCGCGGATCTCGTTGCCCGCCACGGCCGAGGCGATATGCGCTGAGCTGGCGAAATCACGCGGTGGGCTAAGGTAGCGCAGGTGAACGACAGTGTGGCGAATCCGGCGGCTCCGAGGGTCGGTGTCGCCATCACCACTGTCGGGCGATGGGATGCGCTGCGCGGTCTGCTCGATGACCTGGCCAACCAATCACAACGGCCGCACGCGGTGGCGATCGCCCACCACGATGCCGCCGCCGCGGGCGATCTGGAGGCGCTGGTCGACGCGTTCGCCGACAAGCTGACAATCACCACGGTCGTCAGCCCGCGCGGGATCTCCAACGGGCGTAACGCGGCGGCCGGGACGTTCGGCGATGACGTCGACTGGCTCTGGTTTCCCAACGACACCAGCCGAATTGACTCCGACTTTCTGCAACGGGTCGCACCGCACCTGGCACCCGAGGTCGCCGTTTGTGCGGTACAGCTGGTCGATCGAGAAGGTCCCAGAAACGTGCTGCCGCCGAAGGGCACCCCGGTGGACCGACGCAACATCTGGGGTCCGATCGAACCCGCCACCTTGTTCAGGCGGCGGGATTTCCTGCGGGCCGGGGGATTTGACCCGGGAATCGGATCCGGCGCCGGCACACCTTGGCAGGCCGGTGAGGGTACCGATCTGTTGTTCCGGATGTCGGAGCAGGACGGCTTTGCGATCGCATGGGTCGACGACATCGCTGTGCGTGCCCAAACCGAGTTCGCCCATCTGACCCCGAAGGAACGCCGCCGCAAGAACAGGTGCTACGGGCGCGGCACCGGCTATCTGTACCGGCGGTGGAAATACCCTGCGTGGCAGCGGTTCCGACACATCGTCGGTGCCGCTCTGATGCCACTGAGAAACCCCGACAAGTTCCAGCTCCGAGACGGTCTGGCACTCACGGTCGGTCGCGCCGAGGGCATCTTCGGCAGAGTCGTTCCCGGCGATCAGGACAATCGGGCCATCTTGCGATGATCAGTCCCGGAGCTCATCGATGACGCGATGGAGGGTCCTCGCGCGGGTGCTGGCGCTCGTGCTGATCGCGTGCACGGTCCTTTCCTGCCAGTCGGAGTCGCCGGCGAGCCGGGTCCCGATCGGGATGACGGTGCACCCGCGCGACGCGGACGCGGCCAATATCGTGCGGCAATTCGAACTGATGGCGGCCATGCATGTTACGTGGGTCCGAGTGGATCTGGCCTGGGCGTGGATGGAAAGCCAACAGGGCGAACTGGATTGGGGCTATCCCGACAGGATTGTGCAGGAAGCCAACGCCAGAGGCATGAAGGTTCTCTGTGTGTTCTCGTCCACGCCCAAGTGGGCGCGCTCGGCCGATGCCGGCGACAGCGCCGAGAGCAACTATGCGCGCCCGGTGGACTTGACCAGCTATGCGAACTTCGCCCGGGTCGCTGTCGAGCGCTACGCACCGCGAGGGGTTCACAACTGGGAGATATGGAACGAACCCAACGTTCGCCAATTCTGGCCGCCAAAACCCGATGCCGACGAGTACGGCAGATTGTTCAAAGCCATTGTGCCGGCAGTACGAGAGGCCGACCCGAACGCCACGGTGTTGATCGGTGGCTTGTCCCCGAAGTACCAGTCATCAGAGAACGAGGAGTCTCCGCTCGACTACCTCGAACAGCTCTACGCCAACGGGACAGCGCAATTGGCCGATGCGATTGCCGCCCACCCCTACACCTTTCCGGCGTTGCCGATGGCCAAGAAGCAGCGGATGGTCGGCGGCTTCAAGAGTCTGCCCACCATGCACGAGATCATGGTCAAACACGGTGACGGTGCAAAGAAGATCTGGATCACCGAGTACGGTGCTCCGACAGGCACCAGTGCGAACGCGGTCTCTGAAGATGCGCAGGCCCGCGCCCTGATACTTGCCCGTCAAGAGCTGGCTCAGTGGGATTGGGCCGGACCGCTGATCTACTACGAATTGGTCGACGGTGGAACCGATCCCAATTACGATCAAGACAATTTCGGTGTCTTCCGCAAGAATCTCGATCCCAAGCCGGCAGCTGAGGCGTTGTTGGAAGCCGCTTCCCACGGCGGTGCATAGGGCGTGAAACGTCCGGCGCATCAGGCGAGAATCGGGCCGGTTCAATTCAGTCCCAAACGGGCGGCTCCGTGTTCTCAACTGGCTAGAATCGGGCCGTGACGTCTCCCGATAGCGGTTCCCTACAGGGAACGGCTGTCCGCGGCGGGGCCGCCGTCATGCTCGGTCAGGTAGCGCGCACCGTGATTCAGTTGATCGGCCTGATCCTGCTGGCCCGCTTGCTCAGTCCGGCCGATTTCGGGTTGGTCGCCATGGTCACCTCGATCATCGGGGTGACCTCCGTGTTGAGCGATTTCGGTCTTTCACTGGCCATCATGCGGGACGCGAACCTTGAGCGGGCGATCCGCGACAGCCTGTTCTACATCAGTGTGGTGATGGCTGTCGTGACGGCGGGCTTGGTGTGGCTCGCGGCGCCGTTGATCGCCGACTTCTACAGTGAGCCGCGGCTCGAAGAGGTGACCCGATGGCTGGCGGCCTCGATCTGTATCGCCGGTCTGGCGCCGCAGTTTCGGGCGGAATTGGCGCGCACGCTCAAGTTCGGGGCGTTGGCATCCGTCGACACCATCGCGCAGGGTGTGGCCTTGGTCGCGGCGTGCATAGCCGCGATACGGGGTGCCGGATACTGGGCGGTGGTGATCCAGCAGGGCACGGCCGCCGTCGCCCTCGTCATGTTGTTGGTGGTGCTGTCGCGCTATATGCCGCGTTCGCGGCCGAGTCTGCGTGGGGTCAAGGAACACGTGACACTGGGTGCGACATCGCTGGGCATCGACGTGACGAACTACGCAGCCGTTTACGCGGCCCCAACGGCGGTCGGCCACGCGCTCGGCGCTGCGGCTGTCGGGTTGTACTCGCGGGCGTTCCAGCTCGTGGCGTTTCCCCTCGTCCAATTGGCCGGGCCGCTCACGCGGGTGATGGTGCCGATCCTGTCGCGTGTGGACTCCGGACCACCACTGGTCGCCGCGGCCAAGCGGGTCCAGCTGGCGATGGCCTACGCACTCTTGCCGTTCCTGGTCTTCATCATCGTCGGTGGGGCTGACCTCATCGAGATCATGTTCGGGCCGGTGTGGCGCCCGTCAGGGCAACTCGCTCAGATTCTCGCCGTTGGCGGAATCTTTCAGATCTTCGGATATGTGAACTACTGGTTGTTCACGCACAAGGGGCGGCTGGGATTTCTGTGGGCTCTTGATGCGTCGGTCTGGGTGCCGATAACGGCGATGTATTTCATCTTCAACACCAGGGGAGCGGAGTGGGTCGCCTCGCTCTATGCCCTTAGCCTGGTGCTGAACTGGCTCGTGTCGACCACGATCGGGTTGCCCAGGCTCGGATTCCCCGCGCGAGAATTTCTGCTGCCGTCGCTGAAACGCCTCGTCTACTTGATTCCGGTGGTGGCAATCGGACTGGTCGTCAGCGAGGTGTTGACTCGCGTTGGCTGGCACGCGATCTGGGTGTTGACAGCTACGACGGTCTCATCGTTGGCGGTGGTCGCCGGGCTGCTGCTCGTACCGAACTTTCGTAGCGAAATGCGGGAGTTTCTCGCAGTTCTGGGGAATGTTCGGAAGCGCAAAGTTTGATCGAAGCGATCGCGAGGCGCTGCTCTATTCGGCTCCGATTGTCTGTCCGATCTTCGGCGCTGGCATTCTCCAGGTGGTCGCCCCGCCCTTGGTGAAAAGGCAAGGGGTGATTGCCCCTCCGCACTCACGCTCCAGGTTCTCGGCAACTTCGATACGCCGGCGAGGGTCGACGATCATCATCAGGAAGCCACCACCGCCGGCGCCTGAGACCTTGCCGGCCACCATGCCGTGAGATGCCGCCACCTGATATGCCCGTTCGATCTCCGGGTTGGAGATTCGCGAGGCGAGCCGTTTCTTTGCTTCCCAGCCCCGAAGCAGAGAGTCTGCGAAGCCGGGCATATCGCCCACCACGAGAAGGTCTTTCATCTCAAGTGCTTCTGCCCGAATGGTGTGAGTCGCCGCCAGGGCATCCTCGTCGCGTTCCACCACGTGCCGCTGCTGTTCGGCAATGACCTCTGAGGACAACCGTGATACTCCACCGAAATACAGAAGCAGCGACGCCTCCAGTTCCGCTATCACCTCACGACGTATGCGAAGCGGGTTGACGATCACGTCGCCGCTGCGATGGCATTCCATGAAGTTGAAGCCACCGAACGCCGCGGCGTAGTGATCCTGCCAGCCGCCTGCCATGCCGAGATCGACGCGTTCGATCTCCCACGCCGTGCGGGCCAGCTCGTACGGTCCAGGCGATACGCCGATCAGTTCGCATGTGGTGATCAGCATGGCGACCACGAGCGCCGACGATGAGCCCAGTCCAGAACCCGGGGGTGCGTCGACCTGTGTCGCAAGGTCGAGCGCAAACGGTACGCCGCCGTTGAAGTCTGAGACCACTCGCCGGTAGACAGCGACATGCAGCGGAAAGGCCGCCTCGAGCGAGGGGAGATCGTCGATGTGGGCTTCGCCGGCCCGCGACCGATCGGGGGAACGAAATGCCACTGTCTTTCCGGCTTTTCGCTCGGCGAACGCATACGCGTACTTGTCGATGGTGGCATTGAGAATGCGCCCACCGAATTCGGTCGAATACGGATCTACGTCTGTGCCGCCGCCGCCCAGACCCAGGCGCAACGGTGCCCGTCCACGCAGGCATGTCATACGGGATCTCCCCTCGGCTCAGCCATCTCTGTCGACAAGGACCCACGACGCCCAGGCCGCGCGCTCCGCGGCAACCGTCCGCGAAAGGCGCCAGGGTCCCGCTCGCTACGTCTGGGGAGCGAAGAGCGCGTATTCGACATGCTCGGATATGGCGTGGATGAAGACGATATGGGATTCCTGGATCCGGCCTGTGTCTCGGGATGGCACATTGATCAAGAAATCTGCGAGCCCCGCGAGCTGACCACCGGACTCGCCGGTCATGGCCACCACCGCGACCCCCAACTGCTTGGCTGTGGTCGCGGCCCGAATGACGTTTGCGGAATTGCCAGAGGTGCTGATCGCCACGAGTGTGTCACCCGGGCGGGCGGAGGCCTCGAGGGCCCGGGCAAAGACTGTGTCGTAGTCGTAGTCGTTTGCGACCGCTGTCATGTGGGAGGAATTGGCATGGAGCGCCTCAGCGCCGAGTGGTGGTCGATCGAAGATGAAATGGCCGGTCAGCTCGGCTGCGAAGTGCTGGGCGTCCGCCGCGCTGCCACCGTTCCCGCACATGAAGACCCGGGCTCCGGCCCGGTAGCCGACAATCAGGTGATCCCCTACCGCCCGAGCGGTTTCCAGCAACACTGCGTCGCTGACGATCCGCGTTTTGACCGCGATCGTGTCTGAGAAAATCTCCTCGACGGTCCTCATGCTGACCCCTTCGCCGACACCCCCGAATGCCAATGGCCCAACCAGACTACGGTCTCGGCGGTGGCGTTGCGTAGAGTTTGGCGAGGTCGACGCGAACCGTCGGCCACGAAAAACGATCCCGTGCCGCATCGTGCAGGGCGATGCTGTAGGCACGCAACTCCTCGGGACCGAGCGCTGCGAGCGCATCGTATTTCGACCAGAACTCCTCTGGCGATGAGAACAACAAGCGATCGCCGTCGGCGACGTAGTCCGTCACACCGTCGATACGGCTCAAGAGCGCGGGTAGATAGCAGTTGTAGGCCTCCAGCAGCGCATTGTTCGCGGTTGCAAACGTCAACGGGAGTAGCAGGGCGAACGACTCCCGCATCAGGGTGTTGTAGCTCTGCGCGTCGAGTCGCGGGTGGCACACCACGCCGGTGTGTTCGGCGAAGCGATCGCGAGTCGCCTCGTCCATGCCGACGAGGCTGATCTGGACTGAACGCGAACCGCGTTGCGCCGCAATCTGTTCCACCATATCGAAGTCGCGGTAGTTGGCACCGACGACGATCAGACGCCGCGGCTCCCGGGAGCGCTTTTCGAAGAGCTCGACAGAAGGCTCACCGTCTTGGGTGAAGGTGAACCCGTGAGGTACGAATTCCACTTCCGCGTTGGGAAGCAGCCGGCTGAAGACCTCGCGCTGCTGGCTGCTCAAGGCCACGACGACATGCGCGGCGCCCAGCGAGAACTGCTTGATGCGGTGGTGCGTGCTGCGCGTCGGTCCGAACCACTGAGTGTCGTCGAGATGGACCGTGTAGACGATGCGCTTCCCGAGCAGGCGAAGTATCCAGGGCGACACGTACGCCGTCGCCTCCGGGTGGAAGTAGTGCACCGCGTCGTAGCGGAGGCCCCGCACGATGGTGAGCAGGTCCAGCAAGAGGAAGTTCAGGTGCCGCGGTCGGGTGGATTCGAGACGATCCGCGAAGGGCAGGTTCTCCCCGCTCACATAGTCGCGGGGATCAGCGACGACCTGGTCGTACCCCGAGCCGGGATTGAGGTGGAGATAGTGGAACCCGGAGTACAGCACGCGAGCGGAGCCGGAACGTTTCGCCATCATGTCTGCCCTTCCGTGGCTCTGTCTCTGTCTCGAGCCATGAGTAGTGTCGCGAAGATCAGACCGCTGGTCGGGAACTGCTGCATATTGGGCCAGAGGTCCCACACGGCTTCGGTTGTTGCGATGACGAAAAATGCTATGAGATAGCCGAAAACGGCGATCTGCTCATTGCGGAGGCGTATCGCGCGAACGGCGACGATCGCACCGATCCAGATCGGCAGCAATGCGGCCACCCCGGCCAAGCCTGACTTCACGAGCGTATCGATGAGAATGTTGTGACCGGTGCCCGGGCCTGCCCAGATCACGAGCTCCGCCGCCGACTGGCCGTAGGCCAAGAACCAGTTGAAACCCGAACCGACGAACGGGGAATGCTGCCAGAAATCCAGGGCTTGCGACCAGATGAACGCACGTCCGGTGAACGTTTCTGGGCTCAGATCCAACAGTGGAACAACAAGTGCGGCCGAAAGGGCAAGGCTCGCAAGCACGGTGCCCGCGAGCCGGACCGAAACCATCGTGCGCAGCCAGCACAGTGTCCACCACAGCATGACAACCGCCGAAGCGGTAACCGCGGTTCTGGTGGCTGACAGAACAATCGTCGTGAACAGGATCGACGCGCAGATCACCCGCCACCTGGTCCCAGGTATGAGCGGAACCAAGGAAAATGCGACCCCGCAATACATCCCGAGGGCGTTGCTCTGACCAAACGGGCCGGCCAATTCCCAACCGGCAACCAGGGATTTCCGCGACACCAGGTTGTACATCATGTATTCGGGGATAAGCAGCCCACCGATGATGGAGTACACGCCGACGCACGTCACCAGGATCGGAATCCACTTCAGTTCGGCTACCCGTGCCCCGGTGTTCCAAATCGCCACCAGCACAACGTTGGCCAGCACGATTTTTATCAAGTCCGGTGGCAACACCGGTTCTGGCCCGATGACATACGGCAGATTCAGTGCCAGCAACAACAGGCCCAACCAGGTGATGTCCCGGTTCGGATGGCCGGGCATGAATGCGATCACACCTGCCACGACAAGTAACAGGCCCGAGAAGGCCCATCGGGAAAGACCCGCGATGGGGGCCTCCGCGGAGATCAAGGCTCGTTCGATTTCGAGATCGGGTGTGTGCTTGAGGATCAGGTGGTTGATGACTTCGGGTATCACCACGAGACTCATCGCGGTCGCCAGCAACACGACATACGCACGGTTGCCGGCTCGAAGGCCCGATGCCGCGGCGTCGATCCCACGGACGGGCGCCGACAGAAAAGTTCCCAGCGCATTCGGACCAGTCGGCGAAGGCCTGGGATTACCGCCCGCCGATCTCGGTGGCGCGGCTATGAAGGCGGCTTGTGTTCCGTTGTCTGCCGATTGGTTTCGCGCCATGACTCTGCCGACCTAGATCACTTCTGTTGCGAGCGGCGGCGACCCCGACGGCTTGGTGAGCTCGAATTCTGCTGCGGGGCACTGTAATACCTCGTCTCAACGGAGTTCGGCTTCTTGGTTGGGGCCATCGTCACCACGGCGCCGAGCAAGGGTGCCCCGGCCCGGCTGAGGGCCTCTGCTGCGTGGGCAAGCTGCGTGCGCGTCGTCTGACCGAACCGGGCGACGAGCAACACCCCTTGAGAATCTCCGGCCAGGATCGCCGCGTCTGTGACCAGCATCGGCGGCGAATCGACGATGACGTAGTCGAACGTCGTGGCCAATTCGGTCAGAACTTCTCTGGCGGCCTGAGACCCGAGTAATTCCGTCGGATTGTCGGGCGGGGCGCCAGCGGGCAGCACGGTCAATCGCGGAAAACGAGAGGCCTGCAGTGCTTCGCTCAATGGCGCCCCGCCGGACACCACCGTGCTGAAGCCGATCTGCTGATCGATGTCGAGGTACGAGGCGACCTCAGGATGTCGAAGATCGCCGTCGACGACGATCACATTCTGGTCCGCTTCTGCCAGCGCCAACGCAAGATTGATCGCTGTTGTCGTCCGGCCTTCATCGGGCATGGGGCTCGCCATCACGACGATCCGCGACGTGTTCGCGATCTCCAAAGACTGCAGGTTGATCCGCAACGCTCGGAAAGCCTCGGCAACAACGGAGCGATCGTTCGCGAACGCAATCACCGGTTGCTGTTGGCGTTCAGGCCGAAAGGGGATCGAGCCGATGACGCCGACGCCGGTCGCCTTTTCGACCTCCGTCAGTTTCCTCACGCTGCGATCGAGACGGTCGCGGATCACCGCCAGGACGACGCCGATCACGAGCCCCAATGCCCCGGCAATGCCGAGAATCCGCTTTTTCCTCGGAGTTGCCGGAGTAGCGGGCTCCTCTGCGCGTTGCTGAACTATTACCTGGGCGTTTGGCCGAAGTCCTCCCGAGGGCGTCTCCAGATTGGCGACCATGACGGTGAATTCGTCGGACAGTGTGTTGGCGATATCGCGCGCCCGCGTTGGCGATGGATCCAGCACCGAGACATCGATCAGGACCGTGTCCGCCGGGGCGCTGGCGGTGATCTTCTGCTGCAGTTGCGCCGGGGTCATATCGAGGTTGAGTTTGTCGATCGTGCGCTGCGCGAGGATTTCGCTAGCCAGAAGCTTTGTGTAGGAGACCACGCGGCGCTGCGCAAACAACCCGCCGTCGTTTGCCTGGGTGGCATTGCCGTCTGCCGTCGCCCCGACAAACAGGCGCGTCGAGGCTTCGTATTGGGGAGTGACCAGGAGCAGATATGCCACCGCGGCAAGAATTGTGACGGCGATTGTCCCGCAAATGATCTTCCAGCGGGACCGCAAGATCTGCGTCAAGTCCTGACTAGTCAATTGCGACCCCTCCATCGCCGGTACGGCCAGCGTAACTTCCACTCGCACGCCGGACGTCCGATAAGCGCCTACCTTCTTGGCGCTCTCTCACAAGGTAGTTTGACATCCCGCAGTGGGGGTCGTGCCGTTTGCGCACTTGGCACCTCACATGTGTTGCCCGACGGAGATCTTCCTGTGTCGGGCATGCGACCAGCGAACGTCGCCGTCCATCGATGAAGAACACGCATGATCCGATGTGCCGACCGGTAACGTGCCGCGCCTGTTAGTCTTGCGAGACTCGAACACCGAAAGTAGACAGCGTGCATCCGGTCAGTTCAGTTTTCTCAACGATTTTGCTGCGACGCCGCGGTTCGAGTGCCGGTAGTTTCGTTGGTGGCCAATCATGATCTTCTTTCGGAACGCCCTGCGCACCATTCTTTCCGCCATTTTGCTGGCCCTGCCCACCCTTCTCGCCGGGCCTGCTACGGGTCCGGCGGGTGCTGCTCCCGATCAACCCGCCGATCCGGCAGTAACGGCGTTGCCGTTGCCATGGACTGCCCTCGGATTGAACCCTTCTCTGGTTCTGGGACCCAACGCCAACATGGGTGTCACCGTGCCGGTGCCCGCCGGGCTGACAGCCGCGCGGGTGCAGGGGTCGATCGAGGTGCCCATGAATGTCAGCCCCGGCTACGTCGAGGTCGATGGTGGCGACGGCACGTTCCTCGGTGCGGTTTATGTGCCTGCCGCCGGGCCCGATCGGCTCGTGACACCGTTCGACATCGATATCTCGGCAGCGCGGCGAGGGCCCTCGTCAGTCGACTTGTCGTTTGCCTTCCATCCGATCGAACGTGCCGACGAGGTCTGCGCCACTCAGCAACTGACGCTGAACAATCTGGTGACGGTGTTCGCGGGGGTCGAACCCGCGGTGACGTCGGTGGCGAGTTTCTTCCCGTCGGTGGTGAAGCGGTTCACGATCTACGCACCGACCGACGCCGACACGGCTGAGAAGCAGGCGGTGCTGACGTTGGTATCCACGTTGGCGCGGCTCTATCAACCCCAACCGCTGGCGATCTCGGTCCTCACCCAGCCGCGTGGCGCGATACCGCCACCGGCGCCGTCTATGGAGCGGGCGATCGTGGTCGAGGCCGGACCGGTGGGCTACACCGTGGTGAACCCGAGCAGTCCGGCTGCCTACCTTCGGATTTCGGGCCGTGGTGACTCGCTGACAGCTCAGATTTCGTTGCTCGTCACCCAGATGCAGTCGCTGGTGCAGTCTCCCACTGCGCGGGTCGACCAGGCAGGCGCCACTGAGACCCGCGGCGGAGACACGCTGACGTTCAGCCAGTTGAAAATGGCCGGGAAGACCGATGTCCTGCGGACCGGCACCATGTCGGTCGGTGTCGACCGGTCAGCGCTGAGTGCCGGCCGCATCGACAGCGTCCAGGTGCACCTGCTCGCCGACTACACGCCCGTCGCCAAGGATGACCGGGGAGCCGTGGTGATTCGCTCCAAAGGCGTCGTCGTCTACCGGGCGTTGCTGGACGGCAGTGGTCGCCTCGACACGACCTTCGACTTGGAGCGCCCCGACTTCGGCCAGGGAATCAACCTGGACTTCACCCTCACCTATACCCCGGTCCAGGTGTGCGGACCGCTGCTGGCCCCCCTCACCTTCCAGGTCGATCCACGTTCGACGTTGACCATCCACCGGGGTGGGCCCCCGCTCGATGGATTCACCGCTCTGCCATCGGAGTTCAGTCCAGGTTTCATGGTCGCCCTTGACGGCAGTGGGCCCAACCAGCTGTCTTATGCCGCCCAGATCGTCGCCGAGATCGCGAGCCTCACCAGCCGCCAGCTGACACCTCAGGTCGTGGACGTGAAGACCGCCGCCGACGCCGCAACCGGCGCATTGATCGTGGCCAACGCCATGGCGATACGGCAAACCTCGCTGAACCCGCCGGTCGGGGGCGACGGCGCGGGGGTGACTGTCCGACTGCCCAGCGAGCTCGGCCTCAACGTCGACGGGGGGATCGGGTCGATTCAGGCCTTTGCCGACCGCCCCCGAAACCGTGCGGTTGTGCTCGTCACCACGACCACCGGGTGGAACCTGGTCGACCCGCTGTTCAGCTACCTGGCGGGCCTCAAGAACGGGTGGGCGGAGTTGACCGGAGACGTCCTGGCCGCCGGTGCCGATGGCGTGCCGACCAACGTCGCCGTGCGCGCCGAGGCCGACACCTTTCAACCGGCGCCGCCGCACAAGACGAGCCCGCTGGTCTTCGTCGGCATCGGGGTGGGTGTGCTCGCGGCGATCGCGATTGTCGCGGCGACCCTGCGGTCGGGTCGGCGCCGCAACGCCGCCGCCGCATCGCAGGCACCGTCAGACCCGGGTGCCTGAAACGCGCGTCGCGCAGGTTAACGTTTGGCTGGCAACGGTCACGGCCCGGCGCGGATAGGGGAAGCTTAGGGGATGACCGATACCGTCCTGGTGCTCAACTCTGGTTCGTCGTCGCTGAAATACCAACTGGTGCAACCCGATACTGGGGCGTCGCTGGCCCACGGGATTGTCGAGCGGATCGGTGAGCAGACCTCCACCGCGACACTGGTGCTGGGCAACAATGAGATTCGCCGCGACGGCCCTGTCGGCGACCACGAGGCCGCGCTGCGGACGGCATTCGATTTGTTCGCCGAGGCCGGCCAGGCGCTGGACAGCCTAGGGCTGGTCGCCGTCGGTCACCGGGTGGTGCACGGGGGCCAGGATCTCTATCGCCCCACCGTCATCGACGACGCGGTGATCGCCAAGCTGGAGGAGCTCGCCCCGCTGGCACCGCTGCACAACCCGCCCGCGGTGCTGGGTATCGAAGTCGCCCGCCGGGTGCTGCCGGATCTGCCACACGTCGCGGTGTTCGACACCGCGTTCTTTCACGACCTGCCCGCCGCCTCGGCCACGTATGCGATGGACCGGGAGTTGGCGCAGCGCTGGCAGATTCGCCGCTACGGCTTCCACGGCACCTCGCATCAGTACGTCAGCCAGCACGCCGCGCAGTTCCTCGATGCTCCGATCGAATCGCTCAACCAGATCGTCCTGCACCTGGGCAACGGAGCGTCGGCGTCGGCGATCGCGGGCGGCCGGCCGGTCGACACCTCGATGGGCCTCACACCGATGGAGGGGCTGGTCATGGGAACCCGCTCCGGGGACATCGATCCCGGCGTCCTGGTGTACCTGTGGCGCACGGCCGGAATGGGTGTCGAGGAGATCGAGACGATGCTCAATCGACACGCCGGTATGTACGGGCTCGGTGGCGAGATCGACTTCCGGGTCGTGCATCAGCGGATCGAATCCGGCGACGAGGCAGCGCAATTGGCCTACGACGTGTATATCCATCGGCTGCGCAAGTACGTCGGCGCGTATCTGGCTGTCCTCGGGCACACCGATGTGGTGACGTTCACCGCCGGTGTGGGTGAGAACGACGCGCGTGTGCGCCGCGATGCGCTGACCGGGCTGGCGCCGTTGGGGATCGAGCTCGACGAGCATCTCAACGAAAGTCCGGCCCGGGGTGCGCGACGGATTTCGGCCGACAAGTCACCGACCACGGTCCTGGTGATCCCGACGAACGAGGAATTGGCGATCGCCCAGGCCTGCATGACGGTGATCTAGCGCGGCGGGCGGGGGTCTCCTGGGTCGTCGGGGTCGGGATCGCCGAACCAGCGCGACGGAATGTGCTCGGGGTAGTTGTCGTGCCAGCTCCACCACTCGTAAGGCTTGCTCTGCGGGTAGCCCTGCGGCGAATCCTCCCAGGTCTCCTGGCGGCCCAAGGCGGTCATGTCGAGGAAATGCCATGTGTTGACGAAGATCTCGTCACCGCGGCTGTCGATGAAGTAGGTACGGTAGATCTGGTCGCCGTCACGAATGAAGGCATTGGTGCCGTGCCATTGGTCGACGCCGAAGTCGACGTCGAAGGCGTTGTCGGGACCGGGCAGCATTGTGAACCACGGGATGTCCCAGCCCATGGCGGCCTTGATGCGCGCGACGTCGGTCTGGGGTCCGCGCGATGTGTAGACCAGAGTGGTGTCGCGGGCGTTCAGGTGCGCGAGGTTGCCGATGTGGTCGGCCATCAACGAACATCCGACACAACCGTGGTCGGGCCAGCCGTGGACGCCGGGATCCAGAAAGGCGCGGTAGACGATCAACTGGCGGCGGCCGTCGAACAGGTCGAGCAGGCTCACGGTGCCGTCGGGCCCGTCGAACTCGTACGTCTTGTCGACCGGTGTCCAGGGCATTCGCCGTCGCTGCGCGGCCAGCGCGTCGCGCGCTCGGGTCAGCTCCTTCTCCTTGACGAGGAGATGTTGGCGGGCGGCGTCCCAGTCCTGTGCCGAGACGATGTCAGGTGTCTTCATCGGTGCTCCCTCGTAAACATTAAACAAATACGTTGAATATCTTCCTCCAGAGAACCACGGCTGCGGGTCTATAGTCAACAAGATGGTTGAAGATCAGGTTCTGGACCGTGCGTACGCCGCACTGGCCGATCCGACCCGGCGGCACCTGATCGAGGCGCTGCGGGGCGGCGACGCTCGGATCACCGACCTCGCGGCGCCGTTGCCGATGACGTTCGCCGGGGTCTCGCGCCACATCGGCGTGCTGGAATCGGCCGGACTGATCCAGCGCGAGGTGCGCGGCCGCGAACACTGGGTGTCCCTGCGGCCGGAAGGGCTTAGCGCAGCACAACATTGGATCGACGAGCAGACCCGGTTCTGGTCGGCGCGCGCCGATGCACTGGCGGCGCGCCTGCGCCGAAAGAAAGGGCAGGGCCGATGAGCGAGACCGTGACCGTCGTCGTCGAGCGGGTCATGCCGGCCATACCGGAGGACGTGTTCGACGAGTGGCTTGATCCGGAGGCGCTGCAGGAGTGGATGTGTCCGCACCCGGTGCGCGTCGTCGATGTCAGCGTCGACGCCCGCGTCGGGGGCACGGTGCGCTTCGACGTCGACGACTCGGGCGCGCGGGTGCTCATCAGCGGGCAGTTCCTGACCATCGAGCGCCCACACCTGCTCCGGTTCACGTGGAGCAACTCCAACTGGGAAGATCCGACACAGGCCAGTGTCGTCACCGTGACGTTCGAGGCTGTCGGCGCCGACGAGACGTTGATGTCGATCGAGCATTCCCTGCTGCCGCCAAGCGAATTCGAATCGTTCCACACCGGCTGGATCGTCACGTTCGGCCAGCTCGCCGAGAAACTGGAGCGCTGACGCCGGGAGTCACCGTCGATCCTGTGGATAGCCGAAGGCACGGTGCCGGGTCGCATGGCAACCTGCACCCGTGTGGGATGGCAACCAGCCCTTTATCGGGAGCGAAGCTCTGGCATGTGGGCTGCTGAATCGCCATCAGCTGCGAACTCGATTCCGTGCGCTGTTTCCTGACGTATACGTGGACAGAAAGACTGAGATCTCACTGTGCGAGCGAATTGCCGCCGCGTGGTTGTGGTCGCATCGCGAGGCCACCATCGCTGGGCTCTCTGCCGCGGCGGTGCATGGCACGAAATGGATTTCGGACGACACGCCCGTTGAGCTGATCCACCACAATGCACGACCACCCTCTGGAGTCGTGACCCGGCGGTCGCTGCTGCATGACGACGAGGTGCAACTGCTCGACGGTCGACGGGTGACGACCCCAGCCAGGACAGGCTTTGACATTGGGCGGCGCGGCAGGTTGTCATCCGGTGTCGCTCGGCTCGATGCGCTGGCGCGAGCGACCAAGCTGCGCGCCGAGGAGGTTGCGGCGGTGGCCGCCCGCCATCCCGGTGCGCGTGGGCTGCGCCAGCTGGAATCAGCACTTGACCTGATCGACCGAGGCGCAGAGTCCCCGCAGGAGTCGTACTTGAGACTGGTTCTGATTCGGGGCGGGCTGCCGCGACCGACAACCCAGGTACCGGTGTACGCCGAGGACGGCACGGTTGTCGCCTATCTGGATATGGGCTGGCCGGAATTGATGGTCGGTGTCGAATACGACGGTGACCATCACCGCACGGACAGGCGACAGTATGTGCGAGATGCGCGCCGCAAGGACCTGGTCGAAGAGCTGGGCTGGCTGATGGTCCGAGTGGTCGCTGAGGACCATCCCAAAGACATCCTGCTTCGGGCACGGCGCGCGATCGCCAAGCGAGAACTGACTGTGCGCTGAGGGTTTCGAGTGTGCGTCCAGGGCGGGATTCTCGGCCGAACGTCGCCCTGAGCGCACAGTCGACGCCGTGAGCGCACAGTCGATCCCAAGCTAGTCGGCGTACGGTCGGCAGCCGTGGTTCGCGGGACGTGCTTCGTGTCGGCCATCGCGGTGTGGGCAGTGGCGACCTTCAGCGCCGTGGGCACCTACGCGCCCGTGCTGTTCTGGGTTCGCGCGCTGCAGGTGCTGCTGCTGTTGCAGGTCGTGCCGTTCCTGCTGGCCCTGAGCCGGCCGCTGACCGTGTTGGGCGTGGGGGAGTCGCAACTGGACTCGAGATTCCTGCGGATCGCCTGCTCGCCACTCGTGACGTCCATCGCCATGCTGGCCACTCCCTGGCTGCTGTACCTGACACCCTGGTACGTCGCCTCGATGACCGGACCGCTGGCCGTCGTGACGCAGGGGCTTCTCGTGTTCATCGGTTTCGGCTATTTCTACGCTCGCCTGCAGGCCGATCCGGTACCGCAGCGCTTTTCCCCGCTGGTATCCATCGGGATCAGCGTTGTCGAGTCCCTGGCTGACGGCCTGCTCGGTATCGTCCTGTGGCTGGGACCGCTCGTCGCCGCTGACTATTACACTGCACTACAACGCAATTGGGGACCGAGTGCGCGGATTGACCAGTCCATCGGTGCGGGCATCCTGTGGATCGCCGGGGACGTGCTGAGCATCCCATTCCTCGTGGTTCTCATGCGCAGGCTCGGTTCGCACGAACGCCGACGAGCAGTCGAGGTCGACACCGCGTTGGACGAGAGCCCCGCGTCGACGCTGTGGTGGGAGAACGATCCGCAATTGCGCGATCGTTTCCAGCATTAGAACGTGCTCGTGGGCCGCACGTTGTTCGCCATGTCGACCAGCGCATAGCGGTGCGCCTGGCTGGTGGCCACCCGGGCCAGGCTGCGCAACGAGGCTTCGACACCAAGGCGCAGACCGTGTTCGGTGAACGGGAAACCGAGGATGTGGTTCGTGCTTGCCGAGTTCTCGGACATCCAGTCCATCGCGGTGCCCAGGACCAGCGCACGGATCTGCAATACCCGCGGCTCGGAGTCGGGCAGTGCCTCCACCCGGTGCGCGGCATCGCGGATCTGCTCTTCGGTGAGCTCGTGCGCCGACCGCCCGGACAGCAGCGTCACCGCACTGGTCAACCGCGCGGTGGTGAAATGCCGTGACGAAGCCGGGACTTCGTCGAGTGTGTTCACCGCGTCCTCGCGGTCGCCTTCGACCGACTGCGCCCGGGCCAGGCCGAAGGCGGCTGAAATCGAGTTGTTGTCGGTGTGCCACACCGTCCGATAGAACGGCAGCTCGTCGGACGTTGCGGCCAGCTCGGCGGTGGCCGCCAAGGCCAGCTTCGGCGCCAGCTCACCCGGGAAGATGTCCAGGACCTCGGTGAAATGCTTTGTCGCCGACTCGTAGTCACCGGTCAACACCTCGGAGACGGCCTTGAACCAGATCAGCCGCCAGCGCCACCCCACCCGCTCGGCCAGGTCGTCGAGCTTGCGGTTCGCCTTGGCGACGTCGCCGAGGTCGAGCAGTGCCCGCACCTCCATCAGGGGAAGTTCGATCGATTCGGCAAGATCGACGCCCTCGGCATCCAGTACGCCGTGCCGGGCCGCGCGCAGCGAGTCCAGCGTCTGGACGGGCTGCGAGAGCACCGTTGACGAGAGTACGGTTGCGGCGATATCGGTGGGATCCACGAGCGGAACCGGAAGTGCGGTAACGATTTCGGCGGCCGTCAGTTTCTCGGCATGGGCCAGCCCGTCGAGGTAGACATCGGTGTGGGCCACCAGCAATTCCACGCCGAACGCCGCGCGGGTGCGGGTGAACACGTTCGACAGACCAGGCCGCGGGACTCCGGTGTCCTCGGCGACCACCTCGCGCAGCACACCCAGCAGTTGCCCGGACATCTCCTCGGCGCTGGCGAACCGGCGACGCGGATCGGGATCGATGGCCCGGCGCAGCAGCCTGGCGAACGAATCGTATTTCAGCAGCACCGGATCGTCGTCGGGCAGGCCATCGACATAGCGGCCCTTGCGCGTTCGCAGATCCAGTGTCAACGCGGCCAGCGTGCGGCCGACCGTGTAGATATCACTGGCGACGGTCGGGCCGGTACGCACGATCTCAGGCGCCTGGTAGCCGGGTGTGCCGTAGAGGTAGCCGAACGAGTTGATCCGCGATACCGCGCCGAGGTCGATCAGCTTGAGCTGTTCCTCGGTGACCATCACGTTCTCGGGTTTGAGGTCGTTGTAGCACAGGCCGATCGAATGCAGATAGCCCAGCGCGGGCAGGATCTCCAGCACGTAGGCGATCGCCTCCGACACCGGAAGCTTCTCGCCCTTGGGCATTTTCAGCGACTTACCGCCGACGTACTCCATCACGATGTAGCCGACCGGCTCACCGTGCTTGTCGGGATGCTCGACGAAGTTGAAGATCTTCACGATCGACGGGTGGACGACCTCGGCGAGGAACTGGCGCTCGGCCATCGCGATCGCCTGCGCCTCGGCGTCACCGGAATGCACCAGGCCCTTGAGCACCACCGGGCGTTCGTTGACGTTGTGGTCGACGGCCAGGTACACCCAGCCCAGGCCGCCGTGCGCGACGCAGCCCTTGATTTCGTACTGATCGGCGACCATATCGCCGGGAACCAGTTGCGGCACGAACGAATACGCGCTGCCGCAGTGCGGGCACCACCCTTCGGAGTCGGCCGCGCCATCCTTGGTCGAGCGGCCCACCGGGCGTCCGCAGTTCCAGCAGAACCGTTTCGACTCCGCGACAACGGGATCGACCATCAACGCTGTCAGCGGGTCGATCTCCGGGAACCGGGGAATCTCCACCAGGCCGCCGCCCAGGCGCCGGGTCGGCGAGAGCTTGCGG
Organism: Mycobacterium sp. BK086; assembly: GCA_004362315.1. Taxonomy (GTDB): domain Bacteria; phylum Actinomycetota; class Actinomycetes; order Mycobacteriales; family Mycobacteriaceae; genus Mycobacterium. Next base: position 167,780 of record SNWL01000008.1, read on the forward strand.
GCAACGGTCGGATGGTGCATGGCTTCCGGCTCGGTGCCCACGCTGCCGACCGAGTCGTCGTCGTCATCGTCGAAGTTGGGCCGGAAGATCGCCTGGGTGGCCATCGGCCGCATCGTCGACATCGAATCGACGGCGAGGTCGTCGAAACTCGCCGGCTGGGTGCCGACGTCGACCTCTGGCTGATCCGGGGTTTCCATCAGTCCAGATACCTCGGTGTCGGGGGAGCGGGCGCGGGCCCCAGCACCGTCAACCATTTGCGGTACAACGTGTTCCATGTGCCGTCGCGCCGGATGCGTTCCAGCGTGCCGTTGACGAACCGCACCAAACCGGTGTTGGCCAGATTGATCCCGATGCCGTACGGCTCCTGGGCCATATTCGGTCCGATGATGTGCAAGTACGGATCCTGGGCCACCAGGCCTGCCAGGATCGAGTCGTCGGTGCTGATCGCGTCGACCTCACGCTGCTGTAGGGCCACCAGGCAGTCCGCCCAGCTGACCACCGTCACGATGATCGGCGGCGGGGCGATCTGGCGCACCCGGTCCAAGGACGTCGTGCCGCTGGCCACGCACACCCGCCGACCGGACAGATCGGACGCCTGCGAGATGGCCGACTCCCGCGGGGCCAGAATGCGTTGATAGGCAGTGAAATACGCCGTGGAGAAGTTCACCAGCTTGCGGCGCTCACAGGTGATCGTCATGGTCTTGACCACGATGTCGACGGTGTTGTTCTGCAACGCGGTGATCCGGTCGGCCGAGGACAGGATCCGGTATTCGACGGCCGAGGGGGTGCCGAAGATGTCGCGAGCCACCTCACCGGCGATGTCGACGTCGAAACCGGTGATCTCCCCGGTGATCGGATCGCGGAACGAGAACAGGTTGCTCCCGACGTCCAGGCCGACGATCAGGCGCCCACGACCGCGGATGCCCGCCACCGCCGCGTCGGCCTCAGCCTTCGTGGGGAACGGTTTGAGACTGGCGGTCCGATCGCAGTTGTTCTCGGTCGGGTCCGGCGGCTGCGGCGGTTCGGGCGCCAGCTCCTGCATGCCGGCCGGTGTCGGCGGTGCCAGGGTCGGCACCGGTGGGGTTCCCAGGTATTCGGTCTTGGCGCAACCGGAAAGGGCGATCGCCGCGGCGATCACGAGGCACAGCATCCGGCGCATTTTCATCAGCGGTACTCGCTCAGCCGCGGCCACAGCCCCAGCGCCACCGCCAACGCCGCGCCGACCGAGAGCACCACACCGCCGACCGTCGTGCCCGACAGCACCCGCCTGGCGGACAGGATGTCGTTGCGGAGTTGGTTGCGGCTCTCCCGGATACCGAGGGACAGCGCGTCGTCGAGCTTGTCGAACGCCGGCGTCGAGTCGTCCTCGCCGGTGCCCAGCGCCACCTGGGTGGCCGCCTGGTAGTTGCCGACCGAGATGTAGGCGTTGATCCGTTCATCGGCCTGCCGCCACTTGGTCAGCAGCTGGTCGGCGTTGGCCAGATCGTTCTTGGCGATGGCGTCGTTGCGGGCCAGATAGTCGGCGAGCTGAGTGTGCATGGCTTCAACGCGTTGGTAGTAGGAGCGTTTCCGGACGTCTTCGTCGCCCCGCCGGATCAGCGACAGCGTCTCGTCGGCGCGAGCCTGCTGGGCGGTGATCGCCAGGTTAGTCACCGTCTTCAGTGACTCGGCCGCGGTGTCCTTGGCCGCCCGGCTGCCCGCGGTGGAGATCAGCAGTGCCGACCCCACCCAGATGACCATCACGACGATCGCCAGACCGCCGGCGATCAGACCCACATTGATCCGGCGTTTGGTGCGGTCGGCCAGCCACCGATGGCCGAACACCCCGAACAGCAGGGTCACCGCCACGATCGCGATCACCGGCGCCGGGATCCGGGTGGAGGCCGTGGTCTCGGCGTCGACTCGGGCCGAGGTCTCCTCGTAGAGCCGTTGCGCGTCGGGCAGGATCTGCTGCTGCATCAGCGCCGACGCCTCCGACAGGTACGACGAGCCGACCGGGTTGCCCATCCGGTTGTTGGTGCGCGCCGTCTCGATCAGCCCGGTGTAGACCGCCAGCTGCGCGTTGATCCGGCCCAGCAGCTGCACCAGCGGCTCGTCGGTGAGCCCGCTGGACGCCCGGGTGACCGCGACGGCCGCGTCGGTGATCGCCTGCTCATACCGCTGTCGCACGGCGCGCGGCTCGGAGCCGGCGATGAACGCGGTCGCCGCCGCGGCGTCGGCCACCGACAGCGTGGTGTACAGCTGGCCGGCGGCGAACGACAGCGGCTCGGTGTGGTTGAGGACGGTGGTCAGCTGGGTCTGCCGGTTGGTGATCGTCGTCGAGGTGGCGAATGCGGACAGGATCCCCAGCGTCGCCAGGATCAGGCCGAGGGTGAGGATGCGACCCGGGGTGCTGCGCAGGAACCACCAGCGGGGGTGAGCGGGCAGGGTCGGCGTCCGTTGCCCCAACGGCTCAGTCGACGGGTGTGCCAACTCAACGGTCACCGCTCGCGGACCTCATTCCCTGTTGTCTCAGATCCCTTGCTGCCCTGTGCCGGTATACCCGACATGCTTCCTGAGACAATCCTAAGAGGTCGTGTGACGGATGGGGCGGGATCGACCGACCTACTCCGGCGTGGCGTGCTTATCCTGAACGCGTGCGTGGGGATGGCGACGGCTGGGTGGTGTCCGATACCGGCACCCACTATTGGGGTGTGTACGGTGCCGCCGGTCTGTTGTTGCGGGCGCCCCGCGCCGACGGCACGCCCGCCGTACTGCTCCAGCACCGCGCCCCGTGGAGTCACCAGGGCGGCACCTGGGCGTTGCCCGGCGGTGCACGCGACAGTCATGAAACCCCCGAGCAGGCCGCGGTGCGCGAAGCTCACGAGGAGGCCGGGCTGCTGGCCGAGCACGTGCATGTCCGCGCGACGGTGGTGACCGCGGAGGTCTCCGGTGCCAGCGGTTCGCACTGGAGCTACACGACCGTCGTCGCCGACGCCCCCGAACTGCTGAACACCGTGGCCAACCGGGAGAGCTCCGAATTGCGCTGGGTGGCCGAGGACGAGGTGGTCGAGCTGCCGCTGCACCCCGGTTTCGCCGCCAGCTGGGAACGGCTGCGCATCACCGCGATGCTGAGCGCGCACGATCATGACGAATGCCTGAAACCGGTGCCGCACACCGTCGAGATCCAGTCCGGGGTCTTCGGGTGGTGCACGTCGGCGGCCGCTGAGGTCAGCTAGTCAACGCTGCGCGCAGCCGGGTGGCCGCGGCCCGGGGGTCATCGGCCGCGGTGATCGCACGCACCACCACGATTCGGCTCGCGCCCGCCCCCAGGACCTCGGGCAGGCGCTGCTCGTCGATTCCGCCGATGGCGAACCACGCCTTGTCGGGTCGCACCGCCGCGACCTCACGCACCAGGTCCAGACCGGGTGCCGGGCGGCCGGGTTTCGTCGGCGTCGGCCAGCAGGGGCCGACGCAGAAGTAGTCGACGTCCTCCGTCAGTGCGCGGGCAGCCTCACCGATCGCGTGGGTGGAACGGCCGATCACGGTCTGATCGCCGACGATGTCGCGGGCCACCTCCAGCGGCAGGTCGTCCTGGCCCAGATGCAGCACGTCGGCACCGGCCGCGCGGGCGATATCGGCGCGGTCGTTGACCGCCAGGAGGGCGCCGTGCCGACGGGCGGCGTCGGCCAGGATCTCCAGCGCCTGAAGCTCCTCGCGAGCCTCCAGCGGGCCGAACTGCTGTTCGCCGGGCGAGCCCTTGTCGCGCAGCTGGATCAGGTCGACGCCACCGGCCAGCGCCGCGTCGGCGAACTCGGCCAGATCGCCTCGTTCGCGGCGGGCGTCGGTGCAGAGGTAGAGCCGTGCGGTCGCGAGCCTGGTGTGAGGTTCGTGCACACCGCGACGGTAGCGGCTAGCGTGGACGGTTGGCACGGGAGCCCCGGGAGCGGGGCTGAGAGTGGAGCGATAACCCTCCAGACCGTCACCACCTGATCCGGGTCATGCCGGCGAAGGAAGCGAAAGGGATATGTCGAAGGAATCTCTGGCCGTCGTCGGGGGCGGTGTCATCGGTCTCGCGGTCGCTCGCCGCGCGGCGCTGGACGGACTGGCGGTGCGGGTACATCGGTCACCATCCTGGGGTGCCTCGTGGGTGGCCGGCGGCATGCTGGCCCCGCACAGCGAAGGCTGGCCCGGCGAGGAGAAGCTGCTGGCGCTCGGCCTGGAGTCGCTGCGGCTGTGGCACGGCGGTTTTCTGGACGGTCTGCCCGACGATGTGGTCACCGCTCGTGAGTCGTTGGTGGTCGGGGTGGACCGGGCGGATGCTCAAGACCTTCGGACGGTCGCCGACTGGCTGTCGGCCCAAGGCCACCCGGTTTCGGTCACGACCACCGCCCGCGAAACCGAACCGCTTCTGGCCCAAGGTATTCGGCATGGCTTCATCGCCGCTGACGAACTCGCGGTGGACAATCGCAAGCTGGTGAGTGCCCTCGAGGCCCGCTGCGAGCAGCTCGGCGTTCAGTGGGCGGCGCCGGTGGAGCGGCTCGACGACGCTCGCGACGGCGCGGACACCGTGGTGATCGCCAACGGCATCGACGCGCCCGCGCTGTGGCCCGGTCTGCAGGTACGCCCGGTCAAGGGCGAGGTACTGCGGTTGCGTTGGCGGCGCGGGTGTATGCCGGTGCCGCAACGCGTGGTTCGGGCCAGGGTGCACGGCCGTTCGGTGTACCTGGTGCCGCGGGCTGACGGGGTGGTGATCGGTGCGACGCAATACGAGCACGGCCGTGACACCGCACCCGCGGTGACCGGTGTGCGGGAGCTGCTCGACGACGCCTGCGAGGTGATGCCGGCTCTGGGCGAATACGAGCTGGCCGAATGCGCGGCGGGGTTGCGGCCGATGACCCCGGACAACATGCCGATCGTCGGCCGTCTCGACGAGCGAACATTGGTGGCCACCGGACATGGCCGGTCGGGATTTCTGTTGGCGCCGTGGACCGCGCAGCGGATCGCCGCCGAATTGATTGGAGCACGGGCGTGAAGGTGATGGTCAACGACGAGGAGCGGGAAGTCGACGACGACACCACGGTGTCGGGACTGCTGGAGACTCTCGGCTTTCCCGAACGCGGGATCGCCGTCGCGGTGAACTGGACGGTTCTTCCTCGCTCACAATGGAATTCGGCGGTACCCGAGGGTGCCCGGATCGAAGTGGTGACGGCGGTGCAAGGTGGTTGAGCAACTCACGATCGCGGGCCGCATGTTCGGCTCGCGGCTGATCATGGGCACCGGCGGTGCGCCGAACCTGACGGTGCTCGAAGAGGCGCTGATCGCGTCGGGCACCGAGATGACCACCGTGGCCATGCGCCGAGTCGACGCCGAGGGCGGTACCGGCGTGCTGGACCTGTTGACCCGGCTGGAGATCGCGCCGCTGCCCAACACCGCGGGGTGCCGCGGTGCCGCAGAGGCGGTGCTGACCGCGCAACTGGCCCGCGAGGCACTGGGCACCGACTGGGTCAAGCTCGAGGTCATTGCCGACGAACGGACACTACTGCCCGACGCGGTCGAATTGGTGCGTGCGGCAGAGCAATTGGTCGACGACGGATTCGTGGTGCTGCCCTACACCAACGATGACCCGGTGCTGGCCCGCCGACTCGAAGACATCGGTTGCGCGGCGGTGATGCCGCTGGGCTCACCGATCGGGACCGGCCTGGGGATCTCCAATCCGCACAATATCGAGATGATCGTCGAGGCGGCCGGTGTGCCGGTGATCCTGGACGCCGGGATCGGTACCGCCAGCGATGCCGCACTGGCCATGGAATTGGGTTGTGATGCGGTGCTGTTGGCGAGTGCGGTCACCCGTGCCGCCGACCCGCCCGCGATGGCCGCAGCGATGGCTGCTGCCGTCACCGCCGGTCTGCTGGCCCGGCACGCCGGGCGCATCCCCAAGCGGTTCTGGGCGCAGGCGTCGAGCCCCAGCCTCGCATGAGCCGGTACGTCGCGCTGGGCAGCTCGATGGCGGCTGGGCCCGGAATCAAGCCTCGCGCAACGGGATCGCCGGTCGCGGCCGGCCGGTCGGCCAACAACTATCCGCACCTGGCCGCCGAACAACTGGGTGTCGACCTGGTCGACGTCACCTACTCCGGAGCCACCACCGCCAACGTCCTGCGTGAACCCCAGCGCGGCGCGCCACCCCAGATCGACGCCCTGGACGGCTCGGAGGAACTGGTCACCGTCACCATCGGCGGCAACGACGTCGGTTACGTCCCACTGCTGTTCGCCGCTACCCTGCCAACGATGTTGCGGTCCATGCCGATGATCGGTGGCTGGCTGCGCGACCTGCTGGATCCGCGGGCGCGTGACGCGGCGCTCGATCAGGTGGGCGCGTCCCTGCGGGAAGTCGGCCAGACGCTACGCGAGAAGTCTCCACGCGCGCGAATCCTGTTCGTGGACTACCTGACCCTGCTGCCGCCGGCCGGAACACCCGCCCCACCACTGCCCGACGATGTCGCCGACCTGGGCCGTCACGTCGCGCAGCGACTGGCCGACGAGACTCGGGAAGCCGCCCAGGCCACCGGATGTGAAGTCGTCCACGCCGCGGATGCCAGCCGCGATCACCACGCCTGGTCGGCCGACCCGTGGACCATCGGCGCGGGCTCGCTGCTGCCGTGGCGGCCGAAACCGTGGCATCCCAACGCAGCCGGTATGCGCGCGGTCGCCGACCTCATCGCGGCGACGGTCCGTCAACCGTAGGTGTTGGCGGGTGGATCAATCCGCGTGAGAGCCGACACCTCGAGTGTCGGTATCGACGACGTGCCCGAGTAGGTCTGCCCGGCAGGCACGGTGCCCTCGACCCGAAGCCAGGTGTTCTCCGGCAGCGCCGCGGCGTCGGCCACGGCCGGGCCGGACAGATGAAGCCGCGCCAACTGCGCGTCGGCAGCACAACAGATGATCACGATCTTGGCCAGATCGACCCGATCGCCGTCGCGCATGATGAACCCGGTTGTGGTGATCGGCCTGCCGTCCAATCCGCCGACCTTGCCGACCGCGACGCGCATCAGCACCTCGGGCAGTGACACCGCAGGCGCCGGCCCGGCGGGCAGCGGCGGAAACGACAGGGCACCGGTCACCGTCACCGCTGCCGGTGCCGCCGCCCTGGCGCTCAATGCCGGTGGCACCACGAAGATCAGCAGCACCACGGGAAGGACGAGCAGCCAGACGATGCCGTTGCGGTGAACATGCCCGACGTGGTCGTGGCCGGCGCCGCCGCTGCGGACGTCCCGCACGATCGCCGCCAACGCCAGCGCGATCACCACCGCCGCCGAGATCGCCAGCCACGGCAGCATCGCCGGTTTGACGTAGCGGGTGTACGCCCCGGTGATCGTCACCATCACCAGTGCGATCCCCACGATCAGCAGCAGCGTGTTCTCGGTTTCGCGCCTCACAGCAGCACCACTCCCACCGCCGTCGCCAGCACCGTCGCGACCACCAGGGTGACCGGGGCGAAGCGGAGCGCGAAGCTCCGCCCGAACAGACCCGCCTGCATGGCAACGAGTTTCACGTCCACGGCCGGACCGACCACCAGGAACACCAGCCGCGGTATCAGCGGCACCATGGTGAGGCTGGCCGCCACGAAGGCGTCGGCCTCCGAGCACAGCGCCAGCACGAACGCCAACAGCGCCATGGTGATCACACCGATCACCAGATGACCGGCGATGTGCTCGAACATCCACGGCGGCACAACAACTCGCAATGTGGCCGCCGCGGCGGCACCGATCACCAGATACGAGCCGGCCTGCAGGAAGTCATGCCGCGCGGCCTCGCTGAACACCGTCCAGCGCGACTGGCTGTCGTCGTCTTGGCGCGGCAGCGTGCGGGTGACCCAGCCGGGGCGCCCCCACTTCGACCACAGCACTCCCATGACGACCGCGGTGGCCAGCGAGGCCACGCAGCGGGCGGCCACCATCTGCGGCTGACCGGGGAACGCCACCGCGGTGGCCACCAGCACCACCGGATTGATCGCCGGCGCGCTGAGCATGAACGTCAGTGCTGCCGCCCCCGTCGTCCCCTCGCCGAAGAGGCGCCGGGCCACCGGAACCGATCCGCACTCACAGCCCGGAAGCGCGGCGCCGGCCACCCCGGCGGCGAGCACGGCCGTGGGCGTCCGCTTGGGCAGCCACCTGGCCAGCCGTTCCGGGGAGACGAACGCGGCGATCAGACCGCTGATCACCACACCGAGCACCAGGAACGGCACGGCCTGCAGAAAGACCCCGGCGAACACCGTGCCCGCGGTCGCCAACCGCGGGTTGCCCGCCACCCCGTCACGCATCCAGGTACCGACCAAGGCGCACACCACGAGCCCCGCCACCAAGACCTCGGTCGAGGTCACCAGGCGGCGGCGCGGGGCGGTCACGGTCATCGAGCAACATCGTGCCACCCGAACCTGCGTGCGCGCCGATACGTCTAACCTGGGCGCGGTGAAGTACAGACAGCTGACCGCAGTGGCCCTCGCCGGCGTGGTGGTGACCGTCGCCGGATGCAATCACCCGGCCCAGTCGACGCAGCCCGGCACGGCCCGCACGCCGGCCGCGGCGTTCGCCGACGGACTGCGCAAGCAGGTCAGCACCGATGCGATGTATGCCCACCTGGAGAAGCTGCAGGGCATCGCCGACGCCAACGACGGAACCCGGGCGGTCGGCACCCCTGGCTTCGATGCCAGCGTCGACTATGTGGCGGGCGTGCTGCGCGATAAGGGGTTCGACGTGCAAACCCCGCAGTTCCAGGCCAGGGTCTGGCAGTCAGGCAAACCGGATCTGCGGGTCGGCGGCAGCGAGGTCACCGCCCGCGCCATGGAGTTCAGCCTGGGGACGCCGCCGCAGGGCATCACCGGCCCGCTGGTCGCCGCGCCGGCCGAGGACACCCCCGGCTGCGCGCCGGCCGACTACGACGGCCTGCCCGTCAAGGGTGCGGTGATACTGGTCGACCGGGGGAGTTGCCCGTTCAAGGACAAGCAGGAGATCGCCGCCAAGCTGGGCGCGGTCGCGATGGTCGTCGCCGACAACGTCGACGAACAGCGCATGGGCGCCACGCTGGGCGAGGACACCGACGTCAAGATCCCGGTGGTCGGCGTGACGAAAGCCGACGGGGCTGCGCTGCGGGCCAAACCGGGTCCGGCGACGCTCAAGCTCGAAGCGGAGACGAAATCCGTCAACGCCCGCAACGTCATCGCCCAGACCAAGACCGGCTCGGTCAGTGATGTCGTGATGGTCGGCGCGCATCTGGACAGCGTTCCCGAGGGGCCCGGTATCAACGACAACGGCTCGGGGGTGGCCGCGGTGCTGGAGACGGCCGTGCAACTCGGTCCGAACCCCGACGTGAAAAACGCTGTGCGGTTTGCCTTCTGGGGAGCAGAGGAGCTCGGCACGATCGGGTCGAAGAAGTACATCGAGTCGCTGAATGTCGATCAGCTCAAGGACATTGCGCTGTACCTCAACTACGACATGATCGGCTCACCCAACCCGGGCTATTTCACCTATGACGGAGACCAGTCCACTCCGCCCGGACAGGGGGGCGCGATCCCGCGGGTGCCGGAGGGGTCGGCGGGAATCGAGCGCACGCTCGTCGCCTATCTCAAGGCGGCCGGGAAGACCGCCCAGGACACATCATTCGACGGTCGGTCGGACTATGACGCGTTCACCCAGGCCGGGGTGCCCAGTGGCGGGCTGTTCTCCGGAGCCGAGGAGAACAAGACCCCCGAACAGCAGAAGCTCTGGGGTGGGACTGCCGACGCGCCGTTCGATCCGAACTATCACAAGAGCACCGACACCCTGGCGCAGATCGACAAGACCGCGCTGGGAATCCTCGGTGGCGGAGTGGTCTACTCGGTCGGGTTCTATGCGCAGGACCAGGACGGCCGCAACGGGATTCCGCAGCGCGAGGATCGCACCCGCCACCTGATCACCGACGCGTAGCTCGAGTCAGCGACCGCACACTCGCCAAAGCTCTTCGGCGGCATCGAGATTGGCTGCACCGAGGCATTCGCCGATGGTCGGCTGACGCAGCCACGTCAGCACCTGTTCCTTGACGGCCGGGTCGAATGGCTCGCGAGTGGTGAACGCCGCCTCGACGAGCTCGCCGAGATGCTGTGCAGCAGCGACGGTACCGGTCGCGGACCAACGGTCCAGATGAGGCTGCAATGGCTGGTCGGTCCAATAGGTGAAGTCGATCAGAGTGGGGCCATCGGAGAAATAGCCGATTTCGGCCGGATGGTGGGCCAGTAACCGGCGCCACAGATCGTCGACGAGTTGTCCGACGGCCTGTTTCTCGGTGGTCGGCCAGCGCGGTATCTGCTGGCGCAGGCCGCGCAGGTTGAAGGCGAACACCGGTGCCTTCTCATCGGCCAGCAGCTCGATGAGACGTGGAAAGAAGTGGCGAAAGTGATCGTCGCTCAACGACATCACGTGCAGCGCTTCCAGCTGCGGCAGCGACAACGACCGCAGCGGGGTCGACCGGATGTCGTCGATGGACCACTGCGGGCCGCACTGCTCACAGATCGCCAACTCCCTCGGCAATGGATAACGCGCGAAGGTGGTGTACAGCGGCGCGGCGACATCGGTCACGACGACCGCGCGCCCCGCAGCACCCCCAACGCCCGCATGCCGTGATAGACGACGAGTGCGGCGATGGAGCCCAGCGCGATACCGGTGAACGTGAGATTGCCGATGCTCCAGGTGAAGTCGGCGATTCCGATGATCAGTGCGATCGCTGCGGTCATCTGGTTGACGGGCAGGCTGAAGTCCACATTGTTGGTCAGCCAGATCCGTACACCCAGCACACCGACGAGCCCGTAGAGCACGATTGTGGCGCCGCCGAGCACACCGGGTGGAACCGCCGAGATCGTCGCTCCGACCTTGGGGCACAACGCCAGAACGATGGCCGTCACACCCGCTACCCAGTACGCCGCGGTGGAGTAGACGCGAGTCGCGGCCATCACGCCGATGTTCTCGGCGTAGGTGGTGGTCGCGGAGCCACCGCCGATACCGGCGAGCACCGTCGCGACACCGTCGGCTGCCAGCGCCCGGCCGGTCAGCGGATCGGTGTCCACGCCCGTCATCTGCCCGACCGACTTGACGTGCCCGATGTTCTCGGCGACCAACGCGATGACCGCGGGTAGGAACATCGGCAGAACCGACAGGTTCAGCGTGGGGGTCTGGAACTCCGGCAACCCGATCCAGCCCGCCGCGGCGATCCCCGAGGTGTCCACCTCACCGAGAGCCAGCGCGAGCAGATATCCCGCGACGACCGCCAGGAAAATCGCCAGCCGGCCGATGATGCCGCGGAAGAACGCCAGCACCACGACGAGCAGGACCAGCGTGACAATGCCGACCAGAGGGCCCTTTTCGAAGTTCGTCTTGGCGGCCGGGGCCAGGTTGAACCCGATCAGGGCGACGATGGCTCCGGTCACGACCGGGGGAAGGGCGACCTCGATCCAATGCGTGCCCGCCAGGTGCACCACCAGGCCGATGACGATCAGCAAGGCGCCGACGGCGATCAACCCACCCAATGCGCTGCCTGCGCCGTGCGAGGCCACCGCTGCCGTCACCGGCGCGATCACCGAGAAGCTCGAGCCGAGATAGCTCGGCAGCCGATTGCCGGTGATCACCAGGAACAGCAGCGTGCCGATGCCGGAGAACAACAACGTGGTCGCGGGTGGGAAGCCGGTGAGGACCGGGACCAGAAAGGTGGCTCCGAACATCGCGACGACGTGCTGGGCGCCGATGCCCAACGTCCGCGGCCAGCTCAGCCGTTCGTGCGGGGCGACGACGAATTTCTCGTCGGCGCGACTTTCAACCGGTGTCCAGCTCATCGGTATCACGGACTGAAACTCAACCGCATTCTGGCGCGGCGCGCACGCTGTATCCATGAACTGGACTGGCCCCGCTATCGCATCGATCCAGTCGGCCCCGCCTTGGTTCACTCGGTAGGGTTGGGCTACAAGCGGATTCAATCCATAGAAGCAACGCGCTGACATTGCGACGGAGAGGGAAACCGTCATGAGTCGCCGAGAACACGCGCCTAGTCCGGTACCGCAGTCGGTGCTGGACGATCTGCAGACCCGACTGGCGTCGTACCGCCGGGTGGAACTTCCCGTCGGGTTCGGCTGGGAACGCGGTGTCGACGGCGAATATCTCGCCCGCCTGCTCGACTACTGGACGACGTCCTACGACTGGCGCGAACATGAAGAACAGCTACTCACGTTGCCCTGGACAGTCGCCGGAACCAACAGCGAGACACCGATCCGGGCGATCCATCAGCGGTCAGCAGACGATGGTGCGGGGACGGTGCTGTTGCTGCACGGGTGGCCCGACTCCGTCCTGCGCTTCCACAAGATCCTGCCGATGCTCACCGAGGCGCACCTGGTTGTGCCAGCCTTGCCCGGATTTCCCTTCGCCGCGCCTATCGACCGCCGTGGCGTATCCGCGACCGCTGCGGCCGAGGCAATAGCGGCCGCGATGACCGATCTCGGTTACGACCGCTACGTGGTGTCTGCCGGCGATGTCGGTTGTGACGTCGCCGAGGCGATCGCAGCCGATCACCCCGACGCGGTCGCGGCACTGCACCTGACCGATGTATCCCAATACCGATATCTCGTGAATCCGCCTCAGGACGTGACCGAATCGGAGCGGGCATACATGGCACACGGTCACCGGTGGCAGGATGCAGAGGGCGGTTACATGCATCTTCAGCGTACGAAGCCACACACCGTCGCCGTCGGACTCGGTGATTCGCCGGCAGGGCTGGCGGCCTGGATACTCGAGAAATTGCGGAGTTGGACCGACTGCGGCGGCGACGTGGAAGCCGTGTTCAGTCGCGACCAACTGCTCACCTGGATCACCGCCTACTGGGTCAGCGGTGCGATCGGTACGTCGTTCACGCCGTATGTCGAAAGTGGTTCGAAACCACCGGCCCGAATCCAGATCCCGACGGCCTTCACCATCTTCCCGAAGGACCTTGTGAACGCGCCCCGAGAATTCGCAGAACGCTTCTTCGACGTCCGGTCATGGAGCGAGGAGTCCCGCGGCGGTCACTTTGCGGCGTGGGAATGTCCGGTTGAATACGTCGCGGGTGTGCGTGCTGCAGTCGAGCTTGCCGGTTCACCGTAACCGCCGGACTAGGTAAATCAGCGCACCGAGCAGGAGTACGCCCACACCGGAGGCCACGGCCTGCACGGGAAGTGCGACCGCCAGCACGACGCAGCCGACCAGGCCGAGGGCGGGAACGAGGCGACGCCCCAGCGTCCACGCCGAGGCGTTGGCGATCGCGTAGTACACGAGCACCGCGAACGACGAAAACCCGATCACCCCACGGACATCGGCGACCGCGGCCAGCACAGCGACCACCACACCGACCGCCACCTCCGCGCGATGCGGCACCCCGAAGCGGGGATGCACGACGGCCAGACCGGCCGGCAGGTGGTGATCGCGCGCCATCGCCAGGGTGGTCCGCGATACCCCGAGAATCAGTGACAGCAGGGAACCCAGCGCCGCGACCGCCGCCCCGGCGCGCACCACGGGTTCGAACCCGGCCGCTCCGGCTGCTCGCACTGTGTCGGCCAATGGTGCTGCGGCCGTTGCCAATCGGTCGGGGCCCAGGACCGCCAGCACGGTCACGGCCACCGCGGCGTAGATGATGAGGGCAAGGCCGAGTGCGAGGGGAATGGCCCGCGGGATCGTTCGGGCGGGATCGCGCACCTCCTCGCCGAGCGTGGCGATGCGCGCGTAGCCCGCGAATGCGAAGAACAGCAATCCGGCGGCTTGCAGCACCCCGAGCGCGTGGGCGTCGCCAAGCCTGAGATGCTCGGCGTCGGCGCGCCCTGAGGTCGCCGCGATCACCACGACGGCGGCCAGCACCGCCACAACGACGGCGACGATGATCCGGGTCAGTAGCGCCGACTTCTGGATACCGCGGTAGTTGACGGCGGTCAGCGCCAGCACCGCGGCAACCGCCACCGCGTGCGCGTAGGCGGGCCAGACATAGAACCCGACCGTCAGCGCCATCGCGGCACACGACGCGGTCTTGCCGACGACGAAACTCCAGCCCGCGAGGTAGCCCCAGAACTCGCCGAGCCGCTCCCGGCCGTAGACGTACGTGCCGCCCGACTGGGGGTAGCGGGCCGCCAGCCAGGCCGAGGACATCGCGTTGCAGTAGGCGACGGCACCGGCAAGCGCCAACCCGACCAGCAACCACGAACCCGACGCGGCCGCTGCAGGGGTCAACGCGACGAAGATGCCGGCCCCGACCATGGAACCGAGCCCGATGATCACCGCATCGCTGGTGCCGAGGCGTCGCTGTAGGCCGTTCACCGGCGGGATCCTAGGCCCTGAACATGAATGCGGACCGACGTGGGAGCGGTCGCCCGCACTCACGCCGGTCCGGCACGGTCCCCCGACCTTTCGTGCTCGATCAATGTAAGCGAAAAATCTGACGGGGGCGTAAAAGGTGTCAGAACTGTGATCTTGAAGAGCTCAGCGGTTGCGGGCGATATTCGCACCCAGATAGGCGCCGTAGGCCACCAATCCGGCCAGCGCCAGCTTGCGCGTCTTAGGCACCACCAGGGCCAGCCCGATCGCGGTCTCGATCCCGCCGTCGATGTAGGTGTGCTGCAGGGTGTTGTCCGGGAAAGCCGACTTGGTCGCCGATTCGAACAATTCGGGGCGCACGAAGTGCGACAGCCCGGTGACGGCAACGACGACCCCGGTCAACTTGATCAACGGCTCTGCAGACATCGACGTCCTCTCAGGTTCAGCTGATGTGCCACTCGGTTTAACTGATGTGATAGTCGGACACCGGATACGTCGACGCCTCGCGTAATGCTTCGTGCGTAGTCATCGGCCGCAACAGCGTCGCCTCACCACTGGGATTGAAATAGTACGACCGCGACGACGCGCAGTTTCCGAGGGTGAACAAAGAGGTCCCCAGTAACTCGGTCATGTGATCGAGGTAGCGGGTGTTGGCGTCCTCGGTGATCTCGAACGTTGTCGCCCCGCGCTGCTTCAGTTCTCCGAAGAGCCGGTCCATGTGCCGCATCTGGTACTCCATCGAGTTGAAGAAGTTCAACCCGAGGAACGCGTACGGACTGGCCAGGCTCAAGAAGTTGGGGAAGTACGGCACCGACACGCCCTGGTACGCCTGGAACCGAGTCTCCCGCCACCACTTACCCAGATTGCGGCCGTCGCGACCGATCACCTCGATGGCCGGGAAGTTGGCTTCCCAGAGATCGAAACCCGTTGCCAGCACCAGAGTGTCGATGACGGCTTTGCTGCCGTCGTTGGCGACGATGCCGTCGGGTTCGATGTGATCGATCCCGCTGGTCTGCAGGTGCACATTCGGTTTGGTGAACGCCCGATAGAACTTGTTCGAGAATGTCGGCCGCTTGCAACCGAAGTCGTAATCCGGGGTGAGCTTGCGCCGCAGTTCCTTGTCCCGAATTATGGCGAACCGCCACAACTTCGACAGGTCGCCCGCGGCCCTGTTGCCCGCCGGGAAACGGCTGTAGTGGAGGATGCCCCAGTCGACGAGTACCTCGTAGACGAAGTCGGTGACGGCGCGGA
Organism: Mycobacterium sp. BK086; assembly: GCA_004362315.1. Lineage (GTDB taxonomy): Bacteria > Actinomycetota > Actinomycetes > Mycobacteriales > Mycobacteriaceae > Mycobacterium. The sequence continues at coordinate 183,361 of SNWL01000008.1, forward strand.
TGGCACGCTGGGCCAGCGGGACACGCGCGAACAGCCGCTTGGCCCTGGCGCCGAATTTGATGTCGATCTTCGGCACCACGTAGATCGCGGTGCGCTGATACACGGTGAGATCGGCTGCGTCCTTGGCCAATTCGGGGACGAGTTGCACGGCGGTGGCGCCGGTGCCGATGATGCCGATCTTGCGGTTGGCTGGGTCGTAGCTGTCGTCCCACGCGGCGGTGTGAACGACCTTGCCCTCGAAGCTCTCGATGCCTGGAATTTCGGGCGTGAACGGCTGCGACAGGAAGCCCGTCGCGGTGATCAAATACCGCGCCGTCAGCATGTCACCGTCGGCCAGCGTCACCCGCCACCGCTTGTCTTCCTCGTCCCATTGAGCGCTCTCGGCGGTCGTGTTGAACCGGATGTGGCGGCGCACGTCGTATTTGTCGGCGACGTTGTCTGCGTACTGCTTGATCTCCGTGCCGGTCGAGAACAATCGGTTCCAGTTCGGATTGGGCTCGAAGAAGTACGAGTACGTCGTGGTCGGGACGTCGACGGTCAGCCCGGGATAGTGGTTGACGTACCAGGTACCGCCCAGATCGTCCTCGCGGTCGAGCACGACGAAGTTGTCGAACCCGAGGCGTTTGAGCTGGATTGCCGCACCGATTCCTGCGAAACCGGCGCCGACGATGATCGCGTCGAGCTGCATCGATGGCATGCGGACAGAATACCGTATCTTACTCGCGAGTAAGGTGAAGCCGTTTGGCCCGAGTCCCCGGGACCAATGTCGTCAGGGCAGTGCCCGCAGCGCGGCGTCGACCGCCAGCGTGGGAACGTCCAGCGCCTTCGACCCCAGGTCGTGGCGCGCCCCGGTGACCTCGACGATCTCGACGGGCCCGGTGATGCCGCGGGCAGCCTCGCGCACGTCGTCGATGCTGCCGAACGGGTCCGACGTGCCGTGGGTGAACACCGTGGGGACCGTGATGGCACCGAAGTGTTCGGTGCGGAGTCGGTCGGGCTTGCCCGGCGGATGCAGGGGATACGAGAACAGTGTGAGCACGTTCAGCAGGTCGGAGTGCTCGGCGGCGACCATCGAGGTCATCCGGCCGCCGTAGGAATGCCCGCCCGCGATCACCGGCCCGTTGGCCAGCGTGCGGGCCAGCGTGAGCGCCTCGACGATCCCGTCCCGATCACCGGCTGCCGACCCCGACGGCGGTCCCTTCGGGCGGCGCCGGCGATACGGCAGGTTGTAGCGCACCGCGAGCCAGCCGCGGGATGCCCACTCGTCGCAGATCCGGATCAGCAGCGGAGACTCCCGGCTACCGCCGGCGCCGTGGGTCAGCATGACGACTCCGACCGGGGTGCCGTCCGGCTCGTGCGCGATGCCCGCGATGTCCTCGAGGTTCATTGCTGCAGCCGGAAGAGCGCTGACACGGGGCCGTGCCCGCCGCCCAGCGGATAGGCGGCGCGCAGACATTCGGTGACCCAGGCCTTGCCGAACGCCACCGCCTCGGGCATCGAATACCCATGCGCCAGTGCGCAAGCCGTGGCCGCGCCCAGCGTGTCACCGGCACCGTGGTCGTGGCCGGTGTCCACTCGCGGCGCGTCGAATTCGTGGAAGTCGGTGCCGTCGTACAACAGGTCGGGGCTGTGCGTCGAGCCCCGCAGATGGCCACCCTTCACCAATGCCCATTGCGGGCCAAGGGCGTGCAGCGCCTTCGCGGCGTCGCGCTGGGTCTGCTCGTCGACAACGTCGATACCGACCAGCAGGCGCACCTCGTCGAGGTTCGGTGTGACCAGGCTGGCCAGCGGAAACAGCTCGGTGCGCAGGGTCTCCAGCGCCGACGGATGCAGCAGCGGGTCGCCGTGCATGGAGGCGCAGACCGGGTCGACGACGAACGGGGTGGTGCCGGCCAGGCCGAGATCGCGCCAGGTTCCCGCGACCGTCTCGATGATCGCCGACGATGCCAGCATGCCGGTCTTGGCCGCCTGCACGCCGATGTCGGTGACCACCGACTCGATCTGGCCGGCGATGATGTCCAGCGGAATCTCGTGAAAACCCTTGACGCCCATCGAGTTCTGCACGGTCACCGCGGTGACGGCAACCAGAGAGTGCACCCCCAGCAATGCGAAGGTGCGCATATCGGCCTGGATGCCGGCACCGCCACCCGAGTCGGAGCCGGCGATGGTCATGACCCGCAGTGGGGTCTGGCCGAGCGGGGTCAGGGGCAGGAAATTCACGGCACCGAGTTTTCCAGAGGTATGTACACCCGGTTGCCGTGTGCGGCGAACTCCTCGGATTTGGCGGCCATCGCGTCGCGAATGTCCTGCGTGATGCGCATCGAGCAGAACTTGGGCCCGCACATCGAGCAGAAGTGGGCGGTCTTGGCGGGCTCGGCGGGCAGCGTCTCGTCGTGGAACTCTCGCGCGGTGTCGGGGTCCAGCGACAGGGCGAATTGGTCGTGCCACCGGAAGTCGAACCGGGCCCGCGACAGCGCGTCATCGCGCTCTTGAGCGCGCGGGTGACCCTTGGCCAGGTCGGCGGCGTGGGAGGCGATCTTGTACGCGATCACGCCGTCCTTGACGTCCTTGCGGTTGGGCAGCCCGAGATGTTCCTTGGGGGTGACGTAGCACAGCATCGCGGTGCCGGCCTGGGCGATGATCGCCGCGCCGATCGCCGACGTGATGTGGTCATAGCCGGGGGCGATGTCGGTGGCCAGCGGGCCCAGTGTGTAGAACGGGGCCTCGTCGCACAGTTCCTCTTCGAGGCGGACGTTCTCGACGATCTTGTGCATCGGCACATGGCCGGGTCCTTCGATCATCACTTGCACCCCAGCGGCTTTCGCGACCTTCGTCAGTTCACCGAGGGTGGCCAGCTCGGCGAACTGGGCCGCGTCGTTGGCGTCGGCGATCGAGCCGGGCCGCAGGCCGTCACCGAGCGAGAAGGTGACGTCATAGCGCTGAAGGATCTCGCAGAGATCGTCAAAGTGCTCGTACAGGAACGACTCTCGATGATGAGCCAGGCACCAGGCGGCCATGATCGACCCGCCCCGGCTGACGATCCCGGTGACCCGCTTGACGGTCAGCGGGATGTGGCGCAGCAGGACTCCGGCGTGCACGGTCATGTAGTCCACGCCCTGCTCGCACTGCTCGATCACGGTGTCGCGGTAGATCTCCCAGCTCAACTGGGTTGGGTCGCCCTTGACCTTCTCCAGCGCCTGATACATCGGCACGGTGCCGACCGGCACCGGGGAGTTGCGCAGGATCCACTCCCGGGTGGTGTGGATGTCGGCGCCGGTGGACAGGTCCATGATCGTGTCGGCGCCCCATCGAGTGGCCCACACCATCTTGTCGACCTCTTCGGCGATCGAGGAGGTGACGGCCGAATTGCCGATATTGGCATTGACTTTCACCGCGAATGCCTTGCCGATGATCATCGGCTCGCACTCGGGGTGGCGGTGATTGGCGGGGATCACCGCGCGGCCGCGCGCCACCTCGTCGCGGACGAGTTCAGCGGGCACTCCTTCCCGCGTGGCGATGAACGCCATCTCCGCGGTGATCTCCCCGGCGCGGGCCCGCTGTAGCTGGGTGCCTTCGGTGACAACGCCGGCCCGCGCGGGCAGCCCCGCGTGCAGGTCAATGGTGGCCTCGGAATCGGTGTACGGACCCGAGGTGTCGTAGAGGTCCAGATGCTCGCCATTGGACAGGTGCACACGGCGGAACGGAACGCCATCGCGGTAGATCTTGGTGCTGCCGGCGATCGGGCCGGTGGTAACGGTGGGTTCGACAAACGCAGTCATGCTCACTCCCTACGCCGGCATTATCCGGACAGGTTCTACGGTCGACGGCCCTCAGCCGTCCTCTCAGCGCACTGCCGGTGCGCTCCCGTGTGGTTGGTTTCCGTCGCCCACAGTAGCCCATGTCGCCGAGTTTCACGTTTTGCAGCCACTCACTCGATGTTTCGCTGCGAAAGGTGAAACTCGATCGGGGCCAGTCGGTCTCGGCTGAATTGTCGGGACTCGCTGGGATGCTTCCCGCATGGCGAAGCGGGATGTATTCGTCGGCCGTGAGGCATTGGCGGCCGGTCGGCTCACCAGAAGTGAGCTGGTCCGCTGGTATCAGCCGCTGTTCCGCGGCGTGTACATGCCCAAGGGTGCTGTCACGTTGTGGGACCGGGCGAAGGCGGCCTGGTTGGCGACTGGCCGCCAGGCGGTGGTCACCGGCGTCGCTGCATCGGGCCTGTACGGCGCGAGTTGGGTCGACGCTGACGCCACCATCGAGCTGATCTCCCCGCGGCACGCTCGTCCGCAACCCGGCCTCGTGGTCCGGCAGGAATTGCTCGCACCCGATGAGATCACCAAAGTCGCCGGCATCCCGGTCGTGGTGCGTGCCCGCGCGGCGTTCGACCTGGGGCGACATCTGGGACGCGGCGAGGCGGTCGCACGCCTGGATGCGCTCATGCGCAATCGTGTGTTCTCGGCCGAAGACGTACTCATCCTGGCCAAGCGGTATCCCGGAGCGCGAGGGGTGAAGCAGCTGGTCGGCCTCTTGCCGCTCATCGATGGCGGTGCGGCCTCGCCGCAGGAGACTCGGCTCCGATTGCTGTACATAGACGCCGGGCTCCCTCGTCCGACCACCCAGGTTCCCGTTCTCAACGGATGGGAAGCAGTCAGAATTCTGGACCTCGGGTGGGAGGACTTTCGGGTCGGCTCGGAGTACGACGGCGACGTGCATCGCACCAACCGTCGTGCCTACGTGAAGGACTTGCGTCTACGGCCGAAGGTGGAGGCCCTGGGCTGGGCGGTCGATCACGTCATCAAAGAAGACAGTGACGACGAAATCATCGGCCGCGCCGCCCAACTTCTGCGCTCTCGCGGCTGGACTCCCTGACGAGTTTCACGTTTTGCGGCGCGGTACTCGCACTTTCCCTGCGAAAGGTGAAACTCGCGCGTTGCCGGCCTGTCCCGGCGGCTGGGAATACCGATTGGCCCTTGATGATTTGTATAGCTAACATATGTGTTTCGCATACGAAACGAGATTCGCCCGTGACGACCGAGCTTGACCCTGCCCTGGCGGAAACCGACCGGCGTCGACGCCGGATGGACCACGATCACCCGCACTACAAGTGGGTCGTGCTGTCCAACACCACGCTGGGCATCCTGCTGGCCTCGATCAATGCCTCGATCGTCCTGATCTCACTGCCTGCGATCTTCCGTGGCATCGGCCTGAACCCTCTCGCGCCCGGCAACGTCAGTTACCTGCTGTGGATGCTGATGGGCTACCTGGTGGTGACCGCCGTGCTGGTGGTGCCGTTCGGGCGGCTCGGTGACATGTACGGCCGGGTGCGGATCTACAACATCGGCTTCGTGGTGTTCACGCTGGCGGCGGTCGCGCTGTCGTTCGACCCGTTCCACCTCGACGGCGGCGCGATATGGCTGATCGCCTGGCGGGTGATCCAGGGCATCGGCGGCGCCATGCTGATGTCGTCGTCGTCGGCCATCCTCACCGACGCCTTCCCGGCCAATCAGCGGGGCATGGCGCTCGGGGTCAACATGGTCGCCGCGGTGGCCGGCTCGTTCCTGGGCCTGCTGATCGGCGGCGTGCTCTCCGAGATCCACTGGCAGGCCATCTTCTGGGTGGGCGTGCCGATCGGCATCTTGGGCACCATCTGGAGCGTGCGCTCGCTCAAGGAGCTGGGTGTGCGCAATCCCGGCCGGGTCGACTGGGCCGGCACCGTCACATTCGGTGTCGGACTCACGGTCCTGCTGATCGGCATCACCTACGGCATCCAGCCCTACGGTGACTCCACGACGGGCTGGACGAGCCCCATGGTGCTGGGCTCGATCATCGGCGGGCTGGTGCTGCTGGTTGCGTTCTGTTTCATCGAACTGCGGGTGTCGCAGCCGATGGTCGACATCCGGCTGTTCAAATCGGCCGCGTTCGGCATGGGCAACCTCGCCGGGCTGATGTCGTCGGTGGGCCGCGGCGGCTTGCAGTTCATGTTGATCATCTGGTTGCAGGGCATCTGGCTTCCCTTGCACGGCTACAGCTTTGAATCCACCCCGTTGTGGGCGGGCATCTACCTGCTGCCCGCGACGTTCGGGTTCCTGGCCGCCGCGCCCATCGCGGGTTCGTTGGCCGACCGGTTCGGGGCGCGGCCGTTCACCGTGGCGGGCATGCTGCTGATGGCGGTGACATTCGTTGCGCTGCTGATGATCCCGGTCAACTTCAACTACTGGGTCTTCGCGGTGCTGGTGTTCCTCAACGGCCTGGGCGGCGGCATCTTCACCGCACCCAACACCGCGGCCATCATGTCCAGCGTCCCGGCCTCGCAGCGGGGCGCGGCGTCGGGCGTGCGCTCGACGTTCTTCAACGCCGGCAACTCGCTGTCGATCGGAATCTTCTTCTCGCTGATGATCGTCGGGCTGGCCCACACCCTGCCCGATGCGATGAGCCAAGGCCTTCAGGCCCAAGGCGTTTCGGCATCAGTCGCCCACGATGTGGCCAATCTGCCGCCGGTCGGCAGTCTGTTCGCCGCGTTCCTGGGCTACAACCCGATCGCCGAGCTACTGGCGCCGTACAACGCGCTGCACCAACCGGGTGTCAACGCCGATGTGCTGACCGGTCAGACGTTCTTCCCGAACCTGATCACCGAGCCGTTCCACTCCGGGCTGGTGGTGGTGTTCGGTGCCGCCGCGCTGATGATGGTGATCGGCGCGATCGCCTCGTTGTTCAACCCGGGCCGCTATGGCGGCGATCCGGTCACCGAGGGCCAGACGCCCGAGCAGGCGACGGCCGAGTAGCCACCGGCGGGGCGGTCCCCTCAGCCACCCAGCGGTGCAAGCGGCCTGCAGTGCGCCACATGGCGGCCTGCATTTCGTCGGGACCCAATTCGTCTTGGGCACAAGCCTTGAGGCGATCGGAGACCCTGACCAGGGTCACGGCTGCCACGCGGGCGGTGCGGTCACGCGAGGCCCGCATGCTCTGCGAGATCACCTCACGGAGCTCGATGAGATCGCCGACCACCCGCGAACCTCCGGCGGGTCGTTCTCGGCGATACAACTCGATGAGTGCGTCGATGCACGTCAACGTCTGGTGTGCGGTGCTTTTGGGAATCAGGATGTCGATGTCCGAACTCACCCGCTCAGCCCAGCACACCCGCGCGAACAAATCGTGACGAGCCGAGGACGGCCCGGGTTCACCAATCCGAACGGCCGACCAGAATGAGGTCGGTCAGTGCGAACGCAGGCACAGCGAGCGCTTCGGAGAGCTGCGCCGCGTAGGACCGTGCGATGAGGGGCCCGTCGCTGCGCTCGTCGAAGTCTCCGGTCAAGTCGACGGCGATCCGGCAGCCGAAGGTGTCGCTGGCCTCCACGACCTCGATGCCGAGCACACCGGCGGGCATCGGCAGTGTCGACGCGGCCGCGCGCACGTGCTCCACGGTGGCCGCCCAGTCGACGTAAACGGAAACAAACGATCGCATCTCATTGATCGTCGTTTCGGTCACCGGCGACCGCCACACGAATCGCCGAATGTTCACCTGCCGGTAATGGCGGGCGGCCTACTTGGTCCGAAACGACGTCTGCAACAGCTGCGCATCCATGTGGCTCGGCGTGACACCTGTGGTGGCGTAGAGGTACACCGCGGCCCGGAAAATCGATCCGAGCGCGGTGAAGACGAGGATCAGCGCCAAGAGATAGACGACTCCGACCGCGACGAGCGTGGCCACGACGGCTCCGCTCACGGCACCGCCGCCCGCACTGTTGGCCAGCATCACCCCGAGGGCGCCGAAAGCGAACAGCGGAAGCATGAAGAGAAACGAGATGAGGCCCAATCCGCCTGAGCCGGCCAGTGATTCACCCCAGGTGCGGCGCAGGATGCCCGACGACTGCTTGACAGCCTTGATGGGCCCGACCCCGTCGGTGACGAGGACCGGGACCACGAAATAGGTGGCGACTCCCCAGACTGCGCTGAAGATGCCCGCAAGCAGTTCCCCGAAAAACCCGAGCTTGTCGGTCAACAGCGCCTGCAGCGCCTGCAGGATGACACCGACGGTAGCCGCGATCAGTGACCACCCGAGGATCTGTGGCAGGCGCTTGGCCGCGGCGGCGAATCCCGAACCGATCGTGGGTGTCTGGCCAGCGAAGCTCTGCAGCGCGCAGGAGATCAGCGCGGCGTTGCAGAACACCACCACGAATGTGCACAGGAAATACCAGACGAACACGGCGACTCCGACAATCACCTGTTCGGTGTTCTGCGAGACGTTCAGCCCGGCTCCGGCCGCCGCAGCCACGCCGGTCGGGATGACTGCCACCGCGCTCACTGCGATCAGTGCGATACCGGAGAACACCGGGAACAGCGCCAGTTTCGGATAGCTCTTCAGGACCGACCAACTCGCCCCGGCCATGCTCCAACCGCGCTTGAACGATTCGAACATTGCGGCCTCCTTGTCTGAAGCCAATGCGTCGAGGACACCGTAGCGTGGTCTGTCTCATCTGGGCTCCAAACCGGCGTCGCCTTGGGTAGCTTCACTGACCGTGCCCGTTCTGACGAACCGCCAGATCCTGCTGCGCCGACGCCCCACGGGGCTGGTCCAGCCCGCCGACACCGAGCTGATCACCACGGCCGCTCCTGAGCTGGCCGACGGTGAGGCGCTGCTGCGCACGACGTACGTGGGTCTTGACGCCGCCGTGCGCACCTGGCTCGACGACCAGCCGAGCTATCTGCCGCCGGTGCAGCTCGGCGCGGTCATCCGCGCCGCCGGGATCGGCGAGGTCGTCGAATCGCGGTGTCCGGCGTTCGCGGTGGGCGACATCGTCACCACCCTGACCGGCTTTCAGGACTACCAGGTCATCCGCGACGACCTGTTCAGCACGCCCATCCCCGGCGAAACCGACCACCTGGCCATCATGAGCGTCTACGGGCCGACCGGTGCCACCGCCTATTTCGGGATGACCGATATCGGACGGCCGCAGGAAGGGGAGACGGTCGTGGTGTCGGCGGCCGCCGGGGCCACCGGGTCGATTGCCGGACAGATCGCCAAGATCGCCGGTGCCCGGGTCGTCGGCATCGCCGGTGGGCCGGATAAATGCCGGGCGGTGATCGAGGACTTCGGATTCGACGCCTGCATCGACTACAAGAGCGACGACATCCCCGCCGCGCTCAAGCAGCACTGCCCCAAAGGGGTGAACGTCTATTTCGACAACGTCGGCGGCCCGATCCTGAACGCGGTGCTGGGCCGGCTGGCCCCCAAGGCCCGGGTGGTGCTGTGCGGTGTCATCTCGAGCTACCTGACAGGCGAGCATCCGGGGCCGGCCAACTACGTCAACCTGCTGGCGAAAACCGCGTCGATGCAAGGGTTCAACGCGCTGGACATGTGGGGCCGCTTCGACGAGGCGTTCGCCGATCTGCGCCGCTGGGAATCCGAGGGCAGGCTGGTGCACCGGCAGACCGTGTTCGACGGTCTCGAGTCCTGTGTCGATGCGCTCAACGGACTGTTCACCGGTGCCAACATCGGCAAGATGCTGGTGAAGGTCAGCGAGCCGAGCGGCTAGCGGCTCAAGTCCACCAGCACCGGAGCGTGATCGCTTGGCGCGGGGTCGCCCTTCTTGCCCGGACGGCGCTCGTCCTTGACGATCTCGGCGTGCGTCACCCGCTGCGCCAGACCCGGTGAACCGAGGATGAAGTCGATGCGCATGCCGCGCCGCTTCTGGAAGGCCAGCTGGGTGTAGTCCCAATACGTGTAGACCCCGGGGCCGGGCGTGTACTCGCGGACCACATCGGTGAAGTTGGTGTCGGCGAAGGCGTTGAACGCCTTGCGTTCCGGTTCGGACACATGGGTGGCGCCGTCGAACGCCGCCATATCCCAGACGTCCTCGTCGGTGGGCGCGATGTTCCAGTCGCCGACCAGGGCGATCGGCTGCTGCGGATCGTCCCGCAGCCAGGACTCGGCGGTATTGCGCAGGGCGGCAAGCCATTCCAGCTTGTACTGATAGTGCGGATCGGCCAGGGTGCGGCCATTGGGTACATAGAGGCTCCACACCCGCACACCCGCGCAGGTGGCGCCCAGCGCGCGGGCCTCGGCCTTGGCATCCGCCCCGTCCTTGCTCCAGGACGGCTGGCCGTCGAAACCGATCTCGATGTTGTCCAGGCCGACCCGCGAGGCGATCGCGACTCCGTTCCACTGGTTGAACCCGCAGTGCACCACCTCATAGCCGGCTTCCAGGAACGGCATGGTGGGGAACTGGTCGTCGGAGCACTTGGTCTCCTGCATGGCCAGCACGTCGACGTCGCCGCGCTGCAGCCAGCTGACCACCCGGTCCACCCTGGTCCGAATCGAATTCACATTCCAGGTGGCGATGCGCAGGGCGTCGGCTGACATGCGCTACACCCTACGTCCGGTCAACGACACGGCATCGACGTAGCGATGGTGATGGTGTAGCCGGAACCCCAGCGAGTGATACAGCATGATCGCGCCGCTGTTTTCAGTCAGCACCTGGACGTATGCCCGGGTTGCGCCGCGCTGCACACCCCACCCCAGCAGGGCCTGGCACAGCCGTCGGGCATGGCCCTGTCGCCGGGCGGCGGCACCGACGTGAACCGCCGAGATCCCCAGCCAACGGGTGGCGTCCGGGGCGGTGGTCACCGCGCCTCGGCCCACCGCCGCGGCGGTCGAGGCGAACACCACCTCGCCGTCGACGACCGCGGTCAGCACCTCGGTCGGTACGTCGCGCTCGTAGCCCGCCAGCCACGCGGCATCCGGCCGGTCGGCCAGCCTCACCGCCGGATCCAGGTCAGCCCCGGTGAGATCGGTGACCATCACGCGGGTGTGCTTGACGCCTTCGGCGCGAATGGGAAGCAGTCGCTCGGGAAGTGCCAGCCAGGGTTCCAAACCGCGTTGGCGATACCAGTCGATGATCGGTGGCAGTGTTTCGACCGTCGCCGAGAAGTCCAGCGGCACAGCCGAGTTGGCCCGGCTGGTGTAGCCGCCGCCGGCGCGCAGCAGCCAGCCGTCCTGCCAGCTCTGCTCGGTTCCCGGCCAGGCCAGTGCCGCCGCATGCTCCAGCGCTCGGATCTCGGAGGCCCGTACCGGAACCACACTGAGTTCGCGCACCGCCACGACATCGGCGGGTGACACCTCGACCACTCCATCGGATTTGGTGCGCACCACGATGACGGGCTCGACAGCCTGCAGTTCGCCGATCACGTCGGTCATGGCCGGGGCAGTGCCCGCGGGGAGGCGGTAACGAATGCTCACCCGGCTGCCGACGGGCGGCAGGCTGGCCATCGGATCAGTGACCGAACGGGTCGGGCACCTCGCCGGGTGTCCACGACAGTCCGGGCACACCCCAGCCGTTCGACTTGATGGTGCGCTTGGCTGCACGGGCGTGCCGGCCGATCAGGTGGTCGACATAGAGAAACCCGTCGAGGTGACCGGTTTCGTGCTGCAGCATGCGGGCAAACAGGTCGTGCCCTTCGAGGGTGATGGGATTCCCGTCGGCGTCCAGGCCGGTGACCCGGGCCCACTTCGCCCGACCCCGGGGGAACGATTCGCCGGGAACCGACAGGCAGCCTTCGTCGTCGTTGTCCGGGTCGGGCATCGTCTCGGGGATTTCCGAGGTCTCCAGAACCGGGTTCACCACGACGCCGCGATGGCGCGTGGTCTTGCCGCGCTCGTCGGCGCAGTCGTAGACGAACACCCGCAGGCCGACTCCGATTTGGTTGGCCGCCAGCCCGACTCCGTTGGCGGCGTCCATCGTGTCGTACATGTCTTTGATGAGATCGGCGAGATCTTCGGGCAGCGAGCCGTCGGCTCCGACCGGCACCGGTTGGGTCGGAGTGTGCAGAACGGGATCACCCAGGATCACAATTGGTCTTACTGCCATGATCGGCAAGCTTAAGTCAGCCGACGCGCGGGCTTGGCTGCCGTCCCAACCGGCTCGACCGTGATTGAATGAGCGCCAAGCAAAGGGATGTCTTTTCAGGTCTTCGAAAGGGTCAGCAGATCGAAATGGACGGCGCCATGGCACGGGCCGAGCGGTCTAATGACGACGCTGACCTTCCCGATGGGTTGACTCGCCGCGAATACGACGTCCTCGCCTTCGAGCGGCAGTGGTGGAAATACGCCGGGGCCAAGGAAGAGGCCATCAAGGAGCTCTTCAGCATGTCGGCGACCCGGTACTACCAGGTGCTGAATGCGCTGGTTGACCGCCCCGAGGCGCTGGCGGCCGATCCGATGCTGGTCAAGCGGCTGCGACGGCTGCGGGCGAGCAGGCAGAAGGCGCGCGCGGCTCGCCGGCTCGGCTTCGAGGTCCCCTGATTTTTCTCCGTAGGCGGCGCCCCTGGTTACAGTGGGCGCGATGAACGACCGCGTTCCTGACTCCTCCGGGCTGCCGCTGCGGGCCATGGTGATGGTGCTGCTGTTCCTCGGTGTGATCTTTCTGTTGGTCGGGTTCCAGGCGATGGGCTCGGGCAACGACACCAGCAGTGACGACACCTCGGTGCGCACCGTCACCACCACGACCACCAAGACGTCGGCCGCGCCGGCGCCCAAGTCCGACGTGCGCGTGTTCAACGTCGGTGAAGGCGAAGGCGCCGCGTCGCGCATCGGTGACCGGCTGCGTGAAGCGGGCTGGAACGTCACCGAGACCAGCAACCTCCAAGTGCCGCCGATCCCCGCGACGACGGTCTACTACGGCACGACCGACGGGGAGCAGGCCGCCGCGGAGGCGGTGGCGAAGGTGCTCAGCGCGCCGGTGGCACCGAGAATTCCAGAAATTGCCGAGCAACCACCGGGCGTCATCGTTTTGGTGACCGGATAGGCTTCGGCACATGGTCAAGCCTGTGAGCCCGTTGAGAACTGCCGCCGCCGTCCTGTTCGTTGCTCCCGTCGCATTGCTGAGCGCGTGTAGCCCCAACGAGCCGATCGCCTCGCAGCCCGGCACCACGCCCGCTGTGTGGACGGGTTCCCCGGCGCCCGCCGCTGCGGGCGAAGAGTCGCACGGTGCACCGGAAGCGTCGCACGGCGCGCCGCAGGCCCCGGCCAGCTCGGGCGACACGCTGACCGCACAGATCAAGACCGCCGACGGCACCCAGGTCGCCGCGGCCACTTTCGAATTCCAGGACGGCTTCGCCACGGTGACCGTGCAGACCACCGGCACCGGCAAGCTGACCCCCGGCTTCCATGGCCTGCACCTGCACTCGTTCGCCAAGTGCGAGGCCAACTCCGTCGCCCCGGCCGGCGGCGCACCCGGCGACTTCCTCTCCGCAGGCGGACACTTCCAGGTCAGCGGACACACCGGCCACCCGGCCAGCGGTGACCTGGCCTCGCTGCAGGTCCGCGAGGACGGCTCGGCGACGCTGGTGACCACCACCAACGGCTTCACCAAGCAGGATCTGCTGGCCGGCAACGGCACCGCGATCATCATCCACGCGGATGCGGACAACTTCGCCAACATCCCGCCCGAGCGCTACCAGCAGATCAACGGCGGCGCACCGGGTCCGGACGAAACCACCATGGCCACCGGCGACGCCGGCAAGCGGGTGGCGTGCGGTGTCGTCGGTACCGGCTAAGCCGTCAGCGGGTAAGCCCGAGCGCATCGATTTCGCCGGCTCACCCCGGCCGACGCTCGGCGTCGAGTGGGAGTTCGCGCTGATCGACGCGAAGACCCGCGATCTGAGCAACGAGGCGGCCGCGGTGATCGCCGATGTGGGCGAAAACCCGCGCATCCACAAGGAATTGCTGCGCAACACCATCGAGGTCGTCACCGGTGTGTGTGACACCGTCGACGAGGCGATGGCCGACCTTCGGACGACCTTGGGCAGTGCGCGCGAGATCGTGCACGAGCGCGGCATGGAGCTGTTCTGCGCGGGCACCCATCCGTTCGCGTCGTGGTCGGCGCAGAAGCTCACCGACGGGCGGCGCTACGCCGAGCTGATCAAGCGCACTCAGTGGTGGGGCCGGCAGATGCTGATCTGGGGCGTGCACGTGCACGTCGGGGTGTCCTCGGCGCACAAGGTGATGCCGATCATCTCCTCGCTGCTCAACCAGTATCCGCACCTGCTGGCGCTGTCGGCGTCCTCGCCGTTCTGGGCCGGCGACGACACCGGGTATGCCAGCAATCGGGCGATGATGTTCCAGCAGTTGCCGACGGCGGGCCTGCCGTTCCAGTTCGAGACCTGGCAGCAGTTCGAACAGTTCGTGCACGATCAGAAGACCACCGGCATCATCGACCACATCAACGAGATCCGTTGGGACATCAGGCCGTCACCGCATCTGGGCACCATCGAGGTGCGGGTGTTCGACGGGGTGTCCAACTTGCGGGAGCTGTCTGCGCTGGTCGCGCTGACGCACTGCCTGGTGGTCGACCTGGACCGCAGGCTGGATGCCGGTGAGCAGCTGCCGGTGATGCCGCCCTGGCATGTGCAGGAGAACAAGTGGCGCGCGGCGCGCTACGGTCTGGATGCGATCATCATCCTCGATGCCGACAGCAACGAGCGCCTGGTGACCGAGGACCTCGACGATCTGTTGACCCGGTTGCAGCCGGTCGCTGAATCTCTGCACTGCGCAGACGAATTGGCCGCGGTCGCCGATATCCCGAGGCGCGGAGGTTCGTATCAACGCCAGCACAAGGTGGCCGAGGCCAATGGCGGGGATCTGCGTGCGGTGGTTGACTCGTTGGTCGGGGAGCTGGATGTCTAGGAGGCGCCCATGAGAATTCGTCGATGGGGACTGGCGGTATTGGCCGCCGCGGTGGTCGTGACCGGTGGGGGGTGTGCCAAGGCGATCACCGGTACTCCGGTGGCCACACCGGGTGAAGCCGGTAAGGGTATGCGGCCGGCCGATCTGCTCACCACGACGTGCCGGGAGTATCTGACCATGGACACCGTCACCCGGCGCGAGGTCATTGTGGCGATCGGTAAGAGCGGGAACCAGTTGGTCGCGATGAACCCCGAATTGTGGTCGGGGGTCGCCGGTGCGCTGTGCGGGTTCGTCGACCCGAGTGCCCCGGTGAAGGACGTGGTGATGGGACAGGGCATCCGGTAGCCATGACGGCCCAACCCATGTTCCCCCTGCAGTCGGCGCTGCTGCCGGGAGAGTTGTTGCCGCTGCGGATCTTCGAGCCGCGGTACTCACAGTTGGTGTCTGATTGCCTGGCAATGACAGACCCCGCGTTCGGTGTCGTGCTGATCACCCGAGGACGTGAGGTCGGTGGCGGGGATGCCCGCAGCGAGGTCGGTGCGCTGGCGCGCATCACCGAGTTCAGCGATCAGGGGATGGGCCAATATCAGCTGAAAACTGTTCTCGGTGAACGCATCCGGGTGCTCGAATGGCTGGATGACGATCCCTACCCGCGGGCCGTCATCGAACCGTGGCCCGATGAGCCGGGCCCGGAAGTGAGGCCCGAGCGCATCGGCGAGGTCATCGACAAGATCTTGGCGCTGTTCGAGAGGATCGTCTCCATCCGTGGCGGGCAGCTGCGGCCGGATGCACTGGCCGTCGAGCCCGAGATCGCCGACGATCCATCCCTGCACATCTACGCGCTGGCCGCGCGGGTGCCGATGGGACAGGCCGACCGCTACGCGGTGCTGGCCGCTCCGACACTGGCCGAGCGGATCGACGCGTTGACCGACGCCATCGAAACCGTCACGGCCATGGTCGAATTCCAGATCGCCGACGAGGATTCCTAGCCTCAGAGCCCGCCGAAATCGACACGAAGGTTGCGATTGTCGAGTTTTCACGACCCTCATGGCGTTCTCGCGGAGTACTGCCTCTGCCTCAGAGCTTCCTGGCGTCGATCAGGACGGTGTCGGGCACGGGGTCCTCGAGCCCCTCGGGTGCGGGCCGCTGGTAATGCGCCATCAGGTCGACCGCGGCGATCGCGCTGACCTCCCAGCCACGTTCGGTCAGCCAATGCGCGACGTCGGTGCGTGCCTCCATGTACCACAGCCGGGTGACGTCAGGCAGCTCCGGGCCGCCGGCCGCGGCGGCGGCGGCGCGGGCTTCGGCCATCCGTTCCTGCCGGCGGGCCAGTTGTTCTGCCGAGTAGAACACTTCACCGAAGGCCTCGACCGACAGATGGCTGCCGCGCGCACTGAGCTGGTCGATCTGCTCGAACAGGGCGTCCTGGGCGGCGGCGGGCAGGTAGGGCAGCAGCCCTTCGGCCGACCACGCCGTCGGGGTGGACGGATCGAAACCGGCCTGGCGCAACGCCTTTGGCCAGTCGTGGCGCAGGTCCACGGCCACCGCGGCGTATTCCGCGGCCGGCCGGGCCCGGTGCTGGGCGAGCACCCGGTCCTTGAACTCGAGCACCTTCGGCTGGTCGATCTCGTAGACCGTGCTCCCGTCGATCCACGGCAGTCGCCAGGCTCGGGTGTCCAGGCCGGCGGCCAGGATCACCGCCTGATCCACACCGTTGGCACCGGCCGTGGTGAAGAACTCGTCGAAGAACTTCGTCCGCGATGCGATGTAGGCGGCCATGGCCTGGGCCCGCATCGGGTAGTCGTCCATGAACGGGGAACGCCAGCCCGCTTCGACCGCCGCCTCGACGAAGAAATGCGCGTAGGGGTCGGTGTAGAGCGGGCACTTGGCGTCGGTCTCGACAGCCCGCGCGCGGGCCACGCTCAGCGCGGTCGCACCGACACTCTCGGTGATGTCCCAGGTGTCGTCGTCGGTTCTGCTCACGGATTCGGCTTCGTTCTCTCGGTGTCGTCGCGCATCTCGTCGACGGTCAGCTCGTCACCGACCTTCTGTTCACGGTAGGCCAGCTGTCCCACGCGGTGCGCCACCACCGGCGCGGTGATGAGGGTGAACATCGCGGTGAGCATCAGCATGCCGACGTCGACGTTGCCGGACAGCCGGATCGTCGCGCCGCCGAGCACCAGCAGAAGTCCCAGCACCTGCGGCTTGGTCGCGGCGTGCATGCGAGTAAGGGTGTCGGGGAAGCGCAGCACGCCGATGGCCGCGGTCAACGCCAGCGCCGAGCCGGCCAGCACGAGGATGCCGGCCACCAGGTCGAGGGCGCTCATACCTCGGTCTCCTGTCCGGCGGACTTGCCGGCGATGTCGGGCACCCGGAACCGGGCCACGCTGACCGAACCGACGAAGCTGATCAACGCCAACGCCGCCAGGCTGTAGGTGACGGTGGTGTCGAGGCTGAACGCCGCCCAGGCGGCGACCCCGCACATCGTCACCGCCACCATGGTGTCGACGGCCACCAGTCGGTCCAGCGTGCTGGGACCCAGCAGCAGCCGCAACATGGTCACCGCGGCGGCCGCGACCAGCATCACCCCGGAGAGCACCCACACGACCGTCATGAGACCTCCTCCGATTCGGTTGCCGCAGGACGCCATTCGGAGTCACGCTCGAACGCGGCGATCAGTAGCCGTTCCAGCTGAGCCATCTGCCGATAGAACCGCTCCACCGAGCGTTCGTTTCCGACGTCGAGCACATGCACGTAGACCAACCGCCTGGCCTGGTCGATCTCCAACACGATCGTGCCGGGGGTCAGGTTCATGATGTTGACCGCCAGCGCCAGCACCAGGTCGGACTTCAGCGCCAGGTGTCCGCGCAGCACCGCCGACAACGGTGGACGTCCGGGGCGGATCGCCAGCCACGCCACCTGCACCGAGGATTGGGCCAGCCACCACGCCACGTGCAGCGCCAATCGCAGCAGCGACAGTGGGTGCAGCCGGCCCTGCACCGGGACCGACGGCAATGGCAGCAGCAGCGTGATCCCCAGTGCGACCACCACACCCGAGAGCACGTTGGCCACCGACACGGTGCCCCACAGCAGCACCCACACCATGGTCAGCCACGCCAGAATCCAGATCCGCAGCGTCCACTTCCTCATCGGTGACTCCCCAGCACCGCAGTGATGTACTGGTCGCGGTCGAGCACTTCGTGTGCGGCGCGGTCGGTGTAGCCGAAGATCGGACCGGCGGCCACCGTCAGTGCCACACCGACGGCGATCAAACCCATTGTCGGAGCCAGCATTCCGACCGGCATCCGGCCGACGTCATCGCGATCGTCGAAGGCGACGTCCTCGGAGTAATCGTCGAGCAGCACCGAGGGCGCCGAGTCGGCGAGCTCACCCTCGGGCGCGTCGGCCCTGGCCCGCCAGAAGGCCTTGGTCCACACCCGGGCCACCACGTACAGCGTCAGCAGGCTGGTCACCACCGACCCGGCGACCAGCAGCCAGGCCAGCACCGAACCGCTGGCGGTACCGGCCTCCAGCAGCGCCACCTTCCCGATGAAGCCTGAAAAGGGTGGAATACCACCCAGATTCAAGGCCGGAACCAGGAAGACGAACGCCAACAGCGGGCTGGCCGCGGCCAATCCGCCCAGGCGGCGCAGCGTCGAGGCACCGGCTTGCCGCTCGATCAGGCCGACAACCAGGAACAGCGTGGTCTGCACGACGATGTGGTGGGCGACGTAGTAGATCGCCCCCGACATACCCAGCTGGCTGGATAGCGCGACACCGAACACCATGTAGCCGATATGGCTGACGAGGGTGAAGGACAGCAGCCGCTTGATGTCGTTCTGCGCGATCGCGCCCAGGATGCCGACGAGCATGGTGAGCAGTGCGGCGACCAGCAGCACGTTGTCCAGCCCACCCGCGGGAAACAGCAGTGCGTGCGCCCGGATGATCGCGTACACACCGACTTTGGTCAGCAAGCCGGCGAACACAGCGGTCACCGGTGCCGGCGCCGTGGGGTAGGAGTCGGGCAGCCACGCCGACAGCGGGAACACCGCCGCCTTGATGCCGAAGGCCACCAACAACACCGCGAAGATCGCGCCTCGGGTGCCGTCGCTGATGCCGTGCAGTCGCAGCGACAGCTCGGCCATGTTCAGCGTCCCGGTGGCCGCGTAGACCAGTGCCAGGCCGATCAGGAAGATCAGCGACGACACCATCGACACCATCACGTACGAGATGCCTGCGCGCACCCGCTCCTTGCTGGCCCCGATGGTCAGCAGCACGAAGCTCGCCGAGAGCAGCACCTCGAAACCGACGTACAGGTTGAACAGATCACCGGCCAAGAATGCCGTGCAGACGCCGGCCGACAGCACCAGATAGGTGGGCAGGAAGATCGACACTGGCTGGTGTTCGTCGCCGTCGCGGATACCCTGCCCGATGGCATAGAAGACCACTGCCAGCAGCACGATCGCCGATACCACCAGCATCAGTGCCGAGAGCCGGTCGGCCACCAGCGTGATGCCCAGCGGTCCCAGGCCCGCCTCGGTCGGACCCCAGCCGCCGACGTGCAGCGCCTGAGTGCCGTCGCGGTCGGTCAGGTAGGTCAGCACGGCGCACACGACCAGCACAGCGGTGAGTGCGGCCAAGGTGATCAGCCGCTGCAGCCGTGGCCTGCGGCCGGCGATCAACGTCAGTGCGGCTGCCGCCAACGGGATCAGCACCGGCAGCGGCATCAGCACACCGGCGGTGTTCATCGCGACCCCTCATGGCCGGGCAGCGCGTCGAGCTCGTCGGGCTCGTCGGTATCGCGCTCGGCCACGGGCTGGGGGACGTCCTCGTCGACCGAGGAGGCTTCCTCGTCGGAGAGCTTCGAGACGCGGGTGTCCTCCGGGTCGTTGCTCACTTCCTCCTCGGTGGTCAACCGGAACGAGCGGTAGGTCAGCGCCAGGATGAACGCGGCGATCCCCATCGCGATGACGATCGCGGTCAGGATCATCCCCTGGGCCAGCGGATCGGCGGTTGTCGTCTCCGACCCACTTGTCCGGCCGCGGATCGGCGGGTTCCCGGTTTCCCCGCCGACGGTCAGGATCAACAGGTTGACGGCGTTGCCCACCAGCAGCAGGCCCAGCAGCATGCGGGTCAGGTTGCGCGAAAGCAGAAGGTACACACCACAACTGGTGAGACCGCCGATGATGACGAGCGGAACGAGGTAGACGATCATGACGCCCTCGCGCGCACCACGGCCGGCGAGACGAATTCCTCGTCGATGCGCGCGCCGAGGCTGCGCAGTACGTCGAGAACCAGACCCACCACGATGAGGTACACCCCGAGGTCGAAGAACAGGGCGGTCACGAACTTCACCGTGCCCAGCAGCGGCAGATGCAGGGTGATCACCGCCGACGACAGCGCCGGCGCGCCGAGCAGCATCGAGCCGACGGCGGTGCCGCCTGACAGCGCCAGCCCGGCGCCGAGGATCTTGCCGGCGTCCAGTGGCAGCGTCTCGCCGAGCTCGTAGCGTCCGCCCGCGAGGTAGCGCAGCACCAGGGCAAGGCCTGCGGTCAGCCCGCCGGCGAAGCCGCCGCCGGGGGTGTTATGTCCGGTGAAGAAGAAGTACACCGACAGCACCATGATCAGCGGGAAGATCATCCGGGTGGCGACCTCGAGCACCAGGGAACGGTTGCGCGGGTCGCGCAGCTCGCTGCCGCGCAGCCAGGTGGTGTCGCCGACTGCGGGGCTGTAGGCGGTCGTGGGAAGCACACCGATATCGGGCTGTCCGGCGTCGGCCACCCGCGGTGCCGCGCCGAACCGCCGGTTGCGGAACACCAGCGATGCCACCCCGGTGGCGGCGGCCACCAGGACCGAGATCTCGCCGAGGGTGTCCCAGGCGCGGATGTCGACGAGCAGCACGTTGACGGTGTTGGCGCCGTGGCCGCGGTCGTAGGCGGCGGCTGGCAGCAGATCGGCGATCGGGGTACCGGTGCGAGCGGCCATCGCGAACACCGCCAGGGTGGTGACGCTGGCGCCGACGGCCAGCGCGAGTGCGATGCGGGGCACCCGGTAGCGCCGGGCTTCCTCGGCCTCGGCCGGCAGTGTGCGCAGCACCAGAACGAAGATCACCAGGGTTAGCGTTTCCACCAGGAACTGGGTCAAGGCCAGGTCGGGCGCGCCGTGAAAGGCGAAGATCGCCCCGCAGCCGTAGCCGGTGATGCCGACCAACAGCACCGCGGCCAGCCGGTTGCGCAGAATGGTGGCGGCCACTGCGGCGGCCAGGATGAGCAGGCCCACCACCGGCTGCACCAGGGAATCCCACAGCCGGAACTGCGGGTGATTTCTGGATCCCAACGCCAGCACCGCGACCGGGAACAGCACCAGCGTCGACAAGATCACCGACTGGGTGACCGGAATGGATCCGCGCTGGGTGATCGCGGTGAGCCGCACCGAGGCGACGTCGGCTCCGCGAATGACCGCGTCGTAGATCCGGTCGGCGTTGCCCAGCGGATGCCAGTTGCCAAGTCCGGTGCGGCGCAGGCGTTCACGACCGAAGAAGGCCGCGATGCCGATCGCCAGCACCAGCGCGGACAGCACCAGCGGCAGATTGACGCCGTGCCACAGCGCCAGGGTGTAGTGGCCGTCATCGGCGCCTGCCGCGGGCATGGTGCCGGCATAGCCGTCGAGGGCGGTGTCGAGATAGCTGGGTACCACGCCGAAGAACAGTCCGGCCGCGGCCAGGATCGCGGGCGCCACCAGGAACGCGGCCGCGGGCCGGTGCAGGTTGGCCACCAGCGTGGTCGGGCCGTGAGATCCCTTGCGCGCGAACGCACCCCACAGGAATCGTAAGGCGTAAATCGTGGTGAACACCGAACCGATGACCACCCCGGTGAGCACCACGGGTGCCCAGGCGCCCAGTGACTCGCTGTGGGCGATGCTCTCGAAATCGGCCTCCTTGGCCACGAAACCGAGGAACGGCGGCAACGCGGCCATGCTCGCGGTGGCACCGGCGGCGATCACGAACAGCGCGGGCATCCGGTGGCCCAGCCAGGCGAGTCGGCGGATATCCCGGGTGCCGGTCGAATGGTCGATGACGCCGACGACCATGAACAGCGTCGCCTTGAACAGCGCGTGCGCGCAGAGAATGGCCAGCCCGGCCAGCATCATGTCCCGGCCGCCGCCACCGACCATCACGGTGATGAAGCCCAGCTGACTGACCGTGCCGAACGCGAGGATCAGCTTGAGGTCGTACTCGCGGACCGCGCGCCAGCCGGCCAACAGCATGGTCGCCACGCCCAGCGTGATGACGGTCGGCCGCCAGCCCGGGGAGTCGGCGAAGCCCGGGGTGAGCCGGGCGACGAGGTACACACCGGCTTTGACCATCGCGGCGGCATGCAGATAGGCGCTGACCGGGGTCGGGGCGGCCATGGCGCCGGGCAGCCAGAAGTGGAACGGGACGATGGCCGACTTCGACAGCGCACCGACGAGCACCAGCACGATGGCGACCGCGACGGCGGTGCCCTGCGGTGGTCTGGCCACCAGTTCGGACAGCAGGTAGGTGCCCGCGGTGTGGCCGAGGATCACGATGCCGGCCAGCATGGCCAGCCCGCCCGCGGTGGTGACCAGCAGGGCCTGCATGGCGGCCCGGCGGCTGGTAGCCCGTTCGGCGTAGTGCCCGACGAGCAGGAACGACAACACCGTCGTCAGTTCCCAGAAGGTGTAGAGCAGCAGCATGTTGTCGCTGATCACCAGACCGAACATCGCCCCCGAGAACGCGACGAGCTCAGCGGCGAAGCTGGGCAGCCGGTTCTCGGTATGGCCGTCGCGGTGGTGGAAGTACTCCGCGCAGTAGAACAGCACCAGCGCGCCGATACCGAGCACGAGCACGCTCATGATCGCGGTCAAGGTGTCGAAGCGCAGCGTGATGTTCATCGACAGCTCGGGCACCCACGGGATGTCCACGGCCGGTGTGGGGCGTCCGGCCCGTGGCCAGTTGAGGCCCACCCAGACCAGCGAGGCCGCTGGGACGAGAGCGAGAGGGTAGAAGGCCAGCCGTCCCCATCGGTACACGAGCGCCGGCGCCACGGCGGCGGCGATCGCGTGCGCGATCAGGATGACGAGCATGGCACTCCGATCTTTGGACGCGCCAGCGCGTCGGCGATCTACCGGTCGGTCGGGGTGTCAGCCAAAGGTTTTCGGCTATGTCCTGTCGACAGTCTACGGGGTTGACCCTTTCGTAGATTCTCGGGCCGCGCGTGTGCAATGCTCAGACTTGCTGTGTTGGCTCTGAAATGGCTTGAGCGGCAATACGTCTCAGCATATTGCGGACCACGACCCGGTGTCCGCCCGAGCCGATCACCAGTGCGCGGTAGACCCTGCCCTTGACCCCTGGGAAGGCCGCCCAGGTCTGTGCCGCGACCCTGGTGCCACCGGCCGGATCGTCGGAGAGCAGGAAGATCAGCTTGTACACCGAGAACCAGTGCCGCCCCTTCAGGGCGAAGCGGTCCGGTTGCTCGGCGGCCTCGAGGGCGAAGCCGAACGGGACCGTCTCGGGGTCCGAGGGATTGCTGCACATCGTTCGCAACACTGCGTGCCACGTCGCTGCCCGGTCTGCCGGGACCGTTATGGCATGCTCATCGATATAGGGTAAACGTTCCATATAGAAGGACTGTACTAGATCATGGCGCCACCGCGGAAGCACGAAACCGACGCCATCCTGGATGCGGCACGCGGGCTGCTGCTCGCCGAAGGGCCGCGGGCGGCCAGCGTCGCGGCGATCGCCAAAGCCAGCGGCGCGCCGGTGGGCACGCTGTATCACCGGTTCGGCAATCGCGACGGTGTGGTGACGGCGGTGTGGCTGCGCGCGCTGGAACGCTTCCAGGCGCGGGCGATGGCCGCGTCCGGCACAGATCCGGTGGAGGTAGCCGTCCAGATGGCGGTGGCCGCGGTCGGGTTCGCGACGGACTGCGCCGAGGACGCGCGTCTGCTGTTGACGATCCGGCCCGTCGATCTGCGCGACGCCGGACCTGACCCGGAATTCGACGCGACGCTGGCGACGATGAATGCGCCGCTCGTCGACCGGGTGGCTGAGTTGGCGCGCCAGCTGTACGGCCGTGCCGACGCGCGAAGCGTCGACGCCGTCACCAGAGCGGTGGTCGACCTGCCGTACGCGGTGGTGCGACGGCACGCGCACGACGACGGCATGCCGTCATGGGTGCGGGCCGATCTAGCCGCATCCGTTCGGGCCTTGCTGACGGCCCATTCGCCCGCGAGTCCGCTCTAGCGCTGCATGTAGGTGACCGTCTGGACGGCATTGGCCGCCGGGTTCGCGGTGAAGAGGACGTCGGTGGTGCCGCCCGCGCTTCCGGTCATGCGGGCCTTACTGGCGTCGCTGCTCGACGCGATGGCGATGCCGCCGGAGTTCGCCAGATGATCGGGGTGGCGGTAGGCGAAGTTGCAGTTCGCCGGCCCGCCGTTGGCACGTCGCTTGCCTTTCAGGAATCCCGTTGCGCCAGAGGCGATGCGGGGTGGACAGCTCGCGACGTTGGTGGTGATCTCCGGGACGAAGATCAGGTCGTGACCGGTGGTGTTGGTGAGCTCGAATTCCCAGCCGTTGTAATTGGGTCCCCAGGGGTCCCACCTGAAGACCACGATCTGGGGCCGGTCACCGGGGGTGTCGGGGAAATCGACGGACATCCCCTGGCCGTGTTCGTGCGCGGTGTGGCGGGTAATGGTGCCATCGGCGGACGCTTCGATGGCGATTCGTGCGCCGGTCGAACCGCACCGGTAGCCGAGATCGGCGTTGGCCGGCCCGTCGAACACGAAGGGCGGCGACGAACTCTTCATGCCCTTGGCGTAGCCGATCTGGCCGGCTTTGATGGGGCCGTCGGCGCTCTCGATATTCGAATTTCCGAAGTAGATGGGGACGAGGTCGACCGGAGTCTGGTTGTGGATCTCGAACTCCCAGCCGTCACGGTTGCGGCCCCAATCGAATTGGCCCAATTGTTCGGTGGTTACGTTCAGGGTCGCGGTCACGGTGTTCCTTCCGATGCATGCCGAGTGGAATAACCATGCCGCGGAAGGAGTCTGGCGCGCGTCGTCTGATCGGTGGGTGACGGGGAGGAAATCCTTGTCCCCCAATCGGAGTACGGGCCGCGCCCTAGCGGCAGAAGGTGCGCACCGGAAGCGCGTGCCCGAGCAGCCCGATGGCTCCGCCGACGATCGGCCAGACGGGCCAGAAGTACGCGGTCGAACCGGTGGTGAGCGCGACGGCCAGCCAGACGGTCAGGACGATCGCGACCATCGCCGCGTAGCCGGCGAGATGGAACCGCACCGAGGCGCGGGCGGCCTTCTTGCGGGCGGCGACGCGACGCGGATCGACGCGACGCAGCTGTCCGACGGGCAGGTCGGCGACCAGTCGGCGGAGTTCTTCTGCGCTGCGTGCGGCGAATGCCGCTTGCACGCGAGTCTCGTACTCGGCGAGGTCGAAGTATCCCTGGCTGAGGGCCTGGGACAGCAGGTCAGCGGTATTTTCCCGGTCGCGGTCGCCGATCAGGACGGTGGGAGTGGTCATACCGTCCAACTCTGACATGTCAGTAGTGGAGTGTCAATGGATGCTGTTGAATTGCTCCATGGCCGAGCTCAGCAGGATCGTCAGCGCCAGCACGCGGATCGCCGCACCCGCGGCAGCCATCTTCGAGCTCATCGCCGATCCCGCCCGCCAACCCGAATGGGACGGCAATGACAACCTGGCGCAGGCAGTGCCCGGCCAGCGGGTGCGCGGTGTGGGTGACGTGTTCACGACGACCCTGACCATGGGCGTCGACCGGGAAAACCACGTCGTCGAGTTCGAGGAGGGACGGCTGATCGCCTGGCGGCCGTCCGAGGTCGGCAATCCGCCGCCCGGGCACCTGTGGCGCTGGCAGGTCGAACCCGCCGACGATGCCAGCGCCGTCGTCACCCATACCTATGACTGGACACAGCTGACCGACCCCAAGCGGCTGGAGAAGGCACGGAATACCACGGCCGACAAACTGCAGGCCTCGCTCGACCGGCTCGCCGCGCTCGCCGAACGGGGTTAGCGGCCGGCTTCACCCTCTGGTCCGGTTCCTCCTCCGCGCTCGTTCCTCGCGCGGCATCGGTCACCGTTCCGAAAAAGCGCGCAACGACTCCACCTGCGCGGAGTCCAGCGACGGCCGCACTGTTTCGCGGGCCTTGGCCACATCGGCGGCGGTGACGTCGGCGGCGTCGATCGAGCGACGCATCGCGGTCAGTGCGGCCTCGCGCAACAACGCCACGCAGTCGGCCGCGCTATAGCCGTCCAGCTCGGCGGCAAGGGCGTCGAGGTCGACCTCCGGCGACAGCGGCACCGATTTACCTGCCGTGCGCAGGATTTCGCGTCGGGCGTCGGCGTCGGGCGGCTCGACGAACACCAGCTTCTCCAGCCGTCCCGGGCGCAGCAGCGCGGGGTCGATCAGGTCTGGGCGGTTGGTGGCGCCGAGCACCACCACGTCGCGCAACGGCTCGATGCCGTCGAGTTCGGTCAGCAGCGCGGCCACCACCCGGTCGGTGACCCCGGAGTCGAAGCTCTGTCCGCGCCGTGGCGCCAGCGCGTCGATCTCGTCGAGGAAGACCAGTGACGGGGCGGAATCCCTTGCCCGGCGGAACAATTCGCGGACTGCTTTCTCCGAGGAGCCGACCCACTTGTCCATGAGCTCGGCACCCTTGACCGCGTGTACGGACAGCCGGCCCGAGCTGGCCAGCGCGCGTACCACGAAGGTCTTCCCGCATCCTGGCGGGCCATAGAGCAGCACGCCCCTCGGCGGGTCGACGCCGAGGCGGGCGAAGGTGTCCGGATGCTGAAGGGGCCACAACACGGCTTCGGTCAGCGCCTGTTTGACCTCGACCATGTCGCCGACGTCGTCGAGGGTGACCGAACCGACCGACACCTCCTCGGTCGCCGAGCGGGACAGCGGGCGGATCACAGTCAGCGCGCCTGTGAAGTCCTCCTGGGTCAGGGAAGGCGGTTTGCCGTCCTCGCTGGCGCGAGCGGCTGCGCGCAGTGCCGCCTCCCGGACCAGTGCCGCCAGGTCGGCGCGAACGAATCCCGGTGTGCGCTCGGCGATCTCGTCGAGTGCCAATTCGTCGGCAGGGACGTCGCGCAGCAACACCTCGAGCACCGCCTTGCGGGTGGCACCGTCGGGCAGGCTCAGGCCGAGCTCGCGGTCGCAGAGGTCCGGTGCGCGCAGCCGCGAATCCACCGCGTCGGGCTGTTGGGAGGTGGCGACCAAGGCCACCCCAGGCGCGCCGACGGCCTTGCGCAGCTCGGCCAGGATCAGCGCTGACACCGGCTCGGCCGGAGTGGGTAGCAGCGCATCGATATCGGTGATCAGCAGCACCCCGCCGCCACCGATGACGGTGGCGACGGCTTCGGCGACCGCACGCTGGCGATCCTGAGCCGCCAGCGCTCCGGTGTCGGGGCCGTCGAGTTCGACCAGCCGCCGGCCGGCACAGACCGCGCGCACCAGGGTGGCCTTGCCGACGCCGGCCGGCCCGGTCACCAGTACGCCCAGATTCGGTGTGGCACCGAGCTTTTCCAACAGCTCTGGCTCGTCGAGCGCCAGCTTGAGCCACTCGGTGAGCCGGCCGGCCTGGACGTGCTGACCCTTGAGGTCATCGATGGACACCGCAGGGGCCTGCGGCCACACCATCGGCGGGCTGACAGCCGGAGAGAGCGCCGGGACGGCGGACGATCCCGTCACTCCGTCACCCCAGGTGACCGACGAATTCGGTTGTACGCTAACCGGTCCGGACGGATCGGTGCCGGTGACGGTCAGCAGCTCCGAGGTCCAGGTGATGCCGACGGAGGACGCCAGGGCGGAGCTGGCCTCGGTGGTCGACGTGCCGGGCCCGAGATCGCGCGGCAGCAGCGACACCGTGTCACCGACCGTCATCACCTTGCCCAACAAGGCCTGCCGCAGGGTTGCCGACGAGACCGACTGGGTGGCCAGGGTGGAGCCGCGCAGGGTGACCGATCGCGCACCGTACACGGTGACCGGTGCGACCAATACCGTCGTGTCTTCGCGCAGGCCGGCGTTGGACAACGTCACATCGTCCAAGAGTGCGGTGCCGGCAGGCGTGCCAGGGGGAGCGACGCCGGCCACGGCGGCGGTGGTACGAGAGCCGGTGAGCGACAACGCGTCCCACTCACGGATACCAAGGGCGGCAATGGCTTCGGGGTGAAGTCGGACCACGCCACGACGAGAGTCCAGCGCCGAGGTGTTCAGCCGTGCGGTCAGCGCCAGGCCGGTCGGTGCCATCTCAGCGACCCGGCCTGCGCAGGCCGAGGCGCGTCACCGAACGACGGTTGGGCAGACGACGATTCGCCCGGCGCGCCGCGCGCCGCTGTTTGGGTGCGTCGTTCCATGCTTCCGGGCGCGCCGCCACCCAGCGCTGGCTGTACACCGTGAACGGGATGATGCACAGGTAGCCCGCGATGATCAGCAGGACCAGGATGTAGGGGAACAACAGCAGCGCCGCCGCGGCGGCAGCGATCAGGATCAGCAGGATCGGTGCGGCATTCGGCGGCATCTTGATGGCTTTGAGTGCCAGCGTCGGCACCCGGCTGATCAGCAGGGTGGCGTTGGCGGCGAACCAGAAGCAGACGAACCACGGCGAGGTCCACCAGCCGTGGCCGAACTGCAGCATCGCCGCGAGCGGGCCGATCACCCCGACCGCGCCGCATGGTGCGGGCATACCGGTGAAGTACTCCCGCGTATAGGCCGGCCGGGTGTCGTCGTCGAGCAATGCGTTGAACCTGGCCAGCCGCAACACAATGCACACGGCGTAGAGCAGCGCGAAGATCCAGCCGACCGGCGAGGTCGGTAGCAGCGTCACGTAGACCACCAATGCCGGTGCCACACCGAAGTTCACCGCGTCGGCTAGTGAGTCGATCTCGGCGCCCATCCGCGACTGGGCGTCCAGGGCGCGCGCGATACCGCCGTCGATACCGTCGAGCACGGCCGCCGCGCCGATCAACGCCAGCGCGATGTGCGGGCGCCCGTCCAAGGCGAACTTGATCGATGTCAGCCCGCAGCAGATCGCCAACACCGTTGTCGCGCTGGGCAGGATGCGCATGGCGGACGGGCGCCCCGACTTGATCATGGCAGCTCGGCCAGCACAGTCTCGCCGGCTGTCGCCCGCTGGCCGGGGGACACCAGCAGTCGCGAGCCCTGGGGCAGATAGGTGTCGAGCCGCGAGCCGTACCGGATCAGTCCGTACGTGTCGCCGATCGCCACGTTGTCGCCGGGGTGGACGTCGCACACGATGCGACGGGCCACCAGACCCGCGATCTGCACGGCAACCACCTCGGCGCCGTCGGGGGTGCGGATGACGATGCTGTTGCGCTCGTTGTCCTCGCTGGCGGCGGGCAGGTCGGCCGAGACGAACTGCCCCGGCCGGTAGTGGACCGCGGTCACCTGGCCGCCGACCGGTGCGCGCTGCACGTGCGCGTCGAACACCGACAGGAAGATGCTGACCCGCGGCAGCGGCTCGGCCGCAAGGCCGAGTTCGGCGGGCGGCACCGCGGTGTCGACGAGGCAGACCTGACCGTCGGCCGGCGCGACGACCACGCCGGGCCGGGTCGGTGGGACGCGGCGCGGGTGGCGGAAGAACGCGGCGTTGGCGCCCGCGGCGACCAGACCGGCGGTGCGGACCCAGCGATAACGCCTGCCCAGGGCGGCAACCGCCAGGCTGGCGCCGACGAACGGCAGGCCCGCCGGGTGCATCGGTGGCACGGTCGACCGGACCAGATCCAGCAGGTGTGATGATTCGGAGGTGCGGGGGCGTCTGGCCATCGGCGACGAGTCTAACCGCGCAGACCTACGACAGGTCCCACAGCTGGACCTGCTCGCCCGCGGCCATCTCGGTGACGTCCTCGGCGATCTCCAGCAGGCAGTTCGCCGAGGCCAGCCAGCGCAGGTGATGCGAGGCAGGCGGCCCGTAGGTGGTCACCGTGCCCGCCGCCGCGTCGTACACCCCGCGCCGGAACTGACGCTTGCCCTTCGGCGAGGTCAGGCTGTCGGCCAGCACCGCGGTCCGCCGTGGCCGGTGCGGGTGCGGCAGTCCCATCGCCGCGCGCAGGGCCGGCCGGACGAAGACCTCGAATGAGACCAGCGCGCTCACCGGATTGCCCGGCAGCGTGATGATCGGACAGCCGTTGATCCGTCCCGCGCCCTGCGGCATACCGGGCTGCATGGCGACCTTGACGAACTCGACGGCACCCCCACCGAAGGCGTCTTTCACGACCTCATACGCGCCGGCGCTGACACCGCCGGTGGTGATGATGAGGTCGGCCTGCCCGGCATACCCCTCGAGCACCGTGCTGAACTGCGCGACGTCATCGCTGGATGTCGGGGTGGCCACTACTTCGCCGCCGGCCTCCCGGACCGCGGCGGCCAGCATGATGGCGTTGGATTCGTAGATCTGTCCGGGCTGCAGTTCGGTGCCGGCCGACACCAACTCGGTGCCCGTCGACATCACCAGCACCCGCTGGCGCGGCCGGATCGTCAACGAGCCCAGGCCGAGTGCGGCGGCCAGACCCAGCGCCGCGGGGGTGACCACATGACCGGTCTGCAACACCGTGGTGCCCGAGGTCACGTCCTCGCCCGCGCGGCGGATGTGCTGGCCGAGCTTGGGTGCGGTCCGGATCTCGACGGTGTCGACGCCGCCGTCGGTGGCCTCGACCGGTACCACCGCCGTCGCGCCGGCCGGCAGCGGTGCGCCCGTCATGATCCGGTGCGCGGTCCCGGGGGCCAGCGTCAGCCGGTCGATACGCCCGGCCGGAATATCCTCGGCCACAGGCAGTTTCACCGGATTGGTGTCGGCTCCCGCGACGTCGTCGGCGTGCACGGCGTAGCCGTCCATCGCGGAGTTGTCGAACACCGGCAGCGACAGCGGTGCCGTCACGTCGGCGGCCAGTGCCAGTCCCTCGGCATCGACAAGACCGACCGTCTCCGCCGCCCGGGCAGCGATCAGGTCGGCGACGACCCCCTGGTGCTCCTCGACGGTACGCATCAGATCGGGAAACTCACGCCGGTCAGTTCCTCGGACACCGTCCACAGCCGCTGCTGCAGATCGCGGTCGTGGGATTGCGAACTGGACTGCACCAGCTTGGGATTGCCGCGCTGCTCACCGAAGCCGTCCGGGCCGTAGTACTGCCCGCCGCGCACGTCGGGATCGGTCGCGGCACGCAGCGTCGGCAGCGCTCCGGCGGCCGCGCTCTGGAAGATCATCGGCCCGACGATGCGGTAGGCCGGGTGCAGGATCGTCGGGATGTTGCGGGCCAGCTCGGTATAGGAACCACCGGGGTGAGCGGCCACCGCGATGGTGTCTTTCTTGGCCTGCTCGAGCCTGCGCTGCAGTTCGTAGGTGAACAGCAGATTGGCCAGCTTGGACTGGCCGTAGGCGGCGATGCGGCTGTAGCGGCGTTCCCACTGCAGATCGTCGAAGTGGATATCGGCCAGCAGCCGGTGGCCGAGGCTGCTGATCGTCACCACGCGCGAATTCGCCACGGGTAGCAGTGAGTCGAGCAGCAGGCCGGTGAACGCGAAGTGCCCGAGGTGGTTGGTGCCGAACTGGAGCTCGAAACCGTCCTTGGTGGTCTCCTTGGGCGTCCACATCACGCCGGCGTTGTTGATCAGCAGATCGATCTGGGGGTGCAGCGTGCGCAGCGAGTCGGCGGCGGCCCGGATCGAATCCAGCGACGTCAGGTCCAGTTGCTTCACGCTGACGTCGGCGCCCGGGGCGGCCGCCAGGATCTTGTCGCGCGCGGCCCCGCCCTTGTCGAGGTTGCGCACCGCCATCACGACGCGGGCACCGCGGGCCGCCAGTACCGCGGCGGCCTCGTAGCCGATACCGGAGTTGGCGCCGGTGATGACGACGACGCGCCCGTCCTGTGCGGGAACGTTGGCCCGAGTCCATTTACTGCCGCTCATGGCACGACGATACGTCGGCCCAAGTTGCATCCAACCGGTGGCCGTTTACTGTCGCTGCATGGCTATCGGTGGGGTGCTGTTCGACATCGATGGCGTCTTGGTGACCTCGTGGAAGCCGATCCCCGGCGCGGCCGAGGCCCTTGCGGTGCTGGCCGAACACCAGATCGCCCGCTCGTATCTGACCAACACCACCACTCGCACCCGTCAGCAGATCGCCGCGGCGCTCTCGAAGGCCGGTATCGAGGTGCGGCCCGACGAGGTGATCACCGCCGCCGCGCTGACCGCCGACTACGTGCGGGCCAACTATCCCGACGCGCGATGCTTCCTGGTCAACAACGGCCAGATCACCGATGACATGCCGGGTATCGACATCGTCGACTCCGGGGTCTACGACGACGACGGCGAACCCGATGCGCCCGACGTCATCCTCCTCGGCGGGGCAGGCCCGGAATACAGCCATCGCACCTTGAGTCGGGTGTACGAATGGATGGCTCAGGGCGTGCCGGTGGTGGCGATGCACCGCAGCACCGCGTGGACCACCACCGAAGGCCTGCGTATCGACACCGGCATGTACCTGATCGGCATGGAGGAGACGTCCGGTCGCAAGGCCACCGCCGTCGGGAAACCGGCACCGGCGGGCTTCCTGGCCTCGGCCGCCCGCCTCGGTGTCGATCCCGACGAGATGTACATGGTCGGCGACGATCTCAACAATGACGTGCTGGCCGCCCAGGTGGTCGGCATGACCGGCGTGCTGGTGCGCACCGGAAAATTCCGGCAGGACACCCTGGATCGTTGGGCCGCAGACGAATTCGCCATGCAGCCCAACCACGTCATCGATTCGGTCGCCAAGTTTCCGGAGTTACTGGGGCTGTAGCGGCTCTAGCGACTTCGGCGCGCATTCCGCCGCTGAGCGAACGAAAACGCGCCGAAATCGCAAGGGTGATGAGTTTCTCGAGGCCGCCGAGTCTGTCTGGATATGACTGAAACTCTGATTGTGAATGCCACCGTCGACGCGCCGGCCGGTGCGGTGTTCGGCGTACTGGCCGACCCGAACACGCACAAGGACATCGACGGCACCGGCTGGGTGCGGGATGCGCTGGATCCGCAGCCCCTGAACTCTGTCGGGCAGGTCTTCCGCATCGCGATGTACCACGATCTACACCCCGACAAGGACTACGAGATGGCCAATCAGGTCACCGCGCTGGAACCCGACCGCGTCATCGCCTGGGCGCCGGGGGGACTGACCGAGGACGGCAGCGTCGACCTGGGCGGCTGGACCTGGCGCTACGACCTCGAGCCGCTGGGTGCCGAGCAGACCCGCGTCGTACTGACCTACGACTGGACGAATGCGACGGCGGCGGTCCGGGAGAACATCGTGTTCCCGCCGTTCCCCGTCTCGCACCTGGACAACTCGTTGGCAAATCTGGCGAAGCTGGCCGCCGCGCGGCAATGACGCCGCTCGACTCCCGTCAATCCCGTCATCGAGTAGGTGACGACGGATTGCTGCACCGACCCGAGTAGCGAACTACTGGCGACAATCGCGCTGGCGTGCGTCACTGTGCTCTTGACATGGCTATTTGCTGCAGGTTGAGGGCTTCACCTGGGTCTCGGAGTACCACCGGGTCTCGGGTCGACGGCGAACGTCCGAGCCACGACGGAAATTTGCTGCGCTTGCCCCCCGCGGCGCTTCCGGTTGTGGTATCTATTCAGGCAATGTCGGCGCCCTCGATGGGCCATGCGTATCGCCTCCCGGGGGTAGAGGTCATGCTCGATTCGCATTTGATTCGCGCGATTGTTGGAACCGGTAGCGAAGCCCCTTCAATAACGTCGGCACCCGATCTCGTCACTCGAGATATCGCGGAACGGACATGAAGGGCGCACGGTGCCAATCCTCCTGACCGGGCAGGCGCCCGGTGATCAGATGCGCACGCTGGCAGGCGGCAAAGCACACAACCTGTGCGACCTGACCGCGGCCGGCTTTCCCGTGCCGACGTGGGCGATCCTCGGAACCGAAGCCTTCGAGGCCGCTGTCGCGGCGGCCGGGCTGAGCATCAGCGAGGCACCCCTCACTCTGGCCGATCGCCTTCGGGAAGCGGCATTCGCAGAAGCAGCGTTGAGCGAATTCGTCATGACCGCCGAAATTCGAGACGCGATTCAAGCGGCATTGGATTATGTGGGTGCCGAGACGGTCGCGGTGCGCTCATCGGGTCGGCAAGAAGACGGGGATCGGGATTCGTTCGCGGGACTGTTCGACACCTATCTCAACGTCGTTGGTCTTGACGCCACCGAAGACGCTGTCCGGCGTTGCTGGGCCTCGGCCTTCTCGCAACGAGCAACGCAATACCGTCACACCCGGGGCCTGGACTTCCGAGATGTCGCTCTGGCGGTCATCATTCAGCGATCACTGCAACCAGTGAGCAGCGGCGTGATGTTCACCGCGGACCCGCTGACGGGTTCATCGGACCGGGTGGTCATCAACGGTGTACTCGGGCTCGGCGAGGGTTTGGTCTCGGGCACCGTCGACTCGGACTCCGTCGCCATCGACAAGAGCAGCGGCGCAGTCATCGAGGAGACGATCGCCACCAAGGAGCAGATGGTGGCCGGAGTGGCCGGGGGTGGAATCAGCACGGTCGACGTTCCTGTTGAACGACAACGCGATTCCAGCGTCGGCTCTGCTCTGCGCGCGACCCTGTTCGATCTGGGGACTCGGCTGGAACAGCATTTCGGGGCGCCCCAGGATGTCGAATGGGCCTGCGACGACACATCCACCTGGATACTGCAGTCCAGGCCGGTCACCACCCTCGATCGCCACATCGCCGACACCGCTGAACATTTGGGCGAAGACGTGGCTCTCGACGAGGTCCGCATCTGGGACAACTCGAACATCATCGAGAACTTCGCAGGAGTCACGTCGCCGTTGACGTTCACCACGGCCCGCAGGCTTTACGGCGACGTGTACCGCGCCTATGCACGCAGCTTGAAAGTTCCTCCCGCGCAACTGGAACAAATGGAGTCGTGGCTGCCGGTGATGCTCGGCCAGTTCAACGGCAACGTCTATTACAACCTGCTGCACTGGTACCGGATGGTGGGCATCGCGCCGGGGTACTTCCTGAATCGCCGCGTCCTGGAAGTCGCGCTCGGCGTCAGCGAGACCCTCGACCGCAAGACGGCAAAAACACTACGTCCCTTCACCTTTGCCAATCCGCTCGCCCGCGTCCGGTCCCGGGTTCGCACGACCCTCCACTACGCGCGCAGCATCGCGGCCATCGACACCCTGGTTGCGGACTTCGACGAGACCTTCGTCGAATTGATCGACCGGCACGGCTTGATGGACGTCTCGGCGATGGACGGGCCTTCTGCCTACCGGAAGTTCCGCCAGATCCACGACGAGGTCGCCGAACTCTGGGGCCCGTTGATGGTCCTCGACGCGATCCTGTTGACGTTGGTCGGATCGCTGGCGGTGCTGACGAAGGTGCTGTTGCGCGACGCGCCCGAGTGGGTCCAGTTCGCGATCGTCAACCCGGAGCCGGACGTGATCTCCGTCGAACCCGCCAAGGCGTTGGTGGACATCGCCGCCTTCGCGCGTGAGCATCGCGAGCTCGACGAGTTCATCGGCTCCGTCGAACCCGCCATCGCCTACGCCCGGCTCGCCGAGTACGCCGCCGACTCCGAGTCGCCGATGTGGAAGGAACTGCTCGGCAAGATCGACGCGTACATCGACAAGTTCGGCTACCGGTGCCTCGACGAACTCAAACTCGAGGCGCCCGATCTGCGGCAGGATCCCGCGGGGATTTTTCACATGCTGCGGATGGCCTCTGCCGAAGAGCGGGTGAAGACCGGGGATTCCGCCGAGGATTATCTCGACGCGCATCTCGGTGGCCGGCGCCGACGCGTCTTCGACGCGCTACGCCGAAAGATTCAGCGAGCGGCCACCCACCGCGAACACCTTCGCTTCTGCCGCACCCAGGGTTTCGGCATCTTGAAATCGCTTGCCGCGGTGATGGGTCGGGATCTGGAGGAACGAGGAACGGTCGGCAGTCGCACCGACATCTTCCAGTTGCGCATCGACGAGTTGTTCGCTGTGTACGAAGGCACGATGCCGGTGGCGGACGCGCAGACCGCTATTCGGCGGCGCAAGCTCCTCCACGACAGCTATACGCAACTCGCGGCGCCTGCCCGCTTCACCACGACCGGATCGCGCTACTCAGACCAGGAGCTGGCTGCCGCCGGCTGGCGGCCGTCCGAAGACTCAGGACATGCGCCGGCCGGGACGGTGCTCACCGGCACGCCGTCCAGCCCGGGAGTGGTGACCGGCCGCGCGGTCGTCGTCGAAAAGCCGCAGGATTTCTCCAGTGGCATCCTCGTGGCCTACCGGACCGATCCGGGGTGGGTGGCGGCTCTGCCGTTCGCCTCGGCGCTGCTCATCGAACGCGCGTCACCGCTCACTCATGTGGCGATCATCGCCCGCGAACTGGGTGTGCCGACCGTGGTGCAGATCGACGGGCTGACCAGTGCGGTTCGCACCGGGATGACGATCAGTGTGGACGGCGCCAGCGGCCGCGTCGTTCTGTTGGAAGAGCCCCTTCTGGAAGAGCCGACGCCATGACCGATACCGAACGCATCATCGGCTGGCTGATGGCCCCGCGGGATGACACCGGGATCCAGCTGGCGACCGACGACGGTGGCTGGCAATTCGCGAGCTACCGCGAATTGGCCGACCAGGCCCGGCGTATCGCGCGCCAGTTGGTCGACGAGGGCGTGCGCTCCGGCGACGTTGTCAGTGTCTTGATGCCGACGTCGGATCTGTGCTTGGCAACGCTGTTCGGAGTGTTGGCCGCCGGCGCAACGCTCACCCCGATCGTGCCGCCGATGTTCCAGCACCCCGACCAGTACACGGCCCATCTGCACGGCATCCTCGGTGCGTCGGGTTGCCGCGCTGTGGTTGCCGCGTCGGGCTTCACCGGCCTGGCACAGCGAGCGCTGCCCGGCTTGGCCCTGAACCCGAAACTCATCGAGCTGGATCGGGCACCAGACTGTGCACCCATCGACGAATTGGCCGAGCCCGCACCGTCGGTGCTCCTGCAGATGACATCGGGATCGACGAGTGCACCGCGTGGCGCGAGCATCGGTTGGCACAGCCTGGCCACCAATCTCAATGTGATGGAGGAGCTTTGCGGAATGGCCGACGGCCAGCTCGGCGTTTCCTGGCTTCCGCTGTATCACGACATGGGGTTGATCGGGTGCGTCTTCCAGGCGATGACCCGGCAACGCAACCTGCAACTGCTGCGACCCGATCAGTTCGTCCGTGATCCGTTGCGGTGGCTGCGGGCGGCCGCGAACGCAGAGCACACGGCGTCTCCGTCGTTCGGACTGGTCTATGCGAGTCGCAGGCTCAAGCCGGAAGATCTCGGCGATATCGACCTGTCGGGGCTGCGCACGCTGGTCATCGGCGCCGAGCCGATCAACCCTGCCCATTTGCGTGCCTTCACGGAACTGACTGCAGGACACGGTTTTTCGCCCGCCGCATTCATGCCGTCCTACGGTCTGGCCGAGCACACACTGTTCGCCACCTCGCACCGGCTTGGCGAGGCGCACCGGATGGTCCGGGTGGATAGATCCGCGTTGCGTCATGGTGAGCCGATACGGGTGCTCGCCCGGGTATCGGACTGTGTGACAGACCAACCCGGCGACGACTGGGTGGTGTCGTGCGGTACGGCCGCGCCGGGTCACGAGGTGTGGATCGCCGACGAGTCCGGCGCTCGGCTGCCGGACGGGACGCTGGGGGAGATCGTTCTGTCGGGCCCGTCGGTGGCGCTGGGCTATCACGGGGACGCGGGCAGCACCACCCGGTTCGTCGGGGATGAACTGCGAACCGCGGATGCCGGGTTCCTCCTCGACGGCCAGCTGCACGTGTTGGGCCGCATGGGGACGAGCCTGAAGATCAACGGGCGCAGCGTCTTTACCGAGGACCTCGACGTGACGACCGCGGCCGCCATGGGACTGGCGCCGAGCCGGGTCGTCACCGTCGCGGTCAACGATGCCGGCCAAGCGGGCGTGGCGGTGTTCATCGAACAGGCGGCCATCGCCCCCGGCATGCTCACCGCAGCCGTCCGGTCGTTGCAGGCGAACGTCGGTGAGGACGCGCCGCTGTGGCTGATCAACGTTCCGCGCGGAGCCCTGTCTCGGACATCGAGCGGCAAGCCGCGCCGCGCGCACATGTGGCAGCAATGGCGAGCGGGCCAGACGACCGGCGCGGAGCTGCTCACCATCGGCGGTGCCGGACGGGATCCCCAGCAGCTCGAACGGGTGCGGACGTTGTTCGAGAAGACCCGCGAGCTGGCGGTGATTCCCGACGACGCGACAGTGCATTTCGAGGGTTCCCTGGCCGAAGGCTTCGGCAACGAGGGATCCGACATCGACTTCCTGCTGCTGGTGCCCGGGGCGAGCAAGCAAGCGGTGATGCCGACGGTCCTGTTCCTGGATGGTCGCCGGGTCGAGGTGCGCGCCCAGTCGCACGAGCAGGCTCGCAAACGGCTGCTGCGGGTTCGGCGAGCCATCGACACCGGTTCGATCGCCGGTGTGACCGAGGACGTGCTGAACCGGGTCCAGCGTTTCCTGCACGGCATTCCGCTGTATACCGGCCCCGACTATGGACAACTCCTCGACATCGTGACCTACGCGGAGCTGACCACACTGTTGCAGTCATGGTGGCGCCGGCGGGCCGGCGGCTGCCTGCGTCACGCCGCCGCGCTGACCCTCCTCGGTGACGATCGCGAGGCGGTCACCTGGGCCCGAGAAGGCCTGGCGCAGAACATGAAGGCCTTTCTCGCCGCGCACGGCGAGGGCTATATCGAGATCAAATGGCTGCCCGAGCAGATCGCGCGGCTGCGAAAGGTCGCCGACCAGAGCGTGGCGGCCCTGCTCGAGGAATACCAGACCCTCGATGCCACCCAGACGCCGGCGAGCCGGGACTTCATCGAGCGAGCCCTGGCACTGTCGGTGCGATTGGGCGGGCCCAGGATCACGCCGGATCCCGCCAACGTGCTGCTGCGGCGCGCACCCGGGGTGACCACCTGGCCCATCGGCTCGGCCCCGCACGTCGTGCGTGACAAGAACGACGTGTTCATGCTCTCGGCGCCGTGCGCACAGTCGTGGGGGAATGTGGTCTTCGGCCAGTCGATCGCGGACACCAAGGCTGCCCACCAACACATTCGGCTCTTCGTCCACTACGGCCTGATCGGCCTGACCTGGCGCGGTGCGGGCCAGATCACGCCGGTGTCGGCGATGTGCACACCCGGCCGGCCGCTGACGCCGCTACCGTCGGGCCGACGCCCGGTTGTCACGATCGACGGTGCCTTCACCGACCAGGACATCGCCCGATCTCCGCTCAACGCACGGGCTTTCGCCGAATGTGCGGGCGCATTGCTGGTAGCCAACATGGTGCTGGAGAACGCACGCGAGGATTTCTACGGAGCGGTCAAGAACGGCCAGTGGCAGGTGACATCGCTGTGCGGACGCCGCATCGTCATCATGGCGGTCCGGATATTGGCCAGCGCCTGGGGAATCACCCCGTTGCCGTCGGATCCGGTGCTCCTGCACCAGCTCGACATGCTCGTCCCCGAGCATCCTCAGATCGCGGCAACCGCCCGCCGGCTCAGCGAGCTGTCGGTCGGCGATCACGACGAAGCCTGTTCCGCCCAAAGGGAACTCGATGCGCTGGTTGCCGAGGTTCGAGAGGTCACCTGCGGAGCCCAGTTCCCGTCGTCGTTCTCGTCCCGAGACGAGTGGCAACGCACCATCCGGTACGGGTACCAGTGGCTGCGGCTGGGCGGATATGTCGATGCCTACGTCGAACTCGACGAAACCCGCGACCTGCTCAGCACGGGGGGCGCACAACCATCGGAGAGGCGGGCGCCATGACCGTTCGTGAAGACGTTCTGGCACTGGTCGCGGCAATGGCACCCGACACCGCCGGCGAGCCGGACCTGAACAGCGCCCTGATCGGCGACCTCGGATATACCTCGTTGCGGCTCGTCGAATTGTCGATCGCGGTCGAACGCGCATTTGGGCTACCGCAGCTGAATCCAGAGCTGCTCGCCGGCGTGTACACAGTGGGCGATCTCGTCAATCTCGTTGAGGCCCAGAAGGAACGGATATGAGTGCGGGCACGGGCATTCTGATCACGGGCGCCGCCGGACACGTCGGCACCGACGTCGTCGCCCGCCTGTCCCGGCGCGGGCGCAGCGTCATCGCACTGACGCACGATCGGGCGGTCGCCGGCGCGCGACCGGTCAAAGGGGATGTCCGGCGCGAGGATCTCGGCCTCGACCGGCAGACCGTGTCCGAACTCACCGGTGAGGTCGGCCTGGTGGTGCATTCGGCCGCGGTCACCGATTTCGGGTTGCCCGAGCAGAGTTACACCGAGCTGAACGTCGACGGAACCGCCAACGCGCTGGCGCTGGCGCGCCGCTTCGATGCGGGCTTCGTCTACGTCAGCACCACCTACGTGTGCGGCGAGACCGAGGGGACGTTCCACGAGGACCAGCTTGACATCGGCCAACAGTTCAGCAACGACTACGAGCACAGCAAGTATCGTGCCGAGCAGCTCGTCCGCGCATCGGGGCTTCGGTCGGTCGTCGTCCGGCCCGGCATCGTGACCGGCGAGTATCGCACTGGAAATACGCAGGTGTACAAGCACATCTACCAACTGCTCAAGGTGATCGTCGAAGGTAGGTTGCGCACGCTGCCGGGGAACTACGCGGCGACACTGGGGCTGGTCCCGATCGGGCATGTTGCCGACGTCACGGTGGCCGCCGTCGAGAGGTTTGCCGAGAACGTCGGGCGCACGTTCCACGCGGTCGGCGCCAATTCCCTGTCGCTGCGCACGATTTCCGATGTGCTCGCCGAGTATCCGTGCTTCCGCATCCCCGACTTCGTGCCTCCCGCCACGTTCAGCGAATACGACCTCGACGATATCGAGCGCAGTTACTACCAGAAGGTCGGGACGCTCTACACGAGCTATCTGCGCCGCCGCCTGGAGTTCGACAGCACCAACACCCGCGAGCGGCTCGGTCTCACGCCGCCGGCGATCGGACCCGGATACTTTCGCCGTCTTCTCGACTCCTGCTTGCGCACCGGATATCTGGGCCGGCCCGAACCGTCCGTCGCCGAGGTCCTGGCCCGGCTGCAGGCCGAGAGGAGCCTGGTATGACCAGCTCCGATCGCGTCGAAGCGCTACCCGTGCATCAACCGAGCAGGTATGACGCGGATACCTACTTCATCGAGACGTGTGATGCACTGGCCGCGTTGGACATCGACCGCCACGGGTTCGCGTACGAGAACGGAATACTGCTGCTCAAGCCGGATGCAGCGGTCACCGGGGCGATGAAGTCGGCGATCGATTGGCTGGTCGAGCATGACTACCGCATCGTCGGGGCAGCCGCGGTACAACTGACGTATCTGCACCTGCGCGCGCTGTGGTACTTCAACTGGCACAAGGCAACTTCCGAACGGCGCAAGGTCGCCGATCGACTCGCCGGGCTGTCGCCGTCGCTCGTTCTGGTCGTCCGCCACCCCGATGATGGGCAGCCGGTTTCGGTTCGGTTGACCGCCGACAAGGGACCGGCCGACCCGGCGCTGCGCAAGCCGGGCGAGCTGCGGCATGCGCTGGCGGCCGGTACCTATCTGCTCAACAAGGTGCATACCCCGGATGATCCCGACGATGTTCTGCGGGAACTGAGCATCTATTTTCCGGAACCCACACTCAGCGCCGTGATTTCGGCATGCGTCGCCGGCGCCGACGCAACATCGGATGCCGTTCGGATCGTCGACGGCATCGAATCCGGCCTGGAGTGCAAAAGCGGTGACCTCGCCGCCGCACAGGATGCGATCTGGCACGGATTTGGTGAGGTCGGTATGGGGGACCGACCTCGAAACGGCGAGGAATGGCTGGCTGCATTGGCCGACGCGGAGAAGCGGGACATCGGTGTCGATCCGTGGTTTCGGATCGTGGTCGAGTCGTCTTATCTGCCGATGCACCGATAGGAAAGAGACGGAATCATGAACGGAGAAAGCTTTTCTCAGACGGTTCGCCGTGAGTTGGTGCACAAGCGGGCCGTCTCCGAAGTGCTGGTCACCTCGGTGGCCGACCAGGACGGCACGTGGATTGTGCACGCCCAGCTGCCGCGTCAGCACAGTTTCCACACCGACGGGGTGGGACGTCAATGTTCGTACTACGACCCACTTCTCGTTCTGGAGGCATTCCGGCAGGGCTGCATCGCCAGCAGTCA
Organism: Mycobacterium sp. BK086; assembly: GCA_004362315.1. Lineage (GTDB taxonomy): Bacteria > Actinomycetota > Actinomycetes > Mycobacteriales > Mycobacteriaceae > Mycobacterium. The sequence goes on from SNWL01000008.1 coordinate 225,306, forward strand.
TCTCTTCTATGACGCGCCGCCGGACGCCCGGCACACCGTACGCCTGTACGAACTGTCCGTCGTCGACTTCGACCATTTGCAGCGCGGACCCGAGATGCTGGATCTCGAACTGACGATCGTGGTGCAGAAGGAATTCCGCCGCGGCGAGGACCAAGGCGCGGTGCACGGCCTGGAAGTCCGGGCCGTCGCCGCCCACGAGGGCACCAAAACGATAGAGCTGGCCGCGGCGTTCAACTGGATGCCGTTGGAGAAGTGGGATCGGATGAGGGCGGGCGCAAGCTGGGACCCGGGCCCCCAACCCGCTCCGGCTGAAGCCGCGTCAGTGGGTCGGACGCGGACGGAGAACGTGGTGATCGGGGCGCCCGTTCACACTGTCGAGGAACGCTCGGCGACTGCGCCACTCGTGGTGGACATCGGTCACGCGACACTGTTCGACCATCCCCTCGACCATCTGCCCGGCGGACTGATCATCGAGGCGGCACGGCAGCTGTCGCTGGCGATCGCCGATACGCGGGCCGAGAGTCTTGTCGGGCCGTCCTGGCTGAAGATCGAATTCCAATCCTTCGTCGAGATGGATGCGGTCAGCAGTGTCGCGATGACCCAGGACGCCGCCGAGCCGCTGACGTTCCGCGGCGACATCACACAGTCCGGAAATACCAGGGCCACCATCGAATTGGCCTTCATGGAATGACCGTTCTGCGGCGCACGACCGGCATCGGCGCATTCCTGGTCGAACGGTGCCTGCCGGTCTATCCCATCTACCTGGCGTTGTGGGTCGTCGCGGTCGAGTGCCTGATCGTCGTGGTCGGGCACTCCTCCGGCCCGTGGCATCCGTCCTGGGATACCGCGCTGAAGATCCTGGCGCTCAACGCCGCAGGGGCGTTCCTGCGGATGGTCGACGACCAGAAGGACCTCGACTACGACACGGCGTACAACCCGGACCGCCCGCTGGTTCAAGGTCGGATCAGCACTCGCGAGTTGCGAGTCGCGATGGTGCCGGCCGCCCTGATCGCGTTGGCGCTGGGAGCGGCGGTATCGGTCTGGACGGCCGCGTTCGTGGCGCTGATCCTGGGCTACAGCCTTCTCGTCTGGTGGGCGGAGTCCCGCGTTCAAATGGTGCGGGACAACCCGATCGTCAACCTGATCGCGGTGTGCCCCGCACAGTTCCTGGCGACGGGTTTCGCGATGACGGGTCAGCCGGGAGTCGGCGATGCGTCCTGGCTACGGCTGGCGCTGATCCCGCTGGTGTTCACCGCCACGATCTTGCATGTGGAATTGGCGCGCAAGACCACTCGGACGGCGGATGCCGACGATCTGCGCTCGTATTCACGAGTCATCGGACCGACGGCCAGCGGGGTCTCGGTGTTGATGCTCGGCCTGGGCGCGGTGCTTCTCGAAGTGCTGCTGAGCGCGCCGTGGAACTGGACCGGTCCCTGGTGGCCCGTTGCCTGGCTCCCGCTCGTGGCCGCCGTGCTGCCATGCATCTCGGCGTGGACCTTCTTTGTCACACGGGTGAGCGTCCACCCGCGCGGCCTGCCAACGGCTTTCGTGATCGTCTTCTATCTCGCCATCCTCGGACAGGGCTTGGTCTACCACTAGAAAGGTACATACTGTGCGGATCCTCATACCACTGGTCGGCAGTCGCGGTGACGTCCAGCCCGGGGTGGCGCTTGGTCTGGAGCTCGAACGCCGCGGCCATGATGTGATCGTCGGTGCGCCACCGAATTTCGTCGACTTCGTCGCCAAAGCCGGCCTGACCGTGCGCCAATTCGGCCCGGACGTGCACGCGCTGTATTCCTCTCCGGAGGGCCAGCGGGCGCTGGCGGCGGGCAGCACGTTCAAGTTGATGTCGATGGTGTCCAAGCAGATGTCGGAATACGCCGACCGGATGGACGACGAACTGATCGAGATCTCCAAGGGCGTCGAGATGATCGTGTGCACCACGTTCAGCGAGGACCGCTCGGCGATCATCGCTGAGTCCCTGGGCATCCCGATGGTGACCCTGCATACCTATCCGTGCCGCAAGAACAGTCACTACGCGCCGCCGGGATCGGTGCCGGTCAACTGGCGAGTTCCCGGTGTTTTCACCCGGGTGGCCTGGGCCGCGATCGAGCGACTGCGGACGGTGGTTTTCGGGAAGTACCTCAACAACCTTCGCACCAAGCTCGGCCTGAAGCGATCATGGGCCAGCACCGAATCGATTCTGATTCAACGGAATGTCCCCGAGCTACAGATGTACGACCCGGCTTTTGTGCCGGGGCTGGCCGAGGAGTGGGGCTCGTCGCGGCCCATGGTCGGGTTCCTGTGGTTGCCGCAGTCGGCCCGGGCGGCGATCGGCGAGTCGGCTGAGGCGCATACCGAGGTACTCCAGTGGGTGAATGAGGGAACGCCGCCGATCTTCTTCGGCTTCGGCAGCATGCCCATTCTGGACTTCGGATTGGTGCTCGGCATGATCGAGCAGATCTGCGCCAGGACGGGTGAGCGGGCGCTGGTCAGTGTGGGCGGTGCGAGCCTCGACCCGAGCCTGCGGAACACCTCGGCCAGCGTGAAGGTCGTCGATGCGTTGGCGCACGATCTCGTCTTCCCGCATTGCAAGGCGGCGGTCCACCACGGTGGGATAGGCACTCTCTTCGAGAGCCTTCGGGCGGGGCTGCCGACACTGGTCTGCTCGGTATCGTTCGACCAGCCGGTGTGGGGACATCAGGTGGAGAAGCTCGGGGTGGGTGCGCATATTCCGTTCACCAAGTTGGCACCCGACACCCTGAGCGCGGGCATCGATGCCGTGTTGGACCCCCAGATGCGTTCCCGGGCAGAGGCTTTCGGCGCACGCCTGCAGTCGACCGGCGACGGCGTGCCGCGGGTCTGCGACATCGTCGAGAAGACGGCTGCGCGCTAACCGGGGCGGCGAGGCGAGAACACCACCGGCAGCGATGCCGGCGACAGGACGAAATCCTTGGCCTGTGGCTTGACGGTGAAGTCGGCGGGCAGCCGGATATCCCACCGGGAGAACAGTGCCGCGGCCTGCAGGGTGATGGACAGCAGCGCGAATTGGCTTCCGGGGCAATGCCGCTGACCCAGTCCGAACGCCATCATGACGTCACGATCACCCGACCCGGACTCCCAGCGGTCGGGGTCGAACGTCGCCGCATGGGGAAAATACTGGTCCTGCAGATGCACCATCAACGGGCTGAACAGGATGTTGGTGCCGTCCGGAAACTCCGCAGAGCCGATCCGTACCGGGCCGTCGGACGTGAGGATGCTGATCCACGGTGCCCACAGACGCAGAGTCTCATTCAGCACATTTCGGAGATAACTCAAGGCGGGCACGTCGCCCACTTCCACAGGGCGAGAACCGATTACCGAATCCAGCTCGTCGCGGATCTTGGCTCCGATCTCGGGTGCGCGACTTGTTTCGTAGACGAGCCAGGAGAAGATGGACGTCTGCGACCCGATGCTCGCGGCAAGTGAGAGGAGCAGCTCGTCGACGAGATTGTCGTCGGACAGCGTCGCGCCGGTCTCTTCGTCGACGTGGTGCAGCAGGGCCGACAACATATCGCCCTCGTCGGGTTCATGGCGCCGGCGTTCGATGAGTGAGCGCAGTGCTGCGCGGACCTGTCGGGAATGTGCGATGAATCGCCGGTTGGCCAGCACCCGTAACTGTCGAGCGATCTTGGGCAGGGCACCGCGAATGATGACTTCGCTGAGCAGCCAAGGTGTTCGCTCACGAATGACATCGATCTCGTCGGCATCGGACTCGGCGCGGAACAGCGTCGCCAGCATGGTCCGCATCACCAGCTCGTGCACGCTGGAGCGCAGATCGGCCTGAGCGCCACTGGCAAGCGAGCCGGCCCAGTCGTCGGCAATTGCCGCGACGGTGACCCCGTACTCGGTGAGACGGCGTTGCCGGAAGACGGGAGCGATCAGCCTGCGGCGCAGGTCGTGTTCGGGGCCGCTGAGCACATTGGTCGCGCCGCTGACCAATTCGTGGATGGCCTCGCGCATCGGCTCGCGATGGAACGCTCCCGCGCGCCCGAGGCTGACGTCCCGGATGAGATCGGGCGTGGTCAGCATGTACGAGGCCTGTGGCCCCAGATAGACCCGGACGATGGGACCGATCTCAGGGGCGCGCAGCAGCAGCTCGCGAGGATCGCCCGTGACCATGTGGGCGTGGCCGATGAGTGGCAGACGCCCTGGCGCCGTGGGTATTTGAGACAAGCCGGTTTGGCTCATGGCCGCAGCGTATCGGGTTTAGGACGAGGTGAGTCCGCGAACGGCCTCGATGCGGGCCTTGAGCTGATCGGTGGTGGCCGCCGCCACCGGAGGGCCGCCGCAGACCCGGCGCAGCTCGTTGTGGATCTGCCCGTGCGTCTTGCCGGTGCGGTGATGCGCCAGCGACACCAGCGCGTTGAGTTCGCGGCGCAGGTCCCGCAGCTGGCCGTGGGTGGTCAGCCTGGGCATTTCACCACTGGCCGTACGCTTTTCGATCTGCTCTTCTTGCCTGCGCCGCAACAGATCTCGCATCGATTCGGCGTCCAGGAGACCCGGGATGCCGAGGTAGTCGGCCTCCTCGTCGCTACCCGCGGGCGTCGCGGTGCCGAACGACGACCCGTCGAAGATCACCTGATCGAGCTCGGCGTCGGCGCCGAGGTACTCGATCTTGTTCTCGCCCTCGTCGGGCTCGTCGCGGTTCTGCTTGGCCAGCTCCGCTTCGAGGGGGTCGTCGTCGAGGTTCTCCCGGTGCGGCTTGCCGAGCACGTGGTTGCGCTGGGCTTCCATCTCGCTGGCGAGCAGCAGCAGGTTGGGTACCGAGGGCAAGAAGATGCAGGCGGTCTCGCCGGGCCGCCGCGACCGTACGAACCGGCCGATCGCCTGGGCGAAGAACAGCGGTGTCGAGGCGCTGGTGGCGTAGACACCGACGGCCAGCCGCGGCACGTCGACGCCCTCGGACACCATGCGCACGGCCACGAGCCAGCGCGAGGTGCTCGCCGAGAACTGCGAGATCCGATCCGAGGCGCCCTTGTCGTCGGAGAGCACGACCGTGGGGGCCTCGCCGGTGATCTTCAGCAGCAGATCGGCATAGGCGCGGGCCGCGGTCTGGTCGGAGGCGATGATCATGCCGCCGGCGTCGGGCACGTGTTCACGAAGGCCGCGCAGGCGGATGTCGGCCGCGGCGATCACGGCCGGCATCCACTCGCCGGCCGGGTTGAGTGCGGTCTTCCACGCCCGCGCGGTCTGCTCGGCGGTCAACGGCTCGCCGAGCCGGGCCGCGTGCTCCTCGCCGGCGCTGTCGCGCCAGCGGGCCTCGCCGGAGTAGGCCATGAACATGACCGGGCGCACGACACCGTCGGCCAGCGCGTCGGAGTAGCCGTAGGTGTGGTCGGCCTGCGAGCGGGCGAAGCCGTCGGGCCCGGTCTCGTAGGTGATGAACGGGATCGGGCTGTCGTCGCTGCGGAACGGGGTCCCGGTCAGCGACAGCCGTCGGGTCGCGTCGTCGAACGCCTCCCGGATGGCGTCGCCCCACGTCTTGGCGTCACCGCCGTGGTGGATCTCGTCGAAGACGACGAGGGTCTTGCGGTTCTCGGTGCGCACCCGGTGCCGGGTCGGGTGGCTGGCGACCTGGGCGTAGGTGACGACGACGCCGTGGTATTCCGCGGAGGTCTGCGAGTTGGAGTTCGAAAACTTGGGATCCAGCGAGATACCGTGCCGGGCGGCGGCCTGAGCCCACTGGATCTTGAGGTGTTCGGTCGGGACCACGATGGTGATCGATTCGACGGTGCCCTCGGCGAGGAGCTCGGCGACGATTCGCAGAGCAAAGGTGGTCTTCCCGGCGCCGGGGGTCGCGACCGCGAGGAAATCGCGTGGTTTGGCGGCCAAGTACTTGACCAACGCCCGCCGCTGCCAGCCCCGCAATGCCTGGGTGCTGGGCGCATCAACTGCCCGCACCCCTGGGACTCCTCTCCGGTCGAGATGGACTCTAGCCCAAGCACATCCGCTTGCGCATATCGATCCGGCGTGTCGGCGGACCCGAGAAAGTTCTCGGCGTCGCGTCGATATTCACCCGGCCCGTCGGGTGCGTCAATTGACCCGTCGCCAGTGCTCGACCGCCTATGCTTGGCGGGTCGGGTGCCCGGGGGTCCCCGGGTTGGCGGTGCTGACATGACGGCGGCAGCTTGCGTGGCGTGCGGTACAACGCTGCGCGAGTCCGCGAAGTTCTGCGACGAATGCGGCGCGGCCGTGCCGGCCAGCGCCGCTCCCGCCGAGTACAAACAGGTGACGGTGCTGTTCGCCGATGTCGTGCACTCGATGGACATCGCCGCGGCGGTGGGGGCCGAGCGGCTTCGCGAAATCATGACCGCACTGGTCGATCGCGCCGCACGGGTCGTGCAGCGCTACGGGGGCACTGCCGACCAATTCACCGGCGACGGCTTGATGGCCCTGTTCGGCGTCCCAGTCGCGCTAGAGGATCACGCGTTTCGCGCCTGCTTGGCCGCGCTGGAGGTTCAGGAGGAATCGAAGGTCCTTGCCGAGGAGGTTCGCCGACGCGACGGTGTCGAGCTACAACTGCGGATCGGGCTGAACTCCGGCGAAGTGATTGTCGGCCAGCTCGGAGCGAGCCCATTCGGCCGTACTGCGGTCGGCGAGCAGGTTGGGATGGCGCAGCGCATGGAGTCGGTTGCCCCACCCGGCGGGGTGATGTTGAGCCAGTCGACAGCGCGGCTGGTCGAGCACGGCGCCATCTTGGACGGCGAAGAAAAGGTCCGCATCAAAGGTCGTGACAGTCCGGTTCTCGTGCGCCGGCTGCGCGGAGTCAGTGCGCAACGCGGCGACACCGGCCGGCAGGAGACCGCGTTGGTCGGGCGTGGGCAGGAGGTCGCCACGCTGACCGAGATCCTCGACCGGGCGATCGCGGGAACCGGTGGCGTCGTGGGGATCGTCGGCGCGCCCGGAATCGGCAAGAGCCGGCTGGTTCGCGAGACCGTGGCACGGGCCAACACGCGTGGTGTCGCGGTGTTCTCGACCTTCTGCCAATCTCACACGCGCGATATCGCGTTTCATGCCGCGGCGGGGCTTTTACGCGCGGTCTTCGACACCGATGGTCTACCTGGGGGCGCCGCGCGCGAACGAGTGCGCACGCGCCTGCCCGATGCCGATGCCGAGGATCTGGTTCTGCTGGACGACCTGCTGGGTATTCGTGAGGCTGACGTCGAGCCGGTCGTGATCGATGCTGATGCCCGACGTCGGAGGCTGACCCGCTTGATCAGGTCTGCCGCGCTGGCACGCCGCACGCCGACTCTGTATGTCATCGACGATGTCCATTGGCTCGATGAGGCCAGCGAATCGATGCTCGAGGAATTCGTCTCGGTGCTTCCTCGGACGCATTCACTGGCGCTGTTCACTTATCGGCCCGAGTATCACGGAGCGCTGGCGCGCACGGCCGGCTCGCGGACCATCAGCATCGTCCCGCTCGACTCGTCGGACACCGCAGCGCTGACAGCGGCGCTGCTCGGTGAGCACAGATCGGTCGCCGGGCTCATGTCGCAGGTCGCCGAGCGCTCCGGCGGTAACCCGTTCTTCACCGAGGAGATCGTGCGCGATCTCGTCGAACGTGACGTGCTCAGCGGGAGCGCCGGCTCCTACATCTGCCACCTCGACTCGGCGCATGTGACGGTGCCCGCCACCGTCCAAGCCACCATTGCGGCCCGCATCGACCGCCTCGGCCGCGCGGCAAAACGCACACTGCACACGGCAGCGGTGATCGGTTCCCGGTTCGTACCCGATCTGCTCTCCCGGGTGGACGGGCGGTCGGCGCTTGCCGAGCTGGTCGATGCCGATCTGGTCGACCTCGTTCCCGGGTCGCCGCATGGTGAGCATGCGTTCCGGCACCCGTTGATTCGCGCGGTCGCCTACGAATCCCAACTCAAAGCTGACCGTGCGGTGTTGCATCAACGCGTGGCCGAGGCGATCCAGCAGGACGATCCTGCGGCGGACGACGAGAACGCCGCGCTGATCGCCGGCCACCTCGAAGCTGCTGGGGACGTGCGCGCCGCGTTCGACTGGCACATGCGCGCGGCGGGCTGGCTCATGACCCGTGACATCCGCGCCGCCAAGACGAGTTGGCAGAAGGCCCGTGATGTCGCCGACCAACTGCCCGCCGACGAGCCGGGCCGCCTCCCGATGCGGATCGCCCCGCGCACGCTGCTGTGCGGCTTCGCGTGGCGTGCCGGTGGCGAAGCGAGTGTTGCCGACACCGGCTACGACGAACTGCGGGAACTCTGTTTGGCGGCCGGCGATCAGATGTCATTGGTCATGGGCACCTCAGGACTGCTGGTTGCGATGGGCCTCAACCATCGACTCGCCGAATTGCAGTCGCTCACACCGGAATACATTCGCTTGCTCGAGTCGACGGGTGATCCTGCACTGCTGTTGCTCTCGAACTGCGCGACCTTCGGTGTATTCCAGGCAGGCGCTATCGCCGGGGTGATGCCGCTGTTCCAACAAGCAATCGACGCTGCGGACGGCAACCCCACGCTCGGCAACTTCTTCTTCGAATCGCCATTGGCGTGGGTGACGACGCTGCGCGGGCTGGCTCGGAGCAGCCTCGGCGACCCGAACTGGCGGGACGATCTGCGCGATGCGCTGACGATGGCACGCGAGGTGGGCGGCATGACCCAGGCCTCGGTCGTCACCTACGGCTATGGCGTTGCTCTCCTGAACGGCACCCTGGTGCCGGACGCGACGACTTTGGAGCATTCCGCTTTCGCTCTGGACGCCGCGGAACGATCCGGCGACGACGTGTCACTGGCCTGGTCGCGAGTCAGCCACGGCATCATGCTGATTCGTTCGCGCGACGGCGACTCCGCAGGCGGGCTCGAACTGCTCAGGACCGGTCGCCGGCAAGCGGCGGGTCATGCGGATCTGCTCACGGTCACGATGGCCGACGTCCAACTCGCCGAGTGTGAAGCGCGCAGTGGCGACCTGGATGCGGCCATCGAGATCGCGGCGCCGACGGTCGCGCATTGCTTCGCTAGTGGCGAAGCCATCTTCCGCGGACCCGCGGTTGCCGTACTGGCGGATGCGCTGTTGAGCCGCGGAACCGCGCAAGACATGCAGGACGCCCGGAATGTGGTCGACCGGTTGGCCGCGAGCCACGCGGATCCGGGCTTTGTGTTCTACGAGCTGCCGCTGCTGCGGCTGCGCGCCCAGTTGGCGCGCGTCCGTGGCGACGAACAGGCATACCGAGAACTCGCGGACCGCTATCGGGCGATGGCGACGTCCGCCGGCTTTGAAGGGCACATCGCGTCGGCCCGTTGACCGAGCCCGTCAGCCGACCGGGTACACCACGCCCGTCAGATCTTCGGACACCTGCCACAACCGCTGCTGAGTCTTGACGTCGTAGGACTTCTTGTTGGACGTCACCAGCTTCGGGTAGCCCCGCATCTGCAGAATCCCGCCGGGCCCGTAGTACTGCCCGCCCCGCACGCCCGGGTCGGTGGCGGCGCGCAGCGTCGGTAGCGCGCCCATCTCCGCGTCCTGAACGGTCAGGCCGAAGCCCCATTCGATCGCCTTGGGCAGGTTGCGGCCCAGCTCGGTGGCCGAGCTGCCCGGGTGGGCGGCGGTGGCGATTGTGTCGGTGCCGGCCAGCCGCTTCTGCAGTTCATAGGTGAACAGCAGGTTGGCCAGCTTGGCCTGGCCGTAGGCGCCGGCACGGCTGTAGCTGCGCTCGGACTGTAGATCGTCGAAGTTGATGCTGCCGAAGCGGTGGCCGTTGCTGCTGACCGTGACGACCCGCGAGCCCGGTGTCGCGAGCAAGCGGTCCAGCAGCAGCCCGGTGAGCGCGAAGTGGCCGAGGTGATTGGTGCCGAACTGCAGCTCGAACCCGTCCTGGGTGGTCTGCTTCGGCGTCATCATCACGCCCGCGTTGTTGATGAGGAGGTCGATGCGGTCGTGGCCGGCCTTCAACTCGTCGGCGGCCGCGCGGACGGACTCCAGCGAGGTGAGGTCGAGTTCCTGGACGGCGACGTCGGCACCCGGGTAGCGGCGGGCGATCAGATCGGCCGCGGCCTTGCCCTTGTCGAGGTTGCGGACCGCGAGCACCACACGGGCGCCCTTCGACACCAGCGCGCGGGCGGTCTCGTAGCCGAGCCCGGTGTTGGCGCCGGTGATCACGGCGGTGCGGCCGGTCTGATTCGGAATGTCGTTGGCAGTCCACGCGGCCATCAGGGCCTCCTCGTCTAAACTCGATAAACGGAGCGCGCGCCCCGGTTTCTTCGACTATACGGAACGTGCGCCCCGCTTTGTCAACGCGTGAGAGGTGTGAGGTGGGCCTGAACTGCCGGCCGCTACGAGCCGATGCCGCGCGCAACCGCGCCCGGGTGCTGCAGGTTGCCTACGACGTCTTCGCCGAGCAGGGCCTGGCGGTGCCGATCGACGAGATCGCCCGGCGGGCCGGCGTCGGCGCGGGCACCGTCTACCGCCATTTCCCGACCAAGGAAGCGCTGTTCGAGGCCGTCATCGGCGACCGGGTGCGCTTGGTCGTCGAGCGGGGACGAGAGCTGCTGGCCGCCGACCCGTCCACCGCACTGTTCGAATTCCTACGCGAGATGGTGCGATCAGGTGCCGCCGACCACGGGATGGTCGAGGCGCTCGCGAGCTACGGGATCGACCTCGACTCCGCGGCGCCGGGAGCCGAGGCGGAATTCCTCGCGGTGCTCGGCGAGATGCTGGTGGCGGCCCAGAAGGCCGGAGCCGCGCGGGCCGATATCGGGCTGGCCGAACTCAAGGCACTGCTGGTCGTCTGCAAGAGCGGCCAAGAATACGGCGACGACGTCGCCGACCGGATCACGAACGTCATCGTGGCCGGTTTACGCGCCGGGTGAACGGCTGATCCACTTCTTGCACTCGCCCAGGCCGAGTGCTAAAAAGGTCTTTGGCACTCCCGACCGGTGAGTGCTAGGTCGGGACGGTGAGATCGAAGCCGAACACAGCTGCGATCGTCCGTCGCGGGCACTGCGTCCGGCCAAGAACGTGTAACCCCCAACCGGAGGATTCACTTCGCAATGTCCAAGATCATTGCTTACGACGAAGAGGCCCGTCGCGGCCTCGAGCGGGGCCTGAACAGCCTCGCCGACGCGGTAAAGGTGACGCTGGGCCCCAAGGGTCGCAACGTCGTCCTGGAGAAGAAGTGGGGCGCCCCCACGATCACCAACGATGGTGTGTCCATCGCCAAGGAGATCGAGCTGGAGGATCCCTACGAGAAGATCGGCGCTGAGCTGGTCAAGGAAGTTGCCAAGAAGACGGACGACGTCGCTGGCGACGGCACCACCACCGCCACCGTTCTGGCTCAGGCCCTGGTTCGCGAAGGTCTGCGCAACGTCGCTGCCGGCGCCAACCCGCTCGGCCTGAAGCGCGGTATCGAGAAGGCCGTCGAGAAGATCACCGAGACGCTCCTCAAGAGCGCCAAGGAGGTCGAGACCAAGGACCAGATCGCTGCCACCGCCGGAATCTCCGCGGGCGACCAGACCATCGGTGACCTGATCGCCGAGGCCATGGACAAGGTCGGCAACGAGGGTGTCATCACCGTCGAGGAGTCCAACACCTTCGGGCTGCAGCTGGAGCTCACCGAGGGTATGCGCTTCGACAAGGGCTACATCTCGGGTTACTTCGTGACCGACGCCGAGCGTCAGGAAGCGGTCCTCGAGGATCCCTACATCCTGCTGGTGTCGTCGAAGGTTTCGACCGTCAAGGACCTGCTTCCCTTGCTGGAGAAGGTCATTCAGTCGGGCAAGCCGCTGCTGATCATCGCCGAGGACGTCGAGGGCGAAGCCCTGTCGACCCTGGTGGTCAACAAGATCCGTGGCACCTTCAAGTCTGTGGCCGTCAAGGCTCCGGGCTTCGGTGACCGCCGCAAGGCCATGCTGCAGGACATCGCGATCCTGACCGGTGGCCAGGTTGTCAGCGAGGAGGTCGGCCTCTCGCTCGAGACCGCTGACGTCTCCCTGCTGGGCCAGGCTCGCAAGATCGTCGTCACCAAGGACGAGACCACCATCGTCGAGGGTGCCGGTGATTCCGACGCCATCGCCGGCCGGGTGGCCCAGATCCGTGCCGAGATCGAGAACAGCGACTCCGACTACGACCGCGAGAAGCTGCAGGAGCGCCTGGCCAAGCTGGCCGGCGGTGTTGCGGTGATCAAGGCCGGCGCTGCCACCGAGGTGGAACTCAAGGAGCGCAAGCACCGCATCGAAGATGCCGTGCGCAACGCCAAGGCCGCTGTCGAAGAGGGCATCGTCGCCGGTGGCGGCGTGGCTCTGCTGCAGTCGGCTCCGGCTCTCGACGAGCTCTCGCTCTCGGGTGACGAGGCCACCGGCGCCAACATCGTGAAGGTTGCGCTGTCGGCTCCGCTGAAGCAGATCGCCTTCAATGCGGGCCTGGAGCCCGGCGTTGTCGCCGAGAAGGTCACCAACTCTGCACAGGGAACCGGCCTGAACGCCGCGACCGGTGTGTACGAGGACCTGCTCAAGGCCGGCGTCGCCGACCCGGTGAAGGTCACCCGCTCGGCGCTGCAGAACGCGGCGTCCATTGCGGCTCTGTTCCTCACCACCGAGGCCGTCGTTGCCGACAAGCCGGAGAAGGCCGCCGCACCTGCGGGCGACCCGACCGGTGGCATGGGCGGTATGGACTTCTAAGTCCAAGATTCGAAGAAGCCCCGGCGTGCTCCGCACGCCGGGGCTTTTCGTTATCCCCACTGTGCGCCTCATGCACAGATATCGGCCAAAACCGCTGCACCGCAAGCACAGTCGCGGCGACCACGACCATGGTGTGGGCGTGCAACCCTTCATCGGAAGTGCCGCGGTGCGCCGCGGTGACATCACTCGAAATGCGCTTGCCCGTCATCACAGAGCGATCTACCGCGACGTTTACCTTCCTCGCGACGTCGAGCTGACGGCGCTGCTGCGGGCGCGGGCAGCCTGGCTGTCGACCGGTGCGACGTTATGCGGCTTGTCGGCTGCGGCGGCGTTCGGCACGAAGTGGCTCGATGCGTCGGCGCCCGCGGAAATCATCCGGGACACTCGGCATGCGCCGGCTGGCATCGTCGTCCACTCCTGGCGCCTGGCGCCCGATGAGACATGTCTGGCCGGAAGCATGACCGTCACGACCGCGATCCGTACCGCGTTCGACATCGGCCGGCACTTGCCGCCGGATCGAGCGATTCCAGTTCTGGACGCTTTGGCGAACGCCACCGGCCTCAGACCCTCCTCGGTGCACGCAATGGCGGACCGGTACCCGGGTGCGCGCGGAGTATCTCGGCTGCGCCGAACCCTCGAACTGGTCGACGGTGGCGCGGAATCTCCACAGGAGACCAGGCTTCGACTGCTGATCGTGGGCGCTGGGCTACCGACGCCTGAAACCCAGATCGCATTCCGCGACTTGCATGTTCGTGTCGACATGGGATGGCGCGAATGGCGGGTCGCCGTCGAGTACGACGGTATTCAGCACTGGACTGATCGCCGGCAGCGGGCCTGGGACCTCGAGCGGGTTGCCCTGTTGGAAGCTGCTGGCTGGGTCGTCGTCCGCGTCAGCGCGGACATGCTGTCACGACCGAAGGTCGTCGTCGAGCGCATCACGGCCAAGCTCCGGGCAGCAGGTTGCCCGATCTAGAGCCGAGTGTGCTGCTCCTGCAGAGATTTTCGCGAATTCGCGAGCATAGGGCGCACAGTCGGATGCCTAGCTGAGCGGCACGCAATCGTCGCCGCAGCCTGAGGCAGTCGGAACGTTGGGCTGCGCCGGCCGGTGCAATACGGCGCGCTGCGGGATCACGTGCAAGGAATCGTCGGTGAGCTCTCCTCGACCGTCGACGATCAGGCTATAGCCGCCAGGTTGGGCCGGCGGCCACAGCAGCGTGGCGTCGGGATGGCCGCAGATATTGCGGCGTGTGCTGTTGCCGACCGCGCCGACGTCGAGGACGCCGTTCGTGAGTTGCGCATTCACTGCAACGGTGTGGGCACGGTGGTCGTCGCCCACGGTGATGAGGTAGCCGATCGGGTAGTCGCCCAGGGTACCGGCGAGCTGATCGAGATCGACCTTGATGCTCATGGGCTGACGATACTGCGGCTCATCCACCTGAGCGTTGGGAATGCCACACCGTGCCCTAGGGTTGCCAACCAAATGCCGCTGCCTACGCCATCACCCACGTCCACCGCCGTCGTCACCGGGGCATCCTCCGGAATCGGCGCCGACCTCGCCCGCGAACTCGCATCACGCGGTTACGGCGTCACCCTGGTCGCCCGCCGCGAGGACAAGCTCAAAGAGCTCGCCGCCGAACTCGCCGACCAGGTACGCGTCGAGGTCATCGCGTGCGACGTCGCCGACCCGGCTGCTCGCGCCGGTCTGTTCGACGAGATACAACGGCGCGGCCTGACCGTCGACATCCTGGTCAACAACGCAGGCATCGGCACCATGGGTGCGGTCAAGGACGCGTCGGTCGACGACGAGATCGCGCAGGTCCGCGTCAACGTCGAAGCCGTTATCGACCTGACGACCCGCGCCGTGCAGCAGATGGTGCCGCGCGGTCGTGGTGCGATCCTCAATGTCGGCTCGACGGCCGGCTTCCAGCCGTTCCCCGGCCAAGCCGGGTATGCGGCGACCAAGGCCTTCGTCCGGTCCTATACCGACGGGGTGCGCGCGGAGTTGGCAGGCACCGGTGTCACCATCGCCACGCTCAACCCGGGTCCGGTGCGCACCGAATTCCTTCAGGCTGCCGGCATGGACGAGCGGACGTTCGCCGATGCGTTCCCGAAGTTCATGTGGGAGCCCTCGCGCGCTGTCGCCAAGGCCGGTATCGACGTGCTCGACCAGGACGGCGGCAGCGTGATTCCCGGTCTGGCGAGCCAGGTTTCGACGCGGATCTTCCAGGTGTTGCCGAAACGGCTACTCCTGCCGTTACTGGTCAAACAGCATCCGGCGCTACGACGCTGAACCCGGCCACGCACGCATCCAGCCCTCGACCGGCAGGTCCAGCCCGTTGCACAGGGTGCACACCGTGCGGTACCAGCCGACCGCGATCAGCAGCTCCATCCGCTGCTCGTCGTCGAAATTCTCGCCGAGCGCGGCCCAGGTCTGCTTCGACCACGACCCGGTGCGCTCCAGCTCGTCGACCGCCACGATGAGCGTGCGCTCCTCGGGACTCCACCGCGGATCGGTGGCGTCGCCGACGGCCAGCGCGTCGGCCTCGTCACCGGACACGCCCGCGATCGGTCCCCAGAACGCGGCCTGCCCACCCCACTCATAGGCGCACCGCACCAACCCGCAGATGCGCAGGATCGCAATGGTCCGGGCGCGCGGTGGCAGCCGGGTGTCGACGTACAGCGACTCACCCATCTTGCGCAGCTTGCGGGCCATGTCGGGGTGACGTTGTAGGCAGCGCACCAGCAGCAGTGGCTCATACGTCCGATCGGGGTGACCCCAGCTGCCGATGTCGGTGGCATCCTCGGGGCTCCACGGCTCGGCCAGCGGCGCAACGCGACTCACAGCGCGGGCGCCGGTTGACGACCGCGAATCAGCTTGCCTGGCCGTGCCGATGTGGGCACGCCATTCTCGGAGATCACCTCACCGGCGACGATCGTCGCCACGTAACCGTCCGCGGTTTGGTCCAGACGCCGCCCGCCGGCGGGCAGATCCGACTTGACGGTCGGCTGATGCAGCCGCAGCGCGTCACCGTCGATCACGTTGACGTCGGCCTTGTAGCCCACCGCGAGCCTGCCGCGGTCGGCCAGTCCGGCGATGCGGGCGGGTGTCGACGTCAGCTCCTGGATCACCCGTTGCACCGAGAGCCGGCCGGACTCCCGGTCGCGCACCCAGTGCGTCAGCATGTAGGTGGGAAAGCTTGCGTCGCAGATCATTCCGTAGTGAGCGCCGCCGTCGCCCAGGCCGAGGACGACGTCGTCGCGCTGGATCAGTTCGGCGACCGTGTCCAGTGAGTTGTCGCGGAAGTTGGCCAGAGTGACCAGCAGCATGGCGTGACCGTCGTCGTCGAGCAGCCGGTCGTAGGCCTCCTCGAGCGGGCTGACGCCGCGGGCGCGGGCCCGTGCCCCGATCGAATCCTCCGGCGAGGGTTCGTAATTCGGCGGATCGCCGAGCGGGTACATGTAGTCCCACGCCTGAGCGGCGAACATCAGCGGATGCCCGTCGCTGGCCGGGCTGTCGTTCAGGATGCGTTCGCGCACTTCGGGTTTGCGCATCTCGGCGACACGCTCGGCCAGCGGCAGCTCGGCGATCTCTCGGTACGCCGGGTACATGACGAACGGGTTGCCGGACAGGTCGAGGCCGAGCACCAGTCCGATCGGGCGCGGGAAGATCTGTCCGGTGACATCACCGCCGTTGGCGTTGGCCTTCTCGACCATGCGCAGTGCGTCGAGGTGGATCGGCGGGCCCGCGTTGCCGATCGCGAGTGTGAACGTCACCGGCAGACCCACGTCCGCGGCGACGTCGAACACCGCGCTCAGCGCGCCTTCGTAGTCGCCTGCCATCAGATCCGGCACGAACTGCAGCAGGCCGCCGCCGGCGTCGTCGACACCCCTGGCGATCGCCTCGATCTCCTCGTACTGCGCTTCGTAACTCGGAATCGGTTGTCCGCCAGAGGTTTTGTGCAGGGTCAGCCGGGAAGACGCGAAGCCCAGCGCGCCCGCCCGAATCGCCTCCTCGGCCAGCTTGCGCATCAAGGCCAGATCCTCGGTGGTGGGGAGTTCGCGGTCGACGCCGCGCTGCCCCATGACATAAACCCGAAGGGGGGAGTGCGGCAGGAATGCGGCGACATCGATGTCCCGCTGCCGCGAATCCAATGCGTCGAGGAACTCGGGGAACGTCTCCCAGCTCCACGGCAGTCCGTCGACCATCACGACGCCGGGGATGTCCTCGACACCGGCCATGACATCGACGAGGACGTCGTGATCTTCTGGGCGGCACGGCGCAAACCCGACGCCGCAGTTGCCCATCACCGCGGTCGTCACGCCATGCGCCGACGACGGCGTCATTCGGTCCGACCAGATCGCCTGCCCGTCGTAGTGGGTGTGGAGGTCGACGAAGCCCGGCGTGACGAGCAGCCCGGTGGCGTCGATCTCCCGGTCACCTGTGCCGTCGACGGTGCCGACCGCGGCGATGACGCCGTCGGACACGGCCACGTCACCGGGGTAGGGCTCACCGCCCAGGCCGTCGACGATCGTGCCGTTGCGGATGACCAAGTCGTAACTCATGAGCTCAGGTTACGACGCCTGTCAGGATGGCAGCTGTGATCGATCACTTCGGAATCAACTGCAGCGACTGGGCCAAGTCGAAGGAGTTCTACGACGGCGTGCTCGGTGTGCTCGGCTACACGCGTCAGATGGACTTCGATGTCGCGATCGGCTACGGCCGTGACGGCAAGCCGGACTTCTGGATCGCCGACGCCTCGGCGGGCGAGGCGTCCGGCCCCAACCGCGAAGTGCACATCGCGTTCGCGGCGGCCGACGTGGACGCGGTCAAGGCCTTCTACGACGCCGCACTCGAACTCGGGGCCGAGTCGCTGCATGCGCCGCGGCTGTGGCCCGAATACCACCCCGGCTACTTCGGCGCCTTCGTGCGCGATCCCGACGGCAACAATGTCGAGGCCGTCTTCCACGGCGCCTAGCTGTCGTGGGGGCGACCTCCCCGAATTTATTGACGACGATGCAACCGGCCGCGCTAGTCTGTGGGTGGCCTGTTAGTTAGCTGTCAAACAACAATCGGGGGATTGTCATGACGGCAACCGTTTATCCGCACACGAGGCTCGCGTCGGCTCTGTTGGCGGCGGGCGTGGTCGCCGCGTCGCCGCCGTTGGTTCAGGTCGCGGAGCGGCCTGCGCCGGTTGTCAGCTTCGCTGCCGTACAACCGGTGTCGGTGGTGACCGATGTGCTGCAGAACCTGGGAGACGCCGTCTCCGGCGTCACCTGGGTGCTCGGCTCTCCGATCTACGGGTTGCTCTCGCTGCCGTTCAACGCCGTGTACGCGCTGACGACAGCCGTCAAGGATCCAGCGTTGATCCCCAGCGTGCTGAGCTACCTCACCCAGATCTACCTGAACCCGGACTCGGCCAGCGGTGGCCTTGCCTACGGCGTGAAAACCGGGTTGTCGGAGATCGCTGCCACGCTGCCGAACCCGCTGGGAACCTGGACCACGGGGACGCTGAACACGCTCTCCGGCCTGGTCGACAGCCTGTTCACCGCGTTCCCCGACCCCACGCCGGGCGGAGACGTGTTCGAAGATCTCGCCTTCATCAAGGCACCTGGCCGCGCGTTGTGGGCCGTTCGGCAAGCGCTCGTCGCGCCGGTCGAGGCTCTCGCCGACGTGATCACGTGGCTCGGCTACCTGCCGGCCACGCTCGAGGCGACGCTGGAGTCGGCGATCCGCGACCCCGCTGAGATTCCCGGCCTGTTCAGCAATGTGGTGCGTAGTGTGCTCGACCTCAATGCCGGTGTTCTCGGGTGGGTGCTCGAGGACCTCGTCCGTCCGTTCCGCTATCTGCCGGTCCCGATCGGGGACGACCCGGCGAATGTCTATTACGGCATGGCCAGCCAGTTCTTCAGCGCGCAGGCGGACAACATGGAGAAGTTGTTGGATGCGCTGCTGCCGGTACCGGTGACACCGACGCCGTTCAAGAAGGCGGCGGCGCCGAAGGGTGTCGACAAGAAAGCCGCCGCCGACGCGGTGAGCACCACGGGTGCCAGGCGCGCCGATACCGGTGTGAGCGCACGCGGCCGCACGACGGTGAAGGACGCCCGCAAGGCTCCGTCGACCAGCGTCAAATCCAGCGATACCAAGGCTGGATCCCATCGGGTAACCCGGCGGTCGGGCGCCGGGTAGGAGTTGCCTGGGCGTACGTTGGCGGGCATGACGATGGATGCCGCACGCGAACTCTTACGGGACTCCTTCACCCGCATCATCGAGCATGTCAACGACCTCACCGACGATCTGACCGACGAGGTCTCGTTCTTCCGGCCGACCGCGACGGCGAACAGCATCGCCTGGTTGATCTGGCACAGCGCCCGCGTTCAGGACGCCCAGCTCGCCGACATCGCGGGAACCGATCAGGTGTGGTTCACCGGCGGCTGGGTGGACCGCTTCGACCTGGATCTGCCCCGGGACGCCCATGGCTACGGACACACGCCTGAGGACGTGGGTAAGGTCCGCGTTCCCGCCGACCTGCTTGCCGGCTACTACCACGCGGTGCACAAGGCGACTCTGGAATACATCGCCAGCGTCACCGCCGAGGAGCTCGCCCGCGTGGTCGACACAAACTGGAATCCGCCTGTGACAGCGAGCATCCGGTTAGTCAGCATCATCGACGACTGCGCTCAGCATCTGGGCCAGGCGGCCTACGTACGGGGCATCGCCCGCTGACCACCCACGCGGTCCGGTGGTGGCCGCCCATCGGCATCGCCGCGATGGCGCTGCTGGGCTGGGCGGTGGGTGCCGGGTCGACACCGATCGACGACTGGTTCCAGCGCGCCCACGGCAGCGTGCTGGGGTGGCTGCTGTTCTTCACCGACCAGCGCACGGTCGCGGTGATTCTGATCGGTGCGCTGATGCTTGCCGGCTACCGGCAGCGGTGGCTGCTCGCCGTCCTCGTCGTCGTGACTCCTGGTGCAGCCGTGTGGCTTTCGCGGATTCTCAAGGACTGGTTCGGCCGCGAGAAGGGTGGTGCGGTGGCGTACCCCAGCGGGCATACCACGCTGATGGTCGTCGCGTTGGGAATGCTGATCCTGGTCGCCGGTGCGCGGCTGTACATCGTTGTGGCCGCGACTTTTTGGGGAGTGCTGGGGATGCTCGGCCAGGCGGTGACCTACCACTACTTCACCGACGCCATCGGGGGCCTCCTGCTGGGGAGTTCGCTGGTGTGTGCGGCCGCCGCGACACTGCAGTCCGCCCGCACCAGAGCACACGACTGACGAGCCGTCGTTCACCGCGACGTCACCTCGGGTTTGCCTGCCGCTGATAATTTCCGGCCGTGTCACTCGAAAGCCATGGTTACTCGATCTTCGACGACGACGATGACGACCCGGTGCTGCTGGATGCCGCGGGTCTGGCCGTCGACACGTGGCGGGAGAACTACCCGTACGACGCGCGGCTGACCCGCACCGAGTACGAGGAGCAGAAGCGCCTCCTGCAGATCGAACTGCTGAAGCTGCAGAAGTGGAGCCAAGCCAACGGGCTGCGGCACGTCTTCGTGTTCGAGGGGCGCGACGCGGCGGGCAAGGGCGGCACCATCAAGCGCTTCATGGAGCACCTCAACCCGAGGGGCGCGCGGGTCGTGGCACTGGAGAAGCCCACCGAGAAGGAAACCACCCAGTGGTACTTCCAGCGCTACGTCAACCACCTGCCCGCCGCGGGTGAGATCGTCATGTTCGACCGGTCCTGGTACAACCGCGCCGGCGTGGAGCGGGTCATGGGCTACTGCACGCCCAAGCAGCACGCGGAGTTCATCCGGCAGGCACCGCTGTTCGAACAGATGCTGGTCAACGACGGCATCAGCCTGACCAAGCTGTGGTTCTCGGTGTCCTCGAGCGAGCAGCGCACCCGGTTCACCATCCGTCAGGTCGACCCGGTGCGGCAGTGGAAACTCTCGCCGACGGACCTGGCGTCATTGGACAAGTGGGACGCCTACACCTCGGCCAAAGAGGACATGTTCGCCTGGACGGACACCGAGATCGCCCCGTGGACCGTCATCAAAAGCAACGACAAGAAACGCGCGCGGATCAACGCGATGCGCCACGTGCTGAGTAAGTTCAACTACGAGAACAAAGACCATGAGGTGGTCGGCCAGCCCGACCCCTTGATCGTGGGCCGCGCAACTCACTCCGACTAGACCTGCGCGTCCCCGCAGAGGAGGACGCGTGCGGTTCGCGACGACGCTACTGCTGTGGCTCGTCACGACGCTCTTGCTGGCCCTCGCCCTGCCCACGGCGTGGGCGCAACAACACCTGGTCGACGAAGACGGCTATGCGGCGTTGGCGCAGAAGGCGGCCACCGATCCCGGGTTGCAGTCGGCGATGTCCTCGCAGTTGACGACGCAGGTGGCCCGCCTGGGTACCAGCGTGAACACTCAGACCGTGAGTCTGGTCGCGGCGGCCTACACCTCGAACTCCTCGTTCCCCGGTCAGTTCGCCCAGGCGAACCGCTTCGCGCACCGATGGTTGTTCACCGACACGATTCGCTCCAGCGTGGACTCACAGGGCCGCTGGGTGATCGACATCGCGCCGATGCTCTCCGACGCGGCGTTCAAGGAAACGCTGTCCGACTACAACATCACGGTGCCGACGACGGTGCCGATTCCGCTGACCGACAACGCTCCATCGGTGCTGCGGCCCGGCGCGTTGCGACTCGTGGGCACCTACGGGCCGTGGGTCAGTGTCGGGTTGGCAGTGCTCACCGGAGTACTCGCGTTGCTCACCCTGTTCGTCGCCCGAAGCCGCGGCAAGATGCTGGTGGGCTTGGGGGTGTCGGCCCTGTTGGTCGGTGCGGCCGGTTGGGCCGCAATCGAATTCGGCCGAAGACGGCTGAACGCGGTGCTCGACAATTCGTCGGGTGACATCAGGCGGATCGCCGACGTACTGGTCGGCACGGCGCAGAACAGCATGCATCAGTGGCTGAACATCACCCTGATCGTCGGCGGTGGCCTGGTGATCATCGGCGTGATCGTGTCACTGCTGGTGAGCCTGGCGAAGTCGAGCTAGCCATGCCCTTCGTCACCGATATCGTCGGCCCCCAGCATCCCGTCACCGAGTGGCCACCGCTGCGTCCCGGAATGCTGCGCAGGGCTACCACGATCGACACTCATCCGCAGGACTCGCACCGCGCCGATGCGCAGCTGCGTGCCCGTGACACACGGGCAGGCTCGTCCGGCATCCTCGAAGTGCTCGACGACGTCGTCGTCCTGGCACGGCTGACCGATCACGTGATCGATGAAATCAGTGGCGGTGATCCACGATTGGGCCGATTGCTGGGTGCCCGGGTGGGCGGGGGTTTCCGCGCGATCGTCAGGGATCTGCTGGGAAGCGACACCATGCGTTCGCCCGCGCTGTACCTCCTGCTCGACGACTGGGTCGGCGCATCGCTGGTGACGGGTTACGGCGCGCATCACGCCGATCTCACCGGCGGCGTCGAGTGGCCGATGTCGGATGCCATGTCCGATCACCTGGCAGGTGTCTGTTCGGGCTTCGCCCCCGACGCGTCGGCCGTCGACTTCAGCCGGCGCAATATGTTGATGCCGTGCGTGCGTGGGCCGCTCGCGCCGCCGCTTGGCGGCGACGGCATGCCGCCCGGGGAGCCCCTCCGGCCGCACGGTATGCGCCGGATGCGCAGGCTGGACGTATCTCCGAACGGCGCGACGGCGGCGTTTGACGCACACTTCCGGGATTCCCACGCCGACGCTGACGGCATCGAGACCGTCGTGCATGAGTACACCGTTACCGGCGAGATCGACGCTGCCACGCAATCCATTTCGCATCTGACGGCAGAGGCCAGGGTGCTTCCGTGGCAGGAGTGCCCTGGTGCTCTGGCCAGTGCGCAGCGGATCGCCGGGATGGCGGTGGCCGACGTGCGCGACCACATCCGCACCGAGTTCACCGGGATCTCGACCTGTACCCATCTCAACGACACCCTTCGGTCGCTGACCGACGCGCAGGCGCTGCTCGCGGCTAGGGCTCGATGATGTGCGACGGGTCGGGCCGCCGCTCGGGCGGGGCCTGGCTGTAGTCACCCCACGGCCCGTCGCGCAGCTCGACGGCCGCGCGGACGCCCTGTGCGCCTGCAGTATTGATGAAGTCGAGAGCTTCGGGGGTGTTGCGCATCAGTCCGTCGAGAATGCCGCCCAGAGTCTGCGTACTGGCCAGGCCCATGTTCTCGTAGGCCTGGTTGACGATCATCTTCTGAGCCTGCAACTGTGACAACGGGATTCGTGCCAGATCAGCGGCGATCTCGGCCACCCGCGCCTCCAGTCGCTCGAAAGGCACCGCCTCGTTGATCAGCTCGATGTCGGCGGCCTCCCGCCCGGTGAGCGGGCGCCCGGTCAGCGAATGCCACTTGGCCTTGCTGAAACTGAGTCGGTAGAGCCACATTCCGGACAGGTAGGCGCCCCACATCCGGCTGTACGGCGTGCCGATCATCGCGTCCTCGCTGGCGATCACCAGATCGGCAAGCAGCGCATAGTCGCTGGCGCCGCCCACACACCAGCCGTGGACCTGTGCGATCACCGGCTTGGTGGCCCGCCAGATTGCCATGAATTTCTGGGTCGGGCCGGTCGCGCGCCCACTGACCATGGCGAAATCCTTACCGGGGTCCCAGCGGCCATCGGTCATCATCGACTCGCCCCAGTGCTGGAATCCGCCGCCGAAGTCGTAGCCGCCGCAGAAGGCGCGACCGGCGCCGCGCAGCACGATCACCTTGATCGAGGGATCGTGTTCGGCCAGCCCGATCGCGGCCTCCACCTCGTCGGGCATGGGCGGCACGATCGTGTTGAGGTGTTCGGGGCGGTTGAGCGTGACGGTCGCGACGGGGCCATCGGTCATGTAGAGCACGGTTTCGAATGTGGTCATACGTCCAATTAACGGTCTTGGACACCGGCCAATTCAACGGGCACAAATTGAAGGTATTACCGAATGGCTTACAGTACGATCACCCCGTGCTGCGAGTCATCCAGTGGGCCACCGGTTCGGTCGGTAAGCATTCCGTCGCGGCCGTCCATCGCCATCCCGACCTCGAGTTGGTCGGAGCCCTGGTCTACAGCGATGCCAAGGCGGGCCGCGACGTCGGCGAGCTGAGCGGGATCGGTCCGATCGGCGTGCAGGCCACCAAGGATCCAGACGAGATCGTCGCGCTCGACGCCGACTGCGTGCTGTACATGCCGCAGGGGGAGATGAATCCGACCGGGGCGGTCGACGACATCTGCCGGCTGCTGGCGTCGGGCAAGAACGTGGTCTCGACCGCGGTGACGGCCTTGATCTATCCGCTCGCGATGGGCCAGGAGGTGGTGGACCGGCTCAGCCAGGCCTGCGCCGAGGGTGGGACGTCGTTTCACGGCACCGGCATCGAGCCCGGCTGGGCCGCCGAGGTATTGCCACTGACGATGTCCGGATTGTTCGCGCGCATCGACTCGCTGCTGGTGCAGGAACTGATGGACTACACGACCTATGACAGCGCGCTGATGCTGTTCGACATCATGGGATTCGGGAAACGGCCCGACGAACCGGTGCCGATGGCCGACGCCGCGCTGGCCGGGGTGACGTTCCGAGCCCCGTTGATGTTGCTGGCCGACGGGCTGGGCGCGACGGTCGACGACTTCGTCTACCATCGCGAAATCGCGCTGGCCGCTGAGGCTTTCGACGTCAAGGCGGGCCGGGTGGAGGCGGGTACCGTTGCCGCGCAACGCTTCGGCTACACGGCCGTGGTCAACGGGCGACCCGCGATGACCGTGGAGCACATCACCCGCCTCGGCGACGAGCAGGCGCCGGAGTGGCCGACCGGGCGGGGGTGGAAGGTGACCGTCGAGGGGGAGCCGTCGATGGTGCTGGAATCCAAGATCGCCACCCACGGCGAGGACGAGACCGATCAGGGTTGCCTGGGCACGGCAATGCATGCGGTGCATGCGATTTCGCCGGTGTGCGCTGCCGCGCCCGGTATCCGGACGTTCCTGGATCTGCCGATGATCACCGGCAGGCACGTGCTGGGCTGAATCACTCGTCGTCGGCGGGAGCCAATGCCGGTGGTCGGTCGGAGCGAGGAGAGGCGCTGAACACCCGCCCGTTGATCTTGATGAACGTGGTCCACCGACCGGCGACGAAGAACAGCGCGACCGCGAGCAGGATCGCGGCGAACACGCCCTGCCCCCAGTTGGGCAGTTGCCACAGCAACACCGATACCGCGGCGATCGCGCAACACGTCCACCACACTCGGCGCTGAATCGCATCGGGCGACACGGTCGCCGACTTCCACAGCGGGAAACTGCTGAAGATCGCAGCGGCTGCGAGCGCGGCGATTGCGGAGAACCCGAAGATCTCTTGCACTCTCACCAGCTACCTCCGCCACCGCCTGCGGACCCGAATGCGGGGTCGAACATCGACCCGATACCACCGCCGATCTGCTCGCCGCCAAGCCCACCGACCACACTGGCCGCGACCACGATCGCCGCGGTGGTCCACGGCCCGGTGAACGAGCCGGCGATGGCCGCCGCGCCCCAGGCGGCCGCCGATCCACCTGCCACCCCGCCCACCGCGCTACCGAAGTCTTCGTTGCTGCCGCCGTTGGCCCGATCGTTGAGGGCGTCGACCAGTTGGATGACGTCGCCGACCTTTCCGACCTTGCCTGCGATATGGGCCCACTTCTCGGCATCGGCAGGTGACAGCAGATCTTCCAGTTTCGCGTGTCGTCCGCCGGGCACCCGCTCGCCGTAGGCTTCGACACCGTTGGCCGCCGGTCCGGTGTAGCCGGCCAGATCACTACCTTTGTTCACCATGTCGTTGAGCACCGCCTTGGCGCCGTCCTCGGACATGCCCTGGCTGGTCAGTGCGAACATCGCCTGCTTGACCGCGACGACCCGGCCGAACTGCTCGCCGTTGTCGAGCTGCTGGGTTGCCTGATCGGGTGTCATCGGCGGCAGGTTGTACAACCCGCCGTGTTCCAACTGTTGTTGCATGTCGAGTCGGCGCTGCGCCCGCGTGCGGGCATCCTCGCCGAGGATGGGGTCCCTGGGTAGTGGCCCGACGAAGTTGGCCATCCGGAAATCGTCGAGACGTTCACCGGCCAGCTTTCGCGCGTCGGGGTCGGCGCCTGGATTCGTGGCGGTGGCGAAATCGCGCAAACGCGCTGCGGCCGCGGCCTTTTCCGGCGTCATGGGCCCGCCGCTGTTGACCAGCGCCTCGTCCTTGGCGCGCTGGTTCGCGTCGTAGTACTCGGTGGACTCCCGTCCGCGTTCTTCCGGGCCGAGTTCACCGTCGCCGTCGACGTCCTCGATCCCCGCGGGGTCGTACCCATGCTCGACGCGCAGGTCGGTCAACGACGCTTCCAGCTTGGCGCCGTAGTCGTCGCGCAGGGCCACCACCTGCTGCAGCACCCCGGAGGTCGCGGCGATCGCGTTGTCCTCCAAGGCCGAAGTGTCCTGTTTGTTCTTCAGTGCCTGGTCGATCAGGGCGTCGATGTAGTGCAGCTGGGTGTTGAGGTTGTCCACCTGCATATCGGAAAAACGTTGTGCCTCAGCAAGGTTCGCGGCAATGGTCGAGAGGTCGGCGCCGATCGCCGGCAGCTGGTCGCGCTGGACCAGCAATCCGGTGGTGGCGCGCTGCACCTCGGCGCTGTCGTTGATCGGATGCTCGCCATTTTCGCGATTCCAGGACGCCTGGAACCGCGCCTGCGCCTGCGTGAATTCCGTGTAGGTCTCGGCCGTGCAGGCGCCGGCGTTGTAGAACGCCCGGCCCAGCTCGGCGATCTGCCCGGGATCACCACTCTGCAGCGTGGCGTCGACCTGCCACGGATCGCCACCGGCCTCGCCGATGAGGGCGCCGACGCTGATGTGGATCAGGCTCGGGTATTCGGTCACAGCACCGAACGCAGGGCCTCGGCGTTGCGCTCCTCCATGTCGACGAACACCGACGCGGTCTTGTGCCCCTTGTCGCCCAGCACCCCGAGACGGTTCTCGTGCTTGCGCAGCCGGTCGACGTGGTTGCTGTGCGCGGCGGTCAGCGCGCCGTGAAACGACTCCGCAGCCGGAAAATCGCCGAATATGCCCGAGGTCGGGTGGACCCGTGACAGCTGGTCAGCGCCCTCCATCGCGAACGAGGCCGCGTTGTATGAGCGGTTTGCACCCGACCGCATCTCATCGACATCGACCTGCACCGAACACCCCCTGGCGTGTTAGCTGTTAGCTCGAGGGTACGCGAAAGTAGGTGCTGGTCAATTCAGCAGTTACCACTGCGCGAGAACGCCACCAGGGTCGTGAATTCGACAATTTCGCAGCCCTGAAGGCGGTCTCGCGGCTCGGCTCTAGTCGATCAACCCAGCATGCGGTGCAGGAACGAGTAGCTCAACGCCGACTTGAACGCCGTCTGGGCATTGTCGGCCGCCCCGGCGTGCCCACCTTCGATGTTCTCGTAGTACCAAACCGGCTGCCCGGCCTGCTCCAGGGCGGCCGTCATCTTGCGGGCATGCCCCGGATGCACCCGGTCGTCGCGCGTCGACGTCGTGATGAGCACCGGGGGATAGCGCTTGTCAGCCGAAATATTCTGATACGGCGAGTATTCGGACATGAACGCCCAGTCCTGCGGATCGTCGGGATCCCCGTACTCGGCCACCCAGGACGCCCCGGCCAACAGCAGATGAAAGCGCTTCATGTCCAGCAGTGGCACCTGGCACACCAACGCGCCGAACAACTCCGGGTACTTGGTCAACATGATGCCCATCAGCAGACCGCCGTTACTGCCGCCCTGTGCACCCAACTGCGCGACGCTGGTGATGCCGCGGTCCACCAGATCCCGTGCGACCGCGGCGAAGTCTTCGGCCACCTTGTGCCGGCCTTCCCGCATCGCCTGGGTGTGCCAGGCCGGGCCGTACTCGCCGCCCCCGCGGATGTTGGCCAGAACGTAGGTCCCGCCACGTGACAGCCATAACCGTCCCAGCACACCGTCGTAACCCGGAGTGCGCGATACCTCGAACCCGCCGTAGCCGCCCAGCAGCGTGGGGGACGGGCCCTGGTTGTGTCTATGGCCGACAACGAAATAGGGGATCGCCGTGCCGTCGTCGGAGGTCGCGAAGTGTTGGTGCACCTCGAGGTCGGCGGCGTCGAAGAACGAGGGCGCCCTCTTGATCTCGGTGAGGTCGCCGCCGATCCGGCCGTGCAGAAGTCGCGATGGCGTGATGAAATCGCTGGATTCCATGAAGATTTCGTCACCGTCGGGGTCGGTGGCCACGACGACGGCGTTATCGCCCAGGCCAGGCACCGGCTCGCGCGTCCATGAACCGGGTGTCGCGATCTCCACGCGGGTGGCGACGTCGACGAGCGTCACGATCAGCAGCCGGTCCAGCGTCCACGAGTACTGGTGCAGGCTGCTGTGCTCGTCGGGTTCGAAGACCACCGCCAATTCCGCTGTGCCGCTCAAGAATTCCTCGTAGTTGGCGGCCAACAGCGATCCGGTTCGATACGACGCCTTGCCTGTCAGCCAGTCGCTGCGCAGCTCGATGAGCAGCCACTCGCGGTGCACCGACAAGCTTGCGTCGGTCGGCGCGTCGATGCGGACCAATTCACCCAAGCGGAGTTCATACACCTGGTCGTTGAAGAAGTCGACGGCTCGGCTCAGCAGCGTGCGTTCGTAGCCGGGGGTGCGGTCCACCGATGCGCCTACCGCCACATCGGTGACCGGCCCGGTGAACAGTGTCTCGGCGTCGGCCAGCGGCTGGCCGCGGTGCCACCGCTTGACGATCCGCGGATATCCGGACTCCGTCATCGAATCCGGTCCGAAGTCGGTACCCACCAACACCGTGTCGTGGTCTTCCCACGACAACCGCGACTTGGCCTCCGGCAGCTCGAAGCCGCCGGTCACGAATTCCCGAGTCGCCATGTCGAATTCGCGCACGATCGCGGCATCCGAACCGCCCGGCGACAGGCTGATCAGCGCCCGCGTGTGATCCGGCTCGATGACGTCGGCCCCGGCCCACACCCACTTCTCGCCGTCGGCGGCTGCCAGTTCGTCGAGGTCGAGGATGACATCCCAGTCGATGGTCTCCGACAGGTAGCTCTCGAGTGTGGTCCGCCGCCACAGACCCCGCGGGTTGTCCGCGTCGCGCCAGTAGTTGTAGAGGAATTCACCGCGACGGCGCACGTACGGGATCCGTGCGTCGGTGTCCAGCACCTCCAGTGCTTCGGTGCGCAGCTGCTCGAACGTCTCCCCGCTGAATTCGGCAACTGTCGGATCGTTGTGCTTGCGCACCCAGTCCAATTGTTCGTCGCCGGCGATCTCTTCCAGCCAGAGGTAGGGATCGGCGTCGGTCTGCTCGGGGTGCCTGTTCGTCACGCCCCCATTGTGCTCAATGCGACATACTGCCTCGCATGGGCATCTTCGGCCGGTCGGACAACGTCGACGACGTCGATGACGGTGGATTGCGGCGCCGGGTCGACGAGTTGGAACGTCGCGTCGCCGCGCTGGAGTGGGCGCTTCGCGGCGCGGGCGCGCCGCCCGCACCAACTCCGGCTCCGGCTCCCGCTGCCACCGGTCAGGTCAGTTCCGAAGTTCTGCAGTTGGCTCGTCAGGGAAAGAAGATCCAGGCCATCAAGGTGCTTCGCGAGCAGACAGGTCTGGGACTCAAGGAATCCAAGGACATCGTCGACGCTCTCGATCCCTGACCGACGTCAGCTCAGGTGGTGCACCTCTTGCAGGCCGTAGACGGGCGTGGGGAGTCCTTCGTGGCGGGCCTTCAGCTGTAGCGCCAGATACAGCGAGTAGTGCCGCGACTGGTGCAGGTTGCCGCCGTGGAACCACAGGTTGGGCTGCTGGGTCGGCTTCCACATGTTGCGCTGCTCGCCCTCCCACGGGCCGGGGTCTTTCGGGGTGTCGCTGCCAAGGCCCCACACCTTGC
Source organism: Mycobacterium sp. BK086 (assembly GCA_004362315.1). Classification (GTDB taxonomy): domain Bacteria; phylum Actinomycetota; class Actinomycetes; order Mycobacteriales; family Mycobacteriaceae; genus Mycobacterium. The sequence continues at coordinate 254,931 of SNWL01000008.1, forward strand.
CCACCTTGTCGGCGACGTCCTGACCGATCAGGTCGGCCGCCCAGCCGTTCATCGAGCCGTAGCCGGTCGCGTACACCACGACGTCGGCGGGGAGTTCGGTGCCGTCGGCCAGCACCACCGAGTTCGCCGTCAGGTGGTCGACCTGTCCGTGGGCCAGCTTGATCCGGCCGTCGGCGACCATGTCGCAGGCGCCGACGTCGATGTAATAGCCGGATCCGCGACGCAGGTACTTCATGAAAAGCCCGGAACCGTCAGCACCCCAATCCAATTCGAATCCGGCGGCTTCCAGCCGGTCGTAGAACTCCTTGTCGCGCTCACGCATCTGGTCATAGAGCGGGATCTGGAATTCGTGCATGATGCGGTACGGCAGCGACGCGAACGTGAGGTCGGCCTTTTCGGTCGTCATGCCGGCGGCCAGTGCGCGCTCGGAGTACAGGTCGCCAAGACCGATGTCCATCAGCGAATCCGATTTGACGATGTGCGTCGATGACCGCTGCACCATCGTCACGTCGACGCCGTTCTCGTAGAGCGCCTTACAGATGTCGTGCGCCGAGTTGTTCGACCCGATCACGACGGCCCTGCGGCCCACGTAGGTGTCGGGACCGGGATGTGCCGACGAATGGTGCTGGTCACCGGTGAACACGTCCTGCCCCGGCAAGACCGGCACACTGGGCTTGCCCGACATGCCGGTGGCGAGCACCAGCTGGGTCGGACGCAGCGTCAGCCGCTCGCCGTCACGGTCCACCTCCACCGTCCATCGGCCGTCGGATTCGTCGAAGGATGCGGACAGGCACGTGGTCTTCGACCAGTACGGCACCTCCATCACGCGGGTGTAGAACTCCAGCCAGTCGCCGATCTTGTCCTTCGGGGCGAACACCGGCCAGTTCTGCGGGAACGGCAGATACGGCAGGTGGTCGTACCAGACCGGGTCGTGCAGGCACAGCGACTTGTACCGCTTGCGCCACTGGTCGCCGGGGCGTTCGTACCGGTCGACAACGATCGCGGGCACTCCGAGCTGACGCAGCCGCGCGCCGAGCGCGATCCCGCCCTGGCCGCCACCGACGACCAGTGCGTACGGCTGGACGGTGCGCCCGAGCTCGGCGTCCTCGGCGGCCTTCTTCTCCGCCCACGACCGCGGATCCGGGTCGTCACCGTGCACCGCACCCATCACGCGGCTGGGGCCCTTGCGCTCCTCGTGGCCCTTGAGCTCCTGCAGTGCGGTCAGCAGCGTCCATGCCTCATCACCCTTGAGCCGGAGATGGCCGACGCCGCGGCCCGCTCCGGTCTCGAATTCGATGAACGCCGATGTGACATCACCGTCGGCGGTGGGGGCTTCACGGGTGCGGAAGCCGGACGGGTCAGCATCGATGAGCTGGGATCCCAGCATCGCGGCGATCTCGTCACGGCCCTCCAGGGTCTTGATGTTCCAGGTGAAGGACACGAGATCACGCCAGAAGCTGTCGACGGCGAACATGCCGGCGACCCGATCGATGTCGCGGGCGGCCAGCGCGGCTTCGAAGCCGGCGAGCCAGGCGTCGACGCGCTGCTGCGGTGTCACATCCGAAGCGGTCTGAGGTTCGAGAGTGGAAGTCATGTGAGCCACACCACACCCCCGGGGCAAGGCCTGGCAAGAGTTGCGACCCGTTGCAACGACCGGCTGCAACCCTCTGCAACTCTTTCGGGGTGTGGTCGCCGTCACATAGAACTGGCCCTATGAAGGCAGCTGTGTACTACGGACCGAACAAGATCGAGATCGACGACGTCGCCGAACCGGACCCGAAACCGGGCACCGTCAAACTCAAGGTCGGCTTCAACGGCATCTGCGGCACCGACCTGCACGAGTACTACGCCGGGCCGATCTTCGTGCCGACCCAGCCGCATCCGCTGACCGGAGCTGAGCTGCCGCTCACCATCGGCCACGAGTTCTCCGGCACGATCACCGCGATCGGCGACGGGGTCACCGGCTGGGCCGAGGGCGACCGGGTCGCCGTCGAACCCATCTACAAGTGCGATCACTGCGGGCCGTGCCGAGCCGGCAACTACAACGTCTGTCAGCAGATCGGCTTTCACGGCCTGATGTCCGACGGCGGGATGGCGGAGTACACCGTGGTGCCGACCGGCATGCTGCACAAGCTGCCGGACAGCGTCTCGCTGGAACTCGGCGCCCTGGTCGAGCCGATGTCGGTGGCCTACCACGCCGCGACTCTCGGCGATGTCCGCGCCGGCGATACGGCCATGGTGTTCGGCGCGGGGCCGATCGGCATCGGTCTGTGGTTCGCGTTGCGCGGCAAGGGACTTGACGATGTCTTCGTCGTCGAACCATCTCCGACCCGGCGTGCGGCCATCGAGGCGCTCGGTGCCGCAACGCTGGACCCTGCGGCCCTCGACGTCCCCGGCTTCATCGCCGACCACACCGACGGCCACGGCGCCGACGCGGTCTTCGATGCCGCGGGCGTGACTCCCGCAGTGTCGACCGCCCTGGCGTGTGTCGGCTCTCGCAAACCGATGATCAGTGTCGCGATCTACGAAAAGCCGCTCGAGACACCGCTTCTCAATCTCGTCATGAACGAGTCCCGCATTCAGGGCTCGCTGTGCTACACCGGCGCCGATTTCGAGGCCGTCATCGCGCTGATGGCCGATGGCAGGTACGACACCACCGGATGGGTGACCCGGATCCCGATCGACGACGTCATCGACGAGGGATTCGAGGCGCTGCACGCCGGCACCAAGATGAAAGTTCTGGTCGACCCGAACGGAGAATCATGAGTCTGCAGGGGAAGGTCGCACTGGTCACCGGTGCTGCGCGAGGCATCGGACGCGGCATCGCGCTGCGGCTCGCACGCGACGGCGCCGATATCGCACTGGTGGATGTGCTCCCGGACGGCATCAATACCGTCGCCGACGAGATCACCGAGATCGGTTGCAAAGTAACCACATTCGTCGCCGACGTGAGCGATCGGGACCAGGTGTTCGCGGCCGTCGATCACGCGGACTCGGCGCTCGGTGGCTTCGACATCATGGTCAACAACGCCGGTATCGCCCTGGTCGGGCCGATCGCCGACGTCACGCCTGCCCAGATCGAGAAGCTGTGGGCGATCAACGTCAACGGCGTGCTGTGGGGCATTCAAGCCGCCGTCGACAAATTCACCGAGAACGGCACCAGAGGCAAGATCATCAACGCGTCGTCCATCGCCGGCCACGACGGTTTCGCGATGCTCGGTCCCTACAGCGCATCGAAGTTCGCTGTGCGTGCATTGACTCAGGCCGCCGCCAAGGAGCACGCCGCGCACGGCATCACCGTCAACGCGTATTGCCCCGGCGTCGTCGGCACCGACATGTGGGTCGAGATCGACAAACGGTTCGCCGAGCTGACCGGGGCGGCCGAAGGCGAGACGTATGACAAGTTCGTCGGCGGCATCGCGTTGGGCCGGGCCGAAACCCCCGACGATGTCGCCGGCTTCGTGTCCTACCTCGCCGGCCCTGATGCCGACTACATGACCGGCCAGTCTGGTCTAATCGACGGCGGCCTGGTTTACCGCTGAGATGCGGAGCACAATCGGCATTGATGCAAGGGGCGTATGTGCCTGAGCCCGCGGTCGCGGTCGGCGAGGACCCGCGCAGCTACGCGCGGCTGATGTCGGCTGTCTACGACGCGACGATGTCGGGCCACCGTGCCCCCGCCCGCCCACGCGAGGTGATCGGCGAATCCTGGCGGAGACTCATGGTGGCCGGTGTCGACCCGGACGCTCGCACGCCACCCGTGGTCGAGTCCGGTGGCCTGGAGACGCTGCGCCGGGCGTCGGGATTGACCGCGGTGCTCGACGAGGTCTCTCGCGGGCTCGAGTCGATCGTCGCCGACGGAACCAACATCCTGGTCGTCGCCGACTCCCACGGGCGGGTGCTGTGGCGATCGGGTTCGCCCGCGGTGCTCAGCAATGCCGACCGGCTGGGCTTCATCGAGGGTGCGAACTGGGGCGAAGGCGAAGTCGGCACCAACGCGATCGGCACGGCGCTGGTGTCCAACCGCGCCGTCCAGGTGTTCTCCGCCGAGCACTTCATGCGCAGCCACCATTCGTGGACGTGTGCCGGTGCGCCCATCCGAGATCCGCGAACCGGCCACGTCATTGGTGTCGTCGACGTCTCGGGCCCCGCGGCCACTGTGCATCCGACGACGGTGGCGTTGGTCGACGCGGTCGCCCGGCTCGCCGAATCGCACCTGCGGGAACAACACGACCGCACGCTCAATCGACTGCGCATGGTGGCGGCTCCGATCCTGGCGCGCATCGGCAAACCGGCTCTGGCGGTGGATGCCGAGGGCTGGGTGGCGGCCGTCGACTCGTTGCCCCTGCACCACCGCATCCTGCTGCCCGATGACGTCGCCCCGGGCCGGGCGTGGATTCCCACCTTCGGCATCTGTGACGTCGATGTGCTGCCCGGCGGCTGGCTGGTGCGGCCCGCCGATGACGACGACGCGCCGGCGCTGGCGCAGGTGTCGCTGGACCTGAGCGCCGCGGGCGCACCGGCACTGGAGATGGTCGGACAGTTCGGTTCCTGGCGCCATGACATTTCACTGCGGCACGCCGAGATCCTGCTGATCCTGGCGCGCGATCCGCGCGGTCGGTCGGCACCGGAGCTGGCCGCCGATCTGTACGGCGACCGGTCCCGGGTCGTCACCGTCCGTGCCGAATTATCCAGGCTGCGTAAGCATTTCGCGGGTCTACTGGCGGCTCAGCCGTATCGCTTCGCGGGCGGGATCGATGTGACCGTGCGCTACCCGCTCGACAAGTCAATGGTGTTACCCGCGTCGACCGCACCGGCGGTTCGCGCTGCTCGTGTCCAGGAAAGTATCTCGTAGAGGAGGACTTATGACTGTCTATGCCCGCCCCGGAACCGGATCCACGATGGCGTTCCAGTCCAGGTATGAGAACTTCATCGGCGGTGAGTGGATCGCGCCGGCGGGCGGCCAGTACTTCGAGAACCCGACGCCGGTGACCGGTGAGGTGTTCTGCGAAGTTGCCCGCTCGACGGATGCCGACATCGACAAAGCCCTGGACGCGGCGCACGCCGCCGCGCCGGCGTGGGGCAAGACCTCGGCCGGTGAGCGCGCCGTGATCCTCAACAAGATCGCCGATCGCATCGAAGCCAAACTGGAGTCCATCGCGCTGGCCGAAACCTGGGACAACGGCAAGCCGATCCGGGAAACCCTCAACGCCGATATTCCGTTGGCAGTCGACCACTTTCGCTATTTCGCCGCGGCTATCCGCGCACAGGAAGGCGCCCTGAGCCAGATCGACGAGGACACCGTCGCCTACCACTTCCACGAGCCGCTCGGCGTCGTCGGCCAGATCATCCCGTGGAACTTCCCGATCCTGATGGCCGTGTGGAAACTGGCACCCGCCCTGGCCGCCGGAAATGCGGTGGTGCTCAAGCCCGCCGAGCAGACCCCGGCCTCGGTGCTCTATCTCATCTCGTTGATCGCCGACTTGCTGCCCGCCGGTGTTCTCAACGTGGTCAACGGGTTTGGCGTCGAGGCGGGCAAACCGCTGGCGTCGTCGAACCGGATCGCCAAGATCGCGTTCACCGGTGAGACCACCACCGGCCGGCTGATCATGCAGTACGCCAGCCAGAACCTGATCCCGGTCACCCTGGAGCTCGGCGGCAAGAGCCCCAACATCTTCTTCTCGGATGTGATGGCCGCCAACGACGACTACCAGGACAAAGCCCTGGAGGGCTTCACGATGTTCGCCCTCAACCAGGGTGAGGTGTGCACGTGCCCGTCGCGGTCGCTGATCCAGGCCGACATCTACGACGAGTTCCTGGCGATGGCCGCAATCCGCACCAAGGCTGTGCGGCAAGGAGATCCACTGGACACCGAGACGATGATCGGGGCGCAGGCCTCCAACGATCAACTCGAAAAGATCTTGTCCTACATCGAGATCGGCAAGAGCGAGGGCGCCCAGATCGTGACAGGCGGCGAGCGCGCCGAGCTCGGCGGTGACCTCAACGGCGGCTACTACGTGCAGCCGACGATCTTCACCGGCGACAACGCCATGCGGATCTTCCAGGAAGAGATCTTCGGACCGGTGGTGTCGGTGACGTCCTTCAACGACTACGACGACGCCATCCGGATCGCCAACGACACCCTGTACGGTCTCGGCGCCGGGGTGTGGAGCCGCGACGGCAACACCGCCTACCGCGCCGGACGCGATATCAAGGCCGGTCGCGTCTGGACCAACTGCTATCACGCCTATCCCGCGCACGCAGCGTTCGGCGGTTACAAGCAGTCGGGCATCGGGCGCGAGAACCACAAGATGATGCTCGACCACTACCAGCAGACCAAGAACCTGCTCGTCTCGTACTCCAACAAAGCCCAAGGATTCTTCTAGTGAGCGAGGCGCCGGCGCGGGCACTGATCACCGCGGCGGCCGCGGACCTTCTGCGCCGGCTGCAGGAGCGGCACGGGCCGGTGATGTTCCACCAGTCCGGCGGCTGCTGCGACGGGTCCTCGCCGATGTGCTACCCCGACGGGGAGTTCATCGTGGGCGACCGTGACGTATTGCTCGGGGTCCTCGAGGGTGCGCCGGTGTGGATCTCCGGACCGCAGTTCGAGACCTGGAAGCACACCCAGCTGGTGATCGACGTCGTTCCCGGGCGGGGCGGTGGTTTCAGCCTTGAGACCCCCGAGGGGGTGCGCTTCCTGAGCCGCGGGCGGGCCTTCACCGACGCCGAAAACGAGTTGCTGGCCAGCGCATTGCCGCTGACCGGAGCCGATTACGAGCGTGGTGCGCGGCTGCCTGAACGGTCCGATCTGGTGGTCGCCGAGGCTGCTGACGCGTGTGCAATCCCTGGTCGGCACGCCGGAGTCGTTCAGCCGTAGTCGGCTCACAGGCAAGTACCCTCATAAGGGTGATACCCCTGCCTCGGGCATGGCTGCTCACAAGTGCGTTGCTGGTCGGGACCGTGACCGGTCTGATCGCGGCTGTCGCGGCCACCGTGCTGATCAAGACCCCGGTTCGCCCCGATCTCGTGGTGGGCTTGGTGGTGGCGGTCCCCAGTGTGATCGGAATGCTGCTCATCCTGTTCTCCGGGCGGCGCTGGGTCACGACGGCGGGGGCGTTCATCCTGGCGATGGCGCCGGGCTGGTTGGGGGCCTTGGTTCTGGTTCAGGTGGTGTCCAGTGGCTGACAAAGCGTCCCTTCCGTCGACCGAACCGCATCATGCGCCGATCTTCGATACCGGACCGCACCCCGAGGCGTTGCGGTCGCTGACCGACGAGCCCGAGGCGGAGATCTCGGGACCGTCCATCGCCTTCAGCGAGCTGGAGGCTTTCGACACCGACTCATTCCTTCGTCCGCTCAACGGCCACGCGGAGCCGGTCGTGGTGCCGCCCGCGGTGATCGCGGCGTCGGACAACTACCAGTCGGTCAAACGCTGGCAGTTCGTGTTCATCGTCGCCGCGGTCTGGGTGCTGGCCGCGGCAGCCGGCCTGGGCTTCTACTTCTGGTGGTACACCTCGCTGAACAAGACGCCCGCGGTGTTCTTCGTGCTGATCTACCTGATCTTCTGCTCGGTCGGCAGCATGCTGGTGTCGATGGTGCAGAACCGGCCGTCGGTAACGGCGCTGGCCATCGCCCTGATGTCGGCTCCGCTTGCGTCGGTGGCCACCGCCGCGCTACTGCACGGTGCCTACTACTTCGAATGGATCGCGCGTCCGACGATAGGCTGAGGACGTGACTCACTATGACGTCGTCGTTCTCGGAGCAGGTCCTGGCGGGTACGTCGCGGCGATCCGCGCCGCCCAGCTCGGGCTGAACACCGCCATCATCGAACCCAAGTACTGGGGCGGAGTCTGCCTCAATGTCGGCTGCATTCCGTCGAAAGCGTTGCTGCGCAACGCGGAGTTGGCCCACATCTTCACCAAGGAAGCCAAGACGTTCGGCATCAGCGGGGAGGCCACCTTCGACTACGGAGCCGCTTTCGACCGCAGCCGCAAGGTCGCCGACGGCCGGGTGGCCGGCGTGCACTTCCTGATGAAGAAGAACAAGATCACCGAGATCCACGGCTACGGCAAGTTCACCGGCCCGAACAGCATCGAGGTCGACCTGAACGAGGGTGGCACCGAAAAGGTCGAGTTCGACAACGCCATCATCGCGACCGGCTCGAGCACCCGCCTTGTCCCCGGCACGTCGCTGAGCGAGAACGTCGTCACCTACGAGAAGCAGATCCTCGCGCGCGAACTGCCGGGCTCGATCATCATCGCCGGCGCCGGCGCGATCGGCATGGAGTTCGCCTACGTCCTGAAGAACTACGGCGTCGATGTCACCATCGTCGAGTTCCTGCCCCGGGCGCTGCCCAACGAGGACGCCGAGGTCTCCAAGGAGATCGAGAAGCAATACAAGAAGCTGGGCGTCAAGATTCTCACCGGCACCAAGGTGGAGTCCATCAACGATGACGGATCGACGGTCACCGTCACCGTCAGCAAGGACGGCAAGACCGAGGAGCTCAAAGCCGATAAGGTGTTGCAGGCCATCGGTTTTGCCCCCAACGTCGACGGCTTCGGACTCGAGGCCACCGGCGTGGCGCTGACCGACCGCAAGGCCATCGGCATCGACGACTACATGCGCACCAACGTGCCGCACATCTACGCGATCGGCGATGTGACCGGCAAGCTGATGCTCGCTCACGTCGCCGAGGCGATGGGTGTGGTGGCCGCCGAGACCATCGCCGGCGCCGAGACGCTGGCCCTCGGCGATTACCGGATGCTGCCGCGCGCCACGTTCTGCCAGCCGCAGGTGGCCAGCTTCGGCCTCACCGAGGAGCAGGCCCGCGACGAGGGCTACGACGTCGTCGTCGCCAAGTTCCCGTTCACCGCCAACGGCAAGGCGCACGGCTTGGCCGACCCGACTGGCTTCGTCAAGCTGATCGCCGACAAGAAGCACCTGGAGCTGCTCGGCGGGCACCTCATCGGTCCTGACGTTTCCGAGCTGCTGCCGGAGCTGACCTTGGCGCAGAAGTGGGATCTGACCGCTACCGAGCTGGCCCGCAACGTGCACACTCACCCGACGCTGTCGGAGGCACTCCAGGAATGCTTCCACGGTCTCGCCGGCCACATGATCAACTTTTGAGACCGACGCTGATCGCCGGTATCGGCGGACTCGTGGTCGGCCACATCCTGTGGCTGATCGGCATTTCCGTCGCTACCAGCGGCCAGGACGTCAGCTTCTGGGTGTTGATCCTGTCGGCGGTGATCGCGGTACTGGCCGCCGTCGTCGGCTTCGTCGCGTGGCGGAACTACAAACGCAAGCGGCTGGTGTGGGCGGCGTTTCTGGGTTGTGTCCCGGTCTCGCCGATCATCTTCACGCTGATCGTTCTCGGGGTCACCTACCTGTAGCCGGATCTGCCAGCGGTTCGCCAGGTTCGTGACAGGCTGTCGCAAGCATCGTGGTGTCCACTGTCGTTCACTACCGGCGACCACGCCTGGCGCCGGTTCGAAGCGGGGGGCAACATGGCTGAACTCACTCGTCTTGCGCGTACCAAAATCCTGATGGCAGTGGTCGCCGGCGGTGCCGTGGTGACGATGGCCGGTCTGGCCGTCGCGATCGACGATGGCGCGCCGCTGGTATCGACTCCGGTTGCCGCCCCGATCCTTCCGGGCCCAATGACGCAGGGCGACACCGTGACAACCACGATCGTGCCCGTGGCACTCCCGGGCACCGCGTTGGCCACCGCGAAGGCGGTCGTGACGCACAAGGCCCAGCCCTACAAGGGCTGAGTCGCGCTAGTCGGGGAAATCCATCGGAACGCGAAGCGTCGCCAGTATCGCGGCGATCGCGTCGTAATGCCCTGCCAGGGCACAGAATTCGATGACCTGCTCGCGACTCAGGTGGGTCGACAGGTCGGCGAACGTCTCATCGCTGAGATCCCGGTTGAGCACGAACTCGTCGACCGCCGTGATCAGGGCGCGCTGACGATCGGTCAATCCTTGCGCGGTCGGGCCGGCAAAGATCTTGTCCTGCACCGCAGAATCCAGCCCTCGGCTTCGGGCCAGCCGGCGGTGCTGCTGCAGTTCGTACGCCGAGTTCCGCAGGTGGCCCACCCGCAGGATCACCAGTTCCTTGTCCCGCTTGGACAGCTTGCCCCAATTCAGCAGCACGTGCGAGTAGGGCAGGAACGACAGGAACAGCATCTTGTGCTGGCCCAGGACCTCGAACAGATGCATGTGCGGAGCCCGAATCGCGCGGGCACCCAACCGGGAGATGCCCCAGTTGACCAGGCCCAGTTCGCGACGGCTGCCTGGCGGAATGCGTTGACCCATCATGGCTCCTTGACTAGGTAGGGCGACACTGTGCTGCGGTGCTCGTCGAGATCCAGTGCCCGGCCCAGCGCGGGGAAGGCGCGCTGCGGGCAGTTGTCGCGTTCGCACACCCGGCAGCCCGCACCGATGGGTGTCGCGCTGTCTGACGAGAGGTCGAGACCCTTCGAATACACCAGCCGGTTGGCGTGCCGGGCCTCGCAACCCAGGCCGATCGCGAACGTCTTGACCGGCTGACCGTATCGCGACGCTCGCCGCTCGACGGTGCGGGCCACCCACATGTAGTTCTGTCCGTCGGGCATTTGCGCGATCTGCACCAGGATCTTGCCCGGGCTTGCGAACGTCTCGTAGACGTTCCACAGCGGACAGGTACCGCCGGCGGAGGAGAAGTGAAAGCCGGTGGCGGACTGGCGTTTCGACATGTTTCCGGCCTTGTCCACCCGGACGAACGAGAACGGGACCCCGCGCATCGAAGGCCGCTGCAGTGTCGAAAGCCGGTGACAGATCGTCTCGTAGCTCACCTGGTAGAAGGCCGAGAGTCGTTCGATGTCGTAGCGGAAGGTGTCGGCCATGTTGTGGAATTGCCCATAGGGGAGCACCGTCGCCGCGGCGAAGTAATTGGCCAGCCCGAGCCGGGCCAGCTTGCGGGATTCGTCGCTGGTGAACTTGCCCTCGTCGACCAGTCGATCGATCAGGTCGCCGAACTCCAAATACGCCAGCTCCGTTGCCATCTTGAAGACCTGCTGACCGGAGGACAGGTGGTTGCTGATCTCCAGCGTGCGGGACTCCGGGTCGTAGCGGTGTAGCAGCGTGTCGCCGAGATCGACGCGTCGGATGATGTGCACGCCGTGCACCATGGTCAGCCGGTCGGACAGCTCGCGCGGCAACTCGGCGCGGTGCATCCGCATCCGAATGGTGAGATCTTCTGCGGCGGTGTCGAGTTCGTGCAGATAGTTCTGCCGTTGGTAGAAGTAGTCCCGAACTTCCTCGTGCGGCATCGAGATCGATCCCGTGCCGCTGCCGCCGGTGTTCACGCTGAAGCGGTCCTCGGTGGCGGCGGCCAGCTGTGCGGTGGTGATCCGGTAGCGGCGGTGCAGGTTGACAATGGCGCGGGCGACGCTGGGATGGGTGTTGACGATGTCGGCGACCTCGGTCATATCGACATCGAGATCCAGATCGCGATCCAGCGTGACTTCGCGCAGTTCGGCCAACAGTCGGGTCTCGTCCTGAGATGCGAAGAAGGTGGCGTCCACTCCGAACACTTCGGTGATGCGCAGCAGCACCGCGACGGTCAGCGGCCGGACATCGTGCTCGATCTGGTTGAGATAGCTGGGTGAGATCTCCAGCATCTGAGCCAGTGCAGCCTGACTGAATCCACGTTCATTGCGCAGTTGGCGGATTCGGGAGCCGACGAACGTCTTGGCCACTCGTCCAGCCTAGCGATACCTGCGAAGAACACCTTCGCAGCGTTGGCAACACAGGTTGGTTGGCATCCCCGGGGCCCTTTGGCATGATCGCGCTGGGATGGGGATTGGGGAAAGGACGACCGAATGAGTGCCGCTGAGCGCGCCGCCAACCCCGGGTTGGCGAAAGTGCTGATGCCCGTTCCCGACCCACACCCCGACGTCTTCGACCGGGAATGGCCACTTCGGGTCGGCGACATCGACCGGGTGGGCCGGTTGCGGCTCGACGCGGCCTGCCGCCATATCCAGGACATCGGTCAGGACCAGCTGCGCGAGATGGGCCAGGAGGAGACCCATCCGCTGTGGATCGTCCGGCGCACGATGGTCGACTTGATCCGCCCGATCGAGTTCCACGAAACGCTGCGGATGCGGCGCTGGTGTTCGGGCACGTCGAATCGCTGGTGTGAGATGCGCGTGCGGATCGACGGGCGCAAGGGCGGGCTGATCGAATCGGAAGCGTTCTGGATCAACATCAATCGGGAGACCCAGGGCCCTGCCCGCATCTCCGATGACTTCCTGGACGGTCTGAAACGCACCACCAGCGAAGCCAGGCTGCGCTGGAAGTCCTACCTGAGTGCCGGGGCCCGCGAGGACGCCGCCGAAATCCGCGACTTCCCGATCCGGGTCAGCGATATCGATCTGTTCGATCACGTCAACAACTCGGTGTACTGGAAGGTGGTCGAGGAGTTCCTCGCGCCGAACCCCGAGCTGTTCGAGGCCCCGCTGCGGGTCACCATCGAGCACGATGCCCCGGTGGCCTTCGGCGACAAGCTCGAAATCCTGTTGCACGTGTATCCGCCCGGTTCCACCGACAAGTTCGGGCCCGAGCTCACGGATCGCACTGTTAGAACGCTCACATACGTCGTCGGCGACGAGATCAAAGCCCTCGCCGCGATCTTCCCGCTCTGAGCGACGCGGTTTAACAGTACGAGCGTACTGACCTGCGAAAAGGTGCTACTGGACGGTAACTTCTGAACCGGTTCAGCTGGAGACGACCTTCGCAACCTTTGCAAACTTCTCGGCCCTGTTGGCGAAAATTGGCATTCAAAACCGCTTGAACTGCACTAATGATGCGAGGCATCCTCGTATCAGCACACAAGCGAAGCTGCGTTGGCGTTAACAGTTCCCCGTCAAGGTGGCGACCTCGATCCGAGAAGGAGCAGGCATGTCCACCGTTGGCCAGCCGAAGACCCCAGAAGCAATCCAGAAGGACTGGGACACCAACCCCCGCTGGAAGGGGATCACCCGTACCTACACCCCGGCCGACGTCGTCGCGCTGCAGGGCAGCGTCGTGGAGGAGGCCACCCTGGCCCGCCGCGGTGCCGAGGTGCTGTGGAACCAGCTGCACGACATGGAGTTCGTCAACGCGCTGGGTGCGCTGACCGGCAACATGGCCGTCCAGCAGGTCCGCGCCGGCCTGAAGGCCATCTACCTGTCGGGTTGGCAGGTCGCCGGTGACGCGAACCTGTCCGGCCACACCTACCCCGACCAGAGCCTCTACCCGGCCAACTCGGTGCCGCAGGTCGTGCGCCGCATCAACAATGCGCTGCTGCGCGCCGACGAGATCGCCAAGGTCGAGGGCGACACCTCGGTGGAGAACTGGCTGGCCCCGATCGTCGCCGACGGCGAGGCCGGTTTCGGTGGCGCACTGAACGTCTACGAGCTGCAGAAGGCGATGATCGCCGCCGGTGTCGCGGGCTCGCACTGGGAAGACCAGCTGGCCTCGGAGAAGAAGTGTGGTCACCTCGGTGGCAAGGTGCTGATCCCGACCCAGCAGCACATCCGCACCCTGACCTCGGCCCGTCTGGCTGCCGACGTCGCCGACGTCCCGACCGTCGTCATCGCCCGTACCGATGCCGAGGCCGCCACGCTCATCACGTCCGATGTCGACGAGCGCGACCAGCCCTTCATCACCGGTGAGCGCACCGCAGAAGGCTTCTACCGGGTCAAGAACGGCATCGAGCCCTGCATCGCCCGCGCCAAGGCCTACGCGCCGTACTCCGACCTGATCTGGATGGAGACCGGCACCCCGGACCTGGAGCTGGCGGCGAAGTTCGCCGAGGGCGTCAAGAGCGAGTTCCCTGACCAGATGCTGGCTTACAACTGCTCGCCGTCGTTCAACTGGAAGCAGCACCTCGACGATTCGACGATCGCGAAGTTCCAGAAGGAACTCGGTGCGATGGGCTTCAAGTTCCAGTTCATCACGCTGGCCGGCTTCCACGCCCTCAACTACTCGATGTTCGATCTGGCCTACGGTTACGCCCGCAACCAGATGAGCGCCTACGTCGAGCTGCAGGAGCGCGAGTTCGCTGCCGAGGAGCGCGGCTACACCGCGACCAAGCACCAGCGCGAGGTCGGCGCCGGCTACTTCGACCGGATCGCCACCACCGTGGACCCGACCAGCTCGACGACCGCTCTCGCGGGTTCGACCGAAGAGGGTCAGTTCCACTAATCCCGCCGTGAGTGACATCAGGCCCCGTCCTTATATTGGGCGGGGCCTGATGCGTAGGGGAGACGACCTGTTTGTGTGAGGAGTTGGAGTTGAGCATTCAACGAGTTGGCGTGGTCGGCGCGGGACAGATGGGCGCGGGCATCGTCGAGGTGGCGGCCAAGGCGGGCGCGAACGTCGTCGTCTACGAGCCCACCGACGCACTGATCAACGCGGGCCGCGATCGCGTCACCTCATCGCTGGAACGCGCGACGAGCAAGGGCAAGCTCTCCGAAGCCGATCGCGATGCCACGCTGGCCCGGCTCACGTTCACCACCGACCTCGAGGACATGGCCGACCGCCAGCTCGTCATCGAAGCGGTCGTGGAGGACGAGGCCGTCAAGGCCAAGATCTTCGGTGAGCTCGACCGGATCGTCACCGACCCCGACGCCGTGCTGGCGTCGAACACCTCGAGCATCCCGATCATGAAAATCGCTGCGGCCACGAAGAACCCGAGCCGGGTTTTGGGCCTGCACTTTTTCAACCCGGTGCCGGTGCTGCCGCTGGTCGAGGTGATCAACACGCTGGTCACCTCCGATACCGCCGTCGCCAGCGTCGAACAGTTCGCCGGTGAGGTCCTCGGAAAGAAGGTCGTGCGCTGCGGCGACCGATCCGGATTCGTCGTCAACGCGCTGCTGGTGCCCTACCTGCTGTCGGCGATCCGGATGGTCGAGGCGGGCGTTGCCACCATCGAAGACGTGGACACCGCGATCGTCGCCGGCCTGTCGCACCCGATGGGCCCGCTGCGCCTCTCGGACCTCATCGGTCTCGACACGATGAAGCTCATCGCGGACTCGATGTACGACGAACTCAAGGATGCGCACTACGCTCCGCCCCCGTTGCTGCTGCGCATGGTCGAGGCCGGAATGCTGGGCAAGAAGTCGGGACAGGGCTTCTACTCGTACTGACCCCAACACCTGCGGGCCTTATGCATTTCCCAGAAGGATTGGCTAGGCTCCTGGTTTTGGTCGGGGCGGCCGTTGCAACAACAATGCTTTTCGCGGCATCTGACCATGCAAGTAGAAAGCTAAGAGGTAGCTGTTGATGGTGGACGTAGACGCGGATTTGACCCCTTACTACGAGGAGTCACAGTCGATCTACGACGTCTCTGACGACTTCTTTGCGCTGTTCCTGGGCCCGACCATGGGCTACACCTGCGGTTACTACGAGCGCGACGATATGACGCTCGAGGAGTCTCAGAACGCCAAATTCGACCTCGCGCTGGGCAAGCTCAACCTGGAACCCGGGATGACGCTGCTCGACGTGGGCTGCGGCTGGGGCGGTGCGCTCGAGATGGCCGTGCAGAAGTACGACGTCAACGTCATCGGCATCACGCTGAGCAAAAACCAGTCGGAGTTCGCCCGTAAGCGCCTGGCCAAGCTCGACACCGACCGCTCGATCGAGGTCCGGCTGCAGGGCTGGGAGGAATTCGACGAGCCCGTCGACCGCATCGTGAGCATCGGCGCTTTCGAGGCTTTCAAGGTCGAGCGGTATCCGCTGTTCTTCGAGAAGGCCTACAACCTGCTTCCCGCCGACGGTCGCATGCTGCTGCACACGATCCTGGCGCACACTCAGAAGTTCTTCCGGGACAACCAGATCAAGGTCACCATCAGTGACCTGAAGTTCATGAAGTTCATCGAGACCGACATCTTCCCGGGGGGACGACTGCCGGCCGTCGAGGACATCGAGGTGCTGGCCGCCGACTCCGGCTTCACCCTGGAGCGCATCCATCTGCTTCAGCAGCACTACGCGCGCACCCTGGACATGTGGGCCGCGAAGCTGGTTGCCAACGAGGCCGAGGCGATCGCCATCACCTCGCAGGAGATCTACGACCGCTATATGAAGTACCTGACCGGCTGCGCGGATTTCTTCCGCCGTGGAATCACCAACATCGGTCAGTTCACCCTGGTCAAGGGCTGACGGTCAGGCCTGCGCCAGCCGCTGCTTCTCGGCCTCGATGTCGAAGTCGGCGGCCGGCCACGACAGATTCATGCCCTTGAGGGCCTCGATCAGCAATTCGTTGATGGCCAGCCGGGCATACCACTTCTTGTCGCACGGGATGACGAACCAGGGCGCGTGGTCGGTCGAAGTCCGGTCGAGCACAGCCTGATAGGCCTCTTGATAGGCCGGCCACAGCAGGCGCTCGGTGACGTCGCCGGGGTTGTATTTCCAGTACTTGTCGGGCCGGTCCAGGCGTTCGGCCAGCCGCCGCTTCTGCTCGTCGAGGGAGACGAACATTGCGCATTTGAGGATCGTGGTGCCGGAGTCGACGAGTTCCTTTTCGAAGGCGTTGATCTCCTCGTAGCGGGGCTCCCACACGTCGCGCGGCACCAGATCGTGGACCCGGACCACCAGCACGTCCTCGTAGTGCGACCGGTCGAACACCCCGATCTGGCCGCCTGTTGGAAGCGCCTTGCGGATGCGCCACAGGTAATGGTGGGCGCGTTCTTCTTCGGTCGGAACACCGAAACCGGTGTAGCGGATGCCCATTGGATCACCGGCACCGACGACGTGCTTGACGATGCCGCCCTTGCCTGCCGTGTCCATGCCCTGCAGGACCAACAGCAACGAGCGGTTGTCACCGGACTTGCCGTTGGCGTAGAGCATCTCCTGCAGGCCCGCGAAGCGCTCGTTGCGCTCGGCCTGTAGTTCCTCTGACCCGTCTTTGCCGTCGGAGTACCCGGGGCTCGAGTCGGTGTCTATGTCGGCGATGGTGGTTCCGGGCCGGAACCGCAGGATCTTCCGCGGCTCGTGTGTCCATTGCGACGGCAGATCGGTCATAGCCGACGAGAGTAGTCGGCGATCGGCTCAATCAGTTGTGGTCGCCGGTTGCGTGTTCTTCGGACCCGAACCACTTCCGGTAGATCGTCTGGTACGTCCCGTCTTCGCGGATCGCCAGCAGGGCGCCGTCGATCGGCTTGCGCAGGTCGCTTCCCAGCCGGAACGCCAGTCCGTAGTCCTCGTCGTGGAATTGGATCCCGGTCATCTGGGCCTTGCCCACACCCTGATGGGTCGCGTAGTACCGCAGGACCGGGGCGTCGAAAACGATCGCCTCTTGGCCCTGCCCGAGCGCCTTGTAGCAGTCGTCGATCGTGGGCAGTGAGGTGAAGCCGATCCCCATGGCCTGCAGGTAGTCCGATGACGTTGTATTGGCCACGGTGGCAACCGATTTGCCGTACAAGTCGTCGGGCCCGGCAATACGGCTCTCGATCTGTTCGACGGTCAGATTGGCCGTCAGGTTGGCGGTGTACAGGGCGACGAAGATGATCCCGGCGAATCCCCACACGATCGCCAGCGAACGGCTCACCCAATGCTGCGGTTCCCCCGGAGCCACCGCTGCCAGCGCTCCGAAGCCCCAGGCGAAGGCCTGGAAGATGCCCGGGAAATACGACCGGGACACCATCGACTCCGGGTGGCGGCGCTCGATCAACCACATGATGTGCGCGGGAATCAGAGCCACCAACGCCGCTGCGGACAGCCAGATCAGCATGGATTTCGACCACAGCAGGTTCAGGAAACTGCGCAATCCTGGCGCCGAGTCCGCGTGTTCGTTGTGCGGCACCATGATCTGCAGCCCGGCGTCGAGGATGGGTTGGGAGAAGTCGAAGCGCTTTTCCCGTTCGGCGGTGATCGACAATCCGCCGGCGGCGATATCGGCCTTGCCGCCGGCCACCGTGTCGAGCTGGTTCTTGACGTCGCCGACGCTGACGTAGTTCGTGGTCCAGCCAAGACGTTGGGCGATCTGCTCCCACAGCTCGATCGTGAATCCGGTCCACTGGCCTTGGTTCTCGATGACGAACGGCGACATCTGGTAGACCGCCACCGACACCGTGCGCTCCTGGGCGGCCGCCGGCGGTGCGAATGCCGGTGCGCCGCCGCAGAGTGCGACGACGAAGGCCACCAGCAACAGTGCGTACCAGCGCCTGCTCATAACAGTGCCTCCCGGGCAAAGTGTAGGTGACGGATTGTTGCGAACGCTCGTGAACTGTTGCAGCTCAGCGCATTTAACGCCCGACCGCGCCGCGTGCCGGCACGACCGGAACCGGTGCCTGGTGCGGACTGAACAAGGCCAGTGCGGCGATGGTGGCGTCGTCGATCAAGTCTTGTATCCGGCCGCCCCGCTCGAGGGTCAGCGCCGTCAGTTCGCGCAATCCGCCGATGAACATGATCGCCTGCGATCGGGCGACCTTCTCGTAGCCCGCCGCGCGATGTAACGGGGTATCGCTGAAACTTTGGATCAGGTGGATGTAGGCCTCGGTCACCTCGAGCTTGTGCTGGCGCGCCGCATGGCCCAGTCCCGGTGTCTCACGAATCCAGCTGAGCATCACCGCCGATTGCGGTGCGGCATTCTCGATCCAAGCGCGCACCGCCTGCGCGATCTGCACCTCCCACGGCGCCTCGATATCGATGGCCAACCGGATGGACCGGATTCCCTGGGTGTTGATGTGGGTGAGCAAGGCGACCAGGCAGGCCTCACGGTCGGCGAAATAGTCGTAGAACGTGCGCCGCGATGTCTTGGCGCGGCGCACGATGTCGGTCACCGTGGTGGCGGGGTAGCCGATCTCGGCGATCGAGGCCGACAGAGCGCCGATGAGGCGCTGGCGCGGAGTCTCATCGGATCCGTCCGTCGCATGTCCGACATTCACGGTGGCCCCCAGCATCGATGCGTGAGTGGATCCTAACCGCGTTGACCTGCACCGGTCGGCCCTTTGCACCACCGCCGCCGCGTACGAAAACGGGTGGGTCGGTGGGTAGGTGTCCGGGCCGCTACCCGCTGCGCCGCCGCCTGGTGGCAAGGATGAGCCCGACCGCAGCCAACGCCAACACGCCCGCGCCGACGGCGACACCGATCAGCAAGGTCTTGTTCTTGTCGATCCACGAACGCTTCTCGGCCGCGGTGGCGGCTGTCAGCTTCACGTTGTAGCCCGGCAGCGGTTCCTGGCCCGGCGGATTCACGCCGGGAAGGGTCTGGGTTTGGTTGATCACGAACAACGCGTCGCCCTTGTCGGTCTTCGACCATTGGCCCCAGGCGGGAATCTCTTCGTCGAGCAACACCTTGGTGGCGCCGTTGACGGTCGGGTCGGTGCCCAGATCGGTCAGCGACTTCACCCGGAACGGCGCTGACGCACCGCGGTCGAACTTCACCTGGACGAGCACGTTCTTCTGGGTGTTGAGCGACGCCGGCCGCTGGGGCGGTGCCTGCCCGGGAGCGGGCTCGTAGCCGCCGCCGGAGAAGCTGCCCACCGACAGGTTCGTGGGTGGCCCGGACTGAGGGCGCGTCACCGCGGTGAAGCTGTAGACGCCGGCGTTGGGGACGTTCACCGCGGCGCGAGCAAGCGGCGGCACGGTGAAGACCTGAGGTTGGCCGCCGGAGGTGTAGACAATGCTCAGCGGTGTGCGGTACGGGTTGGTGAACACCGGACGGTAGTACCTGTCGTAGGAGATCCAACCCGAATTCCACAGTGCCACAGGGCTACTCAAGGTGAACCCGGTGGTGAGTGTCGACGTGCTCACGACCGATGACATCGACGACTGGAAGCTGGAGTACTCCTCCGACGTCATCTCGGTCGTTGTCGTGGTCGTCACCTCGGAGTCCGAGGCGGTCTTGACATCTGTCGCCTCGGCCTGCGGGCCCTGGGGTGTCGGCTCGGCGACGTCGCCCGCGCCGGCAGTGTCCGTACCGGGTTCTTCGCCCGGCACCTCGTTCGTGCCGCTGCCGGGTTCTTCGTGCGTTCCGCCGGGTGCCTCGCTGCCACCGGGCTCTTCGTGTGTGCCACCGGGGGTTTCGTTGCCGCCGCCCGGTTCGTCGTGGGTGGCGCCGGGTTCGTCGTGCGTGCCGCCCGGTTCTTCGTGCGTGCCACCGGGTTCTTCCTGCGGAGCGCTGGGTTCTTCCACGCCACCGCCCGCGGGCTCCTCGACGCCCCCTCCCGAGGGTTCCTCGACGGCGCCGCCGCTATCGCCACCGCCGTCATAGCTGCTGCCGCCGCCGTCGTCCCCGTCAAACGGATCGGCAACGGCAACGGGGGTGCCAGCAAATACCGTGCACAACGACACGGCGACCGCGGCAACGACCCCTGCCGGCTTGCGATACGTGAAACTGTCGGTTCCCACCCTGATTCCCCTCGATGTGCGGCCCGGATTCTGCGATGTCGAAGAGATGCCCATTTGATCGAAACACTCTCCATCTGAGGCTGAATGCTCTTCATACATGGTCTGGGCACTCTCCATTCACGGTTTGCTTTTCAGCGAGGGGATTGCGGCGCGGCTTGCCGGGTGAGATGGGGTCTTGCGGGGCGCACGCAAATACGCCGTTGAAATGGTATGTCGCTCAATACCGTTGCGGCTTGGCGCCGAGATGTCCGGTATCAACCCAGCGATACCGCACCTCCCGGCATCGCCGGAGTGAACGCTATCAATCGGCAGCGTCGTTGGCGGGGAAACACATCCGTGCGACCGTCCGGATTTGGTATGCGGTTGTACCAACCTCTCGAATGAGCGGTTGCGTGATCACCCCGCATCGCGCCCGCGCGCCAGTTAACATCATCGGGCGTTGGATCGACGACTCGGGGGGACTGGTGCGCGCGCGAACCTGCTCGATCGGTGTGGTGCTGCTGTCGCTGGCGGCGGCCGCCGGTTGCGGACACAACAATTCATCGACGTCGTCACCGTCACCGTCGTCGACGGCCTCGGTGGTCGCCTCAACCGCGCAGGCACCGCCCGACGTCAACGGCAATGGGGTCCCCGACGCGTCGACCGACGACAAGGACTGGCCGGGCAAGATGACGGCGACCTACGAGGATGCGACCTCTCCGGACGCGATCACCGGTCGCGACATCATGCGCAACGATCACCTGCTCGAAGATCTCGCCGACGGCATCACCGATTCCATGAAGCTGCCGTATGACATTCCGCTGATCGGCAAGCAGTGCGACACGGCCAACGCCTACTGGAGCCCCGGCGACAAGTCGATCACCATCTGCTACGAGGACGCGGCCGACGCGCTGGACATCTACACCAAAGCCGGCGACCCCGACCCTCGGGCATCGGCGATCAACTCGGAGATCGCGACGTTCTACCACGAGACCGGTCACATGGTGATCGACCTCTACGACCTGCCCGCGACCGGCAAGGAAGAGGACGTCGCCGATCAGCTGGCCGCCTACATCCTGCTGGCGCCCGGACCCGACGGGAAGATCGATCCGGACTCGGTGCAGGCGGTCAAGGACTTCGCGCGTGAGTTCAAGGGCTACAGCGACCAAAAGGGCGGCGAGATCGACGAAGGCCAGCTCTCGGATGTGCACTCGCTGGATCTCGCCCGCATGTACAACCTCGAATGCTGGGTCTACGGAGCCGATCCCGTCGGCAACGCGGATCTGGTCAAGAACGGCTCACTGCCCGAGGACCGGGCCGATGGCTGCGAGGACGAGTACGCCAAGCTCAGCAGTTCCTGGGATACCCTGCTCGGCCCGTACCTCAAATGAGATTGGGCGGCAGCATCGGGGACGGATGCGCGACGGAGCTGAACATTTCCAGCGAGCCGCCCGCTTCGACGATTCCGCACAGCGCGTTCCAGCACAGCATCGTCAGGTAATCGATCAGCTCGTCGCTGCTCATCCGCGGGTTCGACATCCACGAGTGGGTGGCCAGCTGCACGCCACCGACGATGAGGTAGGCCCAGGGCTCGACGCCGCCGGTGTCCATCCCGGCCCGGTGCATCCGCCTGCGGAGCACCACCGCGAGCATCCTGGCGATGATTTGCTCCGAGTCTGCGATGACTTTGTTTTTGCTGGCGGAACTGTTTGCCATCACAAATTGGTACGTGGCGGGTTCGTCGGCGACCGTGTCCACGTAGACGCGGATGATCTCGCGGGTGAGCGCGAAACCGTCCATGTTCGACGACAGTGCGGCCGCCATATTGGGGATCAACGTGGTCTGCGCGAAGCGCATCATAATCGCTGTGGTCAGATCATTCTTGTCGACGAAGTAGCGGTACAAAACGGTCTTCGACACGCCGATTTCCGCAGCTATCTCGTCCATGCTCACGTCGCGGCCGCGATGCCGGACGGCCTCAAGCGCGCCGTCCACCAACTCGGTGCGACGTTCGACCTTGTGTTGATGCCAGCGTCGCTTGCGACCATCGGTCTTGGCGACCCCATGGGTAGTCTGCTGTGCCACTTTCGCGGAGTCCGTTCCCCTCGTTCTCGACGATTCTACTGTCTAATCAAAGGGCAGGGTCACATTAACTGGCTCGCCCGATAGCGGATGATGGTGGGGTGGCAGCGAAACATCGTCTCCCGGCGTTGCCGGCGGAGGTAGCCCGAGCGGGTGCGTCGTTTGCGGAGTCGTTTGCCGGGGCCGACCCGGAGGCGGACGAGCAGCGGCGCCGCGGGCTGCGCCGGATGAAGGCCGTCGCGCTGAGTTTCCTGATCGGCGCGACGGTGATCTTCCTGGTCTGCCGGTGGGGCCAATCCCAGGGCGGACCGGCGTGGATCGGCTACATCGGCGCGGCCGCCGAGGCCGGGATGGTCGGCGCGCTGGCCGACTGGTTCGCCGTCACCGCACTGTTCCGTCATCCGCTCGGGCTCAAGATTCCGCACACCGCGATCATCAAGCGCAAGAAGGATCAGCTCGGTGAGGGACTGGGCACCTTCGTGCGCGAGAACTTCCTCTCACCGGAGGTGGTGGAGACCAAGCTGCGTGACGCCGAAGTGGCAGGCCGGCTGGGCAAGTGGCTGTCCGAACCGTCGCACGCCGCCCGGGTGGCCAGCGAGGCAGGCACCGTGCTGCGGGTGGTCGTCGAGTTGCTCAACGACGACGACATTCAGCAGGTCATCGACCGCACGATCGTCAGACGGCTCGCTGAGCCGCAGTGGGGACCGCCGGTGGGTCGTGTGCTCGCCCAGCTGTTGGCCGAGAACCGCCAGGAGGCCTTGATACAGCTGTTGTGCGACCGGGCTTTTCAATGGGCTCTCAACGCCGGCGACACCATCGAGCGCGTCGTCACCCGCGACTCACCCACCTGGTCACCGCGATTCGTCGACCAGTTGGTGGGCGACCGGATCCACCGGGAGCTGATGGACTTCACCGACAAAGTGCGTCGCGATCCGAATCATGAACTGCGCCAATCGGCTAACAGATTCCTGTTCGAGTTCGCCAACGATCTGCAGAACGACGATGCGACGATCGCCCGCGCGGAGGCGGTCAAAGAGCAGCTGATGGAACGGGACGAGGTTGCGCGTGCGGCCGAGACCGCGTGGAAGACCTTGAAGCGCTTGGTCCTTGAGGGAGTCGACGACCCGTCGAGCACATTGCGCACGCGCGTCACCGATTCGGTGGTGCGGATCGGGGAGTCGCTGCGCGACGACGCCGAGTTGCGCGACAAGGTGGACAACTGGATCGTGCGGGGCGCGCAGCATCTGGTGGCCCAATATGGGGCGGAAATCACCACGATCATCACCGACACCATCGAGCGGTGGGATGCCGAAGAGGCGAGCCGGCGGATCGAATTGCACGTCGGCCGCGACCTGCAATTCATCCGGATCAACGGCACGGTGGTGGGCGCTCTGGCCGGCCTGATTATCTACAGTGTGGCGCAATTCATGTTCTGACCTGCGCTAGCAAGTGCTTGCAAAAGTTAGCACCCCCACGTAATGTGGCGTCCGTACGCATCGGAATACCCAACGCGACGGGAGGCGAACCATGGCGCAAGACGGCGATATCCAGGCCGTGGTGTCCAATGCCGCGCATGACATCGGGGGCTTCATCAGGGCGCAGCGTGAAGCCGCTCAGGTTTCGGTGCGGCAGTTGGCCGAAAAGGCCGGTGTCAGCAATCCGTACCTCAGTCAGATCGAACGGGGGCTGCGGAAACCTTCCGCGGAAGTTCTGAGCCAGATTGCCAAGGCGCTGCGGATGTCTGCCGAAGTGCTCTACATCCGGGCTGGGATTCTCGAGCCCGGGGAAGCGAGCAAGGTGCACGACGCGATCATCGGAGACACCGTGATCACCGAGCGTCAAAAGCAGGTGCTGCTCGACATTTACACGTCGTTCTGTCAGCAGAACGAAGCTGCCCGTGAGGAGCTCATCCCTGAGTAACAGACCAGCAAGCTTCCAAACCCGTTAACTGACAACCGATTCCAACATCGAAACATCGGAAGGAGCCATACCATGGCTGAGAACAATCCCAACCTCGAAGATCTGAAGGCCCCGCTGCTCGCTGCGGTAGGCGCCGCTGATCTGGCCCTGGCCACCGTCAACGAGATCCTGGCCACCCTGCGTGAGCGCGCCGAAGAGGCCCGCACCGAGGCCAGCAGCCGTGTCGAGGAGCGTCGTGCGGCGCTGACCAAGCTGCAGGAAGACCTGCCCCAGCGTGCCGAGGAACTGCGCGGCAAGCTGTCCACCGAGGAGCTGCGCAAGGCTGCCGAGGGCTACGTCGAGTCGGCCACCGAGACCTACAACAGCCTGGTTGAGCGCGGCGAGGCCGCCCTGGAGCGGCTGCGCAGCCAGTCCGACCTCAAGGATCTCGGCGCCCGTGCCGAGGGCTATGTCGACCAGGCCGTCGAGCTGACCCAGGAAGCCCTGGGCAACGTCTCGTCGCAGACCCGCGCCGTCGGCGAGCGTGCCGCCAAGCTGGTCGGTGTCGAGCTGCCGGCCAAGAAGGCTCCGGCCAAGGCCCCGGCGAAGAAGGCCCCGGCCAAGAAGGCTGCTCCGGCTGCCAAGAAGGCCCCGGCCAAGGCTCCCGCCAAGAAGGCTCCGGCCAAGAAGGTCACCCAGAAGTAATTTCACTTCCACGACAAGACCCGCCTACGCTTGTAGCTGTGATGCTGCAAGGTGTGGCGGGTCTTGTTCTTGAAGTCGTGTTCTGGATGGTCACCGCAGTGACCATCTACGCGTTCGTCCACGCGGCGATGCAGCGGCAGGACGCCTACACCGCGGCCGAGAAGCTCACCAAGCCGGTCTGGCTGGTGATCCTCGGCGTTGCGGGACTGTTGTCACTGTTCCTGGGCGTCACGGGCGTGGCGATCGCCGCCGTGGCCGCCGGGGTCTATCTGGTCGACGTCCGGCCCAAGCTGCTCGAGGTCCAGGGGAAGTCGCGCTGAGCGCACGAGGCCGGCTGGCGGCGGCGCTCGTCGTCGTTCCTATCGGGCTGAGCCTGGCCGCCCCCGCCGCCGCCGACACCACCCCCGCGCCGCCGTTCATCGATCACGCCCAGTGGGTGAGCTGGGGCGATCTGAAGAGTCTGCGGGTCTACCCGACCCCGGCCGGCCGACAGGCGGCCGCAGCGCTGCTGAAAACCCCGTGGGAAATCGATGAGGCATGGGGCGAGGTGCTGGCCCTGGCTCCCGATGCCGATCTGCCCGGGATGCGGGATCAATTCGTCTGTCACTTCCGGTTCGCCGAGATCGGCCAGCCGGGCAAGACCAGCTGGAACCTGGAGCCGTTCCGGCCCGTGGTCGACGACCAGACGATGACGGAAGCGGGCTGCAATCCCGGCGGCCTGGACGAGCCGTTCTGATGCGCTTCAAGGCTGACGTTGCCGCACTGGTCGACCACACGCTGCTCAAGCCCGAGGCCACCGATGCCGACGTCATCGCGCTGGTCGGCGAGGCAGCCGACCTCGGCGTGTTCGCGGTGTGCGTGTCCCCGTCGATGGTGAGCGTTGCCCACACAGCCGCGACCGCGTATCCGGAAGCCCCAGCTATCGCCGCCGTCGCCGGCTTCCCGTCGGGCAAGCATCTGCCGGACGTCAAGGCCCGGGAGGCAGCGGCGGCTGTCGACGATGGTGCCGCCGAGATCGACATGGTCATCGACGTTGGGGCGGCGCTAGCCGGCACGTACGCCGAGGTGGCCGCGGACATCGCGACGGTCCGGTCCGCTGTGCCCGGCGCGGTGCTGAAGGTCATCGTGGAATCGGCCGCGCTGCTGAGCCTGGCCGACGAGGACACGTTAGTGGCGGTGTGCCGGGCCGCCGAGGAATCCGGCGCCGACTTCGTCAAGACCTCCACCGGCTTTCACCCCGCGGGCGGAGCGTCGGTGATCGCGGTCGAGATCATGGCCGCCACCGTCGGCGGTCGCCTCGGGGTGAAGGCCAGCGGCGGTATCCGCACCGCCGAGCACGCGGTGGCGATGCTCGACGCGGGTGCGACCCGGCTCGGGCTGTCCGGGACGCGCGCGGTACTCGACGGGCTCGGCTAGACGCCTGCGAAGCAGGGATCCTGCTGACCGTTGGGGATCGTCGCGTTGCGGGTGATGAACTTGGCGGTGACGCCGTCATCGGTCACCGCGACGCTGTCGGCGTGAATGCCCATCGGCAGGTTGTTGGTCAGCGTGGTCATGAACGCGTCCAGCGCCGGCTGCACCGACTCCTTCGGCAGCATGAAGCCCAGGCCGGTGAGGCTCACCACCTGCAGGCTCAACGCCCCGTTGGCCACCGCAGGCTTCACGATCACACTGCCCAGCCCGCCCTGAAGCTCGATGGTGCCGTCGGACGGCGTCGTGGTCACACCACTGATCAGGCTGCCCAGGAACGGGATGGCGTCCTGCACGGTCTGCTTGATGCCGTCGCTGGACCAGGTGATGTCGGCATCGAGCGCGCCCATCGTGCCCGCCGAGTTGGCGGTCTGGTTGATCCGGACGTCATCGAGAAGAAGGTCGAGTTTCATGCCCTTGGCCTGGCGGATCTGATTGCCGGCCGTCTCGACGTGAATGTCGTTGTAGTGCTTGGTCAGGTGCTGGAGGATGAACGGCCGGACGCCGAACGAGACCTTGGTCTGGTCCTGGACCACGCAGGACACGGCCCTGGACACCACGGTGTCGGCCACGTGGCGCACATAGAGTTCGGTGCCCAACAGCCCGGCGATCACCACCGCCACCACGATGATCAGCGACAGGACGATCGTCAGCGGGTCGCGAAAGAACCCCCGTTTGGGCTCTTCGGGCTCCTCCGGCGATGTGGGCGGCGTTGGCGGGGCCGGTGGCGGTGGCTGCGGGATGTACTGCGTCGGCGCCTCGGTTGGGCCACCCGCACGCGGGATGTACTCGGTGGGTGTGCCCTGCCCCGGGGCCGCTGGCCACGCCGGGGTGGTCGGATCGCCAGGGCCCACGGGATGGTTCGGTCCTTGGGGGGGCGGATTGGTCACCCGCGCGATTCTGCCTTATCAGTCTGAGTGAACTCGGCGCGGTTGCGCAGTACCCCGAGCATTTCCCGCACGGGTGCGACGCGATCGACGTCGATATCGGTCACCACCAACTGCGGATCGTCGCCTGCGGAGGCCACCACCTCGCCCAGCGGAGAGGCCACCACACTGCCGCCCACCCCGGTGGGGGCTTTGGATGCCGTGGCCATCTCGTCGCCGGGATAGCCCTGGTCGACCGCGGCCACAAAGCACGCCGAGTCCAGGGCGCGGGCGCGGGCCAGCAGGGTCCACTGCTCCAGCTTGCCCGGCCCGGCACCCCACGAGGCGTGGACGGTGATCAGCTGGGCGCCGCGGTCGGCGAGCTCGGCGTAGAGGGTGGGGAAGCGGATGTCGTAGCAGAGGGTGATCCCGACACCCACCCCGTCGACGGTGATCACCACCGGCTCGCGGCCCGGTGCCACCGCATCGGATTCAGCGAATCCGAACGCGTCGTACATATGGATCTTGTCGTAGTGCGCGTCGACGTCGGGTCCGACCGCCAGCACCGTGTTGGTGACCCGACCGTCGGGGACCGGGGTGAACATGCCGGCCAGCACGGTGATCCCCGCGCTGTGCGCGATGCGGCGCACCTCGTCGGCCCACGGGCCGCCGAGCGGCTCGGCCACCGGGGCCAGCGGAACGCCGAACCGGCACATCATGCCTTCGGGGAAGGCGACCAACCGGGCACCGGCGTCGGCGGCGCGGCGGGTGTAGTCCTCGACGAGCTTGAGGTTCACGGCCGGGTCGGTGTCCGAGAGCAGTTGGGCCAGGGCAATCCGCATGCCGCCAGCCTACGTCGGCGCGACCGTCGACCAGGGAACAGTCAGCAGTGCATCGCGGGCAGTGCGCCGCTGCGGCTCGATCGGAACCCCCGCCCCGCGCAGGTCGGCGAGCATCGCCCGCCAGCGGTCGCGGGGCCCGAACACCGAGTGGCCGGCCGCCGCGGCCCAGGCCCGATCCGCTTGCATCAGCAGAGTATGGATGGGCTGTCCTGGAACATTATGGTGGATAAGGACTTTCGGCAATCGCTCGGCCAGATCCGACGGTCGCTCGATATGCCGCGGGTCGCATGCCAGGGTCAGGCTCACCGGGCCGTCGCGGTCCAGCAGCACCCAACAGCAGCGCCTGCCGAGCTCGTCGCAGGTGCCGTCGAGGATCAGCCCACCCGGCGCGAGCCGGGCCCGCATCTGTGCCCACGCTTCGTCCACGGCATCTTCGGGGTACTGCCGCAAGACGTTGAACGCGCGCACCAGAACCGGGTGCAAGCCGGCGAGTTCGAAACCGCCGAACCGGAATTCGACGCCGTCGACGCCGGGCATCACCCGCTCGGGATCGATCTCCAGGCCGACGACGCGGGCGTCGGGGCATACCGTGCGCAGCCGTGCCGCCAGTTCCAGTGTGGTGACAGGCAATCGGCCATAGCCCAGGTCGACGATCACCGGTTCGGCGGCCGACTCGAGCGCCGCGCGGACCCGTGGCGAATTCACCAGCCAACGGTCGGCCCGCCGCAACCGGTTGGCATTGGTGGTGCCGCGGGTCGGAACGCCGACCGGGCGCGGTGGTCTAGTAATGGCTGGCGATCCAGTCGCGGGTGAAATCCCGTTCGCTGTCGAACATTCCGCGCAGTCCGTCCAGGACCCACTTCTCGATCTTGCCGCCGACCAGCGGCACGTTGACCTTGCACTGGCTGTGCAGTTGCAGCTGGCTGCCCGCACCGGTCTGCGTCAGCACGTAGGTGCCGTCGAAGTTCATCGGTGCGGCAGGCACCAGCGCCCGGTAGTGCCCGTCGGCCGAATTCGTCGCGGCGTCGAACGGATCGAAGTGCTGTTCGCGGGTGATGGTGAGCCGCAACGGAACCACCGCGGCGATCATCGACGGCACATCTCTGCGCGACACCGTGTGGGTGAACACGATGTCGGTGCCGTTGTCGTCGGAGTGGAACCGGGTGAGCTCGGTGTCGGTGTGCTGCTGGTGCTCGGCGACCAGGTCTTCCCAGTACGTACGGCTGGTGAAGCTCTGGTAGAGGTCGGCCACCGGCTTGTCGAGTCCGATGACGTAGTCCATGCGGCGGGACATGGGCCAACGGTACCCGCGGAGTCAGCCGTTCTGCGCGATCCACCTGGTGGTGAATCGCTGCTCGGCGATCAACAGGTCGACGAGCTGATTGCCGATGAAGTTCTCCACCTTGCCGCCGACAAGCGGGATCCGCACCTCGACGGTGGCCCGAAAAGCCAAGTGCGCCCGCAATTCTGACGGCGCCAACTGTGCGCTGCCGGTCAGTGACACCGGTGCCCCGGGAATGGTGCCGTCGACGGTGGCATTGGCTTGGCCGCCTACCAGTCCGGTCCAGTTCTCCGCGCGCCGGATCTCCAGGTCACCGTGGTGGAATTGATGGACTACCGCGGGTAGCCGGTCGGCCCGCAGCACCTGAGTGGTCGTCACCTCGACGCCGCCGTTCGGGGTGAACCGGATCGAGTTGAGTGTCGCGTCGTCGGCACCGGAATCGGCCAAGCGGGCCAGCCAATACTGCTCGTCGAGGAATGCCTCGTGCACCTGTTCGACGCTGCCCTCGTAGTCGGTGGCCATGTCGAATGAACGCGGCATAGCTGGTGAGGCTACCGTTACGGGCCGTGGGAGCAGGGGACATGTACAGCGGCGCGGCGGTTGCCGAGAACGTCCCGCTGGCCCCTCTGACCACACTGCGGGTCGGGCCGATCGCACGCCGCGTCATCACCTGCACCACCTCCGAGCAGATCGTGGCGACCCTGAGTGCCCTCGACGGCGCCGTCGACGGCCCGGTCCTGGTGCTGGCCGGCGGGTCCAACGTGGTGATCGCCGACGATCTCGCGGATCTGACCGTCGTCCGGCTGGCCAATCGAGCGGTCCGTGTCGACGGCGCCCTGCTGCGTGCCGAGGCCGGCGCGGTCTGGGACGACGTCGTGGTCGCCGCCGTGACGGCCGGACTGGGCGGGCTGGAATGCCTGTCCGGGATCCCCGGCTCGGCCGGTGCCACCCCGGTGCAGAACGTCGGCGCGTACGGCGTCGAGGTGGCCGACTACTTGACCCGTGTCCGGCTGCTGGACCGCAGACGGTCCCAGGTGAGCTGGGTTCCTGCCGGTGAACTCGGCCTGGCATACCGGCACAGCGACCTGAAGAACTCCTCGGATGCGGTGGTGCTGGAGGTGGAATTCGCCCTCGACGACACCGGCCGGTCAGCCCCGCTGCAGTATGCCGAGCTCACCAAGGCCCTCGGCGTGCCGGCGGGGGAGCGGGCGCAGCCCGCCGAGGTGCGGGCCGCCGTGCTGGAACTGCGGGCGCGCAAGGGCATGGTGCTCGATGCCGACGACCACGACACCTGGAGCGTCGGCTCGTTCTTCACCAACCCCGTCGTCCCGGCCGACCGGTTCGCGGAACTCCAGGGTCGCCGCGACGATCCGGTGCCGCACTACCCGGCGCCGGACGGGGTGAAGTTGGCCGCCGGCTGGCTGGTGGAGCACGCCGGTTTCGGCAGAGGCTATCCAGGCGCGGACGGCGCGCCGTGCCGGTTGTCGACCAAGCACGCGCTGGCCGTGACCAATCGTGGCAGCGCGACCACCTCCGATGTGCTGGCGCTGGCGCGGACCGTCCGTGACGGCGTGCGGGACGCGTTCGGCATCACGCTGGTGCCCGAACCCGTGCTGGTTGGCTGTTCGCTGTAGCCCGCTGCGACATCGCCTCGACCGGTATTCACCGCGCCTGCGGCGACACACCTCGATCAATATTCTCAAAATTAACCCGCACGACGAAAAATGGGGAGAATGGTGGGTATCAGCCCGCTCACGGGTTTGCTTCGACGACTACTGGGGGATTCGACATGGCCACTGGGACCACGAAAACTGTGAAGCGCGGACCGCACCGCACGCTGGGTGTCAGAACTTGGCTGGGCGCGGGCGCGGTGACCCTGGGAGTGGGGGCTGCCCTGGCAGGTGCGACCGCGGTCGCCGCGGCCGACACCGGCGGTCACGCGTCCTCGAGTTCGGCGTCGTCGAGCTCGTCGGACGCCGGGCCCAAGCGCGCCACAGGCGTGGCCCAGACCAAGCGGGTGAACGCGCCGGTGGCCAAGGTGGCGAACGCCAGGCCCGCGGTGGCGGGCAAATCCGCTGTGGCGAGCTCGCAGACCAACGAGACCACCCAGACGATCAACACGCCGATCGGCCCGATCACCGTCGCGATCAGCGCCACAACCCCTGACCTCGGTCAGAGTGGCCCGGTCGACCTGGCGGTGAACGCGAGCACCCCGCTCGGCAAGGTGAAACTCGGCCTGGCGGGCAATGAGGTCTTCACTGCGCCTACCCAGCAGGATCCCACGGCCAAGGTCCAGTTCTCGCTGACAGACGGCACGCTCGTCGTCCCCAAGCCGGTCGCCTTCCTGGTGAGCTCCGCCGGCTCCGCCGTGTTGGGGGCCATGTCGGCGTACAACAGCGTCAACGCGTTCTTCACCGCCGCCCAGCACGGAAACTTCCTCGGCGCGGCGCAAGCCTTCCTCGAGGGCGGTCCCAAGATGGCGAATGCCATCTTGTTCGGCCAGGAGTCGCTCACCCTGCCGATCAGCGTCGGTCAGGGTGAACCCGCCCAGGTGAGCATTCCGTTCGGTGGGTTCTTCGCGCCGCTACGGCCCGTGACGCTGACCTGGCCGGGCTACAGCTACGTCGATCAGACTACCGGCGCGGAAGTCACCATCGATCCGGTCGATATCGAGTTCGCGGGCACCAAGTTCGGCGGCGTCGCCGGTGCTCTGGGGCAACTAATCGGCCTCTTGTGAGGGATTGACCACACACGCTCAATTGGCAGCACGGCGGCCGGGTTCCGTATCTTGGATTGACGTGAGCCCAGCCGACCAGCCGCCGATCAACCGGCGACGCGCTTTGACCGCGCTGGCGCTCGGCGTGGCCGCACCCGGTGTGCTGGCCGCCTGCGTCAGCAACCAGCCCGGCAAACAAAGCGCGGCGTCGGGACCCCCACCCAAGCCGTCGCTGAACTTCTCCCCGGCCGACGCGTCCAAGGACGTCATGCCGACGACGCCGGTGAGCATCCAGGTCAAGGACGGCTGGCTGCAGCATGTCTCGCTGACCAATGCCGACGGCAGGGCCGTCGCCGGGGTGCTCAACCGCGACCGCACCGCGTTCACGATCACCGAACCGCTCGGGTACGGCGCCTCCTACACCTGGGCCGGATCGGCGGTCGGACGCGACGGCAAGGCTCTGCCGGTAGCCGCGTCGTTCACCACGGTCGATCCCACCACTAAGGTCAACGGCCAGTTCCAGCTGTCCGACGGCCAGACGGTCGGAGTGGCGGCGCCGATCATCCTGCAGTTCGACGCCGCGATCGACGACGAACACAAGCCCGATGTCGAGAAGGCGCTGACCGTCACCACGACGCCGACGGCCGAGGGCAGCTGGGCCTGGCTGCCTGACGAGGTCGGCGGCTCGCGGGTGCACTGGCGGACCAAGGAGTACTACCCGGCCGGCACCAAGGTCCACGTCGACGCCCGCCTCTACGGCGTGAAGTTCGGCGAGGACGCCTACGGCGCAGCGGATTCCACGCTGGACTTCGATATCGGCCGGCGTCAGGTCGTCAAGGCCGACGCCACCTCGCACCGGATCCAGGTGATCACCGACGAGGGCGTCATCATGGACTTCCCCTGCAGCTACGGCGAGGCCGATCAACCCCGCAACGTCACCCGCAGCGGGATCCACGTCGTCAGCGAGAAGTACGCCGACTTCTACATGACCAACCAGGCCGCCGGCTACAGCAACGTGCACGAGCGCTGGGCGGTGCGGATCTCCAACAACGGTGAGTTCATCCACGCCAATCCGGCGTCGTCGGGCGCGCAGGGCAACACCAACGTCACCAACGGGTGCATCAACCTGTCCACCGGCGACGCCGAGCAGTACTTCGGCACCGCGGTGTACGGCGACCCCGTCGAGGTGACCGGGACCTCCATCAAGCTGTCCTACGCCGACGGCGACATCTGGGACTGGGCGGTGGACTGGAACGATTGGAAGGCCATGTCGGCACTGTCCGACACGCAGCCGCAGACGAGCATCCCGAGCAGTGCGCCGGCCACCCCGAGCGACGCGCCGACGCTGTCGGGCACGCCGACCACGACGAGTCCCACCCCAACCTCATCGTCGAGCCCAACGACGACGGAGACGACGACGTCGACACCGACGACGACGCGGACGGCTACGTCCGGCGGTTGAACCGGCTGGCGCTGGCCTGATCCCGGGGCCGGATGACGATCTGGTCGAGGTTGACGTGCGACGGGCGCGATGCCACGAAGCCGATCACCTCGGCGACGTCATCGGCGGCCAGCGGCGTGATCCCGGAATAGACCGCGTCGGCGCGTTGCTCGTCGCCGCCGAAGCGCACCAGGGAGAACTCCGTCTCCACCGCGCCTGGCGCAATCTCGGTGAGCCGCACCGGTTTTCCGAGCAGCTCCCCGCGCAGTGTCCGGTGCAACGCACCCTGCGCGTGCTTGGCGGCGGTGTATCCGCCACCGCCGTCGTAGACCTCGAGGGCGGCGATCGACGTGACGGTGACGATCAGGCCGTCCCCGGATTCGACGAGTTTGGGCAGCAGCGCCCGCGTGACTCGCAACGTCCCGACGACGTTGGTCTCCCACATCCAGCGCCAGTTGTCGAGGTTGGCTTCGGCGATCGGTTCCAGCCCTTTGGCGCCGCCGGCATTGTTGACCAGCACGTCGACCCGGGTCAGGCCCGCGGCCAGGGCCTCGACCTGGGCTTCGTCTGTGACGTCGGCCACCACGGGCGTTCCGCCGATCTCGTCGGCCAGCCGTTGGAGGCGATCCGCCCGCCGGGCTACTACGACGACGTGAAACCCAAGAGCGGCAAGGGTTTTGGATGTCGCCTCGCCGATACCGGAGCTGGCGCCGGTGACCACGGCCACGCGGGAATGGGCATCTGGACTCGTCATCGCTCCAACTCTAGTAACTGTGCTACTTTCTCCCCGTGATCCGTTTCGGTCTGACCAGCTGTCTGGTCGCGCACACCGCGTGTTGTTGTCGCGCGATTCGCTGCGCCTGACCAGACCGGACACTTTTCTCTCGTCCCGCTCAAGTCGCCAGGTGTGGCACAGGCCCCCACTGAAGACTCGAGAAGGACACCCCCTATGCGCACCGTCGCACTTTCCTCACAAAATCCGCTCCGCACTTCCGCCCATGACGCGGCCCGCATCGCCACCCGGCCGCATCCCCTGCGGGCCCGCCACCACATCGTGGCCCCCTCGCTGCGAATCCCCGATGCCGCCGCCGCATCGGTGTTCGCGGCGGTACGGCAGCGCGGTGCCATCGGCCGGGATGTGATCGCCCAGGTCACCAACCTGTCGATCGCCACAGTGAACCGCCAGGTCACCGCCCTGCTGGACGCCGGAATCCTGCGTGAGCGCGCCGATCTCGCGGTGTCCGGCGCCATCGGCCGCCCGCGTGTCCCCGTCGAGGTCAACCACGAGCCGTTCCTGACCCTCGGTATCCACATCGGCGCGCGGACCACCAACATCGTCGCGACCGACCTGCTTGGCCGCACGCTCGACGCCGTGGAAACCCCCACCCCGCGGGGCGGGCAGGCCGCCGCGCTGGCCTCGCTGGCCGGCAGTGCCCGTCGTTATCTGAGCCGCTGGCATCGCCGTCGCCCGTTGTGGATCGGCGTTGCGATCGGCGGTGTGGTCGACAGCGTCACCGGACACGTCGACCACAGTCGGCTGGGCTGGGCGCAGGCTCCGGTCGGACCGGTGCTCGCCGAGGCGTTGGGGTTGCCGGTGTCGGTGGCGTCTCACGTGGATGCGATGGCCGGCGCCGAAGTGCTGCTCGGTCTGCGTCGCCCGCCGGCCCCGACCTCGAGCAGCCTGTACGTCTATGCCCGCGAGACCGTCGGCTTCGCGCTGGTGATCGGCGGCCGGGTGCACAGCCCATCCAGTGGGCCTGGCACCATCGCTGCACTGCCGGTGTCCTCCGAATTACTCGGCGGCAGTGGACAATTGGAGTCAACCGTCA
This sequence comes from Mycobacterium sp. BK086, assembly GCA_004362315.1. GTDB lineage: Bacteria > Actinomycetota > Actinomycetes > Mycobacteriales > Mycobacteriaceae > Mycobacterium. The sequence goes on from SNWL01000008.1 coordinate 290,416, forward strand.
GCGACGAGGCCGTGCTGGCCGCCGCCCGCAAGCGCGGCATCGTGCCCTCGTCGGGCCCCAGCGCGTCGATGGCCGCCCTGCTTCGCACCGCCCGCCAAGGTGATACGCCCGCCGCGGTCGGCGCCCGCGAACTGCTGGCCGAACGGGCGCGGGTTCTCGGTGGTGCGGTCGCGCTGCTGCGCGACATGCTCAACCCCGACGACCTCGTCGTGGGCGGCCAGGCGTTCACCGAATATCCCGAGGGCATGCAACTTGTCGAGGCCGCGTTCGCCGAGCGGTCGGTGCTGCCGGACCGCGATATCCGGGTGACCGCGTTCGGTAATCGGGTGCAAGAAGCCGGCGCCGGAATCGTGTCGCTGGGTGGGCTGTACGCGGATCCGATCGGCGCTTTGAGACGGGCGCAGAACCGCCGCGAAGCCGCGGTGTAAAGATGGAGGCGTGCGGTACGCCCGGGAACTGACTGACAGTTCGACCGATGCGATGCCGCGGCGTGTTGCGGTGTTGTCGGTACACACCTCGCCACTGGCCCAGCCCGGCACCGGTGATGCCGGCGGAATGAACGTCTACGTCCTGCAGACCGCTCTGCACATGGCCCGGCGCGGGGTGGAGGTGGAGATCTTCACCCGGGCGACCTCGTCGTCGGATCAGCCGCTGGTCCGGGTGGCACCCGGGGTGCTGGTGCGCAACGTGGTCGCGGGCCCCTTCGAGGGGCTCGACAAGTACGACCTGCCGACTCAGCTGTGCGCGTTCACCGCCGGGGTCCTGCGTGCCGAGGCCAATCACGAGCCCGGGTACTACGACGTCGTGCACTCGCATTACTGGCTGTCTGGTCAGGTCGGCTGGTTGGCCCGCGACCGCTGGGCGGTGCCGCTGGTCCACACCGCGCACACGCTGGCCGCGGTGAAGAACGCCGCACTGGCCGAGGGTGATTCGCCGGAACCGCCGCTGCGCTCAGTGGGCGAGCAGCAAGTGGTCGATGAGGCCGACCGGCTGGTGGTCAACACCGAAGATGAAGCTCGCCAACTGATTTCGTTGCACAATGCCGACCCGCGGCGGATCGACGTGGTGTACCCGGGCGTCGACCTGGACACGTTCACTCCCGGCGACAAGGCAACCGCGAGGGCAGGTTTGGGGCTGCGGGCAGACGAGCGGGTGGTCGCCTTCGTCGGGCGGATCCAGCCGCTGAAGGCACCCGATGTGCTGTTGCGGGCGGCGGCCCAGGTGCCCGGTGTACGGGTGCTGGTCGCCGGTGGCCCGTCGGGCAGTGGGTTGGCCGCACCCGATGCTTTGGTGGGTCTTGCCGCTGAATTGGGTATCGCAGATCGGGTGACGTTCCTTCCTCCGCAGTCCCGCGAGCAGCTGGTCAATGTTTATCGGGCTGCCGATCTGGTTGCGGTGCCCAGCTATTCGGAATCGTTCGGGCTGGTGGCCGTCGAGGCTCAGGCCTGTGGAACACCGGTGGTGGCCGCCGCGGTGGGTGGACTGCCCGTCGCCGTCGCCGATGGTGTCAGCGGGGCCCTGGTGTCCAGTCACGACCCCGCTCGGTGGGCCGACGCGATCGCCGAAGTGCTTCGGCGCGACCCCGATGAGCTCAGCCGGGCGGCCGCCGCGCACGCGCAGCGCTTCTCCTGGGCCAGCACCGTCGATGGACTGCTCGACAGCTATGGCAGGGCGATCACCGACTACGCCAGCGCCCGCAGGCGCGGTGCGGCCGGTGACGCGCTGGCCCGGCGTAACGGCCGACGCTGGTCGATGCGCCGCGGGGTCCGGGCCTGATGGGTGACGTTCAGCAGCTCATCGAGGACGCGCTGACCGAACATGGGCTCGTCTACAGCCGACACGTTGGGGCTCACGGCGGGCTACCCGGGCTGATCGTCGAGCTGCCGGGGGAGCGCAAGCTCAAGACCAACACCCTGTTGAGCATCGGTGAGCACTCGGTGCGTGTCGAGGCGTTCGTCTGCCGCCAGCCCGACGAGAACCACCAGGGCGTCTACCGATTTCTGCTCAAGCGCAACCGACGGCTCTACGGCGTCGCCTACACGCTGGACAACACGGGCGACATCTATCTGGTCGGGCGGATGGCGCTGGAGGCGGTCACCCCCGACGAGCTCGATCGGGTGCTCGGACAGGTCCTCGAGGCCGTCGACACCGACTTCAACACCCTGCTGGAGCTGGGTTTCAAGTCGTCCATCCAGAAGGAGTGGGCGTGGCGGGTGTCGCGCGGTGAATCACTGAAGAACCTCGAGGCGTTCGAGCATCTGATCGACCAAGACGACGACTGAGCCGCGTGAGAGGATTTCGGGCATGGCTGACTCGACATTGATCCTGCTCCGGCACGGCGAGAGCGAATGGAACGCGCTGAATCTGTTCACCGGCTGGGTGGACGTCGACCTCACGGACAAGGGCCGGGCCGAGGCCGTGCGTGGCGGGAAGCTGATGGCCGAGCAGGGCGTGCTGCCCGACGTGCTCTACACCTCGCTGCTGCGGCGCGCGATCACCACCGCGCACCTGGCGCTGGATGCCGCTGACCGGCTGTGGATTCCGGTGGTCCGGGACTGGCGGCTCAACGAGCGGCACTATGGCGCGCTGCAGGGCCTGGACAAGGCCGAGACCAAGGAGAAGTACGGCGAGGAGCAGTTCATGCTGTGGCGCCGCAGCTACGACACGCCGCCGCCGCCGATCGAGCGGGGCAGCACCTACAGCCAGGACGCCGACCCGCGCTACGCCGATATCGGCGGCGGACCGCTGACGGAGTGCCTGGCCGACGTCGTCGCCCGGTTCGTCCCGTACTTCACCGAGACGATCGTCCCGGATCTGCAGGCCGGTAAGACAGTCCTGATGGTGGCGCACGGCAATTCCTTGCGCGCGCTGGTGAAATACCTGGACGGCATGTCGGACGACGAGGTCGTCGGCCTGAACATCCCGACCGGGATCCCGCTGCGTTACGACCTGGACGCCGACCTGAAGCCGCGGGTCGCCGGGGGTACCTATCTGGATCCCGAGGCCGCCGCCGCCGGTGCTGCCGCCGTGGCCAGCCAGGGCGCCAAATAACCCGACGATTCGGCCGGTTTGGGAAACGGCGGGTAAACGGGGGCGGAATACATACGTCCTGAGAGTGTGACGTGACCCGATTTAGCCGCACGCTGCTGGGATGACGTTCACCGGATGCGTACCCTTTGCGTGTGGGTGTTGTCTCGGTGGCACTGTTGGTCACCGCTGCGGCGCTGGTAGCGCTCGCTTTGGGTCTTGGAATAGGGGCCGCGCTCACCCCACGCATCCTCGAGCGCAGGCAGCGCCGCGCGATCACCGAAGCCGGCATCACGGTGTCGCAGATGTTGCAGCACGTCGTGTCGCTCGCGCCGATCGGCATGGTGGTCGTCGACTCCCACCGCGACGTGGTCTTCATCAACGACCGCGCCACTGAACTCGGCCTCGTGCGCGACCGCCAGCTCGACGAGCGAGCCTGGGCCGCTGCGCAGCACGTGCTGGCCACCGGGGAGGGTGTCGAGGTCGACCTCTCTGCGCAGCCGCAGCGCGCCGCCGCCGGCCGTTCGGGACTCTCGGTTCGCGGACACGTACAGATGCTGAGCAAGCAGGATCCGCGGTTCGCCGTGGTCTACGTCGAAGACCAGTCCGAGCAGGCGCGCATGGAGGCCAGCCGGCGCGACTTCGTGGCCAACGTCAGCCATGAACTCAAGACGCCGGTCGCCGCGATGGGTGTGCTGGCCGAGGCGCTGCTGGAGTCGGCCGAAGACCCCGAGACCGTGCACCACTTCAGTCGCAAGATCCTCACCGAGTCCCAGCGGCTGGCCAACATGGTCGGCGAGCTGATCGAACTGTCTCGTCTGCAGGGCGCCGAACCGCTGCCGAACCTGGACGGCATCGACGTGGATTCCGTTGTCAGCGAGGCGATTTCGCGCCACAAGGTGGCAGCCGACAATGCCGACATCAAGGTGACGACCGACGCGCCGAGCGGCTTCCGGGTGCTGGGCGATCAGACGTTGTTGGTCACCGCGCTGGCGAATCTGATCTCGAATGCGATCGCGTACTCACCCGACGGGTCGAAGGTGTCGATCAGTCGACGTCGCCGCGGCGACAACGTCGAGATCGCGGTCACCGACCGGGGAATCGGCATCGCCCGCGCCGATCAGGAGCGGGTGTTCGAACGGTTCTTCCGGGTCGACAAAGCGCGCTCCCGTGCCACCGGCGGCACCGGTCTGGGGTTGGCCATCGTCAAACATGTGGCGGCCAATCACAACGGCAGTATCCGGCTGTGGAGCCAGCCGGGAACCGGCTCGACGTTCACCCTGTCCATTCCCGCCTATCCCAACAACGATGACGACGAACCGGCCGACCAATCGGCCATTGACGAGGAGGCACTACGCCAATGACCAATGTGTTGATCGTGGAGGACGAAGAATCCCTGGCCGACCCGCTGGCATTCCTGCTGCGCAAGGAAGGGTTCGAGGCCACCGTCGTCGGTGACGGCCCATCGGCCCTTGCTGAATTCGATCGATCCGGCGCCGACATCGTGCTGCTCGATCTGATGCTGCCGGGGATGACCGGCACCGATGTGTGTAAGCAGTTGCGCGCTCGCTCCAGCGTGCCGGTGATCATGGTGACCGCACGCGACAGCGAGATCGACAAGGTGGTCGGGCTGGAGCTCGGTGCCGACGATTACGTGACCAAGCCGTATTCGGCCCGCGAGCTGATCGCCCGTATCCGTGCCGTGCTGCGCCGCGGCAGTGACGCCGAAGACTCCGGCATCGGTGACGCCATCCTGGAGGCCGGCCCGGTGCGCATGGACGTGGAGCGTCACGTCGTTACAGTCAACGGTGAGCCGATCACCTTGCCGCTCAAGGAATTCGACCTTCTGGAATACCTGATGCGCAACAGCGGGCGGGTGCTCACCCGCGGTCAGCTCATCGACCGGGTGTGGGGTGCGGACTATGTCGGCGACACCAAAACCCTTGACGTCCACGTGAAGCGGCTGCGGTCCAAGATCGAGGGCGATCCGGCCAACCCGGTGCACCTGGTCACGGTGCGCGGGCTGGGCTACAAGCTGGAAGGCTAGCCCGGCCGCTGGCTGGATCTAGTAGGCGCCGTCGCCGCTCAAAACGGTCTTGATCGTCTTGACGATGATCACCAGATCCTTGATGGGCGACCAGTTTTCGATGTAGCTGAGGTCCAGACGGACGGCGTCCTCGGTCTGCAGGTCTGAGCGTCCGCTGATCTGCCACAGGCCGGTCAGGCCGGGCTTGACGCTCAACCGGCGGCGAACCAGATAGTCGTACGAGTCGACCTCGCGGCGGACCTGCGGCCGGGGCCCGACAACGCTCATGTCACCGCGCAGCACGTTGATGAACTGCGGCAGCTCGTCGATGCTGTATTTGCGAATCACCTTGCCGACCCGGGTAACCCGCGGATCGTCCTTGGCCTTCCAGAACATCGGGGTGCTGCCGTCGGCGGCGATCATCGCCGACGCTCCGGCGTCGGCACCGTCGACCATGCTGCGGAACTTGAGCATCTTGAACGTGGTGCCCCGCAGGCCGATCCGCTCGGAGACGTAGAAAACCGGTCCGGGGCTGGACAACCGCACGGCCAGTGCTGCGAGTGCGAACAGCGGTGCCACGACGATCAGCGCGATCGTGGTGAACACGATGTCGAAGGCGCGCTTGGCTGCCGAGTTGGCCCCTTCGTGCTGCGGCTTGGTCACCTCGAACATGGCCATGCCCGCGACCGGCCGGCTGTGCAGCCGGTCCTCGGCGATGTCGACCAGCCCGGGGGCGATCAGCAGATCCACGCCGAGCGAATCGAGCTCCCAGATCAGCCGGCGGATCTCGGTGGGGTGCAGATGATCGGTGGCCGCCAGCGCGACCGTGTGCGCCCCGGTGCGGCGCACGGCATCGGCGATGGCCTGGTCGATCCCGACGATGGGGATGGACCGCCCGTCGACGTCGATGCTGTGGTCACGCACTGTCGGCCCCGCGGGGGTGCAGACCCCGACGACTCGGTACCCAGCACTGGGGTCACGGACGAAGGTTGCGGCAACGTCGGTTGCCGAGCGCGAGCTACCGACCACGAGCACGGAAACCTGGTGCTCGGCGCGACTGAGTTCGGCGACCGCTACCTTGCGCCAGTAGCGGCGGCTGACCAGCAGGCCGGCCAGTCCGAGCGGGAAGGCGATCGCGAGATAGGGGCGCGAGATGTCGACGTGGAACAGCAGCGCGCCGATCGCGATCAGGCCAAACAGCTGCAGGGTGGCGAGCACGACGCTGGTGTACTCGCTGACGCCGCGGCCGACTGTCCGGCGTGCGCGGTAGCCGTTGAGCCCCAGGGCGCCCATCCACAGCGCAGCCAGCCCGGCCGAGCCCGCGGCGTAAGTCAGCAGGGCGTCCGGCTGGCCGGCAAACACCACCGCGGTCGCGACAGCCAACATCAAGCTAATAATCGCCGCGTCGGTCAGCACCATCCGCTTGGAGTGCCGATCATGACGGGCCTCGCGCCGCGAAGCACGAGTTTCGGGCCACAGCGGGGGAATAGTGTTCTCGAAAAATAACGGCGAGGTCGAGTTTTGGCGAAGATCTTCATCCCAGTCGTTACCGACTGAGATGTGATTATCAGACTGTTCGGCCAACACAGCGAAAATATGCCCTCGGTATCGGAGAACTGCTATTAACTGCACCGTAACCCCACTTAGGCCGCAAGGCAACCACTGGGACGGATGACGTCCATCACTTGTTTTGTGCAGAGTGATGCAGATTCAGCAAATAATCGAAAGAAGGCGCTGCTCGGCGTCGTCAGTCCGTGCCGAAGGCGTCGTCATACGCGGCGAACACCGCGGGACGCGAGTACTTGGAAAGAAAGTGTTCGCGGGCCTGCGCCGAGATCTCGGCGTTGTAGGCCGGGTTGGTCAGCGAGCACAGCTGCTCGGTGAATTCGGCCGGTTCGGCACACACCAGCACGCCGGTGCCGGCGCCGCTGGCGATGCCCTCAGCACCGATGGGCGTGGACACCACCGGCAGCGCCCGGCCGAGCGCTTCGACCACCTTGAGCTTGATACCGGAGCCGAAACGCACGGGGTTGACCAGTGCCGCGGCCCCGCCGAGTGCCTCGCCGAGGTCGGTGACATAGCCCTCGATCTGGACGCTGTCGCGCAAGGTCGCCGCCAGCTCGGATAATTCGGGCCTGGCCTCGCGTCCGATGACTCGGAGCCGGGCACCGGGCAATCGCTCGACAATGCTCGGCCAGGCCGTGCGCAGAAACGAGCGCAGGCCGTCGTCGTTGTGGGGAAGCGACAGCAATCCGAGGAAGACGAACTCCGGTTCGCCGTCCCAGTGTCGTTGGGGCATGGTCGGTGCCAGGACCAGCGGCGGAACGCTGCGGATTCGATGTGCCGGCGCACTGGAGCGATCGGCCAGCACGCTGGCCTCGTCGGCGTTGACCAGTAGCGAGCGACGAAACCGGTGCACTGTGCGGTCCTCGCTGCGCCGGACCAGTGACCGCTCGGCGCGCAGCAGCAGGGTCTGGCTGTGACGGTGAGTGGCCAGCGGACGCAACTTCGCCGGGACGTGTTCGGCGAAATTGCCCAACGGGCTGACGTTGATCTCGCCGTAGCGTTCGGCGGCTTCCAGCATGCGGTCGTAGCGCTCGGAGAACAGGTCGTCGAGATAGCAGACCTGGGTGGCCGCCACCTGGTCGGGAGCGTACTGCGCCATTCGGACCGTATCGTATACCTGCAGTTCAGGACGTATTTTGCCGAGGATCTCGGTGATGCCCGCGGCGGTCTGCCGGGAGCCAAGGAAGGCTTCCTGCAAGCTGGCCCGCCCGGTGGTGACCTTGGTCATGAGATTGCCGAGGACCTGGCCGCGGCTGGGACCGGGCACGACGTGCAGCGGAACCGGAAACTGGTGCTGTGGTGGTGCGCCGACCTTGATGTAGTGCACGTTGTCCTGGCCGTGCCGTTCGCTGAGGTAGTCGATGAATCCCGCCAGGACGACCTTCTTACCGGCATCGGTCGGATAGGGGTCGACGGCACTTATCAACGCAACAGCCACCGCGTGATGTTAGCTAAATTGCGAAAATTTGCCATGACGTCTTCTGGCAGCGGTGGTGTAGCCGCCGCCGTCAGTTCGGGTAGCAGGTCAGCGCGACCTGCGCCTCCTTCATGTATGCGGGTGCGTTGACGCCGAAGAGTCGAAGGATCGTCGGGGCCACCGACGTCAGCGGGATCCGCTCGTCGACCCGGCGAGGTGTGGGGGACTGCACCCAGAAGCAGCCGTCGGGATGGTGGCGGCCGCTGCGCAGGCTGTGGATGCGGTAGAAGTACTCGTCGAACGGTGCCTGCCTGCCGTCGGGCAGCGTCATCATCGTGCGGCCCTGCGACCACTCGTTGATCGCACAGCCGGCCTTGAACCGTGGCCCCTCGGCCTCCTGCATCCGGAACAGCGGCTGGTCGCTGACTCGGCACTCCGTGAGCTGCGCGATGGCGCGCTGGGCGGCGGCCTCGTCGGGGAACGACAGCAGGAATTCCTCGGCCATCAACGGCGCCACTTCCGCGCTGGTCATGTCGATGCCGATCAGCCCGAGCAACTGGTCGAAATCCTTGGGCCGGTAGGTGCACTTCGTCGTGTCCCAGGGCTGCTGGCTCAGTGCGGTCGCGAACACCAGCCGGTCATCGGGGAAGTCGGCCAGGAAGCGCCCGATGAGCTGGTCATTGTTGCGGTAACCCTCGAGCATCGCGTCCGCCAGGGACGAGTGATCCTCGGGCGGCGACGGCAGCGAGAAGATCTCGGGTCGGAAGTTGCGCCAGTAGTAGTGCTGAAGGTGGGCCGTCGAATTCGAGAAGAAGGTGGCGAACGCGACGTTGTGGCGGCGCACCAGATTGCGAAAGACGTCGTAGGACATGGCGTCCAGGGCGAAGGAGCGACGCCATTTCACGCCGGGATCGCGCCGTTCACCGAGGAGCTGCTGCACGGTGGACAACGCGGTGGCCGGCGTCAGGCCATGTGTCGCGAGGTATCTGGCGAACGGGAGTGCGGCCCGCTTGTCGAGTTGATCGGCGGAATTCTCCTGCACGGCAGACACCACGAAGTTGGTGAACGCCTTGATATCGGCGGGATGCGGCGACAATTCCGCATTCCACGGGTCGGGTATGACGAAACCGTCGAGCGGTCCGTAGTCGAGGTTCATCGAGCCGAAGACGCCGACCTTGAATCCGGCGGCGGCCAGTTCGCGAGCGATCCCGCGCCCGGCGACCAGATCGGCTTCGCCGAGATGCTGGATACCGTGATCGCGGTCCGGGATACCGGTGTGCAGCGTCGGCCACTGAACCCACGGCTCGAGGTTGATCTCGTTGGCGGCGTCGGTGACGAAGACTTCCGAGGAGTCCCGCAGCTTCCGGAAATTCGGCAACTCGCCCGCGTCGATGAACTCGTCGATCAGAGTCGGACTCAACTCGTTGAATTCGATCTGAATTGTCCGTCGCATCGGCAACTCCACCCCGTAGGTCCTGGCGTGAAGATAGCACGAGCGTGGCGACGTCGAGATGTGCCGAGGATGCTGTCCAAAGTTCGCCGGGCCGACGCGCCAAACAGCAGTCGTCCCAGTTCAGACGGCGCTGTATTGTGTCCAACACCCGAAGACATCGGTAACGAGAAAATTGTCTCGGCGCCAAGTTGCACATGGCGCGGCGAGACTGAAGGACGGGATATGACCAAGCATCGCAGGACGATCGCCGTCTTCGCGTTCGTCGGCGCCATCCTCGGAGCGGCACTGGGATTCTTTCTGGCCCCGCAACCGCACTGGTACCAAGCGTCGGCCAACGTCGCGCTTCTCCCGGCACCCGATCTCACCACCGAGCAGTCCTCGGCGTTCTGGGAGGTGCTCACCCGCGGGCAGGTCAGCAGGACGGCCGCGGTGCTGTACAACGACGGCCGCTGGATACCGTCGGCGGCCACGGCGGCGAAGGTGCCCCAGGCCGATCTCTCGCTGTCCGCCGCGGCCCTGCCCGATACGACGATCGTGGTCGTCACGGTGGTGGCGCATTCGGCAGGTGCCGCCGAGGCGGGTCTCAACGACGTTCTGAACAAGGCCACTCCCGAAGTCGCGTCGCTGGCCGCGCCGTATGCCGTGAAAGTGATGTGGCCGCCGCAGAACAACGCCCTTCCCCTTCCGAGCCCGCGCCGCTCACAGATCGCGGCCGCGGTGGCGCTCGGCGGACTGCTCATCGGCGGCGGCGTCGGCTGGATCGTCGCCCGATCGCGAGATCGCCGCGATGACACCGCATCTCGTCGGACCGGCCCGATCCGCGAAGAGGTGCGACCCGGGCTATGACCGGCCCGATCCGCGCCACGCCTCAATCCGGCGAACTTGCGGCGATGGCCCTCGTCGGTGGTGCCGCGACCGTCGCGGCGGTGGTGATGTTCGGTTCGCGCAGCCCGTTGTTCGTGATCGCCGCGCTGATCGGCGGTGTCGGGCTGGTGTACGCGGCGCGGCGACCGCTTCTGGCACTTGTCGCGATGGTTGCCATCGAGGCCAGCAACCTGTCGGGTGTGCTGGAGCAACACGGCAATGTCCCGGTGTTCCAGGCGTCGATGGCGCTCGGACTTCTGGCCGTCGTTCTTGGCCTGCGTGATTCGGAGTTACGCGCGCGGCTCAACGTCTGGACGGTGATCTGCGCCGGACTACTGGCTGTGTTCCTGGCGACGCAGATGGTGGCCGCGATCGGCAGTGCCGATCTGGCGGCGTCGCTTTCTTCGGTGCGCCGCACCGCTATCGACCTGCTCTTCCTGATGCTCGTTCTGATGCTGGCTCAGATGACGGCGCGGCCGTGGACCGTCGCGATCACGATCGTCACGGTGCTGGCGCTGCTGTCTGTACTGACGGTGATCGACTTCGTCGTCTTCGGTGGCACCAACTCGTTCGGCGGATTCTCCATCGTCACAACATCTTCGGGTGAACTGGTCACCACGCCCCGATACGGCGGACCGCTGCCGGACTCCAACTTCTGGGGCAGGCACCTGATAATGGGCCTGCCGCTCGCGGCGGCCCTGTTGACACGGTCACTGCGGGCGTCGGACCGGCGGGCCGTGACCCTGGTCGCCCTGTCGATTCTTGCGTTGCTGGCCGGCATCTACCTGACCCAGTCGCGCGGCACGTTCCTGTCGGCCGGCATCGCAATGGTGGTGTGGTTCATCGCTTCTGAACGATCCATCCGGCGGTGGGCGCTGGTCGCCCTGCCCGCGGTGTTCGCATCGTCGTTCGTTCCCGGCATCGGCAACCGCCTCCAGGACATGTTCCAGCAGATCAGCCAGGGCGACGAGAGCAGCCACGTGGACCCGTCGCTGCTCGGCCGGTTGGCCGCCCAGGAACAGGCCGCCATGATGTGGTCGCAGCGGCCCTATTTCGGGTTCGGTCCCGGTACGTTCGCCGGTGAGGTGATCAACTTCGCCGGGCGGGTGTCGACGGCGGTTCGGGAGCCGAATCTGGCCGCGCACAACCTCTATCTGTCGCTGCTCGCTGAGACCGGGGTCTTCGGTCTCATCGGGTGGACGGTAATGGTGGCCGGTTTCTTGGCCATCATCGTCTTGCGGATCATCGCGCAGCCGCGCTCGGCCGACCGGGTTCTGGTGGCCGCACTGGCCGCGGCGATCGTCGGATGGTCGGTATCCAGTGTCGGGCTTCATCTCTCGTACTTCCGCACCTTCGCATTGGTGCTGGCCATGGTGGCGGCGGTCGCGCCGCAGTGGCCGGTTTCGGCCGAGATCGTGCGAAGGTTCCTGCGCAACGCCGGGATATGGCTGGTGGCCACGGCTCTGGGCGGAGCGTTCTTCTGGGCCTACCTCACCGCGAACAGCACCTCGGTGTTCCGGGCCAGCCAGCACATGACGCTGGTGCCCGCGCAGCCCCCCGACGGTTGGTATGCATACGCCCTCGATGTCCGGTCGAGGATCGAGATGTTGCCCACCATGGGAAGAGTTCTGCGCGACGGGAATTCGCCGGTCACCATCGAGGCCGACGCCGTACGCGGACTTCTCACCTTCACCGCCGAGGCGGACAGCGCGGACCAGGCTCGCGACGAGGTGCAGCGCGCCGCGGCGGTCGCGGGTACCCGGTTGAGTGAGGTGAACGGCTACGACCAGTACCTGCTGCAGACCGTCGGCAGCATGCAGATCACGCAGACCAGCGATCACACGAACACCACGGTCTTCGTCGCCGTTGCCGTCGGCATCGCCGGTGGACTGGTGACGGGTATGTCGTTGTTCGCGATGATCGGTGGCAGGCGTACCGATGATCAGGATTCCGTGACGCAGTCGTCGACAGACGATCGCGTTGCCGCCGAATGAGACGTGCCGGCAAGGCTGTTCACCATTGGTCTAGCAGCAGATCGGCGCGGTCGGTCACCGCGGTGGTCGCCATCGTGATCGTGGTTGTGGCGGTGCTTGCCGGGCGGGCGGCGTGTTCGAGCCCTGCCCATGACTGGCTGGCCAATCCGTTCGCAGCCGAGAGCCCTTGGCGGACAGCGATTCCACAGGATGCGGGGGTCGACCCGAACAGTGCGGCCATGATCGGCTACGTGCAGTCGACCCGCGGCGTGTTCGCCAACATCGTGGAGTTCGGCATTCCGATCTTCTCGGTTGGCCCGGATACCCCCGCCTACGCGGTGAAATGCTCAGGCCCCGAGTGGGGAGTATGCCCTTTCGCCGGCTGGCCGGTACCGATTCCGTATGGGGCGAAGCCCAATTCGGGCTCCGATGGGGTGATGGTCACCGTCGACGAGGCCACCTCGACCATCTTCGAGTTCTGGCAGGCGGCCAAGAGCGGCAATGACTGGTCCGCGCAGTGGGGCGCTGTCAACAGTCTGCGCGGGTCCGGATGGGGTGGCTCGGCAACGGGATCGGGTGCGTCGCGGCTCGGCGGCGTCATCCGGGTCGCCGAGATCAGTTCAGGCGTGATACCGCATGCGCTGGCCCTGCAAACCAGCAACGCCTGCAAGACCTTTCGGCCGCCTGCACTGAAGTCCGATGGCAAGTCGGCCCGGGCTGACTGCCTGCCCGAAGGCGCTCATCTGCAACTGGATCCGTCTGTCGACCTGACCAAGCTCGGCCTCACCAAGGGGGAGCTGGCGGTTGCGACGGCCATGCAACGCTACGGCGGCTATATCGTGGATGTCGGGGGCGCACCACTGAGCATGAGCTTCGAATTCGAAGCCTCGGCCAGCCCGCCCGCGCTCGGCAAGACCTACCAAGCCGCGGGATTCCGTTGGGATTACGACCCGATGGAACGCATCCCGTGGGAGAAGCTTCGGGTGCTGAGCTGACGCGGTTCGCGCAAGCGCTTATCGGCCCTAGAAGTGCTGCTATCGTGCACAAGTGGCCCTCAAGCACGCCGTGTACGACGCCGTCAATCGACCTTCGACCCGCTGGTTGCTCGGCCTCGCGGCGTCGGCGAACGCCACCCTCGCCGGTGACCGCGCGCTGTTCACCTACGACCGGCAGACCGGGGATTGGCTGAAGCGGACACGCGCCGGTGCGATGCTCCTGCCCGACCTTCGTGGCGGCGAGGGGATGGACGCCGCGCAGTGTGACGCGTTCGCGCGAGAGGTGTTCCTACCCGAATACGCGATTCGGCCCGGCGACGTCGTTCTCGACGTGGGGGCGGGGATCGGCACAGAGGCGCTGCCGTTCTCCCGCATGGTCGGCGACTCGGGCCGGGTGATCGCCATCGAGGCGCACCCGACGACCTACGCCAAGCTCGCACGCGTGTGCCAGGCCAACAACCTGCGCAACGTCGAACCGATCCACGCCGCGGTGATGGACACCGAAGGAACGGTGAAAATCACTGACCTGCAGGCGGAGTCGTATCTCGAGAACAAGATCGGCGACGAGGGGGTGCCCGTCGCGGCGGTCACGATCCCCGGGCTGGTCGCCAAGCTGAAGCTGGATCGCATCGACTTTTTGAAAATGAACATCGAAGGCGCCGAACTACCTGCCCTGCGAGGTGCTCTCGACGTGCTGCCGATCGTCCGCCATGCGGCGATCGGGTGCCATGACTTCCTCGCCGACGAAACCGGCGACGAGTCGTACCGCACCAAGGATGCAGTCCACGCGATATTGGTCGACGCCGGTTTCACGGTCACCTCGCGGTCGGACGATCCGCGTCCGTGGGCGGCCGGGTACCTTTTCGCTTCGCGCTGAAGCCCGCCGCTCTATGATGGCCGTGAAATGGCTGCGGCTCCAGGCTGATCGGGGACTCTTCGGGTGGGACAGGGCGAGGATCCGACCATAGCCGGGGACAGTCGCGATCGCATCGGGGACGAGCCGCCCGCGGCACCGGAATCGACTCCGCAGACCGGCCGGCAGGCTGCGTGGAACTACTTGGTCTTCGGTCTGAGCAAGAGCTCGACGCTGATCATGACGATCGTGGCGGCGCGGCTTCTCGATCCCGCCGATTTCGGTCTGTTCACGCTCGCACTGCTGGTCGTCAATCTGTTCGACTACATGAAGGATCTCGGGGTCGGCGCCGCCCTTGTCCAGAGTCCGGGCAAGTGGGACCGGCTCGCCCCGACAGGGTTGACGCTGTCCGCGATCTTCGGTGTCATCGCCGGAGCGGCCCTGGCTGTCTTCGCCCCTTATGGTGCCGAGCTGGTCCGCCAACCGCAGCTGACGCCGCTGATCCGAGTACTGGCCATCGGGCTCACCATCTCGGCTTTCAGCGTGATTCCCGCCGCCCGGCTACGGCGCGATCTCGACTTCCGGCAGCGGATCTGGCCGGAGTTCGTGGGCTCCGCGGTCAAAGCGATACTCACCATCGTCCTGGCCGCCGCCGGGCACGGTGTGTGGAGCCTCGTCTGGGGCCAACTCGTCGGGACCATCTTGACGACGATCCTGTACTGGGTGGTTGCCCGCACTCCGGTCGTGTTCGGCTTCGATCGCCAGCAGGCGCGAAATCTCATCCGCTACGGATCAGCGCTGACCGGCGTCGCGCTGCTCAGCTTCGCGATGTTCAACACCGATTATCTGTTCATCGGCATGCGCCGCGGTGACGAACAGCTGGGTCTCTACACCTTGGCCTACCGGCTGCCCGACTTGCTGGTGCTGGCGCTCTGCAACGTGATCAGCGAGGTACTGTTCAGCTCTCTGTCGCGACTCCAGCATGCCCGCGAGCGTCTTTCGGAGCATTTCCTCCAGGTCATGGCCGTCACGATGGCGCTGAGCGCACCGATCAGCGTCGCCCTTGCCACGGTGGCGCCGGCCGTTGTGGGCACCCTGTACGGTCCCCAATATGCCGGTGCCGCACCGGTACTCATGGTGTTGTCCGTCTACGGTCTGCTGTTCTCGGTCTCCTGGCATGCCGGTGACGTGTTCAAAGCCATTGGTAGACCGTCGCTTCTCCTCGCGACAGGCACCGGCAGGCTCGGACTCATGGTCGGCCCGGTCTGGTGGGCCGCAGGACACAGCATCGTGGCGGTGGCGTCGGTGCTGGTGGCGGTCGAGACGGTGCTCCTCATGGTGAACACCGTGTTGTTGCGGAGGATGGGGGGAATCACCCCCGGCCAACTGTGGAATGCGGTGGGACGGCCGTTGCCCGCGGCGGCGGGGATGGGCGTCGTCATGCTCGCGCTCGCGTATCTGATGGCCGGACTGCCGGATCCGCTTGTCCTTGTCGTCGCCGGGGTGGCGGGTGTGCTGACCTACATTCTCGGGTTGCAACTCAGTGCGCCGAGCCTGTTCGAAGCGGGACTCGCGGTGGTCCGGTCCGTCCGCGGACACAGCGCCGCGGAATCGGCGAGTTCGGCTGTCGCACAACCTGGCAGCAGCATCGTCGTCACCATCCTTGTCGTGTTCGGCCTGTCACCGGTCATCGCCGCCGTCAACGGCGTTCGGCAGCTGTTGGGAGGTTCTCGGTGACCGAACAGAACCACGCACCGACGCGAGTGCTGATGATCCTGGACTCGTACAACTTCGGCGGTGCCGAGAACCTGATCGCCGAACTCGGCCGTTATGCGCCTGCGGCACTTGATGTGTCGGTCGCAAGCCTGGCACCGCAGGAGAGCAACCGCAATGCCCTGTACGGACGGTTGGCTGATGCGAACCTGAATCCGACCTACATCTCGGTGCGAAAGTTGTTGGATCCCCGTGGTTTCGTTCGGCTGGTGCGGGCGCTGCGCCAGGCGCACGTCGACGTGGTCCATGCTCATCTCGGGTATTCGGCGACTCTGGTCCCGCTCGCCGCCCGACTGGTAGGCCTGCCGGTGGTCGCCACCCTGCACCTGAGCCCGCAACCCCACTCGAGCCGAGGTGAATGGTTCAAAGAGCTTCTCTCGGTGCGGATCCCGGCTCGACTGGGCCGGATCGTGCTGGTGTCCCAACATGCTTTCGACCAGTATGCCAAGAGATACGGCCCGGCCCGCTCCACCTGGCGGGCGATCCCCAACGGGGTGGATGTCGGCCGCTACACCGTTCGCAGCGGCGCCCGCGCCACCGATCGACCGGTGTGGGCCGTTGTCGCCGCGTTGCGTCCGGACAAGAACCACGTCGACCTCATCAAAGCCTGGGCCGGGGTCGTGGCCGTGCATCCGTCCGCCAAACTGTTGGTGGTCGGTGACGGGCCCAGTCGCGCGGATATCGAAAATGCCGTTGCGGTAGCCGGATTGGAGGACTCGGTGGAGCTACTGGGCCGCCGCGAGGACGTACCCGACATCCTGGCGACCGTCGACGGCGTGGTCTCGGCGTCAGTCGACGAAGCGCTCCCGACCGCATTGATCGAGGCTGGTGCCTGCGGCCTGCCGGTGGTGGCCTCCGACGCAGGCGGAACCCGGGAGATCGTTGTCGACGGCGTCACCGGGCGGCTGGTACCCCTTCGTGACGTTCCTGCACTCACCGACGCACTTCTGGAGG
Organism: Mycobacterium sp. BK086; assembly: GCA_004362315.1. Taxonomy (GTDB): domain Bacteria; phylum Actinomycetota; class Actinomycetes; order Mycobacteriales; family Mycobacteriaceae; genus Mycobacterium. Next base: position 307,317 of record SNWL01000008.1, read on the forward strand.
TCATCGGAAACCCCGAACTGGCAGCCACATTCGGCGCTGCGGGGCGGACCCAGGCCGAGGACAAATACTCGATGCGCACGTGGGTCGACAGTCTCGACCATCTGTATCAGGAGGTCATCGGTGAACGCGCCTGACCGGGCCGTGCCTGCGCCGTTGACGGTGGCGCACGTGATCCACTCTCTCGGATCAGGCGGCGCCGAGGCGGTATTGGTCGATCTTGCCCGCGCGGCCCCGTCGGCGGCGATACGCCTCGTCGTCATCGGGCTTTCTGATGCGCACTCCGAGGGGGCCGTGGACAACCGGGCCGTCCCACTGCTGCGCGAGCAGGGCGCAACTGTCTACGAAATGCACTCGGGGCGTTATGATCTCACCGCCGTCATACGATTGGCCAAGGTGCTCAGAGACGAGCGCGTCGATATCGTGCACACCCACCTGAAGCACGCCGACCTGGTCGGCGGGCTAGCGGCCCGCCTGGTCGGGGTTCCGTCGGTCTCGACTCTGCATGTCATCGACATCCCGAAGTCCCGGGCGTCCCGGTTGCGGGTCAAGGCGGCGGTCGTCGGCCGCCGGTTCCTGTCGCGCGCGGTCATCGCCCTGTCCAGCGCCCAACGACGATGGTATGCCGAATACGCCGGCGCGGCGGCCCCGATCGTGGTGTTGCCCAACGGTGTTGTCGAACCTCGGGTCACCCGCGACCGCGCGGCGATCCGCGACGAGATCGGGGTACCCGAGGGCCACCTGCTGGCCGTCTGCGCGAGTCTGATGCGGCCGGAGAAGGGTCATGCCGACCTCGTCGAGGCGGTACGGCTGCTTACCGCCGACGTGCCCGTGGTCGTCGCCCTTGCCGGCGACGGCCCGCTGCTGGACGAGATCCAATCATCGGTGGACTCCGATCCTTCTCTTGCCCAACGGGTTCGGATCCTCGGATTCCGCGGCGACGTGCCAGACCTCATCGCGGCCGCCGACTTCGTCGTCCAACCCTCGCTGGAGGATGCCCTACCCACATCGCTCATCTCGTCGCTGGCCGGCGCCCGGCCGATCGTGGCGACCAACGTCGGGGGCATCCCCGATATCGTCGGCCCCGGCTGCGGGCTCCTCGTGGCGGCGGGACAGCCCGCTGCGCTGAGCTCTGGAATCGCCGATATGGCAACGACGATCCAGACCGACCCCGGCCAGCTCGCCGCAATGGAGCGCGCCACCCGCGAGCGCTACGACACCACCTACAGCGCCGACGTCTGGGTGCAGAACCTGCGCGCGCTCTACTCCCAGGTACTCCGGCGCGACAACGCGCGAGCACCGCAATCTGTGGTATTGGTGGAGTTTCCGCCGTCCGGTGGCCTGTACCAATTCTCGCTTCAGCTCGGTGAGGCGCTGGCACGCGCCGGTGACAGCGTGGAGCTCGTCACCGGCCCGTCCCCTGAACTGGGCTCTCGCGAACTCGGTTGCCGCGTCCTGTCTATCCTGCCGACCTGGCACCCCACGGCCGGCGCGGCTCTGCCGGAACTCTTGCGTAAGGGCCGCAGGGTGATTCGGGCCGGTCGGCACACCGCCGCCTGGGGTGTCCTGCTGGCGCACCTGATCCGTACCCGGCCCGACGTGGTGGTGTGGTCGGCCTGGCGGTTCCCGAGCGACGGCTGGGGTGTGCGTGCGGTGCGCAAGGTCATCCCGAATGCCTTGTTGGTCTTGGTGGCTCATGAACCGCGCGCGCTGGTCGAGCAACCCGGCCAGGACGGCCTGTACAAGACATCGCCGCTCATGACGCGGGCGCTGGGTCCGGCCTACGCCGATCTCGACGCCGTGTTCGTGCTCGGGGAGTCGGCGAAGCGCATCCTGCTGGAGACGTGGCCGGTGACCGCACCGGTCCACGTGATCCCGCACGGCGACGAAGGGATCTATGCCTCGGCCACCATGCCGAGCCCGGCCGCCACCGGTCCGCAAGCGCTGTGCTTCGGCACGGTCACCGCCTACAAGGGCATCGACACCCTGTTCAAGGCCTGGCCCGCGGTACGGGCTCAACTCCCCGACGCCGAACTGGTGGTGGCCGGCGCGCTGGGTCCCGACATGGACGAGTCGGCGCTGCGTGCCGATGTCGCCCAGCTGTCCGGGGTGCGGCTGGAGCTCGGGTATATCCCCGTCTCGGACGTGGCGTCCTACTTCGCGCCCGCGCGCTGCGTGGTCCTTCCGTACAAGCGCAGCTCGCAATCCGGTGTGGCACACCTGGCATACACGTTGGGCCGGCCCGTTGTCGCCACCAGAGTCGGGGACATCCCGGTTGTGGTCCGCGACGGGATCTCCGGAATCCTCGTCGAACCCGATGACCCCGATTCACTGGCCGCCGGGCTGATTCGGCTGCTGACCGATCCCGCGCTCGCGGAGACCATGGGCAAGGCCGGCGAACAGAGCCTGGCCGGGGTGTCGTGGGACGAGGTCGGAACCCAAGTCCTGGCGGCTCTGTCAGACGCCCGAAAGGCGCGGGGCGCAACAGGATTGGCGCAGCGTTAGTTACTCCGCGGCGCGGGTGGCCGGGTGGATGGCAAGCAGTCCCAATCCCGCCCGCCGTTTGCACATGGCCGCGAGTTCCGCGTAGGCCTTCTCACCGATCAGCTCGGTCAGCTCAGGGCCGTAGGACTGCCACACCTGCTTTTTCCCGACGTGGGCCCCCGGATCGCCTGTGCAATACCAGTGCAGGTCCAAACCGCCTTCGCCCCAGCCACGCCGGTCGTATTCGGTGATCAGGGTTTTGAGCACCTCGCTGCCGTCGGGCCGGGTGATGCGCTCCTGGACGCGACGGATCGGAAGCTGCCAGCAGATCTCGGGTTTCATCGTCAGCGGCTCGACGCCGAGTTTGAGTGCCTTGGTGTGCAGCGCGCAGCCGATGCCCGTCGGGAAGCCCGGCCGATTCAGGAAGATGCAGGCGCCCTTGTACTTGCGGGTGCGCAGTGCGGGCTCGTCGTCGTACTCGTCCTGTTCGAGGTAGCCCTTGCGGCCCAGCCCCTTCTCCCGGAACTGCCAATCGTCGTCGGTCAACTGTTTGACCGCCTCGTCGAGGTTGGCGCGGTCGTCGTCATCGGACAGGAACGCTCCGTGCGAGCAGCAGCCGTCGTCCGGGCGTCCCTCGACCGTGCCCTTGCAGGCCGGCGTCCCGAAGACACACGTCCAATGCGACAGCAGCCAGGTCATATCCGCGGCGATGAGATGTTCTGGATCGTCCGGGTCGTAGAACTCGACCCACTCGCGCGGGAAGTCCAGTTCGACCTCGCCTGGGTGCCCATGTGTCACAGCGCCCAACGGTAGTCCACTTTCGCGCAGCCTTCTCGCCGGCTTTTGTGCCATGTCGCAAGTGGCGCGCATCGCTGTCGCGCTACGTTTGTCCACGTGCGATTAGGCGTCCTCGATGTGGGCAGCAACACGGTTCATCTGCTGGTGGTCGATGCGCACCGCGGCGGGCACCCGACTCCGATGAGTTCGACAAAGGCCGCGCTGCGGCTCGCCGAGGCGATCGACGACTCCGGCAAGCTCACCCGCCGCGGCGCGGACAAGCTGATCGAGACCATCGACGAGTTCGCCAAGATCGCGGCCAGCTCCGGCTGCGCCGACCTGATGGCCTTTGCCACGTCCGCGGTCCGCGACGCCAAGAATTCCGAGGACGTGCTGGCCCGGGTCCTGGCCGAGACTGGGGTGAACCTGCAGGTTCTCTCGGGTGCCAACGAGTCCCGGCTGACGTTCTTGGCGGTGCGGCGCTGGTACGGCTGGAGTGCCGGGCGGATCATCAACCTCGACATCGGTGGCGGGTCACTCGAGCTGTCCAACGGTGTCGACGAGGCACCCGAGGTGGCGTTGTCGCTGCCGCTGGGGGCCGGCCGGCTCACCCGCGAATGGCTGCCCGACGATCCGCCGGGCCGGCGCCGGGTGGCCATGCTGCGGGACTGGCTGGACAACGAACTCGCCGAGGCCAGCGCGTTCGTCCTGGAGGCCGGCGTTCCGGACCTCGCGGTGGCGACCTCGAAGACGTTCCGCTCGCTGGCCCGCCTCACCGGCGCCGCCCCCTCGGGCGCCGGGCCCAGGGTCAAGCGGACGCTCACAGCCAACGGCCTGAGGCAGCTCATATCCTTCATCTCTAGGATGACGACGACAGATCGTGCCGAGTTGGAGGGAGTCAGCGCCGAGCGGGCGCCACAAATCGTGGCCGGCGCTCTGGTGGCGGAAGCAAGTATGCGAGCACTGTCACTGGAGTCCGTCGACATCTGTCCGTGGGCACTGCGCGAGGGCATCATCCTGCGGCGACTCGATAGCGAAGCTGACGGAACTGCCCTGGTAGAAACCTCCGTGGGGGATGCTGGAGGCAAGGTTTTTGATCGGTCGACTGCCGCCCGATCGAGAGGCACACGATGACTGCACCAGATGACAGCGAGAACAGCCGGCCGATCTCGGTCGCCGAGCTGCTCGCCAAGAACGGAACGATCGGCTCACCGCCGGTCGGGGGGCGGCGTCGCCGCCGGCGCGGTAACAGCGACGCGGTGACGGTAGCCGAGCTGACCGGCGAGATCCCGATCATTCGGACCGGCGAGATGCCGATCGTGCGTGACGTCGAGGTCACCGACGTCGAGGTGACCGAGGAACCGGTCGACGAAGAGACCACCGCTCCCGAGCCGGCCGAGACGCCGGCCACCAACGGATCGGCCCCGGCGATCGAGCAGGTCGAAGAGGTCGAGGAGCCCGTCGAGGAAGAGCAAGAGCCGCCAGCGCGGCCCTTCGACGGTCCGCCCCCGCGCGCGGACAGCCCGCTGCCACGCCGCGAGAGCGGCCCCGAGCGCGGTTACGACCCGCGTCCGCTGCGCAGGCCCGAGCAGCAGCCGGTGGCCGCGGTAACGGCCGTCGACGGGGAGGAATCCTCGGACGCCGAACAGATGGCCTTCGACCCGCTCGACGAGGCTGCCCCTGCGCTGGACCTGGCCGCCGACGAGCAGGTCGACGAGGCTATTGAGGCCGCTGCGCTGCAGTCCTACCTCCGCTCCTCCGGCGGCACTCTGTTCGGCGGCCAGACGGTGGCCGACGACCTGGCCCGCCGCGGAATCGCCCTCGACGACCAGCATGACGGCGACGCCATCGTGGTGGCGCCTGATAAAGACGCCGACGCCGAAGCGGAGTATCCCCGCGAGGGCAAGCTCACTGCCGTGTGGCGCGGCCTGCTGGTGGTGGGCCAGTCGATCCTGGCCGTCGCGTTCGGCGCCGGGCTGTTCATCGCCTTCGACCAGCTGTGGCGGTGGAACAACATCGTCGCGCTGGTGCTGTCGGTATTGGTGATCCTTGGCCTGGTGGTGGCTGTCCGAATCGTCCGGAAAACCGAGGACATCGCCAGCACTCTGATCGCGGTGGCGGTCGGGGCGCTGGTCACACTCGGACCGCTGGCGCTGCTGCAATCGACCTGATTCATCAGTGCGCCCCGCAATCAAGGTCGGTCTGTCGACGGCCTCGGTCTATCCGCTGAGGACCGAGGCCGCTTTCGAGTACGCGGCCGAATTGGGTTACGACGGTGTCGAACTCATGGTGTGGGCCGAGACCGTCAGCCAGGACATCGGCGCCATCGCGAAGCTGTCGCGCCGCTACAACATGCCGGTGTTGTCGGTGCATGCGCCGTGTCTGCTGATCTCCCAACGCGTCTGGGGTGCCAACCCCATCCCGAAGCTGACCCGCAGTGTGCAGGCCGCCGAGCGGCTCGGCGCGCAGACGGTGGTGGTGCACCCGCCGTTTCGATGGCAGCGCCGCTATGCCGACGGATTCAGCGAGCAGGTCGCGGAGCTGGAGAGTCGCAGCGATGTGCTGGTCGCGGTGGAGAACATGTTCCCCTTCCGCGCCGACCGGTTCTTCGGCTCGGGGGACCCGTCGATCGAGCGGATGCGCAAGCGTGGTGGCCGTCCCGGCGTTGGCATTTCGGCGTTCGCGCCGTCGTATGACCCGCTCGACGGTAATCACGCGCACTACACGCTGGATCTCTCGCATACCGCGACCGCGGGCACCGACGCTCTGGAGATGGCCGAGCGGATGGGCTCCGGGCTGGTGCACCTGCATCTGTGTGACGGAAGCGGTGCGTCGACCGACGAACACCTGGTGCCTGGCCGCGGGACCCAGCCCACCGTCGAGGTGTGCCAGATGCTGGCCGCCAGCGACTTCACCGGACATGTGATCCTCGAGGTCACCACGTCGGGTGCGCGTACCAAAGCCGAGCGGGAGGGCTTGCTCACCGAGTCGCTCCAGTTCGCGCGGACTCACCTGTTGCGTTGAGCGAGAAGGGCATTGATGTACCCCCGGTTCGATGAAGTGATGAAGCTGATCCCGGTTGACGAGGGCTTCGAGGCAAACCTCAACGAGCACTGGACAATTGGCCCGAAGATCCACGGCGGCGTGATGCTGGCGTTGTGCGCCAAGGCCGCTCGCGACGCGTATGGCAATGCGGATTTCCAGCCGGTCGCGGTGTCGGCCGACTTTCTGTCCGCTCCCGATCCCGGGGCGGTACGGCTCGTCACGACCGTGCAGAAGCGCGGTCGCCGCATCGGTCTGGTGGATGTGGCACTCGCCCAGGGCGAGCGCACCTGCGTGCGCGCGGTGGTCACCCTCGGCGATCCCGAGCACCATGTCGAGCCCCTGCTGTCGGCCAGTCCGGTGACGGCACTGATGAGCGTGGAGCCGCCCGCGCAGATCGAGCCGATCGGACCTGGACATCCCGCGGCCGCCATCAACAACCTGGCCCGCGGCTGCGATATCCGGCCGGAGCTCACCGAGACGGTCACCGAGTCCGGCGCGCCGGTGTTCAAGATCTGGGTCCGGCCCAAGGAGGGACCGGTGGACGTTCTGTTCGCGCTCATGTGCGGCGACATCTCCGTTCCGGTCTGCTACGCCGTGAACCGGCGCGGCTGGGCGCCCACCGTGCAGATGACCGCCTACCTGAGGGGCATGCCCGACGACGGCTGGCTGCGGGTGGCCTGTACGACCACCCAGATCGGTCAGGACTGGTTCGACGAGGACCACACCGTGGTCGACAGCGCGGGGCGCATCATCGTGCAGACGCGCCAGCTGGCCTTGGTGCCGACCGAATAGCCGTTCTATAGGGTTCCCCGCATGGCCAGAATCGCGATCATCGGCGGCGGCAGTATGGGCGAGGCGATCCTTGCGGGGCTGCTTCGGGCGGGCCGGCAGGTCAAGGACCTGGTGGTGTCCGAGCGGATGCCGGAGCGAGCCCGCTACCTGGGCGAGAAGTACTCGGTGCGGATGGCGACGGTCGCCGAGGCGGTCGAGACCGCCGCGTTCGTGATCGTCGCCGTCAAACCGGCTGATGCCGAGACAGTCATCGCCGAGATCGCCGAGGCGGCCGCGCAGGCCGACAGCGACACCGTCGAGCAGGTCTTCGTGACCGTCCTGGCCGGCGTGACGATCGGCTTCTACGAGGCCCGGCTGCCCGCCGGCTCACCGGTGGTGCGCGTGATGCCCAACGCCCCGGCCCTGGTCGGTGCGGGCGTCAGCGCGCTGGCTGCGGGCCGGTTTGCCACGCCTGAGCAGCTGGCCGACGTCGCGGGCGTGTTCAAGTGCATCGGCGACGTGCTGACGGTGCCCGAAAGCCAGCTCGATGCGGTCACCGCGGTCTCCGGTTCGGGGCCCGCGTACTTCTTCCTTTTCGTCGAAGCGTTGGTCGACGCGGCGGTCGCAAACGGGCTCGGCAGGGCCGTCGCGACCGATCTGGCGGTGCAGACGATGGCCGGATCGGCGGCCATGCTCCTGGAACGCCTCGACAGCGAACGAGCGGCTGGCGAAGACACCGGCCTGGACACGTCGGCGGCCCGGCTGCGGGCGATGGTCACCTCCCCGGGCGGGACCACGGCCGCTGGCCTGCGGGAACTTGAGAAGGGTGGGGTCCGCGCGGCCATCGCGGCCGCCATCGACGCCGCGAAAACACGCTCTGAGCAGCTAGGAATTACATCAGAGTAGTTCAACAATTTTCTGATGGATCTACCCACACCCGTCGCAGTAACCCCATCCGCCACGCTATTCTCCTCGTGTATGCACGGCTGGGTGCCAGCGGTGGGGAAGCCGCTGGAACTGCCCGTGCCTGACGGATTGGGTTGCGATGACGTCTATGAACGGGCCATCGGCGCGGGATTCGGCTGGAAAATCGGCGCGGGATGCCGGTGGCGCCGATAGCCCGCCGGCCGCCAGAGCTCAATTTCTCACCGTCGCCGAAGTTGCTTCACTGATGCGCGTCAGCAAGATGACGGTGTATCGCCTGGTGCACAACGGCGAGCTGCCCGCGGTGCGGGTCGGCCGCTCGTTCCGGGTGCACGCCAAGGCCGTCCACGACTTGCTGGAGACGTCGTACTTCGACGCCGGCTAGTCGCCGTCGCGCGAGGCCGTTTTCCGTTCTGCATGCCTGCTTAGGTAAGGTGTTCGGGACATAGAGACGCCTGCTCTGGTGCAGGCACTGCAAAGACTTAGGTAGCGGATTTCATGGGTTCAGTCATCAAGAAGCGGCGCAAGCGCATGTCGAAGAAGAAGCACCGCAAGCTGCTGCGTCGTACCCGGGTCCAGCGCAGAAAACTCGGTAAGTAGCCGCTCTACCGGGCCGCGACGATCTCGAGCCCGGTGAGATGTCGAGCCGCGCCGGGCTCCGTTGCAAGCCGATAGGCTGTCCAGATGGATTCCGGCGGTACCGACTCCGAAACCCCGCACTACCCGAAGGTTGTGCTGGTCACGGGCGCCTGTCGTTTTCTCGGCGGATACCTGACTGCGCGGTTGGCGCAGAATCCGTTGATCAACAAGGTCATCGCCGTCGACGCTGTCGCGCCGAGCAAGGATCTGCTTCGCCGGATGGGGCGGGCTGAGTTCGTCCGCGCCGACATCCGAAACCCGTTTATCGCCAAGGTGATCCGGAACGGCGAAGTCGACACCGTCGTGCATGCCGCTGCGGCCTCCTACGCCCCGCGCTCGGGTGGCCGCGCCACGTTGAAGGAAATCAACGTGATGGGCGCCATGCAGCTGTTCGCGGCCTGCCAGAAGGCGCCCTCGGTGCGCCGGGTGATCCTCAAGTCGACCTCCGAGGTCTACGGCTCCCATGCCCACGACCCGGTGGTCTATACCGAGGACAGCAGCAGCCGCAGGCCGCCGGGCGAGGGCTTCGCCCGCGACAGCATCGACATCGAGGGCTACGTGCGCGGGCTGGGGCGGCGCAGGCCCGATATCGCGGTGACGATCTTGCGGCTGGCCAACATGATTGGCCCCGGAATGGACACCGCCCTGTCGCGGTATCTGGCCGGCCCCGTGGTGACCACCGTGCTCGGCCACGACGCACGGCTGCAGCTGCTGCACGAGCAGGACGCTCTCGGGGCGCTGGAGCGCGCGACGATGGCCGGCAAGTCGGGCACGTTCAACATCGGCGCCGACGGCGTGATCATGATGTCGCAGGCGATCCGGCGAGCCGGCCGCGTTGCGCTTCCGTTGCCGAATCCCGGCTTTTGGGCACTGAATTCGTTGCGAAGGACCGGCCGGAGTTCCGACCTCAACCGCGACCACATGGACTGGCTTAATTACGGGCGCGTCATGGACACCACGAGAATGCGCTCCGAGTTGGGCTTTGCGCCGAAATGGACGACGATAGAGGCGTTCGACGACTACGTGCGCGGCAGAGGATTAACCCCGATCATCGATCCGAAATGGGTACGATCTGTGGAGAGTCGCGCCGTTGCCGTTGCGCAGCGATGGGGCGGCTGATGAGCCGATGGTGGGGAAGAGGTAACCGTGGCGGGTGATTCCAAAGCGAAAGTGATTCCGCTGCACTCGAATTCAAGTCGTGCGGCGGCCGCCCGACGGGCTGCGCTGCGCGCCGAGGCCGCCCGCCGACATCCCTCCCTGCTGTCCGATCCCGGCACTCGCGCCTCGGCGGAAGAAATTGCCGCTGTCGTAAGGGAAATCGACGGGCGCCGCGGCGCGGCCTCTATAGGCCGCCCTGATGAGGCTCCTAATGAACTGGCGCAACGCATTTCGGCGATTGCCGATTTTGTGTCCAAGCGTCTCGCCGGCGATTACTCGGTCGACGAATTCGGTTTCGACCCGCAGTTCAACAACGCACTCGTCCTGCCTTTGCTGCGCTTCTTTTTCCAGAATTGGTTCCGGGTCGAGGTCAGCGGAATCGAAAACCTGCCGAAGAATGGCGCGGGCCTGCTGGTCGCCAATCACGCCGGCACGTTGCCGTTCGACGGGTTGATGCTGTCGGTGGCTGTGCATGATCACCACCCGAAGAACAGGGACCTGCGGTTGCTGGCCGCGGACATGGTGTTCGACATGCCGATGATGGGCCCGATCGCCCGCAAGGCCGGCCACACGATGGCGTCCACCGTCGATGCCCACCGGCTGCTGGTCGGCGGCGAGCTGACGGCGGTCTTCCCCGAGGGCTACAAGGGCCTGGGCAAGCCGTTCAAGGACCGCTACAAGCTGCAGCGATTCGGCCGTGGTGGGTTCGTCTCGGCGGCGCTGCGAACCAAGGCGCCGATCATCCCGTGCTCGATCGTCGGGTCCGAGGAGATCTACCCGATGATCACCGACGTGAAGCTGCTCGCACGGGTGCTGGGGTTGCCGTACTTCCCGATCACCCCGCTGTTCCCGCTGGCCGGCCCGGCCGGGCTTGTCCCGCTACCGTCCAAGTGGCACATCGCATTTGGGACGCCGATCGAGACGGCTGACTACGACGAATCCGCGGCCGACGATCCGATGGTCACATTCGACCTGACCGACCAGGTGCGCGAGACCATCCAGCAGACGCTCTATCAGTTGCTGACCAAGCGCCGCAATATGTTCTTGGGCTGAGCCCGGGGAATCAGCGCGGCGTTTGCCGGCCCAGCGCTGCCGCGGCGATCGCCGCCACCTGAGCATTGGTCGCTTCGTCGCTCTCGGCTTCACCGATCATGGTGACGACGGTCGTCATCACCGGTTTGCCTTCTTCGTCGGTGACTTCGCTGCGCAATTCACTGATGACGGTGCCGAACGATTCGACCACCGAATCCAGCCAGGAATCGAAGAACAATTTGTCGCCGGCCACGATCGGTCGGTGGAAAAGGATCTTCTGGTCGCGGTGAATGACGCGGGCGATATTGACCCCGACATCGAAGTTCAAGAAGATGTCGAGCTGCACCTGGCGTCCCGCGATCGCGATGAACGTCAGCGGGGCCACCACGTCGGAGTAACCGGCCGCCTTGGCGGCGTCCTCGTCGAAGTGCAGCGGATCATCCGACTGGATCGCCTTGGCGTACTCGCGGATCTTCTCCCGCCCGACCAGGTAATAGTCCGGGTAGCGGTAATGGGTTCCGATGATGTCGTTGGCGATTGACACTCGGGGAGCCTATCAGCGGGTATGGCGGCGGCTGTGTGGTCAGTGCTCGTGCCTGCGTGACACCGCCGCCGCAAGCGCTCCACCGATCGCACCCAGCGCCAGCGCCGAGGGCACCCCGATGCGGGCCGCTTTGCGCGCAGTCCGGAAATCGCGGATCTCCCAACCCCGCTCGCGGGCCAGTTCGCGCAAGTTGGCGTCCGGGTTGATCGCGACGGCCGTGCCGACCAGGGACAGCATCGGCACGTCGTTGTAGCTGTCGGAGTAGGCGGTGCAGCGTTTGAGGTTCAGGCCCTCGCGAACGGCCAGCTGTCGCACCGCGTGCGCCTTGCCGACGCCGTGCAGGATGTCGCCGACCAGACGGCCGGTGAAAACCCCGTCTGCCGACTCCGCGACCGTGCCCAGCGCGCCGGTCAGGCCCAGCCGCCGGGCGATCGTGTCGGCCAGCTCGTAGGGCGTCGCGGTGACCAGCCAGACCTGCTGGCCGGCATCCAGATGCATCTGGGCCAGCGCGCGGGTCCCCTGCCAGATCTTGTCGGCGATGATGTCGTCGTAGATCTCCTCGCCGACCGCGATCAGCTCGGCGGTCGAGCGGCCCTCGATGAAGGCCAGCGCCTTGGCCCTGCCCTCGGCCACGTCGTCGCTGTTCTCCCGGCCGGTCAGCTGGAACTTGGCCTGCGCGTAGATGAATTTGGCCATGTCGGCGTAGGTGAAGTACTTGCGGGCGGCCAGGCCGCGACCGAAGTGCACCAGCGACGAGCCCTGCACCAACGTGTTGTCCACGTCGAAGAACGCCGCCGCCGTGAGGTCGGCGGGCGGCGGCTCGGCCGGCTCGGCGGCCTGTGGGCTGGGCTCGCGACGCGCGGCGATGCTGGCGTCGCGTGCCACGGCGCTGGCCTGCTCGGCGACCAACTCGTCGACGGCCCGCTCGGCGCTCGCATCGCCCGCGAGTTCCTGGTCGTGGTCCCCGGGCCCCATGGGACAACCCTAACTGCGACACTTGCTCGCGTGAGCCGCGCACACGTCGAGCTGTTGACCCGGGCCGGATGCTCCCTGTGCCAGCAGGTCCACGACCGGCTGACCGAGCTGGCCGCCGAGCTCGATTTCGAGCTCTCGGCCACCGACGTCGACGCCGCCGCGGCAGCCGGAGACAGCTCTCTACGAGCCGAATTCGGCGATCGGCTGCCTGTTGTCCTGCTCGACGGCCGCGAGCACAGTTACTGGGATGTGGACGTTCCGCGGTTACGAGCGGATCTCGCTGCGCGGTGAACGACCGCTGGAATTTGGCCAGCCGCCTGCGCAGCGTTTACCGTGGAAGTAAGTTTCACTAACGGAGCATTCCGTGACAGCAAGGGAGCGGGCCAGGTGATCGTGCCGTGAGCGTGCTGCTGTTCGGGGTGTCGCATCGAAGCGCCCCCGTTTCTGTCCTTGAGCAGTTGTCCACGGACGAGTCCGACCAGGTCAAAATCATCGACCAGATCCTCCAGTCGTCGCTGGTGACCGAGGCGATGGTGCTGTCCACCTGCAACCGGGTCGAGGTCTACGCGGTGGTCGACGCCTTCCACGGCGGGCTGTCGGCGATCGGCCAGGTGCTGGCCGAGCATTCCGGTATGTCGATGGGCGATCTGACCAAGTACGCCTACGTCCGCTACAGCGAGGCCGCTGTCGAGCACCTCTTCGCCGTCGCGAGTGGTCTGGACAGCGCGGTGATCGGCGAGCAGCAGGTGCTCGGCCAGGTCCGCCGTGCCTATGCCAACGCCGAGACCAACAAGACCGTCGGGCGGGTGCTGCACGACCTGGCCCAGCGTGCGCTGTCGGTGGGCAAGCGGGTGCACTCCGAGACTTCGATCGACGCCGCGGGGGCCAGTGTGGTGTCCGTCGCACTCGACATTGCCGGATCACGGCTCAGCGGGCTCGGTGGGCGCACCGCCACCGTCGTCGGCGCCGGCTCCATGGGCGGCCTGTCGGTGGCGCACCTGCTGCGCGCCGGCGTCACCCACATCGACGTCGTCAACCGCTCGCTGCCCCGCGCCGAGCGGCTGGCCGAGAACATCCGCGCGCAGGGTGCCACCGCGCAGGCGCTGACCCTCGAGCATCTCCCGGAAGCACTGGCCGCCGCCGATGTGGTGGTCAGCTGTACCGGCGCGGTCCGCCCGGTGGTGTCGCTGGCCGACGTGCACAACGCACTGGCCACCACCCGCCGCGACGAGACCGCCCCGCCGCTGGTCCTCTGCGACCTCGGAATGCCCCGCGATGTCGACCCCGCCGTGGCCGGCTTGCCCGGTGTTTCGGTCATCGACATGGACCGGGTGCAGCGTGAACCGTCCGCCCGGGCCGCGGCCACCGACGCCGAAGCTGCCCGCCAGATCGTCGCCGCCGAGGTTGCCAGCTACCTGACCGGACAGCGGATGTCCGAGGTCACCCCCACTGTCACCGCCCTTCGCCAGCGCGCCGCCGACGTCGTCGAGGCCGAGCTGTTGCGGCTGGACAACCGGCTGCCGGGCCTGGACGACTCGCAGCGCGACGAGGTCGCCCGTACCGTGCGCCGAGTGGTCGACAAGCTGCTGCACGCCCCGACTGTGCGGGTCAAGCAGCTGGCCAGCGCGCCCGGTGGCGACAGCTACGCCGAGGCGTTGCGGGAACTCTTCGAACTCGATCCACAGGCCGTCGACGCCGTCGCCGCGGGTGAATTGCCCCTGCCGGCAACGGAATTCGATCAAGGCCGAGCAGACGGTACCGGGTAGCGCGGTTGGCCAGCAGTAACGACGCGGTAATCCGGATCGGTACCCGGGGCAGCCTGCTGGCGACAACGCAGGCCGGGACCATTAGAGACCAACTCATCGAGCGCGGGCATCCCGCCGAGCTGGTCATCATCAGCACCGAGGGTGACCGATCGGACAAGCCGGTCGCCGAGATCGGGGTGGGCGTGTTCACCGCCGCCCTGCGTGAAGCCATCGCCGACGGCCGCGTGGACATGGCCGTGCACTCGTACAAGGATTTGCCGACGGCTCCCGACGACCGGTTCGTCATCGCCGCCATCCCTCCTCGGCAGGACGCCCGCGACGCGTTGGTGGCGCGCGACGGGATGGTCCTGGGGGAGTTGCCGACCGGCTCGGTGATCGGCACGAGCTCCGTGCGACGGGCGGCACAGCTTAGAGCACTGGGTCTCGGTTTGGAAATCCGCCCCCTAAGAGGCAACCTAGATACCAGGTTGAACAGGGTAAGCAGTGGTGATCTCGACGCCATCGTGGTTGCCCGGGCGGGCCTGGCCCGCCTCGGACGACTCGGCGATGTCACCGAGACGCTGGAGCCGGTACAGATGTTGCCAGCGCCGGCTCAAGGTGCGCTCGCGGTCGAGTGCCGCGCAGGCGACACCGAGCTCGCGACGCTGTTGGGAGAGCTGGACGATCCCGACACCCGCGCCGCGGTCACCGCCGAGCGAACCCTGCTGGCCGAACTGGAGGCGGGTTGTTCCGCACCGGTGGGCGCGATCGCCGAGGTCGTCGAGTCCATCGATGACGACGGCCGCGTCTTCGACGAGCTGTCACTACGCGCATGCGTGGCGGCAGCAGACGGATCCGACGTGATTCGTGCGTCCGGTATCGGCACTCCCGGCCGGTCCGCAGAGCTGGGGCTCTCGGTCGCCGCGGAGTTGTTCGAACTCGGTGCGCGCGAGGTCATGTCGGTACAACTCCGCGATGAAGCGGTAGAGCGGGAGTGAAGCGATGACTGGGCATGTGAGCGGTCGGGGACGTAAGGCGAAGCCGGGACACATCACGTTCGTCGGCTCGGGTCCAGGTGACCCCAACCTGTTGACGACGCGTGCCCGCACCGTGTTGGCCAATGCCGCGCTGGTGTTCACCGACCCGGACGTGCCACCGGCCATCCTGGCCGTGGTCGGCACCGATCTGCCGCCCGCCGTCGGCCCCGCCCCGGCGCCCGCCCCCGACGAAGCTGTCCAGGGCCATGACGAGACCGCGCCGCCGGTCGTCAACGTCGGCCCCGACATCCGCCCCGCCCTCGGTGATCCGGCCGAGGTGGCCAAGACCCTGGTGACCGAGGCCAAGACCGGCTTCGACGTGGTGCGCCTGGTCGCCGGTGATCCGCTGTCGGTCGATTCGGTGATCACCGAGGTCAACGCGGTGGCCCGAGCCCACGCCGAGTTCGAGATCGTCCCCGGCCTGCCCGCCACCAGCGCGGTGCCCACCTACGCGGGACTGCCGCTGGGTTCGGCGCACACCGTCGCCGACGTGCGCGGCGAGGTCGACTGGGCGGCGCTGGCCGCCGCCCCCGGCCCGCTGATCCTGACCGCGAGCGCCTCGCACCTGCCCGAGGCCGCCCGCACCCTGATCGAGTACGGCCTGGCCGACGGCACCCCGTGCGTGGTCACCTCCAACGGCACCACCTGCGCGCAGCGGTCGGTGGAGACCACCCTGCAGGGACTGACCGATCGCGCCACCCTGGCCTGCAACAGTGATCCGGCCGGCCCGCTGACCGGCACGCTGGTCGCCACCATCGGCAAGACCGTGGCGCACCGCGCGAAGCTGAACTGGTGGGAGAGCCGGGCCCTGTACGGCTGGACCGTGCTGGTGCCGCGCACCAAGGATCAGGCCGGCGAGATGAGCGACCGGCTGGTCGGCCATGGCGCCCTGCCCATCGAGGTGCCGACCATCGCGGTCGAGCCGCCGCGTAGCCCGGCCCAAATGGAAAGGGCCGTCAAGGGTTTGGTCGACGGTCGCTACCAGTGGGTGGTCTTCACCTCCACCAACGCGGTACGCGCGGTGTGGGAGAAGTTCGGTGAGTTCGGTCTGGACGCTCGTGCCTTCTCCGGCGTGAAGATCGCCTGCGTCGGCGAGTCGACCGCCGACCGGGTCCGCGCCTTCGGCGTGAGCCCCGAGCTGGTGCCCGCAGGCGAACAGTCATCGCTGGGTCTGCTCGACGAATTCCCGGAGTACGACAGCATTTTCGATCCGGTGAACCGGGTGCTGCTGCCGCGTGCCGACATCGCCACCGAGACACTGGCCGAGGGTCTGCGTGACCGTGGCTGGGAGATCGAGGACGTCACCGCCTACCGCACCGTGCGCGCGGCACCGCCGCCGGCGGAGACCCGCGAGATGATCAAGACCGGCGGTTTCGACGCGGTGTGCTTCACCTCCAGCTCGACCGTTCGCAACCTGGTCGGCATCGCGGGTAAGCCGCACGCTCGCACCATCGTGGCGTGCATCGGCCCGAAGACGGCGGAGACCGCTGCGGAATTCGGTCTGCGGGTGGACGTTCAGCCCGAGACGGCCGCGGTCGGCCCACTGGTCGACGCGCTGGCCGAGCATGCCGCCCGGCTTCGTGCCGAGGGGGCGTTGCCTCCGCCGCGCAAAAAGAGCCGACGCCGCTAGGAGGCGTGTGTGCCGTATCCGAGACAGCGTCCGCGCCGGCTGCGCTCAACCCCGGCACTGCGCCGGTTGGTGGCCGAAACATCTTTGGAGCCAAGGCATTTGGTGCTTCCGATGTTCGTCGCCGACGGGATATCGGAATCGCGGCCCATCGCTTCCATGCCGGGCGTCGTCCAGCACACCCGTGAGTCGCTGCGCCGTGCCGCCGCCCAGGCCGTCGATGCCGGCGTCGGCGGGCTGATGTTGTTCGGGGTGCCGCGAGAATCGGACAAGGACGCGACCGGGTCGTGCGGTGTGGATCCCGACGGCATCCTCAACGTTGCGCTGCGCGACCTGGCCAAGGATCTCGGCGAGGACACCGTGCTGATGGCCGACACCTGCCTGGACGAGTTCACCGACCACGGACATTGCGGCGTGATCGACGCGCGTGGCCGCGTCGATAACGACGCCACCAACGCTCAGTACGTCAAACTCGCTGTGGCCCAGGCTGAATCGGGTGCGCGAGTGGTCGGGCCGAGCGGCATGATGGACGGTCAGGTGGCCGCCATCCGCGACGGACTCGACGCGGCCGGGTTCACCGACGTGCTGATCCTGGCGTACGCGGCGAAGTTCGCGTCGGCGTTCTACGGCCCGTTCCGCGACGCGGTGGCCTCCAGCCTGCAGGGGGACCGGCGTACCTACCAGCAAGAGAGCGGTAACGCGCGAGAGGCGTTGCGCGAGATCACACTCGACATCGAAGAGGGTGCCGACATCATCATGGTCAAGCCCGCCATGTCCTATCTGGACGTCGTGCGCGCGGCCGCCGACGTCTCGCCGGTGCCCGTTGCCGCCTACCAGGTATCGGGGGAGTACGCGATGATCAGCGCCGCCGCGGCCAACGGCTGGATCGACGGCCGGGCCGCCGCACTCGAGTCGTTGACCAGTATCCGGCGGGCCGGAGCGGACATCGTCCTGACCTACTGGGCTGCCGACGTGGCGGGCTGGCTGGCGTGAGTCACCAACAGCCGTCCGAGGCTCCCGCGCGTCCGGCCGATGTCGACACCGGATTCTGGCTGTGGCTCATCGCGCTGCCGTTGATGGTGATCGGCTACGTGGCCAACGCCTACTTCGCGGCGGGTAAGCAGGCCTCGTTCCTGGTCGTCGGCGTCAGCGTGCTGATCGCGCTCACGGTGGCCGCCGTGGTCGTCACGTTCCTGTTCTTGATGCGGTCCGGGTATCGCTGGACCCGCACACTGCTGACCGGTGGTGGGCTGGCCACCGTGATCTACACCGGGGCCAATCTGTTCGGCGCCGACCGCGACCCCGTGCAGGCGGTGATCTTCGCGGTCACCGGCATCATCGGGTCGGTGCTGATCCTGGGTGGCGCGTTCCTGTTGCACCGGCAGGACGCCCAAGGGTTCTTCACCAAGTGAACCGATAGGCTGGCCCGACCATGACCGCAACCCAACCCAGGCCTCGCGCCTTCAACGTCGCGTTTTGGCTGCTAATGGTCGGTTCCGTGATGCTCATGGGCGGTGGCCTGATCGCTGCGACCGCGAACATCCCGGTCCTATTCCGAGGCGCAGGCATTATCTGCGTCGTTGCAGGGGCGCTGATCGCGTTTCTGGCTGGGCGGGTCCGTAAGACTGATGACCCGCGATTTCGTCGCGCTACCTTGGCCCTCTCGTTCATGGTCGTCGTCTTGGTGTCGGTGGTCGCAGCGCTCGGCATCGTCCACCTCCTCGCGCTGTTGTCGGTCTTGCCCCTCTTGGTAGGGGCGATGCTGCTGAGCCGACCCGCCGCCACAGGGTGGGCTGTTGAAGACTCGGCGAAGCCCGATGCTTGAGGATCAGCCGATCGAACAGCCGGAGCGGCTGTTCTTCGAGAACGGCGCCAGCTGGTACTGGCTGCTGGCCGGTCCGGTGTCGGCGATCGCGATGCTGCTCATCCAGTTCAAGGGCGGCGTCGGCTTTCAGCCGTGGGTTCCGTTGATCTTCCTGGTGCTGGTGACGGGCTTCCTCGGCCTACAGGTCAAGGCCGCGCGGATCCACACCAGCGTCGAGCTGACCCGTGACGCCCTGCGCGAGGGCACCGAGGTCACTCCGTTGACCCACATCGTCGGGGTGTTTCCCGAAGCCGAGTACTCGGTGAAATCCCGTGGGCCACTGGAGAAATGGCAGCAGGCGCGGGCGCTCGGCGAATTGTCCGGGGTGCCGCGCGGCCGTACCGGGATCGGTGTCGAGCTCTCCGGCAAGCGCACCGCGCAGGCATGGGCGCGCAATCATCGGGGCCTGCGGGCCGCGCTCACCGAACTGGTCGGGGAGAAGACGGCGAGCGCTCAGTGAGGCATGTCATCCAGCTGGTGCTGGCCGTGCTGGCGTCGGCGGGCGCGGTCATCACCACGTTGCAGGCCCGCAGTGTGGTCTCGGTGGCGCCGGTCGCCGACGGTCAGCCCTCGACGACATCGTTCGCTTTCGATCCGCCGCTGATGATGTTGACCTGGCTCTTGATCACCGCGGCCGGCGTGCTGGCCGTGCTGGGCATCGCGGGTCTGGTCCGGGCCAGGAAGGCCCGTGAGGCCGTGCTCAGTACACCCGCGTCTGCCCCTCCAGCACCGGAACCGTCGTAGGCAGCTTGTAGGTCTGCACGCCGTTACGCCACATCACGGCGTCGCGGGCGTGCTCGGGCAGGTGCTTGACCAGCCAGCGCGGATCGTCGAACGTCCAGTGCGGGTAGTCGCTGGAGAACAGCAGGATCTTTTCGCATTCCATCCACTCGAAGGCGCGCAGCAGCTCGGTCTTGTCCTCGGGGTAGTCCAGCGGCTGAGTGGTGAACTTGATGTGGTCCTTGACGTAGTCGGACGGTTTGCGCTTGATACCGGTCCACGAGGGACGGGCGGCGTAGATGGCGTCCATCCGCCACATCAGCGGAAGGATCCAGTTGAACGCGTGCTCGACGAACACGATGCGCAGGGTGGGATAGCGATCGAAGACCCCGTCGAAGATCAGGCTCATCACCTGGTTGGCGGCCAGAAGCGAGTAGGTGACCATGAAGTCGTGGTTGTAGCTGGGTAGGCCGACCGGCGGGATCGGCAGGTTCTCGTACTTGCCGCGGCCCAGGTGGCAGCTGACGGCGATGTCGTGTTTGGTGGCGGCCGCCCACACGGGGTCGTAGCGCGGGTCTCCCCATGACGGGCGGGGTTCGGCCTTGATCAGGATCTGTGCCATGTACGGGTGGCCGGCCCATGTCTCGATTTCGCGGGCCGCCCCGTCGGGATCCTCGATAGCCACCGAGATCGATCCGCGCCAGCGTTCGTGCCAGTTGTTGCGGCTGTCCAGCCAGTGCTCGTCGAGCCAGAGGTTCGTCGCGATGGCCGCGGCCTGGGCCGCGTCGGCCAGCCGGGCGCCGGGAGCCAGCGGCTCCAGGATGCAGATATCGGCGCCGGCCTCCATGACCAGCTGGCGAAACGCCAGGTCAGGGTCGCTGCCGGCGAACTCGCCGTCGTCAGGGAACGTGTCGGTGCGCATCGCGAAGGCGTGCGCGTAATCGGGGGCGTCGTAGTAGATCTGTTCGCCGACGGGGTGGCTGAGGAAGTAGGTCGAACGCCAGGGCTCGGGGATGTAGTCGATCAGCACGCCACGCCGCGGCACCGGGTGGACATCGGAGTCCACGCACCGTACGGCGATGTGTTCGGTCGGCGCCGACCGCTGCTCGATATGCGTCAGAGTCATGCCGGTCATCTCTTCGTCGTCGTTGCCGTCATTGTCCCACCGACGTGCGCGTGGTTCGCCGCAAAAATGAAGTAGTCACCTACGCATGTCGTGAGCAGGGTTATGCGGGACAGTTGATGACGGGGGAGCGACAGTGCCGTTGCCGCGACGGGAATGAATTCAAACCTGTTCTGCGACAGGGTGATACGTAGATCGACGCACGATCGTGGCGCGAGGAGGGGGCATGGAGCGCATCCGCGGGCTGTCCACCGAGGTCTCGCCCGTGCCGACCACGCTTCATGGCCAGCTGTTCTTGCTGGCGTACGACCCCAAACTGGGCCGATTCGACGGGCACGATTCCACGCTGTTCGGGTTCGCTCTGCGTGCGGCGATGCTGGCCGACCTCTACCTGCAGGGGTACCTGGTCGAACGCGCAGGGTGCGCCGTCCCGGGCCGGGCCGCGAGCCCCGACGATCCCGCGCTTCGTGCCGCATTTGCTCAGGTCGGTGTGCACAATCGGGCGACCTGGGCCCAGTTGATCGCCGGCAACGGCTACGAGGCCATCTCGGTGGTCCGGGAGCAGTTGGTCACCGAGGGTTGGTTGCGCACCGGCCGCCATGCCGTCCTGGCGGTGCCGGCCGCGAGCCTCGAGCCCTATGACCCGTGCCGGGTCGGCGCGCTGGCCGACGACGTCATCGGTGAGCTTCGGAACGCGATCGCGGAACGGCCGGCCGAGCCGTGGCTGCTGGCGGTGGGGTTGTTGGCTTTCCTGGCCCAATTGCCCGGCGTGGCTGACTTCGCCGCGACCGTCGACCGCCATCGGCTGCAAGACCTGGCGCGCGACGGCATCGCGCCCGTTTCCGGGCTGGCCGAAGCGATCCGGAGTGGGTCGGCATGACCGGCAACGAGCGTCGGCATCTGCATCTGGTTCCGCCACCGAGCAGCGCCGAGGAGGACCCCGAACCGCCCGAACCGGACGATCCCGAGCCGCCGGACGAGCACTTACGCGTGTTGTTGTGGTGAGCGGACGAGGCACTGGACAACATACCCCCTAGGGGTATCATCTGAGGTATGGCGACGACCGACCTCCAGTTGACCGGCATGAGCTGCGCGTCCTGCGCGGCCAGGATCGAACGCGGCCTCAACGACTTGGACGGTGTGCAGGCCACGGTGAACTTCGCCGTCGAGCGCGCACACGTCGAGCACGGGCCGCAGGTCTCCGAGCACGACCTCATTCACGCAGTGGAATCCACCGGCTACCACGCGTCGGTGGTGGACCACTCCGGCCCCGCCCACGACCACATGAACCACGACGTCCCCACCGAACAGTTGCGCCCCCGGCTCATCGGCTCGTCGGTGCTGGCGGTGCCGGTGGTGGCGCTCTCGATGGTGATGCCGTGGCAGTTCCCCGGCTGGCTGTGGGTGGTGCTGGCGCTGACGACGCCGATCGTGTTCTGGGGCGGCTATCCGTTCCACAAGGCCGCGTTGAACAGCGCGCGGCACGGATCTTCGACGATGGACACCCTGGTGTCGATCGGCACGCTGGCCGCCTACCTCTGGTCGCTGTACGCGGTGCTGACGGGGGCCGCCGAGCACGGGCATGGCCACGTGTATTTCGAGGTCGCCGCGGCGGTGACGGTGTTCCTGCTGGCCGGCCGGTACGCCGAGGCCAAAGCGAAGCGCTCGGCGGGAGCCGCCCTGCGCGCCCTGCTGTCGCTCGGCGCCAAGGACGCCACGGTGCTGCGCGACGGCGCCGAGGTGCGAATCCCGGTGAGCGAGTTGCGGGTTGGCGACGTGATCGTGGTGCGCCCCGGTGAGCGGGTGGCCACCGACGGGGTCGTGGTGGACGGCGCCTCGGCGCTGGACACCTCGGCGATGACGGGTGAGTCGGTGCCTGTCGACGTGCGCGCCGGTGCCGAGGTGCTCGGCGGTGCGGTGAACACCTATGGGCGAATCCTGGTACGTGCCAGCCGGGTTGGCGCCGATACCCAACTGGCGCGAATGGCTCGGATGGTCACCGACGCACAGAGCGGCAAGGCTTCGATCCAGCGGCTGGCCGATCGGGTGTCCGGCGTCTTCGTCCCGGTGGTGCTGGCCATCGCCGTGATCACCTTGGCTGCTTGGCTTCTCGCGGGTGGGCCGGTCACGGCGGCATTCACCGCCGCGGTGGCGGTGTTGATCATTGCCTGCCCGTGTGCGCTCGGCCTGGCGACGCCCACCGCGATTCTGGTCGGCACCGGTCGCGGCGCGCAGCTCGGCGTGTTGATCAAGGAGCCGCAGGTGCTCGAGACCGTCACCGGTATCGATGCCGTCGTGCTGGACAAGACCGGCACCGTCACCACCGGCACGATGACGGTCGCGGCCGTCGAAACCGACCCCGGCGCCGACAGCGACGTCGTGTTGGCCTGGGCCGCGGCTGTCGAGTCGGCCTCCGAGCACCCGGTGGCCGCCGCGATCGTGGCCGCCGCCCGCGAGCGCGGCCTGAACGTGCCCGCCGTCAGCGACTTCGCCAACGACCCCGGCACCGGGGTCAGCGGGGTTGTCGACGGGGTGACGGTCCGGGTGGCCCGCGCCTCGGATGACGACGGCCGCACCAGCGTGGCCGTGACCTGGGACGGTGCCCAGCGCGGGGTCATCCGGCTGGTCGACGCCGTCAAACCGACCAGCGCTGAGGCGATCGCCGAACTGAAGACCATGGGCATCACCCCGATCCTGCTGACTGGTGACAATCCGGCCGTCGCGGCGCAGGTGGCTACCGAGGTGGGCATCGCGCCCGAGAACGTCATCGCCGGTGTGCTGCCGTCGGAGAAGGCCGAGGCGATCACGCGCCTGCAGGCACAGGGCCGCAAGGTCGCGATGGTCGGCGACGGGGTCAACGACTCCGTGGCGCTGGCCACCGCCGACGTCGGCATGGCGATGGGCACCGGCACCGACGCCGCGATCGAGGCCGGCGACATCACGCTGGTCCGCGGTGACCTGCGGACGGTTCCGACCGCGCTACGGCTGTCGTCGCGCACGCTGCGGATCATCAAGCAGAACCTGTTCTGGGCGTTCGGCTACAACGTGGCGGCCATTCCGCTGGCAGCGCTGGGCTTGTTGAACCCGATGATCGCCGGCGCCGCGATGGCGTTCTCCTCGGTCCTGGTGGTGACGAACAGCCTGCGCCTCAAGCGCTTCAAGTGACGCTGGTCACGAACCCGTTGGTACAAAGTGCGAAATCTGTAACACTGTCCCAATGACCGACCTCGCCGAGCCTCAGTCCGCGACCGACGCCCTGCCGCTGGGCCCGCGGTCACTGGTGTGGCGCTACTTCGGCGACAACCGGATGTTCCTCATCGGGCCCCGTCCGGCGGTGCTGCAGAACATGCTGGCCGAGCTGGGTCAGGGCGTCCTGGACCATTCGGTGTTCTTCGCCGACACCGCGGCGCGGGTCAAGCGTTCACTGCCGCCGATCTTCATGACCGTCTACGGCGCCGACGACGACAATGCCGGCGCCAGCGTCCGCGACTTCCACCACAACATCAAGGGCGATATGCCCGACGGCAAGCGCTATCACGCGCTGGATCCCGACACCTACTTCTGGGCGCACGCCACCTTCTTCGACCAGGCGCTCTACTTCGCGGACACCTTCGTCAAACGGCTCTCGCGCGAGGAGAAGGAGCAGATGTACCTGGAGTCCAAGACGTGGTACCGCCGCTACGGCGTCAGCGATCGCCCGATGCCCGCCGACTACGCGGAGTTCGAGCGCTACTGGGATCGCATGATCGACGAGGTGCTGGTCGCCCACTCCACCGCCAAGTACGGCGTCGGCTACGTCACCAAGGGATTCCCGAAGCCCAAGGGCGTCAGCCCGTTGGCGTGGCGGCTGGTGTCGCCGGTGTTCAACCCTGTCGCGGCGTTCCTGACCACCGGCGGGATGCCACCGCGCACCCGCGAGCTGCTCGGCCTGCCCTGGAGCGAGCGCAAGGAACGCAACTATCAGCGCTTCGCGGCGCTGTGGCGCTCGCGTCCGGTCAACTGGCTGTGGGATCATCTCCCGATGGACGTGCGCTACAACCGATACGCCGCAAAGGGTTTCGCGCAGGCAGGGCATGCCTGACCAGGCGACCGAAGCGATCCTCGACGCCGCGCTCGTCGAGTTCGACCAGCATGGCATCCGCCGGGTCGCCCTCGATGACGTCGCCCGCCGGGCCGGGGTGAGCCGCACGACGATCTATCGCCGCTTCGCCAACAAGGACGATCTGGTGTCCGCCGTGGTGGACCGCGAGAACGTGCAGCTGTTCGCCGATATCGCCGAAGAGCTCAAAAGCAAACGGCCGCAATCCAACTACTATGTCGAGGCATTCACTCAGGCGCTCCTGCGTGGCCGCAAGCACCGAGTGCTCAACCGGATGGTGCACGACGAACCGGCCTTGACACTCGAGCTGGCCCGCAGGCATTACGCGGCGGCGGTGCAGCGCATCGAGGTCGCCTTGCACGTGATCTTCCCGCCCGGCTTCGCCGACCGGATCGGCCCGGAAGCCGTGCATGAACTGGCCGACAACATCTGGCGGTACACGATCATGGCGGCGCTACTGCCCGGACCGGATCCGATCGAAACCGTGGACGATATAAGAGCTTTCGCCACCAAGCATTTCCTGCCCAGCCTGCCCGAGGCGCTGCGCGCGGTTCCGGTCTAGTTGCCGGCGGGGCAGTCCAGGTCGACATAGGCGGTTGGTGACGATCGGTGCACGTCTGTGACCGTGCACTGAGTCAGATCTCCGTTCGGTGAGCCGTTGAACTGCACCGTGAAGCCTTGACTCTGTAGTTCGCTGACGATGTCGGTCGTCGACCCGCTCCCCGAGGAAACGATATGGGCGACGCTGATGAGTGCTGCTCCAATGATGTTGCTGTACATGCCTTTAGATAGGCGGGGAGGTTACACGACCGTTCGCTAAGTCGTTTGCGTCGGGGGAGCCAGGACTTCCACCACGCCGTTTTGCTCACGGACCTCGAAGTGGGGCAACGGCTTCGGGGCGATCGGCAGGGCATGGGTGACGACCATCCCGGTCGGCGAGAACGACGTCGAGTGGCACGGGCAGCGCAGCCGGTCGACGGTCTGGTCGAACCACAGCTTGCAGCCCTGGTGGGTGCACACGCCCGACACCGCCTGCACCGTGCCGTTCACCCGGCCGACGAAACCACTGACCGAACCCAGGTCGAAGGCGTGCATTCCGCCCTCGGACACCTGCGCGCTGGACGCCACGGTCTGCCAGGATCCGTCGAGGGGCACCATATGGGGGTCGGCGACCGGGGGTTCGCCGGTTGTGGGGCGCAGCACCAGCCGGTCGACGGATACCGCCGCCACCGCCGCCGTTGCGGCGGCGGTGGTGCCGACGATCACCTGCCTGCGGGTGGCCGACGGCGCCGCCTTGGGCGGCACTGCGACGGGTGCCGGCTCTGACGACATCTCGCCGGCCAATCGCGCCCTGAGCCCGGCCACGAATTCCGGTCGGGGCTCGCTCGCGTCGTCGCGAGCGGCGGTCAGGTCGATGGCGGTGCGCAGCTGTGCGGCCTCGAAGTCGTCCGGGCTGAAGCTCTTCGGCTGGCGCCCGGCCAGCATGTCGTCGATGTAGCGACGCAGTTCACGGCGGGTCATGGATGTGCCCCCTCGCTGATCTGCGCGGCCAGTCGCAGCGCCCGGTGTTGCAGCACTTTGGCATTCGCGACGCTGATGCCGAGGGTACTGGCCGCCTCGCGCACCGAACAGCCTTGAAGGAAGCGGAGTTCGAGCACGCGTCGGTAGTTGTCGGGAAGAGCCTCCAGCAGTGCGGCGACGCGTTGGGGTGCGGTGCTCGGGGCCGCCGGACCGAAGACGGTGGCGGGCAGGTCCTCGATGGTGGTGATCTCAGTCCCCAGGGTGGCCCGCCAGTGCGCGGCCAGCACAGTGCGCGCGGTGGCCCGCAGGTAGGCCCGCACCTCGGGGATGCTGGCCGTCAGGCGCAGTGGCCGCATGGCGGCCAGGAAGACCTCCGAGGTCAGGTCTTCGGCGTCGGCTCGATTTCCGACCCGGCCGAAGATCATCCGGTACACCCACGTCACGTTGTCGTCGTAGACGGCTTCCCAATCCGGATAGTGCGCATCGGGGACCAGACGCAGGTCTGGTCGCGGGCGCCGATCGTCGTCCGCCGCCATCGTCGTTTGCCTTCCGCTCATCACCCAGAGATAGGCGGCGGGGTTACACAGCCGTCCGTGTAACCCGCGCCCTACCTCTTGATGAGACGGTCCGCGCCGCGGACATGGTTCAGCCGAGGAGGCAGATTTCATGCACTACTCCCGTACCGCGCTCGCCTGCGTCGCGGTCGCAGTTGGCGTCGCCGGGTGCTCAGCCCCGGCGAAAGCGCCCACACCGACGGTCGATTTCGGCTCCAACGGCGGCACATCGGTCGGCATGCCCGGGATGTCGGGCATGCCCGCCATGGGGCCGATGTCGTCGGCCTCGACGTCGACGCCACCGGCCGCGCCGGTCGCCGGCACCGCGGTGAACATCACCAACTTCGCGTTCGCCCCGGCCAACCTGACCGTCAAGGTCGGCGACACCGTCACGTGGACCAACAAGGACGAGGAGCCCCACAACGTGGTCGCCAACGACGGAGCGTTCCGATCGCCTGGGATGGACGCCAACGCCACGTTCACCTACACCTTCACCAAGGCGGGCAGCTTCGACTACATCTGTGGCATCCACCCGTTCATGCACGGCACCGTGGTGGTGACCGCGTGAACGGCGATCCGCAGCAGATGAGCAGGCGCCAGCTCATGCGCCACGGTGCCTGGTTCGGTGCCGCGGTGGGTCTGGCGGTCGTCGGCGGCGAGGTGCTCTCCCATGTCGCCGCCGCCCCGGCGGCCACCCCGGCCCGGCCGAGTCTGCGGTTCGCGCAGATCAGCGACAGTCACATCGGGTTCAACGGCACCGCCAACCCCGATGTGGTGGGCTCCTTCGAGCGGGCCATCAAGCAGATCAACAACCTCGGCTACACACCGGATTTCGTCATCCACACCGGTGATCTGACCCATCTGGCCACACCGGCCCAGTTCGATCAGGTCAACCAGATGATGGGCAGCCTCAACACCCCGCACGTCTTCACCGTGCCCGGCGAGCATGACTCGGTCGACGACGCCGGGCAGAAGTACCGTTCGGTCTTCGGGGCAGGCACCCGTGGTGACGGTTGGTACAGCTTCGACATCGCCGGTGTCCACGTCATCGGACTGGTCAACACGCTGAATCTCAAGAAGCTGGGCCATCTCGGAGCCGATCAGTTGGAGTTCGTCGAAAAGGACGTGGCGGCACTGTCGTCCGACACCCCGATCATCGTGTTCAGCCACATCCCGCTGTTCGCGATGTACCCGGACTGGGGCTGGGGCACCGACGACGCCACCCAGGCGCTGAGCTACCTGCGCCGGTTCTCGTCGGTCACCTGCCTGAACGGCCATGTCCACCAGTTGTTTTCGAAGACCGAGGACAACGTCACGTTTTACAGCGGCACCACCACGGCCTACCCGCTGCCGCATCCTGGCGATGGCCCGGCGCCCAAGCCGCTCACCCTGCCGGCCGGCCAACTGCATGACGCGCTCGGCATCCGCGAGGTCAGCTACACCAAGGGCCAGACCATGCTGGCGCTGAAAGAGGAGACGCTGCAATGACCCGGCTCATCAACTTCGGCATCGCGGCCGGCCTTCTGGTCAGCGCTGCCAGCCACGGCTACCTGTTCCTGCACGGGTACCAGTACATCCCGGCGATAGGCCCCGGATTCCTGGTCCTGACAAGCGTTTCCGTCGCGCTGGCAATCCTGATCGCACTCGGCGGGCCCGGCTGGCTGCGGATGGCCGCGTTGCTGGTCTCCCTCGGCGCGCTCGGCGCCTTCGCGCTTTCGCGCACGATCGGGGTGATGGGCTTCATCGAACGGGGTTGGGAGGCGCCGCACGGGCCGATCAGTGTGCTCGCCGAAGCCGCCACGGTCGTGCTGTGTGCGTGGTCGCTGGTCCGGCGCGGGGCACCAGTCCCCGCTGGTCAATTCGAGTAGGGCACTACTGAGGCGTCGCGCGCCTCGCGCGCCTACCGTTGCAGGATGCCACTCCACTGGCTCCGGGCTGCCGCGGTGATGCTGGCCGTCCTGGCGGCGGTCTCGGGATGTGCGCGTGAAAAACCCGTGGCAACACTGAATTACGACCCGCCGCCGTCAGCGGCGATCGTCGAAGATCCGCCTGATCCGCACCTCGTCGAGCACCCGATCGTTGCGACTGTCAGGCCGAGTGTCGTCGCAGTTAGAGCGGTGGCCTGCCACCAGGTGACCGGCGGCAGCGGCTTCGTGATCGGGCCGCATCGAGTGATCACCCTGGCGACGGCGGTCGCCGGAAGCGCCGTGGTGGGAGTCTTCGCCGACGGCAAGAGCTATGCCGCACGAGTGGTGGGCTTCGATCCTCGAGGGAACGTCGCCATCCTCGACGTGCCGAAGCTGACCGTCCCACCGCTATCACTCGCCTCGGCACGCGCTCAAAGCGGCGCCGATGCGTTGATATTGAACTACCCGAACAGGTCCGGGCCTGAGGCGATTGCCGCACGCATCCGCCACTTCACGATTGTGGGCGGTTCGGACATCTATCACGGTGAGACGGTCAACAGGGAGGCCTACGAGATCAACGCCGTCATGAATTCCCGCAGTGCGGGTGGCCCGCTCATCAATATGAACGGCGGTGTGCTGGGCTTGGTACTCGGCCGCGAGATTCAACGGCCGGAGGTGGTTCTGGTGTTGACCGCACGCGAGATCTCGGTGCGCCTGGAGAAGGTCGGCAACAATGCGCTGACCGTGCCGACCGGACGTTGCATCACCCCACCGACGGGACTCTGAGTGGCTCCGACGACCTCAGCTTCGCGTCAGCAGTACCGCGCTCTCGAACGGCAACATCGCGAAGACCGGCCGCCAGAGACCCGAAACATGAGGGGCGGCTTCGGCTTTGGACATCACCCGCGGATTGCTGACGGTGAAGGTCCGGCCGTAGCGCTTGAGCCGGCCGCCTCCGGTGGCGGTGATGTTCTTCAGCCAGTCCCGATCGGGCCCGTAGGTCAGCAGGATCGCGATGCCCTCGTCGGTGCTGAACACCGTCAGCGGGGTGCGGTAGTGCGCGCCGGAGCGGCGGCCGATGTGTTCGAGGATGCCCATCGTCGGGACGAACCCCGCCCACAACCGCTGGATCGGGTTGGTGACGTGCCGGTTGAACCTGGCCAACCATTGCGGCAGCTGCATCACCCAATCAAACTCTGAAGACATGGCCTACCTCAAGCCTCCGTGGTTCACCGTCAAGGTGTTCAACAAGATCGCGATGGCCACCGGCGTCTCGGGCACCGAGACGCTCACGGTGACGGCCCGCGCCAGCGGGCAGGAGCAGAAGATCCCGGTGATCACCGTCGACGTCGACGGCGTCCGACACCTGGTGTCGACGCGGGGTGAGTCGCAATGGGTGAAGAACGTGCGGGCCAACCCGGTGGTGACGCTGGACACCAAGGTCGGCTCAGTGCGGTTCACCGCCGCTGAGCTGCCGGTTGCCGAGCGCGGGCCGGTGCTGGCGGCCTACCGCGCCAAGGCGGGAAAGACCGTCGACGGCTACTTCGCCAAGCTCCCCGACCCCGCCGACCACCCGGTTTTCGGCCTCGAACCGGTGTGAGTCGGGTCGGCCGCTGGGGGAGAACCCGGACTCCTACACCCTGTAGTTGACCATCCCCGGCTGCCTGGGACACTGGTGGCCATGAACAGCACCGATCAGGCCGCCTCGACCGCGGCGTCGGCCAGGCTGTTCGCCGACGCCTGCGAGGTCATCCCCGGTGGAGTGAACTCCCCGGTCCGGGCCTTCAACTCCGTCGGCGGCACGCCCCGCTACATCACCTCGGCCAACGGCTACTGGCTCACCGACGCCGACGGCAATCGCTTCATCGACCTGGTCTGCTCGTGGGGCCCGATGATCCTGGGCCACGCTCACCCCGCTGTCGTCGAGGCCGTGCAGCGCGCCGCCGCCGATGGGCTGTCGTTCGGTGCGCCCACCCCCGGCGAGACCGAGCTGGCCGCCGAGATCATCGCTCGGATGCAACCGGTCGAGCGGGTGCGGCTGGTGAACTCCGGCACCGAAGCCACCATGAGCGCGGTGCGCCTGGCCCGCGGCTTCACCGGCCGGTCCAAGGTCGTCAAGTTCTCCGGGTGCTACCACGGCCACGTCGACGCCCTGCTGGCCGACGCCGGCTCCGGTGTTGCGACGCTGGGCCTGCCGTCGTCTCCGGGTGTCACCGGCGCCACCGCCGCCGATACGATCGTGTTGCCCTACAACGACATCGCCGCCGTCGAGGAGTCGTTTGCGGCGTTCGGTGACACCATCGCCGCGGTGATCACCGAGGCGTGCCCGGGCAACATGGGTGCGGTTCCGCCGCTGCCCGGCTACAACGCCGCACTGCGGCGGATCACCGCCGAACACGGCGCCCTGCTGATCATCGACGAGGTGATGACCGGCTTCCGGATGAGCCGAAGTGGTTGGTACGGAATCGATCCCGTCGACGCCGACCTGTTCACCTTCGGCAAGGTGATGAGTGGCGGCCTGCCCGCGGCCGCGTTCGGTGGCCGCCGCGATGTGATGGAGCGCCTCGCCCCGCTGGGCCCGGTGTACCAAGCCGGCACCCTGTCGGGTAACCCGGTGGCGGTGGCCGCCGGGCTGGCCACCCTGCGCAACGCCGACGATGCCGTGTACGCCGCGCTCGACGCCAACGCCGACCGGCTGGCCGGTCTACTCTCCGACGCGCTCACCCAAGTCGGTCTGGCCCATCAGGTTCCGCGGGCGGGCAACTTCCTGTCGGTGTTCTTCACCGATACGCCGGTCACCAACTTCGCCGAGGCGAAAGCCAGTGAGACGTGGCGGTTCCCGGCGTTCTTCCACGCGCTGCTCGATGCCGGCGTCTACGCACCGCCGAGTGCCTTCGAAACCTGGTTCGTCTCAGCCGCTCTCGACGACGCGGCCTTCGACCGGATCGCCGAGGCCCTCCCGGGTGCGGCCCGCGCGGCCGCGGAGGCCAAACAGTGAGCAACCGCACGATCGTCCACGTGATGCGTCACGGCGAGGTGCACAACCCGGACGGCATCCTCTACGGCCGACTGCCCGACTTCCACCTCTCGGACCGTGGCCGCGCGCAAGCCGAAGCGGTGGCCGGCTGGCTGGCCGCTCGCGACATCGCCTATGTGGTGGCCTCACCCCTGGAGCGGGCGCAGGAGACCGCCACGCCGATCGCCGCCCATCACGGCCTGGTTGTCGACACCGACGACGAACTCATCGAGTCGGAGAACATCTTTCAGGGCGAGCGCGTGTCCCCGGGCGACGGCGCCCTGCGCGACCCACGCAACTGGTGGCACCTGCGTAACCCGCGCACACCGTCGTGGGGCGAGCCGTATCGCCAGATCGCTGACCGGATGGAGCGGGCGCTGGGCCGGGCCCGCGTCAAGGGGGCCGGTCACGAGGCGGTCTGCGTCAGCCACCAGCTACCCGTCGAAACCCTGCGACGGGCGATGACGGGCGCCAACCTGCATCACTTCCCGACCCGGAGACTGTGCAACCTGGCGTCGCTGACCTCGTTCTACTACGACGGGGATGACTACATCGGCTGGGGATACACGGAGCTAGCCGGGCGGTGAAGCGGCTGTTGGTCCTCCTGGTGGCGGCAATGGTGTTGGCCGGCTGCTCCACCGGTGACGACGCCGTCGCCCAGGGTGGCACGTTCGAGTTCGTCGCTCCGGGCGGCAAGACCGACATCGTCTACGACCCGCCGGCCAGCCGCGGGACGCCGGGGCCGATCTCCGGTCCGGAGCTGATGGACCCGTCGAAGACGTTGTCGCTGAAAGACTTCGAGGGCAAGGTCGTCGTCATCAACGTGTGGGGCCAGTGGTGCGGACCGTGCCGGTCCGAGATCACCCAGCTGGAGAAGGTCTACAACCAGACCCGCGACTCGGGCGTGGCATTCCTCGGAATCGACGTGCGGGACAACGACATCACCGCACCGCAGGACTTTGTCACCGACCGCAAGGTCACGTTCCCGTCGATCTACGACCCCGCGATGCGCACGATGATCGCCTTCGGCGGCAAGTACCCCGCGACGGTGATCCCATCGACAGTCGTGCTCGACCGGGAACACCGGGTGGCCGCGGTGTTCCTGCGCGAACTGTTGGCCGAGGACCTGCTGCCGGTGGTGCAGCGACTTGCGGCCGAGCCGAAACCGGCTACGCCATGACCGGTTTCGCGCAGACCGCCGCCGCGGGCCCGCTGCTGCTGGCCCTGGGCATCTGCGTGCTGGCCGGGCTGGTGTCGTTCGCGTCGCCGTGCGTGGTTCCCCTGGTGCCCGGTTATCTGTCTTATCTCGCGGCCGTCGTCGGCGTCGACGACACCGCCGGACCGGTCGCACTGCGCACCCAGCGCCTACGGGTGGCCGGATCGGCGCTGCTCTTCGTGGTCGGCTTCACCGCGGTGTTCGTCCTCGGCACCGTGGCGGTGCTGGGCATGACCACCTCCCTGATCACCAATCAGCTTGTATTGCAACGGGTCGGGGGCGTGCTGACCATCGTCATGGGCCTGGCGTTCATCGGCTTCATCCCGGCGCTGCAGCGCCAGGCGCGCTTCACGCCGAAAAGGCTCGCCGGCGTGGCGGGCGCGCCGCTGCTCGGCGCGGTGTTCGGGCTGGGGTGGACCCCCTGCCTCGGCCCGACGCTGACCGGGGTGATCACGGTCGCGTCAGCCACCGACGGCGCCAGCGTCGCGCGCGGTGTGGCGCTGGTGATCGCCTACTGCCTTGGCCTCGGTATCCCGTTCGTCGTGCTGGCACTCGGATCGGGTTGGGCGGTCAACGGATTCGGCTGGTTGCGCCGTCACACCAGGACCATCCAGATCATCGGGGGTGTGCTGCTGATCGCCGTCGGCCTGGCCCTGGTGACCGGGCTCTGGGCCGATTTCATCTCCTGGGTGCGCGACGCCTTCGTCTCGGACGTGAGGCTGCCGATTTGAGATCCGTTGTCACACTGATCCGCACCCTCTGGCGCGCGCTCACCTCGATGGGTACCGCGCTGGTGCTGCTGTTCCTGCTCGCCCTTGCGGCCGTACCCGGCGCGCTGCTGCCGCAGCGCAGCCTCAACGAGTCCAAGGTCAAGGAGTACCTCGCCGAGCACACCGTCATCGGTCCGTGGCTGGATCGCCTGCAGTTGTTCGATGTGTTCTCCAGCTTCTGGTTCACCGCCATCTATGTGCTGCTGTTCATCTCGCTGGTGGGCTGTCTGACGCCGCGGATGGTCGAGCACGTCAAAAGCCTTCGCGCAGTGCCGGTGCCGGCCCCGCGCAACCTGTCCCGGCTACCCAAGTACGCCATCGCCGAGGTCACCGGGACCCCGGAACACGTGGCTGCCACGATCACGCGGCGCCTCAAAGGCTGGCGACGGGTCACCCGCGAGACGGACGGGGTCACCGAGATCTCGGCCGAGAAGGGCTACCTGCGCGAGTTCGGCAATATCGTCTTCCACTTCTCCCTGCTCGGCCTGCTGGTCGCGATCGCGGTCGGCAAGCTGTTCGGCTACGAGGGCAACGTCATCGTCGTCGCGAACGGCGGCCCCGGCTTCTGCTCGGCGTCGCCTGCCGCGTTCGACTCGTTCCGGGCGGGCAACAGCGTCGACGGCACCTCGCTGTATCCGATGTGCCTGAAGGTCAACGACTTCCAGGCCCATTACCTGCCCAGCGGGCAGGCACTGTCGTTCGCCTCGGACATCGAGTACCAGGCCGGCGATGACCTGGCGAGCGGCACCTGGCGGTCTTACCGCCTCGAGGTCAACCACCCGCTGCGCATCGGCGGAGACCGGGTGTACATGCAGGGCCACGGTTACGCCCCGACCTTCACCGTCACCTTCCCGAACGGCCAGCAGCGCACCCAGACCCTGCAGTGGCGTCCCGACGACCCGATCACGCTGCTGTCCTCCGGTGTGATCCGCGTCGACCCGCCCGGCGGGATGTACCCCGACGCCACCGAACGACGCAAGCATCAGCTCGCGATCATGGGCCTGTTCGCGCCCACCGCCCAGCTCGACGGAACCCTGCTGTCGTCGAGCTATCCGGCGGCCAACGACCCCGCGGTCGCCATCGACATCTACCGCGGCGACACCGGGCTGGATACCGGCCGCCCGCAGTCCCTGTTCACCCTGGACCCGCGGCTGATCGAGCAGAAGCGGCTCACCAAGGTCAAACGCACCAACCTCAAGCAGGGCGAAGAGGTCAAGCTCGACGACGGCACCGTGGTGCGGTTCGACGGTGCGACGCCGTTCGTGAACCTGCAGGTCTCCCACGACCCAGGTCAGGTATGGGTGCTGGTGTTCGCGATGTCGATGATGGCCGGGCTGGTGATCTCGCTGATCGTGCGGCGGCGCCGGGTGTGGGCCAGGATTGTCGCGGCAGAAGGGCAGCCCGGTACGGTAAACGTCGAGCTAGGCGGTTTGGCTCGCACCGACAACTCGGGGTGGGGCAGCGAGTTCGAGAAGCTCACCGAGCGGATGTTGGCGGACGCGCCGGAGCCGTCGAAGGAGAAAGTGTGAACGTCAAGCGAGAAGCGAAGCGGGATCGCGCATGAACACCGAGCACGTCGATATCGGACTGGCCCGTTACTCGGACTGGGCTTTCACGTCGTCGATCATCGTTCTTGTCGGCGCGCTGCTACTACTGGCCGTCGAGCTCGCCTACAGCCGCGGCCGCAAGGTCGAGGCGCGCGAGCTCGTCGGAGCGGGTGTGGCCGCCGACAGTGACCGCCCCGGAGTCGTCGTCGACAAGCCACGAGCCTCCGCCGACGAACGCATCGGCAAAGCCGGCCTGTCACTGGTCTACGTCGGCATCGCGCTGTTGTTCGCCTGCATCGTGTTGCGCGGGCTGGCCACCTCCCGGGTGCCGTGGGGCAACATGTACGAGTTCATCAACCTGACCAGCTTCTGCGGTCTGGTCGCGGCCGCGATCGTGCTGCGCAAGCCGCAGTACCGCGCGCTGTGGGCGTTCGTGCTGCTGCCCGTGCTGATCCTGCTGGCCGTCTCTGGCAAGTGGCTGTATTCCAACGCCGCCCCGGTGATGCCCGCGCTGCAGTCCTATTGGTTGCCGATCCATGTGTCGGTGGTCAGCCTCGGCTCGGGTGTGTTCCTGGTCGGCGGCGTGGCGAGCATCTTGTTCCTGCTGAAGATGTCGCCGCTGGCGGCCCCCGAGAGGGACGGCGCGCTCGCCCGAATCGTGCAGCGCCTGCCCGACGCCCAGACATTGGACCGAATCGCTTACCGCACCACGATTTTCGCGTTCCCGATCTTCGGATTCGGTGTGATCTTCGGCGCGATTTGGGCCGAAGAGGCCTGGGGCCGCTACTGGGGCTGGGACCCCAAGGAGACGGTCGCCTTCATCGCCTGGGTGGTGTACGCCGCGTATCTCCACGCCCGCTCGACCGCAGGCTGGCGGGACAAGAAGGCCGCGTGGATCAACGTCGTCGGCTTTGTCGCGATGGTCTTCAACCTGTTTTTCATCAATCTGGTGGTGACCGGTCTGCACTCCTACGCCGGAGTGGGCTGACCCGACGTTGCGCTAGGGTCGGAAGGACACCCACGAAAACACCCAACCCGAAACGAAATGTCAGGGGGAAGTGCCCGTGTCCAATCCTGCGCCCCGTCAGGGCCACGAATTGACTGATGCGACAACGGTGTTCCGCACCGAACAGCGGTTCACCGACCCTGCGACCGCGACGTCGCAGCCCGAACCGGACTGGCTGGCCCCGACGCCACCCATCGGTATCCCGCTGGATCCGCTGCCGGCCGGAGCTCCGTTGTTCAACCAGTACGTGACCGAACACCCGCCGTCATACCGGCCCGAAGTGCCCTCGACGCCGTATCCGGATCTGTCGACCAGCGCGCTGCTGCGACAGGTCAAGCCGGCGCCGACCGATGGCTGGCGCAGGTGGCTGTATCTGGTGTCGGGCAAGCTGATCAATGTCGGCGACGGCCCGCGCGCGGCGCGCCAGCACGCTCTCACCACGCAGGTGAACCGCCCGCTGCCGGGGTGCTACAAGATCGCACTGCTATCGCTGAAGGGCGGTGTCGGCAAGACGACCATCACCGCCACTCTCGGCGGCACGTTCGCCACGATCCGGGGCGACCGGGTGGTGGCGGTCGATGCCAATCCCGACCGCGGCACATTGAGCCAGAAGGTTCCGCTGGAGACCCCCGCCACCGTCCGTCATCTGTTGCGTGACGTCGACGGCATCCAGCGCTACAGCGACGTCCGCGGCTACACCTCGCAGGGCCCGAGCCGGCTGGAAGTGCTGGCGTCCGACAACGACCCCACCGTCTCCGAGGAATTCAGCGCCGACGACTACGACCGGACGCTGACGGTGCTGGAGCGCTACTACAGCCTGGTGCTCACCGACTGCGGTCCCGGGCTTCTGCATTCGGCGATGGCCTCGGTACTGAAGCAGGCCGACACCCTGATCGTGGTCAGTTCGGGTTCGGTGGACGGCGCCCGCAGCGCGTCGGCGACGCTGGATTGGCTGGACGCGCACGGCCACGAAGATCTGGTCCGCCGGTCGGTATGCGTGGTCAACTCGGTGCGGCCGCGCGCAGGCAAGGTCGATATGCAGAAGGTCGTCGACCACTTCTCCCGGCGCTGCCGCGCGGTGTGCGTCGTGCCGTTCGACCCGCATCTGGAGGAAGGTGCCGAGATCGATCTCGAGCGGCTGAAGCCCAAGACCCGGGAGGCGCTGGTCCACTTGGCCGCGGTGGTGGCCGACGGGTTCCCCGCCACGGACACCACCGAGCGGTTCGGCTAGCGCGGGTTGTTGTCTCCGTGGCTCAGTCGCCACAGGAAGTCCGGATCGTCGTCGGGTCCGACGACCCTGGTCCTCGTCCGGGTCGACTGGGCGCGGATCGCACGCCAGCCGACATAGACGGCCACGGCGATGATCAGGACCACGAGCAGGTACAGCACGAAAACCTCCTTTGTCCGAATATACGCGCGTCGGTAGGCTCGGCGCCGTGTCGGACAATTCGGACAATCAGACCTCGGGCTCGGCGGCTCGCCTGGCCCGTGACGTCGTCATCTATACCCTCGCGCGGATCGCTTTGGTGGTCGCCCTCACGGCTGTGATCTATTACGTCGCGCAGCTGATCGGGATCCGCGAGTTCCCTCTGGTCGTTGCTCTGTTGTTCGCGATCGTCATCGCCCTTCCGTTGGGAATCTGGATCCTGGCCCCGCTGCGCAAGCGCGCGACCGCGAGTATCGCGCTGGTCGACGAGCGCCGCCGACGGGACCGCGAGCAGTTGCAAGCCCGGCTTCGCGGCACCAAACCGAAGGACTAGCCGAAGCTCAAGGCAAGGGCCACCGCGACGGACCACACCAGCATGGTCAGGCCGGTGTCGCGCAGGACCGGGATGAGTTCACGGCCCCCGAGGCCGCGACGCACCGGTCCGGCCGCGCGCAGCGCCAGCGGCGCCGCAACCAACCCGGCCGCGCACCACGGCGTCGCCAGCATCAGGACCAGCGTCAGCACTCCGGCCAGCGCGAGCAGCGACTGATAGAAGACCCGGGTGCGGCCATCGCCGAGGCGGACCGCCAGGGTCAGCTTGCCCGCCACCCGGTCGGTCGGGATATCGCGCAGGTTGTTGGCGACCAGCACTGCCGAGGACAACGCCCCGGTCGCAACCGCGAGGCTCAAGCCGACCCAGTCCACCCGCAGCGCCTGGGTGTACTGCGTGCCCAGCACGGCGACGAGCCCGAAGAACACGAACACCGCGATCTCACCGAAGCCGGCGTAGCCGTAGGGCCGCGAGCCGCCGGTGTACAGCCACGCCCCTGCGATACAGCCCACGCCGACCGCGATCAGCCACGGGGCGCTGACGACGGCCAGCGCCAGCCCGGCGACCGCACCCACGGCGAGGCTGACGATCGCGGCGGTCAGGACGGCGCGCGGTGTCGCCAGCTTGGAGCCGACCAGACGCAGCGGACCCGCGCGCTCGTCGTCGGTGCCGCGGATGCCGTCGGAGTAGTCGTTGGCGAAGTTGACGCCGACGATCAGTGCGAGTGAGACGGCAAGTGCCAGTAGCGCCTTCCACCACACGGCGGCGTGCAACCATGCCGCCCCGCCGGTGCCCGCGATCACCGGCGCCACCGCGTTGGGCAGGGTTCTGGGCCTGGCCCCTTCGATCCACTGCGCGATGCTCGCCATGACCGCAATCGTCGCACGCACCGGGTTCGGCGACGCCGGGGCGCAGGGCTGGCGGGGATCAGGGATTTGCTGGTTCCGCGTGATCCTGGCTCGCCGTACGTAGCTGCCGATCCTGGCAACTGACTGGACACTCGTTAGCCAGGTGTTGTGTCTGTCCCGATCCGAGCGGCGCGGGCCGCTGCTGAAAACGCCTCACCGGGAGCGATCGCCTTTGCCGATGGATCACGCGGCACGATTGCCGTGATCGATTAGCTGAATTAAGCATCTGCGTACGACGGCATGTCAGGAACAACTTGATTCAGCAAACTACCGATATCCGCATTACG
This sequence comes from Mycobacterium sp. BK086, assembly GCA_004362315.1. Lineage (GTDB taxonomy): Bacteria > Actinomycetota > Actinomycetes > Mycobacteriales > Mycobacteriaceae > Mycobacterium. The sequence continues at coordinate 346,367 of SNWL01000008.1, forward strand.
GGTGGTAGGCGGTGGGTGGTGACAGGTATGCAAAAGTGTTCAGTTAATAAAAACTCCGGCGATAACAGGTTTCAGTCCGGATCTGGACTAGTTGCGGCCCTAAAACATTTAGGAGCACGATCTTGTTTGCTCTGGCGTTGAATTCAATCGCCCACCAGCGACTCTGCGAACTCCGGCGATTGCACGGGGCCCGGGGGTGCTGACGGACACGTAAGCACTTCTCTGAATGCATCCTTTTCTCAGATTCTCCTCAGCTACTGTTTGCCGCGTCCAAGTGAGTGCCTTGACGGGAGTAAACATGCACATAGCTGTGCGGTCCACCGTTGCGACCGGGGTAGCGCTGGTCGGAGCCAGTGCCATCGCGTTGTCACCGATTCAGCCAGTCGGTTCGGTCGCCCTGCCGTTGTCGGAAGTCAATGTCTCCGCTGCCGTTTCGAATGTTGCGGTGGAACTCGCCGCGCTGCCCAACCCCATCGCGCCATGGGTGGACGTGTTCACCGCGGCCGTCACCAACGCGGGTGTGCTCGGCTCCGCGTGGCTCGCCGACCCCGCACCGATCCTTCGCCAGACCGCGTCGAACTGGATCGGGTACGGCAAGATCGTCGCGACCGCACTCGGCGATGGAGCCAAGGCTGCGGTCGACTACTTCACGACGACCTTCCCCCAAGCTCTCCAGACCGCGTTCCAGCAGCTCCGCGACGGGAATCCGGCAGGGGCGGCATCGACCTTGAGTGACGCGGTCCTGGGCATCGTCTTGAACGTCGGGCTGCCGTTCTTCCCGGTTGTCGCGATCCCCGGTCAGATCACCACCAACCTCAACGCCGCAGTCCAGGCGGCGACGGGTCTCGAGTCGCTGCTCGGTCTGGTCCTCGGTGTGGTCGGGCCGGTCGGCGGCGTGATCCGGGCGACCGGTGACACTGCGCAGGCCTTCCTCGACGCAATCAATGACAAGGACTACTCGGCGGCCGCCCAGGCGTTCTTCGACCTCGGGCCGAACATCACGACCGCGATCATCAACGGCTACACGACCACTGACGGGACCCTGTACCCGGGCTTGCTCACTCCGCCGGATACCTCCGGCTTCAACCAGGGCCTCGTGTACTCGTTGCTGGTGTCGATTCCGCAGGCGATCGCCACTGCGATCGGTGCCCCGGCACCCAGCGGTGCGGCCAACCGGGCAGCCAAGTCGGCGGCCGCGGCCGAGTCTGCCGCGGCGCCCTCGGGCGTCGCCGGATCGGCGAGGACCGCGCGTGCCGGTGCGCCGCAGGCGAGCAGTAAGAAGGCCACCAAGGCCGACCGTGCTGCCGCAGGCGCCAAGAAGTCGACGGGCGCCAAGACGTCGACCGGAGCCAAGAGCGCACGGCCGCACCGCGGTGGTAGCGCAGCGGGGTAGACCACTCGATGCATCATGACGATGCGGATAGCGGGTCCTCTGCCCAATGGGTGGAGGACCCGCTGCCCGGGTATGAGTGGGAACCGAACGCCGGCAACGGTTTTCGCCCCGCGTACCAGCGGTATCTGAGTCTCGGCTTCGACGAACTCGAGGCCAGTGCGTGGCTGCATTTCGATTCGGTGGCCACAGCGCTGCAATCCGTCGTCAACCGCGGTCTGCTGCACCAACACAAGCTGAGCCTGGCCGACGTTCAGCTGCTGTCGCATCTGAAGAGCAACGGCCCCAGCCAGATGGGCGTCCTCGCCGAGATGCTGATGGTCACTCCCAGCGCCCTGACCCAGCAGACCCAGCGCCTGGAGCGGCGCCGGCTGGTGAGCCGGGAGGCGAGCAGTGACGACGGGCGACGGGTGCTGGCGACGATCACCAGGGAAGGCGTGCGGCTGACCACGGCCTCGCTGGAGACGTACGCCCGGTTGGTGCGCGCGCACTTTCTGGATGACTTGAGCAGACGGCAGATGATTGCTCTGGGTGACGGGTGCCGCCGGATCAGCGCCCGGCTGAGGGCGACCGATTCGGCACCTGATCTTACGGATCCCTGACGAGACGCCGGCTGCCACGCCCGATCCTTCACAATGGTCGAATGCTCGGAGTCATCGGCGGCAGCGGTTTCTACTCATTCTTCGGGTCCGACGCGCGAAGCGTGAACCTGGACACTCCATACGGTGAGCCGAGTGCGCCGATCACCGTCGGCCGAGTCGGTGATCATGAGGTCGCCTTCCTGCCGCGACATGGTCTGACTCATGAGTTCTCGCCGCACACCGTGCCGTATCGGGCCAACATGTGGGCGCTGCGCGCACTGGGAGTGCGACGGGTTTTCGGGCCGTGCGCGGTCGGCAGTCTCACATCGGAGCTGGGTCCCGGCGCGGTCGTCGTACCCGATCAGCTGGTCGACCGGACGCGAGGCCGCGCCGATACCTACTTCGACTCCGGCGGCATTCACGTCGGGTTCGCCGACCCGTACTGCCCGACACTGCGTGCGGTGGCCGCTGATCTGCCCGGGGTTGTCGACGGCGGCACCATGGTGGTGGTGCAGGGGCCGCGGTTCTCCACTCGAGCCGAGAGCCAGTGGTTCGCGCGCGAAGGGTTCACGTTGATCAACATGACCGGATATCCCGAGACTGTCTTGGCGCGTGAGCTGGAAATGTGTTATGCAGCAATAGCTTTGGTCACCGATCTGGATGCCGGCGTCGACCTCGGTGCTGGGGTGCGCGCCGTAGACGTCTTCGCGGAATTCGAGAAGAACATGGGGCCGTTCAAGAAGCTGGTGCTCGAGGCCATCGATCAGGTTCCTTCTGACCGTGCGTGCACACATTGCCTCGCCCATGATGGTGTCGAGTTGCCCTTCGACCTGCCATGAGGGTGTTGCTCACCGGCGCAGCCGGATTCATCGGGAGCCGGATCCGCGCCAGGCTTCAGGACGCCGGGCACGAGGTGGTGGCGGCCGACGTCATGCTCGATGCTGCTCATGGGCCGGCTGCCGTGTTGCCCGACGGCTGCCACCGGGTCGACGTGCGCGACGCGGATGCGTTGTCGCGTTTGATTTCCGGAATCGACGTCGTGTGCCATCAAGCGGCGGTGGTGGGTGCGGGAGTCAATGCCGCCGACGCGCCGTCCTACGCCTCACACAATGACCACGGCACGGCGGTGTTGTTGTCGCAGATGTACGCCGCGGGGGTCCAGCGGCTGGTACTGGCATCGTCGATGGTGGTCTACGGACAAGGCGGATACCGCTGTCCGGATCACGGAGCGGTCGAGCCGCTCGCGCGTACGCGCGCCGATCTGGACGCCGGGGTGTTCGAGCATCGGTGTCCGGTTGGCGGAGAAGAACTCTCGTGGCAGCTCGTCGGCGAGGAGGCTCCGTTGCGCCCGCGCAGCCTGTACGCCGCCAGCAAGGTGGCCCAGGAGCACTATGCGCTGGCGTGGGCGGAGTCGACGGGTGGCTCCGTCGTCGCGTTGCGCTACCACAATGTGTACGGCCCGGGCATGCCGCGCGACACCCCGTATTCCGGAGTGGCCGCAATATTTCGGTCGTCCCTCGAAAAGGGTGAACCCCCAAGAGTTTACGAGGACGGCGGCCAGATGCGTGATTTCGTCCACGTCGACGATGTCGCCGCAGCCAACGTCGCCGCCATCCAATCGGATGCGGGCGGCTTTCTGGCTGCCAACGTCTGCTCGGGCAAACCGATCTCGATCATGACCGTGGCCACCCGGCTGTGTGAGGCTCGCGGGGGAGCCGCCCCGGTGGTCACCGGCCAGTATCGCAGCGGCGATGTCCGCCACATCGTCGCCGATCCGACCCTGGCTGCCGAGTCGCTCGGGTTCCGGGCCGCGATCGATCCCGATCAGGGGTTGCGGAACTTCGCGTTCGAGCCGCTGCGTGCGTGACCCGCGCCACAGCCATTAAATCCCCTCTCTCCGTGGGTATTTGAACCGCGAGGACGGCGGTCCCCGGAACTGGTGACAATGGTCACCTTCCGGTGCCGAGGCCTGACCAAACGCCACCACGCCTGGCAGAATCTGGAATGGTTCCAATTTAGATATTCGAGGAGTGGTGATACCCATGGCGCTATTGACAATCGGTGATCAATTCCCGGCCTACGACCTGAAGGCGGTTGTCGGTGGTGACCTGTCCAAGGTCGACGCCAAGCAGCCCGACGATTATTTCATCCAGGTGACGAGCTCGGACAGCCCGGGGAAGTGGCGCATTATCTTCTTCTGGCCCAAGGACTTCACGTTCGTCTGCCCCACCGAGATCGCCGCCTTCGGCAAACTCAACGATGAGTTCGAGGACCGCGACGCGCAGGTTCTCGGAGTGTCGGTGGACAACGAGTTCGTGCACTTCCAGTGGCGGGCGCAGCACGAGGACCTCAAGAAGCTGCCGTTCCCGATGGTGTCGGATCTCAAGCGCGAACTGTGCTTGGCGACGGGCGTGCTCAATGCCGACGGTGTTGCCGATCGCGCGACCTTCATCGTCGACCCCAACAACGAGATCCAGTTCGTGTCGGTGACCGCCGGGTCGGTCGGCCGCAACGTCGACGAGGTGTTGCGCGTGCTCGACGCGCTGCAGTCCGACGAGTTGTGTGCGTGCAACTGGAAGAAGGGCGATCCGACGATCGACGCCGGTGAGCTTCTGGCCGAGGCGGTCTGACATGAGCATCGACGCCATCAAAGAGGCGTTGCCCGAGTACGCCAAGGATCTCAAGCTCAACCTGGGCAGCATCGCCCGTTCGACCGAGCTGACCGAACAGCAGTTGTGGGGCGCGCTGGTGGCGACCGCCGCGGCGACCAAGTCCGAGCAGCTGCTGCGCGAGGTCACCGAGGACGCTCTCGACGTGTTGTCCGAGGAGGCCTATCACGCCGCGCTGGGTGCCGCCGCCATCATGGGGATGAACAATGTGTTCTACCGCACCCGTCACCAGCTGGACGGCCGTTACGACGACTTGCGAGCGGGGCTGCGGATGAACATCATCGCCAATCCTGGTGTGGCCAAGGCAGATTTCGAACTGTGGTCGCTGGCGGTGTCGGCGATCAACGGCTGCGATCAGTGCCTGGCCGCCCACGAGAAGGAGCTCCGGGACGCCGAGGTGTCCCGCACGGTGATCTTCGAGGCCATCCGGCTCGCGTCGATCGTGGCCGGGGTGGCGCAGGCGCTGATAGCGACCCAGGCGCTGGCCACCGCCTGACCGGAGTTACGCGCTCGGCCCCCTTCTCAACCCGGTGGTTGGTCGGGAGGGGGGCTGAGCGCATACTGGGGCTCGTGAAGACCGAGATCTGCGACCAGTTCGGCATCGATTTCCCCTTGTTCGCCTTCAGCCACTGCCGCGATGTCGTCGCGGCAGTCACCAACGCCGGCGGCTTCGGCGTGCTGGGCGGCACCGCCTACACCCCAGATCAGCTCGACCAGGAACTCAGCTGGATCGACGAGCAGGTGAAGGGCAAGCCGTACGGCGTCGACATCATCGTGCCCGCCAAATTCGAGGGCAAGGGCGAGAACCTCTCGTTCGGTCAGCTCACCGAGCGCATCCCCGACGACTTCCGGGCGTTCATCGACGAGCTGCTGGCCGCCCACGATATCGACATCAGCGACCAGCCGCGGATGGCCGCATCGTCACTGAGTGGGGACACCGGCGCGAGCCTGCTCGAAGTCTCGCTGAATCATCCGATCAAGTTGATGGCCAACGCACTTGGCGTTCCGCCGGACTACATGATCGAGGCCGGCAAGCAGACCGGTATCCCGGTGGCCGCACTCGTCGGCGCCAAAGAGCACGCGGTCAAACAGGTCAATGCGGGCGTCGATCTGATCGTCGCGCAAGGCACCGAGGCCGGCGGGCACTGCGGAGAGGTGACGACGCTGGTCCTCATTCCCGAAGTCATCGAAGCCATCAAGCCGATCCGCGAGGTCCCGGTGCTGGCGGCCGGGGGGATCGTGACCGGCCGGCAGATGGCCGCATCGGTGGCGCTCGGCGCCGCGGGTGCGTGGACGGGATCGGTATGGCTGACCACGGAGGAGGCCGAGACCGCACCGCACACCGTGCAGAAGTTCTTGGCCGCGACGTCGCGGGACACGGTGCGATCGGCCGGACGCACCGGAAAGCCGTCACGGCAACTGGTTTCGGATTGGACCGATGCGTGGACGCCGCACGAGGGCGGTCGGCAGCCGCTGCCGTTACCTCTGCAGAACATGATCGCCGAGCCGGTGTTGCGCCGGATCGACAAGCTGGCCGAGGGCGGGCACCCGGGGGCGCAAGCTCTGGCGACCTACTTCGTCGGCCAGGGTGTGGGCCTGATGAACAAGGTCAAGCCCGCCCGTGAGGTGGTCCTGGAGTTCATCGAGGACTACCTGGCCGCCGCCGAGCGGCTCAGCAGGTCACTCGACGACTGATCTACAGACCCTTGGGTGCGGCCTGCACGGCCCGCACGACCTCCGGGTCGCCGCTGAAGTCGACGCGGGCCAGCCGCCCGGTGGAGAACAGCAGCAATTCCTCGGGTGCGCCGGTCACCGTGACGGCCGGGCCGTGTCCGGCGACCAGCAAGGTCTCCCCGTCCGGGGTGCGCAGTTGCACCCGGGCCGGCATCTTCGACAGGGTGAGCCGGGCCATCATCGACAGGGTGCGGCGCAGCCGGCCGGCCAGATCGGAATCCAGGCTCCGAGGTTCCCAGTTCGGCTGGGCGCGGCGGATGTCCTCATGGTGGATGAACATCTCGGCGACGTTGGCGACCGAGTCGACGAGCTTGAGCGGCGAATAGAGCGGCGGTCCGGCCGCCACCTTGCCCACCAGGGCGTCCCACTCGGTGTGCTCGGCCACGTCATCCTGCACCTTGGCGGTGTGGGCAGCGAAGCGGGGGATGAGGATGCCCGGTGCGGCATCGACGCGGTACTCGCGAACCATCAAGTGGGCAGCCAGGTCTCGGGCATCCCACCCCTCGCACAGGGTGGGGGCGTCCGGACCGACGTCGCGCAGAGCGGCGACCAGGGCGGCGCGTTCGCGCTGAGCTACCGACATCAATGTTCTCCCTTCGGACACCACAGACGGGTATCAGGCTACCGACAGCTAGCCGGCGTGCGGCAGACGGACCTCGAACCGAGCGCCGTGTTCGGTGTTGTGCGCCGACAGTGTGCCCCGGTGGGCCTGCACCAAACCTGCCGCGATCGCCAGACCGAGGCCAGATCCGCTCGGCAGTGACGAATCTTCGCGCGGGACACGGCTATTCGACCCGCGGTAGGCAATGTCGAAGACCCGGGGAAGGTCGGCCTCGTCGATGCCGACTCCGGTGTCGTCCACCCGGGCCCACGCCGCGTCGTCGTCCGTACCGAGCGCAAGCGTCACCGTCCCGCCGGCCGGGGTATGCGCAATCGCATTCGCCACCAGATTGGACAGCACCCGTACCAGTGCCCGGTCGCTGCCCATCACACGTACCGGCTCGGCGGGGACCGAGGCGGCCAGGCTGACGCCGGCGCGTTCGGCGGCGATCTTGTGGGCGGCGATGACGTCGTCGACGACCTCGTCGAGCGCCACTTTCTCATACGGGGCCTGCACCGCTCCGGCGTTGATCTTCGACATCTCGAACAGGTCGTCGACCATCTCGGACAGCCGAATTGATTCGTGTTCAATGTTTTTGGCCTGCACCCGGACTTCACCGTTGCTGACGACCCCGTCGGCGATGGCTTCGGCCAGGGCCCGGATGCCGGCCAGCGGGGTGCGCAAGTCATGGCTCACGAACGCCACCAGTTGTCGTCGGGACTGTTCGGCCATTCGCTCCGAATCGCGGATTTCCTTTTCCCACACGGTTCTTCGGGCCTGATAGCGGGCCAGCATGACCGCCGCGGGCACCGTCACGATCGCCACGATGAGCAGGACGATGGCAATCGAGGTGAACGTGCTGGTGATCATGAACCCGCTGGCGCCCAGGACTCCGGTCAGTGTCGCCAGGGTCGGGATCAGCACCAGCACCGCCATCGTCACGGTCATCGACAGCGACCGGGCCAGCCGAATCACCAACGCCCCCAGCAGGACAACGGGCAGCGAGCAGGCCAGCGCCAGTACCGCCATCCTGGCGAGTTCATGCGGGGGCATGGTGGCCTCCTCCGGCCTCGCCGAGCCACAGATACCCGCGGCCCCAGACTGTTTGGATGCGGTGATGCTCGCCGAGCTTGGCGCGCAACCGCTTGACGTGCACGGTGACCGTCGACAGGTCACCGAAGTCCCAGTGCCACACCATCTGCAGTAGATCCTCGCGGGAGAACACGGTGTCGGGGTGGGTCAGGAAGAACACCAGGAGTTCGAATTCGCGGTTGGTCAGACCGACCGGCTGGCCCGCGACGTAGACGGAGCGCGCGGCGGTCGACACTTTCAGCTCACCCACCGCGTACTCCAGTGGCAGCGCCGCCGCCGGAGCTGGCGATCGCCGCAACACCGAACGCACCCGCAGCGCCAGCTCGCGCGGACTGAACGGTTTGGTGAGGTAATCGTCGGCGCCGGCTTCCAGACCGGCGATGCGGTCGTCCTCTTCGCCGAGTGCGGTCAGCAGGATCACCGGCACGCTGTAGTCGCCGCCCTGACGCAGAGTGCGGCAAAGGGACAGACCGTCCGGTCCGGGCATCATCACGTCCAGCACCGCCAGGTCGATCCGTTCGGTACCCAGCACCCGTAGTGCCTCGGTGCCGTCGCCGGCAACGGTCACCTCGAGGCCGTCGCGCTCCAGGTAGCGGCGCACGACGTCACGGACGACGGTGTCGTCGTCGGCGATCAGGACCCTGGGCGTCATAGCTCAACACCGTAACCAACAGCGGCCGCCACCTGCGTCGATGTCATTGTTTTGTCATCCACTCGGACGGACCCGCGCGGTTAGGTTGGGTGCATGCCCGAGTGTGCCGTCACCGTGGTGCTGCCCTGTCTGAACGAAGCGGATTCCCTGCCCGCTGTTCTCGCTGCGATACCGGCTGGATATCGCGCCCTCGTGGTCGACAACAACAGCACCGACGGGACGGCCGAGGTTGCCCGACGCCACGGTGCCGATGTGGTCAGCGAAGCACGGCCGGGCTACGGCTCGGCTGTGCACGCCGGTGTGGTCGCCGCGCAGACACCCGTCGTCGCGGTGCTCGACGGTGATGGTTCGCTGAACCCGGCCGATCTGCCGCGCCTGATAGGCGAATTGGAGCGTGGCGCCGACATGGTGACGGGTCGTCGCCGGCCGGCACGTGGCCTGAAGTGGCCCTGGCATGCGCGGCTGGGCACCGCCGCCGTGTGCTGGCGGTTGCGCAGCCGGCACGGTCTGGCGGTGCATGACATCGCACCGATGAGGGTGGCCAATCGTGCTGCGTTGCTGGCGCTCGGGGTTGCCGACCGCCGTTCGGGGTATCCGCTCGAATTACTGGTCCGAGCCGCGGCCGCAGGTTGGCGCGTGGTGGAGGTCGACGTCGATTACGGTCCGCGCACCGGCGGGAAGTCGAAGGTCAGCGGATCGGTGCGAGGAAGTCTCACCGCTGCCGTCGACTTCTGGAAGGTCATCTCGTGACAGACAGTCCGGGCCGAATGCCGGTCACCGCGTTGGTGGTGGCCAAGGCGCCGGTGCCGGGACTGGCGAAGACCCGACTCGCGGCGACGCTCGGTGACCGCCGCGCCGCTGACATCGCCGCCGCGGCCTTGCTGGACACCCTCGACGCGGTGGCCGCTACGCCGGTCACGCATCGGGTGGTGGCGATGACCGGCGATCTCGCTCGGGCCTGCCGTGCCGGGGACATCCGTGACCGACTGAGCGCGTTCACTGTGATCGGCCAGCGCGGCGACGGCTTTGGCGACCGCCTGGCCAATGCCCACGCGGACGCCGCCGCGGCCACGTCGCACCAGCCTGTCCTGCAGATCGGGATGGACACCCCGCAGGTGAGCGCGGACCTGTTGACCGACTGTGCCCGCGAGTTGCTCGCTGTGCCAGCCCTACTCGGGATGGCTCGCGACGGCGGCTGGTGGGTGCTGGGGGTCGCTGACGCCGCGGCCGCTGAATGCCTGCGGAATGTCCCGATGTCACGGTCCGACACGGGCGCCGTAACGCTGGCCGCCCTCCGGCACACACAGATATCTGTGCACCTCGTCGAAGAGCTTCACGATGTCGACACCGTCGACGACATACCACCCGTCCGTGCGGCCTGCCGATCATCGAGCCGGTTCGCCCAAGTCACCCAAGGGGTTTGACATGCTGGGACAGCTCTACGATCGGGCGTTGACAGGTGAGCGATGTTGGCTGCGCCATGACGACGGCGCTGTGCATCGCCTTCCGGTGCACAGCTGGCTGGGCGGCCACGGCGCCGATACCAAGTTCGACGCCGCAGTGGTGGCGATGTGCGACGGGCCGACGATCGACTTGGGTTGCGGTCCAGGGCGTTTGGTGGCCAACCTGGTCCAGCGGGGGATTCCCGCACTGGGGGTCGACCAGTCGGCGACGGCGGTGCGGCTCGCGCGGCACAGCGGGGCCCCCGCCCTGTTGCGCGATGTCTTCGAGCCGCTGCCGGGCACCGGCCGTTGGCAGACTGTGCTTCTCGCCGACGGGAACGTCGGCCTGGCCGGCGACCCGCGCAGGATCCTGCAGCGGGCCGGTGAGTTGTTGCGGGCCGGTGGTCACTGCGTGGCGGAGTTCGATCCGGGCACGGTTGGTGTGCAAACCAGGTGGGTGCGGCTGGAATCGTCGCGCAGCGTCGGGCCGTGGTTCAGATGGGCGTCGGTGGGCGTCGACTGTGCGGCGGCACTGGCCGAAGAGGTCGGGTTGGCCGTGGCCGGGTTTCACTCGATCGGGCATCGGGTCGTGGCGACCCTCGCGCTGAGATGACGCCGCGGTCGGGGACGAACGGCCACGTGGGCTTGCGTGGCACCGCTGTGACGGCCCGGGTCGGCCTCGCCCTGGGCGTCGCGGTGACGATCTGCTTCGTCACGGGGCTGATCAGTCACTTCATCCAGCACCCTGCGCCGTGGTTCTTCTGGCCCACCCGGCCGGTGTGGCTGTACCGGGTGACGCAGGGGCTGCATGTGATCTCCGGAATCGCTGCGATCCCGCTTCTACTCGTCAAGCTGTGGTCGGTGTACCCCAAGCTGTTCGAACGCCCCATCATCGGCGGGCTGACCCGTCAGATCGAGCGGGCTTCGATCCTGGTTCTCGTGGGCTCCATGATCTTTCAGCTGTCCACCGGCCTGATGAACATTGCCCAGTGGTACGCGTTCAAATTCTTTTTCACCACCAGCCACTACGCGATGGCCTACGTGGCGGCCGGTGCCGTGCTCGTGCACATCGGTGTCAAACTCCCGGTGATCCGGCGGGCACTCGGCGAACCACTGGAGCCCATTCCGGCTGGTGTTGTCAACGAGGGACCGAGCCGGCGCGCCGTGCTGCACGGTACCTGGATCGCCGTCGGGGTGGCGACGATCCTGACTGCGGGGCAGACGATTCCGTGGCTGCGCCGAGTCTCACTGCTGGCACCGCGGTCAGGGGACGGTCCCCAGGGTGTCCCGGTGAACCGCTCGGCGTTCGCTGCCGGTGTACTCGGCAGCGCACCCTCGCCCGACTACCGGCTGACCGTCACCAACGGCGACACCGTGAAGACATTCAGCGTTCAGGAACTGGCAGCCCTGCCCCAAGTCACACACCAGCTGCCCATCGCCTGCGTCGAAGGCTGGAGCGCCAATGCCGAGTGGACCGGAGTGGTCCTCGCGGACCTGATCAAAACAGTTGGGGCCGAACCGGACTCCGACGTCCGGATGATCTCGCTGGAACCACCCGGCCCCTATTCCCGCACGGTGTTGCCGGCCCGCCACACCCGCGACGCGCAGACCTTGATCGCGCTCAAAGTCAACGGTCAGACCCTCGACCTCGACCATGGCTACCCGTGCCGACTGATCGCGCCGACGAGACCGGGTGTGCTGCAAACGAAGTGGCTGTCGCGTATCGAGGTTGTCGAATGACCGCCGTGCGGGTGTTCTTGATGATAATCGGGATCGCCGTGGGCGCCTATGGTGTGATGTTGGTGATGGACAACACGACCGAGGTCATCATCCGCATCGTGACGTGGGCATTGATCGGTGTGCTGCTGCACGATGCGGTGTTTGCACCCGTCTGCGTGGCGTTGGGGTTCGCGGGCCGTCGCGTCTTGCCGCACAAATGGTGGACACCGGTCCTGGTGGCCGCCTTGACCACGGTGGTGCTGGTACTGCTGGCCATCCCGGTATTCGACAAGCCGGGCCAGCACCTGGACAACCCGAGTGTGCTGGACCGAAATTATGAAGCCGGCTTCTGGATAGCGCTGGGCGTGGTCTGGGGCGCTGCGCTGCTGTATCTGGTCGGTGACCGGGTGCTACCAGTTCGTCAGGATGAAGTGGTTGAGAGCCAGGGCGCCGATCACGTTGAGGCTCAACCACCATCGTTGAGCCCGGACGGGAAGCAGGGCGCCGGCGGCAGTGAGCCAGACCTCGAACGGTAGCCAGATCCGTTCCGTTTCGGCCTTGGACAACATCGACAGATCGGCGAACACGATCGCGATCAGCGCGGCCAGGACGAGCAGGTGTAGTCCAGAGCGCCGTTTGATCGCCGCGATGTCGAACACCCGCCCGATGCCGGCGACGGTGCCCAGGCCGACCGCGCACACCACCGACGCGAAATTGGCCCAGCTCCAGTACTGGAATGGCCGGTTCAGGGCGATGCCCTGCCAATAGCGCTGCTGCACAAGTGTGTAGCCGTCGAACCACCAGAATCCAGCGATGGCGAACACGCCGACCACGGCGAGCGCACCCAATGCCGCGGGAACCAACGTACGAACGGCATCGCGCCAGGACGCCGCGCAGATCAGGACCGCCAGCGCGGGAATGGCCATCAACGCCAGGCCGTAGTTGAGGAAGATCGCCCAACCCAGCACCAGCCCCGCCGCCACAGCCGCCGGCATCGGCCAGCGCACAGTTCGGCGAACGGCCAAGGCCAGCAAAGCAATACCCCACGCAGCGACTCCGGCGAAGTAGCCATCAGCGGAGACCGCGATCCAGATCGCGGTCGGGGCCACCGCGACGAACGGCGCTACCAACCGGGCTGTTCCTTCGTCGCTGAGGGCTCGCACGGCCACCAGTACCGCAGCCGCGGCCGACGACCCGAACAGCAGGCACCACAGGCCGGCCCAGGCGCCGCCGCCCAGCCCGATCCGGTCCAGCCAGACGAACGTCAGGAGCGCGCCGGGAGGGTGGCCGGAGACGTGGGTGATCCACGAATTCGGCTGGAAATCAAGGATTCGGCTGGCAAACGTGCGCACGGCTTCGGGAATGTCGGTGATCGTCGGCACCTGATTCAGGTACTCGTGGCGGGCGGTGAGCCGCCCCGCGAAACCGCGCTGCCAGCCGTCGATCATCGCCAGCGCGAAGGCCCACGACAACGACGTCGCCCACACCGTCAGCGTCAGCGCCCGCCACGACAGGCGATTGGCGATCGACGCTCCCCACACCACGACGGCGGCGCCGATCAGGATCGCCGGAATCGTGCCCCAGCCGACGTGGGCGTTCCACCAGCCGAAGATGGGCGCGGTGTCGGCGAAGCTCTTGATCTGTTCGGGGGTGCTGTTGATCAGCGGAGTGACGATGCCGAGGTGAAGGTGCGGCACGACGAACGCCGCGACAACCAGGACAACTCCGACGGTTACCGCGATCGCTTCCTTGCGACCGATGCTCACAACTCTCCAGCGTACGGGCGGTCAGCCGCATTCCGGTCGCGAGATCGGCACCAGGGCTGTGGAATCGCGAGATTCGCAGCCGTGAGGTCGATTTCGGCGCCTAGCAGCCCCAGGACGACCATTGATCGACGTCCACCGCGATCACCGGGCCATCCAGCGGAACATACTGATACTGAGGGTATTTCGCACGCAGCAACTCGTAACCACGCTCGCAGGCCGATCCGTTGTGATGGATCGTGGCGATGCCGTCGGCCCGCACCCACCACAGCTGCGACCAGTCGTCGTCATAGTGGTCGACAAGGATGCTCACCCGCGGGTTGGCCTCGATATTGGCCAGCCGCCGGAGGCGTTGGGTGGTCTTCGGCTTACCGTCCACCGCGGTGTAGACGGATCCCTCGGCGACGGCGAAGACGATAGGCACCAAGTGCGGGGGGCCATCGGGAGTGACGGTGGCCAGCCTGGCGACCGTGGCGGTCGCGAAGCGGTCGGCCGCGGCGCTCACGCCTGGGTGGCGGGCTGTTCGATATCCGCGCCCACCGTGGTGGACATGAAGTCGTCGATCAGGTCGACCACGTCGCTGGGGCACTCGGCCTGCGGGAAGTGCCCGACACCGGGCAGGACCTCGAGTCGGACGTCGGGGCGCGCCTCGGCGGCGGCGTAGGCGTGCTCGACGGGGATGATGGCGTCCTGATCGCCCCAGATGACCATGACCGGCATCTCGGCGATGTGCAGTCGGTTCAACGCGCTGACGGCCTGCCCGCGGTAGTCGACCACCGCGCGCAGCGTGCGGATGAACGCCTGCCGGGTCTCGGCATCGGCGAAGGAGCTGTAGGCGCTCCAGATCTCCCCGCCGCGCGGCGACCGGATGCCCATCTTGCCGAACAGCGAGCGCACGCGTTCACCGGCGCTCAGCACCGGTGGGGGCGCGATGATCGGCATGATCAGCTCGGCTCCGGGTGCCGACAGCAGCCGCAGCGTCCAGCCGACGTCCGGGCCGAGGCCGCCGCTGTTCATCAGGATCAGTCGGCGGCAGTAGTCGGGGTGCTGGTAGATGAATTGCATCGCGATCCCGCCGCCCAGCGACTGTCCGACGACGGTGACCTGGGATATCCCGAGCTCGTCGAGGAAGTCGCGCAGTGACACCGCGAACGCGCCGAGTGAGTAGTCGCTGCGTGGTTTGGCCGAATTGCCGTGGCCGAGCAGGTCGGGTGCGATGACGCGGTACTTGCGGGCCAACGGCCGCAATACCCGCCGCCAGGTCTGCGAGCTACCGGCCATGCCGTGCAGCAGCAGGATCACGTCGCCCTGGCCTTCGTCCAGGTAGGCCACCCGGTTGCCGTGGAGGTCGAGATACTTCAGCTCGTCCATTACTGTCCTGTCCCCTCTATGCGGCGGTGCAAACCATTGTTCACCAGCCGTAGCCGCCGGGTAGGTCACCGCCGTTGGCGAATCGCTCGCGTAGCGCGCGGCGATCCAGTTTGCCGATGCCGCGCCGCGGCAGCTCATCGACAATGTGCAGTTCGCGGGGGGCGGCCGTCGGGTCGAGCGACTCGCCGAGGTAGTCCCTGATGTGGTCGAGCGTCGGCTCGAGCGCGCCGGTGACAAGCACCACAGCGGCCGCAACACGCTCGCCGAGACGGTCGTCCTCGATGCCGAACACCGCGCAGTCGGCGATGGCCGGATGCCGGGACAGGACGGCTTCGACCGGCGTAGGCATCACAGTCAACCCGCCGGTGCTGATCGCTTCGTCGACCCGCCCGAGAACCCGCAGCGCGCCGTGCTCGTCGAGGGTGCCGAGATCGTCGGTGCGGAACCAACCGGGTTCGTCGAAGGGGTCAGGGTCCGGCCGGTTGCGGTAACCCAGCGCGAGGGTCGGTCCGCCGATGACGATGCGTCCTTCGCCGGGCTGGGCGCCGTCGTCGAGCCGGATCGTCACCCCGTCCAGCGGCACCCCGTCGTAGACGCAGCCGCCTGCGGTCTCGCTGGAGCCATACGTGCGGACCACCGCGATCCCCGCGGCCGCCGCGCCGTCCAGCACCGGCCGGGGGGCGGGACCACCGCCGAGCAGCACCGCGTCGAGTTCCGCCAGAGCCGCGGTGGCCTCGGGGTCGAGCAGTGCCTTCGCGAGCTGGGTGGCGACCAGCGAGGTGTAGCGGCGCCCGGAGCCGAGTTGTGCGATGGCTGTAGGCAATTCGGTGGGATCGAAGCCAGCGGACACGTCCAGCTCGACCGGCACGGTGCCGGCCTGCAGGCTGCGTACCAGAACCTGGATGCCGGCGATGTGGTGGCTCGGCAGTGCGAGCAGCCAGGTGCCGGGGCCACCGAGGCGGTCGTGAGTGGCCGACGCGCTCGCGACCAGTGCCGCGGGGGTGAGCATCGCGCCCTTGGGGGTTCCGGTCGTGCCCGACGTCGACACCACGAGTGCGACGTCGTCGGCGATCTCCTCACCGACCCGCAAAGACGTTGTCAGCAACTCGCTTTCACGCAAGTCGCCGGCCGGGATGGGAACCAGAGGTGCGTCACGTCCGTCGAGGACGCCATCCAAGGCAGCCATGACTGACTGCGCCGACGGGCCGGGCGGGATGGCGAGCGCTCGCAGAGTGGTTATTCGACGTCCTCACTGTCTCGTGGATCATCAAGCGGCCAGCCGAAAGCCGCGAGCTTGTCGTGAACCCGGTCGATGTCGTCTGGGGTAGGCAACGCATCGGTGATCTCGGTGATCAGTACCCCGATGTCGATGTGGTCGAACGCGCCGCGGTCGAGAAGCGCGGTGGCGACGGCGATGACCTCTTCGTCGCTCAAACGTCTGCGGAGCAGCGCCAGCAGCGGCACCTGGTCGGGATGCGGAACCCCGTCCGGGTAGCCGGCCTTGATCCAGGCCACGATCTTGGTGAGGAATTTGGTCACCGCGGCATCTCCCTGGCGGGGGCGTGTGGACGCCCAGTGGAATACCCAGATGGTAGTCGGCAGGAACATGCCGCGCCTCTGTGGTACCCCCGATCCGGCGGCCCAGCCGAACCGTGGATGGCTTCAAGGTAAACCAGGAATGAACAGCAGCGGGACGTTCGCAAATGTGCAGTTCGAGGACTTTCGGCCGCTGGTCAAAGGACCCTCTCAACCACCACAATCTGACTTATGAGCGCGGAGATGATCATCCTGGTGCTGCTGATCGCCACGGCACTGGCTTTCGATTTCACCAACGGCTTCCACGACACCGGCAACGCCATGGCCACCTCGATCGCCACGGGTGCGCTCAAGCCCAAGACGGCGGTGCTCCTGGCCGGCATCCTGAACCTGGTCGGCGCCTTCCTCTCCGTCGAGGTCGCGGTGACGGTGACGACGTCGGTCCTGAAGGTCCAGGACGGCAAGACGGGTCACCTGCTACCGGGTATCGATGCGTCGATGGGGTTGACCATCATCTTCGCCGGTCTGATCGGCGGCATCCTGTGGAACCTGCTGACCTGGCTGTTCGGCATCCCGTCCAGCTCCTCACACGCCCTGTTCGGTGGCCTGATCGGCGCCGGCCTGGCCGCGCTCGGCACCAGCGGCGTCAACTGGGCCGGTGTCACGCAGAAGGTGCTCGTCCCGGCCATCGCCGCGCCGGTCATCGCCGGCCTGGTCGCCGCGTGTGGCACCTGGCTGGTGTACCGCATCACCCGCAAGGTTCTTGTGAAGCGCCGCGAAGAAGGTTTCCGCTGGGGACAGATCGCCACCGCCTCGCTGGTCGCGCTCTCGCACGGCACCAACGACGCGCAGAAGACGATGGGTGTCATCGCGCTGGCCTTGATCACCACCGGCCACCTGACCGGCGATGTGAAGAAGGACGGCCTGCCGTTCTGGATCATCCTCAGCTGTGCGCTGGCGATCGGCCTTGGCACCTACATCGGCGGCTGGCGGGTCATCCGCACGCTGGGCAAGGGCCTCGTGGAGATCGAGTCGCCGCAGGGCCTGGCCGCCGAAGCCTCTTCGGCCGCAATCATTCTCAGCTCCAGCGCTGCCGGTATGGCGCTGTCCACCACTCACGTCGCCACCGGGTCGATCCTCGGTAGCGGTGTCGGCAAGCCGGGCGCCGAGGTGCGCTGGGCGGTCGCCGGCCGCATGGCGGTGGCGTGGTTGGTCACGCTGCCCGCGGCCGCTCTGGTCGGCGCGCTGTCCTACTGGCTGTCCTACGTCGTGAAGGACGTCAGCGGTTCGCAGCTGATGGGCGATGGCCTGATCTTCTTGGTCCTCGTCGGCCTCTCGTTCTACATGTGGTGGCGCGCCCAGCAGCAGAAGGTCGACTCCTCGAACGTCAACGCAGATTGGGATTCGTCGACCAACTCCGTGGTGCCCGCCGATGTCCGCGCGGCCGCAAAGGACGCCAAGCCGGCCGAGCCGACCGCCACGGTCTGATCACCAAAGACAAGCAAAAGGACACGTTGATGACGTACTTCGAAGCCATCTTCAAGGTGCTGGTGGTCGGACTCATTCTCGGTGCCGGCCTGCCCGCGATCTTCGCGACCGGCATGCTGGCCTACTCGTTCGGCGCCGGCGGTGAGGAAGCCGACCATGAGATCCACAAGGCCAACCCGGCGCTGAAGTATCTCGGGATCCTGCTCTTCATCTTCGTCGGGTTGGTGATCCTGACCGCCGTCGCGTGGATCACCAGGTCGACGATCATCCATCACTTCGGTGTGGACCTCTTCCCGATGCTCAAGAAGTGATGCTGCGATGACTGTCGAACCGCAGCACTCGCCTTTCGAAAACATCCTCGGCTGGTTGCGCAAGGGCTATCCCGAAGGTGTTCCGCCCAAGGACTATTACCCGCTGCTGGCCCTGCTGAAGAGGTCGCTGTCAGAGGATGAGGTCGTGCAGGCGGCCCACTCGATCCTTCGGGAAATCGACTTCGACGCTCCGGTGACCGAGGAACAGATCCACAACGCGGTCCGTGAGGTCATCGAGAAGGAACCCAATCCCGAAGAGCTGAACCAGGTTGCCGCGCGGCTGGCCTCGGTGGGCTGGCCGCTCGAAACGCACTAGCCCACTAGCCGCGCGTATCGCGGCGCAGCGGGTGATCGTCGGGCACCTGCACGAAGATCAGTGTCATGCCGTCGGGATCGCTGACGTGCATCTCGTGCAGGCCCCAGGGTTCGTGACGGGCCTCGCGCGCGATGTCCACACCTCGTTCCCGCAGCTGCGTTTGGGTGGCGTAGAGATCGCGGACCTGTAGCCACAACGACACCGGAAGCGGGCCGGTCCCGGAATCCTCGGGTGCACCGTGGCCCGCCAGTTCGATCAGCGATTGCCCGGCGTAGAACACGGTGCCGCCGCTGTACTCACGGGCGATCGCCAGGCCGAGCGCATCCCGGTAGAACGACACCGAGCATGCGTAATCCGCTGGGCGGAGCAGCATCCGGCTCGCGAGGATCTCCATGCCGTTGTGTTTACCTCAGTTGGGCTGTAGGCGCTGACGCTTCATCACCCGGCTGATGACACCGGGGGCGACGATGTCCAGCGCGCGGGCCGTCACGGCGATGCGGGGAGCGATGCGGACCGGGCGATGCCGGGCGGCGTCGATCATCCACTGGCCGGCTTCTTCGGGGGTCAGGGCGGCCAGGCCGTCGTATTCCTTGGTCGGCGCGATCATCGGGGTCGCCACCAGCGGGTAGTACAGGGTCGTCGAATGCACGCCGTGGCCCGACCATTCGGTTTCGATGACCCTGCTGACCGAGCTGAACGCGGACTTCGACGCGTTGTACGCACCGAACAGCGGGGAGGCCTCGCTGAACACGCCCCACGTCGCGACATTGATGATGTGGCCATCCCCGCGCTCGATCATGCCGGGCGCCAGGCCGCGGATCAGCCGCAGCGGCGAGAAGTAGTTGAGCTGCATCGTGCGCTCAACGTCATGCCATCGGTCCAGCGACTCGGCCAGCGGCCTGCGGATCGAGCGGCCGGCATTGTTCACCAGGATGTCGACGGCGCCGACCTCGTCGGCCAGGGCATCGACGGCGTCGAGATCGGACAGGTCGCACGTGATCGCACTCGCGCGTCCGCCCGCGTCGGTGATGCGATCGACGACCTCGGCGAGCAGGTCGGCTCGCCGTGCGACCACCACGACATCGCAGCCCTGTGCGGCGAACAGCTCGGCACCGGCCGCGCCGATCCCTGACGACGCGCCCGTCACCAGCACCCGCTTACCGCGCAGGTCGATGTTGATGCCGGTCGGCATGCTCAGCGGCGGGCGCATGCCGGTCAGGGCGATGGCGTCGGTCAGTCTGCGGCGCAGGGGATTCACGGCTGTCGAGTCTATTCCGAGCGCTTCGGCGCGTTTTCCGCCGCTGAGCGAACGAAACCGCGCCGAAACCGCTAGAAGTAGCGGGGGAACGGCGTCCAGTCGGGGTCACGCTTCTCCAGGAACGCGTCGCGGCCCTCGACGGCCTCGTCAGTCATATAGGCCAACCGGGTGGCTTCCCCGGCGAAAAGCTGCTGACCCACCAGGCCGTCGTCGAGCAGATTGAAGGCGAACTTCAGCATGCGTTGGGCCTGAGGCGATTTCCCGTTGATCTCCTTGGCCCACTGCACGCCCACGTTCTCCAGGTCGGCGTGGTCGACGACCTCGTTGACCGCACCCATGTGGTGCATCTGCTCGGCGGTGTAGGGCCTGCCCAGGAAGAAGATCTCGCGGGCGAACTTCTGCCCGACCTGGCGCGCCAGATACGCACTCCCGTAGCCCCCGTCAAAGCTGCCCACGTCGGCGTCGGTCTGCTTGAACCGGGCATGCTCGCGGCTGGCCAGCGTCAGGTCGCAGACCACGTGCAGACTGTGGCCACCGCCGGCCGCCCACCCGTTCACCAGGCAGATGACGACCTTGGGCATGAACCGGATCAGTCGCTGTACCTCGAGGATGTGCAGCCGGCCGGCCCGTGCCGGATCGACGGTCTCGGCGGTTTCGCCCGCCGCGTACTGATAGCCGCTGCGGCCCCGGATGCGTTGATCGCCGCCCGAGCAGAACGCCCAGCCGCCGTCCTTGGGAGAGGGCCCGTTGCCGGTCAACAGCACCACGCCGACGTCCGGCGACATCCGGGCGTGGTCCAGGGTGCGGTACAGCTCGTCGACGGTGTGCGGGCGAAACGCGTTGCGCACCTCGGGCCGGTCGAACGCCACCCGCACCGTTCCGTCGGAGACGTGGCGGTGATACGTGATGTCGGTCAGGTCCTCGAAACCGTCGATCGTGCGCCACTGTGACGGGTCGAAGGGATTGTCACTCAAGGTGTTTGAACTCCATCCTGGGTTACGGGGTCGAATCGGAACACCGCGCACCGGCCGGCCAGTGCTTCGAATTCCTCGGGCCTGCCTTCGGTGACCAGGCCGGCGTTCTTCATGAAGCTGACGCCGGTGGGCACCAGCGTCGGGAACGCCCGCAGCAGCGGGCGCGCGTCGTCTACGGAGAGCTCGACCATGCGCACTTGCTCACGTTTCTTGCCCTGCGTAAGGGTCGCGACGTCTGCCGCGCGGGCATTGAGCACCCAGTCGGCGCCGGGGAACCCGCCGACCACATAACGCTGGCCGTCCACAGTGAACGGTGTGATCGGCGTGGACCGGGGTTTGCCCGACTTGCGGCCCACGACGGTCAGCACCAACGGTGACTCGCCGCCGAAGCGGGCCAGACCGAGCCGCATCGCCAGCATGAAGACCTTGTTCATCGGCTTGAGCCACCACGGCGGTGCGATGCGCTCGGAGTCGGCCATGCCCAAAAGGTACGCCTAGAGCAGCAGGCCCCGATCACGCAGCGGGTCGATCAGCCCGGTCGGGCGTTCGGCGACAGGCAGTGGGTCGACCAGGATGAAGCCGCAGCCGATCGCGCGGGCGGCACCGTCGTTCTCGTCGCTGTCACCGACCATCACGGCCTGCTCGGCGGTGACGTCGAGGCGCTCCAACGCCATGTGGAAGATCCGCGGATCGGGTTTGACCACACCGACTTCGAAGGACAGGACGAACTCGTCGGCATCGGCGCCCGCGGCGCGGAACGCCGGGCGGATGTCGAAGGCGATATTGGAGACGATCGCGGTCCGCAGGCCGTTGGCCTTCAGCGACCGCAACACCTCGACGGTGTCGGGGTAGGCCACCCAGGAGGCCGGGTCGATCGCCTGCCCGTAGAGCGATTCGGCGTGATCGTCGGGCAGCCCGGCGTCTCGCAGTGCATGAAGGTAGGCCTCGCGGTGCAGGGCAGGGGCGAGATCGCGGTTGACCCAAGCGCGGTGCGCTTCCTCGGTCCTGGTCACCGAACCCCCGGTGGGATGAGTGAGACGTTCCATCAGCTCGGCCTGGGCGTGCTCGTCGACGGCCCGGCGCCCGTCCTCGTCGATCAATTCCATGCCGGCGAACCAACTGTCGTCCTCCTCGAGACGAAACAGGGTGCCGGAGAAGTCGAACAGCACGGCGCGAACTGGCATTGCACCATCGTCGCACTGGTCTAGGGCGTGCTCCCCTCGATGCCCGGTGCTTCCGAGGTGGGGGCCGGGTGCTGCACCCCGTGCACGCCCGGCCAGCGTCGTGGCCCCTGTGTGTAGACCAGGAAGAGGAACAACGCGATGAGGGCGGCGCTCACCACGACCTTGAGTACGAGTGTGACGGCGCGGGGCACGGCGGGAACCTTGATCTTGCTGCGGATCTTCGGACCGATCGGTTCCGAGCGCGGCATCGGCGGCTGTTCCTTCCGCCGAAGGAACAGCATCAGCACGTCGAGGGCCTTGTTGTACTGTTGCACGTCCACATAGAGCTGACGGCCGGCTCCGGGGCTGTTGACGAGGCGCGGGCGGGCGGCGTATCCGCCGATATCGCTGTCGCTCAGGAGTTCCAGAACCGGTGTGACGTCAGCGGATTCGAGCTCGGCGATGATCACCCAGGTGTCCGCCCACACGTCGTTGTCCACGCCGCCGGGCGGCAGCCAGTACATCAGGTCCCGCTCTTTGAGGTACTCGAGCGGAATGACCCGGGACAACATCACTCGAGTATGCGCCGCAGCCGACCTGTGGTCCTGCGTGGTCGACTACTCAATTTTCGCCGCCGGCTCAGCCGATGGCGCGTGACGAACCCTCCCAGAACTGCGCCCGCACGGCCTTCTTGTCCGGCTTGCCCAGCGCGGTCACCGGCACCGAGTCGACGATGATCACCTGCTTGGGCGACTGCACCGAACCCTTGCGATCCTTGACGGACGCCTGGATCTCTTCGGTCAGCTTGGCCACGGCAGCGTCGTCGCTGGGGTGGTCGGGCCGCAGCACGATGACCGCGGTGACGGCCTCGCCCCACTTCTCGTCCGGTGTCCCAATCACGCACACCTGCGCGACCGACGGATGCTCGGCGACGACGTCCTCGACCTCGCGCGGGAACACGTTGAACCCGCCGGTCACGATCATGTCCTTGACCCGGTCGACGATGAACCAGTAGCCGTCCTCGTCCTCGCGCGCCATGTCGCCGGTGTGCAGCCAGCCATCCTTGAACGTCTTGGCGGTCTCCTCCGGCAGGTTGTGGTACCCGCCGCTCAACAGTGGTCCGGAGACGCAGATCTCGCCGACCTCGCCCTGGGCCACCTCCTTACCGTCGGCATCCAGCAGTGCGGTGCGGGCGAACAGCGTCGGGCGGCCGCAGGAGGTGAGCCGCTTCTCGTCGTGGTCCTTCTTACCCAGGTACGAGATCACCATCGGTGCTTCGGACTGTCCGTAGTACTGGGCGAAGATCGGGCCGAACCGGCGGATCGCCTCGGCCAGCCGCACCGGGTTCATCGCAGAGGCGCCGTAGTACACGGTCTCCAGCGACGACAGGTCGCGGGTCTTCGAGTCGGGGTGATCCATCAATGCGTAGATCATCGACGGCACGAGCATCGTCGCGGTGATCTTCTGCTCTTCGATCACCCGCAGCACCTCGGCCGGGTCGAACTTCGTCAGCACCACCAGTTCGCCGCCCTTGACGACGGTCGGCACGAAGAACGCCGCGCCGGCGTGCGACAGCGGTGTGCACATCAGGAACCGCGGGTTGTCCGGCCACTCCCATTCGGCGAGCTGCGCCGTCGTCATCGTCGTGATCGACTGCGCGGTGCCCAGCACACCCTTGGGCTTGCCGGTCGTGCCACCGGTGTAGGCCATGCCGCCGACGTGATCGGGCGCGAGGTTGGCGGCGACCAACGGCTTGGGGGAGTACTTCGCGGCCTCGGCGATCAGGTCGACTGCGGAGTCGCCGAGTGCCTCGGGCACCGGGCCCAGTGTCAGCACCTGCTTGAGTGCGGGCACCTTCTCCAGCAGTCCCTGCGCCCGCTCGATGAAGGCCGGGTTGGGGTCGATGATCAGCGAGGTCACCCCGGCGTCGTTGAGCACATACGCGTGGTCGTCCAGCGAGCCGAGAGGGTGTAGTGCCACGCGCCGGTAACCCTGAGTCTGGCCGGCGCCGATGATCATCAGCACTTCCGGCCGGTTCAGCGACAAGAGCCCTGCCGTCGCGCCCGACCCCGCGCCGAGCGCTTCGAACGCCTGAATGTACTGGCTGATGCGGTCGGCGAGCTCGCCGCCGGTCAGCGT
Source organism: Mycobacterium sp. BK086 (assembly GCA_004362315.1). Taxonomy (GTDB): domain Bacteria; phylum Actinomycetota; class Actinomycetes; order Mycobacteriales; family Mycobacteriaceae; genus Mycobacterium. The sequence goes on from SNWL01000008.1 coordinate 370,566, forward strand.
GGTGTCACCCAGGAACAGCACGGGCTTGTCCTTGTGGCGCTTCAGCGCGCCTACCGTCAGGTGTCCGGAATGAATGGGATGGCGCAGCAGCTCGTCACTCATGCCGTCCACACTAGAACGTGTTCCAGTTCGGAAGGAAGGGCGTCTCGATGACTGACGTCGACAAGCGGCTACGCGACATGATTCTGAACCTGACGGCCGAGCGTGCGCCGAGGACCATCTGTCCCTCCGACGCCGCCCGCGCGGTGGACGCCGACGGCTGGCGCGACCTGATGGACACCGCGCGGAACCTCGCCCGCGAACTGGCCAGAAGCGGCGACGTCGTCATCACCCAGAAGGGCGAGGTACTCGACCCGGATGCCGAATGGCGCGGACCCATCCGGATACGGCGAACCGCGGATTAGCATTCGCGAATGCCGCAGCAGCAGGAGGTCACCGGGCGCGCGGCGACCATGACCATCGTGGCCATGGGGCTCGGCTACAGCATCACCGCCGGCGATCCGACGATCCTGTCGGCCAACCTCGCCGAGGTACGCAAAGGTCTGGGATTCAGCCCCAGCACCGCCAGCTTCCTGGCCTGTCTGGCCACGCTCACGCTGGCCGCTGCGGTGCTCGGCGCCGGTGCGCTCGGCGACGCGTTCGGCATGAAGCGGATGTTCGTCATCGGCTGCTGGGGCTCGATCGGATTCGGCGTTCTGGCCGCCGTGGCGCCCAACGTGGCGGTGCTGACGGTGGCGCGGGCCGGGGTGGGCATTGGCTTCGCGTTCGTGCTCGGCCTGTCGCTGGCCATCATCAACGCGGTGTTCCCGGCGGGACGACGCGCCGCGGCGATCGCGATGTATCTGGGGGTCGGTCACTTCCTGAGCGTCTTCCAGCCTGCGATCGGCAGCTGGCTCGCGACCCATTTCGGTTGGCGCGCCTGCTTTCTGGTGACCCCGGTGCTGGCCGTGGTCACGCTCGCGCTGACGTGGAAGTACGTGCCGGAGACACTGCGCTGGCAACGCAAGCTCGACGTCGTCGGGATCCTGTTGATCGCCGTCGGGCTGATCCTGCTGATCCTGGGTCTGACCCAGTTGCAGGGCGGCTTCCATGTCAGCGCGCTGGTGCAGATCCTGGTCGGGATCGCGCTGGCGGTGGCGTTCGTGTGGTGGGAGCGGCACACCGCTGCGCCGGCGCTGGATATGCGGATTTTCTCCTCGGGCCGGTTCAACGCCGCGGTGATCGCCGGTGCGGCGTTCAACTTCCTGCAGGGCGGCGCGACCATCCTGTTCGCCTACTACCTGGTGACGATCCGCGGTGAGTCACCCGAACTGCTGGGGCTGCTGCTGATTCCGGCGGTGCTGCTGGCCTCGCTGGCGGCGACGGCGGCGGGCCGGGCGGTCGCCGCGTTCGGGGAGCGCGCGGTGTTGGTGGCGGGCCTGGCCATTCTGCTGGTCGGCATGGTGATGCTGGTGGTGCTCGACGCCGAGACACCGATCGTGGTGATGGGTGTCGCGGTGGCACTCAACGCGATCGGCGGTGCGGTGGTGCAGACCCCGCAGTCGACGATCATGATGTCCAGTGCGCCCGCCGAGCTGGGCGGCGTCATCTCGGCGGTGAAACCCGCTGTCGGACAAGCCAGTTACTCGCTGGGTCCGGCGCTGTTCGCGTTGGTGGGCACGACGCTGTTCCTGCAAGACGGCCGGCACAAGCTGGAGGGATCGGGGATCACCGAGGAGCAGGCGCGCGACGCGTTGCGCGTCGCGCACGGCGGGGTGCCCGGCCCGGCGGCCGGCGCGGAGGTCCTGGACCCGGAGAAAGCCCGCTGGGTGGTGTCGGAGGCGACGCAGAGCTGGCTGACCGCCATCCACGACCTGAGCCTCATCATGGCGGTGGTGCCGGCCGTCGCGATCGTGGTCGCGTGGGTGCTGCTGCGGCCGAAGGCTGGCTCGCCGTCGACCTGACGTGGCACTCTGGCCGGTATGCACGCACCCGAACCGCGTTTTCTCGACGACCGGCCGACCTATTGGGCGCAACACAAGCCCGATGGTGAGGCGGTCAGTTATCTCGGCCGCAGCTGGACCTGGGCGCAGTGGAACGACCGGATCCAACGGCTGGCCGGGGCACTGGTGGCGCGTGGCATCGGGCGCGGCGACGTGGTGGCCTTCCTGGACAAGAACCATCCCGCCTGTGTCGAGCTGCAGCTGGCCGCCGCGTCGATCGGGGCGGCCACTGCCGTCATCAACTTCCGGCTGGCTGCCGACGAGATGGACTACGTCCTCAACGACTCCGGCGCCAAACTGCTGATCGTCGGCACCGAGCTGATCGGGGCGATCGACAAGATCCGCGACAAGCTGACCCATGTCACCGACGTCATCGAGGTGACGCCCGAAGGCACCGACGGCGACCAGTACGAGGCGCTGCTGGCCGCCGCGACACCTGTCGGCCGGCCCGCGGAGGTCGACCCCGAGGACACCTGCCTGATCATGTACTCCTCGGGCACGACGGGCCGGCCCAAGGGTGTGGTGTTGTCCCAGCGAAACATCTTGGCGCACACGATCAATGCGGCCACCTTCGAGTTCGGCGAGGACGACAAGAACATGGTGGCGATGCCGCTGTTCCACGTCGGTGGTTCGGCCTACGTGCAGTACGGCATCCACGCGGGCATCCCGACGATCATGACTCGCGAGGCCGACGGTGCGTCGCTGGCCGGTGCACTGCTGCAGGGCGCGAATCGCACGTTCCTGGTGCCGGCTGTCCTGGGCAAGGTGCTCGAGTCCGGCGAGGACGCGGTCAAATTGTTCAGCGGGCTGCGGACGTTCGTCTACGGCGCATCACCGATGCCGCCCGCGCTGCTGAAGTCCGCGCTGAAGGCGTGGCCGGACACCGATTTCATCCAGGTGTACGGGTTGACCGAGGTGTGCGGTGCGATCACGCAGCTCCCGCCGGAGGCGCACCGCGACGAGTCCCGACCGGAGCGGATGCTCAGCGCGGGAAAGCCCGCCCGCGAGGCGGAGGTGCGGGTGGTCGACCCAGAGACCCTTGCCGACGTGCCGACCGGTCAGCCCGGCGAATTGTGGTTCCGCTCACCGCAGTTGATGAAGGGATACCACAACAAGCCGGAAGCGACCGCGGCGACGATCACCGAGGAAGGCTGGTTCCGCAGCGGTGACATCGGCCGACTGGACGAGGACGGCTTCATCTTCGTCGAGGATCGTCTCAAGGACATGATCATCTCCGGCGGGGAGAACATCTACTCCGTCGAGGTCGAGCGGGTGCTGACCGATCACCCCGCGGTGCTCGACGCCGCGGTGTTCGGCATCCCCGACGACAAGTGGGGCGAGTCGGTCAAGGCGGTCGTCGAATTGTCCGCCGGCGGTGAGACTTCCAGTGAGGAACTGGTCGCCTGGTGCCGGGAGCGGCTGGCGCATTACAAGTGCCCGCGCAGCGTTGAGATCTCCCCGGCGCTGCCGCGTAACCCCACCGGCAAGCTGCTCAAGCGCGACCTGCGCTCGCCGTACTGGGAGAACCGCGACCGCGCGATCTGATGTCGGTCTCCCTGGACGATCTGCTGGAGCGGCTGAACGTTGTCGCGCTGCCGATGCGGGTGCGCTTCCGCGGCATCATGATTCGTGAGGCTGCTCTGATCGACGGGCCGACAGGCTGGGGCGAGTTCGGTCCGTTCGTCGAGTACGAGCCGCCCGAGGCCGCGCACTGGCTGGCTTCTGGGATCGAATCCGCTTACGGCGCACGGCCTCCCGCGCTGCGCTCCGTGGTGCCCATCAACGCGACGGTGCCCGCGGTGCCTGCCGCGCAGGTGCCCGAGGTGTTGGCGCGCTTTCCCGGTGCGCGCACCGCCAAGGTGAAGGTCGCCGAGCCGGGGCAGACGCTGACCGACGACGTCGCCCGGGTCAATGCCGTGCGTGCGCTGATTCCGACCGTGCGGGTGGACGCCAACGGCGGGTGGACGGTCGAGCAGGCGGTTGCCGCGGCGGCGGCGCTCAGTGCCGATGGTCCGCTGGAATACCTCGAACAGCCGTGCAAGACCGTGGACGAGCTCGCCGAGGTACGCCGTCGGGTGCAGGTCGCGGTGGCCGCCGATGAAAGCATCCGCAAGGCCGCCGACCCGCTGGCCGTGGTCCGGGCCGGGGCGGCCGACGTCGCGGTGCTCAAGGTCGCTCCGCTGGGCGGGGTCACCGCGATGCTCGACATCGCCGCCGAAATCGACATCCCGGTGGTGGTGTCCAGTGCGCTGGACACCGCGGTCGGCATCGCGGCGGGACTCGCCGCGGCGGCGGCGCTGCCGCGGTTGGAGCACGCCTGCGGGCTGGGCACCGGCTCGCTGTTCGTCGACGACGTCGCCGATATCGTGCCCGTGGATGGCGGTCTGCCCGTCGGGGAGGTGGTGCCCGATCCGGCGCGCCTTGCTGCGCTCGCCGCCCCGCCCGAGCGTCGCGACTGGTGGATCACCCGCGTGCGCGAGTGTTTCCCCCTCCTTGCCTCTAGAGCCCAGCCTTGAGGTCGGCAATCGCGCGGCGCACGAAGTACGCCAGGTCGTGCTTGTCGGCGGCCAGCCACTGCTCGAAGGCCAGATGAAATACCGAGGCCCCGGCCTCACCGGTCAGGCGCGAGATCGTCTCGGATACACCGCGCTGCCGTAGGCCGTCGGCCATCGCGGCGGAAAATGCGGCGCGTTTGCTCAGTTCGCGTTCCTGGAGGCCCGGGTTGGCGTCGATCACCGTCTGCCGCAGCCGTGAGGATTCCCGGCGGCCGTCGAAGAACGCGCCCACGGCTTGCAGTCCACTGCTGACGGCGTCCAGGGGACCGGCCGAATCAGGCGCGTCGACAACACCTTTCGTCATCATCTCCAGCAGCGGGCGCTGCCCGGCAAACAGCACCTCGCGCTTGTCGGAGAAGTAGCGGAAGAAGGTGCGTTCGGTCAGCCCGGCCCGCTCGGCGATCTCGGCGACCGTCGTCTGATCGAACCCGCGCTCGGCGTACAGGGCCAGTGCCGCCTGTTGCAGGCGGCCCCGTGCGTCCGGCTCCCAGCGACCCATGGGGGAATTTTATCGTGATGACAGGTGCTGACATCACCGTTAGAGCCTGATGACAGCGACTGACATGGAGGAAGTGCCATGAAACTATTCGTCACCGGAGCGTCCGGATGGGTCGGCTCCGCGGTGGTGCCCGATCTTCTCGCCGCCGGCCACCAGGTGGTCGGGCTGGCCCGATCCGACGCGTCTGCCCAGAAACTCACCGAAGCGGGCGCCCAGGTCCACCGCGGCGACCTCACCGACCTGGACAGTCTGCGCACCGGCGCCATGGACGCCGACGGCGTCATCCACCTGGCCTTCCATCACGACTTCAACGATTTCGTCAACGCGGGCGAACTCGACCGCCAAGCCATCACCGCCCTCGGCGAAACCCTCGCCGACTCCGGCCGCCCGCTCGTCGTCACCAGCGGGACCGCCGGCCACGCCGTCGGTCAGGTCCTCACCGAGGATCAGCCCGCCAATCCGCAGTCGCCCCGGCTGTCCGAATCGGCCGCGCTGGCGTTCGCCGATCGAGGCGTGCGGGTGTCGATCGTGCGGCTCGCCCCGACCGTGCACGGTAACGGCGACTACGGCTTCGTCCCGACGCTGATCAATGTCGCCCGCGAGAAGGGCGTCGCGGCCTATGTAGGCGACGGCGCCAACCGCTGGTCGGCGGTCCATCGCGACGACGCCGCGGTCCTGTTCCGGCTTGCCGCTGAATCCGCCGACCCCGGAACCGTCGTGCACGCGATCGGCGAGGAGGGAGTCGCCACCCGCGAGATCGCCGAGGCCATCGGTCGCAACCTCGGCGTGCCCGTCACCAGCGTCGCGCCGGAGAACGCGATCGACCACTTCGCCTGGATCGGCGCATTCTTCGCCCTCGACATCCCGGCCAGCAGCGCGATCACCCGCCGGCGGTTCGGCTGGCATCCCACCGGCATCGGCTTGCTCGAGGATCTGGACCAGGGCCACTACTTCGTCCGGCGATAGGCTTGCCGTGTGCTGCGTCCGGGTGATGAGTTCGCCGGCTACCTCGTCGACAGAACGGTGGGACGCGGGGGCAGTGCAACGGTGTACCTCGCGCACCGGGGCTCGGATGTGTTCGCGCTCAAGGTCCTCGGCGAGGCGGATCGCTCGGAGGATGCTCTGGAGCGCATGCGGCGCGAGTTCGCGATCGCCCAGACGCTGAGCCATCCGCACATCGTGGCGGTCGCGGATCACGGGCCGACGTGGCTGTCGATGCAATACGTCGACGGCGGTAACGCCATGGCGCTCGAGACCCTGGCCGACAAGCTGTCGGTGCTCAACCAGATCGCTGACGCGCTGGATTACGCGCACCGCAACGGCGTCGTGCACTGTGACGTCAAGCCCGCCAACATCCTTGTCAACAAGGATTTTTCGCGTGACGGTGCGGTGCTCGTCGATTTCGGGGTGGCTCACCTGACCAGTGAGCCACCCCCGCCGCTGGCCGCGCGCCCGACCTACGTCAAGGCGTCATTGCCCTACGCCGCGCCAGAACTGCTGGCGGGAGAGCGCCCGACTCCGGCGACCGATGAATACGAATTGGCCTGCACTGCCGTCGAACTCATCACGGATACCACGCCATTTCGTGCCGCGACGCCAATGGGCCTGATCGATGCACACCTTCACCATCCGCCGCCGCGGGTCTCGCGACACGTCAGCTGGGTGCCCCGTGCGTTCGACTCCATTCTGGCCAAGGCGATGGCCAAGCGGCCGGAGCGGCGATACCAGACATGCACGGAATTCGCAGGACTCGTGACCAGAGTATTGACGTGACGGCCGAGAAATATTGCGTAACAGAAGCTTAACTGCTTAAGGGTTTTGGGTCAGGTCCCGGCTGGATATCCCCGGGCAATGGCAGCGCCCACGAAATACGACAATTCAGCGTTGGCCCACGAAGAAGTCGGCTATCACAAAGGTCTCAAACCCCGGCAGTTACAGATGATCGCCATCGGGGGAGCGATCGGTACCGGCCTTTTCATGGGCGCTGGCGGACGCCTCCACACGGCGGGTCCCGGCCTATTCATCGTCTACGCCGTGTGCGGGGTGTTCGTCTTCTTCATCCTGCGAGCATTGGGCGAGCTGGTGCTGCACCGGCCGTCGTCAGGGTCCTTTGTCTCCTATGCCCGAGAGTTTTTGGGGGAGAAGGCCGCCTATGTGGCCGGGTGGATGTACTTCTTCAATTGGGCATGCACCTCGATCGTCGATGTGACGGCCATCGCGCTCTACATGCACTACTGGGGCGCCTTCAAAGCGATTCCGCAGTGGACCATCGCGTTGATCGCCTTGGTGATCGTTCTCACGGTCAACATGATCTCGGTCAAGGTCTTCGGCGAGATGGAGTTCTGGGCCGCGCTGATCAAGGTCATCGCACTGGTCACATTCCTTGTCGTGGGCATTGTGTTCCTGGCCGGCCGGTTCACCGTCGAAGGTGCAACCACGGGCCCGCCGGTGATCACCGACAACGGCGGCCTGTTGCCGACCGGCTTGCTCTCCCTGGTGGTCATCACCTCCGGTGTGATCTTCGCCTATGCCGCAGTGGAATTGGTGGGGACAGCCGCGGGCGAGACGGAGAATCCCGCAAAGGTGATGCCCAAGGCCATCAACTCGGTCGTCGTCCGCATCGCGGTGTTCTACGTCGGATCCCTTGTGCTGCTGGCACTTCTGCTTCCCTACACCACCTACAAACAGGGCGAGAGCCCGTTCGTGACGTTCTTCTCCCGCATCGGCGTGCCCGCGGCGGGGACCATCATGAACTTCGTGGTGCTGACCGCCGCGCTGTCGAGTCTGAACGCCGGCCTGTATTCCACCGGCCGAATACTGCGATCGATGGCGATGAACGGCAGCGCACCACAATTCACCGGGCGCATGACCAAACGGGGTGTGCCGTTCGCGGGCATCTCGCTGACGGCCGGCTTCACCGTGCTGGGGGTCATCCTCAATCTGGTGGTGCCCGCCGAGGCGTTCAACATCGCCCTGGACCTGTCGGCACTGGGCATCATCGCGTCGTGGGGCACCATTGTCATCTGTCAGATCCAGCTGTACCGCTGGTCGCAGAAGGGCATTCTGAGCCGGCCCGCGTTCCGGCTGTGGGGAACGCCGTACACCAGCTACGCCACCCTGGTTTTCCTCGCGGTGGTCACCGGGCTGATGTGTTACGAGAACTACTGGAATCTGGTCGCACTGGTGGTGATCGTGCCCGTCTTGATGGTGGGCTGGTACGCCGTGCGCGGGCGGGTGCTGGAGATGGCGCGTGAACGTGTCGGCTACACGGGCGACTATCCGATCGTCGCCGAGACACCGTTGATGGACGAGTATCTCAACGAGGACAGGGCCCGACGGGAAGGAATGCAGTAGCGGACTACGCTATCGGCGCCACGCGGGGCCCCCGACACTGAAGCGATGTCAACGCTTCGCATCGGAATGATGGACCCCATCGTGGCGGGACGCCCCACGGTCGACTTCCTCACCAGAGCCAACTACGTGGCCGCGGCCGCCGCTCGGCTGGACTCGTTCTGGGTGCCCGATCACCTGAACTCGTTGTTTCCCCGGTCCCTGTGGAACAACCCGAAATACTGTGGCGGCGCAAGCCTTCTGCCGCGCGGCGATGCGTATCTGGAGCCGTGGACCATGCTCGGCAACATCGCCGCCCGCAACCACGCGCGTCTGCGTCTGGGCGTCGGGGTCACCGATAGCGGCAGACGCAATCCGGCGGTCACCGCGCAGGCGGCGGCCACACTGCAGTTGCTGACGCGGGGACGCGCGATCCTCGGGATCGGTAGCGGCGAACGAGAGGGAAACGAGCCCTATGGCGTCGAGTGGTCCAAGCCGGTGGCCCGATTCGAGGAAGCCATGGCGACCATCCGGGCGCTGTGGGATTCCCGCGGGGAGTTGGTCAATCGCGACTCGGCGTACTTCCCGCTCCGCAATGCCCTCTTCGACCTGCCGCCATACAAGGGAAAGTGGCCCGAGATCTGGATCGCCGCGCACGGTCCGCGGATGTTGCGCGCCGTGGGCCGCTACGCCGATGCCTACTATCCGGCGTTTCCGCACACCCCGCAGGAGTACGCGCAGCGGCTCGAGGCGGTACGGACGGCGGCCTCCGACGCCGGACGGGATCCGATGGCGATCAAGCCGGCGATCTGGTTCATGACCCTGGCCGCCCGCGACCACGACGATCTCGACGAGGCGCTCGATTCCGAGGTGGTCCGCGCGGCGGCGCTCAACGCGTCCGACCAGTTCTTCGCCCGCCATGGTGCGCAGCATCCACTCGGCATCGGCTTCACCGGTGCGCAGGACATCCTGCCCCAGGACATGGACGAGCAGACCGCTCTTTCCCACGTCAAAGCCATTCCGACGGACGTGGTGCGCGATTGCCTGCTGTGCGGCACTCCTGACGAGATCGTCGACCGGGCTGCCGAGTGGCGCGACTGCGGCGTGGAGTACATGGTGCTGGCGAACATGGGGCCGCTGCAGCGGAGCCTGCGCAAAGGCATCGCGTCGATGGTGCCGCTGCTGCAGGCCACGCGCCGGCTCCGGAAGCTCTGATGTCCTGATTTGTGGGGTAGCTGGCCTGGACGCCATCGTGGCCACGGTCAACACTGAACCCATGGCGCGATCGGTGGTGATCCTCGGCTTCCCCGGCGTACAGGCCCTCGACCTGGTCGGGCCGCACGATGTGTTCACCGGCGCGGCCCTGCTCACCGAGGGCGGGTACCGGGTCAGCGTCGTCTCTCACGGCGGCCGTCCCATCACCACGCCGACCGGGCTGGCCTTCGTCGGCGAGGCGCTGCCCGAGCCGCGCGACATCGACACCCTGATCCTGCCCGGCGGCGCGGGCGTCGACGCCGCGCGCGACGACCCGGCGACCATGGCCTGGATCCGGCGGGCGGCCGCGAACTCGCGACGTGTGGTCAGCGTGTGCACCGGTGCGTTCCTGGCCGCCGAAGCGGGCCTCCTCGACAACTGCACTGCCACCACCCACTGGGCGTACGCCGACCAGATGGCGCGCGAGTTCCCGGCCGTCACCGTCGACCGGGAGCCGATCTTCCTGCGGAGCTCGGACACCGTGTGGACGGCGGCGGGTGTGACGGCCGGGATCGACCTGTCGCTCGCCCTGGTGGAGGACGACTACGGCACCGAGGTCGCGCAGACCGTTGCTCGCTACCTGGTGCTGTATCTGCGCAGGCCGGGAGGCCAGACCCAATTCGCCGCGCCGGTGTGGATGCCCCGGGCGCGCCGCCAGCCCATCCGCGACGTGCAGGAGGCTATCGAATCCGAACCCGGTGCCGCCCATAGCATCTCGGATCTGGCCCGTCGCGCCGCGATGAGCCCGCGGCACTTCACCCGGGTGTTCACCGACGAGGTCGGCGAGGCGCCCGGCGCCTACGTCGAGCGTGTCCGCACCGAAGCCGCGCGCCGTCAGCTGGAGGAGACCGACGACACCGTCGTCACCATCGCCGCTCGCTGCGGATTCGGAACGTCGGAAACCATGCGCCGCAACTTCATTCGCCGGGTCGGCGTATCGCCGGACCAATACCGCAAGACCTTCGTCTAGAGGAGAGAACCATGCAGATCGCCATCGTGCTCTACCCCGGCTTCACCGCCTTGGATTTCATCGGGCCCTACGAGGTGTTGCGTTGGCTGCCCGATGCCGAAGTCAGATTCCTGTGGCACGAAGCCGGACCGATCACCGCCGACTCCGGTGTCCTCGTCGTCGGCGCCACCCACTCGTTTGACGAAACACCTTCGCCGGACGTCCTTTTGATCCCCGGCGGGATGACAACCATGGAGCACGCCCGCGACGAGAAGCTGCTCGCCTGGGTGCGTCAAGCGCACGAGACGGCCACCTGGACGACGTCGGTGTGCTCGGGTTCGGTCATCCTCGCCGCCGCCGGACTGCTGAAGGGCAAGCGCGCGACCTCGCACTGGGCGGCCCTGACCGCGCTCAAGGCGCTCGGCGTCACCCCGGTCAAAGACGAACGGGTGGTCCATGAGGGCAACATCGTCACCAGCGCGGGGGTGTCGGCCGGTATCGACCTGGCCCTGTGGCTGGCCGGCCAGATCGGCGGCGAGGACCGCGCCAAGGTGATCCAGCTGTCGATCGAGTACGACCCGCAACCGCCGTTCGACTCCGGGCACATGTCGAAGGCGTCGGCCTCCACCAAGGCCACCGCCACCGCGCTGATGGCCAAGGACCTGGCCAACCCCACCCAGCTCAAGGCGACGGCGTCCCTGTTGTGGACCGGCGCGATCGATGCGGCACGGTCGCGGGGCAGGCGGAAACGGGGACGCGTAGCCTCTGCCAGGTGATCAACCTGGCCTACGAGGAAAACGGCACCGGCGATCCGGTGGTCTTCATCGCCGGCACCGGCGGCGCCGGGCGGACCTGGCACATCCACCAGATCCCAGCCTTCGTGGCGGCGGGCTATCGCTGCATCACCTTCGACAACCGGGGGATCGGGGCCACCGAGAACGCCGGCGGTTTCGGCACCGAACAGATGATCGCCGACACCGCCGCTCTCATCGAAGACGTGGCCGGTGGCCCGGCCCGGGTGGTGGCGATGTCGATGGGCGCCTACATCGCCCAGGAGCTGATGCTGGCCCGGCCCGAACTGGTCAGCCAGGCGGTGCTGATGGGTACCCGCGGACGGTTGGACCGCATCCGCAAATCCATCCGGGCCGCCGACGTCGAACTCACCAAGGCCGAAATCCAGCTGCCGCCCGCCTATGCCGCGAAAGTGCGTGTGCTGGAGAACTTCTCGCCCAAGACGATCAACGACGAGAAGGCCATCGGGGACTGGATGGAAATGTTCACCGCGTTCCCGATCAAGCGCACCGCCGGGCTGGCCGCTCAGCTCGAGGTGTATCCGAAGGAGAACCGGCTGACCGCGTACCGGTCGATCCGCACCGAGGTGCTGGTGATCGGGTTCGCCGACGATGTTCTGACGCCGGCGGCGCTGGGCCGAGAGGTCGCCGACGCCCTGCCCAACGGCCGTTATGTCCAGATCGGCCACACCGGTCATCTCGGCTTCCTGGAGCGCCCCGACACCGTGAACAACGCGATGCTGGACTTCTTCGCCGGCACTTTGGTCTAGAGGCCCGCGAAAACAACGTGTGACACGCTGTAGTGGTGAACCCATCGACGGCCCAGGCGCGCGTCGTCGTCGACGAATTGATTCGCGGCGGCGTCCGCGACGTCGTCCTCTGCCCCGGCTCACGTAACGCTCCACTGGCATTCGCGCTGTCCGACGCCGACCGCGCGGGCCGGCTTCGGCTGCACGTCCGCATCGACGAGCGCACCGCCGGCTTCCTGGCGATCGGACTGGCCGTCGCCGAGCGTGCCCCGGTGTGCGTGGCGATGACGTCGGGAACGGCAGTGGCCAACATGGGCCCCGCCGTGGTCGAGGCCAACTACGCCCGCGTGCCGCTGATCGTGTTGTCGGCCAACCGGCCCTACGAGCTGCTGGGCACCGGCGCCAACCAGACCTTCGAACAGCTCGGCTACTTCGGCACCCAGGTCCGCACGGCGATCAGCCTGGGCCTGGCCGAAGATGGCGCAGACAAGCTGGACGCGCTCAATGCGCAGTGGCGCTCGGCCACCTGCCGCGTGCTGGCCGCGGCCACCGGTGCCCGCACGGCCAATGCAGGCCCGGTTCAATTCGACATTCCGCTGCGCGAGCCGCTGGTGCCCGACCCCAACCCGGGTTCCGACGATCTGCCGCCCGGGCGCCCCGACGGCAAGCCGTGGACCTACAGCCCGCCGGTGGCCTTCGACCAGCCCCTGGAGATCGATCTCACGCCCGACACCGTGGTGATCGCCGGCCACGGCGCCGGCGTGCACCCCAACCTGGCCGCACTCCCCACGGTCGCCGAGCCGACCGCGCCACACGCCGCCAACCCGCTGCACCCGCTGGCCCTGCCGCTGCTGCGGCCCCGCCAGGTGATCATGCTGGGCCGCCCGACCCTGCACCGCCCGGTGTCGACACTGCTGGCGGATCCGTCGGTGCCGGTGTACGCGCTGACCACCGGCCCCCGCTGGCCGGACGTCTCGGGCAACTCGCAGGCCACCGGCACCCGGGCGGAGACCCGCGGCGCACCGGACCCGGGCTGGCTGCAGCGCTGCGCGGAGGCCAACCGGCACGCGATGGCCGCGGTCCGCGAGCAACTGAAAGCCCACCCACTGACCACCGGCCTGCACGTCGCGGCGGCGGTGGCCGACGCGGTGCGCCCGGGCGACCAGTTGGTGCTCGGCGCATCCAACCCGGTGCGCGACGCGGCACTGGTCGGGCTGAACAACGAGGGTGTGAAGGTGCGCTCCAACCGCGGCGTGGCCGGTATCGACGGCACGGTGTCGACGATCATCGGCGCGGCGCTGGCTCATTCGGGCCGCACCATCGGCCTGATCGGTGATCTGACCTTCGTGCACGACAGCTCCGGGCTGTTGATCGGACCCACCGAGCCGACGCCGAAGAACCTGACGATCGTGGTGTCCAACGACAACGGCGGCGGCATCTTCGAACTGCTCGAGCAGGGCGACCCGCGGTTCTCGGATGTGTCGTCGCGAATCTTCGGTACCCCACACGATGTCGACGTCGGCGCGTTGTGCCGGGCCTATCACATCGACGCCCGCCAGATCGAGGTCGATCAGCTCGGCCCCGCGCTCGCCGAGCCGCATGAGGGCATGCGGGTGCTCGAGGTCAAGGCCGATCGCTCGTCGCTGCGGCAGTTGCATGCCGCGATCAGGGCGGCACTGTGATCGGCAGGCTCCTCGGCCTGCTGAAATCAGCACTGCCCCGGCGCGATCCCGACGTCGTCGATACGACACAGCGAAAGCTGTTGCGCTGGAGCAAATGTGGGGTGTGGATCCTGATCGGATTGGTCACCCTGCAGTCAGTGCTCCTGGTGGCGGGCGCGTGGCGCAACGATCGTCAGATCGAACGCAACATGGGTGTCGCGCAGGCCGAGGTGCTCTCGGCCGGGCCGCGCCGCTCGACGATCGAGTTCGTGACTCCTGACCGTGTCACCTACCGTCCCGAACTGGGCGTGCTCTATCCCTCGGAGCTGGCCGAGGGTATGCGCATCTATGTCGAATACGACCGCGACGATCCGGATCTCGTTCGGGTGCAACACCGTACCGCCGCGCTCGCGATCATCCCGGCCGGTTCGATCGCGGTGGTGGCCTGGCTGATCGGCGGGCTCGTGCTGACCGGACTGGTGTTCTTGGAGCGCCGCGTGACTCAGGTCGACATCAACTTGGACAGCCAGTTGTTGTCGTAGATGTCGATCTTCTCGTTGTTGGTCAGGTCGAAAACCGTTGGGGTGCCGGTGCTGATCGGGTCGATCTCGTAGAGGTACTCGAAGTTGGTGTCGGCCATCTCGATCAGGTCCAGTGCGGGTTTGCCTGCCCGCATCGCGTCGACAGCCGCCGGCGCAACCCCGCTTTCGTGGGCCATGTCCGCGATCTCGGTGTCCGTCGGACCCTTGCTGCCCCGTCGCTCCTGGTGGCCCCAAAGGTCTTGGACGAAGGCCTGAAACGCCTTGGCTGACGTCTTCGGCCCGGCCGCCAGGAACATCGCGTTGCTCACCCGGTCGGAATAGCCCCCGGGCTTGTCGTCCAGGAACGTCAGCGGCCGATAGGTGACGACGAGCTGACCGAGGTTCATGTAGCGCGACAGCTCGTCGCCGAAATCCTTCTGCAGATCGGCGCAGTGGTCGCATTGCGGCTCGGTGTAGATCTCGATTTCCACTCGCGCCTTCGGGTCGCCGACCACGATGCCGAAGCCGTCCTTGCTCAGCTCGGTCGCGGGGCCGCGCGGATCCACCTGTGCCACACCGGCGATTTCCTTGCTGCAGCCGGTAACTAACATGACCAGCGCCACCACGAGCACAGACCAGAACCGCATGCTCGCACGGTACCGCGTTCCACCTGTTTTTCGTGTCGTGTATGCCTGGGCGCTACCTTGCTGACGGGCACCGATGGCACTCTAGATATGTGCGCGTTGCGATTGTCGCTGAGTCGTTCTTGCCCAACGTCAACGGAGTCACCAACTCGGTGCTGCGGGTACTGGAGCATCTCCGTCGCACTGGACATGAAGCGCTCGTGATCGCGCCGGACACCCCGCGGGGTGAGCCGGCGGCCGACCGCATCCACGATGGAATCCGGGTGCACCGGGTCCCGGCGAAGATGTTCCCGAAGGTGACGTCGCTGCCGCTGGGTGTCCCGCGGCCTCGGATGGTGCGGGTGCTGCGCGGTTTCGACCCGCATGTCGTTCACCTGGCCTCACCGGCGCTGCTCGGTTACGGCGGCCTGCAGGCCGCTCGCTTCCTCGGCGTACCGACGGTCGCCGTCTTCCAGACCGACGTCGCCGGGTTCGCCGAAAGTTACGGCATGGGTGCGGCGTCTCGGGCGGCCTGGGCGTGGACCCGGCACCTGCACGTCCGCGCCGACCGCACCCTGGCGCCCTCCACCGCGGCGATGGAAGACCTTGCCGCCCACGGCATTCCGCGTGTGCACCGGTGGGCGCGGGGCGTCGACGTCACCGGCTTCGCCCCGTCGGCACGCGACGGTGCGTTGCGGGCGCGGTGGTCGCCGGCGGGCAAGCCGATCATCGGTTTCGTCGGGCGGCTCGCTCCGGAGAAGCATGTCGAGCGGCTGGCGGCGCTGGCCGGCCGAGACGATCTCCAGGTGGTCATCGTCGGCGACGGCGTCGACCGCGAGAAACTGCAGACGCTGCTGCCGTCGGCGGTATTCACCGGGGCGCTCTACGGCGAACAATTGGCCGCCGCCTTCGCGAGCATGGACGTTTTCGTCCACCCGGGCGAGCACGAGACCTTCTGTCAGGCCGTGCAGGAGGCGATGGCGTCGGGCCTGCCGGTCGTCGCGCCCAATGCCGGTGGGCCGCGGGACCTCGTCGCGCCGTACCGCACCGGATTGTTGCTCGGCGTCGACGAGTTCGAGGCGCGGCTGGCGCAGTCGGTGGACCATCTGCTCGATGAGCGGGCGCGCTACTCGCTGGCTGCCCGTCGCAGCGTGCTCAGCCGGACCTGGCCGGCGATTTGCGACGAGCTACTCGGTCATTACGAGGCGGTGCGAAGCGAGGGGCGGCGCCGCCGACGTACCCACGCGGCGTGACCCGTACCGTCCTGAACCCTTAATTGTTCCTGAGAAACCTTTCCATACCCAGGGGTCTGGAGCAGACTTATTGCCAAGCGGGGGAACGCTAACAGCAAATGTCAACAACACCTCTCCACGACGGGGGACGGCCGATGAGCGACGCGTCGTATCGCCAAGATCTCAGTGAATTTGCCCTGGAACTCCGTAAGTTGGCTTACACCATGCCTGCTGGTCACGAGGACAGACTCATTCACCTCAGCGAACGGATGGCGAGTCGTGCGCGTCAATTACCGAGAGTTGACGCGCGCGCTATATAGCTAACCCTGCGCCTCAACGGCGACAGGCTGCCATTCCTCCCAATTGGCGAGGCGACTTTCGTAGTCGGCCTTCGCCGTCGCCAACGGAGACTCCCCGAAGAACGCTCGCAGCGGAGGCTTCGGCGCGTCCACGATCTTGAGGATCGCCGCAGCCGATGCTTGCGGGTTGCCGGGCTTGGCCCACCGCTTGGCCCGCATCTCGTCGACCTGCCGATGCAACTCGGCGTAGTCCGGCAGTTCGACCGACCGCTTCGACGACGGCCCGGACCAGTCGGTGTCGAAGCCGCCCGGCTCGATCAGCGTGACGTGAATGCCGAACGGCGCGACCTCTTGGGCCAGCGCCTGCGAGAAGCCTTCGAGCGCCCACTTCGACGCGTGGTAGATGCCGACGAGCGGGAACGCGGTGATGCCGCCGATCGATGACACCTGGATGATGTGGCCGCTGCCCTGGGCGCGCAGATAGGGCAGCGCCGCCTGGGTGATCCACAGCGCGCCGAATACGTTGGTCTCCAGCTGGTCGCGGGCGTCCTTCTCAGACAGTTCCTCGATGAAGCCGAAGTGGCCGTAGCCCGCGTTGTTGACGACGATGTCGAGCCTGCCGAAGTGGTCGTGGGCCTGGGCGACCGCGGCGAAGTCGGCCTCGCGGTCGGTGACGTCGAGCTGGATCGGCAGGATCGCGTCGCCGTACTTGTCGACCAGGTCGGCCAGGCTGGCGGTGTCGCGGGCGGTGGCGGCGACCTTGTCGCCGCGCTCCAGGGCGCCGATCGTCCACTCCCGGCCGAAGCCGCGCGATGTTCCGGTGATGAACCAAACTTTTTCGCTCATGGCTGAGTGCAACGCGTGAGCGGGCTCATGATTCCCGCTCGGGTAGCGTCGGCACCGTGAGCCGCGCGACGCTGGACAAGGATCCCCGCGATGTGGCGTCGATGTTCGACGCCGTCGCGCGCCGCTACGACATCACCAACACGGTGCTCTCGATGGGGCAGGACCGATCATGGCGCCGGGCGACGCGCGCGGCACTGGGCATCGGACCGGGCGACCGGGTGCTGGACCTCGCGGCGGGCACAGCGGTGTCGACAGTCGAGCTGACGAAGTCCGGCGCGTGGTGTGTGGCGGCCGACTTCTCGGTCGGCATGCTGCGGGCCGGTGCTGCCCGCGCGGTGCCGAAGGTGGCCGCGGATGCGACCAAGCTGCCGTTCGCCGACGAAGTGTTCGACGCGGTGACGATCAGCTTCGGTTTGCGCAATGTGGTCGACCATCCGGCGGGCCTGCGCGAGATGGCGCGGGTGACGCGTCCGGGCGGGCGACTGGTGGTGTGCGAATTCTCCACACCCGTGGTGCCGGTCTTCTCGACGGTCTACAAGGAGTACCTGATGCAGGCTCTGCCGCGGGTGGCCCGTGCGGTGTCGAGCAACCCCGAGGCCTACGTCTATCTGGCCGAGTCCATCCGGGCCTGGCCCGACCAGGCGGCGCTGGCCCGGCAGATCCGCGACGCCGGGTGGTCAGATGTGCGCTGGCGCAACCTCACTGGCGGCATCGTCGCGCTGCACTACGCCGTCAAGCCTTAGCCTCCAAGCGATTTCGGCGCGGTTTCGTTCGCTCAGCGGCGGTTTTCGCGCCGAAATCACTGGTTAGCGGCCCGCGTCGGCCAGCACCTGATAGCCGGCGTTGTAGCCCGGCACGAACGTGATGCCCGGCCCGCCGTGGCAGCCCGCCCCGCCCAGGTACAGGCCCTCGATCGGGATCGGCTCGTCGATGAATCCCTTGGGGCCCGGCCGGTTCACGCCCATCAGTTCGGGCTGCAACAGGCCGTGGCAGAAGTCGCCGTTGGGTGCGGCGAACATGGTGTTCATGTGATACGGCGCGAACGTGATATCGCGGATCAGGATGTCCTTGAAGTTCGGCGCGTAGCGGGTGATCTTGTCGACAACCCGTTCTGCCATTTCGGTTTTCAGCTGACCGTGCTGCTCGCGCGGCGCTTCGATGGGGAAGCCGTAGGCGTAGACGCTGGCGGCGTGCTTGCCCTCGGGGGCCATCTCCGGATCGCCGACAGTCGGCATCTGGATCGACAGCGCGGGGTTGTCCGGAACCTCACCGCCGCGGGCCTTCTCCCATTGGCGCTGCTGCTCTTCGGGGGAGCCGAACATGCCCACCGACATCTGCATGCCGGGTTCGTTGAGGAAGTCGTAGGGCGCGGCGTACTCGGGCGCCCCGTCCAGGGCGAAGTGGATCTGCATGAACGAGGCCCGGTGATCGCGGCCGCCGAGGCGCTCCACGAGCGACGACGGAAGATGATCAACCCCAACGAGATCCAGCAGCGTGGTCTCCGGTGCGAGGTTGGACACCACGATCGGCGCGGTGATCACCTCGCCGTCCTTGAGGCGCACCCCGGTGACTTTCCCGTCTTCGACGAGGATCTGCTCGACCTTCGCGCGGAAGCGCATCTCGCCCTTGGCTTCGGTGAACAGATCGCGCAGATGCTCGGCGAGCACCCCGATTCCGCCCTTGAGCTTGGTGGTCATCTGGCCGCCTTCGGGCGGCATGGCCATCGCGAACGCCAAACATGTTGCGCTGCCGGGGGTATACGGGCCGCGGTACGTGGAGTTCACCGCCAGGAAGGCCAGCATGCCGCGGATGACGGAGTGCTTCTCCTTGTCGGGCAGGAACCGGTCGACGACGTCCATCGCCGAGCCGAACAGCATTTCGTGGATGGCGCGCCGCTCGGATTCGTCTGCGGCACAGGCATACATCTCGTCGATGGTCTTCGGCAGCGCCAAGGCGTCGAAGCGGCCGAGTGCCTTGCCGGGGCCGGTGCTCCAGGCGTACAGGTTGGCCATCGCCATCACGGCGTCCATGCCGTGCTTCTCGTTGAGATGGGTCATCATGGCCATCGGGTCGCTGTGGAAGATCATCGCTTCCTGGCCGTTGTCCCCGAGATTGACCGACATGATCTCCGACTCGATGGTCGGCAGCGTGTCCAGGCCCAGCTCGCTGTTGATCTTCTGCGCGGTGGGGAAGCGCACCGAGCCGGCGATCTCGTACTTGAACCCGTCGATCAACTCGACGGTGGCCGACATGCCACCGCTGTAGGTGTTGGCTTCCAGGCACAGGGTGCGCAACCCCGCGCGCTGCAGCACCACCGCTGCGGTCAGTCCGTTGTGTCCCGCGCCGACGATGATCGCGTCGTAATCAGTCATGGCGCGGAGCCTATGACGCAGAAGCCCGGATTTGAAGAAGTTTTGTCAAATTTGTCATTTCTGTGAGTCGCGAGCGTGCGTGTCTGCACGCGGACACGCCGTGACGGCGTGCAGTTCGCGCACGCTCGCGGACAGAAAGCTCAGCTGAACGGCTTGCGCCGGTCGAGCACGCGCGATCCCAGTCCCGCAGTCCGCCACACCCGCGCCACCAGATCGGCGTCCTCGTCGGTCACCAGGTTGCCCATCACCCGAACCGCGACCCCCATCAGCCGCGAGGAGCGCATGGCGATCGGCCCGGTCAGCGGTAAGAACCGCGGCAGCGTTAGTAGCAGGCCCAGTCGCCGGGCCACCGAGAACCCGCGCCCGTAGTGCTCCTGCAAAACAGCAGGCCAGGCCAGGGACAGGTCGTCGGAGCCCAGCATCTCGGCGGCCAGCCGCCCGGTCTCCAGCCCGTAGTCGATGCCCTCGCCGTTGAGTGGGTTCACGCAGGCCGCGGCGTCGCCGATCAGCACCCAGTTCGGCCCGGCCACCCCGGACACCGCCCCACCCATCGGCAGCAGCGCCGAGGACACCGCCCGCGGCGCCCCCTCGAACCCCCACGAGTCCCGCTTGAGGTCGGTGTAGTGCTTGATCAGCGGTCGCAGCGCCACATCGGCGGGCCGTTTGGCCGTCGCCAGCGCGCCGACGCCGATGTTCACCTCGCCATTGCCCAGCGGGAAGATCCAGCCGTAGCCCGGCAGCACCTGCCCCTCGACTGAGCGCAGTTCCAGATCCGAGGAGATCCAGGGCTCCGAGGACCGCGGTGAGGCCAGATACCCGCGCACCGCCACCCCGTACACGGTCTCCTGATGCCACTGCCGGCCCAGCACCCGGCCGAACGGCGAACGCGCACCGTCGGCCACGATCACCCAGTTGCACGACACCCGCGACCCGTCGGCCAGTACCACCGCGTCCACCCGCCCGCGCGAATCGACCGACACGTCAACGGCTTTCACGCCGAGCAGCATCGAGGCCCCGGCGTCCTCGGCGACCTTGCGGATCCGGTCGTCGAGTTCGGTGCGGGGCACCGCCGATCCCGTCCCGCCGAACGACGGGCCGGGCCAGGGCACCTCGACGTCGGCGCCGAACCCGGACAGCCGCAACCCGTGATGGCGGATGTGGCCGTCGAGCCAGTCGCACAGCCCGAGGCGCTGCAGCTCCAGAACCGCGCGCGGAGTCAGTCCGTCGCCGCACGGTTTGTCCCGGGGAAACTCGGCGGCGTCGATGACGAGCACGTCGTGACCATGCCGAGCCGCCCAGGCGGCGGCCGCCGAACCCGCTGGTCCAGCCCCGACGACGACCACAGTCGCATGCCTGTCCATGTCCCCCAGTATGTTGGCAGGGTGAGTACTCCGGCGACGGTGGTAGCAGGGGTGGACTTCGGCGACCCGGCGTTCGCCCAGAGTGTCCGCGACGGGGTGGCCCGCGTCGAAGAGCTCATGAGCACCGAACTGCGCGGTGGCGACGAGCTGATGACCGAGGCCGTCGTGCATCTGTTCGAGGCCGGGGGCAAGCGATTCCGGCCGCTGTTCACGGTGCTCTCCGCGCAACTCGGCCCGGAGCCGGATGCCTGGCAGGTCACGGTGGCCGGTGCGGTGATCGAGCTGGTCCACCTGGCGACGCTCTATCACGACGACGTGATGGACGAGGCGCAGATGCGCCGCGGGGCGCCCAGCGCCAACGCCCGCTGGGGCAACAACATTGCGATCCTGGCCGGCGACTACCTGTTCGCGACGGCGTCGCGGCTGGTGAGCCGGCTCGGTCCGGACGCGGTGCGCATCATCGCCGAGACCTTCGCCCAGCTGGTCACCGGGCAGATGCGCGAGACCAAGGGCAACACCTCCGGGGTGGACCCGGTCGAGCACTACCTGAAGGTGGTCTACGAGAAGACCGCCTGCCTGATCGCCGCGTCGGGCCGGTTCGGTGCGACGTTCGCCGGCGCCACCGAGGATCAGGTCGAGCGCCTGAGCCGGCTCGGCGGCATCGTCGGCACGGCCTTCCAGATCTCCGACGACATCATCGACATCGACAGCGACCCCGACGAGTCGGGCAAGCTGCCGGGTACCGACCTGCGCGAGGGTGTGCACACGCTGCCTGTGCTGTACGCGCTGGCCGACACCGGCCCCGACGCCGACCGGTTGCGTGAACTGCTGAAGGGCCCGATCGAGGACGACGACAAGCTGGCCGAGGCGCTGGGGTTGCTGCGCTCGGGCAGCGGCATCGTGAAGGCCAAGGAGACCGTCCAGCGCTATGCCGAACAAGCCGGTGACGAGCTGGCGGGGTTGCCGGACGTGCCCGGTCGTCGGGCACTGGCTTCGCTGATGGACTACACGATCAACCGGCACGGCTGAGCGATTCGCGGAACCTCGCAGTGAGTGCGAGGCGTTAATCTCCGGTGAGAGTGCGTTTGCTCGTAGGAGGAATTCGATGACTTGGCATCCGACCGCCAACACGTTCAAGACGTTCATGCTGCTCGTCGGAATGTCGACGCTGATCGTCTTCGTCGGTTCGCTGTTCGGACGCAACATCATGTTCCTGGCCCTGGTGTTCGCCCTCGGCATGAACGTGTACGTGTACTTCAACTCCGACAAGCTGGCGCTGCGTGCCATGCACGCCCAGCCGATCACCGAGCTGCAGGCCCCGCACATCTACTCGATGGTGCGCGAGCTGGCCACCGCCGCCCACCAGCCGATGCCCCGGCTGTACATCAGCGACACCGCCAACCCGAACGCCTTCGCCACCGGACGCAACCCGCGCAATGCCGCGGTGTGCGTCACGACCGGCATCCTCGACCTGCTCAGCGAGCGCGAGCTTCGCGCGGTGCTCGGCCACGAGCTCTCGCACGTCTACAACCGCGACATCCTGATCTCGTGCGTGGCAGGTGCGATGGCCTCGGTGATCACCGCGCTGGCCAATATCGCGATGTTCGCCAGCATGTTCGGCGGCAACAACCGCGAAGGCGGTGCGAATCCCTTTGCTCTGCTGCTGGTTTCGCTGCTCGGTCCGATCGCCGCGTCGCTGATCCGGCTGGCGGTGTCGCGCTCGCGTGAGTACCAGGCCGACGCGTCGGGCGCGGAGCTCTCCGGTGACCCGCTGGCGTTGGCATCGGCGCTGCGCAAGATCAGCGGCGGGGTGGAGAACGCTCCGCTGCCGCCCGAGCCGCAGCTGGCCGACCAGGCGCACCTGATGATCGCCAGCCCGTTCCGTGCCGGCGAGAAGATCGGCAAGCTGTTCTCCACCCATCCGCCGATCCCGGACCGGATCGCGCGGTTGGAGCGGATGGCAGGCCGCTAACTCGAGTTGGTCACCGCGTCGGCGCCCGCTTTGGTGGGACTCGCGATCCCGGCCTGACGCAGCGACCGCAACACCATCGCCCGCAGCATCCGGCCGACTTCGAACTGCTTGCCCGGCAGCGTGCGGGCCACCATCCGCAGGTTGACGGTGTCCAGCTTGATGCTCTCGACACCCATCAGTGCGGGCTCGTCGAGCAGCAGTTGGTCCAGCCGGTTGTCGGTGGTGGCGGCCGAGGCCACCTCGTGCAGTACGTCGTTGACCTTGTTGAGGTCCGCGCTGGTGGGCACGGGGATGTCGACGACCGCGCGTGCCCAGTCCTTGGACAGGTTCAGCGCCTTGACGATCTGGCCGTTGGGGATCGTGAACACCTCACCGTCGCTGGTGCGCAACTTCGTCACCCGCAGGGTGACGTCCTCGACGGTGCCCTGGGCTTCGGTCGACGACCCGGTGACCGTCAGAGCCACCAGATCACCGAAGCCGTATTGCTTCTCGGTGATGATGAAAAAGCCGCTGAGCAGGTCCTGAACGATCCGCTGCGCGCCGAAACCCAGTGCGGCACCCAGCACCGCGGCC
This sequence comes from Mycobacterium sp. BK086, assembly GCA_004362315.1. Lineage (GTDB taxonomy): Bacteria > Actinomycetota > Actinomycetes > Mycobacteriales > Mycobacteriaceae > Mycobacterium. Next base: position 394,135 of record SNWL01000008.1, read on the forward strand.
GGGGCGACCAGCGAGCCGATCGGCAGGCCGAGTTGGTCGAAGACGTCGACGGAGACCACCACGTAGAGGATCGCGATCGCCACCGACGAGATCACCGACGCGACCGCGGCGCGGTGTTTGGCGCTCTCCGAGCGCACCAGCTCGTGGCCGGCGTCGAGGCGTTGGGCGATCTTGTTGGCGATCCAGCGGATCAGTCGGGTGGCCAGCACGGCGGCGGCGATCACCAGCACGATGTGCAGACCCTTGGTGCGCAGCCACTCGCCGAGGTTTCCGTTCCAGAAGTTCTCCCAATTACTGGCAGCGAGATACGTCGTTGTGAGTGAAGTCATAGTCCTTACGCGAATTGCCTTGTCGTGGCGCTCGTTTGGTGTGCGTCAAGCACAGGGGACCGTCGTAACGTTTCCCGATCCGCCGACTTCTACACCTCGTGGGTGTCGTCGATCACTCGTCGCCGGCGGACGGCGGGGTGCCCACTTTGCCCACGCCCGAGGGCGCGTTGTCCCGGTTGAAGATGTGGTTGACCGTGTCGGTCACCTTGTTGAGCACGTCGTTGACGAACTTGTCAGTTGTGGTGGACAAGTCGGACTTGGCTCCGGGTGGGGTGGTCGTCACGCCGGTGCGTCCGGGGGTGAAGTCCGGTGCGGGCCGCACGATGTTCAGGCGTGGCCCGGTGCCGGCCGCAGCGGGTGCCGCCGGCGGATCCGCGGGAGTGGGGCTGGCCGGCGCGGTTGCCGGAGCGGGGTCGGTGGGCGCAGGCGGCGGGGTGGATTGCGGGGCGGGCGGCCCAGCAACCGGGGGCGGGTTGAGATGGCCGAGCACCGCCGCGCCGAGGGTCCTGTAGGCGACGACGGCGATGTCGTTGATGCGTTCGACGACCGCGACGACCCCGTCCGGGTAGGTGATGGTGGTGGAGCCGCTGCGCGGGTCGGTGTGGCAGATCGCGGCGCCCGCGCAGTTGACGCTGCCGGACTGGTCCACCGATTGCTTGGCGTCGTGCTTGGCCATCGCGTTGCTGTCGGTGAAGACGGTCAGCACCTGAACCTTTGCGCTGGCATCGAATTCGTAGTTGATGTGGAAGACGTTGTTCGACGGGTCCGTGGAATCGAGGAGTTCGGCCAGCGTGGCGGCATCGTCGGAGCCGCCACCGATCGACAGCACTTGGTTGTCGGCGTCGGGCTGCAGGGCCTTGTAGTCGAAGATGTCGACCATCACGTCGCCGCCGGGATTGGTGACGTCGTGGAAGACGAGCGCGGCCAGGCCGACGACGGGAGTGCTGACGGCTTGCGGGTGGGTGGCGGCCACGACCATCGCGGAGAGGGCGAGACTCAGCACCGCCGCGCCCCCGCGCAGCGGCCTTCTCAAGTGCCCCAGCACCGAACGGCCTCTCCAGCTCATATCGGGATCGGTTCAGTGTAGGCCGATCGCAGCCCGAATTGACGCGAACGTGGCGGGAGGGAAATGGCTCGACACGGTAACGAATCGGGGCGCTCCGGCCGAATCACGAGGAAAGTGCGCAGGCTGCGCCGCTCGCGGCGCTTACGTAGGGTGTGGTGATGCTGAGCAGAATCCTGATCGGCCTGGTGAGTGCTGCGGGGGCAGCTGCGATGGGTGTGCCGGGCGTGGCCTCGGCCGACCCCGAGCCGGCACCGGCCCCCGTCCTTCCCAATGTCAACGCCTACAAGCCGGTGAGCCCGGTGGACTACGCGGCGATGGGCGGCAATTGGTACGCCTTCGCAGGCCCGCCCGGTGTCGTCTGCGTTCTGGACAAGGGCAACGGCAGCTATGGCTGCAGTGGCGCCCTGCCCGGCGCGCCCGGTGGCGCGAATCTCGTGAGTGCCGGTCCGTCCGGTGAGCCGGGGTTCTCGAGCACGGGCGCGTCGATCTACGCGGCCGCCGGTGACGTCAAGCCATTGGCCCCGAACACGCGGCTCAGTTTCCGCGATATCAGCTGCGGCGTCGACGGCGGCGGGACGGTGGCATGCGTGAACGGCCACGACCAGGTCGGCTTCGTCGTCGGCCCGGGCGGGACATTCACCTCGGGACCCAGCCCGATGCTGGATCGTCCGAAGAACGGCAACCCGTTGTTCCCGTCGTTCCCGGGTTAGAAGTGTGAGTCGTTGACCTCGTGGCCGGGCTTCTCGGCCATCAGTCCGCGGTAGGCCTGTTCGACGTTGGCGCCGTGATTGACCACGGCGTCGACCTCACGGGCGATCGGCATGTTCAGGCCGTACTTCTCGGCGAACTCCATGATCACGCTGGCGGCCTTGACGCCCTCGGCGACCTGGTTCATCGACGAGATGATTTCCTCAATCGTCTTGCCTGAGCCCAGTTCTTCGCCGACGTGGCGGTTGCGGCTGCGCTTGGACGTACACGTGACGATCAGGTCGCCCATCCCCGCCAGGCCGGAGAAGGTGTCGCGGTGCCCTCCGATCGCCTCGCCCATGCGGGACATCTCGCGGACCGCGCGGGCCATCACCAGTGCCCGGGTGTTCTCGCCGATCCCCAGTGAGTAGCCCATGCCGACCGCGATGGCGTAGACGTTCTTCAATGCCCCGGCGATCTCGACGCCAACAACGTCGTCCGTGGTGTAGACGCGGAACCGCTTGGTACGGAACATCTTCGCGAGGTTGGCGGCCAGATGCTGATCGGGCATGGCCAGTACCGCGGCGGCGGCATAGCCGTCGGCGACCTCGCGCGCGATGTTGGGGCCGGCGAGGATGCCGGCCGGGTGGCCGGGCAGGACCTCGTCGATGATCTGGCTCATCCGCATGTTGGTGCCTTGTTCGAGGCCCTTGACCAGGCTGACGACCGGCACCCAGGGGCGCAGTTCCTTGCTCAGTTCGGCGAGCACGCCGCGGAAGCCGTGCGAGGGCACGCCCATCACCACGACATCCGCGCAGTCGGCTGCCTCGCTGAAATCGGTGGTGGCGCGCAGGGTTTCCGAGAGTTCGACGTCGTCACCCAGGTAGCGGGAGTTGCGGTGGTTCTCGTTGATGTCCTTGGCGGTTTCCTCCGAACGCACCCATTGCAGCGTCGGCCCCCGGCGGGAGCAGATGGATGCGACGGTGGTTCCCCAGGATCCGCCACCGAGTACGACTACTTTGGGTTCGCGGCGTTCAGACGTCATGGGGTTCAGGGTATGGCGAACAACCCGGTGTTCATGGGGAGTTGGGCAACTGAATACTCGGGTCGGCGTCAGGATCCTCGTCTTGGGCGGATTCGATCACCCACTCAGGCTTGGGGGTCGGCGCGTAGGCGCCCATCCTCGCGATATCGGGTCCGGTCCACATGGTCCCGGAGGTGCCGAAGCGCCAAATGAACGTCACCACGAAGATGCCGATGGCGATCACGATCCACCCGATGAGCACGATCTCAGCGACCCTGGCCCACACGGGAAGTCATCCCGCGACGCGGGCCGGGCTGGCCACCCGGCCGAATGTCATGTTCTCGTCGACCTTGTCGATGAAGTGGTGATCGAACGCGTCGGCGAGATAGTTCTGCCGCACCACCCACGGCCGCTTGAGTCCCGACTTGGGCAGGGCGTGCAGGTTGCGCAGCACGTACCCGGCCTGGATGTCCCACGCCGGCTTCTCGGCGAGCGGCTCGCCACCCAGATGCGGGAAGGCGTGCGTGTAGCCGTGCGACTTCATGTGCGCGATCAGCTTGGCGGCCGAGCGTGCGGTCATATCGGCGCGCAGCGTCCACGACGCGTTGGTGTAGCCGATGCACCAGATCAGGTTCGGCACGTCCTCGAGCATGTAGGCCTTGTAGGAGAACCGCTCCTGGGGCTTGATCTCGTTGCCGTCCAACGTGATCCGCACGCCGCCGAGTGCATGCAGTTGCAGGCCGGTGGCGGTGACGATGATGTCGGCGTCCAGGTGTTGGCCCGACTTCAGCGTGATGCCGGTTTCGTCGAAGTGGTCGATATGGTCGGTGACCACCTCGGCGCGGCCATTCCTGATGGCCTCGAACAGATCGCCGTCGGCCACCAGACACAGCCGCTGATCCCACACGTTGTAGCGCGGATTGAAGTGCACGTCCACCGGATAGCCCGGGGGCAGTTCCTTGACGTTCTGTGCCCGGACCATCTTCCTGGCCGTACTGGGGGAGATGCGGGACAGGAACCAGACGAAGCTTTCGAAGGCCACCGCGAAGTACCGCGCGAATGCGTGAGAGAACTTGCGGGGAGTGATCTTTCGGACAAGGTCGATGAGCGGATTGACCCGCGAACCGGCCAGCAGGTAGGTCGGTGAGCGCTGCAGCATGGTGACCTTGGCGGCCTTCTGCGCCAGTGCGGGAAGCAGCGAAATCGCCGTGGCCCCGCTGCCGATCACGACCACCCTCTTGCCGCTGTAGTCGAGGTCCTCAGGCCAGAACTGCGGATGAACGACGGTGCCTTTGAAGGTCTGTAGCCCGGGGAAGTCGGGGGTGTAGCCCTCGTCGTAGTTGTAGTAGCCGGAGCCGAAGAACACGAAGCGACCCCGATAGGTTTTGGGCGCGCCATTCTCGGTGACGCGCACGGTCCAGGTGTCGGTGACCGAATCCCAGTCGGCGGACCGCACGTGGGTCTGGAAGTGGATGTGGGGAAAGATGCCGCGCTTGCGGGCGGTGTCCTCCATGTATTCGCGGATGTGGTCGCCGTCGGCGACACCCTCCTTGCGAACCCACGGTTCCCACGGCCACGACAGCGAGAAGATGCTGCTGTCCGAGCGGACGCCCGGGTAGCGGAACAGGTCCCACGTGCCGCCGATGCGCTCGCGGCGTTCGAGGACGACGTAGCGGACGCCGGGGTTGCGCTCGGCGATGCGGTACGCGGCGCCGAGCCCAGAGAAGCCCGCGCCGATGATCACGACGTCGTACGTGCCGCCGTCCTGCTCGGCGGTCACGGGTTCGGTCGCCGGAGTAGCGGTCATCGCGGTCCTCGCTTCGTGCCTCGAGTGGTGATGCTCACCACATTAGGCACTGACCGGTTGGTCGAGCGAGGGTTGTCCTACCGGTAATTGACGAACTGCAGGGCCACGTCCAGGTCGGCGCCGCGCAGCAGTGCTTGTACGGCCTGCAGATCGTCGCGCTTCTTGGAGCTGACCCGGATCTCGTCGCCCTGGACCTGCGTCTTCACACCCTTGGGGCCGTCGTCGCGGATCAGCTTGTTGATCTTCTTGGCGCTCTCCTGGTCGATGCCCTGCTTCAGGCTGCCGACGACCCGGTAGGTCTTCCCGCTGGCCATGGGCTCGCCGTCGTCGAAGGCCTTCATGGAGATGTCGCGGCGGATCAGCTTTTCCTTGAATACGTCGACAGCGGCCTTGACCCGCTCCTCGGTGGAGCTGACCAGCTCAATGGCCTCGTCGCCCTTCCAGGCGATGGTGGTGTCGGTGCCGCGGAAATCGAAGCGGGTGCTCAGCTCCTTGGCCGCCTGATTCAGCGCGTTGTCGACCTCTTGGCGGTCGACCTTGCTCACGATGTCGAACGATGAATCCGCCATTGGACTCGTCCCCTTCCTTCACGTGATCGGCCGGTTTGTAGTTGAGGTACATGATCGTTGTACCCTGCTAGTCGCACCAAACCGGATCCCCGGCGTGGCGCACCCAGGCAGGTTGCCCGAGCGGCCAATGGGAGCGGACTGTAAATCCGTCGGCGGAAGCCTACACAGGTTCGAATCCTGTACCTGCCACGTCTTTGTTCAGGCCCCCTCATCGAGGGGGCCTGAAGCGTTTGTGGGCATCGGCAGTCCCACGGTTTGTCATTGCTGGGATTGAGGTGGGAAACCATCGCGGCAAACAAAGAAGGCAACGGCGAACAGGCCCTCGATGCGATCGAGCAAGGTACGCTAGTCCACGTCGAGCTCCAGAATCGGGCGCGTACGAGTCGCCAGTCGCTCAATCATGAACTAGCGCAACAAAGCACCGGGGGATTTGTCATGTCATCGTCAGCAAAGGACGGTCGCCTAGCTGGACCTCACGACCAAGATCTGTCTGTGCGTCGCTGGCTTCAGCTCGGTGTGGCGTCGGCCGGCATGGGTGCGGCGCTGGTCGGCTGGTCTCTGGTTGGGCCCCAGATCGGTGTTGCGGGCGCCGATAGTGGCGTTGGGTCGTCCTCGTCGGTCTCCTCGTCCAACGGCGGTACCGGAACGGCCAAGCCGCGCGCCCGTGTCGAGACCCGGTCGACGACACCCCGCAAGGCGAACCGGACGGATGCGTCGTCGCGGGTGACGTCTCGCTCGAATCGCGTCGCGGTAGCCGAAACCTCCTCGGTCGCAGGCAGGCTCACCAGCACGACCACCGTGAATTCACGGGTGGTCACTGCGGCGCAAAACGCTCCCGCGCCGAAGGTGGTCGTGGCGGCGAGTAGGAGTGACCCTCTGGGCGCGGCCGGAAAATTCCTTACAGAGGCGTTGAAAGAACTCCTCAATCGGAAAACGACACTGAACCCGTTGCAAAAACTGGACGACTTGAGCCCCAAGCAAAAGAGCTTGTTGGACTTGATCCCGAAAATCCCGGTATCGAAAGAAAACACCACGTGGTACCGGGAAGCGCAAGCACGGGAAGCAGAACGACTGCTGCGAGCCGACGCCAACAAACGGCGGATGGCCGAGATAATCCAAAACGGCGTTCGGTTGACTGACAGAAACGGAAGGTCGGTCTACTCGACGGACGGGAAAGTTTTCGTCCGTTACGCCGTGACGTCGTTCAGCATCGGTCCTAACGGTCGAGTTGACGGTCCGCTTGAGCCCCAACTTTTCACTCTGTCCGACAGAGGGTCGCAGAGGAACCGGGACGCCATAATTCGGTCTATCCTGAAGCTTGACCCGGCACAGGTGCGGAGCACCTGGCCACGGTAATGCACTCCAAACTGCTTATGCCGCAGTGTGATTGCGGATCATCCCGCAGAGGCGTCGGACGGCGGCGACCCGATGCGATCTTCGGCATAGCCCGCCGCCTGAGCGGTCATCCCGTTGAATCCGTACGACGCGTGCGCGATGCCCGGTTGGCCGCCGGGGGTGCCGTCGCAGATGCTGTCTCCCGCTGCGCACAACTCGAGGAGCTTCGGAGTGTAGCTGGGTCCGATGACGAGGTCGGGCGCGTCGTACTGCTTGAGGAACTCAGCCGACGGCGTGCCGAAGAGTGTCACCGCTGTGACATGGCCGGCCACGCTGGCCGGTAGCGGCGCGGGAGCCACCGATGCGGGAATGCCGGCCGGTGCGTGGTCGGCGGTGACGTATCCGGCGACGACTGCGCCCTGCGAGTAACCGCCGAGCACGATCTTCGTGCCAGGGCAGTTCGCCGCCGTGGCCGCTACGTGCGCCCCGGCGTTCTTGACACCGTCGATGACCGTCGCGGCGAACGCCTCCCGGTTGGCGAAGTCACTGCTGGCCGCATAGTCGACGGGGTAGACGTCGAGCGTCCGCGGGCCCAGCTGTGCACGCAACGCATCCACGAACGACTGACCCACTCCGCCGACGCCGGGGGGCTCGCCGGTGCCCCGCGCAAAGACAACCTCGACGTCGGGGCATGCCGCGGCACTCGCGGACGGAATCGACGTCGAGCTGAGAACCGCACTGGCGGAGACGACGGCGGCGGTGATCCGGCCGAGCAGGTGTCGCGGTGCCATGGAAACCTCCGGTGGGGCTAACGAGATGAGCTGTCACACCGAACTACCCCGGCGTCTGTCAACGAAACCCCTTTGGAGTCACCAGGCGGCGACTTATTGCTGCTCGCAATGTGTTTGAGACGCACGATCGTCGCACCCTTACCTGGCGGATAGCTATTCCTTCCCTGTCGCAGGAGTAAGTCTGGCTTCTCGGCGATTACGGCAGAACCGCCGAATCGGCAGCATTTCTTCTCAACGAGCAACACCGAAACGAACCGAGAAGGAACCCACAATGACCGCATTCAAATACGCAGCCACGATCGTCGGCGCCCTGGCGTTCGTCGCCCTGGCCCCGGCCGTCGCCAATGCGCAGCCAATCGACAACACCGGCGGTGGCGGCGGCTGCACCTACACCGACAAGGACGGCTACGACGTCCCGATCGACGACGGCCAGGACGTCTTCGTCGACGGCAAGATCGTGAGCTGCCGCGGCGGAAAGATCGTCGTCACCACCGCGCCGGCCAGCACTGGCGGCACCGTCAAGCCCACCAACCCCTCGAAGATCGGAGTGCTCATCGACCTGCCGCGCGCGGCTGCGACCCGCTAACCCCGCACAGTCAACCTTCGGCCCGTCACCAGGGGAGTGGTGGCGGGCCGAACAACTGTGCCGAGCCCGCAACCCGGGCAAAGTTTGAACCACCGCCATCCCGAGGCCGTGTCTTGCCTAATGGGGAGGGGGCCAAACACTGGAGCAATGCCGTAACCCAGTCCACTATGTAACTGCGAGCTTCCCGGCGGGGACTGAATATGTAGGCGGCGGCTAACACCAAATACGGCGTCGGCGAGTTCGCGCTCGGTACTTTTGTAGATCGCGAATCGGACGCATCACATCGGAGGACCATCGGCATTATGGCCGGAGAACGTGCGGAGGGCGGAAAGCCCCCGGCTGAGGGGATCGCTGCTGAGCTTGTAGCAGCGGGTTTTCTGGACGCAGTCGAAGTTGGCCGGGGCGGCGCGGGGATCGTCTACCGGTGCCATCAAACCTCACTTGCGCGCATCGTCGCGATCAAGGTGCTGATGTCCGATCTCGACCAGGACAACCGCGAACGCTTCCTGCGTGAGGGCCTGGCCATGGGCAAGCTCTCCGGGCACCCGAACATCGAGAACATCCTGCAGGTCGGCGTGACCGACACCAACCGGCCCTACATCGTGATGCCCTACCACGAGGCGGGTTCGTTGGCGCAGCGCCTGCACCGCGTCGGCCGGATCGCCTGGCCCGACGCCCTGCGCATGGCCGTGAAGTTGTGCGGAGCGTTGGAAACCGCCCACCGGGCAGGCACATTGCACCGTGACATCAAGCCGGGCAACGTGCTCGTCAACGATTACGGCGAACCGCAGCTGAGCGATTTCGGCATCGCCCGAATCGTCGGCGGATACGAAACCGCGACCGGGTTTTTCACCGGCACGATCGCCTTCACCGCGCCCGAAGTGCTGTCCGGAAATCCGCCGACGGCGGTGTCCGACGTGTATTCGCTCGGTGCCACCATCTACGCCCTGATCGCCGGCGCGGCCGCACACGAGCGCAAGGACGGCGAGGATCTCGTCGCGCACTACCTGCGCATCAGCTCGACGCCCGTGCCCGACATGCGTCCGCAGGGCATCCCGGCCGACGTCTGCGCCGCCATCGAGAAGGCGATGTCCCTGGACCCGACCGAACGGCATTCGTCCGCGGCGGAGTTCGGCCGCGCGATGCAGTCGGCCCAGCGGCACAACGGGCTGATCGCCGATCAGATGGTTCTGAGCGAGGCCACCGGTCAGTCGGCGCCGCCCGCGGACACCGCGGCGATCCAGTTCGCGACGCAGACCGACCTGTCCGAGGCGGCGTCGCTGTTGGGTGGTCCTCCGGCGTCGGCGCCGCCACCCCCGCCGCCGGTCTCGCCGAGCCTGACCGGCCCGGTCTCGCCGGGCCCGGGTGGGCCGATCTCGCCGATTCCGCCGCTTCCCCCGGGGCCGATCCCACCGGGCGGATTCGGGCCGTCGACCCCGGAGCCTGACGGGCCGACCAGCATCATCAAGGGAAAGGCGCAGGATCGTCGATCCCTGCTGTTGATCGGCGCGGCGGCGATCGTGACGCTGATCGTGGTGGCAAGCCTCATCTACTTCGTGTCGTCGCGCGACAAGGCCCCCGGTGGTGCGGCCGGGCCGGCGACCACCACGAGCCAACCGACGACCGAGGTCCAGGCCGGCTGGAAGCCGATCACCAACGCTCGGGTCGCCCGCGAGGCGACCGCCACAACCCAGGCCGACGGCACCATCTGGATCTTCGGTGGCCTGGAAAGCGACGGCAGCGTCAGCGGACGTCACGAGGGCTACGACCCCGCGATCGACAGCTGGAAGGGCGGCGACGATCTTCCAGTCCCGGTCCAGCACGCGATGGCAGTGACGTGGCAGGGCACCCCGTGTGTTCTGGGCGGCTGGCGGGCCGACGGCGCCAACACGCAGGTGGCGACCGACAAGGTCTGGCGGGTGGTCAACAGTCGCTGGGTCGAACTGCCGCCGCTGTTGCAGCCCCGCGCCGCGGGCGTGGCAGCGGTGGTCGGTGGCCGCCTGGTGATCACCGGCGGGGTCGGCGCCAACGGCAAGCTGCTCAACACCACCGAGGTGTTCGACGGCACCGTTTGGAAGCTCGGAGCCGAAATCCCCACGCCGCGAAAGATGTTGGGCGGAGCGTCGGACGACAAGGTCGTTTATGCGGTCGGCGGATCCGACGGGGCCAACGATCTGGCTTCGGTCGAAGCCTATGACCCCGTTGCTGATTCGTGGACGGCACTGCCCGCGCTTCCGCAGCCGCGTAGCGATCTCGGCGTCGCGATTGCCGACGCCCGCTTGGTCGCCGTCGGTGGCGTTTCTACCGGCCAGGTGCTCAAAACCGTTTCTGTGATGGATCTTTCGGCCAAATCGTGGGCCGGTCTGCCCGATATGAGCACCGCGCGTCACGGCATGGCCGTCGCGGCGGTCGAGAAATCGGTCTACGTGATCGGCGGAGCGACGGCCGCGGGCAACAACCAGGTGACTTCGGCGGCAGAGACCTTGAAGCTGGCGCCGCGCAAGCTGCAGCCCGCGTCGGCATGGCGCGCGCTGCCGGATGCCCCGACCCCCCGGCTGATGATGGCCTGGACCGTGCTCGACGACAAGATCTACATCGCCGGCGGCATGAGCCATGGCGACACCCTTCAGCTGGTCCAGAGCTACGACCCGCAGACCGGTGCGTGGGCGGCCCAGCCGCCGCTGCCGGTCCCGCTGCACCACGCGACCGCGACGACGTTCCGTGGCGAAATGGTGGTCATCGGCGGCGCCAGCGACGAGCTGGCCAGCGCGTCGAACAAGGTTTACGCCCTGCGTGGTGGCAACTGGGTGGAGCTACCCAGCCTCACCCACGCCCGCGCGGGCGCCGCGGCTGCGGTCGTCGGAGACAAGCTCGTGGTCGCCGGCGGCCAGAACCAGAAGCAGTTGGTGGCGCAGACCGAGGTGTTCGACGGCCAGTCCTGGAAGGACGCGGCCGACCTGCCGACCCCGCGCGAGCACTTGGCCGCCGTGTCGGACGGGACCTACGTCTACACCGTCGGCGGACGATTCCTGTCCGCCGACAAGAACTCCGCGGCGTTCGAGCGGTTCGATCCGGCGTTCGGGCAGTGGACCAAGCTGGTGGACATGCCGACCCCGCGCGGCAGCTACGGGGCCACGTTCATCGACGGCCGGATCGTTGCCCTCGGTGGCGAGGAGCCGACGCAGGTGCTGGCCACCGCGGAGATGTACGACATCGCCGAGGGCAAGTGGATATCCCTGCCGCCGATGCCGACGGCGCGCCACGGTGAAGTGGTCGCCGCGGTCGGAGACACGGTGTACGCCATCGGCGGTGCGAATCGGCCGACGCATGAGGGTGGGGTCGCGACGGTCGAGGCGCTGGACTTCTCCTAGCGCCTTACTGACCAGAACCGTTGTCGCGCAACATGTTCAGCGTGACAGCGCCGCGCCGAATGGCCTCGTTGGCCAAGCGCACCCGGCGCTCGCCCTCGGGAGGGATCGAGAACTTGTCGTACAGGTTCTGCAGATGCTGTTTGATCGCGGCCTCGGTGACGAAGAGCTCCTGAGCCATCTGCTTCACCGACACCGCCTCGGGGAACGGATCCCCGGACACCAGCGGGCGGCACAGAACGACGAGGACCTCGAGCTCGCGCGGGGTCAGTCGCGGGGCCGGCTGGGACGGGGCGACAGATACCGTGGCTTCACCGATGGTCGCTTCGTCAGTACCCCGCACCTCCCAGAAGACCAACTTGGACTTGCCGATCCGCAACTCGTCGCCCGAGCGCAGGACGCGCTCGGCGGCAATCTTCTCGCCGTTGATGTAGGTGCCGTTGCGGCTCCCGACATCCCGGATCGACCACGCGTACCCGTGGTTCTCCAAGACGGCGTGCAGGCGCGAGACGGTCGAGTCGTGGTCGAGTGACACCACGTTCGACGAGGACTTGCCGACCGTTACTCGCTCGCTGCCGAGTGGGATCAGCTGCCGTCCGGAGGGTTTCCAGACTTCCAGGTGGGAAGGCATGTCGACAGCTTATTCGGCGCTGTCGACGAGCCGCATCCAGCCGAACTCGTCCGGTGCGTCGCCGTAGTGGATGTCCAGCATCGCCTCACGCAACCGCGAGGTGACGGGACCCGCGGTGCCGTCGCCGACCGGCCATTCCCGCTGGCCGGAGACCACGTGGCCGACCGGGACGATCGAACGGAAGGTGCCCGAGACGAACGTCTCGGTGATCCGCCCGTCGGCGCAGCTCTGCTCCCATTCGTCGACCGTCAGCGGTTCGGCGGAGACCGGATAGCCGAGCGAGAGCGCCAGCTGCAGGACCGTGTCACGGGTGATGCCCGCCAACAGTGATCCGCTCAGGGGTGGTGTGCGCACGCACGGTCCGTCGAACGTCGACTCCACGAAGAACAGGTTGGAACTGCCGGCTTCCTCGATGTAGCGGCGCTCGACCGCGTCGAGCCAGACGACGTCGTCGCAGTCGTTGGCGGCGGCGCGCCGCTGGGCGACGTAGGCGCCGCCGTAGTTGCCGCCGCACTTGGCTTCCCCGGTGCCGCCCGGTGCAGCCCGGATGTGATCGGTCGCGATCCACAGCTTTAGCGGCTTTGGCTCTGCGGTGGATGCCGGCCGCGACGGTGTGCCGATCACGGCGAACAGAAACTCCTCGGCGGGGCGGTTGCCCAGGCCCGTCTCGGCCGCAATCATGAACGGCCGCAGGTACAGACTGTGTCCGCGGGTGGGCGGCACCCAGTCCGCGTCGGTCTGCACCAGCGCCGCCACGGCCGCGACGAAGTCGTCGACCGGCAGCGTCGGCATGGCCATCCGGCGTGCGGAGTTGTTGAACCGGCGGGCGTGGTCAGTCGGCCGGAACACCGCTCGCTGACCGTCGGGGCGCCAAAACGCTTTCATCCCTTCGAAAATCGTCTGCCCGTAGTGCAGCGCCATGGTGGCCGGATGCAGGGCCATCGGGGCGAGTGGGCCCAGTTGCGGTTCGTCCCAGCCCTCCTGCGCCGACCATCGCATGGTCACCATGTGATCGGTGAACACATCGCCGAATCCCGGTGTGGCAAGTGCGGCAACCCTATTCATGAGATCTCCTTGAAGTGTCTGAGTGCACGGTCGACGAGCGGACCGGAGATCCCGGTGTAGCCGGCCGGATCGAACAGGTCCGCCACGTCTGCGGTCACGCCCTTGTCGTGCAGGGCGACTGTCAGCAGGTCGGCGACATCGGCGCCGGTTCGCTCCGCGGTCGACGTGACCTCGGCCAGTAGGCGTTTGGCGTTGCCCTTGCCGAGCAGCGGCGCCAGCACCGCGTTGACGCGTTCGGAGACGATGGCGCCGCGGGTGAGTTGCAGATTCGCGGCCATCTGCTCGGGGACGACCTGCAGTGTTTCGGTCAGGCGTACGGAGTTGGCGGCCGCGCCGGCAGCGATGCGCAGGCACTCGCGCAGCGGCTGCCACTCGGCATGCCAACCGCCCGAGGACCGTTCGTCTTCGGCGGCCATGGAACTGAACAGGATTGAGGCGATCGGTGGCAGCTGCCGGGCCGCGGTCGCGACGAGGGTGGCAAAGACCGGATTGTGCTTCTGCGGCATGGCCGACGACGCGCCCCGGCCGGGTGCGGACTCCTCGGTGACCTCACCGATCTCGGTGCGGCTCAGCACGAGCACATCGGCGGCCAGCTTGCCGAGCGCGCCGGTGGTGACCATCAGGCTGGCGGCGACATCGGCCAGCGGAGTGCGGATCTGGTGCCAGGGCAGGACCGGCTCGGCCAGCCCGAGGCGCTCGGCCACCAATGCCGGCAGGCGCAGCGTGGCATCGGCCGACTCCTGCCCGTACTGGTGATAGGCCGCGAGCGTGCCCGCGGCGCCGCCCATCGACACCGGCAGCGTGTTGCGGGCCTGGCGCACCCGCTGGACGGCGTCGAGCACCAGGTGTAGCCACGTCGCGGCCTTCAACCCGAAGGTGACCGGCACGGCGTGCTGGGTCAGGGTGCGCCCGGCCATCGGGGTGTCCCGATGTGTCTCCGCCAGACCGGCCAGCCGGTCGGCGCAGGTGATCAGGTCGTCGGCGATGCGGTCCAGGGTCGCCGCGCAGAGCAGAGCCAGCGCGGTGTCCAGGATGTCCTGGCTGGTGCTGCCGCGGTGCACGTACTCCGCGGCTTCGGGGTCGACGGACCGGACCGCCGCGGTGAGCTGCTCGACGAACGCGACGACGGGGTTCGCGGTGTCGCGCACTCCCGCGGCGACCGCCGCGCGGTCGATGTGTGCAGGCGCGGCGGCGGCCCTGATGGCCACCGCCGCGCCCGCAGGGATCACGCCTAATTCGGCCTGTGCTTCGGCCAGTGCGACTTCCGTCGCGAGCATGGCGCTCAGCACAGCGTCGTCATCGACCAGATCGGCCACGCCCGTCGCCGCCCATGCGGGTGCCAGAATTCCGTAGTCCGTCATGCCGATCGCTCCGTCAGTTGGTCGGTGGCCGATTGCAGGGTGGAGCGGGCAATCGCGTCCGCGTCGCCGAGGATCACGGAGTTGACGCCCGGGCGGATGCCCGCCGCGGTCACCCAGTGCACCGACTCGGTGGGCACGCCGAACGCGAAACGCCGTGGGTGAGCGCGGTCGTGTGCGTCGAGCAACCGGTACGGACGGCGGGTGACGGCGACACCTCCGGCAACCCAGTGCCCGCCGCCGCGGATCGGAATGCGGTGCGCGCGGCACTCGCCTCTTTCGAGCAGTGTCCGTAGCAGTGGGTCGGCGCTGCGGTGCAGGTCGGTTTCCGGCAGCCGCGCCTCGATCAGCGTCGCTGCTCTGACGGTGAGGTCCGGGCATTTTCGTGAGTAGGCGACGAATTCGCCGCTCTCGCAGTCGACCTGCATATCCGGGCCGAGGACCTCGAGGATGCCGGCATCCATCAGCGCGCAGAACTGCTCGATCCGTTCGGCGGGCGGGCCGATCGACAGGAACGCGTTGAGCGGCATGTACCAGCGTTGGAGCTCGTCGCGGTACGAGTCGCCGGACAGGCCGCCGTGGTCGACCAGCAGACGGATCTCGTTGCGCAGGTCGCGCAGGACGTCCATGGCTGCCTTGCGCGGCCCGGTCACGTTGCCCTTGTCGGCCTCGCGGACTTCGTCGTCGAGGTAACTCCGCAGCCAGCTGCGGAATTCGCTCGTCGAGGACACGTCATTGTCGCTGTACGGCGTGGCGATTCTCTGCCAGTTCCAACCACTTTCGGGATCGATGTCGAATTTGGCCAGTACGGTGCGCTGGGCTTCGCTCTCCTCGATAGCCAGCGGATCACCGAAGATCGGCACGGTCGCCGGCTCCGCGGCAGCGAACAAGGTGGTGAATTCGTCTGCGTCACAGGTGCATCGGCGCTCCCGGACCAGGGTCGCGTAGTACACGGTGCGGACTTCCTGGTCGATCAGCGGCCAGATGTCACGGCGGAAGTCGGCGGGTGCGCCGGCGTCGGCGCGGGCGCGCAGCCGTTCGATGACTTCGGGGGTCACGTAGCGGGCCGTGTGTCTGCCGAACGATCCCTTCTGGTTCTTGCCGCGGGCGTGGTAGGGCACCCCGCGCCGCGATCCGACCACCAGGTGGGGTTCCTCGCCGGACGCGACGTATTTCAGGCTACCTTCGTCGCGTACGAAAGACCCGCCGCGGCCGATGCTGAACAGCGCCATGTAGTCGAAGAAGTTGAGGCCCATGCCCCGCAGGATGATCGGCTCACCGGCGGGGATGGCGTCCAGCGCCACATCAGCGGGGTTGTTTGGCGCGATGTACCGGATGTCGTTGCGGAACGCGTACTCACTGAGGGCGGATTCCGTCTCGCCGAGGTGATGCGGCTGGTGTCCGAGCGCGAGCACGACGGACTGCAGGTCGCTGATGACCTCACCGGAGTGTAACGCGATCTCCTGCAAGCCATTCGGCATATCGCGCACGTCGACTGCGATCGCCTGGTGCGACACGAAGCTGACCGAGGGCGGTGCGCTCCAGATGATGCGGTCGCGCGCCCACTGCAGGTAGCTGCCGTAGAACGGCCGCGACGGGTAGTCGTCCGGTCCGAGTGTAAGGGCCTCGGCCCGAACAGCTTCCGGCACGGTCGGGCTGCCGACCAAGGCGATGGAGCGGGCCCACTCGTAGAGGCTCGGCCCCGGGACGACCGGTCCGTCGCAGTCCACGGTGTCGTCGACGAAGATCGTCACCTGGCAGGCGACCGTGTTCATCAACAGCACCCGGTCCTGGTCGCTGCGCCAGACCTGACCGCCGTCGAACACATGCGGGTCGATGAGGTGGATGACGAGCTGCTGGCCGGGCGCCAGAAGTAAATCGGCGTTGGCGCACAGGCGTTCTGCGACCGAGAGGCCGCGGGGGCCGAGGCCGACGATCGCCGTGTGTAGCGGCTTAGTGAACACCGGGCGCCCCGCTCATGGTGCGGCCGAGTGCTTCAGCTACGGGAGCCAGCCGAGCCATCACGTCGGCGAATTCGTAGGGCAGCAGTGCCTGCTTGCCGTCGCACAACGCCTCTTCCGGCGCCACGTGCACGTCGATGATCAGTGCGTCGGCCCCGGCGGCGATTGCGGCCAGCGACAGCGGTGCCACCAGGTCGGGGTGTCCGCCGGAGTGGCTGGGATCCACCATGACCGGCAGGTGGGTGCGCTGCTTCCACAGCGCGACCGCGGTGAGGTCGAGCGTGAAGCGGGCTGAGGGCTCGAAGGTGCGAATTCCGCGCTCGCACAGCACAACCTGATCGTTGCCCTCGAGCAACAGGTATTCGGCAGCGGCGAGGGTCTCTTCCACGGTGCAGCCGAAGCCGCGCTTGAGCACCACCGGGAGTCCGCTCTGGCCGGCGGCGGTCAGCAGCGCGAAGTTCTGCATGTTGCGCGCGCCGATCTGCAGGGCGTCGACCACGCCGGCCAGCCGCTTGACGTGCTCGGGATCGATCACCTCGGTGACGACGGGCAGACCGGTGCGTTCGCGGGCCTCGGCCAGCAGATCCAGACCGTCCCACTGCAAGCCCTGGAAGGAATGGGGCGAGGTGCGGGGCTTGAAGACGCCGCCTCGCAGGCCGGCCGCGCCCTCGGCGGCGACGACGGCCGCGGTGGCCAGCGTCTGCTCGCGTGATTCGACCGCGCACGGGCCGGCGATCACCGCGACCGAGCCGTCGCCGATCGTCGTCGGACCGAACGAGACCTGGGTGCCGCTGGGGCGGAGCTCCTTGCGGCCCAGCGGGGCCTCCTTGTGCCGTTCCACCACGTGCGTCGGCGCGGGCAGATCTAGGAGATAGGCGGTGTCGATGAGCTCGATATCGGACGCCGAGAGGACGTGCGACTCACCGAGGCGGTACAACTCGGCGGGGGAGCCGCCGGCTTCGAAGTGCTGGATCCATCCCTCGACGCCGGCGCGGGTGATGCTCTCGTCGAAGATGAGCAAGGTGTCTGTGGTCATGGCTCAATAGTCGTGACCTGGGGCTTTCTGCGTAATCGCCTGCGGTACCAGATAATTCCATGCGCGAGGATAGGTTTTCCTGTCCCCGCGGTAAGTGTGCGCGGCTGACGCGAAAACGACACCAGGGCTGCGAATCGCGAAGATTCACAGCCCTGGTGTCGATCTCGGCGCCCACTAGCGCGTGTGCACCTCGATTGCCGCGCGGACGCGTGCCTCGATGGCGTCCAGCTCCGCGAGCGTCGGGGCGTCGATGAAGAAGGTGACGGCCCGGTCGTCGGAGCTGCGGATGGGGCCCAGCTCCGTGCCGATCGCCTCGTAGACGAACACCGCACGCAGCGCCGCAGGCGCATGGGCGGGCAGCGCGGGAATGTCCGGCCAGGGATTGCCGTCGTTGACCCATCGGGGCTGCACGTCGGGCCAGTCGACCGTCACGTCGACGAGTGTGCCGGGCTGGTGCGCGACGTACACCTGCCGCGCGTACCGCCGGGCCGCGGGATAGTCGGCGGGCTCCCCGAGCGCGATCCGCAGGATCTCGGGCTCCATCCGCCAGCCCGTTGCGAGCCGGTACAGCACCATGATTCCGTCGCCGGGAGTGCGGGCGGCCACCTCCATCAGCCGGGCCTCGCCGTTCTCGTCGAGACGCCACTCGGCGTGCGTGATGCCGTTCTCGACACCCAGCCGGTCCAGCAACTCGATGTTGGCCCGCTGCACCGCATCCCACGCGTCGTCGCGCGGGGCGGGCACGGTGTGGGCCATCTCGACGAAGTACTGCGAGTCGACGTCGTTCGTCTCCTTGCGGGTGATCGAGGAGAACAGCGTCTTGCCGTCTTGGGTCAGGCTCTCCACCGAGTACTCCTGGCCGGTGATCATCTGTTCGACCAGGATGGTCTCCTCGGCGGGGTAGGTCGCCAACTGCGCGGCCAACTCGGCGTCGTCGTGCACCATCTGGACACCCTCGCTCGAGTGCCGGGTGGCCGGTTTGACGACTGCGGGCAAGGGGACCGACCCGGCCTCGGCAGTGCGGGAACCGGGCGGCATCAGCGCCGACACCGGGCTGAGATCGGGCAGGTACCACCGCTGCAGGAACTTGTTACGGCAGGCGCGGGCCGCCCGCAGACCCGGGAACGGCAGGTCGAAGGCGTCGGCGATCAGGCCCGTCGGCTCCACGAGAGTTTCCCCGACGGCGTAGGTACCGACGACGTCGTACTGCGCGCGCCAGCGTTCGGCATGTTCGATGACCCCGGGAAGGTAGGAGCCTTCGCTGGCGACCGACCCGTCGACGAAGGCGATCTCGTCGATCATCGAGGCGGGATGAGCGGGGTCGTCGCCGTGGGCGGCCGCATACGAGCGCGAGATTGCCGGGGTGATCACCAGGACCTTGAGGTCTCGCCTGCGTAGCTCCTCGATGTAGATGGCATCGCGGCAGACGACGGGCAGGTAGCCGGTCAGGATAAAGGCGCGAGGTTTCATGATGCGGTCCTTCCAGATGTGACGGGGATTCGTACGGTGGGCTGGCTCGACGGCGGACCGGCGATGACGGCGGCGGGAATGTTGGCTTCCAGCCGCAGGATTCGGCTGCCGATCCGCACCGACATCCCGGGGAGCCAGGCGACCGGCTTCCACGGCGCGATGCGGGTCCACCGGGTCTTGCCCGCCGCCCGGATGGCGACGCCGTTGCGCGATTCGCGGTCGATGACGTACACCTGGCCGGCGATACTGCGAATCTCCAAGTGCGCCCGTGACATTCCGTTGGAGCGGACGTCGATCTGAATCGGCCGCAGCCCCCGCCGGACGGCATCGCACTGATGCGGGTCGCGTCCCACCACGCAGTCCCGATCCAGGATGAACCGCGACGCATCGTCGAGGACAACGTGTTCGAGATTGCGCTGGACCTGGACCGTGGTCTGCGGCACGAGGCGAGCCGGCGGGCGGACCGCGAACGGGGCGGCGGCCAGCACGACGGTGGCGGGCTCGGCCACGACTTCGGCCGGCTGCTCCGCGTCGACGGGGAAGGGCCGGCTCCGGATCGCCCAGTGGACGACGGGCACGGTCGCCAGACCCGCCGCGGTGAGCATGCCGCCGAGCATCAGCCAGCCGACCTGCCCGATGCCCAGGCACAGGAAGCCGAGCACCGCGGGCGCCACCGCGAACGCGGCACCCAGGCCCATGTCCTGCAGCCCCACGTACTCGCTCTGCGCATGCGCGGGTGCCAGCTCGAAGCTCAGCGCGAACACCGCTGCCGCATGGCACATTTCGCCCACCGAGTGCACAGCCACCGCGACCAGCAGGACGGCGGCCGACGCCCAGCCGGGCAGCCCGGACGAGACGGCGACACCACCGCAGGCGATCAGGAAGACCAGCCCGGCGACCCGCATGGCGGCCGCACCCTGGCGGACGGTGTGCACCTTCTTGCCGACCCAGACCTGCAGGGCCACCACGCCGATGGTGTTGACCAGCAGCACCGCACCGACCATCCAGCGCGGGGCGTTGGTCTCGGTCGCGATCCACAACGGCAGCGCGAAGGTGATGACCGCGTACTGCAGGCTCATCACGCCGTTGAGGATCGTGTACGCGATGAACGGCTTGTCGCGCAACGCAACCCCCGGCCGGGTTCCCGGCGGAGCCGGCAATGGCTCGAAGTAGGGCAGCATCGCGGTCACCAGCGCGCCGACCAGAAAGGTCGCGGCATTGGCGATGAACAGCACCTGGTAGGCGACCAGGGTGTGCAGGGTCAACGCCAATCCGCCGATGGCGGCGCCGATTCCGACGCCGGCGTTCTCGATCGCCCGCAGCTGCGAGCGGTAGGCCGCGGCACCTTCGCCGCCGACGCGACGGATCAGGCCGCCGCGAGATGCCCGCGACGCCGCTGTCGCGAGCATCTCGACGACCGTCACCACGACGAACATCCAGATGTGGCTGACGAAGACGTAGGCCACCATCGTCGCGGCGAGCACCACCAGGCTGAGCGCCGCGACCCCACGGGGGCCGCGGCGGTCGGCCAGGTGGCCCATCGGTACACCGGCGAACAAGCCGATCAGTCCGGCCACGGCCAGCCACAGGCCGACCTCGGTGACCGAAAGTCCCAGTCCCTCGGTGAAATACAGGACCGACGACGTCATGAACATGCCGGTGCCGATGTTGTAGATCCCGGTGCCCAAGCCCAGGCGGCGACGCGCGCCGGGCTCGGGGACCAGGGTCTTGAGCCACGTCCCGATCATGCGACTGCGCGGTTCTCGAATGACGAGCACAGGGACAGATCGCTGTACCGTTCCCGCAGTTCGCGTTTGAGCACCTTACCCGTCACACCCACCGGGAAGTCCTCGGGTGTCACGGCGATGTCGAGAACGGCGATGCGGGGGTGGCCCGCCTTCGACAGCACCTCGTTGGCCTGTGCCAGCAGCCGCGCGGCCGCCGACGGCGCCTCGTCGGTGATGATCACCGCGACCGGGACGATACGCTCGCCGTGCCGGCCGGCGACGACAGCGCAATCGGTGATGGCGCTGATCTCGCTGAGCAGCACCTCCTCCATGAGCACCGAATAGCCGGTGCCCTCGGCGGTTTCGATGGAGTCCTTCGTCCGGTCGACCACGAAGATGTTGCCGTCCGCATCCTGGAACACGAAGTCGCCGGTCAGCCAGTAGCCGCCGAGCTTGGAGCGGTAGGTGGTGTCCGAGTCGTTCCAGTACCCGGCGGTGATCGACGGACCTTTGGCTCCGAAGAAGCCGACCTCGCCGACCGCCGCCTTGCTGCCGTCGGGCCGCAGCACCGCGACCTCGGCGACCGGGTCGGGCTTGCCGACGCGGCGGTCCGAGCGCTCCGAGGCCAGCGTGCGGGGCTGAACCACCAGGCCCCAGCCGAGCTCGGTGGTGCCGAAGCGGTCGTAGAAGGTCGGCGGCTCCTGGTCAGGGCTGCGCTTGGCCAGGATCGCGTCGATGTGGGCGCCGTGGATGGCGTCACCCATGTTGACCCAGTAGTCGACCGAATCGACAACACCGGTGGCTGTGTCGAGAGCGGCCAGTTCGGAGTACGCGTGTGCGAAGGCCATCACGCCCTTGGGCTGATGCAGGTGCACGGCCTCGGCCAGCTGCTCACCGCTCGGGTCGTAGAGCGCCACCAGCGGGGTGCCCGCGAGGATGGAGTAGGCGGTGTACACGATGCACCCGAGATGCGACTGCGGTTGGGCGGTCATCATCCGCTCCTGGGCGGGCTCGATGTAGTTCACCAGACGGAAGCGCGGTCCGGCGACACTCGACGCGTGAGTCTGCGTGACCGCCTTGGGGATTCCCGTGGTGCCTGACGAATGCATGATCGACACCGGGTCCTCGGCCGCATGCTTGAAGCGCCAGGCGTCGGGCAGGGTGGCCGCGGGCGGTGCGGGCAGGTCCTCGGCGAGCTGAATCCACTTGAGGCCCAGTGAATCGATGCCGTGGTTGATGGCCGCGAGACGCGTGCGGTCGGTGTAGATCCCCACCGGCGTGGTGCGCTCGCACAGACCGAGCGCGAGCGCCGGTGACGCCTTGCTGTTGATGAGCACGCCGATGGCGCCCAGCTGGGCCAGCGCATTCAGGTGGATCGTGTAGGCGAAGGTGTCCGCCATGTACAGCGCCACCCGGTCGCGCGGGCCGACACCCTGCTCGTGGTACCAGACCGACCAGCTCTGCACGAGCGAATCGAGCTGGGCCAGGGTGAATTCCGTCTGCTCCTGACCATCGGTGTTGATCACCGGGCGGCCGGTACGGATGAACGGGATGTGCGGGTCGGGGTGCACGGCCATCGCGGTGGCGATCAGGTTGCCGCCGCCGAGCTCGGGCATCGCTGCCAGGTCCGTCCGCTGTTGCGGGGTGAGCAGTGCGTGAGTGGTGAGGGACATGGGTCAGACTCCTTGTGGTTGAGGGTGATTGGGAACTAGAACCCGAGGGCCCTGGCGGCGGTCTCGAGGTGGTGCTGGGTGTGCAGGGAGGACACGGCGAAGCGCATGAGTCCGGTGCCCCTGGCGACGGTGGGGTAGAAGGCGGGCAGGACCAGCACGCCGGCCTGCTTCAACCGGCGAGCAGCCGCGAAAGCCTTCTCCTCGGTGTCGAAGACGGCGCCGCGGACCGGTGAGTGCAGGCCGGCGTTGACCAGCGTCCCGGAGGTCAGGCGGTCGAACTCGGCGGCATTGCGCCACAGCTGCTGCTGCAGATCGGCGACCTGACCGTCGACGTGCAACCAGGCGGCGGCGACGTTGGCCGCGAGCATCGGCACCATGATCGAGTGCCCGAACACCAACGGGTTGGCGAACTTCCGCAGCACCCGCATGTCGTCCTCGCTCGGCACGACCACGAAGCCACCCGCCCCGCCGAAGGCCTTCGACAGCGAGCCGGCGAGCATGACGTTGTCGGGCAGCGTGCCGCCCAGTGCCTCGAACGCGTAGCCCGCGCCCAGCCGGCCCTCGATCGAAACCCCGTGCGCGTCATCCACATACAGATGACCACCGAACGGTTCGAGGATGGCGTGCATCGCCGACACGTCGATCAGGCCGCCCATCGAGCCGACGCCGTCGACCAGGACGATCGGAGTCCGGCCGGTGGCGGCGACCTCGCGGACCGCCGCACCCAATGCCGCGGGGTCGGTCATATCGAAACGCCGGGTCGGTCCGATCTGCTCGAGCACACCGCGGATCACCTGGATGGAGGCGTGCGCGGTCTTCTCGACCAGGAACGAAACACCGGCCTCGGCAACCGGATAGCTGGGCAGCGCACCGGCGCCGAGCAGCGGCAGCACGCCGAGGTGGACGTTGCTCACCGAGGTGAAGGCAGCCACCTTGGCGCCGCCGTACATGACGGACAGCAGGTCCTCCAGCTCGGCGAGGTACGGCGGACGTCCGCGGTTGCGGGAGGTGGAGAAGTGCAGTCCGAAACGACCCATCGCTTCGGTCGCCGCGGCGATCAGGTCGGGATGTGACTCCAGTCCGAGGTAGGAGCACGAGACGAATTCGACGGCGTCGCTGCCGTCGGCCAGCGTGACCCGCTTGCCGTCGCGTGCGGTGATGACGTGCCCGGTGAGGCCTTCGGCGAAGGCCCGGTCGAGCGAGTCCGAGGTCTTGCTGACCCGGGAGGCGACCCAGTTGGGTCGGGTGATCACACTGGTCATTTCACAATCTCCTTGCTGAGTGTCATGGCACGCAACGCTTTTGCGCTGCGCTCGCGGTAGGCGCCCTGCAGGGGGCCGAGCACCCCGCGAAGACGGTCGAGCAGATCGCCGAATGCGGCGGGGTCGTCGTCATCGACGACGTCGGTCAGCTCTGACACTCCGCGCAACAGGGCGCGGCGAGCTGCCGGGGCATGGGGGTTGGCCGCCTGGACGTCCCAATACACTTCCGGGGCGCCGGCGGTGATGCGCGCCAGCAGGGCCAGCAGGGCGGCGTGCGGCGGTGGGGCGATCCGGTCCAGGTCGGCGATGTCGACGTCCAACTCGGCCAGCGCGGCGCCAAAGGCGAGCACGGCGGCGTGGGTGAGGGCCTGGGCGGCGGCTGCCAGCCGATCGTGTTGGTCGGCGGTCACGTTCACCATGCGGGCGCCCCACTCTTCGATCAGGTTGTGCAACGCCCGCCCGCGACGGCCGTCGCGCACGATCACCGACGCCACCGGATGACCGGCGAATCCGAGCGAGGGCGCGAACATCGGGTTGAGGCTCAACGCCTCCGCGTCGCCGGCGATCGTGGCGGCAGCGTGCAGGACGGGCACCACCGTGGACTTCACCGACGACGTGTCGACGATGAGGGCGTCGGGGCGCACGGTTCCGGTCAGTCTGCCGATGGCGACCAGCGCAACAGGCTCAGGAACCGACAGCATGACGACGTCGGCGGTGCGGACGACGTCGGCTACGGCCGCGCCGGGATCGCTGATGTCACCCCGCACGAAGCGGCTGACCCGGTGGGTGGGCCCCGGCACGTTGCGGTCGACGATGACGACGTCGTTGCCGGACTCCTGAAGCCGTTCGGCGAACAGCGATCCCACGGCGCCCGAGCCGCCGGCGACGACGACGCGTCCGATGGTCCCGGTCACTTCGAGCCCTCCTGGCTGGCTGCCAGGGCGGTCATCATGGCCCGGGACTTGACGACGGTCTCGTCGAACTCGCCGTCGGGGTCGGAGAGGGCGACGATCGCGCCGCCGACTCCGAAGCTGACCCGTCCGGAGTCGACCACCAGGGTGCGGATCACGATCGACAGGTCGCTGGCGCCGGAGAGTGAAAACCAACCGAGTGCACCGGAATACACGCCGCGCGGGCCCTGCTCGAGCCGGTCGATGATCTCCATCGTGCGGACCTTGGGTGCGCCGGTCATCGACCCGCCGGGGAAGGCGGCGCGGATGCAGTCGACGGACGACCGTCCTGGGGCCAGCGTGCCGCGGATCGTGGAGACCAGCTGATGCACGGCGGCATAGGTCTCGACGTCGAACAGCGTGGGCACGTGGACCGAGCCCACCGAGCAGACCGTGTTGAGGTCGTTGCGGAGCAGGTCGACGATCATCAGGTTCTCGGCGCGGTCCTTCGGGTTGTCTTGCAGCTCTTGGACAAAGGCGCGGTCCTCGGCGGCATCGGCGCCCCGCGGGCGGGTGCCCTTGATGGGCTTGGCCTCGACGGTTCCGTTGAGGTCGATGGACAGGAACCGCTCGGGGGATGCGCTGAGCACGGCCACGTCACCGAAGTCGAGCAGGGCGCCGAACGGGACCGGGCTGACCCGGCGCAGGTGTGCGAAGGTGGGCAGCACGTCGATCTGCGTGTGGACGGTGACCATGTTGGTCATGCAGATCTCGTAGGACTCGCCGGCGTTGATCTCGTCGAAGCACTCGTCGATCCGCTTGAGGTAGGCGGCATTGTCGTGCCGGAGCTCGACGTTCATCCCGATGTCGGGATCGGTCATGGCCGGCCCGGACAGCGGCAGCTTGGCAGCCGGCTCCAGCGGTGCGGTGGGAAGGGCGTGCAGCGCTGCGGCGGTTGTGGCAAGCCACGCCTCGGCGTCGGCGGAGGCTCCCGAGAGCGACAGGGCCAGAAGGTAACTGGTGCGAGTCGCGTGATCGAGCACCAGCGCCCGGTCGGCGAACAGCAGGGCGGCGTCGGGGGTGTCGGACTCGTGCGCCGCGATGCCCCCGGTCTCAGCTTTCAGCTCGTAGCCCAGATAGCCGACATAGCCCAGGTTGAACTCGAAGGCCAGGCCTTCCGGTGCCGGCACCTCGCGGGCACGCAGCTGCTCGTCGAGATAGTCGAAGAACTGCTGGCGAATTCGCTGCGTGGTTCCGTCGGCGCGGCGGACGACGACCTGGCGGTCGGCGACGCTGTAGGTGACGTGCTCGGCGAGCGGCCCGTCACCGTTGCCCATGATCGAGAAGCGGGACAGCCCGTCGATCACTGAGCTGCTGTCCAGCCAAAAGCCCTGCTGCCCTGAGGCGAACAACGAGCTGTAGGCGGCCAGCGCCTCGGGGTGGGCATCGACCTGTTGCACGTGCAGGTCGTAGCGGGGGGACTCGGCGTCCGCCGTGGGGGTGGCGGCGGACGCCGAGTGGTCTGCGGCGAGGGTGAGGAAGTTGGCGATCAGTTCGTGGCCGTAGGTGCTGCTGATCGATTCTGGATGGAACTGCAAGCCCCACAACGGGAGTCGGCGATGACGGACGCCCATCACGACGCCGTCGTCGGTCCAGGCCAATTCCTCGAGGTCCTCGGGGAGCGCGGTGACGGCCAGCGAGTGGTAGCGGACGACCTCAAACGGCGAGGGGATGCCGGCGAAGAGGTCGACGCCGGTGTGCCGGACATCGGAGATGCGGCCGTGCATGGGCTCGGGTGCGTTGACGACCTTGCCACCGAACAGGTGGCACAGGCCCTGATGGCCGAGGCAGACCCCGAGCACCGGCAGCCCGCTGTCGAGGATGACCCGTGCGCTGATGCCGAAGTCGCGGTCGTTGTCGGGACGGCCGGGGCCGGGGGAGATGACCGCGGCGTCGAACTCGTCGAATCGCAGTTCGGCCCAGGGGGTGTCGTTGCGGACGACGGTCGGCGGCTGTCCGGAGACCTCGCCGATCAGTTGATAGAGGTTGTAGGTGAAGGAGTCGTAGTTGTCGACCAGCAGGATGCGCATCAGGCGGCGCTCCCGTCGAGGTCGGCATCGATGATCAGATCCTCGATGCGGCAGGTCTCGGCGATGATGAGGTCGTAGAACCGCTTCATGAAGTCCAGATCCAGGCCGGTGGCCTCGGCGAAGCGGGCGGCCCGCTGCTGCACCACACCGATGCGGTGCGGCTGCATCATCGGCACGCCGTGGTCGCGCTTGTAGTGGGCGATGCTGCGGCACACGGCAACCCGTGCGCCCAGCGATGCGAGGAACTCCACGTCGATGCGATCCAGCTCGGCGCGCAACATCGCAAGGGTGTCTTGGTGTTTCATGGCTCGATCTCCTTCTCAGAACTTCCGTTAACCGCTGATTCCGTGCTGGTAGAGGACCGGCACCTTGCCCCGCTTGGTGCGAGCGAACTGATGCACGCCCGCTCGCTGCACCTCGAAGTCCAGGCACCGCGGGCTCACGATCACCTCATGGATCTCGTGGGCGTGGTGCATGGCCGATCGGGCCGCGTCAGTGGTGAATCCGACTGGGGTGGAATGCGTTACGAGCAGGCGCACCCGGTAGCGGTGGCCCTCCCACAGGACCTGCAGCTGGCAGTCGGCCGGCCCGGCCACGCCCAGGGGCGCCAACGCGGCCAGCAGGTGGTCGCTGGAAAACGTGATGGTGTCGACGGTCATCGAATTCGGCATGCGGCCCAGCAGCATCACGGAGCGGGCGGCGCTGCCGCAGGGGCAGGCGTCGGTCATGAACATTCCGCGATCACCGAGGCGGTAGCGGATGAGCGCCATCCCCGACGTGGTCAGCGGCGTGACGACGAGCTCGCCAGGCGTTCCGGCGGGCAGCGGCCGGCCGGCCTCGTCGACAACTTCGAGCACGTTGGCGTCTTCGTGGACGTGGTGCACGCCGGTCGACTGGTGGTGGCATTGGTAGCCCAGTGGACCGGTCTCCGACGTCGAGTACGCCAGTGACCGAACGGTGAGATCCGGTGCGGCTGAGCGCACGATGCGCTCCCGCTCGGCTCCCAGCGATTCGCCGATGAACAGAAAGTTCTGCAGGGGCAGGTCGGGGGTGCCGGCCAGCAGTTCGGCTCCGTAGGCCGGGGACGAGACCAGCGTGTCGATGCCGTGCGCCTCGATGACGGCTGCGGCATCGGCGGTCGCGGTCAGCTCGCCCATCGCGAACGAGAGCGCGGGCAGGGACCGGGTGATGTCCTGGACGAAGAGGAAGGCTCCGTTGAGGTCGCCGGGCCACAGGCAGTTCGCGACGCGTGCCGGCGGGGTCGGCAGGGCGGCGCGGACCCCGCGCACGCCGAGGTGTCCGACGCGGTCGGTGAAGTCCCAGGAGTGGTAGAGGACCTTGGGCCGGCTGGCGGTGCCGCTGGAGCGCAGGACGAGCCCGGGGCTCTGATCGAAGAGGAGGTCAGCCGAATGCGGCGGGCAGCCGGCCGAGAGATCCGCGGCCGACATCAGCGGCAGCACCGCGAGGTCGTCGGCGACGGCGGTGGGGTCCAGAACCCCGAGTCCGGGAAAGCGGCGCGAGACGTTGGTGGACTCGTGTGCGGCGGCCAGGGTGGCCCGCAGGTTGCGCTGCTGGGTGGCCTCGATCTCGTCGCGGGACAGCACGTCGAGGTTCTCGGCGAGGCGGATACCTGCCACATCGCGGAAGCGTGGCTGGGCCTCGCTGCGGTGGGCTGTTGCCGGGTGGGGCAGGTATGTGGTCATGACTCAAATAGTCGTGACCTGCGGCTTCTGGCGTAATCGCCGTGACGACCAGATTCCCGCTGTCGATAGGGAAGGTTTTTCTATCCCCGGGGTAAGGACAGGTAGGGCACTACTCGAATTCCGTTATGGCCCACGTATTGAGGACCAATGGCCCGCAAAAAGTCATGTTCCGGTCTTGCCGCCGTGCTATATCAGATTTGAATCGTCGTATACGTCAATATTCGGGGGAACAATGACAACTCAGCACATCGGTCGGGTCGGAGCGCTGGCACTGGCCCTCGGCGTCGGCGCAGTGATCACGGCCCTGCCGGCGGTCGCCTCGGCGGACACCGGGAACTCGGGCAAGAGTTCCTCGTCGGCCGACTCGTCGTCGAAGGCAGGCCCGAAGGCGCGCGGTACCAGCGCCGCGGGCAAGAAAGCCCGCGCGGCTGCGACCGTCGATGCACCCGTGATCACGGTGTCCACCGGTCATTCGCTGCGGACGACGCCCAGGGTCAAGCTGGACAAGGCGGGCGGCGGCAGCGATCCGGTCGCGACTCCGCTGGAGTTGGCGGCGTTGGCCTTGCGCCGCGAGTTGTCGG
Organism: Mycobacterium sp. BK086; assembly: GCA_004362315.1. Classification (GTDB taxonomy): domain Bacteria; phylum Actinomycetota; class Actinomycetes; order Mycobacteriales; family Mycobacteriaceae; genus Mycobacterium. Next base: position 423,144 of record SNWL01000008.1, read on the forward strand.
GCGCCAGTGCCGCGGTGGTACCTGCGTCGGTCGTGACCACCGGAGAGCCCGCCGCGGCGGTGCCGGCTGCCGGCACCACGATGGCGGACTGGACCACCAACGTTGCGCCCGTGCTCACCAACTTCATCAAGACCCAAATCGGCTACGTCGGCCTGAGCACTGAAAAGCAAGCCTTCGTCGACGCGGTGCTGCCCAGCGTCGTGGAGTTGATGGGTAACGCCTACACCAAGACCTCACTCGGCGGCGCCCTCACGAATCTGGCCAACAACCAGACGCTCCTGAATTTCGTGACCGACCAGGTTCAGACCATGGCCGTCGCCAACGGACTCACCCCGGGAGCCGCTCACGTCGCTGGTCAGGCGATGGGCTACCTCGCGCAGACGCTACTGGGCAACACCGCCGTCCAGAACGCGGTTACGACTCTGGCCCATACGTTGACGGTGGTGCCCAACGGGGACCTCGCGGCCCTGCTCGCCAACCTGAACTCACCAACCTACACAGTGAAAGACCTTATCCAGCAAGACGTTCTGCAGAGCGCACCCGCCTTCATAACCGGTATCCCGGTGCTGCTCGCCGATCAGGCCCTGCGCACAGCGGTGTTCAGCGCGCTCAAGGGCTCCGCGCATGTGCTCGTCGGGCTGAGCGGGTGGCAGGAAGATCCGTCGTCCGCCTTTGTGACGTTCATCGGCGATCAGGTCGAACTGGCGGTAGGGGGAGGCACGACCACCGATCCCGTCACCGCCGTCGTCGCACTCGCGGGACGTGCTGCGGTAGAGCACATTCTGAGCTCCGCGGTGATCATCGACGGTGCGGTGGGCACGGTCGAGACCGGAGTGTCGACCTTCCTCGACTATGCGGGCGTCAATACCGCATTGGTGGGCGCCGCCAACACGGTCGCGCAGGTGGTGGCCACGGGGACCGAGGCGGAAGTGCAGGCGGCCTACGACGCCGCGATGCAGACGCTGAGCGCCAATCCCGCCGTTCAAGCGGCTTTCGGGCAGGCCCTCAAGGGTGGTGTGAAGGCCGCCGTCGGCAATGCCGGCATGCTCGCCGACATCAGCGCGACGGTGAAGACGTTCCTCACCGACGTGGCGACCGACCCGGTGATCAAGGCCGCCGTCCTCCTGCAGTTCGGTCCGAAGTACGGCGGCGAGATCGCCGGTGTGCTGGACAATACGGCCGCGATCGACAAGCTGGCCGGTGCGATCAGCGGGGTGCTGCCGAAGTTCCTTGGAGCGCGCGGGGTTTCGGATGCGCTGGGGGAGGCCGTCAACCAGGCGGTTCTCGCGATGTTCGCCGGTGGCACGTCAGACCAGGCCGTCAGTGAGGCGCTGAAAGCGTTGCAGGCCGATCCGGCGTTCAAGGCGGCGCTGAAGTCGACGGTCGCGGCCGCGGTGCGTGGTGTGCTGGGGGTGCAGGCGCTGGAACAAGCCGCCGCCAGAATCACGAGTTACGCGATCCAGGACTTCTTCGATTCGTCAGGGATCAACAACCCGACCCTGGAGCGGTTGGCGGCCAATGCGCTGAAGTCCGTGGTGTATTCGCTTCTGGGCGACGGGTCGGTGCGGACCCTGGTCGGCAGCCTCGCCGGCGATCTGGCGATCGGTAAGGCGCCGGGGACTGTCGTGAAGTCTTTCCTCGGCGCGGTTCTTTCCAGCCCCGGTGCACAACTCGCCTTCGGCCAGGCCTTCGGTCAGGCAGTCGGTTCGTTGTTCGGCGGCGGCCCAGTCGGGTTCCTGGTGGGGCAGTTCTTCGGGATCCCGACCGGGCTCTTCATCGCGGTGAACGCACTGCCTGCGCTGCTGTTGGTCCGGTCCGGTCTGCTGGATGGGCTGTTCGCTCAGCTCAATGGGCTGGCGGCGGTAGGCGTAGCCTGACTCACACCGACAGAATGTGGCCCTCGCTGGCCGGCACCGTGCCGGCCAGCAGGGCGGTGTAGGACCGCTCCACCGCGTCTCGGTCCTGCCCCGCAACCACTTTCAACCAGGGGTGCTCGGCGTTGGTGACTGGCTCCATGAACGCCGTCCACGCTCCGGCCATGTTCGCCTGGAATTGCTCAGGTCCCCATTCGGCGATCCGCTTGCGGGCCTGTTCGGGCGCGAAGAACAGCACCGGGGCCGGACCGGGCAGATCGTCGCCGCCGCCCATGCCGTCCCAATGTGTGGCGCCGACCGCGCAGCTGTAGGCCAGCTGGTCGCCGAGCCTGCGATGCACCGCCGAGCGCACCGAGCCGCTGCCGCTGAAATCGACGTACGCCGAGGCTGTTTCGGGTAGCGCCGTCGCGATGTCCTCGTATACCACCACGTCGTCGTAACAGCCCAGCGCGCGGGTGAAGTCGGCATTGCCCGGCGAGGTGAGTCCGACCACGGTGACCGCCTTGCGCTGCGCGAGACAGAACGCGGTGCCGTAGGCGGTCTTGCTCGACGCGCTGGACATGACCACCGTGTTGGCGCCGAAAAACCCGTTGTCCGCAAGGAAGTCGTCGATCAGGAACGAGGTGGCGAACAACGGCCGGAGCAGTGCCTGCTGCGCCTCGCGGTCGGCCCGGTAGCCCGGATCGGCGCTGCACCGCACGTACTGGTTGTAGATCGGATGCAATGCCTGCCGATGCTCGGCGCCGTCGGTGAAGCCGCCGGGATGCACACCGGTGGCCTGCAGCACGATCTCGTCACCGATCGGCCAGTAGCCGTAGAACCGTTCACCGACTTCGACTCCAGGGCAGCGGGATTCGATAACCGACGCGAAGCCCCACACCGGAACGCAACCCGTCGCCGGCTCGCCGGTCGGGAAGAACTGCCAATAGTTCATGGCGTCGCCCAGTGCGGCGTAGGTGATGTTGTTCGACGTCAGCGCGAAGGTGTCGATCCGCAGGCGGGCGTCGCCGTCATTCAGCGTCACCGCCGGTGATTCGGTCCACTGGAACGCGCGTATGTCATTGCGCTGCACGACCAAGCGTGTGGTCATGGATTCTCCTCAGATGCCGATGCCAAAGATGCCGCCCCAGTCGTGGTCGTCGCTCGGGCACGATACGTCGACATAGACCGTGTCGAACGTGCCGGGGGTCGGCGGGGCTGAATTGGGATTGTGGATCGCGGTCACGCGGCAGCGTTCCAACGACACTTTGGCGAGGCCGAATACCCAGTTGATCTGGACGTCGTACCCCTGGGCTTCGAGGTCGTCGATGGTCGCTCGTGCGTTTTCGGCCCCGGCGATGGGATACACCGGGTCGGCGGTCGCGGCGGGGGACGTGCAGACTGCCGCCGCGATGAGCGCGCCGGCGAGCATTCCCCACCCGACCATCATTCAGCTCCGCGCCGTCGACCGGGTCCGCTTGTCGGCGTACATCGCGGCATCGGCTCGGGCCAGGACCGCCTCGGCGAGGTCCGCACCGCCGACGACGGCTGTCCCGCAACTCGCCCCGACGCTGACAACCCCCGCGCTCGTCGGGATTTCCTTCTGCAGCACGGTGAGCAGGCGCTCCCGCAGGCTGAACGGGTCGGGCGCAAACGAGGACGAAAGAAGGACCGCGAACTCGTCGCCACCGATGCGCGCGCCCATGTCTTCTCCCCGGCAGGTGGCGGCGATGCGCTGACCGACGATGCGCAGCACCTCGTCGCCGACGGCGTGCCCGTGGACGTCGTTGATCGGCTTGAACCCGTCGAGGTCGATGTAGAGCACGACGGCCACGGGGTTTCCGGTGCCGGCTGCACCGGAAATCATCGACTCCAATCCGGCCAGGAACGCGGCCCGGTTGGCCAAGCCGGTCAGGGCGTCGACCGACGCGGCGTGCGCCTTCTCGTCCATCACATTGGCACGCGCGAGGGCCTTGGCGATGAACTGGGCCAGCTGCTCGAGCAGGTCGACGTCGTCGTCGGTGAAGGCGCTCGGCTGGTCTGAGGTGACCTTGAGGACCCCTTGGGTGCGGTTCCCGTCGACCAGCGGGACGACGACCATCGACCGGGCGTGCACCCGGCGGCAGGCCTCCAAATCCACCCGGGGATCGGTCTCGGTGTCCTCGGAGATCAGGATTTTCCCGGTCCGGACGCATTCGCCGGACATGCTGCCCGACATCGCCAGCCGAAGGCCCTCGGTGCCGGCCAGCGAACCGGAAGTCGTGGTGTAGACCATCTCGCCGAACTCGGCGAGTTCGATGACGGCGCCGGGAGCTCGCGTCGCGATTCGTCCCTGCTCAACCACGATCTTCATCACTGCATCGGCAGTGTCGTCGGCATCGTTGATCGCTTGCTGGACCTTGATGATGGTCTGCAAACTCGCAACGGACAGCTCGCCCCCCACGTGCCGAACTTTAGTGGAACTCTGGCCCGCCGCCGAGTCAATGCGCAATATTCGGACACCGTTAGTCGGCTCGTACTGGCTCGCGTCACCGGCGTGGTGTGCTATACCCCTAGCAAATTACTTGAACGTCAAAAGTCGGGGTAGGTGCCATGGGGCAGCAGGGTCGCTACAGCATTGGTCGGGTCGGGGCTTTGGCCGTCGCTCTTGGCATCGGGGGGTTCATTCTCGCCGTGCCGGCGGTGTCCGACGCCGACACCGGGTCGGGGAATTCGGGGAAGACGACGTCGTCCGCCGGTAAGCCCGCCCCGCGCAATTCGACCAAGCCGGCTGCGCGCGCCCCGAAGGCGACGGTCAAGCCGTCCGGCACGCTGGCGGCGGCCAACCGGGTGCCGGCGGCTCGGTTGAGCAGCGGCACCGATCCGCTGGCTCCGGCCACCGAGCCGCTGTCGTTCGCGGCGCTGGCGGTGACGCGCCGCGACAAGGTTCGCGGAACAGTCACGAGCACAACCACTCCCAGCGCCAGCGATACCGGTGCTGCGCCGCTGGCGGCCGGGGCCACCGCAAGTCCCGCGCTCAACACCGCCGTCCGCACCTTCATCGACACTCACCTCCCCGGATGGACGTCGATTGCCGACGAGTTGGCGCCGATCGTCGCCGACGGGATCCAGGACCTGCTGAGCAACGGCGCGGTGAGCGCCGAGGTGCAACGACTGGTCACGAATACCGCTATCCGCCAATTCGTTTCGACGAAGATCTCGACGGCGCTGACCTACTACCTCGGCGCCCCCGAGGCGGTCGGCGTGGTCGTCGGCAACGCCGCGGTCAACCTGGCCACCACGGTGCTCGGCAACACCGGTGTGCAAGGCGCGCTCGACGTGCTCGCCAACGCCGTGCGGCCGGACTCGGCCCAGGCCACCGCCATCTCCACAGCCCTGAATGGCGGCGACGTCGCCCCGCTGACGAGCTACCTCAAGTCGGTGGTCGCCAACTCGTCGGACGAGATCGCCACCTTCCTGAGCACCCCGGCGGTCGGGGCTGCGCTGGCTGCCGGTGCGTCCCAAGCGGTCATCGACCTCACCAGCGGCCCGACCATTCCCACCTGGCTCGGCGGTGTCGCCGGCGGCTGGGTGTCGCAGGCGCTGGGCGGCGGTGCCGCTGCCGAGGGGCTGGGCAGCGCAGTCGGTAATGCGGTGCAAGGCTTGCTGAGCAATACGAACGCGATGCAGGGCCTGGCCGCCGCGGCCGGTATCGCGGTGACGAACATCCTTGGCACGCCGGGCGTTCCCGCTGCCCTGGCCGATTTCATCACCCAGTTCGGTACGTCGTATCTGGGCGGAACCAACTGGATCGACGCGCTGGACGTGGCATGGCAAGGGCTGGTGTCGGATTCGGCCTTCCTGTCGTCCCTCGGACCGGCCACCGGCGCGGTCGTCTACTCGCTGGCCACCAACTCCGGCGTGGTCTCGGCCCTGGGGTCGACGGTCACCGGACTGGTCAACGACATCGCCGGCAATGCCGCCGTCCGTGCTCTGATCGGTGAGGTGCTCGGACCCGAGTACGGGCCGACATTGGTCAGCACACTCGCCGATCCGACGTCGGCCGCGCAGCTGGCCGCGACGGCAGGTGCGGTGGTGGCCGGCTTCCTGAGCCAGGCCGGGGTGGCCGCAGCGCTGTCCGCCGCTGCCGACCAGATCGTCACCGACCTGCTGGCGGGAGCGTCGTTGACCGACGCGATCATGACGGCCTTCGGTGGGCTGCAGGCCGACGCCGCTGTGGTGGCCGCGTTCAACGCCACCGTCCCGGATGCGCTGAAGGGGGTCCTGAAGGCCCCCGCGGTGCGGGGCGTGATCAGCGAGGTGGCGCAGGGCGTCGTCGCCGACCTGCTGGACAAGACGCCGCTCAATTTCGTGGCGACCAGCGGGGTGACCAAAGCCGCGGTCGACGCGCTGGTGGCCAACCCGGCCGCGCAGAACCTGATCGGCAACCTCGCCGGCGAGATCCTCAACGGAACGCCTCCGGAGGAGCTGGTGAACACGGTGGTTGCCGAGGTCGTGAAGAGTCAGGCGCTGCAGATCGCGCTCGGCCAGGCGCTGGGCCAGGGATTCGGCGCGCTGTTCGGTGACAATCCGGTCAGCTTCGCCATCGGCCAGCTCGCCGGAGTGGGTGCCGCCGCGTTCTTGGTCTTCGCCTTCGGTGCGGCCAACCTGTTCGGGCTGACCGGCAGCTTGACGGCAGCCGCGGCTCCGAGCGGCAGCTCCTATCTCCTGATTCCGGTGTCGGTGGCTTGACAGGCCGCCATACTAGACGCCTAGCAAATTGATCAAAAGTGATCTTGCTCTGAGGGGAGAGGCATCATGATCACCACCGCAAAGTCTCGTTCGACGGTTGCCGGCGTTCTGGTCGCGGGTGCGGCAGCCACCGGTGTTCTGGCGGCAGCGGCGTTGGGCTCGGCCCCGACGGCGAACGCGAGCTGCGCCTCGTTCTTCGGCCTGGGCAACAGCGCCGACTGCAGCAGCACGCCGCTGAGCATCGCCATCGCGTTGGGCAGTGGAGCGACGGCTCACGCCAGCGGGCTGCTGGGCGGCGCCTTCGCCGTCGGCACCAACTCGGCGGCGACCACCGGTGACGCGTTCACCGTCGCCACCGCGCTTGGGGATGGCTCGGTCGCCACCGCCAACGGATTGTTCGGTATCGCAACACAACTCGGGCCGAATGGCACTGCGATCACTCAGGGTTCAGGCTTGATCACCAACCCTGGGTTCAACATCGCGCTGAACGTCACACCGCTCAACTCGGCGGCGAACGGCAGCACTGTCACGGCCGGCGGTCCCGGTGCGGCCGGGAACATCGCCCTCAATCTCTTCGGCAGGGCAACCGCGGCCGACAGCATGAACGTCACCTCCCACGGGTTGCTCAACATCGCCACGAACTGGGGCGGCCACGACAACGTCATCGAGGCCGGTGATGCCGCGACGAGCTCGTTGCTCAACCTGACCACGAATCTCTTTGGCAGTAATACCAACGTCACGGCCGAAGGCGGCATCTTCAACTGGGCCACGAACCTCCTCGGCGACAACAACTCGGTCGCTACCAATGGCAGCCTGGTGAACACCGCGAGCAACCTCTTCGGCAGCAATAACACCGTCACCACAACGGGCGGCTACTACAACTGGGCCCGCAACATTCTCGGCAATGGCAACACCGTCACGATCACTGGCGGCTACGCGAACGCGGTCCGAAACCTGTTCGGCGGCGGCAATACCGTGACGATAACGGGCGGTGCCTATGGAAGCACCGCGCAGAACTGGTTCGGCACCAACAACGCCGTGACCGTCGTCAGCGGTATCTATAGCTCAGCCAGCAACTTCTTGGGTGGCAACGGCAACACGCTCTCGTCGACGACCGGGTACGAGAACTCGGTGGTGAACCTGATCGGCAGTAACAACACGCTGAGTGCCGGTGGCGCAGGGAGCAACTGGAACCTCGCCCTCAATGCCCTGAGTAGCAACAACGCTGTGTCCGCAGGCGGTGCCGGCGGCAACTTCACCGCCGGGTTCAACGTTCTCGGCGGCACCAACACCGTGAGCGCGGGCCCGGGACCGCTTGCGTTGGCGGGCACGATCATCACGAACGGTCAGACGGTCACCAAGGCCGGCCCCGGCATCGCGATCAACAACTTCCGCATCGGTGGGGCGCAGGCGACGGCAGGCTCGAGCAGCAAGGCGCCGTCGTCGAAGTCCGGTGATACGGGCAAGAAGTCGGCGAAGGCCGGGACCGGTGGGAGCAAGCGGGCTAAGTAGTAGGCGCCAGCCCTCCTAGCCCATCGGCTCCATGTCTCCAGGCATCGACCCCACATCGCAGCGAGCCTTGAAGTCGGCGGCGGGCTGCCGCACGGCCTTGATCTGATCCCGGACATCGGGGTTCGCCTGCAGGTAATTGGAGACCGCGGTGCGCATGTCCTCCCGCGACATCCCCTTGAGACCGGTGAAGAACGCGTTCACGTCGGGGTGGGTGAAGAGGTAGACCGACATGCCGGCGTTGACACCGGACAGGACTTGAGTGAGGTCGCCGGCCGTGCAGCTCAGCGGTTCGTCGGCGGCGGCGGTGGCGGTGCTGCCGAGGAGGGTTGCACCCGCGATGATGCTGGCGCCGATCAGGTTTCGGAACGACATTCGACTGCTCCTAACGAGGAAGGATGGACAGGGCGACCTAGTTACGCGGGCCGGGCCGTGGCGGTCGGATGGGCGGGCGAGGCGGCGGATTCGGCCGAGGATTGAGATCGATATCGACGCCCCACATGTCGTCGCAATACCAGGGATCCGAGCAGTAGCCCGGATAGACGGGTCCGGCACTCGGCGGGGTCGGCCCACCACCACGTACCTCACCCTGCGCGCACACGGTGGCGTAGCCGGCACTGTCGCAATCCGCGACCGCAGGCGTCGCGGTCAAGAGACTCGCTGGAACCAATGTGACGATGGCTCCGAGCGCAATGTGCCAGTGAGTTTTTCGCACAGCAACCCCCGATCGGGACATCTCCGTTGTCAAGACCCGAACCTACTATTTGTGCAGCCTAGTACCGGTTTCGCCAAAGAGCGCCATTTGGCTGGCAAGTATTTTCAGTTGAATTCATCATCGCCGGGCTCGGTGTCCAGCACCTCACGGTTGAAGATCATCATCGCGCCGAAGTACAGCGCGCCGACGACGATCAGTCCGAGCGAGATCAGGCTGGGCACTCGGGCTTCGCTGGGGGACACCAACGTGAAGATCGCGAACGCCACCCAGATGAGTGCGGCGTAGGCGACCGGCAGCTCGAAGCGGCCGAGGCTGAATCCGCCTTCCTTGGTTCCCAGGCGTTTGCGCACACAGAGGTAGAGCACCACGATCCCGCCGTAGAGCAGGGCCGGCAGGATCGTCGACCCGACGATCAGTTGCAGCAATGCGTTACCGGGTAGCGCGACCATCAGGACGACCCCGATCGCCAGGATCAAAATCGTTGCCCACACAGGTGTCTGGGTGCGCGGGCTGACCTTGCGGATCAGCGTGTGGGCGGGAAAGCGTGAGTCGCGCGCCATGGCGAAGGCCTGCCGCGAGCAGGCGGCCGTCATGACCATGCCGGCACCGAACATCGCAAAGACGATGCCCGTCAACAGAACTCGCTCCATCACCGGGCCGAGTTGATCGCGAATGATCGTCGCTACCGGCGAACCGCTGGCGGTCACCTCGCCGACGTCTTTGATCGCCAGCGTGAGGATGAGGACGAAGAGGAATCCGAGCACCGACGAGGCCACCACCGAGGAGACGATGGCGCGCGGGACGCTGCGGAACGGATCCTTGGCCTCTTCAGCGAGATTGGCCGCGGAGTCGAAGCCGACGAGCGTGACGAGGCCCATGAGCATCGACGCCATCAGTGGCCCGCCGATCGCGAAGTAGTTCGGCGCATCGGCGGCAGCGCCGCGGGAGACGAGGTTGTCGGCGGTGCCGGTCCCGGAGAACACCATGACCGCACCGAGGCCGATGATCAGCGCCACCAGGATCGCCAGCTCGAGTCCCACGGTGGCGGACGTGACCCTGCCGAGAAGCTTGGTCGACGCGATGACGAGCACGGCCTCAGTGAGCATGAGCGCCAACGTGATCAGACGTGCGACGTTTTCGTCGGGCGCCATCCCGAGCAGGGGCATGAGGGCCTGGCTGGCCAGTGCGTTGTTCATCGCCACCACGCCGATGGCCAAGAACCAGAACGTCAGCCACCCGAAGAACCAGCCGACTTTGGGGTTCGCCAGCCGCGAGGCCCATTGATAGGACGAGCCGGTGAGCGCGATCCTGGCGGCGAACTGCGCGACCACCAGCGCGACGAGGGTCTGGCCGATCGCGACGACGATCCACAGCCAGATCCCCGCCGGCCCCGAATAATTGAGCAGGATGCTGTAGGACGCGAAGACGGCGACGAGCACCGAGATGAACGCGAACGAGATCGCGAACAACTGAAATCCACCGAGGGTGCGTTTGAGTTCGGGTTGGTACCCGGAGTGCCGGAGTTCTTCCTCGATGGCTTCGGTCATCTGGGTACCGATCCTTCCTGACAGTCAGCGGAACAACGATAGGGGAGAAGGGACGACTCGCAACGCGGTTTGAGCAGCATCCACACCGCCAATGCCGAGGCCAGCAACAGGGCAGAGCCGATGCCTGCGGCGACGACCAGTCCGGTGGTGAAAGCGCTTCGGGCAGCGGTCAACAACGCCTCGGCCTGGTCGGCGCCGAGCATCTCGGCGGCCTGATGGGCGGCCGACAGCGATTGCCGCGCGTGCGCGCCCACCTCGTCGCGGATACCCGCCGGGATCGTCAGCCCGCGATACACGGCGGCAACAAGACTTCCGAGCAGCGCGATGCCCAAGGCCATGCCCAACTCGTAGGCGGTCTCGGAGATCCCGGCCGCGGCACCGGCGCGTTCAGGCGCGACGGTGGTGATGATGACGTCGTTGGCCACGGCGTAGGCCAGGCCCAGCCCGGCGCCGATGACGAACAGGGCGATGCCCAGTTGCGGGTACGTCGTCGCCGGGGTGACCAACGTCAGCGACGCCATCGCCGCACCGATCATCGTCAGCGCCGTCGCCAACACGGCACGCTGCGACCAATACCGCACCGCGACACCGGCCAGCACGCCGAACACCGTCGCTGCCACCGCGGCCGGCAGTTCGGCGATCCCGGCCTTCAGTGGGCCGTACCCGTCGACGAGCTGAAGGAACTGGGAGAGGAAGAAGATGACGCCCGAAAGGCCAAGGATCGACAGCATATTCGCGATCACGACACCCGAGAACCGGCGATTGGCGAACAGCCGCAGATCGATCAGCGGGTTGGGCGTGGTGAGCTGGCGGCGCACGAACAACGCCAGCGCCGCCGCACCCACCAGGGCCGCCACGACGATATCGGCGTGCAGTCCCTCGGCGGCGCCCTCCTTGGCGGCGTAGACCAGCCCGAGGATGCCGACCAGAGACAGTGCCACCCCGACCAGATCCCACGGTCCGGGTTGTGGGTTGTGCAGTTCCGGGAGCAACACGATGCCGCTCACCAGCAGCACGGCGATCACCGGAACGTTGATCAGGAAGACCGATCCCCACCAGAAGTGCTCGAGCAGCAGCCCGCCGATCACCGGGCCCAGCGCGGTGCCTGCTGAGAACACTGATGCCCAAATACCCACGGCCACAGCGCGTTCCCGGTCGTTGGGAAACAGGGCGCGGATCAGCGCGAGAGTCGAGGGCGCCAGCGCGGCACCGGTGACGCCGAGCAGGGCGCGCGCGGCGATCAGCAGACCAGCGGTCGGGGCGTAGGCGGTCGCCAGCGAGGCGAGTGCGAAAGCGATTGCGCTACCGAGCAATAACTTCTTGTGACCGATGCGATCCCCGAGGCTGCCCATCGTGACCAGAAGACCCGCCAGCACGAAGGAGTAGATGTCGCCGATCCAGAGGGTCTGGGTGTTGGTGGCGTCCAGCTCCCTGCCGATGATCGGGGTGGCGACGGCCAGCGCGGTGCCGTCCACCCCGATGAGGAGCACTCCCAGGGTGAGCGGAGCCAGGGCCAGCCAACGATGCTTCATGCGGCTTAGACGTGGCAGAAGACGTCGACGTAGGCGGTGGCGAAGGCGTCGCGCTGTTGGCTGCCGTGGTGCTCGTGGCGGTCCTGGTGCACCGAGATCACGGAGCACTTCTCCAGCGGCACGCTGTCGTCCTTGTTGACGACGACGTGGATGCCCTGTTCGCGCAACTGGGTGACGGTGTCGCTGGCGGTGACAGTGCCGCCGTCGGTCTCGGGGGTCTCGGCGGCGGCGTGTCCGGCCAGCCCGATGGCGAGGGTGGCGAGGACCGGGGCGGCCAGGGTGGTCAGTGCGAGCTTGGCGGTGATGGTCATGCTGATCAAGTTATGGCGCGCAGGCACCCCACAACATCGGGAGAAAGGTGCGTTTGTGCAGGCAGGCTATGGTGCAAATGATGTAGACGCGGCCCTGACCTTGTTCTCGTGGGCCCAGGCCGCGGCGGCGGTGCGCGAGGAGACGCCGAGCTTGACGTAGATGTTCGCCAGGTGCCGGCCGACGGTCTTTTCGCTGATGAACAGCTGTTTGGACACGTCGCGGTTGGAGGCGCCGGCGGCGACGCCGGCCAGGACTTCGAGCTCGCGCTTGGTCAGGCCGCCGGGGGCGTCGTCCTGGGGTGCTTCGGCTCGTACCGCGCCGAGCTGTTGGTAGATGGCTGCCGCATTGGCCGCCTCGCTGGCCGCGCCCTGGGGGTCGCCGATGGCGTGGCGGGCCTGGGCCATCCACTCGTAGACCTGCGCCATCTCATAGCGGCACTGAGTGTTGCGGTAGCGCTTGAGAGCGTCTTGCAGGACGGGCAGGGCATCTTCGGACTTGCCCTGCTGGACGAGGACGGCGCCGCGGGCGTGGCGCGCCCAGGCGCGGAAGCCGGGGGAGTCGAATCTCTCTGCGCCGCTTTCCAATTCGGTGCAGTAGCGGTCGGCCTCGTCGGTCTTGGTGCGGGCCAGGGCGATCTCGACGGCGGCGGGCAGCAGTCGTGTGCGGTTGATTTCGTCCTGCTCGGCGTCCATGCGCATGCGCAGATCGGTGGCGGCGGCGTCGTGCTCGCCGAGGTGGCAGCGCAGCAGCGCCTCACCGGGCTGGGGGTCTTTGTTGTGCTCTTTGGCCTTCGCGAAGGCTTCCTTGGCGCCGTCGACGTCCCCCTTGCGGCGGCGGAGCTCGCCGAGCTCGTAGTAGCCCTTCCCGGCGGTGCCGGGGAAGTCGCCGAGCGCGGCGATCGCGTTGGTGAGCCGCTGCTCGACTTCGGCGAAGGTCTGGGTGGCGCTGTGCAGGTCCATCTTGTGGACCTCGCAGGTGGTGCCGTACCAGGAGGAGGTGACCTGCGGGCCTTTGCGCCAGACCTCCATGGCCTCGAACCAGGACTTCATGCGGGCAAGGTCGGCCAGTCGGTGGCATTCGTGGATGACGGCGCAGTAGATGTCGCCGGCCCAGTCGACGGGGACCTGGTCGGCGAGGACGGGCATCATCGCCTCGTCGAGCTGGGCGAAGGCTTCGGTGGTGCGGGCGAACGGGAGCATGGTGACGCCGCTGGCCGTCGAGCAGAGGGCGTTGAAGCCGGGGTCGTTGAGTCTGGATGTGACTTCTTCGAGCTGGTGGGCCAGGTCGGCGGCGACGTCGTTGCGGGCTTCATCGATGGCGACCAGGGAGTCGACGTAGAGAAGGTAGGCCAGGATCCGGTCGTCGGGCTGCTTGTCGTGCAGACGGCGGGCGCGGTTGATCCAGACGCGAGTGATGGTGAGGTCGCCGCCGTTGAACCACTGCAGGGCGACCTCGACGGCCTTCATGGCGGCGCCGGGGATGTCGTTGGCGGCGTTGAGGCGGTTAAAGGCCTGCTCAGAGAGCTGCATGGAGTGCCGGCCGTGGCCCAGGCGCCAGGCGGCCAGGCCGAAGGAGGACAGGTCGTCGGTGGTGAGATCGACGGTTCCCTGGGCTGCGGTGAACTGGTCGTAGGCGGAACGCCAGTCGCCATTGGCGTACGCGTCGCGTGCGGCGGTGAGGTGATCGTCAGCAGCCATGGGAATCGGGGCTAACGGTAGTCGAGGTGGCGGCGATGTAATGGCTGAACAGTGCGGGTCGGAGTGGGTTTTCGTGGCGGCTGCAAAGTCTCGTGCTGCAGGTTTACAGGTTGTCGGCATACTGTTGACAGCCGTCGACTGTTGGTAAAGGGGTTGTTCATGCGCGCTGGGCTTGTCGCCGTGGTGGTGTGCGGTCTTGCTGTGGGGATGGCCCCGGCGGCTCATGCCTCCGACGATCTGCTGAGCGGCACGTTCACCGTGAAGGGCCCCAACGAGGTGATCGACACCTGGAGCATCTCGAACCTGTGCAACGTGATCGAGCCCGGGTGTCTGGCCAACGTGACGTCACCGCTGATCGAGGGGAAAGCGGTCTATCAAGGCATGCACACCTGGATGATGCGGATCACCGGTCAGGTGCCGGTGTGCCCGGACAGGTCTAAGACCAAGGGCGCGATGGTCTTCACCTGGAACTCGCAGACCTTGCAGGGCCAGGTGATGGAGATCCAGCAGGGCAACTGCCAGATGACCCGGCCGGGGCAGACGCAGATGCCGATTACGTTGGTGCCGGCTTAAGGGGTTGGCCTTTGACTCGCTAGCGAAGTTGCGCTCGTTCGCACGACGGTCGCTTTGGCGGCTGGGCGACACCACGCCGTCAACCGGCGGTTCTAAAGTGACCCTCCGGCTCACGGTGGTGACAAAGTCTTCGCCGTGGCAGAGCGACGACTTGGAACCGGCGCGCGGCCTGTCAAAACACGACCGACGCGCGTCTGTGAGGCCCTAGTCGGATCAGTCTTCGCGCGAGTCACGCAACTTGCGTCCGCCTCCGTGGTTAAGGTCCGGAGCGAAACTAGAAAGTTCTCGGCCCGACGCGGAGGAGATGCGCGCGTGCGATTGACCGCCGATAAGGTCGTGACTTGGACCCTACCTTCCGCCTTGAGTGGAGTGACAACCGAGAAGGTCTACTTTGGCCCCGATCCGCACGGGCTCGGTGGATTTCAGGTCGCGGTTGCCGCCACGGAATCCGCACCGTCTAAGCAACTTCTTCGCGACCTCTTCGTCGCACGCAAGGGCAAGACCCAGATCCAACTCGTAGTGGCGGTCTTGCATGGCGGCAGAGCTCACTTATTCGGGCCCGACCCGCAAGCGCACGCACTAGACCTTCCTGTTGAACAGGCGGCGCGCCAGCTTCAGTCGATTCTTTCGGAGGCCGACGTCTTCGCCGCCACCCAACGTTGTTCCGGCTTCCGCAAGTCGAATGACTCGACGGGCGTTTCGGGCTTCACAAACAACGGGTTGTTCGCGACGCATCACATTCTCCACAACGTTCCGAGTCGCATCGATTGGGAAGACATGCGAAAGGCGGCTACCCCGCTACTCGACTTGCGCCGTAAGCAGTTGATCGAGACGCTTGGCTTCAAGACGAAAGCAGGTCCAAATGGGACACTCCTGCTAGCGATAGATGGCCAGGCGCCGCGTGCCGTCGCAATCTTGCTTGACGATGCGGAACAGTTCGACGCTACGACTGAACGATTTCAGCTGTCACCCGTAGCATTCGGACTTGCAGTTGCCGCGCGCGCGGAACTTCCGTGGCTGGTGGTCCTGAGGAAGGACCAAATTCGCCTCTACCCGGGCCGTGATGGAGTGGGGGTCGGATCGAAGGGGCAAGCGGAAACCTATTTTGAAGTTGATCTCTCCACCGTCGACATCGACCACGCCGGGCTGCTGCCGCTGGTTTTCTCAGCCGACGCGCTGAAAGCCGGCGGAAGCGCTGACCAATTACTACGTGACAGCGCGCGGTATGCCAGCGAGTTAGGTGCGCGTCTCCGTGAGCGGATCTACGACGAAATCGTTCCGCCTGTCGCCGTAGAGGTGGCGAGGCGCCTGGCGGCGAGCACAGGATTGTCGTTTGACGCCGAAGGTCTTGCTACCGCCTATCGCGTCACGCTTCGGATTCTCTTTCGTCTGCTTTTCCAGGCGTACGCGGAGGACCGCGGGTTGCTGCCATCCGGTCGCAACGATGGCTTCGACGCGAACAGTCTCAAAACGAATGCTCGGCGTCTCCTCACGACACAAGCTGCAGACTACGGAGAGGCGGCGACCATCTGGTTTGACCTCGTTCAAGTATGGAATGCAATCGATCAGGGCAATCCGCAGTGGCAAATTCCGGCGTACGATGGCGGCCTTTTCTCGACTGATCCTGATCGATCACCGGAGGGCGCCTTGATCAAAGGGATCGAACTTCCGGACAGGGTGCTAGGCCCAGCGTTGAAGAGCCTCTTGATCGATGTCAACGATGACGGTGTCCTTGGCCCAGTGGATTTCCGCTCTCTTAGTGTTCGTGAGTTCGGCACGATTTACGAGGGCCTGCTGGAAAGCTCTCTCTCGGTAGCGGAGCAAGACCTCACAGTCGACGAGAACGGCACCTGGGTCCTTGCGACCCACGGCGAGGTCGTCGTACACGCAGGCTCGGTGTATTTCCATACTGCGTCCGGCGAACGAAAAGCCACCGGCTCGTACTTCACGCCGAAAGTCGTCGTAGACCACCTGATCGAGCGGTCTATCGTGCCAGCGCTCTCCGCTCACCTACAGAAGATTGCCGGCCACCTTGCTCAAGGCCACGGTGCAACTGCATCACGCGAGTTCTTCGATTTTCGAGTTGCCGACCTTGCGATGGGTTCTGGCCATTTCCTCGTGGCCGCAGTCGACAAGATCGAAGCACTGATGCGCACGTTCCTCACCGAACACACAGTCCCCGGAGTCACCGAAGAGCTGTTGCGGTTGGCCGGGGTCGCCAGACAGGCTCTGGGTTCTGACGATGTCGCCAAGAGTGAAGTCGACGATGTAGGCCTATTGCGCCGGCAGGTTGCGCGACGTTGCATCTACGGACTCGACATAAACCCTATGGCCGTCGAACTCGCCCGTCTCGCGTTGTGGATTCATACGTTTGTCCCCGGCCTCCCGATGAGCAATCTCGACCATGGGCTTGTTCACGGAAATAGCCTGACCGGCATTGCAACGATCGACGAGGCACTCGACGCGTTGCAGCCAGGCCGGCGGCCGGGTGAACTGAGCCTATTCGATTCGATCCTTACCGACCAGTTGGTCTCAGCCAAGACGCTTCTTATCGACATCGCGAATGCGAGTGAAGCCAACAAATCCGAGATCGAAGAAGGAGCCAGGCTTCTGAGCCAAGCGCGCGAAGCTGCCGACACCGCCCGACAGATCTTCGACGCCGCCGTGGCGACACGGATGGGACTGCTCGCTCCAAACGCGGTAGTGGACGAGCCTTCGCTCTTACGCATGCTGGCTCGCCCAGAGTTGATAGAAGCTGAGCAACAATTGCTTCCAGCGCATCTGCCGTTTCTCTTCCCCGAGGTTTTTCTGCGAGAGTCGCCGGGATTTGACGCCATCATCGGAAATCCGCCGTGGGACAAGGTTCGCTGGGAAGCTGCCCCGTTTTGGGCAAGAGTCAGTCCTGGACTAATCGCACTGCCTGATACGCAACGTGATGTGCGGATTGCTGAACTGCGCAGCGAGCGCCCTGTGGAAGCTGCTCGCGAGGCGGCCGAGATGGTTGAACGTCAACGCTTGCAGGAGTACTTCAAAAAGGCCTTCACTTTGCGGGGAGGCACTCACCTCGAACTCGCGCAGTTGATGCTGGAGCGCGCCCTAAAATCGGTGCGTCCTACCGGTGGTTTGGGTCTCGTACTTCCACGACAATCGCTTGTACTACCCGGGTGGAAATCGCTGCGCGCGGAGCTTTTCGATCACCATAGTGTCGCCCTGGTGCAAGCGCTAAACGCGCGCGGCTGGCTCTTTGATGGTTTAGACGGACGATATTCAGTGGTGCTGCTCGCTGCGGTGCCCGCATCGGACGAACCTGTTAGCGTCGCGGTTGTCACCTCGCCAGCCGAGCTTCGGGAAATGGAGTCGGATGCGATGATCAAATTGAGTAAGGAGGAATTGTCGACACTCACAGACTCTATGGTCGTGCCGTGGTTTGACAGTGCAGACGACAGGCTCGTGTTCGACAAGATCCGCGAGTTCCCGCGCTTGTCCGCTGGCGGTTCTTGGGTCGAGGGGACGCATGATGCGCGGTGGGATTTTCGCGGTTCGGGTCCTGATCATAGTCTCGCAGACTCGACGGAGAATCGCGGCAATTGGCAGGTCATGATGACTCGCCACGTGGACGCATTTTCGATCCGCAACACCCCCGCTAAGCAATTTTTAAATAACTTCCAAGGCCTCGCTGCGAAGCGTCGGGGCATAGTTTTTAGTGGGGGGGACGCCCCGTCTTTTGCACCTGAGCATCCGGTAGTAATCTTCCGGCATCCCAGCACTAGAGACAACACCCGAACACTAATTGCTGCCGCTCTACCAAATGAGGGGTACTTGTACAACAAGGGCTACGTGCACGCCATTTCCCTTGTGCCGGGTACATCTCCAACAGCATTGATGGCGCTCATCGGTCTGCTAAATACCAACACCCAAGATTGGTGGGCTCGACGGTTTGTCGATCGTCACGTTACCGCGCCGGTCATTAATAATCTTCCACTACCCAATCTGACTGCAGACGAAATTTTCGGGATGGCCGGGCGGTCGGCCGTGCTTCTTAGGAATAACGGTTACACAAAGTTGGGGCCGGGTATCGACGTAGTGGAGTTCGCGAACTCCTCACAATTTGCGGCGCAGGACCGGGACGACCTGCTCGCGGGATTGGAAGCAACAGTTGCCCGGGGATATGGCCTGTCTCTAGATGACCTCGCGATTATCCGGCGAAATTTCAATGCAGAAGGTTTCCCCGATTCAGTTTTCCGGCTTGCATGCAACCTGCTCGTAGCAGGTGGGAAGGCAGCCTCGTGACCCAACTACCCGATTTTGCAACGAATCACCCACCAAGCGAGGCTGGCGCCACCGTCGCCGCTAAGGTCAACGAATTGTTTCGGCTTCTGCGAGCCAACAAAGTGACCGCGCCGCCGATTGCGATCGCCACGGCATACATCAACCCTGGTGGATTTGCGCTCCTCGCTGACGAATTGGAGGCAGCTCCGAGAATCCGACTACTGCTAGGAGCCGAGCCCGAAGCTGACTCTATTCGAGCGATTACGTCTGGTGACTCCGATCAAGACGTTCGACGTGATGCTGCGATGCGACAACACCAATCTTGGCTCGAGGCCGAACGGGACACGATGGGTTTCGCACGGGTGCCTACAACCGAGGCGAAGCGGATGGTGCAGTGGCTACGTAGCGTTGACAACGACGGACGAGCAAAGGTCGAAGTACGTCGTTACTCAGGGGGTTTCCTTCACGGCAAGGCGTATATCGTCGAGGACGGGGCAGCGCAGGCCGCCATCGCCGGCTCGTCAAACATGACGTATGCAGGATTGGCTCGCAATGCCGAACTCAACCTGGGCACAGGCGGTGGCACAAGCGCGGCGTCGAAAGTCCGTGAGTGGTTCGACCACTTTTGGGAGATCAGCGACGATTATGACCTCGCGGGGCTGTATGGGCGCTTGTGGGAAGCGCACACACCGTGGTCCATCTTCTTGCGGATGCTTTGGGAGCTCTATGGAGAGCACCTCGAAGCCGACGAGAATCCCAATGTTCGAACAGGGTTGCACCTCACGCGCTTCCAGGCTGACGGGGTAGCCCGAATGGAGCGGCTGCTGAACGAGCATGGAGGCGTGCTTGTCGCTGACGAGGTTGGTCTCGGGAAGACATTCCTCGCCGGCGAGGTGATATATCGCACGGCGAACATCAATCGGCAGCGGGTGCTCATCGTCGCTCCAGCGGCGCTAAAGACATCGATGTGGGAGCCGTTTCTAGAAGCCCACGATTTCAGTCGGTGGGTGAAGGTCTATTCCTACGAGGAAGTGCGCAACCGTTTGGATGTTGATAAGGGATCGATCGATGCTTTCCTACGAGAGGTCGAGGACTATTCGCTTGTAGTGATCGATGAGGCGCACAATTTGCGCAATTCCGGCGCTCAACGTTCCGGTGCGGTCGACCGCGTGATCACTGCCGGAAGCCCAAAGAAGGTCGTGCTATTGACGGCAACGCCGGTCAATAACTCGCTCATCGATCTCGAAACTCTCGTCAAGTATTTCATTCGTGATGACGCCCGCTTCGCGTCGTTGGGAATCCCGAGCATCCGCAGCTACATTCAACGCGCGCAAGCGATCGATCCGACGAATTTGACACCTGAGCACTTATTCGATCTTATGGACCAGGTCGCAGTACGCCGGACGCGAAAGTTTGTAAAAGAACACTACGCGAACGATCTCATCATCGGCCCCGACGGCAAGACGATGACGATAAAGTTCCCCCAGCCAAGCGTGCGGCGAATCGACTACAGTCTCGATAATGATGGGCTGACGCTGATAGATGCCATGGTCTATGCACTTGATGATCCAACTGATCCGCACGCTCCCCACGCATGGCACGACCGTAGCCGCGATCCTGAGCGGCTCATGCTGGCGCGCTATCTGTCAAGCATGTACACAATCGACCATGACCTTCAGGAATATCAAATCACCAACGCTGGTCTATTGCGGTCCGGGCTACTCAAACGGCTGGAGTCAAGTCCGCATGCGTTGCATGCATCGCTTGAGAAAATGATTGTCTCCCATTCAGCATTTCTCGAAGCTCTGGGCAAGGGCTACGTCCTCAAAGGTGAAGCTCTAAGTGAGTGGGTCTCTTCGGATTCTGACGATCTCGAAGCCTTTGTCACCGCTTTTGACCAAGACGACCAGATTGAATCGGTTGGCGGCTATCACCTGGCCGAGCTCGAGGCCGACGTCGAATCCGACATCGCCCTATTGTGTCGGCTGCGCGATCTGGCAGCGGTTGTTGTCGGCGGAATCGAACCTAAGGTGAAGACGCTTATCGAAGAGTTAACCGCTATAGCTGCTGATGCGCAGCGGGTTGACCCACGTGGTTTGTCACAGGCGGACCGTCGGAAGGTCATCGTCTTTTCTGCTTTCACAGATACGATCATCCCGATTCACGAAGCCGTGCTTGCGGCTATCGACAACGCACCGGCAGATTCTCCGTTGGCTGATTACCGAGGTCGTGTTGCCCCTCCAATTATGGGCTCGTACGCGAGGGCGCATGAGCGGGGCGCGAGCGGAGGTGTCGATCAAGGCGGCCGCGCATCCACCATTGCCGGGTTCGCACCTCAGACAGCAGGACCACGCAATGCTCAGGGGCAACCCACGGCCAAGGATGAATTTGACATCCTCTTCAGCACTGATGTGCTCGCCGAGGGTGTCAATCTGCAGCAGGCAGGCCAAATGATCAACTACGACTTGCCGTGGAATCCCATGCGGATTGTTCAGCGTCATGGTCGAGTCGACCGAATTGGGTCCAAGCATGACTACGTCCACCTGGGCTTATTCTTTCCTGCGGCCCGCCTAGATGCGCTGCTGGAGCTGGAGTCGCGGCTGGAGGCGAAGCTAGCATTGGCTGATGCAGCGGTGGGCGCAGGCGAAGTGCTTCCCGGACGTGGGCCGGGCCAGGAAGTGAATCTGGCCGACGACGAAGTCATTGAAGATTTTGAGAAGTTGCTGGACACAGGCGGGTCTAGCGCATCTCTCTCTGGAGAGGAATACCGGCGCCGATTGTTCGGCGCATTCAACATGGAGCCGCTTCTCAAATCCGAGGCCCTGAGCCTCCCGTACGGATCGGGTAGTGGTTTCGTCAACCCTGCCGTGCAAGGAAACGGTTACGTTTTCTGTTTGAAGATCGGGATCAGTGCCAAGCCATGGTTCCGCTATGTACCTGCCACCGATGACTGGATGGTCAGGCACAACGATGATGGAACGCCGATCGTCTCGCCTGACACCTTGATATCGCTTCGGGTCGCTGACCCACAGGACGCTGTTGCCGAGAGATGGCTGCCGCCCGAGGTCTACGACAAAGCTTTCGACGCCTGGGAAGTCGCACGCAACGATTGCTATCGGGCTTGGAAAGAACTGACGGATCCCAACGCCTTTCAGCCCGACCTACCGCTATCGTTCCGGGACGCATCCGCATTGGTGATTCATAGGGGCGGCTATCTGGGAAGAGAGGTTCAGATCGAGCTGGCAAGCCGCCTTCGTACCGTTCCGTCTTCAAAAGTGTCTCGCCAAGTGCGGGGAGCTCTTAACAACGGTCGTACCGATGAGGAACGCATCAAACTGGTCGCTGAGGTGCTCGACGAGGCAGGTATTACACCGCCGCCCGTCCGCGAGCCGTTGCCCGATATCGAAGCCCATGAGGTTCGATTGGTTGCTTGGCTCGCGGTGCAGGGGACGCGTGGGCTTCAATAGGACAGACGTTCCGTGAACGCACGTTCGTGTCGATGAATCCGCCCACAAGGGACATCGGCGCACACATCGCGGGAGTTATGTGGTTCGTCGAGGACGTTTCACGCGAGTGATTCTGATGGCCAAGCAGTCTCAGCGGCTGACTGTAATTCGCCTCCAGAACGGTCCGACCTGCCGTGCAGGGACTACTTTTCAGCTCCCGGTAGTCGGTCGATGATTCAATCCGTAGCAAGGTGTGACGCATTTGCCTGTCGGCTATCAGCCAGCACGCGCGCGAAGAGATTGGAAGAATGTGTACATGGCGGCCTACCTACTGGTGATCGGCGATCGGGATGCCCTTGGCTGGATATTGAGCGAGGGCCGAACTGCATTTCCCGAAGCGAGGCAGCGCGAGGTGAGTTCGGTGTCGATAGGGGATGAATTCTTCCTTTATACAACTCGAGGGGCATTTCGAAATCCGACCCGCGATCGCGGACGCGTAATTGGGACGGCGTCGGTCACGAGCAATGTGGGTCAGCTGCGCGAGTCGGTGAGCTTCAACGGTCGCGATTATCCAGTCGGATGTGATCTTGAGGTGGGCCGGCTCGCCCCGCTCGGAAGAGGCGTTGAGTTGGCGCCGCTGGTGACCGGATTGGATGCGTTCAAGGACGCGGGCAACGCGTGGGCGATCAGGCTTCGGCGACCATTGTTGCGCTTGACCGAGTACGACGCATGTCTTTTGAGCGGGGTGCTCAATGAGGTTGATCGTTCGTTCGAGGCGAGACGCGAGTACACGCGTTGGTTCGTGGACTCGCGATCAAGAGGCCGCGGCCATCGCTGATCGGTTGGTCCAGCTGTCTTCGCGCAAGGCAGTTCGGTGTGTGCGCCCGCGGGATACTTTGAATCATCGGTCCCGCGCGGCATGGTTGGGCGTCGAGACGCACGTGGCCACGTCAACGAAAGGGAGCACATGCGACTGTTCATCACCGGCGTCGACGCCGACGGCAAGTCCTGCGTCGTCAGCAGCGACGAGGTCGAAATCAACTCCGTCGCACCTGGTTTCGCCATCGGCATCCCGTACAACACGACCCAGAGCCCGCCACCCGCGAGACCCCAAGGCGATGCCGACCTCATCGACCAGTTCCTCGAGCCCGGCCTTGCCCGCTGGATGGTCGTCGAGCAAGGCCCCAACACCGAGACCCCCAAGCATCACACTGACACCCTCGACCTTGAGACCGTCCTCAGCGGCAGCGTCGACCTCATCCTCGACGACGGAGCACACCGCCTCGAAGCCGGCGACATGGTCGTCATGACCGGCGTCGACCACGCCTGGAAAGCCGGCCCCGACGGCTACCGCATGTCCGCCGTCCTCATCGGCACCCCGCCGCCGGCATAACCCGCCTTAGGTTCGCCGAACCCCTAGACAACGCCAGTTGTCACACGGGAAAATCGGTCATGCACAAGGGGTTCGCACTAGCAGTGGCGTTAATAGTGGCAGCACTCACCGCACCAATTGGCCGCGCCGACAACCCGACCCCGTCACTGCCACAGTTCGTCCCACACGAGTCCGACTGGCAGCCCAACACCGTCGTCTATCCCTACAACCTCTGGCAGAACCGGTTCACCCCCGACCAAGTCACCGCCATGCGCGAATCCTGCCAATGGTTCAACGCCCAATACGACCCACTCATGAGCCAGGTGTTCGGCTTTCAACACTTCCTCGACAGCCAGCATGACAACTGGCGAGCCCCCGCTGTCCAACAAGCCGCCAGCACCATCGAAGCCAACCTCGACCAGTCCGCGGCCTTCCTCGACCCACGCGCCCACACCCTGTTCATCGTCAACTACCCCGACCAGAGCGAGTATTCGCCTGTCTACAACGGGGATTCGGTGTTCCACCTCTGGTATCAGCTCACCCAGATCAGCGACAACATAAAGCAGCAGCTGCCGTCAGGTCAGCTCAACGCTCACATCGCCACCGCCAACGTCTACGGCACCACCATCCGCGACTCCGGAGTGTGCGCGGGCGCCTAAGCGGAGGTGAACCGGATCGCCGCGAGCTTGTTCACCTCGATCGCCTCGCGAAACTCGTCCAACGACGGAATCCGGTCATCGCGAAACTGCAGCCCCATCATCCGCTGCGCCCGCTTCACCCCGTACGACACCGCGCACCGGTGAAACAGATCCGCGGTCGCCTCACGGTCCTCGATCAGCTCACCTCGCATCGCGCGTTCGCGTCCGTCCACCAACACCGACGCCGAGCCACCGCCACGGAAGTTCACCTTCCAGACGCTCCCGATCAACGCATACAAATCGCCGTCGATGTGATGCGCACTCACCGGAATGTTGAAGTCCCGTCCGGTCTTGCGTCCCTTGAACGAAAGCACCATGAATTGCTTACGCAGCCCGCCCACGAGCGGGGTGCGCAACAGATACCGCATGAGCGGGTTGACGGCCCGCATGATCGCATCCGGCGGAGGCGCCGGCGTGATCGCCGCTGTCTGATCTGCCACGGCACCACCGTACGGCCGCAGCCCGCATAACCGCAGCTCAATACGCATACAGCAGACAACAAGGTTGCGCCTCGCCGAACGAAGCGGCTTGTATGGGGTCATGGATCGTCGCCAGATGCTGATGACCGCAGGCCTCGGCCTCCTCACAGCAGCCACGAGAATCCCGCACGCCAACGCCGCACCGGCCACACCCGTCCCAGAGGCCCCGGCCCCGCAGAACTACCTCTTCCACGACGAGTTCGACGGCCCCGCCGGCTCGGCCCCCGACCCCTCGAAGTGGACCACCGCCCTGGCCCGCGAAACCATGGAAGACCCCACCTTCTGGGAGCTGCCCGAAAACGTCGGCCAATACCGCGACGACCGCCGCAACGTCTACCTCGACGGCAACTCCAACCTCGTCTTCCACGCCGCCAAGGACGGACCCACCTACTACAGCGGCAAGATCTTCGGGAAGTGGCAGGGCGGCATCGGCCATACCTGGGAAGCCCGGATGAAGATGGACTGCCTGACCCCCGGCTGCTGGCCCGCCTGGTACCTATCCAACGAAAGCCCGGTCAACGGCGGCGAAGTGGACGTCATGGAGTGGTACGGCAACGGCAAGTGGGCACCCGGCACCGCCGTGCACGCCAAGCTCAACGGCGGCGAACACGTCAGCCAGACCATCTCCGTCGACAGCGCCTGGCACACCTGGCGCGTGGTGTGGGACGACGCCGGCATGAGCTTCTCCAAAGACGGTGCGGCGCCCTACTTCACCGTTCCCGCGCGCTCGCTACCGGACTGGCAGTTCAATGACCCTGGCTACCAAATGTTTCCGGTGTTCGACCTCGCGGTCGCCGGCTCCGGTGGCGGCGATCCCACCGCAGGCAAGTACCCGGCGAACATGCTGATCGACTACATCCGCGTCTGGTGACCAACGCGATCCGCTAGGGCGCAATCAGCTGCCCGGCGTCCGAAGCCGCTTGCAGCAGTTGGGGAATGGTCAGCGCGCCATACCCGGTCTCCACGGGACCCATCGGCAACCCCAGCCACGGCACCACCCCGGGATCCGGGTCGAGGTCGAGGTTGTACGCCTGCATGCCCGGC
This sequence comes from Mycobacterium sp. BK086, assembly GCA_004362315.1. Taxonomy (GTDB): domain Bacteria; phylum Actinomycetota; class Actinomycetes; order Mycobacteriales; family Mycobacteriaceae; genus Mycobacterium. The sequence continues at coordinate 448,921 of SNWL01000008.1, forward strand.
AGATGATGCTCGAAGAAGTTCCCCAGCGTGTCGACCATGAAGATCAGATCGCCGATCGGGCCGTAGCCATACAGCGCCGACGCATTGAACAGTGGCGCAACCGCATTCGGGTCGCCGATCATCACGATCGCGCCGTAGTGCGGCTTGATTCCGCCGGCGGGCACATAGGTCGGCATGAACGGCTGCAGACCCGGGAGATCGGTGGCGAAGAACGCCGCCGGGTCACCATAGGTCTCGATGTTGACGAACCCGGAGTCGGCGCCGTTGCCCGCGACGATGCTGTTCATACCGGGACTCTCGAAGCCGATGCCGTCCAAACCCGTCTGCTGCGCAACGTATTCGGCCTCCCAGCCGCCCAGCGAGTGGCCGGTGACAAAGATGTCAGATGTGCTGTACCCCTGCAACGCCGCGTCGGCCTGTACCCGGTTTGCGAATGCCAGCGCGTCGTGGAACGCCCGCGGAGTGGTGTGAGTGTAGAGGACCTGCAGGTCGGTGATGATCTGCGAGATGGCGATCAGCGGGTTGAACAACAGGTTCGTCCCGCCGGTGGTGCCCTGATAGGCGATGATGATCTGATTCTGCGGGGTCACCCACACCTGCGCTCGCTCGCCCGTCAGGGTGTTGGTGGACGTCACCGGCACCCCGTTGACGGTGAACGGCCGCAACCCGCCCGGGGTACCGCCCAGCACGTACTCCGCCGCGGCGGCGTTCAGGAATTGGGCGACGGTCGGCGTCAGTGCGGTCGTCGGGCCGGTGTAGGTCATCGTGGGTGGCGCCGGTTGCGTGGTCGGCGTCGCGTCCAGTCCGACCGCGTGCTCGATTCGCCGGAACACCGCGAAAATCAGGTTGTCGAAGGGCGCGAAGTCGAGCGGGCTTTGTGGGCCGCCGACCGCGGCGGTGAGGTCGAGCGCCTGCAGCACGGTGTTGACGATGTGGCCGGGCAGTGCGATCAGCTTGGCGATCGGGGACAGCGGTGCCGGGGGAGTCGGGGTCGTCGGCGAGGTGACGGTCACCGCGAGCGCAGGGCTCGTCGTGGTCGTCCTCGCCGTGGTCGCCACGGCGCGGATGGATGCGGCCGACGCACTCGCCGGTTTCGCCGAGTTGACCCGCGACGCAGTCGAATCCGGTCGGACCGTCGAGCGGCGGGCCGTCCCCAGGCCGCTGCCACGATGGTCCCGGGCGTCAGCCGCCTTCCTCGGGCCGCTGGCCTGTGACTGGCTTGACGATGTCGCACCGTGGCCGGTATCGGCCCAGGCCGCAGCTTGTCCGCCGACGGTTCCGATGCCCAACCCGATGCCCACCGCGACCGTAGCCACGGCGCAACGGGACGCTGTCCTCTTCCGGTGGCTGGCGCGGCGCTGCGCTTGTACCGTCATCTATCCCCGTATTCCGTCACGGTGTCTCTGCGTTGCTGACGACGATATGACAACGCGCAATGTCGGTCTCGATTTTCACGGCCAAACCGCTCGGGACGCCCAACTACCGCCGGTGCTTCACCGGCCGGCCCAGCAGCGTGACCTCCATCAGCCGCCGGATCGTCGCCACCGACTCCGGGCCGGACTCGCGCGCGAACAGCCGACGGAAGTCCACCGTCAACGCCAGCGCCGCACCCACCGCATACCGCGCGGCACCGATCTTCATCTCCGGACGCGCCGCCGTCACCAGCCGCGCCCACGCATCCATCGTCGAATGCTCGATGGTCTCCAGCACCCGCAGGTCCGACTCCGGAACATTGTGCCGCTCTGTGTAATACACGTACGGCAGGTCCGGCCACTCCATCACCCGGCCCAGGTACTCGTCGATCACGTCGTCGAGCGCCTCCTCCGGATCGGAGGTCCGCGCCAGCGCGTCCGCCGTATCGCTGGAATGCCGGTCGGCCGCCCGCCGATACGCCAGCGCCAGGATGTCCGCCTTGCCCGGGAACGACCGGTACAGCCCCGACGCCTGGATGCCCACCGCTGACGCGATGTCCTCCATGCTCGTATTGCGATACCCGTTGTCATAGAACAACCGCACCGCCTCGTACAACACGTGCTCGTACATTCCGGCCTCGGCGCCGACCACCAGCGGTGCGGGGTGCGAACCGCTCCGCCGCCGCCCGGCAGGCAGCTCGGCGGCCAGCACATCGGCCGTCATCGTGCAGAGAACAGACCGAATCTCGCCTGCCGCAAGCTGATTCGAGTGATCGGTAATAGACCCGATGACGGTCAGCGCCGCCGACGACAGCGTCCACGCCTGACTCGTCGTCAACTTGGGATGCAGCTTGAGCAGCGGACGCTGCATCCGCTCGTTCACCACCTTGAGCTGGTGAACCAGGACCACGCGGTCGTGCTCATTCAGGTAGCGCGCTTCCCACCGATACAGCCCGCCCGCGGCCCGATTGGTGATCGTGGCGTCGACCAACGCAGAGGTCAACGCCCGCAACGTCATTGCCGGATCGTCGTCGCCCGCGTCGTCGACGAACGCGGTGGTGTCGACCAGCATCTGCCCCAGGCCCAGCACGGCGTCGCGGAACAAGTCGTACTTGCTGGAGGAGTGCCGATACAGCGCGGCGGGCGTGATGCCGACCCGCGCGGCGATGTCCTCCATGCTGACAGCGTGATAGCCCTGCGACCCGAAGGCGTCGGCGGACGCGCGCGCAATCTGCGCCTTGCGATCCTTCGGCCGGCGCCTAACAGCGGGTTCGCCATCTGACACGGACTCCACGCTAGTCGCTCCTTGGCTGCGGTACCGGGCGAGATGCCGAGAACGGTGAGAATAGATAGTTACTTACAGCAGCTTTAGCTGCAACAAAAGCCAACTTATGGTCTGAACAACATTTACTTAATGACGGCACGTGGCTAGCCTGGAGGCAGTTCGACAAGGGGAGATGTGCGCATGTCGTCGTCATCGCTGACCACGCAGACCACTCGTATCGCGATTCACAAACGGACCGCCCGCTGGGATGACGAACCCGTCACCGCCGCGGACGCCATGGACTTCTGGTCCTTCGCCGGTGGCCCGGCCAACGTCATCATGCAGCTCTCGCTGCCCGGTGTCGGCTACGGCGTCGTCGAATCCAAAGTGGATTCCGGCAACCTGCTCAAGCATCCGTGGAAGCGTGCCCGCACTACGTTCACCTACATCGCCGTCGCGGTGCTGGGCACCGACAACGACAAGCTCCTCTACCGCGAGGCTGTCAACAGCTCCCACCGCCACGTCAAGTCCACCGACGAAAGCCCGGTGCGCTACAACGCTTTCGACCGCGACCTGCAGATGTGGGTGGCCGCCTGCCTCTTCATCGGCCTCGAAGACACCTACCAACTCCTGCGCGGCGAGATGACCCCCGAACAGGCCGAGGGCTTCTACCGCTCGGCCTGGCCGCTGGGCACCACCCTGCAGGTCACCGACGACCAGTGGCCGCCTACCCGAGCTGCGTTCGACGACTACTGGAACGCCGCCTGCCAGAACGTCCAGATGGACGAGACGGTGCGCGCCTACCTGATCGACCTGATCAACCTCAAGATGATCAACCCGTTGCTGCGCTTGCCTTTTCGCGGCCTGCTGAAGTTCCTCACCGCCGGCTTCCTGGCGCCGGTGTTCCGCGACGCGATGGGCCTGACGTGGAGCGCCAAGAAGCAAAAGCGCTTCGAACTCCTCTTCCGGTTTGTCGCCCTGGTGAACCGCTTCCTGCCGTCGTTTATCCGCCAGCCCGGCCCCTACGTCCTGCTGGCCGATCTGCGCTGGCGCGCCCGGCGCGGCAAGGCGCTGGTCTAGCGCGATCACGATCCGCCGAACTGCGGACGCAACACCGAACTCAACGTGGCCAACGGGATGTGCGCCTGCACGGCGCCGCCGTCCATCGACCACTGCATGACGCCGGGCGTGTAGTCCAGCGGGGTATCGTGCGCCACTGGGTAATCCGGCATGTACAGGATCAGCTCGTCACCGGACAGCGCCCACGCCTTGTACCCACCCGAGTACACTTTGTCGGGGCCCCACCGATCGATCACGAACGGATAGCTGCCCGGCTGATGCGGTGGCGGCGCCTGATCCAGCGCGTCCTGAATGAACGGCTGGCCCAGCGACGCGATCGCCCCGAAATCCGTTCCGGGCTTCAACAGATCGGCCAGCCCCAGCTGAACCCCGCGGCCCATGTCCCAGGTGAACGTGCGAAAAGCGTTGTTGAACTTGGGTCCATCGGCGTGATAGTCCTCGTGGAACACCACACTCAGCAAGTCGCCGCGCTGCAGGACCTGAAAGTTCTCCTCACCGAAGCTGTCCTGAACCATGTGTACGCCGACGTTGCGCCAGTTGTTGACCAGCGTGGTCAGATAGTCCCGGATGGTCGGACCGGTCACCGGGTTGTCGATCAGATCTCCGGGCACGGCCACCTTGATGTCACGGACCGCCTTGCGCTCCGAGGTCACCGACGTGTGGCAGTACGCCCCGTCCCACTGCGCGCCGAGTCCCGAGCAGAAGTCCGGTGCCGACGCACCGGCCGCCGGCGCGACCGCTACAGACGCGACGGCCAGCGCACCGAGCACACCATGAATACGCATGCGCGTCAGGGAAGTTGGACTTTGCTCGCCCGCCACGAACCATCGACCTTCTCCAGCGTCATCTTGATCCGGCTGCGGTCGATGCGGGGATCCGGCGCGGCCTTGTTGGCCACCGTCTGGTCGACGAACAACAGCACGACGACCTTGTCCTTGGTTGCCGACTGCACCGCGGACTCGATGACCACACCGTGGGCGGTGGCCTTGTTGTCCACCAGCAGCTGGCGCAGCTGCGCACTGGATTGCGAATACATGTCCTTGAATTCGCCGGTCGAGCCGTTGAGCACCTCGGTGAAGTTCTGGTCGACGTTGTTGGAGTCGATGCTCGTGAGCACCTGTGCGTACCGCACGGCGGCCTGCTGGGCGTCGTGGGCGGCGGTGTCGACCTGATGCTGTTGCCATACCTGCCAGCCCAGGAAGCCCGAAAGACCCAGCAGCACAGCGATCACCACGCCCAGGACACTGCGCCACAGCCACCGCCGGGGACGACGCTCCACAGCCTCGACGGCCTCGACCGGCTCCACCGCCTCTTCGGCAGCCTCAGCCTCAGTTTCGACGTCAGTATCGGGTTCGTCGGTATCAGTCACAGTCACCGCAATCTCCTTAGCTCGGCGGTTCGATCGGCAGCACCGGGCCGCCATAGGGGGTCGGAATGGTGTAGCGGCCCTTGGGCGTTGGGTCGGTGGTAGCACCCAGGTCGGCACCCGGCGGGGGACCGGCGGTGTCGTCGCCCGCAGGTCGCGGCGCGTTCTTGGCCCCGCGGATCAGCACGGCGGGATCGTCGTCGCGGCAGTACGTGTACAGGTACGGCTCCGGGTAATCGGCCGACGACGCCGGGCGCCGCGGCGTGCCGTAGTCGCAGGCGTAGCGCGGGTAGATGTCGGCGGTCGCCCACAGGCCGTGGTCGTGCATCACCGTGGCCCACGCGTCGAGAAGCCCCCCGCGGTAGTCCGGGAACAGCGCGTTGAGCGCCGGTACCCGCACATACAGCAGCTGCGACGCGGTGGCCATGCTCGTCAACAACCCGACCATGGTGTCGGAGTTGTCGGTGAACAGATTGTCGGTGGCCGAAAGGGTTTGCGGCGTCTGATCAACGAACCGGCGATACCCGTCGAGCATCTTGTTCACCCCGGTGAACGTGCGGTCGAGGTTGCCGGTGGCGACCTTGATTCCCGGGCTCTTGTCGGCCGCGGTGGTCAGCACGATCCGGCTGGTCCGCAGAATGCTCGTGGTCTGCGGCAGAACCGAATCCAGCGTCGACAGCAGGAACGTGCCGCCGTCGATGATGTCGGCCAGCTTCTGTGGGCCCTGATTGGTCAGGCTCAGCTCTTTCTTGATCAGCTCGAGCTTGGCCGGATCGACCTGCTTCAGCATTCCGTCGGCGTGAGCGAGGACATCGGCCAGGCTCACCGGCACCGACGTCTTACTCTGCGCGATGACACTGCCGTCGTGCAGATACGGGCCGGCATCAGAGTCCGGCGCGAACTCGATGTACTGCTCACCGGCCGGGGACAGACCCGACACCCGCACCGGGCTCGACGACGGGATCCGGACATCCGAGCGCACCGTGGCCACGGCGTTGACGCCGCCAGGCGTGATCGCCAACGACTGCACCCGCCCGATCGCCACCCCGCGCAGCGTGACGTCCTGATTGGGCAGCAGCCCACCGGATTCCGGCAGCTGAATCGTCACCTGATACGCCGAGTCGAACGGCGACACCCGCAGCGCGCCGACCATCACGTAGGCCGCGCCGACCACCAGCGTCATCACCAAACCCGCTGTCGACAGCCACAACCGCTGCCGGTATCCGAATCCGACCACCTTCACCAGGAGGTCGGCAGCCTTGTCGATCATGGCGGCGGCTCCGTCGGTGCGGGCTCAGGCGGCGGCCCGGGCGGCGGACCCTGCGGCGCGACGATGACTTCGCCGGGCTGGTCGGGACTGGGCAGCACCGGAACCTGCGGAACGCCGGGGCCGGATCCGACGACGCGCTGCTGCAACCGCCACAGCGTGTACTTGAACGTGCCGACCATCTGGGCCCAGTCGTAGCGCTTGGGTCCGTGGAAGCCGGGGTCACCGAGGAAGCCAGCATCGGGCATCGACCCGAGGACCAAACGGTCGATGCTGGCCCGCACCGAGAACGAGTTGCTGGCAGTCGCTTTGATGATCGGCGGCATCAGCCGGTTCAACGAGCGCAGGTCGGCATCCGGGGCCAGCACCAGATCGTTCCACGACCGGGCGATGGTGTTGGCGTCGGCGATCACACTGCGTCCGCTGGTGTCGGTGCCCGCTATCGACGGGAACTTCTGCAGCTGCGTGCCGGTGTCGCCGACCTGCAGGACGACGTCGGAGACCGTGTCCGCGTTGGCGGCCAGCGTGTCGGTCGCCGGACCCGCCGCGACCATCACCTCGGACAGCGCCTGGTTCTTGGCATCGAGTTCCTTGGCCAGCTGCGAGGTTTCGGTCAGCGCGTCCGAAATCTGACCCGAGCGCGCTGTCAGCTTGGACAGCGTGCCGTTGGTCTTGGCGATGATGTCGCCGAACGCCTGGCCCTGATCGCCGGTCGCCTTGCCCATGCCGTTGATGACGTTGGTGAAGTTGCGCACCGCACCGCCGTTGACCATGACCGCCGCGGAGCTGAGCACCGACTCCACCGTGGCCGCCGCCGCGGTGTTGTCCAGGCCGATGGTGTCGCCGTCCTTCAACAGCGGCGTGGTTGCCGAAGCGTCCGGTGGAGGCTTCAACGCGATGAACACATCGCCCAGCGGTGTCGCCGAACGTAATTCGGCGGTACTGCCCTGGGGTAGCCGCACGCCGTCCATGATCCGGATCGTGGTGACCGCGGTGTAGTTGTGCGCGACCATGGTTTCCATCTGGCCGACGTCGGCGCCGGCGAGCTTCACCTTGGCGCTGGCGGGCAGGTTCAGCGCGTTGGAGAAGATGGCGGTCAGCCGGTACCCGCCGCTGCCGACGGTCGGCGCGGGTAACGGCAGGCTGGACAACCCGTTGGACGAGCAGCCCGAGACGCCGACCACCACCGCGAGCACCGCCACCAAGCGCTTCATTTCTGCCCCATCGCAGCCATGCCGTCGAGCACGTAGGTCAGCCCGAAGTCCGGTCCGAAGTCCTGCAATGTGCCGGTGCTGCAGCCCAGTTGGCGCAGGCCCATCAGGTTGCAGATCTCCTTGGTGTACTGGCTGTCGAACAACACCCGGTCGGTGAGCACCCGGGCCCGCGCCGCGCCGTTGGTCTGGTCGACGACGTTGTACATATTGTCCAGGGTCAAGGGGGCGACGTCGAGGAATTCTTTGAGGTCCCGCTGACGCTCCACGAGGGTGGTGGCGGTCGTATTGCCGTTGTTGACAACAGCTTTGATGTTGTCGCGGTTCTTCTCCAGGAAATCACCGACCTGGGTGAGCAGGGTGTTCATCGTCTTGCCGGTGGTGCCGCTGCCGAAGTCCTCGTCGTTGACGATCTGGCTCAGCTGGCGCACGGTCGATCCGAAATCGCGCAGGGTCGCGTCATTGTCGGCTGCGGCCTGCATCAGCGAGCTCAGGTTGCGCACGATCGTGGTCAGCTGATCGCGGGTCGTTGCGCCACCATCGGCGGACAGCCGCAACGCATTCGACAGCTGGCCGAGCGCGTCCTTGATCTTCTGCCCGTTGCCGTCGGCGATCGCCGCACCCGAGTTCACGACGTCAGCCACCGGACCGTTGCCGTTGCCGTCGCCCTTCAACGACACCGAGATCTTGTCCAGCACCCCGAGCACCCGAGCGAACTCGACGGGCGTCTTGGTCCGCGGCAGCCCGATGGTGTCATGATCCTTGAGCGTCGGGCCACTGCGGTAGGGCGGGGTGAGCTCGATCTGCCGGTCGGTCAGGATCGACGTCGAGATCGTCACCGCCTGCGCATCGGCCGGGATCTTGACGTCGCGGTCGACGGTGAACTGGACCTCGACGTAGCCGCTCTTCGGGGTGATCGTGGTGACCTTGCCGACCGGCATGCCCAGCACCGCCACCGTGTTGTCGACATACAGCCCTGCGGCGCTGTCGAATTGGGCGGTCAGCGTGATGTGGTCGGTGGTCGACCGGAAGTACACCCACGCGACGGTGACCACCGATGCCACGGCCACTGTGATCACCGTCAGAATCGCCAGCAGCCTGGCCCGGGCACTCACTTGCAGTCCTTGTAGTACTGGATCATGCCGAATTGCTTGGCCCGCCCGCTGATCGCGCACATCCAGGAGTCGACCGCAATCCCGTTGGGCGTGTTGAAGTCGACGGCGTTGCCGGTGCCGCTGGCGTTGGCGAAGCCGCGCAGCGCCACCGGGCCGGCCTGCAGGGTGCTGCGCAGTAGATCGTCATGCTGGGCCAGCAGGTCGGAGAGCTTGCGCAGGTTCGTGATGGTTTGGTCCAACTCGCTGCGGTTGGCCACCACGGTGGTGCTCATCGTGTTCACCAGATTGGTCAGCGCCGCGATCATCGCGTGAAACGTCGCGCTGCGGTCCACGAACCGGCCGATCAGCTCCTGGCCCTGGTTGATCATCGCGGCGATGTTGGCGTGCTGACGTTCCAGGGTGCTGCTGATCATGTCGGTGCTTTTCAGCAAGGCGCCCAGCTGGTCCCGGCGATCGGCGATGACCGTCGACAGGGTCTGGATGTTGCGCATGGCCTCCGGCACGACCGTGGGCAGCCCCTGCATCTGCGTGCCCAGAATGCCCAGCGACTTGGCGAACGCATCGGTGTCGACCTGCTCGTAGGTGGTCGTCACATCGGCGAGCGCTTCCTGTAGGTCGTAGGGGACTTCGGTGTGCGACAGGTCGAAGGTGTTGTTGGGCAACGTCCCACCGTCTTCGGGCTCCAAAGCCAGATAGCGGGACCCCAGGATTGTGGCGACCTTGATGACCGCCTTCGAGTTCTTGCCCAGCACGACGTCGTTGCGCACCTCGAGCCCGGCCTCGACGTGGTCGCCGGCCAGCTTCATGCTGGTGACCTTGCCCACCTGAATGCCGCCGATGGTGATCGGGTTGCCCGTCTGCAGGGCGGCGGCCTGAAGGAACTTCGCGGTGTAGTGCGTGTGACCGACGTTGGCCGCGTTGGCGATCAGCATCGCCCCGACGATGACGCTGACCACGGCCACGGCGATCAGACCGAGCCAGGTCTTGTTGTAACTCTCCAGCCGCCGCCTAGCCATTGGCCATATTCCTGCATCGTGGGGTGTACATCGCCTTGTTCCCCGGTGTCGCGTGGTCCACGATGATCGGCGTCACATCGTTCAACCCGGGGAAGAACCCGGTGCCGTTCAGGTCGCAGGCGTACGCGTTGGCGAAGGCGCCCTCGTTGGTGATCCGGGCCAAGCCCTTGAGCATCAGCGGCAGGTTGGCGCCAGTGAACGCCAGCTGCGGCTCGATATCGACCAGGTGGCCGGTGAAACCGGGCTGGCGAGTGACCATTTCGTTCAGCTGCGGGTTGACGGTGTCCGAGATCGTCGACAACTGGCGGATCACCCGCGCCAGTGAGCCCGTCGCGTCGATCAGCTCGGGGCGGCGCGCATTGAAGTCCGACACCACCTTGGTGGTCTGGGACAGCACCTGATCGAGGCTCTTGTTCTGCGCCGACAGGCTGCCCATCACCGTGTTCAGTTGGGTGATGACGTCGCCCAATACCTCGTCGCGGCCGGCGAATGTGTCAGTGAGGGTGGAGGTTTGACTGACCAGCTGCAGGATCGAGGCATTGTCACCCTGCAACGACTGGATGACGCCCTTGGTCAGGTTGTCGGCGTCGCGCGGGTTCAGCACGCTGAACAGCGGCTCATAGCCGTTGAGCAGTGTCCCGACGTCAAAGGACGGATCGGTGCGCTCCACCGGGATGGTGGTGCGCGGGGCGAGTTGTCCGGTGTCGCCGATCTTGCCCAGGGACAGCCCGAGATACCGTTGGCCGACGATGTTCTGGTAGGTCACCGAGGCGACGGTGTTGCCGAACAGACGCTGGTCGTTCTGGACGACGAACTCGACCTTGGCCAATTTGCCTGCCAGTTCGATCTTTTCGACCCGGCCGACGCGCACGCCCGCCATCCGGACATCGTCACCTTCCCGCAGCCCGTAGACGTCGGTGAACATCGCCGCGTACGGCGTGGTGGGGCCGGCGACGTCGCGACGCAACGTGACGTACACCAGCCAGGTCAGCGTCATCGCCACGACCATGAACAGCGACAGCCCGATCAACGGGGCACGGAATCTCATCAGGACCCTCCGGCTTCGGCGGGTAGCGGCGGCGGCGCGGCCGGGGGTGCCGGCGGCGGCAGGGCATCATCGGGATTGGCGGACAACGGCACCGGCGGGAAGGGTGGCGCCCACCACGGCGTGGGCGGATTCGGGTCCGCCAGATTCGGATTCGGGTTCACCAGCGGCGGGCCGACGGCCACCAGGTTGCCGTCGGGGCCGACGACCGTGCCCGGGGTCGGGGCGAGATCCTTGGGCGGCTGGTAATTCTGCGGCAGCAGCATCTCGGGAAGGTCGGGCCGCATCACGATCTTCGGTGCCGTGTAGCAGCTGTTCCCCAGCAGCTGGCCGTAGCGGGGGCAGTCGGCCCGGGTGTAGTCGGTGCTTGGGGTCAGCGACAGATTGACACGCATGTTGCCGGTGTCCAGCTCGGGCATCCACACCTCGTCGAAAAACTTGCGGGACAACACGTTCAGTTTGGTGAACGCCGGCACGAACTTGCCCGCGTTCATCGCGAGGCTGCCCAATACGGGGGTGAGGTCGTGGCTGATGCCGGTGAGCTGGTCGATGTGATTGTTGATCGCCGTATGCGTGGTGCCCATGGTGTGGGCGCCGCCCGTGACCAACGCCGTCAGGGCCGACCGCTTTTCGGCCAGCACCTGCATGGGCTGGACGGCCTGGTGCAGGGCGTCGACGAGATCGGGTGCGGTGTCGGCCAATCCGTGAGTGGCATCGATCAGCGCCGACACCGTGGATGGCCCGTCGTCGGTGCTGACCACCGAATTGAGTTGGTCGAGAAGCCGGTTGAGCTGGGCACCGGAGGTGAGCAGCTTGCCGCGACGGTTCTCGGTCGCAGCGTTGACGGCGGCCAGGATGCCGACGCTGCGGTCCTCACGGCCGCGGCCGGTAGCGGCCAGCACGTCGCGCAGCTTGCTGATCGTGGTCTGGAACAACACCGTCGGCAGTGCGGTGTCCTCGGGGATGTGCTCCCCGGCTTGAATTGCCGGCCCGGTGCCGTCGGACACCAGCTGCACCGACGACACCGCGAAGACGTTGGAGGGCACCACCCGTGCGGTCACCGACGCCGGGATGGAGCCGGCATATTCGGGCTTGAGGTCGATGTGGACGTAGTTGGGATGGCCGTTGGCGGCGGGGATCACGTTGTCGACCGCGCCGACCAGCACGCCGTGGTACTTGACGTCCGACTTCTGCGGCAGTCCGTCGCCGACGTTGAGCAGGTCGGCGACCACTCGCACGTAGTTGGTGAGCTTGCCGTTGGACTTGAGCAGCAGCAGCGTGGTGACCAGCGCCGCCACCAGCAGCACGGCCAGCCCGCAGACGAGCAGCTGGCGCTCCGACGGCCCGCGGCCGTCCAGGTCAAGGGAATTCGCCATCTATCCGCCGAACCTCGCGCCGGCGTCGACGCTCCACAGCGCCATCGTCATCAGCATGTTCACCACGATCGTCACCGTGATCGCCGCGCGCATCGCGTGCCCGGCGGCAATGCCCACGCCTTCGGGTCCGCCGCTCGCGTAGAAGCCGTAGTAGCACTGGATCGTCGAGGCGATCCACACGAAGATGACCGCCTTCAGCAGCGAGTAGATGACGTCTGTGCCGGACAGCATCAGCGTGAAGTAGTGCAGATACGCCCCGTTCGACCCACCGCTGATGACCTCGACCACGATCTGGGTGGTCAGATAGCTCACCGCCAAACACAGGACGTAGAGCGGGATCACGGCGACCACCGACGCCATCAGCCGGGTGGTGACCAGATAGGGGATGGGCCGGATCGCCAGCGAGTCGAGCGCGTCGATCTCCTCGGCGATTCGCATCGAGCCCAATTGAGCGGTGAACCGGCAGCCTCCCTGCGTCGCGAACGCCAGCGAGGCCGCGATGGGCGCGAGCTCCCGGGTGTTCACCAGCGACGAGATGATCCCGGTGGCCGGGCCCAGCCCCAGCAGGTTCAAGAAGTTGTAGCCCTCGATGCCGACGATCGCGCCGACCGTGATGCCCAGGACCAGCGCGACGCCCGCGGTGCCGCCGCCGACCACCAGCGAGCCGTTGCCCCAGGCGATGTCGGAGAGCAGCCGGGCGAACTCAGTCCGGTAGTGGCGCAACACAATCGGGATCGCGGCCACCGCGCGGAAGAAGAACACCAGCATGTGGCCCAGGCGGATGACCGGTGCGATCAGCCGCTTGGAGAACCGGGCCCAGGGGACCCGGAACGGACTGTAGGTGGACGCCGTCACAGGCCGACCCTGGGGAACAGCATGTTGTAGAGCTGGCTGATGACGACGTTGACGATCATCAGGATCAGGATCGATTCGACGACAGCGGCATTCACCGAGTTGGCCACCCCGGTCGGGCCGCCCTGGGTGGACAGGCCCTTCTGGCTCGAGACGATCGCGACGATCGCGCCGAACACCACGGCCTTGAGTAGGGCCAGCACCATGTCGCCCGGGGTGGTGAACGACGCGAACGTGGCGACGAAGCTGCCGGGGGCGCCGTTCTGGAAATAGACGTTGAACAGATAGCTGGCGAGGAAGCCGACGAAGCACACCACTCCGGTGAGCGCGACGCCGATCATGATCGCGGCGGCGAACCGCGGGACGACGAGGCGGCGGATCACCGAGACGCCCATGACCTCCATGGCGTCGATCTCCTCGCGCATGGTGCGCGAGCCCAGGTCAGCGGTGATGGCCGAGCCGACGGCGGCCGCCATCAGGATCGCCGCCACCAGGGAGGCGGCCTGCCTGATGACGGCGAGACCGCTGGCCGCGCCGGCCAGCGACGTGGCGCCGACCTGCCCCGCGAGCAGGGCGAACTGGATCGACAACGTGACCCCGACCGGCAGCGCCACCAGCACGGTGGGCACCACGGCGGTCCCGGCCTGGAAGGCGCCCTGCCGGACGAACTCCTGCCATGGGAAGCGGCCGGTGACGAGGTCGAGGAACAAGTACTGCAGAGTTCTCACGCCCAGAACGAACTGATCGCCGACGGTTGCAAGCGATGCGAGCGGGTGTCGCTTTACATACCCGACAGTCCAGTTCTCGATGGCCTCTACGCCACCAGGTGAGTGGGCAGCCACCGTGGACGGGTCGCGATCAGCGATAGTCACGGCTGTGCTCTGTCATCTGTTTCCCAAATGGGTTGATCCCTATGCGCTTTGGCGAGCATGAGAGACGACGCGCACGATGGAGCTTGTGCTAGCCCACCGTCGCGTTGAGTCAGAAACTCGCGATGCCGACGTCCCCCTACCTGTCGTCACCGTAGGGCTCGTCTGCTCGGAGCGTCAAGGAATCGGAGAATATTCATTAACATAATTGGATCTATGGTGCGCGGATGTTAACAAGGGATCCGGCCGTGACCTCTCCTATTGGCGTCATCAGCCGCCTCGGATGCCGGGCTCGCCACGCGATCGGGGAACGCCAGCAGCACGATCGTCCGCTGGGTTTGGAGGAACTGGCTCAGCAGCGGTCCCGTGGTGTACGGCAGCCCGTAGGTCTCGCACAGCGCTCGCACCCGCGGGGCGATGTCTGCGTAGCGGTTGCTCGGAAGATCGGGGAACAGGTGATGCTCGATCTGGTAGCACAGGTTTCCGCTCAGAAACGCCAGCACGCGCCCGGCCCGGAAATTGGCGCTGCCTAGCATCTGGCGCAGATACCACTCGCCCTTGCTTTCTCCCTTGACGGCATCGAGCGTGAAGGTCGCGACGCCGTCGGGAAAATGCCCGCAGAAGATCACCATGTAAGCCCAGAGGTTGCGGACAACGTTGGCTGCGACGTTCGCCGTCAACGCCCGCCGCCAGCGAGATCCGTTGAGGGCCGGGATGAGAACGTAGTCCTTGAGGACCTGGCGTTTGATCTTGGCCTTCAGTGCCCGCGTTTGGCCGTTGCGGTCCTCGGCGTCCGTCGCGCGTTCATGGTCGGAATGCAAACCGTGCAGGGCGATGCCCCACTCGAAGATGATAGCCAGCAGTGCGTTGCGGAACGGCTGCGCCAGGTTGCGGGGTCGCCACGGGACGTCGCGGGTGACCCGCATGATGCCGAAGCCGAGGTCGTCGTCGAGGTCCACAACGTTGGCGAACATATGATGTCGGTAGTTGTGTGAGTACCGCCATTGGGACGTGACCCCGGCCATGTCCCATTCCCAACTCGACGAGTGGATCTCCGGATCGTTCATCCAATCCCATTGGCCGTGAACGACATTGTGGCTGATTTCCATGTTTTCGATGCTCTTGGCCACCGCCAGCGACACCACGCCTAGCGCCCAGGCGCCCCGCGACTGGCTGCCGAAGATCAGCAGGCGGGCGCCGGCATCCAAGGCCCGCTGGAACTTGATGGTTCGGCGAATGTAGGCGGCGTCGCGCGCACCACGGGAATTCTCGACCTCGGTGCGGATTGCATCGAGCGCGGCCGCGAGTGCGTCGACGTCGTGCAGGCTCAGATGCGCATAGTCGGCGACGTCTGTGATGGCGATGGGGAGTCCTCGACGAAGCGACCGTTGCGCGGTTGAGCGACAACGGCGTTGGGAGGATGTGCCCGACTGTGAGCGGGTGCTCGCGGAGCCGCTGAACAACGACGCCGCTTCGGGCCGGCTGCAGGTGCCAGCAGGTCGAGCCTACCTGTCTGCCGCAGGTGCGGCATTGCCAGCGGGCTTGGGCAAATCCGAGCACGACTGGTCCAACTAGGGAAGGGTGGAGGGATGGCTGCGGAACTGTTGCGCGCCGCACCAGCCTTGCACCCCTGGTCCGGTTAGTTTGACGATCCAGGACGAGCTCATTGCGGCCGTCGACGGCCAGCGTGGAGTCAAAGCCGCCGACCGGCTCTGTGAAGCGTGTGTGCTGCTGCTCGACATCGATGCGGCGGCGATCTCGCTTGTGTTCGACGGTGCGAACGCGGGAACGCTGGGCTCCAGTGGCACGTCGGCTCGCACGTACGACGAATTGCAGTTCACCTACGGCGAAGGACCGTGCCTGGACGCGGTCACCCTGCGGGCCCCGGTGGTCGTGGTCGATCTCGCCCACCCCGGGGAAGCGCGCTGGCCCACTTACGGACGGGCCATGTTGGAGCACCGGATCCGGGGCGTCTTCGCCATGCCGGTACTGGCTGCCGGCGAGTACATCGGCGCTCTGGACCTGTTCCGGGCTCAGCCCGGTGATCTGGCGGGCGAACAACTCGCGGGTGCGGCCGCCGCCGCCGAGCTGGCCGGTGTACCGGTGCTGGATCTGCTTGTCGGCGATCTGCAGGCTGCCGTCGACGACCCCACCAGCAACGCCTGGGCGGAGCTGGTGGCATTGAGCCGTGCCGAGGTCAGTCAGGCAACCGGAATGCTGGTCGCGCAATTGGACGTCGAGCCGACCGAGGCGCTGGTGCGGCTGCGTGCGCACGCCTACGCCACCGGCCGCAGCGCCACCGACGTCGCCCGCGACATCATCGACCGGCGACTGAAACTGGAGACCGACCGATGAACGACCGATCCGCACGCACAGCCGGCCCGGGAGGCAAGCCATGGTGAGCGATGACCAACGCGAAACCCGCGTGCTGAGCGCGGTGGTGTCACTGGTCGACAGCCTGCTCGACGACTTCGACGTCGTCGACCTGCTGACGGAACTGACCGAACGCTGTGCCGAGCTGCTCGACATCGCGTCGGCCGGATTCCTGCTCGCCGATCCAGTGCACCGACTTCATCTGATGGCCACGACCTCCGACCGGACCCGCGATATCGAGCTGTTCCAACTCCAGGCCGAGCAGGGGCCCTGCATCGACTGCTACCGGACTGGCGAGCCGGTCCTGGTCGCCGACCTCGGTACTCAGATCGACCGTTGGCCGCAGTTCGTCCCGGCCGCGACGCAGGCCGGCTTCGTATCGGTGCACGTTCTGCCGATGCGGGCGGCCGGCGTCGTACTCGGAGCGCTCGGATTGTTCGATACCCAGCCCGGTGAACTCACCGAGGCGGATCGACTGGTCGCTCAGACCCTCGCCCACATCGCGTGTGTGGCGGTCCTCCAGGAACATCCGCCCACCCGCGCCACCGTGGTGTCGCCGCTGCGCTCCGCACTCACCGGTCGTGTCGTCGTGGAACAGGCCAAGGGGTTTGTCAGCGAGGTGCTCGGCGTGTCGATGGACGAGGCGTTCCGCTTGATCCGCGCCCACAGCCGGAGCCGCGGCGAGCACCTGGCTGAGGTCGCGCGGCGGTTGATGAGGGACCGGCATTCCCGCCCGGAGTTGGTCAGGGCGCTGACGGACCTCGCCCGCGGGCGGGGCCAGCAGTGAGTACGTCTCGTCACTGACGTGCCCGGGCCCGCCGGACCGCCTCGTCGACGAGCTGCTCGGCCACATCGGCCAGTTTGACGTGCTCCCGCTGGCTGATTCGGGTGAGACGGTCGAAGGCATCCTGTGCGGTGCCGCCCGAGCGGCTGCGGATGATGCCGATCGCCTGGTCGATCACCGCCCGGCTGCGCAACGCCCGCTGAAGTTGAGTCGTGCGCCGTCGGGTACTCGCCAACAACTGCGCGTTGTACACCGATACCGCTGCGGGGCCGGCGAATTGGCTGCCGAGTTGGACGGCGTGCTCGGTGAACGCGTCTCGGTCGTGGGCGTAGGAGTTGATCGCGCCGATGACGCGGTCACCGATGGTCAGCGGCAGGGCCAGTACGGAGTGCACGCCCATGCGGGCCACCGAACCGCCGAAATGCGGCCAGCGGCGGTCGCTGCCCAGTGAACCGCTGATTGCGGGCCTACCGGACCGAATGCAGCTGATGCACGGCCCCTCGGCGACCTTCTCGTACTGCAGGGTGTCGATGGCTGCAATGAACTCTGCGGTCACCGACCGCGCCTGGATGCGCAAATCCTCACCGGAGTCCGGGTGGTGGGGATGGATCAGGGTGACGCCGGCACCGTCGGCGCCTGGTATCGCCTGAACCGCGAATTGTGCTACCTGGCCGAGCATTTCGTCGACACTGGTGGCGTCCGCGATGATCCCTGCCAGGCCGCTGAGCCCGGCGTGCAGGTCCAGTTCGTCGGCCTGGAGTTGAGCCGCGGAGAGCTCTGGTTCCGGGGGTGGCTTGCGGTCGGGTTGCGCGTCGTAGTCGTCCATCACCTCGTCTCCTGCGCGATGAATCTACTCGCCATCGATCAGGTGACGAGTGTCAACGCGTGCGCGCGCCGCAGCTTGCCCGACGGGGTCTTCGGGATGATTCCCGGCGCGAGGACCACCACGTTGCGGGGCCTGGCGTTGACTTCCACCACGACCTCGTGGACCACTTGATGTTCGATACGCCGCACCTCGTCGCGATCGTCGAAAGCCTTGGACTCCACGGCAACTGCGAAGGACTCGCGGGAATGCCCGGCGTCGAGTCGGACGGCGACCGCGCAGCCCGGCCGCACTCCGTCGACGCGGGTGGCGGCGCGTTCGATGTCGGTCGGATAGATGTTGCGCCCGGCCATGATGATGACGTCCTTGAGCCGGCCGCAGACGACGATCTCGTCCGTCTCGGTGAGGTAGCCCAGGTCGCCGGTGTCGTACCAGCCCTGGTCGTCCTGCGCCGAGATGAACCCGGCCGCCGTGGTGTATCCCGGCGTGACGGGGTCGCCGCGGAGTTGGATCACGCCGACACCGCGGGCGGGGAGCACGGCGCCGAATTCGTCGATGATGCGCGCTTCCAGCCCATTGAGCAGGCGACCGAGCGTCACCAGGCGCCGGACATTGCCTCGCGTCGCCGGGATGGCGCGCTGCAGGACGGCCAGCAGGTCGGCGTCGATCTCGTCGACGGTCATGCCTGCGCCGCAGGTGGAAAAGGATGCCGCAACGGTGGTCTCGGCCATCCCGTAGGCCGGCAGGATCGCCCCCGGTCGCAACCCGTGGGCGGCGCCGGCCGCACACAGATCCTCGACGTCGGCGGGATCGACCTGTTCGGCACCCGACAGTGCCCACCGCAGCGACGACAGGTCGAAGTCGCCGGGCGATGCCAGGCTGCGCAGTCTCTTCGCCAAGAGGTTGTAGGCGAAGTTCGGCGCAGCCGTCATCGTCGCCTTGTACTTGTCAATCAGCTTGACCCACAACAAGTTATCGCGGAGGAAGTCCATGGGGGTGACCTTGACCAGCTCGACGCCGAAGTACATGGGTACGGTCAGGAACCCGGTCATGCCCATGTCGTGGAAGCAGGGCAACCAGCTGACGATCACGTCGGTTTCCACGTCGACCTTGGCGCCGATGAACATCGCCTCCGCATTGGCCACCACGTTGGCGTGGGTGATGTGGACCGCCTTGGGCGAGCCCGTCGACCCCGAGGTCAGTTGCATCAGGGCGAGGTCATCGCCGCAGGTGTCGACGGGGCGTACCGGTTTGGCCTGCAACAGTTCGCCGGCGATCACCACCGGCATCCCCCGCTCGGCGAGAAGTGGCGCCGCCGGCAGGAACGGCTCGCCGACCACGACGGCCTTGGCGTCGATCGTGTCGAGGACTGCGGCGGTTTCCTCGGCCCAACGCTGCAGGTCGGTGCGCGGCGTGGGCTGGTGCAGCATGGTGACACTGGCGCCGCGAATCCAGATGCCCTGTGCGGTCGGTGCGATGTCCACGGGAAGTCCGGCGAGAACGGCAACCGCGTCACCGTGGCCGACGCCGGCCGCCGCCAGGCCACCGGCAATCCGGCAGGCGCGCGCGTGCACCTCGGCCCAGGTATGCCGCACCGGAGCGCCGGGCTCTCCGGTGGTCATACCGTTCATGCTCCACCGGGCGTTTCGGAACATCGTCTCGGTGAATTGGCTCACGGAGCTCTTCCTTCTGCAGGCCGCGTGAGGGCATGACCTGCGATGTTGTGGCCGCAGGCGGGTTGCCGCGGGTGCCGTCGGACAGAAGCGCTTGTCGGCCACGCGCCCAGGATGGGCGCCAGGAATGCAGGTCGGCTTACGTCGGGCCGGGTGGCCATGCAGCGGGGAGTTCAGATCGCCGCCGTGACGTTTCCGAGAAGCTGGTGGGTCAGCCGCATTGACCGTACCGCGCCGCGGTGCGTCGGGTCGAAGGCACGCAGGCCATAACCCGACCAGTGTTTTCCTGCCGCTGACGGCGGTACTTCTGGCAAAGGTGATGTAGCTTCAATCGACGGTCAGCCGCCTTGCCGAGGAGTGGATGGTGGATGCGACACCATTTGGGCACTATCAGCTGCAGGAGCTGATAGGTCGCGGAGGCATGGGTGAGGTCTACCGGGCCTACGACACCAAGACAGATCGCGTGGTCGCGCTCAAGGTTCTCCCGCACCGGTTGGCCGAGGACAACGTCTTCCAGCAACGTTTCAAGCGCGAGGCCCAAGCGGTCGCCGCCCTCAACGAGCCGCATGTCGTTCCGATCCACGGTTTCGGCGAGATCGACGGCCGGTTGTACCTGGATATGCGCCTGATCGACGGCCGGACCCTGGACGCGATCCTCAACGAGGCGCGTAAGCCGCTGATGCCCCCGCTGGCCGTCGACATCGTCGAGCAGGTGGCCGCCGCGCTGGACGCCGCCCATGCGGCCGGGCTGATCCACCGTGACGTCAAGCCCTCGAACATCCTGATCACCGCCCGCGACTTCGCCTACCTGATCGACTTCGGCCTGGCTCGTACGGCGAGTGAGGCGGGCCTGACGACGGCAGGCAGCACCCTGGGCACCCTGGCGTACATGGCCCCCGAGCGGTTCAGCGGCGGCAAGGCCGACCTGCGCTCCGATGTCTACGCCCTGACATGTGTCCTCTACGAATGCCTCACCGGTGTCCGGCCGTATCCGAACGACAGCCTGGAACAGCAGATCGCCGGGCATATGACCGCACCCGCCCCGCGCCCGTCCGACAAAGATCCGAGGCTGGCGGCGTTCGACGACATCATCGCCAAGGGCATGGCCAAGAAGCCCGCCGAGCGCTACGGCAGCGCCGGGGAGCTGGCCGCCGCCGCGCGGTCGGCGTTGACCACGCGGGTGCGCAAGATCGGCAGCTCGGGGCGGCACGCGTTGGCCGCGGCTCCGCGGTCACACCGGCGCACGTGGCTGGCGGTTGGGGCGACGGTGCTGCTGGTGGCCGGCGCGGGAATCGGTGTGTGGCAGTGGCGGGAATCGGACACGAAGTCCAGTGGTGCGACGAGTTTGGCGGGTACGGCGTCCAGTTCGGAGCCCACGCCGCCTGCCGACGGTGCGGTGCCGGCGCTCGCGGCGACCGTGCCGCAGAAGATCCGGGATTCCGGCAGGCTGGTCGTGGGCGTCAATATCCCCTATGCGCCAAACGAATTTATCGACGCCGACGGCAAGGTCGTCGGATTCGACGTCGACCTGATGAACGCGGTCGCCCGCACGCTCGGTTTGACGCCGGAGTATCGGCAGACCGCGTTCGAGGCGATCATCCCGTCGGTGCGTGCAGGCGACTTCAATCTCGGCATGTCGTCGTTCACCGATACCAAGGAGCGGGAAGCCGCCGCCGACTTCGTCACCTACTTCCAGGCAGGCACGCTGTGGGCACAGCGCCCCGGTGTTGCGGTCGACCCCGACAACGCCTGTGGGCTCAAAGTCGGTGTGGCGTATCCGTCTTTGCAGGAATCCGACGAGCTGCCGGCCAAGAGCCAAGCCTGCGTCACCGCGGGCAAGCCGCCCATCAAGAAGGTGATCTACACCCGCCAGGACGATCTCAACACCGCGCTGATCGCCGGCGAGGTCGACGCGATGTCTGCCGACTCGCCCGTCACCGGTTTTGCGATCAAGACCAGCGGCGGGCAGCTCGAGGCGGCGGGCACCGTGTTCGACTCCGCGCCATACGGCTGGCCGGTGGACAAGGATTCCGGTCTCGGCACGTCGCTGCAGCTGGCGTTGCAGCATCTGATGAAGACGGGGGAGTACCGCACCATCGCCACGATGTGGGGTGTCGAGAAGGGCATGATCGACGCGCCGGTGATCAACGGGGCTGTGCGCTAACGGTTTACGCTTCTGCCGAATGCAGCATGCCCGCGATATCGGGGTCGAGCTGTTGCAGCGCGACGATGACCGAGATCGGTGCGTCCCGGCCGATGTTGGACAGGACGGTCGTGGTGCGGCCCTGTCGTTCCGGTGGGCGCAGTTCGTCGATGCGCGCTTGCAGCGCCGTGGCAAGTTCGTCGAACTCGATGATCAATCCGGCCACGATGATCAATTCGGGATCGAGCAGTGCTTCGATCAGCGCGGCGGTGTGTGCGACACGGTCGATGACGTCACGAATGATGTCCTGCGCCTGCTGATTTCGGGCAGTATTCTCCCGCAACGCGCCGACGTCGACCTCGTCATAAGTCATCCCGACCGTCTGCGGCGCTGCTGCCTGCATCGCATACATCGACATGTCTGCCTCGACGCATCCGAGCCGACCGCAACGGCACGGCGTGGAGCTGCCGTAGACCGGCACGTGGCCGATGGCGCCCGCGACGCCTGTCGAACCGGCATACGGTCGGCCGTCGATGATCAACCCGACACCAAGTCGGCCACCGTGATCCAAGACGACCGCCGAGCGCGCCTCACGTGCTTCACCGGCGATCGTCTCCGCCAACGTAATTGCCTTGGTGGTGTCCTGTACTGCCACCGGGATGCCGAGATCGCGGGAAAGCAGCTTGCCCAGTTCGATATTCGCCCATCCGAGCTCGTGGGTTTCGATGACCAGTCCCGTGGTGTCGTCGACGAGTCCCGGGACGCAGACACCCGCGACCGATGCGGGCTTGCCAGCGGAATCGGCCATCAACTTTTTGGCGAGTGTTGTGATCGAGCGGATCACCGCCGCGGGGTCCCTGTCGCCCGTTGGTGTCTGACCTTCGTGGGAGATGTTTCCGGTCGCGTCGGCGAGGACGACCCTGGCGCGGATTCCGTCGATCTGGATTCCCAGGACTCTGCGCGCCTCCGGGTTGCAGTCGAGCAGAATGCGCGGTCGGCCGCGAGAGCTGACGCCCTCGATGCGGGACTCCAGTTCGACCAGGGTGCCGTCTTCGATCAGATCGGCCACGATCGTCGTGATCTGGGGGCGGGGCAGGCCGAGTTTGTCGGCGAGATCAGCCCTGGCCAGCGGGCCGGATGTCCGCAGCAGGTGAACGACGCGCTGACGCAGCAGGAGGCGCGCGACCTGCCTGCTCTGCCTCGTCGAATCTGACGGTTTCAGCACGACCTCCTTGACGCCGACCGGCGTCCTGCTATTAAATTCGTCACACCAACTAAATCGTATTAAGTACGTCACACCAATTAAACCGGGGAGACCTCCAATGACCGCTGAACATCGACCTGCCAAACCGCTGACCAGCTCCCTGCAGGGTGCCGCCAAGGTCGGCGCATACGGAGGGATCGCCGTTGCCGCGTGGCTGGCCGGGTCGGTAGCCGCCGGTCACGGGGTCGCGTCGGCCGACGCGACCGGCAGCTCGTCGGGTTCATCCGCTTCCTCCGCTGGTGGATCTACCTCCGGCGGCTCGTCGACGGCACATGCCGGGCCGCGATCCACCGGTATCGCCAAGGCTAGAGGCAGCCGCATCTCCAAGCCCGCTGCCACGACGAAGGCGGGCGATTCGACCGGTACCGCGGCAGCGACAACGGTGACCGCGCCGGCCGCACCCAAGCTCAAGGCCACCAGCCCGCGTACCGCGGTCTCGTCCGTGCCGGCTGCGGTCAGCGCACCCGTCGTCAGGCCCAACCCGCTGGGATTGCTCAACAGCGCCGTCACGTCACTGCTCAACCCGTTCCTCAAACCGGCGCCCACCAACAGCGGGCCCATCGTGCCGATCATCTGGTCGGCACTCGGTGCGGTGCGGCGGGACGTGTTCAACCAGGCGCCGACGATCGGAACCCCGACGACCACGGTGCAGACGGGCCAGACGGTTACCGGGAACGTCGGCGCGACCGACGCGGAAGGTGATGCGCTGAAGTACACCGTCACCCAAGGCCCCAAGTACGGCACGCTGACCATCGATCAGGCGACCGGCAACTTCACCTACACCCCGGACGACATCAATTACTCTGCTGCGCAGACTGATTCGTTCACGATTTCGGTCACCGACGGCAAGTTCAACGTGCTGATGCCATTCAGCTCGCGCACCGCGTCGGCCAGCAGCAGCCTCACAGTGCTCAGTCCGGAAGCGACGCGGGTGATCCTGAACCTGCCGGCCACGATCACCAACCCGACGATTCCGCGATTCGCGCCGGACGGCAAGACCCTGATGTTCTCGGCGACACCCGTCGCCGGTGGGCGCACCGAGATCTACTCGATCAGCGCCGACGACACCGACGGGTCCACCGTCACCTGTGTCACGTGCGGGGTAACCCCCTCTGAGGGCAACTTGGGCAAGAGCACCTACACCAGCGACGGCTCCGGCCGTTTCCTTGTCGAGGCTCCCGGCCATTGGGACGTATACCAGCCCGCCACCGAGACCAGCGCCGCGGCGCTGATCCCCATCATCACGCCGCCGTCGGGATCCACCGCTGTCGACAAGCAGCGCGAGATGCGTATCTCACCGGACGGCAAGTACGTGATGTTCAGCCAGATCCAGCTCGGGACAGGCAATCTCATCACCGCCGTGCCCATCGTGGGCAAGTTGGTTCTCTCAGCCAACGCGACCACCGGAGCCCCGGAGTACCACATCGAGGATGCCAGGGTGGTCTACCCGGTCGGCGAGGGCAAGCAGTGGACGCCAGACGGCAAAGGCGTGATCATCCTCGCCGGCCGGTACGAGTCGGGCAATGTCGACGACGTGGTCGTCGACCTGGCCACCGGGAACGTCACGCGGCTGACCGGAAACCTCGACTACGACGAGGACGTCGACATGTCACCCAACCAGCAGTGGATCGCGATCTGCAGCACGCGGGGGCTCGACGCCCTGACCCCGATGACCCGGATCGACCGTCCCGCCTTGCTGCCGGCCGATATTCAGGGCGCCGTGTACACCGCCTACGCAGGTGGACTCGCGACGGGCCAATACCCCAGCGGCACCGGGATCAACGTGTCCAACCAGGAGTGGCTGGTCGCGATCGACGATGATCTCAAGGGCGAGAACGGCATTCCGCTCTTCGTCACCGGTGACGGCTACACCGCCCGCAGCATGCCGAGCTGGAACGCCGATGGAACCTCGGTCGCCTTCTGGGAGCGCAACATCAGCGACGCGACCGACACCAGACTGGTCGTCACCAACCTGAAGTACACGACCAGCGTCGGAACGGTCCAGGGTGATCTGGTCACACCGAACGCGGACTGGGCACCGGCCTTGGCGACCTACAAAGCCGGACCTGCGCCGCTGCCGCCGGTCGGGGCGTACACCAGTCAGTACGGCGGCACCGCGTACGTCTCGGAGGCACCCGATCCCACCACGGCCGGCAACACGATTCGCACCGTGACGTACACCAACTACGTCAACAAGGAAGGCATGATTCTAAACGGCACCGAGTCGACGAGCGCGGGAGCCAGCCAGGCCTCAATCGTCTACAAGGCCAACATCGTCGTCACCGGTGATCACACCGGCTCCCTGACGGCCAACGCCACCATCAACAAGCTGACCCGGACGATCACCGGCACGATTTCGTCCACGCTCGACGGCGACACTCAAGTACTGCTCGACCCGACGAAGGTCATCGACGATCAGCTGAGCGCCTAGTCGTCCTCGTCGTCGATGACGTGCATGGCGGCCTCCTCCGCGGAGGCCGCCCCGCCGTCGATACCGACGTCGGAGGCGAACAGCTCGGACTCGTCGTCCTCGCCGAATCCCGCATCGGGTGCCACCAGCCGGCCCGAGCGGGCCCGGCCGACCTCGTCGTCCTCGGGAAACTCTTCCTCATCGTCGGAGTCGCCGTTCAGCTCGTCGAGCACATTGCCGATGCGGGAGATCGGGTCGGGCTCCTCCTCGGCCAGCAGCTCGTCGAGGGTTTCCGGGCCGGGATGGTCCAGGTTCGTGCGCGCATACGGTCGTTCCGGCGGTGAGATCCCCTCGTCGAGGATGTCGTCGACGCCGCGGTCGACCAGGGTGTCCTCGGGTTGGAGCTGGTTGTCATCCTCGACGCTGTACTCGCCGCTGTCGTTGTCGTCGTCCCAAGTGCTCACCGCTCCAGAATGTCACGGTGTCGCGAGAACGCCACCCCGTCAGCGGGTGACCACGTTGTGCAGCGGCGCGCCCATCTGCAACCGGGTGATGTTCGCGGTGATGTCCTCGATCCGGCCGATGAAGGTATCGCGGGTGACACCCGACGAATGCGGGGTCATCAACAGGTTCGGCAGATGGGCGAACGGTAGATCGCCCGGCGCGGCCACCCCGTCGCCCGACGGATAGCGATACCAGACATCGATCGCCGCGGCGCGGATCACGCCACCGGCGAGCGCGTCGAAAAGCGCCTGCTGCTGTACCAGTGGACCGCGCCCGACGTTGATCAGCACCCCGTCGGGTCCCAGCGCCCGCAACTGTGCGGCGCCGATCATCCCCTGGGTGCGTGAACTCAGCGGCGCAGACACGACGGCAACGTCGCATTCGGTCAACAGCCGAGTCAGCGAGTCCGTGTCGCCCGCCCAGGCCAGCCCGCAGTCCGGCACCCGACCCGAGTTCGTCACCGCCGCACCGCTGCATCCAAAGGCGCGCAACAACTGCCAGGCGCACTGGCCGATATGCCCGAACCCGACGAACCCGATGCGGGCCTCCCCGAGCGTGGGTGCCTGTGGAATCTTGCGGTCATACACCGATGTCGCCCACCGGTTGTCGCGCAGCGCGCGATCCTGAACGAGGAAGTCCCGCCGTAGCATCACTGCGGCGGCGACGATGTATTCCGCCATCGACCGTTCATGGTGAAAAGTGTTGGCGACCAGCACCTCCGGCGGCAGTGCCTCGAAAGCCACCTTGTCGGTGCCGGCGCCGGCGACGTGGACCAGTCGCAGGCTTTCGGCGGCCTGTGCCATCTGCGTGGTGAACCGGCCGCCGACGAACACCTGCGCATCACGCAGGTCCTCCGGGGCGACCTCACCGACCCGCCAGCGCACCTCGGTGCCCTCGGGCACCTGCGCTTCGAACCGGGAGCGGTGCGGAATCAGGTTGGCGTCGTTGACCAGAACGTCCATCATAAGCCCCGCTGCAAGGCCGGGCGCTTGCTGTCGAAGGCCCAGCCGGGTATCAGATATTGCATGGCCGCCGCGTCGTCGCGGCCGCCGAGCCCCTCGCGTTGATAGAGCTCGTGTGCGGCGGCGAGCGCGTCGTGATCGAGTTCGACGCCGAGGCCCGGCTTGTCCGGAACGGCGAGGTAGCCGTCGATGATCTCGAAGGGCCGCTTGGTGATTCGCTGACCATCCTGCCAGATCCAGTGCGTATCGATTGCGGTGATATCACCGGGGGCGGCCGCCGCGACATGGGTGAACATCGCCAGCGACACATCGAAGTGGTTGTTGGAGTGCGACCCCCACGTCAGGCCCCAGGCGTCGCAGAGCTGCGCCACCCGCACCGAACCGGCCATCGTCCAGAAGTGCGGATCGGCCAGGGGGATGTCGACGGCGCCGGCCTTGATGGCGTGTCCGAGTTCACGCCAGTCGGTGGCGATCATGTTCGTGGCCGTCGGCAATCCTGTCGCGCGCTTGAACTCCGCCATCACCTCGCGACCGGAGAAGCCGCCTTCCGGGCCGACCGGATCCTCGGCGTAGGCCAGTACGTCGGTGAGCTCGCGACAGGTCGTGATCGCGTCGGCGAGCAGCCAACCGCCGTTGGGGTCCAGGGTGATTCGCGCGTGCGGGAACCGGTCGGCCAGGGCGATGACGGCCTTGGCCTCGTCGGCGGCGGGCAGGACGCCACCTTTGAGCTTGAAGTCCTGAAATCCGTAGCGGGCCTGTGCGGCCTCGGCGAGCCGGACGACGGCCTCGGGCGACAGGGCCTCTTCGTGGCGAACGCGCAGCCAGTCGTCGGCGTCGGCGGCTTCGTCATCCGGTGACCGGTAGGCCAGATCCGTCTTGGCCCGGTCGCCCACGAAGAACAGATACCCCAACGCCTGCACCCGATCTCGCTGCTGTCCCTCGCCCAGCAGCGCGGCGACGGGCACTCCGAGATGCTGACCGAGCAGGTCCAGCATCGCCGACTCGACGGCGGTGACGGCGTGTACGGTCACGCGCAGGTCGAATGTCTGGGCACCGCGGCCGGCCGCGTCCCGGTCGGCGACGGCCCGGCGCATATCGGCCAGCACGCTGCGATGATCGCCGATGCTGCGGCCCGTGACGATCTCGCGAGCGTCGGACAGCGTACGCCGGATCGGCTCGCCACCGGGGACCTCACCGACACCGGTATTGCCGTCGGAGTCGGTGAGAATCACGATGTTTCGGGTGAAGTAGGGGCCGTGGGCACCGCTGAGGTTCAGCAGCATGCTGTCGTGGCCGGCGACGGGGACCACCGTCATGTCCCGCACGACGGGCACTGATGGACTCATGTCATCACTTCCTCATGAGGCGAACCACTTGTCGCCGTTGGCTAATGGGCGCACGACGCGGGAGACCTTGTCTCCCATGGTGCAGAGGGCATCGACGATCTCCCGCTCGCGGTCCGAAGTCAGCCGGGACACCGGAATCGAGGCGCTGATGGCGTCCTGCGGCGGTGTGCCATAGCGCAGGACGACCGCGAAGCACCGCACACCGAGCGTGTTCTCCTCGTCGTCGGTGGCATATCCGCGGACCCGGACGGTGTCGAGGTCGGCGTCGAGCGCGGCGCGGTCGACGATCGTCTTGGCGGTCAGCGGTTTCAGGCCGGCGGGGACGTGCTGGTCGCGATCGAGGCCGAACCTCTCGGCGAGCAGCGACTTACCCAGGGCGGTGGCATAGGCCGGCAGCCGTCGCCCGACCCGGCTGGCAGTGCGGGTGTACTGCTTGGACTCTCGCGTGGCGAGGTAGACGACATCGGTACCGTCGAGCCGGCCGAGGTGGAAGGTCTCGTCGAGGTCCTGACGCAGATCGTCGAGGAACGGTGTGATCAGCGGCAGGTAGGGATCGCTGTCCAGGTAGCTGGTGCCGACCAGCAGGGCTCGGATCCCGATCGCGTACAGGGTGCCGGTCGGGTCCGAGCGCACCCAGCCCTGGGCCACCAGCGTGCGCAGCAGGGCATGCGCGCTGCTGCGGGGCATGCCGAGCGCGTCGCTGATCTCGCGCAGCCGCGCGGGATCGTCGTGGCGCGCGGCCAGGTACTCCAACAGCTCGACGGTGCGCACCGCCGACTTCACCTTGCGCACTGCGAGATCGGGCGCCGATTCGTCGGACACCTCACCCTCCCATCGTCAGAAGTTCACGGGCGATCAACACCACGGCGCCCAGCGTCGAGGCGCTGATTGCCAACCACCGCAACCGTTTCGGGTCGAGGATACGGTTGAGGCCGCGCGAGAGCCCATAGCCGATCACCGCCGCGGGAATCAGGACGGCGAACGCCGCCAGAGTGTGGCCGGTGATGGCGCCCGTCGCGGCCAGCGCCGCCAGCGACATCAACGATCCCACCAGAAAGAAACCGCCCATCGTCCCGCGCAGCCGTGCGCCCGCGTTGCGCTGCCACACCAGCGCCATCGGCGGGCCGCCGATGGCCGTCGCCGTTCCCAGCACGCCGGAGGCCGCGCCCGCCAGTACCACATTGCGTCGGCGCGGCAACGGAATCCAGCCGAAGCTGGTCACCACGACACCGGTCAGCACGACGGCGGCGAGCATGATCGCCAAGCCGCGCTCCGGCAGGCTCGCCAGCAGCAACGCACCCGCGATGGTGCCAGGTACTCGACCGGCCAGCGCCCATCCGGTGCCGTGCAGGTCGATCTCCTGGCGCTCCTGCACGACGACCATCAGCGTGACGAGCGTCGCCACCATGATCAGGGTGCCGGGGATCAGCCCGGGATCGACCAGCGCGACAACGGGTGCGGCGAGCATCCCGATGCCGAATCCGATGGATGCCTGAAGTGCGGACGCCAGGACGACGGTCGTGGCGATAGCGGCAAATCCCCACGCGCTCATGCCGGTACAGATGTGAGCGCGGCCCCCTCGGACAGCAGGGGATGATGGCACCCGGCCGCGTGTCCGACGACCACCGGGTCCAGCGCAGCCGGCGGCTCGGTTGTCGCGCAGATCTCGGTGGCCTTCCAGCAGCGGGTCCGGAACCGACAGCCCGACGGCGGGTTGAGCGGGGAGGGCACCTCGCCCTTGAGAAGGATGCGCTGTTTGCGTTGTGCGCCGTCCAGCGTCGGTGCCGCCGACATCAGCGCCGCGGTGTAGGGGTGGTTGGGCCGGTCGAAAACCGCTTCGGTGGGCCCGGTTTCGATGATCCGCCCCAGATACATCACCGCAACCCGATCGGCGACGTGGCGCACCACCGACAGGTCGTGCGAGATGAAGATGTAGGCGATCCCCAACTGCTGCTGCAGCTCGTTGAGCAGGTTCAGCACCTGCGCTTGCACCGAAAGGTCCAGTGCGGAGACCGGCTCGTCACAGATGATCACGTCAGGGTCCAGTGCCAGGGCACGGGCGATCCCGATGCGCTGGCGCTGCCCACCGGAGAACTCCTGAGGGTATTTGTCGGCCGCACCGGCGCCGAGTCCGACGAGGTCGAGCAGTCCCCGCACCCGGGTCTGGCGCTCCCGCCGATTGCGGTACATGCCCGGATGGCTGCGCCACGGTTCGGCGATGATGTCGCCGGCCGACATGCGGGCGTTCAACGACGCGTAGGGATCTTGGAACACCATCTGCACCCGGCGGCGGAACTTCAGCAGGTCCTTGCCGCGCAGGCTGAACGGGTCGACGCCGTCGAATTGCACGCTTCCCGAGTCCGGCTTCTCCAGCATCAGCAGGGTGCGGGCCAGAGTGGACTTCCCACAGCCCGATTCGCCGACCAGGCCGAGTGTCTCACCGCGTGCGAGATCCAGCGTGATGCCGTCCAGGGCGCACAGCTTCTTCTTGCCGCCGCCTGCGACGTGAAACGACTTGCGAAGGTCGCGCACCGCGAGCATGGACTCAGACATTGGGCACCTCTTCGGGGAAGTGGCAGGCGGCGCTGCGGCCGGAGCCGACGGGCTTGAGGCTGGGACGGGTGGTGGCGCACAGATCACTCGCCAGCGGGCAGCGGGCCTGATAGACGCACCCCTCCGGGATGTTGTGCAGATCGGGCGGCGATCCGCCGATGGATTTCAGTTCGTCGCCGCGACGGGCGTTGACCGGAACGGAATTCAGCAGGCCCTTGGTGTAGGGGTGCCGCGGTTCGGCGAAAACGTCTGCCACCCGGCCGGTCTCGATGATATTGCCGGCGTACATCACCGCGACGCGGTCGGCTTCCTCGGCGACCAGCGCCAGGTCGTGGGTGATCAGCACGACCGCCATCCGGTATTCGGCCCGCAGATCCCGCAGCAGCGCCATGATCTGGGCCTGGACCGTGACGTCCAGTGCCGTGGTCGGTTCGTCGGCGATCAGCACACTGGGGTTCAGTGCGACCGCCATGGCGATCAGCAGCCGCTGGCGCATACCGCCGGAGAATTGGTGCGGGTAGGAATGGAGCCGCGTCTCGGGTTGCGGAATGCCCACGCGCGCCATCAATTCGACAGCTTTGCGTTTGGCTTCTGCGGCGCCCATGCCCTGGTGGATCCGGAACGGCTCGGCCAGCTGAGTACCGACGGTATAGAGCGGATTGAGGGCGGTGAGCGCGTCCTGGAACACGATCGCGAGCTCGGTGCCCGCGATCTTGCGCCGGGTCTTGCGGTCGGCACCGAGCACGTCGGTGTCTTTCAGAATCGCGGTACCGGCGACCACGTCGGCGACCGGTTCCAGCAGCCCGACGAGCGCGGTCGCGGTCATCGACTTACCGCACCCGGATTCGCCCAGCAGCGCCAGTGTTTCGCCGCGGTGGGCATCGAACGACACGTCGTTGACGGCGCGCACGGTGCCGGAAATGGTGCGGATGTCCACGGTCAGCCCGTCGACCGACAGCACGGTGTCGGCGTCGTCGGTGTCGGCGGACAGGCGGTGGTCTACGGCTGCGGTCATGACAGGGCCTTCGTGGTCTTGGTGAACGAGGACAGGCGCTTCTGCGGAACGGTGAGCCGCCACCGCTGGGCGGGATCGGTGGCGATGCGGGCCCAGGCGGCCAGGATCGTGGCGGACACGGTGGTGATCACGATGGCGACACCGGGGAAGAACGACAGCCACCAGGCGGTGTGCAGATAGGTGCGGCCCTGTGCCACCATCAGGCCCCAGCTGACCTCTGGTGGCTGAATCCCGATGCCCAGGAAGCTCAGGGAGCTCTCCGCCAGCATGACGTAGCAGAAGTCCAGCGTCGCGACCGTCAGCAGGGTCGGCAGCACAACCGGTAGCACGTGGCGGCCGATGATCGAATGCGCGCTCGCCCCGAAGGTGCGGGCGGCGTCCACGAACAGCCGGCTCTGCAGCTCGGCGGATTCGGCGCGTGCGGTGCGCAGGTAGACCGGGATGCGGGTGATGGCAAGCACCAGAACGATATTCGCCGCGCTGGGAGAGAAGACGTACAGCACGACGACCGCCAGCAGCAGCGACGGGAAGCTCATGATCACATCAGCGATCCGCATGGCGATGGTCTCCCGCCAGCCCCGGTAGTAGCCGGCCCACATGCCGATGGCGGACCCGACCACCGCGGAGATCAGCACCGCGGGGATGGCCACCGACAGCGTGGTGCGGCAGGCGACCACCAACCGGGCCAGCATGCTGCGGCCCAGTGGATCGGTGCCCAGCACGCCGGCCCAACCGTGCGCCAGCGTGAACGGCGGCTGGTTGGAGTTGTCCAGATCGATGTGGGTGGCCAGGTTGCCGACGAGCATCGGGCCGAACACGGCGGTCAGGACCACGATTCCGAGAACGACGGCCGCGGCGGCGGCCACCCGGTCATTGACCAGCAGGCGAAGCCACATGGACCGCTTGCGGGTGTTCTTGCCGCCTTCGCCGACGATCGCCGTTGTCGGCTTGACCGGAACCAGATCGATTTGGGTGCTCATGGTTTCGTGCTCCTAGACGGTGACGGGTTCGCGGACACGCGCGTCGAGCAGCGCATAGCAGGCGTCGATGAGGATGTTGAGGGCGAAGATGCTCAGTGCCGTCAGCAGTACCGCGGCCTGCAGGACGGCGAAATCGCGCTGCAGGATCGCGTCGATCATCAGCTTGCCGATACCGGGCCAGCCGAAGATCGCCTCGACCACCACCGCGCCGTTGATGAGGCCGACGGCCAGGTCACCGGCGACGGTCAGCGCGGGTGCGGCCGCATTGCGCAGTGCGTGGTGGGTGACGACCCGCAGATCGCTGGCTCCCTTGCTGCGGGCGAGCCGCACGTAGGGCGCCGACAGCGCGGAAACCATTGCGCCGCGGACCACTTGGGTGAGCACGCCGAGCGGCCGGATCATCAGGGTGGCCACCGGCAGGATCCAGGACAGGATGCCGCTGTCGACGCCCGAGGTGGGCAGCACGCCGAGCAGCACCGCGAACAACCAGACACCGGTGATGGCGAACCAGAAGTCGGGGATGCTCGCCGCCGTCATCGACAGCAGGCTGGAAAACCTGTCGGCCAGGGAGTTCGGCCGGTAGGCCGCCCAGCAGCCGATGATCACCGCGAGCACGATCGACAGCAGCATCGTGGTGAACGCCAACTGCAGAGTGGCCGGGAAGGCCCGCAGCGCCATCGTCGAGGCCGACTCACCGGTCCGCAGCGACGTGCCGAAGTCCAGGTGCAGAACACCTTTGAAGTAGTCGCCCAGCTGAGTGAGCACCGGCTGGTCGAACCCGTTCTTGGCCGCGAAGGCGGCGCGCTGGTCGGCGGTGGCCGACTCGGGCAGGTACAGGCTGGTGGGATCGCCGGTGAGCCGGGCCAGCAGGAAGACACCGAGCAGCACGATGATCAGCGGTAGTGCGCTGGTGTACATCCGGCGCCGGACGAAAGCGAACATGGGCTGGGCCTTCCCTGACTACTGGGCGTTGGTGCGGTCGGCGGGGGCGGCGGCCGGCGTCATCTCGGACAGGCGCATCTCGTCTCCGGTGGCGGAGTTGGGGGTGTAGGACACCCGCGGTGACTTGCCGAGGATTCCCCGCATGTGGGCGATGTAGGCGAACTGCATGATGTCCTGCGGCTCCTCGGCGAACAGCTTCGCGAACGCGTCTTGACGCTGCTGGCCGGTGAGGGCCTCGGCGGCGCGGATCTTCTTGTCGAATTCGGGCGTGCCGTAAGCGCTTTGCGGTCCGTCGCTGAGCATGTACTGGTCCATGGTGAACGCAGCGTCGCCGGCCTGGTTGCCGTGCATGATCATCAACAGGTAGGGGCCGGGATTAGAGGGGAACGGCCGCAGCTGGTACTGCAGCTGATTCGAGGTGTCCATCATTTCGATCTTGACGTTGAGGCCGATGTCGGCGAACTCGCTCTGCAGCACCTCGATGGTCTCGCTGATGTTCGGGAACTGTGCGGTGCGGCCGATCAGCCGGATCTGGCGGTCCACCGGGACACCGTCGGCCCTGGCCTCGTCGATCAGCTGCTTGGCCTTGGCCGGGTCGTGCGGCCACAGCGCGAGACTGTCGTTGTAGCCGACGACGCCGGATGGAATCAGTTGCGACGCAGGCTGACCCAAGCCGCGGAACAGCGCCTTGACGATGCCGTCCCGGTTGACGGCATAGTTGATGGCCTGCCGCACCCGCATGTCGTTGAGCGGCGCCTCGGTGGCCTGCATCCGCAGCGCGGTCGTCTCGTTGTTCTGGAATGGCACCCCGAGGTTGCCGGCTCCGTCCTCGGGGCCGAGTCCGGTGGCGATGTCGGCTTCGTCGTTGGTGATCATCGCCGCGCGCACGCTGCCCTCACTGCGCCACTGATATTCGGCGCGGGTGAAGGCGGGTTTGGGGCCCCAATACGTGTCATTGCGCTTGAGCACCAGATTCTGGCCGAAGTCCCAGTTCTCGATGGCGTACGGGCCGGTGCCGATGGGCTCCCGAACCTTTTCCTTGGTGCTGGTCGTGCGGGGCACGATCTCGACGAACGAGATGCGCAGCGGCAGAATCGGATCCGGTTCCTCGGTGCTCACCTGGAGCGTATTGGCATCCGGCGCGGACAGTTTCAGCTTCTCGTCGCCGAAGACGTAGCCGTCGACGTTGCACTGCAGATCGGAGTTCACCGCCCGGTCGATCGAGAACGCGGCGTCCTCGGCGGTGAAGGGGGCGCCGTTGGAGAACGTCACGCCGTCGCGGACTTTGAAGACCCATTGATTGGGCGACGCCTGCCGCCACTCGGTGGCCAGTAGCGGCTGCAGGTCACCGGTGTTGGGATCGCGCTCGATCAGCGGCTCGGTGATGTTCGAGCGCACCACGATGCCGGTGGATGTCAGCGAGCTCTCGCACGGCTCGAGGGTGGGTGGTTCTTGCTGCAACACGATGCGCAGGGTGTTGGCGTCGTACCCGCCGTGATGCGAGTTGGCGACGGTGCAGCCCGAGGCCACGACGGTGATTCCCGCGAGGGCGACGGCCATCGTCTGGCGTTGCCGCATCGTGCGTGGGTGCATGAGTCCTCCCAGGAGGCGGTGATGTCCACGTATGTGGATGACATCTGTGATCGCAACCACACCGTAAGGACGGCGCTCGAAAGCCGTCAACCCCGCCGAAATGCCCGAATTGAGGCACAAACGGCGGCGTCCGAGCGGCGAGGTCGCCGCCGGAAAATAGCTCTGAACTGGGCATTCGTACCGCTCGGCCCTGCGGTTATGCCGTGGCGGGTGAGGCCGCAGCGCAGAAATGCCGTTTCGGTATAAGTCCATGCAAATTCGGGGTTGGACGGGTATCTGCAGTTCGCCGTACCGTTGAGACACTATGAGCATCGACGAACACCACGGCCAGCCGCGAAATGTGTTGCAGGTCGGCCCGCTGAAACCGTCACTGGCGCAAGCACTTCAGGACCGCTACGCGGCCCGGGTGCTGCCCGACGACGCGGCCGGTCGGGCGGCGTTCCTGGCCGCCCACGGAGCCGACGTCATCGCCGTGGTGACCTCGGGCCGCACCGGGGTGGACCGGACCCTCATGGCAGACCTGCCGAACCTGGGCGCCGTCGTCAACTTCGGCGTCGGATACGACACCACCGACATCGACGCGGCCGCCGCCCGCGGGGTGTCGGTGAGCAACACCCCCGATGTGTTGACCGACTGTGTGGCCGACACCGCGGTCGGATTGATGATCGACACGCTCCGCCAGTTCTCCGCCGCCGATCGTTACGTCCGGGCCGGCCGGTGGGTCAGCGAGGGCAACTATCCGCTGACGCGTCAAGTGAGCAACACCAGGGTGGGGATCATCGGGCTAGGCCGCATCGGCAGTGCAATTGCCAAGCGGCTCACTGCGTTCGGCTGCACGATCAGCTACCACAACCGGCGGCCCGTCGACGGCGTGCCCTACACCTACTCCGCCTCCGCGGTCGAATTGGCCGGGGATATCGACGTTTTGGTGGTGGCCGCCGCGGGCGGCGCAGGCACCCGGCACCTGGTCGATCGTGACGTCATCTCGGCGTTGGGACCCGACGGCTACCTGGTGAACATCGCCAGGGGAAGCGTCATCGACGAGGTCGCGTTGGTCGAGGCACTGGCCGAGGGCCGCTTGGCGGGGGCCGGACTAGACGTGTTCGCCGACGAGCCGGCCGTCCCGGAACAACTTCTGACGATGGACAACGTCGTACTGCTGCCGCACGTGGCCAGTGGGACCGTGCAGACCCGCGCGGCGATGGAAGAACTCACGCTGCGCAACCTCGACAGCTTCCTGACCTCGGGCACCCTGGTCACCCCGGTTCCGATGCCAGCTCCGGCGAGCTGATCAGCCGCTGCGGTCCACCACTTCGTCGACCAGATCATCGGTGGTCCATTCCCGCTGCGGCAGAACGTCTTTGAGGAAGCGCAGCAGCGCCGGATTGGAACTGTCGCTGCGCCACACCGCGTCGAGTTCGACGGGACGCTCCCGGAACGAGCCGATGGACCGGAACGCGACGCCCTCGGGATGCAGGGTGGCCGCCGAGGCGGGCACCAGTGCGATCCCGATCCCGGAACGGACCAGCACCAACATCGTGTGAACCTGCGTCACGAACTGGACGTAGCGCGGGGTTGCGCCGGCGATGGTGAACGTGGAGATCAGCAGGTCGTTGAAATAGCGGGCCTGCACCGGCGAATACATGATGACGTCTTCGCCGTCGAGGTCATTCAGCGTGAGCTGGCGGCCGAGCTGAGCCAACGGATGTGCCTCGGGCAGAGCGGCGATCAGCTGCTCGTGCAGCAGCGGCCGGGACACCAGTCCGGGACGTTTGAGCGGTGGCCGCGCCATCCCGAGGTCGAGCTCGCCGGTCATCAGACCCTCGATCTGCGCGGCGGTGACCATCTCGCGCAGGTCGAGTTTGACGTCGGGCAGCTTCTTTCTGGCCTGCTCGAGCAGGCGCGGCAGCACGGCGTGCGCGGATGCCGCGGTGAAGCCGACGACGACGGTACCCAGGTCGCCGGAGGGGATCCGCTTGACGGTCTGGGCCGCGCCCTCGGCGAGCTGCAGGATGCGTCGCGCGTCGGGAAGGAAGGCGAGGCCGGCCGGGGTGAGCGTGACGGTGCGTGTGGTGCGGTCGATGAGCTGCACGCCCAGCTCGCTTTCCAGCTGCTGGACCTGCCTGCTCAACGGAGGCTGGGTCATGTGCAGGCGCTCGGCGGCCCGGCCGAAGTGCAGTTCCTCGGCGACGGCGACGAAACACGACAACCGGGCCAACGAGAACATCGATGCACTCCTGGAATCATTGGGTGCGCTACGCGCGCCCAGTGTGCATCAGTGTAGGCGCTACCAGCGCGGACTCAGCGCCTCGAAGCCGGGATCGACCGTCTTCATATAGCCGGTGTCGTCCCGGTCGCGGATGCCGCAGCGCAGGTACTGCTCGTGCAGGGCGGCCAGCGCCTCGTCGTCGAGCTCCACCCCGAGGCCCGGTGTGGTGGGCACCGGGACGGCGCCGTCGACGAACGTCAACGCGCCCGGCCGAACCACGTCCTCGGTCTTCCACGGCCAGTGCGTGTCGCAGGCGTAGCTCAGGTTGGGGACCGCCCCGGCGAGGTGGACCATCGCGGCCAGGCTGATGCCCAGGTGCGAGTTCGAGTGCATCGACAGCCCGAGGCCGAAGTTCTCGCAGATGCCGGCCAGCAGCCGTGATCGCTGCAGCCCGCCCCAGTAGTGGTGATCCGAGAGTACGACGCCGACCGACTGTTTGGCGACCGCCTCGGCGAGCTGGTCGAAGGCGACGACACACATGTTGGTGGCCAACGGCATCGGAGCCTGGGCTGCGACATCGGCCATCCCGTCCAGGCCCGGGGTGGGATCCTCGAGGTATTCCAGGACTCCGGCCAGACCGGTGGCCACTTTGACCGAAGTCTGTGGCGTCCAGGCGGCGTTGGGGTCCAGCCGCAGCGGATGGTCGGGGAACGCCGCGTGCAGGGCCTCGATGGCCGCCATCTCCTCCTCGGGAGGGAAGACACCACCCTTCAGTTTGATTGCGGTGAAACCATATTCGTCGATGATGCGGCGGGCCTGGTCCACGATCCCGTCCGGGTCCAGCGCCTCGCCGAACCGATCGGGCGCCTCCCCCGGGTGGCCCGCCCACTTGTAGAACAGGTAGGCACTGAACGGAACGGTATCGCGGACCGCGCCGCCCAGCAGATCGCTGACCGGCCTGCCCGCCGCATGGCCCTGGATGTCGAGGCAGGCCACCTCGAACGGGGACAGCACTTGGTCGACGGCGCTGGCCGTGGTGATCATCCCGGCCGTGCCGATGGCCCGCGAGTCGCCGTGCAGGCGTTCAGCGATCGCGGCACGAATCTGGTTCAGTGCGAACACATCCTGGCCGGTGATCGCCGCGGCGGCGGCCTCCAGCCGGGCGAGATGGGTTGCGTCGGCGTAGGTCTCGCCCAGCCCGACGAGACCCGCGTCGGTGTCGAGCTGGATGATCGCGCGAAGGGCGTACGGCTGGTGCACGCCGACGGTGTTCAGCAGTGGAGGATCGGCGAAGGTGACCGGCGTGATACGGGCCCCGGTGATGCGAATCCGGTTGCGCGCCATGGCCTAGACCGCCTCGGTGAGGGCCCCGGCCAGCGCGGCGCGGCCCGCGGCGATGATCGATCGCAACTCGGCGACGTCGGTGCCGCTGGGCATGATCAACGGTGCGCGCACCGGCCCGGCCGGGATGCCTGCCATGGCCACGCCCGCCTTGACCAGCGATACGGCGTATCCGGGCACGGTGTCGCGCAGTCGGACCAACGGATGGAAGAAGTCCCGCAACAGCGCGTCGACGAGTGCGTCGTTGCCGCTCTCCAGTGCGTCGTAGAAGGCCAGTGCCACATCGGGTGCGAAGGCGAAGGCGGCCGACGAATACAGCGGCACTCCGATCGCCCGGTACGCCTGCTGGGTGGTCTCGGCGGTCGGCAGGCCGTTGAAGAACAGGAAGGGCTTGCCGGTGGGGGCCAGTGCGTCGGTCACCGCCCGCACGATGCGCGCGACGCGGTCCAGGTCACCTGTGCCGTCCTTGAAGCCGACCACATTCGGGATCTGGGCGACGGTCACTGCGGATGCCTCGGTGTATCGGGCGTTGGTGCGGTTGTAGACGATCACCGGCAGATCGGTGGCCGACGCGACCTCGGCGGTGTAGGCGATCAGCCCCTCCTGCGGCATCTCGACGAGGTACGGCGGCAGCAGCAGCAGTCCGTCGGCGCCGGCGTCCTTGGCGGCCTTGGCGAACAGCTTGGCCTGGGCGACGGAGCCGCCCGCACCGGCGTAGACCGGGACACGGCCGGCGACCGATTCGACGGCGGTGCGGACGATCGCGGCGAACTCCTGCGGTTCGAGAGCGTGGAATTCGCCTGTGCCGCAGGCGATGAACACACCGCCCGCACCGGCGTCGACGCCGGCGGCGACGTGCCGTGCCAGTGCGGCGAGGTCTGGCTCACCGTGTTGGGTGAAGGGGGTGACGGGGAAGAACAGAACTCCACCGAACGTGGGGTGCATGGCGAATGGCTCCTTGGTGAGTGGGATGGGTCAGTTCTGCTGAAGCCGGCCGTCGATACGCCGCCACAGGTGGTCAGGGTTGCCGTCGGCGATTGCGCTGGGCAGCAACGATTTCGGTACGTCCTGATAGCAGACGGGCCGCAGGAATCGTTCGATCGCGCGTGAGCCGACCGACGTGCTGCGCGAATCCGAGGTCGCGGGGTACGGGCCACCGTGGACCATGGCGTGGCCGACCTCGACGCCGGTGGGCCATCCGTTGAACAGGATGCGTCCGGCCTTGAGCTCGAGCAGTGGGATCAGGTCGCGTGCGTCGTCGTAGTCGGACGGCTCGGCGTGCACCGTCGCGGTGAGCTGGCCCTCGATGTTCTCGGCCACGGCGCGCATCTCGGCGGCGTCCCGGCACCGGATCACGAGGCTGGCCGCCCCGAACACCTCGGCCTGCAGCGTCTCCGACGCGAGCAGGCTGCGAGCGTCGGTGGTGAACAGTGCTGCCTGGCAGCTGGTTTGGCTGTCGCTACCCTGACCGGAACCCACGAGTTCGGCCTCGCCGGTCAGTGCAGCGACGCCGTTCGCATAGCTCTGGGCGATACCAGGGGTGAGCATCGGAGCGGCCGGGCTGTCCGCCAGTGCATCGCGAGCTGCCGCGAGGAATGCGTCCAGTCCGTTCCCGTCGACGGCGATGACGAGGCCCGGGTTCGTGCACAACTGCCCGGATCCGGTCGTCAGCGATGTGACGAAGGCGCGGCCGAGATCCGCCGCGCGGTGCGTCAGCGCTCCGTCGAGCAGGAACACCGGATTGATGGAACTCATTTCGGCATAGACCGGGATCGGCTCGGGCCGTCCGGCCGCGGCCTCGACCAAAGCCAGACCGCCGGAACGTGATCCGGTGAATCCGACGGCTTTGATGCGGGGGTCGGTGACCAGTGCGATCCCGAGGTCCGGGCCGGATCCGAAGAGCAGCGAGAAGGTTCCGGCCGGCAATCCCGCCGCGGCGACGGCGTCGGTGATGGCGCGACCGACGAGTTCCGAGGTGCCCGGATGCGCGTCGTGGGCCTTGACGATGACGGGGCATCCGGCGGCCAGCGCCGAGGCGGTGTCGCCGCCGGCGACGGAGAAGGCCAGCGGGAAATTACTGGCCGCGAACACCGCGACGGGGCCGAGCGGGATAGCGCGCTGCCGAAGATCGGGCCGGGGCAACGGGGTCCGGTCGGGGAGCGCGGGATCGATGCGGGCGCCGTTCCAGCTGCCTTCGCGCAGCAGCGCGGCGAACAGTCGCAGCTGACCCGTGGTTCGGGCGACCTCCCCGGTGATGCGGGCCTGGGGGAGTCCGGTCTCGGCCATGGCGCGAGCGATGATGTCGTCGCGGATCAGTTCGATATTGCCGGCGATGGTGTCGAGGAACTGCGCCCGCTGTTCGGCGGTCGTCGCGCGATAGGCGGCGAAGGCCGCGAGTGCGGCGGCGCACGCGGCGTTGACGTGCGAGCGGTCACCGTGGCGGTAGGTGGGCTGCAGCGGTTGTCCGGCGCTCGGGTCGAAGGCGGTGATCTGCGTGCCGGTGCCGTGCACCGGGTCGCCGGCGATCAGCATCTGTCCCGTCAGCGCGACGGTCTGCGGCATGGTTGCTGTCATGGTTTCCTCGGCGATTGTCGGGTGGTCTACAGCAACCGTAGGAAACTAGATCCATGCTTGTCCAAGTCCAATTAGGACACTAATGATGCAGTACTTGGATTAATGCCGGCCTCGCGTAGCTGGCGGACCATGCCTCGTCCCGCCGTCTCTCTGAGCAGCAGGACGCTGACCAGACTCACCACCGCGAACCCGGTCATCATCGCGGTGACCGCCCCGGTGCCGTAGGAGGACACCAGCATCGGCGAGAGCACCGGCGGCAGCGCGCCACCGAGAATGCCCCCGATGTTGTACGAGAAGCCGGCGCCGCTGTAGCGGTAGCGGGTCGCGAAGGTCTCCGGGATGAAGGCGGCCAGCGGCCCCATCATGATTCCGATGATGGCGTAGGTGCCGATGATCGCGAGGCCGTAGCGGACCGGATCACCGGATTGGATCATCGGGAACAGGATCAGTGTCCATGGCAGGGCCAGCGCGCCGCCGACGGCCAGGATGCGACGGCGGCCATAGGTGTCACTGAGCATTGCCGACGCGGCGACGAAGACCAGCGAGCACAGGCCGCCGGCCACGCCGACGAGCAGGATCAGATCCTCGTCGTAATGCAGGTGTGTGGCAGCGTAATTCGGGAAGTAGGTGCCCACCTGGAACGCCAGCATGAACAAGCCCATGACCGCGCCGGCCGCCAACACCATCTCGCGGCCCTGATGCCGCATTGCCTGGGCGATCG
This sequence comes from Mycobacterium sp. BK086, assembly GCA_004362315.1. Classification (GTDB taxonomy): domain Bacteria; phylum Actinomycetota; class Actinomycetes; order Mycobacteriales; family Mycobacteriaceae; genus Mycobacterium. The sequence continues at coordinate 491,004 of SNWL01000008.1, forward strand.
GGACACCGGCGGGCCCGTCGGCGGCCGATTCGGCGAACACCGAGCTCTCCTCGACGTGTAGCCGGATGTACATCGCGACGGCCAGCAGGACGGCGCTCAGCAGGAACGGGATGCGCCAACCCCATTGGAAGAACGCCGATTCCGCCTCGCCGAAGGCTCCGTGCACCCCGAGGAACACCAGATTCCCGAGGACCAGCGCGGTGCCGAGGCCCAGCTGGGTGAACATGCAGAAGTAGCCACGCCGTCCCTGCGGTGCCTGCTCGGCACTCATCAGCGCGGCGCCGGCCCACTCGCCGCCCACGGCGAAGCCTTGCAGCAGACGCATGCTGATGAGCAGCAGCGGTGCGGCGATGCCGATGGTGTCGGTACTCGGGATCAGGCCGACGCCGATGCTGCACGCGCCCATGATCACCAGCGTGAACACCAGGACGTTCTTGCGCCCGATGCGATCGCCGAAGTGGCCGAACACCGCGGCCCCGAGCGGTCGCGACAGGAAGGCTGCCGCGAAGGTGCCCAACGAGGCGATCGTGGCCATCAGCGGGCTCAGGTGCGGGAAGAAGACGATCGGGAACACCAGCGCGGCGGCGGTGCCGTAGATGAAGAAGTCGTAGTACTCGATCGCCGAGCCGACGTAGCTGGCGAGTGCGACGCGGCCTGCGCGGGCGCGGCCTGCCTGGAGTGTTTCCATGCCGCAATCGTCGCCACCTGCAGATGGTGGGGGTATCCGCCAGCTAGTTGATCTTTGTGGTTGACACCCGCTGTCCGCCGATCGGTGGGCAGCAGGTGGAATGCCTCGCCTAGCCGTCGTGGCCCATCGCCAGTAGCTCGTCGACTGTAGAGGCGTTGCCGGGCACCGAAGCCGCCATCATGATCGTGTGCGCTCGGTGCGGATCTGTGGCGGCGGGCACGACCAGCAGGACTACCTTCCTGCCGCCGAGTCCCTGAATCTCAACAGTGTTGCTCGGCTGGCGCTGGTAGCCGCCAAGCCGGACGAATCGTCCGCCGATCGGCATCTTGCCAACCGCCTTCACCCACTCCGTCATCTTGTACAGGACGTAGCTGATGGGGCCGAGGCGAACCGACAACACGGCGAGCAGGTCTGGCACCTCGGCCTCGAGGTTGTCACTGTGCGGCCACCACGCCCCGTCGACGCGACCTGTCAGGGGGCCTTTTGGCTTCAACCGTAAGCGGGGCGTGTGTTGCGGTGGCGGCTCTTTCCAACCGACTGCTGGGCGAACTTCTGACTGCGTCATGCGACGCTCCTGTCTGCGGCCGTGAACCCGGCCAAGCGCGCCGACGGGCACCCGATCTGAAGTCGTGTGCGAAATAGCGTCGACACGTTGAGACTACGCGCATTCGCGCTGAAATGTCACGTCGCAGACGGGTATTGGCTGGCGGGATCGAAAGATGTTTCGCGCCAGCGACTTTCAAGGACAGGTGGAGAGTCGTTCAGCGATGCTTGCTGTTCAACACGTTGTCGGTCGGAGCTCCATCGGATTTGGCGCGCTTTTCGGCGCGTTTCTCTTTCAGGGACTTGCCGGCCTTCTTCGTCATTGATTGGCGAGGGGATTTGTCTGCCATGAGAGGCCCTTCGATAAGGGGCCTGTCGATGGTCCCGGTGCCAGTGACTGTACGCGCGGATAGCCAACGGGAAGCGGGCAGTGGCAAAAGTGATGTCAAAGTATAGTTGCGTAAATGGCGGAGTCAGATCAGGTCGGTGCTGACGACGCGAATCTGCGCGCGGGTATCGGTGATCTGGCGGGTCTGGTCGCGGGCAGTCGGTCTCTGTCCGAATCGCTCACGGAAATCGCAGGATTCGCCGTGCGGGCGATACCGGGGGCCGACGGTGTCGGGGTGGCGTTGTTTAGGGCCACGCCGGAAGACAAGGTGGAGGCATTGTCGGCCAGTGCCCCCGTCATCGAGGAAATCGAGCAGATCCAGTACGTCGTCCTCCGGGAGGGGCCCGCGCTCAGTGCGGTGCTGGAACGCCGGCCGGCCCTGTCCGATTCGTTGGGCGGTGAACGGCGCTGGCCTCGATTCGGTCCTCGGGTGGGGCGACTCGGTGTACACAGCGTGCTCGCTTTGCCGCTGGAGGTGGCAGACAGGGTTGTCGGCGCAATCAGTGTGTACGCCCACGGCAAAAGTGCTTTCGATGAGGATGCTGTTGAGCTGGGCACGATGTTCGCCAGGCCGGCCGCGGTCGCCGTGCACAACGCGCAGGTTCTTGCGCACGCGCAGGTGCTGACCGCGCGCTTGCAGGCTGCGCTTCTGACGAGGCCAGTGATCGATCAGGCGATTGGTCTCATCCGTGGGCGTACCGGACGTAGTACCGAGGACGCACTGAGTCATCTGCGGACGATCAGTCAAACCGAGCAACGCAAGCTCGTCGACGTGGCTCAGGCCCTGATCGATGAATCGGTGCGCCGCGCCCGCGCCCGCGCGTCCACTGGTCCCGGGGTGTAACGTGGGTGAGGTTGGTAACACAGCCAGTCCGGAATAAGACAGCCGTCCGCCGCTGAACTTGCCGAGCAATCGCTCATGCCGGACACGTCGGTGACAACCGCTAGGCGGATCACCCTTGAATTTCTTGTCCGTACTTCCTTCCCTGACGCCCAATGTTGTTCCATATCAGGGTGTTTCCCGCGCGCCGACAATTGCAATCCTCGGTACTTATCCGCCGACACTATGTGGGCTGGCAACGTTCAGCGCCGCGCTGTCCGAAGGGCTGCGCGTCGACGGTGCTCGTGTCGACGTGGTTCGAGTCGCCGACGGATCGCCGGGTGACGGTGCCGGGGTCGTCGTCGGAGAGCTGGTCAACGGCTCGCCGACATCGGTGGCGGGCGCCATCGAGATTCTGAATCGATCTGACGTTGTCATCGTGCAACACGAGTACGGCATCTACGGCGGGCCCGACGGCGACGAAATTGTCGACATCGTCCGAGGGATACGGGTGCCGTCGATCGTTGTTGCTCACACGGTGCCCAAAGCGCCTACGTCGCAACAGCGTTGGGTGTTGGAGACGCTTGCGGCAGAGGCTGATCAGGTTGTCGTGATGACCGTTGCCGCGCATGCGCGGCTCAGCCAGGGCTACGATATTGACCGTCGAAAGGTCACCACGATCCCGCACGGGGCCACCGTGGCAGCCCAGGTCCAGGTGAAGCGTTCGGGCCGCCCCACCGTGTTGACCTGGGGTCTGTTGGGGCCGGGTAAGGGCATTGAGCGAGTCATCGACGTGATGGCGTCGCTCAGTGAGCTTCCCGGGCGCCCCCGGTACCTGGTTGCCGGCCGCACGCATCCAAAAGTCCTGGCCACCGACGGAGAGAGCTACCGGGAAGCGCTTCTGGACCGGGCGAAGTCCCTGGGCATTGCAGACTCGGTGAGCTTCGACTCGTCTTACCGTGATGGCCCTGCGCTCGCTGCGATGGTGCAGTCAGCCTCGGTGGTGGTCTTGCCGTACGACTCCGCAGACCAGATCACCTCCGGTGTCCTCGTCGACGCGATCGCCAATGGACGTCCCGTCGTGGCAACCGCCTTCCCGCACGCTGTCGAGCTGCTCGGCGACGGTACCGGGATCGTTGTGTCGCATGATGATACGGATGCGCTGAGATCCGCCCTGCACATGGTGCTGACCCAGCCACGCCTTTCCGGGCACATGGCGGCGAGGGCCCGGCTTCTGGCGCCGACGATGGCTTGGCCGGTAGTCGCCAAGGACTATCTGCTGCTGGCACAACGGCTGTGTGCAAAGAGGTCGGCCCTGGTATGAGCGACGAATTACCGATTCCCGTCTTCGAGCATCTGCTCCGGATGACGGATCACCGTGGAACCTTCGAACACGGATGCCTGGACCAGCCACGGCCCGAGCACGGCTACTGCACCGACGACATGGCCCGGGTGCTCGTCGTCGCCGCTCGTGAGCCCGACGCGATTGGTGAGGTCAATCGTCTGGCCGGTGTCGCGCTGCGGTTCCTGGGTGACGCGCAGGCCCTCACCGGCGCTTGCCGGAACCGGATGAACGTCGCGGGAAACTGGATGGACGATCCGAGCCTGGACGACTGCTGGGGCAGATGCTTGTGGGGACTCGGGACCGCGGTGGCACGCAGCGACGTTGTCTGGGTGCGCAAGTCAGCGCTCATTCAGTTCGAACGGGCCGCGCAGGTGCGCTCGCCATGGCCGCGCGCAATGTCATTCGCGGCGCTGGGTGCCGCCGAAGTCCTTGCGGCACATCCTGACCATCGCGGTGCCCGCAAACTGATCACCGACTATGCGATTTCCGTACCCACGCCCAACGGTGATCCCGATTGGCCGTGGCCCGAGCCCCGGCTTAGTTATGCCAATGCGGTGCTCGCCGAGGCGATCATCGCCACGGGAGTCGCGCTGGAGGCGCCGAAGCTCTGGCAGCGGGGGCTGGACTTACTGGGCTGGCTTCTGGACCACGAAACCTCAGGCGATCACTTGTCTCCGACCCCGGTCGGGGGAAGGGGGCCGGGTGACACCGGTCCCGCATTCGACCAGCAGCCGATCGAAGTTTCGAGCCTCGCCGACGCGTGTGCTCGAGCTGCCGCCGTCGACCCCGCCGCGAGATGGGTCGATGGAGTGCGTATGGCCGCATCCTGGTTCTCCGGCGCTAACGACACCGGCCAGTTGATGTGGGATCCGGAGACCGGCGGCGGTTTTGACGGGTTGCAGGCCGAGGGCGTCAACCGCAATCAGGGTGCGGAGTCGACACTGGCCGTTATTTCGACATTGCAGCATGCGCGGCGAATATCGTTGCTACAGAGATGACGTCAACGAAATCCGGCCTCGTCACTCGCGTCCCGGTCCGCTTGGCGGCCGATCCGTCACGCGTCATCACCCGACTCTTTGTGCCCGGGCAGGAAGGATTCGAACAGCAGGATTCGCGGGCGGGAGCTGTTCTGGCTCGCATCCTCGCGCTGAGCGAAGCCGAAGTGCTGCGCTCGTTGGACGATGTCATTGACCGATTCGACAGCCGACACCGCAATCTCGGCGATACCTTTCGTCGGCATGCGCGTGAGCTCGCCGACCGGCTGCGCCCTGACGCGCGAGTATCTGATGCCCGAATGTTGCTTCTGGGCGCCACGTTCACGTCCGAGTATGCGATCGAGGGGGCGGCTCTGTGCAATCCCAGCATGGTGCCGCACTGGGACCAGACCGGGACGGCTGCGGGCAGTCTGCGGTTCGTGATGAGCGTGCGAGGCATCGGTGAAGGTCACCGGTCCTCGATCGGGTTTCGGACCGGCGTGATCGATGAGTCTGGATGCCCAAGAGTCGATCATCCGACAGCGCTGGCTACCGTCGGGGCGACCTCACCGACGCTGCTCGACGCCGCCGTCTTCCGCGCCGAGCTCGGCCGGCACGATGACGCGGGGGAGGCGGCCAACTACGTCCTCGAGGCACTCGGTGAGCGTTTCAGCAGAGCCGACCTGGAGCGTCGACTGGCGGAACTCCAAGCCAATGTGAGCACGCGTGGACGGGCGCTCGAGACCATTTCCGATATCCGCGTCGTCGCCGACAGGAGTTACGCTGTCGAATTTCCTTGCCGGATAACGATTTCTGAACGAGTTCTGTGGCCCGCAACCGAGGCCGAGTCGGTCGGCATGGAAGACGCTCGCTTCGTTCGCTTCGCCGACGACGACGGCGCGACAACCTTCTATGCCACCTACACTGCCTACAGCGGGTCGCGCATCAGCCAGCAGCTGATGAAAACTACCGACTTCCGGTCATTCACGTCGACTCCGATGGTTGGACGCGCCGCGGCGAACAAGGGCCTGGCACTGTTTCCGCGCCGGATCAACGGCCGATACGCCGCTCTGTCGAGGGCTGATCGCGAGTCGAATTCGATCACGTACTCTGATCGTCCGTACCTGTGGACGGACACGCAACCATTGCAGGGCTCGGTTGAACCCTGGGAAGTGTTGCAACTGGGCAACTGCGGGTCACCAATCGAGACTGATGCCGGATGGTTGGTGCTTACTCACGGGGTCGGTCCGATGCGTACCTACCGGATCGGTGTACTGCTGCTCGACCTCGAGGACCCGACGAAAGTCGTCGGCCGCCTGCGCGAGCCCCTGCTGAGCCCTGCCGCCGACGAGCAGAATGGGTACGTACCCAATGTGGTCTACTCCTGCGGCGCACTCGTGCACGCTGACACCTTGGTGCTGCCCTACGGGATTGGTGACGCGATGATCGGTTTCGCCACCGTTCCGCTGCGCGAGCTGCTCTCGGCGCTGAGCGAATGAAGCGCGAAGTGAGCGCGAAACTCGACATCGAGATCACCGGCCCGACCACGTTGGAGTTCCAGATCGCTGTTGCGCCGCATCCGGGCGCGTCGGTGTCGGAGGAGTTGTCGTTCGTCTTGAACGGATCCCCGATTCCGGCGCTGGAGATCAGCGGCACACACGGTAACCGCATTCACAAGCTCGACGTTGCGGTCGGCAGCTTGAAGGTCAACTACGAGGCGACGATCACCGGCCGGACCGGCCCCGCGCCGGTGACCGAGTACGACCTGTCGATGTACCTGCGTCCGAGTCGATACGCCGAGGCGGACAAGTTCTTTGGCTTCGCGGCAACGGAATTCGGTAGCTTCCTCGACTCGGAAGAGCTGTTGGAGAAGGTGTCGCTTTGGGTGGGCACCCGGTTGAATTACGTTCCTGGCTCCAGTGATCCGATCGATGGAGCGGTGGATACGTTGCTGGCCGGCGCCGGGGTGTGCCGCGACTTCGCGCATCTGGTGGTCGCACTTCTGCGGGCGGTCAACGTGCCGGCCCGCGTCGTATCGGTGTACGCGCCGGGTCTGTACCCGATGGACTTCCATGCGGTGGCCGAGGCCTATGTGGACGGGCAGTGGCGAGTGGTCGACGGAACTCTTCTGGCGCCGCGGCAGTCGCTGGTGCGGATTGCCACGGGTCGCGATGCCGCGGACACCGCGTTCCTGGACAACCACAAGGGCGCCATCGCACTGCAATCGCTGGAGGTCATGGCGATTGCCGTCGGTGATCTGCCCCGAGACTCCATCGACCAACTGGTGTCGATCGGGTGAGCCGGCCTAGAGCCGGAACATCTCCCGCGACATCGTCGCCTGCTCGACAAAGCTGGCCCGCTGCGGCGGGTAATGCCGTCTCTTGTCCTGTGGTTCGGACTCTTCCTGCGCGAAGGCGGGGGCCCGCAGCCACGCCGCGACGCGGCTCAGGAAGCGTGCCGGCGACAGACCGCCGGTTCCGATGGCGACCATCACCGCACCTTCGCCCAGGCCGTGATCTGCGTGGGCATCATGATGCTGGCCTTCGCGGCGGACACTTCCCGTTGTAGCAGCGGCAGCATCTCGTCGGGTGCGGGCACGTCCGCCGTCAGCCCGAGCCCGTCGGCGATCGGGTACACCAGCCGCCAGATCTCGACGGCGTAGGTCAGCAGGTCGATGTCGTCGGCGCCGCCCATCGGCGCCCCGACCGCCATGCGAGGGATGCCCAGCCCGGCCTGCTGGAACAGTGCCCCCAGCTTGGGCCCGAACGAGATGTCCAGCCCCAGCGATTCGAACGACCGCGCGACCGCGTCGGTGACCGCGCGGAAGAGCGGAATCTCGGGATAGCTGCGCACCGACGCGATGTCGTTCTCGGCGAAGGCGACCACGCCGCCCGGCCGGACCAGTCCCGCGAGCTGACGCAGCGCGGCAACCGGGTCGGGCAGATGCATCAGGATCAGCCGCCCGATGACGGCGTCGACCGGTTCCTCCAGCACCAGCTCGTCGAGCGACACTTGGGTGAACGACACGTTGGTCCAGCCCTGTTCGTCGGCGCGCGAGCGGGCCAGGTGTACGACGTCGGCGGCGTCGACGCCGTGGACCGAACCCGTCGGTCCGACGAGTTCGGCGGCCAGGAACGACACGTCACCGGGGCCGGAGCCGACATCGAGGACCCGCATCCCGGGTTTGAGGCCCGCCATCAGCAACGCGTGTTTGGTGTCGGCCCGGTACACCCTGCCCTGGAGCAGTAGCCGGCGTACCTCGCTGTCCTCGTGTCCGAGCGTGTAGGTGGTGCTCATGGAAATGGTCCTCCGTTCGCTTGACCCCTCCGCGCTAGACTAAATCGTCTAGACGTAGTGGTCTAGACGATGTGGTCTAGGCCACATAAATTGGACGATGTGGTCTAGTCCACTCGGTCTAGTGGTCGGCGAAACCGCCCTATAGTGGAAAAGCCCACCTCAACGGCGCATATCGAAGGCGGTACGAATGACAACCCAGGAAGCGGTCCTCCCGCACAAGGAGCGGCTGCTGCGCGCTGGGATCAAGTTGTTCTACGAGAACGGCTTCCACGGGACGACGATCGATGCGGTCTTGGCCGAGGCCGGCGTTCCGAAGGGGTCGTTCTATCACCACTTCGGATCCAAGGACGCGTTCGCCCAGGCCGTGCTGAACCGCTACATCCAATTCCAGGGCCAGCTGTTCACCACGTGGTTCGCCAGGACGGACCTGTCCACCGTCGAGCAGCTGACCGGCTACTTCAAAGACATGTCGCAGATCTTCATCAAGTCGGGTTTTCAGACCGCGTGCCTGACGGGAAAGTTCTCCACCGAGGTGGGCGCGACGTCCGACTACTTCCGGCCGCAGCTGGCCACGCAGATCGGGATGTGGAAGTCGCAGCTCTCGACGCTGCTCACGGCGGGCCAGGACCGCGGCGACATTCGCCGGGACCGTCCCAGCGAGGACCTCGCCGACGCGGTGCTGGCGCTGATTCAGGGCGCGTTCGTGCTGACTCTGTCGACACGTGACGAGCGCACGCTCACCACGGTCTGCGCGACGATCAAAGAGCTCGTCGAACCCCAGAACTGAGATGGCCGGCGGCCGGGCGCGCCAGCGGGTATAGGGTTCGAGTAATCCGTTCGCGCTCAGCAGTCGTCGCAGTCCGCGGATCGGCCCGCCGATCTGAGGACCACGTTCATGGACTTTTTCGATTCCACTTTCTGCCCGGCCTTGTCGTGAACGGGATGCGCGGACCGCGCCGTACCGCCAGCCCAATTCGACTCACCCTCAATCGCTCGCTTGGTGGCGACATCGACGGGGCGTGGTGGCCGCGAACCGGGTCGTTGGCCAGTGAGCTTCCCGATCTCATCGACGCGCTGCACGCGCCGCTCGGCGAGATCGTCGACATCAACATCAACTGGTCGGCGACCGCGCCTGCCCCGGTGCTGGATGCCCATTTCGCAACCGCAATGCGCAGCATGGGCTGGAACGACGAGCGTCAGCGGATCATGGTCGTCGTCGGCCGAAGCGAGTGCGCCCGGTTGCTGGTCATTCCGCAAACGACGACGCAGGCGCTCGGCTGGATGGTCATGCGGCAAGCCGCCGCCTTACTGGCTCTCGACGAGGGCATCGACGTGCCCGAGTACGCCGTCGCGGACCGGGTGATCCAGGCGGCACGGGCTCAGAGCGCATCCTCGGCGGCTCGTACGATGCGCTCGCCCACCATCGACGTGGTGGAAGACTGACCAAAAGCCAAGGGCTGGTACGGCATTGCCGTACCAGCCCTTGCTGTGGTCTTGGGTTCGATCAGACCGCGGAGACGCGCGTCGCCTGGGGGCCCTTGGGTCCCTGTCCAACTTCGAACTGAACTCGCTGGTTCTCCTCGAGCGACTTGTAGCCGCTGCCCTGGATTTCCGAGTAGTGCACGAACAGATCCTGCTCGCCACTGTCAGGAGCGATGAAGCCGAAGCCCTTTTCGCCGTTGAACCATTTCACAGTTCCCTGTGCCATCTATCTTTTCTTCTCTCATTCAGTTGGATGCCGGAGGCATCCGTTGCTCGAACCGGCGGGCCCGCCGGAACGAAATCTACTTGGCGCCCACAGGGCGCGGGCGGCGGGAGCGCCGGCGCCCGGGCTGGCCAACGTGAGCACCTTGGCCACTGTGGCCGGGCTGACCGCCGCCACTATTGCCACCTCGGGTGCGACGCTGGGCGGGGGAGCGGCGCGGCTGCTGCTGCTGCGGAGCGGGTGCAGCCGGCGGTGCCTGGTAGGGAGCGACCTCGCCGACCAATGCCTGCACCGACTCCGAATCAGCCGAAACCTGTTGCGGCGTGGCCTTGATACCGGCCTTGCGCAGCAAGACCTGGGTGTCGCGGCGCTGCTCGGGCAGTACCACGGTCACCACGTCGCCGGCCCGTCCCGCTCGCGCGGTGCGACCCGAACGGTGCAGATACGCCTTGTGCTCGGCGGGCGGATCGATGTGCACGACCAGCTCCACATCGTCGACGTGGACACCGCGCGCGGCGATGTCGGTGGCGACCAGCACTCGCGCGGTACCAGCCGCGAACGCGGCCAGGTTGCGATCGCGCGCCGGCTGAGAAAGGTTGCCGTGCAAGTCAACTGACGGGATGCCCGCCTGAGTGAGCTGCTTGGCCAGTTTGCGGGCGTGATGTTTGGTGCGCAGGAACAGGATCCGCCGCCCGGTACCGGAGGCCAGGGTGTGCACCAGGTCCTTCTTGGCGTCGGCGCTGGCCACGTGGAACACGTGATGGGTCATCGCGTCCACCGGCGACTGGTCGGAGTCGACGGCATGCGATACCTGATTGCGCAGGAACCGGCTGACCAGCTTGTCGACACCGTTGTCCAGCGTCGCCGAGAACAGCAGACGCTGCCCACCGGCCGGAGTGGCCGCGAGGATCCGGGTGACGCCGGGCAGGAAGCCCAGGTCGGCCATGTGGTCGGCCTCGTCGATCACGGTGATCTCGACGGCGTCGAGGGTGATCAGTCGCTGGCGCATCAGGTCTTCAAGGCGGCCGGGGCAGGCGACGACGATGTCCACGCCGCCCTGCAGGGCCTTGACCTGCTTGTTCTGCGGTACGCCGCCGAAGATGGTGGTGACGCGCAGCCCGGACGCCTCAGCCAGCGGCTGCAGCGTCGCGGTGATCTGGGTCGCCAGCTCACGGGTGGGCGCCAGCACCAGGCCCGACGGCCGTGACGGACGGCGGGTGGTGCCGGTCAGGCGGCTGACCAGCGGAATGGAAAACGCCAGCGTCTTGCCGCTGCCGGTCTTGCCGCGGCCCAGCACATCGCGGCCGGCCAGGGTGTCCGGCAGGGTCGAAACCTGGATCGGGAAGGGAGAGGTAATGCCGTTGTCGGACAGGGCGCGCACCAGCGGTGCGGGCACGCCAAGGTCCGCAAACGATTGTTCGGTTTTCATGGTGCCTTTCGGGCATCGGGTGTGTGGCGAGATTGCCGGTGGGCAAAATCGATCGCCGCGAGACTGTGTGCTTGGGGGCACTACATCAGCTGACTCGGTTTCCGGATTCCGGAAGTGCCGGTGAAGTGAAGGTGTTCCACGACGCGGTTGACGACTTCATCGTGACGCCAACGTTGCGACCAGCATAGCAGCACCCGGTAGGCATAAATCCCGCGCATGCGGGTATGCCGCGCGTCACAACGATGCCGCCGAAAGGTGCCAACCGGGATGACTGCATTGCGGACGGGCGAGGGTCTCACCGATGTGGTGGTGACCGCGTTGACATCGACCACGGCGCTCGGCCCCGACGCCGAGGACACCTGGCAGCAAATACTGCAGGGCGGCAGCGGGATTCGTCAGCTCGACAAATGGTTCGTGCGCGAATGTGACTCGCCGGTGCGCATCGGCGGTGCGCTGCGCGAAGACTTCGATCACCACCTCAATCGCGTCGAGCTTCGCCGGCTGTCCTATCTGGGCAAGATGGGCACGGTGCTGGGACGCCGGCTCTGGGGCAACGCCGACTCGCCCGACATCGACACCGGCCGGCTTCTCGTCTCGATCGGACTTGCGCTGGGCAGCACCGAGGAGATCGCGGTGCAGTACGGCGCGTTTCAAGCGCGCGGACTGCGCGCGATGTCGCCGCTGGCGATCCAGATGTACATGCCCAACGCCGCGGCCGCCGCGGTCGGGCTGGAACGTAAAGCCAAAGCGGGGGTGATCGCGCCGTTGATGTCTGACGCGTCCGGCGCTGCCGCGATCGCCCAGGCGTGGCGGCACATCGTGATGGGTGAGGCCGATATCGCGATCTGCGGTGCCGTCGAATCGTGGGTCGAGCCGGTACCCGTGGCTGCCTTCGACGGACTCGGCATCATGTCGACCAACAACGACGACCCCGCCGGGGCATGCCGGCCGTTCGATCGGCACCGCGACGGCATGGTGCTCGGCGAGGGCGGCGCGCTGATGCTCATCGAAACCGAGGACCATGCAAAGGCGCGCGGCGCACCCATCCTCGCTCGCCTCATGGGTGCATCGACCAACTCCGACGCCTACGACCACGTCCAGTCCGATCCCACGGGCGAAACCGCCGGTGCGGCCATCGCCCGCGCGATCGAGCTGGCCGGGCTTCGACCGTCTGATATCGATCACGTGAACGCGCACGCCACCGGGACGACCCTCGGTGATCTCGCCGAGGCCCGTGCCATCCGGCGTGCTTTCCAGGGGCATCAGCCGGCGGTGTACGCACCCAAAGCCGTGCTCGGACATTCGCTGGGTGCCGCGGGTGCGGTAGAAGCGGTGCTCACCGTGCAGGCGTTGCGCGACGGCGTTCTCCCTGCCACCCGCAACGTCGATGATCTCGATCCCGAGATCGACCTCGACGTGGTCATCGGCCGGCCCCGCCGAGCCAACTACCAGTACGCGATCAGTAACTCCCTCGGCCTCGGCGGCAACAACGTGGTGTTGACGTTCGGGGCCGCCTGATCAGCCTTTCACCAGGGTGAACTGCCCGACCTCGGATACCCCTCGGTTGAAGAAGTCCGAGCACCCGACGAGATAGCGCATGTAGCGGTCGTAGACCTCTTGCGATGTCACGGCGATAGCTCGGTCGCGGGCGCCTTCCAATCGTTGTGCCCAAATGTCCAGCGTGCGTACATAATGCGGGGTCAGGTAGTCGAGATGTTCGACCGAAAAGCCGGCCTTCTGGGCGAATTCGACAACGTCCTCGTCGCACGGCACCGCGCCGCCCGGAAAGATCTCCTTGGCGATGAACCGCATGAACTTCAAATCGCTCATCACGATGGGGATGCCCAGATCAGGCCAGCGTTTGAGCGGATGACCCATGATGGTCTGCAGCACCATCCGACCGTCGACAGGCATGATGCGGTGGCATGTGTCGAAGAATGCCGCATACCGGTCTTTCGGAAACGCCTCGAATGCTTCGATACTCACGATGCGGTCGACCGGCTGGTCGAATTCTTCCCAGCCGCGCAACAGGATTCGCCGCGACCGGTCGGTGTCTACGGCGTCGAGTAGTTGCTGACCCAGCGCGCGCTGATTGCGGCTCAACGTCAGTCCGAGTGCGTTCGTATCAAGCCGTTGCACCGCCCGTTTCATCGCTGATCCCCAACCGCAGCCGATGTCGAGCAGCGTCATGCCAGGTTGCAGATCCAATTTGTCCAGTGCCAGATCGATTTTCGCGAGCTGGGCCTCTTCCAGCGACATATCGTCGCGCTCGAAGTACGCGCAGCTATACGTCCGAGACGGGTCCTGGAACAGTCCGAAGAATTCGTTCGAGATGTCGTAATGCGCCTGGACGTCCTCGTATGCCGGCGTCAACTGTGTTGAATCCGAACTACTTTCCGTTACCAACGGATGACCCCCAGGCTAGCTAGCTGCCTTTTCGCACGTGAACTGACATATGTCGGTGTAGCCGGTCCGGAACAGATCCGCACATCCCGTCAAATATTTGTAAAAGCGCTCGTAGATCGCTTCGGACGTGATCGCGATGGCCTGGTCCCGATTCGCTTCGAGATTGGCCGCCCAGGTGTCCAACGTGCGGGCGTAGTGCGGTTGCAGATGCTGCTCACGCGTCACCTGGTAACCCGCGTTGACGGCGTGTTGGCGGACCATCGAAGCCAGCGGCAACCGGCCGCCGGGATAGATCTCGTCCATGATGAACTTGATGAAGCGCACTCGAGACATGGTCAACGGCAAGCCCTTGGCTTTGATCTCTTCGTCCTCGGGAATGATGATCGTGTGTAGCAACATCACCCCGTCGTCGGGCATCCAGCTGAGGGTTTTCTTGAAGTAGTCGTCGTACTTGTTGAAGCCGAAATGCTCGAAGGCGCCGATCGACACGATCCGGTCGGCCTTGCCGTCGAACTCTTCCCACGGCTGCAAGCGAACTTCCATGCTGCGATGGGTGTCGATGTTCGGGAACCGGTTCTGCTCAATGTGCTGTTTCTGGTTCTCCGACAGCGTCAGCCCGATGACGTTCACGTCGTACTTCTCGACCGCGCGCTGGATGGTCGACCCCCAGCCGCAGCCGATGTCGAGCAACGTCATCCCAGGCTTCAGACCCAGCTTGCCCAGCGAGAGGTCGACCTTGGCCATCTGCGCTTCCTGGAGAGACATATCGTCGCGCTCGAAATATGCGCAACTGTAGGTCTGCGTCGGGTCCTGCCAGAGCTTGAAGAACTCGTTGGAGATGTCGTAGTGGAACTGGACCTCTGCCTGATCGGAGCCGCGCGTTTGCGACGCCGACTTGGACAGCCACAACGACTCTGCCTTCGACATCCGACGCGGTTACCCGCTGACGCTGATCTCAATCGCCCTGGCGGCCGTCTACCGTGAGCGACGTGGCCGAGGCTGATCGCGTGCGCTGGGACGAGAAGTACGCGGGCAAATCTGGCGGTTCACCCCGCCTGCCCGAAGTCTTCGCGCCGTACGTCAATGAGATGCCGATGACGGGCAATGTGCTGGATCTGGCGTGCGGCGCCGGCGCGGCTGCGGTCTGGCTGGCCGAGCGCGGCCTGGCCGTGTGGGGTGTCGACGTGTCCACCGTCGCGATCGAGCAGGCGCAAGAATTGGCGCACCGCCACGGCGTCGGCGACCGTTGCCGGTTCTCGGTCGCCGATCTGGACGACGGCCTGCCGCCGGGGCCGGCGGTCGAGATGGTCCTGTGCCACCGCTTTCGTGACCCGCGGCTGTACCCGGCGATCGTGGACCGGTTGACGCCGGGCGGTCTGCTGGCGATCACCGTGCTCAGCGAGGTCGGCGCCGAGCCAGGGTTTTTCCGGGCCACGGCAGGGGAACTCGACGTCGCGTTCGCAGATCTGCACACGCTCGCCACAGGCGAGGGCGACGGTCAGGCGTGGCTGCTGGCCAGGGTGAAAGGGGACCGGTCGTGACCGAGCCGTCGTTGATGTTCCCCGGCCGCTTCAACGGCCCACCCGGAAGCGCCAACGGCGGGTACGCCTGCGGTGTGATCGCCGGGCGCATCCCGGCAGACCTGGTCGAGGTGACGCTGCTTCGCCCGCCCCCTCTTGATACGGAGTTACTGGTCGAGGAGACGGGGCCGACGTATGAGGTGCACCCGCCGGGTGGGGAGGTCGTGGCGGTGGCCAAGCCTGTCGACGAGCCCGTCGAGGTGCTGCCGCCGGTGCTGGACATTCCCGCTGACGCTGAGCACGCGTTGGCCGACGCCAGCCATCCGTTCCGGAGCTGCTTCACCTGCGGCCCCGACCGCGAGCCCGGCGACGGGCTGCGAATCTTCGTCAAACGCCTTGCCGGACAGTCGATCCTGGCCGACCAGTGGACGCCCGACGAATCGCTGGCCGACGACGCCGGTGCCGTGCGACCCGAGATCGTCTGGGCGGCACTGGATTGCCCGGGCGGGTGGGCGGCGTTCAACCGCATCCCGGGCGGCGTCGCGGTGCTCGGCCGGATGACCGCCCACATCGAACGGGTACCGCGGGCGGGCGAACCGTGCGTGGTGGTCGCGACCTCGGACTGGCATGAGGGCCGCAAGATCGGCGCGCACTCCGCGCTCTACACCGCCGACGGTGACCTGCTGGCCGCAGCCCGCGCGGTCTGGATCGACTCGACCGCCTAGCGGAGCTTCACCATTCGAGTCGTCGAACTCTCGTCAAGCTCCACCACATCGGTGCGCGACCGCAAGAAGTCGCTGAACGACTTGAACCCCAACGACTTCTCCGAGAACGACGGGTCCATCCGCTTCATCTGCGCCTTCACCGCCGAATTGTGCAACCACTCGGCGTCTTCCTTCTCCAGGCCGATCTGCAGCGCCCGTTTCAGCAGCGCGGTGGCCGCGGTCTGCGGGTCGGGCGGCTCCGGCTCGGTGGACTTCGCGCGTTTCGTCCGCTTGGCCGGCGCGTCGGCTGTCGACGGCTCGAATACCGGCACCCCGGGCAGCGCGTCGTAGATGACGAACTCGTCGCAGGCCGCCGCCAGTGACCGGCTCGACGAGCCGGCCACTCCGATGCCGACGACATAGCGGCCCAACCGTTTGCACCGCTGCGCCAGCGGGATGTAGTCGGAGTCGCCGGCGACGATCACCACGTGGGTGAGGTCGGGCAGCCGGAACATGTCCTCGACGGCGTCCACCGCCAGCCGGATGTCGGCGGCGTTTTTGCCGTAGGCCGCCGCGGGGAACAGCTGCACCAGATCCACCGCCCTACCCACCAGTTGTTCGCGGTATTCGGCGTTCACGTCAGCCGACCAGTCGGCATACGCGCGGGTGAGTACCACCGTCCCGAACGACGAGGCGAAGTCCAGGACCGCGCCGACGTCGACACGCGCGCGGGTGAGCTTGGCCGCCTCCAGTCCCTTGGCCTTGTCGCGCTGAAAAGAGTTGCGGCCGTTGACCTGGTCGTAGCGCGAGATGACGATGTTGTCGAAGTCGAGGTACACCGCGACGCGGGTCGCACCGGGATCGGTCATGTGCTCGAGTCTTGTCCATGTTGTGACGCGGCACGCCCCTTTGCCCGAACGCGACCGTCCGCCATGCCGTCTATGCTTCAGGGGCCCGATAGATCTTCGGTATCCCGGCAACCGTGGCCGACCTCGTAATTCATGGAGTGACCAGTTGAGCTTTAGTCGTCGTGCCCGTGGGGCCTGCCTCGGCGTCGTTCTGGCGGTGCTCGCAGTGCTCGGCGGTGTCGTCGTCTCCGCCGCGCCGCGCTGCCCGGAGAACTGCCGCACCGAGGCCGCCGCCCGCGACCCCCAGCCGGCACCGTCCAAGGACAGGGCCGCCGTCGCGCTCACCCCCGCTGACGGGGCCACCGACGTCGACCCGCTGGGCGGGATCACCGTCGTCGCCAAGAGCGGCCTGCTCACCCACGTCACGATGGTCAACGACGCCGACAAGCCGATCCCCGGCGTCGTCACCCCCGACTTCAAGACCTGGAAGCCCACCGTCCCCCTGGGCTATGGACGCAGCTACACCCTGACCGTCGACGCCCGCGGACCCGGCGGGGTGCCCTCGACGATGTCGTCGACCTTCCAAACCGTCGTGCCGAGCGATCAGACGCAGGTGACATTCACGACGCCGGGCTGGCAGCTGCTCGATGGCGGCCGGTTCGGGATCGGCACCGTCATCGCTGCACACTTCGGCGAGCCCATCACCGATCGCGCCGCCGCCGAGCAGCACCTCTCGGTCACCACCAACCCGCCGGTGCGGGGGTCCTGGTATTGGATGGACGACCAGACGGCGCACTGGCGCCCGGAAAAGTATTACGCCCCAGGCACTTCGGTGACCGTGCGGGCCAACGTCTACGGCGTCCCGCTCGGCGACGGTCTGTACGGCGAGCAGGATTCCGCGGCGACCTTCACGATCGGTGATGCGCACGTCTCGGTTGCCGACGACACCACCAAACAGGTCAGCGTGTTCGAGAACGGCAAGTTGGTGCGCACTATGCCGACCTCGATGGGTCGCGGCGGCAGCGAGACGATCGGCAATCAGACCCTGACGTTCTGGACGCCGCCCGGCATCTACACGGTCATGGACAAGGCCAACCCGGTGATCATGGACTCCTCGACCTACGGCCTGCCGATCAACTCGCGCCTCGGCTATCGCGAGACCATCCCGTACGCGACGCGCATCAGCCCGGACGGGATCTACCTGCACCAGCTGAATGCGACCGTGTGGGCGCAGGGCAATACCGACACCTCGCACGGGTGCCTGAATCTCAGCAGCGACAATGCGGCGTGGTTCTACGACTTCTCGGTGCCCGGGGACGTCGTCGAGGTCAAGAACACCGGCGGCCCGCCCCTTGCGCTCACGCAGAACGGTGACTGGACACTGCCGTGGAGCGAGTGGCTCAAAGGTAGTGCGCGGCATTGAGATGCCGCCGAAAAGTTAGATTCCGCTAATGATTGGATCTTTGCTGCTGGTGACGGGCGCGTCAGTCTCCTTCAGGTGACAAGACGACGCTGTGGCCGTCTATGATCTCAGGCGTCAAAGGTGACGCCGGCAACTCATCGTCGACCAGTTCTGGAGTGATTTTCGGTGGTCTTTTCCCGTCGCGCGTGCGCGGCCGGCCTCGTGGTGAGCCTGCTGCTCCTGGGCGTTCTCGGGAGCGATGTGGCCGGGCTGCCCGGGTGCCGCGACGGGTGCAAAACCGCGACCGCCACCGCCCAGGTGCAGTTGCCACCCGCGCCGCCCAAACCCCCACTGCTGGGGATCGCGCCGGCCAATGGCGCGGCTGACCTCAACCCGCTGAGCCGGGTGTCGGCGCAGGTGGTGGGTGGCAATCTCACGAACGTCTCGTTGGTGGACGACTACGGCAACACCCTTGCCGGCGCACTGTCACCGGATGGGACGTCGTGGCAGCCGACCGTGCCGCTCAAGTACGGGCGCACCTACACCATGCAGGTGGCCAGTCTGGGCGCCAGCGGTGTGCCGCTCGCGCGGACCACGACCTTCGCGACAGCCTCGCCCGACAACCTCACCCAGGTCTACCTCGAGACGCCAGGTGGCCTGCCGATCCACGAAGAGATGAAATACGGCATCGGCACGATCATCGCGGCGCGCTTCGACGAACAGATCACCGACAAGGCTGCCGCCGAACGCAATCTGGTGGTGACCACCAATCCGCCGGTTCAGGGCTCGTGGTACTGGGTGGATGACAAGACCGCGCACTGGCGGCCGGCGAAGTACTACGCACCGGGCACAACGGTGTCGGTGGCGGCCAACATCTTCGGACTCAAGCTCGGCGACGGTCTGTACGGGAACGAGAATGCCAAGGCCACCTTCACAATTGGTGATGCCCACGTCTCGATCGCCGACGACACGACCAAGGTCGTGAGCGTGTTCGACAACGGCAAGTTGGTCCGGGCGATGCCGACCTCGATGGGCCAGGGCGGCTACCAAACCATTGCCGGACGGACGTTTTCGTTCTGGACGCCGCCCGGGGTGTACACGGTGATCGACAAGGCCGAGTCGGTGACGATGGACTCGTCGACCTACGGTCTGCCCGTGGCCTCCTCGATGGGCTACAAGGTGAAGATCCCGTACGCCACCCGGATCAGTACCGACGGCATCTATCTGCACCAGCTCAACGACACCCGATGGGCGCAGGGCAACACCAACGTCTCGCATGGGTGCCTGAACCTCAACGGCGAGAACGCCTCCTGGTTCTTCGACTTCTCCCAGCCCGGTGACGTCGTCGAGGTCAAGAACACCGGCGGCCCCGGTCTGGAGATCTGGCAGAACGGCGACTGGACCGTGCCGTGGGGCGAATGGCTGAAGGGCAGCGCGCTCGCGCCCAAGCCGTAGGGCTCAGTTGTTCTTGGTGGGCCGAGCCGAGCCTGCGGTGCCCCGATGCTTCTTCGTGGGGGACGGCGCGTTTGTGCTCTTCGCGCTGCGATGCGTCGCAGGCCTCCGGTCGGCGGTCGTCGTCGGGTTGACGGTCCGGCGGGAGCCGGCCACGCCTGTGGCGCGCTGATCCTGGCGAGGCGTTTGGGCTACCGCCGACGATTGCGTCGCCGGCCTCGACGCGGCAGCGGATGGGGCAAACGGGCCGAATGCATAGGCGATTGCGAGCACCGGGGCTATCGCGTAGATGGCGACCGAGAAGAAGGCGAGCTGGCGGATGCCGCCCGTCGGAAAGAAGAGGCCCTTGAGTCCGTTGGCCAGGAACACGCTGATCGGCAATGTGATGGGGAGGCCGACGTACCAGACCGGCGTCAACGCGATCGCGGCCGCCAAGATGAGCGCGGAACGAATCGTCGTCTCGGGAGATGCGTTGGCTTGCGGAGCCGACGCAGTGGTGCGGTTGGTCGCGGTGCTGGTGAGTTTTACGGCGCCGGCTTGCAGCTGAATTGCCGTGAAGTGCACTGGCTGTGGAATCGTGGGATGCGTTGTGCCAGAAGGCAACACTACGCCTAGGGCGATGACGGCTGAGGCGCCGGCGGCAGCGAGACGAGATGCGCGCCCAGGCGCGGGAATCGATCGGTACACAAGTTCCCCCAGTTCAGTCGTTGGTTTTGGCGGGTCGGGCCGAACGCGCGGTGCCCGAATGCTTCTTCTCGTTGGAAGCCTTTGGTGTGGTCTTGGCCGTCCGATGCGCTGACGGTTTCCGGTCGGCGCTGGTGGTTGTGCCGGTAGTCCGCGCCGAGTCGGCCAGTCCCGACTTGGTGCGCTGGACTTGGCGGTCCGCTTGGTATGTGGACACTGCGTCAGCTGCTGGGTTCTGCTGAGAGACAAGGGAGTTGAGGAAGCTGCGCACGTTCTTGGTTACCTCATTGACCACATAGAACGGTCCCACGGCCCACGCGGCGAGGCCCGCTGCGAGAGGAAACAACGCGGCGGGGGGATCGCCGGGACGGGTGATGATTCCTAGCCCGATCGCGGACAACCACCCGTAGAGGAAGACGGCAGCGCCCACGCTAACGGGCAAAGTGATCGGGGTGGCGGCATACCAAACCGGGACCAGCGCGATCACGCCCGCCTCGAATACCACGGACGTCACCGCGCCCTGGATCTGCGGGATTGTGATGTTGGCCTGCGGCCTCTTCGCGGCGGTCTGGGTTTGTTCGTCGGGCAGCGACATGCTCACAAGCTCGACGTTCGGGAGCTGTACCGCGAGAACATGTTCTGCACGCGAGGGGACGGCTCCGGTGGCCCCGTTCGGAGCGATGACGCCGGTGGTGACGACGGCCGCAATGGCGGCGGCTATCAGCTTCACCATTACGTTCGCTTGTTGGCGGCTCTGGCCGAACCGGCAGTGCCCGAACGCTTCTTCTCGGTGGATGCCTTGGGCGTGGTCTTGGCTGACGTATGCGCCGACGGTGTCCGGTCGGCGTTGGTGGTCGGGCCGGCGGTCCGTCGTGAGCCGGCCAGTCCCGGCTTCGTGTGTCGAGCCGCGGATGGTGTCGACGGGTGGGTCACCCGAGACGAAGTCCCGGCAGCGGGAAGCACCGAGAGCACCGTGACCGCCGCAAGAAACGGCGCTCCGGCGAAGATGACGAGGCTCCATTTGACGATGGACACGGGGTCGATGAGGGGTCCTTGCATGCTTATGCCGGCTACCAACACGTTGAAGACGGCACCCAGCACAATGCTTGTCGGCAGGGTAATCGGAAACGCCGCATACCAACCCGCTGCGACTGTGATCGTGGCGATCGTTGCCAGCACCTGCTGCGGAGTGGGGAGTTCGAGGCCGGCCAGCGGGCTCGCCGCGGCAGTCCGTCTTGCTGGGATCTTGGCTGCGGCCGCTGTCGGAGCAGTCTCGGCGATGTTGGTGACGATCGCCTGCAGTTGAATCTCGGGTATGTGCCCCGATCGAGTGATCTCCGGGGCGCCAATCCCGATTGGTGGGTGAGCCGCACTGATCGCGACGGTCACCGCGACTGACGCGGCAGTGAGAAGCGATGCGCGGCCAGTCCTGCGAATCAATCCACCCATGATCCCCCCCGGGTACGTGGTGAAGGCTCAGCATAAATGTCGTAAGCGTCAAATCCAAGGACCGCCGGCAGTCCTTTCCCTGCTGTGACCTGGCTCACATCAGGCGTAGCCTGGAAGGCGTCTCTAGGAGGAAGGGAGACGCGATGAAGGGTGCATATCGCGACCCGGTCGATCACTCCCGAACAACACAACCGCATGCTGGTGAGTCGTTCATCGACACGCTGTGGCTGCCCGGCCTGTTCCTCATCGCGCTGGGCGTGGTGGGGTTGGCCGGCATCGTGGCTGCGCTGGCGTACAATCACCACGAGCTGCTGTTGATGCTGGGCTCGGTGGTGGCGGGCCTGCTGATCGTGGGCGCGCTGTTGATCATCGCCGAGCATCAACGGGTCAAGCGGGTTGAGCGTCGCTGGTTGGCGGAACACCCCGACCGCGCGCATCATCCCCACGCCGCGTAACGGCGTTGTTCGGCGGTCGCGCACCCGGGCCTGCCCGGGCGCGCGGTACCTCTTTGCGTACGGCGGAATGCCGTCCGACGTGCGAATTTACCCCTTGGGGGATTTGCTGATAATTACCTGCATGTCAATTATTGGGTAACGGTTGCGAATCAGTTCGGAATCTGCGGTTGCCCCGGTTTAGTGCTGTGAACAGTATCTATAGCGATCCTATTGATGGTGTTCTGCAAGACGCGCGGCGCACACCCTAGCGATCCCCTAATCCCCTAATGGGCATTGCTGGGATATCCCGGTACTGCCCGCATCGGGTAGGGGACCGCGCCCCATTTCAAGGTGCTCGTGATCTTCATACCGTGGGTAGCAATCACCGGAAGGAACTCCCAATGGACAACCTGCTGCAATTCATCCTCGACCTGTTCAACAACGAATCGGCCGCGCAGAACTTCGTCGCGGATCCCAACGCCGCGCTGTCGAACGCCGGGCTGGCCGGGGTGAGCCCCGAGCAGATTCAGTCCGTCGCGGCCTCGGCCGTTCCGGGGCTGGACCTCGTCGGCGGCGACCCGGTCTCCGGGCTGGCGCAGGCCGTCTCGAATCAGTTCGGCTTCGCACCCGTCGAAGGTGTTGTGCCGAGCGTTCTTTCGGCCCCGGCTGTGGCGGCCAACGTGCTCACCGACCAGGCGCTGGATCTCGGCGTCGACGGCGGTTCGAGCCTGGCCGCCGCAGTCGGCAACGGCATCGGCATCGGCCTGGGCCAGAGCATCGGTGCCGGACTCGGCGCTGAGCTCGGCGGCGGTGCCGCCGTGGGCGGAGAGACCGGATTCGGCCTGGGCACCGGCCTCGGCGGCGGGTTCCAGTCCGGGCTCGGTGTCGGTGCGGGCTTCCAGGCCGGCATGAGCGTCGAGGTCGAGGCGGGCTTCCACGCCGGCATGGGTGCTGAGCTCGGCGGTGCGGTGGGTGGCCAGTCCGGAATCGGTCTGGGCACCGGGCTTGGCGGTGGCTTCGGCACCGGTGCCGGTTTCGAGACCGGGCTGGGCGCTGAGGTGGGCGCTGGTTTCCACACCGGCATGGGTGCTGAGATCGGCGCGGGTACGGAGTTCGGTGGCCAGACTGGGGTTGGTCTGGGCACGGGCTTCGGAACCGGTTTCGGTGCCGGCGGTGGCGCTGAGGTCGGTGGCGGATTCAACACCGGGTTCGGTGCCGAGATGGGCATGGGCGGCGAGTTCGAGGGCGGCGCAGAGCTCGGCGGGCACAGCGGCGTTGGCCTGGGTACCGGTTTTGGCGCCGGTGGTGGCGCTGAGCTTGGTGGCGGATTCAACACCGGGTTCGGTGCCGAGCTGGGTGGCACCGCGGAAATGGGCGGTCACAGCGGAATTGGCCTTGGCACCGGGTTCGGTGCCGGTGGCGGTGCTGAGTTCGAGAGCGGCGCTGAGCTCGGTGCGCATAGCGGATTCGGTGTGAACACGGGATTCAACGGTGGCGCTGAGCTCGGTGGCGGCTTCAACTCCGGCTTCGACGCCGGACTCGGCGGCTCCGCAGCAGCGGGCGCCGCGGCGAGCGCAGGCGGTAGCACGCACATCGGCGGTGGATCGAACATCAACGCGCAGAGCGGCTTCGGCGCTCAGGGCGGCAGCCAGTTCGGCGGCGGTGCGCACATCAACGATCGCGCGCGCATCGAGACCAGCGGCGAGGTCGACGCCGAACGCCGCGCCACGCTGAGTGGCTCGGCAGGCGGAGCCTCCGCAAACGCGGGCGGTTCGGCCAACGTCGGAACCGGCTTGAGCGCGCAGGAGAACGCCGGCTTCAACAGCACCTCCAACGTGGGCTTCAACAGCCCGCTCGGTGGCGCCAGCTTCGGCAACACCACCTCGGCCGCCGGCGGCGGAGCGATCGGCGTCGGCGGTGCCGGCCTGACCGCTGCGGGCAACACCGCGATGAACACCACCACGGCGGCCTCGTTCGCCAGCCCGCTGGGCGGAGCGACCGCGAGTGCGCAGGCGGCTGCGAGCAACACGACGGCCGCGAGCTTCCTGCACGACGACGGCGCGGCATTGAGTGGCCAGACCAACTTCACCGGACAGACCAACATCGGCAGCGCGTTCGGTGGCCAGACGAACCTCGGTGGCGGATTCGGTGGGCACACCAGCGCAGGCGGTTCACTCGGCGGGCAGACCAATGCCGGGGCGGCCTCGGCTGTCGAGGCGAATGCGGGCGGCCACACCGGGTTCACCGGTGGCACCAGCGTCGCCGGTGGTTCCAGCATCAGCGGTGGCGCCAATGCCGCCGGTGGTGGCAGTGGCAGCTTCCTCAACCACGAGGCCACGAACTTCAACCTGCACAACTCCGCGGAGGCGGCAGGGTCGGCCACCGGTGGGGCATCGGCGGGACATGTGACCGCCGGCGGAAACGGATCCTTCCAGAACGCCTTTGGTGGTCAGGCCAACATCCTGGGCCAGGATTCAGCGGCTCTCGGCGGCCACGGCACCGTCAACACCGGAGCCAGCACCACGGCTTCGACAACGCACGGCTCGGCGACCACCCCGTCGCAGAGCAGCAGCGTCATCCACACCGAAGGCTCTACTGCCGCAGGCGGTTCGGCCTCGTCCGGCTCCAACGGCGGCTCGGTGATCACCAGCTCGCAGGGCAGCGCAAGTGGCGGTGGATCCACCTCGGCCAGCAGCGGGCACAGCTCGGCCTCGGCCGATCAGCACGCGGCCATCGACTCGTCGAGCCACGCGGCCGCGGCCACGACGCCGGATCACTCGGCGTACGACCAGTCGAGCCACGCGAGCACCGACTACTCGAGTCACTCGCTGTACGACACCAGCCACGACAGCTCGGCCTCGCATACCCAGGCGAGCACCGATATGTCGTCGCACAATCAGGCCGATCACCACATGGGCTTCTGACCCGAAGACCTGACACAAAATCGGCGGGGACCGCATGGTCCCCGCCGATGTGTTTGTGCCGCAGGCTAGTCCGAGATGTGGGCGAACTCCGGGGAGCGTGCCAGTGCTTGTCGGGCGTAGGCCCGCACGTCGGCATCGGTGTCGTCCAACGCCCCCAACAGAGCATCGTGGGCGGCCGGTCGCGACGCCCACTGGGTCAAACCGAGGACGGCGGCTTTGCGCACGTCGAGGTGCGGGTCGATGAGCGCTCGGGACAGGAAGTCCACCGCTCGCTCGCCTGAGCCGGACAACGCACGCACCGCACCGACGCGGATCTGCCAGGCTGAGTCGCCCAGCGCGCGTTCGATCAGCGCCAGATCGGCGTCCTCGCCGCCGATTTCGCCCAGTGCCGCCAGGGCCGCGGCGCGGACCAGGGGATCGCGGTCGCCGACGAGCGCACGCACGGCGGCAGGTCCGCTGGCAAGAGTGCCCAGCCCGTTGGCGACGGCGATCCGGACCTCCCGATTCTCGTCGCCTGCGGCCGACGCCACCCCGTCGGAATCGTCCACCGACACCAGCGCGCGGACTGCCTCGATGCGTACCCGGTGGTCGGTGTCGGTCAGGGCAGTCCGGAAGCTACGGGCATCACCGACTCGACGGAAGCTCAGCAGATACAACGCGGCGCTGCGGACGAGTGGGTCTGTTGAGGTCAGCAGTGGTTGCCCCGCAGCGGGATTCGGCAACACCTCGACGAGCTCACGCACCCCTTCGGCGGCGGCGCGTCGTACGCCGCTGTCGGTATCGGTCAGCGCGGCGTACAACGCATCCGCATAGCCGTCGCAGAGATGCTCGGTGAGCGCGACGACCGCGGTGCGGCGCACCCCCGAGTCGGAGTCGGCCAGGAACTCGGCGAGATCTTCCAGCGCGGGGGATTCCAGCGCCAGCACGGCGGCGATGCGCGGTGACGGCGGTTGTGTGGGCGGCTGGGTCACTGTGCTCCGAGGAGTCGACGTCTGCTGCCGATCGCGGACGATGGTCGGCTGTGCCACGGGGATGGATTCTGTTCCGCCGGTGGGTAGATCGTCGAGACCGGGTACGGGGACGAAGTACTCGGCGACCGGCCGTTTGAAGAACTCCATGCGGCCGTCGGTGCTCTTGCGCAGGTTCAGGTGATAGCGCCAGTTGACGTCGTCACGATCGGGCACGTCGGAGCGATCGTGATACAGCCCCCAGCGGGATTCGGTGCGGGTCAACGACGACCTGGCGGCCATCTCCGCGCAGTCGCGAATGAACGACACCTCCACTGCGCGCATCAACTCGTGCGGTGTGCGGGCACCGATCTGCTCGATCTCGTCCTGCATCCGCTCGAACGTGTCGACGGCGATCGCCAGCTTCGTCGCGGTCTTCGGCGGGGCCACATAGTCGTTGACGAAACGCCGCAACTTGTACTCCACCTGCGGCTGGGGCGGTCCGTCGGGATGCTGGAGGGGCCGGTACGCCAGTTCATGCGCCGCGCGGATCTGGTCAGCGGGAAGATCTTGTGGCGCTTCGAGATCGGCCAGGGTGCCGGCGGCGTGCTCGCCGGCCAAGTCGCCGTAGACGAAGGCGCCGATCATGTAGTTGTGCGGAACACACGCCAGATCCCCGGCCGCGTACAGGCCCGGAACGGTGGTGCGGGCATGCTCGTCGACCCACACTCCTGATGCGGAATGGCCACTGCACAAACCGATTTCCGAGATGTGCATCTCGATATCGTGCGTGCGGTAGTCGTGCCCGCGGTTGGCGTGGAACGTGCCGCGGGTCGGCCGTTCGGTGGTGTGCAGGATGTTCTCCAGCGCGGTCAGCGTCTCGTCCGGCAGGTGGCTGACCTTGAGATAGATCGGCCCCCGCGCGGATTCGATCTCCCGCTTGACCTCGGCCATCATCTGACCCGACCAATAGTCGGAGTCGACGAAGCGGTCGCCGTTGGCGTTGACCTGATAGCCGCCGAACGGGTTGGCGACATACGCGCACGCGGGTCCGTTGTAGTCCTTGATCAGCGGGTTGATCTGGAAGCACTCGATACCGGACAGCTCGGCCCCGGCGTGATACGCCATCGCATAACCGTCACCGGCGTTCGTCGGATTCTCGTACGTGCCATACAGATAACCCGAAGCGGGCAGGCCCAGCCGACCGCAGGCACCGGTCGCCAGGATCACGGCCTTGGCGGCGACGGTGACGAACTCGCCGGTGCGGGAATTCAGTGCCGCGGCACCCACCGCGCGGCCGTCGGCGGTGAGCACCCGCACGGGCATCAACCGGTTCTCGATCTGGATCTTCTCGCGCATGGACTTCTGCCGCAGCACCCGATAGAGCGCCTTCTTGACGTCCTTGCCCTCCGGCATCGGTAGCACGTAGGAGCCGGACCGGTGCACCCGCCGTACCGCGTACTCGCCGTGCTCGTCCTTTTCGAACTTGACGCCGTACCGCTCGAGCCGCTGCACCATGGCAAAGCCGCGGGTCGCGGTCTGATAGATGGTGCGCTGGTTGACGATTCCGTCGTTGGCGCGGGTGATCTCGGCGACGTAGTCCTCGGGTTCGGCCTTGCCGGGGATGACGGCGTTGTTGACGCCGTCCATCCCCATCGCCAGCGCACCGGAGTGGCGGACGTGCGCCTTCTCCAGCAGCAGCACCTGGGCGCCGTTCTCGGCGGCGGTGAGCGCGGCCATCGTGCCTGCGGTGCCACCGCCGATGACCAGTACGTCACAGTCCAGGCGGGTGGTGTCGGAAAGGTCGGGAATCTGCATCAGGAAAGCTCCGGAGTATCCAGTGCGGCAATGACTTCCGATCGCAGTGCACTGCGATCGGCGAGGGCATCGCGCGGGGCGGGGACGTCGATGAGGGCGCGTAGCGGTTGGCCGGCGCGTCCGAGCACGGCGATGCGGTCGCCGATGAGCAGCGCCTCGTCGACGTCGTGGGTGACGAAAACGATGGTGGTGGGGTGCGCGCGCCAGGTGTCGATCAGGAGCCGCTGCATGCTGGCCCGGGTCTGAGTGTCCAGCGCACCGAACGGTTCGTCCATCATCACCGCCCGCGGTGCGCCGGCCAGGCCACGCGCCAACTGCACTCGCTGGCGCATCCCACCGGACAGGCTCTTGGGCAGGTAACCCTCGAAACCGGTCAGACCGACATCGGCGATCCAGCGCAGAGCCTCCTCGCGCCGCCCGGCCCGAGGCACCCCAGCCAGCTTGAGCGCGAGTTCGACATTGGACTGCACGGTGCGCCAGGGCAGCAACGCGTTGTCCTGGAACACCAATGCCCGCTCGCGCGACGTGGTGCGTACCGGCTCACCGTCGGCGAGCACCTCGCCCGCGTCGGGGCGGAGGAGTCCGGCCAGCGCCCGCAGCACGGTGGACTTGCCACAGCCCGACGGCCCGGTCAGAACCAGGATCTCGCCGGGTCGCACCTGCAGGTCGAGGTGGTTGATGACCGGTGAGCCGCCGTAACTCAGCACAAGGTTGGTGAGCTGCAACGTCATCCCCGCAACTGGGGCAGCCAGCGTCATCGCGCCTTCTCCTCGCCGCGCGGCAACCAGCGCGTGACGCGGCGTCCCAGGATCTCGATCGCAGCGGACGTGGCGAAGCCGAGGATGCCGATCGTGATGATGCCGACGAAGACCTCGGGATAGGCCAACACGGTATAGGCCTGCCAGGTCCGGTAACCGACACCGAGGCGGCCCGAGATCATCTCGGCCGAGATCACGCAGATCCACGCCACGCCGATCCCGACCGACAGGCCGCCGAAGACCCCGGGCAGGATGCCCGGCAGCACGACCCGCACCAGAACGTCCCACCGGCTACCGCCCAGTGTGCGGACCGACTCCTCCCAGATCGTCGGCAGGGCGCGCACCGCGTGCCGCGTGCTCACCATGATCGGGAAGAACGCGGCCAGGAACGTGATGAACACGATTCCCGCTTCGTCACTGGGGAACAGCAGGATCGCCACCGGGACGATCGCGATCGCCGGGATCGGGCGAGCGAGTTCGGTCAACGGCCCGAAGACGTTGGCGAACGCGTTCGACCGGCCCAGCAGGATGCCGGTGACCACGCCGACCGCCGCCGCGAGCGCGAAACCCGTCAGGATCCGGATCAGCGATTGGCCGAGATCCAGCCAGTATTCCGGTACGGCAACCCGTTTGGTGAACACGCTGACGATCTCGGTGACCGTCGGCAGCGTGTCGAAGCGCAACCAGATCCGGATGTGGTTGGCGGTCAACAGCTGCCAGAGCGCGATGGCCGCGGCCACCGACGCGATTCGCACCACCCACGCGCCCCAGGGCCGACGCCGCGTGCCGGACTTCACCGGTGCCGCAATGGTGTCGGCGCCGACGGCGATCGGGCCCGTGAGCATCGCGGGTTCGGCGGTCACACCGCACCGGCCAGCGCGGCCTGATAGTCCACCACCGTGGTACCGGGGTGCGCGGCGGTATAGCGCTGAGCGCCGGCATCGGTGTCGAACGGCAGGTAGGAGTTGCCGGACTGCACCCAGACCGAACGATCGGCGAACCATCGGGTGCCCAGCTCGGTGTCGGGAACGTAGGCCGCGATCACTTTCTGGCCCTTGGCATTCGCCTCGCGCAGAGCGCGTAGCAGGCAGCCCGGATTGGCCGCGGGCTGGGTGGCGGTTTGCCCGTCGATCCACAGCTCGCCCGCCAGCGCGGGGTCGGTCACGGCGACATTGCAGATCGGGTCCTGACCGCTGACCTGGATCGGGTTGGTGGTGACGGTCACGGCCTTGTCGTAGTCGAGATTGCGTGCCGCGAAGACCTTGCGTAAGGGGTCGGCGTTGACGAACTGGTCGATGTTCAGATCGGCGAAGTCGCCGATCGACTTCAGGTACGGAATGTCACTCTTGAAGGCGTCGACCAGAGACGGCTTGATCGTGGTGTCGAACGACACCGCGCCGCCGGGGCCGTTGTAGAGGTACACCACTTCCTGCGGAAGTCCACTGCCATCGGCGACGAGTTTGGCTGCCTCCAAGGGCTTTTCGTGCAAGAAATCGGTGGCGTCAAGCTGGGCCTGCAAGAATGCGTCGAGGACCTCGGGATGTTGGCCGGCGTAATCGCGGCGGACCACCACGCCGTGGAACGTCGGCACGTTCAGTTCGGCGCCGTCGAACAGCAGTCGACCCTTGTTCTGGAACGCCAGCAGTCCCGGCCAGGCGACGAACTGCGCGAACGCCTGCACCTGACCGGATTCCAGCGCGGATGCTCCGACCTGGGGTTGCTGGTTGAGCACCTCCACCCCGGTCTTCGGGTCGATGCCCGCCTTGGTCAGCGCCCGCACCAGCGTGCCGTGGCCGGCCGACCCGACCGACGCCGACACCTTCTGACCACGAAGATCGTCCAGCGAACGGTCAGGCGAATTCGGCGGCACCACAACCATGTTGAGAGCACCCTTGGCGTTGTAGCCGGTGATCGAGACCACCTCGGTCTTGGCACGCTCGTTGGCCTGGGTCTTGGAGCCGTTGATCAGCAGCGGATAGTCGCCCATCGAGCCGATGTCGATCTTCTCGGCGAGCATCTGTGCGGTGATCGGCGCTCCGGTGTCGTAGTCCTGCCACTGCACCGTGTATTTCACGTTGGTGCGCTTGGTGATGTCAGCGAGGCGCTGCTCGAGGAAGCCCTTGGCGCGCAGCAGAGCGCCCGCGGTGACGGTGTTGATGGTCTTGGACTGGTAGCCGATGACGACGTTGACCTCACCGGCCGCCTGAGGCTTGGCGTCCAGCGAGCAGCCGGCGGTGGCCGTGACGAGGGCAGCGGCCAGCACGGCCGCAAAGCGGATTTTCATGAATGTCTTTTCCGAAGTTGGGCTGTTCAGCGGATGAGATAGGGCATGTTCACGGTGACGGCACCGGTGGGACAACGGGCTGCGCAGGGGCCGCAGTACCAACACTCGTCGACATGCATGAATGCCTTGCCGTTCGCCGGGTTGATGGCGAGCGAGTCGAGGGGGCAGATGTCCACGCAGAGTGTGCATCCCTCGATACACAGCGACTCGTCGATGGTGACCGGAACGTCGGCCCGCTGGTTGATCAGTGTCATGACATCTCCCTGACAAGGTTGCCGCGCAGGGTAATTCGATCGCCCCGCATGCGGATGTATTCGAGGTCGACGGGCCGTCCGTCGTCGAGGTGGGTCAACCGCTCCAGCAGCAACACCGCGGCACCTTCGGGCACCTGAAGGATGGCTGCCGAGTGTGCATCGGCGGGAACCGCTTCCACGGCAAGACTCGCCGAGCCCAGCCGCTGCCCGGTGACCTCTTCGAGCAGGGCGAAGATGTCGTTGGTCTCCAACGGATGCCTGATGATGTCGGCTCCGACGTCGGGCGCGAGGTAGGTCTTGTCCAGACTCAACGGCAGATCGCCCAGGAACCGCAGCCGTTCGATGAACAGCACCTGCTCGCCGGGTTGCAGTCCGAGACGGCGCGCGACCGCGGGAGGTGCTGCCACCGACATCGCCGCGCGCACCTCGTTGCGGACCTCGCCATAGCTCTTGAACGTCTCCTTCAGCCCGACAAGCGCATCCAGGCCGTGGTCGTACTTGCGGATGGCAACCTGGGTGCCCACTTTGGGCCCGCGGTCGATGAGGCCCTCGTCCTTCAATGTCGCCAGAGCCTCACGGACGGTGTTGCGTGACACCCCGAATTCCACTGACAGCTCGGCTTCGGTAGGTAGGCCTTGCGGATAGCCGCCGACATGGATTTGATGGCGCAAGACGTCGGCGACGAGCCGAGCCTGATCGGCCCGTGCCCGGCGGATCGGCACCGGTTCGGCGTCGCCCATCGCACCCTCCTGCCTGACGATATGTCTCGTCAAACACGGTAAAGCCGCTGCATGGTGCCACTGGCCCGGCGAGTGCCACGCCATGTACGGCCACTCGCAATGCGCCGGTCGCAAGCGCGCCGGACCTGCCGATACAGGCGATCTGGTGGGCATTGCGCCACCGCTGCGTCAATGGACGCAGTTCTGATCGTGCTGAGCCGAAAGTTCGGCGGGCAGGAGCGCAGCGACCCGGGGATTATTCAGGGCAGACGGTGTGGCACGTCGGTGATCAAGCCGCCGTCCATCACGAATTCCGACCCGGTGGCGAAGGACGACTCGTCACTGGCGAGGAACAACACGAACGTCGACACCTCATGTGGCTCGCCGAGGCGACCCATCGGGGCGGCCACCAGATCGTCGGGCATGTGCGCGGTCATCGGGGTGCGGATCATCCCCGGATGCAGCGAGTTGACCCGAATGTTGCTGGGCGCCAACTCAAGTGCGGCAGATTTGGTAAGCCCCCGGATGGCCCACTTCGAGGCGACGTACCCGTGGTTGCCCGGGGTGCCGCGCATGGCCTGGATCGACGACATATTGATGATCGAGCCGCCGCCCGCGTCGGTCATCGGCCCGATCACCGACTTGATGCCGAGCATGGTGCCGGTGAGGTTGACGTCGATAACCCGTTGCCAGCGTTCGCGTTCGAGGTTCTTCAGCGTGCGCCGGTACACGATGCCTGCGTTGTTCACCAGAACGTTGAGTAAGCCGAACTCGCGCAGGGCGAGCGCCACCGCCGCGGCCCAGTCGTCAGGATTCGACACGTCGAGGTGGACGAAGCGGGCGGCGGCGCCGAGTTCGGCGGCGACGGCGGCGCCCTCCTCGTCGAGCACGTCACCGAGGACCACCCTGGCGCCTTCCCTGACGAGCAGTCGGGCGTGTTCGGCGCCCATCCCGCGCGCGGCCCCGGTGATCAGGGCGACCTTGCCCTCGACGCGTCCCATGAGCGGGACGGTACCGGGCACGAGGCCCGCGCAGTTTTACTTGGCCGCTAGCTGGGACCAGGTATCCAGCACGTTCTGGTAGGCCTCCGGCGATACCGCGATCGACCCGACGAACGGATGCTCCATGGCGAACGTCAGGTAGAGCACAAAGGCCAGCAGCGAGCCCGCCAGTGCAATCAACGCCCCGTGGACGACGACGTCGGAGGACGGGAACATGTAGGTGAACATCAGCATCACCGCGCCGCCGCCGAGCAGCAGCACCCACAGCTCACTAGGGATCTCCGACTGGCTGCCGGAGATGCGAGTCTTACGGGCGTGGCCCAGTTCGTCCAGCCGGGTGATGGACTCCTGGTAAAAGGAGATCTCACGCTGGGAGGCCGGTTGAATCTGGAGGAAATCCTGCCACACTTCCGTCAGATGATCTGATTGCTGTTCGATGATGTCACCCTGCCGCATCCTCGGAAACTCGTCGTCCACAACGTCATTGGTGTACGCGATCAGGCTCTGCTGGAACGCCGTACGGCTGGCCTCGGGCAGGCCGGCGGAATCGCGCAGGAGCTCAGAGATCGCGGCGGCTTCCGCCTCGGTGCCATCCTCGGCCGAGTTGAGCTGTTCCCACACCACCACGACGACGAAGGCCACCAGCACCGCGTACAGCACGCCCGCGAGGTTGAAGACATGACCGGCCACTTCGTTGCCGCCCGCCAACCTCGCCTGGGGAAGCACCCGCCGCGTCACCACGAGCCCCGTCACGGCCAGCCCCACGGTGATGATGACGACGACGAACCCCACGAGCGGCGCGGGCAGCTGCAGGAGCCAGATCACCAAGGACTTATTACCGCGGCGTTCGCCCGCCAAACAGCGACGCCACCGATAAGGTGCGGCTGTGCTCGAGGTGATCGACAAGGGTGCTGCCACGGCCACCCACGCCACGCCGCTGCTGTTCGTCCACGGCGCCTTCCACGGGGCATGGTGCTGGGACGACCACTTTCTCGACTACTTCGCCGAGCGCGGCTATCACGCGCTCGCGCTGAATCTGCGCGGCCACGGCGCCAGCCCCTTGCCGGCACCCATCAACGAGTGCAGCGTCTTCGACTACGTGCAGGACGTCAGTACGGTCGCCGATCGCCTGCCGGTGCCGCCGGTGGTCATCGGGCACTCGATGGGTGGTTTCGTGGTGCAGAAGTATCTGGCTGTGCATGATGCCCCCGCGGCGGTTCTGGTGGCCTCGGCACCCCCGACTGGTATTGCTCCAGCGACAGTGCGAGTGGCCTGCCGGCACTGGCGCAACTCGATGCGCACCCGGTCGTTCAGCAAGCCGCTGGAATTCTTTGCCGCACCGGGTGTTTCACGGGCAACCTTCTATCATTCGGCCACGCCCGACGAGATCGTGGCCGCCTGCACATCGCGGTTGGGCCCGGAGAGCGCCCGCGTGCTCTACCGAGATCTGTTGTACCGCCATCTCGCCCGGCCCAAGCAGGTCACCACCGAGGTTCTGGTGCTCGGCGCGGAGCTGGACGGGTTCTTCACCCCGCGGGAGGTAGCCGCGACCGCGCGCGCGTACCGCACCGAGCCGGTGATGTTTCCCGGCATGGGCCACAACATGATGCTCGAGAACGGTTGGGAGAGCGTCGCCGACCACATTCACAGGTGGTTGGCAGCAAGTCTGCGCTGACGCAGCGGTTAGTTTGCACTCCGAGCGGGAAACCAGACGCGCACCCCGACCTAGGAGGCAGGTATGTGGCACACCGTCGTGCTGGCGGCCAGCGAGAACATCGAGGCAGCCGGGTTCATTCTGCGCGGCATCAAGGGCATCTTCGTGGCGATCGGCAGCATCATCGCGGCCGTCATCTGCGCGGTCATCGCCGGCATGAAAGGCCGAAATCCGTTCGGCTGGGGCATTCTCGGGCTGTTCTTTTCCATCCTGACGCTCATCGTCGTCATCGTGATACCGAGCAAAAAGTCCTAGGCCCGAAACCCCGCCAGGACTGCCTGTACGCCGATATCCCAGCGGCGATTGACGGATTCCGACGACGTGCCGAGCCACCGGCCGGCTTCCTGGACCGCCAAACCCTGTGCAAGAGCGAGTAATACATGCGCGATGTCCACCGGGTCGCCGGCCAGTATGCCGGCGTCGATGCACCGCTGTACCTTGCCGACGAGGATCTCCCGCACCGTCGGCGCCGCAGCGAGCTGCCCGGGATCGGGGTCCAGATCCTGAAACGGCCTGCTGAACATGACCCGCGCCAGCGGCGGGTAGTCCAGGCAGAAGCGGCGGAACACCGGGATCACCGCGCGGAGATCGGCCAGCGCGTCGGCGGTTTCGGCAATGCCGGTGAGCTCAGTGCCCAGCCGACGGAACCCCTCGAAAAACACCGCTCGTAGGAGCCCGTCCTTGTCGGAGAACAGCTCGTAGACCGCGGGTACCGAGGTGCCGGCTCGCTCGGCCACCCGCCGGGTGGTGAACCCCGACATGCCGTCTTCGCACAGCGTGCTCACCGCCACGTCGACCACGCGGTCGCGCAGCTCGGGAGTGCGCTGCTTGACCCTGGGCACGGACTAAGACAGCCCGAACTCGGAGGCGATGTTGTCGATGCCTTCCCGCATCGCGTCGAGCGCTGCCTGGCGGGCACGCATCTTGCTCGCCACATGCGCACCGGCATTCAAGCCGGTGAACTGGCGGGCGGCTTCTTCGGCACGGGCGAGAACCTGGTCGTTCAGCACGATCTCGTCGACCCAGCCGCCGGCCAGTGCGGTCTCGCCGAAGAAGGTGTGGGCCAGCCCGACCGCCTGCTGATAGGCCGACGGGGTGAGTCGAAGCCGCATGACCTCGAGGGCGGGGTAGGGCAGCACCATCCCGATCGCCACTTCGTTGGCCTGAAAGTTGTACGTGGGTCCGGAGATTCGATGATCGGTGCTACAGGCCAGGAACGATCCCATGGCGATTGCGTGGCCAGTGATCGCCGCGACGACTGGCTTGGGGAACGACAGCAGCCGGTGGGACAGGTTGAACCCGTCCTGCAGCATCGCGATGGAGGCCTGGATGTCACCGGAGCGGAACACCTTGAGGTCGAAGCCGCCGCTGAACACGCGCTCGCTGCCCGCGATCACCACCGCGCCCGCGTCCTCGGCCAGGGCGCGGTCCAGGTTGTCGTTGATCTCGGCGAGCATGGCCGGGCTCAGCACGTTGACCTTGCCGTCGTCCATCGTGAGGACGGCGATCGCATCGTCCTTGCGGTAGCTGACACTCATGGAGGCTCCTTCGTTGCAGCGTCGTCTATTTCGTACCGACGTTACGTAACGAAGTTCCGATTGCCAAGGGGCAATCTCGGCGAGGTGCCGTCGTGCGGTTGCGCGAGCCCGATTGGTTCGTGAACATTACGATCGCACTGTGAGGGGGATCATCCTGGCGGGCGGCTCGGGTACGCGTCTGCATCCGATCACGCTCGGTGTTTCCAAGCAGTTGATCCCGGTCTATGACAAGCCGATGGTGTATTACCCGTTGTCGACGTTGATGCTGGCGGGGATTCGCGACATCTTGGTGATCACGACTCCGCATGATGCGGAGAGTTTCGAGCGTCTGTTGGGTGATGGATCGCGGTTCGGGGTGTCGATCACGTTCGCCCAGCAGCCCTCGCCGGACGGGCTGGCGCAGGCGTTCACCATCGGTTCCGATTTCATCGGTGGTGAGAAGGTCGCGCTGATTCTGGGTGACAATCTGCTCTACGGGCCGGGGCTGGGCACGCAGCTGAAGAGTTTCACCACGGTCGATGGTGGGGTGATCTTCGCGTACTGGGTGGCCGAGCCGTCGGCCTATGGTGTCGTGGAATTCGACCCAAGCGGCGTGGTGGTGTCGCTGGAAGAGAAGCCCAAGCGACCTCGAAGCAACTTCGCGGTTCCCGGGTTGTATTTCTACGACAACGATGTCGTGGAGATCGCTCGGGGGCTTTTGCCGAGTGATCGTGGCGAGTACGAGATCACCGACGTCAACCGTGCCTATCTGGAGCAGGGGCGGTTGCGGGTGCAGGTGTTGCCGCGCGGCACGGCGTGGTTGGATACCGGGACGTTCGACCAGATGACCGATGCGGCCGACTTCGTGCGCACGATGGAACGCCGCACGGGCCTCAAGATTGGTGTGCCCGAGGAAATCGCTTGGCGGCAGGGCTTTCTCAGCGAGGACGAGGTCCGTGAGCGTGCGGAGAAACTGGTGAAGTCGGGCTACGGAACGTACCTGCTCGAACTACTGGAAAGGGGCGCCTAGTGGCTGAGCTGCTGGTCACCGGAGGCGCTGGCTTCATCGGATCCAACTTCGTGCACTACGCGGTCGAGCACACCGACCATCACATCACCGTGCTGGACAAACTCACCTACGCGGGCAACCGGGCATCGCTGGCAGGTCTGCCCGAGGACCGGGTGACCTTCGTTCACGGGGACATCGCCGACGTCGAGCTTGTCGACAAGTTGGTCGCTGCTGCCGACGGCGTTGTGCATTACGCCGCCGAAACACACAACGACAATTCCCTAGAGGGTCCTGAACCATTCCTGCACACCAACTTGATCGGTACGTTCACGTTGCTGGAGGCGGTCCGGAAGTACGGCGTGCGCTACCACCACATCTCGACCGACGAGGTGTACGGCGATCTGGCGTTGGACGACCCGGGACGGTTCACCGAAGCCAGTCCCTACAACCCGTCGTCGCCGTATTCGTCGACCAAGGCCGGTAGCGACATGCTGGTGCGTGCCTGGATGCGCTCCTATGGTGTGCAGGCGACGATCTCGAACTGCTCCAACAACTACGGCCCCTACCAGCACGTCGAAAAGTTCATTCCGCGCCAGATCACCAACGTTTTGACGGGAATTCGTCCCAAGTTGTACGGCGATGGGCTCAACGTACGGGACTGGATCCACGCCGACGACCACTCGTCGGCGGTGCTGTTGATCTTCGAGAAGGGCCGCATCGGCGAGACCTATCTGATCGGTGCCGACGGGGAGAAAGACAACAAGACCGTCGTCGAACTCATCCTGACGCTCATGGGCCAGAACGTCGATGCAATCGACCATGTCCCCGACCGCGCCGGCCACGATTTGCGCTACGCGATCGACGCCACCAAACTCCGGGACGAGCTCGGGTGGCGGCCGGGGTATCCAGATTTCGAGCATGGCCTGGCCGCGACCATCGAGTGGTACCGCACCCACGAGGACTGGTGGGCACCCGCGAAGGGCGCGACAGAAGCGTTCTACACCCGACTCGGCCAGTAACCAGGAAGGTCGCGTTCGTTCCGCGGCGCTTCAGCCGTGCCGCGGCAGCCGAACGACCTCGGTGGGGTGTTCGAACCGCTCCCGCCGCCAGCGGCTCTGCGTCTCCTCGGCGGCCCGCTTCATCCGGTCGATCTCGGAGCGCAGCACGTCGACGCGGGCCTCTTTGGTGGCGTAGTGGAAGTAGTCGAGGGTGGTGCGCAGTAGTTCGAGCTTCTCGCGCTCGCGCTTGGCCAGATCGTGGCCGGTCATCATGTCGATGCGGCGTGCCGGCTGCAGTGCGTCCCAGTCGAGTACGACCTTGGTGCGGTACACCGTGCGCTTGCGTCCGAAGGTCCTGGCCCACCTTCCGACGGGCTCGGGGCGGTCGTAGTAGGAGACCACCCCTTCGAAGCGTGACCCGATCGACGAGCCGAACTGGCTGCGATCCAGTGCCGAATCCCAGATCGTGCGCCACTCCTGAGTGGGTGCGAGCTCGGGAATGCTTTGTGGGAGAGTCAGTTCCACGATATCGGTGAAACCGTCGTCGGTGTGCTCGTAGCGAGCCACGGTGGGCGGTTTGTCGAAGGTGAATCCGATGTCGTAGGCGGCCGTGCTGCCGAAATTGCGGACGGCCAATTCGATGACATGCCAGTCCGCGGCGTGCGGCTCCATGACCATAGCGACGTGCGGTCGCGTCTGCTTTGCGTTCGTACTCTGCTGTCGACGGATCTGCCGATGCGTGTACAGCAGCGCCGCCAGCCCCAGCAGCACTGCTGCCCAGGCGGCTACCGCCAGCCACGTGCCGGCCCCGACTCCGGTTACATCTCCCCACAGATCCGCGAGATCACTCGCGTTTTCCACCCAATGCTTATATCACGGCAAACTGACCACTGCAGTATTGACGATGGCGAAAGTTACTGTGGCTCAGTGTAACCGGCGTTGTGCGGCCAACGGGCTGGCCACCAGGAGCGCCCGGCGTCGCCGCGCGGCGAGCGTGACCGGAAGGACGGCGGGAATCCCGCAGGCCTGGGCGAACTGCTGTGCGGTAAGGCCGTCGGCGGAATTCATATCGCAACGGCCGAACGGGGGAGCGCCCTCGGGTAAGCCGCCGCCGTAACCCTGCCCGTCGGTGTACTGGTGGGCGACCTTGCCGGGATAGGGCGGGTTCGAGCCGTAGGACGCGACGACCAGGCGGATGTCCTCCGGTTTGGTGGGCCAGAGGCGATCGAGATCCCCGACGTTGCCGTACCCGATCACTTTGGCCGATGAGCCGAGGTATGCGCCCAGGGCGGCGTAAGCGGCGTTGATGCCCGCAGACTGGTCACCGGTGATCTGTCCGCCCCACGACTCGACGTCGATCATCACCGCCATGCGCGGATGTGGCACTCGCACTTGGGATTTGAACGTTTCGACGGTTTCTTCCCAGTTGGGTCGCCACACGAAGTAGACGATGAAGAACGTCAGCCGACCGGTGTCGACGTTGCCCAGGCACCAGCTGTAGTTGTTGACCCATTGCCGGTCGCGGTAGGTACCGTCGTTCGAGCGAATGCACAACACCGGATGCGGGTAGGTGTCGTTGACGCCGACCTGCCATTCGGAGACGTCGGCGTACAGAGTGTCGGGCATCGTGAGTTTCCTTGGATGTCAATTTTATTGGCGAACGCAAACACTTGTCAGGATTCTTTCGGATGACTCCATATCGGGCTTGAAATGTAATAAGCTCCGACGCGACTCATCTTACGGGGGCGTAGGAATGTCTACAGTTACCAGCTGGGCGAAATCCGTAGCGGTACACCTGGATTCGCGTGACCACGGCCGACGTAGGTTCTTGACCGAACTCGGCGAACATGCTGATGTCTTCGATGTCGGCTGTGGCAATGATTCGCCGTACCTCTTCAAATCGATTCGCCCTGATATTCGGTACGTCGGTCTCGACGTGGGTGACTACTACCAGGAACACGAGCCGGCCGAGTACGCCGATGATTACGTCGTCGTTCCGGTCAGCCAGTTTCTGAACGCCATCCAACAACGCGCGGAACAATTCGACGCCGTCGTCAGCGCCCACAACCTCGAGCACTGCGACGATCCCGACAACGTCGTCAAAGCGATGGCCCAAGCGCTGCGTCCGGGTGGGCGGCTCTACCTCGCGTTCCCCTCAGCCGCATCGCTGTCCATGCCGTCGCGGCAGGGCACGCTGAACTTCTTCGACGACACGACGCACGTACGCCCTCCCGACTTCCAGAATGTGTTGCGGCTGCTCCGCGCCGAGGGGGTCACCATCGATTTCGCCGCCGAACGCTACCGGCCACCATCGCGTGTGGTGATCGGCGCGTTGAACGAGCCGGTGAGTCGGATGCGCAAGCAGGTGATGCGCGGGACGTGGGCGCTGTACGGGTTTGAAACTGTGATCTGGGGACGAAAGCGATAGCGCCTCAGGCGCCCATGAGTGAGCGCCACTGGTCCAGGGTCGACACCTTGTAGACGTAGTTGGAGCGCTTGACCTCTGAGAGCGCGGCGCTGGGTTCGATGGAGTACCAGTGCCCGGGGAACACCGTTGGGTCGTTGGAGAGCGCGGCCAGCTGCTGCAGGCTGCGGAACATCTCGTCGACATCGCCGCCGGGGAAGTCGGTGCGACCACAGCCGTCGAGGAACAACGTGTCGCCCGCGACCAGGCGCCCGTCGAGCAGGAAGCACTGGCTGCCCGGCGTGTGGCCGGGGGTGTGGAGCAGCTCGATCTCGATGGCGCCGACGTCGACCTTGTCGCCGTGCTCGTGGGTGCTGAGGCTGCTCATCGGGATGCCGGTCACCCGAGACACGTAGAGCGCTTCGTGGGTGTTCACGTGCACGGGCACCTCGACCCGCTCAAGCAACTCGGCCAGACCAGCGAGCGTGTAGCCCATCATCGAGCCACCGACGTGGTCGGGGTGGTGGTGGGTCACCAGCACGCCGGACAGGTGCATGCCGTCGGCCTCGAGGGTGTCGACCAGGTCGCCCGCCGCGTAAGCCGGGTCGACGACGACCGCGTCACCGGTCTCCCGGTCGCCGATGAGGTAGGCGAAGTTGCGCATCTGCTGCGCCATCATGTCGCCGGCGGCGAAATCCCGGCCGGAAAGCAATTGGCGAAAATACAGACGGTCGGTCGATGCCATGGGACTAACAGTAAGGCGTGCTACCCGGCGGGCCAGGCTCGGCCTAGGCGGACGGGGGTCCCACTCTGATCAGCGAGAACGGGGCAGCGACATTGCGAGACTGATTGTCGTCGCACACTCCGGGCTCGAAATAGGAGCGATAGCCGGTATTGGTCGCCGCGTCCCATGAATAGCTATAGGTGACGCCGTATTTCGAGCTGTCCTTGCAGCTCCGCTGGGAATCGATGGGTTCCATCACCCACGAGCCGACCCCCCAGTAGGCGTTCTTGGTCCAGTGCGGCTTCTTTTGGGCAAGGTCTGACGCCGCGAATTCCTTGACCTGGATGCACTGGTCGGCGTCGTTCTCGCACGGGCTGACAACCCAGAAGGCGGACGCCTTTGTCTGGTTCTTGAACAGAAGGTCGTAGACGCCGACCGCATTCATCGTGATGTCATCGGTGGCCGCAGCCTGACCGGCCAGCCCGACGGCCGCGACGTTTGCCGCCAGTACCGAAGCTGTTACTAACCGTGCCAATTTCATGCTGCTCCCCACCCCTTCGACGTCGTGCAACGAAGTTTCGCACTTTACACAAACGCACTTGGGCCCAACAGTAGCCACGACTGGTGTCGGGCGTTCTCGTACACGGACTTACGCGCGATGAACTCGGCTGGTATTTCGGGTGATCAGCTGTGAGCGACGGTGTCGAGTTCACCCGTGACCGTCGCTCCGACGTGCGGTTTGGCTGAGCCGAGCAGCAGGCTGTACCCTCTTTAAGGCCCACGCCGCGCGTCAGTTTGCGTCGAGGGTCAGGCCCCCTTAGCTCAGTCGGTAGAGCGTTTCCATGGTAAGGAAAAGGTCAACGGTTCGATTCCGTTAGGGGGCTCGGTGGACACTCGGATATCTCGGCTGACCTCTGGGCGCGGAGTTCCGCAAGTGCCTATCGGGGCGGTGTAGCTCAGCTGGTTAGAGCGCACGACTCATAATCGTGAGGTCGGGAGATCGAGCCTCCCCACCGCTACTAGTAGTAGATGCAACGAGAACGTGAAAGAAGGCAACGGACGTGGCCTCCAGTACTGACGTACGGCCGAAGATCACTTTGGCCTGCGAGGTGTGCAAGCACCGCAACTACATCACCAAGAAGAACCGTCGCAACGACCCCGATCGGCTGGAACTGAAGAAGTTCTGCCCGAACTGCGGTCAGCACCAGCCGCACAAAGAGTCGCGCTGATTTATCGGCCGCATCCGGCGGCCGGTAGCACAGGAGACCCACGCGCCGCTTGCCCGGCGGCGTGAGTAAGACGGAAAGAGTGGCTTCAACGATGGCATTGCGTGAGTTCAGTTCGGTCAAGGTGGGCGAGGAACTGCCCGAACGGGTGATCACTCTGACCCGAGCCGATCTGGTCAACTACGCCGGCGTATCCGGCGACCTCAACCCCATCCACTGGGACGACGAGATCGCCAAGCAGGTCGGCCTGGACACCGCGATCGCTCACGGCATGCTGACGATGGGTCTCGGTGGCGGCTATGTGTCGTCCTGGGTCGGCGACCCCGGCGCGGTGACCGAATTCAACGTGCGCTTCACCGCGATCGTGCCGGTGCCCAATGACGGGGTCGGCGCCGAGATTCTGTTCACCGGCAAGGTGAAATCGGCCGATCCCGAGACCAAGTCCGTGACGATCGCTCTGATCGCCACCACCGGCGGGAAGAAGATCTTCGGCCGCGCCGTCGCGACAGCAAAGCTGGCGTAACCGATGGCTCTCAAGACTGATATCCGCGGGATGGTCTGGGAATACCCCGACACT
Organism: Mycobacterium sp. BK086; assembly: GCA_004362315.1. GTDB lineage: Bacteria > Actinomycetota > Actinomycetes > Mycobacteriales > Mycobacteriaceae > Mycobacterium. The sequence goes on from SNWL01000008.1 coordinate 533,966, forward strand.
TTTGTGGTGGGCCGTGAGCAGATCCGCCAGTACGCGAAGTCGGTGAAATCGACCGACCCGGCCTCGATGGACGAAAAGGCCGCCGCCGAACTCGGGCATTCCGGCCTGGTGGCGTCGCCGACGTTCATGTCGATCCTGGCGGTGATGATCCAGAACCACTTCTTCCAGCATGTCGACATCGGTTTGGAGACGTTGCAAATCGTCCAGGTGGACCAGAAATTCCGGTTCAACCGACCGATCGTCGAGGGTGACTCGGTGCGCGGCACCATGTACATCGAATCCGTCGAGGAGCGCTTCGGCGCCGACATCGTCACCACCCGCAACGTCCTGGTCGACCAGCACGGCGAGGTGATCATGGAATCCTTCACCACGCTGATGGGCCACGAGGGCGACAATTCGATTTCCGCCGGCTGGGATCCGGAGACCGGGCAGGTGCTCCGCAAGCCGGTCACTCACGACTAACGGCGGATTAACACCTGCCCGATGTGCCGTTGTACACTCGGACCTCGGGGTTTTCCCAGATAAGCGCGCTGTCCGTCGGTTCGGGTTGACCGAACGGGGAGCGCGCGAATCATGTGGGGCTCCCTTTGCAGAGGGGCGTAGCTCAACTGGCAGAGCAGCGGTCTCCAAAACCGCAGGTTGCAGGTTCAAGTCCTGTCGCCCCTGCAATAACTGAATAAGACTGGACCAGAACATGGTGGACACTGGAGAGTGCACACCGGGCTGGGGTACACCGGACTGGGGTACTTGGCCTAGACACTCGACACAAAGGAGCATGCGGTGAGCGACGAGCGCGAGAGTGCTGACGCCGCAGGCAATGGCGACGGCAACGAGGACACCGGCGGCCAGGCCGTCGCCGTGTCCCGCCCCGCGCGTCCCACTGGTAAGCGGTCCCGGGCAGCCGGTGCCACCGCGCTGGCCGAGCCGGAGGAAGCCGAATCGACCGCCGAGGAACTCGGTGTCGACAAGGACAAGCCCGCCAAGAAGGCCAAGGCCAAGAAAAAGGCGAAGTCCGGAGCGTCGCGCAACCCGATCCTGTTCGTCTGGAATTACCTCAAGCAGGTCGTAGCCGAACTGCGCAAGGTGATCTGGCCGAATCGCAAGCAGATGGTCAGCTACACCACCGTGGTCCTGCTGTTCCTGGCCTTCATGGTGGCCCTGATCGGTGGGGTCGACCTGGGCCTGGCCAAGCTTGTGCTGTGGGTGTTCGGCTAGCGAACGCTGACGTTTTAGAGAGGACTGACTAGTGACAACCCCCGAAGGCGATACGCCCACGGGTGAGGGCATCGATGTCATCGACGACGCCGCGACGGCGAGTGTCGACATCGACGAGACCACACCTGAGATCGAGGCGGCGCCTGACGCTGACGCGACGGAAGCCGCCGCAGAGGCCGTCGAGGAGGACCTCGATCCGGCCGACGCGCTCAAGGCTGAGCTGCGCAGCAAGCCGGGCGACTGGTACGTCATCCACTCGTACGCCGGTTACGAGAACAAGGTGAAGGCCAACCTCGAGACCCGCGTGCAGAACCTCGACGTCGGCGACTACATCTTCCAGGTCGAGGTGCCCACTGAAGAGGTCACCGAGATCAAGAACGGCCAGCGCAAGCAGGTCAATCGCAAGGTGCTGCCGGGCTACATCCTGGTTCGGATGGACCTGACCGACGACTCGTGGGCCGCTGTACGCAACACCCCCGGCGTGACCGGATTCGTCGGCGCGACCTCGCGACCGACGTCATTGTCGCTGAACGACGTCGTGAAGTTCCTGCTGCCGCAGGGCGCGGCCAAGAAGCCCGGCAAGGCGGCCTCGACCGCGGCTGCCGCGTCCTCGGAGGCCACGCTGGAACGCCCGGAGATCCTGGTGGACTTCGAGGTGGGCGAGTCGGTCACCGTCATGGACGGCCCGTTCGCGACGCTGCCGGCCTCGATCAGCGAGGTCAACGCCGAGCAGCAGAAGCTCAAGGTGCTGGTGTCCATCTTCGGCCGCGAGACACCCGTCGAACTGACCTTCACCCAGGTCGCCAAGATCTGATCGCTGTCCGCGATCACTAGAAAGGAAACAACCCCCAATGGCCCCGAAGAAAAAGGTCGTCGGGCTGATCAAGCTGCAGATCCAGGCCGGGCAGGCCAACCCCGCCCCGCCGGTCGGCCCTGCGCTCGGCCAGCACGGCGTCAACATCATGGAGTTCTGCAAGGCGTACAACGCCGCGACGGAGAACCAGCGCGGCAACGTCATCCCCGTGGAGATCAGCGTCTACGAGGATCGCAGCTTCACCTTCGCGCTGAAGACCCCGCCGGCTGCACGGCTGCTGCTCAAGGCTGCCGGTATCCAGAAGGGTTCGGCCGAACCGCACAAGACCAAGGTCGCCAAGGTGACGTGGGATCAGGTGCGCGAGATCGCCGAGACCAAGAAGGAAGATCTCAACGCCAACGACATCGATCAGGCTGCCAAGATCATCGCCGGCACCGCCCGGTCGATGGGCATCACAGTCGAATAAGACGGAACGCGTGGGAGGGCTGGCATCGGCCCGAGAACCACGACCTCATCAACTAGGAGAACGAAATGAGCAAGACGAGCAAGGCCTACCGCGAAGCCGCGGAGAAGGTCGACAAGACCAAGCTGTACTCGCCGCTGGAAGCTGCGAAGCTGGCCAAGGAGACGTCGTCGAAGAAGCAGGACGCGACCGTCGAGGTGGCGATCCGGCTCGGCGTCGACCCGCGCAAGGCCGACCAGATGGTCCGCGGCACGGTCAACCTGCCCAACGGCACGGGTAAGACCGCACGTGTCGCCGTCTTCGCGGTCGGCGAGAAGGCCGAGCAGGCCAAGGAAGCCGGTGCGGACATCGTTGGCAGCGACGACCTGATCGAGCAGATCCAGGGCGGCATGCTCGACTTCGACGCCGCGATCGCCACGCCCGACCAGATGGCCAAGGTGGGTCGCATCGCCCGCGTGCTGGGCCCGCGCGGTCTGATGCCGAACCCCAAGACCGGCACCGTCACTCCGGATGTGGCCAAGGCCGTCAGCGACATCAAGGGCGGCAAGATCAACTTCCGCGTCGACAAGCAGGCCAACCTGCACTTCGTGATCGGCAAGGCATCCTTCGACGAGAAGAAGCTGGCCGAGAACTACGGTGCCGCGCTGGACGAGGTGCTCCGTGCCAAGCCGTCGTCCTCGAAGGGCCGCTACCTCAAGAAGATCACCGTGTCGACGACCACGGGCCCGGGCATCCCGGTCGACCCGGCCGTCATCCGGAACTTCACCGAAGAGGCTTAAGTCTCGACGCGAGTGGCCACCTACTGAGGTAGGTGGCCACTTGTCGTTTCAGGACGCGGTCGGGTCCAGGGGCACCTGAACCGTGGTGAGCACCGCGCGGTGATCCGAGCCCGGAACCTCGATGGTCCGCACCGATGAGGCGGCGGCATTCCGGGTCAGCACGTGGTCGATGGTGATGACCGGCGGGAACTTCCGGTTGGCGGGAAACGTCGGCGCGAACCCGGACCCGCTCTGTTCGACGGCATCGCGGTAACCGTTGGTCAGAAGATCCCGGAACTGGCGCATATCCGGGGTGCTGTTGTAATCGCCGCCGATGATCACCGCTCCGGGCCCAGCTGTGCGAGCGAAATTGTCCAATTGCACCTTCGCGCCGGCCATTCCGCCCCGCCACTCGGCGACCGTGTTCGTGTCGCCCGCGATGGGTGAGTAGACGTGGACGCTGGCCAGCAGCGGCTCGAATCGCAGACCGGGGATCTCCAGCTGCGCGGCCGGCATGCTCACGCCGCGGTGCCGTGGTGCCGACAGCACCGAGAGCGGATAGCGGCTCCATATGCCGATCCCGCCGGCGCCGGGGGCAGGCAGCAGATGCGAGTAGGGGAATGCGGCGTCGATGCCGGCTTTCTGGAGACGGTTGACTGCCCCGGGTGTCAGCTCGGCGACGGTCACGACGTCGGCCTCACCTGTAGCCAGCTTGACGATGAAGGTGGGGTCCGCCTGCCCATGTCGCAGATTCGACGAGAGCACCCGGATGTCTTGGTAGGCGCCAACATCCGCTGGTCTTCCGAGGTAATACCACGAGATCTGGACGGCGAGACTGGCCGCCACGACCGCCACGGCAAGCATCGACAGCAGGTACCGGCGGCACGATGCTGCCACGATGACGCCGGCGAACGCGGCCAGCCAGACGTACGGTGACCCAACCGCGAGCACCAGGCTGGGAATGGTCGATATCGGCTGGGTGCGTGCGATCAGCGCCAGGGCGGTGAGGAGCAGTGTCGCGACGGCGAAGGTCGTCCACAGTGCGACGCGGATCGTGCGTGACAAGCGGCGATGACCCTTCAGGAGTGCCGGTCCGTTGCCGGCACGCGCTGATCGGCCGGGTGTATCAGTATGCGCCGCTGTGGCCCAACACTGCTCGTAGGGTCTTCACCGCAATGAGCAGGTCGGAGATCATCGACCAGTTCTCGACGTAGAAGAGGTCGAGCCGAACCGAGTCTTCCCACGACAGATCCGAGCGACCGCTGACCTGCCACAATCCCGTGATACCGGGCCGCACGAGGAGCCGCCGCTTCGCATAGTCGTCGTAGGACTTGACCTCACCGGCCAGCGGGGGCCGCGGACCCACGACGCTCATGTCGCGCTTGAAGACGTTGATGAACTGAGGTAGCTCGTCAAGGCTGTATTTGCGCAGGAACCGACCGACCGGGGTGATCCGCGGGTCGCTGCGCATCTTGAACAGCACCCCGCCTTCACTCTCGTTCAGTTCGGCGAGTTCGGCGCGCATCTTGTCGGCGCCGTCGACCATCGTGCGGAACTTGATCATCTCGAACGGCTCGCCATCGAGCCCGATCCGCTCCTGACGGTAGAAGATCGGGCCCTTGCTGGTCAGCTTGATCGCGAGCGCGAGGGCCACCAGGACGGGCAGTCCGAACAAGAGAACGGTGCTGGAGAAGACGATGTCGAAGAGGCGCTTCTGGAATCGCTTGGCGCCGTGGTACTGCGGCTTCTCGACGTGGATCAGCGGGAGGCCGGCGACTGGGCGCATCTGCAGTCGCGGACCGGCGACATCGACGACTCCGGGCGCGACGAGCAAGTCGATGTTCAGTTTCTCGAGCTCCCAGGACAGATTCCGGATGCCGCGGCCGTCGAGCCGTTCGGTAGCGGTGATGGCTACCGCATGGCTGTTGGTGGCGGTGACCGCACCGACCACGTTGGTCTCGTCCCCGAAGGTCGGGATCGTTCCGACACCGGGAACGGTGAGTTCGGTCCGGTTGAGCGGGCCGGAAATGCAGGCGCCGACGACCTCGTATTCAGACCATTCCTCGCGGGCCAACGACCTCGACAGGTCCCGTACTGCCGGGGCGCTGCCGACGACGACCACACGGGTGATGCAACGGCCGTACTTCTGTCGTGCCCGCACGACGATGCGGCGAGCGACCCATCGACCCAGGCCGAGGAAGACGATGCCGGCTGGGAGTGCGATCACCAGGTAGCCGCGAGCGATCTCGAGTTTGAACAACATCGAGATGATCGCGATGCCCCCGAATACCGCTGCGGTCCCCACCCAGACGCGTCGATACTCCTCGGCGCCGGATCCGATGATCCGCGGCGAGCGCGAGTGGTTGATCGACAACGCCAGCATCCAGAGCACGGCGATGGCGACCGAAACCAGCAAGTAGTTCGAATAGCGGTAGCCCAGATCGTTCTCCGGCAACGCGCCGAAGCGCAGCCATTGGGCAAGACCGACCGAAAGGATGACGCCGATCAGGTCGACCGCGCCCAGCCTGCGTGAATAACTCTGTTGCCATGCCGGAAGTTGCTCCGGAATCGGCACGACCTGGGCCGGTGAATCCAGCCTGTCGTTGATTGCCGTCATTTTCCCCCCAAGGAACGTCACGCTATCCCCGCAGTGACGTCGTTGACCCTTCCGAATACTCTCACGGAGAGGGTGTTTTCGCATAGCGAACGGGAGGACTCGGTGACCTTCGTCCTCCGCGGCCGGCGCTCCTCGAAGCCGTCCATCCAGTTGGTCAGGCCTGCCGACAGATTTGCAGGATGGGCCGTAGGGCGTCGGTGATGTTGGCGCCGACCTCGGCAAAGAACTCGGGTTCGCGGCCGATCGGATCGGGGATGTCGTGCACATCGCGTGCGGGTAGCTGTCCACGCAGCGCAGCAAGGTCCTGAAGACGTTCGGCGTCGTAATCCTGCGCGAGCTTGGCCGCCTCGACGAGTGTGAACGTCTTGTGGAGCTGCCGAGGTGCCAGTTCCAGGACAGCGTCGCGGTGCGCCTTGGACATCGTGAGGACGAGATCGGCGTTCAGTGCGATCTTCGCGGTCAGCTGGCGCGCGGCAAACTGCGACGCGTCACCACCAAGCTGCTCGAGGACGGTTGCCGCATCGGGGTGCACCGGGTGACCGATGACGGCGCGGGTTCCGGCGCTGGAGGTCGTGAGGTCGGAAATGCCTAGTTCAGCACCGTAGGTGAGGGCAAGTCGCTCTGCGGTCGGCGACCGGCAGATATTGCCTGTGCATACAAACAAGATGTGCAGGGCAGGGCCTTCGGGTCGGTGTTGATTCGGCGTGGTCGATGGTGTCGCACGATCGTAGAACCCGGGTCACCGCCTGGTGTAGCGGGCAGTGAAGGTAGGGCTCCACGGGGCACCCGACAGTTCGGCGCCCGCAGGGAGGAGCTTCCGGAATTGGCGACGCGACAGGAGTCGAGTGAAGTCCGCTTCATGCTTTCTGCTCCAGGCCGGAAACCAGTGCAGAAAGATCGCCGAGGTGTGTGACTCGATCGGAAACCACTTGTTCGGGGTCGTGATGACCCACGTGCGGGCCACCCGCGTCATCTCCTCGACCATCTTGCGCTGTTCGGCCTCTTGGCCGACATGCTCGATGATCGCATTGGCGAGCGCGAAGTCGACGTAGTCGTCCTCGAACGGCATATCCCTGGCGTCGGCAATCATGAAGGGGTAGGCCGTGATTGCGGGCTCGATATTGATGCTCATCTTCACTTCGTAGTTCGCCGCGAGCCGCTTCTCGACGATTCCCGCGTTGACCATTCCGCTGTTCCCGATGTGCTCGTCGCCCATCGTTCCGACGAGCAGCACATCCTTGACGTTCTGCTCCTGCAGGAAGGTGAGAATCTGATCTGCTTTGCGATGCCGGTTGCGCACGCTGTAGGACAGCACTGCTTTTCGCACCAGCTTCTTGAGCTGGGTGCCCGCCGCTGCGACCACTCGTTTACCGAAGCCCACGCGCTCTCTGGTGGCGAGCACACGAAGTTCGTGCTCGTAGTCGTGGCAGACCTGCTCCCACGAGTAGTGTTCGTTCGCTCGTTGGACATTCGCCCGACATGCCTCGTCCAAGTTGTCGGGGTTCGCCATCATCGCGAGGATCGTTTCCGCGATCTCGTCAGGATTGGGGGCCACGAACTTTCCTGCCGCGCCCAGCACTTCGCGGCTGTAGATGGTGTCGCGGGCGAGAATCGGCGCACCGGCCGCCATCGCTTGCACGAGTGTGGGATTCGTGCCCCCGACAGTGTGGCCGTGGAAATACACGCCCGCGTGCTGCCACAGTGCCAACAGGCGGGAGTATTCACTGATGTGGCCCGTCCACGTCACCGACGGGTGGTTCGCTGCGAGTTCCCTTGCTGCGGTGTCCCATTCGTCGTTGTAGCCCGAGCTGCCGACAATCACCACCGGGTGTTGCGCGGCGACCTTGGGCACTGCCGCGAAGAATTCGGGGATGCTGTTCTCTGGCACGAGGCGGCAGACGCTGAGCACATAACCGCGATGCTCCAGGCCATCAGGCACCGGCAGTGGTGGCGGCACCTCGGATCCGTACGGAATGAAGGCGCCGTCGAGGCCCCACTTCTCGTGCCAGTACTTCTCGATCGCGCGCGCGTCGAAGAGCAGACGGTCAGCGGTGCGCGCCGTGAACTCGGCACCTGTGCGGAAGACGAATCTGGCCAGTGGATTCCATTTGGCGCGTTCCCATTCGATGCCGTCGACATTGACGAGCGACGGGATGCCGCGAGCCTTGAGCAACGGTAGGAAATAGCCGTTGCCGACGTTGAACACCAGCGCTGCGTCGTGGCCGCGAATCGCGGCGTCGACGCTCGAGGTGAGCCCGTACGACAGCGTGCTCAGGCTCTTCGTCTCGAGGCCACGTGTCAACGGTGTGGCAACTCTGGGGTCGGTGTCCGGATCGTCGAGCCGCGTAGCGCCGTGACGGCAGTACACCGTGACGTCCCAGCCCTTGTCAGCCAGGTATGGCGCGACCTTGCGAACTGCCGTCTCGAAGCCACCGTAATAGCTCGGATAACCCCGCGTTCCGATGATCGCTACTGATGGCACCACTTCTCCAATCTGTTGGACCCCCAGGGTGGTGTCCAGCGATTACACCACAGCGCTGTGTGGCTGACTTCCTGACCAGCGGGCACGGCTGTCAGTCCGCGGCCGACGCTGGCGGCGCCTTCACAAGCGTGTTCGCGAAGACATAGGACTCAGGAGTGCCGATATCGACGATTCCGGATTCCACGACCTGAAAGCGAGGTCGCAAGGTCGGGAGTTGTGGCGCAAGGAAGTCGGTCTCGAAAGAGAACGACATGCGATCCGGGAACGAGGCGAGCAGGGCGCGACGGCATCCATATGTGCCGGCATTGACCAAACCCGGTCCGGTACCGCCCTTCTCCCGAAATCCGATCGCGACATCGCCGTCGGTGACGACGCTCCCGTACCGGCCGACGTCGTCGATGTTCGCCAGGCTCATGCTCAGGGAGCCGGATCCGAGCAGGCCTAGCAGCTTGACGAAATCGACGTCGGCAAAGGTGTCGCCGTTGGCGAAGACGAACTCGTCGGCGAGATGGTCGGCGGCAGCCTTGAGCGCCCCGCCCGTGCCGAGTGGAGTGTCCTCGAAGCTATAGGTGACCGGCACATCGCGGTAAACGCTGCCGAAATGCTCGGTGATGACGTGGGAAGCGTAGCCAACGAGCAAGTGAATACTGTTGACTCCCTGCGCAATTGCGCGATCGAGAAGATGTTCGAGAAACGGCTTGCCGCCGATCGGCGCCATCGGCTTTGGCAGCCCTTCGGGAATCGCTCCGCGCAACCGGGTGCCAAGACCGCCCGCAAGCACTACCAACTGCATCGGCGGTCAGGCCTCCGACAGCCGCTTGGCCGGACGAGAAGGAAGACGCCACGTCGCGGCACCGCTCTTGGTGAACAAGCAGGGCGCCACGGATCCGCCGCACTGTTGCTCGAGGTTCCGGACGACCTCGATCCGCCGCCGGGGGTCCACGATCATCATCAAGAAGCCGCCACCGCCGGCACCGGACACCTTGCCCGCCACCATGCCGCTCGACTGCGCGACTTGATACGCGCGTTCGATCGTGGGGTTGGAGATCCGCGAGGCGAGACGCTTTTTCGCCTCCCAGCCGCGGAGCAGTGATTCGGCGAAGCCCGGTATATCGCCCAGTACCAGAAGGTCTTTCATCTCCAGCGCCTCGGTCCGTAGCGCATGAGTTGCCTTCAGCGCGTCCTCGTCTCGCTGCTCAACGTTGCGCTGCTGCTCGGCAATGACCTCGGACGACAACCTGGACACCCCGCCGAAGTAGAGGAGCAAGGATGCCTCCAATTCAGCGATCACCTCGCGCCGGATCCGAAGCGGATTCACCACCACATCGCCGTCGCTCTCGGGACGGGTCTCCATGAAGTTGAATCCGCCGAATGCCGCCGCATAGTGGTCCTGCCAGCCGCCCGCCATCCCGAGATCGACGCGCTCGACCTCCCAGGCCAGACGCGCGAGCTCGTACGGTCCGGGAGTGACTCCGATCAGGTCGCAGGTCGTCACCAGCATCGCTACGACCAGTGCCGACGACGAGCCCAACCCCGACCCGGGTGGGGCGTCGACCTGGGTGGCCAGTTTGAGGGGGAACGGCGCACCACCGTTGAACTCCTTGACCACTCGCCGGTACACGGCCACGTGCAACGGAAAACCGTCCTCGAGCGAAGCGAGGTCGTCGATCCGGGCCTTGCCTGCGCGATCCCGGTCGGGGGAGCGGAAGGCTACTTCGTCGTCGTCCGCGCGTTCGGCGAAGGCGTACGCATAACGATCGATCGTGGCGTTGAGAATTCGCCCCCCGAATTCCTTACAGTACGGATCGACATCGGTTCCTCCGCCGCCCAGGCCGAGTCGCAGAGGGGCCCGCCCGCGTACAACAGTCATGAGCCCAGTTCCTCCCTCGCATGCTCAACTGCGACCGCGAAGTCCCAGAGGGAATTAAATGATGCGTTGGCGAACCCCACGACACTTGCTCGCCCCCCGATTCCAATACTGACACAGCCGCCAACTGCCGTCGCGACGTTCTGAGCCAACTCCATGTCACTTGGGCTGTCCCCTGCGACGACACTCAGCGACGCCTCGACGGCGGGATGGTCATTCAGCCAATCCAGCACAAGTCCAGGCTGAGGCTTTCGGCAGGAGCAGTGCTGTGACTCCAGGTGGGGGCACACCTGAAACCCGTTGACGGTCACGCCGTCCTGAATCAGCGCCGCCTGAATGTTCTGGTGAATCGTGGTGACGGCGTCGATGCTCATCAGGTGCTTGCCTACGCCTTGCTGGTTGGTGACGACCACCAGATGCGGCGCCCATTCACTGAGCTTCTTGATCGCGTCGCGCGCTCGGGGCAACCACTCGAAGTCTGCCCAGCTACGTACATAGTCATCGACGATCTGCCGGTTGATGACGCCGTCCCGGTCGAGAAATAGACACCAGTCGCGCCCGATCCGATCGGCGACGATTTGGCGAATTTCCAACTGCGTTGGCAATGGCTATTCCTGTCGTGCGAACATTGCATATTCCACGTGCTCAGAAATCGCATGGATAAAAACAATGTGGGATTCTTGAATTCGCCCGGTATCGCGTGACGGGACATTAATCAGAAAGTCCGCGAACTCTGCGAGCTTTCCACCGGTCTCGCCGGTCATCGCGACGACGGTGACGCCGATGTCGCGTGCCACGGTGGCCGCGCGCAGAACATTCGGCGAATTCCCGGAGGTGCTGATCGCGACGAGGGTATCGCCGGGGCGGGCGGACGCCTCGAGTGCGCGAGCAAACACGGTGTCGTAGTCGTAGTCGTTCGCAACCGCCGTGAGGTGTGACGAATTGCCATGTAGTGCTTCAGCGCCAAGCGGCGGCCGGTCGAAGATGAAGTGTCCGGTCAGTTCAGCGGCAAAGTGTTGCGCATCGGCTGCACTGCCGCCGTTGCCGCACATGAACACCCGCGACCCGGCGCGGTAGCCTTCGATCAGCCGATCCCCGACCGCGCGGACCGTTTCCAATAGCGCCGGATCATTCAGGACCCGGGTCTTCACCGCGATCGTCTCTGTGAAGATCTCCTCAAGCGTTCTCATGGTCAATCCCCCTCGATATAGCCATCAGATTGTAGAGTCGCTATCTCGACGAACGGCTTTAGTCAGTCGGAAATGGCGGTCGGATGTTAGGGTCATAATAGACGTCTGCATCGACGTGTGCTCCCTCTAGACGAAAACGAATGAATCTCCGGAACACCACGATGAACGGCAGTAGAGGCCAGTTGAACGACCCCCGCAGAAGCCCGTCAGTACGGATCTATAGCCCGTTGCACAAGGTGTCCGAGCATTTCGTGGAGCGATTGATCGAGTCCATGGACAGTCGTGGCGTGCCGACGGTACGGCTGGCGTCACGTGATGGGGAGGTCGGCGGCGACAAGCTTGCCAAGGCTCGCGCACTCGGCGCACATGTGTGGAATGTTCGCCGGTACGTTGCGTCGGGTGGACCCAATGTGGTCGCGTGGCCACTCCTCGGCTGGTGGGAGATGCCGCTGTGGCGACATCGAGCGCACGAGACTCTCATCGCGATGCACGACCCGGAACCCCTGGTCACCCAAAATGGCCTGACGGCACAGGCCGCCGAGCGGGCGGCTCGGTTGTGCGGGTCGGCGTGGCCACATCTGGTCACGATGAGTCCGGAAGCCCACGTCATCGCGACCAAATACTTCGGGGAGGACCGCGTCCATCTCGCGCCGCATCCGATGCGGGCACCCGATCTATCCGTTGTTCGCCCTGCCAAGGACACGGTTCTTGTTCTGGGACAGTACAAACCCGCGCGCGATCTGGACGTGATGGCAGCGATCGCTCCGACGCTACGAGCGGGTGGCTGGCAGCCAACGGTCGCGGGTCGGGGGTGGCCGGCCATCCCGGGCTGGCGCGTCATCGATGGATTCTTGCCAGAGGATGAGTTCAAGCAGCTGCTGGCGTCAGCCGCGGTTGTCCTTTTGCCCTATCGGTACTACTTCCAGAGCGGGGTGGCGTTGCGCGGACTGGAGGCCGGCGTGCCTATCGTCGGTCGCAGAACGGGCTTCCTGACGTCGGTTCTGGGCGCGGAATTCCCAGGTGGCGTTGATGATTGGGATGACCCAACATCGTGGTTGGCCGCGGTCAACGCAGCCGCACATGCCAGAGCCGATCAATTGGCTTCGGCCACGGCCTATTCAATTCGGGGGGCAGAAGAATGGCACACCTTGATCCAGGGTCACACCGACTGACGGGCCGTGGACTGCGATGACTAATAGCGTCACAGGCGCTCTGAGAATCCTGACGGTTCACTACAACACGCCGGAGATGACATCTCGGCTCGTCAGGGAATTCCCGGACCGGACACCCAACGGACGCCCCATCTTCATTCACGTACTCGACAACGGGTCCGAGCCCGACAACGTGCGAGCCCTTCAAGGCGGACTCGAGGGGCTGGAGCGGGTGACGCTCCAATTGAGCGAGGAGAACCTAGGTTTCGGAGTCGGCAACAACACCCTCGCCGAGAGCGATTTCGTGGGTGACACCGACACTTTCTGGTTTCTGAATTCGGATGCCCGGCCTGAACCGGGATGTCTGGAACGCCTCGAAGAGGCGCTGGACGCCGGCACGTTCGACATCGTTTCCCCGCTCATCTACAGCGACGAGGGGGAGGGAGAAGAGATTTGGTATTGCGGCGGAACGATCAGTACACGCGAAATGCGCGTGCGGCATGGGTTTTTCGGATCCCGACTATCGGAAGCTCCCGAGCGGCCATTCGAGACCGAATTCATCACGGGTACATCGCCGATGATGCGCGTATCGACCTTCCGAGCGATCGGCGGATTTCCCCGAAATTATTTCCTCTACTGGGAAGACACCTTTCTCTGCTGGCAGGCTCGCCGTCTCGGGTTCCGACTCGGTGTGGTGCCCGCTGCCCGGCTGTGGCACGAAGTCGGCGGTTCGTCGGGATCGGGCCGAACCACGACCTTTTATTACTGGGTGTCGCGTAACCGATTCACGTTCGCCGGGGATATCGGGATTTCTCGCCGACGGCTTCTCGTCGGTCGTGGCGGTCTCGAGTCGCTGCGGCCTCTGGTTTGGGTGCTGATCAGAGAACAAGAGGGTCGCCTTGCGAAGGCGCGTGCCGTCGTCAGGGGAACCTTCCACGGGCTGAGGCCGCCGACCTCTGTGAGCCCCCGTCGGTGAAAGTTCTCTTGCTGACGCCGTATTCGCCGTTGTTGACCCATGACCACGCTGCCAACGACATTGCCCTGCCGCTGGTGACCGCCCTCGCGAAACTGGTGGACTTGCACGTCTATGCACCCGGTCAACACCACGGGACGCTGACGACCTGGCGCGTGGACGGAGTGACGTATTACTCCGGCTCGCCTGTACGGCTGCGACAGATTGATCGCTTCGACACCTATCCCTATGCGGCCCGCGGTTCCTGGTCACGACGATCGACCAGTGAATCAACCGCAATTGCCAAGCTGATCAAGCCGGACATTCTGCACGCGGAGTACTCCCAGACCGCTGAGCCGTTACTACGTTCAGTTGGGCCGGCGCCGACCAGCATCATGCTGCATGACCTGCCGGGTGAGGTCGCGGTGCGGCCACGAGACGAGCTCTCCGCGTTGCGTTATTGGTTGCAACGGCTTGAGCGGGCCAAGACACTGCGTCTGCGGGACGCAATCCTCGAGCGAATCGACGCATTGTTTGTCTTCAGCGAGCGTGACAAGGCGAAGGCCGCGCGATCGCGTGGTGTCGACGTAGCGCCTGTCGGCGTCAGCGTTCCCGCGGAGGGCTGGATCGGGAACCGGGCGCACACCGCGGCATTCGGTGGCGCTCTATGGCGCCTGGAGAACGAGGTGACTGCGGTCTATCTCGCGCGAGAGGTGATGCCGCTCGTCCGTGCTCAGATCCCAGACGCGGAGCTACGGATCTTCGGCGCGCGGCCAAGCCCCGACGTTCGAGCGCTGGGGTCATATCCCGGGGTGACGGTGGTCGGCGAGGTCGAGGACTACGACGCCGAATTCCGCAATGCCGCAGTCACGTTGGCGCCGACGATGGTGGATGCCGGCATCTTGATGAAGGCGATCCGCGCGATGGCGATGGGCTGTCCCGTTGTCCTCAATCCCGCCAGCGCGGGTCCTATCGCCGGACTCAATGACGGCGAGCATGCGCTGGTCGGGGATTCGCCCGCCGGCATCGCGCGCCACGTGGTCACGCTGATGAACAGCCGTGAACATGCTGGCAATCTCGGCCGATCCGCACGGGGCCTCGTTCAGGCGCATTTCAGCTGGCAGCGGACGGTCGAGGTCTATCTGACGATGTGGCGACGGCTCCTGGGCGAGTGATGCGCGCGCACCCTCGGCAAAAGTGACGTAAACAACAAGCCTTCGCGGGCAGCGAACATAGTTGGACCGCCTTGTGCCGCGTCATGCCTGGTCTGGCGGGTCGTGCCAGGTCGATGGGACGACGTGACACGGAGCCGCGGCGCGCGAGGGCGCGCCGCGATGAGCGATACCCGCTTGTGTCGTGGCCGCGACCACTGCTCAGCATTCGTAGACTTGACTTGGGGGATAGCGACAGCAACGACGCGAGCTGAACCGAAGTACCCGTGATGGGTCAAAGGGAAGGGTTGTAGCGGAGATGGGCCGAGTGCTTTCCCGTCGCACGCTCCTGCGGAATGCTGCGCTCGCCACCACCGCGGTCGTGGCAGTCCCGTTGTTGGAAATCGCCAAAGCGCCCCTGGCAGCGGCCTCTAGCGATAGTGGAAAGCCGACGTTCTATGTAGCTGCATCGGGATCCGACGATGCCGATGGACTGACCCCCGAGACTGCATGGGCAACGATTCAGAAGGCGAATGTCGCATTGCCTCAAGATGGGTCGGTTCTTCTCTTCCGCAGGGGTAACACGTTCTACGGCGAGCTGGCACTACCCTTCGGGTGTGAAGTGGGGGCTTACGGCGATGGCACTCGCCCCACACTGGCGATGTGGAAGATTCTGAATCGCCCTGACGGGTGGGTCAGAGATTCCGACAACGTGTGGAAGATCGACCTCGGAACGCCGAGTACCCACGACGGCTACACGTCCACTGTTGAGTCCAATATCGGTTACCTGGTCGTCGACGGTGAGGTAAAGCCCGCCCTCAAGATGGTGCGAGACGATTTGAGTGAGCCGTGGGACTTCTACTCTGACAACGAGAGCCACACGCTCTACGTTGTCGCGCCGGACAACCCGACGACACTGGCCGCGGACATCAGGGGAGCTGCGAATGGGAACGGCGGCAAGTCGACAGGGACCGTTATTTCCTGCATGGCAGGGTCAAACGACATTCACGATCTGCACATAACTGGCACGGGCGGATGCGGTATCCACGGGACCGGCGCTGACGTCAGAATTCACGATTGTCTGGTCGACTACATCGGCGGATCGTTGATGCTCGACGGGACCGATCGCAGGTACGGAAATGGCATCCAGAGTTGGGTCGGCGCAAAACGCTGGATGGTCGAAGATAACGAGATCGCCGAGGTCTATGACGTGGCGTGGAGTGCGCAGGGTGATGCGGGAGCCGATGGCGGCTGGGAGGACATCACCGTTCGCAATAACCACATACATGACTGCAGCCAGTCCTTCGAATTTTGGTCGAAGGGCAGCGACGCTGCATCGGGCTTTCAGAGAATTGTGCTCGAGGGAAACACCTGCGAACGGGCCGGCTTTTCGGAGTTCTCCGACGTTAGGCCAGACCAGAATGTGCGCGTCCATCTGCTGACTTATCTCTGGGCCACGCCTGCCGATATCACCATCCGAAACAATGTTTTCGACGACGCATACGGCTCCTACAGTTACCATGCGCGTGACCCGATCGGATACTCGACCTACGACAATTCGATCCGGTTGAAGGCGGGGCAGAAGATCGAGTTCCAGCGCCCCGAAACTGTCGAGGACCATGCCGATTGGCAAGCTGAGACCGGGCGCGAGACGGGCTCGACGTTCCAGATCGTCTAGTGCGGCCTGGCCGGCCCTTGCTAGGAGTGTCGCGCAATCATGTTGTGCTCAGCGCAAATTCGGCCTGCGCGGCGCCTCGAGTGGACGTCTGGGCGGCGAATACCGCTCCGGCGTTCGGTTCTTGATCTGCGCGAAGACCCTGCCTGGACGTCGTGATGTACAGGACGGTTCCGTCGGCGCCCCCGAACGTGCACGAACTGACCTGGCTGACACCCGGCACGCTGATGGTCTCCACGAACTGGCCCTCGGCATCGTAGTGATTGACGGCGCCACCGCCCCAGAACGCCACCCATAGGCCGCCTTCGTGGTCGATCGCCATGCCGTCGGGAAATCCCGGTACGTCATCGACCTGGATGTGGGTTCGCCGACCAGACCATGCTCCAGTGCGTTGGTCGACATCGAAGACGTCCACCCGGCGCGTGGGGGTGTCGATATAAAACACCCTCGTGCCATCACTCGACCACTGCACGCCGTTAGAAATGGTCACGGGCGCAAGGATTTCGGTCACTTTGCCGTCGGGCGTCGCTCGGTACACCGCCCCTTGGCCCGGGCGTTCGTCATATGACATCGTGCCGATGACGAATGCCCCAGAAGGGTCGCATCCACCGTCGTTGGTGCGCACTCCAGGATCCTTGGTCACCGTTGCGAAATGTGTGAAGACGGTCAGGTCGTCATCGGCGAGAACAACACCGCGTTCGGTTGCGATCACGAACCCGGAGCCAGAACACCGCCTGATCGTGGTCGCTGCCCGGCTGGGGACGGGATAGCGCTGACCCGAGCCGTCGGACTCGATGGCCACGACGGTGCCGGTCAGGACGTCCATGCAGAGGAGTTGGTTGCGGCGGAAGTCCCAGAACGGCCCCTCGCCGTGGTGAGCGACTGGAGCAGTGAATGGAGAGGCGGCAGGCATCAGTCTGTCCCGAGAATGGCCATGGTTGGCTGATCGTAGCGGGCATCGGCCCCCGTCAACATCCTGCGAACTAATGCGGCCGCGTTGGGCAACTCTTCGGACATCTCGGCCCGTCTCATTGCGTGTTAGGTTTCGTCGGTGGGGAAAAAACAGTCGGCTATTGTCGCGCGGCTACCTGTCCCGATCGCCCGACGACTGCGCGCTGTCAAGCGCGAGCTTGCGCACCGGCACTGGATTGAAGAGGCCGAGATCGTCGCGAGTCTCGCATCGAGCCGGGTCGACAACACTCAGTCTGTTCTGGTCGACGTGGGTGCGCACTTCGGCACCGTAACCGCCGAGTTCCTCAAGTTGAACTGGTCGGTCGTTGCATATGAGCCTGACCCCTCGAACCGCAAAGAATTCGAACGCCGCGTCGGTGGCGATCCTCGCGTCCAACTCTCCACCTCCGGCGTATCCGATAAGCCCGCAGAGCACGTTTCGCTGTTCACATCGCCAGTGTCAACGGGCGTCAGCACCCTTTCGCCTTTTCACGAGTCCCATGAGGCGACGACGCACGTTGATCTGGTGACGCTCGCAGAAGACTTGCGCGCCAGGAAAGTTCAAAATGTGGACTTCCTGAAGGTCGATATCGAAGGGTTCGATTTCTTTGCGCTCAAAGGGTTCGACTGGAGTTACAACCCGCGATTCGTTCTCTACGAGTTCGAGGACCGCAAGACCGTCCCGCTAGGGTATTCGGTGGCCGACAGCAGCGCCTACGTTCGGGACCTCGGCTACCACGTTGTCTATTCGGTGTGGGAGCCCATCGTCGAGTACGGCACCGCGCATCGCTGGCGCGGGCTGTACACCGACCCTCCCGCGGATATCGCGAAATGTTGGGGCAACGTGTTGGCTTTCCGGGATCAGCAGGATGTATCGCGCTGTCTGAGCTGGTATGGCTCGTTGCCGCGCCGCATTCTCGGCTCGCTTCGCCGGGGCTAGCGTTGAGTCGTCATCTTCCTTCGCTCAGTCGACGAGCGAAGTTGTCATTCTGGCGAGGGTTCAACGAAGCGGCGAACGTCCTCAGAAGGCCCCTGCGCCGGCGGGAGGTTCTGCTCGTCACCGGTAACGCGTCGCAGGACAAGAGCTCCGAAGTAGAAGCGCGCCTTCGCTTCCTGATCGCTCACCTCGGCCAGCCGCTCGAGGTTCGTCAGGTGAGGGCGGCTGCCCCGCTTGACTACGTCCGCAGCACGGCGGTCACAGCCGCCGACTCGACGGCCCTCGCGGTCTTTCCGCTGCGGCGATTGCGCTGGGTTGCCAATCTGGACTACGAGACCAATCCCGTCGACGGCTGGGACCTGATGGATCTCGGAACCGCGCTGGCGGCCCGTCGGGCCACCCGCTCTGCGGCGATTTCGGCCCGCCAGGCGTTCTCCGATCGTGTTGCGAAGTTACAAGCCGAAGGGCAGCGTCCCGCCTACCTCTTCGGTACCGGCCCTTCGCTGCAGCTGGCCGTTGACCGTTCGTTCGACGACGGAATTGTCGTGGCGTGCAACACGATTGTTCGCGATCAGGAGCTCTGGGACCATCTGAAGCCGGATTTTCTGACCGCGGGGGATGCGATCTATCACTTCGGCCACACCGCTCACGCCCGCGCATTTCGTGCCGACGCACTGCAGCGTCTTCGAGAGTCCAACGGCCGCACCATGTTTGTGTATCCAGCGCAGTTCGACACCATCGTGCGCTCGGAGTTCCGAGACGTGGAACGACTGCTGGTGCCGATACCGCATGGCGACCACACGGATATTTCCGTCAACTTGGTGAGGCAGTTCAGGCTTCCGCACTTGGGGAATGTCCTGAACAACTCGCTGCTGCCGCTGGGTTGCACCCTGAGTAAAGATGTCCGCCTCTGGGGTTTCGATGGCCGCGCGCCGCAGGACACCGGATTTTGGGCCAACTCAGACCGCCACAGTTATCCCGAACTCATGCAAACGATTCGGGATGCCCATCCTGCCTTCTTCTCCGATTCGATACCCACCGGCAACGAAGTGAAGTACGTGAACACGGTTCACGGTGATCTGCTCGATGAGCGGCTCACCGAAGCGGAGAGCCGCGGCTTCACGTTTGAGATGCTTCACCGCTCGTGGACGCCAACTCTTCAGAAGCGTTATCACGGGGCAGACGCAAACCCGGCGTGATGGAATCGGTGCTGTAGCTCTCGACGGCGCTGTCCCCGTTGGTCTTCGAACTGACCTGGCACGAGACACCGACGAGGATGAGGAACACCCAGAACGGATCCATTGCCGGACCAGGAGACAACGACACCTCCGTCACGCTGGTCAGCAACAGCGCCGCCATCGCGGTAATAGCACTGACGGCCCAAATTCCCCAGGTACGTCGCCGGTCCGCGAAACGCATGCTGGCCCAGACTGCCGCCGCGGTCAGCAGCGCCCAGCCGACCACGCCGCCGTCGAAGATCTGCTGCAGAAATGAATTGTGCACGAACGCGAGTTCTGGATTTCTCACCAACGCTTCCAGTTCGTCCTTATAGCTCATGGAAGCGCCGGACAGATATTGGCCGTTGGCGCCGAATCCGAACAGCACCTGGGGAAGGTCACGAACCCACACCATCCAGAACGTGATCGAATGCTCCCAGATCGAGTCTCGCCCCTGCAGCGACGTGATCGATTCGATGGTCGTGCCTCGGCCGGGAGCCAGCGACATCAGCGGAACGATCGCAAACGCCAAGGATGAGATGAGCGCCGGCAGCACAAACGCGGAGATGGATGCGAACAATGCGGTCGCCTGCCCCAACCAGCGCGTGATCGCGGGGAAGCCAAAGACGCCCGCGACCAGCAATGCGGCGATCGCGAGGGGCATGCGCGTTCCGGCGCCGATCAGGACGGTAACGGCGGCAAGAAAGTAAATGGTTCGCAGCAGGCGGCTGCGTAGGCCGGGCTGAACGATCAAGAAGGCAAAGGATGTGACGTAGACGGCCGCGAGAATGGGTGGGATGTTGATGGACCAGGTCAGTGGATAAATGATGCGGATGAACCCCGTATCTTCCACGAGGCCGCTGATCCGGGCGTCGGATGCCGGTGACTGCAGGCCGGCAAAGTATCCGGCGACATTCGCCAGAAGATAGAGCCCGCATCCATCGATGAGCGACGGAATTATTCGGCGGGCGTCCACGGTAGTCACCAAGCGCAGGACCAGGACGACAAGGAAGAGGAAGGTGAGCAGGTAATAGGCATTGGCCGGTCGCACGTAGACAATCGCGGACGCGGCAAGCAACATGAGCAGCGGCCCAGGCTTGATCGAGTACTTGGCATCCGGTCGGCGCAGGAGCGCCAGCGCAACAAGCATGCCAATGGCAAGCAGTGACCACTTGCTGTTGATCGTGCGAATCGCAATGGCGGTCGGCAGTGCGGCGATCACCCAGTCCGTGCCGAATCCCGTCGTCGGGACGACGAGGCGAAGGATCGACGTTCGCCGGAATCGAGCCACCACGACAGCTACGCCCACACAGAAGGCCACAACGGCGATGGTGAGTGATGGGCTGATGGTCGCGACGACCCCGGTCAGCAGAGCGAGGGGGACGACGGCGATCGATACCCAGTCGACGTCAAAGAGACGTTTCGCGAAGAGCATTCGCGCACTCGGGCGCGCAGTCTTTGACCGCGCCGCGCGCGTGTCAGCGGCGCCGTCACCGACCGGCCTCGCCTGCTGTCCCCGTGTCAACACAATCGCCCCCACCGCAAAGAGTAAGCACAATCCGGCGAACGACCAACTCATGGCCGAGCCGACCGGAGCCGAGAGCGCCGCGATACTCCAGCCCAGGGACCCGGCGCCGAGCAGCGCTTCGCGCCATGCCCCACGCCACGAACGCCACGCGATGTCCAGTTTGTGGGACTTGATGAGCAGCATCGCGACGACTGCCATCACCAGATAGCCGGCGCTGGTGGCGAAGGCGACTCCGACTGCTCCGGTGCTGCGTCCGAATACCAGAATCGAAACAAGGATCAAGATCGCACCCGAGCCCGAGGCCAGCGCGCTGTAGCGGGGGAGGGCGGCGGTTTGGGTCAGGTAGTTCATCGGGATGAGGTACAAGCCGTAGGCGGCCTGGCCAACCAGCAGCACACCGGTCAGGAAGAATGACGGCCAATACGCGTCCGCGAAAATCAGCGGTCCACCGACCGCCACTCCACTGCCGACGACGGCAGGGACGACAAGCGCCCCGATCATCTGCCATCTGACGGCCCCGAATGATTCCTGCGTCGGCGCTGGAAGGACTTCTCGCGAATAGTGCGGGAGAGCGGCGCGGTTGCTTTCGGCGAGGACCAAGCCCGCAACCTGTGCGAGGTTCAGGCCGAACGAGAGCAAGCCCACCTGTTCGAGTGGCGAGACGGCGGCCATTGCGGGCCGGCTCAACGAGGTGAGCGCCCACAGCGAGGCGCTATGCGGAACCAGCGGCAGGCTGAATTTCAGTATGTAGCGAATGTGTTCTCTGTCGACGCGTGCGCGCGGCAATCCCACGAGCGCGATGGCCAGCGCCGCCGTGATGACTGCGCTGAACAGATCCGAGATCACCCAGCCGAGAACGCCCATATCCAGCCCGACAACCAGCACGAGCTTGGAGACCGCGGTCACGATGACCGATGTGGATGACAGCCAGACGAACCGGCGCAGATCTTGTCGTGCCTGGGCTACCCACAGCGCGAATGTCGATGCCGCCGGCTGGAAGCCGATCGCAAGCAGTTCGATTGCCCAGATGCCGCCGGACACGCCCAGGAGTTGTGGCACACCGAGCCAGAAAATTGCCGCCGTGATTGCGACGAAAACCGGCAGAACGTAGTAGCAATACGTGCCGGCAGCGCGGAGCAGGCTCGGTCCGTCGTCACCGTCTCGAGCGGCTGCGCGGACGATCAGTTGGATGAGGGGCGCAGCGATGACCGTGGCTATCAGCAACGATGCCGCCGATAGCATTGAGGCAGCGCCGAATTCACTCGGGACCATTGCGTGAGTGATGAACGGCAGGATCAACAGCGACACGCTGCGTTGAATACCTGCGAGCAGGATGTAGGTCGCAGCTGCTCGGCCGGATGTCCCGATACGTGCCGTGCTCACCGGCGAGCCACTATTCCGAGCCCAGCCGCGCGGTGGCGCCGCCGTCCACGACCAGAACGGCCCCGGTGACGAAGCGGGCGTCGTCCCCGATCAGGAAGGAAACCGCTCCGGCGACATCGCTCGGTTCGCCGATTCGCCGAAGTGCGGTTCGTTCGCAGAGCACCGCCCTGCGCTCCTCGGCCACATCGTCGCCCCAGCGGGCGAAGCCTTCGCGAAGTTTTGCGGTGTCGATCGCGCCGGGAGTCACGGCGTTGACCCGAATCTCGGGGCCGAGGTCCAGCGCTGCCGCGCGCACCCAGCCCTCCAGTGCTGCCTTGGTTGTGGCGTACGCGGTTATCCCTCGAGTGGTCGCCCGGGCGTGCACGCTGCCGACGACCACGACGGACCCGTCGTGGACCGCAAGGCTGCGGCGGGTCGTCGAGACGAGCGCATCCACCGCAATCACATTGACGCGAAACGTGTCTGACCATTCGGTGACCGACGTCTCGCCGGCGCCGGCCATCGGTTGGATCGCGGCGTTGTGCACGATTGCCTTGAGCTCGTACTCCTCGGCCAGCTGCGTGCCCAATTCGGCAAGCCGGTCAGTGTCGCGGAGGTCGACCTGAATGTCGACGTCCGCTTCAGTCGCGGCGTTCTGGTCGAGTCCGATTGCTAGATAGCCATCCGTGCGTGCGCGCTGGCACAGTGCGGCACCGATGCCGCCCGCGGCGCCGGTGACGATGACCGCGCGAGTCACCTCGAGAGCTCCTCGATGAGGAAGTCGACGGCCGCGGCGCTGGCACGCTCGACGCCTTGGCGTGTATTCGAACCATTGTGGGCGCCCAGCACCACATTCGGCAGCGTCCGAAGCGGGCTGTCCATCGGCAGGGGCTCGCTCTCGAAGACATCGAGCGCGGCACCGGCAAGACGCTTGTCCGTCAACGCATCGATCAACGCGACTTCATGCACGACAGGGCCTCTGGCGACGTTCACCAGATACGCGTCGGGCTGGACAACGGCGAGTGCTTGGGCGTCGATCAGGTGAAACGTCTCCGCGGTCAGCGGGCATGCCATGACGATGAATCGGCTGGTAGCCAACAGCGTGCTGAGGTCGACAATGGCGGTATCGGCATCGCTGTCGACAAACGGGTCGTAGGCAACGACGTCCATGTCGAAACCCCTTCCGCGCTTGGCGATTTCACGACCGATCGCGCCGAAGCCGACGACACCGAGTCGAGATCCGGCCAGCGTGAAGCCTTCCCACTTGGGCCATTCGCCGCGCCGGACGGCGGAGTCCACTGTGATGTAGCCGCGGGCCAGGTTCAGGATGTAGCCGAACGCCGAGTCCGCGACCTCCTGGCCGAAGACCCCCGGAGTGTTGCGCACCCGCACACCGTGCCGGCGGGCCGCCTCGTGATCCACGGAGTCCATCCCGATTCCCCAGCGGATCACCGTCTTGAGATTGTGTGCGCCCGCGAAGAACTCGCTGTCCAGCTCGTCGTCGCCCGCGATGATCCCCACCAGCCGGGAGTCGCCGTGTTCGAGGAGCTCGGCAGCGGTGAACTGTTGGCGCCCACCGAGATCCGGTGCGATGACTTCGTAGCCAAGGCTTTCGATGCGCTCACGGTGCCGCGGAAGTTCGACCTGCATCTGCCGGCAGGTCACCAGTACCAGCGGTGCGCTCATGTGTTGATCGGGTTGCCGTGGGCGATGGCCGATGCCAGCGCGAAGTCCTCTTCGGTGTCGATGTCGACCGCTTCCAACGCGGACATCTCGAACATGTGCGGGCGTGCGCCGATACGATTTCCGCGCTCCCGCAACAACTCCGGAGTGAAGATGAAGAAGCAGGAGTTCTCGATGAACAACGGCGGCAGGTCTTGTGTGCGAAGTAGGACCGCCGGATTGTGGTTGACCGGTTGCGTTTCGGCGTCCCACAGCCGGGCCTGCAGGCGCGTGACGCTGAAGACCGAATCGAATTCGCGGCCCGACTGGGCGAAAGACCGCAACGCCGAGGACACCGTGTCGGCCTTCAGGAATGGGTTCGTCGAATGCGTTTGCAGGACGGTGTCGGCGTCGACTTGGTCCAGCGTGTTGAGGAGAACGTCGTTCATCGCGATGTTGCCGTCGCGCAAGTGTTCTGGGCGCAGCAGCACCCGCACGAGCGGGAAGTGCTCGGCACAGTCGTCGATGATGAAATCGCTGTCGGTGTCGATGACGATGGTGTCGATCTCATCGACGGCGCTCAGCGTGCGGACGACGTGGTGATACAGCGGAATTCCTGCGAGGGGACGGTAGTTCTTCCCCGGCACGCGCTCACTGTTGTGGCGCATCGGGACGATCGCGACGGTGTTGGTCATTTTTCCTGCCGGGCCTGATTCTAGGAGTCTTCGGAGTATTCGATCTTGAGACCGGGTTCCGCGGGCGTGTCAGCGCTTCTCGAGTCAGCGGGGTAGTAGAAGCGCTCCCGCAATCCTGCGGTCACATGATCGGGCGCCCGGAAACCCTCCCAAGCGCCGATGAACTGGGCGAAGCGGAACTGCGGGATGCTGAGCACATTGCTTCGGAGCCGGTTCACCTTGACTGCCTCCTTGTAATCGCTGGCGATGTTGGACAGCGCCAGCCCCACGGCATTCGGCAGCGTCATCTTCGCGCCCTCGACGATGCGGGCGTAGGCCATCGCCTCGCGCCGATACCGATTGCGGATGATGCTCCAACTCTCCTCGTGAACGTGCACAACGGGTGCATCTGCAACGTAGGAGATCTTGTAGCCGCGGGTGAGGGCTTTCTTCGCGAAATCAAGGTCTTCAAGGCCGGTGAGGGATTCGTCGTACGGCATCTCGGCCCAGACCGACTTCAGCACGGCGGCGTTGGCATTGTTGCTGAAGGGGTGCCCCTGATCCCAGATGTTCTGGTGGGGAAACCATTTGAGCATCACCCGCGACTCGGAGAACTTGGTCCGCTCGTCTCCGACCTGACGTCCGTAGGCGATTGCGACGCCTCGGCGATCAAAGGCGTTGACGATGTGCTCGACATAGGTGTTGTAGACCGGGTAGACGTGTGCCGAGGCGAACAGCAGGATGTCGCCCTCGGCCGCCGCGCAACCCCTGTTCAGGGCCCGCCCGAACGAGAACTCCTCTTTCGCGATGTGCACGATCCGGCAACCGGCCGCCTCGGCAATGGCGACGGTGTCATCAGTGGAGCCGGAGTCGACGAGGATGATCTCGTCGGGCTTGACGGTCTGCTGGGCCAAGCCCTTCAGCAGCCGGCCGATGTGCTTGCTTTCGTTATAGGCGCGGATGACCGCTGATACCCGGCGTGACTTAATCTCGCTCATCCTCAGTGGCTCTTGCTTACTCGGAAGACTCGCGCTTTCCACCCGCTGGCTTCGCAGCTTCTTTGCTGCCGACGCTCTCGGGTTCAGCGACCTTGGTCCCGTTCACGGGTACACGATCGGAGCCCTCCGGGCTGCTTTCCGTAGCGGCCACGTTGCCGTTTGTCTCGACCGGTGACTCCTTGGCGGACTCCCGCCGGTCGTCCCCGTAGTTGCTGTAGCTGTAGTTGTAGCTGTACCGAGAGCCGCCGCGGGTCGGCGTCATGGTGAATACCGCGCCGAGCACCGTTGCGCCGACGTCGGTGAGGTTTCCGATGGCGTGCGCCAGATGCTCACGCTTGGTCTGCCCGAACCGCGACATGACAAGCGCGCCATCGGAATTGGCCGCCAGAATCGCACCGTCGGTCACGGCAAGAAGTGGCGACGAGTCAACGACGACATAGTCGAATTGCTCACGAAGCTCGGCGAGGACGTTCTTTGCGGATTGCGAGCCCAGGAGCTCACTGGGATTCGGCGGTGACGCACCGGACGTCAACACGGTGAGATTGGGGAACTTGGTCTTCTGCAGGACTTCCGACAGGGAAGCCCCGCCGCTGAGCACGGTGCTGAAGCCCACGGCACCGACCAGGTCGAGGTAGCGGTCGACGGACGGTCGGCGCATGTCGCCATCGACAAGCACAACCTCATGTTCGGCTTCGGCAAGTGCCAGCGCGATATTGATCGCGGTGGTCGACTTGCCCTCGTGGGGTGATGAACTGGTCACCACGATGACGCGAGGTGGATTGTCGACGTTGAGGAACTGCAAGTTGGTGCGCAGCTTGCGGAACGATTCCGCAATGGCGGAGTTGTCGCTTTCGAAGGAGACCGCTGGTTCTCTCCGGCGATCCTTGTCCATCGGGATGCTGCCGACCAGGCCGACGCCGGTGATCTCTTCGAGGGTCTCGCGGTCCTTGACCGTGTTGTCCAGCCGATCGCGGACAACGGCAATACCCACTCCGAGGAGCAAACCGGCGGCGAGACCGAGTGCAATGTTGCGCGGCGGGTTCGGAACGACGGGTGCGGCTGGGATGGACGCCCGCTGTTCGACGACGACCCGCGCGTCGGCCTTGGTGGCACCCTGCGGCGGAGTCTCCAATTCGGTTATCAGCAGCACGAATTCGTCAGACATCGCGTTGGCGATGTCACGGGCCCGAACCGGTGAAGGGTCGAGCACCGAGACATCGATGAGCACGGTGTCGGGCTTCGCGGTGGCCTTGACTTTCCCTTTCAACTGCTCCGCGGACATATCGAGGTTGAGCTTGTCGATCGTGCGCTGGGCCAGCGTTTCGCCCATGAGCAGTTCCGTGTAGGACAGCACACGTTCCTGCGAGAAGCGGTTGCCCTGGTACAGGTCGTTGAGCGAGGAACCTGAGGACGTCGACACGAAGAGCCGCGTCGTGGCCTGGTACTGAGGAGTCGTCGCAAACGTGTACGCGAGCGCGCCCAAGACGGCGACCAGCGTGGTAACGCAAATGGTGATCCAGCGGTTGCGCAGGACTTTGACGAAATCCTGAAGATTCACTGTGCCCCCCTAACTGCAGGCTTGCTCTGCGCAAGACCCCAATGCCCGCTATGACCCCCCTGGAACTGACGCCTCAAAGCGTCTGTTGTTGCGGGCTGGACTCGCGGCAAGCCTATCAACGCAGGCACTGTGGCACCGCGCTGACTGAAGGAACGTTCTGGACTAACTGCACGTCGGCACCGATACCTTCGGTGTGACGTCGTCAGCAAGCGGCTGAAGCGGTACCCGCGCAGCTCCCGGCGCCGTCGGCTCGGTGAGCCGGAAAATCAATTCGACAGTTTTGCCTGGTGGGATGGCCACCTGAGACTCGAAGCTGGGGTGCCCGCGCTCCATCGCACCGAACACCCGGGTCCTCTTGCCGTTGGCGAGGACGCTGATCACGTCCGCACCCTTGGTTGTCAGCAGACGAACCGAGGTGAGCATCGTGCCTCTGGGGATATCCCCGGCGACCTCGGGGAAGAAGCCCAGACGCCCCGCCGCGTACTCGGGCAGCCCCGCCGCGTCCGCGTCTTTGAGCGTGTTGGTCAGCCGGATCGTCACCGTCGAGGTGCGTTTGTCGCCGTCACAGCCGTCGGCCACGTACTCGATCTGGCGATCCAGGTAGTAATCCAGCTTGTTGCCGCCGAGATTGTTGATGACGACCTCCGCGTATGGCGCCGGATCATCGGGGATCTCGTGTGCCAGTGGGGTCTGTTCCAGCAGCTTCTGGTCTTCCGGATTGGAGCTCCACACCGCGATTCGGCGCTCACTGACCGCACGCCCCAAAGCGTCGAGAAGCTTGCGCGGCGATTCCACCGGCTTGGTGATCTTCTTGACGACCTCGGTGGCGATCTCCTGCAAGTAGCGCTTGCGTGCGGCTTGATCGGTGGGAAAGCGGCTGTAGACGGTGGATTCGGTCAGTTCGACGACGTTGTCCTTGGTCACGGTCTCACCATCGGGCAAGGTGATCGCTCCGGTGGCGCCGAGGATATAGCTCAACGCGATCGGATCGATCGCGATCACCCCATCGACATTCATCCCCGTCTGTTGCGCCCACAGCGACCTCCAGATCTGCGCCGCGTAGGGAAAATGCGAGCTCTGATTGCTGTTGCGGAAGTCGGTGGTGGGATTGGTGAACCCGTACTGCTCGTCGAACTCGGGGTTGATCGAGAAGGGCTTGAATGCCTTGTCGAGTTCGGTGTTCGGTCCGAGGTTGTCCACACTCGGTTTGCCGTCGTCGAACCGGAGGATCCCGAAGCCGCCGAGCAGCCCGCCGGTGCCTCGGGCCTCGGCGTTGGTCTGGAATCCCATGAAATAGCTGCGAGGGCCATCGGCGCCCAGCAGGGACGGGGCCAGCCGCGCGGCAAGAGCCGTGTTGCCCAGCAGCCGCGAAATGTCAGATGCCTGCGCTTGAAGCTGTGTCCGGGCGCCACCGATGGCGGAGAGATACCCCGGAACTGAAATCGCCTGCGCGGCGGCGTCGAGCCGAGCCGCGTCGGCCGCGATCTTGGTCAACGTCGGTTCTTGCTTCCGCAGCGCCTGCACGTCCAGCCTGCCGTTGGCGAGCAACTGGTCGGGCGCGACTGTCGCACCGGCATCGGCAACGGGTTTCAACACGTCGGCGGCCAGGCCGAGCACCACGTCGGATATCTGCTGACCGGTCTTGAACGGGCTGCCCAACCAGGGCACGACGGCGACGACGTTCCACGGGATGGAATGTGTCGCATCGCGTGCATCCTGCGCGTGCGATTGCGCCTCGCCCGCCAGGCGTGAGGCATCCTTCGTATTTCCCTGCAGGAGTGCGTCTTTGGCCTGCTGCGCACTGCTGCGGGCCTGCTCGAGGCTCGACTTCGCCTCTTGTGCTCGCACGCCGAGCCAACATCCGAACGCAATGACAACGATGAGCACCCCGAGTGCGGACCAGAGGACCTCTCGACGCTGGAACCAGCGTCGGTCTTCGCTATCGCCTTCGTCGGTCAGGATCGCATCGTTGTCGTCCGGGTCGTCGTTGAACCGTCGTTGCGAAAAGAATTTCACTCAGTTAGTTCCCATGCTCCAGTGCGGTCTGCATCCGAAGAGCAGCCGCGGTTAGCCGGCCAACAAAAAACGACCCGCCAGCTGTCGATTGACAACAACTGACGAGTCGTTTTCGTTGATTGCTTAGCTCGAGGTGGAGTACGGGCCGATCTTGATCGCCTTGGCGACGTTGGTGGCCGCGTTGTCGAACCCGTTGCCGATGTTCGTGAAGGCGTCGCCGATCGGGCCGGGCAGGATCTGACCCGCGAGGTTGAACGCCAGGCCGGTGAAGGCCAGGCCGCCGTAGACGAAGGTACCGAAGTACTGCACGCCAGCCTGGATGGCGCTCTGGGCCGCATCGACGAACCCGGAGATGAAGATCTGGATGACCTGGGCCGGCGGCGTGGCGGCGGCGGCGGCGACCTTGTTGCTGCCCGGCGTGGCGGCGGCGGCCGGCTGAGCGACGATGACCACCGGGTCAACGAGGAGCTCAGCGGAGTTGCCGACTCCCTCGGTGAACGAGGCCAGGCTCGGCGCCGCGTGTGCGACGGCCGGCGTGATCGCGGCGGCGGCAGCAACCGCGACGGCCGCGGTTCCGACCTGAAGTTTCGTGGCGATGACCGACATAACTACCCCCCAAATGTGTGGTCTAGATCCCATAACGGATTGGGTAAATAGTTGCAGAGGTGGTAGCACCTGTCAACCGGAACGGCGCTGATTGGTGGACGTTTTTCTTTGCCGTTGTGTTAAGAAATTTGCGATCGATACGGCCCCGGTCTGCACCGAGTCGCTCAGTACCCGGGTGCAGGGCCTTTACTGGCTAGCCGGAGGTCAGCGAGTGCGCGAAACCGCTGATGTCATTCACCGAAGCCGCGAAGACCTCCGGCATCAACGCCGGGAACAGCAAGTCCCCGCCGTGGCAGGTGCCGACCACGACCCGCCCGGCGGCGGGAACTCCTGCGCCGAGTAGCCGGCGGTAATAGAGAAGGCCCTCGTCGCGCAGGGGATCGAGCTCGTTCACCGAAATCACGTGCGGGGGCAGTCCGACTAGGTCGTCGTGGCTGGCCACGCCGGCCCAGCAGGTCGGATCGTCGACGTGGGTCCGGTCCGGGTCGTAGATCGAACCCAGCAGCGCGGCCTGCTGGGCACTGATGAAGTAGCCGTCGTTCTCGCGCAATGACGGCAGGTCATCGGGATAGTCCAGCCAGCGGTTCGAGATATAAGGACACTGCGCGTACGCCCCGGCGATCTCGCTGAGCCACCCCTCGCGTTTGGCCTTGTGCATGACGGTCAAGGTCAGGTTCCCCCCGCCCGACTCGCCGGCGACGATCAGGTGGCTCACTCCGAGGTCGGCGGCGTTGGCATGCACCCACCGGGTGGCGGCCGCGCAATCGTTCAGCCCGGCCGGATAGGGATGCGCGCCAAGCCGGCCGCCCGAATTGCGGAACTCGACGCCCACCGCCACTAGTCCGGTCGCCGCCAGGCGCTCCCGAAGGTAGCGGTAGCTGGCGTCCGCGGCGCTGGCGATCGCCATCGCCCCGCCGTGGAAATGCACGACCGCCGCCAGCGGGCCGTCCGCCCGCTCCGGGCGACTGATGAACAACGTGACCTCATTGCCGTCGACGCCGGGGATCGTCACGGTCGTCGTTGTGACGCCGACGGGTGCGACTGCCGCGTGGGCGAACGCGTCGAGCACACCTCCGACGGCCTCTTCAGCGGCTGCCGCGTATGCCAGCCGATCTGCCAGCGGTGAGTCGACCGTCATCTCGACATCGGGGAAGGGGTCAGCCAGGCCGATGGGGGCGAAGGCAGCCACCATCCTTGGATCCGATCGGGGATCGGTGCCGAGTGTGCACTTCGGGTCGGCGAGACGGCCAGCGAGCATGAAGCCGACACTAACTCGTGGTCACCCGCCGCATTCGGCGATTCGCCGACGGAGAAATACCCGTCCTGGTTCAGAGCCGTTGAGTTCCATCGCCTTCCGATACTCCGAGACCGCTTCGCCGGGCCGGCCGGCCCGGCGCAACAGATCAGCGCGCACGGTGGACACCAGATTCGACCGGACCAATCGCGAGTCGTGTGCGACCGCGTCCAGCGCGGCGAGGCCGGCCTCCGGGCCGTCGCGAAAGCCAACCGCCAGTGCCCGATTCGCGCGTACTACCGGTGAATCGGTCATTGTCACGAGCAGGTCATAGGCCCGGCAGATCGTGACCCAGTTCGTCTGCTCCCAGCTTGGCGCCGTCGCGTGTGCTGCCGCGATCACCGCTTGTGGCAAGTACGGCCCGGTCGACCCTTCGGCGCGGCGCAGTGCATCGAGTCCGCGCGCGACCTTGCCGCGATCCCAGCGCCGTCGGTCCTGTTCCTCGAGTGGCACCAGTGCGCCAGCTGCGTCGATTCGGGTCGAACGGCGTGAATCATGCAGCAGCACAAGCGAATGCAATGCATGGGCTTCGAGCTCGGCGGGCATCAGCGTGCGTAACTCGCCGGCCAGCCGCACGCCCTCGTCGCACAGCTCGTCGCGGATCGCCGACGGGCCCGCTGTCGACCAATATCCCTCGGTGAACACCGAGTAGATGCACGACAGGACGTGCGGCGTGCGCTCGCCGAGCAGCTCCGGCGGTGGCACCCGAAGCGGGATGTTGGCATGGCGGATCTTGTGTTTGGCTCGCGTAAT
Organism: Mycobacterium sp. BK086; assembly: GCA_004362315.1. Lineage (GTDB taxonomy): Bacteria > Actinomycetota > Actinomycetes > Mycobacteriales > Mycobacteriaceae > Mycobacterium. The sequence continues at coordinate 565,857 of SNWL01000008.1, forward strand.
CCGCTGGCCGACCGCGGCCTCGGTGAGCAGTAGTGCCCGCGCGATCTCCGGCACCGTCAGACCCGATACCAGCCGCAAGGTCAGCGCGAGCTGGGAAAGGCGCTCCAGCGCCGGATGCGCGCAGGTGAACATCATCCGCAGCTCGTCGTCGCGGACCCGGTGCGCGACTGCGGCGTCGGCCGGCTCCTGCATGGCCGCCAATTCCTTTCCCGGACGGATGGATTCGCGTCTCAGCCGGTCCGTAGCCCGGTTGCGTGCGACTGTCACCAGCCACCCGCCCGGGTTGTCGGGCATGCCGTCGCGGGACCAGCTGCGCAGTGCCTCGGCGCAGGCTTCCTGGACGGCGTCCTCGGCGATACCCAGGTCACCCGACCACCGCGCGAGCGCGGCTACCGCGGGACCCCACTCTCGCCGGAAGACGCCGTCCAGGGAACGCATCTACAGCCCGGACACACCCGCCAGCCGGCGCAGGTGCACCACCGACGCCGGGATCATCGAGGCGATCTTCGTCGCTTCGTCGCGGTCTGCCGCCGACAGCAGGTAGTAACCATTGGCCACCTCGGCGCCTTCGGCGTAGGGCCCGTCTGTCAGCATGACCTCGCCGTCGCGTACCCGCACCGTCGTCGCCGTCGACGGCGGATGAAGCGGCGCCCCACCGAGGATGTGCGGTCCTGCCGCCTCGCCGAACTCGGCATGCTGGGCCAGCCCGCGCTCGAATTCGGGGCTACCCGGGACGTTCACGGCCTCGGCAGGTTCGAGCAGCAGCGCGAGCCAGTCCGAATCGGTGGTGGGCCGGCCGGCCGGATTCCAGAACACGATCGGCCACACCTCGACCGACCCGTACTGGGCGGCCGGGACCTGCCGGGCCAGCTGTAGCGCCTCGTCGAGATTTTCGGCTTCGAAGACGTAGTAGCCGCCGGCGATCTCGGCGCCTTCGGCGTAGGGGCCGTCCGTGAGCACCGGGGCGTCCGGACCACCGGTGATCTGTACTGCCTCGGCGGCCGACCCCAGCGCGTCACCCTCGCGGATCGCGGCCGCGGCGCGGGCATGGAAATCGAGGTAGGCCTGCATTTCGCGGCCCGCCTCGTCGGGCGTCAGTTCGCGTTGTGGCCCCTGCAGCAGTGCGAAGTAGTACATGGCGTTGTCCCTCCAGGATGGGGGAGTGGAACCCGGTTGGTTTCACTCTCTACCTCATTGACGAACGGCGCCTCGCGAATCCGACATCGGCCGTGAAACGCAGAATCCCCCGCACGCTTGCGCGGCGGGGGACTGTGCGTCTGTATGTCAGGCGGTGGCGCCTGGCTTGAGGTAGGTGACGAGGCTGACGTCCAGCTGCTCGTCGAGGTAGTAGTACTGGCAGCCGGTCAGGTACTTCATGTAGTTGTCGTAGCTCTCTTGGCCGGCCGCGGCGATGGCCTCGTCCTTGTGCTGCTCGAGGCGAGCGGCCCAGATGCCGAGTGTCTTGATGTAGTGATTGCGCAGCGACAACGGCTCGGGCACGTCGAAGCCCGCCTTCTCACCGTGCTCCACCAACATCGAGGTGCTCGGAATGCGGCCGCCGGGGAAGATCACGTCGAACATGAACTTGGCGAAGCGGGCCAGCTCGAACGTCAGCTTCTTGCCGCGGGCGGTCAGCTCGTACGGGTGGTAACCGCAGCTGCTCTGGATGGTCATCCGCCCGTCCTCGGGCAGGATGTCGAACGAGTTCTTGTAGAAGTCGTCGAAGCGCTCGAAGCCGAAGTGCTCGATGGCCTCGATCGACACGATGCGGTCGACGGGGCTGTGGAACTGCTCCCAGCCTTCGAGCCGGACGTCGAACGTGCGCTTGGTGTCGATCTTCCCCAAAAGCTGTTCGCAGTAGGCCTTCTGGTTCTTCGACAACGTCAAGCCGATGACGTTGACGTCGTACTTCTCCATCGCGCGCTGCAGCGTCAGGCCCCAGCCGCAGCCCACTTCGAGCAGCGTCATGCCGGGCTTGAGATCCAAGCGATCGAGGTGTTGATCGACGTTGGCGACCTGAGCCTCGGAGAGCGTGACGTTCGGTCCGGTGAAGTACGCGCAGCTGTACTTGCGCGTCGGGTCCTGGAACACCCCGAAGAAGTCGTCGGAGAGGTCGTAATGCGCCTGAATTTCTTCGAAATGTGGCCGCATGTCCTTGGTTTCAGTTGCCTCGGGCATGAGTCTTAAGCCTTCCTGATTCTTCTTCTCCGACTACGCCACTGCCCCCGCGAGTGGTGCTGCGCCAGTATGCACGATGTGATCTGGACCATACCGTCTCGGCCCACCGGAACGGCGCCCAAACAGTGCGTTAACCGGGCGTTTCTTGCGCCTGCTTCTCAAGCGTGAACTGATCGACGTCGATGTACCCTACCCGGAATCCGTGTGCGCAACCGGTGAGGTACTTCATGTAGCGCTCATAGACCTCCTCAGATTGCACGTCGATGGCCTTCTCCCGGTTCGATTCCAGGGCCGCCGCCCAGCAATCCAGTGTTCGCGCATAGTGCGGTTGCAGCGACTGGACGCGGGTGAGGGTGAAACCGGCCTTCGTCGAGTGTTCATCGACCTTCTCGACGGTCGGCAGCCGTCCTCCGGGGAAGATCTCGGTCAGCATGAACTTGACGAACCGGGCGATCTCGAAGGTCAGGGGCAGGCCGCGTTCGGTCATCTGCGGAAGCGTGAACGACGTGATGGTGTGCAACAGCATCACACCGTCGTCGGGCAAGACGTTGTAGGCCATCGAGAAGAAGTCGTCATAGCGGTCGAAGCCGAAGTGCTCGAAGGCGCCGATTGACACGATCCGGTCGACGGGCTCGTGGAACTCCTCCCAGCCCCGCAGCTCGATACGCCTGTCGCGCGGGCTCCCACAATCGGCGAAAACCTGCTCGACATGGTCACGCTGGTTCTCCGACAACGTCAGGCCGATTACGTTGACGTCGTATTTCTCAATGGCCCGCAGCATCGTGGCGCCCCACCCGCAGCCCACGTCCAGCAGCGTCATCCCAGGCTGCAGGCCGAGCTTGCCCAGCGCCAGGTCGATCTTGGCGATCTGGGCCTGCTCCAACGTCATGTCGTCGCGTTCGAAATAGGCGCAGCTGTAGGTCTGGCTCGGATCGAGAAACAGCCGGAAAAAGTCGTCGGACAGGTCGTAGTGCGCCTGCACGTCCTCGAAGTGGGGCTTGAGTTTTCTGGGCATGCTGGTGCGCCTTTCGCATGGAAATGCTTCAGGCAGCAACCACGAATTCCCCCCCGATGGGACTAGGCGATCACCGCAAGATTGGATTGCGGGTCTGATGCTAGCCGGTAATGCTGTGGGCGACGACTCCGCGCCGCACCGAAATTAGCTAGTTGACCTCGGCAAATGTTGTCTTGAGCTCACCGACGATCTCGTCGTACAGCGCCTCGGGTATGTCGTGCGCCATGCCGTCGAACAGGACCAGCCGGGCGTTCGGAATCGTCGATGCGATCGAGCGGCCGCCCGAGGGGCGCATCAGCTTGTCGGCGCGGCCGTGCATGACCACGGTCGGTGCGCTGATCTGCCGGTCGTAGCGCTTGAGGCTGCCGCTGCCGAGGATCGCACTGAAGTGCCGGGCGATGCCCTGCGGGTAGTGCGCGCGCTCATAGGCCTCGATGGCGTTGGCGCGGGCCTGTTCGTCGGACAGCGGATAGCCCGGGCTACCAAGGATTTTGCCCACCCGGACCGCGTTCTCGACGATCACGTCACGCGGTGAATTCGGCGGCGGACCGGTGATCAGCGACAGCAGCGCGCGCGGTGCCGGGGGAGGCAACAGAGCAGAATTGTTGGAGGAGAAGATGATTCCCAACGCGTTGGTGCGGCTGCTGTAGCGGGCGGCGAAGATCTGGGCGATCATCCCGCCCATCGACGCGCCCACCACATGCGCCCGGTCGAGCCCGAGATGATCGAGCAGCGCCGCGGCGTCGTCGGCCATATCCTCCAGCGTGTAGACCGACTGGCTGCGCCGGCCGATGTAGGAGCGCATGAGCCTGGGCACCAGCCCACCGTTGGCGCGTTGCCCGTGCAGCTTGGACGACAGCCCGACGTCGCGGTTGTCATAGCGGATGACCCGATAGCCCTGGTCGACGAGCTTCTCGCAGAAACCGTTGCGCCACAGCAGAAGCTGAGCACCCAGTCCCATCACCAGCAGGACCGCCGGGTCGCCGGGGTTGCCCATGTCCTCGAAGTAGATTTCGAGGTCACTGTTGACTTGCGCTGTGCCCGTACGAATTTCCATCAGACCTCGACATCGCTCTGGTGTTCCCGGCTGACCTCGACCATGAAATTGGCGAAGTACCCGGAGAACTGCGGGTCGTTCATCATCTGCCACTTGGGTGCCAGCAGCTTCATATAGCGCTCGACGTAGAGGAACTGCTTGCCGATCAGCACCAGCTCGCGCGGCAACTTCACGTCGTAGGCGTCGGCCAGGGTGGAGAGCTGTTTGCCGATATCGGCGTACGACATGTCCCCGAGCGTCTTGAGGGTCAGTGGGGCGGCGAACGCCTCGAGGTCCTTGGCGGCTTCTTTTTCGGGCTTGGTGGTACCGACCGCTCCCAGCAGGACGACGATCTTGCCCGCCGCGGCGTGGTCCTTCTTCACCAGCAGCGCGTAGACCAGCTCGCGCAACAGCCAGCGGGTGCGCGGATCGATGCGGCCCATGATGCCGAAGTCGAGGAACACGATGCGGCCGTCGTCGTCGACGAGCAGATTGCCGGCATGCAGGTCACCGTGGAACAGCCCGTGCCGCAGGCCGCCTTCGAAGGTGGAGAACAGCAGCGCCTTCACCAGCTCGGTGCCGTCGAAGCCCTTCTTGCGGATCTCCTTGACGTCGTCGATGCGCACGCCGTGCACCCGCTCCATGGTCAGCACTCGCTCGCTGGTGAACTCCCAGTGCACTTGAGGCACCCGGATGTTGCGGCCCAGTGGCGAGCCGTGCAGACCCGAGACCCACGCCTCCATCGACTGCGCCTCGATGCGGAAATCGAGCTCTTCGGCCAGGTTGTCGGAGAAGTCGGCGACCACGTCCTGGGCGGACAGCCGCCGGCCCAGCTTGGCCAGCTCGACGAGCTGGGCGAAGCGCTTGAGGATTTGCAGATCGGCGGCGACCCGGCGGCGGATGCCCGGCCGCTGGATCTTGACGACGACGTCCTCCCCGCTGTGCAGGGTGGCGAAGTGCACCTGGGCGATCGAGGCCGACGCGAACGGTTCCTCGTCGAACGAGGCGAACAACTGGGCCGGCTCACCGCCGAGTTCCTGCTTGAGCAGTTTGTGGACCTCGTCGGTGTCGGCGGGCGGCACCGCATCGAGCAGGCCGCGGAACTCACGGCTCAGGCCCTCGCCGAATGCGCCGGGGCTGGACGCGATGATCTGACCGAACTTCACGTAGGTGGGGCCGAGGTCGGCGAACGTTTTCGGGATCTGCTTGATGACCTTGTCCTGCCAGCGCCCACGCCCGGGCAGCGTGCCGATGACGCGGGCTCCTGTGCGGGTGAGCTGCCAGCCGGTGGTTCCCATGCGGGCGGCCTCGACCGGCAACGGAACGCGATCGAGCTTGGCTACTTCGCGGTGTTTGGTCGAACTCATTCTTGAAGTGTGCCAAATCGGCTAGGTATACCACCAATTTTCCAGTGCCGCAGCGATGTCCGCCACAGTCCGTTTAGCTCACGATTTCGGTTGCCAGGGCGTCAGCCATGGCTGCGGTTCCATGCCTTCTGCGGCCGCGACGAGCTCGTACATCGTTGCGCCGTCCAGGGTTTCGCGAATGATGTCAGCGTGGCCGGCGTGCCGGGCCAGCTCGGTGATGAGGTGGGAGAACACCCATCGCACCGACCAGGCTTCGACGTCTTTCGGGAACCAGGGCGCGTCGCGTGGCACCGGCACCGGTGTGTCGAGGTCAGCGGTCTCGACCAGCCGCAGTGAATCCGCGTTTTGCCTTGTCAACGCGGCCAGGAGCTGAGGCAGTGTCTCGTCCGGTCGCATCACGTGCTCGTCCTGGTATTCCGCGGCCCGCTCCTCGAACGGGCGGTTGTCGGCGGGCGGCTCGTGCGGTGCCGTCGCGACCCGCTGCATCCAGCCACGCTGGACCCCGGTTACGTGTTTGATCAGCCCGCCGATCGACAGCGCGCTGGCCGTCGGCGTGGCGCGGGCCTGTTCGTCGGTCAGCCCGTAGGCGACAGCGTGGAACGCGCTCTGCTGGTAGGCGAGGAACTCGCGCAGGGCGTGGCGCTCGTCGTGGACGGGCGGGGCGAGGGTGGGCATGGTGGTCCCTTCTATTGGTGTGTGTAAAGATCTCGGAGGCAAGCGATTTCGGCTCCGTGATGGATCAGTTCGCGGTTGATGTGCAGGATCAGTTCGGACAACGCGTAGTCCGCGTAGTGGCCTTCGGCCGGCCCGCACGGCCGCGCGAGATCGTCGTCGGATAAGGCCCGCACTCCGGTGATCCAACCCTCGTAGGCATCGTCGAGTTGGGCCAGTGCGGTGGCGGCGTCGGTGGCATACGGCCAGCTTTGATAGTCGGCCGGTGGGCCGCCGAAGTGGGAGTGGTTGCGCATGGCCAGCACGCCGACGATGACATGAGCCAGCCGCCAGGCAATCGTGGTGAACGGCTCCGGCTTCGGGGGTGGATAGGCGAAATCGATGCCGCCGTCACGGTGCACGCTCCAGCAGCCGCTCACCGGCTCCCAGAAGTACTCGTCGTCGCTCAGCCCGTCCAAGCGGGGCCGCAGTGCGTTGCGCCAATGCCAGTCGATTTGGTCGGCCAGCTGGGTCGTCCAGGTCATATCCGTAGGCTTTCATGCATTGCGGACAGTTTCTGTCCGCAGATTGCGCGACACTGGGGGTATGTCGCAGACGACGAGCCGGGTACTGCAGCTGCTCGGCCTGTTGCAATCGAGGCGGGTGTGGTCGGGCGAGGAGCTGTCCGACCGGCTCGGCGTGACCACACGCAGCGTGCGCCGCGACGTCGAGCGGCTCCGTGAGCTCGGTTACCCCGTCCACGCCAGCACCGGTCACGGTGGCGGCTACCAGCTCGGCGCCGGTGCCGCGCTGCCGCCGCTGCTGCTCGACTCCGACGAGGCCGTCGCGATGGCGGTATGCCTGCGTCTGGCAGCCGGCGGCAGCGTCGCCGGAGTGGGCGAGGCCGCGCTGCGGGCCCTGACCAAACTGGACCAGGTGATGCCGGCCCGGCTGCGCTCACAGGTCGCCGCCGTGCACGACACCACCGTCACGCTGACGCCCGAGGCCGAGTCGCCCGTGGATCCCGAGATCCTGATGACGTTGGCGCGCGCTTGCAGGGACCGCGAGCACGTCGCGGCGGACTACGTCGACCGAGCGGGGGTGGCGAGCAGCCGTCGCCTCGAGCCGTATCAACTGGTGACGACCGGACGACGCTGGTATCTGCTGGCCTTCGACCGAGACCGTGAGGACTGGCGCAGCCTGCGCCTGGACCGGATGGCCGACGTGCGCGCGCGGGGAACCACGTTCACCGCCCGGCCTGCGCCCGATGCCGCCGCCTACGTCCGTCGCGCCATCACCACCTCGCCCTACCGGCATATCGCCAGGGTTCGCTACCACGCGACGAAAGAAGTTATGGCCCAACATTTCTCGCCGACCTCGGTGACGATCGAAGACGACGGCCCCGATACGTGCATCGTCGTCGCCGGGGCGGACGACCCCCGCACGCTGGTGCTCTATCTGGCCATGCCCGACATCGCCTTCGAGGTGCTGGAATCCGACGCGGTCGCCGATGGCGCGCTGGCGATGTCGGCGCTGCCGGCGGGCGCCGTCAGGCGGTGATCCCGAGCCGGTCGATCAGTACCAGGAAGGCGACCGCGAAATCGTTGTGCGCCGTGTCGGTCCCGACGCGCTGCCAGTCAACCTGCTCCCGGACCGCCCGTACCGACGGCAGGAGCGCCGCGAAATCACAGTGGTGCTCACCCAGCGCGCACAGCTTTTCGGTCACCACTTCGGTGGGTGAGAGCACGCGCATGGAGATCGCCAGCACGTCGTGGGATGCCGCGCTCTCGATCATCGCCAGGTCGACGGGCACCCCGTTGAGGCGGTGCAGGACGTCGATCACGAAATCGTCGCCGACACACGCCTTGAACAGCCAGTCCTCCGGGGGGCGGTCGATCACGAAACCCGCAGCGGCCAGAGTTTTGGCGGCGACTTCCACCTCCGACTCGGCGACCACGAAGTCCACGTCGTGCACCGGTTCGGGTGCGCCGTGCACCCACAGCGCGAAACTGCCGGCCAGAGCGAAGTCGGGGCCGTCGGCTTTCATCGCCGCCGCGGCGCGGCGCAGCGCCGATCGGAGGTCGTTATTCCGCGCCAGCATGGGTATCAGGTACCCATGCGGCTGGCCACCTTCAACATCCTGCACGGCCGCAGCCTGGACGACGGGCAGGTCGACCTGGGACGGCTCTCGGCCTGCATCAGCCGCCTGAACCCCGATGTGCTGGCGCTGCAGGAGGTCGACCTCGAGCAGCCGCGCTCGTCGCTGGCCGACCTCACCGCGGTCGCCGCCGCGGCCATGGACGCTGTGTCACACCGGTTCGTCGCCGCCATCTCCGGTACCCCGGGGGCGACGTGGATGGCCGCGACCGGCAGCGAACAACCGGGCACCGCCGCCTATGGCATCGCGCTGTTGTCGCGGTACCCGGCGATCTCATGGCAGGTGCTGCGGCTGCCGCGGATCCCGGTGCGGTTCCCCATGTATCTGCCCGGCCCCCGTCGGCTGCTGGTTGTCCACGAGGAACCGCGGGCAGCGATGGCCGCCCAGTTCGACACACCGCTGGGGGTTCTCACCGTCGCCAACACGCACCTGTCGTTCGTGCCCGGTTGGAACCGCGTTCAGCTCAACCACCTCGTCCGAGACCTTCGCGGCTTGCCGGGGCCTCGGGTGCTGATGGGCGATCTCAACATGAAACCGCCTGTCCCGAGCCGACGGACCGGGCTGCGTTCGCTGGCCGTCGCGCCGACGTTCCCGCTGCATTGTCCGGACCGTCAGCTCGACCACATCCTCACCGACCATGACGACCTGGTCGCCACCGGCGCGTGTACGCCAGTGCTGCCGATATCGGATCATCGCCCGCTGGTGATCGACGTGTCGCTCCGCGCAGAGGTGTTGGAGCCGTAGATTTGCTGGCGTGCGGATTACCTCCGCGGAGTCGACCGAGCTGTTCGTCGGCCCGCCCGATGCGCCCCTGCAGGTGGTCCGCATCGGCTACAGCGAGGCCGGCGAAACGGACACCGCCCGCGTCATCGGTGAGGGGCTGCACTCCGACGACGCAGCGCTCACGCCCGGTGACGGAACCGTCGAGATCCCGGTTCGGGTGTCGGGCCCCGCGGTTGGGCAACGTCTGACGGCGCGGGTCGGTGTGGACTTCACGTTCGAGTTCGTCGTTGCCGAGCCCGGCTGGACCATGTACATGATCAGCCACTTCCACTACGACCCGGTGTGGTGGAACACCCAGGGCGCCTACACCAGCCTGTGGACCGAAGAGCCGCCCGGCCGGGCACGGCAGACCAACGGGTTCGCGCTGGTGACCGCCCACCTCGAAATGGCGCGCCGCGACAAGGATTACAAGTTCGTGCTCGCCGAAGTCGACTACCTCAAACCGTATTTCGACACCCACCCCGAGGACCGCGACGATCTGCGCCGGTTCATCGCCGACGGGCGGGTCGAGGTGATGGGCGGAACCTACAACGAGCCCAACACCAATCTGGTCGGAGCGGAGACGGCGATCCGCAATTTTGTGCACGGCATCGGCTACCAGCGCGATGTGCTGGGTGCCGAGCCCGCGACAGCCTGGCAGCTCGACGTGTTCGGCCACGACCCGCAATTCCCCGGGATGGCCGCCGACGCGGGCCTGACGTCGAGCTCGTGGGCGCGCGGACCACACCATCAGTGGGGGCCGATGGCTGATGACGGCGACCCCAGGCGCATGCAATTCCGCAGCGAGTTCGAGTGGATCGCACCGTCGGGGCTTGGGTTGCTGACCCACTACATGCCTGCGCACTACTCGGCCGGGTGGTGGATGGATTCCGCCGCGTCCCTGGCCGAGGCCGAGCAGGCCACGTACACATTGTTCGCGGGCCTGAAATCGGTGGCGCTGACCCGCAATGTGCTGCTGCCGGTGGGCACCGACTACACCCCGCCGAATGCCTGGGTCACCGAGATCCACCGCGACTGGAACGCCCGATACACCTGGCCGAGGTTCGTCTGCGCGCTGCCGTCGGAGTTCTTCGCGGCCGTGCGTGCCGAGACGTCGGAGCGGGGGGTGGCGCCCTCGCCGCAGACCCGCGACATGAACCCGATCTACACCGGCAAAGACGTCTCCTATATCGACACCAAGCAGGCCAATCGCGCCGCCGAAGACGCGGTGCTCGGTGCCGAGCGGTTCGCGGTGTTCGCCGCGCTGCTCACCGGGGCGCTTTACCCGGAGGCCGCGCTGGCCAAGGCATGGGTGCAGCTGGCGTACGGCGCCCATCACGACGGCATCACCGGCTCGGAGTCCGATCAGGTCTACCTCGATCTGTTGACCAGCTGGCGCGACGCCTGGGAGCTCGGTTCCGCGGCGCGGTCGGGGGCGTTGCGATTGCTGACCCAGGCCGCGGCGTCCGAGCCGGGATCAGTGGTGGTGTGGAACCCGCTGGCGCACAACCGAACTGACATCGTGACCGTTCGGCTTGAAGAACCCGTCGGCCCCGGTGTTTCGGTGGTGGACTCCGCTGGCGTGACGAGCGTGGGCGTCGTCTCCGACGACGGCCACCTGGTGAGCTGGCGCGCCGAGGCTGTCGACTCGCTGGGGTGGCGCAGCTACCGGCTCGTGCCCGGCCTCGAGGCCACCGGTTGGCAGCCCGTCGACGGGGTGGCGATCGCCAACGAGTTCCACCGGTTGCGGGTGGACCCCGCACGCGGCGGTGGGGTGGATTCCCTGATCGACGTAGAGGCGGATCGTGAGCTGATCGCCGACGGCAGGGTCGGCAATGAGCTGGCGGTCTATGACGAATACCCTGCCCATCCCAAGGCGGGTGAGGGCCCGTGGCATCTGTTGCCGACCGGTCCGGTGACGTGTTCGAGTGCGGCGGTGGCGGATTCGGTCCAGGCGTACCGCAGCGCGCTCGGCGAGCGGATCGTGGTGACCGGCCATATCGGTGACGTGCTGCGCTACACCCAGGTCCTGACCCTGTGGCATGGCATCGACCGGCTGGACACCAGCACCACCATCGACGAGTTCACCGGCGCCGACCGTCTGGTACGGCTGCGCTGGCCGTGCCCGGTCCCCGGCGCGCTGCCGGTCAGCGAGGTCGGCGACGCAGTGATCGGACGCGGATTCGGATTGATGCACGACCACGCGTCGGGTGAGGATCGCGCCGTCGACTCCGCCGAACACCCTTGGACACTGGACAATCCGGCCCATGGCTGGTTCGGGTTGTCGTCGGCGGTCCGGATTCAGGTCGGGACCGGCGCCAGGGCGGTATCGGTGGCCGAGGTGGTGGTGCCCGCCGAGGACACCCCCAGTGCTCGTGAGGTGATGGTGGCGCTGGTGCGGGCTGGGGTCACCGCCACCTGCAGCAGTGCCGAGCACCCGCGCTACGGCCACCTCGAGGTGGACTCCAACCTGCCCGACGCTCGAATTGCGTTGGGGGGTCCCGAGGACAACGCATTCACGGCCGACGTGCTGGCCGCCGCGGGCGACGCCTACACAGCGGAATTCGACCGCCAGCTCTCGGCGACCGGGCAGGCGCGGGTCTGGGTGCCCGCCGCCCGGCCACTGACCGCGGTCTGGCAGCCCGATGCCGATTTGCGTGACGTGCTGGCTCTTCCGGTACTCATCGTGGCCGGCGACGTAGCTGATCTGGTCGACGATCTCGACGATGCCCAGATCGATGTCACCCAGGATGCGCCGTCGGGGTTGGACGAATTCGAGTCGCGGACCGTCGCGCTGCTCAACCGCGGCGTGCCCGGATTCGCCGTCGAGCCTGATCAGACTCTGCACAGCTCGCTGATGCGCTCGTGTACCGGCTGGCCGTCGGGGGTGTGGATCGACCCGCCGCGGCGCACGATGCCGGACGGATCCAATTTCCAGCTGCAGCACTGGACCCATACCTTCGACTTCGCGCTGGTATCCGGGCGAGGCGATTGGCGCGACATTGACATGCCCTCCCGCAGTGCGGAATTCAACCACCCGATGGTGTGCGTCGTGGCGGTCGACGGAGCCGGCGTCCTGGCCGCCGACGGGTCACTGTTACGAATCGAACCGGCGGGCAAGGTCGGCCTCGCGGCGCTCAAGGTCGGCGGCAATCCCACCGCGAACGGAAGCTCCGCCGCGGTCGACCCCGAGGATGTCACCATCAGGCTGGTCGAAACCCGCGGAACCACAACCGAAGTCGCCATCTCGTCGGGTGTGGGTGGGGTCTCGTCGGTGGTGTCGGCCGATCTGCTGGAGAGCGCTCGGAGCAACGGTGAGTCGCCGCTGCGACTGCATGGCTACCAGATCGCGACCCTGCTGGCCCGGCTCGACGTCCATACCGTGCTCGATGCCGACGGCACCGCCCTTGCCCCCGAGGCCGAGGGCGCCCAGCCTCTCTACGCCCGGTATTGGTTGCACAACCGCGGCCCGGCCCCGCTCGGTGGCCTGCCCGCCGTGGCGCATCTGCATCCCGAATCCGTGACCGCCGAACCCGGTGAGCGGCTGCGGCTGCGGATGACCGCCGCCAGCGATTGCAGCGACGCGACGCTGGTCGGGGAGGTGCGGGTGCGCGGCCCCCGCGGCTGGACCGTGGACCCCGGAGTGCTCTCTTTCGAGCTGCCCGCCGGTCACCACCGCCCGGCCGACATCGTCGTCGACGTGCCGTCGGGTGCGGCGCCGGGCCACTATCCGATTCGCGCGCAACTGATCCTTACCGGGGACCTCCCCGCGGCCTGGCGGCAACCCGTCGAGGACGTCTGTGTCGTCACCGTCGGCGCACCCGATGAGGACTTGGTACGGCTGGTCGGTGAGCCGTCCGAGATCGTGGTCGCCGCCGGCGAGCGCGCCCGCCTCGCGGTGACCGTCGCCAGTTCGGCCCACACCGAGCTGCCCCTGGAAGCGCATCTCATCAGCCCGTGGGGGACCTGGGAGTGGATCGGTCCCGCCGCGCGTGGAGCCGTTGTCGGTGCCCGGTCGAGTGTCGAGGTCGGCTTCGATATCGCGCCGCCGCCGTGGGTGACACCGGGTCGCTGGTGGGCGCTGATCCGGGTCGGGTGCGCGGGTCAGCTGCTGTACACCCCGGCCGTGGCGGTGACGGTGCGATGACTGTCGCAGCCACCGTCGCCGGGATCAGCGTGGACGTCGACGAGGTCGATGCGCGCGAGGCGGCGCTACGGGCCGCGCCGCAAGTCGCGGCGCTGCCACGCCCGCACACCAGCGAGGGCCGACAGCTGCGGCGCTGGCTCACGCAGCTGGTGGTGGCCGAACGGCTGGTTGCGGGTGCGGCCGACAGCCTCGGCGTCACCGTCACATCTGCGACCCCTGAGGAGGACGCCGTGCTGCCTGATGAGACCGCGCGATTGGAGATCGGCAGCATCGCCGCTGCGGTACTGGCCGACCCCGTTGCCCGGGCGGTGTTCGCCCACGTCACCGCCGATGTCGAGATCGACGACGCCGCTGTCGCCGACTTCCACGCCCGCAATCCACGGCGATTCCTGCGGTCAGCCGGCGGACCGGGTTGGCAGGTGGCCTCGGAACCGCAGCTGGCCGAAGTGCGGCCGCTGATCGCCGAGCATCTTCGCGGCGCAGCCCGCCGGCGCCAGTTCCGGATGTGGCTCGATCAGCGCCGCGCCGATCTGGTGTGGCTGGCACCCGGCTACGAGCACCCCGGCGACCCGCGTCAGCCCGACAACACCCACAAACACTGATGGCTATGACGGCTCTGGTCCTGGACATCGGTGGCACCAAGATCGCCGCCGGGCTCGTCGACGACGAGGGGCGCCTGACGTACGAAACCCGCCAACCCACTCCGCACAGTGACGATCCCGTCGTGGTGTGGGCCGCTGCGCAACGGGCGATCGCGGACACTCTCGCCGAGGCCGGCGGCGCGGTCGACGGCGTCGGCATCTCCTGTGGCGGGCCTCTGCACCTCGGCGACGGGACCACCAGCCCCATCAATATCCCTGCGTGGCAAGACTTCCCGATTCGCGATCGCGTCGCGGCAGCCGTCCCCGGTGTGCCCGTTCGGCTCGCGGGCGACGGGCTGTGCATGGCGCTCGGGGAGCAGTGGCGCGGCGCAGGACAGGGCGCGGCGTTCCTGCTGGGCATGGTCGTGTCCACCGGGATCGGCGGCGGACTGGTCCTCGATGGTGCGCCCTATGACGGGCGCACCGGCAACGCGGGCCATGTCGGGCATGTTGTTGTCGACATCGAGGGTCCACAGTGCGTATGCGGTGCGCGCGGCTGCGTCGAGGCGATCGCCAGCGGACCGAACCTGGCCGCCTGGGCACGCACGCGGGGCTGGGTCGGCGGCGACGCCAAGGAGCTCGCCGATGCGGCCGCGGCCGGCAACGACATTGCGCTGGGTGCGTTTCACCGCGGGGCGCGCGCGATCGCGGCGATGATCGCCTCGGTCGGTGCGGTCTGCGACCTGGACCTCGTCATCGTCGGCGGGGGCGTGGCCAAGGCCGGGCCGCTGTTGTTCGACCCGCTGCGTACGGAGTTGAGGAACTACGCGGGGCTCGACTTCCTGTCCGGGCTGCGGGTGGTGCCGGCCGAGCTGGGCGGGGAAGCCGGCCTGGTCGGCGCGGCCGCCTTGCTGCGCGATCAGGCCGCTGGCGCGAATTAGGAGTTCAGCGGCAGCGCACGCTATCCTTGCTCGGTTCCACCGAAGACCGTCGGTCACCGAGCAATCGGTTGAAGGTCCCGGATTCCCGGGCGGCCCACGCAGGAGGACGAGGTACCAGTAATTCTGTGCGCCCCGACCTGTCCTGTGTCGGGGCGTTCGTCGTATCCCGGCCCTTTGCGCCCGTCGGTGGTGGACATCCCAACCATCACGAGGAGGCAAGCATGGCCAAGGCTGACAAGGCCACCGCGGTCGCCGACATCGCCGAGAAGTTCAAGGAGTCGACGGCCACCGTCGTCACCGAGTACCGCGGCCTGACGGTGTCCAACCTTGCCGAGCTGCGCAGGTCACTGGGCAAAGAGACGACCTACACCGTCGCCAAGAACACCTTGGTGAAGCGTGCGGCCGTCGAGGCCGGTGTCGAAGGCCTCGACGATCTGTTCGCCGGACCGACCGCGATCGCGTTCATCACCGGTGAGCCCGTCGACGCCGCCAAGGCGATCAAGAAGTTCGCCAAGGACAACAAGGCCCTGGTCATCAAGGGCGGCTACATGGACGGCAAAGCGCTGTCCGTCACCGAGGTCGAGAAGATCGCCGATCTCGAGTCGCGTGAGGTGCTGCTGTCCAAGCTGGCCGGCGCAATGAAGGCGAAGCAGTCCCAGGCCGCGGCGCTGTTCGTGGCGCCCGCGTCCCAGGTCGCCCGCCTGGCCGCAGCTCTGCAAGAGAAGAAGGCTGGCGAAGAGCCGGCTGCCTGAGCAACCAACAACAGTTAGAGATAAGGAATCACCATGGCAAAGCTGTCCACCGACGAACTGCTCGACGCGTTCAAGGAAATGACCCTGCTGGAGCTCTCTGAGTTCGTGAAGCAGTTCGAGGAGACCTTCGACGTCACCGCCGCCGCTCCGGTCGCCGTCGCGGCTGCCGGCCCCGCCGCCGGCGGTGCCGCGGCCGAGGCCGCCGAGGAGCAGTCCGAGTTCGACGTCATCCTCGAGGGTGCCGGCGACAAGAAGATCGGCGTCATCAAGGTCGTCCGCGAGATCGTTTCCGGCCTGGGCCTCAAGGAGGCCAAGGACCTCGTCGACAGCGCTCCCAAGCCGCTGCTCGAGAAGGTCAACAAGGAGGCCGCCGACGACGCCAAGGCCAAGCTCGAGGCCGCCGGCGCGACGGTCACCGTCAAGTAGGTCTGTCTTCGACAGAAATCCCCCGTGGGCACTCGTGCCCGCGGGGGATTTTGTTGTCTTTGCCGGTGTGGGCAACGAGGCGGCAATGACGTGCCGGGATCGTCAATAACGGCTAGGTACACAAACTCAGTGGCGCCAATCCGCGTGCGCTACAGTGACTCAAACCACAGGCCATCGCGGCGGTGGCTGACCGGTGTGGGCGGAAGGATCTGGCGTGGGTATTGCTATTCAGGTCGAGGGGTTGACGAAGTCGTTCGGTTCCCAGCGAATTTGGGAGGACGTGACCCTCGATATCCCCGC
>SNWL01000009.1 GCA_004362315.1 Mycobacterium sp. BK086
CCCGGACCCATCCCGAACCCGGAAGCTAAGCCTGCCAGCGCCGATGATACTACCCAACACGGGTGGAAAAGTAGGACACCGCCGAACACAATTTAAGTCCTGGGCCCCCAATTTCGATTGGGGGCCCAGGCATTTTTATGTGAAGAATGGCAGCGTCACAATGCGCTGGCGCCTGAATAAACAAGCGCCCCGCCGAGAAGGCCGAAAATAATAAGCGTCAATACGCGTTGGCGCCGCGTCATCCAAACGCGGAATGTCGCCAGAAATCGGTCAATACGATGCGTCCATATTGCGTAGCCGAGAATCGGCACGGCTGCGGTAGAGCCACCGACAAGTGTGAAATACACAATGGCTCCCGCAATTCCGCCAGCATTCAACGGCGATGATCCGATGAGGTAGCCGGCCGCAGCACATGCCGCGACCACTTTCACGTTGATCACCGTCAACACCACGCCGCTCACGGCGGCGCTCAGTGGCGTGATCCGCTTGATGCGGCCGGCCCACCGGGGACTATCAGTGCTCGTGTGCGACCGGCGCCAATAGATCACACCGCCCACCAACGCCAGCAGCCCCAGGCCGATGCGCAGCCAGCCCGTCCACGACGGCGTGGGCCCGTCCAGCCTCTGCACGAGCTGGGGCACCTGGAGGAAGGCCACCGTGATCGCCGCCTTACCCACCAGCCAGCCGGCAATGAACGCCAGGCCCACCGGCCGCGGCCGCTCGCTATGGACGACGAGTGCGACGGCCGGAAGGACGGTGAAGGGCGACAACGCCACAATCGCGGCAAGAGCCGTGAGCTCGCCGAGGAGCGCTAACCATCCATGCCACATCGTCGTCAATATTGCCTCGTCGCGCGGCGCCGCGGTGATCGAGGGGCGACTCAGTCGAAGAGGGTGGCCGTCTGCCGGACCTGCTCGAGCGCGAGCAGCTGCCGCTTGCGGTCAAGGCCGCCGCCGTATCCGGTCAGTCCACCGGTCGAACCGATGACGCGATGACACGGCACGATGATGCCGATCGGATTGCGGCCATTGGCCATTCCGACCGCGCGTGAGGCGCTGGGCGATCCGATCTGCATGGCGATCTCGCCATACGATCGCGTCTCCCCGTAGGGGATCGTGCGCAACGCCGCCCACACTCTCCGCTGGAATTCCGTCCCGCAGAGGTCCAGGTCGAGCTCGAACTCGGTGAGCTCGCCGGAGAAGTAGGCGGCCAGTTGCTCGACGGCGTCGGCGAATGCCTCGCCCTCGGCGGGCTGCCAGCCGGCGCGGTCGGGCTCGTAGGTCTGATCCACCATCCGCAGATGCATCAACGTCGATCCGACACCGGCCAAGGTCAGCAGCCCGACCGGGCTGTCGATGGTTCGGTACTGCACGGCGGTCATCAGATCGTCTCCTTCGGTGGCCACTGATTCACGGAATGGTCGAGAGTCGTCCACAGATGCTGGACCGCATACGAGCGCCACGGGCGCCAACGGGCGCTGTGTGCCGTCAGCGCCCGTACGTCGGCAGGGATGCCGAGTTGTTCAGCCGCAAGCCGCACGCCGAGATCGCTGGCGGGGAACGCATCGGGATCGCCGAGCCCCCGCATCGCCACGATCTCCGCCGTCCACGGCCCGATTCCGGGCAGCGCCTGCAGCTGCTGGCGTGCGTGCTCCCAGTCGCAACCCGGGTTCAGGGTCAGCTCACCGGTGGCCAACGCGGCAATCAATGTGGTCAATGACCGCCTGCGGGCAGCCGGCATCGCCAGGTGGGCCGGATCGATGTCGGCCAGCTGTTCAATGCTCGGGAACGTATGGGTCAAGCCGCCGTGCGGGTCGGTCACCGGGCTGCCGTAGGCGCTGACCAAGCGCCCCGCGTGAGTGCGCGCCGCCTTTGTCGAGACCTGCTGCCCGAGCACCGCCCGCACCGTCAGCTCCTCTTCGTCGACGGTCCGCGGGATGCGCTGCCCGGGCGCCTTGGCCACCACCGCCCGCAGGTCGGTGTCGGCGCCCAGCGCGTCGATGACGGCCTCGGGGTCGGCGTCGAGATCCAACAACCGCCGGCAGCGGGCGATGGCCGTCGAAAGATCGCGGACGTGCTCGAGCACGAGCGTGCATCGGACGTGGTCGGGCTGCGGCGTCAGGCCGACCACCCCGTACCCCGAGGGCAGCCGCAACGTGCGGCGGAAGGCGCCGTCGCGCACCTCTTCGCAGCCCGGTACCGCACCGGCTGCCAGATGCCCGAACACTCCTTCGTAGGCAAACGGCGTTCGCACCGGCAGCCGCAGCGACAACGCCTGCCCGCCCGGTGCTGCACTGCCATTCTGATCTCGGTGAATCGTCTTGTGCCGCAGGGCTGTCGGCGTCATATCGCAGGCCGCACGAAGGGTGTCGTTGAACTGCCGGATGCTGGCGAAGCCCGCCGCGAACGCGATATCGCTGAACGGCATGTCGGTGGTCTCGATGAGCACCCGAGCCGTCTGCACGCGCTGGGCTCGGGCCAGTGCCAGCGGACCGGCGCCCACCTCGGCCTGCAGCATGCGTTCCAGCTGGCGGGTCGTGTAGCCCACCCGAGCGGCCAACCCGGTGACACCCTCGCGATCCACCGCGCCGTCGGCGATCAGCCGCATCGCCCTGGCCACGGCGTCACCGCGGACATTCCATTCCGGAGATCCCGGCGACGCATCCGGGCGGCATCTCTTGCAGGCCCGGAAGCCCGCCCGCTGGGCGGCCGCCGCGCTGGGGTAGAACGACACGTTGCGGGCCAGCGGCAGGCGCACCGGACAGCTGGGCCTGCAGTAGATGCCGGTGGTCTTGACCGCGGTGACGAACCAACCGTCGAACCGGGAGTCCCTGGATTGCACGGCCCGGTAGCAGTGGTCGAAATCGTCATGCACATCTGGAACTTTTACACGTCGGGTCCGACAGTACTAGCGGAAAACCGACATCGTGGTCGGCTGGTCACCCCAGCCCGAGTTCGCCACCAGATCCAGGAACGTGAACGACGGTCCGCCGTTGATCACCTGATGCAAGTGGGCCGGAAACGAGAACGGCGGAGCCTTCATCGGGTTGGCCCGGGTGTCATCGGCGATCGCCGACGCGATCGCGTACCCCAGATCGTGACGGGGCCATGCGGCGTGCACTCGCTCGGCGAAGCCGGTCGACAGCCGCTGCTTGTCGAACCCGTTGATGTCCAACGCAATTCCGAGGTGCGACACCGACTGTACGGGTCCGAATCGGTGCGCAAGACCGACACTGGTGTGCAGCGCGATCGCTTGCCACACGGTGTGTACTGCGGCCGCGTCGACGCCGCGCTCACGCAGGAAGGCGGCCGCGGCATCGGCCCCGTCGACCTCGAAGCGCTGGTCTCCGCCGCCGATATCGGTGATGCCCAAATCGTGCAGGATGCAGCTGAGGAAGACGAGTTCGTCGTCATAGTCGGTGCCGGCACGCAGGCCATCGGCGGCGGCGAGTTCGCGGCCGAACAGATAGCTCCGCACACAGTGGTTGGTGATGTATGCGGGGGAGACGTCGGTGGCGAGCTGCAGTGCGGCTGAACAGATATCGGAGTCTGGGAGGTTCCACTCGTTGACGGTCATGCCCTCACGGTGCCGAACCGGGACCCGGCACACCAGTGGCCTGACGGCCGTGTACCCCTCGGATCAGGACACAAGCCGGCCACGGAACGTGCTGCGGTAGGTCTGCGGCGCCACGCCGGTCAGGCGACGGAACTGATCGCGAAAGTTGGCCGGTGAGCTGAAACCGACCAGGCGCCCGATCTTCTCCACCCCCTCGGTCGTGCTCTCCAACAACTGCTGCGCATGGCGAACCCGCACGCCGGTCACCCACTGCATTGGCGTCTGGGAAGTCTCGGCCTGGAAGCGCCGATTCAGGGTCCGGATGCTCATCGCCCCCACGTTCGCGATATCGGCGAGGGTGAGCTCGGAGTCGGCGTTCTGCTCGATCCAGGCGAGCACAGCGTCCAGGGTGTTGGGTGCTGCAATGGTGTTGGCGGGCAGCTGATTTCGGACGATGAATTGGGCTTGTCCGCCGCTGCGGTGCAGTGGTGCCACCGCAAGCCTGGCCGCTGTCGCCGCGATCGCCGACCCGTGGTCACGCTGCACCATGTGAAGGCAGAGGTCCAAACCCGCCGACGCGCCGGCCGAGGTGAGGATCTGACCGTCGTCGACATAGAGAACGTCGGGGTCCAACTCGACGGCCGGGTAGCGGGCGCGGAAGAAGTCGGCGGCCACCCAGTGGGTGGTGGCTCGCCGTCCATCGAGCAGCCCCGCGGCCGCCAGCGTGAATGCGCCCGAGCAGATCGAGGCGATCCGGGCGCCGCGCTCGTAGCCGTGGTGCAGCGCCGAGATCACGTCGCCGGGCACCTCGGTGGTCACGTCGTTTCGGCCGGGGACCACGATCGTGTCGGCGTGGGCCAGCACGTCGAGCCCATGGTCGGTGCCGATCCGAATCGGGCCCGCCGATACCGTCGGCGTGGCCGCACAGACCAGCACCCGGTAGCCGTTGGTCCCGTCGGGCAGCGGTACGCGGCTGAACACCTCCACCGCGGTGGCCAGGTCAAAGGCGACCACATCGGTCAACGCGAGAACAGCCACGGTGTGCACGGGCCAAGGGTACGTGGCTGGATTAGGGCCTACCGCCGGTATCTGGCCAGCTATCGCCGGATTGTTGCCTCAGGCCGGTACCGCAAGCCGGATCGGCTGGTCGTGCCCGCGCAGCGTCACCGACTCGCCCAGCACCCAGCGCGCCCGTTCCTCCTCGCCGGCGTTCTCGACCGCCGCCTCCGACGCCAGCACCCGGCTGTCGGCGGTCTTGGCCAGCTCCGACAGGCGGGCCGCCTCGTTGACCGGTCCGCCGATCACGGTGTACTCGAAGCGCTCGTTGGCGCCCACGTTGCCGGCGACCACCTGACCGGCCGCCACTCCGATACCCGCCGGGCATTCGGGTACCTCGCGGGCGAGGCGCGCCACGATGGTGCGGGCCGCGGCCAGCGCATCGTCTTCGGGGTTCTCCAACGTGACGGGCGCCCCGAAGACTGCCAGCGTCGCATCGCCTTCGAACTTGTTCAGCAGGCCCCGGTGACGGTTCACCTCGTCGACGATCACCGCGAAGAACCGGTTGAGCAGTTCGACGACCTCGATCGGCGGCAGGGTGCTGACCAGCTGGGTTGACCCGACGATATCGACGAAAAGCACTGCCACATGGCGCTCTTCGCCGCCCAGCGTGGGTTTCTGCAATTCCGCCGCCGCGGCGACCTCACGGCCGACGTGTCTGCCGAACAGGTCGCGGACCCGCTCGCGTTCCCGCAGTCCGGCCACCATGGAGTTGAAACCCCGTTGCAGCTCACCGAGTTCGGTGCCGTCGAAGACCACGAGGCTGGCACTCAGATCGCCGTCCTCCACGCGCTTGAGTGCCGAGCGCACCACACGGACCGGAGTTGCGGTGAGCCAGGCCAGAATCCACATCAGGATGAACCCGAACACCAGCGTGACGAACGAGATGATGATGACGGCGACTTCCAGCTGCGTCTTGCTGAGGTTCTGCAGCATCAACGAAAACAGCGCGGTCAGGCCGATCCCGATGACCGGTACACCGGAGCCCAGCATCCACACCGTCATCGTGCGGCCCATGATCCCGGGGGCCAGTCGATGCGGCGGTGGCCCCGCCGCCAGTGCCTGGGCGGCCACCGGGCGCAGGGCGAACTCGGTGAACATGTAGGCGCTTGTCGAGGCCAGCAGGCCGGCGAATCCGACCACGAGGGCAAGTCGGGGGATGAAGTCGGTGTCGTAGAGCCCGTACAGGATGGTGAAGGCGACGGTGCCGACCGCCCAGAGCGTCAGCTGGGCCACCGCGACCCGCCATGGCGTGAAGGCGGCGTTGCGCTGATCGGCGCGCGTTGGCGCGCGCCCCTCGACCGCCCACCGGAGGTCGTTGACGGTCCGAGTGGTGATCCACCAGCTGCCGAAAGCCAGCGCGAAGGCGGCGTAGGCGGGCACCACCACGAATGTGAGCCAGAACGGCACGTCGGTGAACACGCTGGGTACCGGATAGGCCACCGTGATGAGCAGCCCCGCCACCAGGATCCCGATGACATTGACGGTCACCGACGAGATGGTGATCAGCGTCTGGACCCGAACCCGCCGCCGGCCCGGGCTCTCGTTGACCCTGCCCAGGATCAGCGACCCGTACGCCGGCGTGCCGGCCAGCCGCCCGCTCTGGCGGGTGACCCGTTCCAGAACCCGGCCCAACCGCTGCGCAATGCTGGGGTGGGAACTCATGGTGGCGTCAGCCTAATTCGTCGCGGGGTGCAGACCCTAAGCTTGTGCGGTGCGCCTCGTCATCGCTCAATGCACCGTCGACTACATCGGTCGCCTCACCGCTCACCTGCCCTCTGCTCGCCGGCTGCTGCTGATCAAGGCCGACGGCTCGGTCAGCATCCATGCCGACGACCGTGCCTACAAGCCGCTGAACTGGATGAGCCCGCCCTGCTGGCTGACCGAGCAGGCGCCGGACGATTCTTTGCCGGTATGGGTGGTGGAGAACAAGACCGGCGAGCAGCTGCGCATCACCATCGAGAGCGTCGAGCACGACTCCAGCCATGAGCTCGGGGTCGATCCCGGGCTGGTGAAGGACGGTGTCGAGGCGCATCTGCAGAAGCTGCTTGCCGAGCACATCGAGCTGTTGGGTGACGGCTACACATTGGTCCGCCGCGAGTTCATGACCGCCATCGGCCCGGTGGACATCCTGTGCCGCGACGACGCGGGCCGCACCGTGGCGGTAGAGATCAAGCGCCGCGGGGAGATTGACGGCGTGGAGCAGCTGACGCGTTATCTCGAACTGCTCAACCGGGACAGCCTTCTGGCGCCCGTCAGTGGGGTGTTCGCTGCCCAGCAGATCAAGCCGCAGGCCCGCACGCTGGCTACCGACCGCGGGATACGTTGTGTCACTCTCGATTACGACGTCATGCGGGGCATGGACAGCGACGAGTTCCGGCTCTTCTGATGCCGCGGCGTCGGCCGGAACGTCGGAAGTCCAGCGACCTGCCGCCGCTGCCCGGCCAGCGCCGAATCGAGCTCGGTGCCGACGGGTTCGACTACGAAGTGCGACCGGTACCAGGTGCGCGCGCCGTCAAGAATTACCGATGCCCAGGGTGTGACCACGAAATACGTTCGGGGACAGCGCATGTGGTGGTGTGGCCGGTCGATCACGGCGAGTCGGGACTCGACGACAGGCGGCACTGGCACACGGCGTGCTGGAGCAAGCGCGCGACGCGCGGTCCCACTCGAAAGTGGTCGTGACGAACTAGTGCGAGGCGGCGGGCTCGACGAGTTCCACCAGAACGCCACCGGCGTCCTTGGGGTGGATGAAGTTGATCCGCGAGTTCGCGGTTCCGCGCCGGGGTGCGTCGTAGATCAACCGGACGCCTTGGTCGCGCAGCTGTTCCGAGATCGCGTCGAGATCGCTCACCCGGTAGGCCATCTGCTGGATGCCGGGGCCGCGCTTGTCGATGAACTTGGCGATCGTCGAGGTCTCGTCGAGCGGAGCCATCAGCTGGATCTGCGCACAATCCGAGGTCGCGTTCTTCAGCGACAGCATCGCCTCGCGAATACCCTGGTCCTCGTTGATCTCCTCGTGCACCAGGATCATGCCGAGGTGCTCGTGATACCACTGGATCGCGGCATCGAGATCGGGTACCGCGATGCCGACGTGGTCGACAGCGGTGACGAGTGAACCAGCGAGAACTGGACGGGCATCAACTTGCTCGGCAGTCATAACGCAAAGGTAACCTAACCACATCGGATACAACACTGGGGGATCCGGGAATAGCCGCATCGAGGCGGCTCGAAACGCTCTGGAGGTAGGAATGACGACATCGGTGATCGTTGCTGGAGCTCGCACTCCGATCGGAAAACTGATGGGATCGCTCAAGGATTTCTCGGGCAGCGACCTGGGTGCCATTGCCATCAAGGGCGCCCTGGAGAAGGCCAAGATTCCGGCCTCGCTGGTCGACTACGTGATCATGGGCCAGGTCCTGACCGCCGGTGCCGGGCAGATGCCCGCCCGCCAGGCCGCGGTGGCCGCCGGGATCGGCTGGGACGTGCCCGCCCTGAGCATCAACAAGATGTGCCTGTCCGGGATTGACTCGATCGCGCTGGCTGACCAGCTCATTCGCGCCGGCGAGTTCGACGTCGTCGTCGCCGGTGGTCAGGAGTCGATGACCAAGGCGCCGCACCTGCTGGTGAACAGCCGTGAGGGCTACAAGTACGGCGACGTCACGGTGCTCGACTCGATGGCCTACGACGGCCTGCACGACGTCTTCACCGACCAGCCGATGGGCGCGCTCACCGAGCAGCGCAACGACACTGACAAGTTCACCCGCCAAGAGCAGGACGAATTCGCCGCCATCTCGCACCAGAAGGCCGCCGCCGCGTGGAAGGACGGCGTGTTCGCCGACGAGGTCGTGCCGGTCAGCATCCCGCAGCGCAAGGGTGACCCGATCGAATTTCTCGAAGACGAGGGCATCCGCGCCAACACGACCGCCGAGTCGCTGTCCGGCCTCAAGCCCGCGTTCCGCAAGGACGGCACCATCACCGCCGGTTCGGCATCGCAAATCTCCGATGGCGGTTGCGCGGTCGTGGTGATGAACAAGGCCAAGGCACAGGAACTCGGCCTGACGTGGCTGTGTGAGATCGGCGCTCATGGTGTGGTCGCCGGCCCCGATTCCACGCTGCAGTCTCAGCCGGCCAACGCCATCAAGAAGGCCGTCGCACGTGAGGGCATCAGCCTCGACCAGCTCGACGTCATCGAGATCAACGAGGCGTTCTCCGCCGTCGCGCTGGCCTCGACCAAGGAGCTCGGCGTGGCCGCTGAGCGGGTCAACCGCAACGGCGGCGCCATCGCGGTCGGCCACCCGATCGGGATGTCGGGCGCGCGCATCACGCTGCATGCGGCCCTGGAGCTCTCGCGGCGCGGTTCGGGCTACGCCGTGGCCGCGCTGTGCGGTGCCGGCGGCCAGGGCGACGCGCTGATCCTGCGCGCCGGGTAACTCGACCGCGTCAACGACGCGGCGTAGTAGCTGGCGCGTCGCTGCGGCACAATGGCGGCATGGCGAGCACCTTTGATATCCGCAGCACGGCCGGCCGGTTCCGGTTGGTCGCGCTGGCTGAAGCGGTCACCTGGGTTGGACTGCTGGTCGGGATGTACTTCAAGTACCTGGGCAGCCCGCGGACCGAGATCGGCGTGAAGATCTTCGGCATGGCCCACGGACTGGTGTTCATCGCGTTTGTGATCACTGCTCTCTTGGCCGGCATCGCCTATAAGTGGGGCGTGGTCACATGGTTGCTGGCGTTGCTGGGCAGCATCGTGCCGCTCGGAAGTGTGATCTTCCTCATATGGGCTGATCGGACGGCCAAATTGGGTGGTGGCGGGGCTCCCGCGGCGTCTTCCCAACCGCGGGATTCTGCCGCGTCGACGACGTGACAGACTTGGGTACGTGACGCGTCCACGCCCCTCCATCGGCCCCGCCATGGCCGGTGCCGTCGATCTGTCCGGCCTCAAGCAGCGAGCCCAGCAGCCCGCCGCCGGTGCCGCCGCCGCGCCCAGCGGTGGCAGCGAGGTCACCGAAGCGAATTTCGAAGCCGAAGTGCTGGTCAAGTCCGGTCAGGTGCCGGTGGTCGTGGTGCTCTGGTCGCCGCGCAGCGATGCCTCGGTGCAGCTGGCCGAAGTCCTCGGCGCGCTGGCCGCCGACGACAACGGCAAGTGGTCGTTGGCCACGGTGAACGTCGACGTGGTTCCGCGGGTGGCCCAGATGTTCGGCATCGAAGCGGTGCCCACGGTGGTGGCCCTGGCCGGCGGCCAGCCGCTGGCCAGCTTCCAAGGTCCGCAGCCTCCCGAGCAGCTGCGCCGCTGGGTCGACTCGCTGCTGTCGGCGACGGCCGGAAAGCTCTCCGGCTCAGGCGATTCCGAGGAGGAGGCGGCCGTCGACCCCGCGTTGGCGCAGGCTCGTGAGCTCCTGGACGCCGGCGAGTTCGGCGCCGCCGCGGCGGCCTACCAGGCCATCCTCGACGCCGATCCCGGTCATGCCGAGGCCAAGGGCGCGCTGCGCCAGATGACGTTCCTGCAGCGTGCCACCTCGCACAGCCCCGACGCGGTGGCCGCGTCCGACGCGGCGCCCGACGATATCGACGCGGCCTTCGCCGCCGCCGATGTGCAGATCCTCAACCAAGACGTGATCCCCGCCTTCGATCGGCTGATCGCCCTGGTGCGCAAGACATCCGATGACGACCGCACCAAGGTCCGCACGCGCCTCATCGAGCTGTTCGAGTTGTTCGACCCGGCCGATCCCGATGTGATCACCGGCCGGCGCAACCTCGCCAACGCGCTGTACTAGGCGGGCTCGAGCCAGATCGCCGAAGTCGGCGGCAGCACCAGCGTCGCCGACGCCGGCCGGCCGTGCCACGGCTCGTCGGTGGCCTCGACGGCACCGAAGTTGCCTACCCCCGCGCCGTTGTAGATCGTCGCGTCGCTGTTGAGCACCTCACGCCATGTTCCGCTGTGTGGCAGGCCCAGCCGATAGCGGGTGTGCTCGGAACCGGAGAAGTTGAACACGCACGCCAGCACGGAGCCGTCGCTGCCGTAGCGCAGGAAGCTCAGCACGTTGTTGGCCGAGTCGTTGGCGTCGATCCAGGAGTAGCCCTCGGGCCTGCTGTCCTGGCTCCACAACGCCGGGTGGCTGCGGTACAGCTCGTTGATATCCGCGACGAATCGCATGATCCCGCCCGAATAGCTGTTCTCGTCGAGCTGATACCAGTCGACGCCGCGCTCCTCGGACCATTCCGCGCGCTGGCCGAACTCCTGGCCCATGAACAGCAGCTGCTTTCCCGGATGCGCCCACTGGTAGGCCAGCAGGCTGCGCAAGCCGGCGGCCTTGACGTGGTCGTTGCCCGGCATGCGGCCCCAGAGTGTGCCCTTGCCGTGCACCACTTCGTCGTGACTGATCGGCAGGACGAAGTTCTCGCTGAACGCGTAGAGCAACGAGAAGGTCAGCTCGCCGTGGTGGTAGGTGCGGTAGATCGGGTCGCGGCTGATGTAGTCCAGGGTGTCGTGCATCCACCCCATGTTCCATTTCATCGAAAAGCCAAGTCCGCCAAGATTGGTCGGGCGGGTCACGCCGGGCCAGGAGGTGGACTCCTCGGCGATCGTGACGATGCCGGGCGCCATCTTGTGCACGGTCGCATTCATTTCCTGGAGGAACTGGACCGCTTCGAGGTTCTCCCGGCCGCCGTAGATGTTGGGCGTCCAGCCGCCCTCCGGCCGGGAGTAATCGAGGTAGAGCATGGATGCGACGGCGTCCACGCGCAGTCCGTCCACGTGGAATTCCTGCAACCAGTACAGCGCGTTGGCCACCAGGAAGTTGCGCACCTCGGCACGGCCGAAGTCGAAAACGTAGGTACCCCAATCGAGTTGCTCACCCCGGCGTGGATCGGAGTGCTCGTAGAGCGGTGTGCCGTCGAATCGGCCCAGCGCCCAGGCGTCCTTCGGGAAGTGTGCCGGGACCCAGTCGACGATCACGCCGATCCCGGCCCGGTGCAAGGTGTCCACCAGCAGCCGGAACTCGTCAGGCGTCCCGAACCGTGACGTCGGCGCATAGTAGGACGTCACCTGGTAGCCCCACGATCCGCCGAAGGGGTGTTCAGCCACCGGCAGCAGTTCGACGTGGGTGAAGCCCTGGGCCAGAACGTATTCGGTGAGCTGCTCGGCCAGGTCGCGGTAGCTCAGACCAGGACGCCACGAACCGAGGTGAACCTCGTAGGTGCTCATCGGCTCGAATACCGGGTTCTTGGCTGCCCGCTCGGCCATCCAACCGGCGTCGTCCCAGGTGTACTCGGAGGTGAACACTCGCGATGCGGTGTGCGGCGGAACCTCGGTCGCGAACGCGAACGGATCGGCCCGGTCGGTGACCGAACCGTCGACGCCGTGGACGCGGAACTTGTAGTGCCCGTCGGTGGGGAAGCCGGGCCAGAACAACTCCCACACGCCGCTTGACCCGAGCACGCGCATCGGGGCGTCGTTGCCGTCCCAATGGTTGAAGTCACCGATCAGGTTGATGCCCTTGGCATTCGGGGCCCACACCGCGAACGACACACCCTCCACGACCCCGTCGGCGGTGGTGAACGACCGGCGGTGCGCACCAAGGATCTCCCACAGGCGTTCGTGGCGTCCCTCGCCGAACAGGTACAGATCCATCTCGCCCAAGGTGGGCAGGAACCGATAGCCGTCGGCCACGGTGATCGTGTGCCCGCCCGGGTAGGTGATCTCGAGCCGGTAGTCCACCAGGTTGGTGAACGGCAGCGCGACGGCGAATACACCGGAATCGATATGCGCCAACGGATGACGCTCGTCGCCCACCAGCGCCACGACCTGTTCGGCGTGCGGCTTGAGCGCACGGATGACGGTGTGGTCGCCGTACTCGTGGGCGCCCAGAATGCTGTGCGGGCTGTGATGAGTCCCGGCGACCAGCCTGGCCAGCTCGCCGGGATCGGGTGCCAGATGCGGGCTGGCGAGTTTGTCAGTTCTCGTCATTGCCTAGCTCCTTCCAGTTCCCGTCATTCCCGCCGCAGCAGACTTGCTCTCTGCTCCTGCGGTATCAACGGCATGTTCAAGATGTGCGCGACCGCCCGCGACGGCTCCAGGCGCACATAGTTCGACTGCCCCCATTGGTATTCCTCGCCGGTGATCTCGTCCCGGACCCAGAACCGGTCGTAGGGGTGCATACCCAATGCGCCCATATCCAGCCACACAGTGCCTTCCTCCGGGCCGAACGCGTTCAGCGTCACCACGACCAGCACGGTGTCGCCCGACACCGGATCGAACTTGCTGTAGGCCAGCAGGGCGTCGTTGTCGATGTGGTGATAGGTGATGGTGCGCATCTGGCACAGTGCCGGGTGGACGCGGCGGATCTCGTTGAGGCGCTTGAGGAATGGCTCGAGTGATTGTCCCTGCGCCAGGGCGCCCTCGAAGTCGCGCGGGCGCAACTCGTACTTCTCGGAGTCCAGATACTCCTCGCTGCCCGGGCGCACCGGCAGGTGTTCGAACAGTTCGAAGCCCGAGTAGACCCCCCACGACGTGCCCATTGTGGAGGCGAGCACCGCGCGGATCGCGAACATTCCGGGACCGCCTTCCTGCAGGCTTTCGTGCAGGATGTCGGGGGTGTTGACGAACAGGTTGGGCCGCGTGTAGTCGGCGTGCTCGGCGATCTGGCGGCCGAACTCCTCGATCTCCCACTTGGCGGTTCGCCAGGTGAAATACGAATACGACTGGGTGAAGCCGAGTTTCGCAAGCCCGTTGAGCCGCGCGGGCCGGGTGAACGCTTCGGCCAGGAACAGCACGTCAGGGTCGACCGATTTGACCTGACTGATCAGCCACGCCCAGAAGTTCGGTGGCTTGGTGTGCGGGTTGTCGACCCGAAAGATCTTGATGCCGTGGTCGATCCAGTGCCGCACCACGCGAAGCACTTCGTCGTAGAGTCCGCCGGGATCGTTGTCGAAATTCAGCGGATAGATGTCCTGGTACTTCTTCGGCGGATTCTCCGCATAGGCGATGGTGCCGTCGGGCAGCTCGGTGAACCACTGCCGGTGGTTCTTCGCCCACGGATGATCCGGCGCGCACTGCAGCGCGAGATCCAGGGCCACCTCGAGGCCGTTCTCCCGCGCCGCGGCGACGAACGCGTCGAAGTCGTCGATCGTCCCCAGGTCGGGGTGGATGGCGTCGTGGCCGCCTTCGTCGCTGCCGATCGCCCACGGCGACCCCACGTCGCCGGGCTCGGCCGTCACGCTGTTGTTGCGGCCCTTGCGGTGCACCTTGCCGATCGGGTGAATGGGCGGCAGGTAAACGACATTGAAGCCCATCGAGGCGACCCGGGGGAGCGCCGCGGCCGCGGTCGCGAACGTGCCGTGCACGGGCCGCCCGCTCGAGTCCCGGCCACCGGTGGAGCGGGGGAACAGCTCGTACCAAGCGCCGCAGCGCGCGAGCGGCCGGTCCACCCACACCCCGTAGGTGGCGCCACGGGTGACCAGCTCGCGCAGCGGGAACTGCTCGAGCAGGTCGGTGACGTCGTGGGAGAGCGCCAGCGCCGCACGGGTCAGCGGGTCGCCGGGCTCGCGCAGTGCCGCGGCGGCGTCGAGCAGCGGCGTGCGGCGATCACGCGGCACCCCGGTGGCTGCCCGCGCCAGCAGACGCGCGCCGACCAGCAGGTCGTTGTCGAGCTCCGACTCACCTTGGCCGGCGTTGAGTTTCGCGGTCACGGCGTGCCGCCATGTGGTGATCGGGTCGCCCCAGCCGTCGATCCGGTACGTCCACAAACCCACCCGATCGGGCACGAACTGGCCGTGAAACAGATCCGGTGTACGTCCCGTCGCCATTCCATACAGCTGCGGTTTGACCCGGCTGGCCGCCGGCGTCGCGGCGGCCAGATCGGCGCCCTCCAGCGCCTTGACCCGGCGGGCGGGGCTCTGTCCTAGCTGGGGGTAGGAGGTTCCGAGATAGCGCACCACCAACGTCGCCGCCACCGCGTCATGACCCTCGCGCCACACCGACCCGGACACCGGCACCACTTCGCCGACGACCGCTTTGGCCGGGTAGGTACCGCAGGACACGACGGGCGCGACGTCATCGATCTCGATCCGACCGGGCACCCAAACCACTCCATTCCTGTTCGGTCTTCAACAAGCTGTCGTCGTGCAGTCGACGCCTTCGTCCTGCACCGGTCGTGAGACTCCTTGCCCCTCGGGGTAACCGCATCCCGCCCTATTCACACCGTAGTAGCCCGAATGAATGCGGGGGGAAGAAGCACGCGGTCGGCCCTCGGGGCCTTGCAATCTCAGTAAGGTTGGAACGCGTGAAGGCTCTACGCAGGTTCACGGTCCGTGCCCATTTGCCCGATCGGCTCGCAGCGCTCGGTCGGCTGTCGATCAATTTGCGGTGGTCGTGGGACAAACCGACCCAGGACCTGTTCGCCTCGATCGATCCGCAGCTGTGGCTGCAGACCGGCCAGGATCCGGTGGCGTTGCTGGGAGCCGTCACCCCGGCCCGGCTCGACGCGTTGGCCACCGACGAGCAGTTCCTGCACGTCCTCGATCAGCTCGCCGCTGATCTGGACGACTACCTGAGTCGGCCGATGTGGTACCAGCAGCAAGACGGTGCGGGCATGCCGACGGGGATCGCCTATTTCTCGATGGAGTTCGGCGTCGCCGAAGTGCTGCCCAATTATTCGGGTGGTCTGGGGATCCTGGCCGGCGACCACCTGAAGTCCGCGTCGGATCTCGGCTTGCCGTTGATCGCCGTCGGCCTGTACTACCGGTCGGGGTACTTCCGGCAGTCGCTGACCGCCGACGGCTGGCAGCACGAGAACTACCCGTCGCTGGACCCGCAGGGACTTCCGCTGCGCTTGTTGACCGACCCCGCCGGAGCGCCGGTTCTGGTCGAATTGGCGATGCCGGATTCCAAGGTGCTGCGGGCCCGGGTGTGGGTGGCGCAGGTCGGCCGGATTCCGCTGCTCCTGCTGGACTCCGACATCCCCGAGAACGAGCACGATCTGCGCAACGTCACCGATCGGTTGTACGGCGGCGACCAGGAACACCGCATCAAGCAGGAGCTGTTGGCCGGTATCGGCGGTGTGCGGGCCATCCGCGCCTTCACCGCGATCGAGGGCCGGCCCGCGCCGGATGTGTTCCACATGAACGAAGGCCATGCCGGTTTCCTGGGCGTGGAGCGGATTCGGGAGTACATCTCTGAGCAGCAGCTCGATTTCGACACCGCACTGACCCTCGTGCGTTCGGCGACGGTGTTCACCACGCACACCCCGGTACCGGCCGGCATCGACCGTTTCCCGGTGGACATGGTGCAGCGCTACTTCGGCGACGACGGCAAAACCGGTCTGCTGCCCGGAGTTCCGGTCGGCCGGGTGCTGGCCTTCGGGGCCGAGGACGATCCGTCGAAGTTCAACATGGCGCACATGGGCCTTCGGCTCGCCCAGCGCGCCAACGGAGTGTCGCTGCTACACGGCCGGGTCAGCCGGACGATGTTCGACGAATTGTGGCCTGGCTTCGACCCTTCCGAGGTGCCGATCGGCTCGATCA
Organism: Mycobacterium sp. BK086; assembly: GCA_004362315.1. Lineage (GTDB taxonomy): Bacteria > Actinomycetota > Actinomycetes > Mycobacteriales > Mycobacteriaceae > Mycobacterium. Next base: position 16,135 of record SNWL01000009.1, read on the forward strand.
CCAACGGCGTGCACGGCCCGACGTGGGCCGCTCCGCAATGGCTGCAGCTCGGCCGCGAGCTGGCCGGCTCCACCGAGGCGCTCCGCGAGCCCAACGTCTGGCAGCGGCTGCAGGGGGTCGACACCGGCCACATCTGGTGGATCCGCTCGCAGCTGCGCGCACTGCTGGTCGACGACGTCCGGTTGCGGCTGCGCCGGTCCTGGCTGGAGCGCGGCGCCTCAGATGCCGAACTCGGCTGGATCGCAACGGCTTTCGACCCCGATGTGCTGACCATCGGCTTCGCCCGCCGCGTTCCGACCTACAAGCGGCTGACCCTCATGCTGCGGGACCCGGCTCGTCTCGAGGCGCTGCTGCTCGACGAGAAGAAACCCCTTCAGCTGATCGTGGCGGGCAAGTCTCATCCTGCCGACGACGCGGGCAAGGCGCTCATCCAGCAGATCGTGAAGTTCGCCGATCGTCCAGAAGTGCGGCACCGCATCGCATTCCTGCCCGACTACGACATGTCCATGGCACACCAGTTGTACTGGGGTTGCGATGTGTGGCTGAACAATCCGCTGCGTCCCCTGGAGGCCTGCGGCACATCGGGCATGAAGAGCGCACTGAACGGCGGGCTCAACCTGTCCATCCGCGACGGTTGGTGGGACGAGTGGTACGACGGCGAAAACGGTTGGGAGATACCGACAGCCGACGGTCTGGCCGACGAAGGCCGCCGCGACGATCTGGAGGCCGCCGCACTCTACGACCTTCTCGAGCACACGGTCGGCCCGCGGTTCTACGACCGCGACGACAACGGTGTGCCGATTCGATGGGTCGAGATGGTGCGGCACACGTTGCAGTCGCTGGGTCCCAAGGTGCTGGCATCGCGGATGGTGCGCGACTACACCGAGAACTACTACGCCCCGGCCGCACAGTCGTTCGGCCGGACCAGCGCACCAGAGGACGGGTTGCCCTTTGGTGCCGCCCGCGAGCTGTCGGCGTACCGACTGCGTGCGAAAGAAGCCTGGCCGAGGATCCAGATCACCGATGTGGACAGCACCGGCCTGCCTGACACCCCGCTGCTGGGCTCGGAGCTGACGCTGACGGCGACCGTGCAGCTGGCCGGGCTGAAGCCTGACGAGGTGGTGGTGCAGGCGGTGCTGGGCCGTGTCGACGCCGCGGACGCCTTGCAGGACCCCATCACTGTGGCGATGACACTGACCGGTCCTGGCGACGGCGGCACCGACGTCTTCACGACGACGACCCCGCTGCCGCTGGCCGGGTCCCTCGGATACACGGTGCGAGTGCTGCCGCATCACCCACTGCTGGCCGGTGACAACGAGCTCGGTCTCGTCACGCTGGCGTAACGCTGGGAGTTTCAGAACCGGTTAGCAGTGCATGGGAGCCACCTGTAGGTTCCCAAAAGGAACGTCGAGGGGTCCCGCATCGGGGCGGACCATCGGCCTCCGGGAAGGCGTTCGGGGACGTGGTTGTACGTCATGCGGTGCAGATGGCGCTGGTAGGCACCCTGTTGGCGACTCCGGTTCCCGCATGGGCCGATCCCGATCCCGGCGGCCCCGACCTCGGCCAGCCCGTGGGCGCTGCCGAACCGGTCGCCGATCCGGCCGCTCCGCCCGTCGACGACGGCAAGGTGATGTCCACACCGCCGGCAACCACGAATTCGCCCGATGGCTGGACGCTCGCGATCTCGGCCAAGGACGAGGTTCAGATGCCGATCGCGCCGCTCACCACCGCGATCTCGTCGCGTGAGTATGCCGTCAGCGGTGTCTTCAACGGCGCACTCGACGGACCCGGTGACATGCCGAAGGGCGTATTCGAGGTCGGTTACCAGATCGGCTGCGGCATCGACATGAGCACGTCCAACGGTGTCGCGTTGGGCGGCACGATGGGCGTCAGCTCTTCGCTCGGATTCATCGGTCTGGACTTCCCGAACGTCGCCGCGGAAGGCCTGCTGCCCGGCGTCGGCGGCAACCTCGGTGGCGCGATCACCGTCGGCCTCAAGCCGGGCATCATCAACATCGTCCCGGTGACGAAAAAGGAGTACAGGGGCGATCGGCCCTGGGTCTCCATCAGCAACTTCCACGTCAAGATCGACGGCTGCGTGGGGGAGTCGTTCATCCGCTCCTATGCGACGTTGTCCAAGTCCACCGACGAGGGTGATGCGATCCTGTCCTGGTACGGGGTCACCAAGAAGATTTAGTCAGCGTCAACGACTTTCAGTGCGCGCGGCCGCATCGGGAGTGAGGACGTACAGTCCGGCAATCGTGTGATCGTCCCAGAAGGTGATGCGAGCGACGAACCCGCCGGCCTCGAAGCTCAATGGTGTGTTGGTGGTGGTGAAGTCGCCGGTACGCACGGCCGCGGTGTCGCCGTGGCTCTGGTAAGCCCCAGCCGATTCCAGGATCTGACCCCACGCCCCGGCAAGGTCGTCCTCGGTGAGCCCCTCGCGCATCGTCGCATCAAAGCGCGCGCTGACGTCGGCCCACCGGGCATGGACGAGATCGCCGATGACGGTCCTCGCCAGGTCGGCTGCCTCAGGCAGCGGAGTCGGGTTGCCGTAACGCTGGAAAACGGCCTGCTGGGGTACGCCGGCCGCTGCGCCGATCTCCTGCCAGGTTCGACCTGACTCTCGTGCTTGTTGCACGGCAGCGGCCATCATCGCCTCGGCCTGGTTCTGGGCATCGCGTGCTGCGCGCACCGATTCGAGTGGATCCATCTCCCGAGTGTGCCCTCAGATCGATCACGGGAACCGTTTGATGCAGCGATCCTGATCGCCGAGTACTCCGATGCGGAACGCGTCGATGCGGTTGAACCCGGCGGGAACCGACTCACCGTTGATATCGCTGGCGACCAGGCCGTTGGTCAGCAGACCCGCGACGGCCTCGTCGATGTCACCGGCGGTCAGCGCGACGGTGTTCCCGTCGGATGTGGTGACTTCCTTGGACAGCTTGGTGGTGGCCACACCCGTCAGGCAGGCGGTGCGCAATCCGGCCTCGGCATTGTCGAGCACCAACCCGCCGCGCTCGTGCTGCACCGCAAGCATGTAGCGCGACACCAGCACCGAGTACGCGGTGTTGTCGCCGGTGACAAGGACGTTGTCCTCGCCCTCGTTGGAGGCGCCCATCTTCTCCAGCGCGGGCAGGTCGACGGCGATGGTGTTGGTCTTGGGGCAGAACGACACCGGCTCGCTGGGCCGGGCGTCGGGGCACTTGGCGGCCAAGGAGGCATCGAAGCTCAGCGTCGGCGGGGCCTTCGGCTTGAACAGGATGTTCATCGCCTCGACGATCGCCCGGACCGACTCCTCGGTCACCGGCCACTCACCGGTTTGGTCGCTCTGCAGCTCGATCGGCAGATCGCCGCGGCGCTGGCCGATCTCCTTGGCATCGATCGCCGCACAGGACGAGGCCCCGTCGGTGAAGCCGAATTGGAAGGCCGAGATCCGCTCGAATGCCGAGCCGTGTTCGTCGCCGCCATCGGAGTAGTCGTCCTGGCTCAGCAGCGGGTCGCGGAACGAAATCATCGCGGCCAGAAGATTATTCAGGCCGTCACCGGTGCTCAGCGTGAACCGCTTCGAATTGCCTTCGGCTACCCAGCGCATGTAGACGCCTGCCAAGCAGTCGGCCTGCTGCTCGGCCACGAGTGTCGGGGTGCCCTTCTTGTTCAACTTGGACATCCGCTGAATCGCGTGCCCGTATTCGTGGGCCAGCACCATTGTGATCGCCATGTCGCCGTTGGCTTGTCGCAACGCGGGCAGCAGTACGCCGCGATCCCAGCCGATCGTGTTGTCGTCCTCGCAGAAGCCCGCGTTGATCAACCCTGACGTCGAGTCGCCGCAGAATTCGCCGTCGTACTCGTTGGAGTCCCAGGAGATCAGGTCCTTCACCGGCTTGAAGCTGCCGTCGAAGGTGCCCTTGTAGGCGTCGGTCCAGAACGCCTCGAGATCGCTGATCGACTGCACGGCGATCTCGTCGTCCTTGCCGCCGTCGGAGTGGGAGACCTTGCGGCTGGGCTCCTCGGCATTCGACCGCAGGCCGCTGGCCCCGTCGACCGCCTGCAGACCGCCGACCTTGAACGGGTCGTCGAACACCGAGACGGCCTTGCCCGCGATGGTCGTGCCGCAACCGGCCAACACCACTGCGGTGCTCACGATCGCGAGCAGGCGTGCGAGGGATCGTCGCTGCATGAGGGTCACCCTAGTGGCGCGCCGGGCCTCTACCGGTCCCAATTCAGGACGTGGCGTCACCGCGGAGCCGCTGGAGTGCCTGTCTGACGCGTGCCGGGTCGGTGGTCGGCCAGAACGGCGGCAGCGAGGCGCGCAGGTAGCCGCCGTATCGAGCGGTCGCCATCCGCGAGTCCAGCACCGCGACCACACCGCGGTCGTCGGCCCGGCGCAGCAGCCGGCCCGCGCCCTGGGCCAGCAGCAGCGCGGCGTGCGCGGCCGCCACACTCATGAACCCGTTGCCGCCGCGGGCGGCGACGGCCCGCTGGCGCGCGGTCAGCAGCGGATCGTCGGGGCGGGGGAACGGGATGCGATCGATGAGCACCAGCGACAGTGACGGGCCCGGCACGTCGACGCCCTGCCAGAGCGACAGCGTGCCGAACAGCGAAGTCTCGGGGTCGGCGGCGAAACGTTCGACCAGCGCCGCGGTTCCGTCGTCGCCCTGGCACAGGATCGGGGTGTCGAGCCGCGCCCGCAACGCCTCGGCTGCGGCCTTGGCAGCGCGCATCGAGGAGAACAGTCCGAGGGTGCGCCCACCGGCGGCCTCGATCAGTCCGGCGATCTCGTCGAGCTGTTCGGTGTTGCCGGAGCTGTCGCGTCCCGGCGGCGGCAGGTGTGCGGCCACGTAGAGGATGCCCGACTTGGCGTGCTCGAACGGGGAGCCGACGTCCAGGCCGGTCCACTTGGGGCCGTCGCCGAGTCCCCATGCGCCGGCCATCGCGTCGAACGATCCACCGACGGTCAGTGTCGCCGACGTCAAAACCGTTGTGGCACTGTCGAACAGCCGGGTGCGTAACAGTCCCGCCACCGACAACGGTGCCACCCGCAACACCGGACGAAGGGTGCCGCGGTTGTCCTCGTGGTCGAGCCACACCACCTCGGTGCGGTCGGGGATGGCGGGCACGAACGAATCCAGCACCCGGGATGCGGCGTCGCCGATCTCGGTCAGCGCCGCGATCGCCTCACTGCGGGCGGCGGCGGCCTTGGGGTCCTTGGGGGACGGATCGATATCGCCGCGCGCGGCGGTGGCCGCATCGCGCAGCGCCGTCACGTAGGTGGCGAACTCGTCGTCGATGAAGTCCAGCCGCCCGGGCTCCGCATCGTGGATGGCGGAGGAGAACGTCGCCACCGCCGCTTCCATCCGCTGCACGAGCTGCGGGCTGACCAGGCGGGCGATCCGCCGGACGGCCACGCCGAGTGGGGCGGGGGTCAGCTCGGCGGTGGCCACCGACGTCACCCGGTCCACCAGTTCGTGGGCCTCGTCGACCACCAGATACTCGTGCTCGGGCAGCACCGCGGCGTCGGCGATCGCGTCGATGGCCAGCAGCGCGTGATTGGTGACGATGATCTCGGCGCGACCGGCTTCGCCGCGCGCCCGCTCAGAGAAGCAGTCGGTGCCGTACGGGCAGCGCGCCATGCCCAGGCACTCCCGGGCCGACACGCTGACCTGCGACCAGGACCGGTCGGGCACGCCCGGCTTCAGTTCGTCACGATCGCCGGTCTCGGTCGACGACGCCCACTCCGTCAACCGCGCGACGTCGCGGCCCAACGCGGTCGCGGCGGCCGGGGCGAACAGTTCCTCCTGCGGGGCGTCGGCGGGGTCTTCACTGCTCCCGTTGTGAATCTTGTTCAGGCACAGATAGTTTCGACGCCCCTTCAGGAGCGCGAACTTAGGTCGCCGGGGCAGGGCGGCGGCCAGTGCGTCGACCAGCCGGGGCAGATCGCGGTCGACGAGCTGGCGCTGCAGGGCGATGGTCGCGGTGGACACCACGACGGGGGTCTCGTCGGCGACGGCCCTGGCGATCGCGGGGATGAGGTAGGCCAGCGACTTCCCGGTTCCGGTGCCGGCCTGCACCGCCAGATGCTTGCCGCCCGCGAACGCCTCGGCGACCGCCTCGGCCATCTGCACCTGGCCCGGCCGCTCATTGCCGCCCAGCGCGGCCACCGCCGTCGCCAGCAACTCGGTCACCGGCGGGAGATCGTCCGCGCTCACCGCATCGGCACCTGGCGGGTCGGGATTGCCGGCTCGCCCTGCGACAGCGCCAGGCCCTCCCATGGCAGGCTGCGCAGGCCGTTGGCCACCAGATCACGCGCGGCGGCCAGGTCGGGTGCGGCCAGGATCTCGCCACCGCGGACCAGCGGGACGGTCAGTGTGCGCGCGGGTTCGGTCATCTCAGGTGGTGCGGACACCGGGTGGATGACCTCCTCGACGATCGTGCCCGTCGGCCGCGACAGCCGCAGTGCGGCTTTGCGTCCGCCGTGGGATTCCTTGCGGCTACTGCGTTTTTCCACCGGAAGGCCGTCCACTTCGACGAGTTTGTAGACCATGCTCGCGGTCGGGGCGCCGGAGCCGGTGGCCACTGAAGTTCCGACACCATAGCTGTTGACGGGATCGGCGCGCAGCGACGCGATCGAGAACTCGTCGAGATCACCTGAGACGACGATCTTGGTACCGGTCGCGCCGAGTTCGTCGAGCTGGGCGCGTACCCGCCGCGCCAGCACGCCGAGGTCACCGGAGTCGATGCGGACCGCGCCGAGTTCGGTTCCGGCGACGGCGATCGCGTTGGCCACACCCGTCGTCACGTCGTACGTGTCGACCAACAGCGTCGTCCCGGTGCCCAACGCTTCGACCTGCGCGCGGAACGCGGCCTTCTCGTCGGGCCCGTCGGCCGTGGTGTACAGCATTGTGAAGGCGTGCGCGCTGGTCCCCATGGCCGGAATGCCGTAGCGGCGGTTGGCTTCCAGATTGGAGGTACCGGTGAACCCGGCGATATAGGCCGCCCGGGCCGACGCCACCGCCGCCTGTTCGTGGGTGCGCCGCGAACCCATCTCGATCAACGTCCGGCCCGCGGCCGCGCTGACCATCCGGGTGGCCGCCGATGCGATCGCGGTGTCGTGGTTGAAGATCGACAGCGCCAGCGTTTCCAGTAGGACGCACTCGGCGAAAGTGCCGGTGACAGACAGGATCGGGGAGCCGGGGAAATACAGCTCGCCCTCGGCATATCCGTCGATATCGCCGGTGAAGCGGAAGTCCCGGAGGTAGCCCAGCGTCGCGGAATCGAGGAACGACGTCAGCGGCGCCAACGCCTCGTCGTCGAAAATGAACTCGCTCAAGGCTTCCAGGAATCGCCCGGTCCCGGCGACCACTCCGTAGCGGCGGCCGTCGGGCAGTCGGCGGGCAAACGCCTCGAAGGTGGTGGTGCGTTCGGCCGAACCGTCGCGCAGTGCGGCGGCCAGCATCGTCAGCTCGTACTTGTCCGTCAGCAGGGCGGCGGTCACAGCGCAACGGTATCGGCAGCCCCACGGGCTGGAAAGGCAATGAGCCTGCTCGCTATCCTTATGCCCATGGGCTCGCAAGCAGCTCCGACCCGACCGGATGCCGCAGGACAGCAACAGACGGATACCGTCGGTGCCCTGGACAACCCCTGGGTGACGATCGTCTGGGACGACCCGGTCAATCTGATGAACTACGTGACCTACGTGTTCCAGAAGCTCTTCGGCTACAGCGAACCGCACGCCACGAAGCTCATGTTGCAGGTTCACCAGGAGGGCAAGGCGGTCGTGTCGGCGGGCAGTCGCGAGTCCATGGAAGTCGACGTGACCAAACTGCATGCGGCCGGTTTGTGGGCAACCATGCAACAGGACCGCTGAGCTCAACCAACCCGGGAACAACGTGCGCAAATGGAAGCGGGTCGACACCGCTGAGGGTCCCCGTTTTCGTTCGGCCTTGGCCCCGCACGAGGCGGCGCTGCTGAAGAACATGGTGTTGTCGGTGCAGGGCATGCTCGACGAACGCGAGGCCGCGACCCCGTCGGATCCGCTGGAGCAGATCACCGGGATCCGCGCCGGCAATCCGCAGCCGCCCGAGGATTCGACGATGCGCCGGCTGCTACCCGACTTCTTCAAACCGCAGCGCGATCACCCGGCCGGCTCGGCGGCGGCCGAAAGTCTCAACGGCGCCCTGCGCAGCCTGCATGAGCCCGACATCATCGACGCGAAAAAGGCTGCGGCGCAACGGGTTCTGGACACTCTTCCCGAGGGTGGGGGACGCTTCGAAATCACCGAGGGCGACGCCAACGCCTGGATCGCCTCGATCAACGACGTGCGGCTTGCCCTTGGCGCGATGCTCGAGATCGGGCCGGACGGGCCTGATCGGCTGCCCCCCGACCATCCGTTGGCCGGGCACCTCGACGTGTACCAATGGCTGACCGTGCTGCAGGAGTATCTGGTGCTCGGGTTGATGGGTAAGCCCATCCGATGAGCGGCTCGATCACCGACGTCACCGGCATCCTGGTCGGTCATCACGGCCGGCTCGACGCCGATGCGACGCTGGGGTCGGGCTGGGCCTGCGGCACCACCGTGATCGTCGCGCCGCCGGGCACGGTCGGGGCCGTCGACGTGCGGGGCGGCGCGCCCGGCAGCCGGGAGACCGATCTGCTCGACCCGGCCAACAGTGTCCGGCATGTCGACGCGGTCGTGTTGACCGGCGGCAGTGCCTATGGGCTGGCCGCCGCCGACGGTGTGATGACCTGGCTGGAGGAGCAGGGCCGCGGGGTGGCGATGGAAGGTGGGCTCGTCCCGATCGTTCCGGCCGCGGTGATTTTCGATCTTCCGGTGGGCGGCTGGGGATGCCGGCCGACGGCCGAGTTCGGCTATGCGGCCGCGCAGGCGGCCGGCGTGGACGTGGCGGTCGGATCGGTCGGCGCCGGCGTCGGAGCGCGCGCCGCGGTGCTCAAGGGCGGTGTCGGAACGGCCTCGATGACACTGGAGAACGGGGTGACGGTCGGCGCGATCGTCGTCGTCAACAGTGCGGGCAATGTGGTCGACCCGGCCACCGGCCTGCCCTGGATGAGCCACCTGGTCACCGAGTTCGGGCTGGTCAGCCCGCCTGCCGAGCAGATCGCGGCGCTCACCGCGCTGGACGCCGAGTCCGGTCCGCTGAACACCACCATCGCCGTCGTCGCCACCGACGCGGCGCTGTCACCCGCGGCCTGCCGGCGTTTCGCGGTGGCCGCGCAGGACGGCCTGGCGCACACCATCCGGCCCGCGCACACCCCGCTGGACGGCGACACCGTCTTCGCGTTGGCCACCGGTGCCGTCGAACTCGAACCGGACGAGGGCACGCCAAAGCAGATGGTGCCCGAGACCAAGCCGCTGGCGAGGCTGGGTGCGGCAGGGGCGGACTGTCTGGCGCGTGCGGTGCTGGTGGCGGTGCTGGCCGCCGAATCGGCGGCTGGAATACCGACCTACCGCGGCATGTTGCCCGGCGCGTTCGACGCATCCGCTCGCTGAGCCCGGAACGACCGGCACGCTATCTCCACCGGCGCGTACGCCGGTAGCCTGGACGAAGCCGAAGAGGCTTTGGAAGGCCAGCCCTGGGCGTAGACGCGGAGGCTCCGGTGAGACACAGATGAACCAGCCGTACTCGACCATTCCGCCGCAGCCTAAGAAGCCGGCGGTGTGGAAGGTCGGCGGCGCCACCATCCTGATGTTCGTGGCGCTGCTCTACGTCATCGAACTCGTCGACCAGCTTTCGGGGCACTCACTGGACCGCAACGGCATCCGGCCGCTGGAAAGCGACGGCCTGTGGGGCATCGTGTTCGCGCCGTTGCTGCACGCGAACTGGCAGCACCTGGCCGCCAATACCGTGCCTGCCCTGGTACTCGGCTTCCTGGTGACGCTGACGGGGATGGGGCGGTTCGTCTGGGCCACCCTGATCATCTGGGTCGTCGGCGGATTCGGTACCTGGCTGATCGGCAACATCGGCTGCGGGCTGGAGACCAACCACATCGGTGCCTCCGGTCTGATCTTCGGCTGGCTGACGTTCCTGTTGGTCTTCGGCGTCTTCACCCGGCACGTCTGGCAGATCGTGACGGGTGTCGTCGTGTTGTTCGTGTACGGCGGCGTGTTGTGGGGAGCACTGCCCGAGCTGAACACCTGCGGCGGGGTGTCCTGGCAGGGTCATTTGTGCGGCGCGATCGCCGGCGTGCTCGCGGCCTATTGGCTCTCCGGCCCGGAACGCAAAGCGCGGGAACGTAAGAAGGCCGGTCAGTTTCCCGGCCTGACGTCATGAGCGACCGCTTCGCGCCGGTTGGCATCTTCGATTCCGGCGTCGGCGGGCTGACCGTGGCGCGGTCGATCATCGATCAACTGCCCGACGAGGACATCATCTACGTCGGCGACACCGGCAACGGCCCGTACGGCCCGCTGACCATTCCCGAGGTGCGCGCCCACGCCCTGGCGATCGGCGACGACCTCGTTGAGCGCGGGGTGAAGGCCCTCGTTATCGCCTGCAACACCGCGTCGTCGGCCTGCCTGCGCGACGCGCGTGAGCGTTACGACGTTCCCGTCATCGAGGTGATCCTGCCCGCGGTCCGGCGCGCGGTCGCGACCACCCGCACCGGGCACATCGGGGTGATCGGGACCCAGGCCACCATCGCCTCGCAGGCCTATCAAGATGCGTTCGCCGCCGCCCGCGACGTCGACATCACGGCGGTGGCGTGCCCGCGATTCGTCGACTTCGTCGAGCGCGGTGTCACCAGCGGCCGTCAGGTGCTGAACTTGGCCGAGGGCTATCTGGAGCCGCTGCAGCACGCGCAGGTCGACACGCTGGTGTTGGGCTGCACCCACTATCCGCTGCTGTCCGGGCTGATCCAGCTGGCGATGGGGGATTCGGTCACCCTGGTGTCCAGCGCCGAGGAGACGGCCAAAGACTTGCTGAAAGTGCTGACCGAGGGCGATCTGCTGCGGCCGCACGAGGCTCCGCCCGCGACCCGGCTGTTCGAGGCAACCGGCGATCCCGAGGCATTCACAGCCCTGGCGGCGCGCTTCCTGGGGCCGGCGATCACGGGTGTCCACCCTGTTCAGCGTCACGTCGGCGCGACCAAGTGATTCTCATGGCCAAACCCGCCATGTTTTCCTCTTGTGGCATCTGGGCATGGCAAGCTGGTGACTGTGCGAATCACCATCCTTGGTTGCTCCGGCAGTGTTGTCGGGCCTGATTCGCCGGCGTCCGGGTACTTGCTGACCGCTCCCGACACGCCACCGCTGGTTCTCGATTTCGGCGGCGGGGTGCTCGGCGCGTTGCAGCGCTATGCCGATCCCAACGACGTCCATGTGCTGCTGTCGCACCTGCACGCCGACCACTGCCTGGATCTTCCCGGCTTGTTCGTGTGGCGCCGTTATCACCCGAGCCCGGCCAAGGGCCGCGGGGTGATGTACGGCCCCAGCGACACGTGGAGCCGGCTGGCGGCCGCGTCGTCACCGATGGGCGGCGAGCTCGACGATTTCTCCGACATCTTTGACATCCATCACTGGCAGGACAAGCAGTCCGTGCAATTCGGGGCGCTGAACGTCATGCCGCGACTCGTGACCCATCCGACCGAATCGTTCGGGATGCGGATCACCGACCCGACGGGCGCCACGCTGGTCTACAGCGGTGACACCGGGGTGTGCGATTCGCTCGTCGAATTGGCCAGTGGGGCAGACGTATTCCTGTGCGAGGCCTCGTGGACCCACGCGCCGGACCGGCCGCCGCATCTGCATCTGTCGGGCACTGAGGCCGGGCAGATGGCCAAGCGCGCCGGTGTCGGTGAGCTGTTGTTGACCCACATCCCGCCGTGGACGTCGCGCGAAGACGTGATCAGCGAGGCCAAGGCCGAGTTCGACGGACCGGTCCATGCCGTGGTGTGCGGGGAGACCATCGAGGTCCGTCGACACTGACGCCAGCCGCCTAGACCGGAGACGTCCCTCCGATAGGGTTGCCAGGTGTCCAGACGACAAGACGGCAGGCTCGACGACGAGCTGCGGCCGGTCACCATCACCCGCGGTTTCACCTCGCATCCGGCCGGCTCGGTCCTGATCGCCTTCGGCGAGACCCGGGTGCTGTGCACGGCCAGCGTCACCGAAGGTGTGCCGCGCTGGCGCAAGGGCTCGGGCCAGGGCTGGCTCACCGCGGAGTACGCGATGCTGCCCGGTTCCACCCACACCCGTTCGGATCGTGAATCGGTGAAGGGCCGTCTCGGTGGGCGCACCCAGGAGATCAGCCGGTTGGTCGGACGCTCGCTGCGGGCGTGCATCGACCTGGCCGCGTTGGGGGAGAACACCATCGCGATCGACTGTGACGTGCTGCAGGCCGACGGCGGAACCAGGACGGCGGCAATCACCGGCGCCTACGTCGCGCTGTCCGACGCGGTCACGTATCTGGCCGCGGGCGGCAAGCTGTCCGACCCGCGTCCGCTGTCGTGTGCCATCGCCGCGGTCAGCGTCGGTGTTGTCGACGGCCGGGTGCGCCTGGACCTTCCGTACGAAGAGGATTCGCGCGCCGAGGTCGACATGAACGTCGTCGCCACCGACACCGGAACCCTCGTCGAGATTCAGGGCACGGGCGAGGGCGCGACGTTCCCGCGCTCGACGCTGGACAAGATGCTCGACGCCGCGCTCGCCGGCTGCGAGACGCTGTTCGCCGTACAACGCGAGGCGCTCGAACTGCCGTATCCCGGTGTGCTGCCGGAAGGCCCGCCTGCCAAGAAGGCGTTCGGGTCCTGACACAACTCCTCGTTGCCAGCCGCAACGCCAAGAAGCTGGCCGAGCTGCGCCGCGTTCTCGATGCCGCGGGCGTATCCGGTCTGACGTTGGTGTCGCTGGACGATGTGCCGCCCTTCGAAGAAGCCCCCGAGACCGGCGCCACGTTCGAAGAGAACGCGTTGGCCAAGGCTCGGGACGGCTACGCCGCCACCGGCCTGCCGACCGTCGCCGACGACTCGGGAATCACCGTCACCGCGCTCAACGGAATGCCGGGCGTGCTGTCGGCGCGGTGGGCCGGCACGCATGGCGAGGACGGCGCCAACAATGACCTGCTGCTGGCGCAGCTGCGCGACGTGCCCGACGAGCGGCGCTCGGCGGCTTTCGTGTCGGCGTGTGCCCTGGTCTACGGTCCCGCCGATTCCGACAGTGCCGTCGTGCGCGGAGAGTGGCCCGGGGTGATCGCCCGGGCGCCGCGCGGTGAGGGCGGCTTCGGCTACGACCCGCTGTTCGTGCCCGACGGGGAAACTCGCAGCGCCGCACAGCTGAGCCCCGAAGAGAAGGACTCGGCATCGCATCGAGGCCGGGCACTGGCGCTGCTCATTCCGGCGCTGCGCGCGTTGACCTGACTCAGCAAGATTTTTTTTAGCGCATCTAACGTGTCATGATGCCGAGATGGGTCGTCACTCGGTCCGGGTGGGGCACCCCGGGGTCTTGATCGCCGTCCTGGCGGCCGCCGGTATCAGCGTGTCGCTGATGCAGACGCTGATGATCCCGCTGATTCCCGAGCTTCCGATGCTGCTGCACACCAGTCCCGACAACGCGTCGTGGGCGATCACGGTGACGCTACTGACCGCCGCGGTGACCACGCCGGTGTTCGGCCGTCTCGGCGACATGTACGGGCCCAAGCCGATGCTGATGGTCTGCGCGGCCACGTTGACGGTTGGCTCGTTGATCGCCGCGATGACCAGCTCGCTGCTGCCGTTCATCGTCGGGCGCGGGCTGCAGGGCTTCGGCATCCCGATCATCCCGCTCGCGATCAGTGTGCTGCGCGCGGCGATACCCGCGGACCGGGTCGGCTCCGCGATGGGGCTGATCAGCTCGTCACTGGGGGTCGGTGGCGCGTTGGGACTGCCGCTGTCGGCGGTGATCGCGCAAAAGACCGACTGGCACACATTGTTCTGGGGCGCAAGCGTTCTCGGCGTCATGGCGATGCTGCTGTTCTATTTCCTGGTCCCCAACATTCCGCCGACCTCCGCCGACCGGTTCGACCCGTTGGGCTTCGTACTGCTGACCACCGGGTTGGTGACGCTGCTCCTGCCGATCTCGAAGGGCTCGACCTGGGGGTGGACGAGCACGACAACGGTGTCGCTGTTTGTCGTCTCCGTCGTGGTGTTCGCCGTCTTCGCGCGTTGGCAGTTCCGGACCCCGTCGCCGATGGTCGATCTGCGGACCACGCTGCGCCGGCCGGTCCTGACCACCAACATCGCGGCGATCCTGGTGTGCTTCTCGATGTTCGCGCTCTCGTTGGTCGCCCCGCAGGTACTCGAGCTGCCCAAGGGAACCGGATACGGCCTGGGGCAATCGATGTTGCAGGCGGGTCTGTGGATGGCGCCCGGCGGGCTGGCGATGATGTTCGCGTCCCCGCTCGCGGCGCGGATCGCCGGCCGCCGCGGCGCCAAGTTCACCCTGGTCTGCGGTGCGGCGATCATCGCGGGCGCTTATCTGGGTGCGGTGTGGTTGCTCGGCAGCCCGGCGGCGGTGATGGTGGTCAACGTCGCCATCAGCCTCGGGGTCGGGTTCGCGTACTCGTCGTTGCCCGCGCTCATCAACGCCGCGGTGCCGGTCTCGGAGACGGCCGCGGCCAACGGAATCAACGCGCTCGCCCGGTCGCTGGGAACGTCGATCTCCAGCGCGGTCATCGGGGTGGTGCTCGCGACAATGACGATCAGCTATGCCGGGCACACGATGCCGTCGTTACAGGGGCTGCGGATCGCGTTGCTGATCTCCGCCGGCGTCGCGGCGCTGGCCGCCGTTGTCGCGGTGACGATCCCAACCGCGGCCGATGCGGTCGAGGAGTGGTCGCCCGACGAGCTGGAGCTCGAGGACGATCCGCTGATCAGAGGTTGAAGCGGGTCTTCAGTTCCCGGGTCTGCACCTGCTCGACGATGATGCCCAGCAGCGGGATCGTGCCGGCCAGCAGCACGCCGATGGTCTTGGCGATCGGCCAGCGCACCTTCACCGCGAGGTTGGCGGTGAACAGCAGGTAGATGAAGTAGACCCAGCCGTGGACGACGCCGATCCAGGTGGGTGGGTCGTCGACCTTCACGACGTACTTCAGCACCATCTCGTAGCAGAGCGCGATCAGCCACAGGCCCGTCGTCCAGGCCAGGACCCGGTAGCCGTTGAGGGCCTTGCGGATCGTCTCGTTCGGGACGCCCGTCTGCTCGTCTGCTTTGGGCGAGTCGGGTGCGGTCATGCGGTGGTCCTGTTCTGATCGTCTTGCGCCTTGTCGGACTGGGCCAACTCGGCGAGGTAGGCGTTGTATTCGCGCATTGCGGGGTCGGCGTCGTCCGAAGTGGCGCGAGCCGTTGGGCGTTCGGGGAGCAGCCCGGCGGGAATCTCGGTGACCGACTCCGTCGTCGATGTCGGCTCGGGGGGAGCGTCTTCGTAGCGGATGAACTTGCGGTAGGCGTACACGCAGAAGCCCGCGAACATCGGCCATTGCAGGGCGTAGCCCAGGTTCTGGAACGTGCCGGAGTTCGACTCGAATCTGCTCCACTGCCACCAGCCCAGCGCCAGGCAACCACAGGCGGCAATGATCACCAGGATGATCAGGCCGAAGCGGTGGCGGCGGGTCGTGGACACACCACGACGGTACCCTGCCAGCGGTTATGGGTTCACCGCTGCGTGACGCTCAGCACTTCGGACCGATGAATTCGTCGAGGCGCGCAGTGGCCGCCTTGCGGTAGATCGAGACGATGTACTTGGTCGACCGGGTCCACGGAATGCCGAGCCGGTCGAGAGTCCCGGTGAACAGGCCGAGGATGTCTTCGGAGTGGTTCGTGAAGTGGTAGCGGATGCTCTCGACGCCGCGGTCGTTGGCGATGACACGGCACCCGTCGCTGTGGATCAGACCGCGGATGAAGTCCTCGGGTGCTTGTTCCACGAGCCGTTCCTGCCACGGCTCCAACTTGATGGGCCTGCGGTGCTTCAGGCCGGGACCGTGTTGCGGGAACAGGCATGGCCAGTGTTTGGAGGAGAGATATACGTCAGCGCATGTGCCGCTCGGTCTGGTCCACACGCCCGCCCGTTGTCCCGGCATCAGGGTGTCAATCGCCCTTCGGCAGCCGTCGATGATGCCGGGATACTTCGTATCGCAGGTAACCCTGAGTATCCAGCTGCGAGCGGTCTTTGAGACGCAGCCGTCGCCGAGATACAGGCCAAGCAAGTAGCAATAGTCACTAGGTGGCAGATCGTCGAAGTCGTGGAGTCCGGCACACGGTCCCGACCGCTGTGCGCGATCCCACTTGGGCGATCGGGTCCGCCACACCTGCACTGTGCGGCGCGGAATCCCTGTCTGTCTAGAGATCGCGCAATCATTCAAGCCGGCGGCGATGAGACCGCGTACAAGCTCGAATTCCTTGACTGATCGCACGCTGGTTCCTGTCTTCGGGTCCTATTCAGAACGTATTGGCCGCCACCGACAAGATCGCTGCGCCCGACGCTAGAATCGTGTCGTTCGCGGGCGTGATGAAACTGGCAAACATGATGGCTTTAGGTGCCATTGCTCGGAAGAGCTTGGGGGTTCGAGTCCCCCCGCCCGTACTCAGTTTCTTGGCAGGTTCCTAATATCGGCTCGACAACCCCTGCACAATTCAAGTCATGACTATGCACCGAATCGACGGGCATAAGCTGCTGAACTTCGCTTCGCATATCGACGACAGTGCCGTCGACCAGGCCAAGCAGACGGCGGCCATGCCGTTTGTACATCCGCACGTGGCGCTGATGCCTGACGTGCACTCGGGCAAGGGTTCCGCGGTCGGCACCGTGATTCCGACCATCGATGCGGTGATCCCTGCCGCGGTCGGCGTGGACATCGGCTGCGGGATGATCGCTGCCCGAACGACGTTCACTGCGAATGACCTTGCGGGCCGCGATATGTCGGCACTGCGGGCGGCGATCGAGTCCGCCATTCCGCTGTCGCCGGGGAACTACAACCACGACCTGGATCGGTTCCCGTTCACGGCGGCGCGCATCGAGGCGCTGCAGAACCTTGCGTGGCCCGGTGACGACGGTGAGGACAAGGCTCGCCTCAACGTCGACCTGTCGCACTCGCCGAAGTGGCGCGAGCAGCTCGGATCGCTGGGCGGTGGCAACCACTTCATCGAGCTGTGCCTCGACGAGGCTGAAAGGGTATGGCTGTTCCTGCATTCCGGCTCCCGCGGAGTCGGGAACAAGATCGCGCTCAAGCACATCAAGGTGGCACAGCAGCTGTGCAAGCGGTGGTGGATCGACCTGCCGAACCCCGACCTGGCCTACCTCCCGCAGGGCACACCGGAGTTCTCCGCGTACCTGCGAGAGCTGAACTGGGCCCAGCGTTTTGCGATGGAGAACCGCGCGGAGATGATGGATCGCTTCGCGCTGGTTTTCGGTGATTGGGTTGGCGCGCAGGGTGATACGAGCGATTTCGTCGAGACGACGGTCAATACGCACCACAACTACACCGCAAAGGAGAAGCACGGCGGCCGAGATGTGTGGCTGACCCGCAAGGGTGCGATCGACGCTCACGAAGGCCGGCTCGGCATCATCCCGGGGTCGATGGGGACGAGGTCCTACATCGTGCGCGGCAAGGGAAACTCGGCTGGGCTCTGCTCGGCACCGCACGGTGCCGGGCGGCGATTCTCCCGCGCGGAGGCGCGGCGCCGGTTCACCGCTGACGACCTCGCCGACCGCATGCAGGGCATCGAGTACCGGCACGGCGACGAGTGGGTGGACGAGATCCCGGACGCGTACAAGGACATCGACACCGTGATGGCCGATGCCGCTGACCTCGTGGAGGCTGTGCACGAGCTGCGGCAGGTGCTCAACGTCAAGGGCACCTAGGGGGAGGGGACTCTGTGGTGCGGGCGGTACGCCGCCGGCACCACAGAGTTCACCCGGATCTGTCACCGGCCTGGGCTAGCGTCGGGTCATGGCACTCAAGACCGAGAACATCACGTTCGACACCACCGATCCCGAAGGGCTGGCCGCCTGGTGGGCTCGCGCTCTCGACGGCGAGGTCACGCCCATCGCCCCGCCCTTCTTCGTCGTGGTCAGTCGTCCCGAGGGGCCGGGTCTGGCCTTCCAGCAGGTGGAGGATCCGACGCCGGGCAAGAACAAGGTGCACCTCGACTTCTCCACCGCCGACGTCGAGGCGGAGGTCGCACGGCTGGTCGGGCTCGGCGCCACCGAAACCGCTCGCAACAGCTTCGGTGACTTCGGCTGGGTAGTGCTCGCCGACCCCGAGGGCAACGCGTTCTGCGTAGCACCCCGCGCCTAACCCGGTAGGCCACAACATCGAATACCGCTGCGATTAACCAGTATTGGCGTCGCCAGGCGGTCTGCCCTGAACCTTCTCCGTCAAACCGTTGACATTACGGTAGCGATGGTGTGATGATCGTGTCGTAAATCGAAAACGACGTTTTCGAAATCTCCAGCCGCATAGCAGCGGAAGCGAAGGAGTGCGACGTGGCCGCCGACTCGGACCAGCCAGCGTGGAAGAATCCGCTGTCCTGGCTGCCGCACTCCATCGCCGAGGCGGCCCTGTCCGGCACCGGCAACGACGTCGAACTACCTGCCGCATGGGCGCATCTCCAAGAGCGGCTCGAGGCCGCATCACAGCTGGTCATGTCCGATCCGGTGAACAAGAACAGCATCGACTTCGCCGCTGGCATGCGGCACCTGATGATCCTGCTGACGGTCGGCATCGATATGGCGTTGCGCGCCGATCCCGATCCGGTGCTGTCGGTGCAGCGGGCGAGCATGGACGACATCGTCACCTGGG
This sequence comes from Mycobacterium sp. BK086, assembly GCA_004362315.1. Classification (GTDB taxonomy): domain Bacteria; phylum Actinomycetota; class Actinomycetes; order Mycobacteriales; family Mycobacteriaceae; genus Mycobacterium. Next base: position 34,920 of record SNWL01000009.1, read on the forward strand.
GTCTGGAATGCCCCGACTGCGTCTACCTCAACGCCAGCATGCGGGCGGGGGAGACCTACCGGCTCTACGGCTCACGGGGCACCGCCCGCTACGTGGGCATCCAGACCATGGACGGCATCGCCGCGACCGCCAACTACCTGGTCGACGATCTGGACGTCAATCCCGACGGCACCTTCGAGGCGATCCTGTCCGCGGATGAACACGACGGCAACTGGATCAAACTCACCGGCGAGCATCCGACGCTCACGGTCCGGAACTTCTTCTACGACTGGGACACCGAGGTGCCCGCCTCGCTCGACATCGAACGGATCGGTCCCAAGGCGGACGTCGCACACGGGACTGTCGAGCCGACCACGTTCGTGTCCCGTCAGCTCGTCGCGCTCGGCGACTTCGTCTATGACAATCTGAAGTTCTTTCTTGACTTCGGCGCGATGCCGCCCGTCAATGGATTCCTTCAACCCGCGGATATGAGTGAGATGGGTGCCGCGGCCGAAAATCGGCCTGTCATAGGAAGGTTCGCGCTAGATCCGGGACAGGCGCTGATCATCGAATTCGAACCGCCCAAGGGTGTGTATTGGAGCATCTCGGTCGGCAACCCGTGGCTGGAGACCGTTCATTACGGACGGCACCAGTCCAGTCTCAACGGGCACCAGGCCGTCATCGACGCCGACGGAATTGCCCGATTTGTGCTCAGCGCCGAGGACCCCGGGGTGGCCAACTGGCTGGAGACGGCCGGCCACAGCAACGGTGCACTGTTGTTGCGTTGTGTGCGGACTGAATCCGCGCCGGTGCCGGCGACGCGCGTCGTGGACGCCGGTGCCGTGCTTGCGGAGCTGCCCGGCGGCACCACGATGACCACCCCAGCCGAACGCGCCGACGTCATCGCACGCCGCCGCCGGGCCATCACCGAAAGGTTCCTTCGATGAGTTTCACCGCCGACGAACTCGAAGCCGGTGCACGTGACGCGACCGGTCTGTCGGACTTCGGGTCCACCTATTACCGCGAGGGGCTCGAACGCACCGTCGACGCACTCAACACCGAGGCCGAGCTGAACGACCTCGGGCGGGTGATGCAGCACGCCACCACCAGCAACGCGCTGATGCAGCGGCTGCGGATCGTCGACACCCTCAAGGCGCACCCCGAGATTCACGACGAGGTCGTCGACGGCCCGATCGTCGTACTGGGTCTGCCGCGCACGGGTACTACCGCTCTGGGACAACTGGTTTCGGCCGACCCGCAGTTCCGCTTCCTGCGCACCTGGGAATCTCAGGCACCGACCCCGCCACCGGAGACTGCCACCCAGCGCACCGACCCCCGCATCGCGCAGGCGGCCGAGGGCATCGCGATGGTCGAGCAGATGTTCCCCGACTTCAAGGCCATCATCAATTCCGAGGCCGAGGCCGCCACCGAGTGCCAGGACCTGATGGGGATGAGCTTCCGGACGTTCCACTTCGACGGGGTGGTTCGGGTGCCCAGTTATGTCGAGTGGCTGCTGGACTGCGATATGCGGGAGACGTACCAGTTCCACAAAGAAGCCCTCAAACTGCTGCAGTGGCACTGCAAGCCCAATCTCTGGCTGCTGCGCACCCCGGTGCACATGTTTGCGCTCGACGCCTTCGTCGACACCTACCCCAACGCCAAATTCCTGTGGAGCCATCGGGATCCGGCCAAGGTGCTCGGTTCGGTGTGCAGCCTCATCGCCTACGTCCGCAGCTGGAGCAGCGACTATCGGGACAACGCCGAACTCGGTGCCGAGCAATTGGCGTGGTGGTCCGAAGGCATCAAGCGCGCTATGGACTTCCGGAAGAAATTCGGCGACGACCGCTTCGTCGACGTCTCCTTCGCCGATCTGCAAACCGACCCGGTCGGCACCGTGGCCAAGAGCTACAGCGAGCTGGGGCTGACGTTCTCGGACGAGTCGCGCGCCCGGGTGCAGGACTGGGCCGGTGGGCACCAGCCTGGACATCGTGGCACCCACAGTTACGAACTGGCCGACTACGGTCTGACACCCGAACAGGTGCGCGAGACGTTCAGCGACTATCTCGCCGCGTACGACGCCTCGGCCTAGCGGCACCGTGGTGATGACAGACCATGCAACCGACATCCACGGCTGGACGCAAGAAACTCGATCCCGATCCGCGAGTGCGCGTCGAGATCATTTCTGCGGCGTCGACATTGGTGCGCGAAGAGGGCGTTCGCGCATTGAGCATCGCCGGCGTGCTCAAGCGGGCCAATCTGAGCACGCGCGCGTTCTATCGCCATTTCGACTCCAAGAACGAGCTCGTGACCGCGGTGTTCGTAGAGATGGCGCGTGTCGAGAAGCTGCGGTTGCGCAGCCGCATGGCCAAGTATGACGACCCGGTACGCGCAGTGGCCGAGTGGATCGACGGGCGGCTCGATCTGGCGTTCAACGAACAGATCCGATCGGATCTGCGCAAAATGTCGCTCGAAGCGCAGTCGCAGATGTTCGCCGACCCCGAGCTCGTCGGACCGGCCTACACCGAGATCCTGCTGCCACTTCGTGAACAGCTCGAACGTGGCAGTGAGACAGGCGCTTTCGCCGATATCGATCCCGCCAACGAGGCGCTGTGCATCCAGGGCACGGTGTGGGCGAATGTCGAGCGGCACTGGGCCACCGGCGATTGCGAGCTGACCGGTCTGCGCGAGCGTGTTGTGCGGTTCTGTCTGCGCGGGCTTGGCGTCGCACCGGACGCCATCGCAGAAGTTCTACGGGAATTCGATTCCACACCGACCTGACGAAGGGAATTGCAATGGATTTGGGACTGGCTGGAGCGACCGCGGTGGTCACCGGCGGCAGCAAGGGGATGGGGCTGGCGATCGCCCGCACCCTCGCCGAGGAGGGCGCGCGGGTGGCCATCATGGCCCGTGACCAAGGGCCGCTGGACGCCGCGGCCGAGTCACTGCGTGCCGCCGGATCCCCTGACGCGGTGGGGATTTCCGTCGACATGAACGACGCGGACTCCATCGCCACGGCTTTCGCTGAGGTCGCCGAGCGGTGGGGGAGCCTCAACAGCCTGGTGCACACGATCGGCCCCGGGGACGGGTACTTCGAGGACATGACGGATGCCGATTGGGAAAGCGCCTTCGGGCTCGGCACCATGTCCGGCGTGCGTTCGATCCGGGCCGCGCTGCCCAGTCTGCGGAAGGCCGAGTGGGCCCGCATCGTGACGTTCTCGGCGCATTCGATCCAGCGCCAGAACCCGCGCATCGTGGCATACACCGCATCCAAAGCAGCCTTGACCAGCATCACCAAGAACCTGTCGAAAAGCCTTGCCAAGGACGGCATTCTGGTCAACTGCGTGTGTCCTGGCACGATCGTCACCGCGAGCTTCACCGAGAATCTGAAGGACATCCTGGCCGCCGACGGTCTGGACGCCAGCGATCCGGTGCACGTGATGAAGTGGATCGACGACAACTTCCACCAGCCGTGCGACCTCGGCCGCGCCGGGCTGCCCGAGGAGATCGCCTCAATCACCACCTATCTGGCGTCACGGCGCAACGGGTACGTCACCGGCGCCACCGTCAACGTCGACGGCGGCTCGGACTTCGTCTGAGCCGTCAGTACGCGCTGGGCCCCAGCGCATAGTCCCCGGTCTCGGGGTGGTGATACCAGCCGCTGCTGGCCTGCGTTCCGCCGTCGACGTGAATCGTCTGCCCGGTGACATAACTGGACAGGCTGGACGCTAAAAACACGGCGGCTCCGGCCATTTCGTCGACGTGGCCGGCCCTGCCCATCGGCACGGTGAAGCCGAAGCGGCGTTCACCACCTGGCGGGGCGACCTGCATCATCCCTTCGGTCATGGTGATGTCCGGCGCCAGGGCATTGACCCGGATCCCGTGCATCGCCAGCTCCAATGCGGCGGTCTTGGTGTAGTTGATCACGCCGGCCTTCGCCGCCGCATAGGTGGCATAACCCGGTGCGGCGCGCACCCCTTCGATCGAGGTGACGTTGATGATGCTGCCCGAGAGGCCGTGTGCCACGATGGCTTTGGCCACCCGCTGCGTGCACAGGTACACGTGTCGCAAGTTGGCCTTGTACAAGGCGTCCCAACCGTTTTCGGATGTCTCGAGGATGCCCGAGTAGAAGACGCCACCGGCGTTGTTCACCAGGATGGTGACCGGGCCCAGCTCGGCTTCGGTCTGGGCCAGGGCGGCGTCGACCTGCCCGCTGTCGCGGACGTCGGTCGGAATGCCCAGTGCCCCAATCTCTTGCGCCGCCGACGCGCAACTGTCGGTGTCACGCTCCCAGATCGCCACGCGCGCGCCGAACGCGGCAAGGCCGGCCGCGACACCGCGTCCGATACCGGCACCTCCACCGGTGACGACGGCCACCCGGTCGGTCAACAGAATCTGTGCAGGATCGACAGTCATGCTCCTGACTGTAGACCATGCCCAGCTCGGCTGTTACATTCAGGACGAAAATTGTCATATTTGTAACAGACCGAGAGGGAACGATGGGCGCCACGATCTTCGTCACCGGAGGTACCGGCCAGACCGGCGGCAACGTCTGCGAGCAGCTGATCGAGCGCGGCGATCACGTGCGGGCGCTGGTGCGCAATCCCGACGAGGCCCAGGCGCTCGCCGCGCTGGGCGTCGAGTTGATCAAGGGCGACATCAGCGACGCGGACGATGTGCTGCGTGCGGCGGCCGGTGCCGAGGCGGCCATCCACTGCGCGGCGTTGCTCGGCGGCGCGAGCCAGGACATCAACGATTTCAAGGCGGTCAACATGACCGGCACCACCAATGTCCTTGACGCGGGCCAGAAGCTGGGCATGCGTCGCGTCGTCGCGTTGAGCACCGCCACGTTCATCGACTTGACCACCGACAAAGAGTTCGAAGAGGCTCCGGTGCTGGCGAACCCACCGGACGACCCCTACACGGTCACCAAGTTGGCGGCCTTTCTGGAGGCCCACGAACGCGCCGCCGCCGGCGAGGACGTGGTCACCTGTCACCCCGGCGCGATCTTCGGACCGGGCGTCGTCGTCGAGCGGGCCCTGCACCGCACCAGCTTCAACCGTGTTCTGCTGGCCGGTCTGCGCGGCCGTATCTCCCGGTACCTCGCCTTCCCGGTCACGTGGGTTGCGGGGGCCGATGTCGCACGCGGGTCGATCGCAGCGCTGGACCGTGGTGTCGCCGGCGAGCGCTACCTGCTGATCGGTCGCCCGGAAGACACCATCAGCACCGCCGCGGGGATCAACCGCGCCTGCGAGATCGCCGGCATCGACCACAGCGTCGAGGACCTGGATTACCGCACCGATCCCGAGCGCTTGACCGCGGAGTTCGGCCCGACGCTGATGGCGATCGCCGAAGCCGCGGCCAAGGATGCCCGCCTGGCCCGCTCCGCGGACAATCCCACCACCCGCCGGCTGGGGTACGACCCGATCTCGTTCGACGACGGACTGCGCGCCTACATTCCCTGGCTGCGTAAAATCGGGCGATTGACATGACAAGCGCCGCCGAGAACAGCCGGTCAGATCACGGCGATCTGACCGGACGGATCCTTGACGCCGCGCGCCGACTGGTCCTGCAGTCCGGGATGCGCAAGCTGTCGCTGACGGAAGTGGCTGCGGTCGCGGGCGTGTCGCGCCAGAGCATCTACCGCTACTTTCTGTCCAAAGAGGAGCTGATCGACGCCCTCGGCAAGTACGAGTATCAGCGCTTCAATGCCGCAGTGGAAAAGGCGATGGACGGCCGGACCGGCCAGGCCCGCCTGGAGGCCGCGCTCGACGTCGTGGCCACGGTGCTCCTCGAACAACCGCCCCGGCGGGTCGTCGATCTGGAACCGCGATTCGCCCACGATCAGATCGTCGGGGCATTGCCGGTGATCACCGAAGGGCTTGTCGGCGTGATCCGGCAGTGTCAGCGCGAAGGCGTCGAACTGAACGCGGCACCGCGCGATATCGCCGCGGCGATCGCACGCACCGCACTGAGCCATTACTCGTTCCCCGATCGCGACTCATCGTCCGCGCTCCGTCAGATCCGTGCCATCGTCGGACTGCCGACCGGTTGACCGTATGCCGACCCCGGGACACGGTTTTGTATGCTTACCGTAATTGATACGGTTGATCGGTTTGGCCCGGCGGAAGGTACGTGATGACGGCTCCGAAGATCGACGATCCGGAATTCTGGCGCGACGGCCCCGACGGGGAGTTGGCCGAATTGCGTCGTCGTTGTCCCGTCGCCGAATTGCCCGACTCCGGGTTTTGGGCGGTCACCGGTCACGCCCAGATCAGCGAGATGAGCAGGGACCCCGCCGCCTACATCTCCTCCAAGGGCGTCCTCATCGGTGACGTGAAAAGGGAAGTGTCGGGCAATGACTCGATCCTTTACGTCGATCCGCCCCGTCATGTCACCATGCGCCGAATCGTCAACAGGGGCTTCACCGTTCGCCGCGTCGCGCAACTCGCGGATCTGGTCGAATCGATCGTGGCCTCGGTGTTCGACGACATCGACCCGACAGTGCCGATCGACGCCATCGATGCGATCAGCGCGCCGGTTCCGCTGTTGATCATCGCCCACATGCTCGGCGTGCCCGCCGAGGACATGCCGACCTTCCGCAAGTGGTCGGACGCGATCGCGATCGCCGCGACCGATCCGACCGATCCGCGGGCGATGGCCGCCATCGATTTTTTCGGCTATTTCAATACCAAACTCGACGCCCGGATCGCCGAGCCCGAACCGCCGGAGGATCTTCTGACGGCGATCACCGCGGACGCCGAATTGACTCGCAGCGAACAGCTGGGCTTCTGCATGAGCCTGCTGGTCGCCGGGAACGAGACCACCCGGCATCTGATCAGCGGCGGGCTGGTGGCACTGGCCGAGCATCCCGATCAGCGCGCCGCGCTGGCCGCCGACGAGTCGCTGATCCCGGCTGCTGTCGAAGAGATGTTGCGTTGGGTCACACCGATTCTGGCGATGGGACGGACGGCGGCCTGCCCGGTCGAGATCGGTGGCACGCAGGTCCCCGAAGACGCCTACATGGTGATGCTGTACGCCGCGGCCAACCGCGACGAGACGGTGTTCGGCGAGACCGCCGATGCCTTCGACGTGACACGCTCACCGAACCCGCATCTGGCCTTCGGCGTCGGTGAGCACTTCTGCCTGGGCGCACAGCTCGCCCGGCTGGAGGCCAAGGTCGTGTTCACCGAGATCCTGCGCCGGTGGCCGGACTACCAGGTACTCGACGGCGTGGAAATGGGTGCCTCGACACTGTTGCGCGAGACGATCAAACTGCCGATCCTGTTGCAGCCCAACGGCTAGGGGCCGACGGTGCGGTGCGCGACTGTGGCGTGTAGCTGAGGAAGTTCTCCGTCGACGCGCAGGTCCCGGACAGCGACGCGGCGTGCAGAGCTTGGGTCTTGAACGCGACCGCGGCCGCGCTGAGCCGGTGCTGCACATCGTGTAGACGGTTGCCGGACAGGGGCCGCCGGTCGCCCCACACGGTGACTTCGGTTCTGGGGTCGCGGATCACGACGTCGACCTTCGTGTGCAGCGCGGACGGCAACGACGTCAGGTCACAGCCGACGGCGATCGCCGCGGGCCGCCGGGCCGGCCAGGGATCGCCATCGAGCGCTACGGCAGGCACGCCGAGTATCCGCAGTGGCGTGGTGTCGCAACCGGCGGGCACCCACGCTGTGACGTCCCATCCGGCCCAGACCCGGTCGCACAGCCATCCGCCGATGACGCGGACGGCATCGCCGATCTGATCGATGACGACGATCATCGAATGCACGTGAGCCTGCCCGGGGGTTGAGCCAGCGGGATGCACCGATGACGGGCGCGGGGCGAGCGGTGACCGTGCACTAGTGGAGGTCATTGCGGACCGCCTCGATCAGTCCCTCGAGCAACTGGGTCAGCTCGGTGGAGATGGGTGCGTCGAGCCCGGCCAGTTGCGCGCGCAGAGTCTCGTCGAGATGTGCGATCGTCGCGGGCTTGTCGTTGCCTGCGATCAAGGACCGGGCCGCGGACAGATCATCGCTGAGCCCGGCGGAACCGACGTGGTGGTAGGCGATTTGGGTCTCCAGGACGTCGATGAGTTCCCAATCGCGGTACATCGCGTTGGACGCCTCGTAGAGCGCGACGCCGGTGACCGGTTCGCCGCCCATGGTGCCCACGTAGCCGTAGGGGCCCTCTTGATATTCGATGGGCAGCGCGTGGCCGGGTGCGCGCACCAGCGGCTCGCCCACGAGCTCCAGGTCCAGGGTCTTCGACCGAACGATGTGGCGCTCCGGCATATAACGCGCCTGGGCAAGCGGTTTCATCAAACTGCGCACCTCGTCGGGCCAGCGCACATAGCTGGTGGTGGTGACGTCGAGGTCGTCGACACATTCCGGCGGCGTCCCGTCCTCATACGTCGCGGTGATACCGGTGAACGGCACCAACACATTTCCGCCGCGCCGGTCATATTGGCGCCACACGCTGAGATCGACACCGTTGTCGAGGGCGATGGTGTGCCATTCGTGGGCCTGGCCGCGAGCGTCACCGCCCGTACCTCCGCCGCCGGCATAGCGAGGGAACCACTGCCGGTCGATGTGGGCCGAATCGCTGTGCACTTCTTCGGAGATGTCACCCCACTGCAGGGTGCCCGTCATCGTCAGACCGGTCTGGAAGTACGAGTACGTGTCATCCTGTAGGCACGCGACGATGCGTCCGTTGTGCACCGAACCCCCGACCGGAACCGGGCCTCTGGTCGGCGTGAGATGAAGCGTCAGCCTCATCGGCGCGCCGTCCTGGTCGGTTCCGACTGCGTCGTAATCGTAGGTGTAGGGCACCAATTCGCCGTCGGCATCGAGGTTGGTCCACCACAGGACGGTGCCCGCGCTGCTGTCGTAGCGGAGGTCCAGGTGACCCTCGGCGCTTGTCAGCTTCGGAACGGCGCCCGGCACCATGTTCTTCGGTGGCATGTCGTAGTCGGTGTAGGTGCCGTACACGCCGTTGTCGGTGTCGAACAAGGCGAACGTGTAGAAGTCGGCGACGATGTTGTCTGCCGGCCTGTTGCGGTTGAAGATCGTGATGAACGCAAACCGGCGACCGGATTTGGTTCCGGTCAGATGCCCAGCCAAATACCAGGTGTCGGACTGGAATTCGGGGTGCGTACCTTCGGCGGCGGGGAACTGCATCTGCGGTTCGCCGGCCACCAGGTCATACGGGTACTGCCGCCACGCGTCGGTGTTGGTCATCTCTACTACACCCTCACTTCGTCGTTGACGATCACTGATCGAATTCCGCTGCCGCTCACCAGGTCATCGAAAGCGGAGTTGACGTCGTCGAGCCTGATCCGCCGGGTGATGAGCTTGTCCAACGGCAGTGCGCCGGAGCGCCACAAGTTCAGCAGCATCGGGAAATCCCGGCCCGGCACCACCGATCCGTACTGACAGCCCACCACCGTCTTGCCCTGGATGTAGAGATCGTGAGCCGGCAGCGAGATTTTCTCGGCCGGCGATGCCGCACCCACCACGCAGGTGGTGCCGCCCGGGCGGGTGGCGGCGAACGCGGTTTCGATTGTCGCGGCTCGTCCGACGGCCTCGAACACGTAGTCGGCACCCCGGCGGCCGGTGAGCGCCTTGACCTGTGCGACGACATCCTCGCTGCTGGGATCGATCACGTGTGTGGCGCCGAGCTCGACGGCGATCTCGCGGCGAGACGCCACCGGGTCGACGGCGATCAGCTCGGCCGCGCCCCGCACCCGCGCGGCCATCAGGACCGCCAGACCCACACCGCCCATGCCGATCACCGCCACCGAACTGCCATGTTGCACCGGAGCGGTATTCAGTGCCGCCCCGGCGCCGGTGGCGACCCCGCAGCCCACGAGTGAGGCGATGTCCAGCGGGATGTCGTCGTCGATCTTGACGACGGCCCGCGCCAGACAGTTGGTGGCCGTCGCGAAACTCGACACCCCCATGGACGTGAACAGCGCGGTGCCCTCGGTGTCGGTGGCATACGGCATGGAGTAGACATCGCGAATCGCGTTGCGGCACAGATGGACCTCGCCGCGATAGCAGTACCAGCACCGCCCGCACGAGGCGATCCAGGCGATCGCGACATGATCGCCGGGCTTGACGTGGGTGACCTCGGACCCGACCGCCTCGATGATCCCCGCGCCCTCGTGGCCGAGAACGCAGGGCGTACCGGCCGGCAGCAAGCCGGTGGCCTGGGACAGGTCGGAATGGCAGACGCCGCTGGCGGCGATGCGCACCCGGACCTGTCCGGCCGCCAGCGAGGCGAGCTGGATGTCCTCGAGCCGAAGTGGTTCGGATATCGCACGCAGAATCGCTGCGCGTTCAGTCATCGCCGTCCCCTCGTCGCTTCGGTCGTCTCACATCTTGCTCATGATTTCGTCGGCAAACCGGGCAATCCCGTCAAGTGCCCCGCTGGTGCGCTGCCAGGGGTCGACGATCACCCGGTCCAGTCCGGCGTCCGCAAGCTTCTTGACGTCGTCGATGCTGGTCACCGTGTAGCTCATGGTGACCTGTGGGCGACCCAGCCTGCCGTTTTCGATCCACAGCTCGTCGAGCGTTCGCAATGACGCCGGCAGCATGTCGGGGGTGTGGTTCATCGGTATCCAGCCGTCACCGAAGCGGGCGACGCGGCGCAGCGCCGCCTTGCCGTCGCCACCCACGTGGATCGGCGGACCGCCCGGCTGCACCGGCTTGGGTTCGAACATCACCTCGTCGAAGCTGAAGAACCGGCCCTGCAGCGCCACCGTCGGCTCGGTCCACAACGCCTTGCAGATCTCCAGTGCCTCGTCGACTCGGGCGCCGCGGGTGTTGAAGTCCCACCCGACGGCGTCCCACTCCTCGCGCAACCAGCTGGCGCCGATCCCGAAGTCGAACCGGCCTCCCGACAGCACGTCGAGGGTGGCCGCGGCGCGGGCGCTGACGAACGGGTGGCGCAGCCCGATGTTGTAGACGTGCGTCCCCAGCCGAATGGCGGTGGTCTGTGCGGCCAGGAACGACAGGTAGTTCAGGGCGTCGAAGACCGGTGTCTGCGGCGGGATCGGCGGATGCTCGGCACCATGATGTGGGCTACCGCTGATATTGGCCGGGAGCACCAGATGTTCTGGGATCCAAACGGATTCGAATCCGAGTTCATCCGCGCGGCGGGTCAGCGTGCTCCAGATTCCGGGATTGGCTCTGGCCAGGGTGATGCCGAACTTCACTGCTGTGGTGTCCTATCGCTTGTGGGGGAGGGCTAGCCCGACCAGGGGAGCGCTTTGATCGCGCCGCCGGCGTCGATGCGCAGCTGCTGGCCGGTGACGTAGCGCGCGGCATCCGATGCGAGATATAGCACCGCCTCGCTGATGTCCTCGGGTTCGACGTAGGGCACCGGCATGGCGTTGATGATCGGGAAGGTCAGCTCGGCGTCTTCGCGGGTCGGGTTTTCCAGATCGGGCCGGAATGCGGCGTACATCGGCGCGCTGTGCAGCATGGGGGTGTTGACATTGGTCGGGTGCACGGCATTGACCCGGATGAACTCGGGCGCCAGCTGCAGGGCCAGGTTGTTGACGTAGTGCGCGACGATCTGTTTGGCGAACCCGTATCCGGCGCCGCCCGGACCGGCGTCCATCCCGCTGGTGTTCTGCGACGCCAGCGATGCCGCCAGCGACGCCGTTGCGATGATCGAAGCACCTGCCGTGAGGTGTTTGAGGCTGGCGTGCACCAGGTTCAGCACCCCGAGGAGGTCGACGTCGACGGCGTCGACGAACGCTTGGCGCGGGCCACCCTTGGTCAGTGGGGCGATGCCGGCGTTGGCGACGACGATGTCGAGCTTGCCGAATTCAGCCACCCCGGCGTCGATCGCGTCGGCAACCGCGTTGCGGTCGCGTACGTCGACGATCGCGGTGTAGGCGTTGCGCCCTTCCTTCTCGACCAGGCGAGCCGTCTCGTCGAGATCTTCGGGCCGTGCCAGCGGGTAGTCGTTGGTCTCGATGTCGGCGCAGATATCGATGGCGATGATGTCGGCGCCCTCGGCCGCCAACAATCGTGCATGCGACCGGCCCTGGCCGCGCGCCGCGCCACTGATGATGGCGACCTTGCCGTCAACTCGTCCCATGGGGGTTCTCCCTAGTGTTGGTTTTTTACAGTGTTTTTGGGTGGCTCACAGGTAGCCGATGGTCTTGGTCTCCAGGTATTGCTCGAAGCCTTCGATACCGTTCTGCCGCCCGATGCCGCTGGCCTTGTAGCCGCCGTACGGGGCGTCGGCGCCGTAGAACAGTCCGCCGTTGACACTGAACGATCCCGCCCGAACCCGATTGGCGAACTCCATACCCCGGTCCGGCGAGGTGGTGAACACCGATCCCGACAGTCCGTAGTCGCTGTCGTTGGCCAGCGCCAGCGCCTCGGCGTCGTCGGAGTAGGGGAGCACCACCATCACCGGGCCGAACACCTCCTGGCGGGCGATCTCGGCGGCGTTGTCGACGGCGGCGATCAAGGTGGGGAGCACGTAGTTGCCGCCGGCCAGCTCGGGGTGCATGTCGGTCGGGGTCGTACCGCCGGTGAGTACTTGTGCGCCAGCGGCTTTCGCGCGGTCGATGAATCCGAGGATGCGATCCCGTTGCTTGGGGTTGATCACCGGCCCGAGCAGGGTGTCGGCGCGCGCCGGGTCACCGGGTTTGAACATCTCGAACAGTTCGATCACCCGGGCGACCACGGCGTCGTAGCGATGGGCCGGTACCAGTAGCCGGGAGTTCACCGCACAGCCCTGGCCGGCATGGAAACACACCTGGGCGGTCTGGGGGATGGCCACGTCCAGGTCGGCGTCATCGAGCATCACGAGCGCGGACTTGCCGCCCAGCTCCAGGAACACCCGCTTGAGTGTCTCGGCGGCCCGGCCTGCGATCCGGCGCCCGACGTCCGTCGACCCGGTGAAGGAGATGAGATCGACGCGAGGATCGGTGACCAGCAGCTCGGCCACTGCGTTGTCCGGTGTGGGCACGACGTTGACGACGCCGGGTGGGATGTCGGTGTGCTCGGCGATGATCCGTCCCAGCCGCGTCGATGTCCACGGCGTGTTCGGATCCGGTTTGAGCACAACGGTATTCCCGGTCGCCAGGGCTTGGCCCAGCTTGTTGGACACGATCTCGAACGGGTAGTTCCATGGTGCGATCGCGGCCACCACACCGACCGGCTCCTTGACCACCCTGCGCTGTCCGTCGCCGGCCTTGCCGACGCCCAACTCACGCGTCCACGCGAACGAGTCGATGAGTTCGGTCGGAAACGTCAAGGCATCGGCCAGCGGCCAGTCGACCTGGGCCATCAGCGTCGTCATCAGTGGCGCACCGACTTCGGCGATGATCTCTTCGCGAAGATCCTCGGCTTCCTTCTCCAACGCTTCCTGCAGCTGCACCAGACACCGCTTGCGTAGCGCGTGGTTGGTGCTCCAGTCGGTGGTGTCGAACGCCCGTCGCGCCGCGGCGATCGCCGCCGTCATGTCCTCGGGGCCTGCCGCACTGGCGGTGCCCAGCACCGCGCCGGTAGCCGGGCTGATGTTGTCGAAGTGCTTGCCGGACTGTGCATCACGGAGCTCACCGTCGATGAACATCCGCGTTTCCGCGCGTCCGGCCGCACGCAGGTTGAGCGCTGTGGATTCCGTTGACGTTGTTGTCATTGCTGCTCCTGGTTATGCGGTCAGCACCATTGAGGCGCAGTGTGGTCCATGGGCATTGGCGACGACGGCCACCCGGGCATCGGGTACCTGGCGCGTGCCGCATTCACCGCGCAGCTGAGCAACCCCCTCGGCCAGGAAGCTCATCCCGTGCAGGCGTCCCTCGGCGAGCTGGCCGCCCTGGGTGTTCAACGGCAGTGCGCCACCCGGCCCGATCGCGGCGCCGCCGTCGACCCAGTCGCCGAATTCGCCTATGCCGCAGAACCCCATCGCCTCGATCCAGGACACGGTGATATGCGTGAATCCGTCGTACAGCTGCGCGACGTCGACATCAGCCGGGGACACCGACGCGCGTTTCCACATGGTGTCGGCGCACGGCCGGGTCCCGCCGAACAGAAAGTCGTCGGTGTAGGTCCAATCCGGTTTCCATCCGGTGCCCATCGCGATCGCGTCGATCCAGACCGGCGGCTTGGGGGTGTCCACCGCCCGCTGGGCATTGGTGATGACGACGGCACAGGCGCCGGTGACCGGATAGTCACAATCGAAGAGGTGCACGGGATCTGAGACCATCCGTGAGTTCAGATAGTCGTCCATCGTGATCAGGTCCCGCAAGACGGCGCGTTCGTTGAGGCTCGACCAACGCCGCGCGTTGACCGCGACGTGGCCGTAATCTTCTTCACTGCCGCCGAGGGTGGCGAATCTGCGGCGCATCTTCATCGCCATCACCGGGATCATCCCGCCGGCGATACCGTAGGGAAGATCCCACTGCCACATGCCCGACGGTGGCGGCAGCATCTTCTCCGCCGACTGCTGGCCCCACTCCCGGGTGACCGAGCGGACCACCAGCGCGACCTCGCAGGCGCCGGACTGGACTGCCATGTGGGCGCCGACCACCGAGCTCATCGCCGAGGGGCCCCACGGGCCGAAATCGCCGAAGGCAACCAGGTTTTCGACGCCGAGCATCTTGGCGATGTCGTAGGACTGCTCATTGCCTGCGTACTCGAAGATCCCGTCGACATCGGAGATCCGCAGGCCTGCATCGGCGATCGCGGCGCGGGCGGCGTCGACGGCCAGGCCCCGCCCGTCGACCCCCTTGGCCCGGTGCACGCTCGAATAGCCGACGCCGACGACGGCTGCCTTGCCCTGTGTCACTGCGGCGTCCGGACCGGGCGGAACTGCGGGATCGCCAGATCACCACGCGGTTCGAACACCACCTCCATCGCCATGCCGATGCTCAGTTCGTCCGGATCCGCCTCGACGATGTTGGTCATGATCCGAACGCCCGGGGCGTCGTCCAGTTCGGTCAATCCGATGAGCAACGGGATCGCGTCCAGGAACCCGGGATGGAACGGCTGGCGCAGCACCGTGAACGAGAACAGGGTGCCGCGACCGCTGACCTCCACCGCGACGGGTACCGCATCTGCCGGGCCGCCGCCGGGAATCTCCGGGGTGGGCCCCGGCGGATGCTGGCGGATGTCGAGCCCTTCGAATCCTTGGACGGTGAGCGTGCCGTTTGTGGCTTTCTCCCAGTAGTAGGCGCTCACCGGATCCGGGATCGGCACCGGCTTGACGTTCAACTCCATGACACTGCTTCGTGGTCCTCTGCTCGTTCCACCTGCGGCCCCGCGTAATCCAACGAACACCAGCGTTGTGGATTACAACCGTATGTCTTACGGTAACGTTGTGTCAACGCTCGTCCGAGAAGGGATGTCTATGCCAGGGGTGCTCACCGGAATTCGCGTCGTCGAGATGGCGTCGTGGACCTACGTGCCATCTGCCGGGGCCGCCCTGGCCGACTGGGGCGCCGACGTCATCAAGGTCGAGAGCGTCGAATTCGGCGACCCGAGCCGCGCGCTGGTGGTCGGTGGCTTCACCCGCGATGTCGCCCGGGCTGACGTCGACTTCATGATGGAACTCGGCAATCGCGGAAAGCGCAGCCTGGCTCTGGATCTCAAGTCCGAACTCGGCCGGGGGATGTTCGGCAAGCTGCTGGCCACCGCCGATGTCCTGCTGACCAACTGGTTGCCGGGCGCATTGGAGCGCGCCCGGCTGACGGTCGAAGACATCCGTGCCTTCAATCCCACGATCATCATCGCCCGGGGGTCCGGCCTGGGGGTTCGCGGACCGGACAGCGACCAGGGCGGCTTCGACGGCGCCACGTACCTCGCGCGCGGCGGTGTCGGCTACACGCTCACCCCGTTCGGAGCCGACTTCCCGGCCAGCCAGGGACCGGCCTTCGGCGACCTGCAGGCCGGGGCGACCCTGGCCGGCGGCGTGTGCGCGGCGCTGTTCCACCGCGAGCGCACGGGTGAGGGCTCGGTGGTGGACTCTTCCCTTCTGGCCCAGGCGATGTGGGCTAGTGCGCCCTCGATCGCGGTCGCCGACTTGTTCGACGCCGACGGGATGCCAAGTGCGCCGCCGGGGGTGGCGTTCAACCCGGTGGTCAACCGCTACAAGACCCGCGACGGACGTTGGCTGCAATTGGTCTTCTTGCAGCCGGACAAGTTCTGGGCCGGGTTCTGCCATCGTGTCGGACTGCCCGAACTGGCGACCGATGAGCGGTTCGTCCCGTCGGCCAACCTCATCGCCAACTGTGCCGAGGCCATCGACATTCTCAACAAGCGTTTCGCCGAGGAAGACCTGCAGCACTGGCAGAAGGCGCTGGCCGACGAACCCGGCGTGTGGGCGCCGTACGCGACGTCGAGGGAAACGCTGGCCGACCCGCAGGTCGAACCCAACGGATACGTCATCACCAACGTCGACGACCGCGGCAATGAATACCGCACCGTCGCGGCACCGGTCCAATTCAACGAGACCCCGCCGCCGCCGGCCCGCTCGCCCGAACACGGTCAGCACACCGAGGAGATTCTGATGGAGCTCGGCATCGACTGGGATGACATCGAGAAGGCGAAGGAAGCCGGCGCAATCCTGTGATCGCAAAACCGAAAAGCGCAGCGCTGCAATGAATACACTCTCATGGAGCACCACGGTGCGGCTCTGCCGCCGGTCGAGGAGGATATGGTGACAACGTCGAAAGTGGTCTTTGACCCGTTCTCGGACGACTTCTTCAACTCGCCCTACGCCACCTACCGGCGTATGCGCGACGAAGCACCCGTCTACTACAGCGAGAAATACGACTTCTACGCGCTGACCCGGCACGCAGACGTCTCGCTGGCCATGAAGGACCACACCACGTTCTCGTCGGCGCGCGGTATCGACCTGGCGATGGTGCAGTCCGACAATCCGGTACCGCCGCTGATGATCATGATGGATCCGCCCGATCACCGTCGGATGCGCAGCCTGGTCAACAAGGTCTTCACCCCGCGGGCCATCGAACGCCAGCGCCAGACGGTGATCACCCAGATCGACCGGTTCCTCGATGCCGTCGACCCGGAGAATTTCGATGTGGTGCAAGACTTCTCGGCGCTGTTCCCGGTCGAGGTCATCACCGCCATGCTGGGTGTCCCCGTCGAGCTGCGGCAGAAGGTCCGACTGTTGTTGGACAAGCAGCTGGAACGCGAATACGGCAAGGTCGAGATGCCCGAAGAGGGCATCGCCGCCGGCATCGAAACCGGTCTGATGTATTACGAGATCATCCAGGAACATCGCGCCAACCCGCAGGACGACATGATCACCGACCTGATCAATGTCGAAATCGAACGCGACGGCGAGATGACCAGGCTCGACGACATCGAGATCACCGGATTCGCCTCGATGCTCGGTGGGGCGGGTGCCGAGACCGTCACCAAGCTGGTGGGCAACGCCATCGTGACGTTCGCCGATCATCCTGACCAGTGGGCGATGATGTATGCGGATCGCAGTCTGATCCCGGGTGCGGTCGAGGAGCTGCTGCGCTGGGAGGCCCCGGCGCAGTACCTCGTGCGGTACAGCACCGCCGATGTCGAGTTGTCCGGTGGCACTATCCCGGCCAACAAGCCGGTCCTGCTGTGCCTGGGCGCGGCCAACCGTGACGAGCGGGCGTTCAGCGGTGCCGACACGTTCGACATCACCCGCGATCGCAGCGAGGCGCAGAACTTCGGCTTGGGGTACGGCATCCACAGCTGCTTGGGCGCCGCTCTGGCCCGGATGGAAAGTGTCGTCGCCTTGGACAAGCTGCTGGACTTCATGCCGCGCTTCGAAGTTCACCGCGACCGGCTCAAGCGGGTCGCCATGACCAATGTTGTGGGCTGGCACCACGCGCCGGTGCGGGTATTGCGTTAGGGGTCCCGCTCGGTGCGGGACGCTCAGTCGATCTGCTGCAGCGAGAACGGCATCCGGATGGCCAGCCACTTGTTGATGCCGCAGGCGCCGCTCTGGCCCACCGTCTTGTCTTCGCCGGCAAAGACCGGCGATTTGCCGGAAAAGTCTTGACTGCCATCGGCATTGACTCGCCAGAACCGGATTTTCTGGTGGCCTGGATAGGCGGTGCCATCCGGGCAGGGTTCCCAGTCGGGGAGGTCGCGGTCGACGATCCAGGTGTCGTTCTGTTTGCGCAGCGGCGCCGACCAGCCCTGGTCGCTGGTGACCTGGCCGCTGCATTCGTCGCCCTGGATACACGTCGAGGTGATCGTCCAGGTGCTGCGGACGGTTGCCTCGTTGCGGTAGGAGTCGTTGGTCTGAGCCCAGTCGCCGTTGGAGACAGCCAGGAATCGGCCGTTGAGTGGTGCGCTGGACTCGGCATGTGCGGGAGGCATGGTCAGGCCCATCGCCACTGCCGCCGCGACGGCGACAACCGCGGCGCGGCGTGTCACTGGGGCCCGCTCACGAGATCGGTCCACACCTTCGGCGCGGTAGTGGTCAGATCCGCGGCGTGGTACAGGTGTCCGTCGGGAGCCATGTACGCGCCGGTCTGACGGTCGTAGCGGGCAGTCGCCACCGACGGGCCGCTGCCATCGAAGGCGCTCGGCGCGACGGACGGTGCCGGGTCTGGTGCGGGCGCGCTCGGCGGTGGGGGCGTACCCTGCAACGGCCCAAAGATGTTGTCGCTCGGGTCGACTCGGGTGTCGGGCGGGACGCCCTGGGCGATCAGATTCGGGTCCAGTGGGTAGGGACCGGTCACGTGCTGACGCATGGCGAGCGGCTCGTAGGGCTTGTCGCTGTCACAGATCTGCACGGTGGGTGCGCGCTTCCCGGGGTGGCCCATGCAGGGATAGTTGCGCGCGCCGCGCACGGCGATCGGCGAATCCTGGGGCAGCTTGCAATACAGGCCGTCCGGGGTGTCGACGGTGGTGGTGTCGGCCGGTGAGCGCCATTGCGACGGCGGCAGAAAGCCCACCGTGCAGGCCGGCGGATCCCCGATCGAGATACCGAAGTCGCCCATCGGAAGCCCCGTCGCGTTGTTGCTCGGCGTGATGGACAGGTAGTTGGCCGCCGTCGGCGGCAAGAGTACGAGTAGCTGTTCGATGGATGGGTGGTAGGTCACCATGACTTGTCCGACCGTGGTGAGGTTGGCCAACAGCACCGGCAGTGTCGGCTTCACCTGATTGAGCAGCTTCGAGACCTCGTCGGCGAATCCGGGTCCGGTGTCCAATACGGTGCGCAGCTGTGGATCATTCTGGGCCAGTTGGCCGGTCAGACCCGCAATGCTGTGTGCCCAGGTCCGGATCGCATCCACGCTGTCAGCCTGGGAGCGCAACAGCGGAGCGCTGTCGTCGATGAGAGTGCGGTTGCGCTCGGCGATACCGCTGAGGTCGTGGGTGAGAGTCGTGCCCGAGTCGATCAGTGATCCGAAATCGTATCCGGCACCGTTGAATCCCTTGAACGACTCGTCGAGCAAGTCGTGCATCCGCTCTTTGGGAATGCTCCCGACGAGGTTGTTGAGCTGATCGAGCATCGGCCCGACCTGTTGCGGGATGGCGGTCCTGCTCATCGGGATGACCGATCCGTCGGACAGGTAGGGCGGGCCTTGGGTGTTGGGCTGTAGGTCGACGAACTGTTCGCCGACCGCGGAGATGCTGCGCACGTGTGCGATGAGGTCGACGGGCACTCGGGGCGAATCATCCAGGGAGAGGGTGGCTTCCACGCGCCTGCCGTCGACGACCTTGACCTGGGTGACCTTGCCGATCTGAACGCCTCGGTAGGTGACGTTGCTGAACCGGTAGAGCCCGCCGCTGGCGGGCAGTTGCAGGGTGACGGTGAGCCGGCCCAGGCCGAGCAGGGTCGCGGTCTGGAGGTATTTGACTCCGATCACAGTGAGCCCGACGACCGAGGCAATCGTGAAGATGATCAGCTGGATGCGGACGAAACGAGTGAGCATCTAGCGACCACCTTCGTCGGCCGGGGCGACCGGGGGTGGCGGAGCCGCCGGCGGTGCAGGGTCCGGCGGCAGCACCCCGACGCCCAGTGGGTTGTAGGTGTAGTTCAAGTAGGAGGGATCACCGGGTGCGGCGACGAGCTGCGCATTGGCGTCGCCCCAACGGGTTCCGAGAAACAGTGACCGTTTGAGTCGCGGAATCGTGAGGTCGATGACCGTGAACAAGTTCATGTAATCGCCCTTCACGCCGCGATCGATCAGATCCTGGCCGTAGGGGAAGACCGTGGCGAAGGCCAACGCCCGGTTCAGACCCGGACCGACGTCGGCGAGGGCGCGAATGGTCGGCCCCAAATTGGTCAGATTCCTGACGAGGTCGGCCTGGGTGTCGTTGACGAGAGTGGTCGTCGTGTCGCTGAACAAGCGCAGTTTGTCCAACGCGTCGGTGATCCTGGGACGTTCGCGGATCAGCACGTCCAGGGCCGGCGGGATCTTGTGCAGGGCCTCGTCGATGTCGCCGACCTGCCCGGCGAGAGTGCTCGACAACCTGTCCAGCCCGTTGATCGTGGCGATGATGTTGTCCCGCTGGCGTGCCAGCATTCCGACGAAGTCGTTGAGACGAGACAACAGATCCCGGATCTGGGGTTCTCGCCCCGAGAGTGCGGCGTTGAAGTTGTGGATGATATCGCCGACCTGCCCCAGACCGCCCGCGTTGACCACTGCCGACAACGCCGACAACGTCTGTTCGGTGGACGGATAGGTCGACGACTCGTTCAATGTCAGGGTGCTGCCGGGTTGCAGATGACCCTGCGGGGGCTGGCCCACGGGTGGGTCGAGGGCCAGGTGCATCGATCCCAGCAGGCTCGTCTGACCGACCCGGGCAATCGCGTTGGCCGGCACCGTGACCCCGGGGCGCAGCGAAATCTCGACGTCGGCATGCCAGTTCGTGAACCGCATCTTCCCGACGCTGCCGACGACGACATCGTTGATCATCACCGGAGAATTCGACTCCAGCGTGCCCACATTGGCGATCTCGACGTGGTACACCTCGGCACCGGATCCGCGACCCACGGCGCCGGGCAGTGGCAGCGAGTTCAGTCCCTGAAAGCCGCAGCCCGCGGTGATCAGCGCGGCGGCGCCGACAGCGACCACGCGGTACGTCCGCCCGGTCATGGCGCAGGCCTCTCGGCGGGCATGAGCATGCCGGGCAGGCTTGCCGGACCGGGCGGGGGTCCCTGCGGAACGGGGGCGCCGGGAAACAACGCCGGTGACGGGAAAGCCGGAAGATGTTCGGGCGCAGACGGTCCCGGTGCGACGGCAGGCGGCTGGCCCGGCCCCGGTGGCTCCAGTCCGGTGTACGCCGAGACCGCCGGTGGCTCGTCAGCCGGGCCGGGAGCCGGGCCGCTACCGCCGGGCGCCAGCGCGGGATCGGTGTAGATGAGCTTGTCGGGATCGGTTGACTTCATCAGGTACGGATTGACCGGCATCGGGAGGTAGTTGAAGTTCAGCAGGCGCAGCGCCGGGCCGAGATACTGCGCGCAGAGCTTGGCCGTTTCCGGTGCGGTGGCGTTCTGGATCGCGCCGATCTGGGAGCAGATGAACTGAACCGGATTGGAGAAGTTGTTGAACACGAACGCGCCGATCGGCGCGCCGTTGTCAGGTCCGTAGATGTTGTACTGGTTGGAGAAGGCGTTGGGCGCGATGTGCAGAATGTTTTCCAGGTCGACCTTGTGATCGGCCAGGTTCTGCGTGACCGCGGCCAGGCGGCGAATCTGCTCGGAGGTCTTGTCCCTGGTCTCGGCGATGAAACTCTGGACGTCGCCGACAGCCGCCGACAAGTATGTCAACGCCGCGTCTAGGTCGCTGCGGCTGTTGTTCAGAACGCTCGTCAGGGTGGCCAACCGGTCCTCGAACTGCACAATCTGAGTGTTGCTGTCATGCAGTGCGGTTACGAAGACCTGCAGATTGCTGATGATATCGACGAGATTGCCACTGCCGTTTGCCAATACCCGGGCGATCGTCGACAACTGCGACAGCGTGCCCCGCAACTTCTCACCATTGCCGTCGAGCGCATTGGCGGCGGAATCGATGAAGCGCGCCACCGATGTCGTATCGGTCCCGGCCTTGGGGCCCAGATCGGTTGCCAGGCGCATCAATTGCGCCTTCACCTCGTCCCATTCGACCGGTACCGCGGTGCGCTCGCGCGGGATGACCGCGTTATCGGCCATTTTCGGTCCGCTGGTGGTGTAGGCCGGTGTCAACTGGACGTAGCGCGCGGCGATCAGATTCTGCGCGACGACGACAGCCTTGGCGTCAGCGGGAATCGCGACACCGTGATCGACCCGCAACGTCATCTTCGCCTGCGGCCCTTGGGGTTCGATCGCGGTGATGGTGCCGACCTTGACTCCTGACACCCGGACGTCGTCACCGGGGTAGATCGCTGTCGCACTGGCGAAGTACGCGGTGATCGTTGTGGGCCCGAAGAAGGTGTTACGCACGAGGAGGACCGCTGCGCCGCCGACCAGAATGGCGAACACGGCGATGAGGCAACGGACAAGCCACTTCGGGAGCATCATCGACTCCCGCCGGGAATCCCGTTGTACGGGAACGGAAGTTCGGCCCGCGGACCGGCATTGTCCGGCGGCTGGCCTGCGTCGACGCCGCGGCGGAACCCGAGGGCATAGTCCATGAAGGGCTGCAGCATCTGCGCCGGCACCAGGTTCGGGATGAACGCCGTGTAATAGAAGCCGCTGGATACCGTCTCCGCTTGGGTGAGTTCGTATTTCGCCAAGCCCGGTAGTGCTTTGGCGATATTGTCGCGGTTCTTCTCCAAGATCGCGGTGACCGAGTTCAGCTTGTCCAGGGTCGGGGCCAGTTTGGCTTTGTTGTCCGCGACCAATCCGGACAGTTGTTGGGAGACGGCGGCGACGTTCTCCAGAAGGTTGACCAGGGTTTGCCGTCGTTCGTCGAGCACACCGACCAGGTCGTTCGCGTTGAGGATGAGGGTGTTGACACGATCGCTGCGTTGCGACAGCACACCGGTCAGATCGGCTGCGTGCGTGAGCAAGTCACGCAGGGAGTCGTTGCGCTGGTTGAGCACCTGGGACAGCCGCGTCAGGCCGTCAAATGTCGGTCCGACCTGCGGTGCGATCGTGTCGATCGTGGTCGACAAGGTGTCGAGCGCCTGGTTCAGGCTCGCTGTGTCGGTGCCGGCGGTCGTGGTGGTGAGGTCGCTGACGGCTTCGGTGAGCGAGTAGGGCGTCGAGGTACGGGCGATGGGAATGACGGTGTTGGGCCGCATCGAACCGGAACCGGCCGAATCCAGGGTGACAACGCGCTGGCCGAGCAGCGTCCCGGTGCGGATGTGCGCGGTGGTCTGCGAGCCCAGCCGGTACCGGCCATCGACGGTCACTGTCACCAGGGCAAGGCCCTGCTGTAGCGAAATGTCGGATACGGAACCGATTTTGATGCCGGAGCGGGTCACGTCGTTACCGACGGCCAGCCCCCCTGCGTCAGCGAAGAGCGCCTCGAACCGCACCGAGGTGGCCCAGGTGGTCAGCGCCTGGGTGTTGAGCCCGGCGATGATGGTCAACATGACCAGGACCACGCCGATGAAGCCCGCGCGAATGATCTGAGGGCCGCGATATTTGAGCATCATGATTCAGCGCACCTCCCGCCTTCCTGTTTGATCCAGGGAAATACGGCGGTGCGGCCTTGCAGATCAGTCACGCGCACGGAGATTCCGCAGAGGTAGTAGTTGATCCAGCTGCCATACGAGCCGAGCCGTGCCAACTTTCGGTAATTCTCCGGCGCCCGCTGGAGCGCGACGTCGACAAGGTCCTTCCGCTCGTCGAGGAGCGGGGCGAGCCGGTTCAGCTGATCTACGGTGGCGGCCAAGGGGGGACGGGCACTGGTCAACAGGTCGGTGATCGAGGCGGTGCCGGAGTCCAGCGCATCGATGGCCGAGCCGATCGGGTCACGCTGTTGGGACAGTTCGGTGGTCAGGCGCTCGAGCCGGTCGAGGGCCCCACCGAACTGGTTGCCGTCTTTGGCCATCGTCGCCATCACCGTGTTGAGATTGGTGATCAGCCTGTCGATGACAGCGCCGTTGTCGGCCAGGCTGTTCGAGAACGACGAGGTGTTGGCCAGAAGCGACGCGAGCGTGTCGCCCTGTCCCTGCAACACCTGCAGCAGCGACGCGGTCAATGCGTTGACGTCTTGCGGGTTGAGGCCCTGGATCACGGGTTTCAGGCCGCCGAGCAGGAGATCCAGATCCAGTGCCGGCGTGGTGTGGTCGAGCGAGATCTGGGCGCCCGGCGGCAGGATTCGCCCTGACCCGGTGCCCTGGGTGAGATCGAGGTATCGGTCGCCGACCAGGTTGAGGTAGCGGACCGAGGCGCGCGAACCCGCGGTGAGGGCGACGGTCGGGTCCGCGTCGAATCCGACCAGCACGTTGCCGTCGGGCTGCAGCGACACATCGCGGACGGTGCCGACCTGGATGCCGGCGGCCCGTACGGTGTCGCCGGTCTTGAGTCGGGACGCGTCGGTGAAGACCGCGCTGTAGGTGTTGGCCGCACCGGTCCGGTACTGACCGAAGATGAAGAACAGCGATGCGGTGAGCAGTGCCATAACCGTCACGTAGATGCCGAATTTGACGACAGTGACCCAGGATCGGCTCATCCCGGCTGCCCGATCTGTGCGCTGTTGCGCGGCGGCCCGTCGAGCGGGCCGAAGAGCATCTGCTTCAGACCGTCGGAATTGAGCAGAATTCCTTGGTTACCGTACTGAGCCGGGTTGGCACCGGTGTCGGCGATGACGGTCGGCGGCGTGGTGCCGAACGGCACGTTCGGCAGATCCAGGCACTTCGGCCCCCCGTTGGCCGCAACCTTCGGAAGGTCAGAGGGGTACCGATACCGTTCCCTGCCGAGGAGAAGTCCGACCGAGTCGACGGCTCCCGGTTCGCTCAGCGGGGCATTGGTCGACAGCTTCAGCATTCCGGCCAGGGCGCAGTTCAACGCCGGGCTGTATTCGTTGGTCAGGTCGGTGGTCGGTGCCAGCAGATGCAACACCTTGGCCAGGGGCTGAGAGTTGGTCCCCAGAACGTCGTTGCCGATATCGGCCAATCCGATGGTGCTGACCAGGAATGCGTCGAGGTTGCGCTCTTCCTCGACGAGCGTCTGGCTGATGCGGGTGGAATTGCGCGCGACGTCAAGCAGATCCGGTGCGGCGTCAGCGTAGGAATCGACGACGCCGGGCGCGATCGTGAACTCGTCCTCCAGTGTCGGCAGGCTCGGATCGAGGTCGGCCAGGACGGTATCCAGATCCACGAGACCTTGGCCGATCTTGTTTCCCCGATCATTGAAGGCGGCGGCGATCGCGCCGAGGGTTTGATTGAGCTTGGGTGGATCGATCTGGGCGAGCACCGATGTCAGTTGCTGGAAGACGGTATTGACCTCGACGGTCACGTGATCACCGGTGAGGACCTGGCCGGGCTTGAGGCTGACGGGGGAGGGATCCTGCGGGGGGAGGAGCTGAACGAACTTCGCGCCGAACACCGTCGTGGAGGCGATACTCGCCACCACATTGGATGGAATCTGTTGCAGCTGAGCCGGATCCATGTCCAGATGAAGAGCGGCCTGCCCGTCTGGAAGGGTCTCGATGGACCTGACGCTGCCGACCTGCACGCCCAGCAGTTGGACCTTGGCGTCGGGGTTCATCACCAGGCCCGCGCGCGGCGACATGAGAGTCAGTGGAACGGTTTTGGTGAAGTCGCCCCGGAACATCGCCGCCGCGGCGGCCACGATGGCCCCGATCGTGAGGACCGTCGCCAGGCCGACAAGGGGTGGGCCGAGGAGCCGACGCGTCGACGATGGCCCGGTTGTCACCACGGGCTGATCTCGTCTCCGGTATACCGGCCGGCGCAGGATTCCATCCATAACTCCTTGTTTTTATAAAAATAGTAAAGTGCGATGCTTGCGTCAAGGGGAGTATCAGATTTCGATGGTTCGGGAGCGCAGCCGCGCCCATGGGCAACTGCGCCCAAAAGTCCTGAGCGTCAACAGATTCAGAGCGCCGTTCGATCGGCCTGCAGAGGCTGACTGCAGGCCGGATCGACGCACCGGTGAATGGTCTACATTTGCGCTAGCAGCGGTAGATCCGCTCCGCGTTGCCGGCGAAAATCCTGTCCCTTTCCTCGGTGTCCAGGTGCGCGGTGATGGCCGAATAGGCCGAAAGCAACTCGTCGAGAGTGCCGCTGATGCCATCGACGGGGAAGTTGCTCGCGAACATGCACCGGTCGGTGCCGAAGGCCTCGATCGCGAATTCGAGCCAGGGCGCGAGAACGTCGACGCCCATGGAGCCCAGCGGAACCGTAAGCCCCGAGAGTTTGCAGACCACGTTGGGCCCGAGGCTGCCGAGTGCGGTGATCCCCTCAGACCAAAGCGCGTACTCGTCGGCCGATCCGTTGCGCGGCCAGCCGGCGTGTTCGAGCACCACGACGGGGGCGTCGATGGATTCCAGCCGTCGGGCTGTGGGCAGTAGCAGATCCGGATGAATCATCAACTCCACCAGAAGATCCCGCTCGTGCAGCGCGTGGAGCACGTCATCTCCGGGCAGGGGGCCCTCGGCGGCCCCCATCGGTCGCGCGCCCCGGAACCGTGGGGACTCAAGCTGACGGTCGATGGCGGCGACCGTTTCTGCGACGGAGTCAGTTGGCGGCAACCCGCCGATGATCACATCGGGGCGTCCGTCAACGTCCGCCTGCCGATTCAGCTCGAGGGTCTCCTCGATCGAGTTCCAGCCCGTAGCCGCGGCGACATTGATCAACTTCTCGACGTTCCAGCCTGCCGCCTCGGTGAAATAGGTGGTTGCGTCGAACCGCCGCGACATACCTGAGACGTCACCCATGTCCAGTTCTTCCCGGCCCGAGAGGTACGGGTACCACTCGGTGAGGGCGGGATCCCACAGATGGACGTGAGCATCCACGATCCGAGCCGGTTTGGCTACGGGCGCCGTCATCGCGTCTGCACCACCTCTCGCAGGGTTTCGTCGAACCACGGCGGCACCTCGGGCCCACCGAAACTGATGCTGCCGATCGGTCGTGGATGACTTCGCAGTCCGAACCAGCCTGCACCGGAGACCAATTCAGCTCCCGCCAAACCGGCGGCTTCCGGGCTGCACACCAGGTGGGCAACGAGCTCGGCGGGAATGTCGCTCGATTCCGCGCTCACCGCGAACGGCGTCACGAGGTTGCCGGTGGCTTCGTGGCCCGATCGTGCGAGTTGAGCGCAAGCCTGGGCCCGGCTGCGGCCGCCGGCGGTGGTGGCATCGGTGACCGTCACGAGGCGCACGGGACGCCCCGTGCTGATCGACAGATCGGCGACCGCACGTGACCATTGCCCGTCGGCATAGATGTCAGCTACGACCTCGGCGTGCTCGTCGAGAATCTTCTTCCACCCCGACGGCGCGCCGACGGGTGCGGAGCGCCCGGCGAGCGCGACCACCACGGCATCGAGCGCGCCGATGTCAGTAAGCGCGGTACAGCAATCGATCTGCACAGGTGTTGTGCCACGCGCATCGAGCGCGGCCGATATCGCCGCTGCCACGGCGGGGCGGTCAGCGACCACCGCGCATGTCGATGTGGTCTGCGAGGGCGTGACAGTTGTGGCCGGCGCCTGGCTGAAGGCGGAGCCGAAGCGGGCGTTGCTACCACCGCCACTGACCTGATTCGCCTCCGCCGGCACCAGCGCAATAGTGGTTGCGGCCTCGATGATCTGGCGTGATGCGCTCGTGCCGCCGCTCGGGACCACTTCAATGAGCCGTGGCTCGTCGATCACGGCCACTTCCGAACCGCCGAGGAACAGTACCCTGCCCTGACATGCGGCGAATGCATCGCTGACGAGGTGCGCACCGAGTGGACCGAGCTCGTCGGCTTGGGGCATGGTCTGCAGTGAGAGCCCGCCGGTGGAGACGCGGCCGTCCTGTTGCGTACGAGCCAATGCGGCGGCAACCATCCGGGTCGCGGCAATCGGCGAGATCGCGTTGATCACAACCCCTTTGGGCGCGTTACGCCCCAGCTGCCAGGTCAGCGACGCCACCGCACGTTTTGCGCAGCCGTAGGCCCCGGCGTCGGCGGCCCGCCAGCCCGATCCGGAGGTCACGCCGACGATATGACCCCGTCCCGCCGCCGCCATCAGCGGCAGGGCGGCGCCGAGCACGTTTCGGTAGCCGTCGAGGTGTACTGACAAGACGTCGAGCCAGTCCTGCTCACTACCTTTCGCAAAGCCGGTGGGTCGGCTGATGCCGGCCACGTTGACCACGGCGTCGAGCCCCCCGAATTCATCAGCCAATTCGGTGAACAGTTGCGTGAGGCCAGATTCATCAGTCACCGACACAGTCGAGGACCGGGCGCCACCACCCGCGGCGACGATGCGGTCGGCCGTGGTCTGCTCGGGCTGCGCCAAAGCCGTAGATCCGTCGACTGAGACCAGCGGGTCCACTGTCACCACGAAGGCGCCTGTACGCGAGACTGATTCGGCGATGGCCGCGCCGATCCCGCCACCGCCGCCAGTGACAACGACAACCCGTTGGCGAACGGTCATGTCACATCCAGACCTTCGAAGTCGCCCGCTGCGAGCCAGCCCTCCAGCAATTCGCGATAGGCGAAGTAGTCGCCGAAGCCCCTGCCGAAATTGGTATCCCGAGCCCGGGTAGCGCCGGGGTCACCCTCGTTGTTGAGGCGCGAGGGGGTGCACGCGGACAGCACGGCGCTGGGATCGACGAAGGTCTCGACGATCTGGCGGATCCAGTCGGCCTCCGCTTGGGCGCTCACGTCGAATCGCCGCGCCCCTCGCGCTTCAAGCGACGCCACCGCTCCCGCGACGAATTCGGCACCCAACTCGGCGAGTTGGGTGTAGTTGACGGTCACCACCGACTGCTGACCCGGAGCGGGCATGACGAACATGTTGGGGAAGCCGCGGCTTGTCATCCCGAACAGCGTGGCGGCACCGTCGGCCCATTTTTCAGCCAGTGAGGTGCCATCGAGGCCGATCACGTCATGCCCGACACGGCGGGGAAGGGGCGTGACCTCGGCCTCGAACCCGGTGGCGTACACGATGCCGTCCACTTCGTACTGTTGGCCGCCGACGACCGGTCCCTGAGCGGTGATCCGCTCGATGCCGGCTGGACAGTCGATCAAAGTGACGTTGTCGCGGTTGTACGCATCGAAGTACTCGTCGTGGAAGCACGGTCGCTTACACAGGTAGCGGTAATACGGCTTGAGTATGGCGGCGACATCGGGCTTGCGGACGAGCTCGTCGATTCGCCGCCGGTGCTCCTCCATGATGGCGAAGTCGAGTTCTTCTGCCGTGCGGAGGAACTCGTCGGCCGTCATGCCCTTGCGCCTCGGCGGATTCTGGATCGCGGCGTAGTGATGCGTCCAGCCGTCGTCTGTGAGATCTTCCTCGACTGGCCGGCCCAGCATGATCGATTGGAAGTTGTCCATGCGGGCCTTCTGCCACCCGGGCGCAAGACCCTCGGCGAACGACGGGTCCGTCGGCCGGTTGCCTCTGACCCCGATCGCAGACGGAGTGCGCTGGAAGACGTAGACATGTTTCGCGGCTTCGGCCAGCGGAGGCAGACACTGCAGACCACTGGCCCCTGTTCCGATGAGTGCGACGACTTTATCGCCGAGGTTGGTCATCGGTTGGCCGGCGGCACCCCCGGTGAAGTCGTAGTCCCAGCGCGCGGTGTGAAAGGCACGGCCGGCGAAGTCGTCCATTCCTGGAATGGCCGGTAGCTTGAGCAGATTGAGAATGCCTACGGCCAGCACGTAATAGCGGCACGATAGGTTGTCGCCGCGATCGGTGTGAACAGTCCACCGACCGGCGTCGTCATCCCAGACGGCTTGGGTTACCCCGGTGTGGAACAAGGCATCCGACTCGAGGTCGAAGCGGCGCGCGATCGCCTGCAGGTGCTCGTGAATCTCCTCACCGAATGCGTAGCGCCTGCTCGGGATATAACCGAGCTCTTCCAGCATCGGGAGGTATTGATACGACTCCACATCGCACATGACGCCGGGGTAGCGATTCCAGTACCAGGTTCCGCCGATGCCGCCGGCCATGTCGACGATGCGAATCCGCTTGATGCCTGCCTTGCGCAGGTGCGCGCCGGCGAGGATCCCGGCGATGCCGCCGCCGACGATGACCACATCTGGGTCATCGTTGACAGCCTCGCGTGAAATGTAAGGAGTGAATGGATCGGCTCGATAGCTTGCGGCACTCTCGCCGGGAGTCAGGTCACGGATGGAGGTGCGGCCGGGAACAAGACGTTTGTCCCGCTCCGCGCGATATCTCGCGTGCACGACGTCAGGATCGAACTCCATCACTTTCCCTTTCGCGGTCTGCCGACTCACATGTTACAAACTATCTCTGTCATGTAAAGCCACTTTGCGCCGCTGTTCTGCGATAGCTGTGAGTCGAGCAGCCTTATGAGACGGTGCGAACCGCCGACCGATGGCCGCAAGACCGATCAAAGTCAAAGCGGCTGATGGAGAAGCGGTTTCGGGCCTGTGTGGTAGACGAAGGGGCGGTTTATTACCGGCGACGGGTCTTCTTGGCGCCGGTGGTCTCTGCCAGGATGGCTTCTGCGCGGCTGATCAATGCCTCGAGTGTGAACTCGAACTCCAAGGTTTCGATCGAATGACCCTGGTACTCAAGCTCATACAGATAGGGATGCTCGGTCGTGACACCGGTCGCGCGCCGTCCTGGGTGGCGGCGCTGCACGGCATTGAGATGTTCGATCATCGAGGTGCCCCGGCTGAACGCCGACAGCGCCAGATAGACGCTCAGCGCGTCATCGGGTTTGAAGCCGGCCTCGACCAGGGTGCCGACGGCCGCCTCGAGATTGTCCACGGAGGTGTGGGTGGCCTCGGGGCTGAGTTCGCCGGTGCGCATCAAGATGAGCTCACACAGCACCGGCTGCTCCTGGAACACGCGGCGGATTTCCCGAAAGTGGTTGCGTAGACCGTCTTGCCAGGTTCCACCGCCGATGAACGGGCTGCTGAAGTGATACTGCAGGATCGCGCGCTCGGTCATCGCGTCGAGCAGTTGCTCCTTCTTACGGAAGTGCCAGTAGATGCTCGTGACAGGAGCGTCCATATGCTTGGCCAGCAGTGGCATGCTCAATCCGGCGATCGAGACCTCTTCGGCCAATTCGAAAGCGCCCGAGACGATGTCCTCGAGAGCCAGCGATCCCCGCGGGCGCCGCTTGGGCTTGACCGCGCGGGATTTCGCCGCGACGGGTTCTGACATGCTCACTCCCTGAGTCATCTGCCGACGAGCCGTGTCGCTAACCGTTCTGGCTGCAGTGTAACCGACGGTAAGCATCGAGCCGCTCCTCTCGTGGCTAGTCCGAATTGGACATCGCCATCTTCAACAGGTCGGTCGCCTTGGTGGCGTGCGACCCGTCGTCGTCGGCGCGGCGCTGCGCCCGGATGGCCACGTCATGACCTTCGACCTGCTTGCGCAGCGCGCCGACCGTGCAATTCTCCCGCCCGCCGAGGACGGTGAAGGGGTCGAAATTGAAGTGCCGCATGGCGTTGCGATGGGTCACCGCGTCGATCTCGGCGTCCGAAAGCCCTGCCAGCGACTGCGACAGGATCTCCGGTGACTCCGGCCAGTTCGAGTCGGAGTGCGGATAGTCGCATTCCCAGGTGACCATGTCCATGGCCAGATGCTCGCGGCTGGCGAGGCCGAACTTGTCGTCGATGAAACAAGTCAGCACATGCTCGTTGAAGATCTCGCTCGGCAACTTGTCGCCGAAATCCTGCCCCGTCCACGCGTGATGCCGGTCGTAGTTGTAGTCGATGCGCTCGAGGAAGTAAGGAATCCAGCCGATGCCACCCTCAGAGAGCGCCACCTTCAGATCAGGGAAGTTGCGCAGCATGTTCGACCACACCAGATCGGCGGCGGCCTGCACGATGTTCATCGGCTGCAGCGTGATCATCACGTCCATCGGGGCATCGGGCGAGGTGATCGTCAGCTGCGAGGACGAGCCGATGTGCATGCAGACCACCACGGATTCGTCGCTGCATGCCTCCCACACCGGGTTCCAGTGCGGATCGTGAATAGACGGCCAGCCGAGCTTCGAGGGGTTCTCACTGAATGTCAGTGCGTGACAACCCTTTTTGGCGACACGACGGATCTCGGCGGCCATCACCTCCGGATCCCAGATCGCAGGCAGGGCGCAGGGGATGAAGCGGCCCGGATTGCTGCCGCACCACTCGTCGATGTGCCAGTCGTTGTAGGCCCTGACCATCGCGAGCGCGACGTCCTTGTCCGCGGTTCTGGCGAACAGCTGCCCGCAGAACTGGGGGAACGAGGGGAAGCAGAGTGAGCCCAGAACGCCGTTGGCGCTCATGTCCTTGACCCGCTCGGCGTGGTCGTAGGTGCCCTTGCGGAGCTGGGAGAAGGACGTCGGCTCGATCCCGTACTCCTCCTTCGGCCGGCCTGCCACGGCGTTGAGCGCGACGTTGGCGACCGTTTCACCGTTGTACTCCCACGCATCCGTGCCATCGGCACGGGTGATGAATTTCGGCGCCAGATCGGCGTACTTGGCAGGCAGTCGTCCGTCGAACAGATTGGGCGGTTCGACCACGTGATCGTCCACACTCACGAGCACCAAGTCGTTTACGTCCATCGAAGACACCTTCCTATGACGGCACCGCCGCTTTGCTATCGTTACGGTAATCGCAACGATAGCAGTTACCGCAGGCATGGAGAAGTGGATGACGAATCTGGGACGCCGCGGGTGAAGACGTCGATGCTGGCGATCACCGAGGAGCACCGTGAACTGGCCGACGCCGCGCTCGGCGCGCTGAAGCGGGCCGAGAGTCGCCGGCGTGCCCGTTCGGCGCAAGACGGGTCTGGCTCCGCAGAGTCCGGCGGAATCTTGCGCATCGCAAGCGAACTGGGATGGACCGGACTGGCCATCGCCGAGGAATACGGTGGCTCCGGCTTCGGGCTCCCCGAACTCACGATCGTGCTCGAGGCGCTCGGGCACGAGGTCAGTCCAGGGCCGTTCCTGCCCACCGTGGTCGCCAGCACCGTCATCGACCGGATCGGCGGTATCGACCTGCGGAAAGCTGTTCTGCCCGGCCTGGCCGACGGCAGCCGTGTCGCCGCGGTCGGTCTGGGCGGCGATGTCACCGTCGCGGCTGAGGGGACGGTCGCCGGCACGAGCCCCGCGGTGCTGGGCGCACCAGAGGCCGACATTCTCGTCTTGATGGCGGGCGACGACGTTGTCGTCGTCGACGCCGGCGCCGACGGTGTCGAGATCACCGACCTGTCGGGGCTGGACCGCACCCGGTCGGTGGGAGCGGTGGCACTGCACGACGTGGCAGTGACACCGGATCGGGTGCTGCCCGGGGCTGCCCGCACCGCCCGCGCGATCTGGCGAATCCTGTCGGCGGCCGAGGCGGTCGGCGCCAGCTGGGCGTGCGTCGAGATGGCCCGCGATTACGTCGCGACGCGCGAGCAGTTCGGCCGGTCGATCGGCAGCTTCCAAGCGGTCAAACACCACCTGGCCAACATGCTGATCGCCGCCGAGCAAGCCACCGCGGCGACCTGGGACGCCGCCCGGTCCGACGATCTCGACGGTGCCTGGTTCGCCGCGGCGGTGGCGTCGGCGCAGGCCGCCCGCGCCCAGGTGTTCACGGCACAAACCAATATCCAGCTACATGGCGGTATCGGCTACACGTGGGAACACGATGCGCACCTGTACCTGCGCCGGGCGCGCACCCTCGCCGCGCTGAGCACCGATGGCGCAGATCCCTGGTGTGACATCGTCGCCGCGCAGCGCGATGGTGTGGCTCGCGGTGCCACCTTCGAACTGCCCGCCGAGGCGGATGTCTACCGACAGTCGGCGCGCGCGGTCGTCACGAAGCTGCAGAGTCTGCCACCGGAGCAACACCGCGACTTCCTGGTGGATTCGGGCTACCTCGTGCCACATTGGCGTGCGCCCTACGGGCGCGAGGCGGGCACGATCGAGCAGTTGGTGATCGAAGAGGAGTTCGCGGACGTCGAGCTCCCGACCATGGGCATCACCGGCTGGGTCATGCTGACCATCACCGAAGCCGGTACCGACGAGCAGCGCAACCGGTGGGTGGAGCCGGTGCTGCGGGGTCAGACCATGTGGTGTCAGTTGTTCTCCGAGCCGGGGGCGGGATCCGACGCCGCGGCCGTGCGTACGGCGGCCCGCCGCGTCGAGGGCGGCTGGCGGATCAACGGCCAGAAGGTCTGGACCAGCCTGGCGGAGCAATGCCAGTGGGGGATTGCGACCGTCCGTACCGATCCGGACGCCCCCAAACATGCGGGTGTGACGATGATGGCCATCGACATGTCCAGCCCGGGTGTCACCGTGCGTCCACTGCGGGAAATGACCGGGGAAGCCCTCTTCAACGAGGTCTTCTTCGACGACGTGTTCGTGCCCGACAGCGATGTGGTCGGCGAAGTCGGCCGCGGCTGGGCGGTCGCCAGGGCGACGCTGGGCAACGAGCGAGTCTCCATCGCGGGCGGCGACGGCCTGCCGGGGGTTGACGCGGACGAGTTGATCGCCTTGCTGGACAACGCATCTGCCGACACCGCTGCGGCGCTGACTCGACGGACCGGCGAGGTCATCGCCGAATCGCACACCATCACTCTGCTCAATCGGCGGCGGGCAAGTCGTGCGATTCTCGGTGCCGCGGCGGGCCCGGAAGCCAACGTCGCCAAACTGCTCACCGCCGAAAGTGCGCAACATCAAACCGAATTGGGTATGGAGTTGGCCGGCACAGCCGCGGTGGTGGGGGCCGCCCCCGAGCTGACGCACGCCTACATCTACGCCCGCTGCCTGACAATCGCCGGCGGCACGTCGGAAATCATGCGCAACACCATCGCCGAACGTCTGCTCGGGCTCCCGCGAGATCCGCTGATGGGCTAAGTAATGATGTCAATATTGCTATTATCCGCAGATAGAAAGTGGCGCCCTCAGTTGTCACTCGATGCCCTCCCGGGAGTCGCGACGCATGACCGATAAGCCCCAGATCACCGCTGCCGCGTTGGTCAAGGCGCGCGCCGACGACGACAACGTCGCGCTGATCTTCGGCGATCAGACGTGGACGTGGCGGGAAGTGGTCGCCGAGGCGGCCGTCCGCGCGGAATGGATGCGCGACACCCTTCATCGCGGGCGCCCGCCCCACGTCGGTGTGCTGCTGCCCAATGTGCCCGAATACGTCTTCCAGATCCTCGGCGCCGCGCTGGCCGGCGCGTGCATCGTCGGGCTGAACTCCACCCGCCGTGGCGCCGAGCTGGCCCGCGATATCACCCACACCGCTTGCCAATTCGTCGTGGCGGACGCGACCTACGCCGACCTCGTCGGCGAGTGCGTGCTCGTCGATGACGCCCCGTGGGCCGCCTATGCCGGGGCGGCGCTACCAGACGACGAGCCGTCACCGTCGACGCTGCTGTTCCTGCTGTTCACCTCCGGATCCACCTCGGCTCCCAAGGCCGCGAAGTGCAGCCAGAGCAGGCTCGCCGGGGTCGCGGGAGGTCTGGGGTTCGGCGCCGAAGCCGTGCTGTATTGCCCGATGCCGCTGGCTCACGGTAATGCGTTGAGCGCCACGCTGTTTCCCGCATTGGCCAGCGGATGCCGCCTCGTCCTGCGGGACAGGTTCTCCGCCGGTGCCTGGCTCGACGACGTCCGCCGCAACGGGGTGACCTTCACCAGCACCGTCGGCCGGGCGCTGGGCTATATCCTCGCCACCGCGCCGACGGTGCACGACCGCGACCACAAGCTGCGGGTGGTGCTCGCCCCGGAAGCGTCTCCCCGGGATTGCGACGCCTTCCGCGAGCGCTTCGGTGTCCGGGTGTTCAGCGGTTACGGCTCCAGCGAGGGCGGCATCTCGCTGATGCCCGCAGCCAAGCCGGGTTCACTGGGGGTCGCCCCGAAGGGCGCCGATATCGCCGTGGTCGACGAACACGGTAAGGAGTGTGCGGTAGCCGAATTCGACGACAACGGCTTGCTGAGCAACGCCGCCGACGCCACCGGCGAACTCGTGCGCCGAGACGCGGCGGGTTCTTTCGAAGGCTACTGGGACAACCCGGAGGCACAGTCGGATCGGCTGCGCGGGGGCTGGTTCTGGTCCGGTGACCTCGCCTACCGCGACGGCGACGGGGTGTTCTGGTTCGCCGGGCGGGTGGGGGACTGGATCCGGGTCGACTCGGAGAACTTCGCGGCCGGGCCGGTCGAGCGCATCGTCAACCGCTATCGACACGCGGCCGCCGCCGCGGTCTTCGGGGTGCCCGACCCGGCCAGCGGTGACCAGGTGATGGCCGTACTGGAGATGGCTCCCGGGCAGGTGTTCGATCCCGATGACTTCGCCGAGTTCCTCGGCGGCCAAGCCGATCTGGGAACCAAATGGGCGCCGCGCTTTGTCCGCGTGACACCAGCGATACCCGTGGTCGGGCACGGCAAGGTCGACAAGAAGCCGCTGCGACGGGACGCCTGGGAGTGCGACGACCCCGTGTGGTGGCGCCAAGACCGGTCGCTGGTCTACGTACCGTTCACCGCTGACGAACGTGATCGCTGGCGTGACCAATTCGTCGCGCACGACAGGATGCAGGCCTACCCGCAGCCGGACGCCGCGGCGTCCGAACGGCTCTAGACAAACTCGAAGGGAATTTCGGTGCCGGTTCACTATCAGCTCGCGACACGTCCGGGTGCGGAGCACGTCGCGCTCATCACCCTCGATCGCCCCGAGGCCAGGAACGCCTGCGACCTCGAGCACTTCCACCAGCTCGCGCAAGCCTGGAAGCGTTTCGACGGCGACGACGACGCCTGGGTGGCGATTTTCACCGGCGTCGGGCGCTCCTACATGTCCGGCGCCGATCTCAAGACGTACGTGCCCGAAATCACGGCGCTGGCAAAGGAACTCAAGGAGGGAACCGCAACCTCGGTCAAGGGGTATTCGCTGTCCGACGGCACCGACGCCGTGCTGCGTGGAAGCAAGATCTACAAGCCGATCATCGCGGCGATCAACGGGCCGTGCGTGGCCGGCGGCATGGAGATGCTCGGCGGGGTCGACATCCGCGTCGCCAGTGAGCACGCGACGTTCGGAGTTCTCGAGCCGGCCCGCGGGCTGTTCGCCGGCGGCGGCACCACGGTCCGGCTGCCGCGCCAGATTCCCTTCGCCCAGGCCCAGGAGTTCCTGCTGTGCGCCGACATCATCGACGCGCAGCGGGCGTTCCAGATGGGTCTGCTCAATGCCGTCGTCAGCGAAGACGAGCTGATGGACAAGGCTTTCGAGTATGCGGCGAGGATCGTCAAGAATGCACCGCTGGCCGTCAAGGCCACCAAACGCAGTGTGCTGGAGGGCCTGAAGATGGACCTGCGTGACGCCTACCGCAACGAGAGCGCGATCTCGCGCGAGGTGTTCGCCACCGAAGACGCCAAGGAAGGGCCACGCGCGTTCGCCGAGAAGCGACCACCGCGCTGGACCGGTCGCTGAGGAATGGGCACGAGCAGTTCCCGGCAGCTCTGCGTCATCGGGGCCGCACAGCACACGGTTCGCGACGGCGAAGCCCCTGAGCCACTGGTGAGTTGGGCGCAGCGGGCGCGCGAAGCCGCCGCTCTCGCCGGGGCGCCGGACATCATCGCCGGTATCGACTCGCTACAGGTCGTGTACTGCCAGAGCTGGCCGTACGACGATCCGGTGGGGCGCCTCGCGTCCCTGATCGGCGCGCAACCGCGGCATCGGGTGTATTCGGGTATCGGCGGAACCACGCCCCAGCAGCTGGTCAACAGCACCGCTGAGGCCATGTTGCGCGGCGATCTCGACCTGGCGCTCATCTGCAGCGCGGAAGCCCTGGCCACGGTGCGCAAAGCCAAGAAGGAAGGCGCGCGGCTGCCCTGGCAGTACCGCAAGTCGACGCCGTTCCCGTGGGACCCGCCGCATGCCTCGGAGGCCAACCACTCGGTTTTCCAGGCGTGGGAGACATTTCCGTTGTGGGACACCGCCCGCCGGGCCCACCGCGGCGCCTCGCTGTCCGCTGACGCCGCCGAGGCCGCCGCGGCGATGGCGGCCATGACCCGGGTCGCTGCCGGCAATCCACACGCCTGGCGTCCCGATGTGCTCAGCGCGGCCGAGGTCGGTACGGTCACCGACGTCAATCGCTATGTCGGGTGGCCCTACACCAAACGTGAAGTCGCGGTGATGGACGTCGACATGTCGGCTGCCCTTCTGCTGGCGACGCGGGCCAAGGCCGATTCGCTTGGCGTGCCAGAGGATCGGCGGATCTACCTGTCCGGCTGGGCGTATGCCGAGGACCCTGCCACCGTCGCCGAACGAGACGATCTGTCCAAGTCCGTTGCCATGGCGGTCACCGGCCGTCAAGCCCTCGCGTCGGCCGGCCTCACGCTGTCCGACATCACGACATTCGATCTGTATTCGTGCTTCCCGTCGTCGGTCCGGCTCGCCTGTGACGCGCTCGGATTGGCGCTCGACGACGAACGCGGGACGACGATCACCGGTGGCCTGCCCTACGCGGGCGGTCCCGCGAGTGGCTACGTCACGCATGCCATCGCCACCGCCTACGACCTCCTCGGCGGCGCCGCCGGGCACGCGCTGGTCACCGGAGTCGGGATGCACTTGGCCAAACACGTTGCCGCAGTGTGGTCGTCGGTCCCCCTCGGCGAACCCGAGCTCGCAGACCCTGCAGAGCTACAGGCCACCGTCGAGGCAAACCAGCCCCGGCATCGGGTTCACGCCGAGTTTTCCGGTGCGGCGGCGGTGCTCGCCTATACCGTCGCGCACGGTAGGGACGGCGGCGCCGAACAGGGCCTGGTGGTGCTGGACACTCCGGACGGGCGGGCGCTGGCTCGCGTCAAGGATCCAGCACTGCTCGCCGATGCCGAATCTCGGGAACTCGTCGGACAATCCGTCGTCGTCACCACCGACGGCACATGCAACGAAGCCCGCTGGTAGGGGTCAAGCAGCCTCGGTCGGATGGGGATCGCGGAACACACCGACCAGTGAGTTGTTGAACGCCACCGCGGCGGCGATTTCGAGTTCGATCGCGGCAAGGGGTTTGGTCAGCTGGGCCTCGAAGCGCTCCAGCATCGCGTCCTCGACATTGTCGAACTGCTCGGCGGCCTCCAGTGCGTCGTGGATCAGGCAGACCAACAGATACAGCGGATCACTCGACACCGACTGCGGCTCGAGCTCCATCCGGCGGTATCGGTCGAGAAGGGCGTTGCTGTCGAGGAAGTCGGGATCCGGGATGACGACACGGTGGGTCAGCAGCCAGTCGAACATGACTTCGTTGGTGGCGCGGACCGACGACAGCAGATCGTGAGCTGTCGCACGCAGACGGCCCTGGGCGTCCGAGTTGGGGGACGAGAAGCCGAGGATGGACTCCACCAGCACCGGCAGCTCGACGAGGCGCCGCACGCGTGCCCCGTGCAGGACGTAGTCGGCGAGCAGCCACCGGAGGTCGTCGAGCCGGACGAACACGTCGTCGGCCATATCGCCCTCGTGCCGGCCGAACGTGTCGGACTGCTCGAAATAGCCTGCAAAGGCGTTCAATTCGGCGATCTCGCGGTGAACGTTCGGCAGCCAATCATCACCGTCCGGCAGGCAAACCGGGGCCGGCTGTGCCGGGCATCCCGCGTCAGCGCCGCGATGGTCCGTGGCGTCGCGTGTCGAACGCGCCCGGCGCCGCGCGCTGTCCACCGCCCATACGGCGACACCCGTGACGATCAGATGGCGAGCCGCACCGATCAGGAGGTGCTTGGGGGTGGACGCCGGCATGAGAAGCATGTTACATGGAACCGGGTTGATGTAAACCAAAATCTTGGCGCCAAATATTACTTCTTGCGACGAAAAGTAACGTCTGGGTGGATTCCCTAGCTGGCGGCTGATTTCGGTGCCCGCCGGCGCCGGGGGTCCAGGCCTGCGGCCAGGCGTAACTCGGCGAGGAACTGCTCGGGAGTGCCGCCCTGCACCAGGTAGTGGCAGATCGCGATGTGCACGATCGCCGAGGCCGCGATATCGGCGTTGTCGCCGGACAACACCTGGCGAATGC
This sequence comes from Mycobacterium sp. BK086, assembly GCA_004362315.1. Lineage (GTDB taxonomy): Bacteria > Actinomycetota > Actinomycetes > Mycobacteriales > Mycobacteriaceae > Mycobacterium. The sequence continues at coordinate 74,910 of SNWL01000009.1, forward strand.
GTTTCTCGATCACCGGAAGCGTGAGTCGCATCTGCACCAGGATGTGCTCGGGTTCCAGGTCGACGATATGGCGTGCCGAGTGTGCATCCTGGAAGTCGACGACGAACTGCAACGCCGCGTCTAGGCGATCCTCGCCGTGCAGGCCTGCGATCGCACGGGCCATGCCGGCGTCGAAATTGTCCTGTTCATACTGGCTGAACGCCTCGAGCAGGCCTTCGCGTGAGCCGAAGTGCCGGTACAGCGTGGGCCGGGAGACCTTGGCTTCGGCGGCGACATCGGCGAGTAGGAGATTGCGCCGGCCGCTGCGCGACAACACCACGTAGGTGGCGTCGAGTATCCGGCGCCGGGTCGACAGCTCAGCCTCTGTGGGCACGAGATCCTAACTCCAATCGCTTTACATCCACCGCACATGATGTCACACTATCTCCGCTGCTGTCCCACCATTGCGCCATTAGCGTCCGGTACTCATTGTCACCCGCCGAGCGGCCGAACAGCGGAGAAATCCATGCCCCTGCTTCACCACGCCGGATTGTGCGTGCGAGATATCGAACTGTCGCTGCGCTTCTACCGAGACGGCCTCGGGTTGGAAGTGGTGTCGGACCGGGTGTTGAACGCTGACCTGCATCCGCTGCTCGGCGTGCACACGAGCGAGGTGCGGTTCATCTTTCTGGGCGACCCGTCGTCGCCGGAAGCGGGCATCGTCGAGCTGCTCGATCTGGGTACCAGCCGCATCAGCGCCAGCGGTCCCGGCCCTGGCGGCCCGGCGCGGGGGCTGTTCCTGCTGTCGATGCGGGCCGATGTGCCCGCGGTGCTGAGCCGCCTCGAGGAACTGCACCTCGGCGGAACGCCGCGCACGATGCCCACGCCCGGTGGTGGATTCGCCGCCACGGTGGTCGATCCCGACGGGGTGATGGTCGAGCTGATGCCCGCGCGCTAGCCGCCGCGCGCCTCGACCATCGCCGACCGGTTGACCTTGGTCGCGGCCGTGCGGGGGATCTCCTCGACGAACTCGACCGTCTTCGGCACTTTGTAGCCGGCGAGCTTGCCTTTCGCGAACAGGATGACGTCTTGTTCGGTGGGCGGTGCGCCGGTCTCGCTGGCCTGGACGACGGCGTGCACCCGACGACCCCAGTGTGCGTCCGAGATGCCGATCACCACGACGTCGGCGATCTGCGGGTGTTCGATGAGTGCCGATTCGACTTCGGCCGGAAACACATTCGCGCCGCCGGTGACGATCATGTCGGTTCGGCGGTCGGCGATGAAGAGATAGCCGTCGGCGTCGAGGTAGCCGATGTCGCCCGCGGTGGCGAACCCGTCCGGTGTCCTCGGCAGCTGCTTGGCGCCGCCGATGTAGCGGTATTGGTCGTTCATCGGTGCCCGCAAATAGATCTCGCCGAACTCACCGGGCGCCACGGGCAAGCCGTCGTCGCCGACGACGCGGATTTCGGTGTCCCGGAAACCGCGTCCGACGCTGCCGGGATGTTCGAGCCATTCGTCGCCGCGCAATGCCGTCAGGCCAAGGTTTTCGGTCATTCCGTAGGCCATCAGCACCTGCTCCGGACTGAGCAGGTCGAACCACCGCCGCAACAGGTGTGATGGCATGACCGCCGCGCCCTGCAATATCCACTCGAGACTGGACAGGTCCCGGCTGGTGACATCGGGCACGTCGGCGATGCGGGACAGCATCGTCGGAGTCGCGGTGAACGTCGTAACCCGATGGCGCTCAATGGCATCCAGTGCCACCCTCGCGTCGAACTTCTCCAGCACCACCAACCTGTCCCCGGTCAACAGGTAATTCAGCGTGCCGAACCCGTTGGTGTGGTACATCGGTGCGGGAACGAGGATGATCTGCGGCTGGGTGACCGGGGTCCACTGCGCCATGAACGGCACGTTGCGCTCCGCGCTCCACAGCGCCGGTGTCGTGTTCAGGATGATCTTGGGCAGGCCGGTCGACCCGGAGCTGCAGATGCCGTTGACGGCCGGCGACACGACGTCGGGCAGCGGGCTGTCATCGTGCTCGGCGGCGCGGGCGGCCCAGCCGGCGACGTTGTCCTCGGTGATGATGACCGCGGGATCGATGACCTCGATGAGCCGCTGATGTTCCCAGGCGGGGAGGTCCCATCGCATCGGAACCGGGGTGGCGCCCACCTTCCAGGTCGCGAGCGTCGCGGCAATCAGCTCAACGGAATTCGGCACCGGCAGGGCGACCATCGCGCCCTGCGGCACGGGAGCATCCTGCAGCGCTCGGGCCCACTGGTTGGCATACCGCTCCAGTTCCGACCAGCTGACCTCGGTGTCGGAGCCGTCCTTGCCGACCACGATCACCGCGGTCCCGTGCGGGTCCGCCACGGCCCGGTTGGTGAGCTGGCGGCCGTACGGGATCTCGTCGTCGGCGGGCTGCTGGGAGTCAGGCATAAGGGGAGTATCCAATCGGGGAACCGAGGCGGGCGTCGAAATCATGAGAAAAGTGTCTCCACGTGACCCGCGCCGATCTCCGGACTGAGTCGAAGTGACAGCGCCTCAACGCTTTCGGGAAGCCGAAGGGCGGGTTGCAGGTGGCGGTCGATCACGCTGATATCGGATTCGTCGCAAAAACCCAACGCACCCAACAGTTGGTGGCTGGTGCGCATCAGTTGGATGCCGGCCTCAGCGGCCTTGATCTTGCACATCAGCGCATCGGTCCACCCGATGACATCGGTGTCGGCAGTCCATCGGGACAGGCTGAACTTGGCCAGCTCTTCCAGGCCACGCAGGGTGACGCTCGCATCCGCGATCGTGAACCTCACGAATTGGAACTCCGAGAGTGTTTTGCCGAACTGGGTGCGCGCCTTGACGTGGTCACAGGTGATCTCCAGGGCGCGCTCCAGCGCCCCCAGGATGCGCCACGACTGCAAGATCAGATGCAGTGCGAGGTCGCAGCGGGCCACGGTGCCGACGGGCGACAGGTCGGTGGCCTTCACCAAGAACGGTCCGAGCTTCGCCGTGCTCCGCGCGCCCAATGTCGCGGAATAGGAGATGCCGTCGAGGTCGGCGAGCAGCCACGGCCCGGGCAGGTCGCCGTGGTCGACGCGTGGGATCCGGGGGTCGATCAGAGCAAGCCGCGCGCCGTCGATCGCCATCAGGTCTTCGATCACCGGGTAGGGCAACAGCGTTGCGCCCGCCGCACGCGCGACCGCCGCACCGGCGAGCCGGCTCTCGGGATCGTTGCGGACGTCGAGTTCGGCGGCACCGATCTCGGCCAGCGCGGCCGCCGCGGGCTTGCGCAGCGTTCCGTTACGTTCAGCGGGCAGCGATGACTCCTGCGGTCCGCCGAGTGTCTCGAAACGATGCTGGGCCACCCGGCCGAACTCCCGAATGTGTTCGGGCAGTGACGTTTCCATCAGCGGCCTCCCAGCAGCTCACGCGCGACCAGCATCCGTTGCACCTCGATGGTTCCCGAGGCCACCGTGGCGGCCTGTGCGTATCGCCAGTGGTCGTCGATCGCGCCGTCGAGCACGGCGTCGGGTTTGGCGTCCATCGCTGCCGCGCCCAACGCGTCGAACAGCAGCTCGGCGACCTTCTGATCGCAGGTGGTGGCCGCGATCCTGGCCGAACTCGCGGCCGCGGGCGCTGCGGGATCGTCGAACAGCGACACCGCCCGGTAGGCGAGCAACCGGGCCACCCGTAGGTCGACCAGGGCACGCGCCCAGCGGGTGCGGATCGACTCGGCCAGCTCGTCCCATTGCTCGCCGAGCTCGACGCGCAGCCGTTCCAGTAGCGACTCACAGCGCGCGTAGCGGGCGATCCCCACGCGCTCGAACGCCAGCGCCTCACGGATCACCTGCCAGCCGCCGCCGACCTCGCCGAGGATATCGGCGTCGGTGGCCGCGACGTTGTCGAAGAACACCTCGTTGAGGTGATGCGGTCCCAGCATCGACCTGATCGGCCGTGCGGTGACGCCGGCCCGGTCCATCGGGATCAGAAACAGGGTGTGCCGGCCCGACGACCCGTCGACGGGTTCGGTACGGGTGGCAAGCACACACCACTGCGCCATCAGCGCATACGACGTCCAGATCTTCTGACCGTTGATCACCCACTCGTCACCGTCGCGTACCGCGCGCGTGCGCAGCGATGCCAGGTCGGTACCTGCCTCGGGTTCGGAGAAGCCCTGGCACCAGATCACTTCACCGGCCGAGATGGCGCCGAGGTGGGTGGCCTTCTGCTCGGCGGTGCCGTAGCGCATGATCGCCGGGCCCACCCAGTTGACGCCCATGTATTGGGCGCCGCGGGGCTCGTGTGCGGCCCACATCTCCTCCCGCACCACGGTCTGTTGCCACACCGAACCTCCGCCGCCGCCATACTCTTTGGGCCACGCCAAGGTCAGCAGGCCCTCTTTGGCCAGCAGCCGGCAGAACGCCTCTGTGGTGGCCAGGTCCCGCGGATCGTCGGTGAACGCACCATGGAACTTCTCGGGCAGGTGGGTCTTCATCAGATCGCGCAGCTGTTGCCGCAGTGCGGCGGCGTCATCTCCCAGCGCGTAGTCCACGTCTCATCCTTTCGGGAGGCCGAGCAGCCGCTCGCCGATGATGTTGCGTTGCACCTCGGATGTGCCGCCGTAGATTCCCGCCGCCAGGGCATCGTGGCGTTCGAATTCCAGGTCGGGGTCGGTGTTCGCTGCCGAGCCGGCCGCGGCGGCGCTGATCTCCCAGGTTCGTTGCAGCGTCGTGGAACCCAGCAGCTTGAGGATGTCGCCCTCCGGGCTCGGGCGGCCCGCCTGATCGTTGTTCATGGCTCGATATCCGCTGGCCCGCAACGCTTCCGCGTCTGCCATCAGCCCACCGACAGCTCCGTAGAGGTCTTCGCAGGACCCGGTCTGGTTCGCCTGGATCGAGGCCAGGCCGCGCTGGATCTCCACCCAGTTCATCACCCAGATCATTTGGCGCTCATGGCCCAGCGACGAGATCGCCACACCCCAGCCGCCGTCCTCGGGGCCGAGTAGGTCCGTGGCGGGGATCTCGACGTCCTCGAGGAAGACCTCGCAGAAGGTCTCGTCGGATCGCGACGCCATCCGGATCGGATTGATCGTGACGCCCGGCGCCTGCAGGTCCAGCACAAAGCAGGAGATGCCTTTGTGTTTGGGCGCTTGGGGATTGGTGCGCGCGTAGAGCAGACACCAGCGTGACTCGTGTGCCTGGGTGGTCCAGATCTTATGGCCATTGACCACGAAGGTGTCCCCGGTGCGGACGGCGCGGGTGCGCAGGCCCGCGAAATCCGATCCCGCATCGGGCTCGGACATCCCCAGCGCCCACCACTCGTCGCCCGAGAGACATGGCGCCAGCAGGCGGTCCACTTGTTCGGGTGTGCCGAAGGCCCTGATGCTCGCCGCCGCGACGTTGGGTCCGGCGATGTTGGGCAGCTTGGGGGCCGACCGCAGTGCGCCTTCGAGCCGGATCTCCAGTGCCTCAGCCGAAGTCAATCCGCGGCCGCCCTGCCCCTCGGGCCAGGTCGGCTGGATCCAGCCGGCTTTGAAGAGCGCACGCTGGTAGTCGCGCCGCAGCCCGATGTCCCACCGGTAGGTGGAGTAGTTCTGGTAGTAGTCGGCAGGCAGGACCGAGGTCAGCCATTCGGCGAACTCGTCACGCAGCGGAGTCTGGATCATCGGCCCGCTCCTGCCATGAAGCGCTTGCCCTCGAGGTGATAGAGGCTCGACGAATCCCCGAGCTGCGCGGCGCCCAGCCAGGCGCGACGCAGGTAGAGGTGGATGTCGTGTTCCCAGGTTTGGCCCAGTGCGCCCAGCACCTGCACGGCGGTCCGCGTCGCGGCAAGGGCCGCATCGCCGGCGGCCGCTTTGGCCAACGCGCAGCTGCGCCAGCGTTCGGCCGGGCCGACGGACTCATCGTCGACGCGTGCGGCGGCCAGATAGGCGAGGCTGCGGGCTCGCTCGACGCTGACCCGATTGTCGGCCAGTCCGTGCTTGATCGCCTGGAACGATCCGATCGGCCGATCGAACTGATGCCGGTTCTTGGCATGCTCGACGGCGATGTCCAGCGCGGCGTGTGCCACGCCGACAAGTTCGGCGGCGATCGCCAACAGTGCTGGGCCCAAGGCGGTTTCGATCTCGACGGGCACGGTCAGTTCGGCAGGGGCATCCACGGTGACGGTCGCCAGCGGGCGCGCCGGGTCGGCCGAATCGACGTGCTGGATCACCACCCCGTCACCGGCCGTGGGCACGACGGCCATCGTGGTGTCGTCGCCGTCGGAACCGAGCACGACCAACAGCTCGGCGTTGACAGCGTCGGGGACTGCGATCGCCTCGCCCCGCACCCGCCCGGCCGACAGTGTCATCGTCGCGCCGGGCAGGCGGTCGGTCGGGGAGTGCGCCGCCAGCGTCGCCACCGTGCCTCCGGCGATCGCCGACAGCAGCGCGTCGGTGGCCCTACCCCCGGCCCTGGCCACGCCGGCGGCCATGCCCACGCTGCTCACGAACGGTATGGGTGCCAGAGCCGAGCCCAGGGCTTCGAGGGTGAGGACCAGATCCAGCGTCGTCAATCCGAGGTCTTCGGCACCGTCGTCGTACCCGCGTCGGGCCAGCCACGTCCAGCCGAGGTCGACGATGTTGTGCCACAACGGTTGCCAGGCCTCACCGTCTTCGTAGACCCGCCGATCCAGCGTCAGCGGGCAGTCGGACGCCAGCACCTCGCGCACGCCGTCGCGCAGGCTCAGTTGGTCCGCTGAAGGTCCGATCTGCATCCATCTCCCTTTCTTTACTAAAATAGTAAAGTAGACGAGGCGACGTCAAACCCGCACCCGGCGATCGTGATCTGCAGGAGTTCGTCAGTTACTGGCCGCGCGTCGGTGCGCCTCGAGCGGCACCACGGGGGGACGCGCAGAGGGTCCGCGGGTGATCGCGTTGAGGCGGATCTCGGGCAGATCCACCGAGGGCGGCACCGTGTCCAGCCACGCGACCGTGTCGGCGACATCGGTTGCGGTGATCGCATACATCTCGAACGGAACGTCTTCCAGCATCTCGGTTTCCACCGGGCCGGGGGTGACGATGTTGACGACGATGCCGTCGCGGTCGACCTCGAGCGCGAGCGCGCGGGCGAAGGCGTTCATCCCCGCCTTCGACGCCGAGTACGCGGTGCGTCCGGGCATCGGCTCATGGGACGAGGACGACGACAGGAAGATGAAGCGCGAACCCGGTCGCATCAGCGGTAGTGCGGCCTGTGTCACGACGAAACAGGAGTCGAGGTTCGCCGAGATGATGGTCTGCCATTGTTCGAAGGTCTGCTTACGTGCGTAGGTGCCGCCCAGCACCCCGGCGGCATGCACAAGCAGGTCGACATGGTCGAGATCGCTCAGCGCAGCTGCGAAGCTGTCGGGATTCGAGGCGTCTGCGACCACCCACCTGGCGCCGATCTCGTCTGCGGCTGCCCGCAGTGGAGCTTCCCGGCGCGCGGTCAGAAGGACGTCGTAGCCGCATTCGACCAGTCGACGCCCCACCACCTTGCCGATACCGCCACTGCCGCCGGTGACAATCGCATTGCGCACGCGTCCGCCCTCCGTCGATTACTGCGAACGCCAGCGCGCCAGCGCCTGCGGCGGTGATGCGGTGATGACCCGGGTGCTCGCCTCGTCGGACAACACGAATGTCTGAGCATCGGCCAGATGACGCGTCGCGACCCGCCGGGCCCGCTCTGCGTCACCCGACTCGATCGCGTCCGCCAGCGCGGTATGGGCCTTGAGCGCCGCCTTGCGCTGTGTCGTCGACGGGTACTCACCGGCCGCCGAAGTCCTTTCAGCCCAACGCTGTTCGTGGCTGCTCCAGAGTGCCTCGAGGCTGCTGACCACTGCGGTGACGGTGGCGTTGCCGCAACCGCGTACCACCGCGTCGTGAAACTGGCGGCCCAGATCGGTGAACAACGGTCCGTCGTCGAGATGCTTGTCCATCTCCGCGTTGATCCGGCGCAGTTCCGGCACGATGGTCTTGACCCGGTCGGCGCGCTGGGCGGCCAGCGCCGCGCATGTCGGTTCCAGGTCTCGCAACGCGTCGCCGAGGTCGGACAGGTGCACCTGATTGCTTTGCAGGACAAGCCCCAACATGTAGGCGGCACTGTTCTTGGTCGGGGCGTGCACCACCGCACCGCCCTGATTGCCGCGACGCACCGACACCAGACCTTCGGTCTCCAGGATGCGCAGCGCCTCGCGCAGCGAGACCAGGCTGACGTTGAAATGCTCCACCAGCACGGCCTGTGGGGGAAGCAGGTCGCCGTCGGCGAGCTCGCCGTCGACGATCTGGCGGCGCAACTCATCGGCGACGGTCTCCGCGATACGCGGAGACGTCAGCCGACGCCTCGTCTCACGCCCTGCTGCGACGTTCTTCATGACTGACCACCAGCGGCACGGTGAGGAGCTCGGTGGTCGCCGCAGGCCACGTCACTTCGGATATGCAATCTTACAAAATTAGCGCTATTGGTCTCGGCGGGCACGCCGACGCCGTCAGGCATCGCTGACCTCCAACGCATCGTACTTCTCGTCACCGAGGAAAGCCCGAATCTGCGAGATGTGTTCGCCGGCTCCCAATTCGGTTGTCTCCGCGGCCAATCCAAAATCAATGATTGCCGCCGCCGTCAGCGAGAGGTGCTTGGCGAAGGCGCGCTTGGTCAGCTGCAGCGCGCGAGCGGGCTGGTGCGCCAGGCGGTCGGCGAGATCGAGGGCGGTGGTCATCAGCTCCTCGGGCTCGGCGACGCGGTTGGCGAGCCCGAGTTCCGCGCTGCGCTGGGCGGTGATGCGCTCGCCGGTGTAGATGTACTCCTTGGCTCGCGCCATGCTCAGGTAGTACGGCCACAGGAGGGCACCCCCGTCACCGGCGGGCAGGCCGATGGACACGTGCGGGTCGCTCAGATAGCTGCGCTGCGACATGACGATCAGATCGCTGCTCAACACCAGTGAGGCGCCGAGACCGACGGCCGGTCCGTTGACCGCCGCGATGACCGGGAGTCGAAAGTTGAGCATTGCGCGCAGGATCTCGCCGGCCTCGTGGCTGATCAGATAGCGCAGATCGAGAGACTCGTGCTGGGCCTTGAGGAAGGCGAAATCGCCTCCGCCACTGAACACCCGGCCGGCGCCGGTGAGCACCACGCAGCGCGCATCGGCGTCGCGGTCCAGTTCGTGCCAGACGTCCAGAAGCCGCCGGTGCAATCCTCGATCGATCACATTGAGCGCGTCGGGCCGATTGATGGTCACGATACGAATCGCGCCGCGGTGCTCCACGAGCAGCTCGTCCAGCACTGCGACCTCACCTCCCGCGTTACACCAACGCCTCAAAGTGTCTTTCTTTACTATGATAGTATGATAGACATCTGGCCTGCGTTCTGAAAGGGTGGTGCGATGCCGGAGCCTGCTCGGTTCCCCTTCTCGAACTACCCTCAGGGGTGGTTCCAGGTGGCCTATGGCCGTGATGTCGAGCCCGGCGCGATCGTCTCGTTGCACTACTTCGGGCAACAACTGATCTGCTACCGCGGTGAATCGGGGACCGTGCACGTGCTGAACGCATACTGCCCGCACCTCGGAGCCGATATCGCGGTGGGCGGCAAGGTCAGCGAGGACTGCGTGATCTGCCCGTTCCACGGCTGGCGCTTCAACGGTGACGGCGCCAACGTCGAGATTCCATATGCAAAGAGCCCCAACCGAATCGCCAAGCTCGGCGCCTGGCCCACGGTCGAGCGGGCGGGGATGATCTTCGTCTGGCACAGCGAAGACGGCGGCGAACCGGAATGGGAGCTGCCCAAGATTCCCGAAGCCGACGACGCCGCCTTCGAGTTCTATGCGCCGGAGGAGGCGCGCTGGATCTTCCGCTCACACCCGCAGGAAGTCTTCGAGAACACGGTCGACATCGCGCATTTCGCGACGGTGCACGGAGTCTCGGCGTTCGGCAACCTCGACGTCACCCACGAGGGCCCCAATTTCCGCGCGGTGGCCGAAGTGCACTTCGAGACGCCGCGCGGGCCGGTCAACGGAGCGGTGGACTCCGAATTGTTCGGCATGGGCATCGATGTGGTGCGCCACCAGGGCCTCGGCCAGTCCTGCACGGTGCTGACGGTCACCCCCATCGATGGTGAGCTCGTCGACGCCCGGTACACGTTCTTCGTGTCACTCGATCCCGACACGGGTGAAAAGACGCGACTCGGAATGGGTTTCGCTCGGGACTTCTGCAAGCAGATCGAACAGGACATCCCGATCTGGGAGGCCAAGATCTATCGGGACAAGCCTGCCCTGGCCCGGGGCGAGAGCGCCATCACTGAGTTCCGTAACTGGGCCGAGCGGTCGTACTCGAGCACGGAGGCCGTCAGCCCGTGAAAGTTCCTTCCTACGAGCGGATCTTCATCGGAGGCGCATGGCGGGAGCCGTCCACCGATCAGCGCATCGAGGTGATCTCACCGTTCACCGAAGAGTCCATCGCGCATGTCCCCGCTGGTTCGGCGGACGATATCGACCGTGCCGTCCTTGCCTCGCGCGAAGCCTTCGACCACGGGCCATGGCCGCGGCTGACGGTGGCGGATCGCCTCGAAGCGGTCGAACGTCTGGCGGCGATCTACGCCGAGCACGTCGACGAGATGGCCGACCTGATCACCGCGCAGATGGGCTCGCCGGCGAGCTTCAGCCGGCTGGGGCAGGCCGCCGGGGCGGCGACGATGATGCGGTTGGCGGTGCAGGCCGCCCGCGACTTCCCGTGGGCGCAGCGGCGTCAGGGCACGCTGGGCGAGGTACACCTTCGCCGCGTGCCGGTCGGTGTCGTCGGCATCATCATCCCGTGGAATGTTCCGCAGAATCTGTTGATGCCCAAGCTGATTCCCGCGCTGATCGCCGGCTGCACGGTGGTCGTCAAACCCGCGCCGGAGACACCACTGGACAGCCTGTGGGTTGCCGAGATGGTCGAAAAGGCGGGCCTGCCCGAGGGCGTGGTATCCGTCGTCCCCGGCGGGCGAGAGGTCGGCGACGCGCTGGTGCGCCATCCCGGGGTGGACAAGATCGCGTTCACCGGCAGCTCGGCGACCGGCAGGCACATCGCCTCGGTGTGCGGCGAGCAGCTCAAGCGCTACAGCCTCGAACTGGGCGGCAAGTCGGCGGCGATCGTGCTCGACGATGCCAGGATCGACAAGACGGTGGCCGGGCTCAAGATGGCCAGCCTGATGAACAACGGGCAGGCCTGTGTGGCCCAGACCCGGATCCTGGTCAGTGAAGACCGGCACGACGAACTGGTCGATGCACTCGCGGACATGATGTCGGCGCTGGTGATCGGGGACCCGGCCGATCCCGCCACCGACGTCGGTCCGCTGGTTTCGGCGCGTCAGCAACACCGTGTGCAGTCCTATATCCGCACGGGCATCGATGAGGGCGCGAAGTTGGTTGTCGGCGGGGATGATTCGCCGCGCGAGCGAGGATGGTTCGTCCGGCCCAGCCTGTTCGTCGAGGCAACCAACGACATGACGATCGCGCGTGACGAGATCTTCGGACCGGTGTTGACCGTGATCAGGTACCGCGACGAGGACGATGCCGTTCGTATCGCCAACGACAGCGATTACGGTCTGGCGGGGTCGGTCTGGACCAAAGACGTTGCGCACGGACTGGACATCTCGGGGCGGGTCAGGACCGGCACCTACGGCATCAACATGTACATGCTCGACATCGCCAGTCCCTTCGGGGGTTTCAAACAGTCTGGGATCGGTCGCGAATTCGGCGAGGAAGGCCTTGCCGAGTACACCGAGCTGCAGACGGTCGTCAGCGCGGGCCGACTGCCCGCGCTGCCAACCGACTGACGTCCCGCACCACTCGATACATCGCCGGAACACCGGCCCAGCCTCGAAGGACGCCTGATGGCAATAGCGCTCGCCCCGGAGATCTCCACATGGCCCGATCTCGACCCACAGCTCATCGGCAGCAGCTGCGGCAGCTGTCAGGCGGTGACCTTTCCGCCGCAGCCCCGCTGCCCACAATGCAGCGGGGACAACGTGTCTGACGTTCTGTTGCCGCGCCGGGGCACGGTCGTGGCCTGGACCACCCAGGGCTTTCCGCCCGGGCCGCCCTACGCCGGGCCGACCGGTGCCGACTTCACCCCGTTCGGTGTCGGCCTTGTGCAGCTCGGTGATGTCGTGCGCGTCGAGGGTCGCCTGACCGAGAGCGATCCCGCGAAGCTGGCCTTCGGGATGGAGGTCGAACTCACCATGGTGCCGTTGGCGATCAACGAAAACGGCGACGAGATCATCACTTTTGCGTTTCGACCGACGACGGAGGCGAACCGATGACAACCAAGGGCACCGAAGTCGCGATCATCGGAGTCGGGCTGCACCCGTTCGGACGGTTCGACAAGTCCGCCATGCAGATGGGTGCCGAAGCCATCCAGCTCGCTCTCGACGATGCCGGGGTGGGGTGGAAGGACATCCAGTTCGGCTTCGGTGGCAGCCATGAGATTTCGAATCCCGATGCGGTGACCCGCCTGGTCGGGTTGACGGGGATCACGTTCACCAATGTGTTCAATGCCTGCGCCACGTCGGCGAGCGCGATTCAGCAGACCGCCGACACCATCCGGCTGGGGAAGTACGACATCGGCATCGCGATCGGGATGGACAAGCATCCCCGCGGTGCATTCACCGACGAGCCGGCGACGCTGGGTCTCCCGCGCTGGTACGGCGAGAACGGGCAGTTCGTGACCACGAAGTTCTTCGGGATGAAAGCCAATCGGTATCTGCACGATCACAACATCTCGCGGGCCACGCTGGCGAAAGTGGCCGCCAAGAACCTGCGCAACGGGGTGCTGAATCCCAATGCCTTTCGGCGCCAGACGATGTCCGAAGAGGAGATCCTCAACTCTCCGGTACTCAACTATCCGCTGACCAAGTACATGTTCTGCGCCCCCGACGAGGGCGCTGCGGCAGTCATCATGTGCCGCGCGGACATCGCCCACAAGTTCACCGATACCCCGGTCTTCGTGCGGGCCAGTGAGATCCGCACCCGGCGCTACGGTGCCTACGAAGTCCACGCCACGTCGGCGGCTGTTGACGAGGACTGCTCGCCGACGGTCTACGCCGCCAGGGCCGCCTACGAGGCCGCGGGCATCGGGCCCGAAGACGTCGACATAGCCCAGCTGCAGGACACCGATGCCGGCGCCGAGATCATCCACATGGCCGAGACCGGTCTGTGCGCCGACGGGGAGCAGGAGAAACTGCTCGCCGACGGGGCCACTGAGATCACCGGGTCGCTGCCGGTCAATACCGACGGCGGACTGATCGCCAACGGTGAGCCGATCGGGGCCTCCGGGCTGCGACAGGTCCACGAACTCGTGCGCCAACTGCGCGGTCAGGCGGGCGATCGCCAGGTTCCGACGAACCCGCGGGTGGGCATCGCCCAGGTGTACGGCGCGCCCGGAACGGCCTCGGCGACAATCCTCTCGCGGTAGGTTAGGCTGTCCCGCATAGGTGACCTGCGTCACTATTCTCGCCGTGTTGGCTGGATCTCATAGTCACGACACTGCAAATCTAATAGTTAAGCTAACGTTAGAACTCTAAGGTCGGTCTCAGGTACTTAGGTGAGATCGGAGCTACGGTGATCGAGTTGGGCAAAGTTATATACGTCGTCTTCTTCCTAGCGGCGGCATTGTGGCTCTGCTTGACAGCCGAGAGCGAATAGCACCGAGAGTGAGTGGCCCACCGATGAGCGATTCAATAATGACTTCGGTCGATCTGATCCGCTATGCGATTGCGGACCAGGTGCGTGAGCTCGGCGGCGATGCCGAGATGATCGATCAGATCGCCATGTCGGCCGCCTACGCCGTGTTCATCGGCGCCGCTGCCGATTCGGTTCGGCCTCGCTAGCTTCCCGCTTCGCTGCGGGCCTTGCCCGCGCGATTGCTGCATAGCAGGCGTTCGGCCATAGTCGGCCAGCATCAACGATTCGTCACAATTCCGCGGCATTTAATCTAGAAGTATTGCGCCGCAAGTCATTAGAGATATCAAGGCCCCCTGCGATCAAGCGCAGGGGGCCTTCACCGTCTGTCGTCCATTGTGAGACGTGCTTAGCCGAGAAGTGCTCACGGCGTTACACATTTGTTTGCTGAGACTTCTATTGGCGCGAAAAAATATGCGCCAACAGAGCGGGTGGTCACGTGCGGGTAGCGGATTCGGGTAGTCGGGCCCAGCCGTGATGGGATTGAATCAAACAGTCGGACACGGATACTGCTGGTCACAGCCCCTGTCACGGTGGCCGCATGGGTATCAACAGGGCGACCCGCCGTAGGCGATCGCGATCTTGATCAGCTAAAGTGCAATAATTCGCTAAATCTGCACGTGCTTGCAAAAACTGGGCGCTTGGCGGCGGGGTGGGGCCCTATGACCGGAGGACGGAACCCGCGATGGAAACTGTGTTGGGACTGGCCAAGGCGATACCCCCGGATGCTTGGCTCGTCCTGTCGGTCTTCGCCAGCGCGATCGTGATCGGGCTGCATTGGGTCATCGCCCACGTCGTGGGACGAGATGCGTCTCACGATCACCCCGACGCCGGTACTCATGTCGAGAGCGACCGGGAACTCCTCGGCAGCTGATCGGTCCTGTGTGCCTCAGCGCGTGATCGGGAATCTGTCGGATCCCGCGTCGCCCGCGGGAATCACCGGGATGACCACCGCCGACGGATGTGCGGCGTCGTGCAGGATCGTTTGCGTCGCGGGCATGGTCGCGGTGCTCTGCCCGAACGGTGCACCCGTGTTCGGGTTGGGCGCGAACTGCGGGTAGTCACTGCTGGAGATCTCCAGCCGGATCCGGTCACCCGCCCGGAAGAGGTAACTCGTCGGCCAGATCGCGATGTGGTACTCGTAGGGCCGATTCGGAATGCCCGGGCTCGCGTCGGACAACGAGTCGCGAAACGCCGTCCGCAGGATGCCGTTGTTGAGGTTGATCGCGTCGCCGTCGGGCTTCACCACGATCAGCTTCGCGGTGAAGTCGGTGTCGACGGCCGATGACGACGCCCAGAGGTCGACGGTCGTCGGTCCGGTCACCTCGGTATCGGCCGCGAGCGGATCACTGCTGTAGATCAGGACATCGGAACGCTGCTCGACCGGGGTCTGGTCGTAGGGGCCCTGCGGACCGGAGCGGGCGCCACAACACGAATGTCCGCCCATGCTGGGTGCAGGATCGGTCGGGTCGTAGACGTAGCGGTCCGGCGCCTGATCGGCAGGAGGCGCCGCCGCGCCCAGTGTCCCGCTGCGCGAGTCGATCTGACCGTCTCCGGACAGGAAATAGCGGCGCAGGACGGTTTGCGGCAATGGCCAGCTATCCGCCGACTTCCACTTGTTGGCGCCCATCAGGAAGTAGTCCACCCGCGGCGTGCCGCCGGAGGACCCGTTGACGCCATTGTTCATGCCCTTGAGAAAGTGGTCGTACCACGCGAGCATCAATTCGTTGATCGGGCTGTCGCCGACCGCGCCGATGTCTTTCAGCAGCGGCGCCGGCTCGGAACCGCCACGGCCCCAGTCCACGTGGTCCCAGGGGCCGATGACCAGCCGCTGGTTCGTTCGGGCCTGCGGCGTGCCGGCCGAACTCACCATCCCGGTGAAGTTCTCGATCCCGCCGGCGAGGAACGCGTCGTACCATCCCTCGACATCGAGCACCGGCACGCGCACCGACGCGTAGCGGTCACGGATGCTCCACTGCCGCCAGAAGCCGTCACGTGACGAATGTGCGATCCAGTCGAAATACCACGGTGCCACAGCGGGATTGGCGGGTTGTAACACCGGCAGTGACCGGTAGGGCACGAAGTCCAGCCATCGAGTCGGGTCCGCGGCGGCCGACTTCAGTGCGGTCGCCGTGGCGTCGTCACCCCGATTGGTCGCGGCGGTGGTGGCCAGACCGATCGCCCACGGCAGTACGAACGCCAGCCGGAACTGGCCGCCTTCGTACATCCACCCGTCGAAGTAGTCGGAGGCGGTGTTGGCCGGAACGATGGTGACCAGATGCGGGGGAGTGGTCGTCGCGGCCAGCCACTGCGTCGCGCCCACGTACGACGAGCCGTACATCCCCACCTTGCCGTTCGATCCCGGCAATCCCGCGGCCCACTCCACCGAGTCATAGCCGTCGTCGCGGTCGTTGGTGAACTCGCTGAAGGTTCCCTGTGATGTGCCCTGGCCCCGAACATCTTGGATGACAACGAGATAACAGTGCGACGCGAACCAGTCGGGGCTCTGGTAGCGCGAGGGGGAGACCTGTGCGCCCGATTTTCCGTACTGGGTGCGCATCAGGATCACCGGGACGGGTTCAGAGCGCTCAGGCCGGTAGACGTCGGCGCGCAGCAGGGTGCCGTCGCGCATCGGTGCCGCCACATCGGTCTGCTTGGTGACCCGGCACGGACCGCGCCCAGTCGATGGTGGCCATGCCGAGTCCGCGGCGGGCTTGTCCGGCGCACCGCACGCGGTCAGGGCAAACGCCAGTGCACAGAGCAACGCCAGGACACGCTTCGCGAGCACGTCTCCACGCTACGCAGTCGCGGGCTAGATCATCTCTTTTGCGGTGAGCCACCGCATGATCGGCCAGCCCGCGAACACCGGCAACCAACAGGTCAGCACCCGGTACAGCAGTACCGCGGGCACCCCGACGGCCGCGGGCACCCCGAACGCGGCGAGCCCACCGATCAGTGCGGCCTCCACCGCGCCGACACCGCCGGGCGTCGGCGCGGCCGACGCCAGCGTGCCGCCCACCATCGTCACGATGGTGACGGTGACGAAGGTGGTGTCGCCGCCGAAGGCCTCGATGCTGGCCCATAGTACGAGCGCCATTCCCAGAGTTGTTGTGGCGCAGCCCAGCACAATGATCGCCAACCTCTTGGGTTCGCGGATCAGTTCGAGCAGCTCGGTGCCGACCTCCTGGATGCGGGGGCGCACCGCGGTTCCCAGCCACCGGCGTGCCCGCGGCACCAACAGGAACGTCCCGAGCATCCCGAGCGCGACACCGCCGATGAGGTAGAGCAACGTGGTGCTCGGCACGAAGTGGGACAGGTCGGCGGTCGCCCCGGCCGCGACGCTGAAGAAGATCAGCAGCGTCACGTGGGTGATCACCTGGACGGCCTGCTGCAGTGCGACGGCCGCGGTGGCACGCAGCGCGCCGAGTCCGCCCTTCTGCAGGAAGCGTGTGCTCAGCGCCAGGCCGCCGACACCGGCGGGTGTCGTGGTGGCGGCAAAGGTGTTGGCGAACTGCATGATCACCAGATTGCGGAAGCTGACGAGCCCGGAGGCGCACGCCCACAATGCCGCTGCCGCACCGACATACGTCATCGCGGACACGGCGAGCCCCAGCAGCGCCCACCACCAGTTCGCGTTGCGCAGCTCGCTGAAGAAGGTGGGCACCGTGCTGATGAAGGGATAGGCGACGTACACCAGCGCGACGAGCAGCACCAGCTGGATGACCTGTTTACGGGTGAACCGGGTGATGGTCTCGGTTTTGATCTCGTCAGCCCCGGTCTGCCGCTTCACCTCGTCGCGCGCGGCGCCCATGAGGGCCTTGGGATCGTTGACCGACTTGCGAATTCGGGCAGGCACCGCGGCTCGGGTGAGGCGTCGTGACGCGTTGAGGACGGTTTCCTTACCCAGGGTGTCGACGGCGGCGCGCACAGCCGACTCGGCGCCGAACCGATCGGTCGTCGTCACCAGCAGCTGCGCGATATCGGATTGCAGCTGTTCGTCGGTCGCCCCGTATTCGGAACTGCCGAAGCCCCCGAACAACACCTTGCCGGACTCGACGGTCATCTCTTTGAAACGTAGGTCCCCATGGGCGATCTGGTGTTGGTGCAGCACGCCGAGCGAACCCCAGATCGTGGTCACCAGGGCCTCGTCGCATGCTGTCCCGATCGGGGTGCCGAGCGACGGGGTGTGCGCGTACAACGTCCAGCCGCGCTCCAGCGCGGCGACGGCCATCGTGGTCGTGTTGGACACCCCAAGATCGCCGACGGCGATCGTCATCAACGCGCGATGTTCGACGGCGCGTCGCATCGAGGCTTGCAGCGGTGCCGTTTCGGCATCACGCAGGATCAGCCACCGCCAGAACTGGCGCAGCGCACCGCCGCTGCGTTGATTGGGGCCGTACATCTCGACGACCACTCGCGAGCCGGCGTCGTCGGCGGCCGCCAACTCCAGCGGGCCGGCGCCGGCCGGGCGGACCACCGTCAGCGAGGTCACCAGGAACCCCCGCCGGGACAACGCGCGGACCGCGCCGTCGAGCGGAACCTCGAGCCCCGGCGTGCCGACCACCCAGACCGTCAGAGCCCCGACGAACCAGCCGACGGCAAGGCCGAGCAACGAGCGAGCGGGGACCACCGCGCTGACCGCGAGGTGAATCGGCACGAAGGCCAGCAGCAGGGTCCACCACCACCGGCGCCAACGCCCGGGCAGCCACGGCCCCGAGACAGTCAGGACGGCGGCGAGCATCGCGATCCAGCGGGGGTCGTCGAGGAACTGCGACAGGGTGGTCGACAGTCGCTCGGAGAGGTCGAAATGCCAGCGCGGCGCGGCGATACCGTTGCCGCTGATCGACAGGGAGAACACGGCCAGGAACCCGGCAGCAGCGTAGGCCGCGAACAGTTTCCACTGCCGCGCGGCGATCAGTCCGATCAGGATCACGAACGGCAGCGCCAGGATCGCGACGCCGTAGGCCAGATAGACCAGGTTGGATTGGGTGGGGGTGAGCACCCCCACGATTCGCGACACCGACTTCTCCAGCCCGACCCAGTCGTTTCGGGTGATCAGTGAGCTGGTGATGATGATGGCCAGCACGACAGCGGCCAACCCGAGTCGCACGATGTCGTTGGTCCGGCGGGCCAACGGGAGCAGCACGTTGCCGGATACGGCAACCTCGCGCCCGTCAACCCGCATCGGAGAAACCTATCCCGTGTTGTTCCGGGGAGGTCCCATTGGATCGCCGTCAGACGAAGCCGATGTACCCCAGCAGGGCGGCGGCGCCGACCACGATCAGCGGATTGGTCTTGGTCCTGACGAAGATCAGGGTGGCGACACCGGTGATCAGATAGGCCCGCCAATCGTGGTCGGCGGCCTTGCTCATGACCACCGAGCTGGCCAGGATCAGGCCGACGGTCAGCGGGGCGAACCCCTTCTCCACCGCGTAGCGCAGCTTGGACTTCTGGGCCTTCTGCCAGGTCCGGGTGATCAGGTACATCAGCCCGGCCGCCGGCACCACCATCGCGATCGTGGCCAGCACGCCGCCGACGATGCCGCCGACGACTCCGGCCACGCCCAGTCCCGCCGCGTAGCCGACGAGCGCCACGATCAGGATGCTCGGCCCCGGCGCGGCCTGTGAGATCGAGAAGATGTCGGCGAACTGGGAGTTCGTCAGCCAGTGGTGTTGGGTGACGGCCTGCAGGTGCATATCGGGCAGCACCGTG
Organism: Mycobacterium sp. BK086; assembly: GCA_004362315.1. Lineage (GTDB taxonomy): Bacteria > Actinomycetota > Actinomycetes > Mycobacteriales > Mycobacteriaceae > Mycobacterium. The sequence continues at coordinate 94,323 of SNWL01000009.1, forward strand.
TTGCCGCCGCCGATCGAGAGCAGCGACAACGAGCCGAACATGCCGATCAGCGCGAGGAAGGTCTTCATGCGCCGACCGACTCCGACTCCGGCTCCGGTTCGGGCTGCTTGCGCGGCCAGGCCCAGATGAGGCTCAGCGGAGCCAGGATCGCCAATGTCGTCAGCAGTGGCCAGCGCAGCAGGCCGTTGAGGACGAAGGCAGCCAGGAAGAAGATCACCGGCATCACGCCTTTGAGGCATTTCTGGCCGGTCTGGATCACCATCGCCAGGGTCAGCGCGACGGCGGCGGCCGAGGCGCCGTGCAGGGCGCCCTTGATCGCGGGCACTTCCTTGAAGGTGAAGTAGACGAAGCCCAGGGTCAGGACGATCGCGACGGGCATCAGGCACAACCCGATCACTGCTGCGATGGCGCCTGTCAGACCCTTCATCTTGGTCCCGACGAAGACTGCGAGGTTCACCTGGTTGGCGCCCGGCACGATTCGGCACATCGTCATGGCGCTGAGGAATTCCTCCTCGCCAAGCCACTTCTTCTCGACGACGACGACTTCCCGCGACCACGCGCCAAGACCGCCGCCGAACGAGGCCAACGCGATGTGGTTGAACGTACGGGCGATCTCTAGGAGAGAGACCTTGTCCAGGGTCGGACCTGGCTCACTCATGGACCAGATCATGGTCGTGCGGGAACTCGTCCTCGACGGGACGATTCTGTTCAAGGGGGTCCGGCGGCTCGTAGTGGTTGGAAATCTGCCAGTCGCTCTTGAAGACCGCTTTCAGTCGCGTCACGACCTCCGGGTCATCGCTGGTGATGCCGAGCTCGCGGCGCAAGTCGAAAGCACTGCGATCGATGTTCATCGACCCGACCAGGACCTCTCGGCCGTCGACGATCAACAGCTTGGCGTGCACTCGCAGATTCTTCTGCTTGCGTACCTCGACGCCGAAGCGGCGCAGGGTCCGCAGAGAGGCGAACGTATCGAGGATGTCCCATTCGCTGATGCCGTGCTTGCCTCCGCACAAGACCCGCACCCTGACTCCGCGGTGGGCCGCCGCCGCGATGTGATCAAGGATCACGGCGTCCACGTACTTCGGGTGTTGGATGTACAGCTTGCGCTCAGCGGTATCGATGAACCGAGCCATGTGGTAGCGCGAATTCGAGTTGCTCCACAGCAGCCCTTCATAGGACGGTGGAGTGAAATCGCGGTGTTCCCAGTCGGCGTTGAACACGTCGACGATCTGTGCCACGTGCAGTGGGTCGTGCGTGATGATCCCGTAGTCGCGGGTGAGGGTGAAGTACTTGATCATCAGGTTGTAGGTGGCGACCATGGCGGCGTTGTTGTCGACGACGATCGACTTCTCGTGTGTCACATAGAATTTGGGGCTGGACCACTGGACGTCGATGCCGGCATCCTTGAGGATTTCGTAGCTCTCGTCGTTAGCCCGGTCGCCGCCCGACCGCTGCGGGTTGAGCATGACCCGGACGTCGACACCGGCCTTCTTCCGATCGATCACGGCACCGATCAAGCTGGGCTCGGTGAAGGTGAATTGCTTTATCAGAAGCGAGCTTTGCGCGCTCATGATGAATTCGCGGACCGGGTCAACGCCGTCGTCCGGCTCGACGATCACGCGCGGGGCGTTAGCAGGCATAGGTTTCGGATGCTAGCACCAGAACCCCCTCGGCACTTTGCCGTTGGGTGAATGTTGCGCGCGCGTCGCGCTCACGGCGCGGGTGCGGGCGCGGCGGAATCTGCCAGGCCGAACCCGAGTCCGGGCGGCACATAGATCTCGGGGCCGGGGGCGGTACCCGGGAGCGGTTCGCCTAGTTGCTCGTAGGGCACCTGGCCGAGCAATGAACCGTCCAGTGCGCCGCCCTGATACATCTCGTGAAGGCGGCGCAGGAACGCCAATCGGCCAGTGCCCGGCGACTCCGGCGACGGGCCGATGCCGGCGTCGGCGACTCCCTCACCGGGCGCGGCGGGGGTGACGTTCTGCGGCAGTAGATATTGGTTGTTGAACGCGTGCAGATCCGGAGCCGCCACGGTGCCCTGTGTCCCCGGCGCCGACGGAACGGGGTTCTGCGCCAACAGAAGTCCCGGTGCGTAGGCAGACAAGTCAGGCAACCCCAGCGGGCCGGTCGACGGGGCGCCGCTTTGAGCCAGCACGCTGCCGATGGTCGCGTTGGGCGGAATCGGCGCCGGTGGGATCGTCGGATCGGCCGGAACAGGATCGGCCTGCGCGCTTGCCGACCCGGTGAGGACGGCACCGAGCGCGGCCGCGGCCGCAAAACTCAGCCTGGGCCCAAACATCCGCACTGTGCTCATCTCGCCAACCCCTCTTGGCCTCGATCCTCGTCACACCGTAGTCGGCTGCGGGCGAAACGATGCCGTGAACGGCGGCGAGGACTCGATCAGCTGCCTGGAGCCGGCGGAGGCGGGAGTGGCAGCGCCGGGTCCACCGGTGCGGCGGGAGCTCCGGGAACCCCGGGAGCGCCCGGCGGCGGTGCCGCCGGATCGGGCAGGAACTGTTCGGGCCCGGCTGGGATGTTGATGCCCGGCAGTGGCGCGGTCCCAGGCAGCGGCTGACCGAGCTGGTCGGCCGGCATGCGTCCGAGCGCCCCGTGCAGGAAGGCGTGGACGCCTTTCCATTGATTGACCCGGGCGAACGGACCGTCCGCGCCCGGACCCAGTTGGTACGGGGACGTCTGATCTGGGTCCGGCATGCTGTTGTTCTGTGCCATCAACAACCCGGCGCCGTTGAGGATGTCGGCGCTGGGCGGGACCGCGGGTGCGGTGCCGGCCAACGCCGGGGTCTCAGACTGACCGAGCAACAATTGATTTCCTGCGGGGCCGCCGAGGTAGCTGGCGAATCCGTTGATCGAGTCCTGCAGAGCCCCCGGAGGGGGAAGGAACCCCTGCGGCGGCGGCGGTGGGGGCGCCGCAGGGTCGACGGGCAGTGGCTCGTCGGCGGCGGCGGTCGCCATGGGTGCGACCGCCGCTCCGACAGCGAGCGCGGCCACGACCGCACCCTTGACGAGCATTCTGTACATCTGGCGCACCCGGTGTCAGAAGACTTTGGTGACGCCGTAGTAGGCGACGATGTCGTCGGCGTCGGTGCCGGAGCTCGTCAGTACCGCGTAGGAGCGCAGCGAAGAGGCGCCGACGCAGTTGTCGATCTTGATGTGGATGTCCTTCAGGGTGATTCGCGAAGAGGTGCCCTTGAACTTCTTCTTGTCGACGACGACGTTGGTGATCGTGCCCGGCCGGGGGTCGACTTCGATCTGGCCCTGGACCGGGAAGCTGATGGTTCCGGGGAGGGAAAGACCGCCCGTGCCGAGGCTGGCGTTGCCCAAGCTGGCGCCGACCGAGCCGATGAGCTTGACCTTGTCCATTTCGACACCGCACCCGACCTGGTAGCCCGCCTCCAGCGTTCCGCCGGACACCGAACCGGTGGTGGTACCGGTGAACGTGGCGCCGACCACCCAGTCACGAGACGACAGGGAGGTTGTCAGGGGGGCCACCGGCACCTGGGTCTCGTCCTTGGCGACCACCGTCAGGGTCCGGCCGTCGGGTGTCTTGGCGATACCGGGAACCGAGGAGGCGACCACGCCGTTGTCAGGTGGTGGGGGAGCACCTGCGTCAACGACGGGCGGCGCCGCCGGATCGGCCGGGTCCGCCAATGCGAGCGGGGTCGCCCCCATTGGGATCAGCATGCAAACTGCAGCCGCGGTGGCAAAGCGATGCAACATGTCCTGTCGGCGCCTTCCGTCTCAATACATTGGATTCTGAGGAATGATCGATTGGTGGGGTGTCCAGTTGATGAACCGGGCACCAACACTGCGCGCCCGATGCTCATCGACTGGGCGTTCCCGCGGACGTCTCCGGTGGTGCATATCGGCTGCCCACCACCCCGTCGATGACGGGCAGCCGAACGCGGGAACGGCGATGTGAAGTTGTTAAACAGCTTTCGTGACGCCGAGGTAGGTCACGACGTCGTCGGTGTTGTCGGTTGAGCTGGTCAGCGTCGCGTACGACCGGATGAAGGACTGGCCTGCACAACCGTCAATCTTGATGCGGAATCCGGTGATGGAGATTCGCGGGGCGGTGCCCTTGAATTCCTTCTTGCCGACCGGAACGATGTTCACCACGCCGGGCTTGAGGTCGATCTTCATCTGGTATGACGCCGACAGACCGAGCGTGACGGGCAGCAGCGAGCCGTTCACGAACGGGATACCAACGCCCGGGGTGATGCCGCCGGTGGCGATTGATTCGATGTCGTCCTGGATGATGCCGCAACCGATCTGGTAGCCGGCCTCCAAGGTGCCACCGGCCAGCTTGGTGCTGCCACCGCCGGACACCGAGGCGGTGAACGTTCCGTCGACCAGGTATTCACGTGACCACGGCGAATTGGTCAGGGAGGCCACGGGTTCCATGGACTCGTCTTTGCCCGACACGCTAAGCGACCAACCGTCGGGGGTCTTGAGAACTCCTGGCGCAGCGGAAGGCACTGGTCCCGCGGGGCCGCCTGGTACCGGCCCTGCGTTGGCCACTGGTGCCACGTTGGGATCGGCCGGCGGGTCGGCGAGCGCGAGCGGCGCCGCACCCATCGGAGCCAGCAGGCATACTCCAGCCAATGCGGCAAAGCGTTTCAACATGTCGTGTTGGCGCCTCTCGTCGTTGATATCCACTGTGTCGTTCGGAGGAATCATTGAGTTGGCGAGTGACGCAACGGTTAACACCGCGCCAACAAATCCCGCCCGGTTACCATCTACCGGGCGTCATTTCTCTCAATCAATGGTCAGAGACCCGGGATTCGATCTCAAGGTGGTACCAACTGCGTGCGAGGTGGGTGAAGGGGACACTCGATGGATCCTTCAAAGGTGTCCGTTGTTCGTTGTCCGTTCACCATCACGACAGTTGTCCCGTTGATCATCACTCTGTCCTGACCCTGCGGAACCCTGGCTTCACGGGTTTCAGGTTTGGGCTGGTTTGGGACTTCCAGCCGGACGGTTCGGGGGAGCCCACGATCCAGGAGGAAGCATTGAGAAAATCGCTGTTGTGCAGCCGGACTTTCACGGCCTCGTTGCTGGTGTCCGCGTCGGCGCTGTTGAGCATTCCGATTGCATCGGCTGATCCGGAGGCGCCGGAACCGGCACCAGAACCTGTGCCCGTCAACGCGGCGGTGGCGGCGCCCGCGCTGGACGCGCCCTCCAGCGCGGTCCCCGACGCCTGTAAGCAGTTTGGGATGGCGCTGGACCATGCCGCGTCGTACTACGAGGATTTCGCATACGACTCCGCCGGCAGCGGGAACAGCGTCAACTACGACGATCCGAACGTCGCCAACGCTAATGTCTTCGGCCGTACCGCACTACGCGAGTCTGCTTCCGCCGCCATGTCGGCAGCATCGACGCCCGGTTTGCCTGCCGATGTTGCGGCGCCCATGAGGTCATGGTCTTTTCGTGCCGCAAAGCTGTTGGTGATCATGGGGATTCGCGGTGGCGGTGATTCGCTGAACTCGACGGCCGATGACATGAATACTGACGCCAACAACGCACAGATGGCATGTGCGCTCAACGGTGCACGTGCCTGATCTCTGATTGCCCACTGTCCCAACGAGATCGGCCCCCTCCTTTCGGAGGGGGCCGATTTCGTTGTCGGATGACGGATTACCCGCCGGCGCCGCCGGTGCCGCCCTTGCCGGGGTTACCGCCAATGGAGCCGGAGCCGCCCTGGCCGGCACTGCCCGCGGTGTTGCCACCCTTACCGCCGGTGCCGCCGTTGCCGCCCTTGCCGCCGGTGATGACGCTGCCGCCGCCGGTGCCGCCGTTGCCGCCCTTACCGCCGGAGCCGGTCGTCGCGCCATCGCCGCCGGTGCCGCCGTTGGCACCCGCGCCGCCGCTGAAGCCGCCGAAGCCGCCGGTGCCGCCGTTGCCGCCAACACCGCCGGTCGCGCCCTTGCCGCCCTTCCCGCCGGCGCCTGCCGCGCCACCGTTGTTACCGCCCAGACCGCCAGAGCCGCCCGTACCACCGGTGCCACCGGTCGTGGTGCCGGTACCGCCATCGCCACCTGTGGCGCCCGCGCCGCCGTTGCCGGTCGCGCCACCGGTGCCACCGCTACCGCCCTTGCCGCCGTTGCCGCCGGCGCCGTTGGCGCCCGCGCCGCCCGCACCGCCGGTGCCACCGGCACCGCCGTTGCCTGAGACCAGGCCACCGGTACCACCTGTGCCTCCGGCGCCACCGTTACCACCGGTCGCGGTGCCTGCGCCGCCCGCACCGCCGGCGCCGCCGGCGCCGCCCGCCGCCGAACCGTAGAAGCCGCCCTTGCCGCCGTTGCCGCCTGCGCCGCCGTCGGTGCCTGCGGTGCCGCCGCCATAACCGGCACCACCCGCGCCGCCGGCGCCCGCGCTGCCGCTGCCGGCCATCGGCAGGCTCGCGGCATTGCCGCCGTTGCCGCCGGCTCCGCCGGCCACACCGGTCGTCGTGCTGGCGCCACCGGCGCCGCCCGCGCCGCCGCTGCCGGACAGGGCACCGGCGTTGCCACCGTTGCCGCCGGCACCGCCGGCGATACCCTTGCCGCCGTTGCCGCCGCCGCCGCCGAACAGCGCGCCGGAGGACGAGCTGCCGGCGAGCAGACCGCCGTTGCCGCCGTTACCGCCCTTGCCGCCGTTGATGTTGGCCGAGGTGGCGTCGCCACCGTTGCCGCCGTTGCCGTACAGCCCGGCGCTGCCGCCGTTGCCGCCGTTGTAGCCGTTGCCGCCGTTGCCCATCAACAGGCCGCCCTTGCCGCCGTTGCAGGCTGCGCTGGAGCACTGGGTGTCGGCTGCGCTGTAGCTGTAGCCGTTGCCGATGAGCAGGCCGCCGTTGGGGTGTTCGGCGGTGCCGTTGCCGATGAACATCGAGACCAGGTCGCCGGCGGCGTTGGCCGATGCGGCGCCCGTGACGGTCTTGAGGCTGACGTTGTTGTTGCCACCCGGCGTCGCGGGCAAAAGCCACAGATCCGACTCACCGGACGTCAGCTTGTACTCCGGGGAAGCGGTGGCCATGGGGGCCTCGGTGAGGGCGAACAGGACGCCCGCGCCCACCATCGCCGCACCGGCGATACCTGTGGTGACAAAGGCTGGAGCAGCCACGCGCGGCGATTTCTTGCGGTGTTTGGACAAGATCGGAATTCCCTTCGAAGAAGTCTTCAGTCCGGCAAATGCGCCGAGTGGTTCACTGCAAGGGAAATCCAAGGAGACGCCGCTTACTCGCGGCTGGCCCCCACTTGGCGCACTGCCGAACTTCGTGCAAACGCCAGTTGAACCCAACCTGTAAAACCCGCCGTAGTGGCTATTTGCAGAGTTCGGCGATCCGGGTGTTGAGGGTCTCGGCGTTGCGCAGGCGGTCGGCCTGTGCTGCATCGCCGTTGGGCACCCCGGCTAACGCGTTCATCGAAATATCCTGCAGCCCGGTCGCGAACGCGCGAATCGCGTCGGCGAGATCCGCCGGAGTGCCGGGATTCAGGTGGGCCAACAGGTAGGTCGCGCCGCCCGACATCGCCAGCCGCGCGTTTGCTGCGACGCCCTGCACCTCGGCGCCGGCGTTGGCGTGGCTCTGCAGCGACACCGCCGAACTGACGGTCCGATATGCGGCGCAGGCATTGGCCTTGGGGTCACCGCTCTGCGACGCCGCGGGTGCGGCGCTTTGCGGCGTCGGCCGAAGCAGGGCCCACGTGGCCACGCCCACCGCGATCAGGGCGATGACCAAGGCGACGACGGCGATCCAGTTCGTCGATCGGGATTGGCGGGCGGGACGGTGAGACGAGGGCGGTTCGTACGCTTTGGTCGTCTCTTCGGTCGGCTCCGACATGACGTCGATACTAATCACGCGCCCTGGCAGTCCCTTCAAAAGCGTAGTCTGGCTGCGGAAAGGCGAACTGTGGTTGCGATATTGACGCGCATGGGTGGTGCGCTCGTCTGCGCCGCGCTGGCGGTGCAGATCGTCGTCGCGGCGCCCCAGGCGGTCGCGCAGGGCTGCCCGCCGGGCCACGTCAACAACTCCTACACCGGCCAGTGCTACCTACAGGGCAGTGCCCCGACCATCAACGGTGTTCCGTGTGTGGCAAGCAATCGTGGTCTGTGCCAATCGTTTACACAGAATCAGCAACCGCCGAGAAGGCCGTACACCTCGATCGGATGACGACTTTACGTCCGCGCCAACACCTTCGTGAGCAACCGAGTCATCCAGTTCGGGGACACCTGCGACATCGCCGCCAGAACGCTGGTCTGCCGCCCGACGGGATAGTGCACCTTGGGCGGCCGGCCGCGGCCGCGATGGGTGGCCGCATACACGGCCTTGGCGACATCCTCAGGTCCGAGGTTGATCCCCAGCGACTTCGTGCTGCCGGTTTCGACGCCGTCGGTCATCGCGGTCTTGACGAACAGCGGCCACATCGCGAGTACCCGGATGTCGTAGCGCCGCCATTCCAGTTCGAGTGCCTCGGTCAGCGCGCGTAGCGCGAACTTGGTGGCCGAATAGGTGGCGAGTTCGGGCTGGCCGTAGAGCGCCGAGGCCGAACACATGTTGACCACTTGCGCGTGCGCGGTGTCACGCAGGTAGGGGAACGCGGCATGGAGCCCGGCCAGCGCGCCATAGACGTTGATGTCGATCATCTGCCGGTGCGCGCTGAGCGGGACATCGGCGAATGCACCGTTGGTCAGCACCCCGGCGTTGTTCACCAGGATGTCGAGTTTTCCTGTCGCGCTGGCGAATTCGGCTAGTCGCTCGGACCAGGCGGCGGCATCGGTGACGTCGAGTTGGCCGATGGCGATCTCCCCGCCGCGACCGGCGATCTCGTCGCGCAGGGTGGCCAATCCGCCGAGATCGACATCGTAGGCGCCGATGCGATAGCCGTGCCCGGCGAACGTCAGCGCGGTTGCCCGGCCGATACCCGCAGCGGCTCCGGTGATGAAGACACCCGGTGAGCTCATACGACTTTCAGATGCGGTGTCCCGACCGCAGGCTCCGAGGCGATGCGGTCGTTGGCTGCGGCCATCGCGGTGTCGACCCGCACAGCGGCGGTCTGACAGGCCACGGTCGCCTTACGGCCGAGCCCGTCGAGCTCGTCGGCGGCGTTGCGTAGGTACGAGGTCAACGTGATGCGCAGCCGTTCACCCGCGCGGGCCAGACGGTTGCGAACCCGGTCGTCGACCGTCACGGTGACGTAGGGCAGTTCGAGCTTGATCATGTGCGCCTCCAGAGCCGTTCTGTCGAATGTAGACGACCGGTCTGGATGCGGGGAGTCAGCTATGCCCCGCAGTTGTGTGAGTAGCCGGGCTTTCCGCTTGCGCTGCACCAGAAGAAGCCGGTGTCGTCGGAGAACTGTTCGCCCTGCTTGACGAAATGCATGATCGTGCCGTCGTCCTGCTGTTCCAGCGCGGCGTCCCAGATCATGCCCGGCGCAAAGGCGTCGCCGAGGCCGTTGCCGGTCTTACCGGTCAACGTCGTGAACGTGAATGCCAGGCCCGCGGGTATGGGCGCCCATTGCGCATTCCAGGTTTCGCCGTCGACCGCGCCGTCGTTGATCTGGATCACGGCTGTGCCGTCGGCCCGGACGGTCATGGTCCGGGTGTGCCCGACCCACTCGCCGATGAAGGCGTTGCTCGCCGCGGGTGCCGCGCTGCTCGTCGGTGTCACCGTGGTGCTGGTGGTCTTCGTCGACGTCGAAGGGGTGGTCGACGTCGGCGCCGCTGTGGACGACGACGCGGCGGTGGGGGCCGGCTGAGGAGAATCCTTCGAGCATGCCGGGACACTCGCCAGCACTCCGAGGAGAACGACACCCGTTGCGACGCTGAGAACTTTTGTCGTCATGACGTCGAGACTCGCACGTTCGCCGGCCCGCGTACGGCGTAATTGGTGCCGAAGTCGATCGGGGTGTGCACCTGCCAGTCCGGCAGTGCGTCGAGGAACTCCTCGAGGAAGATCTGGGCTTCCAGTCGGGCGAGGTTCATGCCCAGGCAGCTGTGCAGTCCGAAGGCGTACCCGAGGTGGGAGAGCTTCGCGCGGGACACGTCGAACTCGCCCGCGCGCTCCCAGCGCTGGGGATCGCGGTTGGCCGCCCCGAGCAGGAGCGTGATGCGGGCGCCCTCGGGGATCCGAACCCCGGCCACCGCGACGTCGTCGGCGATCACGTCGCGGAACACCGAGTGGGTGATCGTCTCGTACCGGTGCACCTCCTCGGTCGCCGCCGGGATCAGGGAGCGGTCCTGGTGGACGACGCGGCGCTGGTCGGGGTGTTCAGCGAGCGTTGCGACGATCTGGGCGAGCAGCTTGGCGGTGGTCTCGTTACCCGCGAAGACCAGCTGGGTGTTGCCGGCCACGACTTCCTGTTCGGTCATGTGGCTGCGCGCGTACTGGTGGCGAACCATCGTGGCGATCAGTCCCGGCTCGTCGTCCGGCGCGTCACGCAGCCGGCCGATCTCGTCGCGCAGGTAGGCGTTCAGCTCGGCGGTGGCCTGCCGCCCCGCGGCGATCAATGCCTCGCCGCGCGCCCCGGGGTTCGTGTAGCCCTCGGCCGAGGCGCCCATCGCATCGCTCCACGCCGAGAACTGGTCGACCATGGCCGATTCGATGCCGAGCATCCGCGCGATCACTTCGGTGGGGATGCCGCGGGTCAGCTCGGAGACGATCTCCACCGTCTCGCCCGACTCCAGCCGGGCCAGCACGGGTTCGAGGCGGCGGCGGATGACGTCGGTGATCATCGGCCGCAGGGCGGCCAGGTCCTTCGCGCGGAAGTCATGCGACCAGATCGCCCGGATCCGGTCGTGGTGGGGACCGTCGTAGAACTCCATCGTCGGCCCACCGAACACGCCGGCCTGTTCGGCCTGCCCCTTCTCCGACCCGAACAGCTCGGTGTTGGTCAGGATCATCTTGGCCGGCGCGAAATCGCTGACCATCCAGCGGTTCACCCGCTCGTTGAACACCACCCCGCCGAGGGCCCTGATCTCCTCATAGCGCGCCCACGGCAGCCGCACGAATGCCGGGTCGGCGGTGTCGAACGCGAGCCGCGGAGGGCTGACGGCGGTCATCGGCCAGATCGTTCCAGAACTTACAAACGTATGCAATTGTGTAACGCGTGACCGCTAACTTCAAGGACCTCGGAGCCGAACTGTCCAACTGGGGCCGATGGGGTCCTGAGGACCAGCTCGGCACCTTGAACCTGGTGGGCCCGCAACATGTGCGAGCGGCCGCCGCCGAAGTCGCCAGCGGCAAGGTCTTTCAGCTGAGCATCGCTGTCGGCAAGGACGGACCGCAGAGCGGAATGGGCGGTCGGCTCAACCCCGTACACCTGATGTCAATGCAGCCGCAGGACTGGGACCCGCACGGGCTGCAGGTCTCCGACGACTGGATCATCATGCCGTTGCAGTCTGGCACCCAATGGGATGGCTTGTCGCACATCGGTTATGACGGGAAACTGTACAACGGCTATTCAGCAGACGACGTCACTACCCGGTTCGGTGCGCGCAAGCTCGCGGTCGACGCGATGACCGACCGGATCACCGGCCGCGGCGTGCTGCTGGACATCGCCAGGCTGCACGGCGTCGATTGGCTGGAGTCCGGAACCCCCATCACACCTGGCGATCTGGAGGCGGCCGAAGCCGCGCAGGGGGTCACGGTCGGGGAGGCCGACTTCCTTCTGGTCCGGACCGGCTGGCGGACACGCTTTTTGGCGCACGGGCGGGACGGCTGGATGAGCGGCGAACCGGGCCTGAATCTGGACTGCGCCGGTTGGCTTCATCGGCGCGGTGTGGCGGCGGTCGGTTCGGACAACTGGGGTATCGAGGTCATGCCCAGCGGGATCGACGGCGCGATCATGCCGTTGCACTGCGTGCTGATTCGCGATATGGGCATGCCGCTGGCCGAGATCCTCGACCTGGAGTCACTCGCCGAGGACTGCGCCGCAGACGGACGGTGGAGCTTCCTGTTCGTGGCGCCTCCGCTGCACATCAGCAATGCGGTCGGGTCGCCGACCACCCCGATCGCCATCAAATGAGTCCGGCGTTCTCCTACCGGCTGCGCACGGCGCGGCCGCTGGTGTGTGTCGACGATTATCGGCAGGCGGCGCTGCGTGCGCTGCCGAAGATGGTGTGGGCCTATCTCGACGGCGGCGCCGAGGACGAGCGCACGCTGCGTGCCAATCGGGACGCATTCTTGAAATGGGTTTTGCGGCAACGCGTTCTGGCGGGCAACGCGACTGTCGATACGTCGGTGACGCTGGGTGGTGAACGCCTGGACCTGCCGGTGTTGTTGGCGCCCACCGGATTGGCAGGCCTGGCGCACTGGTCGGGTGAGCTGGCCGGCGCTCGCGCTGCCGAGCGTGCCGGTACCCGACTGATCTTGAGCACGGCGTCGTCGTATTCGATCGAAGAGGTGGCCCACGGCACCGACGCCGATCACTGGTTCCAGCTGTATCCGTGGGGTGACCGCGCCGTACCCGGTTCGTCGTTCATGGATTCGATGCTCGACCGTGCCCGCGACTGCGGCTACCGGACAGCGGTCGTCACCGTCGATGTTCCGGTGCAGGGCAACCGGATCGGGGAACGACGCACCGGGATGGGGCACCCGCCGATCCTCACTCCGCGCCGCATCGCCGACGCGGCGATCCGGCCCCGGTGGTGGTACGGGCTGCTGAGGTATCGCCGGATGACGATGCGCAGCATCACCGAGGTCCGCGGCGCGGCGGGAGCGGTGGAATCGGTGGCTCTGCACAGCCGCCAGATCCGCCCGGACATCAGCTGGCGGGACGTGGCGTCATTACGTGACCGCTGGGACGGACCCTTTGTGGTCAAGGGCATCCTGGATCCCGCCGACGCCGTTCGCGCGGTCGACGACGTGGGCGCGACCGGGGTGGTGGTCTCCAATCACGGTGGGCGACAGCTCAATGCGGCGACTCCGTCACTGGATGCCTTGCCCGCCATCGCCGATGCCGTCGGCGACCGGGCGTCGGTTCTGCTGGACGGCGGAATCCGGTGTGGCACCGATGTGGTCACCGCCCTGGCACTGGGTGCCGACGCGGTGCTGATCGGGCGGCCGTTCCTCTACGGCCTTGCCGTCGGGGGTGAGGCCGGGGTCAGGGCCGTACTGGACATCCTGGGTGCCGAGATCAGGCAGACGCTGCTGTTGATGGGGGTTGCGGCCATAGGCGATCTGGGGCGTGAGCACGTGACGTTGAGTCATGATGGGTGGCATGCGCCTTAGTCGAATGATCCCGCAAGCCGCGCTCGTGATTGCACTGGCCGCTCTCCCGATCGGGGTGGCCTCGGCCGAGCCGCTGCAACAGCAGTGTGAGGCCCGGGGCCCGCAGCAGATCGACATCCTCAACGGCCGGCTCAGCTGCGACCAGGCCTATCAGGTTGTCGGCGGCTTCGACTTCCAGGGCGAGAAGTACCAGGACGTCCTCGGTTTCACCTGCTACACCGGCAACGCGATGACACTGCCGACGGTGCTGTCATGTGTTTCGCCTGACGCGGAATTCGCCGTCAATCAACTGCCCCAGTGATTGCGCGTTGAGTCAGAACTGAGAGCGACGATTTCGTCGAAATCTCGCTCTCAGGTCTGACTGAACGAACTCCTAAGGCCGCACGCCGATCGTCTTCATGTTCAGGTACTCCCGGTAGCCCTCGTCACCATTGCGGTGGCCGAGCCCGCTCTGCTTGGTGCCGCCGAACGGGCTGGTGATCCCGAAGAACGAGTGGCCGTTGGTGGTGACGCTGCCGGTGCGCAGCCGCAGCGCGATGTTGAGCGCGCGCTCGTCGTCCCCGCTGGTGACATCGCCGGACAGGCCGTAGATGGTGTTGTTGGAGATCTCGACGGCCTCGTCGTCGGTGTCGTAGGGCGTCACGGTGATCACCGGACCGAAGATCTCGGTCTGGGCGATCTCCGACGTGGGGTCGACGTCGGCGAGCAGGGTCGGCTGCACGTAATACCCCGTCGGCAGGTTCTCCGGGATGCCGCCGCCGGTGATCAGCCGGGCGCCGTCGGCGATACCCGATTGGATCAAGCCGAGGGTTTTCTCGCGCTGCGCGGCACTGATCTGCGGGCCCTGCAGGTTGCCAGGGGTCCACGGGTCGCCGACCGGGAAGTTCGCCATCATGGTCTTGAGGATTTCCAGACCTTCGTCATAACGGCTGCGCGGCAACAGGACTCGGCTGCTCAGGATGCAGCTCTGACCGGACATCACGCAGGCGAACATCGCCGCCATCGGTAGGCACGCGTTGAAATCCGCGTCGTCGCAGACGATGTGCGTCGACTTGCCGCCGAGCTCGAGCAGGGTCTTCTTGACCGTCGAGGCGCCGGCGGCCACGATCGCCCGGCCGGTGGCGGTGGAACCGGTGAAGGTGATCATGTCCACCCGCGGATCGGCGGACAGGGCCGCGCCCACCTCGTTCGCGTTGGAGGTGACGACGTTGAACACCCCGGCCGGGATGTCGGTCTTCTCGGCGATGATCCGGCCGAGCTCGGTGCCCGACCACGGCGTCAGCTGTGCCGGCTTGAGCACCACGGTGTTGCCGGCCATCAGCGCCGGGATCGTCTCGGCGATGTTGAGGTAGAACGGGACGTTCCACGGCGTGATCGCGCCGACGACGCCCACCGGGTCGTACTGAATCTTGCGCCGCGCCGGGCCCATCTGGGTCTCGTGGATCCCGGTGTCCACCAGGTAGTCGAAGTTCTTGCCGTGCTCGGCCCAGTGCTTCACCTCGGCGATCGGGCTCTCGATCTGGGAGCCGCTGACCGAGACCGGACACCCGACCTCGGTGATCACGATGCGCCGCAGCCGTTCCTGCTCCTCGGTCAGCGCTTCGTGCAGCTGGTTGAGGCAGTGGTAGCGGAAGTCCAGATCGCGCGACCAGTCGGTTGTATCGAATGCCCGCCGCGCAGCGGCGGTGGCCCGCTCGATATCGGTGACGGTGCCGTCGGTGGCCTGACCGACGACCTCCTCGGAGGCCGGGTGGACGACGTCGAACGTCGCCCCGGAGTCGGTGAACCGCAGTTCGCCGTCGATGAGCATCCGCTGCTCGCCGGCGAGCACACCCGTGTCAGCGTCGACATTGGTCATTGCATTTACCCCTAGTGGCGTGGAAACCTGTCACTCGAAATACGAGAACCTGATTCTCACACGAGAGGAACGGCATGGCCAAGGGGTATGTCATCTTGACCGAAGAAATTCATGACCCGGAGGGCATGAAGGCCTACGGCAAAGCCGCGGGTGCCGCGATGGGTGGCGTCAAAGTCGTTGCCGTCGACGCCAATCCGCAAGTGCTAGAAGGCAACTGGCACGGCCACCAGACCGTGGTGCTGGAGTTCGAATCGGTCGAAGCCGCGCACGCGTGGTACGACTCGGACGCCTACAAGGCCGCGCGCGAGCTGCGCCAGGCCGCCGCCAACACCAACGCGGTGATCCTCTCCGGCTTCTGATCGCCTAGCCGGCGAGCTCGACGGTCAGCTCCGGTTCGGTGGCCGCGATGACGTCATCGGCGCTGACGCCCGGAGCCACCTCACGCAGCACCAGCGTGCCGTCACCGACGACGTCGATGATGCCGAGGTTGGTGATGATGCGGTCGACGACGCCGACGCCGGTGAGCGGCAGTGAGCACTGCTTCACGATCTTGGGGTTGCCTGCGCGGTCGGTGTGTTCCATCAGCACGATCACCCGGGCCGCCCCGTGCACCAGGTCCATCGCGCCGCCCATGCCCTTGACCATCTTTCCGGGCACCATCCAATTGGCGAGGTCGCCGGTCGCCGACACCTCCATGCCGCCGAGCACCGCGGTGTCGATGTGGCCACCGCGGATCATCCCGAACGACAGTGCCGAATCGAAGAACGCCGCACCGGCATTCACGGTGACGGTCTCCTTGCCAGCGTTGATCAGATCGGCGTCGACCGCATCTTCGGTGGGGTAGGGCCCGGTGCCCAGGATCCCGTTCTCCGAGTGCAGCGTCACGCGCACATCGGCGCCCAGGTAGTTCGGGATCAGCGTGGGCAACCCGATGCCGAGGTTGACGTATTCGCCGTCGATCATCTCCGCCGCGGCGCGGGCCGCCATCTGGTCGCGGGTCCACCCTGCCGGGGCTGCTGCGTCAGTCATCAGTTCGCTTCCTGTGCCGAGCGGACGGTTCGCTTCTCGATGCGTTTGTCTTGGGTTCCGGTGTGCACGATGCGCGAGATGAACACACCCGGCAGATGCACCGTCGCCGGGTCGATCTCGCCCGGCTCGACGAGCTCCTCGACCTGGGCGATGGCGATGCGGCCTGCCATCGCGCACAACGGGTTGAAGTTCATCGCCGAGCGGTTGAAGACCAGGTTGCCGTCGGTGTCGCCGCGCAGGGCGTGCACGAGCGCGAAGTCTGCATTGATCGATTCTTCGAGGACGTAGCGCTTCTCGCCGAACACGCGGGTTTCCTTGGGGGGCGAGGCGATTGCCACCGAGCCATCCTCGGCGTAGCGCCAGGGCAGCCCACCGTCGGAGACCACGCTGCCGACGCCGGCCGGGGTGTAGAAGGCGGGGATCCCGGCGCCACCGGCGCGAAGCCGCTCGGCCAGGGTGCCCTGCGGGGTCAGTTCGACCTCGAGCTCACCGGCGAGGTATTGCCTGGCGAATTCCTTGTTCTCCCCGACATATGACGCGGTGATGCGGCGGATACGCCTGTCGGACAGCAGAATTCCCAGCCCGTAGTCGTCGACGCCGCAGTTGTTGGAGAACACCTCCAGATCGGTCACGCCCGCGTCGAGCAGCGCCTGGATCAGCTTGTCGGGAATCCCACACAGGCCGAACCCGCCGACGGCCAACCTGGCGCCGCTCGGGATATCGGCGACCGCGCTGGCGGCCGACTCATACACCTTCGAAGTCATCGTCCCTTCCCAAAGCCAGGGGGCGTCCACTCTGTAAACGCACACTTTTGGTGGGTATCTACTCAACAAGTAGTGCTCTGAGCAGTCAACCACTCACGGCAATCCGGCGCGAAGATGTTCGCAGTGCGATAGCCGATCGCGCCAGTGTCCATCTGATGAACGCCTAGGATCGCCTCTTGTGACCGCCCGCCCGGATCGATCGCCCGTGGTCGCGCGGGTCGCCGCGCTGCTGGGTGCGGTCAGTGCCGCCGAGCCCGCGGGCGCGTCCACCACCGAGTTGGGAAAGGTCGCAGGCCTGGCCCGCCCTACCGCACACCGGCTGCTCACCTCGCTGGCCGAGGTGGGGTTGGTCGATCGCGACGCCAGGAGCGGCCGCTGGACGTTGGGTCCGGAGATGTATCTGCTGGGTGCGGTCGCGGCCAACCGGTACGACGTCAGCGGACAGGCTCGGGACGTGGTGAACCGGCTCGCCGCCGAGACCGGCGAGAGTGCGTTTCTGTCCGCACGCCGCGGCGACGAGACCGTCTGCATCCTGTCCGTGGAGGGCAGCTTCCCGTTGCGCTCGCACGTCCTGCGCGAGGGCATTCGGTTCCCCCTCGGTGTCGCCTCGGCCGGGCTGGCCATCCTGAGCCACCTGCCCGCCGGAGAGGTCGACGACTACTTCTCCCGTGCCCGCCCGGCGGCGGACTGGGGCGCCGATCACAGCGAAGAATCGATCCGGGCCAGGATCGAGGCGACCCGGATCACCGGTTACGCGGTGAATCCGGCCTTGATCGTGGAAGGGAGCTGGGGGATCGGCGCGGCGGTGTTCGACCAGAACGGCCGACCGTCCTGGGCCTTGAGCCTCACGGGCGTCGAAACGCGGTTCAAGGCCGACCGCAGGCACGAACTGGGGACCCTGTTGCTCGAGGCGGCGCACCGGCTGTCCGGGCGGCTCCGCTCCTAGGGGGGCGTCACCAGCGACTTCCGCCGAAACTGCACACGACTTGCCCAAAGCGGTATTGGCATTCTCTTAAACTGCAAGTACGGTATCCAGCGATGGACCACCAAGCCCAAACGTCGTCGGGAATCCCACTGGAGCCGGTATATGGACCGGCCGACCGCAGTGGCGATCCTCCCGCTCCGGGTGCATTCCCGTTCACCCGGGGCAACTTCGAAAGCGGATACCGCGGACGGCTGTGGACCTTCCGCCAGTATTCCGGCTTCGGAACCGCCGAGGAGTCGAACAGCCGCTACCGCTACCTGCTCGAGCAGGGCGGCACCGGGTTGTCGGTCGCTCTGGACCTGCCGACGCAGTGCGGCTACGACTCCGACGACCCGGAGTACGGCGAAGAGGTCGGGCGGGTCGGCGTCGCGGTCGACACCTTGGCTGATGCCGAGATCCTGTTCGACAGCATCCCGCTGGACAAGATCAGCACCAGCTTCACGATCAACGGCACCGCGGCGATCCTGCTGGCGTTCTACGTCGCGGCCGCGGAGAAGAAGGGCGTGCCGCGCGAGAAGCTCACCGGCACCATCCAGAACGACATCCTCAAGGAGTACGCGTCGCGCGGGACATGGATCTGGCCGCCGACGCCGTCGCTGCGACTGATCGCCGACACCATCGAGTTCTGCGCCGCCGAAGTGCCGCGCTTCAACGCGATTTCGGTGGCGGGCGCGCACTTCCGCGACGCCGGCGCCAACGCGGTCCAGGAGATGGCGTTCACTCTCGCCGACGGTGTCACCTACTGCGACACCGTGGTCGAGCGCGGCCGGATGACGATCGACAAGTTCGCCCCGCAGATCTCGTTCTTCTTCTACACCCACGGCGACTTCTTCGAGGAGATCGCCAAATACCGTGCGGGACGGCGCCGTTGGGCCACCATCGTGCGAGAGCGCTACGGTGCGGAGACCGACAAGGCCTCGATGTTCCGCTTCGGCTGTGTGTCCGGTGGCGCGTCGCTGTACGCCCCGCAGGCGCAGAACAACCTGGTTCGGGTGGCCTACGAGGCGCTGGCCTCGGTGCTCGGCGGCGTGCAGTCGATGTTCACCGCCGCCTGGGACGAGCCGTTCGCGCTGCCCAGTGAGGAGTCCGCGACGCTCGCGCTACGCACCCAGCAGATCCTGGCCTACGAGACCGGAGTCGCCCGGGTGGCCGATCCGCTCGGCGGCTCCTATTTCGTGGAGGCACTCACCGACGCGACCGAGGAACGCATCATCGAGATCATGGCCGATCTGGAAGCCCACGGCGGCATGGTGGCCTCTATCGAGGACGGCTACCTGCAGGGTCTGATCGCCGACGAGGCGTACAAGATCCACCAAGAGGTCGAATCCGGTGAGCGGCCAGTCGTCGGCGTCAACAAGTTCGTCGTCGACGAGCCCGCGCCGGACCTCGCGACCTACGAGTTGGACGCCGAAGGCCGCGACAAGCAACTCAAACGGCTCGCGAAGGTCAAGGCGGAGCGCGACGGCGTTGCCGTGAAGGAAGCGCTTGCCGCACTGGCCCGTTCGGCGGAAGGTGACGACAATCTGATGCACAAGCTGATCGACTGTGCCAACGCGTATTGCACCGTGGGGGAGATGGTCTCCACGCTGAAGTCGGTGTGGGGCGAGTTCCAGCAGCCGGTGGTTTTCTAGTGAGCGCCCGCATCCTCGTTGCCAAGCCCGGCCTCGACGGACATGATCGCGGCGCCAAGATCGTCGCCCGTGCCCTGCGCGACGCCGGCTTCGAGGTCATCTTCACCGGCATCCGGCAACGCATTGAGGACATCGTGTCGATCGCCCTGCAGGAAGACGTTGCCGTCGTGGGGCTTTCGATCCTGTCGGGTGCCCATCTTGCGCTGACCCAGCGCACCGTCGACGCGTTGCGCGCTGCCGATGCCGGCGACATTGCCGTCATCGTCGGTGGCACCATTCCGCTGAGTGACGTGCCCAAACTCATGGAAGTGGGTGCGGCCGCGGTATTTCCGACCGGGACGTCGCTGGACACGCTTGTGCGCGATGTCCGTGCGCTGACCTCAGAACAGGTGGCCGAGTAGATGCGTCTTGGTGTGATGATCGGTGCCGAGCGGGGCGACATGGCCCGCAAGGTGAAGAAGCTGATCGCCGATATCGAGTGGGCCGATGCGGCGGGACTGTGCACCGCGTGGATGCCGCAGGTGCCCGATGACTTCGATCTGCTGAGCATGGTCGCCTTGATGGCGTCGCACAGCACGCGCATCGAACTCGGTACCGCCGTGGTACCGCTGCAGGCACAGCATCCTATTGCGCTTGCCCGCCAAGCCCTTTCGGTGCATGCCATCTCCAACGGGCGGCTGGCGCTCGGCGTCGGCCCGTCGCATCACTGGATCATCCGGGACATGCTCGGCCTTCCCTACGACAAGCCGGCTGCCTACACCCGTGACTATCTGCAGGTCTTCAACGCGGCGATCTCCGGGCCCGGTCCGGTCGACGTCGAGAACGACAGCTTCACCGTCCACAACCCGACCGCACTTGGGGCCGAGACGAAGATGCCGGTACTGGTGGCCGCACTGGGCCCGGTGATGCTGCAGATCGCCGGTGAGCATGCCGACGGCACCACGCTCTGGATGGCCGACGAGAAGGCCATCGGCGAGCACATCGCTCCCAAGATCAACAAGGCGGCCGCCGAGGCCGGCAAGCCCGCGCCGCGCATCGTCGCCGGTATCCCGGTCACCTTGTGCGCCAATTCCGAGATCGACGCGGCCAAGGAACGGGCCAATCGCATTCTGGCCGAGGCCGAGACGTCGCCCAATTATCAGAAGCTGTTGGATCGCGGTGACGCCCGCGATGTCGGTGACCTCTGCGCGGCCGGCGATGAAGAGTCAATCCTCAAGCGGTTCAAACAGTTCGCCGACGCGGGTGTGACCGATCTGTCGGTGCGGTTGCTGCCGATCGGCGAGACCCGCGATGAGCTGGTGGCGTCGAAATACCGGACCCGCGAGGTGATTTCCCAGCTCGTCGACCAAGTGCGATGAAGGCTCCGCTCGCGGGCGTTCGTATCCTCGAAGTCGGCACCATGCTGGCCGGTCCGTACGCCACGATGCTGCTCGCCGACCTCGGCGCGCAGGTGATCAAGATCGAGCCGCCCGGTGGGGAGATCTCCCGTCAGGTCTCCGACAGCTACTTCGCCAGCCTGAACCGCAACAAGCGCAGCGTGTGCCTGGACCTGGCATCCGACGCCGGACAGCGGCGGCTGGCCGAGCTGGTCGCGGAATCCGATGCGCTGCTGGTCAATATGAAGCCCTCGGTGATCAAGCGCTTCGGCCTGACCTACGATGCGCTGCGAGCGCACAACGACAAGATCGTGTGCGTCGCTCTGACCGGGTACGGGCTCGACGGCGGCGACGATCCGGCGTTCGACTACGTGATCCAGGCGGCGACCGGAGTGGCCGCGATGACCGGCGACCCCGAGGCCCCGCCCACCCTGCCGGGCTACTCGTCAGCCGACAACTCCACCGGATTGACCGCTGCGCTGGGACTTCTCGCGATGATCGTCTCCGGCGAGGGCGGGCAGGTCGACGTGTCACTGCGCGACGTGATGTTCTCGCAGCTGAACTACCGGGCCTCGGCGTACCTCAACGACGGGGTACATCCGCGCCGGCATCCGTTCGGCGCCCATTCGTTTTATGTTCCGGCCCAACTGTTTCCGACCGCGGACGGGTACCTGGCGCTGTTCGTCACCCACGACGGATTCTGGAAGACCTTCGCCGCCGAGGCCGGTATCGAGGGCTTCCCGACGATGGCTGAACGGTCGGCGAACCGCGACGAGGTGCTCGCGATCGTGACTGCCGCGCTGTCCGCCGATACCGCGGTGGGCTGGGAGGCCCGGTTGCGTCCCTTGGGTATTCCGGCTGCCGCCGTGCGATCGCTACCCGACGCCCTCGAGGCGACGCCGGAAGTCACCGTGACGGCGGGGGAGTACCGACTGGTCGGTAGTCCGGTGCGGGTGGTGGGGTATCAACCCGACTACCGGCCGCCACCGGCCCTCGACGAATTTCAGTCGTCGTAGCTCAGCGTCACGTCGGTTTCGGGCACGCCCTGGCAGGTGAGCACGAGCCCGTCGTCGACCTCGCCCTCGTCGAGCACCTCGTTGACCCGCATCTTCACCGAGCCGTCGGTGACAGTCGCGATACACGTGCCGCAGTTGCCGGCCTCGCAGCTGTAGGGCGGGCTCATGCCGGCCCGGCGGGCGCTTTCCAGGATGGTGTCGCCCTCATTGACGGGCACCGTCACGGTCTTGCCGTCCAGCGTGATGGTCGCCGTGGCCATCTACTTCTCTCCTCGCGTTTTGAGCACTATCATTCTACCCAGATGAGAATACAATTCTCTACTGGCGATAGTATGTTCTCGGCTTACCGACCTGTCGATGGGATTGTCACTGACCATGTGCGAGCGGACCGCGCCGTGAGCGACGTGCGAGTGCTTGCCTTTGAGGACCGCATCTACACACGATCGCAGGTCGATGCATGTTCCGCCGGGTTGGCCGACACTCTGGCGCGCCGCGGGGTGCAGGCCGGACAGCGGGTCGCGGTGATGTCATCGAACCGGCCGGAGTTCGTCTTCGCGGTGCTGGCCATCTGGCGCCTGGGCGCTTCGGCGGTGTTGATCAGCCCCAGCTGGAAGTCCGCCGATGTCGGCCACGCCCTGGAGATTGCGGCAGCCGATCACGCCGTCGGCGACAACCCGGTGCTGGCGGATGCGATGCCGATGCTGAGCCTCGACGAGCCGATCCTGCCGCTGGATCCGGCACCGTGGGAGCCGGATCCTGACGCCGACGCGGTACTGGTCTTCAGCTCGGGCACCACGGGAATGCCCAAGGCGGTGCGGCACACTCATCGCTCGCTGAGCGCGGGAGTGCGGCATTGGCGCCAAGCGCTGGGCCTGACTGCCGTGGACCGCATGCAGATCGTCACACCACCGTCGCACATCCTCGGCCTGCTCAATATCCTCACCGTGCTCGACGCCGGCGCCTGGATGCGGCTGCACCGCAGGTTCGACATCGACACAATGCTGCACACCATCCAGGACGACCGCATCACCGTCGAAATGGCCGTTGCCCCAATCGCACTGGCGATCGCCTCACATCCAAAGCTGGAGTCGTTCGACCTGTCGTCGCTGCGCTACATCATGTGGTGCGCCACACCGGTCACCGCCAGCGTCGCGGACGAGGTGACGCGGCGCACCGGCGTCGGCTGGATCTCGGCGTACGGCACCAGCGAGGTGCCGGTCATCGCGTGCTGCCCGCGCAACGAGGCCCGGCTGGACACCGTCGGCCGGCCGATTCCCCAGGTGCGCATCGTGTCCACGGAGACGGGCGAGCCGGTCGGGGCGGGCGAGACCGGGGAGATCCAGGTGTACTCCGACTCGGCGATGGCCGGGTATCTGCCCACCGACGCCACCGCCGGTGCGTTCACTGACGACTGGTATCGCACCGGCGACATCGGTTACCTCGACGACGGTTGGCTGCGAATCACCGACCGGCTCAAGGAAATGATCAAGGTGCGGGGGTTCCAGGTCGCCCCGGTCGAGATCGAGTCGGTTCTGCATGGGCATCCCGCGGTGGCCGACTGTGCGGTCTTCGGGGTGCCCGACGAGAAAGACGGCGAGGCGGTGATCGCTGCGGTGGCCACGGCCGAGCCGGTCGGTGCCGAGGAGCTGGACGCGCTGATCGCCGAGAAGTTGGCGTCCTACAAGCGCCCCCGTGACATCGTGTTCGTGCCCGAAATCCCACGCCTGCCATCGGGTAAGGCGCTGCGGCGAGTTCTCAAGGAGCAGTATGGATGTACGTCTGACCAGTGAGCAGCAACAGCTGCGCGACGCTGCGGCCAAGCTGGCCGACGACTTCGGCCCCGGGTCCGTTGCGGACCTGGACGACGAGTCACGGCGGGCGCGGCTGGCCAAGACCGTGAATGCGACGGGCTGGCGGTCGTTGCGCTCCGACGGCGCCAGCGGTGTCGAAGTCGCCTTGGTCGCCGAGGAATTCGCCCGCGGTTTGGTCGACGTCCCGTTCCTCGGTCCGGTGCTCGCCGACGACCTGTACCGCCTGCTCGGCACCGACCCGCTTCCGGCAAGCATCGCCGTCGGCGATGCGGTCATCGACGCTGACGGTGTCGGGGCGGCGCTGCGACTGGCGGGAACCACCGTGGAGTCGGTCGGTGTCGGTGACGCCCGCGATGCCGCCGATCTGACCAGGGTCACCGCGGCGGTTTCCGGTAACCCCGAAACGATGGGGGAGCTGACCGCCGAGGACGCGCAGCGCTGGTATGCGCTCGCGCTGGCGGTGACGACGGCCGATCTGGTGGGTGCGGCGCGTGGAACTCACACGCTGGCAACCGAATACGCGAAGGTGCGCGAGCAGTACGGCTCGGCCATCGGCTCGTATCAGGCCGTAGCGCACCTGCTCGCCGAGGGCCTGGCGCTCATCGAGGGGTCGGTCAGCGTGCTTCGCCATGCCGCGTGGGCGGTCGACGAACTGCCCGGTGTCGAGGCCGTCGAGGCGGCGAAGGTGGCCAAGATCTATTGCGCACGGTCCGCGCTGGCGGTGTGCGAGATGTCCATCCAGGTGCACGGCGGTATCGGCAACACCTGGGAGTGCCTTGCCCACATCTATCTGCGTCGGGTGCTGGTGGCCACGGAGGCCTGGCCAGTCAAGTTGGAGGAGTTGACCATTGGACTTTCGTGATTCGCCGGACGAGGCCGCCTTCCGGGAGCGGTTGAGCGGCTGGCTGAAAGAACAGAAGGGCAAATTCCCGACATCGGGCGATGCGTACTGGGCCAAAGCGGGTGAGTGGCACCAGGCCCTCTATGAAGCCGGCTTCTTCGGCACCTCGTGGCCGAAAGAGTATGGTGGCCAGGGCTTACCGACCGTTTTCGACGTGATCGTCGACGAGGAGATCGCCAAGGCCGGCGCACCGGCCCGGCCGAGCCTGGGCTATCTGGTGGTCGGCCTGCGCCACCATGGCAGCGAAGAACTGGCGCAGCGCTTCCTGCCGGGCATGATCAACGGCACCGAGCGCTGGTGCCAGGGCTTTTCAGAGCCCGGCGCCGGCTCGGACCTGGCCTCACTGACCACGACCGCGACCCGCGACGGCGACGAGTACGTGATCAACGGCCACAAGATCTGGACCAGCTACTCCGATTGCGCCGACTGGTGCCTGGTGCTGGCCCGCACCGACAAGGATGTGCCCAAACACAAGGGCATTTCGGCGTTCATCGTCACGATGCATCAGCCGGGGATCGTGCAGCGGCCACTGAAGATGATCAGCGGCGTCACCAAGGAGTTCGGCCAGGTCGAGTTCGACGGCGCCCGCGTTCCGGCCGCGAACATGGTCGGCGCGCCCGGCGACGGCTGGAAACTGGCCATGACGGTGGTGAGCCACGAGCGCGAGCCGTCGACGCTGGGCTTCTCGGCGCGATACGGAAAACTCGTGCGCCAGATGGCGTCCCGGGTCGACGGCCCGGCCCCCGACGAGCTGTCCTGGGCCTGGGTGCAGACCGAGATGTTGCGCCTGCACGTGCGTAGGCGACTCTCCGAGCAGCTTGACGGCATCAAGCACGGCCCGGACGGCTCGCTGGACAAACTGTTGATGACCTGGACCGAGCAGTCCGTCGGCCATGCCGCACTGGCCACCGTGGGCACCGACGACGAAGAGCTGTTCGGCGCCTACCTGTACAGCCGTGCCCAGAGTGTCATGGGCGGCACGTCACAGATTCAGAAGAACATCATTGCGGGACGCATCTTGGGACTAGGAGTCTAAATGTACGGAATGCCAGACGAAATCGACGTCACGGCCGACGGTCCGCTGCGCATCATCACGCTCAATCGCCCCGATGAACTCAACGCGGTCAACGACAATCTGCACAGCGGGTTGTCGCGTCTGTTCGACGCGCTCAGCGAGGACGCGGATGCGCGTGCTGCCGTCATCACCGGTGCGGGACGGGCATTCTCGGCCGGTGGCGACTTCAATTACCTCGACGAGATCCGCACGAACGAGGCGCTGCGCAAGAAGACCATCAAGCACGGCCGCGATCTGGTCATCGGCATGGTCCGCTGCCGGATCCCCTTGGTCGCCGCCGTCAACGGCCCCGCTGTGGGGCTGGGCTGCAGCCTGGCCGCGTTGTCCGATGTCGTCTACATCGCCGAGAACGCGTTCTTCTCCGACCCGCACGTGTCGATCGGCCTGGTCGCCGCAGACGGCGGACCGCTGGTGTGGGGATCGCAGATCAGCCTGCTGCAGGCCAAGGAGTTCGCCTTGACCGGCGTGCGGATCAAGGCGCAGCGTGCGGTGGAGCTGGGACTGGCCAATCACGTTGTCGCCGATCCGGTCTCGGAAGCGATCGCGTGTGCGAAGAAGATCATCGAACTGCCGCAGCAGGCGGTCGAGGCCACCAAGCGCCTGATGAACATCCAGCTGGAGAAGTCGGTGCTGGCCTCGCTGGACTACGCCAACCTGGCCGAGTACGTCTCGTTCGGGACCGCCGAGTTCAACACGATCGTCGACGGCCTGATCGCCAAGAAGTAGCCCGCGACAGTAACGCCACGGCGGAATTCCCCCGGAATTTCCGCCGTGGCGTTACTGTCGGCGCCCGCTACTTCGGCGGGAAGCGCAGCGCGCCGTCCAGCCGGATGGTTTCGCCGTTGAGGTAATCGTTTTCGGCGATCGACAGGGCCAGCGCGCCGTACTCGACCGAGCGTCCCATCCGCTTGGGGAACGGCACCTGCGGGCCCCAGTAGGCCTCCAGTTGGTCGGCGGCCTTGCCGTAGGCGGGGGTGTTGATGGTGCCCGGGGCAATCGACATCACCCGGATGCCCAGCGGCGAAAGGTCGCGTGCGGCAACCAGTGTCATCGCCACGACGCCACCCTTGGCGGCCGAGTAGGGCAACTGGCCGATCTGGCCCTCGTACGCGGCGATCGAGGCGGTGTTGATGATCACGCCACGGGCGCCGTTCTCGTCGGGCTCCTGGCGTGCCATCGCGGCGGCGACATGCCGCATGACGTTGAACACCGCGGTCAGGTAGAACGTGATGGTCTTGGTGAACGCCTCCATCTCCATCGGGGAGCCGTCCTTGCCGACCAGGCGGCCGCCGCCGGCCGGGCCGCCGTGGGTATCCACCGACACCCGCAGCGGTCCGAGGGCCTCGGCGGCGGCGATGGCGGCCAGCACGTCGTCGTCATTGGTCACGTCGGTGCGGACGTAGGGGATACCGAGCTCGCCGGCGAGTGCCTCGCCCTTCTCGTCGGACAGGTCGGCGATCACGACCTTGACGCCCGCCCCGTGCAGCTTGCGCACGGTTGCCTCGCCAAGACCGCCCGCGCCACCGAAGACGACGGCCGAACTCCCACTGATCTGCATAGCGTTACCCTTCTTGCAACTGACGCTCTCTACTTGAGAGAATAGTATTCTCATACCGACCGGAATTGGTCAATCACGTAGGGACGTAGCGTTGCCCTCTATGGATGTCGTCGAGCTGATCACCGCGGCCCGCGGCGGGAACACCCGCGCGGTCGGGCGGCTGCTGAGCCTCGTCGAAAGCGCCCGCCGGGACGAAGTGCTCGCCCAGGTCGGCCCGGCCGCGGTGCCGGTGGTCGGCGTGACGGGCCCGCCCGGTGCCGGCAAGTCGACGACGATCGCGGTGCTCGCGGCGGCGTATCGCGAACGCGGACAACGGGTCGCGGTACTCGCGGTGGACCCGTCGTCCCCGTACAGCGGTGGAGCCCTGCTCGGTGACCGGATCCGGATGGCCCAGCACATCAACGATCCCGATGTGCTGATCCGGTCGGTGGCCACCCGCGGTCATCTCGGTGGCCTTGCCGCCGCCGTGCCTGCGGCGATCCGGCTGCTCGGCGCGCTCGCCTACGACGTCGTGCTCCTGGAGAGCGTCGGCGTCGGTCAGTCCGAGATCGAGATCGCCGCGGTCGCCGATCCCACGATCGTGATCCTCAACCCGGGTGCCGGTGACGCCGTCCAGGCCGCCAAGGCGGGTCTGCTCGAGGTCGCCGATCTGGTGGTGGTGAACAAGGCCGATCGCGACGGCGCGGCACAGACGGTGCGCGACCTCAAGTTCGAGACGCACGTTCCTGTCCTGACTCTCGTTGCCGCCCAGGGCCAAGGGGTGGGGGAGCTGATCGAGGCGATCGAGGCGCATCGACGTGCCGACACACCAGCCCGGCGAGCTGCCCGGGCGCGGGCGCAGGTGCTGTCGTTGGCGCAGAGCCGGTTACACAATCACCCGGATCTCGACGCACTGGCCCAGGCCGTCGCCGAGGGTGATTGCGATCCCTACAGCGCCGCGGAAACGCTCATCGCACAACGCATTTCGCCGGCAGTCGAACCGCAGTGAATGCTACTTGCGGGCGAAACCCTGGGAGCAGAAGGTCCACACCTCGTCGCCGCTGATCGGCGTGTGGATGTTCTCCTCGTCCTCCACCGAGCTCGACTGAGCGATGAACATGATCGTCTGCATGGTCATGGCCGCCATCCGGCGGGGATTGGCGTCCTCGCGCAGTTCGCCGGCCGCCGCGGCCTCGATCATCAGCTCGGAGAAGAGCGCGACCAGCGGTGCGTGGGCGACCTTGACCTCATTGGGGTGCGAGATCAGCAGCTGCGGAGCGAAGTCGGTGAACAGGGGTCGGCGCGCCGTGGGGTCCGGGCGGGACAGCTCGAACAAAAGCGTGACGGCAACCTTGAGGCGATCCAGCGGATCCTTCTGCGCCGACGTCGCGGCTCTGATCTGATCGGCGGCCCGGCTCAGTGCATCCTCGAACAGCGCCAGCAGCAGCTCATGCTTGCCGTCGAACT
Source organism: Mycobacterium sp. BK086 (assembly GCA_004362315.1). Lineage (GTDB taxonomy): Bacteria > Actinomycetota > Actinomycetes > Mycobacteriales > Mycobacteriaceae > Mycobacterium. The sequence goes on from SNWL01000009.1 coordinate 122,998, forward strand.
GGAGGTAGAAGCTGCGCAACGACTGGCGAGACCGGTCCACCACTTCCTGCACGGTGAAGTCGGTGCTGCCCTTTTCGGTGATGATGGCCTGTGCGGCATCCAGGAATCGCTGCACGCGCTGCCCGGCGCGCACCTTGGCGGTCCGGATGGACCGCTCGACAGCGCGCTGCTTCCAGGCAGGTTCTTCGCTCGGGCTGTTCACTGCAGGGCTCTGTACGAGCGCGTGTCAGCGGTTCGGATGTAGCTCACGGTAAGTAGAGTACTACTCTCAGCCGCGAGAATTACGTTCTCAATCCAAACCGCACCAAAATTTTTGTTCCGCACAGTCTAAATGGTGACCAGCGCATTCGCCGCCATGGCGTACGTCACAGATTCACCAGCCGCGGAGCCGAGCCCCTGGCCCGCAATCCGGCTCCGGCTTTGCGGGTCAGCTCCCGCGAGCTGCCCAACAGCCCGTCGAGTACCAGGGCGCGCTTCATGTGGTGATGGAACTCGTGCTCGGCAGTGAAGCCGATCCCGCCCAAGACCTGCTGGCAGTGCTTGGCCGCGGTCAGCGCGGCCTTGCCGGCTGCGGCCTTGGCCAGCAATGCGGTCAGGTCCGGGTTGTCCGCCCCGGGCGTGCTCAGCGTCGCTTCTGCGCCCTCGATGGCCACCAGCGTTTCGGCCAGCCGGTGCCGTACCGCTTGGAATCCTGCGACCGGCCGCCCGAACTGCACGCGGTCCAGCGCGTGTTGGCGGGCCAGGGTCAGCATCGCGCGCGCCGACCCGACCAGCCACCAGCCCACCGCCAAGCGCGCCTCGGCAACCCGGATCGGATAGCCTTCGTCCTCCCGGCGCAGCGGCAGTCCGCCGAGCGTGGTGTCACTGGGCTCGCTGGTGGTGCGGTCCCACACCACCCAGGTGTTGCCGGCATACGGAAGCGGCAGCTCTACGGTGTCACCGATGGTGTTTCCCGTCGCATTCAGTACCACGTCGACGAGAACCGAAGCATGCGAGCCTGTTTCGCCGAGCAAGCGGAACACCAGCGGCACCGCGACCTCGGGGATGTCGGCCAGCATGTCCGCCCAGCCCAATTCCATCAATGCCGCGTCGAGAGCTGGGCCGGACGAGGACAGCATGGTCTTGCGCAGGCCGCTCTCGAGAAGTTCAACGGATTCGGGATCCACGATCACTCCTTCCCAAGATCAAGCAGGCGCCGGGCGATGATGTTGCGCTGTACCTCGGCGGTGCCGCCGTAGATGGTCGCCGCGCGCGAGTACAGGTATTCGGTGCGCCATTCGGTGTCCTCGAGCTCGATCGAGCCGGGCAACAGGTCGTGCACGGTGTCGTAGAGCCGCTGTTCGGCGCCCGCCAGCAGCACCTTGTCGATCGAGGTGTCGGGACCCAGCTTCTCCCCGTCGGCCAATCGATGCTGCGTCGCCCGCGACCGGCAGCGCAGTGTGTGCAGCGCGAGAAATGCCTCACCCATATCGCCGTCCACACCCTCACCCTGGGCGGAGACTTCACGCACGAGCGCGTCGAATCGTGAGTACAGGTAAGCGATTCGCTGCCAGAAACATGTCGAACGCTCGTAGGGCAGCAGGTCCATCGCCAGCCGCCAGCCGTCGCCGGGCCGGCCGAGCATCCGGCTGGCGTCGACGGCGACATTGTCGAAGTACACCTCGCAGAACTCGTCGACGCCGTGCATGGTGTGCAGCGGCCGGATCGTGATGCCCGGGGTATCGGTGTCGACGAAGAACGCGGTAATCGCCTGATGGTTGGGAGTGTCCGCGTCGCCGGTGCGGGTCAGCAGGATGCACCTGTGCGAAAACTGCGCGAAGCTGGTCCACACCTTCTGGCCGTTTACGATCCACTGATCACCCTGCTGGACGGCGCGCGTGGTCAGGGACGCCAGGTCGCTGCCCGAGCCCGGCTCGGAAAACCCTTGGCACCACTGCTCTTCGCCCGACAGCATCTTCGGCAGCATCTCGGCGGCCAATTCCGGTGTGGCGTAGTCGATCATCGTGGGGGCCAGCACTTCGATCATCGAGTACGGACCGGGCTCGGCAAGCCGCCGTCCGACGATCTCCTCGCCGACGATGGCCCGCAACATATCTGGGCCGCCAAGACCACCGGCGCTCTCGGGCCAGCCGTAGCGACCCCAGCCGCCGTCGTACAGCGCCCGCATGACCCGCGCGAACTGCCGCATGTGGCCGCCCAACGAGTGGTCGTCGGGTGGCGTGAGGTCATTCTCGTCGAGCCACGCCCGCAGCGCCGTCCGAAAGGCGGCCGGGTCGTGCAGATCGTCGGTCATCCGCCAGCCGGCCGGCCGATGGCATGCGGACGGCCCGAATCGTGCACACCGGTGCGCCGAATGAACGTCATCGCACGGGTATTCAGCCGCCAGCCCTTGTCGGTGCGGAGGTAGGTGTCGCGGTAGTAGCCGATCCGCATGTCGTGGGCGGAGTGCTCGATGAAGCACAGCGGCTGGGTTCCGGTGGCCTTGTCCTGGTCGTTCTCGTCGAATTCGACCAGCGACTCGCCGGTCATGAACAACCCCTTGGGTGCGGCGTCGACGAGCTCGGGAAACCGCCCCAGCGAGTATGTTTCGCCGAAGGCGCTGTAGGTGCCGTCCTCGGTGAAGACCTTGACCAGATTCTCGACGTCGAGCTGGGTGATGGTCACCGCATAGCGGGCCAACAACTGCTGGATCTCGACGATGTCGTCAGTCCGTCTTGTGGACATAGACTTTCCCGCCTTTCATGACGAATCGAACGTCCTGGGTCACGGTGATGTCAGACAACGGATCACCGGGCACGGCGATGATATCGGCCAGTAAACCTTCGGCGATCCGGCCCCGGTCGGTGGCGTTGATCAAGTCGGCGCCGACGACCGTCGCTGCCCTCAGCACCGCTGCCGGTGGCATTCCCCATTCCACCAGGGTGACCAGCTCGTCGGCATTCTTCCCGTGCGGGATGGCGGGCGCATCGGTGCCGACCGCGATCTTCACCCCGGCTTCGTAGGCGGCCTTGATCGACGTCTCTGCCTTCGGGAACATCTCGGCTGCCTTGTCCTGCAACACCTTAGGTGCGTGCGAGACGTCCATGGCCTGGGCCAGGCGGCGGGTGGTCACCAGGAAGCGGTCGTTGTCGACCAGCATCTGGATCGCCTCGTCGTCCATCAGGAAGCCATGTTCGATGCAGTCGATCCCGCACGCCACCGCATGTTTGACGGCTTCCGCGCCATGGGTGTGTGCGGCCACTCGCAATCCGCGCCGGTGCGCCTCGTCGACGATGACACGTAGCTCTTCGTCCGAATAGTGTTGCGCGCCTGCTTCACCGGTCAGCGACATGACACCGCCGGAGCAGCACACCTTGATCAGCTGCGCGCCGTGCTTGATCTGGTAGCGCACCGCCTTGCGGATCTCGTCGACCCCGTTGGCGATACCCTCCTCGATGGTCAGCTCCAGCACGCCGGGCATGAACGCGGCGAACATCGTGGGGTCCAGGTGGCCGCCGGTCGGGGTGATGGCGTGGCCGGCCGGGATGATCCGCGGGCCTTCGATCCAGCCCTTGTCGATCGCCTTGCCCAGTGCGACATCGAGCAGATAGCCGCCGGTTTTCACGAACAGACCGAGGTTGCGCACCGTGGTGAAACCGGCGCGCAGCGTGCGGCGGGCATTGCCCACCGCACGCAGAACCCGGGTCGGCGGATCGTCCTGAACCTGGGAAAGGCCGGGGTTTTCACCCCGGCCACCCATGAGGAGGTTGACCTCCATGTCCATCAGGCCCGGCAGCAGGATCGCATCGCCGAGGTCGACGATCTCGCCTTCGGGTTCGCCACCGACACCGACGATAAGCTCGCCGTCCACCTTCACGATGCCGGGGCGGACAATCTCGCCCGCGTCGACGTCGACGTACCCGGCAGCCTTCAGGGTTAGCACGCTCAGACCACCGGCTCCTTGATCAATCCGATATATGCGGCACCACTGTCGAGCACACGGGGCTGCTTCCACACCTCGATCGGAAAGCTCACCTGGACGATCGACTGTCCTAGATGTACCAGAGCCTTGGCGTCTTCGGGCATGCCTTTGAGCGGGAAGCGGGCGTCGACGTACACCATGATGTCTTCCAGCCGTTCCATACCGGCGTCGTACAGCTCCTGCATCTCCTCCATGGACGAGCTCAGGCGCTTCTGGTAGCGCTCTTCCTCGGTCGGCAGGCACCAGTCGGCGAAGCGCTCCAGGTCGGCGAATTCCTCTGGCAGCTTAGACATTTGCAGGATCCTTTTCTTCAGCCTTGGCGCCCAGCGCAGCGGCTGACCCGTTTCCGTTCCCGTTGGCCAATGACTCCTTGTACCTGTCCACGTACTTGTGCGCGGTGTGGTGCAGGTGGCGCAACAGGATCTCCTGGTCGCACAGCGGGAAGTCGAGCACAGCCCGGGTGCCGATCTGGGTCTGCGTGGCCTCCAGCGTGTTGGCGTCCTGGAATGCGTACTCCTTGAACGTCACCGCGGCCAATTCCTGGGACAGCCGCTCGCGCAGGTTCTTCGGCGGCACGAAGTACAGGTCGGCCTCGAAGATGTGCTTGTCCACCGCGGTGGGCCAGTAGTTGTACGTCAGATACCAGCCGGGCGCCCAGAACAGAAGCGTGAAGTTGGGGAAGAACTCGAACGAGTCCTGGCCCCATGTCGCGTGCCGGCCGGGGTTGATCGCGGGTGGCAGCTCGTCGGGCAGGATGCCCTTGATATCGGGGCGATCCCACGGGCCGAACAGGCCGCTGTGCAGGATCCGCTCGATCGGCTTGACCATCTTCAGATCCTTGGGCGGGCTCATGCCGCCCCAGGACGAGATCATCGAGTGATCGCCCTTGATGTCGTAGTGCAGAGCCTCGAAGCCGAACTTGGCCAGCTTCTCGGCCTCCTCTTTTTCCGCCTGCTTCATGTGCAGAATCGGCGCGTGGTAGAACTCGACGAAGGCGTCGATGAACAGCTTCCAGTTCGCTCCGACCTCTGAGCGGTAGCTGTAGTGCTCGGTCATCTCGTGGAACGGATAGCCCTTCAGGCCCTCGGCGAATTCGCCCAAGTACTCCTCGAGCGAGACCGCGCTGTCGTCGAAGTTGACGAAGATGAAGCCTTCCCACACCTCACACCGCACCGGCTTGAGCGGGTAGTCGGCCTTGTCGACGTCGAAGAACTCCTGCTCCTGCTGGATGAAGGTCAGGTCACCCTGCAGCGAGTAGCGCCAGGCGTGGTACTTGCAGACGAACTGCCGGCAGCTGCCCGAAACCTCTTCGCCGGGATAGTCGTTCCACACCAGCTTGTTTCCGCGATGACGGCACAAGTTGTAGAACGCGCGGATCTGCTCACCGTCGTTGACGATGATGATCGACGTGCCCGGGCCGACCGACGGCAGCTCACGGGTGATGTAGTTGCCCTTCTTCGGAACCAACTCCACTCGGCCCATCTGCAGCCAAGTCTTTCGGAAGATGGCCTGCTGCTCCAGCTTCCAGTGCTCGGGGTCGATCGAGTCCTCGTAGTTGACCGGAGCGGTGCCGAGTTCGGGCCAGTTCTCTGTCCAGCTACCGACATCCGGCTTCTTGAAAAATGCCACGTACTTACCTTTCGTTCTCGAGCTGTACGCCGAAAGTGTTGAACGCCATGGCCAACATGCCGTAGGCGCCGACGGTGAAGACGAAATCCATGCGCTGACGCTCGCCGAGATGCTCGCCGAGCGCTGCCCAGGTTTCGTCGGTGAGATTCGACTGGGTTTCGAGCTCGTCGGTGGCCTTGACCACCAGCCGGTCGAGCTCGTCGTTGGCTCCGCCGCCCCGGATGGCGTCGACGTCGGCGTCGGTCAGTCCCTCCGCCTTGGCCATCTCGACATGATGCGCCCACTCGTAGGCGCAGTTCCGCCGATGCGCGACCCGCAATACCGCCACCTCGCGCAGCCGGGCCGGAAGCGTCGAGCGGAACAGCAGGTACACGTTGAAGCCGAGATAGGCCTTGGTGAGGTCCGGATGCCGGACGAGCGTGGACAGCGCCGTGCCTGCGCCCTCGGGGTTCTGCCGGTCGCGCGGCAGCATGCCCTTCAGAGCCTGCTGCACGTCGTCGTCCCACTGTTCCGCAGGTAGCGGCGTCAGGCGCACCGGTAGCCTCCTCTCAAGGTGGAGAATCTCATTCTCATATCCGGATAACAGATTTCCACGATCTTGCCGGAAGGTCAATCCCCGCACGTGAGCAGGGCGGAAAAACCGAGGTCGGGTGGGCGTGTCCGGGTGCCAGCCTACGGCCGGGACGCACCGGTAAGACGATTACCGGATGTTGATTCTCGCGGAATGAGAAGCTAGTTTTCATTAGAGAGGGCCCGACGGAAGGAACCGCAGTGCGCAAAGAGGACATGATCCTGATCAGCGTGGACGACCACATTGTCGAGCCGCCCGACATGTTCAAGAACCATCTGCCGAAGAAGTACGCCGACGACGCGCCCCGGCTGGTGCACAACCCCGACGGCTCGGACATGTGGCGCTTCCGCGACATCACGATCCCCAACGTCGCCCTCAACGCGGTGGCCGGCCGGCCCAAGGAGGAGTACGGCCTGGAGCCCCAGGGTCTCGATGAAATCCGGCCCGGTTGCTACAACGTCGACGAGCGGGTCAAGGACATGAACGCCGGCGGCATCCTCGGCTCGATGTGCTTCCCGTCGTTCCCCGGTTTCGCGGGCCGGCTGTTCGCGACCGAGGATCCGGAGTTCTCGCTGGCGCTGGTGCAGGCCTACAACGACTGGCATGTCGAGGAGTGGTGCGGCGCCTATCCGGCCCGGTTCATCCCGATGACCTTGCCGGTGATCTGGGACCCGGTGGCCTGTGCCGCCGAGATCCGACGCAACGCCGCCCGCGGCGTGCACTCGCTGACGTTCAGCGAGAACCCGGCAGCCATGGGCTATCCGAGCTTCCACGACTTCGACCACTGGAAGCCGATGTGGGACGCCCTGGTGGATACCGACACCGTGCTCAACGTGCACATCGGGTCCTCGGGCCGCCTCGCCATCACCGCGCCGGATGCGCCGATGGACGTGATGATCACGCTGCAGCCGATGAACATCGTGCAGGCCGCCGCCGATCTGTTGTGGTCGCGCCCGATCAAGGAATACCCCGATTTGAAGATCGCCCTGAGTGAGGGCGGCACCGGCTGGATTCCGTACTTCCTGGAGCGCGCCGACCGCACCTTCGAGATGCACTCGACCTGGACCGGGCAGGACTTCAAGGGCAAGAAGCCCTCCGAGGTGTTCCGCGACCACTTCCTGACCTGCTTCATCTCCGATCACGTTGGCGTGCAACTACGTAACGACGTCGGCATCGACAACATCTGCTGGGAAGCCGACTACCCGCACTCGGATTCGATGTGGCCCGGCGCGCCTGAGCAGCTCGACGAGGTGCTGCGTGAACACAACGTGCCCGACGACGACATCAACAAGATGACCTACGAGAACGCGATGCGCTGGTACCACTGGGACCCCTTCACCCACATCTCGAAGGAACAGGCCACCATCGGCGCGCTGCGTAAGGCCGCCGAAGGGCACGACGTCTCGATCCAGGCACTGTCGAAGAAGGAGAAGACGGGCGCCAACTTCGCCGATTTCGCGGCGAATGCCAAAGAGATGAGTGGCAACACGGACTGACCGGGTCCGCGGAACGACGGCGCCGGTGCGCACAACGTTGATCGCACCGGCGCGCTCGGCTGCGTGCCGATTGGGAGTAGAGGAGTGTGGGTGTGTCTTCAGGTATGAGCTTTGAGCTGACCGAAGATCAGGAACTGATCCGAAAGTCGGTGCGCGAGCTGGCATCACGCTTCGATGACCAGTACTGGATGGAGAAGGACCAGGCGCACGAATTCCCCCAGGAGTTCTACGACACCATTGCCAAGGGCGGCTGGCTCGGCATGACCATCCCGGAGGAGTACGGCGGCCACGGCTTGGGCATCACCGAGGCGACGATCCTGGCCGAGGAGGTCGCGCGATCCGGCGGTGCCATGAACGCCGCGAGCTCCATCCACATGTCGATCTTCGGGATGCAGCCGGTTGTCGTGTTCGGCTCCGAGGAGATGAAGGCCGCGACATTGCCCCGGATCGTCAACGGCGACCTGCATGTCTGCTTCGGTGTCACCGAACCCGGTGCGGGACTGGATACTTCGCGCATCACGACGTTCGCAAAACGTGATGGCGACCATTACGTCGTCAACGGCCGCAAGGTGTGGATTTCCAAGGCGCTGGAATCCGAGAAGATCCTGCTGCTCACGCGGACCGAGAGCCGCGAGGACGTGGAAAAGCGGGGAGGCAAGCCGACAGAAGGTCTCTCGCTGTTCCTCACCGACATCGACCGCGACCACGTCGACATCCGGCCCATCAAGAAAATGGGGCGCAACGCCGTCAGCTCCAACGAGGTCTTCATCGACGATCTGCGGATCCCGGTGTCCGACCGGATCGGCGAAGAGGGCAAGGGGTTCTCCTACATCCTGCACGGGCTGAACCCCGAGCGGATGCTGATCGCCGCGGAAGCGCTGGGCATCGGGCGGGTGGCACTGGACCGGGCGGTGAAATACGCCAATGAGCGCATCGTGTTCGACCGGCCGATCGGGATGAACCAGGGCATCCAGTTCCCGCTGGCGGACTCACTGGCGCGCCTGGATGCCGCCGAGCTGATCCTGCGCAAGGCGACCTGGCTCTACGACAACGGCAAGTCCTGCGGCCGGGAAGCGAATATGGCCAAGTACCTGTGCGCGGACGCAGGGTTCGGGGCGGCCGATCGCGCGTTGCAGACCCACGGCGGCATGGGCTATTCCGAGGAGTACAACATCTCGCGGTTCTTCCGGGAATCGCGCCTGATGAAGATCGCACCCGTCAGCCAGGAGATGATCCTGAACTTCCTCAGCGCCAACGTTCTCGGCCTGCCCAAGAGCTATTAGTGGCCAGTATCTGCGCCGACCGTATGGTGATCTGATGACTTCTGCGCAAGGACCGGCAGCCCCGCTGGCCGGTATCACCGTCGTGGCCCTGGAACAGGCGGTGGCGGCGCCGATGTGCTCGCGTGTCCTTGCCGACTTCGGCGCCCGGGTCATCAAGGTCGAGAACCCGGCCGGCGGTGATTTCGCCCGCCACTACGACGACGTCGTCAACGGACCCGGTGGCCTTGCTGCCCATTTCGTGTGGGCCAACCGCAACAAGGAATCCATCGCGCTGAACCTCAAGGCGGACGAGGGTCTCGAGATCCTGCACCGGTTGCTCGACGGCGCGGACGCGCTGGTGTCGAACCTGGCTCCGGGATCGACCGCCCGGCTGGGTATCTCGCCCGACCAGCTGCGTGAGCGGCATCCCGACGTGATCGCCGTCGAGATCGACGGCTACGGCGCAGGCGGGCCGCTGTCGAACAAGCGCGCCTATGACCTGCTGGCGCAGTCGGAATCCGGATCATGTTCGGTCACAGGCTATCCCGGCATGCCGGCAAAGCCCGGGCCGCCGATCGCCGACATCTCCACCGGTCTGTACTCGGCGCTGTCGATCATGGCGCTGTTGATCTCCCGGGAGGGCCGCGAACGCCGGGGCGCAGCGGTGAACGTGAGCCTGTTCGACACGATGATGGACCTGATGGGCTATCCGCTGACCTACGCCCAGCACTCCGGAATCGACCAGCAGCCGCTGGGGATGAACTCGCCGGCCGTCGCGCCCTATGGCTCCTTTGCCACGGCCGATGACCAGACGGTGGTGCTGGGCACCACCAACGACCGCGAGTGGCAACGGTTGGCGCGCGAGATCATCGAGCGACCCGACCTGGCCGACGATCCCCGGTATGCCACCAACTCCGATCGCTGTGCTCACCGTGACGTTCTCAACGAGGCAATCCAAACCTGGTGTGCTCAGCACGATCTCGCGCACATCCAGAAGACCGCCGACACCGCGGGCATCGGCAACGCCCGCTACAATCTGCCCAGCGATGTGCTGGCGCACCCGCAGCTGTCCGATCGTGACCGCTGGCGGACGGTGCAGACCACGGCAGGGCCGATCGAGGCGATCCTGCCGCCGCCGATCATCGACGGATATGAACAGCCGATGGGACCGGTACCCGGCCTCGGGCAGCACACCGACGCCCTGCTGGCCGAATTGGGCTTGTCCGAGGGCGAGATCGACCGACTGCGCGCGCAAGGCGTCGTCGCCTGACAATGAGGAGCAGCCATGCGTGAAACGGTGATCGTGGAGGCCGTGCGGACCCCGGTCGGCAAGCGAAACGGCGGACTGTCCGGCATGCACGCCGCCGACCTGTCCGGATTGGTGCTGAACGCGCTCGCCGAGCGCACCGGCCTCGACCCGGCGACGGTCGACGATGTGGTGTGGGGCTGCGTGTCGCAGGTGGGAGACCAGTCCAGCAATATCGGCCGGTTCTCCGTCCTGGCGGCGGGCTGGCCGGAGTCCATTCCGGGCACGACCGTCAACCGGGCGTGCGGATCCAGCCAGCAGGCATTGGATTTCGCAGCGCAGGCCGTCATGTCCGGCCAGCAGGACGTGGTGGTCGCCGGCGGTGTCGAGGTGATGAGCCGAGTGCCGCTCGGGTCGGCGCGCGCCACCGGTATGCCGTATGGCCCCAAGGTGCTCGAGCGCTATGACGACTTCTCGTTCAACCAGGGCATTTCGGCGGAGATGATCGCGCAGAAGTGGGGCTTGGGCCGCACCGATCTCGACGAGTTCTCGGCCCGCAGCCACGAACTCGCCGCTGCCGCACAGGATCGCGGCGCGTTCGACGACCAGATCGTCCCGGTGGCCACCGAGGGCGGCGTCGTCAACGCCGACGAGGGCATCCGGCGGGGGACCACCGTCGAGAAACTGGCCGGGCTCAAGCCGGCCTTCACCGAGGACGGCGTCATCCACGCCGGCAACTCCTCGCAGATCTCCGACGGCGCAGCCGCGCTGCTGGTCACCTCCGCCGAATATGCTGCCGCGCAAGGCTGGCGGCCGCTGGCCCGCTACGTCCACGGCGCGGTCGCCGGTGACAATCCGGTGATGATGCTCACCGGTCCCATCCCCGCGACGCAGAAGGTGCTGAGCAAGACCGGTCTCGGGGTCGACGACATCGGGGTGTTCGAGGTCAACGAGGCGTTCGCGCCGGTGCCGATGGCCTGGCAGGTCGAGCTCGGCGCGAAGGCCGACCGGATCAACCCGCTGGGCGGGGCGATCGCGCTGGGCCACCCGCTCGGCGGCTCGGGTGCGGTGCTCATGACCCGGATGCTGTACCACATGCGCGACAACGGAATTCGCTACGGACTGCAGACGATGTGCGAGGGCGGCGGCACCGCCAACGCCACCGTCGTCGAACTGATCAACTAAAGGGATCTGATGCGCCGCGATCTGTTCACCGAAGACCACGAGGCTTTCCGCGAGCTCGCCCGCGACTTCATCGAGAAGGAGATCGTGCCCGCCTACCCGCAGTGGGAGAAGGCGGGCCGGATGCCGCGCGAGACGTTCGCCAAACTCGGCGAGACCGGGATCATGGGCATCACCCTGCCCGAGGAGTACGGCGGCGGCGGACAGGACGACTATCGCTACAACGTGGTGCTGCAGGAGGAAGCGGCCCGGGCGCTGGTGACGCTGTCGACGGTGCGCACCCAGCTCGAGGTGATCCTGCCGTACTTCCTGCACTATGCGAACGACGAACAGCGGGCCCGGTGGTTCCCGGGTCTGGCCGCGGGCACCCTGCTCACCGCGGTCGCGATGACCGAGCCCGGCACCGGGTCGGACCTGGCCGGGGTCCGGACGACGGCGGTGCGTGACGGTGACGACTACATCGTCAACGGGGCCAAGACGTTCATCACCGGCGGCATGCAGGCCGACCTGGTGGTCGTGGTGGCGCGCACCTCCACCGATCCGGACAACCGCCGCGCGGGGCTGACCCTGCTGGTCGTCGAGGACGGTATGGCGGGCTTCACCAGGGGACGCGAGCTGGAGAAGATGGGCTGCAAGGTGCAGGACACCGCGGAGCTGTCCTTCGTCGACGTCCGGGTGCCGGCCACCAATGTGCTGGGGGAGGAGGGTCAGGCCTTCAGCTATCTCGGGCACAACCTGGCCCAGGAGCGGCTCACCGTCGCGGTCGGCTCGGTGGCCCAAGCTCGCTCGGCGATCGCGGCCGCGATCGACTACACCAAGAACCGCAAGGCATTTGGCAGCCCCGTTGCCTCGTTCCAGAACACCAAGTTCGAACTCGCCGCCTGCTCGACGGAGGTGGAGGCCGCCCAGGCGATGCTCGACCGGGCGGTGAGCCTGCACGTCGAGGGTGAGCTCAGCGGTGCCGACGCGGCCCGGGTCAAACTCTTCTGCACCGAGATGCAGCAGCGGGTGATCGATCGCTGCCTGCAGCTGTTCGGCGGCTACGGCTACATGATGGAGTATCCGATCGCCCGGCTCTACACCGATGCGCGGGTGGCCCGGATCTACGCCGGCACCAGCGAGGTCATGAAGGTGATCATCGCGAAATCGCTGGGGCTCTAGCCCGCCGAGAGCGACCTCAGGGCTGCATTTCGCCCCGATTCACAGCCCTCAAGTGGATCTCGTCGTAAGCGGTCCGATCACTTCAGAACTTTTTCCGCTGAGACCCTTGTCACACCGGCCCAAACCAACCTACTGTGTGTTCACTAGGTTGGTCTGAGGAAGGGAGTGCAGTGACCGCGACCCGGCCCTACGCAACCCTTCTGGCCAAGGGTGAGGATCGCAAGCAGCGCATTCTCGACGTCGCACAGCGGCTGTTGGCGCGCAACGGCTGGCGAAACACCACCCTGGCTCAGATCGCGAGGGAGGCCGGCGTCACCGCGGCCGGGCTGCTGCATCACTTCGAATCCAAGGAACAACTGCTGCACGCGGTGCTCGACGCCCGCGATGCCGACGACAGCGAGCACGCCGACTATCTGTTCGGCGATCTCGTTGAGGGCATCGCCAATGCCGCCGACCGGTTCGACCGGTCACCGCAGCTCGTGGGGACCTTCGCGGTCCTGATGGTCGAGAACATCGCGCCCGACGCCCCACTGCACGACCGACTGGTGGACCGCTACCGGCAGGCGGTCGAGATCATCGCCGAGCGGATCCGCAGCGGTCAGGCCGACGGCCGCTATCGAACCGACGTGAACGCGGCCCGCAAGGCCATCGAAATCCTGGCATTTGTGAACGGAATGGAGACCTCATGGCTACTCGACCCGTCGATTCCGCTGACCGACGTGTTCCGGGAGTACTCCAGGTCGCTGGCGACCCAGCTGACACGCCACGCCGGATCATGAGGTACCGGCTCGACATCGTCGCGCCGAGTGTCGCCGAAGCCGTTCAGCACGCCGGCGGCTGGATCTTCGATCGCGTGATGGCCGGCTGGGACGTCAACGTGCTGCTCGCCGAACCCGGTGACACCCGTCCGCTGTCGATCCTGGGCGCCCAGACCGTCGACTTCGAGTCGGTGCTGGAGGCCGGGGACGACCAACCGCACCCGCAGGCACTGGCTGTCGCCGCCGACCTCGTCGACACCGACGCCCGCGTCCGCGAGGGTGTACTGCGAGCACTGGACTACGGCATGACCGAGGTCGCGCTGTGGGGCGAGGCGCAGCCGGCCGAGTTCGACCGCAACGTGGATTCCGTTGAGCACCGGCTGAGTTCGGCCGCGCGCGTGTTCAAGGCGCAGGCGCTGGCGGCCGCTGCGGTCAGCGATATCGCGGTGGCGCCCACCGAGACTTTCCGCAGCGGTGCGATGAACTGCGCGCCGATCGGCGCCGACCTGGTCCCGGCTAGCTGATCGAAGTCCGTGCGGCCTTGCGGGTGAGGTAGTCGATCTGCAGGTGGATCGAGTACAGCACCAGCGGCGGTAGGACGATGAACGGCACGTTCTCGCCGATGAACTTGAACCACAGGCCGAATGCGCCCTGTCCGATGTCGGAGAATCCCGCGCCCACCTCGGCCAGAAAATACACGGCCGTACTGCTCATCAGGATCGCGCAGCCGGCGAATGCCAGCCAGAGACAACGGATTCGGGATTCCAGCGCAAGGTCCGGCCGGATCAGCCGGGTCCAGACGACGAACACCGTCACACCCGTGATCACTCCGACGACCTCCAGGGCGAAAGTCCACGGGTTGCCGCTGACGTATCGGGCGTCGGCAAGGCCGTACTGCCACCACAGCCACTTCCAGCCGGGATCTGTTGTCGGCGCCCACAATCCGAGCGGATGCCCGATCAGGAACACCAGCTCGTAGCCGATCTGGCTGCCTGCGGTGTAGGGCAGGTAGAACAAAGTCAGCTCGGCGGCCTTGTCTAGCCGGGTTCGCTTCTCGCCCGGCGCATCCCACAGGATGACGAACGGCAGCAGGATCACCGGGATGCCGAAGATCAGGTTCGCGATCACATCGACGGTGAACGTCGGCGCAATGACGCCCGCGCTGACGCAGATCGTCAGCGCCACGAACATGAAGCCGGTGAACAGTGCGGTGCCGAGGTAGATCCGCTTGCGGTGTGGTGCCCACGGTTGCGCGAAGTCGGGCTCGCGTTCCTGCACTGTCGTCATCGCGGTCGGCCTCCCACGGCAAGTATCAACTACTTGATATCGTGGCGAAGCTTACCCGGCATCCATCGCCGGGCGAAGCGTTATTCCTTGATGGAGATGGCCTGCCGGGGGCACTGGCGCACCGCTTCCCGGACCTTCTCTTCGTTCTCCGGGGTGACCTCGTCGGTGAGGACGTGCAGGTAGTCCTGGTCGTCGAGATCGAACACCTCGGGGATGATCCCCATGCAGATCGCGTTGGCCTCACACAGGCCGAAGTCCACCTCGATCTTCTTCATCGCAGCACCCTAACCGGGACGTGGGAGAAGCCCGCGACATTCTGCATCTGGACGCGCCGCAAGCCGTCCCACTGCACTTCGTAGCGCGGCATGAAATCGAGCAGTTTCTCCAGTGCGATGGCACTTTCCATGCGAGCCAGGGCAGCACCCAGGCAGCTGTGGATGCCGTAGCCCAGCCCGAGGTTCTGCGCCTCGGTGCGGTCGCGGTCGATGTCGAAGGTGTCGGCGTCGGTGAACGCGGCCGAGTCGCGATTCGCCGACGCCATCAGCAGGAACACCGGCTTGCCCGCCGGGATCTTGCCGCTGGGAACCTCGGTGTCACGCAGCGTGAACCGCACGTTGTACTGCACCGGGCCCTCGAAGCGCAGCAGCTCCTCCACGGCGGCGGGGATCTTGTCGCGGTCGTCGAGCAGTTTCTGCCACTGTTCGGGGAAGCGGGCGAAGTTGACCGCCGCCGTACCCATCAGTTTGGTGACGGTCTCGGCGCCGGCACCGCCGAGAAGTGTTGCGAAACCGCAGATCTCGATGTCGTCGAGGCGGCGGAGGTTGCCGTCGTCGTCGGGGATCTCGGCGGCGATCAGGCGGCTGATCATGTCGTCCTGCGGGTTCTCCCGCCGTTCCTGAACCAGGCCGTAGTAGTAGATCGCGGTGTCGACGTTGGCCTGCATGCCGGCCTCGCTGTACCCGATCTGCCCGGGCTCGCGGCTCAGACTCGTATCGATCCAGTGCCGGACCTGCTGACGGTATTCCTCGGGAACGCCGGCCATCCGGGTGATGACCTCGACCGGGAACGGACCGGAGAAATCCTGGACGACGTCGAACGCATCCGGATTGGCCGCCGCCAGATACTTGTCGACGAGTTCGTGGACCACTTCCTTCTGCGACTGCACCGCGCGCGGGGTGAAGGCCTTGTTGAGCAGGCTGCGCATGTGGCGATGCTCGGGCGGATCCATGAAGATGA
The DNA here is from genome assembly GCA_004362315.1 of Mycobacterium sp. BK086. Classification (GTDB taxonomy): domain Bacteria; phylum Actinomycetota; class Actinomycetes; order Mycobacteriales; family Mycobacteriaceae; genus Mycobacterium. The sequence goes on from SNWL01000009.1 coordinate 138,787, forward strand.
TCGACTTCTGCGGCGGCTCGTCGCCCTTCACCATCGCCAGATCGCAGCCCCGGGACGACGAGAAACTGTCGTGATCCTTGAGCGCGGCCGACACGTCCTCATGGCGCGAGAGGGCGTAGAAGTCCTCGCGTGTGTCGTAGTAGAGCGGAGCCTCGGCGCGCATCCGTTCGTAGATGTCGAACGGGTTGGCGAAGTACTCCTGCGAGAACGGATCGAAGACGAGTTCGGCCTGGGTCATTGCGTTCTCCTCCGAGGCGAGAGCTGGGCTATAAGCGTTACGGAAGGCTGGTTGATTGTAACGCTAACAGTGGGGCGCGCGGGAGAGCTGAAAATGGCTAAATCACCTAATCGTTTCCGGGGAAAGGGCGGCGTCGACCACCTCGTCGAGCAGGCCGAGATCGCTGCCCAGATCGGCCACCGTCGCCCGGACGACGGCCACGTCCTTGCCGATGAATTCGCCGACGGCGCTGATGAATCCGGCGGCCGACCCGACCCGGGCGATCGAGTCGACGGCCCGGCTGGCGCCGCTGCCGTGGGGAAGGGCGCTCAAGAGGACGGACTCATCGACACCGAGGCGGCCGGCCAGCCGCACCGCCTCGGCCGCGATCCCGATCTGCGCGGCGAACAGAGTGTTGTTGATCAGCTTGACCCGCTGGCCGAAACCGAGCGGCCCGACGTGTAACACCGGATCGCCATAGCTGGACAACAGCGGCCGTACCCGGTTTACGGCGTCCTCGTCGCCGCCGACGTACAGCGTCACCGTCCCTGCCGCGATATCGTGCGGCCCGCCGCTGACCGGCGCGTCGAGCACGTCGACCCCACGCGCCCCGGCCTTCTCCGCGATGGCTTCCGCGGTGCGCGGGCTGCCCGTGGTGTGCAGCACCAGAACCGCGCCCTCGCGCATGGTGCCCAGCAGGTCGTCGGTCAGGCAGATCTGGCGCACCTGCTCGTCGGTGAACACGCAGACCACCACGGCGTCCGCGTCGCGGGCCAGGTCGGCAAGGCTCCCGGTCGACTTCGCGCCCAACTCCTGTGCGGCGACGAGCTTTTCGGGAGTGCGGCCCAGCACCGTGACGTCATGGCCCGCGTCGGCCAGCCGGCGCACCATGGGTGCACCCATCCGGCCCGCACCGACGAAGCCGACTTTCACCGTGGGTTGTCCATCAACCTCAATGCGGCGTCGGCGGCATCGAGCACGGCGCCGGGCTGTGCGCCCGCGTTCTCGGCGATGCCGGCGATCAGGCTCACGTCCTTGTGCAGCAGCCCCGCCGCGACCTGCTTGAGGATGTCGAGGCTGCCACCGAAGCGGGCCACGCTGCCCAGCGCGAAACTGTTCGCCGAGCCGCGGGTGATCACCTCCGACAGGTTCTCCGGTGCCACACCCAGCGCGGCGCCGAGGTCGAGAGCGGTCTTGGCGGTCGCGATGTTGGCCGTGAACAGCAGGTTGTTCAGCAGCTTGGTGACCTGCCCGGCGCCGACACCACCGAGGTGGACGATGGGGTCGGCGTAGGTGGCGAACACCGGGCGCACCTTCTCGACGGTTTCGTCGTCACCGCCGATCATCACCAGAAGCTTGCCCTCTTCGGCCGCCGGTCCGCCGCCGCTGACCGGTGCGTCGACCACCGCGACGCCCTGGGCGCCCGCGATCTCGGCCAGCTTCCGGCAGGTGTCCGGATGCACGGTGGCGTGCACCGCGATGATGCCGCCGGGCTGCAATCCCGACAGCACGCCGCCCTCGCCGGTGGCCACTTCGAGTACGTCGGCATCGCCGACCACGCACAGGCACACCAGGTCACTGCCCTCGGCCAGCTCGGCCGGGGTGCCCGCGACCGTCGCCGCGGTGTCGGCGAACGGCTCGACGGAGGCGGCCCGGCGCGCCCACAGGGTGGTGGGGTAACCACCCTCGACGATCCGGCGTGCCATGGGCGCGCCCTGACTGCCGAGCCCGATGAATCCGACGCGCATTAGCCAGCCTCCTGGTTCGCATCAGCGGTGATGCATTGGTCCACGAATGAGAAAACGCTCGAATGATACTGCGCCGCAGCCACACCCAGGCTCAGGTTGTGGCCCGCGCCGTCCTGGTGGTGGATCTCGACGTGCGGCGCCTTGGCGAACAGCGCGGCGATATCGGTCAGTGCCTCGGGGGTGGAGTCCCACACCTTTTCGTGTTCGGCGGCGGTGAACCGGACCGGCGCGACGACGTGGCCGGCAAGTGCGGGGAAGTCGCGGCCGGCCCAGTTCGTCGACACCTCGGCCTCCTGCGGTGGGGCTCCGGCGGATCCGACGGCGTTGACGACGTCGGCGGGGTAGAGCTCCTCGGGTGCCCAGATCAGTTCGCGGATGCCCGCGGGCCGGTAGGTGGGGGTGGCCTGCTTGAGAAGAGCTCGGGCGGCGGGGTATTGGCGCAGTCCGGTGCCCGCCAGTTCGAGTCCCAGAAGGTCGCGTCCGCGCTCGGCGACGGCCATGCGCAGTGCGAGTTCGCAGCCGTTGGAATGCGCCAGGATGAACAGGCCGGCGCCGCGATCGCGCGCGCCGAGCATCGCGTCGGCGGCTCCGTAGGCCAGCTCGACGCGGCGCTCCGGTTCCCACATCGCGTCGGAGTACGGCGCTGACGCGCCGTAACCCGGCCGGTCCAGGGCCACCGCGCTGAAACCGGCTGCGGCAGCGGCACGTAACAGCGACAGATCGGGATGGCCGGGACAGTCGAAGTAGGCCGCCGAGGACGCCCCGCCGTGCAGTGCGACGATGACCGCCTTCGGATCGGCGGCCTCGACGAACAGCCCCGACATCGGGATCCCGTCGACGGGAACCATCCGGCGGGTGGGAGTGGTCACTCGTCGACCCGCATCAGCAGCACCCCGCTCGGGGTCAGCCCACCGCTACTGGCCACGGCGACTGTGGCATTGGCGACCTGGCGGTCGCCCGCCTCGCCGCGCAGCTGGCTGACGGCCTCGTGGATCAGGCCCATGCCGTGGGTGCGGCCATGGGAGAGCTGGCCGCCGTGGGTGTTCAGCGGAAGAACCCCGTCGCGGGCGATGTTGGTGCCGCCGTCGAGGAAGTCCTTGGCCTCGCCGATACCGCAGAAGCCGAGCGCCTCGATCCACGACAGACAGTTGAAGGAGAACCCGTCGTAGAGCTCGGCGACGTCGACATCGCTGGGCCGCAACGATGTTCGTGTCCACATGTGGGCCGACTGGCCGAGCACCTGCGGTTCGTGGGTAAGCGTCGTCTGGTCCCAGTCGGTGCGTTCGATGATCTGGGTGCCGACCGCCTCGAACAGCACCGGCTTCTTGGGCAGGTCGCGGGCGGTCTCCACCGCCGAGACGATCACCGCCACCGCACCGTCGCAGGGGACGTCGCAGTCGTAGAGGCCGAACGGTGTGGTGATCGGCCGCGCCGACAGGTAGTCGTCCATTGTCATCGGGTCGCGGTAGATGGCGGTCGGATTCAGTGCGGCGTTGGCCCGCTGGTTGAGCGCGATCCAGCCCAGCGTCTCGCGGGTCGTGCCGTAGCGCGCGAAGTGACGCTGGGCGTTGAGCGCCAACGTGTGTGCGGCCGAGGTGGCGCCGAACGGCATCTGCCAGCTGGTGGTGCGTAGCCCGCCGGGCGGCGCCATCTTGCCCTGCTTGAGCAGTTCTTGGAACGTCGATTCCCACAACGTGCGGAAGCACAGCACGTGCCTGGCCATCCCGGTGGCGATGGCCATCATCGCGGCGATGATCGAGCCGCCGGGGCCGAACGTGTCCATGCCACCGTTGATCCAGGTGGGACGCAGTCCCAGCGCGCCCTCCAGCGCGGTCACCCCGCCTTCGCCCATGCCCGCGATGTCGAGACCCGGGTAGGTGGACAGCCCGTCGATGTCGGCGAACGTCAAACCCGCGTCGGCGACCGCGGCCTCGCACGCCTCGACGGTCAAGGCCAGCGGGTTGGCCATCAGCCGGCGGCCCAGTCGGGACGCGCCGATACCCGTTATCGCAGAACGCTCCTCGAACTTGGTGGAGGTCAGCGGCGGCCGCACATGTTTGGCGAAGTCTTTCGGGTCGATCTCGTCGGCGGGCATCTCGACGATCTGCTTGGGCGTCACCGGACGGAACAGGGGGAGGTAGACGTCGTCGTTCTGTTCGAAGACCACCTCGACGAGCTGGCCGAGTTCCAGGTCCTCGGGGTCGGCGTCGATGATGTTGGTGGTCAACCGAACTCGCGGATCCTCCTGGATCGCGACCTGGGCGACCACGTAGGGCGCGGGCAGTCCCGGGATGCTGAACCGCTCGTTGACGGTGAACGCCGAGAGCACCGCCTGACCGCTCACCGGTCGGGCCTTGAGGTCGTGGCTGCCGCAGTACCGGCACACCGGTTGCGGCGGGTGAATCAGCGATGTGCAGCCCTGGCATTCCTGGATCCGCAGCGTGCCGTCGGCACCGGAGGTCCAGAAGAACTCGGTTTCGGTCGTGAGCTGGGGGAGGGGAGCGCGGCTCACTGGGCGTATCCCCAGCGGGCCTCGAAGACCGGATCCTCGTCGGTCGCAGGCGCGGCCGGTCGCTTCTCGCCGTCGAACTCGTTGTCGCTGATCTCGACGATGGCGTGCACCGGGCAGTCGAACAACGCCCGCAGGACATCGCCCCGATCGGCCTCCTCGACGGTGCCGTCGCCGATCAGCGATGCGTAGCCCCAGTCGTCGAGCGAGAAGTGTTTCGGCGCGTGCTTGGCGCAGACTCCGAAGCCGTCGCAGATCGTCCGGTCCAACCGGATTCGCATGTTGTCACTCATCGCTGGGTCACCGCTTCCACCTCGTAGGGCCGCTGGGCGCTGAACGCCGCTGAGCCGCAGGGATCGCAGGCACCGGCCAGATGGTGTTCGACGACCTGGGGGAAATGTTTGAGCAGGCTGGCGGCGACATTGGCCGCGCCGTCGAGTGTGGCGCAGGCGCCCCGGCCGCGAAGCACGACCGACCAGCGCTGCAGGCGGGCGACGTCTTCGGCGGTCGCCGCGCCGTCGCGCAGCGCACCGGCGGCAGCCGCCATCGCTGCCGTGCCGTTGAAGCACGACCCGCACTGGCCGGCGTTCTCCCGGTCGAAGTAGGCCAGCACCGCGGCCGCCACGGCCACCGGACAGTCGTCGGTCAGGATCGCGATCGCGCCGCAGCCGAGGCCACAACCCAGAGCGCGGAACGTCTCGTGGTCGAGGGTGGTGTCCAGCACGTCGCGGTTGAGCAATCCCGCGAAGTAACCGCCCATCAGCGCGCCCTGGACCGAATCCGGTGAAACACCATGGAGGGCAAGCAGATCGGTGAAGGGCATGCCGTGCGGGACCTCGTAGAGGGCCGGCGGCCGGCCCGCGCCGGTGATCGTCATCAAGAACGTGCCCGGCGACGCCAGCGTGCCTGCCGAACGGAAGGCCGCTGCGCCGTGCCGCTGCACGTACGGCAGGTTGGCCAGCGTCTCGACATTGCTGACCAGGGTGGGATGCCCGGAGACCCCGTGTTGGAAGGGCCGCGGGGGCTTGTCTGTCGGTTTGGCCGGTCCGCCGTTGACGGCGCGGACCGCCGCGGTTTCTTCGCCCGCTACGTAGCCCGGCTCCACGGTCACGATCGAAATATCAAGACCGCCAAAGGTATCGAAACCGACCTCGCCCAGAGCGGCGTCGATGGCGCGCGCCGCCTCGAAGTCGGACACATAGACATAGGCCCGCTGTGCACCGACCATCCGGGCGGCCAGGCGTACGCCGTCGAGCACCAGGTGCGGACGATGACGAAGCAGCCAACGGTCTTTCACCGACGCGGGCTCACCCTCTTCGCCGTTGGCGAGCACCACCGTCTCATGTCCGCGGGTGTGCGCGGCGCGTACGGTGCGCAGCTTGACGGCCAGCGGGAACGCGGCACCGCCGCGGCCCAGCACACCGGAGTTCTCCACCTCGGCGAGGAGCGATTCGACGTTCTCGAGCAGCTCGTACCCGCCGGCGGACACGTAGGCGCTCATGCTCTCCACCGTTGCCGGCAGTCGCAGCAGTCGGGGCGTACAGCCTGGGGCGGCAGCAACGGTCAAGTCCGTGCCCGCGGGTGCTGGCGCGTTCATCGGTCACCTCTTCTGGTTCGGGCACTCGGCACGCGGTCGCTAGGCTGAGGCGCATGAGAACGGCTGTGGTTCGTGTCGACGTCGACCCGCCCGGTGAACTGACACCGGCGCAGCTCGCCGAGGGCGTCGCGGCGCTGCGCGCGCTTGCCGATCAGGGCGGTGTGACGGTGGTCGACAACAACCTTGCGGCGATGCCGCGCGGTCGGCGCGAAGCCGAGATGTTGATCGGCAATACCGCCCCCGAAGATATCGAGGAGCTCAAACGCAACGCGATCACCCTGTGTGCCAAGGCATTCGGCACCGCGCCGGTCATCGGCGTGGTGACCTATGTCAGCCGTGGCACCGACGACGACGCGCACGGGGTGCTGGCCGGGTTCGGGTTGCGCGGCGAGATCGACCGGACCGCTGGCGACGACGGCTACGACATCATCGTCGTGACGTTGAGCAAGGACGACATGACTCGGATCCCGGAGAGCCGGGTGCACACCGCACTGGAGGCCTCGACCAATTGCGAGGTCCACATCCGCTTGGTGTGAGTGGAACCGGCTGCTCATCGGCGCAGGAAGTCCAGAATGGCCGGGGCGGCCTGCACCCAGGTGTCGAACATGTTGAACCGCTTGACCTTCCCGGATGCCCGGTCTTCACCCGCACGCTCCCAGGCGTCCTCGGGCCACGGCGGGTCGATCAGCGTCGAACCCTTGATGAGGCAGTTGACCTCCATCGACGTGCGCTTGGGATGGTCCCAGTCGTTCTCGCCGCCGCGAATGATCAGGGTGGGCACCTTGATATCGCCGAAGAACTCGTCGTCGACACCGGGTATCGCCTGGCCGGGCTTGGGAACGAACGCGTTGAGCCAGCGCAGGATGACACGGAGGAACTCGTCGGCGTCCATCGCCAGGATCCGGTCCTTGTTCGCCGCGTTCTCGGCGATGCGCTCCTTCCATTCATCCACGTGCAGAAGGCCTTTGATGCCAAGACCACGCACCGCAAGGATGCTCGGCACCAGGTAGTACGAGCCCAGCACGAAGCTGCCGTACACGCCGCCGACGATGTTCCAGACCACCAGCTTGGTGGCGATCTCGGGGTAGAGGATCGTCGTGAGGATCGAATCCCTGGCACCGCCGGAACCGCCGGCGATGATGCACGGACCGATACCCAGGCCGGTGATCAACCCGTGCAGCGTCTCGGCGCGCATGTGGGATTCGCTCTGGCCGTAGAACTGCAGATCGGACTTGCCGCAGTTGGGGCGGTCCCACAGCAGAACCCGGTAGCCGCCCTTGACCAGTTCTTCGGCCAGCGGACGCAGGCCTTCGATGTCCTTGCTGTACCGGCCTCCGGGGGTCAGCGCGATGAAATCGCCCGTGTCTCCCAGGATTTCGTAGACGACGTTGCCGCCGTTGATCTCCATGACCTGTTCGCCGTCGCGCAGCTGCGGACCGGCGGTCACCGAGGCGCTCATGCGGTCACCAGCACGTCGTCGCCCACCACGCGCACCGGGTAGGTGCGGATGCTCCATTCGGGCTTGACCGCCGTGGTGCCAGTTGCCAACTCGAACCCCCATTGGTGCCACGGGCAGTAGATGAATTCCATGTCGCGCACCATCACCGCGTCGCCGGGAACACTCTCGTCGACGATGTTGCGCCCGCGCGGGCGTCCCGAACACAGCGGGCCACCCTCGTGCGGGCAGTAGTTGGCGATGGCGTAGAACGTGCCGTTGACGTTGTACACGCCGACCCCGTGCCGGCCGATCGGCACCAGTTTGTGTGTGCCGGGCGGGATTTCGTCGACGGTGGCGACCACGTGCTCGCGGCCCTGCGCCAGGCGGGGCTGCTTCTTCGGTTCGGTCATCTCTGTCAGAACACCCGCGTCTGGCCCTCGAGGGCCGGCACGGTATCCGGCAGACCATAGGTCTCGATGCCGTTGCGGAACATCACCGCTTCCCGCGCGTGCTCGGGCAGGTGCTTGACCAGCCAGCGCGGATCGTCATACGTCCAGTGCGGGTAGTCCGAGCTGAACAGCAGGATCTTCTCGCATTCCATCCACTCGAAGGCCCGAAGGAGTTCGGTCTTGTCCTCGGGGTAATCCAGCGGCTGGGTGGTGAATTTGATGTGTTCCTTGACGTACTCGCTGGGCTTGCGCTTGATGTCCATCCAGGGCTTGCGGGCCTCGTAGATGGCGTCCATCCGCCACATCAGCGGCAGGATCCAGCTGAAGGCATGTTCGACGAACACGATCCGCAAGGTGGGGAAGCGGTCGAACAGCCCGTCGAAGATCATGCTCATCACCTGATTGGCGGCGAGCAATGAGTAGCTGACCATGAAGTCGTGGTTGTAGCTCGGGAAGCCCACCGGCGGGATCGGCAGCGTCTCGAAGAAGCCGCGCGACAGGTGACAGCTCACCGGCTTTCCGGCCTTGGTGGCCGCCGCCCAGATCGGGTCGTACTTGGGGTCGCCCCACGACGGGCGCGGTTCGGCCTTGATCATGACCTGCGCCATGTAAGGGTGCTCGGCCCACTTCTCGATCTCGCGGGCCCCGCCCTCGGGGTCCTCGATGGCCACGCAGATCGACCCGCGCCAGCGTTCGTGCCAGTTGGTCTTGCTGTCCAGCCAGTGGTCGGCCTGCCAGCTGTTGTGCGCGTAGGACAATGCCGCCGTGGCTTCCGGTATCCGGCACGGCGCGTGTGCGGGCTCGAGGATGCAGATGTCGGCGCCCGCCTCCATCACGGCCTGCTTGAGTGCGAGGTCGGGGTCGCTGCAGGCGAACTCGCCGTCGTCGGGGAAGGTATCCACCCGCATCGCGTAGGCGTGCGCGTAGTCCGGGGCGTCGTAGTAGATCGTCTCGCCGACCCGGTGGTTCCTGAAGTACTTGCTGCGAATCGGCTCGGGGATGTACTCCTGCAGCGCCCCGCGCTTGGGTACAGGGTGCACGTCTGAGTCGACGCAGCGGACGGCAACGCGTTCGGCGGGAGCGACTCGCTCCTGGCTATGGGTCAGAGTCATCGTGGTCTCCTTAGCTCACATCTACTGTGCGGTCACGCCGGCTGGAATGTCTATGCCATAGAGCCGCGCGGCATTGCGCCAGCAGACTTTCTCCCGCTGTTCAGGTGTCCACGCTGCGGGTAGCGCGTGGATATCGGCGCAGTGCCAGTGCGGATAGCTCGAACCGAACATCACCATGTCCTCCTTGCCGGTGAAGGACAGCCATTGGTCGGCGAAGTCGGCATCCCCTGGCCCATCGAGGCTGTTGTGGATGAAGTGAATGTGTCCGGGCAGGTAATCGCTGGGCATCTTCGGCGCCCACGGCGTCTGCTCCAGGTGGGGCCGCCCGAAGCAGTCCATCCGCCACATGAAGGGCGTCATCATGTCGCCGGCACCGTCGGCGAAGACGAACTTCAGGTCCGGCCACCGCTCGAACACACCCTCGGCGATCAGGTTCATCAGGTGATAGATGTAATTGAGCGACATGAAGCCCAGGTACTGCTCGAAGGTCCTGGTGTGCCCGGACGGGGTCGGCGGGAACGCGATGCCCTCGCCGGTTTCGATGTGGACGGCCACCGGTAATCCGGCGTCGACCGCCGCCTGCCACAAGTCCCAGAACTGCGGCTTGCCGTAGAGCTCGCGAGACTGCAGCGGGATGCCGATCTGCACGACGCGGGGGTGGTCCTTGTACTTGTCGATCTCGCGCAATGCGCCGCGGATGTCGTCGGGGTTGACCCGAATGGTGCCGCGGAAGCGCTCGCCGAACTCGGGGTGGTCCAGCCAGCGCGAGACCATCATCTCGTTGTGGGCGGCCAGGATCGCCGTGCCCAGGTGCCGGTCGGGCATGATGCCCCGGCCCATCGGGTGCAGGACCGCGACGTCGACCCCACGATCGGTGAACAGCTGCTGGGCGACGAACGCCGGGTCGGATCCCGGGTACTGCCGGTCGGGTCCGCGGGTTCCGTCGAGGTACTCGCCGCCGGGGGCGCCGTACCAGTCCATCTCGTAGTCGGGGAAGCCACGACTCTTGAACGGCTCCCGCATCACTCCCCGCAACTCGGGGGTCGACCCGAAGAAGATGTGCACGCTCGCGTCGATCACGGGAGTCGTCGTCCCGTCGCGGTGCTCTATCACCAAACCCACCTTCCGGGTGCTCGAACTGGCGTGTAAATCCAAGTTCTTCAACGGCAAGAATACTGTTCTCGCGATTGAGAGTAGAACCTCATTACCACTTTGCCTCAACCGACCGTAGGCAGCAAGCAAATCAGCCGGTAGAGTGCGATACCGTCTAGGGAGAACCGGTGGCGCACGAATGGAGAATTGGATTTCCATTCACATCGGTCCCGTCCGGGCAGGAGGCAACGGGTGCTATTGGAATTCGATGCTGATCAGCGGTTGTGGCAGGACACTGTGCGCGACGCGGTGGCCAAGCAGTGCCCGGCCTCGCTGATCCGCGGGATCGCCGAGGACGGCGTCGACCCGGGACCGCTGTGGGAGTCCTACGTCGAGGCGGGCTGGACCGAACTGGCCGAGGCCGAGAACGCCGTCGAACTCGCGATCGTGCTCGAGGAGTTCGGCCGCGCGACGGACCCGACCCCGTTCCTGGCGACCCTCACCCAATTCGCGCCGTTGGCCGGCGACCGCTACGACCCGCAGCAGGCGGGCGCGGCGGTGTTCGACGGCGTCACCGCACATCGGGATGCCGACGGGTGGGTGCTGTCGGGGACCGCGCGCTACGTCCTGGACGCCGACCGCGCGCAGAAGCTGGCCGTGGTGACCGACGGCGGCGTCTTCCTCGTCGACGCGTCCGTCGCGACCGTGACCCCGATCCAGGTTTTCGACCCGGTGCTGCACGTCGCCGATGTGACGTTCCCCGGTGTGCGTGTCTCCGATGACGACCGCGTGCACGCCGACGCCGAGCGGGCCCGGCACATCGCACTGACCGGCCTGGCGATCACAACGGTCGGGGCGTGTCAGCGCATTCTCGATCTGGCCTTGCAGCATGTGCGGGACCGCCAGCAGTTCGGGGTGCCGATCGGCTCGTTCCAGGCCGTGCAGCACAAGGCCGTCGACATGCACGTCGCGATCGAGCGGGCCCGCGCCCTGGCCTACTTCGCCGCCTTGACGATCAGCGCCGACGACCCGCGCAGGCGGTTGGCCGCGGCCATGGCGAAAGCGGCGGCGGGTGACTGCCAGTCGGTGGTGTTCCGGCATGGCCTCCAACTGTTCGGAGCCATGGGCTTCACGTGGGAGAACGACGTCCAATTCGCGCTCAAGCGCGCCAAGGCCGGCGAGCTGATGCTGGGCGGCGCTGCCGAACACCGCGCCGTCATCGCCGACGAGTACCGGGAACTGTAGATGCAACTTTCATTCGATCCCGACGTCGAGGCCTTCCGCGACGAGTTCAGTGCGTTCCTCGACGCCAACCTGCCGACCGAGGCCGAGACCCTGGAGCGGCCACGGTCGGTGTCGCACATGCCCGACTGGGCGCGACGCTGGCAGCGGCTCTTGTTCGACAACGGTTGGCTGCTGCCCGCGCAGCCGCCCGAGTTCGGCGGCCGCAACGCGTCGATCTTGCAGCAATTCGTCCATCTCGAGGAGCTGTGCAACCGGCGGATCTATCACAGCTTCAACCCGCAGGGCGTGAACATCATTGCGGCGTCGCTGATCTCGTTCGGCTCCGATGAGCAGAAGCACCGCTGGGCGGTGCCCGTGCTCAAAGGCGAGAAGACCGCATCGCTGGGCATGAGCGAGCCGAGTGCCGGTTCCGATCTGGCCTCCCTGCGCACGCGTGCGGTACGCGACGGCGACCACTTCGTGGTCAACGGCCAGAAGGTGTGGACCTCCGGTGCGCACGACGCCGACTTCCTGCTGACATTCGTACGGACCGATCCGGATGCGCCCAAGCACAAGGGGATCAGCGTGCTGATCATCCCGACCGACCTGCCCGGGGTGGTATGCCGGCCGTTCGCGTCGATCTGCGGGGTCGACGACAAGGATTTCAACGAGGTGTTCTTCACCGATGTGCGGGTGCCTGCCGAGAATCTCGTCGGTCCGCTCAACGGCGGCTGGGGAGTGGCCAACGGGTCCCTGGGCCACGAGCGCACGATGATGTGGCTGGGATTCGCCGACCGGATCGCCAACATGATCGGCGACTTCGAACCGCGCACGCCGCTGGAGAAAGACCAGTACGCCTCGATGATCATGGACTACCAGGCATTGCGCCTGATGGGTTCCTCCGGGCTGGCCAAGGCCGCGCGGGGCGAATCCGACGTGGCATCGGTGTCAGTCGTCAAGCTGTTCGGCTCGGAGGCGGAGTTGCGCGCGTCCGAATACGCTCTTGCCGCAGCGGGTTCGGATGGCCTGGTGCATCCGTCCAGCACGGGACCGTATGCGCACATGAACCTGGATCACTACTTCGCGAGCTGGTTCGAGCGTCATGCGCGCAGCTTCTCGGGAACGATCGCCGGGGGGACCTCGGAGATCCAGCGCAACATCATCGCCCAGCAGGTTCTGGGTCTCCCGCGCGGCAAATAGGCCGTATCCCGCCCAGCGCGACCCGATCCACCTCTGCTCGTCGCCATACCCACGGCGGCGAGCAGAGCTTTTTCACGCCTGGTGACGGCAGCTTTCTGCACGAGGGTTAATTCTGACTCGCGGTTGGGTACATCTCCGTCTGCCCGCAGGGCGCGGAGTCCCGGAAGCCGACCGGTGGCACCGCTGCAGATTGTTTGCTGACCGATTCCGGGCCTCATCGACGGGCTCTCAGGAATTTCTAGGATTGCGAGCGCGATCCTGTGAGAAATACGCACCTAGTTAATGCGACTGGACCCAATTAAGTCCGGATAATCCACGCAGTCAGCGAACATAGAGCGCCCCGTAATCAGGGAATACCAATAACGCTCGCCGCCTTGGCGGTGCTGCGCTCCCAGGTCTACCGCTCGGTGAGCTTGGGAAACACGTTGGTCCCACTGTTCCCACCCGGCGCACGGTTCAAACCACCGCTCGCAAACTCGTCAGCGATGTCAGTCCCCGAGCTACTGCGGCCGGGCGAGCTCGTGGGAGCGGGCCCGGTGCGGCGTGTCGCCGCTGTGAATCTCCATGAATTTTTCCGGAAGCCGCCTGCCGGGGGCAACGGTCACGGCGAAGGCGGCTGTGGGCCACCGGGTTAAGCGGACAGCTTGCTATCACTTGACCGGGCGTATGGCCTGCGCGCAAAGCCGGGACGTGCGCTACCAGGCGTCGGCAGCACACACGCAGGTCGCAGCCCGCTCGGCTCATGGGCACAGCAGCAGCACCGATATTTGCTAATCATTTGTATGCACGAACGTCAAATAAATTTAGCGAAGTTCGCGACAGCTAACTGGAAGCATTTCGCTTCTTAAATTGACTAGCAACGCAAAAAATCTGAGAGGAATCTCTTGGCTACTTAGGTTCTTCTCAGGTAAGTTCGCGCCTATCGGGGCACAGCCATTTTGAAGGGATAGTCATGGACGTTGCTGTTCGGTCATACCTGACCGCGGGGGTGGCAGTATTCGGCGCGAGCGCGATTGCGTTGGCGCCCATTCAGGTCACGCCGCCAAACCTCCATCTAGCGCAAGATCGGGCGCTCTCGGCCCTGGCCGATGTCTCACTGTCCTCGCTCTCCGATGTCATCCAGGCGATCAACAACGGCTGGAACGGCGTGAAGGGCGGGCTCAACGCCCTCAACGGCGCCGCCGACACCGCGATCACTCAGTTGGGTGACGCGCTGCAGGCCGCGCTCATCTCCGGCATTGGATCGGGTAACACGGCGGTCCAGTCCATCGTCGACGGTCTACTCGACGGCGGCAGCGCGCTCGCCCAAGCGGTCGACAACGCCGTGGCTCAGTTCGGAGATCCCCAGGTCTTCATCAATGCCCTGGTGCAGGCGTTCACCAATGTGAACGTCAACCTCGGACTGGCGCTGCAGGCTGCGCTCAATGTGAGCATCCAGGGTGCGGCCGATCTGGCCGCTGCCATCGAGGCCGGCGGCGCCGCGCTCGCTGCCGCGTTCAACGCTGCCGTGGCCGCATTCCCGAGCCCGGCGGACTTCGCCGCCGCTCTGACCGCTGCGTTGTCGGCGGTCAACCCGACCCTCGGCATCCTCGCCAATGCGCTGACGACGTTCACGGGTCAGTTGAACGAGACGCTGCAGGCGGGAATTGCGGCCGGGCTCACCGGTTTCCAGGCGCTGCTCAATGCGCTGAGCAATCCGGCGAGCGCTTTGTTCGCGGCCTTCCAGGCTGCGCTGGCGGCGTTCCCGAACCCGCAGGCGTTCTTCAACGCGCTGGTTCAGGCGTTCGGCAACATCGACGTCAACCTCGGGCTGGCCCTGCAGGCTGTCATCAACGCGACCATCGACGGACCGCAGGCGTTCCTCGAGGCGCTGGTCTCCGGTGGGGCCGCGTTGGCGGCGGCTTTCAATGCCGCACTGGCCAACTTCCCCAGTCCGGCAGCGTTCGTTGCGGCCCTCAACGGTGCACTCGCGGCGATCAATCCGACCCTCGGCGTTCTGGCCACTGCCTTCACCAACTTCACGGGTCAGCTCGCTGACACGCTGCAGGCGGGAATTGCGGCCGGGCTCACCGGTTTCCAGGCGCTGCTCAATGCGCTGAGCAATCCGGCGAGCGCTTTGTTCGCGGCCTTCCAGGCTGCGCTGGCGGCGTTCCCGAACCCGCAGGCGTTCTTCAACGCGCTGGTTCAGGCGTTCGGCAACATCGACGTCAACCTCGGGCTGGCCCTGCAGGCTGTCATCAACGCGACCATCAACGGACCGCAGGCGTTCCTCAACGCACTGATCCAAGGTGGGGCGGCACTGGCCGCGGCCTTCAATGCCGCACTGGCCAACTTCCCCTCGCCGCAGGCATTCGTCGACGCGTTCACGGGCGCACTGGCGGCGCTCAACCCGACGCTCGGCATCCTCGCCAACGCGTTCACCACGTTCACGGGTCAGCTCGCTACCACGCTCCAGGCCGGAATTGCGGCCGGGCTCACCGGTTTCCAGGCGCTGCTCGATGCGCTGGGCAATCCGGCCAGTGCTTTGTACGCGGCTTTCCAGGCTGCGCTGGCGGCGTTCCCGAACCCGGAGGCGTTCTTCAACGCGCTGGTTCAGGCGTTCAGCAATATCGACGTCAACCTCGGGCTGGCCTTGCAGGCGGCGCTCAGTCTCGGTGTCGATGGCCTACAGGGCTTCATCGATGCGCTCGTCTCGGGCGGGGCAACCCTGGCCGCGGCCTTCAACGCCGCGCTGGCCAACTTCCCGTCGCCGGCGGCATTCGTGGCGGCCCTCAACGGTGCGCTCGCGGCCATCAACCCGACCCTCGGGGTATTGGCCAATGCGCTGACGACCTTCACGGGGCAGTTGGCTGACACGCTGCAGGCCGGAATTGCGGCTGGGCTCACCGGTTTCCAGGCGCTGCTCAATGCGCTGGGCAATCCGGCCAGCGCCCTGTTCGCGGCCTTCCAGGCAGCCCTGAACGCCTTCCCGAACCCGCAGGCGTTCATCAACGCGCTGGTTCAGGCGTTCGGCAGCATCGACGTCAACCTCGGGCTCGCCTTGCAGGCGGTGCTGAACGCGGCGATCGACGGACCGCAGGCGTTCCTCAACGCGCTGATCCAGGGTGGGGCGGCACTGGCCGCGGCCTTCAACGCCGCGCTGGCCAACTTCCCGTCACCGCAGGCCTTCGTGGATGCGTTCGTCGGAGCCTTGGCGGCGATCAACCCGACGCTCGGGGTGCTGGCCAACGCCTTCACCACGTTCACTGGCCAGCTCGCCGACACCATCCAGGCGGGAATTGCGGCCGGGCTCACCGGATTCCAGGCGCTGCTCGATGCGCTCGGTAACCCGGCCAGTGCCCTGTTCGCGGCGCTCCAGGCGGCCATTGCCGCCTTCCCGAACCCGCAGGCGTTCTTCAACGCTCTGGTTCAGGCGTTCAGCAATATCGACGTCAACCTGGGGCTGGCCCTGCAGGCCATCATCAACGCGACGATCGATGGTCCGCAGGCGTTCATCAACGCACTGGTCTCCGGTGGGGCGGCCTTGGCCGCGGCCTTCAACGCCGCGCTGGCCAACTTCCCGTCGCCGGCGGAGTTCGTCGCGGCCCTCAACGGTGCGCTCGCGGCGATCAACCCGACGCTCGGGGTGCTGGCCAACGCGTTCACCACGTTCACCGGCCAGCTCGCTGACACCATCCAGGCGGGAATTGCGGCGGGAGTCACCGGTTTCCAGGCGCTGCTCGACGCGCTCGGTAACCCGGCGAGTGCGTTGTTCGCTGCCTTCCAGGCGGCCCTGGCGGCGTTCCCGAACCCGCAGGCGTTCATCAACGCCCTGGTGGATGCGTTCGGCAACATCGACGCCAACCTTGGGCTCGCACTGCAGCTCGTGCTGAACGCGGCGATCGATGGTCCGCAGGCGTTCATCGATGCACTGGTCTCGGGTGGGGCGGCGTTGGCCGCGGCCTTCAATGCCGCGCTGGCGAACTTCCCGAGCCCGGAGGCGTTCGTGGCCGCACTGAACAACGCGTTGGGCGCGATCAACCCCGCGCTGGGAATCCTCGCTAACGCCTTCACGACGTTCACGGGCCAGGTGGCGGACACGATCCAGGCGGGAATTGCGGCGGGAGTCACCGGTTTCCAGGCGCTGCTCGATGCGCTGGGCAACCCGGCCAGCGCCCTGTATGCGGCGTTCCAGGCGGCCCTGGCGGCGTTCCCGAACCCGCAGGCCTTCATCAACGCCCTCGTGGACGCCTTCAGCAACATCGACGTCAACCTGGGTCTTGCGCTGCAAGCGGTGCTCAACCTGAATCTCGATGGGGCACAGGCGATCATCAACGCGTTGGCGAACGGTGGCGCGCAGTTGGCCGCAGCGTTCAACGCCGCGCTGGCCAACTTCCCGAGCCCTGCCGCGTTTGTCGACGCGCTGACCGGTGTGCTCGGCGGCGGGCTCGATACGGTGCTCGCGGCCGGACAGCAGTTGTTCAACAACGGCGCCGCGGTGCTGCAGGCCGGCCTGGAAGCCGGTGTCGCAGCGGGCAACCAGTTGATCGATGCTCTCCGCAATGGGTTGGTCGTCGGCGGCACGGCACTGAACGCGGCGATCAATGCCGCGCTGGCGGCGTTCCCGACACCGGAAGCCGTGGTGAATGCTCTGGCGACCGCAGGTGCGAACTTCGCGGCAGGGCTGAACTCCCTGGTCAAGTCGATCAACGCGAGCCTGGGGATCAACATCAGCTTCAACCTCGGTGGTATCCACATCGGTGGTGGCATCAACGCCGGAGCAGGGGCTGCGGCCCTGGCCGCGGCCGGTGCCGCAGGAGCCGCCACGGTGAAGAGCGTCAACGATTCGGTGACGAGCATCGCCGGCAATGCGCCGACGGTCTCGCTGAAGGTCCCGGACAGCGCTCCGGCACCGGCAACCACGAGCAAGGCTGCTCCGAGCAAGACGGTGTCGGCTCCGTCGCTGCCCAAGCTGTCGCTGCCCGCGCCGCCGAAGCTGTCGCTGCCCGCGCCGCCGAAGCTGTCGCTGCCTGCGCCGCCCAAGGTGTCGCTGCCCGCGCCGCCCAAGGTGTCGCTGCCGTCGCTTCCGAAGCCGCCGTCGTCGAAGGGGTCCTCGGATTCCAAGAGCGACAGCTCGGCCAAGAGCGACAGCTCGTCGAAGAAGTCCGGTGGCTCGGCCGGCAGCGCCAAGAAGGGCGCGGCCTAGCCCACAACGAATCGTGGCCCCTCCGAATGGAGGGGCCACGTTCGTTTTGTCGGAAAGGCGTTCAGCGCCAGTCGATGACGGCGGCTTCCTTGTGTTCGGTGATGGGCCGCGCCAGGCCCTGCTCGACGCACGCCTTCTGCAGCAGCTCCAGCGTCTCGTCGAGCCCGGGGCCAAGGCGCTTGCCCGGCGTGAAATCCGCGGGCAGATGCTTCATGCCTTGGATGACGCCGATGCTTTCGTAGTGCACAGTGCCTTCGGGGTCGCACACGTAGTCGGGCATCCGGTCGAGCACAGCGGTCACCATCGCCTTGAATACCGTTCTGGCGACGTTCGACCCGACGCAGCGATGCACGCCGATGCCGAAGCTGAAGTGCCGGTTGCCCTTTCGATCGAGAATGACCTCATTGGGCTTCTCGAACACCGCGGGATCCCGGTTGGCCATCGCCCACGACAGCCAGAGACGCTCACCCTCCTTGAACTGGTGTCCCTCGAATTCGACGTCGCCGGAGAAGGTACGCCCATCACCCGGCGCCGGGGTGTAGTAGCGCAGGAACTCTTCGGTAGCCGGCGCCAATAGCGTGTCCCGCTCGCGGCTGAGCCGTTCGCGCTCAAGCGGATTCTCACTCAGCCACTCCAGCGAGTGCGCGGTCAGTGCGGTGGTGGTGTCGAAGCCGCCGCCGATGATCAGCCCCAGGTTGCCCAAGATCTCCAGATCGGGGGCGGGCTCACCGTCGATGCGCAACTGCAGCAACGCATTCACCAGACCGGGCCGCGGATTCTCTCGCACCTCCATCATGGTGGTGACCATGTCGAGGCCCATTTGCCGGTTCATCTCGGCGACCCGCGGGGCGTCGGGTGAATGCTCCGGGGTCGACACCGACAGGTGGGCGGGCTCGCTGTAGACCGGCCACTTCTTGAGCTCGATACCCATCATCGCCAGGGTGAGCACCGCGGGCACGATGTTGGCGAGGTCGTCGACGAAGTCGATGTGCCCCGATTCGATCTTCTCGTCGAGTGAGGCGCGGACGATCTCGTCGACGAATGGTGCCCACCGTTTGACGGCGGCAGGGGACAGGTACGGGTTCAGAGCCCCGCGGTAGTCGCTGTGCTCCGGCTCGTCCATTTCCAAGATGCCGCCACGAACGACGGTGGCCCGCTGGGCTTTTGGAATCGTGATGCCCTGATACGGGGTCTCGCCGGTGAGATCGTGGTGGTTGGACACCACCGGGCAGCGGGCCAGCTCGAAGACCTCTTTGCTGCCCGCCGCGACCCAGTGGCCGTTGTACACGTCGGTCCACGCCATCGGGCACCGGGACTGCATCTCCTCGGTGATCTTCCCGAATTGCTCCCGATACTCCGGCGTGTGGCGATCGAAGTGGTAGTTCGGCTGCTTCCGATCGGTGTCGTCGGTGACGTCATCGATGCTCAAGGCGTTGTCTCCCTTGATAGTTCGTGGTGGGCAGGCTGGTCTCAGTCCTCTTCGATGAGGATCGCCTGCTCGGGGCAGGACTGCACGGCTTCGCGAACGAGGTCTTCCTGGTCGGGTGGGACCACCTCGGTGACAGGTGACGAGCTGCCGTCGATATCACTGAGCTGGAACATATCTGGAGCGATCATGGCGCACAGCGTGTGCCCCTGGCACCGCTCCTGATCAACGCGGACCTTCACAGTTTCCCTTCCCTTACGATGCAGTCGTCAGACGTGGTAGTCGTACCACTTGAGGTAGCCGCCGGCGTCGACGCGCAACTGCATGCCGGTGACGAACCGTGACTCCTCGGACGCCAGCCACAGCACGGCATTGCTGATGTCCTCGGGCTCGATGTAGTTGACCCGCATCGCCTGCTGAACGCTGAATACGGGTTCGGCGTCGGCGCGCGTCGGGTTTTCCAGATCCGGCCGGAACGAGCGGTACATGGGTTCGCTCTGCAGCATGTCGGTGTTGCAGTTGGTCGGGTGGATGACGTTGGCGCGAATCCCGCGCACGGCCAGTTCAGTGGCCAGGTAGTGCACGTACTCCGAGATGAATCGCTTGGAGATCATGTAGCCCATACCGCCGGGGTCGCCGCCTGGATTGGGCTTGTTGTGTGCGTCCATGAGCGCCGCGGACGAGGCGGTCGCGATGATGGACGCGCCTTCCTTGAGGTGCGGTAGCGCGACCTGAATGGCATTGATCGTGCCCACGAAGTTGGTGTTGATGCCGTCGGTCCAGGCCTGCATCGGGGGCTGACCCTTCATGGCAGCGATCCCGGCCTGTGCAACCACGATGTCGAGCTTCCCGAACTCGGCGAGCCCGGCCTCGAGCGCGGCACGGAGTTCTGCCTCCACTCGCACGTCGGCCTGTGCGGTCACGATGCGTTGGCCGGTCTTCTCGACGTAATTCTTGGTCTCCTCGAGGTCCTCGAGGGTGGCCATCGGATAGCCAACGGTGTCGAAGTCCTTGCAGATGTCGACGGCGATGATGTCGGCGCCCTCTTCGGCCAGCTTCAGCGCGTGGCTGCGGCCCTGCCCCCGCGCTGCGCCGGTGATGAAGGCAACCTTGCCTTGGACTCGTCCCACAGATGTTCCTCTCTCTAACTGCCCAGATGTCGTTGTCTCTAAAGCCTTGAACCGCTACATGCTCAGGTGTTGCGCCCGCCATTGACGCCGAGGATCTGGCCGGTGATGTAGCCGGCCTCCTCGGAGATGAAGAACGCGCACGCGGCGGCGATGTCTTCGGGCCTGCCGATCCGGCCGACCGGGGTCCGGCTGATGGCCTCGTCGACCGAGCCGAGGTTGCCGCGGGCTTCCGCCTTACGCAGCATCGGGGTGTCGACGAAGCCGGGTGGGACGGCGTTGACCGTGATGCCGGCCGGGCCGTATTCCAGGGCAAGGCTTTTCGTCAGCCCGTTGACGCCGGACTTGGCGGCTACATAGGCCGACATGTACGGCGCGCCCGAATGCGTGCTCGACGACGAGATGTTCACGATGCGGCCCCAGCCGGCCTCGATCATGTCGGGCAGAACGGCCTGAATGGTGTGGAAGACGCCGTGCAGGTTGATGTCGACGATCTTCTTCCAGTCTTCGAAGCTGATGTCGGTGAACCGGCGAAAGGAGTCGCGGCCCGCGGCATTGACCAGGATGGTCACCGGGCCCAGCGCGGCGTGGACGTCGGCCAGCGCGGCGTCGACCTGCGCGCGGTCGGAGACGTCGGCGACGTACGAGAAATCAGTATCGGAGGGATTCAGGTCGACCGTGGCCACGTGGTAGCCGTCAGAGCGAAGCCGAGCGGCCACGGCCGCACCGATTCCCGAGCCGCCACCGGTCACCAATGCCGTCTTCACAGACGGTCTCCATTGCCGTAGAAGAAAGGACGACACAGTTCACTACGGCGTCCGCGCACCGTAGCGTCGCCGTACCAGCGGATCTCGGATCTCAAGAATCTCCCTTTCTGATATGAGAACGCTACTCTCGGTGTGATCCATTTCGCAAGACACTTCGGCGCAATCTGTCTAACTGCGGAGATGCGTTGCGGAGTCACGCACATCGGACGCGTGTCCGATGACAGGATGTTCCTCCAACGCGGCTTGAGTTCTCATGGGCCGAATGTATGATTCGCCGGAGATGAGAACCGAGTTATCCACCCATTGGAGGAGTTGCTGATGCCTGCCCAGGACGCGACGGCAACCATCGCGAGCGCCGAGCAAGCGGCGGGGGGCCAGGTGTCCGACCGGCAGATGCTGATCGACGGCCAGCTCGTAGGGGCTGCACAGACCTATCCGTCGATCAATCCGGCAAACGGTGAGGTGGTCGGCTACGCACCCAACGCGAGCGTCGCCGACGCCGAGCGTGCGATCGCCGCCGCCCGCAACGCCTTCGACAACACCGACTGGGCGACCAACGTCGAACTGCGCATCCGTTGCATGGAGCAGCTGCACGCCGCGCTGGTCGAACACAGCGACGAGCTGCGCGCGCTGACGATTGCCGAAGTGGGCGCGACCAAAGCCCTGACCGAGAGCGCCCAGCTCGACGACCCCATCAGGATCGTCGGGTACTACGCGAACCTGCTGAAGACCTACGAGATGAGCGAGGACCTCGGCGAGATCGAGAGCCGCGGCCAGCGCCACCATCGCTGGGTGGAGAAGGAAGCCGCCGGCGTGGTGGCCGCCATCATCGCTTACAACTATCCGAACCAGCTGGCACTAGCCAAGCTCGGCCCGTCGCTGGCCGCCGGCTGCACCGTCATCCTCAAGGCCGCTCCCGACACCCCGCTGACCACGCTGGCGCTCGGCGAAGTGATCGCGAAATACACCGACATCCCGGCCGGTGTGGTCAACGTGATCAGCTCCGCCGACGCCGCTGTCGGCGCCGCGCTGACCACCAGCCCCGACGTCGACGTCGTAACCTTCACCGGCTCGACCGCCACCGGGCGCAAGATCATGGCGGCGGCCAGCGACACCATCAAGAAGGTCTTCCTGGAGCTCGGCGGCAAGTCGGCCATGATCGTGCTCGACGACGCCGACTTCAACAACTGCGCCATGATGGCCGCGTTCATGATCTGCTCGCACGCCGGGCAGGGCTGCGCGATCACGACGCGGCTGCTGGTGCCGCGCAAGCACCACGACGAGATCGTCGAGCTGGTGAAGAACTTCATGGGCATGGTCCGCTACGGCGACCCGTCGGACCCGTCCACCTATATGGGTCCGCTGATCAACGACACCCAGCGCGACAAGGTCGACGGCATGGTCCAGCGCGCGGTCGCAGCGGGCGCCACCGTGGTCACCGGTGGCAAGAAGGCCGAGGGGCCGGGCTTCTTCTACGAGCCCACGCTGGTCACCAACGTTGCCCCCGACAGCGAGATCGCCCAGGAGGAGCTGTTCGGGCCGGTGCTGGCCGTCCTCGCCTACGACGATGACGACGATGCGGTCCGGATCGCCAACAATTCCATCTACGGCCTGTCCGGCGGGGTGTTCGGCGGCCACGACCGCGCGCTGGCGATCGCCCGCCGGATCCGTACCGGCACGATGGGGATCAACGGCGGCAACTACTTCGGGCCGGACAGCCCGTTCGGCGGCTACAAGCAGTCCGGTGTCGGCCGCGAGATGGGTGTGGCCGGCCTGGAGGAATTCCTCGAGCGCAAGACCCTCGCGGCGGTCGTTTCGTGAGGCCGCTGGAAGGGGTTCGCGTCCTCGAGGTCGCGATGTACGGCTTTGTGCCGTCGTGCGGCGCGGTGCTCGGCGAGTGGGGTGCCGACGTCATCAAGGTCGAGCATGCGGTGACCGGCGACCCGCAGCGTGGTCTGCGGCAGACCGGCCCGCTTCGGGTCGAAGGCGATCCCAACCCGAACATCGAGCACGCCAACCGTGGCAAGCGCAGCATCGGCCTCGACATGTCGGTGCCGGAGGGCAAAGAGGTACTGCTGGAGCTGGCGAAAAAAGCCGATGTGTTCCTGACCAGTTTCCTGCCCGGACACCGGCAGAAGTTCGGCATCGACGTCGACGACATCCGTGCGGTGAACCCCAAGATCATCTACGCGCGTGGCAGCGCGCTCGGTCCGCGCGGCGAGGAATCGGTCAAGGGCGGCTATGACATGACCGCCTTCTGGTGTCGCGCAGGCACTGCCGCCACCATCACGCCGCCCGGTATCGAGGGCATGATCGCCCCGCCGGGGCCGGCCTACGGTGACACGATCTCCGGCACCAACCTCGCCGGCGGGATCGCGGCCGCGCTGTTCCAGCGTGAGCGCACCGGCGAACCGTCCGTCGTCGACGTCTCGCTGCTCGGCAGCGGCCTGTGGTCGATGGGTCACACGGTGGCGCTGACCCAGCACCTGCAGCAGCAGATGGTGCAGCCGCCGCCGGGCGTGCACGGTTCGCCGATCAACCCGCTCGTCGGCCTCTACACCACCGCCGACGACCGTTACATCTCCTTTGTGATGATGCAGCCCACCAAATTCTGGGCCGACGTGTGCAAGCACATGGACCTCGACGAGCTCGCCGATGACCCGCGCTTCGCGACCGCGGAATCGATCGCGGAGAACACCGCGGCCGCCGTGGACATCCTGCGCGAGGCGATGGCCAAGCGGCCGCTGCTCGAGTGGAGTGAGCGGTTCGCGACGCTGGCCGGGCCGTGGGCGCCGGTGCAGGACACCCTGCAGGCCGCTCAGGACGCGCAGATCCGTGCCAACGAATACATCGTGCAGGCGGGCGAATTGGAGCTCGTCGCCAATCCGGTGCAGTTCGACGTGGCCGCGCCGCAGACCGGGCCCGCGCCGGGATTCGCCGAGCAGACCGACGAGATCCTCGAAGAGCTCGGCTTGGACTGGGACCGCATCATCGAACTCAAGACCGCTGGCGCGGTCACCTAGGTCGCGCCGGAGAGCACATGCCGCACATCATCGCCATTGGCACATACCTACCCTCGTGGGGGTGTGATGCACATCGCATTGCCGGCGATGACGAGGACGCGATCACACTCGCTGTTGAAGCCGGACGGGCGGCGCTGTCCGAAGGCGGCGCCGTCGAACGGGTCGTGCTGGTCAGCCGGGACCTGCCGCTGCTGGAGAGCAGCAACGCCGCGGTGCTGCTCGCCGGGCTCGGGCTGGATCCCGAGCTCGAAGTCGACGAGCGGCTCGGGGGAGCACCCGCCACGCTGGACGCGGTCAGCTCGGCCCGCCCCCGCACCCTGGTCATCGGCAGCGATCTGGATCCGGCCGGCGCGGCGGCGATCCTGACCGCCGAGAGCGGGCTGCAGGTACGCACGGCCGCGCGGGTGGCGCGCAGCCTCCCGGTCCGCACCCGCAACGCCAGCGGGGCGGTGCACGACTACGGCGACCCGCGACTGCTTCACGAACGCGGTCTTGTCGCCTCATTGGCGGCGGCCTGGCTCGACACTCCGGTCGCCCTGGCCGGGGTCGATCATGACCGGGTCGCCGAGCTGTGTGGCGGCGACCCGCCCGCACTGCCGACCGCGGGTGCCAGTGCCGGACTGTTCGCGTTGGCCGCACTTGCCGAGTCGCGCACCAACGGTCCCCTGGTGGCCGTCGAGCAGGCCAGCCTGTCCGGGGTGACCGTGGTCGGCGGCGACGCCGCGGTCTACCGGCGTGAGCCGGCAGCTCGTCCGCGTCCGCAGACCAAGGCCGTTGCGGGCCAGGAGATCCCGATCTCGCTGGCCGCCTATGAGCGGGCCTTCGAAGCGAAGGTGCGCTGGGAGGCCGGCCGGCACAGCGGCAGTGACGAATTGGACTTTCCGCCCCGCTACCGCCTCGATGAGAACGGCCGGCTCACCACCGACTACGAAATGGTGCCGCTGCCCCGCGTGGGCACGGTCTACACCGAGGTCACCGTGCACATCCCGGTGCCGGGGCTGCGCACGCCCTACTCGCTGGCCCTCGTCGAGCTCGACGATGTCGGTGTCCGGGCGCTGGTGAAGGTCACCGGCGTCGAAGCGGGCACGGTACAGATCGGCGATCGGGGACGGCTCACCCTGCGCCGGGTCGCGATGAGATCCGGTGTCCCCGACTACGGGTACTCATTCGAGCCGTATCAGCCCGTCAGCCCCCGGGAACCGTCCGTCCGGTCGTGGGGTGCCGCATGAGGCGCGTCGCGGTCGTGGGCGCCGGCATGACGGCGTTCGGGGAGCATTTCGCACTCGGGATGAAGGACCTGCTTCCGATGGCATTCGCCGAGTGCGCCGCCCGTGTTGACAAGGGCGTCAAGAAGTCTGAGATCGACGCGGCGTGGTTCGGCGCGATGGGAACCCCCGACGGATTCCCGGCGGGCATCCTGGCGGATTCGCTCGGCTTGCCCGATCTGCCCGTCACCCGGATCGAGAACTCCTGTGCCACCGGCAATGACACGGTCCGCAACGCCCTCTATGGCATCGCGTCCGGGGCAGCCGACGTCGCGCTGGTGATGGGTGCGGACAAGGTGCGCGAAACCGCTTCCAAGCAAATGCTCTGGGAGTGGGAGGCGATGGCCCGCGATATGGCGTGGGATTACCCGCTGGGGTTGGTCTCGCCGGCCGGATTCGCTCTCCACGTTGCGCGTTATTTGCACGAAACCCCCGCCACCCGTGAGCACATGGCGATGGTCGCGGTGAAGAACCATCGCAACGGCGTGTCCAATCCAAAAGCCCGGTTACGTTTCGAGGTGACCCTCGACGAGGTGCTCAGGGCGCCGACGGTGGTGACACCGTTCGGTGTGTATGACTGCGCCCCCCAAAGTGACGGCGCCGCAGCACTTTTGCTGGCAGCCGAAGATGTGGTTGACCGCTTCACCGACCGGCCGGTGTGGATCCGCGGAGTGGGTCTTGGCCTGGACTCGGTCATGCATCAGCACAAGGCCGACTTGACCACATTTCCGGCGACGGTACGCGCGGCCAAAAGAGCGTTCAGTATGGCAAATTTGACGCCCGCTGATATCGATGTGGCAGAAGTTCATGATTTCTTCACCGGCATCGAGCTGATCAGCTATGAAGATCTCGGCTTCGCCGAACCTGCGGAGGCCTACAAATTGATGGAGGCCGAGGTGACTTGTGTTGGCGGAGCGTTGCCCGTGAATCCCAGCGGTGGCCTGAAGGCCAAGGGACACCCGCCCGGTGCCACCGGAGTGGCCCAGTGCGTGGAGCTCTTCGAGCAACTCCGTGGCGAGGCGAGGAACCAGGTGGACGGTGCCCGAATCGGGCTGGCCCACAACATTGGTGGGCCGACGGCAGTGTCCGCGGTGACGATTCTGGAAGGACCGGGTACCGATGGCAGGTAAGGGACCGGATCGGTGGTCGACGGGCATCTCTCTGAAGAGTGCCGCAGGCCCGATGCAGGCCATTGGTGGCTTGTTCGCGATGTCGGCTGACGCGGTGCGGTTTGTGTTCCGCAAGCCGTTTCAGTGGCGGGAGTTTTTGGAGCAGTCGTGGTTTGTGGCGCGGGTGTCGTTGGCGCCGACGTTGTTGGTGGCGATTCCGTTCACGGTGTTGGTGTCGTTCACTCTGAACATCCTGTTGCGGGAGTTGGGTGCTGCGGATCTCTCGGGTGCTGGTGCTGCGTTTGGTGCGGTCACGCAGGTGGGTCCGTTGGTGACGGTGTTGATCGTGGCCGGTGCGGGGGCGACGGCGATGTGTGCGGATTTGGGGTCGCGCACGATTCGTGAAGAGATCGACGCGATGGAAGTGTTGGGCATTAATCCGGTGCAGCGGTTGGTGACTCCGCGGATGCTGGCCTCGGGTCTGGTGGCGTTGCTGCTCAATAGCTTGGTGGTGATCATCGGGATTTTGGGTGGTTACGTCTTCTCGGTGTTCGTTCAGGATGTGAACCCCGGCGCGTTCGCTGCCGGCATCACGTTGTTGACCGGGGTGCCCGAGGTGATCATCTCCTGTGTCAAGGCGGCGTTGTTCGGTCTGATCGCGGGTCTGGTGGCCTGCTATCGGGGGTTGACGATCACCGGTGGTGGCGCCAAGGCGGTGGGTAACGCGGTCAACGAGACGGTGGTGTATGCGTTCATGGCCCTGTTCGTGGTCAACGTGGTCGTCACGGCCATCGGTATCCGGATGAGCGCGAGGTAGGAATCGATGGCATCACAAGCGTTGTATCCGAGGCTGACTCGCCAACTCCGGCGTCCGTTGGGGACGTTCTCCCGGATTGGTGATCACACGATTTTTTATGGGCGGGCGATCGCGGGGACTCCGCACGCGACCATCCATTTCCGCAAGGAGATCATCCGGCTGATCGCCGAGATCTCGATGGGTGCGGGCACGCTGGCGATGATCGGCGGCACCGTGGTGATCGTCGGGTTTTTGACGCTGGCTGCCGGTGGCACCCTGGCGGTGCAGGGGTATAGCTCGCTGGGCAATATCGGAATCGAAGCGTTGACCGGCTTTTTGGCCGCGTTCATCAATGTGCGCATCAGTGCCCCGGTGGTGGCCGGGATCGGGTTGGCCGCCACGTTCGGTGCCGGGGTGACCGCGCAGTTGGGGGCGATGCGGATCAATGAGGAGATCGACGCCCTGGAGTCGATGGGTATCCCGCCGGTCGAATACCTCGTCAGTACTCGCATTGTTGCGGGCATGGTCGCCATCACCCCGCTGTACTCGATCGCGGTGATCTTGAGTTTCGTGGCGTCGCAGTTCACGACGGTGGTGTTGTTCGGTCAGTCCGGCGGCTTGTATGACCATTACTTCAATACGTTTTTGAATCCGATCGACCTGCTGTGGAGTTTCTTGCAGGCGGTGTTGATGGCGATCACGATCTTGTTGATCCACACCTACTTCGGTTACTTCGCCACCGGCGGCCCGTCGGGGGTCGGGGTCGCGGTCGGTAACGCGGTGCGGACCTCCCTGATCGTGGTCGTCTCGGTCACCCTGCTGGTCTCCCTGGCCATCTACGGATCCAACGGCAACTTCAACCTGTCCGGATAGGGAGAAGACGTGACGAGAAACTTCGGTCCGGGCCCGGCCGACCGATCTGAAACCGAAACCGCCGCAGCGCCGGTGGCGCCCCGAGTCGGGCACAGCTTCGGCGCGCGCGGCTGGGCGCGCCCGGTGGCGGGCCTGGCAACTGTCGTCATCCTCGTCGCGATCGTCGCGGTCGCTGTGGGACTGTTCCGTGGGGACTTCACCAAAACCGTTCCGGTGACCGTGGTCTCCGACCGCGCCGGCCTGGTGATGAACCCCGATGCCCGGGTGAAGATGCGCGGTGTCCAGGTCGGCAAGGTCGAATCGATCGAGACCCGGCCCGACGGCGCGGCCGTGCTGCACCTGGCGATGGATCCCGGACAGCTGCGCAAGATTCCGTCGAACGTGGTCGCCGACATCGCCTCGACGACGGTCTTCGGTGCCAAGTACGTCAACTTCGAACCGCCGGCGGAGCCGTCGTCGAAACCCATGTACTCCGGCCAGGTTCTGCAGGGCCAGCACGTCACCGTCGAAATCAACACGGTGTTCCAGCAGCTGACAGCCATCCTGAACAAGATCGATCCGACACAGCTCAACGAGACGCTGGGCGCGCTGTCGTCGGCATTCGCCGGGCGCGGTAAGCAATTCGGCCAGACCGTCAAGGACTTCGACAGTCTGCTGGCCAAGCTCGAACCCAGCCTGCCGAACCTTGCCCGGGACATCGAACTCTCCGCGCCGGTGGCCGCCGCGTATGCCGACGCCGCGCCGGATCTGGTGAAGACCGTGCAGAACTCCAACAAGGTCAGCCAGAGCATCGTCGATGAGCAGCAGAACCTGGATACGTTCCTGGTCAACATGATTGGCCTTGCCGACCAGGGTAACGATGTGCTCGGCACCAACCAGCCGGCGCTGAGCAAGGTGCTGCACCTGCTGGCTCCCACCACGGCCCTGTTCAACGAATATGCGCCCGCCATCAACTGCACGCTGCAAGGCATGAACTTCGTTCGCCTGCAACCGCCGCTCCTGGATCCGGGTGTTCTGGTCAACGTCGCCTTCACGCTCGGTATCGAGCGCTACCGCTACCCGTCGAACCTGCCCAAGGTTGCGGCCAAGGGTGGTCCGCAGTGCATGGGCCTGCCCTACATCGGCTACGGCAACCGGTCGAAGTATCTGGTGACCGACACCGGCATCAACCCGTGGCAGTACGGCAACCAGGGCATCCTGCTCAACTCCGACGGCCTCAAGCAGCTGCTGTTCGGCCCGTTGGACGGACCGCCGCGCAACACCGCACAGATCGGACAGCCCGGATGATGCGCACCACAAGCACACTCGTCAAATTCGGGGTCTTCGCGGTCGTGATGGTGGTCCTGACCGCCTTCCTGTTCTTGACGTTCAGCAACTACCGCAGCGGGTCGACCAACGGGTACTCGGCGGTCTTCGGCGACGCATCCCGGTTGAAGGACGGCGACACCGTGCGCGTCGCGGGCGTCCGGGTCGGCACGGTCAACAGCGTTGACCTGCAGGCGGACAAGAGCGTCCTGGTCAAGTTCGACGCCGACCGCGACATCGTCTTGACCACGGGAACCCAAGCGGCAGTTCGGTATTTGAACCTGACCGGTGACCGGTACCTGGAACTCGTCGACGGCCCCGGCTCTAACCGGGTGCTGCCCTCTGGTTCTCAGATCCCCAAGGACCGCACACAGGGCGCACTGGACCTGGATCTTCTTCTCGGCGGCCTGCGGCCGGTGATCCAGGGGCTCAACCCGCAGGACGTCAACGCCCTCACTTCATCGCTGATCAACATCCTGCAGGGCCAGGGCGATACCCTCGACTCGCTGCTGGGAAAGACCACGTCGTTCTCGAATGCGTTGGCCGACAACAGTCAGACCGTCGAGCAGCTGATCGACAACCTGAAGGTCGTCGTCGATACGCTCGCCAAGGACGGCGACAAGTTCTCCGGCGCCATCGACAAGCTCGAGAAGCTGATCACCGGTTTGTCCCAGGACCGTGACCCGATCGGCACGGCGATCACTCAGCTGGACAACGGGACCGCTTCGCTGGCAAGCCTTCTGGGCGAGGCGCGGGCACCGTTGAAGGGCGATATCGACCAGCTCAATCGACTGGCCCCGCTGCTGGACGACAACAAGATCGTGTTCGATCGGGGCCTGCAACGCGGCCCGGACAACTACCGCAAGATGGCCCGGTTGGGGGCTTATGGCAGCTGGATCATGTACTACATCTGCGGCCTTTCCATCCGCGTCACCGACCTGCAGGGACGAACCGGGGTCTTCCCGATGATCAAACAAGAATCCGGTAGGTGCGGAGAGCCCTGATGCTGAAATATCGCGATTCAAACCTGTTCCGTGCCGGCTTCATCGGCGCCGTCCTGATCCTGCTCGTGATCGCCGTCGGGCTGCAGCCCGAGCGGCTCGTGCAGCTGGCCACCGCAGTCCGCCACCAGGCGCTGTTCAGTGAGGCCGGCGGGATCACCGTCGGCAACGACGTGACGATCTCCGGAATCAAAGTCGGTTCGATCACCGACGTGGTGCTCGACAACGGCGACGCGCTGGTCACGTTCACCACCACGGGCAAGTACCCGCTCGGGTCTCAGACCTCCGCCCACATCCGCACGGGTTCGCTGCTGGGTGAGCGCGTGCTCACCCTGGAATCGGCAGGCAGCGGGAGTCTGCGCTCCAGCGACGTGATTCCGACGACCCGCACGTCGTCGCCCTACTCGCTCACCGAGGCCGTCAGCGACCTCACCAGCAACACGGCAGGCACCGATACGGCCTCGCTCAACCAGTCGCTGGACACGCTCTCGGCCACCATCGACCAGCTCGCTCCGAAACTGGGACCGACGTTCGACGGGCTGAGCCGGTTGTCCCGATCGCTCAACAGCCGCAACGAGAACCTGGCCGGTCTGTTCAAGAGCGCCGCCGACGTCACCACGGTGTTGGGCCAGCGCAGTCAGCAGCTCAACACCTTGATCCTCAACGCGAACGAGTTGATCGGGGTGCTCAACGACCGGCGTGAGGCGATCGTCGATCTGCTGGCCAACACCTCTGCGGTGGCGCAGCAGCTTTCCGGGCTGGTGTCCGACAACGAAAAGCAGCTGGCTCCGACCCTGGAGCGGCTCAATTCGGTTGTCGCCGTGCTGGAGAAGAACAAGGACAACATCGCGCAGATGCTGCCGAACGTGAAGAAGTTCATCCTGTCCGAGGGTGAGACGCTGGCCAACGGCCCGTACTACAACGCTTACGTGCCGAACCTGCAGCCCGCACAGCTGCTCCAGCCGTTCATGGATTACGCATTCGGCTTCCGCCGCGGTGTCAATGCCGGCCAGCCGGCGGACACGGCCGGGCCGCGTGCCGAATTGCCGCTGCCCTACAACGGTATTCCGGGAGGTTCGCGCTGATGAGCCGACGTTGGGTGAAGCTGCTGGCGGTGGCGCTGGCCGGGGTTCTCGTGGTGGGTGTGGCGGTGCTCGTGCGCAACATCTTCTTCGGCCCGAGGACGGTCAACGCGATCTTCACTACCGCGACCGGTATCTATCCGGGTGACGATGTGCGGGTGTCCGGTGTCAAGGTCGGCACCATCAAGGCGATCGAACCGCAGGGCACCCAGACCAAACTGGTGCTCGACGTCGACAGGGACGTCCCGATCCCCAAGGACGCCAAGGCGATCATCGTCGCGCAGAACCTCGTCGCCGCACGCTACGTGCAGCTGACCCCCGCCTACCGCAACAACGTCGGGCCCAAGATGGACGACGATGCGGTGATCCCGTTGGACCGCACTGCCGTACCGGTGGAGTGGGACGAGGTCAAAGAGCAGCTGATGAAGCTGGCCACCGATCTCGGACCGCAGAGCGGGGTTTCGGGGACATCGGTGTCCCGCTTCATCGACAGCGCCGCGAACGCGCTCGACGGGAACGGTGACAAGCTGCGCCAGACCATCACCGAGCTCGCCGGGGTGTCCCGTGTGCTGGCCGGTGGCAGCGGCAACATCGTCGACATCATCACGAATCTGCAGACCTTCGTGACGACCCTGCGCGACAGCAATGAGCAGGTGGTGATGTTCCAGAATCGGTTGGCGACGCTCACCAGCGTGATCGACGGCAACCGGTCCGACCTCGACGGTGCGCTGAAGAACCTGTCGGTGGCGATCGTCGACATTCAGCGATTCGTCGCGGGCAGCCGCAATCAGACCTCCGAGCAGATCCAGCGCCTGACCAATGTCACCTCGAACCTGCTCGAGAACAAGATGGAGATCGAGAACGTCCTCCACATCGCGCCGAATGCGTTGACCAACGCCTACAACATCTACAGCCCGTCGGCTGGTAGTGCGGTGGGTCAGTTCGTGCTCAACAACTTCTCGAATCCGACCGAGTTCGTCTGTGGCGCAATCGGTGCGATCGAGAACACCACCGCCCCGGAGACCGCGAAGCTGTGCAGCCAGTACCTGGGCCCGGCCCTTCGCCTGCTGAACTTCAACTACCTGCCTCTTGGCATCGATCCCTACCTGATGCCGGCGGCCAACCCCGACGACCTGATCTACTCCGAGCCGAACCTGGCTCCCGGCGCGGGTGGACCGAAGCCGGACGTGCCGCCGATCCCACCGAGCATCTCGGCGTACGAGGGTGTGGCTCCCGGCCCGCCGCCGTTCACCGGACGTGCGCCGGGGGAGACCCCGCCGGGTGCGGCTCAGTTGCTGCCCGGTGGAGCACCGGCCCAGATCCCGAGCGTGATCTCGTCGCTGCCCAGCATGTTGAACCCGGCGGGGGCGCCACCCGGTCCGGCACCCGGCGGACCCCCGATGGCCGCAGAAGCAGGAGGGACGCCATGATCGGCGGAAAGTCCTTGCGACGGGCGGTGATCGCCGGCTCGTGTGTCGCGGTGACCACCAGTGCCTGCGCCTTCCAGGGCGTCAACTCGCTGCCGCTACCCGGTACCGTGGGCCGAGGGTCCGACGCCAGCGTCTACCACGCCGAGATCGCGAACATCGCCACACTGGAACCGAATTCGCCGGTGATGATCAATGACGTCGTCGTCGGAAGCGTGCGCAAGCTGACAGTCAAGAACTGGCATGCCGACGTGGAGTTCTCGGTCAAGCCCGACGTCGTGGTGCCGGCCAACGCCGTGGCCAGCGTTGGCCAGACCAGCCTTCTGGGCTCGATGCACCTGTCGTTGAACACTCCGATCGGTCAGTCGCCGAGTGGAAAGCTCAACCCGGGCGGGACGATTCCGCTGAACGCGTCGTCGACGTATCCGACCACCGAGCAGACCCTGGCCTCGTTGGCCGCCGTGGTCAACGGCGGTGGTCTCGGGCAGATCGGCGATGTCATCCACAACTTCAGTACGGCGGTCAACGGCAACGAGGCCGCGTTCCGCGACCTGATCACCCGGCTGGACACCTTCGTCGGAACCTTGGACGGCCAGCGTGACAACATCGTCTCGGCCATTCAGTCGCTGAACCGGATGGCGTCCACATTCGCCGGGCAACGCGACGACCTCACCCGCGCGCTGGAGAAGATCCCGCCCGCGATCGATGTGCTGATCAAGGAAAGGCCCACGCTGACAACGGCGTTGGAGAAGCTGGGGACCTTCAGCAACACTGCCAACCGGCTGGTCAACGAATCCCAGGCCGACCTGGTGGCCAACCTCAAGAACCTGGAGCCGGCCTTCAAGGCATTCGCCGATGTCGGTCCGGACCTGGATGCGCTCCTTGAATATGCCATCCACTTCCCGTTCACCCAGAGCTTCATGGACCGGGCGATCCGTGGTGACTACTACAACCTGTTCGCGGTCATCGACCTGACCGTCCCGCGGTTGAAGCGCACACTGTTCCTCGGTACGCGATGGGGACAGGAAGGCGCCCAGCTCATTCCGGCGCCCGGTGATCCGGTGTACCTGAACTACACGTACGACCCCCTCAAGACCGGCGTCGTGCCGCCCCCGCCGGACGCGTTCGACGATCAGCCGCCCCAAGCGCCGCCGCCGACGGCGGTCGCGGACATCGGCCCGATCCTGCCGTTCGTGCCACCCGCGCCGATCGCTGCACCGGGTACCCAGATTTACACCGAGGCGCAACTGGCTGCGACCGGGGTGAAGCCGATCTTCGCAGGACCTTATGGCGCACAACCTAATCCGCCGGCCGCTGCGCCGCCGGCTCCGCCGACGGGAGGGGGTGGCTAAATGCTGACGCGTTTTGTCCGGACCCAGCTGATCATCTTCACGATCGCCTCGATCGTCGGTGTGGGGATCATGCTGTTCGCATATATCCAGATCCCCACCCTGCTGGGCCTGGGGCGTCTCACCGTCAAGCTGGACCTGCCGGCCACCGGTGGTCTCTACCAGTTCAGCAACGTCACCTATCGGGGCTTGCAGGTCGGCAAGGTCACCTCGATCGAGTTGACCGACACCGGTGCCCAGGCGACGTTGTCGTTGGACACGTCGCCGAAGATTCCCGCCGACCTCAAGGCCGAGGTGCGCAGCATGTCGGCGGTGGGCGAGCAGTACGTCGAACTGTTGCCGCGCAACGACAAAGCGCCCTATCTGCAGGACGGGTCGGTCATCCCGGTCGGCAATACGTCGATCCCGCAGTCGGTGGGCCCGATGCTGGATCAGGTCAGCAAGCTGGTCGACAGCATTCCGAAAGAGAAGCTGAGCCAACTGCTGGGGGAGTCGTATCAGGCCTTCAACGGGACCGGCTACGACTTCGGTTCGCTGATCGACTCGGGCGCGACCATCACCAGGGACGCCAACGGGATATCGGATCAAACCCGTGCCCTGGTCGACGATGCACGGCCGTTCATCGCGGGACAGGCGCAGACCGCCGATTCGATTCGGACCTGGGCCAAGAGCCTGGCCGGTATCACCGAACAGGTCGCGAACAACGACCCGCAATTCCGGTCGATCCTGAAAAACGGGCCGGGCTTCGCCCAGGAGACTTCGCAGCTGCTGGCACAGTTGAAGCCAACGCTGCCAGTGCTTTTGGCGAATCTGACGACGTTCGGTCAGATCTTCCTGACCTATAACCCGTCGATCGAGCAGTTGCTGGTCCTGGTGCCGCCGTTCGTCGCGCAGATCCAGACGTACGCGCCGACCAATAACCCCACGGGTCTACCGAACGGTGACTTCTCGCTCGGTCTGGGCGATCCCGCCGCCTGTACGGTCGGGTTCCTCCCGCCGTCGTCGTGGCGCAACCCTGCCGACACCTCCGTGATCGACACCCCGGACGGGCTCTACTGCAAGCTGCCGCAGGACTCTCCGGTGGCTGTGCGCGGCGCGCGCAACTATCCGTGCATGGAGCATCCGGGGAAGCGGGCCCCCACGGTCGAATTGTGCAACGACCCCAATGGTTTCCAGCCGCTCGCCCAGCGTCAGCACGTGCTCGGCCCCTACCCGATCGACCCGAACCTGGTTGCCCAGGGCGTTCCGATCGACAGCCGAGCCCTGCCGGATTCCAACATCTTCGGCCCGTTGGAGGGCACGCCGTTACCGCCGGGCGTCACCGCGCCACCGCCGGGTGCTCCGCCGGTGGACCCGCCGCCACCGAACTTCGCCGGTACCAATCCGGGGTCGATGCTGCCCGGCCAGCCGCTCTATCAGACGCCACCGGTGACGCCGCCCGGTCCGGAGGGCAATGTCGGGCCGGCCCCGATCAACCTGCCGGGTCCTGGCAACATGGTGGCACCTGATCTCCTGCCGCCCGCGGATGGCGCTGCGCCACAAGCGGCTCCGAGCGCATTCAACGGCGCCGGTCAGCAGGCACCCGCGCTGCAGGTTGCCAAGTACGACCCGCGAACGGGCCAGTACATGGGCAGCGACGGCTCGCTCTACCGCCAGACCAATTTGTCCAAGCCGGCAACGTCTTGGCAGGACATGCTTCAGAGCTGAAAGGGGTATGTCGATGCCGATCCGAGGCTTACCGGTACTGACGGCAGTGTGCGCAGCCGCCACACTCGTCGGGCTCACTGGCGCCGCACCCGCTGCGGCGGACGAGAATTGGGGTATCAACGGCACGTTCGAGATCTCGTCGAACGGTGATTGGGCCAAGGTCAACGAGCGCTACGAAAACCAGCCGTCCGAGCGCAACATCTGGACGATCCAGACCTCGTGCATTTCACCGTCCGAGTGCACCGGGACCGTGACGAGCGATGCGGGGTGGACCGCTCCGATCTACACGACGAACAGCTTGTGGTACGTCAAGCGGACGATTCCCAACTGGCGGTTTTGCGCTGACGGTGCGGCGATCGAGGGATTCCAGGAGTACAAGATCTACCCGGTCGGTACGGACGGCCACTATGACCTGCACTCGGACGAATACACCGGCCAGAACCGCGTGATCGGCCCGAGCGGCTCCTGCGGGCGCAATCAGTGGCCGGTGATCTCGATGCCGATCTACATGAAGAAGGTTTAGCCGCTACCAGTTTCGCAACGAGCACAGCGCACCCTTGGGTCCGCTGTCTTGTTTGACGACAACACCGTTGATCGCCATCGTGCAGTTGAAGCCTGCCGCGGCCTTGGGCACCGCGCCCAGTGCGCTCTGGGCCTGGACGAGCACCATGCCCCACTGAATGGGATCGGTGAGGGTGGCTTCGAGAACCCACGGCTTGTCCGGTCCGACAGTCGCTTCGGCGTTGGGGCTGAACACGAACGGGTCGTGGCTGTAATCGGAGAACGTGGGCGGATCGGTGTCGCGGTAGTAGATCTCGGCGTTGACCGGTTTGTCGGCGGTGACGGTGTAGCGCACGTTGAACGCCGGCGGGGGAGGCGGGTCGCCGGGGGGCGGATCATCGGCCAGCGCCGGCGACGCGAGACTCGTTGCGGTACAGAGCATCGCGAGGGTGGCGCAGATCGTCAATGAGGGTCGCATCGTCACATCCTGACCAGGCTGAACGGATACGTGAAAGCGCCACCCGGGGCGCCGTCGCATCCGGTGTCGAACGTCGACACCATCGATCCCGCGAGCGTGTTCGCATCCCAGGTGTACACGTCGTGGGTGGGAATCGTTGGGCCGTAATAGATATCACCGCAGCGCAGGCCGAATGGATCGTCGATTGCCATCGTGTACTGCCCGTTGACCAGATGGGCATCGACGTCGGTCTGCACGGCCTTGGCGATCGGTCGCGGCAAGGTGAGGACGTGAATGCAGTCGGGGATGTTGTCGTTGGAGTTCGGGGGTTTGCACGGTGTAACCGCCGACCATACCCAGGTGTGAAAGTCCCTGCGGTCGGGCATGATCAGCTCGTAATTGCCCAGGTACATCTCGGCGGTGGCGGGCGGGGCGAACATCACCGCGGATGCCACCAGTGCCGTGGTCATGACGAGCGACTTCAAACCGGCTTCCTCCACCTTCAGGCCAAGCGCAGTACGCTGCGAGATTGGCATTCTCGTGATCGGAGAATACCGTCTCTGAGCTTTCCGGAGAAAGGGTTTCGCAGGTTCTGCCCGCCGTCAGACGAATTCGATATCCGAGACCTTCAGCTGATCGCCCTCGCGCACCAAGCTGACCACCACTCGCCACACGCGTGGCTGCTGATCTTCCTTGGGCGCATCCGGCCCGGTGCGCTGCGACGTCGCCGCGACCAGGACGGTTGCCGTGTCTTTGTCCATCGACTCGACGGCGGTGTTATTGACGGTGACTTTGGTGATGATCTTGGCGTCGGTAAGCGCTTTGATCAAATCGCCTGAGCCGTCTTCGAAATTCGCCTTGAATTTGCCCGTCGAATCGTCGATGACGCGTTGGACGGTTTCCTTGGCGTGGGTGTAGTCCAGTGACATCAGATTGACCACGCCCTGGCGCGCGGCCGCCGAGAACTCGGCCGAGCGATGCTGTTGCGCTTGGGCGTTGCGGTGTTGCCACCACATGTTGCCGGTGAAGCCAAGCAGGGCAACGATGACCAGAACGGCGACGATGCTGGCCGCCAGGGTCGCCCAGTGCAGGCCGCGCCGCCGCGCGGGTGCGACACCGATGACGGGCTCCACGGTGTCCTCGACCACGTCGGATTGGGCGTCGCCGGGCACGTCGATGATCGCTTTGTCGGCCACTGGTTCTGCGGCTGCCGGTGTTTCGTCGCGGGAGGCTTCCAGCTTGCGGCGCAATTCGTTTGCCCGGGCGCGGGCGGCCTCGGCGCGTGCCTCGGCCGCGGCGGCGGCTGCTTCCGCGGCTTCGGCGGAAACGGCGTCGTCGGGCGCCTCGGATTCACTTTTGCCCGGCATGGGACCTCCTCGTCCATCACGGTCGCATGGCGAAGAGCGACGCTAGCACTGCCGGCCAGCATTCCACAGTGGCAGTTCCACCCTGTTCGGGGCTGTCTTCGGAGTTTCTTCTCTGAGCTGGAGAATTCGCTTACCGAGTATGCGAAAGTATTCGGGTGCGATCGACCGTGCCAGTTATTGCTGCCATCCTGACGTCGCTGGTGCTTCCGGCGTCGGCCTCCGCGGACCCTGCGCCGCCGCCGATCAACGCCAACGAGTGCAATGACGCGTTCTGTACGCCCGGCATCACGCCGGGCGTCGAACTCGGTGCCCCGTGCGACAACACGACGTACTACGTGTTCGGTGTCGACACCCGGAACAACTGGGGCCGCCTGATCTTCTGCGGGTCGCCGCGACGGTATGCGCCGCGCTACTTCCGCTCGCCGCCGATGGTGGGCGTCAAGAACTTCAATGACGACTGCACCGGTTACGAGAACTCCGTCGCGCAGGCACCCGACGGCATGTTCCTCACGTGCATCGCGACCGGCGGGGCGACCCGCTGGGTTCAGGGCGACGCCTAGCCGGAGGACGAAAAATAGCCCCAGACCGCATGGCGGCCTGGGGCTATTTGCTTGCGTCAGCCGCGCCCGGTGAACTGCACGTGGATATCGGCGAGCCCCCGCAGGATGTAGGTCGGCTCGTAGTTGTACCGGCGGTCATCGGCCGGTCCGTGGAATTCCTCGTCGATGGTGATCTCGCCCATCCGGTCCAGCATGCGCTCCAGGGACACCCGACCCTCGACCCGCGCCAGCGGTGCACCGGGGCAGGAGTGGGCACCGCGGCCGAACGCGATGTGCTCGCGCACATTGGGGCGCCGGACCTGGAACTCGTGCGGATCGGTGAATCGCCGCGGATCGCGGTTGGCCGCGCCCGGCAGGACCATCACTACGGTGCCCGCCTTGATGTCCATGTCGCCGACCTTCGACGTCCGGCGGGCCAGCCGCGAGTCGCTCTTGACCGGGCTTTCCAGCCGCAGTGACTCCTCGACGAACGTCGGGATCAGGCTGCGGTCCTCGCGCAGCGCCTGCTGCAGGCCGGGCTGTTCGACGAGTGCCTTGATCGCGGCGGACAACAGCTTGGCGGTGGTCTCCTGGCCGGCGGCGAACAGGAACGTGGCGGTGCGGACGACGTCGATGATCTCCGGGGTCGACCCGTCGGCGTACTTGGCGGCCGCCAGCTCGGTCAGCACGTCGTCGCGGGGATCGCGACGGCGGTCCTCGAGGTAGCTGCTGAACTTCTCGTCGAGGAACTCCAGCGGGTTGATGCCGACTGACTGGTGATCGAGTGAACCGACTTGCGCTTCTGGCCGATCGGCGCCGAGCACCGTGCGGAATTCCTTGTGGTCCTCTTCGGGGACGCCGAGCAGATCGGCAATCACCAAGAGCGAGAACGGCTTTGCATACTCGGCGAGGAACTCGCTGCGGCCCAGTGAGATGAACTCGTCGAGCTGGCGGTCAGCCAGCCGCCACATGAAGTCCTCGTTCTCCTTGAGCCGCTTGGGGGTGAGCAGACGGCTGAGCAGCGAGCGGGCCTTGGTGTGGTCCGGCGGATCCATCGTCACCATGTGCTCGTTCATCGGGAAGTACGACCGGTGGGCGTCGATCTGGGCGTTGAGGTCGTCGCCCTCAGGGGTGAACGGCAGGGGAGGGAAAGGGCCGCCGAGGGCCACGATGTTCGAGAAATCCTCGGGGTTCTTGTAGACCTCGAGCGCCTCTTCGTACCCGGTGACGGCCACGAAACCGTGCGGTTCCAGGCGCAACGTGGGGCTCTGCTCGCGCAGGTAGTCGTAGTACGGATACGGGTTGGGAACCAGCGACTGATCGGTGAGGAAGTCAACGGTGGCGAAATCGGTCATAAGCGGGTTTTTCCTCCAAGCGGGCTGATTGCTGTGCACCTGCTTAGCATGGCGTAAAGTGCGTGGTCAAGGCTGGATCTCATCGGCCCACGTACTATCGGCGTGTTCAATCGGCGCACAAACGGGAACGAGGTGGCACATGGCATCGCCGCGGCGGATCGGTGCGCCCGATGCGAAGAACCGCATGGTGCTGCTCGATGCCGCCGAACAGCTGCTGATCGAGGAGGGCTACGCGGCGGTGACCTCGCGCCGGGTGGCTGAGAAGGCGGGCCTCAAGCCGCAGTTGGTGCACTACTACTTCCGCACGATGGACGACCTGTTTCTCGAGGTCTTCCGGCGCTACGCCGACCAGGGCATGGCAGCGCTCGAGTATGCGCTGGCGTCGCCGCAGCCGTTGTGGGCGCTGTGGCGGTTCGGCATCAATCCCGAGGCCGGCAGGCTGACGATGGAGATGGCCGCACTGGCCAATCACCGTAAGGCCCTTCGCGCGGAGATGTCCCGCTACGCCGAGCGCTTCCGCGAGCAACAGCGCGAAGTGTTCGTCACCGCCCTGGACCGCTACGGGGTGTTGCCTGCCGAGGTGCC
The DNA here is from genome assembly GCA_004362315.1 of Mycobacterium sp. BK086. Lineage (GTDB taxonomy): Bacteria > Actinomycetota > Actinomycetes > Mycobacteriales > Mycobacteriaceae > Mycobacterium. The sequence continues at coordinate 179,619 of SNWL01000009.1, forward strand.
GCCGGTGGTGTGGTCGATTCTGCTCACGGGCCTGTCGACGGTGGTCATGCTGGGCGAGGCTTTGGGGGTCACCTCAGGGCATGCCGAAACCCTCGAACTGGTCGAGAAGTACCTGACGGTGATGGAGGGTCCGCTGCAGTCGGCGGACGCGTCAGCTCACCAGTGGCGCAGCGAGCAGAGCGCGCCCTTGGGGCCGGAGTTCTCCGCGACGACGACGCCATCGACGGCCAGCACGCAGTGAAAATTCGGCGGGGTTCTCGATAGCCCGCTGGTTGCCGCCACCATCGCCCATTCGTCAGGGTTGGCGAGCTGCACATTCAGCACCCACTTCTGGGTCGGGCCGACATCGGCCTCGACCTTGGGGCTGAACACGTATGGGTCGTGGCTGTAGTCCGACCAGTTCACCGGCTCGGTATCCCGGTAGTAGATGTCGGCCGCGCGGAATGGCTGTTCGGCGAACACGCTGTAGGTGACCTGGTGCATGACGACACCCTCGTCGGCGCCGGCCGGAGCCGACGAACCCGCCACACAGATGGCTGCCAGGGCCATTGCCGACCCCACCTGGACGAACCTCATGGCTCAGTTTGGCATGGCGGGCTCGTCATGGGCGGCGTTTGTCCCACCCAGGGGCCCTTCATTGACAGGCGCGGTGAGAACATTATTCTCACTTATCGGAAGGCAGCGTTCCAATGAAGGGGGCTGGACATCAGAGACGCGCTCATCCTCGACGCGGTGCGCACCCCTCGCGGACGCGGCCGTGCCGGTGGCGCACTGCATGGCGTGCACCCGCAGAACCTGTTGGCGCAGTGCCTCTCAGCGGCGGCCGACCGCGTGGGTTTCGCCCCCGCCGACGTCGACGACGTCATTGCCGGCAACGGGATTCTGGCCGGTGAGCACGGCGATGACATCGCCAGGCTGTCGCTACTGCTGGCCGGGTGGCCGCAAACCGTCCCCGGCATGACGCTGAACCGGTTCTGTGGATCGGGACAGCAGGCCGTCACGGTCGCGGCCGCCGGGATCGCCGGCGGGCAACAGGACCTGGTGGTGGCAGGTGGCGTGGAATCGATGTCCCGCTGGAATGTCACCGTCGGCGCACCGACGATCGACGGCGCCAATCCGGAATTTCGGAAGCTCTATCCGACGGTGCCACAGGGTATTTCGGCCGATCTGATCGCCTCCCTCGAAGGCTTCAGCCGCACGGACGTCGACGCCTTCGCCGTGTCGAGTCAGGAGCGTGCGGCAGCGGCGATCGCGGCAGGCCATTTCGACCGGTCGATCATCGCTGTGCGGGACAGCGATGGCGCGATTGTCGCGGACCGCGATGAACATCCCCGGGCGGGAACGACTTTGGAGAAGCTCGCGGGCCTGCCGCCCGCCTTTGAGCGCATGGGCGCGGCCAGCCTGGACGGTGAGAACCTCACCTTTGACGAGATCTGTCGCAGGCGCTACCCCGAGGTCGAGCGCATCGACCACGTCCACCACGCGGGTAACTCCTCGGGCGTCGTCGACGGTGCGGCGGTGGTGGTCGTCGCTTCGGGCGAATGGGCCACGGCGCACGGGGCGGTGCCGCGTGCCCGTGTCCGCGCGGCCGCCGCGATCGGCAGTGAACCGATCATCATGCTCACCGCCCCCGGCCCGGCCGCGCAGCGTTGTCTGGACAAGGCGGGCATGACAATCGATGACATCGATCTGTGGGAGATCAACGAGGCCTTTGCGGCGGTGCCGCTCAAGACGATTCGCGATCTGGACCTGGATCCGGCGAAGGTCAACGTCAACGGCGGAGCCATCGCGCTGGGCCATCCGATCGGCGCGACCGGCGCCATGCTGATCGGCACCGTGCTCGACGAGCTGGAGCGCCGCGACCTGACCACGGGTCTTGTCACCATGTGCACCGGCGGCGGCATGGGCACCGCGACGATCATCGAGCGACTCTGATGCCCGAGACCCTCGAGATCGAGACACCCGCCCCGGGTGTTCGATTGATCCGGCTCAACCGCCCCACGAAGCTCAACGCGATCAACGAAGTGATGCGCGACGAGATCGCCGACACGCTGGCAACAGTGGCGAACGACACGGATGTGCTCTCGGTGGTGCTCACCGGCGCCGGGCGTGGATTCTGTGCGGGTATCGACATCCGCAACTTCGGCCCCGGCATGCTGGAGGCCACCGCTCCGGCGATCGATCGGCTGCGCTTCCAAGAGGCGATGGCGGCTCTGGTGCGGGCGCTCGCGGATCTGCCGCAGCCGGTCGTCGCGGCGATCAACGGACCCTGCGTGGGCGCGGGTCTGGCGTTGAGCCTTGCCGCCGATATCCGGATCGCCTCCACCGCAGCCACATTCGGCAACGCCGCAATTCTGCTCGGACTGTCCGGCGCGGAAATGGGTATGAGCTATCACCTGCCCCGCATCGTGGGGGCCGGGGTCGCCGCCGACTGGATGCTCACCGGCCGCACCGTCTCGGCCGAAGAGGCCGACCGGCGGGGATTGGTGAGCCAGTTGGTCGAACCCGATCAACTCGTGCATCAGGCAGTCGAAATCGCCTCACGCGTAGCGGAATTGGCGCCTCTCGGCGTTCAGCTGACAAAACGGGCGCTGCAGGTCAACATCGCCGCCGCGGGCCTCGGGCCGGCGCTGGAGCTGGAGAATCGCAACCAGGTTCTCAGCCACGCGACCGATGATGCGGCAACCCGTCGATCGACCTGGTCTTGAGCCGAAGGGACGAAACAGATGTCGTGGGATTTCTCCACCGACCCGGAATGGGCGGATCAGCTGAAGTGGGTCGAGGACTTCGTGCGCTCGGAGTGCGAGCCGATCGACTACATCGTCAAAGAATCCCATGACCTCGACGACCCGGTGCGTCAGGCGCTGATTCCGCCGCTACAGCAGATCGTCAAGGAACGCGGGCTGTGGGCGACCCATCTGGGTCCGCACCTCGGCGGCCCGGGCTACGGCCAGATGAAGCTGGCGCTGCTCAACGAGATCCTCGGCCGGTCAGAATGCGCGCCGATCGTGTTCGGTTCGCAGGCACCGGATTCGGGCAACAGTGAGATCCTGGCCCACTACGGCACGCCGGAGCTCAAGGCTCGTTACCTCGAACCGCTGCTGGACAACCGGATCATCTCCTGCTTCTCGATGACCGAGCCGCAGGGCGGCGCCGACCCCAAGATCTTCGAAACCACTGCGGTGCAGGACGGCGACCACTGGGTCATCAATGGCGAGAAGTGGTACTCGTCGTTCGCCTCCAAGGCGTCGTTCATCATCGTGATGGCGATGACGGATCCGGATGCTCCGCCGTACAACCGGTATTCGATGTTCGTGCTGCCCGGCGAGACGCCAGGTATCAATGTTCTGCGCGATGTCGGCCTCGGCTACCAACCGGTCGGCGGCGGGCGAGAAGGCTACGTTCGCTACGAAAACGTCCGCGTGCCAGCCGATCACATGCTCGGCCCGCGCGGCGGTGCGTTCGTGGTGGCGCAGACCCGCCTCGGCGGCGGCCGCATCCACCACGCGATGCGCACCGTCGGTTTGGTGCGGCGAATCTTCGACATGATCTGCGAGCGGGCGGTGTCGCGGTATACCCAGGGCAGCGTTCTCGCCGACAAGCAGCTGGTGCAGGAGATGATCGCCGACTCGTGGATGGAGATCGAGGCATTCCGCCTGCTGACCCTGCAGACGGCATGGAAGATCGACCAGCACAACGATTACGCCGCGGTGCGGGCCGACATCTCGGCGGTGAAAGCGATGATGCAGAAGGTGCTGCACGATGTGTCGGCGCGTGCCCTGCAGATCCACGGCTCGCTGGGCACCAGCCACGAAATGCCGTTCGTGCAGTACCTGACCGAATCGTTCGTGCTGGGTCTGGCCGACGGCCCCACCGAGGTCCACAAGGTCACCCTGGCGCGACTGTTGCTCAAGAACCGTGAACCGGCACCGGATCTCTTTCCCTCCGAACACCTCTTGCGGTTACGGCAGGCGGCGGAGGAGAAGTTCGCCGACAAATTGGCCGGGATTCCGCGCTAGCTCAGATAGCCCCGTGCCTGCGTCAGCAGCGCCGGCAGTCGCAGGGCCATCGCCTCCAGACCTGGGTCGGGTGTCGCCCGGCGTCGATTGTGTTTGACGATCAGCGACCAGGTGGCCGTGGACTTGAAGCAGGCGAGCGCCTGGAACCACTCCAGGTGAGATACCTCGCACGCCAACGTCTTTTGGTACTGGGTGATCAGCTCGGTGACCGGTGGTGTCGTCCCGCGGTAGGGAGTGGTCCGATCGTAGGTGTCCGGGTCGGAGTTGATCAGGAACCAACCGGCGTCGACGCGCGGGTCACCGATTGACCAGATCTCCCAGTCGATGACCGCGGTGATACCCCGGTCGTCGGCCAGCAGGTTGCCCAGCCGGAAGTCGCCGTGCACGATCGCCGGAGGCATTGCGGGCGGGGTGGATTCGCGCAGGGTGTCGGCGACCTCGCGCCAGCCCGGCGCCAGGTCCGGGTCGACGGTGGCCAAGGTGCGACACCACTTGTCGACCTCGGCTACCGGAGCGACGACCGGTTCGTCGGCGAGCCCGAGCTCGGCGGGGGACAGCGTGTGCAGCGCGGCCATGGTTCGTGCGGCATGCCGGAAGCGGTCGGCCACGATTGCCGCCGGCCCGGCCTCGTCGGCGTCGAACAACGGCTCGACGGAAACCCCCTCGGAGAACGACATCACGAACAGCGGTGGGACGCCGGGCGGTTCGCCAGGGTCGTCGAGGAGGATCGCTGGTACGGGGACCGGGCTGTCCGACAGTGCGCGAACAATCCTGGCTTGCCGAAGGACATCGCGATGCGCGACGGGTGGCAACCCGGGCGGGGCCACTTTCACCACGACGCGGCGGTCGCCGAGTTCGCCGGCGAACGTGAGACTGGAGGCGCCGCCGGCCAGCGGACGCAGTTCCGAGACATCCCGGGGCGCAAGCCGGCGGGACAGCTCGTCGAGGAGTTCGGCGGTCAGCTCAGCGCGCCGATCTCCCGCAGGAACGTCTGCGTGTGCGCGATCCGTCCGGTCAGCGTCGCCGGGTCGCCCGTACACAACTCGAGTGCGGTCCTGGTGATCAGCTCGATGTCCTCGGTATCGGTCTTCGCCAGGTCCAGGGTGCCGGCGCCGGGGGTGGCGACCGGGTTGGTCGGTGCGGCGGCGTTCACCGCGATGCCGTCGGCATACAGTTCGGCGGCAAGGCTTTTCGTCATCCGGTTCATCGCCGCCTTGACCGTGCCGTAGATCCCGAAGCCGGCGGTGCTGTCGAACTCGGAGAACGGCGGGCCTGGTGGCAGGTCCCCCCCGACCGAGGTCAGGTTGAGTACCCATCCGCGCCCGCGTTCGCGCATGGCGGGAATGGCGAGCTGTGTCAGATGCAGCGGCGCCACTACGTGCATCTCCAACATCAGCCGCACCCGCTTGTCGGGAAAGCCGTCCAGCGGACGCAGAAACGTCACCGCGGCATTGTTGACGACGATGTCGGGGGAGCCGACCTGCGCCACCGCCTCGGCGAACAACCGTTCCCGATCCTCGGGGCTGGACAGGTCGGCGGCGATGGCCACCGCGGTGCCGCCCGCTCCGGCGATCTCTTCCTGCGTCTGGACCAGTGAGCCGTCGTACTTCGGATCGGGTTCGGCCGTGCGGGCGGTCAGCACCACCGTGGCTCCCTCGCCGGCGAGCCGCTGCGCGATCGCCTTGCCGAGGCCGCGGCTGCTGCCGGTCACCAATGCCACCTTGCCCGCACACCGTCCAGTCATGTCGGCTCCTTCCGCAGCTGCCGAGAGGTGATGTTGCCGCGAGTGTGGGGGTTATGCAAGCAATTTGGCGATTTCGCAGGCACAGGCCCGACAGTCGGCGCAGTGCTAAGGCCGGCGGTCGGCGGCCCCGGCCAGGACGTCCGGACCGTACTTGCCCTCGATGAAGGTCCACGGGTCGGCGTAGCGTCCCCGGCCTTCCTGGCGCCGCTGCGCGGCCAACACGAGTCGCATGACCGGCCTGATCACCGGGCCAGCCAGTCCGAGCACCGTCTTCAACGCACCGTTCTGCGCTCCGGCCACCCAGGCCACCGTCTCGGGCCAGGGATGCTCTTGAAAGTCAAGCAGCGCTTGTGATTCCGTCGTGTCATACCAGCCGGTGAAGCTCCAGCCCCGGTCGTCGTCGGGATCGCCCGGCAAGCTGGCCGTCGGGCCGAGTCGGCCCAGTCCCATTGCCGACATCATGTCGTCTTCCACGTCGCGATGCGTGTGCACGTGGGACTCGTCGCCGCCGATCAGCAGCACCTTGCCGGCGATCGCCTTGGTCCGCTCGACCCCGTTGGCGAAGGCCAACGCGACATCTCGGGCGTCGACGGTGTGCAACCGGTTGTCCCCGGGGGTCGCCCGCATCAAGACCAGGTAGTCACTGTTCATCGAGCCCGCCGCGTCGGGGGAGATCACTCCGGCCAGTCGGAACATCGCGTAGGGCAGTCCGCTGTCGGTGATCACCTTTTCGGCGAGCACTTTGTCCTCGCCGTATTGATCGATCGGATTCACCGGCGTCTGCGGGGTGATCAGTTCGGGGTGGCGATACGGATTGCGTGAGCCGTAGACGGACGCACTGGATGCGTACAGCAGCGCCGGCGGTGTCGGCAGAGCGGCGGCAGCCTTGACCAGGGCAGTCGTACCACCCACGTTGACCCGGCGGGCCAACGTGGGATTGTGGTACGACGCAGGCGCGAGCATCGCGGCCAGATGCACGATCGCAGTGGGTGGATGCTCGGCGACCAGACGGTTTACCGCGTCGGCGTCGGTCAGGTTGGCGTAGACCGGCACGAAAGTCCCGGGGTGGCCCGCGTTGGCGAGCCGGTCCGCAAGCGCCGCGGATGCCGGCGTCTCGAGGTCGGTCGCGATCACGGTATGCCCGCGCTGCAACAGGATCTCGGCGCAGCGTGAACCGACTTGGCCGAATGCTCCGGTGACCAGAACGGTGTGTGACATCAAACCATGCCTCGCTTTCGTGCCAGCCGCGCCGCGGAGTCCCGCAGGCGTGGTGAAATTCTCAGGGAGAAAAGGGGATTGAAGACGTCTTCACGCAGCCGGGTCAGGGTGGACGTCTTGATCCGCCACTGACCGTCGGTCTTCTCATAGGTCTCGTGGTAGTGGCCGTAACCCTGCAGGTTGACTCCGGGGGCCAGCCGCACGATGTCGTTGAGCGCCCAGATGCCGGTCGCGGTGGTCGGCGACGTCAGGTGGATCTCCGGCGCGTGGACCTGATGGACCGTGGGCTGTGACGGCTTGCCGAGGGTCTTCTTGATGAATGCGATCATGTTGTCGGCGCCGGTGATGACGACCCCGCCCGACGGCGTGGTGTCACTGACGAAGTCGTCGGTGAAAACGCCCCGCCAGCCCGCCCAGTCCTTGGTGTCCAGCAGGCGGCAGTATCGGGCTTTCAGTTGCTTGATCGCTTCGACATCTGCCCAGTCATCCGCGTCGGTCATCGCAACAGGCTAGCGAACGGCCTCCTTTGGGACACTGAGCAACCCGATTAAACTCATCCGAATGGCAAAGGCATCGTCTCCGGAGCGGCGGGGCGGTCGGCCCACGCAGGCCGAGGCCGCGGCCCTTCACCAACGCCTGCGAGAAGCGGCGGTCAAGACTTTCCTGGAGAACGGCTACGACGCGACGACGATGGTGGCGATCGCCGAGGCCGCCGGAATCACCAAACCCACGCTGTATGCGCGCTATCCCGACAAGCGCGCGGTGTTTCTTGACGTCATTCCCTGGGCCTTCAGCCGCGCCGTGCAGGTCGATACGCCGGACGCGGCCGACGATGAGGACTTGCGCAGCGCTCTGGTGGCCGTCGGCGAGGGCGCGCTGCGGCACGCGCTGAACCCCGACATCGTCCAGCTGCACAAGATCGCCCGCAACGAGGCGCACCGGTTTCCCGAATTCAAGCTCAGCGCTGAGTCACTCGGCTGGGCAAGCCGCCAGCAGCAGGTGATGGACCTCCTTCGGCGCCACGCCGAGGCGGGCACCATCGAGGTCGAGGATATCGAGCTGACGGCCGAGCACTTCCTGGCCATGGTCGAGGTCTTGCCCGCCCGACTGGCCGATTTCGGCCTCTATCGCACCCGCAAGGAGGCGCGGCGCCGGTTGCTGCACGCGGTCGATCTCTTCCTGCACGGAGTGCTCGCCCGCTAGTTCCGAAAAACTTTACGCCGGGGTATGGTTACGGCGTGGCAATGACGCTCCCGGTCACCGACCTCGCACCCCATATCGCCTCGGAGGTCCTCGCGACCAAGGACGAGCTGCTGGCCGGCGTGCACGCCGAAGCGCTGCGTGACCTGCTGGAACGGCGCGGCGTGCTGGTGTTCCCCCAAATCGGATTCACCGATTCTGAGCAGGTCGAATTCACCAGGACGCTGGGCACATTCGCCGCCGAGCGCACCGGTGAGGAGGTCTACTCCGTCACCCTGGACACAAACATCAACCAGCTGGCCGATTACCTCAAGGGCTCGCTGTACTGGCACATCGACGGAACCATGAACGAAGTGCCGATTCGGGCCTCGCTCCTGTCCAGCAAGGTCGTATGTCCGGACGGCAGCGGGGACACCGAGTTCGCGAACACCTACGCGGCCTACGACGCGCTCGACGACGCGGACAAGCAGGCACTGGAATCGCTGCGGGTGATGCACTCCGCGTGGAACACGCTGTTCTACTACGAGCCCGAGCCGAGCTTCAAGACCCTGCGGACGATGATGGCGATCGGTGATCGCGAACTGCCGCTGGTGTGGAATCACCGCTCCGGGCGCAAGTCGCTGGTGCTGGGTTGTACCGCGCACCACGTGGTGGACATGGATTTCCGAAAGAGCACCGAACTCCTTGTCCGCTTGCGGGATTGGGCCACTCGACCCGAGTTCGTCTACCGGCACACGTGGTCGGTGGGCGACCTGGTCATCTGGGACAACACCGGCACCATGCACCGCGCAACGCCGTATGATCCGCAGGCCGGCAGGCTGCTGCACCGCACCAAATTGGAAGGCGAGGAACCGTTCGCCTGATGGACGTCAAGCCTGCCGCGTTCCTGCGCACCACGCTTCCGCTGGATCTGTCTTCTCTGACCGGCCTGGACAGCGGCCGGTACCACTCGGTGTGGTTGCCCGACCACATGGTGAGCTTTTGGCCGGATGCCCTGTGGACACCGGAATTCACCGATCTGGCAACGGTTTCGCCGTCACCGCACCGCCATCTCGACGGGATGGCGGTCGCCGCGGCCGCGGCCGTGCTGACGTCGAACGTACCGTTGGCGACCAGCGTCGTGGACACCGTTCGCCGCCACCCGGCCCTGCTCGCGCAGAGTGCGCTGACCATCGATCATCTGTCGCGCGGGCGATTCATTCTGGGCCTGGGCAGCGGTGAAAACGAGAACATCGTGCCGTATGGGTTCGACTTCGCCACACCGGTGAGCCGATTCGAGGAGGCGCTGAAAGTCATTCGGCTGCTCTGGGATAGCCCGGGACCGGTGGATTTCGACGGCCGGTTCTATCGCCTCGAGCGCGCGCGGTTGGACACCGAGCCCTACGAGGGACGCGTCCCCCCGATCTGGATCGGCGCCAGCGGACCACGGATGCTCGACATCGTCGGGCGCTACGCCGACGGGTGGTGGCCGGCCGGCGCCTGGACGCCCGAGCACTATGCGGAAATGCTTGGCGTGGTACGCAAGTCGGCCGAGCGTGCCGACCGCGATCCTTCTGTGATCACGCCGTGCTTCGTACAGGTGTGCCTGATCGGCGCGGATGACGCTGCGATCGAGCGGATCGTGCGCGCGCCCCTGGTGGCGAGCTTCCTGCTGCAAGTGTCGGCCGAGGTGCTGCGCGGCTTCGGTTTCGACCACCCGATGGGGGAGGACTGGGGTGGGTTTCACGACATCGATCCTGTGACCATGACCCGGGATCGCATCCTTGACTTCCTCGGCCGTGTCGATCCCGAGGCGATCCTGGCGGTGGTCCCGCATGGCACCCCCACCGAGGTCGCGCGGATCATCAAGTCCTATGTCGATGCCGGGCTTCGGGTTCCCAAGATCCTGGACTACAGCACGATGGCCGGTTTGGAGTTCGGTGCCGAGTCGGCGGCCAATGTGCGCAGGACGGAAGACGAATTGCTGACGTTGTGTGGAGAAGGGGCATGACCGAGGGACTGGATGCCGCAGGGCTGCTGGCCAGGGCGCGAGCCGAGACGGGGTGCGACGACTTCGGTGACCCGACCCTGCCGGAGCGGTTCGCTGCGGCCGTCGATCATCTGAACGGTATCGGCCTGGACGCCAACGGGATTGCCGAAGCGGAGCGCGTGTGCCACTGGCTGCTGACCTCGCGATTGGAACTCCTTGCCGACCGGACCCGCTTCCCGATTGCCGACGAGGTGATCGATCGGCCGATGTTCGTCACGGGTGAGCCCCGTTCGGGGACCACGCTCATGCACGCGCTGATGTCGGTGGATCCACACGGGCGGGCGCTGCGGTTCTGGGAGGTGATGTACCCCTCGCCGCCACCCGGGCTGGCAGGACCCGACGATCCCCGCCGCGACAGAGCCGACGCGGACTGGCGCGAGATCAACGCCAAGATGCCCAAATGGCTGCACAGCCACCCCTACAACGACATGCTCGGCGACGGCCTTCCCGAAGACGAACGCACCTGGGCCTTCGACTTTCGGGTGATGACGCCCACCGCGTGGTGGCGGGTGCCGATGCAGACAGTGGTCGGTGGCCTGCCGACGGATCCCGCGGCGCAGTACCGCCTCCACAAGGCGATGCTGCAGCAGTTCCAGTATCGCCGGGAGCCGAAGTACTGGGTGTTGAAGGGATTCCACGGTTTTCGGCTGGACGCCTTTTTCGACACCTATCCCGATGCGAATCTGCTGTGGTTGCATCGCGATCCGGTCCAAGTCGCGGCGTCGCGCACGATGATGATGGCCGACATCCTCGACGGCATCGTCGGGCCGATCGACCTGCAGGCGGCCGCGAAGATGCATCTCGAGCTGACCAGGGCCGGCATCACCAACACGATGAGTCACCCGATGGTGGACGATCCGCGGATCATGCACATCCCGTACACCGACTTCGTCGCCGACCCGATCGAGACGGTGCGGGGCTACTACACCTTCTGCGGGCGCACACTGACCGCCGACGCCGAAGCCGCGATGCGGGACTACTTGGCCAACAACCGCGGCGATCGTTACGGCAAGTTCGCATACTCCACCTCGTTGCTGACCGATATCGGCGAGAGCCTCGACGATCTGCACGCCGAATTCGCGCCGTTCCGAGAACGTTTCGGCGTGGTGATCGAGAAGCGGGGCTGACGGTGCACGAGCGGGTATCGGTCCACGACGTCACGTTCCTCGGGGCGAGACCGGCCGAGTTGCAACGTATCTGGACAACGCTCGGCGTGCGGCGCCTCAGCGTCATCGATACCCAATTCCTCGAGCCCGAGTTCCGGCACCTGCTCGATGGCGGCGAATATTTGATTCAAGCGATCTGCCACGTGTTCGGGGCCGGCCGGGTGCCCGCCGACGAGTCTTCGGTAGCCGCCGCCCGCGCCGCGCTGTCCCGTCTGATCGATGCTGCGGCCGCCGCCGGGGCCACCTGTATCTACCTGCTGACCGGCGGCCGCGGCGAATTCGGCTGGGAGCAGGCAGCCGAACGATTCAGCGACGCGATTGAACCATGTGTGCGCGAGGCCGCGCAAGCCGGCGTCAGCCTGGCCATCGAGAACGCGTCCAGTCTGTACGCAGACATCCACATGGCGCACAGTCTGCGCGACACCATCACCCTCGCGGAGACCGCGGGACTCGACATCTGTATCGATCTGTTTCACTGTTGGGCTGAGGCGGACCTCGGCGGGCAGCTGAGATCGGCGCTTCCGCGGACACGGCTCATTCAGCTGAGCGACTATGTGCTGGGTGACCGCGCATTGCCGGCCCGGGCGGTGCCCGGCGACGGTGTGATTCCGATCGAAACCATTGTGGCGCAGGCATTGACCGACGGCTACGAGTTCGGATTCGACCTGGAGCTGCTCGGGCCGCGTATCGACGCGGAGGGCAGATTGGCCGCCGCCCGTCGGGGGTGCGAGGTGGTCGGCGCGATGCTCGATCGGCTCGGCGGCGCAGATGTGGAGGAGTCCGGTGGCATTCGGTGATGGTGCGAACGACGCGGCGCTGGCGGCCGCGTGGAACGAGTTCTGCGATCGGTTGAAAGCCGCTTGTACCCATGCGTTCAAGGATCTGAACGCGACGTCTGACGTCCAGCGCACCGATGCGTTCCGCTTTCTGACCCAGAATCTGGGCCAAGCCTTCGATCTCGCGCTGGAGACCCGCGATCCGCGCTATCCCAGTATCCATGCGTTCTGCAACCCCACCCGCAAGCTGGGCGGGGATTGTGCGGACTTCACCTATCAGCAGGCGTGGATCGACGGGGAGTCGACCTACCGGATCACCGGAACACGGGGAACCGCCAGGTTTTTCAACCTCACCGTGCAGGGTGCCCGGCCGAGCGGGCCGCACGTCCTGCACGAGCCGTTCGGCGACATGCCGCAGGCCAACCTGTTCGGCCATCAACTCCACATCGAATCCGACGGCACCTTCGAGCTGTACATCGGGGGAGCGCAGCGCGGGCCGAACTGGTTACCGACCACCGCCGAGTCGCGAAAGCTGTTCATCCGCCAGGGCTTCGACCACTGGGACGAGCGACCCGGCCGGCTGCTCATCGAACGGATCGACATGGACTCACCCAAGCCGATGCCGAGCGTCGCGCAGATGGTCGACGCGTGTGGGTGGGCCGGCGACTTCGTCACGGGGGTGATGACCAGCTGGCCCGAATTCCCCTTCACCTACGGCGGTGTCGACGGCGAGCACCCGAATCGGTTTCCGGCGATGGAAGCCAGCGATGCGGACAGCAAGCGCGGCCGGACAGCGGCGAACATGTACTGGGAGCTGGGGCCCGACGACGCGCTCATCGTCGAATTCGACGCCCACGAGGGCCTGTGGATGGTCACGAATATGGGGGCGTTCTTCACCAGCATGGACTTCCTGTATCGCCCGGTGAGCTACACGCCGAGTCGCACGTCGGTCGACGGTGACGGCAAGATCCGGCTGGTTCTCGCCCACGACGACCCGGGCGTGTACAACTGGCTGGACACCCAGGGCTTCGAGCGCGGCAACCTCACCTATCGCCACATGCTCGAAGGGCAGCCCGCCGTGCTGAGCGCCCGGCTGGTGGCGCGGGCACAGCTCGATGGTGCGCTGCCAGCGGATACCAAGCGGGTCAACAGCTCTGAGCGCACTGCCCAGCTCTGGGAACGGTTTAACGGGGTGCGCGGCAGGTTTCCGTTGTGACGCGGTTACTTGCCGCGGTTCATCACCCGATCGGCGGCGGCCCAGTGCTCGTCGGAAACCCAGAGCTCGGCGAACGCGTCGATGGCCTCGGCGGGTGTGACGCCGGCGATCACTTTCTTGATCGGACCAGCCGGGCGGTTGGCCAACGACCGTGCCAGCGTGCGCCATTCGTCGTCGAACGACGCGCGGGGGACCACCCGGTCGATCAGCCCCCACCGTTCGGCCTCGCCGGCGGTGAGCACTGTGCCCGATCCCGCGAGCAGCAGGGCCTTGCTCTTGCCGACCAGCGCGGCCAGTCGCTCGGCGCCGCCCCAAGCCGGCATGATCTCCAGCGACACCTGGTTGAACCCGATCTTCACATCGTCGGCGGCCACCCGGATATCGGCGGCGACGGCGACTTCGGCTCCGCCGCCGAGAGCATGTCCGTTGAGTGCGGCGATCACGGGGGCGGGGAAGCCCGCGATCCGGTCACAGATGGCGCGCATCCGCGACGCCATCGCGGCGGCCTCCTCGGTGGTGCGCAACGCGGCAAGCTCCTTGAGGTCGCCGCCGGAGACGAACGCCCGGTCGCCACCGCCGCGGATGACCATGGCCTGCGCCCCGGCCGCGGCGTCGAGGGCCTCCTCGAGCTCACCCATGGTCGACAGCGCGATCGCGTTACGGGCATGGGGCCGGTCGATCGTGAGGACCACGAGTCCGTCGCTCCACTCAAGGTCGACCATTGTTCGTTCTCCAATTTCGGTATTGGCATTCTCGTCGGTGGAGAATAGCATCGCCAGGCGGAGCGGAAGTGAGGGTGGTTTGCGCAATATCCCGGTTGAGCTGAGCAAACGCTACATCGATGAGGGCTGGTGGACGCCCGATACCCTCGGTGAGCTTCTCGCCCGTGGACTGGCCGCCAGCCCCGATACGGGGTTCTGGGTGCATTCCGCGGTGCGCCCGTTCAGCGGTACCTTCCGCGACGTGGAGCTCGCCGCACGCCGGCTGGCCGCCGGGCTACAGGCGCGCGGGGTCGGGCCGGGCGACGTCATCGCGTTTCAATTGCCCAACTGGGTCGAGGCCGCGGTGACGTTCTGGGCGTCGTCGTTCCTGGGTGCCGTCGTCGTCCCGATCGTGCACTTCTACGGCCGCAAAGAGCTGACCCACATCATCGGGACCGCGCGGCCCAAGGTCTTCATCACCACGGAGAACTTCGGTCACATGACGTTCCAGCCGGATCTGTGCGCCGACATTCCGATCGTCGGACTGGTCGGGCAAGACTTCGACGACCTGCTGGCCGATGAGCCCATGGAAGGCGAGCTGCACACCGACCCGGCCAGCCCGGCGTTGATCGCCTTCACCTCCGGGACCACCCGCGACCCGAAGGGCGTGATCCACAGCCACCAGACGCTGGGCTTCGAAACCCGTCAGCTGCTGGAGAACTACGCGCCCGATCGCGGCAGGCAGATCACCGCCACGCCGGTCGGTCATTTCATCGGCATGGTCGGCGCGTTCTTGATCCCGGTGCTCGAAGGCGCACCGATCGACCTGACCGACGTCTGGGATCCGGGTCGGGTGCTGGAATTGATGGAGTCCGAAGGCATGTCGATCGGCGGCGGCCCACCGTACTTCGTCACCAGCCTGCTCGACCATCCCAAGTTCACCGAGTCCCACATGGAGCGGATCAAGCATGTCGGGCTCGGCGGCTCGACCGTGCCGAACGCGGTAACTCGCCGGCTGGCCGATCGGGGAGTGCACGTCTTCCGGTCCTATGGCAGCACCGAGCACCCGTCGATCACCGGGTCGCGCCCGGATGCCGCCGAGGACAAGCGGCTGCTCACCGACGGCGACGCCCGGCCCGGTGTCGAGGTGCGGCTGACCGAGGACGGCGAAATCCTTTCCCGCGGACCGGATCTGTGCCTGGGCTACACCGACGACGAGCTGACCAAGAAGGCTTTCGACGACGACGGGTGGTACCACACCGGAGATATCGGCGTCTTCGACGAGGACGGCTACCTGACCATCACCGACCGCAAGGCGGACGTCATCATCCGCGGTGGCGAGAACATCAGTGCGCTCGAGGTGGAGGAGCTGTTGCTCACGATGCCCGCGGTGGCCGAAGCGGTGG
This sequence comes from Mycobacterium sp. BK086, assembly GCA_004362315.1. Taxonomy (GTDB): domain Bacteria; phylum Actinomycetota; class Actinomycetes; order Mycobacteriales; family Mycobacteriaceae; genus Mycobacterium. Next base: position 195,094 of record SNWL01000009.1, read on the forward strand.
TGGTGTCTGCGCCGGATGCCCGCCTGGGTGAGCACACCGCCGCGGTGCTGCGCATCAAAGACGGGCACAGCATGCCGAGCCTCGACGAGGTGCGCGCGCATTTCCAGGAGTGCGGGGCGGCGCGGCAGAAATGGCCCGAGGAACTGCACGAGGTCGACGACTACCCGCGCACCGCCAGCGGCAAGGTGCAGAAGTACTTGGTGCGCAAGGGCATTGCAGAGCGTTGAGTGAGCGCTGAGGACGCAATTTCCGCCGAAATGTCGGCGTCAATGCTCACTCAACGTGCAGCGGCGAGCCCCGCGCGGTAGCCGAACACCATTGCGGGGCCCAGGGTTCCGCCGGCGCCACCGTAGGCGCGCCCGGTCACCCCGGCCATCGCGTTGCCTGCGGCGAACAGTCCGGGGATCGGCTGTCCGCTGACGTGCAACACGCGCCCGTCGCGGTCGGTCCGCGGGCCACCCTTGGTGCCCATCGCGCCGATGCCGACCGGGACTGCGTAGTACGGGGGAGTGTCCAGCGGGCCGAGGGTCTGCAGGGCTGGTGTGGCCGCTGAATTGTCGCCCCAGTAGCCGTCGTATGCGCTTGCCCCCCTGCCGAATTCGGGGTCTACCTCGGCGGCGACGCCGGTGTTCCAGGCGGCCAGTGTGGCGGCGAGTCCGTCCGCGTCGATCCCGGTCTTGGCTTCCAGGTCGGCCAATGTCGCCGACTTGTTGAACCACTCGGGTGCCTCACCACCCGGCTCGACCCCGAGAAATCCGTACCGCTTGAGGTGCTGGTCGTCGAACACGATCCACGCAGGGTCATTGACGTAACCCGAGCGGGGGTCGAGTTGGTGGAACGGCCCGGACATCGAGTTGTACTCGCCGGCTTCGTTGAGGAAACGCTTTCCGGCCCGGTTCACGATGATGCTGCGCGGCCGGGTGCGCTCCAGCCGCACGCTGCGGCTGCGTGGCCGGCCGCCCAATGTGTCGCCGGGGATCTGGATGACCGGCACCCACCATGCCTCACCCATATTCGCCAGGTCGGCGCCGTGCGCCATGGCCATGCGCAGGCCGTCGCCGGTGTTGTTCGGCGGTGACACCGGGCCTCGTAACGGCCCGCGCAGGTAGGCCTCCACCAGGCGCTCATCCCATTCGAATCCGCCGGTGCCCAGGATGACCGCCTTGTTGGCTTTCACCAGGATCTCCTTGTCGCCCAAGGCGATCCGTACTCCGGTGATACCGGCCGCGGAACCGATCAGTTCGACCGCGCGGGCCTCGGTCACCGGAGTGACGCCGAGATCGAGCAGGCCCTTGAGCAGGCCGGCGATCAACGCGGTACCGGCGACGCAGTAGTCGCCATCCATATCGTCGACGGAGGCGTGGATGCGGGCCCGCGTCTCGGCGTCGATACCGACGTTGCTGAAGTCGATCGGGAATGACGTGATACGAGAGGCCCATTCGCCGACGGTCGCTCGATCGAACGGCTTGGCGTTCAGCGAGCGTCCGCCGCCGGGCTGTCCGCCCGGCAGTTCGGGCTTGTAGTCGGGGAAGCCCTCGGCAACCTCGAACTGCAGCGCGCTGTGGGCTTCGATGTAGTCCAGCATTTCCGGCCCGGTGCGCACGAACGTCTCGACCAGGTCGTGGTCCATCACGCCCAGCGATTGGGCCTCAAGGTATTTCAGCGCGTCCTCGACGGCCAGTTCGCCGCTGGCGGCCCGCTTGTGCGCGGGTATCCATGCGATGCCACCCGATACCGCGGTGGTGCCGCCGACCGTCGGCGCCTTCTCGAACACCGCCACCGACGCGCCCTCGACGCTGGCCACCAGTGCGGCTGTCAGCCCGGCCGCGCCGGTGCCGAGCACCACGACATCGGCTTCGGAGTCCCAGGTGTGCGCCATCGCGGGCTCCTCACTTGTGTTGCCACGCACGGATATTGGCGTGTGCATTTATCGAACGCAGGTGTTCGTTGTTGTCACGCTAATGACGTCGCTCGTGCGGTGTCAAGCGTTCGTGAGGCCATTTGCCCAGTTCAGCGGGGTGCTTAACTCAGCACTGCCGAAAGGCGTTGGGCTGCCGTGATGGCCGCTTCCCGGCCGTGCAGCACGACGTCCTCACGGTGCGAGATCAGGTTGATGCAGGTGTGCGGCGAGGTGGGCGGACGGTGAACCGGAACCGCGAGACCGTAGGTGTTGGGCTCGACCTCGCCGTAGGTGATGATCCAGCCCTGCTCGCGGGCGCGGGTCACCAGCGGGCGTTCGCCGGGGCGCGGCGACATGCTGGCCAGCAGCGCGATGCCGGCGGCGCCCCGGTCGAGCGGATAGCGGCTGCCCTCGTGGAACGACAGCTGATACGACACCCGGGTGGGCACGATGACGGCGATCGCGACCTGCTGGTCACCCTCGGCGACCAGCAGCGACACCGTGGTTCCGAGCTCGTCGGCCAGCCCGCGCAGGGTCGGCAGCGACAGCTCGCGGACGTTGTTGTCGAACGACGCGCCCAACGCCGCCAGGCCCGCCGCCGCCCGGAACCGCCCGTCCTCTGCCTTGGCCACCAGCCGGTAGGAGGCCAGGGTGCTCAGCAGCCGGTAGGCAATGGTCCGGTGGACCCCGATGTGATCGGCGACCTGCTGGATGGTCAACCCGCCTTTGGCCTCCGCGACCAGCTGCAACGCGTGCAAACCGCGGGCCAGGGTCTGTGACCCCGGCGCAGCGCTGACCGGGCTTTCGGCTTGTGTCTGCGTCATACCGTCCCCGTGACTGAGGTGCGAATTCGGGTGCGTGTCACCCCGAAGTGCCTTGACAGACGGCACTGCGAGAGTGATGCTCTTAAACTATCGCACGTCATAGTTCAATAATTACACATACCGCTTACGAAAAGCGAGAATCCCATTATCACCGACGATAGGGGCCACGGGGTGGCGGAGTTCGAAAGCATCTGGAGTGATCTGCAGGGCGTCGCGTTCTCGCAGGGTTATCTGGATGTCGCGGGAGTGCGCACGCGCTACCTGCATGCCGGCGATCCGGCCAAACCCACCCTGGTGCTCCTGCACGGATCCGGTGGTCACGCCGAGGCATACGTGCGCAACCTCGAGTCGCACGCCGAGCATTTCTCGACCTGGTCGATCGACATGCTCGGGCACGGCTACACCGACAAGCCCGGGCACCTGCTGGAGATCCCGCACTATGTCGATCACCTGGCGGCGTTCCTCGACACCATCGGCGTGCAGCGCGCCTACATCTCCGGTGAGTCGCTGGGCGGCTGGGTGGCCTCCCGTTTCGCCGTCGATCACCCCGACCGGGTCGAGCGTCTGGTGCTCAACACCGCGGGTGGCTCGCAAGCCGATCCCGAGGTGATGAAGCGGATCATCACGCTGTCGATGGCCGCTGCGGAGAATCCGAGTTGGGAAACCGTGCAGGCCAGGATCAAGTGGCTGATGGCCGACAAGTCCAAGGGCTACGACGACATCGTCGCCAGCCGCCAGCGGGTATACCGGCAACCGGGCTTCGTGGCCGCGATGCGCGACATCATGGCTCTGCAGGACCCCGAGATCCGGCAGCGAAACCTGATGAGCCCCAGCGACTACGGCGCGATCACCGCCCCGACTCTGGTGCTGTGGACCAGTGACGACCCGACCGCCGACACCACCGAGGGCCGCCGGATCTCCGAGATGATCCCCGGCGCGCGCTTCGAGGTCATGGAGGGCTGCGGACACTGGCCGCAGTACGAAGACCCCAAGACATTCGACCGCCTGCACATCGACTTCCTCCTGGGCCGCTGATCATGGATTTCGACGTCGTCGTCGTAGGTGCCGGGCCGAGCGGCCTGACCCTGGCCAATGCCCTTGGCCTGCAGGGTGTCCGGACACTCGTGGTCGACGAGCGCGACGCACTGATCGACTATCCGCGCGGAGTCGGCCTGGATGACGAATCGCTGCGCACCTTCCAGGCGATCGGTGTGGTGGACGCCGTGCTGCCGCACACCGTGCCCAACCAGATCCTGCGGTTCTACGACGGCAAGCGGCGGCTCCTGGCCGAGATGGCGCCGCCCGACGCGCGATTCGGCTGGCCCAAACGCAACGGGTTCGTCCAGCCCCTTGTCGACGCCGAATTGTTCAAGGGACTCAGTCGGTTCGAGAATGTCCAGATCGCCTGGGGCCACCCGATGACGTCGATCACCGAGACCGTCGACGGTGTCACGGTGGAGTTGTCGCCACCCGGCTCCGAGGTACGAAAAGTCAACGCGCGCTATGTCGTCGGCTGTGACGGCGGGCGCAGTGCGACCCGCCGCATCATGGGAGTGTCGTTCGACGGTACGACGTCGTCGACCCGATGGCTGGTCGTCGACATCGCCAACGATCCGCTGGGACATCCCAACAGCGAGGTCGGCGCGGACCCGGCCCGGCCCTACGTGTCGATCTCCATCGCCCACGGCATCCGTCGCTTCGAGTTCCTGATCCACGGCCATGAGACCGATGAACAGGCCGAAGATCCCGAGTTCGTCGCGCAGATGTTGTCCCGGCTGGTGCCCTATCCGGACCGCTGCGACATCATCCGTCGTCGGCTCTACACCCACCATTCCCGCATCGCCAGCTCATTTCGCAAGGGCCGCATCATGATCGCGGGCGATGCCGCCCATCTGATGCCCGTGTGGCAAGGCCAGGGCTACAACAGCGGAATTCGCGATGCCGCCAACCTCGGCTGGAAGCTGGCCGCCGTGGTCAACGGGCAGGCCGGCGACGCACTGCTGGACACCTACGATGTCGAGCGCCGCAAGCACGCCCGCGCCATGATCGACCTGTCGACCACGGTCGGCAAAGTGATCTCACCGACCAACCCCCGCGTCGCCGGTGTACGCGACGTGGTGATCCGCGCGGCGTCCCTGGTGCCCACGCTCAAGCGCTATGTGCTGGAGATGCGCTTCAAGCCGATGCCCCGCTACGAGCAGGGCGCGGTGGTGCACAGCGAGCCGCGCCCGCCGGCCTCGGCGGTCGGCACCCTGTTCATCCAGCCCCGGGTCGACACCCGAGATCAGCAGAACGTGCTTCTGGACGACGTCATCGGCCCGTGGTTCGCCTTCGTCTGCTGGAGCAACAACCCCCGAGAGCTGCTGGGCGAGAAGGCGTTTGCCCAGTGGAAGGCGCTGGGCGCGGTCTTCGTGGCGTTGCGCCCGGTGACCCAGCTGCACTGGACCGGTCACGACGACCCCGATGTCGTGGTCGTCGGTGACCGAACCGGAGCCTTGAAGGCCTGGTTCGACGCCCACGAAGAATCCGTGATGTTCCTGCGCCCCGATCGCTGTATCGCGGGCGCGTGCATCGCGCAACGCACTCCGGAGCTGAGCGCGGCCCTGCTCGACAAGCTCACCCTGACCCCGGGAGGAGGAACCGATGCCTCTGGCCCTGTGCTGCATGTCGCACAGCCCGCTGCTGAATCTGCCGGGACCGTCGGCGGAACTGCTTGACGACATCAACGCCCGGCTCGCCGAAACCCGCTCGTTCGTCGAGAGTTTCGATCCCGAGCTCGTCGTCATCTTCTCGCCGGACCACTACAACGGGTTCTTCTACCGTCTGATGCCGCCGTTCTGTATCGGCACCGCGGCCTCCGGCGTTGGCGACTACGGCACGCACGCCGGACCGCTGGGCGTGCCCGCCGAACTGGCCAACGAGATGGCGGCCGCGGTGTGGGAGGCCGGCGTCGACGTGGCGCTGTCGGCGGCGATGGACGTCGACCACGGCACGGTGCAGCCGCTCGAAGTGCTGTTCGGCACCGAAAATCTAGGGGTGTCGCCGCCGATAATCCCGGTGTTCATCAACTCGGTGGCCACGCCGCTGGGCCCGCTCAAGCGGACCCGTGCGCTGGGCGCCGCCATCGGCTCCTACCTTGCCACCCTTGATAAGCGGGTGCTGATCGTGGGATCGGGTGGGCTGTCCCATGATCCGCCGGTTCCGACGTTGGCGACCGCTCCGCCTACCGCGTTGGAGCGCATCGTCGGTGGCGCGCCGATGTCGCCGGAAGGACGGGCGGCGCGGCAGGAGGCGGTGATCGCCGCTGCACACGACTTCGCGCACGGGCAGAGCCCGCTACAGGCGCTGAACCCCGACTGGGATCGGGCCCTGCTGGATCTGATCGACACCAATCGGCTGGCCGAGGTGGACGGCTGGACGAACGAGTGGATCGCGCGTGAGGCAGGCAATTCGGCACACGAGATCCGAACCTGGGTGGCGGCCTTCGCCGCGCTGGCGGTCCAGGGTGACTATCAGACGCAGCAGCGTTACTACCGCGCTGCTCCAGAGTTGATCGCGGGCTTCGCGATCCGGACGGCGGTACCTGTATGAGCGAGCCCTTCGATCACTCCGTCGACGTCCTGGTCGTCGGCTCCGGCGCGGGCGGGATGACCGCGGCGCTGCGGGCCGATGCGGTGGGGCTGGACACGCTGGTCGTGGAGAAGTCGCCCAAATTCGGTGGCTCCTCGGCACTTTCCGGTGGCGGCATCTGGGTTCCCGGTGCTCCGTCGCAGCGCAAGGCCGGCTACTCGCCGGACCCGGCAGGGGTGTTCGACTACCTCAAGACCATCACCGGAGGCCTGGTCAGCGACGAGCGGCTGCACGCCTACGTCAACACCGCGCCCGAGATGATGGAGTTCCTCGAGAAGTCCAGCAACTGGTTCGAATTCGTCTGGAAGCCGGGCTACGCCGACTACTACCCGGAGCTGCCCGGCGGGTCCGAGCGCGGCAGCACCATCAACGTGCCCGAAATAGATCTGCGCAAGCTCGGCGAGGAGGAGCAGAACCTGCTCGCCCCGCTGGCGCTCGCCCCGAAGGGAATTTGGTTCGCCCCCAAGGACCTTCGCCTGTTCTACCAGGTACGGCAGAACTGGCGCGGTAAAGCCGTACTGCTCAAGCTGATCTGGCGGATGTTCCGGGCCCGGGTGTTCGGCGACCGGATGGCCGCGATCGGACAGTCGCTGATGGCACGGATGCGGCTGGCGCTCAAGGAGAAGGACATCCCGCTGTGGCTGTCGGCGCCGATGACCGAGCTGATCACCGACGTCGACGGCAACGTCGTCGGTGCGGTGGTGGAACGTGACGGTAAGCCGTTGCGGATCGGTGCACGCCGCGGTGTGGTCGTGGCCTCCGGTGGGTTCGACCACGACATGGCCTGGCGCCGTGAGCACCTGCCGGTTCTCGAGAAGGACTGGAGCTTTGGCAATCCTGCAGCCACCGGCGACGGTATCCGGGCGGGGGAGAAGGTGGGTGCTGCCACCGATCTGCTCGACGAAGCCTGGTGGTTTCCCGCCATGTGCTGGCCGGACGGCCGCCTGCAGTTCATGCTCAACGAGCGGATGATGCCCGCCCAGTTCGTCGTCAACGGCGCAGGCAAGCGGTTCATCAACGAAGCTGCGCCCTATATGGATTTCGCGCACGCCATGATCGAAGGCCAACAGAACGGGATCGAGCACATCCCGTGCTGGCTGGTCACCGACATCGCGTCGTTCCACCGGTATGTGGTGGGCGGACACCTGCCCATCCCGAAGGTGCCGTTCGCTCCGGTGCCCACCGGCCGCAAGATCCCGCAAGCCTGGCTGGACTCCGGAATCGTGGTGGCCGCCGACTCCTTCGGTGAACTGGCCACCAAGATCGGTGTACCGGCAGACGAGTTGCAGCGCACCGCAACCCGGTTCAACGAGCTGGCCCGTAAGGGGCACGACGACGATTTCAACCGCGGCGACAGCGCCTACGACAACTACTACGGCGACCCGACCCTGCCCAACCCCAACCTGGCACCGCTGGGCAAGGCGCCGTATCTCGCATTCCAGATCATCCTCGGCGATCTGGGCACCTCGGGTGGATTGCTCACCGACGAGCACGCCCGGGTGCTGCGCGAGGACGGCACCGCCATCGGCGGCCTCTATGCGACCGGGAACGCCTCGGCTGCGGTGATGGGCCGCAGCTACGCCGGTGCCGGAGCCACCATCGGACCAGCTATGACGTTCGGATACGTCGCAGCAGAACACATCTCCCACAATTCCAATCGAGAGGTAACCGCATGAAGATCTCGCTGTTCTACGAATTCCCGCTGCCGCGGCCGTGGTCGGAGGACGACGAGCACCAGCTGTTTCAGCACGGTCTCGACGAGGTCGAGCTCGCCGACAAGGCCGGGTTCTCCACCGTCTGGCTCACCGAGCACCACTTCCTGGAGGAGTACTGCCACTCCACCGCGCCGGAGATGTTCCTAGCCGCAGCCAGCCAGCGCACCAAGGACATCCGCCTCGGCTTCGGCGTGATGCACCTGCTGCCGAATATCAATCCGCCGGCGCGCATCGCCGAGCGCGTCGCCACCCTCGATCACTTGTCCAACGGTCGTGTGGAGTACGGCACCGGCGAGGGCTCCTCGGTCGCCGAGCTCGGCGGTTTCAACGTGGACCCTGCCGACAAGCGCGCCCAGTGGGAAGAGGCGCTCGAGGTGTCGATCCGGTGCATGACCGAGGAGCCGTTCACCGGGTTCAAGGGCGAGCACGTCGAGATGCCGGCCCGCAACGTGGTTCCCAAGCCGCTGCAGAAGCCGCACCCGCCGGTGTGGGTGGCCTGCACCCGCCCGTCGTCGGTCGAGATGGCCGCTCAGAAAGCCATCGGCGCACTGAGCTTCGCCTACACCGGCCCGGAGGCGCTCAAGGAGCGGGTTGACGGCTACTACCGTGACTTCGCGGAGCAGGGCGCGCCGATCACCCCGGCGATCAACCCCAACATCCTGGCCATCGGCGGCGACCTGTCGATGATGGTGGCCAAGTCCGACGAGGAAGCCCTGGCGAAGATCGGGATCGGCGGCGGCTTCTTCTCGTTCGGCATCATGCACTACTACCTGACCGGCATGCACACCCCGGGCCGGACCAAGGTCTGGGAGCGCTACGAGGAGGCCGTCAAGGAGGACCCGACCCTGGCCTACGGCCCGGGCCGTGGTGCCATCGGTTCGCCCGAGACCGTGCGCGAATTCCTGCGGGGCTATGAGGCCAGCGGCGTCGACGAGATCATCCTGCTGCTCAACCCACGCAGTCACGAGGGCACGATGGAGTCCATCGAGATCATGGGCAAGGAGATCCTGCCCGAGTTCATCGAACGGGACGCCAAGGCCGTGGCCGACAAGGCCAAGCGGCTGGAGCCGGTGATCGAGAAGGTCGAGGCGCGCCGACGGCCCTCGGAGGCACCGATGTTCGATGAAACCTACTCCTTCGGCGGATTGCCGACCGGTCGCAACAAGTTCACCGCCGGTGAGATTCCCGAGGCGATGGCCGAGATCAACGAGGGACGGGTCAAGGCCGCGCAGTTGGAGAAGGAGAAGCGGGAAGCCAAGTAAACGTGGCTCACATCGACGATCTGCTGCGCTATGACGGCCGCCGGGTGGTGGTCACCGGCTGCGCGTCGGGAATCGGCGCACAGCTGTGCGGTCAGCTCACCGATCTGGGAGCCGAGGTGGTCGGCCTCGACGTGCGACCCCCGGCGCCCGGCGCGGTCGAGCTGAGCGAATTCGTCGAAGTCGATCTGGCTGACAGCGATTCCATCGATCGAGCCGCGGCCGCGGTGAGCGGCCCGATCGATGCGCTGTTCAGCGTCGCCGGGGTGTCGTCGGGGATCGGGAACCCGTTGCTGGTCGTCACGATCAACTTCCTTGGCGCCCGGCACCTCACCGAGGCGTTGCTGCCCAAGCTGGGCCCTGGCTCCTCGATCAATCTCGTCTCGTCGCTGGCCGCGCAGCACTACCGTGAGAACCTGCCGCAGGCGGCCGGTCTGCTGGCGACGGGTTCGATGGCCGAGGGCATCGCATGGTGCCACGACCATCCCGACGCATTGGCCGACGGCGGCTACCGGTTGTCCAAGGAGGCGATCATCGGTTACACGGTGAAGGGCGCCGTCCCGTTGGGGGCCAAGGGCATCCGGATCAACTGCACCGGGCCCGGCGTGACCGAGACCCCGATCCTCGATCAGCTGCGGTCGGCCTACGGACAGGGTCTGCTCGACGACATCCCCAAACCGCTGGGGCGGGTGTCGAACCCGGCCGAGCAGGCTGCGGTGTTGGTGTTCCTGGGCAGCGGGGCCGCGGGTTACATCACCGGACAGGTGATCTGGGCCGACGGCGGAACCATCGCGGCGCGCCAAGCCGCCGACTACGAGAAGGGATGACCAGCGTGGCCGATATGAGCGACTTTCGTCGGGTCGCCGACGACGTCCGCAACTGGGGCCGATGGGGAGACGCCGACGAACTCGGCACGCTGAACTTCATCACGCCCGAGAAGATCGCGCAGGCGGCGTCAACGGTGCAGCACGGCAAGGTGTTTCCGCTCGGCGTCGACTTCGGCTCGTCAGGTCCGCAGGGAGCGTTCCAGTACCGGCAGAACCCCACCCACGTGATGACGATCGACGGCGGCGACGCCAAGACGCTGATGGAGTACGGGCCCAAGTGGCTGCAGAACCCGTCAGCCGTGCAGCTGAGTGGCTACAGCACGGCCGGGCCGATGCGCTTCAACGACGACATGATCATCATGCCGCTGCAGGCCGCCACCCAATGGGATGCGCTGTCGCACGTCTACTACGAGGACAAGCTGTACAACGGTTTTCCCTCGGACTCGGTGTCCAGCCTGGGGGCCTACTACTTGGGCATCGACAAGGTCGACAGCAAGGGCATCACCTCTCGCGGAGTACTGCTGGACATCGTCAAGCTGCGCGGGGTGCAGACGTATTGCGAGCTCGGTGAGCCGATCACCCCGGCCGAACTCGACGAGGCGGCCAGGACGCAGGGTGTGAGCATCGAGTCCGGCGATATCGTGCTGGTCCGAACCGGCTGGTGGGCACGCTTTTTGGAGACGGGTGACGGGGCAGAGCCGGGTGCCGGCTTGGACTGGACGTGTGCGTCGTGGCTGGCCGACCATCAGGTGGCTGCCGTTGCGGCCGACAACCTGATGGTGGAGAACCCGGTGTCGGCGGTCGACGGCGCGATCCTGCCGATGCACATGCTGTGCCTTCGCGATATGGGGCTGATGCTGGGTGAGTACTGGAATCTCACCGAGTTGGCCGCGGACTGCGCGGCCGACGGACGTTACGAATTTCAGCTCGTCGCACCGCCTTTGAGCGTCACCGGTGCGGTTGGCTCGCCAGTCAACCCGATCGCGATCAAGTGAGCGCCCAGCACCGGACGCTTGTCGTCGACGGACTGGCCACCCACTTCCTTGAGGCGGGCGAAGGCGACCCCGTCGTGTTGCTGCATGGTGGTGAATTCGGGGTCAGCGCCGAAATCGGCTGGGAAAAGCTGATTCCCCTGCTCGCGCAACGCTATCGGGTGCTGGCCCCGGACATGCTGGGCTTCGGCGACTCGGCCAAGGTGGTCGACTTCACCGACGGACGCGGCATGCGGATCCGACACATCGCCCGGTTCTGTGCGCTGCTCGGCATCGACTCGGCGCATTTCGTCGGCAACTCGATGGGCGCCATAAACCTGTTGGTGGACCTGACGTCGCCGGCCCCGGTGTTGCCGGTGCGCAGCGCCGTCACGATCTGCGGTGGCGGCGACATCCAGAAGAACCGGCACACCACGGCCCTGTATGAGTACGACGCCTCCTTCGAGGCGATGCGGGCCATTGTCGAGGCACTGTTCTTCGATCCGTCCTATCCCGCCGACGAGGACTATGTGCGACGGCGTTACGAGTCGAGCATCGCACCGGGGGCGTGGGAGTCATTGGCGGCGGCGCGTTTTCGCAGGCCCGGCCTGGACGCGCCGGCGACCCCGTCGAGCAAGCGCGCATATGAGCGCATCGACGTCCCGGTCCTGGTGGTCGAGGGCGCAGGGGACAAGCTGCTGCCGGCCGGCTGGGCCGCCGAGATCGCCGGGCAGATCACCGGGGGGCAGTCGGTGGTCGTCCACGACGCCGGGCACTGCCCGCAGATCGAGCAGCCCGACGCACTGGCCGAGGTGCTGCTGGGGTTCTTCGCCGAACAGGCCGGCTGACACCGGCGTCATCTCCCGGATGACGACGCCACAGGACTCTGACCTGGGATATCTTGTTGTCTTGGCTGGGTTGTGGGGCCCAGCTGAGCATCGTGGTTCGCCGCGATGGCCGTCAGCCACCACATCGAAGCCCAAAGCGGTTGCAGCATCAAGAGGTTCGTCGCGAACGCCCGCCGCCACCGCGTCGTGACCCGACGACCTTCGAGCCGCCCTCATCAAAATCCGCACCGACAGTGCGCACTAAATTGACCGAAGTCGAGAAATTGACCCAGCTCGGGTGTTTTCTGTTGCCAGCGAGGTTGTTTTCGGGGTGGAGACATCCCTCGCCGAGAAGGCGGTGCGAGATATGAGTCGATTCGCTGGTCTGGCCATCACGCTGGGTGTCGGGGCGGCTGTCGTTTCCGGGCAAGGGCTCGCGCGAGCCGAACCGTCAGGTACGTCGTCTGATCCCTCGTCGGGAACCTCGACATCCACTGGCGCGCAGACATCGCCACACGCTCCGAGCAGAGCCGCAAGGACCGCCCATTCCCGTGGCAGCTCCACGCCGTCGAGCGCCCCCTCCACTGCTGAGCCAACGACAGCGAAGGACCGGACCTCGCCGGATTCTCCTGCGACGGCGTCCCTGCTTCAACCCAGCGGCAAAGCGCATTCCGGCACCAACATCAGGACGCCTTCGACGCGGAACTCGACAATGACGTCGGCCGCTCGGGTGAGTGAGTCGACGGCTGTGCAGCAAGTGCACATGCCCAGCGTTGCATTGTCACCGCTGACGGCGACGATCAGTGATGTTTCCCTCGCGAGCGTTTCGGCGGCGGCACCGACCGCACAGAGCACGAACACGGCGCAGGCCCCTGGAGTGGCCGCTCACGCCAGGCCTGTCGAGGTGATAGCCGGTGTGGTGTCGAATGTGCTCAGTAGTTTGCTCCATCTGGTTTCCGGCAGGGCGCCCGAAACGCCACTCGGCGCGCCGGCTGCGTGGTCGCTGTTGGCGTTCGCGCGCCGCGAGTTCGAGACTGCGCTGACCCCGACCCAGACAATGGTTACCGACACCCCGGTCGCGGGGCTTCAGGCGCAGGCGGTGGCGAATTCGCTGACCTACACACCGCCCCCGACGATCATCGACCAGTTGACGCTCGCGAGCCTGCGCCTGGTGCGTGACGTCACCGGCTTCTTGGGGATCCCCTGGGTCGCCGTCTTCTCGCAGTTGATCACCAGCGCGGATCCGCCGTTCTTCCTGACGGGGGGATTGCACGCACACAAGACCGAGGTCGAGGTATCGCCGGGAGACGTCTGGAAGGTGTGGGAATTCGAACCGCCCAATCCGACCGGCGCCACCGTGATCGCGATCCACGGTGGTGGGGCGGTCTACCAACCGAACATCCTGCACTGGATCGACTACACGCAGATGGCCCGGGAAACCGGGGCGACGGTGCTCGTGCCGTTGTACCCGCTCGCGTTTACCGAGGCGGGTTCCCTGCTCAATGTCACGCCCGGGATGACCGACTACATCTCGCAGGTGATCGACGACCGCGGCGCCGAGAATGTCAGCATCTACGCCGACTCGGAGGGAGCCACCTACGCGCTCGCCGCGGCCCGGGAGCTGATCCTGCGCGGTGACGACGTGCCCGCGAGCATGGTCGTGGTGTCTGGCCAAGCCGACTATTCGACCGAGAACACCGGCGCGGGCATCGACGACCCGTTCTTCAACCAGGTCACCACCGACTACTTCACTCGCTTCCACACCTTCGACGGCATCGTCGACAAGGATCCGCGGATAAGCCCGTTGCGCATGGAGACCGAGGTCCTGCAGGCGCTGCCACCGACCACGATGTATGTCGGGACCGAGGAGATCCTGCTACCCGCCAACCTGCTGCTGTATGAGCGCGCGGTCGACATCGGGGCGCCGATCTCGCTGGTGGTGGGCCGGGGGCAGTATCACGACTGGCCTCTCTCAGGCCTGCCGGTCAACTCGGCCGCACCGCTGGTGCGCCGCGACATCTATCGTCAGCTCGGCCTGCTGCCACACGCCGTTAACGCCGCCAACTGAGCGGATGACTGTGTCCCGTGCCAACGCGGTGCACTGCCCACCCCCCGAGATCGACGAAATGGTGCGTTCTTCTCGCACCTCCCCGGCGAAATGTCGGTGTGGGCAGAAGGGCTAGACGGGGTCGATGCGCTCGATACCCACGTAGGCCGAGCTCAACGCCGGCGTCTGGGACAGCGGGTCCACCGGCGAGCCGTCGACCAACAGATTCCGGTTGACGCCGAACGAGATTGGCTCCGCACCGCCGCGCGGGTCGAACACCCGCGATCCCCAGCCGTGGTCGACGATGACGACGCCGGGCCTGGGCCGGTCACTGACCTCGGCGGCGAGCTCGACCTCGCCGACGGGGGAGAAGACCCGGACGCGATCGCCGTCGGTGATGCCCAGCGCGGCAGCGTCTTTCGAGTTGATCACCGCGTGGTTGTCTTTGCCCGACGGGTGCAGGCCCGGAATGTCGTTGAGCCACGAGTTCATCGAATGCCTGCGCCGGCTGTTCGCCAGCTGGAACGGCAGACCTGCGGGCGCCACGGGATACGGCTCGGCGAGCAGCTCGTGGGTGCGCGCCACGAACTCGTCGGGCGCGATGTGAATCTTCTTGTCCTCGGTACGCAAAGCCTTGCGCAACTGCCCGAATTCGCGTTTTCCGAACACCCAGCCGTGCGGGTGCTCCATGACCGCGCGCCAGCTAATCCCGCGGCTGGTCGCCACGATGATCCGGTCGATCCAGTGCGGACCGAACGCCACCGACGGCCGGCGGGTGAGCTTGGCGGCAGCCCGTGTCGCCTTGACGAACCCGTTGACACCCCGCATCCCCAGGAACGGTCGCTTCATCGCCAGCGTGAGGTCCAGGAAGAACTGCCACTCCGGGCGGGCGTCACCCGGCGGATCGACAGCGCGCCGGCCGTACTGGATGTACGGCTCGTCGTGCAGGCCACTGGTGAGCGCCAGCAGGTCGTCGCGCTCCAGCCAATGTGCCGGGGGCAGCAGCCAATCCGCATGGCGGTGGCTTTCGCGCTGGAGGAAGTCGATCACCACCAGCAGGTCGAGTTGCTGCAACGCGGCATCCAGCCGCGCACCGTCGGGTCCCGAGACGACGGGATTGCCCGCGTTGATGACCATGGCGCGGATCTGCCCGGGTCCCGGGGTGGTGATCTCGTCGGGCAATTCGTCGAGTCCGTGATGGCCGGCCACCATCGGCCGCCCTTGCAGCCTGCTGCGGTGATCGACGGGCTTGGCCAAGGCGGCCAGCTTCAGCGCGTCGACATACCCGCGCTCGAAGCGACGGCCACCAGGCCGGTCCATCCTGCCGGTGACGACGTTCAGCACGTGGCCGAGCCACTCGCCGATGGTTCCGGCCAGATGCAGGGACACCCCGGTTCGGGTGATCGCCATGGCGCCGGGCGCGGTGGCGAAATCCCTTGCCAAACTCTCGATATCGGCCCGGGGGAGATCGCAGCGAGCGGCCAGATCGTCGAGGTCGGCGGTCGCGACCAGACTGCGCAACTGCGGCATGCCGACGGCCAGATCGGCGCAGTCCGCGCGATGCTCGAGACCCTCGTCGACGATCACCTTGACCATCCCGAGCAGCAGAGCCCAATCCTGCCCGGGCCGGATCGCCACATGGATGTCGGCCTTCTCTGCGGACTCGGTCCGAACTGGGTCGACGACCACGATCTTGGCGCCCTGGCGCTGCCGCGCCAGTGCCCGCTTCCAGCCGCCCGGCACTGACTCCACCCAATTCCACGCGCTGACAGCGGGATTGGCGCCGACCAGCAGGAAGTAGTCGCAGTTGTCGACGTCGGAGACGGGCACGAACAACTGCGAGCCGTACATGGCTTGGGCGACCACGTGCAGATTGTTCTGGTCCACCGACCCGACGTAATAGCGGTTCTGGCTGCCGATGGCATCGAGCCAGCCCGTCATGAACAACAGGTTCGACGACGAGAACCCCGCGGGGTTGCCGGTGTAGGTGGCGACCGCATCCGGACCGCCGGCGTCGATGACCGCCGACATCCGTGCGGCGATGTCGGCGATCGCCTCGTCCCAGGTCGCTTCGACGTACTCCTCGCCCACCCGCCGCAGCGGACGGGTGATCCGGCGCGGGTGGTCGACGAGCTGGGCGGCAGTGCGGCCCTTCGCGCAGAAGTCGGCCCAACTATGCGGATTCTCTTTGTCCGCTGATATTTTCACCACCCGCCCCGCCTCGACGGTGACTTCCACACCGCACGAGGCAAGGCAGTACCGGCAGAACGTGTGGACGGTCTGCGGCGGAGTGGGGGTTACTTCAAGCAACTGCCGCCGTCGACGGGCAGAGTGACACCGGTGATGAAGCGGGCCTCGTCGGACGCGAGGAACAGGACCGCGTTGGCGATGTCCTCGGGCTCGACCCAGCCGATCGGCAGCGTGTGCATCAGCTGCCCGACGACCTTCATGTCCTCGGGGCCCGGGTTCTCCAGATCGGGGCGGAACAACCGCATCGTGCCCTCGTTCATGAACAGCGGCGTGTTCACGTTGGTCGGGTGCACGGAGTTGACGCGGATGTTCTGGGCGCCGAGTTCGACGGCGAAGGTGCGCATCAGGCCGACGACGCCGTGCTTGGCGGCGACGTAGTGACCGGTGTGCGGGTACGCCTTGAGTCCGCCGACGGAGCTGGTCAGGATGATCGAGCCGCCGTTGCCACCCGCGAGGATATGCGGCACACCGGCTTTCACCGTCTTCCACACGCCGCCGAGGTTGATGTCGATCATGGCGGTCCAGTCGACTTCGCTGGTCTGGTCCAGCGTCTGGCCGCCGTTGCCGATGCCGGCGTTGGCGACGATGATGTCCAGCTTGCCGAACTGCTCGACACCCGCGTCGACGGCCGCCTTCAGAGCGTCGTAGTCACGGACGTCGACCTCGGCGGTGTAGATCCGCTGGTTGTGGCCCTTGACCAGGTCGGCGGTCTCGGCCAGGTCCTCGGGGGTCGACGCCGCGATCTTGTCGACCGTGTCGATGGGCTTACAGATGTCGACCGCGATGATGTCGGCACCCTCCGAAGCCAGCCGGACCGCGTGCGCGCGACCCTGTCCGCGCGCCGCGCCGGTGACGAATGCGACCTTGCCCTCTACCCGTCCTGCCATGGTTCTTCAGTCCTCTTGTCGTAGTTGGTGGATGTCAGGGAACGATCGTCGGCATGGCATCCCAGCCGCGGACCGCAGTGGTTTGGGATTTGACCGCGTTCGGCCAGTCGACGTCCCACGTCGGGAACCGCTTGAGGATTTCCTCGAGCGCGATGCGCCCCTCCATCCGGGCCAGCGCGTTGCCCATGCAGAAGTGGGTGCCAGCCCCAAAGGTCATGTGCGACTTCAGCTCACGGTGAATGTCGAACACGTCGCCGTCGGGAGCGAACCGGCGGTGGTCGCGGTTGGCCGAGCCGACGAGCATCAGCATCGCCGAACCCTCCGGCACGGTTTGTCCGTAGTACTCGGTGTCGCGAGCCACGTAGCGGGCGATCTGCAACGCAGGCGGCTCCCAGCGCAGGATCTCCTCGACGGCCTGGGGGATCAGCGCGGGATTCTCGGCCAGTTCCCGGCGCTGGTCCGGATACTCGGCCAATGTCTTTCCGGCCCAACCGATCAGGCGCGTCGTGGTCTCAGACCCTGCGGTCGCGATCACGGTCAAATAGAGCAACAGTTCTTCGCGGTGCAGGCGCCGCACCGTGCCGGTCTCGTCGGCGAACTCGGCGTTGAGCAGATCGGTCATGATGTCGTCCGACGGGTGCTCGCGGCGGTAGTCGATGAACTCGGCGAAGACCTCACCGGTAGCCAGGAGATCGACTTCCTTCTTCTGCAGCGTCGCTTCGCCGTGATCGGTGATCGCGCGCTGCCGATCCTCCGGAATGCCCAGCAGCATGCCGATCACGCGCATCGGCATCTGCTCGCCGAGATCGTTGACAAAGTCGAACCGGCCCGAGCCGATCAACGGATCGAGGCACCGGGTGGTGAACTCGCGGATCTGCGGCTCCAGCGCGGCAACTTTGCGGGGGGTGAACACCCGCGACAACAGGTTGCGGTGGATGTTGTGGATCGGCGGATCCTCGAAGATCAAAGTACCGGTCGGAATTTCCATTCCGGATTTGATGATCTCCAGCAACGCGCCCCGGCCGGAGATGAACGTTTCGTGGTCGATGACGGCCTTGTTGACATCGTCGAACCGGCTCAGCGCGTAGAAGTCGAGCTCGGGGTTGTAGTACAGCGGAGCTTCCTCGCGCAGACGCGCAAACATCGGGTACGGATTGATGTTTTGGTCGACGTCGTAAGGGTCGTAATGAAGGTCCGTATCGGCACTGACGGTCACCAGAAATTTCCTCCCATGGGCCATTGGGTGTGAGCAACCATTGCAGTTCCGTTCAAAACGTGTCAATGCCATGCCCGGATTGCGCAAGGTTTGCTGGCCAAGTGAGAGAACATGGTTCTCATGTCGCTCGTTTAGTCGCACTAAACGGTTTCCGGAGCCGTGCGGGCGACTGTGCGGAGGCGGCTTCGAGTGTGCGTCCAGGGCGCAGTTCCCGGCGGATTCCCGCCCTGGCTGCACACTCGGCGCCCTGGCTGCGCGGCCTGTCCGGGCATCGCCGCCGGGCCACATTTAAATCACGCGCTTGACTTCCGTCGGACCCAGCGAGTTGACTGCGTACGCGCACCGATCGGCGTGCGGACGAGAGGGATTGGGCCGTCATGGGCAACGAATTGGCAGGCAAGGTCGCGGTCGTCACCGGCGGCGCATCGGGTCTCGGGGCCGGCATCGTCGAGCGATTTCTCGCCGAGGGCGCGAGTGTCGTCTTCGGTGATATCGACGTGGAACAGGGCCAGGCGCTGGCCGACTCGCACGATAAGGCACTCTTCCTGCCGACCGACGTCGCCGCGACCGAACAGCTCTCCGCGCTGATCGACTCCGCGGTCGAGAAGTTCGGCCGCCTCGACGTGATGGTCAACAATGCCGGGATCTCACACAAGATGCACCGAAGTTTTCTCGACGACGATCTCGCCGAGTTCGAGAAGGTCATGGCCGTCAACCTGAAGGCCGTGATGGCCGGCACGCGCGACGCCGCCCGGCACATGAGGGACTCCGGCGGGGGTTCGATCATCAACCTGACCTCGATCGGCGGAATCCAGGCCGGCGGCGGGGTGATGAGCTACCGGGCCTCCAAAGCCGCGGTCATCCATTTCACGCAGTGCGCGGCGATCGAGCTGGCGAAGTACGAGGTGCGGGTGAACTGTCTTGCGCCGGGCCATATTCGGACGGCGATCGTGTCGAAGTCCGCACACGGCATGGATGCCGAGCAGGTGGCGAAGTTCGAGGCCGGCATCCGGGAGACCATGCGGCAGGACCGGCCGCTCGAGCGGGAGGGGACCGCCGCCGACGTCGCCGAGGCCATTCTCTTCTTCGCCGGGGACCGCTCGCCCTACGTCACGGGCACGGTTCTGCCGGTTGACGGCGGCACCGCGGCGGGCAAGCCCATACCGAAGAAAAAGAAGCCGCAGGATTCTTAAATCAATCGCTTGACTTAATCATGATGGCAGAGTTGACTGACGAGACGATGACGACCGCAACTTCTCCTTCTCGCGGCACCCGTACGGATCGGGCGAGCCTGACTCGTGAGGCGATCCTGACCGCCGCCGAGCGGCTTTTCGCCGAACACGGCGTGTTCGCGGTGTCGAATCGGCAGGTCAGCGAGGCTGCGGGCCAGGGCAACAATGCCGCCGTCGGCTACCACTTCGGCACCAAGACCGATCTGGTCCGGGCGATCGAGCACAAGCACGCGATCCCCGTGGAGAAGCTGCGCCAGGAGCGGGTGGCCGTGCTGGGCTCCAGCACCGAGCTGCGCGACTGGGTCGAGTGCCTGGTACTTCCGCTGACCGATCACCTGACCGCGATGGGTAGCCCGACGTGGTACGCCCGGTTCGCCGCGCAGGTGATGGCCGATCCGGCCTACCAGCAGACCGTCAGCCGCGACGCGCTCACCTTGCCGGCCCTGATCACCGTTCTCGAGGGCATCAACCGCTGCCTGCCCGATCTGCCGGCACATGTCCGCGCGGAACGCAAGATCATGGGCCGCAATCTGCTGATCCATACCTGCGCGGAATACGAACGAGCCCTCGCCGAGGGCACATCTTTACCCCTAACCAATTGGCGCACAGCCGCTTCCGGGCTTGTCGATGCGATCGTCGGGTTGTGGCTGGCCCCCGTGACACGACAGGGCTGAACACCATGAAGGTCAGCGTCGACCAGGACAAGTGCGTCTCCTCGGGCCAGTGCGTGCTCAACGCATCCGAGGTTTTCGATCAGCGCGACGAGGACGGCGTCGTCGTCCTTCTCGAGACTGAACCGCCAGCCGATCAAGAAGACAATGCGCGCCGGGCCGCCGCGGCCTGCCCCGCGCAAGCCATCCACGTCGAGGAGTGACACATGTCGGACACTTTGACTTCTGACACTCAGGCAGCCCCCGCAGCCCCGGACTACCCGATGGAGCGCGCGGCTGGATGCCCGTTCGCGCCGCCATCCCAGATTCTCGCGATGAACGAGACCAAACCCCTGTCGCGGGTGCGGATCTGGGACGGCAGCACCCCGTGGCTGGTCACCGGATACGAGGCGGCCCGCACGCTGTTCGCCGACCCGCGGATCAGCGTCGACGACCGGATCGACGGCTTCCCGCACTGGAACGCGCACATGCTCGCCACCGTGAACAAACGGCCCCGTTCGGTATTCACGTCCGACGCCGAGGAGCACACGCGCTTCCGGCGGATGTTGTCCAAGCCGTTCACGTTCCGCCGGGTGGAGACGCTGCGCGAGGTGATCCAGAAGGTCACTGACGAGTGCATCGACGAGATCCTGGCCGGGCCCAAGCCCGCCGACATGATCAAGAAGCTCGCCCTGCCGGTGCCGACGCGGGTGATCAGCGACATGCTCGGGGTGCCCTACGAGGATCACGAGTTCTTCCAGGAACATGCCAATGCGGGTATGGCCCGCAACGCGGCCGCTGACGCCATGCAGAAGGGCGCGATGAGCCTGCACCAGTACCTGATCAACCTGGTGGAGAAGAAGCAGAAAGAGCCCGCCGAGGACGCCATTTCCGATCTCGCCGAACGCGTCACCGCCGGTGAGATCAGCGTCAAAGAGGCCGCCCAGCTGGGCACCGGCCTGCTGATCGCGGGTCACGAGACTACCGCCAACATGATCGGGCTCGGTCTGTGTGCCCTGCTGGTGAACCCCGAACAGGCTGCGTTACTGCGTGATTCCGACGACCCGAAGTTCATCGCCAACGCGGTTGAAGAGTTGATGCGCTTCCTGTCGATCATTCAGACCGGTCAGCGCCGGGTCGCCCTTGAGGACATCGAGATCGGTGGCGAGACCATCAAGGCCAATGAGGGTGTCATCCTGGATCTAGCACCGGCGAACTGGGATCCCGCGATGTACGCCGATCCCGGCACGCTGGATCTGACCCGGGACGCCAGCCAGCAGTTGGGCTTCGGCTACGGCCGCCACCAATGCGTCGGCCAGCAACTGGCCCGTGCCGAGATGCAGATCGTGTTCCCCACGGTCCTGCGCCGGATCCCCGATATGAAGCTGGCGATCCCGTTCGACGAGGTGCCGTTCGCGGAAGACCGCCTCGCATACGGCGTCTACGAGCTTCCCGTTACCTGGTGAAAAGCCCTCAGCCCTAATCGATTGGAGTGTCCACGATGTCTACGTTGACTGCCACGCTCTACCCGCCGGAAGGTTTCGGCGCGCCCAAGAACCGCAAGGGTCACGCCACGGGTGACTTCGGATTGCCCGTCGGCACTGAAGTTTTCTCGGCCGACAACCACATCTCGGTGGCCCAGGACATCTTCTACGAGAAGTTCCCCGAGGATCTCAAGGGCCAGGCACCGCGGATCTGGTACGAAGACGGCGCCTACATGGTCGGCATGAAGGGCAAGGCGTGGACGGGTGGTGACTTCGGCCGCGTGCTCATGCAGTACGACGATCTGGCCGGGGCGTCGACCAACGACATGGCTGCTCGCGTCCGCGAACTCGCCGAGGACGGCATCGACAAGGAGCTCGCTTTCCCCAACGCCGTCCTCGCGCTGTTCCACTACCCGGACAAGGCGCTGCGGGAGCGGGTTTTCCGCATCTACAACGAGGTGATGGCCGACCTTCAGGAGCAGTCCAAGGGTCACTTCTACGGTGTCGGCCTGATCAACTGGTGGGATCCCAAGGGAACCCGCCAGAACCTCGAGGAACTGAAGGCCCTGGGGCTCAAGACCTTCCTGTTGCCGCTCAACCCGGGTAAGGATGACGACGGCAATATCTACGACTACGGCTCGGCGTCGATGGATGCGGTCTGGGACGAGATCGAAGACTCCGGCGTGCCCGTCACTCACCACATCGGTGAGACGCCGCCGAAGACACCGTGCGAGAACAACAGCGTCGTCGTCGGGATGATGGTCAACGTCGACTCGTTCCGCGAACAGTTCGCCAAGTACGTCTTCTCGGGAATCCTCGACCGGCACCCGAAGCTGCGTGTTGGCTGGTTCGAGGGCGGAATTGCCTGGGTACCAACGGCATTACAGGACGCCCAGCATCTGTTGGCGTCGTACCGGCACATGTTCAACCACGAACTGAGCCACGACCCCCGGTACTACTGGGACAACCACATGTGCGCTTCGTTCATGGTGGACCCGCTGGGCTTGGAGCTCATCGACAAGATCGGCGTGGACAACGTGATGTGGTCGTCGGACTATCCGCACAACGAGTCGACCTTCGGCTACTCGGAGAAGTCACTAGCTACCGTGGTCGAGGCGGTGGGCCCGGAGAATGCCGTGAAGATCTGCAGCAGCAACATCAAGAATTTCCTGGGCGTCCAGTGACGACATCTACCCATTCCGGCGTCACCCAGATCGCCCGAACCGGGTATACGTGGCTGGACATCCCGCAGGAGCCCGATTTCGCCCGGATGCGCCGCGAAGTCGGCGTGCGACTGCACGCCGCGATGGCCGATCAGGGCGTGGACGCACTGGTGCTCCTGGGTAACAGCAATGTCATGTACGCCACCGGTATCAGCTGGCCGCTGGCCGATGCCGGGTTGTCACATGTCGAGCGGCCGGTGGCGGTGATCCTGGCCGACGACGAGCACCCGCACCTTTTCCTGCCGTTTCGTGAGGGTGCGGCGATGGAATCCGGCTTGCCCGATGACCATCTGCACGGGCCGGTCTATCTCGAATTCGACGAGGGTGTAGCGCAATTCGCGAAGATCCTGGCCGGACTGATCCCGGCGGGTGCGACGGTGGCGACCGATGAGTTGACCGGGGCGATGCGACGGGCAGGCAGTGCGCTGTTCCCCAGCGCGCCGGTCGACGCCGCGCCGACCGTCGGTGCGGCGAAACTGGTCAAGACGCTCGACCAGATCGCCTGCATCCGGCGAGCCTGCCAGATCACCGAACTGGCCGTCGCCGAGATCCAGAAGTCGCTGGCGCCGGGTGCTCGTCAGATCGACCTTTCTGCTGAATTCGTGCGGCGCACTTTCGAACTCGGCGCGACCACGAACATGTTCGACTCGATCTGGCAGGTCATGCCCGCATCGAAGGCCGAGGGGACCTGGACCACCACCGGCGATCTAGCCCTGCCGCTGTTGACGACCGAGCGCGCGTTGGCGCAAGGCGACGTGTTGTGGACCGACGTGTCCATCTCCTACCACGGCTACTGCTCAGACCACGGGCGCACCTGGATCGTGGGTCAGGAACCGACGCAGGCGCAGCAGCATCAGTTCGAGAAGTGGAGCCGCGTCGTCGACGGGGTGCTGTCGGTGACCAAGGCAGGCGCCACCTGTGGTGACCTGGGGCGCGCGGCGATCACCGCCGCCGGCGGGGAGAAGCCGTGGCTGCCACATTTCTACCTTGGCCATGGAATCGGAACGAGTGCGGCCGAGATGCCGATGATCGGAACGGATCTCGGCCAGGAGTGGGATGACAACTTCGTCTTTCCGTCCGGCATGCTGTTGGTTTTCGAGCCGGTGGTGTGGGAGGACGGCACCGGCGGCTATCGCGGCGAGGAGATCGTGGTGGTCACCGATGGTGGATGGATGCCACTGACCGCCTATCCATACGATCCCTATGAGGTGCCCAATGGGAATTGAGATCGAGGCCGATGCCCGGGCTCTGCGATTGAGCCGCCGTGAGCGGGCCTTGGCCCAGATGGAGGCCCACGACCTTGACGTGCTGGTGCTCGGCCGTCAGGCCAACGTCCGCTACATTTCCGGTGCCCCCCAGCTGTGGGTAGTGGGCACCCGCCCGTTCGGGCCCATCTGCGAATTCGTGCGCGCCACCGGCGAGATCCATCTCAACAGCACGTGGGATGAGGGCATTCCCGAGGAGATCCCGCACGAGAATCTGTATGGGTTCGCCTGGAACCCGATGACATTGGTCGAAATCCTGAAGGGCATCAAGGGCGCCGATACCGCGCGCCGAGTCGGAACTGATGCGCTGACACCGACTTTCGCCAAACTGTTGCCCATGGCGTTCCCGAACGCGGAGTTGGTGGACGCTGAGCAGGCCATGCAGGCTGCCCGGCGGATCAAGACTCCGCAGGAAGTGCAGGCCTTGCGGCACGCGCTGGCGATCGCCGAGGAGGGCCTGGCCGCGGGGGTGGCGGCGCTCCGTGCGGGAACCACCGCAAAGTTCCTCACCGCTGCGGTGTTGGAGGCGGAGGCCGCCGGCGGGGTGAGTACGCCCGCAACTCAAGAGGCCGCCTGGGTGACATCGAAGGAACATCCATGGCGGCACACCGGGGGCGGTGGAGCGATACGCGAGGATGACCTGGTGGTGTTGTCGGCCGGAGTGCTGGCCGACGGTTACGTGGCTGAAGTGGCCCGCACGTTCTACGTCGGTGAGCCGACTGACGCCGTGCGCGAGCTCTTCCGTCGCAGAGATGCCCTGTGGGACAGGCTTATCGAGGCTTGTCGGCCCGGGATGCCTGCGAGCGCATTGCTGGGTGCCTACGCTGAGGCCGGCGAGCAACTGCCGGTCATGCCGGTGGCCCACGGCCTCGGTCTGGGCTTCGACCCACCGGTCGTCTCACCCCAGCTGCGGGTGACCGCCGACGCCGAAGTGCTGGAGGCCGGAATGGTGTTGGCCGTCACCGCCCACGTCTGGGCTGAGTCGGTCGGTTCGGTGGTCACCCGGGACGCTGTGCTGATCACGGCCGACGGGTGCGAGGTACTGACGTCTAGCCCGGCGTGGAGCGCCGCGGCGAGCGTCGGCCCAGCCAATGGCTGAGAGCACGCGACCATCGGCCGAGGAGATCATCCTCTACGACAAGAACCCGAAGACCAAGATCGCCACGATCACCTTCAACCGGCCCGAGTTCCTCAACGCGCCGACGATCGAAGCGCGTCTGCGTTATTCGGATCTGCTCTACCGGGCCGGGGTAGACGATCAGGTCAAGGTTCTGGTGATCCGAGGTGCCGGCGAAGACCTCGGCAGCGGCGCCGACCTTCCCGAATTCATGGAAGTGCAGAACGACGAGGACCAGACACGACGGCTCTCGGAGTTCCGGATCCCGCCAGGCGACGTGAAATACCCACCGCCGGGGACGTTTCGGCGTGGCGCGTCGGTCGGAGCCTGGTACGCAAGCCCGCAGTCCGGTATCCGAACCCTGCAGGACTTCAAGAAGATCTCGATCCTGGAGGTCAAGGGGTACTGCTACGGCTGGCACTTCTATCAGGCGGCCGACGCGGATCTGGTGATCTCCTCCGATGACGCACTGTTCGGCCATCCGTCGTTCCGTTACTACGGCTGGGGTCCCCGGATGTGGTGGTGGACCCAGATGATGGGCATTCGGAAGTTCCAGGAGATGGTCTACACCGGCCGGCCGTTCACGGCCGACGAGATGTACGAGTGCAACTTCCTCAACAGCGTGGTGACCCGCGAGGAGCTCGAGGTCGAGGTCGAGCGGTATGCGCTGGCATGCGCGCGAAATCGGCCAACCGACACCGTCTTTCAGCAGAAGATGTTCTTCGAGGTGTTCAAACAGTTCCAGGGCGAGTACCTGGGCAGCCTGCTCGGCAGCACCTTCGAGTCGCTGGGCGGTGTGGCGGCCCGTGACGAGGACGAGTTCGACATGCACGAGGGATTGGGCACCGGTCTTGCCGGTGCGGTGAAGGACAACGACAGTAAATTCCCGCCGGAGTGGCGCTTGTCGAAGTCCGGCCGCAAGAAAGCCAAGGCCGACAAAGACGCCAAGCCCAAGAAAAAGAAGAAGTAGTGATGGCCGATTCACCACTGACCGGTTTCGTCGTGGTCGACCTGTCGACCGGGATCGCCGGCGGCTACTGCACCAAGCTGCTCTCCGACGGCGGTGCCGAGGTGATCAAAGTCGAGGCTCCCGAAGGGGATCCGCTGCGCCGATGGTCGGCCTCGGGCGCGGCGATCGGACCGGGGGAGGACGGGGCGCTGTTCAGCTTCCTGGCCGGCGGCAAGCGCAGCGTGGTCGCGGATCCCGCCGAGGATCTGGCGATGGTGAACGACCTGCTGGCCTGCGCCGACGCCGTGGTGTGGTCGCCGGGCTCACCTCTGGCCGATGCGTTGGCGCCTGCCGAGGTGCACGCCGCGCACCCGCACCTGATCGTCGCCGCGATTACTCCGTTCGGCCTGCACGGCCCCTGGAGTGCTTGTGCTGCAACCGAATTCACGCTGCAGGCCTGGTCCGGCGGGATTGTCGGACTGGGACGTGGCGCACCGGACCGCGCGCCGGTGTACGTCGGGGGACAGGTGGGCGACTATCTGTCGGGCTCCTATGCCAGTGCCGCGATCCTGGCGTCCCGGATGCGGGTACTCGGCGGCGGGGGTGGTGAGCTCATCGACCTGTCGATGCTCGAAAGCCACGTCATGGGGTTGACGTATTACCCGGTGACGTATTTCGAGATGCTGGGCCGGCCGTGGCGCGACTCCCGCAAGTTGACCGTGCCCGGTATCGCCCGGGTCAAGGACGGGCTGGTCGACGTCGGTTGCGGCACCGCCCAGCAGTGGTTCGACCTGTGCGCCATGACCGGCCATGAAGACTGGATCGACGAGGACGCGCCGCTGACGATCACCGAACAGGCCAACGAGAAGTCCGGTGAGCTGTACGCCTGGATGGCCGAACGCACCGGTGACGAGGTGCGCGATCTCGCGACAGCCTTCCGCATCCCCAATGCCCCGGTGGCCACCCCCGACACCGTGGAGTCGCTGGAGCACTTCGCCGCCCGTGAAGCGTTCGTCAGCCACCCGGCCGGCTTCCGCCAACCCGCCCCTCCCTACCGGATCGCCGGAGTGGCGTTGCGCCCGCCGTCGCTCGCGCCCCGACTGGGCGAACACACCGATCTGTACCGCGACACGCCAGGCAATCCACGGTCCGCAGGAATCGCTCCGGATCGGTTGCCGCTGAGTGGAATTCGGGTGGTCGACCTCACCACGTTCTGGGCCGGTCCGTCGTGCACGCATCTGATGGCCCTGCTCGGCGCCGAGGTGATCCACGTCGAATCGGCCCGCAGGCCGGATGGCACCCGGATGATCGCCGGCGTCCCGGTGACCGAAGACCAATGGTGGGAGAAGCAGCCGATCTTCGCGGCGCTGAACACCACCAAGAAGGACATCACGCTCGACCTGGGCACCGAACGCGGCCGGGAGCTCCTGCACCGGTTGATCGCCACCGCCGACGTCGTCGCCGAGAACTACACCCCGAGGGTGCTGGAATCCCTCGGCCTCGATTACCCGGCTGTGCAACAGATCCGGCCCGATGTGGTGATGGTCCGGATGCCCGGCTTCGGGCTGGACGGACCGTGGCGGGACAACCCGGCATTCGCCTATGTCATCGAGGCCGCCGCAGGCATCAGCTGGCTCACCGGCTACCCGGACCGAAATCCCTACGAGCCGTACTCCCTTGGCGATCCGAACGCCGGACTGCACGCACTCAACGCGGTGCTGCTGGCGCTCGAGCACCGCAGGCGCACCGGTGAAGGTGTGCTCATCGAGGCGGCCATGGTGGACGCGGCGCTCAACATCGCCGCCGAGCAGATCGTCGAATACAGCGCCTACGGTTCGGTTCTGGAGCGCGCGGGCAACAGGGGGCCGATCGCGTCACCGCAGAACCTCTACCAGACCAACGACATCGACGAGTTCGGCCGCGACGACTCCTGGATCGCCATCGCGGTGGCCACCGACAAGCAGTGGCAGTCTCTGCGCGGCGTCCTCGGCGACCCGGACTGGGCCGCCGACCCCGACCTGGACACCGCGAGTGGCCGGCGTGCGCGTGAAGATTTTGTCGACGAGTTCATCGGTGCGTGGTGCCGCGAGCGAACCGGTGACGAGATCGTGGCCGCCCTGTGGCCGGCTGGCGTCCCGGTGGCCAAGGTGATGCAGCCCCACCGGCAACCCGAGCTCGAACAACTTCGCGCACGCGGATTCTTCGAGATCCTGGACCATCCGGTCAGCGCGCCGGCCCGGTTCACGACCATGCCGTTCCAGCTCTCTCGCGGGCGGCGGCCCGTGCACGGCTCGCCGGCACCCCTGCTCGGTCAGCACAACCACGAGGTACTCACCGCCCTCGGCCTGTCTCCAGAGGAGATCGCAGCGCTGGAAACCGAGGGGGTCATCGGCGCTGGGTATTGCGGTTAGTCCATAATGAGAATATCGTTCTCACGAGAAACTTAGGAGGATTTCATGGGGCAGCTGTCGCACCGGGTGGACATTCCGTTTCCGCTGTTCGACGCGGACAACCATCTCTATGAGCCGCCGGAGGCGCTGACCAAGTACCTCCCCAAGGAGTACAAGGACCTGGTCCAGTACGTCGAGGTCAACGGGCGTACCAAGATCGCGCTGCGCGGCCAGATCAGCAACTACATCCCGAACCCGACGTTCTCGGTGGTCGCCAAGCCGGGTGCGTGGGAGGAGTACTTCAAGTTCGGCAACCCCGACGGCAAGAGCAAGCGCGAGCTGTTCGGCGAGCCGATGCGTGCCATCCCGGCCTTCTTCGAGCCCGGCCCGCGCCTCGAGGTGATGAACGAGCTCGGCATCGACCGCTCGTTGATGTTCCCGACGCTGGCAAGCCTCATCGAGGAGCGCCTCGCCGACGATCCGGTCGCCATCCACGTCCTGATCCACTCGCTGAACCAGTGGCTCGACGAGGTGTGGGGCTTCAACTACCAGAACCGCATCTTCACCACGCCGGTGATCACGCTGCCGATCGTCGAGAAGGCGATCGAGGAGCTCGAGTGGTGCGTCAAGCGCGGCGCCCGCGCGATCCTGGTCCGTCCCGCACCGGTGCCCGGCTTCCGCGGGCCGCGCTCGTTCGCGCTGCCGGAGTTCGATCCCTTCTGGGAGCGCGTCGTTCACCATGACGTGTTCGTCGGCATGCACTCCTCGGACAGCGGCTACTCGCGCTACACCTCGGAATGGGACGGCTCGGTGCAGGAGATGCTGCCGTTCCAGACCAACGCGATGGGCATCCTCAACGAGTGGCGCCCGATCCAGGACGCGGTGGCCTCCTGGGTCATCCACGGCGCGCTCTTCCGGCACCCCAAGCTGAAGGTCGGCATCGTCGAGGCCGGCTCGAAGTGGATGTTCCCGCTGCTGGACTCCATGGCCGAGGTGTGGAAGAAGGCGCCGGAAGCCTTCCTGGGCAACCCGATCGAAGAGATCAAGAACCGCATCTACGTCAGCCCGTTCTACGAAGAGGGCATCGACCAGCTGGTCAACCTGATCGGCGTGGACAACGTGCTGTACGGCTCGGACTGGCCGCACCCGGAGGGGCTTGCCGAACCGACCCACTATGTGACGGCACTGGAGCACCTGTCTGTCGATGATCAGGCAAAGATCATGGGCGGCAACCTGTCTCGCCTCGTCACGGTGTGACAGACAGTCAAACCTGGCAGACCATCCCCGAGATGGTCTTGAGCGCGGCGGACCGGTTCGGCGACTCTGAAGCAGTCGTCGACGGTCCGCTGCGTCTCACGTTCACCGAGGTCGCTCAGCGGGTGCGGTGTGCCGCAGGGGCATTCGCCGAGCTGGGCGTCGACAAGGGCGACCGGGTCGCGATCTGGGCGCCCAACTCCGCGCAGTGGATGATCGCCGCCTTCGGTGTGCTCACCGCAGGCGGCATCGTCGTCCCGGTCAGCACCCGCTACAAGCAGGCCGAAGCCGCCGACATCATCACCCGCAGCGGCGCCAAGGCCGTGCTGATCGAGAAGGGTTTCCTGGGGCAGGATTTCGCCACTCCGCCCGGCGTTCCCGCGATCGACCTGAAGTCCGGCTTCCTGGAGTCGGGGAGCCCTTTCGAACGGCCCGTCAGCGGGACCGACATCGCGGACATCATCTACACATCCGGCACCACCGGCCGGCCCAAGGGCGTGATGATGAATCATCTGCAGAACCTGCGGATGTACGCTGAGTGGTGCGATCTGGCCGACCTGCGCCGCGGTGACCGCTATCTGATCGTCAATCCGTTCTTCCACACCTTTGGCTACAAGGCCGGCTGCATCGCGACGTTCATCCGTGGCGCCACGATGGTGCCGGTTTCGGTGTTCGATGTCGACCGCGTGGTCGAGCTGATCGCCACCGAGCGCATCACCATGCTGCCCGGCCCGCCGACGCTGTATCACTCGCTGCTGGCAGTGCCGGACAAGAGCGCGCTGGCCACGCTGCGCGCCGGGGTGACCGGTGCCGCCGACATCCCCGTCGAACTCATCAGGCGGGTGCACGAAGAGCTGCCGTTCCAGACGCTGGCCACCGGCTACGGACTGACCGAGGCGGGCACGGCGACGCTGTCGCGACCCGGGGACTCGTTCGAAGACGTCGCCACCACGGCGGGCCTGCCCTGCGACGGGGTCGAGGTGCGCATCGCCGACGACGACGAGGTGCTGGTGCGCGGCTACAGCGTGATGCAGGGCTACTTCGACGATCCGGCCGGCACGTCCGAGGCGATCGACGCGGACGGCTGGCTGCACACCGGCGACCTGGGCAGCTTCACCGAATCCGGACGACTCAAGATCGTCGGCCGCAAGAAGGACATGTTCATCGTCGGCGGGTTCAATGCCTACCCGGCCGAGATCGAGGGCTTCCTGATGGAGCATCCCGCCGTGGCTCAGGCGGCGGTCATCGGCATTCCCGACGAACGGCTCGGCCAGGTGGGCAAGGCGTTCGTGGTGCTCAAGGGGGATGCGGACCTCACTGCCGAGGGTCTGATCAGCTGGAGCAAGGACCGGATGGCCGGATTCAAGGTGCCCCGGGTCGTCGCCTTCGTCGACGCGCTGCCGCTCAATGCGACCGGCAAGGTGATGAAGGACCAGTTGCGCTGAATTGCCGGAAATATCATTTCCGCACCATGATGGCGGAATTCAAGCCGCATCGACGCCAGTGCGACCGACCAACTTATCGCCTGGTGATAATGTCATTCTCACCAGATATCCCGCGCCGGCCGCGCGTGTCGGCGTGATTGCGCCCGGCGTTGCCGGTGCGTCGTCGACAATGAGCGGCGGCCAGGGCAGACCGCTCAGCCCCCGCCCGTACGCTGGCGGGATGTTTGGACCAGAGAGGAGTTCGACATGCGACGCATAGCTGCTGCAGCGCGCCGCGTGCCGAGCACGTGTGACATGTGTGAGTGCCATGGTGGCTGACGTCAACGAAGAGGCCGCCGTGCTGGCCGAACTCGCCGAGGCCGAAGCGGCCGAGGCCGAAGCCCGCGCCGAGGCGGCGCGCGCCAAAGCGACCGCCGCACGGCTGCGCGGTTCGGAGCCGGAAGAAGACACCGCCGAAGACACCGAAGCGGCTGAGCCCATCGAGGATGTAGAGCTCGAGCCCCGTGGCTGGTGGTCGCGGATCGGCGCGGTGCTGGTCGCGGTGGTCGTGGTGGCGGTGGTGGCCATCGCATCGCTGGTGATGACGGGCCTGATGGTGGTTGGCCATCAGAAGGTCACCGCCCAGCGGGACCATCAGGCCGAGCTCGTCGACGCCGCACGCACGGGCGTGACGGCCTTGTTGTCGATCGACTACAACCGCGCCCAGCAGGATGTCCAACACGTGATCGATCTGTCGACCGGAACCTTCAGGGACGATTTCTCCAGGGGTGCCGACGATTTCGTGAAGACCGCACAGCAGTCCAAAGCGGTGACGGTCGGATCGATCAAGTCGGCTTCGTTGGAGAAGGAAACCCCCGACGGCGGAGTGGTGTTGCTGGCGGCGTCCTCGACCGTGACCAATGCCAATGGGGCACATCAGGATCCGCGCGCCTGGCGAATGAGCGTCACAGTGGCGCGCGATGGGGACAAATACAAGATGTCGAATGTGGAGTTCGTGCCATGAGCAGTGACAACAAAGACGTAGACGCCACCGAGGCGGAGATCACCGAGAGCTCCGCGACCGAGATCGACGCCCCGGAGGCCGACAAGATCAGTTTGACGAAGGCGGCTGACGGCGACGAGTCGACGGACAGCGACGAGGACGATGCCGCCGAATTCGTCGCGCCGGGACAGGAATTCCAGGAAGCGCGCGGCAAAGGTCGCTTGATCGCAGCGATCGTCCTTGTGGTGCTGCTGGTGGCCTCCATCGCCGGTTCGGCTTCGGTGTACTGGTGGCTCTACCGCCCGGATCAGCGGGCCTTCGGCCTGAACCCCTTCAGCGTGGGTTCGGTCGACAGCAAGATCCAGGAGCGGCAGAAAGAGGTCAAGGACGCGGCCAGCGGGGGCACCGTCGCCCTGCTGTCCTACGCGCCGGAGACCCTCGACAAGGACCTGGCCAACGCCAAGGCGCACCTCACCGGCGAATTCCTCAAGTACTACAGCCAATTCACCGACCAGATCGTGGCGCCGGCAGCCAAGCAGAAGGGCGTCAAGACCGAGGCGACCGTCGCCCGCGCAGCGGTCTCGGAATTGCATCCCGACAATGCGGTGGTGCTGGTGTTCGTCAACCAGGTGACGACGAGCAAGGACCGGCCCGACCCGGCGCTGGCGACCAGCAGCGTGGTGGTGAAGCTGACCAAGACCGACGGTCGTTGGCTGATCTCGGAATTCAACCCGGTCTAGGCGCGCGACGGCAGGAGAGGTCGATCAATGAGCGTGGCACTGTTGTTGGAGATGGCGGCTTCCGACTCTGAGCGAGTCGGGGTTGTCACCGACGACCAGCGGCTGACGGTGGGCGAGCTGAACACGCTGGCCGACGGCGGGGCGGGCGTCATCGCCGCTTCCGGCGCGGGCAGTGTCGTCTACGTCGGTCTCGGCGGTGCCATGCTGCCGCTGCTGATCTTCGCCTCGGCCCGCGCCGCACGTGCCTTCACGCCGCTGAACTACCGGCTCTCCGGTGAGGCGCTGGCCGAGCTGATCGAGCGGCTGCCGGACCCGCTCATCGTCTTCGACGCCGAATACGCCGATGTGGTTGCGGGTTTGGGGACGGCACGGATGGAATCGCAGGAATTCCTGGCCGCCGCCGAGACGGCCGAGCCGGCCGCCGAGTTTCCCGACCCCGACGATGTGGCGGTGGTGCTGTTCACCTCGGGCACCACGTCGCGACCCAAAGCCGTTGAGCTGACCCACAACAACCTCACGAGCTATGTCACCGGCACCGTGGAGTTCGCCTCCGCCGAGCCGGGGGATGCCGCGCTGATCTGCGTGCCGCCCTACCACATCGCCGGAGTCGGCGCGGCGCTGTCCAATCTGTACGCCGGCCGAAAGATGGTGTACCTGCGCAAGTTCGATCCGCTGAAGTGGATCGGGCTGGCCTCGGCCGAGGCGGTCACCAGTGCCACCGTGGTGCCCACCATGCTCGATCGCATCATCACCGAGCTCGAGGCCAACCCCACCCCGCTGCCCGCGCTGCGCACCCTGGCTTACGGCGGCTCCAAGGTCGCGCTGCCGTTGGTGCGTAAGGCGCTCGGTCTGTTGCCCGGCGTGGGCTTCGTCAACGCCTACGGCCTGACCGAAACCAGTTCCACCATCGCGGTTCTCACCCCGGACGACCATCGCGCGGCCCACGAGGCCGAGGACGAGTCCGCCCGCAAGCGCCTCGGCTCGGTCGGCCAGCCCGTGCCGGGTATCGAGGTCCAGATTCGCGCCGACGACGGCACGGTCCTGGGGCCCGAGGAGGTCGGCGAGCTGTACGTCCGCGGCGATCAGGTGTCGGGCCGCTACGCCGAGATCGGCTCGGTGCTCGACGCCGAAGGCTGGTTCCCGACCAAAGACGTCGCCTATCTGGATGCCGAGGGCTACCTGTTCATCGGCGGGCGCTCGGACGACACGATCATCCGCGGTGGCGAGAACATCGCCCCGGCCGAGGTCGAGGATGTGCTCGTCGAACATCCGCACGTGCGCGACGTCGCCGTCGTCGGTGTCGAGGACGACGAATGGGGCCAGATCATGGTCGCCGTCGTCGTCCCGGTCGCCCACATCACCCCCGACCCGGAGGACCTGCGCGCTCATGTGCGCACCCAGCTGCGCGGCTCGCGCACTCCCGACCGGGTGGTGTTCCGCCACGAACTGCCCACCACGCCAACCGGCAAGGTGCTTCGCCGCCAACTGGCCGACGAGCTCAAGTCGCCGACGCCCAACTAATCCCAGGAGGACAACCATGATCAAGACCGGCACCCGCCTGCAGAGCCAGGTGTGCGACACCCAGGTGATCGTCGTGCGCTCGTCGGACAGCCTCGACGACCTGCGCGCCGGCGGCGTCGCGATGATCCCGATGGACGCCGAGAAAACCGAAGGGGCCCAACTGGATCCCGAGTTCTCCGGTGGCACCGTGATGGGCAAGCGCTACGTCGACGAAGCCGGCGCCGAACTCCTGGTCACCAAGGCCGGGGCAGGCAGTCTGAGCGTCGGCACCACTCTGCTGGAGCAGAAGACCGCCAAACCGCTGCCGGCCAGCGACTAGACGGCGTCGGCGTGGACGGCACGGCGCAGGGCCAGACCCACACGCTCGTCCTCGCCATGGACTACCGGGTTCCCGACCCGAGCCGGGTCTGGCCCGTGCTCCAGCGCAGCAAGCCCGCGCTCGTCGACCTCGGCGCCCACTACGTTCTCGTCTACACCTCGACGCGGGATCCGGGCCGGGTCATGGTGACGATCTCGTTGCGCAGCAAGGAACCCGTCCTCGAGGTGCTGCGGTCCCGGGTCTTCCTCAACTGGTTCGACTCCGTCGGCATCGAGGACTTCCCCGCCATCTTCGCGGGGGAGACGGTGGACAAGGTCACCCTGGTCGAACCCCCCGAGGGCGCCGCGCCGGGGGTGATCGTCGCGGCGATCGCCGCGATCGAGGATGTCCCCGCGCTGATCGACGGTGTCCACAACGGGCTGCCCCGCTTCGCGGCCGCCGGTGTCCGGGCGGTCCGGATCTTTCAGGCCTTCGATGACGACCATGAGCTGATGATCCTGCAGGAACTCGACGATGAGGCCGACGCGATCGCGTGGGTGAACCACCCCGACGTCGCGGCGGCGGAGTGGATGGGCGGCACCGGGATCGGCGCCTACCCGCCGGTGTTCGTCGGTCGAATGCAGCACATCATGCGCCTGGACGAGGACGCCTGAGGGTCGCGTCGATGTTCGTCTGTCTCTGCAACGGTGTCACCAGCCAGGTGGTGGCCGAAGCCGTCGAGGCCGGGGCGACCACCACCAAACAGGTCGCCGGGGCCTGTGGCGCCGGGGCGGAGTGCGGTCGCTGCCGCCGCACGGTGCGTGCCATCATCGAAGCCGCCGGCACGGCAGAGCCCAAGGGCCACAAGGGTTTCCTACACAAGAGGTGAACATGGACATCCAGCGGATCAGCGATGAACTCGAGATCGCCTCGGTGCTCCACCGCTACGCACGCGCCGTCGACGGCAAGGACTGGGCCCTGCTGCGGTCGCTGTTCACCGACGACGCTCACCTCGATTACAGCTCCATCGGGGGACCGTCGGCGGGCCGCGACGAGGTCTGCACCTGGCTCGAGCGCTCGCTGACGCTGATGCCGATGACCCAGCACTTCGTCACCAACATCGAAGCCGAGATCGACGGCGACACCGCAACCGTGCGGGCGATGTTCTACAACCCGATGCTGCTGCCCGGTGCGACTGAGACAAGCGCATGCGGCGGCTACTACCACCACGTTATGGTCCGCACCGAAAGCGGATGGCGCAGCAGGCAGCTACGCGAGGAGAACCTCTGGTTCACCAATCCGCCGAGTCCGCGCCGGCGGGCGGAGCTGATGGAGGAGGCCGACAAATGAGTGGTGTCATCGTCACCGGAGCAGCATCGGGAATCGGCCGGGCATCCGCCGAGGCGTTGATCGCCGACGGTCGCCGTGTCGCGCTGTGGGACATCGCGCCCGCGGTCGCCGAGGTCGCCGACGCACTGGGCATGCCGCACGCCGTTGTCGATGTCTGCGACGACGCCGCTCTGAGCGCGGCAGTCGACGCCGCCGCCGCGGCGCTCGACGGAATCGACGGGCTGGTGCATGCCGCCGGGCGGGTCATTCCGGAACCGGTGGGGGCCTTCACCGCGGAATCCTGGGATGCCGTGCTCGACGTCAATCTGAAGGCCCA
Organism: Mycobacterium sp. BK086; assembly: GCA_004362315.1. Taxonomy (GTDB): domain Bacteria; phylum Actinomycetota; class Actinomycetes; order Mycobacteriales; family Mycobacteriaceae; genus Mycobacterium. Next base: position 231,663 of record SNWL01000009.1, read on the forward strand.
GGCGATCCTGGCGCAGCTGATCCTGCCGCACCTGCAGGAGGCTGCCCGCGCCGGCGCCGGGCCCGCCATCGTGGGGATCTCCAGCATCGAGGGATTGACCGCCAACCCGTTCATCCCCGCCTACTGCGCATCCAAGGCCGGCCTGCTGGGGCTGACCCGTTCGATGGCCGCTCAGCTGGGCCCCGAAGGTATCCGGGTCAACGCGGTCTGCCCCGGGTTCATCCGCACCCCGATGCTGCAGATCGCGATCGACATCGACGAGGTGCGCCAAGGCTTCGAGGCCGCCGCGCCGCTGGGGCGCCTCGGCAGTCCCGAGGAGGTCGGCGCCGCCGTCGCGTTCCTGATGTCGCCCAAGGCGTCGTTCGTCACCGGGTCGCACCTGGTGGTCGACGGGGGAGTGACCAGCAGGCATCCCTGACGGGCCGCACAAGTCCTCAGAGCTTGGGACTTACGTCTCTGTCAGATTCTCCTGTGCCAGGCGACAGTGGAGTCATGAGTTTGCAGTTTCCTGACCATGACACGGTTCGGGCCGTCCTGACCCTCGCGACGCAGGCACCCTCGGTGCACAACTCGCAGCCGTGGCACTGGCGCGTCGGGCCAGACAGCCTGCACCTCTATGCCGACCCGAGCCGGCATCTGCCCAAGGCCGACCCCGACCGTCGCGACCTGCTGATCAGCTGTGGCGCAACCCTGCATCACTGCGCTGTCGCGCTGGCCGCACTGGGCTGGCAGCCCAGGATTCGCCGTTTTCCCGATCCCGCCGATCGCAATCATCTGGCGTCGATCGAGGTATTCCGGCAGCGGGCGGGGGAGCTCGACATCACGCTGGCGGCCGCGATCGCCCGGCGCCGCACGGACCGACGCAACTACAGCGCATGGCCGGTGCCCTACGGTGACATCAGCTTGATGGGGGCCCGCGCGGCTCGCGCCGGCGTGATGCTGCGGCAGCTCGATCTCCTGCCTGAATTCACCGCGATCATCGCCGAGTCGGTCCGGCGGCACGCCGACGACACCGACTACCTGAGCGAGCTCAGCGCCTGGAGCGGACGGTACGGATCGCTGGCCGGTGTGCCCGCGCGCAACACGCCCGCACCTGACTCGCACGCCGCGCTTCCGGCGCGGATGTTCGCCGGCCCCTCACTGGCCCAGTCGATCTCGCCCGTGGACAACGCTGTTCTGATCGCACTGGGCACCGAGACCGATGACGACCTGGCCCGGCTGCGCGCCGGGGAGGCCACGAGTCTGGTGCTGCTGTCGGCCACCGCGATGGGGCTGGCGACATGCCCGGTGACGGAGCCGCTCGAGATCGCCGAAACCCGAGAAGCGGTGCGTGCCGACGTGTTCGGGACCAGTGGCTATCCTCAGATGATGTTGCGGATGGGCTGGGCCGCGGTCAACGCCGACCCGCTGCCTGCCACACCCCGTCGCCCGCTGGCCGAGGTCGTTGATTTCGAAGGAGTGTGCAATGTCAACTCCAGCAACTAAATACGACGTTCTCGTCGGGGTCGACGGATCCCCGGAATCGAAGGTCGCCGTCGACTGGGCCGCGCGCACCGCGGCGCTGCGCGGTCTGTCGGTGCGGTTGGTGCACGTGCTGAATCCGCCCGTGGTGATGGCGTTCCCCGAAGTGCCGACGCCGCCGGGTTACCTTCAATGGCAAGAGGATTCGGGTCGCGAAATCCTGGACGCCGCGTCGGCCGTCGTCGCCGACGCCACCAGGGACCATCCCGTCGAGGTCAGCACCGAGCTGGCGTCCGGGCCCGTGGTGCCGACGCTGGTCAGCCAGTCCAAGGACGCGCAGCTGATCGTGGTGGGCTGCCGTGGCCGCGGAGCGCTGGCGCGCGGATTGCTCGGCTCGGTCAGCACCGGGCTGGTGCAGCACGCACATTGTTCGGTGGCGATCATCCACGACCAGGATCCGTTGATGGTCCATCCGTCGACCGCTCCGGTGGTGGTGGGGGTGGACGGCTCGCCGACGTCGCAGAAGGCGATCGAGATCGCTTTCGAGCAGGCGTCATTCCGCGGGGTCGAATTGGTGGCGGTCCATGCCTGGAGTGACACCGGGGTATTCGAAGTTCCCGGCGTCGACTGGTCGGCGATGCAGACGCTGGGCGAGCAGACGCTCGCCGAGCAGCTATCCGGTTGGCAGGAACGCTATCCCGATGTCGTGGTCAATCGTGTGGTGGTCGCCGACCGGCCGGCCCATCAGCTCATCGAGCAGTCCGAGTCGGCCCAGCTGGTGGTGGTCGGCAGCCATGGCCGCGGCGGCTTCGCGGGCATGTTGCTCGGGTCGGTCAGTACCGCGGTGGTGCACGGCGTGCGGATGCCGGTGATCGTCGCGCGGTGATCAGGGCAGCGGTGCCGTCCACCGCAGGGCGGTGCCGCCATCGGGCGCATCGCCAACGGTGAAGTCTCCGCCGACCTCATAGGCGCGGCGACGCAGGTTGATCAGCCCACTGGGGGTGACATCGGCGGGCATGCCGCGCCCGTCGTCGACCACTTCGATCGCCAGCTCGTCCTCGACCCGCACGGTGACTGTCACGGTTTCGGCGTTCGCGTGGCGCACCGCATTGCTGATCCCCTCGCGCACCACGGCCTCGGCGTGATCGGACAGCGGCGCTTCGATCACCGACAGCGGCCCGACGTACTGGACCGTGATGCGCACCTCCGACCCGGCGAACGCGCCGACCGCGTCGTCGAGGCGCTGACGCAGTCGGGTGGTGCCCGCCGAGCCGCCGTGCAGATCGAAGATCGCGGTGCGGATCTCCTGGATCACGCCCTGCAATTCGTCGACGGTGGCGACCAGCCGCTGCTGCACCTCGGGGACCTTGGCGCGCGGAATCGTGCCCTGCAGAGTCAATCCGATGGCGAACAACCGTTGGATCACGTGGTCGTGCAGGTCGCGGGCAATCCGGTCGCGATCGGAGAGCACATCGAGCTCGCGCAGGTGCCGCTGGGTGGTGGCCAGCTGCCAGGCCAGCGTCGCCTGATCGGCGAAACCCGCCATCATGTCCAGCTTTTCGTCGCTGTACGTCTGGCGGCCCCGTCGCCGCAGAATCACCACGACACCGGCGACGGTCTCGGTGGTCCGCAAGGGCAGCACCATGGCCGGGCCCGCTCCGGGCATGGCCGTCAGCGCGTCGCCGATATTGTCGAAGCGCCGCGGTGTCTGTGTGGCGAAGGCTTCGCCGATGACGTTGCCGGCCACCGTGATCGGCTCCATCGACTGGGCGTGCCCGATCACCCCGGACGTTTCGACGACGAGGAGCTCGCTGACTTGGTCGGTGGGCAGTTCGGTGTCGGTGGGCACCGCAACGAGTACCGCGTCCGCGGCCGTGAGCGCCAGCGCCTCGTCGGCGATGAGGCGGAACACCTGTGCCGGGTCCGCGCCGCCCAGGAGTTCTGTGCCGATATCGCGGGTCGCCTCGATCCACGACTGCCGGGTGCGGGACTGCTCATAGAGCCGTGCGTTGTCGATCGCGATACCCGCGGCCGCGGCCAGCGCCTCGACCAGAACCTCGTCGTCCTCGCTGAACGGCTGCCCGTCGGCCTTTTCGGTGAGGTACAGGTTGCCGTATACCTCGTCGCGGATACGCACCGGGACACCGAGGAAGGTCCGCATCGGCGGGTGATTCGGCGGGAACCCGACCGATGCCGGGTGCTGCAGGATGTTGTCGAGCCGAATTGGCTTGGGCTCGTCGACCAGATGACCGAGCACCCCTCGGCCCGAGGGCAGCGGTCCGATCCGTTCGCGGGTCTCCTCGTCGATGCCCTCGTAGATGAACTCGGACAGTTCGCCCTCGTCGCCCCGCACACCCAACGCGCCGTAGCGGGCGTCCACCAGGTCGATCGCGGTGTCCACGATGGTTTTCAGGGTGACGTCCAGTTCAAGGCCCGAGGTCACCACGAGCATCGCTTCGACGAGCCCGTCGAGCCGATCACGGCCCTTGACGATCTGCTCGACCCGATCTTGAACTTCCACCAGCAGCTCGCGCAATCGCAGCTGACCCAGCGTGTCCCGCAGCGGTGACGCTGGTTTTTGATTCCCCCCCGACCGGACTCTGTCATCGGTCACGAAAGACAATGTTGCCACCGGATCGGCAGCGGCGCTTCAGTCTTCGCTGTGATGGTTCTGGTCGAGCTTGGAGATGAACACCGCGGCTTGCGTTCGACGCTCCATACCGAGTTTTGCCAGCAATCGCGAAACGTAGTTTTTTACCGTCTTCTCGGCCAAAAACATCCGCGCGGCGATTTGCTTGTTCGTCAGTCCCTCGCCGAGCAGGCCGAGCAGAACTCGTTCCTGCTCTGTGAGACCCGACAGCGGGTCGGCCCGCTCGGCGGCACCGCGAAGCTTGGCCATCAGCGCCGCCGCCGCCCGGTTGTCCAGCAGCGAGCGGCCCGCGCCGACGTCCTTGATCGCCTGGGCCAGCTCCATGCCCTTGATGTCCTTCACGACGTACCCGCTGGCGCCGGCCAGGATCGCGTCCAGCATCGCCTCGTCGGACGTGAACGACGTCAGCATCAGGCAACGCAGGTCGGGCATCTTGGACAGCAGGTCACGACATAATTCGATGCCGTTGCCGTCGGGTAGGCGGACGTCGAGCACCGCGACATCGGGCTGCAGCGCCGGGATCTGAGCCAGCGCGTGCGTCACCGACCCTGCCTCGCCGATGACCTCGAGCTCGGGATCGGCGGACAGCAAATCGATCAGTCCGCGGCGAACGACCTCGTGGTCGTCGACCAGAAAGACCTTGACCATTCGCCAACACTATCGGGCAAAGGCCGCCAACGGTCACAACAACCGCTGACGATCGATCACCAATACCGAGCAATCGGTGTTGTGCAGCGCCGCTGACCCCGTCGGACCGAGCAGTTCTTCGATGCCCACCGCGTTGCGCGCACCGACCACGACGAGCTGAATCTCCTCGCCGTGCTTGGCCAGATAGTTCAGCACACTGCCGTGGATCGCGACGGGGCGCGCATCGAGATCGGGGTATTGGTGCTTCCAGTGCGACAGCCGGCGATCCAGCTGGGCGCGCACCATCCGGTTGCCGTCGGACACCGCGTGTGTGTCGTGCACATCGGTGTAGCGCGACTGCCAGGAACTGAGCACCCGCAGCGGCGCGCCCCGCAATCGGGCCTCCTGCACCCCGGACTGCAAAACGGCCGCGCTGTCGGGGGATTCGTCGAGCTCGACGACGACCCAGCCCACGCCGGGTGCGGTGGCCCGTTCCGAGCCGCGCACCATGGCGACGGGACAGTGCGCGGAGGCGATCAGCGCGGTGGCGGTCGAACCGATGCGGTCGCGGTCGAAGTGCTTGAGCCCCACCGCCCCGACGCAGACCATCGCTGCGAAGCGGGACGCCTCCACCAGCGTGGCGACCGGGTGGCCGGAGAGGATGTCGATCTCGACCTTGACGGGCCGCTCGGTGGACTCGACCGCGTTGGCCGCGTACCGCACCGCAAGTTCGGCGCTGGCCTGCTGGCTCGCCTCCTCCTGCGAATCGCTCGCGCCGGAGCCGGACGGGTCGATCGTGTACATGAGTCGAAGCGGGATATCGCGGCTGACCGCCTCGTCGATGGCCCACAGCGCGGCGCGCACGGCCGCCCTGGACCCGTCGACGCCGACGACTATCGACGGCGGTGTGAACGGTTCGGGCATCGGTGACTCCCCGGGGACGACGGCTTCCATTGTGCCGACGTGCAGGCCGTTGTGGTGGAAAACCACGCAGCGGCGGTCAGCCGGCGGCGGTCTCGATCTCCGACATGGACGTCGCGAACAGCTGGCTGGCCAGGTTGGACAACGCCCGGGCGACGGCCACCTCGTCGCGGAGTTCGACCGCATGCGCGTCGCCGGCCCGCATGCGGGCGATTCCCGTCCCGATCAATGCGGTGCTTCGCCAGCTCAGGTGTGCGGTGGCGCAGGTACGGTCGCTGTCCTCGTCGACGGCGATCAGAACCGCGGAATGCTTGGTTTCGTCGTGCTCCATGATCTCCCCCTCGTTCACTTCGATCCGACCACTCGGCCATCGAGGCCGGTAGGGACTGAAGTCCCCAGTTCAGCGGCGGAATTCCAAAACATCCGCCAGCGGCCGGCGGGGAGTGGCCGGCGGCAGCTGGGCAATCGAGGGCACCAGCCCGACGCGGATGAGCACCTGCGGGTGGTCCTGGGTGCCGGTCAGGGCGCGGACGATGTCGCGACTGGCCTCGAGTTCGGTCATGTGGGTCAGCGTGCAACTGGCAAGTCCGGCCGCGGTCGCCTCCAGCAGGATGGCCGAGAGCGCCTCGCCGCATGCGAGCGCGTCCAGACGGGAGTCGCCGAAGGTCGACAGCACCAGGATCGTGGACCGGTCGTGATCGACCTCCGGTCGCCGGTCCGGGTGCTCTCCGGTGGGAAACGTGCGCGCGACATCGACCCGGTCCCGGTCGGCCCCCGACACCAGTGTGGTGTATGGCACCCCGTCAGATACTTCGTATCGTGCTGTCCACCAATACAATTCGGCTTGATACGAGGAGTCGTAGCGGCGCAGTGATTCGGTCAGCCGCGATGCCTGAGCCAGCTGTGGACGCACCACGTCGGGCAACACGTGCAGCGTGGTCCGCTCGGCGTCGACGATGCCGCGCAGCACCGGTTCGAAGACAGCCCAGTTCGGTGGTGATGTGAACGGCAACCGGTCGGTGTGCCGGGTCAGGATCGCATCGGCGCGGGCACGATCGATCTCGCCGACGAACTCCGATGGGCTGACGTCGACGGTGGCCACGTGGCGGGGGTCGGCGGCATCGGGGAATCGGGCGATCTCGGCACGCCACCCGGTGGCCGCGAGGACTGCCCGCAGGTGGTCGAGCACGGCGCCGCAGCTGATGATCGCCTCCCGGCCGGAGGGGTCGGTGGCGTGCGGCACCCGGGTGGTATCCAGAAACAGCTTCAGCGTGGGTCCGTCGGCGACCCAGCGCCAGGGCTGGCTGTTGTGCACCGACGGTGCACGACAAGCCAATTCGACCGCTCTGGCGATCATTCGAGGATCGAGCGGCGCCGTGGCCATGACATCAACTCTAGAAAGGCCCGGCTCGGGTGCCAGGGGCCGGAAGTCACCGAAAGATGGGCCTTACCGGCGCGGCGGGGCCAGGACCTTCATCATCATGCGCATCGCCGGTTCGGGCACCCGATCGCGCATGGCCAGTGCGGCACTGGCGACCCGGCCGCGCGCCGGGGTGCCGCGGCCGAAGATCCTGTTGAGCGGGCCGCCGGATGGTTCCAGCTCGACGTGCATAGGAGGTCCGCCGTCGGCGGCGCCCAGTGCCGACGAGATCACGATGCGCTGGATCTCGCTGGTGCCTTCGAAGATCGTGTACAGCTTCGCATCGCGATACCACTTCTCCACCGGATGGTCGCTGATGTAGCCCCAGCCGCCCATGGTCTGGATCGCTCGCTCGGTGGTCTTCACCGCGATCTCGCTGGCCGCCAGCTTGGCCATCGAACCCTCGCCGCGCTCGAACGGCACGCCGTTGGCGGCCATCCACGACGCCCGCCAGGTCAGCAGCCGGGCGGCATCGATCCCTGTGGCAAGGTCGGCCAGTGGAAAGGCGATGCCCTGATTGTCGATGATCGGGGCGCCGAACGCCTCCCGTCGATTGGCGTAGGTCGTCATGTATTCCAAAGCGGCGCGGGCGATTCCGAGTGCCTGTGCGGCCACCATCGGGCGGGTCTGTTCGAACGTGCCCAAGGTGGCCGAACCGGAGCGCCGACCGCCGGTGGCCATCGCTTCCCTCGTCTTGGCGAGCTTGTGTTCGAGCTTGTCGAGCCCGCCGAGCAGGTTCTCGGCGGGAATCCGGACACCGTCGAACTTCAGCTCGGCGGTGTGCGAGGCCCGGCAACCGAGCTTGTCGAGCTTGCGGACCAGCTCCAGACCCGGTGTGCCACCGGGCACCACGAACAGGGCCTGTCCCCGGTGGCCCAGCTCCTCGTCGACGACGGCATTGACGACGTGAACGTTGGCGATACCCCCGTTGCCGATCCACATCTTGTGTCCGTCGATCACCCAGTCCGCGTCCTTTTCTGGGCCGGACCGGCGGGCTCTGGTCCGCAGATTGCGAACGTCGCTGCCACCCTCGGGTTCGGAGATCGCCAGCGCGGCCAGCTTCAGATCGCCTGGCGTCCCGAAACATTCGGGTGCCCACGTCAGCATCTGCTCCGGAGTCGCGGCCTGGCCGATCGCGGAGAGCGCCAGTGCGGGCATCACCACCGCCAATCCGATTCCAGCGCAACCCCAGAACAGTTCCTCCATGAACATCGGCAGCGAAAGGCCGGTCGGGTCGCCGATCAGGTCCCGGTAGAACAGCGGACTGTAGAAGCCCCGCGCGGCCGCCTCTTCGAGTATCGGCCACGGGAACTCCTGGCGGCGGTCGTACTCGCCGGCTACGGGGCGGATGCAGTCGTTCGCGAATTCGTGTGTGCGGCGAGCGAGGTCGTGCTGTGCCGTCGTCGGCGTGAGGTCCAAGCCCATCGTGCGTCCCTTCGACGCCTGGGTGATACCTCCGGTACCGCATGATCAAACGTCGCACCGACAGTGCTGGAAAAAATTGGAGCCCGGGCTGCCGTGGAGTCGGGTTTTGCACGGCAGCTCGGGGCTGACTGGGATATCGACGTCCGGCGGGCAGACGTTACCGCTGCCCGGAGAAGTTTCTGGCGTCCCGCCCCGGGTAGCCGTTCTCTCATGCCGAAGACAACCAACGATGGCCGGGCCAAGAAGAGCGAACTGCCTAGCACGCTGCGGAAGTCCGAGCCGAAGGCGCAGCGGACCTTCGCCAAGGTGCACGACGCGGCGGCCGAGGAATACGGCGAGGGCGAGCGCGCGCACCGGGTGGCCTACAGCGCGTTGAAGCACAGCTACGAGAAGATCGGCGACCACTGGGAAGCCAAGGAGACCAAGGGGCCCTCGGACTCCCGGGCCCGCAGCGGCGGGCCCAACCCGACGGGCGAAACTGCCGAGGGCGTCAATGCCACCGCCAGTAAGAAGCACCTGCTCGACGTCGCCCGGCGGCTGGACATCAGCGGCCGCTCGACGATGACCAAGGGCGAGCTCGTCACCGCGATCGAGAAGGCGAACCGCCGCGCAACTCGGCGTCGCTGAAGAACTCGAGCAGGTAGCGGCTTTCCTCGATGTCACCGATCGTGCGCCGGGCCTTCCTGCGGGTGATCAGGATGCCGGTGATCGCCAGCACCCACACCACGTACTGCACACACCATGCCAGCCGGAACGACTCGAACGAGTAGCCGCCGGTGGCGCCGATGACCATGCCCATCGCCTGCATCACCAGCAGTGAGGCGAGAAATCCGCCCATGTTCACCGCACCTTGGGCGGTACCCAGCGTGGAACGTGGATTGAACGTGCGGGCGAAGTCGAAGCCGACCATCGATCCCGGGCCGCCGAACGAGATCACCACGATCAGCACGACCAGCAGCCAGCGCGGCGCGGCATGCGGCAACGCCAGCACGACCGTCCAGACCAGGGCATTGCTGACGACGATGCCCAGCACGATCCAGGAGCGCCGGTGCGGATGCCGGCCGGTGACCATGCCGATCACCACCCCGAAGACGACCGCGGCGACCACCGAGATGGTCAGCAGTGTGCCTGCCTCGCTGCGCGAAAGATTTTGCGCCACCGTCAGATACGGGACACCCCACATCAGCGCGAACACGGTGACCGAGAACTGGGTGCCCATGTGGGTGAAGAAACCCAACCGGGTGCCGGGGCGCATCCAGATGGTCTTCACGCTGGCCAAGGTCTCGCGCAGACTGACCACCGGCTCGTGCACGGTCACCCCGGGTGGCGTGTTCTTGACCAGAAGCAGGGTCAGCACGAGCGACAGCACGCCCAACGCCGCGACGGCTGTGTACGCCCGCGTCCACCCTGAGCCGATCAGCAGGGACAGGAACGGCACGGCCGAAAGAACTTGTCCGAGTTGACCTGAGATGCCGGTCAATTGGGTCACCAGCGGGATCTGCCGGGGCTTGAACCAGTGCGGCACCAGTCGCAACACCGAGATGAAGGTGAACGCGTCGCCGAGCCCGACCACGGCACGGGCTGCGATCGCGGTGGGCAGCGAGACAGTGAACGCCAGCGCGAGCTGGCCCGCGACCATCAGGGTGCCGCCCGCGATGATCATCACCTTGGAGCCATAGCGATCCAGCAGCATGCCGGCCGGGATCTGCGCGGCGGCGTAGACGATGACCTGAAGCACGACGAACGTCGAGAGCACGCCGGGGCTGGCCGAGAATCGCTTGGCGGCGTCAAGCCCCGAGACACCGAGGGTGGTGCGGTCGAGGACGGCCACGACGTAGGCCAACACTCCCGTCGACCACACAATCCAGGCCCGCACTGCCGATCACCCTTTCGCTGATTCGCCTCACCCATCATCTCTCGGCGACGCAAATTGATTCCCGGGCCGGCTAGACCCTGGTCGACGCCGGATCACCGCCGAAACGCTGAGCCAGCCACACCGGGATCACCGCGATCAGGGTCAGAGTCGCGGCCACGACGTTGATGACCGGGGCTTGATTGGGCCGGAACAGGTTGCCGAAGATCCAGATCGGCAGCGTCTGCACCGTCGGTCCTGCGGTGAACGTTGTGACGACAATCTCGTCGAAGCTCAATGCGAACGCCAGGATCGCGCCGGCCAGCAGGGCGCCGCGCATCATCGGGAAGGTCACGTACCGGAACGTCTGCCAGCCTGACGCACCCAGATCGGCCGACGCGTCGTCCAGCCCGGTGCCCATGCGGCGCAGCCGCGCCTGAGTGTTGTTGAAGACGATCACGATGCAGAACGTCGCGTGTCCGACGATGACCGTCGCCAGCCCCAGCGTCATGCCCAATGCCGAGGTGAACGTCGCGTTCAGTGCGATACCCGTCACGATTCCGGGCAGCGTGATCGGCAAGACCACCAGGAAGCTGATGGTCTGCCTGCCGAAGAACCGGTAGCGCTGGACAGCGAACGCCGCCATGGTGCCCAGCACCAGGGCGAGCGCCGTGGCGCACAAGCCCACCACCACCGAGTTGCCCAGTGAATGCCACATGCCGTCGCTGGCCCACGCGTCCGCCCACCAGCGCAGGGTGAAACCGGTGGGCGGGAAGGCGAACGTCTTGGACGAGTTGAACGCATTGACGACGACGAGAAGCAGTGGCGCGTAGAGGAAAACGAGCACGACCAGCGTCCAGATCCGGACCAACCGGCGCAGGGTGGGCGACAACATCAGACGTTCTCCAATGCGCCGGTGCGCCGCATCGCCAGCAGGTACAGCACGATCGCGGCCAACGGAATCAGCGACAGCGCGGCCGCCAGCGGCTGGTTGTTGGCGGTCACCAGCTGCCCGTAGATGATGTTGCCCAGCATCTGAGTCTTGCCACCGACGATCGTCACCGCGATGTAGTCGCCCATCGACAGCGAGAAGGTGAAGATCGAACCGGCGGCGATACCGGGAAACACCAACGGCGCCACGATGGTTCGCAGGGTGGTCACATCGGAGGCGCCCAGGTCGGCGCTGGCGTCGATCAGTGGGTCGGGCACCCGCTCGAAGGCGGCGAACACCGGGATCACCATGTAGGGCAGCCACAGGTAGGCCAGCGTGAGCACGGTGGCGATCAGGCCATAGCCCGGTGTGTAGCCCGCCACCCAGTTCAGCGGGCCTTCCGGGGACAGCAGCATCCGCCACGCGTAGGCCTTCACCAGATAGCTCGCCCACAGCGGTGTCGTCACCGCGACCACGAGGGCCAGCCGGACCCGCGGTGAGGCGACCTTGGCCATGTACAGCCCCAGCGGTACCGCGAGCACGATGCAGATCACGGTGACGCTCAATGCAATTCCGACCGTGCGCAAAGTGGCCGTGCGGAACACGGCGTCGGTGAGCACCCGCACGAAGTTGTCGCTGGTGTAGGACCGCACCACCGCACCGGTGAACGTGTCGGTGCTCCAGAACGCCGAAAGCAGCAGGACACCAAGCGAACCCAGGTACGCCACCACCAGCCAGGCCAGCGGCGGAACAAGCAGGAAAGCGAGGCGCAGGCGCCGGCCCACCGCGTGCGTCAGCCCTTGATCTGCTGCCATTTGTCGACCCACTCGCTGTAGGCCGTGCAGTTGTCACCGCTGCCGTCCACGCACTGCTTCTGCGGCGTCGTCCAGTAGCTGATCTTCTCCGCGTAGGCCGCATCCGTGGCGTGATAGGTGTCGCAGAACGTCTTGTCGGTGGTGAAGTCGCAGGCCTTGGTCTGGGCCGGGGCCTCGCCGAAGTATTCGGCGACCTGAGCGTTGACCTCGGGTGAGGTGATCCAATCCATCCACTGGTACATACAATTGGGGTTCTTGGCCTTCGACGACACCATCCAGGTGTCCGACCACCCGGTCGCGCCCTCCTTGGGCAGCACAGTTGCGATCTTCACCTTGTTGTCGGTTGTGATCATGTTGGCGATCACCTGCCAGGTGGTGCCGATCACCGAGGTGCCGGATTCGAAGGCCTGCACCGCCTTGGTGTAGTCCGACCAGTACTCGCCGATGTTGCCGTGCTGGGCCTTGAGCAGGTCGACCGAGGCGTTGAGCTGGTCCTCGGTCAGGGAGTACGGATTCTTGATTCCCAGTTCGGGTTTCGTCTTCGACAGGTACAGCGCCGCGTCGGCGATGTAGATGGGGGAGTCGTACGCGGTGACCTTGCCCTTGTATTCCGGCGCGCCCGGGAACACCGCACCCCAGGTGTCAGGGGCGCCCTTGACGACGTCGGTGTTGTACATCAGCAGGTTGGCGCCCCAGCCGTGCGGGATGCCGTACATCTGGCCGTTCACCGAGTTCCACGGCTTGTCCTTGAGGAACGCCGAGATGGTCTCGTAGTTGGGCACGAGTTTGGTGTTGACCGGTGCGACGTCGCCGGCGTAGATGAGCCGCAGCGTGGCGTCGCCGGAGGCCGAGACTCCGTCGTACTGGCCGGTGCGCATCAGCTGCAGCATCTCGTCCGAGGTGTTGCCGATCTTGACGTTGACCTTGCAGCCGGTCTTCTGCTCGAACGGATGCACCCAGTCGACCTTCGGGTCGTTGGAGCCGTCCTCGGCATAGCCGGGCCAGGCGATCAGGTTGAGCTGGCCCTCGCCCTTGCCGAGCGCGGACAGCGGCTCCATTTTCGGTGGCGCCGTGGAACTTCCGCCGCCGGAGGTGTTGGAGTTCGAACAGGCGGCGACCAGTGCGGCGCACGCGACCAGCGCGGCACCGAGGCGACGGGTGGTGGTTCTCATGGCGAGCTCCTTCTCTTATGCGGACAGGGATCGGACGGCAGTGGGCGGCCAGGCCAAGACGACCGTGGCGCCGTGGGCGATGTCGGTGGAGGTCTCGGCAGACAGCAGTGTCGCGGTCAGGCGAACCCCGGAGGCATCGGCGGCCACTCGGGTGATCGGTCCGGCGTACACCACCTCGGCGACTTCGGCTGTGACACTGCGCATTCCGGCGGGCACCGGTTCGTCCGGGGTCAGCAGCAGGATCCGCTCGGGTCTGATCGCGAACGTTCCGTCTTGCCCGACAAGGGCTTCGGCGGTCGCGCCGTCGACCACGTTGGAAGTTCCCACGAAATCGGCGACGAAGCGGTTGGCCGGGTTCTCGTACACTTCTCGCGCGGCGCCGATCTGTTCGATGCGGCCGTTGTTGAACACCGCCAGCCGGTCGCACAGGGTGAGTGCTTCATCTTGGTCGTGGGTCACGATCACGAAGGTGATGCCGACTTCGCGCTGAATTGCCTTGAGCTCCACCTGCATCTGCTCGCGCAGCTTGAGATCGAGTGCGCCAAGTGGCTCGTCGAGCAGCAGCACCTTGGGCCGACCCACGAGTGCGCGGGCCAGCGCGACGCGCTGCTGCTGTCCGCCCGACAACTGAGCGGGCTTGCGCGCGGCGTGCCCGGACAGCCGGACCATCTCCAGGGCGGCCCCGGTGCGTTCCCTGCGCTCGGCCTTGCCCACCCCTTTGACCTTGAGCCCGTATTCGACGTTCTGGGCCACCGTCATGTGCGGGAAGAGGGCGTAGTCCTGGAAGACGGTGTTGGTATCCCGCTTGGCCGGCGGCAGCGTGGTGACGTCGGCGCCGCCGAGGTGGACGGTGCCTGCCGTCGGCTGCTCGAAGCCGGCGATCATCCGCAGCACCGTGGTCTTGCCCGATCCGGACGGGCCGAGGATCGCGAACAGTTCACCGTCGTCGACGCTCAGGTCCGCGCCCTCCACGGCGGTCACGTCGCCGAATACCTTCCGCACCCCGCGCAACTCGATCTGTGGAGCGGCGGATGGCATGGGTGGATCCTACGGATTGAGTTGTCGAACCGCAGCGTCATAGGCGACTTCGCCGGTCCTCGAACGCCTGCGCGACCGGATTCGCGATCGGACGTCAAATGCCCAGACGCGATGCAGATGTGACCAGTGGCGTTGATGGGGATGGTGGGGCAGTTGTCGTACTCTGAGGCTCGTGTCTGTGTCGCGCCGCGACGTGTTGAAATTCGCCGCCGTCACCCCGGCCGCCCTGGGTCTGGGCGCCGTAGCGTCAGCGCCTGCCGCGGCCGCGGCGCCAGCCACCGCGACCACCACCCCGCTGGGCGTGCTGCTGGATTACGCCGCCGGCGTCATCAGCGCCGCCGACATCCGGGCGTCGGGCGCGCTCGGCGCGATCCGGTACGTCTCGGATCGCCGGCCGGGCGGAGAGTGGATGCTGGGCAAGCCGATTCAGCTGACCGAAGCTCGCGACCTCTATCAGGCCGGCCTGAAAATCGTGTCCAACTACCAGTTCGGCAAGCAGGACACGGCGGACTGGCTCGGCGGGCAGCAAGCCGGCCTGACGCACGCCAAGCGGGGCTGGGCGCTGCACACCGCGGCGGGCGGCCCGGTCGGAGCCCCTGTCTATGTGTCCATCGATGACGATCCCAGCCTCGATCAGTACAAGACGCAGGTCGCGCCGTACCTGCGCGCCTGGGAATCGGTGATCGGGCACCAGCGGGTCGGCGTCTACGGCAATTCCAAGGTCATCGACTGGGCGTTGCAGGACGGCATCGGGACGTGGTTCTGGCAGCACAATTGGGGTTCGCCGCAGGGCTACACGCATCCTGCCGCGCACCTGCACCAGGTGGAGATCGACAAGCGCAAGGTCGGCGGCGTCGGGGTCGACCTGAACAACGTCCTGAAGCCGCAATTCGGGCAGTGGGACTGACTCAACGGGCAAAACCTACCCATCAGTAAGAATTTGCCAGCAAACTTCTTGACGCCATTTTGGTGAACAAATGTGGACTGAAAAACCGAGCAAGTGCTTGGCTGGATGTCGTCGCGCTCGCCACCTGGCGAAAAATCCTCAGGTAACGATTCGATAACAATCGTGCTTTGATCTGCACCGTTGCGCCTACTCAACCGTAACCACCTACATGCAGGACGTTTGTCCCGGATGGTCTGGGCGGCCGTTTGGCGCTGTGTTACCCGTTGTGCTGTTACCCGTGCGTAGAACTCGCCAGTAACCAATATCGGACGGAAAATGGTGCTGGTTCTTATGCCACTCTTAGTACAGCCGGGATGTTCCGCAGGCCTTCGGGGGAGGGATCGCGCGGACGCCGTGATTCGACGGGGAATCGCCGACAAGACCTGCGCAGGGCAGCGCAGGCCTGACACGCCGACACATACGAAGCGAATGCGCGAAGACGCGACGACGAGCACCAAGGGAGATACATAAGGTGACGATCCACGAGCACGACAGGCTGTCCACGGGGGACGGATCACGGCGCGGCGGTGCCAAGCAGACCAGTACTCATGCTCTCGTCGACCGGCTCAATGCCGGCGAGCCCTACGCCGTTGCCTTCGGCGGGCAGGGCAGCGCCTGGCTGGAGACCCTCGAAGAGCTGGTCACCTCGGCCGGCATCGAATCCGAGCTCGCAACCCTCGCCGGTGAGGCTGAGCTGCTGCTGGAGCCCGTCGCCGACGAGCTGGTGGTGGTCCGCCCGATCGGCTTCGAGCCGCTGCGCTGGGTGCGCGCGCTGGCCGCCGACGAGGCGATTCCCTCGGCCAAGCAGCTGACGTCGGCGGCGGTGTCGGTTCCCGGCGTCCTGCTGACCCAGATCGCCGCCATCCGCGCGCTGGCTCGCCAGGGCATGGATCTGGCCGCCGCACCGCCGGTCGCGGTCGCAGGCCACTCTCAGGGCGTGCTGGCCGTGGAGGCGCTGCGCGCTGCCGGCGCCAAGGACGTCCAGCTGCTGGCGCTGGCTCAGCTGATCGGTGCCGCGGGCACCCTGGTGGCCCGTCGCCGCGGCATTTCGGTCCTCGGTGACCGTCCGCCGATGGTTTCGGTGACCAACGCCGAGCCCGAGCGCATCTACGAACTCCTCGAAGAGTTTGCTCAGGATGTCCGTACCGTGCTTCCTCCGGTGCTGTCGATCCGCAACGGCCGGCGCTCTGTCGTCATCACCGGCACCCCGGAGCAGCTGTCCCGTTTCGAGCTCTATTGCGAGCAGATCGCCGAGGCCGAAGCGGCCGACCGCAAGAACAAGGTGCGTGGCGGCGCGGTCTTCAAGCCGATGTTCGATCCGGTCCAGGTCGAGGTGGGCTTCCACACGCCTCGCCTGGCCGACGGCATCGACATCGTCGGCCGCTGGGCCGCCGCGGTCGGCCTTGACGTCGAGCTGGCTCGTGGCCTGGCCGACGCGATCCTGGTCCAGCAGGTGGACTGGGTCGAAGAGGTCACCGCGCTCAACGAGGCCGGCGCCCGCTGGATTCTCGACCTCGGCCCCGGTGACATCCTGACCCGACTCACCGCCCCGGTGATCCGCGGGCTGGGCATCGGCATCGTGCCGGCCGCCACCCGCGGCGGGCAGCGCAATCTGTTCACGGTCGGCGCCGTGCCCGAGGTCGCCAAGCCGTGGTCGAGCTACGCGCCCTCGGTGATCCGCCTGCCCGACGGCTCGGTGAAGCTGTCGACGAAGTTCACCCGGCTCACCGGCCGCTCGCCGATCCTGCTCGCGGGCATGACGCCGACGACCGTCGACGCCAAGATCGTCGCCGCGGCGGCCAACGCCGGACACTGGGCCGAGCTGGCCGGCGGCGGCCAGGTCACCGAGCCCATCTTCGACAAGCGCATTGCCGAGCTGGCCACGTTGCTCGAACCGGGCCGCACGATCCAGTTCAACTCGCTGTTCCTCGACCCCTACCTGTGGAAGCTGCAGCTGGGCGGTAAGCGGTTGGTGCAGAAGGCACGCCAGTCCGGGGCACCGATCGACGGCGTCGTCGTCAGCGCCGGCATCCCCGATCTGGAAGAGGCCGTCGAGCTGATCGACGAGCTGAACACCGTCGGCATCGCCCACGTGGTGTTCAAGCCGGGCACCGTCGAGCAGATCCGTTCGGTCATCCGGATCGCCGCCGAGGTGCCCACCAAGCCCGTCATCGTCCACATCGAGGGCGGCCGCGCCGGTGGCCACCACTCCTGGGAAGACCTCGACGACCTGCTGCTGACCACCTACTCCGAACTGCGCGGCCGCGCCAACATCACGGTCTGCGTCGGCGGTGGCATCGGCACGCCGGAGCGCTCGGCGGAGTACCTGTCCGGCCGGTGGTCGCTGGCCTACGGCTATCCGCTGATGCCGGTCGACGGCATCCTGGTCGGCACCGCTGCGATGGCCTGCCTGGAGGCCACCACCTCGCCGGCCGTCAAGCAGTTGCTGGTCGACACCGTCGGCACCGACACCTGGGTCGGGGCCGGAAAAGCCTTGAACGGCATGGCATCCGGGCGCAGCCAGCTCGGTGCCGACATCCACGAGATCGACAATGCCGCCTCCCGGTGCGGCCGGCTGCTCGACGATGTCGCCGGTGACGCCGACGCGGTTGCTGAGCGTCGCGAGGAGATCATCGCCGCGATGGCGGTCACCGCCAAGCCGTACTTCGGCGACGTCGCCGAGATGACCTACCTGCAGTGGCTGCAGCGCTACGTGGAACTGGCGATCGGTGACGGCGACTCGACCGCCGACACCAAGATCGCCGACTCGCCGTGGTTGGACATCACCTGGCGTGACCGCTTCGCCGAGATGCTGCAACGCGCCGAGGCCCGCCTCAATGCGAAAGACACCGGCCCGATCGAGACGCTGTTCGACGCGTCGTCGGCCGACGGCGAATGGCTGCTGGAGAACCCCGACCAGGCGCTGCAGGCGCTGACCGACCGCTACCCGGACGCATCCTCGGTGCTGCTGCACCCGGCGGACGTGCCGTTCTTCATCCAGCTGTGCAAGGTGCTGGGCAAGCCGGTGAACTTCGTCCCGGTCATCGACAAGGACGTGCGGCGCTGGTGGCGTAGCGACTCCCTGTGGCAGGCCCACGATGCGCGCTACACCGCCGATCAGGTGTGCGTCATTCCCGGCACTCAGGCCGTGGAGGGCATCACCCGGGTCGATGAGCCGGTGGGCGAACTGCTCGACCGCTTCGAGCAGGCCGCCGTCGACGAGCTGCTTGCTTCGGGCGCACAGCCCGAGCCCGCGGCCGCGCGGCTGCGCGTGCGCACCGACGTCACCGGACCGCTGGCCATCGTGCTGGATTCGCCCGACGTGCTGTGGGCAGGCCGGACCGCGTCCAACCCGGTGCATCGCATCGCGGCGCCCGCGGAGTGGCTGGTGCACGACAACCGTTCGGCGACAAACCATTCCACCGGAGCGCGACTCGAGGTCACCGGTCCTGACCGGGTGGTCCTGAGTGTCCCGCTGTCGGGCACGTGGATCGACATCGCCTACACGCTGCCGGCCACGGTGATCGACGGTGGCACCCCGGTGGTGCGCACCGAGGACGCCGCGGGCGCCATGCGTGCCGTGCTGGCCATCGCCGCCGGGGTCGACGGCCCCGACGCGCTGCCGCCGGTGGTCAACGGCTCCACCACCGTCACCGTCGGGTGGGATCCCGAGCGGGTGGCCGACCATACCGGTGTGACGGCGACGTTCGGCTCGCCGCTGGCGCCGACCCTGACGACCGTTCCCGACGCGCTGGTGGGCCGCTGCTGGCCCGCGGTGTTCGCCGCGATCGGCGGCGCGGTCACCGACACCGGTTTCCCGGTCGTCGAGGGCCTGCTGAGCCTGGTGCACCTGGACCACGCGGCCCAGCTGCTCAAGCCGCTGCCCAAGGAACCGACCCAATTGACCGTCACCGCAACGGCTTCGGTGGCCACCGATACCGAGGTCGGCCGCGTCGTGCCGGTCACGGTGAACGTGACCGACGCCAGGGGCATGATCCTCGCGGTCCTCGAGGAGCGCTTCGCGATCCTGGGTCGCAACGGCGCCAAGGAACTCGCGGATCCGGTTCGGGCCGGGGGAGCGGTGTCGTTGAACGCCACCGACACTCCGCGCCGCCGTCGCCGCGACGTCGTCATCGGTGCCCCGGTCGACATGCGTCCGTTCGCCGTGGTCTCCGGTGACCACAACCCGATCCACACCGATCAGGCCGCTGCGCTGCTGGCTGGTCTGGAGTCGCCCATCGTGCACGGCATGTGGCTGTCGGCCGCTGCCCAGCACGTGGTGACCGCCACCGACGGCAAGCCGGTCCCGCCGGCCAAGCTGATCGGCTGGACCGCCCGCTTCCTGGGCATGGTCAAGCCGGGCGACGAGATCGACTTCCGCGTCGACCGGGTCGGAATCGACCTGGGCGCAGAGGTTTTGGAAGTCACCGCCAAGGTCGGCACCGACCTCGTCATGAGCGCCACCGCGCGGTTGGCGGCGCCGAAGACGGTGTACGCCTTCCCGGGTCAGGGCATCCAGCACAAGGGCATGGGCATGGAGGTGCGTGCGCGCTCCAAGGCTGCCCGCAAGGTGTGGGACACCGCCGACAAGTTCACCCGCGACACCCTGGGCTTCTCGGTGCTGCATGTGGTGCGCGACAACCCGACCAGCCTGATCGCCTCCGGTGTGCACTACCAGCACCCCGAGGGCGTGCTCTACCTGACGCAGTTCACCCAGGTGGCGATGGCCACCGTCGCCGCCGCTCAGGTGGCCGAGATGCGGGAGCAGGGCGCGTTCGTCGAGGGTGCGATCGCCTGCGGTCACTCGGTGGGTGAGTACACCGCGCTGGCGTGCGTGTCGAACGTCTACAAGCTGGAAGCGTTGCTGGAGGTGGTGTTCCACCGCGGCAGCAAGATGCACGACATCGTGCCGCGTGACGAGATGGGCCGGTCCAACTACCGGCTGGCGGCCATCCGCCCGTCGCAGATCGACCTGGCGGACGCCGACGTCAAGGACTTTGTCGCCGAAATCGCCGAACGCACAAGCGAATTCCTGCAGATCGTCAACTTCAACCTGCGCGGCTCGCAGTACGCGATCGCCGGCACGGTGCGCGGTCTGGAGGCGCTGGAAGAAGAGGTCGAGCGGCGTCGCGAGATCAGCGGCGGCAAGCGGTCGTTCATCCTGGTCCCCGGCATCGACGTGCCGTTCCACTCCGACGTGCTGCGGGTCGGTGTCGACGACTTCCGCCGGGCGCTGGAACGCGTCATGCCCGAGGATCCGGACCCGGCTCTGATCGTCGGGCGCTACATCCCGAACCTGGTGCCGCGGCCCTTCACCCTGGACCGTGACTTCATCCAGGAGATCCGCGACCTGGTGCCCGCCGAGCCGCTCGACGAAGTGCTGGCCGACTACGACACCTGGCGCAACGAGAAGCCTGGCCAGCTGTGCCGCAAGATCGTCGTCGAGTTGCTGGCCTGGCAGTTCGCCAGCCCGGTGCGCTGGATCGAGACGCAGGACCTCCTGTTCATCGAGGAGGCCGCGGGCGGCCTGGGTGTCGAGCGCTTCGTCGAGATCGGCGTGAAGTCCGCGCCGACGGTGGCCGGCCTGGCCGGTAACACCCTGAAGTTGCCCGAATATGCCCACAGCACAGTGGAAGTGCTCAACTCCGAGCGCGATGCCGCGGTGTTGTTCGCCAACGACACCGATCCGGAACCGGACGACGAGCCCGAAGCCCCCGCCGCCGAGGCGCCTGCCGAAGCCGCGGCCGACGCCGCCCCGGCGGCACCGGCACCGGCAGCTGCACCCTCGGGTGGGCCGCGCCCCGACGACATCGGATTCGACGCGGGCGACGCCACTTTGGCGCTGATCGCGTTGAGCGCCAAGATGCGCATCGATCAGATCGAGCCGCTGGATTCGATCGAATCGATCACCGACGGTGCGTCCTCGCGGCGGAACCAGCTGCTGGTCGACCTCGGTTCGGAGCTGAACTTGGGCGCCATCGACGGTGCTGCCGAGGCGGACCTGGCATCGCTGAAGGGTCAGGTCTCCAAGCTGGCGCGCACCTACAAGCCGTTCGGCCCGGTGCTCTCGGACTCGATCAACGATCAGTTGCGCACGGTGCTCGGCCCGTCGGGCAAGCGTCCGGCCGCGATCGCCGAGCGGGTGAAGAAGACCTGGGAACTGGGCGACGGCTGGGCCAAGCACGTCACCGCCGAACTGGCGCTGGGCACCCGTGAGGGCAGCAGCGTGCGCGGTGGTGCGTTGGGCGGCCTGCACGACGGTGCGCTGGCCGACGCCGCGTCCGTGGACAAGGCGATCGACGCCGCGGTCGCTTCGGTGGCTGCCCGCAAGGGGATTGCGGTGTCGCTGCCCTCGGCAGGCGGTGGCGGTGGCGGCGTGGTCGATTCGGCCGCGCTGACCGAGTTCGCCGAGACGGTCACCGGCCGCGACGGCGTGCTGGCCTCGGCCGCTCGCATGGTGCTGGGCCAGCTCGGTCTGGACAACCCGGTGTCGGCCGCTCCGACCTCGACAGACGCCGAACTCATCGATCTGGTGACCGCCGAGCTGGGCTCGGACTGGCCACGGCTGGTGGCGCCGGCATTCGACGCCAAGAAGGCTGTCGTCCTCGACGACCGCTGGGCCAGTGCGCGTGAAGATCTGGTCAAGCTGTGGCTGGCCGACGAGGGCGATATCGACGCCGACTGGATGCACCTCGGTGAGCGTTTCGAGGGTGCGGGCAATGTCGTTGCCACCCAGGCCAACTGGTGGCAGGGCCGCGCCCTGGCCGCGGGCCGCAACATCCACGCCTCGCTGTTCGGCCGGATCGCCGCGGGCGCTGAAAATCCCGGAACCGGTCAATATTCCGACGAGGTCGCGGTGGTCACCGGCGCGTCCAAGGGCTCGATCGCCGCATCCGTGGTGGCGGCTCTGCTCGACGGTGGCGCCACGGTGGTCGCGACGACCTCCAAGCTCGACGACGATCGCCTCGCGTTCTACAAGGCGCTCTACCGCGACCACGCCCGCTACGGCGCGTCGCTGTGGGTGGTCCCGGCCAACATGGCCTCCTACGCCGACATCGACGCACTGGCGACATGGGTCGGTAGCGAGCAGACCGAAAGCCTTGGGCCGCAGTCGATCCACCTCAAGGACGCGCTGACCCCGACGCTGCTGTTCCCGTTCGCCGCGCCGCGCGTGGCCGGTGACCTGTCGGAGGCCGGCTCGCGTTCCGAGATGGAGATGAAGGTCCTGCTGTGGGCCGTCGAGCGGCTGATCGGTGGGCTGTCGTCCATCGGCGCCGAGCGTGACATCGCCTCACGTCTGCACGTGGTGCTGCCCGGTTCACCCAACCGCGGCATGTTCGGCGGTGACGGCGCCTACGGCGAGTCGAAGTCCGCACTCGACGCGGTGGTCAACCGCTGGAACGCGGAAACCTCGTGGGCACAGCGGGTCAGCTTCGCGCACGCCCTGATCGGCTGGACCAAGGGCACCGGGCTGATGGGCCACAACGACGCCATCGTCGGTGCGGTCGAGGAAGCCGGTGTCACCACCTACAGCACCGAAGAGATGGCAGCCATGCTGCTGGATCTGTGCACGGTGGAGGCCAAGGTCGCCTCCGCGCACACCCCGCTGAAGGTCGACCTGACCGGTGGGCTCGGCGATGTCCAGCTCGACATGGCCGAGCTGGCTGCCAAGGCCCGCGAGGAAATGACTGCTGAGGCAGCGGAATCCGCCGACGAGCCGGCTGCGGGCACCATTGCCGCCCTGCCGTCGCCGCCGCGCGGCTACGTCGCGAACACTCCGCCGGCGTGGGCTGATCTCGACGTCGACCCGGCCGACCTGGTGGTCATCGTCGGCGGTGCCGAGCTCGGCCCGTACGGCTCGTCGCGCACCCGCTTCGAGATGGAGGTCGACAACGAGCTGTCGGCGGCCGGTGTCCTCGAATTGGCCTGGACCACAGGGCTGATCGTGTGGGAGGACGACCCCAAGCCGGGCTGGTACGACAGTGCCTCCGGTGAGCTGGTCGACGAGGCCGATCTGGTCGAGCGCTATCACGACGCGGTCGTGGAGCGGTGCGGCATCCGCGAATTCGTCGACGACGGGGCCATCGATCCCGACCACGCGTCGCCGCTGATGGTCAGTGTCTTCCTGGACAAGGACTTCCGGTTCGTCGTGTCCTCGGAAGCTGACGCCCGTGCGTTCGTCGAGTTCGATCCCGAGCACACCGTCACCCGTCCGGTGCCGGACTCGTCAGACTGGGAAGTGATCCGCAAGGCGGGCACCGAGATTCGCGTGCCGCGCAAGACCAAGCTGTCGCGGACGGTGGGGGCGCAGATCCCGACCGGCTTCGACCCGACGGTCTGGGGTATCAGCCCGGACATGGCCAGCTCCATCGATCGGGTGGCGCTGTGGAACATCGTCGCCACCGTCGACGCGTTCCTGTCCTCCGGATTCACTCCGACCGAGCTGATGCGCTGGGTGCACCCGAGCCTGGTGGCCTCGACGCAGGGCACCGGTATGGGCGGTATGACGTCGATGCAGACGATGTACCACGGCAACCTGATGGGCAAGGCCAAGCCGAACGACATCCTGCAGGAGGTGCTGCCGAACGTCGTTGCCGCGCACGTGATCCAGTCCTACGTCGGCAGCTACGGCTCGATGATCCATCCGGTCGGCGCGTGCGCCACTGCGGCGGTCTCGGTCGAGGAGGGCATGGACAAGATCCGCCTCGGCAAGGCCGAGCTGGTGGTCACCGGTGGCTTCGACGACATGACACTGGAAGCCGTCATCGGCTTCGGTGACATGGCGGCGACCGCCGAGACCGCGACGATGCGGGCCAAGGGCATCAGCGACTCGAAGTTCTCCCGCGCCAACGACCGTCGCCGGTTGGGCTTCCTGGAAGCGCAGGGCGGTGGCACCATCCTGCTGGCGCGCGGCGACCTGGCGCTGAAGATGGGCCTGCCGGTGCTGGCCGTGGTCGGCTACGCGCAGAGCTTCGGCGACGGCGTGCACACCTCGATCCCGGCTCCGGGGCTCGGTGCGCTGGGTGCCGGTCGCGGCGGCAAGGACTCGCAGCTGGCCCGCGCGTTGGCCAAGCTGGGCGTCGGCGCCGACGACATCGCGGTGATCTCCAAGCACGACACCT
Organism: Mycobacterium sp. BK086; assembly: GCA_004362315.1. Taxonomy (GTDB): domain Bacteria; phylum Actinomycetota; class Actinomycetes; order Mycobacteriales; family Mycobacteriaceae; genus Mycobacterium. The sequence goes on from SNWL01000009.1 coordinate 256,043, forward strand.
CGACGCTGGCCAACGATCCCAACGAGACCGAGCTGCACGAGCGGCTCGCGGACTCGATGGGCCGTGCCGCCGGTGCGCCGCTGTTCATCGTCAGCCAGAAGAGCCTGACCGGCCACGCCAAGGGCGGCGCCGCGGTCTTCCAGATGATGGGGCTCTGCCAGATCCTGCGCGACGGCGTCATCCCGCCGAACCGCAGCCTGGACTGCGTCGACGACGAGCTGGCCACCTCCGGGCACTTCGTGTGGGCGCGGGAGACCCTGCGCCTTGGCGACAAGTTCCCGCTCAAGGCGGGTCTGGTCACCAGCCTCGGCTTCGGTCACGTGTCGGGTCTGATCGCGCTGGTGCACCCGCAGGCCTTCCTGGCCTCGCTCAGTGCCGAGGAGCGAGCGGATTACACCAAGCGGGCGAACGAGCGCGTGCTCGCCGGTCAGCGACGACTGGCTTCGGCCATCGCCGGTGGACGGCCGATGTACGAGAAGCCTGCCGATCGCCGGTTCGACCACGACTCGCCTGAGAAGCGTCAGGAAGCGGCCATGCTGCTCGACCCGGCCTCACGGCTGGGCGATGACGATGTCTATGTGAGGTAGGGTCTCCGGCGTGGCGATAGTCGGTGTGGGGATCGATGTGGTCTCCATTCCCGACTTTGCCGAGCAGGTGGACCAGCCGGGCACGGTGTTCGCCGAGACGTTCACCCCGGGTGAGCGCCGTGACGCCGCCGACAAGAGTTCGGTGGCGGCGCGGCACTTGGCCGCCCGGTGGGCCGCCAAGGAAGCCGTCATCAAGGCGTGGTCGGGTTCGCGGTTCGCGCAACGTCCGGTCCTGCCGGAAGGCATCCACCGCGACATCGAGGTGATCACCGATATGTGGGGCCGGCCCAAGGTCCGCCTTACCGGTGACATCGCCAAGCATCTGGCCGAGGTGACCATTCACGTGTCGCTGACGCATGAGGGTGATACCGCCGCCGCGGTCGCCATCCTGGAGACGCTGTAACCCTCAGCCGGTGTGCTGGGCGATCTGAATCAAGTTGCCGCAGGTGTCATCCAGCACGGCAGTGATCACCGGTCCCATGTCGACGGGCTCCTGGGTGAACGTCACCCCGAGCGCACTCAGGCGCGCGAACTCCGCGCGGACGTCGTCGACGGCGAATGAGGTGAACGGGATTCCGTCGGCCACCAAGGCCTCCTTGAACGGTCTGACCGCCGGATGGCTGTCCGGTTCGAGGACGAGTTCGGTGCCGTCGGGGTGGTCCGGGGACACCACGCTGATCCACCGGTGCTCGCCCATCGGGATGTCGTGCTTGGTGGTGAATCCCAGAACGTCGGTGTAGAACCGCAGAGCCGTGTCCTGGTCGTCGACCAGCACGCTGGTCAGGTTGATTCGCATGCTCAATCCTCCGCTTTCTTCAACCACCGCTCGACGATCGGCGCCAGCGGTGCGGGGTTGATGTCGTGGTACTTGTAGCGACCCGAACGCCGCGTCTCGACCAGACCCGCGGCTTCGAGAAGGTCGAGGTGTTGCGAAATCGCTTGTCGTGACAGGCCCAGCCCATGCTTGGTCGCCAGGCGGGCGCAGATTTCGAAGAGCGTCTGCCCATTCCGGTCGGTCAGCTCATCGAGGATGGTTCGGCGTGTGGGGTCCGCCAAGGCCTTGAAGACGTCACCCACGTGTTCGGACAATAGGCAAGTAATTCCTTGCATGTCAATGGTGGCCGAAAGGTTCCCGCTAACGTCGTCTGCATGAGCGATCTCGTCGAACGCGTGCAGGCCGTGCTTCCGTCGGTGCGCGCCGATCTGGAAGACCTGGTGCGGATCCAATCGGTCTGGGCCGACCCGGCCCGCCGCGACGAGGTGCACCGCAGCGCACAAGCCGTCGCAGACCTACTGACCAAGGCCGGCTTCGGCCAGGTCGAGATCGTCGCCGAGGGTGGTGCGCCCGCGGTGATCGCCCATCACCCAGCCCCTCCGGGTGCACCGACCGTGCTGCTGTACGCCCATCACGACGTGCAGCCCGAAGGTGATCCGGCGCAATGGAATTCGGACCCGTTCGAGCCCGTCGAACGCGATGGCCGGCTGTACGGGCGCGGCACCGCCGACGACAAGGCAGGCATCGCCACGCATCTGGCGGCATTCCGGGCGCACGACGGCAATCCGCCGGTCGGGGTGACCGTGTTCGTGGAAGGGGAGGAGGAGTCCGGCTCCCCGTCACTGGGCCGACTGCTGGCCGCGCACAAAGACAAGCTGGCCGCCGACGTCATCGTGATCGCGGACTCCGACAACTGGACCTCGGAGATCCCGGCGCTGACGGTGTCGCTGCGCGGGCTTGCCGACTGCGTGGTCGAGGTCGCGACTTTGGATCACGGCCTGCACTCGGGGCTGTGGGGCGGCGTGGTGCCCGACGCGTTGAGTGTTCTGGTGCGCCTGCTGGCGAGCCTGCACGACGACGACGGCAACGTGGCGGTGCAGGGCTTGTACGAGACGAGTGCGGCCGACGTGGATCGCGGACCGCAATGGGTGCGGGCCGAATCCGGGCTGCTCGACGGCGTGCACGAAATCGGTTCTGGCCCTGTGGCTCAACGCATGTGGGCCAAACCGGCGATCACCGTCATCGGCATCGACACCACGCCAATCGGCAAGGCGTCGAACACGCTGATTCCGCGCGCCAGCGCGAAGGTCAGCATGCGGGTGGCTCCGGGGGGTGACGCCGCGGCGCATCTGCACGCGCTGCGCAAGCACCTCGAACAGCACGCCCCGTGGGGCGCACACGTCAAGGTCATCCCGGGCGATATCGGCCAGCCCTACGCGATCGACGCCAGCGGGCCGGTCTACGACGCGGCTCGCGCCGCGTTCCGTCAGGCCTGGGGCGTCGATGTCGTCGACATGGGGATGGGCGGCTCGATCCCGTTCATCGCCGAGTTCGCCAAGGCGTTCCCCGACGCCACCATCCTGGTCACCGGGGTGGAGGATCCGAGCACCCAGGCGCACAGTGTCAACGAGAGTCTGCATCTCGGCGTGCTGGAGCGTGCCGCCACCACCGAGGCGCTGCTGCTGGGGAAACTGGGCGAGGTCTAGCCTGGCCCGTTCGAGTAGTGCGATACGCGTGCAGTGTGTTGCGAGCCGAATTATTGTCGGTTTCGTCAATACCCCTGTTCCTGGGAGTCCGCGTGACGAAGACACACCTGCTCGCCGCCATGCCGCTCGCCGGCGCACTTGTCGCAACGGCAATCAGCGCGGCGCCCGCAGCCTCGGCCGACTGCGCGTCCTTCTTCGGATTGGGTAACACGGCGAACTGTCAGAGCGGTCCGACCAGTATCGCGATTGCGGTCGGGCCCAACGCGACCGCGACGGCGGCGGGATGGTTCGGGGCCGCCCTCGCCGTAGGCCGCGTTCCGCTGATCGGGACGGACAACTTGGGCGTGGCCACCGCGACCACCAGCGGCGCCTTTACGTTTGCGTGGGCGTGGGGCGACAACGTGACCGCTCAAGCCGGGGATTTGGTTGGGATCGCCACCCAGTGGGGCACCAACGGCACGACCATCACGAAGGGTGCCTTCAATATCGCTCAGGCGATCACCAACCCGTTCCCGTTCTTGTTGCCGCCTACCTCCGAGATCGGAATGACGTTGGCCAACGGCGTCGGCAATGTGGTCACCAATGGCGCATTCGTCACCGAGCCGGGGAAGAGCGTCTCGGCGGTCGGCTTCGGCAACTTCGCCTTCAACGGCTGGGGGTTCAACAACGTCGTCAAATCAGGTGGCAGCCAAACCAGTTTCTTCAACTCGGCGATCGACGCGTTCACCAGTGGCGACGTGACCGCGGGCCCCGGCCCCTTCGCCATCGCGATCGCCTTCGGCCAGGCGCCGGGCGAAAGCACCACCCAGGTGGGCCCGGGTATCAAGCTCGGGGTCGGCACCGGACTACCGAACCTGCCCCAGCCGGTAGCAGCATCAGCCCGGCCGAACAAGAAGGCGGCACCCAAGCCGGCTGCCAGCCGCAGTGCTGACAGCGGTAAGAAGTCCAGCGTCGCCTCGGGTGCCAGGCAGCGCCACAAGAAGTCGGACTAGACCGAGATATCGCGGCGCAGCTTGGCGACGTGGCCGGTGGCCTTGACGTTGTACTGGGCGACCTCGATCTTGCCCTTCTCGTCGACCACGAACGTCGAGCGGATGACGCCCTGAACGAGCTTGCCGTACAGCTTCTTCTCGCCGTAGGCGCCCCACTCGGTGAGGACCTTCTTGTCGGGGTCCGACAGCAGCGGGAACGTCAGCGCGTCGCGGTCGGTGAACTTGGCCAGCTTCTCCGGCTTGTCCGGAGAGATGCCGACGACGTCGATGCCCGCGCCGTTCAGCTCGGCCAGGCTGTCGCGGAAGTCGCACGCCTGCTTGGTGCAGCCCGGCGTCATCGCGGCCGGGTAGAAGTAGACGATCACCTTGCGGCCCTTGAAGTCGGACAACTTGACGGTCTTGCCCTCGGCATCCGGCAAGCTGAACGCGGGTGCTTTGTCGCCGACTTCGAGGCGCGCGGTCTCGGTCACCTAGTGATCCCTTCATCTCCCGGTGCATCGGGGTTGGCCCGGGTTGCTCTAGGGTAGTTCGGCAGGGCGGCAGTTTGGAGGACGGAAGTGGCGGACCGGGATCCCGAGGTCATCAAGGCCGAGATCGACCAGGCTCGTGATCGGCTGGCGGCGACGGTCGATTCGCTGGCTGTGCGCGCCAATCCGGAGCGCATCGCCGACGACGTCAAGGCGGCGCTGCTGCGCTTCGTGAAGAGACCGCCGGTGGCCGCGGCGCTGGCCGGTGTCAGCGTGGTGACGGTGGTGCTGGTGATCCGCCGAATCCGTAACGGATAGCGATCAGCGGCGACGGAACCAGTCGCCGAGCGAAAGACGGAAACCGGGGGGATTGGCAACAAGGCCGATCCGGCTGCAGCTACGAACCTGCATCGGGGTGATCGCTGCGGAGGCCTGCGGAGCTACTTCGCCTGCTGGGTGTGGAACGAGCTTCTCCGGCACCATGCGGCTAAGTCCTCACTTTGTCACTGGACGTATGTCCGAGGCCTGCTGTTGGTCAATTCAGCTAACGGCGACTATAACAGGGTTCGCGACATTACTGCAGCACAATGCGCTGTCTTTCAGTTGAGAACCGTCCTCCGGTTACCTATCGGCGGGCAAACGCGCTGGTCACCCAGCTGACTTAACGGCTTGCTCAGCAGATTCTCAGTTACGCATCTCACATCGCTCCGGGGACTGTGCGCCTGCGACCTGGGCAACGTCACATCCCGGTCAGGGAAGAACGATCGGCAACCGCTCCCAGCCCCGCACGGTCGACGTCGGCGCGAGCTTCGCTCCTGCGTAGTCGATGTCCCATTCCGGGAACCGGTTGAGGACCTCGTCGAGGGCCACCCGGCCCTCGAGCCGGGCCAGGTTGGCGCCCAGGCAGTAGTGCACGCCCTTGCCGAAGGTGAGGTGGCTGATGGTGTCGCGGTGGATGTTGAAGCTGTCGGGATCGTCGTAACGCCGCGGATCGCGGTTGGCGGCGCCGAACAGCAGCAGCATCGCGCTGCCGGCCGGCACCGTCGTCCCGTGGCACTCGAAGTCCTTCAGCACATAGCGGCCGACGTGCGGCCCGGTCGGTTCGAAGCGCAGCGTCTCGTCGATCGTGCGGTTCAGCAGCGAGCGGTCGGCGATCACGTCGCGCCGTTGGTCGGGGTGTTCGGCCAGCACTTTGGCCAGCCAGCCGATCAGCCGGCCGGTGGTCTCGTTGCCCGCGCCGGCCACCACCTGGGTGTAGTGCAGCACTTCTTTGCGGGTGAGTTTGCGGGTCACGCCCTCGTCGTCGGTGAACTCGACGTTGAGCAGTGCGGTCATCAGATCGTCGGAGGGGTTGTTGGACCGCCACTCGACGTAGTCGGCATAGATGCGGCCGTCGGCGATGCGGTCGGGGTCGGCCACCTTCATCGGGGCGCCGGGCTTGGTGCGCAGATTGGCGTCGTTGGCGTCGCGCACTGAAATCTGTTCGGACTCAGGGATTCCCAGCAGCATTCCGATGACGCGCATCGGCATCATCGACGCCAGCTCGGCGATGATGTCGAAACCGCTCGTGCCGACCCACGGATCGAGGCAGCCGATGCAATACCGCCGGATCTGGTCTTCGATCTCGGCCATCCGCCGCGGGGTGAACACCCGCGACATCAGGCCGCGCAGCTGGGTGTGTGCGGGCGGGTCCTGGAACATCATCACGCCGCCGGGCATGTCGAAGTCGGACTTGATGAGCTCCAGGATGTCGCTGCGGCTGTTGGAGAACGTCTCCCAATTCGACAGCGCGGCCTCGACGTCGGAGTGCCGTGCCAGCGTCCAGAAGTCATAGCGTTCGTTGTGATAGACCGGCGCTTCGTCGCGCAGCCGGGCATACACCGGATACGGGTTGGCGACGATGTCGACGTCGTAGGGGTCGTAGTAGACGGTGTCGTTCGCAGTCGTCATGGCTCATCCCCGCGTCGGCCCCGGTGCGTGCTGAGCGATCGCTCAAACTTCGGGGTGGTGCCATGTTTAGCAGCCCCGGCGAGGGCCGGTCAAGGGTCGCGGCTAGACGAATACCGCGCCGGGGTTGAGGATGCCGGCCGGATCGAAGCTGTCCTTGATCCGCCGCATCAGCGCCAGCTTGGCCGGGTCCTCCAGCTCGCAGAAGTAATCGGCCTTGGCCCGCCCGACGCCGTGCTCACCGGAGATCGCCCCGCCCAGTGACATGCCCAACGCGAAGATCTCGGTCAGCAGCTTCTTGCGGAGTTCCGGGTCCTTGCAGAACAGCACGCCGTGAACGTTGCCGTCGCCGGCGTGCCCGCAGCCGCTCATGCCGACGCCCTCGGCCAGCGCGATGTCGCGGGCCCGGCGCAGGAACTCCGGCATCGACGCCCTGGGGACCACGACGTCGATGATGTCGTCGGCGCCGATCGCCTTGGCGGTCCAGAACACGTTCTCCCGTGCCACGATCAGCCTGCGGGCTGAATTACCTTGCAGCACATACGCATCCAATGCACCCCATTCGCTGAGCAGCTCGCCCAGGGTGGCGGCGTCTTCGTCGAGGCGATCGGCGTGGTTGTTCTCCAGCGCCACCACGAGGTAGGCGTTGCAGGATTCCCGGATCGCCTCGGGGATCCCCAGTTCCAGGTTCTCGGCATTGACGATCGCGGCCATCACGACGTTGTCGATGTATTCGACGATGGTCGGGTTCAGCCCGCTGGAGATGAGTTTCGGGACGGCAGCCATCACCTGGTCGAAGTCGCCGAACGGGGCGAGCACCGTGGCGCTGTGGGCCAGGCGCGGAACGAGTTTGACGGTCACCTCGGTCACCAGCGCCAGCGTGCCCTCCGAGCCGATGATCAGCTGGGTGAGGTCGTAACCGGTGGAGATCTTCGACATCTTGCCGCCGGTACGGATGATCTCGCCGGTCGGCAGCACCGCCTGCAGGCCGAGCACGTTGTGGCGGGTGACGCCGTATTTCACCGCCCGCATCCCACCTGCGTTGGTCCCGACGTTGCCGCCGACGCTGGAGGACAGCTCGCCGGGGTACACGGTGTAACTCAGGCCGGCCTTGGCGGTCTGGGCGTCCAGCTCCGTCAGCGTGACGCCGGGCTGGACGACCGCGACGTGATTGTGGGCGTCGATCTCCAAGACCGAGTTCATCCGCTCGAACGAGATCAGCAGGCCGTCGGCCACCGGCTGGGCCGCCCCGGACAGCCCGCAGCCCGATCCGCGCGCGGTCACCGGCACACGGTGTTCGGTCGCGGCTCTCAGCAGGGCGGCCACCTCGTCGGCGGTGGCCGGTTTGGCGACATAGGCGGGCCGCTGCGGCGGGATGGTCAGCGCCTCGTCGTGGCCGTAGTCCTCGGAGATCGCGTGCCCGGTCAGCAGGTGCGTGGGGCCGACGATGTCGGAGAAGAGCGCCGCCAGATCAGCCATGGAGCTAGACGCTAGTCGTGAGCAACCCGAGTTCGGAATAGATGTCCTTGCGCACCACCAGTGCCTGCGAGTTGACCGGCACACCGAGCGCCCAGTCGTGGATCTGCCCGCGGCCGATCACCAACGACATCGTGCCGCCGGCGTCGACGACCTTCTTCTGGAAGAGCAGATTGTCGGGCAACACGAATTCGGTGGACCCGACGTAGACGGTGGTCGGCGGAAGGCCTTTCAGGACATCGCCTTCGAAGGTCATCGGATCGATCAGCGGATCGGTCAACTCGAGGCCGGCGGCCCAGTTGTTGGAGTCGGCATAGAACTCGAGGTTGTTGATGTCGATGATCGGGTCGTTGGTCTTCTTGATGTCCGGGTTGGACAGGGTCGGGTCGGGTGCGAACGACAGCAGCACCATGCTGGCGGGCACGGGCTTGCCGGCCTTGATCAACAGCCGGACGGCGCTCAGCGCGATATTGGGGCCGGCCGAATCCGCGTAGACGCTAACGTTCTCGGCGCCGAAGGTGTCGATCTGATCGGAGATGAAATCGGCCATCGCCGGAACGGTGTGGACCGCCGCGCCGGCTTCGGTGGTCGCCAGCGGATACATCGGCACGATGACGGTGGCACCGGTCTCGCGAGCCATGTTGGTGTAGTCGACCCAGTGCAGCAGGATCGGCTGCAGGATGAACCCGCCGCCGTGAATGGCCACCACAGCCTTACCGCTGGGATCTGGTGGGGTGAACTCCCAGACCTTCCACTCCGCACCTTCGGTGGTGGTGTACGTGGTCTTGGTGGCCGTCAGCCCGCCGAGCAGGAACGACGGCGGGTTGGAGCTCGACATCGCCTTGCCGATGAGGCCGTAGAGATCGGTTCCGATGATGTTGGAGACGACGCGCAGCAGCCGCAGGGATGCCAGCGTGATCTGGTCGCCGAGGGATGGCGGTGCGGTGTAGGTCACCGAGTTCGTGGCGGGCGCGGCCGGGGCCGATTCGGTAGCGACGCTTGGTATTACGCGCCGGGTGCTGGCCGCGGCGGTGACGATGTGAGACATTGCGATCGGTGCGGTGGGGGAGGCCGGAGCTTTGACGGGCGCGCGGCGCTTGGCGGTGGCCGGTGCCGTCACCGAACCGCGCGCCGACGCGGCCGTGCCCTTGGTTTTGGCGGCTTGATGGCTGCCGGCCCCACCGGTTCCGGCGACGTCGGCCGCTGCCGTTGATGCCCCCAAGCCAGTCCAGACCGCCGCGCCGATTCCCAGCGCAACCGCCATACCCCCAACCCTGCCCCCGTGGCCCATAGGACGGGTATAGCAGTGACTTCAGTCAGTGGGGGTCAGAATCGACAGCTCACCGGGGAAGATCGTCAGCTGGTAGATGGTGCCGTCGGGTCCTTGGGCCAGCTTGACGGTGCTGCCGGCGGTGGTGTCGAAAGTCAACGTACCGAGGTACGTCGTGAAGGTGGAATTGAAGGTCAGCACCTTGATCCAGCCGCGGATGTAGTCGGCGATGAAGACTTTGTCCTGATAGCTGGGGCCGAACGCGTCGTCGCTGTAGAACAGGACGGAGGTGATGGCCGCGCTACCGGCGGAATGGTCGTAGGTGTAGATCGGGTTGGTGGAAGTGCAGGTGGCGCAAGTGCCTTCGGCGTTCGGCCAGCCGTAGTTGGCGCCCTTGGTGATCAGGTCCAGCTCTTCGACGGCGTTCTGGCCGACATCGCCGGCCAGCAGCCGCCCGTCAGGGGTGAAGTCCAGGCGGAATGGGTTGCGCAGGCCGTACGCCCAGATCCGTGACTCGGCGCCCGCGGTATTGACGAATGGATTGTCCTGCGGCGCAGTGCCATCCGTGGGATTCAAGCGAAGGATCTTGCCGTGGATGTTCGACAGGTCCTGGGCATTGGCGCCGACGGTGTTGTCGCCGATGCCCCAGTACAGCTTGCCGTCCGGCCCGAACGCCAGGGCGCCGCCCTGATGGAAGTTCGCTTCCTCGTCGGGTGAGCGATACAGCGAGAACTCGGAGGCGGGGTCGATGCCGGTATCAGTGACGGTGAGCCGCGACAGTTGATAGTGGGCGTCGGTGGTGGTGTAGGCGACGTAGACGTATCCGTTGGTGGCGAATTCGGGATCCACCGCGATGCCGAGTAGCCCGCGTTCGCCCTCGGTCCGGGTCGGCAGCGTCACGAGCGGGGCGGCGGTCAGCGCGCCGTTCTCGTAGATCCTGATCGCGCCACCCTTCTCGGTGATCAGGATGCGGCCGTCGGGTAGCAAGGCGAAGTCGGTCGGATTGGTCAGGCCCGAAGCGATTGTCGTGCGGTCGAATACATCCGACCCGGTCGGCGGTGACCCGCACGCCATGATGGCGTCGAAGGATTGTTCGGCGAAGTGCCTGACCGCTTGGACCACCTGCTTGACGACGGGCTGGGCGGCGATCTGGGCGAAGGCGTCGTCGGCCTGCTTGCGAACCCACGCCAGTGCCATCCAGGCACCGAACGGGTCAGGTGGCGGCTGCGGGACGACCGGCGGGCGGAGCTCGGAGACGAAGACCGCGACCTGGGTGGCCACCGCCTTGACCAGGTTGCACGCGCAGGCGGTCACGTCGGACACGATCGAGTTGGATGTGGCGGACGCGGCCGGCTTGGCACGTGCGGTGGGCTGCGGACGCGCGCTACGGGTGACGGCTACCGGCGCCTTGCGGGCGGTGGACTGCTTCGGTGCGGCATGGCCGGTGCGGGGCGCGTGCGTTCCCGTCGCACCGGAATTCGAGGTGGTGTCGGCCATCGCGACCCCGGATGAGCCCAACAGTGCCCAACCGAAGATCAGCGCGGTGACGACGATGCCAATGCGCGCAACATATTTGGCGTGCACCATAGGTGCCCCCCGAGTGGTGGTCAGCCAATTGACGGCTTTGCTGATTGTGCCACGCCCGCGGGGGTGCGCGGAGGATTTCTGTGAGGTTGCTGACGGACGTCAGCGGGCCGTAGGACGTGGCGCGGGTCCGCCGGTGTGGCCCGTCTTGGCTTTCGACGGCGTCGACGCTGTGGCGCTCGCCTTGGCAGGCTTGGTCTTGCCGGATGCGGATGCGGTCGGCGCCGGTTCGTCGGATGGAGTGGTGCGCGGCGCCGACAGCTTCGGTCGCGGTGCCGCGTGTGCGACGGTTTTGCGGTCCGGTTGTGCAGCAGCGACTTTCGTCGTCGGCGTCGCCGCGGCGACCCTGACGCTCGAGGACTTCTGCGAAACGGCCGCTGCGGCAGCCGGTGGGACGATCCCGAACAGCGATCCGATGGCGCGGGTGATGACCGTGACCGCGGAGTTGGCCAGCTGGAAGAGCGCCCGGGGCACGATCGCCACCAGGTTGATGAACTGGCGGATGAGGATCACCGCCGCGCCGAAGAAGTCGACGCTGTTCGCATAGGGGGTGACGTCGAAGGGTTGCAGGGTTCCGGTTGCGAGCTGATGAATCAATTCCTCGACCGTCGCGACCGCTTCCTTCGGCGTCCAATTCGTCTTGAACAGACCGAAGTTCTGCTCGTCGTCGAAGCCTCCGGTGTAGGAGTCGCGGGTGGTGTAGATGAACATCGGGCCCGCGCCCGCGACGTCCTGCCAGGACACCACGAAGTCGTGAATGAAGGCGGCCTGCTGCGTTTGGGTGATCGGCCAGTTGGTCGGCAGGCCGTATTCGGTGGCCCAGATCTTCAGGTCGGCGTCCCCGTTGGCGTCCATCAGCGCCCGAAGGGCCTTCACCTGTTCCAGCGGCGAGTTGGCGATACCGGTGCCCAGCGAAAACGCCAGCGTGTAGTGGTACGGGTGGTAGGACAGGGCGTCGAAGTAGCCTTCGGCGCCCGCGTCGTACATCTGCGCCAGGAAGCGCTGCGGTGCCAGCGATATCCCGGAGACGGTCTTGACTGCCCCCAGCACCCCGGCGATCACGGTGGCGTTGGCATTGTTCGCCTTGATCGCCGGGTACGCCGCCTGGAGCATCCGTGTGTAGGCCGACGCGTCGACGGGGTTGTAGAAGAGCGCACCGTTGGGCTCGTTCCAGATCTCGTAGTCGTCGATCGCGCCGATCGTGCTGGTGTCGTTGTAGCGGCCGGCCACCGCGGCCGCGAAGCGCGCGTAGTCGGCAGGATCGGAATGCCCGTTGAGGGGGAAGCCCGCCCAGGTCGGCGTGCCGCTGAGCACCCCGACGATGTTCATGCCGCGCTCGCTGGCCGCGTGCACGACGTAGTCCATCTTGGTCCAGTTGTAGTCCTCATTGTCCTGAGGCTGGATGTAGACCCATGGCACCGCGATGCGAATGTCGTTGACGCCCATGTCCTTCAAGTGATCGAGGGTGACGTCGATATCGGCGTCGGACAGGGTGTAGAGCGTCGAATCCGCGATGCCGAGCGTTGTCGGCGCCTCGTCGACCGCGCCGGTGAGGACCACGGGAATGGAGTACACCTGGCCCCGGGACACGGTCGGTGGCGCCACGTAATAGCTGCCTGTGGTGGCGGTGCACACCAGCGCCGCAGTCAATGCTGCAGCGACAGTCCGACGCTTCATCGAGCCCCCCGGCTGTCCGACGTAGATGGATTGGCGACACCTTAGCGCGCTGAGGATTAGCTGGCCGGTCGAATCGCCAAGTTGCACGGTGTTTCTCGCGCTGGGAGGCTTCGCTGATCGTTTGATCAGTGGGCCAGGAACGGCAAAGAGCCCCGGAAATCTCCGGGGCTCCTCTGCTGTGCGCCGTCAGGGTTTCGAACCCCGGACCCGCTGATTAAGAGTCAGCTGCTCTACCAACTGAGCTAACGGCGCGTGAACCGCGGAAGCGACAATAACAAACACCACTGCCGAACATGAAATTGCGCAGGTGGCCGTTGACCTGTGTAGTCGTCACCATCGCCGGGATTCCCTTAGAATATTGCCAATCACCCCCAGCTTTTCCACAGCTAGCGAGACAGAGAGCGATATGAGGCAGGCCGGCTCGGCACCCCGTCCGCGGTCGCGGCGTCGTCTGGTTGCGCTCGCGCTCGTCCCGGCGCTACTGATCGGGCTCGGCGCCTGCAGCAGTGAACCGGCCGGCCCGCCGCCGGTCAAGGTCATCGCCGACAAGGGCACGCCCTACGGCGACCTGCTGATTCCCCAGCTGACGGTGTCGGTCAAGGACGGCGCGGTCGACGTCCCGCTCGACCGGCCGGTGACGGTCAGCGCCACCAGCGGGGTGCTCGGATCGGTGACGATGGTCAACGAGGCCGGCAACCCGGTGGAGGGCAAGCTCAGCCCCGACGGCGTGACGTGGTCCACCAGCGAGCCGCTGGGCTACAACAAGAGCTACACGCTGACCGCCCAGTCGCTGGGCCTCGGCGGTGTGACGGCCGAGAAGCTCACCTTCGAGACGCAGTCGCCCGAGAACCTGACCATGCCGTACCTGCTGCCCGGGGACGGCGAGACCGTCGGCGTCGGGCAACCCATCGCCGTTCGCTTCGACGAGAACATCCCCAACCGGCTGGCCGCCGAGCGCGCCATCAAGGTGACCACCAACCCGCCCGTCGAGGGCGCCTTCTACTGGCTCAACAATCGCGAGGTGCGCTGGCGCCCGCAGAACTACTGGAAGCCGGGCACCACCGTCGACGTCGCGGTGAACACCTACGGCGTCGACCTCGGGGACGGGCTCTTCGGCCAGGAGAATCTGGCGTCGCATTTCACCATCGGCGATGAGGTGATCGCGACCGCCGACGACGACACCAAACAGCTGACCGTCCGGCGCAACGGCGTGGTCGAGCGGACCATTCCGATCTCGATGGGCAAGAACAGCACGCCCACCAACAACGGCGTCTACATCGTGGGCGACCGGCTCTCGCACATGATCATGGATTCCTCGACGTACGGCGTTCCGTCCAACTCGCCCAACGGATATCGCACCGAAGTGGACTGGGCCACCCAGATGTCCTACAGCGGCATTTACGTCCACTCCGCGCCGTGGTCGGTTGGCGCGCAGGGCTACTCCAACACCAGCCACGGCTGCCTGAACGCCAGCCCGAGCAACGCGCAGTGGTTCTACAACAACACCAAGCGCGGCGACATCGTCGAGGTCCACAACACCGTTGGCTCAACGCTTCCGGGAACCGACGGCCTCGGCGACTGGAACATTCCGTGGCCGCAGTGGAAAGCGGGCAACGCGAACGCCTAGAGTCGCGACGTGTTGATCGCACTCGAAGAGCACTACGCGTGGAACCCGGTCAGCGCCGGCAATGTCGTCGGCACCTGGCTCGAAACGCATAACGCCACCGCGCATCAGCGCCTCTACGACCGCGGCGCGCTGCGGTTGGAGCAGATGGATGCCGCGGGCATCGATTTCCAGATCCTCTCCCTGTTCGATCCCGGCGTGCAGGACGATGCCGACACCGCCCGCGCCGTCGACAACGCCAGGCGCGCCAACGACGACCTCGCCGAGACGGTGCGCGCCACCCCGGATCGGTTCGGTGGCTTCGCCGCCCTGGCCACCCAGGACCCCGATGCCGCGGCCGCCGAACTGGAACGGGCCGTGGGGGAGTTGGGCCTCGTCGGCGGTCTGATCAACGGGCACACCCACGGCCGCTATCTCGACGATCCCGCGTATCTGGGGCTCTTCGAGTTCGCACAGCGTCTGGGGGTGCCGATCTACCTGCACCCGACCACGCCTCACCCTGCCGTGATGGACGCCTGGTTCGCCCCGTACGTGAAAGATGGTCTACACCTTGCCTCGTGGGGCTTCGCCGCCGAAACCGGTACTCACGTGCTGCGTCTGATCTACTCGGGCCTGTTCGACAAGTTCCCCGGGTTGCAGATGATCCTGGGCCACCTGGGCGAGATGCTGCCGTACGCGGCGTACCGCATCGACCGCTACTACGGGCTCGGTGGGGACGGCGGCGGCCAGCTGCAGCGGCTGCCGTCGGATTATCTGCGCGACAACTTCCACATCACCACGAGTGGCAACTTCAATCCGGTTGCGTTCGCGTGCGCCTTGGACGTGATGGGCCCCGACCGGCTGATGTTCTCGGTGGACTACCCGATGGACGACAACGTGACGGGCGCGCAATTTCTGCGGGACCTCGAGGTGGACGACGCGGTGCGGCGCAAGGTTGCCGGCGAGAACGCGCTGCAACTATTCGGGGACAAGATCCCCCGACGGTGAGAGTTAGGCCGACCGCTTGGTGGCGACGTGCAGACCGGTCACCGCGGTGGCGCTGCGCGCCCTGACCTCGGCGGCCGACGGCAGGCCTTCTCGTTCCCACCGGTCGCACTCGGCGCGGACGGCACCGAGTTCCTCGGACAGCGAGGCGTGCACGGCCGACAGCGGCATCGGATCCTGGCCCTCAGCTGTGCTGCGGTAGGCCGCGGCCATCACGCTGGCCAGCGCCTGCCGGGTCCCGAGGACGATGATCATGGCGGGGTGGGAGTCGGGCAGGGGATCGGAGAAGACGGCGCCGTCCCAGATGTCCCAGGCCTGCTCGCAGTACTCGAGCGCTTCGTCGGCGTCGATCGCGTCGAGGGCGGCGATGAAGGCGTCGAGCCGATCGATCCAGATGCCCGGGCTAAGAGAATTGTCAGAGTCCGTCAATAGCCGAAAGCTCATGTCCCTACGTCCCTTCGCAACTGCGTCCCCCCGGACGCCAAGCCATAGTGCTGCGGTTATCCGCGGCATACGTCCCTGTACCCGCCCGCTCACACTTTCAACCACAGGTGTTTGCTGAGCTAACAGTGAGTTGCGTTACAGCGCCAGATTGGCTTATTCGAAGGTTCGAACGAAGGACAGCACCCGCGGAGACAGGTGCGGCGGCATCCACGGCTTGTTGGTGGCGCCGGGGGCGGAGTGCAACGCGTCGAGACCCTTCTGGCCCCCGAATCGGGCGATCAGTTCCTTGACCGCGGCGACGTCGTCGGCGACGTTCGGATACAGGATCGCGTCCAGCTGCCCTTGCAGTGAATTCACCTTGGGTGCAATCGCTTTGATCATGTCCAGCACGCTGGGATCGCCGGCCATCACCACCAGATCGTCGGGGCCGACCCACTTCCTCTTCGACTTGGCGAACTGAGCCATGTAGTCGCGATCCATCCGAACGTCCACGTCCGATTCGCCATGCCGCCTTGCGGTGAACTGGTACTTCACCGCACCGTCACCGCGCTGTAGGGGCTCGTGCAGTTCGTCGAGCCAGCGATACTCGAACGACGTCTGTTTGGCGTCGTCGAAGAGCTTCTCGACGGCTTTGGTTTCTGGACTGTCGTAACCGAAGGTCCGTGCCGCGGTCTTGACCGATTGTTCGTGGTGGGCGTGCAGAGCCCCGGTGACGGAGGCCAGGGCAGAAGCGATCCTGTCCCGGCGTTGGGCCATGACATTCTCGTCGAAGGTGGAGCCACGGCTGGTCTGCAGATCCAGGACGATGCCCGTCACGACATCGGACAGGGTCTCACTCTCATCGCTGATGTGCTGCAACAACTCTCGGCTGAGCATGGACCGCAGCCGGTCGTACGCTTCCCGGTACCGCCGGTTCTCGGTGTCGGTGAGTGCGCACACTTTGTCGAACACAATTCCGCTGTCCGAAATTGGCGACGCACCCGGCGCATTTGTCGCCTGCAGACTGTTTACCAAAGTTGCACTGCGTGCCTTTATTTCATCCGCGGCGGGCAAACCTTCGGACAGCCACCGCGCGGACTCGCGCCGGAGGGTCCCCAGACAAGCCTTGAGCGATGCGTGAACAGTCGACAGCGTCTTGCGATCCCGGGCGTCCGGGGTGCGGTAGTAGTCGAGCGTCGACGATGTCATTGCGTGCGCAACGGCCTGCAGTCCGCCGAGAGCGACGAGCACCGCGGGACTGTTTTCGGCCGGGGGATCAGCGGCAACGGCGCTCTGCCAGATCTCCCAGGCCTCCGCGCAGAAGTCGAACGGATCGTCGGCATCGATGGCGTCGAGCGCGAGCAGGAAGGCGTCGACCCGGTCGACCCAGACACCGAGGCGTTCGTGGTCCTCAGCGAACCCCGTGGGTCCGGTTCTTGTCGGATCGGCGTCCATGTTTCAGCCCTCCCCAGCTAAGCCATGTGAGCTATTACCGGACAGTAACGTACAACCAAATAATTGTCCCGCTTAAGTGGCAGATTCAGTCAGAATTTTTACCGTTTCGTGTTTTTCGGTGCGGAATCGAGAGCCGGGGCGTGCCGGGGCGGGCGAGATCGGCCGTTTTCTCGCAGCTAGAGGCGGGTGGGGTGGATAATGGCATTACCACCGGTATCAAGAGGCCCGACTGGTCAGACCAGTTATGGCCCCACCTCATGAGCCGTAGCTGACTACCTGTATTAAACGTGTGTATATCTTTGTTCAGCAAACTTTGATACTTCGTTCTGTGTGCAAGAAAAAAGTCAGGGAACCATGCGGTTCCCTGACTGATGGGTGGCGCTGGTCGACTACAGCGGCACCCACATCCCGCCATTCCAGAAGCCCCAGCCGTTGGCGTCGGCATTCCAGGAGACGGAGGCCCATGGCGCCCACGGCGGCGGTCCTGGGGGCGGCGGTGCCCACGGCGGCGGCCCGCCGTAGCCCATTGGGGCCGGACCGTGGTCGTCCCAGTCGTGGCAGTTGTTCCAGTCGGAGTTGTTGCCCCAGTGCGGATCCCAGTTGTCTCCCGGGCACCAGTGATGGTTGTAGGCCGGAAGGGGCGCGGGGGCGCCCTGCGCTGAGGCGGCCAGCCCCAGACCGCTGAGGGCCAGCGCGCGCCGGCGGGTTGGCATGACTTGGCTGACGGCAGGTGCGCAAGAAAAAAGTCAGGGGCCCTAAAAGGGCCCCTGACCTGCTGGGGTGGCTGACGGGACTCGAACCCGCGACAGCCAGGATCACAACCTGGTGCTCTACCAACTGAACTACAGCCACCATCGCTGGACACCGTCACGGGGACGGCAGCAGCGTCGTCGATACTAGCTGTTGTCTGCCTCAACAACCGAATCGATTTCGCCGGGTGCGTCGATCTGGGCGGCCGCGGCGGCGATCTCGCTGGTGGACGGCCCCGGCTGCGGCACGAACGCGGTGCGCCGGTAGTACTTCAGCTCCCGGATCGACTCCTGGATATCGGCCAGCGCCCGGTGCGCGAGTCCCTTTTCGGGCTGGCCGTAGTAGATCCGCGGATACCAGCGCCGGCAGAGCTCCTTGATCGAGCTGACGTCGATCATGCGGTAGTGCAGATAGTTGTCCAGGGTCGGCATGTCCCGGGCGATGAAGCCACGGTCGGTGGCGATCGAATTACCCGCCAGCGGCGCGGTCTTGGCCTGCTTCACGTGATCGCGGATGTAGTCCAGGACCAGTTGCTCGGCGGACGCGACGTCGATGGTCGACGTGCGCACCTCTTCGGTGAGCCCGGAGCGCTTGTGCATCTGGGCGACCACCTCGACCATGCCGTCCAGCGCCGCATCGTCGGCGTGGATCACGACGTCGATGCCGTCACCGAGGACGTTGAGCTCGGCGTCGGTCACCAGGGCCGCGATCTCGATGAGCTTGTCGTTCCGCAGGTCGAGCCCGGTCATCTCGCAGTCGATCCACACCAATTCTTCACGCACAGCGCTCAACCCTAAGCCCAGCACGCCCAGTAGTGTCGTAGCGGCCATTACCGAGCGACCAGGAGGCCGGCCGATGACGAGCGACTCGACAGCGACTCCTGCCCAGCAGATCGCCGCCGGCTACGCGACTGAGGGCCAGGCGCTCGATCTCGGCTCGGTCGTTGTCGGCGGTGTCGTTGATCCCACAGCGCAGGTCCGGATCCCGCTGGCGATGATGAATCGGCACGGCCTGGTAGCCGGGGCCACCGGGACCGGCAAGACCAAGACGCTGCAGGTGGTCGCCGAACAGCTCTCGGCCGCCGGGGTGCCGGTGATGATGGCCGACGTCAAGGGCGACCTGTCCGGCTTGGCGCGGGCGGGGGAGTCCAGTGACCGCACCCTTGCGCGCGCCAAGGACACCGGCGACGACGGCTGGACCGGGGCCCCGTTCCCGGTCGAGTTCCTGTCGCTGGGTACTGACGGCATCGGTGTCCCGGTGCGCGCGACGATCTCGGCGTTCGGGCCAATCCTGCTGTCAAAGGTGTTGGGGCTCAACCCTACTCAGGAGTCGACGCTTGGGCTGATCTTCCACTGGGCCGACCAGCAGGGGCTTCCGCTGCTGGACCTGAAGGATCTGCGCTCGGTGATCACCTACTTGACCAGTGATGAGGGCAAGGTAGTCCTGAAGACCATCGGTGGGGTTTCGCCGCAGACCGCGGGGGTGATCCTGCGCGCGCTGGTCAATCTCGAGGCCGACGGCGGTGCCACGTTCTTCGGTGAGCCCGAACTCGATCCGGCGGACCTGCTGCGCGTCGACGCCCAGGGCCGCGGGGTGATCACCCTGCTCGAGCTGGGCGACCAGGCGGCCCGGCCGGTGATGTTCTCGACGTTCCTGATGTGGGTGCTGGCCGATCTGTTCACCTACCTGCCTGAGGTCGGTGACATCGACAAGCCCAAGCTGGTGTTCTTCTTCGACGAGGCCCACCTGCTGTTCGCCGACGCGTCCAAGGCGTTCCTGCAGCAGGTCGAGCAGACGGTCAAGCTCATCAGGTCCAAAGGCGTCGGCGTCTTCTTCTGCACGCAGCTGCCCACCGACGTGCCCAACAACGTGCTGTCCCAATTGGGGGCGCGCGTCCAGCACGCGTTGCGGGCCTTCACTCCCGACGATCAGAAGGCGCTGTCCAAGACGGTGCGTACCTATCCCAAGACCGAATTCTATGATCTGGAAACGGATTTGACGTCACTCGGCATCGGCGAGGCTATCGTCACGGTGCTCTCCGAACGCGGCGCGCCGACACCGGTGGCGTGGACAAGGATGCGCCCGCCGCAGTCGTTGATGGACACCATCGGACCCGACGCCATCAAGGCTGCCGCGCAGTCGAGTCCGCTGTTCGCGAAGTACGGCCAGACCGTCGACCGCGAGTCCGCCTACGAGAAGCTGGCCGCGAAACTGGCTCCGTCGCCGGAGGAGTTGGTGGATCTGCCGCCGCTGCTGCCGACCGGAATCGACCTGCCGCCGATGCCCAAGCCTCCGAAGGAGGAACCGGGTGTGCTCGATCAGGTGATGAACAGCCCGGCGTTCAAGAGCGCGATGCGTTCGGCGGGAACGGTGATCGGCCGCGAGATCACCCGCAGCATTTTCGGAACCGGCCGCCGGAGACGGTAGCTAGTCGCCGCCGAGCTTCTTGTAGACGGCGCCGACGATCGGCGTGACGACCCCTCGCGGTGCATACCCCGCGGCGACCGACATCGCCTTGGACGTCAGCCCCGGCACGATCCGCATCTTGTTGCGCGCCAACCCATCCAGCGAGATCCGCGCCGTGTACTCGGTGTTGATCCACAGGAAATCGGGGATCAAGCGCTCCACCAGTGACTGCTCGGACACGTCGGGCAGCTCGGTGCGCACCGGGCCGGGCGCGAGCACCGTGACATGCACCCCCTCGCTCTTGACCTCGCCGCGCAGCGACTCGCTGAACGTATTCGCGAACGCCTTGCTCGCCGCGTAGGTGGCGTTGTTCGGGATCGGCGAGTTCCCGGCGGCTGACCCCGAAATCAGGATGCCGCCGGCCTTGCGGGCCAGCATTCCCGGCAGGACCGCGAGCACCAGATCGTGCACACCGAGCACGTTGAGCTGAACCTGCGCCTTCTCGGCGGCCGGATCGAGCTTGGCCACCGGCCCGAACGTCGCGGTGCCCGCGTTGGCGCACAGGATCGAGATGTCCCGCTCGGCGAGTTCGTCGGCCAACGCCGTCCGCGCGGCAGGGTCGGCGAGATCCACCGGGCGCACCTCGACGATGACGCCGTAGCGCTCGGTCAGCCGCGCGGCCAGCGCGTGCAGCACGTCGGCGCGGCGCGCGGTGATGATCAGATGGTGGCCACGGGCGGCCAGTTCGGTGGCCAGCGCCTCGCCGATGCCCTGAGAGGCACCGGTGACGACGGCTCGGCTTTCCGGTGAAGGTGCGGGTACTGGCATGCGGCAATCGTAGGGGGAGTGACTACTCTGACCGGCATGCGCAGGCCCCCGTCGGTTGCCCAGACCGCCGGTCGGTCGAAAGTCGTGGCGTGGGCACTGTGGGACTGCGGCTCAACGGGCATGAACGCGATCGTCGCGACCTTCGTCTTCGCGGTGTACCTGACCAGCACGGTCGGCCAGGGCTTGCCCGGTGACACCTCGCCGGCCAGCTGGCTGGGCCGCGCACTGGCCATCGCCGGACTGACCGTCGCGTTGCTCGCCCCGCTCACCGGGGTGCTGGTCCAGGCGCCGCATCGCCGCCGCGCCGCGTTGACCATCCTGACCGGTTTGGCGGTGGCCTCCACGGCGACGATGAGCCTGATCCGGGCCGACCCGACGTACTTCGCGATGGGTCTGGTGCTGCTGGCATTCACCGCGGCCTGCGGCGATCTGGCCAGCGTCCCGTACAACGCGATGCTGCGGCAGCTCACCACCCCGCAGAACTCCGGGCGCATCTCGGGGATCGGGGCCGCGGCCGGCTACTTCGGCAGCGTCGCGCTTCTGATGGTCATCTACGCCGCGTTCATCGCCGGGAACGGCCCGGACCGCGGCCTGTTCGGCGTCCCGGTCGCCGATGGTCAGAACGTGCGTGCCGCGATGGTGATGGCAGCGGTCTGGTTCGTCGTGCTCGCCCTGCCACTGCTGATCACCGCGCACACCTTCACCCCGGCGGTCGACCCAGAAGCCCAGGCCGTCGGCCTGCTCGGCGGCTACCGCCGGTTGTGGAACGACCTGCGCGACGAGTGGCGCCGCGATCGCAACCTCGTCTATTACCTGATCGTCAGCGCGATCTTCCGTGACGGCATCGCCGGGGTGTTCGCCTTCGGCGCCGTGCTCGGCGTCAGCGTCTATGGCATCTCACAGGCCAACGTGCTGATCTTCGGCGTCATCGCCAGCACCATGGCCGCCCTCGGCGCGGTGCTCGCCGGTCCTGTCGACGACCGCATCGGCGGCAAGCCGGTGATCGTCGTGTCGCTGACGGTGATGATCGCGGTGGGGCTGACGCTGCTGTCGCTGTCCGGGCCTGTCGTGTTCTGGATCTGCGGGCTGCTGCTGGCACTCTGCGTCGGACCTGTCACGACCTCGGCACGCACCGTGTTGTTGCGGATGGTCAGCGACGGCAAGGAAGCCGTCGCGTTCGGGCTCTACACGATGACCGGGCGGGCGGCGTCGTTCCTGGCGCCGTGGCTGTTCTTCGTGTTCGTGGACGCCTTCCACGCCGACCGCGCAGGCCTGGGTGGGCTGTGCCTGGTGCTGGCCGTAGGCCTGTTGGGGATGCTCCTGGTGAAGGTGCCCAACGACAGACAGCCGAGCTAACCGGCTCCGGTGCAGATCGTCAGGCCGCGGCCGGTGCGTTCCCGCACCTGCGTGCCGTTGACCGACACGTTGCAGACCACGTCGCGCCCGACGTTGACGACGGCGACGCTGGCCGACGCGCGTGCGGGGGACGGCAGGCTGACCTCTTTACTCCACGGCAGCATCACGTTGAACTCGGTCTGCATGATGCCGCCGGTGTCGACGTAGGTGATGTTGATCGCGCGCCCGTCGCCGATGACGTTGTAGACGACGGTGTCGGTGCCCGTCGGGCTGGTGGTGCCCCCCGGCACGGTCGGCGTTCCCGGCGTGCCGGTCGTCGTCGGCAGTGAGGGCAGCGTCGTCGTCGGGATCGACGTGGTCGCCCGGGGAGTGGTCGACTGCGTTTCGGACAGCGGCGGCAGCGGCGCCACCACCGTCGTCTCCCGCGCTGAGCTGCTCACGATCACCAGCGCGATGACCAGGCCCACCACGAGGAGCACTGCGACTCCGGCAGCGATCCACAGCCACTTGGGCGACTTGGGCGGGCCAGGTGGCGGTTGTGGCGGTTCGTTGGGCGGATAGCCCCCACCCTGCTGCCAGTAGGACGACGGCAGCTGCTCGGTGGGTTGCGTCCCGCCCTGGTTGTACCCAGGGGGGTTGTAGCCGGGTCCGTAATATTGGCCGGCGTAGGCGGGATCGGAATTCGGCGGATAGCCGCTTCCGGCCTGCGTCGGGTCAGACCACCCCGATCGACGTGGATCGTTCATGCCCACCTCATGGTTGCCCAGGCTACCTGCGCGCGGCAGCCCCCGTCCGGTCCCTGTCAGCTCTGGATGTGTTTACCACCGGTGAGCCGCGTGGAACGTGATACCGAGTAGTAACCCAAACTCAGTGGAATGTGAGGCGGAGTGGAACAGGACGTTCGCGCGACTTACGGCGCATCGCTGTCGCCCGACGCGACGGCGTTCGCCCACATCGTGGACGACGGCGGCTATCCACGCGCCGTGCAACGGTTCCTCCGCGGCTGGCGGGCAAGTTCCTCGCGTGATGTCGAGTTGCCCGTGGACGGGCCGGTCACCAAGGTCATCCACTCCGCCGACGGGCACTGGCTGGCCTGCCAGGTCGCCCCGGAGGGCAGCACCAGAAGTCAGATCTGGGTGGTCACCACCGAGCCCGACGACCGGATGGCCCGCCGTATCGACGGCATGGGCGAGGACGGAATGGCGGGCACCGCCGAGTTGATCGCGTGGGACGGCACCCGGGTCTGCGTGATCTTGACCGGCGAGGACGGGGTCGGCCAGTCCAGCCTGATCGATCCGGCCGACGGCACCGTGACTGTCCTGGATCGCCGCTCCGGTGGCCGGCTGGTCGACGCCTGGGCCGGTTCGGCGTTGATCCGGGTCGGCCCCCGCGGCTATCGCGAGCTCATCATGCAAACCGGTCTCACCGAAATCGCTTTGCTGCCTTCGGATCCCGGCTCTAACACCGATATGGGCGTGATACTGGACGATCACCACCCTCGGCGGCTGCGTTCGGGGCCCGACGGCGAGGAGACCACGCTGTATCACCCCGCGTACACCTATGGCCCGGACTTTGCCGATGGCTACGTGCGCGCGCTGATCCGCAGCGATAACGGTGCGACACATAGCCGTTTGCTCGAGGTCACCGTCACCCCCGACGGCGTGGCGTATCACGTGGCTGCCGAGCGTCCTGGGTACGACCTCGACGAGTTCGTGGTGAGCGACGACCTCTCCACCGTCGCGCTGTTGTGGAACATCAACGGCTGCAGCGAGTTACAGATACTCGAATATGCGGACAACACGCTCACCGAGCCGATCATCCTGCCGAACCTGGTGGCCAGCGAATTGTCCATCAGCGCCGGCGGGTCGATGGTCGCCCTGACGCTGCAGGGCGCCGACATGCCACGCACCGTCGAGCTTGTCGATCCGCGTTCCCGGGAATGGGAGCGCATCGACCGCAAACCCAGTGTCGGCCCGGTCTCCGCGCGGCCGACTCTGCACACGGTGATTGCGCGCGATGGTCGTTCGCTGTTCGGCTGGCTCTATTGCCCGCCGCCCGGTGTCGCCCAGTCCGGCATGATGATCTACCTGCATGGCGGCCCCGAGGGCCAGGCTCGTCCGTCGCACAGCGAGATCTTCCCGGGGTTGCTCGACGAGGGCATCGCGGTGTTCACCCCGAACGTGCGGGGGTCGGGCGGCCAGGGCCGCGAATTCGTTCACGCCGACGACAAGGAAAAGCGGTTCGACGCCATCGACGACGTCGCCGACTGCGCTCATTATCTCGTGAGGAACGGCATCGCCGATCCGGGCCGGATCGCTTGTGCGGGTTGGTCTTACGGCGGTTACCTGACGATGGCCGCGTTGACGTTCCACCCGGATTTGTTCGTGGCCGGCGTCAGCATCTGCGGGATGAGCGATCTGGGCACGTTCTATCGCAACACCGAGCCGTGGATCGCGGCGGCCTCCTATCCCGAATACGGCCATCCGATCGCCGACCGGGATCTGCTCGACGCGCTCTCACCGCTGCAGCGGGTGGACGACCTGGTCGCCCCGCTGCTGGTGGTGCACGGCGGCACCGATACCAACGTTCCGGTCAGCGAATCGGAGCAGATGGTCGAGGCACTGCGTGAACGCGGCCGCACCGTGCGCTATCTGCTCTTCGACGACGACGGGCACGAGATCGTCAAGCGCGAGAACCACGCCGCCCTGGCCCGCGCCGTTGCCGACTGGCTGGCAGCGGCGTTTGACAAGCGTCAGGTTTAGGAAACTTTCGGGCGGGTAAAACCTTGTGCGCCAAGTGCTGCGGACGTACAAGGAGGAACACCATGCGAGGCCGCGGGATCATAGGCGCGATCGTCATTATCTGGCTGCTCATCGGAGTTTTTGCCACCTGGCAGCGCGGTTACTTCTCCAACAGCCAAACCAACTGTGCTACCGCGGGGTCCATTGCCCTGACGGTGGTGGCCGGACCTCTCAACTACGCGGGAGTCAATCCGACCGTGGCGAGTTGCAACCTGCCACAGCCCAGCCAGTAGTAACGAAAAGGGTTCAGTAAGTGAGTAACTGGAGGAAGCAATGATCGTTCTCGGAGCAATCCTGCTCATCCTTGGGTTCGTTCTGAATATTCAGATCCTGTGGACCATCGGTGTCATCCTGCTGGTGGTCGGCGCGGTCCTGTGGTTGCTGGGCAGTGTCGGACGCCCGGTCGGCGGCCGCCGCTACTGGTATTGACCGACGCCACCGCGGGCGTGATGGTCGGCAGATGACAACGCCGCCATCGTCATAGCCCGCAGAACATCACGTGAACGCCCCTGGTCGGCCGACCTGGCCGCCAGGGGCTTCATGCTGTGTGGGGTCGAGTTGAGCAGACCGAACACCGCGTGTGCCATCAACCGGGCGTCGGCCTCGTCGAGGTCGGAATGGACCTGCCGCTGCACGTCGACCCAGATCTCGACATAACTGCGCTGTGCCCGCCGAACCTGACGCTGCGCCGAGACCGGCAGGTGTGCGAGATCGCGATCCTGGATCCGGATGAGGTCGGACTCGCCAAGGGCGAAGTCGAGGTGGAATTCGATCAGCCCGGTCAGTGCGGAGTCCGGCGAATCTGCCTCGGCGACGACACTGCGGGCGCCGGCCAGCAGTCGGGTGCTGATGCCCACGAGCAATTCGACCAGCAGTGCTTCCTTGTTCGGGAAGTGGCGGTAGATCGCCGGGCCGCTGACCCCGGCGGCCGCGCCGATGTCCTCGAGCCGCACGGCTTGGAAGCCCTTGTCCGCCATCAGCCGCTCCGCGGCCGCCAGCAGGGCAGATCGGCGATCCGACTTCTGCCTGCTTCGGCGGGTGGACGTTTCGATGAGACCCCTCCTGCACCAGGTCTGGACGTTTCGGTTAATCTTCACTAACCTAGCACGAGTTAGTCGTCATTAACTCAATTCGACGGGACATCGACGATGACATCAGCGGCTGCGAACCGTGAGGCGCATCTGCAGCTCGTTGAGCAGTTGCGCGGCAAGCTGGCCGCCGCAGCGCTCGGCGGCCCGGAACGCGCGCGTGAGCGGCATGTCGCGCGCGGCAAACTGCTTCCGCGCGACCGGGTGGACGGACTGCTGGATCCTGGCAGCGCACTGCTGGAAGTCGCTCCGTTGGCCGCCGACGGCATGTACGACGACGAATGCCCGGCCGCCGGGATCATCACCGGGATCGGCCGGGTGTCCGGGCGGGAGTGCATGATCGTCGCCAACGACGCGACGGTCAAAGGCGGCACGTATTACCCGGTGACGGTCAAGAAGCATCTGCGCGCCCAGGAGATCGCGCTGCAGAACCGGCTGCCCTGCCTGTACCTCGTCGACTCCGGCGGTGCATTCCTGCCTCGCCAGGACGAAGTGTTCCCCGACCGCGACCACTTCGGCCGGATCTTCTACAACCAGGCCACGATGAGCGCGGCCGGCATCCCGCAGATCGCCGCGGTGCTGGGCTCGTGCACGGCGGGCGGCGCATACGTTCCCGCGATGAGCGACGAGGCGATCATCGTGCGCAACCAGGGCACGATCTTCCTGGGCGGCCCGCCCCTGGTGAAGGCCGCCACCGGCGAGGTCGTGACCGCCGAGGAACTCGGCGGCGGCGACCTGCACTCCAAAACCTCCGGCGTCACCGACCATCTGGCGCACGACGACCGCGACGCGCTGCGCATCGTCCGCCGCATCGTGGACACCCTCGGCCCGCGCGAACCGCTGCCGTGGGATGTCCGGGCAAGCGTCGACGCGATCGCTGATCAGCATGAGCTCTACGACGTCGTCCCGGTGGATGCGCGGGTGCCCTACGACGTGCACGAGGTGATCACCCGCATCGTCGACGGCGGCGAATTCAGCGAATTCAAAGCCGAATACGGCACCACCCTGGTCACCGGCTTCGCCCACATCCACGGCCACCCCGTCGGCATCGTGGCCAACAACGGCGTGCTCTTCGGCGAATCCGCCCTCAAGGGAGCACATTTCATCGAATTGTGCGACAAGCGCATGGTGCCGTTGTTGTTCCTACAGAACATCACCGGCTTCATGGTCGGCCGCGACTACGAGGCCGGTGGCATCGCCAAGCACGGCGCCAAGATGGTGACGGCCGTGGCGTGCGCCCGGGTGCCGAAGCTGACGATGGTGATCGGCGGCTCGTACGGCGCCGGAAACTACTCGATGTGTGGACGGGCGTATTCGCCGCGGTTCCTGTGGATGTGGCCCAACGCGCGGATCTCGGTGATGGGTGGCGAGCAGGCGGCCTCGGTGCTGGCCACTGTGCGCGGGGACATGACAGCCGAAGAAGAGGACGCCTTCAAGGCGCCGATCCGCGCGCAGTACGAACATCAGGGCAATCCGTACTATTCGACCGCACGGCTGTGGGACGACGGTGTTATCGATCCCGCCGACACCAGAACTGTTCTGGGGCTGGCGCTTTCGGTGACCGCCAACGCGCCCGTCGAGCCCGTGTCCTACGGCGTCTTCAGGATGTGACGATGTTCAACACTGTGCTTGTCGCCAACCGGGGCGAGATCGCCGTGCGCGTCATCCGCACGCTGAAGGCCATGGGCATCCGCTCGGTCGCGGTCTACAGCGACGCCGACGCCGGTGCCCGCCATGTTGCCGAGGCTGATGTCGCGGTCCGGATCGGGCCGCCGCCGGCCCGGCAGAGCTACCTGGACATCGACACCGTGGTGGCCGCGGCGGTGCGCACCGGCGCGCAGGCTGTCCATCCCGGCTACGGGTTCCTTTCGGAGAATTCCGATTTCGCTGCGGCACTGGAACACTCGGGCGTGGCGTTCATCGGCCCGCCGTCGGGCGCGATCCGCACGATGGGCGACAAGATCGCCGCCAAGTCCGCGGTGTCGGCGTTCGGGGTTCCGGTGGTGCCCGGTATCGCCCGGCCGGGCCTGACCGACGCCGACCTGATCGACGCCGCCGGGGATATCGGTTTCCCCATCCTGGTCAAGCCGTCCGCGGGTGGCGGCGGCAAGGGCATGCGGCGCGTCGACGATGCCGCCGAGTTGCCTGCCGCGCTGGCCGCGGCGAGACGGGAATCCGGCGCGGCCTTCGGTGACGACACTCTGTTCCTCGAACGATTCGTGTTGCGGCCCAGGCATATCGAAGTCCAGGTACTCGCCGACACGTTCGGCACCGTCCTGCACTTCGGTGAGCGGGAATGCAGTCTGCAGCGGCGCCACCAGAAGGTCATCGAGGAAGCACCCTCGCCCCTGCTGGACGCCGACACCCGGGCGCGGATCGGTGCGGCGGCCTGCGATACCGCCCGCAGCGTCGACTACGTGGGCGCCGGCACCGTCGAGTTCATCGTGTCCGCGGACCGCCCCGACGAGTTCTTCTTCATGGAGATGAACACCCGGCTGCAGGTCGAGCATCCGGTCACCGAACTGGTCACCGGACACGACCTCGTCGAGTGGCAGGTGCGCATCGCGGCGGGGGAGAAGCTGCCCATCACTCAGGACGACATCGTCATGGACGGGCACGCGATCGAAGCGCGGGTCTATGCCGAGGATCCCGCCGCAGGCTTCCTGCCGACCGGCGGACCGGTGCTCGGACTGCAGGAGCCGTCCGGTGAGGGCGTCCGGGTGGATTCCGGTTTGTCGCAGGGCATGACGATCGGCAGCGACTACGACCCGATGCTGTCGAAGGTGATCGCCTATGGCGAAGACCGTGCCGCCGCCCTGCGCACGCTCGACCGTGCGCTGTCGCAGACCGCGGTGCTGGGGGTGGGCACCAACGTCGAGTTCCTGCGTTTTCTGCTGGCGGACGAGGATGTGGCGGCGGGCCGGCTCGACACCGGTCTGATCGACCGCACCGTCTTCACC
This sequence comes from Mycobacterium sp. BK086, assembly GCA_004362315.1. Classification (GTDB taxonomy): domain Bacteria; phylum Actinomycetota; class Actinomycetes; order Mycobacteriales; family Mycobacteriaceae; genus Mycobacterium. The sequence continues at coordinate 285,199 of SNWL01000009.1, forward strand.
GGTTCGCCGGCCGGCGACGACGCATTCATCGCCGCGGCGGCCTACCGCTGGCTGCAGCGCTGGCCCACCGGATCCGCTGACCCGTGGGATGTGCCGTCGGGCTGGCGGATCGGCGCGCCCGCGCCGACCAGCATTCGGCTGCGCAGCGGCGAGCGCACCGATCACGTCCACATCACCGGAACCCCTGCCGGCGCGGTGGCCCGGATCGAAGACGGTGAAAGCCGTTCGTTGTCAGCTCAGTTGGTGGGCGATCACCTCGCGTTGACCATCGACGGGCTGCGGGGCACCTACACGGTGGCCGTCGACGGCCACCAGATCTGGCTCGCCGGCGCCGGCCGGACCGTCGTGGTGGACGAGGTGCGCGAAGCGCCGGTGCGCCCGGATGACGAGGTCGGCGGCGACGCCGAGCTCGTCAGCCCGATGCCGGGTTCGGTTGTGGCGGTCGGGGTTTCCGATGGTGACGAGGTCACCGCGGGCACCGTGGTGGTCGCCGTCGAGGCGATGAAGATGGAGCATTCGCTGACAGCGCCGGTCGACGGGGTGGTGGAACTCCATGTCGCCGTGGGCGATCAGGTCAAGGTGGGACAGCTGCTGGCCAAGGTCACAGCCGTCTCAGAAAAGCAGAAGTAGAGAAAGTGCGATCATGACTGACTTCCTGTCCACGGGAACACTTCCCGACGAGTACGCGCAGCTGGCCAAGACGGTGCGCGACTTCGCGCGGACCGTCGTCGCGCCTGTGTCGGCCGAACACGACGCGGCGCACACGTTCCCCTACGACGTTGTCGCGGGGATGGCCGAGATGGGTCTGTTCGGTCTGCCGTTCCCGGAGGAGTACGGCGGCATGGGCGGCGACTACTTCGCCCTGTGCCTGGCGCTGGAGGAACTGGGCAAGGTCGACCAGAGCGTGGCCATCACTCTGGAGGCCGGGGTGTCGCTGGGGGCGATGCCGGTCTACCGCTTCGGCAACGAGGCACAGAAGCAGCAGTGGCTGCCGCTGCTCACGAGCGGCCAGGCGCTCGGCGCGTTCGGCTTGACCGAGGCCGGTGGCGGCACCGACGCGGGCGCCACCAAGACCACCGCACGCCTGGACGACGGGCATTGGGTGATCAACGGTACCAAGCAGTTCATCACCAACTCGGGCACCGACATCACCCGGCTGGTCACCGTCACCGCGGTCACCGGTGGCTCCGGCGACAACCGGGAGATCTCCTCGATCCTGGTGCCGGTGCCGAGCCCTGGTTTCACCGCCGAGCCCGCCTACGACAAGGTCGGCTGGAATGCGTCGGACACCCACCCGCTGACGTTCGAGGACGTCCGCGTGCCGCAGGAGAACCTGCTCGGCGAGCGTGGCCGCGGCTACGCCAATTTCCTGCGGATCCTCGACGAGGGCCGGATCGCTATCGCCGCGCTGTCGGTGGGTGCGGCCCAAGGCTGCGTCGACGAGAGCGTGAAGTACTCGGCCGAACGCGCCGCCTTCGGCCAGCCGATCGGGAAGTTCCAGGCCATCGAACACAAGATCGCCCGGATGGAGGCCCGCGCGCATGCGGCGCGCACCGCCTACTACGACGCGGCAGCGCTGATGTTGGCCGGCAAGCCGTTCAAGAAAGAGGCGGCGATCGCCAAGCTGGTCGCCAGTGAAGCGGCCATGGACAATGCCCGTGACGCGACCCAGATCCACGGCGGCTACGGTTTCATGAACGAATACACCGTTGCCCGGCACTACCGGGACAGCAAGATCCTCGAGATCGGGGAAGGGACAACCGAAGTGCAGCTGATGGTCATAGCCCGGCAGATGGGGCTGTAGGTGAGCGATTCCGCCGAGGAGAAAGTCGTCGTCCAGCGCGGCTTGTGGTTCGAGGAATTCGAGATCGGGGTGCGCTACGTGCACGCTCCCGGCCGCACGATCACCGAGGCCGACAACGTCTTGTTCACCACGCTGACGATGAACACTCAGGCGCTGCATCTGGATGCGGCGTTCTCCGATGCGCTGCCGCCGTTCAACCAGCGACTGGTGAATTCGATGTTCACGTTGTCCACCCTGGTGGGGTTGTCGGTCACGCAGCTGACGCAGGGCACCATCGTCGGCAACCTCGGTTTCTCCGAGATCGCTTTCCCCAAGCCGCTTTTCCACGGCGACACCATGTACGCCGAGACCGTCGTCACCGACAAGCGGGAGTCCAAGAGTCGCCCCGGCGAAGGCATCGTCACTTTCGCGCACACCGCGCGTAACCAGCACGGTGACATCGTCGCGACCGCCAGCCGCAAGACGATGGTGCGAAAGAAGCCTGCCTGATGGCACTTGACAATCCAGGGCCCGCCTGGCTGTTCTGCCCCGCCGACCGCCCGGAGCGATTCGAGAAGGCCGCTGCCACAGCCGATGTCGTGATCCTCGACCTCGAGGACGGGGTGGCGGCCAAGGATCGCGAAGCCGCCCGCGAAGCGCTCGTGGGTACGCAGCTCGATCCCGGCCGTACCGTCGTGCGGATCAACCCGTCGACAACGCCGGATCATCCGCTCGACCTCGAAGCACTTGCCCGCACGCCGTACACCACCGTGATGCTGGCCAAGACTGAGACCGGTGAGCAGGTTGCCGCGCTGGCGCCACTGGATGTCGTGGTGCTCATCGAAACCCCGCTGGGCGCGCTCAATGTCGTCGAGTCGTCCCGGGTCGACAACGCGTTCGCCGTCATGTGGGGTGCCGAGGACTTGTTCGCCGTCTTGGGCGGCACCGCCAACCGCTATCCCGACGGCTCCTACCGTGAAGTCGCACGGCACGTCCGGTCGCAGAGCTTGCTGGCGGCCAAGGCCTACGGCCGGCTCGCACTCGATTCGGTGTACCTCGACATCAAGGATCTGGACGGTCTGCGCGGCGAGGTCGACGACGCCGTGGCGGTCGGTTTCGATGCCAAAGTGGCCATCCACCCTAGCCAGATCGCAGTGATTAGGGAGGGCTACCTTCCTAGCGCTGAACAGGTAGGTTGGGCGCGACACGTGCTCGAGGCGGCCCGCAATGAACGCGGTGTCTTCCAATTCGAGGGCATAATGGTGGATGCCCCGGTGCTTCGGCGAGCAGAGCGCATAGTCCAGCTAGCGCCCGACCCCGGCCGCTAGCTGGAGCCTGCCACAACAGGTTTGCTCCGACCGCCTCTGTACCGGACGAGGAGGCGGTTATGGATCAGCCGGTTCAACTCATCGGGCCCGACGGAACGGCGACGGCCGAGAGCCGATATCGCCGTGATCTGCCGCCGGAAACCCTGATCTGGCTCTACGAGAACCTCGTTGTCACTCGCGATCTGGACGTCGAATTCGTCCATCTGCAACGGCAGGGTGAGCTGGCGCTCTACGCCTCGTGCCGTGGCCAGGAGGCCGCTCAGATCGGTGCCGCGGCGTGCCTGCGGAAGACCGACTGGCTGTTCCCGCAGTTCCGCGAGCTCGGAGTCTTTCTGGTCCGCGGAATCGCGCCCGCGCAGGTTGCGGCCCTCTGGCGCGGCGCCTGGCATGGCGGTCTCGATTTCACCAGCAAGTGCTGTGCTCCGATAGCCATCCCGATCGCCACCCACGCGCCGCACGCCGTGGGTGCGGCGATGGCAGCCCAACGGCTGGGCGAGGATTCAGTGACGGTGGCCTTCCTCGGGGACGGCGCCACCAGCGAAGGCGATTCGCACGAAGCGATGAACCTCGCCGCCGTCGAGAAGGCCCCCTGCGTCTTCTACATCCAGAACAACCAGTGGGCGATCTCGGTGCCGGCCAGCCGCCAATACGCCGGCCCCACCCTCGCGCATCGTGCGATCGGTTACGGGATGCCCGGAATCAGAGTGGACGGCAACGACATCCTGGCGTGCTACGCGGTGATGGCCGAAGCCGCCGAACGGGCTCGCGTCGGTGACGGGCCCACGTTCATCGAGGCGGTCACCTACCGCATGGAGCCGCACACCACCTCCGACGATGCCACTCGTTACCGGACCGCCGCCGAGATCGCCGAATGGTCGGCCCGCGATCCGATCGCCCGCTATCGCACGTACCTGCAGCAGATGGGAGTTCTGACCGACCGAGTCGAGCAACGGGTGGAAGCGCGTTCGACGCGGTTGCGTGCCGAACTACGCGACGCGGTTGTCGGCGCCCCCGACCCCGATGTGGGCGAGCTGTTCGAGCACGTCTATGCCGAGATCACCCCCGAATTGTCGGCCCAGCGTGCGCAATTGCGCGCCGAACTGGCTTAGGAGGCAGGATATGACGCAGATCATCGACCGGCCGCCATTGCGTGGCGACGGCACGCCGGAGCCCGACGGCCCGATCCTGACCGAGTTGCCCAGTGTCACCACGCTGACCATGGCGCAGGCGATCAACCGTGCCCTGCATGATGCGATGGCCGGTGACGACCGGGTGCTGGTGTTCGGCGAGGATGTCGCCGCGCTGGGCGGGGTGTTCCGGATCACCGAGGGGCTGGCCGAAACCTTCGGTGAGCAACGGTGTTTCGACACCCCACTGGCCGAATCAGCGATCATCGGCGCGGCGGTCGGGCTCGCGATCCGTGGCTTCGTTCCGGTTCCCGAGATCCAGTTCGACGGGTTCTCCTACCCGGCGTTCGACCAGATCGTCAGCCACCTCGCCAAGTATCGGATGCGCACCCGCGGCCAGGTCGACATGCCCGTCACCGTCCGGATCCCGTCGTTCGGCGGTATCGGTGCGGTGGAGCATCATTCGGAATCCACCGAGACCTACTGGGTACACACCGCGGGATTGAAAGTCGTTGTGCCCTCGACACCGTCGGATGCCTACTGGTTGCTGCGGCACGCGATCGCCGACCGTGATCCGGTGATCTACCTGGAGCCCAAGCGCCGGTACTGGGGTCGCGAAGCGGTCGACCTCGCCCTGCCGAGACCGCCGATCGGCAAGGCTGCCGTCCGCCGCGGTGGTGACGATGTCACGGTGCTCACCTATGGCGGGCTGGTCGGGACGGCACTGAACGCGGCCGAAATCACCGAGCACAGCCTGGAAGTCATCGATCTGCGGTCGCTGAGCCCGCTGGACTTCGACACCGTCGCCGAGTCGGTCCGCAAGACAGGGCGTGCGGTGGTCATGCATGAGGGGCCGCGAACGCTGGGCTTCGGAGCCGAGTTGGCGGCCCGGATCTCCGAGGAACTGTTCTACGACCTCGAGTCACCGGTGTTGCGCGCCACCGGATTCGACACCCCCTATCCGCCGGCCCGGCTGGAGAAGCTCTGGCTACCGGGCGTGGACCGGCTGCTCGACTGCGTCGAGAAAGCGATGCGACGGCCATGAGCGACTTCCTGGTTCCCGACCTCGGGGAAGGTTTGGAGGACGCCACCATCACCAGCTGGGCGGTCGCGGTCGGCGACGTCGTCGAACTCAACCAGACCCTGTGCACGGTCGAGACCAACAAGGCCGAGGTCGAGATCCCCAGCCCGTACGCGGGGCGCATCGAGGCCCTTGGCGGCGCCGAGGGTGAAACCCTGGCAGTCGGAACACTGTTGGTCCGCATCGAGACCGAAGGCCGCACCCCCGTGCTGGTCGGCTACGGGATCGACGACGGTGTGGACCGCAGCAGGCGGGCCCGCGCGGCCCCGAAGACGCGCAAGCTGGCAGCGGACTTGGAGGTGGATCTCCAAGGGCTGCAGCCTGGTTCGGGCACCGACGGGGTGATCACCCGCGACGACGTGCTGCAGGCTGCCGGCACGGCGCCGCCGTCGCAGACCGTACCCGTCCGCGGCGTCCAGGCCCGGATGGCCACCCACATGGTGCTGTCGCGCAGCCAGATCCCCGACGCACACGCCAGCGTGCAGGTGGATTGTTCTGCGCTGCTGCGGCTTCGGGACGCCCTCGATGTGACGCCGTTCGTCCTGACGTTGCGGCTGCTGGTCATCGCGCTGGGCCGTCATCCGATGCTCAACGCCACGTGGGTGGAAACCGAAGCGGGACCGGAGATTCGGCTGCATCCGGATGTGCGGCTGGGTATCGCCGTCGCCACCGAGCGCGGGCTGGTGGTTCCGGTGATCGACACCCGCGAGTGCTCCACCCGGCGGCTGGTCGAGGCCGTCGACGACGTGGTGGCGCGCGCCAGGGCGGGCACACTGGCGCCCACCCAGATGAGCGGGTCGACGTTCACGGTGTCGAACTTCGGTGCGCTGGGACTCGACGAAGGCGTGCCGGTGATCAACTATCCGGAGGCCGCGATCCTGGGCATGGGCTCCCTGAAGCCGCGTGCGGTGGTGGTCGATGACGCAGTGGTGGCGCGGCCGACGATGACCTTGACGTGTGCGTTCGACCATCGCATCGCCGACGGCGCGCAGGCCGCGGCGTTCCTGACCGATCTGCGCGGGCTGATCGAGGCGCCGGAGACGGCGCTGCTCGATCTCTAGGCTTGCGGGTACGGGGTGTAGCGCTTGTTGTATCCCAACTGGCGTTCGGCGATCTGAGCGGCCCGGCCCTCGGGGGTGACGAAGACGGTATTGGCCGGCAGCACGCTGTCGAGGTCGCTGAGCTTGACCACCTGCGAGCTCACCGTGGGGTCGACCGTGGAATTCGGATCGAAGTCCTGGAACCGGATGGAGATCGTGCCCTGATTCAGGCCGCCGGTGGACACCCAGTTGGCCACGCCGGGATCGGTGGGGGAAACCACGATCGTGTAGGTCGCGTCGTCGTCATTGATCTCCGATTGGCTGACGTTCAGGCTGGTCTGCTGGTCCCAGTAGTTGTCGGTGATCGTCCAGACGTTGGTTACCGGAACGCTGAAATACCGTGCCTTGCCGGGGTTTATCGTGATGACCAATGCGTCGTCGTCGGCCAGGTCGAAGTAGCCGGCGCTCTGCAGTTGGGTCGCCAGGAACGCCGCGTTGTGGTCGGGATCCGACAACACATTCGGCGCCTTCGTCTGTCCTGTGGTGGCGTCTTTGGTCGCGACGCCCATGTACTTGTCCTCGCCGCTGATGCCCAGCAGCAGCATGATCACCGCGGCCTCGACGGACTGCAGCAGCCGTGGTGCGGGCAGCGGCGGGATCAGCGACACCAGCGACGTCAGCAGCGGATTGCCCGACACCAGCGGGCCGATGACCGGGATGGCGAATCCGCCGACCTGGCTGAACAAGCTGTTCGGTGGACCGCTGACTCGCAGGATCTGCAGGCTCATCGGCTCTTCGGTTGTCCAGTCCGCCAGGGTGTTTCGCGTCGTGATCAGGCTTGTACCGGGCGGAAGGTACAGGTGATTCTTCTGCCCGAGCAGGGTGGGTGTGCCATCCACCGTGATGGTGAAGCTGCCGTCGGGGTTGAGTTCGAGGTCCTTGCCGTTGATGTTGTCGGCGGTCTCCCCATTCAGTCCGGTGAGCACGCTGAAGTTGGTGTCGGCGGGCAGCGAGCCGTCGAACTTGCCGGTGATCACGTACGACGACGCGTTGTTCACCCCGACGAACCGGTAGATCGTGTCGGGGTTGTCGTACCAGATCCGGGACCCGGCAAAGCTCTGCAGGTACCAATCGTGGGTGGGTGCCACCTGCTGAAAGAACTTGGGGGCGTTGGAGTTCAGCAGGAGTACTTCCATCGCGGCCTGGTTGGCGTACTCGGTGACCGCCTGATCGAGCTGGGCCATGTTCTCTGCGTCGGGTCCGCCGATCATGCTGAAGTTCTTCTGCGCGGCCAGCCACCACCCGATCTTGAGGATCTCTTTGGCGACTCGCATGAACGGCGAATTGGCGATCTGGGTGGCGATCTGCTCGGCGTTGAGCTGATCGGTGGTGGATAGCACCGACGTCGGCTCGGCATCGCCCGGATTCTCCAGGACGGTGACCTTCGCGGTGGCCGTCGAGCCGCCGTTGGGCGCGAAAAGTGTTGCCAGACCATGCCAGTGCATCTGATTGCCGGGCTGGTCGTCGGCCTTCACCGAGAACGTGTCGGTGCCGCCGAGTGTGACGAACTCGTCGTCGGGGGTGTAGGTGAAGGTGCCGTCCTCGTGGATGTCCACGCTGCCGTGTTGCGGCGCCTGCGTCAACGTGTAGGTGAGCGCGTACCCGTTGGCCTGCTTGGCATTCAGCGTCCCGGTGATGACGCCGTCGTCGGCCTGCATGTTCTGCGCGGCGTTGTAGGCCAGCGTCGGTGTGCGGGCGAAGAAGATATTGCCGATCGTGGCGGGTGGCTGCTGCGTCGTCTGCTCGGCTTCACGGCGGGCGTAGCCGAGAACATCGGTGAGGGTGACGGCCGTGCGGGGGAGCGCGGGGCTGGTGCGGGCTGTGGACGCGACGCGCTTCGGCGCGGTCCGGGCTTTCGCGGGCCCGGCCTTGACGGATTGTCGCGCCGAGTGTGCGGTCACATTCGACGCGCTGCCCGTGTCGGCCAGCGCGACCCCGGGGTTGTTGGCCACTGCCACGCCGACGCCGAGCGCGAACGCCAACGCTCCCACCCGTCCGACGTAGCGGGCATACCGGCTTGATGTGGTCTGCGTCACACGTCGACTGTAAATTGACGCAGGCCGTTCCATCGCGGAATGGCTACCCGCGCTTGGCCATCTGGGCGGCACGGTCCTCGGCGTGAAACTCCCACGGCGCGGTCGGCAACACGTCACCGGTTTCCAGCAGCGTCTTGAGGTTGGCAAACACGGTCGGCCAGCCCTGCCCGATCGACTCGCGATCGGCCGGCGACGCCAGGTTTGTGTGCGTGACGGTCAGTTTGACGATGTCGCGGAAGGGCTCGATGTCGAACGCGACGACACTCTCTTCGGCGGTCGGATCGTCGCTGGGCTCGCCGAAGCCGAAGACCAGCCGTCGGGGTGGATCGACCTCCATCACGGTGCCGGTGACGTCCACGATCTCGGATCCGTCGGATCGAACGTGATCGACGCGGCTGCCGACGCTCCAGTCCGAGACCTGCGCATGGCCCCAGAACTTCGCGGTGAGATCGGCGTCGGTCAGGGCATGCCACACCTGCTCAGCGCTGGCGTGGATGTAGGTCGTGTAGACGTAGTCGGGAACGGTCTCGGACATGGCGCTTTCCTCCGCGTGCTGCTTGATCGCCGCGAGAGCCGCCAGGCGCGGCTCCTCGAATTTCCAAATCCAGCGGGTCTGGAGTTGGTGAATCGGAACTGCATTCAGGTAGTGGAGCTTGCGGCGGCCGTCACGCACCGAGGTCACCAGATTGGCGGCCTCGAGAATCTCGAGGTGCTGGCTCACCGATTGCCGGCGCATGTCGAGCCCGTCGCACAGCTCGCCCAACGTCAGCCCGGCCCGCTCATGGAGCATGTCGAGCAGGCGTCGCCGGCCAGGGTCGGCCAACGCCTTGAAGACCGCGTCTGCTTCCACGCGTCCCATAATGCAGGTATTTGCCTGCCTATTGCAAGGTCCCCAGGTCAGCGCTTTTGCGCGGCAGCGAGCCGGGCCTTGAATTCCGGCGATTCGATCGAGGTGGCCTGCGGTCCGAGCTCGATGTCCTTGGCCGCTTCATGGTGGTCGGTATCCAGGAACCCGGGGATGGCAGTGGCGCGCATCGACGCTTTCGTGGCCAGAACCACCTCGCGTGGTGCGGCAGCGGGGCCGGCTGCCAACTCGAGCGCGGCGGCGACCGGATCGTCGGCGACGGTCAGGGCAAGTCCGTGTTCGACGGCAGCCTCGGCGTCGAAGCGCATCCCGAACAGCAGGGCGGCACGGGCCACCTGCGGGCCGACCGCACGCTGCAGCATCCAGGTCGCACCGCCACCGGGATGGATGCCGAGCTTCTGGAACCTCGGATCGAAGAGGGCGTGCGGCCCGGCGATGCGGACATCGGCGGCCAGAGCCAGGTTGAGTCCCGCGCCCACGGCGGCGCCGTTGACCGCCGCGACGGTCGGCAGGGTGCAGCGGCCGACAGCCATGAATCCGGCATAGATCCGCTCAAGCCCCTCCTTGGCCGCAGCACCCAGGGCGGACAGATCCGCACCCGCGCAGAACGCCTTGCCCGCGCCGGTGATCACCACGGCGTTGGCCTCGCCTTCGGCGGCCCGCACCGCCGAGACGAGCTGTTGGGACATCGCGTCGGTGACGGCGTTGCGCCGATCGGGATCGTTGACGGTGATCAGCGCGACGCGATCAATGACTTCGTAGAGGACCAAATCTGCCACGGGCATGATCGTGCCACCTCAGATCATTTACGCCGACGAAATGTTGGCGCGCGCGCCCGTTGGCGTCTTGCGCTTCAATGGATCAGTCATTCGGCGTGTCAGAAGGGACCACAGATGGCCACGATCAATGCGGAACCCTTCCCGCTGGACTTCGACGTCGCCAGCACCGCGCTGGTGATCATCGATATGCAGCGCGACTTCGTGCTGCCCGGCGGGTTCGGCGAGGCGCTGGGCAACGACACCTCGCTGCTGCTGGCCGCGGTCGAACCGATCAACCGGGTCCTGGCCAAGGCCCGCGAGATCGGGATGCTCGTCATCCACACTCGCGAGGGACACCGTCCGGACCTGACCGACTGTCCGCCGGCCAAGCTGAATCGCGGCGGTAAGACGTTCATCGGCGAGGCCGGGCCGATGGGGCGCATCCTGGTTCGCGGCGAGAAGGGCCACGACATCATCGACCAGCTGTATCCGATCGACGGTGAGCCGGTGATCGACAAGCCGGGCAAAGGCAGCTTCCATGCCACCGATCTGGGCCAGATCCTGTCCGACCGCGGCATCAAGACCCTGGTGGTCTGTGGGGTGACCACCGAAGTCTGCGTGCACACCACCGTCCGCGAAGCCAACGACCGCGGATACGAATGCCTGGTCCTCAGCGACTGTTGCGCGTCCTACTTTCCGGAGTTCCATCGGGTGGCGCTGGAGATGGTCAAGGCACAAGGCGCGATCTTCGGCTGGGTGGCCGACGCCGACGAGTTCGTCGCCGCGACGTCCTGACGCATGGGATCCAGTTCGCGTTTCTACCCCAACCTGTACAAGGACTCGGTGTCCTTGATGACGGTGTCGGCGCGGGTGACGTCGATCCCGGGCATCGAGGCCGCGTCGGTGGTGATGGCCTCGGCCACCAACGTCGACAACTTGGCGCTGGCCGGTCTCGGCACCTTCGAGGTGCGGCCCAACGATCTGATCGTCGCGGTGGCGGGCACCGAGGAGGCGTGCGACGAGGCGCTCGCGGTCGCCGACAAATTGTTGTCGGCAGCGCCGGGCGACGGCGGGGAGTCCAGCGTCGCGGCACCCACCACCAGCATCCAGATGGCCGTCGCCAAGGATCCGGCATTGGACCTCGCGCTGATCTCGGTGCCCGGCGACTATGCCGCCGCCGAAGCGATGAAGGCGCTGCGGCTGGGGTTGGACGTCATGGTGTTCAGCGACAACGTCAGCGTGGCAGACGAACTGGCGCTGAAGCAGTATGCGCGCGACGCCGACCTGATGGTGATGGGCCCCGACTGCGGAACGTCGATCGTCAACGGCATCCCGTTGGGTTTCGCAAACGTCGTGCGGCGCGGGCCGATTGGGGTGGTCGGCGCGTCGGGCACCGGCACCCAGGAGGTGACGGTCCGGATCCACCAGAACGGGTCCGGGGTCTCGCAGGCGCTGGGCACCGGCGGCCACGACCTGGCCGATGTCATCGGCGGCATCTCGATGCTGCACGGCCTGGCGGCCCTCGACGGGGATCCCGACACCGAGGTGATCGTGCTGGTATCCAAACCGCCGTCAGAGACGGTAGCCGCGAGAGTGCTTGCCGCAGCGAGATCTAGCGCCAAACCCGTCGTCGTCATCTTCCTCGGCGCCGACCCGGCGACCATCACCGGCGACGGGGTGTACGGCGCGGCCTACCTCGCTCAAGCCGCCGACATGGCCGTGCAGTTGGCTCGCGGTGAGCGGCCGGACTTCGGCGATATCGTCATCACGCCCGAAATACGAAGCACCCTCGATGATCTCGCGGCATCGATGTCTGCTGATCAGCGCTACGTGCGAGGCATCTTCTCCGGGGGCACGTTCTGTTTCGAGGCTCAGCTGGTCCACCGCGCACACGGCATCACCGCGCACTCGAACACGCCGGTGGCGGGCAACACCGCGCTGACCGATATCCGAAACAGCCTGGGCAACACGATCATCGACATGGGTGACGACGAATTCACCCAGGGTAAGCCACATCCCATGATCGACCCGTCGGGCAAGGATGCCCGCATTCGCGACGAGATCGCCGACCCGACCACGGCCGTCGTGCTGTTCGACGTGGTGCTGGGTTATGGGTCGGCCGAAGATCCGACGGCAGGGCTGATTTCGATCATCGAGGCGGCGCGGGCTGACGGAAGTACGGTCGCATTCATCGGCTACGTGTGCGGCACCGACCTAGATCCCCAGGACCGGGCCGCGGCCGTCGCGGGCCTGAAGTCCGTCGGGGCACTGGTCGCCTCCAGCAACGCCGAGGCCGCCCTGTGGTCGGCTACCCTGATCGCCGCGCGGGGAGGACAGCGGTGAAGAAGCTTTTCGAACAGGACCTCAAGGTCGTCAATGTCGGCCTTCAGGGGTTCGCCACCAACATCATTGCCGCCGGCGGCCAGGTCACCAACGTCACCTGGGCGCCGCCCGCGGGAGCCGATCCCGCGCTGGGCTGGGCGCTGGCCACCCTCGTCGGGGATCCGCGCATCGAGGCGGCCAACCAGATCGCGTTCGACCGGTATCTGGCCGCGCAACCTCGCCTGGTCGACCTGGTTCGCGCGGGCGAGGCGATCCCCGGGCTCGGCGCGGGCGAACGTCGTATCCTGCATTCCGGCCCGCCGATCGCCTGGCCCGAGATGTGCGGCCCGCAGCGCGGCGCGATTGCCGGCGCCATCCTCTACGAAGGCTGGGCCGACGATCTCGACGCCGCCGAAAAGCTCGCCGGCAGTGGGGAAGTGGCACTGGAACCCTGCCACGAACACGGGGCGGTCGGGCCGATGGCGGGCATCATCAGCCCGTCGATGCCGGTGTGGGTGGTGGAGAACACCGCGGCGGGTAACCGGGCGTTCTGCAATCTCAACGAGGGGCTGGGCAAGGTGCTGCGGTTCGGCGCCAACTCGCCAGACGTGATCGAGCGGTTGCGCTGGCTGGGCAGCGAGTTCTTCGCCACCATGCAGGTCGCGGTGCGCGGACTGGCCGACCCGGACCTCAAACCGCTGATGGCCCAGGCGTTGCACATGGGCGACGAGCTGCACAACCGCAACGCCGCAGCGTCAGGGTTGTTGTTCAAGCGACTGACGTTGTCGCTGTTGGGTTCTGACGTTCCTGCCGATGCGGTGCGGCGCGCATGCGAGTTCGTCGCGGGCAACGACCACTTCTTCCTCAACATCTCGATGGCCGCGTCCAAGTCGATGTCGGACGCCGCGGCGGGGGTGGCCGGCAGCAGCATGGTCACGGTGATGGCCCGCAACGGGGTGAACTTCGGCATCAAACTCTCCGGCACGGGCGACCAGTGGTTCCAGGCGCCCGCCAATCCCGTTGACGGCCTGTACTTCCCGGGCTATTCGGTCGACGACGCGGCCGCCGACCTCGGCGACTCGGCCATTACCGAGACCAACGGTCTGGGCGGGTTCGCAATGGCGGCCTCACCCGCGATCGTCCAATTCGTCGGTGGCACGCCCGCCGATGCGACGGCCAACAGTCGGCGCATGCTGTCGATCACGCTCGGCACCAACCCGGCATTCACGTTGCCGCCGTTGAACTTCGGTGGCACGCCCGCCGGCATCGACGCGCGCCTGGTCGTCGACTCCGGCGTTCTGCCCATCATCAACACCGGCATCGCGCACCGGCAGGCCGGTGTCGGGCAGATCGGCGCGGGTATCACCACCGCGCCGATGGACTGTTTCAACGAGGCGCTGGCGGCGCTTGCGGTGGGACTGCAGAAGTGAGCACCGCCATCGTCGCGTTCGGCGGCAACGCACTGGTCACCGACGCCGAGCATGACTCCATCCCGCAACAGTACGACACGGTCGCCCGCACCGTCTCGCCGCTGATCGACATGGTGGAGCAGGGCTGGAAACTCGTTGTCTCCCATGGCAATGGACCGCAGGTCGGCTTCATCCTGCGCCGCTCGGAACTTGCCGAGGGTGAGGTCGACCCGGTTCCGGTGGACTACGCCGTCGCCGACACGCAGGGCGCGATCGGCTACATGTTCGTCAAGGCCCTGCGCAACGAGCTCGCCCGACGCGGCTTGTCCCGGCCGGTCGTGGCGGTGGTGACCCACTCGGTGGTCAGCCTCGACGACTCGGCCTTCGGCAACCCCACCAAACCGGTCGGCTCCTTTCTCGACGAGGGCCGGGCCAGGGAGCTGGCCGCGAGCCAGGGCTGGACCATCGCCGAGGACGCGGGACGTGGCTGGCGGCGCACGGTGGCCTCGCCGCGGCCGACGACCATCCTGGAGACCGAGGTGATCCGCGGGCTGCTCGACAGCGGCGCGATCGTCGTCGCTGTCGGAGGCGGCGGGATCCCCGTCGCGCTGGAACGGGACGGCACCGTCGTCGGGGTGGAGGCCGTCGTCGATAAGGACATCGCCTCGGGCTTGCTGGCCCACGAACTGGGTGCGGACCTACTGATGATTCCCACCGGGGTGCCGCGGGTGGCTATCGGATTCGGGACGCCAGACGAGGCGTGGCTGGACACCATCACCGTCGAGCAGGCCCGCGACTTCATCGCGTCGGGCCAGTTCGGCAAGGGGTCGATGGAGCCGAAAGTGGAGGCCGTCGCCGACTTCGTCGCCGCGACACCCGGAGCCGTCGGCGTCATCGGGGCGGCCGAGGAGATCCCGGCAATCTTGGCAGGTACGTCGGGAACGCGAATTGTCGGTAGGGTAGGCGCCGTGCCACGAGACGACGAAAGTGACGGCAGCGGAGTGCTATTGGCGGTCAACGGTACGTTGATGCGCGGGCTGAAACTCTCGCCGAACATGGCTGCCGCCGGCGCCACCTTCATCCGGGAGGCCACGACCGAGCCGGCGTACCGGCTGTGGACCATCAACGACGACCATCCCGCGATGATCCGGGTCACCGACGATTCGGGGGTCGGGGTGGCCGTCGAGGTGTGGGACGTGCCCGCGGCGGGCCTCGCGGGGATCCTGCTGGCCGAGCCGCCCGGGCTGTCGATCGGGAAGGTCCGACTCAGCGACGGGTCGACAGTGTTGGGTGTGATCGGTGAGCCCGCGCTGGTCGAGGGCCAGCAAGAGATCACTGCATTCGGCGGTTGGCGGGCGTACACCGCCGCCGAGGGGCTGTGATCAGGGCGGTCTAGCCACCGTCAATGGTGCCCGATACCATGCGTCACACACACCACCAAAAACTCCGAGGGCTGACGCATGGGTGAGCGCGAGTTCGCCATCGCTACTGCGGTGCTGCGCGCTACCGGCTATCTGAACCGAGTCCGCATCCTGATCGGCGTGCTGTGCATTGGCAAGGGTCTGGTCAGTGTCTTCGAACAGTTTCACGCGCTGCAGCCAGCCGGCCCACATGGGGTGCTCGCTCGGACGATCCACTTGGCAGTGTTGGTATCCGCCATTGCGATTGGAATCTGGTGGCTGGTGCGGCCGTGGCCGAGTCACCGGTCCGCGATCGCGTTCGCGGTGTGGGGTGATGTCGCGGTGGCTGCAATAGCTCTGACATTCGCCGTGCCTGAGGTGCGGCTGTCGGCGACCGTCTACATGTGCCTGATCGGCGTTTTTGTCGCAGTGCTGTTGGGGTATCGGGTGCTGTTTCTGCACTGCGGTTTCGCCACCGCGACGATCGCGGTGTTCACCTGGATAGGTGTGCAGTTCGACGGCGCGTCGCTGTCGGAGCTGTCGCTGTTCTTCATGCCGGCGATGACAACGGTGGTTGTGCTGCCGGCGATTGCCGCGATGGTCATCGAAGGCACCCGGCGCGGTCTGAGTGCCACCGCTGACGCGGCCAATCGAGATCCGCTGACCGGGTTGCTGAACCGTCGCGGGCTCTATACCGAGGTGAGCCTGACACTGGCCCGCAGTTCGCAGGGCACGTTCCTGGCCGTGGTCGTCATCGACCTCGACGGCTTCAAGCAGCTCAACGATGACCATGGGCACGGCGCCGGTGATGCCACGTTGCGCACGGTCGCTGACCAGCTGACCAAGTTGATCCGGACCCGCGATATCGCCGCACGCGTTGGCGGCGACGAATTCATTCTCGTCGCTGGGCTTTCCGACGAGAACGACCTCGACAGCTTCGTGCGGCGGGTACAGGCGTTGACGCTGCGCAATCCAGAGGGGTTGGCGCTGCGCTCGAGCGTGGGCGTCACCTGGGACATCGCCGACACACGCGAATTCGATCTCGAGACGGTGCTGCACCGCGCCGACGAAGCGATGTACCGCGCCAAGCGGGTCGGGGGAGGGTCGGCCGTGGTGATCGAGCCGCCGACTGCCGAGGAGCCGCAGGCCGTGGGATAAACCGTCAGTTTCGCTCGCTGGCGCCGTCGCGGCGGCGTACTCCGGCGAGAACGTCGGCGGCGGCCCGGAATTGAAGGTGCCGCACTTGGCCGTCCTCGATGGTGAAATCGAAGGCAACCTTGACCTCGCCGCGGTGGATCCATGCGGAGCCTGGACGGTCTCCGACGAACACCGGAAACGCCGCAGCGGCAGCGCCATTGAAGAAGTTGGCCACCTCGTCGCGGCCCTGCATGTGGGCCGGCGTGCCGAGTGCGCTGGCGGCTGCGTCGGCGGAGACCGCGACATCGGGGGCGAGCAGCTGCAGCAACCGGGTGAAGTCGCCCTCGCGCGCCGCTGCCATGAAGGCGTCCACGACTTCCCAATCGGCGAGGGCATCCTCTGGTGATGGTGGACGGACCTTGGCCCGAGCCCGAGAGGCCAGCTTGCGGGCCGCGACCGTGGATGTGTCGAGCATCGAGGCGATCAAGTCGAAGTCCACGCCGAAGCTGTCGTGCAGCACGAAGGCCACGCGTTCGGCCGGCGTGAGCCGGTCGAGCACCACCTGTAGGGCGATGCCGACGGTGTCGGCCAGCACCACGTCGTCGGCGGGATCGGGTGCCGTGTCCTCGAGCTCGATCGACTCGGTCGGCACCGGGGTGCGCGCACGCAGCCGGTCGAGGCACAGCCGTGAGGTCACAGTGGTGAGCCAGCCCGCGAGGTTGTCGATGGTCTCGTCGGTGGCGTGCAGGCGCAACCACGCGTGCTGCACGACGTCCTGTGCTGCGTCGGAGTCGCCGAGAATCCGGCCGGCGATACGTTGCAGGCGAGGGCGCTCGGCCTCGAAACCCTCGCGGAGTTGATCGTCACTCACCATGGCGGTCACACTTTCGTCGTTGGGTGCGTCAACATCTTGACGCACCCCGACCGGTGGGTGTGACCAGAGAGGGAGGACGACCCCCGTGAAGACCATGACCTGCCAAGACCTCGGTGGCCCATGCGAATTCGTGCATCGCGGTGAGAGCGCCGACGACATCATCAATGCGCAGGACAAGCACCTCAAGGACCTGGTCAAAGGCGGCGACGACGCTCACGTACCCGCACGCGAAGACATGAAGGGCCGTTGGCGCCACCCGATCAAGTCGATGGGTTGGTACAACGACGTCAAGAAGCGATTCGCTGAGTTGCCGGAGCTATAGGCCTCAGAGGCGAGCGGGCAGGCGCGATCGGTGGGCCACCAGCAGCTGGCCCAGTGCGTATTCGGTGTCGGCGTTGTGGGTCAGGATGCCCACCGCCGCGCCGTCGGCCTCATACCAAACGGTGAAGCCATCGCCGTGATCGATCAGGTAGCTGTTGTCGAAGTCGCCGCCCCACCCGCTGTACTTGACGGTCGCTTCTCCGATTGTGGTCCAGAAGCCGGGGACGGCGCCCCAGGTGCCTGGTTGGCCGGCGGCGGCCGCGCCGGCGAGCGCTCCCTGGTCGATGGCGTCCTGCCAGTGTTCGGTGGGTACCGGGCGTTGCGCGGTTGCGTTGTCGGCGAGCGCGACGTCGCCGGCGGCGTAGACGCCCGCAGCGGTGGTTGCCATGTCGGCGCCGACGGTGATGCGACCCTCGTGCACCGCGAGTCCGGCGGCCTCGGCCAGGGCGTTGTTGGGTGAGATGCCGGTGGCGGCGACGATCATGTCCGCGCGGAGGGTGTCGCCGTTGTCGAGATGCACGACGCCTGACTCGAGCGCGTGCGCCTCGGCTCCGCCGATGTAGTGCACGCCGGCATCGGTGAGCAGTTGCAATATTCGCTTGCCAGCCTGCTCGCCGAGTCGACCGCGCTGAGGCGATTCCTCAGGTGCCACGACAGTGACGCTGAGGCCGCGACTTGCCAGGGATGCCGCGGCCTCGCAGCCGATGAATCCGGCACCGATGACGACAGCGGTTGTCGCGCCGCGGGCTTGATCGCGTAGGCGCGTCGCGTCCTCCAGCGAGCGCAGCAGCATGGCGTTGTCGCTTCCCGGCACGGGAAGCGGCGCGGGCGCGGCGCCGCTGGCGATAACCAATGTCCGATAGTCGAAATCCTCTGCCGCACAGTGCACCACACTGTGCGCCAGATCGATGTCGTGTACCGGGCTGTCGGTCAGCACGCGGATGGATCGCTTCGTGAACCAGTCGGGATCGTGAAGCCGGACGCTGTCGGTATCGCCGCGGAGAAAGTCCTTACTCAGCGGGGGACGCTGGTAGGGCGGATGGACGTCAGCGGTCACCACGGTCACCGGGGAGTGTGAATCGATCTGCCGGAATCGTTCGGCGGCAGACACTGCCGCGGGCCCGCTTCCGATCACGACCATTCCTGGAGACTGCATGGGCGCCGGGATACCCGTTGAAAACTGACTTAAGCGCCCGCGGTCAGGCGCCAATCTGGTTTCGCGCGGCCCCAGCTGGGTACTAGCGAGCCGTCGGAGTCCGACCCGAGGAAGGTGCTCTTCTGATGCTCGACTTCTTCTGCCTCTGGTGTGGCGATTTCACCTTCGAGACCATCACCTGCAATTCCTGCGGGGAAACTGGCGGCCAGTTCTCCAGCACGAATTTCGGCGACAGCACCGTAGCCGCCTGAGACGCGGACGTCACGGGGCGGCCGGCGCTCAACGTTGACTCGGCTCAGTCCCAATACGTCCATCGTGCGGCGAGCGACGATCACGAAACCGGGCTAGCCGGTTTCGTGATCGTGCACTCCAGTAGCCCGCTAGAACCAGACTTTTCGACCTCCCACCGGCCGTCCGGCGGCGCCCAGGATCCACAAGATAACGCCGACCACGACCAGGATGCCACCAATCGTGTAGAGGATCGACAGGCTGGTGAAGTAGCCGATCAACAGGAGGATAACGCCGAGCACGATCATCATCGATCCGATCTCTAGATTGTTGAGCTGGTAGGTGACAAATTGCCGTATTGGCCAATATTCAAACCAGTTGCTGCGCAAAAGAAAGCGGAGCTGGCCGCGACACCGTCAGTCACGGCTTGAGGACTACTTTGAACGGCGCCATCCTGCTTCTTCCGAAAGGCGTCGTATGCGTGCGGGCCTCGCTCAGCGGCACCGTGTGTGGCGATGCTGTCTACTCTTAACGGGTTGTCGTTCGCTAAGGGAGGCACGAAATCGTCACCCCACTTCTCGACGTTGGCTTGGCCCATCCGCAGCGGGATCTGCTTGTCGTACGGGGGTTTGGCGCCGACGTTGTGGCGGCACCGTAGGCGGCATTGTTCACAAACAGAGGGGCGCTGGCGTGGGTGACGAAATTACCTCGTGCACAACGACTTTCCGTACGCGTTCTCTCGCCGCCGGCGCCGTTGATGGCTTGACAGAGTGCGGGGCAACCTCGGGCGGCAACGCTTGACTGCGGAGCAGTTCGAGGGTTCGAGAGAGGATACGTGAGACATGCATTTGCGAGATCCCCAGCTGCTGACCGATTTGGGTCTGGCTCATCTCGTTGAAGAAGCGGAGCGTCAGAACGGCGCGCTCGCGTTCGGGTAGCGCCTCGATCAGCGGGCGCACGGTCTCGACGTCGACCACCTTGTTCAGCCCAGAATCAAGAAATCCCAACGTGTCTCCGGGCATCGTGGGCCGGCCGTCATGTCCTTCGATGTGTGCATCCGTTGACACGGTCCCGTAATTGCGGCCGGCGATGATGGCTTCGACCACCGTCTCGCGATCTGTGTGCAGGTGATCAGCAAGCTCGGAAGGAGTCGGCGCGCGGCCGCTGCGCTGGGACAGTTCCTCGCGGGCCCTGGCGAGCTGTGATTGCATATCCTTAAGTCCGCGTGGGACTTTCAGGGCCCATCCACGGTCGCGGAAGTGGCGGCGCACCTCGCCCATGATCGTCGGCACGGCGAAGTGCAAGAACTCGGTCCCGGCGGTGATATCAAAACGGTTGACGGCGTTTATCAGGCCGACGCACGCCACCTGATAGAGATCGTCGTAGTCTTCGCCGCGGCCTTTGAAGCGGCGTGCGACGTGGTCGGCAAGCGGCAGTGTCCGCTCGACGATGGCTTCGCGCTGTCGGTCGAATGCCGCGGTGCCATTTTCGAAGGTTTCGAGACGACGGAACATGTCGCCTACATCGGCATAGTCATTGGAGGGTTCAGTCGTGGACATCCGCACGTAGTCCGTTCCGCTTGTTCGAGTCACAATGCGGCTCGAATCTGAACCTGCCGTCGAGCTTACCCGTTGCTGCGCCGCGCAAACGTTGCCAAGGCGCTGGACTGGGTCGACGGCTCGGCATTCACTGCGTGTTTCTGGTGCCAATAACGCCGAAGACATCTGGCTCGCCACCATAGAGGTTGAGGACTGTGAGAACCTCCTTGACATAAACCGTGCGGCGCTCTTGGAGGTCACTGACGCATGGGACCCGCCTGGTATCCCCACCGTCGTTCTCGGGATATGGAATCCGGGGCTCCGAGCTGTTCCGAACTGGGTTCGTTCGGAGGCCGTGGCGTTCGCGGATCGAGATGGATGCGTCCGGCGCGTATCGCCAGGTGGAAGACCCGCTGCTGAGAGGGAAACAACAACTAAACGCAGGTGGCGATTCGGGCCTGGAAGGGCTTGGGTGCCTGCGTAATACATTGAAAGCGGCGTGAGACGGCGCAGCGTTGGTGGCATACCTGATCGGGGCGGCGCATTCTGCGGGCAGCTCACTGCGTTGGCAAGACGGAGGTTCAGAACGCCTGGTTATCGATGTTGGCGCGTGCGGCGGCTTCGCCGCCGGCATCAGTGAATGCGGTCAACGCACGGACCAGTCCGTGCCGGTCGCGCTGCGGCATTTTTCGTACCACTTGTGCGATCTCGTCGCGACGATGCGCTGTGACTGCTCGTACGACGTCGCGACCACGGGTGGTCAGCTCAACGACGAGTTCGCGGCGCGATTCCGGATGGGGTCGGCGATCGATCAAACCGGCGGCAACCAACCTGTCGACCATTCGGCCGGTGGTGGACGGGGCGACATCCAGCAGGCCCGCGAGCGTGGCCAGATTCACCGGTGGACGTGTCGACAGGATCACCAGCGTGCGGAACTGAGGAATTGTGATGGTCTCGTCGACTTCGGCGATGGAACGCGCTGACATGGCTACGAGTAGTCGAGACGCGGTCAGCAGCGCATCAGTGACGGCATCGATCGAGTCCGCTGCATCTGCCATGGTGTTCCCCTCCGGCGTATTGGACTCATTGTGCCAGTCACGGAAACTGTTGCATACTGCAACTATGGCGCGAGCGCGGCAAGGCAGGCGATGAGAGTTGTCAAAAAGATCGGACCACCCGCGGGCTTCCGGCGGGTTGTGTTCCGCCTGCCGATCTACCTCTACCGGTGCGGGCTGGGCGCCCTACTCGGCAGCCGGCTGTTGCTCTTGACCCATCGCGGCAGGCGCTCCGGGAAGGAGCGGCAGGTGGTCCTCGAGGTCGCCGAATACGACCGTGCCACAGATAGTTATCTCGTCGCGTCAGGATGGGGTCCGACCGCCGCGTGGTATCGCAACATCCTGGACACGCCGGACGTCCACATTCAAGTCGGGCGGCGACGGATGCTCGCAACCGCATTGCCGCTCACGAAAGAGGAAGGGGCCGAGGTCTTCGTCCAGTACGCCTCGCGCCATCCCAAGGCCGCCAGACGGGTTCTGCCCCGACTGATGGGCTACTCCGTCGACGGATCGACGGCCGACTTCCGCGAGGTTGGACGTCGTCTGCCGTTCGTGCGCCTGGTCCCGCGTTGACCTTGCAGTGCTCGTCAGCTCGGACACTTGGCGTACCGGTTGATGAGCGCCTGCTCTTCGGGAATTGGCTTGTAGACCAGGGGATCTCGTGGTGTACAGCCGCCGACGGTGACCGCCACGGGTCCGCGCGCGAAGCCGTTGCCGCCGATATGGCCGGACAACTGATCACTGGCGCTGTAGAGAATCGGCGCGGCAAGTTCGGCGACGATGGGCAGATGCCGGGCAGCCAGTTCTAACGCGGCCGAAACGTCGTGTGACCGGATCGTTTTTTCCGAGAACCACACCGGAGGGGTGGTCGACCAATTGATCCGCAATACGTCAATGTGTGGGATCGATTGGTCGGCATTGAGGCGCGTCCACACGTCGAGTTCGGCGGTGCTGGGAAACCGCCGCGAAAACGAGATCTCCGCGGGGTGAAGTTTGCCGGAGTGGATCGTCCATTCCATCCCGGCCAGTCGCAGGAAGTTTCTCGACAACATCCTGACGGCGTCGGCGAGCGTGGCGAAATCAGACGGGTCAGGCAGCGAGAGGCGTAGCACGTTCGAATGGCCGGCTTCTCGCACTTCCAACGGGCCATCGGGGTGAGTGATCGTTGCCCGTAATTCCACTGTCGCCGAATTGAACTCGTGCCGAAGGTCCACCCAATCCCGTGCTTGCCCGATGATTTGATCGGTGTTGGCGATCGCCCGATTGCCACTGTCGACAGCGAACACGTTCCAGCCACGCCGCACATCCAGCTCCGCACGGTAACCGTTGAATGCGCCGCTCGCGAGAGCCGACAGGTAGTGGGAGGTGATTGCCGCGAGCTGATCACCGGTAATGCCGTCTGACACTTCGACGCCAACGTTGAAGTTGACCATGTCCTGGGCCGGTCGGTCGTTGAAGGTATGACTGACGGTCTGCACGCCCGGCATGGCCGCAATCTGTTGCACTAATCGATCGACGGCTGGGCTGCGATCCGGAACCTCGGCGTCGCAGGCGCTCAACACCGCAGTCGCCAGAACTACCCCAGTGAGGGCGGTCGCGCGCGCAGCGCCGAAAGCCCTTTTGAACCAGGTCAATCCGCACAGGGACTGAATGGCATGGCCCAGCGTCACGATGCAACTGGAAATGGCCTTCCCCCTCACTCGCATACGGCAACTATTGCATAGTGCCACCATTGTGTGGCACTATGCAGGAGTCGCCGAGTTCGGCTCGGGTCAGACCGGCCAAGGGCTTCCATATGACACTTTCCAATCGGGAACAGCAGGCATTCGAGCAGATTGCCGAGGAGCTTTATGCCAAGGCCCCGCGGCTGGACCCGACTCGTGTCCGCGATCGCGCAACGGCACCGACTCGTCGGCAACGGATACTTGCCGGACTCGTCATGGTCGTCGGCGCGAGCATGATGATGGGCGCAGTTCTCGTTCCAAAGACAATCCCAGGGGGTCTGTTTGCGTTGGCGTTGCTCGGATACTGCGTGATGTTCGGTGCCGCCCTCCTGTGGTGTGGTAGGCCGTCACACCGAGATCGAGAGGTGACGTCATGTCAGTAGGTGCCACGAACCGGACGCACCGTGACGGGGTCCGGCGCTTCATGACTGCGCTGGTGGCAGTTTCGTTGCCGTTGGCGGGTTGTTCGACCGGTGCTTCGACCCCGGTCGCAGGGCCCCAGTCATCGGCGGCGAAATCCACGTCGTCGGCTGGTGCGCTGGCCAACAGGCACGGCGAAGTGGGTGCTCCGACGGCGCGTGCTCTGGTTGACAAGCTGAACGAGGCGGGGTTTGCCGCGCCGAACCCGCTGGACACGACTGCGCAGGATTGCCGTGTGGCGGGCTGTGTGCAATCGGTGGTCACTGACACCGTCAGGGTCATGTCGTTCGCGACCACCGGGCAGGCGCAGATCTACGCGGCCAACCGAAACCTGTATCAGGTCACGACAATCGTCGTCGAGTTCGCGCCGCCGCTGACCCATTCGGATCAGCTCAGGTACCAGGTCGAAATTCAAAAGCTCGTCGACTAGCTGGGATTCACCATGCGGCAGCCATCGTCAACCTCTATTACGTCGTCGCCAATTGCGAAGGCGCAGGCGGCCGGTCGATGAAGATTGCCATCAGTGGCGCGGGCGTGGCTGGGCCTACGCTCGCATATTGGTTGCATCGCACCGGTCATCAACCAACGCTGATCGAGCGAGCACCAGAATTTCGCACGGGCGGATACGTTATCGACTTCTGGGGCGTGGGCTTCACCGTAGCCCAACGGATGGGCATCGAGGCGGCCGTCCGTGCACGCGGTTACCAGGTGCAATCGATCCGCGCCGCCCGTGCCGACGGTCGCACCCGGGCATCCCTGGGAGTTGACCCATTCCGGCGTGCGGTCGGAGACCGATTCACGAGCATTCCTCGCGGCGATCTTGCCGAAACCATCTACGCCACTATCGAAGACGATGTCGAAGCGATCTTCGGCGACAGCATCACCGCAGTCGAAGAACACTCCGACGGAGTCGGTATCAGCTTCGAGCGAGCCAAGTCTCGTGAGTTCGACCTGGTGATCGGCGCGGACGGTCTGCATTCCAATCTGCGCCGGCTCACGTTCGGGAACGATGAGGCCGCCGAACACTATCTAGGATGCGTGGTCGCGGCGTGTGTCGTCGACGGCTACCGCCCCCGGGATGACCTTGTCTACGTCACATATCCTCAACCGGGCCGAAGCATCGGCCGTTTCACCCTGCGGGATGACCGGACCATGTTCCTCTTCCTGATCCGATGTCCAGAACCGTACGCCTCGAGCGAGACAGCTCGGCAAAAGGCGTTGGTACGCAGCCACTTTGCCGACGCGACCGGCGAATGCGCGGATATCCTCGCCGCGCTCGACGATGCCGACGATTTCTACTTCGACGTCGTCAGCCAGATCCGCCTCGATCGCTGGTCGCGTGGACGCACGGCCCTGATCGGCGATGCGGCGGCCTGTGTGTCATTGATGGCAGGCGAAGGCACCGGCCTGGCCATGACCGAGGCCTACGTGCTGGCCGGTGAACTGCAGCGAGCCCGAGGCGACCACCGCACAGCCTTTGACACCTACGAGTCCCGTCTACGCGCGTTCGTCCGAGGTAAGCAGGGAAGCGCCGAGAAGTTCCTCCCCATCTTCGCCACGCAGACTGCGCTGGGCCTTTGGATACGCGACGTCGTCATGACCGTTCTCGACGCCCTTCCGAGAGCCGACCTGATCATCGGCCGAGATCTGCGTGACGACTTCGAGCTACCCGACTATTCGATGTGAACTGCCCGGGTTGAGGTTTGCAGAACATCCGCCCGGGAACCATTGCATATAGCAATAGTCGTAAGGCGGTGGTTGAGACGCTGATGTCGCGCTCATGCCGCATGTCAGGCAGTAGCGTGGTTACCTGATGCCGGGCCACTGTCGGGGGCTTGAACGGCAACGTGATTACTGCGTCCGGTAGGCGTCTGCTCGGCTGAAGACGCCCACGACCGTGACGCGGCGATGCCCATCGTCGATGCGGTAGATCACGCGATAAGTACCTCGACGGGCACTGTGGCGATCCTCTAGTGGTGGCCGCAAACGCTTGCCGACCCGATGGGGATTGTCCAAAAGCGGTCCGGTGATGAACTCGTAGGCTGCGAACGCGACAGACTCCGGAAGGGTTTCGGTCAACTGTCGCCGGACGATCGGAGCGACGGTTAGTTCGTATCGCTGTTCGGTCACTTCCCGGCTCGACGCGCTTGCATCGCTGCGGCAAGTTGGTCTTGAGTCTCACCTTCGCCGCGGGCCAGTTGAGCATCGGCCTCGCTCAGCGCCCGTACCGCAGCTGAGTCGGACAGGACGGCGATGGTCTCCTCGAGTGACTCCAGATCATCGACAGCGAGAATGACCGCAGCCGGCCGCCCGTGGACCGTGACGGTGATCCGTTCGTGTTGCTCTCCGACCCGGGCCACCAACTCGGACAGGTGGGCTTTCGTCTCAGCCAACGAGCTGGTTTCGGTCATGGTCACAAGTATGACCATGAATCGATGGCGCGTCCACATGCGCCGAAGCCTCTGAAGCGGCCACCGCGGGGCGAATAAACGCCGACCGACGTTATTCAGTACGGCTAAATACCACCTCTGACCAGCGCCCCCGGCAGGAATCGAACCTGCGACCTAGGGATTAGAAGGCCCTTGCTCTATCCGACTGAGCTACGGAGGCAGCGCGTCGACAGTCTAGCGGGGCGGATTTGCCAGAAGGGGCGCGTGTAGCTTCCTGTGAATTGGAATCTCCCTGAGCCGGAATCCGCAGTGGCGTCAATCGGTGCCGAATCGCGCCTGCAACGAATCCTGCAGTCGTCGCACTTCCTTCAGTTTTTCCCGCAGCCGCAACACGGGTTCGGGTGTCCGCTCGGCACCCCAGCCAGCGTCGAGCCGGCTTGACCACCGGCGCTCAGCAACCATGATCAGATCCTCGAGATCGTCAATCTCGGCCTGCATCAGCTCACTGAACAGTCGCGCCTGAGCTGCATCGTTGGGATGAAACGACTGCTTCTGCGGATGTCGCGGAAAACGTCGGCTCAAAGGTGCGGACGTGTGCGCGAAATACGTCGGCTCGGTGCGGGCTGTCAGTCCACCGGCAGCGACTGTGTAGGGATCCTCGAGAAGCATCGTCAAATCATCTATGGGAAACGCTTGGCGTTTCCTTAGGAGCGGGTTGGCAGACAACCCAACGCCACCCGGTGTTAACTTTGCCGGCCCGACACGCGGCCTTCGGTGGGGCCAAAGGTCCTCAGTTTCCGGTTACCTTGATCGCTGGCCTGCGGGAATCGTCCGCGCCAAAAAAAGATTCTGAGAATTTCTCAGCTTCGTCCGAAGTTGGGTTATGGTGTGACGACTGGCACACCACGGGGGAGTGGCAAAGGCGTTAGGCAAGCTAAGGACAAGGGAGTCTTCAGCTATGAGTAGCCCGATTGAGCAGGTCACCGCGCAATGCACGCGCGCCTTTCACACTGGCTCGCTACTGCTGCGGGGCTCGCCAGCGGCCGCCGGCTGGATTCTCGGCTGGCTCTCCGCTGAATTCGCCCCTCAGGTTCTCACGGGTCACGCGCTCTCAGCCTTGCCCTCACCGCTGGAAAACCTCGCCTGCGGACTGGCGGTCCAAAAGGCCGACGCCGTCCTCGACGGCGCCCTGCAGGAGACGTTCGGCAAGAACTACGTCGACTCCGTCCGCCACCCCCTCGACGAGTACAAGGCTCGTCGGCCCAATCTGGCTGGCGTCGTCGACGCCATGCGGCACCGGCGTCACTACGCCGCCAAGACCAGGAACATCCCCTACGGCCCAGGCGGCCGCAGCAACCTGCTCGACATCTGGCGCCGGCCCAACTTGCCCGAGGGATATCGCGCGCCGGTCCTGATCCATGTGCCCGGCGGCGCCTGGTCGGTCAATGACAAACTGGGCCAAGGCTATCCGCTGATGACCCGGATGTCCGAGCTCGGCTGGATCTGCGTCTCCGTCAACTACAGCCGTAGCCCCCGCGCCGCCTTCCCGACGCACGCGGTCGACGTCAAACGCGCCATCGCCTGGGTGCGGGAGAACATCGCCGAGTACGGGGGCGATCCCGACTTCATCGCCATCACCGGCGGCTCGGCCGGCGGGCACCTCGCCTCACTGGCCGCGCTCACCGCGGGGGACGCCACGTTGCAGCCCGGCTTCGAGGACGCCGACACCAGTGTTCAAGCGGCGGTGCCGTATTACGGCGTCTACGACCTGACCAACACCGACAACATGCACCCGCTGATGATGCCGCTGCTCGAGCGCATCGTCATGCAGCGCAGCGTGGCCGACGATCCCACGCTGTACCGGGACGCATCGCCGCTGCACCGGATCCACCGCAACGCCCCGCCGTTCTTCGTCCTGCACGGTGAGAACGACGCCGTCATCCCGAGTTCGCAGGCCCGGGCGTTTACCGCCGCATTGCGAAAGTCCGGTCCGCGCACCGTGTCCTACGCCGAATTGCCGAACGCCCACCACGCCTTCGACCACATCGCCACCCTGCGCTGTCAGCTGGCGGCCGAGGCCGTCGCGAGCTTCCTCGGCATCGTCTACGGCCGGCATATCGCCGCGGGCAAGCGCAGCGGGAGGGTCGCCGTCAGTTCGGCGAGCTGACGATCAGGCGACCGTCATCAGATAATCGGCGCCGCCGGCGTAGACAATCGTCGACGGGCTCGCGGTCACCGCGGCGTTCACGATCGCGGTCGCGAATTCTTCTGCCGGGACGATGCTGGTTTCGTCGCCCGAGGCCACCGTCAGGTGGATCCCCGCATGGTCGAACGCGGAACGCATTGCGTAGAGCGCGGTTTCGCCCGCACGCTTGCTCGCGGCGACGCCCGCATACCCCTTCGGTACCGCCTTGTTCGGGAAGAAGTGAGCTTGGTGGCTGGTGACGAATACGATCCGGGAGCCGACAGGCATGAGCGGCATGGCCAACGTCGCGACGCGGCGCTGGGCGTCGCTGTTGCGCCGTATCTCGAGTCCGCCCGACGCGTTGAGGATCAGGGCGTCCAGCTTGCCGAATTGCGCAGCGATGCATTGCATCATCGCCGCGACCTCGACGTCGTCGGAGATATCGGCGGCCAAAGCTGTGGCGCTGCCACCCGCTTTACGGATCGAATCGACGACCGACTGCGCCTGTTTCGTCTTCTCCCGGTAGTTCACGATGACGTGGGTACCGGGCTCGGCGAGCTGGCGGGCGACTTCGGCTCCGATGCCCCTGGATGCGCCGGTGATCAACACAACGCGTGCGGGTGGCTGCATATCGGGTTCCTTCCGTTGCTGCGGCAAGCCTCACCGTACACGAACTCTAAGAAAAATAAGGTAAAGATAAGATCACGCTAAGGTCTTGCGGAGGCGTCAATTGACGAGGAGTCGGGAGGTAACTTCTGCGGCTCAGACTGAGCGCTCGCCCGGTGTGAATGTCACTGGAACGGCGCGGTATCCGCGTGTGACGGAATTCCCGTGGAACTTGGCTTCGGAGTCGGTGGCCAGCGCGAAATCGGGCATTCGGGCCAGCACCTGTTCGACGCCGATGCGGAATTCGAGGCGCGCGAGATTGGACCCGAGGCAACGGTGCACTCCGGCGCCGAATCCAAGGTGCCTGTTCTGTCGTCGGTCGAGGATGCAGCGGTCGGGCTGTGGAAACTCGTCGGCGTCCCGGTTCGCCGAAGCGTAGTTCACCTGCACGGATTCGCCGGCGCGGAAGGTCTGCCCTGCCAGCTCGACATCGCGTGTGACGGTTCGTGGTATGCCGTGGATCGACCCGGCGAAGCGAATGAACTCCTCGATCGCGTAGGGCATGACGTCGGGTTCGTTGATCAGCCTGTCGCGTTCGCCGGGATGCGTGGCGAGGTAGTGGAAGGCGAAAGACATCGCGTTGGCGGTCGTTTCCAGCCCCGCCTGCACCAGCAACATGGCGTTGCCGACCACGTCTTGGAATGCCAACTTCTGGCCGTCGATCTCAGCGTTGAGCAGCACATCGATCATGTCGTCGGCCGACGGAGCCTCGGAGTGCGCGACGACCGCGTCCGTCAGGTGCTGGTACAGCCCACCCCACGCCGCGCTCCGCGCGTCGTCGGTGGCGCCGTTGAGGGCGGTATCGGTCAATTCGATGCACAGCGGTACGTCGTCTACCGGCATCCCCAGCAGGTACTTGAAGAAGACGACGCCGGGCTGCCGCCAGGCCACCTCGGCGAGGTCGCCGGCTCCCGATTCGATGAACTCATCGATCAATTGATCTGTTTCAGAACGGATTTCGGGCTGCAGCTGTTGCATCCGGCCTGGGGAGAAGTATGGATTGAGCACTTTGCGGAACTTCTGCTGGCGTGGAGGATCAAGGGTGATCACGATGTCGCCGGGGAGTTGCTCGGCACCCTGCGGCGTCGGGTTGCTTGAAAAGTGCTCCCAGTCCTTGAGGATCGCCGCGCATGCGCTGTAGCTCACGGCGACCCACGATCCGCCGGCGTCGGGGGTCAGGAACGGTGTCTCGGTGTAGGCGAATGCGGACTTCGCGCGCATGACGTCGTACACGTCGTAGAGGAAGTCGTTGTCGTTGAAGTCCTCGTGGCGCAAATCCCAATGCTCTGCATGTTCCTCGCGAGACTTGGGCAACACGACCTCCTGGGGTTGGTCGGCAGTACTGCCAGCCGACGTGTAGTAGCAGTTCAACGACTTATATTCGGAGTCGGATAATTTATACCGACACGAATATATCGAGTGGGGTCGAGCCGTACAAGGCGCGACAGCGATCTGAGACGATCGACCCATGGCGGAGAGATGGACGCGTGAGCGTCGGCTGGAACACACCCGCAATCTGCTGCTCGATTCGGCAGAGCGGGCGTTCGCCGATCATGGCTTCGCGGGAGCCGCGCTCGATGACATCGCCGAGGCTGCCGGATACACGCGCGGTGCCATCGCGTCGCACTTCGGGGCCAAGGACGACCTGTTCCTGGCCGTCGTGGAGCGACGGCTGCAACGCCTGGCGGCCAATTTCGACGACGTCATCGGGACGTTCGAGGCGCTCGACGATCAACTGGTCGACGAACTCGTAAAGCGATGGCGCAGTGTCACCACCGCGAGCCGGGCCGACGCGGCACTCAACTACGAATTTTCGCTGTACCTGCTTCGCAACCCGGACGCGCATGAGCGTCTCGCGCCGCAGCGCGAGCGAATGATTCAGTGGGTCGCAACGTATATCGTCAATCACGTTGCTCGCCTTGGCGGCGAGCTCCGGATGCCAGCCGAGACGCTGGCTCGGCTGCTCGTAGCCAGCACCGAGGGCGTGTTGATGGGAAGCCATCTCGACGGCCAGGATCTCCACGAGCCCTATCTGCAGTTCGTGATGGCGAATCTCGTGCTGCCCGGCAATTGATGCTTGTCAGGTTGTTGCGCTGCCCTCTCGCGGTCGCAGCAACGGCACCACCAAAACGATGACGATCAGCCAGCCCAGTGCGGCCATGGGGATCGCCCACATCCGCCGGATCGCGAGCGCGTGCTGGCAGCGGTCGGTCGCGCCGGCGAACGTCGCCTGAACCAGCTCGGCACTAAAACCGCTGCCGCACTTGACTTGTACGCCCCAGGAATCGAATTCGGACAGGTACACCGGCCAGCGCAGCGCAAGCAGTCCAACCGTCAGCAACGCCACCGCGACCACGCCCAGGACGATCTGGCGGGCAGTCACGTCATGCAGACATTGGCGAACAGCAGCACGGGCCACGACGCAATCGACCCGAGGAAGGACACGACGAGATCGGCGCCGTGCAACTGACTCAGATGCTCGGTGTGCGTGGACGACCACACCAGGCCGACCGCGAGATAGGGGATGCCGAGCAGCAGTCCGATACCGATCAATTCGGCGATCGTCAGCTTGTAGTTCAGGATCTGACGAACCTTCGTCAGCAACTCCATGTGATTTCCTCCCGCCCCGAGTCAGGCCAATCGTAGTCAGTACGGCTCCCTGCTACAGCAATTTGTGAGAACCTAGGTTCTCAGACTTGGGGAGGAGGGCTGATGGACGATCTGATGACCAGAATGCGCCGCGTGCTGAGCTACAAGGTGAGTCTCGAAACCTTGATCGAGATCGCGATGTGGCTGGCGATCCCGCATCTGCTCATCGGACTCACGTGGGCGTTTTTCCACGTCGAGGCGGTGCAGCAGCTCGAGGTGCAGCTCGACCGCATCCTGCCGGCCGGTGCCGAGGTGGGCGCCTACGTCTTGGCTGCCCTGCTGTGGCCGGTGCTGTTGCTCCTGCCGCCGCTGTGCATTGGCTAGACCCCGGCTAGTCGGCGCCCGGGTCCTCGCTGCCCGCTGCCACCAGCGTGCGATGCCCGTTCGACTCGGGCGCCGTGGTGCCTCCGGCGATTTCCATCGCCTTTTCCGTATACACGCGATAGCCGTAGTCCGGCCGGTAGCCGTGCACCTCAGGAGTGTCCAGGTCGCGGATGAAGGCCAAGATCTGCGGACTGAACAACTGCCCGGGCACCAGCACCGGGAAGCCCGGTGGGTAGGGCGTGACGAATGTCGCCGACACCACCTGTCGTCCCGCCGCCAGCCGCTCATCGATCTCGGCGTCGCTGAGGTATTCACAGTTGGTGTCGTTGTAGGACAGGTAGAACGCCGGCCGCACGTCACCTTCGGGGGTGTCACCGTCGCGGAACGCGGTATGGAATCCACTGAAGTCCGGCAGCGGAATCGATTG
The DNA here is from genome assembly GCA_004362315.1 of Mycobacterium sp. BK086. Lineage (GTDB taxonomy): Bacteria > Actinomycetota > Actinomycetes > Mycobacteriales > Mycobacteriaceae > Mycobacterium. The sequence continues at coordinate 317,502 of SNWL01000009.1, forward strand.
TCGCGTGAGGCGATGCACCCGCCGCTCGAATCGGCCGCGCTCGCCGAGACTCATCTCGGAGACGTGCTCCTCGAGCTCGCGGGCGATCTTCACCAACACCTCGACAAGGAACGCCACCGAACTGCGCGTGGTACCGATGTTGGTCATGAACAACACGGTGTTGCGTGAGGTCTTGTTGATCTGAACTCCGTGCCGGTCCATCAGCTGTTGGCGCTTGAACTGGTCGCCGTCGTAGCCAGTGTTGCCGATTGACAACGTGATTCGCGACGGGTCGAGCACGAACTCGTCGGCCTCCCACGCGGCCATCATGTTGCGCAGACCCGATCGCAATGGCTGGGCGATGCGCGAGGGCCGGTACGCCTCGGGGATCAGATCCGAGGTACGTAGGCACGAAACGTACTTGCGCAACAACGGATGATTGTCGATCGCGTCGCGCAGTTGCATCGCGTTCTCGAGCTGACGCTGAACGAGCTCGACCCCTTCGAGGGCCACCTGGCGCCGGCCCAGATCCAGCGATGCCAGGATCTGATAATTCGGCGACGTCGACGTGTGCGCCATGTACGCCTCGTGGAACGCCTCGGCGACCTTCTGCTCGAAGTCCTGGTCGAAAACGTGAATCATCGAGCCCTGGCGCAGTGCCGTCAGCGTCTTGTGGGTCGACTGGGTGGCGTACACCCGGACCCGCGCCCGGGCCGGATCCGGGATCAGCCGGGTGTTCAGCAGTTCCTCGTCGGACATGGCCGCGCGGTCGTCCAGCGTTGACTCGTAGTGTGCGATGTAGGACGGGTCCGCCAGCTTTTCGCGCAGTGCCTTTGCCGACGCCATCGCAGTGCGGGTGCGGTACACCGGGTGAAAGCGCGCGAATGCGAACCATGCCTCGTCCCAGAGGAATACGAGGTCAGGCTTGATGGCCAGGCATTCCTCCATGACCCGTGTGACGTCGTAGACGATCCCGTCGAACGTGCAGTTGGTCAGTGAGATCATCTTGACGCGATCGAGCTTGCCGGCGGCCTTGAGCGCCAGCAGCTTCGACTTGATCTCGTGCAGCGGCACCGCGCCGTACATCGAATACTGCTCCAGCGGATACGCCTCGAGATAGACGACGTGCGCGCCGGCCAGCATCATCCCGTAGTGGTGGGACTGGTGGCAGTTCCTGTCGAGCAGCACGATGTCGCCCGGGGCGACGAGCGCTTGGGTGACGACCTTGTTGGCTGTCGAGGTGCCGTTGGTGACGAAGTAGCTGTGGCGCGAACCGTAGGTTTCCGATGCCAGCGTCTGCGCATCCCGCAGCGGGCCGGTCGGGTCGAGCAGCGAGTCCAGCCCTCCGCACGTCGCCGACGTCTCGGCCATGAACACGTCCAGGCCGTAGAACCCGACCATGTCCTTGATCCAGTGCGACGTGACGATCGACTTGCCCTGCGAGATCGGCAGCGCGTGGAACACTCCGGTCGGCCGGTGACTGTATTGCTTGAGAGCGCTGAAGAACGGGGTGCGGTAGCGCGCAGCCACTCCGTGCAGGATCGACAGGTGTAGCTCGAGCATGCCTTCGCGGGCGTGGAACACCCGTCGGAAGTGCTGGCCCAGCCGCCCGGCGATGTCCTCGACCTCGATCTCGGTCATCAGATACAGGTCCAACTCGGGGCGAAGCTCGGCCAATGAGGTCGCCAGGATCTCGGCCCGGTCGTCGGGGGACTGGTGATCGGCGAGCTCGTCGGTCAGCTCGGTGTCGACGAACTCGGTCAGCATCGACAGGTCACGCGTCGACTGATGAGAGAACCGCCGCCGGATCACGACGGCCTGGAGGTTGACGTTGAGCCGGGCGGCGATCAGCGCCTCATCGCCGCTGCCCACCACCACCAGCTCGTAGACGAACTCGTCGTCGGGGCGCCGCCAGCTGCGGACCTCTTTGCGCAGCGCACGCTCTTGGGCGTCGGTCATCTTCTCCACGACCAGCACCTCGAAATACGGCTGATCGCGGTGCGTCGTCGGCTGGCTCTCCAGTTGACGCGGGTCGGTCGGGAACATGTCCTGGTCCTCGACGCCGGCGTTCTCGGCGTGCCCGGCCCGGTAGGACTCGGTGGTCAGCGCGCGGTTGATGCGCGTGACGACGGCCGCGAACTTGTCGTAGCTTCCGCCGGCGAACAGCCGCTGCACCCTGGCGAATTGCGGGGAGCCAGGAAACGCCCAGTACGGCTCCAGCGGAGTCAGATCGCTCAGCAGATCCCGGCAGATGCCGACGTATTTCTCTTTCAGCGCACCGGTCGTGGTCGTCCTGGTGAGCCGGTCGGCGGCCTCTTCGAGGCGACACCAGGCGTCCGCCCGCAGTTGTCCGACACTGTTGTACGCACGCGAGATGTCCGCCATGGAAGGCCCTTTCACGATTCTCGATGACAAGGGTTGCAGAGCCGGCGTGACGCGCGGGCCAACCGGAAGCCAACCGTGGCCGTCGATCGGCCGACGTCGGGGTTTCGACGGCCGCCAAGCCGTCTCACAATCGAGACCCGCCACTGGCGCGCGCCGACTAGCGTGGTTTCCGGGCTTGCCGGGGTGCGAACAGGAGGGGATGCGGTGTCGAGGAGGTGCGGTCGATGAGCGGAGCCGTCGATGCGAATGGTCTGCCGGACGAACTCGGCCCCCTCGACATGCTGTTGCATCGTGGCGAGGCCAATCCGCGAACCCGCTCGGGGATCATGGCGCTGGAGATCCTCGACAGCACGCCGGACTGGAACCGGTTCCGGTCGGCGTTCGAGAACGCCTCCCGCAAGGTGCTTCGGTTGCGCCAGCGCGTCGTCGTGCCGACTCTCCCGACGGCGGCTCCCCGCTGGGTCGTAGACCCCGACTTCAACCTCGACTTCCATGTCCGCCGTGTGCGGGTCCCGGAGCCCGGCACCCTGCGCGAGGTCCTCGACCTGGCCGAGGTGAGCCTGCAGTCCCCGCTCGACATCTCGCGACCGCTGTGGACGGCCACCCTTGTCGAAGGCCTGGAAGGCGGCAAGGCCGCGACCCTGCTGCACCTGAGTCACGCGGTCACCGACGGTGTCGGTGCGACCGCGATGTTCGCCGAGATCTACGACCTGGAGCGCGAACCCGCGCCGAGGCCGGCCCCGCCGATGCCGGTCCCGCAGGATCTGACACCCAACGACCTGATGCGCGAAGGGTTCAACCAGCTGCCCGGCGCCATCGTCAGCGGACTGTTCGGCGCCGTTTCGGGTGGACTGTCGGTGATCGGACGGGTGGTACGCAACCCGGGGACCGCGGTGTGGGACGCCGTCGACTATGCCCGCTCCGGGCGTCGGGTCATCGGCCGCGCGGCCGAGCCGTCACCGCTGCTGCGTCGCCGAAGCCTGTCGTCACGAAGTGAAGCCATCGAGATGCGGCTCACCGACCTGCGGTCGGCCGCGCACGCCGCGGGCGGCTCGATCAACGATGCCTACCTCGCCGGCTTGTGCGGGGCCCTGCGGCGCTATCACGAGGCGCTCGGTGTGCCGATCAACAGCTTGCCGATGGCAGTCCCGGTGAGCCTGCGCGCCGAAGCCGACCCGGCCGGCGGCAACCGATTCGCCGGGGTCAACCTTGCCGCGCCGATCGCGGTCGCCGACCCGGCGGTGCGGATCCAGAAGATTCGCAAGCAGATGACGTCCCGGCGCGAGGAGGCGGCCATCGACCTGATGGGCGCCGTCGCGCCGGTGGTCGGACTGTTGCCCGACGCGGTGCTCGAGGCGATGACCGGGTCGGTCATCGCCTCCGACGTGCAGGCCAGCAACGTGCCCGTCTACGCCGGCGACACCTACATCGCCGGGGCGAAAGTCTTGCGGCAGTATGGCATTGGACCGCTTCCCGGGGTGGCGATGATGGTGGTGCTGGTCTCCCGTGGCGGCTTCGCGACGGTGACCACGCGCTACGACCGTGCATCGATCACCGACGAAGACCTGTGGGCGAAGTCCTTGCGTGAGGGCTTCGACGAGGTGCTGGCACTGGCCGGCGATCCGCCGCCGCGCGTGGTGCCCTCGTCGTTCCCCGACAAGGCCGACAGCTCCGCCCAACCCTCCACGAACGGATCGGTGTCCTTCTGATGAGCGACAAGGAGATGCGGCTGCCCGGTTCGGTTGCCGAGGTGATGGCCAGCCCGGAGGGGCCGAAGATCGGAGCGTTCTTCGATCTCGACGGCACTCTGGTGGCCGGATTCACCGCCGTCATCCTCACCCAGGAACGCTTCCGCAGCCGCGATATGGGCATCGGCGAGCTGATCACGATGATCGCCGCCGGGCTCAACCATCAGCTCGGCCGGCTGGAGTTCGAAGAGCTGATCACCAAGGCGTCCCAAGCACTGCGCGGGCGGGCACTGAGCGATTTGCACGAGATCGGCGATCGGATGTTCGTGCAGAAGATCGAGAAGCGGATCTATCCCGAGATGCGCGAGCTGGTGCACGCGCATATGGAACGCGGCCACACGGTGGTGCTCAGTTCCTCGGCGCTGACCCTTCAGGTCGAACCGGTGGCCAACTTCCTCGGCATCGAGAACACCCTGACCAACCGCTTCGAGGTCGATGAGAACGACGTGCTGACCGGTGAGGTGGTTCGGCCCATCCTGTGGGGGCCGGGTAAGGCCAACGCCGTGCAGAAGTTCGCCGCCGACAACGACATTGACCTCAAGCAGTCGTATTTCTACGCCGACGGTGACGAGGACGTCGCGCTGATGTATCTGGTCGGCAATCCGCGCCCGACCAATCCCGAGGGCAAGATGGCCGCGGTGGCTCGGCGCCGCGGCTGGCCGATCCTGCAATTCCACAGCCGCGGCGGCGGCGGGGTGATGGGTCAGATTCGTACCCTGCTCGGTGTCGGCACTCTGGTACCGGCCGCGACCGGCGCGATCTGGTGGGGCGCACTCACCCGCAGTCGGCGCCGCGGCCTGAACTTCTTCACCACCGCGTTCCCCAACATGCTGCTGGCCGTAAACGGTGTGCGGCTCAACGTCCTTGGCCAGGAGAACCTCAAGAAGCAACGCCCGGCGGTGTTCATCTTCAACCACCGCAACAACGTCGACCCCCTCATCGTGGCATCGCTGCTCCGCGACAACTGGACCGGTGTCGGCAAGAAAGAACTGAAGGACGACCCTGTTGTCGGCACGCTGGGCAAGCTGACCGACACAGTGTTCATCGACCGCGACGACCCCAAGGCCGCTCTCGAAACCATGCACGAGGTCGAGGAATTGGTGACCAAGGGCCTGTCGATCATGATCGCGCCCGAAGGCACTCGGCTGGACACCCGCACCGTCGGACCGTTCAAGAAGGGGCCGTTCCGGTTGGCGATGGCGGCCGGTGTGCCGTTGGTGCCCATCGTCGTTCGCAATGCGGAGGTGATCGCCTCCCGTGATTCGTCGACGATGAATCCGGGGGAGGTGGATGTCGTTGTCTATCCACCGCTTTCGGTCGAGGACTGGACGCTCGACGACCTGCCGCAACGCATCGAGGAGGTCCGTCAGCTCTATCTGGACACGTTGAAGGACTGGCCAAACGGCGAAGTGCCGACGCACGAGATCTACAAGAAGGCGCCCGCGAAGAAGGCCGCCGTCAAGAAGGCACCCGCGAAGAAGACCGCAGCGAAGAAAGCACCCGCGAAGAAAGCCGCCGCAAAAGCGCCGAATGCCAAGGGCCGCAAATGACCCGATCCGACCACCTGGCCGACTTCAGCACCACCGACGACGCCCTGGTGCTGGCGTCGGTGTCCTCCAAGGCCGAGTTCGAGCTGCTCAACGACTGGCTGCACGCCCAGCGTCGCGCCCACCCTGACACCAGGGTCGAAGTACTGCGCCTGCCCGCCGGCGACCCGCCGCCCGGGGTGGTGGCTCAGCTCGTCGAAGAACTCGCCGGCGGCGAGGATCGTCTTGTCGTCCCCGTGCGCGTCTTCTGGGTCCCCGGCGGCCTGCCCACCCGGGTCAAAATCGTCGGCCTGCTGTCCGGGCGCGACACCTACCGTCCGCCGGAACTGTTGCAGCGCAGCATCCTTCGCAAGGATCCATCCCGCGCCCGCATCGTAGCCGGTGAACCGGCGAAGGTGTCCGAACTGCGCCAGCAGTGGCAGGAGAACACCGTCGGCGACAGCCCGCGCGACTTCGCGCGCTTCGTTCTGCGCCGCGCGGCGTTGGCGGTCGAGCGGATGGAACTGCGGCTGCTCGGCCCGGAATACAAGTCACCGCGACTGATCACCGACGAGCTGATGGCGTCCACCCGGTTCATGGAGGGCCTCGAGCAGATCCCCGGAGCCGATCCGGCCAAGGCCGAAGAGATGCTCAACGAGCTGGCCACCGGGTGGAGCAGGTTCTCGGTCGACCTGATCCCCAACCTCGGGCGCGCCATTTTCAGCCGTGGCTTCGATTCCCGAATCGACTACGACACCATGGAAATCGAAGCCATGCGTCGCGGCCTGGAAGACCACCCCGCGGTTCTGCTGTGGTCGCACCGGTCCTACCTCGACGGTGTCATCGTCCCGGTGGCGATGCAGGAGAACAAGCTGCCCCCGGCGCACACCTTCGCCGGGATCAACCTGTCCTTCGGGTTCATGGGCCCGCTGATGCGCCGCTCGGGCGTCATCTTCTTACGCCGCAAGCTCGACGATCCGCTGTACAAGTACGTGCTGCGCCAGTTCGTCGGGTTCATCGTGCAAAAGCGCTTCAACCTCAGCTGGTCGATCGAGGGCACCCGGTCGCGAACCGGAAAGATGTTGCCGCCCAAGCTCGGTCTGCTGGCCTATGTCGCCGACGCCTACCTGGACGGCCGCAGCGAGGACATCCTGCTGCAGCCGGTCTCGATCAGCTTCGATCAACTGCACGAGACCACCGAGTACGCCAACTACGCCCGCGGCGGGGAGAAGACGCCGGAAAGCGCGGAGTGGCTGTTCAACTTCATCAAGGCGCAGGGGGAGCGCAACTACGGCAAGATCTACGTCCGCTTCCCCGAGGCGGTCTCGATGCGCCAGTACCTGGGCGAGCCGGGCGGCGAGGTCGCCTCGGACGAGGCCGCCAAACGGCTGGCCATGCAGAAGATGGCGTTTGAGGTGGCCTGGCGGATCCTGCGGGTGACGCCGATCAATGCGACCGCGTTGTTGTCGGCGCTGCTTCTCACCACCCGCGGCCGTGCGCTGACGCTGAGCCAGCTGCACCACACGTTGCAGGATTCGCTGGATTACCTTGAGCGTAAACAGAATCCGGTGACCAACAGCGCCTTACGGCTCAGGACCCCCGAAGGGGTTCGGGCAGCGGTCGACGGGCTGTCGAACGGTCATCCGGTGACCCGGGTGGACGGCGGCCACGAACCGGTGTGGCGCATCGCTCCCGAGCAGGAGCACGAGGCAGCCTTCTACCGCAACACGCTCATCCACGCATTCCTGGAAACGGCGATCGCCGAATTGGCGCTGGCCCATGCCGGCCGGGCGCCCGACGGTGACCGGGTGGCGGTGTTCTGGGACCAAGCGATGCGGTTGCGCGACCTGCTGAAGTTCGACTTCTATTTCGCCGATTCCGCGGCCTTCCGCGAGCATCTCGCCGAAGAGATGTCGTGGCAAGAGGATTGGGAGATCCACGTCGCCGCCGGCGGTGACGCGGTCGACGACCTGTTGCGTCGCAAGCAGCCGCTGATGTCGCACGCCATGCTGCGCCCGTTCATTGAGGCCTACGAGATCGTCGCTGACGTGCTGTGCGACGCGCCGACCGACATCGAGGAAAAGGAACTGACCAAGCTGGCGCTGGGCGTGGGCGCCCAGTACGCGGCGCAGGGCCGGATCCGCAGCAACGAGTCGGTGTCGGCGTTGTTGTTCGCAACCGCGCGGCAGGTGGCCGTCGACCAGCATCTGCTGGAGGCCGCTCCCGACCTGAAGCAGCGCCGCAAGGATTTCCTGCACGAACTGCGCAGCATCCTGGCCGATATGGATCGCATCGGCGCGCTGTCGTCGGAGCAGTTCTATGCCCGCGAGCTGAAACTCCGTGAGCTCGACGCACCGTAGCGATGCGATGAGCCACTGCCCTGTCCTCGCTCGTTAATCTGTGCGTGGGAAGTTTTGTGGGAGTGGGGTGTTGTGGAGAGGCTTGTTCAGGCGCTGGCCGCGTCGATGGACCCCGTGTCATTGATGGGTCGCATAGCTGAGCAGGCGTGTGCGTTCATGCCCAAGGCTGAGGGAGCAGCCATCACGCTCCTACGGGCTTCCGATGACTCGTACGTCACCGTGTCCGCCCACGGTGTGATTGCCGACACGACGGGCTTCGTCGTACCCAATCAGAGCAGCTTCCAAGGCCTTGCGGCCCGGGAGAGACGCCCGAAGCTGTTGCACGACGGGCGGGTAGACGGGCGACTCTCGCCTCGGGTTCGCGCGATCAACAGGGAGTGGGGCACTCGGTCGTGGGCGGTAATTCCCCTGATGCACAACGACATCGTGATCGGCTCGCTGTTGTTGGCCGCCACCGCCCCAGGTGTCTTCGACGACGCGGATAGTGACGCGATGGTGGCGATCAGTGAATTCGTGTCGGCCTTGATCAGCTCTCAGTCGCAACTCTCGACGCTGCTGACCAACGTGATGACCGATGGCGACGAGCGTGGACGACGCGCACTCACGGCGCGATTCGTCGCCTCGGTGATGGTGCCGGGAGCCGCGGAGGTCGAGCGACTGCAAGCCGGGTTGGACGCCTTGCTCGCGGAGCGAGAAGCACTCGTCGCGGTGTTCCAGCCCATCGTCCATCTGGCGAGCGGGACCGCAATTGCCTACGAAGGGTTGACGCGCTTTCCCGCATCTTTCGAGTTGACTCCAGCGCAGTGGTTCAGCGCCGCTCGCCGAGTTGGCCAGGGAGTTGTCCTGGAACACGCCGCACTCCGCACCGTCCTGGCCGCCGCTCGTAGCATTCCCAGCGATTGTCCGGTCGCGGTGAACCTGAGCCCGAGCGCCGTTCTGGAGCCGACGATCCAGGATGTCTTGGCGGTGCAGGACCGAGCGCTCATCATCGAAGTTACCGAGCACGAACCGTTTCCCGACGAGCTGGCTGTGGGTCTGAAGTCATTGCGCGAGCGAGGAATACAGGTGGCAGTTGACGATGCGGGCGCTGGATATGCCAGCTTCGCCCAACTGCTGCGGCTGCGTCCAGACCTCATCAAGATCGATGGCGAGTTGATCGCCGGCATCGACCACGATCCGGTGAAACGCGCGCTGGCAACCGCGCTCACGTCACTGGCGTCGGAGCTTCCCGCGAAACTGGTGGCCGAATCGGTGGAGACAGCCAGCCAGCTCAACACGCTGGTCCAACTCGGAATCGAATACGGCCAGGGCTTTCATCTGGGACGACCTCAGCCAGCACCTACGCTGAGGCCATGACCGCGCCCACCGACCGCCGCACCGCCGCATGGCCGGTGCTCTGGCTGGTGGCGCTGCTCGCCGGGATCACCGCCGCCGGCATCGGCGCGCTGTCGCTGGCCGACGCGCTCACCGCGACCGGGTTGCCCGACCCCGGCCCCGTCACCACCCTGGGCCTGCCGTCCGTACGGGCGGCAGGCGAGATCGCTGCGGTCGTGGCGGTCGGCTCGTTCCTGTTCGCGACGTTCTTCACCCCGCCGCAGGACAACGGGGTGCTCGACGCCGACGGTTATCGGGCGCTGCGCATGGGTGTCGCCGCGTCCGGGGTGTGGGCGGTGTGCGCCGTGCTGCTGATCCCGCTGACCGTCTCCGATGTCTCCGGCCAACCGCTGCGCGACCATCTCAACCCCGTCGAGCTGTGGTCGGTGGCCAGCCTGGTCGACACCGCCGGTGCGTGGCGGTGGACGGCGTTCCTGGCGTTGGTCGTCGCGGCCGCGGGCCGGGCAGTGCTGCGCTGGTCGTGGACGCCGTTCCTGCTGGCCGGCTCGCTGATCGCGCTGGTGCCGCTGGGCCTGACCGGCCATTCGTCGGCGGGCGGGGCACACGACATCGCCACCAACAGCCTGCTGATTCACCTGCTGGCCGGTGCGCTGTGGGCGGGCGGTCTGCTCGCGCTGCTGGCCCATGCTCTGCGCGGTGGTGAGCATGCCGGCCTGGCGGCGCGACGCTTCTCGGCGGTCGCGTTCTGGTGCTTCACCGCCATGGCACTGTCCGGGGTCGTCAACGCCTTCGTCCGGATGCGGGTGTCTGACCTGTTCGCCAGCGAGTACGGCTGGCTGGTGGTGGCCAAGATCGTGGCGCTGTGCACACTGGGCTTCATCGGATGGCGTCAACGGCGCGGCCCGGTGGCCGAGTTGCAGGCTGCCCCGCAGGCGCGCGGCCTGCTGATCCGGCTGGCCTTCATCGAAGCATTGGTGTTCGGCCTGACCTTCGGTATCGCCGTCGGCTTGGGTCGCACCCCGCCGCCCCCGCCGCTGTCGGCCAACCCGAGTCCGGCCGAAGTGGCGATCGGCTACGACTTCGCCGGCCCGCCGACGGTCGCGCGGATCCTGCTGGACTGGCGGTTCGACCTGGCGTTCGGCACGGCGGCCCTCGTGTTCGCCGGAACCTATCTGGCCGGCGTGATCCGGTTGCGTCGTCGCGGCGACGCGTGGCCGATGGGTCGCACGCTCGCCTGGCTGCTGGGCTGCGCGGTGCTGCTGTTCACCACATCGTCAGGTCTGGGCCGATACATGCCCGCGATGTTCAGCATGCACATGGCAGCGCACATGCTGCTCTCGATGCTGGTGCCGGTCCTGCTGGTGCTGGGGGCACCGGTCACTCTGGCGCTGCGAGCGTTGCCGGCGGCGGGCAAGGGCAATCCGCCCGGACCTCGGGAGTGGCTGCTCGACGCCCTGCACAGTAAGTGGTCGCGGTTCTTCACCCACCCGGTCGTGGCGACGGTCGTGTTCGTCGCCGGGTTCTATGGCCTGTACTTCGGCGGCATCTTCGACGCCGCGGTCAGCAATCACGGCGCGCATGTGCTGATGAACCTGCATTTCCTGATGAGCGGCTACCTGTTCTATTGGGTGGTCATCGGCGTCGACCCCACACCGCGGCCGTTGCCGCCGGTAGCCAAGATCGGCATGGTGTTCGCCTCGCTGCCGCTGCACGCGTTCTTCGGTGTCGTGATGATGGGGATGGACGACGTGCTGGGGGAGGGCTTCTACCGATCGCTGCACCTGAGCTGGCACACCGACCTGATCGGCGATCAGCATCTGGGCGGCGGAATCGCCTGGGCGGCAGGCGAAATCCCGCTGGTGGTGGTGATGATCGCGCTGCTGGTCCAGTGGAGCCGCAGCGACCGGCGCACCGCCAAACGGATCGACCGCGCCGCCGATCGCGACGACGACGCCGACCTGGCCGCCTACAACAGGATGCTGGCCCACCTGGCCCGCCGCGAACGCGACGCCAATCACTGACGGCGGGGGCAGCCTTGATCAATCGATCAAAATGCTACTGTGCCCTATGCCCATCGAGGCGCGAAAACGGCGGTCACGCGGCGAAGTTCCGCGGCGGGCGCCCGCGAACACCAACGCCGACGACGGCGGGACCCGACAGCGACTCGTCGAGGCGACGGCGCAGATCATGCACGACGACGGGTACGCCGCAGCGACGTCACGACGGGTAGCAGCGAAGGCTGGAGTGAAACAGGCGCTGGTCTATTACTACTTCCCGACGATGGACGACCTCTTTCTTGCCGTGATGCGTTCCGGCGCCGAGGCCGCGCTGGAACAGCTGCGCCACGTGCTGACCGAGGAAGATCCGTTGCGCGCACTCTGGCGAATCAACGGTGACACCCGGCAGACGGTCATGAGCACTGAGCTCATGGCGCTTGCCAACCACCGCAAAGCAATTGGCGCCGAGCTGCGGAACTACGCCGAGCGAGTACGTGACATTGAGACCGCGGCGGTCACGATGTCCTTGCGGTCGTACGGGGTCGATCTCGACGCCTATCCACCCGTCGTGATCTCGATGCTGGTGGCGCAAATCGCCAGGAGCGTCAGCAACGAGAGCGTGGTCGGGTTGACCCAGGGGCATGACGAACTGCGGCACTTTGTCGAGACTCAGTTCGCGATACTGTCCCGCGGCGGGGGTAAGCCAACCTAGCGCCTTCGCCCTGATTTGATCGGGTGACCGACCCGCGACTCTTCCGTCTTCGGGCCTGGGTTCGACCAGTTCGTGAGGCCGTCGGCGCGGTGTGAATGCCGAGACCGTCCACTCCGGTTGTCAACCAGCGCGCCGGCGTCGCGGCCGGAGGGTCCAACGCGGGGTGTCCTAATCTGCTTCTGTCACAACAATTCCTGTGGCGTAAGTACCTGTGAAGTCGCTGTGAAATCAGCGCAGTCGCGCCTCCCCGCATCGACCCACTCGGCCGATGCGGGAATTCTCGCCGATTGCTTGACAGCTCCTGATTCGCCCTGTTATGAAGTTCATCACATCTCAAATTTGATCGATCGATCAACACATTCTCATTGCCGGAGGCACGCCATGTCGGATGTCCGTAAGCCCGCCAACCCGCTGTTCGTCTCGGCGGAGCCCGCACGATCTCGGGAGACCGCGCGCACCGCCGTCAAGTTCGGCGGGTATGGCGGTATGGCGGTCGCCGTCTGGCTGTTCACGGCTCTGGCGGCGGGGCATGGGGTGGCATCGGCTGACGTCGGCAACGCGTCGTCGGGCGCTGGATCGTCGTCGCCTGCCTCATCCGCCGGCTCGGCCTCCGGGGCGGAGTCGGGATCGGCGAGCGCCAAGCGGCGGTCGACTGGTTCGGCTAAACCTCGTGCGGCGCAGCCTACGACGAACTCGCATGCCGTCTCGACTGGTCGCACCTCGGGTGCAAGCCGCGCTGCCGCCGCAAAGGTGCCCTCCACACTCCTCGCGGACCTCCCGTCGCCGACAGCGGTCGTCACATCCGGCGCAACGGTGACGGAGGTGAGCCCGCCCGTCGCTTCGTCGACGGTCGTGGGTAGTGCTCACTCGGCTCTGGTCAGATCGCCGGCGGCCACGGTCACGTCAGCGGTGACGACCACCGCTCAAACACCGGCATCGACCCCGATCGGCTTCCTCAACCACGTCGTCACGACCCTGCTCAACCCGTTCCTGAACCCGCCGCCCAACACCCCGGGGCCTGTCGTTCCGATGGTGTGGAGCCTGCTGGGGTGGGTGCGCCGCGATGTGTTCAACCAGGCCCCGACGATCGGTGACCCCACCACCACGGTGCAGACCGGGCAAACCGTCACCGGCAACATCGGCGCCACCGACATCGAAGGCGACGCGCTGAAATACACGGTCACCCAGGGGCCGAAGTACGGAACCCTGACGATCGACCAGGCGACCGGCAACTATACGTATACGCCTGACGACATCAATTACGATGCTGCCCAGACTGATTCGTTCACGGTCTCGGTGTCCGACGGGAAGTTCAATCTTCTGACACCGCTGAGCTCGCACAGCGCGCAGGCCACTGAGGGCCTGACCGTCCTCAATCCCACTGTGCAGCGGGCGATCCTGAACTTGCCTGCGGGTGTGACAAAGCCCGTCAATCCGCGGTACTCGGAGGATGGGCAGTCCATCTACTTCGCGGGCACCCCGGCCGCGGGAGGCCGCCAGGAGATCTATCAGATCAACATCGACGGCTCGAACGCCAAGTGCCTCACCTGCGGACTGGCGCCAAGTGTGACCGCGAACCTGGGCAAACCGGTTCCGTTCACCGACGGGTCCGGACGGGTGATCGTGCTCGTCGACAGCGGCGCCCAGTCGGGGCCGACGTATTCCGTTCTGCAACAGGATGTCAACGGAACGCAGCTGGTTCCCATCACCACACCGGCGGGAGCGCCGGGCGTCATCTCGATCAATGCGCAGCGTGAGATGCGAATCTCCCCGGACGGACAGCACGTTTTGTTCAGCCGGATCATGCTCAACGGTGCGACCGGCGTCTTGCAGATCGTTCCGGTCGTGGGCGACCTGACCTACAACGACTCCACCAATGAATACGACGTCACCAATGCGCGTGTCGTGTATCCCACCGGGGAGGGCAAGCAGTGGACACCGGACGGCAAGGGCGTGGTCATTCTCGGCGGGTCTTACGAGCAGGGCAACGCCGATGACATCGAAATCGACTTGGCCACAGGCACTGTCACCCGGGTGACGGCGAGTCTCGACTATGACGAGGACATGGATTACTCGCCCAACGAGCAGTGGATCGCGATCGGAAGCACGCGCGGATACGGCGCACTGACTCCGATGACGAGGATCGTGCGCGAAAGTCTGTTGCCCGTCTATGTGGCCGCGCCGGTGTACGGGTATTACGCGACGCCGGTCAATGTGTCGAACCAGGAGTGGGCGGTCGCAGTCGGCGATGAACTCAACCGCGAGAACGGGATTCCGCTGTTCGAGACCGGTGATGGCTGGGCCGCGCGAAGCATGCCGAGTTGGAACCCCACCGGCGACGCGGTCACCTTCTGGGAGTCGAGCGTGTCTGACCCGACCCAGTCGAGGTTGGTCATCGCGAACCTGAAGTACACCACCAGCGTTGGACCGGTGGCGGCGGACCGGACCACCCCGGATTCGTCGGCGTGGGCTCCAGATCTGACCACCTACCATCCGACCACCACACCGCTGCCGCCGGTTGGGACCTACAGCGGAGCGAAGGGGGGAACCGCGGTGGTCACCGAAGCGCCCGACCCCAACAACGCGGCGCTGACGATCCGGACGGTCACGTATACCGACTACGTCAATGAGGACGGGATGATCCTGAACGGCACCGAGTCAGCCGACTATCTGCCGAACCAGTCGAACGTCCACTATCTGGCCGACGTCACGGTGACCGGCACTCACACCGGCTACCTGCACGCCGACGCCACGATCAACGCCTTCCAACAGACGCTGACCGGCTACATCACGTCCAACGTCGACGGTGACATCGAAAGCCTGCCGGATCCGACCAAGGCGACAGAGGCTCAGCAGAACGCCTAGCTTCCGTCCCCAGTCCGGCGTCCATCCACAGCTCACGTCGCCGTTGGCGCAACGGCGACGTGAGCCGTCGGGGTCTGAGCGCTCACTGGAGGCGCACATCGCATCCAGTCGAAAGGACCCCTGCCATGTTCGAGACCCATCTGACCGTCGTCGGCCGCGTCGTCACCGACCCGCGCCGTCGCGTCGTCGGCGACCAGGAGCTGATCAGCTTCCGGGTGGCCAGCAATTCCCGCCGCCGCACCGGCGAGGGCACCTGGGAGCCCGGCAATTCGCTGTACATCACCGTCAACTGCTGGGGCAAGCTCGTCACCGGCGTCGGCGCCGGCCTCTACAAAGGCGCGCCGGTCATCGTCGTCGGCGATGTCTTCACCAGCGAGTACGACGACAAAGAAGGGGTGCGGCGCTCGTCGTTGGAGATGCGGGCCACGGCCGTGGGCCCGGACCTGTCCCGCGCGATCATCCGCTACGAGCAGCCCCAGCCCAGGGCCGCCGAACCCGCAGCTGAGGAGCCGGCGGCCGGGGAACCCCTGGACCCCGAGGACGCCGACGAGACGACGGGTCTGCCACTCTCGGCGTGAGGCGGCCCCGCGGCCGCGTTGGCCTGGCCAGCGCGGCCGCAAGGCCTCCGCCGTGCGCGCCTAGGATGGTCGGCGAGCAATTCCCGAACCAGACGGAAGGCAATACCGCGGCAATGGCGGAATACATCTACACCATGCGGAAGGTCCGCAAGGCGCACGGCGACAAGGTCATCCTCGACGACGTCACGCTGGCCTTTCTGCCCGGAGCCAAGATCGGCGTCGTCGGCCCCAACGGCGCCGGTAAGTCGAGCGTGCTGAAGATCATGGCCGGTATCGACCAGGCCAACAACGGCGACGCGCTGCTGGCGCCCGGCGCCACCGTCGGCATCCTCATGCAGGAGCCGCAGCTCGATGAGACCAAAACGGTCCGCGAGAACGTCGAGGACGGCGTCGCGATCAAGGCCAAGCTCAACCGGTACAACGAGGTCGCCGAACTGATGGCCACCGATTACACCGACGAGCTGATGGACGAGATGGGCAAGCTCCAGGAAGAGCTGGATGCCGCCGACGCCTGGGATATCGACTCCCAGCTGGAGCAGGCGATGGACGCGCTGCGCTGCCCGCCGCCCGACGAGCCCGTCACTCACCTGTCCGGTGGTGAGAAGCGTCGGGTCGCGCTGTGCAAGCTGCTGCTGTCCAAGCCGGACCTGCTGCTGCTCGACGAGCCGACCAACCACCTCGACGCCGAGAGCGTGCAGTGGCTCGAACAGCACCTCGCCGAGTACAAGGGCGCGATCCTCGCGGTCACCCACGACCGGTACTTCCTGGACAACGTCGCCGAGTGGATTCTGGAGCTCGACCGCGGCCGCGCCTACCCCTACGAGGGCAACTACTCTACCTATCTGGAGAAGAAGGCCGAGCGCCTCGAGGTGCAGGGCAAGAAGGACCAGAAGCTGCAGCGGCGCCTCAAGGAAGAACTCGCCTGGGTCCGCTCCGGCGCCAAGGCCCGGCAGGCCAAGAACAAGGCACGCCTGGGCCGCTACGAGGAGATGGTCGCCGAGGCGGAGAAGACCCGCAAGCTCGACTTCGAGGAGATCCAGATTCCGGCTCCGCCGCGACTGGGCAACGTCGTCGTCGAGGTCGAACATCTCGACAAGGGCTTCGAGGGTCGCACCCTGATCAAGGACCTCTCGTTCACGTTGCCCCGCAACGGCATCGTCGGCGTCATCGGCCCCAACGGTGTCGGTAAGACGACGCTGTTCAAGACGATCGTCGGGCTCGAGCAGCCTGACAGCGGCAACGTCCGGGTCGGCGACACCGTCAAGCTCAGCTACGTCGATCAGAGCCGCGCCGGCATCGACCCGAAAAAGAATGTGTGGCAGGTGGTTTCAGACGGCCTCGACTACATCGAGGTCGGTCAGAACGAGATCCCGTCGCGGGCCTACGTGTCGGCGTTCGGATTCAAGGGACCCGACCAGCAGAAGCCGGCCGGGGTGCTCTCCGGTGGTGAACGCAACCGGCTCAACCTCGCGCTCACCCTCAAAGAGGGCGGCAACCTGATCCTGCTCGACGAGCCCACCAACGACCTCGACGTCGAAACGCTGTCGTCGTTGGAGAACGCGCTGGAGAATTTCCCCGGCTGCGCGGTCGTCATCAGCCACGACCGCTGGTTCCTGGACCGCACCTGCACGCACATCCTGGCGTGGGAGGGTGACGACGACAACGAGGCCAAATGGTTCTGGTTTGAAGGAAACTTCGGGGCCTACGAGGAGAACAAGCTCGAGCGATTGGGAGCCGACGCGGCCCGTCCGCACAGGGTCACCCACCGCAGGCTCACACGCGACTAATGTGGCGCTGCGGACCAGCGTCGGTTCGCATGCTGATCAGGAGCGGCAGGTATGACGGTTGACCCCAGAACTACCGAGTCGATGGGCGAGGCCTACCTCGCCACCTATCGCGGTCCACACGGAGGGGCGCCCGACGCGGACGCCACCGACACCGGGCCATTGGTCACGGCGGCTGCCGACCGGGTGATTCCGCCGGGCCTGATCGCCGCACAGGAACAGCTGGCGCACAGCCGGGTGGTCGGCGAGACCCTCGTCGCGATCTACCCCGGCGACGACCCCGGCGGGTTCGGGCCTGCGCTGCAGATCGTCACCGACCAGGCCACCATGCTGCTGGACTCGGTCACGGTCCTGTTGCACCGGCTCGGGGTCGCCTACGTCGCGTTGATGAACCCGGTGTTCCGGGTTCGCCGAAGCGCGGGCGGCGAGCTGCTCGAGGTGCGGCCGCTGGCCGACGCGGATTCCGAGGGCTTCGAGGAGTCCTGGATTCACGTGCAGCTCTCGCCGTCGGTCAACCGCAAGGCACTGGCCGAGGCGGAGCGGATGCTGCCGATGGTGGTGGCCGACGCGCGGCAGGTGGCCCTGGATTCGGTGGCGCTCAGTGCCGCCCTGCACGACCTGGCCCGCGAGATCGACCACGACACGGGAACCCGGTTCGCGGGTCCCGACCGCGAGCAGGTCGCCGACCTGCTGCGCTGGCTGTCGGTGGGCAACTTCGTGCTGCTGGGCTGCCAGGACTGCACCGTTGGCAACGGGGTGGCCACCGTCGTGGAGCCCAGCCGGCTCGGGGTGGCCCGGCTGCGCACCGAGGTGCTGCCGGAGCTCACCAAACCGGGCGATCTGCTGGTGCTCGCCCAGGCCACCATGCCCAGCTTCCTGCGGTATGGGGCGTACCCGTACATTGTGGTGATCCGCGAGCACACGCCTTCTGGGGATGTGGAGCACCGGTTCGTGGGGCTGTTCACGGCCACCGCGATGAGCGCCAATGTGCTTGACATCCCGCTGATCTCGCGGCGGGTGCGCGATGTCCTGGAGCTGTCGCAGAACGACCCCAGTCACCCCGGTCAGCTGATGCTCGACATCGTCCAGACCATTCCGCGCTCCGAGCTGTTCGCGCTGACCGGTGCCCAGCTGCTCGAGATGGCCGGCACCGTCGTCGATCTCGGTTCGCGCCGCCGCGCGCTACTGTTCCTGCGCGCCGCCCAGCTCGGCCACTTCGTGTCCTGCCTGGTCTACCTGCCCCGCGACCGGTACACCACCGAGGTGCGGCTGCATATGCAAGACATCCTGGTGCGCGAGTTCGGTGGCGCAAGTATCGACTACACCGCGCGCGTCAGTGAATCACCCTGGGCGGTCGTGCATTTCACTGTCCGGCTGCCGGACGGGTCGACGCGCCAGTCGATCGACGACAGCGAGGCCAACCGCACCCGCGTCCAAGGACTTCTGACCGAGGCGCTACGCACCTGGGGCGACCGGCTGCTGGGGTCCGCGCGAGAGGGCAAGATCGACCTGGCGGTCGCCGAGCATTACGCCGACGCATTGCCCGAGGAGTTCAAGAAGGTCGTCACCTCCACCGAGGCGATCACCGACATCGGCATCATCGAAGCGCTGCAACCGGATTCGGTCAAGCTGCAGTTCGAAGAGGGCGACGAACCCAACGAAGCCTTCCTCACCTGGTACCTGGGTGGGTCGACGGCGTCGCTGAGTCACCTGCTGCCGATGCTGCAGTGCATGGGCGTGCTGGTGCTCGAGGAGCGCCCGTTCACCGTTGTGCGCCCCGACGGGCTCACGGTCTGGATCTACCAATTCAAGATCCGGCCGGACACGTCGATGCCCGAGTCCACCACCCCCGAAGAGTTGGACGCCAACGGGCAGCGGTTCGCCGACGCGGTGACCGCCATCTGGCAGGGGCGCGCCGAGATCGACCGATTCAACGAGCTGGTCCTGCGGGCCGGCTTGACCTGGCAGCAGGTCGCGGTGCTGCGGGCGTATGCAAAGTACTTGCGGCAGGCCGCTTTCCCGTACAGCCAGTCGCATATCGAATCGGTGCTCAACGGAAACCCGAGGACCGCGCGTTCTCTGGTGGCGCTGTTCGAGGCGATGTTCGATCCGGACTCGGCGGCCAAGGGCCTGGACGCGCTGGCAGCTGCGGATGCCGTCGCCACCGACATCGATGCGCTGGTCAGCCTGGACACCGACCGGGTGCTGCGCGCGTTCGCGTCGATGATCCAGGCCACGCTACGCACCAACTACTTCGTCACCAGCCCGGACTCGGCGCACGCCCAGAACGTGTTGTCGCTCAAGCTGAATCCGCAACTCATCGACGAGTTGCCACTACCGAGGCCGAAATTCGAGATTTTCGTCTACTCACCACGCGTCGAGGGTGTGCATCTGCGATTCGGTCACGTCGCCCGCGGCGGGCTGCGCTGGTCGGACCGCCGGGAGGACTTCCGTACCGAGATCCTCGGCCTGGTCAAGGCGCAGGCCGTCAAGAACGCCGTCATCGTGCCCGTCGGCGCCAAGGGCGGCTTCGTCGTCAAGAAGCCGCCGGCCCCGCTCGGAGACGACGCCGCCGACCGGGATGCGTTCCGCCACGAGGGAATTGCGTGCTACCGGCTGTTCATCGCGGGCCTGCTCGATGTCACCGACAACGTCGACCGGGCCACCGGCGACGTCATCACCCCGCCTGGTGTGATTCGACGCGACGGTGACGACGCCTACCTCGTCGTCGCGGCGGACAAGGGCACCGCCACCTTCTCCGACATCGCCAACGACGTCGCCAACTCCTACGGCTTCTGGCTGGGTGACGCGTTCGCCTCCGGCGGCTCGGTGGGCTACGACCATAAGGCCATGGGCATCACCGCCAAGGGCGCCTGGGAGTCCGTCAAACGGCACTTCCGGGAAATGGGGGTGGACACCCAGAGTGAGGACTTCACCGTGGCCGGCGTCGGCGACATGAGCGGTGACGTGTTCGGCAACGGAATGCTGCTCTCGCACCACATCCGGCTGATCGCGGCCTTCGACCACCGGCACATCTTCATCGACCCCACCCCGGACGCCGAGCGGTCCTGGACGGAGCGGCAGCGGCTGTTCGACCTGCCGCGCTCGAGCTGGGAAGACTACGACGCCGGCTTGATCAGCGAGGGCGGCGGGGTGTTCAGCCGCCAGCAGAAAGCGATTCGGATCACCCCGCAGATGCGCTCGGCGCTCGGTCTGCAAAGCGACGCCGACGAGATGACGCCGCCCGCCCTGATGAAGGCGATCATGCAGGCGCCGGTGGACCTGTGGTTCAACGGCGGAATCGGGACCTACATCAAGGCCGAGTCGGAATCGGACGCCGAGGTCGGCGACCGTGCCAACGACACCATCCGGGTGAACGGAAACCAGGTGCGGGCCAAGGTGATCGGCGAGGGTGGCAACCTCGGTGTCACGTCGCTGGGCCGGGTTGAGTTCGACCTGTGCGGCGGGCGGATCAACACCGACGCGATGGACAACTCCGCCGGTGTGGATTGCTCCGACCATGAGGTCAACATCAAGATCCTGATCGACTCGCTGGTCACCGCGGGCAAGGTCAGCGCGGACAAGCGCACCGATCTGCTCGCCTCGATGACCGACGAGGTCTCGCGGCTGGTGCTGAACGACAACATCGACCAGAACGACCTGATGGGCACCAGCCGGGCCAACGCCGCGTCGTTGCTCAACGTGCACGCCCGCCAGATCGTCGAGCTCGAGGAGCGCCGCGGGCTCAATCGCGAGCTGGAAGCGTTGCCGTCGAACAAGGAGATCCGCCGGCGTCAGGAGGTCGGGATCGGCCTGACCTCACCGGAATTGGCGACCCTGATGGCGCACGTCAAGCTGGCTCTCAAGGACGAGGTGCTGGCCAGCGACCTGCCCGATCAGGAGGTGTTCGCTTCGAGGTTGCCGCGCTACTTCCCGAGCCAGCTGAGCGACAACTTCACCGCCGAGATCCGCACGCACCAGCTGCGCCGCGAGATCATCACCACGATGCTGGTCAACGATGTCGTCGACATCGGCGGGATCACGTTCGCCTACCGCGTCACCGAGGACACCGGCGTGGGCTACGTCGATGCGGTACGCACCTTCGTGGCGGCCGACGCGATCTTTGGCATCGGCAGGGTGTGGCAGCGGATCCTCGACGGCGGGCGCAACAACGAACTGCCGGTGAGCGTGTCCGACCGGATGACGCTGGATCTGCGCCGCTTGCTCGACCGCGCCGCGCGGTGGCTGCTGAACTACCGGCCGCAGCCGCTGGCGGTCGGCGCCGAAATCAATCGGTTCGCGGCCAAACTGGCCGAACTGACACCGCGGATGCCGGCGTGGCTGCGCGGCGACGACAAGGCCATCGTCTCCAAGGAGGCCGGCGAGTTCGCCGCCCACGGCGCCGCCGAAGACCTGGCCTATGAGGTGGCCAGCGGCCTCTACCAGTACAGCCTGCTCGATGTGATCGACATCGCCGACATCGTCGACCGTGATCCCGCCGAGGTGGCCGACACCTACTTCGCACTGATGGATCACCTGAGCACCGACGGGCTGCTGACCGCGGTGTCCGGGCTGCCGCGCGATGACCGGTGGCATTCGTTGGCCCGCTTGGCGATTCGCGACGATATCTACGGCTCGCTGCGCGCGCTGTGTTTCGACGTGCTGGCAGTCGGCGAGCCGGAGGAGACGGGCGAGGAGAAGATCGCCGAGTGGGAGCACACCAACGGATCCCGGGTCGAGCGGGCCCGCCGTACGCTGGCTGAGATCTACCAGGACGACGAACGGGATCTGGCGACGCTCTCGGTGGCCGCGCGCCAGATTCGTAGCATGACGAGGACAAGTGGAACAGGATCAAGTGGTTAACGGATTCACCACCGGCGTGCGGGTGCGCTGGTCGGATATCGACATGTACCAGCACATCAACCACGCGACCATGGTGACGATCCTGGAAGAGGCGCGGGTGGACTTCTTGCAGGAGCCGTTCGCCGAGGACATCGCGACCATCGGGCTGCTCATCCACGAGGTGCAGGTGCTCTACAAAGGCCAACTGCGGCTTGCCGATTCACCGCTGCAGGTGACGATGTGGACCAAGCGACTGCGTGCGGTGGACTTCACCATCGGCTACGAGGTGCGCTCACTGCTCGCCGATCCGGACTCGAGGCCCTCGGTAATCGCGGAAACGCAGTTGGCCGCCGTGCACATCGAAGAGCAACGGCTGGTTCGGCTTTCGCCCAAGCACCGGGAGTACCTGCAGCGCTGGGAGCGATAGTGGACCGTGAACGTGGTCTTGTCATTCCCGATGCCGTCGTGCGCAATGACCTGTCGGCATTCGTCGAGCATGCGCTGCGCCTCGACGAAGCCGCGGTGATCCGGTTACGGGCGCGTTCGGACGGTCTGGTGACAGCGTGGGTGGCCACGGGGTTGGACGTCCTCGCCGTCCGCGTCATCGCCGGTCAGCTCAAGCCGGACGACTTGTCCTGCGGGGCGGACGAATTGGCTCGTGGACTGCGTCAGGCCGACGCGTCGGGCTATGTCGACCCCGGCTATCCGATGGACTCCGCGTGGCGCGGTGGGCTGCCGCCGGACACCGGTTTCAGTCATCTCGACGACGTGCCGGCCGCAGTGCTCACCACCCTGGCTGAGCGCGGGGCCGGTTTGGCCAAGGAGCACAGCAGCGCGCACGGGCCCCCGGCCTCGCTGCTGGATCAGGATGTGCTGCAGGTGAGTTCGGGCGACACCGCCGTCGGTGTTCCGATGCGGTGCGTGTTCGCTCTGACCGCGATGGGATTCGTGCCCGAATCGCCGGGTGACGAGGAGATCGTGCGGGTGCGGCTCTCGCCGACGTGGCTGCGGATCGACGCCCGGTTCGGATCGGTGTATCGCCGACGCGCGGATTCGGCG
Source organism: Mycobacterium sp. BK086 (assembly GCA_004362315.1). Classification (GTDB taxonomy): domain Bacteria; phylum Actinomycetota; class Actinomycetes; order Mycobacteriales; family Mycobacteriaceae; genus Mycobacterium. Next base: position 340,672 of record SNWL01000009.1, read on the forward strand.
TTGGTACTGCATGGCTGATACCGACCACGGCAAGCTCGGCTTCTGGGAAAGCCCGGCGGCGCGGGTCACGGTCGGCGTCCTGGTCGGCGCGATCGTCACGGCGGTGTTGTGGGACCGAAACGGCATGCTGTCGCTGCTCGGCGGATGGACGGCGCTGACGCTGACGTTCTCCGCCTGGACGTGGATCGTGCTGTGGCGGTTCGACTCCGGCAAGACCAAAGACCATGCCGAGCGGGAGTCACCCTGGCATTGGGCAGTGGTATCGCTGGTGCTCGGAGGCGCGCTGGTGAGCCTGTCGGGTGTGTGGGTGCTGCTGAACAAGGCTCACGACGACGGGGGTCGATGGCTGGCGGTCGGCAGCATCGTGTTGTCGTGGTTCACGATCCACACGCTGTACGCGCTGATCTACGCCAAGCATTACTTCAATCCGGCCCGCGGCGGCGGGATCGACTTCAACGACCCGCACAACAACGATCAACCGTCCTATACCGACTTCTTCTATGTCGCCTTCGCTGTCGGGATGAGCTTCGCGATCTCGGACACCAACCTCACCTCAACGCGCATGCGCAAGACCGCGTTGGTCCACGGGCTCTTGTCGTTCGTGTTCGGCACGACCATCGTCGCGTCAGTGGTGAACGTGATCTCGTCGGGCTAGACCGTCGCGATCCAGGCCGCCGCATCGGGCGCCAGCTCGTCGCCCACCAGCGGCGCGCTGACCGCAAGTACGTCGCCGTCGGGCAACGGCAACGCAACCGACCCCGTGTTGACCACACACAGCACGCCGCCGGACAGGAAGGCCAGCGCGTCGTCGCGCAGCTGCAGCCATTCGACGTCGTATTCGGTGAAGTGAAAACGCTCTCGCCGCAACCCCAGAATCGTGCGGAAGAACACCAGCGTCGAGTCCGGATCCGTGAGCTGACGCTCGACGGTCAGCGCCGCCCATTCGACAGGCATCGGCAGCCAGGTGTCGGGGTTGGACGAAAAGCCGAACGGGGGAGCGTCACCCGACCACGGCATCGGAACCCGGCAGCCGTCGCGGCCGCGTTCGGTGTGCCCGGACCGCTCCCAGACCGGATCCTGCAGTACCTGGTCGGGTAGATCGACGTTCGGCAGGCCGAGTTCCTCACCGTTGTAGAGGAACATCGCGCCCGGCAGTGCCAGCATCACCATCGCGATGGCGCGGGCCTGGGCCAGCCCCTTCGCGCCGCCGCCGTAGCGGGAGACTTCCCGCTCGACATCGTGGTTGGACAACGTCCACGTCGGGCTGGCGTCGGCCAGCGCGGCCGCCGCCAACGCGTTCTCGATCGCGCCGTGAATGCTGGCGACGTCGAATTCGGCTCGTACCAAACGGAAATTGAAGCCCATGTGCAATTCGTCGGGGCGCAGGTACTTCGCGAAGTCCTCGTTCTCGAACACCCAGATCTCGCCGATCGTCACCGCTTCGGGGTAGTCGTCGAGCACGGTGCGGATTCCGCGATGGATCTCGTGCACGCCGTCGTGGTTGAACCGCGGATCGTCGTCGTCGAGGGTCAGCATGCCGACATCGGGATTGGCCATATCCGGCAGGCCGGGGGGCTTGGCCATCCCGTGCGCGACATCGATGCGGAAGCCGTCCACGCCGCGGTCGAGCCAGAACCGCAAGGTCTTTTCCAGATCCTCGAACGTTTCGGGGTTGTCCCAGTTGAGGTCTGGCTGTTCGGCGTCGAACAGGTGCATGTACCACTGACCGTCCGGAACCCGGGTCCAGGCCGGACCGCCGAACACCGACACCCAGTTGTTGGGTGGCATGGAACCGTCGACACCGAGGCCGTCGCGGAAGATATACCGTTCTCGCTCAACACTTCCCGGCCCCGCAGCCAGCGCCGCCTGGAACCAGGCATGCGCAGAGCTGGTGTGGTTGGGCACCAGATCCATCGTGACCTTGATACCGCGCGCATGTGCCTCGGCGATCAGCCGCTCCAGTGCACCCAGCCCGCCGAAGAGGGCATCGACATCACGCGGGTCGGCCACGTCGTAGCCGTGATCGGCCATCGGCGACACCATCACCGGGTTGAGCCAGATCGCGTCGACACCGAGCCAGCTCAGGTGGTCGAGGTGGGCGGTCACACCGTCGAGATCGCCGACTCCGTCACCGTTGCTGTCGGCGAACGAGCGGGGGTAGACCTGGTAGAAAATCGCGTTCGCCCACCACGGGGCGGTGCCGGCGCGGGCCATCGGCGTCCTTAGAAGGCGGAGTTGACCATCGATTGGGCGGCCATCTCGAGATAGGCCAGGAGTTCACGGCGATGCTCGTCGTCGAGCGTCGCCGAGTCGATCGAGGCGACCGCGGTGTGCATGCAGCGCAGCCAGGCGTCACGTTCCAGGAAACCGATGACGAACGGGGCATGACGCATCCGCAGCCGGGGATGGCCGCGCTGATCGGAGTAGGTTCGCGGGCCGCCCCAGTACTGCTCGAGGAACATCCGCAGCCGGTCCTCGGCGGCGTCGAGCTCGTCCGGCGGGTAGAGCGGAAGTAGCACCTCGTCCTCTCGAACCAGCTCGTAGAAGCGGGACACGATCTTGTGGAACGTCTCAGCGCCGCCCACTGCGTCGTAAAACGTCTGCCCATCTCCGTCGGCCTGAGTCTCCGTCACCCCACCATTGTGTACATCCGCGTCACCCGCTACCCACGTCACCCGATGTTCACGGATTTGACCTGCGAACACGGCCCAAAATGTCGTGCGATTGCGGCGGATCCATGGTGGACTGGTTGCCGGAGGACGCATGTCGCAGCGCAAACGGAACCGCGGCCACCGTGCCGCGGCGGGCCCGATCGGGTCTTTGCCGAGTTCAAGCCTGCACGCCGACCCTCACATACCCAGCCCGGCCGACGGATCAGTGTGGGGACGTCGCCGGGTGCTGTTACTGAATTCGACCTACGAACCGCTGACGGCGCTCCCCATGCGCCGAGCGGTGATCATGCTGCTGTGCGGCAAGGCGGACGTGGTGCACGACGACCCGAACGGCCCGGTGATTCACTCGGCCACCCGGGCGATCGTGGTCCCGTCGGTGATCCGGCTGCGCAGCTTTGTGCGGGTGCCGTACCGGGCGCGGATCCCGATGACGCGGGCCGCCCTGATGCACCGCGATCGGTTCCGCTGCGCCTACTGCGGCTCCAAGGCCGACACCGTCGACCACGTGGTGCCGCGCAGCCGGGGCGGTGAGCATTCGTGGGAGAACTGCGTGGCCGCCTGCGCGGGCTGCAACCACCGCAAGGCCGACAAGTTGTTGACCGAGTTGGGCTGGACGCTGCGGCTGGTGCCGACGCCGCCGAAGGGTCAGCATTGGCGGCTGCTGTGCACCATCAAGGAACTCGACCCGGCCTGGGTGCGCTACCTGGGTGAGGGCGCGGCCTGAGACTGCTACGGTTTGCCTCGTGAATACCGCTGTCATCCATGGGTTGTTCGTGGGCATCCCGTTCGGGCTCGCGGCCTTGCTGTGTCTGCTGTACATCCCCGGCAAGAGCAACCACCCCAAGACGTACAACCTGTCCGAGAAGTGGACGCACGCCCCGATCCTGTGGGCTGCCGTCGACGAGGTGGTTCCCGGCGGTGGCCATCACGGTCACGGCTCGGCCGAGGTGAATGTGGGAGGTGGCGCAAGTGGCAAGTGGTGACCACGGCACCGTAGCGACGGTCGATCCGGCCAACCTGCCGTACGGCTATGCGCTGACCACCAGCGGACGCGTCTCGGGCGTCACCGAGCCGGGCGAGCTGTCGGTGCACTACCCGTTCCCGATCAGCCAGCTCGTCGAGCTCGACGATGCGCTGAAGTACGGCACCCGGCAGTCGAAAGCCCGCTTCGCGGTCTACATCGGCGACCTGGGCAGCGACACCGCGGCGCGGGCTCGCGAGATCCTCGCCGACGTGCCGACGCCGAACAATGCGGTGCTGCTGGCCGTGTCGCCCGATCAGAAGGCCATCGAGGTCGTCTACGGCGCGGACGTGCGCAGCCGCGGCGCTGAGTCGGCGGCCCCGCTCGGGGTGTCGGCAGCCGCGTCGGCCTTCAAAGAGGGCAACCTCATCGACGGGCTGGTCAGCGCCGTGCGGGTGATGTCGGCAGGCATTTCCAGGCCGTAGTTCTGGCTCTTGATCGCGACGTAGCGCTCCAGGAAGGCGCGCTCGTCGAGGCGTTTACGCCGCATCCAGCCGGTGACCTCGTCATTGCACTTACTCGCATTGCAGGCCGCGCAGGCGGGCACGACGTTGTCGATCGTGTACCTGCCGCCGCGGGAGATCGCCATGACGCAGTCCCGCTGCAGCGGCTTGCCCTTGGCTCCGCAGTACGCGCAGCCGTTCCAGGCGTCCTTGAGCGCTGACCACTGCTCTTCGGTCAGATCGTTGACGACGGCCTTGACCCGGCGGACGCGCCTGCGTGCCGCGCGTGCTCGCCGGGTGTTCTTGGCCGCCATCGCCTGATGATGGCAGTGCGAGGTCAGTCAGCGTCGAAGGCGCGCGCTTTCAGCGAGCGTTCGGTACCGGCCCGGCCCTCGAGCACCAGCCTGCGCAGCGCCGACGGCAGCTCGCCCTCGAGGAACTGATCGGCAGCCGCCAGGGCCTCGGCGCTGATATCCCACGACGGGTACAGACCGATCACCACCGTCTGCGCCACCTCGCTGGACCGGCGCTCCCAGACTCCGGGGATCGCCGCGAAATAGCGCTCGGTGAACGGCTGGAGCAGCGCGCTCTGGCCGGCCGGCGCGAAGCCGCCGATGATCGACCGCGCGGTGATGTTGGCCAGGGTGTCGTCCTCGATCACTTGCTGCCAGGCGGCTTCCTTGACCGCGAGTTGTGGGCGGGCCGCGGCGGCGGCGGCCGCATGACGGCGCCCGGCGGCGGTCGGGTCGCGCTGCGCCTCGGCGTCGATGAACGGGCTCTCGGGACCGTCGCCGTCGATGTCACCGGACGCAGCCAGCGCGGTGACGATGCGCCACCGCAGATCGGTGTCGATCACCAGCCCCGGCAGATTCACCTCGGCCGGCTCGTTGTCCAGCAGCGTCGCCAGCACCGCGACGTGGTGCAGCTGCAGCACCGACGTGCACAGCGCGTTGACGAACGCCAGCTGATGATCCGAACCGGGGGCCGACTCGCGTGCCAGGTCCAGCAGCCGGTCGGCGAACGCGGGCCAGCCGTTGGCGCACGCCCATGCCGGATCGGCGTAGGAGTTCAGCGCGGTCTGCGCCTGCAGCAGCAGCCGCTGGGCCACACCGACTTCGGTCTCGGCGTGGACGCCGCTCATCACCAGCGCCACGAAATCGCGGGCCTTCAACTCTGCGTCGCGGGTCATCTCCCACGCGGCCGACCACACCAGCGTGCGGGGGAGCGGCTCCTCGATGTCGGCGATGCGGCTCAGCGCGGTCTTCAGCGACGCGTCGTCGAGGCGCAGCGAGCAGTATGTCAGGTCATCGTCGTTGACCAGGATCAGCTTCCCGCGCGAAACTCCCTGCAGCGCAGGTACTTCCGTCACAGGCCCGGCCACGTCGAGTTCCTCGCGGTGCACCCGCACCAGCTTGCCGGTCATCGGGTCGTCGTCGTAGATGCCGACCGCGAGCCGGTGCACGCGGGTCTCGCCGGCGCCGGGGGCCGCACCGCCCTGGGCGATCGCGAACCGGGTGAAAGCGCCGTCGGCGTCGACGTCGAAGTCGGCGCGCAACGTGTTCAGACCGGTGGTCTTGAGCCACTGGCGTCCCCAGTCGGACAGGTCACGGCCCGAGGCCTTCTCCAACGCGCTCAACAGGTCGTCGAACGTCGCGTTGTCGAAGGCGTGAGCGGCGAAATAGTCACGCAGGCCGGCCAGGAAGTGCTCGAGCCCGACGTAGGCGACGAGCTGCTTGAGCACGCTGGCGCCCTTGGCGTAGGTGATGCCGTCGAAGTTGACCTCGACGGCATGCAGGTCGGGGATGTCGGCGGCGACCGGGTGGGTCGACGGCAGCTGGTCCTGCCGGTAGGCCCAGGACTTCTCCACGTTGGCGAATGTGGTCCACGCCTTGTCGTATTCGGTGGCCTCGGCCTGGCACAGCACCGAGGCGAACGTCGCGAACGACTCGTTGAGCCACAGGTCATCCCACCACGTCATCGTGACCAGGTCGCCGAACCACATGTGCGCCATCTCGTGCAGCACGGTCTCGGCCCGGCGCTCGTAGCTGTACCGGGTGACCTTGGACCGGAAGACGTAGTCCTCCAGGAACGTCACCGCGCCGGCGTTTTCCATTGCGCCGGCATTGAATTCGGGCACGAACAATTGGTCGTACTTGCCGAACGCGTAGGGCACACCGAAGTTCTGGTGATAGAACCCGAAGCCCTGTTTGGTCTCGGTGAACAGCCGCTCGGCGTCCATGTACTCGGCCAGCGAGGCCCGGCAGAACAGGCCGAGCGGGATCTCGCCGTGCTCGTCGGCGTAGACGTCGTCCCAGCGGGCGTACGGGCCGGCGATCAGGGCCACCAGGTAGGTGCTCATCTTCGGGGTGGTGGCGAAGACGTGCACCCCATTGTCGACGGAAACCGTTGCGCCGTTGGAGATCACCTGCCAATGCGCCGGAGCGGTGACGGTGACGTCGAACGTGGCCTTGAGGTCGGGCTGGTCGAAGCACGCGAACATCCGCTTGGCGTCGGCGGTTTCGAATTGCGAGTACAGGTAGACCTCGCCGTCGACGGGGTCGACGAAGCGGTGCAGGCCCTCACCGGTGTTGGAGTAACTGCAGTCGGCGTCGACCACCAGAACGTTGGTCTCGGCCAAACCCTGCAGTGCGATGCCGGTCGACTCGTCGTATCCGGACACGTCGATGTCGATGCCGTTGAGCACCGCGCTGCGCACGGTGGCGGCGGCCAAGTCGATGACGGTGTCGGCGCCCGGTGTCGCCTGGAATTCGACGGTCGTCGTGGAGCGGAACGTCGTCTCAGAGGAAGTCAGGTCGAGAACGATGGAGTAATTGCCGACGGTGACCAGAGCAGCGCGCTCGATGGCCTCGTCACGAGTGAGGTTGGGAAGTGCCACGTGTCCAACTTAGTGGCAGCCCGACCTACATGTGCGGGGCCTGGATCCAGTTGAAGAAGGTGCCGTTGGTGACCGACTTCATCATCGCCGGGCAGTACAGCTTCACGGCCATCCCCGCGAAGAATCCCGCCATCTGCGGCGGGATGCCGCCGCCCTGCACCTTCGACACCGCCTCGCCGAAGGATGCGCCCGGGCCGACGAGCTGCGGGCAGACCGACTTGGCCAGCTGGGTGGCGGCTGCGGCGTTGTCGTAGTGGATGCCGGCCTGATTCAGGGCGGCGATGAAGGCGTCGTCGACGGTGTCGGCCTGGGCCGGCGCTGCCAGTGCGGTTGCGCCTGCGACGAACGCGGCGGCGGTCACTACTCGAATCACTGCAATCACTTGTGGAACACTGGTGCACATTGGTCACAGGAACAACACGGTTGGGTCAAGACTTGCCACCTATGCGTTTCCTGTGCCGTCATCTCCAGCTTGGTGGTGTTCGCGTGCGAGAACGGGAACAGTGATCTCACCACATGAGTTGAGTTGAAGGTCTGCGTCCATCGCTGGGAGGAGCCCCATGTCCGAGAAGTCCGTCGCCGGTTTCTGGTTCGACCCGCTGTGCCCGTGGTGTTGGATCACCTCGCGCTGGATTCTCGAGGTCGAGAAGGTGCGCGATATCGACGTCGACTTCCGGGTGATGAGCCTGGCGGTACTCAACGAGGGCCGTGATCTCCCCGAGGAATACCGCGAAGGGCTGAAGCAGGCATGGGGTCCGGTCCGGGTCGCCATTGCCGCCGAGCAGGCGCACGGCCGCGAGGTACTCGCGCCGCTGTACACCGCGATGGGCACCCGCATCCATGACCAGAACAACAAGGACTTCGCCGTCGTCATCTCCGAAGCGCTCGAAGAGGTGGGCCTGCCCGCCGAGCTCGCCGAGGCGGCCGCCACCGACAAGTACGACGATGCCTTGCGTAAGAGTCACCACGAGGGCATGGACGCCGTCGGCGAGGATGTCGGGACGCCGACCATCCACATCAACGGCGTGGCCTTCTTCGGCCCGGTTCTCTCGCGCATTCCGCGCGGCGAAGAAGCCGGCAAATTGTGGGATGCCTCGGTGATTTTCGCGTCGTACCCGCACTTCTGGGAGCTCAAGCGGACCAGGACCGAAGCGCCGCAGTTCGACTAGATTTCGTCCTCCGGTTGCGCGCCGGCTCGCCAGGTACAACCTTTAGTCCATGACAGTGGCTGACCCGGCAGAGCCGAGCGTGCAGACCGACGGCACCTACCGCGACAAGTTGGTGGCCGTCGAACCCGGTGGCAACGAGTTCATTTCCCACGAAGACCGGCACGGACAGCCGCGCCAGCTGTTCTGGACGTGGACGTCACCCAACCTCGAGTTCGCCACGATCTTCGTCGGCGTGCTCGCGGTGGCCGTCTACGGAATGACGTTCTGGCAGGCCGTCGCGGGCATCGTGATCGGCACCGGCCTCGGCGCGATCGCGCACTACTTCCTGTCCGCGCGCGGGCCACTGCACGGCGTGCCGCAGATGGTGCTGGGCCGAATGGCGTTCGGGTTCAAGGGCAATGCGGTGCCGTCGGTGCTCATGTCGGTGACCGCCGGCGTCGGCTGGTTCGCTACCAACAGCGTCAGTGGCGCCTACGCGCTGGCCACGTTGTTCCACATCGCGCCGCTGGTCGGCCTGGTCATCATCGTGCTGATCCAGACCGCGTTCGCGTTCTTCGGCCACAACCTGGTGCAGGCATTCGAGCGGTGGTCGTTCCCGGTACTCGCGGTGATCTTCGCCGTCGCGTCGGTGGTGATCCTGTCCAAATCGCACTTCGACGCGCCCGCGGTCGACGGTGGCGTCGGCGGCCTCGGCGGGTTCCTGCTCACCGTCGGCACCGCCTTCGGCTACGCCGCCGGATGGACGCCGTATGCCGCCGACTACACCCGGTATCTGCCGGCCACCGTGTCGACCGCGCGCACCGGGCTGTTCGCCTCGATGGGACTGTTCTGGTCCTGCGTGATCCTGGAGACCGTCGGTGCGGCCTCGGTGACCATCGGCCCGGCGCTGTCCGACAACCCCACCGAGGCGTTCACCAGTGAGCTGGCCTCCCCGCTGGCGAAAGCCACGTTGCTGGCCATCGCCGTCGGCGCCATCGCCGCGAACGCGATCAACATCTATTCCGGGGCAATGGCTTTCGTGACGATCGGCGTCAAGTTGCCCGCCCACATCGCGCGAGCTCTGGTCACGGTGTTCTTCGGTGTCGCGGGCTTCGCGATCGCCTGGTGGGCATTGCCCGATGCCGCCGCCAGCTACGAGGCCTTCCTGCTGATCATCGCCTACTGGATCGGGCCGTGGCTGGGTGTGGTGTTCGCCGACCAGTATTTGCGGCAGGGGCAGTCGATCGCCGGGTTCCTCTACGACCGCAGCTACACCAACTGGCCCGGGTTCGCGTCGTTCGCGATCGGCCTGGTGGTGTCGGTGCTGCTGTTCTCCAACCAGGTGAAGTTCGTCGGCTACGTCGCCCGAGAGCTGCCCCAGCTCGGCGACATCACGTTCTTCGTGGGCTTCCTGATCGCCGGCGCGAGTTATCTTGGGCTATGCCGATCGAAGATCGCCGCCGAACGCAAAGCGGTATGACGCCTCCCGAGATGCTCGAGGTCGCTATCGACGAGGCGCGAAAAGGCTTGGCGGAAGGCGGAATTCCGATCGGTGCCGCGCTGTTCAGTGCCGACGGCGTGCTCTTGGGCAGCGGGCACAACCGACGCGTTCAGCAGGGTGACCCGTCATTGCACGCCGAAACCGACGCCTTCCGCGCTGCCGGCCGTCAACGTGACTACCGCTCGACGATCATGGTCACCACGCTCTCGCCGTGCTGGTACTGCAGTGGGCTGGTGCGCCAGTTCAACATCGGCGCGGTGCTGATCGGGGAGAGTCGCACCTTCGTCGGCGGGCACGACTGGCTGGCCGACTACGGCGTCGACGTGACGCTGCTGGACGACGAGCGCTGCGTGACCATGATGACCGACTTCATCGCCGCGAACCCCGAACTGTGGAACGAGGACATCGGAGTGGCCGAGTGATCGCCACCATCGACATCTCCCGCTGGCGGGCCGGGGGAGCCGAGGCCGACATCGTCGCCGCCGAACTCGACGAGGGATTGCAGCGGGCCGGATTCATCCTGGTGACCGGCCACGGCATTGACCCGGCGTTGGCCGCCGCGGTGCGAGCCGCGTCGCGCCAGTTCTTCAGCCTGCCCGACGCCGTCAAACGGCAGTACTCGGTGCCGGTCGGCGGGCACGGCTGGATCGCGCCCGGCGCCGAGGCCAATGCCTACGCCGAGGGCACCGAGACGCCACCCGACCTCAAGGAGAGCTACAGCCTGGGCGCCGAGACCGCCGTCGGCGATCCCGAGGTCGACCGGATCTGGTTCGCGCCCAACGTCTGGCCCGAAGAGGTCGCCGAACTGCAGGCGCTGGTGAACGAATACACCGAGGCCGTGCACCGGTTGGCCGACGACCTGCTGGCGCTGATGGCCCACGCGCTCGGGCTGCCCGACAACCCGTTCGTCGCCCTTGCCGACCGGCCGACCTGGACGTTGAACATCAACCACTACCCGCCCGTCAGCGTCGTCGGAGAGCCCGAGCCCGGCCAGTTCCGGATCGGCCCGCACACCGACTTCGGCACGGTGACGATCCTGGATCGCGAGCCCGGAGCCGGTGGGCTGCAAGTCTTTTCCGAGGCTGACGGCTGGGAGGATGCGCCCTACGACCCGTCGGCGCTGACGATCAACATCGGGGACCTTCTCGAATACTGGAGCGGACGGCGCTGGCCGTCGGGACGACATCGGGTGCTGCCGCCGCAGCCGCACGCTCCTGAGGAGGACCTGATCTCGCTGGTCTACTTCTACGAGGCCAACCACGACGCACTGGTCACCCCGCTGGCGCCGCCGATCGGCAAGGTGTCAGGCCTGACGGCGGTGACATCGTCGGCGTTCATCAAGGAGCGGCTGGACGCCATCACTGTGGGCTGAGCGGGCGCCGAAGTAAGGTAACGGCCATGCGTGTCTACCTCGGCTCAGACCATGCCGGATACGAACTCAAGCAGGCCATCATCGAGCACCTGAAAAAGGGTGGTCACGAGCCGATCGACTGCGGCGCGTTCACCTATGACGCCGAGGACGACTACCCGGCGTTCTGCATCGCCGCCGCGGTGGCGACGGTCGCCGACCCCGACAGCCTCGGCATCGTGCTGGGCGGCTCGGGTAACGGCGAGCAGATCGCCGCGAACAAGGTGCCCGGCGCCCGCTGCGCGCTGGCGTGGAGCACCGAGACCGCGTCGCTGGCCCGCGAGCACAACAACGCCCAGCTAATCGGCATCGGCGGCCGCATGCACACCGAGGACGAAGCGCTGGCGATCGTCGACGCGTTCCTGTCCACCCCGTGGTCGAAAGCTGAACGCCACCAACGGCGTATCGACATCCTCGACGAGTACGAGCGCACCCACGTGCCGCCGCCGGTGCCCGGCGCCCCGGCCTGACCCGTGCCGGAAGGCCATACCCTGCACCGGCTCGCCCGGCTGCATCAGCGCCGCTTCGCCGGCGCTCCCGCGGCCGTGTCCAGCCCGCAGGGCAGGTTCGCCGACGCCGCGATCCTCAACGGCCGGGTGTTCACCCGGGCGTCCGTGTGGGGCAAGCACCTGTTCCATCACTACGACGGCGGCTCGATCGTGCACATCCACCTCGGGCTGTACGGCACCTTCACCGAGGCGCCGGTGCCGATGCCGCTGCCCGTCGGCCAGGTGCGGATGCGGGTCGTCGGTGCGGAATACGGCACTGACCTGCGCGGCCCGACCGCCTGTGACGTGGTCGACGAGGCGCAGGTCTCGGCGATCGTGGCTCGGCTGGGGCCCGACCCGTTGCGCCGAGACGCCGACCCCGCACAGCCGTGGGAGCGAATCTCCAAGTCGCGCAAAACCATCGGTGCACTCTTGATGGATCAGAGCGTGATCGCCGGAGTGGGCAACGTGTATCGCAGCGAATTGTTGTTCCGCCATCACATCGACCCGTTCCGGCTGGGCCGCGACGTCAGCGAGGCCGAATTCCTCGACGCCTGGACCGACCTGGTCGCGCTGATGAAGGTCGGCGTGCGGCGCGGCAAGATCGTGGTGGTGCGCCCCGAACACGACCACGGTGCGCCGTCGTATGCGCCGAACCGGCCTCGGACCTACGTGTACCGACGGGCCGGCGACCCGTGCCGGGTGTGCGGGACGCCGGTGCGGACCGCCGTGCTGGAGGCCCGCAACGTGTTCTGGTGTCCCACCTGTCAGGTGTAACGCGCTGCACCGAATTGCGCCACCCGCGAGAATGCTTGCATGGAACTGATTCTCGTCGTCGTCGGCGCCATCGTTGTCGCGGCGATCGCCAATCAGCGTGGCCTGGAACCCGCCCTGATGATCGTCATCGTCGGCATTGCGGCATCGTTCCTGCCGGGATTCGTAGCGCCTGAACTGGACTCGCATGTCCTGCTGACCGTGGTGTTGCCGCCGCTGCTGTATTCCGCGGCGCTGGACTTCTCGTTCCCGGCGTTCATCCGCAACATCAAACCGATCCTCGGCCTCGGGGTGGGCTTGGTGGTCGTCACCGCGGTCACCGTCGCCGCGGTCTCGGCGTGGGTGGGTGTGGTGCCGTTGACGTTCGCCACCGCGCTGGTGCTGGGCGCCATCGTCGCGCCACCGGATGCCGTGACCGCCGTCGCCGTGGGCCGCAAGCTGGGCCTGCCCAAGCGGGTCATGACGATCCTGACCGGCGAAAGCCTGATCAACGATGCCGCCGCGCTGGCGTTGTTCTCGATCGCCGTCGCGCAGGTCGCCGGCACCCACATCTTCATCGACAACCCGTTCTTGCTGTTCGGCTACAGCGCGGTGCTCGGTCCGGTGGTGGGCGTTGTCCTGGGCTACGTGACGCTGTGGATCCGCAACCGCCTGAACAGCGCGAGCCTGGAGACGATCCAGGGCCTGGTGGTGCCGTTCGCCGCCTACATCACCGCCGAGCGGTTCCACGCCTCGGGCGTGCTGGCCGTGGTGGCCGCCGGATTCGTCGTCGGCAGCGGCACGTTGAGTGCGGGCTACCAGACGCGGCTACAGGAGCGCTACGTCTGGCATTCGGTCGACGTGCTGCTGGAGGCGTTCGTCTTCGCCTACATCGGCCTGCATCTGCGGTTCGTCCTGGAAGACCTGCGCGACGCCCACGAGTCCCTGACGGAGGTGGCCGTCGCCGCAGCGGTGGTGCTGGCGATCGTGTTGGTGATCCGTCCGCTGTCGGTGTTTGTGATGTTCGGTCGCGGCGCTCTGTTCCGCCACGTGGATCGAAGGCTGAGTGTGCCGATCCCGGAGAGCGGTGGTCGCGGTGCGCTGGGTGTTCGTCAGCGAAAGAAGCCAAAGGGCAAGTGGCGGGCCATGATCGACCACACCTCGTTGACCTGGCAGGAGAACGTGGTGGTGTCCTGGACCGGGATGCGCGGTGTGGTGACGCTGGCCGCCGCGGCCGGTATCCCGCCGACGATCGCCAGCGGTGAGCCCTTCCCCGAGCGCGCCACGATCCAGGCGATCGCCTTCGTGGTCGCGGTCGGCACGCTGCTGCTGCAGGGGTGGACTCTGCCGCCGTTGATCCGCCGGCTGAACTTGTCGTCGCCCGAAGACGACCGCGCCTACGACCGGGAGGAGACGGCCAAGGCCGAGACGACGGTCCACGAAGCGGCCGATCATGTGCTGGCGTGGTTCGAGGCCCACCCGCCCGACGGGCTCGATCCCCACGTGCTGACCGACATCCGCAACTGGATCGCCCGGCACTCGAAGGATGCCGACGAGATGCCCGATCCCGAGGAGCATGACCTGCGCGCGGAAGTGTTCTCAACCCTGTACCGCGAGGTGCTGGCCGCGCAGCGCGCCGCGCTGATCAGCCAGCGTGACTCCGGCCAGATCGATGACGAGGCCGTGCGCGCGATGCTCGGCCGCCTCGATCTGCAGGAAGCGAGTGTGACCGCGCGGATGGAGAGCAGACTCTAATTCCCGGGTCGCTACGCTCTCCCCCTAGCCTGCGGCGGGGCGGTACCCCCAGCCCGCCGGATCCCTAGAAGTCGCCGAACCCGCCGCCGAAATCGCCGCCACCGAAATCGCCGAGACCGCCGCCATCGCCGCCCCAGCCGCCGCTGTCACCGCCGCCGTCACCACCCCAGCCGCCGCCGTCGGCGCCCCAACCGCCGTCTTGGCCGGCGTCCAGACCCTGGTCATAACCCTGGTCGAAGCCTTGATCGAAGCCTGAGCCGTAGCCGTTCTCGAAGCCCGAGGCGCCGTAGTCGACGCCACCCATACCGGAGAACAACGCATCGAACAGCAGGACCGAACCCACACCCCAGGCGCCGGCGACCAACGCCGTCTTCCACCACGGCTCGGAGTACCAACCGGCCGGCACCGGACGGCCGGCGACCCGACCGCCGGGGTAGTAGTTCGGGGTGCGCGCACTGGGCACGGGGGAGGCCTCGATCTCGCGGCCCTCGAACTGAACTTTGCGATCCTCGGTGACCGCACCCGCCGACTTCTGGCCTGCCATCGTCTCGAGCTCCGGGCCGGGATCCATGCCCATCGCGGTGCGCGCCGCGCGCACGTAGTACAGCCCCTCGATCGCACTTTCCTTGGCCAGCATGGCCTGCTTGGCGGTGGCCGCCTGGTCGATCTGCGACGAGGCGGCGGTGAACCGCTCCGAGGCGTCGGCGAGTGCCTGGGTGGCGGCATCGTTGGTGCCGTTGAGGTTCAGCACCTGGCCGCCGAGGCGTTCGATCACCCGGCGCGCGTCAGCTTTGGCGTCGGCCAGCGAGGCCGCGTTGCGATTGCCCGAGGCCCGCGACGAGCTCCACACCGCCAGCACGATCGCCACCACGACCACCAGGATGAGCACCACCAGCACACCGTTCATGGCGTCCACACTACCGATGCTGTGAATGTGGCTCGGAGAACGAGAATTTGCTTGTCAGAGCACGCCGAGGGCGCGGTAGACCGCATCGCTCAACACCGTGCTGCGGGGGTCCGCGTTGCATTTGGTGGCGTCGAAATAGTTCATCACGTAGGCGTAGCCGATGCGGTGTTCGAGGTCGACGAACCCGTAGGAGCCGCCCGATCCGCCGTGGCCGAAGCTGCGCAGGTTCGGCCCGGCGACCCCGCGCTGATTGAGCATGTAGCCCAGGCCCCATCCGTGATCGGCCACTCGGGCACCGAGTACGACGTCGGCGTCGAAGCCGCCCTGGGAGACCCGCACCAATTCCAGATGGTCGCGGCTGAGCAGCTTCTCCTGCGCCAGCCCGTTGTAGAACGTGGCCAGTCCTAGCGCCGACACGTGACCGTTGGTGCCGGGGAACTCGCTGGAGCGCCAGCGCGTGAGTTCGTTGGAGCCGAGTTCGTCGTCGGGCACGAAACCCATGGCGACCGACAGCCCGGCCATCGGGTGCTCCGCGAGCGAGGTCGGATATCCCGGCGCCTCGCCGTTGGCCAGCACGTCGCGGATGTGGGGCTTGTTGATCATCTCGGCGCAGCGATGGTGCTCGGCGGCGGGCAGTCCGATGTGCACGTCGATACCCATCGGCTCGGCGATCTCGGTGCGCAGATAGTGGCCGACGGTGCGCCCGGTGACCCGGCGGATCACCTCACCGAGGATGAAGCCGAACGTCACCATGTGGTAGCCCTGCGCCGTTCCCGGCGGCCACCACGGTTCGGCGGCGGCCAGGTCAGCACACACTCGGTCCCAGTCGGTGGTGTCACTCCAGTGCATGCGGGTGCGTGGGCCGATCACCCCGGACCGGTGCCCCAGCACCGATGCGATGGTGATGTCCTGCTTGCCGTTCTGGGCGAACTCCGGCCAGTACTGCGCGACGGGCGCGTGCAGGTCGATCTCGCCGCGGTCGGCCAGCAGATGCACGCAGGTGCTGGTCAGGCCCTTGGTGCCGGAGAAGACGCTGGCCAGGGTGTTTTCCCGCCACGGCCGCCGCCGGCGGGCGTCGGCGTAGCCACCCCACAGATTGACCACCAGATCGCCGTCGACCCACACCGCCACGGCGGCGCCCACTTCGTTGCCGTCAGAGAAGTTCTCGGCGAAGGCGTCGCGAACCGCGCCAAAACCCGCGGCACAGGTACCGCCCATGGGTGTGTGGTCGCTCAACGCGCCTCCTGGCCGCCGGGTATCAACGTCCGAATCTACGGAGATCACGCTAGCCAGCAAAGATGTGAGGACGATTGGAGCGCAATCGCAACCAGGTCGTAATTAGCGTTGGCGCCCACAAATCTGTTCACGCCGAGTTTCCAGACACTTCCCCGTTCTCCCAGGTCGGTAGGTCACGATCGTGATGTGGAGATTCCCGATACGGGCATTCCGCCGGCGCTGGCGAGCCGGATGACGATGGCCGAGCAGCACGAATGGCATCAGACGTACCTGCGCCGCCACGCGGTGTCGCGCCGTAACTTCCTGCGCGGGTCGGCGGCCGCCGCGGCTGTCGCGGCCCTGGGCACCGCGCCGTTCGGGCACCGGGCCTACGCGCAGGACGCGCCCTTGGGAGTGGCGGGCCGGCGGGTCGGATACGGCCCGGACGCGTCGAGCCAGCTAAGGCTGGCCGCCCAGCTTTCCCGCAATCCCGGCGCGACCAAGGTCTTCGTCGACCACGGCCCGACGCCGGGACTCGGGGCGACGCTGGAGGCGGAAGTCCGCAACCTGGTCACCCAGCTCCCGGACAGCAGCGGCGGCGTGCTTTCGGCCGAGCAGTTCTACGTCCACGCACCGCTGGACGGGCTGCCCGGGCGTACGCCGCACTTCTACCGCTGGCGCACCGACGACGGCGTCGTCACCGATGTGCTCTCCGCGACCACCGGCATGCCCAGTGCGCGTGATGCCGTGGGCTGGTTCCGGTTCACGATGATGGGGGATCAGGGAACCAACGAAACACCTTTGTTCCCACCGGGTCTGGCCCCCGGTTACTACGACGACAACTCTTACAGGCCCGACAACGACCCGACGGCCCCGCATGCCGCGAACGTGCTGAATCAGATCGTCGCCTCGCGCCCTGATTTTCACGTGCTGGCCGGCGACATCGCCTACGCCGACCCGAGTGGGGAAGGTAAACCGCCACAATTCGTCCGAAAAGGCGATCCGCCCAAGGGATTCGACAAGTTCAACCCCTACGTCTGGGACGTGTACCTGGGCTCCATCGAGGCCAGCGCGTCGACGACACCGTGGATGTTCGCCACCGGCAACCACGATATGGAGGCTGCCTACCCGGTGCACGGCTACGGCGGCCACCTTGCGCGGCTGGGCTTTCCGGGCAATGGCCCCGCGGGATGCCCGTCGGTCTACTCGTTCACCTACGGTAATGTCGCGGTGCTCTCGCTGGACGCCAACGACGTCAGCTACGAGATCAAAGCTAACACCGGGTACTCGCACGGCGCTCAAAATCTCTGGGTGGAAAGAACATTGGCGGAACACCGGGCGAACCCCGATATCGACTTCATCGTCGCGTTCTTCCATCACTGCGCCTACTCCACTGTCTCCGACCATGCCAGCGACGGGGGTGTGCGGGCGGCCTGGGAATCGCTGTTCGACCGCTACCAGGTCGATCTGGTGTTGCAGGGCCACAACCACGCCTTCGAGCGGACCGATCCGATGCGTGCCGGGGCGCCCACCCGGGTCGCCGAGGACAACGCGATCGTCTACCCCGAGACCGACGGCACCGTGTACTACACAGTGGGTTCGGGCGGGCGGCGCCGCTACAACTTCCAGCCTGGTGAGCAGGAGAGCTACCGCGGCCACGAGTTACCTGACACCGCCGTGCCCAACAGCTACGTCTGGACGGCCGACGGCCACAAGCAGACCGAGGGGATCGCGTGGTCGCGGGTACGGTTCCGCAACTATGCGTTCATCCGGGTCGACGTGCGGCCGGGAAATCTGCTGAGCGAAATGGACGTCACTGCCGTCGACGAATACGGGCGTGAGTTCGACAAGCTGACCTACCGCCGCGAGGTCCGCGCTTAGCTTCGGCTCGGGTTCGGTGCAAATCGCACGTCAGTGCACTATGGTTCGGTTCACCCATGACTCGTACGGTGCTAGCCCTGCTATCGGTGGGCGTGCTCGCGCTCGCCGGATGTGGTGCGCGGCCCCACGCTGATTCGATTGCACCGCAAGCGATTACCGGCCCCTATCAACTGTTGCTGGCAGCCTCGGACAACCTCGGTGACTCGCAGGTGCAGGCGGTGCAGCTGACCGCCGAACTGCAGGGCACCCAAACCCCGGACCGGCTGCAGCGGTGGGCGGCGGCCAACGGACTGTCGGTGCGTTGGGAACAGGGTGCCCGGTGGGCGGTGCTGCAGGGGCCGCCGGCCAGCGTCGCGTCCGCGTTGGGCGTCGCGGTGCACGACTACCGCAGCCCGCTGGGCGAGCGGTTCTACGCCTCACCCGAGCAACCGGCGGTGCCTGCGGCGCTGCGTGATTCGGTGTCGGCCCTGGGTCGCATTCTCAGCTACACGCCGTATCACTCCAGCAGCCCGTCGATCCGGCCGCTC
Source organism: Mycobacterium sp. BK086 (assembly GCA_004362315.1). Classification (GTDB taxonomy): domain Bacteria; phylum Actinomycetota; class Actinomycetes; order Mycobacteriales; family Mycobacteriaceae; genus Mycobacterium. Next base: position 359,287 of record SNWL01000009.1, read on the forward strand.
CCCACCGATGTGCCCGACCACAGCCTGCCGCCGGATGCGTTGCGCACCATCTACAACGTGCGGCCGCTGGCCAGTGCCGGCTACACCGGTAAAGGCACCACGATCGTGGTGTTCGCGTTCGACGGCTTCGACCAGGCTGACCTCGACATGTATGCCCAGACCTACGGTCTGCCCACGTTCACCCCCGAGGTCGTCGGCGGCATGCCCGAGCAGCGCAACAACGAGGCATCGATGGATCTGCAAGTGGCGCATGCACTGGCCCCCGATGCGCGCAAGGTCCTGGTCAACGCGCGTCCCACGGTCGAGGGCGGCGGCACCTACGTCAAGATCGCCGACATGATGCAGCAGGTCGCGAAGCGATTCCCCGGTGCGGTGTGGAGCCTGTCGATCGGGTGGGGCTGCGATCGGATGGCGACCGCCGCCGACATGACCCCGATCCGCGAAGCCGTGACCGACGCCGTGTCGCGGGGCACCACCGTGTTCAACGCCAGCGGGGACCTCGCCGGCCTGGAATGCAAACGCGGGCATGACTGGTCGGCTCCACCGGGTCCGGCTGATGTGGGCCTGGACGCGGTGGCCTCGCTGCCGGAGGTGACAACCGTCGGAGGCACGACGCTGTCGACCGACCAGCATTATCAGTGGCTCGCCGAAAACGGCTGGAGCGACGGGCCGCTGACGCAGGGCAGTGGGGGTGGGATCTCCGCCCTGTTCGACCGGCCGGAGTGGCAGACGGCGGCACCGACCACCGCGTTGCGACGGCTGACCCCGGACGTCTCGGCCGTAGCCGACACGACCACCGGCGCTGTGATCGTATTGCGCCAGCAACTGGTCGTCGGCGGCGGCACATCGCAGGCCGCGCCGCTGTGGGCGGGCATCGCTGCGGTGATGAACCAGTTCCTGCGCGACAACGGAGGCAGGGCGCTCGGCGATCTCAATCCGACGCTGTACCGGGTGGCCGCCGGGGCGACCAGGCCGGCATTCCATGACATCGTGCTGGGCACCAACGCGGTGGCTGTTGCGGGCCCCGGCTATGACATGGTGACCGGGCTGGGCACCCCCAACGTCGACAACCTGGCTCGCGACATCCTCGACATCCAGCGGGGCATGGCATGACGACGCCGGCCGAGACCATGCCGTGCCGAGTCTGCGGGCACGACGTTCCGGCGGGCAGGTTCTGCGGACGGTGCGGAGCACGTCTGGTGCGTGAACAGGGTGGTGGCCCGGACTGGTTGCGGGTCAACGCCTTTGTCGCGGCACCCGGTGAGAACGTTTTGCAACCCTCGCTCGTCAGCTCACTGTTCCCGCACCTGCCGCGTCGCTCGCTTGGCACATTCCGGGTCGGATTGGCTTTGGTGGCGGCGCTGCTGATCGCGTTCAGCGTGCTGCACTGGTACGTCCCGATGGTGGCGGTGGCGACGTTCGCGCCGCTGCTGCTGTTCGTGATCTACCTGACCGAGACCGGTGTCATCGCCGACTTATCTTGGCGTGTTTGGGCTTTGACCGTGGTGTTCGGCATCGCGGTGGGGGTGGGCTGGACGCTGCTGACCGCCTCGATCGTCGCCGAGTCCTACAGTCTCGGCCTGGGCACCGAAGTGCCGACGGCGACATTGGTGAAAGACGCCCTGATCATCCCGTTCGGGGGGCTGTTGGCGATGCAGCTGCCGACCGTGTTGGTTCGGCTGACCCGGCCCCGGGTGCGAGAGTCGTTGGACGGCTTCGCGATCGGTGTGCTCGGCGCGACGGTGTTCGCGGTGACGGCGACAATGGTCCGGCTGGTTCAGGAGATCGACGCCGGCATCACGTTGAGCGACCAGTCGGTGACCGATCTGTTGATCGAGGCCGGTGTCCGCGGGCTGACGATGCCGCTGACGGCGGCGACGGTGAGCGGCCTGGTTGGTATCGGGCTGTGGTACCACCGCCGGCCGGACGCCTCGCGTATCCGCCAACTGGCGGCCGGGGGACTGATACTGGTGGTCGCCGCTGCGGCGTATGCCAATGTGGGACTGGTCGAGGTGCTCCAGATCGCCTCGGAACTCCAGTTTTTGGTGCACGTCGCACTGGCGTTCGCGGCGGTGGTGGCGCTGCGGGTCGGGATGCAGGTGGCAGTGCTTCACGAACCACAGGACCCGCTGCATCCCGAGCTGCCCATCCTCTGTCCGGGATGCGGGCACGTCGTGCCCGACGTGGCGTTCTGTCCGGCGTGCGGTGTCGCCGCGCATGCCGCGTCGCGCAGCTCACGTGAGGCTCGCCGGCAGGATCGCCCGCAGCCCGACACCGAGTTGGTGGAGCAGTGAGCGCGCCGGCGGTGACGCGCGAACTCGCGCCCGGCTACTCGGTGCTGTCCGGGTCGTATTCGGCGACGCCGCTTCGCTATACGTCGCTGCGACGACTGTTGATGCTGTTGACCGCCGGGCTCGTGGTCGTCGTCGGCGCGATGACCGCCGCCTCGTTGCTCACCGCCGCCCCGCCGGTTCGCTACGCCTGCCCACCGGACTGTGGCAAGCCGCCGACCGGGATTCCGGTACAAGCCAATCCGCGTTTCTCGCCGCCCGACGGGTCGTTCTCGGTGGCGTATCCGGGGGAGGGGTCGGCCTACACGATCACCAAGGAGAGTGACGGGGTCAACGCCGTGTTCACCGGTGGTGACGGCGGCGCAATGGAACTGTTCAGCGTTCCGGCCAAGGGGCGCACGGCCGAACAGGTCGTCGACGACCTGCTGCACGAGAAGCAGCCTGACGCCACCGTCGCCTACGTGCTGCCGAACGCGACCGTCGGCTACCAACTCGGCTATGGCGCCGTGCTGGATGTCTATCCGCAGGGCACCAGCGGAGTCGCCCGGCGCACCCGCATTGTCGTGATGGCGGCGGTCAAGAACGACCTGACGCTCATCGGCGCCGCGATCGGGCCCTACCGCCCATTCCGGCCCGGTGATGGCCCCAGCTTGCCGTCGGGAGCCAATTTGCAACTCGCCCAGGATTTGGGCAAGTACATCAACAGCTTTCAGTGGAAGGGCGATCCACCCCGGTAGGGATCAGCCCACCGACGCCGGCTCGAGCGCCATGACTTCCTTGGCCGCGCGTTCGCCCGAACGGACCGCACCGTCGACCCAGCCGTGCATGACACCCGACGTTTCGGTGCCTGCCCAATGGATGCGGCCGCACGGTTCGGTGATGGCGGGCCCGAACTCGGTGAGCACACCGGGCGGGCAATGGCTCAACATGCCTCCGCCGGAGTATCTTTCGACGCTCCAGTCCTGATCGAGGTAAGCCACCGGTGTCGCGGCCTGCTCACCGAATCGGTCGACGAGGTTGGCCAGAACTTCCTTCCTTCGGGCCTCGTGATCCATCTTCGAATACCGACGGCCCTGGGGGCCCTCGGTGATCACGCACATCACCCCGGGGCGCGGCTCGTCGGTGGAGGCGTCGATCGTCAGCGTCGCCAATGTGTCGGGCGCGAACGTCTGGCCGGTCAATCCGTCCTTACGCCAGAACGGCTCGTCGTACACGATGTTGATCTTCACGACGGCACCACTGGGCATGCGCTGATGCAGGAACGACCGATCGACCGGGAGCATCGGCTCGTACAGGATGTGGCTTGCGATCGCGACCGGGACGGCCACGATCACCCGCTGTGCGCGCACGGTCATGCCGTCGGCCTCGACCGTGACGCCCCCCTCGTCCTGGACGATGCGCCGCACGGGCTGGTTCAGGTGCAGCGAGTCACCGAGTTCGGCGGCCATCTTGCTGGACACCGCACCCATCCCGCCGACGATGCGCGAATCCTGCGATCCGTCCTTGATACCGAGCACGAAGGACGGCCCGCCACCGGAGGCCAGCTGCCGGAGCACGAACAACATCGAGGTCTCCGACGCTGCCGACGTGTACAGGCCCGCGATCGCCGCGTCGAGCAACGTATGCGCCGGCTTGGACAGCGTGTGGTTCTCGAGCCACTCCGCGTAGGAGATTCGATCCAGCTTTGCGGCGTTCTTGGCTTCCCACGGTTTCTCGAGCGGGATCGTCTTGCACAACCGCGTCAGATCGAGGAAGACCGCCCCCATGTTGAGTGCCGCCCACGGGCTCATCGTCAGCGGGATGGTGCCCTCGTAGCGAAAGTGTTTCCCGTCGACGACCATCATCGCTTCGCCGTCGATGTACTGCTTGTAGCTGCCGACACCGAACTCTGTCATGAGCCCGTAGATGGCGTCCTGACCAGGTCCGATCCAGGCGCCGCCGCGGTCGATCCAAATGCCCTCCGGGCCTTCGACGGTGAATGTGCGCCCACCGACACGGTCGCGGGCTTCCAGCAGGGCCACCGATCGGCCCGCTTGTTTGAGTCGCAGTGCAGCAGTCAGTCCGGCAAAGCCTGCGCCGACCACACAGATCTCTACATCAGCCATGGCTTATGGTGCGCTCAGCTGTGTGCATACTGGGTGCGTTTTGGCAAAGTGTTAACCGGCTTGCCGCACGGTCCCCAGGAGGACGATTGAGCACCGACACCGCCGTACGCACCGCCGTGGTTTTCGTGCACGGCCTGCTCGAACGGCGGCCGATGGATATCTTCGACGACTTCGCGAAGACGGTGTTGCCTCGCCGCGACGGTCACTGGGAGTACTACCCCCAGCCCGTCGAGATCACCGATTCCTACGAAGCGCGCCGCTACACCGTCCCGTCGGCGAGAACCGACATCTATGAGTACGACTGGTCGTTCTTGATGACGGGTCCCCGCTACGCCGGATTCATTGCGGCGCTGGCGCGGTTGTTCCTGCGTCGGCCCAGCAATGTGCCCGATCAGCTGTTCGGTATCTGGCGTGCCGCGTGGCTGGTGCTGATCGTCCCGCTGACCGCCCTGGTCGGTGTGCTGGTTGTCGGCGGTTGGTATCTGCAATCCGGGGTGGCCGGTTGGATCATCGGACTGGTCACCAGCGTGGTTGTCCTCAGTATCGCGCTGGCCGTGCTGCGCATGGCGCCACGGGCGTTGCTGCGTAGCTTCCTGACGACCGGGTTTGTCAACGCCGCCCGGTATTTCGACCTGCTCGCGCCCGAGTCGCACGTGGTGCGACGGGCGATCCGCGGCGGCCTCGTCGATCTTCTGTATACCCTGCAGCAGGGACGCTACGCGCGAATTGTCTTGGTGGGACACGGACTTGGCGGCTGCATCGCCTACGATGCGCTGACGGCATTGTGGGCCGAGACGCATGAGTTGCGCGCCGTACCGGCCGAGCGGCCTGAGGGCCTGGGATCGTTGCACGGGCTGGAGGCGGCCGCGGATCGGCTGACGGCCGAGCCGGACTCCGCAGGCGCGCTCGACGAGTTCCAGGCCGCACAGTTCGACTTGTGGCAGGACGTGCGTGGGCAGGGGAATCCCTGGCGCATCACCGATTTCGTCACGGTCGGAACGCCGATGGCGCTGGCTGATTTCTTCGTCGGCCGCCCGCCGATCCTGGGCGGCCTCAGCCGCGGCGACGGGCGCCGGCATGATCTGTTCGACAAGCTGACTCGTGAGGGCGTGGTGGTCCGGTGCCCACCGCGATCGGAGGCGTTGCCCGTCGATGCCGCCGGAGTCGGGCCGGCGAGCTTCGGCTTCGATGGTGTGTTGGGAGCGCAGTCGCCGTTCGCGGTGACTCGGTGGACCAACATCTGGTTTCCGGTGCGCCGGGGCAGCATGCGTGGTGATTGGTTCGGCGGGCTCCTTCGCCCGTTGTTCGGGCCGGGCGTTCGGGAGATCGCGGTCAGCGGCAACCTGCCCGAGCGGCTGCGGCCGGGAGTCCCGCAGATCAAATACTTCAAGTACCCCGACCGTGACGCCGAAGGTGATGTGGCGTTCCATCTCCGTGAAGTGCTTGCACTAGAGGATCTTTCGGGACTCGACGTCTCGGTGAACGCACCCGAGCCCGATCCCGCGACCGTGGAGCGCGTCGTGTACCGGTCTTGGCAGCGCAGCATGTGATGACGCGAGCAATCGCCGTGCGGGTGGCCTGCGTGCTGTGCGCGGTCGCCGCGGTCCTGCTGGCCCTCATCGGGTGGAACGACCTGTACTTCACCGGGTTCCCGGATTCGCATCTGACCGACTACGACAAAGCGGCCGAGCTGCCCAAGCGGGTGCTGATGCGGACGGACTGGGGTTTCGCTTTGCTGTTCCTGTTCCTCGCGGTCTGGCCGCTCAAGCTCCGGACTCGCGGAATCGGGCTGGCAGTTGCGACGATCGCACTCGTCATCGTCACGATCGTCCAGTGGGTCGGCATCCCTTGGTATTTCATCACCCACCTCGGTCTGGACAACGGAATCGGCGGCTAGGTCCGCTATGTGACGTAGATCACTTTATGGCTGTGAACCGTTCGGGGTGGGTTCGTCGTGAACCCAGGGAAGTCCGCCAACGTAGGCGGCTCCCACGAAAGGGGCGGGCGATGAAGCTTGCCACGACGAAGGTCATCACCGTGACGGCGATGAATGTACTCGCCACGGCAGCAATGCATTTCCCGAGCGACCCGCCGTCGGCAGCTCCACCTGTGCAAGTCCGGCCGTACGCCCTGATCGGGTTACCCGACCACGCCGTCCCGCCGGTTGCACCGACCAGGCTCATCGCCGCCGAGATCGAAATGCCCACCGCCATTGCGGTGTTGGCGCCCGAGGTCGTCATACCTCACAGCAGCGTGATGCCGTTGCGGCCGGCGGGTACGCCCCGGATCATCAGCTCCGTATCGTTTCTGTCGCCGACCGTGCATCGCTCGATCGCGGCGTCGACGTCCCGTCATCGACAGGCCGCCGCAGTGCCGGCACTGCCGACCCCGGATGCGGTCGCAGACCAGATTCGCGCGGCCGTCGCCGTCTACATCAGCAATGGCACCGCGGCACATCCCGACGCAGGTCTGTTGATCGGCAACGGATTCGACGGCGCGCCCGGCCAGGACGGTGGCCGCGGCGGCATGCTCTTCGGCAACGGTGGTCGGGGTGGTGACGGGGTGTTGAACATCAACGGCGGCTCGGCCGGCGATGGTGGTGACGCCGGACTGATCGGTAACGGTGGTGCCGGCGGCCGGGGCGGCGACCTGATCGCCACGACAAACGTCGCCGCATTCGGACGTCAAGGCGGCGATGGCGGCCGTGGCGGCCTACTGATCGGCAATGGTGGCAAGGGCGGTACCGGCGGCACCGGCCAAAACCTCGACACCGGCGGCGCCGTCGGTGGCATCGGCGGACAGGGCGGTAAGGCCGGAGTGTTCGGCCGCGGCGGCGACGGTGGTCAGGGCGGAACCGCGAACGCCGGCACCGGAACCGCCCGGGCAGGCGCCGGCGGTGACGGCGGCCAGGGCGGACTCGTAGGCAATGGCGGCGCCGGTGGCACCGGCGGAGGCGGGTCGAGTAAGGGCAACGCCTTCGGCGGTGACGGTGGCAAGGGCGGTGAAGGTGGGCGAGTCGTCGGCACCGGCGGTAAGGGCGGCACCGGAGGGGCGGCCGGCAGCAACGTCGTGACCAGCACTGCCACCGGAGGCAAGGGTGGCAACGGCGGGAACAGTCATGGGATCTTGCGGCCGGGCGGCGCGGCCGGCAACGGCGGCAATGCCCAGTCCCAACCGGGCACCGGTATCGGCGGCGACGGCGGCAATGGCGGCCGCGGCGGGCCTGGTGGAAATCCGGGGATGGGCGGTATCGGCGGCGTCGGCGTCGGCAGCACGCCGGGCAGCCATAACGGCAAGGCCGGCAGCGGGGCTGTCTAAAACCCGGTCACGCGCCGATCAGGCGCCAATGATGTAGGGATGAAACTCAGGTTCGTCGGCGTCGGCGTCGTCGTCGCCACCGCTCTGCCGATCGTCTCGCCGGTCGCTCACGCGGATCGCGCCGAACCGCCGCCGCTGTACGGGTACTACACCCTGGCCATCGACTTCTCGAAGCAGAGCTTCGACGGTGCACCGACCCCGATGAACCCGATCAGCTTTCCGGTTCCCTTCAGCACGCGGTGCGACGTGGCCGGTTGCGTTGCGACCATGGACAACTCCGACGACCATGCCCGCAATCCGGCCGCGCCCATGTCCTATGACTATCGATGGAATGGCGACCGGTGGGAGACCAGCGGTCAATATCCGTACTTCTGCGATCGCAACGACCCGAACAGCGTTGTGCAGGCGACCCGTTCGGACTATTGGATCCCCAATCCCGATGGCAGTTTCTACGGCGAGCGCACACTCGTCATCGGTGGTGCCGGCTGCCCCGGTGAGGGACCGGGCACACACGTGGTGCCGATCTCGTTGTCGCCCATCGATCCACCACCGCCGCGCTAGCGGAATCGGGGGTGACGTCCTTTGCAGAATTGTCACCCCCGACCCACTAGATGTCGCCGCGGGAGAAATCGGCCAGCACTGTCGGCACCGCCGAGTCGAACCCGGTGATGTCGAGCTGCCTCGGATCGGCCGGATCGGCGATCGAGTTGAGGCTGGCGGTCATTGCGACGACCACCAGTCGCGCGTCGATACCCATCCGCTGGCGGTACTGCTCGAGTGCCTGATGCGGGTGGATGTCGCCGTACCACGTCTCGTTGTCGGTGTAGATCTGGAACGTGTCGACCTTGATCCGGTGCTTGTGTGCCCAGACCATCGGCAGCGCGCAATCCGTGGCTCCGAACGCGAGCCTGGACATGTACTTGCACACGTCGTCGAGGCGACGACGCGCGCTGATGTCCAGACCCCGGATCGCGGTGTTCGGGTAGCCGCCGGTGCCGGCGGTGAACCCGACGATCCGGCACCTCGGCTCGGTGGCCGCGGTGACCAGAGCGAGTGCAGCCGAGGCCTCCCGGCAGGTCACCGGCAGACCCGACACTCGAGAACCCATCGAACCCGAGACGTCCAGCGCCAGCAGCGTGCGCTTGTTCGCCGGACGCACCGCACCGTATGCCGCGTAGAACGCAGCGTCCAGCGCATCGGCGATCCGCGGGACCGGGGTCCAGCGGCCGCCCTCACCCCACCCGGAAGCGTAAGTACGCTGTGCCACAAGCACATTGACCGGGTGCACGCGGGCGCGTGCCAGCCGATCGGCGTCGGCCAGCTGGGCGGCCACCGTCTCACCGACCTCGCCGTCGAGCAGGCCGAGGCGGGTCAGACGCGGAAGCTGGCGCATCAGCGCCGTCTGCGGCAAGCCGCGGACGATCAGCGCCTCCCACACCGCCGGCTCGGCCAGCGCTGCGTCGGGCAGCATCTCCCAGGACATACCGTGCCCACGGTCGACGATCTCGACCCACCGCGCCGCCGTCGAGGCCGCCTTGGCGTCCTCGAAGTCGGCGATGATCGCGATCTCGTCGGGCACGACGTCGCACGCGGTCACCTGAGCGGACGTGCCGTGCACGACCGTGTCGCCAAGGCCCCTGCCCACCGCCCAGTTCAGGGCGATACGACGAGCCGGGTCGACGACCCCGCCCGGGCTGGCCAGCCGCAGCACATCGCGGTGGCGCCAGCCCTCGCGCTGCCGGTACTTGACCAGCTGGTAGGCCAGCCGGTCGACCGGCTGCTCGGTGTACCACCGGCCCACGGCCCGACGCAGCGTGCGACCCCACCCACGGAACTGCTCGACGTAAGTAACGAACAGGAACAGGTGGGTGCCGGTGCGCGCGACGCGCGGCAGTGCCGCCAGCGCCGCGCGACGACCGTCGACACTGTCGACCGATGCCGCGATCGCCAGGGCGAACAGGGCCGGGTTCGGCTTGGGAGCCCGGCCCGCCTCGGAGATCTCGACGATCAGGTTCACCAGTCGCACAGGGTCATTGGCGGCAACCCGCAGTACCACGTCGGCGTTGTCGCGCGTCAGCTCGCGGGCGGAGACGTAGAACGTCCCGCCGTCGGTGCCCAGCGTCAGGAAGCGGCGCACCCGCGCCCAGTCATCGACCGAAAAGGTGTAGCCGCCAGCGGCATTGAGCACTTGTTCCGGCTTCGCGGCATGACGCTGCGGTGTCCGTCGCAGGCCGATCGTCTTGAGAATGTCCATGGGGCTACTCCTTTCGTTGTGGGTGTGACGTTGTTGAAAGCTGCGAGCGTGGGTGTGAACCGACCGGAGTATGGATTCGAACCATAGGAGCCAGGTAACCGACCGACGTCCGGCTCGCAGCAATCAAGTTGTGGGCCAGGCGATGTGAGCGTCTAGTGCCGACCGGCGTTAGCGCTCTGCCAAACTGAGCTACTGTCCCGCCGAAGCGAGACAGACGGGATTCGAACCCGCGACCTAACCATTCAAAGTGGTAACCGATCAACGTCCGGCTCACATCACCGGGCTGAACGAACTGTACGGCAGCGTCTGCCGCTGGGCGACTGATTATTTCGCCTGTTTGAGGGCGCCGCGAATGGGACATCATGGAACGGTGAAACTGTTACCCACACCTGACGTCACACTGTCCGATTCCGAGGTCGAAGACGCACTCGGGCGGGCCGTCGCGGTCATCAACCCGCTGCTCGATGTGCTGTGGGGGACAGACCCTTTCGGGCTCAAGCGGCAATCCCCGCCGAACGCCGTGTCGTGGGCGCTCAACGCCGCCGATATCCCGGGCACCCTGGCCTGGGACGAGCTGACTACCGACGAGCGGATCAGCTGGTGGGTGTGGCGCGTCGGCGCGCTCAACACGGTCGTGGTGGCGTTCCCCGGCGTGCTGGGTGTCATCGGGCGACGACTGCCGATCCAGGATTTGCTCGGGTTCGCCAGTCAGGCCATCGTGCTGGTCGCGGTGGCCCGAGAACTCGGCGTCACCGATCGTCGGCCGCAGGTCCAGTTGCTCGCCTCGGTGCTGTGCGGACGGGATCTGTCGGCCGGGGTCCTCGACGCCGACGAGCACCCGCCGGTGTCGATCGAGTTCACGCCGAAGGGGATCGTCTCGGCGTTGTGGAAATTGGTCGGTGTCTTCGACGCCATCGGCGACGAGCTCGCGAAGCGGCCGCACCCGCGCGCGCCGTTCCGCTACGTGGCCATGCTGCCCGCCGTGGGAGCGGTGGCGTCGTACCTCGGGGAGTGCGGTGCGCTGTCTCGCGCGGCCAAAGCAGGCCGGCGGTGGATCGAGCAGCGGTGAGGCTTAGCGGCCGCGCTTGCTGCCGCCCGTGCTCGAGGTAGCCGCGGCGGACGACTTCTTGGTGGGACGGACTTTCGCCGCCGTCGTGCCGTTCTTGGTGTCGGCAGCGCGCTTGGACGTCGCCACCCCACGACCGGCCGGCGCGCTCACGCTGCTGGCGGGTTTGACCGCCCGCACCTGCGCCGCGGCCGAGCTGCCGGCGCAGGTCTGGCCGGCGAAACAGACCGGGAATTTCGGCAGCCGCGGGATGTGCAGGGCCCTCAGCCCGGGATTGACGTTGTCGGCGACGGTGTTCCAGGCGTAGGCGGTCGCGGCGAAAGCCACAACGACGCCGCTGAGGCCGATGGCCGCAAGACCGGGTCCGGCGCCCAGCCCCAGGCTGTTCAGGTACTCCAGGATCGACGCCGCGAACGCGAGGAAGTCCGGGGTGTCTGCCGCGGTGACGTCGGCGCTGGTCTTATTAGCTGCTGGTCGAACGGGAGTCAGGCTGATGTCGGCCGCCGTGACGGCCGTGAGCTGCACCGTCTGGACGTCGACGCGGGGGAGCGCCACGCCCGACACGGGCGGTGGAGCCGTCACCAGACCCAGCGTGACAATGCCGGCGCCCGCGAGGGCCACAGCAGCGGTGTGCGGACGAGCAGCCTTGCTCTGGAATCCTCGGTGCATCATTGCCTTTGGGTCGTCAGCCACGTGAACAAGCGCATCGATCATCGCATCCGTCAATACGGGCGAGTTGATTTTTCAAACAAGGACGATCGCGCCCGACCATGAAACAGAGAGAGCCCGTCGAATGCGTGTTCGACGGGCTCTGCGCTGGTCCTGGTGGAGCGGGCGACGGGAATCGAACCCGCGTAGCTAGTTTGGAAGACTAGGGCTCTACCATTGAGCTACGCCCGCGTGCTTGCGCGGACCCAAATGTACCGGCGCCGACCTGATCAAATCCAATCGGCCCACCTGAGAGCGCATCGTCGAGGTCGATTGCCGCTGAACAGGCATTGGGCCGTAGGATTCGGGCGCGAGAAATACAGCACCGGGGTGTAGCGCAGCTTGGTAGCGCATCCGCTTTGGGAGCGGAAGGCCGCAGGTTCAAATCCTGTCACCCCGACACGCCCAACGAACGTCCCACACGAGTAGAAGATCGACCCGAGGAGCACAGCAGTGAAGAGCACCGTCGAGAAGTTGAGCCCGACCCGGGTTCGCATCAACGTGGAGGTGCCCTTCACGGAATTGCAGCCCGACTTCGACAAGGCCTACAAGGAGCTCGCCAAGCAGGTCCGGCTCCCCGGATTCCGGCCCGGCAAGGCCCCGGCGAAGCTGCTCGAGGCCCGCATCGGCCGCGGCGCGGTGCTGGAGCAGGTCGTCAACGACGCGCTGCCCGGCCGCTACAGCGAGGCCCTGGTCGCCACCGAGCTGAGCCCGCTGGGCCAGCCCGAGATCGAGGTCACCAAGATCGAGGACGGCGAGGAGCTGGTCTTCACCGCCGAGGTCGACGTCCGCCCCGAGATCACGCTGCCCGACTTGAGCGCGCTGAAGATCTCCGTCGATCCCATCGAGATCAACGACGACGAGGTCGAGGCCGAGCTGGAGTCGCTGCGCGCCCGCTTCGGCACCCTCAAGGGTGTCGAGCGTCCGGCCCAGACCGGTGACTTCGTCTCGATCGACCTGTCGGCCACCGTCGGCGGCGAAGAGCTGCCCGACGCCGCCACCGAGGGCCTGTCCCACGAGGTCGGTTCCGGCCAGCTCATCGACGGCCTGGACGACGCCATCGTCGGCCTGGCCGAGGGCGAGTCCAAGGTGTTCACCACCAAGCTGGCCGCCGGCGAGCACGCCGGTGAAGAGGCCGAGGTCACCGTCACCGTCAAGTCGATCAAGGAGCGCGAGCTTCCCGAGGCCGATGACGAATTCGCCCAGCTGGCAAGCGAATTCGACACCATCGAGGAGCTGCGCGAGAACCTCGTCGACCAGGTGAAGCGGGTCAAGCGCATCCACCAGGCCGAGAAGATCCGCGACAACGCCCTCGAGCTCCTGCTGGAGACCACCGAGGTGCCGCTGCCCGAGGCGATCGTGCAGGCCCAGGTCGACCAGACCGTGCACAACGCCATCCACGGCCTCGACCACGACGAGGACAAGTTCGCCGAGCAGCTCGAGGCCGAGGGCAGCTCGCGCGAGAAGTTCGACACCGAGACCCGCGAGGCCGCCGAGAAGGCCGTCAAGACCCAGCTCTTGATGGACGCGATCGCCGACGACCTCGACATCCAGGTCGGCCAGAACGACCTCACCGAGCGGCTCGTGCTGATGTCGCGGCAGTACGGCATCGAGCCGGCGCAGCTGCTGCAGATCCTGCAGCAGAACAACCAGCTGCCGGCGATGTTCGCCGACGTGCGCCGCGGCCTGACCGTAGCCGCGGTGGTCGAGGCGGCCACCGTCACCGACACCGACGGCAACGTCGTCGACACCGCCGAGTTCTTCGGCCCGCCGGCCGAGCATGAGGATGCCGAGGCGGTTGAAGGCGACACGGACGACACGAGCGACGAGGCCGAAGAGGCCGCTGAGCAGCAGGCCGACAAGGCTGAGTAACGCCGACAGCGAAAGCGCACTCTCCTGGGAGTGCGCTGCGCGCTGCTTTGGTTAGGGTCGGGTAGAACGAAGTCCGTAGAAAGCAGGTACTAAGTCGTGACTGAAATGCGGTCGAGCATGCCAGGGCTGAATCTTTCTGACTCGGTGTATGAGCGGTTGCTCGCCGAGCGCATCATCTTCCTCGGTTCGCAGGTCGATGACGACATCGCCAACCGGCTGTGCGCGCAGATCCTGCTGCTCGCCGCCGAGGACCCGGCCAAAGACATCTCGCTGTACATCAACTCGCCCGGCGGCTCGATCAGTGCCGGCATGGCGATCTTCGACACCATGGAGCTGGTGCCGTGCGATGTCGCCACTTATGCCATGGGCATGGCGGCCTCGATGGGTGAATTCCTGCTCGCCGCGGGCGCCAAGGGCAAGCGCTACGCCCTGCCGCACGCCCGCATCCTGATGCACCAGCCGCTCGGTGGTATCACCGGTGGCGCGGCCGACATCGCGATCCAGGCCGAGCAGTTCGCGCTCATCAAGAAGGAAATGTTCCGGCTCAACGCCGAGTTCACCGGCCAGTCGATCGAGCGCATCGAAGCCGACTCCGATCGCGACCGCTGGTTCACCGCACAGGAAGCGCTCGAGTACGGCTTCGTCGACCACATCATCACCCGCGCCCACTTCAACGGAGTGTCCAATGCCTGATTACACAGATTCGCGGCTTGCTCCGCAGGCGCGCTACATCCTTCCCTCGTTCGTCGAGCACTCCAGCTGGGGTGTGAAGGAGTCCAACCCGTACAACAAGCTCTTCGAGGAGCGCATCATCTTCCTCGGCGTGCAGGTGGACGACGCCTCGGCCAACGACATCATGGCCCAGCTGCTGGTGCTGGAGTCGCTGGATCCCGACCGCGACATCACCATGTACATCAACTCACCGGGTGGCTCGTTCACCTCGCTGATGGCGATCTACGACACCATGCAGTACGTGCGTGCCGACATCCAGACGGTGTGCCTCGGGCAGGCCGCCTCGGCCGCCGCGGTGCTGCTGGCCGCAGGTACGCCGGGCAAGCGCCTGGCCCTGCCGAACGCGCGCATCCTCATCCACCAGCCGTCGCTGGGTGGTGTCATCCAGGGTCAGTTCTCGGACCTGGAGATCCAGGCCGCCGAGATCGAGCGGATGCGGACCCTGATGGAGGAGACGCTGGCCCGTCACACGGGCAAGGATCCGGCTGTGGTCCGCAAGGACACCGACCGCGACAAGATCCTGACCGCCGAAGCGGCCAAGGAGTACGGGATCATCGACACGGTTCTGGAGTACCGGAAGCTGTCGGCCCAGAACGCCTGATAGCGGCGATGTCTGCCGGGCTCACCCGGCAGCATCCGCCGATGATGTTCGCGCCCGCCGCGGCCCACTGGGTCGCGGCGTTCGCGTCGAATCCGCCGGTCCCGACCCAGGTGCGGCGCCGGCCATCCCACTCCTCGCCGCTGTTCGGATAGACGATCACCGCTTTGTCGGTAACCCTGCGGGCCACCTCGATGGCGCCGAATACCTCGGCGGGAGCGCTGCAGTTGATCCCGACGGCGACGATCTCGGGGACGTCGGCGGCCACTGCGAACGCCTCTTCCAGGCTCTGGCCGGCCCGGGTGCGCCCGTCGGCGATCGTGTAGCTCAGCCACGCCGGGATGCCGTACTCGCGCACCAGGCCGGCCAGCGCTTCGGCCTCGTCGACGTCAGGCACCGTTTCCAGGGCCAGGATGTCGGGCTCGGCGGACACCAGGACCTCCAACCGCCGACGATGCCAGTCGGCCAGCTGCGCGACGGTCAGGCCGTAGCGACCCACGTACTCCTCGCCGTTGGCGAGGGCCGCCCCGTAGGGCCCGACGGACGCCGCCACCCAGCCCTCGCCGCCGACGTTGTCCCGGGCGGTCCTGGCCAAATCGACGCTGCGAATCAGGAGTTGTTCGGCTTCGCGCGGGGCGAATCCGCGCTCGGCGAAACCGTCGAACGACGCCTGGTAGCTAGCGGTCGTCGCGATATCGGCGCCGGCCCGGTAAAACGCCTCGTGAACGGCCACGATCTCCTGCGGCGAGTCGACCAGCAACCGGGCCGACCACAGGTCGTCGGACAGGTCGTGGCCACGGGCTTCCAGCTCAGTGGCAAGACCGCCATCGGAAATCAGGACGGTATTGTGGACAGCGGCGAACACCACGACGCAACTCTACGGTCGGCGCAGCTCAACGGCTCGATATGGTCACGGCGGCGACACGCCAAAAACACAGCTAAGCGTTCCAAGGGGACGAGAGCCGCGTCAGGGGATATGTTCACCATCACGCACGAATACCACTGACGCGATTCGGCTTTATCTGTCGCACCGTGGCAGAGCAAGCGGGTAGCGTCGGGACAGACACCGACACTGAGTAATTGGCAAGATCGAAGACCCGGCGAAGGAAAGTAGGACCCCACCACCATGGCGCGTATCGGAGACGGCGGTGACCTGCTGAAGTGCTCGTTCTGCGGTAAGAGTCAGAAACAGGTCAAAAAGCTCATAGCGGGCCCTGGCGTCTACATCTGCGACGAGTGCATCGATCTGTGCAACGAGATCATCGAAGAGGAGTTGGCCGACGCCGACGACGTCAAACTCGATGAGCTGCCCAAGCCGGCGGAGATCCGGGAGTTCCTGGAGAGCTACGTCATCGGGCAGGACACCGCCAAGCGCACGCTGGCCGTCGCGGTCTACAACCACTACAAGCGGATCCAGGCGCAGGAGAAGCACCGGGACTCCCGCTCCGAGCCGGTGGAGCTCGCCAAGTCCAACATCTTGATGCTCGGCCCGACCGGGTGCGGTAAGACCTATCTGGCGCAGACGCTGGCCAAGATGCTCAACGTGCCGTTCGCGATCGCCGACGCCACCGCCCTGACCGAGGCCGGCTATGTCGGTGAGGATGTCGAGAACATTCTCCTCAAGCTGATTCAGGCCGCCGACTACGACGTGAAGCGCGCCGAGACCGGCATCATCTACATCGACGAGGTCGACAAGATCGCCCGCAAGAGCGAGAACCCGTCGATCACCCGCGACGTGTCCGGCGAGGGCGTGCAACAGGCCCTGCTGAAGATCCTCGAGGGCACGCAGGCGTCGGTCCCGCCGCAGGGTGGCCGCAAGCACCCGCATCAGGAATTCATCCAGATCGACACCACCAACGTGCTGTTCATCGTTGCGGGTGCGTTCGCCGGGCTGGAGAAGATCGTCTCCGACCGTGTCGGCAAGCGCGGCCTGGGCTTCGGCGCCGAGGTGAAGTCGAAGGCCGAGATCGACACCCAGGACCACTTCGCCGAGGTCATGCCGGAAGACCTGATCAAGTTCGGTCTGATCCCGGAGTTCATCGGCCGTCTGCCGGTGGTCGCCTCGGTGACCAACCTGGACAAGGATTCGCTGGTCTCCATCCTGTCCAAGCCGAAGAACGCGTTGGTCAAGCAGTACACCCGCCTGTTCGAGATGGACGGCGTCGAGTTGGAGTTCGCCGACGACGCGCTGGACGCCATCGCCGATCAGGCCATCCACCGCGGCACCGGTGCCCGCGGCCTGCGCGCGATCATGGAAGAAGTCCTGCTGCCGGTGATGTACGACATCCCCAGCCGCGACGACGTCGCCAAGGTCGTGGTGACCAAGGAGACCGTCCAGGACAACGTCCTGCCGACGATCGTTCCGCGCAAGCCGGCCCGCCCCGAGCGTCGCGACAAGTCCGCCTAGAGCTTTACGCGCGTCCGGCGCTCGGCGATCACCTCGTCGAGCAGCAGGGCGATTTCGGCCACCCCGTCCCGCTGGGCGAACGCCGTCTGCAGGTTGCGCGCACAGCTGCGGTAGTGGGGATGGTGCAGCACCGCCCGGATCGCGTTGCGTAACGCGCGCGGTGTCGGCGTCCCGGTTCGCAGATTGATCCCGGCGCCTGACCACTCCACCCGGGTGGCCACTTCCGGCTTGTCCTCGGTGTCACCGGCGATCACCAGTGGCACGCCGGCACACAATGCGCGCTGCACGGCCCCATACCCGCCGTTGCTCACCATGACGTCCACCTTCGGCAACAGGACATCGTGCGGAATGAATTCGGCGACATAGGTATTCGACGGCAACGCGACCTTGAGATCCGAGACGTCGTGGCCTCCGGTGGTGGCGACGACGATGACGTCCTCACCGCCCAGCGCCTCGATGGTCGGCTCCAGGAGCCGGCCCAGGTCGGCGTTGTCGACGGTGCCCTGGGTGACGTGGACGACCGGTCGGTCGCCGTTGAGCTCCCGCCACCACGATGGCCGGCGAAAGCTTCGTGTCGGAAGCGGATGTACCGCACCGACATAGCGCACGTGGGCGGGCAGGTCGCTACGCGGATAGTCGAACGCCGGAACGGTAGGCACGATGTAGCGATCGGCCAGCAGTCCGGCGTCCAGGATGAACACCGGCAGCCGGGGTGCGTTCATCGCATCGAGCGCGCGGTTGGCCGCACGGTGCGCCGGGGCCAGCAGGACGTTGTGTGACAGGGCGGTCAGCGTCCGATTGCGCAGCCGGCCAAGCGGTCTCGCCGAGGGCAACATGCCGAGACCGGCGGGCCCGGTGTCGCGGCTGGCGATCATCAACGGCATCGGGGTGAAGGCCAGCACCGGCGGCAGCGCGGCCCGCGAACCGAGTAGGAAGGGCACGATCCCGAGGAACACCGAGTCGACGATCACCGCGTCGAATCGATTGTGGGCGAACAATTCGGTGAGGATCTCGGCCTGACGGGGCATCGGCCCGACGAAGAATTCGGCGATGTCGAAGTTGAGTCTGCGCACCCCGTTCAGTTCCTCGCGTCCGGGGGTTTCGTCGACCTGACCGTCCGCGAGGTCAGCCTCGGGCGGAAGCGGGTGGAGCCGGGCGCCGCAGGCTTCGACCTTGGCCGCGTGCCGCGGCGAGGTCAGCACGGTGACCCGGTCACCGCGATGGGCGAGTCCACCGGCGATGGCCAGCAGCGGGGTGATGTGCCCGGCCGCCGACAGTCCCGCTATCAGAATTTCCGCCATCGTGCTCCCAATCGTTCGGTGGATGATCGGGATCGATATTCGTTGCCGGTGGTCGGAGCGGCTTGGAGGTTGTGTGGAGATTACGTGGAGATTGGCGGCATCTCGCTAAGAGCGCGACCCATGCTCATGGTCCGTATCATCGATTGATGAAGAATCTTCGCCAGCGGTCCATCGTGGCCGCCGTGGCTGTGACGGTCGGCGTGCTCGGGATGACGACCGCGTGTAGCAATAAGGAAAAAGAAGCGCCGACGACGACCACGACCACGACGTCGACAACAACGCCGGCCAGCAGCAGTGTGCCGGCGCCGCCGTCGCCGACCGAGAAGGGTTCGGACGGCGGTGGCCCCAACAGCTTCTCGCCGACGGTGAAGGCGCCGCCGCCGCCGACCGCGATCCCCGGCAACAACTGACTCAACGCGTGATGCGGTCTGCCCTGCTGTAGACGTTCATCGATTCCCCGCGCAGGAAGGCCACCAGCGTCAGGCCCGACTGGGTGGCCAGGTCGACGGCCAGCGAGGAGGGGGCGGACACCGCGGCGAGCACCGGAATGCCCGCCATGACCGCCTTCTGGGTCAGTTCGAAGGACACCCGGCCGCTGACGAGCAGGACGGTGCCGCCGAGTGGTACGCGGTTGGACTCCAGCGCCCAGCCGATCACCTTGTCGACGGCATTGTGCCGGCCGACGTCCTCACGCACCGCCAGCATCCTGCCGTCGACGCCGAACAGCGCGGCGCCGTGCAGTCCACCGGTGCTGGCGAAAACCTTCTGTGCCGACCGCAATTGGTCGGGCATCGCGGTGAGCGTCGCGGCCGTGACGGTCGACGGGTCGTCGCCGGGGGAGTGCCTGCTGATCAGCCGGATCGCGTCGATCGATGCTTTGCCGCAGACCCCGCACGACGAGGTGGTGTAGAAGTTGCGGGTGACGTCGACCTCGGGCATCGGGACGTCGGGGTGCAGCGTGACGTCGAGGACGTTGTAGGTGTTGGTGCCGTTTTCGTTTTCAGAGCCGCGGCAGTAGCGGACGGTGAGGACGTCGTCGCGGTGGCCGATGACGCCTTCGGTGAGCAGGAATCCCTGGGCCAGTTCGATATCGGAGCCTGGCGTGCGCATGGTGACACTCAGTGGAGTCCCGTTGACGCGGATCTCCAGCGGTTCCTCGACGACCAGGGTCTCGGGCCGGTCGGTGGCGGTGCCGTCGATGACGTGGCTGGCCCGGCGGCGTGAGGTCACTCGTCCCATGACTATTCCTGCCCGCCGCGTTCCAGCCGGATCACGACCGCCTTCGACACCGGTGTATTCGATCTGGCGGCAACATGATCCAGTGGGACCAGGGGATTGGTCTCCGGATAGTAGGAGGCGGCGTTGCCGACCGGGGTGGAGTACGGCACGACCAGGAAGTCCTTGGCCCGGCGCTCCTGCAATTCGCCTCGGCTGTCGGTGAATTCGGAAACCAAGTCGACGCGATCGCCCTCGGCGAGCCCGAGCGACTCTATGTCGGCCGGGTTGACGAAGACCACCCGACGGCCGCCCTTGACCCCGCGATAACGGTCGTCGAGACCATAGATGGTGGTGTTGTACTGGTCGTGGCTGCGTAACGTCTGCAGCACCAGCCGCCCGGGAGGCACGGGCACCCAGCTCAGCTCGTTGACCGCGAAGTTCGCCCTACCGGTGACGGTGGGGAACTCGCGGGAATCCCGTGGTGGATGCGGTAATTGGAAGCCGTCGGGTTGGCGCACCCGGGCGTTGTAGTCGGTACACCCTGGCACGACGGCGGCAATGGCGTCGCGGATGGAGTCGTAGTCGCCCGCGAAGGTCTCCCACGGCACGGGGTGCTCGGGTCCGAGCACGGTGCGGGCCAGCTGGCAGACGATGCCGACTTCGCTGCGGACCTCGTCGCTCGGAGGGGTCAGGCTGCCCCGCGACAGGTGCACCATCGACATCGAATCTTCGACGGAGACAACCTGTTTGCGGCCGTTCACCAGATCGCGGTCGGTACGGCCCAGTGTCGGCAGGATCAACGCGGTGCGGCCGTGTACCAGGTGGCTGCGGTTGAGCTTGGTGGAGATCTGGACGGTCAGCGCGCAATTGCTCAGCGCCGCTTCGGTTACCGCGGTGTCGGGAGTGGCCGAGGCGAAGTTGCCGCCCATGGCCAGGAAGACCGACGCCCGCCCGTCGCGCATGGCCCTGATCGCGTCGACCGTGTCGAACCCGTGTTTGCGGGGGCTGATGATGCCGAAACGGTTGTCCAGGGCGGTCAGGAATTTCTCCGGGACCTTTTCCCAGATGCCCATCGTCCGGTCGCCCTGCACGTTGGAATGTCCACGCACCGGACACACTCCGGCGCCGGGCTTTCCGATCATGCCGCGCATCAGCAGCAGGTTGGTCATCTCCGCGATCGTGGCGACCGCGTGGGTGTGCTGGGTGATGCCCATCGCCCAGCAGACAATCGTGCGCTTGGAGCCCGCCAGCATGGCGGCGACCCGATCCAATTGCTGCCGGTCGATGCCGGTGGCTTCGATGACGGTGTCCAGGTCGACGGTGCGGGCGTCGACGAGGTACTCGTCGAATCCGTGGCAGTGGTTGGCGATGAAGTCGCGGTCGATCACCGTTCCGGGGGCACGGTCCTCGGCCTCCACCAGCAGCCGGCCAAGCCCCTTGAACAACGCCAGGTCGCCGCCGATGCGGATCTGCACGAACTCGTCGGCGATCGGCACCCCGTGACCGACCACGCCGTTCACCTTCTGCGGATCCTTGAATCGGATGAGGCCGGCCTCTGGTAGCGGGTTGACGGCAATGATCTTGGCGCCGTTGGCTTTCGCCTTCTCCAATACCGACAGCATTCGCGGATGGTTGGTGCCCGGATTCTGTCCGGCGATGACGATGACGTCCGCGTGCTCGATGTCCTCGACGGTCACCGAGCCCTTGCCGATGCCGATGGAATCGATCAGCGCGGTGCCCGACGACTCGTGGCACATGTTGGAACAGTCCGGCAGGTTGTTGGTGCCGAAGCTGCGGACCAGCAGTTGGTAGAGGAATGCGGCCTCGTTGCTGGTGCGCCCCGAGGTGTAGAACACCGCCTCGTGCGGGGAACCGAGACCGCGCAGGTGCTCGGCGATCACGCGGTAGGCGGCATCCCAGCCGATCGGCTCGTAGTGCTGTTCACCGGGCCGTAGCACCATCGGGTGAGTGAGCCGGCCCTGCTGGGACAACCAGTACTCGGGTTTGTCGGCCAGTTCGGCGACCGTGTGGCGGGCGAAGAACTCCGGGGTGACACGACGCTTGGTCGCCTCTTCGGCCACCGCCTTGGCGCCGTTTTCACAGAACTCGGCCAGCTTGCGGCCACCGTGCTCTTCGGGCCAGGCGCAGCCCGGGCAGTCGAATCCGTGCCGCTGATTGAGCCGTGACCAGGTGGCGAGCGTACGGACCGGACCCATCTCGGCCAGGCCGCGCTGCATGCTGACCATGACGGCCTTGACCCCGGCCGCATGGTCCTTGGGCGCGCCGACGTGGATCGCATGTTCGTCGTAGTCGGCCGGGATGTCCTTGGCGCTCGCCATCATTCCAATCTAACCCCCGTGATCGGCCGTCCACACCGGATACAAGGGGTTCGTAATCGGTATTTGACATGCGGTGATAGCTCACAGCTATCGTCAATCGATGGCGAGTGATGTGCTGCTGCAGCATCTGGACTACCTGCTGGCGTTGGCCGCCGAGCGTCACTTCGGGCGGGCGGCCGCGCGCTGCCACATCAGCCAGCCGACCCTGTCGGTGGCGATCCGTAGGCTGGAACGCGATCTGGGCATCGTCATCGTGCAGCGCGGCCGCCGCTTCGAGGGTTTCACCGAGGAGGGGCAGCGGGTCGTGGCGTGGGCTCAGCGCATCATCGCCGAACGTGACGAGATGCTCGCCGATCTCGAACGGATGCAGGGGCGGCTGACGGTCACCGCCCGGCTGGGCGCGATTCCGACGGCGGTACCGGCCAGCCCGTTCGTCACCGCGGAGTTCCTGGCCCGCAATCCTGCGGCGTCGGTGCGTATCGAGGCGCTGTCGTCACGGGAGATCGCCAGGCGGCTGGCCGATTTCGAGATCGACGCCGGGCTGACCTATCTGGATGACGAAGCGCTGCCCGGCACCAGATCGGTCGAGTTGTACCGCGAGCGCTACGTCCTGGTGGCCGCGGCCGATGCTCCGGTGATGGCTCGCCCGGAGGTGGCCTGGGCTGACGCCGCAGGCCTGGAGCTCTGTGTGCTGACGACCACGATGCGCAACCGCCGCATTCTGGACGCCAACATGGCGGCCGAGGGCATTCATTACCGCCCTGCGGTAGAAGCGGATTCGGTGGACGCGCTCTATGCTCACCTCACGCACTCCCGCCGGGCCACGATCGCCTCCACTGCATGGCTGCCGCAACTTGGTGTGCCGCAAGGCTTTACCGCGCGGCCGATGGTCAAGCACGGACCGAGTCCGGCCATCGGACTAGTCGTCCTCGACCGCGCGCCGGCCTCGATCGTCGCGGCGGCACTCGTCGCCGTGGCCACCGATATTGATATCGCCGACCGGGTCGAACGCTTCTGGAACGAGTCTGCTTACAACTGATTTGCCTCCTCGGCGCTGATCAACGGGCCGACTTGGCAGTGCCCTTGGTGCCCGACGGGCTGCTGTCGCGCTTGGCGGAATTTCGAGCTGAAACGGTGGACCGGTCGCTGCCGGTCGTGGCCGATGCGGAGGCTGCCTGCCTTGGCCGCGGGCCCGCGACGCCTCTCGTGGGCGCGGCGGCGGTGGCGCGCTTGGTCTCGGCGGTGGTTTTGGTTGGGGTGCCGGAAGCCTGGGTGCCGCCCACGGCGCCGACTGGTAGGGCCGCCGCTGGGGCCGCGACTCTCGAGGCGTATCCGCTGGTCACCACGCCGGCAATGTCGTGCAGCACGTTCTGGACCACCTCGACCATCGTGGCGATTCCCTTCGCGGCGGCGTTCATCACGCTGTAGAGGCCGGCTTCAACGGCCGCGCCGAAGCCATCCGACCCCGCCGCGGCGGCGGAGTTGAACACGGCTACCACCACGGCTGCCACCACCGGTATCACCGCCTCGGGAATGGCTGCGAGAACCGTCATTGCGCCGCTGATCACGGTGGGCGCGAATGCGATCATCGGCCCGATTTGGTTTAGTATTGCGTCGATCGGGGTATTGGGATCGCTGCCGCTGAACGGCGGGGACAGCTGCAGGCTGATGTTGACCATAGCCACGCCCAGTGGAGTGCCTTGAGCGAGTTGGTCGAGTAATTCCGTGTTTATATATTGCATCGTCGCCGCGGCGTCTGGGTTGAACGCGGCCAGCGCGGTCATGATCGCCAGAACCTGTGGCAGGCCGAATGGCAGCGAAGCACTGGCCGCGGCATTTGCCGAGCTCAGTGGGGATTTATCCCAGTAGGCACTGTCCGTGCTTGTGAGTTGGAACGCGCTCGTCCGTGTTGCCGCCGGCGAGAAAACCGGCGAATGAGCAGGATTGAGAGCCGGAGCCGCCGCCGCGATGACGGTACAAATGGCAACGGGTGCAAAAACAGATGAACCGAACATGAATGCCCCCAAAAAGTTGAATCCAAAACCCTCCGTAACTTCGGTTATACGACTCCCGGGCCCGTGCTGGGTAGAAACGACGCATTAAATTATTTTTTCATTTTGATGTATTTACATGCAGAGATGCTGTTAGTAATTCGTATTTGTTTGCCCGATTTGAATTCGCGGGAACTTGTTCCCGATCAGTGCCGCATTCTGACGTTGACGCAGGCGTAACGAGTTCGGCATGAACGCGACCTAACGTGGGCCGGTCACATGCCCGCACATCAGCCGTGGGCATCTCGGTTGGAAGAGGAAGTCAGTTGAGCGGTAACGCAGCCCGTCTCCAGGCCATCATCAATGTCGAGGCCTACGAGCCTCCCCCCATCAGCTTCGATCCAGGCGAGGCCCCGGGCGAGATCTTCGGATCGAACGTGTTCACGCTGGCAGAGATGCGGTTGCGGTTGCCGAAGTCGGTCTACAAGTCCGTCGTCGCGACGATCGAGAAGGGCGCCAAACTCGACCCGGCCGTCGCCGACGCCGTCGCCTCGGTGATGAAGGACTGGGCGTTGTCGAAGGGCGCGACTCACTACGCCCACGTCTTCTACCCGATGACCGGGCTGACCGCCGAAAAGCACGACAGCTTCCTGGATCCGGTTGGCGACGGAACCACGCTCGCCGAGTTCGCGGGCAAGACGCTGATCCAGGGTGAGCCCGACGCCTCCAGCTTCCCCTCCGGTGGTCTGCGCAGCACCTTTGAGGCCCGCGGCTACACCGGCTGGGATGTCACCAGCCCGGCCTACATCCTGGAGAACCCGAACGGCAACACGCTGTGCATCCCAACGGTGTTCGTGTCGATGACCGGTGAGGCGCTGGACTACAAGACCCCGCTGCTGCGCAGCCAACAGGCGATGGGTGCCCAGGCTGAGCGCATCCTGAAGTTGTTCGGCCACAAAGATTTCGACCACATCGTGTCGTTCTGCGGGCCGGAGCAGGAGTACTTCCTGGTCGACCGGCACTTCTTCCTGGCTCGCCCCGACCTGATCAACTCCGGCCGCACGCTGTTCGGTGCCAAGCCGCCCAAGGGCCAGGAATTCGACGACCACTACTTCGGTGCCATCCCGGACCGGGTGCTGGCCTTCATGATGGACACCGAGCGGGAGCTGTTCAAGCTCGGCATCCCGGCTAAGACCCGCCACAACGAGGTCGCGCCGGGCCAGTTCGAGATCGCGCCGATGTTCGAGCGGGCCAATATCGCCGCCGACCATCAGCAGCTGCTGATGACCACCTTCCGCAACATCGCCAAGAAGCACGGGATGGAGTGCCTGTTCCACGAGAAGCCGTTCGCCGGCGTCAACGGTTCCGGCAAGCACGTGAACTTCTCCATGGGTAACGCGCAGTTCGGCAGCCTCCTGGTGCCGGGCGACACCCCGCACGAGAACGCCCAGTTCCTGGTGTTCTGCGCGGCCGTGATCCGGGCCGTGCACAAGTACGGTGGCCTGCTTCGGGTTTCGGTGGCGTCGGCCACCAACGACCACCGCCTCGGCGCCAACGAGGCACCGCCGGCCATCATCTCGATCTTCCTCGGTGAGCAGCTGGCCGACGTGTTCGACCAGATCGCCAAGGGTGCGGCGACGTCGTCAAAGGGAAAGGGCACCATGATCATCGGTGTCGACACGCTGCCTGAACTGCCGACAGATCCGGGCGACCGCAATCGCACCAGCCCATTCGCGTTCACCGGCAACCGGTTCGAGTTCCGCGCGCCGGGTTCGGGCCAGACGATCAACGTGCCGATGATCATCCTGAACACGATCATGGCCGACTCGCTCGACTACATGGCGACCGCGCTGGAGAAGGCTGTCGGGGACGGTGAGGACTTCGACGGTGCCGTCCAGACGCTGCTCACCGAGATCATCACCGAGCACGGCGCCGTGGTGTTCAACGGCGACGGCTACTCGGATAACTGGCAGACCGAGGCGGCCGAGCGCGGGCTGCCGAACCTCAAGACGACGCTGGATGCGATCCCGCAGCTGGTGACGCCGGAGGCGATCGAGGTCTTCGAGAAGTACGGCGTCTTCAACTCGCGCGAGCTGCACAGCCGCGAAGAGGTGCGTTACGAAACCTATGCCCTGACCATCGGTGTCGAGGCGAAGCTGACCCTGGAGATCGGGTCGACGGTCATCCTGCCGGCGGCCGTTCGGTACCAGACCGAGCTGGCGCAGAATGTCGCGGCGCTGAAGGCGGCTGGGGTGGATGCGGACACCACGCTGCTCACGACCGTGTCGACGCCGATCTCGGAGCTGACCGGGGCGCTGGCGGCGCTCAAGTCGGCGCTGGGTGTGCACGGCGGCGATTCCGGCAAGGAAGAGGCCGAGCACGCGGCGAGCCTGCTGCCCCTGATGGATGCGGTGCGTGCGGCGGCGGATGCGCTGGAGAGCGTTGTCGCCGATGATCTGTGGCCGCTGCCGACCTACCAGGAGATGCTCTACATCCTCTGATTCCGCTGTTGTCTTGCCGGTGCCGGCGCCTCAGACATCTGGGGCGCCGGCATCGTCTTGTGGTCCCCGAATAGAGACGTCCATATCGACCACACCAGAGGCCGAAAGTCTCTGCTGCATGGTCTTCTCGCGGCATATGTTTCGGCCATGACAGAACATGATCGCCATTCCGACGTGCTCGCCGAGCTGAACCCGCAGCATCGGGCCTTGCGGCAGATGATTCCCGAGGTATATGACGGCTTTGGTGCGCTGAGCCGGGCGGCGATGGGCGAAGGCGCGGTCGCGGCCAAGATCAAGGAACTGATCGCGATGGTCATCGGAGTCGTCCAGGGTTGCGATGGCTGCATTGCCTCGCATGCGCGCGCCGCGGTCCGCGCGGGTGCCACCAGGCAGGAGGCGGCCGAGGTCATCGGTGTCAGCATCATGATGCACGGCGGCCCCGCGACGATCTACGGTGCGCGTGCCTACACAGCGTTCTGCGAGTTCGCCGATGCCGCCGGGGGCCAACCGTCGTGACCGGAAATGGCGAGGTGCGCACTGTCGAGGTCTTCGCTGACATCCTGTGTCCATTCACCCACGTCGGGCTGCGGACACTGATCGACCGGCGCGCTGAGCGCGGGCTGTCCGAACCACGCCTGCGCATCCGGGCCTGGCCGCTCGAGCTGATCAACGGCAGCCCCCTTGACCGCCATCACGTCGGCGCCGAGATTTCGGCACTTCGCGCGTCGGTTCGGCCCGACCTTTTCGAGGGCTTCTCTGTCGATACTTTCCCGAACACGTCGATGACCGCGTACGCGCTGACCGCCGCCGCGGACCGCGCCGGCGATCCCGTGCTGGTCGAAGAGGTCGGCTTAGCGCTGCGCACCGCACTTTTCGAAGAGGGGCTTGATATCGGCCGGCCCGACGTCATCGAGTCGATAGCCGCTCGCTTCGGCCTCGCGCCCTTGGACGCGGAGACCACATCCGGTGCAGTCCAGTCTGATTGGGAGGAAGGCCGCGGTCGCGGCGTAATCGGCTCACCGCATTTCTTCAGCGATGACGGCGGGGACTGGTTTTGTCCCAATCTCGCCATCAGCCGCGACGATGTCGGCAACTTCGTCGTTGCCTGGAAACAGGGTACGGAGGCGTTCGTCGAACGCATCTTCGCCTGATCGATCAGATGACGGTACCGGCCGTGCCGTCGTTACGAATCACCGGTTGCCCGCTCCGTTGCCACGCTCCCATACCACCGGCCAGGTTGTAGACGGTCAGCCCGGCTGCCGCGAGTCTTGTTGCCGCCGAGCCGGATCGTCCTCCCGACCGGCACACCGCCACGATCGGCACGGTCGTCTCGAAGGCTCGCTCGTCCAGATCGCCGAGTCGCACGTGAAGGGCGCCCGGAGCATGTCCGGCGGTCCATTCGTCATCCTCCCGGACGTCGAGCAGGACGGCGCCCGACTTCTCGACAAGTGTCGTCGCACCCATTGGGTCGACCTCCAATACATCCATCACACATCACCTTTCACTCGAATTGCGGAATCCTGATACACGGGCCGGGACCGCACCCTCAATGGCCACCAGAACCATGGACCGAGAAGGGCCGCGATGGACGGGGTCATCAACGACCGCACGATCAGCGTGTCGACGAGCAACCCGATACCGATGGTGGCGCCACCCTGGCCGACGTTGAGCAGGTCGCCGGAGATCATGGATCCCATGGTGAAGGCGAACACGAGGCCGGCCGCGGTCACGACGCTGCCGGTGCTTCCCATCGAGCGGATGATCCCGGTGTTGATGCCGGCACCGATCTCCTCCTTGAAGCGGGAGACGAGGAGCAGGTTGTAATCGCTGCCGACGGCCATCAGGATGATCACCGCGAAGGCGAGCACGATCCAGTTGAGTTCGATGCCTGCGATCCGTTCGAAGACGAGCACCGAGATACCGAACGCGGCACCCAGCGACAACACGATGGTGCCGACGATCACCAGGGACGCAATGAAGGCCCGGGTGATCACGAGCATGACCAGGAAGATCAGGGTGAGGGCGGCGAACGCCGCGATCATGGTGTCGTATCTCGCGCCTGACTGGATGTCCCGGTAGGTTGCCGCGGTGCCGGTGAGGTACACCTTCGCGGTGGCCAGGGAGGTCCCCTTGACCGCCTCGTGTGCCGCGATGACCTCTTCGTCGACGGTCGAGATGCCTTCCTCGGTCGCTGGATCGACGTCGTGGGTGATGATCAGGCGCGCCGCCTTGCCATCGGGTGACAGGAACAGCTCCAAACCTTTTTGGAAGTCGGGGTTGGCGAACACTTCGGGCGGCAGGTAGAAGTAGTCGTCGCTCTTGGAGGCGTCGAAGGCCTCGCCCATCGCGGTCGCGGTGTCGGTCATCTGCTGCATCTGGTTGATGAGGCCACCGAAGCTGCTGTGGATGGTCTGCAGCGTCTGCTGCATCGTGGTGGCCGTCGCGATGATGGGCCCGAACTGAGCGACCAGCTGCGGGGCCAGCGCATTCATCTCGTCCATGCCGTTGACTACACCGTCCATGCCCCGCACCATGGCGTCCATATCACCGACCACCGTGGCCATGTTGCCGCTGAGGGCGTCGACGCCGTCGACAGCGTCGAATGCCGACCGGATCCCCCAGCACGCCGTGATGTTGAAACAGTGCTGTTCCCAATAGAAGTAGTTGCGGAACGGCCGCACCGCGTCGTCGAAATCGGCCAGGTGATCGCGCATCTGGTCGACCGAGGCCTTCATGGTGTTCAGGTCATCGACCGTTCGGTGGGCGGTGTCGACGGTGCCGTGAGCATCGTCGACCGTGCGGTTCATCGCATCGGAGAACCGGCTCATCAGGTTCTGCATCTCGGTCATGGACGCGATCATGGCGCCGAGATCGTCCGACATCGTGCTGATGTCGCCCACCCGCTCTTTCAGGAACTGCAGGTTCTGGGTGATCGGTACCGACTGCATACTGACCTGATAGGGGATGGAACTGTGCGCGATCGGCGACCCCAAGGGGCGGGTGATGCTCTGCACCATGGCAAGCCCGCGGATTCGGAACAGTGCCTTGGCAATCCGATCCAGCACGATCATGTCGGTGGGGTTCCGCATGTCGTGATCGGATTCGATCATCATGATGTCGGGATTCAATCGTGCTGGGCTGAAGTGCTTTTCGGCCGCTGCGTAGCCGACGTTCGCCGGAACGTCGGCGGGCACGTAGAAGCGATCGTTATAGCTCGTCTTGTAGCCGATCATCGCGAGGATGCCGAGCATGATGACGGCAGTCGACGCCGCCAGGATCGGCTTGGGCCAGCGGACCGCGGCGGTGCCGATCCGCCGCCAGCCCTTGGTCTTCATCGCTCGCTTCGGCTCCCAGAGGCCGAATCGAGTTGCCACCACCATGATCGCCGGTACCACGGTGAGCGCCGCGGCGACGACGACGATCAACCCGATCGCCGACGGATATGCCAACGATTTGAAGTACGCCAGCCGCGTCAACCGCAGGCACAGCACGGCGCCGGCAATGGTCAATCCCGAACCGAGGATCACGTGACCGACGCCGTGGAATGCGGTGTAGTACGCCGATTCCTGGTCTTCGCCGTTCTGGCGCGCCTCTTGGTAGCGGCCGATGAGGAAGATCGCGTAATCCGTGCCTGCCGCGATCGCCAGTGCCGTCAGCAACGGCACTGAGAATGTCGAGAAGTCGATCAGTCGGAAGTGCCCGAGCAGTGCCACCGCGCCGCGCGCGGATCCCATCTCGATGCCGACAACGGCCAGGATCAGCAGCACGGTGCTGATCGAGCGGTAGACCAGCAGCAGCATGATCGTGATGACGATCATGGTGACCACCGTCATCTTGATCATGCTCTTGTCGCCGCTTTCGAGTGTGTCCGTCGTCAGCGGTGCGGGCCCGGTGACGTAAACCTGCAGGCCGGGCGGTGGTGGCGTGTCATGGACGATGTCGCGGACTGCCTCCACCGATTCGTTGCCCTGGGTGCTGCCCTGATCGCCGGCGAGATTGAGTTGGACGTAGGCGGCCTTGCCGTCGCTGCTCTGGACACCGGCAGCGGTGATCAGGTCACCCCAGAAATCGTGGACGTGCTGGACGTGTTGGGTGTCCCGTTCGAACTTTGCGATCAGGTTGTCGTAGTACTGGTGTGCCGGTTCGCCCAATTTCTCGTTGCCCACCAGCACGACCATCGCAATGCTGTCCGAGGTGGATTCCTGGAACTGGGCGCCCATCCTCTTGGCCGCGATCACCGAGGGTGCGTCCTGGGGCGACATCGATACGGCGTTGTGTTTACCGACCGTTTCGACCTGCGGCAGAAGGAGATTGAGCGCGGCGGTGATCGCCACCCAGATCAGGATGATCGGGACTGCGGCCAGCCGGATCGTGCGGGGGATGAATGGACGCGTGGCGTGATCGCTCATGCCGCTTTCTCCAGACAAAAGGCCTGGGCGTCACGGCCCGCAGCGTGATTCTCGTCGACAACGTTGTCGTTGACCAGGATTCGGCAACCGAGTCCGTCGGTATCGCCCTGTGCCACCACGTTGGCCAACATCCCAGGATCAGTGGTGGTAACGGTGATCGACCAGGGCAGGCTGGTGAAGCCTGCCTCTAGTGTTCTGCCGTTGACATCCAGATAGCTGATCCGGCCGGTCGCCATCGGGGGTCCGACGATTTGGTAGGTCACCCGCTTGGTGTTGAACGGGACGATGGCGTCAGCGTGTCCGGCTGCGGGCGCAAGGGGCTGATCGGTGTCGAAGAAGGTTCGTAGTCGGCCTACCACGGCTCCGGCGACGACGAGCGCGACCAGAACCACCACGATCACCCAGAACCGTTTCAACCAACCGAATATCGGCGGCTTCGTCATCATGCGTTCCCATTCTCAGAAATGTCGGCCGAGCCGTTGGCGTGCTCAGGGG
Organism: Mycobacterium sp. BK086; assembly: GCA_004362315.1. Taxonomy (GTDB): domain Bacteria; phylum Actinomycetota; class Actinomycetes; order Mycobacteriales; family Mycobacteriaceae; genus Mycobacterium. The sequence goes on from SNWL01000009.1 coordinate 390,892, forward strand.
CCCGTCGACGGACTATACCCCAAGGGGTATCAGAAAATACCATAGGGGGTATGGTAATGTGATGCCATGAGCACTTCGGTCGAGCAGGGCGCTGTGAACGCGAGCGACCCCCAATCACGGTGCGACGCCGACCTGGCGGCCACCCTCAACCGACTCCGCCGTGTGCAGGGTCAACTCGGTGGAGTGATCGCAATGATCGAGCAGGGTCGCGGCTGCAAGGAAGTCGTCATCCAACTTGCTGCAGTGTCAAAGGCGCTGGACCGTGCCGGCTTCACGATCATCGCTTCCGGGCTGCGTAACTGCCTCGATGGCGAAGGTGGTCGAGGTGAGGCATTGACCATCCAAGAGCTGGAAAAGCTGTTCCTGAGCCTGGCCTGAAGCTGGGTTCGTACCGAAGGGGAGTTCCCATGTGTCGTGCCGTTCGATGCCGCGTTTGCGGTAAGACCACCTGGTCGGGTTGCGGAATGCACATCGACGCCGTCCGGCGCGGCGTGCCCGCAGACCAGTGGTGTGCCGGCCATTCGAGCGGCGAGACCGCTTCTCGGGCACGGCGGACATGGTTCGGGAAGCTCAAAGGCGCACGTCGCGACTCCTAGCCGGGTGTGGTCGGCCGTGACCAAAGTCTCTTGGCCAGACATACCACTAGGGGTATATTCGACATCGTGAATCAATACCCCCACGGGTATAGGCCGCCCGGGAATACAATCCCGTCTAGGCGGGTAGATATACCCATAGGGGTATCGGAACCAGCGATACCACAGAGTCGGGAGAAAGAAGACCGCGATGATCCTGCAGCAGTACTACCTGGACTGTCTGTCCCATGCCTCGTACCTAGTCGGTGACGAAACCACTGGCCGTGCAGTCGTTGTCGACCCCCAGCGCGACGTCGCCGAGTACGTGGCCGACGCAGAGGAGCAGGGGTTGACCATCGAGTTGGTGATCGAGACCCACTTCCACGCGGACTTTCTGTCCGGGCACCTCGAGCTGGCCAAGGCCACCGGCGCCAAGATCGTCTACTCCTCGGTCGCCGAGACCGAGTTCGAGTCGATGGGCGTCGCCGACGGCGAACGTTATTCGCTCGGTGACGTGACGCTGGAATTTCGTCACACTCCCGGGCACACGCCCGAGTCGATGAGCGTGGTGATCTACGAGCATGCCGGCGATACCATTCCCTACGGCGTGATGACCGGGGACACCCTGTTCATCGGTGACGTTGGCCGACCCGATCTGCTCGCCTCGATCGGATTCACCCGCGAGGAGCTCGCCGACAAGCTGTACGACTCGCTGCACGACAAGCTGATGACGCTGCCCGACGCGACCCGGGTGTACCCCGCGCACGGTGCGGGTTCAGCGTGCGGCAAGAACTTGTCGACGGATCTGTGGTCGACCATGGGTGACCAGAAGGCGACGAACTATGCCCTGCGGGCACCCGACAAAGCGACGTTCATGAACCTGGTCACCGAGGGGCAGCCCCCGGCGCCCGGATACTTCGTCTACGACGCCATCCTGAACCGCAAGGACCGCGGACTGCTGGACGAGACCAAGATGCCGTCCGCCATGACCTACGAACAAGTCAATGCCGCGCTCGACGCCGGGGCTGTCCTGGTGGACGGGCGCACTCCCGAGGAGTTCGCCCAGGGCCATCTGCGCCGCGCGATCAACATCGGACTCGAGGGGCGTTATGCCGAGTTCGCCGGTTCGGTGCTTTCGTCCGACCGCGACATCGTGCTGTTGACCGAGCCCGGTCAGGAGCTCGAGGGCAAGAATCGATTGGCACGGATCGGCTTCGACCGAGTGATCGGCTACCTGGCCGAGCCGTACGAGGTGATGTTCGCCCACCAGGACGATGTCCAGGTGGCGTCTCGGTTGACGGCCACGGCCTTCGATGAGCGGGTGTCGAGGATGGCGAACCTGCAGATCGTCGACGTGCGCAACCCCGGTGAGGTCGCGGCAGGCACCGTCCCGAATGCGATTCCGATCCCGGTCGGCCAGTTGCCCGCCCGGCTCGGCGAACTGGATTCCACCAAGCCGACCGTCGTGTACTGCGCAGGCGGCTACCGGTCCTCGGTCGCTGCAAGTCTGTTGCGTCAGAACGGTTTCGCCGACGTGAGCGACATCCTGGGCGGATTCGGCGCCTGGGACGACGCACACCAGAACGCCTGATCGTCCGAGGAGGACTGACATCATGACCATCAATGCCAAACACCAGATCCTGATCGTCGGCGGCGGAACCGCCGGCATCACGGTCGCGGCGCGGATGCTCCGTAGGGGCTACACGGACGTCGCGGTCATCGAGCCGTCGAGCAAGCACTACTACCAACCGCTGTGGACACTCGTCGGCGGGGGACAGGCGCAGGCTTCGGCAACCGAGCGCGACGAATCTTCGGTCATGCCCAAGGGCGCTACCTGGATCAAGAAGGCTGCCAGTGCCTTTGATCCGGACGGGAACACGGTGACCTGTCTCGACGGCTCGACCTACGCCTACGATGTGCTCGTCGTGAGCCCTGGCATCCAGCTCGACTGGAACCGCACCGAGGGCCTGGAAGATGCCTTGGGTCGGGACGGGGTCTCGTCGAACTACCGGTTCGACCTCGCGCCGCGAACGTGGGATTTCATTCGTGACTTGCGTTCGGGCACCGCGGTTTTCACAGTCCCCTCCGGCGCGATCAAGTGTGCGGGCGCCCCGCAGAAGATCGCCTATCTGGCATCGGACTATTGGCGCAGGCAGGGCGTCCTGAAAGACATCGATGTGCATCTGGTCATGCCGGGGGCGCGGCCGTTCGGCATTCCGGCGATCGCAGACAGCTTGGACAAGGTCATCGCCGACTACGGCATCACCGTGCATTACAACGCGGAAGTCTCTGCAGTGGACGCCGAGTCGCGCAAGGTCGCCGTCTCGAGCATCATCGAAGGGGGGACTGACACGATGCTCCCCTACGACGTGTTGCATGCGGTACCGCGCCAGTCTGCTCCGGACTGGATCAAGTCCAGCCCGTTGTCGACCGGAGACGCGGCCGGTTACGTCGACATCGACAAGCACACCATGCAGCATGTGCGATACCCGAACGTGTTCAGCCTGGGTGACGCGGGCTCGTCGCCGAACTCCAAGACCGGCGCCGCGATTCGCAAACAGGCCCCGGTGGTCGTCGACAACATCGACGCGTTCCTGAAGAAGCAGCCACTGCGCGCGTCGTACGACGGTTACTCGTCATGCCCGATCATCACCTCGTCGCACGCGATGCTGCTTGCCGAGTTCGATTACGACCTGAAGTTGGAGCCCACCTTCCCCTTCCTGAACCCGACGGTCCCGCACCGGGCGTACTGGTACCTGAAGAAATACGGGCTCCCCGCCATGTACTGGAACCTCATGCTCAAGGGCCTGGCGTAGCAATCCGAATATCTTTACAACCCAAGGACATCGCAATGACCATCACCAAGATGACCGCCGCTGACTTCAAGACGACGATCACCGAAAACTCCATCGTGCTCATCGACTTCTGGGCGTCGTGGTGCGGTCCGTGCCGTGCCTTCGCCCCGGTCTTCGACCGCTCGTCCGAGTTGCACCCAGACGTCCTGCACGCCAAGGTCGACACCGAGGCCGAGCAGGAACTCGCTGCGGCACTGGAGATTCGGGCTATCCCGACGATCATGGCATTTCGCGACGGAATCCTGGTCTACCGCCAGCCCGGTGCCCTGCCGGCCGCGGGTCTCGAGGACCTCGTCACCAGGGTCAAGGCTCTCGACATGGCTGACGTGCGCGCCAAGATCGCCGCCAGTTCCTGATCTGGGTCGTAACCGGCTCAGAGGGCAACACACGGAGAGCGACATTCGATGAGCATCGGAATTGCCTTGGCCCTTGGCGCCGTCATCGGCGTCCTGTTGGGACTGCTCGGCGGTGGCGGGTCCATCCTCGCGGTTCCCGGGCTGGTCTACGTGCTCGGGCTGGGAATTGAACAGGCGATTCCGATGTCGCTGATCGTGGTCGGCACCGCGTCGGCGGTGGGTGCATTGCCCAAGATTCGGGCCCGCCACGTGCAGTGGCGGCTCGCCGCGATCTTCGCGGCGGCCGGCATCCCGGCAACCTTCCTTGGCACCGCCATCGGACGACACCTACCTCAATCGGTTCTGCTGATCGGCTTCGCCGTGGTCATGGTGGTCGCGGGGATCCGACTGCTGCAAGACAATGGCGACACCGGCACTGCCTGCCGCGTCGGCGACGGCGGCATCAACTGGCGTCGCTGCGCTCCACGATCCATCCCTGCGGGATTTCTCGTCGGTCTGCTGACCGGACTGTTCGGCGTCGGCGGCGGATTTCTCATCATTCCGGCGCTGGTGCTGTTGCTCGGAGTCGAGATGCCGATAGCGATCGGAACGTCGCTGTTGATCATCGTCGTCAACTCGGCAGCCGGGGTTGCCTCGCATGTCAGCGTGGGTGGAGTCGATTGGTCGATCACTGCGGCGTTCGTTGGCACCGCGATCGTGGGCTCGCTGGTGGCCGGCCAACTCGGGACCAAAATGGATACCCGCCGATTGCAGCGGTGGTTCGCCTATCTGGTCTTCGCGGTCGCGGTATACATCCTCGTCGACACCGCCCTCGGAATATCGCGATGAGTTTTTCCGAGGGTGCCAGTCTGTACCTCTATGACAACCACCTACACCTTTGACGTCTTTTCCAGCCTCGACGGCTTCGGCGGCGTCAACGGCGGTGACTGGGGCGGCTACTGGGGTAAGCAAGGCCCCGAGCTCCTCGACCGCCGCCTCGCGCTGTATGACAACGAGCAGCGAATGGTGTTCGGTGCCAACACCTATCGGGCGTTCACCCAGCTACTCGACCTGAGCGAGGAGGCGTCGGTGAACGACTTGTGGGTGACTCGGATGCGCCACCTGCCGGCGACGGTCGTGTCGACGACGCTGGTCGCGCCCTTGGACTGGCCGGATGCCACCGTCGTCGGCGGTGACGCCGTCGACGTCGTCACCCGACTCAAGGAGGAATCCGACGTGCCGCTGCGGTCGCACGGCAGCCTGTCGATGAACCGGGCGCTGATGGCCGCCGGCCTGGTGGATGTGCTGCAGGTGACGGTCTTTCCGGTGATCACCGGGCAGACCGGCGACGATCCGCTCTTCGCGGGTGCCGCCGACTTCGACCTCGAACTGATCGAAGCCCGAACGCTCGACGGCAACATCCAGGAGCTCAGCTACCGGCCGAGTCTGCATTCATGAGGTGCTGGCCGAAAAACGTCAGGATGCGCTGCCAGGCGTCTTCGGCCTCGGGCTCTGAATACGCCAATCCGGCCACACGCTCGATGACCTTCAGCGGTCCCGGTGTGGGGAATTGGTTCATGAAGGAATGCCCGACGTTCGGGTATTCCTTGACGTCGCGCACGACGCCGCCCCCGGCGAGGATGTCCTCGAGCTTGGCGGCCGCACCTTTGAGCATCGGGTCCTTGGCGCCGTAGCTGGCCACGGTCGGACACGAGTTCGCGATCTGCGATATGTCCTTGGGCCATTCGCCGTAGTTGGGTGCCGAGGCGTCGAACGCTCCGCTGGGTCCGAGCACCAGGCAGAATCCGCCGCCCATGCAAAAGCCGATGATGCCGATCTTTCCCGTGCAATCCGGATCGGCGGCCAGGTGGTCGCGCGCGGCGAGCAGGTCGTCGACGGCCGTCCCCGCACCGTTGCGGAATGCCTGCAATGTCCGTACGACGCAGAGCAGCCGGTTGCCGCGGTGATAGAGCGCCGGGGTGATCGCGAGATAGCCGTTGTCGGCGAATCGCTCGGTGATGCGTTTGGCGTCCTTCGTCATACCCATCGCGTCGTGCACGACGACGACGCCGGGCCACGGTCCTGCACCGGTCGGCCTGGCCTGATAGGCCGGGAGCGGACCTGCGGGGGCGGGGAAGCTGGTCTCCATTCAGGCATCTTGGCATCCCGCCGGCCACATCTCCTATAGACGCAACTAGTTGGTGGGGAAGCCGAGGTTGATGCCACCGTGGCTGGGATCGAGCCAGCGGCTGGTGATGGCTTTCTGCCGGGTGAAGAACTGCACGCCGTCCATCCCGTGGGCGTGGCTGTCACCGAACAGCGAGGCCTTCCAGCCACCGAAGCTGTAGTAGGCCATCGGGACCGGGATCGGCACGTTGATGCCGACCATGCCGACCTGCACCTCGTTCTGGAACCGCCGGGCCGCGCCGCCGTCGTTGGTGAAGATCGCCGTTCCGTTGCCGTACGGGTTGCTGTTGATCAGCGCGAGTGCGTCGTCGTACGTCTCCACGCGGACGACCGCCAATACCGGGCCGAAGATCTCGTCGGTGTAGACGCTCATCTCCGGGGTGACGTTGTCCAGCAGGGTCGGGCCGAGCCAGAAGCCGTCTGCTTCGCCGTTCGGTGAGACCTGGCGGCCGTCCACCACGACCTTGGCACCGTCGGCCTCGCCGGCGTCGATGTAGGACGCCACCTTGTCGCGGTGCGCCTTGGTGACCAGCGGGCCCATATCCGAATCCTTGGTCCCGTCACCGGTTTTGATGTCGGCCGCCCGCTCGGCGATCTTGGCGACGAGGTCGTCGGCGATCGGGCCGACCGCCACCGCGGCACTGATCGCCATGCAGCGTTCGCCCGCCGAGCCGAAGCCGGCGTTGACCATGGCGTCGGCGGCCAGGTCCAGGTCGGCGTCGGGCAGGATCACCGCGTGGTTCTTGGCACCTCCCAATGCCTGCACCCGCTTGTCGTGTGCGGTGCCGGTGGCGTAGACGTACTTGGCGATCGGGGTGGACCCGACGAAGCTGACCGAGGCGACCTTCGGGTTGGTCAGCAGTTCGTCGACGGCGGTCTTGTCGCCCTGCAGCACATTGAAGACACCCGCGGGCAGGCCGGCTTCCTTCCACAGTTCGGCCAGCCACAGTGAGGCGGTCGGGTCTTTCTCCGACGGCTTGAGCACGACGGTGTTGCCCGTGGCGATGGCGATGGGGAAGAACCACATCGGCACCATGGCCGGGAAGTTGAACGGGCTGATGATGCCGACAACGCCCAGCGGCTGGCGAATCGAATAGACGTCGACTTTGGTCGAGGCATTCTCGGTGAACCCGCCCTTGAGCAGATGCGGTATACCGCAGGCGAATTCGACGACCTCCTGGCCGCGGCTTACCTCGCCGAGCGCGTCGGAGACGACCTTGCCGTGCTCGCTGGTGATGATCTCGGCCAGTTCGCCCTTGCGCTCGTTGAGCAGCTCCCGGAATTTGAACAGGATTTGAGTCCGTTTGGCCAGCGAGGTGTCGCGCCACTCCGGGAACGCCGCGGCGGCGGCGTCGATCACCTTCTGCGCGTCGGCGATGTTGGCCAGGGCGACCTCACCGGTCACCGTGCCGGTGGCCGGGTTGGTGACAGGTGCGGTGGCACCGCTGCTGCCCGCGAAAGCTTCGTTGTTGAGCCAATGGGTGATGGTGTTGGTCATGCGTTCTCTCACTTCGTGTATTTCTTGACGTAGTCCGTCATCGTCGACAGCTGGTAGCGCGAAACCTCATGGGCGTTCTCGTCTTCGGCGAACACCGACGACACCATGACGGTGTCGGGCCGGTCGTAGAAGCCGATCTCGGCGAGGCCGGAGAAGAACTCGTCCCAGTTGATGTCGCCGTCGCCGATCTTGAGGTGCTGGTGCACGCGGACCGGATTGCCTGGCGGGTTGGTGATGTAGCGCAGGCCGTGGCTGCGGTGGTGGTCCATGGTGTCGGCGACGTGCACCAGCCGCAGCTTGTTGCCGGCCGCGCGTATGATGTCAATCATGTTGCCGCCCATATGAAAGCTGTGGCAGGCCACGAACACCATGCCGATGTTGGGTGAGTTGACGCCACGGATGATGCGCAGCGCCTCCATCCCGTCCTCGACGAAATCGTCGGGGTGCGGGTCGATCCGGACGTCCAGGCCCTCGCGCTCGATGATCGGCAGCAGCTCCTCCATGGACCGGAAGAACGATCGCTCGGATTCTTCCGCTTTCTCGGGGCGGCCTGAGAACTCGGTGTTGATCACGTTCACGCCTAGATCGACGGTGATCTGGATGACGCGCTTCCAGTTGCGCACCGCCGCCTCGCGGGCATCCTCGTCCGGGGCCGACCAGCGCAGCACCGGCAGCACGGAGGCGATCCCGACCCCCGCGTCGGCGCAGGCCTTACGGAACGTGGCCACCAGGTCGTCGTCGGCCCGCGGGTGGTTGAAGAACGGGATGAAATCGCGGTGCGGGGTCAGCTGCAGATACTCGTAGCCCAGATCGGCTACCAGGCGGGGGAATTCGAGTAGGTCGTAGTCGTGGTGGAACGGGGTGGGGTCCAGGGCGATCTTCACGTCACGCCCCCGCAATGGATGCGCGGTCGACCATCGTGACCGCGACCGGCAGGCCGCTGGTGAGGGATTCCACACCGGCTTCACACACCGCTGCGGCTGCGTAGCCGTCCCACGCGCCAGGCCCGTCGACATTCACACCGCTACGGACCGCATCGACCCAGCGCTGGAACTCGGTGTCATAGGCCTGCCCGAACCGCTCGCGGAAGCCGGGTGTGATCTGCCCGCCCCAGGTGCCCGGCGCGGACTTGCGCACGACGTTGACGTCCAATCCGATCATGGCGCTGCCCTTTTCGCCGACGACCTCGGTGCGCACTTCGTAGGCGACGCCGGTCGTGACGAACAGCTCGACGTCGACGTGTTTGCCTGATGCTGTGCGCAGGATCGCGATCTGCGGATCGGCCAGACCCTCGGGGGCGGCCGGATTCGCCGACGGCTTCACGATCTGAATCGAGGTGATCTCCTCGTCGAACATGAACCGGGTGACATCGACCTCGTGAACGAGGCTGTCGCGCACCACCATCGCGCTGTCGAAGCCGTTGGGCACGGCGGGGTTGCGGTGTGCGCAGTGCATTACCAGCGGGGCGCCGAGTTCGCCGCCGGCGACCATCGCCTTCAGCGCGGCGTACTCGTCGTCGAAACGGCGCATGAAGCCGACCTGAATCAGCTTGCGGCCCAGCTCGGCTTCGCGCTTCACGACTTCGAGCGAGGTCTCCACATCGGTGGTCAGCGGCTTTTCGCACATCACCGGCTTGCCATGCTCCAGGCAGGCCAGCAGCTGCTTCTCATGCGTGGGACCGGGGGTGGCCAGCACCACGGCGTCGACTTGCGCGTCGGCGATGGCGTCGAGCGGATCGGCGATCGCCCGGCAGCCGTCGATACCGGCGGCGATCTGCTCGGCCTTTTCGGTGACGTAGTCGTTGACGACGGCCACCCGGGCGCCCTTGATCCTGCTGTCGATGCGGGCGACATGGTCGGCGCCCATCAGGCCCACGCCGAGAACCGCGATACGAAGGTCAGACATCGTGTCTCCTAGCTGAAACGAACGGACGGGACGCCACAGGAACCCAGGTATTTCTGGGTGCGCTTGGCGATGGGCAGCGGAGCGTCGACCTCGCAGGGGTACATGTCCTGCTCGACGATCGCGAACACGTCGATGCCGAGCGTCTCGATCTCGGCGAGAAGCGGTGGCATATCGGGGATTCCGCGCGGTGGCTCGGTCATCGCACCGAGCTTGACGGCCTCGCCGAACGGCAGGTCCTCGGCCTCGACCTTGGCGCGAATCTCGGGGTCGACTTGCTTGAGGTGTAGGTAGCCGATGCGCTCGGGCGCACGGCGGATGATCGCGATGTTGTCGCCGCCGCAGTACGAGATGTGCCCGGTGTCCAGGCACAGGTTGACGAACTCGCCGTCGGTGCCGTCCAGGAAACGGTAGACGTTCTCCTCGGTGTCGACGTGGCTGTCGGCGTGGGGGTGGTACTGCGCGCGCACCCCGTACTGCTCGAACATCGCCTTGCCCAGTTCGTTCATGCCCTGGGTCTTCTTGCGCCACTGCTCGGGCGTCAGGGTGCGATCCTCCAGCACCGCGCCCGAGGACGGGTCGCGCCACATCTCGGGGATGACCACGACATGCTTACCGCCAACGGCGGCAGTCAGTTTCGCGACATCCTCGATCTGCTTCCACACAGCATCCCAGGAACCATCCTGGTGCAGGTGCTCGAAAACCGTTCCGGCCGACAGCTTCAAATCGCGTGCCGCGAGCTCATCGGCGAGCTGCCGGGGATCGGTCGGGAGGTAGCCGAACGGGCCCAGCTCGATCCACTGGTAGCCGGAGGCGGCGACCTCGTCGAGGAAGCGGGTGTAGGGCGTCTGCTGCGGATCGTTCGGGAACCAGACGCCCCAGGAGTCGGGGGCGGATCCGACGAGAATTGTGCTCACGATGTCCTCTAGCGGTCTGACGGGTTGATAAGGGGGCGTTGGACTTTCTTCCAGTCCGCATACCGTTGGTAGGCGGTCTGGGTGGACTCCAGGCTGGAGACTTCGGAAACCGGTACGTCCCACCAGGACTGGCTGTCGGGTGCGTAGATCAACGGGTCGGTCTCCACATGAATCACGGTGGTGCGCTCGGCGGCTTTGGCCGCCTTGATCGCGTCGGCGAACTCCGCGGCGGTGGTCACCTTGATGACGTCGGCGCCCAGGCTGGCAGCGTTGGCGGCGAGATCGACCGGCAGCTTGTCGCCGTCGAGCCGGCCGTCGCCGCTGCGGTAGCGGTAGGCGGTGCCGAAGCGCTGAGAACCCAGGGACTCGGAAAGTCCGCCGATGGAGGCGAATCCGTGGTTCTGCACCAGAACCGGGATGATCTTGACGCCCTCCTGGACGGCGGTCACCAGCTCGGTGGCCATCATCAGGTACGAGCCGTCGCCGACCATGACGAACACGTCGCGATCGGGTGCTGCCATTCGCACGCCGATGCCACCGGCGATCTCATAGCCCATGCAGGAGTAGCCGTATTCGACGTGGTAGCCCTTGCGGTCGCGGGTACGCCACAGCTTGTGCAGATCCCCGGGCATCGAGCCCGCGGCGCACACCACGACATCGCGCGGCTCGGACAGCGTGTTGACCAGTCCGATGACCTGATTCTGGTTCAGCTGCACCCCGTCCTCGCAGGCGTACACCGAGGACACCGTGTCCTCCCACTCGGCAGCCAATTCGGTGACCCGGCAACGGTATTCGTCGCTCACGGTGTACCCGTCCAGCGCCGGACCGAGTGCCTCGATGGCTTCCCGGGCGTCGGAGACGACGCTGACCCCACCCTGTTTGACCGAGTCCAGCGATGCGACATTGATGTTCACGAACCGCACGTCGGGGTTGTTGAACGCGGTCCGCGACGCCGAGGTGAAATCGCTGTAGCGGGTGCCGATCCCGATGATCAGATCGGCCTCGGCGGCCAGCGCGTTGGCGGCGGTGGTGCCGGTCGAGCCGACCGCGCCGACGGATTGCGGGTGGTCGAAGCGCAGTGAACCCTTACCGGCCTGGCTTTCGGCGACCGGGATACCGGTCTTTGCGGCCAACGCGGCCAACGCTTCTTCTGCCCCGGAGTAATGCACACCGCCGCCGGCCACGATCAGCGGCTGTTGCGCGGCGGCGATGATCTCGGCAGCGCGGGCGATCACCGAGCGTTCGGGCAGCGGCCGGGCGATGTGCCAGGTGCGTTCGGCGAACAGCGATTCGGGCCAGTCGTGGGCCTCGGCCTGGACGTCCTGGGGGATCGACACCGTTGCCGCACCGGTTTCGACGGGATCGGTGAGCACCCGCATGGCGCCCAGCAGTGCGGCGGGCAGCTGTTCGGGCCGCCACACCCGGTCGAAGTAGCGGGACAGCGGCTTGAACGCGTCGTTGACCGTCACGTCGCCGGAGGAGGGCAGTTCGAGTTCCTGGAGAACGGGGGAGCTCACCCGGGTGGCGAAGGTGTCGGCCGGCAGCAGCAGCACCGGCAGGCGGTTGATGGTCGCCAATGCGGCGCCGGTCAGCATGTTGGTGGAGCCGGGTCCGACGCTGGCGGTGACGGCCCAGGCTTCCAGACGGTCTGTCTGCCTCGCGTAGGCGACCGCGGTGTGCACCATGGCCTGCTCGTTGCGGCCGAGCACATACCTGAGACCGGGCTCGCGGCCCGCCTCCAATGACTCGACCTCGTCCTGCAGCAACGCCTGGCCGAGCCCGGCCACGTTGCCGTGGCCGAAGATGCCGAAACACCCGGCGAAGAACTTGCTACGCAGCCCGTCACGCTCGACGTACTGGTTGGCCAGGAACCGAATGGTGGCCTGCGCCACGGTGAGTCGCACGGTGGCTTCGGTATCGGCCAGCTTCTCGGTCGACTTCGGCGCGGTGGATACCACGGTCAGGCTCCTTGGGAAGGGCTGCCCATGGGCAGCCGGGGGTCGATCTCCTGGTGCTCCCAGCTGCCGCGCAGCCAGGTGTGGTTCGGGTCGTCACAGATCATCCAGGCCCGGTTGGGTCCGGAGCCGGCCATGACGTTGAGGTAGTACATGTGGTGGCCGGGCGCCGCGATCGACGGGCCGTGATAGCCGTGCGGGACCAGCACCACATCACCGGAGCGCACCTCTTCGAGCACCTTGATCGGCCGCTGCGGGGTGCCGTACACCCGGTGGTAGCCGAAACCGGGAGTGCCCGCGGGGCTGTCGGCGATCTCGAAGTAGTAGATCTCTTCGAGCTGGGTCTCGATGTCGGTGTTCTCCTCGTGCTTGTGCGCGGGGTAGCTCGACCAGTTGCCGCCGGGGGTGATCACCTCGCAGGCGATCAGCGAGTCGGCTTCGAATGTCGTTGCAGTGCCGAAATTGTGGACCTGGCGGCTACAGTTGCCCGCCCCGCGCAGCTCGACGGCGACATCCGCGGCGGCGACCCGGCGGTTTGGGAACGACGTCGTTGCGCGGGCGCCGCAGATCGCGAACCGGCCCTCGCCCGCGATCACGTACTCCTGGTCGATACCGATGTACACCATGTCGGCCGGCCCGTCGAAAACCGATTCCCGGCGCGACAATTCGAACGTCTCTCCGCCACAGACGATCCTGCCGCCGCCCGCCAGCGGCAGGATCATCACCTCGGTGTCCCGGGTATGCAGCTCGGCACTTTGCGAATCGTCCAATTCGAGGACCTGTAGCGAGGATTCGGCCCAGCCCGCCGACTCCGGTGTCACGTCGACGGTCAGCGGCAGCTGTGCGCTGCGCGCGGGGATGTAGTACTTACTGTGCATCCATTCACCTCACCATCGAGACGGCGGTCGCGACCGCGGAACTCACGTCGTCATCGGCCGGGTAGAGCAGCGTGCGACCTACGATCAAGCCCCGTACCGACGGCAGCGACAGTGCCTTTTCCCAACTGGCGAAGGCTTCGTCGGGATCGGCGGGGTCGCCGCCGAGCAGCAGCGTCGGCAAGGTGGTCGCCTCCATCACTCTGTCCATCTCGTCGACGACCGGCAGCTTCATCCAGGTGTAAGCCGAGGTGGACCCCAGCCCCTGGCTGATGTGGATGGACTTGATCACCGCGTCCGGGCTCAGGTCGTTGCGGACCTTGCCGTCGACGCGGGTGGACAGGAACGGTTCGACCATCGCGATCAGCCCGTGCGCGGCCAGCGCGTCAACGGCCTGGGCGCAGGCCGCCAGGGTGGACACTGTGCCGGGGTCGCCGAGGTCGATGCGGCACAACATCTTTCCGCCGTTCATCTTCGCGGTGGCGGTGGACTCGGCGGTGGCGGCGGTCATCCGGTCGTCGAGTTCGAAGCATGCGCCGGCCAGCCCGCCGCGGTTCATCGACGAGAACACCACTTTGTCCTCGAGAGCACCGAGCAGCAGCAGGTCGTCGAGGATGTCGGAGGTGGCCAGCACGCCGTCGACGCCGGGGTCGGCGAGCGCCGTGCGCAGCCGGTCGAGCAGGTCGGTGCGGCTGTTCATCGCTGTGGGTCGTGAGCCGACGGCCAGTGCGCCGCGGGCCGGGTGGTCGGCCGCGACGATCATCAGCCGCCCGTTGCCACGCACGACCGGACGGGTAGTGCGGTTCTGCCACGCCCGTGCGATCGCGGCGGGGTCGGCTGCGCGCAGATCGGTGACGTCGGCGTAGTCCTTGCAGGGGCTAGACATTGACGGCCTCCACCGCGATCTGCTCGGCGAGTTCGGCAACCTCGACGGCGGTCGGCATCGCCGTCGAGCACTCCAGACGCGACGCGACGATCGCACCGGCGGCGTTGGCGTAGCGCAACGTCTTCTCCAGCGGCCAGTTGTGCAGCAGCCCGTGGCACAGGCTGCCGCCGAAGCTGTCGCCGGCGCCGAGTCCGTTGACCACGTCGACCTCGATCGGCGGGACCGTCACCGATGCACTGCGGGTCTTGCCCAGCACTCCGCGCGGTCCCTGCTTGACGATCGCCAGCTGCACACCCAGATCGAGCAGCGCGTCGGCGGCCTTGTGCGGGTTGGTCTCTCCGACGGCGATCTCGCACTCTTCCCGATTGCCGACCGCCACCGTGACGTGGGCAAGCGCACGCTGCACCTGGACCGAGGCCGCGGCGGGGGAGTCCCAGAACATCGGCCGGTAGTCGAGGTCCAGAACCGTCAGGGGCTTCCTTTCGCGGGCCTCCCATGCCGCGAAATGCGCACCGCGGCTTGGTTCTTCGGACAGTCCGGTGACGGTCGACCAGTACAGCCGGGCGTCGCGGATCGCGGCGAGGTCGAGCTCGCCGGCGGTGATCTGCAGATCGGGTGCGCTGGGCTTGCGGTAGAAGTACAGCGGGAAGTCGTCGGGCGGGAAGATCTCGCAGAATGTCACCGGCGTCGGGTATTCCGGGTGGACGTTGACGTAGCGGTTGTCCACGTCCAGGCGCCCCAGCTCGGCGCGCACGTAACGGCCGAACGGGTCGGCCCCTACTCCGGAGATCAGTGCGGTGTGGTTACCGAGGCGGGCGGCGGCGACGGCGACGTTGGCCGCGCTGCCACCGAGGAACTTGCCGAACGACTCCACATGCTCCAGGCCGACACCGACCTGCAGCGGGTAGATGTCGACACCACTGCGCCCGATGGCGAGCACGTCGAATTGTGGGGTAGTAGTCACGTCAGCTCTCTTCAGGGCTCGATGGGGACTTGTTACGACTGTGCCCCGCGCCACAGCGGTCTGTCAATACTTTGTCCTGACATTCTATCTTTTAGTCAATCGGTGTTAGACTTCAGCTACTGTTGGGGTTTCGAGTTCGAGATCGGAGTCGATGTGCCGTTGGCGGTCGAATTGGACAGGTCAAGCCCTGTTCCCCTCTACTATCAGCTCTCCCAGGCGATCGAGGCCGCCATCCGAAGTGGCGAACTTGCGCCCGGCGATCGGTTCGAGAATGAGCTGGCATTGGCCAAGCGATTGACCCTGTCCCGGCCCACCACCCGGCGCGCGATCCAGGAGCTTGTCGACAAGGGCTTGCTGGTTCGCAAACGGGGGGTCGGCACTCAGGTCGTCCAGAATCCGGTGCACCGCCGGGTCGAGTTGACGAGTCTCTTCGACGACCTGGTCCGGGCGGGGCAGGAACCGACCACCCAATTGCTCGAATTCCATGTCGGGCCGGCCGACGAGGACGTCGCGCGGGAACTCAACCTCGCCGAAGACCGTGAGGTCGCCTGCATCAAGCGCCTGCGGTGCGCCAACGGTGAGCCGCTGGCTCTGATGACCAATTACCTCCCGGTCGAAATCGCGCCGGACGCCGAGGAACTCGAGCGCAACGGCCTCTACCAGTCGCTGCGCGGACGCGGCGTGCACATCCGGCTGGCCAGCCAGCGGATCGGCGCCAAGGCCGCCACCCGCAGCGAAGCCCGGCTGCTGGACGAGAAGCCCGGCGCACCGCTGTTGACCATGGACCGCACCGCGTTCGACGACTCCGGGCGCGCGGTCGAGTTCGGTACGCATTGCTATCGCGCCTCCCGCTACTACTTCGACACCACGCTCGTCGACCGCTGACGCGGGGGAGCGGTGGTACCGCGCACCACCAGTTCGGGCTCCAAAACCACATCGGGTGAATCGATTTCGCGCTCTTCGAGCATCTCGATCGCCAGCCGGACGGCGTGACGCGCGAGCGCGGCCGCATCCTGGTGCACGGTGGTGAGGTCGATCCGCGGGTTGTCGGACAGCCTGCTGTCGTCGTAGCCGATCAGTGACAGCTCGCCGGGTATGTCGACGCCCGCCCGGGTGAACACATCGAGCAGGCCGAGTGCGCAGCGGTCGTTACCGGCCAGCACCGCGGTGGGCAGATCGCCGTCGGCCAGCATCACCCGTGCCGCCTCGGCGCCGGCCTCCTCGGTATGAGCGCCCGGAATCACCTTGGCGTACTCGGAGATTCCGTGACGGCGCATCGCGGCGCGATACGCGCGACGCCGGTCCGGTGAACCCGGATCGGAGCCACCGTCGACATGGCGGATATCGCGATGCCCGAGCTCGACGAGATAGTCGACCGCCTCGCGGATGCCCTTGACGTCGTCGGTGCGGACCGTCGCGAGGCCCGGTGCCGGATCCAGCCGCCGGCCCACCACGACCACCGGAACCTTCCCGGCGAGGCCGTGCAGATATTCGGTGCCCGACATCGGGCCCAGCAGGATCAGGCTGCCGCAGCGGTGGCTGAGCAGTGCCTCAACCGACACCGACTCCTCGCGGTCGGGCAGATTCGCCGACAGCAACACCTCGTAGCCCAGCTCCTCGGCGGCCGGATAGATTCCCGCCACGAGGTCGGCCTCGAACAGCTGGCGGACGTCCATCAGCACGCCGAGAGTGCGGCTGCGACCGCGGGCCAGCAGACGCGCGGCCGAGTCCGGCCGGTAACCGAGCTCGTCGGCAGCGGCAAGAACCCGCTGCTTGGTGGCCTCGCTGGCGCCGGGCTTGCCGTCGAGCACGAAGGACACCAGGGTCCGCGACACCCCGGCGCGGGTGGCGACGTCGGCCATGGTGGGCGACCGGCGGGCGGGCCGGGCGCCGGGCGACGAGCTGGTCAATGAGGTTCCTCCCTGTGACGGTTGACACAACATCCGGTGTCGACCATAGTACGTCTAACGCGCGTTACTAACGCGCTTTAGTCGAGAGGATTTCCGGCCATGAAATTCGGCGTTTACACCGCGGTACTTCACGACCAGCCGCTGCGGACCGCGCTCGCGACCATCCGGTCTCTCGGGCTCGACGGTGCCGAGATCAACGCCGGTGGATTCCTGCCGACGCCGCACCTACCGATCGACGAGCTGCTGGCCGGGACCATCGCGCCGGCCGAGTACCTCGGCATCTTCGATGCCGCGGGGATCGAGCTGACCGGCTTGAATGTCAACGGCAACCCGCTGCACGCCGATCCTGAGGTCGGGCCAGAAGACGCCGACGACCTGCGCCGCGCGATTCGTACCGCCGCCCTCCTCGGCGTCCGTCGAGTGGTGACCATGTCGGGATTGCCCGCCGCCCACCCGGGTGGCCGGTGGCCGGCCTGGCACGTCAACCCATGGGACAGCGGGTACCTGGATTCGCTTGACTATCAGTGGGATTCGGTGGCGGTTCCGTTCTGGCGCGAGATCGACGCGCTGGCCCGCGACCACGACGTCAAGGTTTGCATCGAGATGCACCCGCAGAACCTCGTCTTCAACCCGCCGACCATGCGCCGGCTCGTGGAAAAGATCGACGCCACCCACGTCGGCGCCGAGATGGATCCCAGCCACCTGTTTTGGCAGGGCATCGACCCGATCGATGCCATCGACTACCTCGGCGACCTGGTGTACCACGCTGCCGCCAAGGACACCCGGATCAACCCGGCATGCTCGGTCGCCGGCGTGCTCGACGATCGGTTCACCCGAGTTCCGAAGGGGCACAAACAGACCGGACTCGGCGGCCGCCACGTCGTCAACCAGTGGCCGGTGAACTCCAGCTGGGACTTCGTCGCCGTCGGACGCGGACACGACGTCGAGTTCTGGTCGCGGTTCATCGCCGCGCTGTACCGCGTCGATCCCGATATGGCCGTCAACATCGAGCACGAGGACACCGAGCTCGACCAGCTCGAAGGGCTGCAGGTAGCCGCCAACACGCTGCGTGACGCCAGCTCGCTTACGCCCCAATGCCTCTGATCAGAAAGACCCGGCCATGACCACCACACACCCCGGCACATCCTCAGGTCGATTCCTCACCAGGCTCACCGTGATCGCGACCCTGGGCGGCCTGTTGTTCGGCTATGACACCGGGGTGATCTCCGGCGCGCTTCTGTACATGAAGGACGATCTGCACCTCAGCTCGTTCGGCGAGGCGACGGTGGTCAGCTCGCTGCTGTTCCCGGGGGCGGCCTTCGGGGCGCTGTTCGGCGGCCGCGTGGCCGACCGGATCGGCCGCAAGCGCAGCCTGCTGGTGTGCGCGGGACTGTTCCTGATCGGCGCACTGGGGTGTGCCTTGGCGCCGACGGTTCAGATCATGGTGGCCGCGCGGATCATCCTGGGACTCGGCGTCGGGGCCGCGGCGGTGACCTGCCCGCTGTACCTGGCCGAGATGGCGCCGGCTGATCGGCGGGGCCGGATGGTCACGATCAACGAGCTGATGATCGTCACCGGACAGATGCTGGCCTTCGCCACGAATGCCTTGCTGGATCACGTCATTCACGATCCGCACGTGTGGCGGGTCATGCTGGCCGTGGCGATCGTGCCCGCGGTCGCGCTGCTGCTCGGCATGCTCGCGCTGCCCGATTCCCCGCGGTGGTACGGGCTGAAGGGGCGCATGGCCGAGGCACGAAACGTCCTCGGGCTCAGCCGCACACCGGGGGAGGCGGACGCCGAGTACGCGTTGATCGTCGAACACACCGCGCACATGCTGAAGACGAAGAGCGCCCCCTTCAGCCTGATTCGCGATGTGCCGTGGATCCGGCGTGTGGTGCTCATCGGTTGCGGGCTGGCGATCGTCCAGCAGGCCACCGGTATCAACACGGTGAACTACTACGCGCCGACCATCCTCGAACAGAGCGGCCTCGGCGTCAGCGCGGCACTGGTGGCCACGATCGCCGTCGGAGTCACCTCGGTGGTCACCACCATCATCGGCATCATCCTGCTGGGCTACGTCGGCCGGCGCACGATGCTGCTCATCGGCTTCGCCGGTGTCGCGCTGTCACAGGTGGCGCTGTCGCTGACCTTCCTACTGCCCGCGTCGACCACGCGCAGCTACGTGATCCTCGCGTGCATGGTGCTTTTCGTGGCATTCGTTCAGATGTTCATCGGCACTTGCGTGTGGCTGCTGCTCTCCGAGATCTTCCCGCTGAGCATCCGCGGCTTCGCGATGGGTATCGCGGTGTTCGTGCTGTGGTGCACCAACGCGATCATTTCCTTCTTGTTCCCGTTGCTGAACTCCGCGCTCGGTTCGACCGGAACGTTCCTTCTGTTCGTCGTGATCAATGTCGGCTCATGGCTGTTCGTTCGGGCTTACGTGCCGGAGACGAAGGGAACCACCCTCGAAGAGCTCGAAGAGCGGTTCCAGGCCGACGCCGAGGGTCAGGCCGCGCCGGTGGCAATATGACCGGAACGTGCAACTTCGGCGAACCTTCCTCCACGCGCCGATGGCCGACAGATCGTGCAGAAATGCAACCAGGCCGCGGTAGTGGCAAATGAAATCAAGATCAGAGCGTGAATTACGCCTACTGCCTTGGGGATTCGAAAATTTGATTTGATCGGCTAACTCTCCCGACGCATGTGACAATTTCACTTTCCGGCTGCGTCGATGACGGCGGGGGGACAGTGACCGAAAGCCATCCGTTCCGCGCGCTGTGGGTCATGATGATCGGCCTGTTTCTCATCGTGGTCGATTCGACCATTGTCGCGGTGGCCAATCCGGTGCTCAAAAACGAGTTCGGGGTCGACTACGACTCCGCCCTGTGGGCGACAAGTGGGTACCTGCTGGCATTCGCCGCGCTTCTGTTGGTCGGCGGACGGCTCGGAGATCGATTCGGGACCAAACCCGTCTATCTGCTCGGGCTGGCCATCTTCAGCGCGTCGTCGGTGTGGTGCGGGCTGACGACGTCGCTGCCGATGCTGACCGTCGCGCGGGTCGTCCAAGGCGTGGGCGCCGCGCTATTGGCGCCGCAGATCTTCGCCACGATCACCCGTATCTTTCCGTCCGACCGGCGCGGTATGGCGATGGCCGTCTGGGGCGCCACCACAGGCGTGGGTCTGTTCGCGGGTCCGATCCTGGGCGGTGTGCTGCTGGACGAGCTGGGCTGGCAGTGGATCTTCTTCATCAACGCCCCGATCGGCGCGGTGGGGCTCGCCCTGGGGGTATGGCTGATTCCCGCACTACCCGGCAGGCACCTGCATTTCGACCTCCTCGGCGTGGGGTTGTCCGGCACAGGGATCTGCTTGATCGTCTATGGGCTGCAAGAGGGTGAGAACGCCGATTGGTCCGCATGGATCTGGGTGACGATCATGTGTGGACTAGCACTGATCACCGCGTTTTTCGGCTGGCAGGCCATTCATCCGCATGAGCCGCTGATCCCGCTTCCGCTGGTCGCGCATCGGAACTTCGTTCTCTCCAATGCCGGAATCGCTCTGGCCAGTTTCACCTTCGTCGCCTTCGTCATCCCGCTGATGATCTATCTCGAAGAGGTGCGGGGGCTCTCGCCGCTGGATGCCGCCTTGCTCACCGCGCCGATGGCCGTCGCAACCGTTGTGCTGGCGCCGGTGGTGGGGCGGATCGTCGACCGAGTCCACCCCCGTCCGATCGTCATATTCGGTTTCGTGTTGCTCGCGAGCGCGCTGTTCTGGCTCGCGATGGACATGTCGGCGGTAACGGCGTTGTGGCGGTTGGTGTTACCGCTGGCTTTGGTGGGCGCTGCGGGGGCGTTCACCTGGGAGCCGCTCGCGGTGATCGCATCGCGTGCGCTGCCCGCCGATTTGGCGGGCGCGGGTTCGGCACTGTGCAACACCGCCCGGCACCTGGGGGCGGCGCTGTCCAGCGCGAGCATCGCGGCGCTGATGGCGGCCCTGCTGGGCGACGAACCGCCGAGAAGTGGGCTCGCCGAGGCGATGTCGCAGTCGATGTTGCTTCCGGCGACCGCGGCCGCGATGGGCGTCCTCACCGCCCTGTTCCTGGTTGGCCGGGAACGCACGCCGGCGTCGGCCCTCGCTTCAGATGTTCGGCCCAGCAGAGAGGTGAGTGTGTCCCGATGACGACCCTTGCCGGCACTTCACCCCCGATACTGCACGACGCCGAGGCCCTCACCGACGACGCGCTGCGCGATCTGTTCGCCTACCCGGCCGACCTTGCCGCGCCGCTGTTTCGGGCCAACTTCATCGCAAGCATCGACGGGGCGGTGACGCTGGAGGGGTCGGGGCGCAAATTGGGGACACCGACCGACCGGCGGGTGTTCGGCCGGTTGAGGGAAGTCGCCGATGTGGTTCTCGTCGGTGCGACGACCGCGTGCTCCAAGCCATATGCCGATATTCGGATGTCCGCGGAGGCACAGGCCTGGCGGCTGTCGAGGGGGCTGGCCGCCACCCTGCCGGTGGCGGTGGTGTCCAGCCGCGGGGTGGTGCCGCCCGCGGTCCTGGGCAATGTGACTGTCCCGCCGGTGGTGTTCGTCGCGGCGAACGCCGATGCCGCGGCGCGACGTGTGCTCGACGAATCCGAGGCGCGGGTGATCGAGCTTCCCGGTGACCGAATCGGTTCCGCGGCAATCCGAAACACGCTCGGCGAGTTGGGTCTGCACCGGGTGCTCGTGGAGGGCGGGCCGACGCTGTTCTCGCAATTCGTGTCGGACAACGAGATCGACGAGTTGTGTCTGACCACGAGCCCGAAGCTCGTGGCCGGACCCGCACGCCGCATCGCCGCGGCCGATGGTCACGTGGAGATCAACATGCAGCGCAGGGGCATTCTGGCCGGTGGGGACGGAACCGTCATCGTTCGGTGGGCGCGCTACTGACTTTCTTGCTCGCGGTCAGGTAAACGCCGCCCGGAACGCGTGCAGTGCCGCTTCGCTGTCGCCGGCAGCCCATGCCTCCAGGCCGATCGGTCCGGAATAGCCCATCTCGCGCAACGCCGTCGCGATAGCGGGGTAGTGGATCTCGCCGGTGCCGGGCTCACACCGGCCGGGCACGTCGGCTACCTGGATCTCGCCGATCGCGTCACCGCATCGGCGAACCAGCTCGACGAGGTTCCCCTCGCCGATCTGGGCGTGGTAGAGGTCGAGCATCATCTTGACGTTCGGATGCCCCACGCCCTCGATGAGCGCGAGCGTGTCCTTGGCGCGGGCCAGCGGGACGCCGGGGTGGTCGACGATCGTGTTGAGGTTCTCCACGCAGAACATCACGCCGGCCGCGGCGCCCAATTCCCCGATCCGCTCGAGTGTGCGCTGGGCCGTCAGCCACATCTGGCCGGTGGCCCGCTGACGCGGCCGGGCCGCATGACCGTCGACGAGCTCGGCGGTGTGCAGGTTGAGTCGCGGAACACCAAGTGTCGCAGCGGCTTTGATGCTCAGCTCGGCAGTCCGAACCACCTCGTCGGCGCTGGCCGGATCGATCAGGTCACCGTGCAAGTAGCCCGTCATCGACGAGAAGCGCGCCCCGGTCGCGGCCAGCGCCGCCAGGTCCTTGTCGTGCCAGGACCAGATCTCGACTGCGAAACCCAGCTCGTCGATGCGGCGCACTCGGTCCAGGATCGGCAAGTCGCGAAACACCATCTCGGCGCAGATCGCCAGCTCGAAGTCGCTCATGGGCAGCACCCTAGCATTTGACATGCAGTCCAAATGTCCTAACAAAGTCTTGACTTTCTGCTGTGAGCCGTATTACATCGAGAGATCAGCGTGTCGTGCGCGATGGACAAGGAGTCGTCATGAGGTTCACTCGGCTAGCGGCCATGGCAGGCGCAGGTGTGCTTGTCATCGGGCTCGGTGCCTGTTCGGCCACCGGTGGCAAGCCCCGGGACAACGGCAGCGGGTCCGGCGGAGGCACCGTCGATACGCCCCGCATGACGATCGCCATGATCACCCATGAGGTCCCCGGTGACTCGTTCTGGGATCTGGTCCGCAAGGGCGCGGAGACGGCGGCCAAGAAGGACAACATCGAGCTTCGCTACTCGAGCGATCCTGAGGCGCCCAACCAGGCCAATCTCGTGCAGAGCGCGATCGACAGCGGGGTCAAGGGCATCGCCGTCACGCTGGCCAAGCCGGACGCGATGAAGGCTGCCGTGCAGAACGCCGAGTCCAAGGGCATCCCCGTCGTCGCCTTCAACGCCGGTCTGGATGCCTGGCAGGGGATGGGGGTCAAGGAGTACTTCGGCCAGGACGGGTACATCGCCGGTCAGGAAGCGGGCAAGCGCCTGCAGGCCGACGGCGTCAAGAAGGTCGTGTGTGTGATCCAGGAGCAGGGTCACGTCGACCTCGAAGCGCGGTGCGCCGGCGTGAAGAACACTTTCCCGGCGACCGAGATCCTCAACGTCAATGGCAAGGACATGCCATCGGTCGAGTCCACGATCACCGCCAAGCTCCAACAGGATCCGGCCATCGACATGGTCCTGACCCTCGGTGCGCCGTTCGCGCTGACCGCTGTCCAGTCGGTGAAGAACGCGGGCAGTAACGCCAAGGTGGCCACCTTCGACACCAACGCCGCGCTCGTCGACGCGATCCAGAAGGGCGACGTGCAGTGGGCTGTCGACCAGCAGCCGTACCTGCAGGGCTACCTGGCCGTCGACTCGCTGTGGCTGTACCTATCCAACAAGAACGTCATCGGTGGCAACCAGCCGACGCTGACCGGCCCGTCCTTCATCGACAAGTCCAACGTTGACGCCGTGGCCGAATTGGCCAAGGGCGGAACCCGATAGCGACCCTGGGGAAAGACATGACTACGCAAGCAGATCTCGAGGTCGCCGACCACAAGGTTGTCCGCGACGAACGTGTCAAGGAACGGAATCGGCTGCAACGCCTGTTGATTCGGCCCGAGATGGGCGCGGGTATCGGCGCCATCGGGATCTTCGTGTTCTTCCTCGTCGTGGCCGAGCCGTTCCGTCAGGCCTCGTCGCTGGCCACCGTGCTCTACGCCAGCTCGACCATCGGGATCATGGCCTGCGGTGTCGCGGTCCTGATGATCGGTGGGGAGTTCGACCTGTCCACCGGCGTCGCAGTGACATTCAGTTCGCTGGCCGCGTCGATGCTGTCCTACAACCTGCACCTCAACTTGTGGGCCGGTGCCGGTCTGGCGCTGATCCTGGCGCTGGCCGTCGGGTTCTTGAACGGCTTCCTGGTCATGAAGACCAAGATCCCGTCCTTCCTGATCACGCTGAGCACGTTCTTCATGCTGGCCGGTATCAACCTCGCGGTGACCAAACTCCTTGCCGGCCAAGTGGCTACGCAAAGCGTCAGCGACATGCAGGGCTGGGACTCGGCCCAGAAGGTGTTCGCCTCGTCGTTCACGCTGTTCGGCGTGAGCATCCGCATCACCGTCGTGTGGTGGCTGGTGTTCACCGCGGTGGCCACCTGGGTGCTGTTCAAGACCAAGATCGGCAACTGGATCTTCGCGGTCGGCGGTGACGCGGAGAGCGCCCGTGCGGTCGGCGTGCCGGTGACGAAGGTGAAGATCGGCCTGTTCATGTTCGTCGGTTTCTGCGCCTGGTTCGTGGGCATGCATCTGCTGTTCGCGTTCAACACCGTTCAGTCCGGGCAGGGCATCGGCAACGAGTTCTTCTACATCATTGCCGCGGTGATCGGCGGCTGTCTGCTGACCGGTGGCTACGGCACCGCAGTCGGGGCCGCGATCGGCGCGTTCATCTTCGGTATGACCAACCAGGGCATCGTCTATGCGGGCTGGAACCCGGACTGGTTCAAGTTCTTCCTGGGCGCGATGCTGCTGTTCGCGGTGATCGCCAACAACGCCTTCCGTAACTACGCCGCCAAGAGGTGAGAGAGAAGTGACCGCGACCATGGATCGTCCCACCGAAGAAGCCCCGTCCGGCGGCCCCGTGCCTCTCGTCGAGTTGAAGAACGTCGGCAAGAGCTACGGCAATATCACTGCGCTCAAAGATATCTCGCTCCGGGTGCACGCTGGCCAGGTGACCGGAATCCTCGGTGACAACGGTGCGGGCAAGTCGACGTTGATCAAGATCATCGCCGGGCTGCATCAGCAGACCGACGGTGAGCTGCTCGTCGACGGCGAGGCCACGAAGTTCACCTCACCCGCCGACGCGCTGGGCAAGGGCATCGCCACGGTGTACCAGAACCTCGCCGTCGTGCCGCTGATGCCGGTGTGGCGAAACTTCTTCCTGGGCCAGGAGATTCGGAAGAAGAGCTTTCCGTGGTCGCTGGATGCCAACGCGATGCGGGCCACCACTCTGACCGAGCTGTCGAAGATGGGAATCGACCTTCCCGACGTCGACGTGCCGATCGGTTCGCTCTCGGGCGGTCAGCGCCAGTGTGTAGCGATCGCGCGGGCGGTGTTCTTCGGTGCGCGGGTACTGATCCTCGACGAGCCGACCGCCGCCCTGGGTGTGAAGCAGTCCGGCGTGGTGCTGAAATACATCACCGCCGCGAAGGAAGCCGGTTTCGGCGTCGTGTTCATCACGCACAACCCGCACCACGCCCACATGGTCGGCGACCACTTCGTACTGCTCAACCGTGGCCGCCAGAAGCTCGACTGCACCTATGACGAGATCACCCTGGAGCACCTGACCCAGCAGATGGCCGGCGGTGACGAGCTCGAGGCCTTGTCGCACGAGCTCGGGCGCTGAGTCAGCGCACCGTCAGCGCGAACAGCCGCAGTTCCCGGTCGGTCCGCGTGCGGTACGACTGGTACATCGGGTAGGCCAGGAAGCGCCGCAGTCCCGCTTCGGCCTCCGGCCCGCTCAGCAGCGTGGCCGTCACCGGAATGTCGATGCCGTTGATCGCCACGACCGCCTGCGGGTCGGCAATCAGGTTCATGCTCCAGGCCGGATGCCGCTGCTCGCCGAAGTTGCTGCCGAGGATCAGCAGCCGGTCGCCGTCGCGCAGATAGCTCAGTGCGGACACCCGCTGCTGGCCGGACTTACGGCCCGTCGTGGTGAGCAGGAGCTCGGGCATCGAGGTTGGACCGAACAGCGTGTACTTGCCGTTCGTCGCCTTCAGCACCCGGCGATCGAGCGGAACGAGTGCCTTGATGACGCGGGAACCGAGTGCGGTCGAGGCGAAGGCGTAGACCGGCTTGAACAGGGGCGAGATGTCTTCTCTGCCCCAATGGCCGTCAGGGAAGGATTGCGGCATGTCTGTCATCGTGCCCGATGAGGGCCCGCTGCAGAACCCCATTCAGCGCGGCGACATGCCCGCCGAGACATACGCGGCGTCCACGAACCGCATGTTCTGCACGGCGTCGTCGACACCGATCGGCAGCGGTGCGCCCTGCTGTACGTGCGCGGCGAACGCCTCGAGCTGGTAGGTATAGGACGCTCGCGTGCCCAGGCGTTCCACCCGCGTGCCGTCCGCCGTGCGGATCGTGACTCGGTCGTCGTCGTGGGGCTGGATGAAGTTGTGGACCACTGCGTCGCCCGTGGTGCCGACAACCCTGATCGTGAACGAGAACGCTTCTGCGACCATGCTATTGGCGGACAGTCCGGTAGCCCCGGACGGGAAGCTCACGTCGACGTCGCACCACTCGTCGATGTCCGGGGTGCGTTGTGAGGCGCGGGCGGCGACGATCTCGGGCCGGCCCAGGCCACCCGCGCCGAGCTGGCGCATGATGTGCAGGCCGTAGCAGCCGAGATCCATGAGCGCCCCGCCGGCCATCTCCAGCGACCAGCGCGGATCGTCGGCCGACGGCGCCGGCATCCCCATCCGCACCTCGACATGGCGGATCTCGCCCAGCTCACCACTGCCGGCCAACACGAAGATCCGTCGGGTCACCGGGTGGAACAAGTAGTGGAAGCCCTCAAGGATGCTCACCCCGGCTGACTCGGCAGCCTCGGCAACCGCCTGCGCCTCGGAGTGGTTGCGCGCGAACGGCTTTTCGGTCAGCACCGGTTTGCCGGCCGTGATCGCCGCGAGATTCCATGGCGCGTGCAGGGCATTGGCCAGCGGGTTGTAGACGACGTCCACCTCGTCGTCATCGATGACGTCGGCGTAGTTGGTGGCGACCCGTTCGACGCCATAGGTATCGGCGAAATGCTTGGCCCGCTGCGGATCCCGAGCCGCCACCACGACCAGCCGATGGCCCAGCTCACGGGCCGGGCCCACGATCGCGTGGTCGGCGATGCGGGAGGCCCCGAGCACACCGATCCGCAACGTCATGCCGGTACGCCGCCCGCGACGCTCTGGAGGTAGGCGACGCTGGCCAACACGTCACGCAGCGGTCCCTGGCCCTGCGGCGCGCTGTCGAGGATGGTGTCCTGTTCGAGGACGAACCAGCCGTCGAAGCCGTTGTCCCGCAGCGTCGCAACGATCCCTGCGATATCGACGTCACCGGTGCCCAGCGGGGTGTACATACCCTGGGCCACTGCCTCGGTGTAGCTGAGCTCGCCGGACTGCACGCGAGCGGCCAACGCGGCGTCGACGTCCTTGAGGTGGGCGTGCGCGATCCGGCCGGGCACCGCGCGGGCCAGCTTCAGCGGATCGGTGCCGCCGATCAGCAGGTGTCCGGTGTCCAGGCACAGCGAGATCGACGACCCGCCCAGCACCCGGGCCACCTCGTCACCCTTCTCGACCATCGTGCCCACATGAGGATGCAGCACCGCGGTGATACCGCGCTCGGCGGCGGCTGCGGCAAGCCGGTCCAGGTTGGTGAGCAGCGTCGACCACTGCTCGTCGTCGAGATCGGGTCGGGAGTCGTATCCGTCGGTGCCGGTGGCCGCGGCCAGTACCAACATCGAAGCGTCAGCAGCCACAAGGGATTCCAGCACCCTGGCAACGTCGGGAACCGGATCGTGGCCGGCGTCGTGCAAGACCACCGGCGCGAAGCTGCCGACACAGCTCAGGCCGTGCCGGCCCAAAAGTGCGGTCAGCTCGGCCGGATCCGATGGCAGGAAGCCCTCCGGGCCGAGTTCGGTCGCGGTCAAGCCCGCGCTGCCCATCTCGGTCAGCACCCGCTCGGGATCCAGCTGGTAGCCCCACCCCGGCACCTCGCACACGCCCCATGAAATCGGGGCACCGGCAATACGAATGGAGTTCATCGGGCCTTGGCCTCCTCGATGCGAACCGGAGTGCCGCGGCGCAGGGACTCGGTGGCCGCCTCGGCGATCCAGGCCACCTCGACCGCGTCGGCAACCGTCGCGCCCTTGATGGCGTTGCCCTTGGTGACCTCGACGAAGGCGGCCAGCTCGGTGCGGAAGGCCTCGGTGAACCGGTCCATGAAGAAGTGGTGTGCCGGCCCCTCGGGGAACGTGTTGCGCGGGTCGGTGTTTCGGACCGGGGCGCCCTGGTCCCAGCCGGCGACGACGGAGTCCTCGAAGCCGTGCACCTCGAGGCGGCAGTCGTAGCCGCGGGCGTTGTAGCGGGCGTTGGAGATGACGGCCAGCGCCCCACCGTCGAAGCGGACCACCACGGCGGCGGTGTCGACGTCACCGTATTCGGTGAACAACGGATCGCCCTGCACGGTGCCGGTGGCGTAGACCTCGACGGCCTGCTGCCCGGTGATCCAGCGGACGATGTCGAAATCGTGGACGGCGCAGTCGCGGAAGATGCCGCCCGAGCCGGCGATGTAGTCCATCGGCGGGGGAGCGGGATCCATCGTGGTGCTCCGAACGGTGTGCAGCGCACCGAGCGAGCCGCTGTCGACGGCGGCCTTGGCAGCGGCGAACGCGGCGTCGAAGCGACGCTGGTAACCCACCTGCACCGGTACCACCGATCGGGTGATGGCCTCGGCCACCCGGGCGCTTTCGGCGGCGGTGGCGGCGATGGGCTTCTCACAGAACGTCGGCAGACCCTTGGCGACAGCGGCCAGGGTGAGCTCCGCGTGCGCCGGGGTGGCGGCTGCGACCACCACGCCGTCGACGCCCGAATTCAGTAGCTGCTCAACCGAACTCACGGGTGTGGCACCGAATTTCGCCGCGACCGCAGAGACGACATCGGGACGTTCGTCGGTGACGACGAGGCCGTCGACGCCGTCGAGGTTGCTCAGCGTTTCGGTGTGGAACGCACCGATGCGGCCGAGGCCGATGACACCGAGTGTGGTCATGGGATTCTCCGTTCGTTCTGGTCGCGCAACGCGACATCGAGGGCTTCGGGGGTCAGATCGTCGGCCAGCGCGGCGAGCACCACGTCGACCTGGCTGGGTGGGGCCAGGCTGCCGATGGGCTGGTCTTGGTCGAGGTTGGTGGGGAAGGGATATCCCTCGGCGGTGGCCACCACCGCGTTGAGCACGTCCGCCGCCGGGCGGCCCGCAGCCGTCATGGCCCGCAGCGCCGGGTATACCGCCCGCACCATCGCGGTGCGGTCGAGGGCCTCCATCGCGCGGCCGAACGGCGACGA
The DNA here is from genome assembly GCA_004362315.1 of Mycobacterium sp. BK086. GTDB lineage: Bacteria > Actinomycetota > Actinomycetes > Mycobacteriales > Mycobacteriaceae > Mycobacterium. The sequence goes on from SNWL01000009.1 coordinate 420,173, forward strand.
GATCTGCAGCAGGTTCGCCATCCGCCGGACGTCGGCCGACGTATTGGCTCCCGCGCCGTGGTATAGCGCGGGATTGAAGAACACCGCGTCGCCCTTACGTAGCGGGATCTGTACTTGGTGGGTGGCGAAGTAGTCGACGAACTCCGGGCGGTTGAATGCCACGTACCCGCCCTCGAACAGCTGCGAGTACGGCAGCAGCATCGTCGGCCCGCTCGCCAGTGGCATGTCGGTGTGCGCGACGGCGCCCTGCAGGGTCAACGTCGGCGACAACCGGTGTACGTGGGCCGGGTAGTCGGTGAGCTGGCCGGGTGCGACGAAGCCGAGGTGGTAGTCACGGTGCGGAACCTGCGCCGCGCCACCGGGATTGACGACATTGACCTGAGAGGTGACCTGATACCGCGGACCCAGCCAGGCCTGGCAGACCAACGCCAGCAGGTCGTTGGCGTAGTAGTCGGCGTAGACCTCGGGGGAGTGCAGGGCGAGTTTCTGGGCGGCGTTCCACACCCGGTCGTTGGCGCCTGCCGCACCGAAGTGATCGCCCGCCGCCGCGCCGGCCTGTCGCTGGGCGGCGATCAGGTCAGCGAATGCCGCGCTCGCCGGATCGACGACCGCGGCGGGAAACGCGCCCGTGAACACCACGACGCCGGGACCGTCGGCCAGTGCGGAGATCAGCTCGGCCTGCAGCGTCCGCCGGTCGGTCAGGACCATCTCGGCGGCGGAGTAGACCAGGACGTTCTCGCGGACGTCGGCGGCGTGCGGGTACGCACTGAGATCGGTGTCCCGCTCGGTCAGCGTTCGCAGCTCGTCGAGCTGGAATACCGCCTCGCCCAACCACGGCTCTACCCGTGCCCTCACGTCGACCATGCGGAAAGTCTTGCTGTGATCCAGCCCGCAATCAACACCAGAAAACCATCAAAAAGCCATCACCGGGGATAGGGTGCCTCGCATGGCGCACCGATTCAAGGTCCGCGAGATCGCCCAGCAGTCCGGGCTGTCCGAGGCCACCGTCGACCGGGTGCTCAACGACCGCCCCGGCGTGCGGGAAGCCACCCGGGCCGAGGTGACGCAGGCGATCGAGGATCTGGAGAAGCAGCGAGCCCAGTTGCGGCTCAACGGGCGTCGCTACCTGTTCGACGTCGTGATGCAGACACCGCAGCGGTTCTCCGACGCCTTCCGCGCTGCGGTCGAAGCCGAGCTGCCGACGTTCGCCCCGGCCATGCTGCGGGCGCGCTTTCACCTGTGGGAGTCAGGGTCGACCGAGCAGATGGTGGAAACGCTCGCCCGGATCAAGGGCAGCCACGGCGTGGTGCTCAAAGCGCAGGACGAGCCCGAGGTGGCCGAGGCCGTCGACCGGCTGGTGGCCGGCGGCGTTCCGGTGGTGACCTACACGACCGACATCCCGGCCAGCTCGCGCTGCGGTTACGTCGGCATCGACAACCACGGCGCCGGCGTCACGGCGGCCTACCTGATGGACCAGTGGCTGGGTGAAGCCCCCGCCGACGTGCTGATCACGTTGAGCCGCACGGTGTTTCGTGGTGAGGCGGAACGGGAGGTCGGCTTCCGCAGCGGACTGCGCAGATCCGGGCGCGGCATCGTCGAGGTCAGCGACAGCGACGGCATCGACGCCACCAACCAGCGCCTGGTGCTCGACGCACTCGAACGGCACCCCGAGGTGGAGGCCGTCTACTCCGTCGGTGGCGGCAACACGGCGACGGTGGCGGCCTTCGACCGGATCGGACGGCGGTGCCGGGTGTTTGTCGCCCACGATCTAGACGCCGACAACCGCCGCCTGCTGCGGGAGGGCCGGATCTCGGCGGTGTTGCACAACGATCTGCGCGCCGATGCCCGGTTCGCGATGCGGCTGCTCCTGCAGCAGCACGGGGCGCTGCCCAGCGAGCCCGCGCGACCCGTCCCGATCCAGGTGATCACCCCCTACAACCTGCCCGCCTGACCGCGCGAATCAGTGATTCGCCGAATTCCCGACTAGCATCTCGCGCCGACGGCGACGATGAATGCGCCAATCTATTGAGGAGACAATCCGTGCCAGAACAGCGCGCCGAGCTGGTGGACGGCGTGACCGTGCTGGGCAATCTGGCCATCGACGTGATCAACGGGGGCCCGAAGACCCCCGGCGGGTGCGCGTCGTTCTCCGGTGTGGCCATGGAAGCCACCGGCGTCCCGGGCGGCATCGTCGCGCTGGCAGCCGACGAAGACCACTCCCTGTTCGACCCGCTGCTGGACCGGTTCGGTTCGATGATCCGGATTCTCGCGGCAGACCGCACCAGCGCGTTCCGGTTGGACTATGAGGACGTCGATCATCGCCGGATGTCGGTGGAAGCCATCGGCCCGGTGTGGGGTGCCGCAGAGGTCGAGGCCGCCGCGCCCGACACCACCTGGGTCCACCTCGCGCCGCTGCTGCGTACCGACTTTCCCGCCCAGACGCTGGCGCTGCTGGCGCAACGCGGTCACCGCATCGCGTACGACGGCCAGGGCCTGGTGCGCGCCGACCAGCTGGGACCGCTGGTCGAGGATCGGCATTACCCCACCGAACTGCTGGCGCACCTGTCCATCTTGAAGCTGGCCGAGGACGAGGCTGTCATCGTCGCCGACGGGCCCTTCGACCAAGCCACCGCGGCCCGCCTCGGAGTGCCCGAGATCCTGGTGACCTACGGATCCGAAGGCTGTGACATCTATACGGGGGACAGCTGCGTGCGGGTGCCGGCCGCATGGCGGGTGGAGGGTGTGCAGGCCACCGGAGCCGGCGACATGTTCACCACCTGTTATGTGGCAAATCGCGCGGCAGGCGCCGATCCGCGCGCCGCAGCCAAAGAGGCCAGTGAACTCGTTGCCGGTGAACTGGAGAAACGCCTGCAGGCACGCCGGTAACTGAGAGCTACCGGCGAGTAGCTTTTCTCTTAGAGAATGCCATTCTCGGAAGGTGACGAACGACACACTTTTGTCTCATCTGGCTGTCGCGGATGTCCGTGAGCTGTGTCTTCGGCGCAGGCCTGGCGGCGTGTCAACGTCGTGCCGTGGTCTGGCTTGCCTAAGAAAGTGCAATAATCGGTACTGCGAGTGACAGCAACTCCTGGGCTGTCGATTCCGTCGGCGCGTCCACCCTGACAGCGACGCGGTATCCACACCCGGCGGGACAGGACGAAAGGCGGGGACGTGGGTCCCAACGGCAACGGTGCTTCGGGCAACCGGCAGAAGCTGGAAAAGGTCGTCATCCGGTTCGCGGGTGACTCCGGCGATGGTATGCAGCTGACCGGCGACCGGTTCACCTCAGAGGCCGCGCTCTTCGGCAATGACCTTGCGACTCAACCGAATTACCCCGCGGAGATCCGCGCACCACAGGGCACGCTGCCCGGTGTCTCGTCGTTCCAGATCCAGATCGCCGACTACGACATCCTGACCGCGGGTGACCGTCCCGACGTGCTGGTCGCCATGAACCCCGCGGCGCTCAAGGCCAACATCCGCGACCTGCCGCGCGGCGGTCTGGTGATCGCCAACTCCGACGAATTCACCAAGCGCAACCTCGCGAAGGTTGGCTACGAGAACAACCCGCTCGACAGCGGCGAGCTGTCCGACTACGTCGTGCAGGCCGTCGCGATGACCACGCTGACCCTCGGCGCCGTCGAGGAGATCGGCGCGACCAAGAAGGACGGCCAGCGCGCCAAGAACATGTTCGCGCTCGGACTGCTGTCGTGGATGTACGGCCGGCCGATCGAGACCAGCGAGACCTTCATCCGGGAGAAGTTCGCCCGCAAGCCCGATGTCGCCGAGGCGAACGTGCTGGCGCTCAAGGCCGGCTGGAACTACGGCGAGACCACCGAGGCCTTCGGCACCACCTTCGAGATCTCCCCGGCCAAGCTGGCTCCCGGTGAGTACCGGCAGATCTCGGGCAACACCGCCCTGGCCTACGGCGTGATCGCCGCCGGTCAGCTCGCGGACATCCAGGTGGTGCTCGGCACCTACCCGATCACGCCCGCGTCGGACATCCTGCACGAGCTGTCCAAGCACAAGAACTTCAACATCCTCACCTTCCAGGCCGAGGACGAGATCGCCGGCGTCGGCGCCGCGATCGGTGCCTCCTACGGTGGCGCCCTCGGCGTGACCAGCACGTCGGGCCCCGGTATCTCGCTGAAGTCGGAAGCCATCGGCCTGGCCATGATGGCCGAGCTGCCGCTGCTGGTGATCGACGTACAGCGCGGTGGCCCGTCCACCGGCCTGCCGACCAAGACCGAGCAGTCCGACCTGCTGCAGGTGATGTTCGGCCGCAACGGCGAGTCGCCGGTGGTTGTGCTGGCTGCCAGCACTCCCTCGGACTGCTTCGAGGTGGCCATCGAGGCCGCGCGGATCGCACTGACCTACCGGACGCCGGTGATCCTGCTGTCCGACGGTGCGATCGCCAACGGCTCGGAGCCGTGGCGGATCCCGGACATCAACGACTTCGAGGCGATCGAGCCCAACTTCGCCAAGGCCGGCGAGGATTTCCAGCCCTACGCGCGTGACCCCGAGACGCTGGCCCGCCAGTTCGCGATTCCGGGCACACCGGGTCTGGAACACCGCATCGGCGGGCTCGAGTCGGCCAACGGGTCGGGCAACATCTCCTACGAGCCGGCCAACCACGACCTCATGGTCCGGTTGCGCCAGGCCAAGATCGCCGGGGTCAAGGTGCCCGATATCGAGGTCGACGACCCGACCGGTGATGCCGAGCTGCTGATCCTGGGATGGGGAAGCTCCTTCGGGCCGATCGGCGAGGCTTGCCGGCGCGCACGCCGCCGCGGCATCAAGGTGGCGCGGGCTCACCTGCGCCACCTCAACCCGATGCCGGCCAACCTCGGCGAGGTGCTGGCCAAGTACCCGAACGTGGTGGTCCCGGAGATGAACCTCGGTCAGCTGGCGCTGCTGCTGCGCGGAAGGTACCTGGCTGACGTCCATTCGGTGACCAAGGTGGAAGGCATGGCGTTCCTGGCCGACGAGCTCGAAGGCATCATCGATGCCGCCCTCGACGGGACGCTGGCTGAAAAGGAAAGCGACAAAGCGAAATTCGCCCGGCTCGCGGCAGCTACCGTGAGTACCGGCACAGTTGGCGCAGGAGTGAACGGATGACTGACCTGATCGGCTCGGATCTGCTGGCACCTGGTGTGTCCAAGACGGCATGGGTGCCCACCACCGATGAGCCGCAGAAAGCCAAGGACTTCACCAGCGACCAGGAGGTGCGCTGGTGCCCGGGTTGCGGTGACTACGTCATCCTCAACACGATCCGCAACTTCCTGCCGGATCTGGGCCTGCGCCGCGAGAACATCGCGTTCGTCAGCGGTATCGGCTGCTCCAGTCGCTTCCCGTACTACCTGGAGACCTACGGCTTCCACTCGATCCACGGTCGTGCCCCGACCATCGCCACCGGCCTGGCACTGGCTCGCCCGGACCTCTCGGTCTGGGTGGTCACCGGCGACGGCGACGCCCTGTCGATCGGTGGCAACCACCTGATCCACGCGCTGCGCCGCAACGTCAACATCACGATCCTGCTGTTCAACAACCGGATCTACGGTCTGACCAAGGGCCAGTACTCGCCGACGTCCGAGGTCGGCAAGGTCACCAAGTCGACCCCGATGGGCTCGCTGGACTACCCGTTCAACCCCGTGTCACTGGCGCTGGGTGCCGAGGCCACGTTCGTCGGCCGGGCGCTGGACTCCGACCGCAAGGGTCTGTCCGAGGTCCTCAAGGCGGCTGCCGAGCACCGCGGTGCCGCTCTGGTCGAGATCATGCAGGACTGCCCGATCTTCAACGACGGCTCCTTCGACCTGCTGCGCAAGGAAGGCGCCGAGGAGCGGATCATCAACGTCCGCCAGGGTGAGCCGGTCACGTTCGGCGCCAACGGTGAGTACTGCGTCGTCAAGACCGGCTTCGGGCTGGACGTCGCCAAGACCGCCGACGTCGCGGCCAGCGACATCGTGGTGCACGACGCCACGATCGACGACTCCGCCTACGCCTTCGCGCTTTCGCGGTTGAGCGAGCAGAACCTCGAGCACACCGTGATGGGTGTCTTCCGCCAGGTCAGCCGGCCGACGTACGACGACGCCGCGCGCGACCAGGTCCGGATGGCCCGCGAGGCCACGCCGCACGACCGGCACGCGCTGCAGTCGCTGCTGCGCGGCCGCGACACCTGGACCGTGGACTAGAGGATCTAGACGCACCGATGGTTACGCCCGCCCCGCTGGCCGCAGTAGTACTGGCTGGTGGGGCGTCGCGGCGTATGGGCCGGGACAAGGCCACACTCGAGCATCCGAACAGCGGCACCACGATGGTGGAGTTCACCGTCGGAGTCCTGCGTTCTCGGTGCGCGCCGGTGTTCGTGATCGCCGCTCCCGGCCAGGCACTTCCGTCGCTGGACGCCCAGGTGTTGCGAGACGAGGTCCGCGGAGTGGGCCCGTTGCTGGCCACCGGCCGCGGACTTCGGGCCGCCGCGGCAGCCGGTCTCGAGCGCGCGTTCGTCAGCGCGGTCGACATGCCCTTCCTGACCACCGACGTCATCGACGAACTGGCTGAGCATCGGGGCGTCGACATCGTGTTGCCCTGGGACGGCCGGGATCACTACCTGGCCGGCGTCTATCGCACCGACCTCGCCGATCACATCGACGCCCTGGTCGCTGCCGGGGAGCGCAGCATGCGGGCGCTGGCCGAAACCGTCGTCACCCAGCGGATCGTCATCCCGGCAGGCCCGGCGCTGGCTAACGTCAATTCCCCGGCTGATCTGCAGCAGCAAATAGCGCTTTAGAGCGGCAATTGCGCACAATTTGCGCAATGAGTTCAAATTAGCATTTATCAATTCGACATATTGTGTTCATCGCCGGTTTTTCAGGCGCTAGATCCGCTGAGCCAGAACGTATCTCGGCTGCCCGCCGTCTGGGAAGGCGTCAATATCTGGCCTTTTCGTGGCGGACTCGCACCGCCCCGATTTGTCGGTGGCCACGCCGGCGGAACACAGGGGAGTGCCCGCTGGTAGGGCGGTTTGGCGTTTTCGGACTATCTCGAACATGCCTGCCGCGCAAGGCATTCTGAGCTCCGACGGCAGTATCCGACCATCGCGCCGTCACGGCAGGTGCATTGATGAACGCGCCGCGCCGAGGTGAAAGTCATTTGCTGACAAGGTGTTTGGGCGTTTCTAACGGCGCTGAAGGGTAAGGCTTCGCAGCTAACGATTCGGGCCCCTCCGCACCGTCAGTGCCGAAATCGCCTGTCTCAGCGGCACGCACACGCTCGATTGAGCTCTTTGCGTAACGGGATCCTGTGTCGCAGCCCACAAATAGTGCGTGATTTAGATCACAAAATTGACGGGCGTGTCAATGTAAAGCCTGGTCGCGACACGCCGGGGTGACCTGCACAGACAACTCATAGGTCCGCGTCGTGATCGTCCTGTTATCGAACCGAGATAAGCGTGTCGTTGATGTGACTTCCTCTAATCCGCTTTGTACGGTCCTACCCGGTCCCTATGGGAGCAAACATCTCCACCGATAACTCCATAAATTCGAACCCTGCGTGTGAGCGGGGCCGGGAGGTCCGAAGGGCCTTTCTGTGAGTCGTTTTGATTCCCGCCGGCCGCGCTGTCGTGCCCGACCGAGACGGCACGACCCGAATTCCGGCAGCCCCGGCAACGGGCTGTACCCGTCCGATGGCGACGGGATGGCACCGGCGCCTGCACGGCGAAAGGAAAAGTTTTGAAGAACGTCCGCACCTCACTCGTACGCTCCCTCGGGATCGCCGCGATCGGCGGCGCCGCCCTGGTGGCCCCGATGGTCGTCGGCACCGGTACTGCCTCAGCTGATGGCATGAACTGGGACGCGGTCGCGGCGTGCGAGTCTGGCGGCAACTGGGCAATCAACACCGGCAACGGCTACTACGGCGGCCTGCAGTTCACCATGGGCACCTGGCGTGCCAACGGTGGCTCTGGCTCCCCGCACATGGCATCGCGCGACGAGCAGATCCGCGTGGCCGAGAACGTGCTGCGTAGCCAGGGCCGGGGCGCATGGCCGGTCTGCGGCCGTCGCGGCTGAGCTAGCTCTCTATAAGGGTGGCGCCGGATCTGCGGATCCGGCGCCACCCTTATTTCTTGCGCCACTCTCTTATCAAAATTCTCAGGTAAATCAAGCGACACGCCTGTAACAGGTGCATCACAAGCTGCGATTCACATCACAGCGGCACAACAGTGCCCCCTTTGTCGGGAAGGGAAAACCAATGAGCACTTTGCGCAGGATCGTCACCCTCGCAGTCATCTCCGGAGCGCTGGCCCTGGCCGGATTCGTTCTGAGCATCGGAAATGCCAGCGCTGACAGCGGCGTGAACTGGGACGCGGTCGCTCAGTGCGAGTCCGGCGGCAACTGGGCCGCCAACACCGGCAACGGCTTCTCCGGCGGCCTGCAGTTCAAGCAGGCGACCTGGACCGCCAACGGCGGCACCGGGGCCCCGCACCAGGCCACCCGCGAAGAGCAGATCCGCGTCGCCGAGAACGTCGCCCGCAAGCAGGGCATGGGCGCGTGGCCGTCGTGTGGCCAGGCCGCCGGCACCCCCGCGTTCGCCACCCCGGTCGCCGGTGGCGCGCCCGCTCCGGCCCAGGGCGCCTGCTCGAACGTCCTGAGCGGCCCGTTCAAGTCGATCGACTTCAACAAGATGTGCCAGGCCTTCCACGATCCGGGCCGTGCCATCGCCAACGCGCTCGGCCTGCGCTAGCGGCTACCGGGCAGCCGAAACGCCGAGACCGCCGCGATCGACGCGAGATGGCGGGTGGCGACGGCCTCCGGCAGCACCACGGTGGCCCGGCTGGCCAGCGCGCTGAGCGCCGCCGGCCGCAGGTTGACCATCCGGCCGATCAGGCGCGATTCCGCGACGATGGTGCTCACCCGGCGCTTACGGAACGCCTCGAAGGCGGCGAACGCGCGAGGCAGATCGGGGGACAGGTCGGTGAATGCGCCGAGCACCGCGGCGTCCTCGATCGCCTGACAGCCGCCCTGGCCCAGATGGGGCCGCATCGGATGCGCGGCGTCGCCGACGAGCACCACCGGCCCCGAGGCCCAGCGTCGTGCGGGGGCGCGGTCGTAGAGGTCGTTGCGCAGCACATCGGCCGGATCGGTCGCCGCCAGCATCGCCGGGATGGGCGCGGCCCACGATGCCAGCGTGGCGCGCAGGTAGGCGAGCTCGCCCCCCGGTGAGGCGGCGCCCTCGGCCGCGCGCTCGGTGGCGAACCAATACGTCTGATCGGGCCCCATCGGGACATGACCGACCTCGGCCCCGGCCGCCATGGTCTCGCCGGCCAGATCGGCGTCGATCGCCAGCGAGGACACCCCGCGCCAGGCCGTGTAGCCGGCGTAGCGGTGGGGCAGTGGGCCGTTGAGATGCCGGGCCACGACCGAGAAGGTGCCGTCGGCGCCGACCACCGCCTGGGCCTCACGCGTCGAGGCATCGGTCAGCTGCAGGCGCACCCCGGTGGCCGTGGTGCTCAGGCCACGCACCCCGACCCCGTCGACGACGGTGCCCGGCGCCAGCGCGCCGGCCAGGATGTCGCGAAGGGCGACGCGCTGCAACACCACCAGGGGTTCGCCCAGCGCGGTGACAATCCGTTCACCGGATGGGCGGCGCAGCCAGCTGCCGTCCTTCCAGCGCATGGCTCCCGCGGTGATCCGGCCGCCGGCGGCGCGTACCCGGTCGCCGAGGCCCAGCTCGTCGAGCGCGGCCAGTGCGTTGGGCCAGATGCTGATCCCCGCGCCCGAGCTGGTGTCGGTGCGCTCTTCGATCACTGTGACGGAATGGCCGCGACGCGACAGCGCCACCGCCGACGCGAGTCCGGCGATCCCCGCGCCCACGACAGCGATCTCGGCCATCTCCTGAACGTAACGTGTGCTCATGACATCGGGCTCCTTCGACGACCTCGACGACTACCTCGCGTTGCCGCGAGTCTCCGGATTGGCCGTGTCGGCGGACGGATCACGGGTCGTCGTGTGCATCGCCGAACTCAACACCGCGAAAACCGAATACGTCACCGCGGTATGGGAGCTCGATCCGGCAGGGGAAGCGCCAGCCCGTCGGCTGACTCGCGGCGCCAAGGGGGAATCTGCACCGGTCTTCACCGCCGATGGGGACCTGTTGTTCACGTCGGTGCGCCCGACCGAAGACGACGACAAGCCGCCCGCCGCGCTGTGGCGGCTGCCTGCCGAGGGTGGGGAGGCCGGGTTGTTGGCCGAACTTCCCGCCGGGATCAGCGCGGTGCGGACCGCTCGCGCCGCGTCGGCCGTTGTGATCGGTGCGCCGCTGCTGCCGTCGGCCGACACCGTCGACGATGACCGGCGGCTTCGAAAACTGCGCAAGGACAACAAGATCAGTGCAATCCTGCACTCCGGTTATCCGGTTCGCCACTGGGACAAGGATCTGGGACCCGACCAGACCCACCTGTTCGGCGTCGCGCCCGACGGAGCTCTGACCGACCTGACTCGTGAACCTGGTCCCGCACTCGGCGACACCGATTTTGTTGTCAGTCCGGATGGCACCTTCGCCGTCACCAGCTGGCGGGTGTCCGCCCCTGACGCGGCGCTGCGCTCGGTTCTGATGCGCGTCGACCTGCAGACCGGCGACCGCTCGGTGCTCGCCGAGGACCTCGAGGCCGACCTGGAACATCCCGCCATCTCGCCGGACTGCACCCGGGTGGCGTTCACCCGCGAAACCGTGTCGACACCTGAGCAGGCGCCTCGAATCACGTTGTGCCACTTGAGTTTGGACACAGGAGAGTGGGCGGAGCTGGCGACCGGCTGGGATCGCTGGCCGGCCTCGGTGACGTGGACCCCGGACGGTTCGGCGGTGCTGGTCACCGGCGACGACAACGGCCGTCACCCGATCTTCGCGATCGGACTCGACGGCGGTGTCCGCCAGATCACCGCCGACGACTTCAGCTACGGCGATGTCACCGGCGCACCCGGCGGCATCGTCTACGCGCTACGCACCTCCTATGCGGCGCCGCCGCACCCGGTGCGCATCGACCCGTCGGGCGCGATCACCGCGCTGCCGTGTGTCGACCTGCCGGAGCTGCCGGGCGAACTCACCGAGATCGTCGCCACCGCCGCCGACGGCACACCGGTGCGGTCATGGTTGGTGCTGCCCGGCTCCGGAGGGCAGGAGCGAAGCGACCCGGGAATCGACACTGGCAAACCCGCGCCGCTGCTGCTCTGGATTCACGGCGGGCCGCTTGGCAGCTGGAATGTGTGGTCGTGGCGGTGGAACCCGTGGCTGATGGCCGCGCGCGGCTACGCGGTATTGCTGCCCGATCCCGCGCTGTCCACGGGTTACGGGCAGCAGTTCATCCAGCGGGGCTGGGGCGCGTGGGGCGGGCCGCCGTACGAGGACTTGATGGCCGCCGTGGATGCCGCCGTGGCAGACCCGCGCATCGACGCCACACGCACCGCGGCGATGGGCGGCTCATTCGGCGGGTACATGGCCAACTGGGTGGCCGGGCACACCGACCGTTTCGCGGCGATCGTCACCCACGCCAGCCTGTGGGCGCTCGATCAGTTCGGCCCGACCACCGACGGCGCCTACTACTGGGCCCGTGAGATGACACCGGCTATGGCACAAGCCAATTCACCGCACCGCTTCGTCGGGAACATCACCACCCCGATGCTCGTGATCCACGGCGACAAGGACTACCGCGTGCCCATCGGCGAGGCGCTGAGGCTGTGGTACGAACTGCTGACCGAATCCGGCCTGCCGGCCGCCGCCGACGGCTCCACGGCGCATCGGTTCCTGTACTTCCCGTCGGAGAACCACTGGGTGCTGTCTCCGCAGCACGCGAAGATCTGGTACCAGGTGGTCACGGCGTTTTTGGCCGAGCATGTGCTGGGGGAGCAGGTGCAGTTGCCCGAAACGCTGGGCTGACCGACCGGTAGGTTGGCACTCATGACGACAGCGCAGCGGGAATTCGACATCGTCGTATACGGAGCCACGGGATTCGTCGGCAAGCTCACCGCCGAATACCTGGCCCGCAAGGGCGGCGACGTCCGGGTCGCGCTGGCCGGCCGATCGCCGGACAAGCTGCTGGCGGTGCGCGCGACACTCGGCGAAGCCGCGCAGTCCTGGCCGATCCTCACCGCCGACGCCGGGTCGCCGTCGTCGCTGAACGATATGGCCGCACGCACCCGCGTCGTCATCACCACCGTCGGCCCCTACACCCGCTACGGACTGCCGCTGGTAGCTGCCTGTGCGGCGGCTGGCACCGACTACGCCGACCTCACCGGTGAGGCGATGTTCGTGCGGCAGAGCATCGACGACTACCACAAGCAGGCTGTCGATACCGGCGCGCGAATCGTGCATGCGTGCGGATTCGATTCCATCCCTTCGGATATGAGCGTGTTCGCCCTCTATCGCCAAGCCCAGCGCGACGGCACCGGCGAGCTCGGGGACACCGACTTCGTGCTGCGTGGATTCTCCGGTGGGGTGTCGGGCGGCACCGTAGCTTCGATGATCGAGGTCTTTCGCGCCTCGTCCAACGACCCGAACACCCGGCGCATGCTCGAGGACCCCTACACGCTGACGCAGGACCGGGCCGTCGAACCCGAGCTCGGCCCCCAGCCCGACCTGCCGTGGCGGCGCGGCGCCAATATCGCGCGCGAACTGGCGGGCACATGGACAACCGGCTTCGTGATGGCGATGTACAACACCCGAATTGTGCGGCGCAGCAACGCACTTCTGAACTACGCGTACGGCCGCCGGTTCCGCTACGCCGAGAACATGAGCGTCGGCTCCTCGGTCGCAGCACCGGTCGCCTCGGCGGTGGCGAGCGCGGCCAACAACGGTGTCGTGGCGTTGGGCAGCCGGTTCTTCCGTTTCCTGCCGCGCCGGCTGGTGGAGCGCGTCGCGCCCAAACCGGGCACCGGCCCCAGCGAGCAGACCCGCGACCGCGGCTACTACCGCGCCGAGACGTACACGACCACCACGACCGGCGCGCGCTACCGGGCCACCATCGCCCAGCAGGGCGATCCGGGATACAAGGCCACCGCGGTGATGCTCGGCGAGTGCGGGCTGGCGCTGGCGCTGGACCGCGACAAGCTCTCCGATCTCTGTGGTGTGCTCACCCCCGCCGCTGCCATGGGCGATGCGCTGCTCGACCGATTCCCGGCCGCGGAGATTTCTCTGGAGACCGTCCGCCTCGAGGACTAGCGTCGGCTGGTAGTGCCACACATCCAGCAATGAAGGTGGACATCATGGCCGGTCTCGATGATCTCTACAGCCAGATTCCGGTGGCGGACATCGCCGCCAAACTCGGTGCTCCCGAGGGTGAGGTGAATCAGGCGATCCAGACCCTGGTGCCCACGCTCGTCGGCGGCATCCAGCACAACGTCGCCTCCGACGACATCGACTCCAGTGAACTGGAATCGGCCATCGCCACCGGCGAAGGCGCCGGTCAGGGTGAGCAGATGGTCGCGCGGATCTTCGGCGGCAACGACACCGATCAGGTGGCCTCGGCGTTGGCCGGATCCGGTGCCGGCGGCGGCGACCTGATCAAGAAGCTGCTGCCGATCCTGATCCCCATCGTCCTGGCCTACCTGGGCAAGCAGTCCTCAGCTCAGGGCGGGACCTCCGGCGGCGGGCTCGGCGATGTGCTGGGCAGCATCCTCGGCGGCGCAGGCGGCGCGTCGGCCGGCGGGGACAACCCGCTGGGCAGCATTCTGGGCAGCGTGCTCGGTGGACAGAAGGGCGGCGCCATCGGCGACATCCTGGGCGGGCTGCTGGGCGGGAAAAAATAGCGCGGATCGCAGGCGGTCGGAAGCATTGCTCGGCGCGTTCCTAGAATTGTCGGGTGACCACCACTGACAACTCTCGTGCCGACGCCCTGCCCAAGTCTTGGGAGCCGGGTGCGGTAGAGGCGGGGATGTATCAGGGCTGGGTCGACGCCGGCTACTTCACGGCCGACGCCACGAGCGGCAAGCCCGCGTATTCGATCGTTCTGCCGCCCCCGAACGTGACCGGCAGCCTGCACATGGGCCACGCCCTGGACCACACGCTGATGGACGCGCTGACCCGGCGCAAACGCATGCAGGGCTACGAGGTGCTGTGGCTGCCGGGGATGGATCACGCAGGCATCGCCACCCAGAGCGTGGTCGAGAAGCAGCTCGCGGTGGACGGCAAGACCAAAGAAGACTTCGGCCGGGAGCTGTTCGTCGACAAGGTCTGGGACTGGAAGCGGGAATCCGGCGGCACCATCGGCGGGCAGATGCGTGCGATCGGCGATGGTGTCGACTGGAGCCGCGACCGATTCACCATGGACGAGGGGCTGTCCCGCGCGGTGCGGACGATCTTCAAGCGGCTGTACGACGCCGGGCTGATCTACCAGGCCGAGCGGCTGGTCAACTGGTCACCGGTCCTGGAGACGGCGATCAGCGACCTCGAGGTCAAGTATGAGGACGTCGAGGGTGAGCTGGTGTCCTTCCGGTACGGCTCGATGGACGACTCCGAACCGCACATCGTGGTGGCCACCACCCGGATGGAGACGATGCTCGGTGACACCGCGATCGCGGTGCACCCCGACGACGACCGCTACCGGGATCTGGTCGGCAAGACGCTTCCGCATCCCTACCGCGACTGGGAGATCGTGATTGTCGCCGACAATCACGTCGAGCCCGAATTCGGCACCGGTGCAGTCAAAGTCACCCCTGCCCACGACCCGAACGACTTCGAGATCGGCGTGCGGCACAATCTGCCGATGCCGTCGATCATGGATACCAAGGGCCGGATCGCCGACACCGGAACGCAATTCGACGGTATGGACCGCTTCGAGGCGCGGGTTGCGGTGCGCGAGGCGCTGGCGGCCGAAGGTCGCATCGTCGCCGAGAAGCGGCCGTACCTGCACAGCGTCGGGCACTCCGAGCGCAGTGGCGAGCCGATCGAGCCTCGGCTCAGCCTGCAGTGGTGGGTCAAGGTCGAGTCGATGGCCAAGGCGGCCGGCGACGCGGTTCGCAACGGCGACATCGTGATTCATCCGAAGAGCCTGGAACCGCGCTGGTTCGGGTGGGTCGACGATATGCACGACTGGACCATCTCGCGCCAGCTCTGGTGGGGCCACCGCATCCCGATCTGGCACGGCCCCGACGGCCAGAAGGTCTGCGTCGGGCCGGACGAAACCCCGCCGGAGGGCTGGGAGCAGGACCCCGATGTGCTGGACACCTGGTTCTCCTCGGCGCTGTGGCCGTTCTCGACGATGGGCTGGCCGGACCGCACGCCGGAACTGGAGAAGTTCTATCCGACAAACGTTTTGGTGACCGGCTACGACATCTTGTTCTTCTGGGTGGCGCGGATGGTCATGTTCGGCACGTTCGTGTCAGGCGACGACACGATCACCTCGGGCGGCACGCGCGGTCCGCAGGTGCCGTTCGAGAACGTCTTCCTGCACGGGCTCATCCGCGACGAGCATGGCCGCAAGATGAGCAAGTCGAAGGGCAACGGCATCGATCCGCTGGATTGGGTCGAGCAGTTCGGTGCCGACGCGCTGCGGTTCACGCTGGCCCGGGGCGCCAGTCCCGGCGGTGACCTGTCCATCGGCGACGACGCCGCCCGGGCGTCACGCAACTTCGCCACCAAGCTGTTCAACGCCACCCGGTTCGCGCTGATGAACGGCGCCGCACCGGCTCCGCTGCCGGACGCCGCCGACCTCACCGACGCCGACCGGTGGATCCTCGGTCGCCTGGAAGAGGTTCGGGCCGAGGTGGATTCGACTCTGGACGGCTACGAGTTCAGCCGGGCCTGCGAATCGCTCTACCACTTCGCCTGGGACGAGTTCTGTGACTGGTATCTGGAGCTGGCCAAAGTGCAGTTGGCCGAGGGTGTTTCGCATACCACCGCGGTGCTCGCGGCGGTGCTGGACACGCTGCTGAAGCTGCTGCACCCGGTCATGCCGTTCGTCACCGAGGCGTTGTGGAAGGCACTCACGGGTGGCGAGTCTTTGGTGATCGCGCAGTGGCCGACGGCCTCCGGTGTCGCGCTGGATCCGGTTGCGGCCCAGAGGATCGCCGATGTGCAGAAGCTGGTGACCGAGATCCGGCGGTTCCGCAGCGACCAGGGCCTGGCCGACCGGCAGAAGGTACCTGCCCGGCTCTCCGGAATCGATGCGGCCGGGCTGGACGCTCAGGTCGCCCCGGTCACCGCGCTGGCCTGGCTGACCAACGCCGGTGCCGACTTCAACGCCAGCGCACACATCGAGGTGCGCCTGTCTGCCGGCACCGTCAACGTCGAGGTCGACACCTCGGGCACCGTCGACGTCGCCGCCGAACGCCGCCGCCTGGAGAAGGACCTGGCCGCCGCCGAGAAGGAATTGGCAGGCACCACAGCCAAACTCGGCAACGAAGCATTCCTGGCCAAGGCGCCCGATGAGGTCGTCGCCAAGATCCGCGCCCGCCAGCAACTGGCCCGCGAGGAAGTCGAGCGGATCACCGCGCGACTGGCTGCGCTGGCATGACGATCGAACCGCCGACACCCGACGAGATCGCCGCGCTGCTGCAGGTCGAGCATCTGCTCGACCAGCGCTGGCCGGAAACGAAGCTGGAGCCCAGCACCGCCCGCATCGAGGCGCTGATGGAGATGCTGGGTTCGCCGCAGCGCAGCTATCCGTGCATCCACATCGCCGGCACCAACGGCAAGACGTCGGTGGCGCGTATCGTCGACGCGCTGATGACGGCCTTCAGCCGCCGGACCGGGCGCACCACCAGCCCGCACCTGCAATCCGCCGTCGAGCGCATCGCCATCGACAACCAGCCGATCAGCCCGGCCCGCTACGTCGAGGTCTACCGCGAGATCGAGCCGTTCGTTCAGCTCGTCGACGCCCAGTCGCAGGCCGACGGCGGCCCCGCGATGAGCAAATTCGAAGTGCTCACCGCGATGGCGTTCGCCGCCTTCGCCGACGCACCCGTCGACGTCGCCGTCGTCGAAGTCGGGATGGGCGGACGCTGGGACGCCACCAGTGTCGTCGACGCACCGGTCGCGGTGATCACCCCGATCGGCATCGACCACACCGAATACCTGGGTGACACCGTCGCCGAGATCGCCGCCGAGAAGGCCGGCATCATCGCCCCGCCGCGCGGCGAGCTGGTCCAGACCGACACCGTCGCGGTCATCGGCCGCCAGGTACCCGAGGCAATGGAAGTGCTTCTGGCCCAGGCGGTTACGTCCGACGCCGCGGTAGCCCGCGAGGACTCCGAATTCGCCGTGCTCGGCCGCCAGGTGGCCGTCGGTGGTCAAGTGCTTCAGCTGCAGGGCCTCGGCGGGGTGTACTCCGACATCTTCCTGCCGCTGCACGGCGAGCATCAGGCGCACAACGCCGTCGTCGCGCTGGCCGCTGTCGAGGCGTTCTTCGGTGCCGGAGCCGACCGGCAGCTGGACATCGACACGGTGCGAGCCGGATTCGCCGCGGCCGCCAGCCCCGGCCGCCTGGAACGGATGCGCAGCGCACCGACGGTGTTCGTCGACGCCGCCCACAACCCCGCCGGAGCGGGCGCGCTCGCCGACGCACTGGGCACCGAGTTCGACTTCCGGTTCCTCGTCGGTGTGCTCTCGGTGATGGGGGACAAGGACGTCACCGGCATCCTCACCGCGTTGGAGCCGGCGTTCGACCAGGTCGTCGTGACCCATAACGGCTCACCGCGCGCGCTCGAGGTCGACGCGTTGGCCATGCAGGCCGAGGAGATATTCGGGCCGGACCGGGTGCTGCGCGCCGAGACGCTGCCCGACGCCATCGAGACCGCCACCGCGCTGGTCGAGGAATCCGCCGCCGATTCCGACGGATTCTCCGGGGCCGGGATCGTGATCACCGGATCCGTGGTGACCGCGGGTGCGGCACGCACCCTGTTCGGGAAGGACCCGCAATGAGCGACACGCCCGCGCCCCCCGATCCCTGGAAGAGTTTCCGCGGGGTCATGGCCGGGACCCTCATTCTCGAGGCGATCGTGGTGCTGTTGGCTCTGCCTGTCGTCAGCATGGTCGGCGGCGGTCTCACTGCCTGGTCGACGGCTTACCTGGTTGGGTTCGCGGTGTTCCTGCTGCTGCTGGCCGGTGTGCAGGGCAGGCCGTGGGCCATCTGGCTGAACCTGGGTGTGCAGCTCATCCTGGTCGCCGGGTTCGTGGTGTATCCCGCCGTGGGGATGGTGGGAATCCTGTTCGTCGTCGTGTGGGCGCTCATCGCGTACCTGCGCTCCGAGGTCTTGCGCAGACAGCGGCAAGGGCGGCTGCCGGGTCAGCAGCCGCCCCCGTAAGCCGAACGGATTACACGGGGTGGTAGCCGCCGTTGTTCAACCCGTTCTGTGCCTCCCGTCGCGAACCGGCGGCGATACTGAGCCTGCCTGAACCGACGCCCGCACTGGAGGCGTTTCCATAACCGACGGCGACCGCAGTGCTGAAGCCAGGGCCGCGCAGCGGATTCACGTTGCCCCCCGCCACCTCGGCGGTATTGCCATTGCCGATGGCGTACGCCGAGTTCAGTGAGCCGTTCGCCTTGGCATAGGTGTAGTCGTTCGCGCCGTAGTAGACGTTATTGCCTCGATTGCCGATGGCCACCGAGCGGTTGAGCGTCCCGTTCGCATACGCGGTGGCATTCGTTCCGCCCGCGACGGTGACGTTCAGTCGGCCGTAGCTAGATGCGGAGGCGCCGTTTCCGAACGCGATCGCGGTGTTGAACCCGCCGCTGGCTGTGACGCTGCTGACGTTGCCGATGCCCAGCGCGAAATCACCGAAATCCGTGGTGTGGCAACCCGAACCGATGTTGAAGCCGTTGATCGACGCGCAGCTGGCATTGGCGGTCCCCGCGGAATTCAGGGACAGCGTGGCCAACGTGCCTGCAGCCAGTGCGCCGAACAGCATGCCGCCCGATAGCCGGCGGATCCGGCGGACGAAATCGTTGTCGTTTCTCATGTTTCCCCCAGTTGTGAAATGTGGCTATTGCCCCCAAAGTCGAACGCTAGATTCCGCCGTCGTCCGTGCCTAGGGGCTGGAGCGGAGTCGAGTACGGGTCGCCAAGAGTGGGGTATCCGGACACTCGACGCGACACCGGTGACAGGTACGCTGTGCGCCGTGACCGCGCCGGTCACGATGCGGAGCGAAGCGATGAGGAGGAATGGCGCGAATGACTGAGCGGACGCTGGTACTCATCAAGCCCGACGGTGTTCAGCGCGGGGTGGTCGGCGAGATCATCAGCCGAATCGAGCGCAAAGGCCTGACGATCGCTGCCCTGGAGCTCAAGCAGGTCAGTGACGAGCTGGCTCGGGCGCACTACGCCGAGCACGACGGCAAGCCGTTCTTCGACTCGCTGCTGGAGTTCATCACCTCAGGCCCGGTGGTGGCTGCTGTACTCGACGGTCCGCGGGCGATCGCGGCATTTCGCCAGCTCGCCGGTGGCACTGACCCGGTGGAGAAGGCCACACCGGGCACGATTCGCGGCGATTTCGGACTGGAAACGCAGTTCAATCTCGTGCACGGCTCGGACTCCCCGGAGTCGGCCGAGCGCGAGATCGCCCTCTGGTTCCCCGGCGCCTGAGGCCACTTCCCGCGCCACTCTCGTTCGAACAGCCCCTGTGGTGTGGGATACTGGCTGCGGATGTGCCCCCAAAGCGCATCCGGATGAAGACTTACGACGTGCGCGACCACCGCAGCACCATTGGTGAGGCGCCGACCGTCACAGCCATCATTCAGCCAGGCACCGGACCCGTTCCCGTGAACAGTTCGGAGCGAGACCATAAACAAGTCCGGGCGAACTAACCCGGACAAATAGCGGAAGCCCTCGCGTGGCCGCGTCGATATGACGCGCCCGGGGGCTTGAGGAGAATACGTGGCCGACGATGACCTCTATCAGGAACTACCCGAAACCGAACCCCAGGAGCAGTGGGGACCCCCAGCGGCAGCTGCCGCTGCGGACGACCTGCCCGACCGCTTGAGGGTGCATTCGCTGGCACGGGTGCTCGGCACCACCAGCAGACGCGTGCTCGACGCCTTGAGCGAGCTGGACGGCCGCACCCGCAGCCCGCACTCCAGCGTGGATCGCACCGACGCCGTGCGGGTCCGTGACGTGCTGGCGGCCGGTGCCGACGACAGCGCGGACGAGCCGGCGGCCCAGGAGGCTCTGCCACTCGACGCCGCGGCGCCCGAGGATGCTCTGGCGCCCGAAGTCGTCGAGCAATCTGAGGCTGCCGAAGCCCCCGAGGCTGCCGAGGAGCCCGAGTCGCGGCTGATCCTCGAGACCACCACGTTCGAGCAGGCGGCGTACATGCCGCTGTTCGTCGCCCCGCAGCCTGTCGAGGCCGAACCTCGCCGTGCTGCGCCCCGTGACGAAGAGGACGAGACCGACGAGGACGACGAGGACGAGGACGACGAGTCCGCCGCCGACACCGACGGCGAGTCCGAACGCCCCGCCAACCGGCGGCGCCGCCGCGGCCGTCGTGGCCGTGGCCGTGGCCGCGGCGAGCAGGGCGGCCCGGACGGCGAGGAGCGCGACGAGTCGGAGCGGCCCGAGGGCACCGAGGAGACCGCCGAGTCCGGCGAGGAATCCGAGGGCGACGACGACGAGAGTGACGACGAGTCGGGCGGCGGCGAGGGGGCAACCCGTCGGCGCCGCAGGCGGCGGCGCCGCAAGTCCGGCGGCGGCGGCGAGGACGCCGACGGCGGATCGGCCGACGACCCGCCGAACACCGTCGTCCACGAGCGCGCGCCCCGCAAAGAGAAGGAACGCGACTCCAACGAGATCCAGGGCATCAGCGGCTCCACGCGGCTGGAGGCCAAGCGTCAGCGCCGTCGCGACGGTCGCGACGCCGGCCGCCGGCGCCCGCCGATTCTGTCCGAGGCCGAATTCCTGGCCCGCCGCGAGGCTGTCGAGCGCGTCATGGTGGTGCGCGACAAGATCCGCACCGAACCCCCGCACGAGGGCGCCCGCTACACCCAGATCGCCGTCATGGAGGACGGGGTCGTCGTCGAGCACTTCGTCACGTCGGCGGCCTCGGCGTCGCTGGTCGGCAACATCTACCTCGGCATCGTGCAGAACGTGCTGCCGTCGATGGAGGCCGCGTTCGTCGACATCGGCCGCGGCCGCAACGGTGTGCTCTACGCCGGTGAGGTGAACTGGGAGGCCGCCGGTCTCGGCGGTGCCAACCGCAAGATCGAGCAGGCCCTCAAGCCCGGCGACTACGTCGTCGTCCAGGTCAGCAAGGACCCCGTCGGACACAAGGGTGCGCGACTGACCACCCAGGTGTCGCTGGCCGGGCGCTACCTGGTGTACGTGCCGGGTGCGTCGTCGACCGGGATCAGCCGCAAGCTGCCCGACACCGAACGTCAGCGGCTCAAGGAGATCCTGCGCGACGTCGTGCCCGATGACGCCGGTGTGATCATCCGGACCGCCTCCGAAGGTGTGAAGGAAGAGGACATCCGCGGCGACGTCACCCGTCTGCAGGAACGTTGGACCACGATCGCCGAGGAGGCCGAGCGGGTCAAGGGCAACAAAGCCGGTGCCGCCGTCGCGCTCTACGAAGAGCCCGACGTGCTGGTCAAGGTGATCCGCGACCTGTTCAACGAGGACTTCTCCGGACTGATCGTCTCGGGCGACAATGCCTGGGAGACCATCCATGATTACGTCAATTCCGTTGCGCCCGATCTTGTTTCGAAGCTGACCAAGTACGAGCCTGCCGGTGGCGACGGGCCGGACGTGTTCGCGGTGCACCGCATCGACGAGCAGCTGGCCAAGGCCCTGGATCGCAAGGTGTGGCTGCCCTCGGGCGGCACGCTGGTGATCGACCGCACCGAGGCGATGACCGTCGTCGACGTCAACACCGGAAAGTTCACCGGTGCGGGCGGCAACCTCGAGCAGACCGTCACGAAGAACAACCTCGAGGCGGCCGAGGAGATCGTGCGTCAACTGCGGCTGCGCGATATCGGCGGCATCGTGGTCATCGACTTCATCGACATGGTGCTGGAGTCCAACCGCGACCTGGTGTTGCGGCGGCTGACCGAGGCACTGGGCCGCGACCGTACCCGTCATCAGGTGTCCGAGGTGACCTCCCTGGGCCTGGTCCAGCTGACCCGTAAGCGGCTGGGCACCGGACTGGTGGAGGCGTTCTCCACCACCTGTACGCACTGCAGCGGCCGGGGCATCGTGCTGCACGCCGATCCCGTCGACACCACGCAGGCGGCCGGGCGTAAGTCCGAGTCCGGCGGCGGCAATGGCGGTGGCCGGCGCGGTAAGCGGGGCAAGCGCGGGCGCACCGAAGAGGCCGCGCCCGTGGCCAAGGTGCCGCAGCACACCAGTGAGCACCCGATGTTCAAGGCGATGGCGGCGGCCAACGGCAAGCTCGAGGACGACGAGGCCGAGGAAGAGTTGGCCGACGAGCTCGAGCGGGAGGCCGTGTCCGAGGACGAGGCCGACACCGCCGAGCAGGTCACCGAGGAGGTCGCCGTCGAGGATGCCGAGGACTTGGACGACGACGATTCGGACGAGGACGACGAGTCCGACGATGACGACGAGGATGACGACGAAATCGACGTCGACCTGGACGAAGACGACGAGGACCTCGACGAGGACAACCTGGACGTCGACTCTGACGACGACGACGAGGACGATGACGACGAGGACGACCTCGACGACGAGGATGACGAGGACGAATCCGACGAATACGACGTCGACCAGCCCGTCGCGGCCGCGGCACCACCCGCGCCGGCCGGCAGGCACCGGCGCCGGGCGGCGGCACGCCCAGCAGGGCCGCCAACCTCATAGAGTGGCGGTTTGACCCTCCCGGTGCTGGTCACGTAACCTTGAGCAGTTGTCGCCAGGCGTCCGACGCCGGTGGCAGCGGGCTCAAGATCCCGCACCCCCAGACCCGCGCACGCAGCTTCGGTTAGCGCGCGCCCGCAGAGCAAGGCAGAGGACACGATGGCGACGTACGCAATCGTCAAGACCGGCGGCAAGCAGTACAAGGTCGCCGTTGGAGACATAGTCAAGGTCGAGAAGCTCGAGGTCGAGGCTGGTAGCTCGGTGTCGCTGCCCGTCGCGCTGGTCGTCGACGGCGCCACGGTGACCACTGACGCCAAGGCTCTGGAGAAGGTCGCGGTCACCGGTGAGGTGCTCGAGCACACCAAGGGTCCGAAGATCCGTATCCACAAGTTCAAGAACAAGACCGGCTACCACAAGCGGCAGGGGCACCGTCAGCCGCTGACCGTGCTCAAGGTCACCGGAATCAAGTAAGGGAGCGTACTGACATGGCACATAAGAAGGGCGCTTCCAGCTCACGCAACGGTCGCGAATCAGCCGCCCAGCGGCTCGGCGTCAAGCGATTCGGTGGCCAGCTCGTCAAGGCCGGCGAGATCCTCGTGCGCCAGCGCGGCACCCACTTCCACCCCGGCGTGAACGTCGGCCGCGGCGGTGACGACACCCTGTTCGCCACTGCCCCCGGCACCGTGGAGTTCGGGCTCAAGCGCGGCCGCAAGACCGTCAACATCGTTCGCACTGCGCGACCGGAGTAGGTCTCACTCGCGAGTGTGAAACCACTGCGAGGTTGAGGCCGATTTCTCGCACCAGGTTCACACTCGGCGGTTGAAAGGACTCTCCGATGCCCCGTTTCGTCGACCGCGTCGTCATCCATACCCGCGCGGGCAACGGCGGGAACGGCTGCGCCTCGGTCCATCGGGAGAAATTCAAGCCCCTCGGCGGACCCGACGGCGGTAACGGCGGCCGGGGCGGCAGCGTCGTGCTCGTCGTCGATCCGCAGGTGCACACCCTGCTCGATTTCCACTTCCATCCGCACGTCGCGGCCCCGTCGGGCACGCAGGGGATGGGCAGTAATCGCGAGGGGGCCAACGGCTCCGATCTCGAAGTCAAGGTGCCCGACGGCACCGTCGTGCTCGACGCCAACGGGCGTCTGCTGGCCGATCTGGTCGGCGCCGGCACCCGCTTTGTGGCTGCCGAGGGCGGCCGCGGCGGACTGGGCAACGCGGCGCTGGCATCCCGGGCCCGCAAGGCGCCGGGGTTCGCGCTGCTCGGCGAGAAGGGCGAGGAGCGCGAGCTCACCCTGGAGCTCAAAACCGTCGCCGATGTCGGGCTGATCGGCTTTCCGTCGGCAGGCAAATCCTCACTGGTGTCGACGATCTCGGCAGCCAAGCCGAAGATCGCGGACTATCCGTTCACCACGTTGGTGCCCAATCTGGGTGTGGTGTCGGCGGGGGATCACACCTTCACCGTCGCCGACGTACCCGGATTGATCCCCGGCGCCTCGGAGGGCCGCGGGCTGGGCCTGGATTTCCTGCGCCACATCGAACGTTGCGCGGTGCTGGTGCATGTCGTCGACTGCGCCACACTGGAACCCGGCCGCGACCCGGTCTCCGACATCGACGCGCTGGAGGCCGAGCTGGCCGCGTATCGTCCGACGCTGCAAGGCGATACGACGCTGGGCGACCTGGCCGACCGGCCGCGGGCGGTAGTGCTCAACAAGATCGACGTTCCCGAGGCCAGGGAGCTGGCCGAGTTCGTGCGCGCCGATGTCGAGGCGCGCGGCTGGCCGGTATTCGAGGTGTCGACCGCGAGCCGGGAAGGCTTGCGAGAGCTGACGTTTGCGCTCTGGAAGATGGTGGATGCCTATCAAGCCGCGCAGCCAGAAGTGGTGCCGCGGCGCCCGGTGATCCGGCCGGTTCCGGTGGACCAGAGCGGATTCACCGTCGAAGCCGACCCCGAACATCGGGGCGGATTCATCGTGCGCGGCGTCCGGCCGGAACGCTGGATCGCACAGACCAACTTCGACAACGACGAAGCCGTCGGCTATCTCGGCGACCGGCTGGCCCGGCTCGGGGTGGAGGACCAATTGCTCAAGCTGGGCGCCAAGCCCGGTTGCGCGGTCACCATCGGCGATATGACGTTCGATTGGGAGCCGCAGACCCCGGCGGGAGTCGACGTCACGCCGACCGGCCGCGGCACCGACGCCCGGCTGGAGCAGAACGACCGGATCGGTGCCGCCGAGCGGAAAGAGGCTCGCCGCCACCGCCGGGAGCACGAGGACGACAGGTGAGCCAGTACCGCGATGCTGTGCGCGCGGCGCGCAGCGTCGTCGTCAAGATCGGCACCACGGCACTGACCACGAAGTCGGGACTTTTCGACGCCGGCCGGCTGGCCCAGCTCGTCGACGCGATCGAGGCGCGAATGGAGGCCGGCTCCGACGTCGTCATCGTGTCGTCGGGTGCGATCGCCGCCGGTATCGAACCGCTGGGCCTCAACCGGCGCCCGACCGATCTGGCGACCAAACAGGCCGCCGCCAGTGTCGGGCAGGTCGCGCTGGTCAATGCCTGGAGTGCGGCCTTCGCCCGCTACGACCGCACGGTCGGTCAGGTTCTGCTGACCGCGCACGACATCTCGATGCGGGTGCAGCACACCAACGCCCAGCGCACGCTGAACCGGCTGCGGGCCCTGCACGCGGTCGCGATCGTCAACGAGAACGACACCGTGGCCACCAACGAGATTCGCTTCGGCGACAACGACCGGCTCTCGGCATTGGTCGCTCACCTGGTCGGCGCGGACGCGCTGATCCTGCTCTCCGATATCGACGGGCTCTACGACGCCGACCCGCGCAAGGGGGATGCCCGCTTCATCCAGGAGGTGGCCGGGCCCGACGATCTCGACGGCGTGGTGGCCGGTCAGGGCAGCCGATTGGGCACCGGTGGGATGCGGTCCAAGCTGTCCTCGGCGCTGTTGGCGGCTGACGCCGGGGTTCCGGTGCTGCTGGCCGCGGCCGCCGATGCCGGTGCCGCGCTGACCGACGCATCGGTGGGCACGGTGTTCGCGCCGCGCCCGGACCGGATGTCGGCCCGGCGGTTCTGGGTTCGCTATGCCGCGGAGGCCGCCGGCGCGCTGACGCTGGACGCCGGTGCGGTGCGCGCGGTGGTCAAACAGCGGCGGTCGCTGCTGGCGGCGGGGATCACTGCGGTCGCGGGCCGCTTCTTCGGCGGTGACGTGGTCGAGTTGCACGACCTGGACGGGCAGATGGTCGCCCGCGGGGTCGTGGCGTACGACGCCACCGAGCTCACGACGATGATCGGCCGATCGACGTCGGACCTGCCCGCCGAAATGCGCCGTCCCGCCGTGCACGCCGACGACCTGGTGGCCGTCTAAGCCGACATCTGCCCCGACAGTTCGTCGGCCAGCAGCGCCAGCATCGGCGAGCAGCCGCTGTGCACCTTGACCGTCGCCAGGTCGTCACCGCGGGTGGCACCGCGGTTCACGATCGCAACGGGCATACCCGATGCGGCGGCGTGCCGCACGAATCGGTACCCGGAGAACACCGTCAAAGACGATCCGGCCACCAGCAATGCATCGGACTGATCGACCATCGAATAGGCTTGGGCGACAACCTCTTTGCGCACACTCTCGCCGAAGTACACGATGTCGGGCTTGAGCATCCCCGCGCAGGACGGGCAATCGATGAAGTGGAACGACTCGGTGTCGGTGACCACGGCATCGGCATCGGGTGCGACGGCGATGCCGCCGAGATGTTCGGCGCGCTGCGCGAATCCGGGATTGGCGGCCTCGAGTTCGTCGGCCAGCGCCGCGCGCGACATCGTGTACCCGCAATCCAGGCACACGACCTGTGCATAGGTGCCGTGCAGGTTGATCACGTTGCGGCTGCCCGCCTTGGTGTGCAACAGGTCGACATTCTGGGTGATGACACCGCTGACCACGCCGGCGCGCTCCAGGTGTGCCAGGGCCCGGTGCCCCGCATTGGGCAGGGTCTGGGCCATGTGCCGCCAGCCCAGGTGGTTTCGTGCCCAATACCGCTGCCGGAACGCGCGGCTGGAGGTGAACTGACGGATCGTCATCGGGTTCGCCGGCGGTGAATCCGGGCCGCGATAGTCGGGAATGCCGGAGTCGGTGGAGATCCCAGCGCCGGTGAGGACCGCGACGCGACGGCCCGCCAACAGAGCGACGAGTTCGGGGCTTTCCACGAACTCCAGAGTAGTCAGCCGAAGTTGGTGAGCGGGCTCAGTACGTCGTGGGCGAACTGCGTGACGTTGAGCGTCGGATTGCCGTCGGGATAGCTCACGGTGGCCAGCAGATTGGCGCCGGCATCCACGAAATCGCCGTCAGCGCGGCCCTGGTGCGTCGAGGAGGTGACCAGGATGATGCCCGAGGTGCCGGCCTGCTTGGCCAGCGGCACCGAGAACTGCGCGTTCTGCACGGTGCTGTTGGCCTTGTCCTCCACGATGATCCGATGATCCGGGAAGCCCAGCGTGGTGAGCATCCGGCGCATCTGGGCGGCTTCCGTCACGCCGTTCTGCGGATTCCCGCCGGTCACGATGATCGGTGAGTGCGGATACATCTGCGCGACGGCGAGCCCGGTCAGCACGCGCCTGCGCAGAATCATCCGCATCGAACCGTCCGGCAGTAGGCCGTACCCGAGGATGACGATCGCCGGATTGGAGAAATCCTTGGTGACGGGCGCGGGTAGGGGGTCAGCCGCAGCGGTGCCGATCTCACCGAACAGGGTCGCGACAATCAGCACCAATGCGCCGCAGAGGGCCTTCCACCGACCTCGCACATGTCCTCCGACCCGTTTGAAATTGCTGTTGGCGTAATCGCGCAAGCGTGCTGGGTCGTTACGGGACGGCTCCTCAGAGCCGTTCCATGGCCCGGGCCATCGCCGAGTGCTCCAGGAACTCGTAGTGCGCCGGCGAGTACCGCTGCCGGTTGCGCCGCGCGTCACGGGCCTCCCGATGCGACACCACCCAGCGCGAGAACAGGCCCTGCTTGGCCGGTGCTGCGATGGCCGCTGCGGTCAGGAGCTTCACTTCCTGCTCGGTGATCAGCACGGTCGGCCGGGTGTCGACGACGCGAGGCGTCGCTTCCGGCTGCTGGACAGGAGCGTGGACTGACAACATTTCGATCCCCCGATCTGGTCGGCCGGCGAAATCCGGCCTCATGGCGAAAACCTACGACCGCGAGCACGGATGAGAACGCGTAGAGCCATACTCGAAACCCGTGTGCGGACCACGCAAAAGCCTTGAGCCACAACGTCTGCGGTAGCCGGCGCCACTCGCTCGACACGATGTGACTCAGGTCACTTCCGGGGTTCTCGCATCTGGGCACCGGGCGACGGGCGACAATGGGTTATGGATTTCTACTCCGCCTACCGGCACGGCTTCGTGCGGCTGGCTGCGTGCACCCACCACACGGTGCTCGCGGACCCCGCCGCTAACGCCGAGTCGGTGCTGCGGATTGCCCGCGCCTGCCACGACGACAGCGTTGCGGTGGCGGTGTTTCCCGAGCTCACCCTGTCGGGCTACTCCATCGAGGACATCCTGTTGCAGGATTCGTTGCTCGACGCCGTCGAGGACGCTCTGCTGGATATCGTCGCGGCGTCGGCCGATCTGTTTCCCGTGCTGGTGGTGGGTGCGCCACTGCGCTACCTGCACCGCATCTACAACACCGCGGTGGTCATCCACCGCGGTGTTGTGCTCGGAGTCGTCCCGAAGTCCTACCTGCCGACCTACCGGGAGTTCTACGAACGCCGCCAGGTCGCCGCCGGCGACGACGTGCACGGCACGATTCGCATCGGCGCTACCGACGTACCGTTCGGCCCGGACCTGTTGTTCGACGCCGACGACGTGCCGGGGCTGGTTCTGCACGTCGAAATCTGTGAGGACATGTGGGTGCCGGTGCCGCCGAGCGCGGAGGCCGCACTGGCCGGCGCGACGGTGCTGGCCAACCTCTCCGGCAGCCCGATCACCATCGGGCGGGCCGATGACCGCAAGCTGTTGGCTCGCTCGGCATCGTCGCGCTGCCTGGCGGCCTATGTGTACGCCGCGGCGGGCGAGGGGGAGTCCAGCACCGATCTGGCCTGGGACGGCCAGACGATGATCTACGAAAACGGCCGTCTGCTGGCCGAATCCGAGCGGTTCCCGAAGGGGGAGCGGCGCTCGGTCGCCGACGTCGATCTGGATCTGCTGCGCTCCGAACGGCTTCGGATGGGCACCTTCGACGACAATCGCCGTCACCATCAGGACCGGTTGAAGTCGTTCCGGCGCATCGGTTTCCAGCTCGATCCGCCCACCGGCGACATCGGCCTGATGCGGGCGGTGGAACGCTTTCCGTTCGTGCCCAGCGATCCGTTCCGGCTCGAACAGGATTGCTACGAGGGCTACAACATTCAGGTCTCCGGTCTCGAGCAGCGTTTGCGGGCACTGGATTACCCAAAGGTTGTGATCGGGGTGTCCGGCGGTCTGGACTCCACGCATGCGCTGATCGTCGCGGCGCACGCGATGGACCGGGAAGGCCGCCCGCGCAGCGACATTCTGGCGTTCACGCTGCCGGGCTTCGCGACCGGCGAGCGCACCAAGAACAACGCGATCAGGCTTTCTCGCGCCCTGGGCGTCACCTTCGCCGAACTCGACATCCGCGAGACCGCGAAACTGATGCTGACCGAAATGGATCACCCCTTCTCAAAGGGTGAACCGCTGTACGACATCACCTTTGAAAACGTGCAAGCCGGCCTGCGCACCGACTACCTGTTCCGGCTTGCCAACCAGCGCGGCGGGATCGTGCTCGGCACGGGCGACCTGTCCGAACTGGGTCTGGGTTGGTCGACCTACGGTGTCGGCGACCAGATGTCGCATTACAACGTCAATGCCGGAGTGCCGAAAACCCTTATCCAGCATCTGATTCGGTGGGTGATCGCCTCGGGTCAGTTCGAGGACGAAGTCGGGGAGATCCTGCAGTCGGTGCTCGACACCGAGATCACCCCGGAATTGGTGCCCACCGGTGAGGACGAAGAGATTCAGAGCAGCGAGGCCAAGGTGGGCCCGTACTCGCTGCAGGATTTCTCGCTGTTCCAGGTGCTGCGGTACGGCTTCCGGCCGTCCAAGATCGCGTTCCTGGCGTGGCACGCGTGGAGCGATCCCGACGCCGGCAGCTGGCCACCCGGTTTCCCGCCCGGCAAGCGACCCGCCTACTCGCTGAAGGAGATCCGGCAGTGGTTGCAGGTCTTCGCCCAGCGGTACTACTCGTTCAGCCAGTTCAAGCGGTCGGCACTGCCGAACGGCCCCAAGGTTTCTCACGGCGGCTCGTTGTCGCCACGCGGTGACTGGCGGGCGCCGTCGGACATGTCGGCACGGATCTGGCTGGCCGAGATCGAACGGGAAATCCCCGAGGACTGATCAGCGGCGCTGCCTTTTCCGACGCACCAGTTCGGCGATTCCTCCGGTAGCCGCGCCGGCAATGACCCCGACGGTCGACCACCACCACCGGTCGGTTGCGGCCGCCACGGTACCGCCCAGAATGAGTCCGATGATTAGAGGGATGTAGAGCCGGCCGGTGCTGGACGTAGACGGTTCCCTGCGTGCCATCCCACCCAGGCTATCCGACGCGGGGAACGAAACGTCCGACCGTGGCGACGTAGTCCCGATAGGTCTGGCCGTGTACCCGCAGCAGATACGGTTCCTCGACCAAGCGAACCTGTACTTCGATCGATGCGAGCAATAGCGCAAAGGCGATGAGCGCCAGGATATTCGGGGTGACGAGCGTGATCCCAGCGCCGAACAACAACATCGCGGTGAAGATCGGATTACGCACTCGGCCGAACAATCCGGAGCGAACCAGCGTCGTCGTCTCGCCCTCGTCGACCCCGATGCGCCACGATTCGCCCATGTCGATCTGGGCCCACACCATCGTCGCGATGCCCAAGGCCGCAACGACGATGCCCGTCACCTGAATCCACGTCGCGACCAGGACGGACAGAGGCGCAACGACGCCAGTGAGCTGAAGCACGGGTGCCACCACGGCGCCGATGAGGGCCACCACGAACCCGACGCCGGCCAGCCATTCCACCGACCCGGGCCGGCCACTGATGCCCTTGAACCCGGTCGACCCCGTGCGGCGGCGCTGTTCCCAACTGCGCCAACCGAATCCGAGCGTGGCGAAGACGGCGAACAGAATCAGTGCGATGGCGGGCATGTGGTGTCTCCTGAGCAGCAGTCGTCGGTCACAGTGGTTGGCGCGCAACAGGTGTCACCACGCCACGCCTGCAGCCCCTCCCGTGCTGCCACGCCCGCGATGACGATGGCGGCGATCGGGTCAGCCCACCACCAGCCGGCGAGCGCGTTGAGTAGCAGCCCGACCAGCAGTACCACCGACAGATAGGTGCACAGCAGGGTCTGCTTGGAATCGGCCACCGCCGACAGTGAGCCGAGCTCCCGACCGGCGCGGCGCTGGGCCAGCGACAGCACCGGCATGATGGCCAGGCTGAGCGCGGCCAGACCGATGCCGATCGGTGAATGCCGCGGCTCCTGTAGCCCGACGAGTGCCAGGACCGACTCCACGGCCACATAGATCGCCAGCGCGAAGAACGAGAAGGCGACGATCCGCAGCGCGGTTTTCTCCCGGGTCTCGGGGTCCTCGGCGGAGAACTGCCAGGCGATCGCGGCCGCTGAGGACACCTCGATCAGCGAGTCCAGGCCGAACCCGATCAGCGCGGTCGACGACACCCTGGTGCCCTCGGTGAGGGCGACGGCCGCCTCGACCACGTTGTAGGCGATGGTGGCCGCCACGAGCAGCCGGATCCGCCGCGTGAGCTGGGCGCGCCGTGCGGGGGTCGTGACGATGGACATCAGCAGCAGTCGTCGGTGTCGGCGGCCGGGCAGCACGCCGGATCGACGGTCAGCACCAGACCGATCAGATCCTCGAGCGCCGTGGCGATCCGGGCGTCGGCCAGCTCGTAACGGCTTCGCCGACCCTCGGGCTCGGCGATGACGAGCCCGCAGCCGCGCAGACAGGCCAGGTGATTGGACAGGATCTGGCGCGATACCCCGATCTTCTCGGCCAGATCCGAGGGATATCCGGGTCCATCACGCAGAAGCAGGAGGACCTCGGCCCGGGTCGGGTCCGACAGCGCCCAGCCGAAGCGAGCGAGTGCATCGCGGTTGACGACGGTCTGCATTCCATCGACAGTACAGCCAAGTCTGTATTCAGAAAAGGATGTACTTACAGCCTGCCGTCGATGCGCAGGTCCGGGTGCACCCAGTCCGGGGAGCGGCGCTCCTTGAAGGCCATGAAACCCTCGATGGATTCCGGCGAGCCGAGGCTGCGCTGCATGCCGATCCGGTCGTAGAGGCCCAGGTAGTTGTCCAGGCTGGACTTCACCACCGACCGTGCGACGGGCGCGGTGCGGCAGCATTGGGCCAGGATCTCGCGGGCCGCGTCGCCCAGGTCGTCGTGCGGGACCACCCGCGCGACCATGCCCCAGTCCAGTGCCTCCTCGGCCTTCAGCGTGCGCCCGGTGAACATCAGATCGCGGGTGCGGACCGGGCCGATGAGCCGCGCCAGCATCTGGCTGTAGTACGTGTCGGCGATGCCGCGGTAGAGCTCGGGAACGCGGAACGTCGCGCGATCACTGACCACCGCCATATCGGCGCACAGCGCGATCTGCAGCCCACCGCCCTGGCACAGACCGTTGACGGCGGCCACCACCGGCTTGGCGGATTGCCGCAGCGTGTCGAACGGCAGGGCGTCCATGCCCAGTGCCGCACCGAACGTCAGCCAGTTGTCCTCTCCGCCGCCGCCCATATCGCCGCCGGGGGCGAAGACGTCGCCGGTGCCGGTGATGAGCAGACCGGCCAGGTCAGGATCAGACCCGACGTGGTTGACCGCGTACTTGATGCCGAAGTACATCGCCGGCGTCATCGCGTTGCGCGCCTCGGGCCGGTCCAGGGTGCACACCCCGAACCCGGCTTCGCGGGTGAACTTCAGGAACTTCGTTCCCAGCCAGTCACCCTCGGGTGGCCGCGGGCCGTCGGTCTGCGTCATGGCCGCAGACTATCGCCACAACCGTAGGGCGTTCAGTACTGGGTGAGAACGTCGTCGATCGCCTCGGCCGTCGGTGCGCAGTCACCGGCGCCGGGCACCAGTGTCGCCAGCGCACCGGCTGCGCACGCCCGCCGAAGGGCGCGCTCGTGACCGGCCAGCCAGTCCGCGGCCAGCACACCGGCGAAGACGTCGCCCGCGCCGGTGGTGTCGATCGCCTCGACCTCGGGGCTGGGTACCTCGACGTCGCCGTCGGGACTCCGGTGGGTCGCCCCACGAGAACCGCGGGTGACCACCAGATGTCTTGTGGGCCAAGGCCAGTGCGGTTCTTCGGCTTCGTTGACGATCACGACGTCGGTGACGTCGGCCAGCTCGCTCAGGCCGGCGTCGGTGCTCACGGGGGAGGCGTTGACGATCACGGTGGCCCCGACCGACCGGGCTTCGCGTGCGGCCGCCACCGCCGTCGCGATCGGCACCTCCAACTGGACGAGCAGCACCTCACAGTCGGCGATGACCGCCCGGGCGGCAGCTGAATTCAACGTCAGATGCCCGTTGGCGCCGGGGGCCACCACGATCATGTTCTCGCCGCGGTCGTCGACCAGGATCACCGCGCTGCCGCTGGGCGCGCCCAGTTCTTGCAGACCGTCGAGCTCGACGCCGTTGGCGCGCAGGTGCGCCCGCAGCCCGGCCCCGGCCGGATCGGTGCCGACCGCCCCGACGAACTGCGCGTCGGCACCGGCTCGGGCCGCCGCCACCGCTTGATTGCCGCCCTTGCCGCCCGGCTCGGTGGTCACCGCCGAGCCCAACACCGTCTCTCCGGCGTGCGGCAGAGCGGTGACCCGGAAGAACTGATCGACGTTCACGCTGCCCACCACACAGACCCGGGTCATCCGGCTACGTTAGCCCCCACCTGCCGGTTGGTAAGGAGACCGATATCCTCGGATTATGAGTGTCGAGGCGCAGGCCGTTCAGGTGGACTTGCGCGATCAGGTTCACGACGCCGCCCGTCGGGCGCGGGTCGCCTCCCGCACCCTCGGATCGCTGACGACGACCGTCAAAGACCGGGCCCTGCACGCCGCCGCTGACGCGGTCCTGGCCCACGTTCATCAGATCCTGGCGGCCAACGCCGCAGATCTCGACGCCGCACGCGCCGCGGGCACCGCCGAGGCCATGCTGGACCGCCTGGCCCTCAACCCGCAGCGCATCGACGGCATCGCCGCAGGCCTGCGCCAGGTCGCCGGCCTGCCTGACCCGATCGGCGAGGTCCTGCGCGGCCGCACGCTGCCCAACGGACTACAACTGCGCCAGCAGCGCGTTCCCCTCGGCGTGATCGGAATCGTCTACGAGGGCCGACCCAACGTGACGGTCGACGCGTTCGGCCTCACGCTGAAGTCCGGCAATGCTGTCCTGCTGCGCGGCAGTTCCTCGGCGGCGAATTCCAACGCCGCCCTCGTCACTGCGCTGCGTGGTGCGCTGGCGGCCGAGGGTCTGCCCGAGGATGCGGTGCAACTGCTGCCCAGCGTCGATCGCTCCAGCGTCACCCATCTCATCCAGGCCCGCGGTCTGGTCGACGTGGTGATCCCGCGCGGCGGGGCCGGTCTGATCGACGCCGTCGTCCGCGACGCCACCGTGCCCACGATCGAAACCGGTGTGGGCAACTGCCACGTCTACGTCCACTCCGCCGCCGACCTCGACGTCGCCGAGCGGATCATCCTCAACGCCAAGACGCGGCGGCCCAGTGTCTGCAACGCCGCCGAGACGCTGCTGGTCGACGCCGCCGTCGCCGGCACCGCCCTGCCGCGGCTGGTGGGCGCCCTGCAACAGGCCGGCGTCACCGTCCACGACAACCCCACCGACGACGACCTGCGGGCGGAATTCCTGTCGATGGACATCGCGGTGGCCACCGTCGACGGGCTCGACGCCGCCATCGAGCACATCAACACCTACGGTACCGGTCACACCGAGGCCATTGTCACCACCAATCTTGCTGCGGCACAGCTCTTTACCGAACGTGTCGACGCAGCCGCGGTGATGGTCAACGCATCAACGGCGTTCACCGACGGCGAGCAGTTCGGCTTCGGAGCCGAGATCGGCATCTCCACCCAGAAGCTGCATGCCCGCGGCCCGATGGGTCTGCCCGAATTGACGTCAACCAAATGGATCGTCTGGGGAGACGGCCACACCCGCCCTGCCTGAGGCACGACAGGAGAACCATGACTGAAACCCCGGCCCGCCCGGCACCGCTGTTCACCGACATCGACGATGTCGCCAAGCGGCTGGCCGAAACCGGTTACCTACCCGACACCGCCACCGCCACAGCGGTATTCCTCGCCGACCGGCTGGGCAAGCCGCTCCTGGTCGAGGGGCCGGCCGGTGTCGGCAAGACCGAATTGGCCCGCGCGGTCGCCCAGACCACCGGGTCGGGGCTGGTGCGCCTGCAGTGCTACGAGGGTGTCGACGAGGCCCGCGCGCTCTACGAGTGGAACCACGCCAAGCAGATCCTGCGGATGCAGTCCGGGTCGAACGACTGGGACCAGGCCAAGTCCGACATCTTCAGCGAGGAATTCCTGCTCTCCCGCCCGCTGCTGACCGCGATCCGGCGCACGGAGCCCACCGTGCTGCTGATCGACGAGACCGACAAGGCCGACATCGAGATCGAAGGCCTGCTGCTGGAGGTGCTCTCCGACTTCGCGGTGACCGTGCCCGAACTCGGCACCATCACCGCGGCGCGCACCCCGTTCGTGGTGCTGACCTCGAATGCCACCCGCGAACTGTCCGAGGCCCTCAAGCGTCGCTGCCTGTTCCTGCACATCGACTTCCCGGATGCGGATCTGGAGCGGCGCATCCTGCTTTCCCGGGTGCCCGAGCTGCCCGAGTCGCTGGCCGCCGAACTGGTCCGCATCATCGGCGTGCTGCGCGGTATGCAGCTCAAGAAGCTGCCCTCGGTCGCCGAGACCATCGACTGGGGCCGCACCATTCTGGCTCTGGGCATGGACACGATCGACGACGCCACCATCGCCGCGACGCTCGGGGTGGTGCTCAAGCATCAGTCCGACCAGCAGCGCGCGGCCGGCGAACTGCGGCTGAACTAAGCCGATGGCCGTCCGAAGGGTGCGCCCCCCACAACCGCTTGCCCCGCATGGCATTCCGGGGCACTTGGTCGGCTTCGTCGAAGCGCTGCGCGCCCAGGGAATTTCGGTGGGCCCCTCGGAGACAGTCGACGCAGGCCGGGTGCTGACCGTGCTCGGGCTCGGTGACCGGGAGGCACTGCGCCACGGGCTGGCCTGTGCGGTGCTGCGCCGTGCTGATCACCGACAGACCTATGACGCGCTGTTCGATCTGTGGTGGCCTGCCGCGCTGGGCGGCCGAACGGTCCTGGTGGACGAGGATGCCGACGAGGACAGCCAGGAAGGGTTGCCGCCCGAGGACATCGAAGCCATGCGCGGCATGCTGCTTGACCTGCTGGCCGACAACCCCGACATCGGCGATATGGACGAGCGCCTGGTGGCGATGATCGCCCAGATCGTGGAGGCCTACGGCCGGTACACCTCCAGCCGCGGCCCGTCGTACTCGTCGTATCAGGCGCTCAAGGCGATGGGGCTCGACGAACTCGAAGGCCGGCTGCTGGCCGGTCTGCTCGCGCCGCACGACGACGACCCGAGCCCGACGCAGGAGCAGATCGCCAAAGCGCTTGCGGCGCAGAAGATCGCGCAGCTGCGACGGATGGTGGAGAGCGAGACCAAGCGGCGCACCGCCGAACAGCTGGGCCGCGACCATGTGCAGATGTACGGCATCCCGCAGCTGGCCGAGAATGTCGAATTCCTGCGGGCCTCCGGCGATCAGCTGCGTCAGATGCGCAAGACGGTCCAACCTCTGGCCCGGATGCTGGCCACCCGATTGGCCGCCAAGCGCCGCCGCCACCGCGCCGGTGCCATCGACCTGCGCAAGACGCTGCGCAAGTCGATGTCGACCGGTGGAGTGCCGATCGATGTCGTGCTGCGCAAACCGCGGCCAGCCCGACCGGAACTCGTTGTGCTGTGCGATGTCTCGGGCTCGGTGGCGGGCTTCAGCCACTTCACCCTGCAGCTCGTGCACGCCCTGCGTCAGCAGTTCTCGCGGGTGCGGGTCTTCGCCTTCATCGACACCACCGACGAGGTCACCCACCTGTTCGGGCCGGACGCCGACCTGGCGGTCGCCATTCAGCGGATCACCCGGGAGGCCGGCGTCTACACCCGCGACGGGCACTCCGACTACGGCAACGCGTTCGTCTCGTTCACCGAGAACTTCCACAATGTGCTCTCACCGCGCAGCTCGCTGCTGGTGCTCGGTGATGCGCGCACCAACTATCGCAACCCCTCCGTGGACATCCTGGCGCACATGGTCAGCGCGAGCAGGCATGCGCACTGGCTGAATCCGGAGCCGCGACACCTGTGGGGCAGCGGCGACTCGGCGACACAGCGTTACGAAGACGTCATCACCATGCACGAATGCCGTTCGGCCAAACAGCTTGCCGCGGTGATCGACCAGCTGCTGCCGGTCTAGTCGGCACCGCATCGCCCCCGGTGCGCCGCGACCAGATGTAGAGCGCCCACATGACGATCGGTAGCAGGAAGTCGGTCCACAGCGGAAACCCGATGTTGTAGGGCCTGGTGTTGTTCTCAGCCAGCCAGTAATAGATGTGGCCGGCGCCGTCGCCGACGTACTGGATGGTCAGCACGATGATGGCGCACAGCCAGAAGTGTCCGCGGAACCAATACGCCAAGATGCCGACGACTCCGATTGCGGTGTCTCCCATGGCATTCTCCCACTGGAAGCCACCGTTGCCGCGGGTGTAGCCGATCATCTCGGCGGTATGCGGTCCGTCGAAGATGTGGGACGCCGCGCCCACCAGCGAGGCGACTCCGACCACGGCCACCATCCACCAGACCAGGTGGACGTCAGCGGGATTGCGGTCCTTGTGGCGACGAATCTGGACCAGGGCACCGATGATCGCGATCACGGCGAGAACGGCTGTGGGCATGGCCGATCTTCGCACGCGCCGCGCGCGGAAGGGATCTAGTCGGCGGCCTTCGCGGGCCGGGCGCTGCCGCCGGTGCCCTTCTTGTGGCCGTCACTGCTCGCGCCCGCTGCCTTCTTCGGCGCGCTCGCCTTGGCGGCAGTCGCTTTCGGAGAGCCGGCCTTCGGTGTGCTCGCCGCCTTGGGCGCTTTCACCTCGGGTGCCTCGGTCGTCGCGGCGGTGCTGTCGGTCGCCTCCACCGCCGGGGTGACAGCCTTCTGCGCGGCCGCCGGAGAAGGCAGCTTGAACGAGGGGAGTAGGGGGATCCCGGGGAGCAACTCCGCCTTCTGCGGCGCGCTGTAGTCGCTGCGGTCGTAACCCATCTCGATGAACGTCCGCAACACCGGATCGATGGCGCCGAGGATCGGGTCGGGCACGATGCCCTTGAGCGGCATCAGAATTGGCACCAATGGGGTGCGTATCAAGTAGTACGTGGTGTCCCCGTGCTGTTGGTAGTACGCGCTGCCGCCGGCTTTGGCGGCGTCGATATCGCCGGCGGTGAGCTCGGTCTGTGTCTGCCCGTGGACGTAGACCATGCCCATGATCGCGTTGATCGTCGCCAGCACATTCAAGGGGTACTTCGGGAAGTCCGCCCAGCCGTCGTATTGCCGGGCGACGTCGACCGTCGTATCGCCGTTGTCAGGAGTCGCCCCGCTCACGCTGATATCGAGAACCGGAATGTACAGCCCGGCAAACCTTTCCAGGATCCCGCCATTGGGCCGGCTCGGGTTCTCGACCAGGACGAAGGTGTTACCCGTGCCCTCGGGATGCGCGGCCTTGTAGCGCGAGAGCACCACCGCGCCCTGCGACAGCCCGAACAGGACATCGTCCTGCGGGTCCTTGGTCTCCACGTTCTTGACGCCCTGAGCGACGGACTGGTTCCACGTCAGATCGAAGATGGAGTTGTGTGAGAACGGCCAGAAACCGGCGTTGTAGGGGATGTTGCCGCTCGACGCCGGCGTGTCCGCGGCGGTGTCCGTGCCGTCCAGCACGCGCGAGATGAAATCGCGGTATTCCTGGTCGGTGGGCGTCCAACCGATGTTGGTCCCGCGGAGGTAATCCACCGTCGCCGCGGTGAGAACTGGCGCGGTCGACACCGTCGGAGTCAATCCCACCGCCACGGCCGCGACCGCAGCAGCCACACCTGTCACAGGCACAGTCATCCGTCGGCTACCGAACTTCATCATTGAACGCCCCTTGATCGGCATAACTCGACTCAGGGAAAAATGCTACCTGAACCGGGGCGATCTTCTGTGAAGATCTTTGCCAGCGCACAGTCGGCAGGGCGGTTCTCCGGCGTCGCGAAACGCCCCGGCGCCTCCCGTAAGCTGGTCAATCGTGGTTTCCTCGGCTCGACGCAGGCTCGGCGTGATGGGTGGGACGTTCGATCCCATCCACAACGGCCACCTGGTCGCGGCCAGTGAAGTGGCCGCCCTCTTCGATCTCGACGAGGTGGTGTTCGTGCCCACCGGGCAGCCGTGGCAGAAATCCCGGGAGGTGACCGCGCCCGAGGACCGCTACCTGATGACGGTCATCGCGACCGCCTCCAACCCCCGGTTCTCGGTCAGCCGCGTCGACATCGACCGCGGCGGACCCACCTACACCAACGACACCCTGCGCGATCTGCGGGCGCTGAACCCCGACGCCGACCTGTTCTTCATCACCGGAGCCGACGCGCTGGCCTCGATCCTGTCCTGGCAGAACTGGGAGGAGCTGTTCGCGCTCGCCAAGTTCGTCGGCGTCAGCAGGCCCGGCTACGAACTCAACGCCAAGCACATCGTCGCCGCCTTCGATCAGCTGCCCGAGGAAGCGCTGAGCCTGGTCGAGGTTCCCGCCCTGGCGATCTCGTCCACCGACTGCCGCGTGCGCGCCGCCGGGGGCCGGCCGATCTGGTACCTGGTGCCCGACGGCGTCGTGCAATACGTATCCAAACGCGGCCTCTACAGCGGAGGCGGCCAGGTGAGCCGGCTGGCCGCCCCGACAATCGAGGAGACCTACACGTGACCGCGACCGACGAAGCCGTCCAGATGGCAGGAGTGGCGGCCCGGGCGGCGGCAGCCAAGCTCGCGCAGGACATCGTCGTCATCGACGTATCCGGTCAGCTGGTGATCACCGATTGCTTCGTGATCGCCTCGGCGTCCAACGAGCGGCAGGTCAACGCGATCGTCGACGAGGTCGAGGAGAAGATGCGGCTGGCGGGGTACAAGCCCGCCCGCCGCGAGGGCACCCGGGAAGGCCGGTGGGTGTTGCTCGACTACGTCGACATCGTGGTGCACATCCAGCATCAGGAGGAGCGCAACTTCTACGCCCTGGATCGGCTGTGGCGGGACTGCCCGTTCGTCAGCGTGAACCTGGATGACGTCGAAACGGACGAGGCGCCATGAGGGTGCGCAGGCTGGTCCTGCTGCGGCATGGACAGACCGAGTACAACGCGGGCAGCCGCATGCAGGGGCAGCTCGACAGCGAGCTGACCGATCTGGGCCGGGCACAGGCCGTCGCCGCCGCCGAGGTGCTGGCCAAGCGTCAGCCGCTGCTGATCGTCTCCTCGGATCTGCATCGCGCCTATGACACCGCGGTCGCGCTGGGGGAGCGCACCGGGCTTCAAGTGCATGTCGACACCCGGCTCCGGGAGACCCACCTGGGTGATTGGCAGGGGCTGACCCACCACCAGGTGGACGCCGCCTCGCCCGGTGCACGGGTGGCGTGGCGCGACGACGCCACCTGGGCGCCACACGGCGGTGAAAGCCGTATCGACGTCGCCGACCGCAGCGTGCCGCTGGTCGCCGAACTGGTTGCCGCGGAACGGGAGTGGGGCCTCGATGATCCCGACCGCCCGCTCGTACTGGTGGCGCACGGTGGGCTGATCGCGGCGCTGTGCGCGGCGCTGCTCGGACTGCCGGTCGAGAATTGGCCTGTGCTGGGCGGGATGGGCAACGCCAGCTGGGCGCAGCTGTCCGGGCACGGTGAGGACGATGCCCCGTTCGACGCCATCCGCTGGCGTCTGGATGTCTGGAACGCGTCGGCTCAGGTGGCCAACGATGTCCTCTGACGCCCGCACGCTGCTGATCTTCTGCGACTCCCTGTCCTACTACGGCCCGCAGGGCGGCTTGCCCTCCGATGATCCGCGGATCTGGCCCAATATCGTTGCCCGCCAGCTGGGTTGGGACGTCGAACTCATCGGCCGGATCGGCTGGACCAGTCGCGACGTGTGGTGGGCGGCCACCCAGGATCCGCGCGCGTGGGCCGCGTTGCCGCGCGCCGGTGCGGTGATCTTCGCGACCAGCGGGATGGACTCGCTGCCCTCGCCGTTGCCGACCGCGCTGCGTGAGCTCATCCGCTACGTTCGCCCGGCCTGGCTGCGCCGGTGGGTTCGGGACGGGTACGGCTGGGCCCAGCCGAAGCTGTCGCCGATCGCGCGTCCGGCGCTCCCTCCGCACGTGACGGTCGAATATCTTGAAATGACCCGTGGTGCGATCGATTTCAACCGGCCCGGTATTCCGATGGTCGCGTCGGTGCCCTCGGTGCACATCGCTCCCACCTACGGCATGTCGCATCGCGGCCGGCCCGGCACGGTGGCCGCGATCAACGAGTGGGCCGCCGGGCACGACATCCCGGTCGTCGACCTGAAAGCCGCCGTGGCCGACGAGGTCATGGCGGGCCGGGGCAATCCCGACGGTATCCACTGGAATTTCGAAGCGCACTCCGGCGTCGCCGACCTGATGCTGAAAGCGCTTGCCGAAGCCGGTGTTCCGCTGGACAACGCCCGCGACTGAAATGGCTGTCATCGTGGTCACCGACTCGTCGGCGCGGTTGCGGGCCGACGACGTGCGCGCCTGCGATATCCGTGTTGTCCCGCTGCACATTCTGGTCGAGGGCCGCGATCTGCGCGACGGTGTCGACCCCGTGCCGGCCGATCTGTACCAGCGCGGGCACGTGACGACGGCCGGCGCCACCCCCAGTGAACTCGCCGAGACCTACCGGAACGCCTTGCGCGACAGCGGCGGTGACGGCGTGGTGGCCGTCCACATCTCCGGCGAGCTCTCCAGCACTCTAGGTGCGGCCGAATACGCGGCACGCGAGTTCGACGGGGCCGTTCGGGTGGTGGACTCGAAGTCGACGGCGATGGGCACCGGGTTCGTCGCACTGGCTGCCGCCCGGGCCGCGTTCGCGGGAGCCGACCTGGAAACCGTTGTCGCCGAAGCAGAATCAACAGTGCCTCGGGTTCGGGCCTATATCGTCGTTCAGCGGTTGGACAACCTTCGCCGTAGTGGCCGGATCGGAACAGCGGCTTCGTGGCTGGGCACCGCGCTCGCGCTCAAACCGCTGCTGCGCATCGACGAGCAGGGCCGACTGGTCCTGGCCCAGCGAGTGCGCACCGCGTCCAAGGCGCAGGCGGCAATGATCGAGCAGGTGCTCGACGTGGTGGGTGAGCAGCGGGCGTCACTGGCCGTGCATCACATCGACAATCCCACCGTCGCAGCCGAATTGGCCGCCACGTTGGCTTCGGCGCTACCTGGGTGCGGCGACGCCGTCGTCACCGACCTGGGTCCGGTGCTCGGCGTCCACGTCGGTGCCGGCGCGGTGGGGATCGTCGTCGCCGTCTACCCCACCCCGCCCTGACCGGTCAGGCCTCCCTGAGCGCCTCGATCTCGAGGGTGATGGTGACCTTGTCGCCCACGACGGCGCCACCGGTCTCCAGCGGCATGTCGATGTCGATGCCGAAGTCCTTGCGGTTCAACACAACCGATGCTTCGAAGCCGGCGACCGCGCCGTGTCCCATACCCGGGTTCACGCCGTTGAACTGCAGCGCCAGGCTGACGGGCCGCGTCACGCCCTTGAGAGTGAAATCGCCGTCCAGCCGGTAGTTCTCGCCGTCGGGGGTCACCGACGTGGAGACGAACGAGGCGGTGGGGTAGGTCTCGACGTCGAAGAAGTCGGGCGCGCGCAGATGAGCGTCGCGCTGCTCGTTGCCGGAGTGCACCGAGGCGACGTCGATCTCGGCGGACACCGACGGGGTGCCGTCCTCGGCCACGGTCACGGCGCCGCTGAACGTGCCGAACGTCCCGCGGACCTTGCTGACGACGAGGTGGCGTACCGAGAAGGCGATCGACGAGTGGGCGGGGTCGATCGCCCAGGT
Source organism: Mycobacterium sp. BK086 (assembly GCA_004362315.1). Lineage (GTDB taxonomy): Bacteria > Actinomycetota > Actinomycetes > Mycobacteriales > Mycobacteriaceae > Mycobacterium. The sequence goes on from SNWL01000009.1 coordinate 463,202, forward strand.
TCCTGCGCTGAGGTCGGTGGTCTGAGCCGCTGCGGTCATCGGGGGTCTCCTTGGTTCGGTGCTACCGGACCCGGTGTCCGGCGCTACACCACGAAGTAAACGGACCGCAGTCCGCATTCATTCCCTTGTCGTCAGCTGGCGGAGAACCGCCCGGTCACCGGGGGCAGGTCGGCCAGCGTCACGATGCCCGGCTTGGCCGCCACCACGGCGGGCACCGCGTTGGTCACCGGCAGCGCGGTGTAGATCATGCCCAGGCCCATGAAGCCCTCCTCGGGCCAGTTCTTCGGCGGCAGACAGTGCAGCACCGTGCGCATATTCGGCACCCCGAACACCTGGATGACGTGTCCGTGCTCCAACGGCTTGGGCGGGACCACGTGGTTGCCCATGATCCAGTTGAAGCCGACGCTGACCACGTTGCGGTCGCCGACCCAGCCCCGGTGGTAGCCGTACACCCCGCCGATGGTGCCTTCCGGGATCGTCATGAATCCCAGGTCGCTGTCGCCGGTCGCGGTGGTGAACGTGACGTCGAACGTCATCCGGTCCAGCTTCGCGCCGATCGCGTCGGCCATCATCGCCGCTGATTCGGCGAACACCTCGCTCTCGCGGCGCACACTCTCCTCAAGGCCCGGGGTGTCGGGGGCGCAGCCGAAGCCCATCGCGGACTGGGTGCCAGCCGACTCGTAGGTCGAACAGTCCACCGACTCGGTGATGCGGATCTCGTCGACGCGTTCACAGGAACCCGACAACACCATGCCGACCATGTTCGTCATGCCCGGATGCGCGCCGCTGCCGAAGATCGTGGAATTGCCTTTCTCGCAAGCCTTTCGGATTCGCGCCAGATCCTCGGGAGACTGCTTGCCGCCGGTGATCCAGGCCGCCGACGAGCACACGTTGACACCGGCCTCCAGCAGTCGCACCAACTCGTCGATGCTGGGCCACAACGGGTTGTAGCAGCAGGCGTCCGGCTTGGCGGCCAGCAGCGCGTCGATGTCGTTGGTCGCGGTGATCCCGGTGGGCTCGGGCCAGCCCGACAGCTCGGCGGCATCGACACCGAGCTTGTCGGCGCCGTGGGCGTACACCCCGACGAGCTCCATGTCCGGCCTGCTGATGATCGCGTGCAGCGACCGCTTGCCGATGTTTCCGGTGGTCCACTGGATCACGCGGATGGGGCGGTCGGTGATGGCGGTCATGGGTGGTCCTCCCTGGCTAGGCATTGCGTGTACACAGTTCCGGATTCATCCACAGATTCGCCACCGCGCGTCCCGCACAGCGGATTCGCGTTGGCTGACCGCCCTACCGTCGCGGCATGCGAACCGAGCAACCGCTGGCAAGCCTGCACCGCCGGCTCGGCGCCGGCGAACCCGACGACGCCCAGGACGACGATGACGCCGAGATCGAGGTACCCAGCTGGATTCCCGACGGGCACGCGCCACGCGGGTGGCTGTCCGCGATCCGGGCCGACCCCGGCCGCGCCGGCGGCATCGCCCTGGCGGTCGTCGCCGCCGTCGCCGTTCTCATCACGGTGTTCGCGTTGATGCGCGACGACCCGCCGCCGGTCGTGTCGGCCAAGCTCCCCCCGGTGGAAATGGTGTCCTCGGCGTCCGCGCGGCCCAGCCCCGCTGCCAACCAACCGGTCGTGGTCAGCGTTGTCGGACTGGTCGCCAAGCCGGGACTGGTGACGTTGGCGCCGGACTCCCGGATCGCCGACGCCGTGAGCGCCGCCGGCGGTGCGATCAACGGGGCCGACACGCTCGGGCTGAATCTGGCCCGCCATCTCACCGACGGCGAGCAGATCGTGGTCGGCATCGGCACCCCGGCGGGTCAGCCGACCGCGCTGGGCAGTTCGGTCAGCGGGGGACCGCCCGCGGCACCGACGTCGCCGCCCGCACCGGGAAGGGGCGCACCCACCGAACCCGTCGACCTGAACACCGCCACCGTCGACCAACTCGACGCACTGCCCGGCGTCGGACCGGTGACTGCCGCCGCGATCGTCGCGTGGCGCGACGCAAACGGAAAGTTCAGCAGCGTCGATCAACTCGGTGATGTCGACGGCATCGGCCCGGCGCGGCTGGACAAACTGCGGGCGCTGGTCCGGGTGTGACGGACGCGGCGGCGCCGTTCGATCTGCGCCTGGTGCCGGCGGCGGTGACCGCCTGGGTGGTCACGGCGGCGGGTATCACGTGGGCGATCGGGCCGGTGCTGATCGCCGCGTGTGCGGTCGTCGGGCTCGGCTGGGCGGGCGTGACCCGATGGTGTGGGAAGGCCCGGCCCGTGCTGCGCGCGGGCGCCGTCGCGGTGGTCGGTGCCGCGGTCGTGGGTGCGGGTTTCGCGCTGGCGGCGACGCTGCGCAGCATCGCGGTCCGCGACCATCCCATCGCCCACCGGGTCGGCTCGGTGGCTGTGGTGACGGTGACCCCGGGGGAGGACCCGCGGGTGCTGGGCGGCGGGCGGCTGATGTTCCGCGGCGCGCTGGCCGACCTGAACGGCACCGAAATGACCGGCAGCGTGGTCGTTTTCGCGCCGCTGCTCGGTTTCGGTGAGCTGATGGCAGGCCAGCCCGTCCGGTTCAAGGCCCGCGTCGGCGCACCGACCCGTCGCGACCTGACCGTCGCCGTGCTCAACGCCACCGGCGAGCCGACACTGGGCCGGGCCTCGCCACTGCAACGCGCGGCCAGGGCGGTCCGCGCGCACTTCGCGGATGCTTCTCGCGCCGTGCTGCCCGCCGATCAGGCCGCCATCCTGCCCGGGCTCGTGCTGGGTGACACGTCGACCGTAAGTGCAGGCACCACAGCACAATTCCGAACCGCGGGGCTCACCCACCTGATGGCCGTATCGGGCGCCAACGTCACGATCGTGTGCGGCACGGTCTTGTTGTCGGCTGCTCTGGTCGGCCCGCGGGCGGCCGTCGGCCTGGCCGCTGTGGCGCTGCTGGCGTTCGTCGTCGTGGTGCAGCCGACCGCCAGCGTGCTGCGCGCGGCGGTGATGGGGGCCATCGCGCTGGTCGCCATCCTGAGCGCCCGCAGGCGCCAGGCCATCCCGGTATTGGCGGCCACCGTGCTCGGATTGTTGATCCTGGCACCGCAATTGGCGGTCGATGCCGGATTCGCACTGTCGGTCTCGGCGACCGCTGCCCTGATCGTCCTGGCGCCGGGCTGGGCGGCCCGGCTGATCGCCCGCGGCTGGCCCAAGCCCTTGGCCGAGGCGGTGTGCATCGCGCTGGCCGCACAACTGGTCACCGCGCCGCTGGTCGCGGCGATCTCCGGGCGGCTCAGTGTGGTCGGTGTCCTCGCCAATCTGGCTGTTGCTGTGGTGATTCCACCGATCACCGTGCTGGGCACGGCCGCGGCCGCGGTGTGCTGGCTATGGCCGGCGGGCGCCGGGCTGCTGATTCGCTTCACCGGCCCCGAGCTGTGGTGGCTGCTGCGTGTCGCGTCGACGGCCGGGGAGCTGCCCGGCGCGTCGGTGCCGGTGCCGTCGGGCCTTGCCGGCGTGGTCACGGTGGCCGGTGCGACGTTGGCGGCCGTGCTGCTGTGGCGCGGGGCCAAGGTCGGTGTCACTCGATGTCGGCCGGACGTGAAACGATCGGGTGGTGAGCGAGACGGCGGGCCTGCATCTGATCCTGGGTGACGAGGAGCTGCTCGTCGACCGCGCCATCTCCGACGTGCTGCGGATCGCGCGCGCGTCAGCCGGCAGCGCTGATGTTCCGGTGGACCGGCTGCGCGCCGGTGATGTCTCGGTCAACGAGCTCGCCGAACTGCTCAGCCCGTCGCTGTTCGCCGATGAGCGGGTGGTGGTGCTCGAGGCGGCCGGCGAGGCAGGCAAGGAGGCTGTCGAGCTCATCGCGACCGCGGCCGCCGACCTGCCGCCAGGAACGGTGCTGGCGGTCGTGCACTCCGGCGGCGGGCGCGCGAAGGCACTGGCCGATCAACTCAAGAAGCTCGGCGCTCAGGTCCATCCCTGCGCCAAGATCACCAAACCCGCCGAGCGGGCCGATTTCGTCCGGGCTGAATTCCGCGCGCACAAGGTCAAGGTCGACGAGGACACGGTGACCGCGCTGCTCGACGCCGTCGGCTCCGATATCCGAGAGCTCGCCGCGGCCTGCTCGCAGCTGGTCGCCGACACCGACGGCCAGATCAACGCGGTCGCGGTCCGTCGCTATCACAGCGGCAAGGCGGAAGTGTCCGGCTTCGAGATCGCCGACAAGGCCGTGGTGGGCGATGTCGCCGGGTCGGCCGAGGCGTTGCGGTGGGCGATGATGGCCGGCGTCCCGCACGTCGTGCTGGCCGACGCGCTGGCCGAGGCCGTGCACACGATCGCCCGGGTGGGCCCGCTCTCAGGTGACCCGTACCGGCTGGCCGGCGAGCTCGGTATGCCGCCCTGGCGCATTCAGAAGGCCCAGAAACAGTCGCGACGGTGGTCACGCGACAAGGTGGCGACAGCCATCCGGGTGGTGGCAAAGCTCAATGGAGACGTCAAGGGCGTAGCGGCCGACGCCGACTACGCCCTCGAGGATGCGGTGCGCACGGTCGCGCACCTGGCCGCCGGAGACGGCCGGGACTAGCTCAGATCTTGTTGAACGCCTGAGCCAGCGCGGACTTCTTGTTGGCCGCCTGGTTCTTGTGAATGACGCCCTTGCTGGCAGCCTTGTCGAGCTTGCGGCTGGTCGAGGCCAGCAGCTCGCCGGCCTTGTCCTTGTCGCCCTCGGCGGCAGCAGCACGGAACCCGCGGATCGCGGTGTGCAGCGAGCTCTTCACCGACTTGTTGCGCACGCGACGAATCTCATTGGTGCGGATGCGCTTTTCCTGCGACTTGATGTTGGCCACGCGTTAGTTCCTCGTTTTCAAGCTTGGGGGTCTCTGTCTTGCCGGGGCCGTCGGGCCCTCGGGCAGCGACTGTTCAGGGTACCAGTCAGGGTCTCAATCTCCCAAAGTAGAGCTCACTGGCCTGCCGAAACGGCGATCGTGGGGCAGCATGTGACGGGTGAGCCTACGTACCCTGCCTTCGGAAGCCAGCCGGTCGTCGCGTAATGGTTCGCGACAGCCGCGCAAACACGACCATATCTTCGGCGGCTACAACAACATGGGCTCGTACGCCAAGGCCTTCGACGAGATGTTCGACAAAGAGGGCAACGTCCGCGGACCGTACAAAGGCATCTTCGCCGAACTCGCCCCATCGGACGCCGATGAGCTGGAGGCCAGGGCCGAGGCGCTGGGCCGCGCGTTCATCGACCAGGGCATCACGTTCTCGCTGTCCGGTCAGGAGCGGCCGTTCCCGCTCGACCTGGTGCCCCGGGTCATCTCCGCCGCCGAGTGGTCCCGGCTCGAACGCGGCATCACCCAGCGGGTCAAGGCCCTGGAGATGTACCTCGACGACATCTACGGCGATCAGGAGATCCTGCGCGACGGGGTCATCCCGCGCCGGTTGATCACCTCCTGCGAGCACTTCCACCGGCAGGCGGCCGGGATCAACCCGCCCAACGGCGTGCGTATCCACGTCGCCGGTATCGACCTCGTGCGCGACGCCCAGGGCACCTTCCGGGTGCTGGAGGACAACCTGCGGTCGCCGTCGGGCGTCTCTTATGTCATGGAGAACCGGCGCACCATGGCGCGGGTCTTCCCGAACCTGTTCTCCACCCACCGGGTGCGCGCGGTCGGCGACTACTCCTCACACCTGCTGCGGGCGCTGCGCAACGCGGCCGCCACCAACGAGGCCGACCCCACCGTCGTCGTCCTCACCCCTGGTCCGTTCAACTCCGCCTACTTTGAGCACTCCCTGCTGGCCCGCCAGATGGGTGTCGAACTGGTCGAGGGCCGCGACCTGTTCTGTCGCGACAACGTCGTCTACATGCGCACCACCGAGGGCGAGCGCCAGGTCGACGTCATCTACCGCCGTATCGACGACGACTTCCTCGACCCGATGCAGTTCCGCCCCGACTCGGTGCTCGGGGTGGCGGGCCTGCTCAACGCCGCGCGCGCCGGCAATGTGGTGATCTCCAGCGCGGTCGGCAACGGCGTCGGCGACGACAAGCTGGTCTACACCTACGTGCCGACGATCATCGAGTACTACCTCGGCGAGAAGCCGTCGCTGGCCAACGTCGACACCCTGCGGTGCTGGCTCGACAACGAACGCGAGGAGGTCCTCGACCGTCTCGACGAGCTGGTGATCAAACCGGTCGAGGGCTCGGGCGGCTACGGGATCGTGTTCGGGCCGGACGCCTCCGAAAAGGAGCTGGCGACGATTCGCAAGAAGGTCATCGGCGATCCGCGCGGCTGGATCGCCCAGCCGGTGGTGCAGCTCTCGACAGTGCCGACGAAGGTCGGCGATGCGCTGGCGCCGCGGCACGTCGACCTGAGGCCGTTCGCGGTCAACGACGGCGAGGAAGTGTGGGTGTTGCCGGGCGGGCTCACGCGCACCGCGCTGATCGAAGGGTCGCTGGTGGTCAACTCCAGCCAGGGCGGCGGCTCGAAGGACACCTGGGTGCTCGCCTCGAAGACCTCGGTGGCGGCCCGTGAGCTCGGCGCCGCCGAGATCGTCCGCAAGATCCCCAAAGCGGCCAAGGCTCCGGTCGCCGAAAAGGGCTCCGAGTCCTCCGGACAGCAGCAGCAGGGTCAGCAGCAGAACCAGCAGCAGCAACAGCAGGTGATGCACTGATGTTGGCGCGCAACGCCGAAGCGCTCTATTGGATCGGGCGCTATGTCGAGCGTGCCGATGACACCGCCCGGATCCTCGACATCACGGTCCACCAGCTGCTCGAGGATGCGACCGTCGATCCCGACCACACCTCCCGGGTGCTGCTGCAGGTGCTGGGCATCGAGCCGCCCAAACACGAGCTCGACCTCTGGTCGCTGACTGATCTGGTGGCGTTCAGCCGGGATCTGGAGGGCGGCTGCTCGATCGTCGACGCGATCTCGGCCGCGCGCGAAAATGCCCGCTCGGCACGGGAAGTCACGTCGTCGGACATGTGGGAGTGTCTGAACACCACCTACAACGCGCTCCCCGAACGAGAGCGTGCGGCCCGCAGGCTGGGCCCGCACGAGTTCTTCAGCTTCGTCGAAGGCCGGGCGGCGATGTTCGCCGGACTGGCCGACTCGACGCTGTCGCGTGATGACGGCTACCGCTTCCTGGTGCTGGGCCGCGCCATCGAGCGGGTTGATATGACGGTGCGGCTGCTGCTGTCCCGCGTCGGGGACAGTGCCTCCTCGCCGGCCTGGGTGACGGTGCTGCGCTCGGCGGGCGCGCACGACACCTATCTGCGGACCTATCGCGGCGCGCTGGACGCCAACCGGGTCGTCGAATTCATGTTGCTGGACCGGCTTTTCCCGCGGTCGATCTACTACTCGCTCAGACTGGCCGAGCACAGCCTCGACGAACTCATGCACCGTCCCCATAACCGGCTCGGGGCCACCGCCGAGGCTCAGCGTCTCCTCGGGAAGGCCCGCAGCGAACTGGAATTCATTCAGCCGGGCGTGCTGCTCGAGTCGTTGGAAGAACGGCTCGCCGGGTTGCAGGAAACCTGCAGCGAGGTCGGCGAAGCGGTGGCGCTGCAGTACTTCCACTCCGCACCGTGGGTGGCGTGGTCGGATGCCGGGCAGCAGAGTGAGCTCGTCATCGAGGAAGGGGAGATCTAGATGTGGCGGATGCGGGTTGTTCACGCGACGGGATACGCCTACAAGTCACCGGTCACCGCCTCCTACAACGAGGCCCGGCTCACTCCGCGGTCGGACTCCCGTCAGAACGTCATCCTGAACCGAGTCGAAACCATTCCGGCGACCCGGTCCTACCGCTACGTCGACTATTGGGGTACTGCGGTAACGGCTTTCGATCTGCATGCGCCGCACACCGAGCTGGAGGTGACGGCGTCCTCGGTGGTCGAGACCGAGGAGCCGGAGGCTCCGACGGACGAAGTGACGTGGGAGGAACTGGGCTCCGAGGCGGTGCGGGACCGATTCGACGAGGTGCTCACCGCTACCCACTACACCCCGGCGAGCCGGCGACTGGAGCGGGTCGGTCGACGGATCATCAAGGAGAACGATCCGCAGGCCGCGGTGATCGCCGCAGCCCAGTGGGCGCACAGCGAGTTGGAATACGTTCCCGGCACCACCGGTGTGCATTCCTCGGGTATCGACGCGCTGCGCGAGGGCAAAGGGGTCTGCCAGGACTTCGCGCACCTGACGCTGATTCTGTTGCGCGGCATGGGAATTCCGTCGCGCTACGTGTCGGGATATCTGCATCCCAAGCGCAATGCGAAAGTCGGTGACACCGTCGACGGCCAGAGCCACGCCTGGATCCAGGCGTGGACGGGCAGTTGGTGGAACTACGACCCGACCAACGATTCGCCGATCAACGAGCAGTACATCAGCGTCGGCGTCGGCCGCGACTATGCCGACGTGACCCCGCTGAAGGGCATCTACTCCGGCGAGGGGTCCACCGACTTGGACGTGGTGGTGGAGGTCACCCGGCTGGCGTGATCGCGCCGGGCGGCGATCACCGCCTCGGCGACGAGCACCACGATCAGGGAGATCCCGAAGGCGGGGAACAGGATTCCGAGTGCGATCGCGATCACCGCGACAGTGACCATCGCGCGCTTCGGGGTGTTGGCACGGGTGGCCGGGCTGGCGGCACCGGGCAGGCCGCTCTGCCCGGAGGGGCGCCGCTTCCACCACATCAGCAGACCGGTCAGCGCGCTGAGCAGCACGCCGAGGCATGCGACGGTGGCCGAAATGCGGGTAAGCCAACCGAATTGGTTGCCCATGTGCATGGCGATCCCGAAACTGGTCAGCCGGGACAGCGCGCCGTCCTGTGCGGCGGTCGCGTTGGTGATCGTGGCGCCGGTGAACTGGTTGAGATAGAGCGTGCGCTGTTCGGAAACCTTTTGCGGCCAACGATTCACGACGGTGTAGCTGCCGTACACAGTCGTACCGTCCTGCGTCGAGTCCGACGGCGGGAAGATCGAGTAGCCGGGCACCATGTGCTCGTCCTTGGCGATCCGGTCGATATCGGCGTACGACAGCCGGGCCGCGGTGCCATCGGGTTGGGAGGCCGGGATCGGATCGTCGGTGGCGGCCCACGCGATGCGGCGACCGAGCCGGTCGTAGTCGCCGAGCTTTGCCGGCGTTGAGGGAGCATCGATTTCGGTCGACGGGGTGACCGTCGCGGTCACCGTTCGCCAGTTCTCGCCCCAATATCGGGTCCACGTCATTCCGGACAGGACGTAGCCGACCAGGATCACGGCGACGACCACACCGACCAGAGCGTGGACATCACGCCAGCGGATCCGCCCGCCTTGGCGCCACCGGACTCTCAGGAGTGGCTTGGCGGCTTCGATCGCCCGGGGCCACCACAGATAGATGCCGCTGCCCAGCAGCACCAGAATCCAGGTGGCGGTCAGCTCCATCCAGAGGTTTCCGATCCCGACCGGGATCGTGGACTCGGGATAGGCCGACGGGTTGATCAGGTGCCCCAGCGACGGCAGCTGCACGTGCGGTCCGTCGTTGCCGAACATCCGGTGCAGTTGGTTGGCCCAGCCCACCACGCCGGACAGCTGATCGCGCTGACCCAGATACGCGCCGGTGTAGGGATCGACGAACACCTGGACGACGTTGGCCTCGGCCTGTGGGTAGCCCAGCGCGTCGGCGGCCGAGAAGTCCATCCGCGTCGAGGAGGTGGCGCTGTCGGGCGGGGTGACCGCTTCAAGCGTGTCGGTAGCGCCGACGTGTTGTTTCGCTGTCGCGACCTGGGCATCCAGCGGCACGGTCTGCGGTCCCGGCTCGACCACGAGCAGGTGCTTGTTCAGGATCGCGTCCAGCGGCTGGCTGTACAGGATCACCAACCCGGACAGCGCCAGCACCACCAGGACCGGGGCGGCGAACAAGCCCACCCAGAAGTGCAGCCGCCAGATCCGGCGCAGCACCGCGGAGTCGGCGCGGCGCGTCGAGGGTTCCACCGTCGTAGTCATCGCACATGAGTCGTGCGCCGCGGCGGTTTAGTTCCCGACGGAAACCTGAAGCAGATCGTTCCCGATTTCCACCGGGCCGCTGAACTCTGCTGCCGCCAGGGCACGCCACTGATCCTCCTGCCCGGGCACCAGCGGCGGCACATAGTGGGTGAGCACCAGTGTGCCGACCCCGGCACGGGCGGCGGTGGCCGCGGCCTGCTCGACGGAGGAATGGTAGTCGAGAATGTCCCGGAGCCGCTGGACCGGTATCTGCGCCACCAGATCCGCGCGGATCACCGTGTGCACCAACGCGTTTGCGCCCTGGGCGAGGGCGTCGAGGCTGGCGCACGGCACGGTGTCACCGGCGAGCACCACCGTGGCGCCGTCGTATTCGACCCGGAAGCCCAGCGTCGGTTCGACCGGCCGGTGGTCGGTGGGCGCGGCGGTGATCCGCACATCGCCGGCATCCCACACCTGGCCCTCGGCGTACTCGTACACCTGAATCGACGGGGGCTCGGTGATATCGGGGTGGTGGTGGATGCGGTAGGAGATGTCGGGGGCCAGCGCGGCCAGCGTCGCGTCGACCACCGCCTTGGTGCCGGGCGGACCGATGATCGGCAGCGGGGTCGGCACGAACGCCGTCACCCAGCGAGTGGTGATGACGTCGGACAGATCGGTGATGTGGTCACTGTGCAGATGGGTCAGCAGCAGCGCGGTGATGTTGGCCGCGCCGACACCGGCCGCAGCGAGCCGCATAAGCACGCCGCGTCCGCAGTCCACCAGGAACAGTTGCTCGCCCGCTTTGACCAAGGTCGACGGTCCGGCGCGGTTCGGGTCGATCATCGGGCTTCCAGTGCCCAGCAGGGTGATGTCGATCATGGCGTCATTACTACCTTGCCCGGGCCCGGCCGGGCGGCAATTGGCGCCTTGAGCCACGAGGTGTCGTTCCCGCCCGTTGTTTCAATAGGTTATTGACAAATCCCGGTGAGATCGCATCCCGTCTAGCCTGTTCACCATGCAACCGGCGTAAAGAGTTTCAATGGGTCATTTACTGACCGGAAACAACGCGGTTACAGATCGCGGATAGCGTCGAGGCCGTCACGACGCCTGTGGCCGCCCATCCCATGGCTACACGAGGACCACCCATGCCATTCGACTACTCCCGACTCGCCACCACCTGTGCGGTGGATTCGCCCGAGAACGCCATCACCCTGCCGCCGGAGGCATACGGCAGCGACGACCTCTATGCCGACGAGGTGGATCGCATCTTCAAGTGCAACTGGATCCCGCTCTGCCGGCTGGAGCAGCTCGCCACCCCGGGCAGTTACTACAGCATCGACATCCTCGGAATGCCGCTCGTGGTCACCAGGGACCGCAACGACGACATCCGCGTGCTCTCCCGCAACTGCACCCATCGCTGGATGGAGGTGTGCAGCGGTGCCGGATCTGCCGGGGTGCTGCAGTGCCCCTACCACCTGTGGTCCTTCGGCCTCGACGGTCATCTTGCGGGCGCACCGGAGATGAAACAAAGCGCCGGGTTCGACCGGAAAGACTTTGCGCTCAAGCAGTTCCGTCACGAGGTGTGGAAGGGGTTCGTGTTCGTCAACATCGACGGACAAGCCACGCCGGTCGCCGAGCAGTATTCGGCGCTCGAACCGGTCGTCGACCCCTACGACTTCGAGAACTACCAGACCGTCGAGCAGACCGAATGGGGTATCTGCGAGTGGGACTGGAAGATCATGGTGGACAACTTCATGGAGTGCTACCACCACATGGGCCCGCATCGCGGATCGCTCGAGGAGCAGTTTCCCGCCGCGCTGAGCTATACCGGTGAGGTCGGCGACCATTTCACCACGATGTGGTCACAGCAGGCACCCGGCTACCCCGCGGACCCGCCGTTCCTGTCACCGGGTGCGCCGTCGCTGAGTCCGGAGGCCTCCCACAAGTCGCTGATCTTCATCGCCTACCCGCTGCTCCAGATTGCCATGGGGCCCGGGTATTTCTACTGGCTCAAGGTCCTTCCGGTCGGTGCGGGCAAGATCGACCTGTACCTCGACATCTGTATGTCACCGGCAGCGCTGGCCGCACCGGGTCTCGACGAGCGTCGCAGCGAGTTGATCAAGATGATCTGCGATATTCACCGCGAGGATCTCGACGTCTGCGCGGCCGTCCAACGCGCGATCCGCTCCGGTGTGAGTGCCACCGGCAGACTGTCCCATCTCGAACGCCCACTCTGGGAGTTCTACCGCTATCTCGGGCGTGAGCTCGGAATCATCGGCAGCACTGCCGATCTCGCCTCCGCTGGCTGAAAGGGAACCGATGACCACCACTCTCAACGGCAAGACGCAGCACGCGCACGTCGGCGAGGTCGCCGAGAAACTCGCGGCGGCCGGGGTGCGCTACGCGGCGATCAGCTTCGTCGACATGCACGGAAAACCGAAAGCGAAGATGGTTCCGTTGGGCCACCTGGAGCAGGCCGCATTCGGCTCGGAGATGTTCACCGGTGCCGCCTTGGACGGCGTGCCGCAGGACGTCAACGACGACGAGGTCGCACCGCATCCTGATCTCGGTGCCGGGATCGTCATGCCGTTCAACCGCGAGATCGCCTGGTTCCCAGGAGATCTGTGGATCGGCAATGCGCCGTTCGAAGCCTGCAGCAGGCAGATCCTCAAACGCGTGACCGCCGACGCCGCAGCGTTGGGTTACACGTTCAACCTCGGTATCGAAACCGAGTTCTTCCTGCTGTCCGACAGTTCCGGTGTGCCGGAGCCCGCCAGCCCGGACGATAATCTCGACAAGCCCTGCTACGACCTGCGGGGGATGCTGCACAACTTTGGCGTGGTAGACGAAATCGTCACCGCGATGAACGAACTGGGTTGGGACGTCTACTCCTTCGACCACGAAGATGGCAACGGGCAGTTCGAGACCGATTTCACCTACACCGATGTGGTGTCGATGGCCGACCGGTTCGTCTTCTTCCGGATGATGGTCGGTGAAATCGCGCGCAAGCACGGCTTGTTCGCGTCGTGGATGCCCAAACCGTTCGCCGACCGGACCGGCAGCGGTGCCCATTACAACATGTCACTTGCCGGGGAAGACGGGGCGAACGCCTTCGCAGACGTCGACGATCCGCGCGGGTGCGGGCTCTCCGAACTCGGGTACCAGTTCATCGCGGGCGTGCTGCGCCACGCCCCGGCGATCTGCGCGGTGATCGCACCGACGGTGAACAGCTACAAACGACTCGTCAAGCAGGGCAGCATGTCCGGACTGACCTGGGCACCGGTCTTCGCGTGCTATGGCGACAACAACCGAACGAACATGTTGCGCATCCCCAAGGGGGGCGGCCGGGTCGAATGCCGTGCCGCCGACAGCGCCAACAATCCCTATCTCGGCGCGGCGCTGATGCTGGCGGCCGGGCTGGAGGGAATTCGCGAGGGCCTGGATCCCGGCGAGCCCAATCGGGACAACCTCTACCGGCTTTCGGAGGCCGAATTGATCGACCGGGGGATCAGCTGGCTTCCCCGCTCGCTCGGCGAGGCGATCGAGTCGATGGAGGCGGATCCGTTGGTGCGCAATGTGTTCGGGTCGACGATGTTCGACTCGTTCATCTCCGAGAAGAAGCTCGAGTGGGATTCCTTCAATGCCCACGTGTCCTCGTGGGAGTCCGACCGCTATCTGCGGCTCTTCTGATGAGCAACCGTTGGGAGGATCTCAACTCGGTCCAAATCGCGCAACGGCTCGTTGCCGATCCCGACACCGTGGCGCTGATCCCGGTCGGCGCCACCGAGCAACACGGGCCGCACTTGCCGGTGGGCACTGACACCATCATGGCCACTGCGGTGGCCGAGGCTGCCGCGGGTGATCTCGCACTGGTGCTGCCGGCACTGGCATTTGGCGCCAGCCACTTTCACGGAACCGAGCTCGCGGGCACCGTCGCGTTCTCGGGCGAGGAGACCGCCGCGGTGGCCGTCCGCGTCGCGCAGGCCTGCGTGGAGTCCGGGGTGCGACGCGTCATGTTCGTCAACGGCCACGTCGGCAACAGCGCGCCACTGTGGTTGGCGTGTGACCGGTTTCGCCGGATCTACACGGATCGGCGCATCGGTGTCATGCAATGGTGGGATCTCACGCCCGACATCGCCCGCCGGGCCACCGAGGATGCGGTCGACTGGCACGCCAACGCGGCGGAGACCTCCTTGATGCTGGCAGTCCGCCCCGAACTCGTCGACACCGACGCCATGCGCCACGCCGACGATCCCGACCGGACAGCGGGCACGGTGTTTCGCTATCCCGTGCAGCAGGTCTCGACCAACGGGGTGACCGGGTATCCCTCGCGCGCATCGAAGTCGTTCGGCCTCGAACTGTGGGGCGACGTCGTCGCCGCCGCACGTGACGTGGTTGAACGCGCGCATTCCGAGGTCCCACCACTGGGATGAGGAGCCACCCCGGCGGTGCGGAGCTCGCGGTGATCGGGACGGATCGCCGTACAATTCGCGACGTGCCGAGATCTATCGGGCGACCCCGCAACGACGCCGAGTCGGTGGCGACGACGTCGCCGCGTGCGGAGATCATCAACGCCGCGACTCGGCTGTTCTCCGAAAAAGGTTATGCGCAAACCACAATGAGCGATATCGCTCGGGCTGTTGGGCTCCAGCAGTCGTCGCTGTATTACTGGTTCCGCAACAAGGAGCAGCTGCTGGGGGAGACGCTGCTGGTGAACCGGGCACCTTTGAAGTTCATCGCCGAGGTGGGGGCCGGTTCCGGGCAGCCGGCCGTCAAGCTCTACCGGCTGTTGCGCTTCGACACCATGCAGCTGGCGTTGTCGCCCATCGACTTCAACGAGATCCAGCGCATCGCCCACGCCCAACGCACCGAATTCCATCAGTTCTGGACCGATTACGAGCGGCTCAGGGACTGGGTGTCCGATCTGATCGGCGCCGCGATCGCAGAGGGGAAGTTCATCGACTGCGATCGGGAAGAAACGGCCGGGCTGCTGCTGAATTTCGATGAAGGCGCTCAGAAGCGGACCCGGCTGCACACCGACGAGGGCGACCGGGTCGCCGAGGCGATCAGGGTTGCCGAACAGGTGGCGGTCATCTCGGTCCGGGGTCTGCTCAAACGGCCCAGCGAGATCGGCCGGATCAGTGCGCAGGCAGCGCAGTTCGACGACGCGGCGGTAGCCGTGACGGCAAGTCAGTCGGCACCGGAGGCGTGAGCGAGGCTCACTCCCGTGCCGACGACACCCAGCCCGGGTCGATTGACCGGTGACCGTTCACCTGCGCGCCTGCGGTCTCCAGCGTCGCCATCTGCTCGGGAGTCAGCGTCACCGATAGTGATGCGGCGTTCTCGTCGACCCGCGCGGCCCGCCGGGTGCCAGGGATCGGCGACGACGCCACGCCCAGCGCCTCGGCGCGTTGCCGCAGCCAGGCCAGCGCCACCTGCGCCGGCGTCGCGCCGACCTCGTCGGCGACCGTGGTAACCACCTGCACCACAGCCAGATTCGCGTCCAACACGTCGGCGGCGAAGCGCGGCATGTAGCTGCGCAGGTCCCCACTCGACGTCAGGTCGTCGGCCGAGCGGACCGCACCGGCCAGAAAGCCGCGGCCCAGCGGCGAATACGGGACGAAGCCGACGCCGAGCTCGGCGGCGGCGGGCACGACATTGCGCTCGACATCGCGGCTCCAGATCGACCATTCGCTCTGCACCGCCGCGATCGGATGTACGGCCACCGCGGCGCGCAGCTCGTCGGCCGTCACCTCGGAGAGCCCGAGGTGGCGCACCTTGCCCGCGGCGACCAGTTCGGCCATCGCCCCGACGGTTTCCTCGATGGGCACCGACACGTCGCGGCGGTGCATGTAGTAGAGATCCACCACGTCGGTCTGCAGGCGGCCCAGGCTCTCGTCGATGCATTGCCGCACATATGCGGCGTCGCCGCGGGCCCGGCGGTCGCCTGAGGCCGGGTTGCCGTCGATCCCGAACTTCGTCGCCAGCTGGACCTCGTCGCGGCGGTCGGCCAGCAGCTGGGCGATCAGCGTCTCGTTGGCGCCGAGGCCGTACACGTTGGCGGTGTCGATGAACGTCATGCCGACGTCGAGGCAGTGGTGCAGCGTCGCCAGCGATTCGGTGTCGTCGACTGCCCCGTAGACCGGCGTCAGTGCCATCCCGCCGAAACCGATCGCGCTCACCGTCAGTCCGTCACCCAACACCGTCGTAGGCAGTGTGCCCATGCCGACCTCCTCGGTTTGTCTCTTCGGGCTGTCCGTTCTGTCTTAACGCAACCACTGCGGTTTGCTTCCCCGGGGCTGAGATAAGCCTTAGCCTGATGTGACATCCATCACAAGGAGTCGCGATGCGCATCGCAGACATTTTGCGCACGAAGGGCGCCTCGGTGGCGACGGTCACCGAGACGACGACAGTCACCGGCCTGCTGGCCGAGCTGGTCATTCACAACATCGGCGCGATGGTCGTGGTCGGACCCGACGGGGTGGTGGGCATCGTCTCGGAGCGAGATGTGGTGCGCAAGCTGCACGATCATGGTCCTGACCTGCTACGCAGCTCGGTCTCCGACATCATGAGCAAGATCCTGGTGACCTGCACGCCCGATGATCAGATCGACGATCTGAGCGCGTTGATGACGAACAACCGGGTGCGCCACGTCCCGGTGATGCAGGGCGACCGGTTGGTCGGGATCGTCAGCATCGGCGACGTCGTGAAGAACCGGATGGAGCAGCTGCAGGCCGAGCAGGAACATCTGCAGGCCTACATCACCCAGGGCGGCTAGCTAGCTCCAGGAGTATTCGGCGCGCAGCCGCGCGGCGACCAGCTCGAACGTCGACTTCTCCAGGATCGCGCCCTCGCGGCGAATGCCCTCCTCGGGCACGTCGAGGACCCGGTCCAGCCGCACCCAGCTGGGCCTGCCGTCGTAATCCCAGCCGCCGGTGCCGATGCCGATCCAGTTCCCGTCCTCGGCGTGATGTGCCTGGCTGGACAGCATCAGGCCCAATAGCGTCTGCCGGTCGCGGCCCACCACCAGCACCGGCCGGTCCTTGCCCTTGGTCGGGTCGTCCTCGTAGACCACCCAGGTCCAGACCACCTCGCCCGGGTCGGCCCGGCCGTCGAGATCCGGCGCGTAGACCAGGCGGCGGGCCCGGTGCGCGGTCGGGACGCTGCCGTCGGTCACCGGCCGGCCCGCGGTGATCGCGGCGGGCTGGTCGATCGGGGTGGTGCTGGCCACCAGCACCTCGATGCCCAGCTTGAGGCCCTGCTGGATGGTCCGCGGTACGGCCTGGGGTATCGGCAATTGCCGGATGAACTTGGGCGCCTCGTTGAACACGAGGTGCTCTGCGATCTTCTGGAACGTCCTCCACTGCGACGCCATTCTCGACAGCATAGGCGGAAGGCGGTCGGCTCGCGGCGCACGATTGTGTCCGACAGGGCCCCAGTCGATACCCTGGACAGACCCGAGGGCCCCCTCGAATCGCCACCCGACCAGGAGATTCCCATCAGCAGCTTCGCCGACAAGACGTTCACTGCGCCGGCGCAGATTCGGAACTTCTGCATCATCGCCCACATCGATCATGGGAAGTCCACACTGGCCGACCGGATGCTGGGCATCACGGGCGTGGTCGCCGACCGCGACATGCGTGCTCAGTACCTCGACCGGATGGACATCGAGCGGGAGCGCGGCATCACGATCAAGGCGCAGAACGTGCGCCTTCCCTGGAAGGTGGGGGACACCGATTACGTCCTGCACCTGATCGACACCCCCGGCCACGTCGACTTCACCTACGAGGTGTCACGCGCGCTGGAGGCCTGCGAGGGCGCGGTGCTGCTGGTGGACGCGGCCCAGGGCATCGAGGCGCAGACGCTGGCCAACCTGTACCTGGCGCTGGACCGGGACCTGACGATCATCCCGGTGCTCAACAAGATCGACCTGCCCGCCGCGGATCCGGAGCGCTACGCCGCCGAGATCGCCCACATCATCGGCTGCGAACCCGACGACGTGTTGCGGGTGTCCGGCAAGACCGGCGAGGGGGTGGCCGAGCTGCTCGACGAAGTGGTCCGGCTGATCCCGGCGCCGGTCGGTGATGCCGACGCTCCCGCGCGGGCAATGATCTTCGACTCGGTGTACGACATCTACCGCGGCGTGGTGACCTACGTCCGCGTGGTCGACGGCAAGCTCAATCCGCGTGAGCGCATCAAGATGATGTCCACCGGCGCCACCCACGAACTGCTCGAGGTCGGCATCGTCTCGCCGGACCCCAAAGCCAGTGACGGGCTGGGCGTCGGCGAGGTCGGCTACCTGATCACCGGCGTGAAAGATGTTCGCCAGTCCAAGGTCGGCGACACGGTGACGACGGCTCGGCACGGTGCCACCGAGGCGTTGACGGGCTATCGCGAACCCAAGCCGATGGTCTATTCGGGGCTGTATCCGGTTGACGGCTCGGACTATCCGAATCTGCGTGAGGCATTGGACAAGCTGCAACTCAACGACGCCGCGCTGACCTACGAGCCGGAAACGTCAGTGGCGCTTGGCTTCGGGTTCCGGTGTGGCTTCCTCGGCCTGCTGCACATGGAGATCACCCGCGAGCGCCTGGAACGCGAGTTCGACCTCGACCTCATCTCCACCTCGCCCAACGTCGTCTACCGCGTGATCAAGGACGACGGAACGGAGCTCATCGTCACCAACCCGTCGGACTGGCCCGAGGGCAAGGTCAGTGAGGTCTACGAGCCGGTGGTCAAGACCACGATCATCGCGCCCAGTGAATTCATCGGCACGATCATGGAACTGTGCCAGTCCCGGCGCGGCGAACTCGGCGGCATGGACTACCTGTCGCCCGAACGGGTCGAATTGCGCTACACCATGCCGCTGGGCGAGATCATCTTCGATTTCTTCGATTCGTTGAAATCGCGCACTCGTGGGTATGCCAGCCTGGACTACGAGGAAGCCGGCGAGCAGGAAGCCGCTCTGGTGAAGGTGGACATCCTGTTGCAGGGTGAGGCTGTCGACGCGTTCAGTGCGATCGTGCACAAGGATTCGGCGCAGGCCTACGGCAACAAGATGACCACCAAGCTCAAGGAGCTGATCCCGCGCCAGCAGTTCGAGGTGCCGGTGCAGGCTGCCATCGGGTCGAGAATCATTGCCCGCGAGAACATCCGGGCGATCCGCAAGGACGTGCTCGCGAAGTGCTACGGCGGTGACATCACCCGGAAGCGCAAGCTGCTGGAAAAGCAGAAGGAGGGCAAGAAGCGGATGAAGACGATCGGACGGGTCGACGTGCCCCAGGAAGCGTTCGTCGCCGCACTGTCCACCGACGCTGCGGGGGACAAGGCCGACAAGGCGAAGAAGTAGGGGTCTGTATCAAACGCGACATTCCTGTCGTTCGGGGGCGATCGATAGTCGGTGCCGTGCTGGGCATCGCCATGCTGACCGGTTGTACCAGCGTGGTCGACGGCGCGGCGCGGCACGAACCAGTCAGTCCGGTGCGTGATCTGGCCGCGGTTCTGCCCACGAGCATCGAAGCAGGCCAAGCCGCCGGAAACCCGCTGCCCGACACCGACTTTCCGGTAGTAGGCGGAATCGATGTGCTGCCCAACGGGATTCGTGACAGTACCGGTGCCGATCCCATCGAGTGCCTCGGCCCGATCACCCCGTTCATGCGCGTGGTCTACGAGGCTGGCGACGTCCGCCGCGCCGCGTGGCAGGAATTCTCCAACTTCGGCGGCGGCCAGACGGTGTCCAGTGTGGATGCCGGTGTCGTTGAGTTCGGGTCCGAAACCGAAGCGCAACGGATGTTCGACGGCTTCGTCACCCGATGGAAGGCGTGCGAAGGCAAGACTGTGCGCACCCCGCTGCACAACCAGGCCGGCATCGAGCTGTTCCAGAGGATCACCGATGTGAAGGTGGACGGGCCGGTCCTGTCGGCGACGGTGGTCAACTCCGACAACCAGGGTGACGCGGCGTTTCCGACCGAACGTGCCGTCGGGCTGGCGGCCGACTGTGTCATCGACGTCGACGCCGCGGTCACCGGTGGCACCGCCGCGACCCAGCGGGCCTCGGGTCGGGCAATCAGCCTGGTCATGACGATGCGAGACAAGGTCACTCGGGGCCGCTAATCGGCCGTTGATGCACAGGAAACTGCCAGCTGGGGGACAATATCGTCCGTGAACCGCTGCGCGCCGATGCTCTGTACCGCCGTCCTGGCCGGCGCGTTGCTGTCCGGATGTGTGTCGACCGTCGGTGGCACCGCGCTGCGTGGTCAGGCCGGCGGACCCACATCCTCCACCGTGCCCACGCTCACCGAGTCTGATCTGGACGGGGTGCTGCTCAATGCCGGCCAAGTCAACGGGGTCATGGGAGCGACCGGGATTCGGGTGACCGCGTCCTCGCAGAGCATGAGCGACAACTCCGACGGGGTATCGGACGTCGACTGTCTTGGCGCGATCTACGGCGCCGAGGAATTGGTCTACCACGGCAGTGACTGGACGGCCGTCCGCGACGAGGTGCTGCAGGAGCCCTCGACCGACAATGAACATTGGGTCGAACAGATCGCGGTGCTCTACCCGTCAGCGGAGAAGGCGCAGAAGTTCGTCGAGGCGTCCAGGACGTCCTGGGAGAAGTGTGGTGGCACGTCGATCGATATCGACAACTCCGACGTGCACTCCACCTGGAAGATCGACGAGGCCAACGTATCTGGCGACATCCTGACCCAGCAGTCCAATCAGCGCAACGCCGGCGGCTGGGGCTGTCAGCACGCGCTGACGTCGGCGGCCAATGTCGTCATCGAAGCGTGGGCGTGCAGCAACTCGATCGACGACGAAGCCCAGAGCATCGCGTCGGCGATGCTCGAGAACGCGGGCAAGAAGTAGCATCCGTCAAAATCTCTGCAGGGCACCGACATTCGGATCGTAAAGATTGGCCCGTGTCGCGAGCAGATCCGCCCAGGCGGCGACTCGCTCAGCCTGATGGGGCACTGCGTCGTCAGGGGGACCCGCGATGGCCGCCAGTGCCCGTGCGATGCCGCCAAGGCCGATGCCGGTTCGATAGCTCATAGGCGTCATGGTTCGTATCGCTACACCCTGGGACAAGATATCGAAGCACGGTGATTGCTTCTGCCGCTCGGGCGGCCGCTGGTCAGCTGACCCGCCGGCCCACCAGATACGCCGTCAGCGCCAGGACCGAGACCGCCACCATCACCACGGCCAGCGGCAGCGCGGTGTGCTCGCCGCCGAGGCCCACCAGCGGTGAGACCGCGGCGCCGAGCCCGAACTGCAAAGCGCCCAGGCCTGCCGAGCCGGATCCGGCCGCACGGGGGACAGCCGACAACGCGAGCGCGGTGGCATTGCCGAGGATCAGGCCCTGGCACGCGACCGCCACAAAGATCGGAATCGTGATCAACCACACCGGAGCGCCAGTGAGCACCAGCGTGAGCAGAGTCAGCGTCGCCGCGACGGTCACCACCAACCCGACACCGAGAAGCCTGGCGCTGGAGACGGTTTGGGTCAGCCGTGAGGACACCGCGCTGACGGTGATCATGCCGAGTGCGTTGACGCCGAAGGCGATGCCGTACTGCATCGGCGTGAGCCCCACCATCACCTGGTAGACGAATGGTGAGGCCGAAATGTAGGCCATCATCACCGAGAAGCCGAAACCGAAGGCAAGCGTATTGGCGAGGTAGGTGCGCGACCGCAGCGCCGACCACGGCGAGATACCCTGTGCAGCATCGGCTTTGAGTTGATCTCGTCGCTCGACGGGGTGCGACTCACGAACCACCACCACGATCGAGACCAGCATGGCCACCGCGATGGCGCAGACCACCCAGAGAATGCCGCGCCAGCCGAGCGGCTCGACCAGCAGCCCGCCGGCGAATGGTGCGATCACCGGCGCGACACCGCCGACGATCATCATCAGGCTGAACGCCCGCCCGGCCGTCTTTCCGCCGGTGAGGTCGGCGATAACGGCGCGGCCGATCACCATGCCCGCCGCGCCGGTGAAGCCCTGGGCGAACCGGGCCGCGATGAGGATGCCGATATTCGGTGCGGTGGCCGCGACCACGCTGGCGACGACGCACAGCAGCGCGCCGACGAGCAGGGGGCGGCGCCGGCCGAGCCGGTCGGAGAGCGGGCCGAACGTCAGCTGTCCGAAGGTCAGTCCGAGCAGGAACGCCGTGAGCGTGAGCTGAACGGCGGTCGCGCTGCCCTGCAGTTCGGCAGTCATCTCCGGAAATGCCGGCAAGTAGAGATCGGTGGCCACCGGCGCGACCGCACTCAGCAGGGCGAGCACGACCAGCAGCCACGGCGAAATCGCGGCCTCGCGGTGTTGCGCCTCGGTGGGCTGGACGACGGTCGTCATGAATGATCCTCGATCAGATAGTTATGAAAAAATAACTATCGAATCATAACTAGTGCGATACGATTTGTCCATGGACAGTGCGCTGGCCGATCTGGCCGAGGCGATCATCGGGGTGAGTCGAGAGCTTCGGCTTCACCTCTACGCCGACGTCGTCGAGCTGACGGCGTCAGAAGCCCACGTGATGCGGCACATCGACCGCCACCCGGGTGTCACGCCCAGTGACCTGGCGCGGGCAACCGGTCTGCAGCGCAGCAACATGTCCACCGCGCTGCGGGCGCTGGAAGGCCGCGGTTTCGTCGAACGGCGCGCCGACCCGCACGACGCCAGGGGCATCAATCTGTTTCCGACCGATCGAGCCGCGGAGAATCTCACGCGGCTCCGGCGGCAATGGGCACAGGCCTTGTCCAGCGCTCTGGGGGACGACGCGACGAACGCGGTGGCGGCCACGGCCCTGCTCGAGCGGGCCGAAGCGAAGCTGATGGCCGAGCGGCTCGGCTGATTACATCTGCCTATCGGTAGGCCATCCGCCTACATCGGTGCGTTGGCCGGCTGGAACACGCCGGTGCTGTCGGCCTCCTCTTCGGCGCGGATGACGTGCACGACGGCGTTGATCAACGCCAGGTGGGTGAACGCCTGCGGGAAGTTGCCCAGGTGGCGGCCGGTGCGCGGCTCGATCTCCTCGGCGTAGAGGTGCAGCGGGCTGGCGAAGGACAGCAGCCGTTCACACAGGTGCCGGGCGCGGCTGACCTCGCCGATCTCGACCAGCGCCGACACCAGCCAGAACGAGCAGATCGTGAAGCTGCCCTCCTCGCCGGACAGGCCGTCGTCGGTCTCGTCGACCCGATAGCGCAGCACCAGGCCGTCTTCGGTGAGTTCGTCGGCGATCGCGATGACGGTGGCCCGCACCCGCGGGTCGTCCGACGGCAGGAACCGCACCAGGGGGACCAGCAGCAGCGACGCGTCCAGCGCGTTGTCGCCGTAGCGCTGGGTGAGCACCCCGCGCTCGTCGACCCCGTGCGTCAGGATGTCGGCCTTGATCTCTTCGGCGATCGCGCGCCACTGCTGGGCGTAGCTCTTCTCGCCGACCAGTTCGGCCAGCTTGGAGCCGCGATCCAGCGCCACCCAGCACATCACCTTTGACGAGGTGAAATGTTGCGGCTCGCCGCGCACCTCCCAGATACCGCGGTCGGGTTCGCGCCAGTGCTTGATGGCCTCTTCGACTTGCTCCTTGAGCA
Source organism: Mycobacterium sp. BK086 (assembly GCA_004362315.1). GTDB lineage: Bacteria > Actinomycetota > Actinomycetes > Mycobacteriales > Mycobacteriaceae > Mycobacterium. The sequence continues at coordinate 486,720 of SNWL01000009.1, forward strand.
CCGGCCACAGCTGATCGGAGATCTGCTCGCGGGATTTGGCGTGCAGATACACCGAATCGAGCATCGTGCCCCAGATGTCGTGCTGCATCTGGTTGTAGGCACCGTTGCCGATGCGCACGGGACGGGCGTTGTCGTAGCCGGACAGGTGGTGGAGCTCTTCTTCGACCAGCTCGCGCTCCCCGCCGACGGCGTACATCACCTGCAGCGGGTGCCGTTCACCGTTATTGGCGCCGGACACGTCGGCGATGAACGCGAAGAAGTCGTCGGCCTCGCGGTCCAGGCCGAGGGTGTAGAGGCCCCACAACGCGAACGTCGAGTCACGCACCCAGGCGTAGCGGTAGTCCCAGTTGCGTTCGCCCTGCGGCGTCTCGGGCAGTGATGTGGTCGAGGCGGCCAGCAGTGCGCCGGTCGGCGAATACGTCAGACCCTTGAGCGTGAGCGCGCTGCGCTGCAGGTAAGACCGCCACGGGTGGTCGGGGAAGTCCCCGATGTTGATCCACTGCCGCCACGCCTCGCTGGTCTGCCACATCTTGTCGGCGGCCTCTTCATAGGTCTGCGGCGACGGGTGCTTGGACCAGGACAGGGCGACGAAGACGTTGTCGCCCTCCTTGAGGCGGGTGCGGGCGCGGGCTTCGCGGCCCTCGAGACCGATACGCAGGTTGGTGGTCAGCCGCAGCGTGGGGTTGGCGTCAGGATCCTTCCTGGCCCGCGCGATCGCCTCACCGTAGGCGTTCGCCGAGTACTCCCAGGTGGCGTTGACCCGGCCGTAGTCGAAGGACGGCTCGCAGTTCATCACCACCTCGACGGTGCCGCTCACACAGCGCACGGTGCGCAGCAGGATGTGCTCGGCATCCCAGTCCATCGGCGTGCGTCGGTGCGTCCGGGACCGGGTGTCGATGTCGTGCCACGGCCCCATGACCAGGGCTTCGCGCACGATCAGCCAGCCGGTGTGGGTCTGCCAGGTGGTCTCGAGGATCAGGCTGCCGGGCAGGTAGCGACGAGCGGCAGGCACCGAGACCCCGTAGGGCCCCAACCGGAAATGCCCGGCACCGCGGTCCAGGATCGCCCCGAACACGCTGGGGGAGTCCGGCCGCGGGACGCACAGCCACTCCACCGCACCCGCCGAGGAGATCAGGCAGGTGTTCTCGCAGTCGGAGAGAAACCCGTAGTCGGCGATCGGCGGAAAAGGGTTCCGCAGCGAAGCGGGCGAGGCGTACGGCACCGGGGCGGTTGCGGACAGCGGCGGCGGGGCTGCGTTGAACGACACTTTTTCAGTGTCCTCGCCGGCCGGCTGGGCTTGCAGAACCATGGGGACATCATCGACCGCCCGGCTGCGTGGCGTCTACTTATGCACCGATCCGTGGCTTTGCTGTTACCGCCGGTGACAACGTGGTGACACGGGCGGCATACGCTGGTTGCGTGCAGGGGCTGTTGAGTTGGTGGGACGGTGTCGAACTGTGGCTCTCCGGGCTCGGTTTCGTCCTTCAGACGATCATCGTGATGCCCGTGGTTTTATTGCTCGCCTATGCCATCGCGATGGTCATCGACGTGATCCTCGGCAACGGCATCCGGGTGTTGCGGCGCCTGCGCCACGCTGACCGGCGGATGCGGTGAGTGGGATGCCGCGTTCACGCGTGACGCTGGCGCTGGTGGCGCTGCTGCTCCTCGTCGTCGTGGTGTGGCTGATCAACCGCTGATACCCCGGCTGGTTGTCGAAAAAATCTCTGTTAAGCTTCCCGCCATGCATTCGGCGACCGGTTACGGCGAGGGCCATATCTTGGCCCTTATTGCCGTCGGTACATTGGCCGTTGCTGATGTTGCTTGTTGTCGCTGACACCCCTGCCCGTCCGCGGTTTGGTGTCGGTGATGGTTCCTGCATTCGTTTGTCGAACATCGCCATTCCGTTGCGACGGGGCTCGATTCGCCCGTAACCCCCGCAATGAGAAAGGCCAGCAATGCCCAAGATCCACATCTCCGCTCGCCGGTGGAGCGCTGCAGTCGCGCTCGCGACGACCGCAACGGTGCTCGCTGCCTGCGGTGGTGGCTCGAGCGACGTCGCAGGCGGAGGCGACCAGCCGAAGGCTGACACCACTCTGACCCTGGTTGCCTATGCCGTGCCCGAGCCCGGCTGGAGCAAGATCATCCCGGCCTTCGCCGCCACCCCGGAAGGCAAGGGCGTCGCGGTGACGACCTCCTACGGCGCGTCCGGTGATCAGTCGCGCGGTGTGGTCGACGGCAAGCCCGCCGATATCGTCAACTTCTCGGTCGAGCCCGACGTCACCCGCTTGGTCAAGGCGAACAAGGTCGCCGCCGACTGGAACAAGTCCACCACCAAGGGCATCCCGTTCGGCTCGGTCGTCTCGCTGGTCGTCCGCAAGGGCAACCCGAAGAACATCAAGGACTGGGACGACCTGCTGCAGCCCGGTATCGAGGTCGTCACTCCGAGCCCGCTGAGCTCGGGATCGGCCAAATGGAATCTGCTCGCGCCGTACGCCGCGAAGAGCAACGGCGGTCAGGACGCCCAGGCCGGCCTGGACTATGTCACCAAGCTGGTGACCGAGCACGTCAAGACCCGTCCGGGCTCCGGCCGGGAGGCTACCGACGTGTTCCTGCAGGGCACCGGTGACGTTCTGATCAGCTACGAGAACGAGGCCATCAACACCGAGCGGCAGGGCAAGCCGGTCGAGCACATCAACCCGCCGCAGACGTTCAAGATCGAGAATCCGGTGGCGGTGGTGACCACCGGCGCCCACGTGGACAAGGCGACCGCGCTGAACAACTACCTGTTCACCCCGGAGGGCCAGAAGATCTGGGCGCAGGCCGGGTTCCGTCCGGTCGATCCCGCGGTGGCCGCCGATTTCGCCACCGACTTCCCGACCCCGCAGAAGCTCTGGACTATCGCCGACCTCGGCGGATGGAGCACAGTGGATCCGGCGTTGTTCGACAAGGACAATGGTTCGATCACGAAGATCTACAAGCAGGCAACTGGATGACAGCAGCTACCACGCCAAATCCGCAGGCGGTCCGGCCCGAGCTCACCGGTGGTGACTCGGGCGGGCCGCCCGGTTTTGCGGCTCGCCGCCACGGCACCACCTCGCTTCGGGTTGGTGCCGCGTCGATCTGGTTGAGCGTCATCGTCCTGCTCCCGCTGGCCGCGATCGTGTGGCAGTCGGCCAAGGGCGGGTGGCACGCGTTCTGGTTGACGGTCACCTCCAACGCCGCACTCGAGTCGTTCCGGGTGACCCTGACGATCTCGATCGGCGTCACCCTGGTGAACGCGGTGTTCGGGCTGCTCGTGGCATGGGTGCTGACCCGCGACGACTTCGTGGGCAAGCGGTTGGTCGATGCCGTCATCGACCTGCCGTTCGCGTTGCCGACCATCGTGGCGAGCCTGGTCATGCTGGCGCTCTACGGACCCAACAGCCCGATCGACCTGCATCTGCAACACACCAAATGGGGTGTGGGCGTGGCGCTTCTGTTCGTCACCCTGCCGTTCGTGGTTCGCTCCGTGCAGCCGGTGCTGCTCGAACTCGACCGTGAGGTCGAGGAGGCCGCGGCCTCGCTGGGGGCGACCAATTTCGTCATCTTCACCAAAGTGGTGCTGCCCGCATTGCTGCCGTCTCTGTTGTCCGGTGCGGGGCTGGCGTTTTCACGCGCGATCGGCGAGTTCGGTTCGGTGGTGCTGATCGGCGGTGCGGTGCCAGGCGAGACCGAGGTGTCTTCTCAGTGGATCCGGACGTTGATCGAGAATGACGACCGGACCGGTGCCGCGGCGATTTCCATTGTGTTGCTGGTGCTCTCGTTCCTCGTGCTGCTGGTGTTGCGGGCGGTTGGTTCACGCGCGGCCAAACGGGAGGAGCTGGAGAAATGATCCTGTCGCCTGTCGTCCGCTACCTCACCCGCTACCTCGCACTGGCGTACATCGGGGTGCTGGTACTCGTGCCCGTCGGCCTGATCCTGTGGCGTACGTTCGCGCCGGGGTTCGGTGCGTTCGTCGATTCGATCACCACACCGGCCGCGATCTCGGCGTTGCAACTGTCGCTGCTCGTCGTCGCGATCGTGGTGCCGCTCAACGTGATCTTCGGGGTTCCGACCGCATTGGTGCTGGCCCGCAACAGGTTCCGAGGCAAGTCCGCGCTGCAGGCTGTCATCGACCTGCCGTTTGCGGTGTCGCCGGTGGTCGTCGGTGTGGCACTGATCCTCTTGTGGGGCAGCGCCGGACTGTTCGGGTTCGTCGAGAACAGCCTCGGATTCAAAATCATCTTCGGGTTGCCGGGCATCGTACTGGCGAGCATCTTCGTCACCGTCCCGTTCGTGATCCGCGAGGTCGAGCCGGTTCTGCATGAGCTCGGCACCGACCAGGAACAGGCGGCCGCCACGCTGGGATCCAGTTGGTGGCAGACGTTCTGGCGGATCACCCTGCCGTCGATCCGCTGGGGCCTGACCTACGGCGTCGTGCTCACCATCGCTCGTACTCTCGGCGAGTACGGCGCGGTGATCATGGTGTCGTCCAATCTGCCCGGCACGTCTCAGACCCTGACGTTGCTGGTGTCCGACCGCTACAGCCGCGGCGCCGAATATGGCGCCTACGCCGTCTCGACGCTGTTGATGGTGGTTGCGGTGCTGGTGCTGGTTGTCCAGGTGATCCTGGACGCCCGCCGCGCCAAGGCCAGCGAGTAATCCAACGAGGAGAACGACTCTCATGACCAATGCCATCACCGTCACCGGCGCCAACAAGCGCTACGGCGAGTTCGCGGCCCTCGACAACGTCGATTTCGTGGTGCCCGCCGGGTCGTTGACCGCCCTGTTGGGGCCCAGTGGTTCGGGCAAGTCCACCCTGTTGCGCGCCATCGCCGGGCTGGACCAGCCTGACACCGGCACCATCACGATCAACGGTCGCGATGTCACCAATGTGCCGCCCCAGCGGCGCGGGATCGGCTTCGTCTTCCAGCATTACGCAGCCTTCAAGCACCTGACCGTCCGGGACAATGTGGCGTTCGGCCTCAAGATCCGCAAGAAGCCGAAGGCCGAGATCAAGGACAAGGTGGACAGTCTGCTCGAGGTCGTCGGCCTCGCCGGCTTCCAAACCCGTTATCCCAACCAGCTTTCCGGTGGTCAGCGCCAGCGGATGGCGCTGGCCCGCGCGCTGGCCGTGGACCCGGAGGTGCTCCTGCTCGACGAGCCGTTCGGTGCGCTGGACGCCAAGGTCCGCGAGGATCTGCGGGCGTGGCTGCGCCGGTTGCATGACGAAGTCCATGTCACGACTGTGCTCGTCACCCACGACCAGGCCGAGGCGCTGGACGTCGCCGATAGGATCGCCGTTCTCAACAAGGGGCGCGTCGAACAGGTCGGCTCACCGACCGACGTCTACGACAGCCCGGCCAACGCCTTCGTGATGTCCTTCCTCGGCACGGTGTCGGCGCTCAACGGAATCCTGGTGCGCCCGCACGACATTCGGGTCGGACGCAATCCGGAGATGGCGATCGCGGCCGGCGACGGCACGGCTGAGTCCACCGGTGTCACCCGGGCCACCATCGACCGGGTCGTATATCTCGGCTTCGAGGTGCGGGTGGAATTGACCAGTGCCACCAACGGTGCGCCGTTCACCGCCCAGATCACCCGCGGCGACGCCGAGGCGTTGGGGCTGAAAGAGGGTGACTCCGTGTACGTTCGGGCCACCCGGGTACCGCCGATCGCCGGCGAACTTCAGGTCGCCGCGGGTTAGGCTGCCGCGGCCCGCGCGGCCACCGCCGCATCGAACCGGTCGAGCACCGTCTGGGCCACCAGCGGGTGCGCGCCCAGCGGGTCGACCATCGACATACCCTCGGCATCGGCAATGGCCGCGACTCGGTCGGTGATCCGTCCGGGCGCAATGAACCACGGCGCCACGACGATTCGCCGGGCGCCCTGGCCGCGCAGGATCTCGGCGCCGTCACGCACCGACGGCGCCGGTCCGGTGGCGTAGGCCACCTGCACGCCGGACCACCGGGTGCCGCGAGCCAGCGTGTCCGCCAGCGCCGAGGTGCGAGCGTTGGCCGCGGGGTGCGAGGAGCCGACCGCGACGATCAGCACCCCAAGCCCGCGCTCGAAATTGTGGATCTGGTTCTGCGCCAATCGTTCCCGCATAACCGCGAGCAAGCGTGGATCCTCGCCCAGGGTGTCGGCCTGGATCACGTCGGCGCCGGCGTCGGCGATCATCGCCGGGATGTCGGTGCGGGCGTGATAGGCACTCGCGAGCAGCAGCGGGGTGACGACGGCGGGACCGTCCAGCGTGCGCAGAGCGTCAGCCAGATTCGGCGAGTTCTGCTCGCAGAACGCCACTCCCACATCCAGCCCCGGGCGCAGGGCGCGCACCTGATCGGCCACCGCGTGGGTGGTGGCCGCGGAACGCGGATCGGCGCTGCCGTGTGCGGTGAGGATCAGCCTCACGAAACGTGGAGCCCGCATTCTGTCTTCGCCTGACCCTGCCAGCGTCCGCTGCGCGGGTCGGCGCCCTCGAGCGGCTTGGCCGTGCACGGCGCGCAGCCGATCGACGGATAGCCTTCCTCGACAAGCGGATTCACCAGCACGCCGTTGGCCTGGATGTAGGCGTCCATGTCCTCGTCGCTCCACGCGGCCAGCGGATTGATCTTCACCAGCTTGAAGCCTTCGTCGAAGCTGATCAGCGGCGCGTTGGCGCGGGTCGGCGCCTCCACCCGGCGGATCCCGGTGACCCAGGCCGTGTAGCCCTGCAGCGCCTTGCTCAGCGGAGTCACCTTGCGCAGCCTGCAGCATTCACCCGGGTTGCTGGCGAACAGATCCTTACCCAGCAACTGGTCCTGCTCGGCCACGCTGTGCTCGGGTGTGACGTTCACGACATGAATGTCGTAGACCGCCTCGACCGCGTCGCGGGTGCCGATCGTCTCGGCGAAGTGGTAACCGGTATCGAGGAACAGCACGTCCACGCCGGGGCGCACCTTCGCGGCCAAATCGACCAGCACCGCGTCCTGCATGTTGGAGGCCACGACATATTCGCCGCCGAAATGCTTTTCGGTCCATGCCAGCAGCTCGACCGCGCTTGCGCCGTCCAGCTCGGCAGCGCCTTTCGCCGCCAGCTCCCGCAGCTCGGCCTCGGTCACTCGATCCACCCCAATGCTCATCGCAAGTCCTCTTCCTCTGCCCGTACAGCCCACTGGGCGAAACGCTCACCCTCGCTTCTTTGTTTCACGAAGTTTCGGACGACTCGCTCGATGTAGTCGCCGAGTTCGGTCGAGAGCACCTTGTGCTGGCGCAGCTTGCGGCCGAAGGCGCTGTCCAGACCCAGGCTTCCGCCGAGGTGAACCTGGAACCCCTCCTCGGGGCCGTTACCGTCGTCGACCATCTGGCCCTTGAACCCGATGTCGGCGACCTGGATGCGGGCGCATGAATTCGGGCAGCCGTTGATGTTGACGGTGATCGGTACGTCCAGCGTGGCGTTGAGGTCCTCGAGACGCTTCTCGAGGTCGGGCACCAGGCTCTGAGCCCGCACCCGAGTCTCGGCGAAGCTCAGCTTGCAGAACTCAATGCCGGTGCAGGCCATCAGGTTTCGCCGCCAGTGCGAAGGCGTCGACGGCAAGCCGAGGGCATCCAGCCCGCTGCGCAGCTCCTCGACCTTGTCGTCGGGGACGTCGAGGACGATCAGCTTCTGGTACGGCGTGAACCGAACGCGATTGGAGCCGACGGACTCGGCCAGGTCGGCGACCTTGGTCAAGATCGTGCCCGACACCCGTCCGGCGATCGGTGCCACGCCAACGGCGTTGAGGCCGTTCTTGAGCTTCTGCACCCCGACGTGGTCGATCGGACGGGTCACCGGTGTGGGCGCGGGTCCGTCGATCAGGGGTCGCTTCAGGTACTCGGTCTCGAGAACTTCACGAAACTTCTCAACACCCCAGTCCTTGACCAAGAACTTCAGCCGCGCCTTGGCCCGCAGCCTGCGGTAGCCGTAGTCGCGGAACACGCTGACGACTGCCTCCCAGACGTCGGGCACCTCGTCGAGCGGCACCCAGGCGCCGACGCGCTGACCCAGCATCGGGTTGGTGGACAGTCCGCCGCCGACCCACAGGTCGAAACCGGGACCGTGCTCGGGGTGCTCGACGCCGATGAAGGCGACGTCATTGACCTCATGCACGACGTCCTGCAGACCGGAGATGGCGGTCTTGAACTTGCGCGGGAGGTTCGAGTACTCCGGCTTGCCGATGTAGCGCTTGACGATCTCGTCGATCGCCGGGGTGCCGTCGATGACCTCGTCGAGCGATTCGCCTGCCAACGGGGAACCCAGCACCACACGCGGGCAGTCGCCGCACGCCTCAGTGGTCTGCAGGCCGACCTCGTCGAGCCGGCGCCAGATCTCCGGCATGTCCTCGACCTGGATCCAGTGGTACTGCACGTTCTCGCGATCGCTGATGTCGGCGGTGTCGCGGGCGAACTCGGTGGAGATGCCGCCGAGCGTGCGCAGGGCGGCCGTGGTCAGCGCGCCGCCGTCACTGCGCACCCGGAGCATGAAGAACTCGTCTTCGAGCATGTCGGTGTTCTCGTCACCGGTCCAGGTGCCGTCGTAGCCGGGCTTGCGCTGGGTGTACAGACCCCACCAGCGCATCCGGCCGCGCAGGTCGGTCTTGTCGATGCTCTCGAAGCCCTGCTTGGCGTAGATGTTCTCGATGCGGTCGCGGACGTTGAGCGCGTCGTCTTCCTTCTTGAACTGCTCATTGGGATTGAGCGGTTCGCGGTCGCCGAGGGCCCACTGGCCCTCATTGCGTGACTTGGCCGCCTTGGTCGGCTGACTCATGAAATGTGCTCCTCGATGTCAAGGAGCTGGCGTTCGAATCGCGCGAATCCACCGGTGGGCTGTTTCCGGCGGCGCAGATCCGGTCGGCCAGCTGAAGTACAGGTGGGCGGGTCTACGGCGTCAAGCCAGACAACAACAGGTACAGACGCGCTTGAAATCCACATGCCGCCGAGCCACCAGTGCCACACGGCGCAGGTTCTGGGGGGCAGACATGTCGGCCATTGTGCCACGAACCGCGTCAATAGCTCTAACCGGGCCAAATTTCGGCTCGCGATGAGCGAAAGTCGGCTCTGGGACACTGGAGCGATGTCGGTCCGTCCCGCGCAGGCCGCCCTGCCGGTGCTCGCCCTGACGCCCGGCACGGCGTTCGGCCTCTATGTCCATGTGCCGTTCTGCGCGACCCGCTGCGGCTACTGCGACTTCAACACCTATACCGCCGCCGAGCTGGGTGGCGCGTCCCCGCAGGGCTGGCTGACCGCACTGCGCACCGAGCTCGAACTGGCCGCTGAGCGGGTGGGTCCGGTACCGGTCGACACGGTGTTCGTCGGTGGCGGCACCCCGTCGCTGCTCGGTGGGGCTGGGCTGGGCGAGGTGCTCGACGCGGTGCGTAGCAGTTTCACGCTGGCCCCGGGGGCGGAAGTGACCACCGAGGCCAACCCGGAGTCGACGTCGCCGGAGTTCTTCGACCAGATCCGCGGCGCGGGCTACACCCGGGTGTCGCTGGGCATGCAGTCCACTGCCCCGCGGGTACTGGCGGTGCTGGACCGGACACATTCCCCGGGCCGGGCGCTGCACGCCGCCGCCGAGGCGACCGAGGCCGGATTCGAGCACCTCAACATCGACCTCATCTATGGCACGCCGGGGGAGTCCGACGACGATCTGCTGCGCTCGGTCGACGCGGCGCTGTCCGCGGGCGTCGACCATGTGTCGGCCTATGCGCTGGTGGTGGAAGACGGCACCGCGCTGGCCCGCCGGGTGCGCCGCGGCGAGATCGACGCACCCGACGACGACGTGCTCGCGCACCGCTACGAACTGCTCGACCAGCGGCTGTCTGCCGCCGGACTGAGCTGGTACGAGGTGTCGAACTGGAGCCGTCCCGGCGCCGAATGCCGGCACAACATCGGCTACTGGAACGGCGGGCAGTGGTGGGGTGCGGGGCCCGGCGCGCACGCGTTCGTCGGCGACACCCGCTGGTGGAACGTCAAGCACCCCAGCGCCTACGCCGAGACATTGGCCGGTGGTCAGGTGCCGGTCGCGGAGTTCGAGCGCCTCGACGCCCACGCCCGCCACATCGAGAACGTGCTGCTGCAGATCCGGTTGCGCACGGGCCTGCCGCTCGCGGCGCTGACGGAATCCGAGCAACGGCGGGCCGACGATGCGGTGGCCGGTGGTCTGCTGATCCGCTCCGGTGACCGGCTGGTGCTCACCGACCGCGGGCGGTTGCTGGCCGACGCCGTGGTGCGCGACGTGCTCGATTAACTCGGGTACTGGCCGTTGGTCTCGCCGTCCATGTCGAAGACCCGGGCGTGCAGCACAGTGCGATTACGCAGGGCGGCGCGGACCGCCCGGTGCAGACCGTCTTCGAGGTAGACGACGCCACGCCACTTGACCGCATGCGGAAACAGATCGCCGTAGAAGGTCGAATCCTCCGAGAGCAGACGGTCCAACGCGAGCACCGTTGTCGTGGTGACCAATTCGTCGAGGCGGATCTGTCGCGGGGGGATTTGCGACCAGTCGCGGTAGGTCAGGCCATGCTCGGGATACGGCTTGCCCTCCCGAACGCCCTTGAAGATCATCGGGTCGTAACCCCGCGCGCAGCCCCCCGACTCCGCATCACCATTCGAGCAAGGCTAGTCCCTGGCGGCCCGAACGTCAGCACTCGGCGCGCGTGGGTGCTAAGTGAGCTGATACTGACCGTAAAATGGAGCCGACTTGGAGGTGGATCACATGGGAAGTGCCGACGACCGTCGCTTCGAGGTGCTTCGTGCGATCGTCGCCGACTTCGTCGAGACCAAGGAGCCCATCGGCTCCAAGGCCCTCGTCGACCGTCACAACCTGGGCGTATCGAGTGCCACCGTGCGCAACGACATGGCCGTGCTGGAGGCGGAGGGCTACATCGCCCAGCCCCACACCAGCTCCGGACGAGTGCCCACCGAGAAGGGCTACCGGGAGTTCGTCAACCGCATCGACGACGTCAAGCCGCTGTCGTCCTCGGAACGTCGCGCGATCATGCAGTTCCTGGAGTCCGGGGTCGACCTCGACGACGTGCTTCGCCGCGCGGTGAAGCTGCTGGCCCAGCTGACCCGCCAGGTCGCGATCGTCCAGTACCCGACGCTTTCCACCTCGACCGTGCGCCACCTGGAGATCGTGGCGATCACGCCGGCCCGGCTGTTGATGGTCGTCATCACCGACTCCGGTCGGGTAGACCAGCGGATGGTCGAACTGGGCGACACCATCGACGATCACCAGCTCTCGCAGCTGCGCGAACTGCTCGGGCAGGCGCTCGAGGGCAAGCGGCTCGCGGCGGCCTCGGCCGCGGTGGCCGACCTGGCCGCGCGGCTCGACGGCTCGGGCGGATTGGGTGACGCGGTCGGCCGCTCGGCGACCGTGCTGCTGGAGTCACTCGTCGAACACAACGAGGAACGCCTCCTGATGGGCGGCACCGCCAACCTGACCCGCAACACCGCCGACTTCGGCGGGTCGCTGCGCTCGATCCTGGAAGCACTGGAGGAGCAGGTGGTGGTCCTTCGGCTGCTGGCCGCCCAGCAGGAAGCGGGTAAGGTCACGGTGCGGATCGGCCACGAGACCGAGGCCGAACAGATGGTCGGCACTTCGGTGGTGACCACGACCTACGGCAGCTCGGGCACCGTCTACGGCGGCATGGGTGTCTTGGGGCCGACCAGAATGGACTATCCGGGAACGATTGCCAATGTCGCGGCTGTTGCGATGTACATCGGCGATGTCCTAGGACACCGGGCCGGATAACCGGCAGGATTTCGAAAGGTCAAGTGTGGCACGGGATTACTACGGCTTACTCGGGGTGAGCCACGGCGCCAGCGATCAGGAGATCAAGCGTGCCTACCGCAAGCTGGCCCGCGAGCTGCATCCCGACGTCAACCCCGACGAGGAAGCCCAGCACCGGTTCAAGGAGATCAGCGCCGCCTACGAAGTGCTGTCCGATCCGGAGAAGCGCCGCATCGTCGACCTCGGTGGCGACCCGCTGGAGAGCGCGGGCGCGGCCGGCAACGGATTCAGCGGATTCGGCGGTCTCGGCGACGTGTTCGAGGCTTTCTTCGGCGGTGGCGGCGGATCCCGCGGCCCCATCGGCCGGGTGCGCCCGGGTTCGGATTCGCTGCTGCGGATGCGGCTGGACCTGTCGGAGTGCGCGACCGGCGTGACCAAGCAGGTGACCGTCGACACCGCGGTGTTGTGCGACCTCTGCCAGGGCAAGGGCACCCACGGCGATTCCGCGCCGACCGCCTGCGATACCTGCGGCGGCCGCGGCGAGGTGCAGACCGTGCAGCGCTCGCTGCTCGGCCAGGTGATGACCTCCCGCCCCTGCCCGACCTGCCGCGGCGTCGGCGAGGTCATCCCCGACCCGTGTCACCGGTGCGGTGGCGACGGCCGGGTGCGCGCCCGCCGTGACATCAGCGTGAAGATCCCCGCGGGTGTCGGCGACGGCATGCGGGTCCGGCTGGCCGCCCAGGGCGAGGTCGGCCCCGGCGGTGGCCCGGCCGGCGATCTGTACGTCGAGGTCCACGAGCAGCAGCACGACATCTTCATCCGCGACGGTGACGACCTGCACTGCACCGTCTCGGTGCCGATGGTCGATGCCGCGCTCGGCACGACGGTCACCGTCGACGCCATCCTCGACGGGCTGACCGAGATCACGATCGCGCCCGGCACGCAGCCAGGCTCGGTGACCACGTTGCGCGGACATGGCATGCCGCACTTGCGTTCCGGCGTGCGCGGCAACCTGCACGCGCACATCGAGGTGACGGTGCCCGGCAAGCTCGACGCGCGGGCCAAGGAACTGCTCTCCGAATTCAAGACGCGAAGCCACGCCGAACCCGAGGTCAAGTCCACGCACGCCGCGGCGGGCAACACCGGCGGGATCTTCAGCCGGCTGCGCGAAACCTTCAGCGGCCGCTAGGCCCCGGCTTCCGTGGCCGACACCCTGTTCTACGCCGACGCCATTGCGGCGGTCGGGGAGCGTGTCGTCGTCGAGGGTGACGAGGGTTTTCACGCCGCCACCGTGCGGCGCATCCGGCCCGGTGAAGTGCTCGTGCTCTCCGACGGCGACGGGTCACTGGCCCGCTGCGAGGTCGAGGAGACCAGCAAGCGCGGGTTCTCTGCCCGGGTGCTCGAATCCTGGACAGCGCCACGACCCAGCCCGACAGTGACTGTCGCACAAGGCATCCCCAAATCAGAACGCTCGGAACTGGCCATCGAACTGGCCACCGAGGCCGGCGCCGACGACTTCATCGCCTGGCAGGCCGACCGCTGCGTCGCGCGCTGGGACGGCGAGCGCGCCGAGAAAGGCTTGCGCCGCTGGCGTGCGGTGGCGCGCTCGGCCGCCCGGCAGTCGCGCCGCGCCTACATCCCGGAGATCGGCGGGCCGGTGGTGACCAAGGCGCTTGTCGCGCAGGTCGCCGACCGCGTGGGCGCCGGTGGGCTGGTGCTGGCGCTGCACGAATCCGCCGATCGGCCGCTGGCTGAACTGCCGGTGGCACAATCGAATTCGATCCTATTGGTGGTGGGGCCGGAAGGCGGGATCAGCGACGGCGAGCTCGACGCGTTGATCGCAGCCGGTGCGAAAGCGGTGCGGCTGGGCCCGACGGTGCTGCGCACCACCACCGCCGCGGCGGTGGCGCTGGGGGCGCTGGGCGTGCTGACCGAACGCTGGTCGATCAGCTGAGTCAGGACGGATCGGGCCGGGCGGCCAACCGCGCGTAGATCGACGCTGCCTCGGCGCGGTTACTGGCATGCAGCTTCCGAAGTACCCTCTTCACATGGGATTTCACCGTGCCGGGGGTGATCACCAGTTCGTCGGCGATCTGCTGGTTGGTTCGTCCGTCAGCCATCAGCCGCAGCACCTCGGCCTCGCGGCGGGTCAGCATGTCGTGCACCCGCGACTCGACCTCGGCCAGCCGGCGGCTGGCCGGGCTGCGTTCGGCGGGCTCTACTTTCCTCAGCTCCAAGTCCGCGTCCTGCAGCGCCTGGGCGGCCTGCTCGGCGGTGGCCAGCGCGCTGCGCACCTCGGCGTGCTGGCGGCGCATCCGTTCCATCAGCACGGTGCGCTCGAAGGCGTAGCCGAACCCTTCGGCGAACGCCCACACCGTATCTCGGTCGATCTCGTCGACGGTGCGTCCGGAGTACAGCCGGTCGGCGTGCAGGAAACCGATCACCTTGCCGGTCGGCATGACCGGGGCTGCGACATAGGAGTGGGTCAGTGAGAAGTCGATGATCGGGCGGTTGACCCGCGGATCGTTCTGGGCGTCACGCACGATTTCCGGTGCGTGCCTGCGGATCATCTGCGTCTCGAGCAGCATGTGGTCCAACGGGGGAGCCACGGACTGGGCGAAGGCCACCATCTTCTCGGCGCCCTCGACGTCGTCGCCGAAGTAGGCCGCCTCCATCATCATTCGGCCCTCGTGCACCCGGAACAGTACCGCCCGGTCGAACCCGCACGATTCGACGAGTTCGCGCGGTGCCCGGTCGACGATCTTGGCGACCTCGTCGATACCACGCAGCTTGGACAGGCCTTCCTGCACCCGCAGCAGCGCCAGCGTCCGGCGCCGGGCGGCGTCCTCGATGAGCTGGCGTTCCAACAGCGAGAGGTCGAGGACCGCTTCCAATGCGGCCAGTGCCTTCTCGTCGCCGAGGGCCTCGAGTGCCTCGCGGACCGCCGTGGCGTGCGCGTCGACGGTGTCGGCGACGGCCCGGATCGGGTCGTCGGCACGTTCGACGATGCCCAGCCGGCACGCCTCGTCATAGCGGCGGGTCACCGCACTGGTCGGCGGTGTCTTGGACGCCCAGCCGGGGTGGTTGCCGTCGATCAGGGCGGTCACGGGCAGGGCCTCGAGAGAGTCGGTGGTGGCGGTCACAGTGAGCCGATCGTCTCACCACAACCCGGGCTGTAGTGGCAAAACCGCCCGGTCGGGAGCGCAAGTGACCTCCAACGGGATATCGACCAGTGCCCCTGTCCGCACTGAGGCTGTTGGCATGACCTCGACCACCGCTTCTGCACTCCAACTGCTGACCACCCCGGAGGGGATCGCAAACCCCTATCCGCTCTTCGAGCAACTGCGGGACTCCTCACCGGTGGCGGGCTACCAGGACTGGCCGCCGGGGACCGTGCCCGGCGCCGACGAGCCGGTGTCCGCCTGGGCGCTGTTCCGCTACGACCAGGTGCTGGCCGCCGCCCGTGACGGGGAGACGTTCTCCTCGCGCGACCCGATCCAGGAGGCGTCGTCGGCCCCGAGCCTGATGCTGGTCAACACCGACCCGCCCGCGCACACCGGCGAACGCAAGCTGGTCAGCCAGGCGTTCTCGCCGCGGCGCATCCGGAGACTCGAGAACTGGCTCGCCGATCTGGTGCCGGTGCTGCTCGCCGATTTCGATGCCCGCGCCCGCGACGGCGATCCCGATGTCATGGAGTTCGCCGACGAGGTACCCACCCGGGCGATGGTCCGGCTGCTGGGCCTGCCCGAGGGTGACCACGTCCGATTCAAGAACTGGGCCAACGCGTTCATGCTCTCCTCGACGATGACACCCGAGGAGCGGATGGCCAGCAACATGGAGATGGTGCAGGCGTTCACCGAACGCGTCATCGAAAAGGCCGCGCACGTTGATGATTCGCAAGACGTCGAGGATGCCGAGGATCTGATCTCGGCGCTGCTGCGTGCCGAGCTCGACGGTGTGCGGCTTACCCCGGAGCAGGTGGTGAGGTTCTGCGTGACGCTGGTGGTCGCCGGCAGCGAGACGACGACATATCTGATCGGCAGCGTCCTGCACGCCATGGCACGCGAGCCCGCGGTGACTGCCCGGCTGCGGGCCGACCGGTCGCTGTTGAACACGTTCATCGAGGAGGTCGCGCGGCTCACCGGGCCACAACGGTTGTTCCGCATCGCGACTCGCGATGTCGAAATCGACGGAGCCCAGATCAAGAAGGGGGATTGGGTGGCATTGTTCTTCGGATCCGCCAACCACGATCCGGCGGTCTTCGAAGATCCCGAACGCCTGGACTTGGACCGGCCCAATATCCGTCAGCATCTGGCGTTCGGCCACGGCTTGCACTTCTGTCTAGGCGCGCCGTTGGCCCGCCTCGAGGTGTTCGCCGTCGTCAATGCGGTGCTGGACCGCTACTCGGTGATCGGGCTGTCCGAAGAGCCGGGTGTGCGCCAGACCGCCAGCCTGCTCACCCACGGCTTCGTCCGTCTCCCGCTGCAGCTGATCCGATGAGCGAGAGCGCAAACATCGCCGCCACCAAAGCGATCTACGCCGCGGTGCCCGCCGGCGACCTGGAAACCGCACTGAGCCATATGGATCCGGAGGTTCGGATCACCTACTACGGCAGCGACGCCATCCCGTATGCGGGGGATTACCGCGGTATCGAGGCGGCAATCGAGTTCTTCAGCATCGTCGGTGGCCACATCCAGATCACCGCGATGGAGCCCTGGCTGTTCATCGAAGACGGTGACAATCTGGCGGTCTGGGGTCACCAGACGTTTCTGCGGACGGCCACCGGTCACACCTGGGAGTCGGAGTTCGCGCACATCATCGCGCTGCGCGACGGAAAGTGGTTGCACTTCCGGGACTTCATGAACTCAGCTCTCACCCACGACGCGTTCACTCGCGGGTAGCCGGGCACCTAGCGTCGCCACCCCGTCACCCTCGAGGTGAGCCAGCGCCGCGGGCCGGCCGGCCAGTACCGACGCCAGATGCGCGGCCGACCCGGTGACGCGGGGTCCGGTGCCGTGCCGCCAGCCCGCGTCGCAGGCGTGCAAGGACAATCCGCGGGCACGAGATCGGGCCGGGATGAACGGATTAGGCACGCGCACTTGGGTTTCCAGGACCGCGATCAGGACTTCGGTGTCGACCTCCGACTCTCGCCCGATCGCCAGGGCGATGTCGAGTTCGTGGATCACGTGGTCACCGAGCAGTAGCCTCGGCGGGAACACCCGGCCGACGCCGCGGGGCATGTTCATCACCGCGGTGAGATCGTCGATCAGCTCGTCCGGCGTGTGGCGGGTGGCGAACTGACGGGCCAGTGCGCAGTTCGCCCGATCGAATGAGCCACGATGCCTGCCGATTTCGGCTGCCATGGCCACCGGCGGCGCTTGGTAGCCGTACACGACGTGGGCGAGCACGTCGTGGTTGGTCCATCCTGTGCACAGGCTGGCGTGCTGCCACTGCGCGGCGGACAGCGACCGCGCGAACGCGACGAATCTGAGGTCGTTGCGCCGCAACCGGTTACGCGTGTCCGACATTGAGGTGCTTTCGCAGGAAGGCGGTCTGGTCAGCGAGGAGCTGCGCCAGTAGCGGTGGGTGATAGACGTCGAAATGGTCGGCGTCGTAATGACGGGCCTCGCCGCGCGGCGCGCGCCGCGCGATGTCCTCCGCGCGGTGCGGATCCATCAATGTCTCGCGATCGCTGACGCACACCAACGTGGGAGCGGTGATCCGCGACGCCGTGCGGGTGGCGCTGGTGATCGCGATCTCGGCGACGTCGGAGGCGCCCACCCGGTTGTCGAACGAGCCGCCGGGGGAGACGGTCCCGTTCCACCCCTCCAGCGCGCCCGGCGCCGTCACCGCCGCTGCGCTGCCCGCCGGGCCGACGATCGGGACGTAATGCGGTGTCCGGCCCAGCACGCGCCGGGCGGCGTCGTTGAGGATCGCCGGGGTCTGGCGGACCATCGCGCTCAGCCCCATCCGACGCACGACGGCGGGCCCGTCGACGATCGGGCATTGCACGACGACCGCGGCCACCTCGTCACGGGCGGCGGCGACCTGCAAGGCGTGCATCGCGCCCAGGCTGGTGCCCCACAGGCCGATCCGACCGGCGTCGATATCGGGTAGTCCGGCGAGGAACTGCAGTGCGGCGACCACGTCTTGGCGATGGCGGCGCAGGCTCAGCCGTTGGCGTGGAAAGCCGCCGGAGGCGCCCAGTCCCCGGTAGTCGAAGGCCAGGGTAGCGATTCCGGCCTGGCTGAAGTGGTGTTCGTACTGCTGCAGCGACATCGTGTGGTTGGCGCCGAAGCCGTGGACCAGCACCAGCCCGGGATGCGGACCCGGGCCGGCCGGTCGGGTGAGCCAGGCGGCGCAGGTGTCGCCTTTCGAGTCGAAGGTCAGCGCGGTGTGGGTGTCTGGTGGCATGTGCCCTCCTGAATACGTACGGTGTACGTTTTCTATAACGCGTACGATGTACGTGTCAAGAGGAGGGAGATCTCGCTGATGCGGCCACGTTTCACGATCGACGAGATCCAGACCGCCGCGCTGCAGATCGTGGACCGCGACGGACTGGCCGGGCTGAGCATGCGGACATTGGCCGCCGCCCTGGGCACCGGTGCGATGACTCTCTACAACTACGTCCGCGACCGAGATCAGTTGGAGGAGTTGGTCGCTGAGGCGGTGATCGCCGGCGTCGAGCTGCCCGAGGCGAGCGCCGACTGGCTCGCGGATGTGCGGGCCATCGCGACCGCGATGTGGCAGAGCGTGCGGGCCCATCCCAATGCCATTCCGCTGGTGCTGACCCGGCGCACCGTGTCACCGACGAGCTATGCCGCGGCCGAGGGCCTCGTCGGCGCACTGAGTCGCGGGGGCCTGGACGGCGCCGCGCTGCTGGGCGCCTTTCGCGCCGTGCTCAGCCTGGTCATGGGCAGTGCGCAGGTCGAGCTGGCCGGGCCGCTGGCCGGGGCCGGGCGCGAGGAACAGCAGCGCCAGGTGGCCGCCCAGATCGGGGTGCTGGCCGCCGACCGGCACCACCGCCTGGCTGCCCTGGCCGAGGTGAGCCGGCAGTCGTCGGCGACGGCGGACTTCGAGTGCGCGCTCGACCTGCTGCTGACGGGCATACAGGCCAGCGCCCAGACGTTATCGACTTCACCGGGTCCAGACCCGGCGGTAGGATGAACCAACCGGCAAACTCGCCCGACCACCAGGAAGCAGGCTTCGAAAACCACGTGACGCCCCGCGAGACGACCGCTGCCTCGCAAGTGCGCAGCAGCATGACTGTTCCGCCCGACCTCGTCGTGGGCCTGCTGGGTTCCGCCGACGAAAACCTGCGCGCACTCGAACGCAGCCTGTCGGCCGATCTGCATGTCCGAGGAAACACCGTCACCCTGTCCGGTGAGGCCGCCGACGTGGCAATGGCCGAGCGGGTGATCTCCGAACTCATCGCCATCGTGGCCGGCGGCCAGACGTTGTCGCCCGACGCGGTGCGGCACAGCATCAACATGGTGGTGGGCGCCGACAACGAGTCACCCGCCGAGGTACTGACCCTGGACATTCTGTCCCGGCGCGGCAAGACAATTCGGCCCAAGACGCTGAATCAGAAGCGCTACGTCGACGCCATCGACGCCCACACCATCGTGTTCGGCATCGGCCCGGCGGGCACCGGCAAGACCTACCTGGCGATGGCCAAGGCGGTCAACGCGCTGCAGACCAAGCAGGTCACCCGGATCATCCTCACCCGGCCCGCGGTGGAAGCCGGTGAGCGCCTTGGCTTTCTGCCCGGCACGCTGACCGAGAAGATCGACCCGTACCTGCGTCCGCTGTACGACGCGCTGCACGACATGATGGATCCCGCCGCGATCCCGAATCTGCTGGCATCCGGCGTGATCGAGGTCGCGCCACTGGCCTTCATGCGCGGCCGCAGCCTCAACGACGCGTTCATCATCCTCGACGAGGCGCAGAACACCACCGCCGAGCAGATGAAGATGTTCCTCACCCGCCTGGGCTTCGGATCCAAGATGGTGGTCACCGGTGACGTCACGCAGGTCGATCTTCCCGGCGGCGCCAAATCCGGTCTGCGCGCGGCGATGGACGTCCTCGACGGGATCGACGATATCCACTTCTCCGAACTCACCAGTGCCGACGTCGTGCGTCACCGGCTGGTCTCGGAGATCGTCGACGCCTATGCCAAGGCCGAGCAGCCCGCCCTGACGAACCGCAGCCAACGTCGTTCGACGCGACGTTAGGGGCCCGGGAGAACATGACTATCGAGGTATCCAACGAATCCGGCCTCGACGTTTCCGAAGAGGAACTGATCAGCGTCGCGCGCTTCGTGATTCGCCGTATGGACGTCAACCCCGCCGCCGAACTGTCGATGGTGCTGCTGGACGTCAACGCCATGGCCGATCTGCACATGCGCTGGATGGACCTGCCCGGTCCGACCGATGTGATGAGCTTCCCGATGGACGAGCTCGAGCCCGGCGGTCGTCCGGACGCGCCCGAGCCCGGCCCGTCGATGCTGGGCGACATCGTGCTGTGTCCGCAGTTCGCCGCCGATCAGGCCAAGTCCGCGGGGCACAGCCTCGGTCAGGAACTGGCCCTGTTGACGGTGCACGGTGTCCTGCACCTGCTCGGCTACGACCACGCCGAACCTGACGAGGAAAAAGAGATGTTCGACCTGCAGCGCACGCTGCTCGAGGAGTGGGTCGGCGAGCAGGTCGAGGCCTACCACCAGGATCGGCAGAACGAGAAGGATCGTCGGCTGCTCGACAAGTCACAGTATTTCGACGAACCGTGACGGGCTGGAGTGCGTTACTCGGTGCGATCGCGCTGATTGCCCTGGGTGGTCTGTTCGCTGCGATCGACGCCGCCATCAGCACCGTGTCGATCGCGCGGGTCGAGGAGCTGGTGCGCGACGAGCGGCCGGGCGCGTTGCGCTTGGCCAGGATCATGGCCGAGCGTCCTCGCTACATCAATCTTGTTGTGCTGCTGCGTATCGCGTGCGAGGCGGCCGCGACGGTGCTGCTTGTCGCGTTCCTGTGGGATGACCTGGGCCTGAAATGGGGCCTGGTGGTGGCGGCCGCGATCATGACGGTCGCCAGCTTCGTCGCGATGGGTGTGGGGCCCCGCACCGTCGGCAGGCAGAACGCCTACACCATCGCGCTCGCGTCAGCGGTTCCGCTGCAGGCGATCTCGGTCCTGCTCACCCCGATCAGCCGGCTCCTGGTTTTGATCGGTAACGCGCTGACCCCGGGCCGCGGGTTCCGCAACGGCCCGTTCGCCTCCGAGATCGAACTGCGCGAGGTCGTGGACCTGGCTCAGCAGCGCGGTGTGGTGGCCGATGACGAACGCCGGATGATCCAGTCGGTGTTCGAGCTCGGCGATACCGCGGCGCGCGAGGTGATGGTTCCGCGCACCGAGATGGTGTGGATCGAGAATGACAAGTCCGCCAGCCAGGCGACGTCACTGGCGGTGCGCAGCGGCTATTCGCGGATCCCGGTGATCGGGGAGAACGTCGACGACGTCGTCGGCGTCGTCTATCTCAAAGACCTTGTGCAGCGCACCTATTACTCGGCCGACAGCGGCCGCGGCACCAAGGTGGCCGACATCATGCGCCCGGCGGTGTTCGTCCCGGACTCCAAACCGCTCGACGAGCTGTTGCGGGAAATGCAGCGCGACCGCAATCACATGGCCCTGCTTGTCGACGAATACGGCGGCATCGCCGGGTTGGTGACCATCGAGGACGTGCTGGAGGAGATCGTCGGAGAGATCGCCGACGAGTACGACACCCGTGAGGTGGCACCGGTCGAGGAGTTGGGCGACAACAAGTTCCGGGTATCGGCCCGGCTGCCGATCGAGGATGTCGGCGAGCTCTACGACGTCGAGTTCGAGGATGACCTCGATGTCGACACCGTCGGTGGCCTGCTGGCCCTCGAGCTCGGCAGGATTCCGCTACCCGGCGCCGAGGTGGTGTCACACGGTCTTCGGCTGCAGGCCGAGGGCGGTCGCGATCACCGGGGCCGATTGCGCATCGGCACGGTGCTGGTGAGCCGTGAGCTGGAGGGAAACGACGAGGATGAGTGAATTCCGTTCCGGTTTCGTCTGTTTGGTGGGCAGGCCCAATACCGGCAAGTCGACACTGACCAATGCACTGGTCGGCACCAAGGTGGCCATCACCGCCAACCAGCCGCAGACCACCCGGCACACGATCCGCGGCATCGTGCACCGCCCGGATTTCCAGATCGTGCTCGTCGACACCCCGGGCCTGCACCGGCCGCGCACCCTATTGGGCAAGCGGCTCAACGACCTGGTGCGCGACACCTACTCCGAAGTCGACGTCATCGGGCTCTGCATTCCCGCCGACGAGAACATCGGCCCTGGGGACCGCTGGATCTACGAACAGATCCGCGAGGTGGCGCCCAGGACCACCCTCGTCGTGATCGTCACCAAGATCGACAAGGTGGCCAAGGACCGGGTGGCCGCTCAGCTGATCGCCGTGCATGAACTGGTGGGCGACACCGCGGCTGAGATCGTCCCGGTGTCGGCTACGCGTGGCGATCAGGTGGACGTTCTTACCGACGTGCTCGCCGCGCAGTTGCCGCCCGGGCCGGCGTTCTATCCCGATGGTGAACTCACCGACGAGCCCGAAGAGACGCTGATGGCCGAGCTCATTCGGGAGGCCGCCCTGGAAGGGGTGCGCGACGAGCTGCCGCACTCGTTGGCGGTGGTGATCGAGGAGATCGAGGAACGTCCCGATCGGGATGACCTGATCGATGTGCACGCCGTGCTCTACGTCGAGCGGGACAGCCAGAAGGGCATCGTGATCGGCAAAGGTGGGGCGCGGCTCAAAGAGGTTGGGACAGTGGCCCGTACGCAGATCGAGAAGCTGCTGGGCACCAAGGTGTACCTGGACCTGCGGGTCAAGATCGCCAAGAACTGGCAGCGTGACCCCAAACAGCTTGGCCGGCTGGGCTTTTAGAGCTTGAATCCGCTCTGTCGTTCGAAATCGGCGAGATCGAAGTAGTCGCTGAACCGGACGATCTTGCCGTCGCGCACCTCGAACACGCCGTTGACCGGCAACACGACCTTGCGGCCGTCGTTCATCGTGAAATAGTCGATGCGTTCGACGAGCACCAGGCCGGGCTCGGCGGCCAGTGTGACGATGTCGAGCTTGGATTCGGCGAACGCATCCAGGAACGCCTGGAAGATCGCGCGGATGCCTGCGATTCCGGTGATCGGGGCGACGGGCACGTTGTGATAGACCGCGTCGTCGGCGAAACAGCTGCAGATGACCTCGAGGTCTTGGTCCTCCCAGGACCCGAGAAAGTCGCGGACCAGCTTCTCACTGTCGTGCTTGGTATCGGTCATGAAGAAGTACTACCAACGCGTTTTCGCTTGCACCATTACCCGTAATGGCTATTTATTCGTGATCGGCGGATATCGGGGTGTTCCACCAGATCTCCGGCTGCTTGTCGGCCCAGCCGTTGAGCGCCTCCAGTTCGGCGGCCAGCGAGATCAGCAACGGCTCGCTGTTGGCGGGGCCCATCAGTTGGACGCCGATGGGCAGGCCGTCGGAGGTGAAGCCGGCGGGAACGTTGATCGAGGGCCAGCCCAGCACGTTCCACGGGAACGTGACCGGGCAGTCCGCGATGATCGCGCGATCGGTGGCCGTGGGGCCGAGATCGTCGAATTTGCGTGCGTGCGGCGGCGGCTGGGCGGTGGTCGGTGCCAGAACGACGTCGACCGATCCGAAGATCGCCCCCACGCGGCGGTGCAGGATCGGTTCGCTGGCCTTGGCGCGGCGCAGCATGGTCCCCGACAGCAACCGGCCCATTCGCATGTTGGCCTCGGTCCTGGCGTCGAACATGACGTCGTCGCCGAGCCGGTCGGCCCACTCCAACAGCCCGGCAAGCGAGCGGGGGAGAAACGACAACGGCAGGCGCAGGCCGTAATTCGGGTTGCCCGCCATCACGGTGTGGCCCAGCATGCCGAGCTGGTCGGCGACCTCCGTCAGAGCCGCCCGGATCTCGGGGTGCAGCTTGGCAGGGAAGAACGTGAACGGAAACCGCGTCGAGAGCGCGATCTTCAACGGACCGGGCGCGGCGCCGACATGATCGGACATCCGTGCCGCCGGCGGCTTGTGCGGGTCGTCGTCGACATTGCCCGAGGCGGCATCGAGCACCAGTGCGGCGTCGGCGACGGTGCGCGCCAGTACGCCGTTGACGGTGATGCCGTTGAACGGATCGCGGATCGGCCAGGTCGAGATGCGCCCGCGCTGCGGCTTGATCCCGACCAGATGGGTCCAGGCGGCGGGTACCCGGACGCTACCCGCGCCGTCGGAGCCGATGGCGGCGGCGACCAGGCCGGCGGCGACCGCCGCCGCGCTGCCGCCCGAGGATCCGCCCGGAGTGTGCTTGCGCGACCACGGATTTCGCGTGTGACCGAAGGCCGGTCCGCTGGTGAACGACCATTGGCCGAGCTCGCAGCAGTTCGTCTTGCCGACGATCACCGCGCCGGCCGCCCGCAGCCGGCGTACCACCTCGGCGTCCTGGATGGCCGGGCGGACCGGCCCGGCGGTGCCGAAGGCGGTCGGCACCCCGGCGATGTCCACGTCATCCTTGACCGCGATCGGGATGCCCAGCAGCGGGGCCTGCTCGCCGGCGGCGCGACGGCGGTCGGCGTCGGCGGCCTCGGCCAGCGCCGATTCGGTGAGCACCACCCGGAAGGCGTTGAGGGTGGACTGGCTGGCCGTGATCGCACGCAGGGACCGGCGGACCAGTTCGGTGGAGGTCACCGTCCCGCTGGCCAGTTGATAGAGCTGCTCGCCGATGGTGGGAAACCGCGGCGGCCTGCCCAAACTCGCGTGAGCTGTCATCGCGACGTCGAGACTAACGGCGCGCGTCCGCCGTTATGTCGCATTGCAGTGGGAAACTTCTCTGATGCGGTTGTATCGGGATCGGGCTGTTGTGCTGCGCCAGCACAAGCTCGGCGAGGCGGACCGCATTGTCACCCTGCTGACCCGTGACCATGGTCTGGTCCGCGCGGTGGCCAAGGGGGTGCGTCGTACCCGCAGCAAGTTCGGCTCCCGGCTGGAGCCGTTCGCGCATATCGACGTCCAGCTGCACCCCGGCCGCAACCTCGACATCGTCACCCAGGTGGTGTCGATCGACGCCTTCGCCACCGACATCGTCAGCGATTACGGCCGCTACACCAGCGCCTGCGCGGTCCTGGAGACCGCCGAGCGGCTCGCCGGTGAGGAGCGCGCCCCGGCGCCGGCACTGCACCGGCTCACGGTCGGTGCGCTGCGCGCGGTGGCCGACGGGACGCGGCCGCGTGAGCTGGTGCTGGACGCCTACCTGCTGCGGGCCATGGGCATCGCCGGCTGGGCGCCGTCGCTGATCGAATGCGCCCGCTGCGCGGCGCCGGGCCCGCATCGCGCGTTCCACATCGCCGCTGGTGGCAGCGTCTGCATGCACTGCAGACCGTCCGGCTCGACCACCCCGCCGCAGGCGGTGCTCGACCTGATGGCCGCGCTGCACGACGGCGACTGGGCGGCGGCCGAGGCGTCGTCGTCGGCGCACCGCAGCCACGCCAGCGGCCTGGTGGCCGCGCACCTGCAGTGGCACCTGGAACGCCAGCTGCGTACCTTGCCGCTGGTGGAGCGTGTCCACCGGCAGCCCACTGACCACGTCAAGGAGATGTTCAGGCAGGATGAGGCCCATGGCAATGAACCGGGTAACCAGCTCGTGGCGGGGGGCTGAGCGCAAGCGGAAAGACCACTTTCCGCAGCTGCCCCCGGCGCCCGACGACTACCCGGTCTTCCCCGACACCTCGGTGTGGCCGGTGGTGTTCCCTGAGCTGCCGCCGGCACCGGGCGGCGGACCGCGCCGTCCACCGCAGCACACCTCCAAGGCCGTGCCGCCGGCGATTCCGGCTGACCAGATGCCCAAGCACGTCGCCGTGGTGATGGATGGCAACGGACGCTGGGCCACCCAGCGCGGCCTTGGTCGCACCGAAGGCCACAAAATGGGCGAGGCGGTGCTGATCGACATCACCTGCGGAGCCATCGAGATCGGCATCCAGCACTTGTCGGTGTACGCGTTCTCCACCGAGAACTGGCGCCGCAGCACCGAAGAGGTGCGGTTCCTGATGGGCTTCAACCGCGAGGTGGTGCGGCGGCGCCGCGAGAACCTGGACGCGATGGGCGTCAACATGCGCTGGGTCGGATCGCGGGCACGCATGTGGCGCAGCGTGATCAAGGAATTCGACATCGCCGAGAACATGACCGTCGGCAATGACGTGATCACGGTCAACTACTGCGTCAACTATGGCGGCCGGGCCGAGATCGCCGAGGCGGCAAAGCAAATCGCCCGCGACGCGAAAGCCGGCCGGGTCGACCCGGAACGGGTGAATGAAGCCACGCTGGCCGAGCACTTACACCGGCCCGACATTCCCGACGTCGATCTGTTCATCAGGACATCGGGGGAGCAGCGGGCGAGCAACTTCATGCTGTGGCAGGCCGCGTACGCCGAATACGTGTTCCAGGACAAGCTTTGGCCCGACTACGACCGGCGGGATCTGTGGGCGGCGTGCGAGGAGTACGCCGAGCGGAACCGGCGCTTCGGCCGGGCCTGACATGGAACTGGCAGCCCGGCTGGCCGAGGAGCTGACGGCCGTTGTGCCCGTCGAGGTGGAATCCGATGGGGCGCTGACGGTCCGTTACGAGGGCACGTTCGCCTCGCTGCGGACGGTCACCATCGCCGAGGACATCGAAATGGTCTCGGTGACACAGGTTCTGGCGTGGGATCTGCCCGTCAACGCCGATCTGCGGAAACGGGTTGCGGCGCAAGCACAGTCGACGATGCTGGGCACCGTGACGTTCATGGAGCAGTCCGGCAAGCGCGGGGATGTGATGCTGCGCTACAACTTTCCCGGCGAGGGCCTGTCCGACGGCGCGCTGCAGACGCTGGTGCTGATGGTGTTGGCCGGCGGGGCCGATGCCCGCCGCGCACTCGTCGACTAGGTGGCGGTGGCCACGGCTTCGGCGAGCAGTGTCGGATCGTGTGCGGAGACCACGAGCAGGTCGGGTTCGCGACGGTTGTAGAGCTCGGCGAGCCGGGCGTGGTTGTCGCGCACCCGTTTCAGATCGAAGGCGATCAGGGTCTCGGACAGTTTGATGGTCAGCGGAACCGGCGTGCCGGTCAGGGTGCCGCGGAAGTAGAACGCGTCGCCGCAGTGCAGGATCCAGCGTGACCCGGTGTCGACGGCGACGCACGCGTGGCCCCGCGTGTGGCCGGGCAGCGACACCAGCGCCAGGCCGGGCGCGATCTCGGTGAGTTCTTTGGCGGCGGCGAACCCGCGCCACTTCTCCCCGTCGGGATCGTGTTCGACGATCTTGGGGCCGTGTGCCCATTGCACGGACCGGAACCGAATCCTCTCCCGCAGGCTCGGCGGCCGCATCGCGCCGAGCGCCTCGGCGGCGGTGACGTGGATCTGGGCATCGGGAAAGTCGGCGATCCCGCCGATGTGGTCGAAGTCGAAGTGCGTGGTGATGATGTGGCGGACGTCGTCGCGGCGGAAGCCGAGACGCTCGACCTGACGAGCCGCGGTCTCCTCGACGTCGAGGACCGGGCTCAGTAGGTGCCGTGACGGTCCGAGACGGGCAGGGTCGGCGCAGTCCTGAAGCCCGAATCCCGCGTCGACGAGTACCAACCCGTTGTCGGTCTCGATCAGCAGCACATGGCAGACCAGGGGCACCTTGGGCGACCCGAGGCTGCCGCAGTTGAGATGGTGGACTTTCATCGGCACTGCCTACAGGTGCCGAACAGCTCGATCGTGTGGCTCACATCCGAAAACCCGTGTTCGGTAGCCACTTCGGCGGCCCAGGCTTCGACTTCGCGTCCGCTGACCTCGACGGCCTTACCGCAGCTACGGCAGACCAGATGGTGGTGGTGGTCGTCGCCTTCGCAGCGCCGGTACATCGATTCCCCGGTGTCGGTGCGCACCATGTCCACCAGATCGGCCGCCGACAGCGATTGCAGCGTCCGGTAGACGGTGGTGAGTCCGATGTTCTCGCCGCGGCGGCGCAGCTCGTCGTGCAACTCCTGGGCCGAACGGAACTCGTCGACGGTGTCGAGCAGCGCGATGATCGCCGCCCGCTGGCGGGTGGCGCGCACCCCTGTCGCGGCGGCGCGCGGCACGATCTCGGCTTCGGTCACGAATGCTCCTCACCGGCGTGACTGACCGCGGCGACGACGATCTCGGCCAGGTGGTCGTCCACCAGGCGGTACATCACCTCGCGCCCGGAGCGTTCGCCGGCCACCACGCCCGCGGCCTTCAGGATCCGCAGGTGCTGGCTGACCAGCGGCTGTGGGACGTCGAGGGCATCGACGAGCTCGTGCACGCAGCGCTGGGACTCGCGCAGTTGCAGGACGATGGCGATGCGCACCGGTGCCGCCAGCGCGCGCAACAGCTCACCGGCGTGTTCCAGAAGGGCGGCGTGATCGGTGGCGGTGGTCATCCAGCACCTCCCACGTTATTGGAAACGATTTCCACTTGACGGCCACTTTTCCATGCACGATCACGCATGTCAAAAGTTGGTTGGGCGGGTCGTTAGGCTGTATGCGCTGTTGCCCATCCCCAGACAACCAAGGAGTGGCACCCTCGTGGCGTCCGTCATCGATTCCGTCGTCAATCTGGCCAAGCGACGTGGTTTGGTCTACCCAGCCGGCGAGATCTACGGCGGCACCAAGTCGGCCTGGGATTACGGGCCGCTGGGCGTCGAGCTCAAGGAGAACATCAAGCGGCAATGGTGGCGGTCGGTGGTGACCGGTCGCGACGACGTCGTCGGCCTGGACTCCTCGATCATCCTGCCGCGCGAGGTGTGGGTGGCCTCCGGTCACGTCGAGGTGTTCAACGATCCGTTGATCGAGTGCCTCAACTGCCACAAGCGTCATCGCCAGGACCATCTGCAAGAGGCCTACGCGGAGAAGAAAGGCATCGCGGACCCCGAGTCGGTCGCGATGACCGAAATCGTCTGCCCCGATTGCGGCACCAAGGGCCAGTGGACCGAGCCGCGCGAATTCAACATGATGCTCAAGACCTACCTCGGGCCGATCGAATCCGAGGAGGGCCTGCACTATCTGCGCCCGGAAACCGCGCAGGGCATCTTCGTGAACTTCGCCAATGTGGTGACGACGTCGCGCAAGAAGCCGCCGTTCGGTATCGGCCAGATCGGCAAGAGCTTCCGCAACGAGATCACCCCGGGCAACTTTATCTTCCGCACCCGCGAGTTCGAGCAGATGGAGATGGAGTTCTTCGTCGAGCCCGATACCGCACCCGAGTGGCACAAGTATTGGATCGAGACGCGGCTGAAGTGGTACACCGATCTCGGCATCAACCCCGAGAACCTGCGGCTCTTCGAACATCCCTTGGAGAAGCTGTCGCACTACTCGGCGGGCACCACCGATATCGAGTACAAGTTCGGCTTTCAGGGCAACCCGTGGGGTGAGCTCGAAGGCATCGCCAACCGCACGGATTTCGATCTCAAGACCCACTCGGAGCATTCGGGCACCGACCTGTCGTTCTACGACCAGGCGGCCGACACCCGCTACATCCCGTACGTCATCGAACCTGCAGCGGGACTTACCCGTTCATTCATGGCGTTCCTCGTGGACGCCTACGCCGAGGATGAGGCCCCGAACGCCAAGGGTGGGGTGGACAAGCGCACGGTGCTGCGGCTGGACCCCCGGCTGGCGCCGGTCAAGGCCGCGGTGCTGCCGCTGTCCCGGCACGCCGATCTCAGCCCGAAGGCCAAGGACTTGGCCGCTGAGTTGCGCAAGTACTGGAACATCGAGTTCGACGACGCCGGCGCGATCGGCCGGCGCTATCGCCGTCAGGACGAGATCGGCACACCGTACTGCGTGACAGTCGATTTCGATTCGCTCGAGGATCATGCGGTCACCGTGCGCGAGCGCGACGAGATGACCCAGGAGCGCATCGGCATCGACTCGGTCGTCGACTACCTGGCGACGCGCCTCAAGGGTTAGAAGCGGCCGCCGCCGCCGAGCATGCCGCCTCCGGAGGATCCACCCGAGGATCCACCGTAGCTGCTCGACGTCCACCCACCGCCGCCGCCGAAGCCACCGCCGAATCCGCCGCGCATGCCGCCGGACAGGATGTTGCCCAGGATGATCCCGCCGATCACCGCGCCCATGTTGGACGAACCGCCAACGCCGCCATAGTGATTCATGTAGGTGCGCTGTGCGGCCTGGACGTCGTTGTTGGCCAGCTGCTGCGCCTGCGCGGCCAGCATCGACGCGCCGTTGGCGTGGGCGATCGCCTCGGAGATATTGGACTTCTGCTTGGCCTGCGCGGCCTCCAATTGGCGCACAGCCTCATTGAGCCGAGTCCGGGCCTCGGGGCCGACGCTGCCGCGGCGGGTGTCGATGTAGTCCGACACCGAGCGCACCCGCGACTGCGCGGTGAACAGTGCCTGGTCGAATGAACGGCCCAGCCGCTCAGCGGTTTCCCGCTCCTCGGCGACACCGGCCAGTAGCCGGTCGAGGTCCGCGTCGGCCTGGGTCAAGTGGGTGAACGCTCCCAACGGGTCTGCGGCCCCGTCCGTTTGGGCGGCGGTCACCGCCGCGACGGCGGCGTCGCGTGCCGTGGTCAGCTCGGCGGTGTTGGTCAGTCCGCCCTGCGTCAACTGGGCCACGGCCTGGTTGATGCCCTGCTGGGTGTCGGCGATCGCCGCGGGCAGGGTGGCGACCGCGCGGCGGATATCGCTGGCCGCGCTGTCTATCGCGTCGAGCATCGAACTGGCTTGCTGTAGCGCCGATTCCGCGGCGCGCACGCAGTCGACCAGTTCGCCTTGCTCCCCGGCGACCGGCTTGGCCACCAACTCGCGGGCCCGGCTGATCGAGTGGTCGGCGAACTCCAGCCGTTCCTTGGCGGCATTCACGTTGCGCGACACCGACACCAGGGCGGATTCGGCGAACTCGCTGTGCAACTGCGTCAAGGTCGTCTGGGCGGGATCGATCCGGGCGCTGACGTCCACCATCTTCTGGGTCAACGTGTCGAGCCGGTCCGGGGCGTTGATGACCAGATCCCGCAGCTGGTGAAACGCTTCGGTCTGGGCATCCAGATCGCGGTTGGCCTGCGCCGCGGCGACCACCACCCGGGTCAGCAGATCGCGGCGCTGGGCCGGTGTTTCGGGAACCGCGTCGTCGAGCTGCTGGCGCACGTTGAACGCCTGCTGCAGCGTGACCTTGGCGTTCTCGACCGACCGGTTGAACCGCTCGGTCTGCTGCTGTCCGAATTCCTCAGCGGCCATGGCCAATTCGTTGGAACTGGTTCGCACGGCGTTGTCGACGTCGACGACGATCGACCGGGACAGCTCGTCGAGGGCATCGAGGGGGACCGAGGCCAGCGCGTTGGGGTCGGTCGGGTCCACCCGCTTGGCGGCCGCGACCTCGGCTTCGTGCCGCTGGTGCTTGCGCCGGCGGCTCCACAACAGCAGCAGTGCGATCGCCAGCCCGATGATCGCCACGATGATCAGCACGGGAACAAATGAGAATCCGCCGGAACTGCTGCTGGCGCCCATTGCGGCCAGCCCGTTGGCGGCCGCGACCGCCGCGCCCGCCCAGTCGTTGGCGTGCAGCGCGGGCTCGATCTTGTCGCGGCGCAGGCTGTCCACCCCCGCGGAGTCGCCGCCCGCCGCCGCCGACGGGACGAGGAAGGCATAGGAGCGCTGTGTGGTGGCGACGGCCAGGATGGCGTCCTGATCACCCAGATCGCTGGTGAGCCGGGTCTCCTCGGTCCAGCCCATCGCGGTCTTGGGTGCGAATGAGTCGACGTAGACCACCCAGAGCCGGATATGGCGGTCGCTGTACAGGGTGTCGACCGCACGCTGCACGCTGGCGAGCTGGCCGTCGCCGAGGGCGCCGGCGTTGTCGGTGACGTAGTCGGGGAGCCGGAATGGTGGCTCGGCCACCGCGGCGGGTGCCACCAGGGTGGCGGCGGTCAGGATGGCCGCGAGCAGGCTGAGCACACGAACGAGGCGCATGAGCGTCAAATGTAGTAGGGCGGGGCTGGCAGACTATGCCTCGGTGACGACGAATCAGCACGGCCACTACGACGAGGCCGACCGTGAGCGGGTGGTGCACGAACCCCCGAAGACTGCCGGGCTACCCGGTACGTCGACGGAGCATCGCACCGATTTCGCCCGCGACCGCGCGCGCGTCCTGCATTGCGCTGCCCTCCGCCGGCTGGCCGACAAGACCCAGGTCGTCGGGCCGCGGGAGAGCGAGAACCCTCGGACCCGGCTGACTCACTCGTTGGAGGTCGCCCAGATCGGGCGGGGGATGGCGGTGCCGCTGGGCTGCGACCCGGACCTGGTGGACATGGCCGGACTGGCCCACGACATCGGTCACCCGCCCTACGGCCACAACGGCGAACGCGCGCTCGACGAGTTCGCGGTGTCGTGCGGCGGCTTCGAGGGCAACGCCCAGAACTTCCGGATCCTGACCCGGATCGAACCGAAAGTGCTTGACGGACAAGGTCGCAGCGTCGGGCTGAATCTGACCCGGGCCGGGCTGGATGCGGTGACCAAGTACCCGTGGTTCCGTGGGGAGCGGGGCCGCAAGTTCGGTTTCTATGCCGATGACCGGGCGCTGGCCGAGTGGGTGCGCGGCGATAAACCGGCGCAGCGTCCGTGCCTGGAGTCCCAGGTGATGGACTGGGCCGACGATGTCGCGTATTCGGTGCACGATGTCGAGGACGGCGTGGTGTCGGGCCGTATCGACCTGCGCGTGCTGGCCGACGACGACGCCGCAGCGGCGCTGGGCCGGCTGGGGGAGTCCAGCGGGGTCAGCGCCGAGGATCTGGAGGCCGCGGCGCACCGGCTGTCCCAGCTGCCGGTGGTGGCCGGCGTCGGCAAGTACGACGGGACCCTCGCGGCGTCGGTTGCACTGAAGCGGCTGACCAGTGAACTGGTCGGCCGGTTCGCCTCGGCCGCCGTGCGCCTGACCCACGAGGTGGCAGGCCCGCAGCCGCTGGTCCGCTACGAGGCGGAATTGCAGGTTCCGGCAACCGTGCGCGCCGAGGTGGCCGTGCTCAAGACGCTCGCGCTGCAATTCATCATGTCCGACCCGGCGCATCTGGAACTGCAGGCCCGGCAGCGCTCACGCATCCACGAGGTCGCGCACTGGCTGCTCGACGGCGCGCCCGCGACGCTCGATCCGGTGTTCGCCCCGGAGTTCAACGCCGCGGCCGACGACGCGGCCCGGATGCGGGTGGTCGTGGATCAGATCGCGTCGTTCACCGAAGGCCGGCTGGAACGCATCGACGCGCACAACGCCGGTGCTCGTGAGTTCTAGACTGTGCCGATGACCGGTGCGGTGAGCGGGGGTGGCGACCGAAAAGGCCGCATCCCCGAACGGGATATCGCCGCCATCCGTGAACAGGTCCGCATCGAAGACGTGGTCGGCGACTACGTCCAGTTGCGCCGCGCGGGCGCCGACTCGATGAAGGGCCTGTGCCCGTTCCACGACGAGAAGTCACCGTCGTTCCACGTGCGGCCCAACCACGGGCACTTCCACTGCTTCGGCTGCGGTGAGGGCGGCGACGTCTACGCCTTCATCCTGAAGATCGAACACGTCAGCTTCGTGGAAGCCGTGGAGATGCTGGCCGACCGGATCGGCTACACGGTGACCTACAGCGGCGGGGGCACCAGTGTGCAGCGCGACCGCGGCAGCCGTAGCCGGCTGACCGCCGCGAACGCTGCCGCGCAGGAGTTCTACGCTGCCGCACTGGAATCCGAGGAAGCCGCACCGGCCCGCCAGTACCTCACCGAGCGCAATTTCGACGCCGCGGCGGCCCGCCAGTTCGGCTGCGGTTTCGCGCCGTCCGGCTGGGATGCGCTCACCAAGCATCTGATCCGAAAGGGCTTCGAGTTCAAGGAACTTGAGGCCGCCGGGCTGTCGCGGGAGGGCCAGCGCGGCCCCATCGACC
The DNA here is from genome assembly GCA_004362315.1 of Mycobacterium sp. BK086. GTDB lineage: Bacteria > Actinomycetota > Actinomycetes > Mycobacteriales > Mycobacteriaceae > Mycobacterium. The sequence continues at coordinate 520,486 of SNWL01000009.1, forward strand.
GTTTCCACCGCAGGCTGCTGTGGCCGATCCGCAGCGCCAGCGGCGAGACCGTCGGCTTCGGCGCACGCCGGATCTTCCCCGACGACCGGATCGAAGCCAAGTACGTCAACACCCCAGAGACGGTGCTGTACAAGAAGTCCAACGTCTTGTTCGGCATCGACCTGGCCAAGCGCGATATCGCCAAGGGGCATCAGGCGGTCGTCGTCGAGGGCTACACCGACGTGATGGCCATGCACCTGGCCGGGGTGACCACCGCGGTTGCGTCCTGCGGGACCGCCTTCGGCGACGAGCACCTCTCGATGCTGCGGCGATTGATGATGGACGACAAGTTCTTTCGCGGCGAGCTGATCTACGTCTTCGACGGCGACGCCGCCGGACGGGCGGCCGCGCTCAAGGCGTTCGCGGGCGAGCAGAACCTCGCGGGTCAGAGTTTCGTCGCTGTCGCCGCCGACGGGATGGACCCGTGCGACCTTCGGCTCGCGCAGGGCGACGGCGCGCTGCGCGATCTGGTGGCCCGGCGTACCCCGTTGTTCGAGTTCGCGATCCGCACCGCGCTGGCCGAGCACGACCTGGACGCGGCCGAAGGACGGGTGGCGGCTTTGCGGCGCTGCGTGCCGATGGTCGCTCAGATCAAGGATCCGACGCTGCGCGACGAGTACGCGCGTCAGCTGGCCGGCTGGGTCGGCTGGGATGACGTCGCGCAGGTGATCGCGCGGGTCCGTGAAGAGGCCGGGCACAAGCCCGGGGCCCGCGGTGACAACCGTCGTGCCGCGCCCAAGGCGGCGCCCGCAGACGGCGCGCGCCGGCCCGATCCGCGCGATCCGACGTTGTGGCCGCAGCGCGAAGCACTCAAGGCCGCGCTGCAGTACCCGGCGCTGGCCGGGCCGGTCTTCGACTCGCTGACCGTGGAGAGCTTCACTCACCCGGGGTACGCCGCGGTGCGGACCGCGATCGAGACGGCGGGCGGGACGTCGTCGGGGGTGACCGGCGCCGACTGGATCGACAAGGTGCGCGCGCAGACCGGGGCGACGGCGACGGCCGGCCTGATCACCGAACTCGGGGTCGAGGGCATCCGGGTCGAGGACGAAGAGAAGATGCCCCGTTACATCGGGGGTGTGCTGGCCCGGCTGCAGGAAGTCTGGGTGGGCCGGCAGGTCGCCGAGGTCAAGTCCAAGCTGCAGCGGATGTCGCCGGTGGAGCAGGGAGACGAATATCACGCGCTGTTCGGCGACCTGGTGGCACTGGAGGCGTATCGGCGCAGCCTGCTGGAACAGGCCAGCGGCGACGACCTCACTGCGTGATGGCTCCGGGCACGTTATGGTTAACGAACTGCCTGTCCCCGGCGAAAGGTCAGATATGACTTCCGCGAACACCCGTGCCCGGCGTATCGCCGCTGCTGGCGCGATTGCTGTGGCTGCGGCCGCGGTGCCGGCTCTGGCTGAGATCACGGCTCCGACCGCGTCGGCCTCCCCGGGCGGCACCTGCCTGGCCTGGTTCGGCTCCCGTGGCGACGGCCAGTGCCTGAGCTACTCGAACAACAACGTCAGCGTCGGCACCCCGCAGTTCGGTGTCTACGGCCCCGACGCCGGCTCGATGCCCGGTGGCGGTATCGGCGTGACCACCGGCCCGCTGCTGCCGGGTCAGACCATCAGCATTCCGCTGGGCTAATTTCTCCCCGGTCGAGATCGACCTGAGGGCTGCATTTTCGCGTGATTGACGACCGTGAGGTCGATGTCGTCGTGCCTATTTCTCCGAAGCCTGCGGTTCCACCACGGTGGTCTGCGCGTCGATCTCGGTCAGCGTGACCATCTTCGGATCGGGGTCGGGTGAGACCCGGTCGGCGAGCTTGCGGCGTCCGGCGTCGATGACGGTCTTGGTGGCGGGATTACCGGTCAGCGCTTTGTAGGTGCCGACGATCTGCTCATAGCGCTTACGGCCGGCCTTGGTGCCCAACACGTAGCCCACTCCAAGTGCCGCGAGAAACCGGATCACTGCGCTCCCTCCATCGAAACCCCGCCCCACCATCCTGCCTGACGCGGCGAGGGTTGGCGCCCGCCCACCGGTTTGGCGTCGAGGGTGCCCAGTAAGCTAGAGTCACTCTCCGGCCCGCATCAGCGCAACTGCGCTTGCGCGGGAAGCAGATAGTCCCCTGTAGCTCAACTGGCAGAGCTTCCGACTGTTAATCGGACGGTTGATGGTTCGAGTCCATCCGGGGGAGCAGGATTTTCATCTGATCCCTCTCGGGAGGGAACCGTCTACTTCCAGGATTGGCTGACGGTTCCCTTGTATTGCAGGACCGCGGACCTCAGGGCCGAGTAGGCCGGGACGCTGCCGCCCTTCGCCACGTTGTCGAAGGCTTTCGCCGCATCGATGTACGTGGCCTTGTCACCGTGCATCTGCCACGCCCAGAACGGGTTGTACCACCACTGGTCTGCGTAGCGCTTGTACGTAGACGTGACGACCCCGTAGGTCAGGTTTCTGGTCTCGTGCTGACCCGTTTGGGGTTGCTTGGTGAAGTCATGGACCACCGGATCCGCGTATGCCCCGATATCGATTTGCGGGTATTCGGTCGGGGGCCCGGAGATCAACGGTGCGGCATACAAGACGACCGCCGTCACGTTGAGCCCCAACTTCTGGGCCACGTTCTGGGCGTCGAGTCCGCCCTGGCTGTATCCCACGAGCATCACCGGTGCGGTCGGATCTCCGCCGGCGGCGGTGAGAGCCCTCGCAATGACATTCCATTGATTCGGCTTCACCACGCCGTTGTACGACGGGAGGTTGTTCGCCAGCGTTGCCTGGCGCGGGTCCAGCGATGTGGGAATCGTGCCGCCGAAATAGATGACGTAGCGAATGCCGTCCGACGCGTCGATCTTGTCGATCCAGATGCTGTTCGGTGCTGTGCCCGTCTTGTCCCTCAGCCGGTCGTACAACGCAGCAGTCGTGGTGGGTGACTGAGGCTTCTGAACCGGTGGCGCGACCGCCTGCCTGACTGCGAAGAGCGAGTTAGTAATCGCATTGGCCGCCCGTGAGAACGTCGTCTGAACCAGCGAGACGACACCGCGCCACACTTCCAGTGGCGTGGGTGTCGTCCGTCCCGACGGGAATTCGGCTTCCCCGAAGGGCCCCAACTCGGCCGGGCTGACAATGCCCGGAATATGGAACGATAGCGGCACCGACGGGTCGATCACCGCGACAGTGCCAGCGGTGCCAACGTTGTTGACGGCGTACACCATTCCACTTGGCGCGACGATCATCTCGTTGACCCAGGCGGTCCCTCCCACGACAATCGGATCGGTGATGGTGCCGTTGAGAGTGTCGATCACTTGGACGGTGCCGAAAGACAGGCCGTTATAGAAAAGACCACCCACGTAGAGATAGCGGCCGTCAGCACTGACCGCAGTGATGTGAGGAGTGACCCGGGCGCTCCAATCAGCGCCCCAGACACCGCCGGTCGTAATGGATTTGACGGCTCCGGTTGTGGTGTCGACCACCGTGACGTGCCCAAGCGTGTCGTTGGGGAGATAGATATAACGTCCGTCCGGGCTGACGGTGAATGTGCCGGCGATCCTGCTGGTGTCGGGAATCGCGATTGTGTTGGCCAGCAAGGTGTTTGAAGCCGAGTCGATGATTCTGATTGCTACGCCGCGGTCAGAGACGTAGACGCGAGCGCCGTCGGGACTGATCACCAGTTCGGTCGCGCCCGCCACCGATATCGTCTTGCTGATCGTGTTGGTGGCGGTATCCAGTGCGAAAACACTGTTGCTCTCTTGGCTAGTGACGTAGAGAGTCTTGCCGTCGGGTGTCACGCGGAGATCGATGGGGTCTGGCACCGTGATCGGTGTGCCGACAACCGAATTGGCGCTGGTATCGATGACCGATATCGAGTTGGCGTCCTCGTCCGTGACGTAGATGTAGCGGCCGTTGGGCGTCATCGCGATGACTGGCGCTCGACCGGCGTTGGTGCCGGTGATGATCGGCGCGCCTGCCGTTCTGGTCGCAGTGTCAATCGCGACCACCGCCATGTGCGCGTTGTCCAGTGTCGTACCAGATACATAGACGCGCTGGCTGTCTGGGGTCACCACACTGAATATGGCTTGCACGCCCGTCGCGATCGGGTCACCCACGATCGTATTTGTGGCCGTGTCGATGACCGATACCGTGCCGCTCGAATAATTCGCGACAAAGATGAATTTTCCGTCGGGGGTGGCCACCGCCGTCTCGGGATCCCCGTCGATCGGGATCGTCGCGACGACCGGGTTTGCAACGTCGGCGGCAGGCCGAGGTCCGGCGCTGGCCACGGCGCTCGCAGGCTTGACCCGTCCGACCGTCGCCACGGCGGGCACACCGCCGCTGAGCGCGTCGTGCAACTCGCGACCCGCCAAGGCCAGGACGTCAGGCAGAAGCGCAGCGCGTACCGGGGCTGCCGGCAGTTTGAGAGCCACACGGCGGGATGCGATCAGTGTTGGGTGAGGCGGGCGCTTTGGCGCCACCCGGGCAGGGCCGGCGCTTCCCTTGGTCGCTTGCCTGGTTGTGCTCGTCGACTTGTCCGACTGGCCAGTACCCGTACCAGTGTCGGCGTCCGCGGAGGCGACCCCCGCGCCGCTGGCCAACGCGGCTCCGATCCCGAGTGTGAGCGTCCCGGCACCCAGCCACACGCGATTGCCATGCTTCATGAACAGAAACTCCCCCGAGTAGGCAGATCCAGCAAATTTGACCTCGTCGGCAATTCAATCACGTGCAGGCGATAGCCGCCGGAGGCTTCGCCAGAGCTACCCGCTGCAGCCACACTTTTTCGCGGGTTTGGAGCGGACACGGTCAGCTGTCACAGCCAGAGATAAAGCCCCGACAGCAGCGCCCACAACGCCACGCAGTACACCTCGAAGATCGCCCGCAAGGGGATCGGGGCGTGCCGCAGTTCCATGAAATCCAGGCCCACCAGCCGCACCTTGAACGCGGCGATCGCCAGTACGCCGACCGCGATCAGTGACCCGGTGCCGTGATCGGCACCCAAGACGAACGACGCCAGCGTCAAGACCACCAGGATCAGCCAGCTCACGCCGGCGCGGTTACGCATCAAGGTCAACATCAGCTCACCAAGTACAGGAGTGGGAACAGGACGATCCACAGCAGGTCGACCAGATGCCAGAAGCAGCCGCCGCCCTCGATGACCGCGAGCCGGTTGGCCGACAGCTCGATGCGCCGCGTCTGGGTGAGCATCAGCACCAGCACCAGGATCCCGATGCAGACGTGCAGCAGGTGCAGCCCGGTCAGGATGAAGTAGTACAGGTAGAAGTGGTTGGCGCCCGGCCCGTGTCCGGCGGTGCCCAGCAGGATGTACTCGGTGACCTTCAGCGCCACGAACACCACGCCGCAGCCTGCCGCGATCACCAGCGCCCTGGCCGCAATGGGACGTTGGCCGGTCCGGATGGCGCCCATCGCGGCCACCACGAACAGCGAACTGGTCAGCAGCACCAACGTGTTGACCAGGCCGATGTTGACGTGCAGAGTCTTGCGTGCCGCGTCGAAAACCTCTGGTGCCTTGGATCTTTCGACCATGAACGTGGCGAAGAACACCGCGAACACCAGCATGTCGCCGAACAGGAATACCCAGGTGCCCTGTTCGCCGGGGATGCGGCGGCTGACGGCGGAAGTCGAACCCGCCGTCATTGCGCTTCGGCGCGCTGCTGAGCCTTGATGCCCCGGTTCAGCACGTACGTCGTCGAGAACAGCCAGATCGTCAGCGCTGCGCCGGGAATGTAGAACGCGAACACCCCGTGCCAGGCCAGCGGTCCGTCGTTGAACACCACGACCACGCACCCGGGCAGCGACAGCAGTGCCACCCACAGATTGAGGTAGCCGTACCAGCGCGGGAACGTCTGCGGCTCGGTCTTGTCGATGAACGACGCGATCGCCAGCGTGATGTTCTGCACGATGATCGTTCCGACGATGCCGATGAACATCAGCCAGAAGACGTCGTTGAGCGCTTGGGTGATGTCGGGTGGCCTGCTCTCGGGGCGAAACGCCGCGGCCGCCATGATCAGGAACGGAAACAGCAGGGCGGGAACGAAAATCGTGGCGGCGAACAGCTGCGTGATCGACAGCATGCCCCACTGGCCTTCGATCCGCCGGATGCGCAGCACGATGGTGGCCAGGAACGGGAGGGCGATCACCGACGTCAACAGACACCCCGCGACGCCGATCCGGATCCAGATCTTGTGGTCGACGTAAAACTCGGCGATCTCCTCGGGCGAGGCAACGGGCGACAGCGGCGGGAACATCCGCGCTATCCCCGAAAGGCTCGTTCCGTACAGAATGATCATGATCGTCCCGCACCACGCACCGATGCGTTGCAGCGTCAATTCCACGGCGGCGACGTTACCGGGTCACCCCTGATGTTTTGTCAAAATTGTCAAAACGCCTAGTCGATGTTCTCCGGGTGCAGCATCTCGGCGTAGCGCAGTTGCTCGGGCACCCCGAAACCGTCGACCAGCAATTCGGCGTGCGGCCGCAAGGCGCGGCACCGTTCGTTGATGCCGCGGGTGACGGCCTTGGCCCGCTCGGTGGACAGGAAGCGGTGCTCGATGAACCACGCCTTGTCGTCCTCGATCACCGACAGCGCGTACACATCGCACACCAGACCCAGAATCTCGCGGGCTTCCTCGTCCTCGCAGGCGTCGATGCCGGCGACGAACGCCTCGAGCACGATCCGGTCGATGTGCGCCTGTGCGGTGTGCAGCACGTGATCCTGCACGGCATTGAACGCGTCGAACGCTGACATCTCCTTGGACTTGCTCTGCAGACGGCGCGCCACCGAGGCGAGCAGATACTCCTCGCGGTCCTCGAACATCTTGACCTGGGTGCCGCGGTTGAAGAGGCTGCCTTCCTCCTCGCTGTCCTGGCGCGCGTCGATGATCCTCTGCATGATCGTCTCGGCCGCAGTCCTTTTCAGCACCCGATCGCCGGCGAAGTTGGCGGCGAAGCGAACCCATTCCACCGGGCTCATGCCCTTGATGTCGTCGGCGTAGGCGGTCAGCAGTTCCTTGGCCACCAGCTGAGTCAGCACATGGTTGTCGCCCTCGAAGGTGGTGAACACGTCTGTGTCGGCGCGCAGTGCGATCAGCCGGTTCTCGGCGAGATAGCCTGCGCCGCCGCAGGCTTCGCGAGCCTCCTGGATCGCGGCGCTGGCGTGCCAGGTGTTGGCCGCCTTCAGCCCAGCGGCGCGTGATTCCAGCTCACGCTGTTCCTCGGTGTCGGTGGTGTCCGAGGTCTGCACATCGTGCAGCTTGGCCACCAGCTCGTTCTGGGCGAACTGCAGCGCATACGAGCGGGCGATCAGCGGGAACAGCCGGCGCTGATGCACCAGGTAATCCATGATCAGCACCTCGTCGCCGTCCGGGGCGCTGAATTGCTTGCGCTGCAAGGCATATCGAACGGCGATGTCGAGTGCCACCCGCGCCGCGGCGGCCGCACTGCCGCCGACGGTGACCCGCCCCCGGATCAGGGTGCCCAGCATGGTGAAGAACCGCCGGTTCGGGTTCTCGATCGGCGAGGAGTAGGTGCCGTCCTCGGCGACGTCGGCGTACTTGTTGAGCAGGTTCTCCCGCGGAATCCGGACGTTGTCGAACATGATGCGGCCGTTGTCGACACCGGGCAGGCCACCCTTGTACAGACAGTCCGAGGTGGTGACACCCGGCAGGTCGTTGCCGTCGTCATCGCGTAGCGGCACCACGAAGCAGTGCACCCCGTGCGATTCGCCGCCGGTGATCAGCTGAGCGAAAACCGCTGACACCCGCGCTGTTTCGGCGGCACCGCCGATGTAGTCCTTGCGCGACGTCGGGGTGGGGGAGTTGATCACGAACTCTTGAGTCGCCGGATCGTAGGTGGCCGTGGTCTCCAGGGACTGCACATCACTGCCGTGCCCGGTCTCGGTCATCCCGAAGCAGCCGACCAGATCCAGGTCGATGATGCGCTGGACGTAGGCCTTGTGGTGGCGTTCGGTGCCCAGGTTCTCGATGGCACCGCCGAACAGACCCCACTGCACCCCGGCTTTCACCATCAGCGACAGGTCGGACATCGCCAGCATCTCGATGCGGACGACCGCCGCACCCACGTCGCCGTTGCCACCGTGCTCTTTGCGGAAACCATCTTCGGCGGCGCCCTTGGCCGCCATGATCTTCAGCTGCTCAGCCACCTTCGCCCGCGCGATCGCGGTGTTGGGCGTGTAGTGCGGCCGGAATACCTCGGTGGACAATTCGGCGCGTACGGCGTTCTTGACGTCACGCCAGCGGCCGTCGAGGGCGTTACGCAAATGCTCCGCAGTGGTGGTCATCCCCCGAAAGTATCCCCGGGGACCTTTCCATAAACGCGGTTGTGGCAAACACAGGCAAACCTGAGTGGGTGTGAGCCGACGGGCGGGCGTTCAATGGCGCGATGGCGGAGTCCGACGGGGACCATAGACCGCAGTTGCCGCACGACATCGACCACTCCCACGCCGACGTCAGCGGTGGCTGGCTGCGTGCGGCGACGTTCGGTGCGATGGATGGATTGGTCAGTAATTCGGCGCTGATCGCCGGGGTCGCGGCGGGAGCCGGTGCGCACACCGTGGTGCTCAGCGGCGTGGCCGGGCTGCTCGCCGGTGCGTTCTCGATGGCGCTGGGCGAATATACGTCCGTCACGACGGCCAACGAGCAGATCGACTCCGAGGTTCGCGTCGAACGCCGCTCGTTCAAGCGTCATCCCCAGGCCGAACGGATCGAGCTGGTGGCGATGCTGATGGAGATGGGCATGACGGAGGTGACCGCCCGAACGGCCACCGACGAGATCCACCGTGACGAGGACCGCGCGGTGAACTTCCATCTCGTCCAGGAGCTGGGCGTGGATCCGCGGGAGAAGCCGTCGCCGGTGCTGGCCGCGGTGTCGTCGTTCCTGATGTTCGCGCTGGGCGCGGTCATTCCGCTGCTGCCGTATCTCCTTGGGTCGCACTCGCTGTGGGCCGGTCTGGCGTGCAGCGCGGTCGGGCTGCTGGTCGCCGGAGCGGTGGCCGCCAAGTTCACCAAGGGCTCGACGTGGTTCGGGGCCGGACGACAGCTCGCCTTCGGGGCCGTCGCGATCGCCGCGACGTATGCGGTGGGAAATCTCGTCGAAGCCGTTCTCTGAGGCGGTCAGGTAATACGCTGGCGCGGTGATTCGCAGCGTCGGGAAGCTCGGCCCGCTCAAGGTGACGGGCCTGGTGTGGTGGCAGATGCGGTGGGATCTGCTGGCGATCATCGTGGTGGCCGCGATCCTGATCCCGATTCCCGATCCCACCCAGATCGACTACGCCTCGGCTGTGCTGTCCGTGCTCGGTATCGGTGCCTCGGTGTTCATCGGCTTCCGCAACACCACTGCCTACAACCGGTGGTGGGAGGCCCGGACGTTGTGGGGCAACGTCATCATCAATTCCCGGGCCACCCACAACACCCTGTGCTCGGTGGACTCCGGAACTCCGCAGATGGCCGCCGTTCTGGATCGCATGCGGCGCCGTCAGGTCCGCTACGCCTGGCAGCTCGCCGCGGACCTACGCGGAATTCCGGCACTGCCCGGGGTCCGCGAGCTGACGCCGGAAGACCCCGATGACGCCAGCGCCGTCGACTTGATGACCGACCAGGCCATCGACATCCAGAAGCTCTCCGCCGACGGCCTGATCGACAATCAGGCCCGCGTGATGCTTATGAGCGTCAATACCGCACTGGTGACGGCCCAGAGCGGTCTGGAACGCATTCGCAACGAGCCGATCCCGCTGCAGTACGAGATCTTCATCCGCGCGCTGGCCTGGTTTTTCGCGATCATGGCGTTCAGCCGGCTCGATGGTTCGTCGCACCCGTTCGCCGGTGTGATCATCGGCCTGCTGCTGATGACCGTGTTCATCGGTGCCGAACGGCTCGGGCATTTCATCGAGCAGCCGATGAGCAACGGGATCTTCGACATCGCGATGTACCGGTTCTGCAGCGTAATCACCGGCAACCTGTTGGGTGCCGGCCATCCGCTGGCTCAGCCCAGGGAAGGACCGAAGGCCACGATCTGGATGTGAGTGCTCAACGGCACTTGGCGACAACGGTTTCGGCGAACTTCTCGATCGGCGCGCGGTAGCGCTCGACGTCGGTGCCGGTCGCCACGCCTGCGTCGGTCATCCACGGCGCACACATCACCGCCGTGATGCCGATGTCCTCGGCCCGCTTGTAGAGATCTGGTGACGGGGGATCGATGAGCGCCAGCATGATCTCGAAAGGTTCGTCCGCGCGGCCGAATTCGCAGCGCAACACATCCAGCTTGGTGACGTATTCCGCGGCGCCGTCGAGCGTGTACGCGGTGCCGATCCAGCCGTCGCACAACGATGCGGCGCGGCGCAGCGCCGCCTCGGATTCGCCGCCGCACAGGATCGGCACCGGAGCTGGGGGATGAGGTTCGATCATCATCTCGGGCACCTGGTAGTGCTCGCCGCTCCACGACACCCAGCCGCCCTGCCACAGCGCCCGCAGTGCGGGGATCATCTCGTCGAGGCGTCTGCCGCGATTGCTGAACTCCTGGCCCAACAGCTCGTATTCCTCACGCATCCAACCGATTCCGACGCCCAGCGAGACGCGCCCCTCGGATATCGACGCCGCCGTCGCCACCTGTTTGGCGACCTCGATCAGGGGGCGAGCCGGCGCGACGTAGACGGCGTTGGAGAACCGCAGCTGAGTGGTCACCGCGGCCATCGCCCCGGTCATCACCCAGGTGTCCGGCCACGCGGTCTCCGGTTCCCAGCCCGGCTTGCCCGACGGCGAGGGATACGGCGAGCGCAGATCCCGCGGGTAGATCAGGTGATCGGCGCAGATCATGCCGTGATAGCCGGCCTCGTCGACCATGCGCGCCACCGCGATGGATTCGGACGTCTTCATGAACGGGGTGCCGCACCAGAACTGCATCGTTCTCCTCGGGGTCGGCCCCCGGGTGTCAGCTATCGCTGCCGACGGTCACCGCGGTGGCCTGCTCGAGCTCATCATGCTCTGTGTCAATAGCGCTCAGATGCCGGCTCGTCAACGCCAGCACACCGGCGCCGGCCAGCACCGCACCCGCACCCACCCAGAACGGCAGGTGCACACTGACCCGCTCACCGAGAACACCTGCCAGCCAGGGTGCGACAGCAGCGCCACCGAAGCGCATGAAGCTGTAGGCCGCCGAGGCCACCCCACGTTCGACAGGCGCCGCCTTCATCACGGTCTCGGTGATCAGGGTGTTGTTGATGCCGATGAACAGACCCGCCACCACCACGCACGCCGCGAGGACGGCCTTGTTGTCGGTGGCCACGGCCATCACCACCATCAGCGCCGAAAAGCACAGCAGGTTGATCACCAGCACGCGCACCGTGCCGAACCGGTGCTGCAGGCGCGGCGCGACAACCACCGAGGTGAACGCCAGGCACAGGCCCCAGCCGAAGAAGATCAGGCCGATCTCGTGGGCGCCCATGTCGAGCGGGAACGGTGTGAACGCCAGCAGCGTGAAGAACCCAAAGTTGTACAGCAGAGCCGTGATTGCGACGCCGAGCAGTCCCCGGTGCCGCAGCGCGCGGAACGGGTCGGCCAATGTCGTCGTGCGTTGTGGGCGTGGCGTTTCCGGCAGCAGCAGCGCGGTCACCACCAGTGCGACGGCCATGAGTGCTGACACCCCGAAAAACGGCCCGCGCCAAGAGATTCCGCCCAGCACGCCGCCGACCAGCGGGCCGACGGCGATGCCAAGTCCCAGTGCCGCCTCGTAGAGGATGATCGCCTGGGCCACCGAGCCGCGCGCGGAGTTGACGATGGTGGCCAGGGCTGTCGCGATGAACAGCGCGTTGCCCAGGCCCCACAGTGCGCGCCAGCCGACGATGCCCATCACGGTGTCGCTCATGCCGGCCAGTCCGGCGCCGGCGATGATGATCACCAGGCCAACCAGCAGTGTGCGTTTCGGTCCGATGCGGCTGGACACCACACCGGTGATCAGCATCGCCACGCCCATCACCGCCATGTAGCTGGTGAACAGCAGCGACACCTGTGATGGTGTGGCATTGAGATTGTCGGCGATGGGTTTCAGGATCGGGTCGACGAGCCCGATGCCCATGAACGCGACGACGGATGCGAACGCGACGGCCCAGACCGCCTTGGGTTGACGCCACATGAGTGGCTCACTCCTCACTACTTCGGTGACGTGTCGAGGTCGTCGAGCAGGCGATGCAATGCTCCGACGGCGGTCGACAGAATTTCGCGGTCCTCGTCGGACAGCCGCGCGATGCGCGGGTCGATGACCGCGGCGCGGTCGGCACGGACCTGAGCCAGGATCGTCTGGCCCTTGGGGGTGATGCGGATGCGGACGGCACGCGCATCGTCGGGATCGGGGGTGCGGGCCACCAGGCCGGCGTCCTCCAGGCGGCGGACCTGAGTGGTCATCGTCGGCTGAGAGCAGTGGTCGAGTTCGGCCAGGTCCGAGATCCGGGCTTCGCCCTGATCGTCGATGGTGCCCAGCAGCCGGGCCTGCGCCCAGGGCAGCGGGAGCCGGATGCGCTGAGTGGCCAGCCGGTTGAGCCGTGCGATGACGCCGAGCAGCTCGGAGCCCAGCGCGGGTGAGGCGCCGGGGAGTTCCTGGGTGGGCGTCGGACTCATATGTCCCATAATTACATAGAAATACTATGTTGTCGCCCAGGTGTCCGGTGGCCTACCTCACAGGATGTCCACAGACGGCCAGGCGGCGGCAGGTCGGAGCGACTGCCCCGTCGCAACGGCTGGCAGAATCGGGTGATGACCGCGACGAGACCGGAGGCGCCTGCACAGCCGTCCGCCGGGTCGATCGATCGCCGTCGAGGTCGCTCACTGTCACCGGTGGAGATGGCCCAGGCCTCGGTGATGGCCGCACTGGCCGCCGCACTGTCCATCATCTCCGTCGTCGTCCCGTTCGCCGGGGGACTGTCACTGCTGACGACTGTCCCGATGGGACTGCTCGGCTACCGCTACCGCTTGCGGGTGCTGGTGGCCGCCACGTTCGCCGCGAGTGTCGTCGCGTTCCTGATCGCCGGCGTCAGCGGCTTGATGGTGGTCGTCAACTGTGCCTACGTGGGTGGGCTGGCCGGCATCATGAAACGTCGCGGGCGCGGCACCCCGACCGTCATCGCGGTGGGCCTGGTCGCCGGTGTGGTCTTCGGGCTGTTCATCATCGCCGCGCTGACCGTTCTGGTGCGGCTGCGCTCGCTGACATTCGCGGCGATGACGGCCAACTTCGACGGCGTCGTCTCGGTGGTGTCGCATTTCGAGCCGTTCCGCCCGGCCGCCCAGGATGCCAGGCACCTCTTCGGCATCGCCCTGCAGTACTGGCCGCTGCTGTTGATGGTCTACGCGATGTTCTCGATCATGGTCGTGACCCTGGTTGGGTGGTGGGCCCTGTCACGGGTGCTGGATCGCCTCAGCGGCATCCCCGATGTGCACAAGCTCGAGACGCCCGACGAATCCGGGCCCGCCGCACCGGTTCCCGTGCGGCTGGTGGATGCGCGGTTCCGGTACCCCAACGCCACGCACGACGCGCTGGCGCCGTTGAACCTGACCGTGGACGCCGGCGAGGACGTCGCGATCACCGGCGCCAACGGCTCCGGCAAGACCACGCTGATGCTGCTGCTGTCCGGGCGGGCACCCACCTCCGGCTCGATCGAACGCCCCGGCGCGGTCGGGCTGGGTCAGCTGGGCGGGACGGCCGTCGTCATGCAGCACCCCGAAAGTCAGGTGCTGGGAACGCGAGTCGCCGACGACGTCGTGTGGGGTCTGCCGCCGGGAACGGACACCGATGTGGCAGGGCTGCTCAATGAGGTCGGCCTGGCCGGTATGGAGGAGCGCGACACCGGCGGGCTGTCCGGCGGTGAGCTGCAGCGGCTGGCGGTCGCGGCCGCGCTGGCGCGTCGGCCCTCGCTGCTGATCGCCGACGAGGTCACCAGCATGGTTGACCAGCGTGGGCGGGAGGCGCTGCTGAGTGTGTTGTCCGGATTGACCGAACGGCGCCGGATGGCGCTGGTGCAGATCACCCACTACAACAACGAGGCCGACACCGCCGACCGCATCGTGAAGCTCAGCGAGTCGCAGGACAACGCACACATGGTCGAGAGCACGGCGGCGCCGACTGCCTCGGTGAGCGCCGCCCCCCGTGCGGCCGAACCGGTGCTGCAGCTCGAGCACGTCGGCCACGAATATGCCAGTGGCACACCGTGGGCCAAGCCCGCATTGCGTGACGTCGGGTTCACGATTCACGACGGCGAGGGTGTGCTGATCCACGGCGGCAACGGGTCCGGGAAATCCACCCTGGCCTGGATCATGGCGGGGCTCACCACACCGACCACCGGCTCGTGCCTGGTGCGGGGACGGCCCGCGTCCGAATGCGTCGGCGAGGTGGCGATCGCGTTCCAGGCTGCTCGGCTGCAACTGATGCGCAGCCGCGTCGACCTGGAAGTTGCTTCGGCAGCTGGGTTTTCCTACCACGACCGCGCGCGGGTGATCGCTGCGCTGGCGAAGGTCGGTTTGGACGCGTCGCTGGTGGGACGCCGCATCGACCAGCTGTCGGGCGGGCAGATGCGCCGGGTGGTGATCGCCGGACTGCTGGCCCGCTCACCGCAGGCGCTGATCCTCGACGAACCGCTGGCGGGACTCGACGCCGCCAGTCAGCGCGGCCTGCTGCGGCTGCTCATCGATCTGCGCCGCAACAGTGGACTGACCGTCGTGGTGATCTCGCACGACTTCGTCGGCCTGGAAGAGCTGTGCCCCCGCACGCTGCATCTGCGCGATGGCGTGCTGACGGAGGGGCCGTCATGACGACACGTCAGGCCCGCCCGGTGGTGCTGCTGCGTCCGGTGCCCGGGACGTCGCCGATCCACGAGCTGTGGGCGGGCACCAAATTGATTGTCGTCCTCGCCTTTTCGGCCCTGCTGGCGTTCTACCCGGATTGGGTGCCGCTGGCGTTGGTGACGATCCTCATCGGCATCGCGATCCGGATGGCGCGCATCCCGCGCGGTGTCGTTCCGTCGGTGCCGATATGGCTGTGGCTTCTGCTGCTGGTCGGGTGTGTCACCGCGACGCTGGGCGGTGGAGAACCGTTCGTGCACCTCGGGTCTGTCGAGATCGCGCTGGGCGGGCTGATGAAGTTCGTGCGCGTCACGGTGGTGGCGGTCGTGCTGCTGGCGCTGGGGATGTTGGTGTCGTGGACGACGAACGTCGCCGACGTCGCGCCTGCAGTGGCGAAACTGGGCCGGCCGTTCAAGGCGTTGCGGTTTCCCGTCGACGACTGGGCGGTGGCGCTTGCCTTGTCGCTGCGGGCCTTTCCGATGCTGCTCGAGGAGTTCCGGCTGCTGTACGCGGCGCGGCGGTTGCGTCCGCGGCCGGTGCTGACCAGCCGCCGGGCCCGGCGGCGGCGCTGGGCGATCGAGATGGTCGACCTGATGGCGGCCGGGATCACGGTGGCGCTGCGGCGTGCCGACGAGATGGGCGACGCGATCACCGCGCGCGGTGGGACGGGCCTGATCTCGGCTGCGCCGTCCGGCCCACGACGGGCCGACTGGGTGGTGATGACGATCTCGTTCGTGGTGATTGTCGTGTCGGTGGTGCTGCAGGCAACGGTGCTCGCGGGTATCTAGCGCTGCCGAGTGTGCGCCTTATGCACCGATATCACTGAATTTCCGTGCACAGGGCGCACAGTCGCGATCCCTACCGCGAAGCGGCCGCGTTGGCGGCGTTCTGCGCGGCGCGCAGCGCGTCGGTCACCGGCGTTCTGCCGAGGAACATCTCGTCGAAGTACGGCTTGATCGCCTGATAGCCGGCAGCGAAACCGGCCCCGCCCGGCGCAGGAATCCGTGGCCCGTCGAGCACCGTAAAGAACGGCCGAACGTCCACGCCCTTGGCCGACCAGTAGTCGAAGTACACCTGCTGAGCAGGCAGCACCGCGGGGATGGCCGCGCCGGCGCGACCGACGTACTCGTTGCCCCGGGTGCTACCCAGCCAGTCCAGCACCTCCCGCACTGCCTCGGGATGGCGGCTGGCCGGATTGCCCGCGGCCACAATGCCGTTGGTGACGCTCACCCGCCCGGCCGGTCCGGTCGGCAGCATCGCCACACCCCAGCGGAACGTCGCGTGCTCGGCCACCTGGGCCAGGTTGTAGGTGCCCGACTGGAACAACGCCATCCGCCCGGACAGGAACTGGTTGCGGGAGAAGTCGCCGTTGTCGTTTGTGTCCGATGCGGGCGGCGAGACCTGGTCGCTGTTGATCAGCCCGATGACGTATTCGAACGCGGTGACGGCCTGCGGGTTGTCGAAGGCGAACCGGTCGCCGTCGTTGAACACCCCGCCCGCCGAGCCGATGTAGTTGAGGTAGATGGCTTGTAAGTCGTTGGCGGCGTTGTATCCCCACTGCCTGCCGTGGGTGAGCCGCTTGAGCAGTGGCCGCAGGGTGTCGACGCCCGGGTCGGGATCCCAGCGCAGCGTGTCGAGCTCGGCGGGGCCCACCCTCTCAGCCGCAAGCAGGTCGGCGTTGTAGTACAGCGCGATTCCGGCGTCCGTCAGCTGCGGAACACCCCACAGCGTGCCGTCGCGGGTGAACTGCGCGACCACCGACCGATCCCAGTCGGCGCTGGGCTCGACGGCCATCAGCCGGTTGTTGTCGGCGTATTCGGCGAAGTTGGCGTTGTTGATCCAGAAGATGTCGTCGGCCCCGCCGCCGGCCACATCGGTGCGCAGGGTGTCGAAGTAACTGGCATAGGCGACGACGTCGGTGCGCACCTCGATGTCGGGATGGGCGCGCATGAACTCCGCGAACGACTCGGCGTACGCGGCGGCCACCGCACGGTCCCACAGCCGCACGGTGACAACGGTTTTCCCCGACGGATCACCACTGCGGCCCAGCACCAGCGCCCCGGCGACCAGCAGCAGCGCGACGGTGATCAGCCCGGCCAGCATGCGAGTCGAGAACCGTGGCGGCCAGCTCATTTCGCCGTCCGTTCGTCGAGAACGACATCAGGGTCGTGAATTTCGCGAGACCACAGCCATGGCGTCGATCTCGGTGCACCCGGCCAGCTCATTTGAGCCCCGTCACGACGATCGAGCGGACGATCTGACGCTGGAACACCAGGAACAGCGCGATCAAGGGCACGATCGCCACCGTCGTCGCCGCCATCACCAGCGTCCACTGCGCGTTGTACTGCGTCTGCAGGCCGGCCGTCGCCACGGTCAGCACCCGCCAGCTGCCACCGCTGGTGATCACCAGCGGCCACATGAACGAATTCCATTGACTGACAACGGTGATCAACGTCAGTGTCACCAGGATCGGCTTGCTGGCCGGTAACACCACATGCACGATCACATCCAGGGTGTTGGCCCCATCCAGGCGGGCGGCGTTGATCAGGTCTGCGGGAATGCCGCGAAAGTACTCGCGCAGCAGGAAGATCGCATACGGCGAGCCGAACAGGAACGGCAACACCAACGCCCAGAAGGTGTTCCGCAGCCCGAGCTCGGCCATCATCAGATACAACGGAACTACGGTCACAGTGCCCGGCACCATCAGGGTGGCGACGTACACCCAGAACAACGCGTCGCGGCCGCGGAACTCCAGCCGCGCGAACGCGTAGCCTGCCAGCACCGAGAACGTCAGCTGCGCCAGCGTGATCATCGCCGTCATCAGCGCGGTGATCGCCAGCGCCCGGCCGAATCCGGCGTCGCCGAGGCCGGCGTAGTTGGCCAGTGTCGGCGGGTTGGGCAGCGACAGTGGGCTGCCGGTGGCGAACTGCTGCGCGGACGTGAACGACGTCAGCAGCCCGAGCCCGAACGGGGCCAGGGTGATCAGCGCACCGGCCAGCAGCCCGAGATAGATCAGTGCGTTACGTGAGGTCATAGCTGATCCGTCGCCGGAAGTAGAGGTGCTGGACGATGGTCGCGCCGACCAGGATGACGAACAGCACCAGCGCCATCACCGCCGCACGCCCGATCGCCGCGGCGCCGAATGCCTCGGCGTAAATGCGGTGTGCCACCAGATCGGTGCGCCCGGCCGGACCGCCGCCGGTCAGCGCGTAGACGGTGTCGAACACCTGCGCCGCGCTGACGATGCCGGTGACCGAGACGAAGAACAGCGTCGGGCGCAGCATCGGCAGCGTGATGTGCCAGAACCGCTGCCAGCTGGTCGCGCCGTCGAGACGGGCTGCGGCGTGAATCTGCGGCGGGATCGCCAGGATGCCGGCCAGGAAGAACAGCGTCACGTAACCGACGTTCATCCACACCGTCACCGCCGACACCACCGGCAGGGCCAGCCCCGGATCGGTGAGCCATTCGATGCGCCGATCCAGCAGGGTGCTCACCGCGCCGTCGGTGGGCGCCAGAATCCAGTGCCACAGCACCCCGACTGCCAGCGGCGAGCACACCCACGGCAGCACGTAGAGGGTGCGGAACACTCCGCTTCCTGGCAGTTCCCAGGCCAGTAGCGCGGCCGCTGCCAAACCGAGCACGATCTGCGCGGGCACCACGATCGCGATGAACGCCAGAGTCACCGCCAACGAGTTGCCGAAGCTGGCGTCGGTCAGCACCGAGCGCCAATTGTCCAGCCCCACATAACGGATCGGGCCCAGTAGATCCCAACGGTGCAGGCTCAGCCACAGCACCACCAGCATCGGCAGCAGCAGGAAGCACACCACCCCGAACAGGCTCGGCGCCAACAGCGCGTACCCGAGCAGGGGGGAACGCGCACGCCGAGTGGTCACGTTCGCCATTAAAGCGCCCGTTACGGTGTAGCACGTGAGCCCACGCGATGTTGACGCCGACTTCCTGGCCCTGCCACGGCATGCGCTCGCCGACGCCGCCCTGTCGGCGGCCCTGGCCGCCGGCGCGAGTTATGCCGACCTGCGTATCCACGGCGTCACCAATGAGGTGGTCCAGCTGCGCGACGGCGAGCTGCAGAGCGCCGTCACCGACCGCGAGATCGGTCTGGCGGTGCGGGTGATCGTCGACGGCACGTGGGGCTTCGCCTCGCACGCCGAGCTGGCTCCGGAGGTGGCCGCAGATACCGCGCGGCGCGCG
The DNA here is from genome assembly GCA_004362315.1 of Mycobacterium sp. BK086. GTDB lineage: Bacteria > Actinomycetota > Actinomycetes > Mycobacteriales > Mycobacteriaceae > Mycobacterium. Next base: position 539,565 of record SNWL01000009.1, read on the forward strand.
GTGGAGGTGGCGACCTCGCTGGCGGCGCTCAACGCCGAGCGCATCGAGCTGGCGGCCGAGCCCGTCTACGCCGACGTGACCTGGGTGTCGAACTACGCCATCGACCCGTTCACGGTGTCGACGGCCGACAAGATCGCGGTGCTCGGGGAGTACTCCGGGCGGCTGCTGGCCTCCGACGGGGTCGACCATGTCTCGGCGATGGTCAACACTGTCAAGGAGCAGGTGTTCTACGCCGACACCTTCGGTTCCTCGATCACCCAGCAGCGGGTGCGGGTGATGCCGGCGCTGGAAGCGGTGGCCGTCGACGCCGCCGCGGGCAGCTTCGAATCCATGCGCACGCTGGCGCCGCCGATGGCGCGCGGTTGGGAGGTGCTGGCCGGCAACGACGTGTGGGACTGGAGCGCCGAGCTGGCCGAGCTGCCAATCCTGTTGGCGGACAAGACCAAGGCGCCGACAGTGGTTGCCGGCCCGACCGACCTGGTGATCGACCCGACCAACCTGTGGCTGACGATCCACGAATCCATCGGGCACGCCACCGAATACGACCGCGCGATCGGGTACGAAGCGGCCTACGCGGGCACCTCGTTCGCCACCCCGGACAAGCTGAACACCATGCGCTACGGCTCGCCGGTGATGAACGTGACGGCCGACCGCACCGTCGAATACGGCTTGGCCACAATCGGATACGACGACGAAGGGGTGGCGGCCCAGAGCTGGGATCTGGTGCGCGACGGTATCTTCGTTGGCTACCAACTCGACCGGGTGTTCGCACCCCGGCTCGGGCAGTCCCGCTCCAACGGATGCTCGTATGCCGATTCCGCGCATCATGTGCCGATCCAGCGGATGGCGAACGTGTCACTGCAGCCGGGCGCCGAGGATCTGAGCACCGACGACCTGATCGCCCGCGTCGACGACGGCATCTATGTCGTCGGCGACAAATCCTGGTCGATTGACATGCAGCGCTACAACTTCCAGTTCACCGGGCAGCGGTTCTACAAGATCAGCCACGGCCGCTTGGAGGGTCAGGTTCGCGATGTCGCCTACCAGGCCACCACCACCGACTTCTGGAATTCGATGGAAGCCGTTGGCGGGCCATCGACGTGGCGTCTCGGTGGGGCGTTCAACTGCGGCAAGGCCCAGCCGGGGCAGGTCGCCGCGGTCAGTCACGGCTGCCCGTCGGCGTTGTTCCGCGGTGTGAATGTGCTGAATACGCGTGAGGAGTCCGGTCGATGATCCCCGCACAGCAGGTGGTCGAACTGGCGCTGGCCGCCGCAACCGTCGACGAGACCATCGTGATCGTCACCGACCGGGCTGATGCCTCGCTGCGGTGGGCCGGCAACTCGATGACCACCAACGGTGTCTCCACCACCCGGTCGACGACCGTGATTTCCATTGTCCGCAAAGGCGATACGTCGCACACCGGTGCGGTGCGCAGCAGCGACGTCAACCCTGCCGCGATCCCGGTGTTGGTGGCCGCCGCCGAACACGCCGCGCACGGGGCTCCCGAGGCCCGCGACAGCGCACCCCTGCTGACCGGCGACGGCACTCCCGACGACTGGAACGAGGCCGTGCCCGAGACCGGCGCCGCGGTCTTCGCCGATGTCGCCGATGCGTTGTCGCGTGGATTCGGGCGTACCGACCGGCTGTACGGGTTCGCCCACCACATCGTCGAGACGACGTTCCTGGCCACCTCCACGGGGATCCGCAGGCGCTTCACCCAGCCGACCGGAACGGTGGAAGTCAATGCCAAACGCGACGGCGCGAGCGCATGGGCGGGAGTGAGCACGCCATGGTTCGCCGATGTGCAGACCGATGCGCTGCTCGACGATCTGGCGCTGCGGCTGGGCTGGGCGCAGCGGACCGTCGAGCTGCCCGCGGGCCGCTACGAGACGCTGATGCCGCCGTCGACGGTGGCGGACATGATGATCTACCTGGGCTGGTCGATGGACGGCCGCGGTGCCGAAGAGGGCCGCAGCGCATTGTCGGCTCCCGGCGGCGGAACCCGGGTGGGGGAGAAGCTCACCGATCTGCCGCTGACGATGTATTCCGATCCGTTCGCGGCGGGCCTGCAGTGCGCGCCGTTCGTCGCGGCGGCCAGCGGTTCGGAGACGGTCTCGGTGTTCGACAACGGGATGGACATCGGGCGGGTGGACTGGATCCGCGACGGTGTTATCAACGCGCTGGCCTATCCGCGCGCGGCGGCCACCGAGTTCGGGACGTCGGTGGCGGTCCCGGCCGACAACCTGCTGATGACCGGTGGCAGCGCCGAGTTGGCCGACATGGTGGCGGCCACCGAGCGGGGCCTGCTGCTGACCACGCTGTGGTACATCCGCACCGTCGATCCGACCACGCTGCTGCTGACCGGGCTGACCCGCGACGGCGTCTACCTGATCGAAGACGGCGAAGTCACCGCGGCGGTCAACAACTTCCGGTTCAACGAAAGCCCGCTGGATCTGCTCCGGCGGGCCACCGAGGCAGGTGTCGCCGAGCCGACCCTGCCCCGCGAATGGGGTGACTGGGCGACCCGCGCGGTCATGCCGACACTGCGAATCCCCGACTTCCACATGTCCTCGGTGAGCCAAGCGCAATAATCGGCTGATGGCCGATGATCTTGACGCAGTACTGACTCAGCTGGTGGTGCAGTCGCCGGCTGATCAGCAGCGGTTGGTGGGACTGATCCGCACGACGTGCGGCGAGACGCTGTCGTTGACCCCGCTGCCTGCGCAGACTCCGGTGCGTGCGCCGGAGTCGGACGCCGAGAAGGTGGTGGCCGAGTTCGCCGAGCAGTTCAGCGTCGACGTGTCGGCAATCTCCGATCACCAGCGCGAGGCGCTGACCACCGCGCTGGGCGCGGGGAGCTTCGGGGCTGTCGCGCAGATGTTCTTCGCCGACTTCCTGCCCCGGGTGCGCAACGGGCTGGAGGTGCTCGGCCTGCCGGTGCACTGGGTGCCGGCGGATCCGGTGTGGGACCCGAGCATCGACGCGGCCGACGTGCTGTTCAACCAGCTGCTGCCCGGCGTGGCCCGGCTCAAGTCGCTGGACCCGGTGACCACCGAGGTGGTCCGGCTGCGCGGGGCGGTTGCGCACAACTGCCGGCTGTGCAAGTCGCTGCGCGAGGGCACGGCTCTGGACGCCGGTGGCAGCGAGTCGATGTACGACGACATCGAGCACTTCGAATCCTCCGAGCTGCTCTCCGATGCGCACAAGGCGGCGCTGCGCTACGCCGACGCGCTGATCTGGTCGCCGGCGCGAATCAGCTCCGGCGTGGCTTCCGGTGTGCGGGAACACTTCTCGCACGAGCAGGCGCGCGAGCTGACACTGGACGTGATGCGAAACGCGAGCAACAAGATCGCGGTGTCGCTGAAGGCGGACCAAGCGCGCGTCGCCGAGGGTACCGATCGCTACGTCATCGACGCGGACGGCCAGACGGTCTTCGCCGAGCTCTAATTTATTGCGCGCGAGCGTGCGTGAACGGACCGCCGTGGCGGCGTGTCACTGTACAGACGCGCACGCTCGCGACGTCAGATGATGCGATCTTGGCCGTGGGCGAGTGCCCGCAGTGCGGCGTCGACGTCGTCGTCGGTGGTGGCCCACGAACAGACGAACCTTACCGCCGGCTTGTGCGGGTCGGGCGCGTGGACGGCGAACTGTTCCCGGACTGCGGCGAGGGCCTCGGTCGGGAGGTCGACGAACACCTCGTTGGCTTCGGTCGGGGCGCTCAGGTGCAGCCCGAGGGTGGTGATGCCGGTGCTGAGCCGGGCGGCCATGGTGTTGGCGTGGGCGGCGGCTTGCAGCCAGGTGCCGTCGGCGAGCATGGCGTCGAATTGCGCTGAGACATAACGGTGTTTGCTGGCCAGGTGGCCGATCTGCTTCTGGACGAACTCGATCCCGGTGAAGTGCTCGGGGCGGCGCACCAGGATCGCGTCGCCGAACAGCATGCCGTTCTTGGTGCCGCCGATGGTGACGATGTCGGCGTCGCCGACCGCTTGGGCGGGCGGGACATCAAGGGCAGCAATCGCATTGGCGACGCGGGAGCCGTCGACGTGGACCAGCAGGTCGAGATCGTGGGCGTGGTCGATGAATTCGGCGAGGGCATCAGGCTGCCAGAGTCGGCCGTTCTCGGTGGACTGGGTGATGGTGACGATGCGAGGCTGGGAGTGGTGCACGTCGCCGCGACGGGTGATGCGGTGAGTGAGCAGGGCGGGGTCGATGAGGCCGTCGTCGCTGGGCAGGGTGTGCAGGCTGGCGCCGGAGACGAGGGTGGGGCCGCCGGCCTCGTCGAGCAGGGAATGGGCGATGTCGCTGCAGAGGATCTCGTGGAAGGGCCGCACGGCGGAGGCGAGGGCAATGATGTTGGCCCCGGTGCCGGTGAAGGCGAACAGGACGTCGGCGCCGGGGGAGTCGAAGACCTCTTTGACCAGCTCGGCGGCGCGCTCGGTGATCGGGTCGCCGCCGTAGGACGTGGTGGTTCCGTCGTTGGCGGCAAGGATCGCGTCGAGGGCCTTCGGGTGTGCGGGGGCGGCGTTGTCGGAGGCGAAAGCGCTGGACACGGCGGGCACCCTATCCATGATGTCACTTGCGCGGCATGGGACCATGGTGGCCGCGATAAGCGCTCAGGGGCGGTAGCTCAGTTGGTTAGAGCCGGGGACTCATAATCCCTTGGTCGCGGGTTCGAGCCCCGCCCGCCCTACTCCAGACGTGTACGACCTCGGCTGATGCTTGACGTTTGGTCTTCGGTTGATGGGCGACAGTGTTTCGGCTGTTGCTTTACGCCTACTTCGGTTGATCCTTG
>SNWL01000010.1 GCA_004362315.1 Mycobacterium sp. BK086
GTCACCAACCGCTGCACCGGATTAATGCCCAACACTTCCATCGCGTCGATCTCTTCACGAATCGTGCGCGACCCCAAATCCGCACACATCGCCGTGGCCCCCGCACCCGCCACGATCAACACCGTCACCAGAGGACCGACCTGGGTCACCGCACCAAACGCAGCACCGGCACCCGAGAGATCAGCAGCACCCAACTCCCGCAACAAAATATTGAGCGTGAACGACACAAGCACGGTGAACGGAATCGCCACCAACAACGTCGGCGCCAACGACACCCGCGCCACAAACCACGACTGCTCCAAAAACTCCCGCGAGTGAAACGGTCTGCGGAAGACGAACTTCACCGCGTCGGCGGACATCGCGAACAAACCACCGACAGCCTGCATCGCCACCGAAAGGGTCTGGAACTGAGGCAATCCCGGTGACCATCGTTGCGAGAGAGAAGGCGTCCCCGCGGGCGCCGGCTCGCTGCTAGGACCATCTTGGCGAACTCCGGTATTCGTTGTCACAACTCACTCCCAACGCAATTGCGCGGCTCGCCCGCGCCTGGGCAAGCGCCGTCTTTGCGCACCGTACGTCCCTGATACTCGAGCCACGTCTTAGCAGTGGCAGTTCGGAGTCGGCCTGAACAGGCACTGCGCAGGCTCGAACCGGGGGCGTCCGGCACGTAACTCCTTGCGCCACCGGTTATCGCGTCGTCTGCCCGTAGGGGTACTGCCGCACCGCAGCGGACAGACATCAACTCGAACCGACGGTCATTACGTGCGCAACCGTGCCGACGAACATCGGCGGGTATGCGCCCAGGCCGGCCTGAGTCATCCATTCGGCTGCGGCGTCGGGCTTGTCAATCCACTTGCGCACACTGGCTTCGCTGTCGATTTCCTCGAGGATCATCACTTCTCGTCCATCGTCGAACGCACGATAGATCCAGACCTTGCGTACTCCGGCGCTCCTGAAATGCGAGGCCGCCCTGCGCACCCGCTCAACAAGAGCGGTCACGTCCGCCACCGACGAGATGACGCCCAACACGACCGCGCCGTCGGGCCTCGGCGACGCAGCGTCGACGAAGTCGATCTTCTCGACAACTTCGCCGCCAAAGATTGGTGGAACGTCGGCCACCCCGGACACATCGAACCATTCGAAGAGTTTCGGTGACTGCAGGATTCTTCGGATGGGCTGCTGCTGTCGAATGCCGGTCGTCACGAAGATGCGACCTGGTTCCCACAGCGACGTGTAGATCACGAGGTGGCGGGTACCGATGCTCGCCAAAGCTTCCTGCTGCTCCTGAATCCAGCGCCACATGCGATCGATGCTGTCTACGGTGAAGTCACAGGCGAGGATGAGCGAGTGCGGTTCGTGCTCCGTCAAACTCTCTCCACTCTTCGGATTCGAACTCATAGCGGACGGGGTGAGCATGTTGGTCACGTCGCGGCCGAGATCCACCACGGTCAACCGCCGCCCAAGGCTCAGAGCGTGAGGATCGTTGCCGATGCCGTACCCGGCGCGCCGTACACCTGCGCAAAACCGACCTGCGGCTGACCGCCGACCTGACGCTCACCTGCCTCACCACGAAGCTGGCGTACCAGCTCGTGGACCTGCCGCATGCCGGAGGCGCCGATCGGCTCGCCGTTGGCGATGAGGCCACCGTCGGTGTTGACCGGCATCGAACCGTTGATCTCCGTCGCGCCCTCGGCCAGTAACTTCTCCTGCTCGCCGTCGGCACAGAACCCAGCCTCGGCCATGTGGATCACCTCCGCGCCGGCGTCGGTGTCCTGCACCTGAATCACGTCGACGTCCTCCGGCCCGATACCGGCCGTCTCGAACGCCGCGCGTGCGGCGTACACGGTGGGCGAGACGTCCTCCTCGACGGGCGCAGACATGGCGTGCACCTCGTAGGTGCCAAAGCGGCGGGTACGGATCTCCACTGCACGCACGTAGACCGGCTTGGAGGTGTAGCGGTGTGCGATGTCGGCGCGGCACATGATCACCGCGGCAGCCCCTTCGTCAGGGGCACAGAACATGTACTGCGTCAGCGGGTAGTTGAGCGCCGGTGAGTTGAGGATCTCCTCTTCAGAAATCGGCTTGCGCCGGAACGCATTCGGATTCTTCTGCCCGTTGCGGAAGTTCTTGGCGGCCACCTTGGCGAGCGTCGCCTGCGAGATGCCGTGGTCGTGCAGGTAGCGGTTGGCCTTCATTCCGAAGAACTTGGTGGTGACGAACTGTCCGCTCTCGGCGTACCACTGCGGCAACGCGATCTTGGCCGGGTCGTCGGTGAACGCTCCACGGGGATGTTTGTCCATGCCGACTGCGATGGCGATGTCGTACTTGCCGTAGCGGATCGAGTCGGCAACCGCCTGAATGGCGGTCGCGGCGGTGGCGCACGCGTTCTCGACGTTGATGAACGGGATCCCGGTCAGCCCGACCAGCCGCGTGACCGAGTCTGGGTTGCCGATCTCATAGCTGCCGCCAACGCCGAACTGGATGTCCTTCCAGTCGAGGCCGGCCTCGTCAAGTGCCATGTGGATCGCCTCGGCGCCCATCTGCACGCAGGGCTTGCCGGGGAAACGGCCGAAGGGGTGCAGGCCTACGCCAATAATCGCGACGTCGTTCATGAAGGTAACTCCTTTGCGGTTCAGGTCGGCGGTAAGACGGGCTGGAACGCCCAGATCACGATTTCGGTTCCATCCTCATCGGTGTAGAACGGCACGAAGACCAGTTCGACGTCCATGCCGAAAGCCAGCCTGGCCGGATCGGCCTCGGTGAGGCGCGCCTCGACGCGGACGACGTCACCGAGTTGAACGAGGCCGACCCCGAACGGGGTGAAGGTTTCCGCCGTCTCCCCCCCGGCGTAGGGCTGTTTAGGTAAGAACCCCTGGGTGGTCCATGCCACCAGGGTGCCGCAACGCGGCAACAGCAGCTCCGACATATCTGGCCCCCCACATCGCGGGCAGTGGTCTTGCTGGGGCCAGGTCGTCGCGCCGCATGTGCCGCAATGGGCGCCGATCAACTGTGCATTCTCCTGCGGCCATGTTGAAACCTCGGGCGCAAGCACCTTGACCATGAGTCATCCTCCGTTGTAATGACGTTGTCGCCGAACTCGGACCGTCACACCTGAGGTGATTGCCTGGGCGACTGTCCGATGCGAGTTCAAGCACCTTCATCGTACTGCATCCGTACGTAATTGCGTCCGGGGATTGCACATCCGATCAGACACTGATCAGATGTCGATGTAGACCTTGCCGTCCTCGACCTTGGCCGGGAATGTCTTCAGCGGCAACATGGCCGGCGGGCACAGCACAGCGCCGGTGCGGAGCGAAAACCTGGCGAAATGGAAGCCGCATTCCACCGTGTCCCCCTCGATGTAGCCGTCCGACAAAGAGGATGTCTCGTGCGTGCAGCTGTCGGCCGTGCAGAGGAACTCCCCCTCGACGTTGAACACCGCCAAGGGGCCTTTTTCGGTGCTGACGCGGCAGGCTTCACCTTCGGCGATCGATTCCGCGTCAGCGGCGTAGATCCACATGCTCGTCTCCTTTAAGAGATCCGGTCGGGACGGATGTCCCGCGGTCTACCTGACTTGATCACTGAACAGTCCGGTGATGCCGCGGCGGCCGACGCGTGTGGTCAATTCATCCCGAGTAGCGGAGAGCCCCTTGGGAAGTCGGCGCAACGGCTGACTGTGTCGCGACAGCCAAGACAGCGTTGTTTCGTCACAGAAGCCCACGGCGCCGTGTAGCTGGTGGCAGACCCGGAAGACGATCTCGGCTGCCTCGATTGCGGCGACTCGTAGCGTTAGCGCGTCGTCGAGTGCGTCCGACGTCTGGCGTGCCGCACTCCACAGGGCGTACCGCGCAAGCATTTCCAACCCGCTGCGCTCGACCTCGGCTTCGGTCAGCTGGAATTGCACCCCCTGAAAGGTCGACAGGGGTTGACCAAACTGCTTGCGGACACCGACGTATGCGATTGTCAGCTCGATGGCGCGATCGATCATCCCGAGCAGCGTCCAGCACGGAAGCACCAACCCGAGGGCAACGTCGGCCGCGCCCTGCTCGTCGATATCCGCCAACTGCAGGTCCACTACGAAGCCTGGGCCTGGGGGCGACTGGCCGACCACGGTGCTGCGCTTGCCGCCGGTGGTGACAGCAGCCCAGCGATTGTCGAGACCGGCCAATGCAGCCCGCGGAGCGCTGTCAGCGACAACGATCAGTCCGTCGACGTCGAGATCGACGGGCCTGGATAGTCGTTCGGCAACTGGATACGGCAGGGCCCAGTACCCCGCGCTGCGGCACAGCGCCGCTGCGGCCTCCAGTGAATCGACATCCGTGCGAACGTCAAGGTCCCAGGCGCCCAGCCCGGCCAATACCGCCTCAACCAGTGCGGCACGGGTATCGGGCTTGGCCTCTGCTTGTTGAATGAGCTGATCGCCTCCGGCCGCTTCAATGGCGCGAAGTGCTTCCCGTCCGAACTCTTTGGCTTCGTCGCCGAGGTCGAGGATCATGATGTCGCCAACATCGTGCGAGACAGCAGGATCCGCTGTATCTCGATGCTGCCTGACGCGACCGTGGATGCCTGCGCGTAGCGCCAGTGATCCTCGACTTCCGAGCGAAAGTACTCGGTGTGGTCATCACCGCGGGGTATGGCTGCGATCATCTCCATCAATACCTCTGCGCTGTCCTGGTCCAGTTTGGTGACCGCGATGCGGTAGGCGGCCGCATCGCCGGGTGCGACGCGGCCCGTGCTCTGCAGCGAGACCACCCGATATGCGAGCAGGCGTGCTCGCCGACAGTGGGTGAGCACGCGCGTCCACCGTCCCCGAAGCTCGGCGGGCAAACTGTCCCAAGCCTTTCCGAGCGCTGCCGGGGCGGCGTGCAGAAGCCGTTCGCAACGCGCATAACGCGCGATACCGACGCGCTCGTAAGACAGGACGTCCTGAACTATCGACCATCCGCCACCGACTTCACCGAGCACATCGGCATCGGTCACCCTCAGGTCATCGAAAAATACTTCATTGAGGTGGTGTGGACCCACCATGGCGCGGATGGGCCGAACCTGTATCGCTGGATCATTCATGGGCACAAGGAAGATCGTCAGGCCTCTTTGCTTCTTGTCCTCCTTCGAAGTGCGTGCCAACAAGAAACACCACTGCGCCATCGTGGCGTAGGACGTCCAGATCTTCTGACCGCTGACCAGCCATCCGTCTTCGTCGCGCCGCGCAGCGGTGCGCAGGGAGGCCAGGTCGGAGCCAGCGTCCGGCTCGGAAAACCCCTGGCACCAGATCACTTCGCCCCGTGCAATCGGCGACAGGTGCCTGCGCTGCTGTTCGGCTGTGCCGTAGCGCATGAGAGTGGGACCGACCCAGTTGACGCCCATGTATTGGGCGCCACGGGGTTCGTGATGCGCCCACATCTCCTCACGCACCACGGTCTGTTCCCACACCGAAGCTCCCCGGCCACCGAACTCCTCGGGCCACGACATGCACAACAAGCCCTGTTCGGCCAGCACTCGACAAAACTGCTGCGCGGTCGCCAGATCGCCCGGATCATCAGTGAACGCGCCCAAGAAGTTAGCGGGCACATTGGTACGGATCAGGTCGCGCAGATGGCTACGAAGCTGCGTAGCCTGCTCCCCCATCTCGAAGTCCATCTCGACTCTCCTCAACCCCACTCCGGGATTCGCGTAGTGGCCTTGCCCTATTGTGTCACTCGACTGCCACTCACGGACAATAGCGGGAAACGCTGGCCCAATCACCATCGGTACCGAGGTGCATCCTTCGCAAGCCTGACTGCGGCATTGTGCGATGCAGATATGCCGCGATTACGCCTGTGCGGCAGCGGAAAACAGTAGTCTTTGCTAGTGAGGTCGCGATGCCACGTGGGAGAGCAACATGGTGAAGGCACGCTTTAACAGATGGTTGCCCGCCGGAGAAGTCGATGACATTCCATTGCCATCGACTGTGGCACTGCTGGCTCGGCGGTCCGGCAAGGTCGCGGCCGCAATACTCGTCGCCGCTGCGATCACCGGACCGGGCGCCCTGTACCCGGTACAGGTCTGGGCAGACCCCATCGACGTCGACGGAGACTACTCGGTGAACGGAACATTCACCGCCACGTCCGATGGTCAATGGGCCAAGACGCGGGAGCAGTTTCACGATGAAGCCACCGTCGTCAGTACCTGGACCATCACGTCGACCTGCAGCACTCCCTACGCATGCAAGGGACAGGTGACGAGCGACCAGGGATGGAGCGCGAGTACGAGGATGGTGAGCGGAATGTGGTACGTGTCTCGCGATCTTGAGAACTGGATGCCCTGCGCGGACGGGACGTCTGCGCAGGGCCATCAGGTCTTCCGGTTCTACCGTGAAGACCCGAATACCCTGGTCGGCGCGGACAAGACGGTCGGCCTCAGCGGCGCCTGCGGCAAGAATCTGCCACTGGCCATTGAGCTGCCCTTCACGTTGAAGAAAAAGGGCTGAACCTCGCCGCCGCATCTATTACGCGGTGGTGTCGAGCACCAGATCTTGCCACGACTTCGGTGCAGCTGGATTCACGAGGCCTGACTGTTGATAGACAGTGCCGTCGGGGGCCATGTACTTGCCCGTTCGCGGATCGTATTGCACCAACGCCGCTGACGAAGCTCCCCCTGCACCGTTGTACGAGCTCGGCGCCGCGGTGGCTGGAGCTTCCGGCTCCGCGGGGGGCGCCGCCGATGGTGGGGGCAGCGGACCCGGCCCGGCGCCGGCCGGCGGTGCGGTAGGCGGCGCCCCTCCAGGTGGCATGGGTGTCCCCTGAAGCGGACCAAAGATGTTGCTGCCGGGGTCGATTCGTTCGTCAGGGGGGACGCCCTGAGCAATCAGATTCGGATCGATCGGATATGCACCGGTGATGTGTTCGCGCATCGCCAGCGGTTCATAGGGCTGATCGCTGTCGCAGATCGCCACGGTCGGCGCCCGCTTGCCTGGGTGATCCATGCACGGGTAGTTGCGCGCTCCGCGCACCGAGAGCGGTGAATCCTGCGGCAGTTTGCAATACAAGCCATCTGGGGTATCGATCGTGGTGGTATCGGCCGGCGAACGCCACTGCGATGGTGGTAGGAAGCCGACGGTGCACGGGTTCGGATCGCCGACGGAGAACTTGAAATCGCCCAGCGGCAACCCGGTTGGGTTCCTGGCCGGGGCCGCCGCCTGCAGCGTGGCAACCCACGGCGGCAACAACACCAACAGCTGCTCCAGCGAGGCGTTGTAGGTCACACCGATCTGACCGAGTGTGGTGAGGTTGGCCAGAAGCACCGGCAGAGTGGGTTTGAGCTGTTCAAGCAGCCGCGTACTTTCCTGCGCGAACCCCGGTCCCTTCTCAAGCAACGTGCGCACCGCAGCGTCGTCCTGGACTACCTGCTGGCTCACCGCGGCGAGACTGCGAGACCACACCCGTATTGCATCGGTGCTGTCTGCCTGTGAATCCAGCAGCGGTGCGCTGTCCTCGACGAGTGTTCGCGTGCGATCGGCGACGCGGTTGATATCACCAACAACCTTGGCTGATGAGTCGAGCAATGATCCCAGGTCATAGCCGGCTCCGTTGAAACCCTTGAAGGATTCGTCGAGCAAATTGCCGAGCTGGTCCTTGGGGATGCTGTTGATCAGCGCACTGACGCGGTCGAGCATCGGACCGACCTGCTGCGGGAGCGTCGTCTCGCGCGCCGAGATGACGGAGCCGTCGCGGAGGAAGGGCGCCGAGTCGGAGCGTGGCTGCAACTCGACGTACTGCTCCCCCACCGCGGAGACGCTGCGCACCTCGGCCTGCAGGTCAGCCGGGATCTTGGGCGAGGTGTCCAGCGACAGAATGGCTTTCGCACCTTGCGGTGTCACCGCGATGTCGGTGACCTTGCCGATCTGCACGCCGCGGTAGGTCACGTTCGAGAAACGATACAGACCGCCGCCGGCGGGCAACTCCAGGGTGACGGAGATCTTGCCGAGGCCCAGCAGGGTGGGCACCTGCAGGTATTTGAAGATCATCAGCCCCGCGCCGATGAGCGAGACAATCGTAAAGATCGCCAGCTGTATCCGGACGAACCGAGTGAGCATCACCCACCACCTTGGTTGGCAGGTGCAGGGGACTCCGCTGGGGCGACCGGGGGCGGGGCCTCGGCGGTCGGGATCGGCTGCGAGCAGATCCACGTGGTCAACGTGCAGCCTGTTGGGTCCTGGGGCGGCGGTGGATCAACACCGACGGTGAGGGGATGCGTTGTGTAGTAACGGTTGTAGCCCGCATCGCCGGGCGCCGGCACCATCGACATACCTTCTTGGCCCCAGCGAGTGCCGAGGAGAAGTCCCCGCTTGAGGCGGGGAACGGTGAGGTCAAAGACCGAGTACAGGTTGAAGTAGTCGCCCCGCAGCGCACGGTCGATGATGTTCTGACCGTAGGGGAACACCGGCAGGTAGGCGATAGCCGCATCCAAGTCCGGTCCGACGTCGGCAAGCGCGCGGATCGTCGGCTCGAGGTTCTGTAGGTTGTGTACCAGGTCGGCCTGCGTATCGTTGACCAGACGCGTCGCGGTGTGGCTGAACACGCGAAGCTTGTCCAGCGCGGCGGTCAGGCGCGGCTCTTCCCGGATAAGCACATCGAGCGCCTGCGGAATCTTCTGCAGTGCACGCGAGACGACATCACGCTGGTTGGCGAAAGTCGCCGCCACCGCATTCAGTCCCTGGATCGTGGCGATGATGTTGTCGCGCTGATCGTTGAACGTTCCCACGAAGCTGTCGAGCTGGGCCAAAAGGTCACGGATTGCGTCTTGGTTTCCCGTCAGCATGACGTTGAAGTTGTGAACGATGTCCCCGATCTGGCCCAGCCCACCCGTATTGACGACTGCGGACAATGCCGACAGGGTCTGTTCAGTCGATGGATAGGTCGATGCTCTGCTCAACGGGATCGTCGCGCCGGGCTGCATGCGTCCGATCGGTGCTTCCCCCAACGGCGGGTTGAGCGCCAGATGCTGGGAACCCAGGAGACTGGTTTGGCCGATCGTGGCCACCGCGTTGGCGGACACCACCGCAGTGGGTATCACCGAGACTTCGACATCGGCATGCCAGTCCTTCAACCGCATTCTGACAACGCTGCCGACCACGACATCGTTGATCATCACCGGCGAATTCGGTTCCAGAGTACCGACGTTCGCGATTTCGATGTGGTAGACGACCCCCTCCGGTCCCCGCCCGACCGTACCAGGCAGCCGCAACGAATTCAGACCCTGGAACGCGCATGCTGTTGAGCTCAGGACCACACATCCAACGATCGCGACGACTCGTCGCAACGATGTGACAACTCTCATGGCGTCCCTCCGGAGGGTGGTGGCGCCTCTGCCGGTAGTGGCGCCCCGTTCAGCGAACTCCCTGGCGGCGGTGGCGCTGGGTTCGATTGTCCGCCTGCCGGATTGGCAGGCGGCTCGGCTTGAGGCGGAAGCAGCATGTCGTTGACGCTCGTCGGCTGCCATCCCGTGTAGGCCGACACCGCAGGCAGGGTCTCGGGCGGAGGTGCGGTGCCGTCGCCTCCGGGAGCCAGTCTGGGATCGGTGTAGATCAGCTGCTCCGGGCTGGGGGCCCGCTGGATGAACGGATTGAACGGTATTGGCATGCCGTTGATACTGAGCAGCTTCAAGGCCGGGCCGAGGTACTGCGCGCAGAGCTTGCCCGTTTCGGAAGCGGTCGCGTTCTCGATGGCGCCGATCCCTGCGCAGACGAACTCCACCGGGTTGGAGAAGTTGTTGATCACGAATGAGCCGTTGAGCGTGCCAGTGCTGGGGTCGTACATGTTGTAGGCGTTCGCGGCAGCGTTGGGTGCGACATGAAGTACCTGCTCCAGATCACCGCGGTGGTCCACCAGGTTCTGCGTGACGTTGGTCAGGCGCTGTACTTGCTCGCTGGTCTTGTCCCGGGTGCCGGCAACGAAGCGCTGCACCTCGCCGACGGCTTGCGAAAGGTTCACCAGCGCGGCGTCGAGATCAGACCTGCTGTCGGCCAGAACACTGCTCAAGGTGGCCAGCCGGTCTTGGAACTGCACGATCTGGACCTTGCTGTCACGCAACGCGCTGACGAAGGTCTGCAGGTTGGTGATCATGTCGACGATGTTTCCGCTGCCGTCCGCCAGGATGCGTGCCACCTGTGACAGTTGGGCGAGCGTCTGGCGCAGCTTGTCGCCGTTGCCCGCCATGGCATTTGCCGCGCTGTCGATGAATCGTCCCGCCGAGGAACTCGACGTTCCCCCGTTGGGCCCCAAATCTGTTGCGAGCCGCATGAGTTGGGTCTTCACCTCGTCCCACTCGACTGGCACGGCCGTCCGATCCTGTGGGATGAGAGCGCCGTCGCGCATCACCGGACCGCCCTCGTACGCAGGTGCTAGCTGAATGTAGCGGGCCGACACGACATTCTGAGCGACGATGACCGCCTTCGCGTCGGCCGGGACCGATACGTCGTGGTCGACGTTCATCGTCACCTTCGCCTGCGTTCCTGCGGTGTCAATGCCGGTGATGGTGCCGACCTTGACACCGGAGATCCGGACCTCATCGCCCGGATAAATGCCTCTTGCGAACGAGAACAGGGCGGAAATGGTGGTGGGCTTGAAGAACACCTGTTGGACCAGGAAGACGGCGCCCGCGACCATGGCCAGGCTCAACACAACGGCGGTAGCGATCGACCATGCTCTGCGGCTCATCGCGAACCGCCCGGGACGCCGTTGTACGGGAACGGCAATTCCGCTCGCGGGCCGGCATTATCCGGCGGTTGCCCGGCGTCGGCCCCACGCCTGAATCCGAGGGCATAGTCCAAGAATGGTTGCAGGATTTGGTTCGGTGACAGGTTGGCGATGAAGGCGTTGTAGTAGCTGCTGCTCGACACGCTTTCCCCGAGAGACAGCGTGAACTTCGCCAGCCCGGGCAATGCCTTGGCGATGTTGTCGCGGTTCTTCTCCAGCATCGCGGTCACCGAGTTCAGTTTGTCCAGCGTCGGCGCGAGTTCGCGCTCGTTGTCGGCGACCAAGCCGGACAGTTCCTTGGCCACTGCCGACGTGTTCTGCAGCAGCCCGACGATCGCCCGGCGTCTCTGCACCAGGGTATCGAGCAGGTCGTTGGCGTTGAGGATCAGGGTGTTGACCTGTTGGCTGCGATCGGACAGGATCCCGGAAACGTCACGGGCACTGCTGAATAGCTGACCCAGTGTTTCATTGCGCTCGTTAAGTGCCTGTGACGAGCGGGTCAGTCCCTCGAACACCGGTCCCAACTGGGGTGCGATCTGGTCGAGGGTGGCCGAGAGGGTGTCCAGGGACTGGTTGAGCGTGTCGGTGTTGGTGCCGGCGGTGTTGGTGGTGAGGTCGTTGAGCGCCTCGGTCAGCGAATACGGCGATGCGGTGCGTGAGACCGGGATGACGTCACGTTGGTGCAACGTGCCGGCCCCCGCCGATTCGAGCGTCAGCACCCGCTGCCCGAGGACGGTGCCGGTGCGGATGTGTGCTGTGGTCTGCGACCCCAGGTGGACCGTGGCATCGACAGCGAAGGTCACTAGCGCATCCCGGCCTTGTAGTGACACCTTGGAGACGGTGCCGACCTTCATCCCCGCGATCGTCACATCGTTGTCCGCGGCCAGACCACCTCCGTCGGCGAACAGCGCCTGATAGCGCACTGACGTTACCAACGACCACAACCGCTGCGGCTGAAGGCCGACGGCGATGATGAGGACGACCAGAATAACGCCGATGAAGCCGGCGCGAATGAGCTTGGGCCCCCGGTACTTAAGCATTGGGCTCCTTACACCTCGCGGTCTCCTGTTGTATCCAGGGCAAGACGACTGTTCGGCCCTGGAGGTCGGTCACCCGGAATGACAACCCACACAGGTAGAACTGGATGAAACTGCCGTAGGCGCCGAGGCGCGCCAGTTTTCGGTAGTCCTCTGGCAGCAGTTGCAATTGGCCGTCGATCCGGTCCTTGCCCTGGTCAAGCAACGGGGCCAGCCGATTCAGCTGGTCCACCGTTCCGGCTAGCGGCGGGCGGGCTTTGCCCAACAAGTCGGCGATCGACGCGGTCCCGGTATCCAGCGCCTCGATGGCGTCGCCAACTCGATCGCGGTCGTTGGACAACTCGGTGACGAACTGCTGGAGTCGATCCACCGCCCCGGAGAACTCGGCGCCGTCTTTGGAAAGCGTCTGCAGCACGGTGTTCAGATTCACGATCAGCTGCTGCACCACGTTTCTGTTGTCGGCCAACGTGTTCGAAAACGACGACGTCTTGGCCATCAACGACTCCAACGTTCCACCCTGGCCCTGGAAGACCTCGATGAGCGATGCCGTGAGCGCGTTGACATCCTGCGGGTTGAGGCCCCGGATGACGGGCTTTAGGCCGCCCAGCAGAAGATCGAGGTCGAGCGCCGGCGATGTGCGGTCTTCGGGGATCTGCGACCCGCCAGACAGGAGTCTCGTTGAACCCGGAGCGTTGACGAGTTCTAGGTAGCGGTCTCCGATCAGATTCAGGTAGCGCACCGCGACGTGGGTCCCGGTGGTGAGCACTACGTCGCGGTCGGCGTCGAACGTGACGACGACCTTGTTGTCCGGGCTCAGCTTCATGCTGCTCACGGTCCCCACCCGCATGCCGGCCACCCTCACGGTGTCTCCGACTTTTAGCCTGGACACATCGTTGAAGACCGCCGAATACACCGTTGCCGAACTGGCGCGGTACTGCCCGAAGACCGCGAACAGAAAGGCAGTCAGCACCAGCATGATCAGCGTGAACACACCGAGCTTTACAGGCGTGGCCAACCGTGCGGCGCTCATCCTGGTTGCCCGATTTGTGCCGAGTTCCTGGGTGGCCCATCGATCGGACCGAAGAGCCACTGCTTGATGCCGTCCGAGTTCAGAAGAACTCCCTGGTTTCCGTACCTGAATGGATTGACACCGGTATCAGCGACTACGTAGGGGGGGCGACCCTCGTAGGGAACATCGGGCATTTGCACGTCCTGGCAGTGCGGGCCGCCCTTTGCCGCAACCCTCGGCAAGTCTTGGGGGTACCTGTATCGTTCTGCGCCCCAGAGGAAGCTGGCCAACGTGTAGATACCCGGATACTGCATCGGCAAGGCCTTGGCGATCGGAATGATTCCGGTGAGTGCGCAGGTGATTGCCGTGTTGTATTCGTTGGTCAGATCCGTCGTCGGCACCATTAGGTGAAGAACATCCGTCAATGCCTGACGGTTGTCTCCCAACACCTGGTTGCCCGCATCGGCCACTCCAATGGTACTGACGAGGAACGAATCGAGATTTGCCTGTTCATCGACGATGGTCTGGCTGATCGTCGTGGCGCTGTCGATGGTCGATATCAAGTCGGGTGCGGCGTCGCTGTAGGCCCGCAATACCCCAGGCGCAACGGTCAATTCATGACTCAGGGTGGTCATGCTGGGGTTCAGTTTGGCCAGAAGGCTATCGAGGTCTGTCAGGGTCCGGCCCATCTTTTGACCGCGGTCATTGAACGCTGCAGCGATCGCGCCGAGGGTTTGGTTCAACTTGTCAGGTTGGACTGTCGACAACAACGTCGTGAGCCGGTCGAAAATGGTGTTGACCTCAACAGTGACATGGCCGGCTTGGACGGTCTGTCCGGCACGCAATGGATTCGGGGAGGGGTGATCGGGTGAAACAAGTTGGACGGACTTCGCGCCGAACACCGTGGAGGATGCAATGTCAACGGACACATTCGACGGGATGAGATACATCTGGGCGGGGTCAATCGCTAAGTGCAGGGCCGCCTGCCCGTCGGGCAGCGACTCAATCGAGACGACCTTACCCACCTGAATATCGCGCATCTTGACCCTGGCATCGGGGTTCATCACCAGACCCGCGCGGTCGGAGATCACTGTTACCGGAACGGTTTTGGAGAATCCACCGCGGAACAGGCCCACAGCCAAGGCGATGATCAGACCGATTACCGCCACCGTCACCAGGCCGACTAGCGGGCGCGCGTAACTTCGTGCGCCGAAGTCGACGCCCGGTCGTGCTGCGACCGGCGCTGCGTTGCTGGCGGTTTCGGATCGATCAACCGGGCCGGGACCGAAGTTTCGTGTCACGTCATCTCCCTATCCGGACAGGTTGAAGTTGCCGTTGGATCCGTAGATCGCGAGGGAGACCAGCAGGGTGACCGAGACGACGACGATCAGGGAGGTCCGCACCGCGTTACCCACCGCGACCCCGACCCCGGAGGGGCCGCCGGTGGCGAAGTAGCCGAAGTAGGTGTGGATCAACAAGATCGTGATCGCCATCAACACCGCCTGCAAAAAGCTCCACAGCAGATCGATCGGATTCAAAAACGTGTTGAAGTAATGGTCATACAAGCCGCCGGACTGGCCGAACAACACCACCGTCGTGAACTGCGACGCCACGAACGACAGGATCACCGCGATCGAGTAGAGCGGGGTGATCGCCACCATCCCGGCCACAATCCGGGTGGAGACCAGGTATTCGACCGGCGGGATCCCCATCGATTCCAGGGCGTCGATCTCCTCATTGATCCGCATCGCCCCCAACTGCGCGGTCACCCCGGCACCGAAGGTGGCGGCCAACCCGATCCCGGCCACCACCGGCGCACTAATGCGCACGTTAATAAAGGCGGCCAGGAAGCCGGTCAACGCCTCGATACCGATATTGCCCAACGAGGAATAGCCCTGCACCGCCAACGTGCCACCCGCGGCCAACGTCAAAAACCCGACGATCACCACGGTGCCGCCGATCATCGCCAGGGTGCCCGCCCCCATCGAGATCTCCGCGATCAACCGGATGATCTCCTTGCGGAAATGGATCGTCGCGTGCGGCGTCCCCGCGATCGCCCGCCCATAAAAAATCGTGTGATCACCAATACGACCGAACGTCCCTAACGGACGTGCAAATTGGCGTGCAACACGTGGGTAGGTAGATCGCACCATCACGATTGCGTTCCCACGTCTCCTCGTTGCGTCCGACTCCGCATGCGCCAGCAGGCGGTGTTCAGCACTACGTTGCCACGAATAGTCACGCCCACCGCTCGAACAGGACTCTGGATGTGGAATTTCCTCGATTGGACATGACGGTCAAATTTATTACTTCCCAACATATTCGGATCGTAAGCACGAACAGCATCATAGGAATAGCGCTAGTCACCGTGAGACAGGGCAGTCGCCCATTCGAGGCCTGCGACGACGTGTCCCCGCCATGACCGAACGACCTTGGGGGGCTTGCCTGCGGCGAGCACTCCCGCCAACCGATCGCCCTTGCGGTAGGCCACCAACAGTTGTCCCTGCGCCACATCGTTGTCCAAGACGAACGCCTCGTCATGGTCGCTCAAATGCCCGAACGCCTGAATCTTCGTGTCGTACTGGTCTGACCAGAAGTAGGGCACCGTGGCCAGCGACCATCGATCGTTCGGGTTGAGCACATTGTGGCCTACGACCATGCCCTGCTCGGCAGCGTTGGTGCGGTGCTCGATCCGTACCGCAGCGCCAACCATAGGGTTGTGCCAACGCGCAACATCACCGACGGCGTAAATACCTGGCGCAGCAATACCGAATTCATCGCACACCACGCCGTTGTCTACGACGACCCCGCTGCCATCCAGCCAATCCGTGTTCGGTATCGAGCCGATAGCGACCAGCACATCGTCGGCCGGCAGCACCGTCGAGTCGGCCAGCCGCACGCCGGTCACCGCGTTTTGGGCGCTGAGGATCTCGGTGACCGCCGTCGATGTCCGCACCTGCACACCGTGGTTGGTGTGAAGGTGCATCAGGAAACGTCCGGCCGCTTCACCGACCACATGTGCCAGGGGTAACGCGGCAGCTTCGAGCATCGTCACCTCAACCCCGAGCCCACGCGCGGTGGCGGCGACCTCGGCGCCGACGAAACCGGCTCCCACGATGACCAGACGTCCCCCACTGCGCAGCCGCGATCGCAGCACCAGCGCGTCGTTCAGGGTGCGCAGCACATGTAGGCCGGCAGGATCCTGGTGACCAGGAAGTCGACGCGGTCGCACACCGGTGGCGATGACCAGGGCGTCAAAGAGCACGTGGCTGGAGTCAGCCAGCGCGACAGCCTTTTCCGTTGGACACAGGCCCGTTGCGGGGGTCGCCAGTCGTAGATCCAGATTCATCGATTCGAGGTCGGCGTCAGTGCGCAGCGCGAGCCGCTCTGGGTCCCAGCTGCCACACAACAACTGCTTGGACAACGGCGGTCGATCGTAAGGCCGCTCAACCTCGTCGCCGATGAGCGTGATAGCACCCCCGTACCCCGACCTGCGCAATGCTTCAGCCGTGGCCAACCCGCTGGCTGAAGCCCCAACGATCACAATCCGATTCACGACACCACCACACTTGTCGCCGTGACCCGTCGGGTCACGGCCGGTTACCAGCTCATCGCCGCCGCCACATGTTGCCTGCGCGAGCACGCCCGTCGAGCGTGCCCTCACCATAAGCGGAATCCGGTCATTCCCTTCACGTCTGGAGGGATCGACGATTCGCCCAGCGGTCGTCGAACCGATCGCAGGGCCGAGATCCAGCATGAACGCACTGAGAACACGTAATCGCCGAAGACCGGGCCGCAAATTTCGTGTGGAATGGCCGGATGTGTTGCCGCAGTTGGTCGGCTGCCTAGGCCAGGCGAAGCGCTCCGTCGAGCCGGATGACTTCGCCGTTGAGGTAATCACGTTCGATGATGTCGACCACCAGCTGCGCGAATTCTTGGGGCCTGCCGACGCGTTTCGGGAACGGCACATTTGCACCGACTGCCGCACGGCCCGCATCGGTGGCGTCGTGCAGACCGGTCATCGGGGTGGCGAAGATACCGGGCGCGATCGCCATCACCCGGATGCCGTGCGGTGCGAGGTCTCGCGCAGACGGCAGCGTCAAGCCGACGACGCCACACTTGGAACCTGCGTACGCCGATGTGCCGGCAATCCCGTCGAACGCTCCGATCGAGGCGGTGTTTATCACAACACCGCGGGCGTCGTCGGCTAGCAGTTCGGTCTTCGCGATGGCCTCGGCCGCCAGTGCCATCAGATTGAAGGTGCCGATCAAGTTGACCTCGACGACCCGGCGGAACAGGGCGGGATCGGCCTGGCCCTGATCGGACAGGATCGGCGCGTACGCCGAGATCCCCGCGCAGCTCACCACCGTTCGCAGCGGCACTGTGCCGGTCGCGGCGCGCTCGACCGCGGCCGCAACCTGTGCCGGGTCAGTCACATCACCCGCAAGGTAGGTCACTCCGTCGACCGCGGGCGCACCGTCGACAGCCGCCTCCAGGTCGATTGCGTATACCCGGGCACCCCGCTCAGCCAAGGCCCGCACCGTCGCGTGCCCGAGGCCCGATGCGCCGCCGCTCACCAGCGCGGCCGTGTCGTGGAGTTCCATGCCTTCCCCTTCCGTGTCGAGGGCCCCATCATGCAGTCGGGAGATCGACCGGGACGGGCGAAGAACGGCCGGTCGGCGTGCGGAACACCGAGGCCATCGACCGACATTTCGCGGCGCGAACCGTGGTGCGGTAACCCAGCTTTCGCCGTGTGATCAGGGGTTGGGCATATCCAAGCCGCAGACCTGCGCGTTGCTGGTGTCCATCAGCTCATCGAGGCTTTCCCCAATGTCTTCAGGTGTCATCTCCTCACGGGTGAGGCCCGTGGTCTCGATGACGGCCAAGCGCACCGTTCGCCCGCCACCGCAAATGAGCACTTCACCGGTCAGCGGACATGACTGGTGAGCTAAATAAACGACGGCCGGAGATACCCCCTCGGGCGTCATCGCTTCGTAGAAAGGGTTGACGAAGGTTTCGGCGGGTTGATCGAAGACCCTCGCCAGCATCGGCGGGTCGGACATGCGCGTCATCCCGCGCGGCGCAACGGCGTTCACCCGCACACCGTGCTGTCTGGCGTCGAGGGCCAGGGCGCGGGTGAACGAAAAGACTGCACCCTTGGCGGCGGAGTACGCGGTGCTCTTGGGCACATTGCCCAAGATCGCTTCTGAAGTGGTGTTGACGACGCAACCGTTGGGCGCTGCCAACAGATGGGGCCAGGCGGCCTTGGTGACGTTGACTGTGCCGAGATAGTGCGTGTCTTGCATCCGGCGGAATTGCTCCATGGTCATCTCCGAGAAGAACTGCGGGTCACAGATTCCCGCATTATTGACCACGATGTCCAGTTGGCCGAAGGCGTCGAGCGCGGCCTCAACCATCGAGGCCGCGCCCGCCTCGTCGGCCACCGACGCAAAACAGGCGACCGCCTCTCCCCCCGCCGCATCGATCTCTTTGGCTACTGTCTGTGCCGGCTCGGGCGACGAGCCGGTGCCGTCGACGTTCGTCCCGTAATCGGCGACCACAACCTTGGCACCCCGAGCCGCAAGCGCCATGGCGTGAGCACGGCCGAAGCCTCGACCGGCACCCGTCACGATCACTGACTTGCCGTCGAACCGCAGCTTATTCATGATTTAACGCCCTTCCGATGCAGGAACTAGATCGGGAAATATGCTCTGGAGCTCATCGACTGGGCCGCCATTGACGTCCAGCATGGTGCCAGTGATGTAGGAAGCGGCCGGCGAGGCGAGGTAGACGGCCGCGTTGGCGATGTCGGCAGGTGTTCCGTTGCGGCGCAGCCTGGTCCGACTGATCATCGCCTCGCGGAACTCTGCCGGCCTACTATCGAGAAACTCGCGAATGAACGCGGTTTCTGTCGCTCCGGGGTGAATTCCGTTGACGCGGATGCGCGGCCCGAGGTCGGCGGCCATCGACTTGGTCAGCTGGGTGACCGCGGCCTTGGCTGCTTCGTAAGTGAGGTGACCGCGTAACGCCTTGCCGACTGTCACCGAGCCGATATTGATGATGGCAGCGTTGGGGCGCTCCAGCAGATGCGGAACGGCAAGCTGACAGAGCCGAAACGGGGTCGAGACAGTGAAATGAAACGACGCCTCCAACTGCTCGACCGTGATGTCGAGGAACGGGGACCACTCATAGCCGCCGCCGGCGTTATTCACGACGAGGTCCAGGCCACCCAGTTCATCGACAGTCGCTTCGATCAGCCCTGGCAGATTGGCGTGATCGGCGATATCGGTCGGATACGCCAGAGCGGTGCCTCCGTCAGCCTGAATCTCCTTCGCTACGGCCTCGACATCGCCCGCCGTTCGGGCGGTCACAACGACAGCAGCGCCCGCTTTCGCGAGCGTGCGGGCGATCTCGGCTCCAATACCCCTGCCGCCGCCGGTAACCAGGGCCATCCGACCCTTCAGCGAGAATTCATCCATCGATGCCTCCATGTCGCGGTGTTGGCCGGCCTATGCCTCGGGACGCTCGTAGCGCCCGATGATCGCGAGCATCCCGCCGTCGACGGGCACTTCCAGACCGGTGATGAATGAGGATTCGTCCGAGGACAGGAACAGCACGGCATTGGCAACGTCACTGGCAGTGCCCATCCGCCCCAGCGGAACTCGACGCGTGGCGTGTTCCGTGACTTGTTCTTCGGTGGCGACGACTCCGGCGTGCACAAGGCCCTCCATCGAATGCGGAGTCGCGATCCATGCCGGCAGTACCGCGTTGCAACGGATGCCGAGCGAGGCGTACTCGACGGCAAAGAAATGCGTCATGGCGTTCACGCCAGACTTCGAGATCGCGTAGGCGAACAGGGTTCCGCCGCCGGTACGGGAACCGACTGTGGAGATGTTGGTGATCGCGCCGCCGCCTTGCTCTTTCATCAGCGGCACCACGGCTTTGCAGGTCAGCCACATCCCCCGCAGGTTGATGTCCATGATCTCTTGCCAGCCCGCAGGATCGAGGTCGAGCGGCCCGGCGTCGCAATAGCTGACCCCAACGTTGTTGACCAGCGCGTCGATCCGTCCCAGTGCGGCTTGCGACTCCTCGACGATGCGCGCGCAGTCGGCGGGAACGCTGACGTCGGCGGTCAGCACGTGTGCGATCCCGCCGTCGGCGCGGATCAGCGCGGCGGTCTCAGCGGCGCGATCCTCGTACCGGTCGACGACACAGACCTCGGCACCCTCGCGCGCCAACGCCATTGCGATCGCGCGTCCATTGCCGAGCAGGTGATGGCGCGGCTGACCCGCTCCCACTACTACGGCCTTCTTGCCCTCCATACGAGCGGCCACGGGGATCCTTTCGGTTGAGATTTCCGGTATTCACGTCTGTGGTCGAGCTTCGCTCGCTACACGAAGACCGGCATACTCTCCCATCCGCGGGTCAGGAATCCCGGTGTCATTTTGGCGTTTTCCTCGTCGACCTCCCACGTCGGGAAGCGCTTGAGCACTTCCTCGAGCACGATGCGTCCCTCCAAGCGCGCCAGTGCGACGCCCAGGCAGTGATGGGCACCGTATCCAAATGCCATAGTGCGACCTACGTTTCGGCGCACATCGCAGGTATCGGGGTCGGAAAAGTTCCGCTCGTCACGATGCGCCGCACCGGGCAGGCACATGAGCAAGCTGCCCGCCGGGACCGTCTTGCCGTGGAACTCGGCGTCGCGAGCCACGTAGCGGGCGATGTGGTAAGAGGGCGGCTGAAGGCGCAGGATTTCCTCGATCGCATTGGGAATCAACGATGGATCTTCGGCGACGAGCTGGCGTTGGGCGGGGTTATCGGCCATTACCTTGCCGATCCAGCCGATCAGCCGGTTTGTCGTGTCATTGCCGGCAGAGGCGATCAGGATCAAGAACGTCAGTAATTCCTCACGGGTGAGCTGACGCGTGATGCCCTTGTCGTCTTCGAACTCGACATTGAGCAGCTGGGTCATGAGATCGTCAGAGGGGTGATCGGCGCGCCAGTCGATGTATTCGCCGAACACGGCGTACATCGCTTGCATCAGGGCAAGCGGGGCTTCCTCAGCGACGTAGGCCCGCTGCAGGCTGCGTTCCATCTCATCACGCAGTCGTACCTGGTCCTCGTCGGGGATACCCAACAGCATTCCCACCACCCGCATCGGCACCTCGGAACCAATGTCGGCGACGAAGTCGAATCCGTCGGCGCCGGCAAGGGCGTCAAGTGTTGTGGCGCAGAATTGGCGTGCCTGTGGCTCAAGGGCGTTCATGTTCTTTGGAGTGAACAGAATCGAGACGATCGACCGATGCCGGGTGTGTTGCGGCGGGTCTTCATTGATGAACAGCCCGGGCGGGGATACCACGCCCGACCGGATCACGTCGAAGGTTCCCCCTTTGGACGAGATGAAGTGCTCCCGATCGGCGAGCATCCGCTGCATATCGGCGAATCGGCTGACTAGATAGAAGTCGTGCTCCTCGTTGTAGTACAGCGGGGCCTCATCGCGAAGCCGCCGATACACCTCATACGGGTTTGCCTTGATATCGAGGTCAAACGGATCGAAGTAGACGGCGCTCTCAGTGGTCGTCATCGCTGCACCTACCGGACTGCCACGGCGATCTTGCCGACAGTGCCGGAGGTGAAGTCTTTCAACGCCTGTGAAACCTGATCGAGGGGGTAGGTGGCGCCAATCGGGACCCGCAGTGTGCCGTCGGCGACTGCGGCAGCCAGCACACTGAGGGTATCGCTGCTGGGGATGGCCATGACGACGGTGGCTTCGATATCGCGGCCGGCGAGCTGGTCCGGGCCGACGCCGAGGGTGGAGGCGAACCGCCCGCCGGGAGCCGCCAGGCCGGCGAGTGCGACGCCGTCACCGGCGGCGTGCAACACTGCGTCGACACCGCCTGGGTACAGCGCGCCGACTGCGGCCGCGAGATCGCCACGATAATCGACGGTCTCGTCGGCGCCGAGATCGCGCACGAATAGCACTTCCTCAGGTGTGGCCGCGGTCGCGATCACGGTGGCACCCTGGGCCTTCGCTAGCTGGATCGCGATCGCGCCGACACCGCCGGTGGCTCCGGCGATCAGGACAGTCTGCCCCGCCGTCGGTGCCAGCGCGTCGACGGCCGTCTTCGCCGCCGTTCCGGCCAGGCCGAGCGAACCGGCGGACTTCGCGTCTAATCCACTGGGCCGCTTGGTGAGACCCCAGGTCGGCACTGTGATGCTCTCGGCGAATGTCCCTGCATGCAGCGGCATACTCATCAACATGCCGAACACAGGGTCGCCCACCGCCAGGCCCTCGACCCCGGCGCCAAGCGCCGACACCGTGCCGGAGAAGTCCCGTCCCAACGTGATCGGCAGCTCGTAGGGCATCATGCCTTCGATGTAACCTGCCCACGTCATGGCATCCATCCCGTTGACCGAGGCGAATTCGACGTCGACGAGCACTTCTCCGTCAGCGGGCACGGGAGCCGGTACGTCCTGCGCGATCGGATCGGCGTTGAACTCCGCGATCGAGATTGTCTTCATAACTTCGGTTTCCTTCGAGGGTTTGTGGTGCTGCCGAGTGCGGGCGACGACCGTCAGCCGATTGGCTGGTAGGCCTGGACCTGGGTGTTGGTCACCGGAATCGGGCTCCCGATTTTGCGAAGCGTCCTGGCAGGGCCGTCGACGCTAACCGCGGCCCGGGCATGCTGCATGGCGAGGTTGTCCCAAATGACAAGGTCACCGTTGTGCCACTCATGCTGCCACACGTGTTCGGGACGATAGAGATGTTTGAAGAGCTCGTCGAGCAGGTCCTCGCTCTCATCCTTGGACAGCCCGACGATCTCTTTGGTCATCCCCTGACTCACATAGAGCAAGGTCCGGCCGGTAAGCGGATGATCGTGTGCAACCGGAGTGGTTGTCGACAGGGTCTCTTCACGAATCGGATTCAACAGCTCTCCGCCGGCGTCTCCACGGCGTCGATCATCGAAGCCTTCCGGGCCGGTGACGTGGACTGCGGTCCGATTCTCGACGCGGGCCCTCAGGGAATCCGGCAACGTTTCCCACGCGTACGCGGCGCTGACGAAAAGTGTTGGCACCACCGGGGGCTCGACATCGACGCCATACAGCGAGTTGACGTAGAACGGCTCCGTCGACCACATCATGTCGCAGTGGTAGAGCAGTCGACCAAATGGCGCGGCCGCCCCGGGCTCCTTGTTGGAGATCCAGAAGCCGTCCTGCTTTCCGGCAAGTTCGGCGGCTTCGGACAGCGTGGGAGCCTTCTCCGTGATCATCAATTCGGACAGGTAGGCCTGTGCCGTTCGATCGATGTCCAAGCCGCGGAACACCAGCACACCCCGATCGTTGAACGCTTCCCGCAACCGACTATGGGTGGCGGCATCCACCTCGCCGTCGAATTGAAAGCCTTCGATCTCTGCGCCGAATCCCTCGGTGAGCTTCCTAATCGTGAAAGCACTCATGGGCGTTGTCTCCTAACGTCATTGGCAAACATGTGGCAGTCACCACGTGACCGGAACGCTTCCGACACCACCACCGGTGCGGTCGCTGAGAATGTGCAGCTCGCCGACATCAATAGCCAGACGTAGCTGCGGGAACCGCCGGAACAGCGACGTCAACACGGTACGCAACTCGGTGCGAGCCAGGTTCTGGCCGATGCAGTAGTGCGGACCATGACCAAATGCAATGTGACTGTTGGGTGTTCGTTCCGGGTTGAATTCGTCTGGGCTGTCGAACACCGACGGGTCGCGGTTGGCCGCAGCTTCGGAGATGATCACGAGATCGCCGCGACCAACCCTCACGCCGCCAATTTCGACGTCCTCGAGTGCGTAGCGCATCAAGCCCATGTTGTGCGCCGACGTCATGCGGAGGATCTCTTCGATTGTCTTGTCCAGCCGGCCCTCGAGGTCAGCCAGCAGCCAGTCCCGTCGGCTCGTGTCACTCAACAGGTACAGCAATCCGAAGTCCATCCGGGCCACGGTGGTCTCATGGCCCGCGAAGACCAGGCCCATCGCGTAGCGCGTCATGTCGGCGTCGGAGAACAGGTTGGCGTCGGTTTGCTGCGCGGCCACCAGGTCGGAAAACACGTCCTCGCCAGGGTTTTCGCGCTTGCCCGCCAGCATGCGCTCGCCGTAGCCATTCAGTTCGGCCATCGCCGCCATCGCGTCGGCACCATCGACGGTGCTACCCATCCGGTCCGAGAGTCCGATGACATAGTCGCGGTCGGCGTCCGGCACTCCGAGGAGGGCGCAGATCACCAGCACCGGCAGCCGAAATCCCACCAGCTGATGAAAGTCGACGACGCCGTCGGGGCTGCGTTCGTGCGCGGCGGCCATTTCGTCGAGACACCCGTCTGTGAGCTCCTGGATCCAGCCGCTCAAGAGCTTTAGCCGCTTGGGCGCGAACGACGGCACCATCAACTTGCGCAGCCGTGCCATATCGCCTTCGAAGTCATTACCGTCCATCGGCTTTGAGTGCACGGCAGCATCCGACAACGAGGATGCGTTCTCGGGATCCGGGTGCGTGTAGTAACCGAATCGGGCGGAATCGCCGAACACTTCGCGTGCCTCTTTGTAGGCGGTCACGATCCATGCCGGATCCCCGGTGGGAGTCAGCACCCGGGTCAGTGGCGCCTCGCTCCTGAGCTCACGGTATTGCGGCGCAATGTCGAGCACGCTGGTCCGTTGCAGGGGCAACTGAACCGCGACGCAGTCGGTACTGCTCATTGCTGTCCTCCAAAAGGTTGCAGGCCACGGGGTGAGCGAGAACCGCCCGCGACGGAAGAATCCGATGCTCTACTCTCGTTTGAGAGTGGCATCTCATATTTCATATCGCTACGCTATGTCCGTGCTCACATCCAGTCAAGGGGCAATCCAGCAAGACCCGGCCGGGTCCGGGCTGCGCTCTCGCAAGAAGCACAAGACCCTGGTCGCAATCCAGGACGCCGCCCTGGAACTGTTCGCCGAACACGGCTTCGAGACCACCACCGTCGAGCAGATCGCCGAGCGGGCCGAGGTATCGACTGCGACCTTCTTCCGATACTTCAGGACCAAGAGCGACGTCGTTTTCGGCGGCGAGAGCGATGAGCGGGTCGACTGGTTGCCGGCCCTGAAACGAGGGATTATCGACCGGCCTCCCTCGGAGGACGACGTCACCGCAGTCAAGCACGCCATCCTGGACAAGTGGGTCTCGTTGCTCGAGCCGACGCGGGTGCGCGGTCAATACCTGGCCGCCGAAACCTCACCCCTGCTGCACGGGCTGAGTTCGGTCATCGCGGTGAAATGGCAAGCCACGATTCGCGATGCACTCGCCGAGCGCCACGGCCTCGCGGCACCGGACCAGAGGTGCCGGATCGCTGCCGCGATGATGCTCGGGACCTTCAGTGAGACCGTCAGCGAGTGGGTCCACAACGACAACGGCACCGACCTGGCCGCCGCCATCGACGGTGGATTCGCGCTCATGAGCGAGCTGTGCGCGGGATGGTTCGTCGCCAGCCCGCCGCCGTCGGCATAACGGGCGTTCGGCCTACCCTGGAGCGGCTGTCGAGCCGGTGGCAATCGCCTGGAACAGTTGGGCCGTCTCATCCCCAGGGTCCGCGGGTATGGTGTGCCCCGCGGGATCTCGTATCTGGTCCAAGTGGTTTCGGACATCCTCGATCGACAATCTCGGGTTGAAGTAGCCCGCGGTGCGGCCGATGAAGAACTGCGAGACCTGCCCGCCACCGACCGTGTAGATCTCGCCGGACACCGTGCACTCGTCGTGCGCCAGGTATGCCACCACCGGAGAGACCAGGGCCGGGTCGAGCTTGCGCATGAAGCCCTGCATCATCTCCATCACAGCAGGGTCAAGGTCGGCGGCATCGCCGGCGCTGTCCATGGAGTGGGTCAGCATGCGGGTCATGGCAAATGGTGCGACTGCATTGACCTTGATGTTGTGCGGTGCTCCCTCAGCGGCCAACACCTTGGTCAGGCCGAGGATGCCGCCCTTGACCGCACCGTAGTTGCTCTTCTTCGCAGTGCCCAGCAGACCGGCCGCCGACGTGGTGTTCACAACCCGCCCGTAGCCTTGCTTGCGCATCGCGATCCAGGCCGGCCTGGTCACGAAGAACGTCCCCTTCAGGTGCACGTCGATGAGCGGATCGAGGCGTTCCTCGGTCATGTCGTCGAAATCCGCGTCGCACAGGATCCCGGCGTTGTTCACCACGATGTCGATGCGCCCGTAGTTATCGAGCGCCTTCTGTACGAGCGCTTGCCCACCCTCGGCGCTGACGATGCTGGTGGTGTCGGCTATCGCCTCCCCACCCTGATCCCTGATCTCCTGGGCCACCGCCTCGGCGGGGCTGTTGTCCGGAGACTCCCCGGTAACCGAGACGCCGATATCGTTGACCACCACGTGCGCGCCACGCGACGCCAGCAGTCGCGCATGCTGTTGACCTAGTCCCCCACCAGCGCCGGTGACGATCGCGACCTTGCCGTGGAACCCGAGCTCTGTCATGCCCGACCCCGTTACCAAGTGACGGGCATGGCGTGAACACCGAAGACGCCCATGTCGCCGCGGTATTGCAAGTCCTCCAGCGGCACCGCCAGCCGCAGCCCCGGGATGCGACGCAGCAACGCTGGCACCGCAATCTCGAGTTCGGCACGGGCCAGCACCTGTCCGATGCACTGATGGGTGCCGTAGCCGAATGCGACATGGCCGGCATTGTTGCGGTCGATGTCGAAGCTGTCGGCGTCGGCAAGGAATGCCGAATCCCGGTTTCCGGCAGGAAGATTGATGATGAGACCCTCACCGGCGCGGACCAGCTGGCCACCAATCTCGACATCCTCGGCAGCGATGCGCTCAACGAGGCTGGTGACCACGGTGAGGTAGCGCAGCAGTTCTTCGATCGCCTTCGTGACGACCGCGGGGTCCTCGGTGTCGCGGATTCGGGCCAACTGGTCGGGGTGTTGCAGAAGGTACAGAGTCGACAGGGTGATCATGTTGGCCGTGGTTTCGTGGCCGGCCTGCAGCAGCAGAACACTGTTGGCGGCCAACGCTTCACGGCTGAGCTCACCGTTGACGACGTGTTCATGGAATACGCGGCTGAGCAGAGCGTCGTCAGGCTCGTGTTCCTTCTTGCCGATCAGTTCGTAGAGGAACCCGAACAGTGCGATCGAGGCGTTCGCGTGGTCCTCGGCCGAAGCTTCCATGTTGAGCACCACCTGGCTGTGCTTCTGGAAGAACTGGTGGTCCTGGTAGGGCACCCCGAGCAGGATCGAGACCACCAGGGAAGGGACGGGCAGCGCGAAGTCGCGTACCACATCGGCGGGCGGGCCCTTCTTGATCATGTCGTCAAGAAACTCATCGACCATCTTCTGGATCTGTGGTCGCATGCCCTGAACCCGTTTGACGGTGAAATCCTTTGTCAGCAGACGACGGATCCTGTTGTGCTCCGGGTCATCCATCCGGGGAAAAATCGGAATCGTGCTCTCGGCTCCATCGGGGAAGCCTGGCTGCAGCTTGCCGAGAGTGTCGGCGCTGATCCTCGGGTCGGTCAACGCGAACTTGATGTCGTCGTACCGGCTCACCGCCCACACCGGGACACCGTTCCACACCACACGCCGCAAGCCGTCCGTCTCTCGCCATTGCGCGAACTCTGCCGGCGGATCGAAGGGGCACGTCGCCGGACGCGTGGGCGGGAAGCTCGGCAGGTTGGTTGTGTCGTTGGTATCGCTTGTCGTAGTCACGGCTCTCCAGTGGTTGGGCGGTGTCGGGGGTGTGTCAGTCCGGTATCCCCGGGGCTACTTCTCGATGAGGCGAATCGCTGCAGCCGGGCAGAGCTGAGCCGCCTGGCGTACCGCGTCATGGTGTTCGGGACCGGGTTCGTCGTCGAGCACGATCACAACACCGTCATCTTCGTTCTGGTCGAAAACATCGGGGGCTGCCACCACACAGTGCCCAGCCGCGACGCACTTGTCGGCCTCCACGCTCACCTTCATTGGTGTCTCCCTCATGACGTCTGACTTCACTTGTTAGTTAGTAGAGCTCGTACGGACTCGCGACCGATATGCGCCTGCAATTGTTCTCCAGTCGAGAATCCAGCGGTGTCTAAGCGCGGAATTTCCTCTGTTGGACAACTCGTTTGCCGTGGCACGCAAAGCACCGCCTTGGAGCCCGAGCACGGATCCCATGGTCGACGACCATATTACGTACGAGTCTCGTTCGCAATAGCCTAGCGCGCTATCGACGTACGGCGCGCCGTGTCTGCTTCCTGTCGTTCGTGCGGTGCACGCCGTCCCGGTCGACCGGAACGAGAACGGCCGCGCCCGACTCGACCTGGACACCCGCCAGGATGATGTCGACCAACGACTCAGCGAACGCTGGGAAGGTGCGCCGCAGGTGAGCGCGCCCCGTCTCCGGCGTCATCTCCCAGTGTGTCGACATGGCTCCGACGAGCAGATCGACGACTGTTGACGACCGCACGGTCGAATCGATCTCACCGCGCTTGATCGCTCGGCGGGTGATATCGCGGGCGGCCTCGGTGCGCGGCTTGACGATCAGGCCATGGTGCAAAGCCTGCAATCCCGGATTGGCGTGGCCGTCGTAGACGATCCGCCGCGCGGCCAGCGCGCGGTGCGCGTGCTGATACCACTCAACCCACTGACCGGCGTAGTCCAAGAGATCCTGGCGCACCGAGCCGCAGTCGCGCGCAGTCGGAAAATCCGCTGTATGCAGGGCCGCCACCAGTAACTCTTCACGGTTGGACCAGCGCCGATAGATCGCAGGCTTGCCGACCCGCGCGGAACGCGCGACCGCCTCGAAGGTGAAACCGGCCCACCCGTCGCGGGCATACACGCGGATGGCCGCTTCGAACACCCGCGGTTCGATCAACGGATCACGTTTACGCCCAACGGTGGCGGGGGCAACACCAGCCTCAGTCATCAGGACCCTCTCCAACGTCGCGGGCCCCAGCGGTGGCGAATCTTTGGGGCGGACCAGCGGACCGAAACCGTACGAATCCTACCGGTCGAGGCGTCCGCCCCTGGCGCACCCCTTGAAGCGGCCTCCAGCATGCGGTATGTTACCCACATATCGGACGCACTCCGTACGAATTATGGCGTAGGCAGTCCGGCCACCATGTCGTGTTGGGAGGGTTTGCGCACAATGGGAGCGGTGACTGCCGAAGCCGTCCAACCCGAAGTCCCGTCGGCAACGGAGTTCCGCGCTGCGGTGCGCAGCTGGTTTAGCGCGAACGTCGATGCCGCAGCGCAGGCTTCGTATACCGACGAGGACCGTCGCCGGACCACGGCGGGCGCGTACGATGCAGGCCTGCTGCATGTCACCTGGCCCGTCGAATACGGGGGCCGAGGATTGCCGGCCGAGTATCAGACCATCCTCAACGAGGAAACCGCCTGGTGCGGTTGGGCATTGACGAATAGCTCCGTAACCGTCGGAATCTGCGCGGCGACGCTGCTCGACACCGCCACCGAGGACCAGAAACAACGTCACCTGCCAGCCATGTTGCGCGGCGATGAGGTGTGGACGCAGCTGCTGTCCGAACCTGGTGCGGGTTCCGACCTCGGCGGCGTCACGACGCGCGCCACGCTTGACGGCGATCAGCTTGTTGTGAACGGCCAGAAGGTCTGGACGTCAGCCGCCGGCGAGGCCGACTACGCTGCAGCGCTCGTGCGCACCGACGCATCACTGCCGAAGTACAAAGGTCTGACGATGCTGATCGTCGACATGCGAAGTCCCGGTGTCGACATCCGCCCGCTACGGCAGATGACCGGCGAGTCCCACTTCAACGAGGTGTTCTTGGACGACGTCCGAGTTCCGCAGGCCAACTTGCTCGGCGGCTACAACGCCGGATGGGCGGTGCTGAACCAGATGCTCCTGCACGAGCGAATCGCGTTGAGTGCGGGAACCACCGGCGCTCGACTCGCACCCGATACCTTCGATCCACTCGTCGCGCTGGCCCGCAAACGCGGAGTACACACCGACGCGGCGGTGCGTACCCGGCTGGCCGACATCTACATCGACGAACAACTGCTCGACTTCATGGGCCGACGGATGCGAGCCGCTGCCGCCGCCGGTCTTGAGATGGGCCCAGTCGGATCGATCGGGAAGGTCGGCATCGCGCGCTCGGCACGAGCCTCCGCCGAAGCAGCGATACTCGTCGGCGGCCCGGATGTGCTGGCGTGGGAGCACGACGATCTCGACAGCGCGCATTGGGCTCATGAGCTGTTGTTCTTCCCGATGACCGGTATCGCGGGCGGAACGACCGAAATACAGAAGAACACGATCGCCGAACGGCTGCTCGGGCTGCCCCGCGATCGGCAAGCCGATCGGGATCTCCCGTTCAACCAGACAGCGGGGACGTCTGCCCGATCCAACGGGCAATCATCAGCGTGAGGTGTACGTGTTCATCCCCGATCTAGTCAGTGACGAGCACGCCGAACTGCGGGCAACCATTCGGCGCCTGCTCGAATCACGCTCCCCCGAGGCTGCGGTCAGGAGCGTCGCGGACAGCGAACAGGGCTATGACTTGGGGCTCTGGGGCCTGATGGCCGGTCAGCTGGGCTTGCATGGTCTGAGCCTGCCCGAGCCGTTCGGCGGCTCCGGGTACGGGCCGGAGGAAACGACTATCGTCTTTGAGGAATTGGGCCGCGCGCTGGTCCCGTCACCCTTCTTCCCCACCATCGCCCTGGCAGCCCGGTTGCTCGTCGAGATCGGCGACGCGGAGGCCAACCTTCGCTATCTACCGGCAATCGCAAGTGGCGAGCTCATCGCAACCGTCGCGATCGCCGAAGGCGCCGGCTCGTGGGATCCGCGCGATCTGTCCGATGTCGTGGCCACGGGCAGCGGGCACGAGTGGCGGCTGCTTGGTGAAAAGACGATGGTCCTCAATGCTGATGCGGCCGGGCTGATTCTGGTGGTGGTCACCGCGGCGGACGGCTCCAGCGTGTACGCCGTCGACGCGGACGGCCCTGGCGTGACGATCGTGCCGCTCTCGACGCTAGACCTCACCCGGCGCCAGTCCAAGGTGCGGTTCGATGCCGCCCCGGCGACGCTGGTCGGCGATTATGGCACCGCCGCCCCCGCGGTGGCGTCGATGCTCGATCACGCCTGTGTCGCGCTCGCCGCAGAGCAGACCGGTGCGGCCGCCGAACTCATGCGGCTGTCCGTCGACTACGCCAGGCTCCGTCACCAGTTCGGCCGGCCTATCGGCGCCTTCCAGGCGATCAAACACAAGCTCGCTGACATGGCCTTTGACGTGGAGCGGATGGTCTCGATCGTCAGGCACGCCGCGACGGTTGCCGCGACAAGCCCCCCCGACCTGCCAGTTGTCGCCGCCATGGCAAAGGTCTTTTGCTCCGAGGCGTACTTCCGCGTCGCTGTCGACACGATCCAAATCCACGGTGGCATCGGCTTCACCTGGGAGCATCCGGCCCATCTGTACTTCCGCCGCGCTAAGAGCAGCGAATATCTGCTGGGCAGCCCGGCACGGCACCGTGAGAACCTGCTCGAGGCGCTTGGCGTATGACTTCCCCGGACGCGACCGGCACTCTCGAACGGGACAACACACGGACACCCCTGTCGGGCGACAACGTGCTGGACCAGTGGGTTGAAGCAGCGCGCCAGCAGAGACCCGCCGTACCGTCGGGGACCGTCGACCAGCAGGCACTGCGCGCATTGATCGCCGGCGGCACCGTTGTCTAGCCGATCGGTGCGCTTCGACAACGAAGAGGAGCGACCAATGAACCCCAACTCACCGACCGTCAGTGTCAACGAGGATCTGTGCGTCGGCAACGCGATGTGTCGCGCGATCGCCCCGAACACCTTCTTGGCCAGCCCGAATGGCAAGTCGACCGTCGCAGATCCCGTCATCGATGACCGCGAGTTGCTGATCGAGGCTGCTGACACCTGCCCGGTCGCTGCGATCCAGGTGCTAGTCGGCGACCACTGAATCTGATGCCCGGCACCGATTTTCATCCCGACCTGCGCCGGCTGGGTCGGTTTCTGCCCAAGCAGGTGGTGACGCCGCGAACATATCGGCTGATCCGGTTTCCGCATCGGATTCTTGCCCGCCGGACACCGAGCCACATCAAGGTTGTGAAGCTGCGACCGGGGGTGTCGGTGCGGGTGTTCGTTCCCGCGCTCACATCCGTCCCGTGCCCGGCGCTGTTGTGGATCCATAGCGGCGGCTACGTGATCGGCACCGCGGCTCTGGACGACAAGCTGTGCGCGCGGTTCGCCAGTGAGCTTGGCGCGGTCGTTGCGGCGGTCGACTACCGGCTGGCGCCCGAAAACCCATACCCTGCTGCGCTTTACGACTGCTACGCCGCCTTGACATGGTTGGCGCAACTGTCGTCGGTGGACCCAGGGCGCATCGCGGTCGGGGGCGCAAGCGCGGGGGGTGGGCTCGCAGCGGCGCTGGCCCTGTTGACACGCGACCGCGGCGGACCATCTATTCGAGCGCAGCTGTTGGTGTATCCCATGCTCGACGACCGCACGGCTGACCGACCCGAGGCAGAGCATCCCAAGAGCCGACTGTGGAGCCGCAGCAGCAACGGATTCGGCTGGCACTCATACCTCGGCGACACCGATCCGAACCTGGCAGTGCCAGCTCGCCGGACAGATTTGGCTGGGCTTGCCCCGGCTTGGATCGGTGTCGGGGATCTCGACCTGTTTCACGATGAGGATCTCGCCTACGCCGAACAGTTGAAGGACGCCGGGGTTCCGTGTGAGGTGACGGTGGTTCCCGGCGCATTTCACGGCTTCGATGCCATCCAGCCGAAGACTCGGGTTGCTCGGTCGTTCTTCGACAGCCAATGCGCCATGCTGCGGCTCGCGTTCACGCCGAAATAGGCAACGCAGGCTCGCGGTGTCCTCGCCGGCTCGACCACGCTCGGTTCGCCGGTATGCCGCGGCCTACGGTGCGCGCCTCGCCGCCGCCCACCTGATGGCGATCGGGGCGGCCGTTGCCATCGTGGTGCCCCTGGGCCTTCGGCCGGTCCAGGGTGTTTTCGCGCCCAACTTGGTGACCGCGGTTGTGGTGGTGATGGCCCAATGCATTGGCGTCGCACTCGCCGGAGTGCTGATCATCACTCCGGGATTGCGGTGGTACTTAGCTGGCGCACAACCTGATTCGCATCAGCGTCGAGCGGCCCGCGGCCTAGTCAGACGGCAATCAGCGATCCTCGCCGGCATCTGGTTTGCAGGCGGGGCGACTGTCCTTGTGTCCAACATCAGCAGATGGACCGATATCGCGCTGCCGACGGCCCTGGGGGCCCTTCTGGGCGCCATCGCGGCGATCAGCACCGCTGCACTGATCACCCAACACGACCTGCGCCCAATCGTATTGACGGCGATCAAGGAATCGGGCAGCAGCATTTCCGCACCCGATGTCCTCACGCGATTGATGGTGACCTGGTTACTGTGCAACACGGTGCCGTGCGGGGTAATTGCCGGTTTGGTTGTCGTGCAATCCAACGGTGGGACACTGGCCGATTCATCGGACGTCAATATTTCCGTGCTCGTGGTAGCACTCGCCGCAGGCCTCGTTGGACTTCCGGCGATGTTTCTGATTTCCCGATCCATATCCGACCCTCTTCAAGAAGTCATCGACGCGATGTCGCAGGTCGAACGCGGGCGCATCGACACTGAGGTAAGCGTTTACGAGCGTTCCCAAATCGGGCGCTTGCAGACCGGGTTCAACAAGATGGTCTCCGGGCTTGCGGAACGCGATGTGCTGCGTGACCTTTTCGGCCGCCATGTCGGATCCGACGTGGCCCAGCGGGCGATCGAACAGGGTGCATCGCTGTCCGGCGACGTCGGCGAGGCCGCGGTCCTGTTCATCGATTTGGTGGGATCGACACAGTTCGCTGCCAGTCATTCCCCCCACGAGGTGGCTCAACTGCTCAATGACTTCTTCGGCATCGTGGTCAACGAAGTCGATGAACACCACGGCCTGGTGAATAAATTCCAGGGGGATGCCGCGTTGGCCATTTTCGGGGTACCGCTGCCGAGCGGGACCGCCACCGCAGAGGCGTTGGCGACCGCTCGAGCGCTAGGCATCAAGATGCGCCGACTGCCGCTTGTCGACTTCGGCATCGGCGTTTCCGCCGGGTCCGTCTTCGCCGGAAACATCGGTGCCGAAAATCGGTACGAATACACGGTTATCGGCGATGCCGTTAATGAAGCAGCGCGGTTGGCTGACTTCGCCAAGTCGACCGAGCAGAAGATCGTGTGTTCGGCAGCAGCGCTCGATCGGGCCGGTCCCGTTGAGCGATTGAACTGGCGGCCGCGGGGCGACACGGTCCTCCGGGGCCGATCGCACCCCACGTCACTGTTCGTCCCCGCCCGCGACTGGCCGTAGCACAGGAGATGTCTCGCGGCCGCACAAGGATTGCGAAGGCCGCGGATGCCGGGCCCGACCGCCTGACAGTGTTTCTCGATGAACCGGGTCTGGTCGGGCCGATCAGTGCCCTGCGAGAACCTGCGCGTTGCCGAGGTCGGTCACGATGCCGATGTTGGCCGCAACGTCCTCGACGGTCAGCCCATCGACTTTGATGCCTTCACTTTCCATGAGCGCGAGGCGCTGGACCTGACCGCCACCGGTGGCCAATACCACCCCATTCAGCTCACACGATTCGTGAGCGAGGTAAGCCGCCACCGGTGCCACCGCCTCGGGGGTGTACGGCGCCATGATCGCCTTGGCCTGTTCCAGGGTGATTCCGTACGCCTCGACGAGGGTGCCGAGGTCGGCAAGCCTGGTGGCAGCGCGCGGTGCAACGGCATTGACTCGAATGCCGTCTTTCTCACACTCGGTGGACAGGCACAGCGTCAGACCCATCACACTGCCTTTGGCCGCACCATAGCTCGACACGTTCGGGTGCATGCCGGCCATTCCTTCTGAACACGTGTTGACGACGCGCCCGCTGCCGGACTTCTTGAGGTGCGGCCATGCCGCCTTCAACACATAGACGACCCCAAGATAGTGCACGTCTAACATGCGCTGGAAATTCTCGAGCGGCAGGTCGGTAAAGGCACCGGGATCATGGATTCCGGCGTTGTTGATCACGATGTCGAGGCCGCCGAATGTGTCGAGGGCGGTGTTCACGATGGCGGCGGCGCCCTCGACCTCGGCGATCGAGGAGTGGCAGGCGACTGCCTCGCCACCGGCGGCCTTGATCTCTTGCACCACCTGCTCGGCCGGCTCGGCGGAAGAACCACTCCCGTCGAGGCTCCCGCCGATATCGGCGACCACGACTCGAGCACCACGGGAGGCTAGGAGCAGCGCATGGCCGCGCCCGACCCCGCGGCCAGCCCCGGTGACAATCGCCGATTTTCCATCGAATCGCAATTCACTCATTGAGTGATGAACCTGCTTTCTTCTCTGTCGACATCGAACTACGAACTGCGCGAGGCGGCTAGGAGCCGACCTTGGTGAACCGCGGCTTCTCCACATCGGCGATCACCCGAGGCGCGATCACCTTGCGCAATGTCCTCGGCGGCCCATCGAACTTGACCTCCCCGCGGGCGTGCTGGATTGAGAAGTTGTCCCACATCACGAAATCGCCTTCGCGCCAATCCTGTTCCCACGTCTGCGCTGGGTCGTAAAGGTGGGCGAACACCTCGCCGAGCAGATCCTCGCTGTCCTGCCCTGGCAGCTCAACGATCTTTCGCGTCATCATCTGGCTGACGTACAGGATCGGGTCTCCGGTGCGCGGATGAATGAAGGGAATCGGTCGCGTCACCGATCGGGCGGTCGCACGCTCAGCCTGCAGGAGCTCGCCCGGCTCATCGCCGGCGCGCCTAGCCTGTCCGGTCATGTGGAGGGCGTGCAGACCCTCAATCCGCGCGCGCAGCTCGGCCGGCAACGTCTTCCACGCGTGGGTGGCGCTGGTGAACACGGTCGGTACCGCAGGTTGGGTCACTTCCAACCCATACAGCGTCAACACCTGAAATGGGTCGTCCGACCACATCATGTCGCAGTGGTAGAGCAGCCGCCCGAATGGCGCACCGCCGTCATCCTCTTTATTCGACACGTAGAACACATCCGACGTGTCGTAGGGGGCGCCGTCGGGTGCCGGGCCCTCGCGACCGATCACCAGGCTCGCCAGGTATTTCTGATAATCGGGTTCCAGCTCAAGACCGCGGAACCTCAACAGCCCCCGCTCGTCAAACGTGCGGCGCAGCAAGGCCGCGTCATCCCCACTGAGCTTGCTGCTGGGGTCAAGGCCCTCGATCTCCGCACCGAACGCCGGGGCGAGATCACGAATCGTGAGTTGCGACATTGGTTTTCATCCCTATCACTCGTTGTGAGCTGTCTCACTGGTGGTTTCCTGCATGTCGGCAGTCCACGTGAGTACACCGACGGCATCGGCCACACGCTCCGGTATGGCATGCACTCTCAAGCCTTGGTGGATGTCCACGTCCGACGTCAACGGGCCCGGTATGAGGAGGTCGGGCTGTTCGTCCAGCCGCACCAGCGCCACGGTGTACGGAACCTCATCGACGAAGGCCGGCCCGTACGGCTGGTAGGTCACAATCCAGCTGTGCACCTCGCCGAGGCCGCTGACCTGTTCCCACGTCAAGTCCTCACCCTGGCACCACGAGCAGATCGGGCGGGCCGGCCAAGTCCAATGGGTGCAGGTGCGGCAGTGCTGCAGCTCCAGCCGGCCGTCGGCCAATGCTGCCCAGTACGGTGCCGAATCCTGGTCGGGCACTGGGATTAACCGGGGCCCAGCCATCATGCACCGACCAGCACGGCAGCCGAAGAATATCCGCTGACGTATCCGAGTTGCCCGGTTACCAGCGCCACATCATGCTTGTCAATCTGTCGATCGCCGGCGTCACCGCGGATCTGCTCAACCGCCTCGAAGATGTGGTTGAGCCCGTGCAAGTACCCCTCGGAGAGCAATCCGCCGTGGGTATTGATCGGCAACGAACCACCCGAGCGGTCGAACGCGCCGGCAGCCAACATATCGGGGACACCGCCGGGCTCGGCGAATCCATAGCCCTCGATCTGTGACAACACGGTAAAGGTGAAACAGTCGTAGAGTTCGGCGAAGTCGATGTCGGAGGGCCCCAGTCCGGCCGCTTTGTACAGCCGGGGGGCGATCAACCGCGCCGGTGACTGGGACAAATCCTCATGACCATTGTTGATGATGTTCACGCCGCCGCCCCACGCCGCCCCGCCGATCAGCACCGGACGGTGGGGTAGATCCTTCGCGCGTTCGGCGCTGACCACCACCACCGCCACCGCGCCGTCGGTCTCCAGGCAACAGTCGAACTTGCGAAACGGGTCGACGATCCATCGGCTGGTCATGTAGTCGTCCATCGTCATCGGCGTGCGCATCATCGCGCGGTCGTTATCGAGCGCATTGTGCCGGCTCAGCAGCGCAATTCGACCGAGATCTTCCGACGTTGTCCCGTAGCGCTCCATGTGGCTGCGCGCGGCAAGGGCGATTTCCTGAGCCGGTGCGACGACGCCTGCCGACGCCTTCACTGCCATGTCCCAGGGCTGTCGGGCGACGGTGGTCGCCGAGCCGTTGAGGCGATTCTCGCTGCGACCGTTGATCGCCCGGTAGCAGACCACGCAGTCGGCGACGCCGGCGCTGACGGCGAGTGCGGCCTGCCCGAGCATCGACAGCGATACGCTTCCCCCGTACCACTGATCGACGTAGAAGTTGAGGTTCTTCATTCCGAGGGACGGCGCAAGCAGGTTGGGCGCGATGGAGTCGTTGGTCCCGAAGGTGGCTAGCCCGTCGATGTCGCTGACCGTCAGTCCGGCATCGGCGACCGCGGCCTTGACCGCCCGCGCCGCCAGGGTGAAGACGGAAACTCCAGAGTCACGGGAGAACTCGGTGCACCCGATGCCGACGACGGCGGCCTGCGAGCGTGGGAATTTCGACCTCACCTCGTTCACTGCGACAATGTCTCCTTTGAAATTGCCAACGGCTGCAAGGAATCGCGCATCCGCAGAGCCGACTGCCCACGTTCGTCATCTCCTCCGACCGTAGCACTGCGCCACCCGTTTATGGCACTCGTCTGCCATTTTTTTGCGGCAATTTCGCCTAGCTAGCAATGCGTGCTGACCGCGGCAGATAGCGCCCTCAGGAGTACCGGTGCGCGGTGATACTGAGGAGATCGCTCGTCTCGCAACAGCCTATTGGTAGCCAGCCGATCGCCGACTGCTGAACCTCATCGCTCGACGAACTTCCAGGCCCGAGATAGGAGCGCAATCTTCGCGCAGTCAGGTCGCCGGCGTGGCCCGGCTGGTGGTGTCGGTTTGCGCGATGCTCAACGCGCTCGCGTAGTCGATCTTGCCGTTGGGCAGCCGGGGTATCTGCTCGACGAATCGAATGCGTCGCGGGACTTTGTATCCGGCCAGCGACGTTCGCACCGTGCTAGCCACCTCGTCGGCGCCGAGGGAATGTCCACCGGCACGGACCACCAGCGCGGCGACCGACTGACCGAACCGCGGGTCGGGTACGCCGAGTACCAAGCAGTCATCGACATCACGAAGACGACGAATCGCGTCTTCCACTTCCGCGGGATACACCTTTTCCCCACCGGTATTGATGGTGGCCGTCCCCCGGCCGATCAGCGTGACGGTGCCGTCATCCGCTATCCGACCCAGATCTCCGGGCATCGCATACTGGACACCGTCGATCACCAGGAATGCGGCCGCGGTCTTCTCGGGGTCGCGGTGATAGCCCGAGGCGGTCGTGGGTCCGGCCAGCAGACCCACCGCGCCGGGGCCAAGTTCCCGGCCCTGTGGCGAGAGCACCTTCAGCCCACGGGCGGCCTGAAATGTCGCCGTGGACAACGCATCCCCGCACCGCACCTGGCTGAAGCCGTAGGACAGACCCTCGGTT
This sequence comes from Mycobacterium sp. BK086, assembly GCA_004362315.1. Taxonomy (GTDB): domain Bacteria; phylum Actinomycetota; class Actinomycetes; order Mycobacteriales; family Mycobacteriaceae; genus Mycobacterium. Next base: position 38,642 of record SNWL01000010.1, read on the forward strand.
GCCCCGCAGGCGTCAAGCAGAGTGGTGTGCGGAAGATGCGCCAGCAGGCGTTCCTTTATCGGCGCACTCCATGCCACGCCTGCCGAGCAGATCACCCGCAGCGATGACATGTCGTAGGGACGGCCGTCGGACCGCGCGTGGTCGAGCGCCCGCACGATCGGTAGCGCGAAAGCATCGCCGACGATCGCGATCACCTGTGGCCTGACGGTTTCCGCGGCACCGAGGAGCTCTTGCGCGTCGAACGAGGTGCTCGACAGGGTGGTCACCAGGCCGCCGGCGCACAACGTAGGCAAGGAGGCGAACACCAAGCCTGTGCTGTGCATCAACGGCGAGGCCGGAATCGCAGACGGCGCCGCTCCCTCTGCTGCTAGCGTGACCGCGTACTGCACCGGGGAAAGCCCCGTCCGCTCGCCGAAGAACAGGTCGCGAAACAACGAGGAATTGTCTGCGCTCTGCCCGATCCGCATCAGTACGCCTTTGGGCAGTCCCGTCGTTCCGCCGGTGTACGACAGAAACACGTCGTCATCGTCACGATGAATCCGCGGTGCGGGGTCGGCCGCGGCCAGGACGTCGTCGTAGGCGAGGGATCCCGAAATCGCCGCGGCCTCATGCCCACCGACCTCGACGAGCACCAGTCCCGGCGCCTGGTCCGCGATCGCGGCAACCCGGTCGCGGAGAGCAACATCGAAGAACAGGACTTTGGCTTCGGCGTTGTCGAGCAGGGCCAACAGTTCGTCGCTCGTGTAGCGGTAGTTGACGTTTGACGGCACCGCGCGAATCTTCAGCGCGGCAAAGAAGATCTCAAGGTATTCCGGGCAGTTGTACAGGTAAGCAGCGACGCCGTCGCCACGGCCACAGCCCCAATTCTGAAGCGCAGAGGCAATTCTGGCCGAACGTTCCTCGAACTTGGCCCACGACACCTGACGTTCGCCGTGCCGCAACGCGGGCCGCTCCGGAGTACGATCGGCGATCGTCTCCCAGACGGTCGCGTAGTGCCGCGATGTATCAGCCATGGACGGTCCGTACTGTCACGGCCGATGAGTGGTGGCGAGTTCTCGGGTGTGCGATGTCATAGATCCTGGCAGCCCGGTGAACCTTCGCGACGCCGAAGCACATCGCGGTGAGGACAATTCAGTACTCATCAGCACTCAACAATCCTCTGGGGACGGACGGCCGGCGCGACTGATGTGGCGGAACGGTGAGACCTCCGCTGCTCACTGCCCGCACTCGCGGTGTCTGGCGCATCAGATCTTCCACCCGTTAGCAAACGGCAGCCCAGCCGAATTTCGCGGGGCGTCGACCAGCTCAGAAGTACCTCGCGGTCGGTGACGCTATCTGTTGGCTGCCCGGCCGCCGCCAGGGCATGCCGCTTGAAAGCGGCTGCAGCGCCGCTGCATTGATGTTCTACCCGGGTTGGCTTGCCCCAAGCGTCAGCGGGAATTGACTCGCCGACGAAGATGATTTCTGGCTTGCCGAGAGTCGCGGCGCGTGACAGCCGTGTGCGGATTCGCGACTCGTGTATGAACAGATCCGGCGAAATGGCTAAGGAGTCGGCCTCGCACAAGTCCCGAAGATCCAGCGCAGGGTTGAATTGAACCGGATCAACACCAAGAATCTGGAGGGGCCGATCGTCGTGCAGATCGGCAATGAAACCTGTCACTTCCCATCCCGCCATCGCCCGATCAGCCAGCCAGCCACCTGCGACAGTGATGAGCTCGACTACGTTTGAGGCTGCGACGTGAAGCCGGTAGCGAGACGCCTGCTCATCCCAGGGCGTCCTTGCGTCTCGCCGATTGATTCGTCGGTTCGTGATCGGCCCAAGCCCGCCGTCTATGCCTCTCACCGCGATTCTCCTGCCGCTACTTTGGGTCGGTGCCATGACCGATGCGGGCGATAAAGCACCCGTCGCCGCCAACCACGTGGAACTCTGCGGTGTGGAACGCGACGGGACCCGAGTCTGCACCCCGCGGGATCGCCGTGAACCGCAACTCAGTGAAAACGTACGAATCCTGCACGACCTGATCGAGCGTGTCGATCGACTCAATGGAGTAGGTGTCGAAGAACGACTGATAGTACGCACGATGCGCGGCCTTGCCCTCCATGCTGGCGAGCTTGCCGGTGTCGTCGACGTAGTCGCGGACCGCGGATGCTACGCCGTCGCTCAAGCAGTCCACGATCGTGTCCACATCAGCATCACCGAGCGCCCCAAGGTATCGCCTATGCAGCGCCAGCACCTCACGGCGAAGCTCCCAGGTTGACTTGTCCGCATCGCCGATTCGGACATTGGCGCCGAGTTCAGCTCGGGGCTTCACCACCCACACCAGTTCACCGGTGATGCCTTTGTCGGTAGACACCGGGAACAGACCAAGGGTCAAGTTATCGCCAGCAATCCCGGTGTTCTTGGGCCTGCCCACCGACGTCGCTTCTTGGAACGTGTACCAAGTACCGCGGATCTCCACCAACGGTTCCACACTCAGCAGGTCGCTCGCACCGCGGATCATCGTGTAGGCGTCACGAATTTCCTCGGCGGTGGAAAGGATGGGAAGGGCGACGGTTCCATCGGGCCGGACATGGGGCATGATCGAGTAGGCGTACGGGCCTTCGCTGCGCAAGGTCTCCATGAGCTCGGGTATCCGGCCGACGAACTCGGCGTCGATGTGGATCTGTGTCTGTTCAGCAGCATGCAGTGCTGCCGCGGACGATTCGCGCAGAAGGCCGGCGTCGATGTCAATGACCCTCATGGGTTACTCCTCGTTCTGATGTTCATGGACCAAGCCGTCAGTGTTTCTTCAGACGGACAAGGCCACCTCACAGCACGCGGCCTTTCCTCGGCCATCAAAACCTCCGGGCTGTCTGTATCAGTTCGACTGAAAGCTACACCCCCCGGCGACACAAAGTGACATCGCACCGTCTAATTGGCAGTGAAATGCCTACATCGCAACGGCGGTGTTCGAGTGAGAGGAGTCACGACGTGGTCGTCCAACCGATGCAGGGTGTGAAGGTGGTGGAGGTCGCGCAATTCACCTTCGCGCCATCGGCAGGTGCTGTCCTGGCCGACTGGGGTGCCGAGGTCATCAAAGTCGAGCACGCGGTTACCGGTGACGCACAGCGAGGGCTCACGATCGGCGCCGGTGGTGCTGCCGAGGGGTCGTTTCAGCCGCTGATGGAGCACCCCAACCGCGGCAAGCGCAGCATCGGCCTGGCGCTCGAAATCCCCAGCGCTCACGCCGTACTCATGGAGCTGGTCCGCGATGCCGACGTGTTCATCACGAATTTCCTACCCAGTGCGTGCCACCGCCTTCGCATCGAGGTCGACGACCTCCGAAGCGTGAATCCAGGGATCATCTACGTCCGTGGCAGTGGCCACGGACCGCATGGCCCCGACGCGCAGAAAGCCGGCTTTGATGGCTCGACGTTCTGGGCCAGGACCGGTAGCGCGTGGGGCTCGACTCCGCCTGACAGCCCCAGTCTCATCCGCCAGCCCGCCGGCGCGTACGGCGATTCTCTTGGCGGAGCGATCATGGCGGGCGGCATCGCGGCCGCCCTGTTCGCGCGGGACCGTACCGGCGAGCCCTCAGTGGTCGACGTCTCCCTGATGAGTGTCGGGGCGTGGGCGATGGCGCTTTCCCTGACCACCGCCCTGCTGACCGATGAAGTCACCCCCGCTCCGCCGCTCACGGCACCGCCGAACATCGCGGTCAATCCCGTCATCGGCAACTACCGCACCTCCGACGACCGATTCATCACGCTGATGATGGTCCAGCCAGGCCGCCACTTTTCCGATCTGTGCGCACATCTGGGCCTCGAGCAACTCCTCGAAGACGACCGCTTCAGCACTGCCGAAGGGCTGATCACCCACGCAGACGAAATCGGTCGCCAGATCGCCGAGGCCTTCAGCGAAAAGCCTTACGCCCATTGGGTGCAGCACCTCGCCTCCTTGACCGGGCCGTGGTCACCGGTGCAAAACCCGCTCGAGACCGCAACCGATCCACAGATGCACGCCAATGGTTACATCGTGACAGTGACCGATGCAGATGGCGCGCAGCGCCATCTGGTGGCCAATCCAGTCCAATTCGACGAGACACCGCCAACTTTGACCCGGGCACCACAGTTTGCCGAACACACCGACGACATCCTGCGCAGTCTCGGGAAGGATGATGACGCTTTGATCGAGCTCAAGATCGACGGCGCCTGCACGTAACGCCCACGGGCATGTCGGGTTCGCGGCATCGCCGTTGTCCGCCGAGTCCGCTGGCGTCGACATCGAGTCCGAGGCGACGTCAGCGGCCTCTCCGGCCAGCCGCGGCGGATCGTCGGCGACGATCAGTCAAAGCCGCTGCAGCACAGATCATTCAGTGGTGACGAAGCGATCGCGATACCCAACCTGCAGCCGGTCTGCCTCGGTGCCAGCGAGTAACGCGGACGCAACTGTCTTGAACTGCATTGCTTCCGAGCAATTCGGTCGGGTAACGCGACCCGGAAGCTCAATCAACGGATCGTTGAACTCAAGGGGCTTGGAGCGACCCACCGCCAGCGCCGCCGACGAGAATAATCCCCCGCGACGCAACCGCTCATTGTCGAAGGAAAGCGTTGTGCCCGTTGGGTTGAGCGTTGTTCCCGTGCGCAATCAGGTCGAGATCACCGCTGACTTCTCGCGGGTGAACTCGACGACTTCGTCGTGACCGTATCCGCTGTCCTTGATACCGCCGAACGGCAACTCGTAGCGCGTTTGAAAATACGTGTTCACCCACACGTTGCCGGACTGGATCTCGCGGACGAATCGGTGCGCGCGAGCCAGATCACGCGTCCAGACACCCGAGGCGAGTCCGTAACGACAGTCGTTGGCAATAGCCAGGGCCTCGTCTTCGGTGTCGAACGGGATCGCCACTCCGACGGGTCCGAAGATCTCTTCCTGACAGATACGCAGCGAGTTGTCGTTTGCTTTGAACAAAGTCGGTTCAACCCAGTGACCACCCGAAAGGTCCGACGGAACGAGATCGCCGCCGTGCCGGCCACCGAAGAGCAGATCGGCTTCCTTCTGGCCGATCTCGAGATAGCCGACGACGCGGTCGTACTGGGCTGCCGAAATGATCGGTCCCATGGTCGTCTCCGGGTCCAGCGGATCACCGAGCGCGAGCGTGTCCACAACGGCCTGAATGCGCTGCACCATCTCGTCGAAGATCGGTCTTTGCAACAAGATTCGCGAGCCCGCCACACAGCCCTGGCCGGCGTTGGGGATGAAAATTCCCAGCGTCGTCACACCGATGGTGGCCGCATCGAGGTCGGCGTCGGCGAAGACGATGTTCGGCGACTTCCCGCCGAGCTCAAAGACCGACGGTGTCAGCCTGTCGGCCGCCGCGCGCTGGATAACGCGACCGGTCTCGGTGGAACCGGTCATTGTGATCTTGCGGATATGCCGATGCCGAACCAGCGCGTCGCCGACCACTTCGCCGGTCCCGGAAACAATGTTGACCACCCCTGGGGGCAGCACCTCGGCGACCAATTCGGCGAACCTCAACACCGACACGCACGCCTGTTCGGCAGGCTTTACGACCACCGTGTTACCGGCAGCCAGTGCGCACGCCACCTTGTTCGACATGATTCCTATCGGCGCGTTCCAGGGGACGATCACGGCCACCACCCCATAGGGCTCGCGACAAGTGAAACCAAGCAGGTTCGGGGCGAGCGTGACACTTCGTCCGGTCACCGCGTCGAGGGTGTTGACCGCTGCCCGGTTCCACAGGAATTGGAGGCCCGGACCGAACCGCGCGAGGTTCTTCCCGATCGGAAATCCGTTGTCCCGGGACTCCAGGGTCACGAGCTCCTCGCCGTGCTTGGCGAAGATCTCGCCGATCTTGGTGAGGAAGAACCCGCGCTCTGCGGCCGACATCGCCGACCACGCCGGAAACGCGGCCGCTGCCGCGTCGGCGGCCGCGTTCACGTCGGCTGGCTCGCTCGCTGGGATCCGCGCCCAAATCTGGCCCGTCGCTGGGTTCTCCACGTCGAGGTAGCGTCCCGACTCCGGCGCGCGCAGCTCGCCGCCGATCAGGTTCCGATATTCGGGCAGCTCCGCCATTAGTCCATTCTCCTCTTGATCTGCCGTTGGGCACATCCCGCAATGCCTTGACCCAGTCCCGGCACTCTAGCGACTGGCAGCAACAGATTCTCACGCATGTCTGGTCACGGAAAGGCTCCGTGTAGCAATAGGTTGAGGAAACGGGCCTGCAGTTGCCTGCTGTTAGGTTCGGATCGGATTGGCCGTTGACGCGCAGAGGGTTTGATCGAATCGGTCGCTGTGGCAGCACGGCAGGTTGACCGTGGTCACCTGCAATCGGATGATCGACGTCAACCGTTGCGAAAGGACTGAGTTGCGAAACTATCTCGAGGGCAAGGCTGTGGTGGTCACCGGCGCCGGCCGAGGCATTGGCCGCGCGGTCGCGATCGCGGCAGCTGCCGAGGGCGCAAGCGTTGTGGTCGCCGATTATGGCGGCACAGTCGACGGCAGGAACACCGGTTTGTCGGACCCGGCGACCGAGGTGGTGGCCGAGATTGTCGCCGCAGGCGGTCACGCGATCGCGGTAGCCGCGGACGTGTCCACGATGGCCGGTGGCCGAAGCGTCGTCGCCGCGGCGGTGGATTCGTTCGGCCGTCTGGACGGACTGGTGTGTTGCGCCGGCATCACGGTGATGAAGTACATGTGGGAGCTGGAGGAGCGGGAGTGGGACGACGTCATCGCCGTTCATCTCAAGGGCCACTTCAGCTGCGCACAGGCCGCGGCGAAAGTGATGATGCCGCAACAGTCGGGCCGCCTGGTGTTCATCGGTAGCGGTGCATTCGCTGGGGCGCCCAACCTGCCGAGCTACGCGACCGCGAAAGCAGGAATCCTGGGCTTCACGTGGAGTACAGCCAATGCGCTTCGCTGGCATGGCATCACGACCAATTGCGTCGTACCCAGTGCGGCGACGCGCATGTCGGACACCATCTTTGGTGAGGCACAACTGCTGCGCGAGGAGCCCGGCCCGTTGATTCGCAGCGAACTCGCCTCGGGTACCGATCGCGACCCGGCCAACATCGCACCGACCGTGCTGTACCTGCTGGGCGACGAATCGCGCGGAGTCAACGGTCAGGTGTATCGGGTCCAGGGCTACGAGATCGCACGTCTCGCCGAATTCGGCTGGGACAAAGAGATCACCAACGACGGTCCCTGGGACATCGCGACCATCGCCAAGCGGCTACCCAGGGAGCTGGGCCCGAAAACGACCCCGACTCCCGTGCCCTGGCCGGAGCGGCCCGGGCGGTGAGCGCCGAGCGGCGTGCGCGCCGCTCGGCGTGTTCAACTCGTCAGCTGGCGAAGATGGCGGCGGCGTTCCCACTCATGATCCGCTGTCGCATGTCCGCGGGGAGCTCGACCAGAAGCTGTTCGAAATCGGCTGGTGTCACCACACCTTCGGCGTGCGGAAAATCCGAGCCGAACACGAGAATCCGGTCGTCGCCGCCTAATTGACTGATGATGCCGGCGATGTCGTCCTCCGGGTAGGGCGCCACGCGGACATGCTCCTTGAAGATCGCGGACGGCCGGTCGGCCAGCTGTCCACCGATCCAGGGGCCGTTGCGGCCCATTCCCCGGCTCTTGTCCAGATGATTGAGCGTGTGCGGGACCCAGCTGGCACCGTGCTCGGCAACAAGCGCATTGAGCCGAGGGAAACGTCCGAAGAGGTTATCGAAGATCAGCGCCGATAGCGTGTCAACGATCGGCCGTTCGCCGTAGGTGTTCATCCACTGCCAGGCCGACATGTGCCAGGAGGCCGGATCGGGGTCGTGCCCCCACGCCGGCGAGATGGCATCGAAGTACCAATACGGCATGATGTGCAAGGCGATCACCACGCCGGCCTCATTGAGCCGGCTCCAGATCGGATCGAAGTACGGGTCCGAGGGGCTGCGGCCGTAGGCGGGTCCGGTGGGCAGGAGCACGACCTTCGCCCCGCGTTCGAGGATCTCGTCGGTGAGAGCCACCGCACGATCGAGATCGCGCAACGACAGTAGCGCCGTCGCATAGATCTCATCCTGGTAGTTGAATCCCCAGGTCTCGTCATACCAGCGGTTGTACGACGACAGATTGGCGTAGAGCGCATCGGTGTCGGCAACATAGTGCTCCGCCGAAAGCGCCAGCGCCCCAGGGAAAACGACACAGCGCGACACTCCCTGCTCATGAAGTAGCTTCAGGCGCGGTTCACGCTCGAGGTACTCGCGGCGCATCGGCTCGGGCAAGTACCGGGCCTCGGGGTTGCCGGACGACATTTGCTTGAGCAACTCACGAAGTGAGCCGGGCCGATAGGCAAAGTCGAAACCGATTCCTTCCTCACTGTTGAAAGTGGCCAGGCGATCGCCGGCCATCACTACGTCCTTGCCGTCAGCGTTGTGGACCGGTCGGATCGAGCTCTCCAGATACTTCTTAGGCAGGTACCGCGTCATCGCGTCGCGGGGTTCGTAGATATGGGTGTCGCAGTCGAACACTCCAGCACTAGTCGTCGTCATCGTCGTCTCCTTAGTTGGGCTGTTGCCGTTTCACGCAATCAGGTCGTTGCCGAGATTGCAGAGATTGATCTTGCGATTGACGGCCTGCGGGGAGTAGTCGTAGCCGGCCAACGGATATCCATTCGTGAGGTACGCGAACGACGTTCCGGTGTCTGGATCCATGAATCCCAGCTGGCACGGAGCGCCGGTATGGCCGAAAGTGCGGGCGGATCCGGTTCGCGGCGTCCAGCTCCCGCCATTGGTTCCGCTCACCATACAAAACAGGCCGACGTTCGCGATCTCGTCACTGCCGCCGTAAATCTGCTCGCCAGGAGGTGCCTGCGATATCCGGATCCGGATCGCGTCGTTAACCGTCGCCGCATCCCACAATCCCGAGTGGAACAGTGCCTGGAACAGTTGGGCAACATCGGCTGCGGTGGCCACGATGGAGTGGCTCGGTTCACCACCGGCCAGGACTGCAGGCTTGGTGAGATACCAAGGGCCCCAAGGGTCGACCTCCTGGTCATCGCTGGTCCGATCGATCGCGACCGGCACCGCGAGGGCCGTATGAAACTCCTCGGCGGGCAGCGGCAGGATCAGGCCCAGGCCCAGTGGCTCAACGATCGCCGTCCTGAGGTAGTCGGCGAACGTCAGCCCCGTGCGCCGCTCGACGAGTTCGGCGATGATCCACGCCGCCGACGTGAGGTGGAACTGGAGCTGGCTGCCTGGCGCCCAGTCCAGCCGCCACCGCCCGAACGCGGCCAGACGGCTCTCGCGGTCGAGCAGTTTGGGGTATCCCAACGGCGCGAATGGAATTCCCGCGCTGTGCGTCAGCACATGCTCGACTGTGATCGCTTCCTTGCCATGGGTCGCGAACTCGGGGATGACGTCGGCGACCAGTTCGTCGAGGTGGAGCACTCCTTCGCCGAGTAGCTTCCACACCACGGCAGCGACTACGGTACGCCCGACCGACTGCAGGATGTAGCGGCTGTCGTTGGTCGCCTCGCCATAGGTCTCAAAGGCCACCAGTCGACCCTGCCGCGCGACAGCGACCTGCACGCTGGGCAGCACTCCGCGCTCGACCTCCAGGCGGGCCCGCGATAGGAACATCTGAAGGCGCACAGGATCCACGCCGACGTCTTCGCATGCGGCGATGTCCATCGTCATCGGTTGGATGGCACTCACCATGTCCAGCACGCCGGGTCGGAGAGCCGCTGCAGACCGGCTTCGGCAGCGGCTCTCAAAGCCGTTGCGTCACCGGACCGGCGGAGAACTGCGTTGAGGCAACGAACGTCCTTGCTGAGCGGGGGAACTGCGCGGTTGCGGACCTCTGCCGAGCTACGGCTGGCGACCGCGACGTCGAGGGCAAAACTACGCCCGGATCCGTGCCGCAACACTTGGGCCATCGCATCGGGTTGCAGGCCCCGTGAAGCCGCTAATCTCAGGGCATCGTGGGCGAGCGCGAGGTTCGCGGCCAGCAGCGCGTTGTTCACCAACTTGGCGAGTTGACCCGCGCCGAGGGCCCCCAGGTGAATCACGGGGTCACCGAATGACGCGAGAACCGGCCGGCTGCGCTCAAGAACCTCGCGGTCGCCCCCCACTGCGACCACGAGCTTTCCGGTCAGCGCAACGTCGCGTCCGCCGCTGACCGGCGCATCGAGGATCACCGCTCCTTGTTCCGCAGCCGCCGTGGCCAGCTCCAAGCACATATCAGGCTCGATGGTCGAATGGATCGCGATCACCGTGCCGGGACGGCACCCGGCGAGTACGCCGTCGTGCTCGCCAACGACCTCCCATACGGCCTTGTCATCCCACACGCAGATACCTATCAGGTCCACCCTGGCCGCCAATTCGGCAGGTGTCCCGGCGGTCTCGACGGTCGGACCTGAGAACGACCTCAACGCCTCGGCGCGTCGCGCCCACAGCACGGTCGGGAAGCCGGCACCGATAATCCGGGCGGCGAGTGCGCCGCCCATGTCGCCCAGGCCGATGAATCCGACCCGCGCGACATTACTGGGAGAAGGTGTAGCCGCCGTTGAGCGCATACGTCTGTCCAGTGATCCATGCCGCGAGCGGGCTTGCGAGGTAGGCCACAAGCCCGGCAACCTCTTCGGGCTTGCCGCGCCGGCGCACGACGTAGCCCCGGCCGTCGAACGGCGCATCGGCGACCACCGGTGAATCGATGGTGCCGAGGCTGATGCAGTTGACCGTTATCCCGTGCCGGCCGACCTCGCGCGCGACCGATCGGCAGAACCCGGCCGCACCGGCCTTCGCTGCGGCATACGGGGCGACTTTCGCATCACCGAACCGAGCAGCATCGGACACGATCGTGACGACGCGTCCGCCCTGACCGCCGATCATCGCGGGCAGCGCCGCGCGGGTGCAGTGCATCGTCCCGAAGAGGTTGACCGCGAAATAGCGTGCCCACTCTCCTGGGTCGGACTCCGCGAAATCAACAAGCGCGCCAAACCTCTCGGCCCCCGCGTTGCCCGCGTTGTTCACCAAAATGTCGGTACCGCCACTGCTTTCGATCGCAGCGGCGACAGCCGAGTACTCAGTGACGTCGAACGGCAACGGTGTGGCCTTGCCGCCGTCGGCGATAATTTCGTCGGCGACGGTCTCCGCTTGCGACGGGTCGACATCGTTGACGGAGACTGCCGCCCCAGCACTGGCCAGGGCATGGGCGATGGCGCGCCCGATTCCACGTCCAGCACCTGTCACCAGCGCCCTGCGACCCTCAAGATCGATCGTGAATGTCATCCCGGTCAGGCCATCGCTACGTGGAACGGCGGGTTGGCGTCGAACCGCGCGCGCCATTCGCGACGAGGCACGACACTCGTCTCGACGTCGGGCGAAAGTCCCCGCAGCGCACCGACGGTCGCCGCCTCCTTCGGAATGACAGCGAATGGGTCGTAGCTGCAGAACCGGGCTGCGTTGCTCCAACTGATCTTGTTGATCAGCTCGTCGGAACACCCCGCGTCCTGGCACTGCCGCAGCAGATCCTCGGGAGCGTCGGGCCACAACGAATCGGAATGCGGGTAATCGGTTTCGAAGGCAATGATGTCGTCGCCGATTTCCTGGTGAAGTTTCAGCGATGTGGGATCGGAGATGAAGCAGGCCAGAGCATGCTCACGAAACACCTCACTGGGGAGCTTCCCGCCGAAATCCTGGCCGGTCCAACGCTGGTTCTGGTAGTGGCGGTCCACGCGGTCGAGCAGGAATGGGATCCACCCGATCCCACCTTCGGAATAGGCGATCTTCAGTCCCGGATATTTCCGCATCGCCGGACCCCACAGCAGATCCTGCACGCAGAGCACGGACACCTGCGTCGACAGCACCATGTAATTGTCGAACGACAGGTCGGGGCCCATGTCGATCGCGTCGAGGCCCTGGCCGATGTGCAGGCACATAACCATGTCCTCATCGCAGATGGCGGTGAAGAACGGATCCCAGAAATTGTTCTGGTAGGTGGGCAGGCCGAGCAGGTGCGGCAGCTCCGGCATGCTGATGGCGCGGCAGCCCTTGGCTGCGACCCGGTGCACCTCGGCCACCAGTGCATCCATGTTCCACAACGGGCCTATCGCCTGCGGAATGAATCGGCCAGGGTGCGAGGCACACCACTCGTCGATGTGCCAGTCGTTGTAGGCCTTGAGCATCACCAGGCCCAGATCCTTGTCCTTTGCATCCATGAACTTGCGCCCGGCGAAGCCGACGAAACTCGGGAAGCACATTGACGCCAGCACCCCGTTGCGGTTCATGTCGCGGACCCGCTCGCCGACCAGATAAGCACCGGTTCGCATCTCCGCCAGAGAACTGGGGTCCATCCCCCATTCCTCCTTCGGCCAGGACACCGTTGCATTGAGGCCGACCATGCCCACACTGTCGCCCTCGAAAACCCAAGTGTCAAAGCCCTTTTCATCACGCAACAGCTTCGGCGCCTGATCCCGATAACGCGCAGGCACATGTGCGTCGAACATATCGGGCGGCTCGATCACGTGATCGTCGATGCTGATGATGATCAGCTCGTCAACATTCATCGCAGGCTCCTCAGGGCTTTCATTGATCTACTCGAAACAAGATGACTCCGCCCGGCGTCAGGCCCCCGCTGCTCACCACCGCTGTCGCGGCCCCACCGACCTGGCGAGGGCCCGCAGCGCCCCGCAACTGGGTGATCGCTTCATGCACCAGGCCCATGCCGTGGGTGCGGCCGTGGGACAGCTGGCCACCGTGGGTGTTGACGGGGATCTCGCCGTCGAGCGCGATGCTCTTGCCGCCGTCCAGGAAATCCTTGGCCTCACCGATACCGCAGAACCCAAGGGCCTCAATCCACGACAGGCAATTGAAGGTGAACCCGTCATAAAGCTCGGCGACGTCCACGTCAGCTGGACGCAATGTCGTGCGGCTCCACATATGTGCGGCCGGACCGAGCACATGGGGTTCGTGGCTCAACACGCCCTGGTCCCATTCCATGCGCTCGGTGATCTGCATGCCAACCGCCTCCACGCGCACCGGCGGGTTGGGCAGGTCGGCTGCCGCGTCGGCCGCCGAGACCACCACGGCCACCGAGCCATCACAGAGAGGATCACAATCGAACAGCCCCAGAGGCGTGCTGATCGGACGCGCATCCAGATACTGCTCCATGGTGAGCGGCGTGCGGTAGATCGCAGTCGGGTTGAGCGCAGCGTTGGCTCTGGCGTTCAGCGCGATCCACCCTAGGGTCTCGCGAGTCGTGCCGTACCGGGCGAAGTGCTGCGACGCCGCCATGGCGACGGTGTTGGCCGCCTGCACACCATAGGGCGCCAGATACTCCTCGATGCCGGAAACCCGGCGGGGCACACCGTTTGGCGCGGAATTCCGCATCAGTTCGGCATATGTCGACTGCCAGACTGTGCGGAAGCACACCACATGGCGGCACAGCCCCGACGCGACCGCCAGAAACGCGGCGATCAATGACCCGGTGGCGCCGGGAGTTTCCGGTCCGCCGTTGTGCCAGGAGGGTCGGATCCCGAGCGCCGTCTCGACCGCCGTCACGCCGCCCTCGGAATACCCACCGTCGGCGGTGCCCGCGGGATAGGTTGACAGGCCGTCGATGTCACTCATCGCCAGTCCGGCGTCGGCGACGGCGGTGGTGATCGCCTCGACCGTCAGCGAAACCGGGTCGACCATCAGCTTTCGGCCCAAGCGGGACATGCCGATACCGGTGACCGCAACCCGGTCCTCGAACTTGTCCAGACGCGGCATTGGCCGTACCGAGCGGATCCGGGCCAATTCAGCCCGCTCGTCGCCAAGCGTGGTGGGCGGCTCGTCGACCGGTGTGAACCGAGGCAGCCAGACATCTTCGATCTGGTCAAACACGGCACGCACCCGCATTCCGACGTGCACCCGCTCAGGGGCGCAGCCGACGATGTTCGTCGTCACCCGGACACGGGGATCCTCGTCGATCGCCACCACCGCCACCGTGTAGGGCGCGGGGAAGTCGGCCGACCACTGCTGATGATTGGTGGTGTGGCTCTGCACGACGCCGCGCCCGCAGACCTCCGCCAGCTCAAGCCGGTCGGACCTGCAGTTGCGGCAAACCGGTGCCGGCGGGTGTTGCAGCGCTCCGCAGGCCACGCAGCAATGGAACCGGAGCCGGCCCTCGGACCCCGACGTCCAATAGAACCGGTTCCAATCCGTCAATACGGGAAGGACAGAAGGCACTAGCGATTAACTCGCCATCGATGTCGCCAGTACCTGACCCGGCGTCGCGCCAGTCGGAGCACCGTTCTCGATGATGGGTTCACCGCCGACGAGGACCCAGGAGATCCCGCGGGCCCCTTTGGTCATGCGGGTGCCCCCACCCGGAATGTCGTCGAGTGTCTGCAGCGGCAGGGGTTCGATGGCGTCGGGATCGAAAATCACCAGATCGGCCACCTTGCCCGGCTCCAGGGTGCCCCGGTCGGACAATCCGAGGAACCCGGCGACCCGCGAGGTCAGCGCTGCCACCCCGTCCTCCAGCGTGAAGCTGCCCTTCTCGCGCACCCAGTGCTGCAGGAAGTAGCTGGTGTAATCGCCGCCCGCGAAGGTCTGCAGGTGTGCGCCGGCGTCGGAGATGCCGACCAGGGTGGCCGGGCTCTTCAGGATGCGTTCCAGCTTTGATTCGTCCTGAGTCACCGGGGCCGAGATCCGGAAAAAGGTCTGCAACTTGTCCTGCAGGGCGATATCGAACATGACCTCAGGAGCGCTGATCCCGCGCTCAGCGGCGATATCGTCGAGCAAACGACCATCCAGGGCAGCGGTGGCCGGCGTGGCGCCCTTCTCCACCGAGGCAAGTTTCATGAATGCTGCACCGCCCCAGAAGGCACCCATTCGATCCCGCCAAGCCGGATCACCCAGCGCTGCAAGCTTTTCCGGAATATCCAGTCGTGAGAACTCCAGCCACGGCTCGGACGCCGCGAAGATCGCGGAGAGCTTCTTCAAGGTGAATCGCGTCTCAGGACGTTGGCATCGCGCCACCGCATAGATCGGGTGGCCTCGCTCGACCTCGGCCTCCATGAACTCCAGACTGGATTCCCAATCGGGGGTGAGCACTCCGAAGTCGTTCCAGGACACGATGGCGCCGGAGACCTCGGCGAGGCGGACCATCATGGCCTTGTCTTCCTTGGATAGCCCCTCCCGCTTGCTGCGCGGGTTGACCGACATGAGCCGCTTGCCCTTGCGACGCACTGCCGCGGCGAGAGCTTCGACCTCGGCGTCGGTCGCGAAGTATGACGGGATGTGTTCGCCGTGCTCACCGACCTGGTGTGGCGCCTGACTCGTGCTCACCCCGGCCGCGCCGGCGTCCATCGCCTCCTCGGCGACCCGGACCATCGTAGCGATCTCCTCCTCGGTGGCGGCGCGGTCCAGGGCGGCCTGACCCATGACAAATCGACGAAGGGCGCTGTGGCCGATCTGGCTCACCACATTCACACCAAGGCTGCTGCGCCGCAACGTATTCAAATAGTCGGGAAAGGTCTCCCAGCCGAACGGCGCGAAGAGCTGCAAGGCAGACTTGGGCACCTCTTCGGCGGCACTGAAAACCCCCATCAGATAGTCCTGGTCGGCGGCACGCACCGGCGCCAATGTGTATCCACAGTTGCCCATCAGCACCGTGGTGACCCCGTGCGCGCTCGACGGATTCGCACTCGGATCCCACATCAGCTGTGCGTCATAATGCGTGTGGGCATCGATAAAGCCCGGCGCAATCACCTGCCCCCCGGCATCGATGGTCCGCACGGCAGCACCGTCGACCTGCCCGATCGCCACGATCCGGCCGTCCTTGACGGCGACATCGCCGCCGTATGCCTGCTTTCCCGTTCCGTCCACAATCCGGGCGTTCTTCACGACGATGTCGTACGACATGGGCTACCTCCGCTCGATTCGAATTTGCGGCACACCGAAGCACCACCAAAAAGTGGCATTGCGATGTCTAAGTGTCACTGTAATGACGGTACATGTATGTTTCCTACCACGTCTCCGAGCTCGCCGAGGGTGTCCAGCGAGTGAAGTTTCTCGCACAGTTCGATCACCCGGTCGCGGTGCGGTGCGGACAGCCTTGTCTGGGCGCATTCATGGAATTTGCCCAGTACCTCCTCACGCGTCAGCGGATCGCCCGGCGTTCCGTGAGATTGGTTGACGGTCTCGTCGAACTTGTCACCGTTGATTAGGCGCAGCACGACCCGGCTTTCGAGCTTGACCGGACCATCCCCGGGATCGACGGGCACGTACGTGACCCGCTTCATCAAGTCCTGAGCTTGCGGCCGTTGAACCGCGGCGTCGGTGTACTGCGACATTCCGGCGCATCCATCGAGGGCAATCGCGGCGAGGTCGTACTCGATGCTGTACTTGGCCTGCAGCCCGGTCTTTGGGGCGTGATAGGGCAGCATGTCCATCAGGAAGGCCGGCAGGTAGACGATGATCGATTCGATCTCGTCGCTGCTGATGGGCCGTTGACGCACGATTCGCTGTAGGGCGTCTTGAGCCCAGTGCCCGGCACCGCAGGACGCGTGCAGGCGAAGCGTGGAACCGCGGACTGCCATGTCCCAGTCCCCCAGCCCGTCGAGGACCTTCTGCGGGTCGCCAACCTCGAGACCCATCATCCTGATCACGCCATCATCGCCATCGAGGATGTCCTCGTTGCCGGTAAACCCGAGTGCGGCCAATTCCGCTGCCATGACACCGTGCATGGCGGCGTTACCCGCCGTGAACGACTTCGTGTCACTCCCTCGGTTCTTGAGGACACCGGCCATCGAGGACGCAGCGTTGGCCAGCGCCATCCGGGTCTGCGTGACATCTAGTCCGAGGAGTTTGGCGGTCAGCGCGGCGACGCCAAGGGTGGGTTGGAATCCCTGGTTGAACCAGCCCCGCCATAGCAGCGTGTTGCGAGGGCCATCCATGCACGGCATCGCGGTCTGGCGGATAACCTCCCAGCCGACCATCCAAGCCAGAACGGCGTCGCGCCCGCTGGATTGAACCTTCTCCCCTACCGCCATCGTGGCCGCAGTGAGCGGGTTCGAATAGTGGCCACTGAACGTGGCGATGTCGTCGAACTCCAGCGCGTGGCCCGCGGTTGCGTTTACCAGGGCCGCTGTCGCCGCAGTTGTCTTGAACCCGCCCCCGACGACAGTGCTCGCGGGGGTGCCGCCCTGTGCCCGCGCCCACGCGGTGATGATCTGCCCGGTCTGCACCGACATGCCCGCGAACTGCACACCTAGAGAGTCGATGAACCGCTCACCGACCCTGCGGCTCGCAATCGGCGGGAGGTCGTCGTAGCGAGCGGCCACGACCCACTCGGCAAGCTGTTGTGTGACGCTTCCCATGTTGTGCTCCTGGTCTTTTCGCGTGCTCAAGGCTGCTATCGACTACTCAGGTATCCGCCGGCGCGTAGCACGGCTTCCACTCCACCGGCGGTGACGATGTCCTGGAGCACTTGCGGAAGAGGCTTCCCTTGGATCGCACTGTCCTGAGTCAGGTTGTGCACTGCACCGGATGTCCAGTCCACCTCGCAGATGTCGCCTTCGTTGAAGGCGTTGAGGATCCCCGGGCACGGCAGGGATGGCAGACCGACATTGATGCAGTTGCGCAAACCCAATCCGTTGAACGACTCGGCCACTACGCCGCTGATCCCCAGCCTGACGAACACATCGCCGATGGCGCGTCCGGAGCCGACCCCGAAGTTGCGGCCAGCCAGCAGCACGTCCCCGGGCTGAACATCATCGACCCACCCCGGACGGTTCGCCGAGAAACAATGCTGCGGCTGCTCGTCGGCGGGTAGCAATATCGCGAATCCGGGAATGATCAGATCAGTGTTGATATCGTCGCCGAACTTCCACACACGACCGGTGAACGAACTCATTGCCACCACGCTTTCCTCACGATTGGCTGGCCCATGACTACAACTCCCGCGGATCAGTGATGACACCGGTCACCGCGGACGCTGCCACCGTCGCGGGCGAAGCCATGAATACCTCTGCTGACGGACTTCCCATCCGGCCCTTGAAGTTACGGGTGGATGCGGTGATACACACCTCGCCGTCGCCAAGCAAGCCCATGTGGCCGCCGAAGCACGCTCCGCACGTCGAGCTCGTCACCACGGCGCCGGCGTCCATCAGAGTTTCGACATAACCCTCGCGGATTGCTTCCTTGAGGATGGCTTGACTGCCTGGCGTCACGATGAATCGTGTCCCGTCAGCCACCCGCCGGCCCTTGACGATCTCCGCCGCGATCGCGAAGTCACTCAACCGGCCGTTCGCACAGGACCCGATGAATGCCTGATCGACCCGTTGGCCAGCAACCTCTCCCACCCCGCCGGAGTTCCAAGCCACCTTGCCAGGGCGCACCACCTGGGGCTCCAACGCGGACAGATCGATGTCGATCACCTGGTCGTAGGTGGCGTCGTCATCGGGATAGGCAGGTTCATACGGTGCCTTGGCTCGCCCCTTGAGGTAGTCCTCCAACACCGAGTCGTAGGGGAACAGCGAAAATTCCGCCGACAGTTCGGCCGATACCGTCGCCATCGTCAATCGGCCGTCCATGCCGATCTCGGACATCCCGTCGCCGTGCCACTCCAGGTTGCGGCCCGCGAAATCACCGTACTGGCCGGGAATGTAGTGAATGATGTCACGCGCGTAGACCCGCTCGGGCAGCTTGCCGTTCAGGTTAACCCGGGTGGTCGGACCCACCATGAACCAGGTCTTACCCGTACAGAGAATATAGGTCATTTCCGAGCCGCCCATGCCCCGCGCCAGGCAGTTCAAAGCGCCCGAAGAGCAGGTGTGCGAGTCGGCGTTCGTCAGGATCTTGCCCGGTAGCGCGAGACCCTCCTGAGCCACGAGCACGTGCGAAATCCCATGTGCGCCAACGGGAAAATAATTTTTCACGCCAAACTTCTGCACGAACTCCCGCATCTGCTTGGCCATGTTGGCCGATTGAACAGTCGGCGACGGCACCATGTGGTCGTGCAACAGCACCAGCTTGTCCGGGTCGGCGATGCGCTCCACGTCTGGGCGCATGAAGTCGAAGAACACGGCGGTGTCGACATCGACAACCACCACATCGCCGGGCTTCACTGAAGACTGGCCGGAATGACTCGCCAATATCTTCTCGATCGACGTCATACCCATGTCACGACACCTCGCAAATCATCAGGATCGACACGCCGCGGACGTAATGTCATTGCGGCACACCGCTACTTGGGGCTGAATAGGGGCGCTAACTCAGATACATCGGCCACCGAAGCAAGCGCCCGAGCTCGGCGGTAGAGCTCTTCGCTCTGTCTCTGGCCAAGCACCCGCTCGGCCATATTCATGTACTTCGCCTTGAACTCATCCTCGGTCATCGGATTGCCCGGATTGCCCTTCGGATAAAGGACTTCAGCGGTCAGCTCGCGGCCGTCGATGGTTCGGACCGTCACGCGCCCGGGCATCGAGTTCTTTACCCGCTGATACAACTCGACGTCCTGGTGGACCAAAGTTTTCTGGATCAGCAGCTGAACCTCGGGGTCGGCGACAGTCTCGTCGGTGAATTCATCGACGGTGACCTTGCCCCGCACCGCGGCGACTGCCAACGCGAAGGGCAAACTCGCTTGCGCGCTGACGACGGTCGAGACCCGATGTTTGGCGAGGAATGGCTCCACCTTTTGCCACGCGGCATCGATGACCTCGATGTCAGTGTGGTGCAGGTTGTGCTCGCGCATGATCGCCAGCAGCGCTTCCACTGGAGCGTGCAGCGTCACGTTCATCGGATAGCCCTTCACCCATCGGTCGACGATGACGAACGACTCCCCTAGACCATCCAGTAAGGCCGCGGTATCGAGGCGGCCACCGCAGAACATGCGTGCGAAGCCCTGCACGCCCTCCAACCCCAACTCTGTTGCCCGGAAGCCGGTTTGGGCCAACAGCGCCGCCGTGACGCCACGTTCACTCGCCATACCGCCGTTGAGCGAACGCTGCCACGAACCCTCCTCGTGCCCCTGGAACGTGCCACCTGTGAACGCGGCGGCCAGTCCCAACGCGGCGTTGGTGTGGTCCGGGGACAAACCCAGCACTCGCGCGCCGCCGGCCGCCGAGCCGAACGTTCCGTAGAGAGCGGGTACATAAAAAGGAATCATCGTGTCGGTGGGCAGCGTGGCCCGTGTGATGCGGGCCATTACTTCGTAGCCGATCACGATAGCCAAGACGAGATCTTTGCCGGGCCGCCTGCGTGACTCAGCGAGCGCCAGCGGCCCGGTGACGGCGAACGGATATGGGCGGCTGCCGGCACCGAAATCGGCGTATTCGAACCCTAGGGCCATCGTGCCGTTAGCCAGGGCCGCCCGCGACGTGAGCGTCTTGGCCCCCAGCGCAATGACCGTGGCTTCGGGCTGACCACCCCCATCGCCGGCAGCGAAATCGGCGATGGCACGGCCCCAGGGCTTGGTTGCGCCCACGAACAGGCACTCACCGAGGAAGTCCGCGAACGCTCGTCCGGCCTCGATGACGACGGCTTCGGGCAAATCATCGAAGCTCAGCCCCGAAACCCACTCGGCCAGTTCCCGTGTTACTAAACGGCCATCACTGATGGTGTCCAACCGGCCGTCCAGCACTGTCACCAGGCACCTCGCCGGCGCGACGCATCAAGCATGATCTCCAGTTCCTTTCGTCGTCGTTCGTCGGCGTCGCCGACGGCGCCGCCGGTCAGTAGTGGACGAACGGCTCGAAGGTCGCCAGTTCCGCGGCGGCGAAACCGGCCTCAAATCCGGGAAGTCGGTACAGCCGCGCGGTGTTATCCGCAAGCAGCGCCTGTCGCTCCGCATCCGGGACCTCGTTGGTCACCCGCATCGCCTGCTGCCGGTTATCGGGCCAGTCGGATTCCTCAGCTGGGAAGTAGCTGGCCCACAACAGGTTTGGAAGGCCAACCTTGCTGCGGTACTTCACGGCCGGGCGATCCTGGTGGAAGGTGAACCACGAATGTTTACGGATGTACTCGCTGGGCAGCGCATCGGGATCGGCGAGTTGGTAGATGGCAAGGTGCTTGTGACGCACATAGGCGATGTCCATGAACTCCAGCCAGTGGAATGTCCAGCCGGCATCGGCATGGGCGAAGACCAGTTGAACCCCTGGGAATCGGTCGAACACACCAGCGGCCACCAGCGGAACTGCGGCATCGGCCATCGGCGGTTTCAGGCCCGGCGCGATGCCACTCGGTGGCGCTGTCCGGCCGCCACCGACGGCGTACGGCAAGCTCACCGGAACACCGGTTTCGTTGACGGCATCCCAGAATGGGTCGTTGTCCGAGTCGGCAGACGTTCCACCGGATGGCCACGCGTCGAGGATCACGCCGCGCAGGTTGAGTTCCTTGACGCAGCGCAGCAATTCGTCGCGGGCGTCATCGCACGTGGTAGCTGGAATCTTCCCGAGCCCGATCAGCCGGTCGGGATTGTGACTGCTGAACTCGGCGATCCAGTCGTTGTAGGCGCGCACGCATGCGACCTTCAGATCGCGATCATCCAACGTTCGGATCGCATCCCACAAGTCAGACGAGGCATAGAGCACCTCCGCATCGACGCTGTCGCTGTCCTGAGCCTTGAGCCGCTCAGCAGGATCGTAGGCGCCCGCAAGCACCTCATCGAAGGAAATGGGCTTACCGCTGGTGCGAGTGGAGGATCGATAGCCGGATCCGGTCGCGGCCGTCTGCGGCAGCGGCACGGGGTCCAGTCCGTCCAGCACCCATGCGCTGCCACCGTCGACCGACTCGAGTTTGGGCGCACGGCTACGCAGATCGACGGGCAACCGGCTCGAAAAGAGATCCGGTGGCTCGACGACCCGCGAGTCGGCCGAAATCAGTTGGTACGAAGGATTCTCAGTCATTGGTCTCCAGCCATTCAGGGTCGAGGCACCAACTGGGACTGTTGCCCCAGGGCGCCAATATTGGGTTGTCGCGTCAGGAAAGTGCCATTGCCGCGGCGGTCTGGTCTGAAGGCCAGCTGATGACGGCCTCCTCTTTCAGCAGGGTGATGGTCCGAGCGTCGTAGCCGAGCTCCTCGAGGATCGCTCGAGTGTGTTCGCCCTTCTCACAGAAGGCCCCGCCGTGGCCGGGTGTACGAGAGAACCCCACCACGGGGGCATGCCGGCCATATGTACCGCCGAAGCTCGGGTGCTGCGATGCCGCCATCATGCCCACCGCCAACGATTGCGGATCGCGGTAGAGGAACGCGAAATGGGACATCGCGTCGGCCACAACGCATCCCACACCGGCTGCCACTGAAGCGGATTCCCATTCTCGTGCTGGCCGGGTTCGGAAGACGGCCTCGAGCAGTTCCGCCAGCGCCGCATCATGAACGTCGCGCGCAGCACGGGAAGCGAATCGTGGATCGCTGGCGAGGTCGTCGCGGCCAGCGACCGAACAGAACGCGGCGAATTGTTCATCGCTCAGCGCAGCAAGGAACACCCACCGCGAATCGGGGTTGTCATACGGCTCGATGGTCTCGGCATCGCGCAGCGGAGCGGTTTCGTACAGGCGATACGTCGCGCCGGTACCCAGCTGTAAGTGGTCAGGTGACCGCCGCGGCTGCTTGCCGTCATAGGCAAGCGCGTCTTCACAGTTTAGATAGATGTTGGACACGATCATGGCCGATTCCACATGCTGGCCTTGTGCGGTGCGCTGGCGTGCCAGGATGCCGAGCATCATGGCCGCAGCGTGCCCGGCGGCCGCGACCGGATCCGCGCCCGTCTCAGTCAGCGGGGGATTACCTTGTCCCGCTTGGTAGTCGGTGGTTCCGGCAAATGCCGCGATGACTGGGTCGATGGCCGGCTGGCGAGAATACGGGCCGGTCGAGCCATACGAGGCGCCGTACTGGTAGACGATGTCCGGTTTAATCGCGCGCAGGGTCTCCTCGTCGATTCCGAGTGACTCGGGCACCCCCGGCCGGAAGCTATGCACGAATACATCGGCGTTGGCCACTAGCCGGTGCACTATCTCGCGTCCCCGCGGATCCTTGAGGTTCAACGCGATACTCTCTTTGCCCTGCATCGCGCGAACCATGTTGTTGTGGCCCAGGTTCAGTACTGGATCCGAGACCCCGGCGCCGCCGGCCAGCGCTCGATAGGGATCACCGCGCACCGGTTCGATCTTGATAACCCTGGCGCCAAGGTCGGTGAGCAGCGCGGTCGCGAACGGCGTTGCGTAATAGTAGGCGGCTTCAATGATCGTGATTCCTGCCAATGGCCCGTCAGACAATTCAGCAGGAGCCGACGGCCTGGCGGGGAACGGCGATTCGGTTCGCAGCTTGGGGATCTCGTCGCTATGTTCTCCTGGCGTCGGAGCCGGCCCGCGCACGTGCGCCGGCGCGGTCGGGATCTTGGCCAGCGGGCCGACTTCGAGGATCGGACCGACGCGCGGGTCGGTTACTTCGACGGTCGCACCGTAAGCCGCCAGCTGCGGGTGCCTCAGGGCTTCCTGCGTCGTCTGCACAACGTCACCGCACACGTTGCCGTTGGCCACGTAGGCGTCCAACCACTGAGCGGCGGTGCATTCCTTCATCCGCTGCTGGATGAGCGAAATCAGCTCGCTTCTGGCCTCGTTGTCGGGGAAGCGGTAGGGCGCGCCCTTGAAGCGCTCGTCGTTCCATATCCAGTCGAAGCCCAGGACCTCGATCCACGCCGGAAAGAAGTGCGGTTCGGTGTGTGAGTGCACGATCCAGCGTCCGTCTTGGCACTCGACGCGCATTCCGATCAGATTGGCTTCGCGTGGATCACGATGGTGCGGAAGGGTATGCGCCTCGTCCTGCTTGGGGCTGGCCTCCACTGCCGCCTCAGCTGGCAGCTCTTCGCCATCGCGGAGCAGCCAGCGAACGCCCGGATTCTGCCGGCAACTGAGAGCCTGCAGCATCGTCGTCGTCACCAACTGACCTTCGCCGGTCAACTCGCGTGCTCGCAACGCCGCAAGGATCCCCTGCACCGCGAGCATGGCCGCGAAGTAGGACCCGTCCCTGCTGGCCCGAAAGACCGGCCGGTGGCCCTCGGCATGCCAGCCGGCCTGATCGCGGAAAATCCCAGCCTTGGCCATGACCAGCCCGTCATCGGCGTCCAGGCCAGCCAGCGGCCCTGTCCGGCCGAAAGCGGTGATGTCGCAGTAAACCAACGCCGGATTGAGTGAAGCGAACGCATCGTAGTCGATTGCACTGTGCCGCAACTTTTCTGGCGGCAGCGCGACCACCACGACGTCGACGGCCGGGACGAGCTTCCTGATCTGATCTCCGCCTTCCGGCGATCCCAGGTCGATACCTACGCTCTTCTTGCCCCGGTTGAGCAACAAGTACGCAGGCTCCTCCTCGGCGCAGTCGCGCTCTGAGATGTTGTCGACCCGGATCACCTCGGCGCCGAAGTCCGCAAGAACCATCGTCGCCAGCGGACCCGCCAGCCCTTCGGTGAGATCCAGAACCCGCAACCCTGCGGTAGCTCCGAGCATCGATGCCCGTCCCGTCCGTCGTCTATCGCCTACGCGGCCACGCTGATGGTGGAGGGCAGGTCGTAGGGGATCTTGTACATGTCAGCAGCGTTCTTCCACATGATCCGCTCGATTTCGCTGGGGGTAGCGCCCTCGCGCTCCAGGATCTCGCGGCCCAGTTGGTAATCGAACGGCCAGTTGCTCGATGAGTGCGGGAAATCGGGGCCCCACATGATGTTTCCGATCCCGATGTCGTAGCGGCAGGCCGCGCCGACCTCGTCGACGATGTAAACCACCGACACGTTGCGACGGAAGTACTCGCTGGGCAGCATCGGTAACCCCCAATCGCGGCGGTTACGCAGCACCGAGTCGTCGAATCTTTCCAGGAAGTAGGGGACCCATCCGGTGTGTACCTCGGTGCCGATGAATTTGAGCTGCGGGAATCGCTCGAACACGCCCGATGCGATCATCCTCGTCAAGATCGCAGGGAAACTGCCTGCGTTGATATCAACACCCATCTTCTTGGCGTTCTTTGTGTGCTGCTCCAACCCGGCACCGTCGGTGAGCCTGCCGAGATCTCCAGCCGGAAAGAAGAATTGGGTGTGCACGTTAATCGGCATGTCGATGTCGACGGCCGCCGCCCAGAACCGATCATCGATCGCGGCGGGGTCAGTGAACGAGCCGCTCGGGTAGGACTCGAGCTGAACGGTGCGCAAGCCGAGTTCGGCGCAGCGTTGCAGCTCCGAGATGGAGTCCTCGATGCCCGTCGTCGGCATGGTCCCGTTGCACACGAAACGCTCGGGCGCGTAATTCTGGAATGAGGCGATCCAGTCGTT
Organism: Mycobacterium sp. BK086; assembly: GCA_004362315.1. Classification (GTDB taxonomy): domain Bacteria; phylum Actinomycetota; class Actinomycetes; order Mycobacteriales; family Mycobacteriaceae; genus Mycobacterium. The sequence continues at coordinate 63,934 of SNWL01000010.1, forward strand.
GTAGACCTTGATGCAGGCGAAGCTGAGCTCGGGGTCCGGGCACAGCTTGATGCCGTTCCACACCGTCTGGACGCCGTTGAAGATCACTTCGGCGTCGGTCTCGTCCTCGATGATCTCCTTGACCCGTGCAGCAGGGTCATACGAACCCGGGAAGACGTCCTCATAACGCACGCCCCGATCCTTGATCTGCTTGAAACTATCCACCATCGAGGCACGATCGAATCGCTTCGTGGTCGATCGCGAGTACATGGACGAGAAGCCCATCGGCGACGGACGCTTCTGGCCCTCCATGATCCACGCGTGACCCTTGGTGTTCGGGGTCTCAATGATCCGCGGTCCCCGCTCCTTGAACTTCTCCGGCAAGTTGTCCTGCCACAGCGTCGGCGGCTCGTTCACGTGCCCGTCCGCCGAAATCGCGCGATATTCCACGCCTATCCTCCTCATTAGAATCCGTCAGCTCTCCGGCTTCCGCCCCGAGAGAGCGAGTCCGGCCGAATATTGCGGTTAGACCTTGTCCAAGTCGAACAACCTCTGTCCGACGATAACACTTTGTGTCACCCGACTGCCAGTTTTTCTGCCATTTGGGCAGCACGCTGTCAGCCAGGAAACGGCTCGCTCCGCGACAGTCTCAGCTCGCAGCCAAGTGGGTGTTCAGCCACTGCAGGGTCTGCTGCCACGCCTGCTTGGCCGACGCCTCGTGGTAGGACGAGCGTGCATCGCAATGAAACCCGTGCTCGGCGTCGGGATAGCGCACCAGGTCGGTCGGCACGTGGGCGTCCTGCAGCGCGTTGCGCAGGGACTCGACCTCATCGACCGATATGGTCTGGTCGCGGTCTCCGAAGAATCCCAGGTACGGGGATTTGAGCTTTGCGGCCAACTCGACCAGCGGCGGGATTCCGAAGCGGCCGCCGGCGATCCCACCTCCGTAGAAACTCACCACCGCGCCAAGAGCCTGCCGCTCCCCCGCCCAGAACGCGACGCTTCCACCCATGCAGAACCCCACCACTGCGGTACGTTGCGGTCCAAATCCGGCCTCGGCCACATAACCCAGTGCCGCATCGAGATCGGCCGCGAGGTCCTCGGCGTTGAGGGCCATTACGTGCGGATATACCTTCTCCATCTCGTCATAGGCGATCACCGGGTCACCACTGCGATGGAACAGATGCGGTGCCACCGCGAAGTACCCTTCGGCTGCGAATCGTCGGCACACGTCCTCGATGTGGTCGGTGACGCCGAATGCCTCCTGAATCACCAGGACTGCTCCTCGCGCCTCACCATCAGGACGCGCCTGGTAAACGACCATCGCCGTGTCTGAGCCTGCAACCTTGATCGTGCTCGTCATCTAGGTACCCTTTCAACTCTGAACGTTCCGCTTGGTTTCTCGTGGCGGCATGCGACTGGCAGGTCAACAAACAGCATCAGAACCGGCCCACGGCCAACGCGGCCAGCTCCATCGAGGACGGCTTGCTGCGCAATTCCTGGCCGATTTCCACCTGTTGGGACGAAGCCGACCCCAAGAGTGCATCCAGCGCGATTCCGCGGCGAACCAATGCCGGCAGCGGGTGCTCGTCGCTGAGTCCGACTGCGCCACATACCTGTATTGCATGCTTGGCCACCGCATCGTGCGCGGATCCGGCGACTGTCTTGGCCCACTGGGCCGCCGCCGAGGATCCGTCCTGCCAGGCCGCTGCAATGAGTGCGCGCGCGCCAACCATCTCGACGTGCGCCTCGGCGAGGCGGAACCGTACCGACTGGTTGGTCGCGATCGGGCGGCCAAACTGACGGCGGGTACTCACCTGTTCGGCGGCCAGGTCGACGATGTGATGAGCCAACCCGACCAACTCGCTGGCGATGGCCAACCTGGCGCGCCGCTCGATGTCGGACCATGGGCCGAAATCCGAAGTGGGAGTGCCCCATACCCGCTCACGCATCCACGCCGACCCTCGTGCCATGCCACCCAGCGCCGACTCCTCGACTGAGGCCACCACCAGCATCTGTAGCCGGCCGGCAACCGGCGCCAGGACGACGTCTGTCGCGGTCACTCGCCCGCGCAGTGCGATACCGTCGACCGTCACGACTCCGCTGCCACCGAGCTCTCCCCCGCCAGGCTGGCTCTTCACGGGCCACAGAATCTTGGCTTCTCCGTCGAGTCCGAGCATGGTGGCGATGGCGACGTCCAGAGCATTGGTGTCCGCAGCAAGGTATCCTTGCTCTTCGAACAGCGCAGTGAATGCAAAGGCCTCGTCGGTGTTGGCCAGATCCTGCCAATCGAACTCGGCAAGTGCGGTGCTGATGTCTGCGGCAGATCCCGCGAGCGCTTGCCGCAGCGATTCACGGACCAGGGCTTCAACATCGTCGTCCATCATCGCGATCCATCACTGTCTTTGGGCAACTGCAGGACTTTGTCGGCGACGATGGACCGCTGAATCTCGCCCGCACCGCCGAAGATGCTTGTTGCGCGGCTGTACCACCAGCCCGCCCGCCAGTCCTCTGCGGTGTCGTCGAAGGCGAACCCGGAGCGCTCCGCCAGCCGCGCGAGCTCGAAGATGGATTGCTCAGCGCGGGCCAACAAAACCTTGTCCGGCGACGCTTCGGGGCCCACCGCATCACCGGCGTCGAGGCGTCCGACAGTTTCAATCGCGCGAGCCCGCACAGTCTGCAACTGCAACCACGCGCTACCGATGGCCGCTTCGACGACCTCGTTGATGCCGACCTTGCCGAGGTATGACAGGAGCTGGCGAAACCGTAATCCGAGCCAGGCCTGACGTTGCGCGGCATACATTCCGCGTTCGTATTGCAGCATGAGCATCGCGACGCTCCACCCGTGATCGGGCGGGCCGATCATTCGATCGACCGGTACGCACACATTGTCAAAGAAGGTCTCGCACATCTCGTCGAGTCCGCTGGCGAATATCAAGGGCCGCCGCGTAATTCCGGGAGTGTCGGTATCGATCAAGAGCGCGGTAATGCCCCGGTGCCGGCTGTCGGCGGTACCCGTCCTGACGAGAGTCAGTAGGCGGGCCGCGAACTGGCCATGGCTCGTCCACACTTTCTGCCCGTCGACCACGACCTCGTCGCCACGGATGACACCGCGGGTGCGTAACGATGCCAGATCACTTCCGGCTTCGGGCTCCGAAAACGCTTGAGCCCAAACCTCTTCGCCCGCCAAAAGACGCGGGAGATAGGCGGCAGCCATGTCGGGTGCGTGGTCGAGCATGGCCGGGCCGATGACTTCGATCGATAGGTCGGTATCGGGGATCTCGACGCCTGCTCGGCAGAGTTCGTCATAGTAGGTCGCGCGGTGTCGGGGTCCGCCACCCAGACCGCCGAGAACCGCTGGCCACCCGACTCGCTTCCAGCCGGCTTGCCAGAGCGTGCTGGTTAGCGCCAAGCCGTTGGCAATGTGTTCACGGCGGTCGGCGGCGTGGGGTGCGGTGAGCTCGTCGGAATGCTCAGCCAGCCAGGCGCGCAGCGCAAGACGGTAGTCGTCCACGCTTCCCGCGAGAGACTGCATGTCCAGATTTACCGCCGCCATTGGTGTGCTCGCTTCGCGCTGGCGCGATCGACCTCTGCAGCACCCAAGGGGTTGCCCACCTGCGTGTACATCAGGGCGGTCGCAAGTGATTGGGCGCGACTGACATCCAGTGACTGCCAGAGAGCCTTGACCGTGCCTTGAACGGCGGCCGGCGGTTGGCCGGCTACCGCGGCGGCAAGTTCCTGCGCCCGAGCCAACAGTGAGGATCGTTCCACGATCTCGGTGACCAATCCGATCGTCAGCGCCCGCTCGGCGGTCATTCGTTCATGCAGTCCAAGCAGAGCCATCCGCATTACATCAGAGAACGGCATGCGGTAGCGCAGTGCGATCGGTTCGAGCGCGGCGACCAGTCCGTAGGTCACGTGCGGATCGAAGAACGTGGCGTCCGGTGAGCAGATCACGATGTCGCAGTCTGCGACCCAATAGAACGCACCGCCAGCGCACATCCCATGAACAGCCGCGATGACCGGCTTCCAGACCTCATTGCGACGCGGGCTCAATTGCCGCCCCGGATCTTCGTTTTCAGCCCAGGGATGCTGTTTGTCGAGGAATGGGCTGTCCCCGTCGAGCTTCTCGGTCACATCGACGCCGGTGCTAAAAGCCCGGTCGCCGGCTGCGGCAAGCACCACCGCCCGCACATTGTCATCGGCTCGCACGCGGGACCAAAGTTGCGTGAATTCCGAGCGCATCTCATCGTTGAAGGCGTTGAGCACCTCGGGTCGATCCAGGGTCACCGTCATGACGCCCTGGTCGGAGACCTCAACCCCGATCGTGTGATAACTCATGCGCCTCACCATCCGTCGTCACTGCACTGCAAATAATTTCGGCCCGCCGGGAAGTGTTCTGCCCGTACCCGATTGGGCATGGTTACGGCGTTCGGTACCGAGGTCGATCGGCACCGTTGTTACTGCGCCGCTGTCGCGGCACGCGCATCCAGTTCATGAGCGAAGTCCAGCCAAGCCTGAGCGCGACGTCGAGCCTCGGCGGCGATCTCGTCGACACGAGGAGGCGGCACAGTCTGTGCCCAGCGCGAGCACTCGGTGCTGATGACGTCGGTGTGGTTGAACCATTCGATAAAATCGACCGACACGTGATCCTCATTGGACACGACGACAAGGCCCCGGCCGGACGACGCGGTGGGCAGGCATACCCCTGGCATGGCGGAATCCTCGACAGCGCAAGGTTCAGCCACAGCATCCGAGACCGAGGCCTCCACCGCCCGTGGAAGATTTAAGTTCCGCCGTACGCTCCGTACGGTCTCAGGTGATACGCCTACCGACGCAGCGACCGACCGCAAGGAGGCGTCCGGTTGGGCACGAAGCGCCTCGGCCACACGCTCACGGATCGGTATGCCGTTCACGGGGCGCAGGCGGTTATCGCAGCCCATCCGCACCGATGTGTCCAACTGTGGAAGTTCCTCAGACGGGTCATCCGACGGCACTCGCAATCGCCCCACGGTTTTGGGCGACAACGCGCAGATTCCCGCGATCCGACGGTCGGACCAATGTGGGTGGACGCAAAGTACCCGACCTGCCGCCCACTTCCGCTCGCGCAACGTCAGCGGCAGGCCGTGATGAACATTGCGCCGGACAGACTCGATCAGAGCTTCGTCGGGACCGCCCGAGAACAGCGTGGCCTCCATGCGCACCAAACCCAACAGCCGCGCAGCGGCTACGCGGTGCACCCCATCAATGACCACCCCGGTGCCCTCGTGCACCAAGATCGGCGACCACCGGCCGCCGAGACGCATCAACCGCCGAACATGCTCCTGATTGACCCCGCCCTCACGGATTGACGACTTCACCACCAGTCGGGCCACCGCCACGGAAACAACGGCAGCACCCGGCCGAAGGGGCGGCACCCGGTGCGCCGTCTGCTGAGCCACTCTGCTCTCCCAAGGTCTGCGGTCCATATCAATACCCACACCGTCTGACGATTGCCGCCAAGCCGGCCATAGAGCCGATCTTGACTGTCATCGAAATGCCTAAGTGTCAGTAGGCTGCCAATTTACGGTGTCCGCGTCGAAGCTGTCAAGCATTTGGCTCCAGCGGTGCAGGTACTGCGCAGCGAGGATGCGCGCGGCCTCAACCCTGCCCCGCGTGGAGGGAGAACGAGGCGCGTCGCACGCGCGTTCCGTCGCCGGTGCCGACACTGCGCGTGCGAGTACACACGCCCAGCCCGTAACGGTGCGTTACGCTGAGCGACCTGATATCTAATTGGTCCAGCACAGGGGAAAGAGCCGGTGGTACCGACAAAGTCGCTTCCTCAAGCACCGTCGCTGCGAGACAGGCACAAGAACCAGACGCGGCGCGCATTGCGCGACGCGTCGCTCAGACTGTTCGCCAGACAGGGCTACGACGCGACAACCATCGAGGAGATAGCCGAGAAGGCGGGAGTTTCCACACGCACCTTCTTTCGCTACTTTCCGAACAAGGAAGACGTTCTGTATCACGGCGAACGCGACTGGGTACAAACTGTCATCGACGCTTATCCCGATCAGCCAACTTCGCTCAACGATCTCGACGCGATGCGTGTCACGCTGGAGGCGCTCGCGCCACATCTTGAGAAATCCCGACGCTCATTGAGCCTCTACCAGCGCGCGGTCGAATCGTCCCCGACATTGCGCGGCAGCGAGCACGACCACCAGCGTGAAAGCACGGACGTCCTCGCCCACGCGATTGCCACTCGTCGAGGTCAATCAAGCCCCGACGAAGGCTGCATCCTGCTGGCCTCGGTAGCGCTGCTCACATATCGCAGGGCCCTTGATGTTTGGCTCAACGCGACAGGCGACGCGGATCTCGCGACGTCCATCACCCGGGAATTCAAGTTGCTGACCGAGCAGATTGGGCGTCGTCGCTAGCGGGCCATTCCGGGTGGCCCGCAAGCGGCTTGGCCCCCGTGCGCATCTCGCATCGAGGCTATGACAGCCTGTACGGTCCGACGACAGCGCCCGCAGTCCGAACCGGCCCCGCACGCGGTCGCGACCTGTTTCGACGTCCACGCACCGTTTTCAACGGCGGTGGTCACCTCTTGGCTGGTGACGCCAAGGCAAAGGCACACGAACATCAGCTCCGTGACCTCCGACGTTGGTTGTGCCCCTTCATTGTGTGGTGGCAGTCTCGACACTCAACCGCAGTGCTGCTTCGGGGCAGTTGCGCACGCCGATTCGGGCGTCGGGTTGTAGCACCGGCGGCAAGTCACCGTGCACTGCCACGTCGACGTGTCCCCGCACGTCGGGCTCGAACACATCGGGGGCGAGGTCATAGCAACGGCCGTGACCTTGGCATCGGGCGACGTCGACGATGACTCTCATAATTGCTTTCCTAACCACATAGGGAAACGGTCAACCGTTCGGACGCCGGGAGTGAAAGCGAGTTCGTCGGGCCGAGCGACCGAATAATGGGGAATACGGGAATGCCACTCGCGCAGAGCAATTGCGAGTTGGATCCGTGCCAGGTGAGACCCGAGGCACCGGTGGATACCCGTACCGAACGCGAGGTGCGTATTGACCGTCCGGTTCCACCGCAAGACGCTGGCGTCTAAACCTGCGACAGGATCCACGTTCGCTTCGCTGAGTAGCACGCGAACCCGCTGTCCAGCGCTGACAGGACACCCGCCCAACACCGTGTCGGCGGCTGCTGTCCGGGTGACGAACGTGACCGGAGTCGCCCAGCGCAACAGCTCCTCGATCGCCCTGCGAGGAGTGGCCACAACCTCTTTGCGGTACTCCGGATTCTCGGCCAAGCACAGAAAGGCACAGTCCAGCGCCGCCGACATCGGTTCAATACCTTCGACAAGAAGGCCAAAGCACAAGTCGAGCAGCGAGTCCCTGTCCACCGGCGCACCGTCGATCTCGAGATCGAGAAACGCACTGAGTAAGTCGCCCCTGCTGTCGGCTTCACGACTATCGAGCGCTTCCCCGAAGTACCCGTAGGCTTCTGCGGTCATCGTCGCCTGATAGGCGATGACCTCGGGGTCATCCGACGGCTTACCGAGGACCCGGTTGGGACGGATCACTCCATCCTTGAGATCGAGAAACCATGGCAAGTCCTCGAGCGGCAAGCCAAACAGCGTCATCAGCGTCTGCGCGGGAAGTGGGATGGAGAATCGGGCAGCGAAGTCGATCTCCTGCTCGTTGGCGAACTCGTCGATAAGTTCGCGGGCCAATCTGCTGATAGTGCTCGCCAGCTGACCTGCCCGACTGGGCGCGAACAGAGGATCCAACACTGCACGCCAGGCCGCGTGAGCTGGGGGGTCGAGTTCGATGGGAGGCACGGGACGTAGGCCTCCCGGCAACAGCCGGCCGGCGGATGAGTAGATCTCCGGCTGACGTAGCACCTCTTCGGCCTCGCACCGTGTTTTAACCACCACGGCCGAGCCGGGTCCGGGAGCCGCATTGCGGACTGGCCGCAGGACCGGTCGCGGCGAAATCGCGACCTCGGTGTCCGATGCGTCATGGGAGTGACAGGTTTGGTTGCGGGGCTCCCGGGTCATTGCTGCTCGCGCGCTCCCAGCGGTGCGCGGTCGAGCACTGCATATAGGCAGCCCTCCACCACTCGCGTTGAGAAAAGCGTCAAACGTCGGTTGCGATCGGCGACGTAGCTCGGCGCGGACAGAAACGTACCGTCAACGAGCGAGTACCGATGGGCGTGAAGGGAGCAGGTGAGACCGCGCCGCGAAATCCGGGCGTCGGCAAGCTTCGCGCCAATATGCGGGCACCGGTTCTCCACGACCGTGAACCGCTTGCGGTGGAAGATCACCAAGAACTCAAATCCGTCAGCTTCAATCACGCAACGCTTGTGTCGTGCCAGGACATCGGCCGCCCCGAGGGGGATCGCCCACTCGTCGCCAACGGTCGAGGCCGCTGTCGACATCGCGCCCTCATCTGGCCGATGCGGTGTGCTCACGATTTGCATCCCGCAACTCCTGTCTAGGCGGAGGTGACGCCGGTTGGTTTGAAAAGTGGCGGTCGACTGCACAAGTGTCACTCGACTGCCAACATTAAGGTAGGCTGGTCTCACCTGTCAAGCAGTACGGACCGCCGAAACAATCTCGAGAACGTGCCCCATGTCGAGCAACTCGTTACCCCGGAAGGAACTGCAGTGAAACCCACAGGGAAACAAACCCTTCGCAGCGCCGTCGCTGCGATAGCCATCATCGGTACCGCCTCTCAGGACATCAGAAATGCCTGACGGCATGGCGTCGACACCCCGACCGTTGCGGATCGCCGTGCTGGTCAAGCAGATACCGGCGGTAGAAGAACTCCAACTTGGCCATGACGGTCGGCTCGTCCGCGATGGAACCGATCTCGAAATGAGCGCGTTCTGTCGGCGAGCGGTCGCCAAATCTGTCGAACTCGCGACGTCTGCGCCAGGTAGTTCGGTCACGGTCCTGACGCTCGGACCGGCATCCGCGGAGGAGGCGCTGCGCGAGGCGATCGCCTGGGCACTCGAACGCGGCGTTGCCGCCCGTGGTCTCCTGCTGACCGACCCGGTGTTTGCTGGCAGCGATACGATCGCGACGGCCCGAGCCCTCGCGGGTGCTCTCCGGCGCGAAGGTCCCTTCGATTTGGTCTTGACCGGGAAGAACTCACTGGACGCCGATACCGGTCAAGTGCCACCCCAGCTCGCGCAGCTACTCGACCTCCCTTTCGCCACCGGCGTCAAACGACTGGAGCTCGACTCGGATTTATTGCACCTCGGATGCGAGCACGAGGACAATTGGGTTGAAGTCGATATCGCGCTGCCGGCGCTTTTGTCCTGCGCCGAGCGGCTGTGCGACCCGGCCAAAGTGGCTCCGGAACAACGAGCAAACGTGGCGGCAAGCCTCATCCAGAGACTGGGCGCTACCGACATCGGACCCGGACCGTGGGGCGCGGCAGGCAGCTTGACGACCGTCGGTGAGTGCCGCGTGATGTCGGTCGATCGGCAGCGTTCGCTGACACCCGATGCGCCATTGGCCATCCAGGTCAAGGAGGCAGTGCGCCAACTCCTCGACCGCGGCTCACTCGTACCAGGCGATACGCAGCCAGACTCACCGTTGCCAGCGACAGGCGGCCGAGGCGGGGTCATCGCGGTGATCGCCGATCCAGCCCACGAGAGCTTGTCCCGAGATCTTTGCGGCTTGGCTGCACGATTGGCAGCCGAGACGCACGGTTCAACGCTCCTGCTCGCACCCGCGGCGATTAGTGCCGCCGCGGCCGGCGCATGGGGCGCCGATCGGCTGGTACGCATCAGCGGCTCGGAGATCGAAGAAGATGTCGCGTCTGCCATCGCAACGTGGGCGCGCACCGCGCACCCTCACGTCATTCTGGCCGGCTCCACCGCTTATGGCCGCGAGGTCGCATCGCGGGTGGCAGTGGCTGTCGAAGCCGGCCTCACCGGAGACGCGGTGGAAGTCGATGTAATCGACGGTCGATTCGTCGCCTGGAAGCCCGCGTTCGGTGGCCAGCTGGTCGCCGCGGTCACCGCGACGTCACCGATTCAGATGGCCACCGTGCGCGCCGGTGTGATGCCCCGATGGACGAGCAGGGACCAGGTCGCCGAGCAGGTGACGATCCAGTCGCCGTCGCGCGGTCGAGTACGCGTCCTGGCCCGGCGCCAAGAGGATTCGCTGCAGTCGCTGGATGAGGCCGCGGTTGTTCTCGGTATTGGCCAGGGCGTCAAGTCCGACGAGCTGCACCAGCTCGACGAACTCCGTCGTGTGTTGAATGCGGACATCGGTTGCACCCGCAAGCTGACGGACTCCGGCTGGATGCCGCATGCCAGACAGATTGGGGTCACCGGCCGCGCCATATCGCCGCGTTTGTTCATCGCGATCGGCACCAGCGGCAAGTTCAACCACATGGCCGGCGTGCGGTCCGCGGCCACCGTGATGGCCATCAACCCCGACCCCGATGCGCCGGTTTGGCAGCACGCGGACGTTGGCGTCGTGGCTCCGTTTCAGGAATGCGTTCCGTTGCTGGTCGAAGAGCTACGCCTCGCGATGCGAGGCGGTCATGGATGACGGCGAAACGGGCGGCGTTGCGCACGTCGGAACGATCCCACAAATGGCTCAGGCCAGCGCTGAACGATTTGGCGGTGCCGCGGCCATCGTCGACGGTGATCACCACCTAACCTTTGTCGACACCGCGCAGGAGATGCGCGCCGTCGCGGCCAGCCTCATCGCCCTCGGCGTCGAAGCTGGTGACCGCGTTGCGATCTGGGCACCGAATAGTGCAGCGTGGATCACCGCGGCACTCGGAGCGCACGCTGCCGGTGCCTGGCTGGTGCCGATCAACACACGGCTGACGGGAACCGAAGCCGCGTACATCCTGGCCAACACCGACGCGCGGGTTCTGTTCGTCGCGGATGGGTTCCTCGACCGCGATTTCGTGGGCTCGCTGCGGGGGGTAGCACCTGGGCTTCGTGCGCTGCGCAACGTTGTTCAACTTCCGCACCCGGGCGCGGTAGCGTCGAGCCGATGGGCCGAATTCCTCGGAGGTGGTAAACAAGTCCCGATCGACCGGGTCGACGCGGCGATCAACGCCGGGCGACCGGACGACATCAGCGATGTGATCTTCACATCGGGGACGACCGGCGTGCCCAAGGGGGTGATGCTCCGCCACGGTGCGAGCCTGGACGGGTACCGCATCTTCGCCGAGCGCTTCGGCCTCAGCGCGGGCGACCGCTATCTCGTCCCGACCCCGTTCTTTCATTGCTTCGGCTACAAGGCTGGCTGGATGATCGGTCTGATGGCGGGCGCCACCACATATCCGCTGGCGGTGTTCGACGCCACGGCTGCACTCGAACTCATTGACCGCGAACGCATTACACACTTCCCGGGACCTCCGACGATGTTCTCAGCACTGCTGGACCATAATCGGCGTGACGAGTTTGATCTCTCGAGCCTTCGTCACGCGATGATCGGCGCTGCGTCGATACCCGCCGAATTGGTCCGCCGTGTGCGCGATGAGCTCGGCGTCACGGACATTTTGTCGGCCTATGGCCTGACCGAGAATCACGCGCTGGCGTCGTTGACCGCCGCGCACGATTCGCCCGATGTCGTGGCAAGCACGGTCGGCACCCCGCTCCCTGGGGTCCGGATACGGATCGTCGATGACGCCGGGACCGATCTGCCGGGCGGCGAGCAGGGTGAACTACTCATCAACAGTCCATTGTTGATGAGCGGGTATTTCAATGACGACGAGGCGACCGCACGTGCGGTGACGGACGGCTGGTTGAGCACCGGCGACATCGGCTTTTTTGACGACCAGGGTTGCCTGCGTATCACCGACCGAAAGAAGGACCTGTTCATCGTCGGCGGTTTCAACGTCGCGCCGGCAGAAGTCGAGAAGTCACTCCTTGGCCTCGATTCGGTGGCGCAAGTGGCGGTGGTCGGGATGCCCGACGGCTATTTCGGCGAAGTAGGCGCCGCGTTCGTGATCCCGCGCCAGGGAACGCAGGTCAGCTCCGACGAGGTGATTGCCTACGCGCGCGAGCATCTCGCAAACTTTAAAGTCCCCCGCTACGTCGAGATCGTCGACGCCTTGCCCCTCAACGCGACCGGCAAGGTGCTCAAGTCCGAACTCCGTGAGCGTGCGCGCGCCGCCGCTGAGCGACGCACCCAACCCAGCTAACACATCAGGAGGATCACGATGTCGGTGACCGCCTCGACGCCACCGCGGCGCCGCGGATCTGTGCGGCGAACCGTCACCCACGACTGCACTCGGCTCGAGGGATTGAACGGACCGGTCACCGTCTTGGGCCGTGGCCGTGACCTGCTCACCCCGGATCACGGCGGCACACAGGTGCTGGACACGGCACAGCTCGATGTGCAGGCCGACTTCGCCACCGCGACGATCACATCGATCGTCGTCGAGCCAACGCATTCAAACCTGGCCACCCTAATCGGAGCCGGTGCGTTCAGCGGGTTCCGCGCTCGCGTAAACCAAGCCATGCCAGCGGAATCCGACTCGGGATCGTTGCGTTACCAACTCCTAGACGACCTGCCGACCGCCATCATGCTCAGTGGGCGGGCGCTGCGCGTCGCGGGACTTGGCCTCGACATGAAAAAGTCCTCAGGCGGCCTGCCCGTCGACATCTGCGCCGGCTGGGTCGCGGACGGAACATTGCTGAACGGGCTGACCGACAACGGGCCTCCGCTAACGCTCGGACCGGTGGCCTCCTCGGTCAAGTCCGACGACGATAGCCTCGGCTGGCACGAGATCGGCCCACTGGCCGCATACGGGACACGCCGCCACCGCCGGCTCGACGTCTGGCAGGACGACCGCGCCGTCCTGGTCGACGGCTTCTTCCGCGACAGTTTCGCCGATGCTCAGGGAGTGGAAACGGTCGTTCACGAATACACCGTCAGCGGTGCAGTAGATCCCGAGACCTCACGGTTCTTGTCGAGCGCGGCCGAAGCGGGGCCACTGCCCTACCCCGAGTGCCCACGCGCTCTCGCCAGCGCCCAACGGGTGGAGGGCCTGGCCGTCGGCGAGCTGCGCAACGTGGTCCGGACCGGCTTCGTGGGACCAGGCACGTGCACGCACCTCAACGACACGCTGCGATCTCTTCAAGACATCAGCGCACTGCTGCGACTGCTACATCGGGAATAGCTCAGGTGAGGCTGGCAACCTGCCTCAGGTCAACACCCAGCATTTCATCGATCTCGGCAATCTTCTGATCGCCCTCGGCCGGTTTAAGGTAGCCACCGCGAGCATCGAATTGCCTGATCAGACGCGGATCGAGCAGCGTCTCTGGGCGACTGACCTCGTCGAGGGTCGGGCCGATCCGGCTGGCGATCTCTGCCAACCTCGGACGATCAAGCTTGAGAACCCGAATAGCGTTCTCGCCCAGCATCAGTCGCAGTTCGTCCTCCGCTACGCCGGCGAAGGCGTCGCTGAGCCATGCCTTGGTGTTGGGCCAGGTTCCCTCCGAATGGGGATAGTCCCTTCCGAATGCGATGGTCTCGACACCGATCTCGCGGCGCATCGCGACCTCTGCGCGGTGCACGAAGGACAGTGACGTGAGGCAGTTGGTCTGCCAGTATTCACTGGGCTTGCGCTCGGCGGGAAGGTCAGAACGCGCGCGAACGTAGGCCTCATCGAGGTGACGCAGCGTCGCGGGCAACCAGTCTGCCCGAACCTCAGTCATGACGAGCCGCAGATCGGGATGACGGTCGAACACCCCGCCGAGCATGAGCTGCCACATCGGCTTGCGCGGACCGACATCCGCGAACAGGTCACCACCGGCACTGATCAAGGTGATGAACCGCTCCACCCAGTCCACATCGGCACCCCCTTCCTCCGCCTCGGCCTGCGCCTTCACGACCTCGATCGCGTCGAATAACAAGCCCTGAGGTAGCCCGAACCCGGCATGGACGAACAGTGGCAAACCCTGTTGCTCGCACTTCTGCCAGAACGGTTCCCAGTACGGGTCATATAGTGGCGGCGTGTCGCTGGTTGGAGTGAAACCGGGCGGATACGTACCGGCAAACCCCTGATCTGAAATCCAATCGAGTTCTGCGAGAAGCTGATCCAAGTCGTTACAGGCACCAGTGGCGCCCACAACCAGGATGCGGTCCTTTGCCGTCCCGAAAACGTCAGCCAGCCAGCGGTGGTACGCCCGTATGCCGGCCTGGCACACGTCGGCGTCATAGCGGCGGTTAGATGCGCCGTGGAAAGGTGCGGTGACGCGCGGATCGCCGAAGTAGACAAACTCTGCCGCCACACCTTCGCGATCCATCTGAGCAAGCCTCGTACCGACATCCCAGAGCCCGTTCACGCCGCCCGAGCGCAGAACGCGGTCAGGATCGACGAATTCCAGATTCTCTGGGCCGAAGTCCCGCTCGAGAAGACGATGCATGACAGACGTGTATGCCTCGTTCTCCGCGTTGAGTTGGGGAAGGAGCTCGTGGTAGCGCCTCTCGAGGTACTGCGGCCAAGCCTCGGCAGGCATCTGCGCGTGCGAATCCACGGATACGACGATCAAGTTTTCGGACATCACTTCTCCCTGGTTTGAGGCCTCGGCCAGGCAGCAGGGCGCTGCGGACTACTCGGCGTATCCAAGCTATGTCATTCGACTGCAATTTGATAGATGAATCGCACCTTTTCGGAACAAATCTTTGGGATACCATCTCAACTGATCGTACGAGCGCCCGAAGCCAAAGATCCTACGAGAGAAGGCCCTTTCTGGTCATCGGAAAAGCACTCCCCGTTCGCCCTTGGGCCGAGCTCTACACAGCAGCGCTCCGGGCGAAGTCCACAACCGGAGCGCTCCCACCCGTGCAGCGAACTCCCCGAGTCATTAGAGCCAGCCTGGGTGTGGGGTGTGCCCGACTCAGTGCGCCGTCCATCCGCCGTCGACCAATATTCGTTGGCCAGTGATGTAGCGGCCGGCGTCACTGGCGAGGAGCAGAAGTGCTCCGTCGAAGTCCTCAGGCTGCCCATGCCGGGGCAGCAGTGAGTTACGCAAGATCCAGTTCTGTACGTTGGATTCGTGGATGACCGAAGAGGTCATCTCCGTCTCGATGAAGCCCGGCGCGAGGCTGTTGATCCGGATCCCATAGCGACTCCACTGTGCGGCCCATTCCCTCGTCAGCGCCTCCATGCCGCCTTTGGTCGCGGCGTAGACGGCTTGCGGGAATCGCCCGATGCCGACCGAGGCGGTGATCGAAGTGATGTTGATAATCGAACCGTTGCCTGCCGCACACATCCCCGGGAACACTGCCTGTGCCAACAGGATTGGCGCCTCCACGTTCACCGCGAGTGTGCGCCGAATGTCCTCGTAAGACTCATCTTCGGCCTTCACACCGGCTGCGAGGTAGGCCGCGTTGTTCACCAGGATGTCGACGCTTCCGTCGAATGCGTCCAGGCAGGCACTCGCGGCTGTGCGGACCTGATCGGATTCGGCGAGGTCCGCAGTAATTGACAGTACGCGACCGGTAGACGCCGCTTCCTCGTCCAGAACGGTGGGCCTCCGGGCGATGGCAGCGACCCGCGCGCCCGCAAGCACGAGGGTTCGGGCCAGCCGCACGCCCAGTCCGGCACTCGCGCCGGTGACAATCGCTGTCTTGCCTTCGAGACTGAATAAGCTGTCCACGTTGGCCATACGGGATGCTCCTCTGAGTTTGGGCCCACATGGGGCGTAACGTCGGCCACGGCTTGGGCCTTGAGTGGTCGTCGGGGACAATGCTCACGCGGGGGTCCAGGCGCTCGCACACCGCCATCTGCGCTAGCCGCTGGGGGCGTAGCTCCGTGGTAGCCACTCGGCTGTCGCGGCAAGCTTCTCGGCGGTCCACTCAGGCTCGGTGAGCATGAGGTCATGACCGGTACGCAGCTCCCAGAAGCGCCCGTCGCTCCGCTTGCGAAGCTCGCTGGCGTCGCGGTGAGAGCTGCCCAGCGCGCTGACGATATGGCTTTGCGGGATAGTCCTGAGGGCGACTTCGTCGTTCAATTTCAGCGGTTGTTCGAAGCATCGCCACGGCTGTGGCGTGAGCCGCGGCAGCATCCATTCGCGCATCGCACGGTCGGTCACGCCGCACAACAGCGATAGCTCAGCTGTTGGTGGATGGCACAGCTCAATTCCGTTCAGTGTCAAAACATAATTGCGTAGAGCAGCGATCGGGCCGGGGGCAATATCGGCGAGCGACTCGCCGTCGGTTGGGACTGGCGCATCCAGGTACACGAGGTGTCCGACATGTCGATGCGCACGGTCGGCGGCACCGGTGATCACCATCCCGCCGTAGCCATGGCCCACAAGGATCGCCTCGCGCAGGTCTTCGAACCGAAGCACTCCGACGACATCGCGGATGTGGCACTCGAGGTCGACCTTGGGTCCCAGTAAGTGCGCTCGTTCGCCGAGCCCAGTCAGAGTCGGGGTATAAACCTGGTGTCCCTGTGCACGCAACAGCCCCGCCACGGGTTGGTAGCACCACCCACCGTGCCCACCGCCGTGCACCAACACATACGTCGCCAAGATGCTCTCCCGTTCCTTCCAAGACCACTGCTACGCGCCATCACGGGCGCCTAGTCGGCCCTGGACCAACACGGTGGTAATCGGCGCGCTGATCGCCGCCCCGGGTGGGGGCGCACCTCGTGACTGCGTTATGGCAGTGCTATGCCATTATGTTAGCGTACTGCCAGATTGCGGAGCACTGGTCTGATGGATGCGTCAATGGAAGCGGGGCGTCGGCTGTGAGCGTCACACGTGAGATCTACTACGACCCTTACGACGTGGAGATCCACGAGGATCCCTACCCGACGTTCAAGCGGCTTCGTGAGGAGTTGCCGCTGTACTACAACGAACGTCATGACTTCTACGCGGTGAGTCGGTACGCCGACGTGGAACGCGGCTTGATCGACAAGGAGAACCTGATCTCCAGCAAGGGTGACGTGCTGGAGATGATCAAGGCGAACGTCGTGATGCCGCCCGGCACGTTCATCTATGAAGACCCGCCTCTACACACCGTGCACCGCGGTGTGGTGGCAGGGGTGTTCACGCCCAAGCGCATGGCTTCCATCGAGCCGCTCGTGCGCGACTACGCCGCACGGTGCCTGGACGAGTTTGTTGGGGCCGGTCGCTTTGACTTCATCGCGAACCTCGGCGCCGAGATGCCGATGCGTGTGATCGGAATGCTGCTCGGGATCCCCGAGAGTGAGCAAGAGCAGATTCACGTTTTCGTCGATGACACCCACAGGGTGGGGCCGGACGGGACGATGGAATTCGACGACAACACCTTCGCCGCGGCCGGTGAGATGTACCGCCACTACATCGAGTGGCGTGCCGACAATCCCTCCGACGATTTGATGACCGATCTGTTGAATGTCGAGTTCGTCGACGAACAGGGCCAGAAGCGCCGACTGACCCACGGCGAAATCTTGATGTATGTGAGTCTGATCTCCGGTGCGGGAAACGAGACCACGCAACGACTGATCGGTTGGGCAGGCAAGGTACTGGCCGATCACCCCCAGCAGCGCCGCGAACTTGTGGAAGATCCGTCGCTGATCCCGAGCGCCGTTCACGAGTTGCTGCGCTTCGAACCCCCATCGCATCAGGTCGCGCGCGTCGCCGCACACGATGTCGAGTTCCAGGGTCAGACGGTCCCGGCCGGCAGCATCCTGCTCTGTCTGACCGCCTCAGCCAACCGCGACGAGCAGGTGTTCCCCGACGGTGAGACATTTGACATCCATCGCAAGTCCGCGCACGTGATGAGCTTCGGTCATGGTGTTCACTACTGCCTGGGCGCAGCCTTGGCACGCCTCGAAGGCCGGGTGGCACTGGAGGAAGTACTCAAACGCTTCCGCACCTGGGACGTGGACTGGGACGCCGCCAAACTCGCCCCCACCACCTCGACGCGCGGCTGGGACACACTGCCCGTCTTTATCTAGGGCGTGGTGCGGGCCGGTCGCCGACGCAAGTCGGCCGTCGCGACGTGCGCCCGACAAGCGTCGGAAATCCGCACTCGTTCAGTATGTTCCGCGATAGGAGCCGACACTTTGGCCTATACACAGGGGCATGGTGACATCCATGTGTGTGGGCCGTGTTGGCAAGCTGGCGGTATTTCTCGGTGTGGGGACCGCGGTCGTCATGGGATATGGATGCGCGACAGCATCGGCCGAGACGAAGGGGACAAGCTCACCAGCATCATCGAGTTCGACGCAGCCGTCGGATCCAAGTTCGTCGCCATCCGGGGCGGCTCAGTCGGCGAAGGGTTCGCCACGTGGGAAAGGGACTTCGCGCGCCGCGGCAACGTCACCGGAGCTGGGAACGGTGACTAGTACCGGCGGCGCACAGACCAGCTCTGCGGCGAGTTCCACGTCCGCTTCCCCCCCGCCCACGCCGACACCGTCGTCGTCTGGGACCTTCCAGCGTCAACCGGCCAGCGGCGCAACACTGTCGGGCGCCGAGCCGCTGAATTCACGTCAAGCCCCTACCGCAGCCGTTGCGGCCATCGTGCCCGTCAGCGTCCCAGGCCGGATCATGTCGAGTCTGGCGAGCCTCGTTCCGAGTCCATTCACCGGCCCGCCATCGCCTCTCGCTCCCGCACAGGCGACGGGGTTGTGGGCGCTTCTGTCCGCTGGCCACCGCGGGGCCACGGCCGCTGTCCCACGACCCGCCGGCGTGTCCGACGTCCAGGTCAGCGCCACGACGACACCGGTCAGATTCACCGGTCAACCGACGGTCGTGACGCAAGTCCTGGTCGCGGGGCTGCGGCTGGTGAAGGCGATCGGAAAGCTTGTCGGTTTGAATCTCGGTGGCGCTGGCTTGGCGATCTTGCCGAGCACGAGTCCTCCCCCGCTCGTGACCCAGGGCCTCAACGTGCACCAAACCGAGTTCGGCGGCTGGCAGGTGTGGATTCTGCAGCCCGCATCGCCATCGGGAAAGTACATCGTGGGCCTTCATGGCGGCGGGTTCAACCTTCAACCGACGATTCTGCATTGGTACGACTACGCCTCGATAGTGCGCAATACCGGCGCTACGGTCATCGTGCCGATTTATCCGCTGGTCCAGGAGGGGGGAACCGCAGCCACCGTGGTCCCGCAAACTGCGGACCTGATCTCCTCACTGATCGATCAACACGGGGCTGACGCGGTCAGCGTCTACGGAGACTCCGCCGGAGCCAATATCGCCCTCGCCGCTACGCAGGAGTTGGTGCGCCGCGGCGACCCCACTCCCGCTCGAATGGTGCTCATTTCACCGGTCGTCGACCTCTCGATGAGTAATCCAGCGATCTCACTGATCGATGATCCGGTGCTGGGTGGCGGCGATGGTGCAAACGCCAGTGGGCTGCTCTGGTCGGGCGGCGATCTGACCAATCCGCTGGCCAGCCCCTTGTACGGCTCCGTTGCGGGGCTTCCGCCAACCTGGGTCTACACCGGGTCATTGGAGTTGCTCGCTCCTGACGTGCTCCGCTTGCAGGACAAAGCGATTGCCGAAGGCGCCGACGTCACCTTCATTCTCCGCAAAGGGGAGATACACGATTGGGCAGGGCCTGGTTCGATCATTCCGTTTACCGAGGGGGCGTCCGTTCGCCCTCAGATCTATCGACAGCTCGTCGGTGACGAGGCCTGACGCGCCCTTTCGGGTTCACGATTGACAGTGTTGGGGTTCGGCTCAGCAATGTCTTCCGGCGAGCGTTCAGCAGGAGATTGCTTCTGACGCAACAGCTCCCCGGCATGCAGGGGTTGCGTGTCCCTACGGTGGTGAAAACGTACCGTGGTCGGGCGGCGAATCCGCTAGCCGCAGGGCGCACAGAGCAAACTGGGCCCGGAAACGGTCGGTGGGATCGTCGAGATGCCAGCCCAACACGCCTGCGGCACGGCCGAGTCGATCGGCCACCGTACTGTGGTGGACGTACAGTTCCTGCGCCGCCGAACGCAACGAACCAGTTCGGCAGAAGGCCTGAAGTGCAGCGATATCCAGATCGCCCATGTCGGTGTTCGCGAGCTCCTCGAGTGCCCTGACGTCTCGTTGGTCGCGCAGTTCTGCTCGGGGGATCTTGGCGAGCAGCGCAAAAACGCCAAGCTTGTCATATTTCACCAATGGCCGACCGGCCAAGGCAGGAGTGCCGGATGCCCGCGGTGCGGCGAAACGCAACGCCACAATTGCTTGCTCCCAGGACTTTTCGGCAACAGTGGGCGCGACGCTGCCTCCCACCCCCATACGCAGACTTCCGTCCGCGAACCGCCGCGGATGGCTCTGTCGTAATGCCGTACAGATATCAGACACCGTGGAGTCGTCGGCGCGGCGGGGCTGGATGAACATCAGCGCCAGTTCTCCGCATGGCGCGATCCGCACCTCAGGCATCCTTGACACCTGTTCCACCAGCATCTGCGCCTCCAGGACCGGATCGCAGGTGCGAGCAACCGATATTGCGGCGACACGCAACGGCCGTCGTGACTCGAGGCCGAGGAGTCGACGCGCCCGGCGCCGGTCAGCCAATGACGCACGGCCGTTCAACACCGTCTCGGTCAACGCCGCATCGGCTATGAACTCGCCGCTTGTGCGAGCAGCTGCGCGCGCGGTGTTGGAGTTGTTGGGTGACGTCATTGCCACTCCTTCCCTCGGCCGCGTGCTGTTCGGGCGAGGACTCCGGCACGTGCCGCTGCGCATCGACCTTGGGCCAAGTATGAACTGCTAGATGCTGACACCGACTCGGTCGCAGATGGCCATGACTTCTTCTTCGATGGACATCGGGATGATGAACTGTTGTGTCGCGGACACTTCCGCGAGGTTCGCTGCGATGTCTTCGGCAGTCGGTTGGCTGCCCGATTCGGCCAACCAGCCGTCGGCAAGCCCGACGAAGACCCGCGCGAAGCGCCCGGCGCCGGCGGAGTAGTTGTGGTGACTGACCGTGCAGCTGCGGCTCGCGAGAAAAGTTACTATCGGAACCACCAACTCCGGCTGGATAGCCTTGAAAAAGCCTGACTGTTCGAGAAATTCTGGATCACCCACCGTATCGGTGACCATCCGCGAGTAGCCGAACGGCAATACGGTGTTCGCCAGGATCCCGTGCTGGCCACCCTCGATGGCGATGGTGTTGGTCAGGCCAAACAGACCCGCTTTGGCGGCCGAGTAGTGGGCTTCGAACGGCTGGCCGAACATCCCCGCAGACGACGCGATGAATACGATCCGGCCGTAGCCTTGGTCTTTCATCACCCGAAATGCGGCCTGGCTCAAATAGAATCCGCCGTCGAGGTGCACGCTGAGCATGCGCCGCCATTCCGTTGGGGACAGGTCCTCAAACGCTATGCTGTTGAAGATTCCGGCATTGCTCACCACGGCGTCGAGCCGGCCGAAGCTGTCGACCGCGGTCTGGATGATCGACTGCGCGCCCTCGGGGCTGTCCACCGAATCGTGCGAGGCCACTGCGCTGCCACCGTCGCGCTTGATCTCATCGACGACCTCATCGGCGACGCTGGAGTCGGCTCCGCTGCCGTGCATGCTGCCGCCGAGGTCGTTGACCACAACGGAAGCGCCCCGCCGCGCGAACTCGAGCGCGTAAAGCCGGCCCAGACCGCGACCTGCACCGGTCACGACGACGGCCTGGCCATTGAAGTCAATCATGCTCTGCTCCTATTTGTGCCGCGTGGGCCGATCGCTCGACGCGTTCTGGTTTCACCACCGCACACAGTAACAAACTGGCACTCCCCTGCCACCAATACTGGCACTCTTCTGCCACCAAGTGCGACTGTGCTGAGCTGTTCCAGTTCGGGCCCCATGGCACGTCCGCTGATGCGCGCATGGGTACCCCTTCGGGTCGCGCGGCGGGCATGGTGCGCTGGGGAGGAATAGTCGCCTGGCTCAAGTGACCCTCACCGCGGATGCGGGCGCTCCGGGATCTCCAGCACCACGCGTCCGCGGACGTCCGATTCGACGTCGCCGTGCGCTCGTGCGATTTGCTCCAATGGATATCGCTCAGCAATCGGCACGATTAACTCATCCGTCGCGGCTGCCGCCGTGAGGTCCTGTGCCGCAAGCTGTTTAGCTTCGGGTGGGAAGTCGTCACTGCCCAGCAGGCGGAGCGTCACATTGTTGAAGAGGAGCGGCCAGAATGGGATAGCGGTGTCATCAGTGCGGGTGCCGTAGGCGGCGATGACACCGTAAGGAGCCAGCACCCTGGAGTCGAAAAGGGCGTTGTCGGACAGCGAGACCTCGACAACGCGCTCCACCCCGCGTGGAGCGAACTCGCGAACCGCCCCGGCCGCGTCGGGCTGGTCAAGCGCCACGATCCCCGCGAGGTTCAACTGTTGGGCAAGTCCGACGTCGCGCAGGTGGTGCACAGTTCCAATGACGGTGGCACCCGCGCGGCGGGCGAGTTGGGCAGCCAACGAGCCCACGCCACCGAGCACACCGTGGACGAGAACGGTCCGGCCGTGTACGGGTCCGTCGGCGAACACGCAGCGATGTGCGGTGATGCCGGGGATGCCGAGGCAAGCGCCGATGTCGTCGGGAACGTTGTGCGGCAGCGGGACCGCCTGACGGGCGGGTACGGTGGTGTATTGGGCTGCGGTGCCGAATGGCCGGTAGGACTGGGCGCCATAGACCCAGACGCGTTGGCCGATAAGCGTTTCGGGAACATTTGTGCCGACAGCATCGATGTATCCGGCGCCATCGCTGTGAGGAACGATGCGCGGGAACGCCATCGGATTGTTCAGCCAGCCGGCACGTTTCTTGATGTCACCGGGATTGATCCCGGACACTGAGAGTCGCACGCGAACCTCACCGGGAGCCGGTTCGGGGTTGGGTAGCTCGCCGTAACGCAGCACAGCAGCAGGTCCTTGGTAGTCGTACCAGCTCGCCCACATCACAACCTCACTACATCATTCGATCCGCTGGTCACATCGGCAGCGGTACCCGCTATCGAGCACGAGACATCGATCTCCTTGAACAATGCCACCGGCGCGATTCCTTCCGGCACTGCGGCCGGCGGCGTGGGGAGGTCGGCCAGCCGCTCCCACCGGTTCGTACATTCCCTGAAGCACTTTCGGTCACGACGGTGCAGCAGAGCGCAGATTGGGGTCCGCGTCGTAGCGGTGGTAGGTCGCCGACATCGCGCGTTGTGGATCGAGCCGGCCCAGGATGGCTTCGGTGATGTCAGCGAGTTGATCAATCTGTGCCGGGGTTAGTGCGTCGATCACGTTCTCCCGTACGTTGGCCGCGTGCCCCGGCGCTGCGTCGCGAACCTTGCGCCAACCAGCGCTGGTCAGGCGCGCATTGGTCGCACGCGCGTCTTCCGGGCAGGGCAGCCGTTCCACGAGGCCGCGGTCCTCGAGTCGCTTCACCACGTGGGACAGCCGAGGCGGGGTGGCGTTGGTCTGGGCCGCCAGCATACTCATTCGCAAGGTTCGTTTCGGCGCCTCCGACAGCATCGCCAGCACGAAGTACTCGAAGTGCATGAGGTCTGCGTCGCGACGCAACTGAGAGTCGAGTGCGGCGGGCAATAGCTCGAGGACCGACGCGAGCCGCACCCACGCCGCCAGTTCGCTCTGATCCAACCCTGTGGTGGCCACGACCCATCTTCTCACGGACAGTTGTAGCTACAAGAAAGTATCTGCTACGGTTAATGTTGTATCTACAACTAAAGTGCTGGCCTTCCGGCCGGGCGCCGTACTTCGAACGAGAGCTCAGTTGATGGTCGTCTCGCCTGTCCGCCTGAACCACGCGGTGTTGTTCGTGGCTGACCTCAGCCGCGCGGTGCGCTTCTATACCGAGGTCTTCGGTATGGAACTCGTCGCTCGCGAGGCAGGGCTCAATGCTGCTTTCCTACGGTTACCCCGGTCCGGAAATCACCACGACCTGGGGTTGTTCGGCGTGAACGTGGCGGCGCCTCGAGCGCATCGCTCCACCGGTCTGTATCACCTGGCGTGGCAGCTCGACACCGTCGACGAACTTGTCGAGTTCCGTCAGACGCTGCTCGTGGCCGGCGCCTACACCGGCGAAGCGAGCCATGGCGCCACCAAGAGTGTCTACGGCGCCGACCCCGACGGCCACGAGTTCGAGGTCATGTGGATGATCCCGCGCAGCGAGTGGGGCGCCTACGAGAGTGCGGCAGTCGTAGAACGGCTGAATCTGGCTGACGAATTGAGGATTTGGTCGGGTAGGCCAACGGCCGGCGAGCTTGTGTACGAATCTCCGGGAGCAGCGTTGCTCGACAGATAACCACCGCAATGAATGGAGCTCCACCAATGACCAATCCGATGCCCAACCGGGACGCCCGCCTTGACCCGCAGGCACCCATCGTCCTGAGCGTGTTCCGGGCGATCTTCGGGCTGCTGCTCGTGTGTCACGCCAGCGCACACCTCTTCGGCTGGCCCTCGGGACCAGCCGCCGGTGTCGGCCAGTGGCCATTCTTCTACGCGGGTTGCATCGAACTTGTCGTCGGTGTTCTGCTCACCGTTGGATTATTCACGCGCATAGCGGCTTTCATTGCCTGCGGCACCATGGCCTTCGCCTTCTTCACTCAGCACCTGCCGGCCGGCATCATCCCGATGACCAACGGCGGCGAGCTTGCGGTGCTGTACTGCTTTGGGTTCTTCCTCCTTGTTTTCACCGGTGGCGGCACCGTTTCGCTCGATGCCCTCCGCCACCGAACACCGCGACTTGTGCAGCGATCTGCACCGTAGCCGACGGCGAGTCCAGGACAGCCTCCAACACTGGGTCGGACTCGCTGCACGACAGGCCTTCCACGCACCCCAGTGGCTGCACGCTGCCTCGCGCGATCACCCCTCGGGCGCGACGGCCGCGGAGATCAGCAGCTCGGCAGCCGAATCGACCCGGGAACTCTGGCCGGTGACAAGTGCGTCCTGGCACAGCCCCCTGAGCCCGGAGACGACGAGTGTGGCGCGTGCACGGGCGGCGCTGCGTCGGTAACCCACTGCGACGAGAGCCGCACTGATGGGGTCGAGCATCACCTCGATGGCAGTGCGGGCATAGGGACCGTAGGTATCCGGGTCGGTGCTGGCCAGGCTGAGAACCTGTAACAGCATCCGCACGCTTCGGCGCTGACCGCCCCGGGTCAAGCCGTGCCACAACGCGCGCGCCGCATCGCAGAACTCGTCTGCGGTGCTGACATCGTGAAAGATCTCCCCGACTTTGGGGCGGCTGGCCTCCAGCGCCTGCGCCAACAGCTCGCCGCGGTCACCGAAGTAGTAGAGCAGCATGCGCTTGCTCGTCCCCAACGCCGCCGCCATCGGTGCCAGCGACATGTCGTTGACTCCGTGCTCTTCGAGATACCTCACGACGTCACGAAGCAGCTCCTCGCGCTTCACGGGATCCGGTGGACGTGCCATCTCTTGACTGTACCGATCGGTACGAGTACAGTCAATAATGTGCCGATCGGTACATAAATTCTTGGTTGAGAGGAATCACAATGAACGGCAAGATCGCACTCGAAGAGCACTGGGAGGCAGAGCAATTCCCCGCGACGGGCTCGCACGACTTCACCGAACCCGGATACTTCGCCGACGTACAGCGGCGACTCCAGGAAGTCGATCAGCGCATCGAGGACATGGATCGAACCGGCATCGACGTCTCAATCCTGTCGCTCACACAGCCAGGGATCGAGGGCATCACCGATGCCGCCGTTGCCATTGACACGGCTCGACGGATGAACGATCACGCCGCCGACAAGCTCGTCGGCCGCTACCCGCAGCGGCTGCGCATGTTCGCAGCGGTCCCGTTGCAGGACCCCCAGGCGGCCGCCGAGGAACTCGAGCGCGCGGTCAAAGATCTTGGCGCGGTGGGGGCACTGATCAACGGCTACAGCAACATCGGTGACGAGAACACCGCCCGCTATCTTGATGAAGCGCCAGTCGACGTGTTCTGGAACAAGGTCAGCGAACTCGACGTGCCGGTCTACCTTCATCCGCGCATCCCGCTGCCCAACCAGCAGCGCATCTACCAGGGCTATGAAGGGCTGCTCGGCTCGGCGTGGGGATTCGGCTTCGAGACCGCCACACACGCCCTGCGATTGATCCTGAGCGGGTTGTTCGATCGGTATCCGAATGTCAACGTCATTCTCGGCCACCTGGGCGAAGCGTTGCCGTTCACCCTCCCCCGTGTCGAACATCGGCTGCGCCACCAACGTCCAGAAACCCACGGCAGCCATCGCAAGCCCCCGACCGCTTACCTGCGCGAGAACTTCTATCTCACCACCAGTGGCGTGTTTCGGACCCAGGCGCTGATCGACACCCTGCTCGAGGTCGGCGCTGACCGAACCTTGTTCTCCGTCGACTACCCGTACGAATCCATGCACGAACTCGCACCCTGGTTTGACACCTGCCCGATCAGCGAGAACGACCGCATCAAGATCGGACGGACCAATGCCGCCACGCTGTTCGGGATCGGGGACTGAGTCGTCCGCCAGGCTGGCGGACCCCCGCCGGTGAGGTCGAGGGTGGGTTGGGTCGGCAACGCTGCTGCTCAACCCGCCGTCGACCCCTTCCGCACACCCCGTGCCGCTCGTAGGGCCCATTCGGTCCTGCAATCCGGTGCCGTTTCACAGACTGCGGCGATGATCGACAAATTGGCCACCAGCAGCCCGCCGGTCAACGCCAAACCCGCACATACACGCCAGCGGCCGACCCCCGGGGTCCGCCGCGAAACCAACCGTTAGCGGCACCGCTTGGTCGCCTCGTCGACCGCCTAATGTCATGCGAACAAAGACTTTCGGTGACTGAACCTGCCAACATTTCCGCTCCGGCCGGGCGCATTTCACGCAACGGCGACGCGAGCCAACCGGCAAACCCGACATGGCCCAGCAGTGCACTCGACACGTACGGAGCGACGACCCACGTTTCTGTTGGGTAACAGCAAATGCATTTCCCTTGGCGTCGTTCCGATTTCAAGACCGCGAATCGCCACCGCGACACAACCCTGAGATAACAGCAGCTTGGCACCCTCGTGCTTCACCAGGTCCGTGCTATTCGAGAGGTGCCGATATTCAATGTCCAACCCCAGCGATACTTCGCCCCCCGCCCCGTCGATCCGCACCGAGCGGTTGACCGGCGAACTGACGACCGGCTCGATCGTCTTCATGGTCGTCGCTGCTGCAGCACCCCTCACCATCATCGGTGGAGTCACACCGATCGGGTTCGTCTTAGGTAACGGTGTCGGTTTCCCGGCTCTCTACATCGTGGGCGCAGTCATACTGCTGTTCTTCGCCGTCGGACTATCCACCATGAGCCGCTACATACCCCAGCCCGGCGCCTTTTTCACATATGTGGGGCACGGACTGTCGGGGAGTTGGGGACTTGGCGCGGCGTTCCTGGCAATCCTGACCTACGCAGGTGTTCAGATCGCCGTCTTTGCCTACATCGGCGCCACCGCGACGACGGCAGCCGAATCCTTGGGCCTACCAACGCTTCCCTGGTGGGCGTGGACGCTCGCCGCGGTACTGCTAGTGGGTCTGCTCGGCTACCGGCGAATCGGGCTATCCTCGAAAGTCCTTGGCATCCTCCTGATCGCGGAGGTCGCCATCGTGGTGGCACTCGACGTGGCGGTGATCGCCCGCGGGGGCGCAGACGGACTGTCGCTCGCACCCTTCTCGCCGGCCGTGATCCGTTCGGGCAACCTCGGTGTCGGGCTGATGTTCGCGATTGCTGGGTTTGTTGGGTTCGAATCGACAGCTGTGTTCCGAGATGAGGCCAAAGACCCGGTTCGATCCATTCCCCGAGCCACGTATATCGCGGTAGCCGCGATCGGGGCATTCTATGCGGTGTCCGCGTGGGCGTTGGTCATGGCCTGGGGGCCCACCCGGATCGTTGACGTCGCCAGCGGCAACCCCGAGGCCCTCATGTTGAACACGACGTCGAAGTATCTGGGCTCGGCAGCGGGCATCGCCGTGCAGGCCCTGTTGGTAACGTCCCTCTTCGCTTGCGTGCTCTCGTTTCACAACGTGGTGACGCGTTATCTGCACACCCTGGGATCAGCTGGAGTGCTACCTAGAGCGGTGGGGCGACGTCACCCCGGACACGGCTCGCCGCACACCGCGTCGGTGGTGCAAACAGGCGCCGTCATGGCGGTACTGCTCGCGCTCGTCGCCTCCGGACTGGATCCGGTACTGCAGATTTTCACATGGCTCAGCGGAACGACCACGCTCGGTGTGATTGTCTTGATGGCGCTGACATGCCTGGCGGTACTGGTCTACTTCGCCCGCACGAGTATCGATGGTCGAATCTGGCAGACCAAGCTCGCCCCTGCGCTGGGGTTAATCGGGCTGGTGGCGATTCTGGCCATTGTGGTCGTGAACTATCCCACCCTGGTGGGCGGTTCGGTCGTGGTCGCCGTGGTGATCGAGGCTGTCCTGCTCGCAACTGTGCTGGGTGGGTTCGCCCTTGCGCTACTTCTGCGCTCCCGCCGTCCCGACGTTTACGTCGGGCTCACCGAGGCGATCGCGGTGTGACGCACCGCGATCGCTCCTCCCGACGAGATCGACAACCACACCCTCTGCGGGCCCTCGCAACGAACATCCCGACCATCGCAACACCCAGGAGTGCTGATGCGCATCGTTGAACCATCCTCGCCAGAACACCCCCTCACTCCCCTGACTGCTGACGAGATCACCCTGGCCACGAACATCTTTCGTGCCAGCGACGTGTTCCCGAAGGGCAGTCGATTCGTCAGTATCGAACTGCAAGAACCAAGCAAGGCAGAACTCGCCGACTATGCCGCGGGCAATGGGGTGCCGCGCCGCGCGTTCATGGTGATTCGCGATGTTGAGCAGGCAAAGACCTACGAGGCGACCGTGTCGCTCAGCGACGGGCGGGTGATCTCGCTCGCGCATATCCCCGGTGTGCAGCCGGGTCTTCTCTTCGACGACTTCCTGGCGGTGGAGGACCTCGTCCGCAGCGACCACCGCTGGCAGGAAGCCATGCACAAACGGGGGGTCACCGACTTCGAACACGTGATGATCGAGCCCTGGCCATGCGCCTACCTCGACGAGACGGATTCGCCGAACCGACGACTCAACCGGCCGCTGACCTACGTGCGCTACTCCCAGGACGAGAACGCCTACGCCCACCCGGTCGACAACCTGACTGTTCTCGTCGATCTCGACCGCCATGAAGTGCTCGAGGTCGTCGATCACGGTGTCGTACCGCTTCCGCCACGGCCCGGCGACTACTGGACGGAAACGAGCCTGGCCGATCCCGACAACGTCCCGACATTCCCTCGACTGCGTGACGACCTCAAGCCGCTGTTGCTCACCCAACCCGAAGGTCCCAGCTTCACCGTCGACGGAAACGAAGTCCGTTGGCAGAAATGGCGATTCAGGGTTGGATTCACACCGCGCGAGGGATTGGTACTCCACCAATTGGGCTACGAAGACAAAGGACGAGTCCGTTCGATCGCCCATCGGATCTCCATCTCGGAGATGGCGGTGCCCTACGCCGATACCGCCCCCACACAGATCCGCAAATGCGTCTTCGACGGCGGCGAGGACGGGCTCGGCAAGAACGCCAACAGCCTTACGTTGGGTTGTGACTGCCTCGGTGAGATCTTCTACTTCGACGTGGCGCTGTGCGATTCAGAAGGCACTGGACAGACGATCAACAATGCGATCTGCATGCACGAGGAGGACGCCGGCACGATGTGGAAGCACACCGACCTCCGTACTGGCCGCAGTATCGTCCGGCGCTCACGCCGCCTGGTGATATCCCAGTTCATGACATTGGCGAACTACGACTACGGGTTCTATTGGCATCTCTACCAGGACGGCACCATCGAATGCGAAGTCAAACTCACCGGCATCATGTCGATGGGTGCTCTTCACGACGGTGAGAGCCCCCGACATGGCACCAAGATCGCGCCAGGACTCTATGCGCCCCATCATCAGCACTTCTTCAACGCACGCCTGGATATGGCGGTCGACGGACCCCGCAACACCGTTCTTGAGGTTGACAGCCGCAGCGTGCCACCGGGGCCGGACAACCCCTACGGCAACGCGTGGGAAATCATTAGCACTCCGCTTGGGAGCGAACAGCAAGCGCAACGCGATCTCGACTTCCGCGCAGCGCGGTACTGGAAGATCATCAACGAGGACAGCACCAATCTGGTCGGTGACCCGGTCGGCTACAAGGTCATGCCCGGAGAGAACGCGGCGCACCTGTTCCAAGCGGACGCGCCGGCGTTCGGTCGGGCGGGTTTTGTCGCCCATCAACTATGGGTGACCCAATACGATCCTCGGGAACGCTTCGCTGCGGGTGATTACCCGTATCAGAGCCCCGGCGGGGCAGGACTACCCAGCTACATCGTGCACGATCGCGGTCTGCGCAATGAGGACATCGTGGTGTGGTACACCTTCGGCGTTCACCACGTGACGCGCACCGAGGACTGGCCGGTCATGCCGGTACACCGGACCGGGTTCTCGCTCAAGCCAACTGGATTCTTCGACGGCAACCCAGCACTGGACCTGCCCGCACCCGTACCCACGTGCTCCGGCGACCATGCACCGGCCGGCCAGTGTCACGCCGACCTCGACGCGCGTCACGACGGCGGGATGACACCGTGACCCGGCCCGCCGTCGCGGGTGCCTGAGCCGGCTGGCGCAACGCATCGCGGCGAAGCCTCCTAGGCGAGCAGTTCACTGAGCTCAAGCGCTGCGGGACAGAGAAATTCGAGTATCTCCTCAACTGAGGTGGTAATCCGATCGGTGGGCCCGATCACGGCGAGGGCACCGATCAGCCGACCGGATTCATCCCGAAGTGGGACCGCCACACAACTGGTGTCGGGGGTGAAGTCGTCGAGCCGGACGGCTGTGTCGAGTTGGCGGCCGTCGGACCTCCCCGACGGGCAAGAGGACACGGGCTTCGCGACGCGCCGGTGCTCATCAAGCAGGAGGCGACCGATCGCCGAGTGCTCGAAGTCGCGTGCCAATGCAAGCTCGCCAGGCACCGGATGGTCGGGGTCAGCGTCGGCGAGATGCACCGTGCCGCGCGGAAAAGTCAACAAGTGCACGCCTAAGCGAGTCCCGGCCCGAACGCGGGACAGCGCAGAACGTGCTCGACGCGACACGTGCACGGCGGACTCCGCTGCTGTGTCGGCGAATTCGATCGCGCGGCGGCCCAGTGCGAATCCCGACAGGTCGGGCAAACGCACGACGTACCCTTCGGCGGCGAGATGGTTGAGGAGTCGGTACGCCGTCGCCGGAGACAGATTGAGCGCACGCGCAATCTGCTGGCCGGTGATGCCTGGACCCGAGCGCGCCACGACTTCGAGCACCTCCAGCGCGTTGGTCACTGCGCGTGGTTGGCGCCCTGTCATTGGGGGATCACGCCGGGCCGGAAAGGATGCGCCGCCTCCAGGGCGCGCACTCATCCCTGGAGGTTCCCGCCGGTGTCCGCCCGCGGACCCCACAGTACGTCCTCGTTGGAGGTCACGTCGTAAAGGCCTATCGCGCGCACACTTTCAGGTCTGGTGTGGTTGACCCTTGCGTAGTAAACCACCGCGGCTGCCAACACGGCTGCCACCGCGAGCAGGCAGGCCGCGTTGCCGGCACGGTCCTGATAGACCACGTACGCCGCCACTAATCCCGCCAAGATCCCAGCTGAGAACCCAGCGCGCGCAACCGGTCCGGCGGTCGCCTCGCCGATCCGCCACAAGAACAGGGGGGCGGCCACGCTCACCCCGAGATAAGCCAACATGTACCCGAACACGCCGATGGCGATCAACGAATCGATCCATGCGCGCATCGGCACACCCAGCGCCATGCCAATCAGGGGCACGGCGGCAATCACCGGCAGTGCTACTCCGAGCGCGACGTAGGGGGTGCGGAACCGGCGATCAACGCGTGCCAGGAACCCGGGCAACATGCCCTCGAGGCCCACCGCAAAAGTCAGCCTTACCAGTGCGGTCAGCGAGGCGACCGCGCAGGCAACGAACGAGATCCCCACGGCCAGATCGAGGATGCGCTGCCATGCGCCGGTGTAGCCTTGCGCGGCCAGCAAATCGTGGAAGGGGGCCGTCGTCGCGGCGGGATCCACTGCGGTGACCGCGAATGCGTCGACCTGGGCCCATGTTGAGACGACAAGCACGCCGCCGGAGATGAGTGGCGCCCACCGAACAACCCGCGGCACCATCTGGAAGGGTTGGCGCGCCTCGGGTCCGAGAGCCGTGCCGGACTCGAAACCCACAAATCCCGACGCTGAGATGATCACACCGGCGACGAAACCGAACAGACCGGCGTAGCCGAGCGAGTCGGTGGAGGGTGCGACGACGAGAATCGTGGCCAGCGACGCATGGTCACCCGACGACGTCAGCAAGGTGACTGAGGCGGCCAGCACCGCGATGACCGACACAGCCTCGAGGGCGAGGAGCAGTCGCCAGGTTCTCAGCGCTCCACGGTGCACGATCAGCCCGACCACAACGACGATGGCAAGGCCCAGAAGCAACGAATCAGACGACGCCGTGCGACCAACAACCGCCCCGTTGTCAGCTGAGAATCGGGCAACCCGCCCCAAATACTGGGTTGCGCCAGCGATACACGCCATGCCGATGCCGCCGTAGCCAACCAGAAGCGCAGCGCCAGTGAGGAAGCCCCCCAACGGGCCGAGGCCCTGAGCGCTGAACGAATAGAGCGAACCCGGTGCGGCCATTCGGCGGGTGAACACGTTGATCGCTGCGGCGACAAGGGCAGCCACGAGGAGGGCCAGCACCGCCGACCACACCGCACCTGACCCAGCGCCCGCGGCAACGGCAGCCGCCGGTGCGGCGGAACTCGCTGCGGCGGGTGCGATAGAGCCCAGCGATTGGGCAAGCACCGCACCCGTTCCCAGCTGGCGGCGATTGAGCTCATGCACCGGCGATCGCGCGGCCAGCCCCAATACGGGCCGGCTCGAACGGATGGCGGCACCCACCTTCTCGACATCAACAACATCGCCTTGCGAATACTTCGGCACATCACCTCTGTACAAGGCGGGTGTAACGGGACCGTTTCACCCCGATCACCGGCAATTGCCACCAAACGCGACATGCGCCACGGATACCTGGATCTGCCCGCCATCCAGACGGGTCGCACCCCGCCCTCGCTCTGGTGGTGTCACATATAGCGTCCGCCGGTGACCTCCGCGACGGTCCCGGTCATGTAGGACGAGAGATCCGATGCATAGAACAGTGCCACGGAGGCGATTTCATCCGGTTCACCTGCGCGTTGCATGGGAACCTCAGCGAGTTTCTGGTCCCAGACGTGTACGGGCATCGCCTCGGTCATGGCCGTCCGGATCAGTCCCGGCTGGATCACGTTGACCCGCACGCCGAGATGCGCCACTTCCTTGGCGGCCGCCTTGGACAGGCCGACGATACCGGCCTTGGCCGCCGAGTAGTTGGTCTGGCCGATGAACCCGACCTTGCCGGAGATGGACGACATGTTGATGATCGAGCCGCCCCCGGATTCCCGCATGACGGCGGCGGCGTGACGGGTGCCGTTCCAGCAGCCCCGCAGATGGACGGTGACGACATCGTCGAACTGTTGCTCGGTCATTTTCCGCATGGTCGCGTCGCGGGTGATACCGGCGTTGTTCACCATGATGTCGACTGACTCGAATGCCCTCGTCGCGGCTCGCAGCAGTTCCGCCACATCCTCGGAACTGGCGACGTCGCAACCGACGCCGAGAGCGTTGGCCCCGAGCGACACTGCGGCTTCCTTGGCCATGCTTTCGTCGAGGTCACCGATGACGATGCGGGCCCCGTGGTCGGCAAACCGGCGAGCGATCGCCAGCCCGATGCCTTGGGCGCCTCCGGTGATGACGGCGGTGCGTCCAGTGAGCATGTCGAGTCCTTTCATCAACGCTTCGTCGGCTGGAATCGCTCGGCCTGCCGGGCGACGCCACCGGCGAGGAGGGCGTCGGCGTCGGCGGCATCCAAGCCCGACTCGATGAGCAGCGAGTGGGTGTGTTGGCCGAGTGCGGGCACGTCCCCCATGCGTGCCTCGACATCGGCGAAGGTGGCGGGAGGCAACAGCGCTGCGACCGGAGCATGCTCGGTGCCGATGCTGCGCCAGCGGTCGCGCTGACGGAGCTGCGGGTGGTCGAGCACCTGCTCGAGGCCTTTGACCTGTGCGGCAGGAACGCCTGCCGCCGCCAGTTGGGCGTCGAGGTCGGCGGCTGTCTGACGCTTCGTGTGCGAGGCCACGACCGCGTCGCATTCATGCCGGTTGCGGACTCGTGCCATGTTGGTCGCAAATCGCGGATCGTCGGCGAGTTGCGGTGCCCCGAATACCTCGGTGACCAGCGCACGCCAACCGCGGTCGTTCTGCACACCGATGAGAATTTCGCCGTCACTGGTCGGATAGGAATCGTAGGGAGCAATAGAGCTGTGGCTCAACCCCATTCGCGGCGGTTGGGCGCCAGTGCACATCTGCGTGTACAGCGCGTGGCCCATCCATTCCACCGTCGCATCGAGCATAGCGACGTCGATGGTGGCACCCTCACCAGTCCGGCAGCGTCGCAGCAGCGCGGCCAGGACCGCCTGTGACGCGTACATGCCGGCGGCGATATCGGCGGTCGGGATGCCGGTCTTGACCGCCGCGTCGGACGTCCCGGTAATCGAGATGAGGCCGGCTTCGGCCTGGATGAGCATGTCGTAGGCCTTACGCTGTTCCAGCGGCCCGCCGCGGCCGAAACCGGACATGTTGACAGCGATCAATTCACCCCGCGTGCAACGCAGTTCGTCAGCGCCGAGTCCCAGCCGCTCGACAGCACCCGGCGCCAGATTCTGCAGGAAGACGTCAGCACTGTCGACCAAGCGCCGCACGACGCCGCGGCCCTGGGCGGATTTGAGATCGACGGCCAAAGATTCCTTGCCGCGGTTGAGCCACACGAAGTGCGCCCCGGTGCCGTGGACGACGTGGTCGTAGCCGCGGGCCAGATCACCGCCGTCCGTACGTTCCACCTTGATCACCCGCGCGCCGAGGTCGGCGAGGTTGCGAGTGGCGAGGGGGGCAGCAACGGCCTGTTCGATCGCGACAACGGTGATCCCCTCGAGCGGCAGGGTCACGACGCGCTCCGCTGTGCCTGGCGGACCAGCCCCCCGCCGATGATCAGGCGCTGGATTTCACTCGTCCCCTCGTAGAGTCGCATCAGTCGAACGTCCCGATAGATTCGCTCGACGGCCACCTCGCGCATGTATCCCGCCCCGCCGTGGACCTGGACCGCCAAATCGGCTGTCCTTCCTGCCATTTCGGTGCAGTACAGCTTGGCCGCCGACGGCGCGATGCGCCGGTCTTCGCCGGTGACGTAGAGCCTGGCAGCCTCGCGGACCAACGACCGGCCCGCGAGCACCCCCGTCTGCTGGTCGGCGATCATCGCCTGAACGAGTTGGAAATTCCCGATCGGGGTGCCGCCCTGGGTCGCGGTCGCCGCGTAGGCGACCGATTCGTCGAGTGCGCGTCGCGCGCAGCCGACGGCCAAGGCAGCCATATGGATGCGGCCGCGCGCCAATGATGTCATTGCGGCCCGGTAGCCGATGTCGCCGTCACCGCCGACCAGCGCCTCGGG
Source organism: Mycobacterium sp. BK086 (assembly GCA_004362315.1). Taxonomy (GTDB): domain Bacteria; phylum Actinomycetota; class Actinomycetes; order Mycobacteriales; family Mycobacteriaceae; genus Mycobacterium. Next base: position 99,444 of record SNWL01000010.1, read on the forward strand.
CCCTACGCGCACTTCGGTGAACGTGACATCAGCGGTGCGCGACCCCTCCTGGCCCATCTTGGCGTCCTTGCTACCGATGGTGATGCCGGGCACCCCTGCGGGCACCAGGAAAACCGCGATGCCGGTGCTGTTCTGGGTCGCCGCGGCGGTGCGCGCGAACACCACGAACAGGCCGGCCTCGGTGGCGTTGGTGATGAACTGCTTGTTGCCGTTGATGCGCCAGCCGTCCCCGTCGGGCGTCGCGGTGGTCTTGAGGCCCGCGGGGTTGGATCCGGCGCCGGGCTCCGTGAGTGCGAACGACGCCACGATGTCGCCCGAGGCGATTCCAGGCAGCCAGTGCGCCTTCTGCTCATCGGTACCGAACCCGACCAGAACCTGACCAGCAATCCCGTTGTTAGTGCCGAACATCGACCGCAGGGCAAGCGACGTGTAGCCCAGTTCCATGGCCACCTCGGCATCCTGCACGAGGTCGAGGCCCAGGCCGCCCCACTCCTGCGGGATCGCATAGCCAAACAGCCCCATCTCGGCCGCCCGCGCCCGCAGGTCGGCCGGGATGGCGTCGGTCGTCATGATCTCCGACTCGCGCGGCATCACCTTCGTGGCGACGAACACAGAGATCTGTTTGAGGACGTCGCTGAAGACATCATCGGGGACGTCGGGATTGCCGGTGTACATGCGATCACTATGACCCCATTGATTAGTGACAGTCCAATACCTAATTGGTCGCTCTGTATTACCCTGTGAACAATAATCTGGCCGATCAGTGGGATACGAGGTACCAGGGCATGGACATCGACCAGCTTCGCTCGTTCCTTGCCGTAGCCGAGGAGCTGCACTTCGGCCGCGCCGCAGAGCGATTGCACGTCGCCCAGCCACCGTTGAGCCGGACGATCAAACAACTGGAGCGCGAGCTGGGCACCCGGTTGTTCGATCGCAACACCCGCTCTGTCCGGTTGACGTCGTCGGGGCACGCTCTAGTGGACCCCGCCAAGGACGTCCTTGAGGCGCTGCGTCGCGCCCGCACCGCGGTCGAATCGGCCGACCACGGCGAGGTGGGAACGGTGCGCATCGCCTTTGCCGGTGTGTCGACACACCCGCTGATAGCCCGGCTCGCGCGGGCGGTGCGCTCACAGCGACCGGGGATCGTGCTGGAGATGTCCAGCCAGAATTTCGCACAGCCCGCGATGAAACGCCTGCTTGCCGGCGAGATCGACATCGCGCTGGGCCGTTGGGATGTCATCCCGGCTGACGTGGAGGCACGCATCGTGATGCGCGACGCACTAGTCCTGGCGGTACCGGACACCCACGCCCTGGCCAGCGCGCACCGCCTGTCGCTATCGCAGATTTCCTCGGACGCCTTCGTGACGCTGCCTCCGCACGAAGGCTCCGTGCTCCCCGACCGATTGCGCCGCCTGGCCCGTGCCAGCGGGTTCGTCGCCGATGTGGTCCAGGTGGCACCAGACACGCAGACTGCTTTGGCCCTGGTCAGCGCGCAGGTCGGCAACCACCTGACGCTGGCATCGGTGGCACGCAATGTCACCGACCCTCATGTGGTGTTCATCCCGCTCGACGAATCGGTTCCCGCGGCCGGCGATGTCCACCTGCGCGCGGCGTGGCGGCGCGACGACGACGCCCCCGCGCTGCGCGCGGTCCTGCACGAGTTGTCCGTCCTCGAAGACACCGCATCGTTGGCGGTCGAATAAATCACCCGAGCGTGACATCACGACACGCCTCTCCCAGCCGACTGCCGTCTAGTACCGACTTCCCCGAGGCATAACCAGCAGCGCCACTGCCATTTATTGCTCGGCGAGGTGTTAGGTCTGCCATCCGCGCAATTGGGGCTCGCGGGGGGAGTGTGAATCACATTCTCCAGACAGTGTGGTGTAGTCCTTCTGCGACAAGGGAATTCAACTCCGCCGCACGGGCAAGCGTCGGTCGCGGCGACGTCAGCTCGGCGCCACGGTCCCACCTGCAACGGCATAGCTGGATTCACTAAATGGCACATAGACTGCCAGTTATGGTAGTGTCGGGAAAACCACGAACTGACAGTGGTGTGTCACGATGGTCTGCCTGGCACCGCAGTGACACCACTGTCGTTGATCCGCACCAGCAGCAATAGACAAGGACGGTCGTTGATGGCACGTACCGATGGCGATTCCTGGGATCTCGCGTCCAGCGTCGGGGCAACGGCAACTATGGTTGCCACCGCCAGGGCAATGGCGGCCTGCGCCGAGCACCCGCTGATCACCGATCCCTACGCCGAACCGCTGGTTCGAGCCGTGGGCATCGACGTGCTGGCCCGCTTGGCCAACGGCGATCTCACCCTCGAAGAACTCAGCGACGCCGCCGGTGACGAGCTCCGGCGGCTGGCACAGGGCATGGCCGTGCGCACCTTGTTCTTCGACGACTTCTTCCTCGCCGCCACCCGATCGGGTATCGCTCAGGTGGTCATCCTGGCGTCGGGCCTCGATGCGCGTGCCTATCGACTCTCCTGGCCCGTCGGCACCACGGTCTACGAGATCGATCTGCCCAACGTCATCGAGTTCAAGACCCACACCCTCGCTGCGGTTGGCGCGGTGCCCACGGCCGAGCACCGCACCGTGGCGGTCGACCTACGCTCCGACTGGTCGACCGCGCTCACGGACGCCGGCTTCGACCCCACCCAGCCGACGGCGTGGAGCGCCGAAGGGCTGCTCAGTTATCTCCCGCCGGCTGCCCAGGACCAGCTCCTGGACACCATCACTGCGTTGTCGGCGTCGGGCAGCCGGTTGTCCACCGACAGCGTCCCGGTGCCCGAGGGGGTCGACGAACAGCACATGAGACGACGCATGCAGCAGACGACCCAGCAATGGCGCGATCTAGGTGTCGATCTCGACTTCAACGAGCTGGTGTATTTCGGTGACCGCACCCCGGCCACCACCTATCTGGGCCGTCATGGCTGGCAGGTGAGCGCCAGCACCTACAACGAGTTGTTCGCCGCGCACGGCCTGCCAATCCTTGACGAGAAGGAAGCCGCTGGCTTTGCCGATACGCAATACATCAGCGCCACACTGCTGTCCGCGGACCCTAAGCCATGACCCGCACCGAGGGCGACAGCTGGGATCTGGCCTCCGGTGTCGGTGCCACCGCGACCCTCGTCGCGGTAGGACGAGCGCTCGCCAGCACCGAACACGACGCGCTCATCCACGATCCGTTCGCTGCGCCACTGGTGCGCGCGGTGGGCGTCGACTACTTCACCAGGCTCCTCGCCGGCGGCACCGTGGACCCGGCGTCGCCGCAAGGCACCGTCGACATATCCGGTCTGATCACACCGGTGATGGCCGTGCGAACCCGCTTCTTCGACGACTACTGCCTGGCCGCCGATGCGACGGGTATCCGTCAAGTAGTCATCTTGGCCTCCGGGCTGGACTCGCGGCCCTACCGGATTGGGTGGTCAGCGGGCACCGTCGTCTACGAAATCGACAAACCGGAGGTTATTGGGTTCAAGACCGAGACCATGGAGTCGATCGGCGCGATCCCCACCGCCCAACGGTGCGCGGTGGCCATCGACCTCCGCGAAGACTGGCCTGCAGCGCTGCGCCGCAGCGGATTTGACGCCGACGCGCCTACCACATGGCTCGCCGAAGGGCTCGTGATGTATTTGCCCCATGAGAGCCAAGACCGGCTCTTCGACTCCATCACCGCGCTCAGCGCGCCCGGCAGTCAGCTGGCAACCGACTACCACCCGGACGGCGGGGCCGGCGTTGGCGGGGCCACCGCGCACGTCACTCACCCGGTGGAGGGCCAGGGCTTCGGGATGAACGCGTCCACGCTGTTCTATCCCGGTCCACGCAAGCCGGTAGCGGACTACCTCGTCCGACACGGCTGGCACGCGGTCCAGTACAGCAGGGCCGAGCTGTTCGACTCGTATGGACGTACGCTTCCGGCCACTGATGTTTTTGCACCGCTGAGCAATTCGCTGACGGTCGTGGCCACGCGGTAGCGAGCGGGACACGCTCACGCTCACATGGGCCAGCTACCCCGCCGGGGCAACTCGATCTGTTTCGCCGGGGGTGGAAGGGGGATCGTCGGGTCGGAGGCGAGGCCCTCGAGGATGATGGCCAGATACCGCTGCCAGCCGTCAGTGCCGGGGCCAAGGGTCGAAACCACCCCGAACATCATTGCCATGATCCTCGGCAGATCCTCAGCGACCAGGTCGTCACGAATCTGGCCACTGCGCTGAGCGCGGCACACCAGTTCGTTCAGCGAGTCATAGAATCGCTGGGCCGACTCAACAGGTAGCGCGCCGACGCTCCTGGCGGCAGCCAACAGATTGAACTCTCGGGCAGACAGCCTCAACGAGGCCTCCATCAGATTCTGCAACCCACGCCGCGGATCATCCTCTGCGAGTGCCTTTTCGATTGCCGGCGTCAGGTCTTCGACGACGCAAAAGTCGAGCGCGGCCCGAACGAGGTGCTCCTTGGTGGGAAAATGCCGGTAAAGGGTCCGGGCCCCGACGCCGGCGAAGCGTGCGACCTCGTCCAACGGCGCATCGGGCCCGCGCTCGGCGTAGACGCGGCTCGCAGCGCGCAGGATGCGTCCGACGTTGCGGACCGCATCGGCGCGCAGTCGTCGGTCGCTGGCGGTGGTCATCCGGCGATGCTACCAACCGGCAGTTGGCTGCCAGTTGAGTTGATCTCGGGCTCGGGCGAAGTCACTGACGTCGGTTGCGCAGTGTCCGTCGGCGCGGGGCCGGCGGCGTCCAACGCTGGCCCGCGTCCTGCGACACCGGCCCGTCACAGCGAGGTCTCACCCGTGTCCAGGCCGAGCAGGCGGAGCCGTCGATACAGCGTCGTTCGGCCCATACCGAGTAATGCGGCAGCTTCGGACTTGTTGCCCGATGCCGCGTCGAGTGCCTTGATGATCGCGTCCCGCTCGGCGGCCTCGAGCAGGGTCAGGTGACGTCGGGGCGGCGCTTGCTGCAAATGGCGCGGGAGGTGGCGGCGCTCGATCACCGACGTCGGTACCTGCTTGACCACCGTCGCCAAAGTCTGGACCAGCTCGGTCAGGTTGCCCGGCCAACCCCACTGAACGAACGACTGCAGTGCCGCAGGGGACATGGTGTGCCGGCCGGTGGGATCAACGCGATCGAGCACCCGTTTCACCAGTGCCGGTATGCGCTCTGGCGTGGCAGACAACGGTTGGGTGCTTGCCGCGTAACCGATCTCGTCAAGCACGTTGGACACCGAGACGCAGCACCGATCCCGGTCGGCGGTGACCATCAGCGCACTGCTGCGCTGACCCGCAATCGACGCGGCGAGATGCTCCCTCAACAGGGCGGCGGCGTGCTCGGCGTCGGCCTCAGGGATGTTCTCAGCGCGACGCAGGAGGACATCAGTTCCGTTGCGGAGCAGTTCTTGTGCGGCGTCCCAGGCCGTCGCCTGTGACGGATTGACGACGATCTCCTCGAATCGCTGGCCACTGGGGCGCGCCGGACGCAGAGATTGCGCACGGGTGGCACGCCCGGATCCCGCTGGACCCTCGACCACCACCACCGAAGGTGTGCCTTGCGCGTCGGTCGTCACGATCGACGACCGGACTCCAGAGTCGGGACTGGCGTCAACGGCGCGGCTCATAACGGGTTCGAGATCGGCGAAGTGCAAGACGAAGTGGGTTCTGGTTCCGTCGATTACCCTGCGCGCCAACACCTCCACCGTCGTGCCGTCGGGTTGTAGACGCAGTGTCCTCGCTGCCGTCCAGTCGTGGCTGTTGAGCAGTTCCCACAACATGACATGCGATGTCACGTCGATATAGGGCAGACCGGGCGTGTTGGCCAGGATCGACTCGCTGTCCATGACGACGGTCGGGCGTTGAGAGTTGGTGAAGCGGGTAAACGACATCGCCAGAGCGAGATCCTGCGGACGCGCGGAGCTTCGGAGACGTTCCTCGATCTGCTGCCCGATCTCACGGGTGAGCGACAACATCAGTGGGTTCGCCGACTCGATCGGGCCGCCAAGGGATATCGATCCGATCACCGAACCCGACGGCGTGCACACCGGCGCCGCCGCACAGGCCAGTGTGGCCAGCGCATCGTTGTAGTGCTGACTGCCGGAGATGAGCAGGGCCCGTTTCTCCACCATGGAGGTCCCCAGGCCGTTGGTACCGATCGAATCCTCGGAGTAGTCGAATCCTTCCGCGGCATGCACCCGGTCCAGCCGCCGCCGCGCGGTGCCGTCGCTGGCGCGACGGGCCACGATCGCGCCGCTGCGGTCGCTGAGAAACAGGGTGGTCCCGGTGTCGGCCAGATGTGACTGCCAGCGGTCGAGCACCGGGTCCGCCGCGCGACGCAGGATCGAGTCGGTGTCGATCTCGGTGCAACGCTGCGCAGGGTTGGCGCCGTCAGCACGCATACTGATGGATCGACGCCAGCTGCGGACGATGAGGTCAGGGACGACTCCGTCGGTGCGAACATCGCCCAGCAGGCCGACACGCATCAGCTCCTGACGGACCTGCCGCACTTCGTCGGACATATCGTGCTCCCTCACCGAGGCCGGTTAAGGCCACTGTGCGCCGAACGCTCGAGAAACTCCAATACATAATTCGCACCGCACTATTGCGTCCTGAGTATCAATCGTGGCCGGTCGGTGTGGTGCGCGGTGTTCCAAAACAGAACACCGCAGGTGGTGGTGTCTCCGCACACCATGGTGCCAGGAAAGTGAACTGCACCACACCGGTGCTGCAAACCAAGGAGCACTCTCATGGCTGAAACCGGCACAGCGACCACCCGCCGCCTCGACGCACTGGTCGTCGGCGCCGGATTCGGTGGCATCTACATGCTGCACAAGTTGCGCAACGATTTGGGCCTGGAAGCCGTCGCCATCGACAAGGCCGGTGGGGTCGGGGGCACGTGGTACTGGAACAAGTACCCCGGCGCTCTCTCCGATTCCGAGGGTTTCGTCTACCAGTACTCGTTCGACCGCGACCTCTACGCCCAGACCCCGTGGAAGACGAAGTATGTGCGGCAACCCGAGATCCTTGAGTACCTCAACGCGGTCGTGGACCGCTACGACCTGCGTGACCACATCGCTCTGGAGACCGCGATGACGGACGCGTCGTTCGACGAACTCACCGGCATCTGGACGGTACACACCGACCGCGGCATCACCTTCGAGTCCCGCTTCCTGGTCAACGGGCTCGGACTCCTGTCCGCCACCAACGTGCCCGACCTCCCCGGCATGAACGACTTCGAGGGCCGCCTCGTGCACACCGGTGCCTGGCCCGAGGATCTGGACCTCACCGGCAAGCGCGTCGGTGTCATCGGCAACGGCTCCACCGGCAATCAGGTCATCACCGCCATCGCGCCCACCGTCGGGCACCTGACGTCATTCCAGCGCACCCCGCAGTACAGCGTGCCCACCGGAAACTACGAACTGAGCCCGGCCGAGCTTCAGTCACACCGCGACGACTTCACCGTCAACTGGGATCAGGTGCACAACTCCAGCGTCGCGATGGGTTTCGAGGAAAGCACGATCGAGACGTTCAGCGTGAGCGCCGACGAGCGGGAACGCATCTTCGAAGCCGCGTGGAACAAAGGCGGCGGATTCTGGTTCATGTTCGGCACGTTCTGCGACATCGCCACCAACGAAGCCGCGAACGAAGAAGCCGCGAGCTTCATCCGCCGCAAGATCACCGAGATCGTCAAGGATCCGGAGACCCGCCGCAAGCTGATGCCGACCGGCCTGCACGCCCGCCGGCCGCTGTGCGACTCCGGTTATTACGAAACCTTCAACCGACCCAACGTGTCGATGGTGAACCTGAAGGAAACTCCGATCACGCACGTTACTGAAAAGGGCATAGTCACTGCGGACGGCGCTCTGCACGAACTCGATGTGCTCATCTTGGCCACCGGGTTCGACGCCGTCGACGGCAACTACAGGCGCGTCGATATCAGAGGCCGTAACGGCCACAGCCTCAGCGACCATTGGGCCGATGGACCCACGAGTTATCTCGGAGTGGCCACCACCGGGTTCCCCAACATGTTCATGATCCTCGGACCGAACGGACCCTTCACCAACCTGCCCCCGACCATCGAGACTCAGGTCGAATGGATCGCCGAGGCCATCCGCCACGTGTCGACCACCGACGCCGGCTGGTTGGAAGTCAAACCCGACGTCGAAACGGCCTGGACCGAAACCTGCGGTGAGATCGCTGATCAGACCCTCTTCCCGCGCGCCGCATCGTGGATCTTCGGCGCCAACATCCCCGGCAAGAAGCGCACGGTGATGTTCTACCTCGGCGGCATGAAGGAATTCCGCGCCATTTCCTCAGCCGAGATCGTGTCTGGATACCCGAGCTTCATTTCCAGCGCTGACGTCCTCGCGGAGGCGTGACAATGGCAAGCAAGTACGCCACCGTCAATCCCGCTACCGGCGAACTCATCCGAGGCTTCGAGACGATCGCTGACGCCGACGCCGAGAAGGCGCTCATCCGGGCGCACGAGGCCTACCTCGACTGGCGCAAAGCCGACCTCAAAGAACGCGCTGCCGTCATCGGACGGGTTGCCGATCTGTTCCGGCAGAACGCCACCGAGCTGGCCCAGCTGATGACCCTGGAGATGGGCAAACCCGTCACCCAGGCCAAAGGTGAGATCGAACTGTCTGCGTCGATCTTCGAGTACTACGCCACCAAGGGGCCAGAACTGCTCGCCGACGAAGTCCTCGACATCGCCGGCTCTGGTAAGGCGGTCGTCCGCACCGCACCGATCGGGGTGCTGCTGGGGATCATGCCCTGGAACTTCCCGTACTACCAGGCCGCCCGATTCGTCGCACCGAACCTGTTGCTGGGCAACACCATTCTGCTCAAGCATGCGGCCAACTGCCCGCAACAAGCGCTACGCCTAGCCGAGATGCTGGAGCTCGCTGGTGCCCCGGCCGGGGTCTATCAGAACGTGTTCGCCACCACCGACCAGGTCGCGACGATGATCGCCAACCCTGTGCTGCAGGGTGTTTCGCTGACCGGCTCCGAGCGCGCCGGTAGTGCTGTGGGTGAACTCGCCGGTCGGCACATGAAAAAGGCGGTGCTGGAACTCGGCGGCTCGGACCCCTTCATCGTGCTTCCCGGTGCCGACATCGACAACGCGACAACGGCCGCGGTAGCAGGCAGATTCGGCAACGCCGGACAGGTGTGCACCTCATCGAAGCGGATGATCGTCGAATCGTCCGTGTTCGGCGAATTCCTGCACGGGTTCGTCACCAAAGCCCGCCAATGGCAGCTCGGCGATCCGACAAACGCAGACACCAAGTTGGGACCGATGGCCTCACTCGCCGCGCGCACCGATCTCGTCGGCCAGGTCGAGGACGCCATCGCCAAGGGCGCCACAGTTCACCTCGGCGGCGAGATTCCCGACGGTCCTGGCGCCTTCTATCCGGCAACGGTGCTCACCGGGGTCACACCGGAAATGCGCGCCTACCGCGAGGAACTCTTCGGGCCGGTAGCCGTTCTCTATCAGGTTGATTCGGTCGACGACGCCATCGAGATGGCCAACGACTCACCGTACGGGCTCGGCAGCGCAGTGTTCACCGGTGACCTCGAGCAGGCCGACGACGTCGCCGATCGACTCGACGTCGGCATGGTGGGCGTCAACACCACCGTCAAGAGCGCGCCGGACCTGCCGTTCGGCGGAGTGAAGAACTCCGGCATCGGCCGCGAACTCGGCCGCTTCGGCCTCGACGAGTTCGCCAACAAGAAGCTCGTTCGCACCCTCTAAGTTCGGGAGACCACCATGCGCGCCGCCGTGTACTACGGAAACCACAAACTCGAGATCGAAGACGTACCCGAGCCGACCCCCGGCGAAGGGCAGGTCAAGGTCCAGGTCAGCCGCAACGGGATCTGCGGCACCGACCTGCACGAGTACTACGACGGGCCGATTTTCATCCCACCCGATCAGCCGCACCCATTGACCGGTAAAGCAATGCCGGTTGTCATCGGCCACGAATTCTCCGGCGTAGTAACCGAAGTCGGCGGCGGAGTCACCGCAGTAGCCGAAGGTGACCGCGTGACGATCGAACCCATCTACCGGTGCGGCCACTGCCGTCCATGCCGACGCGGCCAGTACAACCTGTGCACCTCAGTCGGCTTCCATGGCCTGATGGCCGACGGCGGGATGGCCGAATACACCGTGGTCCCGCAGAATCAGGTTCACCGGCTACCTGACAGCATCCCGCTGGAGATGGGCGCCCTCGTCGAGCCGATGTCGGTGGCCTACCACGCAGCGGTCCTCGGCGAAGTCACTGACCAAAGCCGCGCCCTCATCTACGGCGCGGGACCGATCGGCATCGGGCTGTGGTTCGCGCTGCGCGGCATGGGGTTGACCGAGATCGACGTCGTGGAGCCCTCCCCGACCCGCCGGAGGTCGATCGAGGCCCTCGGCGCGCGCACCCTCGATCCCACGGCCGTCGACGTCGCCGACCTGATCGCCGACCGCACCAGCGGCGACGGGGTCGACGCCGCCTTCGACGCCGCGGGCGTGGCGCCGGCCGTCGAATCGGCACTGGAATGCATCGGTGAGCGCCGCCCACTGATCAGCGTCGCGATCTACGACAAACCGATCACGACACCGCTGATCAACCTCGTCCTGCGGGAGCGCCGGATCCAGGGCACCATCTGCTACACCGGCGACGACTTCCGTGCGGTCATCGCGCTGATGGCCCAGGGCCACTACGACACCACCGGCTGGGTCGACACCATCCCGATGAGTGGCGTTCTCGAACAGGGCTTCGAGGCGCTCCGGGCCGGACGAAAAATGAAACTCCTCGTCGACCCAACCGGCTGATGCCACAACACCATTCACCCATCCCAAAGGAGACATCATGACCGTCGCACACGTCACCGGCGCCGCTCGGGGCATCGGCAAAGCCATCGCCCTCAGACTGGCCCAGGACGGCCATGACCTGGCCGTCTCCGACCTCCCGTCGATGAAGGACGAGCTCGCCGTCACCCGCAAAGAGCTCGAAGAGCTCGGCGCCCGAGCCGCCGCCCTCACCGGCGACGTGTCTGATCCCGATTCGGTCCGACGACTGGTCGCCGACACCGCAGCCGAACTCGGATCGCTCGACGTGATGGTCGCCAACGCCGGAATCGCCCAGACCAAGGCCCTTCTCGATGTCACCCCCGAGGAGTACGACCAGGTGCACGCCGTGAACGGACGCGGAGTCTTTCTCTGCTACACCGAGGCGGCGCGACAGATGATCAAACAGGGCACCGGCGGCAAGATCATCGGGGCGTGTTCCATCGCGGGGCACAAAGGCTTTCCGCTACTCGGCGTGTACAGCTCGTCCAAGTTCGGGGTTCGGGCGCTGACGCAGTCCGCGGCCCAGGAATGGGCGCAACACGGAATCACCGTCAACGCCTACTGCCCGGGCATCGTCGACACCCACATGTGGGTCGAAGTCGATCGCGACCTCGGCGCCATCAACAACGTCGGGGAAGGCGAGTCGATGAAGGCGATGGCCCTGGGCATCACGTTGGGCCGAGTCTCCACCGGCGAGGACGTCGCCGCGTTCGTGTCCTACCTGGCCGGCCCGGATTCCAACTACATGACCGGCCAATCCCCTCTCATCGACGGCGGAATGCTGTTCACCTAGGCCATCCCAACGCAAGGAGACGTCATGAACACACCACAACGGCCTGAGCTTCCGACGTTCGGGCTTTGGTACGACTTCCGCAATCCTCAACGGTGGCGGAAACCGGCCGGTGAGTTGTACCGCCAGTCAATCGATCAGGCGGTGTGGGCCGAGCAGCTGGGGTTCGGTTCAGTCTGGTTGAGCGAGCACCACTTTGCCGATGATCACTACGCGTCGTCGCCGCTGATGATGGCGGCCACGCTGGCTGCTCGGACGTCGACCATGCGGATCGGGACCAACATCATCGTTGCGGGCCTGCACAACCCGGTCCGCCTCGCCGAAGACGCCACCGCATTGTCGCTGTTGTCCGGCAACCGATTCGATCTCGGCGTCGGATTGGGTTACCGCGAACTCGAGTTCAGCGGTTTCGGCCGCACGGTCAAGCACCGACCTAGCCTTCTGGAAGACGCCATCGCGATCATCCGCCAAGCGTGGACCGGCAGCGCCGACGGCTACGAAGGCAAACGACTGTCCCTTCCCGCGCTGCCAGTGACGCCCGTCCCCGAGGTCGCCCCCCGCCTGCTCGTGGGTGCGCAGTCACCTGTGGGCATCGATCGGGCCGCCCGCGCCGGCGATGGTGTCATCACCCTGTCCAACGATCACTGCCAGGTTTACCTCGATGCACTGCAACGCCACGGCCGCAACCTCGATGAGGGCCGCATCTACGCCAGCCAATGGACCATCATCGCTGAAGATCCCGACCGCGTGTGGTCGCAGATCAGCGAGAACGTGCTCTATCAGATGAACAAGTACATTGAGTGGGGCTCGTTCGAGGGCCCCGACCAACCGTCGCAGTACACGAGCTCACAAGCCGTGCTTGACTCCGGCGCGTACCGGCTGCTGGACGCGTCGATGGCCGTCGACGAACTTGTCGCGCTGGCCACCGCATACCCACAGATCCGTGACTTCCACTACTGGGTGCAATTCCCGGGCGAGTCAATCGAATCCGGCTCCGAGCGCATCCAGTACATGGCCGATAGGGTCATTCCGGAGGTGACCCGCCGGCTCAGCGCAGTCGAACAACGAGTCGGTGAACCAGTTTAGATCGCGTACACGCGCACAAGTGTGTCTGTTGTGGAGCACTGGGGCACAACTGAACCCGGAACTCTCGGCCCTCCGGAGTCGCCACGCCTCGGTGCCGTTATTGCTCTCTTCACTGAAATGGTATTACCACCGCGGATCTGGCACGACATACCGCCGGCTAGAGGACCATGTCGGTCGTCCTCGCAGCGGCAAACCGGGACGGGCCGAAAGTCCCCCTAGTACCCGTCAAATGCCTTGCGGCGTAGCGACGCGCCAACACGACCAACCAGTCGAAGCGAGAGGGTCCCAGATATCTCGTCGTAGAGCGGCCCAGGCGGCGCCGGCACGCGCGGCGCGTATGGCAATGGCGACACGAAGCTGCGTGCCTGGAACGATCGTGCGGAAGCTGATAGCAGTGGAAATCAAGCTGGTGTGGCCGCTTGGCTCGATGGTGATTTGGCCGGTGTAATCGCGGAGAGGCAAGCCGGATAAGAGCTTGTACTCGAGTCTTGTCGGCGGTTCGAAACCTGTGTCTCGTGCGCGGATGGTCCGGCTCCACATATGTAGAGCGCCAACCGCACCCACACCGCGCTTGTCGGGGCTTCCCGGATGGTTCTAGGGCAACGGCGCGTGCGGGCGTCCATTCAGGCATCCGTTCGTGATCGGAGAAGACGTTCCAGGCGGTAGCGGGGTCGACGGTAACCCGGGCGAACATCGTTGTAGTGGGGGAAGCGTCCGACCACACCAGATAATCACGATGTGATACCGGAGTCGAGAACGGCGCTGCGCCCGATACAAGCCCGGGACCAATGGTGGGCCTCGATGCTCAATGAAGCACGCCACCCGATCACGTCGCAGCCCCACGGCCGGTAAGAGCGCCTGGCCTCCTACAGCACCCTAGCTGATCTACGTGCGTGGCGGCACGGGAGAATACGGCGGAATCGAATATGGCGGGTTACCAGTGATGTCGAAAACGACTATGACGAAACAGGTTCCGTCGAGGCTCCCGGATCCCCAGCGCCGACTTCCGCTCAGCGGGCCCAGCCTCAGTGCGGGACCAGGTCGAATCTGATTGAGTCACCAACAGGAAGAACGATCACGTGGTCGCGTCCCTTCTGCCAGTACGCAGGAACGATCACGTACTCCTGTGCCGTCCGAATGAGCAAGCGCAATCCGGAGTACTGGACGTGATATCGATTGTCCGCGCCGATAATGGAGTCTGACTGAACGCCGGGTCCCGCGATCGCTAGTCGATTCGCGCTATACAGCACCAAATCGCTACTCGTTGACGACCGCAGAGTGTTGGCCTTGTCTTCGCCCTCGCGATGACCACTGGCGCCGACATAGAGGTCGGTAACCCACAGCACGCCGGCCAATGCGAACGCGGCCACCATCATCGACCACAACGGATCGGTCGGTTGGGCATTGCCGCCAGCCGGCGCCAGAATTCGTCGACCCACGCCCACAGCGACGGCCATGCCCATGACCGCGATCGGCAAAGGGTAGCCTCGCGAATACGCCGCAGTGGGCAGGCGCGAGATTCCGTTCAGCACCACTATCGCGCACATGACGATGACGACGCCGATCGCGATGGTCGTCATTCGTTTGATGCGACCTCGCTGCCGGATGAGCGAAACTACTCGGTCCAACCGCTTGACGAGGGCGAGAACCGCGAGAATCGCCAACGCGCACAGGACGACTGGCGGAAGTGTCGCGTTCAGGCTGCCAACGACATAGTCGCTGGTCGAGAAGCCCAGGGAATTGGCGTCAATGCCAAAGTAGCCATATACCGCACTGACGTGCACCCGCCCGAAGAAATACAGCAGCGCGGTGATCAATGCCGCCTGCGACGCGATCGCGGTAAAGACGGTGATGACAACGGGTTTGGATACCGGGGGCGCAGCCGGGGACAGAGCCGCTGTTTCTGCTTCCCGTTCGGCGGACATGGTGGGGACTACCTAGTCGAGCTGCTCGTCGGCACGCCGGACGTTGGCGACGGGGCGGCGGAACCTGTCCTTGTCGTGGGCGTGGGCGTGGGCGTGGCAGGAGTAGTGGTGGTCGTTGAAAGTGCCGGAGGTGTCGTGGTGTTCGACACCGTCGACACTGACGCGACCGGTGGCAAGGGGTCGCCGCCCGTGGCGACGGACGCCGCTGATGTCGTAGCCGTTGTCGCCGGCCTAAGGGGTGTATTGGACACTTGGGGCGTGATCGGTCCGCCTCCGCATCCCACGAGAACCGCTAGGCCGAGGCCGATCACGGTTGCCGCGGCCACTCTCGCTGAAGTGTGCACGAAGAGCAAACAGCAATGAATTTCCATGATCCTCTCCCCGTCGCTGCAGAACTGCGGCGCAAGGCACACGCCTTCAACCACGCTAATCATCATCGTGAGTGGTCACGTCAGTAATGCACTACTCAACTTCCAGTCCAATAATCAGGTGGCCGATCAACCTCCGGAGCGGAAGATCGCACGAGGCCCCGATGATGAGAACTCCGCCGCCGTCGTCGTTGCCGCAGTGCGACTTCACGTCAGACGACACCCCTAATGCGCTGCGCATTCGATGATCCAAATCGCAGGTATGCTGCGGCGTCGAACTGGCGGTGTCTACGTCGTAGGTGTCGGCATTGGCTGCGATCAACGCGTGGATGGAACTCATCGGCTTGTGGACGATCCTTTTCTCGCCATCCATCGCCGTGAAGCTACCGCGGTGGGATATTCGACACCGTCCTCCTAGCCGAGACGCGCAGTCATTATGTGGCAGAACATATTTCGGCCATGCTCTCATGATGCTGGGGAGCGTTCTCGGCAGAGGTAGCAGGTGACTTCTCCAGGTCGACAGGACAGGAGGATGTGTCGGTCTCCACTTGACGTCTACGGTGTGAGGGCGACCCGGAGACGCGCGTCAGTGGAGAAGATCCAGCCGAGCTACTCGATTCGGCGAACGATTGGATGGCCGCTCTCGTCAAAGACCCGAGTACCGACGTGGCCCAACATATGGGTGCGTTCGCCATTCTCGATCGCCGGAGGGCCCTTTGCCCCCTACGCCGAGGACCTCGAACACGCCCAGAACGATCCGCTGAAGCCCACGCCAGAGCAAGTCTAGCCAAGGGGGTGCGGGAGCGCCGATTTGCAGCATCGATCCATTTTGAGCCCACACCTAGGCAAGAATTGAGGTCTGCGCGTCCTGGTTGAGAACAACGCACTGAGCTGGTCGGCCTGCAGGCCGGGTGATGGCAAGAACACGAAAGGATCTGCTGTGGTCACCCCTCCGTCACCGTTGCCCCCACCAGGTTCCGGCGGTGGGCCGTGGCCACCCGCCCAGCCCGCCACAGCGGCGGCAGATTGGGCTCCCCACGCCGTGGCGTCTCCTCGACCCCGATGGCCGTGGGTGGTTGGCGCCGGACTCGGGGCGGTCCTTCTCGCGACCGCCGCCATATCCGGAATTCACTGGGCAATGGCGCCGAGGAAAGGAACGGTGCAACTCGCCGACCCCGCCGGCAATCCGAGCGGATCCGCGGGACTCCCCGCACCGACGATTACCGCACCAGCACCGTCGACGACTGCGCCGCTGCCGGTCCCCGATGGTGCTCAACTGACGGCAATGCTTCCCGATGCCGCAACGGTGAGCGGAATCCTCGGCCTCCCCATGCGTCCCGACCCAGCACAGGGCGGCATCGGGCGGTTCGGCAACTGGGGCGCCGCCCCGCCCGAGTGCGGCGGGTTGATGCCGGCCAACAAGCCGGTCTACGACGCGACACCGGCCCGCGACACCGACACCGCTGTCACGTCGATGTTCGACGACACCACGCATCTGGCCCTGTACGAGGCCGTGACCAGCTTCCCAACCGCGCGGGACGCCCGCGACTTCATCAATGCTCAGGCCCAAGTGTGGCCGCACTGCCGAGGAATGGCGATCACCATCGGTGGGGTTTCAGAGACGTGGCCCAACATCGAGGTCAATCATGACGGCGACACCCTGAACGCGAAGATGCGCCTGGCGTCCGGGACCGAGAGAAGCCAGCAACGACTGCTGGCGGTGCGCGGACTCTTGGTCATTGACATCACGGTTGTCGGTATCGGCGCCGACCAGGTCAAAACCCAGGCGTTGGCCGCAGCCGTCAAAGACCCGCCACGCTGAGGGAGGTGCACCGGGTGATCGAGTGCACGCGGCGCCCGTCGACCGTCTAGCGTCGCATCCAGGTGCAAGGCAATCCATCTCCCCTCTTCCCCCGGCGGCGTTCCTTGCGACGGCTGCAGCGCGAGGCGTCGTCGACGCCAGGTCACTGTGGCCGGGTAATCGTGAAAGTCCCGGCATCGTCGGTGAACGTGGCGGTGAGTTTGCGGTGCGCACCGTCGACCGTGACATCGCAGGTGAACGTGCCGCCCTGTTTTATGGCCGGGTTCTTACCGTCATTGCAGGTGACGCCCGTGACGTTGGTCAGCCCATAGCCGGTGGTGCTATCGGACAAGATTGCGGCGACATCGTGGTCGGCGGCGGCGATATCAAGGGTGTGGCTGCGCAGAAAACCCGGTGCCCACAGCCCGGTGATGAGGAAAACGCCGACTCCCAGCGCGGCGATGGCAGCACCGATCACGAGGCGCGGATGTGGGTTCGGGCCGCCAGGAGCGGATGCGACGTGGCCGGCAGGACTGAATCCGGTCCAATGACCGGCCGAGGTGTGGGGCGGATAGGGCCGGTGGACCGGCGCGACCCACGGCGGTGCACCGGTGTCGGGGGGGCGGGGTGCGGCCGAGGGTAGGGGGTTGTAGTGCGGTCCCGGTCTGGGAGGGGCTGGAGCTGGTGGGCGGCGCGGCACGGCCGACGGTGGTATCACCTCGGTGCGCTCTGGGTCGGCTGCGCCAGCCGGGTCGGGGGGCCGGTGTGAGCGTCCGGGGGCCCCAAGTCCGGCAGCCCCATGTGTGGGTGTCCACGCCGGCGCGGGCTGCGGCGGGTTGCCCGCTGATGGGCGCAGTGTTTCTGCGGGGACGGTCGCCTCCGTGGGGGACACCTCTGGCTCGTTTCCCGGATCTGGTGTCGGTGCGTTCATGGTCACTCCCCACTCGGTGATAGCGCGGGTCGCGGTGCGGTCCAATCTATCGGTGTCTGTTGTCGGTGTGGTCGTGCTAGGTCATTGGAAGTGTCCAAAACACTGGTCGGGGTCGTCGATCAACAGCCCCGCGCGGTAGGCCGCGATGCGGGTGAATCCGGCCGGAACCGTGGCACCGTTCACGTCGCTGGCGACCAGCCCGTTGGTCAGCAGACCGGCAATAGCCTGGTCGATATCGCCGGCGATCAATGTCACCCCGTCGGCCGTAGCCGACATAGAGTCCGGCCGGGCCATATGCCGTTGTGCTGCGCCGGTCAGACAGGCGGTTCGCAGTCCGGTGATCGCCCGATCGAGCGGAAGGTTACGAGCGCGTTGAAGGGCAAGGACGTAACGGGAGGACACCACCGACCATGCGGTGTTCGGGCCCTGGACCAGTTTCACATCGTGCGCTTCATCGGCGGGCGCGCCGAGTCGTTGGAGGGCGGGCAGATCAACGGCGACGGTGTTGGTCTGCGGGCAGTACGACGCCGGCGTCGTTGCTTGAGCGTTCGCGCACGCCGACGGATCGAACGACAAGGTCGGACGAGACGAGGGCGAGAAAAAGGCGTTGAGTTGGTCAATCAGATCGGTCACGGTGTCGCGATCGACGGGGCGCTCGTTACTACGCAGATCACGGCGAGACCCGGCCTGCAGGGCGATCGGAAGCCCTGCGCGACGTCGATCGATCTGGTCCATATCGATTGCGACGCAGGCGGCTGGCCCGGAGGTGAAGCCGGTCTGGAAGGCGGCGACGCGATCCAGCGCGGTGCCGTGGCCCTCTTCGGGATCGTCGAATTTGGTCAGGATCGGATCACGGATGGTGATCACTCCGGCGAGCAGGGTGTTGAGCCCGTCGCCGGTGCTCAAGGTGAAGCGCGCAGAGTTGCCTTCGGCAACCCAGCGCAGGTACACCCCGGCCAGGCAGTCGGCCTGCTGCTCGATCACCAGGACCGGGGCGGCGCGGGTGACGAAGCTCCCCATGCCCTGGACCGCGTGACCGTACTCGTGGGCCAACACCCCGACGATCCCGTCATCGCCGAAGTACCGCTTAGCGGTGGGAATGAAAACACCACGGTCCCAATAGATTGTGCGATCCGGTCGGCAGTACATGGCATTGACCAAGTCGTACGAATTTTCCCCACACACGTCAGGTCCCAGAGGGTTGTTCGCGTCGTAGGACACCGCACCGGCGACCGGATTGAAGGCACCGCCGAACACCGGGCCGTAATGCTGTTTCCAAAAATCCTGCACGTCGTCGAGGGACTGTTCAGCCAAGGTGTCAACGGGGTCACCCTGACTGCCCTGCGCCCGGGTCGTCGGAGCGGGGGCATCAGGGCGAAGGCCGCTGGGACCATTCGTGACCGGAAGCCCCGCAACACCGAACGGGTCATCCAGCGGTGCGACCACTCGGCCGCGGACCGGGCTCGCGCAGCCACTGACAGCCAAGGTCACCACCGCAACCACGGTGAGCAGTCGCCGGCTCAATCGACTGCTGGTCGATGCCATCTCGGTCTCCCCCGAACCCCACAGTCAGTCGCCCCGCGCCGGCCGGCATGCCTTCGACTCATCGCACGACGGCCGGCATAACAGACCGCAGTCCACTGTATTCCAACCGCCCCGTGACGAAGCGCGCCTTCGCCAGCTACCCGAGACTCTGCGGCCCAACCGCGGCCGCCCTTCGGTAGCCGAGGAGCACGCGACAGGTGCCGGGCGTCGGATCCAGGCGTTCTTCGGCATGCGGCCGCCGGTGTGAAACCGGCTGAAATTGCCGTCGGGTCAGTGGCGCCGACCCCCATAAAATCAATGGGTGCAAGACCGCACCGACGCCTCACCGCCGGCGGACCACCCGCTATGTTCGGGCCCCGCCAGCGCGCACAGGATCGCGACGTGGGCGCTTCCGCTGGTGGTTCAGCCCGTCCTGGGGATCGCGATCGGCCTGCAGCGCGCGTTGGCCGCGTTCGGGGTTACCGACCCCCGGGACCGGATCGGGCCGACCCTGGCCGCAGCGGCGGCCGCAGGTCTCGCGGTAGGGGTGGCAATCCTGATCAGACGCTCCCCCGCAGCCCGGATGCGGGCATTAGCCATGAGTCTGCTGGCTGCGGCGGTGACCGTTCCGTTGAGTGCCGTCGGCTTTGCCGTCCTGCTGTACGAATGAGCCCGGTATGTTGACGCCGCAACCCGTTTCACCGTACGAGCATTCGGCCCCGCAAGTTATTTCGCCGCCGCCGTCAACGTGTTCCTCGGCACGACCATCGCCTGGGTGTCGTGTCCGTTCCTCATCCTTTACCTGTACTTCGGTCCGATGCTTGCCATCGACGTGGTCGCCGCGGTGGTCTTGATCAGCCTGAACGGTCTCGCCCGGCAGGTCGGCCGAGGCTTGAGCATCGGTCTGATCTCGGTGCCACTCTCTACCGCGACCGTCTGGACTTCCTACCTGATCGCCTAGCTGCCTAGCTGCCGAGGTGCCGAGCAGGCCGGGCCGGAAACGTCCGCTGGGTGCGGCTTTCGCTGAACGCCTCGTACCCTGCGGCGGAAGGGAGTCCCTGCCTGACGATGCCCCGCACATCGGTGCCGAAGACCCACCGGCCAGAGAATTTGGTGCATCCCACCGCTGTTGGTCGGCTTTAGGCTCGGAAGATGTCCGTTGACTGGGTTTTGATCGGCAAAGTCGCGGTGTTGTCGTTCAACGGGGTGGGGCTGATTGTTCTGGTCGTCAACTACTTTCGTCGCCGCCGCAACGGCGTGACGCCGTGGAGGCCGCCGAACTCCCTCATCCTTGGCTACGATGCGCCGCGGGTGCAGATCGAACATCCGACGAGACCTTCGGACACCGATGGTCAACTCCCGCCGCCGGACTGTCCTCGATCCGGCCCGCACGCGTGAGTCAGAAGCTCACGGCAGCCGACGTAGTCCTCGGCGCCGTGACGTCAACCGGCCGGCCGGCTCAACGCTCACTGCGCCATGACGATTCACCACTCTGGCCAACCGCGCAGGCGCACCGTGCCCGGTGGGGCCGCCGGTGGCCGGGTGCTGCTCGGTCTGGTCGGCGCCGCCGGCATCGTGACGCTCGCCTTCACGGCGGTCTTCCTCATCGCCACCGCCGCACAACAATCCTCACCACCTGAAGTGCTCGGCGTGATCGCCGGGTGATCACTGAGCCCGGGAAAGTCGTTGATCCGCCTCGTATTCGAGGCGCAGCAGATCGAGTTCGCGCAGTCCGGGATCGGCAAGCGTCGCCCGAAGTTCGGTGACGATAGTTGCGATGGTGCCCCTCGGCACGCCCGGATAGGTGATCGCGAGCTGGGTGATCAGCGTGTCCATGGCCGCGTAGTCGGCTGCCTGCGCGCTGCGCTCATCACCCACGTGCTGACGGTGATCCGGTGTCACCGCCAGACGGTGCTCGAGGCGGTGTGCGTCGTAGACGGCGATGATGTGCTCCGCGGTGGCGTCGGGCTGGTGTCGGGCCACAGCGGTGAGGGCAGCCCGTGTCGCCGGCCCCACCCCGACCCCGCTCCGAGGCGGTTGGCCGCACACGAGCGCGCAGTGCAGCAACACCTTCAGCGCCGTGGCGTCGATTCCGCCTTCGCGAAACTCGGATAACACACCACGACTGTACGAGCTGCCGATTATCAGCAGATGACCGGCGTGTACCCATGAAGCGACCAACACGAGGTTGTTGTTGCCCCAGCAGGGGATTGTAGGTATCGGTGCCCAAGTCGGCCTCGGACCGCGGCGGCGGCGAGGTCACTGCGGTCGCATCGGTGTCACCAGTGCGAAATCTCGAGACCCCCATTCCGGCGGATTCCAGTCTTATTTCCTTCTGGCCCTCCGATTCTAGGCCGGCGCCGGCTCACGGCAAGGCCACCGGCGGCGCTGCGCTTGGCCTTCGGCGCGGAAACTTTTCCGGCCACTCGCTGCGCTCGCAGCGCAAAACCTTCCGCCCGGAACCTGGCCGCTCCCTCGGCATCACCGGCCTGAGATATCCAGTGCCAGAAGGCAAAAAGAACGGGCGGCACCTCACAACGCCGATCCCCCTATGAGAAAGGTACGGACATGACCGACACCATCACCACCGGAAACCACAACGTTGCCGGGTACGACGCCGCGACGCTGGAACATCTGGACCCGCACACCCTCGTCCTCGAGACCAATGTTCGCGACAACATCGACATCGACGGCCCGTTCGTCGCCAACTCAAAGAACACGGGGTACTGATCCCCATTTCCGCCGTCCGCGCCCCCAGCGGACAGGTCGTGGTCCGCGTCGGCCAGCGCCGCACCCTAGCCGCCCGGAAGGCGGGATTGACCAGTGTCCCCGTTTATGTCCGGCCCGCCTCCGACGGCGACGACACCGCCTACCTGGTGGCGCGTGTCACCGAGCAGATCGTCGAAAATGACCACAGCCGAGAACTCGGCCATGCGCAGCGCGCCCGGGGCATTCAACAACTGCTCGACGCAGGCGTATCGACCACGAAGGTCGCTCAGATTCACCGGACTAAGCTAACGGCCGGTTCGGTGTTCTCCGCCGCAGTTAGTCGCCTTTATGCCCACCGGATGTTCCTGAGGGCGTCCTAGAACGGCGAACGCCCTCAGGACATGCCCTTGCCTCCTCCCTCGTCCTGTTGGTGCTGAGGAGCACAATGACCGGATGCCGAGAAGCCCAACGCCTGCACAAGCGCGCGCTGAGAGGCAGCACAACTTGCGGCAGGCCCCCAGCCGTGGTGTAGCAGGCGTTTCGGTACTGGTGAGCTGATGGCGCTGCGTAGACATGAGTCGTCGATCGCGTTCTGCACAGCACTGCTCAAGACCGTCACAAGTCGGGTCCGGCCAAACCGGCGCGAAAGGTGCTATCGACATGTCCGACAACGATGAAGACGTCGTCGCTGAGCTCAAAGATTTCGACCTTGATGACCCACTCTTGGAGCCTCCGAGCGTCGTTGTGTCGCCGCTTATCGATCCGCAGCTTGAGTACCTTCCGATTGATCAAATGTCCTGGGAAAACTTCGAACGGCTGCTTCTTCGAGTAGCCGAAGATATCCGCGGCCTTCATTCGGTCATGAAGTTCGGTAATCCCGGCCAAGCCCAGAAGGGTCTCGATGTCATCGGCGTCAACGCTGACGGGAAGGCTGAAGGCATACAATCGAAGCGCCGCAAGAGTTTTACCGCGAACGACCTCGATGCCGCGGTTGAGAAGTACACGACGGCAACACTTTCTTTCCCGCTTGTTCGACTTGCAATCGGGTCAAGCAAACCAATGGCCGAGCGGAAGATCGTGGAGCATCTGATTGATTTGAACGTCACTCTCGCGCCGCTAGAAATCGAGATCTGGGACCAGGACAAGTTGTCGCGAATGCTGCGACCCTTCCCGCAGATCGTCACCGAGTTCTTCGGCCAGGCCACTGCCGCTCGATTCTGTACAGAACACAATGTGATCACGGTGGAAATCGCTGGTGAGGCCGCAGTAGCGACTGCCGATGCTGTGTCCCGAGGACCATTAACGACCGTGAACGGTCGCCAGAAGGTAGAAGAGGCCCGGGTGATTGCATCCACGAATCCCGCGGCAGCACTCGCGATATACCGGGATGTCCAATCGAGTCTAACCGCGGCAGGTTTCCCGGCACACGCAGCAGAGTTCGACGAGCGGGTTGCGCACCTGCTCGTTGCGACGGGTGCTGAAAAAGACGCGGTCGACGTCATAATGGCGCGTCTTTGGGTGGCGGAGCGCAGCGATGATTCGCTGAGTGCGCAAGTCGCTGCCCGGACTCTCAAGTCATTGGCTGGGTTCTCCGATCTGGACTTCATTAAGCCGACGGAGGATTCCTCGGCGTTGTTGGTCTCCGCCGCACTTGTCGCAGAATTCGTGGCAGAGAATCTCCATCAGCCGGTGCCGACGGAGTTGGATTTGCCGGTCGAGTCTACGTGGCATCTGACACCCGAAGATCGTGCTCAGACAGTACTTTTCGCAGCTGAGCGTGCCCTATGCGACGACGACCTCGACTGGCTCATTCGCCAGAAGGATCTAATGGCCAGCAGCGCCTCCGAAGTAGCCTCCGTCCGTGACGATGTTGCATTGAGGCTTGAGTTGGCCATCGCCGAGTCAACCGGTGAATGGAATGACTTGCTCCACAGAGCGCGGACCACGACTCGCAGAGACCTTGGCGCGCTGACGCTAGCCCGATACGCACGTTACACAATGTGGCGGGGCGACTACTTGGGGGCCGACAGGGCGTGGGAGGAAGCGATCAATCACGCCTGCCTATCCCACCGAAACGAAGATGCAATCGACTGGCTCTACAGCAGACGATTGATTGTCAACCGCCATGCCCCCGTGCATGAAGATGAGTGGCACCCCTTGGCGCGCTCGCTGTCGAACCTCACATCCCGACCCCGGTTGGTCACGTCAACTTCGACGTCTCGTGAATACGCCCTTGCAGCGCTGCACCACGGAAAGGAGCGTGTCGCAGCCATCAACTTGCGGCGTTACCTCTGTGATGCGATCCGCTCCGGAAATCTGGTTGACGAGATCGACGCACGTGGATTGCTCGGCGATCTGTACGCCAAAACCAACGAGATGCAGCTAGCAGCCCGACAGCTCATCTTGGCCCACGACTACGAATCCGCCCGGTCCGTCGCTCGAGACCTCGGAGATACCTTTTTGGACGTGTCTGACCTGGCGGAAAGCCCCGTATCATGGGTTACGGCAACAGCTTTCGAATTTACTGCAGGGCAGGCCGACGTTGTACCCGACGATAAAGTCGATAGGCTCGTCGGCACAGCACTCGCGGCAATACAAGACGTCCAGTCGGAACGGCGTGTTGATTCGCCAATCTACAGCCCGCAGATCGTACGGTCCGCCTACAACCTGATCGGCGAGCTATCTGAACGTTTGAATCACGACCACGCTGCGTCGGTGCTGCAGAGCCTCAGCGATCATGTGACAGCTAGGGAGCATCACTACTGGATGACCGACGAAAGTCACATCCGGATCGCCGCCGGCATCGCCTTGACAGCAAGTGAAGATCTTAAAGTGGTTGCGCTGGAACACCTGATGGGTCTGTACGAGCGGCGAGCGCACCCCTTCAGTAACACCGCCATAGATGCGCTAAAGGCCAACATGGACAAGGTGCAGGCCCACCTCCAGCGTCTTGCTGATAATGACCACCACGATGCTGCTGCGCTGCTGGCGACGGTTGACGAACGACAGATCAGGGAGGAGGACTCCCGGGCCGCTGCTCAACGACTGCAGCGTCCCAGTACCAATTCCGCGGGACGGTACGCGGAAGGAACACGGGCAATCAATGACTCCTTGCTTGCCCGCGATTTGTCTCCGGATGAGCGTGCCGCCTGCATCGAGGCACTGCTTGTGAAAGCGCGATCGCCATTCGAGAGCTCGGGCAACCGCCATACGTACTTCATGGCTGTGGCAAATCTGTCCAAAGGGATAGCGGAAGAGCGCCGCCAGGCTTTCCTCGCGGACGTCGTGGACTTCGTGAAGAACCCGCCTCCGTCTCAGCCGGACATTCTCAATGCGTCGATGACTAGTCCGTTGGGAATGATGCGTTGGG
Source organism: Mycobacterium sp. BK086 (assembly GCA_004362315.1). Taxonomy (GTDB): domain Bacteria; phylum Actinomycetota; class Actinomycetes; order Mycobacteriales; family Mycobacteriaceae; genus Mycobacterium. The sequence continues at coordinate 124,776 of SNWL01000010.1, forward strand.
ATGGGAATCTAGATAGCCGACCATCCGCTGTCCTGGCAGGCGGCTATTTCGCCCACGACGACGGTGAAAAGGGGCTAATTCGAGACCTTGCGTTCCGGCTGATTGGCATCGCAGGTGATCAGGATTACTACTTGGCCCAGTCGTTGCAAGTCCTCAAGGTGGATCTCGCTGAAATCGCGCCGATGCTGGCGCAAGCCGGTTGGGCTCTACGCAGCGTTGCAGCGATCGCTTGGGCCTCGACGGCGACGATCGCACCCGAAGTCGGCGAAAGATTGGGCGCCGACTCCGATGCCCGCGTTCGCCGGTCGCTGGCGACCGCTCTCAAGCAGAGTCCCGAAGCCCGCACCGCCAACGTGCGCGCGAAGCTGGCCAGCGATCCTCGGTGGTCCGTGCGGTCCATTCTTGCTGACTGACGGTCGCTCGCAGTCATCACGAGCTCACCAGGTCTTGCGGCGGCACAGGTAGCCTCAGGAAGTAGGCATGGACACATCTTCACGACAACCGTGATGCGATCACCGCCGCCCTCGGAACGAGCGTCAACTGGTGTCCTGTGTGCGGAATCCGCCTGCGCGCTGGATGATCGGGGCGGCACACGCCGGGATCCAACTGCGGAACTTCCGACTTGCCGATCTGGGCGAGCATTGATCCCGATGCGACGTACAGACCGATCTAGAGAGCGGGGCGGCAAGTATGTATACACGTCTTATGAGACGTGGTTGAGTCGGAAGGCGCGGCAGGGAACAATTCGAGCGTGAGCGCACCGCCTGACACTGCTGGCTGAAACCGCGCCATATTGGCCCCGTCGGACATGAGACCCAAAGTGCCGCAATGCCACCTGAGTGACCGGGGCGATAATCGTGACGTGCTCCGTCAAATCGCCCAAGTCGCGCTGGGCCTGTACTGGTCGGTGTGCGGTGCCCTGATGGCGTTGAACCCGCCGCCGCCGGGCTTCCGCAGGTCGGCGGCGCTACCCTTGATCGGCTGGCTCGTCATGGCCGCCTCGCTCTACCTCGCGGCCACTGCCGCGTTGTCCCGGGACCCGTCCCGGTGGTTATCCGGCGGCCCGCCGCGGCATGGCCGCCGTGGCAGCGAAACTACCCTTGTCTCTTGGCGATTGGTGATCGCCGCGGTGGGGGGTGTAGCGGCTGCGGTGTGGTGCACGTGGTACGGCGTCACGTATGGATACCTGTCCATGCTGGGGTTGGGCATCGCAGCGGTGCCGCTCGCAGCGGTGGGGGTGGCCTACCTCGTGCGCGCATGGCGGTGACCACGCGCCAGCACCCGCGGAACTTGCCGCACGCCCGTCACCGCGGTCAACGCCCTGGCCGATTCCAACGACCCGGGCTGAAAATTGGTGCACTCCACGGTCGTCGAGCCGCCCGATACTGAAACACATGAACACCTCCACAGGCACTTCCAAGACCACCAGCGCCTACTTCGTGCAGACCGCGATCGCTTTCGGGATCAGCTTCCTGGCCGCCGTCGGCGGGATCTTGTTCCTGCCGCTGGACCCCTGGCAGCGTCTCTTCCTCGGCATCAGTGTGCTGTTCATGGTGTCCAGCGCCTTCAGCCTCGCGAAGGTGGTCCGGGATCTGCAGGAAGCCAGCACCGTACGCGTGCGCCTCGACGAGGCGCGAGTGGAAAAGCTTCTGGCCGAACACAACCCGTACGTCAACATCGGCTGACGCGAACCGGCCCGGCACTGCGAACCCGCGCGGCTAGCGCTGGCCGGTGACCTGATCCACCAGCGACTGCAACGCTGCCGCGGTGCCCGGATCCACCGCCACACCGCCCTCGGCGGCGTGCACCGCCGCCGGCTCCAACCCGACGGCGTGCGCCGCCTCGTCGAGACTCAGGCCGGCGGCGCGCCGCGCGGCGAAAAACCGCCACCCCAACGCGGCGGCGGGAGCCTGGGCGGCGTAGCCGATCAACTCAGCCGACGTTTTCCGCACCGCGCCCAGCGCCAGGGCGAGCGCCGGAGCGCCTGGAGTTACCGCAGCGGCCTCGGCGGTGATGCGTTCCAAGTCGCGCAGATTCGCCAACGCGGCGGTGACCCGCGGGGTGAACTGGGGATCGCTGAGCGCGGGCAGAAGAGCTAAGCCCGCGGTGATTGCCCGCAAGGCCACCTCGACGGCCGCGGCGACCAGCTCGGCAGCCGAGGCCGGTGCCTTCTGCGGATCGCTGTCCTGAGGATCGGGTGCCGGTTGCGGTACCGCGGCCTGCCCTGCTGCTGTGCCGACGGCCTCCGGAGCTGGCGGCGGGGCAGCGACCGCTACCCCGCTGACCGGCGCCGCCGTCGTCGTCTCCGCAACGGCATCAGCCACCGGCGGCGCCAGTTGCGTCGGGTCGCTATAGGACAACCCGAACGTCAAAGCCAGTCCCTGCGGGTCGCCAAGGTGGATCGTCATGTTGTCCTGCAGCGGGAAGAAGGAGCCGTAGCGTTGGCCCTGAAAAAACGCGCCATTGCTGCTCAAATCCACCGCCCGCCAGCCCTGCGGCTCCGGTTGCAGCCGCAGATGCTGACGCGAAATCCGTTCGTCGAGGACCTGGATCGTGGCCGTCGTTGACCGGCCGACAATCGCCACCCCGTCGGCCGGATCGAGCAGGCGGATCACCCCTGGAGCCTGCACCACCAGCGTTGGCACCTGATCCAACCCGACCTCCTTGGTCCTCCACCCTGGGCGAATACTACCGACCGCTCCACGTGATGGCAGTCCGATTGCCCCGAGTTGACGCACCACCGCGCGGCGCGTTGCAGCTAAATCCGCAGATAGAGGCCTATTGACTAGGCTTGGTCCACCGCCGGCGGCACAGAAGTTGTTGCATTACATCCAGATATGGACATATAGTTGTTGCACTGCATCAATTTCGTTCCAGCTCGTGAAGGGATTCCGCCGTGGCCAAGAACCACCTCCAGACCATCACCGCCGCCGATATCCGCGATGCCACCTTCGGCAAGCCGCCGATCGGGCAGCAGGGGTACCGCCACGAGGACGTCGACAACTTCCTGCACATGATCGCCGAACGCCTCGACGCCGGCCAGCTGGTGTCGCCGAAAGAAGTCCACGCCATCACCTTTCGCCGTCCGCCCATGCTCCAACGCGGCTACAACGTCGATGAGGTCGACGAATTCCTCGACCGCCTGGCCCTGGCTGCCCAGCAGGAACTGACGCGCCGCGAGCGCGAATCGCACTGACCGAACCCCACCACTGTCCGCCACGACCCGACAAGGTTGCCATGACCATCACCACCCGGAACCGCGGCCGCCGTGGCGCACTGCTGGTCACCGCCCTTGCGCTGTGCCTGACCCTGCTGCTGCCGGGCTGCTCCACGATGGTCGCCGGGCACCCGGTGACGATGCTCTACGACCCGTTCCGGGTGGGCGGGCTGCCCGCCGAGGACGGCCCCAGCGGCCCCAAGCCTGGCGCCCCCGAACCGAACGGCACCGTTGAGGGCACCAACGGTGGCGACATCGACCACCTGGCGCTGCTGAGCATCAACGACATCGAGGAATTCTGGCGCTCCACCTACCCCGGCGCCTTCCCCGGCCAATCGTTCGTCCGGGTGAAGAACCTGGAGTCCTACGACTCCACCGACCCCACCGGCCACGCCGCCTGCGGGGAAAGGACCTACCACCTGGTCAACGCGTTCTTCGCCAACCGGTGCAACCTCATCGCCTGGGACCGCGGGGTGCTCGTGCCGACCGCGAAGAAGTTCTTCGGCGACATGGCGGTCACCGGACTACTCGCCCACGAATACGGCCACGCCATCCAGCGCATGGCCAACCTGGTCAGCCGCAAAGACCCCGCCCTGGTCCTCGAACAACAAGCCGACTGCTTCGCGGGCACCTACCTCCGGTGGGTCGCCGAAGGCCACTCCCGCCGCTTCACCATCAGCACCGGTGACGGGCTCAACCACGTCCTGGCCGGCATCCTGGCCAGCCGCGACCCGATCATCACCCCCACCGAGTCCGACCTGATCGAAGAAGGCCACGGCACCGCTCTCGACCGGATCAGCGCCTTCCAGATGGGCTTCGACACCGGCACTACCACATGCGCGGACATCACCATGGACGAGATCAGGCACCGCCGCGGCGACCTGCCCCTGTCGCTGCAGGCCGACCCGCGCGGACAGATGCAGACCGGCGAAGTCGCCATCACCGGCGACACCCTCACCACTCTGGCCGAGATCCTGGGCACCGTCCTGCGGCCGGCCAACAAGCCCGCCGTATCACTGCAACCCGCGAACTGCCCCGACGCCGGAACGACACCGCCTGTCTCCTACTGCCCGGCCACCAACACCATCAGCGTGGACCTACCCGCCCTCCAGCAGATGGGACGCGCCCAGGACGAATCCAGTTACGTTCTGCTGCAAGGTGATAACACCGCACTATCGGTCTTCACCTCCCGCTACACGCTGGTCGCCCAGCACGACAAGGGCCTGCCCCTGGATTCCGCGGTGACCGCCTTGCGCACCGCCTGTCTCACCGGGGTCGCCCAGCGGGCGATGTCGGCGTCCATCGATACCGCCTCGGGACAGCAACTGGTGCTCACCGCCGGGGACCTCGACGAAGCCACCGCCGGGCTGCTCACCAACGGGCTCGTCGCCAGCGACGTCAACGGATCCATCGTTCCAGCCGGCTTCACCCGCATCACGGCCTACCGCGCGGGCCTACTCGGCACCGCCGACCAGTGCTATCAACGCTTCGCTGGCACAACCCTAGCGAGCTAGGGCACCTCCGGCAGCCAGGTAACGCTGGACTGTGCGTCGGCTGCAACCGAGTTGGGCGGCGATCTGGTTGACCGTCAATCCTGCGGCCCGCAGCCGGTGAGCTTTGTCTGCCGGGATTTCACCGATGCCGAGTTCGGCGGCGATCCGGTCGCGGTGGAACGGGCCATGGCCGCCGTACCATCCCGCTCGGGCATCGGGTTCTTCGGCGGCGAGGGCGAGCGCAAGGCATGGCGTTCGGGCGGGGCAGGTGGCGCAGCGGGCTTTGGAGATGTCGTCGAGATCGCCATCGGGGTGGTAGACGTCCGGATCGACACCGATACAGGCGGCCTGGGTGACGTTGATGCTTGCTGGGTTCGCGATCAAACGCAGCAGTTGTTTGTGACAGTCGGGTTGGGATAAGGGTGATGGGTGGTTCATTCCAGCTCCTGGGTGTCGGGGCGAGCTGGAAGGTTCCGGCGCACCCACTTGATGTCGGCCGGGTCGAAGACCCGGTGTGACGGCAAGCGGCATTCGGGACGTTTGGTCGGTTCCGAGGTGTGCATGACCGTGACCGTCGTGGTGGTCTTGGTCAGCGTTGCCGCCCGCGCACTTGGTGGTGCTGGTGAACCGAGTGTGATCCCGATGTCGCGTTTTTAGTTATAAGGTTTCCGGGGTCGGGACGGCCCCGGGTTGCATGTCCCGGGGCCCTCCGCTTGCACCATGGCTATGCCATCGGCTCCTCCTGCTGGTCGCCCTCGTTGTCGTCGAGGTCCAGGTCGTCGTCCTCGAAGTCGACGTCGTCCGGTTCGTCGGTGTCGGTCTCCTCACCGATTTCGGCGCCGTTGCGCTGGAGCCTGCGGCTCTTCCACACCGGCAGCTTGTCGAGCACGTCGTACAGGATGCTGCGCCAAACGTCGCAATCTGCCTTGTCGGCGCCCAGGGCGTCGATCGCAGACGAACCGTCATCGGCGCGCACGGCCTCGACGGCTTCCACTGCCGCCTCTACGGAGCTGACGGCCGTGGCCAACTGCTTGAGCGCGTTGTCGAGCCGTTCGCCCGTGGTGACGGGTACCGGGACCGGTACTGGTCCAGCACCGGGCCGTGGGTAGGCACTGCGCAGCACGGTGTCTCTGAGCACGACGTCGCGGCCGTCTTGTGTCTTGGCGACTTGGCCATCCTCGCCGATGAGCCGCACCCGCCGTTCGGCGGCGAAGTCGTGAAGTGCTTGCTGGAGCTGGCGGACGCCACGGGGGGTGGTACGCATGCGGTCGATGACCTCGCCGGGATTACGCCGGTCGGGTTGATCGCTGTTGACACTGCCACGGTCTGCGGTCAGGGCTCCGTCGACGATCAGCGGATAGGCGCCGCGGGCGGCGAGTTCCCTTGTGGCAGGGCCGGGTTTACCTGCAGCGACTTCCTGCTCGGCGGCGGCGATGATTTCGTCATGGCTACGCAAAGACGCCGTCCACTCCTCCCTGGTCAGCTCCTGACCGAACGCCTCCTTCAGGTACTTGCGGGTGCGCTCGCGGCGCCTGGGTTCCTCTTCGGGCAGGGATCGCAAGATCAGGGAGGTGGCGATGTCGAAGAGCAGCTTGGTGGTGATCCTGTTGCGGGTGCTCTGTGTGGTGATCGCACAGCGGATTCCCGCGTAGATCTCGGGATCGCGCTCAGTGAACAGACGCACAATGGCGCTGCACCTGATGGCCGCGTCATTGCTGAAGCCGTCTTCGGCTGCCTCCTCAGGCGTCAGCTCGCCGGATATCCACTTGGCCCGTCCGTGGGTGATCAGGTTCCGGCGCTCGAGCTCGTCGATGACCGCGTCGGCCAAGGCTTCGTTCTCGGTGGCAGGACCCCAGGGCTTGGGATAGTCAACGTGGCGCAGCGCGACGAGTGACTTCACGGCCACGCCGAAGTCGGCGACGGTGCTGTCATGCGGTTCGTAGCCCACCAGGAGCAGTGCGGGCATGGTTTCGCAGCGCAGCATCACTGCCAGGTCGGGGTCCACTTCGGCGGGACTGCCCGCCGCATCAAGCTCCTCGTTGAGCTTGCGGACGTGGGCGCGAAGCCGGCGTTCCTCGGCGTTATAGGGCACATCGGCGGAGCGGACGCCGAGGAGGTCGTGGACGCTGGTGGCGCGGCTGGAGCCCTCTGCGGTGACCGGTGCGGTCACGTCCGGCGTGTCATCGTCATGGACGAATGTGGTTGCGACCACCCAGGTTTCGGTCATCACGCCCTGGTTGCTGATGGATTCGCGCCAATCGTTGTTGCTCAGGACGTATTCCCTGGCCTGCCCCGCTGCCCACGCCAGGTGTTCCTGGTTCTGCAAGCGCTGGATCAGTTCCGGCTTACCGTCGGGGTGGGCGAGCGGTTCGGGGAGGGGGGCAAACCGGGTGCGCTCGTCCTTGCCCACCACACCTGATGCGGGGTGCCGGCGTGAGGGACTGATGCGCGGGTTGCGTGGGTCGGGCATGATCGCACGTGACCAAACCTGGGCGCGCACCGCCAAGACGGCCCCACCGGGTACCGGGAGCCGTTCGGGGCCAGCCTCAATGGAACGGCGGACTGCGGAGGGGTCGACAACCGCTGCCGCAAGTGCTTGGGCCGCTTCCTCGCCCATGTTCAGCTGGTCGACCATCTTGTCGACGAGCTTGCGGCTTGCCGGGGAGAGCGCCGGCGTGGGAAGTGGCTCAACCGGACGCGGCAACACCTTATCGGTAGCCAGAGCGGTCGCCGATGCCGGCGCGGAAGGTGCATAGATAGTAGTGGTCATGATTCTCATCCGATCTTTTGTTCCGGGGCGCCCGGGACTTTCCGGACGCTAGTGCTGGTCCGGGGAGATCGACGTGAGATGGCCGTTCCGCTCTCCCCCTCGACGTGCCGGGCGGGAAACCCGGTGAAGCCGAGGCGGCATCGACATCCAGAGTCACGTCCAAGGCGTACCGGCGGTTGTATTGCCGGCGTTGCCGCCCCAACGCCAAGGAGCGCGGGTGAGGATCATCGAGAGGTTCGACGTCGCTGCGGTTTAGGTTACCAGCGTGGGGGTGACACAACTCACCGCGAAGCGCGCCCTGGCGGACGTACGGCGCCAAGATCGTGGTTGCACTATCCGACGGTGTAAAGCTCCGCAATCGAGTACCCGGCCGTTGACATCCCAAAGCTGCAGCGCTGTCGTCGCCACTCGCGGCTGGGTCGAGGGATTGTTCAGGCCCGACTGCTTAACCGCGGTTAACCGCTGCCGCCAGCCGCGGTGATACGGAAAGCCGTCAGTGAATCTGGCGCCCCAACGCATCCACGAGACCAGAATTCAAGAACTCCGTCGCCGCATACCCGCCCGACGTCAACGCTGCGATCGTGTTCGGGTCGTCGACGATGATGGTGGCGCCGCGGTAGTCGACGAACGGCTGCGGCAGCCCGTTGTACGACCCCTGCCCGGCGGCCTTGTCGGTGCGCAACACCACCCGGGCGTTCGGCGCCGCCGAATTCACCTGTGCCACATCGGGAATCGGCCGGGTTTGTCCGTTGTCGGTGCTGCTTCGCTGCCAGGTGTCGGTGTAGCGGAAGCCCAGGCCCTGCAGGTAGGCCGCGGCCGGTGAATCCGCCAACTCCGCCGCCACCCCGGCGTCGGAGACGGTCAGCACCTCGATCGTCTTGCCGTCGAACGCCGGATGCGCCGAGCGCAGATCAGCCTGCGCCGCCGCGGCGGAGTCCAGCAGCTGCTTGGCCTTATCGCTGCGGCCCAGGATCCGGCCCACCCAGCCGAGCTGGTTCTGCCAGGTCCAGTCGGTGCCGGTCGGGCGGCCCACCGTCGGAGCGATCGCCGTCAGCTTGCCGTAGCTGGCGTCGTCGAGATCGCCGGTCGCGATGATGACATCCGGTTTGGCCGCGGCCACCGCAGTCATGTCGAGGCTGGGCAGCACCGGGAAGCCGTCGGTCACCAGCTGCTTGTCCCAGCTCGGCAACACCCCGCCGGCGGCCACCATGACCACGGGCTGAACTCCCAGCGACAGCACCGCCTCACCGTCCCCGGGTCCCAGCGCGGCCACCGCGTGCGGCCGCTGATCGAGGCGGGTGGTGCCATGCGCATGCACCAACGTCTGAGGGGTGTAACCGGGTGCGCTGGACTGCGGCCACCACACCAGCGTCGCGGCGACCGCCACCACCACCGCCAGCACGGCGGCGATCCACCACCGGCGTCGACGCCCACCCCCGCCGACCGTCCCGCCATACACGGATCCCGACCCTGGGCCCGCGCCGCCGGCCAGCGCCCCGGCCGTCCACTGCCCCGGCGGGGCCGGTGGCGGCACCGCCGGGCCGCGCGGCCCGCTGAAGTGCCCACTGGGATAGGTCACCGCCGCATCCGGCGACCTCCCCGACAACGGAGTCCACTCACCCGCGCGCGGGGGCGGCACCACCACCGGCGCCGTCGGCCCCATGTCCAGCGCCGCGGCAGCCGCCCGCGCCAGCTCCTGCGCCGTGCCGTAGCGCTCGGCCGGGTTCTTGGCCATTGCCCTGGCGATCACCGCGTCCATCGCCGGCGGCAGGCCAACCAGCTGTTCGCTGGGCCGCGGCGGCGGGGCATACAGATGGGCGGCAATCACCGCCGACATCGCGCCGCCGAACGGCATCCGCCCGGTCAGCAGCCGATACAACGAACAGCCCAGCGCGTAGACGTCGGCGCGGCCGTCGACCGGATCACCGGCCAGCGCCTCGGGGGCGGCGTAGGCCACCGTGGTCATCACCGCGCCGGTCTGGGTCAGGCCCACCGCCTCATCCAGCGCCCGGGCGATGCCGAAATCAGCCAGAAACACCCGCTGCCCGTCGGCGGACAGCAGAAAGTTGGCCGGTTTGACGTCACGGTGCACCAGATGGCGCCCGTGGGCGTAATCCAGTGCCTTGGCCACCTCGCCGACGATGTGCACCGCGCGGCCAGCCGTCATCCGGCCTTCCTCGAGCTCCTTCTGCGCATCCGAGCCGGCCACGTACTGCATCGCGATCCACAGCTGGCCATCGCTGGCGCCGCGGCTGTAGACCGCGACGATGTTCGGGTGATCCAGGGTGGCCGCCAGGTCGGCCTCCCGGGTGAACCGGTGCCGGAACTGCTCGTCGCGGCTGAGCTCGGCGGAGAGCACCTTGAGCGCGACCAGACGCGGCAAGACCGGGTCGGCGGCCAGATACACCGTGCCCATCCCCCCAGCACCGAGTTCTTGCTGAATGCGGTAACCCCCGATGACCGCACCGGCATCCAACGCCACGTCGCGCCCCTACTTGCCGGCCAGAATGCGGTACTGCGCCGAGACCTGCTGCATCGCATCGGCTTCGTCGGCGGAGAACACCGTGAACGCATAACGGTCGGCCGAGGCCACGCACTTGTAATGCCACTGCACGCGCTGCCACGACGTCGCCGCGGTATCGGGCAGCGCACCCTTGACCCGCACGAAACACCGGGCCCGCGGCAACCCGTGCACTTCCTTCGGCACCGCGCCGATCCCGTTGGTCGACCGCAGCGCCTGCACCAGTTGGGTGGCGAGCTGGGTTGCGCTGTCGGGATTCAGGGCCTGATACACCGTGGCCAACCGCTGACCCACCTCGTCGACGCCGGCAGTTTTCAACCACGCTGTCGCCGCTACTGGGTCATCCTCGAAGTGCAACCAGCCCGCGGTCGGCCACGCACCGATGATGGCAGGCGCCTTGTGGTCGGGGGCCTGCAACGTGTGGGCCAGCAGCTGGCCCGTCGGATCCAGGGGCAGCTGGGCCATCTTGTCCGGCGGGGTCGGCACGAACTTGTCGATCAACGGCTTCTGCAGAATCAGCGCCTGCTGCACCAACAGGTCCGGACCGGCACCCAGGATGTTGTCGGCGGTCCGCGCAATCTGCACCAGGACGTACGGTCCGTGGGCCGTGAAACTGTGCACCACGTGGGCGCCAGACACGTCATAGCCGGTGGCCAGCGCGTCCGGATGACCCGGTATCGGTTTGGGATACGGCGCCGAGGCACCCGCCGGCGGGGGATCCTTAGCGGCCATCTCCCCGGCAGCCGCCGCGGCCGCGGCCGGATCGGGGAAGCGCAGCACCAGGATCTGCAGACTCCGCGGCTGGCTGGCCCCCTCTGCGGTGACCCGCAGCGTGGAGAATCCAGCGATCAACCCGTGGGCAGCGACGACGTCCCCGAGCGGGGCGGCCAGCACGTTGTTGACGGAAATCGTGGCACCGTCGGGCATCACCCCGGTTAGCGCCGTGTCCAGGACCGAGCTGCGGGCCCGGATCGCGTCATCGACCTGCCAGGGACCGACCGTGAACGCGGCCAGCCGCTGAGATTCCAGGATGCTCTGGCTGGCACGGTTATCACCTGCGGTGCCGTAGGGATGGCTGGCGGCGGTCTCGTACGGTCCGGTGTCCATCAACGCCACGCTCGCGCCATCGGAATCGGTCGACTCGGGCGCCTTGACCGCCAGCCCGGCCACGGTGGACGAACACCCGGCCAACACCCCAACCAGCAGTGCAGCCAGCCCGACCCGCACCGTCGACCTGCTCATGGCCCCCTCCGCCGCATCAGCCCCCGCCGCGCTGCGATATCCGTCTTCAGCTAACAACATTTACCACCACAACGACTGTCGGCGCGGTCAACCGGCCGCACGCCCGGCCCGGCCAACGCATGACTAGCGTTCACGCTCGCCGCGAGCCGGGCGAGAAGAATCGAAAAGAAGTATTTCTCCGCCGCGATGTGCATTGCGAAAATCCGCCATTCACCACAACAATCGCCGCCGCCGGTCGCCAATCGGGCGCCGGCCGATCGCCGAATCGAAAAGCGTTGTGCTGGATGGATATCCGTCTAAGAACTAGCCCACGATATTCACAGAAAGATATCCGTCCCCAGCTCCCGAATAACCGTCGCCGATCGTCGGAGTCAATTCCTAAAATGGAAGCAGAAATGGACGCAACGACGACCGCACTGCGTTTCCCGTACTGGCGCTCCGGAGACCCGCTTATGTATCAGCTCACGATCGACCACCAGGGCCAGCGGTGCACCAGCCGGCACCGCCGGTTCGAGGGCGCCCATCGAGCGCTCGTCGCGTTCGTCGTGGTCACCGACTGTTATCTGCACGAGCAACCTGTCGCCGGCCTCGAACGGCGCTATCTGCTCGTGCAGCCAACACCGTCGCCGCGCCGCCCCCAGTGCGCCGGCCACGCGCTCATCGAAGCCCTGACGACGCCATGACCGCGACCACCGATCAACGGCCCGCCACTCGGCGCTTGACGTCAGATTCCCGTGCGGAATCCATTGTCCGGCAGTGGGAACCCGAGCACCAACTACTCGGGGCACTGATGCACCTGAGCGCGGCGCGCGTCACCCCACTCCTCGCCCTGGTGCCCGACCATGCCATCCACCACCCGATGACTCGGTGGGCCTACGAACTCATCCGGGCGCTCGTCGAATCCGGCCGCGATCCCGACCCGGTCGCCGTGCTGGCCGCCGGCAGCCGACAACCGGCTCGCGCAGCGCTGGATCCAGTGGGAGCGCCCACCCCCACCCAGCACCACCGGCTCGCGCTGTACCTGGCCGACGCCTACACCCACACCCTCTCCCCTAGCGCCGCGACCAGTTACGCCCGCGATGTCCTCGACCAGGCCTACCGCCGCAGCTTTCGCGCGCACGGCATGGCGATGGTCTGCCTCGCCGACGCCGGCGCCGACCGCGACACCCTCACCGACCACTTCGCCGCGGCGTGGGAGGAGCTCGCCGACCTATCCCGTCGCAGCCGACGATGCAGTCCTCCGGCAGCATGACCGGCCGCGCTGGCCGCGCTGCGCAGCGAATTGCGTTTCGCCCCAAGCTCAGTTCAGGATCTGACCACCCTCGCCGGACAGCAGCACCGATAGCCGTGCCCGCCATGCCTGCAGCTGCTCGGGTGTCAGCCGCGTCCACTCGGTGACCTCGCCAACTATGCGCAATGGGGCGCCACTGCGGTAGGACCGCGTCGGATTGCCCGGGAACTTCTTATCGGTCACGTTCGGGTCGTTCTCGAACTCTCCGGTCGGCTCCACTTCGTACACCCTGGGGACGGCCTGTCCCGCGGCGAGTTCAGCGGCGACTTCGGCAGCCAGGCCTGCGCCATCCACCAGAGCGGTGAAGTAGATGTGGTTCATCACGATCTCGGGACGGTAGTTCGATGGCCGACCCGCAGTGAGGAACTCCCCCGCCCTCAAATCCGCGGTCGTGCCATGGAAGAACGGACCCTCACCAAGCGGTTGAGACACCTAGAAATCCTCCCGAGTCGCTGCGACGCGCCATCATGGCCCACCACCCGGGCCTTGCCGCAAGCCCCCACCCCTGCCCTATTCTGAAAGTGGCACGGGTGGCGTCGATCTCACGCAGCCAACCCCCAAGTCGCCGGATAAGGCCCGGTCATCGCCGGCGGCATCGGAGCACGGCCTGAACTCCACCCCGCAACACCGCGCTGACGCGCGGCAGGCCGCCTCCCGGCGGCCCTATCCGTAGCCCCTCACCTCACTAGCCGTCAGCGTGCGCCCAGTGTGACCGACAGGGACCCCGTCACCGTCAACCCACGCCCGGCGGGCTCGCCCGTTCTCCGCTTCCGCTCGCTGGCGCTCACGTCCGCTGCGCCCGTGCGGCTCCGGCGGCATTTTCGGCCCTACCCAGCTCGCTGCCGCTCGCGGCCGAAAATCCGCCTCCAGCTTGACCGCCGGACTCTTCGGGGTTGACGGCGCCACCCCGCCGGTCCCCCTACCCCCACGCCAACCGGCGCATCCCCAGCAGAAGCGAAACGGAGCACGATCATGACCCTCTCGCCCACCAGCGTCCACACCACACCCCCGGCCCTGATCACCCACATCGTGGCCACCCTGCGCGGCGACCAGCACGCCGACCTGTCCGTGCACCACGCCCGCACCCCCGACGCGCGCATCGCCGTCACCTTCAGCGGAATCCTGATGGTGCTCTACAGCTGCCAGGCCGCCCAGGGACTCCTGGAAGCCTTCACCGCCGCCCGCGGCCACATCGCCGCCATCCCCCGCGAATTGCCGCCCCCGCCAGCCGATCCCGCCGAGCCCTTTGTACGGACCACGGTGTCGGTCGAATGGACCCGCCGCCCCCACTACGCCGCCACCGCACAAATGACCCTCAACCAGAAGAAGGACCACATCGTGCACTGGACCGAGCTCTACACCGGCCCCATCACCTGGCGCATCCGCGACCAACGGGCCCTGCTGTCCACCCTCGAGACCCTCACCGAGGTGCACCGCACCGCCACCGCGGTCTTCCTCGACGGCAACCAGTACAGCGCCGACCCCGCCGACACCAACTTCCCCGCCGCATAGTCCGGTCCCCGCCCGGTCGCGCCGCACACCACGGCCGGCCGGGCGGGACCACCACCGCTGACCGCCCACAGTCACAGCGCAGGTTCGGGATTCACCCCCGCCACGTGTTCCGGCGGCGTATCCACACGCACCGGAACGTCGACCATCGCAGGCTCGACACCACCACCAGCCGCCGGCGCACCCGCGCGCGCCACCCGCAACAACTCGCGGACCGCCTTCACCTCCAGACCGGCCATCCCGGCGATACCACGCACACTCTCCCCCCGAGCCGCCATCGCCGCCAACGCCGTCCCGCACGCCAACCGCTGCTCCTCGCGACGCGCATCCGCCTGCTGCCGCAGCGCGCTGACCTTCTCGGCCAACCAATCGTCCACCGCGTCAGCCCGCTCCCGCGCCGAAAAGAACGCCGCCAAATCCGCCATATTCGCCCGCGTCCGGGCCGCCAACTCCTCCGCGGCGGCCAACGCCGCCGTCCGCGCCGCGGCTCGCGCCGCCTTCGTCGTCGCACCATAAGCCATACCCCGCACGCTAAACCCAGCCAAACCCCTTATGCCTCACCCAAATCACCCGAATCGCCACACCATCGCGCACCCACCGTCACCTCCACCAGCCCTCACCCAGGCCAGAGATCGGCCATCACACCTCTTGCATTCAGGTCACGAAAAAGTTGAGAACCGCCGTCGCGCAAGCCCCCGCAGCTCCCTAACGTCGAAGCCGGTGATGGGATTACACAAACTGACCGCCGGGGACGGATACCTGTATCTGATCCGGCAAGTCGCCGCATCCGACGCCACCGAGCGGGGCCGACCCAGCCTGGCCGACTACTACTCCGACAAGGGCGAAAGCCCCGGTCGCTGGCAGGGCAGCGGCCTGCCCGCACTCGGCGCACCGGCCGGGCGCGACCCCACCGATCCCACCGTCACCGAATTATGGTCCGTGCCAGCCGGATCCGAAGTCACCGAAGACCAGATGAAAGCACTCTTCGGTGAAGGCCTGCACCCCAACGCCGAACGCATCACCCGCCACCTGGCCGGCATCGGATTCGGGCACGCCGGCGCCACGGCAGCCGCCCGGCTAGGCCGCCCGTTCCGGATCAGCCACGCGGAAAACGACTTCACCCGCCGGCTGCGCAGCGCCTACCTCAGCCACAACCTCGCCGTCGGCGCCCACCGCGACGCGGCGATCGACGACGACATCCGGGCGCGGCTGCGCAGCGCCGTCGCCACCGAGATGTTCACCGAACACTACGGTCGGCCACCGGCCGACGACCGGGAGTTCACCGGCTTCCTCGCTCGCCAGACCCGGGCCGCCACCACCGCCGTCGCCGGCTACGACTTGACCTTCACCCCAGTCAAATCCGTATCCGCGCTGTGGGCGTTGGCGCCCCGCGCACTGGCCGAAACCATCGAGGACTGCCACCACCGCGCCGTCACCGACGCGCTGGCGTTCCTGGAAGAACATGCCGCCTTCTCCCGCACCGGAACCGACGGCATCGCCCAAGTCGACACCACCGGCCTGATCGCCGCCGTCTTCGACCATCGCGACTCCCGCGCCGGGGACCCCAACCTGCACACCCACGTCGCCGTCAGCAACAAGGTCCACACGATCGGTGCCGACGGCATCGGCCGCTGGCTGGCTCTGGACGGCACCCCGCTGTATCGCGCTACGGTCGCCGCCTCCGAGCTGTACAACACCCGCCTGGAGGCGCACCTGAGCGCCACCGTCGGGGTGCGCTTCACCGAAAGCACCACCGCCAAAGCCCGCCCCGTCCGCGAAATCGCCGGCATCCCCGTCGAATTGCTCGAACGCTGGTCCTCACGGCGGACCGCCATCGAACACCGCGTCGGCCAGCTCGCCAAAGCGTTTCAAAGCGAACACCACCGCGAACCCACCGTCATCGAGATGCTGGCGCTGTCCCAGCAGGCCACCCTCGAGACCCGCCACGCCAAACACGAGCCCCGCTCCCTGGCCGAACAACGCCACACCTGGCACACCGAAGCCGTCGAAATCCTCGGCAGTCGACCGGCTTTGGCCGAGCTGATCACCCGCGCCACCGGACACCCGATCGCCCAGCCGCACCCGGCGATGGCGCCGGACTGGGTCGACGAACAGGCCGCCGACATCATCACCACCCTCGCCCAGACCCGCTCCACCTGGCAGATCAACCACGTCCGCGCCGAAGCCCAGCGCCGAATGCGCTACACCGGCCGCCAACACGATCCCGACGGCCTCGACCGCCTGGTACGCAGTGCCCTGGACACCCATAGCGTCACGGTGACCACGCACGCCGACACCGCGATGAACGAACCCTCCGCCCTGCGCCGCCGCGACGGCAGCAGCATCTACACCCGCCATGACACCACCACCTACACCAGTACCGCGCTGCTGGCCGCCGAGCGGCGCATCCTGGCCGCCACCGAACGAGCCGGCGGCATCGTCGTCGACCCGGCCAGCGTCGAGATCGGGATCAAACAGCAGCACGCCGAACGCGGCACCCGACTCAACGACGCACAGGCCGCGATGGTCACCGAGCTGGCGACCTCAGGCCGGCGCGTCCAGCTGGCGCTGGCCCCGGCCGGCACCGGCAAGACCACCGCCATGGCCGCCCTCGCCGCGGCATGGACCACCACCGGCGGCACCGTCGTCGGGCTGGCGCCGACCGCCGCCGCAGCCGAAGTGCTCGGCGTCGACTTGGGCGCCCCCACCGACACCATCGCCAAACTCGCCCACCTCACCATGCACGCCCAGTCGCACCCGGCGTCGGCGGAGGACCCGGCCCGGAAGTGGTTCGACGCCATCGACTCCCGGATGCTGATCGTCGTCGACGAAGCCGGCATGGCCTCCACCGCCGACCTGGATGCGGTGATCGGTCACGCCCTGGCCACCGGCGCCAGTGTCCGACTGATCGGCGATGATCACCAGCTGGCCTCGGTGTCGGCGGGCGGGGTGCTGCGCGACATCGCCGAGCGAACCCCGGCTCCGACGCTGAGCGCGGTCGTGCGGTTCGGCGACGCCGACCGCGGACGGGCCGAAGGAGCGGCGAGCCTCGCACTGCGCCAGGGTGATCCGGCCGGTATCGCGTTCTATTTGGATCATCACCGCGTGCATGTCGGCGCCGACGAGGCCGCCGCCGATCACGCCTACGAGGCCTGGTCGAAAGACCGCGAGGACGGGCGCGACGCGCTGCTGCTCGCGCCCACCAACGACCTGGTCGCCACGCTCAACCAGCGCGCCCGCCTGGACCGCCTGCGCACGGCGGGGCAGGCCTCGGCCGAGGTGCGACTGGCCGACGATCTGCTCGCCTCGGCCGGTGACATCATCACCACCCGCAGTAACGCCCGATGGTTACGTTCGGCCGACGGCACCTGGGTGCGCAACGGAAACCGGTGGCGCATCACCGACGTCGCTCCCGACGGGTCGGTGCTCGCCACCGCACTCCGCGACCCCGACATCATCGACCTGGTGCGATTGCCCGCCGACTACGTCGCCCGCCACACCACGTTGGGCTATGCCGCCACCATCAACGCCGCCCAAGGTGTCACCGCCGACACCTGCCACGTGGTGGGCTCCGACCGGTTGTCCCGCGGCCAGCTCTACGTCGCACTCACCCGCGGCCGCGCCGAAAACCATGTGTATTTCTCCACCGCCGAAGCCGACCCGCACCGCATCCTCACTCCGAAGGCCACTCATCCCCCAACGGCGGTGGACATCCTGTCGGCGATCCTGCGCCGCGACGGTGCGCAGCTCTCGGCGCACAGCGCCCAGGCCGCCGACGCCGATCCGTTCGTGCGGCTGCACCCGGCGGCGGCGATGTATGCCGATGCGCTGAGCCGGGCCGCCGAAGACCGCGCCGGCGCGGCGGTGATGGCCGCGATCGACACCGCTGCCGCCCGGATCGACCCTGCTGTCACCGAGGGGACCGCCTGGCCGGTGCTGCGCCGCAACCTGGCGCTGCTGGCCGTCGACGGCCACGACCCGATCGCCGCGCTGATACAGGCTGCGGCAACACCATTCGACGACGCACACGACCCGGCCGCCGTACTGGACTGGCGCCTGTCTGTTCCGACCGCGTCGGCGTCGGCGGGGGTTGGTCCGCTGCGCTGGTTGCCCGCCGTCCCTGCTGCATTAGCCGCTGATCCACGGTGGGGGCCGTACCTGGCTGCCCGGGCCGCGCTCGTCGCCGATCTAGCCGACCACATCCGGGCCGCCGCCCGCGGATGGACGACGGCCACTGTGCCGAACTGGGGGCGTCCGCTCGTCGCGCGCCAGCCCGAACTGCTCGCCGAGATCGCGGTGTTCCGTGCCGCCCACGACGTCGAGCAGGCCGATACCCGTATCACCGGTCCGCCGCAATACGCCACCCGGTCCACCGCCGTGCAGCGCCTCATCAGCGGGCGCATCGACACCGCCATCCGGCGCAACAGCGACCATGGCCAACGATGGCACGCCATGTTGCAAACAGTCGCGCCCCGCGTTCGTGACGACCCCTTCTTTCCGCGCCTGGCAACATATCTCGACGACGCCGCGCGTGCCGGAGCCGACATTGCGAAGCTGCTGCGGGCCGCCGCGACCCGCGGCGGCCCGCTGCCCGACGAGCTGCCCGCCGCCGCACTATGGTGGCGGCTGGCGGGCAGCCTCGCGCCGGCCACCCTGCAGACCCGCAGCGCCGGGTTGCGGCCACCCTGGATCACCGACCTGCACCGAATCCTGGGCAGTACCACCGCCGAGACCGTGATCGCCGATCCCGCCTGGCCGGCTCTGGTCGCCGCGGTAGCCGCCGCCGACTGGCGTGCCGCCGATCTCCTGGCCGCCGCCGCGGAATACCTGCACGACGCCGCCGACGTCATGGAGCTGCGACCCGACGAATACGCCCGGATGCTGACCTACCGGGTGGAACTGCTCGCCCACGGCGCGACCCGGGATGTCGAGGTTCCGCATCCCGCGGACGCCGCCGATGTACTCGACGACGACGGCCCGCAGGAACCGCCACCCGACCCGCGGGACTACGTCGCCGACGCCGCCGAAGCATGCCTCGACGGACTCGAGTTCACCGATCTCTCGCCGCACCGGCACGCGGCGACGCCCCCCGCCGACACTGACCTCATTGCGCTGCGTGAGCGCCGCGACGCCGCGCGATCACGTGCCAACACCTTGGCGCGCAGCATCTTCCAAGGAGGCGGTCCCGCCGAACGGGCAGCCGCCGAGGAGCTGGCGGCGCTGCACCACCGGCACCGTGAACAGCGGCCCTCTCAGTACGAGCTGGAGCAGGCGCACGCCGACTGGGTCCTCGCCGAAACCACTCACGATCGCCACCACGCCCTGCTCGAGCAGCTGGCCGACGAAATCGCCGACGCCACGCACCGGCGGGATCACGACCTTGCCGACCGCTACCGGCGCCACCAAATGCAGCTGCTGCAACACACCGCCGCCATCGACGCCGCGGTCACCCGCACCCGCGGTGATCGCGATACCGCTCACGAAGCCCTGATGGCAGTCGCGGGTGGCCCCAAAGGCGTTGTCAGCGAGCGGGATATTCACGACCGTCGCATGGCGGCATTGGCTGAGGACACCGCCACGCTCCGCGCCGCCCGAACAGAAGCTCGTGAGCTCGACAACCAATTGGGGCGGGCCGAGGCCGCCGCCGCAAGAGCCTTCGCAACCCGCACCACCGAGGGCGCGGACCTGGCGGAGGAGCTGCCGCTGCGCGCGGCTGGGGAGCTGCACGAAGCCACGCGCAAAACCATTTACCCGCGCCGCGAGACCGACACCGGGCTCGGGTTGTGAAGCTAGGGGCACTGCCCAGACTGGCCTGAGGTCGCGGGGACGTTGTCCCGCTGACGTATGCAACCGCGCTGCCGTGTGCGAGTCGTTGGCGGCGCACGGTTAGACCGGTGCACGCTCGGAGTAGCGCTCGCCTGGCCCATACTTCGTGCATTCACCGAACGCCGGTTGCGCCTCGAGATCGTCGGCGCCGACAGACTCGGGACGTCGGCGCATGATCCGCCGCGGGCATCCTCGCATGCTTGTGCAAATGTGCCAAGTGATCGGATACGAATTATCAAGGGCTGCAGTTATTTTAGGATGTATTGGGAGTAGTTGAGAAGAAGTCGATGGTAGTTGGGAGGGGCGGGAGGTCAACGAGATCGAGCAGCCTTATAGGTCGACATGAAAGAGACTTGAGCGCATAGCGACCGCACGGGTCGCGATTTCTCGCGCGATACGTGTAGCCACCCAGCCTCGCCACACCGGCTGCTACTGGCCATAGGTGTATCGCAGGTTGGCGTTGATGAGCTCTCCGATGCGTTGGCGCATGTGGTTGATCGTGCCGGTGTCGGGCACCGGGTCGCCGACGAACAGAGTCCAACGTAGATCGGTTCCACCGCGGGCCGCGGCGAGGTCGAAACGCACGGAGGCATCAGGGCGCTTGGCCCACAGTGAGGACCAGATAACGTAACGGGGGCGCTCGGCGTCGACAATTTCTGGTTCGACTTCATCGTCGAGGAGGTGCAGCCACGGTCGCACCGGCTGGCGATGGGGGTCGCAAAGATCCTCGAACACAAACCAACACGGTGCGGGCTGGTATCGCTTGCGAGAGCCGACCTCTCTCATCTGCGCTCCTTCCGCCGGCTCAACACCAACGTCTCTGTAGGGTCAGTGCGGGTGAGTCTTGAGTTGTTCAAGCCACGGGTGCGCTGGGTAGGTGCTAGCGATCCATTCGGCAAGGCGCTCGCGGCGTGGGTGGTGCAGCATCCCGAGGACATGCTCGAAGTCTTTCTGATCTTTCGCCTCGCGTTGCTTGGCCTTGAACAGCAACACCACCTCGGGGATGGCGAACGGGATGCCGTCGCTGTGCAGGATCAGTTCGTCGTAAGCAAGTGTGATGGCTGGATTGTGACGGCATATCCAGCGCTGATCGTGGGTCTGGGGCTCGCGGAATACATCGAGGTGGTAGCGGCCGGTTTCAGGGTCGCGCAACCACGTTTGGTGGGTGCGACCGGCGTGCTCGGGATAGGGCCACAGTCGCTGGTCTCCGACAACGTCCCACACGTATTCGGGTAAGGCATTCATGATGTCGGCGAAGCGATCTCGGGGCACGCCAATCTCGGTGTCGCAATGGTCGCGCCAGTGACGGCCGGTGAACAACTCCAAGGCCCATCCAGCTGCGATGTACCAGGGCGCGGTGACGTGCGGCAGCCGGTCGGCCACCTCATGCGGGGACCATCCATCCCAACGTTTTGCGAAGTCGCCGTCGTGCCCGCCCGGGCCGGATCGATGCACAACGCCCATTCTGGGCGCAGATTCACCGCACTGGCAATGGCGTCCGACTTGACGATTCACCGACCGGTGCCATGGACCGGAAGCGAACGAACGATGTAAATATGCGACTCGGCCGACTAGCGGTCCGCTACGGCAGCTACCTGACCGTCGCCAGGCCAAGGTCTCCTCGACCCTGGCCGACAAGGTGAAAACCCTTGCGCTCATACAGACGTCGCGCAGGATTGCGCTGGTGAACGTTAAGGCTCACTGCAGCGTAGGTAGCTGTGGCCCTGGCGAACATCGCATCGAGTAGGGCGCTGCCCACACCGTGCCCGCGGCGCTCGGGTACCACCGCGATTCCGATCTCAGGCAGGGGTGCGCCGTCGGTTCCGGTCAGCAACGGAGGGTGGTGCCAGAAGGTCCAGACTGCCCCGACGTTGTCGCCTCCCTGATCGACAGCGATCACAGTAATGCCGTCGCGGTCGGGTAGGAGACTTTGCACGTCCTCCTCGTCGATGCCCGGAAGCGGCCAGTCCTCGATAACGCAGACATACCGAGCCATTTCAACGATGAACGCGGCGTCTGCACTGACCGCAGGTCTCAGCAGATTTACCACGTTCACGCTCTGATCCTGGCAACTCGACCGGGATGCGGCAACAGTGTTTTGCATGCCGGTCGCGCGATCCAATCGGTGGCAGCTGTGGCGTCAGGCGTGAAGTGGGAAGGGTCGAGTCCGTGCAAAATTTCGGGTGCCCGTCACGCACCGATGACGACCTTCTGGTATCGAGTTGCGCCTCGACTGTGCCATCCATCTTCTCGCCGAAATAAGCCGCGTCTGCGTCGTTCATCATGGAGTAGTGAGCGTTGATGACCTCGTCCGCCAGGCGTCCTGTCGCGCTCCTCGGCTTGGAGCGACGCGGCTTGTCGCGATCGATGGTCCCGGGGGTGCCGGAAAGTCGACCTTGGCGGCACGCCTTGCTGACTCGTGTCACGCCCAGTTGTTGCACACCGATGACTTCGCATCGTGGGAGGACCCTCTCGGCTGGTGGGGTCGGCTCGAAGACGAGGTCCTCAGGCCTGTCGCGGCTGGCCTCGCGGGGAGGTATCAGCGTTACGACTGGAACCTCCGAGCACTCGCCGAATGGCACATGGTGACCCCGGGTGGAGTGTTGATCCTGGAAGGCGTGTCCTCGGCGCGGGCCGCCGTCCGGGAGAGATTGTCACTGTCCGTGTGGGTGGAGACGCCGCGTGATATCCGTCTGGCCCGAGGCTTGGCCCGCGACGGTGCTGACGCAGAGGCACTCTGGGCGCAGTGGATGGACGAAGAAGACGCTCACTTCGCCGGTGACCGTACCCGGGAACACGCCGATGTCATCGTCTGCGGAGCATGACGGCTTGGAGCCCCAACCCAGAATGTCACCGGCATCTCGTGATCTACTTCTTGGTAGCGGTCAGGACTTCCAAGGCAACGGGCTCGGTGAATCGTCCGGTCGGATCGATTGCGAGCAGGGCGGTGGTGATCGCCTCCTCGAAGGCGCTCTGCCGCTCACCGAGCAATCGGCCAAGCGGCAGCGAAGTCGAGTAAAGGTAGCCACTGGATTGTTCGATGGTCCATGGTCGTAGAAATTCATAGACCTCCCGATTCACCTGTCGGAATGCCGAAGTGGCCAATACGTACTCGTGTGTCTGGTGTTTATCGCCCGCCGGTGTCGGGCCGGGGATTTGATCCGGTGGCAGGAAGCGGTGCTGGATCTCCTCGATGGACGTGGACAGTCGCCGGACATTTGGTCATACTTATGACTATGGCGCAGATGAGTTCGTTGGCGGAGACGAAGGCGCACCTGTCTGAGTTGGTGGCTCGGGTGGGAGAGCAGCACGAGCGGATCACGGTGACGGTGCATGGTCGCCCTGCTGCGGTCCTTCTCGCTGTCGATGATCTGGAGTCTTTGGAGGAGACCATTGCTGTGCTGTCGGACTCGGCTGCATTGCGCGCGCTGCGCGAGGCTGATGCCGAACTGGCTCGTGGTGAAGGCGAGGATGAGGCCAGTCTTGGCGCGGCGGTGCGTGCTCGTCGAGCTGGGAAGTGATCGAGCCGGGGTATGAGTTGGTTGTTGCCCCGGTCGTGAGAAGCCAACTTGCTGAGCCTCTTTCGGAGGCTGTGGCATTGGCGGCGTATGCATTCATCACGGGGCCGTTGCTGGATGATCCGCATCGGGTCGGCAAACGATTGCGGCCACCGCTGGATGCTCGTTACTGTGCGCGCCGGGGAACCTACCGCGTGATCTACCGGGTTGACGACCAGAACCGGCGGGTCACCGTCCTGAGTGTCTTCAGCCGCGCCGACGCTTACTGGACGTGAACGGGATCGGCTGGCTGCGATGACGACCCCTCGGTACCTGTCGGACCGCTATGTCGTCGGCGAGATCCTCGGGGTCGGCGGCATGTCGGAGGTTCACCTCGCCCGGGATATGCGCTTGCACCGTGACGTCGCCGTAAAGGTACTGCGCGCGGATCTGGCCCGTGACCCCCGGTTCTATCTGCGCTTTCGCCGCGAGGCCAAGAACGCCGCTGCCCTCAACCACCCCGCGATTGTCGCCGTGTACGACACCGGTGAAGCCGAGACTGACGCCGGACCGCTGCCCTACATCGTGATGGAATACGTCGAGGGTGTGAGCCTGCGCGACATCGTGCACACCGGGGGTCCCATGGCACCCGCACGGGCGATCGAGGTCATCGCCGATGCAGCCTCAGCACTGGATTTCTCCCACCAACACGGCATCATCCACCGCGACGTCAAGCCGGCCAACATCATGATCAGCAAGACCGGTGCGGTCAAGGTGATGGATTTCGGCATCGCCCACGCCATCGCCGACGTCGGCAACCGGATGACGCAGACAGCCGCAGTGATCGGCACCGCCCAGTACCTCTCCCCCGAGCAAGCGCGCGGCGAGCGAGGCGACGCCCGCTCCGACGTGTACTCCCTGGGCTGCGTACTCTACGAGATCCTCACGGGCGAACCGCCATTCGTCGGCGACTCCCCGGTCGCGGTCGCCTACCAGCATGTCCGCGAAGACCCGCTGCCACCCTCACACAAACAGGAGGGCATCTCACCCGACCTCGACGCGGTCGTTCTCAAGGCGCTGGCCAAGAACCCCGAAAACCGCTACCAGAGTGCGGCCGACATGCGCACCGACCTCATCCGCGTCCACAGCGGCCAAACACCCACGGCACCCAAGGTGCTGACCGAGACTGAACGCAGCCACCTGTTGGCTTCAGATCGTGTGGACGACGGCTCACCGCCGACCACCGCCTACGTCGCCTCCCATGGCCGCGACAGGGATCATGATGCCGCAGGACCATTTTCGGTGCGTCGCTGGTTAATCGTGGCTGCGGTGCTGGCGGTGCTGACCGTGGTCGTCACGGTCGCGACCACCCTGGGCGGTGGCGACCAGCGCAACCTGCGGGTGCCCGACCTGCGCGGCCAGCCAGTCCAGGACGCGATCACGACTCTGCAGAACCGTGGATTCAAAGTCCGTGACCCCGTGCCAAAGTCAGACTCCGCTGTGCCGTCTGGCCACGTCATCAACACCGACCCCAACGCAAACGCCACCCTGGCGGCTGGGGACGAAATCAGCATCAACGTGTCATCAGGACCCGAACAGCACCCAGTACCGAGTTGCTCAACCATGACCGCAGAGGACTGCGCCCGCGAGCTTGCCGGCGCCGGATTTGTCCACAACAGACGGTCACGCATCGCCTCGACGACGGTGCCCGAGAACTTCGTGATCGACACCATCCCGGCAGCCAACCAAAGCGCGGCCATCACCACCGAGATCGTCATCGAGGTCAGCGCCGGTGCAGAAACGCGCCGCGTCCCCGACGTATCAGGTCAAACCGTCGATGAAGCGACCCAAAACCTCAAGACCGCCGGCTTTCCCATCATTCTGACCGGGCCCGCTGACAGCACCCGTCCTGCCGGTCAGGTAGCCGCCACCGATCCCCCCGCCGGGGCCAGCGTTCCGGTTGATTCGGCAATCACAGTGAAGGTGTCACTGGGCAACCAAATCCCCATGCCCAACCTCACCGGAATGACCTACTTCGACGTCGTCCCCTACCTCCAAGGCCTCGGCCTCACCGGGCCACTTCTCAACAGCGGCGACATACCAGGCCCCGACACGAGCAGAAACCGAGTCGTCAAACAGGATCCCCCCGCAGGCACCAGCATCAACCGCAGCACCACCATCACACTCAACTACGGTTCATAAGCACACGATGTCTCACTTCTAGAGAAACGAGAGTGATCGTTTCCTGTCTCGAACGAAGAAGCGGTCGTCAATGTATAGGCGTGGCACGACTGCTCAAGGTCTCAGTGCAGTGTCACGGTGGCGCCGTGCCCGGGCACGTGGGTGATACCGCGCCGTTTCATAGGCTCCGAGCGCTCGCTGGTGGGAACCACCGTGCAGCTGCCGAACAGAATGCCGAGCACGATGCGCATCTCGTGCTCGGCGAACGTAGCCCCTAAACAGCGCCGAACACCACCACCGAACGGAATCCAGGTGTTGGCCCCTGGATTGTGCTCAAGGAAGCGCTGGGGCCGGAACTGATCTGGGCTGGGGTAGAGGTCGGGCCGGCGGTGCGTCAGATAGATCGACGGGACGACGTTCACTCCGGCCGGCAACTCGACACCGCCAATTTCGAGCGGCGCTTTCAGTCGCCGAGCGACCAGTGACAGTACTGGCCGCAATCGCAGCGTCTCCTTGATTACTGCGTCGCGGAACTGATGGTCACCGGCGCGAATTTCCTCGACGAGCCGAGCCTGATCGTCGGGGTGACGAACTAGGCGTTCCACCACCCACGCCAGTGCGGTCGCCGTCGTATCGTGCCCGGCCAACAGCAGGGTCATCAGTTCGTCGCGGATCTCGACATTGCTCATGGATTGGCCATCTTGGTGGCGGGTCCGCAACAGCACCGACAGTACGTCGCTGCGCTCCTCGAGATCGCCGCACCGGCGTCGCTCGTCGATCTCGGCGTAGAGAAGGCGGTCCACATTGTGAAAAAGCTTGCGGATCAACGCAGCCCGCACCCTCCGTGGGCCGAGCACTAGCAGCACCTGTCCGGCCACACCTGCCGAAGCCGCGAGCGTGCGCACCAGCTCGGCGCGCAAGCTGTCCAGGCGTGCACCCTCTTTTAGTCCGAACACCACGCACAGGATGACCTCTAGCGTCAAAGACTGCATCAGCGGATGTAGACCGATCGGCTCACCGCGTGGCCAACCAGCGATCGCGGCTTGGGCGACGGCGGTCATCGTGTCGGTGTAGGACGTCAGATGGCTGCCGCGAAACGGCGGCATGAGCAGTCGGCGCTGTTCCATGTGGGCATCACCGTCGAGCAGCAGTACCGAGTTCGCGCCCACGAACGGGCGTAGGAAGCGATTCGCTTGTCCGGCGTGCAGCAGCTCCCGCGGCCCCGTGAAGACTTCCTTTACCGCGTCCGGATGCGAGACCATCACCCAGGGACGCTCACCTGCCAGCCGTATCGTGAACGTGTCACCGTAACGAGCAGCGCATCGCTCCATAAAATCCCACGGACGAAAGATCCAGGCCGCTGTCTGAACGGCGACCGGAAGTCGAGGGCCGGGCGGCAAGACATCAAGGCCCATCTCAGCCACCTCCGATTCGGGATGTAGTGAGGCTCGGCCGTGTCAGGCCTGCACGTAACTTAACACAACTCTAAGAAAAATAAGAGGCATCTAAGTTCGATGCTGAGTTCAAGCGTGGGGTGTCCCGTTTCTAGAGAAACGAGGTCGATCACATCTTGTCCCAGATTCACGGCTCGCAACTCGGCTGATTTATCGAATCAGCGCCACACCTTCACCCTCTAACTCGCTGCGCGCTTGAGCGGCGCGCCCGGTCATGGCCAGTAAGAGGCTCTCGCCGGTGCCGCGGAGTTCTGGGCCCCCGGCCGGTAGACCAGTCGATGTCGGTAGCAGTCAGCCTTAGCCCTCGGGTCTTCCACCCTCCTGCGATGACTGGGCTGATGCGTGCGTAACTCAATGCCGCCCGGAGGCGATCTTCGGGGATCGAACGAGGCAGTCCAAGGGGCCGGCGAATGTCTTGCTGATGCACAAGACACTCGATCAGTGCAACGCGGCCGCCATAGAGCGCTCCCGCGCCAGTTGGTTCGATCCCGCGGCGCATGAGTTCGACCAGCTGCAGCGGACCCACTGACTTGAAGCTCGTTAGCCCCTGAGCATTGAGACGGTCGACGTGGCCTTGCGCATGGAACAGATTGACCGCGAGCCGGGATCGGCTCTGCGCGAGGTACGCGACGGTATGAGCAACGACGTCGCGCACACTCCACCCGTGACACAGGCTGGGCTGACACCACTGCTCAGCATTCAAGCCGGCCAGCATCTCCGCGAAGTCAGCGCGCTCATGTTTAGCGAGTAACCGAACCCGAGCCATGCCATGAGTGTCCGACATGGACAACCGAGGTCAAGCATCCAAGTCCCGCACGTCTCATTTCTACAGATTTGAGAGCGGTCACATCCTGTCCTCAGGACGCGCCGGACACGGTGACCACGCTGGCGTACCTACAAGTGGGGCTTCCCGTAGCAGACTTGCCCGATGGCATACCTGAAGCCGTCGTGGTTTACGAAGAAGTTGAGCAGCATGATGGCTGCGAGCAATATTGCGGAGAGGTTGACTGTCACGAGGCGGGTCAGTGGCGGTCCCCAAGAGGTCGCGGTACCACCGTCGTTGTCGAAGGCGTGAGGTACGTGCTGTCAACCCGTGGCGAAAGCCAGTGGGTGAAGAACGTGCGGGCTAACCCCAACGTGACCCTCACGATCAATGGTGAGTCCACTGCGTACACCGCGACCGAGGTGCCGGTTGGTGAGCGGGCACCCATCATCGCAGCGTTCGAACCGCAATTCGGGAAGCTGATAGTCGGCCGGTACTTCGTCAAGCTGCCCGATGCCGCAGATCACCCCGCCTTCGCGCTCGTTCCGAGATCTGTGTGACGAGCACCGGGAACGGCAAGCCGGGTGGACTGACGTGCGGCTCGTCTCACTTGTGGAGAAACGAGACGGCCGCTCGCGTCGACATTTGAGGTCGCATAGTGTCAGGTCGCGCAGTCTCATTTCTTGTCCCACATCCCGTGTCTCAGATCCTCGATGTCGGAGGTCAATGAGACGGTAGTGGCGTGACAACGATTCGCAAGTGGTCATGACGCTTTCGCGCTCATCGTCCTGCGTGGCATGACTCTGGGCAATTCCCCACGCGACGTCAGCTGACCTCCCGGTTCTTTGCCTCGATGACCGTAGCTGAGCGAGTATCGCGCCCCTAACGTCGCTGTTATGACCGACAGATTTTCGGGACTCCCGACCCGTGCCGAGGCGGTCTTCGCCATGGAACCCGCGGCAACGTTACTGAATCTTGTTGACCTGCTGGTGAAATCGCATACGGCTTACGCGAGGGTGGCGACGCAGACCCACAAGGTCCACGCAGAAGGCCTCACCCTCTCCGATCCCACGGGGCGAGTGGCCGCCGCGGCCGAGCGTTTCCATCACCAGTACTTGGAAGAGGCGCTTCCCAGTCTGATCGCGAGCCTTCAGTTGACGGCTGAAGTCGTTCGGAGTTTCGGGCTTGGGCCGTGCCGGGTCGATGACCCTGTGGAAGCCGCGATCTGGAACAACAAGTGGTTCGTCTACGTCGATCAACTGCGCCCGAGATTGCCGGCGCCGCCGCCCACTGAAGACCGCGGCACCGGCGGACGATGAGACCCGCATCTCCGCGCCGCACGCCGGGGTGCGGCCGAACGACATCAGTGGTTCCACACAATGCGCGACGGGGAAGCCATTGTTGTTACATACCAGCGGATTCCGGTGATTCACCGCAGAAGCCCGGCCTCCCCTTCGCCGAACTTCTGAACGCCTACCAACTCGCCAACGGGTAATCCGGTGAGACATCAGCGCTCGTTACCGAAGTTTCTGCGCCGTCGACGATGCCCTCAACCCACGACACCACCCCACCGACCACCTGAACGATCAGCCATCCCGCGCCCAGTAGCGCGACGACCAACCCGCTGAGCCACGGCCCGCGGCGGGTACTCACCGCGACTCCCGCATCACAGCCACCGCACGCCGATGCCGAGAAGCCAGACCGACTAGTCCCGAGTGAGACGCTTCCCCGGAAGCGCTGCCTCGCAACGAAGCCCGCGCCGCCGTGTCGTAGAGGTCAACGAACGTCGACCAGTCCGGCAGTTCGGTGCACACCCCGGCCGTGCCGCGGATCACCAGCCGGGCGTGATCGGTGTTCTGCGGCAGCAGCCGACGGTAATCCAGCGTGCTCCCCAGTTGGGAGGACAGCGTTTTCGCCCCCGACGCCTGATCGAAAGACTCCTGACGGCGCGTCGTCTGCAACGTCCACTCCTCGGCGCGCTGCAACATCTCCATCTCGGCGGCGCCGAACATGATCAGCGCGGCCGGGAAGGTGTCCCGCAGTTCCCGGGCATACGCGTTGCCGTAGACGGTATCGAGCTGGCTGGAAGCCTGCACCGACACCACGAAGTTCACCCCCAGCCCACGGCCCTCACTGATGTGGCGGCGCAGCGCCGGCATCGGCGCCACATTGGCGGCCTCATCGATCACGATCAACAACCGGTGATACATCTCGTGCCGCGCGGTCTTGGCCCGCCACACCTTCACCAGGTGTTCCAGCAGCGTCACCGCCGCTCCGGCGATCGACCCTTCCGCCGGCGACAACACGTACACCGTCGCAGCGGGGTCAGCCAGCAGCGACTCGTCGAACACCGGATGCTCAACGCCGCGCAACGCCAACCGCATCCACGGCATCACCGCCTTGCGCATCGTCAATGCGATGCTGTCCCGCTGACGCGGATCCATCGCCAGCGTGCGCAACAACGCGTTGCGGAACAACGGTTTTCCCCGCACGATGTCGGCGGCCATCCGCCAACTCGGCTCCAGGCTCAGCTGCCGGCCCGGTCCGGCGTCGAGATCGAGGTTGTCCACCGCCAACAGCACCCAGCCGATGCCTGCGTTATTGCCACGCGGGGATGCCGCATACAGCATCGCCGCCAGCGGACCCTCGGTGTTGGACTCCCAGATCCCGGCGTCCGAGACCTGGTCGGCACCCGACCCGAGCCCGACCGCCGACATCTGCATCATGGTGTTCGCCACGGTCACCGCCTGATCCGGGGTGCGGATCAGCGCGGTCGGGTCAAACGAGCGCGCCGGCACACCGGGATAATCAGCGTCATAGTCCGGGCGCAGATCAACCAGTGCCGACGGGCCGCCACGGCGGGTCATCACCAGCTGCATCAGATCGTCCTTGCTGCTGACCACAATGACGGGCCCGCCCCACAGCACCGCCGCGGGCGCGAGAACCCTTCGGGTCTTACCGGTTTCGGTCGGCGCCGACACCAGCACATGGGCCGCCGAGGACGCCACCATACGCACACCACCTTCTCCGCGCACGAAACCGCAATACGGGGTGGCGCTACCCATCCCGCATCTCCGGGCGCGACGGGGTGCGTTCTCCGGGCGGATCGGGCGGCGCCAAGGCGAACACGCCCGGTCCCGTCAAATCGTTGGCAGCCCAGCCGAAATCGACAGTGTCGTGGCCGGATACCGGCCGCATCGGCCACCAGTCCCGCGCCCCGCCGACCGCCAGCCAGCCCTCGAGGATGCCGTACATCCCGGCGGCCAGCAGCGTGGCCGGCAACTGGGCCAGCAGCCACGGCACCAGCAGCGCAGTGCCCAACGTTGGCCCGGGCCTGTACAGCAACGGCACCGGCACGCCCACTACTACCGCCGCCCACAGCAGCGCCGCCACCGGATAGGACCGCAACGTCATCGGGATCAGCCCCACGATGGCCCCGTAGAGCAGCCGCCCCACCGGCCAGCCGATCGGCGCCAGCAGCGCGACGGTACCCACGATCAGCGCGTCGACAGCGGCGTACGGGGTGTGTGCTCCGCGCAGCAGCAGCGGATGCATAACGTCGTCGTCGGCCGGGTCGACCCGGGCGCCGCTGCGCTCGCCCGCGCGGTCCCGCATCGTGCGGGCCAGCAGCTCGGCGCGGCGCTTCTGGAACAGAAAGCTGTGCTGATGGCGCGCGATCCACCGCCGCCGCACATCATCGAACCGGTCAGGCGCGCAGGTCACCGCGACCCACCCCCCGGAGCTGGAAGGGGCAGGACGGCAGCGTCATTCGCGATCGGATCAGAAGATGCGGCACCACGGGGTTCTGGCGAGTCACGCGCTTACGCTAACGCCGCGCGGATCGCTCAGCTATGGCCGTCGCACAACGATCGCGGCGGCGTTTAGCTGAGGGTGATCCCGATCAGGAGCCGCCGTGACCAGCACCCCACACCAGCCGACCCTGCCCGTGTCGTCGGACTGGGCCGACGACACCGCAGCGTGGCTGGACACCCTGGACGGCGGCATGCGCTCCATCGATCCGCTCTTCGACGACGGCGACCCCACCGAGTACGACATCCTCGACCTGGACGACGAACGCCGGACCCTCGACCTGGCCGCCGTCTTCGACGACCACCACCCGCGCGCCACGGCTGACGACGACACACCCTCCGCGCCGCCCGCCAATCCGCCCGCACCCGAAGACTTCCCGCGCATCCTCGAGCCGCGCTTCAACAAAGCCGTGGCACTGGGCTTCGGTGCCGTCACCACGGTCGTCGCCGTGATCGTCACCGTGACACTGCTGGTCCTGCGTCCCGACGACCCGGCACCGTCCGACACCGTGGTCGCCGCCACCCGGATCAGTGTCGCCCCCGCACCCAGCAGCACCGCCGCTCCCGACACCACCGCCGACACCCCGATCCCCTACACCGCGTCCGCGTCATGCCTGCCCGGATCCACCGCCGCTCAAGCCGTCGCCGGCACCGACCCCACCCGGGCGTGGGTGTGCGTGCGCGGCGGCGTCGACGGCCAGGTCCTCACCCTCGATCTGGGCCGCACCATGGTGATCACCGCGGTATCCATCACCCCGGGCTGGCCGGCCGCCGACCCCACCGGCGCCGACCAGTGGACCGCCCACCGCGTGGTCACCCGCGCGCAGTGGATCCTCAACGACGACGCCACCACGGTCCTCACCCAGGACACCGGCAATGTCCGCGGCGACGCCGTGCAGCCGCTGCCCAACCACGGCGTGCTGGCCTCCAAACTCACCATGATCGTGCTGCAAACCTCCCGCGCCCCCGCCGACACCACCAGCAGCACCCCCACCACATCCGGCGGCGGCCTGCTCGACGACGTCCTCGCCCCGGTCACCGCAGCCGCCCCCAGCCCAGCGGCCGGCACCGACCCGGCCGACGCCACCTTCGCCGTCGCCAGCATCAAAATCCTCGGCCACGCCCCCCAATAGCCCACCGCCACCAAAGGATCCGCCATGCTCACCACCACCTGGCGTCGCCGCCTCGACACCCTGCACACCGGCGCCCGCCGCATTGGGCTGGCCGTCGGCGTCACCTCCTGCAGCGTGGTCGCCGCCACCACCATCTGGGGCTGGCTGTTCCAAACGCCGCCCGACATCGCCATCCCCGCCCGCAGCGCGGTCAACCGAGCCCTGCTGGCCGGCAGCTTCGCCCAGGACTGTGTGGTCAAACTCCTCACCGCCACCCAAACCCAGCCCCACACCCTCGACGACTGCTGGGCCCCACCCGAGCACGCCCGGCTGCCCACCACCCCCGCGATGCTCGTCGAGTCCCCCGCCATCGCGGCGGTCACCCTGCAAGACGACCGCGGTGACGCCCAGCAGTGGAGCGTCGTCATCGTCGTTTCCCAACGCCCGTATGCCAGCGCCACCCCGCACACCGCCTGCTACCGGCTGGCCGTGCTGTACAGCCGCTACGGGCTACGCGCCCCGCTACGACCCGCCCAAGTCAACTGCCCCGGACCCGGCGCCGACATCGCCCTGCACTACCCCGTCACCATCGCCCCGCACACCACCCTGGCCGACACCGTCAGCGGCTTCCTCACCGCGTACCTGACCGGCACCGGTGGCCTGGAACGCTACGCCACCCCAACCTCGGGGCTGCTCCCGCTGACCGGCTACCGCGGCGCCACCCTCACCAAACTCGTTGCCGAGCACACCGTTCCCGACCACGACACCCCACCCGAGGGCACCACCGTGCCCGCCATCGCCACCGCCGAGCTGACCAGCACCCAGTTCACCCCGCTGCTGCTCGACTTCCCGATGACGCTGGCCGTCACCGGCGGCCGGTGGATGGTGGCGGGTCTCGACCTGGCACCCCAGCTGGCGCCCGGCGCCGAACTGATCCCGGTCGTCCCGGGCTCCAACCCCCGCTAACCGACACCAGGAGAACGCCTCTCATGACCACCACCGTGCTCGCCGCCACCGACCTGGTGTCCGGCTCCCGCACCCTCTACAGCCTCGGCGTCACCGTGCTGGTGGTGCTGATCCTCCTCGGCGCCGGCGCCCGGGCGGCCGCCGCGTTCTTCGGCGGGCGCATCGGCGAAACCGTCGGCTGGGCCGTCATCGGCGTGATCGTCGCCGTCATCGTCGGCTCCGGCTACGCCATCTACGTCTCGGCCAAACGCACCACCGACCAAACCGGCATCACCACCGGCCAATTCGGCCAATGACCGACTCCGCCCAAGTCTTCACCGGAGTGCACGACACCCCCGTCTACATCGACGTCCTGTTCGGCAAGCCGCTACGCTTGGCCGTGGCGGTACCGGCCGCCATCGGGCTGACCGTCACCGTGATCGCGACCCTGCGCGCCCTCGACACCGGCCACGCCCGCGCCGTCCTGCTCACCGGCCTGGCTCTGACCGGCGCCGCCGCCGGGCTGGGGGCGCTGACCCCGCACAGCCGACCCAGCCTCGGCTTCCGCATCCGCGCTCTCTGGTCCGCCCTGCACCCCCGGATCACCGCCAGCACCGACGATCTCGCGCTGGCACCCCCGCACCGCGTCGCCGGACACCTGCGGTTCACCGCCCACGGCGTCTACGCCGACTATCTGCTCACCGGACTGCGCTACACCCTGCAACCGACCACCCGCAAGACCGCCGCCGCCGACCGCCACCGCAGCCTGGTCCGCGAATTGCCCTCCGGCAGCTGGCTCTACGGGTTGTCCGCACCGCAAGACCGCCGCCAGCTGCTTCGCGCCATGCTCACCGGGCACCGCGACAACCCCGACTGGATCGCCACCTGCCGCCAGCTCGAACCGGTCCTGGCCGCCGAAGCGCCCCGCACCCGCATCTACTGGCTGTCCATCCCCGTCGACGCCGGCCGCGGTGGACACACCCCCACCGGCCAGCTGACCAAACTGCGCGACTGGATCGCCGGCCGCGACACCGACTCGGCCACCTCCCTCAGCGCCTACCACGAGCTGGCCGACGCCGTCATCACCGCTATCCCCGAAGAATTCGCCCCCCAGCCGGTCACCCCGGCGATGATCGACTGGTTCTGGCGGCACAACACCTGGCGCGGCACCTACACCGACCCCCTACCCGCAACTACCGCGCCGCGGCAGGAGCCCGAGTCACCCGCCCACTTCGACGACGGCGACCAGCAGCACCGCCCTATCCGGCCGTCCGTATTAACGTGGCTGCCGAGCTGGAAGACGCTGCTGCGCACCGCAAGTCCCACCGGTCAGTACCCGGACAGCTACCAGGCGATCCTGCCCGTCGTCGACATCCCCAAAGGCGGCATCGTCTTCCCCGGCTCGGAATTCCTCGACGCCCTTGACGACCTAGACACCGGCGCGGTCTTCGACTTCGCCATCCACCTCGAACTGCGCAGCCGTGATACCGAATTCCTCCGTAACGACCGCGCCAAAGGCAACCTCGGCGACCAGTTCACCCAGCGCCGCGACGCCCGCGACGGTGATGCGCAGCTGTCCACCACCTGGCACCAACTCGCTGAATACAACCGGCTCCTGCTCGCCCACGCCGACGAACGTCCCGTGCACGCAGCCTTCTTCATCGCCGTCGGCGCCCCCGACGAACCCACCCTGCGCTACAGCGTCGACCGCCTCCGCGACGAACTCACCACATCGGGTCAGATCGCCATCCGCGCCTACCGCGGCGCCCAACGGCGGCTGTGGTCAGTGTTCAACCCCGGCACCCCCGTACACGTCAGTGGCGCCGACCAATTCGCCCACCCCACCACCACCGGCAAATGGTCGAGGTTCGTGCCGCTGACCTCTACCGCCGTCGGGAACGCCACCGGAATCCTGCTCGGCCTCAACCGATCCAACGCCGACAATGCCGCCGTCCTGATCGACCTGCCCGGCAGCGCCCGGCGCAACCACAACCCGGTCTTGCTGTGCAGCGGAGCGCCCGGTTACGGCAAGTCGTATGCCGCCAAGACTCTTACCCACGCCGAAATCACCCGCGGCGCCCAGGCGTTCATCGTCGACCCCGGCACCGAATGGGCCACCGCCCTCGGGCATTGGCCCGGCACCGCCGTCATCGACATGGCCGGCGCCAGGTTCAGCTGCGACCCGCTGCGCCTCTTCCCTCCCGACGTTGCGGGCGGCTACTGGCTGGACTATCTGATCCCGATGATGGGCTTGGACCCACGCAGCGTCGCCGTCGCCCGGCTGCGCCGGCTGCTCGCCCCCGACACCCGCGCTCGGCTCGGCATCACCAGCACCGCCGCCCTCATCACCTACCTCGACGAGCTGCAATATCTCACCGGCACAGCCGAACACACCGACACCGACCTGGCCCGAGACCTGCAACCCGTCCTGCTCACCCTGCAATCCTGGGCCACCCACGACTTCACCCGCGCCATCTTCGACCCCACCCTGCCGGCACCGGACCTGACCACCCTGGACGTCACGATCTGGCTGACCGGCAACCTCGAGTTGCCCACCGCCGAGGAGATGACCACCGCGCACCTGCACCGCCAACTCTCCGAACGCAAACTCGTCTCCGTCGCCATCTACGGCATGCTGGTGCGACTGGCCCGGCTCACCTTCTTCGCCAACCGGGAGCGCTTCGGGCTGATCGTCCTCGAAGAAGCCGGGGCCCTGCTCAATTCGCGGGCCGGCGCCGACGACGCCCACCTGATCAGCCGCCGCGCCCGCAAGCACTACACCGGCCTGCTCATCATCACCCAGGACCCGATCGCCGACCTGGCGCTCATGGGTGACCAATTCATCACCCAACACCTCATCATGCCGTTCGAAGACCCCCGGCTGGCCCGACAAGTCGCCGAACGCGCCGGAATCCACCTGCCCGACCACCCCGGCATCGAGGACTACTTCCTGGCCCAACCGGCCACCGAACACCTCCGCGAACCGACCGCCTTCGACACCCCCACCAGCGCCGGCGCCGGCGCCGGCGCCGGCGGCCGCGAACGGGAAGGGCACGGCTTCTTCGTCGACGAATTCCGCCGCACCGCCCCCATCCGGGTGCTCCGACACCCCGACGCCGCGCTCCACGACGCCTTCGACACCACGCCTGGCGCCCGATGACCCGCAGCGCCGAATGGCTCGGCTACCAACTCGCGGCGCACCCCCGCCTCGCCCGCGCCGCCGCCGTTACGCTCTTCACCCACCTGCTGGCGCTGTGGTCGGTCGTCGCCGCCCCACCCGCCGTCGCCGCCACCATGGCCGCGGCACTGGGCTGGACCGGCATCACCGACAGCCACGGCGTCCCCCTCGGCGCCTACTACCTGTCGGTGGTGTCCACCAGCGAGGCGATCACTCAAGCCGGGCTCGGCCTGTCCGCCGACCCGTCCAGCTGGGCGCACTGGCTGGCCGCCGCCGTGACCACCGGGCTCACCCACGACACCGTCGCCAGCTGGTTGCAGGCCCAAGCGTCGGCCTACGTGCTGATGATCTCGGTCGCGCTGTGGCTGCTGCGATTCGCGCTGTCCTCGACCTGGCTGGCGTGGCTGGCCACCTGGTGCCGCCCGCTGCTTGAGGCGATGCGGTCACTGATGGCGCAGCTGTCGGTGGTGCCGATCTGCTTGCTGCTCGGGCTCGTGGTCGGCGCCTACCACCTGGTGTGGCACGGCCACCGGGGCCGCGGCTGGTCAATCATCCTGTCCGCGTTCGCTCTTGGCGTGGTGGGGCTGGCGCTGACCCGCAACCCGCTGGGCGAACTCGACCCCGACCACGGACTGCTCACCACCGCACGGGGGCTCGGTTTTTCCGTCGCCCAAGCCGCGATGAACAACGGCCCCATCACCTCCGGAGGCACCGGCACCCAGGTGCAGAGCCTGACCGGGCTCATCGCCGACGCCACGATCCGCACACCGCTGCAGCTGTGGAACTTCGGCACCCCGATCGACGGCATCGGCACCTGCGGGCCGGCCTGGTCGGCGGCCATCCTCACCGGTGATCCCGCCGCCCCCGCGCATGCGATGACCAATTGCGGTGCACCGCAGGCCCTGTCGTACGCCCAACACCTCGACGGCAGTAATGTCGCACTCGGCATCTTCTACTGCCTGCTCGGCGCGGTGTTCACCTTCTTCGTCAG
Source organism: Mycobacterium sp. BK086 (assembly GCA_004362315.1). GTDB lineage: Bacteria > Actinomycetota > Actinomycetes > Mycobacteriales > Mycobacteriaceae > Mycobacterium. The sequence continues at coordinate 162,575 of SNWL01000010.1, forward strand.
CTACGTGGCCTACAGCTACGTTCTGGTCGTCTGTGCGGCGTTCCTGCACGCCATCCTAATGGTGATCGCCGCCCCAGCCGCGATGATCGCCGGCCCACCCCGGCGCGCCGCAGTGCGGCGGGCGACGCAGTTCGTCAAAAGTGCAGTGCTGGTGTTCGCCTACGTCACCTACATCTCGATCGCGGCCATGATCGTCCTGAAAACGGCCGCTCCGGGCGGCGGATATGCCGCTCAGGTCGGCATGACCCATCCGGTCGCGGTGCTGGTGCTGATCGCAATCATCAGCGCGGTGGCGACCGGACTGTTCATCTGGCTCAAACGGGAACTGCGTGACGGCACCCGGCATGACCTCACCCACACGCTCACCGACCTACTTCGGCAGGGCCGCAACGGATACGACCGCGGCCGTCGCCGCGACCAGACCGGCCGCCCCGCACCCACGGACCCCGCCGACCGCAGTCGGCCACGCACGGGCACCCCGGTCAACGGCCGCGACCCCAGCCCACGCCGCGTGGCCGGGCGCCGACCACCATCAGGGCCGGCTTCGGAAGCGGGTCGCGGGCCCACGCCCAATTGGCCGGCGCCCTCCGGTACCGGGGCGGCCATGGCGGCACCGGGCCGGACAGGAACACGTGCAGAGAAGGGAGCAACGGTCGCCACCGACGTCGCCGCGCCCGAGGTGGCCGTGGCCGCCGTGGTCGCCAGGCAGATGCGTCACCAACGCCGCTCAGCCCGTGCAGATTCCGGCGATGTCGAACAGCCCTCTGCTCGACCTCAGACCTCACCGCACGCTGTGGGGCCCCCGACAGCCGGTCGAACCGCGGAACAGTCGAACACCAGTCGCGCCAGCAGTATGGAAAAGGCCGCACCGCAGCCGCCAATCGACGACTCTCTCAGTGACGATGGTCAACCAATCACCGGGCGACGGAACTAGCAGACGCCCGACGTGCGAGTGCCTTCCTGTTGCCTCCTCCCGAGCTGCACGAACAGGCGCGGGATGCGAGCGGCGCTAAAGGGAGTGTTGATCAAACCACTCAAGATAGCCGTCGGTGGACGCATGTTGGTCTCCTAGGCCCGAAGCCCGTCGAGGTCGCCTTCGTACTTCGCGAGCGCGAGAAGGCCAGCAACAGACGCGTAATTGATGTCCGTTACAGCGGTTGTCGCGGAGCCGACTCACATACAGAGCAGCGCTTGACGCATCGGTGAAGTAGACCAGTTGACTTCCCGGGAAGAGTACGCGCAGTCACGTGGGTCGATCAGCAGTCTGACCAAGGCCGTCCTACGGCTACTGAACGAGCTCGGCCCAGACGGCCCCCAGCCATGTGACCGCGGAACTTCCAGGCGCCACATCGAGCACCATGAACTGCCGCTCTACATCAGCCGGAACGCTGCGCGTCTATGAGGTGTCGCTGTCGTCGGTTAGGGCTGCGCGAGAGATCGCATCCACTGATCGATGGTCATCCAGATGTCGTCAACCGGTTGCACCTGGGCGTCCGAGACGACCCAGCCGTCGCGTCGATCGACGCTGTCGTCGTCCAGTTCGACACACACCGACGATGCGCCGAAATCAAAGAATAGCGATACCAATTCGTCCAGGTTTGGTGCAGGTTTGGTGCCTTGCACTTCAGCTGAGTCGGTGGTGAGGTCCTCCCCCACGGCGAACAGTTCCGCGCTCGCGGGAAACCCGTTGTGGAATGCGGAGGCGAGCGTGAAGCCATCATGGAGCTGGGTGTAGAACACGCGCGTCGACGTGGGAAATTTGGTGAGGTCCAGCGACGGGTTCTCGAGTGCTGGGGACGGCGGAAAGCCGTACCAGCACACGATTTCACCGGAAGGAACCGCCGAGACGTAGGCCAACAACGGCTTGCCCCCAGACTCAGATCGACCCAGGAATATGCCGCGTCCACTTTCGCGCAGCCGCTCGTGAAGGTTGACCAACGTTCCGGGCAGCGTCGTTTGCCATTGATCAATCGCACGTGCGATGCCTGCCTGGAGTGGAAGCTGTGTTGCCTCCAGCCACCAATCGGGAACCGCGTCCCGCTCGTCGTCGGTCAGCTGGTCTGGGTCAATGACCGCTACTGATTCAAACAGTGCTGTACTCAACAAGTCTGAGAGTTCGCGCGGAACGTCGGCCAAGGTAACCTCGCTTACTGCTCAGTGGGCCAGATATCCAGACCGTACCCCAAGGGGCGCGAGATTGGCCACCACCCAGCACTCCTGGCGGCGGGCCACTACCAGCAACAGAATTACGTTATTCGGGTCGAGATCAACACTTTTCGGCGGCGGTGTCCGACCCAGAAGCGACCTATACGGATGGCACCGATGGGATACGCCGGAATCTCAACGAGACGTTCTACCAGCGCATCTTCCTCGACGAGGAAGGCCTACAGACCAGCGACTTGAACCCGCCATTTGTTGATTTGCAGGCTGCGCTCACGATGACAACGAAAGAGCGGCCGCGACCTCGCCAACGACTAGCACGAAACAAGGCCCCTCTCGGGAGCCTTGCATCGAGCTAGCGACGATCATTCGACCCCTGGATTTGGCTCTTGCTCTTGCCGACATCCTTTCGGGTGCGGGTTCGAGTAAGGTCACTCTGGTGGCGCTAAGGCGTGGTCCTGATGGAACGTTATTCAAACCCGCACTGTGTGGCTGGGGCCAGAACGTCGACGACCTGTCGTGGCGGAAACGCGCGATACTCGACCGTCTACTCATGCCGAGAAGCAGTTGAAATAGCCATGATTCGCGACAAAACACCCAAATCGGGTCGACCTAGTTCGGATGCCGCAATTTTTCCATCGCCCCCGCTGACCCCTATCGGTGCGGAGGCGTTAGATTCGCCATCGCATCGGGATCAGGGATTGAGGATGTAAAGGCCGGCAATCGTTTGATCATCACGAAAGCCGATGCGAGCGACCAACTCACCAGCATCGAAGCGCAGTCGCGTGACGGTCCTTGTGAGGTCCCCCTCGCGAGCGACGTCGGTGTCCCCGTGGCCCTCGTAGTTTCCGACCATTCCTGGGATTTGACGCCACACCGCGGCAAGTTCCTCCTCGCTCAGCCCGTCGTGCATCCTGGCATCGAAGCGAGCGCGAACCTCGGCCCACCGGGCATTGGTGAGATCATCGATGACACTGCTAGCCAGATCGGCGGCCTCAGGAAGTGGCCCCTCTCCTGTTTCAGGATCAATTGGCTCGTCGAAATGGTCGATCCTCGCTTTCGGCATCACCCGAGTGGTCGAGCGTCCACGCAAGACACCTTTGACGGCGCCGCTAATCGTCAGCTCCCCGCCATGGTTGGTGACGTCACCCATAGATAGTCCGCGGAGTTTGGCCCTGGCCCCCGGCTCGATGACGAGTCCGTCCACCGCGCCAATGATATTGGCGTAACCGCCGGACTCAACCGTCAGTGTGCCTACGACCATGCCAACCAAAACGAGCTTTCCCCCGCTCGTCACCCGGACATCGCCGTCGGTCTTACCGAACTTAACGCGAATACCTGAAATTGCCGCTGACATGACCCCAACAATACTGCCAACTAAGGCATACGCCGACCTGAAATGATCGACACGATATGGCCTTTCACGTGCAAACCAAGCTCGTCATCGACATGGCCGCTTAATGCGCGCGGCTGATTCGAGGATTGCGGAACCAGCACCCTCCTTTGACCGTTGGCGTCAACACCACCGTAAACGACACGCCGCCATCGCTTCTATGCCGCACAGCTCAATCAACGGGTGCAAGTCAGGCTGCACGCCACCGAAGTAGTCACTTTTGGGTACAGTAGACGCAATCGCGAGAGCCTGGGGTCCAGTGTGGAGCCTGCTAATGAACAGCGAGCGCTTGGCCCCTGTGGTCATAATTGCCTCCAATTTGATCGAGGTCAAACGCCTAAGGGCAGGCACGACTTTTTAACGCCCACACCACAGCTAGGCGCTGACTGCTGGACTAAGAGTGGGAAGCGGGCACGCCATACGAGAATGAATAGACCTAGTCGGCGTGGAGCCGAAGCGTCACGACTGGCTCGAGCAACCGCCCTCAAGGCCTTGAAGCAAGGCGAAAGCGGTCGCGCCGCCAAAGGAGTTGGCCGACATCGAGGCGGCGATTCATCAGAATCCTGATCCACCTCGCAACCCCGCTGGTCCCTCCGCGACCTACCAAGTCCGTCATAGCTTTGCTTGACGACCTCGCACCGGACGCCTCGATCATGTATACCGCCATGGCGCAACGGCCCACGATCCAACAGGCCGTTGCGCCAACGGGCCTTGTACAACAGAAAGGCTCCCGGGTCTGTCACACCTCTGCCTCGACTACTTCGGGAGATCGAGGCAGCCTGGTGGTCCAGTGCACTCCCATGGTCCACACGTGGTGACTCCGTCTTTGATTGTGCAAGTGCGCGAACAGCCACAGATGACGGTGAGACCGGTTCTTCCACCGAAGTCACCAAATCCGCCGCTCCTGAGAAGCATTACCGCACCGCCTGCGGCGACACCGAGATCGACTCTGACTTCGCCTGGGATACCCGTACCGCCACAGCCACAGTCACTTCCCGCAGCGGGGGCGGAAAGGCGGAATTCCGTTGTCGGGCCTATCCATTCCTTGCAGTGGTGGCACGTCGTCGCAGCGGCATGGACCTTCTCCTTGCACAGCAGCGGACACACGCCGCCGTGGTCAGGAGTCGATACGGACGCGATGTCCGTCAGGCAGTGTTGCATCGCCTTGCGCCGTCGGCAACCTGCTACCGACAGTAGGGACATTCAGAACGTGTTGTTCCCATGGGTGAACCTTCTTCGCTGACGGGACCTTACTGTTGGCGTTTCTGGTGTCCGTATTGTCTGAGCACCTGGAGAACCTCGCGGGCATCGCGACTGCGGTTGGCGGCGAGCCCAGCAGGCGCCGGGGCGATCGGTATCAGCGTGTCCCGCTGAGGATTTGCGTCATCATGCATCCAGAGCCCCGTGAAGTAGAGCGCTGATATCTGCAGAATCCGCTGCTCGGGGGAACCGCCATCGACAGCGGCATGGCGGTGATCGTCAGAGAGGTCGTACGCGACTCCGGCCTCGAAAACGCCTTGAACGAAAGGCCCGTAGTTCATCGCGCGGATCGTTGCGGTGTCCTCGTTGACGTCGGCGTCCGCTAGTGCGACAGCCACCCCATCAAGAATCACGAGGGATCGCCAGCCGTTCGCCTCCGCGGCGGCGAATCCGTCACCGTTGAGCAGCGAATCAAGGCTCAGGATGTAGAGGCGGCGCGGGACAACCGACGTCTTCGAGGCTTGGTAAGTAATCCATCGCGGACTGATGTCGTGAAGGCGGTCCGGGAGCAGATCTTCTGCTACCCGCAGTGTCTCATCGAGTAGTCCATCTGGAGGCGACGGTGGCGCGATCGGCACGGTGGCTCCTTGCTAGGTGGTGAAGTGCACTTGGGTGACAATGCCGTCGGATTTGTAGTTGGTGTTCAGTTCGTTGAGTGGCAGGTCAGACGGTCCGTATGCCGGATCCGCCACAGCCACCATGTTGTCCCTGACGCGGTGCCCGATGATGGCGAGGAAGTGGTTTTGCAGGCGCGGCGGCCGGCTGCTCTTCCAGTGGATTTCCACCACCAGAGGCCGACCCACCGGCCGGTCGCGGATGACTGCGAGGTCGGCGGCGCTGACAGGCCCGTCTTTCTTGCCTTGCCAGCGGCCCGTCGCCTCTAACGCCGGTTGGATGTCTTCCGCCACGTTGCATGGGGACGGCGCCGTAGGGCCAGGGCAGCAGTCATCGCGCCCGAGAAAGGTGTTAACAAAGCTGCACTGGCTGCGGGACGTGCCGTCGTAGTAATTCGCCACTGACACGGCGACCGCGGCCCAGCACCAGTTAGACTGCTCCTGAGGTTGCATCACAAACGGCAATCGCCAGAATCTGCAGTTGTCCAAAGCCGCAGTTGCCCGGGCTTGTTCGTGTAACAGGCGGTTTACCTGTTGACACCAGCCTCGCACACCGGCGGCACAGCCGTCGCGCGCCTCGGCCAGACGATCATTGGCTTCGGTGAGGGCCGCTTGCTCCGCTTCGCATGCCATCGCAATATGCCTCCATTCAAACTCAGAGCTACTCCCACCCGAACACAGCGATCGCGCATACCCCCAGTGCCAGAATGGCCACAATCTGCGCAATCCCGGAAAGCGCCAGGAATCGGTACTTGAAATTGGTGCCGGTGCGCAGCGTCGTGACGGACAGGATCGTGAAATTCGCTGTCTGCCAGCGTGCGTCGATCGGATTGTCTTTCCAGTGCTCGGCGGACAACAGCGACCGCATCGTTGCTTCGTCCACGGCGTCATACGTGCGGTTGAGTCCGGCGATAACCGCGAAGACAGCAGCGGCGAGGAACGCCAGCAGGGCGGCGGCCATGGAAGTCAGTGCGGCACCTTTGAGCGTAAAGTCCTTGCCGAGTATCAGGGCGAAGATACCGGTAGCGAGCGTGGCGAGTCCGGTTGCAGACGTAATCGCCGTCGCCGCCCGCGAGTTGACCTGATCTCGTCGCGAATACTCCCGCGCGAGTTGATCCTTCAGGTACGCGGCGTATTCGACACCCTGCTCGGGTCCACCGCTCATTCGCCGCGGCGGTCCTGGAATCCGGGCGCAACCTCGGGCAGGTGTTCCTTGCCGATATCGATCGGAATGGGCGGGTCGCGACCCTCGGTTTCCTTGGCGTCGTCGTCGGGAGTCCGGGTGATCATTTTGTACTCCAATCTAATTCGTGTCATCACTACCTAGGACGATGCCTCCTGGGCCCCGGGACGGACCGCTGCGAGCGATTGTGATCACGCCGGCGCTTTCTCCTTGGCAGCGGCCGTCACCCAGCTCTTAGCTGGATCCGCGAAGAACATCTCACGCCGCCGGCACTTGAAGCTGTCGGGCTTGAAGAAAACGTCGCTCCACGTCGGTGTCTCGTCCAGGAACTCGCTGCGCCGTACATCGCCGCCGCCGGCGGCGATCTTGTTGGCGGCGTTGCGGGCGAAGAAGTGCCGGAAGATGCGGTCGAACTCGGTCAGGTAGATGTCGGCCACCCGGGTGTCGCCACGGATCAGGAGCATGTTCTCGTCGTTGCGTAACAGCGAGTTTGGTGAGAAGTTCGCCGAGCCGGTGCAGACCAGCGGGTCGTCGGACAGCGGGTCGATGAGCAGGAACTTGGTGTGGATGAAGAACACGAACCCCGCGTGCCGGAAGTGATCCTCCTTCAAGAACCACTTGTCGAGTTCAAACTCCTTGATGCCCACACGCTTACCCGTCGGCTCACCCTTCTTGTCGAAGACATACGTCTCCCCCAGGATGTCGCCGAAGGCGATCTCAACATCGCGGTTCTTGACCAGCTTCTGTCGCAACGTGACCGAGGGCGGTTTCTCCATCAGGACAAAGCGCAGCGTCTCGCTATCGGCAGCCAAGGCATCGGCCAGGTGGGTATCCAGGCTGAACGGAATGGTGATCGCCGCTTGGTTCACGGCATCGCCGACGCGGTCGCCATACCACTGCAGTTGCACGGAGCGGGTGCGCGGCGAGAAGAACGGGACGACCGAATCAGCCGGAATCACCGCCGACGGATCAGGTGTCAGCGCCATGGCACCTTCTCGCGCGGCATCCAGCAGCGGATCGCCGGACAGCAGCTTCCAGTAGGCGAGGTAGGTGGCAGCCACCTCGGCGTCCACCACCACATGGCCCACATTCGTTTGCCCAAGGAATCCGGATGGGGTGAAGTTCGTCGACCCAGTCCACACCTGCGTTGGCTTCTTGTCCGTGTTGAGCCGGACGATGAACTTGTTGTGCGGAATCCCCGGCGAATCAACGTGTCTCGGGAAGAGCACTTTGTGTCCGCCAACCTTGGCGGGCAGTCGGGCCGCCATGATGGCCGCTTCGTTGGCCCCGTGCTCTTCGCCATCGGACTTGCTGGTGTCGTGATAGACGATCTGGACATCGACGCCGCGGTCCAGAGCAGCTTTGAGCGCATCGAGGATTGGCGCGTAGGTGAATTCGTAGGCCGCTACCCGCAGCCCCTCCCCCTTGCTAGCAGCGCCGATGTAGCGCAAGCAGGCTTCCAACAGCCCGCGGGAAAGCCACTGGGTTTCCGGACTGGCAGGATCGGGATTGTCCGGCGGGTTCGGACCGACGTTGTCGAACTCCTCAGCAAAGGCCTGGCTGGCAATCGCGCCGCGGTTGAACCAGATGCCGTGGCCGTGCGCCGACTCTTTCTCGCTGTGGACGTCGAGTACCAAACCCTTGCCTTTGACCAGGGCGCCGGGCTTGCCGTACATCGGCACAATGGTGAAGGTGTAGTCGGTGTCCGGCAGCACGGTGTAGTCCGACCACAGGAAACTCTGGATCGGATGGTCCTCAGTGCTAAACCACGGCCGATGCCCCGGATGCTTCGGATCGACCTTCGGGTCCGGCACTACCGAGCCGAACACTTTCTGCGACCGGAGCCAACTGTGATGACCTATCGCCGGCTTGCGCTGAATACCGAACCCCAGCAGACCCTTGCGCTGCGCCTCGTCGCAGTCCAGCGCCATCAGCACCACGTGAGTACCAATAACCGCCTTGACCCGAAACCCATTCGCCTCAACCAACGTCCGCATGATGCCTCCCCGGCTCGCGGCGTGCCAGATGGCCCTAAACCCCCGGCGAAGCTAGTGACCACCCGGCCGTGAGATCTGCGTACCACGCGCCGATCAGCCGGTGAAGGGTCTTCGCAGAGAATTCATCCGCCACCCCCGAGGTCGAGTGCCCCTGCGCAATCGTTCGAGTAGCGGTGCGAGGGGTGGCAAAAATTAGAGTGGTCGACTACTCGTTTAAAAGCGTGATGCTTACCGTACTGTGCCGCGCGGGGGGAGCCGGACTGGCGATACGACGAGGTGCGCTTATAGCGACGGAAAGCTCGACGCAGCTACGGCTGCTTGCCAGCATCGATCCGCGGCTCTGGGACGTTCTCTTTCCGCCGCAACCGCCCTGGACGGGCAGGGTCGCACCGAAGGACCCCATTTCACAACCCTGGCGTGTGGGATCCCTCACCGAACCGTGGGGCACTGAAAGCAACGACTTCCAGTTGCAGGTACAGATCGCGGTTCGCGATCTCACCCGACGAATCGTCGATGCCGCGGCCACCGCCAGCGCACAGGGCGGTGACGGCGCGGCGCTCATCAGGCGCACCGTCGACGACTGGATTCGCATCGATGACGGTGACGGCATCGGATGGGTGCCACTCAAGCTCTTCTTCCCGCCACTTTGGTGGATCGAGCTCCCGCGGCCATCACGACCGGACGAGCTTGTCGAGCTGGTCCCTGCATTCGCAGCAGCGGCCTGGTCATTCTTGGTGATCGCCGAAACGATCCGCGACCCATCGCTCCACCACGCGATCCACGGCGCCATCGACAGCATCCTCGGCAGAGCCGAACGCTCGTTCGCTGAAATCGGACATTAGAGCTTGTCGGCGGGCAGGATGCCTCGCCTCACCGACGAAAGAGAAACCGCAGCCAGCTAATCATGCTTCTGGCTGACGGATGTGGATGGCGTGGGCGCCGAAGAAGCCCGCCGTGGCCACAATCAGCCCGGCAAGGATGACGAACATGTTGCCACTCAATGTGATCAACGCGCCCTCGACCATAGTGGCGATCGACGCCAATAGCACCTTTTTGTGACCGAAGCGAGAAGCCTCGGCACCGGTACGCAGGGAAGCCCACGTTCCAGCCGGGTAAGCGAGGAACACCAGGCTCACAATCGCCCGTGGCAATTTGAACGGGGCACTCGCCAGCCGGAATCCAAGGAAATTGTAGAGCGCAACGAATCCGCCCATCCAACTATGTCGGTCGCTGTGACTGTCGGACACCCTGGGCGGTCTGCGTGAGTGAGTCGCTACCGCGGCAGCCCGAGCCCGCGCGCGACGTAAACGTATATCGGTCCCAACCGGCCGATGAAGGCATTAGCAGCGGTCACGGGGCGCTGACAACCACCGGAAACCGAAGATCATCGCGTGCCAGGTTGCCCGGAAAACACGGCGATATCGCAGTCAAGATCGGCGGATAGCTTGGCGGCTTGGACATTTCGATCTGTAGCCGATAGCCATCGGGGCCGTACCCGAACTGGTTCGGCTTGTTGAAGCCGTCGCGTTCGAACACGTACCACCCCCAGCTGCGCCAGGCGTCGCCGACCTTGGTGATCAGCTCTTTCGGATCCATGTCACCGGGCACCTTGATATCCCCCATCGTCTGCACATGCACCGGCGCGTTTTTGGGATCCTTGGGCTCGTCGTCACACCACGCGGCCTGTCCCGGATTGACGTAACCATGGCTATCCATCACTGCCCCTGGCGGCAAGACCGCAAGTGTTCGCCTGAGGTAGCCGAGAACCGTGTCCTGGGCCTCCTGCTCGCTTCGCGGCACAACCTCTTTCAGTGACCACCCCTGTGGGGGTGGCGGCGCTGATGTCATTGGCGGACCTCCTATTTCAGTAGCGCCCGTTGGTACAGGGGGGCCAAGCGAGCTGCCGCAGCCAGCGAGAACGGCACCCGCAAGGCACAGTGCGCTGACCACTCGCCCCACGCGAAGCGATCGCGAAATCATCGGCCGCACGCCTTTCCTATCCGGTCGGCACAATCGCCTCGGCCACGATCTTGTCCAGCCGCGGCTGCAGCTGCATCACCTTGAGGTCGGCCTCCATCGGATTGCGGACGGTGGGGCCGGGCACCACGGTGCCGGCCCCCTCATCGATCGCCATGCCCAGCGCGGCGGCGCGGGCCGCGTTCGCCACCGCGAGCGCTTCGTTGCCGTGCGCGCCCAGGTCTGCGCCCGGCTGGTCGCCGCGTAAAAGATCTCACGCACGTCACCGGGATTCCACCGCTCGATGTCGGCGACCGACACCGCCACGACGATCTAGCTCTCCCCGCCCAAGTCCACCCGCGACAGCTCCTGCGCTCCACGTCCCTCAGCGAGATCGTAAATCACCCGCGCCCCAGCAAAATTCGACGCATGCGTACCGAGTTGCTCCACCAGCGCGGTGGTCGTCGCCTGCCACTGCGCCATCTGGGCGGTGAGCGCGGCCGCCGACGCCCCGGTCCAGCCGGGGGCGGCGCCCTCGATCAAGGCATCGGCGGCCGCATGCCGCTCTGCGACGTCGTCGGTGTGCCAGGCCACCGTCTGCCCCGAGGTCGTCAGGTCGGCCGGCGTGACCTTCAGTGAATCAGACATAAATTGTCCCCCTTCCTGTTTCAGATACCCGGTCCGTTGACGGGTCCGCGCCCGCGTTCGGCGTCGGCGACCGCGGAGGTCAGTCCCTCGCTGAAATCCTCGGCGGTGAGCTCTTTGAACCGGCGCAGCAGCGCCTCATCGGCCGGGTCGAAATCGTCGGCGGCCAACAAGGCATCCAGATCCTCGTCGTCGAGCCGGTTGTTGCGGTGATCGCGCGCCTTCTCCACCAGGTTGCGCACGAATCCGCCGTTGCCCAGCCAGTCGATGCCGCGGATCACATCGCCGTCGGGGGTCAACGACTCCTGGCTGTAGTAGCGGGTGAACACCGGGCGCAGCACCGCCTCGGCATCGGCAGCGATGAGGTCCTCGTTCTGGGCCCCCATCAGGCGGGTGAGCTGCCACAGCTCGTCGGGGGTGTAGGAGCAGAACGTGATCGTTGTCGAAAACCGGCGCCGCAGACCCTGATTCGCCGTCAGCATCCGCTCCACCGCCTTGGGATACCCGGCGCCGAACACCACCAGATCGTCGCGGTGGTTCTCCATGTAGGGCAACAACGTTTCGATGATCGCGGTACCGTACGGGTCGCCGTGCGAATACCCCTGGTCGTAGAGGTTGTGCATCTCGTCGAAGAACACCGCCCCGCCCAGCGCGGAATCCAGCAGCGCCCGGGTGTTGTTCTCCGACTCCCCCAGATGGTTGCCCACCAGCCGCGACTTGTTGGTTTCAGCCACCGTCGGCCGGCGCAGCACCCCCAACCCGCACAGCTGCTTGGTCAACGCCCGCGCCACCGTGGTCTTGCCGCAGCCCGGCGGGCCGACCAGCAGGGTGTGCCGCGAGGTCACCGGCACCGGCAGCCCCATCTTGGCGCGGGCGGCGTTGACCTTGGTCGTCGAGCGGATCAACTTCACCTGCTGTTTGGCCTCGGCCATGCCCAGCATCGAATCCAGCTCGGCCTCGCCGTCGAGCAGATACCGGTTGGCCTCCTCGGCGTGCTTGGCCGCCTCGGCCTGCCCCGGCGGGGGTGCGCTGGCCGAATCCCACGGCTCCGTGCGGGCGTCGATCGTCTCGGGGTTGGTCACCAGCAGCCGCCGGGTCGGGTCGTCCATCGCCTCCCGGGCTGGGGTGAACTTCGGGTCCCGCGAGTACACCCGCCGCAGCAGCTGGACGGCGTCGTCCTCCTTGCCCAGATGCCGCAGGCACATCGCCTGGGTGTAGAGCGCCACCGTCGTCGCGGTCGGCACCAGATCGGCGTCGACGACTTCCCGCGCACGCCGGAAGGCGTCCTCGAACACCCCCAGCGATGCCAGCGCCGTCGTGGCCATCGCCGCCGCTGCCGCCCCGTATACCGGTTTGCGCCAGCGCTTCTCGGGGCCGAACAGCCGCAGCACATCGGCCCAGCGCTGGGCGCGGAACTGCAGCAGCCCGGCGGCGTAGGTGTGCAAGTCGGCGTCGAAGGGATCGCTGGGGGCCAGCTCGGCCAGCAGCGCGTCGGCGTCGGCGTAGCGGCCGTCGCGGCCCAGCACCACTGCATGGGCGATGCCCAACGAGTTCTGCGAGGTGATCTCCAGGCGCACGAACAACCCGTCGGACACCGCCGGGGTGAAATCGCCGGTCCGCACCGCCAGCCGGCGGGTCTCCCAGCCCAACGTCTCGCGCGCCGCCCACGCCCCGGCCAGCACCGCCACCGAATCGTCGCCGGCGACGATGCGCGCCAGCCACGCATCGCACATCCCCGGATCCAGCTCGACAGCCTGGCCGAACAACTTGGCCGCCGCCGCCGGATTCTGGCTGGGCATCAACCCGTTCACGGCGATCCCCGAGGCCAGCAGGCCGCGGCTGAACGCGGCCCGCGCCGCTTCTGCCGTGCTGGTTCCCACGCTGGTCATGCGCGCTGCTCTCCTTGTGCGTCGACCATGGTCAGGCCGCCCGCCGCGGCGAACTCACATTGCGCTCCGGCTCCACATCGATGATCACCCGGTGGGTGAACTCGGCGGTGCGGATCACCGCGCTGCTCGCCGACTCCTGCTCCAGATGCACATCGGCGACACTGGCGCTGCCCGGCGCCACCAGCCGCACCGAGATCGCCGCGGCCGGCCCCGGCGGGGCGTCGAGCAGGTCGTAGAACACCGCCACCCCGCGGCCGTCGTCGGGCAGCTCGGCGGGCACCCCATCGAGCACCCGCAAGCCCGTCGCGGTCGCGTCGCGCCACCGCTGCGGGCGCCGGGAGACCACCAGCACCTGGTAGCCGATCGCCGCGGTGCGCAGCGCCACCTGGATCAGCAGCGCCAGCTCCCCGGCCACCGTCACCGCCGCCGACGACCTCGGGCCGGGCGCGGCCAGGTTCATCAGCAGGGGATGCCCACTGGGCAAGGCGCCCAGCAGGATTCCGGTCGCCCCCAGCGGGGCCCGCAGATCCTCGCCGTCGGTCAGCACCCGGTGCGGGGCGTCCAGCGCCGCCGCCGGTGCGGCGATGCTGATCGCCGCCACCCCGAGGTCCTGGCGCCCCGACAGCGGGTTGAGCCCGGTGACCGGGGGCTCACCGAATTCGGTGCTCGCCCCGTAACGCACCAACACACCCACCGACACCGCCCCGTCGACCGCGGGTCGCAGCTGCACCGCGGTGGCGGTGGAATCGGTGTCGGGCACCCAGATCCGGTCCAGGGTGTCGCTGCTGATGTCGCGCGGGGACACCCAATAGGTGGCCAGCGACCCGCCGTCGTGGCGCACCGCCGACCACCGCGGCCGCGGATTCGGCCCCAGCCCGGCGCTCAGCGCCGCGTCCACCTCGGCCAGTGCGGCCGCGTCGAGCACCCGGGCCGGCAGGTGCCGGGCGGTCAGTTCGGCGGCCAGCCGCGCCGCGCACGTCGCCAGGGTGGCGGCCACCGAGTCTCGGCACACCACCGCGGCGACACTGTCGAGCCGGTTCATCCGCAGCACACACCAGGTGCGGCGCTGACCAATCGCCGGATGATCCCCCACCATCCGCGAATAGGTGGCGCCGTAGTGGTGATGGGCGCGCCCGGCGCGCCGGCGGCCCACCGACAGCACATCGATCCCGGCCAGCGTCACATCGAATTGGCGCACTGCGTCGGCGATCACGTCGATCGGCAGGCTGGCCGCCGACTGCACCCGATGCTGGTCGAACACCGACGGGACGTGCGCCGGGCCGTCGACGGCCAGCACCGCGATCAGCTCATCACCGACCGCGCGCAACCCGACGTGGGTGTCGGTGTAGCGCAGCCGGTGATCCTCGGCGCCGGCCGGCCCCGGCGCCACGTCCCGGCGGCGCAACGCCCGCACCACCAACCCGCCCAGCGGAACGCCGCGCCACGCCACCAGCAGCACCAGCACCGCAATCACGCTGAGCCCCAAAGCGATCCACCGCCCGGCGGTCGCCGGGATCTCGGTGCCCGCCCACAGCAGCGTCACCACCACGACGAACGCGGTCAGCACCCGCGCCCACCCGGTGGCCACCCCGACGGGAAACGTCGCCCGCATCGCCTATGAACTCCTTCCGCGCACCAGCGCCGCCAACCCGACGGTCAGCCCGCACAACAACGCGACCGCGCCGACCCCACCCAGCGCCACCCACACCGGGGTCATGTCCCGGCCCACCGGCGGCGGAGGCAACACCAACGGCGTCGAGAGGTGCTGCGGGGGAAGCGGTTCCCCAGCGGGCACGTCATAGGTCAGGGCGGCGACCGGGTCGACCACGCCGTGGCCGACCTGGTTGTCCACTCCACGCGCCGGTGGGTGGGCGGTGGCGATCAACCGAGTGATGACCTGATGGGCGGTCAGCTGCGGATACTTCGCCCGCACCAGCGCCGCCACCCCGGACACGATCGCCGCCGAGAAGGACGTGCCCGCCGGGGCCACCATCTGATTGTCGTGGCCTTCGGAGGCGTTGATCAGGCCGTCGTCGCGCGGCGACAGGCTCACCACGTCGGTGCCGGGCGCCGCGATCGACACCCACGGCCCGGCCAGCGACAGATCGGTCAACGGCGCTCCCACCGAATCGACCGCCCCCACCGTCAGCACGTAGTCGGAGAACCACGCCGGGGTCACCACCGTGTTCACCCCCGCCCAGTCCCGGGGATCGTTGGGGGTCAACGGGTTATAGATCGGGTTCTGCTTGCAGTCGCTGGCCCCGGCGTCGCCGCTGTTGCCGGCGGCGGCGACGATCACCGCGTCCTTGTCGACGGCGGCGTAGTGGATCGCCGCGCCCAGCACCCGCTGGTCGACCATGTTCAGTGCGCTCATGCAGGACACCTCGGAGATGTTGATGATCTTGGCGCCCATGTTCACCGCGTGCACGATCGCCCGGGCCATCGTCGCGATGTCGCCGGCCTTGCGGCGGGTCACCGGATCCTGGTCGCCGAACGCGTCTTTCGGCGAGAACGCCCGCGAGGTCTGCCGGATCGAAATCAGCGTGACGTCCGGGGCCACCCCGGCGAACCCGTCGGCCGGCGGGATCACCGGCGCCGGAACCGGCGGCGGGCCGGGCGGCGGCGCGGGGATGTCGCCCGGCGCGGCCGGCAGCACCTCGTGATGGCCGACCGCGGTCACCGTCGGCCCGTGCGGGCCGCCGCCCGACCAGGCGGCCGGAGCGTCGTCCGGCGGCGGTGGGGGCGGGGGCGGCGGGGCCGGCACCTGCACGATCACCGTCGTCGGGTTCGGCGGCGGCGGCGGGGGCGGCGGGGCCTCGCTGGTCGGCACGGTATCGGGATGGCGGGTCGAACGCGGCGGCGGCAGTGCGGTTTTCCCGTCGGCGGGTTCAGCGGCGATCAGCGAGGCCACCCAGGTGCCGTGTGCATCGCAGTCGTCGAGACCGTCCCCGCCGTCCATCACATAGTCGCCGCCGCCGATCAGGTTCGGCAGCCGCGGATGCGGGCTGACGCCGGTGTCGATCACCGCGACGCTGACACCGGCGCCGCGGCCGAACTTCCACGCCTCGGCCAGGTTCAGCATGTCGGCGTACTTGGGCTGCGCCCGGTAGTCGGTGCCCGGCAGCGTCGCCACCCGCGTGCAGTAGGCGCCCTGGCGCATCGGTTGCGCCGGGCCGGGCGGGCCGTCCGGGGGCACCGCGGTCGGGTCGATGCTGGGCGGGTCGATCGCCGCGGCGCGCGGCGCCCCGCACAGTCCCGACACTGCGACCAGTGCGGCCGCCGCTGACACCGCCGCCGCCCGTAATCCGTGGTGAGCGGCCATCATCGGTACCTGATCGCGGCGAAGACGTCCATCAGCCAGAACCCCAGCGGGAACACCGCCAGCAGCAGCACGTATTCGGCCCACTCCACCAACTGACGCAGCAGCGGGTTGTAGATGGTGTTGGGCACCACCACCGCGGCGACCAGCCCGGCGCCCGGCACCAGCAGCATCACCGCACACGCCACCAGCAGCGCCGGCAGCGTGTCGAGGCCCACCGCGTACCGCAGCGGCACCGCCACCGCGGTCGCCACCGCTGCCGCGGCCAGGATCGTCGACTGCCGCCGGTCGGTGTAGGACCGGGCGTGCAGCAACACCGCACCGGCCAGCACCCCGGTCAGCACCAGCGGCAGCCAGCGCCGATCCATCCGCGGATCGCACAGCCACACCCCGCAGATCACCAGCAGCACACCGAAACCCGACAGCAGCCCGGTGATGGTCGCGTGCGCCCGGTCGGTGGCCACCGCCACGTCCCGCACCGACTCCGGGCCCTCCAGCTGCGGGTGCTCGCCGCCGGCGACGACCACCGCGCTCGGCAGATCCGGGCGGGTCTCGAAGATCCAGCGGCCCGACGCCGACGGGAACACCGGCAACCGGATGCGGGCGGCTTGGCGCGCCAGCGAGGGGGTGGCCTTCAGCCCGACCACCACCGCCAGCAGCACGCAGGTCAGCAGCGTCACCGCCGAGGTCATCAGCAGCATCCGTAGCGCGCCGGTGACCAGCACGGTGCCCGCCAGCACGATCACCGCCGTGCCCAGCGCGGCGTGGCGGCCGGTGAACCGGACGATCAGCACGGCGGCGGCGAGCAGCACCGCCGCACCCAGCGCGGTCTGCGGGGCGCCCAGCGGGCCGGGCACCGCCAACCCGGCGGCCACCGCCGCCGCCCCCGCACCGGTCAGGGTCAGCACGTCGGTGATGAGGCGGCGGATCGGCCCGGCGCGCAGCCCGGCCACCGCCGCCGCACCCAGCACCAGCACTGCCGCCGTGGCGGCGACCGACGCCGGGATCCAGCCCGGGTGCGCGTGCCGCCACGCGATCAGCAGCCCCAGTGTGGCGGCGACGGCCGCCGCGACCATCGTCACCCCGACCTGGGCGGCCCACCGTGGCCTGACCGGCTGCCAATGCTTGCTCAGCTCGGCCGGGATCGCGCTGGTGACGTGTTCGATGACCGGGACCCGGGATTCGGTGTCGTCGAGGAACCGCAGCCACAACCGGGTGCCGTCGACCACCCCCTGATCGGCCAGCGACCGGTTGGTGCGCAGCGCCGAGCCGTCCACCCAGCACAGCGCCCACCGGCCGCGGCGGGTCAGGTCGGCCGCCGGGGTCATCCGCGGCGCCGCCACCTCCCCGAGGCGGGCGTTGACCAGATCGACCAGCGCGTTGATCTGCATGCCGACCGGGGCGACGGCATCCACCCGCACCCCGATCAGCACGTCAGCGGCGATCACCCCGACCAGCACCCGATGCGCCGCCCGGGTGTCGTCGGCGGCGGCCACCGGTTCGGCGCGCTGGGACAGCGCGGTCACCGCACACCGCCGCCTGTGGTGGCAAAGCCCTGGGCCAGCCACGCCGCCAGCGCGATGTAGGCCAACTGGGTTCGCCGGCGCAGCGCCTCGAAGTCCAGCACCGCCGAATCCCGCAGGTGGGCATCCCACGGGATCGTGGTGACCGCCCCGACCCGCGGTCCCAGCGAGTTGCGCACCGAGGTGACGAACTCCTTGTCGGCGCTGCGGTACACGTCGTTGAGCACCACCACCGAGCGACGCAGCAGATCATGCTGGTTGCGGGCGTCCAGCCAGTCCAGGGTCGTCTCGGCGGCGGCGGCGCCGTCGAAGTTCATCGTGCCGACGATCACCAGCGCATCGACGCGGTCGAGGAACCCCTTCATCACCCGGTGCTCGATCTGCGGGCCGGAGTCGATGATCGACAGTTGATAGAAGCGCCGGGTGCGGGCCAGGGTGTCGGCGAACATGTCCTCGGTCAGCGGCAGCGGGTTGGCGACGTTCTGGTTGCCGGCCAGCACCTCCAGGCCTTGGGCGTTCTTACCGGTGTAACTGCGTGCCTTCGGGTAGCTGATCAGCGCGTTGTCGGCGAGGAACTCCCGCGTCGACGCCGTCGCCGACGGGTCGATCAACCGGCCGAGGTTGCCGTAGGTGGGGTTGGCGTCCAGGGCGATGACCGGCTCGGTGCGGTACAGGCCGTACACGGTGCCGATCCCGGCGGTCACCCGGGACTTGCCCACACCGCCCTTGGCCGAGATGACACCGATCTGGTAATTGCCGGGAATGTTGGAGCCGATCAGGGCGATCTGGTCGCGCAGCGCCCGCTCGGCCGGCCCGGCCCCCAGGTTGATCAGGTGCCCGGAGCCCACATACACCGCCTTGCGCCACCCCATCTCCGGCGGCACCTTGCGGGTCTTGACCAGCTCGTCGACCCGCAGATGCCCGGTGGCGGCCTGGGCCTGCCAGCTCGAGGCCGCCGCGGGACCGCCGGCGGTGGCTGTCGGCCACACCATCGCGTTCCCGAGGTCCGGATGCGGCGGAGCGGTCGCCGGCCCACCCGTGCGGTAGCCGCCGGCCGCACCGGGGTGCGGGTCGCCGGTGCCGGCGCGCGGATACTCCCCGGCCCCGTGGTGCTGCCCGTTGGCCGCCGACCAGGCCGAGGGGGCTGCCGGCTCCCGCGGTGGCGGGGTCGTCGGGTCACCGGCCGGCAGCAGCGGGCGCACGCCCCCGCGGAAGAGCTCGCCGCCTGCCGGGCGCGGCGGCAGCACCGACGCCGCGACGCCGGGGGCCGCGGTGGCGTGCCGCGGTGCGGCCGTCCACGGCGGCACCGGGGTGGTGCCGGCCTCGGCGTCGACCGCCCCGGTGTCCGGGTCATGCACCGGCGGCAGCACCGAGGTGGTGCGCTCCTCGGCGCCGGGGAAGCCGGCACCGGGTTCGCTGATGTCCGGGGTCTGCGGGCCGGCCGGTTCGCTCACCGGCTCGGCGTCGGGCTGGCTGGCGGCGGGTTCCCGGCCGGTTTGTTGCGGCTCGAGGTAGCGGCTCGCGAACTGCGGATCCATGGAACACCTCACTTTCTCACCACGGGCGTCAGAGGAATTCTCATCACCCTGAAATTGGTAGCTGACACAAATTTCGAGCAGGCATCTCACATTTGCTGAATCAGAAACGGCGGTGGTCGTCCCAGGAGCGGATGTCCAGACTCGACAGCACCGCTTTGAGGCCCTGCTCGACCTGCCCCACCGTGGCCGGCGCGATCGTCATCCACTCCTGATCCGAGCCGCGCACCGCCGCCAGCCGGTACAGCGCCACCCGCCCGGCCTCGGTGCTGCGCACATCCAGCGTGCACACCGAGGTGTGCACCGCGGCATCGACATGGGCGCGGGCGTAGGCCACCGCCTCGGCTACCGGGTGGTCCATCAGCTCGGCGAGTTCAGCCAGCGCCGCCCCGCGCAGTCCCAGGTCCCGCAGCCCGCCGTCGCGGCCGGGATCGTCCCCGTCGCCCCCGGCGCGCGCCGCCGCCACCGACAGCACCTGATCCAGCGGCAGGTTCAGCGGTGTCAGCCGCGACGGCGCCGCCGCGTGCGCGCTGTCGAGCAGGCTCAGCAGCACGACGGCCAGCCAGTCCGCGCCGCCCACCCCGGGGCCGGCGGCCACGTCGTCGATCGTGATATCGCCACCCGAGCGGGCCGCCGACACCCAGCGCCCGTCGCGGCGGGCCAGCACCACCCGCAGCTGGTCCTCGGGCACCGCCCGCCAGGTGCTCGGATCAGCCAGATCCGGTATCCCCCAGGTCATCGGGCCGCGCGAAATCAGCATCGCCATCTCAACGTCGGGGGCGGCCAGCACCGCCAGCCGGCGCGCCAGCGGCGCCACCACCTGCCCATCGCCGTCGACCAGGCCGGCGTCGCGCAGCGCGTCCAGACCGGGGTGCGCAGCCAGCCAGTCGTCGCCGCGTGCCGCGCCGTAGGGCCGGGCCCGCAGTTCCGCGGGCAGCGCCGGGATGCCCTGCAGCGCCTGCAGTAACCACAAGCCGTCCAGGTTGACCGTGACGTCACCGAGCGTCGAATCCACCGAAGTCATCGCATCTGTCCTTCACTCGCGCGGCCGGTGGCGGCACCCGCGCAGCCGCAAGACGCCGCCACCACCGCGTGATCCGCCCGTGTGGGGCTAGATCATCCAGCTCTTGCCGACCACGTTGTCGGCGTCCTCGACCTGCCCGCGCGCGTTGGTGATCTTGGCGCCGTGATCGTTGAGCGCCTCGAACACCACCGAGAAGTTGCGGTTCAGCTCGGTGACGAAGTTGGCGTAGCCACTGCTGCCCACGCCACCCCAGAAGTCCGCGCACGCATCGACGTCGCTGCGGATCTGGTTGTACAGGCCTTCCATCGCGCCGGCCTGGGCGCGCAGGGTGGCGGCGTGCTGATCGACGTCGCCGTACTGCCATTCGATCTGAGGCATCTGTTCTTCTCCTTGGGTAGTTGGGGTGGCTTACAGCGAACTGATGTGCGGGGCGCCGCCGCCGAGGACGTTCTGCCCGGCGACTTCCTGGTCGTGGTAGTGGTCCGCGCTGGTCGACAGGTTCGTCGACACGAACTGCATCTGGTCGTGGATGTTGCGGAACGCCTTCATCAGTTCGCCCATCGTGTCGAACGAGGCGTTCTGGGCCAGGCCCTTCCAGCCCGCGCCGGAGATGTCCTGCGCCGAGGCCCAGGCCACCTTCGACTCCTGGTCGATCGCGTCGGCGTGGCCGTGGAAGCGCTGTGCGTAGGTGCGCATTTCGTCGGGATCGGTCATCAAACTCATCGGAGTTGCTCCTCACTTGTTCTAACGGTTTATTGCTGTTTGCTGCTTGCGTTAAGCAGTATCGGCACCGGCGCGCGCTACTGCCACGGTCATCGGCTTATCGGCGTGGAAATTCCGGCCCCCTTCGTCGGCATCATCGTGGCCTCGGCAACACCCGGATCGGGGTGCCGTAGCGCGGTCCGGACGCCGAGTCGCCCGACTCGCGGCCGCCCATCGCTCCCATCGGCGCCATCCCGGTCGCTCCCCCGCCGGACGCGGCCGCCGGAGCCGCCGTCGCCGGTGCGGTCGCGGTGGTCAGCACCGCGGTGCTCGTGCCGGACTGCTGGGCGCTGGCCGCCCACGTCGCCGGCACCGACAGCCCACCGAGGCGGCCCGCGCCGCCCAGCCCGGCCGAGATCGCCCCGAGCCCGCCGCCACCGCCGCCCAGCCCCGACAGGCCCGCCCCGAGGCCCCCGCTGAGCGCCGCTGCCGGACCGGTTGCCCCGGCGGCGTTCAGGCCGCCGAGCATGCCCGGGTTGGAGACCATCGACATGAACGGGCTCAGCAGCGACTGGAATTGACCCATGCTCTGCAACGGTGCGGAAAACCCTTGCATCGCCGGCTGCGCCAGGCTCTGCAGCATCTGCGGGAACATCCCCATCAGCTGCGGCGCCATCGACACCATCGACTGGGCGTCCATCCCGGCCGGCATCGCCGCGCCCTGGGTCGCCTCGGCGGCGTGCTGACCAGCCTGCCCGGCGGCCTGCCCGCTGGCTTGGGCCACCGACGCCGCCTGGGTAGCCAGTCCGCTCGGGTCGGTCATCGGCGCCGGCGGCACGAACGGCACCAGCGTGCCGGTCAGGCCCGCTGCGTCGGCGGAGTAGCCGTACATCACCGTGGCGTCCTGACCCCACATGTGGTCGTACTCGCCCTCGGTGGCCGCGATCGCCCCGGTGTTGAACCCCATGAAGTTGGTGTTGACCAGCGTGACCAGCAGGTTGCGGTTCGCCTCGATCAGCGGCGGGGGCACCACCCCGGCGTGCGCGGCCTCGAACACCATCGCCGCCTGCGCCGCCGCCGCCGCGGCCTGCTCACACTGGGCGGCCGTCGCCATCATCCACACCACGTACGGCGCGGCTGACGCCGCCATCGAGATCGACGACGGGCCCAGCCACGCGGCCCCGGTCAGCGCCTCGAGCACCGACTGGAACGCCGCCGTCGACGATCCGAGCTGGGCGGCCAGCGTCTGCCAGGCCACCGCCGAGGCCTGCAGCGACGCCGACCCCGGACCCGCCCAGATCCGCCCGGAGTTGATCTCCGGGGGCAGGACACCGTAGTCGAGGGCGCCGATCGCAGGAAACGTCATGGCGGTGACCCGTTTAGAGGGCGGCGATCGCGCCCGCGGCGTCGACCGCCTCGTAGGTGCCGGCGTTGACGGCCAGGTTGGCGACCATCATCTGGTGAAACGCCGTCGCCATCGCGGAAACGGCCTGATACACCGCGCCGTGGGTGGCGAACGCCGCCGCCAGCATCGCCGAGGTCTCCTCCATGCCGGGCGGAATCACCCCGGTCGTCGGGGCCGCCACTCCGGCGTTGGTGGCGGTCATCGTGGTGCCGATCCCCATCAGCCCACTGGCTGCGGTCGTCATTGCTGCCGGCTCTGTCGAGACGAACATTCGTGCCTCCCAAACTCGTGGTTTCTTCGATCCTAAGCAGGCTTTCAGCCCGCACCTGACACCAATTTCAGCTCCCCGGCCGACCCCCTCCGCCACCGGCCGGCACGGCAGCGACCTGCACATATCGGCCGGATTCGGCGCTGGTGAGCAGATAACCGCGGCCCGGGGGCATCGGGTGGCCCTTGAATCGCCCGCGGACGAATCCGGCGTCGCCATCGGAGTCCATCACTAGTAGCGGGGCGTTTGCCTGCAGCATCGACGACACCAGCGGATCGGCCCGGTAGGCGCCGGCCCAGCCGCCGAAACGGCGGGTGTAGATGATGCGCAGACCGACGTCGGCGGCGGCGCTGACCATCGCCGCGGTGCTCGCCCCGGGCACCCGCGCCTCCAGCGGCGAGTCCATCCCCGGCGGCAGCCGGTCGGCGTCATCGACGATCAGGAAGATTTCCGGGCCCTCCCAGCGGTGCGCCAGGCTCTCCTCCACCGACAGGCCCGCCTTCGGGGCGCGCTCGGCGAGGATCGGAACCAGCTCGGCCATCAGCTGCCGCACCCCGTCGGGGGCGTACGCGAAGCGCTCCAGGTAGTCGTCGCCGAGCACCCGCAGCAACTCCCGCGACGGATCGACCAGCCACACCTGCGCCGGCGGGCGGTCGTCCCCGGCGGCGGCGGTGGCCCGCGACGAGCCCGGGGCATACACCCGGGCGATCTCGGCCATGATCGCCGCGCACGCCATGGTGCGCCCACAGTCGTCGGCGCCGGTGATGAGCAGATACGGCGACTCGGTGCCCGACAGACCCACCGGCGTGGTGAATTCATCCAGCGCCCAGACGATTCCGTGCTGACCGAGGTGCCGGGCGCTGTCGCGCACCGCCCCGAGCTCGACCCGTTCGGGCAATCGGCGCACCGCCGGGGCGGGCCGGTAGCCGGCGGCGACCCGGGCGACCGCGTCGACCACACTGGCCGAGTCGAAGGTGGTGCCGTCGGTGTCGCGCAGCGCCGGGCGCGCTGTCATCGTGTGCAGGCCCACCGGGTCGGCGCCCTCCCGGGGATAGTTCTGCGGCACCATGCCGCGGCCCGGCCGATTGGTCGGCACCTTGGCCGCCATCGACGGTTTGACGTCGCGGGCGTCCTCCGGGGCGGCCAGCTTCAGTTCGATGCGCTGGGCGAAGGCGGTACGCACCCCGGGCGGCAGGTTGTTCTCCTTGAGCACCGAGGCGATCACATGGATGCCGAAGCTGCGCCCGTCGGCGATGAGTTTGTTGATCTGCTCGGCGATCTGATCCTTGGAGCGGATCGTCGACACCGGATCGGTCAGCGCCTTGTAATTGTCGACCACCAGGAACACGTCGCCGAACGGGTCGTCGGGCACCGCACCGGGCTTGCCGGCGAACTTGCGCAGCCGGAACTCCTCCACCGAGGTCACCCCGCACGCCGGGAAGCTGCGCTGCCGGTTCTGCAACAGCTCCAACAACTCGGCCACCGTGCGCCGGATGCCGTCCTCGTCCAGGGCGTAGGCCACCCCGCCGACGTGCGGCAGCCCGGCCACCGTGCCCAACGCCGGCGAGGACAGCGCCAGGCAATAGAACTGCACCTGCTCGGGGGTGTGGGTCATTGCCGCCGCACAGATCAGCGACTGCAACGTGGTGGTCTTGCCCGATTTCGTGCCGCCGATCACCAGCAGGTTGGAGCCCTCCCCGGCGGCGTCGACCAGCAGCGGCTGCTGATCGTGCTTGTACGGCCGATCGATAATGCCCACCGGCAGAACAAGATTGGGGTGGGCGGCGTACTGGGCGTCCCACGGCCGGCCCAGATACATCTCCACCACGTCGTCGACCGGGCGGGGGGCGTCCAGCGGCGGGCGCCACAGCCGGTAGGGCTGAAAGTCGATGCGGCGCAGCTGATCGATGATCACCTTGCCGACCTTGGGCCGGTCCAGCACCCCGTCCTCGTCGTCCTCGGCGCCCGCGATCTCGGCGACCGGCCCGGCCGGGACGGCATCCTGGGCCCGCAGCGGCAGCGGCGCCAGCGCGGTGGTGAACAGTTGCGGCTCCAGGTATTCCAGCCCCAGCGCGGAGACACTGACCTCTTCCTCGGCGGCCACCCCCGGCTTGCGGTAGTCCCGCCACAACGACTCGGTCTTGAACTTCGTCAGCTTCTCGGCGGTCCCCAACCGCATATAGCCCAGGCCGACCTCGCGGGGCAGGTTCACCGCGGCCGGCACCCCCGCCGCGGCCGCTGAGGCGGCGGTATTGGCCCGCAACACCAGCCGGTAGCCGACGTTCTCCAGCAGCTTCTCGGCACGGGTATCGATGTCCTGGGAGGCCATCAGCAGATGCACCCAGTACGAACGGCCCTGGCGGCCAATCTGATCGAGCACCTCGTGGGCGTTGGCCTTGATCCGGAACAGCTCCTTGAACTCGTCGATCACCACGATCAGCGCCGGCAGCGGCGGCAGGTAACGCCCGGCGCGGGCCTCGCGGGCGGCGATCGCGTTGTAGTCCTCGGCGTCATCGGCGCCGGCGGCGTTGCAGATCTCCTTGCGCCGGGCGATCTCGCCCCACATCGCGTCGATGAACCGGTCCATCAGCCCACCCTGATCGGACTCCAGATCGGTGATCACGTGCGCCACATGCGGGGTGCCCTCGAACGGTTTGACCCCCGCCCCGCCCTTGCAATCGGCCAGCACCATCTGCACGTTCTGCGGCGGATGGCCCAGCATGATCGCCTCGATCACGGTACGCAGCGCGGTGGTCTTGCCCGAGCCGGTGGTGCCGCTCATCACCCCGTGCGGTCCGTCGCCGCCGTTGTTCATGTCCTTGAGATCCAGCATCACCAGCTCACCGGTATCGGTGCGGTTGCCGAACGGAAACCGCAGCCGCTCCGGGGAATTGATGTCCGCCCGCGGACCCCACAGCGCCGCGAAGTCGATCCGGGCCGGGTCCGCGATGCCGTAAAACGACAGGATGTCCCGCGGCCGGGAGTGGTCGATACCGTCCCCGAGGTCGCCGAGATCGTAGGCCTCGGCCAGCCGGAAGCGGGCCATCTGCATCGCGAACCGCTCGGCGTCCTCGCGGGACAGCTGATCGGCCAGGGCGAAGAACGCCAGCCCGTCCTCCTCGTAGGCCGCCCAGGTGTGCCCGTCGCGGGGCACCGCCTCGACCACCGCGCCGGCGCCGATCCGCAGCTGCCGGGCCGGCCCGGCGCAGGCCGGCACCGACCCGCGCAGGTCGAAGAACGTCACGCCCTCCACCCCGGCCTGCCCAATCACCGAATACCAGCCGGTGTCGTCGACATCGCTGATGACCACGGTGTGCGGCAACGGGGCGATCGTCTCGCGCACCGCGGCGTGCCGGGGCCGGAACGCATCCCGCCCGCGGATCACCTCGGTGAACTGCGCCTCGGAGAACTCCGCCACCGAGGAGTACACCATCCGCAGCGGCCCGGCGGCGTCCTCGACGCGCTCATCCCCGGCGTGCGGCAGCCACTTCACCCAATCCCATTGCGCCGCATCGTCGGTCACCACCATCACCTTGAGGTGATCGGGTCCGTGGGAGAACACCAGCTGGCACACCAGCGCCCGCAGCAACCGCAGCGCCGCCTCCCGGTCCCCGTCGAGGCGGTAGCCGGGTTCGACCAGCAGCGAGATCAGTGCCGGCGTGCGGTAGGCGACACTCTGGTAGCGGACGAACTCCTGGAGCGCCTTGCCGGTGGCCGGCTCCAGCTCGATATCGGTGGGCATGTCCTGCGGCTCGGAGAACGACACCGCCTCGGCCTCGGTCAGCGCGGTCATCCCCACCCCGACCCGGGCCACCCCGAACCACGAGTCCCGCCCGGTCGGGCTGCGTTCCCACATCCGCGGGCCCCCCAGGGCGGCTTCCAGGGTGTGCACCGGCGGGTGATACCAGCGGTAGTTGCTGTCCAGGGCGTCGGCGGCTGAGCCGACCCGCTCGCGCAGCTCGTCGAGGACCAGCAGGAAGCGGGCTCGCAGCGCGTCGAGCTTGCCGCGCGACATCTGCTGGCCGCCTCCGCCGCCGAAGCGGCCACCGAACAGCATCGACACCACGCCGAACACGATCATGATCGGGAAGATCGAATAGGCCCCGTTGAAGGTGCGCGCCCCGGAGGCGAACGACACCACCACCATGCCGATGACGATGCCGACGATGCCGATCCCGACCACCACGATCCACCACGGTTTGCCTTCCGGCGGCGGCACTTTCAGCGGTGTCGGCAGGGCGATGGCTTCCGGGCGGATCTCCGCCGGCGGTTTGACCGAGCCCGGGGCGCTGCGGGCGAATCCCAGTTTCATTTCGGCTGCTCCAACGTTCCGACATTGACATCCACCGGCAAGATGTCGTGACGGACCAGCGCATCGGCCTTCGACAGCATCGGGCCACCGGCCAGCAGCCGCAGCACCGCCCACGGCGCCGGCTTGGGCGCGCTGGCGAAGCCCAACGCCCGCAGGGTGTCCTGATCGCGAGCCACCCCGAACCGCACCCCGGACTCCGAGACCCACCACAGGCTTTCCTGGGTGGCCGCGGTGGGGCTGTTGCCGGTCAGCACAACGTAATTGGCGTAGCCCGGGGCGAAGTACACCTGGTCGGCCTGCACGCTGGCCTTGTCGGCCCTGACCATCTGCACCGCGGCGCCGGCCTTGTCGGCGGGGACCGGGATGGTCGGCCCGGACACGATCGCGGTGACCGCCTTGGCCTCGCCGTCGCTGCGCTGCCACCAAAAACAGGTCGCCGGATTGGCCTGGGTGTCGACCAGCTGCAGCGGCGCGTCCGGATACACCGACAGGTCCAGTGCGTTCACCGCGGGCATGGCCGCCAGCGCCGAGCCGGCCACCACCGGGATCGGTGCCCCGGTGCCGCTGGCGTTGGCCAGGATCTGCGCCACGATCGGCGAGACCTGCTGCACCCCGGCGGACAGCACCACCGAATAGGTGGTCTGCCCACCGACCTGCGGGGTGGAGATCACCGTGCCCACCGGACCCGGTGGGTTCGGAAACCCAGCGGGCGCACCGGCATTCGGGATGGCCGGTACCGTCAGCGCCGGGCCGACCGGGATGGCGTCGAACAGCCCGCGGCTGATCGGCCGGGCGGCCGCCAGCGCCTCGTCGGACACCCCGAGAGCCAGCAGCACCGGCCGCTGGGTGGGGTCGACCTTCGAGCGGCGACCGTCGCGGATCAGCCACACCTCATCGGCGTAGCGCAACAGGATCGCATCGCTGGCGGCCAGGGTGCGCCGGCGGTCGGTCAGCGCGGGCTGACCGTCGATGACGGTGGTGGTGACCGGTTCCGGTGCCCCGGCGCCGAAGGCCTTGGTGACCGCGTCGCACACCAGCCATGACGAACTCGCCGGCGCGGTGGCGGTCAGCTCCGACGGGGCACCCGGGATGCCGACGATGGCACCGCGCGGCATCGCGTCAATCTCGCTGCGGCGCACCCGCACTGGGTTGGCGGGCTGGCCGGCGATCAGCCGTGCCGAGGCCAGGTTCAGCGCCGGATACAACGTGGTGCCCACCTTGACGTAGAGGGCACCGGAGGTTTGGTCGGCGATGATCACCGAGTCGCCCACAGATCCGGCCGGGCGCAGAAACGACCAGAACAACGCCCCCAGGCAGATCACCACGGTCAGGGTGATCGAGGCCAGGATCGCCATCGTCTGGCGGCGCCCCGGCTCGGATTCCATCCGCACCCGGCGCCGCGTCAAGCCCAGCTCGGCGCGGCGGGCCATGAATGCGTGCGCGGTGACCTGGGTGCGGGTGGCCAGGCCCAGGCCCCGGCCGAAGCGGCGCCGCCGCTCGCCGTCGATGCTGCCCGCCCCCTGCTCTGCCAAGGTCCGCTGCTCCTTCTCCCAATCCGCACCAGGGACCCGGGACGATTAACGGATGCGCAATTAACTGTTATCTGCGCAACCGTAAATTGGTGTCGTACGCAAACACGACATTCGGGTCACTGCATTCAACCTATCGCGAGTCAAGAACCCCCAACTACACCAATTCTGTTCAGGCTACTGATCATTGTGGCGAATTTCTGCCCTCGGAGGCAAACGCTGGCACCGCGATACCACAGCAGTCACAGCCATCACAGCAAATACTCTGCCGAATCACAGGCAACCCAACAGGCGTTGCTAGGACGTAACAGGACTTACGGCCGCGACGGATTCCGCAGCGCACATTCGGTCACACTGCGAATCGCCGCCACACCCGCCGGACCGAGTCGGGGTTTCCGTCGCGCTATATCTCCCACGGCGGCTGCGCGCCTCTCGAGCGGATCAGCCGGCGACGCGACGTACCACCACCGTCCCGGACGGAATGCTCGAATACTGGACGTGGCCACCGGGGGTCGGTGCCTCGATCACCATCGTCGGGGACACCGCCAGCTGCACATGCTCGGGCACCCCGGGTGCCGAGAAGTTCGACAGCACCAGGTCGCCCGCGCGGACGTCGCCACGACTGACCGGCGTCCCGGTGTGGATGAGGTCGTAGGTGGTGCGCGGCAAAGCGATGCCGGCGTGCTGGTAGGAGTCCTGCACCAGCCCAGAACAGTCGTAGGCGCGTGGGCCGCTGGCACCCCAGATGTAGGGCAGACCCAGTTTGGTCTTGGCGTAGGCGACTGCCTGTTCGGCGGCGTCGCTGCCGCGGCCGTCATGACCGAACATCTGCGTGAGCGCCGCGCGGTTCTCCCCCGCAGCAGAACGATGCGGCAAACCCTGCCGCCCAACACTTGTCAGTGCTCCCAGAGCAGGCATTCCGCCCAGGGCGGGCAGGCCACCACCGCCAGCACCAGCCCCGCCGAAGCTCAACGGTGCGCCACCACTAGACATGCCGGCCATCCGGAACGCCGCGGCGACCTGCCGTAATCGCAACGCCAACAACCGATTCTGGGCCTGGGTGGTGCCGATCTGGCGCTGCATCGCGGCCAGCTTGCCGTCCATCGCCGACACCAGGGCCTGCACGCCGGCCGGGGACCGCGTCGCCTGGGCGATCGCTGCGGCCTGCGAGCGGGCCGCACCCCGCACCGCGGCTGCCGTCGTGTGGCCGTCGGAGACGTCGCGCGCTCCCCGTTCGCTGGTCGCGTCGGTCTCGTCGTTGAGATCATCGAAGCCCTGCGACAGAACACGATACGAGTCACCGACAACAGACACACCCGATGAGAGTGTTCCGCCCGCGAGTGGCGCAGCGGGCGGCGACAGCCCGTTGGTGCCCCCGGCTGCCCGGACCCCGGTAGGCGAGAACAGGGCCTGCGACGAGCCGAGCGCCCGATCGACCTCTCGGACATACGACGCGGTCGAGCCACTCATGCACTTAACCTAAGGACCCGGTCGGCGTACAGCTACGGCGATAAGGCGTCCTTACAGTGCAGAGGCAGGGCCGTCGTTTTCGCAGCTCAGGATTGGGTGATTAATTGTCAGCGGTCGTCGCCGAATGCCTGCAACTGACGCTATAAGTTGTCGGCGCAGACATCCGCATTGGCTTTGCCAGGCGGGCGGCGCTTGACGAGATTTCTGGCATGCCGGCGGCGCTCACAACGAATACCCTTCGTTGTATTTCGCGAGAATCCCCCGATGCGCGTCGTCGTAGTACTTGACGATGTGATCCCTGACCCACTCGACTGGATTCGCGTACGAGCGGTACTCCGCTATAGCTGCTCTGAGCGTCTCGGGAGTTGCAGGTTCTCGCGGTTGGGCGAACCTGTCCAGATAGTGCCATTTCGTCGAGTTAGGACCGAATTCGTTTGGAGCGTCGACCGGTGCGATCATGCAGTTGGTTTCGCCGTCACGCCGAGACTCGTAGATCTGGATCTTGCAATCGTTGGACCGGTAGTAGACAACGTGTGGGGGCCGCCCGCCCACGAGTGGGCGTTCGTCGATCTCGTCAACTGTGAAGCCGCGCTCCGACAGGAGGGAGCCGATGATCGTTTGTACGTCACCAGAAAAACTGTCCGGCATGTTTATCCTCCTTCATACACCCAGGAATCGCCGACGCGGCGATATCCATAGGCGGCGGCGTTGTTGTTGAGGTAGTCGATCTCCATCGCGGAGAACGTCCCCCTGCGAGCCTGAGCCATCTCTTCCAGCGACGAATACTCCGCGTGATCCAGAAGGTAGTCGATGCGTCCGACCTGACTTTCCATCTGGTTCCGCAGGAACTGCTCGTTGACCCGCCATGCGAGAGCGTTGGCGTCCGACTTGCTCAGACCCTGGGTGATGGCGTCCCACGTGGGATCGCCAGTGTCGAAATAGATTCCGCTGAGACCGCGTGCGTCACCGATGTAGCCTTCGTCTTGATTGACGAACCTGCCCAGAACGACGCGATCCGGATTCTCGCCCACATAGTGGGTCGATAGATCAGCCACTTGCTCCGCCAAACCCCGCACCGGGCCACCGTGCTCGAACGCATGCCGGAGATCAGCAGCAGCTTGGTCGGCCCACGACGTGTAGGAGCCTGGTGTGTCCAAGCCGATGGGTGCGTGCGGGGACACCACCGGACCCTTTTCCAAGACGCCCGGCCCGATCTCGCCCAATCCCCGCGAAACGAGGGCGCCTTCACCGCCAAACACCATGCCCGGCGCCGCAATCGCGGCGTCAGCGGACTTCCCACCCAGGTAGTAAGCGGCGCTAGGGGAGTCCAGTGCTTCTTTGACTTCGCCCGCAACGGTTCCGAACGGATTGGTGACCTGATCGTTCGTGCTCTTGAGTAAGCCTTCCCACGACTCCAGCACTCCGGGAGCCCCCGGGCCGCCCTGTCCCAGAAGGTTTTTGACGCCCTGCTCGGTATCGAACCAACGATCGGCGAAGCCCTCCCCGAAGCCGGGGGGCGGCATCGGCTCCGGCGTGGGCGGCGTGTACGCCGGAAGCGGCCGACGCGCCGCGGCCATCATGGCGTCGAGCCGCTGCTCGATCTGGTCAGCTGGCACGCCGTCGCGCAACATCACCTGGCGGGCAACGCCTTTGAACTGGTCGATCTCCTGCTGAGAGATGGGGTGCGGGGCTTGGCCCGGCACCGGCTTGTGCATCTGATCCAGCATCCACGGCAGACTGCCCGGGGTGTGCTCATCCGCGGTCGGATCGGTGGAAGCATCGTTTCCGGTGAGCATGTCCTGCAGGGTGGGCGGTTTGCCTGATTGAGCGGGCGGTGCACCTTGTCCGGGAGGCGCGGCGGGACGTCCCGTCCCCGCGCCGGCGGGTATCGGCCGCTTCCCGTCGGCCATCTCGATCGCGGTGGCCAGTTCGGTATCCACCGTGTTGGCATCAGCGAGGATGGCGGTCAATTTCGGCTGCAACTGCTCGGTCTTCAATAGCAGCTCCATCGGATTCTTGATGCCGGGGCCGGCGACGACGGTGCTGGTAGCGGCGTCGATCTGCATGCCCAGACGCGCGGCTTCGGCCCGCAGATCGGCAAGCCGACGCTTGATCGCCTCAATGTCGTCAGCCGCCTTGCCCGCCGCCCGGGCCACCGCCGCGGCCTCGCTGCCGTGAGCATCGAGATCGACGCGGGTCCGCCCAACTGCCTGCCGAGCGGCCTCGGCGGCCGTACCGTCCCAGGTGGCGAATGCTCCGAGCCCCGCGAGCCCCTCGGCGGCGTCGCGGGCGGCGGCAGCCCGCTGCTGGGCAGCGTAGAAGACCTCTCGCACCGAATCGGCGCTCCACCGATCAATGTCCGCGACTGAGAGCACCACGACGTCTCAGTCTCCGCCTCGAGCGAGACCCAGCGCCAGGTCGGTTACGTCGCCATCAGTCGTGACAGGGTCCGGCTGCCGGCTGACATCTGCTGCAGGATCGTCCTGCAACCTGTCCCCCACCATGACTCTCTCCGGCTTGCTTCCTACATCGACCAGCGTGTTTGCTGGCTCCTGAGCGCAACGATACCGGCTGCGCGTCAGCCACCACTACGCCAATAATCGCGAGAAGTCGCGTAGCCGCTGCCTCGACGCTGAGCCCAGCGTGAACCTCGGTGAATTAGCCACGCCGACGTAGCCGCCCTCGGGTGTCGGTCGGAACGCCATTTTCAAAGCCGCCGAACTGGACTCCGTTGACCGAGAAGCCACCGCTCCTACGTAGGACGTCCGCCACCATCGCTCTCAGTGAATCAGCAACACTTACGCGCATCGCGAGCCACTCTGTCAGCGACCATGATCACATCGGCGGTGACGCCAGCCGGCGGTTACCGGTGATCAGGAAGGTTGGCGCCCAAATCCATAGCAGCAGAACGTATCCGCTCAACTTTGCCCGACAGGTCATCCTGAACAGTCGTGATATGCGTCTGCATCCGCGCCAACGCGTCGTCCATACGCGAGACTAGTGCCTGCAGCGATTCCGGGGCGGTTGACCCGACGTCGCGGGCTTGCGCTTCCGACCGAGCGCGGTCGCGGATCCCCTGGGCGGTGATGCGAGCGTTGCTGGCGGTAGTAGCCGCGTCAGCTGCGGCCAGATCGCCGGACTCCACTGCGGCGGCGGCCCGCTGCGCGTACACGATGTAGCTTGCGGCGCGCTCGTTCGCTGAATCGACGAGACCACCCTGCCCCTGCTGGGTGACCGGTGACACCGTCGGCAGGACCGTCACGGTCGGGGAGGCGGTGTCCGGGAAGAGGGTGCACGCGGCCGTCAGGATGCGATCCATTTCGGACAGGTATTGCTGCGCCGCGTCCATGAAAGCAGGATAACGACTTTCACGCCGAAAAGCTCACCCTCGCTGGCAGTTCCATCGACTGTTAGACGGGGACAGTGTTGAAGGCGAGCAGGACGCCGGCAGTGGCTGCCGCGTAGACGATGTCGGCGGTGGAGCCGCCCTCACAACACATCAGTGTTTCCAGCCGACGGCAGTGGACGTACTCGACCTGGTAGGCCAGCAACTGGCCCGGCTCCTCGATACCGATCAAGCCCGGCCGCTGCGAACTGGCCATCAAACGCTGCCCGTCATATTCGTTCCGCAGCCCCGCCCACTCGTCTGCTGACGGCCAGCGCTGCGAAATCAAGCTGCGGGCAATGGATTGCGCGATCCCCGACAGCTCCGGACCGCCATCAAAGCTCACCTGCTGGATGACCTGGCGCAGATACGCACTCACCGCAGCGGCCTCCCCGCGCTCCAGATCGTGGAATAGCGCCGGCTCGACGGTCTCCAGCCGGTGCGATCGGTTACGCGTCAAGTTCGATGCTTGTGCCTCGAGCGGATTGCCGCTCGGTGCGACGCCGACAGCCACGTCCGGGGTGGCGTCGGTGACGACGTCGGAGTCCTGCGGCCAGGTGGTGGCGATCGCCGAAACGACATCACCGCGGGCTTGAATGGCGCGCAGCACCGTCTCGGCCGGATTGGTCCAGCCGAACCAGCGCGCGTCGAACGCGGGATCGTGGCCGGCTGCCAGCACCATGGCGCGCGGGATGAAGACATCCTGGGGAATGTAGGAGGCGCCTTCGTTGGTGGCCACCCACATCTCGGGCAACCCCGATGCTCCCCGCGCCACCGCCACGGCCCAGTGCAGCACCGGATATCCGACACTCGACGCCGCCGCGAGGTCGGCCAGTGCGGCGCGCGCCGACTCCAAGTCCGACATCGACACGTCGCGGCTCACTCGCTTGGGAGTCGGATCGGCCACTGCAGGAACGAAACCCGCGGCAGCTGCCCCCGCGCCCCCAAGACCCGATGCCGGGGATGTCGACGGCGGAGGAAGCGACGGTGCCGCCGACCCACCGCCGGCAGCCGCCGCTGGTGCAGGCGGCATGACCGAGCCATACGACGTCATCGGACTCGCCGGAGCACTCCCTCCCGCAGCCGTAGACGTGCCACCAGACGATCCTGACGAGGCCGACGCCGCCAGCGGTCCGGCAGCTGCGGCCGGTGCCGCTGACACCGGTGTCGAACCGGGTCCAGGTGGCGCTGCCAGCGGCCCCGGCGGCGCCTGGGGTGGTACGGAAGGGAATCCACTCGCGGCTTGGGCGCCCGCGGCCAGTCCCTTCCCGAAATTTTCGCCGAAAGCCGATGACAGCGCTTTCGAGGCCTGCTGCGGAAAAGCGCCAGGGTTGGACGCTGACGCCGATTGCGAAAGACTGCTTGCCATAGACGATCCCGGATTGCCAACAAGCCCCGACAGCGAACCGAGGCCACCACCTGCGCTGCTCAACGGCGAACCGCTCCCCCCGCCAGCCGAGGGCAGCGACGGCAAGGAAGGGAGCGAAGGCTTGCTTTCGCCGCTGGGGACTCTGGCCGGAATATGCCGACCGCCTATTGGAGCATCGAGCCCGGGCGTTCCGAACTCGGCAGGAACGCCCGGTGTCTCGCCGGGGGTCGGCTTATCGCGGCCTCCTGGTTGAGTGGCTTGGGTTTCCGGGTCACCGCCAGCGGGTTGGTCACCGCTGGGACCTGGCTTACTTCGACCACCGCCGTCGCCATCTCCTTTTCCGGTTACAGGGCTCTGCGGCAACGGGACTGTATTCACGAAACTCTTGATCTCGTCACCGACGAAACCAGTTAGCTCTGTTGAATATTGCTGGATCAAGGTGCGGTATCGAGGAAGGACGTCGCTGAAGATAACCGGCTCGCCCTTGTTCGATCGGAGCTTCTCTTCGATCTCCCGGTGGGCACTGTCGTGCGCGTCCCGCATCTTCGTCTTGATCCGCCCGACGCTGTCGCCCAATCTCGCAAATCCGGCACCACTTGTTTGGAGGGCTTCGGATAGGCGGCTGTGCAAGACGTATTCGGCGCGGTAGTGCTCTTGGGCCGCCTCTGCGCCAGATCCATCCGTCCAGTACGCGTCGAACACCTCATCTGTTTTCGCTAAAGCATTTGTGGCAGCGGCACTATGCTCGTGTCCGAGCCGCGTCAATCGATTGCCTACGTCGCGCAACGCGGATTCGGACTCCGTGGGCCACACGCCACCGATCAGAGTCTCAGTGAACAGGCGCTGCGGCCTAGGCACGTCTACGCTCGAGGATGGCAGATCCGGGGCGACGGGATCAGCAGCACCGAACATGTCAAGCATCTGCTGAGCCACGATTGATCGCGAAGGATCAGGACGACCTGCGCCTTGAAAGGTGCCCGGAGCCGCATCGCTGGATGTGGCAGAGATGTTGACCATTAGCGTGGCAAACCGCACGCATCTGCGAAGCGGTCAGTGGCAGCGTTCGATGCATCATTGAGCCGAACCAGCTCTTCGGTCGAAGCGTGACCTGTTGCGCCCGCGACGAGGTTCAATTGGCCAGCAATGAATGATCGCGCGGTATTTGCAACATCATCGGGAACTTGGGATGTGATTGAGTTCTGAACCAAAGCGGCGCTATTAATCGTCCGAAGCACGACGGGGAAGTTGAGTGCGCCATCAGTTGCGATGGGCCCCTGCGAGTCAGCGCCCCGTGTAGCGGCGTCAAAGGCTTGACAGAGTTGGGATTTCGCGGCCACACCCTCGCCGCTCGCGACTGGGGCACTTGACTGTGGTGAGGGAGACGACGTCGACGCGACTGGCGACTGAGCCGAACCGCGATCGCCTGCAATGGCATACGTGGTGGCAGCCGTCGCTGCCACCGCCACGATCACGATTCCGGTGAACGCAGCCAACAATCCCCACGGCTTTCCGCTGGGTCGGCCAGGTGGAGGTCCGAAGGCACTGGGTTGGACCGGCGGACCACCGGGCGACACCGGGCCACCGCCAACGGGCGCACCTGGGTGGTGCGGCATGGACGACGATGGCGGCGGCTGCGGCGGACCGTCCTGTGGGCCCCAGGGAGACGTCGTCGTCACGGCTTCCTCCTCAGGAAGACAGAATCGTTTGACCGGTCTGTTCGGTGTTTTGCATCGTCGCTACGCTCGTCGCGGCCTGGGTCATCCCCGTAGCCACCCTCTCCGACAGATCCGCGGTGTAACCGGCGAGCACCGCTTCGACCAGGGCGCTGTAACCGCTGACGTAGTTGCCGACCGGCAGCACCGGAAGGCCGCTGGCCAACACCTGGGCACGGAGCTGCCCGGCACTGGTCAGCCCGGCGCTCGTCGACTCGGGCTCCATCGCAAACTCAGCTGGCGCCATTCTGCGATCCTAACCGCGCTGGCCCACCCGTTGCACCGCCAAAATCGCCCGAAACCCCGCAAACCGCGTCCCGTCGGTCGGCGCCAGCCAGCGCGTCAAGACGACCCACCTGCACCATCCGGCATTGTCGTTCCCACCTCGGCCAAAGCGTTTGCCACAGTGTCAATTTAGGAGGGCCGCCAGCCGCGGATCGTCGACCCAGCGATCGCCGAGCACCGCGGTGGCCGTCCACAGACAAAGTGCGGGGGCCGGCGGTCCGACCAAACGCAGCGGTAGCTGGTCCGTGCCGAAGCCCATCGTCAACGACCACCGCTCGAGGTCGGGATGAAAGTCGCTGACCAAGTCGTACGAGAAGCTGTCCCATCCCACGGGCGTACTGCACAGCACCCGAAACGATGTGGCGACGACGCGGGTGGTGCGCGCGTCCCGCCACCGCGGAACGGCGTCACGGCGAGCAGCCACCTTGCGGTGATGGTTGACCGCCGCGCTGGCCACAACGCTTCCTACGAGCAGCGCAGGCCGGCCCAGCGCAATCCACGTTGTTGTGTCGTACCGCCCGTCACCCCCGAACAGCCGCGAACACACCATGTCAGCCGACAACACAACGGCCTCCTTGTCGTCGAGAACCGGACCCCACAGCTCGATCTCCGGCGGCTCAACACCGCGGGCGTACCGCTGGGCGCTGGCACAGGCATAATTCCACCACTGTCGCCACAGGTCGTCGGGTCCCGACGCGAGCGGGTTGGCGCTGCCACAACGCAATGGGTCAGGTAAGCGCCCGCCCGTTACGGCGGGAAGGGTGTTGCGACCCGGGCCGACAGTCCAGGCCTTCGATGACGCGGGCATGACGCAAGTATCTCGGCCCCCACTGACACTCAGCTACGGCCAAATCGTCCACTCCCAGAAATTGCCGCAGTCCTGCGTCCGAACGCGCGCTTAGGCTCACATCAACCTGGCGTCCAACGACGCAACCCTCATCCGGCTACAGGCGAGGAACTCGTGGTCTATCTCAATATCAGCCCAGACGAGGTGATCGAAGCCGCCCAACAACTACGGTCGGCGCCGTCGGACAACCAGCTGACAGCACCTGCGGTCATACCGGTGGCGCACGACCCCGTATCCATCGCCATCGCGAGCACCGTCGCTGCCCGCATCAATGCCATCGGTGCCCTCAGTGCCTTTGCCGCCGCAATCAGCGCCGCCCGCGCCGCCATGCTGAACGACAGCGCCGCAACGTATCTCGACCTCGACACGGCAGGGCAAACCGTGCTCGGCGGGAGCGGCTCGGTCGAGCCACTTCCCGCACCGACCACCGTCGATCTCCCTAGCGCAATCCCTCCTGCGGTGCAGCCCCCGGTCGTGGAAACCGTCCCGGGTGACGGTCATGCCATCGCCACGCTCGTCCACAACGGCGACACCTCCGGCATGATCGCCGCAGCCGACTGGCTCACCAGCCACGCGACCACCCTCGACGACACGGTAGCCGCAACAAACGGCGTCGCATGGCAACTCAACGCGGTATGGCCCTCGGACTCAGGACAGGTAGCCGCCGACCGCATCGCCGAACTTGCCACCTGGTACACCACCCACGCCGCGCACGCCCGCGCCGCCGCCACTGCGATCGACACCCACCTGCAGCACTACCGCACGGCAGTCGCTGCGATACCACGCCCAGAACAGTTCGACGACAACAAATCTCGACTCGAGGCTGCAATCCGCGCCAACAACAGCCCGGGCGGCCTCGGCCGCTACAGCGGCGTCATCGCCGCGCTGCGGTCCCAACGGACCCAACTCCATGCCGACGCTCTCGCCGGATTCAGCGCCTACCAAGTCTCTGCCGCAGAACCCGCTCTGGTCGGCGATCCACTGACCGCGCCAACACATCCCGACGGTATCCAAGCCACTAGCTACGACATGCCGCTGGCCCCCGCCGACCAGAAACCACACGGCCAGGATCCCCGGTACTGGATCGACCTCGACCGCATCATCCCTGTGCCACCCGGACAGGTCGCCCCGTACGGCACCATCCCGATCGGGCCGGGGCTCTACTACCCCGACCCCAACTTCCCCAGCGCCTCAGCGCCGCCGGAGGCCAAACATCCCCTCGACATCGCTGACATCACCCACCCGGGTGCGGGCGCCCTCGGGCCGCACGGCTACCAACAACTGGCACCGAACGTATGGGCCCCCGATCCCACCAGCGGCTACCAGCCGGTGCCGTCATGGGCGCCCCAACAACCTATCGACGTGCGCGACATCCTCCACCCGCCGGCAGGTCAGCTGCCTCCGTGGGGATACGTCGAGTACCTGCCCGGCTGGTATGCCCCCGGTCCCGCGCTCACCAACACCCCGCCGAGCCCGGCGCCACGCTAATTGGCCCTGCATCCGACGGCTCAGGCGCTCACCTCAAGCGATGGGTGCGCGCAAGTCGACCAGCAGCTGAATCGCCACCCCGCGCTCGGCGTCATCCAGCCACGGAAGGACCGTGACGATCGCCTCCTCGGCCTCCTTCGCTGACCGGGTGATCTCGGCCAGCAGTGCCTTCTGGGCATCACCCGCCATACCCTCCCGGATTCGGGCGAAAGTAGCCTTCAGCGACACAACCTGACGGGCGGCCCAAAATCGGTCGGATTCCGGTGGCTCGCTTGGCTTTGCCTGCTCAACGGTCGGTACACCGCCAGCCAGGATGGCGTCGATGCTGCCGGACTCCCACTGCAGCACCTGCTCCAGATTTCGGCGGCTGCGTGGGCGGAGCCGGCCGGCGCGGTTGTTCTCCACCATGCGAAGGGTTTCCACCGAGGGGCCGCCGCGCTCCACGACGTCAGGTTGCGTAAGCCCGAGCTCTTTTCGGCGCTTACGCACCTCCAGTGCCAGCTGCTCCCACGACATAGTGTTCTCATTCTGCCTGACGAACCGGTAATCAACCGCACTCGACCCCACAAAACCGGCAATTTAGGGCGCATGTAGACACCAAAAGGCAACGCACGGAGCGATGCGGCTCCGGCCCTCCGCCATGGGTTCTCAAGATTCCGACATCAAAGCCCGTCTGCAGTACCCGTTTCCGCCCGCAAGACTAGCGCGAGACATGACGGTGGAACACTGCTAGTCTACCGGTAATTACCGGTTATAGAACGGTAATTACCGGTTTGGTGCGAGACGCGACCTCGTGCTCCAGATGAAGGGAACCACGTGACTACGACAAATCAGGGTGCTCGCCTCGGTGTCAGTGACCTGCAGCGGATGCTGGCCCCGGACCGCCGGCGATTGTTTGAGACGGACGTTGAAACCCCCTGCCGTACAGACGATCCACTGCAGCGCGAACTGTGGTTCTCGCCGTTTCGTGACCGAGAGCGTGCTGCTTACCAGTGCTTGGACTGCCCGTTTCTGGGCCGGTGCGGATATAACGCGGTGGTCAGCCGCGCCACCCACGGGGTGTGGGGCGGAGAGGTCCTGCCTGGCGACTACACCGAGGAGCTGTTGCCGATCTACCAACGCCTGCTCGACCAATTCGCGGAGCGACAGGAGGTAGAGCTCGGTGGTGCTCCAGCGCCCCCGATGCCCGATCTGGCTTCAGTTCGTCGGCGTCGTCGCGCAGCGTAATCACCGCGCTGATAACCGGGAAGCCTCCGCGGCCAGCGCGGTTGAAAGTCTCCGGGAAAGCAGTTCGGCGGACGGCACGAGTGCACACTCGGCTGTCGTCGCTTGACTTTCTAGATGCGAACGCGACGAAATGCACCGACCCGGGCGTTTGTCGCGGCAAGCTCTGGCAGTTCCCCATCATCACCCCAGGTCAGAGTGGTTGGTTCTGATGGCCGGCCCAAGTCTCCTCAAAGCGTGGCGGCGATTCTTGCGCGATTCATTCGAAGCTTCCGAAAGGCCTCAAAATAGACGCGGCGGGCCGGATCACTTGTCCGAGGCAGACAGAAACCGCTGGAGCGCAACACCCAAAGCGGCTGCGATCAGGAATAGGCTCAAGACCATCTGCACGGTCACCACCATCCGCGCCGCAGCGCTGACCGGGTGGATGTCACCCATGCCGGTTGTCGTGGCGGTGCTGATGGTGAAATACACCGCATCGACTTTCGACAGCGGAGGCGCAAACGCCTCGCTGGATTGGGCGGAGAGCGTGGCATACCAGCACGCAAATGCGCCCTCGGTGAACGATATGAATGCAATCACCTCGAACGCTGTCCGCGCCGCTGAGTTGCCAGCCTTTGGGCCCACGTATACCGCGCCAATCACCGCAACCAAGCCGACAACCGCGACCGCTCCCATCAAGCCCCAATTGAGACCGAACGGCGGCGTCCAAACGGCCAACATCCCCCAGGGGAAAGCTCCAACGAAAAATATGGCGACAAACCAGGGCCGGGGCATCAGCGATTTCCACGACATGGCGAGCAGGGTACGGCCCAAATCGAAGCATGCGGATGAACCCGGTCGGCGCGTTCGCGCTTCAGGCAGCGTTCATCGGCAACTGCCACGTCACTCACTTGGCGAAGCGACGCCATATCCCGCGCCCCATCCATGACAAGGGAGCCAAGCCCGCCGCTTGTACATCGGACAGCACTCGGCAGATGCCCGTAGGCGCAAGTCTGCATCCGATTGCGTCCAACGGGTCGGCGGGTTTGCACAATCCTGTCGGCTCCCTCAGGCAGGATGTTGGCCATGCTGCCTGGGGACACCGCCTCACAACGGAAGGCTCGTGGTGCATTTTTCACGCCAACTCCCGTCGCCCGATTTCTAGTCGATTGGGCCGTGCAGCACCCAACGAGTGCAGTGCTTGAGCCGTCGTGTGGCGAGGCAGTATTCCTGCACCAGATTGGACAGCGCCGGAGCCACACTGGCCAACTGGTGGGGGTTGAACTTCACGCGGCGTCGGCTCGCAAGGCAGAGAAGTCGCTTCGCGCCGAAGGTGTGAAGGCGCGGATTCATTCGGGTGATTTCTTCTTGCACTCCGAGTTTGGCAAGTACGACGCTGTCGTAGGAAATCCACCGTATATCCGATACCAAGACTTCGTTGGCGAGTCACGTTCCCGCGCAAGAGAGGCCGCCCTTCGTGCAGGCGTGCCGCTGACCAACCTCGCTTCGTCCTGGGCGGCGTTTACAGTCCACGCCGCTCTGCACTTAAAGACCGGTGGGCGGTTGGCTTTGGTGCTGCCAGCGGAACTGCTGACGGTGAATTACGCCTCTCCGGTACGTCAGTTTTTGTTGGAACACTTCTCGGAAGTCAGACTTGTCATATTCGATCAACGGATCTTTCCCGGCGTCTTAGAAGAGGTTGTGTTACTGCTTGCGGACGATTACCGACCCGACGGGGACGTATTCACCGATCACATGACACTATGGCCGCTTCGGGACGCGGCTGGCCTAACCAATCTGGCAGCATGGCGACGCTGGACGCCGCCGCATAAGACCGCGAAGTGGACCGGCGGGCTGTTGTCTGCTGATGGGTCGAGTGCCTACGACGCGGCCCTCAGGTCAGATACATTCGTTCCTTTGGAGCGTTGGGGTGACACCACGCTCGGAATGGTCACCGGAGACAACCGCTTCTTTACATTGTCCCCGAACAAGGTCGCTGAGCTTGGCCTTGGAGAATCCGACGTTATTCCCTTGTCTCCACCGGGATCTCGGCACCTACGAAGGCTCACGCTTACGAAGAAGGAATGGATAGACCTCGGCAACAACGACGGCCAGGCTACTTATCTGTTCCGTCCATCAGGTGAACCGTCGAAAGCCGCCTGGCGCTACATCAAGTCGGG
This sequence comes from Mycobacterium sp. BK086, assembly GCA_004362315.1. Taxonomy (GTDB): domain Bacteria; phylum Actinomycetota; class Actinomycetes; order Mycobacteriales; family Mycobacteriaceae; genus Mycobacterium. The sequence goes on from SNWL01000010.1 coordinate 205,231, forward strand.
CGAGACTCTCGACGTTCATCGAGCGTACAAATGCCGCGTGCGTTCGCCTTGGTGGCGCGTGCCGTATCTTCGGCCCGCTGACCTCTTCCTGACATACATGAATGCCGATACCCCCCGCATCGCCAGCAACGGCGCGCGGACGCATCATCTAAATTCGGTGCACGGCATCTACCTCCGCGACAACCTCCGCGCCGTCGGGATGAGTCTGTTGCCTATTGCCTCACTAAACTCTGTAACCCTGCTCGGAGCAGAGACGGTCGGTCGCGCCTATGGCGGCGGAATGCTAAAAATCGAACCGCGGGAGGCCGACCTGCTTCCCATGCCATCACCCGAACATGTTCAGCGTCAGGCTGGCGCACTCCGCCACATCCGACCTCTTGTCGCCAAGCAGTTAAGTGCAGGACGACTTCTCGACGCCGTTGCCCTCGTGGACGATGCGCTACTGGTAGCCAATAGCGACGCCCGTGCGAGCATCGATACTGGGTGTGCGCTTACGACCGACGAACTCCACAGCATCCGCAGCGACCACGCCACCCTCACAGCGCGGCGACTAGCGCGAGGACGGTCGGCCCGCAATGCCGAGTAAACCCTCCGCCAAAGCGCGGGCATGGCCCCTATTCGACGCAATCGTTGATCGGGCAGAGCGCAAGGATGTGAACCCATGGGCCAGCGACGGCACGGCGTACGAGCCTGATTTTGACACGCTGGAGACGCTTCTTGCTGTGCCACTGCACCTCGCGGCTACCACCCAATCTGGTGTGCCAGCACTGGCGTTCGATGTCTGGGTTGCCTACGAACTGCGACGGGCAGGACTTGACCCGGACGCAGTATGGCCGCGCGCAAGCCCTCCACGGGTTGTCGATCGGGACGTCATTCTCTTCGTCGAGAGGATGCCAAAGAAGATCAAGGACGAGCTTTGGGATCGGTTACGCAAAAGCACTGGTGTGAAAGGGGTTACAGCGGCGTCTGCGAACATTGCAGGTAAGAACTACCTCAAGCAAGTCGACGTCATCATGTCGCACTGGCAGACGGGTCCCGAAATCCTCATATCAGGCAAGAGAATGGACTCGTCTTTCGGCAAGAATGCCGCGAACCGAGTCGAGGAGTCCTACGGCGACGCGAAAAACCTCGCACTACGACACCCTCTATCCGCGCTGGGATTTGTCTTTGGCTTGCGCTCAACGTGTTACACCGAAGAACCCAGAATATTCGACTGGATAGTTGACCTGTTGAGCAAGCTCAGTCGAGAAGACGGTGCGTACGACGCGTGCGCCCTAGTCATCCCCGAGTATGAGGGCGAGACACCAGAAGAGTCTGAAAATGACGACAGCGGCGCTGTTATGGAGCCAGATGATGTCGAAGTCGAAGACGTTGACGAAGAAGTCCAGGGCGGCATCAATGCGGAGCTTGGCGAGTTGCCACATTTGCGCCTTCGCCACGATCTAGTGCCCGCTGAGATCAGCCCTGCTCGTTTCTTCGCAGTCATCATCACAAAGGTGCTCAATAACTCCAGCGTGACGCAGCACGAACGAGCGCGTGCACTCCGACGCACGGCGAGATCGTAGACGCGCCAGTCCACAACACGAACAGCGGTGTGGACGCAATTCCCAGCTGCTGCGAAACTCTGCCAAATCCAATAACATCCGGCCAGACCACCGGCGTCGCCGACTGTTTGGTGACAGGCTCCATCGAAGCGGATTCATCCGACGACGCGAAGCCGCCGGACAGGAGTGGCACCCGGAATGGGAGCGACTGTTTACCCATCAGGAAGGTGACGAGATCGAGGAAGGCAGCATGGGCGAGATCCGGGCCAGCTACAACAAGCTGCTAGCTGCACTGGTCGAAGACGTACAGCTTCTGGCACCGCGAGATCGATACGCAGAGTGGCCGTTTCGTCATCAATGCTCGATGAGGGGTACGACGCAACCCACTAACTATGCCCCTACAAGCCTGGGGACATTTCGCGATCAGCCAGTCGAAAGAGCCAACCGCCAACGAGCCAGTTTCCAGCTTGGCGCCGTTCGGGACGGCGACGGCTACCGCGTCAGTCGGACAGATCGACGACGGTGGCGCCTGGAGCGTTCGTCTTAACCGACTCGATGCCGTTCCCAGTTCGCGACGAACATGTCCCAATCTCCGGATTCTCGAGCGGCGCCGATTTCAGCTAAGACGCTTCCAATGAGCGTCTTCTGGAAGGCGCAGAAATACGCGGGTGGCTTGGTGATCTCGGGCGAGAGGTGCCAGCTATTGCCTGATGCAGGCATCGTCGTCGAAGTTAAGAAGACACGTCCGACGCTGGTTGATAGAGGAGTCGGCAGCGAACTGGCGGAGGACGTCACACGCTACAGCGACCCAGCGGCCAATCGAGGAGCGACGACGCTGGTTTGTTTCGTTCACGATCCCGGCAGGCTTCTGGTCAACCCAGTTGGCCTCGAACGAGACCTCGCCCTTGCGAGCAACGAGCGCCTAAACGTCGTGGGCATCGTCGGCTGACGACGGTAAGCCTTGTGCGAGTGGCGAGGTCACCACAATCTGCTCGACTAGGTTGCAGCACGCGCAACGGCCAGGCGAGATAGGTCGTAGGCACTGTAAGCCCGCTGACGGTCACAGGACTTGATCTGCGGCCGGCGCCTAGCGCGTATCCCGCGGCGGGTTCGGGTCGTTGCCCGGGGCAACAGTGTCAGAATCACGTATTTTGCCGTCGCGGCCGTGAATCGTGACCTCGCCACCACCGCTGTTCTTCACGATTTCACGAGCCCGGCCAATCGCCTCCGCTTGCGTATCGGTGTGCTTACTGGACCGCTCGGCACCCGGCGCCTTGATATCCCACCCGCCTTTGGGATTCGGCACTACGTGTCGACTATTCGGGTTGTTAGCCATCTCAGACCTCTCCTTCTGTGGGGTCGAACTGACTCCACTCGCCGCACGCTAGCAACAGGCACCGACAACGGGTCTGCTGCACGAATGGGTGACAGTTTCGGTCACGCGGGCCGGTGGGGTCATGATTGCTTCGAATTCGATCGGGGTCAACCGGCCGAGGCCGGCCTGGCGGCGGCGGTGGTAGGTGCGTTCGATCCAGGTGACGATCGCGATCCGTAGTTCTTCGCGGGTGTTCCAGCGGCGGTGTCAGCGGCGGTTGAGCACGTTCTTCTGCAGCAGACTGAAGAAGCTCTCCATGGCGGCGTTATCGCCCGGCCGCACCGACGCGGCCCATGGAGCCGACCATCCCGCGACGGTTGAGGGCACGGACGAATTTCCGGCTTCGAAATTGCGACCCTCTGTCGGTGTGAACCACGCAGCCGGCGACCTGACCGCGGCGGCCGATCGCGTTGCTCAGTGCGCTGGTCGCCAGCCGTGACTTCATCCGCGAATCGATGCTGTAGCCGACGATGCGGTTGGAGAACACGTCCTTGATCGCACAGACGTAGAGCTTGCCTTCACCGGTCTGGTGCTCGGTAATGTCAGCCAGCCACAACTGATTTGGTGCATCGGCGGTGAAGTCGCGTTCCACGAGATCGTCGTGGACTGGCGGACCGACCTTGCCGTTCTTGCCGCGTTTCTTGCCGAATACGCTCCACAGCTGGTTCTGCGAGCAGATCCGCCAGGCGGTGCATTCGGCCATCGGCTCGCCGGCATCGCGGGCCTCCTCGACCAGGTAGCGGTGGCCGAACTCCGGATCGTCGCGATGGGCGTCGAACAGGGCGTTGGCGCGGTAGGCCTCGATGTACTCAGCGTCGGTGATGGGATTGGCCTGCCACCGGTAGTAGGGCTGGCGGGCGAGCTTGAGTACCCGGCACGTCACCGCGACGGGGATCCCGTCGGCAGCGAGCTCCTTCACGAGCGGGTAGATCCTTTTCCCGGCAGATTGGCCTGCGACAGATACGCCGCGGCCCGCCGCAGGACCTCGTTCTCCTGCTCCAACAACCGGTTTCGGCGACGCAACTCGACCAGCTCCGCCGACTCACCGGTGCTCCTTCCCGGTTTGGTGCCCTCGTCGATATCGGCTTGGCGCATCCACTTGTGCAGCGTCATCGGGTGCATACCGAAATCGGTGGCGATCTGCTCGATCGTCACGCCGTCATCGCGGTTGCGAGCCACACGTACGACATCGTCGCGGAACTCACGAGGGTAGGGCCTGGGCACAACGACATCCTTCCAGCCCGCCCACGCTGGGCAATCCAACTCAGATGTCACCTATTCGTGCAGCAGACCCCTCACTGACCAACGTCGGTTGTTACCTGGCGCTCTGCAATCTGTCTAGCGACCCATTCCCGGTACCGGGCGACGTCCTCGTCAAACTCCGCGTTTCCGTCGTCGATCGGTCTTGCCGGCCCTGGTAATCCCGCGAGTTCGCGCAACATCGGTTCATAGTCCGGCACAAGTCCCTTGTGACATGTTCCACATAGGGTGACGAGGTTCTCCTCTGCCGTCGGGCCGTCAATGCGCCAGGGGATGAGATGGTGCACGTGCAGCTCGAGGTCGATGTGATCACCTGGCCGACGGCCACAGATCACGCATCGGTAATTATCGCGCTTTAGCACCCGCATGCGGAGCGTTCGGTTGGGAGTACGACGGTCGATTGCTTGATCGGCCATGTGTCCCGTCGCAAGGAATCCGAAGCCGCCGACCTCTACTCCACCGTCATGCACACTCTCTATCGGGCTAATCACGCCAGGCATACGCTTCTCAGCGAACTTCCGTTCCACCAGTGCGTTTCCGCCTCGTCTAACGAAGAGGGCAAATGCGTGATCGTCGTGCACGACAAGCCATGTCTGATTGATGGAATTCCACAATTGCGTCATTTTGACCGCATCTACGAGGCTGGCTTGTCGCATCTCCCAGCGCGGGTTTCGATCCGACCAACCGACAAAGCGGGTCTGCGCGTGCCATACAGGCTGTCCCCGTCGGTTTGCGCGCAGCGTGAGAGCGAAGTACTTGGCGCCCGGCCGCGCAATTGTCAACTCACGAAGGCGCTGAGCACGATCCCCGTCGCCATGAGTCGTCTCATCCACGCGCTGAATATCCCACTCCGCGACGCGGTCGAGCGGTACCCTGGCCCGCGCAGCGATGGTGCGGGGACTCGCGATCTTCTCGCGGCTCAGATTCCATCTGCAGCCTGCGAGAAAAAGCTAGCCGACCTATCGATAACATGCTATATTGACCAGTTCATCAGCCCTCACGATGACCGGGAGCAGACAGCGCTAACTTCGACGACACTCAGATCGCCAACCTGGCGCACCGCGTGACTCTATGGGGTAACGGACATAAGTCTTATTATGAATTAGCGGACCCGCGGCCAAGTCTTTAAAACACTGACCGTCGGACTAGCATCCTCCTTGCTAGAATCCACAAGCTTCTCTGCGGCTCCACACAGCCCTAGATTGACCTTCATCGGGATGGCATGTTCAATCCTGGCCAATGCCCTGTTAAGACGAAGAGATTGTTACCCATTATGCAAGCCTACAAAGATCGCGGCAATCCAGAGCGACAGTACTCGTACAACAAGACTCACGGCGTTGACTCGATTCTGAAGCTAATAGATGATGGCGACAATCGTGAAATAGCAACCGCTGGCCGCCTTTTGGCGATACGCGATCAAGGCGGTCTAATTTTCTGCGATCTCAACGACATGCACGGATCGGTACAGCTGGTAGTGGATACTGGCACGACGCCCGATGCCGACGAATTTCAGAAGTTGACTATCGGCGACTGGATTGGTGTTAAAGGGTCCTGCGGTCGTACGCGGCGTGGCGAACCAAGCGTCTTTTTGTCAGACTGGGTGAAGCTCGCCGCTACTGAGATCGCATTTCCCGATAAACACAAGGGAATAATCAACGCTGATACTCTGGCGCGCCAGCGGTACCTACATCTAGCCTCGACCCCCGAAGCGCGAAATCGGTTCATTCAGCGAAGCAAGATCGTTGCGCTGATCCGCGACTTTCTACATAAACGCGAATTCATTGAGGTTGAAACCCCTATACTCCAGCCAATTCACGGGGGCGCTCATGCCCGGCCGTTTGTGACCCATCACAATACGCTTGACATTGATCTCTACCTCCGCATCGCACCCGAATTATATTTAAAGCGTCTGGTAGTTGGTGGGCTCGAGCGCGTATTTGAGATAGGGCGAGTCTTTAGAAACGAAGGCATGTCGACGCGTCACAACCCAGAGTTCTCGATGATGGAAGCGTACGCGGCATATTGGGACTATACAGATCAAATGGATATGGTCGAACACTTAGTCCAATATATTGCGATTCATCTCCATGGGACGAGCGTCATCAGCTACCAGGGTCAAGTAATCGACCTCTCGCCCCCTTGGCAAAGAATCAGCCTAGAGGACGTGGTGAGCGATGCATTGGGCGTCAAAGTCTCTGTTTCCAGTCCGGTCGATCGCCTGAAAGAACAGTGCCAGAAACACGACGTCGACTTCTACAACGATTACGGTCCTGGCCGCATCCTTCTAGCACTCTACGAGAAATTAGTTGAGCACAAGCTCCAGGGTCCTATTTTCATAACAGAGTATCCTACCGAAGCCTCACCGTTGGCCCGCAGGCATCGAGCCGCGGAAGGGTACAGTGAGCGCTTCGAAGTTGTTGTATGTGGAAGAGAACTCTGCAACGGCTACACCGAACTCAACCAATCGGCCGAGCAACTCGAGCGGTTCCGCGAGCAGGAATCCGCCATTGAGTTCGACGATGAGGCAATGAAGATGGACCACGATTTCATACGAGCGTTGAAATACGGTCTACCACCGACTGCCGGGGTCGGTATCGGGATCGATCGCCTGACCATGCTCTTGACCGACTCACCTTCGATCAAGGATGTGATCCTTTTCCCGACTCAACGAGGGGAGCGAGCCTCAAAGAACTACGAGGGCGGATTGGCACAGTAATGTCGGCTCGCACCTTCGTACACCTCGATATACGCGATATCGAGTGGACAAACGGATACATTCTGTCGGCAACGAACCACGATCAGCGATAGGGGCAAAAGGATGGACAGGGATCCGCCAAATTCGCAGGGCGCATCGACGACTAGTTCGATCGGGGCATGCTGGCCACCTGAGGCCGCGTCCAACAACAGAATCCGCGGGTTCTTCCCCACTGCTATCGAAAATGCTCAAGGAGTCGCCGGCTTCGCAGAACAGTTCTCAGAGCAGATCGAGGATGCAACGCGGACCGGCGTCACCCGAGTGACGATCCGATTCGTTGGCAACCGCGACGCCGTCATGGCTTTACACGATCACGACATCAGATGCGAAGGGGTCTTGCCACTACATGGCCTGCCGAACTATGGCATCGTCTACGCAGCCTGGATATCACCCGACCGCGCTGTGGACGATGAGACATTTGACCGCCATCACCAGCTGATTTCCGCTACACGCGCGCCCCAGGATCCCGAAAAACATCCACGGTCAGGGCTCAAGGAAAGAGGGTATCGACTCCATCTGATACCGCCATCAACCCCGGATGGCGAACGCACATCCGCCGCGCCGCCCCTCTACGAAATATTCGAGACTTTTGGTTTCAGCCCTGAGGGCGTGCACAATCTGCTGTCAGACCATAACAACACTATTGCCTATATAACTGATCAGCAGGGCAACGTAGCCTCAACAGCTGTTGCGGAAAACGGGCGAATTCAAATCAATGGCATTGGCACTTTAAACCTTTATGAAATCACTGAAGGAGCCACAGTCCAACGGCTTCGCGGAAACGGATTGTATCAGGCTCTGACATGGGAATTAGTGCAATTTATTAAACAAACGTCTACCGAGCATGTCCACGCGATTTACGGTGAGAGCAATTTGGCGTCGAAGGGCGTAGTCTATGCAGCTCGACGAAACAGCCGACGCTTTGTATCAGAAGAAGCACACCACTACGAAATGCATCATAATCCGAGCTTCGGCATCCTCGCCCAAAACTTCAAAGTGTTCGATGGTGTCGAAGAACGCGACTTCAATGACTTCGCGCTATCCTATTACGACCTTGGTGAGTTGCCTTACGCCAGCGAACTGAGCTGACGAAAGTACTTCTCAAATAGAGAATCATAAACCGATACCGCTTGTCCTAGCGATTCAGCGGACACCCACTCGTTGGGCGAGTGAATATTGCCACCCTCAGGCCCCAAAACCAACGCGGGAATTCCTAGCTCGTTCGCAAACACATTTTCATCGCCGACTGACCGCCCATAATTGATATACGGTTTGGGTATCTGCAACACAGTCTGGATTGCGGAGGTCGCTGATTCCACGAGTGAGTCATTCTCATCGATCTCGTAAGGTTCCATGTACTTATTCTGACGTGGCACTAGCGATGCGGACGCAACCACGTGACGTCGCAGACTAAGAGGAATCCGGAGAGATTTGACGACGTCATCGCAAATCTGATTGAGTTCATTGAGGCACGTGTCAACGGTCTCAGGAATCACAAGATGGCGTTCGATTTCAAGTTCGCATCGCTCCGGAATTGAGAGCCCCTCTGCAGACGCGCTGATGCTCGCCACATATTGACTTCCCTCCTTCAGCCGTTCGTGGAATGCCGGCTTAGCATCCGCTATCTCCCGCGCAATTCGCGATGCAATGTCGATTGCATTGACGCCCTTATCCACGTGGCCGCCATGAGCCGAGAAGCCCTTCACCGAGATCTTGAATCGAGCGCGCCCGCGCCGGCCCAGAGTTAGTACGTCGGCCCCACCGATCCGATCTGCCGATGCTCCTGGCTCTACGGAAAGTATGTGTTCCACACCTTGAAGCCAGTCTGTACGTTGGGTGGCAACCCGCCAAGCTCCTGCCGATGCGTTCTCTTCGTCTACCGCCAATAGCAGCTTAATCGGAATCGATCGCGGTAGGCGCTCGACGGAATCAAGAAGAGCGGCAATCCCACCCTTCATGTCGCAGGCGCCTAATCCAAAAAGTTTGTCGCCGTCCGGCGTGAGGCTGAATGGGTCCGTATCCCATCCTTCGTAGACGGGAACGGTGTCTATGTGGCCGTAGCACAGGAGCGGAGCAGTCCCTTCGCCGCGACGAGCCAGCAAGTTGAACCGACCATCGCCCACGCGCTCGCGACCAACGTCAAACCCCTCGCGGCGGAGGTAATCTGCCAGCCACTTGCCGATTGCCTGTTCATGACCGAAAACAGAATCGAAACTGACGAGGCGCTGCAATAGTGGCAATACGCTATTCATACCAGTCTACCTAATCGGTCCCAGATCGCCGGAGGTCCATATCCCAATGCCGTTCGGGTAGTATCGACCACCAATAATCGCGGGCCCCTTAAATGTATCACGACGACGCGATAATAAGTTCTTGCGCCACATCCCGTGGGTGTCTTCCACGCTTCCACGCTCGCTGAAGAGGAGCGCACCCCCAACGTTATCGCATTGATGCTCAGCGAAGAATGCAAGTACGCTCGCCAGCAGCTCCGGATCAAGATCCAGCAGCGGCCCTTCCTCGTAGAGGGCATCAATGACCTGGCAATTTAGGGGTTCATTAGTCGCGCTATGCATTGACATAATGTTAACACCTCCTTGACGAGCCTCCAAGTCCAGCAACCACGTTAAACCTGGTCATTGATGTTTCAATGGAAATCTGCTGTGCATGCCCTGAAGAGCAGGTTTGCCTAATTTAGGTCGTTACGCTATCAGGCAGGTTGCTGCCGGACAACCTCTATACAACTGCGCCCCTGCGAGGACGGCGCCATCCCGGCCCCTTACTCGGCATCACCATCCCCGACGTTCAAGCATGCCAATGGGGTTGTTCCATAGCAGGTCAGCAGCTCGACGCATCGACCGAAGGCATGCACCTGCGGACCGCTGAGGATCTAGGTCAGACTCGATTGATCGCAGCGGTTGCCAGATCCCACGCATCAGCTAGCGGTGGACGTGATGCCGTTGCTAAGCGCAATGTTGTGACTGCACCCATATTTTGTTCGCAATTGCAATATGCGTCACCATTGACTTACGACTAGACAATTGCATAGATCCGATCTCCCCTGACGTTTTCGAAACGGCAAGTGTGTGAGCTCCCCTGCCGAACGAGGCGATGACGGCCCTTAGTCAGTTCAATCCGAACAAGTTGTTGCCTTGCCTGCAGGGTGGCGTCTCTGATGTTGAACACTCGCGTCGCTAGCGTCCCCGCCACCACGACGGCGGCGCATCACTGCACGGTTGCGAGCCGAGGTTGTTGCAGCTTATGAGGCCGGACACGCGACTCAGGACGTGGCCGAGAGGTTTGCTATCGCGCGTACGACGGTCCTCAAAATACTGAAGCAAGCTGGCGTGCCAGTACGGAGGCAGTCGCGCCAGTACTGGCAGCACCGCCCTAGTGGCACGTTTGATTGCCCGGCCTGCTGACAGCTGGGTCTACCGCCATACGCACAGGCGACGAAGAGCTTCGCGAAGGGCCGATCCTGTCCTCGGTGCAAATCGAGCGCGCAATAGACCTGTTTCTGCGCGTTCGATGATTTTGCGCACGCCCGCTGGGCGCAGTAGCACAGTCGCATGAGCCATTCAGCCAATTCGAGTCGGATTCAAGCCGCCGCCGCAGTTGCCCTGAGGTTGGCCTCATGGGAGAACTGCTTAGCCCGCAGACGGCCGATCGGCTGAACCGTCTGTCGAGGTGAGTTTCTTGAACATGAGCCGTTGTGGCTACAAAACCCAGGTGCTGACGCGATTGCTCGAGCGGGTCTAGGTACATCTAGACGCCACTCTCGCTTAGCTGAGTAGACGCATCTGCGAACTCGTACTATTGCCCGCTGACCCGGCTCCGTGCGGACGCCTGGCGCCGCGCAATGAGGCGCGCGCCGGTCGCGTCCATACGCCAGCGGGCCAGATCAGTGCTTACACCGAATTGGAGTGCGATCTCTTCATTAGTTGCCTTCCGCCGGGCGAGCAGCTTGGCGGATTCGAATGGGGCGAGTAACTCGTCGGCGATCTCGGCCGCTTCCTCGTCCTGAACTTGGTTCGCGATCCGGCAGCCCCGCTCGTTGACGAGGCTCGTGTCGGACTTGTGCTCGCCGAACACATGTGCCAGTTTGTGACCCATCGTCGATCGACGCCGAACCGGTGGATGCGAATCATTCTCGACGATGACCGCGCCGTTGCCGATGGGGACGAGGCCCCCGACAACGTCGGACCGCGCACGAACAAAATGGTCGCGTATCTCACTGGTGACAGGAAGGCTGGTCAGGGGAATCTCCGCGATCCCGTACATCGCCGCAAGCGATGCAAGGGTCGAGCGCATCCGTCGAGCTTAGGCCGATTTCACGGCGCAAACTCGGCAGTTAGGTCAGCGCGAAGCTGGCACCCAGCTGTTGCAATGTCACCGCATTGACGACACCGGTGACGAGAAATACTGCACGACAATAGAATTCGCGGACTAGTGATCCAGCCTGGGGCTCGAAATCGCCGCCCACGGTAAGGTGTGGATGCGCCGGGTAGTCGGAGTTGAGCAGTACCTGCAGATGCCTAACCCTGTACCCGCTGTCGCCGATCTGAGCACAGCACCGGCGCCATTCGGTGCCACCTGCCAATTTCCCTCTGACTACGCTCCCGGGTTTGCGATTGGCGGGTTGACACTGGGGGCAGCTTTACCAAATCTCGTTGCAAGCCGGAGCATTTCCGGTGTCGGCGGATCTCTGAAGAAGATATCCACACTGACGTTAGTTGACTCCCAATCATCGGCTGCTTGCGTCATACCAGTCAGAAGCCAGGTGGTCGTAATGAACTCAATTTCTTGGACTACGTGATATTGGCCTGCCCAAGCTGTTATAGAAGGCTTGCGAACTGGGTCCCCGTCGTCGCCCGTGTCTGGCGGGTCCCAGACTACGACCCATGCAATGACCTGGTCAGACAACTGTGCATCATCGCACCTACCAGTGAGTGGAAATGTCCTGTTCGTAGCCTTTCCGACATTAGTCTGGTAAGAGCCGCTAACCTGACGCTGATCTTTCGGGTCGGCTAGATTCAATGTGACTTTGGATCCTATCTCGTTGTACCACTCTCCGTTAATTGGCATTTACGCTCCTCGTCCGACCGGTCAGGATGAATACAATCAGCGGCCGGGAGTCAACCAACGTCTGGTCGCTATGTATAAGATTATCAACCAAAATCAGGGGTGACATGACTGAGCTCGGCGCTGCAAAAATTGAACCATTTGATGAAACCGTTGTCGTAGGGACGGCCACGGACCAGGTCGACCCACAACACCGCCGGGCCGTTCACTGCACCTCAAGTTTCTTCGATATCTTCGTTTCGATGATGCTGACTATGCGCAGTGGCGACACGCGGGTGCGTACTTGACCCTTTACCCGCAAGGTCGGCGTTGAGTTCGCCACCTGGTACCAAAGACGCAGGGCGCCAACCATTTGCTCGTACACCCGCGCCCATGACACCACTCTCATCCATCCATCTCCCCAGCCCACCATCCTGGTCGGCGAACGCTCTGTGCGGATAGCTCTATACTTGTGAGCTGCCCCTCGCCGATCCAACGCAGCACGACGGGCAACCGATGGACCGCTGAAACTATTGACACAGAACATTCCTGGGTCCAAAGCGCACGGAAACGTAGCTGCCCCATTAGCCTCGACGACGTGTCACGCCTAAACATCAGCAGTTCAGATCACAGAATCGCGAATCGACATCGGAACCCCGGTATCGGCCATCGGCGAATGCTGGAAACGGGTCAATGAGCAGTTCGGCTCGCACCGTCGCAGTAATAGGGGCAGGTCCCGGCGGATTGGCCGCAGCCAAGGCGGCAGCAGACTACGACCTGCGACCCACAGTGTTCGAAAAAGCGCAGACGATAGGCGGGGTATGGCGACACGACGGATTGGCATGGCCAGGTATGTCCACCAATCTCTCATATCCGCTGTGTGCGTTCTCAGACCTCCCGTGGCCGCCTGGTACGCGCGACTTTCCTTACCGCGACGAAGTGGCCGACTATCTCGGGCGTTACGCGCAGCAATTTGGTCTTGTCAAATATCTGCGACTTGGTAGCGAAGTTGTCGCCGTGCGACGCCACGGTCAAAGTTGGACGGTGTCATCTCTTGGTCCGGAGGGTCCAAGGGACGAACGTTTCGATGCTGTGATCGTTGCCTCAGGAGTGTTTTCCCGACCTCGCGTACCCCAACTGCCGGGGAGGTTCGCCGGGTCCAGCATGCATAGCAGTCAATACCAGTCAGCGTCGGGTCTGCCTCGTGGTCCGGTTCTAATAGTGGGACTGTCTTTCAGCGGTGGCGAGATTGCTGCAGAGGTCTCAGAGTCAGGCCGACAAGTTACGGTCGTTGTCGGACGCTCGCCTTGGCTTATACCTCGCTTGCAGGATGGTGTGCCGGCAGACCTCGTCGGCTTCACGCGGCGCGAACAACAGGATCGATCTGGGCTGTCGCCCGAAGAGGCCAATCGGCGGACGAATCGCTACTACGACACCTTGGGAGCCAACCCTGGGCTTCTCGACCGCCGGCTATGGATTGATCCAGAATCGACCGCGCCAGTCTTCGTCCTGCCCGGAGATCATCTCCCGGAACGACTCCGGGCCGGCAAAGTGCGCTTCGAGCCCGGCCGCGTAGCGCGGCTCGAGCCCGCGGCGCTTGTGCTCGATACCGGGTCGCAGCTGACGGGCACAACCGTACTGTGGTGCACGGGCTACCACCCGGACCTTTCTTTCCTCTCCAAACGACTGCGGCTGCTGTTACGATACGCGCCTAACAATCTTTTGCAGCCGGTGTTTCTCTACAAGTGCACATTCCATCCTAATATACCGCGCATGGCGTTTGTCGGCCTTTACCGCGGTCCGTTTTTCGCCGTATTGGAATTGCAGGCTCGATGGGCTGCGGCGGTGCTCGCCGACGAACTGACCCTTCCTGTTGAACCGCTGATGAGGGATGGACTTGAAGAGGAGCGGCAAATACGCAGGGCACGCCCGAGGCCCCAGTTCCCCCATGATTACATCGGTCTAGCGGATAGCATCGCGAAAGAACTTGATGTGCTGCCGAATCTCGAACCTTCCGATGAATACCACACGGCCACTTGGAATGGTCCAGTTATCGCCGCACAGTATCGGCTTCGAGGTCCAAAGAATCGCCGTGAATTCGCTGCATCACAATTGGAGTCGGTGTACCGTATGGCGAATCGGCGCGGGCCCTCCTCGTAAGCCCATGATCATGGCCAGCGGCAAAGACTTCAGTCCACAGCAATTGTTCAACAGTCTGCGGGGAAAGTGGGCACTGAATCGAGTTCTGTCCAGCGGAGAGCGCATGAGCGGAACCGCGTGTTTTCGGTATCTCGGCCCTGCACTACTGCACTATCGTGAAGACGGTCTGCTCACTGTCACCGGCGAGAACACCGTTCCGGTGTATCGGGAGTACTACTATCGCTTGGATCAGAACCAAATCAGAGTCTGTTTCGCAGACCACAACTACGACCGTCCGCTTCACGTCCTGCGATTCGCGGAGGGACGAGTTGCGACCGATGTGCACCTATGTGGCCCTGACACGTACGCTGGCTATTACAACTTTTCCGCTGACGACCGGTTCACGATAAATATGGAAGTATCCGGACCGCACAAGGGCTACACCATCCTCACCACTTACCATCGCGCCATCAGTTGACCATTCGTTCGACTATCGGAGTAGGTGGGATCTTGACTGCGCGACGAGCAGACAACCCACACCGTTGGTTATTTCATCGATGGTGGGGCCGGAGCGCGATCATCAGGGTGTAAGTAATCACTATTTTTGAATGCTTTTTTGTATTCATTTTTTTGACCCTTAACAGATATGGAAGTATCATAAAGGTGTTAAAATGATCGTTCAAAAATGATGATTACTTACACTATACCAATACGTAATCGAGCGCGGAGATGAAATTGTTTCAAAGAGTCATGACTTATCGCCAACCTCCGTGCGAAATCTCGCATTTGCACTCTGCCGTGTGGGATCAGGCAGTATGGGATATGCCGCCGAGGCACTTACAACTATCGCCCGTCTTGGCGCAGTTGTGTCAGAACACGTCGCCGAGTTCATTGAAGTCTCGCCTCTTGGACTTTGGCTCGGCCGTGCCGCTGACGGCGCATTACGAAGGGAACCTACGGGTAGAACTGCAGGCGATTCTCGCCAGCTCATCGCCGATTACACACGAGTAGCGCTAAATCTGCGAGAAGACATCTCGCCAGACATACCCGCCGCCTGCACTGGACATCTGCGACTGCTGCGCCGCGTCGCACTCGATAACGAGAACCCAAGCAGCGTCCATGCAGCGAGCACCCTGGTTGCGATCGCGTA
Source organism: Mycobacterium sp. BK086 (assembly GCA_004362315.1). Taxonomy (GTDB): domain Bacteria; phylum Actinomycetota; class Actinomycetes; order Mycobacteriales; family Mycobacteriaceae; genus Mycobacterium. The sequence continues at coordinate 220,512 of SNWL01000010.1, forward strand.
TGACGCGACGCTGTCTCCTCGGTGGAGGCGGTTCGCCCTTTGGGCAAGCTGTGAACCCGCGATTCGACAACCATCGCTATTCCAATCGCGGTTTGAGGCCGCCTTGTCAGACCTTCGAGACGACCCGGTATTGACGGACGTTGTGGCCCAACTCCTAGGTCACACCCAGGGAGCGCCTTCCTATCGGGAGTGGGGCGAGACCAGCCCGTCAACTTTCGATGCCTTTCTTCAAGATAACAGCGGGGGTCACCGGGCGTCTTTACGTGGCCCCTTGATTCTTATCCCGCGACTGACAAAGTCCTTTCACGCTATACGTTGCGAAATTATAATGAAGATGATCAATCGATCATCACAAGCGTCGACAATTTGTCTAAGGTTGGCCCTGATATAAGACTGCGGCTGCTTGACGCGTTGCACGAAGCAATTATCCATCCAGGGATAGTGCGGATCCAGGCAGCTATTGATATGTTCCGTGCCGCCGGGCCAGACGTCGTTGATGCAGTGGTACAGACAATCTCGCTAATCTTGGAGAAGGGCGGGGTCCTAAAAAATCACACAAAGCATCACCCGGCGTTGATCGAGGGCTGCCTTGAAATCCTCGGAGGGATGCGTTACTACCGCTCACTTCCGCTACTACTTGATGCCACACATCCAAAGTTTGGTCAGTTCATTAACGCACGTGCAATCTGGGCCATCGGCGATGTGTTGTCGTATCCCGGCAATGAACGATATAGAGACTTTAACGGAATCACACAGGTCCTCACCTATGCACTTTCAGACTTGAGCCTTTCAGTCCGGCGCGCAGCTATACACACAATTGCTGTCGCTAAACTCACAGAATTTGAAGAGGACATTGCGCCGTTAACATCCGACACCAGCGACCTCCGCGACTGGGCCAGATGGTGTTTCGCGTCGTGGAGGGGTGACAACTTCATCAATGAACCTCCAAACCTGATGTAGCCGATAGGTTTGGGATCTCCGCGTCCACCAATACCTGGCATGAAATCAGGTGATCAGCGAAGCCGGATGACTGGCGATCGACTCAGTATCGTCAATGTCTTTCGGGGCCGAGTCATTGCGACATAAAGATTGCGAACACTTCCAATGTTGTCAGCATCGCAGATGATTGCGTGGTCGTACTCGAGACCCTTTACGAGAAGAGTTCGAGAGACGACACGCTGATGCCGCCTCCGCCCGGTGTAGCGCAGTTTGTCTCGGATCATCGAAAGCGTGTCATGCATGCTATGACCAGGATTGAGGGCGACGGCTTCTATGGCGGCGAGCGTATCGCGCCAGGCTTCAATACAGTAAAGCCTGCCTTCTTTGGCGGATTCGATCGCTTTCATCGCACGCGCGAGATTTGGCAACGATGGGTTTGCAGTAAGCCACTCAATCACGGACAACGTTGCCACGAGTCCAGGTCGACTGAGCCCCTGAAAACTCTGACCCCGCTCAAGCCGCCGGAGGAGGGGTTGGTTGATTTCCCCAAATCCGGACAAGCATTGTTTGGCAAACCTGGCGAGCCACAAGGCATATTCCTGTGGGTCGGATCCTTCGAGCGCAGCAAGGCTCTCGTGCATGAATCTCCCGTTAATGTCCTCCATCACTGCGTAGGTTCCGCCGAGCCGTCCAGCGGTCGTCGCGTTGTCGTTGCGCCATTGATTGAGAATCAGCACCGATTCGTCGGAGGTCCGCAAGGCGTTCGCGGCCGTCGAAATCGCCCGCTGACCCGCAGCCTCCCAGGTAAGTCCAGGTATCGTGACTCCGGAAGAAACCGCCCATCTCACGAATCTGATCATGGTCAAGCGCAATCAGTTGCAGCTCAGTGTGAATGAGGTCGCCCGCCGTGCCGATATCTCCCCCACCATGATGTGGCGAATTGAGCAGGGGCTTATCTCGAACACGCGCATCGACCGTCTGCTCGCAATCACGGACGCGCTCGACATCACCAGGACCGACCTGTTCACCACCATCGGTTGGCTGCCTGCTGGTGATCTCCCAACGGTCAGTACCTATCTTCGCGTCAAGTACCAGCACTTACCTGATGCCGTCATCCGACATATCGCCCGCCACGTCACCAAGATCCTGCACGCGTACAACAACCGCACGGATACTGACGAAAGCTGTCCAGAGTGCACCAACCAGTCGCCTGACCATCTCGCCGACCACGGAGGGCAATCGTGAATTCGGTTGCCCCGATGCGGGATGCGCAGGCGCGCGAGGTACTTCGCGCAATTGGCCATGCGGCTCTGGCGCTCGCCGACGGCCACACCATCGACGACGGCATCGCACAGCGGCTGCTCGCAAGTCAGACCGCCGGAACCGATGAGGCAACGCTGTTGACCGTGCCCGAAGCCTGCGCGCGTCTGCGTATCAGTCGCTGGAGCTTCTACGAGCTGATCCACCAAAATCGATTGCGCACCGTCACGATCGGCCGTCGCCGCTTTGTTTCGCAACCCGAGCTGAACGCCTTCATCGGCTCAGTGAGCGGCTACGGGAGCACAACATGACCAGCGGGCATGCCAACGGCGAGGGCACGCTCTACCGCCGCAAAGACGGGCGGTGGGAAGGCGCCGCCTACGTCCCGACCGCCAGCGGCAAGCGGAAACGCATTCGCATCTATGGAAAAACCAAGGATGAAGCACGTGCCAAACTGACCGCTCGCCTGTCCGACGCTGACCGCAACATACCGGTCAGTGACGTCGGATAGACGACCAGTCGGTACCTCGACTACTGGCTGAGTGAGGTCGCGCCGCTCACGCTGCGCCCGAAGACACTCGAGCTGTACGAGTCGATCGTTCGTATCCATCTCAAACCACGTCTCGGAACACGGCGGCTGACCGAACTGTCAGTGACGACGCTGCAGCATATGTTCAATGAGCAACTCGCCCAGGGTAACTCGGTTCGCCTCGTGCAACTGACCCGCACCGTCCTGAGTGCCGCACTCACCCGTGCCATGCGCGAGGAACTCGTCTTTCGCAATGTGGCCCGGCTCGTGACCTTGCCGACCTGGGAACGTAAGGATCTCACCCCGTGGACAGCCGAAGAAGCGCGCCATTTCCTTACGTCGGCATTTGCAGATCGACTCTACGCGGCCTTCCTGCTCCTCATCGTGTATGGCATGCGCCGCGGCGAAGTGCTCGGCCTGCGGTGGTGCGACATCAATTGGGATACCAACCAACTCCACATCACCCAGCAGCTGCAGCAGGTGGGCAATGCACTCCAGGTCGGCCCGGTCACGACCAACGCCGGCAAGCGTGACCTCCCGCTGCTTGCGCCCGTTCGGGCCGCGCTGAGCGAGCTCCAAGCGGCCAGCGAGGCGGAAGACGCATCATCAGATCTCGTCTTTCTCAGCACGGATCGCACTCCGATATGGCCGCGCAACTTCGTCAATCACTTCCACGACCTCCGCGAACGCGCCGGACTGCGACGCATCACCGTCCATTACCTGCGTCACACCGCGGCCACGTTGCTCAAGAACCTCGGCGTACCACCACGCGACGTCCAGCTCATCCTGGGTCATGCCCAGATCACGACCACGCTTCAGCTGTACCAGCACGGCGATGTCGCCGCACAACAAACAGCGCTCGACCGTGTGGGTCGAGCGCTGCTCGTGACTGCTGATGACGGCACGCGTTGCCGTCAAATCCAGTCGTCAACAACTGAATTGGTGTTCGAAAATGCATCGATTATCTCTGGAGGGCCAGGAGGGGCTCGAACCCTCGACACCCTGCTTAAGAGGCAGGTTTCGCTAGGGCAGCGAGACTCGCTCACCTCAGTGGTCAGACAGCTGCGAACACGCACAAACACGCACGTGCTCGGCTACGTTGCCGTCAAAAGTAGCCGTCAAAGCACCCGATCACGCGCTCATTCCCGGCATTGCGCATGACCACATCTAACGGCCCGTTTCGAAGGTGGACTCCCCATATGCAGGTTGACACCCCTACCGCTGTTATTTATCTGCGTGTCAGTACCAAGGAGCAAGCGACGCGCGGAAGCGACACCGAGGGGTTCTCGATACCCGCCCAACGTGATGCGTGCGAACGGAAGGCTCACGCACTAGCCGCCACTGTCACAAAGGAATTCGTCGACGCAGGCGAATCTGCGAAGTCGGCGGATCGGCATCAGCTCCAAAAGATGCTTGAATATCTCACCCAGCATCCGACGACCTACGTCATCGTGCACAAGATCGACCGGTTAGCACGCAACCGCGCAGACGATGTTCAGATCAACCTTGCGATCCAAGCCGCGGGAAGCATTCTGGTCAGCGTGACCGAGAACATCGACGCCACTCCGAGCGGCATCCTTCTCCACGGCATCATGTCCAGCATTGCGGAGTTCTATAGTCGCAACCTGGCGCACGAGGTGAGCAAGGGCAGCCGACAGAAGGCGATGAACGGTGGAACGCCGACCATAGCGCCTATTGGATACCTGAACGTTCGCGAGACTGTGGACGGCAGCGAAGTACGGACTATTCGTGTCGACTCTGAACGCGCGCCACACATAGTTTGGGCGTTTCAGCAATATGCGACCGGTGAATGGAGTTTACCGAAACTTGCTGCGGCGTTGGAAGCGCGCGGCCTGACACAACGTCCAACACCCAAACGACCCGCCCGCGCTCTACCAATGAACAAGCTGCACAAGGTCCTTCGAAACCGTTACTACATCGGGCAAGTCACTTGGGAGGGCATCGAATACCCCGGCCGCCATGAACCGCTCGTCGATCCCGCGGTCTTCGACCAGGTACAACATGTGCTTGGGGCACACCGGCAATCGGGCGAACGGTCATACCGCAGGCGACACTATTTGGCCGGCTCGCTGTACTGCGCTCGGTGTGGTGCCAAATTGATCTATGCCATATCGACCGGAAAGCTCGGGACTCGCTACGCGTATTGGCTCTGCGGCGGGCGCCATAATCGCAAAAACGGCTGCGGCCGCAGCTACATCGCAGCCTCAAGGATTGAAGACGCAGTGATTGAACTGTGGCACCGGACTCAGCTGCCACTCAACACAATCGAGCAGATACGCGCCGGTCTATCCGACGATCTGTTGACGTTCACGTCCCACGCTAACAATGAACTACGCAATCTGAGACAACGTATTCGCGATATCAAACGGGAGCGGCTGAAGTGGGCCGAGCTCGCGATGGACGGGACGGTGCCACGGGACATCGCGAGAGACAAACAGCAGGTACTCGCGTCGACCCTTGGGCAGCTCGAACACCAGCAAGGATCGCTCCAAGCAACCAGCGTCGATCAGAACGCGGCTTACGACGCTGTACTCGACATCCTTGGCAAGTGCGCGGAGGCGTACGAGCGCGTGCCCGACGCCCTCCGACGCGACTTCAACCAGGCGTGCTTCGAGCGGATTCTGGTGGACGAAACTGATGGTGAACCGCTCATCAACCGCGCTGATCGCACAGATGTGATCGAAATCCTGACGACGGCCACGGTCACCCCGAAAGGACATCCTGATGGTCAGGGTGTCCTGCCGATGACGACCCATTCGACCGTTAAGGGTTCGATGATCGTCTCTTTGGTGGAGCTAAGGGGAATCGAACCCGTGACTTTCTCGATGCGAACGAGACGGCCTTGGCTTTGGAGGCGTCGGCCGTGTTGGTCACGTCGTGAGTTAGCAGTTCGGCGGGTTGGCAACGTTCGATCCGCGCGCGGCAAGATCCCGTCTCGTCTGCGATCCGAGGTGTCCGGCTCGCGAACGCACCACCGTGGCAGGCAGTCGCTACTCCGGCGCCGACACAAACGGCACCCCCAGAATGTCCGGCTCAAACCCGGGAGACCCAGGAGCCAAATACTTTTCGAACAACGCCATCATCTGAGCGTGCACACTGGCCCGGGTCTGGCGCAGCACATCGGTGATGATGGCTTCCAGCTCGACGTTGGTGTAGTCGCTCAATGCGGTCGGGGCGATCTGCAACTCCAGCAGGGTGCCGTTGCTGTCGAAGCGCGCTGACACCGCCTGGTGCACGGGCTCGGGGGCGATGCGGGCGGCGGCCTCGAGGAAGGCGGCGTTGCGGGCCCGCCAGTGGCCGATGGAGGCCACCACCTGGGCGACGTACTCGTCATCGGGCAGGGCCATCAGTCGTCACCCGCCTCCTGGGCGCGGCCGCGGCGGGCTTCGCGGCGCCCTTTGACCGGTTCGGCATTGGGTGGTGTTTCCACCCGCAGCCGCCGCGGACCATACAACCGCTGGTCATTCTCTCCAGAGCTGGAGCCGGCACCGCCGACCGGCATCATCGGCGGCAGCATTGCCGCACCAGCCGGCACGGGAGCCGGCGACGCGGGAGTGACGCCAGCGCTGAAGGTGGCCGGCGACGCCGTCGCCGGGGCGGCCGCGGCCGCCGGCGCGAGCCCGGCCGTCAAAGCGCCTGGAGCAGAGGCCGGTTCGGTATCACCGGGCTGCGGGCCGTCCCCGGCCGAGACCACCGCCTCACGGCCACCTCCATCGCCGGCATCGCCCCGTCTCGTCCCGGCGGCATCACCGCGCGGCGTGTCGTTGCCCAACAGCCCGCTTGCACCCTGGGCCAGTCCGCCGGCCAGTCCCGTGCCCACCTGCTGCAGTTGCTGCGCTGCCCCATTGAGCGCACCCACGAAGCCCCCGGCTGCACCCAGCACGCCGCCGAGTACCGCCGGGACTACTGATTGCATCATCTCCTCCACCGGCGCGGACAATCCGCCGCCGCCCACCACCGGATCCGCCTCCGACCCAATGTCATTCGGCGGCACGCTGTCGGAGTCCTCAACCGAAGCCAGATCACCCTGCGGCACAGCAGATCCGGAAGTAGCACCACGCTCCCCCATGAGGTCCGTGTCAGCCTGGTAGCCCGCATAACCGGTCAGCCCGTCATGGTGACCGGCAGCGAGCTTGGCCTGCAGAACATGGATCGGGCTTGTGAGAGTGCCCAACGAGCCGGGGTGAGCATTAGCCGCGACCGCCGCCGCGATCCGCGCCTCGAGGTCGTCGAAAACCTGCGGCGCCGGGATCCGGTCGCGGGCGCGCGCGAAATCATCGGCGTGCGATTGCATCTCGTCCGCCAGCTCACGTGCAGCCCGTGCCTGCCCGGCATACCCCTCGGACAAGGCGAATAGATGACCGTCGGCCTTCTCGGCCGCCGCCGACGACCAGCTGTCCTGCGCCTGCGCACGGCCGGCACCCAGGTCCGCAGCGGCCTCTAGGCAGTGCGCGGCGTACCCCTCAAGAGCCTCTGCCGCCGCTGACATGCCGGCGGTCGAGCCGCCGTGGATCAGTTCGGCGGCCTGCTTGCCGGTCATCGGCTGCACACCGCTCGTGCTCACCACCGCAACCGGGGGCACCACCCCCGGCGATGTCGCCGCCCCCGATTCGACAGTCGGGCCACCCAGGACGGCTCCCGACTGCCCCGCGGCAGCCGTGATGTCCTGCGCCACATACATGTCCGCATTCGTCGACAGTCGCCATCCGGCGGCGGCCGTCGCAGCGTCGAGGGCCGCGGTCGCCGCCAGCAGGGCGGCGGCGCGCGTGCCCAGCCGTTGAGCCGCGGCGTGCGAGGCGGCGTCGGCGGCGCACGGGGTGACGGTCAGCGCGGGAAGGGTCCCGGCGGCAGCGGCTGCGACATGAGCCGCCGCCGCGTGCACACCGTCGGGATCGACCCGCAGCCCGCCGCCACTCATCGTGCCGCTAGCTGGTCAGCGCCTGAGCGCCGCCGGCGTCGGTGTCCCGGTAGGTCTGAAGGCTGGCCCGGATATGGGTCGCGACGTCGTCGGCGAAGGCACCCATCCGCTGGCCGCAGTCGCGGCGGGCGGCCAGTACCTCGGCGTAGGCCGCCCCCACGGAGGAGGAGCCGATCTTGCCGAAGGCCGCCCGGGCCGACTCGATGGTGTCGTCGTCGACGTGCATGCGCTGGCGGGCGTTGTGCGCTTCGTCCTGCCACCAGGCGGCGTGGTCTTCCCACGCGTCATAGTCCAGTGACAACCCGTCCATGGTGACCTCCGATGTCAGGTGTTGGCTTGAGCGTAGAGGCCGCGCACCACGCTGTGCATCGGCTGAATCCGGTCGGTTTTCTAGAAGTTGAGGTGGCGTGCCCGGTAGGCGGCGACCTCGTCGGCGTCGGGGTAGATCGGGGTGGGCGCCATGTCGGCGCCGCGCTCGTTCATCTGTGCCCGCTCGTCGCAGCGGGCCCGCATTAGCGCCGCGGTGTAGAGCCGCACTAGCCGCTCCCCGAGCAGCTCAGCCGTCCAGTCCGCATTGACCTGCGGTTCGAGCTGCACCCGCAGGGCATAGCCGTGCCGGTCCAACTCCACCATGACCGCACCATCACGCGAGGCCTCCACGTAGGTGCGGTCCTCGATCTCGGCCGTCATGTCTGCCTTACTCCTTCGGCGTCGCCCCAGGCGGGGAGGCCGGGGCTGGCATGGCCGGCGCAGGAGTGGATGCCGCCGGCTTGCTCCAGCCTAGGAAATCATTGCTGGCCCCGAGTGCACCAATTGGCTGTAATTGGCCATCCAGCCAGATTTTCCCGTGACCTATCACCAGGACCGGTGGCCGGGAGACGAATTGTGCGATGTCCCCGGGTTGCAGCTGGCTGGGATCGACGGGATGCAGGACCGGTGAGCCCGGCGGTGCCAGCTCGATGCCGGCCGCGTGATATGCGTCGGTCACGGTGCTGCCCGACAAGACGGCGCGCAGGACCTGAGCGGACTGTGGGTCCGGAGCCTCGACGGTCGTTCCGTCCGGCAGGGCGACCGCGCGGAGCGGGTCACCGCCGGCCGCCGGGGCGCTCGCCGGTGCCGCCGCGGACGGGGCTGGCTGGGCATCGGGTGGCGGCGAGGCAGCCGCCGGCGGCTCGGTGCTTCGGGAAGCAGGCTCCGCGGCCGGCACGGCGTCTGCCGGGTGCGTCGGCGGCTGGTCGTGAAACGCGTTGACCGGTGCCTCGTGCGGTGCGTCCCGCTCCCCCGCGGACCCCGGGGACAGCCCGCCGAGCTGGCCGAGCGACCCCAGCGCCGACCCCAACCCACCCACAGGGCCGGAGCCGAGGCCGTCGAGCCCGGCCAGCGCGCTGCCCAAACCACCCAACCCGGACAACGCCGCCAAGGGATCCATCCCCATCGACGACCCGATCCCACCCAGCCCCGCCAGCGGATCGACCACCGGCTGCTGGGGCGGTGACGACGAGCCGGAGTCCGTACCGCCCTCCCCGGCGGGGGCGGCCGCAGTGTCGTTCGTCGAGCCGGCCGGTGATGCGGCTGACGGACCCGATCCGTCCGGAGTGTTCGCGTGGTACTCCTCGCCAAGGTCGTGCAGCACCTGCGCCTGGATGCCCGCATCGACCTGGGCATCGCTAAGCACCTGCTGGATCTCGCCCATCTTCTGATCGACGAAACGCTGAAAGGCGGTCAGCGACGCGGGATCTGACGGTCCCGAACCCAGTTCGCGCTGTTTGGCTGAAATCTCTGCCAGGATCGCTGTCACCTTGTCCCGTGCCGCCTGGTTTGCGGCGAAGATCTGCTGGAGCTGGGCGGCCAGCTTGTCGTCGGTGCCTGCGGCGGCTGCAACACTGCCCCGGTAGGTGTCCCCGGCCGCCCCCGCCCCCTCCACCAGTCCCCCGGAGCCCGGCGGTGCCGCCGGTGCCGGCGCGGCGGTCCCGACCAGCGGGTCGGGGTGTGCGGGTGGGGGCGGAGCGCTCGGATGCCGGCCGGCGAACAATGTTCCGGCGGCGGTGACCAGGTCCACCACGTTGCGCACGGCGTCCTCGACCACGTCCTCGATGTATCCCGGAACTCCGATGCTCACCAGCCGTCCTCCGCCACGTTGATTCCGGGCACCGGGCCCGGCGTGGTCACCATAGGCAGACGCAACGGCGTTGAACTACGGCCGTCGACGGCCACCTCACCACGAGAATCTCCCGGGTTTCGGTGCGGCACAGGCAGCGTGGCGGTCCCTAGAGTGAGGATCATGGCGAGGATGTCTCCTGGCGCCAGGCCAGGTCGGCGAGCAGAGGCTGACACTGCCGTGACAGATGTGAACAGTGTTGCGGCGTGTCACGCACCGATCCCGGGCGCATCTGAGGCATCCTCGACCATGAGGTGACGGATATCCGTCACGACCGGCAGGACGGATACCCGTCAGCCTGACTAAGGCAGGCGGACCCTTCTGCCCGGACGGATATCCGTCACCTCACCCACAGATGGCGGATATCCGTCATCTCCAACCGGACGGATGTCCGTCCGCGTGAGACGAAAGGGGTTCGGCCACAACGCTTCCGGGCTGGTTGCCGCCAGTCGCGGCACAACTGCATAGGTCAAGCGAAAGCCCCTCCAACGCGAAACCCCCGGCCATGACGGCCGAGGGTCGTCGATTCGGGTTGCCGCCCAAATCGGTGTGCTTTCGCGTTCTCCCCACTTCCAAAGGGAATCGTCATGAAAGACGCATTCCACGGTAGCGCACACCCATCGGTCGGTCTAGACCTGGCGCACCGTGGCCAGTACGCCCATGCCCTTCGCCCCTACCGCGGCTGCACGAAGGTGCGACCGCGCCGCGGTGTCGCGCGCACCGCGCCCCAATGGATCCTCCGCGCCGGCGGCCACTGCGCCGACCACGTCCCTCGCGTTGCACTCCACATCGACGTCCCATGGGCATCGATCCCCTGCTGGAGCGGTCGGTCCCGTCAATGGGTGCACACCACCGTCCCCAAGGCCTACAAAGAGCGCTACGACACCCATGTCCGGCCTGTGATGCCGGGAAACCCGGTGAGCCTCAAAACAGTAGTGGCCGTCGCCGAAGCACGCGCCTCGTTCGCCGATCACCGTACCGGGCGCGAGTGCCGGCCCACCAACGCACGGCTGGCCGGGATCACCGGACTGTCGGTCCGGACGGTGCAGCGCGCCTCGACGACGCTGCGCCTGCTGGGGGTGGCCACCGAGGTGGTGCGCGGTCGCCAGCGCACCCGGGCCGAGCGTTTCGCCAGCTGGCGCGTCGGCGATCGGGGCCGTGGCTGGGCATCGGTATGGGCTTTGCACGACAACCGATTTCGAACGCTGTCACCCCATCCCGGAGGGTCTCTTTTAGTTCATAAAACCTCACCTAAGAAATCACTAACTACCACCAGCCAGCGCCAAGGCGCTGGTCGCAGCGCCGCTCCGCGGCGCCGAAGCCTCGACCAACAAGGGCTCGCCCTAGCAAACGCCTGGCTGTGCGACGAGCAAAGTCCCCCGTGGGCTCGGCGCTACCGCACCGGAGCGCCGTGGGCGGCGATCCTCGCCGGTCCCGCCCGACACGGTTGGACGCCACGGGATCTCAACCAGCTGCTCACCGACTGGATCGGCACCGGACATTGGCTTCCGGACAGCCCCCACAAGCCGATCGGGCTGCTCGGCAAGGTCCTCGCCACGCACGGCAACCTCGAGGAACGCCCGTCGGCGCTGGACGTCGCGCGCGAGGAGGCCGAGCTGGCGGCTGCCCGGCAGCGGGTGCAGCGCCAGTTCGAGGAACGCGAAGTCGCCGACCAGGCACGCCAGTCGGGGCGGGCGGCGCTGGGCGGCTCCGGTCATGCCGCGGCGCGGCACGCACTCAACGAGATCGCGGCGCGCCGCCGGCGCCGCGGGGGCGGAACGGCACGATGAGCCGCGTGCCGGGCTCGGGACCGGGGGCGTCGGCTGGCCTGCCATGCCACGCCGATCCCGACCGGTGGTTCAACCGTGACGACCGCAGCGTCGCACTGCGCGGTTGCCTGGCTTGCCCGGTGCGGGGCTGGTGCGCCCGAGAAGCGTTGCGCACCAAGGCATCCTGGGGAATGTGGGCCGGCATCTGGCTTGACGGCGAGGATCGTGTGGCGATCGACTACTTGACTAGCGTGGCGACAGCCCCGCCCCCGCCTGTCGTGCTGCATCAGCAGGTGGGGACGCTGAATTGCCCTGCACCCCAACAGCCTTACGCTCCAGCGGCCCCGTCGGCGTTGATCAGAGCTCGCGCCAGTGGGCACTGCGAAATCATGCTCGACGGATGCTGCTACACCGGCGATGTGCTCCTGAGCCGCACCACCGGCGACCCCGATCCGGACCCAAGCACGGCCGCCCATGGCTTCCTGGCGTGCGCTCCGTGTCGGTCCCGCCTGGACCAACCCGCCCGCATCGCCACACTGGAGCTCGGCTACCGGGCCCACTCCCCCGCCGATATGTACTCCACACCGTTCTATTGGCGTCAAACCCGTTGGGCCATCCTGGATCCGGGCGGTCAGCTCCAAACCGCGCCCCACGCAGCCCGGCAGGCCCGGGCGAGTTGAGGGCTGCAGTGGCCGGCTACGGTAAACCATCGCAGGCAAATGCTGTCCCGTGCGACGCAGGGCCAGCGAGGCGTCGCGGCACTAAGAGTGCTCGAGCAGTCCCATGAGTGTCTTAAGCCCATCGGCACCGAGGAACTCGCGGAGGGCACCGGCCAATAAGGCCGGATTGGTATCGAACTTGCCCAAGGCAGCCGTTACCGCACGCGTGGGCACGGGGGGCTTCCGCTGCCGCGATCCCGGATCGTCGGACGATTCTTGGTCGGCCTTCGCTTTGTCCAGCGCGGCGTTCCACCGCGCGACCTGTTCCCAGTGCGGGACCCGGGCCAGCGTGCGGGCTTCTCGGATGGCAAGCTCGCCGCGGCGCAGCGCAGTCTGGAGCTCGGGCGCGAGCTGCAGGAGCGCTCGGCGTTGAGAGACCCAGGCGGCCGTCTTGTGCAGCCGTTGGGCGGCGATATCGGCTCGACCGCATTCGACGACCAGCGATTCCACCGCCTTGGCCTCTTCGATGACATCAAGGTCTTGCCGGTCGACGTTTTCTGCGATGGCTGCCGAGATCAGGGTGATACGGTCGCGGGCGATCTGGTCGTTGACGACGATGGCGAGATCGGTGCGCCCGTACCGGTGAGCGGCAGCGAGTCGGCGGCAACCGTTGATGACCACGTAACGGGTGCGGATGGCATCGTCGGGGTACAGCGCCAGGTACGCCGACTGAGTGACGACGGTGACGGCCTGCAGCTGCAGGTCGGCGATGGACTCGAGATCTTTCAGATCACCGAGGTCATCGCGCGGGTTACGCGGATTGGGCGTCAGATCGCGCAGCGCAACCGTGCGCGGTGTGGGCGTCGGTGTGGTCGCTTTCTCGACCGGCGAGTGGTCCCCCACGGCGCTGGCGAGATCGGCGAGGCTGGTGCGTTGCCCACGGCCCATGTCAGCGTCCTCCCCCGATGTTGAGCTCGAGCGCGAATCTGTAGAAGTCTTCGCGGGCTTGCAGGGCGACGCGGTTGAGGGGGTACTCGGTGACAACTTGCCCGTCGGCACTGGCCCGTGCGTGCAGCTTGTAGTGCCGAATCACGGTCTTGGCCAGAGGCCAACCATTGGCCTTGACGAACGCTTGGGTCTCCCGCAGATCACCCTGCCCGTCGCGCGGGTCCCAATTGTTGATGACAACGAGGTACGGAATGCCGCGCGGGCGAATGACCTTGTTGATCGTGCGGGCAGTGGGGTCAAAGCTCAGCGGCTCGGTTTCGATGGGCACGATGATCTGATCGGCGACGTCGAGGACGGCACGCAGCGCGTCGGCGGACGGGCCCCTCCCCAGCGGGTCGTCGCCATCCTCGCCGGCGCTGAGGTCGATCCAGCCGGGGGTATCGATGTACACGTGTTTGATGCCGGGGAGGTTCTTGATGCCGGCGAGGCCTTCGAGGTCATCGTGCGCCTGGACGACATGGAAGGGGAGATCCTTCATGCGGGCCGCCCACCACACCGCCGAGCCCTGTGGGTCGACGGACACGGCGGCCACCGGAGAGCTCGCCTCAGGGTCGTCATCATTGAGGACGTCGGCGGTGACGGCGGCCAGATTGACGGCGATCGTACTTTTGCCGACGCCACCTTTTTGATTCAGAACAACGTGAATAGCCATGAATGGCCTTCCGTGTGCTTCCCCCGCACTGCGGGGTACTTCGGATCGGTCGCTGTTGACAGTAGTGGCCGATGCGCGTTTTGGGGTTGTCGGCCACAGCGACACACCGGCAGAGTGCACCACATCGAACCGCGCCTCCGGCCGCGCTGCGCACCTGTTGTTTGCCACTTAACCGCGGTTAATCGGAAATCGCCTCGCCAGGCCGGTGAATCCGCACCAAACGCTTGTCCACCGCAGCCGTCGGGATTGCGCTGACCGTTGCTGAGGCGATATCCAGTTGCCGGCGGTTGCCCCCGTGCTCGGCTTGCGGTCAGGCACTCCCCCAGCGCTATAGCGCGCTGATCGTGCCCAGCGCGCGTTCGCCCGCAGCTTGCCGCGGGACGTTTCCTGGAGCCGCGTCACAAACCGATCGTCCCGGTTGACCGCGGACGGGTAACGCCGACGTCGGGCAGCGGCCCTCGGGCGAGATGGGCGATGTGCAGCAAGCGCGGTGGCCGCCGGAAAACCGGGCGGCGCGCGCCCTGGCCGTGGCAGCGCGATGCGCTCCCGAGTGCCGATTTCGCGCCCGCGGGGGACGGTTTCCGCCCTACCCGAGGGCTGCGCCTATTGCGTCACTGTGACGGCTTAGGTGAGGTTGAATTCGTAACGCAGGGCCTGCTCGACAAGCGCGCTGCGGGTTCCAGCTCCCCACGCGGGAACAAGCTCGTCGAGGCGCCGGCCGTTGGCCGCGTTGACCCCAGAGAGGACGACGGTGCGAGGAGCGACCGCGTGGCGGCGGCGCCGCGGCACGGCGCTGGACGACGGGCGAGCGAACAGGCCCCCCTCCCCGACCGTCTCCTCCATGGTGTCCCATGTTGTCGCGAGCCGATCGGCGTGCCGTTCAATCGCATCCAGAACGATGGCGCCCATCGGGCGGGCCAGGCCACGCCGGCTCTTCTTCTCCGCGATCTGGAGCTGGTAAAGCGCGTCGTACACCTCGGCGGAGAGCAAGACTTCCGGCGGCCGGTAGCGGGTCTGCACCTGTCCCGCGCTGGCCGCGGCGGCCACACTACGTAGCCGGGATGCCGGTGTCGCAGCGGGCAACGGCTTCGCGGCTGACCGCTGCGGTGCCGGTGTGGCGGGTGAGGGTGCGGCCGGCGCGGACAGCGGTGCAGCCGTCGGCGCCGGCCGCGGTGTGGTCGTAACGGTTTGCGGCCGCGGCGGCGTGGGTTTTCCGGGCCACAAGTCGTCGAGATCGTCGTCGAGCGCTGATGGATCGAAGACGGGCTTGCTCTTGGCGCGAGGCGGTGTCATCCGACACGCTCCTGGGTCTGCGCGGCCGCCATGGACTCGAAGCGCGCCAGCCGTTTGACGATCTCGCGGACGAGCTCCTGGTAGTCGGCGGCCAGCGGGCTGGGGTCACTGGTCCACAGGGCACGCTCGGGACTTTTATTGTCTCTCAGGCGCGAAAGGCGAAGGCGGCGGTCATCATTGGCCAACGCGACCAGTTCGCCGGCGGTCTTGTGCAGTGTCCGCATGTCGACAGCCGCGGCCGGAGCGGAGCGGATGGTGATGTCGAACGGGGAAGTCCCGCTCCCCTCGAGCATCTCGTTGATTTGGGCGAACACTTCTTGGTTGCGTTTCACGGCGCGGGGGTTGACATCGAAGAGCAGTACTCCGAGCAGCTGGATGAGGGCGCCGTTTTTGCGGGCACGCCAGAATCGTTGGGCAAGACGCGCGACGCCGCCGATGCTGGCCTGATCGTCGCGAGTGGGAATCAACAGATAGTTGGCCACCGACAGGTAGGTGTCCAGCAGCGGTACGTCGCCGGGCCCTGAGTCGATGACGACCAGGTCGTAACCCTCGGCTTGGCACAGCGCCTCGAGCTGGGTCTGCAGGTGCTCAGTCATGTTGATGCCGCTTTCGGCCATCAGATGGGCGCTGGCGCCAACGACTGCCACTTGCGGGCCGCCCGCAATGACGTCGAGGTTTGGACGGACGTCGCGTACGGGCGCCAGCGGCGCCCCGAACTGCAGTGTCTGGGCCAGCGATCGGCCCTTGTCCCCGTCGACGCCGAGGTCTTCCACGGTCACGTTGGCCTGCGGATCACCGTCGACCACGAGCACGCGGTATCCCCGGCGGCCGCCGGCGGCAATCATTTCAGCGACTGCGGCGACGGTGGTCGACTTCCCCACCCCGCCCTTCTGGTTGGCCACGAGGATGGCCCTGGCTGGTCCGTTCATGGTCATGCGCGGCAATTTACCGACAACACGCACGGTTACCCGTCAGGCACACGGCCGTGAGTCCGAACCGTTACTCACCTGACCACCAGGACGGGTTCTCCGGCGGCGTCCCGCCTGATTATGTGGCCGAGTTCCCGCACGGCGGTTATGAAGTGTCGCCGCAGGTGGGTTCGGCAGTGCCACCGTGCGCCACCACGTGGGTACCGGCGCACGCGTCCCCGACCGCATTCACGTACGGGTGTCGGTCCCGTGCTACGGCGGTCCGCCGGTGCGGATGTCCCGCCGTGTGGTCGCCCGTGGAACAGCAGGTGAACACCGCGGTGGAGACGTCCGGGTGCACGGACGTGAAAAGTGCCGCCGTAGATCGGTCATTCATGCGGTGGCACGGACGTGTCAACGGACGGCGTAATCCCGGTGAAGTGACGTTGATAGCACGGCTTGACAGCCGTTGAGCACCCGTGAGTGACACGGGCAATCACGCGGGATAAGAGCCGTGATATATACGGAAACTCGTCCGGCGTTTGTCCGCAAGTTATCCGTATTTTCCAGGTGAGAGGCCTAGCGAGTGATCTAGGGGAGTGACCGCATGCGCTCGGGCCGGCGTGGGTGTCCAGCCGCGCCGCACACGCCTACGGAGGTGGCCTGCGGCCAGACCGGGGGAGGTCGATCAGGAAGACCCGCCCAAGCCCGGACCCGCTGCGACCACACCCGGCGACATCGTCGTCCACTGCGATCGCCGGCGGTCTCGCACAATTCGACGCCACACCCGAAATGCTCGCCGAGACGCTGTGCGCCGACTCGGTACGGACGGCATTTTGAACTCTGCTGGCTTGCGGGCGGTTTGTGCGAAGCTGAGCCCCGGGGCCGTCTCGGACGGCCACCCGACCTACAGGTCGGCCAGCTCGCCCAGATGCCCCGGGGTCATGAACTGTGCCAGCGCGTCCAGATAGTTGCGCGCCACCGCCCGGTATTTGTCGGCGGCTTCGTGCGTCGACTGGTCGGCATCCAGCAGGTCCTGCTGCGCGGCGATCAGCAGCCGGTTCGCCTCCTGCAGCGACACCACCTGCGCACGCAGCTCCTCGACCACGGCACCCGGCGCCCCAGAGGGGACCGCGCCCGGCTCGGGTGGTAGTGCGTCGGTATAGACGTACCAGCGCAGCCTTTCGGGGCGCGGCATCGCCCCGCCGCGCAACTCACCGGCGGTGATCGCCCGGATCAGCGTGCGCGGATCTTTCCCCAGCCGGGCTGCGGCAACCTTGAGCGACACGACCGACCCTTGCGGCGTGGTCTCCACACCGGCCGGTGGCTGCTTGGGTTGCGTCATCGCGTGTCAGCCCGCTGCGGGGCATGCTCCTTCCGTAGAAGCATTATGCTCCTAAGTAGCGGCATCGTAGTGGCATCCGACGCGCTGACAGCGGCAGATGTTGCTAATTAAGGACATATGTGGCGTAAACTAGCGACATGCCGCCAGGCAGCGCCACGACTACGAGGGTGCCGAAGGAGTGAACGTGGGCAGGGTCAAGAGCGAAACGCGCCAGCTCACCGAGGGTGTGTATGTCCGGTTCTCCCCGGCCGATCTCGGCGAGCTGCGCCAAGAAGCCGAGCGCCTCGGCGTTAGCGTCGCCCACCTGCTGCGCGAGTCCGCCCTGCACCGCGTGCGGCCGGCCGACCTGCGCGCCTCCTGACGCAGGCGGCCGCTAGTCCGCTGCCACGACTGGCCGCCCGGAGCCCGCACTGGCGCCGATCGCGGCGAAGTCGCACCGTAACCGGTCAGCGCGGGCCAACACCGTATGCACCGCGAACGGTCGGCTGCTGTCCAGCTCGAGCACGGCTGGCGCGGTCCGCAGCTCCGCACTAGCCAGGCCCAACACCACCATCGTGGCGGGGCGCAGGTCATCATCACGGGCGTCGATGACCAGCTCGTCGAGCCACTCCCTGCCCTCCTCATCGATGGCGAACCGGTCGGCCTGCCCCGCCAGCTCGTCGATCACCGCGAGGATCTCGTCGCGGTGGCACTCCACCCAGGCCAATTCATCCGGGGCACGCTCGCGGGCTTCCTGATCCAGACGCCGCGCGGCGCGGGTGATCTTCTCATCGGGCCGGTCGTACCGCAGTAACGCTTCAAGACGGTCGATCCTGTCGAGGACGCCCTGTTTGCCCACACCGACCTGAGCGCCCAGCTGGGACAGAAACAGCCCCCGGTCGCGGCCGGCGCGCAGAAAATGCAACTCCCGGCGCCGATCCTCCCACCACAGCCAATTATTCAGCGTCAACGCATCGCACACATCGGCCTGCAAAACCCAGCGCGGAGTGCTCGCACCGCTGAATTTGCGCAGGTAATCGAGGACTTCACGAGGGTCAGAGTCCGGCGAATCCGGTAGCCGCCAGCGATGGGGATCATCGACCTTCGCGCGCCGACCCGCGACCATCACGATGGCCCGACCCACCTCGCTGCGATGGACTTTCGGGCGTGCGGCC
The DNA here is from genome assembly GCA_004362315.1 of Mycobacterium sp. BK086. Taxonomy (GTDB): domain Bacteria; phylum Actinomycetota; class Actinomycetes; order Mycobacteriales; family Mycobacteriaceae; genus Mycobacterium. Next base: position 239,125 of record SNWL01000010.1, read on the forward strand.
ACCCTGTCAGTATTTCACTGACGGATAAATCGGCGGTTAACTGGCGATACGCGTGTCGTAACTGTGCGCGCCGTGACCGCGGGCGCCGAGCGTCCCGACCCGGTTACGGTCCGAGGAAGTTCACGCGACTATCCGCCTCGCCTGCGGGCGCTGTCAGCGGACGGCCCTACTGTGCTCATCATGGAGCCCGATGTCCATGCCGAGCACATCGCGATGCTGGCGCTGCTCCAAGAGCGGCCAGCCTTGGCCGGCCAGCGCCGCGGCGACACCAGCTGGCCAACCATCTCCGCGGAAGTGTCGCTACGCGGCTCGGCCTGCGCACTCTGGCAAGACCTGCACCCGCTCACCTTCGACGGGATGGATTTCCAACCAGAGATCGACCGCGCCCACGCCCGGCTGACCGCTTGGCGGGACACCGATTTTCGGCTGATCACCGTCCTCGACGAGGACTACCCGCTGCGACTTCGCACCGTCCACGATATGCCGCCGATTCTGTTCGTTAAAGGACACCTACACCCCGACGACGTCGGCGTCTCGGTCGTCGGAGCCCGCGTGGCCAGCCCACGCGGCCGTACGATTGCCAGCCACATCGCCACCGGGCTGGCCGAGCGCGGCATCATGGTGATCTCCGGACTCGCCGCCGGCATCGACACCGCCGCACACCGCGCCACCCTGGCCGCCGGGGGACTGCCGATCGGCGTCATCGGCACCGGGATCACCGGCGTCTACCCGGACAACGACGCCAGCGCGCAGCTGCACCGCCAAGTCGCCACCACCGGTGCCCTGGTATCCCAGTTCTGGCCCGACGCCCCGCCGCACCGGCACAACTTCCCGCTGCGCAACGCCACCATGTCCGGGCTCGGCTACGCGTCGATAATCGTCGAAGCCGGAGAACACAGCGGCACCCGTCACCAGGCCCGCGCCGCCCTCGCGCACGGCCGACCGGTCATCCTCACCGATACCGTCGCCACCGACACCGAGTGGGGCCGAACCCTGGCCGGCCGCCACGGTGTCTATGTCGCCGGCAGCACCGCCGACGTCCTGGGGATTGTCGAAGACATCATCACCACCGCCCGCACCGCCGAACTCGCGGTCCTTCCCGGCACCGACGACGATGCCCATTGACCGCGTCGCCAGCGTGCAACGACTGCTCACCAGCACCGCTGGCGGCTACCTGCACAACGTTGTCCGGGACGCCGGACGCACCTGCTCGATCTGTACCACCCCGGTCGATGGATACCCAACCTGTTGGCGGTGCAGCCAATCCGCGTCCCTCGCCGGCGTGGCCGACCTCGTCGTCCCGCTCACCTACGCTATCGCCGGGCAGCAATCTGCGGTGATGCTTCGCCACTACAAAGACGATCTCAACGCCGGTGTCCGATTCCAGCACCTCCGGATCATCAACTGGCTGCTCTACCTCGGCCTCGCGCAGCACCAACCGTGCATCGAAGCCCTTGTCGGACAACCGATCACCCGCCGGCTGGCCATACCGTCATTGCGCGGCCGGCCCGGGCTACACCCGTTCCTGGCACTGGCCCACGACATGGGCGCCGCCGACCGATCACCCCTGTTGGCCGCCGCACCGCACGCCACCGAAGATCGCATCGTCACTGACGAGCAGTTCGTGCTGTGTCCACCCATCGACCTCACCGGACAGCATGTCCTGATCCTCGACGACACCTGGACCACCGGCTCCCGGGCGCAATCAGCGGCGCTGACCCTGCGCCGCGCCGGCGCCGAACGGATCAGCGTCCTGGTGATCGGGCGCTGGGTCGACCCGGACTTCGCCGACAACGCCCGGTTTCTTGGCCGCGGGTGCACCCGGGATTACGACCCGCAACGATGTCCGGTGACCGGCGCTACCTGTCCCTGAGACGCGACTGCTCCAGCGTCACTGTGACGAATCGTGGATGGGGGAGGGGGATGGGCGGAACCCGACCTAATGGTGGTCCATGCCGCGGACCACGCGCGTGCACCCCAAAGACGGGCGATTTCACTATCGTGCGGGGTGCCACTCAGCCCGAATACTGCTGCAGGTAAACAAGTTTCGATGAGCAGGCACAGACTTCGCCTAGTCCGCTAGCAGCGACCGGTCGGCGCGCAAGCGCGTGTAGATGCTGCGAACCACACGACGTTTCAGGGCCGAAAAGGCTGCGCCGTGAGATCCTTTCCGGTCCCGGACTTGGCGGTAGTACTGCTCGCCCGGCGCACCCTTCTTGATCTGGGTCAATGCGATGATGTGCACCGCGGCGTTCACCTGGCGGTTGCCGCCACGGAAGGGCCGCAGCTGTCCGCGGGTTGTTCCCGACCAATCCGGAATGGGGGCCACGCCGGCCCACCGCGCGAAGGCCGCCTCGCTTTTGAAGCGGCCCACATCAGCGGTTTCACCAACGATGCGCGCAGCGGTAAGCGGTCCACAACCATGAAGCTCGAGCAGCGAGGGGGCGGCTGAACGCACCACTGTGCCGATGCGGCGTTGCAGTTCGTTGATCCGCGGCGTCGCGTCCTGAACGTCCCACAGCTCCTCGCCGGCGATTTCGGCCACCAGCCCGTGATGCCGGGTGAGCATGTCCGCAACCGCGGCTTGCGTGGTGCTCCAGCTCAGCGCGCCGGGCTTGACCTCATAGGTGGGATCTATTTCGTGGAGGTGCCACAGCAGGCGCTGGGTGGCTGCTGTCCGGTACTGCACCAGGTCATCGCGCCGGTCGAGTAGCAGCTTCAACTGCCGGGTGCGTGGAGAGTGCGTGGCGACCGGCAAGTCGGATTCGCGCAGGGCGACTCGTGCAACGGCCAACGCGTCGATCGGGTCAGACTTGCCCGGGGTCCGTGAGGTCTTGCGGCTGCGGGCCATCAGGTGGGTGGGTACTCGAACGACTCGATGTCCCGCGTCGATCAGCTCGCGTTCGAGCCGAACAGTCAGACTCCGCACATCCTCGACAGCCCATAACAGTTCGCTGCCAAAGGATTTGCGGGCCCAGCGGAATGCGTGATGATGACCGGGAGTGGTCGCCTGAACGGTGCGTTCGCCGAGTGCCCGGCCCTGTTCGTCGATAGCGACCATGGTGTGGCTTCGTTTGTGGGCGTCGACTCCGATGATGATCACAACTGCCTCCATGGGCGTAGGGCGTTGCGCAGCACGGACGGCTGGGCCTGCGGCCTGGCATTATGTGATCGGGCCAGCGGGTGCGGCAACATCATGGTGGGCCGGGCCGCAGGGTGCGGATGTACCACCCAGCAGGCGGTCGACAGCCCGGAGGCCGTCGCCGCAGCAGCGCGTCGCAGGACACGCCGGGTTCTGCTGACCGGCGCCGACACCATCCATCGTTGCAGTACCGCGAGGGCCGCATGCTCCTAGAAGCCAGACCCGACAGCAGAACCACCATCAGGATATCGCGGTGCAAAGATGCTCCGACACACCAATTTTGCCAACTCGCGCACGCGGGGGCGGTTGCCCTGCTGTTTAGGGGTTCACCGGAGTCAGCGCCGGCGTCCAGTGGGTGACCAGGTCGTTGGCGGCGACCTGGTTGTAGCCAGCGAAGTGGGTGCTGGTGGTGTTGGCCGGCTGGGCCATACCGACGACGACCTGACCGTTGTACTCGTAGAGCGCAAAGGTTTTCAGGGTGTCGATCGCCTGGGTGAACTTGTCGGCATCTGCGGGATCGGCCGCGTCGAACACGATCCGCCTTGGCCCCTCGTTATCGACGATGCGGTAGGTGAACGTTGCGAACGGAATATCGACATCGACCGGCCGCAAGGTGGCGGTGCCGTCGGGGTGCAGTTCGAGTCGAGCGGTGCCGGCGAAATTGGTGAACTGGCCGCCCTGCTGGGCGGCGAGGTCGAGAGTCGCGGCGGGGGTTTTGCAGTCCGGCGCCGGTGTGCCGCAGGCATATACCGCGACCACGGTGCTGCCGTTGGTGTTGGCGTCGCTGATGTGGCGCACGGTATAGGTCGGATCGACGGTGGTGGTGGTGCGCACGAACGCCTGCGCACCGGCACTGAACGTCGCGGTGGTGGCGGAGACCGGCAGCGGTCCACCCTGGGCGAAGCCCTTCTCGAGCCCATCCCTGAGAGCGCGGCCGCCGAGATCCTCGTAACTCAGCGTGTCGTAGCTGGTGCCTTCGACGCCGGTGCTCTTGACGGTGGGCCATCCCTTGCTACCAGTCGGCCCGGGTGCGACGGTCTCCCTCAGGTCGGTGGTTACCCACGTGCGTTGGGCGGGCGCCCAGACGATCTCGTCATCGGCAAGTGGTTCCCACGCGCTGGTCGCCGGGTTGAATGCGAAAGCTGTTGCCTTGGCCGTGTTACCGTCCCTGGCGATTGTGTGGCGGTAGCCGACGATGGCGACGCTCTGACCCGTGGGTTGGCGCAGGATGTTGTAGAAGCCGGCTTTGTAGACGTTCATCGGATCGGGTGCGGCGCTGAAGCCGTCCAACAGGTCTGGCTGCTGAAGTGTCTGGGTCTGTTGTGGTGTCGCGCTGATAGCTGGCTGCGCGGGTTCGGGGTTCGACTGGCAGGCTGCTGCGGCGAGAATTATCACGCATGCTGCCGCGGCACTGATCCGCCGGCATGGATCGTCGTTCATCATTTGCTCCTGCGGCTCTCGATGGGTGAGTGTACTTGCTGGACAACGCTATTTCGGGGTCTTTACATTGGCGCCCAGCGAGATTGGCGGGGCCAGATGGGTCGGTCGATCGCGATGTGCGGTTGCGGGCTGTCGCGCCCTTTCCGGGCTACGGATGCGACAGGTGCCCAGGCGTACTCCGCTCGCATTCACGATTTCGACTGTGTCGCAATGGCATCGATCAACACCGCACCTTGACCGACCGGATCGTCGACCGAGCTGCAGACGACGACGTCGATGACCATGTCGGCTTTGGCTGCCAGGGCCCGCTCACACCGCGAGCTCGGGCCGATCTGCGCCAGGGTCATCGGGGCCCCCGCCGCGGAGACCGGTTGGCCCAGTTGCCACGGCCTCGACGCTCCAGACGGGGGGATCACCGTCACGACCCGCTGGGCGCACGCATCCCACTGCGCGGCCGAGTCCTGAAGATACTGCCGAGCGTCGGCGGGGGAGCCGAACTGCACAGCAGTCTCTTGGACGAGGTGTTGCGCGTCGGCGTCTTTGCCGTCGGCCAACACCGTGGTCACCGTCGCGATCCATGGACGGCCGGCGTACGCCTGCTGTTGACCAGGCCGCCACGCACCCAAGCAGTCGCTCGGCGAGATCCGCGCCGCCGTGTCGGTCAGTCGTGGACTGGACCCCACCACCACGATGTTCGGTGACCCGGTGATGGCCGAGACCGCAGCCGCATCAGCCATGCCCGCTTCCGGCCCGGCTTGTGTGTTGCTCCAAAACGTCGGCGCTGACACCGGTGCCGCGCCGGCGGAGGCGAGCCCCACGGTACCGGCGACGACGGTGAGCCCGGCCAGAGCGCTGATCGAGCTGCAAATCATGCGACATCCTCCTTGACCTTGGTGGTGCTCGCCACTTCGACGCACCAACTGTGCGACAACTATGACAGAGATATCAGCTCGATGCAACAACTAATTGGGCCGAGCGTCACGCTGCGATATCTGGATCATGCGCGGGTGGATGCACACGGAAAAGAAGTGTTTAGCTGGAAAATGAGCGGACATCGCCAGTAGCTAAACCAGCATGCCAGCGTCGCGACAACGGTTTGCGCATCAACTAAGGCGTTGCATTAGTTGTGGCGCCGTGCTTCACTTGTTGCAGCAGTACGGCGACCGCTACCGCCACCGACAAGGAGACCACCATGCACACCACCCACCCCGGCTCCCCGGCCGGCGCCGAAGACCTCACCGTCCCCAGCCCCACCGCCTGGCGCGCCCGTCCCTGGCTCGGCAGCCCGGATTACCGTCCGGCGCCGCGGCCACTCGCCCCGGCGGCATACCCCCAGGCGCAGGACGGTCGGCAGGTTTTGCGCCCCGCCATCGGGCTCGCGCCGACGGCCCCCGCCGCCGCTGCCGGGCCCTGGGTGCGCGGCTACCCGGCGATGCCGCTACCCGGCCCGTGGGCGCCGCCGGCTCCGCCACGAAGCAAGCGCCGGTGGCTGATCGCCGGCGGTGCCGCCGCCACGATCGCGGCCGTCGTCGCCACCGTGGTGACGGTCGGTGTCAGTGACGATTCCGTGCCCGCAGCCACCTCGACGCCGACCATCGCCCCAGCCACCGCCGCGGCGGCGCCGACCCCGACTGCCCCGACCACGCAGCCCGTCTCGACAGCGGCCCTGACCAGTCTGCTGCTCGACCCCGCGGCGATCAATGCCGCCATGGGCGTCAACGGGATGGACGTCCGCGCACCCGGTACCCGGGATGCCCTCTTCACCGATACCCTCGACCAGCCGCAATGCGCTGGGGCCTGGGGACCGTTGCTGCAAGCCGCCTACACCGGCAGCGGCTACCTGGCGGTGCAGAGCCAGATCCTTCGCGAGCCCACTGACGATCAGTGGCTGCACACTGTCTTCCAGGGGGTCGTCAGTTTCTCCAGCGCCGAGAAGGCCAAGGCCTATGTCAGCAGCGAATCCCAGAAATGGGGACGATGCACCGGGGTGACCCTGAAGGTCGTCGGGTCAGGCGATCACGGCGCCTGGACCATCGCCTCGGCCAACACCACCCGAACCGTCCTCACCTCGCTCGCCACCTTGGAGGGTGCCCGGGGATGGGGCTGCCAGCATGCGATGACCGCACGCAACAACGTGGTGGTCGACGTTGCGGCGTGCAGCGTCAACCCCGGCAACCAGGGCGAGACGATCGCCACCAGGATCGCCGATCGCATCCCGACCGCCTGATAACTCCCATGACACTGCCCCGGCGACGTCGCCGGGGCAGTGTTGCAGCGCCATAAGGCGGGACCACAAGTTGTAGCGGATGAATGGTCGGTGCTGTTCGCCGAGAGGCGGCGCGAGTCGGGGCGAGATCCCCACGGCACCAGGAAAATCCGCCGTCAAAGGCGACACGATCGCCCGTGGTGGCCCGGTATGCCACCACCGCGTGACGCAACATCAATGCTTCAAATTGAGGCTGCCATCCGGTATGGTGTTGTAGCGGTGAGACAGGATAGAAGGGCGCCGATGGAGACCACGGAACAGATCACAACAACGCCCGCCGGCACCACGCCGGCCCTCGTCATCGAGGTTGATGGCCGCGGTTACACCGCCCAGCCGTTCGACGGCCCCATCGTGGTGGGGCGGTCGTTTCCCGCCCAAGTGCTCGTCGACCACTCCTGGATTTCTCGCACCCACGTGCGGCTCGAACCGTCGGCACAGGGCTGGACTGCGGTGGACATCAGCCGCAACGGGATGTTCCTGAACGGTGAGCGTCAGCCGGCCGTACCGATCACCGGTGATGTCACCCTGCATCTCGGCAACCCCGATGGCGTCCCGGTGCATCTGCGCCTCACCGAGGCCGAGGCTTTCGACAACGAAGATGACGATGACTTCGCCGAAGACAGCGACCTCGAGGTCACCGATCCCGGCGTGCTGCGCGCCGGCCGGGCGGTAGCCGCCCGGCGCGAACAACTCGAACTCAGCCAGCGGTGGCTCGCCCGCGAGAAGATCGTCAACGGAGGAACCCTGATCGCGTTCGAAAAGGGTCGCCGCTTCCCCCGACGCCAGACATTAGCCCGGCTCGAGGAGGCACTGCAGTGGCCGCGGGGGACGATCCAACGACTGCGCGACGGCCATTACCCACCCGAAGCTGTCACGGCCGTTCCCACCGACGACGACCGCACCGCGGCCGTCACTGGTGTCACCGGCAGCACCGTGCAGGCCCCATTGATGGCCGAAGCGGTGCAAATGGCTCTGGGCGGTCTCAACGCCGCCATCGAGAATCTTCCTGCGCCAAGCGATTCAGCCTTCACCGCACGTGCCAGCGCAACACTGTCCGACCTGCGCCGACTAGAAGCGGTGGCCTCCAGCGCCGCCCGCGGCGCCAAGGGCGCCCCGGAGGTCGTCATGACGTTGAGCGCGGTGCGCAAGGCCTACACCGAGCTGATGCTCAAGGCCGCCCGGGCACCTGGAGCCACCCTGGGCCAGCGCCTATTCGCCGCACGGCACCGCGCTGAGCTCAACCAGGAGGAAGCGGCCAACGCTGCCGGCGTGCCGGCGGACACCATCATCGCCACCGAAGCCGAAGATCGGCTGGCCCCCGACGCCATCGCCGCCATCGAGGCGTTGGTCACCGCGCTGAACCGCCGCTGAGGTTAGTGATCGACCGCGGCCTCGATTCCGCCAGACGGGCATTGCGGGGTGATCACCCAATCCGACGGCGACAGTCCGCGCACTCGCCCGACAGGAGTTGGAGGAATTCGCCGACTTCGTGGCGGCGTTGGCGCGACAGCAGTGCAGCACCGACAGCGTTTGTCACAGATGCGCGGTGAACCGCCGCGGGGACGCTCGGGTTGATGGAGATGTTCGCCCGCGGCCCGACGATGGGGGCACCGACTGGAGGACCCGGCTGGTCCGGGCTGGTCTGCGGGGGCACCTGGCGCGCTTCAAGAAGTTCGTCCCGACGCAAACACACGCCGACGGACCGCCAAGGACTCTGCTCAGTCTGTTGGAGGTCGGTGGATCACTGACGGGACTTCGCTGATTTCGCACACACCGACCTTGTGTTCGGCGCCCAGGCGAAGAACTACGTTGCGGGCCTGCGCGGCGACCGGCCATCCAAATGCGACGTAGATAATGGAGTATCCGATCGCGTAGTCGGCGCACTCAATGTCGTCGTCCCACTCCGGAGCGTCGGACCCGTTCAGCGGCGGATAAATACCAATTAGTTCGCGATAGAACGAGCTGAGCGCGGGAGTGGTCACGGCGGCGTCGTCGTACGAATGCGGTTCAGACCACTCTGCCTGCTTTTTGAACCACTCCAACAACGAGACGTCGTCTGCGGGCACCCCTTCCGCCGCAAATGCAAAGATGTCGTACGACAATTGACTGAGGTCCTCCTCCCGAACCCAGAACCCAGAACCCGACTTTCGCACGGTCAGTGGTTGAGCAGCATAGCGTTCGTACGATCACCCTCGAAGCTGTTATGCCTCAATGTCGTAACTCGAAGGCAACTGCCTAACAATTACCCCGCGGCGCCGATGCCAGCCAGCCAAGGGCGTCAATGAGTTGCGTTGCCTCGTAATGCCCACGCTAGGCCGACACTGCATAACGGTGAGGAATTGGACATGCCGAAACGCGACTCTTGTTCAAGCGACTCTGAAACCCATGGCGGCAAGAACCATTCAACCGTCCGATCTCTGCGCGATTTTGCGGTCTTCGGATATGCGCCTGCCGCTCAGCCGCTCGACAGTGGCCCCGGGCACGTCAGGCAACGGGCAGCCGACTCGACTATCCGCGTCCGTCGCCGGCTTCCCCATCCCTCGGCCCATCGTCTGATTGGCCGGCCACCGAAGTGCCGTCCGGGTCCTGCTCATCGACTGGCCAACTCGGGTACCGCCGGCGCTTGCGCACGGGATAGCCGCCGCGCTCGGCCAATGAGCGCAGCTGGCGCAGTGCGAAAGTGCGGCCACGGCCCCCGGCCGGGATGACGATCCCCGCCCACAAGCCCTCGGCACCCGCCGTCTCACAGGCCTCCCGCGCACACTGCCACCGCAGCGGGCAGACCCGGCACAGCGCCTTGGCGCCCTCGTCGACACGCTCGGTCCAGCGGTCCGGATCCACTTGGCACGCCAGTACGTGCGAATCCCAATCCTGCGCCAAGTTCACGATCGCACCTTCCTCCGTAGGGTTACGCTAAGTTGTCGCATCATTGGAGCACATAGTTGTGGCGTCACGCAACAACATAGTTGTTGCGACGGCGAGTACGACGTCCCTACGCGACAGGGATATCATGGTTGACCTCGCTAAACATGCCGCGAAGATCCCCATTTCCCGACCGCGGAGTCGCGTGCTCAGATCGCGGCAACACCAAAACCAGCCCAATATTGTTGCATAACATGTTGCGATGCGATACTGTCGCTACAACATCAGTACGAAGGGCTCAGGGGACGATCATGGGAATCCGCACCGCCGCCGCGCGCGGCGTCACCATCGCCATCGCGGGGGCCACCGCATGTGCCGCCCTGTCGGGATGCACCGCAGTCACCGGCGGCGACGCCGTCGCCAGCACCAACCGCGCCCCCCTGCAGGCGCCGGTCTACGACGCCGGCACGGTCGAACAGATGCTGCTACCGACCAATCAGGTCAACGTCGTGATGGGTGCGGCCGCGATGGCGTTGCACAAGACCCGTACCGATATGTTCCGCCCAGATTCCGGGTTCGCTGACGCGACATGCATGGGTCCCTGGTACCCGGCGGTGAGTTCGACCTACGCCTCCAGCGGCTGGACAGCAGTGCGCAGCAGCGAGTTCACCGATGTCACAGGCGATAGCGCCGGCGCTGATAATCATGTCGTGATCGAGGCGCTGATCGCGATGCCGTCGGTTCCTGCCACGACCGCGTTTTTCAAAGACGCTCAACGTATTTGGGCGGGATGCGCGAACCGTGACTTCACCGCCTCCGGCGCCAATGGCCGGTCGTGGAATTGGGAGTTCGCCGACCTACAGGCCAACCAGACCACCCTCACCATGCTGCAGACCCAGGAAGCCGGTGGCGGGTGGGCCTGTGAACGCACACTGCGGATGTCATCCAACATCGTGGCCGACACCATGGCCTGCGGGGTGGATGTCAGCGGCAAATCCAGCGCGCTGGCCGCGGCCATGATCAGCAACATTCCCGACAACCAATAAGCCCAACACCCTCAAGGAGACCGATATGAACACCCCGCAGCAGCCTGCACAGCCCTTGGCGTGGGCTCCCCAACCGCAACCGACGTGGCCCAACACCGCGTCGCCGCAACACCCACCGATCAGGCCGAACACCGCAGTGCCGCACCAGCAACCGATGTGGCCCAACATCCCTGCACCGCAACAGTATCCGGTGACGGGCGCCCACCCGCGCAACCCGTACGCCGCCGCGCCCTACCCGGCGGCACTCCTGTACCAGCCCAGTGGCGAACCGATCTTCACCGTCCGGCTGCGCAAGCACACCGGCCTGGGGCTGGCCTGGCTCAGCCAGACCTACAGCGTCACCGGAACGTTCCACCAGTGCGAGGCCGCCATCAAAGACGCCCAGCGCCACAATCTGGCGGCCGGATGGTGGAGCATCGCCTCGATCGTGCTGTGGAACTGGATCGCCCTCGGTGAGAACACCAGCGCCCGGAAGGCTCTGCGTCGCAACGCCAGCCACTACGGCTACGTCCCAGTGCCGCGCTAACTACGGCGACGGCCGCTGGCGGGACAGAGGGCAGCCAAGCCAGGCGAACGGCCGCGACACTAGTTGAACGTCAACGGCGCCGGCTGCACTTGGCAAGTGGGTCTGAGGGATTCTGCGAATCTCGGCGCGTTCGCGGACGGTCTCTTCAACCTGCGGAAATCGTTCGTGACCGTTCGTGCTGGACTGGTTTGTGTTATTCAGTTGTGACACGCTCGCGACAGCGGCGGCTTATGCCGGCGTCCAGTGACTCATAGAGCGTGGCACGTGATTCAGATCGGTGCCACTCCGACGGTCAATCCTCCGCAGACGTAAATCGTTTGTCCCGTGATGAATCCGGCCTGCTCGTCGAGCAGGTAGGCCGCGGTGTGGGCGATGTCGGCGGGCGTTCCCATCCGTCGGACAGGTATGGCCTCGGTGATCTGCTTCGTCCGGCCGGCGTCGTTGGCTTTCGCGAACAGTTCGGTGGCGATGGGGCCGGGGCCGATGGCGTTCACGGTGATTCCCTCGGGTCCCAGTTCCAGCGCCCAAACTCGGGTGATGCCGATCAGCCCGGCCTTAGATGCGGAGTACGCGGTGCGCAACTCCTTGCCGAGAGCGGCGCGTGATGCCATGTTGACGATCCGGCCGAATCGGGCGTCCGACATCCCGGGCAGCAATGCCTGCGTGCACTGGACGGCGCACCGGAGGTTGAGCGCGTACGCACGGTCGACGTCGTCGAGTGATTGTTCACGCAAGAGCGCCGGGAAAACGGCCCCAACGTTGTTGATCAGACGGGTAATCGGGCCGTCGGACAGCGCCGCATCGAGCGCACGGGCAGTGTCGGCGGTATCAGACAAGTCCGCGATCACGGTCGTTCCGACCGGGCCGGGTTGTCGGTCGAGCACCACGACGTCCCACCCGCTGTCCACTGCCTTCTCGGCGATGGCCAAACCGATTCCGGACGCGCCGCCAGTGATGAGTATTCGCTCTGCTGTCGTCATTTCATACCGTCGCGATCGGGGTGACCGGCGACCCCGTGGCACCGGGCAGCCGAAGGGGTGGGGCAGTGACAAGGAACCGGGATCTGCCGGCGGAGCGTAGGTAGGTCGCCAGCTCCGAGAGCCACCACAATTCGCCCAGGTGCACTCCAAGCCGGAATAGGCAGAGCTCATGTAGCGGGAGAGCAGGAGCGCCTACCGGTTTGGTGGTCGGTGGGAATACCTCGACCGCGTAGTTGTCGGCAGCGATCGCGGCCACACCGCTGCTGTCAATCCATTCGTGCAGGCCTTGGTCGGCGCCGTCGAGTACTGCGCATACGTTCAACGAATCGGCACTCGGCCGACCATCCTGTGCCAGGACTTCGCGGGCAAACCCGGTATGCAGAACCAGAATATCGCCGGGTTCAACCACCACATTGTCCTTGGCAAGAATGCCGGCGAACGTGTCGAAGTCGACGATGGTGCGTTCGATGCCGAGGTGCGCTGCCAAGTCGACGAGCACGGCGCGGCCCTGCACGCCGTGGCGGGCCATGTGGGTGATGTCGACCGGGCCGGCGTTCGATGTCGAAGCGCTTCCGGTGGCCGCGCCGTCGACGTCGGTGAGGCTCGACAATCCGGCGGCGCCGGAATCTTGTGGGCCAATGACGTCGACGCCCGCTCGCCACCCGTTGTAGTACAGGAGTTCGTCGATGCTGTCGGCATCGGCGTCGAACGCTGCGCCTGCATGCCCGAAGGCATCCCACTGCGTCGAGTACTGAGTGTGCAGGACCACGAAATCGTCTGACATCACATCGGTGGCACCAGGAATCGCGACGCTCATCGGACAATTGAAATTGACCGCGCCCGCCCGCGTCGTCGGCCGCACGATAGGTGGAAACCTGTTGGCGTTGAGTGCCATTCCCCCGGGTAGGGTCAGGGGAAGCGACAGGCTGAACACTTGGCCTTCGCGCACTTCGGCGATTCCTCGCAGCACCTGTTGTGGTCGGATCATGTTGAGTCGACCGAGGGTGTCATCTGGGCCGAATTCACCCCAATTGGATCCCTGGGGTCGGCGCTTCCACCGTGCCGTCACAGTCGTCAGTGATCCGGGGTCATGACCTGGTGGATCTCGATGACATTGCCGGCCGGATCGGTCAGGAAGATCTGGTCCCAATCCTTGACCGCCCACTCGCCGTAGTCGGCGAACGGGATTCCCTGCTCCTGCAAATGCTTGCGCACTTCATCCAGATCGTCGGTGCGGAACGCGTAGTGGCCGGTCAGCAGGGGATTGATGGTGTGGCCCATGCGTGGTCCGAGGAAGGCCTGTCGGCGCCCGGCGTGGATCTGCAGGTCGACGTCCTCGTCACCGCGGGCGTTGAAAAACGCGACATTGGAACGCCATTTGTCGTCGTCCCCTCCGTGCCGGTCGTTCTGGTGACCGAGATGCTCGACCATGGGTGGCAACGGATCCGCTTCCATACCCAGCGCAGTCCGGTAGAACTCGTGGAGTTCCTCCATGTTGTCCGACACGACATTCACATGATGCAAGCGCAGCTTCACGGGTGCTTTTCCTTCCTGACTCACAGTGGCCGGTTGACGTGGCCTAGATGACATGCTGCCCCGCTGAGTCTTATGATTCCAATACCAATCACATTCATACTGATACGTAAACAATAAATATGTAGGTGACGTCCATGGATCTTCGCGATCTCCAGGCCTTTGTGGCGGTGGCCGAGGAGCTGCATTTCGGTCGGGCGGCCGCCCGCCTGCACATGGCGCAGCCACCACTGAGTAACAGGATCAGCCAACTCGAGCGGGAATTGCATCTTCAACTCTTTGAGCGCAGCACACGCAGCGTAAATCTGACCGACGCCGGAACCCGGCTGCTGACTCCTGCGCGGCGTGCACTTGGGCAGGTGCTCGCGGTGAGCGAGATGGCAAGAGCGATCAGTTCGGGCGGGGAGGGTGTGGTGCGGATCGGCTTCGCTGGCGCTTCGAGTCAGCGAGCGGTTCCGATGCTGGCCAACGCGGTCCGGCGGACCTATCCCGGTGTGGAGTTGGTCCTGCAGTCTCAGACCTACGTGTACACCGCCTTCGACGAGTTGACTTCGGGCGACCTCGATCTGGCCTTCGTCCGGGTGCCCGTCACAAACCCCGAATTGAGCTATCGCGTCGTCGAGGTCGAAGACGTGCTGTGTGCTCTGCCTGAGGATCATCGGATGGCGGGACAAGATGATGTCCGCCTCGAGGAACTTGCCGATGATGGCTTCGTCAGCCTGCCCGAAGGTGCGCGGTCGATGCTGCGCGCCACCATGTACGGAATGTGCCTAAGTGCCGGCTTCCCGCCCAAGATTGTGCAGGTCGCGCCCGACTCGGCGACTGTGCTCGCTCTGGTCGCTGCCGGGGCGGGCGTGACCATCACGCTCAGTTCGGTCCGGCCGGCACAAAGCGTGGGGATCGTCTACAAGCCGATCCGTGGGACAGGCCCGGCCCGTCTGTACGCCGCGATCGCCTGGCGGTCGGACAACACGTCGCCGGCCCTTGCGCGCGTGCTCGAAGTCAGCGAATGGGCGTTGCCCACTCCTGATTCATACGGCCACGATATTAACAATTCCTGATTTCGTGTTGGACAGTTAAAAGAAAGCGTCGTTAGCTCTTAGCAACGGGTGTGAGCCACATCGCGCCCGAGCGAAGGAGTGACCGACTTGGCTGATCGATCCAATCCTCTGCCGACGATGACTGTCACGGTGGTGGGTTTCGGTGCCATGGGCGCGGCGATGGCTCGCCGCCTCGTCAAGGACGGACACGCCGTCACCGCGGTCGACCCAATCCCGGACGCCCGCGGGCTGGCGGCCGGTAGTGGAATTCCCGCATTCGCCGACATCGGTGAGGTCCCGCGTTGCGACGTCGTCATCGTCCTGGTCGCGACGGGGCAGCAGCTACTCGATGCCGCCAAGGCTGCGGTTGCGCAACGCGTGGTGACTGGTGAGACCTGGGTGATCTCGTCCACCGTCGGGCGGCGAACGGCGCGTGAAGCCGACGAACTGCTCAGTGCAGCCGGTGCCGCGGTCATCGACGCACCGGTGACCGGCGGCGTCCCGGGCGCGACGAATGGGACTCTGCGGTTCCTGGCCGGTGCGCCACAAGATCGAATCGATTCGATTGCCACAGTTTTAGCGCCACTGGGTGTGGTCAAGGTGGTTGGTGAGCGCCCAGGCGATGGGCAGGCGATGAAAGTCGTCAACCAACTGTGCAGCTCAGTGCACCTCGCCGTTGCGGCCGAGGCGATCGCGCTGGCTGCCCACCTTGACCTTGACCCCGCCACCGTCGTCGACGTGATCAGTGGGGGATCAGGTTCGTCCTGGTTCTTCGATGATCGCGGCCCGCGGATGGCGCGGTTCGGCGCCACCCCCGAAGTACTGACCCGCCTGGCGATTCTCGTGAAGGACAACGGACTCGTCGAAGAGGAAGCCGATGCCTATGGCGCCCGGGTTCCACTGCTCAAGGCTGCACGACGGCAATATCTGCGCGCCGTTGAGCTCGGGCTTCTCGAAGCAGACGACAGCCAGATTATCCAGACTTATCTCGATTAAGGGACCTCATACACATGCAGATCGTCGCTGTCCGGGCCATCCCATTCGCCATCCCGTATCGCAAGCCGCTGCACTTCGCGAGCGGTTCCATCGACGTCGCGGACAACGTGCTTGTCGAAGTCGAAACCAATGACGGAATAGTCGGTTTCGCCGAAGCCCCGCCGCGCCCGTACACCTACGGCGAAACCCAGGTGTCCATCGTCGGGGTCATCAACAGTCTCTTCGCCCCGGCCGTTGTGGGAGAGTCCGTGCTCGCCCGCGAACGAGTGCGAGCCAAGCTGGCTAGGACCGTCGGTAACCCCACCGCTAAATCCGCCATCGATATGGCCATGTGGGATGCGTGGGGCAAGACGATTGGCCAGCCGGTGCACCAACTTCTGGGCGGATACACCAATCACCTCCGGGTCAGCCACATGCTCGGATTCGACGACCCGGCGGCGATGGCAGAAGAAGCCCTCCGCATGCGCGACGAGTTCGGGATCATGTCTTTCAAGGTCAAGGTCGGCCGAGTGCCCATTGACCGAGACATCGCAGTATGCCGGGCGATCCGCGAAGCACTGGGCAACGAGGCGGAGATGTATCTCGACGGCAACCGCGGATGGTCGGCATCGCAAGCCGCTCGCGCCCTCCGCGAACTTGCGGATGTCAACCTGTCCCGGGTCGAAGAACTCTGTCCGGCCGACGACGTGATAGGTCGACGCTGGCTCGTCCAACAGTCACCCATCCCGTTCGTGGCCGACGAAAGCGCAACCACCCCAGCAGATGTCACCCGGGAATTGCTCTCTGGAGCCGCTACCGCGATCAGCATCAAGACCGCACGTACCGGCTTCTCCGACTCGCTACGAGTGGCACATCTGGCCGAAGGGCTCGGCGTCGAGACTGCCATCGGAAACCAGATCGACGGCCAGATCGGCACCGCCTGCTCGTTGGCATTCGGTGCCTCCCAACGGACTACTGCCAAACAAGCTGCGGAACTATCCAATTACCTCGACATGGCAGACGACCTGCTCACCGAGCCCCTCGAGATCGCTGACGGGCTGATGACCGTCCGACCTGAGCCGGGCCTAGGCATCGCGATCGACCCGAAGAAACTCGAGTATTACCGCAAGGACCGATGATCGATGATTCCCTCGAATCCGACGGACACACAGAACAGCGTTGCGAAGGAACAGCTTTCGCAGAAGACCTCACGGATGGACAAAGCGATGACAGATGGCACTGCAGTATTGATGCCCGACATCGAGGTTGGGATCTACCGCAAGATTCTGCTGAGGATCACCCCAATCGTCATGCTGGGAATGTTCATTTCCTACATTGACCGCGCGAACCTTGGCGTCCTTGCGAAACCCATGTCCCACGACCTTGGCCTGACCGCCGCGACGTTCGGTTTGGCCGCAGGATTTTTCTACGTCGGATACTGCTTCTTCGAGATCCCGTCCAACATGGCGCTGGCGAAATTCGGTGCCCGGCGGTGGATTGCCCGAATCATGGTGTCCTGGGGCGTTGTCACGATGCTCATGGCACTGGTCCAGAACGACGTCACTTTCTACATTTGCCGCACCATGCTCGGCATCGCCGAGGCCGGATTTTCTCCGGGCGCTCTTCTGTTCCTTGCCATCTGGTGCCCGCCTCGCCTGTTGACCAAGGCGTATTCGATGGTGAACCTCGCAGTACCTGTCGCATTGGCGGTTGGGTCGGTGTTGACTGCGAGCCTGCTCGTTCTCGACGGCACCTTCGGACTGGCGGGCTGGCGCTGGGTGTTCCTGATCGAGGGCGTGCCGGCGATCCTCCTCGGCATCTTCATCTGGTTCCGGCTGCCTAGCACGCCAAAGGACGCTCCATGGCTCGATGTGGCCGAAAAGGCCTACCTGTCTGAACACGTCGTGCAAGACGACAGCGCCAAAGCTCACGAGGTTCGGCAATTGGTGGCGGCGCTTAAACGTCCGGCGGTTTGGCTGTTCGTCGTTCTTTACTTCTGCATGACCATCGGCTACTGGTCGCTCACCTACTTCCTGCCGACCATCGTCGGGGAGCGGTTCGACGTCGGACCGTCGGGCGCGGGGTTCATCTCGGCAATCCCATGGGCATTCGCCGCGGTCGTGATGCTGGTGGTTCCCAAGACCGTCGGTCGCAGCGGTGACCGGCGATGGCACCTCACCGCGATGCAGTTCGCCGGCGGTATTGGTCTGGCCTTCGCGGCGACGACCGGCAGCGGTGTCGGCGCCCTGATCGGCATCAGCCTTGCCGCCGCGGGATTCTTCGGATCATTGTCTACCTTCCAGTCCATGCAGGCACAGGTATTCGCCGGCGGTCTGGCCGCGGTGGCGCTCGCGATGGTCAACGGCCTGGCCAGCTTGAGCGGTCTGGCCGGCCCGTACGTGGTGGGACTCCTCAAGGACGCAACAGGATCCACGAACAGCGGCCTGCTGATCATGTCGGCATTCTTCGTGATCGCCGCGGTGATGATCAACATCATGACGCGCTGGGCGGACTCCCTGACCGGCGGAATCCATGGCACCGCAGGCCGTCAAAGGTATCGGGTGTCGTGACACATCGAGACCACGCTCAGGACATCGTTATCTGTGACCCGCTGCGCACGCCGGTCGGCAGGATGGGCGGAGTGCTCGCGACGTTGACAGCCACGGACCTAGCCAGCGTGGCGCTGCGGGCGCTCGTTGCGCGGACGGGCCTGAGCGAGGGGGACGTCGACGACGTCATTCTCGGCAACGGCTACGCCAACGGGGAGGCACCTGCTATTGGCCGGGTCGCGGCGCTCGACGCCGGGTTGGGTGTGGGCGTACCGGGACTGCAGATCGACCGCCGCTGCGGCTCTGGTCTGCAGGCCGTTCTCTATGCCGCGGGACAGGTCGCCACCGGCGCTGCCCGCGTGGTCGTGGCAGGTGGTGCTGAATCGATGTCGAACGTCGAGCACTACGCACTCGGCCTGCGCACGGGGATCCGGCAGGGTTCCGTCACCTTGGTTGACCGTCTGGACCGGGCACGCGAAACTGCCGGAGGCTCAGCCCATCCCGTCGAAGGCGGGATGATCGAGACCGCTGAGAATCTGCGCCGCGAATACCGTATCAGTCGTGATGACCAGGATGAACTGGCCTTACGATCGCATCAACGAGCGGTGGCTGCCCACGATGCAGGCCGCTTTTCCAGCGAAATCGTCGCTGTCACGATCCCAGGCAAGCGGGGAGCTCCAGACGCGGTGGTAGACCGTGACGAACACCCACGCGCCGATATAACCATCGACAAGCTGAACACCCTTCGTCCGGTCCGGCTGAAGGTTGATCCTCACTCAACCGTCACCGCGGGCAATGCCTCCGGTCAGAACGACGGCGCCGCGCTCTGTGTCGTCACCACTCGCGTACATGCCGAAAAGAGTGGCCTGACACCACTTCTCGCGCTGCGATCATGGGCTGTCACGGGCTGCCGCCCCGAAGTGATGGGCATCGGACCCGTGGCCGCCACCGCGACAGCGCTGAACCGTGCCGAACTCGCCCTGGACGACATCGACGTCATCGAACTCAACGAGGCGTTCGCGGCTCAAGTGCTTGCCGTACTGGCCGAATGGAAGATCGACGCGCTCGACGAGCGGCTGAATCCCAATGGCTCGGGAATCTCACTGGGCCACCCAGTCGCTGCCACCGGAGCCCGCATCCTCGCCACCGCCGCGTACGAAGCCCGCCGCCGAGACGCGCGCTTCGTCTTGGAGACCATGTGCATCGGCGGTGGCCAAGGATTGGCCGCGGTGTTCGAGGCAGTGCGATGAACGTCGAGTACGACAACGGGCGGAGTGTGCGGTGAGCAGAACCATCGTCTGTACAGCTGCTAAAGATGCAGTCGACGGGATAAAGGACGGTTCCACCATTCTCGTCGGCGGCTTCGGCATGGCAGGCATGCCGACCACGCTCATTGACGCGCTCATCGAACAGGGCGCGTCCGAACTCACCATCGTCAGCAACAACGCGGGTAATGCTGACACCGGCCTGGCCGCTCTGCTGGCCGCGGGGAGGGTCATCAAAGTGATCTGTTCGTTTCCGCGACAATCAGATTCGTATGTCTTCGACGCGCTCTATCGGGCGGGCAAGATCGACCTTGAAGTGGTGCCACAAGGCAACCTGGCTGAACGTATCCGGGCGGCCGGGGCCGGCATCGGCGCCTTCTTCTGCCCGACAGGGGTAGGCACCCCACTGGCTCAAGGTAAGGAGACACGGACCATCGATGGCCGCGACTACGTGCTCGAGTTCCCGATCCGCGGTGACGTCGCGCTCATCGGCGCGCACATCGGGGACCGCGCCGGAAACTTGTTGTATCGCAAGACGGCACGGAACTTCGGTCCTGTGATGGCGACCGCCGCATCGCTGACCATCGCCGAGGTCTCCAGCGTCGTCGACACCGGGGACATTGACCCGGAAACGGTGGTGACGCCAGGCATCTTCGTCGACCGCGTGCTGGACCTGTCCACACTGACCGCTACCCACAGGGAGGGATCATGACCGACACGCTGGGCGCGTCATCGACTCTCGAGCATCTCGACCGTGGCCCGCTGAACCTGCGGGAAATCGCGGCAGGGGTTGCCCGAGACATCCCGGCGGGGTCCTACGTCAATCTGGGTATCGGGCAGCCGACCGCGGTGGCCGACTACCTCGACCCGGCCGCCGGGGTGGTGCTGCACACTGAGAACGGCATGCTCGGCATGGGCGGCGAAGCGTTCGGCGAGGCCATCGATCCCGACTTGACCAACGCGGGCAAGATCCCGGTCACCGAAACCCCTGGCGCGTCGTACTTTCACCACGGCGATTCCTTTGCCATGATGCGCGGCGGTCACCTCGACGTCTGTGTGCTGGGCGCGTTCCAGGTCAGCGAGCGTGGCGACCTGGCGAACTGGCATACCGGCGCGGCCGATTCGATTCCCGCAGTCGGTGGAGCGATGGACTTGGCCATCGGTGCGAAGCGCGTCTTTGTGATGATGACGTTGTTCACAAAAGACGGCAGACCCAAATTGGTTCCACAGTGCAGCTACCCGTTGACGGGACTGCGGTGTGTGAGCCGGGTGTACACCGAACTAGGTACCTTTGAAATCGATAATGTGGGAGAGGCCGGCATACGGGTGCTCGAGACGTTCGGGACCAGTATCGCGGCGCTCGCTGAACGCATGGAAGTCGAACTGCACTGATCTGAGATCTTATGGCCTTCGAACAACCGTGACGCCGGTCCGAGGTTCAATGCGCGGCCCTCACGGAAGTGAACGGCGCGATCGCGGCCTGGTTCGTACGAGGGCACGCCAGGCTGACCGCGCCGCTCAGACTCATTTCGCCGGCAGGAGCGTTCAACGGCGCAGATGAATTTGGCGCGAGCATTCCGGGAGTCTGGCATCGAGCCGACACGATCGCCGATGGCCGACCACCAACCCGCATCAGGGCATGGGTGGAGCCGATGCCGGGAATCGAACCCACGTCTTGGGAAGCCTATGACCGGCAGTTCCTTCAGCGCCGACTACCAGTGTCTGGCTAGCCGTCCGTCTCACCCAGCCAGGATGCGATATTGAGCCGCCAACTGTTGCTGAGCTTGATCCAGTTGGCGGGCAACGGTTTTGATCATGAATCGGTCGACGGCGGCCACACACCAGTAGCGCGAGATCACGCCGCCCAGCTGCGAGGCCCGGATGCACCGGCTGTTAGGTAGGCCCGCTACCGGTGCGGTGGCTTGCGCCGACGGGGTGGCGGCGACGAGGTCGCCGTAGGCCTTGGTCAACTGCTGGGCCGCAGCGGCGTCGCGGGCCTGATAGAGGGTGTCGAGGTTGATGGACACGTAATCCACCCCGGCATCGGCGAGGAGCGGGCCGGCCTGCACCGGATTGTCTTCGAAGTGCAGGGCCCCGTCGCGCGGGTAAGCCGCACCGGTGGTCGAGGTGGCCCGGTCGGGCGGCGATGGCAGCGTGCGGGCGACCAGCCCGGTGGGATCCAGCGGCAGGGCGGCGAACTGGCCGGGGTCGGTCGGGGTGAAGGCGTCGATCAACGGCAACTGACGATCCAGTGTCCCGGAGACGAGCTGAGCGGCGCGGTCAGGTCCCTCGACGGCGCGAGCCGACTGCAATAAGACAAACGGTCCGCGCGAGGTGATGGCGACCAGCTCCTGCACCCTGGCCGCACCGTCAAGGTAGGTCAGTTCTGTCGCTGCCGCCTCGGGGTGCCCCGGGATGGGAACGGCCCGCTCGGGCTCGGTCACAATCGGTGTCGCGCTGGGGATCCGGGGCATGTGCAGCGACGCGGTCACCATTCCCTGGGCCGCAGCCGTCGCCGCGTTGGGATCGGCGAACCGCAGCACGGCGTTACGCAGCGAGGTCTGGTCGTTGGGTGCGGGGGTGTGCCGGTCAGACACGAAACCCACCACGAACGGGAGCCCGTGGGTGCCGAGCGCGGTGATCTGCGGCCAGCTCACACGACCCATGTCCTTATCGTTCTGCACCACCGTCGCAGGTTCCGGACCGGCCGCGATCAGGGTCGCGTCGGCCTGCCACGGTCCGGCGACGGCGGCGGCCATTCGACGACCTTCGACGAGGCGACCGATCTGCTCGGAATTCGCCGACGCCATCGGCGGCAGTGCCGCCGTGGGGTAGCCTCCGGTGTTCAGCTGGGCCGGATTGACTGCCGCCGCAGCCGAAGTCGAGCCCGCCGGCGCGGTGGCGTGCTGCCCGGCGGTGGTAACGCTGCAGCCGGCGAGGCTTGTCGCGATCAGCGTCACCGAGGCGGCGGCGCACCACCACCGGCGGCCGGTACCCCAAGGGCCGATCGCCGCACCTGCTATCAACGGGTCACGCAGATCTTCCAGCCGTCCTCCCGCTTAAGCGGCAACTGGACGGTCGAGGTGCCCATGGTCTCGTTCTCAGCGTCCATAGTGACCACGGCGGTATCGCCGGTGACCTTCGGGGTGATGGATTTGACCTGCGTCAGCCCGTTGTCGTGGCGGGTCTTCTTCAGCATCTCCATCACCACGCCGGTGAACTTCTGGCGCATCGCGGTGCACAGCAGGTCGGCATAGGCGTCCCAATTTTGGGTGTTGTAGGCATCCTGGTAGGCCAGGACGGTCTCCTTAATCTGGTCCTCGTCGCTGGGTGGCGGCGGTGGGGGAGCGGCGACAGTCGTGGCCGGGGCGGCTGTGGCGCTCGTCGGCGCACCGGTTTGCTGGGATACCGGTTGGCCACCGCTGCTGCAGGCCACCAGCGCGGCGGCGGCCAACAGCGACATCGCTGGCCCGGCAAATAATCTTGATGCCACCCGCACCTCGGCAAACCCCCATCAGCGCCCACAAGAGTTACCAACCCACGCTATCGTAGCGAACCGTGGACCCGGTAGGTGTTACTGGCGCGGCACCTTGGCGGCCATCGCGGTCACCAACGCAACAACGTCGTTGCCGCCGGCGGAGTGGCATTGCCGGACATCAATGATCACGTTGCCACGCACCTGCATGCCCCGCTGACACGAGGTGCCACCACCGGCCAGGGTGGCTGCGACGGTTACCACTCCGTTGCTGGTCACCGAGGGAGCTAAGGTCCAGGTCTGGGCCGGCGCTCCCGGTGGCGTCACGATCACCGCCTGAGTCCCGCACACCCCCCACTGGCCGCGCTGAGCGACCAAGAACAGCCCGGCCTTCTGGCCGTCGGAGAACGCGACCACCGACTGCACGACACCGTCTTGCGAGGTTGTGGAGTTCATTGCCCGCAGCGACTGCACCGCCACCGCGGTCGCACCACTCCCGGCATAGGTGCCCTGTTGCGCTGGGGCCCAGGAGCCCAGACAGTCGGTGGGCGCCACCGTGCCCGCATCGGTGAGGAAATCGCTGCCGTCCGACTCCAACGTCAGGCCACCCGGAATTTCGTTGGGAGTCAACAGGATCGACCGGAGCTGCGATCCCGACACATCGGTGGCAAAACCTCCGGCCGCCGAGGGTGACGGTGACGGCCCCGATGTCGTCACCGGGGGGCCCGCCCCCACCGAGCCGGCGTCGGTGGGCCACGCCACCACGGCAACCGCCGCCACCACCAGCACGACCACCCCCGACACTGCGGCGGCGACCAGCCCCCGTCGGCGCCGACGCGGGGGCGCAGCGCTGGGCGGTGGCGCCGACGACGGTCCCGCCATCATCGTGCGGGGTCCGCTGGGCTGCCACCACGGGCCGGCGGCAGTGGGAACAAAGTCGGGGTAGGAGACCACCTCGCCGCTGGGAACAGCCGAGAACGGCATCGCGGTCAGACCGGGGGAGTCGTGCAACGCGCTGGCAGCGGCCGCGCCCAGTGCACCCGCCGACGCAAACCGATCCGCCGGGCTTTTGGCCATCGCCGTGGCGATCACCATGTCCAACGCGGCGGGCAGGGACGGGACGAAGTCAGTGACCCGCGGCGGTGGGGACTGCAGGTGGGCCATCATCATCGCCGCCATCCCGTTCGCGGAGGAGAACGGGGTCTTGCCAGTCAACAACCGAAACAGCGTGCAGCCCAACGAATACACATCGGCGCGGCCGTCGAACGGCATGCCCGACAGCACCTCCGGGGCGGCGTAGGCCACCGTGGCCATCACCGAGCCGGTCACCGTCAAGCTCACGTCGTCGAGCGCCCGGGCAATCCCGAAGTCGCCCAACAACACCCGCTCCGCCGGGCTGGCCTGGCCAGAGAGCAGAAAGTTAGCCGGCTTGACGTCGCGGTGCACCACATTGCGGGCGTGCGCATGGTCGAGAGCCTTGGCGACCTCACCGATGATGTGGACGGCACGCTGGGGAGTCATCGTTCCGGTGCGCAGCGCGTCGTCGGCGTCGGTGCCCTCGACGTATTGCATGGCGATCCACAGCTGGCCGTCCTCGGTCTCGCCCCGGTTATAGACCGCGACGATGTTCGGGTGATCCAACGCCGAGGCGACCTCCGCCTCGCGGATGAACCGGGCCCGGAAATCGCGGTCGCGGGAGAGCTCCGCGGAGAGCACCTTCAGGGCGTCATGGCGCGGCAGAGTCGGGTTCGCCGCCAGATAGACCGCACCCATGCCGCCCGAGCCGAGCAGCTTCTCGATGCGGTAACCGCCGACCATCGACCCGGCACTCAACACGGGAAGTCCTTGCGACCACCCCGCCCGGCGCCGGCCTCCACTGCCACCACCTCCGCCTTCCCTGTTCGGCTAAGCACACCAGCTGATGACAGCATCCAACGCGATGAGGTCCCTGACCGGCAACTAATCACCGCTCGTGTCGGCGCTCCCGGCCTCACGACCGGTCGGGACAGTCGTTCACCCGGTGATCGGATCACCCGATCGCGACGCCCGCCCGTGAATGCCGTCCGGCGGCTCAGCGGGGTGGATCGCCAGCCACCCGCCACGGGCAGCGGCGGCCCGGCCACCGCCCCGGACACGGGTACGTCGCTACGGTTCGCTGACGCCCCGGCGACTAACCACCCGGGTGCATCGGGTGACCTTCGGGCCGAGAAATTAGCGCAATCCGCCTGGCGCAGCGCCGGTTAGGGTTGGGATGTCCCGTTCACCGGTTCAGTCTGATCCATAGAATTCGTGCCGCCTGCGGGTTGGCTCTCGTTGGGAGTGTCGACGCTCCGAGCGTGCGGGACGCGGCGCGCTGCACTGGCGCGTCGCTGCTCTGGGTGGATGGCCTGCAAAGGTCCGATGCTTGGCCCGGTGTCTGGCCGGAGTGTTTCGTGCCGCTCCGAGGGCTGGCGATTATGGACGCTGCCGACACCAGGTCGAGAGCAAACCCGTTGTTGGAGAACACGTCACACGTCCGCCGCCCCATAGGAGTCGAGATGATCGAGGTCGTTATCGGAGTTGACGCACACAAGAGGACGCATACTCTCGTCGCGGCTAACGTCAACGGCCGCAAGCTGGGGGAGAAGACGATCCCCACGACGAGCGCGGGGAATCAGGCCGCGATCCGCTGGGCGCGACAACGATTCGGCGGCGGTCTGGTGTGGGGGATCGAGGACTGCCGGCCGCTGACAGCGCGCCTGGAACACGACTTGTTGGCCACCGACGCCAAAGTCGTCCGGGTACCGCCGCACCTGATGAGCCGATCGCGTGCCTCTTCGCGCACACCCGGCAAGTCGGATCCCATCGACGCGCTCGCGGTGGCCCGCGCCGTCTTGCGTGAACCCGATCTGCCGGCGGCCTTTCATGACCCGGTGTCATTGGAGTTACGGCTATTGGTGGACCGGCGCGAAGACCTCGTCCTTTACCGGACCGCTACGATCAACCGACTGCTGGCGCGGGTCCACGAACTCGACCCTACGCACACCCATTCGTCCAACTGGCACTGGAAGAAGGCCAGAGAAACCATGCGGGACTGGCTGATCCCACATGCCGGCCTGACCGCGGAGTTGGCCCGCGACGAAATCGCCGACATCATCGCCGCATCCGAATCGATCGATGCGCTGTCCCGGCGCATCGGCGGGCTGATCCGCGGCGTGGCGCCGAGTCTGCTCGCCCTGAAAGGTTGTGGGGAATTGACCGCCGCCAAGATCGTCGCCGAAACCGCTGGCGTGCACCGCTTCAAAAGCGAAGCAGCCTTCGCGCGTCTCGCTGGAGTGGCACCCATTCCGCACTGGTCGGGTGACGCCAATGTGCGCTTACGGCCGACGCGGCGGGGTAATCGCCAGCTCAACACCGCGTTGCATCGCATCGCCGTCACCCAGATCCGTTGGGACGGACCAGGCAAGGTGTACTTCGAACGACGACTCCACGACGGCGACACCCGCAGCCAAGCGTTGCGATCGCTGAAACGCCGGTTGGCTCGGGTGGTCTTCAACCGACTCCGCGCAGACCAGCCCCGTCCCGCCCTGCCTCTGTAACCGTTGAGGCGTCCTAAGCTGGACACATGGCGGTGTGCACCGTTGCGGACTGCGACCGAGAGTTCTACTGTCGCGGCCTCTGCCGGCGACATTACGAACAGTGGCGCCGCGGAGCGCAGCTCGACGCCCCCCTGCAGCGGGTCGCCAAAGGCCGCTACACCACATGCACCATCGACGGGTGTGACCGTCCGCACCGCGCTCATCGGTTGTGCCAGTTGCACTATCACCGGTTGTGGTCAGGTCGGTCGGTCACGACAGCCCGGACGAATGTGGGGGAGGGACATCCCCGCGCGAAACTCACGGCCGACCGGGTCCGCGCTATCCGGCAGCTTCGCGCCGAAGGGTGGACACTGCGCCGGCTGGCGGCGCAGTTCGGCGTCAGTGGACACTCCGTGCACGCGATCGTCGACCGCCGCACGTGGAGAAACGTGGTGTGAAACAACTTCGAGAACTCCGAGGCGGCGCCACCGTCATCCGTGGCGACCCGGGCTACGGCCGTTCCGGCAGCGCCCCAGGCCAGCGGGTGGTGAGCACCTCAGGCGTCCACCGCGGCCAGGTGGGGGAGCCGACCACGAACCCCCCGGACACCTGCGCCACGATGCGCGGACCCCGAATGCCGCTGTTGTCGTAAAAGGTCGCCGAATCGGCGCGACCTGCAGCGACGGCCACCAAGGACCACAGCCGGTGATAGCGCTGGCGAATCTTGATGTCCGGCACCGAATGTCCACCGGCAGCGACCCGATGTCGCACCCGCGCCACGGCAAGCTCTTCGGGGATGAGAACCGCATGCACCACCACCACATAGCCCCGACCCTGTGCGCTGTCGACAAGCTCGAGTTTGGACGGGTGCGAGAATACGGTCTCCGCGATGAACGACTCCCCGAGCTCGATCAATCGTGCCCTCGTGCCGGCCGCGACCCGCGCTGCCTCGTAGGAGTGCCCGGCGGGATCCTGCGGCCAGCGCTGCTTAGCGATCTCGTCGGCATTGACGTAGACACTGCCCGGCAGCAACGACGCCAAGGTGAGTTCGATGAAGGTGGATTTGCCGGCCCCGTTGGAACCGACGACAAGGTCGAGCCGCTTCACCGCGAGCGGTCAGCGTCGAAGAGCGCAGACCTCATCACTGGCTCGGCAGTGGTGAGGAGGTGCCGTCGGGCCGGTATTGGACGAGCTCGCCGTCATCATTGAGCGCGACGGTGGTGATGCCGCGCGCCGCCAACGTCGCGCCGTAATCGGCACGCGCCAAACTCTCGTCGATCGCCGCCAAGACCTCGGCATGGAACACGACGCCTTCCTCGACGCCCAACTCACTCAGCGGCGTGGCGCCGCTGAGTGCGGCCTCCACCTTGCGTCGGGCTGCACTGTGCTGACTCGACACCGCGCGACCCACCCGCGCCCAGTGGTCAAGCTGCTGCTTGGCCGACCGGCTCTGACGGGCGCCCTCGGCCGCGGCGCTGGCGAGCAGGTCTGCGGCAATGCGTGTAACCCGGTCTGCCGTATCGGTCACGATCCACCTCCGCGTGTAGCAATCTGCTACGAGTGTAGCAGATTGCTACAGCCTCCACGCCATCCTGTCGCTGGTCAGATAGTGTCCTGACGTAGCCGGCGAAGGCAGCCGTGCGTCCCTTGTGGGGGTGTATCACCGGTGATACACTTATGTTATGGAGTCAGTCACGGTCCGCGACCTCCGCAATAACGGGGGAGAGGTACTTCGCCGGGTCGAGCATGGCGAACGCGTCGTAGTGACTCGTGACGGTATGCCGGTAGCTGAGTTGCGACCGCTTCCGCGGCCCAGCGTCAGCGCTGCTGAGCTGATTCGGCGGCGCGAACATCTGCCACCGGTCGGTGTCGTCGAGTTCCGGCGTGACATCGACGATCTGATCGATCCGTCGCTATGAACAGGTCGGACTCGCGAGGAATGCTGGATACCTCCACGGTGATCCTGCTGGGCGAAATCACCGACCCGATGACCCTGCCGGTCGAGTCGGTGATCAGCGCGATCACCTTGGCGGAGCTCTCTGTCGGCCCTCACGTCGCGCGGTCTGGCGACGAGCGCAGCGCGCGACAGCAGCACCTGCAGCAGGCCGAAGCGGACTTCGCGATTCTGCCGTTCGACGCCGATTGCGCGCGGGCGTTCGGCGGCGTAGCCGCCGCTTTGCGTGCCGCCGGGCGGAAGCCGGCGGCACGGGCGTACGACGCACTAATCGCTGCGAGTGCGATCGCGAACGGCCTCGGTCTGTACACCTGCAATCCCCACGATTTCGCGGGGATTCCGCGTTTAGATCTGCACCCGGTACCGAATCCGCGAACCGGTTAGATGGGCCCCATCTAACGCATTACGTCACAGTGCGTAATGCGGCCGCGCTTGCCCCTCAGGCTATTTCGACCCTCAAGAGCCGGGGCGACCTCCGCCGGGCGGAGGCCGCATCCGAGTGCCGGACGATCCGAGACGCGCAAGGTTGATGAGACAACGCCTGCGAGACGATCTGGCCGTCTGGCCAGCCAACGGGAGGCGAACAGCTCACGCTCGCAAGGTCGGAGCGAGCGCGGCGTCGAGAATCTTTGCGTCGCGGGTCGCGATCGTGAGATCGCGGCGCAGTGCCTGGGCGACGATCACCCGATCGAATGGGTCTTTGTGCTCCCACGGAAGTCGGCCGGCCAGTATCGCGTCCGGCGACTCGATGGGCAATTCGCTGGTGCTCATGTCAGAAACAATGTCGGTCCAAGCCGACAGGAGTGCCTCGCCGTCGAGGCGACCGAGCCGCGTCTTGATGGCGATTTCCCATGCCGAGGCGGCCGTCACCCATACGCTGGTCTTCGGGTCGGCGATGATCGCTAACGCGGCGGTGTCGACCTCGGACGGAGCGCTCGCCAGCCACAGAAGTGTGTGCGTGTCCAACAGGACGTTCACAGGTCGGCGCTTTCCCAGCGAGCCAATTCCGATTCTGGCAGCGGCTCGTCGAAATCGTTGGGCACCACAAGGTTTGGTAGTTGCCCGAACTTCCGCGGCACAGGCTGCAAAGGCACCAGTTTGGCGACCGGGCGGCCGTGATTCGTGATCGTCACAGCCTTACCAGTGCGTTCGACTTCAGCCAAGAGGGCATTGAGCCGGTTCTTGGCCTCCGTGCTGGTTATGGTCATGTCCATACATCAAGGTTACCGCTAAATACGCTATTTACGCTAGCTCGATTAGCGTGAATGCTGGTCACAACACCGATGGTCCCAGGTAGTTTCGGCCGGAGCCCGCGCCTAGCGCGACCTGAGGCTGGTCGATAACGCCACCGTCCCGGGTGGGGTGTGGCTTTCCCGACAGCCCGATTCGTTGAGCAAAGCCGCCAAATCTATTGCGAACGTCCAGTCGTGACCACACCCAAACAGTCTGCAATCACACGGAGATCATAGACTGGGCATCGGCTGCGCTCTTGGCCCAATGGAGCGCAGCCGCGATGTAGGTGGATCGGTGGTAGGCGGGGCAGCTCAGCGTTGCGCCTACGGGAGGACCGAGTAGATGGCGAACCGTGTGGGCCCACCGTCCTTAGTGCCAGCTCCATCCGAACGTTGCTCGCTCCCGCAAGCTGGTTCGACTGCTGAAAGACGTTACGATGTCGTTGATGTCGCCGGAATGGCACCACCTATCGCTGTCCACACCCAAGTTGTAGAGCACGGGTTCAGATTCATTTGGTCACTTCGCCTGCCCGACCGGTCAAGACGGGCGTCAGCACTGCTTCTCTCTGTCACGCCGCTCGTGCGGACCAGCCGGCAGTTGGCGCCCGCAATGCTCTACTCGATCTATCCGACTTTTCCGACGAACGACTGAGTAGCGCACAGGGAATCCCGATGCGGTCAAGCCCGTTATTCGGGATCCATGTCGGGCCGAACGATCTTGGCCAGTTCCTCGCGATCGGCAACGTCGAGTTTGATGCAAGCCCGATAAATGTGTCCTTCGACGGTGCGAACTGACACGGTGAGCTGATCGGCGATCTCGCGGTTGGACAGCCCGGCAGCCACCATCATCGCGATCTCGCGTTCCCGCATGGACAGCGGCAATGGTCGTGCGGCCGACCTGATCGCCGGAGTGGCCGCACCCCCGCATTGGGTCGCCAATCGCAGTGCGCGCGCGGAGGACTCGGCCTTCTTGCGTCGCCCCCGCTCGCCTTCGTGCAGCGGCACGGCTTGGGCAGCTGAGTCCGCCGCCGACAGCAGCATTCCCATCGCCTCGAACTCTATGCTGACCACGTCGAGCCCCTGCCCGTCACCGGCGGCCAGTGCCGCTGCGTGCCGTGCCTGTAGTGTGGCCACCGGGCCGTCGATCTGGTCGGCGAGCTCAGCCAGCCGTTGTGCCACAGTAAGATCGCCGAAGCGGGCTGCGTGGTGCAGTGCCTCTGCCTCCACTGCGTATTGTCCGGACCGACGTGCCAAGTCGGCAGCTTCGTGGGCCAGCTCAATACCCTGGCGTTCACCGGTCTTCGCGGCTGCCAGCGTGGCTTTCGCGATGAGGCGGTGGGGCTCGTGCAGGGCAACGTAGTCCCCGCTATGTTCCTTGGCGTCGGCCAGCACTCGTTCGGCCTGGTCGATTTTGCCGATCGCCGCATAGGCCCGCGCCAGCAGGAGCCGGGCCGGCAACCGCCACGGCAGTGACGCTTCGGCGGCCAGCGCCGCTAGCGCCTGCTCGATGGAGGTGATGGCCTCGGGGAAGCGGCCGCGGTGTGTCGCGACCAATCCGGTGGTGATCTTGGCGATGGCCCAGGCGAGGAATTGGCCGGCGGAGGAGAATTCCTCGTAGTCTGCGGCACGCTGGTCTGCGAGGTCGAGGTCGCCGGCGTACGTCAGGGCCAGAACATCGCAGTAGCGGACCATAACTCGGATCATGCCGTCCGTCGCTTTCTGCTCCGAACGGCAGCGGGCAGCGATCGGATCGAATGCAGCGCCGCGCCCGGCGACTGGCATGGCGAGGCCAGCGGCAAACGCGGCGAAGTCGACGGCTTGTTTGGGTGCATGCTCGTCCGCCAGTACCGCCTGCGCAGCGGCAATGCCATCATCTATCTGGTTTTGGTGCACAGCGATCGCTGAGCTAGTCGCTTCGACGATGAGCCGCAGGCTCGGATGTTCCACGCGTTCCCACAGCAGGCTCAGCATCTGGTGGGCGCGCTCGACGTCGCCCATCGACCAGAACAGGATGGAAAGCCTTGGGATGCCCCACATAACGAGCTGTAATTCGTCGAGGTCATCCGGCGAGAACCGGGCGAGGATCTGTTCGGCTTCAACCGGGTGTCCCTGCCACAGCAAGGTGCGTGACAACAATTCGGCGGATTGCACTCCGCCGTCGCGCTCGAAAGCGGCCCGGGCGAGGTGTTCACCGAGAGGCACGTTGGATAGGAAGATCGCATCCTTGGTGGCCGCGAGAAGCAGCCCGCTATCCACCGGCTCGTCACTGTCGACCGAGAGCCGGGCCAGCTGCAATCGGCTGGCCGCAGAGTCCAGTGATTGCTCGCGCAATACGTTGACGATGCGTCCGCGCAGCCTGCGTGCCGATATCGTTCCGATCCGGCGGCGCACCACATCGCCGTATAACGGGTGGCTGAAGCGAGCGTTGAGCTTGGCGCCGTCTTGGACAACACGGATCAGTCCGGCGATCTCAGCGGTGTCGACAGCATCTTCGCCGGCCAGTTCACACAACGTATCGACGTCGAGCGGTTCACACAGCGCGAGCAGTTTGAGGGTGTCCACCACGTCGCTGGACAACTTGTCTAGACGGTCTTCGAGCAGCGCCGCCAGGCCGGAGGGCACTCCGGCGTCTCCCCGCAGCTGCCAGACACCGTCGACCTCAGTCAGTGTTGCGGCACTGAGAGCTCCTTCAACCATGTGCCGCAAGAACAATGGGTTGCCTGCCGAGGTGTGCCACATGACGTCGGCGGACAGGCCTTCCAGCGTTCCGCCGAGCACGGTTTCGATTAGTGCGACGCTTTGCGCTTTGGTCAGCGGTGCCAGCTCCAGGCGGCGCAGGTGATGGTCTTTCCAGAGCGCGGTGACCGCGTCAGGGACGGGTTCGCCGCTGCGCACGGTGGCGACGATAGTCCCGGCGCGTTCGACGGCGATCTGGTGCAGCAGCGTGGAGGACAGTTGATCAAGCAGATGTGCGTCGTCGACGCCGATTACGGTGTCGGGGCTGGTGATGACGGCATCGCGAGCAGCGGCCATCAGCGCCACCGGATCGCGCGAGCCCGTTGGTGGGATGCGGTGTGCGAATACGCCGAGGGGGATGCTGCGGGAGGATTCCGTGCAGCCCACCCACGCGACGTCGGTTTGTAGCGATTCGGTGACGGTTCGTGCCAGTGTCGTTTTCCCCACGCCGGCCGGTCCGACGAGCACGACGCCTCCGCCGCGGTCGGTGATTAGCGTCGAGCGAATCGACTCGAATTCCGCGGGCCGATCGAGCAACTGCCAACCCCTGCCCATTGGGGCGGAGTGTAACAGCCTGCCGGGCGTGTCGTTTCGGGAATCTGAGTGCCATTTTGGCGCGGACTCCACCGCCGCGTTGGCGTGCTGTTCCGATGTGGGCACTGTCCTCATCCTCCGTTTGGCTGGCGGTGCGACGAGAAGGCCGCGGTGTGTCTAGGCGGGCAGATCGGCCACGTCGGCCGGTTCCATGCGCGCCACGTTGTTGACCCGGTGGCGGAAGTCGCTGGAGGCCTCGTACACCAGTTTCTTGAGTCGGTTGATCGAGCCGAGTGGACGGTGCGCGGCCAGTCCGCGCCACGAGTTGAACGACAGCACGTCGTCGCCGAAGCGGCGTCGCTCAGGTGTGTCGGGGTCCTGAATCCCGAAGGTGATCTTGGCGACGCCGACATGCGGGGAATCCTCCTCGGGCCACGGCACGGTGGCGTCTTCGATCGGCATCATTGTCGGGTCGGTGCACAGCTGCACCTGCAGTTCGTATTCGCAGACGTTGGTGGCGCAAAACTCGACGACCATGTTGCGGAACGCATCTGGCCCTGCTGACGCCGGCACCAGTTGCCCCTCAAGCGCTTTGACCGACTCCGACAACGGCACATATTGCAACTTCGCCACGTACTCCCCGTAGCGCAGTGGGGCAGAGGAATAAAAGGTCAAGCCAAGGAGGTGGGTGTTGGGTTCGCTGAAGAGCTCCAACGCGGTCGGTAGCGACAGTTTCACCCGCTTGAGAACGGACTGAACCGCGCCCAGCGTGCGCCCGAGAGCCAGCATCATCGGGTCCGGTACCCGTGCCAGCAGCCACGCCATCGGCATGCCGCGCTTCAAATAGGCGTGCGCGTCTGGGAAGGGGAATTCCCGGTGGGTGACGAGAATGAAGTCCTGGGTGCTCGCATCGTCGTCGGCCAGGGCCCGCGGACCCGCCACGCCAAGGACTTTGATCCCCAGTCCCCGAACGCCCCGGGTTGCATCAGTGCGCAACGCGCCCGACGTACTCGAGAGGCGGGCGATCACCGGGTAGGTCGCTGGGGCGGCGAATAGTCCTTGACGCAGGTGTTGGGGCAGGTCGGGATAGATCGTCAGCTCGCCACGCAGGATGCCGTGGCTCTTGGCGTGGGCGTCGCGGATGCCGTGGTGATACTTCTTGAACGCCCACTCGTTGTTGCCGTGGAGCGCGTCCGCGATTCCCTTGATCAGCTCGGCCTCGTCGGGGCGTGGGTGTTCCAGGTCATCGCTGTAGCGCAAAAACCGTGGCGACTCGGGAGTCTGCAGCGCGTCGGTCATCGTGATCTCGTTTCCGTAGTCGTGGCTGTCCAAGGCGCGAACGGATTGCTCACCCCGACCAGTGCCGGCCGCAACGAGGGGAAGTGCCGCAGCAGCACGCTGCGCATGTCGTTGTTCTTGACCCAGTCGAATCCCACTTCGGTGTAGATCTCGGGGGTGAAGTCGGCGGTGAAGAACCGGTCGCTTTCCAGGCGTCGCGATGCCATCAGAATGAAGATGCGAAATGCGGTGTCGCTGAACCCGAATCCCGGCGGCTTGGGTTCGGCGTACATTCCGATCATCAAGTCGACGCTCTCGACATCGCCGTAGATCTCCTCTAATTCGCGGGCCCAGTCCGGGTTGTCGGTGAGCTCCCCGAACGACGCGACGGGCTTGAGGTGCAAGAGGCGGCGAAATTCGTTGTAGCGCGGCACCGCCCGTTCCCGTGTCCGCAAGATATCGACCGCGGCCAGGTCGAGCAGCTCCCCGTCTGGCCGGTGGAGCTCTTGGAGGTGGCGCGGATAGTTATGCAGGGTGATGGCACCGGGGTGGGCTCGACCGAACGAGTAGAAGATATCGGCCATGTCGAGCTCGGACAGCCGATCCCGCACCTCAAGCACCGCAAGATCTGGCAGTTCGTGGCGGGCAAGCTCAGAATCGTCAGCCACCGATCGAAACACGAACTCGTCGGGGATCAGTGGATGCATCCGGTAGACGGCGACGAACTCTTCGGTCAGCGAGTACGGGACACCGTGGAAGTTCGTTGGCGATCCCGGAATACCCTGCAGGACTTCGTTGTCGGTCAGCCGGCCGAACCGGCGGGCGAATTTCTCGCCGAGAACACCGAACCAGTTCGCCCGCATGGCGAATACCGTCGTGGGGTGGGCGATGATCGCCGGAGTCCAGTCCAAGGTGTGGATCTTCGCCATCAACGCGGCGTTGACCAGGCGTGCGGCGTCGTAGAGCTGCTGGTCTGACAACTGCGGGTAGACGGCCGCAAGCCGGTCACAGATCGCGTTGTGCTCACGCATGAACAACGAATGCAGGATGGCCAGACCCACCCAGAAATTGCCGGCCGTGCCGGTGAGGTCGACGTACGCTTCGACATCGGTAGGAGGCAGGCCCGCGTCATCGATGCGCAGCCGACCACCAGACTGGGTGCGCAACGCCTTCGCGAAAACCGGTTCCGTGCCATAGATTTGGGAACCATCCCACCAGTGGCTGTCCTGGGTGATATACGTTGGCGGTCCCCATCCGCTGACGTTGGGGTCGGGTGCGGTGCGTTTGATCCTCATCGGATCCTGCGGCCACGAGTCGCCGGGTTCCAGCGGGATCGTCCAGCTGTTGCTGGCCGAGGTGTCGTGGCTGAGCCAGTCATGCACCTCGAACTGAATCCAAGCGGCGGCGAGCAGGTTCAGCGTAGTGGCCGGCTGAAACTCGCTGCGGGTCAGCAGCGCCCGGCTGATCAGGCGCGGGCTCGGCCTCAACAGCTGATCGGGGTCCTCCCGATAGGCGTGGGTGAGGGGAACGTTGCGGCCGAAACGGCAGCCCACCGCCCCCATGAGCGGATCGTCGAGATTGTTGTAGGCGCCCGACAGGGTACGCGCGGTGCGGTGGTTGGCG
Organism: Mycobacterium sp. BK086; assembly: GCA_004362315.1. GTDB lineage: Bacteria > Actinomycetota > Actinomycetes > Mycobacteriales > Mycobacteriaceae > Mycobacterium. The sequence continues at coordinate 275,138 of SNWL01000010.1, forward strand.
ATTTCGTCATCATTGCCGGCCAGCTGCTCTCCGCAGCCGCAGCCGCAGCCGCAGCCGCAGCCGCAGCCGCAGCCGCAGCCGCAGCCGCAGCCGCAGCCGCGGCCACTGTCGGTGAGGTTATTCGCGCGAAGGCGCGCCCGAAGCCCGACTAGCACCGGGATCCCCAGCGCTGTGGGCAGTTTGGACCAGCCGATGCGGCGGTCCACCTGTTCAGCGACCCATGACAGCATCCGCGTCAGCGTGTACGTCACCGTGGTCCTCCTCGGGCTCCTGGCGATATTGGTTCTCAGTTGGCGGGCGTCGGAATCGCGACGGTCGGATCGCCGAGCAGCACCGTGCAGGCGCGGTCGTAGGCGGTGACTTTGTCGTAGAGCGCCAAGTCGAGTGCGGATCGGCGGGCCTGCGGGTCGGGCGCGACGGCGTGAGTTTCAAGGGCTTGCGTGTGCTGCAGGAGCAGCGTTCCGACGGCCGTATAGAGCCGGGCGTTGGCCATGCCCAGGCCGACCGGTGCACCGCGGCAGACCTCGTTGTACATCAGGCGACAGACCCAGTCAGTGAGCTGGGCCTTGGTAGGCGGGAACCACAGCGTCCACTCGAAGGTGGGCTCCACGTGGCCGATGAAGGCGCGCAGGGGGCGCGCGGCGCCCAGTAGCGCGGCGGGCAGCGGCGAGGTCACCGCGCCGACGGCCGACACTCCGTCCAGCACCCGCCCGGTGTCGGTGGACGTGTCGAACAGGTTGCTGTAGATGCTCGGTCGCTGCGCCCCGGCGGAGCAGCAGGCTTGTGCGAACCAGATCGCGCCGTCTGGTTGCCACTGGTTCAGCAGTTCGTTGGGCTCAATGATGCTGCGGTCGGCGTCGACGAGCAGGCCTAGTTGCCGGCGCATCTCGTCGGTATCGTTGAGCGGGGAGGTATTGCCGTGGCTGGTCGTCACGACGACGCTGGGGCGCGAGGTTTTCAGAGCCGCGACAAGTAGCGCCTTGGTGGCGTGCACGTTGGTTCCGTCGATGAATGCGGTCGCGTGCAGGTCGGTGTCCTGGTGATAGAGGTCGTATAGGGGTGCGGCGACCGCGTCGCGCATGAGCGGGGTGATGTCGCCGCCGTGGTTGACCGCCCAGATCACCGGCGAGCTGTAATCGGTTGTGCTGCCTTTCCAATTGTCGATGAGGGCGTGCACGTAGTTCGCCAAGCCGGTGTCGTCGAGGTCGAGGCGACCGACCTTTCGCACCTGGTTGAGCTTGAATTGCAGCGTCCACGGTATGTCTCGGGGTGAGCCGACTATCAACAGGTAGTCGGGGATTGCGCCGGCTGCGACGCCGATCGGAGCGGTCGCAAAGGTGATGTCGGTACACGTGGTGTAGTCGCGCAGGGTGTTGAGAGCGTCGGTATCGGTGCGGTAGCGCAGCACCTTAGACGCGGGCCGCTCGGCCAGCAGCGCGCGGATCGGTTCGGGTGCATCGGAGCCGGTGCGGCGTTGGTCGTCGGTGAGGTCAGCCGCGTCGGGCAGGATGACGCCCCAGCCGATTTCGGGGTCCTGCCATTGCTGCGCCGGCACCGGTGGCGGCGGCAATAGCGCTTGGTCGGCGCGCAGGGCCGCCCGCGAGAGTGTCCATTGGTCGCGCAGCGAACCGAGCGGTGCACTGGCGGCGCGCTCTCCCATCCACGCGTTGCACCGCACGGTCGCCAGCGCCGCGAAGTTCGGCGGCACGAATCCAGCTGGAGTGGAAGGCATTTCGGTGCCTCAGTCGCTCGGGCCGGTGGTGCCCGCGCCGTCATCGTCGGGCGGTCTGGTCATGTTCCTCTTGATTTCAGGCGGCAGGTCCATTTGCGCCAAGATCTGCTCTGCGAGCTGGGCCTTGTCGGCCGCGCGGGCGACTGTAGGATCGGCGGGTACCTTGAATCGGAACCGATCTGGCCGCACGATCACCACGGGCAGCGTCCACTTCTGCGTAGTTGTGGCGGCGTGATCGAAACCCTGTCCTTGGTCAGGGCATAGCTGTCGCCGGGCATCGATGGTCAGGGTCGCCCAGTCGAGTTCGCAGGTACCTTCCTTGGCCATCAGAGACCTCATCTGGTCGAGCATCGATTGGTAGAAGGTGCGCGTGAATGTCGCTGCGTCGGTATCCAATACCGGTTTGCGCATCCCGACGACCGCTTGAATGCCCTGCTCGCGGACGAGGAGGTCGGCCAGCGAGCGGGCTCCCGACTGATCTGGGTTGTCTGCGGTACTACAGGCATTGAGCACGATGGCCCACGGCGACGGATAGCCCGGCCGTACAAGGTCGCGGACCTGCCTGGCCTCGAGTCGATGTCCGCTGGTCTGCGCGCCGGCCGCAATGTCGTTGGCGGTGGCGATCTCCAGGTGTGCACCGCCGAGGGTGCTGCCGTGGCAAAACAGATGCAAAATGTGTGGACCGAACTCGGTGATCTTGCTCTGCAGGTCAACGTATTTGACTGGCACCAGTCCGACGGTCAGCCACGGCGGGCCGTTCGCGTACAGCTCGTCGTGCAGATCGGTGTCCGACATCAATAGCAGGACCCTCACATCGGCGGTCGAGGCCGCGATCGCGTCGTGAAGCGACTGCCACTCATTGCGCGAGTCCACGCCTAGCGATGACAGCACGGCGGCGATTCGAAATGGTGGCGCGAACGAGCGGGTCAAGACCTTGCCCGCATCGCTTTGCAGCATCCGCCCGATGGGCCATTTTTCGAGCGTCAGGAATTTGTCGTCTTTCCACAGCATCTCCCAGGCGAAGTCGTGGAGTTCTTCGGCGGCGGTCAGATCGAAATACATCGGCACACGGCGCCCGTTGCGCGCCAGTGTCGTGCGTGCGTCGAGGACTTTACGGACGGTCTCGCCGGTGTAGAGCGCGTTGAAGAGTTCGGATCCGGTCGCAGTGTTATCGGTCTGCTGCCCCAGGCGTCCGACGACGGCACTGATGTCAAACAAGTTCAGGTCGTAGGTGTCCCAATCTCCGCTGGTGGGTTCCCGCACAGACAATGTCGTAAGTGGCTGCTGTGCGGCCAGCCCACGCAGCTTCTGGAAGCAGAACACGATTCGGGCTGTCATGAGATCCCCGTCTCGCCGTGCTGGTTACTCCATTGCCGCACCTGCTCGTTGAAACTGTCCGAAACGTTGCGCAGCGCATCGATGGCATCGGGATTGGGTGAACCGCCGGCGCTGCCGATCATTTGGGCGTGCAGCGTTTCCAGCGTGCGTGCGCCCGACGCGACCCAGCCCGGCGCGTCAGGAGCGGCCAGAACACTGAGGGTGTAGTTAGAAATCAGCGCCGACGTGCCATCAGGCTCGGTCAGCGCGGCATCCGCTGCGGATTCGTTGGCGGAACGTTCCGCAGTGGTGAACCACGCGGTGATCAGCGGATGCCAGCACGACACGTCGGGCATCGCTGCCTCGGGTATCTTCCCCGTGATCATGCGCAGGGATTCCTCAGCCTGATCCTGGCTCGATTGGGTGACACGAACGGCGCCGGCTGGCGTCGCCGGGTGCTGGTGCAAAATGACGACCCCCGGCCGGGTTTCGGTGATCGCAGTGGCAAGATCCCGCAGTCCTGCAGGACTTGCGTTTTCAGCCGGGGCGGTGATCAGCACAGACCACGCGCCCAGCGAGGTCAGGGCTGCACAGAGATCGGGAGCATCAATGCTCCGTTCTGGGGCTTTCCCGAACATCGTGCGTCCGTCGGCATCGATAGACACACTTTGCTCTGGAGGTTCGCTCGCGACGGAGGGTAGTGCCAACACGCCGCGATCACCCCGGAACGACCCGTGCCCGATCAACTGCAGAATGTCGATGGCTCTTCCCTCAAGCGCGGATCCGATCCATGCGCGCCAGCCGATCGTCGTCTCGTGCGGCGGATCGTGGACGGTGACTTTGTGCGTTGCGGCGCCACTGGATTGCATGTCGGCGTGGGCGCCGACAATGTTGCGAACCCCGTCGCAGTCGCCTGCCGGAACGAAGATGTCGATGATCAGGTCTTTGTCGGGGAAGGTGTTTCGCCAGTCGCTCACCGCATGGGCCACCGCCGCCTTCACCGAAAACGGCGTCCGGTGCGGCGAGCAGCCCGCCACGATAGCGACAATCAACGGCCATTTCGCGTGTGGCACAAGCTCATAACGGGGCAATCTGACCAGCGGCACAGGCAGGTGCTCGGCAAGCAGCCGTTCCCAGGGGACAAGGTGCAGGTAGCCGCGTGGTGCCGGCAGGTCCAATAGGTACACCGGATCCTTGAAGGTGGCGACCTCGCGCAGGGCGCTCAGAATCTGCCGCAGCAGGTCGTCGGGTATCTGCAGTTCGTCTTCGGTGATGTCGCGTCGGGACGTGATGACGTCGGGTAGGCCCAGTCGCGTCGTCGGTTCTGCGGCGATCTTCGTTGGCGCATCCGAGCCGCGCAGCACCTCGAAGGCGGCTAGGGTCGCGGCGCTGGAATCCGGGGCGGACTGGACCTGGATCCGCAGCACTGGCACATTGGCCTCGATGACGTCGGCCATGTCAGTCCCGGACTTGGGAGAGCAGCATCCAGGCGGTCGCGGGATTGGCGACATCGCCGTGGCCGGAGATGACCTCATCGGAGCGAACACCAACGATTTTCGGGTCGGCCCCGAACGTGTAGTCGGTGGGCGGGAACGCGGCGTCGACGGTGGTGCTCGCGACGCCCTGCGGCCCGTAGCCGCCGAGCGCGGCGTACCGGCTGGGCACCGGGGACTCGGAGGCGATCTCGGGTTCACCGAGGTCTCGGTCGCGGCGCGCCGCGAGATGGAACAGCCGTGTCAGCGGGACGTCTTTTTTGCTGAACGTGCTCATGATGGGTTTGGCAGTGCGTGCCGGCGCATGGCTGTATCCGCCGGCCAAGTCAGAGCCGGGGATGGCGCCGGCCGGTGCGAAGCAGTAGCACGAAGTCGCCGCCTGCAGCAAAAGCACGGAGTTGACGGTGACGGAATCTGCGGCACTGGGTGCACATAGGGCCGACAGCACCACCTTGGCTCCGTAGGAGTGCCCGATGAGATGGATGTGGGCGTCGGGATTGGCCGCCCGAAGCGCAAGCAGTGTCTGCGAAACCCCGGTTGCTCCGACGCGCCCGGCACGGTCCTTCATCATCAGTACTGTTGCTGCCCTGATTAATTGGCGGGGATCGAGTAGATCGCTCAGGGCAGCGACCTCGGGTTCGGCCGCGCCGCCCGTATCGGCGAGGCCTCCCACCCGGCGGCTAACCGACTGATTTGCGGACTGGCTCAGTTGGCGGGCGATGTCGAGCAGTTCAGTTGCGTCTGGCTCCGCCTGCCCCAGTTCGTCGGGTGCCTTGCCGAGGGCCTTGGTGAGCAGCCTGGCCGCCTCAAGCGCCTCCTGCTCGTTGACACGGTCTTTCGTCAGCAGCTCACTGGCGCGTGCGGTGAGTTCGGAGGACAGGTTCGCGGTCAGCTCGAGCAGGTCCTGCGTGTCGGGTGCCAGTGCCCCTAGATCTGGAGCTGCGGCGATTTGCGGGGCTTGCTCGTCGGCTCCGACGAGGACCGCGCTCGGCCAAAACACGCCGGCGAGCACTGGGGCGTATCCCGGCCGGGGCGGGCCCGTGATGTGCTGGCGCACAGCAAGGTAGGCGGTGATGAACTCGTTGTAGCGGTTGAGCGCAGTGGGCCAGGTGTTGTTCCAGCCGTGGGAGAAAAGGAAGATGTCCGATGCTGTTGTCGCGTCCCCGAGCAGACGTTGGCGGGTACGCGGGCCCACGCATGTGCCCTCCTTGTCGAACGGGATGACGTAGAACGGTGCGCGGGTGTTGCCAGGTCCGTCGACGACGCGCGTGGGACCTTCGAGTGGGGTGGTCATGCAGTCACGTCCTCTTGTTGTTTGCCTGCATAGGGATTGGCGCCGAGTGACGCGCAACATCTGTTGCGCGTAAGTGCGGGGACGTTCGCCGGACCCGTGATCCGGCGAGCGTCCCCTTCTTGACCAACTTGACACTTGTTGCCCTCGCCTAGATGTCGTGGGCAATTGGCTTGGCGGGCACGAGCGTGGCTACTGATACGTGCGGCCAGGTGAGATTCGCGAAGTTCAGCGATACGTTCTGGGTGTATTGGATCTGTGGATAGGTCACGGTGACCGTTTGTGGGCTGGTCAGCGCCGTCGCGGACGTCACCGCGAACGTCGGTGCGGGTGCCCCGGAGGGTACCGTCGGCGAGACCTTCTGTGTCTCACCGGCCTTCAGCGGTCCGACGGCGATATCGACCTGGACGGTTTCAATCCAGAAGATCGACGACATCTGGACTGCGTTGGCGTTCGGACCCGAGCCGTCGTCGCCGACGAGGAACCCGATGTTGTCGGTGCCTCCACCGGGCACCGTGACTGAGTGCGTGTCGACGATGATGACGTCGGTCGAGGTGATGTTCATGCCTGCAATGTGGTCTCGCAGCATCGAGTTCGGGTCGTCGAGCAGCGCTTGGGTAAGTGCCGGGGCGATCGACAGGTCCTGCGGGATGCGTGCCGTCTCGGTGTTTGACGCGGTCTGGCTGGCGAATGGGATTGGCGAGCCGGGGTTGCCGATCGGGAACGGGGTGATGTCGACCCGGTCGATCGTTGGTCCTCCCGGTACGCTGAACGCGCGACCCTGGGCGTTGATGGTCGTGCCGTGGGGGATCGATGCCATCCGCGCGAAGGTGGCCTCGGTCTGGGCGGGGTGCTCGGTCGCCGGCACGATGACCCATAAGCCGGGCTCGAGGTGAATCGGTGTGGTGTTCTTCGGGTCGGTGACGTCACTAATCGTCTGCAGATACGGCACGCCGTTGAGGAAGATGTCGCCCTCTACCTCACCGCGGTTGGGTACCGCGCCCAGAGGGTCCTGGAACGATAGTGATTCGATGGTCAGGTTCAGCTCGAGGATGTTGTCGCTGCCGGGCTGTGGTTTCGGTAGCTGGGTGGGTGTGGCAGGGTTCTGCGGCCGGAAGATCGTGTTGAAGCCGCGTCCGGTGAAGGTTCCGGTGAACGCCTTGAGCGGGCCGAGGTCCGGCGCGATATCGGCCGGGGCTGGCGGCGCAACGCCGGGCTCGACGGGGACCTCGTTGATGACGAAGCCGGCCGGAATCTGCACCGCAGCGGTCAGTTTGGTGCGCGGCAATTTCCGACGCGCCGCCACGGGGACTTGAGTGGCCGCCTTTGCGGACATCTTGGTCGGTGATTTGCCAGACGTCTTCGTCGGCGTCTTGGTAGCCATATTCTTCACCCATCGGCAGAAGGAACGGTGTAGTCGAAATGGTGTCCGGGATCGTCGGCGCCAGCACGCGTACTGCGGTACTCGAATCCACGCGGCCCCGAGGGGGGCGTGTCGAGTAGTCGGCGCGCGTCTTGGATTATCTGACGGCCGCGGTGCGCAACTGGCGGGTGCCTCGGGCAGGCCCGGTTGCGACCTTGCCGGTCAGCCGGGAAAGCGAGATTCGATCCAGTCGGGGTCGCGATGAGTCGAGTAGTGCGCTACCCGTGTTCGCGACCGTGCCGCGACCCACGATGGGCAAAGGGGAGCTCAGCAGTATCCAGGCCCGGGAGGTGAAGCCGGTGATCGCGGCCCTGATGTTGGTCAAAAGCGACGACGCAACTGCGGAGAACCTGTTCGTTCCGATCGGCGGCGGTAAGGAGCAGCGATGATGGCAGGCTCGGGTCGGGCACCGACGTTTATCGACCTCAACGAGCACCTCGCGACGGGAGCACAGTGCACACCGGGCCCTGACACTGGGTTCAATGCGGACAGATCCGAAAGCGCCACAGAAACTTTCGCTTCATGCTTCGAGCAGTGCAGACCGCTTCGAACCCATTGCCCGGGGCCGGCGGCTCAGGCGTCTCACGGACACGCCGGTCGGTGGATGCCGGTCTGCCGCAGGGTCATCGACCAGTTGCTAGAACGAGAGGATGGAATCGGCCAGGGCATCTGACGCATTGGCCGTCGAAGCCAACGCGGCCCCGCGCAGCGCCGAGCCCAAGACGGCGCAAGGAGTTCTATCACGCAGTGGTGGCGTTGCTACATCCAGTGACGCACGATCCGGACGCCGCGAGTGGCCGCAACAACGAGCGCGAAACCGCCGACCAGGCTGGCGAAGATGATCTCGACGTCTTGCGCCTGATCGATGGGCCAGGTGAAGCACGCGCTCGCAATAACGGCACCGGTGCTGATGAGGCAAGCGATAATGTCAGCAACGAGGTGCTGCGTGCTCGCGGTGCGGATGCCGCTGCAACTGGTTGCGTCGGCGTCGACATCGCTATGTGGCAACCGATGCCACATTTCCCCGAGCTGTCCACAAATCAGCGCTTCGAGCTCTTTCTTGCCCGAGTCTTCGGGCCATTCTCGATAGATTGCGAGAAGCGCCTGCAGCCGGTCTGCGGGGGTCTTGCGCGCGTTGAACCAGGCGACGAACGCCGCGATCGCGGCTCCGCAAACCGCGGCTATGGGGGCAATGATGTCTTTGGACTGAACATCAGCGGAGGCTGCCAACATGGTTACCGCAGTCATTTTGGTTCACCGAATTCACTTGCAGGGAGTCTTGTCCGCCGGTCGAGTGGTCGCTCGCCCAGGTGACTGGTTGACCGAAATGTTCGCGGTTGCGCCGCCCGATGGCCGCACTGCAACTCGCCAGCCCGCCTTGGGTTGACTATTCGAGATACATTGTCGGGCAATCATTGCAGCAGCAGCAGCGTCGCCCGATCGGAATCCTAGAACAGGGTCGTTGATTCGACGTCGTCCAGCGCGGTGATAGTCACCATAACGTCGATGGGCGTGGGCGAGTCGGCGTGGATATGGAATTCCACCCCACCGTCGCCTCCCTCGGGATCGTGCGGGCCCACGTTCGTCACGTACACGTCTGCGTCTCCCAAGAACGGGCGGCCAGCAATGCCGGCGATACCACCGGAGAACCGGAACTGGCACGCTGTGATGATGACAGCCGAGTTCTGATGGATAGCGGCGAAATTGTGGTTGTGGCGCACCCTGCCTTGCACGCCGCGCAGGATGATGCGGGTTGATTGAGCCATCGTCGGCCCTTCCTCGAGTCGGTGGTGCTTGTCCCCTGCATCATCGAACTCAGCGAGTTGCGCAGGGTAGGGTAGATCGCTACTTGATTGACAGCGGCGTCGCCGCGGAACACGAAGTGCGAATTGGGAATCAGCCGGTGTCTGGGTCTGGAGCACCCGGGCCAACAGTGACCGCACGGCCGGCGCCGTGTGGCGCTGACGGTCGAAATTACGGCGCTTGCCGGTCTAGCTGGGGCTGCAAGGGAAGTCGGCAAGACATTCAACGAACTGGGCTCGCTTCGGCGGTGACGACCCGCTGAGTCGAACCGCCCTCGACCTGCAATTCAGTGTTGCGGTTCTTCGACCGGCCCCTCCGCTCCGTGGACGGCATTGGAGTAGAGGAATTGGACTGGTGTCTTACGCGGCCCGGGCATGGTGAGTACCTCTTTGAAGACTTCGTCCAACGAGTTGGCCGAGATGGGCTGGTCACCTATCTCCTGGCCGCTGCGGGAATTGAATCCGATGAAGCGCTGATCGTTCTCTCGGATGGCGTCACCGACGTCAGGGTCCGTTTGGGACTCCATCAGCTCGTGATACAGCGTGCACACCACGTTCTTCCACGGAGTGCTGAAAAATGGAATGCCGTTACGCCGGCCCGAGCGGACGGCGGAGTATGCGTTGGCCGAATAGTAGAGCGTGTGGTCCCGCCCATTGCGCGAGAAGTGCACCGATCCGTGATAGCCGCCAAGGCCGTTGCGGGAACTGGAGTCACCCAATTTGAGGACCGTATCCGGTGCGAGCAACAGATTGAAGACCGTCCGATCGTGGTCGGTGGCGAGGATCAGGTTGCGGTCGAAGAGGTCGATAATCTTGTTTTGGACGTCCGGCTCATCCATCTCGTCAACCTTGTCCTCGTCCAGGGTGACCGAGGGCGCGACGTCATATGCGAGCGCCTTGCCGGGAAAATACTGTTGAATCACATTCTTGAGTTGCTTGTCACGCATCAGCCGAGTGATCGCGTCGTCAATGTTCTCCACATCTCCTGGCGCAAAGTCGCCGCCGCGTCCGAGGTAGATGTTCTGGAATCCCATCTGCGGAAGCACCTTTCCTCCGTGGAAGACCAGATCGTCTTTCGGCGACGCGCTGACGCCCGGTGCAAGCGCCTCACGCACATCCTCATCGGTGCGGCGCGCCTCGTTCCTGTAGTAGCAGTATTCAGCTTGAGATCCTGGCGCCACTTGTATCCGCATCGGGTACGGGAAGTTCTTATATTTGGACTTGGTCATTTCTCTTGCTCCTATGGTGTGTGGCGGCAAGGCGGTGGTGTGGTTCACGCCACCCGTTGGTGGGCGCCACAGTCGTTGTTTCGGTGTGGTTTTCAGCTTTTCGCTTAGGGTTTCGGACTCCAACGCATCGGTGCGTTTGCCAAGCGAGACGTTGGGAGCCAAGTTGGTTCGGAGCTGGGGAAGGACGGCCTGGTCAGCTCGCGACTGCGTCCGCCGTCCCAGCGACTGGCCGAACGTCGTAGAGATGCAGAGGTCCTTCGACGAGTTGAGGTCCCCCGACCGACGTCAACTCGGTCGTGACCAGGCCCACGGCTGCGAATACTGCGGCATCGACTCCCGCGTTGACTCTTGGGAGGATGAGTCGGAGATGCGTGCTGCGTAGGTCTGCAACTTGCTCGATGAGTGCGGTCACCTCGATGCCGTCGTCACTGTTGCGCAATTCAGCGTTCGTCACGGAATTCCCGTCGATCCGTATGTCTACGACGGGGGTTCCCCCTACTCCGGAGACGTCGACAATGCCGTCAATGCTTCCCACCAAGACGTAGTGGTTGGCAGCTCTCGTATTCATGCCAGTGTCCTTCATGGTGTTGTGGACTCCGAGCGTTTCGGGAATCCGATTCCTGCAGAACATCTCCCACGAACAATCGGCCTGCCGTGGTGCTCGTTGAGCCCGTTTCGTTGCCGATCCGATTCTCGGTCGGTCACCGAACCGCGGTCCCGAGTAGTCGACTACTTGACTTCTACGGTGGTGACTGCCGCCGCACCGTTGCGCGGCGCGGCCTCAGGCGTCGCGCGTGGCAGCCATAGGTCTTGTCGGTTCGCTGGTTCGAGGACTTCGGAGCGAGCGCTGGGCGGTAATTCGGCTGTCAGCAGGGTGGGCCTGGGGGCCGCTTCATCGCGGGCCCCTGGCCAGTGAGCAAACGTCCTGTATCGAGCAGTCGCATCTACCTAGCGGCCAAACGGGTGCCGCGAGGTCGCCATGGTGGAGCCCCGGCTGTATCGGGAGGCGATCAAAGGGAGAAGCAGGGTGACTGGGTCGACGGGTATGCAACCATGTAGCCGACAACGATGAGCGCGTGACGCACCCCTTCGAAGTGGCACCGTCAAACGAGATCGACCATGCAACGATCTGTTCGTGGGGGACATCTTGACTTACGCCGAAATCGTCACTAGCCCTTTTGGATTGATACGCATAGCGATCGCGCACCAGCTTCATCGATCGTGCGGTGTGCCTCAGCACACCCGTGGAGTCCTGCCACGGTGCGTCGCGAATTCGGGTAGCTGACTACTCGCGACGAGGAAGTGGCAACGGCATGACCATCGAAGTAGCCGCGCAATACGTGGCCAACGGCGGCTTCTGACGGGACGCCGGCGAGCAAAGGGGAGTGGTTGCGTGGTCGATTCAGTCGAAATCAAAGTGAACATCGACGCCTCCCGTGGCGATGCGCTCGCGATGCTGGGGCAGGACCCCGCGGAGGGGTCCACACGGCAGATTTGGTTCGCCGAGGAGCGTGCCGGTGTAGAGCGTGGGTCCCTACCGTTGTTCGCCCGTCACGTCGTGGTCCGGTTGCGTAGCGGCGGCGACACCGACGACCTCACGGTGAAGTTGCGACCGTGTGAACACGCGCACCTGATCGGCCGATGGGCGCAGAACTTCGACACCAGAGTGCTGGAGTACCGCATCGAAGAAGATTGGTCAGGGCAGCGCCGCGTCCTGGCCGCCTCGGCTGTCAGTACGCGTTCGCGTGGCTCGCTGCTCGAGATGGTCGGACCCTTTGCGGATCCGGCATCGGCCATCACCATCAAACAGCGTCAGTTCCTCAAACTGTGTGCCCCGCCCGAGGTCCGCGTCAATCATCTGGTCGCCCTGGGGCCGATTATCTCCACGAAGTGGGCGGCCGTCGAGATAGGCCCGTGCACAGTCAATGTCGAACGATGGATCACCGGCGAGATCGACATTGTCGAGCTGTCTATGCGGGCAGAACAGAGGAAGCACGAGTCAGCGGCCGAGTTCGAAATACGGGCGACCGCCCAGCAACGCTCACTGGAAGCGAGCGCACGCGACCTCGGCCTGCCGTTCGATGCGCACGGCGAGACCAAGACCCAACGCGTGTTGGCCTCACTCGCCCGGATTCCAGTACCGCGGTGAACACCGTCGCCGCCGCATTCGGCAATGTGGGCGCCCGGCTGGCCGGAACGGCGCGGTGATTCCGATGGCGCATTGGTGGGACGCGTATTTCGACCGAGCTGGTTTTGCTGCGCGGTCTAGCTCGAGAAGGTGACGCGGTCACGGAATGCCTGGGTGTCGGGTTTGTAGAACCGGTCGAACCACGTCTCGTCGGCGCCGCTGATTGCGGTCGGCTTCTGCAATGTGATCTGTTTGGGGGCAGCCGCTTTGGCCAGCCGATTGCCCTGTGCGCCGAAGGCGCTGCGCATCCGGTTGCGGAATTGCAGGTGATCGAATACTCGGACGGCCTCGATGGCATAGGCGGTCGCGATCTTCGGGTCGTCGATCATGATCAACTGGTCGCCGTTGCCCGCTTCCCCGGAAGGGGAGAAGTTACTTGAACCGGTGAACACCTTGGCGGTTGGGAGATTGAAATCGGTGACGACGAATTTGTGGTGGATGTTGCGGCCTTTGCCGCCGGACCATTCGGTCTTGAATGGCTCTGGCGCGTGTGCTGCCAGGTAGGCGAAGTCGACGACGCCGATGCTGCCGTCGGGTTTGACCAATTGGAGCTTGCCCCGGGTGTCGACCGTCCCGTAGCTAAATACGGGCCGGTTGATGAGCCGGCGGAACGCTTCGACGGTCGGTCCTTTGGTCATTTGACTCAGGAAGGCCACGGAGTACAAGACGGAGGAGGACGCTTGATCGATGGCCGCGCGAATCGGGTTGAGCGACAGCTCTGTCTCGCGGTGCGGTGAGAAGCACAGCTGGATTGTCGGCTTGTTTTTCGTGGTGACGACGTGCCAGCGTTTGGCGAAGTCGTCGTCACGGAACGTCGTTGGGCTGGCGAAGGCCACGTCGAACATTTGCCCGTAGAGTGCCGCGACATCCGGAGAACGAAACACCAACATGTTGTTGGCCTGGATGTACAGGCCGCGGTATGTGAAGTTGGTCGAGCCGCACAACACCGACTCGGGCTTCCCGTTGCGGCGAGTGATGAAGACCTTGTTGTGCTGAAGGTTGTGGAAGTGGGTGCGTGTGACGCGGCCGCCCGCGGCAGTGAATCTTTGTGCGCTGCGTGATTCGGTGCTGTTGGGGGCGTTGTGGGGATTGTCTTTGGCCGTCGAGTTGTCGATGATGGCGCGCAGTCGTGGCCCAAACGACTCGATCGCGGCGACGATATCGGGTTCGTTGAGGTCATAGGCCATCACGTCGAGCGTGAGCCCACTGTCGGCTTCTGCACGTTTGAGGAAGTCGAATAACAGCTCGTAGGCCTCGAAGCCCAGCCAGCTGTAGATACTTTCGCCGCGCTTGTTCTTCGTCGTCGACTTCGTGAAGTCCAATCCGTCGCTGGCGTCGGCGGGAATGATGTCGGATTCGTTGCCGAACTGGTCGCGGTAGGCCTGAGAGGAAGCGAAGTTACGGGTGAACCCGACATCCACAAGGCCGTCGTAGGTGATCGCCTTGTTCTCGATGGCCAACTGGAGTTGTGTGCCGGTCTTCAGTTCGCCATCGGCCGGCATGTGTTGCTTGGTGACCCGGTAGGTGTACGTGCCGTCGGTGGGCTGGGTGGGGAAGTCGACCCAGCGGAACTTCTGGAACGGTGCGGCAAGTGAGCTGAACAGGCGGTCGCCGGTGACCTCGTTGGCTGCGCCCTTCGGGTAGGAGAACGCGATGCGGTTGCGTAGCGGCGCGAAGTCCTTGGCGCCGGGGCTCTTGACCTCGATGGAGAACCCAACGAGATCCGGTTCGGGATTGGCGACGTCGAACCCTATGAGATTCATCCGCTCACCGCGACGGATCGTGGCGGTGAATCCCTTTTTGTAGGCTTTGTTTTCGAATTCGCTCATCGTGAGAACACCCCTTGCGATCAGTTGCGAACGGTGTGCCATTTGACATTCTGCGCACCACGGCGGCGGGATACCCGCGTAGTGCGCTACCCGACTTCGACTGTTCATCTGACGGGCGGTGGCCAGCGAGTAGGAGTAGAAGTCGCGCTGCGGATTTCGAGTAGCGCGCTACTCGCGCGGGCGCCTGTTGATGTCGATAGCCTGCGGGGCAGCAGCGCACTCGCGGACCCAGATATTTCCGGAATCAGTCGCAAAAGAGGGGGATATGGACACGGGACTGGAATATGGGGTACTCCGGGCCCGGCCCGATCTGGCTAAGCGGGAAGATGGCGGCTCGACACCGCATCTGCAGATCCGGGCACTCGACGAGTTCGGTGAGCCGTGGCGGGTCGCGGTGAATGTCCAGTCGGATGACGGTAGCGAAGTGGTGTTCTGGATCGTTGATCCGCTCGTCGGGCATCCGATCCTGGATTCTCTGGAGGACGTTCCTGCGGGCTTCACTACCACCGCCGCCAGATCGGCGCACTCGCTAGATTATGTGAAGGCGCCGCTCTTCGACTTCGCGTTGGGCCGCGCGCTGCCACCCAGCGGCAGCGCCAACGCCGATGACCTTCAGGATCTGCTGACGTTGTATCTCACTCAGTGCAAGGCATCCGGCGGTGAACTGTACGCATTCGGTGCGCAGTTCGACCGCGACTTGCATAAGCCAATCGATGCCGAGTTCGGCAACACCGACGGACTGCACGGCGTGCACGACATTCACATGAACCAAGGCAACGTCGGCGCGCACAGCGGCGACAATGGCCCGTTCCATGACGGGGGATTACTCCTCGGGTTTCCCGACCGGATCATGGGGATATTTCTGGCATTTCAGACCCAGCGGGTTCCGACCGATAGGCTGGGTGCAGCGTCGGCCGACGCGCAGCCGTTGTCGACAGTCATCGCCAGCCAACCCGATGGTCCCCGGCAGGTCGCCGTCGGGGTGTATCTCGAACGTGCCTTGATTAACCCGGTGGGCACCGATCCGGGCCGCGAAGTAGTCGTCCTCGGAAACCTCACTACTGCAACGAAATCGCTGCGCGGATGGCAATTGGTCGACCTCAATGGCCGGGTGACGAAGCTCGATGTGGAGATCCCTTCCGGGGCATCGGCGATCGTGACGCTCAATGGAAGCGGTGTGCAGCTCGGCAACAGCGGGGGAAACCTTATTCTGCAGGACGATCAGACCGCTCAGGTCGACAGCGTCACCTATTCGGCGGCCGATGCCGCGCCTATTGATCGCTACGTGCGCTTTCAGCGGTAGGCGTGGCAGATGATGAGGTCGCCCGGGCGCGCTGGTCCTGTTTGAGGATGATTTCGGCGATCAATTTTGGCACGGGTGCCCTCGGGTGCGGCCGCAGGCAGCAGCCATATCAGCCGGGATGTACCCATCGCGCCCCATCGAGTTGTCGTGCAGTGCAAGGTTTGTCACGCACCCCGCGAGCCCGATGCCCAGGGAGTCCTGCCCGTCAGGCCCCGGATGGGGGAGAAGGGGTCCGTGAACGCGATGAGTAACCGTGTCAATGGTTCTCGACACGGCGCACGTGTATTTCATATCCGTCACGAGTCTGGACCAACGGCCCGCTGACAGTTGTCTTCAGATCTGAAGACGTGTCCGATGCCGCGTCGTCGAGAATTGTGTAGGCGCGAATTTCGTCGTCTTCCAACGGCTTACGCCCTTGTGTACCAGCATCCCACTGGATCTTGTCAGTCGCTTGCAGCGGGGCGAGCCTGACAGCCGGCCTGGAAGCGTTCGCGGCCAGGTAGAGGGAACCATCGTCGCGGCGCAGCTCACCCGTCAGGGTGATTTCCGCCCCGCGCCACTCGTATCGCCCGTTGACGATTGCGTCGAACTGCTCGATCCAGCGTTGCAGTGGCGGCAAGCCTGGGCCGGCGAAGAAAACCTGTGCGGTCGAGTCGTGTGCGTCGGCCAGCGGAGCAACGGATTGCACCCCTTCGAGCCGGCCCAGGGCCTCGTGAGCACCACCCCAGCATGCGCCGAGCCCATATGGGCATGTGCTCGTCAGGCCGACCACAACGCGCGTCCCCGTGGCTTCGCGGACTACTGCTGCGTGGTCTTCGAGTTGTGTGCGCTGCGGGAGTTGCGGGCGCAACAAGGCCGCTATCCGCCGCCTGACCTGCCCCAACCCGGTGCCTGCGGCCGACGCCAGCCGCGAGACGGTGGACGGCTGAATTTGCAGGATCGCCGCGACCGACGGCACGCCTTGGCCGTTGAGGATGAACATCATATAATGCCCGGGTGGGCACAGTTTCGGTGACGCCGGCGCAGTGACCTTGAGTTGCCCGTTCTCCACCCTGAAAGCAAGCCGGTTGACGCGCTGACTCTGGTTGAATGCGTGCGTCGTCGAGGACAGCCGAATCCAGGTGATCGCCGAGATATCCTGTGCTTGTGGGCTTTCCACAGCAAATGTGGTGCCGTAGGTGAGCGCGCCGGCGGGAACCGAATCGATCTGCGGTCGCGGCCCGCGGAACAAGTAGGGCGGGCTGAAGACCTGGCCGTTGCGGTGGGTGTGGCGTGGATCGTTAGGGCCGTCGCCCTCCTTGAACTCGCCACCGCCGGCGCTGAGTACCGTTGCGTCAGGCAACAAAACCGCTGTCGCGTGATAGCAGCGGTCGACGCTCTCGGCGGCAAGAACAGACCACTGTCCAGTCTTTGGATCCCACATCTCGGCTTCATGGACTGGCTGGCCAGGATCTAGATTGTTGAACCCGCTGCCCCGGGTACCGCCGGTCACGAGCACTGAGCCGTCGGCGAGCAGCGTCGCATTGTGCTGGCGGCGGCCGAAGTTCATGGCGCTGGTTGGTTTCCATTGCGGTGCGGGATCGTTGAAGTCGACGATTTTCGCTTCATTGGTCGGCGCTGTGTTGTTCACGCCGCCCCCACCACCGATATAGAGAATCTTGTCGGTGTCGAACATCACCGCCGGTGCGTAGTCACGTTGACCCGACGCATGGGTGGCGGTGCTTTGCTGCCACGCTCCGTCTCCATCGGTGCTGAGCAGCCAAGTCGACTCCAGCGGACCGGAAACGAAGACTCGCCCGTCAGAGAGGACGTGGCAGCGAGGATAGAGATCCATCGAATCGAGAGGGAACGGTGTCAGGGACCGCCAACCTCCGTTTGACCAGATCTGCGGGCGGCGCTCGTGCAGGACCGGTGGATGGTGGTCGGTCATCCGGCAACCGGCCATCACGAGTACGCCGCCGTCGGGCAACGCGGTGGCGGTCGGATACCAGCGGCCCGTGCTCATCTGCTGGGTGGGGTGCCATATGCCGCCGGCACTTTCAGCGGGATCGAAGATCGATGCTTGGTCTAGACCGTCGGTGTCGAAGAGGTGGCCGCCGACAGCCAGCAGCCGCCCGTCAGGCAGAAATGCGTGACCACCACAGAACAGGTTTACCGTTGTGGTGCCATCGGGCAGGGTGGGCTGCGGCGTGGGCACGGTCCGAGCCGCCGTCGGGTCGCCGTCCTGGGTCGGCTGTGATGGGTCCCAGATGAAGGGCGAGCATTCGTGCGGATCGAGGCTGCCGTCGGGGTCGTCTCGTCGGCCCCACATCAGCACTCGCCCGTCGGGCAGAACATGGGTGTGGATTCCGACGTTTGGAAAATCTAATACTGGTCCCCACCGGCCGATTTCAGCTTCGGCGGTGACTGCACCGACGGGTGGTGGCGTGCCGGTGTCTGCGCCGTTCGTCATTGGTCACCCTTACCTAGGTCCTCGTGGTTTCGGCGTTTGCCTCTCGACGGTATTCGAGGCCTACGGCTAGACGCTGGCACCGCCAGCAGGCGGTGGCTTGCGTAGTGGACTACTCGATTTCCCAACCCCGCAGTGCAGCCTGGCCGGAGCGCCTTGCGAGGCCGGGTGCTGTCGGCCTGCCGATCAAGCGAGCAACACCCTCAACGGCAGTTCTCGGCGATGTCGGCCTTGAGACCCGCCAAAGAGTCCTGGTCTTCCGTCAGTTGTTCGGTCAACTCGGCGAGAGCATGCTCCATGACGGCGATGCGCTCCTCGTCAGGATTGGGTTCGGCCTTCAGCCGTTTGATCTCGGCCCGCTGCCCGTCAACGCGACGCTTTTCACGTGCGACCGTAACCTCAATGTGGTCGGCCTGCTGCCGTAGCCTGTCACATACGCTTACGAGCGCTTCTGCCGTTGTCTTGGCCATGTCGGTTCCTCATCTCGTTGTCGTCGATGCGGGCCCCGAGCCGGGGGTTGCCCCATCGATACCGAGCCCAGACTATTGACTTGCGAGCAAGTGCAATTGAGTAGCCGACTACGCGAGTCGGAGAATTTCGTGAGCATCTCTTCGTTGATGTCGTTGGGAACAAACGAAATAGGTAGACACCACAGGTGGTTCGAGTAGTCAGCTACGCGTGCCGGGCAATCCTTGCACCATCGACACTGGATGTCGTAGTAAGACAACGCGACCGCAGCATCGGTGATGGGGTGACCGCGCAAGAGGCGAGCGGGGGTTCGCCGAACCAACGGGGGAGTCATGAACTTACGTCGAACAGCTACAACTCTTGCGACTCGGCCGCGTGCAGGCGCACCAACCGTGACCGCGATCGCCATCGCTGCCACGCTAATTTGTCCGAACCCGACTGCTAGCGCCGATCCAGACCCTTGGGACGCGGCCACCAAGGGCGCTGTTTGCGCCCTCACGACCACAGCATTTACCGCGGTCGCAGCGACGCTCACCCGTGGCCGGTCGGGCTCGAAATGGCTCATGGCTGCGGCCGGCGGAGGGGCGGGCGGAGCATGCCCAATTGTGTTTGACCGTTGGGCACGTGGCCTACAGGGCAACCTCGACGTCACATCCCCCAAGGGGTTGACGGTTTCGCAGCAGCTGTATCAAAGTCAGCTCGCTGCGGGCCTGCCGATGGATCCACGATCGATAGATCGTCGGGCACAATGCGCCGGCTGGCTGCCCGTATCTTCGGCCTACTACAACATGTGTCTCGACTACGATTTGGACCCACTTTACCGTTAAACCAGGAGGTGGTCGGCGGGTACCGCCGCACGCTGATACGAATAGAGCCACAGCCGCGGCATGTCGTGACTGCGAACTCGCGGGTGACCCACCTTTGCGACGACGTCCCCGGGGAGAGCGGTCGACCGTACGGCGCAATTCAGAGTCATTCGTCGCCCGCCAGGGGATGCACACTGTGAGTTTAGGCAGCGAGCCTTGGCGAAGGATGCATATTCAGCCCTCGGTGGGGTGGGCCGACGCGAATGCTCCAGGCCGACCTCGAGCGCATCACACGTTGCTGATCCCAACCGATGCGTCGCTGCACGTCGGCGGGCCCGACGATCACTGCGCCGTGGTCGAAAACGCACGGATTGGTGCGCTCATCGCCGGACACGTCAATCATGTCCTTACCGCGTGGGGTCGCCTCGCGCGCACGTGGGTTATGCGACGTGAGCGGGTTGGTTGTAATGGATATTTGGTTACCGATCGAGAGTTGAATTGTGTAGCTTGCGGCGGAGCCGCACTCTTCGGTATCACCAAATGGCGTGCATTGCATTGGGTGGCGCCTCAACGGCGTTCGCTAGATGGCCGAGTTTCATCGGATAATTCCATTCGTTAACCAATTTCCTGCGGTGCCGCGAATCGACCAAAATATTCATAGATAATGCAAGTCCAGATCTCACTATTTCGGACCGATCGTCGCTGGTACCAGGGGGGAAGGTCGCTTGTCCAGTCTTAATAATGAGAGTGGCGCGCTCATATTTGATCCTTTCGGCGCGAATAGACCTTATTCAAGAATTGAGGGGCAAGCAGAAAATGCCAATGAAGGGTATCGATCCGAATGTCACTCAACAATACGGAAAAGCGGGTTAAGCTCGCCGAGCAGCTCGGTGTACGCATCTCTGCCCCCAGGACGTCAGCGGAGGCAGCCGTCGCCAACGGCCTTGCCGTGGTCACATTGACCGATAGCGACCGTCTAGTGCTCGAGGGACTGGCCTCGGAGCTGAGGGTCGACGCCGAGCTCGACCCGGCGCAGTTCGTCGAGGCAGCACATGTACTGAGTCGTGGGCTGCCGGCTTCGGTTGTCACCGCCGAGTACCGCCTCGAAGCACTAGGCTCCGCACTGTTGCTTCAGAACATGCCGATCGGCCCCATCGGGCCGACACCGTCGGATCCCCTCAGTGCAGGCACACATCGAACGGTGCTCGCTCGGGCCGCGGCGGTCGTGATGTCCGGTTTAGGTCATTTATGCGCCTTTCGTGGGGAGTGCGATGGACGGCTGATTCAGACGCTGGTACCGGTCAAGCAGGATGCGGCGCATCAAATGTCCACTGGCCGGGTCGATCTGATGGGGCACAGCGAGCAGGCATTCAATCCGACAACGTGCCCGGACTTCGTGGGACTTGCGGGCTTCCGGGGCGACCCGAACGCGGCGACCTTGCTGATGTCGGCACGTACGCTCATCGACGCGCTGCCGTCCCGCACGGTGCGGCTGCTGCACGAACCGGTCTTCTACACCACCGTCGACGCTAGCTTCATCCGCCTCGGCGTTGCCGACGAGCGTCGCGGTCCGATGGCTGTTCTGGCCGGTTCCTACGAAGACCCGGTGATCCGGTTCGACGACGATCTGCAAACAACCGACTCACCTGACCACCGCGACGCACTCGAACAACTGCGCAACGTATGGCGACACGAGCGGCTGGCTGTTGTGCTGGGCCCCGGCGACATGCTGATTATCGACAATTCGAGGATCGTGCACGGCCGTACGGAGTACTACCCGCTCTACGACGGCGGGGACCGGTGGCTGGCGCGGTTGCAGGTGCTCAAGTCCCTCTCGGTGTCGCGGTTCGCTCGGCGCCGTACATCGCCGGTGATCGAACTCAACGGGGTGTAGCCGGTCGCGCATGGACATCGCCTTGGCTAGGACGGCGGCACCAACGCGGCGTGTCCCCGTTCAGCGAGAACCTGGGACACTTCGACGACATCCTCATGGGTCAAGATCCTGTTCTCGGCGAGGCGGCGTAGGAGTTCCATGGGGGAGCCTCGCTCCCATTCCTCAGTGATGATTCGTCGCCATATCTCTCGGTGAACGTCTGAGGGATTGACCTTGAAGTACTTCTTGATATCGGAGACGCTCATTTTCTCGGGGAATGAATAGCCCGCCAAGTACTGGTGGAACTCGTAGGTCAGAGCGTGGCGGTACCTTTCGTTGACCGACAGGTAGCTCTTTAGACGCTTCGAGGCCTCGATCGTCTTTTCGGCTGCTTCGAATCGGCGTTTTTGTGTTTCGTGTGGATCTTGAGCCCGTCGGTCGGCCGTCACCTGATCGACATGAGGCACCGACACGAGCACGACATAATTCGGTGGCGCGACTGCAAGCCGGTAGATATTGCCGGGTGACAAGACATGGCCGCCGGTCTCCCCGGGCAGCAGCGTGATGTCGGCCGCGAGCTCGACAGCCCGATACGTTTCGGCGGATGAGGTTTCTGTGATCGCCGCGATGTGGAGGGGATAGTCGGGATCGAAGTTTTGTACCTGGACGACCCCTGATTCGTCGTAACGCAGCGCCGCGACACTCAGGCTGCGTGACAGTGAGCTGTCCTGCACGCGCGGTACGCCGAAATGATCGATGCCACCCGAAAGGAAAGGCCGGTCGAAATACACTGTCCCGAAGTCCAACGGGAAAGCCGGCACGCCGGTGCTCGGCGGCCTGACGATTGGCACGGGCGCTAGGTCGTTACTCACCGTAAGCCTCCTCAATAATGTCGGCGACAACGACGGTGATGTTGTCCAGCAGAGTGTTTCGCGGTCCGACAGGGTTCTCCAGTGCCAGCCGCACCAGGCCGTCGGCGAGCTCCCGCGGGGTCTTGCGCTGGACCGGCGCAACGCGGAGCTCGGAGGTAACTACGCTGATCGCGCGGGATCCGAGCGCGTCGAGTAGGCCGTCGGTCGTGATCAGGTACCGTTCCCCGGCCACGGCGCGACGCACCCAACGCAGAGGGTTTACGCCAGTGTTGTCGTGGCCGAGGGCGTGAGCCAGAACGGGCGAGTTCGTCGACATCGTCTGTGCGCGAGTCAGGGGTATCACTGAGCCATCAAGTCCGGCAACAAATACCGCGCCGTCGCCGACGTGGATCCCTTCGACCTCGGGCTCGCCGGCACTGCTCGACAATCCGATTACGTCGACCGTGCTTGCCAGCTCACCCGAGCGTTCGTCGCGGCCGACCTGCTGAAGGGTGCTGTGGAGATGCGCGACAAGTTCGGGCAACGGATACGTGGTCAACGCGCCGCCGGTCAATTGATCCCGTAGAACCTGAGCGGTGACCATTCCGCGGGAATCATCGCCGACCGCGTCGGCGACGACAATTCGGCTGGGCCGCACGGCGTACAGATCGTTGTTGTGTCTGCGGTCACCTGCCGACGTCGCACCGGCGGCCCGGAATCGCACTGTTGACAGCGCATTCGT
Organism: Mycobacterium sp. BK086; assembly: GCA_004362315.1. GTDB lineage: Bacteria > Actinomycetota > Actinomycetes > Mycobacteriales > Mycobacteriaceae > Mycobacterium. The sequence goes on from SNWL01000010.1 coordinate 297,934, forward strand.
GCCCGGTGCAAGGGCTGTCGCCGACGCGCCGGATGTCTTGCCTCGCCAGGGTTTCTGAGACTGGTGTACGACCAGATAGGTGGCCGCGCCAAACCGTACGCGGTCTCCCTCGGCAACCAGAGTCGGTGGACCCGCGCGCGGCACAGGACGCTCGTTAACGAAAGTACCTGAGTTGCTGCCGTTGTCGTGGACGAGCCACCCGGAGATGCCGCGTTCGAGTATCGCGTGGTCGCGGCTGACGGTCGGGTCGCCGACGACGACATCGCACGAACTGGCACGGCCGACCGTCACGCGTGCGCCTGACAGAGGTATCGGTAGAAAGTAGGTAACGTCCTCTAGCACCAGCGCCAATTCTTGAGCCGGCACGGCCGCGGAGGGTTCGGAGGATCGTGGTGGCACCGCGACGGATGGGACGTGTCCCTGCCGTTGGCCGTCGTGTCCCACGACGTGCGCAGTGCGTCGTTGAGTGTGGATCCTCAGTGGGCCAGGCCATTTTGACACTCCCAGTCGTCTGCCGACTCGACCGCTAAACACGCTTGTTCCGCTTAGCGAACAACGGGCCACCCTCGTCGAATGTCCGCGGAACCGCCGACGTCGTATTGCGGCAGCGATGGTGACGACGATGGCGGCCAACAACAGCAGCCCCAGCGCTGGCGTCCACCACGGCGGCAGCCGCAACCGGCCACTTGGCTGCGTCAGCAGTGCAGCCGCCAATAGAACAAGAGTCATGATTAACACTTCCATCGAGAGGTTTGCGCGATGGGTTGTCCAGGGCGCCGAGCAAGGGTCTGCAGCGGTCATAGATCATGCCGCCAAGTGGGCGATTCGGTGTCGATATGTTGCGGTGTAAGAGTCTGTCCGCCGCCGAGGTGAGGCGCAGGGTCTCCCAGACGATGTGTCGAAGTCTCTGCACCGTCCGGGTAGTGCTGGTCGCCATCCACAGTCCGCGCCAAATCCGCTTGAGCGCCCAGATTTCCAACTGGTAGATCGCAATATCGGGCATCCAGCAGGACGTCTTTGATCTCGGCCATGTTCAGACGCAGCCGTTCGATGAACGCGGATGTGTCGCCGGGCCCGGGATTGCGCTGGGGCGGATCAGCGCATAGCCATTGGGAAATGAGACGGTCGAATGTCTCGGGGACGAGGGTGTACTTCGACAGCCGAGTCGGAGGGGTATGCGCGACGAACTCGGTCAACGCCTTACCGTTGGGCACATTGCCGTGTTGTTCTAGCCCGATGCGTATCGCCTCGCGGCGGTGGGGTGCTTCGCCGACGACCATCCAATACCATGTCGCAGCAAAGGCATACAGATCGGCGTGCAAGAGGTAGCTGCCCCACTCTGGCCGTTGGCGTGTTCGCTGCTCGGGCGGTGAGAAGTAGTTGGTAAAGGTTGGCCGCTCGGTGGCGAGGGCGTCGCGACCGTGGGCAAGCTTGGACAGCCCCCAATCAAAGATTTTCAAGGTGTGCGCCGCATCGTCGTCGACGCCGATGTTGGTGGGCTTGATATCAAGGTGGGTGCGGGGTTCGGGCAGTGTCCAAGCGGCAACAAGACCATTGAACACTTGCTCTGCGAGATCGAACGTTTCGCCCAAAGTCAAAAGAGGCAGCTGTTCAATATACGTCTGCAACGTCCATGGGAACATCTTGGTGACCACCACAACGTCACGGCCGGAGGTGTTCACGTAGTAGATGTGCGCGTGGTTCTCGTGACCGATGCCGACCGGTATGGCGTGCGCCTCAGCCATCGCGGCACGCAACACTGCACCGCCTCTTTCGTTTGCGGCCCAGTAGATCTTGACCGCGAAGTCGAAGTCAAAATCCTCCGCGACGTGGTGTGCCCGAAAGACCGCGGATTCGTCGGACGTGTGGACGCGCTCATCGAGAAAGTACTGACCGGCCACCACACTGCCGACGTCGACAACGCTGGTCTCAGGTTGAGGAGCGGTGATCGGAAATTCTTTGTGGGAAACGGATTCGCCAACGTCAGCAGTGCTTGCCGGCGGCGGAGTTGCGAAATCCGGAGGCGGATAGGCGCCCCGGCGCTTCGATAGCTGAGTGCGTGCCTCGTCCAGATACTCGTCAACCAGCGCGCCCGGATCAGCGTCAGCAGTCATCACCTCTCTGGCCGCGCCGCCGACGGCTGCGAGGGCATGCGAGGCCAACGCTGCCTTCTCCTCGGCGGCCGCCAGGTCAGTGTTTCTGTGCCACTGGGTGATCAGGGATTTTTGCTCACGAGCCGCAAGCCGGTCTTGTGCATCATGTAGCGCTAGGTCGCGGTCGTATTGAATAGACGCGATGGCGCCATAGGTTTGTCGCATGGCCTCCACGCGACCGATGCGTTCATACAGTGTTCGTCCCGACGTCATTTTCAGCAGCGCTGGCATCAAGTCGACCAGCAGCAACGCCCCGGTTAGAAACCACCGCACAAGCTGCAAGCGCGGGTTGTCGGTCAACACGTGCTCGAGGGCTTCTTCGCGGATCAGGAGGCCGCCGTCGTCGCGGATAGTCGCAGCTCTGCGGTCAATCTCGCCGGCGATCAACCGACTTAGCTCGGCCTGGTCCTGCGCGTGCTTCGTGATCGCCGCGGCCAGTATCCCATCAGCGTCGATACGCGCATCGCGCTTTCGGTTGTAAATCCCTTGGGCTGTATAAGCTTCCGGACCGTTGCCGACATCACCCGTTCCGCCGGTGCCATGTAGCTCGGCCTGCCAATCCCCATATGCATTGCTCTCCGCGACGGAGGAATCCTTCTGGTTGATTTGCGCGGCGGTAAGTGCAGCTTCGATCGCCATGCTCTGCTGCACAAACGAAGCCTCTTGAGGCACAGTATCGTTGAGCTGTTTGATTTGGCCGCTATGGATCTTATCGATCTCGTCGGCGATATCGTCGCGAAAGATACCGAGGATGATCGGCTCGGCAATCAACAGCCCGATTACACCCGCCAACAGCAGTCGGCCGCCGAAGTAGCCTATCTTGTTCCACCAATGTCGCGGGCGTTCACCGGGTTCGAGATTCCCGTAGTCGATCGTGGCGGTGATCCACCGATCAATCATGAACACCACGAGCCCCCACGTGGAGCCCACGGCGACGAAATACGCGCGGAAGCCACCGAGCACGGTGGACAACAGCAGTACCATTGCCGCCGCGCCGGCGAGCGCGGTCAGGCACACGATCCCGCCAGCACACGTTAGCCGGGCTCGTTCAGCCCGATTGGTGATCCAGCCGAACTCAGCACCGGCAGCCCATAGGAGAGGGCTCCTCCAGGTCGGTGTCGGCTTCACTGCCGCGGCATGCCCCGAAGGTCCGCGCGCGTCCACCGGCCACGCTTCCCCGGCTGATTGCGGAAGGTCGCGAACTTCATCCACCGCGTAGCTCCCCGACGGTCGGTGATGCCCTCATCTCGATTGCCGCCTGACCGCCGATGACGAGCATCTGTTCTGACACCGTTCGGCCCGTACCGCGGCCTATGGCAGCTGTCGATGGGCGGCGACACGCAGCACCATGGCGCATTGTGACTCCGAGCTGCGCGAGACTATCGATGATTTTCACCGTTGACCCTTCCGTCGATGTGACCCCCAAGTTTGACAGCAATTCCGCGCAGGTCGCCGGGGAAATCAGTGCTCAATATTCAGAATGCGTATACCGTCCCGAACCGCTACCCTTCGGCTCCTTTGCCGGTGTGGATCACTGACCGTAATGCCGTCGAGTGGCGTCCCCAGGCCACCACGTCCCCGTCGTGCAGCTGCCGCCAGCCGCTCACGGCCACGCCGTTGACGGCACAACCGTTGGCGCTGCGGTCCGCTATCCACCAAGCGCCACCGTCATTCCGAACTACGGCGTGGACACGCGACATCCAGGGATCGAGGGCAATCTGTACGTCAGCGTGTCGGGAACGGCCGATTGTGGCTGACGGCGCGACGACGCGGTGGACTCGACCGTCGGTTGCCAATTCAAGGTACTTTCCATGGCCACGGCCGGCGCTGATTGAGATGGATGTGTTGCTAGTGGAGTGTCCGTCGTCACGGCGCGTCGACGGCACGAATGCCCGGCCGGGGACGGCTGGAGCGACCGCCTGCACCCAGCAGGTGCCACGACGCTGCCGGGGAGTCGACTCGATCAGGATCGATGGGGATCCAGAGAAATCCTGTACCGCAGCGAAGCGACGGATGGTTTCGAGGTACTGGTCGGTGAGATACTCCATGATGGCGTCAGTGCCGTAGTGCGCCACTAAGGCGCCGTGGTCGTCATCGTTGAGTCTGACCCGCACGATGCCGGGAGCGTGTGACCACCACTGCTCATGTCGGATCACGCCCGGCAGAGCCTCGACAGCCCGATCGACAACCGTCAGTGGGTCTTTCACCGGGCGCCAGGTCCGCTGTACGCGCACAGCGCTTACCAAGGCGGCCAGTACTGCGCCAAATGCAGCGACTACAAGCGTCGCAACTACGATATCGCGTGCTGATACCTCGACCAGGATCCACAGCACACCGACAGCACTGAGCACGACCCGCGTCGGGCCTGGCCGATTGCGGAAACCGTTGTGCGGCCACAGCCGGAAGCGTGAAAGCGTCATAGGCCCCTCTGAGTGTGCGCGAATGTAGTTCCAGGCAAGCAGCAAATTTCTTCGAGTACTAGGGCAGGCGTCGCTCAAAATTGAGCTTGCCTGTTCCACGGCACGGGGGCGATCCGACGGTTTGGCGCAGCGGTCGTGTGGATCGATCGCTCGGCTGAATTCCCTGGACACGTGAGCCGACGGCTCCTAGGCAAGCTTTTACATCGCCGTGGCGCCCCCTCGCACGCCCGGGACTGAGCCGCCAACGTCTGGGCCCGCCAGCCGTCGACCACCGCAGTGAACACCGTCTCGTCGGCCGGCAGCAACGAGACGTCGTCGCGACGCAGAATCTGCCGGAAGTTCATCAGCCATCCCGGGTCCTAACAGCGAGCCCAGCGGTCATCGAGGACCGTGATCGCCGAGCGGACTCGACTACGAAAGACCCAGCGGTGCATTATAATTCGTCACAGTGACGTATCGATGCCATAGCACCGGATGGGTTCCGGTCGCTGAATCGGCGCCTCGGAGCTATCGGGTCGGGACTGCAACCACACGGACGCCGACGCGACGTCGCAGGTCCATCGTGCTCAAGCCCCGGCGATACCTCGACGGCTATCCAGGCCGGACCACCGCATAATCGGGGCGGCCGGCATACCGCCTGAATTGGTCGAGTAACCAAGGACTGCAGGGGATTTCATAGGATACAAATGGCACTGGTTATTACCGATAACATATCTTATGTCAGGTAAGCGTGAGAGATGCTGTACCCCCGGGTATTTCTCGTCACCATCATCAATTGCAGTATCCCCCTCGACCACGCGCACTGCAGCAGTTGGTTAGAATTGAATGAGACGACGCGCCCCCGGCTGCAGGGTGACGGCTGTCTCTCCGGAGAAGGCGATACCGCGCGAAGGCTGCCTTAGGTGGCTGTCTTGTGCTGAAACGCAGAATAATTCGCGTGCGGAGGGTGAGGTTGCGTCGGCTATGCGCCACCGTCAACAATGCAATGCGCTCTGCTGCAACGGTATTGCCAGATAGACAGAATCGCAAGGGCTCGTAACCCCGAGGCGCGCGCCTCGGGGTTACGCTCAAGTTTGGTCGATTCTTTGATCGTCTGAGTACATCTGGCGAGGACAACTTCTTCGTCGGACCTATTTGGAGGGTCCTTCCGAGAGAGATCATCTTGTCCCTAAGCGACGCACTGGGCGAGGCCATCCTGTTGAATGATCCAGCGACACTTCAGGAAAAGGCCGAAGTGGTCGCCATGGCCAAGTATCACACCACCGCTCTGATTGGGATCTTGCGCTCACATCTAGGCGCTCAGCACGACCGTGAAACGTACAAGCGACGCCTGATCTATGTGATGGTTTCAACAAGCGTATGTCCTGTCGACAAGCCTTTCTCCCGGCACGTCGACCGTAAAGGGACCCGGTCGACGTCGCGCAACCTCATCCTCGGACCCGAGGGAGCATGTCAGGGCTGCCGATTTGACCGAATTGTCGGGACAACAACGGTTTAGGACGGGCACGTCCATCGTCAGGGCTGACCGTGGCGGGTGCTACAGCGCTGCGCCGCCCAGCGATGATAGGCGCCCTTGGTTGGTGGGGTCAGTCGTGCGGGTCGGTTGGCGGCTGGGGTTGGACGCGGTAGGTGCCGATGTTGGTGCCGTTGGCTGCGTTGCCTCGCGGATATGGTTTGACCCGGATTTCCTTGCCGGACCGATCGTGGCGGACGTGTCCTCGAACGTTGTGCAACGGCATTGCCTTGTGGTCCTCGGCGCGGTGCGTCGGTGACGTCGTGGCTGTGACGTCGATGAGGACGGTGCGTTCGTCGGTGCGTGGTGCGGCCGGCACGCGGTACTGACCGGGCCTGACTTCCTCCCGCATAGTATGCGGTTGGTTGAGGTAGGCCAGGATGTCGTAGAGCTGCGTAAAGGCGGCCTGCTGGTGAGAGAGTCGACGGGACCAGAGCTGGTCGGCGAACTCCTCGCGGCCAATGAAAATCCCTGTGGCATCCAACATTACCATGTCGGGCTGGTCGTAGAAGGTGATCTTCTTCTTATCTGAGATGACCAGCGATACCGCCAGGCGGTGGCTCGCCGTGCGAGTGATGTGCGCCCCGACCCGGTAATGCGGGGTGCGCCACTCGATCCACGTATTGTCGAATGGTGGGAGCAACACCGCGCGTACGGGGCGCGGGGCAACGTCGCCTTCGACGGTGAACGGGGTGGCGGACAAAAAGGTTGACCGCAGTCCGGCCAGGCGTTGGATGGTCGCGGTCTCGGAGCCTTCGCGGGGTGTGAACTTGGGCGCTAGTTTGGCGGGCTTGGTGCCGGCTTCGACGATAGCGAGGACCGGAAATAGGTCCGGATCCGTTTGGGTGGTAGATGGTTGGAGATGCGGTGTCGCTACGACTGTCGGGGTGGGTCGGGTCTCGGCAGGGCGGGCTTCGGGTAGCCGACCTGCGTGGACTCGATCGTGCAGGTGTTTGGCCTGCGAGTGCAGGTCCCGGTCTAATCTGCTGGTCAGTTCGGTGGGGCGCAGCTCGTCGAGCATGGCGTCCAGGCGCCTGGCATATTCGTTGGACAGGCGACCACCGCGGTCGACGATGGCGCGCATCCCGTCGAGCGAAATTTTCAATTGCTCGTGGCGGGTCATGAGGACGAGGTGCCGCGTCGGCTGGTGTGGGCGTCGGGGCGATTTCCTCGCGTCGGCGTCCGCCATCACTCGGATCCCTCCTGGCGGCACCCGGCGTGCGGCCCGCTCACAGTTTACGAGCCGGTGACCGGCCCATGGCTACCGTCGAACAAGAAAACTATTGTGAAGGCGCAGCAGGGTGTCGATCGCTCGCGCAGCGCGTTCTGCTGAGTTTCAGCAAGTACGTCCTAGCGACAAGCCTCTCCCCCGGCGTCTCGGACCGCACAGGGGACCCGGTCCGCATCAGCATCGCTTAGCTGGTCGCGCCGTCGCCGCACCGCAGCGGTTCGACACTGTGCGAGCCAGATTCGGTTCCATCACGTCCGCACCCGCAGCCGTCCAACGTCGATGGCCAAAGCACTCGGATAGCGCAGCGCGGCGACCGCGGCCAGGCCATCGTTGTGAACGGGGAGCGTTTCGTCGGGGCTCTCGAGCGTGACGATCACGAAGACCCGCTGCGTCAGCGGCTCGATTGTGCTGTCACGGGCCGTGAGCCGTAGCTTCAGTGCCCAGTCACCATAGGCATCAACACCGCCCCATTTCTTGCGGTATGTCTTGATCGGGCTCCACTTTCCCCGATCGATGAGATCCTTTTCCCAGCTTTGACTGTCACCCATCTTGCCCTTGAAGGTCTCTTTGCCGTTCTTCATAGTGTATCGGCCGAAAGAGGACTCCACGCACGTTCGGGTGCATTCTTCGCCGAACGCGGGATCGATCACCGGAGCATATGAAATCGTCAGCGCCACTGTTGCTTTCATCTTTCCGGCAGCGTCGATCAAACACTCCGGCAGCGGAAACGGCCGCTTCTCCCAGTTGACCCCGCTGACCAGTTCGACTTCGTGGATCGAGGTGAAGGCATTGGGCCGATCGAACAAGACGACTGACTCGCCGTGCGGGCGTCCGGCGCCGTAGTAGGGGCGCTGTTCATCGGAAATCGCCATATTCGCGACCGTCGCGCTATGCACGACAAGCCCTTTGACTAGTTCGGGGGCAATGGACTCAACAGCGCCACCGACGAGCAGGTCCGACCAGATGTTCGCCGCGATCGAGCTGACGATTGGAGTCGCAAAGCTGGTACCTACCATCTCGAGTTTGAAATCGCCCGGGCCCAGAGACTGCACACCGTAGCCGGAGAGTTGCTCGGATTCGTCGAAATCGCCTGACCAGTAGGTGACTTCGGGCTTCTGTTGCCCGCCGAAGCTGGGTCCGCGCCGACTGTAGGACGCCACCGCGCCGCGAGGCGTCAGGCCGCCGAGGTGTGACAGTGATCCGACGGTGAGACTGCGCACCGCTTCAGCGGGGACGGCGAGCCCGTCCTCCTTCCCGGGGGAGCCGTCGGGCGGCCATGTCCGTCGTAGCCCCGGAAAGTTGCCCGCTGACTGCACAAATAGGACGCCATGTGTGTCGGAGAGGAGGTCCAATTCCTGGCTCAGGGTGCCGTAGGCGATCGGATCCATGTGTTCTTCGTTGTTAAAGGAGCAGTTCCAGATTCGGGGACCGGTCGGTCCGGATTCATTGAGCACTTCGGTTATCCGGTCGATGAGGACATCTTCGCTGACCTTCCCTGCCGGCAGGACCTGCGCATCGAAGAGCAGGGCCGGGTCGAGCGGAAAGTCCTCGCTGTCATCGTTGAGCTGGCGACTGGCGACAACCAGACCGCCAACGAACGTCCCGTGGGTCGTGTCGCTGTCAGGCGGAACCTCATAGGCCCAGCGGCGCCGGATCCAGGCATCGAGTGCCCCGTGTTCGATACCGCTATCGAGGATGCCGACCATCGCATCGATATCGACGGGGTCGGGTACCTGCACCTCGCCAGGGCCGGCGACCACCCGAAATGATTGCGGGCCAACGGGTGCTGGTGCGTTGTAGGCCGGTGCCAGCACTGCGCTGCGGATGCCGATGAGCGTTTGCAGCGACTGCACGGTCGCGTCGTCGGTCACTTGTAGATACAGGGCGGTCCGGGTTCTGCTGCCCGCTGTGGACATCACCGGCAGGCCGACCAGTTCCAAGTACTGACCCAGTGTCTGGCCGTCCTGCCACAATGATTGCAGGGACAGCCAGGGAAAAAGCTCAACCCTCAACGGTGTGGAGTGTGCTCGGGCAGCATCTAACAGGCTCTGCGCCGACGAAAACTCCGCCGACGCCGCAGCGTCAGATACCGGGTCGAAGACGCGAAACGACTCGAATGTCGAGATGGCAAAGGTATCCCGCTTGCTGGTGCGGGTGGCGATGAGTTCGGCGAGCGCATTGGTGTTTTCGGGTGTGGCTCGGCTGATCATCTCGCCGCGGGCGCCACCAGCCACCGGCATCAGATCGGCATCGGCCAGGAACTCGTAGGGCCGGTTGGACTTTGCCAATGCTTCGTCGCGCACCCGGATCGCGACCGGAGTCCCCTGAACAGCTCCGGGCCGGTCAGCCGCCGCGATCTGCCGCACCGAGGACAGCTGTGTCACCAGGCCAGACCGCAGCTGCCGATCGACGGTCACTATCGGCGCGGGAGTCTTGCCGCCACCCTTTTTGCGGGCGTACTCGCCCCGCTGCGCGGGTAAGACGATGATGGGTTCCAGATCAGGCATCGGCGGTCACCTTCCCGATGGCTTTTGATACCTGGCGGGTGCTGACACCGAAGCTCTCGCTGAGAGCTCGTACGGTGAACACGTCCGGGGCCCATTCCCTGAGCGCTGCGATTTCCGACGCACCATCTTTGAACTTCTCGTAGGAGTCGAACCAGAGCACTCGCGCCAGCCTGCGCAGCATCGTGGGCAGTGGCAGCATGTCGACTCCCTGTTTCACAGCCACTCGCCACATATCGTTTGCCGCCGATGTGATTGCCGAACCGGACAGCCCCTCGGACAGATCGACAAGTCGACTGAGGTCGGTATCGGCAGAAGCGAGCTGGGCCAACGTATTTCGCCAAATCAGCGTGCGCTCGGCGGCGCCGGGCAGGTCGACCTTCAGGGTGTAGTCAAATCGCCGCCACACCGCGCTATCCAGCAGCTGGGGATGATTGGTCGCGGCCACCAGGATCGTCGAGGGATCCATGGCGTCGATATTCTGCAACAGCGAGATGACCACGCGCTGCAGCTCACCAATCTCGTGAGAATCCCCACGGTTTTTGGCCAGCGCATCGAACTCGTCCAGGAATAACACACATGGCATTGACGCATTGAAGTCGAACACGGTGCGCAGGTTGCGGCTGGTCTGTCCGAGCAGCGACGACATCAGCGCGTCGCTGCGGCTCAGCACCAGGGGCAAGCGCAGATCTTTGGCGATGCGCGCAGCAATACTGGTCTTGCCGGTACCCGGCGGCCCGTAGATCAGCAGTCGATTAGATGCCGCTACGCCCTTGGCTGCCCACGTGTCATACATCTGCACCGACTCGAGGAAGTCGCCGAGGCGATCGCGTACATACGGGTGCAGCACGAGCTCGTCGACGGGCAGTTGCTCTGCCGGGGTCACGTCCACGATCGCGAGCATGTTCTCGACGTCGACCGGCGCCTTGGCCACACTCGACGACGCGCCGATGGCGGGTCCGGGCATTTTCGCCAGCACGGCGCGGACCGCGCGTGCCTGCCTCAATTCGCAGTCGCCCTCAAGCTTGGCTGCCAGCAGCTCTCCGTAGGAGTGCGCCTTGCGTGTGTCATGCATCAACGCCGCGTCCAGGATCTTCACGACCTCCGACAGATGCTCCACGACCCTCCAACTCGATAGCTACGTCATTGCTGTTTCGGAAAGCGGCGCACTTGTCCCGGAATATTTATCAAACCAGGCGAATTCACCGAATACCGTCACGATATCAGTCAGATCTGTCTCACGGATAGACCAGCTGCTTGATCTCCAAGCACCGCTTGCTTTTTCTTCAAGCAGCGCGTAGCTTTCAAGCAGAGCGCGATCCACCTTCGGATCGCGTCTGAGATGAGGAGGACCCATGACCATCGCCAACGACCGCGCCGATCGAGGCAACGCGCACGATCATCACGACTGGCTCGAACTGCGCATCTTCGCGCCCCGCGACCCGGAGGAACGAACCTTCGTCTTCGACAGCACCACCGTCGTTGGCGAAGCGGCCCGCGAGGTCGCAACGGCGTTCGGCTACGCCGAGGGAAACCACACCTTTCAGAATCGCCAGGACGACGTGCTGGATCGAACGACGACGCTGGCCCACGCCCACGTCCACGATGGTGAGCTGCTCGAACTCATCGATGTCGGGGGCGGGGTATGACGGTGACGGACCCGCGCGTCGCGCGGGCGGTCATCGACGCGGAGATGGCGGCCGTAGCGGCGTGGGCTGCTCGTAACGGGTGGGACGTCCGGATCGACATCGACGGTGGCGTCGAGGGTCCGGTGCTGCAAGCCCGAACGGCCCATCCAGTAACCCACGTGCCGATTGTGTTCTACGCCGAATTGCACGATTACCCGGTGCTGCCGCCGGCATGGACCTGTCGCGACGCAGCCGGTGCCGTGAGCGCGGCGGCCTTTCCCCTGGCGGGAACGCGGCCGGGACTGAGCGGCTCGATCTTCCACGGCGCGCTGGTGCTCTGCGCCCCGTGGAACAGGCTGGCGTACGGCGCCCACGGCGGCCCCCACGCCGACTGGACGGATCTGACCGCTTGGAAGTCCATCGGCGGCGTGACCCAGGCGCACACCCTGGCCGACATGCTGGCCTCGATCGCGGTGCACCTGTCCGCCAGTCCGGGAACAGTCTCGTGATGCCGGTGCACCGGCGCACCCCGCTGCCGACCGCACCGGCGCGCGGCAAGCTGTTGGTCGCCGAACAAGTGCTCTCCCCTACCCTGGCTGCGCTGCGCGCGAGCTCCGGGCCCGACGGCCAGCACGAAGGTCTGGTGCTCTGGCTAGGCAGGACCGTCGAAACCACCACGGTGGTAATCGCACTAGTTTGCCCGCCGGCACGCACCGGGCGCGACTTCGTCCTACTCGACGAGCGCGCGGTTGCCGCCGCCTCCCGCGCCGCGCGCGGCTGCGGACTCGGCGTGGTCGCTCAAGTGCATAGTCACCCTGGCCGGGACACGCGCCATTCCGATGGCGATGACCAGCTAGTCCTGATGCCGTTCGAGGGAATGTTCTCCCTGGTGGTGGCGTCCTATGGCAGTGGCTCGATAGAGCCCGGCCGCGGCGCGGGTCTGCACCAGTACCAGGATCGGCGCTGGGTGCGCATCACCGACGACCAGACCATGGTGGTGGTCCCCGCAGCGCTGGCCGTGGCGGCCTCCGCCGGGAGAGGCCACTGATGACTCCCGAGCAGATCACGCAGTTCTACTTCGCGCGCGACGCCCGAACCGTCAGCTACGGCAGCATTGCCGAATCCCTTTGCGCCGAAGTGGTCCTCGTCATCGGTGCCGCCGCCGCCGCGCGCCCCGGTCAAGTCGCGCTGCTGGCAGTGGTCAACATGATGGCGCGCACCCACCGCTACTTCAGTATCGAGGTGCCGCCACTGCCGCTGGTCGCGTCATCACTCACCACCGCCACCTCGATCGCAGAGGCCGTCGGACAGACCGTTCTGGCCGCCAACCCTGCGGCCAGAGTCGTTGTCAACGGGAGGCGCATCGATACCAATGACATCACCGACCCACCTCGGCGCCAGGTATCGGCGGCAATCGGCGCCGATGTGACTGGGGATTTCGACATGTGGCTGGGCTGGGCCGGTGGGCTCGGACTCCTGACGACACACCCCATCCCCACCACCGATGCGGACTCCGGCGTCCTCGGGGCTGCCACCGCAGCGTGCATGGCCGCCGGAGGCCTGTTCCAGCGCAGTCACGGTCATCCCGTCCTGCCGGGCGCAGTCAACCTCGTCGAACGCAGGAGTGCGAGCGGCGAGGATGTCGCGACGGCGGCGATCGGTTCGGGCACTGACGGTCTCGGTACCAGCAGCATCACCGGCCCGATCGACGCAGGCGATGTGGCTGTCGTCGGCGCTGGCGCCGTCGCACACTCGTTGGGCTGGTGGACAAGGGAATTCGGGCACGCCGGGTCGTGGAGCGTGATCGACGGCGACGACGCCGAATTGTCCAACGCCAACCGGTGTATGGCGATGAGCGCCGCGGACGCCGGGTGGCCTGGAGGGCTGCCGGGTCCGCCGGCCCGGACAAAAGCCGACGTGCTCGCCGACTTCCTGCACGCCGAACCGGTACCGACGTGGTTCGACACGCAGATTCCGGCGGTGCGCCCAGACCTTGTCCTGGTCCTCGCCAACGAACGCGGAGTGCGGGCGCACGCAGCCGCCCTGGGAGAACCCGTTCTCCTGCACGCCACCACATCCTCATCCTGGACCGCCGAGTTGCACCGCCACCTACCCACAGCTGACGACTGTCCAGCCTGTCGGATTCCTGCGGCCGCAACACCGGCCTTCGCCTGCGCCACAGGGCCCGTCGGCCCCGCACCCGACTCCGGTGATGCCGCACTGCCCTTTCTGTCCGCAGCGGCCGGTCTGATGCTGACCGTCGCGCTGTTCCAGCTGTCCCCGGATCAGGCACTGATCACGGGTCGCCACAACCACTGGCGATTGAGTTTTGAACGCGGCGTGAGCCTGCGTCCCTCGGTGCACGCGCCGAGCTGCCCACACACCCTGCCGACCGCGGCCCGCCGCACTCTGCACGCGGCGCAGCCGCGCAGGCATGACCACCTCGACCCTGCCTATCGCTGACTCATCCCGTGCCCGGCCGTTGTCCGATCAGCGGGGCCGGTGCAGGACCTGCACATGCGGGCGGTGCAGCGCGAGCCGAGGACGGGGCCGCAGCAGCACGAAATGCAATCGCAGCGTGGCACATTCAGCCAGGAAGGTGACTGCGCCCCGCTTGGTGTCGAGAGCGATCTCGGTCTGTGTTTCATCCAGACCGGTCTGAGCGGTCACGGCGTGCGCGGCAAACCGGTAGTCGGTCAGCGTCACATGCTCTCCGAACAGATCCGTCACCTGTCCGTAGCGATCCCGGAAGGACTCCGATTCCACGCACTGCGTGTCGAACACTTCTAGACCTGGCCGGCCACCCCGATACTTCGTTATCTTTCCCAACACCAGCAGTGCGACAGGCCGCGACGCGTGCGCGACATAGTGCCGCATCGCCGCATGGCCCGAGGTGGCGAACCGCGTACTCAACTCCAGCGGCACCGCGAGAGACACCGCACGGCTATCGGTCATCTGGGTGAAGCGATCCACCCCGAATAGCAATTCCGCAGCGAATGCGTTGGCCTCCCGCTCCAGCTCGGCACGGCTGCGGGGATCCAGTGTCGCATCGTCGTCTAGGTAATACGCTCCCTGATGCCAAGGCATTGCCTTGTGCCCCAGTTCATGCCCGTGGGTGAAGCGACGCCGGTGATGCGGCAGTTCGGGGTCCAGATAAATGACGTCGTGGCCAAAGCCCAACGCGCCCAACACCCGTGACGGCGCCGACCGAATTTTCCGCAATAACGCCGCGTAACGCGGCGGGACATCGTCGCCCGCAAGATATAGATCCTGGGCCGGATGCAGGCCGATCGCCGCTTCCACGTCCGCGAGAGGAACGGGTAGGGTGTCCGCGGCGCCTGCAAGACTCAGCGCGCCCCGGGCACACTTGCGCACGTCCTGTAGCGACGGCACCATGAGTGCACTCATGATCTGTTCTTCTTCCGTGATTTTAAGAACTCGAGGTAATCGCGGAGCAGCTCCTGATCTTGCTCGTCAAGCTCCTGCAGTGCGCGCAGCGGAACGCCGGCGACCGTCTGTGGCGCCACGGTGACTTCGCTGGCGCTCTTGGGTATTCGATGACCCGCGCGCGTCATCAAGTCCGCATAATCGATGTCGTACACGTTCGCCAAGTGGTACAGCACACTGGGAGAAGGCTTTTCGACGCTGCCCGACTCAATCTGACTCAGATAGCCGTTGCTGACCGACTTATCGGTCGCCGCCTCGACATCACGAAGCGTCATGTTCAACAGGCCGCGGATCTGGCGCAGGTATGCTCCCAGCGAGGCGTCAGATGACGTTCTCGCTGCAGTAGTCTGATGCGAAGAGCTTTTTGCTGCCATCATTACAGTCTCGCCGCTCGCGCTCAGTATGGCAAGCAATGCGTACTTTGGGGCGCAGATTTTACTGTGGCGATGCCGCCTCACGAAGTCGCAGCCGTGTTCCGTGGCCTTTGGCGATGAAGGTTCGTGAATCACACCCACGCGTCAAGCTGATGCGCTCGTGCTCACCGACTAGCTCCAGCACCGCATCTTCATAGGCGATCAACGCCTGCTCCATCCCGGGGCGCGGCCAAAGAAACACATAGAACCTCAGCTTCACCGTTCCAAGAGTGCCACGCCGCAGTGCTGCATCAGACCAGCTTTGCGGCATGGTCGATGACCAACTTCGCCCTCAGCATCGGTGCCCTTCTCGCGTTGCAACCGCTCACCATTACGGAAATGACAACTTCACTGAGACGAATGAGACCAACGCCGTCTCAGTGAACTTGGCACTTTCGCAGCTCGCGGATGACAACTTCACTGAGACCGGACATTCTTTTTCTTCTTGTCGTTGTCCGGTCTCAGTGAAGTTGTCATTTTTCGCAGTGAAATATCCATCAAATGGATTCTGGGCGGTTCCAGTGCCGAGTGTGGACGACACTGTCTGCCTCGGTGGAGAACACCCGGGTTTGGATGAGCGACGGCGTGGTCGGTGAAGTTGCCTTGCCGTCCAACAATCAGACTGGGACCGGACACTGGTTGCCCGCCGCCGAACCAATCGGCTACAGCCGTTCCTGTCACAAGTTGTTTGAGTGCAGGTACGAAAACCGCGCATACCGCGGTCGACGGGCACCGACAGGTTAGACTAGCGAACTATGGTTGAGGTCGAATCGCAGGTTACCCACCTGTCTGATGACCTGCAACGGGTGCTCGTGAAGGTGTTTTCGGTCTTGCGTCGCGCCGACACCAAGTCCAATAACGCCGGCGCGGACCTCACGCTCGCGCAGGTGTCGATCCTGATGACCCTGCTCGACCGGGGTCCGATCCGGATGACCGAGCTTGCCGCATGCGAGCGGGTGCGCACCCCCACCACCACCGTGGCGATCCGTCGCCTGGAGAAGCTGGGTCTGGTCAAGCGCTCGCGGGATCCCTCCGACCTGCGCGCCGTTCTCGTCGAGGTCACCCCTCAAGGACGGGTGCAAAACCGCGAGGCGCTGGCCGTGCGGAGGGCGAATCTGTCGGCCCTGCTGTCGAAGTTGACCGACGAGGAGCGGGACACTTTAGTCACCGCGCTTCGGCCGCTGGAGCGGTTGGCCGAGCAGGCCGAGAACTAGGGCGTGTCTGACAAATGGGTTAGCCAGATTGTGATTGCCCGCAGGACCGCGGCGCGCCGGTAGTCGATGGCCCGGTGCTGGAACTTCTCTCGCCCCGATAAACATCTGTTAGGCCGGTGCATCTCGAGCGCGGCGGAAGCGCTCAAGCCCGATCTGTGTGCGGCGCTGCCGCGGTCCGTCTTCGCGATCGACGGCCGCCAAACTATGGGTCAGGTCAAACTGTCACCTGATCGTGCAGCAGACCCAATTGTCAGACACGCCCTTAGGTGCCGACGATGGCGCGTTCGAGTCGTTACGCACATGGAATGCAAGCATGGCCGACGCGAGGTGGGCAGCCCCGTCATGGCCACAAGCCTACGGCTGCCGCGGCGCGACCGTGCTCGAACAGCTCGTCTACGCCGAGGAACTGGCCCGCGCTCGCGCCCCCGTGCCGCTCAACGTAATCGTGGGCCGACCTACATCAGCGCACCACGCCCACCGCTGTTTCGAGTTCGGCCAGGCACCGCTCGGTCAGCGGCACCACCGACTCGATGTCGGGCATCACGTCGGGGCCCGTCAGATAACTGAAACTAATGCGGTCGGCGTACGAGCACACCGTCACGTTCAGTGTCAGGCTGTCGTAGACCATCCCCACCGGATAGATCTCCTCGACATGCGCTCCGTTCCAATACATTTCGGTCCGTGGGCCCGGAACACTCGAGATCGGAAGGTTGTATCCGGGGCGCACCTTCGGCGCAAACCGCACCTTCAGTAACAACACAGTCAGGGCTTGGGTCGGCACGAGCAGCAACAACGATGCTCCCGACCCGCGGCTGGCCACCTGCTGCTTTCCTTCTGACATCGACCGGTGGATCAGATCCAGCCGTTCGGCGGGGTCTTCCAGGTCGGTGCCCAGCGTGCACGGCCAGAGACCAAACTTGTTGCCGTGCCCGTCGTCCGGCCCGTGCTCACGGTCACGGTCACGCAGGGTGATCGGGCAAATGGCCACCAGCGACCGTTCGGGGAGTTCCCCGTGGTCGAGCAGCCAGCTCCGCAACACCCCGGCGATCACCGCGACGACGACGTCGTTGCCGGTCACTGCTACCTCCTCTTGCACGGCGCGGATACGGTTCTTCGACAAGCTGGCGGCCGCGACGGTGCGCTCGTGGCCGAGTCGGCCATTGAACGGGGTGTAAGGAGCGCCCATAGGCGGAATGGTCGTGTCTGTCGTCATGCCGGCAAGCAGGTTGGATACCTCGCCGGTGACAACTTTCTCGACCAGCGCGGCGCTCGACGTCGCGGCACGCACCAGCGATCGCAGCATCGTGAACGGATTCGGTAACCTCCCGTGCGCCGACGTGACCCGCGCGGTGGGTTCGTCGTGCTGGGCTGTATGAAGCGGCGGCATAGACCGGCGTGTCGGGTCGGCGCTCAGCGCGTCGGTGATCATCTGGAAACCGGCGACGCCATCCATGACGGAGTGGTGCACCTTCACGTAGAAGGCGAAGCGGCCATTGTCGAGACCATCGATCAGGTAACACATCCACATCGGGCGAGAGGGGTCGAGGCGCTCGGGGTACAGCTCACCAATCAGCCGCCAGAATTCGTCTCGGCCGGTGCCAGGCGGCAGTGTCCTGCGCTGGACATGCTGGCTGATGTCGAGGTTGTCAGCATCACGCCAGACCCAGATGCCCCCGGTGCCCAAGCCGCGATGGGGATATCGGCGAAGCCGCGGGTCGATTGGGTCCGTTGCGGCGAGCGTCTCCCGATACAGTTCGTCGACGTACCCTGGCCCCGCATCCTCGGGGGGCGACAGGATCAGCACGGCGGCCGTGTGCTGCGGGTGGCTCAGCGGCTCCACGGTAATCATCGCCGCTGCCAGCGGATCCAACTTGTCCATGGGTCCAGACTCCAATTTGCAATAGAGCGCCCCCGACGCACCTTGAGGTCAGTAACCCCACATGGTCGCGGCGTCCGCGCCAATATTTCATTATCGGTGTACGGCGGCCCTAAGGCGGGAGGGGGTCGCGCTGCGAAGCACGGTTAAGACCGTCAGCGCCAGGATCTTGAAATCCAATCCAAGGGACCAGTTCTCGACGTAGTAGTTGTCCCACTCGGCGCGGTCGGCGATGGAAGTTTCGCCTCGCAGCCCATGGACCTGTGCCCATCCGGTCAGTCCGGCCTTGACCCGGTGGCGTTCGCCGTAGCGCTGGATCTGTATTTCGAACAGATCGACGAACTCAGGCCGCTCTGGCTGCGGGCCCACCAGGCTCATCTGGCCCTTGATCACGTTGATGAGTTGTGGCAATTCATCCAGTGCCGTAGCTCGAAGGATCTTGCCGACCATTGTTCGCTGGCGCGGTCCCTCGACACCTGTCGGCGCGCTGCCACGATCGGGAGCGAAGGTTTCGGCGGCATCTGCGGTCTGCATGGTCCGAAATTTCAGGCGCTCAAAAATCTGCGCATCCCGCCCAACCCGCTGTTGGCGGAGGAATACGGGCCCCGGCGAACTAACCTTGACCACCATCATGAGAGCCAGGAACAGCGGCGAAATGACGAGCAGCCCAACGCTAGCCAGTACTCGATCACCAAGGTGTTTGACGGCGAAGTCCCCACCACGGGGATTGGTATGGGGAATCGCGAGCAGCGGCAGACCGCCCACATGATCGACGCGTGCTCGCTCCCCGACTACATCGAACATCCGAGGAACCACCCACACCCGCAAATCATGGTGATGGGCGACGCGAATGATGGGCGTTAGGAGCTCGTCGGGCACCCGTGAAAAGGCGATGATGACCGCCTCAGCACCGGTGTTGTGGATCGCTTCTTCAATGGAGTCTGGTGAGCCGAGTCTCGGGACGTCGAGGGCGGACAGGCCGTCGGATCCGTTCCACGGTCGGTCTACCGACAACAGGCCGACCGGTGCGAGTCCATAGTCTGGGGACTTCGTGAGGCGGTCGACGATTTGGTGTGCAACACGCCCGTTTCCGATGATTAGTGTTGGGGCCAGCAGACGACGCTTTTGACGCAGGCGGCGTTGGGCGATCGCTCCGATCGACCGCAGCGTCAGCATCATTGCTGTTGCGCACATCCATACCTTGGAGACCAGCAGGCTCGGCTGACCGGGCACTGCGGCGAGAAACATGGCGGTGAGCGTGAAGATCGCCGCCAGCGACACCGCCGTGGTCACCGGACCGATTTCGTTGACGAACCTGCGGTCTAGACCGTGGCGATACCCCGACCGCAGGGCCAGAATCACGATCATAAGCGGCACGAACAACGCCACTATCCAGACTGGCGCCGTATTGGCTTGGACTCGGTAGGCCCACCGGACGCCGAGGATCACCGCGGCGGTGGCTACCACGGCATCGGCCGACACCAGCAGGATCGTGCGCAGCGGCTCGGTGCGAAGGGCAACTGCAAAGGTGCTATCGACCGGTGCGAAGTCCAGCAGTACGCAATCGTCTGCGGTCTTCTGGGCGGACGTGTTCGTTGTCGCCATCGGTCGCTCAATCACCTTGTTGCTTCATCAACAGAGGATAGTGGAAGTACCCGTCAGCCACCCTCAAATGACCCAAGCATATTTGCTGTCCGAGGATTCCGTGCTTCGCGTACACGAAATATTCGATGTCTATCGGTGCAGCAAGAGCACGTACCGGACGACGAAGTTCCCGCCGCAACAGAAGACCCCGATACGGGCGGCTACGTACCTCGTGGCACCGGTGCCCGGCCGGCCGGGATGGCGATTCCCAGATGCGAGCATGACAATGCGATGTTCGCCGTCTTCAGAATGGCCGGCATCGATCCACCTATCGGATGTTCCGCGATGTGTACCGTCGCCGAACAATGTGCGTCCGAACACACTTGGCGACCATTGGGGCCGCTGACCCTCTTGCGGACACAGCGCAGCATCGGTTCCCGTCGCGCCGTTGGCGCCCCTACGACAACGCGCGCCTGCCCGAGATCGGAGGGCACGGCACCGCTATCGACGAGGGTTGCTCAGCGGGTACATGGACCGATTACTGACTGCTGCCGAACATGACACCGCGGCATTGGAGTAGTTCGTCAAGGTGGCCTGGCTTGTCGACACACCGATTCGGCTGCTTCGTCCTTCGATGATGTGGCGTGCCATCTCGGCCAGACGACGCAGGCAAAAACGAGGCGTTGCTCGCGTGGGCTGAAGGCACGAGGTTCGCGTTCCGGGTCGACGGCGCATGCAAGCGCTCCGGAGTTTCACGCCTGGGTCGAGGACTACCACTTCGATTCGGACGGTCCCTGCACCTTGTTGAGTGTCGGCATCGGCAGCAAGCCGCGACGTGCCTTCAGGCTGGCCGCAACAGTGCTGCTGTGCGCCTTGACCCTTGTGCTGACTCGTGCATGTCACGACCTCGAACATGGCCGCTGGCACTCTAGGCCGTCATCGAACTCTTTGCCGCTCGGCGTCATTGATGGCGCGCGCACCTCCTAATGCAGATCGTCCAAGCCTAAGAACCGAAGGCTGGAAGTAATTGTGTAGACCGCGAAGTCGGACAACTACCCGATAAAGATGCCTCGCGTCGGCGTCGACCGGATGCAACCAGGCCGAGCGGTGGCGTGCCATCAAACCGTTTGTCTTAACCCGGATAGGCGATCGATTCGTCGCCGTTTCGGAGATGACAACATCATTGAGACCGGACACGTCACTTATCCGCCTCTTGTCCCGCTAAGGCTGCGACCCGGGCGGCGACCCGGGCGGTGACGGCATTGAAGAAATCAGGCCCGTGGTATGCGTCGCGTGCAATGGTGGGTCAGGGATATGGCAGCGTTGGGACGCTGCGTTGTTCAAGCAGGATGGTCATCAATCCGACTTCTTGTGTTTGTTCCTCGACCATGGCGGCGGCGGTTTTCCGCACGGTGTCAATCAGTGTGTGCTTGTAGGCGTAGGCAGCCATGTCGATGCCGCCTTGGTGGTGCCGAATCATCAACTGCAGGAATAGGATTTCGTTGTCGCGGCCAGTAACGCGCTGCAGTCGGGTGAGGTCGTCTTGCGAGGCCATACCCATCATGGCGCCCCGAGCTGGGTGTTGGTTGTGCGCGACACCACCCATCCATTTCGTCGGTGACGAAGAGGTCATTGGTGCCCCGACGATTTGTAGCCAGCCCATCATGATGCCGATCTCTCGGATTTGGGTGAGCCGGATCTGGTCGGCCAAGGCACGTACTTCCGGTGCGGTGTCGAGTGTGAGCATATCTGCCATGATGGCGGCTTGTTGATGGTGGACGATCATGTCTTGGGCGAAGCCGATATCGGTTTCCGATAATGATGGTTGCCTGGGTTGGCGATCGTTGAACACGAAGCTGAACACCGCCGCGGTCAGGACCGCGCCGATTGTCGCCGCCACAAGCAATTGGACGGCGCGTCGACTGGTCGGTGCTTTCATCGGGGTGGGTACACCGACGGGTCCAGTCGCAAGGTCATGAAGCCGTTGTCGGAACAGGTGACGAACAGCAGGTTTCCTCGGAATTCCGGTGGTGACATGCACCAGTCGGCGGTGAGGTCTGCGACGAAGCGACCGTTGCGGGTCAGATCACTTGCTTGTGCTTGGTCGTTGAGGATGGCGCGCGCGACCGCGAAGGTCCCTCCGAGGGGAAGCGAACCAACGTTTTCGAAGGTCGCGTGTGTCGAGTTGGTCAGCTCTGGTTTCTTGTCGGCCTGTGCTGGAGGGTTGTAGTAGGCGATTTCGTGGATGTTGTTGGGGTCCCGGACGTCGAAGACTCGCACGCCTGCTTGGGTCCATCCGCACGCGAGCGCTTGGGGCTCGACGCGGCGGTCGACTGAGCAGTAGTGCGGGTCGTAGGCGAAAAACCCTGTGCTGGAGGCGCTGCTGGCCCAGCGGTCAGTGTGGCCCGGTAGGTCGATGGCGAGTTTGATGACGTTGACGAGTCGCAGGTTGGCGGGGTCGGAGGCGTCGAAGAGCTTCACCCCACCGGAGCCCATTTCGCCGACCTGGAAGATGTAAGGCACGCCGCGATAGGTGGTGTAGATGCTGTGTTGTTGCCCTTGACCGTCGAGCCAGTGCTTGTCCCCCCGCAGCGGCAGCAGCTGATGCATCGTGAAGTCGGGGGCAGCACGTTGTTGAACGGCTGTGGTATCAAGGACGTTCAGTCCGAACGCCGTTGACATGTACATGGTGTCGCCGTCGGGGGTGAAGTCCATGCCGTGGTTTGCCAGTCCGGCTGGCGCGCTCCACACCGTGTGCGGGTCAGTGGGATCGGAGACGTCAAGGGCGCTGACCCACATTTGTCCTGACGCCCAGTAGGTGTTGCCGTCGGGTGAGAATGCGCCTTCGTGGGTGAGCATGGGGATGCGCATCCCGGGTATCGATCCTCGGCCGAGATTGAGTAACCGTGGGTGTGCGCAGTCTTGGGAGATGTCGTAGATCGAGAAGTATCCCAGACCCAACACGAAGGGGACGCCGGTGCCTGCGAGCAGGCCCCGAGTGTCGTTGACCTTCAGCGACTCCCAGGTTCCGGCCATCATGGCGGGTTCGGTCAGGGTGTCGGTGAGCTTGGGATTCGCCGGATCTGACGCATCGATGACTTGTAGGCCCGTGGTGTGCGGCCAGGTAGGGGCGATGTAGGCGCAGCTTCTATAGGATGCGCTCACGAAACCGGCACCCTGACCTTGGTATTGACCGACCAGGTCGATATTGCAGTTATATCCTTGCGCGCTGCGCCCGGAAACGCGGTCCTCTACGGTGACCTCGCCTTGCAACCCGGTCTCGACGCGGTCTTCGGATCGGCAGCTCGCCGGCTGCACCGCGGTCGGCCAGACGTCGAGTGTGTCATCGAACCCCGGCGGCGGTTCCGCCCCCGCGGGTGGGCAACTAGCGAGGATCAGGGTCGCCACCGCGCACAGCGTCGCCGCACGCCTTAGGCCGCGAAAAGGCAAGTGTGCCTCGTCATCTGCGGATCCGGTTTCACACCGTCGTCTCCCGCCATGCCGAACGACTGCTAGCGCCATTGCCAGCTCCCCCACAATTAATTGATCATCGCCACCGACGCACCGCGTCTCCGAAGGGCCAAGCGTGCAGCCGTGCCGGCACCGTCGACCGCGGTGGTAGCTCGACAGCCGCAGCGATGGCCGATGGCCCCCGGTTAGGCACGGTGGATTGGCCCCGGAGCTTGTCAGTTGCCATAAGCGATTTCCGCGCTGCGATGGCAACCAGTGGTGTCCGGTGTGGTCGAAGTCTGTCCGGTCATGTCACCGGCGCCTGCCACAGTCCGACGACCCCATCGATCAAGCCTTTGCTGGCCTGTTCCCAGCTGTGGCAGCCTGCTTTTTGTTCGGCGAGATTGCGCTCAAACTCGGCGCTGGTATGCACCAGCATTGTCCGCATCATGATGGTCCGCTGTGTCCGGACGTAGTCGGGTAGCTCCTGCACGCAACAGGCGATGCCGTCCGTGATCCGAAGGATTGTTGGCGACTCCATCGCGTTCTTGGTGACGATGCGCTGATAGG
This sequence comes from Mycobacterium sp. BK086, assembly GCA_004362315.1. Taxonomy (GTDB): domain Bacteria; phylum Actinomycetota; class Actinomycetes; order Mycobacteriales; family Mycobacteriaceae; genus Mycobacterium. The sequence goes on from SNWL01000010.1 coordinate 321,937, forward strand.
TCGGATCCATCATGACCTGGGCGGCGAAGCGCGCGTACCAGCTCGGGCTGCCCTCAGCTGCGAGATGCTCTGTGACCGGTTCCGCCAGGCATGTCACCCACTGGCGCAGCGTCGCCGGCTGACAGGCATCGAGCTTGCGGCGCCGCAGCTCCTCGATCGGGTCGGCGTGACGCTGCTCGATGGCGCGAACGAGATCTTCCTTAGTGCCGAAGTGGTACACCACCGCGGCGGTATTGCCCTGATTGGCGGCCTTAGTGATTTGCCGGTGCGTCACCGCTGCAACGCCATTTTCAGCGAAGAGCCGTTCGGCCGCGGCTATCAGCGCAGCGCGGGTGTCCTCCGCGCGTGGCGACCGCGCCGTCGTGGTAGCTGACGTCATGACAAGGCAGTCAACCTCGACCCTTGAAATAAGTCAAACATTTGTTTTACTTTGTGCGTTGCTGCTACCGATGCGTTGGGGAGGGCCATGGCGAATACGACTGGCGATGTTGTCGCCATCACCGGGTTGGTCAATCTGTACGGGATTGCCGTGGACAGCCAGCGCTGGGAGCTGTTCGACCGCATCTTTTCCGCCGACGTTCACGCCGACTACGGCGCGTCGTCTCACTGGACGGATCTCGACCAGTTCAAGTCTGATTTTGCTGCGTTTCACGACCCGTTCGACTCGACCCAACACACCATGTCCACTCACGTGGTTCACGTCGACGGAGATCGTGCGCACAGCTTCTGCAACGGCGGCTGGCGCCTCGTCCGTAAAGCTGTGGACGGCAACCCGCTATGGGATGGCACCGGCTGGTACGACGACGCCTGGGTGCGCACAGGCCACGGGTGGCGTATCGCGCAACGAGTGTGCCGCATCACCTGGTGGACCGGTGACCCCTTCGTCAACGAAACGATCCCCGGGGTGAAATTCGAGTTGACCACCACGGTGCTGCGGCGCGAAGCCGACGCCGGGCGCATCGGCGTACTCACCGCGTGCGACTAGTCGGTGGCGAACGAGGGGCAACTGGCCGCCAAAGTCATGAGGTTGATCACCAGAGGTGACCGCCGAGGGAGAAAATGATGCAGTTGCACTTCGATGCCGACGTCGAGCGGTTCCGTGCTGAATTCACTTCGTTCCTCGACGAGCACGCCCCCGCGCAGGCCCAGACGTTCGAGCGGTCACGCTCGGCATCCCACATGCCGCAGTGGGCCAGGAATTGGCAGCGCGTACTTTTCGACAACGGATGGCTGCTGCCGGCGCAACCATCAGAGTTCGGCGGCCGCAACGCGACCGTGCTGCAGCACTTCGTCTACCTCCAGGAACTCTGCCGCAGGCGAATCTATCACAGCCTGAACCCTCAAGGCGTCAACATCGTTGCTGCGTCATTGATTTCATTCGGCTCTGACTACCAGAAGGCCCAGTGGGCAATTCCGGTGTTACGTGCCGAGATGACGGCCTCGGTCGGCATGAGCGAACCTAGCGCAGGATCAGATCTGGCATCACTGCGCACACGCGCTGTGCTCGACGGCGACCACTTCATCGTCAATGGGCAGAAACTATGGACCTCGGGCGCCCACGACGCGGACTTCCTCCTGGCCTTCGTCCGTACCGACGCAGCGGCGCCCAAGCACCACGGCATCAGCGCGTTGATCGTCCCAACCAACCTCGACGGTGTCCAGTGTCGACCGTTCGCCGATCTGTGCGGCGAAGACAACAAGGACTTCAACGAAGTCTTCTTCACCGACGTGGCTGTACCTGCCGAGAACCTCGTCGGCGCCCTCAACGATGGATGGAGCGTCATCAACGGATCTCTGGGCCACGAACGGACCATGATGTGGCTTGGCTTCGCCGACCGAATCGACAATGCACTCGCCGATTTCCGGCCCCGGACCGAGTTGGAACGCGATCAATATGCGTCGATAGTGATGGACCATTACGCGCTCCACGCAATGGGTTCCACCGCATTATCACGCGCCGCCCGAGGAGCACCGGACGCGGCGTCGGTGGCCATTCTCAAACTGTTCGGAGCTGAAGCCGAACTGCGTGCGACCGACGTGGCGCTGACAGCTGCCGGGACGGAGGGGCTGATTCACCCCTCCACGTCGGGCCGCTACGCGCACATGAACCATGACAGCTACTTCGCCAGCTGGTTTGAACGCTACGCCCGCAGCTTCTCCGGCACGATCGCCGGCGGAACCTCCGAGATTCAGCGCAATATCATCGCGACCCAGATCCTCAAACTTCCCCGACGCTGACCTAATTGACCGGCCTCGAAAGCCGGATGGCGCCTCGGTGGTCGAGCCGGATGCGCAGCCGTCACCCTGTGGTCGTGCGTGCGCGCTCACACCGACTCAACCAGTGACACCGGCATCGTCGCCGCCATGCACGACGTGCACGCTCGTCGGCTCACCGCCTGGCCCCATCGGCGAATCGAACTCGAGCACCGAGCACACCGGATTGCTGTGCGAGGCGAACAGATACTCCTCGTCCTCCTTGATCGACGGCAACCGATCCGGTGAGCCGATCACGCGTTGCGATGCCTCGAAATCCTCACGGCTGTTCCACCAAATCTCCATCAGGCAGTCAAAGCCGGGGTCGATGACCTCGCCGGTCACCGGATTGCGCTCCGGCGTGAGATAGCGCCGCACATACCGCACAGCGTTCGGAATCGAGGGCGTGCGTCCCGCTCGCTCAGACAAGCGAGAGTGCTGATGCTCGTAGTAGTTCATGAACTCCTGCATGGACATGTCCGGGCGCTTACGAAAAAAGCAGACTTGCTTGAACATTCGTTCCCCACTTTCTCTGTGGACCCGACGATGCACTTTGGCTCGTTGAGAAACGGTGAGATATCCGTTAGAGTCGGACTCTAATCTACTAGAGTTGGTTGACCGCGGGCGGGACTTCGGTGCGTACTGATGTGTCGCGCAATATGACTGGCAACTTCGGGAGGCCGTGCCGCAGTGCAGTACGTCGACGAAACCGCGGTTCTGCTGACCGACGCCCGCGTCCGCATCTTCTTTCCGTCGAATCAGGAGCTGCGCACGTCGGTCATGCGGGAGCCGTTCGCCAGCCGGGGCTTCGCCGACTATGCGATGGATCTGTTCCCCGCCCGGGCGGGAAACACCTTGACTGTGCACGCGACCCTGAAGACCAATATCCCGGTTCTGAACCCGAGTGGGTCCCGGTCGCGTCCGCCGCCGGTGCGGCTCAATAGCGCAAGCAAGGAGGCCGCGTGACTACCTACACCAACCCTCGGGTGCCCGCCACCGAACGGATCGCCGTGCGATGCGTAGACGCGGACGTGCACCCGATGCCCAAACGGGGTCAGCTCATCGAGTACATCCCCGAGCCCTGGCGCAGCAATTACTTCACGAATCACGCGGTTGGCGACCTGATCTATTACGACGCACCCGATTACGCTCACGCCTACGCGATGCGTGTCGATGCTTTTCCTTCCGACGGTGAATTCGCCTGCAGCGACCCCGAGATGGCGTTTCGTCAACTCATCATGGAGGCCGGATCGGACATCGCCATTCTCGAACCCGCGGCCTACCCCGCGCGGATACCGGAGGCCGAGCATGCGATCAACTCAGCACTCAACCACTGGCAGGCCAATCACTGGCTCGACAGCCACAACAACTGGCACGAGCGCTGGCGTGGCTCGATCTGTGTCGCAGTAGAAGCGCCTGAACTGGCTGCCCTAGAAATCGAGAAGTGGTCAGACCATCGGTTCATGGCGCAGGTTCTGATCAAAGCCGAGCGCCGACCGTCGTGGGGCGATCGGAAATACGACCCGATCTGGGCCGCGGCCACCAAGCACGACATCACCGTCAGCTGCCACCTCTCCCGTGGCCAATTCGACGAATTGCCCATCCCGCCGGTGGGATTCCCGAGCTACAACCACGATTTCATGGTCAGCTACTCACTGCTGGCCGCCAACCAGGTGATGAGCCTGATCTTCGACGGCACGTTCGACCGGTTTCCCACTTTGCGGATTGTTTTCGTCGAGCACGCATTCACCTGGATCTTGCCGTTGATGTGGCGGATGGACGCCATCTACGCCAAGCGCAAATCGTGGATGGACATCAAACGCAAGCCCAGCGACTACGTCAAAGACCACATTAAGTTCACCACCCAGCCGCTGGACTACCCCGAAGACAAAACGGAACTCCGCCGAGCGTTGGAATGGATGGAGTGTGAGAAGATCCTGCTGTTCAGCAGCGACTACCCACATTGGACGTTCGACGATCCGCGTTGGCTGGTCAAACATCTGCCTGAGCACGCCCGTGAGGCCATCATGTTCCGCAACGGCATCCAGACCTACAAGCTGCCCGACACGGTGCCTGCCATCGAGGGCCAGGCCCGGGTGTTCTGACGTGGTATCCGCGCTGACATTTTTCAGGAACCCAACGGCGACGACCGCGCGGGTGGTGCAGTCGTGACGACGCCGATAATGCGGACGCCAAAGCTCGACGGACGCGAGAAGATCATGGAGATCAACGGCGGAAACGTCGTCTACGAAATCCTGGGCGACACTGGAGAGTTCGTCGTTCTGACCCCAGGTGGCCGCTACAGCAAAGACATCCCAGGACTGCGGCCGCTGGCGCAGAAGTTGGTCGACGGCGGCTACCGTGTGTTGTTGTGGGACCGCCCCAACTGCGGCAAGTCTGATGTGCAGTTCTACGGCGACAGCGAATCACACATGCGCGCTCATACCCTGCAGCAGCTGATCACCAAGCTTGAAATCGGCCCCTGCATCATCGCGGGAGGCAGCGGCGGAGCACGCGATTCGCTGATCACCGCAATGCACTATCCCGAAATCGTCACCAAGCTGGTGGTGTGGAACATCGTGGGGGGTGTCTATGGCTCATTCGTGCTCGGCGCCTATTACATCGTGCCAAGCATCCTGGCTGTGCGTGGCGAGGGGATGAAAGCGGTTGCCCGACTGGATGAATGGCAGGAATGCATCAAGGCCAGTGCTGTCAACGAAGAACGTATACTCGCCCTCGATGCCGATGAGTTCCTCAAACTCATGCTCCGCTGGCTCAATGCGTTCGTACCCAAGCCCGGTCAAACCATTCCCGGTGTCGCAGACGAGATGTTCGACAACATCACTGTGCCAACGCTGATCATCCGCGGCGGAGAGAACGACTTGGATCACCCCAAGCGGACCTCCCTGGAGATCAACTGCTTGATCAAGGGATCGCAGCTAATTGACCCGCCCTGGCCGGAGGACGCCTGGGAGCGAGCCGGTGAGGACCGCGCTTCGGGAAAAGTGCAGCGCTTCAACTTGTTCGATACCTGGGAGCAGGCGGCCCCCGCGATCCTGTCCTTCTTGAACGCCTAAGGCCGGCCGGCGCCAACAATTCGCGACACCTAGCCTACCGCGCGCCGAACATCGTGCCGACTGGAGTCGACACGATGTTCGTACCCGCTCCGGCGAGGGAGGAGCCGACGATGCTACCGACACGAGATCTATTGTCGCGACGGCTGGGCGCTCGCGGCTTCGGCGCGTGCGACTGACCATACCGCCGGGCACCCGTCAGCTCGTCCCCTGAGGTCGCTCTGCGAGCGACACCCAGCGAGGGGGCGGGCTCACCTCGCTGATGGGCGCTTCCGTGCAGTCGATGAGGGTGCCTTTGCCCCCGGAACTTTGGCGGCGTTTCGCCGAAAGCCGCAGCCGCATAACCGTCGTCGGTCAATGTGAACACCTCGGGACAAAGCGCCGCACTGACCGTGCAGCACATCGAGTGGACTGTGCGCCAACGACTACGGTCCGTGCTGCCACTCCGCCAACAGCGTCAAGGGGCGGCGAAACCATTAACGACGTCACCGTCGCCAGGTGCGAGAAACGCATCCATCACAAGGTCGGCCAGCTGTCACATCGCGTTCGCGTTCTCCCTGAGGCGCTTCGGTGTGATCAACCGCATCAACAGTGCACGGTGACTGGTGCGCACCGGCGGGAGCTTAGTCGCCGAATGGAATCTCGTCGCGATGCGCTGCGATGAGGGCAGCAATGTGTCTTCCCGCCTCAGCGGTACAGGGAAACCAAGGAAAGGGGCCGGGGGACACCGTGATGCACGAAGAGAACGTCTCCGCGTCGTTGTAAACATCCACGGCCGCTTGCCATCCCGACACCGTCGCGACCTCGTGATGAGGTTCACGGACAACGGGGCAGCGCGTACGCAACGACTCAAAGAACCGGTACGGGTCCGCGGCAACATGCAGATCGCGAATGTAGTTGACCGACATCGGGTCGTCTGCCATGTGCAACCTGCCTTCCTCGGCCCGATGCATCTCCATTTTCTCAGAGTGGCATTTGCGGCGGCGTTGGGTCCACGCGGCGGACACGCCGCACCACGCCACAGAGAGAGATACGGCAACTCGCCGATTTGATGCCCGAATACTTGAAGCTATCGCCGGGCCGGGCTGACCTCCGTGGCTAAGATTACGTCTTGTGGAGCGGCGCAAACCCGACGGCGACGAGCGTCGCCGAACGCTGTGTGACGCGGCGATTCGACTTCTCGCCGACGAGGGCGCCAAGGGGTTGAGCCACCCAAGAGTCGACCGTCAAGCTGGAGTGCCCGCCGGGAGTACGTCGTTCTATTTTCGTACGCGCTCGGCCCTGTTGCTCGCCGTGGCTAAACGTCTTTGCGAACTGGACTTGGCGGACTTCACCCGGGCAGCCGAGGCGCTTGACGACAACGATGTGAGCGCCCACGAACCTTCGGCGCTTGCTACCACGATCATGGCCTCAGCGCATGAACCCGGGTTGAGCCGCACGAAGGCACGCTTTGAACTGCTGCTTCATGCGAACCGCGAACCGGCGATCGCTGATGTGTTCCGGGCTAACTTTGCGTTGTTCACCCAGTTGCACCGAGACCTCGTCATCCGATCGCAACCTAACGGGCAACTCGATCGGGCGGTGATTGACGAACAGGTTGGCGGGGTCATGAGTTTCGTCAGCGGCGTGTTGATGAGGCTGGCCGCCGGTGACCGGCCAGTTACGAGCGCCGAGCACCTAGACCAGCTGCTGGCCGGCGTCATCAACGGCATCGCCCACGCACGTCACGTGGGCCCGTCGCGGCCGGAATCGCTGGCCAATGCACGCCGAGCCTCGGCCAGGACCTGAGTGGACAACGCCGGCCGGCGGTGCGCAGCCCCGTGATCCCCGCCATCCGGTTCGAAGGGACAGCTTCTTCTTAACGGATTGTCCTGCCATCTAATAATCCTGCCACCCAGCATCTAATAGTTTAGAGTATGGGTGGGCGCGTGTACAGACTAGAACGGCTCGGCGCATGCGCCGCTTACGTCGCCCCTGTCCTCGTCCACGGCGCACTTATCGAGCGGCCGCCGCCGACAGAGGACTGATGGAAACCTGCTGGCATCTCCAGCTGCTAGACGACAAGAAGTCCAAACAGGAAGAACGCCAGATGAACGATGCAAGTGCGGCGGCAATTCGGGCCGGTCGAGGCAATTGGGCAACAGAACACCGTCAGATGTATCTGGACTCAGGCGGGACTCGGGGCCACATTATGGACATCTCCGACGTCGGCGGACATACCTTGACAACCCACTGCTTACTCAAGACGAGCGGCCGGCGGTCCGGCCGGACGTTCATCAACCCCCTCATTTATGGCACCTTCGCGGGCGAGGTGGTAATCGTCGCGTCGAAGGGTGGAGCGGACCGGCACCCCGACTGGTATCTCAACATCCGCGCACACAAGTACGTCGAATTTCAAATCGCCACACAGGCCTTCCGCGCCAGCTGGCGCGAACCCGAAGGTATTGAGCGCAAGGCGGTTTGGCGATACATGGTGAGCATCTTTCCCCCCTATTCTGCATACCAGGAATCCACTGACCGCGCGATACCACTCGTGCTGATGGACGCGCTGGAACCAACCGACTCGTTCGGTGTCTAACTCCGTCCAAGGTTGGGCACTTCAGTGACGGCTTTGTCGGGTCGGAAGCGACGATGAACAGATGGCTGGTCGGAAGCGGCATCGTCTCAGCCAACTTGACATTCTCACAGTTAGCGGATGACAACATGACTGAGACCGGACAGTCGTAGGTAGACAGCGTTGGCCGGCCAGTTGCCCCCGATGTTGCGAGCCGGCAGGTGGGCGCCGAGGTGAGCGGCGTGCCGGTCGAGACTGCTGAGCATATCCGGTGGTTTTATTCGTGGAGCGGCAAACGCAACTATGACGGCCGGTGGTGGCTCTCCACGTCGCGTAGGCATGTGTGTTCGAGTCGCTGTTAGAGCGTGATGCCTTGATGGTGGCGGACTTCACCGCGGAGGTGGTCGTCGTTTCTGCTCAGCCGCTGGCGTTTCTGTGGCCGTGTGGCACTGTGCATGCGGCGCACCACGTTCCGGACTCTTTCTTGCGGCTCTCGGACGGCGGCGGCTGCGTCGTAGACGTCAAACGCGCCGACGTCCTCGCGCGTGCGCAATCCCAGATTGCATTAGCGGAGGCAGCGTGCGCCGAGATCGGCTGGCAGTACTGCGTCTTCACCGGCGTCGCCCCCACGCTGGACCAGAACATGCGCTGGTTGTCTGGTTACCGCCACGACCGCTACCGGCCCGCCCGAAGCGTGCTGGCCGTCGTCGACGACGTGTTCAGCAGCACTGCCCCGCTGTCCGAGGGTGCGTGATGGGCGACCGCACGGTGCGCACTGCCGGTGAGCATCATGTTCCAGCCTCGCGCAGGGTACGAATATATTGCGACAGTGTGGATTTCGGGATCGAGCGACCGTTGACATTCAGGCAGTCGGTGCAGGGTCGCGGAAGCTCACGCTGGCTCAAAAGGAGCTCGCCGCCAACCCGTAACATCGAACACTGTTGTCAAGCAACGAGTCGGCATCGTCGACGCGTCCGCCTTGCCTACGGGATGGCCGAGTCCTGCGGTGTGCTGGGCACCCGGCAGTTCTCGGCTCGACGATACGACCCAGCGGAGCGTCACCCAGACCGTGATTGAGCCCTGACGCCTATCACCGCGAAGCCCAACCGCTCGTAGAAAGCCTGCGTCGCATCACGACGTGGGAATCCGGGTCCGGGAAGTCCAACTTCGAATTGTGAAATCTCGGGCGCAGCTTCATCCCGCAAGAATTTGATCAGCCGTGCTCCGATGCCATGACTGCGCCATGAACTGGTCACCCAAAGCTCCTGGATCAAACAGTATTGGCCGCCCGCCCTCAAGGCCGCCTGTTTCGAATACGTGAGCACCCCGGCGATCTCACGCGACTCAGACTCTCGCGCTACGAGCACACCGCCGACATGGCGCGACACCAAGAACTGGTACGTAGATTCGAAATTCGCCATCATCCGCGCAACATCGCCACTCAGCTCTACCAGCAGTGACGCGATGGCGGTACGCACGTCTTCCAAATCACTCCGGTCGGCGAACCGCACATCGAAATTTGTCACACCGCCCTCTTCCGGGAACGACCAAGCACGCCAAATCGCTGTCAATGCTAGGTCAGTACTTGGTGACCGCGAAGAGGCTGACCCTGCTTCCTCGAAGTGCGCCGTGGGCAATTTGCACGCCAGTGGCCGAGCTCGGTGCAGAGCCCGCCGGTGTCCGCCGTGTAGGCGTCGTCTAGGTGCGCTCGGTGCTTGGCTGGTGTGCGGGAGGCGATTTGGAGCAGTCGGCTTTCTTCGTCGAGGACACTGAGTAGGTACCGGCCGCGGATGGTGAGTTGGGTGCGCAGGGTGGGCACGGGGTGGCCCGAAGTCTCAATCCCGAGTCGGGTACGACGTCGGCACCGGGGCCGATTCGCCGCACCCAGGGTCCAACCACGCCCAGGTCACGGACTGCTCGATACGTCGCGTGCTGTTAGCACACATGGGGTAGCACTTCGTCGGCGAACCGCTTGAGACCATCGAGGGTGTCGACGCCGACCTGGAGGGAGTGGACGCCGAGTGCTTCGTAGGCCCGGACCCCGTCGAGGGTGGTTGCCCCTGGGCTGCTGCAGTAGATCAAAAGCGTTGATGGGTCGCGGTCGTGGCGCTCTGCGGCAGCGCGGAGGGTGGGGAGCATCTCTGCTAGCCGTTGCGGTGACATCTGCGCGGCAATCCAGCCGTCGCCCAGCCGCGCGGCGCGGTCGATCGCGGCGACGCTGTGACCACCGACCAGGATCGGGATGGGTTGCTGCACTGGGCGCGGCTCGGGATCCATCGCCGGGACGTCCCAGAACTCGCCGTGAAACTCGACGTGCTTGCCCGGCGCGGTCCAAAGGGTGCGCAACAACGCAATATGCTCGTCAGTGCGGGCACCGCGCCGGTCCCACGGCATGCCCATGGCGTCGGCCTCTTCCTTCAGCCACCCCGCGCCGACCCCGCATATAACGCGCCCACCCGAGTAACGGTCGACGGTAGCCAGTTGGCGTGCGTTGAGCACCGCATTGCGGATGGCCAACACTTCCACCGCACTACCGATGCGGATCCGGTGCGTGACCGCGGCGACCACCGCCATGGTGGTGATGAGCTCAAAATTCGGCGACAGCAGATCCGACACCGCATCCTCGGCGATCATCGCTGGAGTGCGCGGCAGTACATACTCCGATTCCACATAGCGCGGCATCACCACGTGATCGGCGCCCCACAACACCCCGAAGCCAGCATCGTCGGCGGTCGTGCACCACTGACGCACCCACTCGGGAGTCGCGTGCGCACCCGTATGTGGAATGCCGAGCCCGATCTCCAATCGAGTCATGTCCCGCGCTCGGGCAATGGGCGAGGACCACGCGCCCAAAACGATTCGAACGTCGGAAACCCCTCGGGCAGTTGCATTCCTCGCATGGGTCCTTCAGTCGAAACGGGTGTCGTCACCCGATCGGTTCCATGCTCCGGGTGGCCGAACTCTTGCCGGTACCACGACTTGAGGACGCGACGGCGAAAGAACCATTCGTCGCCAACACGCTCGTACGTGTCGAAGTACGCCAGTGCCATGTCAAACCAGTGCTCCGGGTCGAGTACGTGATGCTGGGCGCGGCAGTAGACCACACCGTGCGCGCGGTGATCGTCGTCGAGTTCGATGGGATGGTTAGCAACCAGGTGCATCGAGCAGTGGAATTCGCGGAGAACATGGTCGTAGAACGTCTTCACTCCGTCACGTCCGGGCCCGTAACGGCCATTGTCGACGTCCTCGACAAAGAGCGCGGCGATGCTGTCGACATCCTTGCCATCGACCGCTACGGCATACCGATCCGCCAGTTGATGAATCTGGTCGCGCGCGATCATGTGGTCGAGAGCGCGCGGATCAGATGATCGCCGCGTCACGATCGCATCCTCGCGTCTCCCCGTTGAATTCGACGGCATGTATGCCGGCGGCCGGCAATGTCGACCACGTTGTCACGAATCGGGCCGTCCGATGCACGAATGACGACCCTGGATGCGGAACCTCATCGGTTGGACAACAGGCATCAAAGCCGCTGTAGGCCAACATGTTCAGCATCGTGTGGGTGGGCGACTCCCCCGCACCGAGCTCACCACGAGACAGGCATGGAGTGCACACCGAAGACGCCCATCCCATGCCGCAGGTCCAGCGACTCCAACGGCACGTTGAGCCGCAGCTGTGGAAGCCGGCGCAGCAATGTGGGTATCGCGATCTCCATCTCAGCGCGGGCCAGTAGCTGTCCGATGCACTGGTGGGTACCGTAGCCGAAGGCAATGTGACCCTGGTTGTCGCGGTCGATGTCGAAGGCGTCGGGGTCATCAAGGAATGCCGAATCCCGGTTGCCGGCAGGGAGATTGAGGATCATGCCCTCACCGGCGCGGATGAGCTGGCCGCCGATCTCGATGTCCTCTGCGGCGATGCGGTCGACGAGGCTGGTCACGATGGTCAGATAGCGCAGCAGTTCTTCGCAGGCCTTTGCGATCACTTTCGGGTCGTCAGTGTCGCGTAACCGGGCCATCGCCTCGGGATGGTGCAGCAGATAGAGAGTGCTCAACGCGATCATGTTTGCCGTCGTCTCGTGCCCGGCCTCAAGCAGCAGTACGCAATTGGCGGCCAGATGGAAGCGGTCGAGGTCGCCGGCGAGCACGTGTTCGTGCAACACCCGGCTGATCAAACCGTCCGTAGGATCCTTCTCCTTCCGATCGATCAGCTCGGTCAAGTACAGGAACAGCGCGGTGGTGGCGGCATCGTGCGCCTCTTTCGTCGCCTCCATGTCGAGCATGACATTGCTGTGTTCCCGGAAGAATTCGTGGTCTTCGTAGGGCACCCCGAGCAGCAACGAGATGGCCAGTGTCGGAACCGGCAATGCAAAGCCCTGCACGAGGTCTGCGGGCGCACCCTTGGCGATCATCTCGTCCAGGGCGGTGTCGACCATCTCCTGGATTTTCGGGCGCATCGCCTGGACTCGTTTGACGGTGAAGTCTTTGGTTAGCATGCGGCGGATGCGGTTGTGCTCGGGATCATCCATGCGCGGAAATACCTGGAACCCCCCTGGGAATTCCTGGATGAGTTTGCCGGCCGTGTCGGCGCTGACCCGGGGGTCGGTCAGTGCGGTCTTGATGTCGTGATAGCGGCTGACCGCCCATACCGTATTGCCGTTCCACTCCACGCGTTTCAGACCGTCCTGCGCGCGCCATTCGGCGAATTCCGCAGGCGGATCGAACGGACACGACGCCGCACGCACTGGTGGGAAAGCGGGAAGGGTACTCGTGTCGTTGGTGTCGCTTGTCGTGCTCACAGCTCTCCAGGGGTTGGCGGTATTGAGAATGTCTGCAGCGTGCGGCGATCCGCGTGGCTGCTGGCGCGTTGTGGAGCCCTCGCAAATCGCGATCCTCGTCCAGCGGTTCCGTGATGTCCAAGCTCGGAATTTCCTCCGTTGGACACCGGGTGTGCCACGCCGTCGCGCAGTCCCACCTCGCGGATCCGAAGGCTTCCTTGATCATCGACCATATTGAGTACGGGCTGCGTTCGCAATAGCGACTAGCGCTCCCTGTAGCTGCCCTCCGCGGCGCCGTCGAAGACGCGGATCCACGACGTGTCCCGCAATGGGCCAGCGGGCACCAACGCAGGTGGTTCATCGATCGGTCGTCCGCGATCAGCGGGATTTCGATAGCGCCTGCCGATGCCGCATCACGTGGCACCCGGCGGCAAAGCTGCCGGCGCCCGCACGCGGGTCGGCCGACAGATCGCGGACCTCGAGGCGCGCTAGTCTTCGGACCAGTGATCGGCACGCACCCAACGGGTTTCACCGCTGCCATCCTCGTGTAGGGCCGTGGCGCACAGAAGAAACAGGCCATCCGGAGCTTGAGCCATCTGGTTGTAGGGCTGATCGCAAGGTGCGTTGAATTCCCGGATACCAGCGACGGGCAACGCCCGAAAGTACCTGGGCGCCAGACCCTTCGCCGAGTCGCAGAAGACGACTCGTCCCGTCGGGGTGGTGGCGAAGACGTTGTAGATCACGTTGTCGCAGTAGGCGCCGAGCTCGACGACCCTGTTGATTCCCGGCACACAGCTCGGGTCGTTGCAGGCCGGACCAGGATCGCCACGCGCCGCAAATGGCATGGTTGTCCCACCAAGCAGCACCGCTGCAATGCCGGCGTGAATACTTCTGCACCACACGATTGCGTGTCCCCTTTCTCGCGGAGTGCGCGTGCGGTTGTCAGGACGGCAGGTTGGGTATGCGGCCCTGAGGGGGTATTGCGGTGGTGTAGTCATCCGGGCAGAAAGCGCGGGTCGCCAACGCAATGAAGTACCGCGCATTGCGGCGAGTCCAACGCTGGTCGTTAGCAACGGCCTGTACTGCATCGTCGTAGCCGGTGCCGCTCGCCCACTCGTCGCAAACGTTGTGACCGACACCGAGGATGTAGGGCTCCGCGAAAGGCCAGAACCATTTCTGCTGAGTCCGATAGAGCTCGTAGAGGAACCAGTCTTCACTTGCATCGGCCGACGCCGTGGGCGCAGCGCCAAAAGCCACCGCTGAGATGACCACGACGGCGACTGGGTAGTAGATCACGCGCCACATAGGGTTTCCTTGAGTCTAATTCGGATCGGTCCTGGGGTGTCACGTCGTTGGTTCGAGCGCAATATCGGCACTGTCGACCGTGGTGGGACCGCCACACTGATCGCCGCGGACGGTTTCGACCGAGCCCGTCAGCGTGTCGCCGTTCCACGTCCAGTGCTGTACCAGATCGCCAGCCGGTGAGCTCGGGCAAATCGCGGGATCAACGGGATATGAAGAGTCGGGCCAGTTTCCGAGGTACACCGACATCGTCCACGAGTTGTCGGTCAGGGTTGCATAACCCCGCCAGCCCCGGGAACTGGCGACAGAGGCGGCGCAGGCAGGCGTGCAGGCAGAGGTGATCGTCCACGTCGACGGGCCGCCGTGAGCAGTCACCACGGTGTACTGGCCGGCTAACGGGCTATCGGCTTGTGCGGGAACATCCGTCACCACCATCCCTCCGACCGTTGCTGCGGCGCTGCAGGCAAGGGCAATGCACACAGGCCGCCGCGATGTGCGCATCATCAGTTACCCGTCAATGCCGCGACACGCGCCGTCAGATCGTCTTCGGACATGGGCATCGCGATGTTGTTGACGAGGTCTCCTGACCCGTCGGGCCGCAGGAACGCCCAGGCCGACGGCCAAGGCACCCCGAACGATCGCCATAGTTCACCGTTAGCGTCGGTGAGATTAGTGAACTGCAGCTGGTAGGTGATCACGAACCGCTTCATCGAGGCGGCGTCCCATCTGCCCGCGACTCCGAGGAACGTCACTTGCGGATTCGCTGCCGAAACCCGGCTCAGAACCGGCGCCTCCTGAGCGCAGACTCCACAGTCGGGCGCAGGCGTCCAAAACCAGATGACGGCTGGTTTGCCGATCAGAGTGCGGCCATCGAACAGCGCGCCGGAGAGCTGTGTTCCGTAGAACCGCAGCCGTTCGGTGTTGCCTGCGAGCGCGACATCGGCGTGCGCGGGTGCCGGCTGCAGGTTGAACACCACGGCGACCACCAATGCGCCGACGCCGAACGCCGCAGCGGCCCATCGTGGCGAGATCGCTTGCCGCATCTGACCACCTCTTTCTTCGATCATGCCCCGCGGATTGGCGCCGGGGCCGAGCTTCCATCGCCTCCCGAGCGCTATTCGCTGAGAACCAGGTCCTTCCAGGTCTTGTGCGCTGTCAGGGGGACGAGGTCGGCTTGGCGGTAAACCCGCCCGTCTGCGCCGATGTATTCACCGGTGCGGGGGTTGTACATCGCTGTAGCAACCGCACCGGCCGGCGCTACTGCCCCGCTGAAGCCGGCGGCGGGCGTGGATGGAACGGGCGGGTCGGTAGCGGCCGCTGATCCGCTTCCTTCGGCCGGAGGTGGCGAAACTGGCGGTGGGGCAAGGCCGTCGCTGTTGTAGATATCCCTCGGCAGCGGCGACACCGGCAGACCGGGCGGTGGGGGCGCCGGCGGTTGGGTCGGCGGGACGCCGGGCCCTTCACCTGGTGGGGAGTACAAACCTTGATCGGGGAACCAGCGGCTGTCGGGTGGAACGCCTTGGGCTTCCAGATTCGGGTCGCGGGGGAATGGCCCGATCGGCGGATTGCGCTGGGCCAGTGGCTCGTAGTTTTGGTCGCTGTTGCACATCGCGGCGGTCGGTGCGCGTTTGCCGGGCTTCCGGATGCACGGGTAGTTGCGCAGTCCGCGGACTGCGATCGGTGAATCTTGCGGCAGTTTGCAGTAGAGGCCGTCGGGTGTGTCGATGGTCGTCGTGTCCGAGGGTGCGCGCCACGCGCTTGGCGGCAGGTAGCCGACGTTGCATGTTGGCGGGTCGTTGAACTCTTGCGCATAGTTGCCCAGCAACATTCCCTGCGGATTGTGGGCGGGTGAGCCGGTGATCAGGCCCGCGACGTAGGGCGGGTACAGAACGAGGACCTGTTCCAGCGATGCGTTGTAGGTTGCCGTGATTTCGCCGAGGGTGCTCAGATTGGCCAGCAGAATCGGAAGGGTGGGCTTGAGTTGGTTGAACAGACGGGTGGCTTCCTGAGCGAACCCCGGACCGGTCTGCAGCAGGGTTCGTATCTGAGGGTCGTTGTCGCGCAGTTGATCTGTCAGTCCGGCCAGACTGCGTGACCAGACACGGAGCGCGTCGATGGATGTCGTCTGGGAATCCACCAGCGGTGCCGCGTCATTGAACAACGCGTGCGTCGGTTCACCGGCGGTGTCGAGGGCAATGGAGAAGGTGGCGCTGGAGTCGATCAGAGATTGCAGATCGTACTGGCCGCCCTTCACGCTGTTGTAGCCCTCGTCGACGAGCGTGTGCAGGGAGCCTTCGGGCATCGTGGCCAACAGCGTTTTGACGTTGTCCAACACCGGGCCGATGGCTCGCGGGATGCTGGTGTCCGCGACGGCGATGACCGAGCCATCCTGCAGGAAAGGAGCGCCCTGGCTACGGGGACGCAGGTCGACGTACTGCTCCCCCACTGCTGAAACACTGCGGACATGTGCCTCGAGATCGGCCGGGATCTGAGCCGTACTACTCAGCGACAGGGTGGCGTCCACGGCAAGTTGGGAGCCGTGTTTGGCCAATTGCACCTTTGTCACTCTGCCGACCTGAACGCCTCGATAGGTGACATTGCTGAAGCGGTACAGTCCGCCGGTGGCGGGTAGCTGCAGGGTCACGGTGAGGCGGTCCAGGCCCAACAGCGACTGGATCTGCATGTAGGTGAACGCCACCGACAACATCCCCAACATGCCTATCACCACGAAGATCCCGAGCTGAGCACGCACTATTCGAGTCAGCATCAGCGCCCCCCGGGGACGGCCGGAGGCGATTGCGCAGGGTTCGTCGGGTCAGCAGCCGGCGGCGTGCCCGGGTTCTGCTCGGCGTAGCCAGGATCTCCCAAGGCCGCCTGCAGCGCGACGCCGATGTCACCCCACCGGGTGCCCGCCAGCAGATCGTGTTTGAGTCTGGGCAGGGTGAAATCGAACGCACCGGCCAGGTTGACGTAGTCGCCCTTCACAGCGTGGTCGATGAAGTACTGGTTTTGCGGGAAAGTTGTCGCCGCCGCAATTGCCGTGTCGATGTCCTCGCCGACATCGGCCAGCGCGCGCACAGTGGGCTCGAGGTGGCGCAAGTTCGCCACGAGGTCGGTCTTCACGTCGCTGATGACACCGGTAGCGGTGTCGCTGAAGACATGAAGTTTGTCCAGCGCAGCAGTCAGACGGGGTTCTTCGCGAACCAGGATGTCCAGTGCCGGAGGCAACTCGGCCAACGCCCGGGTGATGGTGTCGCGTTGTCCGGCGATCGTGGCGGTCAATGCGTTGAGCTGTTCCATGGTGGCGATGACGTCGGCGCGCTGGGCCGCGAACACACCGACGAAGGTATCGAGCCGGGTCAGCAGGTCGCGGATCGCGCCCTCGCGTCCGTTCAAAGCGTTGTTGAATTGCTTGACGATGTCGCCGATTTGGCCGAGGCCGCCGCCGTTGACCACAACCGAGAGGGCGGCGAGGGTCTGCTCCGTGGTCGGCGCAGTGGTTGATCGGCTCAGCGGGATCGTCGAGCGCGCGGGGAGCTGGCCAGTGGGGACCGCGCCCACCGGAGGGTCCAGCGCGATGTGGCTCGACCCGAGCAGGCTGGTTTGTCCGACGGTGGCAGTCGCGTTGGCGGGCACTGTGATGCCGGGTTCGATGAAGACGGTGACGCGGGCGTGCCAGTTGTGCACCGACATGTCGCCGACACTGCCCACCGTGACGTCATTGAGCTTCACCGGCGAATTCGAGTCCAACGAGCCGACATCGGAGATGTCGATGTAGTAGACGGCGGCGCCGGGGACCCGTCCGGTGGCCCCCGGTAGGGGCAGCGAATTCAACCCGCGCCATTGGCATCCGCTCAACGACAACGTCACGGTCACCACGATCGCGACGCAGGACCACCTGCGGGTGCGCGTCATTTCGGTTGCGCTTCCGCTGGCAGCAGCATATCGGGCAGCCCCTGCGGTGCGGGTCGCTGCGATTCAGGCGCTGCGGGGGCGCCCGGAATCAGACCGGGCTCGGTGTAGATGAGCCGATCCGGGGGTACCGACGGTTTCAGGAAGGGGTTCCACGCAATGGGGAGCGTGTTGAAGTTGAACAGGCGCATCAACGGTCCCAGGTACTCTGCACACTTCTTGGCGGTCTCCGTTGGGTTGTTGTTGGTATTGGTGACGAGTGCACCGCACAACAGCTGGGGCAAGTTGGAAAAGCCACTGAAGACGAACGTTCCCCCGCCGCCGCCCGTCAGGGGGTCATAGATGTTGTAGCCATTGGCCAACACGTTGGGGAAGATGTGCAGCAACTCCTCGACTTCTCCCTTGTTGTCGGCAAGGTTCTGCGTGACGTCCGCTAGCCGGACTACTTGCTCGGATGTCCTGTCGCGGGTGGCGGCGACGAACCGCTGCACGTCCCCGACGGCCACGGACAAGGTGCTCAACGCGCCGTCAAGGTCTGACCGGTTGCCGTCCAGGACACTGGATAAGGTGGCCAGCCGGTCCTCGAACTGGACGATCTCCTGATTGCTGTCGCGCAACGCGGTGACGAATCGCTGCAGGTTCTTGAGGATGTCGACAATGTTGCCGCTGCCCTCACCGAGGATGCGTGCGACGCCCGATAGTTCTTTGAGCGTTTGGCGCAGCTTGTCCCCGTTGCCGTCCATGGCCGCCGCGGCGCTGTCGAAGAATCGGCCCAGTGACCCGGTCGGTGCGCCGTTCGTGGGGCCCAATGCGACGGCAAGCCGGTCGAGTTGGTCTTTGACCTCGTCCCATTCAACCGGGACCGCAGTGCGGTCGAGCGGAATCACGTCACCGTCGCGCATCGTCGGACCGGTGGTTTCGTAGGGCGGACTGAGTTGCACATAGCGTGCGGCGATGAGGTTTTCGGCGACGATGATTGCCTGGGCGTTGGCTGGGATCGGCACGTCTTTGTCCACTCTGAACGTCAACCGTACGGTAGTTCCTTCCGGTTGGATCGCCGAGATTGTTCCGGCTTTGACGCCCGCCACCCGAACGTCGTCGCCGATATAGATCGATGGGGCACTGGTGAACACCGCGGTGATTGTGGTGGGCCGGTTCAACCGGTTGTAGCCGAGCATCGCTGCGGCGCAGACGATTACGCCGATGAGTACACCGGCGCACAGGCGCCGGGCTAGGGGCCGGTTCATTTGCGGGGTCCTTGAGGGATGTAGGGAGATTCCTTTCGGCTGTAGCAGTCACCGGTATCGCCACAGGTGGGCAGCGGAAACAACGTCCGCGGCTGCACGCGGAATGCCCAGTCGATGAACGGCTGCATGTAGGATCCGGGCAGCAGGTTGCCCAAAGTTACGTTGGCGTATGGGCCGCCGGCGACGGATTCACCGTTGGTTTGAGCAACCTTTCGCACGCCAGTGATCGACTTCGCGAGGTTGTCCCGGTTCTTCTGCAATACCGCGGTGACAGAGTTCAAGCGGTCCAGCGTCGGAGCGAGGTCGGCTTCGTTGTCGTGCACCAGGCCAGACAGCTGCTTCGCGACCACCGAGATGTTTTGCAGCAAACCGACGATCGCGTCACGCCGGTCGATAAGGACACCCAGCAGCGTGTTCGCATTGAGGATAAGGGCGTTCATCTGCTGGCTGCGCTCGGCGAGGACGCCGCTGACATTGCCGGTGCTGCCCAGCAGTTCGCGAAGCGATTCGTTGCGCGCGTTGATGATCTGTGACAGGCGGGACAAGCCGTCGAATGTTGGCGCCAATTGCGGCGCGATGCGGTCGAGCGTCGTCGAGAGTGTATCGAGGGCCAAGTTGAGCTGTTCGGTATCGGTGCCGGCGGAATTGGTGGTCAGATCGCTGAGGGCATCGGTCAATGAATATGGCGACGAGGTCCGAGACAGCGGAATGACCGCACGGGCATCGAGTCGTTGTGGACCTGCCGATTCCAGAGTGAGCACCCGCCGTCCTAGCAGGGATCCGATCTTGATGTGTGCGGTGGTTTCTGAACCCAACCTGACGGATGCCTTGACGGTGAAGTCGACCAGCACCTTGCCGCGATCTAGCGACACCGCCTTCACGGTGCCAACGGCGACCCCCGAAACTTTGACGTCGTTGCCCGGCATCAGCCCGCCCGCTTCGGCGAACATCGCCTGATAGGGGATGGTGGTGGCCAAAGTGACCAACATCTGGGGTGCAAGACCGATCGCGATGACGAGACCGACGAGAACGACGCCGATGAATCCCGATCGAATCAGCTGTTGGGCACGGTATTTGAGCATCGTTACTCCCGACAGCGTCCGGCATCGGAGTGCACCCACGGAAGGACCAGCACTTTTCCGGACGGGTCGTTGACTCGCAGCGTCAGGTCGCACAGGTAGTAGTTGATGAAGCTGCCGTAAGAACCGATGCGGGCGAGTTTGCGGAAGTTCTCGGGCGCTTTCTGCAGCGCCCCATCGACGTAGTCCTTGTGCATGTCGAGGTTGGGCGCCACGCGTGCGAGTTGATCGACAGCGCCGGCCAGCGGCACACGTACGTTGGCCAACAGATCTGCCACCGAAGCGGTTCCCTTATCGAGCGCGTCGATGGCGCTGCCGATGGGTTCGGCGTCATGCGACAGTGACCCGACGAGTTGTTGGAGACGATCGATGGCAGCGGAGAACTTGGCGCCATCTTGTCCGACCGTCGCCATGACATCGCGCAGATTGTCGATAAGCTGCTGCACGACCTCACCGTGATCGGCCAGATCGGTGGTGAAGGATGTGGTCTTGGAGAACAGCGAATCCAGCGTCGTGTCCTGCCCCTGAACGATCTGCAGCAGTGAGCCGGTCAGTGCGTTGACCTCGTGCGGATCGAGGCTCTGCACAACGGGTTTCAGTCCACCTAATAACAGATCGAGATCCAGCGCGGGCGCTGTCCGGTCGCTGGGAATGGTGGAACCCGCCGGCAACATCTGGATCGGGCCGGGCCCGTCGAGTAGGGCGAGGTAACGATCACCGACAAGGTTCTGATAGCGGATGACGGCCCGGGTGCCGGTGGTGAGCTGCACGGAGTCGTCGACGTCGAAGCTCACGGTGACGTGCTGGTCGTCACCGAGCTGCACGCCGGTAACAGTGCCCACCCGGATGCCACTGACCCGGACAGACTCCCCGGAGCGTAGGTCTGAGGCGTCGGTGAACACCGCCGAATAGCTCTTGGCTCCGCCGGCTTGGACTTGGATGAAGCCCATGTATAGGAACGTCGACGCGAAGGCCATCACGATGATGAAGATCGTGAATTTCACGAATGCCGCGCTGCGCAGAATGCTCATCCGGGCTGACCTATCTGCGCGACGTTACGGGGCGGCCCGTCGATCGGACCGAACAGCAGTTGCTTGAGTCCGTCGCTGTTGAGTACGACTCCCTGGTTGCCGTACTTGAATGGGTTGGCGCCGACATCGGCAACCAGGAATGGCGCGGTATCGCCGTGGGGCACAGGCAAGAACTCACAGTGCGGGCCACCCGTTGCGCCCACTTTGGGCAGATCGTCCGGGTACCGGTAACGCTCACGGCCGAGCGTGAAGTTGACCGATGCCGGGTTGCCACTCTGGTAGCCGACCGGCGAGTCCCTGTCGTACTGGGCAACCGCCTTCAGCCCGCAGGTGAGCACAGGGTTGTAGCGGTCGAGCAGTGTTGACGTCGGCAGCAACAGGTGCACGACATCGGTCAGGGTTGAGTGGTTTTGCGCCAGCACCTCATTGCCGGTGTCGGCCAATCCGATCACACTGACCAACAATGTGTCGAAGTTCTGCTGTTCGTCGGTCAGGGTGCGGCTCATGGCCGTGACGTTCGCCATGGTCTTCAGCAGATCGGGGGCCGCGTCGTTGTAGGCGGCAAGGACTTGAGGAGCGACCGAGAGTTCGTGGGACAGCGCCGGTAGCGACGGTTCGATCTTGGCCAGGGCGGCGTCGAGGGCGGCTAAGCCCTGGCCGAACTGGGCACCGCGGCCACTCAGCGACCGGGAGATCACCCCGAGGGCTTCATTCAGTTTCATCGGCTCTATCTGTCCCAGGATCTCGGCGAGCCTTTCGAACAATGTGTTGAATTCGACGGTGACCTGTTGCGCCTGGAGAACCTGTCCGGCGTACATGCTGCGCGCGGACGGCTCTTGTGGCGGTATCAGTTGGACGAACTTGGCGCCGAACACCGTGGTCGACGCGATGTCTGCGACGACGTTGGCCGGAATCTTCGCCAATTCGGAGGGATCGATCGACAGGTGCAGCACGGCGTGGTTGTCCGAGCGTTCCTCGATCGACTGCACGGTCCCGACCTGCACACCGAGCATCGTTACCTTTGCATCGGGATCCATTACCAGTCCAGCACGCGGCGCGACGAGCGTGACCGGAACACTGCGGGTGAAGCCACCTGCGAACGCGGTCAACGCAATTGTGACGATCATGACCAGCACGGCGGCGAACGCGACGCCGGTCACGAAGCGAAACATTCTTGGCGACAGGTGCATTCGATCACCCGGACAAGTTGAAGTTGCCGTTGGTGCCGTAGATGGCCAGCGACACCAACAGTGTTATCGACACCGTCACCATCAATGAGGTGCGGACGGCGTTGCCGACCGCCACGCCCACACCTGCTGGTCCCCCAGACGCGAAGAACCCGAAGTAAGTGTGAATGAGCAGGATCGCCAGGGCCATGAGAATCGCCTGCACGAACGACCACATCAAATCGATCGGGTTGAGGAAGGTCGCGAAGTAGTGGTTGTACAGTCCTGCCGATTGCCCGAGCATCTCCACGGTCACGAATCTGCTTGCCAGAAATGACGTTACGACTGCCACCGCGTAGAGCGGCGCGATCACCGTCATCCCGGCGACGATCCTGGTTCCGACGAGATAAGCGATTGGCGGGATCGCCATCGATTCGAGTGCATCGATCTCCTCGTTGATGCGCATGGCGCCCAGCTGGGCGGTTGCGCCGGCACCGAAGGTGGCGGTCAGGCCGATGCCAGCGATGACCGGAGCGGCTATGCGGACGTTGGCGAACGCTGCCAGGAATCCGGTCAACGCCTCGATGCCGACATTGCCCAGCGAGCTGTACCCCTGCACCGCGAGTGTCGCCCCGGTGGAAACGGTCAGAAAGCCAACGATCGCAAGGGTTCCGCCGATAGTGGCAAGGGTCCCCACGCCCATGCTGATCTCGGCGATCAGGCGGATCGTTTCACGTCGATATCGCAATGCTGCGCCCGGTGCCCCGACGAGCGCCTTCCAGTAGAAGGCGGCATGGTCACCCAATTGCCCGAATCGGTCGACGGGCGCATTCACCGCGCGGTATACGCGGGGGTAGACGGCTTCTAGCATTGTCTGGCCCCTGTCATCACGCTGTCACCTGGATGCCGATCGCGGTCGCGATGACGTTGATGACAAACAGGCACATGAACGCAAAGACCACGGTTTCGTTGACGGCGTTACCCACCGCTTTGGCGCCGCCGCCAGTGATGATCAGGCCGCGATAACACGCGACCAGCCCTGCGGTCAGTCCGAACAAGGCCGCTTTGACGCTGGAGATGATCAGCTCGGGTACGCCGGTGAGCAGCGTGATACCCCCGACGAACGCGCCCGGGTTGACCTTCTGAATGAACACCGAAAAAACGAACCCGCCGCAGATTCCGATGAGGCACACCAGGTTGTTCAGCAACAGCGCCACCAGCGAGGACGCCAAGATGCGGGGAGTCACCAAGCGATGCACGGGGTTGATGCCCAAAATCTCCAAGGCATCGATTTCCTCGCGGATGGTGCGTGCCCCAAGATCGGCGCACATCGCGGTCGCTCCGGCCCCAGCCACGACCAAGACGGTGACGATCGGTCCGATCTGCGTGACGGCCCCGAACGCCGCGCCCGCTCCGCTGAGGTCTGCGGCGCCGAGTTCACGCAGCAGGACGTTGAGTGTGAAACTCACCAGGACGGTGAACGGAATCGCCACCAGCAGCGTCGGCAACATCGACACTCGGGCCACAAACCAGGCTTGCTCCCAGAACTCGCGCGCGTAAAAGGGGCGGCGGAAGGTGAATCTGATTGCGTCCGCCGACATCGCGACGAAACCACCGATCGCCCGCATCGGCGTGCGAATGTCGACGCTCAGCAGCGGTAGTCCAGTCCCCCACCGGTCAGCGCGATGTCCTGCAGTCATCAGCGCACCACTCGCCGGTTCCGCCGACTGGCCCAAGGTTTACCGGCGCAACCAGTCGAGTCGCACGGTGATCCCTTGCGCTCCAACGGTATTGGCATCTCACGCTGGTGCTCTACGATGCGCCCGCCGAAGGCGCTACGGAGCATCGCGGTACCAGTCGTCGCCGCCCACCGCTCGTTTCAGAACAGTAAGGCGCTCGGCGTCCTCACGCCGACTGATGCTGGCGTGTCTCACCATCGCCGAGCCATGGAACGTGCCGGGAAACAGATGCAACTCCACCGTGACCCCCGCGCACAGCAGCGCCTGGGCGTAGGCAATGCCCTCATCGCGCATCGGATCGAACTCCATCACTGAGATGTAGGCGGGAGGCAATCCGGTGAGATCGGTTGCACGGGCCGGTGCGGCGTACGGCGACACATCGGCCGATCCGCGCTTACCGGGCCCGAGATAGCAATCCCAGCTGATCTCCACCAGTGGCCGGTTCCAATTCGGCGTGTCGGTGAACATCTGCATGCTCGGTGACGCGAGTCGGTCATCTAGTTCGGGAACCGACAGGAATTGAAAGGCGATCGCCGGACCCCCGCGGTCGCGTGCAAGCAAGGCCAGGGCAGCACACAACCCGCCGCCGGCGCTGGCGCCGTGTAACACGATCCGGTCGGGGTCTACGCCTAGCTCGTGGGCGTTCTTGGCGACCCAGGTCAGCGCGGCATAGCAATCTTCGACCGGGGCAGGAAACGGCGCTTCCGGCGCCAACCGGTAGCCCACAGAAACCACGACGACGCCTAGGTCTCTGGCCAACTCGATGTTCTGGACGTGGTCGAGGGCCAGGCTTCCGGTGATGAAGGCACCGCCGTGGACATCGAACAGCAGTGAGGGGTGGTTGACGGTATCGGGTGCGTAGATGCGGATCGGCACGTCGGGTGAGTCCGGTGGTCCAGGTACCGACACCGCCCGCACACGGACTCCCGCGGTGTCGATCTCGGCGTTAACCGCCGCTACCAGGCTCTCTGTCAGCGCCCGCGCGCCAGCGATATCCGCGGCAAGGTCGACGTTCGGCAGAAACGGAATAGCAGCGGCGATCTCGGGGTCGAGCGGATATGTCATCGGCTTCCTTCGACATCGAGGTCTAGACATCGTGGCAGCGGTTGCATCGCTGTGTCATCCGCCATCTGGCGCTCATCGCGGCGTCGCAGTCCGCCGAACGCGCGATCGTGCCGTCCTGCCCTGCATCGCCCTGCCTGCCTGCTTGCGGTGCGGTAGGGCGAAGGGCCTCAGCAGTGTCGCAGCCCAGCAATCGGCGATGCTGAATGGTGAAACTGCTTACCGCACAGTTAGTTCAGCCTCCGGGCGGCCCGAATGCGGCTGCTGGCAGTTAAACTCGCGCCCACAGGGATGCGCTGCTCGGTCGGGGTGGCTACTCGGACGTCGGGGCGTGGGCCAGCCGATAGGACCATAAGGCGAACTGCGCGCGAAACCGGCCCGTCGGATCGTCGAGGTGCCAATTGAGGGTCTCCTCGATGCGACTGAGTCGCGCGGAAACGGTGCTGTGGTGCAGATACAGCGCGTTTGCTGTCTGCCGAAGCGAGCCTTCCCGGAAGTACGCCTCGAGGGTGGCGATGTCGTCGGGCCCATGTTCGGTCGCATGCAGCGCCTCAAGCGCGATGAGGTCGGTTGCTTGCAGCAGACGTTCGGCCGGTATCTCGGCCAGCAGTGCAAGCACCCCCAATTCGTCGTAATCGGTCACGTCCGCACCGGGATCGTCGCCGGCGTGGAAGTGTTCGGCGGCCGATGCCAGTCGCAGCGCCAGGCGCGCTTGTCGCCAAGAAGAATGGGCTGCGGGCGGCTGCACCACGCGGCCGAGGCCGATGCGCGGCCGGTGACGAAAGGAGCTGCCGCGCAGCGAGTTGCGCAAGCCGTCGGCATTGAGCGGAGAAGCGCCGTGGTGTTGCACCAATACGGCGGCGATACCGCCGATGACTTCGGCAAACGCTGCTCGAGCCGGATATACCGTTGAGATGTGCGCGACGAGTTCGGCAATCGGGCGGTCTTCGACGTCCGCAGACACCGCGGCCACCTGGATGGGTCGCTGAGGGTCAAGACCGAGGCGGCGCAACGCGGCTGACCGATCTGCAATCTCGGCATGGCTACTGAGCACCATCTCTACGAGCGTGGGATCTGCCAGGAGGGCGGCCTGGGGGCCCACCACCGCGCCCAGGAGCATCCGCGCCGCCAGTGACGCACGCTCGAGCACCAAGTCATCGAGCGGGGCCGGCTGGCGCGGCCGTTCCAGCCATACGCAGGCGGGTGTGCCGTTGATATCGAACTCGAAGCGAACCGTGGCGCGGGAGGCATCTTTGGACAATGCGTCGCCTCCGGGGCTGAATCGCCACATTCGGTCCTCGCCCAGCTGTAACCCGCTGGAGCATTCCGCCACCCCGCTGGTGGCCCGGACCAGCGCTTCGGGGCTCGCGCGGCGTTCCACCAGAGCATCGAAGTAGGCGATCACCCGGACGCAGGTCTCCGCGTCGGCGTCCAGTGTCGCCAACCGCAGGAGCAGACCCTTCATGGGCGGACTCGTCGTGTCACGCTTAGCTCCCCCGGGTCTCCTCATGGCGTCATACGGTTACGGATGACGAATGTGCGGTGAGACTACGCCCGCGGGCGGGCGCTTCGAGCCGAAACGCAGTGCTGCTTGGTAATTCCTCGACTGGTCTATGCGTTGGCACCGGCCGCGGCAGCCGCTGACCCCGGGGTGATTCTGCTGGCAGCCCGACTGGCGGCCCGGCGTCAGTCGAGGAGGAGTCGGGCGACACCCTCGCGCCGCTCGGCCAGCTGTGCGCGACGCTGATCAGCGTCACACGCCTTCAAGGCTGGCTCCATCGTGTCGAGCTCGGCGAGCCCGACCACGCGACATGTGGGTGGCACCGGCTTGGTCGCGCCGCACAGCCGCAGAATGAGCACCCCCTGCTCAAGCCCGGTCGTGTCGAGCCAGTTGTAGACCCCAGGATCGTGGTGGGCCAGCACGAACCGGTACACCCCGTCGTCGTCGCGGTGAGCCTGCGCAGGATTGATCGTCGTCAATCGGTTGGCGTAGTCGAGTGTGTGCCACAGTGACGTAGCTAATTGCAGACCCCAATACGCCGCCTGCGGATCGACGAGCTCGATGACGAGCGCCTCGTTAGGAGCTAGCTTCCACCAGCCGAAGGTAGTTACCGGCAGCTTCGTCTCGGTCCGGTGCAGCTGAGAGTCAAATCTGTTCTCCTGCTTGGCGGCAAGGCCGCGAGACCGGTCCATCCAGAACCGGACTGCGCCCTCCAGGACCCAATCGCCGATGACGTCGAATTCTGCGGCAACGCGGCTGGCCCGGTGTTCGGGACGGGGCGCGTTCTGCCCGTCCACGCACTCGATGCGGAGGTGCGAGCGGCGGGCGTCCAGCCAGTCAACGAAGAATTCGCGGGTGACCAACCCAGTGGTGCCTGGGTACAGCGGCCACCACTGGTGGTCGCGGGGCTCGCCGCCGAGGAAGATCTCGAAGTTGCCCTCGCCGTCCAGGTCGAGGTCGTCACGCAGGATGGTGGTCGCCGGCGTACTTTGGCGAAAATCCATCGAGACGTAGCTCGCATTGCCGAGTATTCCACGCACGCGATACCCGCGGTCGTCGCGAACCATCGCGCGCCGGTACACCCCGTCGGGGCTGGCTGCACCCCAGTCCAGCAGGTGCAGGCGATAGGGCGCCGAGAACATCGGCTCGAGCGGGTCGGCGTTGAGTAGCCCCGCATCGACCGAATACGCCAGCATCGTCAGCAGGTACCGAAACGATTCGGCGCGATCGACCGGATTGGCGGTGAGGGGAAACTGCGATAGCAGCAGCGCACTTTCGCGCACACGGGCGCAAAACACTTCTACGGTCCGCTCATCGAGAACTGTCGCCGAATCATCGACAACGTTCCGCAGTAGTTTGTCCATCAGTGCCGACGACGGCATCCGCGCTTGCGCGAAGATCGACATGGTGCTCGAATCACCGTTCGGCTTGGTGTGTTCCGCCATCACGGGACTCCTCTCCGAACCGAACGACGAGGTTGGGTCCAAGGCGATGTTAGCGTCGAGCTGTTGGCCCGCTCTCGATATGGGAGCCAATTGGGTTGGAGGAGATCTGAAGTGACCACGACGCCCGGCCTACTACTCGAGCGCGCCACGGAGCGAACCCAGATGTCGGACTTCGGTCCCGATGGGTGGCAAGACGGGTTCGAGCAGCTCGTCGCGGCGATTGCGGAGGACATCGGCGATAACGACGACGCTCGCCGCATTGAGGCGATCGTCGTTGACCGCCTTGCTGTTCGCCTCCGAATCGAGTCCTGGTACAGCCAGCACGCCGGTGAGGCTGCAGCCCATCCGGTTGAGGGGCCCCTGATGGTTGTGGGCACCGGACGATCGGGAACGACCGCGTTGCACTACCTGCTCGCTGTCGACCCGCAGTTTCGCTACCTGCGCAAATGGGAGATCGCAGACCCGGTGCCGCCGCCGGACGCGGCAACTGAACATGCTGATCCCCGCCGGCCGGTGAACCGGGTCGGGCAAAATGTACAGCACATCGTCACGGCGGACGGGCCGACTGAGGACCGCAAGATCCATGAGCTCTCGTTCGGAGAGCACGGAGCCGTACTGGGACTGCCAAGCTATGTAGCGTGGTGGCGGAATGCCGACCATACCGCGAAGTTCCCGTACCACGAACGCGTGCTGCGACTTCTGCACTCGCACCGGCCGCCGTATCGCTGGCTGTTGAAATCCCCAGAGGACATGATCAATCTGTTGCCAATGGCCCAGCACTATCCGCAGACAAGATTCGTGATGACCCATCGCGATCCCCTCAAGGTGATCCCGTCAGCATGCAGCGTCATCGCGGAGCACACCCGAATGCGGCTTCCTGACTGGAAATTTGACGCAGCGACGTTCGGGCGTCAGATTCTGATGGAGTTTCACGACAATATTGCGCGTGCCATCACCGCGCGCGCGGTGATCGGCGAGAGCCGATTTGTTGACGTCGGTCAACCCGAACTGGCGGCCAACCCGATCGGCGTGGCGGAACGCGTATATGCCTTGGCCGGACTCGAACTCACCGGTTCGGTGTGCGGCGCTATGCGGACCTGGAGTGCGCAGAATGCGGCCGGTTCCCGCGGTGAGCACCGTTACTCGGCCGAACAGTTCGGCATCACCGAAGGCGAGATCCGCGATGTATTCGCTGACTATTACGATCGCTTCGGCCAACACTTCGCATCGCCTTGAGAGGTACCGATCCGATGTTCGCCATTCCCTCCTCTCCCGTCAGTGCGCGCGGCGGCCGTTGGGGCTGGCGGCCCCTCAGCTACGAGCGCTCCTCTTGGCCTTTTTGGTGTCTGCGCTAGCAGACCGGAATATTCACTGCGCGAATGTAATCGCGGTGATCTCGTCTCAACTTGAACGTTGGGCTAGGACGGTACGGTAGGAGAACGGGCGGACGGCCACGACGTAAGCCACAAATATGATCGGCGCGGCAAGTATCGGCAGTCGTGGCAGATCGAGCGGTAGTGATGCGACCGATACGGCGACGACGGTGAAGCACATGGCGGCAACCATTGCGGATCGGCCCACCGATCCGGCGGGGGTGCGCTCCGTATGCCGCACCATCAAGTAGTAGGCCCCGCACAGGCCGACCAGTCCGGCCTGCAGTGGCGGCGCGTCGCTGAGCAGGACTGCGGCCGCGGCGAGCAAGACAGCAGCGGTGGCGGCGTGGCGCACTCCAGTACCTACCCCCACCGCGAGCGCGCAGGCGACGGCGACGACGAACGCGGCTCCGGCGGTGTCGATTCCCGCGGTTGCCGCCATCACCAGCCCGATCGCGGTCGAGAGTAGATGGGCCGTGCGCCAGTTGCGCGTCATCGCGACCGTTGCCGCGGGCGTCGATGTTGTGGTACGAGCGCCATGGCCTGATCGAGTGTGTGTTCTGGACCCCAGGACACCACGTCCACGCCGAGGGTGCTCATGTTGCGGTGCATGAATGATCGCTGTAGCGACCACATCCGGTCGACTAACGGGTCGTCGTGTTCGCCAGTGAAAGGAGTTCCGACAAGCATGTCGATTGCCACGACGGAATGCCCACGCTTGCGCAGATCGATCAGTGCAAGGGCGAAATCGGTCTCCAGCAGAGTGGAGAACGCGATGACGATCGCGCCGGCCGGGACCGATCCGGGCGGAACCAGTGTGCTGGTGCCGGTTTCAGGTCCGCTGCCCGTCGCGTCGAGAATGGTGTCGACGATTCGATAGAACTGGGCCTTGCCCATGTCGGCGCCCAGCCATTGGGTCCGGCGGTTGCCGAGAGCGACGATGCCGGCGCGGTCCCCTTGGCGCAGGGCGGTCTGCGTTACTTGCACAGCGCCGCGTGCCATCCGGTCGGTGGCCTCGGTGGCAGGACCGAGAGGCTGGGCGTGGCTGTCGATCAGCACCACTACGTCCGCTGCCCGGTCGGTCAACCGTTCGGTCACGTGCAGTGTGCGACGTCGCGCGCTGACCGGCCAATTCACGGTGCGGAGTTGGTCACCTGGTACGTAGGCGCGGATATCGGCGAACTCCACACCGGGACCGACGCGACGGGTGAGGTGGGTGCCCAGACGATCAGGCAGCTCAACGTTGGGCAGGCCGGTGGCGTGCGGGGGCGCGATGGGAAACACGCAGCAGTCCGCAACCTCGACGGTCGCAGTTCCGCGCAGTAGCCCACCGGCAGCGCTGACCTCGACGTGGGCTCGTACTACATATCGTCCCCACCGCAGTGCCGATACGGCGATCGTTTGGCGATCCTCGGCGTACTCGACGATCTCGACTTCCAATCCAGTTGTCGCCGAAACCGTCAGTGTGGCAGCAGCTTCCGACTCGACCGATACGGCGAGTCGGGCTTGCTCGGATTCGAAGAAGTATTGTCGGTCCGCTGAACTGTGAACTCGTAGGGTGGGCTTGTCGGACTGCCAGTAGATCGAGCACAGCATGCCGAGCAACGGCGCGGAGACGATGATCAGTTGCCAGCGGCCGCTGAACGCAGCTGCCGCCAGAATCACTGCCGCGCAGGTCGCTACCGCGAGAGTCAACGACGATGCGCGCCATACAGGCGCCACGTCGATCTCTCGGGTTTCGTTCACCCCGCACCCCGCGCCGGCGGGACAGGCATCCGGTCGAGCAATTCGGCCAGCACGTCGCCGGCCTGGATACGTCGCACCCACATCTCCGGGCGCAGGATGATGCGGTGCGCCATCGCCGACACGGCAAGCGCTTTGACGTCCTCGGGGATTACGTGCTCGCGACCGCGCAGCAGAGCGTGGGCCCGGGCAAGTTGTACCAGGTCGAGTTCGGCGCGCGGGCTGGCCCCGACGGCGACCTGAGGATGGTGGCGGGTGGCGTCGGCCAGCGAGATCACATAGTCGAGCACACCGTCGTCCACTGTGATCTGTTCAACCGATTCCTGCATGGCCAAAAGCTGAAGCCTGTCAACGACTGGACGTAGGTGTGGTTCGGCGGAGCCGCGGTCGAGGCGGCGACGCAACATCGACCGTTCTTCGGGTTTGGACAGGTAATGCAGTTCGAGGCGAATCGCAAAGCGGTCCAGTTGAGCTTCCGGCAGTGCGTAGGTGCCCTCGTACTCGATAGGATTCTCGGTCGCCAGCACGATGAACGGGTCCGGCAGCGGATGCGTGGTTCGGTCGATGCTGACCTGCCGCTCGGCCATGGCCTCCAGCAGGGCAGCCTGCGCCTTAGGAGGTGTCCGATTGATCTCGTCAGCCAGCAGCAGGTTGGTGAAAACGGGGCCTTGGCGGAATTCGAAGCGGCCCGACTGCATGTCGTAGATGGTCGAGCCAAGTAGATCAGCCGGCAGCAGATCCGGGGTGAACTGCACACGGGTGAAGTCCAACCCCAGCGTCGCTGCGAACGACCGCGCAATCAACGTCTTGCCCAAGCCCGGGAGATCCTCGATGAGCACGTGCCCCCGCGCGAGCACAGTCGTCAGAATCTGGGTCAGCGCCTCGCGTTTGCCCACCACGGCGCGACCAATCTCGTCCAGGACTGCGTCGCAGAGGTTGGCGGTCGTCGAAACCGACAGGGTCACAGGCGCTCCAGACGTTCGATGATGTCGATGAACACCTTTCGACCCGGCCCCTGTTCCCGGCCACCGGTGCGTGAAATGTTCTCAGGGTCAACCCATTGCCACAGCTCATCGCCGAACAAGATTCGGCCAGTGGTCGCAAACGCCACTGGGTTTCTGATCCGCGGTTGCCTGGTGGCGATTTCGAACTGCCGGGCCAGCGTGGGCCGAAGCCGCCGATCCCAATCCGCCCGCGTGGAGTCTGACCACGCGATCTGGGACTGAGTCCGCTCGACCCAGCGACTGATCGTCGATCCGGTCTCATCGGCCCCGCCGTCGGCTTGCACAGGTTTTGGCCGACGGCCCAGCGACCATCGGACGGCTATGAGCGCGATCGCCAATGCGGCACCTGAAAACCACGACATCGCATGGCGGTCGGGCATCACCAGCGATACCGCCTCTGCGGCCAGCACGCCACAAACCCCGATTCCACCCACCGCCAACATCCTCATCGCGCACGCATCAGCCCGCAGGGCAACCGTCGCGCCGTCTGCAGCAAATCGTCACAAACGCCTCCGATCAAGACGACGAACAGCACGACCGCGACGCAAACTGGCGCCATGTCGATCGCTGGCATCAATGACCCGCCGCTCGGCTATCGCCCACCGCCCCTCATCGACCGCTAGTTCGACTGACATTCTCGCCTGCCCGGTACGGGCTGCATAGGCATATCTAGTGACGCGGTTGCTGCCGATCACGACCAGCCAGGGAAATTGGCGAGTGTCGTGGTCAGTCGCGCTCTCATCTCCATGGCGCTTGGCGGCTTTGTTGCGAACGAAATCACGGTGCCGCACCCACAACCCCGCAGTGCTCGAGCAGGCCCCGAGACCGCCGAGGCGGGCACCGCCGACCCGCCTCAGGCGCCTGGAGATTTGTGGCAGCGCCATGTTAATGTGGCAGTCATCTGTCATCTGTCGAGGAGGCGTCGCTAGGGTGACAATCGTCCAGCACGCACCGGCCGAACCGCGAAACCCTCAGGCCGCAAGGGAAGCGATGAGCGCGGGTATAGCCGCCCCGCGCGCGCTTCCCACCGTGCCGAGCAGTCTTACCTCGGCGCTGTCTTCTGCGGGTAGCCGCTGGATATCAAATCGACTCTTCTTCAGACGGCTGACACGATGAGTCGCCGTCCAAGTCACCGAAGTTCGGCGTATTTGGGCTTCACAGTCGAGTATGCAATTTCCCTTGAACAGTGTCCTTTTGGTCTCCTGCAGATACTTGGAAGTTGGCTCACCCTGATTAGCTATGTCGATCCGGGCACCGCTCTCGACCTTATGACGACCTGCGACCTGATCGTTCGTAAACGGTTGACGGGCGAAGTTGTCTACCGGCACGGCCCGTATTGTTACAGCGACGGACAACGTCTTGCCGCAGAGGCACATTCGCTGATCAGAAACGTGGGGATCGAGGAGTTTTTGGCAACTGCAGACGGGCGCTGCTAAGACCATGCCGAGCACTAGAGCCTTGCACGAGTTGCGCGAGACGTTTCAACGGAATCTGATCGCGGCGGTCGCGGACGGCAGAGTTCCTACGAGAAACTCCGGGCTTGGTCCCCACACCGTCTCGGCGATCGAGGCCATTGCAAATGACCATCCCGAAGCTCGGGTAGAGCTCATTACCAAGGCCTACGACACCTTCTCCGACGAGCACATCAGTGAGCGAGCATCGCGATGCCGGTTGCGTTGATGGCCTTCGGCTCACGAGGACGGTCCGGGATCCCACAATCCCTGAGCGGCCGGACACCGGCATGGATGCGCGTGAGCATCGTCTTCGCCCATCTTCGGGGCCAAGTCGGCCAGCTCGGCACGATGAACGATTTGAGCCACGCACATTGATCGAACCCACCAGCCCACCCAAACTCCGTCGGTCAGACCCGGATCGCCGGGTTGTCGGTGGCGATGACCAGATTCCGACGTGGAGCCACGCACGCCTACGACGTCTGGTGAACCGTCCGATTCGATGTCATTGCGGTGCCACAATGTGCAGCTTCAGTAACGCTATTGCCGATGATTCAACAACCAGCTATTCAGGAGGCGGACATGCCATCCCGCGAGCTTTCCTTCCCGGTGTTCGATGCCGACAACCACTTCTATGAGACCAAAGAAGCTCTGACGAAGTTCCTGCCGGACAACCGCAAACGGGCGATTGAATACGTGGACGTGGGCGGCCGCACCAAGATCATGGTGCGCAACCAGGTCAGCGACTACATTCCGAACCCGACGTTCGACGTCGTCGCGCGGCCAGGCGCTCAGGAGGAGTACTTCCGGCACGGAAGCGGCGGCAAGTCGTATCGCGAGGTCATGGGCAAGCCGATGGCGTCGATCCCTGCCTTCCGTGAGCCCGCGCCTCGGCTCGAGGCCATGGACGAACTGGGCCTCGATTACACGTTGATGTTCCCGACCCTGGCCAGCCTGGTTGAGGAACGCATGAAGGACGATCCCGAACTCATCCATGACGTCATCCACGCCCTGAACGAATGGATGTATGAAACCTGGCAGTTCAACTACCACGACCGCATTTTCTCGACACCGGTGATCACGTTGCCCATCGTCGATCGCGCACTCGAGGAATTGGAATGGTGTCTGCAGCGCGGCGCGAAAACCGTTCTGGTGCGTCCGGCGCCCGTCCCTGGCTACCGCGGCACCCGGTCGTTCGGACTGCCCGAGTTCGACCCGTTCTGGGCGGCGTGTGTCAACGCCGGCATCCCGGTGGCCATGCACGCCTCCGACAGCGGCTATGCGGAGTTCCTCAACATATGGGAACCTGGCGACGAATTCCTGCCGTTTAAGCCGACATCGTTCCGGATGGTCGCGATGGGCAAGCGCCCGATCGAGGATTCCATGGCCGCGCTGGTCTGCCATGGCGCGCTCACCCGCAACCCCGACCTGCGGGTGCTGTCGATCGAGAATGGCGCGGACTGGGTTCCGCACCTGTTCAAACAGTTCACAAACTCTTTTGCAAAGATGCCTGATGAGTTCCCCGAGGATCCGATCGCGGCATTCAAACGGTGCGTGTACGTTGCCCCGTTCTGGGAGGACCACTTCAAGGATATGGCGGATTTGGTCGGGATCGACCGGGTCATCTTCGGTTCCGACTGGCCACATCCTGAAGGCCTGCGTGATCCGCTCAGTCTGGTGGACGAACTCAGCGATCTGGACGAGGAGGGTAAGCGGAAGATAATGGGCGGCAATATGATCGATCTGTTCAAGATTCGCACCGCGGTATCAGTATGACCGACCTTCAGGCAAACCAAGCATCGCCGGAGGTCGTGCTCTTCACTTCGACGGCTCAATCATTCCTCCAGAAAGAAGCGTCGCTGACCCGGGTGCGGGAGCTGCACGCCACCGGGAATTCCTTCGAAGCCGATTGGTGGCGAAGAGCCGCCGAGCTGGGCTGGACGAGCCTGCTTGTGCCCGAGGCACTCGGCGGTGGAAACGTGTCGGGTGATGGTGTCCGCGACTTGACGCTGGTCGCCGAGATCGCCGGCAGAACGGTGACCCCAGGACCGCTGCATTCGGTCAGCACCGTGCTCGCCGGTCTGGTGGAGGCGCCTGAGAACCATGAGGAAACCATCGAATCGTTGATCGAAGGGGATGTCGTTGCCACCTGGGCGGTATACGAGCCAGGCCAACCGTGGTCGCCGCACACCCCGGGCGTTACCGCAACGCCGACTGATTCCGGCTACCGTCTCGACGGAGTGAAGGATCGCGTGGAAATGGGCTCGGAGTGCGGCTTGTTCCTCGTGACAGCTCAGTCCGGCGGCACGACTCGCCAGTTCCTTGTCCCCGCTGACTGTACCGGGGTCCGTGTTGAAGCGCAGCGGTCGATCGACCTGGTGAAGCGTTATGCGCGAGTGAGTTTCGCGGGAGTCGAGATTGACAAGTCCGCAGTCGTCGGCTCAGCGCAGGAGACCGCCGAGGTGATCGCCCGCCAGAGCCAGATCGCACAGATTCTGCAATGTGCCGAGGTTATTGGGATCCTCGACACAGTGCTCAACTTCACGATTCAGTGGGGCTTCGACCGGCATTCCTTCGGTCGCCCGTTAGGCTCGTATCAAGCCCTCAAACACAAGTACGCCGATCTGAAGATCTGGTTCGAGGCCTGCCGCGCGACCACCCGCGCCGCGATCGCCGCGGTTGCGACCCGCGATCCAGGAGCCCCACTCGCCGTCAGCGTGGCGAAATCCTATGTCGGCGAACGGGCTTCCGCGATGCTGCAGGACAGCGTGCAACTGCACGGAGGTATCGGGGTGACATGGGAGCATGATCTCCACGTCTTCCTGCGGCGGGTCACCCTGTACCGCTCCATGTTCGGCACTCCCGAGGAGCACAATCTCCGCGCCTACGCACTCACCAAGGAGCTGGAACCCGTCCTATGACCGAGATGAAATCCGCCGCGTCGACAACAGGCGAGTCGGTCGAGGACTTCGCCGCCCGGGCCCGAACATGGCTGGCCGACAATATGCCGCGCATCGACCCGGAAAGCCCCCCTGAACCCGATCGCGGCGAAGTGGGGCCGTGGCTACGCGCGCGCAAACTCCAGAAGACACTCTATGCGGGCGGATTCGCCGGTATCTGCTTCCCGCGTGAATACGGCGGCCTGGGCTTACCCATCGCCTACCAGAAGGCCTTCGACAACGAATCGATCAACTACGAGCTCCCGACCATTCTCAACACGCCGACGTTCACGATCTGCGCCGCGACCATCCTTGACACTGGCACTGAAGAGCAGAAGCGGCAACATATTTCGGCCGTACTGCGCGGCGATGAGGTCCTCGTCCAACTGCTGTCGGAGCCCAGCGGCGGATCGGATCTGGCCGGCGTCATCACCCGCGCTGACCGCACGGACAAGGGCTGGGTGATCAACGGCGCAAAGACGTGGAGCACGAGTGCCTTCGCCGCGGACTATGGGCTACTACTCGCCCGCACAGACTGGAACGTGCCCAAACACGAGGGCCTGACGATGTTCTTGGTGCCGATGGACAGTGCGGGCATCACTATGAGGCGGATCAAGCAGATCAACGGATCCATCGAGTTCTGCGAAGAGTTCTTCGACAATGTCGAACTCGGCGACGATGCGGTGATGGGTCAGGTCAATCAGGGCTGGGCGGTGGCGTCTCAGCAGACGTATCACGAGCGCAGGGCCGTCGGCGGCGGATCGGAGTTCGCCAGCGGGTTAGGCGCTGAGGGCACGAGCGACAGGCCGGTCGACTTTGTCGCACTACTCGCGGCAACGGGGACCGCCGACAGCGAGCGGGTCTGCGAAATGGCCGGTCGAGCGGTGGTGCACCGAGTTGTACAGCAGCAGTTGGTCGACCACATCTACCAGGCGGTGTTGGACGGCTCCCTGCCGGCGGCGGCAGGATCGATCATTCGCATCACGCACGCGGAGACCCAACAGCTCGAACTCGATACCGCGTTGGCGATCACGGGCAGCGCGGGTGTGGTCGATGGCGGCGGTGACCTGATTCACCACGGCGAGCGTTACCTGTCACGGCAGGCGATCGCGCTCGGTGGGGGCACCACAGAAATTGCGCGCAACATCATCGCGGAGCGCGTTCTGGGCTTCCCCCGCGAATTCGCGGCCGACCGTGGTGTGCCGTTCAATCAAGTCAAGCGAACCAAGAGCTGAGCCGCGGGGGGCGACGCCCCACAGCGTTCGCGGCGGCGTAGCCCGACCCCGCCGGTAACGACTACGGTTGTTACGCGCGCTGCCACTCCTGGGCGATTGCCTGGTAACTCGCGATCCGGCGGGCACGATCGAGCCCCGGACTCACCAGCACCAGTTCATCGGCCCGCGACTCGGCCTGCAGCTGCATCAGGCGCTCGACTACGGCTTGGGGTCGACCGACGACCATGTAGTCCCGGGCAAATGACTCGTCACGAAATTCCGGTGAGTGCGATGCTTGCGCGATTTCGCTTGGCTCCAGCTGATTCTGGATCCCGCGGCGGATGTTCGCCATCGTCAAGGCCCACGCTGCACGGAACTCGGCAACCGCGTCTGGATCTTCGCTGGCGAAGGCCAGCACGGACAGCACCGCGTAGGGCGCGTCGGAATCGTGCCGGGGTGTGAAAGTCTGGCGATACTCGCGCAGGATGTCGACCGCGATCGCGGGGTTCATATGATGTGCGAACGCCGCGCTCATTCCGTTCACAGCTGCGAAGCGCGGTCCATACTCGCTTGAGCCGAGCATGAACATCTCTGGTAGCTCCTGCACCACCGGGGCCGCGACAAGTTGACGGTACTGGTGTCCGTCGGGGAAGCCCTCACCCAGGAACGCGAGCAACTCCGCCATCTGCTGGGGGAACTCGGCAGCCGGATCGGCGCCGACGCCGCGGCGGAGTACATGCGCGGCGAGGGGGTCAGTGCCCGAAGCCCTTCCGAGCGCAAGGTCGATGCGGCCGGGGTAGAGCGCAAGAAGGGTCCGAAACATCTCGGCCACCTTGAGCGAGGTATGGTTCGGCAACATGATGCCCGCGGCGCCGACACGGATCCGGCTCGTCACGGCCGCGATGTGGGCGATCAGGATCTCCGGCGCGCTGCACGCCAAGTTGAGCATGTTGTGGTGCTCGGATATCCAGTATCGACGATAGCCGCACGCTTCAACGGCTTGGGCCAGCCGGACGCCGCCGGCCATACATTCCGCTGCTGTCTCGCCATACTCGATGCCCAGGAAATCGAGTACGGACAGAGGCAGGTTCGAGACTTGGTCGTTCATCACGCTCCTAGAGAATCCCGTCAGCGCCGTGGCCGACGGTCGACATACGTTCCGCCACTTCGGTTGCGGTCAATGACGATCGGCGGATTCAGCCGAATCCTCACGAATCGACTGACGCACCGCACATCACCGCCGCCTAGCGAGTCGTCATCCGAATGCCGATTGCTGTCACGACCACATTGATGACGAACAGCGCCATGAACGCATACACCACCGTCTCATTGACCGCGTTCCCCACCGCTTTGGCGCCACCACCGGAGATGCTCAACCCGCGGTAGCAGGCCACCAGACCCGCGATCAACCCGAACAAGGCGGCCTTCACACAGGAGATGATCACCTCAGGCACCCCGGTCAACAACGTGATCCCCGCCGCGAACGCCCCCGGATTCACATCCTGAACAAACACCGAGAACACGTAACCACCCAAAATCCCGATGATCACCACCAGCGAGTTGAGCAACAGCGCCACCAGGCCCGAGGCCAGCATGCGCGGAGTCACCAACCGCTGCACCGGATTAATGCCCAACACTTCCATCGCGTCGATCTCTTCACGAATCGTGCGCGACCCCAAATCCGCACACAT
>SNWL01000011.1 GCA_004362315.1 Mycobacterium sp. BK086
TAAATTGTGTTCGGCGGTGTCCTACTTTTCCACCCGTGTTGGGTAGTATCATCGGCGCTGGCAGGCTTAGCTTCCGGGTTCGGGATGGGTCCGGGCGTTTCCCTGCCGCTATGGCCGCCGTAACTCTATTCACTCGTTGTTGAGTGTGAATCTAGTTTTGGTGGTGGGGTGCAGTCGTTTGACTGGTGTGGATGTGTGGTTGCGGGCGTTGATGTGCGTTTTTACGTTCAACGAAAACATGGTTGTTTGTTTTGGTTGTTGTAAGTTTTCGGCCGGTTAGTGCCAGTTCCCTGAACACCTTGCGGTGCGTGCAGGTCTGGTCTATCGATCCCGTGGTCTGCGGGGGGCCTTATCCCTCTAAAAGGGTGAGAAACCTGGTCTTGGAGAAGGTTTCCCGCTTAGATGCTTTCAGCGGTTATCCTGTCCGAACGTGGCTATCCAGCGGTGCCCCTGGTGGGACAACTGGTAGACCAGAGGTTCGTCCGTCCCGGTCCTCTCGTACTAGGGACAGGTTTCCTCAAGTTTCTGACGCGCGCGGCGGATAGAGACCGAACTGTCTCACGACGTTCTAAACCCAGCTCGCGTGCCGCTTTAATGGGCGAACAGCCCAACCCTTGGGACCTGCTCCAGCCCCAGGATGCGACGAGCCGACATCGAGGTGCCAAACCATCCCGTCGATATGGACTCTTGGGGAAGATCAGCCTGTTATCCCCGGGGTACCTTTTATCCGTTGAGCGACACCCCTTCCACTCGGGGGTGCCGGATCACTAGTCCCGACTTTCGTCCCTGCTTGACATGTCCGTCTCGCAGTCAAGCTCCCTTGTGCACTTGCACTCAACACCTGATTGCCGTCCAGGTTGAGGGAACCTTTGGGCGCCTCCGTTACATTTTGGGAGGCAACCGCCCCAGTTAAACTACCC
Organism: Mycobacterium sp. BK086; assembly: GCA_004362315.1. Classification (GTDB taxonomy): domain Bacteria; phylum Actinomycetota; class Actinomycetes; order Mycobacteriales; family Mycobacteriaceae; genus Mycobacterium. The sequence goes on from SNWL01000011.1 coordinate 921, forward strand.
ACCAGGCACTGTCCCTGGACCGGATATACGGTCCGAGGTTAGAAGTCCAATACGATCAGAGTGGTATTTCAACAATGACTCCACCCACACTGGCGTGTGAGTTTCACAGTCTCCCACCTATCCTACACAAACCGAACCGAACGCCAATACCAAGCTATAGTGAAGGTCCCGGGGTCTTTTCGTCCTGCCGCGCGTAACGAGCATCTTTACTCGTAGTGCAATTTCGCCGAGTCTATGGTTGAGACAGTTGAGAAGTCGTTACGCCATTCGTGCAGGTCGGAACTTACCCGACAAGGAATTTCGCTACCTTAGGATGGTTATAGTTACCACCGCCGTTTACTGGGGCTTAAATTCTCCGCTTCACCCCAAAGGGTTAACGGGTCCTCTTAACCTTCCAGCACCGGGCAGGCGTCAGTCCGTATACATCGTCTTGCGACTTCGCACGGACCTGTGTTTTTAGTAAACAGTCGCTTCTCACTGGTTTGTGCCACCCCCCACCGCTGCCGGCCGCTAGTGCCATGACAGTAGGAGGTCCCCCTTCTCCCGAAGTTACGGGGGTATTTTGCCGAGTTCCTTAACCATAGTTCACTCGTACGCCTTGGTATTCTCTACCTGACCACCTGTGTTGGTTTGGGGTACGGGCCGTGTGTGTGCTCGCTAGAGGCTTTTCTTGGCAGCAAAGGATCACCGAATTCGCCTCACTCGGCTATGCATCACCTCTCAGGATATGTGAAACGCGGATTTGCCTACGTTTCTCCCTACGGGCTTGCCCCAGTATTACCACTGACTGGTACGGCTACCTACCTGCGTCACCCCATCGCTTGACTACTACCACCGAAGGTCCCGCGCAGCCGATCATCGTCGCTCCCCGAAGGGATTGATCAACAATCATTTGGGCGGTTAGTACCGGTGATTCATCAGGGACGCTCATACACGGGTACGGGAATATCAACCCGTTGTCCATCGACTACGCCTGTCGGCCTCGCCTTAGGTCCCGACTCACCCTGGGCGGACTGGCCTGGCCCAGGAACCCTTGGTCTTTCGGCGGGCAAGGTTCTCACTTGCCTTATCGCTACTCATGCCTGCATTCTCACTCCCACACCCTCCACAGCTCCATTACCAGGCTGCTTCACCGGTGTGCAGGACGCTCCCCTACCCAACAAACAAAGTTTGTTGCCGCGGCTTCGGCGGTGTGCTTGAGCCCCGCTACATTATCGGCGCACAATCACTTGACCAGTGAGCTATTACGCACTCTTTCAAGGGTGGCTGCTTCTAAGCCAACCTCCTGGTTGTCTCTGCGACTGCACATCCTTTTCCACTTAGCACACGCTTAGGGGCCTTAGCCGGCGATCTGGGCTGTTTCCCTCTCGACGTACGGAGCTTATCCCCCGCCGTCTCACTGCCACGCTCTCACTTACCGGCATTCGGAGTTTGGCTGACGTCAGTAACCCTGTGGGGCCCATCGGCCATCCAGTAGCTCTACCTCCGGCAAGAAACACGTAACGCTGCACCTAAATGCATTTCGGGGAGAACCAGCTATCACGGAGTTTGATTGGCCTTTCACCCCTACCCACAACTCATCCCCTCAGTCTTCAACCTAAGTGGGTTCGGGCCTCCACGCGGTCTTACCCGCGCTTCACCCTGGCCATGGGTAGATCACTCCGCTTCGGGTCCAGAACACACCACTACACCACACACTCTTGTGTGGATACGCCCTATTCAGACTCGCTTTCGCTACGGCTACCCCACCCGGGTTAACCTCGCGACATGTCCCTGACTCGCAGGCTCATTCTTCAAAAGGCACGCCATCACCCCACTCAAAGAGAGGGCTCTGACGGATTGTAAGCGCACGGTTTCAGGTACTATTTCACTCCCCTCCCGGGGTACTTTTCACCATTCCCTCACGGTACTAATCCGCTATCGGTCACTGGGAAGTATTCAGGCTTACCGGGTGGTCCCGGCAGATTCACAGCAGATTCCACGGGCCCGCTGCTACTCGGGAACCCATCACCACAGAGAACATGTTTTCACCTACGGGGCTCTCACCCACTACGGCAGACCATCCCAGGCCACTTCGGCTAACACATTCTTTTCTCACTGCAGCCCAGACCGGCAGATCCGGGAAGACAGGCCCCACAACACCGCACACACAACCCCTGCCGGGTATCACATGCATACGGTTTAGCCATCCTCCGCTTTCGCTCGCCACTACTCACGGAATCACTTACTTGTTTTCTCTTCCTACGGGTACTGAGATGTTTCACTTCCCCGCGTTCCCCCCCATACCCTATGTATTCAGGTATGGGTGACACGACATCACTCGTGCCGGGTTTCCCCATTCGGACATCCTCGGATCAACGCTCGGTTGACAGCTCCCCGAGGCATAACGCAGCCTCCCACGTCCTTCATCGGCTCCCAGTGCCAAGGCATCCACCATGCGCCCTTAAACACTTACAACACAAAAAACCAATTCGAAAAAAGAAATTGCACATCAAAAACACCCACAAACCCCAAAGGATTCATGCGTGCTAGATGCTCGCAACCACTATCCACAAATCAAACACCACACCCCACCACCAAAGCAGGGCAACAACACGCCTCTTGAACCGCAGTCCAAGAACAACGGGCCTGTTGTCTCAAAGCCCAACAGTGTGTTTGGCAGCACCAGAAGAAAAATCCCGTTCCTGGCTACTTTGCTTGTCGTGCACCAGACCCCCACCCACTACAGGTGAAAGGCCATCCAACGAATCGCCTGACAATCAGCTGATCCCGCGATTTACGGGGCCGGCCAGGTCTCGTGGTGCTCCTTAGAAAGGAGGTGATCCAGCCGCACCTTCCGGTACGGCTACCTTGTTACGACTTCGTCCCAATCGCCGATCCCACCTTCGACGGCTCCCTCCCACAAGGGGTTAGGCCACCGGCTTCGGGTGTTACCGACTTTCATGACGTGACGGGCGGTGTGTACAAGGCCCGGGAACGTATTCACCGCAGCGTTGCTGATCTGCGATTACTAGCGACTCCGACTTCACGGGGTCGAGTTGCAGACCCCGATCCGAACTGAGACCGGCTTTGAAAGGATTCGCTCCACCTCACGGCATCGCAGCCCTTTGTACCGGCCATTGTAGCATGTGTGAAGCCCTGGACATAAGGGGCATGATGACTTGACGTCATCCCCACCTTCCTCCGAGTTGACCCCGGCAGTCTCTCACGAGTCCCCGCCATTACGCGCTGGCAACATAAGATAAGGGTTGCGCTCGTTGCGGGACTTAACCCAACATCTCACGACACGAGCTGACGACAGCCATGCACCACCTGCACACAGGCCACAAGGGAACTGATATCTCTACCAGCGTCCTGTGCATGTCAAACCCAGGTAAGGTTCTTCGCGTTGCATCGAATTAATCCACATGCTCCGCCGCTTGTGCGGGCCCCCGTCAATTTCTTTGAGTTTTAGCCTTGCGGCCGTACTCCCCAGGCGGGGTACTTAATGCGTTAGCTACGGCACGGATCCCAAGGAAGGAAACCCACACCTAGTACCCACCGTTTACGGCGTGGACTACCAGGGTATCTAATCCTGTTCGCTCCCCACGCTTTCGCTCCTCAGCGTCAGTTACTGCCCAGAGACCCGCCTTCGCCACCGGTGTTCCTCCTGATATCTGCGCATTCCACCGCTACACCAGGAATTCCAGTCTCCCCTGCAGTACTCAAGTCTGCCCGTATCGCCCGCACGCCCACAGTTAAGCTGTGAGTTTTCACGAACAACGCGACAAACCACCTACGAGCTCTTTACGCCCAGTAATTCCGGACAACGCTCGGACCCTACGTATTACCGCGGCTGCTGGCACGTAGTTGGCCGGTCCTTCTTCTATAGGTACCGTCACTTGCGCTTCGTCCCTACTGAAAGAGGTTTACAACCCGAAGGCCGTCATCCCTCACGCGGCGTCGCTGCATCAGGCTTGCGCCCATTGTGCAATATTCCCCACTGCTGCCTCCCGTAGGAGTCTGGGCCGTATCTCAGTCCCAGTGTGGCCGGTCACCCTCTCAGGCCGGCTACCCGTCGTCGCCTTGGTGAGCCGTGACCTCACCAACAAGCTGATAGGCCGCGGGCCCATCCCACACCGCAAAAGCTTTCCACCACAACCCATGCAGGCCGTAGTCCTATTCGGTATTAGACCCAGTTTCCCAGGCTTATCCCAAAGTGCAGGGCAGATCACCCACGTGTTACTCACCCGTTCGCCACTCGTGTACCCGAAGGCCTTACCGTTCGACTTGCATGTGTTAAGCACGCCGCCAGCGTTCGTCCTGAGCCAGAATCAAACTCTCCAAACAAAAACCCCTCACCCAAAGGCAAGGCAGAATTCGAATCAGAACAAGCCTGAAACCAAACAACAGACACCAAAACTGGCATCCAAAAAACCACACCCCAACACGGGGGTATCAGAATGTGGCAAAAAACAACAACAAACAAAAACCACCAAACACACTATTGAGTTCTCAAACAACACACCCG
>SNWL01000001.1 GCA_004362315.1 Mycobacterium sp. BK086
TACACCACCCCCTCCCCCGCACGCGCCAACACCGCACCCAACACCACCGAAACCCCACCATCAACCCACAACGAACCCACCTACACACCCCCAACAACAGGCACGACTCGGGCGGTGACTTGGGGATGCTGTGACGTCATGGGTTCAGTGATGTTTCTGTCTGATGTCGGGGGAGGCACTACATGCGGGCGGGTCGCTGCGGCAAGGTCTTGCAGTATCCCACTATCGCGCGCCACATCTTGTCGGTCGTTCGTCCGACAAGGCGGCGCACCGTGCCCGTGTCGAATCGCCAAAAGGTCTGGCGGCCAGACTCCTTCGTCGTCAATGCAGTTTCAGCGACTGTGCGGATGGCCACGAGGTGTCCGGTCTGCAGTCCGTGGGGGCCGCCCAGTGGGTGGGGGGACCGACTAGCCCGGTGCAGCATGCGACATACCGAAGTCATGGATCCATTCGACCGACATTGATACCGCGCATCGTGCGGGCCTCCTCAGTTGGTCTCTGGGACTTGCTGGTTCACGACTCAGGGCCATCGGATCAATTTCATTCGTTTTCGAGGATGAGACCACCAGCAACATTAGTGACAGCATTGGTGTGCGTCTGCGCTGGCGAGCCTGGGTCGATCCACTGGGGAAGCGGTGTTTTGTTAGCCTGGCCCGATGTTGGGTGCACGCACCGCGCTGGCCGGGGCAGCCATCGTGATGATGTCCGCGGCGACAGCATTTGTGGCGGACCCGCTGCAGGCTCACGCCGCCGGTGACGTGGCGGGCCGAGTGGTGGTGCTCGACCCCGGACACAGTGGCCTGTACGACTCGTCAATGACCAGCCAGGTGCCCACAGGCCGAGGTGGCACCAAGGATTGCCAAACCAGCGGCACCGCAACCAATGACGGTTACCCCGAGCACGCCTTCAACTGGGCGGTGATCACTGATATCCAGCGGCTGCTCAACGCGGAGGGCGTACGCACCGTACTGTCTCGCCCCGACGACGCTTCACTGGGTCCGTGTGTCAATCAGCGGGCTTCGGCGGCCAACGCCCAACAGCCCGACGCGATTGTCAGCATCCACGCCGACGGCGGTCCGCAGTCGGGCCATGGGTTCCACGTCAACTACTCCGCACCGCCACTGAACGACACGCAGGCCGTCGCTTCGGTGCGGCTAGCCACCACCATGCGCGACACCCTCGTAAGCAACGGCTTACAGCCGTCGACCTACATCGGTTCCGGCGGGCTCTTCGGCCGCAGCGACTTGGCAGGCCTCAACCTGGCTCAATATCCCGCGGTGCTCATCGAATTGGGAAATATGCGCAACGACGACGACGCCGCGGCGATGGAGTCCACTGACGGGCGGGCCCGATACGCCACCGCCGTCGCGTCCGGCATCGAGACATACCTGGCGACACTGCCTTAATAGGAGCTGGCGCCTACGAGGAATATCAACGGGATGACGTAGAACAGGAGCGCCGCTCCCAGACTGACGTACCCGATCACAAGACCCGCGATAGCGAGGCCCTTGCCCTCCTCACCGGTGCGATTGATCTGCGATACGGCGATGTGACCGAAGATTATTCCGAGGAAGCCGAGGCATACCAGCGAACACACTAACGACGCGACGGCCATTCCGTTGGTCCCACGGACCACGACTGGCACCGGGTAGCCGACGGCGACGGGTGGCGGATAAGCCACAGGCTGAGGCATCGGATCGGGATAGCGCAGTGCGCCGCCCGGTTCGGGCGCCGGCGGAGGCTGATACCCGCTATTGGGCGCACCATATGCCGGTGCAGGCGGGTAGGACGTCCCATAGCTGGCGGCCGGGTAGGCCGGTGGGGGCTCCTCGGCGTGACCGCCGACTGTGAAGCCCGCGCCAAACCGGCTTGGTGGCAGCGCAGGCCCCTGGCCTTTAACGGAGTCGGGATCCTGATCCGTCATCGACCATCAGTCTCCGACTTTGGTTGGCACGCTTGGCGTCTCATGGCTGTGAGAGCCGCTGGATGCCCCGATGGAGCTGCAAACCGGCGTAGATGAGGAACGCTGCGGTCGCCACGTCGATGAGCAACACGAGGACCAGAACCGGTGCCGGTTCCACGTATACATGGAGATAGCGAGCCAGGCTGTGGTCGGCAGCCAACGTCGTCACCGTTACTAACGCTCGCCACGACATGACGATCGTGCCCACGAGGCAGATCCCGAACTCGAGGAACTGGTGCGACAGACGGGTGCCGAGAGCGAGGTACGAGTAGCCGATCGCTGCCCACACCGCGAGGATGAGCAGCGTTGAGAGGAAAGTCGACGGGATCAATCCGAACAGGATGCTCAAGACGACGCCGCCGGCGAACGTCGCAAACACAAACGGGTCGGGGGACCGGCCGCGGAGGTTATGGAACCACGGCTGACGGAAGAGTTCACCGCGCACACCGCGCTCCATCAGACGGATCACGAACGAATCTCTGGCCGGACCGGGCGCGTGCGAGCCGTATGAGGGCCGCGGCGCCTGAGGTGGCGGATATGCCGGTGGGTAGCTGGCCGCCGGTGGCGTCACCGCCGGATACGGCGTCGCGGTCGGCTGTCCGGCCAAGAAATGCTGCTGGGCCTGCTGGTGATAGTCGGCGTGCGGCTGACCGATCCTCGGCATCGACTGACCTGACCCGATGACGGGCATCGACTGCTGATTCGGGATGGCGTGACCAGGGGCGGGGCCGGTGTTGCTCGGCGAGGCGCCTGCGCCCGGGTTCGGATAAGTGTCACCCCAGGTGGGTTCGTCGTCGTTAGCCATCGCTACCTGTAACTTTCATCCCGACCGCAGTATCGCGTTCAGTAAACCGTAAGCCACCTGGACCAGCCGAGGGTGGACGACGATTCATCCGTTCGGCCGACAACGCCGAAGCGTGCCGCCAGTCAGCGCTGGTCGCACGTGTCTCCGCCGATGTCGCCGATATGGTCTTTCAGCCAGGAGGTCATTCGGGTGAGGATGGCAGTGCCGTCACCGAAGCCGCCCGAGTCAGGGACCGCAGCCACCGCCACCACCACCTGACCGGTCGGAGTGTCGATGATCCCGTACTGGCGCACCAGGTAGCGCCCGTCAGTACCCGGCCCCCAACCACCCTTGAACTTGGCCCCGCCGATCGTCCCCAGCCCCCACCGCTGTCCGGACACAACGTCGCCCATAAGATCCAGCACAGGTCCGTTGCGGGCGTCGCATGCCGCGTGGGCCAAGAATCGCACCTGGTCGGCCAGTGACCACCGGGTTTGCCCGAATGCGGAAAACCCCGGCCGAGTGACCTCGCTGGGTACCGCAGGCGGCGGGCCTCCGGCCTCGGACAACACCGCCTCCACCTTGTCGGCCGCGGTCTGGTGAGCACCCAGCTGTTCCCACATCTGTTCGGCGGCACCGTTATCCGATGCGGTGATCGCGGCCCGCATGGTGCCATCCACCGCGCCCGCGCCGTCCTGGCGCAAAAATGCCAGCGCGAGAGGCACTTTGATCGTCGACCAGGCCGGTCCCGACGACCACGCACCCAACGAATGAATTTGACCGGCTCCGCTGAGCGGCGCGTAGGCGAGACCAATGTCGGCCCCGACTGTGTTCTGCAACCCAGCGAAGGCGGCCGAGAGGTCGACGGCGGTCGACACGGCTTCAGGAGCGGGCGCTGGAGCCTGCGGTTGCGCGGGAGCGGGGCCCGCTGTGGGCTCAGGGGTTTCGGCGGCGGCACGCTCGGTTCCCATTTGGTGTACAAGCCATGGGATTCCGCAGGCCAGTAGCGCGATTACGGCGGCGATCGCCACGGCCACACGCAGAACTCGCACCGATCCTGATCGGTCCCGGGCCGGACGTTTCACGGCTCGGTGCCCGCCCGGGTGACGGGGATCCGACGGCTGCGATTCAGTAGACATAGACCACGGCATTGTTTCCACCACGGCAGGTCAGCACCTGTTCCATCGCACACGCCATCGCGTAGAACTGATGGGTTACTGGGCTGTATACCTGCAGAATGCTGGGGAACTGCCCATTGGCGTCATTCACGGCATTTCCGACATTGAGCGCGAAAGGGCATGAAGTTAAATCACTTCCGGCCGCAGTGTGCGCGTATCGTCCACCCGCGGGTGGACCACATTCCTTTGCCCCCGGGGGTGGTGCGGTGGCGGTCGGCGGTCGCGCGACGACTGTGGAAGTAGTGACCGTTTCTGTGAAGGTGCGAGTAGTCGAAGTGCGCGTGCTCGTCGCGGTCGTGGAAGGAGTGTCGTGTTGGGTGAGGTTGATGATGATGGCGATGATGGCGGCCACGGCGACAACGGCCCCAATCACTACCGCCGCTATTTTCAGACCACCCCC
>SNWL01000002.1 GCA_004362315.1 Mycobacterium sp. BK086
CGTGTACGACCTCGGCTGATGCTTGACGTTTGGTCTTCGGTTGATGGGCGACAGTGTTTCGGCTGTTGCTTTACGCCTACTTCGGTTGATCCTTGACACTCCCTAGATGAGGGAGTTGAGCGTGGCTGAGCAGCGGTATCAGGCTGTGTTGGCGGTGATCAGCGATGGGTTATCGATCTCGCAGGTGGCCTCGAAGGTCGGGGTGTCGCGTCAGACGTTGCATGCGTGGTTGGCCCGCTACGAGGCGCAGGGCCTGGAGGGGTTGATTGATCGGTCGCATCGGCCGGCGTCATGTCCGCATCAGATGCCAGCCGAGGTTGAGGCAACAGTGTTGGAGTTGCGGCGTTCGCGGCCGTATTGGGGTCCGCGGCGGTTGGTGTTCGAATTGGGCAAGCGTGGTGTCACGCCGTTGCCGTCGGAATCAGCGGTGTATCGGGCGTTGGTGCGGGCGGCGATGATCGACCCACAGGCGCGGGATCGACGTTCCCGCAAGTGGAAACGCTGGGAACGCGGCACTGCGATGGAGCTGTGGCAGATGGACGTGGTGGGTGGCTTCCCGTTGGCTGATGGCACCAGCGCTAAAGCGTTGACCGGGATCGATGATCATTCCCGGATGTGCGTGTGCGCGCACTTGATGGTGCGTGAACGCACCCGCGCGGTCTGTGACGGGCTTCGGGCAACGCTGGCCCGCTTCGGTGCGCCTGAGCAGATCTTGACCGATAACGGAAAGGTGTTCACCGGCCGGTTCAACCATCCACCGGTCGAGGTGCTCTTCGATGCGATCTGCCGCGAGCACGGTATCGAGCATCTGCTGACCCAACCGCGGTCGCCGACGACAACGGGCAAGATTGAGCGGTTCCACCGGAGCTTGCGTACTGAATTCCTCAGTAATGCAGCACCATTCGCCAATCTGAAGACCGCGCAAAAGGCGCTCGATGAGTGGGTTGAGGACTACAACACCGCCAGACCACATCAGTCGTTGAAGATGGCCACCCCCGCCCAGCGGTTCACTGCCGGCGCTGGCGCCACCACGAATGCACCAGGCCCAGTCGCAGGCGTTGATCGTGGTGGCGATGACTGGGTCTCACGCACCGTGACCACCAACGGGGTGGTGTGCGTGTCCTGGCAACAGGTCAGCATCGGGCGCTACTACGCCGGGGCTCGCTGCGATGTCCACGTCGATGGCGATCTGCTGCGGTTCTTCATCGGCGATGATCTAGTCAAAACCGCCGCACGCCGCAGCACCGGCGAGGTACGAAACAAGAAGGCCTGCCGCCCCAGCGGCCAGACCTAAGACACACACAAGAGTGTCAAGGATCAACCGAACTAGATCCGTCAACCATCAACCCACTCTGAACAG